>NZ_JADPQG010000009.1 GCF_015687175.1 Reinekea sp. G2M2-21 | reverse complement strand
AATGCTGAGAGCTGGAGTCACCGTACTTCTTTATCCAGTCGTGAAGGCTTTTAGTGGTCACACCTAATCGATCAGCAACCTCGCTAATCTTGTAGTTACGTTCTGTGACTTGCTTGACGGCTTCAATCTTTAATTCTTCGGTGTAGCGTATACCGCTCATAATATGACTACCTATCGTTTTGCGCTATTGTAACGCTAACAGGTGTCTATAATACTAGGGGTTTGCCATATGCTAAATCGCGTGAAGATAGATTTTCAAATGAAAGAACAAAAAGATGAAATAAAGGTTCTAAATTATGCCAGACACTACGACGATACTAAAACAGAACGCTCTAGTATTCTACGCCAGGAAGAATTATGAAACGTTAGCGTTAGAGAGAATAGAGAAATGTGACAAATATGTTTTTAATGAAAATCCGTTGCTTCGCGGAAATGTATTAGGTAGAGCAACAGATTGGGTTGTTACTCACCTAAATGGATTTGCAGTAAATCAATTCTTGCTAGAAGGAAGTTTTCAATGGCTATCTGATAGTTTGGCTTTAGTGCATGCAATTCTGCTATGGCATCGAGACTCTGATTGGGTTGACTCAAATGTCAATGTTTTTACGGAAAGGCATTTGGTTCAACTTTGGTATCTGAGTTTGTTTCTTGGGAGAACTGAGTTAGAGGCATTGTTGTTTAGACATATTATTGATCGTGAACAAAAGGGACGATTGTACGTAGAAAATAGATCTGAATTGTTTCATGAATTTTTAGAAAATATGATTCACAGTCGAAAGTCAGGGGTCTTGACATTCAGGACTCGATTTGGAAATAAATACAGTCCATATTTTACAAATGAATACGAGTCACTTTCTCTGCAATCGCTTTATGATTCTTATTGCAAAAGAGCGGCAGGACCTTCGAGACCCAAGAATAGTGACATGGATGAACCGGCAGGTTATTTGCCTTACACTGTTTTCCCAGCAGAAATTTTGGGCTATTTGTCATTGGTAGAGAATTTAACGGGTAATAGTATTAATGTATCTGGTATATCAGAATTAAACTCATATATTTCGGCAAACAAAGCTTTTTCTTCAATTGACGAAAAAGCTTCGATGCATATCATTTTTCGATTGGGGGAGATCTTAAAGCGAAATTTATTGGAAGAGATTCTCTAAATGCTAAGGAAGCCTGTCCATTTACGCTACTCTGGCTTCTTTGATTTAATGGCTTATTTCCGATAGCCACTTTGCGACGTGCTTTGGTTTGATTCTTGCCATGAGGAAACTAACTGCAAGGATAGGTAAAATAATCAATATCGTCCATATCGGGAAATTTGCATCACCGATATCAAAACCAAGCGTAACAATTATTAATAGAACCAAAAATAGAGGCATTACTATACAACCTAAATAGCCAACTATTTTTAAGGCAGTAAGGATAGTTACATAATAGGCACTTAAAATGCTCATAGTCGTTACCAGATAGTATTTGAATTATAGATTGAAATAAATGGACGGACACCCTAAGAAACAAAACAGAATCCTACACCAAACCTTGCTGAGTTGGTCACTTTTTTAGAATTCTCATCACTTAGGTGCCCGCTCATTTTCGTTCGCAAGTTTTTTTTGCTGACACTTGACATAAAGCGATTAAAAACATGAACCGAGTCATAGGGTTCGCAACCTCTTCACCAATTGTCTGATGTAGACCACTGTGGAGAATGCGACAAACGTATCAACTACTAATTTAAAAAAACGTAAATATAGATCCACCAAGGAACTGGAACGAAGATGCTAGGTGGCTTAAATTCGAAAAAAAAGCGCCTCCGTCTCCGGAGGCGCTTTTCAAACACTCATTCTAAATAAATAAAAACTTACTTCGGCAAGTAGGTTTTACCCATTAAGAACTTATCCACTTGCTGTGCAGCACCGCGGCCTTCGTTGATAGCCCAAACAATCAGGCTCTGACCACGACGGGCGTCGCCACAGGCAAACACACCATCCACACTGGTGGCAAACTCGCCGTATTCCGCTTTCGCGTTTGAGCGTGGGTCTTTCTCAACGCCGAGGTCATCCAAAATTTTGGCTTCCGGCCCCATAAAGCCCATGGCCAGTAACACAAGATCTGCCGGGTAGGCTTTTTCACTGCCGGGCACTTCGTGTGGAATCATCTGCCCTTCAGGGTTTTTCTTCCATTCGATGTTAACCGTGTGCACCGCTTTTACGTTGCCGTTGGCATCCTGCTCGATATGCTTGGTCATAACCAGGTAATCGCGCGGGTCTTGCCCTTGCACCGCCACGGCTTCTTGCTGCCCGTAGTCCACCAACAAACGCTTTGGCCACTGTGGCCATGGGTTGTTGTTCTGACGGCTTTGTGGGGGTTGCGGCATAATCTCTAATTGCACAACCGATTTACAACCATGACGCAGTGCGGTACCCACACAGTCGGTTCCGGTATCACCGCCACCAATCACGACAACATTTTTGTCTTTGGCGTTAATGAACTGGCCGTCTTGGTGTTCAGAATCGAGCAGGCTCTTGGTATTTTTACCGAGGAATTCCATCGCAAAATACACGCCGTTTGCCTGTCGGCCTTCAACGGGCAAATCACGCGGAACGGTTGCACCGGTAGCGATCACGACGGAGTCGAAATCGTCGTACAATCGCTGCATGGAAATGTCTTTACCTATCTCGGTATTGGTAACAAAGGTGACGCCTTCTTCGAACATAATGTTCACGCGGCGCTCCACAATTTCTTTTTGCAGCTTCATATTCGGAATACCGTACATGAGCAAGCCACCAATGCGATCAGCACGTTCATACACGGTTACCAGGTGGCCGGCGCTGTTCAGCTGTGCTGCCGCTGCCAAACCAGCCGGACCAGAACCGATTACCGCCACGGTTTTCCCGGTACGTTGCTTTGGTGGGTTCGGTTGCACCCAACCTTCTTCAAAGCCGCGCTCAATAATGCTGACTTCATGGTGCTTAATGGTGACTGGGTCGGCATTAATACCTAACACACACGAACCTTCACACGGTGCCGGACAAACGCGCCCGGTAAACTCCGGGAAGTTGTTGGTGGCGTGCAAACGCTGTAACGCTTCTTTCCAGCGCCCACGGTAGATTAAATCATTCCATTCCGGAATCAGGTTGTTCACGGGGCAACCGGCAACCACCGGCGCATACTGTGACTTACCAGACATACAGAATGGCACACCGCAATCCATACAACGCGAGGCTTGCTGCTTAATGCCTTCTTCTGGCATGTGCTCGTGCACTTCCTGCCAATCAATCAAGCGTTCTTTTGCATCACGGTCTTCGGGTAATTGACGTGAAATTTCGATAAAACCTGTAGGATTTCCCATCTCGTTCTCCTTAGACCTTGGCCGCTGCTTTTTGCTTGGGTTTCTTCAGTGATTCAATGTGCATGTCGAATGCCGCGGATGAAATCTCATCTTCGGTTTCGTACTTGCCAGACTCACGGGCCATTTGCATAAACTGCTGAATCTGTTTGTAATCGGTCGGCATAACTTTCACAAACTGGGTCAATGCATTGTCCCAGTCGGCCAGCAGCGCTTCGGCCACATCCGATCCGGTTTTAGCTGCGTGTTTCACCAACAGGGCTTTCAGACGCATGCCGTCTTCTTCGCTCAAGGTTTCCAGAGCGACCATTTCCATGTTGCACTTGGCGGCAAAGTCTTTCTTGCTGTCCAGCACGTAAGCGACACCACCAGACATACCCGCCGCAAAGTTACGACCGGTAGAACCAAGAATGACGGCACAACCGCCGGTCATGTATTCACAACCGTGATCACCCACACCTTCGACAACAGCAGTCACACCTGAGTTACGCACGCAGAAACGCTCGCCAGCGCGGCCGCGGATAAACGCAGTACCACTGGTGCCACCAAAGAAGGCCACGTTACCAATGACAATGTTTTCACTCGGTGCGAACGGTGCGGTCTTATCGGGGTAAACCACCAAAGAGCCACCGGACAGACCTTTACCAAAATAGTCGTTAGCGTCGCCTTCCAGTTCAAAGCTCACACCCTTCGCGGTGAAGGCAGCAAAACTCTGACCGGCAGAACCTTTGAATTTCACGTTGATGGTGTCTTCCGGTAAACCATCGGCGTGGTAACGCTTGGATATTTCGTTTGAGAGCATGGTCCCGACTGAACGATCCACGTTGCGAATGTCGTAACTCAACTGCACCGCTTCCTGTCCTTCCAACGCTTTTACCGCGTCTTCAATCATGCGACGGTCAATGATGTCATCGATCTGATGTTTCTGGCCGATGGATTGGTACAACGTATCGGTATCAAACATCTGCTGAGGTTTGTGCAGTACCGGCGACAAATCTACGTGCTTGTATTTCCAATGGTCAACGTCACTTCGCGCTTCCAGACACTGAGACTGCCCCACCATTTCATTAATAGAACGGAAGCCCAGATCAGCCATGATTTCACGCAGACCTTCCGCCATCATAGTGAAGAAATTCACGACGTTTTCGACTTTGCCCTTATAACGTTCACGCAGACGCTTGTCCTGTGTGGCAATACCGGCCGGGCAAGTGTTCAGGTGGCACTTGCGCATCATGATGCAGCCTTCCACCACCAGAGCGGCCGTGGCGATACCCCATTCCTCGGCACCCAGTAAGGTGGCAATGGCAAGGTCACGCGGTGTTTTCATCTGGCCATCGGCCTGAACAGTGATGCGTGAACGCAGACCATTCTGAACCAAGGTTTGGTGCGTTTCAGCCAGACCCAGCTCCCACGGTAAACCCGCGTGCTTGATGGAGGATATCGGCGAAGCACCGGTACCACCGTCGTGACCAGCAATCAGTACGACGTCGGCGTAGGCTTTACACACGCCTGAGGCAATGGTGCCGACACCGGCTTCCGACACCAGCTTCACGTTGATGCGCGCGTCGCGGTTGGCGTTTTTCAGATCGTAAATCAGCTGTGCTAAGTCTTCGATCGAATAAATGTCGTGGTGCGGTGGTGGCGAGATCAAACCCACGCCCGGCGTGGAGCCACGGGTTTTGCCGATCCATCCGTCGACCTTATGACCAGGCAATTGACCGCCTTCACCAGGCTTGGCCCCCTGAGCCATTTTAATCTGCAGTTCTTCCGCGTTGGTGAGGTAATGACTGGTCACCCCAAAACGGCCAGACGCAACCTGTTTGATTTTCGAAATCATGTTGTCGCCGTTATCCAGCGGCGTGAAGCGAATCGGATCTTCACCACCTTCGCCGGAATTGGACTTACCACCAATGCGGTTCATCGCAATCGCCAAGGTGGTGTGCGCTTCCCAGGAAATAGAACCAAAGGACATCGCGCCTGTCGCGAAACGTTTAAAAATACTCTCGACCGATTCAACTTCGGACAGCGGGATTGCTGGCCGATCCGACTTGAATTTCAATAAGCCGCGCAGCGTGAACAGATCTTTCGACTGGTCATCTACGTTGCGGCAATATTCTTTGAACTGCTCTGGGTCGTTCTGTTCCGTCGCGTGTTGCAGCAAACGAATCGTTGTGGGGTTGAACAGGTGACGTTCGCCATCGTGACGCCACGCGTACTCACCGCCACTTGGCAGCACTTCTTCGGTGAAGATGCGATCTTCCAATGGGTAACCGGCGCGGTGCTTGGTTAAACTTTCCTGCGCGATTTCATCCAGCCCGATACCTTCAATACGAGAAACCGTTCCGGTGAAATATTTGTCGACCACTTCCTGCTTAATACCCAGCGCTTCAAAAATCTGCGCGCCCTGGTAAGACTGTAACGTGGAAATCCCCATCTTGGAGAAAATTTTCAGCAAACCAGAATCAACCGCTTTCGCATAAGCATCAAACACTTGCTGGTCTGTCAGCTCTGCGTTAATTACACCGTCGTTGCGCAGTTCCATCAATGTTTCAATGGCAATGTACGGGTTCACGGCGGAAGCACCAAAGCCCAACACTGTGGCAAAGTGATGCGTTTCACGAACGTCGCCAAACTCTCCCACTATGTCGCAATCGGCGCGCAGACCGGCTTTGATCAAGTGATGGTGAACAGCGGACGTTGCCAACACAGACGGAATCGCGACGTGGTCGGTATCGATATCGCGGTCGCTGAGCAGAATAATCTGGAAGCCATCGTGAACGGCATCTTCGGCGTAACGGCAAATACGTTGCAGCGCGCGTTCCAGTTCGCCAGGCTGACCTGTCGCACGGAACGTTGTTGGAATGGTGCGGGTTTGGAAATGCGCGTGGTCAATGTAACGCAGCTTCATCAGCTGTTCGTTGTTCAGCACCGGCTGTTTGATTTCGAGTTTATGACAGTGCTTAGCCGACTCTTCCAATAGGTTCAGGTCGCCACCAATATAGGTACGCAAACTCATGACCATTTCTTCGCGGATCGGGTCGATCGGTGGGTTGGTTACCTGCGCAAACAACTGCTTGAAGTAGTGCGACAAATGCTGTGGTCGATCCGACAGAATCGCGAACGGCGTGTCGGTGCCCATGGAGCCCAACGGTTCTTTCTTGCTGCCAACCATGTCAGCCAGAATCAGGTTCAAGTCTTCACTGGTGTAACCAAACGCGCGTTGACGCTTTTGCAGGTTACTGAGCAACGGATGCTCAACCTTCACTTCAGGTGTGGGCAGTTCATCGAGGACGATTTTTTCCTGAGCAACCCAACCGAGATAGTCCTGACGAGAGCAGATGTCTTTCTTCACTTCATCGTCGGAAATGATGCGGCCTTCGTTCAGGTCACAGATAAATATTTTACCCGGCTGCAAACGGCCTTTTTCAATAACTTTAGATTGATCAACAATCAAGGCGCCGGTTTCCGACCCCATCACTACCATGCCGTCGTCGGTGACGCAGTAGCGGGACGGACGCAGCCCGTTTCGGTCCAACGTGGCACCAATCACATTACCGTCGGTAAAGGATATGGATGCCGGACCATCCCACGGCTCCATTATGCACGCGTAGTATTCATAAAACGCACGCTTAACCGGATCCATGTCTTCCTGTGTTTGCCAGGCTTCAGGCACGACCATCATCATTGCTTGCGCTAATGGCCGACCAGACAACACCAGCAGCTCAACCATCATATCCAGGTTGGCGGAGTCCGACATGCTGCGGTCATAAACCGGCAACAACATGTCCATTTCTTCGCTGGTGAAATTGATCGAGTCAAACAGAGCCTGACGCGCTTCCAGCCAGTTGATATTACCTTTGACGGTGTTGATTTCGCCGTTGTGCGACAAATACCGGAACGGTTGCGCGCGGCGCCAATGCGGGAACGTGTTGGTGGCAAAACGTGAATGGAACATCGCCAATGCAGAGACCGAACGCTCATCCTGCAAATCCAGATAGTATTGACGCACTTGCGCAGTCGTCAGCTGACCTTTATAGACAATGGTGCGTGAGGACATGGACGCGATATAAAAATCTTCGCCAATGTTCATGACCGTTTCGTGCACGATGTGCGTGGTGTAGTTGCGCAACACGTACAGTTTGCGTTCAAACTGTTGTTGCGTTTTGCAATTGGTGTTCTGCACGAACACCTGCTCAATTTGTGGTTCCTGATCTTTGGCCGTCTGGCCGATCATGCTGTTGTCGCAAGGTACAACACGGTAACCCAGCAATTTTAAGCCGAGCTTACTGATGTTGCGTTCCAAGACTGCGCGGCATTCTTCACGTTTGCTGTCATCGGCGGGAAAAAACACCATACCGACACCGTATTCACCAAACGCTGGCAAGGAAATGCCTTGTTTTTCGGTTTCGTCGCTGAGTAATTCGTGTGGAATCTGAATGAGGACACCGGCGCCGTCGCCGCTGTTAATATCTACCCCGGTTCCGCCACGATGCTCCATGGTGGTCAGCATCGTCAGTGCGTTTTCAATAATGTCGTGGGATTTTCGCCCTTTCAGGTGTGCGACAAATCCAATTCCACAGGCATCGTGTTCAAATTCGGGTCGATACAGACCAGGGTGTTGCTTTTTCATGTGATTCTTCCAATTCATTACGTTCATACGCCGAACCACTTCACATCGTTATGAAGTGCGGAACTTAACAGCTACGAGTCCGGGGTACCTACAGGTCGTGGAGAGATCGGAACGCTTGTTTTCTGATCATTCCCGACCAATGTGTCGCATCGATGAAAATGCGATGTAAATTCTCGAAACTGGCATAGTAATGATTCAGATGCCGGAGGCAATGCAAGAATGTTGTGAACCGGCACACAGATCAGCAAAAACACCGGTATTTTTACTTAAAACCGCACTTATTTTCCTGACCACCGAGTCACATTAATAAACATACCCACGAGCAAAGCCAGATAATTAAAGGCTTTGACGAAGACAACCAATCACCCAGGTTAGCTGAGAAACTCATGCCAAAAGCCGTAGCGCAATTTGCCCAGACAAAGGTGATTTTTCTGCGAGACTTCCTTTCATTTTTTGCAGTAAGGGCATTTAAGGCACAAAATAGGCAAAATCCCGAATTCGAAGAGCCCAAATACCATGCAATTTGATAACAATAATATTTACAGTGGTCTAAATGACCCCAAAATCGAAAACGATTTCAGACGTGTTCAAGCCAATGAAGAGACTCTGAAGCGCCAAGTCAATCAGCTGACCAGCGCGGACGACATGGCGCAATGGCTGAATGCCTATGACGGTGATCTGATTACGCTGATGGACATTGCCACATTTGCGGCGTTAATCCGCGTGGTGGATTCCGCCAATGAACAGGCCGAACAATTAGAGGCCAAAGCGAATCAAGCCATTGCTGAATTGGAGCAGATTGCTGAGCCACTTTACGATCATTTAATGCAACTGACCGATGTCGACTTCAACGCCTTAGTGCAATCAGAAGCGCTCGCGCCTTTCCATTTCAAACTGCAACACAAACGTGCCATGGCAGTTCATCGTTTATCGGTTGCCGAAGAAACGCTGCTGCAAAAAATGGCCGTTGACGGTTTGCACGCTTGGGGTGAGCAATATTCGAAACTCGCCGGAACTTTGCGCTGCGACATTAATGGTGAAACCGTTGGGCTAGCGAGTGCGTTCAACATGACCATGTCTGCGGACCGGACCTTAAGAGAAGCTGCGTTCAACGGTATTCGCAGCGCCTGGGCGGAAAATCAGGACTCTGTGGTAGCCGGACTCAACGCCATTAACGGTTGGCGCCTGAATGAATTTCAACGTCGGTCTGGCAAACAGGAATTGCATTATCTGGACGTTGCCTGTCATCAAAGTCACATTACCCGTGACACCTTGCACGCGTTAATGAACACCGCCGATGAACAAAAATCGGTGGGTCAGAAAGCCATTCGTCTCATGCAACAATGGAACGGCATTGCCGATGGCAAACCCTGGGATTTAATGGCGCCCCCAAAGTCCGATGGTACATCAGAGGCAGAACCGATTCCTTACGAAGAAGCGCTCGACATCATTAAAGGGGCGTTCGCAGAATTCGACCCGGACATGGCCAACTTTGTACAACGCATGCACGAGCATGGCTGGATTGATGCCAAACCCACACCGAACCGAGCCACCGGTGCCTTTTGCACAGAGTTTTTTGCCGCAGGTGAACCGCGAGTATTCATGACCTACGACGGCAGTATGGGCAACGTACTGACGTTAGCTCACGAATTAGGACACGCGTGGCACGCCTGGGTCATGCGCGATATTCCCTTCAGCGCCAAACAATACCCGATGACCCTGGCCGAAACCGCCAGCATTTTCGCAGAAACACTAGTGCGGCAAGCGTTGTTACAGCGGGCCGGTACAGACCAATTGAAACGCGATATTCTGTGGCAAGAAGCCGAGTCTGCCGCGGCCTTGCTTATCAACATTCCGGCTCGCTTTGAGTTTGAAAAGAACTTTGTCGAAGCACGTAAAAACGGCAAAGTATCGGCCAACAAAGCGCGTTCTTTAATGTCCGACGCATGGGCAGCCTGGTATGAAGACAGCGTCTCAGAATATGACGATATGTTTTGGGCCAGTAAACTGCATTTCTCCATCGCCGAAATTGGTTTTTATAATTATCCGTACCTGTTCGGTTATCTGTTTGCGCTGGGCGTGTATGCACAAAAAGACAAACAAGGCGAAAACTTCCGGCTCGCATACCGAGCGCTGCTGCAGGATACCGGCCGGATGACCGCCGAACAGTGCGTCGAAAAACACTTACAGCGTGACATTCGTGATGCCGATTTCTGGCGTGATTCCTTCGCGATAGTCGACAACGCCATGGAGGCTTTTGCGAAGGTTATTTGATGTCTTTTAGTCGTTGAACTTTTTCAGTTCAGTTGGAAATGTTAAAGCAGTAAGCAATGGAGAGTATACGTTTCAACAGGAGTCACTCGTGACTTCATTGTTTCTGCTTTGGCTGCAATGACAGATACATCGCAACGAATTCAAAGGCACTGTCCCGAGTCGCACTAACTAAGCGCTTGCGCTTATCTCTTCGGCACATGCACCATTCAGTGACTCGGTTTCAATGTGAATCTTTCACCGATACGGGCCGCACCAGTCCGACGATTCGGAATTAGCCCTTAACAACCAAAGCCACCTCAAAAAACAAACATTCACTCTCGTCAATGTCTTCTTCGACAGGTCGTTCTTGACAGACATGGTTATCTATAATTCTGTGTCACAAATAGTACAAACTAAACAATCGAAAGCCATTGCCGACGTTGGCGTATATAACCACTCCGTCGCATCTGTTTTGGCTGACTTAATTGGCACGTCGCAACGGGTTCAAGGGCATGGATGCCCTTGTAAGCGCCGCGCGTGCAGGGACGCACGCTCAAGCGACCGTTCGAAGAAAGTGACAATTAAGGAAGAGCACCAAAGCGGGCGACAGAAGGGGGGTTAAAATCGATTAAAAGCGAAGCCCCAATGGGCTTCGATTCGATTTTAACGACTTCACCTCTGGTGAAGGCCGGATCAAGGGGATCTCCCCTTGGAAAGAAAAATCCTCCAAGAAATCTTTTGGTTAACACGGAACCATGGTCTTCGAAACAGATTTAATACTTGAAGTAAAAAACTCAGCGAAACCAAGTCACACATTGATGCAAATTCCATTGAACAAGCTTAAGTAAGTACCATTCGGATCGCCCCTTGGGGGAAAATCCTCCATGAACTTTATTCGTCTGGCAGTAAAACCGGAATCGCGAGAGCGGACTAGCCCTTAACCACTTACGTTTTAATCTTCTGGCAAGACCAAACTTCAACATATGACATTCAGACCGCTCCTTAGAAAGAGCACCTGAAATAATTCAATAACCAATCATTAAAATTGCACCAACACATTCCCGATTCATTTCCAAAAACTAGACAATGAAATCATCGACATAAAAACGATCCTTTCATGTTCGCCCATAAAAAAAGGGAGCCGTTGCTCCCTTTCAAATCATGTCATATTAGTTTTGATACACCCGAACGTAATCGACATACATGCGTGTTGGACCAAAGTTAGCGTGATCCGGATCGCCAGGCCAGTTACCGCCGACCGCGAGATTCAACAAGAACCAGAACGGCTGATCGTAAACATATTCACCATACTGTTGAACCTGAGCTTTGGTGACGCTGTAGAAGTTGAGATTATCGACAAACCAACGTATACCATTGGCATCCCATTCTACCGCGTAGACATGGTAGTCCTGATCGATACTTGCAGCGTGGTCCAGATGGCCGGTAATGGGTGTATTACCTGAGTAGCCAGGACCGTGTAACGCGCCAGAGGTGATATTGTTGGTGTTGACATGCTCCATGATGTCAATCTCACCACCCTGTGGCCATCCCTGGGTATTGAAGTTATCACCTAACATCCAGAACGCTGGCCAGATGCCTTGCACACGTGGCAATTTCATACGAGCTTCCATCCGCCCATATTTGAAACTTTTATTAAATCGTGTGGTGATTTTTCCTGAGGTATAACCGCAGTTACCACCGTGCCAACATGGGCCGCCTTCTTCTTTGCGTGCTTCAATCACCAAGACATTACTTTGCGCTTGCGCATCGTACTGAATGCTCAGGTTCTGACCGTTGGAATACCATTGCAGTTCGTTATTACCAAAACCGTGGCCGCCGCTTTCAATGTTCCAAACGGAGGTGTTTAACGTGTCGAATTCGTCACTCCAGGTGACGGTCGGTGGTGGCGGCGGTGGCTGAACACCCGTGGATTCAATTTCAATCCAGTTCAGGTTAAAACCACCGGTCTGTGCAAACACACCCAGGGCGTAATCACCTGCCGCCAGGTTGGTCGTAATTTCCACGGTTTGCCAATTCTGCCAGCCTCCGGTGGCGGGAATAGTGACGGGGCCTACGGGCAGTGAACCTGCGTTGAAGTCGACACTGACGGTCGCACCCGCAGGGCTGGCGACGCGCAATTTAATAGTGTACTGACCCGCCGCCAATGACGTAGCAGGGTACGCCAACCATTCACCGGCTTCCCACCAACCGACGTTGTAACCGCCGTTGGTGTCGGTAGTGGCTTCAATATCGACCGCGTCTGAACGATACGCGCCACCCAAGTTCGCTGCAGTGGTGTCTTCAAAGTCGATATAGTCTTCGGCTTCCAGTTTGACAGCAGATCCCCCGGTTGAAACAGGTTCTACGCTCAGCCAGTTTATATTTACTCCGCCGGTCACCGCATAGACACCCAGGTCGTATACACCGGCATTCAGTTCAACGGTTTGCTCCAGCGTTTGCCATTGTTGCCAGCCCCCGGTCGCGGGCACATTGAAACTGCCAAGTACTTGTTCGCCGCCATTCAGGTCAACACTCAATTGTGCACCGGCACTACTGGCGACACGAAGACTGACTTTGTAGGTACCACTTTGAGCAATATTCAGCCCCGTATACGACAACCACTCTGATGTATCGATCCAACCGACATTGTAACCACCACCTACGTCGCTGGTCGCTTCAATATCCACATTGTCGTTTCGATAGGCACCGCCTGTATTACCGGCCGTGGTATCAAAATAGTTGCTGTAGTCCTCAGCCTGAAACGTTTGCGCACCGGCCAGTCCTGCGGTGAGAACACCGACAAGAACCAGACTCAGTCCTGGTTTCTTTGTTGTTTTTATTTTCATTGTTTTACCTTGTTGCTTTACGTTGGGAAGAAACGAGCAGCGACAACACAACACTGCCCGCAATAAAAACTACGGTATCGCTGTGCACTGCACCTCGCCAAACTGTCCACTGTGGTTACCCTGGAAACCAAAGGTAATGGATTGATTCGGCGCCAGTTGTTGGTTGTAACTAACGCCCGATGCCTGTACGGATAAGCCGGACGTCGCACTGCTAAACTCCGCATTCCAGCCATTGACGAAAATAACCGGCTGGCTAAAGGTGAGTTCTACGCGCCACTGCGTTACGGTGTCGGTACCGGTATTTGTCACAGTGATCGGGTTCAGCACAAAGCCTGAATTCCACACGTCCTGACCGGAAACTGCGCATTGAATATCACCACCCTCTACCGGTTCCTGAATATTTAGAACGATGGCATCCTGAACGCTCAGTTCATTGCCTTGATCGTCCAACGCCACCACAACAATGTTCATCACGCCTGGGACAGACGGTGCCGTCACCGGAATCATGGTTGCCGTGGAGCCAGCCACCACCAATGCTTGGTCAACATAAACGTTCACGGCGCTGATAAATCCGGTTTGCAGCACGAGTGTCACAGTCGCGTCGGTATTGACGTCACTGCCAGTCACGGGGGATGTAATCGACACGAACGGCACCTCAGGTGCCTCCACATTAACAGACGCCGTGGCTACATTGGATTGCGCGCCATCGTTGTCTATCGCGACAAACTTAAAGCTGTCGTTGCCGACATAATCCGTGTTCGGGGTATAGGTCGCTGTAGCGCCACTGACAACGACAGTCCCATTAGACGGTGCGTCGGTGACGGCAAAACCCACCACAGAACCATCACTGTCGGAGCCTGACAGAGTGATATCCACCACCGTATTGAACGATGTAGAGGCCGACACATCGCTGGCACTCGGTAAACAATTCACGTTGGTATCGCCACCACACCCGGCGGAAGGTTCCTGACCAAACACCAAACTGTCACCGTCGTATAACGCAATTTTTGGCGCGGTCACATGAGCGTTGCTGTAGTTATCCCAGGACGGGTCATTGCTGTTGTCCCACTCCGGTGCGTTTGAATTGGACGGCAAAGCCAACCGGAACTGCACTTCTTTTTTCGAGGCCGACTGACCACCAGGGTAAATGTCCACTCCGGAAAAGGAGACATCTGTGTAATAGAGGTTGTCTGTTGGATCGCCCCACACTTGCAATTGCGATGCCCCGCTACCCTGGTTGTAGGCGGTACTGACAGTGACGTCGGACAGCGAATAACCCGCCGCGAAGACTTCACTCAGATCAACCCAATAACGGAAATGCAGCTGATCACTCGATCGCGCAGGCCAAGCCGTGTGATTGTGCACGCGGGCGCTGATTTCAATATGACGGCTGCCTTGCGAGTTCACCTTGGCATCAACAAAGAACTCCTGGTCTTTTACTTCCGCTGCCGGAAATTGAGAATCCGGAATGGGTGTGCCACCGTATTCACCCGCCAAACGCGCCAGTGCTGACGTAAAGCCAGCGTTATAGTCAGTCGCGACTTCGTTTTTGGTGTAATCGCTGCGGCTGTCAGCGTAGGAGTCATCCGCACCTGGTCCGCCCACCAGCGCGCCGACCAGCAAGTGCCGGTTTTCAACGGGCGAGCTGATGCTGTCGTTCCAAGAACCATGTGCCGTGCGATGGTGAGGTTTGGTCGGATGGTTCGCACCATAACCGATCTGATAGCTAATGTTATTCGGGTTGTCCCCCAGAATATAATCGATCTGACGCTTAGCAAACTGATGATAGGTTTGCGCTTTGGCAGCTTTTTTACCGGCAGTCGTCAGATGGTCAGCGTATACCAGGGCCAGGAAAGCGGTATTCGCCGCGTATCGGTTAGCTCCCCAGGTATCCAGCCAGGCGAGCCCGCCTGGGGTATAGGTTATGCGCTGGCCTTGATAGCCAACGGTCCAATAATCCAGCCAACGTTCCGCGTCGGTTTCGTATTCAGCGCCCTCTGTTAATGCGGCCAGAAGAACATAACTGCCGTAGCTTTTGTCGTCCCAGGCCTGGCCCCATTTGTAAGACTTCAACGTCGATTGATTTTCAGTATTCAGGAATGCGTATTCGGATTTTGCTTTGTCCAAATAGGTACTGTTACCCGTTGCCCGATAAAGCCATATCGCGCCCCAGACCAACTCGTCCTGATAACCACTCCATGAATTATAAAAAGCCTGAGCATCGGTGATGGCATCCGAATACTTGCCCCGGTACTGATCGGCAAACGCATACAGCTGTTCGGCATGTTGACGTAATTGAGCAGCATAGGCAGGCTCGTCACCTGCAAACACCATCGAAATGGCGGCCAACGCGGCGGCGGTTTCTCCGGCCAGGTCCGAACCCGGGTTTTGTGCGTCGACTTTGTATGACGGACGCGCCATGCGCATCACTTCAGCAGATCCCCACCAGGAGTGATCGGTGGAACCTTTACCCACCTGGCCGTACAACTCGTTAGGACCGGTATGGGCCTTGAGAAAGTAATCCGCGACAAATCGCAGGTTATTCTTAATGTGGTCCAGTTGATTCGTTTGCAAATAGGCATCACGGTAGTCAACCACACCCCAAGCCAACATGGTGGCGCTGGCGGCCATCGGGAAGCCAAACTTCACGTGGTCGCCAGCGTCGTACCAGCCACCGGTCAGGTCAACTCCGTTGTCCTGTCCGTCTGACAACCCGGAAGGACCCCGCCACTCATTGCGGTTCCAATCCGGCAGTACACCCGATTGTTGAGCTTCGTAAAAGTAAATCGATTTTTGCAGAGCTTCTGCGTAATTTTCAGCGGCATGGACACCCAAAGCGGGCAGACAGCCAAGACACAGTGTAAGCGCTTTCATTTTGATGCTATATTGCTTCATCTTTTTTGTTTCCTAATGGCGTAGTTTTTATGGTTTATTAACATCGCAGATGGAGACAACTGAGCGGTATTCAGCCGGTTATTTTTATTAGTGCTAAATTACCTTTTTAAAATATTCGATCGCCAAAACCAATATTAAGGTCGACCTAATATTCTAAACTAGACTAAAATACCGATTAAGGAGTGAACAATAAATAAGCAAAGCTGAATTTTTTGAACTGCATCACAAGCCGGTTGTCAGGACACACGAAACTCGTTGGTCCCTGCTTCACTGAGCGCAGAAAAACGGGTTTATTTGATAATGGATAGCGAGGGGTATAGCAGGGGTCAAGCGCCCCTGTCAGAAAAGCCACTATGACACGCAGATAATCAGTTATTAATATCGAAGATATCCAAAAGTTGTTGGGCGCTGTCACTGTTCTCCAACACCTCGTATACCGCCTTCATATATTTCAGTTCAACTTTAATGTGGTCCAGAGACATATTGGATAAAATAGGTGAAAGATCATGCAACATAGGGTGCGTTTTCCTCTTTTCGCGAATGATCCTTCGTTGACGGGACACTTCCTTTTCCAGGTATTCAATGTGAGCGGCCAGCGTTTCTAGCGCCATTTCCCGCGGCAGTGCGTGCAAAAACGACAATCCCAACGTTCGCGGGTCATCATTAAATCCACTCAGAAAATCACGAATTTCCTGATGCAATAACTCGCGCCCCTTGTCGGTGATCGTGAAATTATTGCGGATCGGACGGTTACCGACTTGCTCTTCATTACCCCGAATAAAGTCGTACTTACTTAGCCAACCTAATCGGTTGTAAATGGAACTGACATTAATGTTCGCCCATTTATTCAGCTCATGTTCCTCAATAAACATTTTAATGTCGTAGCCATGCTGCGGATTTTTTTCGAGCAAACCTAAGATGATCAAGTCGTAGCGATTCATATGAGTCCAATTAGCCTTATAGTTTTTATGTTATTACTGCGTTGACGTAAAGCGTTCAAATCAATTTGGCGATATTAACACTCCTTGTCTCATGATTTCATCATCCTTCGTAACCCGTCACCACAAGCGTTGTGATGTATTCAACCATTACACCATGCAGAACAGATCATCGGCGATCACTGAATAGGCTGAACCGCCTGCATTGGAAATGACTGATCAACAGTAAGCAATGAAACCTGGAACAGATTCTGCTTTGTTTTTATCTCAGAACAAAATTAACCTTTGAATGAAATTTTTTGCACCAATAAGTCACTTTTAGTAGCAATGAATTTCCTTACGAGTGCAACTGTTACGACATGAAACGTAAACAACACGAGTCACATCATCATCTCGATGAGGGCCACACGCTCAGCGAGTGGTTCGACGAATAGCCTTCCCTTAGCGAAACTTCGGTTTCGATCTTCTGTTACTTTTGGTCCCGCTGACATTGAATGCCTGTTTTGCGTTCGACGTTTAAACGCGAAATGAATTCTCTTTCAGTCTGACCAAACTCAAAGTCTGCGCACAGCTTTTATATTCTCCAAACTATTTTTTTGGTGAATAGGTAGTGCCTGTGCGCTAACAAAAAAACAGCGTTGGCTGGATCGCGCTGATAAGAAAAAAAGTGCCAATACTGGCAACAGGTAAGAGAGAACACTATGAATCTATCTATGAAAAAAACAATTGCAGGAATCGGTTTAAGCATTGGCCTGGGTACGGCCATCGGAGCCGAGCCCACACTTTTATTGATCGGTGGTGCTTTGAATGAAAACGCCGATATCATTTCGCGATTTGTCAACCTCAGCGGCGGTAATGCCGGTGCCGTTGGCGTGATTACCGCCGGCTCTTATCCGTATGATCTGGACTGCCAACAATACGGCACCAGTACCAGCGGCGGGTGCAACGACCCTACTGTGAGCAATTCGAAAATGAACGCTAACTATTATGTCGATCTGTTTCAATCTTACGGTATCGATGCCTATTGGATCCCTGTGGATGCCGCCACCATTAACAACGCGAATGACCCCGCGGTGGTGAACCTGATTGCCAACGCGACCGGTTTGTTTTTCAGCGGTGGTGACCAAAGCCGTTACCTGGAGAGCTTCATCCACAATGGTCAAGACTCCGCCGCAATGACCAAAATCCGCCAACAATACAACAGTGGCAATGCCGTGATTGCCGGCTCCTCAGCGGGCACTGCCGTCATGGGCGATGTCATGATCACCGGGGGATTGTCATACAACGCATTGCGATATGGGGCCTATCAATTGGGCACAGAAGTCGACCCGGATGACCTCACTTACACGCAACCGGGCTTTGCTTTGTTTAACTATGGGCTGATCGACACACACTTTAGTGCGCGTGGACGCGCGGGTCGCATCGTTGAATTAGCCTATGATCGTAACATCGATACCGCCTGGGGCATCGATGAAGAAACCGCGTTGTTGATTGTCGGTGCCAATGGCACCGCAGCAGATGGCGAAGTGATCGGAGTGGGTGGTGTGCATCGTTTCGATCTGAGTCAATCCTATACCGGCAACAGCAACAGTTATGAACTGTACAACGTGGTCTGGACCCACGGGACGGATCAGGACCTTATCGATCTGCACACGGGGCTGCTGAGCAATACGCGCGCGCAACCGTCTGCAAGCGGTCGTGCATCCATTTCCCGCGATGTGTTTTCCAGTACTTCCCCGAGAGAAATGATCGGCATGGGAATCTCGCTCGCGCTGAGCAGCGACCGTAGTGTGATTGGTCAAACCAGAGAGCGCAGCCCGCGCTATGCGGTCCGCCTGTCGAAGAGTGCCGATTTTTATGCATTTGGTTCCAGCAATACTTCTTTCGATGGTATGCGACTGGATATGTACAACAAAAGCGTCACGCCGGTGTCACTGCCATAACGGATCTGGGGGCGCCCACATTGGGCGTCCTGTGTCGCCCAGGGCAAAGCGGAAAAGTGAAGGCGTCGTAGTACTGCGCCGAACATTTTTTAAACGACGGCTGCAGCGATTCGCTTCTTTGTTTTTTGCATGCCCCACTAGTGTCCTGAGTCTAAAGTTCGTATCGTTTCAGAGCTCATGGGAAGCGCTAGTACAAGGCGCTCTTTGTAGAGAATATCGAGATCTTTTCAAGAAGATCAACGCTGTAATCGTGTTTTCCATGAGCTCCATTTGGGCGCGTCATTCAAGCTCTCTAGCGTTGTTCTGTCTCTTGCCAATGGAATAACCATTAACTGCGAGACACGCCTAGCTATAGAACTTGAATGGCACGCTGAATTCATGCGAACTTCTGACTCAGGACACTAACTTGATTTGCGTTTCAACCAAATGCCCAACGCGATATGCAGCAGCCCCGTAAAATACAGAAAGCCAATAACCGGTAAGCCAACCGCGTAATTCGAAAACTGCGCTTTCAAATCCAGTTCGCTGAATGGCTCAGGTAGCGGATAGTTATGCGCCACCAGCAACACGAACAGAGTGATGGATGCACCAATCAAAAAGCTTAAGCCTGCCGCGAACCAACGCATGGACGTTGGATACAACCACAACGACACCAGATAACACAGCAGCACAGGCAGACCATAGGTTTGCATCATCGCGGCAATCATAAACAAGCCACTCACCTTCAAAAAGCAGGCAAAACTGACGATGTAAATCAAGACACCAAGTACGGTAAAACCGAGAATAGCGACACCTTTGCGGACACCGCCCGATTGAGCGACGGCATTGCGGGCTTGAATTTTTTCAATGTCCTCGGCGGTTAATTGATGCAGGAAAAAACGATGGGTAAGCGGTTGGTACAACGGCAAGATCATCAAACCGGTCAGCACCGCACTGGGGATGGCCGCTAACGGATGCGCGGTAAAAAAACAACTGATGACCATCACGGGTAGCAACCCATAGAGTAAAATTTGTCGTCCTGCGTTCTGCCCGCGCAACATCATCACACCCGACATGCCATACAATACCGCCGACAACAGAGTAACCGAGACAGACACCCAAACCGGAATACCATTATCCTGCAGCAATGCCAGCGCGCGTTCACTAAGCGCGAGATAAACACCTCCCGCCAGACTGAACAAACTGCTGACAACGAACAACCAGCTGATGATCGTAACCGCTCTTGGGCGAGGCATGACGTCTGTTTTAGCGATATTCAATAGAGCGTAATCCAATTCACTTCCAATTCAACGGCCATCTCTAACTCTTCCTCGATGGCCGATTTCAACCGTCGAATCTTCACATTATCCAACAACCCGGACGACACCACTTCCAAATAAATCCGCGCCGGTACCCGAGTGCCCAACACCTTGACAGAGCGGATTTCCAAATCGGATGTGGGCAAGTGTTCAATACCCCAAACAATCGACGCCTCTTTGGCAAGCTGGTGGAAACTGACAGCCAGCGGAATACTGACCAACGCAACCGAAATCAACGCAGTCACAATACCTTTGCGAGCACGTGAAAAAGGCGCAAAGCCGAGCAGCAAAAAGGTCGCGGATGCGGAAAATACGATACCAGCAAGGTTGGTCACAAACAGCAATAACGCCCCGCCGGCGACCCGAAAAGACAGCCAGCCCAGCCCGATGCCGACAACCGCCAGAGGCGGCACCAGCGCGACCGCAATGGCAACCCCGGCAAGACTTTTTGCTGCCTGTGCACGGGCATAGGCATAGGCACTGGCAATTCCGGAAATAATGGCGATCCCCAGGTCCAAAAGCGTTGGCCGCAAGCGTGCGGAAATTTCGCTGGTCTCTATTTGCAACGGCAACCAAAACGACAATAACATGGCAAAACCAACAGCCATGGCAAAACCAATAAACAGGGTTTTTGCGCTGGCCACCATCAGGTTTTCGTCTTGCCGCGTAAACGCCATGGCCAACGAAACAATGGGCGCCATCAGCGGCGCGAGAATCATGGCACCAATAATCACCGGTGCTGAATTCGCGTACAGACCAAAGCTGGCGAGCAAGGTCGACAGCACCATAAAGATCAGAAAGGTACTGCTCACTTTGGCATTTTCACGCAACTGCTGGTATAGCTCGCGGAAGTCTTCAGTGGCGGCGTGAGTAATCCACGGAAGCGGATCACCCGACAACGCGGTTACGGACTCCTGCGCCGATGGCAGCTGTTTAATCTTGCGGGTTTCTTTATGACGCGCACCGGTATTTAACAGGGGCGATGTGGCATCCACCGCCAGCCGCAGACTTTTCTCGTGTACCTCAAAAACCGCTCTGCGCTCAGTCAATGTCTGTTCGTCCAGACGGCATTCAAATTCAACCGGGCTTTCAACCAGCAACTGTTTCGAGCGTAACACGCCGATAAAGCCGGGTTGCTTAGTGGCACGGGAAAGCGATGCTAACACCACATGGTTCAGCATTTCCTGAATACTTTTTGGCGCAACGATCAGCGAATAAAACAGACCGTCATTTGCGTAATTTTCCGTCAGCAAATTTTTTGACAACCCAGAATTCAACACATGCGCCGTGGTCGTAATACCGACGGCAGCGGTTTCGATTTGTGTTTCGTTGGCGGTCGTCAGTTTAAAAGGCTGAGGGCGATAGTCCCGCAAGTGACGCAACTGATGCCACGTGCTTTGCAGCCGTTGCCAGAGGTTTTTACTGTGCCCCCCAGGTTGATAATTAAAGGCTTTACCGATCACGGCCTTATTCAGCACCAATTGATCGTTACAAAACAACAGGTCGACATTAACCACGGTCCGTTGTTGAAAATCGTCAGGCAGTGGGCCGCTTTTAGATGGCAAACAAAAACCCCGGCAACCGTGACGTGATTGCAGATGTGTCAACAGATGCACAACCGCTTCGGTCTGCCGGTTAGCGGTCAGCAGCGCCCTCAGTTCCGGGTCATCCAGGTACACCACCCAGTGGTCAAAATCAGCCAGAAACGACTGATCCTCCGGCCAGCGCAACACACATAGGGTGTGAGAATCGGGCAATAGCCGAGCCAGCAACTCACTGCTGGCGTCGGCAGAATTAATAATCAGGCAACAGTTCACACATCTTTCCTTGTGGTCTAAACAGCCCTAAGGATACCTCAGTTTTCGAACATGTTCCCATGTGCGATGCCGAAGGATATTAAAACCCTACGACTAATTATGGTCGACGGCGCCCCGGGGCGGTCTGCTATAGTGGTCAGAAAAAAGAAGATCATGGCAACAGACGCGATACGACAAATTGACAGCCGCCAGCAATATTGGCAACGCAATAAGGGCCTGTGGGTCATTGCATTTTGTTTGTGTGTGCTCACAATTTTGAGCCTGCATCAGGTGCTCTATCAGCGCGGCTTCCAACGCATTCTGAACTCCGCCGCCGAACAAGCACGCCAAGAGCTGGTGCTGCAAATTGAAATTCTCGAAAGCCACCTCGAAAAATACCGGCTGTTGCCGGTGTTAATGGCACGTCATGGCGAGAAAATCGACATTCAACGCACAGATGTGAGCACCACCTGGTTGAAGCAATTGGCCTATGTGACCGGCGCGCATGACGTTCTGATTCTGTCGGATGGCGGCGATTTGCTGCATTCGGCTCGGCATGATGTCCGCCACTACCCACAGCTGAGTGCCACCAACCTGGTGATCGCCCCCAAAGAAGCCCGACTCGGACGACAATACCTCTATCTCGATGCCGAAACCCAGCTATACGGTTTTTCCTCAACCCTGACCCGCAACACAACCGAGCGCTACATTTTGGTGTTTATGGTGGATCTCGCGCAGGTGTTTGAATCCTGGTCGTTGTCAGGCACCGCCATATTGGCGTTTGATGACGGCGGTGCCATAGCTTTGGCAAGCGAACGGAATTGGATTGGCCGCACCCGAACCGATGTCGACCGCTTTGGGCAAAACCCGGATTACGTAATGGCCGCGACCGATCTGGAAACCATGGGCTGGCATATATTGGCGTATCAACCCATTGAACGAATCTTCCTGGTGCGCCAGATGTGGTACGCCAGCGCCCTGGCGGTGCTGTCTATTGTGATCTTTTTTACACTGTTTATCCGGCGCCGAGAGCTGCAGGTGAAAGCTGTCTTGCGGGACCGCTTGTACGCCGCCGAACTGGAACGGCAAATTAATTTCCGTACTGCGGAATTGCAAAGCGCCAACGAGAACCTTACCGAAGAAGTCAGCGAACGTCGGCGTGCCGAGCAACAGCTAAAGGCCACCCAAAAGGAGCTCATACACTCGGCAAAACTCGCCACCATCGGGCAAATGAGCACCACCTTAAGTCACGAATACAACCAGCCGTTGGCCGCGATGCGCACCTACGCTGACAACGCCCTGCAATTCATTCAACGCGGCCGCACAGAACCCGTGGAGGAGAACCTTCAGCGCATTATTGCGCAGACCGATCGTCTCGGTGATTTATCTAAAACGCTGATGAGTTTTGCTCGCAAACCCGATGACGAATTTGATCAGGTCAACCTGTCGGCCTGCATCAGCGAAGCAATTATGCTGATCCAGCCGCGCCTGAGCAAAAGCGACATCCAGATTGACAATCAGGTGGCCGCGAACACACTGGTGACCGGTCGCACGGTTCAGGTCAGTCAGATTCTGGTCAATCTGCTGATCAACGCCATTGATGCAATACGGTCACGTTCGGGCATGGGTGGTGAACAACGTATCCGCATCCGCAGCCAGTCGGATACGAAATCGGTGTGCATCCAGATAGAAGATTCCGGACCAGGCATTGAACACGACAAACTCGACACGATATTTGACCCATTCGTCACCACTAAAGGCAATGGCCAGGGGCTTGGGTTAGGACTTTCCGTAGTCAAGGACATAGTGCGCGATCATCATGGGCAGTTAACCGTAACCCGTTCCGACCTCGGTGGTGCCAACTTTCAAATCACGTTGCCCCGCTGGCCGGGTACCCAGGGAGATGCCAATGACACTCAGTCTTGAACAGCTGCAACAGGACGCCACGCTCTGGTTAATCGATGATGATCCGGACTTGCTGCATGCGCTGCAGCAAGGGTTGGAGTTGAGCGGATTTCATGTGCAGGCATCGACCGAACCGGGTGATCTGCTGAACCGCGTTTCGACCGATACCTATGGCGTCATCATCTCGGATATTCAGATGCCCAACGCCAACGGCATGGAGCTGTTGTCCGCAATTGCGGAGCTCGATGCGGCACTGCCGACTATTTTAATGACAGGCCACGGCGACGTACCGCTTGCTGTAGAAGCCATTCAAAAAGGCGCCTATGACTTTTTGGAGAAACCCTTTCCGGTGCAGCGCCTGGTTGACGTGGTTAAGCGGGCTTTGGAAAAACGGCGCCTGGTGTTGGAGAACCGCAGTTTGCGGCAATCCCTGGACGACCATGACCCGCTCAGTCAGCGCTTGGTTGGTCGTTCCGAAGGTATTGTTTATTTGCGGGAACAGATTGAGGCATTATCAGACACCAATGTCGATGGTCTGATTATTGGCGAAACCGGCAGCGGCAAAGAAGTGGTCGCCCGCGCCATTCACGATTTTTCAGCGCGGAAAAAGGCGCCTTTTGTGGCCATCAACTGCGCCGCCATTCCGGCAGACATGATTGAAAGTGAACTATTCGGGCATGAAAGTGGCGCGTTTACCGGCGCCAGTAAAAAACGCATTGGCAAACTGGAACACGCGCAAGGCGGAACCGTGTTTCTCGATGAAATCGAATCCATGCCTTTGGAGCTGCAAGCGAAAATATTACGGGCCATTGAACAGCGCAGCATCGAACCTCTTGGCAGCAACAAAACCGTCCATCTGGACGTGACTTTTCTCGCCGCCACCAAAGAGGATCTGGACATTCTGGCGAGCGAACAGAAATTCCGCGCCGATCTGTATTACCGGCTGAACGTCGTGACCTTCACTATTCCGCCGCTGCGTGATCGTCGCGAAGACATACCACTGTTATTTTTTCATTTGGCGCGAATTGCGCGCAGTAAATACCGACGTGACATTCCAAACCTGTCGCCGGAGCTGGTGGAACAGCTCACGCAATACCATTGGCCCGGCAACGTTCGTGAATTACGCAATTATGCGGACCGTTTCGTGCTGGGCATGTGGAATGGGTTTGTGCAATCGACACCCACCTCCGCCAGCGGCGATCTGGCCACACGCCTGCACAACTTCGAACGGTCGGTCATCGAACAGGAACTGGTCCGCCAGGGTGGTTCGCTAAAAGCCACATACACGGCTCTCGGTTTATCGCGTAAAGGACTGTACGACAAAATTAAACGCCTTAACATTGAAGTGGATAATCTGGACGGCTAGTCCGGAAAATTCTTCATTGGTCGAGAGCGGTGGGATACCGCGCGAATCCGCATGGGTAGTTTGCTACCCATCGCCAAGCGATCGATGTGTTATTTGCTACCCATCGATGACGTTCAGGTAGCACCGCCGCACACGCGCACCCCTTGTTACCAAACCTTTTCAGCCATAAACCGCTCGCCTGGCACTCACTTTGCAATAACCGTCGCAGGCTAGTCCGGAATGTTCATGACAGTCAAGAGCTGCGGAAAGCAGTGATAGGGTGAAATTTCCGGGCTAGAGCCTCTTACACAACAATAAATACAAGAAGGGTAAATCCAATGCGTAAAATAAATTCAGTCCTGTCAGGGTTAGCAATGATCGCAAGTGCATCTTTTGTCAGTGCGAACTGCGATCCAGGCGAAATCGTCGCTAAATTAAGTCACGTCACCGGGGGGACAACACACCCTAAAGTCGTCGCGGCAAATAACTTTGCTGAACGGGTCAATAAAGAACTGAATGGCAAAATGTGCGTGGAAGTGTATCCAAACAGCACGTTATTCGGCGACAGCAAAGAATTGGAAGCGTTGCTGTTAGGGGATGTGCAACTACTCGCTCCGTCGCTGTCTAAGTTTGGCTCCTACACGGATAAATTTGGCGTGTTCGATCTGCCGTTTATCTTCAAAGACATTGATGCCGCGATTTCCTTCACGCAATCCAAAGAAGGCAAAAACCTGCTCAATGACATGGAAAATGTTGGCTTTGTCGGCCTGGGTTACTGGATGTCCGGCATGAAATATTTCTCAGCCAACAAACCTCTGATTTTACCGAGTGACGCGGCAGGTTTGAAATTCCGAGTACAAACGTCCGACGTTGCCAAAGCGATGATCAAAGCAATGGATGCCTCACCACAACCGATGGCCTTCGCGGAAGTGTACGGTGCGTTGCAGACCGGCGTGGTCGATGGTCAGGAAAACACCTGGTCCAACATCTACACGCAAAAATTCTATGAAGTTCAGGACAGCACCACAGAGACCAATCACCAGCTGCTGGCCTATTTGTTCATGACGTCAACCGAATTCCTGGACAGTCTCGACAAGCAAACGCGGGCAACCTTCATAAAAATTGCCGATGACGTGACGATGGAAGCCAACCTTGCGGTAAAAGCAGCTGAAGCGAAAAACCGTCAGAACATTCTCGACGCCGGTGGCAAAATCAACGTACTGACGCCGGAACAGCGCCAAAAGTGGGTTGATGCCATGAGCCCTGCCTGGAAGCAATTTGAGAAGCAAATTGGCGCGGATCTGATCAAAGCAGCCGCCAGCCACTAAGCCCTGACCTGGCCGGAATCTAATTGGATTCCGGCTTTCCTCATTTTTCTGTTAAGGAGCTGGCTATGGCGGCGTATTGGCCACATTTGTACCTACTCATTCTGGTCGCGGTTCTGTGGATTCTGGAACTGCGCTTTTATAAATTCATGCACCACATTGAAGAGCACTTTCTGATCACCATTGTCGCACTCATCACACTGGTGTCCTTCGGGCAGGTGATTGCCCGTTACGGTTTCAATACCGGTTGGTCGGCCGCCCTCGAATTCAATACGGTACTGTTTTCCTGGTTGATTCTGTTCGGCATGAGTTACGGCATAAAAACCAACCTGCACCTGGGTGTTGATATCGCGTTGAAAGCAATGCCCAAACGTCTGGAGAAAACTTTCAGTTTATTCGGCGCCGTTTGTGTCATGGCTTACGGCCTGATGTTACTCGACAGTGTCTGGCTGGAAATGCTGGGTGTCGATGTCCGCGGCGGTGCCATCGAATATTGGGCCAAGATGTACAAAATTGGTATCGGTGCCGAAGAATTACGCTACCCCGTGTGGGCGCAGGAAATTTTTGGCATTCAAGAACGCTTTCACCGCTGGGTTATCTTGCTGGCTCTGCCACTAGGGCTTGCCATGTTGGTGTTGCGCGGTGCGCAGGCTTTTGTCGATATCGCCACCGGCAAACGCGCGATGTTAATCAGCGCACACGAAGCGGAAGAACTCGTCGAAGAAAACAAAAACATCCTGTCAGACTGAGGTCATTATGGAAGCATTACTGTTATTTGCGCTGGTACTCGGTCTGCTGTTTGCCGGTGTACCGGTGGGTATTTCACTGGGCTTGTCGTCCATACTGTTTATCACGTTTATTTCTCACGACTCGTTGTCGTCCGTGGCCATTACTCTGTTTGGTGTTGGCCAACACTACACCCTGTTGGCGATTCCGTTTTTCGTATTGGCCTCGTCCTATATGTCGAACGGTGGTGTGGCCAAACGGTTAATCACCTTTGCTATCGCTTCAGTCGGGCATTTCCGTGGCGGATTGGCCATGGCGTCGGTTCTGGCCTGTATGATGTTTGCGGCGCTATCAGGTTCATCTCCGGCAACGGTGGTGGCGATTGGCAGTATCGCTATTGTCGGCATGCGCCAAGTCGGCTACAGCAAAGAATTCGCGGCGGGGGTCATTGCGAATGCCGGTACTCTCGGCATTCTGATCCCTCCGTCCATCGTCATGGTGGTATACGCTGCGGCCACCAACGTCTCAGTGGGACGTATGTTTCTGGCGGGAATTATCCCGGGCTTGATTGCCGGGACCATGCTGATGCTCGCCATTTACATCGTCGCCCGTCGGAAAAATCTTCCCGCCGAAGACTGGAAAGGTATTGTGCACTGGTTGAACTCAGCCAAGAACGCCGGCTGGGGACTGTTTCTGGTCGTGATTATCATGGGTGGCATTTACGGCGGCGTCTTCACGCCAACGGAAGCCGCAGCCGTTGCGGCCATCTATTCCATGTTGGTGGCGCTGTTTATTTACCGCGACATGGGACCACTGAAAGAACACCCCTGGGTTAACGAGAATGACAGCCCATTGGCGCAACATGGTTTCAAGGTGACTGTTTACGGCCTGTCTTTCTTTGGTCTTATCGCTATTCTGACGTTCTTTGCCACTGGCAACAGCGATGAGGGCTTTAAAACGCACTATTG
The DNA here is from genome assembly GCF_015687175.1 of Reinekea sp. G2M2-21. Lineage (GTDB taxonomy): Bacteria > Pseudomonadota > Gammaproteobacteria > Pseudomonadales > Natronospirillaceae > Reinekea. Next base: position 154,705 of record NZ_JADPQG010000009.1, on the reverse strand, counting down.
GTTCGTTATTGGCGCACTGAGCCTCGCCATTGCGAGCAGTTATCACCTATGGCGCCGCACACCGAATGACTCACTGGCAACGGTGTTAGGCGGCGGTGCCACCATCTGGGCAAGAAACCTGTCGTTAATCTTCCGGAAGTTCATCCCAACCCTGTTCGCTGGCGAGTCCCGTCAAGTCATGATTGATGGCACCCGAACCACAATCATGCTGATGTTTATCATCGCCAATGCCCTGCTGTTTGCGCATACCTTATCGGCCGAACGGATTCCGCAGATAGTGACAGAATGGATGATCGGTATCGGTTTTAACTGGTTTACATTCCTGATAGCCGTCAACATCCTGTTGCTGATCGGAGGCCAATTTATGGAACCCTCCGGTTTACTGGTTATCGTAGCCCCAGTGGTATTCCCGATTGCCATGGAACTTGGCGTCGACCCAATTCACCTAGGCATCATCATGGTGGTGAACATGGAGATCGGTATGATCACCCCGCCCATCGGGCTAAACCTATTTGTCACGTCCGGTATTACCGGCATGAGCCTATCGCAGGTTGTACGCGCGGCCATGCCTTTTGTGGCGGTACTGATGCTGTTCCTGATTCTGGTCACTTACATTCAGCCCCTGTCTACCTGGCTGCCTTACTGGATGATGGGACCGGAAATCATCAACCGCTAACCCGCTGCTCAGATCAGCCCCATGCGCTCGGGGCTGGTCCGAGCCCCCCTCCTTCAGAGGTTCAAACCCTGTCTTTTACAAGCGCTCAACAATCGCGAAATCGGTAAGTGCTTTCGATTAAAATCAACTGGAAATCAGGCTATGACTTGGCCTGCGGGCGTTTTACCGCTATATTTCAGGTCAAATAACAAGATACTGGCTCATGAACGCTCCCGAATATGTTGCTGCCGTTGATTTAGGTTCCAACAGTTTTCATCTCGTGATTATGAAGAACGAGAACAATCGCCTGACGTCTGTCGATTGCCGCAGGGAATTGGTGCGCCTGGCTGCGGGTGTCGATTCTGGCCGAATCAATCACGAAACCAAAGGCCGAGCACTGCGCTGCTTGTCTCACTTCCACGATTATCTCAAATCATTCCCATCGGTTCAGGTTTCCGCCGTTGGTACCAGTGCGTTTCGCAAGTTGAACAACGATCAGAACTTTTTGCGCATGGCCGAAGCCGCTTTGGGCCAGCCTATCCGCATTCTCTCGGGTGATGATGAAGCCCGCTACATTTACCGGGGGGTGTCACAAGGTCAGCCAGAGCAGAAGCGATTTGTTTTGGATATTGGCGGCGGTAGCACAGAAATGATTTACGGTGAAGGGCGCGACCCGGTCGCCGTTGCCAGCCTGGAACTGGGTTGTGTGACCTTAACGTCAGAATTCCTCGATTACGACACGCTGCCACAAAGCCAGCTCAATGCCTGTATGCAGTACGTGGATGATCAATTGGACACCATCGCCGACCGATTCGAAGGGCTGCAATGGGACGACGCCATGGGTTCTTCTGGAACCATCAAGGCGGTCAGCTGGGCCATGCACAATCTCGGTATCGCAGAAGAGGGTATCATCGCCCGTAATCAACTCGACCGTCTGCTGCCGGTATTAACTCAAGCAGGCAATCAGCAGCAGCTGTCTCACCTGCTAGAACTGAATCCACGCCGAATTGCGGTATTTGGTGCCGGCTATATCATCATGCACCGCATCTTTCATAAATTTGATATTCAGAAAATGCGCATCTCCAATAAGGCGATCCGCGAAGGCCTGATCGAAGAACTCATTGCCCCACCCTACACCGTCGATTGACATAATCCTATGCGGGGGCACCGCTAACGCCAAACCAGGAAATGTCCATGAAACTCAATTGCGATCTCGGCGAAAGTTTTGGCCACTGGACCAAAGGTCTCGATGAACAGGCCATGGCTCAGATCGACCAGGCTAATATCGCCTGCGGTTTTCACGCCGGAGACCCTATCGTCCTGGCCAACACCCTGCGCCTGGCAAAACAATACAACGTTGAAGTGGGTGCGCACCCCAGTTACCCGGATTTAGCCGGTTTTGGTCGGCGCAGTATGGCGTTGTCGGCCAACGAACTGCGCCAGACACTGCACTATCAGATTGCCGCCATCATCGGCATGGCTTCGGTACAAGACCTCACAGTCAGTTATGTAAAACCGCACGGAGCGCTGTACAACGACATGATGAAAGACCGTGACATTCGCGCCACCGTTATGCGCGCAGTGGCCGATTACCCACAACCGCTAGCACTGATGCTACAGGGCACACCCAACTTTGAAGACCACCAGCAACAGGCACGGGAAGTGGGCGTGGAATTATTGTTTGAGGCTTTTGCCGATCGATGCTATGGCGATGATGGTTTGCTGCTGAACCGGCAGCAGCCCGGTGCGGTACTCGACGAATCGGCCATGTTAAAACAGGTCGACGGAATCGTTGCCCGCCAAGAAATTATCACTCAAAACCAACAGCGGCTATGCTTTCCCATAGACAGCTTATGCGTGCATGGTGACAACCCGACCGGTGTCGCCCAACTTACCCGAATACGCCAGGTGGTTCACCCTAATGACCATTAACATTGCGTCCGAAAATTCCGTCATTCTGTATCTCGATGATCCAACCGATCCTAAAAACATCACCCGATTAAAACAAATCAACCAAGCCATTCAGTTATCGTTGGGGCCCGACCTCACTACCAGTATCCCGTCCTATCATTCGATACTGGTTACCTTTAACGCCTTAACCACAGATCATGCTCAGATCATTCAAAAACTGAATACACTGCTCAACGACATACACCACCGACCAACGCCGTCGTTGAACAACAGCCAGCTCGTTCGTTTGCCTGTGTTCTACGATGCCACAACCGGTCCTGACTTACCTCTTATCGCCGAACATCACGGTATTGCCATTGAAGATGTCATTACCCGCCATTGCATGACGATTTATCAAGTCTATGCCATCGGCTTTGCACCGGGTTTCGCCTACCTTGGGCATGTGGATGAACAGATCGCGATGCCACGTTTGACCACTCCGCGTGCCACTGTGCCACAAGGGTCCGTTGGGATCGCGGATAGACAGACCGCCATTTATCCAGCCTCGTCGCCTGGCGGCTGGAATATTATCGGCCGTTGCCCTTCAATATTGTTTAATCCTGATGCTGATCCAGTCATGCCTTTTAATGTCGGTGACCGTGTGCAATTCATGCCTATTAACGAACAGGAATATCGTTATCTGGGAGGTGAATTATGAATACATTTCGAGTGAGTAAACCGGGGCCGTTAACCACCATTCAGGATCAAGGCCGTTTTGGTTACGCCCATCTGGGTTTAACTGAAGGCGGGCCAATGGACAAACGCTCCTTTGCACTGGCGAATCGATTAGTGGGCAATCCGGTAGATGCGGCCGCACTCGAAATCACTCTCGGCGGGCTAAAATTGGAATGTCTGCGTGACACCGCCATTGCAGTCACCGGCGCCTTTTGCCCTTTTTCTATCAATAACCAACCCAAAGCACTGTGGCAAAGCCATCCGGTCCGCAAAGGCGATGTCATCAGCATCGGATTTGCTGCCTTAGGTGTGCGGGCCTATTTGTCTGTGTGTGGTGGACTGCGTGAAGCCTCCTGGTTTAGCAGTCAGGCAACAGTTATACGGGAAGGACTTGGCCAGGCGCTTCTGAAAGAGCAGATTCTCGACGCGGAACCCTGCAGCTTGATGCCTCGCTTCAAGCTGGATTACCGCGCCCAGCCGAGCCTGCGTAAGTATGCTGTGATGCAGTTCGTACCCGGTTATCAATGGGCTGCTATCACCGAACAGGAACAACAAAGAATACTCAACTGTGAGTTCTTTGTTGGCAAACAAAACGATCGCATGGGCTATCGGCTCGAAGGTGAAAAGATCAACACACAGCTGCCCCAGTTAACATCGGAAGGCATCTGCATCGGTGCCATCCAAATTACCGGCGACGGCGATCCGATAATTCTAATGCGCGATAGACAAACCATTGGCGGGTATCCAAAAATCGGTTCGGTGATCAGCTCAAGTCTGGATACGCTGGCGCAGTTGACCCAAGGCGCCCGTATCCGCTTTGAAATTATCAACGCGGAACAATCTGTTCAGCAATACCGACAGTACTGCCACGACATGGAGCAACGACCGCTGCAAACTCTGCACTACTGACAATTCGCCACAACACATTCGCTGTTGCAAACAGGCACAAAAAAAGCCCGAGTGGTTCCCCATCGGGCTTTTTTAATGAAGGTCTGTTAGTCAACCAAGTATTTTTCAATGCTTTCCAGATCAGCCAACGATAACTGACCGGCTTGCTGTTTAAGCTTGAGCAAGTTCAACAGGTAATCGTAGCGGGCATTATTCAGTGCGTTCTGTGCATTAAACGCGGCCAACTGTGCATTCAACACTTCAACGATATTACGTGTGCCGACTTCATACCCAACGGTTGTTGCCTGCAACGCACTTTCACGAGATTTTAGGGCCTGCTTCTGTGCATCGACATTTTGCGCATCAGCGCGGACGGTTCGGTACAGGTTCGCCACCTGAACCGCGATACCTCGCTTGAGCATCTCAATGTTCTGCTCAGAAATGTTATTCGCAATACCCTGCTTGGCAATTCTGGCCTTGTTGGCACCGCCGTTATAGAGATCAGCATTAATCCGAATACCAAAACTGGCGCTCCAGTTGATTTCGTTTTCATTATCATACAGGGGGATATCCTGTCCAAAACCATCTGAGTAGTCGAAGCTAATGGAACCAGCGACAGAAGGCAGTAAGTTTTCTTTCTCAGCTTTTAAAGACAACTGGCCAACTTCCAAGCCGCGCTGGGCGATGATCACATCAGGGTGTTTGGCAACTGCATAGTCTATCCACTTCTGCTGTCCTTCCGCCGAAGGCGCTTCCACCGGTACATCCGCTGAAATACTCTTAACCCCGTCCGGAATAGAACCAGTCACGGTGTAAAGTTGCTGTAGTGCAATATCGTATTGCGACTCAGCTCGAATCAACCCAACGCGGGTTTGATCGAGTGTTGCGCTGGCATCCAGCACATCCGTAATGGTGACCAAGCCAACGTCATAACGTTGTTGCGTTTGTTCGTACTGACGCTCGACCGCTTCCAATTGCGCGGTGTAAACCGCTAGCGCATCTTTGGCGCGCAGAGCAGTGATGTACTTTTCGGCGACCGAGACCAACAGATTCTGTTCAGCCTGCACGGCCTGCAATTCTTTGATGGTCGCATTAACTTTGACAGCATCGTAGGCTGTAAAAGCAGCTAACACGAAGATGTTTTGATTTAAAGAAATGGAAGCCCCGACGCGTTGATTGTCAAAGTCAGGCAAGAAGGATTCCTTACTGGAATCACTGCCAACGCCATAAGTCGCACTGGCAGAGACTTTAGGCAGAACATTAGCAAAACCACTAATCACGTCCTGTTGTGCCGATTCCGCTTCAAATTGCGCAATCGCCAGCGACGGATCATTCGCCACTGCCTGTTCATAGGTTTCAATTAACGACTGTGAGGCTGCCGCGTGGGTCGTTACTGCTGCCAGGGCCAGGCTAGCGATCAAAGTTTTTTTCTGCATTTGTCCGTCTCGAAACTTGCAATACGTGGGGTAATGAACTCATTATGCCGGTGCCATATCACAGGCACTATAATTTGCACATTGTTTTACTAACTATTGACGGCGAATACTCGCCTATGCTGACTGGAAGCACCAGCGCCAAAAGTCACAACACCGAAACTAATGAGTAAGCATCTATGAAACGTGATACGGAAGGCTTTTCCTTCACGATTGAACATCAGGAACCTTTATACCGGGGTTTCTACCAAATGGATCAACTGACGATCCGGCATCAACGTTTCGATGGCGGACAGTTAACCATAAACCGCGAACTGATGGACAGGGCCGACGCCGTTTGTGTGTTATTGGTCGATTTACCGCAAAAGAAAGCCGTTTTCATTGAGCAGTTTCGAGTCGGAGCACTTCGTGACGGCAACCCTTGGCTCATTGAGTTGGTCGCCGGATTGATCGATAAAGATGAACAACCAGAGCAAGTCGCCAAGCGAGAAGCTTTCGAAGAAACCGGGCTCGAATTAGGTCGTTTGCGGAAAATCATGGAATACCTGCCATCTCCCGGCGGTACCAACGAACGTATTCATTTATATGTTGGGGAAGTTGACAGCGCTAAAGCCAGCGGTTTACATGGACTGGAAGAAGAAGGTGAAGATATCCGGGTATTCACAACCTCACTGCAAGAGGCTTATGAAATGATTAATGATGGCAGCATCCGAAACGCGGCCAGCATCATCGCACTGCAGTGGTTGCAGCTACACGAATCGACATTAAAAGATGAATGGGCATGAAGAGATACATTCCTGACATCGCCAAACATGGAGCGTTGTGCGAAGCCAATTTTGTACGTCTGCAACGGTTGTTGCAGGACTTCGCCAAACCCAGTTATCAATTCAGTTGGCTGGATCAGCACCACAATCGCATTGATGTCCAAATCGACGTACTGGAGCGGTTCAAGTACACCACCACCTTGAAACTGATAAAAACGTTGCACACCGTACCAAAACCCATGAACAGCGTTGAACTGACGGTGCGCCTCTATTCCGATGCACGCATGGCCGAGGTTGTGGAACTGAGTCAGGGTAAGCAATTGGCTGGCGTGTATCGTTACCCGAACGATCAAATGTACCAGATCGATGAGAAAGAACAGGCCAATCATTATCTGGCAGAATGGCTCAGTCACTTGCTGACACATGGCGCAACCCGAGACGAGTGGGTACCAGATTCCAGTCGATAACAGGTAACCGGCTAAATTTTCGTACAGTATTTTGAAGACTAGGTCACGAATAAGACTAAGATTTGTGCAGATTTGATGACTTTGGCTACACTCTTTTGTAATACTACCCGAACAACCTTTTTTGATATGGAACATTGGCAGTAATGCAAAAGGCCTTTACTCTGGTTCAGATCACCGACCCGCACCTTCATGCGACTCAAGAGGGTACTTTGCTCGGGATGAACACTGAAAACAGTCTCAAGTTAATTGTCGACCAGATTCGTCAGGAAGTTTCGGACATCGACCTCATCATTGCGACTGGCGATATCGCACAAGACAGCAGCGTTCAGGCATACAAGAATTTTTTGCGCTTTATCGACCCACTCAATGCCCCCATGCGCTGGATCCCCGGCAATCATGACTCTCGAGCCAATATGACCGAAGCGGTGCAAGGGCTGGACCACGCTGAGCCGGTGTATGTGTTAGGCGACTGGGTCGTTGTCATGCTCGATTCTATTGTGCCAGAGCGCGTTTACGGCAATCTCGCCAAAGACCAGCTGGACATCCTTGAGCAGGCACTAAGCCAATATCCCGATAAATACATACTGGTCACTCTGCACCACCATCCCATCTCAATGCACAGCCGCTGGATCGACCAGATCGGCGTACGCAACCGGGATGCATTAACCGACCTGCTGAAACAACACAGCAATGTGCGCGCCGTTGTCTGCGGGCATGTGCATCAGGAAAGCGACGAATTAGTTAATGGCGTGCGCTTCATGTCAACACCGTCGACCTGCGTTCAATTCAAGCCAAAAAGCCAAGATTTTGGTATCGACTCGCTTGGCCCGGGTTTCCGAAAACTGATACTGAACCCGGATGGCACAATAGACACCACGGTCAGCCGTATCGAAGGCGTGGACTTCGAAATAGATTACTCACAAAAAGGCTATTAAAGCTCGTTTTAACCGGCGGTTTGGCGCTCCCCAGCCTGCCGCCGGTGCTCCACGCTTCTGCAAGGGCCTGTTAACACTAAATTAATCAAGCGTTGTTACGACTTACTTAATCTCCCCCTTTCCGCTATCCTAACCACCTTGTTTTTATTAGTTTTTTTATAAGGCACCGTGGCCGATGAGCAAAAATAACTACTCCGCCGAAGCCATTGAGGTTCTCAGTGGTCTGGACCCAGTCCGTAAACGTCCTGGTATGTATACCGACACCACGCGCCCTAACCATCTGGCGCAGGAGGTCATCGATAACTCAGTCGATGAGGCCCTAGGCGGTTTTGCCAATCAAATTGACGTTGTCCTGTTTAAAGACGGCTCGCTCAGTGTGACCGATAATGGCCGGGGTATGCCGGTCGACATACACCCTGAACACGGCATTCCGGGTGTGGAACTGATCCTGACCCGCCTGCATTCCGGTGGCAAGTTTTCCGGTAAGAACTATCAGTTTTCCGGTGGTTTGCACGGTGTGGGTGTTTCCGTTGTAAACGCCTTGTCGCTCATGCTCGAAGTCACCGTGAAACGGGACGGCCAGATACACCGGATGGCGTTCAAAGACGGTAACAAAGCGACGGATATGGAAGTCATTGGCACTTGCGCCAAAAAAGACACCGGCACCACTGTCCGCTTCATGCCAGATGCCTCCTACTTCGATACGGGAAAATTCCTGGCCAGCCGCTTGCGTCACGTATTAAAAGCCAAAGCGGTACTCTGCCCGGGTTTACGCATCAACTTCCGCAACGAGGAAAAAGACGAAACCGAAACCTGGTACTACGAAGACGGCCTGCGCGATTATTTGCTGGCCAGTACGTCGGTGTTTGAGACCTTACCGGAAGATCCATTTGTCGGTTCGTTTTCCAGTCAAGAAGAGGCCGTAGACTGGGCCGTACAATGGTTGCCCGAAGGCGGTGAGGGTCTGTATGAAAGCTACGTCAACTTGATTCCGACCGCGCAAGGCGGTACCCACGTCAATGGATTGCGGCAGGGCTTGTTGGAAGCCATGCGTGAATTCTGCGAATACCGTAACCTGTTACCGCGGGGCGTTAAGCTGGGACCGGAAGACATCTGGGATAAGTGCTCTTACGTACTCAGTTTTAAAATGCAGGACCCGCAATTTGCTGGTCAAACCAAGGAACGTTTATCGTCTCGCCAGGCATCTGCTTTTATTTCTGGAGTGGTTAAAGACTCCTTCGCACTTTACCTGAATCAACATACTGACCTGGCTGAACAACTGGCCGAGCTGGCGATTTCAAACGCCAACGCGCGTATGCGTAAAGCCAAAAAGGTCGCTCGTAAAAAAGTGACAACCGGTCCGGCGCTGCCCGGCAAATTGGCTGACTGTTCCGGTAACGACGCGATGCGCGGCGAGTTATTTTTGGTGGAAGGTGACTCGGCAGGTGGTTCAGCCAAGCAAGCCCGAGACCGAGAATTCCAAGCTATTATGCCGTTGCGCGGTAAAATCCTGAATACCTGGGAAGTCGACAGCGGTGAATTGCTGGCCAGTGACGAAGTGCACAACATTGCCATCGCCCTAGGGGTTGACCCCGACAGCGATGACATTGAAGGGCTACGTTACGGCAAAGTCTGTATTCTTGCCGACGCCGACTCCGACGGTTTACACATCGCTACGTTACTGTGCGCTCTATTCGTCAGGCACTTCCGCAAACTGGTGGAAGAGGGACACGTCTATGTGGCTATGCCACCTTTGTTCCGTATCGATATCGGTAAAGAAGTCTTTTACGCCCTGGACGACGAAGAGCGCGAAGGCATTCTGAACAGACTGCAGGCAGAAAAGAAAAAAGGGAAAATCCAGATTCAACGCTTTAAGGGTCTCGGTGAAATGAACCCGCTACAATTGCGCGAAACCACCATGGACCCGAATACCCGTCGACTGGTCCAGCTGACGATTGAAGACCCGGAACAGACCATGGAAATGATGGACATGTTACTGGCAAAAAAACGCAGCGGAGACCGAAAAAATTGGCTCGAAAGCAAAGGCGACTTGGCGGATCTCGATTTAACGGTTGAGGTTGATTGATGTCGATTGCAGTCAAAGCTTGCACGATACGAACATACATTGGCCAGTGCGAATGAAGCTTGAACTATGCAAACGGACATTGAACAATGCGAATGAAGTTTGAACAAAGTGAGAAATAAAACTAAACAAATTGGCTAGGGTTTATAGCCGGCAATCTGAGCCAGAAACCTAGCCATTCTTTCGCGCAGTTTTTCAGAAGGAATACGGTTTATCAGTTCAAGGTGTAATGTGAATATGCTTGAATCCGCAAAAAGTTAGGATATGCCTCCTTGATACCCCCAATCGCGCTAGAAGACACTAACGCAATTAAAATACCTTTGCTTCCGACAGCCCTTTTTTCACAGTCAATAAACAAAAGCTCAGCATCTGCAACTTGATCTGATGGAAATAACGTTATCTGGACAACACCTATGTTCGCTTCGACTTCAACTAAGGCATACCCTTCAATTTTAGATTCTTGAATATGCTCGCTGGCGATTTTCAATGATTGCGCATAGGCTTCAAATTTCTCTCTCACAAATAGAAGCTTGGAAAGACTTTGGCATTCTATGCAAGCCGCCAATTCATCTTCACTTTTGATCACTCTCTTGATGAAGTTGATTTTTCAAAGTTACCAAATATCGCACCCATGTATTATATGGTTAAGACGGATTTTGAACTGGAAGTCAAATATAACCGAGGATTTTCGGTAAACGATTTATTTATTGAACAGAGTATGTGAATAACGAGCGGGAATGACTCTGAATTTATTGATTGCAGTGAAAATGTGCTCGCCCAAAAATTTGGTGAAGGTAAAATACAATGTATCGATTACAGAGTCTTTGATAAGAGGTTTATTAACTATGACAAGGAAATTCTCGCTAGAGCGAGATTTAATTTCATGCAAAACCTTATGTTCGAAAACTATGCAATATGTTTAGTAAGACGGTCTAGAAGTAACGATTTTGTCCTACCATACATAACAAATACTATTGTCGATAAGTGCATTTTGTCTACTCTAGACAATGCAAACATCTTCCCTCTGTATCTCTACAATGAATCTAAGGGGAAACAAGGTACAGATTGTGTTTATGATCGGAGACCAAATCTAAATCCACAGATCGTAATGAGAATCGCTGATGAGTTAGGTTTAGTATTCACTGAAGAAAAAGAGCCGTCAAAAGATACTTTTTCGCCTATTGATATACTTGATTACATATACGCAGTTTTACACTCTCCAAGTTACCGTTCAAAGTATATTAATTTTCTTAGAATAGATTTTCCTAAGGTCCCTTACCCTCATAAAAGGAAGTCTTCTTCAAATTGGTGAAATTTGGGACTCAGTTACGCCAGCTGCACTTGATGGGTGATGGAATAATGGAAAACTGTATTTCGTCATATCCTAATGTGGGTAGCAATCTAATTACGAGAAAAATTAATGCTAAGGATTGGGATATTTATGATAAAGAAAAGCAGTTAGGCCGAGTTTGGATAAATAACGAGCAGTATTTTGAGGGCATTCCAATAAAGGTATGGGAGTATTATATTGGTGGCTATCAGCCGGCGCAAAAGTGGTTAAAAGACCGAGCCGGTTGCATCTTAAATTATAGCGACATTATCCACTACCTAAAAATTATCGCCGCACTCCATGAAACTAAGCGCACAATCAGATCTATTGACAAGATAGATCTGGAGTGAAGTGTATACGCCATTGGATCATGCTGGTCTAGATACACGAAGGCATTAAAATATCGGCTTCAGGTCAGACCATCTGTAGATTTGCCCGATGCTTTATACGTCAATCGAGTTCATCAGAACAAGGGTTTTTCGAATGTTATTTGAAGTGGCGATAAGTTTACTCCTTAATCTAGTGACATTAGGCTTGATAATTATTTGAGTAGTGATAAAGAGGAGCGACAGGGGTTTTCTTTAGGGCAGTATTGAAGTTTTATGGATTCTTAATATCCATGATCTCTTTGGCTAATTAAGTGATTGATCAAAGAAATAAATCTCAGAGAAGCAAATAAATCCATCCTAATGCTTGGCTTTTCAGAAGAACTAAAAATAGCGATAATTTTAGAACTATTTGCCTTCATCAATATTAGGCCATGTTGATAACGTTCGGAAACTGTGACATATGAGCCAGGCTTTCGCGGTTAGGGCAAATTATCTCAGTTAGGCATCATAAGGATAGTCGTGATTAGTTTAGAAGAATACATTAGCGTGGGCTCGAGGCGCACACGAGTAGTCGTCACGGGTGCGGGTAACCCGGTTGTCTTCGAAGCAGGTGCCGGCGAGTGGAGTGCGCACTGGTCGTTGGTAACAGCAGCCATTGGCAATCGATTTCAATGCATTGCTTATGATAGAGCAGGTCTTGGGCTGAGCGAACCTGCTTCAGGTAGTCGGTCAGCAGCGGTGCTTGCTGAGGAATTAATCCAGGTTCTTGATGAATTAAAGATTGGCAAACCGGCTATATTGGTCGCGCACTCTTTCGGAGCGTCGGTGAGCAGACTCGCAGTGAACATGGCGCCTGAGCGGTTTTGTGGAATCGTTTTTGTCGATGGATGGCACGAATCGTTCGATGTATGGGAACGGCAAAATATTTCGAATTTGGCATCAAATAGCAGCAAATTGATTAATCTAGCTGAAAGGTTTGGTATCTTTCGTACAATCAATCGATTGTGGAATTTGGTGTCCCCACCTGTATGCCCTTGGCCACTCCCCGCGGAAATCTGGGCTTCTATATTGGCAATCTCGAACAGTGCTAAATTTGCAGCAACGACCAGTAGCGAGGCAAGTGCGTATGAGATGGGTGATATCGAGGTTGCTGCCGTAACAAACCTTAAAGTTCCAGTTGTTAACTTGGTTGCTAGTCGGACGATTTCACCTGAACAGGTGCCTCCTGATTATCCAGTTGACGCTCACAATCTTGCTTGGTGTATATCTAGTTCGAAGTTGTCCAACCTTTCGTCCAACTCTGTAACCAAAATTCTGGATGATACTGACCATATGGTTCAACTCGCTTGTCCGCAAGAAGTCGTGAAAGCAATTGTCCAACTTGAGCGAATGATTCAAAAGCATAGAGTGGTAGGCCATACCTAACAAAATGCAAAAGCATGACCCAAAATGCCGTACTTTTGGTACTCAACGAAGTATCATCTTCTTTACAGTGGGGCCGGCTCGATACTTTCTTCGTATGTTATGAGGAATCTGAATATGATTAAGAGAGGCCTTGGTAATCCCCCCGGAAATTAACAGGGGTCAAAAGTAGAGTTTTCTCGTAACCTATACGCAGGAGATTCTGCTATGAAAAAATCACGTTTTACCGACAGCCAGATCCTGGCCATTCTGAAACAAGCTGAAGCGGGCACGCCAGTACCAGAGCTGTGTCGGGAGCACGGCATGAGTAATGCCACATTCTATAAGTGGCGCGCCAAGTATGGCGGTATGGACGCATCGCTGATGGCTCGCCTCAAAGAACTTGAAGACGAAAACCGTCGCTTGAAAAAGATGTATGCCGAAGAACGCCTCATGTCTGAGATCCGCAAGGAAGCGCTTGAGGGAAAGTTATAAAGCCATCTCATCGCCGAGAGATGGCGCGTGCAGCAATTCAGCAACATGGCTTGACGATTCGAGAGGCGTGCAGGGCTCTGGGCATCAGTGAAACCTGTTTCCGTTATCAAGCCAAGTTATCGACTGAAAACGCCGAGATCGCTGACTGGCTCATTAGGTTGACCCATAACCAGAAGAACTGGGGCTTTGGTCTGTGCTTTCTGTTCCTGCGCAATGTGAAAGGCTATGGCTGGAACCACAAGCGTGTGTATCGGATCTACAGGGAGTTGGAGCTTAACCTGCGCATCAAACCGAAGAAACGGATCGTTCGAGAGAAGCCAGAGGCCCTAGCTGTGCCCGAGGCCATCAATCAGTGCTGGTCAATGGACTTTATGCATGATCAGCTCGAAGACGGCCGTACTTATCGCCTGTTCAATGTGCTGGATGATTTTAATCGCAAGGGGCTGACCATTGAAGTGGATTTGTCTTTGCCAGCTGAACGGGTTACAAGGGCACTGGACCAAGTGATTGAATGGCGAGGTAAGCCACGAGTGTGGCGTTGCGATAATGGTCCGGAATACATCAGTGGCACCTTGGCTATTTGGGCAGAAAAGCGAGGTATCCACCTGAGCTTTATCCAGCCGGGTAAACCACAGCAAAATGCCTATATCGAGCGCTACAATCGAACCGTACGTTATGACTGGCTGGGGCAATATCTGTTCGAGAGCATTGCGCAGGTTCAAGACCATGCCACACGATGGTTATGGACGTACAACAATGAGCGGCCTAATATGGCGCTCGGCGGCATAACTCCAAAAATGAAATTGGAGCGTGCTGCCTAATCCTCTACTTTTAACTCAGTTTAAAAATGGGGGGATTACCAGATCTTTTAGATTTGCCCCCACCAGAAAGCTAATTGCAGACTTAATTACCTTCTACACAAAAAATTCGCACTACAATGGTGGAAGAAATTCAGTTCCCTGATCTCTGATATTGTCACATCGTCTCACAATAAAACCTAAGCACTTAGGAAATGAAACCAATTCACTAACACCCTGATTTAATCCACTTGTAGCTTAACGATTTTTTGGCTCGAAGGCGTAACCTCTGTCCAACCCCACCCATGTATCAACCGCAAAGTTCACATACAGAGGATATGCTAATCCGTTGTCTTGAATTGCAGTCATGAGAATAGATGCGCATTTCCAAACATTTCCACTGCTGCTAGCATAGAGTTGACATTTCTGGATCTGCTCTATCTTGAAGTCGAAGTTGATACTTTCCGATTTTGGGTTCGAACTTACTTTCATATCTTCCGCTGGGATATAGAAAGCGTCCACTCTGTTTCGTCGAAAATCATCATTATTTGGGTGATCAAGAAAAATGTAAGCAGACTCAACTTTGCCGTCAATTAAACAACTCAATTCAAGATAGATTCTGCTATCAGTACCTGCCGTTTCATTACTTTCCGTACCGACAGTTATGTGAATACCTGAAATCGCTTCCGAGCCTTGAGGATCAATTTGCGCAGATCTTAACGTTTCCGAGATATTAACACTGTTACCCGCGCCATTTTTGGGCTTACGAAGGACAGTAGGATTATCTATCATGTATCCTAGGCACGACCAGTTCCCGTCTATATCCAATCCAAGCGCAACCATTGTATCGGGCTGCCAAGTATCTGGAGAATTATTTTTAAGGCTCAACTCTGCAGACATACTCCCGTAACCAAAGGCGTTCTGTTGCCCCTGACTTACCACTCGAATGATGTATGAGTTATTGGTAGCGAACGGTGAGTCTTCCCCTATTCGATTAATCATTTGCTTATCATAAGGGATACCTTCTCCCCAGGATGGATCAGATCCATTTGTCAATATAAACTCAACATCTTCACGATGACTGGTTCCTGCTGCTGTATGTGAAATAAAATACACTTCTTTGAGAAACTGCCCCTGTATTCCGATAGATTGATATTGTTGTTTAAGAAATGCATTCTTTATCTCAAGTTTTCGTTGAGATGTCGCTGCAAAATCCCAAATTGGCATTAAACCACCCGGAGCAATTTGAACCATAGAGGGATTCTTGTCTAAACTTTCAATCCAACTATTAAGCTTCTCCGGGCTTTCAATAGCAAGCTCCGTCGGCTGTAAACTTGAGTCACCACCATGGGTAACACATTTCACATCGCTTGATTGGTTTATTTTCTTGATTGCATTACTGTTGGTTGTCGATGAGTGACCGCTAAAGCCTTTATACGCAGCATGAATGTCGATATTAAACTCTGACATACTGTCGAAGTTAGCCTGTTCTGTGCTGATAAAAAATTCAGTTTTCCCACCAACCGTAAAGCTGGTAAGAAGATAAGCACCGTACTTGTCCAAAAGCTTTGTTGGATCAAGCGCTTCAATATCCTTATTAAACTCATCAGTCAGATAGTCACGGAATCCAGACTCCAGCGAGACAAGTGCTTTTTCCCAGTAAGCATTCATGTAAGCAAAGTAACTTGTCGTGCTCTCGGTAGTTTCCTTACTGTAGTTTGTTTTAATCGACCCTTGGAAGAACACACCGTCATAACTAATTTGATTCTTTGTTTTAAAGTTACTGGCAAAAGATTCGAAGGTACTACCAGAGGATGTGATGCAATTCAAAGTGTTATTAGATTGAACAGACCAACAGTGCTCAAGATTTTCAAAAATAGATTTGCGATCGATTTGAACGTGACTTACGTCACAGCTTTCGCCATGTGCTAAGTCGTACGCGCGTCCTAACAAAGGTCCAAATTCTTTTTTCAACGACTCCATAGCATCATCGAGTAAGATCTGATTCGAACGATTCGCTGTCATGAATGCCTTCCTTCTAGTAACTGCTCAATAGAGCTGGGAGGCTTAATATAGATCCTCAAAATGAACCACTTCCTTCTTCTTACATTTATTGTGATGGTCTTCTAAAAAATGAGCCAATATTGTTTGTGTATCTGTTTGAAATTGACAAACAGCCAAAGTCAAACTACTCGCTAACCTCGTTCCTTTGGCTTCAAGGCATTCATGTGAGGTGACTATGAAAGGAGGTCTCTTTTCCCGATTCAATACCGATCTATTAGTGCAAACTTCTCCAAACCGACGAACAGCTGCTCAGGACCCTTTGACATAAAGATTCTGTCTGC
Organism: Reinekea sp. G2M2-21; assembly: GCF_015687175.1. Taxonomy (GTDB): domain Bacteria; phylum Pseudomonadota; class Gammaproteobacteria; order Pseudomonadales; family Natronospirillaceae; genus Reinekea. The sequence continues at coordinate 138,158 of NZ_JADPQG010000009.1, read as the reverse complement.
TGCTCTTTTAGAATGCTGTATATACTGAAAAAGAATTGATTAATATGAACCCTAATGGGTTAGCTGAATTAAACAGAGTTGCCCTAGTGTCCTGAGTCGGGAGTTCGTATAGTTTCTGAGCTTATGGGCATCACTGGTTCAAGGCGCACTTAGTGGAGAAAATCGAGATCTTTTCAAGAAGAGCAACGCCGTAATGGTGTTTTCCATTAGCTCCCTTCGTGTGCGACATTCAAGCTCTCTAGCCTCGTTCTGTCTCTTGTCAATGGAATAACCATTGAATGCGAGGCACACCTAGCTGTAGAACTTGAATGACACGCTGAATACATGCGAACTTCTGACTCAGGACACTAGGTGAGACTTTCTATTCAAGCGAGAGATTGCAGATAGGCAATACCCCAGATTTAAGGCTATTAACTGAGTGTCTTTGTAGACCGCTTCAGCAAGCAAAAGATAATCAGGTATAAATTCGGATTTCTTATCAATGTCACTTTAATCGCCAAACACCTTAATTACATTGCCTGGACCGGCAGGGGCATCTCCCTCACAGCCAATTCGTTCGGTACTGACCACAAAATTATCATAGTACCGAGCCTGATTCTGGGCTGGGCTGTCGGTTGAGTAGTTTTCCAGAAATATAGCGTTAAGCCCATAGCCTGTATAACTGCTACGCCAGTTCAATTGTGATCGCTGTGCTTCCAACGTGCCATCCACCCACAAGTCGAACACACCGTCGCCTTGGCCTGGCGTGTTCAGCTTAACGTGACTCTCGACACACACCCAGCGCTCTCGATAAGTTTCTGAAAAAACGGCGGAGGTGCCATCGTCCAGCCCCAACCAACGAAGATTACTGAAATCGTTATATCGGGTTGTGATTGGAACTGAACTGGATAAATCTGCGCCTACTCCTGACGCTGGATCGATCGAAAATGTCAGGTTATTTTCACTTCCCCACCACACGTGACCGATCATGGCTTGTGACCAGTTTGCCCCAGAGAAAATGATAATCCGACTGGTTTTTTCGGCGCCCCCCACCCAGCGACTGTCAATCATAGTGTAGAAACGCCAGTAGATTTCTTCAAAGTCGGTATCTGTGTATCGTTTTGGCGACACGGGCGTCCGCCCAAAACTCAGCTTTATACCACCAAACTCTGATGCATCTGTGGTCCATTCGCTGCGTAAGGCGCGTTCGCCGCCGAATGCGGACATACCGGAAATGGTTAACCGGCCATCGGCACGGTTTAAGTCAAAATAGCTTTCTTCAAGCTGAGCGTTGTCTTCGAAGTCATCACACCAAATCCAATTCGGGTGCTTGTTCTGCCAGTCGGTGCACTCTAAGGAAGCAGCCTGCGCATTAACGGCCATTAACATGCTGACCACTGCTACAGAACACTTAAAAGCACGAAGCGCAATGGAGGGTTTCTCACTACTCATGATAATAACCACCGTATATGAAGCATAATTTGCCTTCTCTAAAATCTATGACTGGACTAACAAATCGCGAATTGCAGGGTAGTCTTGATAGAAATAACTGTCGACCTTGGTGTATTGATTCTGTGATCCTATTCAAGCGCAAAAAGCAAAAAAAAACCGAACGACATCATTTATTAACATACTTCAACGTCTGCTTCGACTCGAACGAGAACGCTTTTCCGGTAACCGGGTCTGCAAATTCCAACCGGTGTGCTAACAGTTGCAAGGGCTCTTCAAAGTTATCGTCCTGCGGAGGGAACACAGTCGGGTACCAAAGATCATTCACAATCCCCGCGCCGAGATGCGCCATATGGCAGCGCAGTTGGTGCTGTTTTCCCGTGAGGGGCTCTAAACGATAGTAAGAATACGCCCCCCATTGTTCTAATAGAGTAACCTGCGTCTGTGAGTTCGGCTCTCCTTCTATAACGGACATAAATGGATTGTGATCATTTAACTTCAGTCGCAGATCTATCGTAAAACGTTCCGCCAAATCTTGCCGGGTATGACAAACCGCCAGGTACGTTTTCTTGGTTTGGCGTTGTTCAAAAAGCTGTTGATAAGGACGACGTAGTTCCGCTCGCTTGGTGAATAGTAAAACACCGGCTGTTGCACGATCCAATCGGTGTGCTGCGGTAATATCTAGGTTATTGGTGGCTGCCCTCAGCCGGATTAACGCAGTTTCATGCAAAGACCGCCCCACCGGTGCAGTCGCCAGAAAATGAGGCTTATCCACCACTATGATATTGTCATCTTCATGCAGGATTGACATATCAAACGGCACCGGTGTTTCATCCTGTACTTCGCGGTAATACCAAACCCGTTGCCCACTTTTTATAATGGACTCTGGTTGCAACGCCTCACCTGAGTCCAGAAAAAAACCACCTTGTCTGATTTTAGCAAGCAGTTTTTCCGGTGATAATTTATGAAAACGCTGCAGAAGATAATCGTCCACCCGCGTCACACCCACTTGCGTGGGCACTACAAAAAAACTGGGGGTCACACCGTTACGGTGTTGAAGTGCGTGAGAGATATGCAGTGGACGTTTCATGAATAGTCTGTGGCAACCTGATGAATGTTTTATTTGGCGTTTTGTTTTAACCAGGCGACGGCACCTTGCCCGCTGATCAAGCCACTGGCGAAACACGCTGTCAACAGGTAGCCTCCTGTCGGTGCTTCCCAGTCGAGCATTTCACCCGCGCAAAAAGTGCCTGGCATTTTGTTCAGCATTAACTCTTTCGTCAGCTCGTCAAAAGCGATACCACCGTCGGTGCTGATGGCTTCATCAATCGGGCGAATCGCGGTCAGGCTTAGCGGCAGCTGTTTAAGCAACCTTGGAAGATTACCGATATCGTGCATGGTTTCTTTTGTGGTCAATGCTTTTAACAGCGCCATTTTAACGGGTGAAAGTTTTAACCGTTTGCGCAAAAGGTTGCTGACGGATTCACCTTTACGGGCCTGCTTCAGCAATGACAGAATTTGATCATGGGTTTTATCCGGCAGTAAATCCCAGTGAACAACGCATTCGTTTTTTTGTTCCAACGTGTCGCGAATCATCGCAGATGCGGCGTAAACCAAACTGCCTTCTATACCGTAGTTGGATATGACGGCGTCGCCTTTCTTGCGCCAAACATCTCCGTTTGCCGTTGGCACGCAAAGCGCAACCGATTTCAACGGGGTACCGGCGAACCCCTGCTTAATGTCCGGTGACCAGACACATTCAAAACCACTGTTGCTGGCACGAAATGGGACGCAGTGAATCCCCTGATCGCAAAACGTGGTTAGCCATTGCCCTGTCGAACCCAGCTTCGCCCAACTGCCGCCACCTAACGCAAAAATCACCACATCCGCACGATAGCAGCACACGTTTTCACCCTGTTCAAATAGCAGTATTCCAGGTTCCTGCCAGCCAACCCAGCGTTGACGGGTGTGCAGCCGAGCCCCCTTCTCTTTAAGACGCTTTAACCAAGCTCGCAACAACGGCGCCGCTTTTTTTTCATTGGGGAACACTCTTCCGGAGCTGCCGACAAAGGTTTCTACACCCAACTCTCGTGCCCATTGCCTCAAATTGTTGGCATCAAACGCATCCAGCCAAGCCTCGATCTGCGCCTGCTTGGTACCATACCGGGTAATGAAGTCGGCCTTGGGTTCGGCATGAGTCAGGTTCAAGCCGCCAATGCCTGCGCGCAATAATTTACGGCCTGCCGTGGGCATGGCGTCGAAAATATCAACCTCAATACCCGCATGGGTCAATTGTTCTGCTGCCATCAGGCCAGCAGGGCCCGCACCGATCACGATGGCGGTCAGGTGTGTCGTTTGCGGCATGGGTTAAAATTACCTTGGCTGAAAGAGTCGGAAAAATAGCGCGCAAGAATACCATTTTCGATGGATTTTGTCGTCAGCCCCCAATGGGTAGGGTAGGGTCATGCATTCGCAACAGGGCCGGAGGCTGTGGCTGTGGCTGTGGCTGTGGCTGTGGCTGTGGCTGTGGCTGTGGCTGTGGCTGTCATCTGATTTCAATGGTTCCAGACCAAGTTTGGCAAACATAATGCCTGCTCGCATCTCCTGCATTACACTTCGAACGACGTGTTGGCGATCGTCCCAGTTTTCTTTCGATCTGCTCAGCACGATGCAATGTATGTTTAAGGGCACGGTATAGATCGCAAACGGTTCATCGGCCTAGGTGCTGCCCTGAAGTCTCCAGACCACTCTAAAACAGTTAAGAAGTATCTGTTTAACACTTGCATTCATCTACGTTCATCCTGTGCGTCACTTTTGAGTATTCGCCGAGCTTACCGTGCGCTACTTGATCCTACTTCTTCTTCTGAGAGTTACGCTTTAACTGTGCTGAATTGTGTTTAAAAAAGGACCGACAAGGAGCATGGCATGCTCGCGTATCATGTAGAACGAACCATTCTTATTGAAAAACCCATTAACGAAGTCAACCGTTACATAGCGAATTTTGACAACAGGCAACACTGGCCGCTACTACGGAGGCATTGCACGACAGAACAAAACAGCTGAACTACCCACCATTATTCCGCAAGATTTTCAGACCATTGCCGACGGGCTTAACAGCAATAACATTGAGTCCGCCGGGCCTCCGCTTACACTGTACTACGACATGGATATTCACACCACGGTGAACACCTTGCACAATGGTATTCTGGTTGTCTCACCTGTCGACGTAGCGGCGCTGTTTGTGTGTGAGCAGTTACTCACGGATCCGGTGTACAAGATCAAGCATACCGGTGATTATATGTTTATGGCCAACGCCTGGGCCTTTGCCATGTTCTTTGCCCGAAACTATAAAGTGAAACTGAAAAAGAAACCGGCGGGCTATGAAAACTACGTCAGTGACCCGACCACGACCGATGCAAAAGATCTGGTCACTGAAGTGGTGTTGCTTACCAAGTAAATCAACACAATGAAAACAGCAGAAATTGGACTCAGTTCGCTTCAGATACGAGTGTTTTGAGTCTGCCTTTCACTGTGTCTATGTCGCAAGTTCTGGAGTCCAGTGAACGGTCGCCAAGATAATGCGCTTGCCCTGCCTGACCACTGCGGCGCCCGGTAAACGCTATGCTGACTTCCAGCCACGAAGTGATACAGCGAATGGTAAAATCGGAATTGCGACTAAAGGTTGTTTTCTCAATTAACGATATGGGCTCTGAACCAACTTCAATTGCCCTGCCGGGTTGTAAGGCGGTGCCCTCGAACTCGTCAGGATTCACTACCTGAAAGGCATACAGCAGGTGGTTAAAAGGCTCAATGCCTTGACCGGGAACGACGGCCCCGTCGACAGACAGGGTCACACCTGTGACATCAACAATTTCATCGCTGATGTTTTTCACCTCAATGCGCATGTATTGGTCGAGCTTGTAGTTTTTTTGAATGGACAGGGCGGCGGGTTGATAGTCCGGCTCTAACCCTAAAACATCGAAATACGTTCCCAGAACTAATGCAACAACAACGAACCCCGCTGCGGCAAACCATTTGTTATCCATTCAGAACACTCTAGTTACTTTATGAGCGTCATTCTGGTCGTATCGGTTTTACATTGTCAACCGAACGACCGAATCCAACAAGTAAATGTGCCGCAGACAACCGGTTATGTCACTTCGACGCAGAACGACGCATAAACACGGACAACCCAATGCCACTCAGAGCGATGACCAAAAGCACCGCGAAACTCACACTGAAGCTGCTTTGTACAGAAACGCCAAGCCCGGACACCAACCAGAACTGCAACGCAGCCAAGGTATTTACCCCCAGCGCCGCACCCAGGTTACGAAACAGTTGAATAGCGCTGGTCATCACCCCCATACGCGCGTGACCGGCCGCATTTTGCGCTTGCAGTAATGACGCTGTCGCCACAAAACCAATACCAAGACCAATACAGAACTGCGCCAACATGTACCACGCCAACGCGGAACCCGTTGACGTGAGACTCAACACAAACGCGCCTGTAGCCAATAACGCAAACCCCATGACACAACAGACGCGCGCACCCCAATTGCCTGCTTTCAAGCCGCAAACTGTTGCGCCAACTGTCCAACCTAACGACGCCATCACCACCGTGAGACCCGCGGCCAACACCGAACGACCCACGACATCGACCAGATACAGCGGCAACAATGTCATCGCCGCGTACACCACCAAACTGGCCAACACGGTGGCAACACCGGCTACGCTCAACCGAGAGCTGAAAAATTCGTAGGCCAGGAAACTGGTCAGCGTTTTTCGGCGCATCAAAAACCCCAATGCGCCGTAGCTGCCAACCATTGCAACGGTTAAACCGACAAACCAACGACTGTTTAATTGCAAAGCACCGGCCATCACCAGCAACAGCGCCGACAAAGTGCCAACCGCGAACGTTACAAACCCCAATGCGTCGAACCGTTGCGTGTGCGGCGAAACAGCAGTTTTTGGGTAAAGCAGCGCCAATAACACCAGAAATGTAGCCCCTAATGGCAAGTTCAGTAAAAACGCCCAGCGCCAACTAAAATAAGCATGGAATAACGCCCCTAACATAGGACCACTGACGGCCGCCAAACCCCACATGGCACTGAGCACGCCCTGCATCTTGCCGCGTTCTTCGTTCGAATAAAGCTTACCGACCATGACATAGGCCAACACGATAATGCCGCCCGCACCAACGCCCTGAAGCACTCGTGCTGCAATCAGCGCCTGCATCGATGTTGCAACCGCCACCAGCAACGAAGACCCCATAAACGCCAGTAAAGCCGCCAGCATCGTGCGCTTCTCCCCAACCCGATCCGCCAACAACCCCATTAATGGAATCGATAACACCGAACTGAACAGGAAACCTGAAATCAACCAAGGGTACAGCTCAGGCTGCGCAAACTCGGCTTTTAACACAGGCACAAGCGTGCCCATAACGGTGGCGTCCATGGCGGCCAGAAACAACACCAGCATAACGGCACTGGTGACCCAAATTCGGTGCCTGGTTGGCAAGGCAGGCAACGCGTCTGAGTCGGTACTGCCCGGCTTTGACAGGCTATTAAGGTTACTGACGGTATCGTCAGTCGGAAGATGGGTGGCCGTGGTCATTACTCACCTCCATGAAAACGGGACAGGCCCTGGCCTGAGTTACAAACATGCATATCAACTCCTTTGCGTTTCAAGAACGGCTCTGTTTTTTGGTGTGTTGGTGCGTAACGTTTACAGCGTCGCTTCTGCAACAGGCAGGAGTATCGCTCAAAATATATCTTTAAATAAAGATACTTTATGTAAAGTTATTATGAAAAAGATAGTTTAACTGGAAGACAGAGCTCAAACCTACGCGTTGAATGGCACAATAAAACGCGCCACAACGCAGACGACGAGCGGATTCTCGGTATAATGGCCGCAGATTTCACACCGCAGGCACGCCACAGGATGTACGACCGAGCAGACAAATTGCTGGAGCAATGGACCCGGGAAAAGCCCGAACTGGAACATCTGGACACCGCCGCCCTGATCGGGCGCTTCGCCTTGATAGGCGCGCATCTGGACAAACACATTCAGGCGCACCATAAAACCGCCGGTTTGGCTAAGGGTGAGTTTGACGTTCTCGCCAGTCTGCGCCGCGCAGGCAGCCCCTTTGTGCTCTCACCGACGGAACTCTACAAAACCGTCATGCTGACCTCGGGCGCGATGACCAACCGCTTGGACCGCTTGGAAAACAAAGGGCTTATCGCTCGCATTCGCCATGAGTCCGACCGGCGCAGTACGCTCGTCCAACTCACCCCGGAAGGCGTCGCGTTAATCGACACCCTGTTGCAATCTCATCTCGATTGCGAACACGAACTGATCCACGCCCTAAACGAAGAAGAACGGCAACAACTGGATGCGCTATTGAAAAAGTGGCTGGCGCAATTCGAAGCACCGAGTAGCAGCTCCCAAGACTGAGCAACGAGCAGGCATGGTTTGGCAAGGTGCAAGCCTGACAAGATTGCAGTATCTTGATCGTTGGAGACGCCGTAAAAGCACCGCAAACCCAACACAAGGACCTGCCCATGAAAGCCTATCAAGACATACCCATCGACCCATGGCATCAGCGCTTATTGCACACCCTTGAATTTGTGTCAGATGCGCCCGCGTTCTTTGCCAAGCAAATGCGCAAACATGGCGACACCTATCGCTGCATGATTCTGGGCAAAGAGTATGTTCGAGCACACGGGCCCGACGTTGTGCAGCTTATTTTTAAAAACAGCGACGACGCCATTCAAACCGGTGTAGGCTGGCAACCGGTACTGAATAACTTTTTTCCGAACGGTTTGTTGCTAAAAGACGGTAAGAACCACATAACCCATCGCCGCATAATGCAGCACGCTTTCAACAAACCCGCCATGCTCAGCTATTTCGACCAAATACAGGTGTGGGCGAATGCCGTTACAGATGATTTGCGCAACGGTCAAGAGATAGACTTCTTCCCATACATCAAAGAACGCACCCTCGACCTCGCGCTTTCCATGTTTTTAGGGCTCGATTACAAAGCGGAATTTGGCCAACAGATTGCCAAAGCCTTCAGCGATTGTGTGGCCGGCACCCTGGGTCTGGTTCGCATACCTGCGTTTAACACCACGTACCACGAAGGCATAAAAGGGCGGCAAACCCTGGTGAACGCCTTTACTCAATTGGTGCAGCAACGCCGAACGGAACCGAAGGACGACCTGATCAGTTTTATGATTACCGCCAAAGATGAAGACGGTTCTGAATTCTCTGACGAACAGATTGTTGACCACCTCATCTTCACTATGATGGCCGCGCACGACACCACCGCCAGTTCCATTTCGTCGCTCATCTATCAGGTCACCAAAGCGCCCCAGTGGCAAACCGAACTGCAACAAGACGCGGACGCCGCGACCGACCTGCAATACGACAGTTTGAATCAACTGGAGCGCACTGAGCAGATATTCAAAGAAACCTTGCGGCTGAACCCACCGTTGGTCAGCATCCCTCGTTACCTGTCAAAAGACATTGAATTGAGCGGCTATGCCATACCCGCAGGCACGCGCACTGGCGTGAATATTTATGACACGCACCGCGACCCGGATTACTGGCAGAACCCAGAGCAGTTTGACCCGGACCGCTTTGCCCGCAAAGAAGACAAAAAACACCCATATATGTTTGTCCCCTTTGGCGGCGGCGTGCACAAATGCATTGGCATGCACCTCTCGCTCATGGAAGCGAAAATACTGTTACGTGCCATATTCCGACAACTCAGTGTGGAACGAACAGAACCCGAAAAAGACATCGCCGTGGCGACGGTGCCGATCTGGCACCCGAAAGTGCCCATGCGGGTTCGGTTTAAAACAAGACAAGCCTGAGCTAAGTCTTTACCACAACCGAGGGGAGCACCCGGCCCTGTGAAAACGGAAAGCCGACCTTTAACGAGCGTTGATAAAAGGGCGGCTTTTTGAATAAGCATCTCAGAAGGTTACTGTGGTTCCGAGCAACAGAGTTACGTGTTTAAATGCTGAACGACGTCGATTCGAACACCCACTGGATCTTCCAATATAAAATGTAACTGACCCCATACCTCTTCTTTCAATTCCATCACAATAGTCAAATTCATCCTTTGCGCTTCAGCGTATGCCAATGCAGCATCTTTAACCTCCAATGATAAAACGTAACCATTGGAAGACATAAGCGATTGGAGAAACTCAGGTTGGCTCGCATGTTCTGGCACCAAAAAGCCGAGCTGGACCCCGCTACTTGGCGATACTAGGTGCAGGTAGAAGCTAGCGTCAAAGAATACCGCATTAAACCCAAATACGGACTCATAAAACGCCTTAACGGCCTCTAGATTAGCCGTAACCATGACAGGGAACATCGCATCTATTTCAATCATGTTATCCACTCCTTAATTTGTCGAATAAGCGAGTGGCAGTATGCGTCACCCTTCAGGCTTGGGATTGTATAAAACGGACATTTTCACAAACTGACTTGGCGTTAAACCAGACAAGCGCTTAAATTCACGAATAAAGTGAGGCTGATCGTAGTAGTGTTCTAACCATGCGTTGTGAGGCTGCGGTGTATACAACGCTTTCAGCACATGCTGAAAGCGACACACTCTGGCGAAGTCTTTTGGCATCATCCCGAGGTGCTCTTTGGCTAACCTTCTGAGCTGGCGAGAAGACACGCCGAACTCGACACACTGGCGATCGGACAGGTCGAGGTTCGTCCCTAAATTTTTGCAACAGTATCGGATATAGCGCGCCAGGCGGGGGTCAACATCCGGAAGCTTAATTCTTGCAAGCAGCACCGCAGTAATGGCAGTACAGCGTTCGCTAAAGCTCCTGGCTTTTTCCATGGACTCAAATACGTGATACACAAGATCGGCTGGTAATAGATCCACCGCGAGCACACTATCCAGGGCGCCCCACTCGCCTAACGGAGTATGGATCAACCCTTTATGGCCGAGAACTCGAAATCGTATACCGTAAAAAGACACCGGGCCATTTAATTGGAACAGATTGGAAGAAAGAAAAGGTGGGATAAGAAAATTATCGTTAAAGTTTCGGAGGTTGATTATCCAATCAACACAATTGTCCGGCACACTATGATACAAAAACTGACCATGAGGAACATCGAGCTGCCAAAAGGACTGAACCCAACGATTCAATGGCGGCGGTGCGGGAAACGTCTCGTACAAACCCGCGCCAGCTACTTCACCCTGTATCGGGTTGTAATCTATGTCTAATAACATGATGTTTTATTAGCTATACCTTTTGCAAACAAATGCGTATCCAAATACGGAATTCACCTGCTTATCAAAGTAGGCCTTACCGAATTGGGACCTATTTCAACATTAAAACGATTGGATTCACAACGCCCAATGCAGCAGTGCCGCTCACGGCGACCTGCTGACGTGAATTTCACTATTTTAACTACCGTTGAACCAAACTGAACCAGTTACCCGAGTTGTCCACACCCATCGCTTCAACACCGTAAAGCTGCTCTGTGGGTGGTTGGATAAACTTAACGCCCTTCGCCACCAACTCCTCGTATGTTTTTTGGCAATTTTCAGTTTCGAAAACGCCCGCGCCAAAAGCGCCTTCTTCAATTAAACCCCGTATTTTCTCGGCAGAGTCTTTGGAGAACATCGGTCCCTCTTTTGGCTCTGCCAAGACCAACTGTAGCTGTGGTTTCGATTTTGGATGTACTGTTAGCCAGCGAAAATCACCCTCCACCTTCATGTCATCACCGACTTCGAAACCCAGTTTATTCTTATAAAAATCGAGCGCTTCGTCCTGATTCAGTACATATATGGTGGCATGCGCTATGGATGTAATCATCTGTGTATTCCCTGTTGTGAGTTCTGTTCTATTTTATACAAAGAATAGAAGGAGCATTTCTCCAATATTGCTCATTTCGTCAATTTCCCCAAAAAACGGTAGGCAAAGCATGCCGGTATGGCTTGCGCGGGAAAACGGTATAACTCAGTCGACATAGCCCAAAGCTTACGGCGGTATAGCGTAGGTGCCATCCCCACCTGCTTTAAAAACAATGAAGAGAAGCTGCCCAGGCTTATATAACCCACTTTTTCGCAGACTTCCGAGACACTGTAATTTTCTGTAATAAGCATGCCCTTTGCTTTTTCGATTCTTAACCGCATCAAGAACTCATTGGGCGTTTCTCCATAGGTATCCTTAAAAACGCGCAAAAAATGATACGGCGACATACATGAGTAACTGGCGATATCGGGTAGGTTGAGCGGAGCTTGGTAGTTATCCGCAATATAGTCCCTGCCAGCATTTAACTTTCTGATTCTGTTGTTCATCGCCATACCATTACATTCTTGATTCAGTTAAAAATAACGGGGGAGAATCCATTTAGCGTTAGGACTCAACGTCCACATGTTGCGGCGAGTTTACGGCCCCAAAGCTCTCTTACGATACAGGAAATATTGGTTTAAACATCAACCGACTATAAAGCGTTTCAACATAGTCAACCCAATACACAATTCTTACCGGTTTTTTGTTATTTAAATAGAATTATAGATACGCATCTGTACAGTAGTTTTCAACACAGAACTGATAGCTATTGATTCAGTATAAAAATTTTCTAGGGCGACCAAATAGTAGCACTAATTCCTCAAGGCGACCTCCAATTCAACCCCAACATTTCTGCCTCAATTCAAAACGCAATCAAGATCAAAAAATGTGTTGCTCCTCTAGGGAAATTAGAAGCCCATTGTCATCTACAATCCAATAATCTATATGTGAATGGTCTTAGACACCCAAGTACTTAATTGCACTAGGGTTCACCTATTTCAATATTTCGCTTACTCCGGTTGTTATAAATATATCTCGTACGGATAATTGCGAAACCAAAACCCTACCAGACTCATTTTCCACTGAGAATTCAGGTATAACAAGCAACCAAAATGCAATAGTGTTGTTTTTCATTTCTTAGTCATTATCGACCGCTACAACTGCACGTTTGCAACGTAGCAGAACACCAGTTCGAAAACATGCGTTCGTTATTTGTCTTAGAGGCACGAATTGTGAAATGATTCTCTAGAGTCACTACACTTGATTTGACTAAGTCGCATCGGCTCACTCAGTATTGAATTATGTTTGAACTCAAACAATATTGCTAGATCCTGAGAAATGAGTGATTCTACGATCGAACATTCTGCTGGAACGCATGAGAATTCTTTTTCACCATATAGTTCATATACCCCTGTAGTTTTGTTAACAACTACCCCAGACGAAAATCTTCCTGCAGACATATCAAACGCAGTCTCGCTATGTTCCGAAACCTCATCTACTATTTCAACTAACGAATATATAACTGATGACGCATCTTGTGGTGGACTTTCTAAATTAGATAGCTTTACCCTTAACTTATAACTATAGCCCCACTTATAATTAAAACCCTCTATTTGATCGTAAAAAAGACTCCAGTCATCATCTGAGCTTAACTTAGTCCGCAGACAGAGAAGTACCATCTCACCTTCACATTCTGACTTGTAGTGGTCTATATATAATTCTTGGTCATAGTCCTTATCAGATTCATAGTTACAAGCTGTCAAACCGATAATTAACGCCAGTAGTAATTTTTTCATAAAAATAGCACCCGATTTGGAGCCGCGAGACGGAGGAAAGTCGGTCGCTGAGAAGCGGTTTCCAAGCCTCGCCAACATTGCTTCGTCAACTCTCATATAATCCGAGGAACACCTTTTTTTCTATCACTAGCTGCTTCACCAATGACCATTAGTTCAAGCAGATAGATAAACTTACTCGCTAACTCGTTGTTTCCCGCGGCCTCTAGGGAATTAGAGGCATCTAGAATTGCCTTAATCACTTGTTTAGAAATGGCACTATTATTATTAATGGATTCAGATTTCGCTTCTAAGAAAGCCAGCAAGGCACCAAACGAATCAGTATCTAGTGACTGCTGCTTCAACCACTTACCTATAGATCTATCAGTCAAATCTTCGAGTTCAGTGTCGAAATGGTTCGAATTACGCATTTGCATCCTTAAGAGTTAACGTAGAGCTTAGCGACGCTCGGTAGTAACTCAAATGCCATCTGCGAAAGGGGCAATTTAGGGCTGTGTTATTACAGTGCATTATTAATTTTTTGCTTAAAGAGTTCGTTTGCCTTTGTCGTGTATAGGTCAGGCTGCCAATTTTCACCACCTAACTCTTCGGAGCTTACATACCCCAAAAATCCACTATCATCGTCTAAACAAAGACTATCACTAACCTTGATAAATGGTGCGCCTGTTCGAACCAGTAAACCTGATACCTGGAGTTTTCTTGCGCTAAAATAAAATCTAAAACCGGGCTTATAAGAGCAAGTACAATTTCCTATCTCTTTAATCTGATTCGATTGAGATACCCTCTCGGGCCAAGGGCTTTCAAACGCACCCAAATTAATGTGATCAAGATAGTCCTTGGGCTCTCCATTTATTGTATAGCCTAACTGAGTATCAGTTAACCAGCCTTCATTAATTAGCTTTAGCTGGCTTTTTAACGTTCCTTCTTCGAGAATCCGTATGCCATTTTCGATTGAAGTAGAGTGTACACAAATATCGGGTTCGTAATTTCGAAGGCCACTCACGGTCTCGGTCTTGAAAGGCAGTAAAGGATTACTTTGGGAACATAGGCCATCTTCATCAAGTATTACAGGTAAGCGGAAGTGACTGTTTTCATATCTAATGAAGTCTTCAATTCGCTTTAAAACAGATTCGTTAAAAAAATTCACTTCATAAGTAAAGAATCCGTGTTTTAAAGAACCACTATTTATAAAGCCTGATCGGTTAATCTCAAACACAGTAACAACACTGGCTTTTCGTTGGGCAAATAATTCAAGATCCGACAACGAAGTAAAATATTTAAATTCATGTCTGGAGGCTTGGCTATTTGACACGTTTTGCCCCCAGAAAACTCTGTATTTATCGAGTTTACGCAATTCGTTTATGGTAGTTATCTCCGCAACTTCGTTATGCTTGGCGAGATGGATCAGATCTTCACCACCCAAAGAAACTGCCATATGAGCGCCATACGGATCGGATGTGCTGTTAAACAACAATAAATCTAGGGGCTTTAAGTCACCTTCTACTTTGATTGTATATTTACGATCTTCCCATATATTACTCGATCTAAGATTTGGTGCTTGCACACCATTAACAGCTAACAGTTCATAAGAAAATACTTGGCAATTTGCTCCCTTAGAAAAGTTTGACTGATCCTCAACTCCAGGGAACCGGTCATAATTGTATTTTACGTTATGAAATTTCTCTGGGATGTAAATACTCATGAGGTTCCTTGAAATTAACGCCATTATTTTGCGTTGAATTTACGAGTCCGAAGCCCACTTGCGAAGCAAGGCTTTTGGGCTTGCGTAACAATTATTTGTTAAATGCAGAATGCCACAGATTTAAGAGAGAAACAGGGACAAGCTGGAAAACTAGATTTATTGGTAACAAATAAAGAATCGACTCTATAACCTGACCCTCAGTATCTTCGCTCGGGAAATTAAACTCAATCAAAACAGATATTAAACCAACAACGAGCCCAATCACGGCTAAATCGAATTTATCAATCCAGATCTTCAATCTTAATACCAACATTAAAATCACACATATTGCGATAGTCAGGCCTAGCCAGCTCAATGTTCCTATATTCATCCTACTCAACACTTAACGCTTAACGCATGCGCCAGTTGCCAAATGCAGCGAAGCGGAAAGATAATCAACTGCGTGTACTTGTTATGCATTTCACTTACTCTGTTCCAAAGCAATTCGGTTTGAGTCTTTTTGGACTTTTAATGATTCCCATGTAATCCAAGTATACACAGCCGTAGAAAGAGCAATTACAACTGTTAGCGCAATTGTAATAGCATTCATCTTTCCTTGAGCTTCAGATGCGCTTTTTTGAGATTGCTCAACTGACTTAAGTCTTTCCTCGGCTTTATCACCGACTATGTGAATCGTTTTCTGCAATTCAAATAGTCCTGCTCTTAATTCTGATAGAGCCTGTATATTTTTAAACTCCATGATCCGTTGATACCGAGCGATATCTGCGGTCTGAGCTCCATGAAAATTTAATATGTCATCAGTTTCAATTTCATTCCAATTTTTAGGCACTGTATCCTCCGGATGCATAACAGTGCGATATACGGATCCAACTGCAAAAGACGAGTCCGTATATCACTATTTATCTTTGCCTAGCATTAGCTTTCTTCCAACTATTTATTGTAACTAGCCGCTTTGTTAAATACTTAATATACCTTTTATCTTTTTGAACTTCGGGATCTGAAAGTAATTGATTAATACTCCGTTCAATTCGCCAGCCATGCCCCTTCGATGTTACAGATTCAAGTGTGTCATAAAAGTATTCCAAGACTTTTAAATCTGATTTTATCGTATTTACAACGCTGACGGCACACCAACGACTGACGGGGTCTTTATCACTATTAAGCTGGCTTATGCACTCATCTAAGAATGCTTTTGCCAGTGAAGTCTTTCCACTATGCAAAGAAACTTTAATCGGCCAACATGCGACTGAGACTCTACGATTTTCGTCATGGCATTTCATGGCGCTGTCGAAAGACTCTAATAACAAAGATTCAATAGATGAACTTGAAGCAAATTCGGAAACTTTAGATAAGGACTGACATTTATACCAAGGGTGTCTTATCGAGCGAGCCACTTTGTATGCTTGGTTAAAATCTGATTCGACAAGAATTTCTACTTTTCGGCGAAGTTGAACCCCTTCAAGTGTAATTTTATCAATAGCCATTTCGATATTCAGTTAACGCTTGCAGCAGTTGGGCGGAACTTTTCGCGCCGACTACCTGTGATTGTTAGGTCGGGTCATGTGTCTATCCCAACGTGAATTAGATTTCCGCTCTCAAAGTAGCAATTAAAAAGGTATCCGTAGTTATCTTTTACAAGTTCAAAGGTAATGTCCCAATCTGAAGATCTTTTGCCATCGCAGGGTATACCGATACCAGCAAATACCAATACTTCTCGCCAGCTATCGGGAAATTTAGCATTTAGCACACTCTCGTATTCAGGGACTAGTTTTCCTCTGACAAGATCAAATGCTTGGTCTAGATCAGAAACAATTTCCTTATAAAAATCTACTTGGGCCTCTGATGGAGGTTCACTAGATAATACGTCTATAGTTATCGTCGGGTCATCGCAGGAGTAGGATTCATGAATCCAATATGGTCCTTTCTTACCGTTCTCCAAAATAAGTCGACCAAAGACATTATGTTCAATAGAAGGTTTTGCCTTAAAGAGACTTTTGAGTAGCTTCATATATGACCTAACGTTCCTAAACTGAGGCGCAATGAAGCGCAGCGTATTTGAATCCTATACCCGCCGCGCCGGCGGCAAATTTAGGGCCGATCCAACACCACTTGTTAAACGAAGACTGCGTAAATAGCAATAGTGTGATTGCTCCTCCTGCTGCCAATGATGACAAGTCATAGATTGCGGCGGAATAAGCATGCTCCACAGTGGGACCCAAAGTAGGAGCAAGTAAGTAACCGAATGCGGCTGATCCTAAGTAAATGTATTTGCCCCATATCTTGGTTCTCAAAATACCTACCAAACCAGCTATGAGAGCAATAAGCATTAAAATTCCAACAACTAAATTACTGTATCACCAGTCGTCCATTCGGCATTAGCTTCGGCGATTAGGAACTCTTGCAATTGTATAGGGAGAAACTTTTCAAGAGAAAAAGTTAGTACTAGATAAATTGCTGCCAGTACAAACTCTATAATCACTAAGTTTTTAATTAGTTTAGTTGTGTCCATGGTCTTCCTTGTCATTTAACGTCTTTGTTTAAGGGCGAGCGAATGCGAGTCTAAAGGCCGCCGCGAAGCTGTTAAATAAGGGCTGTATTGCGACAGCGTTTTGTAATTTTTGTTTAGTCGCATGACTCAAGTTTTATATCTCCAGCCAATAATCTCTCTGAGTCTAATATATATCCCTTTGTGTAACCATACTCCGGTTCAATTTCGAGAGTTTTGTTTAAATAAACAATTGAATCCTCGGGTCTACATTGCGTATATAAAAACCTTCCAAATGTATTATAAACAGCTGCGTGATTTAGTTTCTGTTCTTCACTTAATTCAATTGCTCGACTGAACGAATCATTTGCTTCTTCAACTAAGCCCTGTGATCTATATGCTAAAGCTAAATCATACCAAGCAAGGTAAAAATCGGGATTAGTCTCAATAATGTTATTCAGAATGTTTATAGCAGGAAAGGATTTCTCAGCCTTACGAAGAATTCTTGCATCTTGATATAGTAAATATGTTTCGCTCCCGTATTTCGCTTCGGCTTGGCTAAATAATTCTCTTATTTTTTCTATCCTGGGACCGTCGTGTAAACCCCAAGGTTTATATCTGTAAAACTGCTCTCTAGAGAAATTCACAATATCTTGTAATGTTTCTGCGTATTCCCAAATATCCGACTTAACTTCTAAATCAAAATTACTTCGAATATCTGCGTAAATAAAAGCCAAATCAACTTTACTTATTCCAATATCGGAAAACGTCTTTTCTAGGTCAGTTGCTTCGACTAATCGATTCAATCGTTGTGAAGCAGATTTTAGTATTGCATCATCAATATTATCTACAGTTTTTTCTGATACAGTCTGGCCCGTTAGATTGGCTTCTACATCCGCGAAAGCACTTGGAACAATACTAAAGAGTGCACTGACATCTTCTTTTAGATAAAATACATTACGAGTCTTTTCTGACTCATCATACTCGAGCAAAATTTCCTTACCAAAGAATTTGAAATATTTAACGCTAGTTTCATAGTATCCTTCCTTAATTCCGGATGGGTAATATCTAATGTTAACAGATCCTAATGGCTGCTTGATCGGCGTTGGCAGAGTAAATCTTCCATCTGTCGCTGTATGCAATCTGACCCATCTGCCGGGACTGACATTTACTTCTATAATCGAACTTGGAATGGGCTTCGTTCTAGAATCACTACTTGCAACGAGAAGCTCACCATCAATGAATTTTGGAGATATCAAGAGATAAACAAATAGAAATAGAATGATTACAAATGTCGGGATTTGTATCCAAATTGGCATTTTCTCATATGCATCTTTAATAAACTCCCAAAGATTTTTCTCCATGTGACACTCCTCCTTTAAATTTAACAGTTTTTTATGCCGCCACTGCGGTTTTTTCCGGCGCCGCATATGCAGAATTGGTTTCTGTTCATATTCGGCTCAGTGCCAGTCATATTCGGCGGTGTGGACATTATTGTCAATCTGATCACCCTAAAAAACCACACGAGCGGTTTTTACCGAAATACTCGTGCGCCTGATACGCCCTATTCATGGTGGGTAGTCTAATAAACGTGGAATGGATATTCCGTTATCGACTGGGCTTTGCGGCGCGTGCATAAGTATTTAATCAATTTCCCGAAAATGCGGCGCAAAGACTTTTTTGGCGCGAAGCATAGGGTGGTTGCGGTGATGACTATGCATTTGAAGTTAAATTGTGAGTTTGAAGATCTGCGTTGATGTCGCATTACCCTGGAGCAAGTGCCGTTTAATCGGGGCTAAAGCCCTCTCACACAGGGTTTGCGATTGTCTGGCTAAAGTCGCGACCTACAAAAAAAAGCTTTGGAATAAGTTGTGGGTCGGGCTGAAGCCCGACCCACACAAATATCGCCTCTCCGCGTTGCTCCGAAGGCTCCTACAAAAAATATTACACCAAACCCAGTCTAGCGAGTGAGGTGGTGTTCATCCGGTTGTAGCCGCTGCTGTTAGCGGTATCCGCTTTGGTGATGAGGAAGAAGTCGTCTAGCCAGATTGAGTATTCCAATAATCTGTCTTTGATGCGCGTGGCTTCCAGCAAGTGTTTGTCTTTGATCGATAAGTTTCCTTTAGGGTTGTGGTGGATGAGTATTAACCGCGTAGCGTTGGCTTGAATGATGTGGCTGATGAGTAAATTGGTGGTGAGTTCTTTCAATGAAAATTTACCGGTGAGAATGGGTCGGCTTTCCAATAACACGCTGCGGGTGCTGAGCATGAGTGCGTGAATGGCTTCGTGTTTTAAATGTATGAAGGTGTTTGCTATGTACAGCTCGGCGCGGGCGATGCTGTCGAGTATCACGGGGTTGGGTTTTTCCAATTCACGTTGATGGGCGTGGGTAAACAGCAGTTCGTCGTCTATGTTGGTGATTTTTTTGTACATGGTTTGTCTCGCTTTTTAAATTCGTTTTCTGTTTTTAAAGCATCAGAAACCTTGCCTGCGTGCGCAGGCAAGATGTGCGGCTAAGCAATGTGTTCTGTGTTTTTTACTGCGTGCGTTCAGCGGCTGTTGTTACTTCGGTACTGCTTTAACAGTTGCTGATAACTCACGAATGTCACGGAACACGGCTTTAGCCGCATCGAATTTGGAAAAGCTCCGGTGTACAACGCCAGGGCGATACGAAAACGCCACCAGTGTAGGGCGCGTAAGTACGCGGGGTCGGTTTCTATCTGTGGGTTTCGGTGCCGGTTGGCAATTGACTGCTTTACTGCGGGGTCACAAGGAGGTTTCGCTTCAACGGGGTGTTGAAGGTCGCTTTTAGTTGCGCTTAGTTTCCCTTGTGGGGAGATTTTTTCTTGGAACGAGCGGTGCTCTAGCTTACCATTGAACTTAGCCATAATTGATACTCATACTATCGGTTTTGGTTAGCTGCCCTTGAGTGTTCCACCACTCTTGGGTAGCGCTTAGTTTTACGCTACTTTCTTTCCGTTATTTGCCTCCTGAATTTTCTGAAAAGCCAACCTGTATAAAACACTGGGTGATGAGTGAACACAATTTATTTTATGTGTGAGGTGAGGTTATTGTGATGGGCGTCTAAAAAATCGGTTTATTCAATGTGTAGATGTGGTTTTTTCGTCAGATTGATGGCCTTGGGTTTTCATCGTTTTATCGAGTTTTTAATTTAAATTTGTGGCATTTGGATAGTTCAAGACGTGGTTTAATTGGGTGTTTTCCTTTTCAAGGGGGCAACCCCGAGTGGCACGCATTTAAGCATATCTACTTTGTATCTGAGGCTTTAGCATCATTCAGTGACTTGGTTTCACTGGAAGATTCTTTTCGTCAAGGGCCACAACAGCTTGGCCCTTAACAATCCCAGCCGCCGCCACAAACGACTGGTCACACTTCTCAATTTCGTCTTCGACAGGTCGTTCGCGACGGCCATCCTTGGCCGGCTCACTTGTTCTAGCATCCCTGCTTGAACAACCTGTGAGACGAGAATTGCTCCGCGCGGTCGTTTGAAAGGCGGTGAAACAACGGCATGAATCACTCTCTCGATAGATAAAACAAACCTCCAAATTCTATTTACCAAGAACAGGAGTAAATAATCGCTCCGTCGCATCTGCTTTGGCTGGCTTAATTGGCACGTCGCAACGGGCTCAAGGGCATGGATGCCCTTGGAAGCGCCGCGCGTGCAGGGACGCACGCTCAAGCGACCGTTCGAAGAAAGTGACAATTAAGGAAGATCACCAAAGCGGGCGACAAAAGGGGGTTCAAGGGGATCGCCCCTTGGAAAGAAAAAACTGATTTTTTTAACCGCACAAACACCAATAACAAGGTCCAAAAAATATATCGCAACCGCCCTCGTGCCTCGGTTGTTCACTTCTACAAAACGAATAAATAACCGCTTTGGGTACAGGCGTAAATAACCGCTCCGTCGCATCTGCTTTGGCTGACTTAATTGGCACGTCGCAACGGGTTCAAGGGCATGGATGCCCTTGGAAGCGCCGCGCGTGCAGGGACGCACGCTCAAGCGACCGTTCGAAGAAAGTGACAATTAAGGAAGATCACCAAAGCGGGCGACAAAAGGGGGTTCAAGGGGATCGCCCCTTGGAAAGAAAAAACTGATTTTTTTAACCGCACAAACACCAATAACAAGGTCCAAAAAAAATATCGCAACCGCCCTCGTGCCTCGGTTGTTCACTTCTACAAAACGAATAAATAACCGTTTTCGACATCGGCGTAAATAACCATTCCATAGCATCTGCTTTGGCTGACTAAATTGGCACGTCGCAACGGGTCCAGGGCGTGGATGCCCGTGGAAGCGCCGCTTACAACGCCTTACGTAACCAGGCTTCCAGGGTGTCGAAGTCGGTTTGTCCGCCGTCAAAAAAGCGCATCAGTAAGGCGCCTAGCATTAAACACAACACTGGGCTGGCATGTTTTTCATCAACGTAGTTTGCAATTAACTGGCGGTACCGTTCGTTGGCGAGTTGCATGCTGGGGTCGGTGGCGATGTCGCTTTGGCTGCGGCCTCGGAGGTAGTCCACCAGCAATGAGAGTTCACTGGCGAAGCTGGGTTCGAGGTTTTTTATTTGCGCAATCAGTTCGTGTATGGAGTCTGATTTTTTGCGAGTTCGCGCTTTCACGGTGGTGTCGGTCTGAGGGGCGTCGAACTGCGTGACCAGTTCGGTACAGGCGTGAAACAGGGCTTTTTTGGTGGGGAAGTAGTGATACAGCGCGCTTTTGGAAACACCGAGTTCGGTGGCGATCTGGCGCATGCCAAGTCCGGTGTAGCCGTGTTTGGAAAACAGCTCGGCGGCTTGCTGGGCGAGTTGTTGGCGATGGGCGTCGTGGTCCACTTGCTTTGGCATGGTCTGATTCTTTAATTCGTCCAAGTGGACTAAATTATATTGACACTGCTGTTGCGTGTCGACTAGTCTTTAAATAGTCCAACTGGACTAAAAAGATTTTTATCGTTCCACTCATGCAAGGGAGGCTCCGTATGGCTTGGTATTTGTTGGCAAAGTGGTTCCACATTTTTGGGGTGTGCGGCATGGTCGGTACAACACTGTGCAATGGTTTGCTGCACCGCATGGCCTTGCAGGCGCCAAACGCGGCAGCCCGCCAAACCACACTGAGCCAGATTCTGTTGTTGAACCGCTGGGTGATGGCACCGTCGTTTGTGGCGCTGATTGGGGGTGGTCTTGCCATGGTTTCGGCCCTGTCATTACCTGCTCTACCGGGTTGGCTGAGTACTTCCATGGTGCTGACGGCGGTTCTGGTGCTGGCCTTCATTGTGGGTTATGGGTTGGAGCATCGGTTGTGGCGGCTCGCTGGCCAACCTGACACGGAACATCGTTACCGGCGGGTGTTTTTGCTGGCCGTTCCGGTAGGGCTGCTGGCAACGCTGCTCAGTGGGGTGGTGATCTATTTAATGATACGTAAAGCGGGGTAAGCAACATGACTGAACACACACAAACGGCGAATACGCCCAAAACCGGCGGCGTGGACCGCAGCCACGCGACATCGTTCGCACAAAAACTCACCTTTGCGGGTTTGCATTTTACAGTCATTGCTTGGTGTTTTTGGTTGGTCAGTTTTGGTGGGCTAACAGCATTGGGTGGTGCGTTAAATCGGGAGTGGGAAGTGGCCGACCACACCCGCGCACTCATCTTGGCCGGTTGCGCCCTGCTTTATGGCATACGTCACTTTGTCACACTGTTTTACCTGCTGGCACGTCGCGTTGACTGGGGCGAAGTACTTGGTTTAGTCGCCTTTATGGCCAGTTTTGAAGTTGGGTTCTTACTGTTGGGCGGTGTTTGGGTTGACGAGGTTCAACCGTTGAATTGGCATGATGGTGTGGCAGTGGCATTACTGCTGATCGGTTCGGCGCTTAACACCGGTTCGGAATGGCAACGCAAACTTTGGAAACAAGACCCAGCCAACAAAGGCCATTGCTATACCGGCGGTTTGTTCCGATATTCCATGCACATTAATTACTTTGGTGATGTGGTGTTATTCAGTGGCTGGGCACTGTTCACCACCAGCGTGTGGGCTTTCAGCGTGCCGTTGTTGATGGCGTTGATGTTTGTGTTTTTTCATATTCCAGGGTTGGACGCTTACCTGAGCCAACGCTATGGCGCAGAGTTCGATGCTTACGCTAAAAAGACCAAGCGGTTCATTCCGTTTGTGTATTAACTTGTGCTTTATGGCGCTTTCAATATGGCGCTTTCAATGTCCGTCAAAGCTGGTTACAGTCTGAGAATTATAATCAAGGAGTTCAGATGAAAAGGCTGATTTTGGTGACCTCACCACCGGCGAGCGGTAAAACCTACATTTCCAAACAACTGGCTAAGGCACTGAAACACGTGGTGTACCTCGACAAGGATACGCTGATTGTGCTGTCGCATCAGATATTCAAAGTTGCCAACGCAGAAGTAAACCGCAGCTCGGATTTCTTTGAAGAGCACATCCGCAATTACGAATACGATGCGGTCTTGGCGCTCGCCATGGAGGCGTTAGAGTACGATGACATTGTGCTAATTAACGCACCGTTCACGCGTGAAATTCGCGATACACAATTTATTGATAACCTGAAGCATTCGCTGAAAGCTAAAAATGCACGGTTGACCGTGGTGTGGGTGATGACCGATGTCGAGGTGGTGAAGCAGCGAATGATTGATCGCAACTCCGACCGGGACACCTGGAAACTGGACAACTGGGACGAATACATCGCCGGGGTCGATTTTTCTATTCCGAAGAGTATTGATAACCCCGACGTCGTTGACGACCTGCTGTTATTCCGCAATTCGAATGAGGCCGAATACCAGCAATCCATGAATGATATTTTGAACGTTCTGGAATCGACGTCCTAGTCCGAAAATGTCTTCACAGCTTGAGAGGCGTGTTAACGCACGCCGCCGATCCGTTGTTGACCGCTGTGCTCGAAGTAGGTTTTCAAAAAGTCGATCAATAAGCGCAGTTTTTTCGCGGTGGCGCTGCCGGGCAGGAAAACCGCGAACACCTGAATGTCTGGCAATTGATAGTCATCCAGAATGGTCTCCAGTGCACCCGCCTGTACTTTCGGGAGTGCATCGTACACCGGGATGCGCCCCAAACCATGCCCGCCCTCAATAAACGCGGTTCGTGCTGCGGCATTGTTGGTGCTGATACTGCCGCGAATGGCGACGCTGTATGAACGACTGCCTTTGGTCAACTCGATCGCGCCTGCGGTGAGTTTGTAAATCACCCAATCGTGTTGCTCCAGCTCGGCCGGAGTTAACGGCCGACCATGACGCTTGAAATAGTCCGGCGCGCCACACAAACAAGTCGGCAATGTCCATAATTTACTCGCTTGCAGCCCCGAGTCAGCTAAGGGTGCGCCACGAATGGCCAGGTCAATACCTTCTTGCATGATGTTCACAACTTCATCGGTGAGCATCACGTCCAACTCAATTTTCGGGTAGCGGCGGCGAAACTCATTCAGGGCTGGAACGACAATCTGCAGACCCACATTCACCGGGCAAGTCAGTTTAATCCGCCCTTCCGGCTCATGTTTCAAATTCTCTATTTTCTGATTGGCGGCCTGTGTCTGTTCCGCAATTATCCGACAACTCTCGTAATAATCCGCACCAGCATCGGTCAGCGAAATGGATCGGGTTGAGCGATTCAGCAACCGCACTCCCAGCTGAGATTCAAGTTTTTTTATGTGATAACTCACCACCGCCCGAGACAAGCCCATATGTTTGGCGGCGGCGGTCAGGTTGCCCTGCTCCACCACTTGGGCGAACACCACCATGCTTTTCAGCTGTTCAAAGGAAATATTCATCGGTTCTGTATCAATTTTTAAGACAATGAAGTCAATTTTATGCTCATTGTTAGATAAGTTATAGAGGCATAGACTGACGAACGTTGTTCACACTCACACAGAATCAGGAATTACCATGAACGCACTGAGCGATAAAAAAGTTTTAATGGTCTTAACATCACACGCCGATCTTGGCGATACCGGGGAAAAAACCGGTTTCTGGGTTGAAGAGTTTGCGGCTCCTTACTATGTCTTCGTTGACGCGGGCGTACAGGTCACTCTCGCCTCGCCCGCAGGCGGCCAACCGCCGGTTGACCCTAAAAGCGCACTGCCGGACTTTCAGACCAGCGCCACCCAACGGTTCGATCAAGATTCCGACGCGCAGGCACTGGTCGCCCACACGGCCAAGCTGGCGGACGTCAATGCCGAAGATTTCGATGCCGTGTTTTACCCCGGTGGCCATGGTCCACTTTGGGATTTAACCGACAACGCCACCTCCATCGAACTGATTGAGGCTTTCCTTGCAACAAATAAACCCGTTGCCGCCGTTTGCCACGCAACCGCTGCGTTTTTAAACGTGAAAGACCCCAACGGCGAGCCTGCGGTAAAAGGCAAAGCTGTGACCGGGTTCAGCAATAGCGAAGAAGAAGCCGTGCAATTAACGCAAGTCGTGCCATTCTTGTTGGAAGATGAACTGGTCAAGCGCGGTGGGGATTATCAGAAAGTGGCCGATTGGAACGCGTTCGCGGTACAGGACGGCTTGCTGATCAGTGGCCAGAATCCGGCAAGTTCGGAATTGGCTGCGCAGAAATTACTGGCCGCGCTGGCATAACAAAACGGGAACAACGGATGCTAAATTTCAGTTTTCAGAACAGTACACAAATTCATTTTGGCGAAGGGCAAATCGCTAAACTCAGCCGCGTTATTCCGCAAGGTGCTACGGTGTTGGTCACTTACGGTGGTGGTTCCATTAAAACGAATGGCGTTTACGACCAAGTTGCGGCCGCGTTGGCCGATCACACCTGGTATGAGTTTTCCGGAATTGAGCCGAACCCAACCTATGACACATTAATGCAAGCACAAACAGTCATTCATGAACGCAAGGTCGATTTTCTGCTCGCGGTGGGCGGTGGTTCGGTTATTGATGGCACCAAGTTTATTGCCGCCGCGGCGTTGTTCGAAGGAGAAGACCCTTGGGACATCATCGCCAAGCGCGCACCCATCACCGCTGCTCTGCCGATGGGGTGCGTGTTAACGTTGCCCGCGACGGGTTCCGAGTCCAACCCGGCCGCCGTGGTAACTCGTGATGGGCACAAACTGCCTTTCCGCAACGAACTGGTTCGCCCGGCTTTTGCCGTACTCGACCCTGCCGTCACTTTGTCGCTGTCCGATCGTCAGATCAGCAACGGTGTTGTGGATGCGTTTGTCCATACCATTGAGCAATACCTGACATACCCCGTTAACGCCAAAGTGCAGGACCGTTTTGCCGAAAGCCTGTTGCAGACGCTTATTGAGGAAGGTCCGAAGGCACTGGCCGACGACACCAAACAAGATCTGGACGTGCGCGGTAACATCATGTGGGCGGCGACACTGGCCTTGAATGGACTGATCGGCGCGGGCGTTCCGCAGGATTGGGCAACGCACATGATCGGCCACGAACTCACCGGCGAACACGGCATCGACCACGCACGCACTTTGTCTATTGTCTTGCCAGCGGTCATGAAAGTTCGCCAGTCCTCTAAGCAGGAAAAACTGCTGCAGTACGCCGAACGGGTTTGGCAGTTGGTCGAGGGTGACGATGACTTCCGGATTCAAAGAGCCATTCAATTAACTGAACAGTTTTTTGAAACCATGCAGATGCCTACTCGGTTAAGAGACGTCAACCTGGGTGAGTCAGACATCGATCGGTTGATCAACCGACTCACGCAACACGGTATGGTTAAGCTCGGCGAACACGGTGACATTACACCCGACATCAGTCGAGAGATACTGACCACCGCACTGGCGTAAATACTTGCATGAAACCATGCCTGGGCGCACAAACGCGCCTTTTTAATTTTAAAGCAGAGGGACACGATGCTCACACTTCATCATTTAAACCGTTCACGTTCGACTCGAATTTTATGGCTGTTGGAAGAACTCGAACTGGATTACACCCGTGTTGATCACCGGCGCGACGCCAAAACCCATTTAGCACCGGACTCGTTAAAAGCAGTACACCCACTGGGCAAAGCTCCGGTGATGGTCGATGGCGACATAACCTTGTGTGAATCCAGCACCATTGTGGAATACATTCTGGATCGGTACGCCGACAATCAGCTGAGACCCGAACACGGAACCAAAGAATATTATCAGTATTTGGAATGGAGCCACTTCGCGGAAGGGTCGTTAAGTTTGCCGGTGATCACCAGCGGGCTTTTGAAAATGGAAACGCGCGATGGCCAGCAGCCGATAGACGGTTATATTGCCAAAGAGGTCTACGTTGACTTTAGCTACATCGAATCGGTTTTGGGTTCACGCCCCTACTTTGCTGGCGAACATTTTACCGCTGCCGATATTATGATGACGATCAGCCTGAACATGGCAAAACGAAGTCACCTGCTCGACGGCAAACCCAACATAGAAGCGTACCTTAACCGTATTCAACAACGCCCTGCGTTTCAAAAAGCGGTGAGTTTTGGCTAATTAGGCCCCGCCCTTTGGGTCTTGCAAATCAATAGCAGAGCAGGAGTTGTTCGTTTTGAGAAGCTCTGCCATCCCGTTTCTGTGACATACAAAAATTGCTTGCGCAGGAATTATTGACTTTATTCGATGCGCCATAGAAATACGGCACTCCTTATTTCGGGGTTTACTGTATTTCAACTTGTGTTTGAACAATGGTGATATCGAATTCAGCTAAAGACCCGTCCTCTTTCATATCTCTGAGTGCTCTATTGAACGCTCTTACGATAAACGCAGAATCCGGATTCTTCATCGTCATCGCATTGAATAAACCAAAAGACTTATAGGGAGGTTCAATAACTTTAAAGTCATCTGGCGATAGCTTGCGCAAATCGGCATTGGTGCTTAACTGGTAATAAAATTGTGCCCGCCCTCCGATGATGACATTAACTCTACCTGCCGCAAGCATCTGCAAGTTTTGCTGTATATTCAAGTTTTCCATCACTGGGACGTTTCTGGTTTTGAGCTCTTCCAGAGGCGCGCTCCCCTTCATCCCTGCGACAGTATGACTTATGGCTTTTTCGATAGAGTCAATTTTGCTGTCTGCTCTGACGATAAACACCTCATCGTTTGCAGAAACTTGGTCGGTAAAGAGGAATTTTTTCGCACGTTCATCTGAATAATAAGCCCCTAGCAGACCGTCATAATTGCCTTGCTCGGCTTCAAACAAAGCCCTCTGCCAAGGAACAAAGTAAATTTCTACGGAATACCCGGCACGCTTGAATACCTCTCGAGTGATCTGGGAATAAAAACCCTGTTCGGGTAATTCAGCGCTGTAGTAAGGCGGCCAGTCGACCGTAATAAGTCTGATTTTATCTCGCGCTTCTACTGCAACCGCAATGGATAAAATCAAACTCAAAAATAGCAAAATCTTCATTTTGGCGAGCACCTAATCTACCTCGGACTGCAGCCCAGCTAGCTAATGAGAATAGGTGCAAAAAGTCACTTTGTCGACTTCAGCGACATAGCATCCGGTAGGCCTCGCGCGCCCACTTCTTATGTTAAAAAGCGCATGGACGCCTAAAAACACATTGGGCAGAAATCTGGACGTACATAACGCGCTCAGTTAGATAGTAACTTTACCTCGATACTTATATAGTACCTACACATAGTATCTACACAAACCAGGCCATCGATGGTTTTCTGCTATCTAGTGTCCCGAGTCGGAAGTTCGTATCGTTTCAGAGCGAATGGGAAGCGCTAGCACAAGGCGCTCTTCGTAGAGAATATCGAGATCTTTTCAATAGGAGCAACGCCGTAATTATCCAACACGAACTGCCAGCATAAATGAATACTCAGCTGGTAGGTCTGAGTCATCATTCTAAGGAGATACTGAAAAGCCGAACCGCAAGCTATTGGCCGTCTTAAACAATATCGAAGCCACTGAGGCTATCCGCTTTGCAAATCAGCTTCGTACCTGCAGTAAGCAGATTTTTCATTTAGTTCAAAAACAAAAGTGCCCTGCTTGAACATTCGCAGAACACTGTTGAGTGAATAACCAGCCTAGTACTTTTACTATTACGGCACGACCACAATCTGAGTGGGTTGGAAGGACATGGGAATAAACCGAATCGGTGTCTGAGTGATGGCGTTAATCACGTGAATGCCGGCCGGTTCACTACCATCGGCTTGCGCAAACACACCAACATAGACTTCAGCACCTCTGCTGGCCAACGATGAAATATTGTATGTACCCTCGCCGAGTTTGACTTCCGCAATGTCGCCGGTGAGATTGGTTCGAACAAACAATTGGTCATTGCCGTAGGAAGCACTTCCGCTGAAATACACATCATTCATGGCAGATACCGTGACTTGAGTAACATTACCGTAGGGTGCCGATGCTGCATCACCATCGTCAATCAACAGCGTTGACGCATAAGTATCGGTGTCGACGGTGACCACTCCGCCGGTATATTTATGGGTTGTGTCCGAATAATTATAAGCATCGCCCACGGCCGATACGTAAAGAAGCCCTTGGTGCAAAGTGAAGTTCGACGCATTGCGTACAGGCAAGTCAATACCCTGAATGCCCGCTTGGGTCGCATTCGTGTCGATCAATTCGTTTGTAGCGGTGTTGATAACTGCGATCCGGGAATTACTATTAGCACCCCAGTTATCATCCAAGCCAGTCAACAAAACGAACAATTTTCCATCGACGACTTCCATATCCGCCATGAAGGGGTTTCCGCTGGCAGCATTGGCCAACGAGGACAAGTCGATTTCTGCTTCCTTAAAAGCCGACTCCTGCGTCGCACTTGGATTAATTTGCCACAACGCGACAGATCCGGCGCGAGAAACGTAGCCCCGTTGGCTGTTCAACAGAACGATGTCATAGGGGTTCGCACTGAAATCTTCGCCAAGAACACTGTATTGCCAATCAACATTCATGGCGACCTGCTCTGTATTCAGGTTGATTTTGGTCACATTGTCGAAGCCATAACGACCCAGGCGATATATTGATGCCCCATCAAAACCGATGCGGATGTCTGAAGGGTTTGTCGTACTCACCAAATTTTCAACCACGACATCAATCTTTTCTTCCGTGTTGCCGATCAAGGCAATGTCTGACGTTGCGTAATCGGGTGAGGCAGACGCTACGATAAGTTTGGCATCCAACCCAACTATCGGTTCTGGCTCTGGAAAACATCCCGCTAACACAAACGCGGATAAGATGACTATTTTTTTCATTGGAAACTCCCTAAACGGTATTCAAAAGTGAGGGTTATTTTGCGACCTGGCAGCGGCATACGACTGAAGTCGACATGCGCTCTGTTTAAAACATTCTGTAGATTTAACGACGTACGGATGTGCTGACGAGTCCAACTCAGATCAACATCGACCTGGTGTTTATCAGGAGCTTGAGTTGAGTTGGCACGGTCAAAAAACAAACCAGATTCGTATCGGTAGTCTACGGCTAAGCGAAGCTCGTCAGAAAGTGTCCAATCCAATCGCTGTTGCATGGCAATTGGGTAAAAACCAGGAACTTGTTTCCGATCGTACAAATCCAGAACAGAGAAAGCGATGCCTTGTTGAACGGTACCACTGCTGATCAGCTTTACCGACCGGAACCCTGTGCTCAGCTGCCACTCAGCGCCTATGAAAAATGCGCTATCTAAATTAATGTAACGTCCAATGCCTTGCGAGTTATAAACCGGTGCGATGGCATCTTGAGTAGCTCGGTAAAAAATGGAACTTTGAGCTGACAACCGATGGGTATTGAACCCGAGCGTTCCGTCGGCAACGAATGCAGACTCACCACGTAACTCGTCATTTCCTTCGAATGTACCCAGGTTGCCAAAGCGTTCGATAAGATTAGGGTGTCGGACGCTCCGTTGCGCATTGGCCTGCCAATGCCAATCTTCTCCGTCATGCCGGGTACCGATTTGCCAACCCCAATCATTGACGTTAGTTTTTTGCTCTGATTGCTGATCAACAAAGAACAAATGACGAACCGTCGCCGACAACGTTTGCGCCGAAGAGGCAAACCATTCGAAACCAAGACTGCTGTTATATTGCTGACGTGAGGCATCTAAGGTGAATTGCTGGAGTGAATCTTCAATTGCAAATGTGTCGTCGTGCCACTCATTGCTCAAGACGAACTGGCCCATGCTAATTGCATAGACAGTGTGATGTGACAGTTGATGGCTGCGTAAATGGTCAATGCTGTCGTTGGCGTAAATACCAATCAGATCACTTGGGTCGCTAAAATGGCCTTGATCAAAACGACTTTGCCAACGCAAAGACGAATCCAGACCAGGGCCCCATTGTTGCTGACTGAAAGCGCCCTGAATACCAATGTGTTGCTTTGCGTAATACGTTTCTATGGCTTTCGCATTGTTCCAATGTGGTAAATTTTTACGTGATGTCAGTGCATCAACGGTAACCACTGCCTGCGTATCTTGCGTCTTCTTTTCTGCGGTCAACGAACCTTGCAATGAGTTAAAGTCTGCGTTGTTTCGGGTTTGCCTTTCATCGTCACCGGAATACAGCGTTGTGCCATGGTCGTTGACGTATGAGAAGTCATTTTCCACACTAACCGCTTCGGCAAAGCCACTTAATTGAACAGTCGACAGTTGGCCTCTGCCACTTAATGCACCGCGATAATGGCCAAAACTGCCTGTTTCTAACAGTACTCGAGCGCCGGCTTCATCTGTTTTTTTGCGTACAATGTTGATCGCACCACCTGGGGTTGCCTGAGAAAACTGCAAAGGCAAGCTGCCCGGATAAATTTCAATTCGTTCGATCTCTGACGCAGATATCTGTTGCAGATACCCGCCTTCACCACCAACCGACGGTTGTAAAACACCATCGATATAAATCTGCGTTTGCTGACTGGGTGCCCCACGAACACTCACACTGGCATAGCTACCGGTCTCTCCGGTATTTTGAATTTGAACACTGGGCGCCAGTTCAATCACATCGGCGATACTGATATTGCTGGCGCTAAATTGGTCTGGTTTAAGTACAGTGACACTGGTAGTCGCAAACTCGGCGTTCGCGTCATAGGCGGGAATAAATTCCGAATAAACGGGTTCGAATAGGGTGTCAGAATCGGGTTCTGAAAAAGTGAACGAGCTCGCGAGTATCGACAACAAACAATACGCGCGCAAAGACATATGCGACATGCACCCACCGTACTAAATGAACATCAGGCCGGTATCCGGACTTGAGAGAGCCAGCAATGCTGTCGCTTCAACACCTTCCCGCGTTCGCAGTGGTTTCTATTGAAGCAATGGGTTACTCTCCCTCACCGTTGCGGGGGCAGTACTGGATTTTAACCAGTTTCCCGTTTAAACGTTAAGGTCACCTGAATTTTGCGTGGATTATAAAGTGTCTCTGCCATCCGTCAACCATAGTTTCCCGGCAACACCTGTGCGTCGGCGTCATTTGCTGGGTTGGATCGTCGGTTCAGCCACCGCCCACCTGGTTTTGTTTTATACGTTGGTTCTATTACCCGGCGCTGAAAAAGCGCCTCTCGCTCAGCAAAAAAGTACGCCTGCGGTGACCGTCGAAATTACGAGTCGTTCAACGGCGCAAACACAAGCCGACAGTACTCAGCCTGCGGTGAGCCAATCTGTGGTCTCGACACCGCCACCAACGACAAATGAATCACCCAAATCCACTGCCGAGCAACCAACGACTGAAAACGCGGATCCGAGTGAAAACATCCCACAAGAAAGGCCAGTACTCGCGACAAACCAAGCAAACGAAATAACTACGGCCGAAGCCAAAGAGAAAACGTTGCAACCGGTAAAAGAAACGGATATCGCCTCGGCACCAGAAACAGAAACAGAAACAGAAACAGAAACAGAAACAGAAACAGATCAGTCAATAACACAGACTGCCGTGAATCCACCAGTATTGAACAGTGATGCTTTCGCCGACTCTGTTCGCGTCGCAGAAAACCAACATTCAAGTACAGATTCAGAGACAGCGGCTCCGGGCGAAGAGCAAAAGACAGATACCCTTAATGAACCGATTAATTTTGTTCCTGCGTCATTTCGTGGCACGCCTCCCATCGTAGTGAAACCAGACATAGCGATAAAACGTCGTTGGCGTGGTGAAGTGATTTTAAGGGGTTACGTGAACAGCCTGGGGGAATTAGAATCCGTATCTGTTTTTCAATCCTCTGGCTATGAGGTACTGGATGAGTCGGCAATCGAGCAGGCTTTGCGTTGGTCCTTTGAACCCGGGCAGGTCAATGGAATTGAGCAACCGCAATGGATACAACTGCCTGTCCACTTTCGTTAAGTTCATTAAGGAGATCGTGCGTGCCAACGTGTGTGGCCCAACTTATATTCATCCATGGCGATAAACTCGCATTAGGTTTTCGGCAAAACGTTAAGTCCCAAAACAACGTCTGGGGCTTCCCTGGTGGCAGACAGGAAGCTGGCGAAACGATTGAAATGACGGCCCGGCGCGAAGCTTATGAAGAAGTTGGTGTCGTACCTGCTCAATTGACAGCATTGTGTACCATTACCGACTCGCGCGATATTGAACACACCTTTTTCATGTGTGAGCAATGGCAAGGCGACTTACGAAATTGTGAACCTGAACGATGTCGCGAGGTGAATTGGTTTGACATCCATGATCTGCCGACAGACTGTTCGGCAATCACATACCAAGCGGTTTCTCGTTTAGAGAAACAGTTATTTACCAATAACGACACCAGGAGAACGCAATGAACGGAGAATGCTTGTGTGGGCAAATCAGGTTTTCCATAATCGGTAAACTACCAAACCTTTATCAATGCCATTGCCGGTTGTGTCAGAAACAAAGTGGTGCCGGTTCAAACGCAGCAACACTCATTCCTGTTGAGCGATTCCAGTGGATCGGCGGCGAAGGCAACGTTACCCGCTGGAAAAAACCAACCGGTTTTAACGCGCATTTTTGTTCAACCTGTGGCTGCCCGGTACCCAACCCGATTGAACCGAACCTGATGTGGATACCCGTTGGCTTACTGGACAATGTAGAATCCCCGGTTGTTGCCAACTTATGGACCCGTGCCAAACCTGGCTGGAGCGCCCAGGTGACCCATGTTCACGATTACCCGGCGATGCCGGATGATTTTTCAGAGTTTCTGGCGTTGTTGCAGGAGCCAGTTACTAGTGACTAAGCGAGATGCTTCTAGGGCATTTGCTTCGCGTGGTCGTTTGAAAGGCGGTGGAAAACGATTTAAGTCGCCTTCTTGATAGACACTTCCACATTCGATTTCTGTCATATCCAATTTTGACTAACCAATCGCAGGCCATTGCCGACATTGGTGTAAATAACTCTACCGTCGCATCTGCTTTGGCTGACATAACGGACACGTCGCAACGGATTCAAGGGCATGGATGCCCTTGCAAGCGCCGCGCGTGCAGGGATGCACGCTCAAGCGAACCGTTCGAAGAAAGTGTCAGGTATGCCAGAATACCAAAGCGGGCGACAAAAGGGGGGTTAAAATCGATTAAAAGCGAAGCCCAAATGGGCTTCGATTCGATTTTAACGACTTCACCTCTGGTGAAGGCCGGATCAAGGGGATCTCCCCTTGGAAAGAAAAATCCTTCAAGAGTTACCATGTTAAAAACCTGACCGCGTCGCTGGACCGATTAGACTCAGAACGGCGAAAACTCTCCAATGAAACCAAGCCACAGAAAGATTAAGATTCCACAGATACAAACCAAATACACAACAGAAAGAAATACTGCCTATGCCGGACATTCAGATAACACCCTACGCTTCGCCGTATGAAACGATGACGGTATCTGCTTATATCGATGCATTTTCCGGCGCTCCGTGGTTTGATGTTTGGGAACCTCAGTGGGTCGCCGATCGTCTTACGTGGTTAAACTCGGTACCCAACGCAACAAGCTTGGTCGCGCTAGACAAAGATCAGGTGGTGGGAGGGTTGTTTGGTTACGCCAAGCCCTACAAAGGGCGGCTCGATTTTGAAATTGCCGAATTATTTGTGACCCAGGCCTGGCAAGGACAGGGGATTGGCAAGACGTTGATTGCGGAACTGGATCGACTCCCTCAGGGCAAGGACATCAACGTGGTGCATTTACTTACCGCCCGCGATTCTACCTCCGAAACGTTTTACCAACGACTCGGCTTTACCCGTAACGATCGTTTAGGTTTTCTCATCAAACGCAGACCGTCTCGCAGTAATGGTTCCATCACAGGCAAGGGTTGTGGCGGACTTCGACAGCGTTTTTTTCCGATAGCAACAAGCCCAAGCGATCGTTGAAGTGCTGATTCTGCTCCTGCTGTTTTGTGGTTTAAACCATCTGTGCGAGCGATTCAGACAGCGCAATAATTTTGACAATATGCGAACGAACCCGATTAACTTTTGCTTCGCGGTTATGGCAGATTTTGTCGTTCCCTTCCATTAATTGACGCACTGGCTTCACAATGGGATTAGCAAACCACCAGGACAACGGCAACATCAATGCCAGCAGGAGGGCACTGAAGACAATGCAAATTTGACACCTGAATATATACCACCTTTGCGACGCTTCAGGCCAAACGAGTCCTAACATAGTATTGCGGGGAAACCGCCAGCGTCGATGTTAACAGCGTCATGAGAATGAAAAACGACACGGTGGTGAGTCGAATACCCAATTTAAAACGTTGTTTCATAGCGTCCGCATACATCCCATTGTCGCGGGCCGTTAACCTTTGAGTATATGACCAAATTGGAAACCTGTTCGGTTAATTACCGGTGAAATATTATTTGACGGAATCGGATTCGGATCGTATATTCAAACGCAAATAGTACACGTGTAACATAACATATGTCCCAACGTATGATTTATCAGACCGACGCCACACGGCAGAAGATTCTGGACACCGCAGAACATTGCTTTAGCGAATCGGGCTTCTTTGAAACACAGATGAAGGATATTGCCGTCGCGGTGGGCATGAGCCGTAATACGCTTTACCGCTACTACCGTGATAAATTCGAATTGGGCTTGGCGATCCTCGAGAAAACACTGCATAAACGTTTTGCGCAACTGAATGCGCAAATTGATGCGCTACTGACCTCTCAAAACGCCGATATCCCCGCAATACTGCAACGTTTATTTACCGAATCCTATACCGCGGAAGACGCCGATCTTGATCATCGTTTTGTCGCCGAGTTCGACGCATTTTATTCCGGAGAACGCATCCCAGCGGATTTCCGAGAACGGTTATCGAACGCCGCCGGGATCAATGTCATGGACAAAATTGACGACCTGATCCGGCGCGGTCAACAGGCAGGCACGGTGCGTGGAGACATTGAAGCGCACACCGTGAGCGCCATTTTATCCAACGCCATTCAGGCATTTCATCAACGTATGATTCTACGCAATGGCGCGCTTATTGAATTCGAACAAGGCCAGCCAGGGCAACTGACTCCAGTACTCATTCAGTTGCTGATCGACGGCTTACGCGTCCACGCCGATACCCATTCCGATTAAACAGAGAACCTGACATGCAAAACAACACCGTAAACGAACTGCTCAGTAAATTAACTCTGGAAGAAAAAGCGACGCTGTGTGTCGGCAAAGATTTTTGGCGCCTGCACGGCATTGAACGGCTGGGACTGCCATCCATCATGGTCACAGACGGACCGCACGGTATGCGCAAACAACCGGACGGTGCCGACCATATGGGTTTACAAAACTCGGTTCCGGCAACCTGTTTTCCGACCGCCTCGGCACTGGCGGCCACCTGGAATCGCGAGTTGCTGCAACGTGTCGGGGTAGCGCTGGGCGAAGAAGCGCTCGCAGAAGATGTCAGCGTGCTGCTCGGACCCGGCGTTAATATTAAGCGCCACCCCTTAGGTGGACGTAACTTCGAATACTTTTCCGAGGATCCTTTTCTCGCCGGTGAAATGGCCACGGCTTGGGTGAACGGCGTGCAAAGCACGGGTGTTGGAACCAGCTTAAAGCACTTTGCGGTGAACAATCACGAACACGGCCGTATGACGGTGGACGCTATCGTAGACGAGCGCACCTTGCGGGAAATTTACTTGCCAGCGTTTGAAGCCACGGTTAAGAACAGTCAACCGTGGACGGTTATGTGTGCTTACAACAAACTCAATGGCCACTACCTGGCTGAGCACACGGAGTTACTGACCGATGTCCTGCAAAACGAATGGGGCTTTGAAGGTATCGTGGTGACGGACTGGGGTGCCAACAACGACCGCGTCGCCGGAATTAAAGCCGGGCAACATCTGGAAATGCCGTCCAGCGGGGACATCAATGTCCGTAAAATTATTGCGGCGGTCAACAGCGGCGAACTCAGCGTCGCAGACCTGGATCAATCTGTTAGTCGTGTACTGGCATTGATCGTTAAAGCCAAAGACACCCTGGAGCGCGATCAGGCAACACCGAAAAATCATCAAGCGCACCACAATCTGGCGCGCGAAGCGGCCGAACAGGGCGCAGTATTGTTGAAGAATGACGGAGCGCTTTTACCTCTGGCTAAAACGGGCAAAGTTGCGGTGTTGGGCGCGCTGGCCACACACACCCGTTACCAGGGCTCCGGCAGTTCGCAGATTAATCCAACACAACTGGAACAACCTC
Source organism: Reinekea sp. G2M2-21 (assembly GCF_015687175.1). Taxonomy (GTDB): domain Bacteria; phylum Pseudomonadota; class Gammaproteobacteria; order Pseudomonadales; family Natronospirillaceae; genus Reinekea. The sequence goes on along the minus strand of NZ_JADPQG010000009.1, from coordinate 100,355 downwards.
TGGATGAGATCGAACAACTGGTCGGTAAAACCGCAAAAGTGGAATACAGCCTTGGTTATGGTTTAAAAGGCGACCTGACGTTTAAACAAAAAAAAGACGCGCTCGCTGCCGCCGAAAGTGCCGATGTCGTCATTTTGTTTGCGGGATTAACGCCAGAGTATGAGTCGGAGGGTTTTGACCGCGAACACTTGAGTTTACCAAGGCAACAGCGTGACCTGATTACAGCCTTAGCACCGCATTATCATAAATTGGTGATCGTACTGGCAAATGGCGCACCGGTTACAATGCCGTTTGTGTCGGATGTTCCTGCCATCCTGGAGGCGTATCTGGGTGGGCAGGCAGGTGCCTCGGCATTGGCCAGAATTTTATTCGGCGATGTCAACCCAAGCGGTAAACTCGCCGAAACCTTCCCAACGGCACAAACCAATGTGCCCAGTGATGCTTGGTTCCCCGGTACGCTAAGACAATCTCAATATCGCGAAGGTATTTGGGTTGGTTATCGGTTCTTTGATACCGCTCAAGTGGTGCCGCTCTTTCCATTTGGGCACGGTTTATCGTACAGCCGTTTTGATTACAGCGACGTGACGGTAAATCAGGATCTCAATGCCGAGATTGAACTCGGGAAAGCGACGCTCACCATCAGCGCAAAGATCACCAACGTAGGAGAGCGAGCCGGTTTCGAAACCGTGCAATTGTATGTTGGTCAGGAAAATCCACGGGTACCCCGACCGAAAAAAGAACTGCGTAATTTTGCAAAAGTGTGGCTCGAAGCTGGCGCCAGTGAAGTGGTCTCCTTCACTCTCAACGAACGAGACTTTGCCTATTGGTGCAGTGAAACACACGCGTGGCGAGCCGATAGCGATCAATATGTTTTATCTCTCGGTTCATCCAGTGCGGACATCCGTCTATCGGTTAGCCTATCGCTGAAAACAATGCATGCGAATGAAGACAAAGCTGAGTCACTCGCGCCTTATTTTACGCCACGGGACTGTGATTTTAACGATGACGCGTTTCAGGCCTTACTGGGTCACCCAATACCCAAACCGGTGCCGCTGAAACCATACCACACCAACTCCGCCATAAAAGAAATACAGAGCACCTGGGTAGGTCGGTTTTTAAAGAAAAATATGATGCGCGAAATTACCAAAGCCATGGGCGAGTTGCCGGAGGAAAACCGGCTCATGATGGAAGGAATGATTAACGACATGCCCCTGCGCAACATTTCACTTATGAGCGAAGGCAAGCTACCGGAAACAACCTTACACCGAATGATCCACCTGATGAATGGATCTTGGTTTAAAGCGATTACCGGTAAACCCTGCGCGACCAAATAAGGCTATCGCGCCTTAGCGAGTTGCGCCCAACCAGACAGCAAGCCCTTCATTGTGAATGGCTTGCGCTGATAAACGCCACTGTGAGAAGTTACTCGACCAACGTCGATGAAATTGGTGTTAACAGGCTCTAACTTTTGCTGGCATAGACCAGCCGATCCAACGAAGACATAACCATTCCTACAACCGATGTGCAATTCATACTCAACAGTTCGGCAATCGGTTCACTGGTTTTATTTTAGAACCGAACGCAGGTAAATGGCGATCTCTTGAAAAATAGGATGCCACTGCGTATCCAATTCGGTGTGTAAAGGCTGCCAGAAAAAGTCAAACTGGTGGCCGCCATCATCAAGGCAAAAGAACGAAAACGTCTCAGGTATCGGTTGTTCTACTTGCATGCGATAAAAACCATAGATCAATTGCTGGCTGACGATTCGGCATGTCCCTAAGTCTTCAACTGCGGTGGCCACGAGCCCGGATTCTTCAAGCAGTTCTCGCTCACAGGCAGCGGTGAGCAACTCTCCTGGTTCAATGGTCCCTTTCACAAATTGTTTACCCGCCAGCGGATGCACGAATGCCAAGTACTCCACCTGACCATTTCTTTCTCGTAATACCACCGGACACGCTTTTTCCATAAGTTTCGCTCTCCTCTCCATGTTGCTAATCACTCAGAGCCGCTACAATAGCGTACCCATCAAGACAGGCAACCCTTCCATGGCCGCATTGACCCAAAATATCAACGCTGCATTAAAAGAAAATCTGATCCCCGGCTTGTGTCTGCAGGCTTTTGCATTGGTCATTGCTGTCGCGTATTTTCGGTGGCCCGCGGCCGCGCCTTTGTTCAACTATTTTGCCGATTTGAAACTGGCTTATGGCTGGCGTTATGCGATGCTCTCCACTGCTTTGTTCGGAGGGCTTATTCCCTTTCTCTATTTATGGTTGAACGGTCAGGTCAAGCAATCGGTCATGCCTGTTCTGATATTCTACTTTCTGTTTTGGGCGTACAAGGGTGTCGAGGTAGACATTCTTTACCGTGCCCAAGCGTATTGGTTTGGCTTGGAAGCTGATTGGGTGACACTGGCCAAAAAAGTATCTGTCGATCAATTCATCTACGGCACACTGTGGGCCGCGCCTTCCATGGCAATTGGTTATTTGTGGAAAGAAAGCCAATTCAAACTGAGCTACTTGAAGGAGAAGCTCACCCGGGAGTTTTTCTTTTTGCAGATACCCACCACGCTGGTCACAAACTGGCTGATATGGTTGCCGGCGGTTATTGTGATCTACAGTATGCCCCCGGCACTGCAAATACCGCTGTTCAATCTGGTTCTGTGCTTTTTTGTCTTATTGTTAACGACCATCAGTAAACATAAAGAGGCGTCGTAACGCTTCGTGCGCCGAAAGGAAAGCAAACTTTTTCATAACTGATTAACCAATTTACGTGCCAATGTCTGGTGTTGATGCCTTAACGTTGATTCATCAGCACCCAGCAATTCACCATTACGCACACGCCACTGCCCACCCACCATGACATGTTTGGCTTGGTGCGCGCCGCATAAGATCAATGCCGCTAATGGATCATGCGCGCCGGAAAAACGCAGTTCATCGAGGGAAAATACAGTAACATCGGCCTGCATGCCGACGGCCAGCTCACCAATATCGCTGCGACCTATAACCTGTGCAGACCCTTTGGTCGCCCAATTCAGCGCATCAAGGTGACTGACCTCATCGGCGGTGTATCTCAGCCGACCGATGAGTAGTGCCTGTCGGACTTCCTGCATCATGTTGGATGCGTCGTTGGATGCCGAACCATCCACCCCAAGACCAATGCGAACACCCGCGGCCTGCATTTCCAGAGTCCGCGCAATGCCCGATGCCAATAGCATGTTGGAACTTGGGCAATGACTAACGCCCACCCTTGCGTTGCCAAGACGCTTTACCTCTTCGTCGTTAAAATGAATGCCGTGCGCCAACCAGGTGCGATTGGTCAACCAACCCACGGATTCCAGATAGTCCACCGGACGCATTCCGAACATTTGTAAGCAGAAATTATTTTCGTCGTTGGTCTCTGCCAAATGTGTGTGCATCAACACATCCAGTTCATTAGCCAATTTAGCTGTCTCGATCATCAGCTCGCGGGTCACCGAAAAAGGCGAACAGGGTGCAAGAGCGATCTGCACCATGGCGCCATCATCTCGTTGATGATATTTCTGCACGACACGCTCACTGTCACGCAGAATCTGATCATCCGTTTGCACCGTCGACTGAGGTGGCAGACCACCATCTTTCTGCCCCAGGCTCATCGAGCCGCGCGTTAACATGACGCGCGCACCCAATGCCTGACTTGCCGCAACCTGTATATCAATAGCATCGGTCAACGCCGCTGGAAACAAGTAATGATGATCGGCAATGGTCGTACAACCGGATTTAAGCAGTTCAGCAATACCCAGCGAGGTTGCGCTGGCCAGCATGTCAGGTTGTAAACGAGCCCAGATCGGATACAGAGTTTGCAACCAGGGAAACAGCCGCTTATTTAACGCGGCAGGTAAGGCACGGGTCAGTGTCTGATAGAGATGATGATGTGTGTTAATTAACCCAGGCAACATCACACAGGAAGACACGTCGACAACCTCGTCGACGTTTTCAACCGGAACCTGTCCCAGCGCAACCAGTTCTATAATTTGACTGCCGCGCACAACAATACCGCCGCGAGCGTCTAAGGAATTTGCGGTATACACCGCGAGAGGATTTTTTAACCAGCTTGTTGGCACCATCGATTATCTCTTTACGCCGTCACTCATGTGATTACATGTTTCGTATTCCGAAATAAAATGACAGTGACTTGCGTGTTAATCTGCCAAACCGGCGAACATAATATCAAGACATTCCTAAAAACGCATTCACCTTTGAGTGGTTATTCTGTATTCTGACTCACTCACAAAACAAAGGTTGTTGGAGTTGTCTGTGGCACCAAAGGGTATCGGCTTAGCATGTTACTTTCTGATATTGACCTCCGTCATTTTGTTCGCGGTTACGTTGATTGCCAGTCAGCATATCAACCTATTGCATCTCTCAGCCGACAATGAATTTTCCTTCGAAACCCAAGTTGGTTTGTCTTTGCTTAATTCGTTTATCACACTGGCAGCCGCCATTTCAATTTTGAAAGGATACGTGACCGGCCGCACCATTTGGCACGGTTGGGCTGTGCTCTATTTTTTCCTGAACGCTTGGCAACTCGAAAACCGAATCTATCTTATACCCGCTGCATTGACGCTATTGCTGTTAATCTTTTTACTCTATGCAGGTCCTTCACAAAAGTTTTTCAGAGAACAACAGCAAATGCGAAAGCGCGCCGTCAGCCGGCGCATCGACAACACCTACAATATTTTTGACGATCGGCGTTAACAGGCCTCACCCTTAAGCAAAATTAGATTATTTCTTGGGTATCTGCTTCATGCAGTGATAAGGATTCATCAGGCGATTTTTGCCGCCAAGGACCGCGCGCGTGGTCGTTTGAAAGGCGGTGAAAAAGTGGCAACGTCACCCCCACAATTGAAGTGATTCACTACGATTCCATTTTATGAATTCAAACCCATCGAGTAAAAACCATTACCGATATCGGCGTAAATAACCATTCCGTCGCATCTGCTTTGGCTGACTTAAATGACACGACGCAACGGTTTCAAGGGCATGGATGCCCTAGCAAGAGCCGCGCGTGCAGGGATGCACGCTCAAGCGACCGCTCGAAGAAAATGACAATTAAGGAAGAAAACCAAAGCGGGCGACAAAGGGGGGTTAAAATCGATTAAAAGCGAAGCTCCAATGGGCTTCGATTCGATTTTAACGACTTAACCTCTGGTGAAGGCCGGATCAAGGGGATCTCCCCTTGGAAAGAAAAAAACCTCCCAGAAATTTATTAGTGCGAACCGAACCCTTGTCGTCGGCAGAATTGGTCCTTAACGACAATAAACACACAATTTATAAAACAGATTGGCGGTGCTCTCGAAAAAAATAAACAAGCCAATTAAACTTAAGTACCATTCCGGGGCACCGCCCTTAACTCAGGTTCCATTTCACACTGAGTAAAGTGCAGTGCGCGTGTCGCTTTAGTAACGAACACTCAACAAATCCTCAGGCGACGGCCGACGTTTTAATCCGGCACACTGCGTCTTGCCAACCGTCGATGCATCGCAACCGTTCTTGTGGAGACATTTGCGGTATAAAGCGTCGTTGTATTTGCCAGCTGCTTTCAATGGCAGGTAACGACTCAAAAACACCGGCCTGCAATCCAGCCAGGTATGCGACTCCCAGGGCGGTGGTTTCCGTCACCACGGGGCGATCCACCTGCACCGCTAAGATGTCCGACAGAAACTGCAGTACATAATTGTTCGTGGCCATGCCTCCGTCAACGCGAAAGTTGTCTGCGGCCAATCCATCACTCTGCATGGCCAATTGCAGATCTCTGGTTTGAAAAGCAACCGACTGCAAAGCCGCTGCGGCAATGTCGTCTGCGGTCGTGCCGCGCGTCATACCCAAAATAGCAGCCCGTGCGAGCGGGTCCCAATGCGGTGCACCCAAACCGGTAAACGCCGGAACAAAATAGACGGAGGTAGGCTGCGTCAGACGCGCTGCCATGGTCTCGGCTTCACGGGCATCGTGTATCATGTTTATCCCGTCCCGCAACCATTGCACCGTGGCCCCGGCGCTGAAAATACTGCCTTCGAGCGCGTAGGTTGTCACGCCGTTAAGCCGGTAGGCCACGGTTGTCAGCAAACGGTTTTCAGACAGCAGCGCCTGTTGCCCTGTATTGGCCATTAAAAAACAGCCGGTACCATAGGTGCTTTTCACCATGCCCGGTTGAAAACAGGCCTGACCAAACAGGCTCGCTTGTTGATCGCCGGCCATCCCCTGTATCGGTATGGTACAACCAAAAAGTTCTGGGTCGGTGTGGCCAAAGTCAGCGGCTGAATCCATCACTTCGGGCAACACAGAGATCGGAATGTCGAATAAAGACAACAATTCTGAGTCCCATTGTTGCTCATGAATATTGAACAACAGCGTTCGTGATGCGTTAGTCGCGTCCGTTAAGTGTGCGCGGCCACCGGTAAGATGCCACAACAGAAATGTATCCACGGTGCCGAACAACAGGTCACCGCGTTCGGCTCGCAGACGTGCTCCAGGCACCTCATTGAGCAGCCACTGCAACTTGGTGGCTGTGAAGTAGGCATCGATCAGCAAGCCGGTTTTTTCCCGAATCGTCTGTTCCCAGCCCGCTTCCAGTAACATCCGGCAATGGTCAGACGTACGGCGGTCTTGCCAGACAATTGCATTGTAAACCGGCTCTCCGGTATGCCTGTCCCAGAGCAAGGTTGTTTCACGTTGATTGGTGATTCCGATACTGCGTATGTCTTCGGCGCGAACATCCGCTTCCGCAATAACCTGCTGGCAAGTTTTCAATACTGTCCGCCAGAGATCACCAGGGTTGTGTTCAACCCAGCCATTGTCAGGAAAAATCTGTTCAAACTCTTGTTGCGCACTGTGTATCAACGCACCGCTTGTTGAAAACAGAATGGCACGAGAACTGGTTGTGCCCTGATCGATGGAAAGTAAATAGTCCGACATAGCTCAAACCCAGGAAAATGTTGAAAAAAAGGCCGACATTGCGTCGGCCAACCTTTTACAGCAACGCTCTACTTACTCACTTACTCCCAGGATTTCAACAGTTCGTCATAATCGACGGTCACGCCTTGCGGCTTTTCATTGGCCAATTTAGCCTTGGGTGAACCGGGCTGATTCAACCAATAGCTTTCGTCACGCTCTTCATTCAGGATCGGTCCGCAATTCGGTTGAACTTTTGCCCGCTCCAATCGCATCATCACTTTATCCTGCGCTTCGGCCAAACCGTTTAAGGCTTCCTGTGGTGTTGCTTCACCACTGGCGGCTTGCGCGATGTACTGCCACCACAGTTGCGCCAGTTTTGGATAGTCTGGCACGTTAGTTCCCGTTGGCGACCACTGAGTGCGCGCTGGTCCTTTGTAGAATTCAACCAAGCCACCTAAGCGCGGGGCAGCTTCGGCCATCTGCGGTGAATTGATATCAGACATACGGATTGGGGTTAAGCCCACCAACGTTTTTTGCAGCGAGACAGTTTTTGACACCGTAAATTGCGCGTACAGCCATGCCGCTAAACGGCGTTGATCGGGCGTTGAATTCAGGAAGGTCCACGCGCCCACATCCTGATAACCCAACTTCATACCTTCTTCCCAATAAGGACCACGCGGTGACGGTGCCATTCGCCATTTCGGCGTACCGTCTTCATTCACCACTGGCAAACCTTTCGCCGTCATATCAGCAGTAAAGGCGGTGTACCAGAAAATCTGCTGCGCAATATTACCTTGTGCGGGCACCGGACCAGACTCGGAGAACGTCATACCTTGCGCCTCTGGCGGTGCGTATTTACCCAACCAGTCCACATACTTGGTTGTTGCGTACACAGCCGCCGGACCATTGGTCGCGCCACCGCGAGACACGCTGGAACCGACGGGATGACATTTCTCGACACGAATACCCCACTCGTCAACCGGCAGACCGTTGGGCAAACCTTTGTCACCCGCACCGGCCATGGAAAACCAAGCGTCGGTAAATCGCCAGCCCAGTGACGGATCTTTCTTGCCGTAGTCCATGTGACCGTAGACACGCTTACCATCAATTTCCTTAACGTGGTCGGTAAAGAACTCCGCAATATCTTCATACGCAGACCAGTTCACCGGCACGCCCAGTTCGTAGCCATAAATTGACTTAAACTGTTTTTTCAGGTCTTCCCGTTGGAACCAGTCATAACGGAACCAATACAGGTTCGCAAACTGTTGCGTCGGCAATTGAATCAACTTGCCTTCCGGGCTTGAGGTAAAATCCAGACCAATAAAATCTGACAGGTCCAACGTCGGTAAGGTCAGATTACGACCATCGCCCTTCATCATGTCTTCGACCGGGACCACTTTACCGTAACGAATATGAGTTCCGATTAAGTCCGAATCGTTAATATAAGCGTCGTATATGTTACGGCCAGACTGCATTTGAGTTTGCAGTTTTTCAACGACATCCCCTTCCTGAATCAGGTCGTGGTTCACTTTTATTCCGGTAATTTCTTCGAATGCTTTCGCCAGTACCTGCGACTCGTACTCGTGTGTGGTCAAAGTTTCCGACGCGACATTAATTTCCATGCCACGAAACGATTCTGCCGCTTTCGTGAACCAAGCCATCTCTTCGAGCTGTTGCGCCTGTGTGAGCGTCGACTCTTTGAACTGTTCAGTCACCCATTGACGGGCTGCATCGGAATACGCATCGGCTAGTGCTGCATTGCTCATGACCATCACGGATAGCGGTAGCGCAGCGTATGCGAATTTTCTTTTTATAACGTTCATTTTTCGCCTCTTATTGTTGTGGGTAGATCGGGTTACTAACATCCTTGTGTTTTTGTCGTTGCACTCCGGCAAGTCTTTTCAGAAAGCAAAGCTTCCCTTAGGTTTCATCGCGTGAACGATGAAACCCAAAAAATCCTCAGAAATTCAGGTGAGTTTTGTCAGCCCCAGCGCATAACAGCCATCATCCAGAACAGACAGAAAACCGTGGCAAAGGCAACGTGTAATTCCGTGCTGGCGACAAAAGCCAGGTGAATAAATGCACTGCTTAACAGGCCTATGAATAAACGATCGCCGCGCGTGGTCGGAAGAGGAATGACCCCTTGCCGTTCGACCGACGGCGAAACCGTTTGCCAGATTGTCATGCCTATCAGAATCAAGCCAATCGCGCTAAAAAACAGCGCTGTGGGTACCGTCCAGGACATCCAAGCCATGGTGCTTCCTCCTATACTCGTCCAAGGGCAAAACCCTTGGCGACGTGGTTACGGACAAAATAGATCACCAGCAATCCAGGGATAATGGTCAAGACACCCGCTGCGGCGAGCAAACCCCAATCCATACCCGATGCCGATACGGTTCGGGTCATGATGGCGGCAATGGGTTTCGCATCCACCGAGGTTAGGGTCCTCGCCAGCAGAAGTTCAACCCAGGAAAACATAAAACAGAAAAATGCAGTCACACCGATACCCGAACGGATTAATGGCAAAAATATCTTCACGAAGAATCGCGGAAAGCTATAGCCGTCGATGTAGGCCGTTTCGTCAATTTCCTTGGGCACACCGCTCATGAACCCTTCCAGAATCCAAACCGCTAATGGCACGTTGAACAGGCAGTGGGCCAGCGCCACGGCAATATGCGTGTCGAACAAACCAACCGAGGAATAAAGCTGGAAAAACGGCAACAGGAAAACCGCTGGAGGCGCCATTCGGTTGGTCAGCAACCAGAAAAACATGTGCTTATCGCCGACAAAACGGTAACGACTGAACGCATAGGCCGCCGGTAGCGCGATGCTGACGCTCAGGACCATGTTCAATGACACGTAGATGATGGAGTTAACGTACCCCATGTACCAGGTTGGATCGGTAAAAATTTTAACGTAATTCTCAAACGTGAATTGCTGCGGAAAAAACGACAAACCGCTGGTGATCTCGGCGTTGGTTTTAAACGACATATTGATCAACCAATAGATAGGTAACAATAAAAAGATCAGATAAGCGGTTAACCCAACCCGGCCACGGACTAAGGCTCGCTTCTGACGTTTTTCCGCCTGACTGACAGGCACGATAAGAGTTTCATTCGTCGAAGACATCGAACGGCTCGCTTGTAATGTGTGTTGTTGAGACATGATTAACCCCGCTTGTCGTTCTGCATATTCATGATGATGGTGTAGAACAACCAACACACCAGCAAAATGATGAGGAAATACACCAGCGAGAACGCTGCAGCAGGGCCGAGATCGAATTGGCCAATAGCCTGTTTTACCAACGACTGACTCAGGAACGTGGTGGTATTACCCGGACCGCCGCCCGTTAATACAAAGGGCTCGGTATAAATCATGAAGGAATCCATAAAGCGCAACAGCACACCGATGATCAGCACGTTGGTTAGTTTTGGCAGTTGTATGTAGCGAAACACCGCCCAACGTGAGGCTTTGTCAATACGGGCGGCCTGATAATACATTTCCGGAATGGCGCGCAAACCGCTGTAACACAGCAAGGCCACTAACGGCGTCCAATGCCAGACATCCATCAACACCACGGTTAACCATGCGTGCGTCGGGTTTGAGGCATAGTTGTATTCAATACCGATTGCGTTCAGGGCAGCACCAAACAAACCGATGTCCGCGCGGCCATAAATTTGCCAGATGGTCCCGACGACATTCCACGGGATCAACAGTGGGATGGCCACTAAAATTAACCCTAACGATGCGGCTTTTCCTTTCGTTGGCATCAGCAGCGCAACCCCAATTCCCAAGGGAATTTCGATACTTAAAATGGTCAGTGAAAACACAAACTGACGCAGCAACGCCGCTTGCAGTTCCGCGTCGTGCATGACCTGAACAAACCATTCGGTACCCACAAAGTAACGGGTACTGGGGTCAAAAATATCCTGTACGGAATAGTTCACCACGGTCATCAATGGAATGATGGCGGAGAATGCAACCAGAATAAAAACCGGTAACACCAGAAACCAGGCTTTGTTATTTTCAATTTTATTCATTGCGCGTCTCCCACTAAAAAGTCATCGCGATAGACTTTGGTCCATTGCTTGGGAAAGCTGACATACGCCTTGTCTGACGGTACCTTTTGATCTTCGGACAGCCGGGCTTTCATGGTTTGTCCGGCGAGCGTGAAGGTTAGAATTTTATAGGTACCCAAGTCTTCGCAGTAATCCACACGTACCTCGATGGTACCGTCCTGCTGTTTGTTCCAGATCTGAACAAACTCCGGTCGGATACCCACCTGCAGGCGGCCGTTATCTGCCTGGGTCAACTGATTGAGAAACGAAGCCGACACAGGCAATTCATGCTCGCCAAAGAAAAGTTTGCCATCGCTGAAGCGGGCGTCCATGTAGTTCATACCAGGGCTGCCGATAAAATAACCGACAAAGGTATGCGCAGGTTCTTCGAACAGTTCCCGGGGGGTTCCAAACTGTACAATTTGACCGTCGTACATCACGGCAATCTTGTCGGCAAATGTCGACGCTTCGAGCTGGTCGTGTGTGACGTACACCATGGTGATATTAAATTGTTCGTGGATTTGCTTCAGTTTACGACGCAGTTTCCATTTCAATTGCGGGTCAATAACGGTCAAAGGCTCGTCGAATAAAATGGCCGACACATCATCACGCACCAGGCCGCGCCCCATCGAGACTTTCTGTTTTTCATCCGCGGACAGACCCTTGGCTTTTTTCTTCAACTGATCGGTCAGCTCCAGAATCTCGGCCACTTCATTAACCTTGCTGCGGATTTTATGCTCAGGCACTTTAATGTTGCGCAACGGAAAAGCCAGGTTGTCGTAAACCGTCATGGTGTCGTAGATCACCGGGAACTGGAAAACCTGCGCTATATTGCGCTCTTCTGGTTTCAGTTCATTCACCCGTTTATTGTCGAAAAGTATTTCACCATTAGAGGGATTCAGCAGTCCGGAGATAATGTTCAACATGGTTGACTTGCCACAACCGGAGGGGCCGAGTAACGCATAAGCGCCGCCCTGTTCCCAAACATGGTTCATTTCCCGAATTGCATAGTCACTGCCCTGTACCGGGTTGGCACTGTACGTATGCGCCAGCGCTTTAAGCGTTATTTGCGCCATAGTTAACCTCCTACTCGATGCGGTGCATGAACCAACTGACCCTGGGTATCAAAGGCATACAACTTGTGCGTGGGAAAATAGATTTTGATGTCTTTGTCGACGCTGTATTCGTGCACCCCGGACAGATGTAACACCAGATCAAAGTGCGGATTTTTAACGTGCAGAAAGGTTTCTGAACCACTGATTTCGGCCAGCTCCACTTTGACCGGTAATTCCAGGTCATCATCCGCATGCGGTACCAGCCCGACATGCGATGCGCGCACACCAAACTTGTAATCCCCGGGTGTCAGATGTCGCAAGTCACTGTTCAATTGGAAGTGCACCGTTTCATCAAACGTCACTTCCGTGTCCGAGACGCGACCATGAACAATATTAATTGGCGGCTCGGAAAACATTTCTGCAGTAATGATGTCCAAAGGTTTGTGGTATACCTGTTCGGTCGGACCCATCTGTAGTAATTTCCCTTCGTGCAGAACGGCTGTATTACCACTGAGCGCCAGGGCTTCATTAGGTTCGGTGGTGGCGTACACCGCGATGCAATTGCGCTCTTTAAACAGGCTGCGCAATTCGGTTCGTAGCTCCTCACGCAGTTTGTAGTCAAGGTTAACCAACGGCTCATCGAACAAAATGATCTGCGATTCCTTTACCAGTGCCCGGGCCATGGCCGTACGCTGCTGCTGCCCACCGCTAAGCTGCAATGGCAGACGCTGTAGGTAGGGTTCGATGTGCAACAATTCTGCGGTTTCCTGCACTCGTTGACGGATTACCGACTCACTTAACTTGGCAAGTCGCAGCGGTGACGCGATGTTTTCGTAAACGGTTAAATTCGGATAGTTAATGAACTGCTGATACACCATAGAGATGTTGCGTTCGCGAACCGGCACACCGGTCACATCCACACCGTTCATGAACAGCTGACCAGATGTGGGTCGATCCAGACCCGCCATGATTCTCATTAAAGAGGTTTTACCCGCTCTGGTACGCCCCAGCAAAACGTTGAAGGACCCTGGTTCTAACGTCAGATTGATATCAGACAACCAGGTTTCACCATCAACAATTCGCGTAATGTTTTTAAGCGAAAGTGACATGTCGAAAACCTATCTTTGTATTTGTTTGGTTTTTGGTGTTGCTTAAAATTTTTTTCTTATTTTTTTAAGCCTGCATGGAAGGATGTAATTCAGGTTACGTGCCAATCTTGCCACGACAGCCCAAAAAACCTTAAAAACATAATAAAATCAATAAGATAGAAAGCGAGTTACTTTTCAGGACAACTGTATTTATGACCCAAACGACACTGAACACAACTGTTCAGTGATGAACACAAAAGTGTTCACGTGAACACTTTTGCACACTAGGTTGACGCTAACGTCGGGGAAAATCGGGAAAATATTCCGGGTATTGGTCTTACGTTGCGAACACCAGTTGCCCTATACTGCGCCGTAATGCGAACGAGTCTTTTTCAGGGTTAATCCGTGAACAAAAACAAGAATAGTGACAATCGCAGTACCGATGACCATCTGGGTGGTGGTGTTATTCACGAAACCGAAGCGCAAAAAAACCACGATACGCTCATTAAAGAGTCGTGGTATCGCTGTGAACAATATGGCCTGGAACACGGAACTTCTCCGGAGTTCAGCCAACTGCCCAAAGGTGAACTGAACGACCTGCGTCAACAGCATCAGGAACTGTTAAACACGACCGAGAATGAAGTACTGCCGTACTATGAAAACATTCTCAATAACTCGGCGTGCATGATTGTTTTAGCGGATCCCAACGGGCGTGTATTGAACACCTGGGGGCATCAACGGGTATCTTCCTTCGGTGATTACGGTTTGCGTGATGGCAACCTGTGGGAAGAATCCGCCGTGGGGACGAACGCGATCGGCACCGCGTTGGCGACCGGCGCCGCTGTGCAGGTTGGCCGAGACGAACACTTCCTGCGCGCGAATCGCTTTATGGCCGGGGCCGCGTCACCTATTTACGACAGTAAAAACGCCATGCTGGGCGTGCTCGATATTTCATCTGACGCCTACCTGCCGCAGGATCATACGCTGGGTATGGTCAAGCTGATGACACTCAGCGTTGAAAACCGCTTGATCTTTTCTGAATTTTCATCGCAGTACTTTATTCTCGCGTTCAACACCAATGTGTTCAATCTTGACTCGCACTGGTCGGGCATTCTAGTGATCGATGATAACGGCACCATTATTTCCGCGAACCGACGAGCGGAAATTATACTCGCGCAAAGTCTCGCGCTCATGAACATCGAACAGATTTTCGACATTCCGATTCGAGAGATCAAACATCAACCGGACAACATGCCACTGCAGGCGCGTGTGAAAGGGCGATATCACTTTTTCATAAAAGTCACACGCCCCAGTATGGAAATCATCCGCACGCCAGACTTCCGTAACCGACCCGACTATCGTTCGCCCAACAAAGCGAAGACACCGCCAGCACCGAAAAAGATTCCGGACAATGTCATTCCCATTGAAGAGTTGCAACACGGCGATGAGCACGTCGCTCGTACTATCGCTCAGGCGCGTAAGATGATGGACAAAGACATCCCTATCCTCATTCATGGGGAAACAGGCGCGGGCAAGGAAATCTTTGTGCGTTCGTTGCACTATCACAGTCAGCGGGCGAATCAGATGTTGGTTGCGGTGAACTGCGCGGCAATTCCATCGGATCTGGTGGAATCGGAACTGTTCGGTTATGAAAAAGGCGCTTTCACCGGCGCCCATACCAAGGGGTCTATCGGTTTAATTCGCCGTGCGCACAACGGTACGTTGTTCCTGGATGAAATCGGCGAAATGCCATTAACGGTTCAGTCCCGCCTCTTGAGGGTGTTGCAGGAACGGGTGGTCACCCCACTGGGGTCCACGGAGACATACCCGGTAGACATCAAACTTATTTCCGCCACGAACCGGAATCTGCGGGACGAAGTTGAAGCGGGGCATTTCCGACAGGATCTCTTCTACCGTATTTCCGGTTTGAATATTGAACTGCCACCGTTGCGTGCGCGCCAGGACCGAAAGCAGTTAATCCGTTATGTGCATCAGCTCATGGTGAAAGAGGAACCCGGCCCACCGCTTTCGCAAGACATGGTTGAATTACTCGACCGTCACCCCTGGCCGGGTAATGTCCGTCAACTTGTTAACGTGTTGAAAATTGCGCTCGCCATGGCCGATGGCGACGTCATGGAAGACTGGCATTTACCGCCGGATTTTTTCGAGGAAATGAAAACAAATACGGAAAAAGCGGATGGACGTCAGGAGCCGCTAGAGACATTGATACCCCGATTACTGCAGGAGCATAACGGCAACGTCTCCAAAACCGCTAAAGCCGCAGGCGTTAGCCGAACGACAGTGTACAAATACAGTCAATTGGCTTAGTGTGAAAAACCTTTGAACCCAAAGATAGAGAGCTGCGGATGTTACCCAACAATGACAACACCTGTGGCTGGCTAACCAGCCTGCCGAATCGCCCAGCCAATCCAACGTTGAGCGCGGATATTTTCGCCGATTGGCTGATCATCGGTGCTGGCTACACCGGGCTTTCAGCCGCGCGCAAACTCGCACAACTGCAACCACTGGATCGCATTGTCATATTGGAAGCCAACAAAGCAGGCGAAGGGGCCAGCGCACGCAATTCCGGGTATTTGGTTGACTCCACACTGAACGATGGACATCTGTCAGATGCTGGTCTGGAAAACTTCAAACAAAAATACGAACTGAACAAACTGGCGATGGATACGGTGCGTGAGTTTGTGAACGAACACCGGGTGGATTGCGACTGGAACGAAAGTGGGAAATTTCACGCCACCTCGCTGGAGAAAAACGAAGAAAAACTGCTGAATTTTAGCAGTACCTTAACGAACTTTGGTATACCGCACGACGTCATATTTGCCGAAGAACTCAGTCGCCGCCTGGGTACGGTTTATTATCGGGCAGCGGTCAGAACCACCGGCGGCGTTCTGCTGCAACCGGCGAAACTGGCACGCGCCATGGTTGAACGACTGCCCTTGTCGGTGGAACTGTTTGAACAGACACCAGTAACCACCTGGCATAAAAGTGAAGGATCTTTTAACGTCGCCACACCCAAAGGTTCGGTGCGTGCAAAGAATGTTCTGCTGTGCACAAACGGTTTTTTACCGTCTTTAGGTGTGGTCGCGGATCGGGCGTTTCCTTTGACGTTAACCGCCAGCTTAACGCGACCACTCACTGACGAAGAATTTGAAACCATCGGCTCGCCGGGTGAATGGGGTGTTTTGAGCGCGCAGGCTATGGGTGCCACGGTACGTTTGACCGGTGACCGCCGCATTATGATCCGCAACACCGCCGAAGCCTATAACCCAATCAACATGACGGCAGACACTCTGGCGAAGCGTCGGCAGATTCACTTTCAGGGTTTGCTGAGACGCTTTCCGTTTTTACCGCCGAACGCCATCGAAACCACCTGGTCGGGCGTCACCTGCATCAGCGGCAACAGTGCCAATATTTTCGAGAAACTGGATGATGGTTTATTTGTCGCCGGATGTTACAACGGTGGCGGCATCGGTCTGGCCACACTTTTTGGTGAGCAACTTGCTTTTAAGGCGATCGGTGAGTCCACCCGCGCTATGGAAAAAATTGAAGCCCGACCGCAACCAAACTGGTTGCCCCCGCAACCATTTTTGCGCTGGGGCGTTAAAGCACGATTAATGAGAGATCGTGTGTTGGCAACCAAAGAGCGATGAGCATCTACCAAAGTTGGTGTTCAGTATTTTTCCGTTTTGTTCGTTGTTAAAAAAATTCATCGAGCATTCTGAAGAATTTAATTTTTTGCCAGTCGGGGTCTCGTAAACCATAAACGTCGAAGAACAAAGCTTCACACTCAGACCCCAAGTTATCCGCGATGCTGCGCGAAGCAATGGCGAGATCGTTGTACCGGTCACTGATCCCACCTCGATCAAAGTCGATAAACCCGGCAATCGATTGGTTCTTTAAAATAATGTTGGGTAAGCAGTAGTCGCCATGACCAAACACCAAGTCACTTTCAAACGGCAATAGCCGACACATCTGCTCATAAACCTTTTCAGCAGGCCAGCCTTGCCTCGATGCATCGAAATCGGCTTCGTCAACCAGACCGAGCTGCATATTCTGTTCCGCAGCACGCAGTTTTAACTCAACCGATTGATCGACCGGGCAATCCTCAATACCCGTCGCGTGAATCGCCCGCAGACCCTCAGAAAGTAACCGTGTCAGTTCGGCTTTATTTGTAGTCGCCATGGCATCAACGCCGTTTTCACCCTCAATGGCCGATAACAACAAGTACTCGGTTTGTGTATCTTGCCCAACCCATATGACGTTGGGAACAGGCAGCTTGCTGTTTAGCCAAGCAAGCAAACCCGCTTGCGTTGAGAAGGATACCGGGTAAGTGACTGGTTGCATTTTCAGATAGCAGGGAGCGTCCATGGCTTGGCATTTATACACTGCGGCATTCGAACGGCCGGAGGTTACCGGCACGAGATGATTAATATTAAGACGGTGAAGTTCTTTGGGAAGTTGCGTGGTATTCAAGGCTGTTCGTCTACGAGTATTATTAAGCCATTAAACCGGATTTTTCTACGCTTGTCGACGCTTAGACGCAGGCGAAAGCCAACCACGGGAGCAGTTGGCTTTTTCCTTCGCTCTACGCTTCTTCAACTTCTTCACATTCGCTTTCAGGGCAACAGCGGTACTCCTGCGATTTTTCCAGGAGTTCGATTTTTCGCGCCAGCAATTGATTTCGCAATTCCTTGTGCTTAAGGTCCAACTCAATAGAAATTTTTCGCGCATCTTCACATGTGCTGCAATCATCCAAACAACCTTTCACCATGACACCAGCGGTTGGGATGGATGTGGAAAATTCAAAGTTTAATTCAGCACTTACTTCCTTCGATACTTGTCCGCTTTTATCCAGAACGCCATTGCTCATTAACTCGTTACGCACATTGGCCAAAGCCAAATTACGAATATCGTTTTCAAGTGGACGTTGATTGGATTGCGATGCACTGAGAGCAAAGGGAGCTATCTGATATCGTTGCGCTGGCGTCAACACCGATGCTTCAAACAGCTTCAATTTCTCGGGCTCTGCTGCTTTGGTTGCTAACACAGCGGCTGGAATGACCGACAGTTTTCGATCACCAACCACGGGGTTATTCACCACATCTGTTCGTCCAGCCTGATCCACCACACGGAGATTCACGGCTTTTACCGAGACCTTAGTAGTCTGTTGTTTATCGATTTGATAAAAAAGATACGTGACAGCATGACACTGATTCTTGTTCTCAAACAGCCGGCTACTCGATTCAAAATGACTCTCGCTTTCACCTTCCACATGGGTGCGGGTTTGCACTTCGCCGACCTGGGTCGAATTGGCTTCACGGGTCATCTGCACGGAGCGGTTATGACTGGACTGCGCATGCACCCCCAATTCGCGAATGAAATCGCGTGTCGATGCCGCGTTATACGAACCGGACACCGAAACCGAAGGGCCACTGAATAGCGATTCAAAAAAACCACTGGTGCCGCCCTTAGACGACGCGCTACCGCTGGAGTTACTAGAGCTGTGAGTGGTATCTTTGCTTTCCAGGTCCGACATGAATGAATCCATCGAATCCATGTAATAACGCTCTTCGGACGATTGCTCGTGCCGGTAGGACAACTGAGACTCGGTATCAAATGAAAAGCGAGAACGTCGGTCTGACGTGAACAAGCGGACTTTTTCACCGGGCAGCAACGTGGTGCTGTAAACCAGATTTCCCATTTGCAAGGGGCCGGTACACCGCTCGACTCGTATGTGAATAGCGGTTTCAACGGTGACAGGTACTGCACGATTCTCCAAACGCACATCCGTCTGATGGTTCAGCCGATACACGAAGTCGAGGTAATCGCATTTTTTTCCTTCGACAAATTCCGGACAACAATTGGTTTGCTTCGCCATGAGATTTCTCCTTGTACTATGACGGTTTAAAAAAATGTATTGAAAGATCCCGGTGAATCAGGTCAATAAACATGGGCATCACCCAACAGCGAGATCAGGCGAAAAAGGAGCACACCATTTAATGAAGAGCCTTAACGGCATATGTCTAAGGAGGGACAAGCAAAACCCTGACTGCATTAAATACATCAGCATCCGTACTGCGTATTCAGTAGAAGGTATAGTGCAATGAGACGGGGATGACAATCGTAACCGTCGACTATTTTCGACATCTGTGATGCAGTCACCAACCGTTTCTTTCACTGAGTCACCTTATTTCCTTACCCTGCTCAAAAAGACTTGCAAAAAGTTGCCAACCTTTTGCAAGTTGCTGGCGTCCAAGCGAACATCGACCCAAAAAAGTGTAAGGAAAACACGCCATGTTTTTAAAACCCAACCTATTTATTCTCTGCAGTATCACACTCTTATGTTACTCCTTGTGTTTCGCTGAGCCTGTGGTCATCCCCAGCGGAGATCTATCGCTCGACGGCGAGTTAACGAGACCCTCCGGAGACATTACCGGCACGTTGATTTTTGTCGGTGGCTCAGGCACCGCGGACATCCGCAAGTACGCGGAAGGCTTTCGCGAAACATTGTTGATGGATGTATTTTTACCGAAAGGCTATGCCGTTTTGTCTATGAATAAACGGGGTATTGGTCACAGCGAGGGGAATTGGCAACGCAGTTCCATCGAAACACGCGCCGACGATCTGCAGGCTGCCATTCAGTTTGTCAGGCAGCAAGACGAGCTGAAGGCAAAGCCCATTGCGATTGCCGGACACAGCCAAGGGGGTTGGGTGGTGCAAGAAGTGGCGAGTCGCGAGCCGGATTTGCAGTTTGCAATAGACTTTGCCGGTCCGGTCGTTGCGGTCGCAGAACAGGATTTGCAACTCATCCGTTTGCAGGCCGCTTGCCAGGGTGCCGATGTGAAACAACAGGAGCGGGCGGTTATAAAAAGGGATAAAGCCCACCGTCGCATGCAATTCTTCGGTCAGTTTGTCACCCTGTTTCAATTGCGTTTCATGGCCAACATTCTGCCCTACAATCCGGCGACAGCACTGCAGAAAAACCGCGTCCCCATGCTGCTGGCTTTCGCTGAAAATGACCTGATGGCAGATGCCAGTCAAAACACTGAACGCTTGCAAACCCTGTTTCCTGAAGGCATACCGGATAACCTGACGATACATATCGAGCCGCAAACCGACCACATGTTTCGGCTCACATCAGACCGTTGCGTCACCTACACTCAGCATGATCAGCGCCCGTATTCACCGGCATTTGTCGCCTATCTCGACGATTGGGTAGCGCTGCAATTGGCGCCTTAACAACAATTGGACGACGTCGGTTCCGCTGGCACTTAACCGACGTCAGGCGATATGCGCGCTTTCGCCACAAACAACCACGCCACCAGCAATGACCTGCGCACGCACACCGCCCCGCCAGTCTGGCTTCAGAGCAGCTTTCAGGCCAGGACACGCGGCGTCCATCAGGTCGCAAGGGTCGGTTTCGCGCGTAACCTTAAGCTGGCAATCGCCCAGATGAATCACTTTACCCACATCATCCGCCGAAAACCGATACCCGCTAACCAAGATATTCGCTCGACGCGTTGTCCACGGTAGGTCCTGACCGACGTCCACGCAGGCGTCGTTCCAGGACTCCTGGCTCAACAGCGTGACCATAAACTTGCCGGGTCTGCGGCCTGCGTCCCCCTGGACCCCAGTCGCTTCATCAATCTCGGCCTGTGTTAACAGCTGCATGGCAGCCCCTTTTTGCGCGCGAATCGCAATAGCTTTAATCTGCATCCCTGAATCTCTTTTGGTTATGGTGACAAAAGGGCATTTTGCCAGAAGTTGGAATGAGAAAGATAATCAATAAAATTCTACTTTAGATTTTTCTAATATATGTGTTAGACTACCCGTGTCTTTCGACAGCACAGACTCAGTTTCCGTCATTCCAGCGTTTTCGCTCTGTAACTCAATGATGACAGCGCGTGACGAACAATCCGGTTTGAACAGGGGTAAAACGCCCGCTCGGCCAGGGAAGCCGGTCCTATACTGAGCAGACGTACCCGATCTTTATTAGCGAGGTTTATGCGTGAGCGCATTAAAAAAGATTCAAGGTAATGACCTGATTCAGGGCGTTCTGAAACTGGTGGTTACCGGGAAATACGGCAAAACACTTCTGATCAGTGACGTCAATGCCGCCATTATTGTCACCCTGATGTTAATTCCCCAAAGCCTGGCGTACGCTTTAGTGGCGGGCTTACCGGCTGAAGCGGGTTTGTACGCGTCTATTCTGCCGTTGATTGCCTATGCGCTGTTTGGTACCAGTGCGGCACTGGCGGTTGGGCCGGTCGCCATCGTCAGTTTACTGACCGCCAACACGCTAATGCCGTTTGCTGATATCGGTTCTGCGGAATACACCGAGCTAGCTTTGTTGCTGGCTGCTATGGTTGGTTTTTTCTATTTCATCATGGGCGTTTTCCGTCTGGGCTTTATCACCCAGCTGCTCAGTTACCCGGTGATGAAAGGCTTTATCACGGCCTCTTCGCTGCTCATCATAATCGGGCAGATCAAACCACTGACCGGCATTTATATGTCTCGCGGCAACCTGATAGAACGATTGCACACCTTGGACATTTCCACACTGCACATAGAGTCTACCGTCATGGGCCTTATCGCCATGGCGATATTGTTTTGGGCTCGGTCAAAAGCCGGTATTTCGGTAACCAATAAGCTGTTTGGTAAGTTCGGCACGCTGTCTCGTCGCCTGTTGCCCATGATTTTGATTTTACTCGCGGCGTTATTAACCGGTTTACTGGACCTAAGCAGCACCGGGCTTGCTACCGTGGGCGCTTTACCAAAAGGGTTGCCGAGCCTGCACCTGCCCGAGTTCGATATGGCGCTGATACGCCAATTGGCGTTACCGGCTTTTATCATAACCCTGATTGGTATGACCGAATCGATTGCCGTGGCACAAACGCTGGGGGCCGCCAAACGCCAGCGCATTAGCGCCAACCGCGAGTTATTGGGCTTGGGCGCAGCAAACATCGCGGCCGGTTTCAGCGGCGGCTTCCCGGTGACCGGGGGGATGGCTCGTTCTGTCGTAAACGCCGATGCAGGCGCTGAAACACCCTTGGCCGGTGCCTTAACGGCGATATTTTTAAGCCTCGGTATTCTCTTTTTAACTCCGTGGCTGGCGTATATTCCGATCCCAGTCCTGGCGGCAACAATCATTGTAGCGGTCAGCCAACTGTTGGAATTCCCATCCATGGCCAATCTGGTGCGAATGAACCGGTTGGACGGTGCTATTAGTTGGATTACTGCCATTCTGGTGCTGATCTGGGAAGTGGAAGCTGGATTGATGGTCGGTGTCGCACTGTCAATACTGGTGATGCTGGCCAACCATCGTAGCCCCTTCATGGCCGTGGTGGGCTTACTGCCCAGCACCGAACGTTTTAAGAATGTGAATCATGCTGATACCGAAACCCTGCCCAACAGCGTATTTTTACGCATTGATGAGAGCCTCACTTTTTTGAACTCCGGCGTTGTTGAACAGGAAGTTTTAAAGCAAGTGGCCAGCAATGAAGCGATCAAAAATTTTGTGGTGGTCGCAGCCGGTATTCATTCCATTGATGCCAGTGGCGCCAACATGCTCAAGCGGATACACCAGGAGCTTGCGGGCGCTCAGGTTGAAATGTACATCACCGATGTAAAAGTACCGCTCGCGAAAAAGTTAGAAGCATTTCACGTGTTCAGTTCAGCACCGGAAAAACGATCCCTTTCCACCATTGAGCTGTATCGACAATTGCAAGCCGAATAATGGGCGTGGCTATACCCATCGACAAGGACGTCGCGTTAGGACACCTCTGAATAATTGCTCTCTACCTCAGCGGGTGAAGAAATGCGCAAAATTCGAGGCAAGTTCTGCAGGCAATATTCATTATCTTGGCAAAGGACTTAACAACGAAATTTGCCATTTCAGCCCCGCCCTCCGGGTCCTTCAGATTAATGACTGAGCAATGTTGTGTGTTTTGCAAAAAACTCGCTATTTCTTGCAAAACACGCCTCGCTCATCCTTCGATCTGATAGGACTGAGGTGATTCGAATTAATCAGAGTTGCCCTAGCTTTTTCTACCTGCACTGGCTATGCGCTAGCAGATTATTCTGCACTAGGTGACGACGTTACTTTCGTGTAACGATCAAATATTCTCTGATAGGTGCCATCGATCAAAATCTCATACAGGGCGCTATCGAACAAGGTGACCAAATCGTCTAAGCCGGCCTGTTTGGAAAAGGTTAAATAGGCTGGCGTGGAATCCAGCGGCGGAAACAAAGGTACCACATTGGTGTATCCCAGCTGTTTAATCTGATACGCGCCCACAAAATAATTGGTGAGCACCGCATCCACACGTTTGGCGTTTAACATTTGGAAACTCTGCTCTTCCTGTTCAACGCGAAACTCTTTAACGTCACCACGGCGTACTGCCGTTTCAAATTCCGGTGTGGTTTTAAAACCACGATTAATGCCTACGACGAAGCCATTTATATCCGTCAACTGCCGATAATTCAGCACTCGATCAGCCTGCGTAAACAGGGTATAGCTGGTGATGTGTAACGGCACATTGGTGAAATCCATATAAGCTTGACGGGCCGATGTACGGAAATATGCAAACGCGCATTGTTCATTACCCGACTCAATTTCGGTTTCCAGTCGCACCCAGGGTTTAATACCGATCTCTATATCGATGTGTAAGCGACGGCCGATTTCTTTGACCACATCTACATCAACACCAGAAACAACGCCATTTTTCTCTATCACGTAAGGCGCAAAAACCGTGCTCATACACCGCAGCGACACGACTGGCGACATATCGTTGTCGGCACCAGCAACATTAACGATTGATGCCATGAGTATCAGAACAGGAAAACACAGGTGGCGGGCTAATCTATCAAGTGAAGAGAGCATGTTCGAAATTCTCGCTTGATGACAACTATTCAACTGCCCAGTTAAGCTCAAAACACACGAATACGCAAACACAGAGCCAGGTCACATCGCGCCGGAAGGGGCACAAGGGTCGTCAATGCGGGGGCATGGTGTGTGCTAAAAAGAGAAACAGAGATTGGCCTGCATCGCCTTTTTGGAGCCATAGAACAGCTGGGAATCTCGGCAAAAAAATAGATCCGTAGGTGAAGCAGCAGGTCTCAACAGACCGTGATTGTTAAAACTATTTGCTCTGATACGCAATAAAATCTTTCGCAGATTCTATTGTTTCAACGTCAGCGTTTGGGTGTTCAACAACCTCGGTTAAAATAGTTAACCAGTGCTCTCTGACTGTCGGCGGGACCGCATTCATTAGTCTGTTTATCATCCAAACTGTGAGAACGGTTGGCTTTCTGAGCACCGATTGTTCAAGCTCGATATGATAGTCGCTCTCTTCTTCAAGGAAATGGACTAGTGGTCCTGGAGAACCTAGGTCCTTGTCAGAGTGAGTCTCAAAAAATCTAAAAATCGCCGGTATTGCTTTCCTTTTCTGGGGGCTTTTGTCCAGGGCACCAGCAAAGCGATACAGCTGTTCCATATCTATTTCTTGCCCCTTAAAAGGGATTTTATTCATTTCAGTATCGAAATCCATGCATTCAGTCCACAAAACATTTTATGCTTCCCGTTAGGGGAAGATTGTGTTCCCAGTTTTATTTTAATCTTTTAAAGCCGCACAAAAGGCGTATTCAAGCTTGTCATGCGCTAAGGAAAATGACCAGCCCAGTTGATGAATTATTCTTGGGGTACGTTAAAAATGTTTTCCAATAGACGGCCGCTTCAATTCTGAAGCGGCAAGGTTACCGGGTGTTTCGAACCCCTGTGACCAATGTGGACACCCTGGGGTTCTGTGACTGAATCTGCGACTCTTTTTTGGCTGGCTGCGCTCATGACCGCCAACGCCAGGCCAAAACAAAAATCGTCACCGTTAACAAACCTTCAACAGCGCCATACAGCAGGTAGTACCACCAGGTTTCTCCGACGACGTTTCCGATATTCACTACCGTGTACAGTGCGCCAAAACCCAGATGCAATCCGCGAGTAAGTGGGCGCTGAAACAAGAAGGTTGCGGTACACATCAGAGCGGGAATCAGCATGAGCACGGAAGCGATAAACAAGGCAGATTGTGACACGGTAAAAGGCCCCATGTTGCCCTCGACGATACTGTCGATTATACCCGGCCGATAAAAACTGAATACGTCGGCGTACAGGTACAACAGCATCAATGAGATCCACAATGACGCTAATTTAATGCGTACGGGCAGTTCACTGAGCATGGGGCTGATTAAAGCGGGTTGATGAGTTGACGTCATAAGATTTACTCCTGAGAAGATCCGATTAAAAACGCATACCGATATTCAAGCCAGGTTCTAAAAGAAAATAACCCGGCCATTTTGAATCCAGCGCTGCAAAAGTCTCCGGGACGTTTGTGCGTATCGGCCAACTGGTGGCGGCTACCGAAGGCTCGATAAAAAACCGATCGTCGGCCCACGAAAAGTGATACCCCACGCGTGCCGTGGTAAACAATTGCCAGCCGGTCTGGAGGTGATTGTTATTGGTGTCGGAGTAGCGCTGCATCATGGGCATAGCGTGCACCTTGGTGAACAAACCTGGTCCGTAAAAGTGCTGCCAAGTGAAACCAACGCCGACGTCACGTACCGTGCCGGGGTAATCTTCCGTAGGGTCGCCAAACGACGGTCCATAGGGAATACCCAGCGGAGCTGGGTAGCGCCAGGTGATGAACTCCACGCCAATGTAATCCTTTGAACCAAGGCGACGGCTCAGTTCTAATTGTAAATATTGTGGGGAATCGTCGGTGAAGTTTGCCAACGCAAATGCCGATGTATTCGCTTGATAGGGGCCAACATCGGCCATGCTATTGCTTGAGAACAGCCCGCCACAGCTCAGGAACGACACAGCAACAATGGTAGAAAGGTAACGCATGGAAGAGTCCTTGCTTGATTAAGTGCACCCACTGTACCGGAGCGCCCGACCGGCTTTCATTGACGTTGGTTAAGATGGCTAGCCCAAAAATTTCACCCTATTGCTCAGAATGTCGCTGTATCCCACAGCTCTCGAAATTTCCAAGCTAATTTTGTTGCAGTCTTTTGCGCAGTCGGCTCAACGATTCAGGTTTAATCCCCAAGTATGAAGCGATTTGATACTGCGGCACCCGCTCAAACAAAGACGGGCGGGTAGCCAGCAAATGCGCGTAACGCTGTTCAGGGCTGGCACTTTTCTGCACCGCTAGCTCTTGTTGGTGCATTAGCTGCAACTGTTCGGACTGTTGTTGGCAAATGTCTTTCAGGCGCGGTAAACGGGCAAAGACTTCCCGCTCCAATTGTTCATCCGTGACGTTTAACAAACAATCTTCCATACACACGGCAAAACTTGGTGCAAAAATGCCTTTACCGGCAACGGCGGGTAATACGGTTTGCCCTTCGGTGTAAAAGTCGAGTGTGAATTCTTCATCGTCGTGCAAATGATAGGTACGCACACAACCTTCAACGACAGCGTAATAGCGCTCTAACGGTTGCCCGGCCCGAAACAGATATTCCCCCTTCGCTCGGCGTTCCAAACGCTGTAACGTCAACAGTTCTGCGCGTTCTTGTTCGGTGAGTGCCTGCAGTGGGTCTGTTAATGATCGGGGGGCATGCGGGGAGTCGGGTATGGACATAAAAAAGCCGCTCAATAGGAAGAACAATAGCCCATCATACGGCAGATTTTTGAAGGATCAATCGCTGAGCGCGGCTGCCTCATACCATTGCGCCATCAACGTACGCTGCTGCTCCGTATCGCGGTGCACACAGGTACGACAATAATCACCTTCATCGGCCGTGTAGTACCGGCAACAGCCTCCCCGACTAACAAAGGTTTCAACCCGGTCCTGCCAATGCAGCGATGTCCAGCGAACCTGCCGGTTTTTTAACTTCGATGCCTCACTCAATAACCCCTCAAAGAAATCCCGTCGGGCCAAGTCTTCGGCTTTTTGTTGTTTACCAACCTGCAACCAGGTGTAGGCCAGGGCATCGGTGATCAATCGCCATTGTGCAGCGGCCCCCAAACGACACGATTGCTGTTGTGCTTCAACCAGCGGGGCAAACAGCGCCACCAACCACGCCGTACGCTGCCGGTGGAAATCGTGCCCTCGCGCAACATATTCCAGCGCATTTGACTGATAACACAAAGACAAGGAAGCATCTGCGGAAATCTCGATGCCCAGATTTGCCGGTTCCAACACCGGGAGCGGATAGTCCTTTAAGGACGCTTCTGCGACCACCCTACCCAGCTCACGCGCCAGTAACCCGATCGCGAAACAGCCCTGACCTTGTCGGTCCAGACCCGGGTACTGGCGTTCATAATGCGCATACAGTTGCTGCCAAAACGGGTGATCGGCACCATGAAGGTCGCGCCAGGTCAACGCAACGTCCTGCACTTTTCGAACCGGTAAAAGTTGGGACCTTATCTCGGGAATATTCAGATCATTCGCCACCGGCAAAACCCTGTTATTGATGATCACTAAGTGAAGACGGCACAACAGTGGTGGGGTCACCGTCCACAGCAAGTTCCAACTCAGGTATCAGATTGTCCAACAGGAACTCGATACTCAACGGGCTTAAAAAAGAGAAAGCACCACCCAAGGTATCGCCAACAAACACTTCACGACCCTGCTGATAAAACGGCATAAACTGTCGCATGGGGATCGCGTCGGCAGCGTTCAGGGCATCCGAGGCGGATAACCACAACAACACATCCACATTCAAAAGATCCAGCCGTTCTTCACTGAAAGAGGCGTAAAAAGAAGCACCGGCCAGTTCATCGTAAACCGACGGTATTTGGAACCCCAGTTGCGTCAGTAAACGGCTGCGCAAATCTGAACTCGAGTAAACACCCGGCTGACCGGAATAATAAAATGCCACGGCGGCCTGCTTGTCTTGAAATTCTGGGTGAGCGCTTTTTTCTTGCGCAATACGTTGTTCAATACGCGCAACCAATGCGGTCGCCGATTCGGTTTGATCCAATGCCTGACCAATCCACAGAGTTCGTTCCTGCCAGGGCATACCGTATTCGATGTAGTCTGCGGATTGTGCCAATGTCGGAGCAATCTTAGACAGCTTGGCGTAATCGTCTGCAGACATGCCGGAGGAGATGCCCACAATCAAATCCGGCTGCAATGCCGCGATCGCTTCAAAATCCAGCGCATCACGACTGAGAACAACCGGTGTTGCAGACCCGAGTTCATCCTGCGCCCAGGGCCAGGTTGCGAAGGGCATGTCACCATACCAGTCCCGAATGGCAACCGGTTTTATACCCAGGGCCAACAGGTCATCTTGATCGCTGTAACCGACGGAGACGACACGTGTCGGCGCGTCGGTTAACGTTATCGTGCCGAACTTATGGGTTATGGAAACCGGGTAATCGGCCCATACGGTGACGGACGAAACACCCAATACCAGCACTGCGGAAATCCGCTGAAGAATGGATAAAGATTTGTTCATGCTTTACTCCTGAAAGATGATGAACTTGCCCGGGACGTCCGGACTAACAGAAAGAGAAATGCTGGTGCGCCGATCAACGTCGACAATACACCTGCGGGAATTTGCAAGGGCGCCCATAGCGTTCGACCGAGTAAATCGGCACTGCCCACTAACACGGCGCCAATCATGGTACTCAGCAACAATTGCCGGTGCGGCAAACGCACCCCAAAACGACGAGCCACATGCGGTGCCAGCAAGCCGATAAATGCCATGGGCCCTACCACGGCTGTTGCCATGGCCGCGGCAGAGACAGCGAAGAGAAGTTGTAAGCGTTTTATGCGCCGCAAAGGCACACCCAAACCCTGCGCCATCACATCACCCAATTGCTGAACAGCCAGGTAATGCGCCAGTACCCAACTGCAAGGTAGTAATACACTGAACCACAGACTCAGCGTGGTCACATCACGCCAATCGGTTAAGTGCACGCTGCCGCTGAGCCACGACAACGCATTCATCACACGGTCCAAGTCACCGTAGGTCAGTAATGCGGAGGTCAGTGCCGATAAAAACAGCGACATGCCAATGCCCAACAAAATAAAAGTTAATGTCGATGGCATGCGGCGATATTCGTTTAAAAACTGAATCAAGGCGGCACTGGCAAATGCGCCAAGCAACGCCGCCCATTGCCGATGTTCCGGCTGACCCAGATCGCTGACTAACCAAATCACCACCGCCAATGCCGCCCCTTGTGATACGCCAACCAGAGATGGGTCTGCTAACGGATTGCGGGTTAAGCCCTGCAACAGAAAACCGGATAATGCAAACAACGCTCCGGCCAGCAACGCACAAAATAACCGTGGTAGGCGAAACTCCCAGAGCACAACCCAACCCGATGAATCGGCATCTGTTGTTGGCAGGTTTTGCCACTCGCCCTGCCAGAAGCCATACCAAAGACCACTCACCAATTCGGTCATTGTCAGGTGATAAGAGCCAAGGCGAATTGATAACAAAACCAACAACAGCAACACAAAACCCGCCATGTAAAAAACAAATGCATCTGACCTTGAGGTTTCGATTTTTCCAAACGGTTGGACGCGTGCGAAGGCCTGACTCATGTTGATGCTCCCGCGCGTCCGTGACGCAACACCAAGGCCATAAACCAGGGTGCGCCGATCAACACGGTCAGCAAACCGGCCGCTATTTCTCTGGGGGCAAATAACACTCGGGCCAGCAGATCGATTCCCAACACATAGCCTGCGCCTATCAACGCACTGAACAACAGCAACGTGCGGTAATCAGCACCGGTAAACAAACGCACCACATGCGGAATCACTAAACCGACAAAACCGAGTGGACCGGCCAGGGCAACGGCGCTGGCGGTCAACAGAATGACGCTGACCAAGATAGTGACTTTATGGCGACGAGGCTCGACCCCTAACGCACCGGCGGTATCCTCCCCCAGGGTTAAAATCGTCAGCACCCTGCCTTGGGGAAAAATAAGTAACATGCCCAGAAGCCACATGGGCAAAACCCAGAAGAACGTTTGCCAGCGCTGTCCGGTAAACGACCCCACCAGCCAAACCCGAAGTTCGTTAAAACTCTGGTCGTTAAACAAATTCAGGAGTGTGATGATGGCCGATAATAATGCGGTTACCGTGGCGCCGCTTAACGTCAGCATTAACGGCGTGGCGCCCCCAGGCATTCGCCCTGCCAGCCACCAAACCAGACAACCGGCGAACAATGCGCCCACGGCGGCTTGCACCGGCACCCAGGCGAAGTTCGAGTGACCCAACACCCCAAACAGCACGACACATAACGCCGAACCGGAAAGTAACCCTAACAACCCAGGGTCCGCTAGCGGATTGCGCGTAACCGCCTGCAGGGAAACGCCCGCTACCGCCAGTGCAGAACCGGCGAGTGCCGCCGACAGAGCCCTTGGCAATCGCAACTGAAGCACCACGAGATGCTGCATACTGTCCTGCTGAAAATTGATAAACGCCTGCACAACGTCGGCCACCGGGATGGGGCGCGCACCAAAAGCCACGTGCAGCGCAACGAGCAACAAAAGCGCTGACACACACGTCATAGCCGTCACCGTTGTCAGGCTGACTCGCCAACCGAGATGTTGCACTGCCAATTCTGTGCGCAGCATCATGCACACACCTCAGTTGAGTCGACCAAAGTGACATCGCCCGTCTCGGCAACCAAGGTTTGGCGGGTTGTGGAAGCGTGGTTCGGTGGCATCATGCAGGGCTGACAGAAAGGACGGTCCGTCAAAGGGTCCCGGTACACAGTCGCGTTCAAGTCAAACACGTCGAGGAGGTTATCGGTGGTAAAAATGGTTTCCGGGGCTCCCTGATGTTTGATTCGCCCTGCCTTCATCATCACCAGATGATCCGCGAACGCCGCCGCCAGATTTAATTCATGCAGCACGATAACCATCGTCCGCCCCTGTTCCCGACTGAGCCGCCGCAACAGCTGCATCAGCTCAACCTGAACTTTCAAATCCAGGTAAGTCGTGGGTTCATCGAGCAGCAGAATGTCGGTTTGCTGAGCTAATGCCATGGCGATCCAACAGCGTTGCCGCTGCCCACCGGAGAGCTGATCCACCGGCCTGTCGGCGAAGGCCAGCACATCGGTCATCTGCATCGCCTCATACACGAGACGTTCGTCATCTGCGGTCGGCGAACGCCACAATGACTGATGAGGGAAGCGGCCAAGCACCACCAGATCCCTGACCCGCAAACCTTCCGGCGCAATCGGGCTTTGCGGCATGTATCCGAGCTTCTGCGCAACGGCTTTGGTCGACAAACGATGAATATCATCGCCATTGAGCAACACCTGCCCCTGTTGCGCTGGTAACGACCGCGCCATTGCCTTAAGCAATGTACTTTTACCACAGCCATTGGCGCCAATCAGAATCGTCAGCTGGTTCGCAGGCAAAGCTAAATCAGCGTTAAAAACAACCGCACGATCGTATCCTGTGGTGAGAGACTGACATTCTAATGGCGACATCATCGGCGAAGGCACATACAGCGAAAGACGGCCGAATATTAATGATAATGGTTATCATTTGCAAATAAGAATCAGAATCATATCCCTTACAGAAAAGGCACCTTCCCTGTCAAAAACCACTTCTAAATTACCAAAAATTACTTATAATGCCACTTAAGGTAATTTATAGGAGTGATCGACGTGTTTCAAAAGACCTATCACACCGTCAGTGATGTGGCTGAGCTGCTTTCTCTACACCCGAAAACCGTCTTAAAGAAAATCCAATCCGGCGAGCTCGAGGCTTCCAAAGTGGGGCGGCAGTACCGAATAACAGAAGCTCAGTTGCAGGCTTTTAGCGGTGAAACAAAACCGGAACACAATACACAGCGCTCCTTGCTGGTGTCGACCGTTGTGGATATCGACGCCATTTCCACCGACGAAGGCAACCGAATAACCAACACTCTGCTCGCAGCCGTTTCTCAGGCGGGAGGCGGTATCCGCATTGATGCAGTTGACTACCCTGAATTGGGCAAGCTCAAGCTGATTATCAATACCAGAGACACTCAAGACACAGAACACTTGCTGGCCATGCTCGGCCAGTTGCTGGAGCCGCTACGATGAACATTTGGAAAAGTCCTCAAGGTCAAGATCGCGTACTGACTCGGTACGAGGAAATTCTGCAAGCCTGGCCGGTTGCTCATGAACGTAAATACGTGGAAACATCGCAGGGTCGCACGCACGTCATTGTGTCCGGTCCCGTGGATGCCCCTCCAGTCTTGTTACTGCACGGCAGCACCTCGAATAGCTTTTCTTGGATGGGCGACATCGCTGAACTGGCCAAGGCTCATCGGGTGTATGCAGTTGACCTTATCGGAGAGCCCGGCCTGTCGTTCGCAAACCGGGCGAGTTACGACAGTGGCGTCTATGAAACTTGGCTGCACGATTTACTCGACCAGCTGACGATTCCCGCATGTTCGTTCGTGGGTCTGTCACTCGGCGGATGGATGGCACTTCGGTTTGCACAGGCATTTCCAAACAGAGTTGAACAGCTGGTATTGATTTGCCCCGGCGGGTTAGCACCCACTAAATCCAGTTTTCTTGTCAAAGCGATTTTATCTACCTTCTTTGGCGCTGCCGGTCGTCGATGGTTGTGGCAACAGATTAACGGTGGTAAACCCATCGACGCGGATCAGGAAAAATTGAAAGCAGCCATCGAGTTCAGCCAATTGATCAGTCAGTATTTTCGCCCAAGAACGGCACCCTTGCCGGTATTCACAACGCAACAACTGAGTCGCCTGCAGATGCCGATTCAACTATTTTTTGGCGACCGGGACTGTGTTTTGAATGCACCTTCATCAGTTAAACACATTTCGCAGGCCTGCCCACAAACGCAGGTCAATTGGCTTCCCGATACAGGGCATTTAATTGTGGGCAGAGGAAAAGAGGTGGCCAATTTTTTGGTTGCTAGGGCCGCCCACTGCAACTTTTAAAGCAATAAGAAACTGTCACAGCAATTCGCTGATTAGGGTCCTTCGTATGGGATAGCACACCTTTCTTTTACCAAAGGCATACCAGGCGATTAGCTGTGCTAGATCTTTTTAAGGCATAGCGGAAAACCTATGTTTTGACTACGCATTTAAAGCGCTCAAAAATACGGTCTACCCAGCATAGTCAACCGGCCGTCAACCGCCGATCGACAAAAAATATTTCTTGCTAAAACCCAAAAGAAAAACAATACTTTCGTCGTTCAAAACCCTGCTTTCAGACACCTACTGAAGTCATCCAAAAGGGTATAGGTGGCGCACTCGCTCAGTGGACGAATGTGTCGGTTCTCGCCGAAACATTCTCGATAAACGCGTTTTTGTCAGGCAGTACTGGATGATTAGCAGAATCTATCACATAGATGTGGCCAAAGGCCTATCTATCTTTTTTGTGGCACTCTACCACAGTAAAGTGCGTTTATACTTGCCGGATATCGTCGAACCAATGGCCCTTTTTAGGATGCCACTGTTCTTCTTCCTATCTGGCGTCTTTTTAAAGTGGGACAGCCCCCCAAAACAATTTTTTTTAACGAAAACCGAAGCTCTACTAAAACCTTACTTCATAGTTCTTTTCTTTGTATTGCTGTTCGATGTTATTTTTGGAAATGAAGAATTATGGCCAAAAGCTTTAGGAATTCTCTATGGCAATGGAGATACAATCGACTGGGCGCCAATGTGGTTTTTACCTCATCTGTTTACACTTTATCTTTTTGGCTATTTATTAATACATTACTTTAAATTTCATACTTACCCTTTGCTTTTAATAGTTTTAATTCTTTCAACTTTTCTTTTCATAGGCAGCCAATCTATTAGTTTATTCTGGTATAAGAATGTTCATCTTTTTGACGCATTCAGTCAAAGACCGGGCTTGCCCTTTAGTCTGGATCTTACACTGACAACGTCGGTCTATTTCATCTTGGGATTCTGTATTAGGCAGCAAGTCGTTAATTATAAGGGTCAACTATCTGTCTTTGTCTTTGCGTCATTAGTGTTTGCGGGAATCTGGATTATTACCGATGCATATATTGACCTCAACAAACGCATCTACACTCAACCTTTTTTTGCGACCATAGGTGCCTTCTGTGGTATCTATTGCGTTATATATGTTTCTTCTTTTATTTGCAGAGTATCGTGGCTTCGTTACCTTCCTTTGAAACTAGGGGAAGCAAGTCTTTACATTCTCATTTTCCACTCAGTCATTCAGCGCCAATTTTATTCAATTTTTTCCGAAGGGATAACAAATGAAGTCGTCCTTATGGCAGTTGGCACCTCTGCGTTCTTTGCCAGTATAATGATCTCCATTGCAATAAAATATCTAGTCAGACGCAGCAATATACTCTCTTTGATATTCTCCCCATTTCATTCGAACGTCCTTTTCCAGAGACTTCATAGCCATATTCATCATAAAAAAGGTCCGAACACTTGAGACTGGTCACATACAACGAAATTCCGCCAAGACTGTTTTTAACGATTCCAAAGGCTACTCAAAGCTAGGAAGGTCTGATTGGTTCACACCCACTCACTACCTAGGGCAACTCTGATTAATTCGAATCACCTCAGTCCTATCAGATCGAAGGATGAGCGAGGCGTGTGTTGCAGGGAATGGCGAGTCCTTTTCAAAACACACAACAAAGCTCAGTCATCGATCTGAAGGACCCGGAGGGCGGGGCTGAAATGGCAAATTTCGTTGTTAAGTCCTTTGCCAAGATAATGAATATTGCCTGCAGAACTTGCCTCGAATTTTGCGCATTTCTTCACCCGCTGAGGTAGAGAGCAATTATTCAGAGGTGCCCTAGAAGTAAATCAGCTGAGCGAGGCATGCGTTGTGGGGATTAGAGCCTTGGTTAAAGCTCAGTTATCTATCTGATAAGACTGAGGTGATTTTAATTAATCAGTGGCACGCAGTAGTGGAAATATCGCAAATGTCATTCATGCATCCTCGACTATAACGAACATGCGAAAGTTAGAGAACCGCAACACGGCTGACTGCCATAGAAACAACCAACACTTTGGTTTCGAGCTTCATGAAGCCTTTAACATTACTTAAAAACTACCCAAATACAAAATGATTCCTCTGCATCCTGCATATAAGTTTGATCCAGCAGCCACATAAACGGCCAGAGTAATTAAGTATTGAGGCATTAAACTGCAGAAATAATTGCACTGTATTGGGTAAATGCCGTAAAGATCGTATTGACCTCAATTAGTAATTCCAGTGCCAAATGGTACCGCTCTCAACACATCAAACCTAAAAACACCTTAGCGCTCCATGGCACCTTTACCCGCGATAATTTTATCGCGGAATTTTTCAATACGGGCGACGCGAGTTTCAGATTTTTTTGCACCATTGAGGTTAATCACATAACTGCGTTGACGCCCGGGTGTTAACGCATGAAACGCTTCGGCCAGTTGCGGGTCGGCGTCGAGTGCTTCAGCCAGTTCATTTGGCAACTCAAGTTCTCTTTGCACTTTGACGGGTTTAATACCGGCGTCGGCAAAACCTTTTAGTTCTTCAATATACGCTTTCAAGATGGGGGCGAGTTTCTTCACCTGTTTGTTATCGGTCAGTCGCACCACACTGGGTGTTTGGGCATTTGGACCGTTCGGGACCAAAATACCCTCAGGGTCGGTCAACAATTCAGCGTTGAAAAAACTGAAGCGAAAATCGGAACGGAAGGCACCAAATAATGCGATATTGCGGTCGCCATACATGTAGCAGGGGTGAGCCCACTTCACGGTTTCCACTAAGCCTGCATCCAGGCACAGTTTACGCAGCTCGTTTAAACCATCGATCCATTGTCGAGTTGAACAGTCCGGCGTATCGAAGCGGTCGCAGCGGCCACAACCTTTGGTAAAAAAATCATCAGCGTTGGTAATCATCATGGCATATGCCTGCCTCGGTTCATTGTAACGTTTTAACACAATGGAACGTTTTCGAAAGATGCTCCGCACGTTAACTCAGCAGCAGGGTTCAAATCAATGACCGCTCGACGCGCCCCAAACCCTTTTCTTAGACCACTGCTTGGTAAAGGTTTTCGCACTCGGCTGTCAGTGCGGCCAGCCAATCGGTAGGCTGCGAGTCTGGCGTGCTCAACCCTTTTAGCAGTTGGAACACGTAATAACCAAACCAGGCTTTAGCGACGGCGTAACATTGCGCTTCCGCTTTACCCGTCAGGTCTGTCTGTAAACGTTCACTGACCTGTCGGATGAAACCTTCCATCTGTTGTTCAAAGTAGCTCAAATCAAACAATGCGTTTTGCATCAGCGCAACGGAAAAGGCGCGGTCCTCCGCGTAAAATTCATAGAAAAATTCGGCAAAGGTGGTGAAGTATTTCAACCCTGTTTCCTGTTGCGCCAACACCGGTGCATGTTCGGCCAGACGGGCGTCTATCTTGTCGTGAAACAAGGCCTGAGTGAGTACTTGCTTATCCTTAAAGTGCGAAAAGACGGTGCCAATGGCAACACCGGATTCTTTCGCAATCATCCGGGTCGATACCTTGTCATACCCCTGATCTTGAAATAATCGCTGCGCTGTTTGCAGTATTAATTCCTTGGTGCGCTGCTTTTGCAGGTCCCGACTCATGGCTGGACTTCTCTCACTGAATAGACATCCGCGCAGTGTACAGGGATATTACGATTTTTAAAATGAGCTTGCTCATTGAGCACGCTCAATATACGATGAAATCCAACTCAACCACGGAGACGAACATGGTTATCATCAATGGCGCTGGCATCGCCGGTCTTACCCTGGCCAATGCGCTGCAGCGTAAAAATATCCCTTTTGTGGTGCTGGAACAGGCCGAAGCACTGCAGGTTCTCGGTGCTGGCATTGCCCTGCAAAATAATGGTTTGGCGATACTGGAGGCTCTCGGGTTAGCAAAGGAACTGGCGATATCACCGGTTTTACAATTGGGTGTCGGTCCGTTTAACCGCTTCCGAAGAGTGACGATGGAGGGCGTCGGTTTGCGCTGCCATGTGGTGCATCGCAGCCATTTGCAGCAGATGCTATTGACGTCGTTACCGCAAGAACAGATCCGCCTTGGTACGTCCATTTCGCAGCACGAGTTAAATGCCGATTCGGTGTCTGTTACCCTGAGTGATGGCAGTCAGCTCCATGGCAAATACCTGGTGAATGCCGCCGGTATTCGCAGTGAACTGCATGCGCCCGCACAACTGCGCGATTCTGGTCTTTGGTGTTGGCGCAGCGTGGTGCCTCTCACCCGCCCGGTCACCTGTTTCAGTGAAGTGTGGTTTGGTAAGCAGCGCTTGGGGTTAGCCCCCATTGACGAACAGCGCGCGTATCTGTTCCACGTGATAAAAACAAAACCCGGGCAACACCCTGAAAAAATATCCACCGCACAACGTGAACAATGGATACGCGAACAGCATGCAACACTGGCAGACATTACCGCACTCGATTTACACAATGCCACTTGGGTATCGCACCCAATTCAAGACCGTACCATCGATTGGGGTCACGGCAGGCTGGTTGCCATTGGCGACGCGGCCCATGCCCTGACCCCGAATCTGGGTCAAGGTGCCGTGCTCGCCATGGAAGATGCCATGGAACTCGCCACCATCATTTCCAATAATATTGTGAACCCGGCGCAAGAATTGGCTCGGCTGCGTCACCGTCGCGTCGCGCACATGCATCGACTCAGCTGGTTCTTTGGCAAGATGGCGCATGCCGATGGCAAGATAGCCCTGAAGTTAAAATCACTCGCGTTCCGTCTATTACCCATGCGCAAAAACTTGGCTGCGCAGGTCTCTTGGATGAACGCATTCAATCATCGTCTCAAGGAGCTATAACATGACACAAGCACTTTTTGCGCGTTATTTATTGGCCATCGCCCTCGGCCACCTTATAGTCGGCGCGTTTTTGTTCGCACCGTATCTCACGGAAATTCCTGCACGCGGCTGGGTGAATGCAACCGGACCTGACAATATGGAAGGCGCGGTCGCTATTTGGTTCATGCTATTTGCCTGGCCGCTGTTGCTGATAGTGGTGCAATTCTGGCACAGCGAGTCCAAGGTAAGTCGGCCTTTTTTGTGGCTGTGTGTTGTCGGTTCTCTGTTCGGTATCAGTCTAATGCCCGCCAGCGGTTTCTGGTTGATGCTGATACTGAGTGGTGCAGGGTTAGCTCGTAACAGGAAGCAAGACGTGAGCGTATTGAGCTGATATCAATGCACAATTCTTTGTTAAGTCCTTTGCCAAGACAGTGAATATTGCCTGCAGAACTTGCCTCTAAATTTGCGCATGTCGGCACCCGCTGAGGGAGATGGCAATTATTCACAGAGGTCCTAGCATTTTTCTATGCCGTGCTACACTGAAGGTTACGAAAAAATCCGTCACATGATTGAGACGTGAAACAAGCTAACAAACGAAAAGGTGGAGTGATGAAACGCATATGGATAGGCGGCGGCCTGGCTCTGATGGCCGCTGTTTCTGTCGGGTGGTATTGGTCGGGAATACATACTGTTTCTGATCAGCCGTTGCTGAGTTCCTCTTCAGAAACGCAGACAAAACAACCCACAAACCCGATGCTCGCCGACCCCCTCGCAGCCGCACATCAAGAAACCACCGCATCCAAAGAAGCATTGCAAGCCTATGACGAATACGAACGCGTGTTCCAAATCAGCGATGCCATTCACGAGTTCATGAGCCATCGCGACGAACTGACGGAGACCGAACGCGAAGTACGACGTTTTGAACTGCAGCGCCAGCTGAATCAATTGGAAGCAACCAATAAGATATCGAGTACCGAATCGCTGGCACTGCAACTGGCGTTTGTTGGCGACGATGAAGCAGGGAAAACACAAGCTCTGGCGTTACTCGAAGCCTATGAACGAGAACGACAAGCTCGGCTTGACGCATATAAGGCAAACCCGGACCCAAAATTTCAAGACTACAAAACCCGCGAAGCCGATATTGTTCAGGAAGTTATGGCCATGGAATTTTACCCGGACGGCCTGAGTCAACAGGAGTATCTCGCCAAACGACTGGCTGAAGCCCGTAAACAAGCATACGGACCTTAAGACAGCGCACAAGTGCGCTGTCTGTTCCGATATTTACAAGGCTTGATCCAACAGCCAATACAGCAAGTTAAACCCTTTTTGGTAGTCACTCACGGTATCGGTTTCGGATGCTTGCATCACCGCGCCCTGACCTTCCATCACGTTTTCCACAAAGTCTTTCAGTTCCAAACCCGCCTGCTGAATGTCACTGTTGTTAAATTCTATGATGGTGGTGCAGTGGCTTTCGTTCACATCACGGAACCGGGGCAGGTAATAACCAAAATTATCGTAGGCGGCTAAACGCGACTTCAACTGTTCGGTATCCTGGTACCAGCGTTCATGGATGCGCGCTTCGCGTAATGCAGGATCAGCTTCATCATAAATATCTTCATAAAAACGCTCATAAGAATAGGACGAGTAATTCATGTCTTCCCAGAAATGCGTTTGGCCCAAGCGATCGTTCGGATATTGCTCCGCCAATGCAGCGTAGAGCGTTCCGATATCATTGAGATCGAAATACGCCAGTTCAGATTGCAAGTAACCGAGTGGTCCGTCGTCCAAACCCCACACATTCCGAATAGTGTTGTGCAACCGTAACGATGGGTAGTCAGTGTCACTGCCGTTTACGGGTGCTGGGAAAATAGGGCCGCTGTCGTTGATCAGGTAACTGCGTTGCGGTGCGAGATCCCGGCGCAAGGGGTGATAGTTAGCAATGCTGCCCGCGCCCCCGGCGCTGCATCCTGTTACCAGCATCTGCCCGCTGCGCTGCAGGTTATCACGCAGCCATGCGGTTGCAGCACGCAGGTTTTTTATGCCGTTGTGGTACCACACCAACGGATCGCCTTCCCCGCTTGGGTCTTCATACAGGGCGACGCGGTCACCGGCGTATATGTCTCCGGTACAGTAAGGCAGGTAGACCATATTCCATTCTTGCGATTTCGTGGCCGTCCATGGGTGCAACCGAAACACAAACGGGCTTACCAGTGTTGCAGATGGATTCATCAGGCTCATGTAATCGTCCGGTATGCCATCGGGGTTTCGCGCACCGCGAATGCCGGTTTGTCCGGTGCAGCTTTCGTAATCCCAACAGGCGCCGCCCCCTTCCATGTACACCACCGTATTACTGGTGTGAGCCACGCGATTCACAAAAAATTTGTAAGGAGAACCGTTACCGCACAACGCCCCCGTACTGGGATGCATTTCGACCGTTTGCCATTCCAGATAGGCGCCAGGGCGAAAGCCATCGTCTACCCATTCTGGGTTCGGGGTTAAAGGGTATTGCTGGGCCTGGCGTTCCGCGTCAGTGACGGGATGATCGGCGGTTCGGGGTGAAAACAGATTCCCCAAAGTCTGCCAAAAAGAATAGTCGCCCAATTCTGCCTGCGCAGGCAGTGAAACACTGATGAGCCCGAGCAAGCCCAACAGCGTGTATACCGGTTTTTTTAACATAAAGGTCTCTCTCCAAGTATGAGACCCACTTCCTTCCGACCAGCATCCTATTTATTAACGGTGCCTTCCTGGCAGGCCGGTACTACAGGTACGACAGCAGGTTAAACGCAGACTAGACGGCGCTGACCGGTACGCAAAAAACTCGGTTTACTTCGCAATTTTTGCGACGCTGTTCGCAAAGCACTGTGCAACTTCTGGAAACAATCCGCCTTTAAAGTGACTGATTTTTAACCTTAAGTGGTTAGGTGGGTGTTTTTACTTTCTTGGCATAGCCAAAGAACATAACCCATATCCCAAAGAAAACGACCAGCAGTAGCCCGTGGTACCGCACATGAATGGTCAGTTCAACGCAAGTAAAGTGACCGGTTAAAACTGGGGGTTAATTCCTCTTTGGGGCGGCCAATCCATATCATTTTTTGTTGATCGCCCAATCTAACCGATTATCAGTTTTATAGGCTTTCCTGGATGGACTGCCATCCGTATATTCGATACTCAATGTTGTTAACTCATAGATAACAGACCATAGGGTTTCAAAACCAAGCCCCCTTTTGTACTGACACATCATCCCCATCTTCCCTGCCAACACATTCTTCAGATAGTCACTATCGATGTTCTGATCGTTTATCAGCGCTTTATGGACAACATCGTATCTTGTTTGAGTACTGTACCAATCCGACTCGGGTTTATTGTCGAATATTGCCATGTCACTGTGCTTGAACTGATTGGTCGATATGATGAAATCTTCATCATCTGCTGGGTAACGTACAACCGTCCTTTCGGGCGCCATCTCGAAGACAGCCATATTCCCCTCTCTGTCCGCAACGGTAATATTATGAGACGTGCAGACAGGAACCGTGGAGAGCAACGAGGCAGTCTCCGCCACGTTCTTACATTTTTCGAGAATCATCCTGACCAGTAAAAAGAAATTCAGTCCCGGTTTTACCGTTTTCGGGGCGACAAAATTTATACCTACGGCTAGTCCGTGTTCGTTAACTCCGTCTTCTTTCCCGATAAACCCGTCGCCGTGTCCAATAAAATAATAGCCATTGTCTGGTCGAATCAGCGCGGATTCTGTTGTTTTCTTCAGGTTCGAAAACATGTCATGGTTTCGACAGAAATAGACTTTGTTATCCTTTCTATAACTGAAGACCGTGCATCCAATGTCTCGACTGAATGCACCCAGCGTTATAATGAAGGTTCCAAACGTCACGAAGTCTATTTTCATGGCGTTTGCCATTGCCCGAATTTCATCCACGATTTCCGGGTAAATACTGGCACACAGGTTTAAGCTTTTCGCCCCAAACTGAAGATGCTTTTTATTGCTGGGCATTATGGAATCCAGACGAACCCCGTTTTTGTACAATAAATCCCCATAGTGAGTACCCATTTCCTCATGAGACCCTTTCAATCTTGGCTTATACATAAGATTTCCTCGCGTATGTCACCAATACTGTAGAGAAACTGATGCTTTAAAACTTGATAGTTATTGCTTTATTGGAACGTATATTTTCATTTCCCCTCGATTCTCGCTCAGGGAAAAGTCAGCGCTGTATTCTTCAAACACAACCCCATCTCCCAAACGGTAAGCGTTTTTTCGTAGCCAAACGAAGTAGATATAAGCGTAGGTCTGATAGATGAATTGAAAACCGTTCGTCAGAGAAAAACAGGCGTAGAGACCTTGTGGAATAACCTGTTGTCGCAATTCGCTACCTTCAGAATAATGGTTTACACCAACGAAGAACGGATACATTGAGGTTTCATGAAGAATTCTTGCGTCTTTGTTATCCGAAAGCCAGAGCGTATAACCTTTATCAGCGCTCGTATTCGTTTTCTGAATCCCTGTTAATGTGATTAGTTTTTCCCAGTACGAACCGATTTCATTATTCACAAAATCGGTCTCGCCTTGAATGCCCCATACTTCAGTTTTTTCGACAACCTTTATTTGTGGATGAACGTCCAGCTCGGTATAGAGATAGTGCAACTCGTCTACTGTTAATCTTTCCTGGGTTAACAGAGGATTGGAATGCATGCTTTTCTTGAACTTCGACGGTGTGATACCGAAAAATGATTTGAAAGCTCTGGTTAGGGCTTCATGCGAATTGTAATTACAATCTATTGCGACGGTTAAAACGCCTTCACCCTCGCTGATTCTTTCTGAGATAACCGTAAACCGCCTTCGTTTTACGTATTCCCCGAGCGTATATTTTGTACCAAGAAGAAACAGTCGGTGGAAATGATATCTGGATACATGAAACTC
Source organism: Reinekea sp. G2M2-21 (assembly GCF_015687175.1). Lineage (GTDB taxonomy): Bacteria > Pseudomonadota > Gammaproteobacteria > Pseudomonadales > Natronospirillaceae > Reinekea. The sequence continues at coordinate 57,516 of NZ_JADPQG010000009.1, read as the reverse complement.
AGCGTGGATATTCTTTATCAGATCTTTCTCAAATAAATGACATTCAATGTATTCCAGAGAATGACATAGAAGTTCGAAGTACTGCATATACTACATTGCCACACATGAGTTTTTGATCATAATTCGTACCTACCATAGGTTTAGCAACGCTTAAGAACATCTTTGTAGAATGGGTAGATATGCTTTCCGTAATATCCCGAATTTAACAAGGGCACTTCAAGGTTAAAAATTAATTTCGGAATTATTATAGTCCCGAGAGAGTTTTCTAATTTTATACTTTTATAGTTCACGACCGAAACTACTGAGACATTCCGTTGAACAGTAAAAGCCTTTTCAGTGAACATGCCCCATGCCCCAAAGACGATGGCTATGTGGAACCCCTTGAAATTGTCCGTCAACATACTGTTTAACCGCAAAGTGTGAGTAGGGTCTCAGAAGAATGAACATCACCATTGACAAAACAAGCCCTATCGCTAGTAACAGGAAAACTTTCCTTGCTCTTAGTGCGCAATACCAGTGATACAACAAGTATGCAATACCAACCAATCCAACGAGTAAGCCAGGCGGACCGAAAGGGACCGTCGCGAAAAACAACAACAGCAAAATACAGATTGAGACAAGCTGGAGTATGCGGCTGTTTAGTTTCATAGATTGCGACAATTCATCACGGTGCTTATGCGATTTTCAACAGTCAAAGTCGACACGCTGAACCACCTCACAGTACTCACCATTCAAGTTGGCCAGAAACAAATCCTGTACCAGCGCTGCTGGCACGACATCGCCACACAGCAACTTGATAGCAAAGGATGCTGTACAGTTAGCCGGTAAAATAACCCGATAACCAATAGCTGATGCATGCCTCACTGTCGCGTCCACGGAATGATGTGTTAACACACCACATACAACCAGCTCCTTAATTCCAGATAGGCTTAATACTTCAGTCAAATTGGTCCCGATAAATGCGCAATTTTCAGACTTGGTTACTACGACTTCCTCATCCTTTGGTCTTAGCTCACTCTTAAAGTGGTATGTTTCCTTAGACTCATGATAAGGGGACTCAAGGCTTTTTGATGAATGTCTTATATGCACTACAGGCAGTTCCTTTTGGCGCCATACATTCAGTAGTAACTGAATTTCCGTCTCCGCACTCGGATTCGACCTTTCCGATGCTGAAAAAACATCTATGGCCTTTTGACAGTCGATAATAAGTAGCGCTGGATTATGAGTTTTAAACATAAGATACACCGAGTAGCGGAAAACAAGCTTCTGAATACATTAAGATGAGAAAAATCACTTGGTATCCCAACTTAACTTTCTTTCGTAATGTCACCTACATTGTCGCCATTGACAGAAGCTTCTAACTTTTCCATTTTCTTGTTCAGTTGATGAAGTGACTGTTGTATCTCCATCAATACCGGGTTCGAACGAGCATGATTTCGTATTTCTTCTTCGCGAAAGCCAAACTTCGAATCTAAATAACCCAACACTAATGACGCAGCCAAAAACAAAACCAAGATAATAGGCACTGAAACGGCAGGAGAGTTAAACACAAAGTGCGTAACCGGGTTTTCCCCCAATGAGCGGATAAACACAAAAATGATCAGCAAAAACTGGACATAGCCGATGTACATTTTTGATCGGTCTATATAGACCTTCCAGCGTATCATGGTTTTCTTATCAAATGCTTTCAACCCATAACTCCTTGTAAGTCTATTTGTTCTTCATTGGCTCACATAACGGCAATATTGCGCCTTGTGACGACTATGGTGTGTATTAGGCCAGAACCCTTTTATTCCTTTGGCCTTGCTTCCATGACCATTTCAAACTTAACTTCAGCGGCCGTACGCAAAATCATTTCTTCATCGTTAGCCATGGTAACAAACCGTGCTAAACTGCCCATGTCACCTGGTTTGGCAAGAAAGGTAATGGCACCCAATACCTGGTTACTCGGCTTCTGGACACACATAAGCTTTTCCTGAACTTCTGTGTAGTTTACATCACCAAATTTTAACCGAAGCACATACTCTCTATCCTCCTCGTTAAAGGCGAACTGCCGTTTATCGATATGAGATGGAATTTTCACTGGCTTTCTCTTGCCTCCCTTATGACAATTTGTGGATTGTCTCGTTGATTTTCTCCTGCAAACCCGATTTAGCCCAACTCAAAACATTGAGTTGCTGTTGTACTTAGCAGCCGCAGCCACAAAACTTATCGGATCATCGAAGAGTGACTTTAATAGATTCTTCAGTTCAACAATAGATTCATCGCCTATAATGTCACAAATTTGTTCCCTAATTCGTGGATTGGTGTGTGAAATATTCTGCCTAATGTACTCAATTCTCTCGTCTCTCGACATACGGTAGGCTTTATAGGTAAATATCCAACCGTCGATCAATTCACTTTCCTGTTTCAAACGAATCGTCTCAAGCTCAGCGTCACTAACACAGAAATCTCGATGACAGATCAGCTTATAAAGCGTTTCTGCAACAAGCGACTCACCATTTGCTACTAGCAACTTTCTCATCACATTCATTTCTTATTTCCATAAAATTGTAAACATTATGCAGCGGTGGCTTTAGTCGATTCCATTTAAAAACCCTGAGCAAAAAAGGAAGAGCTTACCTACAGGCCATTAAAACGTACGCTGAACCATGCGTACAAAAGCCTCATCCATTCTCTTTGATATAACTTCGAAGGGTGAACGGTGGTAACGCTTAGCGACCAAACCGACGGATATTAGCAATACAAATCCAATGACTACATTTTGCCAAGCGTTCAACGCCCATTGGTGTTGCCATGTAAGCGTATAAAGATCTGAAAATGGTTCTAAGTAGGGGATAGGCCATTGATAACCATCGGGTCCCCGCGAACCGACTAAGTCGAACAATAAATGCAAATGGAACACTATGAAGGCCACGCAAGCAACCGTGAATTTATTCGCTTTTGCCAGAACGTAACTCGCAGCTGCTATTAACATACAGAAAGTGAATGAATGTAAAGTATGATGCCATTGCCCCCAATAATTTGAAGTACCACCAAACGCCCGAATAATTGGGTCCAACAATAAACCAATACCATCCACATCTGGCGCAATACCTGCAACGGTGATGATGGCCCGCTCTTTTTGGCCTACTTTAACCAAGTTAGACGAAAGCCAACTCATGAGTATGTGACTACCGGGACTGATACTCAAACTCCTGATGTTTGCCCGTAAATGGGCATTGTTGGTTGGGCTATAGCCTTTATGATCTATCTCAAAATTAAAAACTAGAGTACTGACACACAGACTAAAGGGCCGGGTCATATTCAGTGTTAACTACCCTACTGTCAATTATTCGAACAGAAAACATACACTGCTCGATTCCGAAATTCGAACTCATCGATATAGACGTTTAAACGAAGGTAGAACAGGATTCCTTACCAAGGAGAATACAATCCAGAACGAAAAATCCTTCCGTCAATAGCCTATTTTAACGGACAAACAGAGGTCACCCTAACCAGGACTGAAACTGGTTGGTTACACTAAAAATATATTACATAGCGCAGACAGGAAATCGCTTTTTGGTATGTGGCCAATTAATGGAGCTAGCAAGGTGGGCCATAAAACATTTCTTCTGAATGAATATCTATGGAAAAGTAACAATAATATGCCTTCTCCTTTTCATAGAATTCGCATGAGAGCTTGTCATTGCGTTTTTCCCAATGATCCACTCCGCATTCATCCCATTCCGGCTCCGACTCAATTAAGTTATAAAGATCCTCAGCAGTCTTGCCCTCCAGCCTGAAGTACATATGAGTGTTATTTTTCTGGCCGTCAGGGGCATCTATTAGAACTTTGCCGTCTATCCAATAAGCGCCTTCTAGCGACATCGCCTCTCCAGCGACATGAAATGGAAGTAAAAATAGCAGAGTCATGAGAAATCGATTCATTTAGCATCCTCAATGTTTAGGTCAGCGATCATTGCAATCCTCAAGCTCGCCATGCTATTAGAAAACAGCAGGGTCAGTTTCAGCAACGAATTCTTAAGGTTCCACCTCAAGCCTTGTCACGGATTACTTTTGAATTGAACGGCAGCGAGGCGATAGTACAATTACGGTACAGGGTTTCTTGGCTCAAACAACAATTTCTTGTTATTGGGTCAATCGCTGCCGCCGCCTGCGTCACCAGCATCCGAACCAAAACCTGCACCATTCCCTTCTGAAGCCCCATTCCAAGTCGAGTGCTCAAATGGGTGACTGGCGTCTATCAACAATGCAGAAAAATTGAAACCGCTTGCATCTGGAAACACCGTAGCACGTATAAGTTCTCTAGCCGCTGCGTAGTCCTCAACGCCAGGAGAGGTTGCCAAATACCTTATATACCCACTCTCAGAGCAATACATGGCATATGCATATGAATTCCTTGTAGAATCTGCTTTATATAACTTTGTAATTTTCAGAATTGCTTCAACTTCTTCCTCACTATAATTCTTCTCATTACCAAACTCAGCAGCCAATGCTTTGGGCATTTTCTTAGCGTACTTCTTAATTTTTCGCCTTAACACAAAATTTCCTACTGCGCCCATATCCATCCCTTTTTAATAACTCCAAATTTAGATAAGTCCGTCAGCCAGTAATAATTTCACTTGCGCATGGGAGCCACTTTTTAGTATACATTTTATTTCCTACAAGACTTGTCTTGTCGCGAGAAATTTTTCATAGATCTTTTTCGCCTCATCACTAGGATTCTCTATAAGCCTAAAGATTTCCTTCAAGCAAGTATCGTTTTCGAAATATACTTGCTGATTTTCCGAGTATAGCTGGGAAAGCTCCTGGATTGTCAGGCTATTAGCTTCCAAAACAAATCCAGGCAATTGATCGTGACAAATATTCCGTATTGAAACAAATGCTTTTGTAGCGTCTTCTCGTTTGTTTAGTTGCCCTCGACCCAAGCAAGAAAATACAACTAGGGTTCTTTTGTCGTTTAAATATCTGGAAAGTATGTCAGTCATGGTTCAGATATAACACCACCGTCTTGCGGTGAGCGGAAGCGAGTTAACAGCCAACCACTGAGCTATGTGTCGGCCTGAGTAGCCTTGTTAGTTAGGCAAGCTTACCATATTGCTAGTACCTTTCTGCCTACTATTGGGCAAGGATCTCTCTTACCTTGCCACCATATTGTAATGCTAACTTCATAACCTGAATCAAATAGTGTATTTACAACTAAACTCCTATTTACGCCGCTTATCTTCGTCTCAGGCATCACTGTCAATAAAACCTTTCCAGAACTGATATCAGTAATTGATAAATGTGTATGACTATACGATTGTTTCTGAATTGTATTCGGGAACTGCAATGTAAATGAGCCTTGGACATCATTCTTCGAAACATTGATTAGCTCATTAATTTCAGGTGACTTAATGGGCATGTCACAAGCGAGAGTCGGAAGTGAGTACACAAAGAACGTAAACATTACTATGATTTTCTGCACGCGATTTCCTTATACCTAACGTTTATAGCCGTTGCGCGGGTTTATGCGCGTAGACTTCCCGCACTCTTTAAATGATTTCAGTTCCATTTAGAAAGTCATTCGTAGCCTCGCCTACATATACCACTTTTGTAGATAACCGTGCCTTTTGATAAGTTTCATTTTCTGGATATGGCGATAGATCAATATTAGGAAATGCAGAGTCCCAACGTTCCTTCGACGGCCACTGTGCATATGCGAAGTATTTTCCAGTCTCAATTCTGTGCAGCCTTGCACCGAGAGACCCGTATTTTTCATGGATCACCTTAGTAAGTGCATGCCACGCGCTTTCGAATTCAGTCTCCATTTCAGGATCAACTTCAAACTCATAAATTCCACAATACATGTTTCATCCTTTTATTTAACGCCCCGCTAAACGGGGAGCATTAGCGAGACCGGTGTAGGAGCGAAACGAACTGCCTCGCCTTGTTATGCGGTTTGTCAAATACACTCCCCTTCTACGAGCCTCGTAAATTCAACTTTTACCTTAACGATTTCTTTAGAAATATCTTGAAATAGTTCGATTCCATCTTCGCCATTGAATCTCAGCACAGAATGATTAAACGATATTCCTTTTGTACTACTAGGGTACTTAAGACTTTGAAAAAAATAGTCCATGGTAATACCGGAATCGACACAAAAGGTCTTCAAGATATTGGGATATTTATCCAAAACAATATACTTTTCATAAAATTCGGTTAACACCGAATTTGGATATAGAGAGTTAAATTCGGATAAAAGTTGAGAGAGTTTATGACTTGCTTTTAACTCAATGCCTTTAGCTGCAATCAATGATTTATGACTCAACTCAATTCCATGGTAGAAGTTGAAGAGAAGTGGCTCCGCAATATTGGTATCAGCCCACTTGACATGCTCTTCATATTCTTCGTCTGTTGGAATTTCCCAGCCTTCATAAAACATTGAATCTGGATTTCCAGCTTTTACAAGCTCATCGGAAGCATTGCGAGTCAGCCGCCAGAAATTTAGTGCTAATCCCCAAAGCCTAACTGCTTCGAAATTTTTCACGGCATCTCTCTCAGGTCGCATAACGCTTGCAGCATTTGCGCGGACTTTTTCGCGTCGACTGCCTGTGATTGTTATTAGGTTCAGCTAGCAAAGTATACCTCATCTAGATTTCCATCATTAAAGTGGAATTGAAGTTGTCGGTCTATGCATTGAAGTATACCATTTGGTAATTCACGATACTTAAGGTCATTAGACAATAACAAGTTCTCAATTTCCGCTTTTGATACTTTGCTAATTTCCTTACCAAATAGCCGAATCGGGTAAACAGTTTTAACTTGAAACATGCAAACTCGAGAATTTTCTGTAGGGTGGTCAGTACATTCGCCTCTGAAACCTACAAGCAATCCTCTGAAGCACAGGAAGTTTTCAAGGTTTCCACCCATCCATTCCTCGTAACAAAGATCTTCACCCCAATCTTTCTTTACCACACTAGGAGTACTGCCGAATTTAATTGGACCAAATCCACTTTCAAGAGAAATTTCGTGAATAGTTTCAGTCATATTTACTCATAACAGTGCATTATACCCAATCAAAATAACGAACCCACCAAGAATCAATTCCAGTAACTCCAGGATTCTTTCCAGTGTATTGATTTTCCAGTATGCCCTCTGGAATATAATGGTAACCGAGGGCTGTTAAGTGTTGCACTATATCTATTTGCACACTCTCTTTAATGATATCTTCATAGAGGATAGAAACCATTTTACCGAAATTACTGAATCTAATTTGGGCATAGCCTTCTGGTGTTTTAAGTAAGTCACCAACCAGCCTTATCATGCTGTGATAAGAGGCATCTTGGATGTGGCTCCCAGTCTCAAAATCTAACTTTTGCCCTAGAACGCTTTGCAAGTGATTCTTTGCTGCATAGAAGGCTTTCTGTTCACTTTCGTAGTCGAAGCCTTCAGGTTCTTCCCATCGAACGGGATCATCAAACCTTCTAAGTGTTGAATAGTAATTTTCGCTCATGATTCGTGACTCACATAAAGCCCGCATTTGCGACTGTTTTGGAGTGCAGCGTAAATCCAGTCCGACAACATACGCTTGTTAGTACTCGAAGCTAACGCTTTCATTTTCAAGAAATACCTTTCCTGTAGATGAAACACTTGGGAAATAGATATCCCCTGAATAAAGCTCATCAGACGTATTGTCACCAACATAGTGAACCATGAAGTCTTCTTTGGTGAGCATGCGTTCTTTTTCAAAATTTGAAATTTTCAAAAACCACTCATTTAATCGATCCGTCATATATGATTCATTTAGGATCAAAAACTCAGCTACGTCTCCTTCCGAGGAAATAGCTATCCAATAGCTGCTAAGCAGACTAATATCGGTATAATTCCCTGCTTCATGATACTCGCCGTTAAATATCATCAAGGAACTAGAAGGTGACGTTACGAAGTAATTCAGGCTGTAACGACCATACGCCGGAACACCAGGCTCTCTCCATTTGACTTCCCTGTTATCTGACAGCTCTTCAACGTCTTTTGATCTCAAAACGACTTCTATCTCAACGTTATCTTCAAATGGCAGCTGTAAACTGGAATTCAGTGGAATAGGGTATTTGAGAATTATTAAGCCCCTTTCGAGATTTGAAATAGCATCCTCATACTCAGATTCCAAGCAGTAACGAACATTTATTACTGCTCCTGTATTGCACTTCGAATCTCTCAGCTTTATCCATTTTCGCTGAAATGATTTCAATTCTAACTTAGAATTTGATGCTGCTTTATTCAACAAATCTTTATAAGCAACGGACAACTTCTTGTCGAGTTTAGACAGTGAAGGATAGTTACAAATAGTTTTCTCTATTCTCGTACTCGCCTTCTCGCAATTGAATGAAGGTGAAGCGTAGCCTTTGAGTGAAAAAGCAACTAAGAATATTATCAATAGTGATCTATACAATTCCGTTCCTCGAATATTGCTAACGCCGCGCACTGCGGTTGACGAAAGTGGCGCTGCTTTTGCGAACGCAAAAGCCGTGACACTTTTGGCAATCCGACTGCTGCGCCTTGTTATGTGTTTTTTGATTCATAGTATTCAATATTTTTTAATGCCTCTTCTGGTTTTACATCGTAGCCTTTAGCTTTGACTCCTGACCAGTTAACACCAACATTCAAACCATCTTTTTTTAGGCCAATTAACCATCTACTTTTAAAGACTTCCAGTTCAAGCTCAACAGGTTCAAATTTTTTATAAGCAGGAACACTTTCAATTATTTTCTCTACGCGAGCAAGCGAAGACCAAAAAGGCATAGACCGAACTCCTCCATCACCTTCTGGTGCAGGAATGCCGTTATCATCTCTAATTGTCCAAACCTTTCCATTTTTGGTAACGTCTTCATAGAAAGTTTTAGCTTGAGCTGCTGAATTGCTCACTATCAATTCCTCGTATTACACATAACAGCTTATTCTACCGCCGCGGCGGTTTTTTATGGTTTCGGCCTATGCATACTTCTGTTTGTGGCCAAAACCCTTTCATGGCGAGTCATACTGCGCACTCCCGTCTGGTTTGTCAATTTGATTATAGTGAGAAAACCACTGCGCTTTTATTTTTAAAATAGTACCGCCTCGCGAGCCCATTAATGATGGAGGGCTTTGTAGGTGGCTATGTACGGCCATGTTGATAATCCCCTGATTTTACCGCCGCAGCGGCACTATTACGGCTATTCCGATGCCTTGCCCATGCCTTGCCCATGCGTGGCTGCTGGTCTCAAGATAGGTATCAGTTCAGTTGTTTGCCAAAAGGCTAATTTGCGGTCTGACGCCTGATATTTGAACCAGTATTGTTTAGTCGGGGTTAAGGCCCTCTCGCACAGTATGCACGGTTAGTTTTCGTGAAGTTGACGCGAGGATGTGGCGGAATCGGGCTCAAACCCTTCGACTGCTTCGCGCTCAGGCCGAACGGAAGGGTTTGGTGATTGTCGGGCTAAAGCCCGACCCACAAATAAAAGATTACACCAAGCCGAGTCTGGCGAGTGAGGTGGTGTTCATCCGGTTGTAGCCACTGCTGTTAGCGGTATCGGCTTTGGTGATAAGGAAAAAATCGTCCAGCCAAATCGAGTATTCCAGCAGGCGGTCTTTGATGCGCGTGGCTTCCAGCAAGTACTTGTCTTTAATCGATAAGCTTCCTTTCGGGTTGTGGTGGATGAGGATGAGCCGTGTGGCGTTGGCTTGAATGATGTGGCTGATGAGTAAGTTGCTGGTGAGTTCTTTGAGTGCGAATTTGCCGGTGAGAATCGGTCTACTTTCCAATAACACACTGCGGGTGCTGAGCATAAGCGCGTGTATGGCTTCGTGTTTTAGGTGGATGAAGGTGTTGGCAATGTACAGTTCCGCTCGGGCGATGCTGTCCAGTATCACTGGGTTTGGTTTTTCCAGTTCGCGTTGGTGGGCGTGGGTGAACAGCAGTTCGTCGTCTATGTTGGTGATTTTTTTGTACATGGTTTTCTCGCTTTTCAAATTTGTTTTCTGCTTTAAAGCATCAGAAACCTTGCCTGCGTGCGCAGGCAAGATGTGCGGCTAAGCATTGTGTTCTGTGTTTTTACTGCGTGTATTCAGCGGCTGTTGTTACTTCGGTACTGCTTTAACAGTTGCTGATAACTCACGAATGTCACGGAACACGGCTTTAGCCGCATCGAATTTGGAAAAGCTCCGGTGTACAACGCCAGGGCAATGCGAAAACGCCACCAGTGTAGTGCGCGTAAATACGCGGGGTCGGTTTCTATGCGTGGGTTTCGGTGCCGGTTGGCGATTGTGTGTTTTACTGCGGGGTCACAAAGGGTTTTCGCTTCAACGGGGTGTTAAAGGTCGCTGCTGTGTGCGCTTAGTTTCCCTTGTGAGAGGATTTTTTCTTGGAACGAGCGGTGCTCTAGCTTAGAATCCTGCTTAGCCATAATTGATACTCACGTTATCGGTTGTGGTTAGCTGCCCTTGAGTGTTGGTCGCACTCGGGGGTAGCGCTTAGTTTTCGCTGCTTTTTCTTAGTTATTGTCCTCCTGAACTTTTCTGAAAAACCAACCCGTATAAAACACTGTGCGTGCGCGTAACTCAATTTATTTTTTGGGTGATGTAACATTATTGTGATGAATGTCTAAAAAACTATTGTCCTGCGCGGTTTTCGATTTATAAAAACTCACACAGCTATATGCCCGCTGCGCTCTTAAGCGCATTCACTAACGCACCTGAATTTTCGATGTTTACGCAGCTGAGTTCGGCTTGCTCGTCGATCCCGATCTGCACCGTAGTCAGGCCAAAACGTTCATGCATCTTCACGTAACGAACCCGGTTATAGTTGATGTCTACACAGTATTTGGATTTTAGCTCGCGGTAGGTGAAGCAATCCTCATGGAGGGTAACCTCACAGCTACTTACGTTGCTGGGCGAAAGGCGACTGGCAAATAACTGCCAGACATTTAGCAGGATAATGGTTAACCCGATAAGTAACGATTCTGTCACGTAATAGGCGGCGAATAGCCCCATGAGTAAAATAAAAGAACGGTCTGTGAGTAACCACCCTAGTCGAGTTCGTGGCCGTCTTATGGGTGGTTCAGATTTATACGTTGTCACTTCTGAATTATGCCTTTATAAAATTATCGAATCATTACGGTTATAACCGAGGTTCAGCTTTAATAAATAATGCATTGCCGCGCCGTTTAGCCGGGCACCGGTTAGTTGTTTGAGTCATAGACGTATCGCGTATATCGCTCATGGTAGAATTCCGAAAGGTCCATATCTGCTTCAAATAGTTCTGACCAAACTTCTGAGTTACTCACCAATTTTTCACCGTCCAGTTGATAAACCAACTGTTCTGGGTGCTTTATAAAGCTATTTTCTGACGCGTAATACTTCGCTTCATTTTCGGCCTTTAAATGAGCCTCGTCGAACGAGTTTACTTCAAACACAACTATACGCTCTTCAAAGACATTGCGGACATCTGTCTTACTGCCAAACAGATAGACACTTCTTGCTGCATACCAAGCCATAAGCGACTCGCTTCCCTCGTTCTTCTTAATTATAAAACTCAAACCAAACACCAGGCTGATCAACGCCTTTCTGGTTCATTCACATTACCCCAATCTAGTCAGATCAACGTACGAAAAGAGGTGCATTGTAGGCGTTGCTGTTTCCTTGTCAAAAGACAGTGAAATACTCGGCCACTGGCTAGTTAGACGCGAGCGTCGTTGCTGGATCATGCTGTCAATTCAGTACCGAACTTTGATACTTGTCCATTAGTCTTTGAATGGTTCCATCTCGATACATTTCAGCTAAATTTTCAGACAGCCGTTCTATCGCAGTTGGAGGAAATTCCAAGTTGCAGGCGAGTGCGCGTAAGGTGGTGAAGTAAACCAATTTCTTTTCAATATTTGTATTCCGGTTTTGCTTTAGTAAATAATCCGCTACCAAGGTGTCAGACGCCCAAATGTCAATGCGTTTGTTTTCGAGCATTCTTATATTCGGGGCGTCATAGGGGATCACGGAGGTTTTAATTCCCTGGCTCGCGAGATAGTTGGCAGTCGCACTACCGGAGTAGCTTCCTACAATATAGCCTTCAACATCTTCAAGGGTCCGAATTTCAATGCCAGAATTTTTTAATACATAGAAGGCGGTCTGCGACAACAGAACTGGGCTGACCCAGTGAAATTCAACCTCCCGTTCCTGATTTCTCTCAAGTGGGAAAACACAACTGTTCGTTTCTAAAAGCGTGGTGTAGATCGCGCGCTTTAGCGGCAACATTTGAATCTCGTATTGCAGTTTTGAGCGGTCAAATAGCGTTTTCACAATATCAACGGATAACCCGCGTATTCTGTTACCAACTATGGTGGAATAAGGTGGTGCTTCCTCGGTGTAAAGCGTAACAACTTCACCGGCCGCCTGCGAAACGGTGAGAATCATTGCCGTAGAAACCGCTGCTAAATAACGATACAACATCAATTTATTTCCCAACGCTGCAGGGCTTCAACGTAAGGAAGCGTTTCCCCTTTGGGTTTTTCGTTTTCAAGTTTGGGTTTTGGTGAACCCGGTTTTTCAAGCCAGGTGCTTTCCGGTGATACATCGTTCAACTTAGGTTGGCAATTGTCAGCGGCATTGTTCATTAGGCGTTTCAGCTCGCTGTCCATTTCTTCGGCTAAATTATCCATAGCTTGCTCAGCTGTCATTTTTCCTGACACCGCACTGGCAATATTTTGCCACCACAGCTTAGACATACTCGGGTAGTCCGGTACATTGGTCCCGGTTGGGGTCCAGGAAAGACGAGCGGAACTGCGATAAAACTCGATTAATCCTCCGTAGTTTGGCGCAGCTTTTGACATGTAATCCGATTCAATGTCCGATTGCCTGATAGGCGTTAGGCCTTTAATCATCTTTTGCAGCGATACCGTTTTTGAAACCACGAACTGCGCGTACAACCAAGCCGCTTGCTGCCGGTCTACCGGTGTAGAGGTTAAAAACGTCCAAGCGCCGTTGTCCTGATACCCCGATTTCATACCCGACTCCCAATAAGGTCCACGTGGCGAAGGCGCCATGCGCCATTTTGGTCGCCCTTGCTCGTCGGTAACCGGAAGTGTCGGGTCAATAAAATCTGCGGTAAAAGCGGTATACCAAAAAATTTGTTGGGCAATCGCTCCTTGCGCTGCCACGGCGCCAGATTCGCTAAAATTCATGTTCCTCGCATCGGGCGGCGCGTATTTGTCAAGCCATTCAATGTACTTGGTCAGGGCGAATTTCGCCGCTGGGCTGTTCAACGCCCCTCCCCGAGAGACGCTGGCGCCAACAGGGCTGCAGTTTTCTACTCGTATGCCCCATTCGTCAACTGGCAGACCGTTTGGTAGGCCCTTATCACCGGCACCAGCCATCGATAGCCAGGCATCTGAAAAACGCCAGCCCAGAGAAGGATCATTCTTGCCGTAGTCCATATGGCCGTAGACTTTAACGCCGTCAATTTCCTTAACATGCATGGTAAAAAACTCGGCAATATCCTCATAGGCAGCCCAATTTTGAGGGACGGCTAAGTCGTAGCCGTAGCGCGATTTAAATTGCTCCTGAAAATCTTCCCGTGAAAACCAGTCGTGGCGGTACCAATAGAGATTGGCAAACTGCTGGTCCGGCAATTGGTAGATTTTCCCATTTGGTCCGGTAGTAAACGCAAGGCCAATGAAATCGTCCAGGTCCAAGGTTGGGAGCGTGAAGTCCTTCCCGTGTTGCGCCATCAAATCGCTGATCGCCATTATGTTGTCAGATCGAAAGTGGGTTCCTATAAGATCACTGTCGTTTATGTAGGCATCGTAGAGGTTATACCCTAACGCCATTTGCGTGGATATTTTCTTGATGACATCATCTTCGCCGGTTATTTCGTGAATAACCTGAATACCGGTAATATCTTCGAAGGCTTTCGTCAGCACATTCGCTTCATACCAATGCGTATCGATCCGTTCTGAGACTACCCGAATACTCATGCCACGCAACGGTTCGCTTACCCGGTGAAACCACAATAATTCTTTTTCTTGTTGCTCCCGCGTCAGGGTACTGTTCACAAATTCGGTATCGAGCCATTGGTTGATAGATTCTGAAATGGGCAATGCAGCCCAGGAAAACGAGGATAAAAACAGTAAGATTAGAAAACCACTGTACGAATGTATAACCCTGACCAAATTGATGCCCAAATAGATGACTCGGAAAAATTAAGTATAGATTATAAAAGTGCATTCAAACCCAGAATTAACCGGATTTTCAGCCAAATACCGAGGAATCTATGATATCGAACAAGCGCTAAGATCAGTGCTGCCCATTGGTTAAACCACTATAAATCTGCGAACAGTTTCCGCTGTTTTTCAACTGGCTAAATACCCAGCACCTTACTGGACCAGCCAAAGCCGCCGCCTTTAAACCCGGGAAAGATGTGCAAGTGGTTCCAGTCCTGTTCGTTGCACTTGCCATTGTTCGGGTAAACGAAATACCGTCAGGCTGGTACAACCGTCCGATGCGTGCATGCGTTTTAATCGCCCGACTAAAAGGCCAGTTCTCTAAACCTCTTGCAACAACAGCTTTGCGAATTCCCACACAACAAGAACCTGCCACTCCAGCAACAACGCGCACAAGGGAATGCTCGTGCCCTGAGTCGGCAGTTCGCATGAATTCAGCGTACCATTCAAGCTCTCTACGAAGAGCGCCTAGTACTAGCGCTTCCCATTCGCTCTGAAACGATACGAACTTCCGACTCAGGACACTAGCCCGTATATTTCACCAAACCAGACAAAACCATCCTATAAACCCGTATTCACTCAGTGTTAATTAACGACCCACTTTGGTTCTTGCATACAATTGGCGGGTTTCAGTTCTGTGGTGTAAATAACGCGATGGGTTCTTCGACGCCTCTGAGTTCAAATTGACCAAGCGATTTCATCGGCTGCTGTGCAGCCAACGCCACTGGCTCGGTGACAAGCAATGGAGCGAGCGTTTTGCAAAGCGATTCAATGCGCGAGGCTTCATTTACCGCCGCACCGATGACCGTAAAATCCAGTCGGGAACTGCCGCCAATATTCCCATACAGAACACTGCCCATGTGCAGGGCGATCCCTGCCGATATGCTCTTGCGATACCCCGTCTGCTGTTCTCGCCAAGTACTCAACTTTGCCAACGCAGTTTGCGCCGCGTCAATTGCCTTAGTCGCGACAGTTTTGATCTCGGACTCCAGAGGAAACACAGCGAGAATAGCATCTCCAATGAATTTCAAGATTTCACCACCGCCGGATTCAATCGGCGCAGACATCACTTCAAAGTAGTCATCCAGTATTGCCACCAGCTCTTCCGAACTGCAACGGTCGCCTAGCGATGTAAAACCACGCATGTCGCAAAACCAAATAACAGCATCAATGCGCGTTCCCGTGCCGCGCTGAAACTCCCCTTGCAAGACGTGGTCAGCCGCGTTTGCACCCAAGTAAACCTGTAACAGTGATCGAGTCGCCATATCGGCCATAGCAACGCGCGCCTTCCAACTCAACGGCATGCAGTAAGAAATAAGGCTATCGATTTCGTCATTGGTGAACCCATCAGGTTGCTTTGTGGCAAATGTGATCCACGGTTGCTCAAATTTGTGATCGGTATGGAATGGAACAATGAGATAGTCGTTACCGCCTTCGTCGGCGATCTCTTGCAATAACGACATTTCCAACCCCTCTCCTTTTGCCAATTGCCAGCGCAATGGCTTGCGCGCCTGATGCATGCGTTCCCCTGGCGTGTTCAGGTAGGTAGAGGTTTGGGTTATGCCATGATCCCGCCGATATGCCTTAACGCCTTCGTTGTGCGACCATATCAATTGCGTGCCCCACAGTTCTGGGTGACGGGTTGGCAGCCAAAGGCTTGAACGGTAGACAGAAAACCCTGCGTTATTCAGCAAGGTCATAAAGGTTCCGTGCAGGTGCTCGGGCACCTGATCTTGTTCATCGTATTCCTGTAGCCAAGACGTTAAACGCTGCTCGGATCGCATCGATGGGCTCCGGCTGTGAGTAATGGTCAGCAGTATAGCTGTTCGAAAAAAAATAACTTTGAATCCAAAACTCAGGTTCTGTTGTTGGCAGTACAACGATCGATGCCTTAGTGATCCACTACCAGCTCCCTACCGTACTTTTTGTACGTTACCGAGGGGGGATATCATGAAACCTTTTTTGAGCCTTTTACTTCTAGTTGTGGCGGTAATGACGGCTTATCCTGCTTATGCCCACCAACCGATCATGAAGCTCGACGGTACAGGCAATGAAACATCGCCATTTGTCATCGAAGAACCCGAGATATCCAAAGCGATTTTTAAAGAGCTGGAGGGTAACCCACACTATTACACCCTCAGCAGCGAAACTGAATTCAGTTTCTATGCAGGTATTACCAAAGCGAAACTTGAGAACTGCGCGGTAGGTCAGACCTTTAGCTTTGATGTTCTTGACGCCGAAGGGAACCGTTTGTTTTTTGCTGATGGTGAGAATTTTGAATGGTGGGCATGGTACGAAGAATTCGGTAAAAACTGGTACTGGGTAGGCCCTGAAATAGGAGAAAACTTCAAGTCCAACCGAACTCTACCTGCTGGTACCTATACGATTAAAATCTACAACAAAAACAACAGCGGCCAATACTCTCTCGCTGTTGGTGACATTGAGCATTTTCCTATTGGCGTTATCGCACGAACAGCATTCCTAATGCCCAAGATAGAACGTCAATTCTGGAAAAACGCGAGTTGCACTAACGCCTCAAGCTAAGCAGGCTCATTTTAGGTATTGACTTATCACTAACTGAACGCACCCGTACTCTTAGATTTGCTCACTGTTACAGACTGAAGAGAAATTCTAGGGCACGTCTGATGAAATCAAAATTTCAAGGTGCTCAACAACCACTGATCGCTTCTGAAGACATTCTGTCGCTGTGTTTCCCGCGCTACAAGTCTCCCTCGAAAAGCTCTAAGAACCCCTATAGCTGTGCCAACATCTCCCTGAGTTTTTCAACCGGCTGTATGCCCAGATCATTACTGGTCCAGCCAAAGCCGTCGCCTTCAAACCGAGGGAAGATGTGTAAGTGGTAATGGTCGAGTTCGTTGCACTTGCCATTGTTCTGAATAAACGAAATACCGTCGGGCTGGTACAACCGTTCAATGCGTTTGAAGAGGTCACGGGCAACCTCGGTAATTTCAGCGTAAATGGTGTCCGGCAAATCGATAAAACTCTCATATGGTTTTACCGGGCAGATCAGAATATGCCCGACGTTGATCGGGTCGTGATCGGCGAATGCAATAACGTGTTCCGACTCATACACAATGGCGGCTTCTAGCTGCCGGGCTACTATTTGTTCAACGATAGTCAAGTAACTATTTCCTGCAGTGGTTGGTTTAGGAGTGTATCCAAATGACGCACCGATGGTAAAGCTGGCTTAAGGGCACCTCTAGAAAGTCCATCAGACTCTGGACTTAAGAACGAGGTTAGGGCTAGGCGAAAATTTGAAAACCTAACAGGCTAAGTTAAGAATTTTCAACAAACCCATAAGTTCGTTCTTAAGTCCTCGCAGGGCGCGGCCTAGCAACGCTCAATCCTTCGTTGAACACTTTGAAAAGGACTCGTCATTCCCTTCAGTGTTTGCCTCGTATTGCACGTTGCTAGTACACGCGCAGAGACCGACGGACTTTTTAGAGATGCCATTAACTCAATGCGTTGAGCGTGTGTTTCAACCGCCCGACAAATGGACCTGTTTTCAGAACCTCTTCCAACAGCACTTCGCCGACCTCATTGGATCTGCCAGGACCCAAGTGATTTTTTTAACCAGAGTGGTCCTAGCGAAAAATCAACTGCTAAAATACTCGGCTGGGCTCGGAGGCAATCCACCGTTAACAATAATATAGGCGGTTAAGTCGCCCAATATTGTCGCGAGAATAAAGCTCACCATGGCATAGCCTACTGCTTCAATACCGGTGGCATCCGCCCATTTCACCAGACAAGCGATCAAGAAGACAATAGAGGCCACGGTACCGATCGTCGGTATGGGCATGATGATATAAGCCACCACCACATAACCGAGCAAATGCCATAGTTTTGAATTTTTAAACATTTTCTTGCTGGCGATTATCATGAAAAGCAACGCAAAGGCCAGGTTACACACAAGTCCTAATAGATCCATAAAATTTCCTTTTTGTAACTACTACAATGACGGCCAACGACTTCCGATGGACGTGATTAAAAAAATAAAAATCTTAATTTCTGAACAGAAATCAATCTGACCCTAAGAATTGTATGAGCGCAGCTTTATGTGCATTTGCTTTCAGCCATGTTTTTATTTCCAGCGCTTTCTTGGCATCATCTTCACCAACGATCGCTTTCAATCTTTCAAGCTTCAGCGCGGCCATTTTTTCAGTCCGGACTTTCCGCTGCCATTGTTCGGTAAATACCGACGGTAGCTTATCTGCTAATTGCAAAGATTTGAGCAATGTCCATTCGCCACCATCAATCCAGGCTTCGTCACAGCTACTGCACAGATCAATCCGGTTATCGACAGAATCTGCTACAGAGTACTTGGTCATCAACTTGCTGCACTTCGGGCAACTCAGCGCGGTTTTGGTATCGTCTATCGCCTGAACTGCCGCTTCTTGGGTTGCGTCAGTTCCTGACAGTTCATGGGATTCAATCCAGTCGCGATAGTACAACAGCGATACAAAAGCACCGTCGCAATGCGTACATCCCATGGCGGGCAAGCCGTCATCTAGTTTCGTGGGTTTCAATTCAGTGTGTCGACACTTGGGGCACTGCATATCATCTCCTTATTTTTTTAAAAAATTTTGCTCAATGTAATGTCATGTGAAGAGAAAGTACATGATGTCAGTCGTACTTATAGAAATGCTGAAAGAAAAATATTACCGATACTCTAGGGTAACTCTACAAAGAGCGCCTTGTACTAGCGCTTCCCATGAGCTCTGAAACGATACGAACTTCCGACTCAGGACACTAACTGCCGCTTGATACGGGACAAGGCTACCTCCGTCATCCCGAGATACGACGCTATGTGATAAGCGGGCAAGCGGTTGGCGAGCTGGGGATTTGTGGCTATAAAATTTTGGTATCGGGTGGTGGCATCATCGAGCAATAACTCGGCTTCGCGTTGTTCCTTTTTCAGGGCCATTTGTTCGGCAATGGTCAATGCCAACGCTTGCACGGCTGGGGAGCTTTTTTTGCTGTCCCGCAACCATTGCGCGGGTATGGCTACCGCAACGGTGGGCTCCAGTGCAGCGATGGAAAATCGGCTGGGCTGGCTGAGAATAAGTTCACTCATGGCGCCGCAAAACCCTGGGGCCGGGATAAAACTTTTGTTGAACTCTTTACCCCGTTCGGTGGTATAGAAGTTTCGCACCAAACCTTGGGCGACGTACCAGAATACGCCTCGGGTTTCGTTTGCGGTCAGCAGTCGTTCATTCTTGGCAACAGACAGGACCCGCGTGGAGTCCAGAAATGATGGCCAATGAATGTCGTCATCCGTTAGCCAGCGTTGCAGATAGGTTTTCAGGCCTTGTTTGGCAAGGTCATTCGTCATCATCACCGAGCAGCCGCTGCATTCGCTCACGCTCTTCCTGCGCTTCGGCGAGCACCGCTTTAATTTCTTCCAGGACGCCATCGACATCCGCATCGCTTCCGTCGTCTTCAAATAAGCCCGTCAGCGGGGTATCGGGTTTCAGTTCACCTTCGGCAAACAGCGCCCACATTTCTTTGGCGTACTGACTTTCGGCGAGTTGCGGTGCGAATTGGGCGTAATATTGCGTCATTTTGTTCACATCGCGCGTGAACATGGCTTTAGCGTTGTTATTCGCGGCGGCATTTACTGCCTGTGGTAAGTCGATGATGACCGGGCCGTAAGCGTCCAACAGCACATTAAACTCCGACAGATCTCCGTGCACAATCCCCGCACAAAGCATCAGTTTGATGTAATGCATCACCAGCTCATGGTCTTCCAAGGCTTGCTCTTCGGTTAATATCACATCATCCAACCGCGGCGCGACGTCGCCTTCATCGTCGGTGACTAATTCCATGAGCAGAACACCATCGACACACCCAAAGGTCTCCGGGACTCGGACGCCGGCGGCTGACAGTTTGGCCAATGCATCCACTTCGGCGTTCTGCCAAACTTCTTCCTGCTGCTGGCGGCCATAGCGGGAACGCTTTTCCATCGCGCGGGCACGGCGACCACTGCGAACGGCACGACCTTCCTGATACTGCACTGCTTTCTTAAAACTACGTTTGACGGCGTCTTTATAGACCTTGGCACAGCGTATGGTATCGCCGCAGCGAACAATATAGATGTCGGCTTCTTTTCCGCTCATCAGGCGACTGAGCACTTCGTTGATCAAACCATCTTCGACAAGGGGTTGCAGGCGGCTGGGTACTTTCATGTCATCCTATACGTTGCTGAGTGGGGTTCGCTCAGCAGCTTACGGTGTTATGGCTCGCGAACTGAGGTATTCCGGCATAATAACCCATGACTCACACGGTTACACTCACCCTGTATCGAGTACCCATTTTATGCGCTCTGAGCGCATCGGGACTGCTAAACGGTCATTTTGAAACGTTGTGCTATATTGGAAGAGTCAGGGAAGGCTGCGACCAATGAAGACAAAAAGCCGCGTGTATCAAGCTCCTTTAGCCACTTTTATTATCTCCGCACTCGGTGTGATCGTGCTGAGTCTGGTCGTTCGAGGGAACTTGGTGGTCCGGCAAACCGATCAGAATATCCAAAACCAGTTTCAATATCAGGTTGAGATTCTCACTGAAAACGCCGGAACCTATATATCAGACGTTATTCATGTGTCCTTTACACCGCTAACGAAGAGCACGACCAAAGCTGGGTTCGGCCAGATTAACCATTGGTACCGGGTGACATTGGAAAACCAAACCGATGCCGTCGGCCACCTGCGTCTTATCATGGACAACCCGATTTTCGACAACCTGACACTTTACTACTTTGACCCGCGCTTTGATGACGTACAGGTGAGTTATTTTGGCGATACGCGGGACAACATCTCTCCAGAGCACCGGATCTTGCCTAATATCGCGTTTGACCTGGTTCCTGGTCAGGCCGCCAGTTTTTACCTGCATCTGCAAACCGACGGCTCACCCATTCTGTCGTTATCCTTGATGAGTGAAACCGGTTTTGAACAGTACAGCCGCATGCTGCACATTATCTGGGGAGCTTTCATCGGCATAGCGCTGATCCTTGGCGCCTACAATACCGTGCTGTTTGTAGGCCTGCGCGATTCGGTTTACCTTATTTATGTGGGCTACCTAATGGCTGTGCTGCTGACCATGGGGGTGATTCACGGCTATGGGTATTACCTGTTTTCAGAGTCTCTGCAACTTTGGTTCAGCAAACAAATTGTGCCGCTGCAAAGCCTTGTTGCTTTGAGTGCTCTGATGTTGGGTAAGCTGTTCCTGAAAATTTCACCCTCCTGCGGGGGCACCTATCGGCTCGCCAACGCGGTGGCGACCATACTCTGCCTGTTTTTCCTGATTGCGTTGTTCATCCCTGAGTCTTTGGCGGCCCCTATTTTTATCATCTTGCAGCTTGTCACATACGTCAGCGCATTTCTGATGATCCGCTATCGGTTTAAAAGCCGGATCCGCTGGACTCGCTACTATCTGTTTTCCTGGATTCCGTTTTTTATTGGCGCCGGCTTGGGCATGGGGCTATTTGCTGGATTGGTCGAATACAGCTTTCTCACCCGGCACACCTTCATTTTTTCGGTGCTGTTTGAATTGACCTTCATCTCGATGGCTCTGGCGGATCGCATGAGTGAAACGGAACGCAACCGTTTTTTTCTGGCCACCCACGACATAAAAACCAACCTGGCCAATGAATTTTACATTGAACAGAAGATCGAACAATTACGACAACGTCAGCAGACTTCTATGACCGCGCTGATTGCGATCCGCGTCACCAATTACGACCGCATTGTGCCCTATTTAACAGAACCGGATCGTCGCCTGCTCTTGAAACAACTGACGGTGCAGTTTGCCCTGCAGATCGATCAGTACGCCAAGCTGATCCCGCTCGACGAACTGACCCGGACGCACGTGTCGGTCGTCAACGATAATACGTTTTTCTACTTGGCGACGGTTGCGTCCGAAGCCGTCTTCGAAACGCTGATGAACCAGCTCAGCAACAAAGACAATTACAACCCTTTGCAAAGTGTGATCCCATTCCGCGTGCAATGCACTTTCTCTGCCCGGCTGCTGGATGAACTGACGTTCGATTCGCAAACGTTGCTTAACAGCGTCAAGGAAGGCATCAACAATGCGCTTGAGCATGGCTTGCCCATGCAGATTTACAGCGAGGAAAAAGAAACCCAGAATGCCCGAGGCATCAAACTGGCACAGGCTTTGGAAACCGCCATTCAACACAATCAATTGCAGTTGTATTACCAGCCTCAGCTGTGTTTATTCGACAACCGTGCCTGCTGCAGCGAAGTGTTACTGCGCTGGACTCACGAAGACCTAGGCTTTATCCCGCCGATGGAATTCATCGATATCGCTGAAAAAACGGGCCTGATTCGCCAACTGACCCTCTGGGTTATCGAACAAACCTTCCGTGAGCACGGAGAACTGGCCACCATAAGCGCCCTACCTATGTGCACGTCTATTAATATCTCCGCCATCGATTTGTCGCGGCCGGGCTTTGCCAACGATGTTATTCTGCTGGCGCAGAAACATCAGGTCGCATCACAACATTTTACACTTGAAGTGACTGAGACCTCTCACCAGCAAGATCAAGGAGTCTTTACCCAGAATCTGATCGCGTTAAAAAAAGATGGTTTTCATCTGGCGATTGATGACTTTGGTACTGGGTATTCATCGTTAACCTACGTCAGTGATTTGCCTTTTGATGAATTGAAAATAGACCGCAGCTTCGTCAAAGACATGGTCAGTTCGCAGCGGCAACAGCAAATCGTTCAGGCCACCATCGACATGGCCACTCAACTGGGTCTGACAGTCACCGCAGAAGGTATTGAAGATAAAGAGACACTCGAAGCACTAAGAAAGGCGAACTGCCATAAAATTCAGGGCTATTTTTACGAGAAACCCATGCCTTACACACACTATCAAACTTGGCTGAAAACGAAGCGATTGACTCTCACACCGTAACTGCCGGCTGCTGCGCGATACGATTTGCCATGGCGTTGAGTGCTTCTGTACGAGTGGCGGTAAACAACAAAGTGTTCTCTATGGGTTGAGTGCCCGCTTTGGCCAATGTTTTTAACGGTTGAAAATTCAACCGGCAGATCACCAAAAAAACGCCTGTCGCCTGACACTGACTGATCAACCGGTTTAACGCCGACAAGCCACCGGCATCTAGTAACTGCACGCCTTTCAAGTCGAGCATAATGGCGTTCGCCGATTTGGTCTCAAGCGCCAGTTCGGCAAAAATTCGCTCAGCAGCGGCGAAAAACAAAGGCCCTTCAATGCGGAAACCATGCGCGCCGGACAATTCAGATGACCACTCATCGTTGATACGGGTCAAGCGCGTCAGTTTTGCCAGTTGCTGCATAAACAACACGGCAGACAGCAAGATACCCACGGTAATGGCAACAACCATGTCGAACATTACGGTCAGGGAAAAACAGGTAACAAAAACCCAGATGTCTTCCTTTGGTGCCGTGCGGATAAGATGCAACGCCTTGGGTGCTTCGCTCATATTCCACGCCACCAACAACAACAATGCGGCCATGGCCGACATCGGCAACCAGGCCAACACTTCGGTTAAAAACAACAGGGCCAGTAACACCACCAACGAATGAATAACCGCCGACAGCGGTGACTGCGCTCCGGCTTTCAGGTTGGCTACAGAACGGGCTAACGCTGCAGTTGCGGTAAAGCCACCGAAAAAGGGTGTGATCAGATTACCAATACCCTGACCGAGCAGTTCACTGTTGGCACTGTGCTTTGAACGGGTCATGCCGTCGAGCACCACGGCGCACAACAGCGATTCAATAGCACCTAACATGGCAATAGCAAAGGCAGCGGACAACAATGCCTGTACGGTGGGAAAATCGAACTGCAGCGATGCACTGCCGGGCAATTGCATCTGCCAGGGCCAATGAAACGCCGGTAAAGCAGCCGGGATACCCTGCCCGACCTGACCATCGGCCGTCAGGTATTGAAATGCAGAACCAATGGTCGCAATGTCGTAACCATTCTTTGATAACTGAAAAGCCACCAAGGTTCCGAATAACAGCGCAGGAATATGCGCGGGGATTTTCCGCGTGATCCATGGAAATAAAACCAAACCCGCCAGTGTGCTGAGCCCAACAACCAGTTCCGACCAATAGAGGTTGGGTAGCTGGCGGATGATCACCGGTACCTTATCGATAAAATGATTGGGCAGTGTATCGATCGGCAAACCAAAAAAATCTTTAAACTGCAGCGTCGCGATAACCACCGCAATTCCCGCAGTAAACCCCAACGTAACCGGTTCCGGGACGTACTCAATAAAGCGGCCTAGTCTCATAAGCGCCATCATCACCAGAATCGCCCCGGCCATGATGGTGGCAACCATCAAACCAGCTAACCCGTAGGTTTGCACGATCGGTAACAGGATGACGACGAACGCGGCCGTGGGTCCACTGATAGACAGTGCCGACCCTCCGGTCACTGCAATAATCAAACCCGCCACTATGGCCGTATACAAGCCGTACTGTGGCGGTAAACCGCAGGCAATGGCCAATGCCATAGAAAGAGGTATCGCAATAAGCCCCACCGTGGTACCAGCGACCAAATCTTTACCCAACTGCTGCCGGGTGTAATGGCCGGACAAAAACGTGCTGCGCGCTGCATGCCCCACACGCAATGAAAAAAGATGCGGGCGAATATGCGGCATAGCAGACTCCGGGTTAAGACATAAGGAGGGGAACGCAGAAACCCGGCAACAGAGAACAACATTATCGGTGCGTTACAAGGCCGCCATAGTAGAACCAGCGTGCATAAATTTCAATGACGGTCTCAGTGCCTACCCGGTGCATTACCCCTTAACGGCCGCTTTATATCGTTCAATACTGGCAGCAGGCCATAACTCGCTGAACCGGTAAAAGGCGTCCATGATGGGTTTGCCATCGGTGAGTGATACCCAGGGTAACTTGGTGCTGGTATAAATGTGCACATCAGGTGGACAAAGAGCAGGCGGGCTCAATGTGCCCACGCGGACAAACGCCACTTTGTCATGGGCACCGGCATAGTGACTCCACAGCGCCACTTTGCACAACGGGCATCGGGCGACATCTTGTCCGCCACCACTTGCAGTTGGCAGCTTAGTCATTTCAACGTCGCCCTGAGTCACGCGCAATTGCGTTGATTCAATGAGCGCGTTTAACGCAAAGGCCGAACCGGATTCGCGCTGACACCAACTGCAATGGCAACAGTGCACAAACATCGGCTCTTGTGCTAATTCGTAATGCACGTTGCCACAGGTGCATTGTCCTTGTGCAAACACGTTATGAATGAGGTCGGTCATGTGATAACTCCTTTTTCAACGTTCGTTCAGTTCAGCTTGTACCATCTTTTTAATTTTGACGGCTTTTTCAAAGTGATCCAACCGATGCGTTTCGATCCACCAGCGGGCCGCTTCCATTAAACGTTCTGGGTCGTCATTCTTATTGGCAAAAAAAGCGTAGAAGGATAACCCGACCTTCTCACCTTTTTGCGCAATTTTAGCATCGCATACGCGGATCATCTGGCGTTGTAATTCAAGTCGCATGGGTGTTTCCTGTTTAATCGTGACACGCCAAGGTGGGTTCAACCGGTTTTCGCCGGCCCAATACAGAATAACCTTGTTACCAGAAGGATCTCGCAAAACTGCCTCCCGCCATAAATAAGGTTCGTCCTTGGGTTCTTGTTCAAACGCAATGCCCCGGGCTTGCAGTTGGGCGACCCAGTCATCCAACGCTTCATGTTCAAAATACAGGGTTGCGCTATTGCGAAAAGAAGTCTCGTCTAACATCAGCGAAAAGGTTGAGTCACCTGCCGGGCAAGCAAAACGTGCGTAGTGTGGGGTGTCGACAATCTGCGTGAAGCCGAGCGTCAGGTAAAATTGGGTCGCCGCGACCATGTCGCGTACCGGCAGCGTCACTTGGTTCATATTCATAGGTGGTCCTTAAAGTAACGGCGTATGACCATAACGAACCACCGCCGGTTAGGCAACGACACCGAACAGGCTGCCGACACCCGCTGTCAGTACCCTGGCCAAGGCTCCCCCAAAAAAGTCACCCGTGTGGCGCCGATGAACATAGACGCCCCCCGACTTTTGCAGCAATTGCACCCAACATAGCCAGGAACACCTGCCAGTAAAACGTTCGACTGCGTGGCACTTGCCGCAGCCACACAAATAATCAAACTGGCCGTTGAAACAATGCCATCGTTAGCACCGAGTACAGCCGCTCGCAACCAACCCGAACGATGAGAGCGATGGTTTTCTTCATGAACCATGGGAGCACCTCAACAATGGCGCAAAGAACCGTACTGGCGGTATAGCAAACTGACCGGGGTAACAGGTGAATCAGAATGCGTCCGAAAAATCCCCCAGGCAGCACTAACCCGATGGGGTTCCGCGACTCACACGCGCACACCTTTCTCTGAGTTTGGGATACAACAAATTCCCGGGCAATTGGGCTGGATTTTGCCTGCGCCATAGTTACACCAAAAAAGTAACAAACCAGCGCACCAACGAATTCGCTTTTAATCCCAACCTCAGTACGAAGCGAACCGGTTTCAGTGATTTCTCCGTCCTGGCCAAAGTACACAACCGCACAAGCCGGGTCTGAACAGAAATAATAGCCTTGCTCTTTTGTCAGCCATGCCCATGGCGCGTTAATGTGGTTTTTTATCGTTAAAGCAGAGACCAGACCATATTTTCTATCATTAACCGGGCAAGTGTATTTCTTTGGAAACGAACTCTGCGAAGAGTTTGAGATATTGGAGGATTTGGAACAACAATCGGACATGCTCAACTCCTGTTTATGTTTGCGGAGAGGCAGGTAACAATGCCCGCGACAAAAACATTGCGTGACATTTATATTCGGTCAGCCCGTTTCCACATACGCTGATCAGTTTAGTTTAGCGTACCAGACACAAGAATCCCGACCTCGTCAGCGTTTAGCTACCGCAGTGCAGCCGAAATAAAGACAAGATGACATAGACGACATAAACAAAAAAACAATGTCATTCCCTCTAAGTCCCCGAATCAAAATTGGGTATTTCTTAGTTCTCATGGATCAAAAAATGGTGAGTGGCTAAAAAGCAAAAGAAGCGTCTGCTACCGCTGAAATGCAGACGATTTATGAAACTTAAATGCGCCCCCATGTCTCTATAAGGATACTAAAAGCGTGACACAACGCAGCATAACAAGAGCGTTGAATACCAAGCGGGATTACGTTGTTTCTTTTTTACAAGACAGGTTAATCATGAGGGTGTTCACTGAATTGTTTCGCCCCGTCACCAATCTCAAACCAGCTTGGCTTTTCGGATACAAATTCATGAAATGAATTTCTGATGTCAATCTCACTGTCAATACAATGCGCATTGATTGGAAAAGAGTCCATGTCCGACAAAATTTCCCCAAGTGATGTTCCGCAAACAGAGCAAAAACACCGATCATATTTATACGGTGGCGCAGCCTTGAAGGTCTCAATATTTTCCCGGCCAGCGGTAATCTGAAACGCATCTGATTTAACGAAGACCAACGAGCTAGCGCCGACTTTACGGCATCGACTGCAATGACACATCCCCATCATGCTTGGCATTTCTGACATTTCAAATTGCACTATTCCACAACAACAGCTTCCTTTAATCATATGGCACCTTTTATTAAGTGGGATTTGGAGTGCAAAAGGTTAACACAAATACTGTATATACAAACAGCCAATACCAATTATGTTTCAGATTCCCTGATACTCACATTCGCGTTCGTTTCACCATAGACATAAACATTTCTTTCATTGGGTTTTGCAGACGTTTTGTTGAACCTATAAAAAAACCGCCACGAGGGCGGTTTTTTCCATGCGTTACCCGAGTTAAACGCTGCGTTCCCAGACATCGCGCAGACCAATGGTTTTGTTGAATACCAGATGATTCGGTGAGTGTTCATAACGGTCGGCCACAAAGTAGCCTTCGCGTTCAAACTGGAAGCTCTGCTCTGGCTCAGCCATCATCAGGCTCGGCTCCACAATGCACCCTTCAATAATTTGCAGGGAATCCGGGTTGATGTGATCCATGAAGTCGTTATCACCTTTGTCTGGCGTCGGGTGATTAAACAGACGGTCATACACACGGATGGTGGCCGGTACGCCATGCTCAACCGAGACCCAGTGGATTACGCCGCGTGGTTTGATACCGTCGACATTCGCGCCAAGTGAGCCTTCAACAATGGTGGCCTTGATTTCAACCACGTTGCCGTCGGCGTCTTTGCTGAACTCTTCGGCTTTAATGATGTAAGCCCCACGCAGACGCACATAGTCTCCCGGCACCAAGCGCTTGAATTTCTTTTTCGACAAGGTGCTGTCTTCGTTGAAATCTTCCTGGTCGATGTAAATTTCCCGGCTGAACGGTATTTCCCGCTCACCCAGCTCGGGCTTCTGTGGGTGTTCTGGTTGGGTGACCATTTCGTGGTGACCTTCGGGCAGGTTGGTCAGCACCACTTTCAAAGGTTTCAAGACGGCCATGGCGCGAGGTGCGTTGTCGTTCAGGTCATCGCGGATCGCGGCGTCGAGCATGCCGAGATCGACCACGGTACCCACGGCACGTGAAATACCAGACATGTCGATGAACTTTCGGATCGACGCGGGCGTCACTCCGCGACGGCGCATACCGGCAATGGTTGGCATTCGCGGGTCGTCCCAACCAGCGACCACGCTTTCATCGACCAGCTTTTTTAGTTTGCGTTTGCTGGTGACGGTGTAGTTTACGTTCAAGCGCGCGAATTCAATCTGCCGTGGTTTGCTGGGCACCGGCAGGTTATTCAGGAACCACTCATACAGGGGACGATGATCTTCAAACTCCAGCGAACACAGTGAATGGGTCACGCCTTCTTGCGCATCACCCTGACCATGAGCAAAGTCGTAGCTTGGGTAAATACACCATTTATCGCCCGTCTGGTGATGATGCACTTTACGGATACGGTAGATGATGGGATCGCGCAAGTTGATGTTGGGCGAGGCCATATCGATTTTCGCACGCAGCGAACAGGCGCCTTCGTCAAACTCGCCATTTTTCATTTTCTCGAACAGTTCGAGGTTTTCGTCGACACTGCGGTCCCGGTTCGGGCTGTTTTTTCCCGGCTCGGTCAGGCTGCCACGGTATTCACGCATCTGCTCAGCAGACAGGTCACACACATAGGCATTACCGTTTTTGATCAGATGCAGCGCGTATTCATAGAGCGTATCGAAATAGTCGGAGGTGAATTTCACCTTGCCGTTCCAGTCGAAACCCAGCCAACGAATGTCTTCTTCGATGGCATCGATGTACGCCTGCTCTTCTTTTTCCGGGTTGGTATCGTCGAAGCGCAGATTCGTTTGGCCCTGGAATTCTTGCGCAAGTCCGAAATTCACACAGATCGCCTTGGCGTGGCCGATGTGTAAAAAACCATTAGGTTCCGGTGGGAAGCGAGTCACGATGGTCTCGTGCTTACCAGACTTCAGATCATCGCTGATGATCGTTCGCAAAAAGTTAGACGCATTTTCAGTCATTGAATGTTTCTCTTAATTTCCAGGGCATAGGAACGGCTGATTATAACGATTCGGCTCCGGTTAAACAGTGGGCTTGGCGAGATTTCCTGATCTAAACCTGTACAAATGACGAGCCAGACGGAATCATAGTGCGACAACGTTACTGAGGCCTGATCATGGATTACCCAATTATCACCACTGAACGGCTGCGTTTGCGCGGTTGGGCAGAGTCCGATCTGGACGCTTTCGCAAACCTCAACGCGAATGCCGACTTTATGACCTATCTGGGCGACCGCAAGCCCATTGACCGCGCCGAAAGCTATCGCGTCATGATGATGCTGGTCGGTCACTGGGCGCTGAAAGGCTATGGTCTGTGGTTGGTGGAAGACCGTTACAGCCACGAATTTATCGGCCGGGTGGGCCTGTTATACCCCGAAGGCTGGCCGGCATTGGAAGTTGGCTGGGGCATTCATCCGAACCATTGGGGCAAGGGTTTCGCCACTGAGGCCGGCTCTGCCGCTGCCGACTGGGCGTTCCAGAGCTTGGGCTGCGAGTCATTAATATCCATTATCGACCCGAACAATAACGCCTCCAAAGCCGTCGCTGTGCGAATTGGAGAACAATACGACCACAATGAGTTTGTGAAAGACCGCGATTGCGAAATCTTTAAAATGACCAAAACTGACTTCTACCAGCACAAAGCCTGAGGAGGCACGATGATTGCCAAGGGAACCTTTTCCGTCAGCATGACGCCAGCAGAGTCTCACATCCGCTTTAACGAGCCCGCTCAGTTTGGGCAACTGGCGTTGAATAAAACCTTTAATGGGGAGTTGGAAGCCACCAGTGTCGGCCAGATGATGAGCGTTCGGCTGGCGGATTCCGCATCCGCTGGTTATGTCGCCTTGGAGCAAGTTACCGGCATGCTGGCCGGGCACAAAGGCAGCTTTGTGTTGCAACATTTTGGGGTCATGACCGCCAGTAACCAGCGGTTGATTTTGGAAGTGGTACCGGACAGCGGTACCGATGAGTTGGCCGGGTTGAGTGGTGAGATGACCATCGAAATCAAGGATGGGCAGCATTTTTATGAATTGACGTATGAGATGCTGTAACTCATTTGTGGCGATGCAATTGCGGAAGTGCAACCCGAACGCTCCAGAACGATTTCTTCTTTCCAAAAGAGGTGTCCGTCATGTCAGCCCAAGCAGACACGACGGAACGGTTTTTTACGCTTTTGCCGATCATGGTATTAACCGAAGCTAGAGAAGCTTTTTTATTCTCAAAAAAAGAGGCAGCGAATAATTCACGACCACATTATTCGCTGACATTCCCTCCGACATGACTCCTCAGTGATTCATTTGTGTAGCAGCAACTTCACGTTCGCGGCGAATTTCACTAATCCCTAACCAGGTCATCAGCAGCGCACCGGTTCCGGACATCATCATTACCAGTAGCCAAACGTCATTTACACTTCTCGCTTCAATGACGTGCCCCATGATCACCGGCGCAAGACCAAACCCCATGCCGAATATCAGCGGCAATATGCTGTTAATGCGTGCGCGGTGCGATTGCGGCGAATGCGATGCGATGTAGGCATTGGCGTTGGTCGAACTGAGAATCTCTCCCAATGTCCAGATAACCGTGGTGCCCAGGAATACCCACATATTCGTGGCCCAATAAATGGCACCGAACCCGATCACAAACAAGGCGCCAGCCATCGCGACATTAAAGATGGCGTGTATCTGTTTGGTCAGTGCAATCACAAAGGGTGTTAACAGCAACACAGTCACTGCGTTCACGGTCATAACCCAACCAAAGTTACGTGCGCCAAAGTCGCCGAACAGATGTTCCAGTTGTAATGGCAAACTGAAAAATAACTGTGCGTAACAAAAGGTGAGCAGAAAGTTCGCCAGCGTGAACCAGATCAAATAGGGTCGTGCCAGCAACACTGGCCAGACAGAACCTTCAACGGAGGCTTCTTTGTCATTATGCGCCTGCGTGTTTTCATCTGGCCTGGATTCGCTGACAAAAAACAGGATCAGTACTGCGGCCACCAGCGTGGTCAGACCATCGCCCCAGAACATCCATTGCGCGTGGTTCAAAAACAGAAAACCGGCAATCAACGGCCCGACCGCAATGCCCATGTTGTGACCAAGATAACTCAAACTGAAAGCTGTCTTTCGTTGCTCAGGTGGGGTTAAGTCGGTGATCAATGCCGACGATGTTGGGTCTATCGCCCCCATACATAAATACGCCACGATAATAAATGGAATGATCTGCGTCGACTCAGGAAAGAACCCACAGATAATCCAGGATACCGCAGAAACCACTTCGGCGATGAGGATGATTTTTTTGCGTCCAAACGTATCCGCCAGTTTTCCGCCCAGCAAAGAACCCGGTACGTAACTGAACGACGCAGCGGACACCAGAATACCCGCTTGCGCTGCGGTCAAACCCATTTTCTGAGTCAAAATTAATGTCAGCATCGGCATAATGAACGCTCCGGCGGAAGCAATGGCCCGCGCGGTAGCAAGAATGTATAGGTCGCGGGGCAATCCGCGATATTGAGTAAAAGCGCTTTTCATGTTGGATCCTTACAAGCCGGTCGCGTGTTGTAACACGCGTATGCAAATTGCTCAATAACTTGTGACGAAGCGTCGTTTTTGGTCTGTAAACGGCAGAAAGAACGGATCAGCGCTTCCCGTTCGTCTTGCGGGTGAGCTTTTATTTCGTGAGCAACCAACACGCGGATCAACGGTGCGTTTAATGTTGTTAAGGACTAAACCGGTTCGACGATTCGGGTTTGTTTCATGAAAATGGATCTTTCAGAGTTTTTTCCAGGGGGAACCCCTTGCACCCGAATGTCACTTGATTATGCAGGTGTAGTTAATATTTTCGGCATTCGCATCAATGCGTGACTTAGTTTCAACGAGATTTTATTTACTTCAAGTACTAAATCCGCTCCGAAGACTATGATTCCATTTTTAACCAAAAGATCTCTTCGAGGATTTTTCTTTCCAAGGGGAGATCCCCTTGATCCGGCCTTCACCAGAGGTGAAGTCGTTAAAATCGAATCGAAGCCCATTGGGGCTTCGCTTTTAATCGATTTTAACCCCCCTTTTGTCGCCCGCTTTGGTGTTCTTCCTTCATTGCCACTTTCTTCGAACGGTCGCTTGAGCGTGCATCCCTGCACGCGCGGCGCTTCCAAGGGCATCCATGCCCTTGAATCCGTTGCGACGTGACAATTAAGTCAGCCAAAGCAGATGCGACGAAACGGTTATTTACGCCATGCATTGGTACATAGAATTTGGAGGTTAGTTTTATCTATCGAGAAAGTGACTCATGCCATTGTTTACCCGCCTCTCAAACGACCACGTGAAGCAAATACCGTAGATATTAACTGCATCAGCTTGAGTAAATGCCATTCGGTGCTGCCCCCTTGGAGAGAAAAATAACCTAAGAGCGTCTCTCGACAAAAACCAAACACACCTCAACACGCCAGTTAGTTCCCTAACAATAAGAATCAAGCAGTCAAACCCAATCGCAGTAGCGCTCGAAATTCAGAATTATCAGCTAAAGGAATCACACGAATGTACCTGATGCTTTGTTTCGTATTGCGCCGCTTACTTTCATCTGCACGACACGACAATCGTTTAACGTGTCGGCGTCATCATCCTGTCACTATGGTTACGCAATATTCGGCTAACCCTCTGCGTCTATGCCATCCAGAGATTGTTCAACCTCTCACTGTCTCAAAAGGAGCACAGGATGCGTTTTATTTTTACAAAAACCCTAATGGCAATCGCCTCGTTGTTGGTCACTACGACGGTATTTGCACAACGCCCGGATATTACGGTGATGGCCTACAACATCATGCAACTTCCGGTTCAAGACTGGGATCAACAACAACGGTTGGCGCATTTAAGCGATGCGTTGCACGCCATGCCAGAGATGCCTGATGTAATTGTATTCAGCGAAGTGTTTACCGATGACGCATACGAAACATTGCAGTCAATGAATCAGACGTACCCTTACCTGACGCCGGTGGTCGGTTTGTCCTGCCACGGCGGTGGTTGGCAGTCAACGGCGGGAAATTGTTCCAACAGTCCTTTTGTAATCCGTGGTGGTGTTGTCATTGCCAGTCGCTGGCCGATTGTTACGCAACATCAGCTGGTGTTCCGCGCCAGTTTGTCTGGGTCTTGGGACTATCAGTCGAATAAGGGCGCTGCTTATGTGGAGATCGACTCTGGTGCCGGTCGCTTTCACATAGCGGGCACGCATCTGCAAGCCACGCACGATGACAAGGCCGATTCAGAACACGACATTCGAATGCAACAGCTCACCGAAATTCGCCAATGGCTGGATGAGTTTCAGATTCCCGACAACGAACCCGTTATTCTGGCCGGCGATATGAATGTGGACTTCGCTCACAAAACGCAGGTTGCTCAGATGCTGTCCACCAGCCAAACGGTATTGAATTTTGATGCCAGCAATGGGGCGGCTTCGTACCCAGAAGACAATTGGATGTCACGTGCCTACAACTATTACTTTAATACGGATATCTGCTACAACGATACGCTCGATTATGTGTTGGAACGTCGCGACCATTTGCAGGCTAAAAACACACCGGCCATGACTGTTGTTCCGTTAAAGTCACCTGAGGCTTGGCATTGGTCTTACCTGCAAGGCTGGTGGCCTTTGTGCGGTGGCTGGCAGTGGCACGATGGCAATACGACGGATCTATCCGACCATTATCCAGTGATGACGACATTCCAGTATGCGCGGTAGATGACCTGGCGTCAGCACGGGAATAAACAGAGGATTTCAGGATCAATGCAGCAGCGAGTTGCCGCCGTATTTCGGAAAGAAATCCAACTCCGGAAAACGTTGAGCGACCGCTTTAGCGATGGTCTCAGCATCCTGTCCTTTTTCAATCAGGTTTTCAATAAACGGTTCGGCACCGCCAGGCAGATATTCTTTTTTACAGGTTAGGTACGCGACAACATCGTCTATGGTGACCATGGCAATTCTCCTGTGTTTTTAAGTTCGGTCGAATCGACTAAAAGAGCCTCCAATGTATCACCCGATGGTTCGGAAAACGACCTTTCTGCCCATCACAAAAATGCACTGGGGGTTTTACCGGTAAAGGCTTTGAAGTCTTTGATGCAGTGAGCCTGGTCGAAATAGCCCAACCGAAGGGCCAGATCCGCCCAATGCGGGTTGTCTGCGTTCATCATAACGTCGGCCATCTGCTGCAGGCGGAATAAACGGATCACCCACTTTGGTGTCAGTCCGATGGTGCCTTTGAATAGTCGCTCCAAACTTCGGAGGCTGATGTGTTCCTGAAGCGCCAAGTCTTCTACACTCACGATATCGTGTTGGTGCTGAATGCGATGCACGATATCGTACGCTTGCCCGGCACGGGCCAGCAGGTTGCTATTGGCGGCAGGTAGTGCAGATTGCAATAACCCACTCATGTGCACGATAGCGGTTTCGACTCGGTAATCAGCTTCCATGGTGGCTTCAAATTGCGCAGAAGTGGTATCAAACAAATAAGACAGATCCCAGGTTTTTTCTGTCGTTACATGCGCCGGAATTCCGGAAAACGCACTAAAGAAACCACTCTTGAACCGCGCGCCCAAGACAAATCCCTGGCCGAAAATCTGCTTTTCGAAACTGCCTTTGACAGGTCCAAAAATTCCCGTCGCGTGGCGTTCATAAACAATGTGCGCGCAGGGGTAAGGAATATTGACCGAGGTAAAGGACTCCCCTTCGGCTAACTGCCAGTGGACCGACCAAAAATATTCCAGGTAGGGTCGCAATGGGTCTGGAATGTCATGGCGGGCAAGTTTAATCGGGCGCTGCGCATTACTGAGCAAGCCGCTGGCCTTGGGTGATGTCATGGTCGATAGGATTCTCGGTGACAAACAAGTACCGGAGTATACCGTTTAGGCAGGTAAAGTAAGGCAGATTTTCATTCCGGCCTGCTCGGTTTGCAGGGTCTTTGTCCCACCATAACTGTTCGCCAGCTTGCAGCAGCTCATCGAATGCGATACCGACTAAGACAACAAAACAGTGCGTTTAGAGTACCGACGAACCCTGCCTAGAACCGAAGAAAAAACCATAATCAAGCCTCATTCACTGCACAATACCTGCACAATTGCCCTCTACACTGCGGGATAGGTTCAAAACAACACAGGAGAGACAACCAATGATCATCAGACAGGCAAAAGGGCTGGGCGCATTATCGCTCATGGCAGCGACCATGGGCGCGGCTCAGGCTGAGACATTCAAGGTGGATGTGTGGGCGGACAACTGGTTCGCGTTTTACGCCAATGAGCAAAAAATTGCCGAAGACTCTGTCTCGATCATGACCGAGCGGTCGTTTAACGCAGAAACCTTTACCTTCAGCGCAACGCTGCCGGTTCAATTGAACTTTATTGTCAAAGATTACAAAGCCAACAACACCGGGCTGGAGTACATCGGTACAGCTCGTCAACAGATGGGCGATGGCGGTTTTATTGCCCAATTTACCGACACCGCGACCGGTAAAGTCGTAGCGGTGACCAATCGACAGTGGACCTGCCTGCCCGTCCACCAGGCTCCGTTGAACAAATCCTGCGCGCGTTCGTCGAACCCGGAAAACAGTTGTGACTACGCCGAAACCCCTCCCCCGTCAAACTGGCAGAGCATCGACTTTAACGACAGTGAATGGCCAGCTGCCGTGGAATATTCCGAAGCCCAGGTACGCCCAAAAGATGGCTATAACCGCATCCGCTGGAATTCCCAAGCCAAACTGATCTGGGGTCAGGACCTGGAAACCGACAACACCTTATTGTGCCGGTTGACCTTATCAACACTGTGATTGGTATGGTCTGACAAACACCTCAAGTGTCCTGAGTCAAAAGTTCGCTTGAATTCAGCGAGCCATTCAAGCTTTATAGCTAGGCGTGTCTTGCAGTCAATGGTTGTTCCATTGACAAGAGACAGAACAACGCTAGAGAACTTGAATGTCGCGCCCAAAGGGAGCTAATGGAAGATACTATTACGGCGTTGCTCTTCTTGAAAAGATCTCGATATTCTCTACAAAGAGCGCCTTGTACTAGCGCTTACCATTAGCTCTGAAACTTTACGAACTTCCGACTCAGGACACTAGCTGGTCAGAAAACGCTCCGTTCAGATACTGCGCATAACCTCGAAGGCCAGCTATGTGACGTTCCCGCGAGGTTATCGACAGGGTTATCCCCACTTTCTGTGGATAACGAAAACGCCCAGACGCCACGCCATAGACACCGCCAGTTTGAGGCCATCGACTGTCGTTTTTTTACAATACCGACGAGCTTGCAAAGATTAGTCTGGTGTTCCGTTAACTCAGGACAAGAGCAACCACACCATGATCAAATGCACCTTTAGTGTCAGTAATTGGCAGGAAGACACCGTGAAACCAATAGCCGACGGCACCTTGAAGAAAGCCTCCGTCACTTACGCCTATAGCGGAGATATTACGGGTGAAAGTGAAGCTGAATTCTTGCTGCTGTACCTCCCTGATGGCAGTGCAAGCTTCACCGCGGTGGAACACATCCGTGGGATGTACCAGGGCGAGCCTGTCACTCTGGTACTGAATCACCACGGCATGCATACCGCCAATGTTGCCGAAGGGCAGTGTAGTGTCACCTACGCCACCGGTGCATTGCGGGATTTCAGAGGCACTGGGAAATACGCCGCCGATGCGGCGACGGTTGAGATGACATTAAGGGCACCGCTATAAAGTCCGTCGATCTCTGCGCGTGTGCTAGCAG
Source organism: Reinekea sp. G2M2-21 (assembly GCF_015687175.1). Taxonomy (GTDB): domain Bacteria; phylum Pseudomonadota; class Gammaproteobacteria; order Pseudomonadales; family Natronospirillaceae; genus Reinekea. The sequence goes on along the minus strand of NZ_JADPQG010000009.1, from coordinate 19,974 downwards.
CGTGCAAAACAAGGCAAACACTGAAGGGAACGAGTCCTTTTCAAAGTGTTTAACGAAGGTTTGTGCGTTGCTAGCCCGCGCCCGTTGGGGACTTATGAACGAGCTTATGGCTGTGTTGAAAATTCTTAACTTAGCCAGGTAGGGCAACTCTGATTAATTCAAATCACCTTAGTCTTATCAGATCGAAGGATGAGCGAAGCGTGTGTTGCAGGGATTGGCGAGTCCTTTTCAAAACACACAACAATGCTCAGTCGTCGATCTGAAAGACCCGGAGGGCGGGGCTGAAATGGCAAATTTTGTTGTTAAGTCCTTTGCCAAGATAATGAATATTGCCTGCAGAACTTGCCTCGAACTTTGCGCAATTCTTCACCTGCTGAGGTAGATAGAAATTATTCAGAGTTGCCCTTGGTTTTCAAATTTCCGCCTTGCCCTAAGCGCGTTCTTAAATCCAGAGTCAGATGGACTTTCTAGAGGTGCCCTTAAGTTAACAACCACGAAACAACAATCGGCTCAGCGGTGAAACCGCTGAGTACCGAACACCGCAATTCATCTTCAAGCGTTTGGATGCACAAACGCAAACGCTCCCCTATACTTGCTAAACCACAAGCGTCCTCAACTTGGCACATTATCCATGAATGCACGTTCCCTGCCCCTTATCGAAGGCATCGCCACTAATACCGTATTCAATAAAGAAGCCTGGCAGTTGGTCACAGAACAACTGGTCGAAAGTTTTAACCTGCAAATCAGTCATATGATGATTCTGAATAAGCAAAGCATGGGACTGCGTTTTCATGTTGACGCTGGCCAGCGAATCAACGACGAACTGGCTAACAGCTACATGAACCATTACATCAACTCCGATCACTTACTGCACCGAGTATTAAATGCGCCGGCGGACCAGTTTTACACCATTGCCACCTTACCAGACGCGGAAGTCGCTTACGCCAGTGAACATTTTCAGGAATGGGCGAAACCCCAAGGGCTCATCGACTCCGCCGCAGCGTGTTTGATTTCCGACAATGACTGGTTGGGTTTGCTTATCTGCAATCGCAGCGAAACGGAAGGCCCCTTCACAGCACTGGAGATCGAACAACTAAACCAGCTGCTGCCCCGTTTGCAACAGGGTGCTTTGCACTCGTTTTCTATGGAGCAGTCGGCCAATGATCATGCCCGCATAGAGGCGTTGGTCGAAACCTTTCGCATTCCTGTGGCGATCTTGTCAGAGACCGGGACCATCAACGCGATGAACACCAGTATGCGCACGTTGATCGAGTCGGTACCAGACTTGGACATTCAGAATGGCCACATGACGTTGAAGAATAAGAACGTCGAAAAACTACTATATTTAAGCTTGGTTAAAACCGCGAAGCGCATCGAGGGCTATAACTTTACCCGTGAAGAGGAAGAAAACCTGCAGGTGTCTGACCATCTGTTCTTTGGGTTTCAACCGTTGATGAATAACCACATATCCGACAAACCCGTTTTTACCGGCGTGATGATTTATGCTGTCTCCCCTAATTTGATCAAACCCATTCAGGCTGAAAAACTCTCGGCAATTTTTGGATTAACGCAAAAAGAAGCGGCCGTCGCTCAACAACTTGCACAGGGTCAGGCATTGAAAACCATTGCGGAAGCTGAGCGTATTTCACTGAATACAGTGAAATTTCACCTGAAAAACATTTTCGAGAAAACCGGATGCAGCAGCCAACTCGCGCTCAACAATCTGATCAACAGCATACCGTTCAGTACCTAAAGCGATGCCGGTCACAATCTGCTAGCTTTTTGACGAAAAACTCAACTTGGGACGTCAAAAATGCTGCAGCAAAACTGAGCAGGTTACAGTGATTAACCGCTCAACCGACTAAAACGGCCGCTTACACGATCATCCCGTGCCGGCGCTTTACCGAGCTGCCTTATTTATCAACAATGGTTCAATAAGACCGGTGCAGCACGGGAAACTCACTGCCATGAATAAAGATAAACTAGAAGTGGTAAAAAACGTTATTCAAACCAGTCACCTGACCAATAGAATGGTGGCGGAAGCGTTCGGGTTTTCGTCAGCCGACGCATTGAATGTGGAGTTTCTGAATACCTTTGGTATGAGCGTGGCGGAGTTCCGTGAACGATGTAAAAGCTCGCCACCGTCTGAAGAAGAAACCCAATCTCACACAGGATAGATGAAGTCGAAAACACCCGCGAACGGGTTGAGCGGGGCGCTTCGAATGGTACTTACTAAAGCAGAACTAATTTATTTCTCCGGCATTTGTATCATGCAGTAACATAGCCTCATTTGGAGATATTCGCCGTCATTGGCCAAACCGGACAGACGATTCGGGCTCACTTTTTCAAGCATCCCCGCCTGACCAACCTGTGAGACGTAAATTGCTTCGCGTGGTCGTTTAAAAGGCGGGAAAACTTCAAGCGCTACCTTCTCAAAAACAATTACGAACCAGCAAACTCTATTTAGCCTGATCAGGTGTAAATAACCCTACCGTCGCATCCGTTTTGGCTGACTTAATTAACACGTCGCAACGGATTCAAGGGCATGGATGCCCGGAAAGCGCCGCGCGTGCAGGGACGCACGCTCAAGCGACCGTTCGAAGTCAGTGGCAATTAAGGAAGAATACCAAAGCGGGCGACAAAAGGGGGTTCAAGGGGATCGCCCCTTGGCAAGAAAAAACCACGAAAAGAAACCTTGGTTATGAACCGAACCAGAGTCGCAAAGCGGGTTGATTCTTCTCAACGAGAAACCCACGTAAAACGAAATTACGAGTACTCTAGAAAAATAAATTCACGGGCTATAGGCAGCTTAAGCAATAGCCTTTCACGCCAGCCCTGGTTGCACCAGTTCTCATTCTATGATGTTCTAGCGGAAAATGTTCTGGAACGTTCCACATGGGTAACCCTGTTATTTCTGTCCACGTAAGCCGAGGCGGTATCGTGGAATCTAAACACCGTATTCACGCGGTCATCCTATCTTCGGATGGTCGTCAATTACACAGCTGGGGCGACATGCAATCGCCGGTTTATCCCCGCAGTGCCATTAAGGCGTTGCAAGCCCTTGCGTTCATGGAGTTGGGTGGTGCCGAACACTTTCAGTTTACCGATGAAGAAATAGCCATTATGTGCGCCTCGCACAATGGCGAGGAAAAACATACGGCAACCGTGCAAGCGATGCTGACCAAACTCGGAATGCATCTGCACGACTTTGAATGTGGCCATCATTGGCCCATGCGCGTACAAGCCGGTTACGCGTTAGCACGTGCCGGGCAGACGCCGAACAATCTACACAACAATTGTTCCGGCAAACACGCGGGTATGTTGGCGTTAGCCAAACTAATGAACGCCGATAATCGCCATTACATAAACATCGATCACCCGGTACAGCAGAAAATAGCGCAAACCATGGCGCAAATGTGTGAATGTGATTTTGAACAGGCACCTTGGTCACCTGATGGATGCTCTGCGCCCACCTGGGCGATTCCACTGCCTAACCTTGCCTTGGGTTTTGCCAAGTTCGCAGACCCGGTAGGGTTAGCCGATAACAGCAAGAAGGCCTGTCAAAAGTTATTTCAGGCGGTCGTCGATAATCCGTTTATGGTGGCAGGAACCGAACGCTACTGCACTGACATGATGGGTGTATTGGGCAGCAGGGTGTTTTTAAAAGTGGGCGCGGAAGGTGTTTACATTGCGGCTATTCCGGATTTAAAACTGGCCATTGCATTGAAATGTGAAGATGGTGCCGCGCGGGGTGCGGAATCGGTGATGACCGCCCTGCTCGATTTAGTCGGCGCAACAGATCATGTCGACTCAAAACATTTAGTGCCTTACCGGCAGGTCACTCTGAAAAACTGGAATGGTTTGCGCACTGGCGATGTTACCTGTGTACTGCCGGAGTTATCCTGACGTTATCATGTAAACTGGTTTTTGGATTGAACAGATAACCGAATCAATATGGGGTTTCAGACCATAACCCTTTGGCATAGCTCCCAAAGCGCAACCTTATTGGAATCGTATTTAAGCAGTGCGTGTGCGGTTGCAACATCAACCCAACGAAGCTCAGCGTGCTCATAGGAAATCACTTCTAACCCGTAGGTTTCGACAGCAAACGCGTATTCAGGAATGACAAAAACATCATCGCCCCATGCCTCGTGTCCGGCATAGTGAACTTTCGGCAGCATTGTTCTGCTGTCCAATTGCTGCCAATGCTCACCAGTCAGGTTCGATTCTTCCATAAGTTCACGTTTAGCGGCTTCCAATGGAGTCTCAGTATTTTCACCCCCTCCAGAGATGGCTTGCCAAGTGCCGTCATCGGCCCGTTTACCGATTAACACCTTCAGAGTTCTTTCTTCTGTACGATATGGAAAAACGATAACTTGAAATGGCGCTCTCATCCCGACAGCCCAATCCGCTCGACAATCATTTTAGCGACTTCGATAGGCTCTAATGCTGAGTTATCAATGGATAGCGTATTCTCATGCGCAATTGGGATAAACGGCATCTCATCAAGTATCTCCTGTAATTTGGCAGCATCTGATAACTTACTCGAGTTTACCCGTTCTTCGGTAACACAACGTGCCCGTAAAATGTCGGGGGTGGTCGTTAAATGCACCGGGTACACTTCAATACCCTGTTCAGCAAAAAAGTCCAGAAAGGTTTTAATCTCGACAGTATCTGACTGATTACACGTCATGGATGTCAGTACCAAACAGCCGACGCCTAGTTCTTTCGCCTTGGCGATCACCTTTCGTCGCAGTATATCGGTAAAGTCAAAGAAATCCTTTTCACCAAACGCATCGTAAATCGCGAGGCTGACGTCGATGGTCAGGTGATTATGCAAAAGTTTAAAATCGTATTCGTCTTTCAGGCATTTAGCGACGGTCAATTTTCCGGCAGCCGGTGCGCCGTGTAACCAAATGATTTTCATAACATCCTTCCGGGTACTGTATTCAGTGACTATTGAGACCTAAGGCAACTCTGATTAATTCAAATCACCTCAGACCTATCAGATCGAAGGATGAGCGAGGCGTGTGTTGCAGGGAATGGCGAGTCCTTTTCAAAACACACAACAAAGCTCAGTCATCGATCTGAAGGTCCCGGAGGGCGAGGCTGAAATGGCAAATTTCTTTGTTAAGCTCTTTGCCAAGAAAATGAATATTGCCTGCAGAACTTGTCTCGAACTTTACGCATTTCTTCACCCGCTGAGGTAGATAGCAATTATTCAGAGTTGCCCTAAAGACTTCTACCAGACAATCGGCGTATGCTTTACGCACTACATCTGATCCCAGTCTATGCGCAGTGCAATAGAATTTCCTTACTAAACTAAGAACACTAAGCCAGCTCCGATTCATTTTAATCAACTCAGCCCTTTCATAACGAGTGACGAGCGAGGTGTGTATAGCAGTGAATGGCCAGTCCTTTTTAAAACGCATAGCAATACGCAGCCATTGATCTGGAAGCACCAGGAGCGGGACTGAAATCGTAATTTTTTTTGTTACGCCCTTGACCAAGTGACAGGTTATAGACTGCAGAGCGTGGCTTGAAATTTTCGTATTTCTGTACCCGCTGAAGCAGATAGTAATTATTCGGAGGCGTCCAAGGAAGCCTTCTAAGAAGAACGATCATACGCGTTAAAGCTGAATACCCAGTTTTTTAAGCACCACCAACATAATGAAGTAACTGACAATCGTTGCCGATACCGACACTCCTAAACTCAGATAAAAACCCCAACCGCTTTTCAACAGTAGCGGTAACATCACAAACAACACCAGTGACGGCAACACCAGCCAGAACACACTTACCGCCAGCGCACTGACTTTCTCCACATCTTTGGTGTCGATATACAGCCAGAGTATCGCCATGACAGAGATCAGGGGTACCGACGCTAACACGGCACCGACCAGGGAACTGCGTTTAGACACTTCAGAAATCACCACTATCAACAGAGTTGTCACCATTACCTTCAATGCGTAGTACATACTTAAGGGTACCTCTAAAAAGTCCGTCGATCTCTGCGCGTGTGCTAGCTGCGTGCAAGACGACTGGGAAAACAGCATTCTGTGCCTCAGTGGTTTCGTTGTCAATTTGAATGGTTACCGCTTTTTACTAGGAATGCCTCAACGCATGCTCAAACCAAAAACATACCTGAGTTCACACATTGACTGTTAACCATGTACCTATTTGGAATATTCATACTGTCATAACGTTAACCAATTGGTATTTCAAGGAATATCCAATTTCTTTTCAGCCTGTGTCCGGTACTGTTAACTTGCTCTATATGCAAGCACTAACACCACCAAAGCTTCAAACTTTAAAAAGGATTTAATACAGATCATGACCTGTCACTTCAATTTCTCAACTTATACGCGATTGCCACTACTGGGCGGGTTACTGTGGGCGACGGCCGCCGTCGCAGCACCGCTGGAAGGTTTCGCGACGCTTAATGGTGGCACCACAGGTGGCGAAGGCGGACAGACCGTCTATGCCAGCACCGGTACCGAAATTAACCAAGCTATGTGTCAGCGCGCCAGCAAAGAGACACCGCTGATCATTTATGTAAACGGCACCATCAACCACGAGAATACCCAGAAAGTCAGCGGTAATTGCGATACCACCGGTGAAGAAATTCAATTCAAGGGGGTGAAAAACATCTCGCTCATCGGCGTTGACGATAATGCCTTGTTCGATGAGATAGGTATTCATCTTCGCGATACATCCAATATCATCATTCAAAATGTCCACATCCGTAACGTAAAAAAGAGTGGTTCACCTACGTCTAACGGGGGCGATGCCATCGGTATGGAATCCAATGTGTTCAATGTCTGGATCGACCACAACGAACTGGAAGCCTCCGGCGGGGAAAGCGATGGCTATGACTCACTAATAGACATGAAAGCCACAACCCAGTACGTCACTGTGTCCTATAACTACCTGCACCATTCTGGTCGGGGCGGTTTGATTGGATCCAGTGACAGTGATGACAACAACACCTATGTCACCTTTCACCACAACTACTATGAACACATCGACTCCCGCACGCCGTTACTGCGTCACGGAACGGCTCACGCCTACAACAACTACTATCATCACATCAGCAAATCCGGAATGAATCCGCGAATTGGCGGCAAGATGAAAGCGGAAAATAACTATTTCCAAGATGCTCAGAACCCCATCGGTACCTTCTATACAGATAAAATGGGTTATTGGGAAATCAGCGGCAATATGTTCGAAAATGTTACCTGGAAAGACAGCGAGAACGAACATCCCGCCGGACCGAATCCCGTTTCGACCACTACTATCACAATCCCTTATACCTATCAGTTAGATGACACAGCTTGCGTCCGCACTATTGTTTCGCGTAGCGCCGGTTCTGGTAATGGATTGCTGGTTTCCGATGGTGAATGTGGCGTCACAGGCCAGCCCGACCCAACTGATCCAACTGATCCAACCGATCCAACCGATCCAACTGATCCAACCGATCCAACTGATCCAACCGATCCAACTGATCCAACAGATCCAACCGATCCAACCGATCCAACCGATCCGGAAACGCCAACCGACGTTAACTTGTCTATCGGTGCCGGTTCTGACGGCTCCAGTAAAGGTATGGGAAGTTTTGGCAGTGTCCGCGACGGAGAGCTGGAAACCTTTTGGGCACCCACAGCCGCCGACGGCCGAATTTCGATTAAATGGCCAACCGACGTTACGTTAAATACTGTGATTATCCGTGAAGCGGCCGACTACAAAGGCAACATTCTGGATTGGCAACTGGTTAATAACGATACCGAAGCTTTGCTTGCCAGCGGAACCGGTGCAGGAGAAATCACCTTTGCCGAGACAACACTGGCCAAAGTTGACTTTATTATCCTAACGTCCAACAACACACCCACTGTCGCCGAATTTGAAACCTATTTGCGTAGCCAAGATGATGCCGATGCACCGGATGATGGCGACAACAGTGACAATGGTGACAGTGGTGACAGTGATTCCGATAACGCTGACAATTCCGATAACGACGCAGATAACGGCGATGCAAACTCGGATGACTCAAGTGACTCGGCGGACAACGAAACCGGAACCCAAATTAACATCGGCGCATTCTCGTACCTGATGTTGCTGTGCTTACCGCTCCTTATCGGCTATCGAGTCAGAGCGCGCGGAGCTTGCACCGAAAACTGAAAAGCAGGGTATCTGCGCTAAGGCAGACATGTTGTTTTAGACTTACGGTAGGGGCAGTCAACAAAGGCTGACCCCTTTTCCAAAGGAAATCCAGGGTATATTTGAACGCGCTAGGTCTGACTGAAAACCGGCACTGGTTCCGACGCAACCAACAACCGAAACCCCAAAATACAACCAATTGCCATCAACGTTGAAAGCAATAGAACCTGTTGCACCGACAGCCACCCAGACAAGGCAAATACCAGCAAACCTGAAACCGGTTTACTCAAGTTATTCACCACCATTAACAACCCCATCGCTTTGCCGTAGTCCCGCCGGGCGATAATTTCCATGCGCCGGGTTCGAATATACACACTGAACATACCATCGAACGCCAACACCAAAACGGCCCCCAGCAAGAAAAGCACATAGTGCTGCGCCAAACTGGCCACCAAGCCGCCGAGCGACATCATGACAAACGATACCCGGCCCCACCCTGTTGACGTGAGCCAATGAGAATAGCGGGACAACAGTAACAGAACTCCGACTGCCGCGATGGCACCAGCAGCCTGAAGCTGAGCATAGTCCGCTGCCGTTCCGGCAAAAACGCCGACGACCGCGGGGGCGCCAATCGCCAACAATGTGGCAAAAATCAGGTTAATCAGAAATGTCGATGCCACCACTTTCCGCAACGCACCGGAGCGCAACAGATACGCCTGGCCGACACGGAAATTATCTTTCAGGCTGTTGGTCAAAAGCACTTGATGATCGGGTGGTGGCGGCAAAACCCGTTGACCAATACCGACGGCCAACAATGCCATCGACACCGCATAAAGCACACTTATAGCCACGACTAAAAAGGGAACCGACACCCACAGCAACAACCCTGCCGCCGCCATAGGCGACCCAACCAAAGCGACCTGTTCGAGACTTTGCACTTGCGCCTGAACCTTAGAAAAAAGTGACTTCGGCACCAGGTCTGTTAACAACGTTTCCTGAGCCATAAAGTTCACCGTATAACCGACACCATTGCATACGGCCAGTACGACCAACGGCGTCATGCCGGGCGCCAGCAGCAACCACACTGCACACACCACACACGTCAGCGCACGCCCTCCATTGACCCAGTTCAGCAAAGTGACCAACGCTATCCGGTCAACAAAACTGCCGGTTAATGGCCCGGCTGCGACCTTGACCAGATACTCAATCGAAAACGCCAACCCCGCCAAGGCAGCGCTGTCGGTAATTTGAAAAACAGACAATGGGATTAAAAACATCAGACCATAGTCAGCAAAAGAGGTCACAAATCGGTTGAGGTACAAAGCTGGGTTCACTGGCGAGTCCACCTGGTTCAGAAGAGCGCACAGTCTATTTCCTCGCTTAAAATTTAGTAATACACTGATCAGCAACTTCAATAGTTACTTAAATCTATGAATAAGGTCCGTCATGTCCCGAACCGGCGATAAATTTCAACGCCTGCGCATCTTCGTCACCTTGGTGAAAGAAGGCTCCTTCGCTGGAGCGGCTGCGCGATTGCAACTGAAAAGCCCGACGATCAGCAAAGCATTGCAACTGCTCGAAGAAGAGCTGAACACGCAATTGATTGTACGCAGCACGCGCAGCATGCATTTAACCGAACCGGGTGAGCGCTACTTTCAGAAAGCCAGTTACCTCATTAATGAGCTGGATGAGCTGGACAACGAAACTCGGCAATTTAGCGGCACGCCGCGTGGCCGGTTGAGAGTCACCGCACCGGTTGCGCTCGGAGAACACGTGCTGGGACCCTTATTGCCTAAATTTCTGCAACAGTACCCGGACATTCAACTGGAACTGGATGTCTCCAACGACATTAAAGACATGAAAAAAGAAGGTTTCGATGTGGCCATTCGCGCCAAAAAATCCGGGACCGACCTCGGGCTTTTCTGCATACCGATCCGCTCATTAACCCCCACTTTGGTTGCCAGCCCAACCTACCTGGCGCAATTCGGTACACCCACCCACCCTGACCATCTTTCCAAGCATCAATTTGTGCTGCATCGTGGTGGAAAAAAACTGTTCAACCGTTGGCGGTTCCAACGCCATGAAGAACCGGAACTCTTTTTCGAGGCCACCAGTCGATACGTCAGCAATCATATTTCGCTCGCCATTGAAGCTGCCTTGCAAGGTATGGGCATCATTAACACGTACCTGTTTTACGTAGAAGATGCCTTAACCGATGGACGCCTGGTAAGGCTATTGCCCGACTTTCAACAACCGGACATCAACCGTTATGCGTTTTACCATCAACGCCGCCAGCTATCGCCAAAGCTCGACGTGTTTTTGCGTTTTCTGGAACAGGAAATTGGTTTGGAGAGGTGAGGTTTACTAACTCGCAAGGATTAGAACGTTTGAGTAAGAAAGCGATCGTAAGCAGCAACTCGGGCCATCCAATAAACACCTACAACCAAAACACTCATTTCCGAAACCGCTGCCGAGTTATCCACATCATTGAGGCGCCCAGTAAAACCATCGCCGCCGTCAACAGCAGGGTTGCGTTGTAAGAACCTTGCGCTGTTGTTAACGCCACGGCATACAGTGGGCCGGTGACCTGCCCAATACCATAGGCGGTGGTAATCGCCCCCATGACGATGACCGGGTGGCTGGTCATACTTCCGCCCAGTGTCATAAACAGGGCGACCAACGCGACAAACGTTCCCCCGAAAAGTAACCCGGAGAAAAGGTTTAACCATATGTTAGTGGTCAATACCGGAATCAATAAGCCAATTACCTGCAACACCATCGTCAGGACGATGATATTTACGCTGCCGAAACGATGAGCCGCGCGCATCCACAAAATACACGATGGTACTCCGGCCAACCCGACCACGGTCCAACCATAGCCGCCGAAACCTTCCAGCCCCTCCAATGAATTGATGATGTCGGGCAGAAAGGTGCCCTGCACCACCATACCCAAACCTTCGGTAAAATAAGCAAACATCAACACGACCACCGTGCTGTTCAGCGCCGTAAAATCAAACTTTGCGACTACGGTTCCTGTAGGCTTTGATTCGTTCACTGACAAACCATACACGGCATAACTGGCCGCGATGGCAGCGACCAACGCGTTGACCAACCAGGCGTCTTGCCACGAACCTCCCATAAGACCCACCAAACGACCAATCAAATCTGTCACCACAATGGACAAACCAATGCCTGAAAAATGAATACCCATAGCCTTGGTTTTATCCGCCATGTTCAGTTTGGTCATCACAATGGCCGAACCCACGACCAGCGCCATGGCTGCGCCAAAGCCCGCGACCACCCGCGACACCAACCAGACCACTTCCGAAGTGGTGACGGCCAGTACCAACGTCGTAACGACACAGATCAACATGCCGAGCCGAAAAAATCGAACCTTGGCGTGCAGGTCTTTCAAGAAAATCGCGAATATGGCACCGGAGAGGTAGCCCAGATAATTCACACTGGCCAAAAGCCCTGCGAATGGAAGTGAAAGTGTGGTTTCGAGCATCGCCGGCAGCAGCGCTGTGAAGGCAAAGCGCGCAGCCCCCACTCCAACAATTAACGCCAGGATGCCAGCCAACAGAATGGCCAGCGGATGATTTCTGTTCAGTAGAGTCATACGATTGCTGTCTATATTGAATGAAGGAAGCGGCAGTGTACGGCTGCAAATAATGTATGCTTCGTTGGCCATCGAACTATCGGAACCATCGTGCTGTTATACTGCCTATCTGTCTACACACCATTCGTCGTAGGACTAAGTGAGCCGAAACATGCAACCTGAGATATCCACCATTGGCAGTTTAATTGGCGACCCGAGCCGCGCGCGGATGTTGACGGCTCTGATGGGAGGCAAAGCCCTCACCGCCACAGAGCTGGCCTTAGAAGCAGACATCAGCGCACAAACCGCAACCAGCCATCTTTCACAGTTGGTCTCTGGCAAGTTACTGGTGGTTCGCAAACAAGGGCGACACAAATACTTTCAGCTCGCCAATCAGCAAGTTGCCGAAGTACTGGAATCACTACTCACGCTCAGCACCGTGTTGCTGATACCAAACATTGCCACAGGCCCTACCGACCCTGAACTGAAACATGCCCGCATATGCTACGACCATTTGGCAGGCGAAGCCGGTGTTGAACTGTACGACGCGCTCGTCTCACAAAAAATCATTGTGGACAATCAAGAACAGACGCACCTGACCGACCTGGGTCGCGCCTTTTTTAACGAACGAGGGTTTGACTTCTCGGCAAAAGGACGCAGCAAAAGACCGCTGTGCAAATCTTGCCTCGACTGGAGCGAACGCACCAATCATTTAGCAGGAAGGTTAGGACAATGGATATTGGACGATCTTTTTGAACACGCGATGGTGACACGCCGGGCCGATTCCAGAGCGGTCATTTTTACGGCCAATGGCCGTAAACGATTCAAAGCACGCTACGGTCTTTAATCACCAACGGCTTTCAGGCAATACCCACAATGCAGACAGTTTTCTATTTGCATTGTTAGTGACAGTACTGATTTGGCGAGGTTTGCCGCACTTTTAAATCCTCATCGCCATATGGCGCACTGACTTTCAATCCTTGAGAATTGATTGACGATGAAAAGGCGTTCGGCTCGATACAACCGTCCATCTGCTCAGTGACTGAACCATCGTCAATATCGAACACCAAATAACCCGACTCCAGCTTAACCCAAATACTGTTATTACCCTGCCAATGGTACAGGGGTATGCCGTTCTGCGATGCTATTGCTTGCGAATACATCACACGGCTCTCCGTGGGCTTACCGACTGGAACAACCGTCATCGCGATCAAATGGGTATCCAGTTCGGAACTGTACTCCGTTTGATAGATGGCAATCCTGTCACCATCGGGCGGCAGGGCTGCAGACAGCACACCCGCGATTCGGGCATCGTAAATGGTCTTGCTTTGGCTGGATAAATCATACGTACGCAGTTTAATGTCGTTAGGCGTCTCATTAGAATAATAAACCAGCAACTGATGTTGAGCTGAAAAATACAGCGGATACACGAACATAAGTGGTTCTTCTTCAAACAGCAATGAACCATCCACCACACTTTGAGACTGAGTCACCATTATTCGGTTATGCTCAACATCAAAATCATGATAAAAAGAATATGGGTAATGGGTGCCCTCGACGGCGACATACACGATCGCATGATCGTTGTCACTCCAAATGGGGCTGTCCAAATAACTCTCACTATGAGGGATACACCCTGCGAGAAATAACAGCGATGTAATGGCCATCATCCAGTGTGTCGTGCGGGCAGTTCCTTTCATTCTATATCCCTTGTTACGGTATCATTCTTGTCAGTCTATGATTACCAAGGGTAGAAAAGCAACGCTCGGTTGACTAAAGACACGCCTTTTAAAGAGAACTTATGTTGTACATGCACTAGCATTCAGCAGGCGAACAGATTGTTTCATCTGGATCCTATAATTACCCGGCGTTGTTATGCACCCCTGAGGCGCATGTCCAGTTAAGGGGTTCGGAACACTGAAGGTTCCTGCCTATTTTAATAGTTAAGGCAACTCTGATTAATCTGGTGATGCTTTTCGAAGTTGATACCGCCAAGGGTGGTTAAGAATCAATGACTCAGCTCCCGTCGATTTTCTTGGTGACATGAATGGTCTATATTTTTGAAGCCTAATAGTAAGCGTATGTAACTTTCGGTGTTGTAGTTGTTGGCGGGAGTACGCGAGGAAGGTTAATTCCTCGCTTTTTTTTTTAATCGTTCAGGCCATACTCAAGATAATGCTTTAGATTGTTACTTTTTAAAAATTTTCGACCAGTCACTGAAACTATTTGGGAAGTGAACAGCAATACCACCGGTTATGTCGAGGCCAGTATCCACAAGTTCGTCCGAACCCGTACTCAAATCCAGCATAAATAATTCCAAGGTACTGTATACCGAAATTCGCTCGGTCAGAAAATAGTCCGCACGGTAATAAGGCGTTACGAAGATGTTCGCATCTGACGTTACATCGTTCACATCGGTATAGGTGTAACGGTAGCCGTAAAAACCTACGGTGTGAACCAACCCGGTTTTTGCCATTGGGTTATAGCCAAACGCGTAAGCGGCACCGGCACGCAAATAGACCGATTGCTCCATAGCATCATCGAATCCATAGTTTTGAAAGCTAAATCCAGCATTCAAGGAAACATTTTGCTTTGGATAAAACGTTACGCCGGATGAAAGATAAAAACTCTTCCAGCCGCTATCTGAGTCGCTTGAGTAGTTAGCGAAACCGGTTAGTGCGTATCCACCAGGTTCAAAGTTCTCTCCTATGGAACCTGCGAGTGCGATGGATGATGAGAGTAAAGAAACTGCGAATAATACTGATTTTTTCATACTTTACCTTTTAGCTTTTGAAAAGCGGACCGGAAATCAATAGGGCACCTTTTTTTCTTTGACTTAGCCCTTTGGTTTGTACTAATTAGTGATTCTTTCGATGCTAAAAATACTAATTCACGGCATTAAAGCTCTATAACGTTCAATAACGATATTGCTTCCATCTTTTTGAAAAGTGTAAATGTATCCTTCATAGTTCCATAGATAATCAACATCTTTGAAATATAGGTATTGTAATGGGTCAAGGTTTTCAATACTTCCAATAAAAAGCTTACCTAAAAACAGGCTACTACCTAATTGTTTAACACTTCGATACCTTTTAGATTCGGGCGTCTGTCTAGTGAATTCAATCAATTGCTCCGTGCCATCATATAAATAGTCATACCAAGTCTTATCGGCATAATTCAACACCGAAACATAAGCGAACTGATCACTCACCGCTCTAATATTTATCGGAGCTAAAGGACCTTCAGGATTCGGTAGACTGAAATCAATAAGTTCAACATGCGATTTACATTGCCTATAAATTTCCTTACCTGTAGTGAAAACATAGCAATCACTTCTCTCTAAATAGGTTGCATCTGTATAGTTTTTTTCAAACACTAGGTGTTTAGTACCATCTGCGAGATTGACTGAATATGTCTTTCCGTTCTTCGCGAACAGTGGGCGAGAATTTGTAAATTCGGGAAATGCATCGAATTGTAATCGCAGTCCATTTGATAAATTGAGCGCTTCATTATCTGATACCAACAACACATTCCCATTATTATAACAATTAAGTCTCTCGAAATGTCCGGCTACAATATCCGTTACTAAGCCTTCTATTTCAATCAAATAGGTTTTCGCAATATCCCGACTAGAAAGGTAAATCGTGTTATCACATATACCCACCAGCGAGTATTTATATGGTCCATCATATAAATGCAATTCAGTTAACAATTCAGCCTGCGTAAATGAATTGAGAGATATACTAGTCAGCACAGTCAAGAATATTTTGGTAATACTCATATAGCCCTCCATCTCGGTTTCCCTCTACATCATTATATTCGCCATAAATTCTATCAACATAGCCCTGAGTTTCCTGTGGCAGATTGTCAGCTATAGCTTCATAGTCAACCAATCCTTGTCTTTCACTATATGCACCAAACTCACGAGAAATTCTATTGTTTACACAGCCCGGCCCACAATTGTATGAGGCGCTAGCGAGCATTCGGTCATCAAGATCCGTCGCACCTTCTTCATCCATCCTGTCGTAGAGATAATCCAAATATGCTCCACCTGCAGTGACGTTCATCTCCGGATTTGTTCTTAAATCACGAAAACCACCACTACCGTTATATGGCATCAATCCTTCACCGACTGCAGTGCCCGGCATGAACTGCATTAGTCCAACTGCTCCGACATAGCTCACGGCGTTTGTATCGAAATTCGATTCCGCATGCATATGGGCCATGATTAAACCAGCAGGAACTCCAGTTTCCTCCGATACAGCAATAACTGTTGATTCAATTGTAAAGGCGCTTCCCGCCCTTTTAGACCTTGAACCCCAATCACCATCTGCACCATAGGAACCTAAATCATACCCAGCAACAATCAAATCGACTTGAGCGGCAAAAATTTCAGATTCACTAGCATTTCCAGACATTACATTAGCAACATTAAGCCTAGCTGAATCTCGGTTCCAATCGTGACCAGAATCCTTAACTTCTACTAAACCCAACGGATCTACCCAAGCCAACGCATTCCCACTCACATACCCATATCGCATCTGCTGCGCCGGGTCTCTGAGCAAGTCATTCTGGCTGCGACCAATATAGCGCATCAGTTCGCTCAGTGCGCCTGCTGGTAACATCAGGTTGGCGTGGTTGTATTGATCACCCTGGATGAACCTGCCTTTCTGCGCGTCGTACCAGCGTGCATCCATATTCGCTAAGCCGGTCAACGGCTCTGCGTACTTACCGGTATAGAGGTTCTGCATCACATTGCGGTTCGGGCTGTGACTACTAAATGTGCGCGTCATTTGCTCATCGCTGTAGCGGTGTTTAAAGCCGTAGGCTTGCCCCATCGGTGTATAACCGTAACGGTATTGAGCCGTGGCATCGAGACCAGTCACCTTGATTGTGCTGTTCTGGTAGTCCCCGTGAAAGTAAAACGCTGGTGCCAGGTCGGCGCCCCAACCGGTAACGTCAAACTCTGCGTTCTGCCACTGCGGTAAGGTTTGCTTCAGTAATTGGCCATACAAGCCTGCGACGGCGTTCGGTCGGTAGGTTAACGCGCGGTAGGCCTCGAACCCGGTTTGTGCGGTGCCGGTGTATTGCTCCACTTCCTGACGGCCGTCGTACAGACTGGTGTAACTGTAATCAGCCACCTCAATAAGGGACAAACTGGTCAGAAACCGGCTTGCGTTAACGGTTGCAAGTACATTAAACTGAACGACGTTACATACATGTCAATTTGAAGATCTTCGGCATGACGTCTAACACCTTTTTTTTTAGTACAAAGGAAATTAGGCCCCCTCAGATGAGTGGACTTATAAGGATGACAATGAAAAGTTTAAATGCAGCACTAGCAATTTCGCTTATTCTTTTACTGGGGTGCAATCAAGACAACAGTAAGAGTAATGATGAAAGTACAGTTTGTACTAAAACCGGCCAGGCTTTAATGAGCCATCAATGGTCAAATTCAGAATTTGAATTTCCGATCGAAACGCCCAGTTGTTTCAAAGACAAAGAAGTAGAGTTGGAAAAAAAAGAAGTACCGCTGAAAATAAATACGCCATTACCGCTTGGCATCGAAGTATCTGATTTCGCGAAAATCACCGCAACAGCATATAAAGTGCAAACAGTTTTTTCCATTAAAAACACATCGGATAAGCTGTATTGCTTTGTCAGTTTAAATGATCTAGATTTCTTCAACACATCCAACATGCGCCAATATTCAGATGAACTGGCTTATATGGATGGTCAATATGTTAAATTCAATCAATCAAACATAGGAACAGATACCTGTTTAAATTCGGGTGAAACACGCGTATTTGCATCCGTAATGTGGCCTAATCAGAATGACGGCATTGAAGAAATTGAACGCATTGAGGTCAGCAGTATAGAGGTAATGAATATTGACAAAGACGATGCATCAATGCCAACGCAAATAACAGCCAATAAAATATTCTGGACCGACAATAGTTTTAAGATCGAGCTAGAAAACAATAGTGATAAACACTACTCAGTAAATGCGAAGTCATTAACATTTGACGAACAAGGTTATGCAGTCGACTTAGACTTTCTGTCTCTTGAGGCCGATGAAGATTCTATTGGACCACAAGAAAAAATGTTCCTAGTGGGTGATCAGAGCATCGAAACCCCCAAACACTTTCTACAACTGTTTTTGGAATGGGACGAACCTGAAGACATACAAAACCGCCTTTTGCGCTCCAGTCATTCGAATAGCCGTTTTCTTACTCATGAAGAAAAATACATACAGGATGAAATTGCACGACAGCAAAGCCAAACACTATATTTTTCTCTTCAATAGTCTATTGCTTGCCATGTGCCGACTACCCAATGGGCAGTCGGCCATGGGTTCCGTTCGCGTCCCTAGGTCACGCTCCACTGACTGTCATTCTCAAACCATCCAGCCAAATGCGGTTCCGGCGAACATCCGTTCATAGTTCAAATCGACAGGCGATCTTCCTGTTGGTTTTAATTCGCCAAACAGATATTTAACAAAGGCGGTTTGTGAATGCTCGTCGGGCGAATAACAATTCACGTAACAAGGTACTTTGGGGTATTCATACACATGATAGGGGCTGCCAAATGAAGCCATCACCAAACGGGAGTGGTGCGACTTCATCGCTTCGACCAAGGCTCGGCTGTAATTACCGGCCAAGCGAATTCGACCCGTTGCCCAGGTTGGTCCATAAACCGTGGCGATGATAATGGCGTCGTATCCACTCAAGTCGTGCCAATCGGGCATGTGAAACTCATCGCTTTCGCTCCAGCGAACCACGTCGATCCCTCTGGCTCGAAGCTGATCATCAATACCGTCAACGTGGTACTGGGGATCCCCTCGTAAATGCATGCACAACACTTTCATGCCCGTCGTTAACGGAAAGGCATCGGCCGCGTGTGTGTTCACCACTTCCGTCAATGCCTGTTCTGCAACCTGTGATGCGGTTTGGGCAAAACGCTGTTGATCGTCAGCGCTCACAGCAGGGCGTTGAACGTTTTGGTGGATGCCCAATGTTTCTTTCAGTGCCAACAGCCGACGTACCGATTCGTCGATCCGCGCTTCGCTCAGCCGACCCGTTTCAACAGCATTAATGATGGCCTGAAATGCGGGTTTTGGCTGACAGAACAAAACCATGTCGCAACCGGATTCTATACTGCGCACCACTATTTCAGATTCTGGATACTGAGTGCAACTGCCGCCCATACCAATGGCGTCTGAAATGATGACACCGTCGAAGCCCATTTTTTTACGCAGTAGATCGGTGGTGATTTTTTTCGACATCACGGCGGAAGGTGCATCCGCCAGTCTTCCGGTCTCACCGGGGTCGACACAGGGTAGCGCAATGTGGCCGATCATGATGGACCAGACGCCTGCATCAATCATGTCCTGAAACAGTTGCCCACTGCTGGCTTGCCAATCGTCAAACGAAAGCGGGTTAATGGTGGTGCAAAGGTGCTGGTCGCGGTCGTCGAAACCGTCGCCTGGAAAATGTTTGGCACAAGCAACGAGTCCGTTTTGCTGCATGCCGTGAATCATTTGCGTGGCGAACGCTTTTATTGTGCTTGGCTTGTCCCCGAAACTGCGCGTATTGGTAATGGGGTTGTGAATGTTGGCGTTGATGTCGACCACAGGCCCAAAACTCCAATGCACACCCACATCGAGGCCTTCTTTTGCCGCGGCTTCACCCATCACGTAGGCATGATGTGCGTCACCCGTGGCGGCAACCGCCATGTTATCCGGGAAGACAACGGCGCCATTGACCATTCGACCGGCGCCATTTTCCAGGTCCGACGCCACGATGGCGGGCACGGTTAAGCGGGCCTGCAGTTTGTCCGATAACTGTTGCAAAATCTCTTTGCGTTCCGGGAAGAAAAAGGCACCGCCGACTTCAATATCGTGCAGGCTGGCCAACGCCTGATCCACGCCTAAAAACGGCATTAAAAACGGGTGCAGCAGCTGACCCACTTTTTGTGGCAACGACATGGCCGCGAGAGTGGAACTCACCCACGTTGAATGCAAATCCGGATGATAACGTTCAGTTTTTTGTTGTTGGTCTGACATACCCCACTCCTACTGCGACAGAAAATAAAAAAAGGGGTAATACTTTACCCCTGAAAGCGCAAACGCTGGCTTGCGCTCGTGTGTTGCAACAAAACAACGACACGGAGAACTGTGAGTTTATTCGTATAAATAACACCGCACAAAGTGGTCCTCG
>NZ_JADPQG010000008.1 GCF_015687175.1 Reinekea sp. G2M2-21 | reverse complement strand
TTGCCGTTTCAGTGGTGCGTATCTTAATGATTCAAACCACCGTGTCAACCGTTATTTTTAATTTTTTTCCTTTAAAATCAATCACTTACAAGACTTTAAAAGAAACCAAACTTCGGTTGATTTCCCTGCCGCCTCAGCAGCAGGGAGGCGTATATTAAGGATTTAATTACCCACGTCAACACCTTATTTGAAAATAAGTTAAAACCTGTACCCTAAAGTGACGTCAACCAGGGGCACAGCTTCAATCTTGGGATTAAACGCGCTGACGAGGTTCAGTCCACCATCGCATTCCTCGACGGCCAGCAGTGCATACAATGCACCTACTCCAACCCCAAGACCGACGATAAAGCCCCCATCATTTATATACCTGGCTCCCACTGCTGAAGCCGCACCCAAACCCCACAATCTGCTTTCACAATTCAGATCAAGCTCAAGACTCTCACCATTAGCTTGAAAGGTTCCTATAGAAGAGGAGACATATGCTTCGAAACGCTCCCGCTTGATAAAATCAAATTCCAGCTTGAGACCAACGGAGGTCAATGAACCGAGCTGCTCACCAACCGATACATTTACATAAGTTACAGAAGGACCAAATGAAATTCTTCTACTTAGATCCAATTGATAACCCACATTATAGATCCCCCAGCCTAATCCACTTACATTACTTCTAAGCTCACCAGCTTCGCTATTTATGAAATACACCATCATAAAGCAGGCCATCAAGTATCGACTTCCTTTCAACTCTTCACTCCCAAAAAAAGCCTATCGAAGTAGGCTTTATTAAAATTATCTTTTTGACATAAAAGACATCAACTAAATTTGACGCCGATACGAAATACAACCAATTCAACGCGCATAGGGCTTAAATCACTTTAAAATTACCCAGGCAATCTTTTTCTTACCGGCTTGAATCAGGTAACGCCCTGGCGTCAATTTCAAAGAAGCTTCAACCGTATTCCACTCGACCTTTACCCGACCGTTTTTCAACATGTCCTTCGCTTGAGCTGAGTTACTGGCAAGTCCGGCCTTATTAATAACGGCACCGATGGGCAGGTCCGCCTGGCCTTCCAGATCAACTTCGACCTCTGGGGTGCCCTCTGGAACTTCACCGTCCTGGATAATATTGCCGGCACCTTTGTGCGCGCTTGCTGCCGCCTCCTCACCATGAAAACGAGCCACCAATTCGCGTGCAAGCTCTATTTTAATGTCACGAGGATTGGCGCCACCTTCGACATCGGCCTTTAACTTGCTGATATCTTCCAGTGATTTAAAAGATAACAGTTCATACCACCGCCACATAAGAGCATCGGGAATGGAGACAATCTTCTGGAACATGGTTCCCGGCGCTTCAGCAATTCCGACATAGTTACCTAAAGATTTGGACATCTTCTTTTCGCCATCCAAACCTTCCAGCAGCGGTGTCATGATCACAACTTGCGGGTCCTGACCTTCACCCTTCTGCAGCTCACGCCCCATCAACAGGTTAAACTTCTGGTCGGTGCCACCCAGCTCGATGTCGGCTTCCAACGCCACGGAATCGTAGCCCTGAACCAAGGGGTATAGGAATTCATGGATAGAGATCGATTGGTTGGCTTTATAACGTTTTTTGAAATCATCTCGCTCAAGCATGCGGGCAACCGACTGCTTGCCAGCCAGCTTGATCATGAAGTCCGCTCCCAACTTGCCAAACCATTCAGAATTAAAACGGACCTCTGTCTTGGCAGGGTCCAATATCTTAAAGACCTGCTCTTTATAGGTTTGGGCGTTCGCCTCTATTTCTTCCGGGGTTAATGGCGGTCGTGTAGCGCTCTTACCGGTTGGATCTCCGATCAAGCCAGTGAAGTCACCAATCAGGAAAATAACAGTGTGACCCAAGTCCTGAAACTGGCGCATCTTGTTCATTAATACGGTGTGACCTAAATGCAGGTCCGGCGCCGTTGGATCAAAGCCTGCTTTAATACGCAGCGTTTTGCCAGATTTGATCTTTTCAACAAGCTCATCATCGACCAAAATCTCTTCCGTTCCACGGCGAATTTCGGCCAGTGTTTGCTCCAGGTTCATGGAGTCTCCTTAAACAATTTCTACATTAATAAACTGGTTGATTATATCAGTATGTGCTATCAGTTAGCACAATTACCTTAAAAAGCTGATAAAATACATTAAGTATCGGCGTTAACTGTTGCATTAATCATGACTATTCAAATTTTTAAGAAAACAGAGCTGTTCCCGCGTACGCATTTTCTCGCGTTAGCCGCCTGCTCCGTTCTGGTATTGCTTGTCGCACTCTGGCCGTCACAGGGCCGGTCGGTTGTTGTCGAAGTACCAGCCCATATCGTCATTCCTGAACCCGAGGTTCTCGATGACGAGCAGCTCCTGCTATCCACCAGCGAAATCGTCAAATCCGGGGATACATTATCCACCGTTTTTGAACGTTCCGGAGCCGGAGTCTCTATTCTTTATAAGTTGATCAGCGATCCCGAAATCAAGAAGCCTATTGAGAAAATTTACCCGGGTCAGGAATTCATCTTCCTGTTTGACAACGAGTCCATCCTGAAACAGATCAGTTTCAATGAATCACCAATCCTGTCCTACCAAATCGACATCAATGAAGATCGAACGGCGCAAATCAGCAAAATAGAACGAACACCGGAAATCCATACCAAGTACGCCAAGGCGGTCATCTCCGATTCACTGTTTATGGCAGGCTTAAACGCGGGTCTGTCAGACAACATGATAATGCAGTTAGCCACAATCTACGGCTGGGATATCGATTTTGCGTTGGATATCAGAGAGGGTGATGAATTCTCCTTGCTCTATGAAGAAAATTACCTGAACGGCGAAAAACTCAGTGACGGTCCAATTATCGCAGCAAAGTTCATTAACAATGGTCGCGAAGTTACGGCAATTCGTTACACTGATGCGTCCGGGCGTACGGATTACTTCTCGCCTGACGGCAATAGCATGAAAAAAGCATTCTTACGAACACCATTAGATGTATTCAGAATTTCTTCCAGCTTTAACCCTAAACGAAAGCACCCTGTTTTAAATAAGATTGTGGCACATAAAGGAACAGACTACGCTGCACCGGTGGGCACCCCGATTAAAGCCGCAGGTGATGGAAAGATCATCAAAGCTAATTATTCGTCCACGTTTGGTAATGTGGTGGTTATTCAGCATGGCGAAAGCATCCGCACACTGTACGCTCATATGAGTAAGTTCTCGAAGTACACAAAGGTCGGAAACCGCATAAAACAAGGTCAGATTATAGGCTATGTGGGGGCAACAGGGCGCGTGACCGGCGCTCACTTGCATTATGAATTCCAGGTGAATGGCGTCCATAAAAACCCACAAACCGTTAGACTGCCGACCGCGCAGCCGTTGGCAAAAGAATTCAAAGCGGATTTTGACAACTACGCCTCGAATGTGATCGGTCAGTTAGGCGTCTATGACCAAGCCTATGCAAACAACCTGTTGCAAAGCTTCGAATAGTTTTAATCTGGTTTTTCAGAAGTACTCGTAGCCCTGCTCCAGCAGGGCTTTTTCTTGCGCGGGACCATAGGGGACAGTATCAACAAAGGCAGGCAATTCACTTTTGGGAACAGATGCACCGCGTAACCAGGTTTCACAGATCTGAATATCAATGGCATTGAAGGCATCCAGACGGGCAGCTAGATCGACAAGTTCGCGATTCTGCTGATAGTTCTCACGTAAGAAAACCCGAGCCTCTTCACCATGCAAAACCAGCGCTAAAGGACGACTCGACGGAAAGTCACTTTGCTCCAACAGCAAGCTGTCAACTCGATGCAATATGTCACTTAACTCTGAAGGAGTATGAGCTTCAATCTGCGCGATGAAATCCGGTGCCTGAACATCCCCGGTATGAAGTGAATCTGCATTAACCGCTAACGGCCCAACCACGAGGACCATTGCGATCAGCAATTTACATAGAGAACGAGGAACCACAGCCACAGGTAGTCTCTGCCGCTGGATTTTCAATGATAAAACGGCTGCCTTCCAAGCTTTCCGTATAATCAACAGTAGATCCACCCAAATATTGCACGCTCAACGAATCAATGACGAATTTGATACCGCTCTTATCAATTAAGGTGTCGTCTTCGGCAGGCTCTTCATCGAAAGTAAAACCGTATTGAAACCCTGCGCAGCCACCACCGGTAACAAACACCCGCAGCATCAAATCAGGATTCTCTTCTTCCGCAACAAGTTCGCGGACTTTATTTATGGCAGCCGATGTAATAATTAATGGTTCCGCCATCGAAACAGTAGCTTCAGTCATTCAAAATACCCTCGAATTGAAGGGGAATTATCAATACCTGAGCAAAACAGTCAACTATTACACCCGACTTATACAAGATTATTTTGTTTCTGACGCCACCGAAGCGACTGGCGTTGGCTTTGTCAGCAGGTCCGGTTTGGACTTTTTGCCCTTCTCGCTAGGCACATGCAACAGCTTGCCATTGACCTTGGCGCCCATCACCATTTCCATCATAACGTAATGCACATCACCAGTGACCAGTGCATTTTTATTCAGCGTAATGTGATCCGATGAATAGACATCGCCTTTGACTTCGCCGTTTATCACGACATGCGGTGCGCGGATTTCCCCTTCAACGATGCCTTTGATGCCTATCGTAACTTCGGCATTACTGTCCGGGTCGGCCAGGATATTCCCCTTAACGGCGCCTTCTATCTGCAGAGCCTCAGATATGCGTATATCACCCTGAATTTCTGCTTTTGCTGTTATTAACGTAACGTTTTTGCCCACGGTTTTTTCACTGCCCCACATTAGTTCCGTTCTCCAAATCTGACCAGTTATAAGCTTTTTCCACACGCGCTGACTTTGTGCCAACCGACTGTGCGATCACCTGTATCTGATCAGGCGTAAAACCTTCAGGAAGGACGAGTTCGCCTTTAAAGTCCTGAAAGTAACGATACCTGAATTTGATATCGACCTCATTGATTTCAGACGACAATTCTTTTAACGGGAACGCGGCGACGGCCCCATTTTGTACGCCTAATACATTAATACCGACAAATCCGCGCAAATAATTAGTGTTATTACCAACTTGCGTCAGCATGACCTTAAACCGATAGCGGTTCTCAGCCGGCGTCGGCGTCAGGGTCACTTCCTGGATGGTCAATCCGGCGGAGTCGACCGAAGGCGACATTATGCCCTGATATAATGCAATTTCTTCTTCAAGCTGTGCTATTTGATCGCTCAATTCGCGATTAATCTGCCGTACGTCGTCAACAGAACCCTTATCGACAAACGCTGCGTTTTCCAATACGGCCACGCGCTGTCGCAACGCTTCTTCGCGGCTGGTGCTTTGCGTCACTTCCTGCAACAGCTGATTCCGCTGACTGATCAATTCCGCTTCTTCGCGGATACCACTGCGCTGACCATACCAGAAAGCAGCGTAGACCATGCCCACCACGACAACAACCATCGCAAACCGAAGTGCGGCGTGTTTCACCGGTGCATAAGGAACAACCCTATAGTTCGTTACCGCCGAGCCTTTAACCTTACTCATCTACGAGTCCCAGACCTTGTCTTCCACAAACCATAATCGCCGTACTGTAACAAATTGCATCATAAACGGGTATGATCAGTTTTGCTCAAACAACGTCACACTTCAGAGAACTCAGTGCGCTTTAAGAAACATTGGCAAATGGTCTTTTTTCAGGGCAACAGTTTAGCGCTGCTTTCCCTGCTCGGTATTCTAATCGGGATCGCAACGAGTTTGGTCATCGCCTGGTTCATGGTGGCGATTGACGCAGTCCTGGCCATTCTGCATGGCAACCCGGAAGCGGGTTTTAGCGGGTTTACCTTCTGGATGCGTCTCATTCTGCCAATCGCAGGCGCTGTCGTTCTCATCCTACTGGCGCGTCTGACCAAGAAATCTATACAAGAAGTGGGCATTGCCCATGTGATCGACCGTCTGCAGCGCGGGCGCGCAAAACTCCCCGTCATAAACAGCTTTTACCAGTTTTTCGCCGCACTTATCGCTCTGGCGAGCGGCTTCAGCATGGGCAAAGAAGGGCCTGCTGTTCATATTGGCTCAACCATCGCCAGCAAAATGGGGTACGAACTCAATCGTACCCCGAGCCAGTTGCGTCTATTGACCGGGTGCGGCACCGCCGCCGCTATCTCAGCCGCCTTCGGTACTCCGTTAGCGGGTGTGATGTTTGCGATGGAAGTTGTATTGATGGAATACAGCCTGAATGGTTTTATTCCAATTGTTGCTGCATCCGTCACCGCAGCGGCCATGACGCAGTTGTTTCTTGGAGATCATCCGGCTTTCTTTCAGATTGATGTCAAAGCAATTGAATACGCCGACGGGCCTTGGTTGTTGCTAACGGGGATAGCGACGGGCGTCGTCGCGGCGATCATGCATAAGCTGATCAAGCAATTCCTCAGCCTGAACCTGGTGCGAGTTGAGTACCGGTTCTTGCTCGCTGGGCTGATTACCGGATTACTGGGCGTGATGTTGCCACAGGTCATGGGCCTTGGGTACGACACCATGAACGCGATATTAACCGGCCAATTTGCCTGGTGGCTGTTGTTAGCGATACTGGTGGGCAAGCTTGTAGCAACGTCGGCAGCGGTCGGTCTGGGTATTCCAGCGGGCATTGTGGCACCTTCCCTGGTAATCGGCATGGCCACCGGCGCGGTGATTGGCTACCTTGCGCCGGGCGACGGAAACGATTCATTCTACGCGCTGATCGGTATGGCTGGCCTGATGAGCGCGTTACTGCACGCGCCCCTGGCCGCGCTAACCGCGGTGTTGGAATTATCATTGAGCGCGCAAATGATGTTTCCGGCCATGATTGTCGTGGTGTTATCAAACCTGACCTGTCAGGTTTTATTCCTGCAGCCATCGATCTTTCAAACCATGCTCGCGAACAAGGGCTTGCACATCACCACGCACCCCATGCGCAATGCTCTGGCCAGCCGATTCCTGACGGAAATCGCGACGGAACAGTTCTGCGTGATTTCCAGCAACATGGATACCCACGCGATAGAAGAGTTACTGGCGACCCACCGTCGGCTCGTTATATTCCGCTTCGGCACCAGCAGCTATTTATTGCCAATGAACACCCTGCAGAAACAGTTTGAACAGTGGACCCTGTTGGAAAACAGAGACAGTGTCGATCTGCTCGACTACCTGGCGAAAGTGATCCCTGATCGCAGCCGGATTGCCATCATCAACAATGACGTGTCATTGCTGGAAGGCATCAAGATATTACAAAGCGACGATGTGGTGGGCATACAGGTACCACTGGACGAATTCCGGATAGGCCTGGTCACACGCTCGAAACTCAGCGCCGTACTGACAACCGAAGGAGAACTGCACTAATGCTGTGGATTAAATCACTGCACATAATTTTTGTTATTACCTGGATGGCCGCCATTTTTTACCTGCCCCGATTGTT
Source organism: Reinekea sp. G2M2-21 (assembly GCF_015687175.1). GTDB lineage: Bacteria > Pseudomonadota > Gammaproteobacteria > Pseudomonadales > Natronospirillaceae > Reinekea. The sequence goes on along the minus strand of NZ_JADPQG010000008.1, from coordinate 216,220 downwards.
CGTGTATCACGCCATGTCTGAAGATCAGATCAGTAAGGACCGCTTTAAAATCATGGAGCGCAAACTTTATCGCGGCATCATGACGCCTTCGATGATTCTTGCGTTAATCTTTGGTGCTTGGCTGATCTACCTGGTTCCGGGTTATCTGCAAATGGGTTGGCTGCACGCCAAACTCACTTTCGTACTGGGACTGGTGGTTTACCATTTTTGGTGCGGCAAAATTCTGAACGATTTTAAAGACGACAATAATGTCAAAAACCACGTTTGGTTTCGCTGGTTCAATGAAATTCCCGTCATCGCTTTATTCGTGATTGTTATCATGGTTGTGGTAAAACCGTTTTAACAACTCTGCGGCGAATAGAACTTGCTCTGCGTTATTGATTTGGTACCTTGGCATCCTTCTGGGACGTGGTTTGCAATGAGAGTTTTTTGCGTCGAGGACGAAATCGACCCAGCGATACAGTTTTGCTTCTCGCCGCAAGATTCTCTCGGAGGATTTTTTTCAAGGGGAGATTCGCTTGCCCCCCCCTTTTTCCGCCAGCGTTGGGGTTCTTCCCGTTATCGTGCTCGGTCGAACGGTCGCTTGAGCGTGCGCCGACACGTCGGCAATCCCTGCACGAGACAACGCAGTGCGGGTTGGTTATTTACACCAATTGCAGTGAAATTCAATTATTTAATCTGTCTTTGTGATCGAATATTCAGCAAATGTGCTGTTTTGTCGCATTACAATCGACCTGTCAACAACCGCGTGGATACGTATGATCAGTTGTCTATAGCGACGGCTGACATTGTTTAAAGGCAAACCCGAACTATCGGATCTGTTATTAAACTTACCTCTAATACCGCTCTCGTGTGCTGTTTTTGCTATCGACAACGGGGTACAAAAAAAGCCAGCCCAAGTGGGCTGGCTCAAAGACTACCTATCAACTAGACAATCCCCAACAAAGGTATTCATCGAGGAATGTGCTCAGTCTAAAACGCGAAGCGACGGTCGGCTATGCATCTGTCGGTTGATATTCCGCGAGGTGGATTTTAAAAGCTCACACACCACCTGCGGGTTTTGATCCTACAAACCGCTAGTGGCCAGCTCTTTACCCAGAGCAATGGCTTCTTTTCGGTTTGCCACGGACAACTTCTTATAGAGGTTGTTGATGTGGGTTTTTACGGTACTGACCGCTATAAACATCGTTTGCGCGATCTCATCATTGCTCTTACCGTCAATGATGTACTGCAGTACCCGCCATTCTTTTTTGGAGATACCCAACGCCAGCAGACCATCCGGCACTTCTTCTTCGCCGCGACGACTGGAAGTGTTGCGTTGTTTATAGAGAATCAGCAGTTGCTCCACGAACCGAGCCTGATCTTCCGGTAACTGCTCAATATCCATTTTTTCAAATAACGGCATCACCCATTGGCGCAAAAACAGAATGCTAGCCACTATGGAATACTGTTGGATGAGCGGCAACAAGAGCATGAGTTCGGTCATAGCTTCGTCTTCTTTGCCCTGCAGATTCAACAAGGCAACCTGTAACAGTCCCAAGCGGATGAACTCCAGCTGATACGGGCGACCTTCAAATTCGCGCAAAGGCGAATACACCTGCTCAAGGCGTTTTGATGCTTCCTGATACCGTTGACACGCAATGTGACCGTATATCTGAGCACGCAACACAACATAGTCACGCATGCTGTGGCATTTTTCGACGGGCGGTGTTGCCTTCAGCCAGGTTTCAATTTTCTTGAATTCTTCAGCCTGCCACCAGTACAGCAACTGCACTTCCATGGAATAAGGAATGAGATGTTCGGCAACATTTTCGCGGGCTAATATACCTTCATGCTGGCTGGACAGATCTCGGGCAACCGTGGGTTTACCCTTGAGCATTTCCATTTTCAACAACCAACCAAACAGATGTTGCGCCCAGAATTCATCCCAGTTCTGGCAGAGCAGCCCCACTTCATTAATCAGCAGCCGGGCTTCGCGTAGATGGTAAGCCTCCAGCGCCAACTCAGCCTGGCTAAACAAGGAGAAACAGGCATTAAAACCGCTGTTAACATTATGTTGATTAGCGTATTCCTGAACTTCTTTGGCCAGCTCTATCGAACGATTGAAATCACAGCGCTGTTTCCAGATCTGTGATTGCTGGTTCAGACTCCACAGTACGGCATCGTGATTCGCCTCTTGCCGACTCAGCAATTCACTTTCTTCGTAAATGGACAACGCCCGGTCCAGTTCGCCCTGTTCAAACTTCACGTTTGCATAAATCAACAAGGGCGACTGACGACGGGTAATGTTGTCGGGAAACAAATCCAACGCGGTGCGCGCGGCCTGTTCCGCGCGAACAAAATCGCCCATCGAAAAATACGCTTGCGAGCGCACGGTGGCGAATTCAGCCCGTTTAATATTGGCGTCTTTTGTATCATCGGTGATGTTGGCTTCAGCCATCGGCAGAATTTCATCAACCCGTTTCGGGTTGCCAAAGATCGCTTCGACCCAACAACAAACATGCGTGAGTTGATAATCGGCTGTGATGGTTTCATCACTGAGCTCTTTCAAACAACGCTTTACCAGATCGTAGTGAGCTTTGTGAATCAGGTCGTCACCGTAAGTGCGCAGGATATTAGTGATCTGCTCCTGATCTTGCGAGCGTATGGCATGATCCACCGCGCCCACGATATAACCCATTTTCAAAAACGCCTGCGAGGCCTTGTGGTGCAATTCCCGAACATCGCCGCTGGATTGCGTTAACAACTTGTGCTTCAGAAAGTCCCGCAACAGGTGATGATAACGGAACCACTGTTGCGGCTCATTAAATTGCACAATAAACAAATGTTGGCGCTGCAAATACTCCAGCACTTCGTGAACATTGATATTCTCGGTCAACGCTTCCGCAACATCGGCGTTGAAACGTTTAACGATGCTGGTACTGAGCAAGAACTTTTTAACGTCTGCCGGTAACGAGTCAAATACCTCGGAATCGAAATAATCGATGGCGTTCAGGTCCTTTTGCTCCAACCGCGACTTCAATTCATCAAAAGACGGTTTGGACTTCAACCCTAGGACAATAAGCTGCAAACCGACGGCCCAGCCTTCAACATGTTCCAGCAATTTTTTAACGTCGTGCTCATCTAGTTGGAAGCCACTGCCCACCTGCTGGAAAAAGGTCTGTGCCTCCGACACACTGAACCCCAGCAGTTCCGCTGACATGTCAGCGACCAGCCCTTGCAGGCGCAGCGACATAATGCTGGCTGGGGGATCTGAGCGCGTGGTGAGCACCAACGTAACATGGGGTGGCAAATGTTTGGCCAGATAGGCCACGGCCGAATGGATTTCTTCCGACTCGATGGCGTGATAATCGTCGAGCACAACAATCAAGCGCTGGTGAATACGGTCCAACTCAAACAACAATTGCCCGAATAAGGATTTCAATTGTGTGTTGCGGTCATGCACGCCGGCGTGACACAGCTGGTCAGACAGGCGCACCTGCTTGGCAATTGCGGAGATAAAATAGGCTGCAAAGGAATAGGGGTCGGTATCCTCCGGATCAAGCGACAACCACGCCATCCGGGCTTCCGGTTCATCTTCTTTAAGCGCCTGAAAGCCATGTAAGGCGGCTGTTGTCTTACCGAAACCAGCCGGAGCACAGAGCACAACCAACGGCAGTTTACAGGCTGCGACAAAGGCATCGTCGACTCGAACACGATGAATCGCATTCGGCGGCAGATAAGGTACAGAAAGCTTTGACGGCACTAAATAGTGCGAAGGAGCAGATTCAGTCATGAATCTCAGACCATCCGAGGGTTGTAAACATCGCGCCATGATACCCACGCAAAGGCCTTCGTTTCAAATAATCCCGACAAAAGTGACCCTTTTCATGACATCCGCCATCCGTATTGATTAAGTTTTAACCAATCCTGCGCAATTCAGGTTTGCGAAACCCCGACTGGCTCGTCAGAATAGGCGCGAAATTATCTACAGAGATGGTCAATATTTATGTCTACGCCTTCAGCAGATCTGTTTTCCCGCGCCCAACAGTATATTCCAGGCGGTGTTAACTCGCCGGTTCGGGCGTTCAAAGGGGTCGGTGGCACGCCCGTCTTTTTCGACAGCGCCAAAGGCGCCTATCTGACCGATACCCAGGGCAAACAGTACATTGATTACGTGTTGTCTTGGGGGCCTATGGTTTTAGGACACGGTGCACCGGCCATTTTAGAAGCAGTGCACGCTCAGGTCGACAAAGCGATGTCTTTTGGCGCACCAACGGAACTTGAAATACAGATGGCTGAAAAAGTTTGCCAGTTGATGCCGTCCATCGAAAAAGTTCGCATGGTGAACTCCGGAACCGAAGCGACTATGTCGGCGATTCGCTTGGCGCGTGGTTTTACCGGTCGCGACATTCTGGTGAAGTTTGAAGGTTGTTACCACGGTCATGCAGACAGCCTGTTGATCAAAGCCGGATCCGGCGCGTTGACCTTGGGTGTGCCAACCTCACCAGGGGTGCCTGCCTCCGTTGCTGAACACACCGTCACACTGGAATACAACAACGCAGATGCGGTACGCGCCTGCTTCGCCGAACTCGGTGATAAAATTGCGGCCGTTATTGTGGAGCCCATCGCCGGTAACATGAACTGCATTCCACCGGTGCCGGGCTTTTTGGAAGCACTGCGAGAAGTCTGTGATACCCACGGTTCGGTGTTGATCTTTGATGAAGTGATGTGTGGTTTCCGTGCCGCGCTGGGCGGGGCACAGGCACACTATGGTGTGAAACCCGACCTGACTACACTGGGTAAGGTGATCGGCGGCGGCATGCCGGTCGGCGCTTTCGGCGGTCGTGCTGACATCATGGATTATCTGGCACCTGTGGGCCCGGTGTATCAAGCTGGTACCCTATCCGGAAACCCGGTGGCTATGGCCGCAGGTCTGGCCGCGCTGGAGGAAATCAGCAAGCCCGGTGTGTATGAACAACTGACCGAAAAAACCCGTGCGTTAACCAACGGTATTGTCGAAAAAGCCAAAGCGTTGGGCGTACCGATGACGAGTAATCAGGTCGGCAGCATGTTCGGGTTGTTCTTTACCGACCAAGCGCAGGTCGCTTCATTTGCCGACGTTGGGAAATGTGATGGAGAGCGATTCAATGCATTTTTCCATGGCATGCTGCAGGAAGGAATTTATCTGGCACCATCCAGTTTTGAAGCCGGATTCATGTCTCTGGCGCACAGCGATGACGATATTTTAACCACGATTAACGCCGCTGAACGGGTTTTAAAAAATATTATCTCTGGATGATTGACAGGTGCGCGGAGCGACATTATTATCCGCGCCCAGTTGTCAGGACTGACAACAACTGTCACTGCTATGCCTAGGTGGTGAAATTGGTAGACACGCCAGCTTCAGGTGCTGGTGCTCTTCGGGGCGTGGAAGTTCGAGTCTTCTCCTAGGCACCATTTTCACCGCAGTGAAAACATTGAAAGTCGCGCAAGCGGCTTTTTTTGTGTCTGATCATTTTTCAAGGAAACGAAATGACAAAGCTGAACACTTTCGCGGCAACACTGGTCGCGGCTGCCCTGCTTGGACTGGCCCTGTTTATTCAGGACGGTATCCGTCAAGAAACCCCGTCGATAATATTCGACTACGATGCGCCCATGCAAAAATTTCGACTGGATGCCGACCATCATCTCGAATATTGGCAATGGCAACGCAACCCACAAGCGGCCACGCAGGGCATTACCTGGGTAGTCGCTGGCATCGGCGGACCGGGTGGGCGCATCGACTATGATACAGCCAATAGTTTGATCGCTGTTTTTGCGGAAGGCGCACCTATCGTTGACCAGGTTGTTGTCGTTCAACTGCGGGGGCATGGTGTAACTAATGAATTGGATTGCTACGACGACGAACCGGCAGACGACTGTGAACGACGTTTGCTGGATTCTGGCATTGACCCGACGCAATATCACTATTTAACGTACGCGGACGACATCATCCGTCTGCGCCGCCACCTGAATATCAGCGAATGGTATGTCACCGGAACGTCCTACAGCGGCCGGGTCGCCAGCGCGATGGCGTTGCTGGATGCTTCGGCCACCCGTGCATTGCTGGTGGACGCGCCGGTCAGCACCATCCCTTCTGATACGGAAATCTGGTCAGAATCTACGCAGCTCAGACTGGCATTACGTAAGTTTGCGGAAGCCTGTGTATTAATCGACACCTGCCTGCCCGGCAAGAGACAAGCAGAAAAGCGCGAACAGCTGCAACAGTTCATTGATCATTTTGAATCACCGACAGCAGCGGTCTATGGCATTAATCATCAAAGGGTCTCTAAGCGCGAATGGGCTTACGGTATTTTTAATCTGATGTATTCTGATTTTGACCTTCTGCAAGAATGGATGGCGCTGCACCTGGCTCATCCCGAGGGTTTTTCCGCGGGTCTGATGACTAATGAACTCTATGATCTACTCAGAGACGCCCCTGCAACCTATGGCATCGCGCCGTTTTCAGACTCAGATATGGTTGAATACATTCCAAACATATGGACTGAGTGTAACGAGTTGACGGGAGAGAGTACTTTCAATTTCCAAGACTTTGGGGTTTACGGCTCTTACTCTGAAATGGTTGACTACTGCTGGCCGGTGCCCGATCTTACCGCGTTACACGGTATAACCAGTTCCGTACCCACCATTGTCACCTGGTCTCCTTTCGACCCGGTTATTACCCAGGCTGACGTCAAATCCTATGCCTCGATTTTCACCGATCTGAGCACCTGCTATTTCATGCAACCCAGCCATGGAATCGGCGATGAAGAGTTTGCCCAGTTGGTAACCTTGCTCAGTGAAGGGCGTAACCGTCCCCTACCGTCGTTCTGCCACGACAATGTGGATGCGACTCTCGACCGACTGCAGCTGCCGGACTGACTGTCCTTGCAATGACAAGGGGTATTCCGGCAACCGTACCGTCAGAATACCCTGTTATTCACTCAGGCTTGCGTCGTCCATTGCCCTTGATAGTAGCGCTCAATGCGTTGTTCATCCGACCAGCGCAGCAAATAAAGCCATTCATTATCGACCAAATGCCGGACATTGTCGTGCTTTGCTGTGATACGTTCGATAGGTTCACGCGGTGCCGCGATGTATACGGCTAACCGTTGCGGTTGGTGCATCCATTGCTGCCCATCATGGACCGACTGCATGGCTAAACCAATGCGCAGATCGCCACCATTGCCTTCAAAAACACCAATGTGCCCACCCACTGCGTTATGCAACAATTTATTCCCGCTGCCGAATTTCCGGTTATCGGTGACTGAGGCGTTGTATTGCATGTTAATCCAGTTGGTCACCACCATTGGCGCCGTCATGATCGCTTCCAGGATGGCGAAGTCGCTATCACGCTGCCAGTCGTAGTCATGCAAAAAGCTGCGACCTTCCAGGTCAATGCTGCGGGTCCAGTCTCTCGGGGCCACGATGAACGCGGCATTATTCGCCAGACCCCATTCCGGTCGAATCTGCGACCAGTCAGTGCTGCGCTGCTCAATGGCACATTGAATCTGACGATCGTCCGCGTCTGACAAAGAGGCATCCAAGCGCGCGACACGTTCGCGACGTGCTTGCTTGGAAGCGGCGGCCAACCAGTCTTTGTGATTATTCGCCAGCGTGTCCGTAAAACAGCGAATCTCGTCCGTTGTGGTGTTGTGCAGCGCAGCGACAAAGGTCGTTTGCACCGGAATGTTGATGCCCAAAGGGATCAATGCACGGCGAACGTCCAGATCGTTCAGCAGATGCGCTAGGACCCGCACGTTAACTTCGCCGGTTTGACCGCCACAAGCGCCACAGTCCAGACCCGCGGCGTGCAGGTTGTTGGTTGTGTGGCTACCATGCCCGACCAGCATAACGGTTTCGGCAAACTCACGCAGGCCCATAGCCGTTAACACGCCGTGCACCAGTTCGGCTTTGGCCTGCACGGTGAGCGATTGTTCCTGGTGAGTGAGTCTCCAGTTCGGTTGATGCGACAACTGACTGACTGGATTATCTTCTGTCGAGGGGAAAAAAGATTTTTTCAGCAACTTAAAGGCGTACCACCAACCGGTCGATTCCACCATACTGAACGCAGAAGGTGCTGCCTGCGACCACGTCTGCCAGCGGGCACGGGTATTCAGGGCACGGGGCTCGCCCGTGGCTTGTGCCACCTCGGTAACGCGGATCGACGGCTTCAATAGACCTGGCAGTTGGGGCCGACTTAACGCCCCTGCTTTGGGTTGGTATTCAAGTGGCAGGCCGAAGAACCCCGCGAAGCCCAAGGTCTGTATTTCATCACTTTGCGCTTCCAGGGCGCGGCGTATCACTTCCGAGCGCACATCGATGCAAAATGCCGCCTGCAGAGAAGGGCTCATTTGACGATGCGGCTCTGCGACTAACAACCGGCTATTTAAACGTTGCTGATAGCTGAGCTCTGCGGCTTTCGCCCACACCCAGAGTGGCCGTTGTACCCGCTCATGCTCAGCTAACACGTCCGGTAACTGTTGCTTTGCTTGCGCCCAAAGCCCTGTCAATTGTTTAAACCTGGCTGGGTAATTCCGTTGGAAATAGCGCCACATCACCAGTTCCCAAGCCATACGAATCGCCAGCAAAGCCAGCATTTCGTCACGGGGTAGCGCGTGCAATTCGCCTTGCCAGCGCAGGTACGCCACCCAGGAAGCCCACCCGTTAATGCTCAATAACAGTGAATGCGCGTAAGGGGCTACCGTCTGATCATCCAAATACAGTTCAGCCATAGCCTGCGCCAACAAGGTTTCAGCGTCGTCGGGCAGTTCGCCAAACAACCGATTGAGCCCAGGCTCATCCACAATAATGCTTAAACCACGATCGTGGCGCGTGACGTCAAGCCAATGGCGGTACAGGTCTGGCTGGTCACTGATCTGCCCCCTACCCAATATTGGACGCTGGGCTTGATAATGCGCGGCGCAAAACTGACTGATCTGATGCGTGATTTCATCATTCCAAGCCATTTTGTGAGGGTCGCGTTGATGATCCAGGAAATCAGCAATGGTGTGCCATTGGGTTTCTGGCTCCGTGACGCGCAAGGCATGCTCCAGTTCGTCTTCCGTCATGGCTATACCCATGTCCTCTGCCGCCTGCTGCAGACAGCTTGAGGATATTTCGCCACGGCGATACAAATCCAGAAAGTAGCTGCGCGGCATCAACAGGTTGGCTCCGGCTAACGTAGTCATTTGCGCCGCGACCGACTCAATGCGCTGATCGCGCATTGGCCAGAACGGGTTGACCGCAATCATCTGATCCAGTGGCCATGATGGTGCTATATTGCCAGACGCGACGGCCAACCGCTGACGTTGCGATGCGGTCAATGATGTTCGGCCTGACGCCTTATAATCTGAGGTACTAGCTGCTTTGGCCAAAGTCGTTGCTGTGGTCATATCAACATTCCTCTGCGTGCTGAAATTGAGTCAATTTGAGTTTCTTGGCGTGCTCGCGTGGAGGCATCCGCACCGGCCAGATTTTAATGGTCGCCCGGGTTAGCCATTCGTCGAGATAAAGACCCGCAAACAGCACCATCGACAATCGTTGCATCAAGGGGCTATCCGCCCGGTAGCGCAACAGCCAACTGATGAAAAACAGACCGACAAAAAGAACCAAAGCCCAGTTATCGGCCGCACTGAACATAGCCTCGGGACTCAATCCATAAGTTGGCAATAAAACGCCGGAAGATGTTTTCAGTGCGCCATAAGTTACTGCCAGTACCAACGCCAAGGCGGCCATCGGCAGCACTTGGGCGCGCACGAACAGGCTATGCCGTTGTGCCACCAGCATGGTCAATGCCAACGCCAGCAACACCCAACTGCTTAATGGCCCGTGATAATCCAAGCTGATGATAACCAGCGCAACCGACGCGCCTGACGCCAGGGCAGCAACCATCCAGTCAAGCACACTGGGGGAACGGGCCGGAGACAACCGGCGCACCATATCGTCATAGACGGCGTGTCCGGCATTTAAGAAAGCGTGCGCTTTGTAGGCCGAATGCGTTAACAGATGCAGCAGTGCCAGTTCATACAAGCCAAGGGCGACTTCCAGCAACATAAGCCCCATTTGAGCACTGGTCGACCAAGCCAAGCGCACCTTGACGCTGATCCGGGTACTCATGATCAGCGCGGAGAGCAACGTCGTCAGACCGGCAACGATCAGCACTGTCCATTGGGCGAACGCAACCTGGCTGAACAGCGGCGCGAACAGAATTAATAAAAAACCGCCAAGATTAATCACACCGGCATGCAGCAGCGCACTGATCGGGGTTGGCGCTTCCACCACCTGCATGAGCCAGCCGTGTATCGGTAATTGGGCACATTTGATCAACGCGGTGATGGCGATCAATACTGCCGCAATCTGATCGATCACGGTCAACGTCATGGTTGCATCGGCCGCAACCCTGCTGAAATGGGCCATCAACTCACTGATCAAGCCCGTTTGATGCTGGAGATACAACAGTACGAACGCCACCAGCAATAAGGTTTCGGCCGTGCGCGCCAACAAAAACTTTTTATGCGCTGCCAACACTGCCCGCGGTCGGTCGGGATAGAAAGTCAGTAATTTATGCAGTGCCAAGCTAATACCCAACCAACCGAGCCAAAACAGCAACAGATGGTTACTCATCACCACCAGGGCAACCGCTGACGTGGTGAACAGAAGCCAGCGCCAGTAAAAACCCACCCGGGCTTCACCGGCCATATATTGACGGGAATACGCCGCCAGAATGACCGTCATGAACACCACCAAGCCGATCATGACGCGATTTAAAATAGTCAGGCTGAGTACACTTGCCGAGGGATCTGGCTGGGGTAAGAAGGCCACACTGATCATCGCCAGCAGGTACACCACCAGCAGTACCAGCGTCAGCCGCACCATCGCCGTGCCCGGATTTAAGTCCGGTCGGCGCCCTGCATAAACGCCACCGGCAGCCAGACTAAGAGGAATGAGCAGAAACAACATTGACGTTAACCAGACCATCGTAAATCCCATCATTTGACGTTAACGAAAGTATGTCTCAATTAGAAAAACAACAAAAATAGATATAAACTCAGAAAACGTTCTGTTTTTGTTAACAATTTAGGCTGATAAAGCATGAATCGACTGAATTATCATCACCTGCATTATTTCTGGCGGGTGGCTGTCACCGGCAACCTGACACAAGTCGCTCGTGATCTGCACATTTCCCAATCTGCCCTGTCTGCACAAATCAAACAACTGGAACACACCATGGGGGTTTCCTTGTTTGAGCGGGTGGGTCGGCGCCTGACGCTGACTGACACCGGAAAACGGGTACTGGCCTATGCCAACGATATTTTTGGCATTGGCGAAGAGTTGCAGTCTTTTCTGAAAAAAGGCGCCGTGCCTGAACAGCAACATTTGTCGATTGGGGTGTTAACGACGTTATCGAGAAACTTTGTCGAACGTTTTATCAGTCCGTTAATGGCCAAACCGAATGTCAGTTTTTCACTGTCATCGCTGAGCATGGATAAGTTATTGAGCGGTTTGACCAACCATGAACTGGACCTGGTGTTAACCAACCGACCGGTGAGTCTGGATTTGCTGGATGCCCAATGGCAAACCAAACTTGTGTCCCGGCAACCCTTGGCCATTGTTGGCCCCAAGCATCAAAAAATCAGCACGACGTTTCCAGAAGGCTATGAGAATGTGCGCTGGGTACTCACCAGCAAGGCTACCGAAACCCGCATGGCGTTCAACGCACATTGCGCAGCCTGGCAATACGATCCCAATGTTCAGGCGGAATCCAATGACATGGCGATGTTGCGTCTACTGGCGCGTGACACGGGCGCGTTATCGGTGCTGCCCCCCGTCGTCGTGAAGGATGAAATCGAACAGGGAATTTTGGAAGAGTATCAGCGCATTCCCGACATTTTTGAAAACTTCTACGCCATTACCACGCAGCGGAAATTTGTCCCAGAAATTCTGTTGGAATTGTTGCGCCAAACAATAGATACCTGACGGTCTTCAACAAAAAAGCCCCGCATAAGGCGGGGCAAACACAGTCACACTGTTTAGCGATTGTTAGAAAGCACCACCGGTATTGGCCGTGCCAACTGCGGGTGTTGTTAACTGATTATTGGCACCGCCCTGCCAGACCACATCTTTGCTTGGGTCCAGCTCATCGCGCTTCAAACACTTCCATTCCACTGGGGTCGAAGCGGGCAATTGAATCACTTTTTCCCACGTCGGGTAACCAGTTGGTGTCAGTTTCACGGCAAGTGCGGTGTCCCACTCACCCAAGACCGGAATGCTGCCGATGGCGTAGACACTTTGCCCTGGAGTGGTTGTGCCGTTGAAGCAAGTAAAGGTCACGTCGATTCCCGCTGGTTGAGCAACAACATTAAACCGAACTTCGACAAACTGATCGCCGCCGTTAGAACTCACGGCAATAACATCGCTGTAGCTCTGTCCGACCACCAAACCTGCTGTATCCACGTTCACGGTAATGGTTAATGCACTGCGTACAGCATCCATCCAGGTGGCGGATTCGTCCACACTGTTCACCACCAACGCGCCACCACCGGCATTAGATAAAGTAATGTTACCGGACGTCGTTGAATCCACGACAAGATCACCCAAATCCAACACGGTAGGGTTCACCGCAAGCACCGGATCACCCGCCAAGTCCCAGCTGACGCTTAAACCGGCGTCGACGGAACTGCCTTCCTGTACGGTCAACACATATCGACCTGCGGCAAGATTAACGGTGGCATCGGCACCGCCGCGCGTCACTGTTGTCGTAGTGCCGCTCGCGCCACCACCCCAGTTGACGCTCCAGGCACCATTCAACGTAAATTTATAGGGTGTGTTGTTCAACGCGGTTGGAACATCCACCGTCGTTTGCCAGGTGTTGTCGTTGATCATCTGCAACTGATACAGAGTATTCGCAGGATCCCAGTTGGCAAACGCCAGACCGGTCATGTGCAAGGTGGCACCGTCACCCAGGTTCGAGTTAAACACCACGATTTCCGATGGCGTAGCCGACACTTCTGTAGTGGGGTCACTGCTACCATTGTCATTCACCGCGACAACCGAAAATCCATAGGTGGTGCCGTTGACCAGATCCGTAATAACCGCGCTGTTGGTGAGACTTTCCACCACCGTCAGGGCATCACTGTCGACCACGGTAATCAGGTAGGACGTCGCCGTGGCTGAGGCCGTCCAGCTCAGGGACACCTGCGTATCGCCTGCGGTCGCCGTCAGGTTTGTGGGGGTTTCCGGAACACAGGTATCGCAACTGAAAGGTTCCACAGCTTCGTGCCAGTCGGCGCCATTGTTGTTATCCCAGGTATTGTCCGTCAGGTTATGGAAAACGAAATCGAATTGAGTCGCATCCAGCGGAATCACCGTTGATGCTTCAAAACGCAGCGTTTCATTATTGAATGTCATGGTGACGTCACCTGCTGGCGCACCCGCGCCGGCCCAGTTATTAATACCCCAATGCAAGTCGTAGGTTTTGCCTTGAATGCCGGCGTATGACACATTTACAGTCTGACCTGCCACCAGAATTTCAGGGGTCACTTCTACCTTCGCCGCAGGTCCTTCCAATGCTTTGAGCATTGCTGCATTGGTCGTCGGTGCGTTGAGCAGCAACACTTTCACATCGTGTGCGCCAACACTGGTGTTGATTGACCCCGTCGAGGTTATGATTTCGCCGGTTTCAGCGTTGACCCAATCACCGGCACTGACCAAGGCATTGACATTGAACGCAGCGGTACTGTTGCCCTTGTTGAGCATCACCAGCGCGGTTTGTGTGACGCCGTCTTTTTCATAAACGCGGAATAAAGTCGCGGTTTGACCGCTGATGTTGCCATTAATCTGCACACCTTTTTGCAACGCGATGGAATTCTTGCGCACATTCGCGATGACTTTCAGGCTCTGGAAAGTCGGCGTTGAGCGGGCGGCATTCACGTTATCCTGACCGTAATAATTCCGGTTGCCGGAGTGCTCACTCAAGCCGTTCATGAACATCATTTCAGAACCGTAATACACCACGGGAATACCACGGGTGGTGAACAGCCAGTTGTTGGCGTCGATAAAGGCGTTGCTGTTGCCAGCGGCACTCATGCGCGCCATGTCGTGGTTATCGTAGAAGGTCGCCAACTCATAAGGGTTAGTGTAGGTTTCTTTCGCCAGATCCAGATACCAGGTGATATTCGCGTAATCGGAATTCGGGTCCTGGAAGACACTGGTGATGGCCGCTTTGCCGGGGAAGTCGAGCACACTAATGCTGCCGTTTTCCGGCTTCTGATGTTGCGCGATGGCGCCAGCGTTGTAATTGAAATTTTCACCGAACATGTAAAAATCCGGGTGCACCGCACGGATTCGGTCAGAAAATTCTTTCCAGAACGCATGCGGCATCCAGGCAATGGTGTCTATGCGAAATGCGTCCACGCCCTGATCAATCCATTTCAGGTAAGCACCCACCAGATAGTCCATCACCTGAGGATTGTTTTCGTTCAGATCGGACAATTGCGCCAAACCGCCGCTTTTGTTGTACCACTGATGCAACGGGTTGTTGTGATCCAGTTGGTTGGGTTGCAAGTTCTGATGATCCGCTTTCAGGTTCCATTGTTCATCAAACAGTTTACCGAAATTGTCCACCTGAAAGGGCATGGAATACGCTGGTGAACCATGGTTGGCGACGATATCCAACACGGTCTTAATACCGAACTCATTCTCCATCTTGGTGTTGAACTGGGCGAAACTCAGGTCCGCCGATTCCCAGTGTTCATCGATCTGATAAAAGTTATCCGCCCAATAGCCGTGATAACCGGTCTTTCCTTTGTCCGCGCCAATACCGGCGCCACAGCTGAGATCACCCCCACCGGTGAACTGCGCATTGGGGTTCGAAACGATGGGCGTAATCCAGACCGAGGTAAAGCCCATTTCCGCGATGTAATCGGCGTTATTGACGATACCCTTGAAGTCTCCGCCAAGATAGCCAATGTTGGTGCCATTGGGGCACAGTTCGATATCGAATGTACCCTGCGCGCGTTGATCATTACTGGTATCACCGTTCACAAAACGGTCGGTCATAATGAAATAAATAGATTCCGACGCAAAGGCGTCGTCGGTTCCGAAATAGTCTGCTGCTAAGGCCGTATTGCTCAGGGCAAAAGAACAGCCTGCGACCGCAATCGCAAGTTTGGTTTTTGCACCCATTGAAAGAATGGTCATATCGTCAACTCCAGGCGTTGATTTTGTTTTTGTTTGGAAACTGCTGCGTTTACGTGGGTGTGTAGACATCACCCAGCATCAGCCGGCACAAGAACCCGGGGAGGAAGCTCACGTGATGGGCTGGTGACGGCCATCAACGTTTATTGTTTGAGTGGTTGAGGTCCGCGGGTAAACAATAGCAACGAATGCGCATGGAAAAGGTCACGTTTAGGGTCACGTTTGGCTGCGTGACCCTGCTTTGCTCGGTGTATTTAGCGAAGGGTTTGAATGTTGATACCGCTCCATCGGTATATTTATTT
Organism: Reinekea sp. G2M2-21; assembly: GCF_015687175.1. Classification (GTDB taxonomy): domain Bacteria; phylum Pseudomonadota; class Gammaproteobacteria; order Pseudomonadales; family Natronospirillaceae; genus Reinekea. The sequence goes on along the minus strand of NZ_JADPQG010000008.1, from coordinate 200,699 downwards.
TGGGCGGAGAACCGCTCAAAGTTTGAAGCGATTGACCCGCTGGCGCAGTTCTTCGGCCATGGACACCAAATTTTGGCTGCTGTGCTTGGCCTGATCAGCTACGGCCTCTGATTGATCGGCAATATCGCGGATCCGCGCCGTATTCCGGTTAATCTCACCGGCGGTTTCGTTCTGTTGGTCGGCCGCTTGCGCGATCTGGATATTCAATTGGTTCATATCGCGCACATGTTCGGCAATGGCGCTGAGTTTGTCGGCAACCTGCTGCACATCTTCGGCTCGAAGCGTGGCCTGTTCGGTCGAGCTGCGCATCGCGCTGACCGATTTCTTCGCTTCGGTTTGCAACGAATCAATGGTTTGCCGGATCTCATCGGTTGAGTCATGCGTCCGGTTTGCCAACGAGCGTACTTCATCCGCAACCACAGCAAAGCCTCGCCCTTGTTCACCCGCCCGGGCAGCCTCAATGGCCGCGTTCAGTGCCAACAAATTGGTTTGTTCGGCAATCGAGGTAATCACCTCCAGAACCGAGCTGACCGAGACTATTTGCTGCTCCAGTTGACCGATAACATTGGCGGCATCGCGGATGTTAGCCGCCAATTGGTTGATTGATTCCCGAGCGGTGTCCGCCACGTCAATCCCCTGCCGGGACAGTTCATCGGTTTCCGACGACCGCTGCTGTGCGTCTCGGGTACGCTCTTTGACCTCATGGGCGGTGGACTCCATTTCAACGACCGCTGTCGCCACGGAATCGGTTTCACCTTTCTGTGCGCTCACCGCCGCTTCGGTTTTCTGGGCTACATCGCTCAGTTGCGCCGATACGCTGACGAGAGATTCAGTCGACTTGGCAACCGCCTGCATGTTGTCGCGGAAGCTGTGAATCATGCGGTGCAACGCATTGGACACCTGCCCCACCTCATCGCTGGACTCGCTGGCAAAGCTGCGCGTTAAATCGAGATTCTGTTCCAGTTCATGCAGACCATCGCGCAGTTGTGTTAAACGAACAATGACCAACCGACGCACGAACCAAGCCAAGGTGATAAAGGCGACCGCAATCACCAGACATTGCAACGCAACCGTTAACCAGACGCTACGCTGAATGCGACTGTCGATCCCGGCGAGGGAGCTCGACAGCCTTACCACACCAAGTACATCGCCTTCCTGAACCGCATGGCAAGCCAAACAATCGGTGCCGCGGAAATTCGCGCTGGCCACCAGCGGTTGCAAGATGGTCAGAATCCGTTCGCCATTTGCCTGCTGAATAAAACTGATCTCTTCACCGTTCAGGGCGCGGCGATCATAGTCGTCCACCGGTGATTGGTTACCGGCTCCTGCACCATAGAGTTCTATCACTTTTGCGGAGCGCACAATGCGCGCTTCAACCATATCCGGGCGCTGCAATAACTTGTCTTGCAGAATATTCCGGGTGCTCATCATCCCAGACAGCATCAGGGTGTTGATCGAATCGAAGTAGCTGTCCGCGCTGTTCCACAGATTGGTCTCCGCCAGTGATTCGCCGAGTGCTTTTTCTTCAATGGAGGTATTTATGTAAGATACACCAAGAGTGATCACCCCGATTAACAGTAACCCCAGATACAAACGGCTTTGAATAGTGTTAAAACGCATGGTCGCCTCTTCAAAAACTGCTGTTTTTAGCGTAGACGGATAATCCGAATTAGGTAGCTGATACCAGGTCCTATCGGCCAATACGAACAAAAATTCAACCTTTTCGAACTAAAAGACGAAATGTTTAAAAGCGAGCGCTTGGCAAGGGCCAAAACGCGCACTATCGTGACGCCAACTTTGTGGACCGAACCGGGGAAATCTTCATGCAACGACTCAAACTCAACCATGCCGACCTTACCTTCAGCCGACTGGTATACGGTGTTTGGCGATTAGCCGACGATACCAATCACAGCGTTGACCACGTACGCTCAAAAATCGACGCCGCCCTGGCCGAAGGCATCACCACCTTTGACCATGCTGACATTTACGGCAATTACGAATGCGAAGCGCTGTTCGGTAAGGCATTGGCAGCGGACACCGCCTTGCGCAATAAAATGGAAATTGTGACTAAGTGCGATATCTGTCTGACGTCGGACAAGCATCCGCAGCGGCGCGTCGGGTTTTACGACACCAGCGCCGCTTACATCAACCAACAGGTTGAGGCGTCGTTGCGCAACCTGCACACAGACCACATCGATACGCTGTTGATCCACCGGCCCGACCCGTTGATGGACGCAGCCGAAACCGGCGCGACACTGGATGCATTGATAGACAGTGGTAAAATCCGCACGGCAGGTGTGTCCAACTTCATCGCGGACGACTGGCGTTTATTGCAAGCCCATATGAAGCACAAGCTGGTCATCAATCAGATCGAACTGAGCGTGCTGAAACGTGACTCATTCATCAACGGTGATTTGAGCGCGTTGCAGTTGGATGGCATCAATACCATGGCCTGGTCGCCATTAGCCGGAGGCCGACTATTCGGTAGCGATGATGACGCACAACGTGTTCGCCCGTTACTGACCAAAGCCGCAGAGGCTTATGGCGGCCGAATCGATCTGGCCGCTTTTGCCTGGTTGCTGAAACACCCGGCCAATATTTTGCCGGTGGTCGGAACCAATAATATCGACCGAATCCGCGACCTCGGCGACGCATTGCAGATCGAGATGGATCGCCACATTTGGTTTGAAATCTTCGTTGCTGCCGCCGGTCAGGGCATGCCATAACCGACCGTTCAAAGTGGTGCAGAAACCTGCACCACCTTAACCTTCGCGCACCGGGTTAACGCAACCCGCACGGCGCAGCCGTTTCCCCCATTCATCTTGAGCGACAGCGCGACCGGCAACCCAGTTTTGTGGCGGCCTTAATCCTACGACACGTAAACAGGAAGAAAACTAAACGTTAAAACACTGTTATTTTCCGTAGCTTTCCGTTTATTCAACATCCGCCAGAGTGCCTAAACCTGACGCTAACTTTGCGTATGAGTCGCTCACTATCTATTCTTCTTCGCAACCATAAACGCGATGCAGTTCACTTTTTTACTGAATCGCTGATGCGTTTTCAGTCATTGCAACAGGCAATGGCACAGGGATTGCCTAATGACATATATGAGTGATCAACGGAGGACACTCAACAGGCCATCAGAAAAACAATAAGAAGAGAGAAAAAGGGATAAATACAATGACAACAGTACCGTCGATCATTGACGTTGAAGCCTCGGGCTTCGGACATTATGGCTACCCAATTGAGATTGGGGTTGCGCACCACAGTGGCGATCGTTTTTGTACGCTGATTCAACCCGCACCCAGCTGGCGTTACTGGGATGACACCGCAGAACGTATCCACCACATTACCCGCAGCCATCTGAAAACCCACGGTAAAAATATTCACGAAGTGACGCGCTTACTCAACGCTCGCTACGCCGGCCAAACACTTTACAGCGATGGCTGGGTTGTCGACAAACCGTGGCTATCGACTCTGTTTTACGAAGCAAAAATCGCCATGAATTTTTCGGTCAGCCCACTGGAACTGATTTTAACAGAGCAACAGATGGCGGTGTGGCATACGGTTAAAGATCAGGTCAGTGATGAATTAAATTTGCCACGGCATCGCGCCAGTAATGACGCGCAGATCATACAGGAAACCTACCGTCGTACCGCCTTGTTGCGCCAGGTTTCCTGACGACGCTGGTCATCCGCTGAGACCTCGGTATGATGGCGCCTCTTTCCGTTGCAACCTGAACAAAACCTATGACCAGCATTTACTGCCTGCCCGGCACTATGTGTACAGCGGACCTTTGGCATGATTTACGGGCAAACCTGCCCACAGATCTTGAACTGCGACACTTGGCAATTCCGCAGCAGGAGTCCATCGAAGACATAGTCGATACTCTCGCAGCACAGCTACCAGCTCAGGCGCACCTGTTAGGCTTTTCGCTGGGCGGTTATCTGTCTGCCAGCATAGCCTGTCGGTACCCAAGTCGGGTTGCCCGGCTGAGCCTGATCAGCAACACACCCTGTGCGCTCAGTGACATTGAACGCACCGCCCGCCAGGCAACTTTAAATTGGCTTTCACACTATCGTTACGGTGGTCTCACAAACGCCAAAGCCGCAACATTACTCGACTCACGTTCGCGCAATGACGAACGCATTCGGCGCATCATACAAATGGACGCCGACCTGGGTGCGGATGTTTTGCTGCAACAACTCAAGGCCACCACGGAACGCATCGATTTAGCCGATCCGTTGGTTGCGTTGGGCATACCCATTCACTTTTTCGTCAGCCGCGAGGATCCGTTGATAAACCACCCTTGGCTCCACGCATTTGTTGCGCGCAGTACACTGATGAATGCCACGTTTGTTGAAGGCAGTGGACACATGTTACCCATGGAACAACCCGAGCGCATCGCCAATTACCTTAAGGAAATACACCATGCTGACGTTTAACCGGGACACGAAACGATTCAATTTTCGCTCCGTTGCGGTCATCATAAAAGATAACTGCGTACTCATTCACAAAGCCGTCAAAGAAGCCTTCTGGACATTACCGGGTGGTCGTGTTGAATTCTTTGAACACGCAGACGACACCGTTGCCCGTGAACTGCAAGAAGAGCTGGGTGTAACAGCGCGCGTCATTCGTCCGTTGTGGTTTGCAGAAAACTTCTTCCACTACAATGAACAAACTTTTCACGAACTGGGCCACTATTTTTTGGCAGAAATCACCAGCGAATTCACGATGCGACCCGGGGAAATCTTTGCAGGCATCGAGCCCGATGAAGATCTGATTTACCAATGGCTGCCGTTGACGCAATTAGCGGATATTGACCTGAAACCGGAATTTCTGCATCAGGGCTTACGCAACCTGCCGTCGGCGATGCAGTATGTGAAAATCCAGGATATAGGCATTCGGCACGACACCGAATGACCAGTTGCATGTAATAGTAAGAGTGGTTAAATGTATGGATATATAACCACTACTGTATATACATCATGCTTCGACTGCTACCCTTCTTATTCCTGATCGGCTTCTCCGGCTTCGCTCACTGGCTGGATCTGATCAACGTCCTGACGTACGTCGGTTATGAAATGAACGCGTCGCCGCTGCAGGTCAGCGGTGTCGCCATTGCCATGCTGCTGCCGATGCTTCTGTTCGGCAAACTGTTCGCTGCCGCGAGCCTGCGCTTTAACTTCCGGCAGATCATGGCGTTTACTATGATTGGCCGCAGTCTGCTGTCTATGTCACTGCTCATAGCGCCTAACGTTGAGTGCATTATTGCCGTACTGTTCTGCCGTTCATTGCTGATGGGCTTTATGCAACCGTCATTAGCTGCCTATGTTGCGCAACTGCAAAGCAAACACAATATTGCTGGTATTCTGAACATGATTGTCACCTCGTCTAAGGTTGTGGCGCCCGCCATTGGCGGATTGTTCGCGGTGACCACTGGTGAGCTGTCTGCCTTCGCCACCAGCGCACTGATCTCGGCACTTGCGGCATGTTTGGTGATCTGGACGCCAGCCACAACACAGCCTGCAACGAACTCAACCGCATCACCGGTAACAACGAAATTTCCGTGGCAACGTTTACTGACGTTCTGCTTGCCGGTCATTTTTATCGAAGGCTTGAGTCTGCTGTTTACCAACCTGATACCCTACAGTTTCAATTACTACGAGGTGCCTAAAATCACCCTGTCGCTCGCACTGTCGGTATCCGCCATCGGCAATCTGCTCACCGGTGCGTTTCTGGTTGCCCGGCCGTCCAATGCAACGGTTTATCCACACCGAACCATGTTTCTTGCCTGGGTGGGCAACAGCGTATTATTCGCCGTGCTCACCGCCGCGATGCTGACGACCGACTGGGCCGCTGTTCTGATTCCGTTGGTGTTTTTCTGCCTGGCCAGCACGAAGACCTTTTTCGATGTTTCTCTGAATCATTTCATTTTCAATCAGCCAAAACAGAAAGCAACCCTCTTGGCAACGATACGACAGTCTTCCGGCGCCGGGGCCGGTGTCGCACTGACGCTGATTGGCGCGGCAATAACAGGTATTTGGCCACCTTTCTTTGTGTTGTTATCGGCGACAGGTCTGTCTCTGTTGTTGTGCGTATCATGGTGGGCAGCCACCCAACGTTTAACCAGCCAATTCACTTTAGGTACATCAACGCCTTGAACAATCAACAACAACTCATCACGTGGATCGAACAAGACAGTCAACTTATGTCCTGGCTAGGCTGCCTTGAAACGCTGCGCATTCCACAAGCATGCATTGGCGCCGGCGCGATCCGTAATTTTGTGTGGGACAAGCTGCACGGATTCGAACAACGCACACCCCTTAACGATGTGGATGTGGTGTATTTCGATGACACCGATCTAGCCGCAGAAACGGAACAACACTTCGCCCAGTTGCTGAAAGCAACATTGCCGGAGGTGCCATGGGAAGTGGTGAATCAGGCCCGCGTGCATCAGTGGTATGTAACCGACAGAGGACAGGCAGTGCCTCCTCTGCAATCGGTCACCGACGGAATTGCCACTTGGCCGGAAACCGCCACCTGCGTCGGTGCATATTTGGAACAAGAGCAACTCAGGATTATTGCACCGCATGGCTTGAACGATCTGTTCGATCTGACGATCCGTCACAATCCGACTCGGGTATCTCACGCTTCCTACCAATCGCGGCAAAGTCAGAAGAAATTTCACCTAAAATGGCCGAAACTCACCCAAGCGCAGAACTAATCCTGCCTGACAGAGTCTGAAGGTCACTTGACTCACTGTTGAAGATTCCGCTATGAAAAAACACCTCACTTGGATCCCTGCCATTTACATCACCTTTGTCTTTATTCAATCGCTGTTTTTTAAATTTTCCGGCTCAGAAGAGACCGTCATTATTTTTTCCACCATCGGCACCTGGATGGGCAGTATCGGTTTTCCTGACACGCTGGCAGGTTATTTCGCGCAGTACGGTGGGATTGGCGTCGGCTCTGTTGAACTGGTCGCCAGTGTGCTCGTGTTATGGCCACGCACCCGGTTTTATGGTGCGGCAATTGCCCTGTTTGTGATATCTGGCGCGATATTTTTCCATCTGTTCACGCCGTTGGGCGTTAATCGCATTGTCGACGCAGCAGGCAATACCGACGGTGGGGTGTTGTTCATGATGGCCTGCGGTGTTTGGCTATGTGCCGCGTTTTTGATCGGCTCTGAATTCGTTAAAAAGCAGAACAAGACTTACGTTCACTAGATCGAGCAGCGAAAAGTTAGGCTCAATGTTCGGCACCTATTTTTGGTAACGCAAAATCACCGAACCAAGTAGATGTTGAACATGACGGATTTCATCAAATTAACGCCGTTCATGCCCGATCTTTACCGAATACTGCAGCCAGTGCGCTTCCGATAAACTACCTTTGGTGTTGGCAACTTAACATGAGGAAAAACTCATGATGCGTTACAGGATACGAATCGTTATGACCATCGGGCTAATGGCATTGCTCAACACAACTGGGTTCAGCGGCGGTTATCAGGGTTTGCATGGCGACTTAATGAAAGGACATGGTCAGCACTCCATATCGTTTGCAGATGTAAGAGCCAACTTGAATCTATCTACCGATCAACTTGAGTTACTGTCGCAAGTTGAGGCGTCGCATCAAATGCTCAACGATATGATGACCAACATTATGGCAAACAGCCGGGGGACCGACGGTAAGGTTGATCGCGGTCTTATGCGTGAGCAAATGCAGAGTAACCAGTTGGTGCTGCAGCAGAATGAGGCGCTCATGTCCGCGTTTATGAGTTCGCTGACCGACGAACAAAAGCAGCAATGGCAAGCGATTATGGAGGAAAAGGCGGCAGGCCGGCAGGATCATCGGTATTAAGCCGGACTGACTGGTGACACAATGTATTTGGTGACTCACCTTAACGCGGATAAATAAAACGACAAGAGGCAACCTACGTTGCCTCTTGTCGTTTCTGGTACTTGTTTTTTTACATTCAGGATTCTTTTTTGCGACCAAAGATCGACCGCAAAAGTGCACCAAGCCCAACCACGATAAATATTCCGAATTTCTTCAGAAATACCAGGGCTACCGCAAACAATCCGGTTTTGGCCAACACCTTACCAGCGACCAATCCCCCAATGCCATAGGCCGCCAGTTTGTCGATGCTCGGATCATAGTCCGCGTATGTATTTCCCGGTGTAAAACTTGGCATGGCCATCACGCTGGGAAGTGATTGTTCCACGTCGGCCAGCTGTTCAATACTGGCAATGAAGTTCATCACCAACACACCTTCACGCCCCAACACACGAACGTTGTAGTTGAGCGTTTCCGATTCGGCATCACCAAAGCGCAGAGTTTTCGCCCAATGCAGTTTTTTACCGATTTCATCGTAATACGGTTGGGCGGCCCAACCGACCAATTCGATGGTTTCATAACCGTTCTCAACACGCCATTCGCTGGACGCCCTTACGTCGGCTTTCATGTCTTTCAGTAGATCATCGTAATCGATTTTATGCGCATCTTTGTCCGACACATGGCCGTCGTTTTCAAAGTCGATGGTGACGCCCCAGGAGTCATCCGACATAGGGTGAAAGCGCGAAGGAAACAACATACCCAAGGACAACTCATTGCTGGGAATATTACCCCATGCATCACTTAATACGCGCTCTGTGTCTTGCGGCGACAGGTAATAAAAGCCCTCGGGTACGTCCAGAACCGCTTTACCACCGGGCAGACTGATAATGCCGTCCTGATAATCCAACGAATGGACAAACTCTTGCTCCCAGCGATAGTAAGCCTGTTCTTCTTCGCCCATCAGCGAGAGCGTCGCTTCATCGTATTCCGGCAAAACCGGGGTAGTGGCGTGACTCAAGCCAGCAATCATAACCAGCAGTGATAGTAGCGCAGTGTTTTTTAACATCGGATATCCTTTTATAAACAGTGTCATGCACCACAATGTGCATTCCTTGTTGACGACGGGGGTTGAAAACCACACGGAGCTTGCTGAAAAGCATTGAACCGCCCTCGCGTGACATGAGTAACTCGCAGCCAGCACGAGGGCTGAAGGCAATGAAACGGAGGTACCGTAGCAAAGATTCGAGAATAAAACCGGCACTCAGGTCAAATATTAAGCACAGTTTCTGTTCAATGTAACGTCACATAAAACGGTGCAAATTGATCAGCTGATCCTCAAACAAGGTTCGGCTACACTGAAACGATCTCCCCTGCTGTGAGCCTGATTACGTTATGAAACGAATCGTATTGATGCTGACTTTCACATGCTTCGCTATGACCCCGATTTCTGCACTATTCGCTGCAGACAGGCCTGATAAAATTATCTGGGCGACCCACGATCAAGACTGGTACCCCATCGACTACCGTGACGACAACGGAGAGTTTGTCGGCATCTTCGAAGAGATCTTTTCTGAATTGTTTGTCACGCGGTTGGATCTGGATGTTGAAATACGCAGACAACCGTGGAAGCGTTCGCAGGCCGAGGTTGAAAATGGCTTGGCCGATATTCTGATTACTCTACCCACGGATGAACGCAGGGTTTATGCTGAGACGGTACCGACGCCGTTCTTCAACATTGAATTCAATCTGCTGGTAAAGAAGAATCACCCAAAACTGAGTGCCATCGAAGCCATTAAAAACGTAGAAGACATCTACGATACCGACCTAACGTTGGTTTCCACTTACGGTAACGGATGGTATGAGTCCACGGTAAAAGCCGTTGGCATCAAAACAGAGTACGTTAAGACGGATGAACAGCAGATCCGCTTCTTACTGGCCAACCGTGCCGATGCATTAATTGACTTTCCCTTGACCATGAAGCCCTTATTGGAACGTCTGGATACGCAACACCAACTCATGTTTACCGAAACCGTTTTCTCGCGCAACAGTCTGCATATTATGGTAAGCAAGAAAAGTATGTGGATAAACCACCAGGACGAAATCAATGCGGCGCTGCAAGACATGCAGCACGATCCTAAATTCTCCGCATCTCAACGCATCCAATGAAAAAAAACCGAGCCAAGGCTCGGTTTAATGTGCCGACGCTCTTACACTTAGGCGAGTTGCGCGTCGACCAATAACTGACGCATCAGCTTCGCGGCTTCATCGCTGCCACTGTCGCGTTGCCATTCAATGTACTTGGAGCAAAAGGCCGCGACTTCAGCGGTACCGGTCAGGGCCTGTAAATCACTGGCAGCCCGCACCCCAAAACCAATAGCCAGAGGTAAATCGGTATGTTGACGAATCCGCGCAACGTACTGATTAAACTCTTCACCCCATTGCGTTTGCTTACCCGTCACCCCCATTCGCGACACAACATACACCATACCCCGAGCTGACTTGGCGATGCGCGCCACCCGCTCATCGGATGTATTGGGCGTTACCATTAAGATCGGGGCGATACCCAATTCGTCAAGTAACGGCATCCAGGGTTCAAACTCTTCGACCGGCATATCTGGAATGATCATCCCTTTAAAACCTGCTGCTGCTGCATCGCGGAACAGCTGCTCCAAACCGTAACGATACAACGGATTCAAATAGCTCATTAAAATGAAGGAGGTATTGGGATGTGCGGCGCTGACCTTTTTAGCCAGCTCCAACGTAGCGCGCACTGAGCCACCGTGTTTCAGCGCTTCGTAACAGGCATTCACCAGGGTGTGGCCGTCGGCCACCGGGTCACTGAAAGGAACCTGCAACTCGATCAGATTCACACCTGCCGCGACCAGCCCGGCAATCGCTTTTTCATTTTCATCGAGGTTCGGGAAACCGACCACCGCGTGAGACATCACCTGCAGCTTATCGTTTTGTTTCGGAAACATCAGTTACCCTCCTTCGTTGCATCGAACAATTCTTTAGCGCGTTCACTTTCGCGCTGTAAAAAGTCAGACCATTCCGGCTGCGGAAACGCGCGGGCAATGTTGAAAATATCTTTATCGCCACGACCACTTAAATTAATCACGATGTGCTGATCCGGGCGCATGGTTTTTGCGCGTTTAAAGCCACCGGCCAACGCGTGAGAGCTTTCCAAAGCAGGAATGATCCCTTCGGTTTTCATCAACAATTTGAAGGCTTCGGTTACTTCAGTGTCTAACGCCATATCTGGCGTGACCCGGCCGGTTTGCGAAAGATGCGCCAGAATTGGCGATACGCCGACGTAGTCAAGCCCTGCAGCAATACTGTGCGTGTCGCCCAACTGCCCATCTTCGTTTTGCAGGAACAGCGTTTTGTATCCTTGAGCAATACCGGTTTCGCCTGTGTTCGGCAGCATACGTATCGAGTGCTCCCCGTCTTTCAAACTGATACCACCGGCTTCGACGCCGACCAAGGCAACTTCAGGGTCATCCAAAAACGCGGCAAACGCGCCTATGGCGTTAGAGCCACCACCCACGCATGCCACCACTTCATCGGGTAAGCGACCAATCTGTGCCATTGCCTGTTGTTTCATTTCCTGCGAAATCACGCTTTGGAAATAAGCAACCAATTCCGGAAATGGAGCAGGTCCACATACTGTACCCAAGACATAGTGCGTGGTTTCAACCGAAGCTGCCCAATCGCGCAAGGCTTCATCCAGTGCTTCTTTTAACGTACGGGCGCCGGTTTCCACACCAACCACTTCTGCTCCCAACTGACGCATCCAGAAAACGTTGGAATATTGTCGTTCAATATCATCGGCGCCCATGTAAATCGTGGCGTCCAGACCCAAGCGTGCGGCCATGATTGCCGTTGCCAGACCGTGCTGCCCAGCTCCAGTTTCCGCGATAACGCGCTTCTTACCCATACGCTGCACCAGCAAACCTTGGCCCAGAACGTTGTTAACCTTGTGAGCGCCGGAGTGATTCAAATCTTCGCGCTTCAACCAGATCTGCGCACCACCCAGTTCTTTGGACAGGCGTCGCAGTGGCGTTAATGGCGTCGGACGGCCGCTGAATTCCTGAGTCAGCGTTAAATACTCCTGCCAGAAAGACGGGTCATCACGCAGTTCATTAAACATGGTTTCCAGCTCGGTCAGCGCTGGCAATAAAATTTCAGGGACATAACGGCCACCAAACTCGCCGAAATAACCATTTTCACTGCGGATCATGACATTTCCTCTTTCTGGGGTTGGTCACCCATTTCAAACACCGAACGGGTCAGCAACATTAACTAAACGGTTTAGTAAAGTTTGCTCCAGCTAAGGCGGCCTTGCAAGCATTTTTTTCATTCAATTTATTCGGCGATACGGCTAGGGAAAATGGACACCTTGGCATGAATTAGGTTCTCAATGGAAAAACTAACCTTCAAATTCAATGTACCAATGACTGGCGTAAATAGCCGTTCCGTCGCATCTGCTTTGGCTGACATAATTGACACGTCGCAACGGATTCAAGGGCATGGATGCCCTTGCAAGCGCCGCGCGGGCAGGGATGCACGCTCAAGCGACCGTTCGAAGAAAGTGGCAATTTAGGAAGAGCACCAAAGCGGGCGACAAAAGGGGGTTCAAGGGGATCGCCCCTTGGAGAGAAAAACTCTGAAAGGCACTTTCGTGTTGAACTACAAACCAATCTTCGGATCTGATGAGTTTTTAACGTCAAGAAATAAACTGTTCAGCCAGGTCGCAGATGCTCCCGAAATGAAAACTTACACGCTAAATACATTTAAGTGAGGACCATTCGGGGTGCTCCGCCCAATACGCGGCAAAGAACGCTTTACGGTGTTCATCCTAAAGGTTTCCGGTCACAATAGCCGACGTTTCTCTAGATGATGAGTGCAATCCCACCCATGCCCTTTATTCAGTGGCTTAAGCACCATGCCCGTCAGCTAAAACAGCAGACCCTGGTCGTCTATTTTGCCGCCCGTGACCCGCAGATGCCGCTGTTGCTCAAACTCTTAGCTCTGTTCATTGCGGCCTACGCGCTCAGCCCGATCGATTTAATTCCTGATTTCATTCCGGTGTTGGGGTACTTGGACGATCTCATTTTGCTGCCATTGGGTATTGCACTGGTGCTGCGTTTTACCCCCATACACGTACTGCAGCGCGCCCGAGATAAAGCAACAGAAACAGAAAAACAACCCAGCAGCCGTTTGATGGCGGCTTTTGTGATTGGCGTTTGGTTGCTTCTCGCTGCGCTGATGTTTGGGTATGGCTACCGGCTTTGGTCAACAAGGCAATAACTCAAACCAAAAGGAAGTTTGATGCTCCTCAAAATCGAGTCCGTTTTATATTTTGTCAATGATATTCATCGCGCCGCCCAGTGGTATGCGACGCTTTTCAATACAGATGTTCAGTATGAAAACCCACAGTTCGCTTTTATTCAAACACCGGGCTTGGTGCTTGGTTTTCATCCTGCCGATGCCAAGAACCCCAGCGGGCATAGCAGCAGTGTGGCCTATTGGGCGGTGGACGATTTTGAACTCACTTTAAACAGCCTCTTAGCCAACGGCTGCACGCTGTATCGTGGCCCTGCTAAAACCAGCTTGGACGCAACCGTTGCCATGCTGATTGATCCTTTCGGTAACCGATTAGGGATAACTCAACACGGTGCACAGGCCTGTTAAATCCGTAGATGCACCAAGTGAATATCGATTATACGATTTCAGTTCAATATTAAGAAAACGCGCGTCAGGACTGACGCGCGAAAACGGCGGCAACTATCTTAAGACGCCAAAAAGGTTTCGATGCGTTCAAGTAACGGTGTGTCTGGGTAGAGTTCCAAATAATACTGGTAGTATGGAACCGCTTCTTTCGTGCGACCCAGTTCAACAAGTGTATCGGCGATATTCAAATAGACTGGAATCCGCTTAGCGTCCAATTCTATGGTTTTTTCCAACCAAAACAGTGCCTCTGCGTATTGCTTATCTCTAAACAGGACAAAGCCATAATCGTTCGTGATACCAGGATTGCTTGGGTTATAAAGCATCGCTTTATGGAGCGCCTCCAGTGCCTTTTTATAATCTTGCGCCTGATACAGCTTTAGTCCTTCAGCGTGATACTCATTCGCCTTCAGCTTTCGCTTGGAAACGGACAATGTGGTGATTTCATCTGCAATACCGCGCTCAACATTATGTGCCAATTGCTTGTTGGTCAATTGAGCTATGGTTTGTTTCAGTACAGCATTTTCCTTCTCTAATTTCAGGACTTCCGCTTTTAAACGTTCAGTTTCGCTCAGTGCGGCGTCTGAAAGATTAACCGGAGCCAGCTCAAACAGAAACTCTCCGCCTTCGCTGCCGACCAAGTTGCCAAAGGCCGGAGTTTGATTGGAGCTTTCTGAAACCAACGGTGCCACAAACGCACCGAGTTCAGACGCCGTAATAATGTTATTTTGGTCCAGGTCTGCTTCACCGGCTAATCCCGCCAACAAGGTACCGGTGAAGATAGAATGGCCGTTTGCTCCGCCATCAGCCACTTCTTGATCTGCGCCACCGGCCGTCAAGATTTGACGCGCTTGCCGTGACGAAATTTCTTCAAGATACTTCGATCGCGCCACTTTGCCACCACTCCGGGTCAACGCAATACCGCTGTAACAGGAGTCCATGACAAAATAGACATGCTTAGCGGGAATCATGTCCGAAAAGTCCTGCAGATGAGTCATGGAAATCGCTTTGCTGTGAAACTTATCAAGCTCTGCGTCAAAAGGAATGATGTAGCCCAGGTTTCGTCCAGAAGGCAAAACGCGCGTCATACCGTGACCGGCGTAGAAGATAAACACACGATCATTCTCTTTTACTCTGTCTGGGTCAGACAAAATATTAGCCAGGTGTTCGGTAATATTTTCACGTGTTGCCTCTTCGTCTAACAACGTGAATACATGATCATCCTCAAAACCGTACTTAGCTTTGATAATCTTCTCGACACCTTGCGCATCGTTAACGGCATAACTTAATTGAGGCCAGTAACGGTAACGGTTAACGCCTACGATCAATGCCCAGCTATTGCCATACAATTGGCTCTTTGTCGCAGGTACATCGGCATTGTCCTTAGGTTTGGTTTCTTTCACCGCAGTGAAGGGCTGGCCGTCTATTGTTACGACCTTATAGCCTTTATCGGCTAGCGCTTTCAGCAAGTCTGGCAACGCCTGCACAGTCTGTTTATGGATATCATGAAACAGCAATATGCCTTTCTTTTTCTTCTCCAACTCATCCATCACGCGAGACACAATGGATTCTGGCATCGGGTCAGCCCAGTCCTTCGAATCAATATTCCACATAACCGAGCGCATACCCGAATCATGTGAAAGTTTGACGAGTTGTTCATTCTTTGCGCCGTAGGGTGGGCGAAAATTACTGATATCACCACCGGATACGGCCGTTAACAAACGGTTGGTATCCAACAGCTCCTGCTTTTGCTTTTCACTGCTGAGCTTGGTGAGTACCGGATGTGTAAAACTGTGGTTGGCCAGAATATGACCTTCGCTCAACGCGCGCTGTAGCTGCGCCGAACTTTTGCTGAGCTTAATGGTATCGCCGTTTACCGTACCTATGTTCTGGCCCACTGCAAAAAAATAAGCTTTAACATTGTATTCTTTCAAAGTATCCAAAATCGCGGCGGTATTGCGATTGTGCGGACCATCGTCAAACGTCAAAACCACGGTCTTGTCCGGAATTCCATAACCCCAGACAAGGTCCGATTTCGTATTATCTTCTGCGCCCCGAACAGCCGGTTCTTCAAGTGCGGGCGCTTGTTTGTTGAACTGCTCGTAAATATCGTTTCGATCGTATCGGGC
This sequence comes from Reinekea sp. G2M2-21, assembly GCF_015687175.1. Taxonomy (GTDB): domain Bacteria; phylum Pseudomonadota; class Gammaproteobacteria; order Pseudomonadales; family Natronospirillaceae; genus Reinekea. The sequence goes on along the minus strand of NZ_JADPQG010000008.1, from coordinate 185,004 downwards.
TTGCAGGAAATCCAGGTAGTCCTGCCAAGGTTCCAACTCAAGTCCTCGGCTGCCCAATGTGCTGGTTAGCTCACTGATGTCTTTCTGGTAGGTCTGCTGAATCACCAGCATCTGTTGTTCCAGCTGACGCAATTGGCGTAACTCGGTTTGACTCAAGTAAGGAGCCTGCCCGTGCTCCATCAGCAGATTATCCACCAGATCTATAAAACTCAATCCGTCTGCGGCGCGTACTTGCGAGCCATTCAAATAGCGAAACAGCTCATTTACCTGCCTAGACCGCTCAGTGATGGGTGCCGAGAGCAGAGTCGTTTCCAGTTGCTGCAGCAACTGCTGTTTGTAATAGTAGTAGTTGCGTGCAATGAATGTATCTCTCTGCTGCGCAACTTCGTTGCTGGATTCGACGGATAAGAGAAACAGAATTTTCCGATTTAATTCAACAATTTCCTGAAAGGGTTGATCCGTTGCGATTGCGACATTCCCTAACAATCCCGTCACCAACATCAAGCTTATCGCGCAGTGCCGCAAGCGGGTTAGCCAGTTATCAATCATGATGATTCCCTGTTATGTAGAGTAAAAATGAATGTTTAAAATTTATAGATAGCAGATCGTATTCTTGCCGGTGACATTCCAGGTTTCGTGTTTGGCTGGAGTGCCTTCACCCGTATAGATATCAATATGCTTATTTTTAACTTTTTGACCGACATCTCGGGCGACAAAGGTTTTGCCATTGAGAAAGTCAGTTTGAGACTGTACATAGAATTGCAGACCGGAAGCCAGGTGGCTTGGGTCTGTCGCGGCGATACCCACCACGAGCGACCGACCGCTTGCGTCCAAGGGTTCGGCTGACTTGTGCCACTGCCGACCGTAATAACCCAGATACCACCCGTGCTGTGTTTTTCCCCAGCCTTCCATCTGCACATCGCGGAGAAAGTTAGCGTTGAAAGCAAGTGCACCCATGCCTTGTACATTGATCTGTCGTTTCTGACCCTGGTAATCAGCCTCAACCGGTGTGTAGTAACCGGTCACGTTCCAACCCGAACTGCATTGAGCAGACAACGCTGCACAGGATTGACAAAAAACCAAACAAAACAAAGTTGTTAGAGAAGCTTTTAACAGCATTCGCGCACCCGATACCTATGACAGCGCAGGATAATACCGGATATAGAACCCTAGTGACTACCGCCCAACGAACGCTGAATCAAGAAACAGATAGAATCCGATTAGAACGGAAGACTCAGGACAGGTTAAGTACATGATTTGCACTGTTCGTCTCCTGCCATACTCCGTTTGCTGTCAATGGGAAACAGAGAAGTAGACACCGAGGTAAAAAATCACCGGAAACTCCAAGATATACTTTAATTCCAGCGTTAATTGCCCCAATAAACGCTCAGTTTAGATCTAGCGAACCGTTAAATACTTAAAACCACGTATCATATTGTAGGTCTGACCATCAAACTCGACACAATAGTCCGAGTATCCTGATACCTTTTTACCCGACATATAGGCAGCCAACAACATGGCGTAGGCTTTGTCGTAATTAACATCACTGTCTTGGAGGACTATCGCGGTGGATCGGGTACAGCCGTTCGGATTCCCCCAGCCGTCGGCGTACATAAAAAAGCCACCCGTGTGAAACGCGATTGAATCAATGGTGTCAGCACTGATACCTCCTTTGCAGAAACCGATTGGCGCTATGGCTAATAGCAGAATTACAGTGAAATATCGCAACATTTTTAAATTTTCCTTTTCTGGTAGTGAATAAAAGAATCGAATCTATTTATGCATAGTGGTATAGCTAATTTGCGCAGCACTTGCTCGCAACTGCGCGCAGGAGTTTGATGCAGGATTGGTGTATCGAATTGTGAAGTTATCACCCGTGGCGTAGGCTGTTAGTGCAACGGTAAAGTATTTTTCCGCTTTCAGTGTATCGATAGTACCCAGTTCATGAATTGTTGCTGAATTAAGACTATCTCCCAGCCAAACCATATAACGATCATTCTCAATTTGGATTCGTTGAACGGATCCTCCGCAATACACGTTGTCTGCGTGAGCAAAGACAGATAGAGATAGCATTAATAAGACTGAGAGCCTTTTCATCTTAATTCCTTCATTTTACAAACGTTAATATTAACTTCTTTCATGGGTAACTAGTTTTGCGCTAACGAATAGACCACTAAAAATTAGGATTCCACTACGGCTCGTACATTGCGACTATCCGACACGTAGTTTCATCGATGTGAATCGCAACGGAAACGTCACGCGCTTTGGCAGAGAGCAGCAGCGCATATTCTTGATCAAATGTATCGCGGTTGGGGTCAAGACAAAATCGATTAGGCCACGTTGGGTAGCAAGTACAGTCCGATCTCGAAAAGCCAGCTTGACCGACGGACACGGTTTTGCCATCGTACCCGATAGCGAAGATCGTCAGTTTTCCTTGGTGCCAGTCGGCCATTGAAGTCGCTGACAGAAGTATCGCCAGCACAGTAAATACGTATTTCATGATGAATATCCCTTTTAAAAATCGTTATTAAATTTAAAAAATCGTTCAGATCTACCTTTGTTGTACAGGTTTAAAAGCCTAACAATTTATGTTGCCGACACAGATGTAACTTACATCGGCAGAATTCTCCCCACAATCGCTTTTCATGAACCTTCCTTTACTGCTCTGTAATTTACATGAGAGAAAAAAGCGATAGCCCTAAGGTTAACAACGCGATTGCGGTATAGATTGTGATTAACACCCAAAATAGAACTGGATTATCGCTTTCCCGCACAATTCGTGTTTCCGGTGTGCCGATACCTATATTTACAGCACGGGTCTTCAACGCCAAGCCAATAGCTAAGAAAATTATGATAGACCAGAGAATCAGTGCAGTGGATATCATCTGAAAATCACTCTACCCTATTTCTAGTACGCAAGATCATTTTTCCGCACATTCGCATGCAATGATCACTTAACCAGACCGTGCTATTTGTTCAAACGAAAATGGTAAAACCCAAAGTCAGCAAGGTTTGCCCAATTGAGTGAGCAACTGCTAAATTTGTCTTGATAAAACCACAATGTTACATCTTCAGACATGGCGACAGCCGACAACAACATGGAGTAAAGGCCTATGCACGCTTCGGCGGAAAAGGCTCCAGACGTTGAATTTAAGCCACATATGGTGACGTCCTTGAGACTCACATCTCCATTCCGGATGGTTGCGTAAACGCCTCCCCCAGTTGAAAGTGAAACATTCGAAACAAATCCAGTACAGGTTGGGTTAGCCACAACGAAAGAAGCAGCACCAAAAGAAAGTAATAATGCTATAATTTTCTTAAACATCTCAATATTCCTTTTTCCTTTCAAAAATAGAGTCTCCGTTCACTTAAAAAAATGCGCCGACTCACGGTCTTTCCTTTTTCGTGATCTGATCTCAAAGTTCTACGGAACTTTAATTGCTCTCTAACGAAGAATTACCAGGTGAGTCACTTTGGTGGAGCCGCCGTATAGGCAACTCAAGTTTTTAGGTCATACAATACCAACACTTTTCAATCCAGATCACCCATCTTACAGACTGCCTAAAGTCACTCTATGCGATGCGACTTTAATAAATGACTAGTCATAAAAATAAACATAGCTCGGGTTGATGGCATTCCATACGCTACTGCACGTATCGTTGTAGCCAACCCGTATTGCCTGACCACTCATCTTTGTCGCCAAAAGCGTACTGTACATGGCCTGATGCGCTTCGGAATCCAGTGGGAAGGCAAACTGCCACATATTATTCTTCTGGCACGAATGACCACCCGGGACCTGCACGTTTAGTGTCAGCAGTACAAGGTTGCTCTGATTCACATACAAGCCTTTGATGGTTCCCGCCAACTCAGCCGAATGGGAATAGGCTGCAATAACGGAAAGCAAGACAAAACGAAACAAATTTTTCATAAAAATCCTTTTTGATATTCTAAGTTAAAGCCAAGCTATTGAGGAGCTAAAAAGGTCGAACTCAAAGACTCTGCCCCCTTTGAATTCGACCCCTTTCAATTGTAAAATCTCTTATCGACTTTCTAAGGCATATTAGACAAATTAAAATAATTACTAGTAAGGGTGTAGCTCTACCAAGCATAGAATCCTTTCTTGATCGATCTCCAAACTCAAACTCGCAATCGACTTTAAAATAAACCAAAGAATTGTCTTTTGAGTTAATTCCAATTTCCAAGGTTTTGGTATTAATCCGCGGCATGTATTCGCTACAATTTTTATAAAACAAGGGCGCGTAAGTCTCTCCGTTCTCGTGGTAAAAAACCAGGTGTGTGTTCTGTCCGCGACTGAAACATTGAAGATTAATTTGATGGCTCTTAAAAGCCAAAACCGGTGCAGAGACGTTCAACAAAGACTTAATCAATGAGAAAGTAAAAAATATGACCAGTATTGAAAATACGAAAGCTAAAATTGCATTTTTAATCACTCGGAATCATCGCCACAATGACAAATCTCTTTCAACCTCTCATAGGACAATAGATAGATGCCAAACAAAGTTGTTCCTTCTTCAGCAGCGACTTGGAGATCGGCCTTCCAAATGTGAATCAATGACTCGAACCCCTTTGATTCCTCGTTTCAGAGTACAAAAGCCGATTGTATTTAAGCAGCTCAACATAGCTATTAAAGTTTATAAAAATAATGTCGGCCATTTCACCGAACTCCTCTCCAAACACAGAGTTGATTGCACTCTGACTATAAACCTCAAGCTCGTAACTAATCAGATCACAATAATCTGAGTATTCAGAAACACCAAGTTCAATTACCGATGTGGACCTACCAGGCAAACGCTCAAAACTAAAACCTGAAAAAAAGCCAACATACTCATCATCTTTGATGGAAAGCTCTGAATTTTCATAATACCTCATACTTGTTTTATTACTAAAAAGACATTTTTCTGTCCATACTAGCGGAAACAAATATTTTGTATTTTGAGAAGCGAAACTCGTTGGAATAAAAACCGAGTACTCTGAATTATTGGCAAGCAATATCGAGCGCCCTGTTATAGTTAGGTCGATATTCATGTCACTAGCATTAAAATTTTTTTTACCAGATTTTGGGTAATCGATATTTAGAGCCTCTCTGCCAGTCATCACAGTGCACGAAGACAGGAAAATAACTAAATATAGAAATATTGATTTGCTAATATTTTTTGGTTTCACTTACCTGATACCCCTCTCTTAAATCTAAACCCATTTGATCTCTTATTGCGTTTTCTGAAATCCCATCCGCTCTTTGATGACCGATACCTACAGCACGCAACTCTTCTATTTTAGTTTGAGCCAGAGCTTTCTTTCCATTAACTGCCATGAATAGATAAGAGACAATTGTTCGATCAACAATCCCCTCCATGCCATTGAGCGCATGTATTAACTCATGTGCAATTACTGCGGCAGGGTCTGAGTTCGCATAATATGATTTTCCATTCTTTATGAGCCTTAATTCCACGCTATCAATTGTAGAAAAATCTATTTGCACTTGAGGATCAGACTCAGTCATTGGGATGGAGCCAGCAACACCCATTTTACCTGGAACATTCATTAAGTATGCAATATTATCGTCAGCAACTATTTTTGAAATAAGCATGTTCCCAGGAGTTTCCCCTTTGCCATTATTTGATAACAGATATCTATTCGATTGAATCTCCGTTAAATTTGCACTTGGATCAAACCGATTAATTAGCTTTAAAAAGTTGTTCGCCACCTGTTGATCCCCAATGACAATCGCTTTTTTCCCATCCGGATCCACATTTACATACGGATTGTTATTCGCATACGCATACCGGTTAAACATCGCCGGATTATTTTCCTGAAACCCCACCGGATCATTCGCATAGAACCGACCCAAAATAGGGTCGTAATAGCGCGCTTGCATGTAGGTCAAGCCGGTGTCGGCGTCATTCACGTGACCGGTGTAGCCAATGTTGTTGCCCTGGTCGGTGTCGTCGTTTTTAACTTTTTCACCAAAGGCCTGGTAATTTTCCCGCCAGATAACGTCGCCGTTTTGGTTGGTAGCGGCTACAGGTGAGCCGAGCAAATCGTTATGGAAGTAAGTCACCGTTTGCGCGGCGTAAGCGGTGCTGCTGAAGGTCAGCAGTGCAATTAAGCCGACGGCGACTGCTTTTGAAAATGCTTTGGTCAATCTGTTCATTGTCGTTTCCTTTATCGTCGTCGGCTTAGTTTAAAATTAACATCATCACGGGGATGAACGCGGCTAAATTAAACAATGGTTTGTCGTCGACGTTATCGCGAATGCCATCTCCATCGGTATCTGCGTTATTGGCAGCGGTGCCTAAACTGTATTCCTGAATATTGGTGAGGCCGTCGCCGTCTTTGTCGCTATAGGCGTCGTTCACTTTCGGGTTCAAGCCGTTGCGCACTTCCCAACCGTCGACCATGCCGTCGCCATCAGTATCCGGGTTGCGCATGTCCAGCCCGTTGTTAAATTCGTATGCGTTACTGAGACCATCGCCGTCGTAGTCGCCGTCACCGTCGGTTGGGTCAACGGGGTCGAAGCCCAGTTGCTTTTCTTCGCAGTCGAGCATGCTGTCACCATCGGTGTCCGTCGCGGGGCAATCGGCCAAGGCGGCAATGCGTTGCCCGGCGGCGTACACAAAGTTGGTTTGGTAACCGTCTTTGTCTTCTTCAAGTAGCAATTGACCGGCACTGCTGTAGACGCTGTATTTCTGCAGTGCGCTGTTTTTGGTTTCTTTAACTCGGCGATTATAGGCGTCGTAGCTGTACTCATAGGTATCACCGGTGGCGTTGTTGTACGCGTCGAACATGGCGCCGTCGGTGTCGTAGGTGAAGGTAAAGCTGCCGTTGCTGGTCACATTACCGGCACCGTCGTAGCCAAAGGCGTAGGCCTTGCCGCCAGAGACGGTATCCAATCTGTTGGTGGTTGGGTTGTAGCTGTAGCTTAAATCCAAGCCACCCACAGTTTTAGTCAGAATGTTGCCTGTGGCGTCGTAGCTAACCTCACCACTACCCCACAAGGCCCCCGTCACTTTGCGCAGCCGTTGGTGCTGGTCGTACTGCATGCTAATGGTGTTGGCGGAGTTCAGGTGATCGGTAATCGACTGAATGTTGTTGTCTTTATAGTAGGCGTATGTCAGGTCCATCACGCTGTTGGTCACGTCCAGATCTTTCGGACGCTTCAGACTGTCTAAGCCAATGCTGTACACATGGCCGTTACCAAAGGTTAAGCCAGCCAACGCACCAGTGGTGTGATAGTTGATATTGGTCGCCAACGTTCCTGCTTTGGTGGCGCGCCCGGCAGAGTCGGGGTTATAGGAAATCACGTTGCCATTAGGGTAAGTGATAGAGGCGACATTGTCGTAGCTGTCTATAGCATAAACAAATGCCCAGGTTTTCGCATCGGCACTGTGCGTCAATGTTTCGTTGTTCATGACGCCGTTGTCGGTATAGGCATAACTCCATTTCAGATTGCCTTTGCTGACCCACTCCAATTGCCCTTTGCTGTTGTATTTGTAGTCTACATCGTAAGCTGGGGCTGGGTAGTTCACGAAGTCGAGCCGGTTTAAGCCGTCGTAGGTATAAATAGTTTTTTGACCATCAACAGTTTTTTCAGTCATGTTGCCGTTGGCGTCGAAGGAATAATCGGTTTTTCCGGTTTCAGGCGTGGTGATGTAATCCAATTGCCAGCTTGGGGTGTAGGCGTAGTCTTGCGTGAAACCAGCTTGTATCACGTAATCGATCAGCCCTAAGTTGTTGCGCGCAATAGTGGTGGTAATGGCCGGGCTTAATATAGCACTGGTATTGGCACTTGAGGCGGGCTGTTCGGTTTTAGCCAGGTATTTTTCTCCCGGGTTGCCCCAAGACAAATAGGTATTGGTGACGGTATTGCCCTGAGCATCTGTCACGCTGACTTTATTGCCCGCTTTATAATTGAAGGTTGATTTTGAATTGTCGCTTTGCGTGACTGTGGTAATACGACCAAGCCCATCATAGGCGGTTGTTGTACCCGTCGTACTGGCATTGGGGTAACTGACAAAGGTTCGATTCCCGGCAGCATCGTAGTTGAAGTAGGTCGTCGTTGACGCTGAGGTGCCGCTGTTAACACCGGCAACCGTTTGCTTTTGCCACTTCAGCTGACCCAACCCATTGTATTGGCTTTCGCTGATATGAAAGCCACGGGTTACAGTTTGCTTTAAACCCGTACTGTTTTTGCTGTAATCAATATCAATATTAAAGTCTGAACCGGAAGGCGTGGTAACACTCGTTAAGCGATTCAGGCGGTCATAGCCATACCCTGTCGTAACACCCCATTTGGTTTCAGATGTGGTGTTGCCGTAGTCATCGACAATGCGGGAGACAGAGTAACCCTCTGGTCCAGAAACCGCCCGTGCGACGCCTTTCTTATAATCGCTAAACGTGGTTACCTTATTGCGCGGGTCGGTATGTTGGTAGAGATCACCCTTTGTATGATAGGTATAGTTATTGGTAATACCGTAGCTATTCGATTTCTTCAGTAGCCCATTGCTGTGATAGTCGTTATTTGTGCTTCCAGCAATCCCTGATAGCGTGGTGGTATCAGGCAGGCCTAAAACCCACGCGGTTACATTGTTCTCATATGTCAGGGTTTTGGTGCGGGTTTGTGTTGCGTAGCCAGATGAGGAAAACCTTTCAACCGTTGTTCTCGGGTTTAAATAGCCGTCCCAATTTGAGTAGGTGGTTTCGAAAATATCCGTACCACCATTGTTGTAGATTTCAGTTTTAACGTTGCTGACGACCGGAACGCGCGTTTCGTGATAGGTGGCACTCGGTCGCTTACGAACTTCGTCAGCATTAGAGACTTTTATGGGTACATGGGTATAAATCACTTTTTGAGCCAGCACGCTGCAGCTATTGTCGTTGTAGGTTAAAACTTCTTTCGTCGTACCACGCTTGTATAAATCTGCGCCTGTCGGGGTATTGTGATCGCCCCAATGGACGTATTTGGTGCAGGTTTTTCCGTTTTTTACTGTTGTCGATATCGGATCTTTTTGAGTATTGGTTTCGTAGTCATAGTGGGTGGTTTGATTGATGCCAACCCCTGTATATTGAGCAGACTTCAAATAGGTAGTGGATACTTTATAGAAGTCCCTGAAGCTCATTTTGTAAGTTCCTGTCAACCCATTCGGTGATGTGAAAACATAGTCACCCAAAGGTGAAGCACTCATACCATTGCCGTAGTCCCAGGTTATGCCTTCACCTAAATTTGCTTTACTCAAAACCATGGATTCTATTGGAGTCACGGACGACTGAATTCGTTTTACATAGTCGTAGTCAATTATTATCTGCGAGTTATAACGAACTTTATCAAGCAACATTTGCTGGTAATTAGAATCGCTGGTTCGCTTTAAGGTAACCGTCTCATAGTCGAAATTGATGACTGAACCGTCAGACATCCCTATAGAGGAAAGCTTGTAGGTTAACACTTTGTCATCTGGACCACTGCGGCTGCGCAGCAAAATCTTTTCTGTCACATAACTGATGTTATACCAGTCTCCAGCAGCTGATTCGACGCGGGTTACCAACCATTCCATATTACCACCCGATGAATAGCCGCCACTCCCAGGGTATTTGATACGGGTAAATTTTTGCCCAACGATATACTTAGTGCCGTCTGGGCTTTGGAATACTACTTCATCGCGGCCACGAGGGTTATTTCCCTCTTTGTATTGGTAAGACTTGGGTACACTCCCTGCATACCAACAGTAGGCTCGCCAACCGTCTTTACTGACCAGCTGATAGATGGCAGGGGTATTGGGTCTCATGATTTCCAGTGAGGCGACAAACTCTTTGATCATGCCAGAGGGGGTAATAAATGGCCTGCTTAGGACTTGATCACAAAATTCCCCCGACGGAAACCCCGATACATTTTGCACCATACCAAAACTCAATGCCCAATCGCCAGCGTGCGCACCATAGGTATCAAGCTTATTGAGAAAGCGGCGGTTAAAATTCACAGAAAGCGAACTGGAGCTTCTAATGCTGGCGTCATGATGCACAAAGTTGACTTTACCGGAGTAAGGGTCATAGCTTTCCATTTGGCTGAACAATCGCTCCCGGAAAGCCCCAAGACCAAATTCTTCATATTCGCCATATTCAGTCGCCGATGCTTGAGCAGAGAACAAGGCCGACAAGACCGATAACCCAATAACAACGAAAACTCGCGTAGGTTCTTTAATCGCATTATTTATAGTTTGGAGAAAACCTGGAAGGAGACCGTGCATTACATTCCCTTTGAAGTCTGATAAATGGAATGCACAGGTTGACTTGAGGTAAGAATACATCGAGCACTGATTTGGCAACCACGGCCAAGCTACATTCCTTTGAGCCCTGAACAATATTTAGACTGTCAGTTTTTCGCAAGCATTTTGTCAACTCCGAGCGAAGAATTTGACGAGGATCACAGTTTTGATCGACATCCCGATAACGGCTCCCACAAACATTCAGAACAAAATCATGGCAACGCAGGATAGTACGGGATATCAAACACCTATGACTACTGGGACTGCGACAACTAACGCTTTATTATATCGATTGCCCCATTTGGTAAGCGATTGGGGATAACTCAACACGCGCTTGAACAGGATGAACGTCTATGAAAACTCTGTACGTCATATCGCACACCGAAGCAGCGCATCATTTGGAGGGTCGGGTCGGTGGCTGGTACGACTCAGCACTGACCGAAAAAGGTGTGAACGATGCGATTACAATTGCAAATCGGTTGAAAGCAGAAGCCAACATCGACGCAGTATTTTCATCCGATCTTGCGCGCGCAAAATCGACCGCCGAGCAGATCGTAAAAGCGACCGGGGCCACGTTAGACACAACGGCGGCGTTACGCGAAATGAGTTTCGGAAAAGCGGACGGCCAAGTTCAAGCGTGGCTGGATAAACGAATAAGGCCAGAAGACGGAACAAACCGCATGGATCATCGTATTGTGGAAGGCGCTGAAACCAAGCGAGAATTTGCCGGAAGAATTTATACATATCTTGATACACTTTCGCTGCCGGCAGTGTCGGTCATCTCGACTCACGCATTTGCGGCGAGCTATGTGATCGCCTGGTGGATCGGCATGCCACTGGACTCGGTCGGCTACGTAAACTTTGGTATTCAGTCGGGCAAAATAACCAAACTGGTTGAAGACGACTTTTTCAAAAACCGAGCCGTGGCTTTCTTGAATCAATAACGGTAAAGGCATCCGAGTTCAGGCCAATGAAATTGCCGCGACGCCAACAACCCCAATCACAACAGCCAGCCATTGCTTGGCGGTCACGGCATCTCGGTTAAACCACGCTACAATCACGGCAAACAGAGGACTCGAGGCCAATAATGTTTGGGCGACACCGGCGCGCAATAGGTCCAGGCTCCATTGCAACATAAACACACCCAGTACAGTGCCAAGTAAGATCGCGACAAACAGTTTACTGCTCTGGCGCAAGGTGAGTGGCTGATACCGAATGGTCTGGCGCCGCATCATCATAACCAGCAACACCGCAGACACAAACAACAGCCCACCCAGCAAACGCCATACAGCTGATTCCAGCACGCCCAACTCGGTGGTGCTCAAATAATAACGCGACACCAATGCACCCGTGGCTTGGCAAGCCGCAGCAACCACCGCAAAACCGACCGCCGCTTTGTTGATGCTTTTTGAGCGTCGCCAGCCAATGGCCAGATCGGTGGCTAACAACACCAAAAATATCCCCACGCCATGCAGCCAATGCAGCTCTTCCGCCAGCAAGACGAACCCCAGCATTACCACCAGCAATGGCGCTAACGTTTCGGCGATCAACAGCGTGTTCTGCTCGCCCATGCGTCGTAATGCCGCAAACAGAGCCGTGTCGCCAATACCAATGCCGATCACACCACTGAGCACTAAGATCAGCACCGTTTGCCAATCTGCCGTCAATCGCATGGGCAACAGCCACAACGCCAAGGCCAGTAAAACGACTGCACTCAGGTTCTTAGCAAAGTTCAACAGGAAAACCGACCACTGCGCCGCACTGTGACCATAAAAGCGGGCAGATATGGCCCAAAATAATGCAGCGGTTAACGCGACAACGATGCCCATGATTTCTGTTCCCTAAACAAAGTTGACCCGCGCACCAGCAGAAGTCACACCCAAAGTCGATTGATCAAAAAACGCTACTATAGGGCAAAGCGAGTTGTCGGGATACGTTCGCAATTGCGACATTGTTTATGGGTTCTGTGCGAGCACACTCACATTACCGTTGGTGCTTAGCCCAAGTTGACCGAGCGGTTTTCTGTATCTTTTTATTCAAAATGCACGCGGACTCATTTCAAAAAACTTTTAAAACGCTTTTCATCGAAACCAGCTATTATCAGATTTTTACCCCAGGCTCTGGAGACCTGACATCATGAAAATCACCATTCAAACCACCGTCAATGCCGACCTCGATACGGTGTGGCAAGCATGGAATACTCCTGCCGACATTATGCAATGGAACGCCGCATCCGATGATTGGCACACCACCGCCTGTGACGTTGACCTGCGCGTGGGCGGTCAATTCAGTTCCCGTATGGAAGCCAAAGACGGCTCCATGGGCTTTGATTTTTCCGGCACCTACACCGTTGTCGAGCCTAATAGCCGAATAGAATATTCCCTCGGTGACGACCGACAGGTTCAGGTTTTGTTTGAAGCAACCGAGGCTGGCGTTAAGGTCACTGAAGTTTTTGATGCCGAAGATCAGAACTCCGCCGACATGCAAAAGGCGGGTTGGCAGGCGATTCTGGACAACTTCGCCAGGCATGTCGCTCAATAAAACCAATAACTGCGCCCTGTAACCATGCGGGTCTCTCGCAAAATCCGCCTCCTCAACAATCCGATTTTAAAATATCCGTTGACACTGCACTAACTGCACTACTATCCTTAGTGCAGTTGATTTGATAAGCGTGTCGAATGCCCATTTCATTCAAGCTCCACACCGACAATCAGGAACCGCTCAGCGCCCAGCTCCGCCGCCAGGTCGAACTGGCGATTGCGCATGGCGAATTGGCGCCCGGCGAAGCCCTCACCAGTGTTCGGCAGTTAGCCAAAGAACTGAAAATAAATCCCAATACCATCAGCAAGGCGTTCGGTCTGTTGGTGCAATCCGGCAGTTTGGTCAGTCATCCCGGCAAAGGCTATTTTGTGGCCCAGACCGAAGTTCGTTTCAGTGACGCCGAAATAGACCGGCAAATAAAGAACGCGGCAGAAACCTTTATTGTCGCAACGCGCCCACTTGGGGTCAGTCGCCAGCGACTGTTGCAAGCATTGGATGAGTTATTACCAGAGGATAATACGCGTGGATAAGCCGGCCATTTCAATTACCAACCTAAAACACCGGTATCAGGGTGACTGGCATCTGCATATCCCCAGACTCACGCTGAACTTCGGTCACATCTATGGGCTTATTGGTCGCAATGGGGCGGGTAAAAGCAGTCTGATGAAATTCATTGCCGGTGCTGAACAACCACTGACCGGTCACATTGCGTGCGCCTCAACTCGGGTTGGTCATATACACCCACAAACGGCGTATCCCGGTTACCTTCGTGTCGGTCAACTGGCCAGCCTGTTCCGCAGTCGTTCGAGCCAAACACAGTCGACCTGGGACGATGCCCGCTTCACCGAAATTGTGAATGTATTTAACATCGACTCACAGCAGCAATACCGCAACCTTTCCACAGGTGAGCGAGCGGGTTTACATCTAGCCATTATGCTGTCTCAGCATCCACAAATCTGGCTGTTGGATGAGCCCACGTTGGGTATTGATGTTGTTGCCATCAATCACTGCCTGGAAATTCTCAGTCAGATGTTTATGGACGATCAGCCCTGCGTTTTGTTTAGCACGCACCAAATGTATGAGCTGGAACGGCTCACCGATCAGGTTCTGATTCTTGCCGAAGGTCGGGTCACGTGGCATGGCGAAACCGAAAGCCTGCACGATATTGAACCGACATTCCGACATGCCATTGAAGCCATGTTACAACCAGCCAAGGAAGCAAGTGTATGACTCTCAGCGGGCTCATGAGCGCAACATTCTATCGACACTACTGGCCAGCGATGGTTGCACAGACGGTATTGAATATCGGCTTAATGCTGTTAACAGCACACTCCCTGACACTCAATGCGGACACCAATGTAACGTCTCTGTTCGGGATTGTTTGGTGGCTCGAAAACTTTTTGTTTATGTCCTATTTAAGCTGGCAGAATGGTCATGCATTTTTGTGGCGCCAGCTGTGGGCAACGCCCGGTGCGCGCCTGCGTGCAATCGGTCTACAGTTTTTGAGTGTTGCCGCGCTGACGCAGCTGGTGCCGATCGCCATTTGGTTGGCCATTCAAACATCGGCCACCTTGCCACTAGATATTGTCGCATTTGTCTGGGTCTGGTTTACATCGTTGTCGGCTATTTTGGTGGCACACTATTGCGCGGAATATCGTCAGGTCCGAAGCATCTTGGTGTTCGTTGCCTCCGGCTTGATACTAACCTGGACAGTATTGCCATGGCATTTGGCGCTGTTGTTTCCGATTTTCATTTTTACTCTGTTGGCTGGCACCTTTGTTACCCAACCCAAGCTCCGTTTTGCTTCCCAACAAATCCTGTTGCTGACCGGCCGAACCACCATAACTGCCCTGTTTGTATTCAGTTGTCTGCTGGTGAGCGATTATTCCTTACGGTTCCCGGTGCTTGTCGCTGAGCCTGCGCAGGCAATACAGCAGTCCGCTGGTGTCGAGTTCGTCACCGACAATGAGAGCGAACGACGCTGGCAGGAAAATACTCAAATGGCGCTGCAGAGCATTCCATCTTTTACGACCGGTGCACAGAAACCCGAACAGCCATCCAGCATTAATTTGACTGTTCGCAACCTGGGAAGCGTGCAACCCCTGGTACGGTCTCTGGGCTTAACCTACCGTACTGGGCAAGACATCAAAACCGACTGGTTAAGTCGTTCGTTAAAAAACCCATGGCTGAATACCGAAGGCTACACAAAGGACAGCAACAGTTATCAACGTTTTATGCAGCAAGCAGAATTGGTGTGGCAAAATCCGACCAGCACCACGCCCGTCTTTGTATCGTTCCAAGGCCAGGAGCTCGCCATACTCAACTCAACCCTTCTGCGCTACGCCAACAGTACAACCTCGGTACTCTGGCGACAGCCAGCGGTCGAGTTAAGTTGGTATTTCGTGAATGACGTTGCAGAAAAGGGTTACCTTGCTTTCGGTAATGCACAGAAAACGTTTCTGTTCAGATTGATCGACGGACAACCCGACATCACTGAATTCCCAACGGTACAACCCCCCACATTTGTGGTTTTCCATCAGACAGACTCTGAGCTGACGATGCTGGATGTATTCTATCCGGACAACAATGGCCAACGCTGGGCTTGGTTGCAGCGCAATCCGAATCGGCAAATGAACATACCGGTGCGGTATACCACCACTGCGTTAAGTGACACAGAAATTTCAAGCACATTGTTTATGTCATTAACTCTTGGCATCACCCTGCTTTGGTTTTTGTTCAGCGCCTTATTTCATAAGTACCGGCGACAGCGAATGCTCTCCGCCTAAACCCAACAACCCCATTTATCAACGATCATTTGGTGCTCCGTATTTTGAGCACCCGAGGCTTCGTTTGCTTAAAAAACGGCGAAAGGATCCAAACATCGCCAACTCAAAAAGGAAAATGCTATGTTAAACAAAACTCTTGGTACTCTGTTCTCACTCAGTATTTTACTGTCGGCATGTGGACCGACAGACCCGCCGACAAATTCAACAACAACGATTGCAGGACGCGTCATCGACGGCTACGTGTCTGGCGCGACTGTTTTTCTGGACCTGAATTACAACGGCATCGCCGACAGTGATGAACCCTCCGCTCTATCAGGTAACGCAGGGCAATATGAACTCGCACTGACGCCGGATCAACGCAGCTGTCTGGCCTACGCGCCGCTTGTTGTGCAGGTTCCGGTGGGTGCCGTGGATGCCGACCTCGGCACCGTGACTCAAGCCTACAGCATGACATTACCACCCAGCTTTGACGAAAACGCCAGCCAATCCAATGTTCACATTACACCGCTGACGTCGGTCATCTGGCAAAGCGCACAAAAAAAGGTGGCTGCCAATACGCTGTCCAATCTGAATTGTGACAGCGTGAAAGCCGATGTTGGCTTACAGACGGATCTGACCAAGCTCGTAGACGACGCCATAGCCGTAGCCGTTGCACACTACAATATGTCCCAAGAACGAATATTCGCCGACTTTGTGGCTTCGGGGGATATCGCCGCGTCTGACATTGCCCAGAAGATTGTCAAGGGTTTACAGGCCAGTGTTGCGCACACAGCACAGTTGCAGGCGCAGTATCCGGACGCCGCCCTGGCTCGGGTCAGTTTTTTTCAATCGGATGATCGCGACGTCGACGCTGACACTTACCCGGATGCCTGGTATCGTGAAACCTACCTGATCACCGATACCATCAATCGTTTCGAATTGATCAAAATCGATGAAGACCTGGAAACCGAAATCCGCACCATTATTTATGGTAACAAGACAACGCAGCCTTACGACAATGCGACCGTAACCGAAAGTTTTGAATTTGAATCCCGAAAAGGTGATGACAGCCCATACAGTTGCGACATAAAAGAAGGCGTTCGGTTGCACAGCGAAGGCATTGGCTATGAATTGGTTAATTTGTCTTCACGTACCGCGACGGAATATAACGATTGTGTGGTCAGTGACTTTGCCGCCATTCTGACCGGACGATATGCGTTTATCGACTATGAAATAGACGACATCGAATATAATACTCAGTACCACTACCCGACTGATACGGATTTTCCATTCTTGATTGATTGGGTCAACCTGAACAGTCTATCGGACTATATTGATTTCGATTTATTGATTCCTACGCTCTATGGCCTGTCTTATCGCTTCGATGACACCGAAACGGGGAGCGCGGATTGGTGGGTAAAAACGAAAACATTTAAAGACGGTGACGACGAGCACAGGATCTCCAGAAACCAGAAAGGTGAATGGAGGCGGAAAATTACCTATGCAAACGGTGAATACACAACCCAGTGTGGAACCGATGGCGTCTACTGGCAAACCTGTGTCGAGTAACCATAAAGACAGTTGCGTCATCGTGGAAAAAACCGTGTAATGCCACGCTATACGCAGCTGCACGGTTGCGTAATCATAGACCCTAAAAACGGACGTCTTAGTCTGATAACACAGGTGATGTCATTGAACGCAACCTATTTCGCAACGTTAAGCACGACACTGCTGTTAGGCAGTGCGTGCCTCTTTGCGGATGAAAGTGCGCCCGACTACCTGCGTGGTGCAACGGTTTTTCTCGATATTAATTACAATGGCACATTGGAGTTGAACGAACCCAGTGCCATTACCGGCTTAACCGGAAATTACATCGACGACCTGGCGGGCAGTGATGATCGCTGCATCGGCTTTGCCCCCATCGTCATTGACGCACCAAGTGGCGCACTCGATGCAAACAATAACCCCATTGACCGCGCACTACGCCTGACCATACCGCCCGCAGCGCAACAACGGCACGTCGATTCTACGGTTCCAAAAACACAACTCTCAGAACTGATTGCTCAAGCCATGGCTGTACCAGGCGAATCCTCCACGACAGTATCCAGCTGTGAGCAGGCAAAAACACTCAAGCAACAGAACACGCGCAACCACGCACTGATCGAAGACGCCATCACCGACGCGATTCGACACTACAACATCAGTGAAGCGCAAATGCTCAGCTGGTTGCAAGATGCGAAGAGTGGTGGGGAATTAGCCCGAGGTAAACAGTTGCTCAACAGCCTGATTAAAAGTGTTGAAGAAACACGCGCCTTGCAGCTGCAACATACCAATGCCATCTGGGCACGTGTCGCTTACCACCAGTTCGATTCCCGCGATGCCGACGATCGTTTTCCAGAAGCTTGGTACCGCGAACTGAACCTGAACAACAATGGCCAACAAACATTTCATCTGCAACGCGTCAGCGACGACCTCAACAACGCTCTCCATACCATTATTTTTGGTCAGGTCTCGCAAACGATGCGAAATGGTTTGTCGGTTCGTGAAAGCGTGGAGATCGAATCGCGGCAAGGCAATTTCAACCGCTACACCTGCGACATTAAAGAAATAATTTCAGCGCGCCAGGCAGGTGTCGAATACGAGTTAGTTAACCTCGCCGGAGGAGACGCGAACAGCTTTGAAGGTTGTTCACTGAATCGCCCTTTCGATGGGCGTTACATCTTTGTTAATTATCAACAAGACAATGCCGACTTCGCCAGTCAGTTTTATTTTTCGGGTAGCGATGCCTTTGCCTTCCTGCCCGACTGGCAACGTATACATCAGCAGGACGTCGACCTGTCGTTGTCGACGTTGGTGGTAACCGTTAACGAATTACCCTATACCTTCGAGACCAACACGCCCTCGCAAGCGCAATGGTGGGTAAAAACCAAAGAGTATCGCGAAGGCAACGACACCGTCGTTCTGCGCCGTGACAACCAGCAGCAATGGACAAAAACCACCACAAAAACGGATGGCACACAAACGGAACAATGCAGCTCCGATGGCAAAAACTGGCGCCCTTGTTAACCGACCCCAGAAAAACCACCCTTTCCCCCGCAACAATGACGACAATTGCCACGTGACATTAACTAAACGGTTTAGTAAGGTTTAGTTCAATTCCATTTGCCAGAAGCAGTTTCATGGCTCAGCTTTCTAAAAAAGACCAAATCGCCAATGCCGCATTAGCCCTATTCCTGGAACACGGAATTAAGGGGACCTCTGTCGACATGGTGGTGAAATCCTCCGGGGTTTCTAAACCCACGGTATACAACCACTTCCCGGACAAAGCCACGTTAATGCTACACGTCATTGAATGTTGGGTTCGCGCTCAACCAGCACCAGCGTTTCGCAGTAGTTCACCAAAAACGCTGACACGTGAACTCGGCAAACACTGGCTCACGCACGATACACTTCGCCTCTATGGTTTACTTATGGGTGAGGGATTCCGTGCCCCTGAAGCCCGGGACATTTTCAAAACCCAGTACGATCAGCCTTGGCGCGAGGCTCTTTACGTCTGGGGGCAGGAAAAAGATATCGAACAGGCTGTGCTGGAGTCGATGGTGAATAACACCATCGTGCATGCTCTGTTGTGACCCTAAACGCCTGCTCTTTTGTAAAACGCTTTGACGATGCAATTGCAAAATTGCCAGAATAGCGGCGAACACGGACAACGCTGAGGATCGACGTGACCGCATTTGCAATTGAATACAATCCCTTCAACGGTGCCCAGGTATCTGTCATCGAACAGGCTCCGACCCGTGCGGATATCGAAAGCCTCATACAGTTAATCCATGAGCAGAACAAAGCCCTGATCTGGATTACCCTGACGCGTGAGCAAGCGGCATGGGTCCCTTTATTTACAACACAGGGTTTTGTGTTTCATTTGTGTGATGAGCAATCGCTAACACTGATCTACCGCGCACAACCCGGAGCCTACGCTCCTTTCGCGCCGACACACACGGTCGGTGTTGGTGGATTGGTGCTGAACGACGATGCACAGGTTCTGTTGATTCGCGATAAATGGATGGACGGCAAGGGTTTTAAATTGCCCGGTGGCTACGTCGATCTCGGGGAAGACTTGAACCACGCCGCCGAGCGTGAAGTGCGAGAGGAAACCGGCATCGATGCCCGCTTCGACAGTATCGTCAGCGTGGTCTCCAAACACCCACATGCGTTTGCAAAATCGAACCTGTACATTGTTTGTCGTCTGTCCCCTTTGAGTACAGACATTAACGTTCAGGACACCGATGAAATCGAAGTCGCCCAATGGATGAACCCAGTCGATTTTATCGAAGACGAAAGCAGCCCGCGTTTTCACCGCCACCTGGTGCGCAGCTTACTGAACAAACAAGGGCTGTTCGACGACGCCTTCGATTTCGCAGACCTCAAAATCCATAAGGGCATGTACTCGGCCATTTAAACACGCATGAACGGCACAGATCATCCGGAGGGCCTTTTCCCAGCCTGCCTTTTCCCGCTAAACTAAACGGCTCAAGCAAGGATAAGCGATGTACCGGATTCATGATTTCTAACCTCACCGCGCTGACATTTTTAATTGGTGGTCTGCAAGGCCTGATGCTAACGGCCGCTCTGTTCCCTTTGCGCAAGCAGCATACCGCTTTTAAGTATCTGATCTGGCTGATCGGCCTGCTCAGCTTCGATACCCTTTCCCAGCTACTGTTCTGGGGAGATCTGCACAAAGCTTTTCCACATTGGCTGGGTATAACCTCCTTTTTTCCGTCTGCCTACGGTCCATTGTTTTACCTGTATGTTCATCAATTACTGCGTCCCGCCACCCGCTGGGGCTGGAAACTGCCGCTGTTGTTCAGTGCGATTATTCTCAGCTACCTGCTGAATGTGAATATTTACACACTGTCTGGCCCTGAGAAGGCGAGACTGGTTGAAACGATCAGCCTCGGAGAAATGCCCATCACCATTGCGATCGGGCAGATCATGATGCTCAGTTCGCTCGGGTTTGTCATCGCCGCGATTCTGCGCTTGCGTCATGACCGCAAAATCGGCATTCGCTCGCAATGGATCGATTGGGTGTGGATCATGTCGATCTTCCAATTGGTCATCTGGTTGTTCGTAATCCTCAATCTATTCACACCGTACAACTTTAATGGCCTGCCCTACATACTAGTCAGCCTTATGATTTACGTACTGGGTTACAAAGCCCTTTTTGCCGAACGCGCAAAACCCACCAGTGCCGCAACACAGGAAAGTACCCAGAAATCGGCTGCGACCGATACCGCCGAAAAAGAAAAATATGGCGGTAACCGGCTGGACGCCGATCTGCAAGCGCAAATCTGGCAAGAGCTGGAACACCAACTTCAGCAGGAGCGGCTGTATACCAACCCCGAGCTGCGCATTGCGGATCTTGCGGCTAAAACAGGCTTTCAAACGCACGTGGTCAGCCAGGTGATCAACGATTGCCGCGCTCAGAATTTCAACGAATTAATAAACGAAATGCGTATCGAAGAAGCCAAACGGTTGCTATTGGCTGAACCCGGCATGTCGGTCCAATCCGTCATGGAAGCCGCCGGTTTTCAAGCAAAAAGCACCTTCAATACGTTGTTCAAACAGGCGGTGGGGCAAACACCATCCGTCTTCCGCAAACAAACCAAAGCCCCATGATTCAAGGCCCTCACGGGTCTTAACACCCGAGATTTGACACTTCTGAACGTTCAATATCCGAATGTTGAACGTTCAGGATTCGAATCCCGGGCGCGCCACCTCGCCTTTCGGGCGATTCTGCTCTCACCGAATCCACGAAGAGCAACGCACCATGAAAACCAATCAATTTGTCTTGTCCATCGTCATCCTGATCGCAGTCGCCGCTGGTTCTTTAGCACAGGCCAGCGAAGCACAACTCACCGCTATCGACCACTGTAAAAGCAAACCCAAGCACGCCTTGTGTTATGACGCGACCCTTGCGGAGTCGGCCAATAGCGACCGGCCGGTAACCATCCGGGTTCAACACTGGCCAGCCAGTGGCGAACGTCTGAACCCTTACCCGATTGTCTGGCTGATGGGTGGTCCGGGTATGTCCAATTTGAACCCGCCACTGCCGGACTGGGTATGGGAACATTTTGATGTACTAACGATAGGATACCGGGGCATTGACGGCACACCTCGTCTGGACTGCCCAACACTACGCAAGCAATTCAAACTGGAAGGCAAGAACAACAAAGAGGATTTTCTGGCGCAAACAACGTTAGACCGCCTCACGGCAGAGGTTCGTGTATGCCAGCAACAATGGGAAGCCGACGGTGTCGACACCCAGGCTTATGGCATTTATGAAGTCGTCGAGGATATTGACCAAGTACGTAAAGCGCTCGGCCTCGCCAAAATTAACTTGCTGAGCGTGAGTTATGGAACCCGCATTGCGTGGTATTTCGACCAACTGAAACCAGGCGTAGTAGACCGCAACCTGATCATGAGCGCCAACCCGGATGGCGGCTTTTTCTTCGATCCAACCTACACCGATGCGCAGTTGACCGTGCTGGAGCAACAATGCAACGCCGACACCGACTGCGCACAAAATCTGCCGAACTTAAAATCGACCATGGCAGACGTGTTGGCGAACTTGCCCGAAAAGGCCTGGGGTGCCCACTTGGATGCAGACCAGATCCGGCTTATTACCTTTATGATGCTGTACAGCCGTAACTCCATGCCCATGGTCATCGACGCCTACAGCAAAGCTGCACAAGGTAACTACAGCGGCTTAGTTGCAATGCAAAAATTCCCAAACCCGTTCAAGAGCGAAGATTGGGTGTGGGGTACCTTCTTCAGCGCTGGAGCCATCGACCTGAATGGCCTGGGCGAAGTTGAGCAAACATTGGCGCGCACCGCCGACTCGACTGTACTGAACGCCCCGTTGTCAGAATTACTTTACAACGGTATCACCAAAGGTTGGCAAGCGCGGGCTTATGGGCCGCTGGCAAACCGACCTACGCAAACGCCAACGTTGATCTTAGGGTCGGATGTCGATGTCGCCACACCTGTTGAACGAATCGAACAGTTCTGGATGCCTTACGTCACCAATGGTGCACTGATTAAAGTCGCCGGAGCCGGACATGCGCCAGACCACATTTTAGCGGGCGGTCCTGCATTGGAAGCACACCTTATGCACTTTCTTGCGACCGGAGAAGCGACAACCGACCAGCAATTTGGCACTCCATTTGATTTCAAACCCGGTTTTTCACTGTCGTGGGTGACCTATGGATTCTGGAGCCTAGTGGCTGGAATCAGCGCAGGATTAATTGTCACCGCATTTGTTTTGCTGTAACCCAAATGAAGGAAACTCAAACCATGAACAAACCCACACACCGTCACCTGTTACCCGCTTTATTATTTGCCACTGCTGGGTTAGCCGCGACGACAAGCCAAGCTCAAAGCCAGTGGACCGCTGGCCTCGTCGGAATGGCTGCGTACCAACAAGAATGGACGCCCGCAGCGCTGCCCTGGCTGAGTTACCGCAACGACAGGCTCACTGTGAACCCCATGAAAATTGCGTTACTTGGTCAGTATGGTCCCATGCAATGGGAAGCCGGACTTAGCCTGGACTACAGCGAACTGTTTGACGACACCGAACGCGGATTTCTGACGCAACTGGACACACAAACCTTTATCGGACCGCTGCGATTTACCGCCAATGCGGCTGCCCGCATCAAGGACTCCATAAATGCCTGGCAAACCAACACCGCCCTCGGTTCACAAATGCCGCTGGGAAACGGCCTGCTTGGAGCTGAACTGGGTTTGCACAGCGAAGCAACGCAATGGGACGATTCCATCACCCGATCCACCGCCGTACTTGCGCCCACCGGCGCCGTACAGTACGGCATGCAATTTGGCGATTGGCAAACTATGGCCATTGCCCAATGGCAAGGGAAACCCTTTAACGCAAACGAAACACGCAAGCAAACCTATACCCTGTTGCTGATGTATAACTGGTGACAGGGTTTGTGTTAGTAAAGGTTCCAAGGGCAGACGAAATTTCGTTTGCTCGCGGTGCTTCTTGATGTATTGGCAGGTGCAAACGGTCGCTTGAGCGTGCGTCCCTGCACGCGTGGCGCTATTTTTTTTAAAATGAAGTAGCATAGTCAACAGCAACAGATAAGAACCTATACTTCTGTAATCGTTCACGGAGATAAAATGAGCTATCACGCCGCGACAAAAGTTGGCGCACTAGTCCTTCTAACACTTTGTTCTGGTTGGGCTGTTGCGTCACAGGCAAAAACCGCTTACGAGAATGAAATTTTTAAGCTGGAAAACATTCTAATTGATATGGATATTTGCCTGGATCATTTAGAGCGAACCAAAGAAGCCCCTTCGTTTGAGGGCGTATGCGAAGCATTTCAGGTTGAAGGGCCTATTGCGGAGCGCAGAAACGCCATAAGATCGTTACTTGGCAAAGCGACAGAGTTGCATAGGTCCGAAATAAGTAAGCTCTCGAAAAGCGAGACAATTGAACTTGACGGTTTGCGTCTGTATCTTGCCTATTTATTTGAAGCCTCTGCCAATCGACTTAATCGCTTTTTGGCGTTCAATGAAGAATACGATTTAAAAGAAAAAGAAAAAGAAAAAGAAAAAGAAAGGTCTACGTCACCATAACGAAACCACGACGTCGCTCAGTCAACGACTCCATAAAAGGCAGAGTTATACATCCAATTACTCGGTCCAATACAACAACGGTACTTAATGAAATTAACAACTAATGAATGACCCTTATATTGTCAAGTGGGGGGATACCCACTTCAAACTCGCATAGTTTGAACCAGGCGAAATACCGGCAGATGCGACAGTGACAACTACCCATGGGTATTGTTTCAGCGATGACGGGCTGTTAGTTGTGGAAAATCACCGGGGATTCGAGCTCCCTGGTGAGCATTTAGATCCGGGCGAGAACTACGAGACAGCCTTTATTCGAGAAGTTTTTGAAGAGGCTTGCGTGCGGATAAACGGTGTACGCTTACTCGGCTACATTCGCGTTGAGCCATTGCATATTGTCACTAAATATCCAGAAGAGTCTTTCATGGCTTTTTGTGCTGCAAGCGTTCATGTCATCGAGCCTTATGTGGTCAGACATGAATGCCTATCTCGTACCTTTATTGATCCATTCGACATCAGGCAAGTACATCATCATTGGCACGACATATACGAGCCATCGCTTCGGTCAGCTATTGCCCAATACCGATAGCCAGCGCCCGGAGTCATATGCCGCTGGCTCGGTTCTCAACTTGCTTCTTCCCGTGATTACCCCTATGTGCTCCAGCGCACCGACCCGTATGTTGATTAACCCCATGATACGCCCACTGACATTTCGCAATATTGCGAAATGAAGTAAAGGAAAGAGGCGTTTTATGAAAACGGCGAATGATCAAACCAAGACAAGCACACCAACGAACGTTCTTAAAGAAGATTGGAACAAGATGATGGGTGACGCGAAGGTTGCCTGGGGTAAGTTAACGGAAGATGAACTGCTCAAAACCGAAGGGCATATTCAGAAGCTGACCGGCATCGTGCAGTCGCGATATGCGATCACCCGGGAAGTGGCTGAAAAGCAAGTCCAAGGCTTTTTAGACAAGCATCGTAAGGTGCCGAGCAAAGCGCTGTAACTTTTACCAACAACAAAAGTTAGCTTTCTCCAAACGTTCAGCGGTTTCGTAAGTCAGCACCGGATCAGCGCAAATGCAGTTCTTAAAGTATTCAAACCACAGGATGTGATTTGTCGTAAGTCAGCAATTTGTTATGTGCCTACATGGAAGTGAATGAATATTAAAAAATCGACTCGCAGCCAAATGGATAGGCGACTTCTGAATTAACCGTTTACGGGGCACATGAAAATGTTGCCCCGTTTTTTTAATCAATGCATCCCGTGGTGCACACGGGCGAGAACGCCGTTGATACAACCAAACTGCGACTCTATTGCGTTTTCAATACCACTGGCACCCAGGTTTCGAAATAACTGTCTTCAGACATCGGGTTAAACCGTTCATCGTAAACCTCAATGTTCACGTTGCCGTCCATGCGGTAGTCCGATTCCGGTAACCACTGGCCGTAAAACGCGTCCAATGTTTCACCAATGTTCTGCAACAAACCATGGTGTGGCAATACAGCGAATTGTTGCCCCGCCACCGGTTCGCGGACTGGTGCGGAGAGTTTAATGTCGCCGTCATTTTCATTGTAACTGGCCAGGTAGCGCAGTTGGCCGCACGCGGGGTCATCGCTTTCATAGATAAGGCCGTAAAAGGTACCTATGTTGTGTGCCTGCGCCTGCGTTTCGGTATTAAAGCGCGCCCACAGTGCCGGCAGTATCTCGAAGTTATTCGCATTCTCCATGCCGTGGCCATTGAAGTAATCACATAAGCCAACCAGGTTCATGGCGGGTTTGGTTTCAATTTTAATGTTCATGGCTTTGCTCCATTGTTTGTCTTGTGGAATAAACAATTGGAAGGAGACATCATCCAGCAATCCGCGTTTGCGATACTGCCCGGGTGTTAACCCAAAATGAGATTTAAACGCACGTGCGAATGCTTCTTGACTGCCAAAGCCGGTATCCAACGCGATATCCAGGATGCCTTGTTGGGTATTCACCAGTTGTTTCGCGCCAATGGATAACTTGAACTGTCTCAAGTGCTCACTCAACGACAGCCCAGTGAGCGCCAAAAAAGTCCGTTGCACTTGCCAACGCGACAGACCGACGCATTCGGCAATAGTGTGGACCGTTAAGTCCTCTATCGGACGGGTGTCGATCTGGTGCACGATGTCTTTCAGCAGTATCGTCGCTTTGTTCATTTGTCTCTCCAATTGATGCATCCAGTGTACGTCCGTTTGTTTGATCAATTTTGATCGTTTGGAGCATGTTTGCAATGATCAGACAGGAAAAGTGCGGCGCAAAGCACGCGCGGTTTTGCTACTCGAAAAGGCGATACTGAAACAGCGGGTTGGTCGTTAATCCAGGTATTTCGTTTTAATCGCCAGCACCTCGTCTTTCAAACGAAGAAACAGATCCACTAAGTCGGGGTCGAAATGGCTACCGCGTTCATCTTTAAGCAAGTCGAACGCTTTTTCAGCGGGCCAGGCCTCTTTGTATGGGCGCACACTGGTTAATGCGTCAAACACATCGGCAATGGTCACAATGCGGGCAATGTAGGGAATGTCTTTGCCGGCTTTACCGGCAGGGTAACCACTGCCGTCGTATTTTTCATGGTGGTTCAGGGCCACTTCACGAGCCATTTTCATCAATTCTGAATCGCTATTGCCTAAAATTTCACTGCCGATTTGAGGGTGTGTTTTCATGATCGCCCATTCAGCGTCATTCAGTTTACCCGGCTTTTGCAGAATGTGATCGGGAATGCCGATTTTCCCAACGTCGTGCATCGGGGCCGCGTGTAATAACAGTTCGGCAGTGTATTCATCCAACCCGGATTTGAGCGCCAGCAATTGCGAATAGTGTGACATGCGAACGACGTGCATACCGGTTTCGTTGTCTTTGTATTCCGCGGCTTTGCCCAGGCTTTGTACAATCTGCAAACGGCTGTCTTGCAGTTCACTCGTGCGTTGCCTTACCTGCCGTTCCAGCTCTACGCTTTGATCGTACAGCGCCAGATGCGTGCGGATGCGTTGCATAACCACCACCGGCTGAATAGGTTTGGTCACATAGTCGACCGCACCCAATTCGAAGCCTTTTACTTCATCGGTACTTTGGCTTTTGGCAGTGACAAAAATAATTGGAATGTTGCTCGTGGTGGGGTCGGCTTTTAACTTTTCGCACACTTCATATCCGCTCATGCCCGGCATCATAATATCGAGCAACACCAGGTCGGGCTTGTCGTCTCCAGCCATTAGCTTCAGCGCGCGTTCGCCATTCAAGGCGGCGCGTACTTTGTAATCGTTGCGCAGCAGTTCATGCCAGAGCTCGATGTTCTGGCTACTGTCATCGACCACCAGTATGGTGGATTGTTTTTCAGCGTTGGTCATCGCCCACTCCTATCATCCGCAATAAGGCGTCGTGTGACGCGGCGAGATGCTGCTGCGCACGTTCAAAGTCGAATTGTTCTATCGCCTGACGCAAGTCGGCAAACGTCTCAGTCGACTGTGGCCCTAACTGCTCTGTCAGATCTGCAATATAGGTCAGTGCTTCGGTATCGTCATCATTCACGGCGTTCACCAACGCTGCATAGGTCGACGCTGCTGCGCCGGCATTCGAGGGTGCGCCGTTTATTTCAGTATGTGGGGAACTGGCGGCGTTTTCGTCGTCCAACCCGTTCGGCGGTAATGTGGCGTCTATCGCCAGCAACACGGCGTCGACCCCTTGCTGTAAATTCCCCCATTGTCTCTCAGAAAGCGGGCTCTGGCGCTGTAATGTGTCTTCCGCTTCCGCTGCAAGCTCACTGAGCGGGCGAGCACCAATGTTACCGGCCATGCCCTTCAGTGTATGCGCGGAGCGCTCCGCGGCCTGCCATTGCTGCGCATGCATATGATTTTGCAGTTGTGCCAATACGGTCGCCTGTTCTTCGCGGAACCGGCGCAATAACTTTTGCTGCAGTTCCACATTGCCGCCGCAAATGCTCAGCCCTTGTGTCAGGTCCAACACTGTTGGCGTACTTACTGGTGAAACCACTGGAAGTGACGGTAACGGGTCATCATTGCCCTGAAGATAACGGCTCAGCGTGGTAACCAGCTCACCCACGTTTATGGGCTTACCCAAATGATCATTCATACCGCTGGCTTTGGCGCGGTCTATGTCCGCCTGCATCACGTTGGCGGTCATGGCAATAATGGGCAGAATGTCGGCCGGGTGCGTTTCGCGGATGGCGTGCGTGGCTTCATAACCATCCATCACGGGCATTTGTATGTCCATCAGCACCAGATCGAAAGCCTGCTGTTGCACCAGGGTGACAGCTTCAGCCCCGTTGTGCGCGAGCGTGACGTCAATCTGTTGCTGTTGCAGAAGTTCGGTAGCCAGTTCCTGATTCAAGGCGTTGTCTTCTACCAGCAGTACCCGTTTGCCGGTTAGTGCGGCCACCTGTTTGGGAGCGCTCGATTTTCGTTTGGGCTGGTAAATGTCGGTCTGAAAATTCAACGCCGCTAACAGCGCTTCCAACAAGCCCGACGGCGTGAGTGGTTTCTGCAAAACGCTGTGGTATTCGATGTTCTCCATCTGCGCCAAGCGGTGGACTTCTTCCTGCCCGTAGGCAGTCACAATAATGAACTGCGGCGCATCCGTTGCGGGCAAGCGCTGCTGCACCTGGCGAATGGTTTCAATGCCATCCATGCCGGCCATACTCCAGTCCATCAACACCAGACTGTAGGGCGATTTCTCTTCCAGACGCAGGTTGATTTCTTCAATGGCCTGCAGGCCTGAACTAACCACGCGTAACTGAAAGCCAAGGTTTTGGAGCATATCGCCAATCACTTCTCGGGCGCTGGCGTTGTCATCCACCAGCAAAATGCGCGCATTGGCTAAGCTCGCTGGAATATCGCGGCTAACCAGCGGCTGCTCATGCGCGATCTGCAACGGTAAGGTAAAACTGAACGCACTGCCTTTGCCTTCGGTCGACTCCACCGACAATTCGCCGCCCATCAGTTCACAGAGCCGACGACTGATGGCCAACCCTAACCCCGTGCCGCCGAAACGGCGAGTGGTTGACGAATCGGCCTGTTGAAACTCCTCAAAAACCCGGGCCTGTTGTTCTGCGCTCATGCCAATACCGGTATCACGGACGGTAAATTCCAGCGACATCTGCTGCCCTTTGTGGCTGCGCACCTGTACATCCAATGTGACCTCACCCGACTCGGTAAACTTCACCGCGTTGTTGCCTAAGTTGGTCAACACCTGCTTCAACCGCAACGGATCACCAATAAACTGAGCGGGTAAGTTTTTGGGCAACCGGATCAGCAACTCCAGCCCCTTCTCAGCCGCGCGCATCCCAATGAGTTGGCTGATGTCATCACAGACATCTTCCAGACTGAACTCAATCGCTTCGATGGTGAATTTACCCGCTTCAATTTTTGAGAAGTCGAGGATATCGTTGATGATAGTCAGCAAGGACTCACCGGCGTGCTGCACCTTCTCGACATAATTTCGCTGCTTGGGATTTAAGCCGGTTTGTAGCGCCAGATGCGTCATCCCGATGATCGCGTTCATCGGCGTCCGGATTTCGTGGCTCATGTTGGCGAGGAAATCTGACTTCGCTCGGTTGGCATCATCGGCCTGAATCTTCGCCTGCAACAGATCTTCGTTCGCGCGCTGACGCTCCTCTACGGTAATAGCCACTTTGAGCGCGGTGGCCAGGCTTTTGGCACCCTGTTCTAACAATGCCATCATCTCCGCCGGGCAATGATGAAGTAACCCGATTTCCAGCAAGCCAATGGTCTTCTTGTCGTGTCTCAGCGGCAGGTAAACCACGGTCGCAGGGGACAGATCACCCAAGCCAAATTGCAGGCGCAAGCCTTGTGGAATTTCCAGACTGGTCATCGGCCCTGCACTTTGTACGGCTTGCCCTAATATGCCACTGACCGGTACCGACTCGTTGCGTTGATACTCCTCAGGATACGCCCAACAAGCGGTTCGCCGAAGTCGATCATCCGGTTCAAGGACATACACCGCGAGCATGGGTACCTTCAGCTCTCGGGCAATCGCCCCAACGATGTGAGCACTCAATTGTTCAATGTTCTGTTCACCCTGCAAGGCCTCATTGATATTGGCCAACGCTGTTTTCTGCTCATTTTCAGCCGCCACCATGGCATTGGCTTCTTTGAGTTTTTGTTCCACTTTTTTGCGTTCTTCAATGTCGCGCCGAATGCCTTTCACAATCACGATCACCAACACCACCCCCGCCAAAAACGTCACCAAACTGGTTACAGCAACGCTGGTTAGGCTGAACTCACCGCGAGAGCGCATACTGTTGGTTTGCAGGCTGAGTATCTGATCGTTCACGGCGCTGGCTTCGCGAGCGGCGTTATTCATCACCGCTTCGGCTTTGGTTAACGCCTCATACGCTGTCATCAACTCGGCCATGCGCCGCTCATTTTGTTCTACCTGTTGCCGCAATGTTTGCTTCAGATCGGCGTTTTCCGGGATGTAGCCCGACAGGCTGGTCAGCAATATTTTACTCAGCTCCGCGTTGCTGAAAAAACGCTCGGCGGCTTTCGGTTCACCATGATTCAGGCTGAATTCCAACTGGTTTTGCCGCAGTTTCAGGGTCACGTCGGCCAACTGCATCATCAGCTGATAACTTTCGATTTGCCCAAGCGGCGTGGTGGACTGTTGCCAGAACGAATTAGCAATGGTTTGCAGCAGACTGTTGACGGTTTCATTGGTCTGCGTGGCCAGTGCATCCAATTGCGTGTTGATTTGCTCAATGTCGCGCTGGGTGGCAACGAAATCATCGAAACCCTGCACGTATTGATTTACAGCAGCGCGTAAACCACGAATGCGCTCCTGATCTGTTGGCCCCCAATATTCGGATTTCTGCTGTGCAGCGTAGGCGTCGAAATCGGCTAATAACTCCTGAATAGACGCGCGGATTTGCGTTACATTCGCTTCACCGCCCATACGCGCGTAGGTTTTCTCCTCCAACCGGGTTTCATACATCAGATTCGCTAATTGGGTCACCCGGTTCGAATACTCTAACCGGGAAAACATCTCCCGGAAGCCGTTATAACTGAGCAGGCTGGATACCGCCAACAACACCAGAATGGCAAAAAAACCGATATAAATCCGGCGTAGCAGGGTATGGCGCATGTGTTTCATGCTGAGAGCTCCAGGCGATCTGTCACTTAGGGATCAAACTTAAGGGCACATTGCAAAGGACTCGCGATTCCCTTTCGTGTTTGCCTTGTTTTGCATGCTGCTAGCACACACGCAGAGATCGACGGACTTTGCAAAAGTGCCCTTCAATAGCCTAGCTGAAATCAATAAAAATGCAGGGGTAAAAAGACCTGTATTGTTATTTATTTCCGGGCCGAAGGCAGCGTTCACCTAGCTGGTCTGGATAACCTAATTCAGGTAAAGTGCTTAGGGCAACATTGATTAATTCAAATCACCTCAGCCCCATTTGATCGATGGCTGAGCGAGGCGTGTGTTGCAGGGAATGGCGAGTCCTTTTCAAAACACACAACAAAGCTCAGTCATCAATCTGAAGGACCAGGAGGGCGGGGCTGAAATGGCCAATTTCGTTGTTAAGTTCTTTGCCAAGATAATGAATATTGCCTGCAGAACTTGCCTCGATTTTTGCGCATTTCTTCTCCCGCTGAGGTAGATAGCAATTATTCAGAGTTGCCCTAGATGCCATAGCCACCATTGGAATGAAAGTAACATGAGTGAATCCATCCTAAAGACAACCTTCACCCTGAACCAAAAGCAAGATGCTTCACTAATGCCCGTGTTGAGCGCGCTTAATGCAGAAATGCACGGAGCGGTACTCAGTTTAACAAAGGAAAAACGATCTTATACCGCACAATGGACGCCATTGGATTATGACGAAGAGCTCATTCTTAAGGTTCATCAGCAAATCGTATTCATTGGAGCCAAAAACCTCATTTCCGAGTTCTATTTTGAAGAAACGCACGAATCTGTTTTCTTATCGTGCCATGAAGGTAAGCTAATCTCGGCAGATACCCCAAAAGAGCTAAATCAAAAGATTGCAGATAACAAGAACAAATCTGGAGTCATTTTTAAGTTAAAAAGGACAGACACGGATGACTATGCTGTTGCCAGATTTCTTATTCCAAAAAAAAATGACCGACAATTTTACCTGCAACTGTTTCAAGGTTTAGCAGATAAAACACCTCAACAGTCCTTAGACAACTTCACTGACGCCACACTAAAGAAGTTCAGAAAGTGGGATGGTCGCCCGGTAAGCTGGTGTCAATGGGTAGCCAAGGACCGGGATAGTGGCACCGAAAAGGTTTACCAAGGGTACAAAGAGCTCGTCCAATCCGTCGAATTTTCGGAACTGCACGATGATTGTCTTTATGTAGCATTTGACCTTAAAAATACTCCTTTGGGTAACCGAGATTTTAAAGCAATGGATTTCGACGAAGAAGACGCATTCGACGCCATGTTGCAAGATACGTCTGTCGCCCTGGGCATGCTTCGGGGAGTAAAGCACATTTTCATAAAATACAGGCTGGCCGGCCATGTCTGCGTTGAACTTAATGTAGCCGGTGTTTACGGCGGTATAGACTATCACCACCGAAAAACGGATGACAATTTTTGGGAAAGAACCTGGGAATAGCTAAACAGGTTTGAGCGTCTGAACGCTTTTTTAAAAGAGGATTGGGTAGATAGCGCGATACCCAACACCACAAGAGTGAAGAAAGGAATGAAGGGTTATGACTGACAGTATTCTCACGATAGAAATCAAAATGAACGATAATGGCACCGTTGATACGGTCAAAGGAATAGTCAATGACCACTTATCGAGGGATAGCAATAAGCTTCACAACAGTTCCATCAATGGCTCATTACTTAAACTGGAAGTGCAGAATCTAACAAATACCAATACCGCAATCGTTGCAGATATTCTCACGGAACTGAAAAAGTTTAGCACCGAGAATCCGTTTGCTTCTATCTGGTATGACAACACTGACGAAACTCTATATTACGCCATAACGAACAATGAACTGGTGGAATACGCCAGTGCAGAGGAAGCCAAATCCGCCGCATTTGAAGTACCAACCCACACATCGCATGCATTAAGTCAAAACCTCCGGCAGAACCTTTCATTGATAAAAATCAGCACTCAGAACAAAGCTCATCATGCGCTGGTTACCCAACTGACAGAGCTGGTCAAGCCAGAGAGCGCCGAGCAGAATTTTAGCTTGAATATCGCGGACAACTGGGCAGGTGATTTCTCAACTATTACACTGGCAGTGGCTTCCGTTATCGACAAAGGTACGTACATCGTTATTGGGTTAAACCTTAAGCAAACTGAGTTATTCCCACTTATCGACGAAGACGGCGACTACGATGCCGTCGATTTATCGATGGAGGCGGCCTCCGAACTCGCGGCAGAAATCTATAACTGGGAACATGTTGATTCCGTCGAACTCATCCTACGTACCAAATATCAACGTGGAAATAAATGCGTTTACGCAAACTATGTAGACGATGATATGGACTACGGTGGCGACAATATCGCTCCCGATAATGGCTGGTTTTAACCCAAAAGACATTAAATAAGGAAGACATAAGGTGAATTTCACATCACAATACTATAGCGGCACAGGGATAAACCACGACCGGGAAGAATTTTCCGGGAGCTTCAAGGTGGAAGCGCTGCCGGGTACACAGACGAAAGCATACCGCTACATCGCAACCCGAACAGCGGACAACACCAAAGTGCATGAAGAGGTTGGCCTGATCACCATAAACGAAAACAATGAGCCCGCGTTGCATGTGCACATGGAAGAAATGCCATGCACCACCGTACACAAATTAAAAGAGGCCAACGAAAAACGTTGGGTTTTTGAATATAAAGGGCACAATCAATTAGCCGGTTTTACCAGTGAGCTGGTGTTTGAGTTTGACGGCGACAAATTTAAATACCTGCACCGCTGGGCAATGGGTGGAGAAGTCAGTGATAAGTCCTGGTGTTTATTGGAACCAAAATAAAGAAACCCCCACGAGGGTTAAGCACCTCAGTAGAAAAGCAAGAAATTGGCAACTCAATTATTATTCGATAAAACTATTAAGGAAAAGACATGGACTCTGTTGAAAATACCGTAACTGATAGTGGTTTTGCCATAGAAGGCTTGAATTTACCCAAGCAAATAGAAAAGCCAAAACTGGTTTATCTCTTTATGCTATGGGCTCTCTTTGCGATCAACAGTCTTGTCGCGTCCACTGTTAACTTGGTTCTCAGCCGGATACATGTCCCAGAGAACTTCCAACTACTCGTTTTCTTGATCTGTGCCATTTGGCTGCTGGCTGGGTTATTCAAAGCTAACGTTACCATCACGCTTTTATTTGGTGGTCTGTGCGTGTATTCAGTTTTTGCACACGCCTATCTGTTACTGACTTTCCCAGAAAATGTCGATGTTTCTAGTGTGATAATTGGTGTATTCGTCGTAAAACTGACGATTTCCTTGGTGATGGCATTATTGATCTTCCGTCGTAACTTCATCAAACACCTTAAAGCATACGAGAAACACTCTTTGCAGCAAGACCGCCTGAAAGCAGCGCAAAAAGCATTAACAAAAAAGTTATGATGCATTTTGGAACTACAGTGTCAGGCAATTGTTAACAACCTTATAAGCAGATGAAATTGAAAAACATAAAAAACTTTGTGCAACTCACGGACACCATCGGCACTGCAGGGCAGCCCACGGCAAGTCAGTTTTCGGACATCGCCGCTGCAGGTTACCGCTATGTCGTCAACCTCGGGTTAAGCAATCACCCAAATGCGGTTCCGGAGCAAGATCGTCTTTTGTCTGAGTTCGGAATAGGCTATATCCATATACCCGTGAAATTTGATTCCCCCTCGAAGGAACAGGTAAAACTGTTTTGCAATCTCATGCACGCTTTGAAAGGGCAGAAGGTGTTCGTGCATTGCATTATGAATTTCCGGGCATCCGCTTTTATGTACCATTATTTAACGAAGGTCGAAAAAATGGCCGACGCTAAAGCGCGATCCATTATGTTCGAATACTGGGATCTGGAACCAGCTTGGGTCGAGTTGATGTCCTGGTCAGCCGAGGACATTGGTCTATTATAAGATCAGGCAGTTACCCCGAGGAGATTTAATGAACACACCGCTTGACCCCCTGTCCCTGTGGACCACCAGCTTCGTGAAGGAAGCCATTTTAAACTTCGTGGCCGATGTTACCAATGAACACCATGCGGACTTCGTGCCCGCTGCTGACCGCATTGCCGTGTTTGATAACGACGGCACACTGTGGGTTGAAAAGCCTCTATTGGCGGAACTGACGTTTATCAAGGAACAACTGCAGTTTAAGCGGGGCAAAACCGATGGTGAGCGACTTTCCTTTTTCGAGAAGTTAAAAGATGTCTGTGAAGACGCTGCGCAAACGCTGCTCAGTGAAGCGAAAGACCTCGCCGAAGACTTATTGGATGGCGTGACGATTCACGAATACGAGCAGGCTGTGAAAGAATGGATAAGCCAAGCACTGCACCCGCGATTCAAACAGCCGTATACATCACTTACCTATTCGCCCATGCAACAGGTGTTACGTCTTTTTCAACAACACCAATTTCAGTGCTTTATTGTATCCGGCGGCAGTACGGATTTTATACGCCCTTGGAGTGGACCTATTTACCAAATAGACAAACCCAATGTCATTGGCAGCAGCCTGCGAACAAAACTGGTAGAAAAAAACAAACGACTGCACCTGGAGTATATGCCCATACCCTTCTACTTCGACAACGGCGCCGCGAAAGTGCGCTCCATTGCCCGGCTTATTGGTAAACAACCCATCGCAGCCTTTGGCAACAGCAGTGGCGACATTGAAATGCTACGCTATACACGCCAAGCACCTCGCTCGCTCGCCTGCTTAATTCATCACACCGACAATGAACGAGAGTACGCATACAGTCCCGATTCCTCACTGCATTTCGGTAAAGATACACTGGAATACGCGAAGGAAGGCGATTGGGAAGTTGTGAACATGAAACTGCATTGGCTGGAAGTGTTCGGTCAACCTCAACGTGGTTGACATGTTAACAAGGCCTGACCAATGGTCACCCATCATCCTGGAAGTGTGCCAGACGCTTGAAAAAGCCGAAATTCGCTACCACGCAGATGCCTCATCGTCACTCTATGTACACGGGTTCGCGTTCAACATGGATGATTTCGATGTCACCGTCGAATGGGGCAAAATAGACCAAGCCTTGGCGTTATTTGAGCATTGCAACCCATCACCCATTTCCGGGACAAATCCAAGGCAATTTACGTTTCGCCTCTATGGGTGCCTTGTCGACATCATGTCTTATGAGAGTAAGACCGGCATTGGTCCAGACGATGAACGAACACAAGTGATGTTCGCCGGTTATCGCGTCTGGTCAAAAGTTCCGGCGTTTTATTTATCACGCATGAGGAAAGACCACCCGATTCGAGCACAGGCTCATCAGTTCTTCACTGATGAGTAATTCGCACCACCATAAAACCTCAAATATGTTTTTATCTCACTCTGTCTATGCTTTCCTGATTCAACGCGTTTACAACTGCGATGTACCTTTCTATCTGCGGCGGAATTTTTCATTCGTGAAATCATTGAATCGAGTTCACCAGGGTCACTTACCGCTGCACTGTCACATTGAATCGTCCGTCACCTTGGTACAGCGACAGAGGGTTCCAAGACCAGCTTTTTTAGGTTTCAAACCAATAGCGTTTGTAAAAACCAACTCAGCGAACTGAAGTCTTACGTTACTTATACCAATTTTTTATCTCAATGCATTATGCAACAGACGACCTCAATATCACTTTTAAACATTTAGATTTAGTTCACAGAATTTCAGTCAAAAGAGAAAATATATTTTTCAACTCCAACTATAAGTAAAGAAACACTCACTGAAATGAATGGTTATGAAACGTTAGAGCAACGCAGAAAAGGAAACATATTTACCTGTCATTGTCGCCATGCCGATAGATCAACTTCTGGCTCAATGGCCTTTGATCAGCAGTAAACTCAAGGCATGCACCAACGTTGTCACACCATTTCCTGTCGCAACCTGGATAGCCAATTTAGGCATATGCTTATAATTGCCTGTAGAATTCGACCGAGCACTGATATAACGTATTCCGATCTGATATTGAATCGACGGACTTTCAGAAGACACGAACTTGATGAATTCAAATTAAAAGTGTGTTGAAAGAGTCAGTCGAGGTAGTTTCGTGTTAGTAGGACCTAACTCAGCATTAATTGGCAGCAAATACATATGAAAGTTCTAATCATCGAGGACGATGAAGTACTTGCAGACTACATCGCGAAAAGCCTCAAAGAATATGGATACATCGTCGACATTTCGTTAAACGGAAAAGACGGACTATTCTTGGCAGTCACTGAAACCTATGACGTCATAATTCTTGATCGAATGTTACCCAATGTCGATGGATTGACCATTCTCAAAACCATAAGGGCTTCTAACAATAACACGTTGGTTCTAATTCTCAGTGCACAAACCTCGCTCGAACAAAAAGTAGAGGGTTTGGCAGAGGGCGCAGATGATTACCTGGCGAAACCCTTTGCATTTGAAGAGCTGAAAGCACGGGTAGAGGCACTGATTCGCCGAAAAGGTGAGGGCGAACGAAAAGATGAGTTTCACCTGACCGCTGGTGATTTACGATTGGACCTGAAAAAACGCAGAGCATGGCTAGGCACTCAGCCCCTGCATTTACAACACAGGGAATTTACCCTTCTTGAGTATCTGATGCGCAATGCGGGCCAGCTAATCTCCCGGACTATGCTGCTGGAAAATGTTTGGGAGTACTCATTTGAACCTCAGACGAACGTTATCGATGTCCATATCAGTCGGCTGAGAAGTAAAATAGATGTTGGACGAAAAAAGAGCCTGGTAACAACCATTCGGGGCAGTGGGTATGTATTTGAGTCAGATTAAAGAAATATTGAGAAGTCCAAATACGCGGTTTTTGGCTCTGTCCTATCTAACTATTTGGGCAGGGACTGCCATTGTTTTAGGTCTCATGTATTGGCTGATCATTCAAAAGATATGGGCCGATCTTGAAACCGACCTCGCCATACAAACAACAGAATTTAGAGCATTACTGACACAACAACCCAATACCCCGATAGAAGAAATTATTGAACAAATGGCTCAACAGCCTGAACTATATGTTGTGCATCCAGCCGACTCGGGACATGTTCATCTAAGCTCACTAAGCCAACAAGACAAGAACATGAACGCGTTGTTGAGCTTGAACAAGCCTCCGCAACATATTCGAGACCACTTGCATATTATGGAGGAAAAAAATGGTGCAAAGTTGATCACTGAAAACATACTGTTGCCTGACGGCACGGTTGTCGAGTTCTCCAAACGTATCGACTACATCGGCACACTAGAAATTCAGTTACTGAAAGTGCTGACCGCAGGTCTTGTTGCAACCTTTACCATTGCCATGATCATCAGTTTATTCCTAGCGCGATTGAGCGTGAAGCGGATCACACAGTATAACGAAACCTTTGAAAAGATAATCGCGGGTAACATGGATCGACGTGTTCCAGTAACCAAAATGAATGATGAATATGACCGCTTGGCGAACACCATAAACAACATGCTTGATCGAATCTGTACTTTGGTGAACAGTACCCGCCAGGTCTCGGATAACATTGCTCATGAGCTTAGAATTCCACTGGCCCGAATTCGCGCTCGGCTCGAACATCTGAACAAATCAGATAGCGCACCGGAAATTGCCAGTAGTCTCAATGATTTGGACAGAGTATTGAGCATGTCGGACCAATTATTGAAGCTTGCCCAAATGGAAAGCGCAACTCTCACGAACGCTAAGACGATCAATTTACATACGCTGATGTCGGACCTGATAGACTTCTATGAACCCTTGGCGCAGGAAAAGAACATTTCTCTGAATTATCAAGGCGAAGATGCAAATATAGTTGGCGAAGCCGATCTCTTATTCCAAGCGCTGTCGAACTTACTCGACAATGCAATTAAGTACACACCGTTACAGGGAGCGATTAACTTGACCTGTAGCGTGAATAAACGGCTCTGTCAGATTGAAATCAGCGATTCAGGGCCAGGAGTCGATGAAAATGAATTACCCCTGTTGTTCAATCGTTTCCATCGTACCGACCACTCAAGATCAAAACCTGGCTTTGGTTTAGGGCTCAGTCTCGTTAAGGTCATTACAACTCTGCACAATGGGCGAATACAGGCCTCTTCCGAGAATGGGCTTTCGATTAAACTCGCGTTTCCATCCCAGGTAAAAAGACCTACTGCACAATTAGCTTGAGCTGAATCAAAGCGACAGCAATGGTAATGGACACTTTGATAAGCATCTTACTTTTAAATGCATGAGTAAACTTTGTGCGAATAATAACCCCTGTCATCGAGCCCAATATCGCACTGATGCTCCCGACAATCAGTACCCCGCTGTACTGCGAAAAGTCAAAACCAACCGATGCAAACAACCCAAGTTTCACAATGTTTATGAACGCCGTAAATGCGGCAGCCGTGGTGACAATGGTCAAAGCGTCTTTAAACTCAGCTTGCAGTCTCGCCAAATGCAGGGGACCCGGTGCACCAACTGTAATAGACAGGTAGCCCATAAAGAGCCCTAACCATCCGTACCCAACCTGAGCAAGCTTCGCAATGACACGATTGCTTAACCAAGTAATCAGCAAAATGTATATACTGACAAATACCAGCAACATGGTTTTATTGATACTCAGATAAAAGAAGAACCCGATACCAACACCGAGCAATGCCCAGAAGCAAAACATCATGGTTGGTCTTAACGCGACATGACGAATAGCAGGCACTATACGGCCAAGATCACCAGAAAGATGAATGACAGCGTGCAATGGAATCATTATCGACAAGGGAAAGTAGAGTGCCATGGTTGCCAGCAACATCATTCCACCCAATGCCCCGGTCAAGCTGGTGACAATGAATGAAGCATAGGCAACCAATGCGATATATATTTCAGCGTTACTCATTGGCAGCGATGTAACGAATCAAAGAGTCGTCCAAGCTATGGAACATCTCTCGCGTCGGCGCTGACAA
Source organism: Reinekea sp. G2M2-21 (assembly GCF_015687175.1). Classification (GTDB taxonomy): domain Bacteria; phylum Pseudomonadota; class Gammaproteobacteria; order Pseudomonadales; family Natronospirillaceae; genus Reinekea. The sequence goes on along the minus strand of NZ_JADPQG010000008.1, from coordinate 144,649 downwards.
TATCCAGTCTTTAAACTCGATCACTTGCAAAAGAGTCTCTTCATCGAGATCACTGGTTGGTATAATCAAACTGTAGATATTTGGAGTATCGTGCTCCTTTAGAACCACCAGATCTCGCTTGTTCTGGAACAGATAGAATGTAGAAGAGTCAACAAACATATAGGCTCCCATGGCCGCAGCGGTATTGAGAGACTGCCCACTGCCTGCACCCGTCTCTAAATAGTACTCCGACTTCGAGTAATCAACACCGTGCCCAGCCCAGGTATTCCTTTCTGCAATATGTGTCCCCGAATCGTCCCCTCGACTGATAAAAATTTGCTCTGCGTCGAGAATTAACTTGATCGCCTCCGCAACGGAGCTCGCTTGCGCTACGTTAGCGGGGTCATCTTTAGGTCCAACAATGACGAAGTCATTGGAAAAAATCTCGATACGCTCCCCAGGATGCTCTTCCAGGAACAACAACTCGCGCTCTTTGTTATGAACAATAGCCAAGTGCAAATCCTTCGTGTCCAGATAAGACAATACTTTACCGGTACCGGAAACCACTATTTTCAAATCTGTGTTAGAGAAGAGACTGTCATAGCTGTCTTCAATCAGTTTGGTAATGCCTGCATTATCCATGGAGGTTGTCATACCAAGCTTCAACTTATGGTCTTTGCCAAACCCGGTGCCTGCGATCAAAACTGTGAATAAAAACAATATAATGAGTCGATGATTCATTTCATTTATCCTAGAAAACTGTTGATGTATTTTCTGGCCGGGTCGGACACGGGCATTTTAAAGAATTCAGACCCTTCCGTGACCTCTGACACCATTCCTTCATGCATATAAACAACACTATCGGCTAGTCTCTTTGCCTGAGAAATGATGTGAGTTGTTAGTACTATATTGACGCCTTTCTCTTCTTTAAGATCAAAAAGGAGTGACTCAATCTCACTTTCCGTTTTTAAATCAATATTCGCAGTCGGCTCGTCAAGTACTAAAATCTTCGGGTTCAACATCAGTGCCATAATCAACGCTAGCTTTTGGCGCTCCCCGCCCGATAACCTGGCAGCGGGATGTTGTTTCTTTTGACTAAGACCCAAACGTTCCAATAATTCGTCTGCAAGAAAACCTTGGCCTTTGTTACGACGAACACGGACTATAAAGTCGATATTTTGCTGAACGGTTCTGTTCAACAGAATCGGCTTCTGAAAGACAAAAGCGATATCTTGACTGGAGAACTCTTTTCCGAGCACAACAGACCCGGACGAAGGGTTGACCAGACCGGCTAACACTTTTAAAAAGGATGTCTTTCCGGCACCGTTATGACCTAAGATAACCGTACCACCCTCTTCCAGGTCACACGTTAGGTCCGTTAAAATCTGGTAACCTCCGTCACCTATCAACGACAATGTCTGGGCGGTAAAAATGGCGTTTTTCATATTCATTTCTTCTGAAACAGCAGGATAGTCATACTTAACACAATGCTAATGGCAAGCAACGTAAGACCTAGATAAACAGCTTGATCGATATTTCCGCGAGAAGTCTCTAACACGATACTAGACGTTAATACCCTCGTATCTCCACGAATATTGCCCCCGACAATCATGACTGCTCCAACTTCAGACAGGCACCGACCAAGCCCGACCAAATACGCAACCTGAAACGTGGCGACATTTTCAACCATAATTATCTTAAGTCGTTCCCACTTCGATAAATGCAGCACTTTAAAAAAGTCAGTCCGTTCGTCGACGTAGACCCTAATCGATGAAAATGCACTGATAACGATGACTGGAAAGGACAGCACAACCTGAGCAGTAACCATCGCAGACTGCGTAAAAAGCAGCTCCATTTCCTTAAAGAAACCGGCGTAACTGAACAGAAGATACAAAACCAAGCCCACGAACACTGGCGGTAGGCTATTCGCCATGGTCAGTGACATCAAAATTACACGTTTGCCAAATGAATGCTTCTTATTAGTCAACCATAAGATAATAGGAACGGCTGTTAAGAACGCGATAAAGCTAGCGGTTAAACTTACTTTGAGTGTAGTAAGCAATATTTCAATCATGCTATATCCCTACAGTGAAATAGTGCCTGCATCTACAATGATTTTGGCGTTAATCAGGTAATTTAGACCAAAGATTGTTGCAGTAGTCCTTAAGGAAGTGCGCTTCAAAAAGCATCAGGCTTATATTCTTCATGTCATAACATGCATGCCACGATAAATGCCATAAGCAATTCTCCACGCACCGTCGAAGCACAGGTAACGTCGGTTGACTATCAGCCACCTGCCATTGCTTGGATTACGCGAATATTTTCATGCCCATGCAGGTTCACATTACTGAAGTTATCCGTCACTTGTTCATCGCTAACAAACACTTTGATGTGTTTGCGCACACTGCCATCGGCATCGCACATAAAAGGCAGTGCACCGGGAATGTCCTTGTCGAGACAATTGAACAGTTCTTGAAGTGAACCGGACTGAAAGGCTTCAACTTGGACGGACTTAGAACTCAAATCAAGTTCTTCTCGCATTCTGGAGGGTAAATGGACAGTAATCATTTCATTTCCTTTTTTTAATTAAGCACTACACACTTTGCATTGATGATCTTTTTCTATCTTTAACTTATTGAAATCCATGTCGGTCAAATCGTAGTGAAGCATCTTGCCTTTAAGTTGCAACTCGCCTTTCGCAATGTAGCTGATCGCTTCGTTCGCCAGCAGGCAGCCGATAATGCCCGGACCTGTTCCCAGTGCGGGGAAAACATGGCGGTCCACCCAAAACTCGGGTTTTTCAGGATACAAACATGAAAGGCACGGCGTCTCGCCTGGAACGAAAGACATCACATAGCCCTCTTGAGCGTACATAGAGCCCGATATCATGGGTATATTCAACATTTGAGAAAGCAGGTTGTTGTTATAGCGTTCTTCGAACATTGGCGCCGCATCGATAATGACATCAGCCTCATTAGCAAACGCCTTGATGTCATCAATTGACTTAGCGTGCTCCCCCAATACTTCCACCTCAACAGAGCTGTTGATTCTTGCAATTTCTTCTTTGAATACATCGACACATGGGCGGCCAACATCAGACTCGTGTGCAAGGTGCCACCGATTCAAATACTCGGCATCAAGAGTTCCACCATGAGCAAGCAACAGCCGACCAACGCCACTGCGAGCAAGATAGTTCGCCGCGGTGCCACCAACACCACCGACCCTAGAGATATAAACAGTTGCGTTGGACAGCTTTTTTTGTCCTTCTTCCCCTAGAACGGAGAGATGGCGCGCATATTTGGCGTTCATAAGTTAATTCCTTTTGTTAATCATAAGTGTCGTCTTACGGATTACTGAAAGTATTCAATGCTCTCCACTTCTTTTGCCCATTTTTTGATACCACCGCTCATCGAGTGGATCGTAACCGGGCCTTTATCTTCAGAAATCTTACAGATGTGATTGAGCGCCTTCATCGACCGCACGCCGCCTAAGCAATACAGTACAATTGGATCCTTCGACAGTTCCAAGAGTTCCTCGTCATACTTACCCGCTAAAATTTCGGCTAATGACATGTGTCTGGCGCCAGGCAAACTTGAGTACTGGAATTCATAGTCATGCCTAACGTCAATTAACACTGCACCGTTGTCCTGGATATAACGAGGCACGTGAGCGGGTTCGAGCTCTCGATCCGATTTCACCGGGTTTGCAACCTCACAACTGATGTCTGGGGTATCACCTAAGTGCTGTAAACTCCAGTGACCACATGCCGGACATTGAGGGTCTTTCTTAATGCTGAGCGTGCTGTATTCGTTCGTTAGTGCATCCATTAACAGAAGCTGACCCACCAGCGGCTTGCCCATACCGGCAAGATACTTAATCGCTTCGGTCGCCTGTGTAACCCCAATAATTCCGGGCAATACTCCGAGAACACCCGCTTCAGAACAACTTGGAATACTTTCTGGCGGCTCAGGGTAAAGGCAGCGATAGCAGGGGCCGTTCTCAGTAGCCAAAATAGATATCTGGCCGTCGAAGCGATATATGCTTCCGTAAACAAAGGGTTTGGAAAGCTTTACACAGGCGTCATTGATCAAGTAGCGAACAGCCAGACTGTCGCAACCATCGATGATCAAGTCATACTGACTGAAAAGATCAAGCGCATTGTCTGCACTGAGAAACTCTGCGTAGGTTTCAATAGTAATGAGTGGATTCAGCTTAGAGAGCGTCGTTGCAGCTGACTCAACTTTCAATTTGCCAACCGTGGAAGTGTTGTGAACGATCTGACGCTGCAGGTTACTTTCGTCAACGGTGTCGGCATCTATGATACCGATCGTCCCAACACCCGCTGCCGCCAAATACAAAAGACACGGTGACCCTAACCCGCCTGCACCAATAACCAAAACCTTCGAAGACTTTAATGATTCCTGACCGCGCAGACCAAAATCATCTAGCTTTAAATGTCTGGAGTAACGACGTATTTCTTCCTTATTCAGCATCCTTTTCACCTTGTATTCTGTTTTTTTTAAACACTAAACGAACTTCCAAGCATTGTTGAGTTAACAAACATTACGAAATGTTAATAGTCAGGAAAGCTACTCGTAAGGGCAATGACGCTACACTGCTTGGACAATATTCAATACGCTAATCAGAGGCGCTGAACTCATGCTAAGACTCGAGAACATAAATAAACAGTTTAAGGGGCAACAAGTCCTCAACTCCCTGAGCTTTGAAATTAAGAAAAATGAAATGATCAGTATCATGGGAAGATCCGGATCCGGCAAAAGTACGCTTCTGTCGATTATGGCCGGCCTGCAAGCCCCCGATTCTGGATCCATCGTATTTGATGAAAAGCAGCTCGGTGTTCTAAACGAAGAATCACTTGCGAGCTTTCGACTGCACAACATCGGATTTGTGTTTCAGGATTTTCTGTTGATGCCTTCTCTGAGTGTGTATGACAACATTTACATTGCTGCCCATCCACGAAAGGACATCGCAAAAACGATCAAGCATCAGCGGGTCACAGACCTCATTGAAAAAGTGGGCTTAGCAAGTAAGGCAAAGCAACGAATAGACAAACTAAGCGGTGGCGAACGCCAGCGTGTCGCTATCGCCAGAAGCCTGGTCAATAAACCCAAGCTTGTTTTGGCCGATGAACCAACGGGGAATCTCGATGCCAGCACCGCTGACGATATCATGAGCCTGTTTCGTTCTCTGCACAGTTCAATTGAAACTTCCTTCGTTATCATTACCCATGACGAACACATCGCGACGCTTACTGACAAAACATACCAACTGACAAATGGATCACTGCAATGAAAAACAAAATACACTCTATATTAGCCTTCGCAGCACTAACCTTTTCTGCACTGTTCAGCGTACCGGTGTTTGCGGGCGAATCTATAAAAATCGATATTGTCTACCTGCCACACGGTCCAGTGCTCAGCGTAATGAGAGACATCGAAAAGATTACACGTCAGTTTCCTGATGCCGATGTCACAACCTACAGTTTTGATGAAAAAGATGGCGTCGCCCTCGCAGCTTCGTATGGCTTTCGCGGACATATGCCAATTTTGGTGGTCGTCAACGGGTCCTACAAACATATTCTGGAAGGTACTGAGGTAGAGTTCTATAACTTTCCGTCGGACAATTCCTTCGCGCCAATGTTCAAAGGCTCGTGGTCTTACAGTGACCTTTCCCTGCTTTTAGATGAACTCGCTGCGAGGTAACCCAATGTTAACTCGGTATGTTATTTCGCACCTGCTTTACCAGTATAAGAAGGTCATTCCTGTCGCTATTATTTCAGCGCTCATACTGGCACTGCCTCTGGTAACCTTTTTGATATCTGAGCAAGCCAAAGTTCTGGCACTACGACCGCTAAAGCAACTGAATTCTGAGATCATTTTGCAGCTTAACAGCGAAACAAAAGCAGCGGCAAATTTGATGACCACAGGGCTTATTGAACCTTTCAACTTAACAACCTTTTCGAAGGAGGCCGTATCGAACATCGTCAACCAGGTCGATGGTGTCGCTCAGGTTTCATCTGCTCTACTGCTCTGGAAATTGGGACCCAGCGGCACATCGATTTTTGCGGGTATTGATTTGTCCGACCCAAATACCGGCATGCGAAATATCGATAACCTACTGGTTAAACCAGACGTGACATTTTCATCAAATAGCGCCCGGGAAATAATATTGGAACGCCATTTCGCGACGCTTATGGGGTATAAAATCGGCGACAGTTACGAACTCAGTAACACGTCGTTAACCATTATTAATTTCGTCGATTTCCAGGAAGAAAGTAACATTAACAGCGCAACCGGTTTCTTACCGTACACCACCGCCATATCTATTTCGGGCTTGGACGCTGGCGTCGTGAATCAGCTATTTTTGACGCTCAACGACAGCAGCAACCTTCCGGCAATATCAAAGGCGATCTCAGAACAGTTGCCAACCATTCAGGTCATAACGAAAGACAGCATGTATAAAAACCTTTCGGCGTACAGTCAATTCATTTTTAACGCTGGCGATTGGTCAATTACCGTACTGGTTCCTATTGCTCTGGGGTTAATCTATTGGATTATCAGGCTTTACCAGAAAGAAAACCGAATCTATATAAAAACGCTGCGCCTTATCGGCTGGCCTCGCCGCTACACACTGCAATGGCAGATATCCGATGTCGCCATCATTCTGTGTACCGCACTTATTTTCGCGGTCGGAATTGCGCTATCAACACAAAGCCTTTTTACTGCAGGGCTTGATCAATCCATCGTCATTAACACAGGGCTAAAATTATGATGATTCGTTACATGACGTCGTACTTTTTGAGCCAGCGATATAAAACCACGGCACTGGTTGTCAGTCTGTCCATCTACTTCGCGGTACTGCTTATCGCCTTCGTACTATTGCGGGCCATTCCAGATATCGCTGCGTTGCCGCTGAAGAGTATTGGTGTTCAAACGATCGTGCAAAAAACCGGTGAAATACCCGAGCAGATGATAGGTGTAGTATTCCCGCACTCCAATGCGCCGATCTCAGAAGAAGAGTATCAAAAACTGTCAGCACTGGAGTTCACAGAATCCGCCGAAGCCGTGCTGTTCTTTTGGTTCTTCGATGAAAGCTATTTCAAAGCCGTCAGTGGCATTAAACCAGAGAGCGATGTAGCAAAGCTGATCATAGACAACTCGCCGAACACCGTTGACAGTTTGCGGCTTAATGATGCCATTATCACCAGCTCTTTAAGCGAACGTCAGAATCTGGCCATTGGCGATAACATAGTCATTGGCCACATGACCTTTATCGTACGCGATGTTCTGGAGAAACACCCAAGCGCCAATATTGTTGCGTCTGACATCTACATTTCTTTTCAGAGTGCCTTTGATCTTGCGACAGCGTCACCACAAATTACTAACCTTTATTCTGACATATCGCAAACCGTCGGAAATGTCGTTTTATTAAAAACGAACCCGAGCGTTATGGTTGATAAAGAAACAGCCGTAAAAGACATCAACAAAAAGCTGATCGTTTTTAGTGAACAGAGTTTTACGGAGGAAGTTAATGACCAGCTTGCTTTAGTGTCAAATGCGGGCCAAACACTCCTTGGAATCGTCGGTACACTGTTGATCATTGCCTTTTGCTTATTGGTGTTTTATAACCTAAAAACACGAGAGACGGAAATTGCGACGCTGCGGAAAATCGGATGGAAACTGGCGGATCTGCGACTCCAGTTCGGCGCAGAAAGTGCCATCATTCTTGCTACCAGCCTACTGCTTGGCAACGTTATGGCGTTTATCGGCTTCCAATACCTTAAACAAACAACCATAGAGCTTGCTCTGCCTTGGGACATTACGGCCAAGCCTCATTTCCTGATGGAAGAAAATGCGATTGACCGGACCATAGAAGCCGCGTTACCCGTAAACTATGAGCCGATTATTGCGGTTTTAGCCAGCGGTGCGATGTTTGCCTTTTTCATCTCTATCAGCCTATTGATATTCCAACAACTGAAGAACATTAAGCCATACGACATGGCCAAGTAGCCGATACTTTTAGTGTTGGAGGACCCATATTCGGAATTCTCCAACACACGCTTTCGTTTGCCACAAAACGCGTCTGATCACCGGCGATCCAAATTCTTAGCAGGATTTCCCACCATTAAGGGCATCGTACCGACACCTATGTTCTGTTTGCTCATTACCGACGGATTAAAAACTCAGGAATTTTCGGACTGAACGTGGTAAAAATGGCTCATTCAGCCAACGGGTCAGAAGCCATGCAGTCATTTAAAACAACCTTTACCTTATCGCGCGATTATCTGGCGGAATGCTACGACCAATCGCTGCCCCATGGCAAAAACGCCAAGCCGAACTTTTTTTTCCCGGGCGCGTTACTGGTCGTCGGCGTTGGATTGTTTGTCTATACCGAGCAACCTAAAATACTTGGCAGCCTGTTTATTGCCATGGCCGCATTGGAATTACTGCACATCCGGTACCGACGTGCCTGGTGGCTGGCCAGACAGATGTGGGGCAATACAGCCAACACGACCGTCGAACTCACCATCGACGACAACGGTATTACGGCGAAAAGCACCAATAACGAAACGACCCTGTTATGGACAGATATAGACCGGATGATAGATACGGAGCTGGGGCTAATTCTGGTCAGCACTTCGAAAGGACAGCAGTACTTGTCCAAGGCGACACTGACACAGGACACGGTCGATCACCTCTTGGCAAAACACAAAGAGTCTTTACCTGAAAGCACATGAAAATTTACCTGGCACTGTTGGCCGAACATTGTATAGAAGTCGATGCGATTCGCGCTGAACACGACCCGCTGTTCGAGAAGGTTCCACTACATCTCACCTTGGTTTTTCCGACAGATGTGGACGATATTAATGACAGCGGGTTAACCCACTTCTTCGCGGCAGAAAACCCCATGACGGTTTCCGTAAGAGGCGTGACGGGTTCTCACGATAACTTGCTGTTCTTAACGCTGAGTCGCGGAAACGATGACATTATCGATTTACACCACCGGCTATATACCCAGTTCTTTCCTGACTCGTATGACCCAGCCTATACGTTTTTTCCGCATTTGACGGTTGGCCGGATGAACAGTCGTGTTGATATGCTAAACGCCATCCACCGAATGGGTTCCGTAAGCTATGAACACATCGACTTGCGTACTGTGGCTCTCGTCGAAATATGCGCCGATGGAGAACGGAAAATACTGCGTCGGTTTAAACTCGGTCATTCCTGAATGGCAGTCTTCAACTCAACCCCATTTTCTGCGCCTGTATCGCGGCTTCGGCCCGGCTGGAAACATTCAACTTCCGGTAAATGGCTTTGACATGGCTGGCGGCGGTATTGGCGCTGATGCCTAGGTAGTTGGCGACTTCAGTCCGGCTAAACCCTTTGGCAACCAGGCTGAGCACCTCTGCTTCACGCTCGGTTAAGCGTTCGGTTTCTGCGGCAACCGGCGCGGGGCTCGCTGCGGGTGCATTCAAGGTACTCGACTCTTTGAAATGGCGTAAGATTTTCCGGGCAATGGAGGCGGAAAGTGGCGGTTGGCCCAACTTGATATTCGACAGCGCAGAAAGAATACGATCCTGCCGTTCTTCCTTAAGAATGTAGCCGTGTGCGCCCGCTTGCAGAGCTTGGTACACATGTTTGTCGTCATCGTAAATAGTCGCGACCACCAAGTAGGCATCCGGCTGCTCGGCGGCCATTTTCTCGATCAGGTCATTGCCGCTGCCGTCGGGTAAGTTCAAGTCAATCATCGCCAGCGTATACGACTTTTTCGCAATCGCATCATAGGCCTGTGAAAGATTCGCTGCTTCATCGACTTCGCTATCCGTAAAAGCAATTTTAACCACTTCGACCAGCCATTCGCGGGTCGGCTGATGGTCTTCTAGCACTAATATTCGTTCCATGAAGTGGGTCTCCTGTTTGTCATGCGATCGCTTATAGAGGGACCGGGAAACGCAAATTAATATCCACGCCCTGCCCTTCGCGATCATCAAAGGTGATGGTGCCTGCCAATTCGTTCATGCGTCGGAACATGTTTAACATGCCATTATTCGCCTGCCAGTTTTGCACGGGTACAGCCGGGCCGTCGTGTTCCAGGTGCATGTCGATTTCAAATGCGTCAGTAAGCGACATGGTAATCCAAATGTTTTTGGGTTGACTGTGCTTCAAACTGTTCGTCATGCATTCCCGAATCACACGGCTTAGGTTAATCTGCACATGCGCGGTCACTTTGCAGTTACCCGTGGCAGGTACTTGCCAATGCAGTTCACAATTTGCCGCTTCGCACCGGTCAATACATTCTTCACGCAGGCTCGCCATAAATTCATCGAGCGGGCGGTCATTGTCGTTACCCAAGCTGAAAATAGTTTCCCGTAATGTGGTTAGGGCGGAACGGGCCATGTCCGCGTATGGGTCAGGTACACGGTGTATTAAGGTTAACAGCTTTGCGCCAACGTCGTCGTGAAGGTCCCGCATAATGCGTTCGCGTTCCCGGTTCGTGGCGTCTTCACGCAACATATATTGGTGCTCTCCGAAGCGTATAAGGTCGTAACATTGTTGCAGCACGCTGATGTCGCTGTGACTGAACAAACGGCGGCCTCCGTCGCAACCGGCCAGCTCCAGCGAATATTGACCATCGATACTGGGTGCGCGTAACACCATGCCATCGTCCTCAATCGCAAACTGCTCAGAGGGCTGTTTGTCTATTTCCTGCTGAATGGGCCGTATAGCCTGATCCAATAACGACTGCCAAAACTCTTCGGCTTTTTCCCGCGTGTGAGGGGTCAACATAAACGACAGAATGTTCGGCAGCAGTTCTTTTAAGGGTTGAGATTGACGACCCATAAAGCGACGCAATACACGCTGGCGCAATGGGAAATAGAGCCAACCGACAATCAAAATCGTTAAGGTCAATGAGCTGAGCACGCCAATATCCAATAAGGTGATTAACGCAATATCGACAATAAACACCAGCATACCGCTGAGAAACCATAACCAAACGGCTAACCACCAGCGTTCCAGATCAAAGATCCGGTAGCGACTGATGCCAACGGCAATGCCCAGGAATACACACAGCACAATGTAGGAGGCAACAACAAGATCGAGTTGCAACGCACTCGTTAAAACAATGGGCAACACATACAACAGCCAGATTAAGCTGAAGCTGATTAAAAAACTGAGCAACAACCAACGCAGCGCAGCTCGTTCCAATGGCTGGTCTTTTGAGCGGCGCCATTGCAGCATGCCATTTACAAACGACAACGTCGTGCAGATAAAAAACAGATCAAAGTAGGAATGAAACGGCGTGTCGATCCACTGCATGGTTTCATTCGTCCAGGCCAACAACGCCACCACGAAAGTCACACGACCAAATGGAAATTTGCCTAACTGGCTGGGGTAGTGCCAGAGCAGTGCTGACCCGCCATAGGTCAGTAACACCATACCTAAACGATTCCCGGCGTGGGCTATCCGAAAGGCCAGTTCGCTGATGGCCAGTTCACGGGTGGAGTAATACGCGAGTGTGGAACACAACAGGGCAAAACCGACACCGCTGATTAAAAAGATTCGTGCAGAAAGCAACTGAGGTTTGTAACTCCACACACCGGCGGTGATCATCAACCCTAAAAAACCTGCAATAATCTGCAACCAAAAGTCGATGGGTAAATCGCTGAGGTGTCGATTGCGCAGCGGCACGTTCAATTCATCGCCGTTGGCCAGAATAAGCGTTAGAACAGGCGCCTTAAGAACATCCGCCAGCCGCTGTTGGCGTGCCATGAATTCTTGCACCATGGCGAATTTTGGTAGCACATCGGGTTCGGGGATGAGATCGTCCGGGGTAATGTTGAAGTATACATTGCTCGAAGCAACGGTCATAACGTGGGCGTTTTTTAGTTCAGCGGCTTCGGCCACCTGGCCAGACACGGTAACGGTGTTTTCATCTACCTGCCAATCCAGACCGGTAACCCGCTCGTTGGAAACGGCGAGTACAATACCGACAACAGCGGCCAGAAACAGGGCCGCCACGGTGGATAACAATGAAGAAGGGGAGAAACGCACCATGATCATCCTTTGATTAAACGCCGGTTTCGGTCGTCGATCATAGAGCATCCCTGCCAGCTTGTCCTCCCCTTGCATAACGTGCCCTTATTCAACCCATTCAATGTGACTGACGGTGAAAACACTGGTGTCCAGTTCGTCTACACGCACGGCGGCATTGGTGCCCGTGTTGACCAGATACAGTTCGTTGTAGTCATCCGTTTGGTCTGCGACATAGGCAATGGCGGAATTGTCCGGCGACCATTGCGCACCGGCGACGTGCACAAACTCAGCGTTTTTCTCAGAAGGGTTAATCACCACCGCGTCGCCGCCTTCTGGAGATGCCAACACCAGATTCGTAGCGGTATTGACCATGGTCACCCGGGCAAAGACCTGCTCACTGTCCGGCCGGATGTCGTAGTCTTCCAATTGCGCCTGAGCCCCCACACCAACGAGTGTGTTGTAGAGGGTGTCGTTACTCATGTCGACTTGAAAAAGAGTATCTTTCTCGTCAATGTATTGGTCCGCGTGGTAAATCACGTACTCACCATTGGGTGCCACAATAAAACCACCCACATCCATGTCTGCGTTTTCAAATTCACCCACAGGGTCAGAAATTTTCCGACGATTGGTGCCATTCACATTGGCCGCGTATAACTCCATACGATCGTCAACGTCACCATCGGCGATAAACACCACCGGCCCGGCATCGGTGACCCAATCGAAACTTTTAACGTCGCCATTTTCAACCAAGGCATTGTTCAAACGCGTGCGGTTACCGCCGTCTATTTGCGCGACAAACATTTCTGTCACACCGTCGATCAGTACATCCCCCATGAAAGCAACATGAGTCCCGGACTCGTTAAGTTTCCAACTCAACACCGAGCCGCCACTGACCAGATCGTCATTAATGCGAACCAAACTGCTGCCATCCACCTGAGCCTGGTAGAGGTTGAATTGGTTATCGACAATGTCATCAGCTTTAAACAAAACACCACTGCTGTCTGGCAGCCATTGATAGCTGCTGTAGGCATCACCGTTTTCAACCAGATCTGCATTCAACTTACGAAAATCGCTGCCGTCTCGACTGGCGTAGTACAGGTTGTATTCGCCGTCGATGGCGGCATCGGCGCGGTACACCACGCCCTGACCGTTCGGCGACCAGCTCGGGGAATAGACATCGCCACCGGCGGTCAGGGTTTGATTCAGTTTGGTGCGGATGCCCGTCGCGAAGTCCGTCACATACAGTTCAAGCACACCATCGAGCTCGGCATCGGCGGTAAACAGCACAGCGTCGTCGGACGGTGCAATCTGGTAGATGCCGGCGTAGCCACCTTCCACCAAACTACCGGACAATTTCTGTTGCGCAAGGTCTGCCAAGGTGACGCGGTACAGTTGGTACTGACCATCCACCTGATTGTCGGCACGGTACACAATCGCCGAGCCGTCGTTTGTCCACTCAAAGCTCACCACATCACTGCCGTCGGTTTCCAGCGGCGCGTTTATTTTGCTGAGTTCTCCGCCGTCCATGGCGACAATATACAACTCCGATTTATTGTCATCGTCCAGATTGGCGCGTAGGGCAACCGTTTCACCATCGGGCGATGCAGCAAAGCTGTAGATACGCGTATTTTCCGTACCGGGCAACGTCAACGCGGTTGAAGTACCGATTTCAGCGTCCAACACATACAGGCGTTCGGCACCGGTTTCGGTGTGCTCACTGACAAATAAAAGGTGATCGTCGGATTTCACCGTCACCGAATGGACCGTCTCTGCGGTACGGCCGTCGGCGGCTTTCACAGACACTTTAAAGGTCAGCGTTTCTTCGGTGCCGATTGGCAATTCCGGTAATGAAAGTGAGACCATTCCATGGTCATCCTGACTCCATCCGTAGTCGGTTCCCGAGGTTTGCGTCCAGCTGATCGTCGTAAACTGGTCCGCGTTACCCGGAGCAAATGTATAGGTTTGGTTTTCGTGTAATACCGTTTCCGTCGGTAGGGCAATGCTCAGCGGGTCTTTCTGACCGTTATTATTATCCCCTGTTTGATCAGAGGGGTTACAGGCCGCTAATACAGCCGCTGACAGCAAGCAAAGTTTGTAATTCATCGTCACGTTCCTGGTGGTTACTTTGGAGACGCTAGAATGCGGTCAAACCGGAACGCTGAATATGCCCCACCCGGAGGAGACCCAAGGTGAGGTGGGTATCACCCGTTTGGGGGAGACGACTACGCTAATCTGCATCACTCTAGCCAGGTTATGATCCAGATATCGGTCCTTGCTTGCGGCACGTCCATACGTGTGTGATCTTTACTGGTCTTTGATAACGAGGGATGAGGCGGCTACAAAGAGCCAACAAAACGGCACGATAAGTTGGGCAATATTCAGACGGTTGGCCAAAAAAGACGTTTCAACCTTCAACAGATTTGGAACAGAATTTGAGCGCGCCACAAAGACCCTATGCGAGTATGTTTTGCGCCCAGAGGATTAGCGTAAGCGGAACTGGCCAACCAATGTCGACAATGACTCTGCGTGATCTGACAAAATAGAACTGGTCTGAGCTGTCTCATTAGCTGAGTCAGCCGTAGACTGAATAATGTTGACGATGTTCAGAACATTGCGGTTAATCTCTTCGCTGACATGTGTCTGTTCTTCTACCGCAGCGGCAATCTGAGTACTCATATCATTAATATTGGAGATTGCGTTGCTGATATTATTCAGTGATTCAATGGCATGCTGCACTCTTTCAACGGTCTTACTGCTTTTTTCGCTAGAGCGCTCCATCACCGAAACCGCTTGCTCCGACCCCTTTTCGAGCTTTTCGATCATCGCTTGTATTTCACCGGTGCTCTCTTGGGTTCTGGCAGCTAAAGCGCGAACTTCATCAGCCACGACAGCAAAACCTCGCCCCTGATCTCCAGCCCGTGCTGCTTCGATGGCAGCGTTTAATGCCAGAAGATTCGTTTGTTCTGCTATACCCCTTATGGTTTCCAGTACGCCAACAATACCGTTCACGTCACCCTTCAAAGACGACATTACTCCGGTTCCTTCAATAATTTCCGAGGACAGCTCAGCGATAGATTCACTGGTCTGGTTAACAATACCCTGCGCATTTAACGTTTCCTGATTCGCGTGCTGCGCAGATTGCGATACTTGCTGTGCGTTGTTAGCAACTTCATGCGCAGTCGAATTCATCTCGTTTATGGCAGTAGCTACCTGATCTGTATCTTGGTGTACCTGCTTGACTGCATTAAGGTTTTCTTCCGCGTTCTGAGTCACCGTATCAACGGCCTTGGTCACTTCCCTGGCGGAATCATCCACCAATTGCATAGAGTGCTGAATCTTTTCGACGAACACGTTAAAGAAACGAGCGACTAAACCAATTTCATCTTTTCGTTGAATACGGAGTCGTTGAGTTAGATCACCATCTCCCGAGGATATATCTTCCAACGCATCGGAAATTTCCTTCAACGGAGTCTTAACCAACCGCTGTACCAATGTGCTTAGCGAAATTGCAACCAGTAAATCGAGTATGACAATCTGAAATATGGCCTGACGCACCGCCCTCTGCTGCTGCATTTCAATTTCGGCGACGTTTTTCGCCAGCAAGACACGACCAACTTCATATACCGTGCCGCCTTCCTCGTAGCTAAGCTGCGTTTCCTGAACTTGCCCTTTCAACGCAGATGCATCGTTCGCTTCTGTCACTTCGCCATCAGGAGAGCGTACAAAGCCAGACAGCACTTTGTCTCCATCCAATACCATCACACCGACGATAGCGGAGTTTTTAATCGCGCTGGCAAGAGTCAGGTTGACCTGCTCGGACTCAAAATTCCACAACGATGGCGGAATCGTTTCATTCAGCGAGTCACTTAATATGGCTAGATCGGCATCCATTCTCTTATTCAGCTCAGCCGATTCACTTTGATAGTCATACACGCCAAAACTCACCAGAATTACGGTAATAATCGCAATAGCAGATAAATTAAAGCGCCAAATTAGAGACTGTTTCATAAACCACCTCGGGCATGTTCATTATTGCTATCGTCCATATCTCATTAAACTTTAGAATTTACAGAGTAGCAGACAACAATATGAGCGCATGTCTTGCCAGATTGCGGAGACCTCAGGCCCATCGCCACCCTATTCATTCAGAATCGGCCTGCTGCTTTCAGTTTCTTCAGTTCCGCTTCCAAAACCGGTACTAAGTCGGCATTGGCCGGGGTAAGCCAGGTGAAAAAGGGTATTTCAAGTAATGGCTCATCGATAATTCGCAACGGCATACCGGCATCGATCAGTTGCTGTGCGATCTCACGAGTTGCGGGCAAAAAATCGGCACGCCCGCCAGCAATCATTTTCGCGGAAGCATCTAAGCTGGACTGCTCAGACACCGTGGCCTGCATCTGTTGCCCAAGTAAGACATGAACCTGAATACCCTTCGTGGACGACATACGTTTGCCGACCAGATCTGCTTTCGTATTAAATGCTGAGTCACTCTTCACGATGGCAACCATAGGTAATGTCGCCAAGGGCACTTGCACCGGTATGGCTTCAGGAACAATATCCCGGAAGTTTGCCAAACGCATTAAATCACCATCGAGCTCTCCGGCTTTCAACATAGCAATCGCTCGCTCGCCGGGCAGCTTGGTTTTCACCATAGTGTGGCCTGCATTAGCATAGGCCTCAGCAACAGCTTCAATAATTTGAGGAAAAAACTGCTCGGTAGTATCGCTGGTAGAAACTCTATATTCTCTCGCATAGGCTGATGTGGCCAACGCAAAGACAACAGCCAATGTAGTCATTAAACGCAACATGAGCACTTCTCCAATACTGCTTTTTGGTGTGCCTTCTCAGCTTAGAATAAATTCCGGAATCTACCAGTTAAAAAATTACTGATCAGAAAAATAAAGGCAACGATATGAGCAAGGCGCTTTTTTACCACTGTACGCAAAACAGCCCCCAGAAAATGCCCGTGGAACTACGGAACGCCACTGACGCTAAATTCAAATCACCTCAGTCCTATCAGATCGAAGGATGAGTGAGGCGTGTGTTACAGGGAATGGAGAGTCCTTTTTAAAACACACAACATGGCTCAGTCATCGATCTGAAGGCCCCGAAAGGCGGGGCTGAAATGGCAAATATTCAGAGATGCCCCATCTGAAACTTACACGGCTCTCTTCAACCATCGCGCTTCGGTTAAGCGAAATTGCCAAAGGCGTTGCGCACCCGCAAACTGAGCAACATCCGGCGCCTGCCAGAGAATGCTTGCTCGGCCTGTCATGCTCAGCACATCGCCATTTTCAAAATCAATAAACAACAATCCGGCTTTTCCGGTTTGATGAATATTGCCCAGCGTACTGAACATCTGATTCCCCCGATAATCCGGAATCGTCAGCTGTTGATCGCTGTCGATGCGCACAAACCCCGGGTTGCCACCCCGGTGAGAGACGTCCGCGCCGTTGCTCTTGTTGGCGGGTTGTTCGTCGTCTTCGTAATAACTGGCCACGAAAAACGTATCGGCGTAACGAATCAGCGCCTGCATGTCGGCATCGAAAGTTTGCTGTGACGGCAACGACCCATCTTGCGCAACAGCTGTCTCGCTTAAGGGCAACCCCGGACGCGGGTGAATGTACTGAGGGCAATTGCCAAAGGTTTGCTCAATGGCCAGCGTCATACCCGCCGACGAATGTTCAGCCACGGTCGCGGTGAGGCGATTACGCCGTTTGTTGCTTAAATCGATGCCCAGCACACCCACTTTTTGCCCCGTTTGAATGTGAGCTAACGGGTCTGCGCTGAGTGGTTTGGCGGCAACGGTGAGGTGTTTTTCATCGCTTATGGTGATCAAACCATTTGGTTTTGCCAATACCGACGCCCAAGGCTGGCCCGCGTCGTCCACATGACCCACAAACACATAAGGAAGCTCGCGATAAAAGACTTGATGTTGTTCCGGCAGGTAATCACGTATAAACCGAGCGCCAATCGATTCCATTTTTTCCCGCACACCCAATCGAGCTTGAACCCACTGTTCGCCCCGGTGAAAAGGCGATGCATGGGCAGACTTGGAAATTGCATCAGACATAGCGACCTCGATTCAGGCGTGTTTGGCCAACAGACCAACCGGCGTTTTCTGCATGGCGACAAAACCCGGCAATTTTTCAACACGCAACAACCATGCACTCACATGGGGGTAGTCTTCCAACGCTATATCGCCTTCCGGCGCATGCGCCACATAGGTGTACATGGCGACATCGGCAATGGTCGGGTGCTCGCTAACCAGCCAATGTACTGTAGCCAATTGCGGCTCCAGAAAACGCAGTAACCCATGAGCAAGCTCTTGCGCTTTGGCTTTGTCCGCTTGAGCGCCAAACACATTAACGACCCGCGCTGCAGCAGCACCAAAAGCCAGTTTACCGGCCGCTAACGACAGAAAACCCTGAATACGGGACTGCAACAAAACGTCGGTCGGGTACCAGGTTCGCGCAGCGTCATAAACACTTGATAAATACACCAGAATCGCGTTCGAGTCGGCCAGGGTAACCTCACCGTCCTCGATCACCGGCACCTGCCCCGCAGGATTCTTAGCCAGAAACGCCGCTGTTTTATGCTCGCCCGCGGCCAAATTAATGTTAATCAGCTCCGCCTCCAACCCTAACAACGACAACATGAGTTGCACGCGGTGCGAGTGGCCCGATAACGCAAATCGATACAGTTTAATGGTGTTCATACACGATCCTTTTCTTGGGAATGTTGGGTTGTTCAACTGAACTGCCATTATCCGTGTTGACAATAGCCGGATAAATCGCCCTAATGTTGTTTAATTGTCAACATAATGCGAACAATACATGGATACATTGGACGGATTAAAAACCGTTATCGCGGTGGTCGAAACGGGCAGTTTTACGGCGGCAAGCGAACGACTGAACAGCTCGAAAGCGTTGGTCAGCAAATACATCGGTGAAGTGGAAGAGACTCTCGGCATTCGTTTGTTTAACCGCACCACGCGCAAAATATCGCTCACGGAAGCCGGAAACCGCTATTACGTGCAAGCGCAGCAGCTACTCGAAAGTTATCAGGCCATGGTCGATGACGTGGTTGGTGAACAGGTAAACCCACGCGGTGTGTTGCGCATCAGCGCACCGGTGTCTTTCGGCGACCGACAACTGGCGAGCATCGTGCCAGAATTCTGCCAACGCTACCCCGATTTGCAAATAGAGCTGGTGCTGAACAACCGGGCCGTGGACATGATTGAAGAAGGCATCGACGTTCGCATCAAAATCGGTTCCGTACCGGACACCACCTTAATTGCCCGCCACATTTACGACATCCCTCTTGTCGTTTGCGCCTCACCCGAGTACCTGCAGAAACAGGGCAAACCCGAAATACCCGCGGATTTAAGCCGACACCTCTGTATTGTCGACCGGAACTTTAAGCTCGGCCGTGTCTGGCCGTTACGCGATTCACAAGGCAAAACACATAACATCGACATTCAATCCCACGTCAGCGCAGACAGCCCCGTGGCCATTGCCAACATGGTTAAATCGGGTGGCGGCATTGGGCTGATCACGCAGCACGTTGTGGCCGATGATCTGCGTTCTGGAGAACTCATCGCCCTATTGCCTGCGTACAGCACACTGACGTTTGGCCTTTACCTGATGTACCCGCATCGCAAACACCTGTCGACAAAGGTAAAGTGCTTTGTCGAATTCATGCAGGAAAAATTCGGGCACACAACGCTCAACAACTAACCTCTTTACTGAACAAGGCAACCCATGCAGTACAACCAAAAACACCACATAGACGTTACCGCTCGTGCCGCCGGCGCGGTTATTTACAACGACGCGGGCGAATTACTCTTGGTACAGGAACGGCAAGGTTCCAAAAAAGGGCTGTGGCACATTCCATCGGGCTCTATGGAAAGCGGAGAGTTTCCAGCCGATACGGCCACGCGCGAAATCAAAGAAGAAACGGGGCTGACGATTCACCTGACGCACTACCTGAACACCTATGTGGGCTGTTTTGACGATGGCGACTTGGTGCTGCGTCATGTCTGGTTGGAAAAATACCCGGCCGACCAACCGTTGGCGCCGCAATTAACGGACGAAATTGCGAACCTCCGGTTTTTCAGCAAAGCCGACATCGCCGAACTTTACGCAACCAACCAATTGCGCATGTACCACACCAAACTCATGACCGATGATGCCTTCCGCGTACTGGAACGCTGACGACATACGCTGAGATTAGAGCCTGGTCGGGCTGGGCTAGGCTGGGCGGCTACCGGGGTTAAATCACTCGATGGTCATCTGGTAGGTTTGCCAATGGGTTTTATCGGCTATTTTGTCGTACACCGCGCGTGCCCGGTAATTGTTTTCAGCGGTAATCCAGCGGACCAAAGGCCACCCCTGATCTGCGGCAAATGATTTCAGCGCTTTAAACAGCGCATCGACAACACCCTGCCCCCGCGCCTGAGGCGACACAAACAGGTCATCCAGAAAGCCGACCATTTTACCGCGCAAAGGCGACGGCATCGCCCGACAATGCATCAAGCCCAAGCAATGACCGGCCCCGTCTTTCGCCACCAACGCATAAAATGGCTGCTGCGCATCGAAGATCCACGACCACACCGTGTTTAAAATATCCTCGTTCATCGGCACCTGATAAAACTCCGCATACCCACGGTATAACGCAGCCCATTGTTCGCGATCTTCCACCGACAACTCAATCACAGTGACGGCCATAAATACCTCCGAGTATGTAGCAATAAAAAGCTGAGACTA
The DNA here is from genome assembly GCF_015687175.1 of Reinekea sp. G2M2-21. GTDB lineage: Bacteria > Pseudomonadota > Gammaproteobacteria > Pseudomonadales > Natronospirillaceae > Reinekea. Next base: position 123,846 of record NZ_JADPQG010000008.1, on the reverse strand, counting down.
CTGATTATGAAAAGCGTCATCCAATTGGGCAATCACCAATCGTCTCATTTTCAACATCGCCTGCATCGCCCGCTCTGCACCGGCTCGATCTGGGTTGCCCAAATAGTGAAACAACACACGCGGAACAATCTGCCAGGATAAACCGAACTTATCTTTCAACCAACCGCACTGACTTTCCTCACCACCATCGGCAATCAGCGCATACCAGTACTTATCGGTTTCCGCCTGATCATCCGTATACAACACAATCGACACCGCCTCATTGAACTTAAATTGTGGCCAACCATTCAACACCTGGTACGGCACACCGTCTAACTCAAAATCCACCGTCAACGGCTGTTCTGTTTGCACGTCACTGATGATTCTGGAATTGGGAATCAACCCCGTATAAAAACGCGCCGCCTCTAACCCATTACCGTCAAACCACAGACAGGTTTTTACATTACCCGCCATAGCGATGCCTCACTTTTGCATTGTTGAGATTCCGGCAGTGTAGACCAAACCCGGCTGCAAACAGCAGTGTGAGATGTGAATGGTACGGCATCCCGATTCGAGATGTTGTTTAAGTTTTGTGTAGGAGCGAACAACCGAGGCACGAGAGCGGTCGTGATATTTTTTTGGACGTTGTTTTTGGTGTTTGTGCTGGGAAATAGTTCAGTTTTTTCTTTCCAAGAGGATCTTTGAAAGCTGAATTCTTTTTGCGCCCTGAAGTTTTTGCATCATTCGGTCATTTGGTATCACTGGAAAATTTTCGCCGTCAAGGGCCGAACCGGTCCGACGATTCGGGCTCGGCCCTTAACAATCCCAGCCGCCGCCACAAACGACTGATCACACTTCTCAATTTCGTCTTCGACAGGTCGTTCACGACGGCCACCGAAACGTCGGACCGCCATTTCCAGCTCACTTGTTCAAGCATCCCTGCTTGACCAACCTGTGAAACGTAAATTGCTCCGCGTGGTCGTTTGAAAGGCGGTGAAACGGCCGCATGAGTTACCTTCTTGATAGATATTTCCAGGTCAATTTCTGTCACACCTTTATATAACTAGCTAATCGATAGCCATTGTCGACATTGGCGTAAATAGCTGTTCCGTCGCATCTGCTTTGGCTGACATAGCTGACACGTCGCAACGGATTCAAGGGCAGGGATGCCCTTGGAAGCGCCGCGCGTGCAGGGATCGCCGACTTGTCGGCGCACGCTCAAGCGACCGTTCGAGCGATGTGTTAGTTATGGAAGAGAACCAAAGCGGGCGACAAACGGGGGTGCAAGGGGGCTGCCCCCTTGGGAGAGAGAAAACTAACTAAACCATATCTTGAATGATAAAAAAAACCGAAAATTAAAATTCAAACTCGACAAAACGAAGAAAGCCCAAGACCACTGCTCTGGCGAAAAAAATCCCATCTCCTCATTGCTGCCGGCAATGAACAAATCTAATTTTTTTAGACATCCATCACAATAACCTCACCTCACACAAAAAATAAATTGTGTTCAATCCTCACCCAGTGTTTTATACAGTTTGGTTTTTAAGAAAATTCAGGAGGCAAATAACGGAAAGAAAGTAGCGAAAACTAAGCGCTACCCTCAAGTGCGGACACACTCAAGGGCAGCTAACCACAACCGATATAACAGGTATCAATTATGGCTAAGCAGGATTCTAAGCTAGAGCACCGCTCGTTCCAAGAAAATTTCCACTCACAAGAAAAACTAAGCGCACAAAACAGCGACCTTCAACACCCTGTTGAAGTGAAAAAAGCTTGTGAAACCGCTGTTAAAACAACAGCAACCTCCACACACGCCAACCGGCACCGAAACCCACAGATAGAAACCGACCCCGCGTACTTACGCGCCCTGCACTGGTGGCGTTTTCGTATAGCCTTGGCGTTGTACACCGGAGCTTTTCCAAATTCGATGCGGCTTAAGCCGTGTTCTGTGAAATACGTGAGTTATCAGCAACTGTTAAAGCAGTACCGAAGTAACAACAGCCGCTGAACGCACGCAGTAAAAAACACAGAACACATTGCTTAGCCGCACATCTTGCCTGCGCACGCAGGCAAGGTTTCTGATGCTTTAAAAACAGAAAACGAACTAACGAAAAGCGAGACAACCATGTACAAAAAAATCACCAACATCGACGACGAACTGCTGTTCACCCACGCCCATCAACGTGAACTGGAAAAACCCAACCCGGTTATTCTGGACAGCATCGCCCGTGCCGAGCTGTACATCGCCAACACCTTCATCCACCTAAAACACGAAGCCATACACGCGCTCATGCTCAGCACCCGAAGCGTACTGTTAGAAAGTAGACCGATTCTCACCGGTAAATTTTCACTGAAAGAACTCACCACCAATTTACTCATCAGCCACATTATTCAGGCCAACGCCACACGGCTCATCCTCATCCATCACAACCCAAAGGGAAGCTTATCGATCAAAGACAAACACCTGCTGGAAGCCACGCGAATAAAAGACCGCTTGCTGGAATACTCAATCTGGCTGGACGACTTCTTCCTCATAACTAAAGCGGATACCGCTAACAGCAGTGGCTACAACCGAATGAACACCACCTCACTCGCCAGACTTGGATTGGTGTAATCTCTTTTTTAAGTCGGGCTTTAGCCCGACAATCTTTCAAATCCGTCGCCGCTAAAGCTGGCTTCCACAGGTACGTGATTACATATGTGCCTTCTAACCACGTAGGAGCCTTCGGAGCAACGCGGAGAGGCGATATCTGTGTGTGTCGGGCTTCAGCCCGACATATTCATACTTCTACCCAGTAGACTTCAGAGCAATCCGGAGACGCATCGATTATGAAGGTTGGCCTTTAGGCCAACAAATGAATCTATTAAGCGAAGGCAGCCCAGCAACCACCCCAAGGTTCGCGCCTTCTCCCCAATAATGGGTAACCTTTGCCCAGTCACTTAGCAAGAAAGCCACTTTCGCGCCATAAAAGCTTTTGCGCCGCATATTCAGGAGAATTCCTGAATATCTATGCACGCGCGGCAAACCCAGGCGAAAACAGAATGACCATTTCCCCGCTTATTAAACTAACCCCCACGAACAGGGCGTTTCAGGCGCGCGAGTATTTCGGTAAAAACCGCTCGTGCGTTTTTTTTCAGGGTAATCAGATTGACAATAGTGGCTACACCGCCGAATATGAGCAGAAAACAATTCTGCATATGCGGCGCCGGAAAAACCGCAGTGGCGGCATAAGAAACTGTTAGGTGAAGGAATGAGAGTAATAGTCGCAAGGCATGCGGAAACTCAGAAGAACAAAGAAAAAATATTACAAGGATCTGGTGCAGGCCTAGGCTCTACTTTGACTGAAGTTGGTATTCGTCAATCCAATAAGCTTTGTGATCACTTACTGCGAGAGTTTGATATTAGTACTGTGATTTCCAGTCCCTCTAGGCGTACTCTTGAAACTGTTAGGTCGATTCAGGATCGAGTAAGTGTTTTTACTACAAACTCTAATCTGAGAGAGATAGATTGTGGTGATTGGGAAGGGGTAAAGATTTCCGTTCTCGAATCAGAATATAGAGCTGCATGGGATCGCTGGAAGAATGAACCGCTTGGCTTTACATTTCCTGGGGGAGAATCCCTTAACGACGTGTACAAACGAACAAGATTGTTTCTTAGTGAGTTATTTAATGGAAAAACACAAGGAGACGTTCTTCTAGTCTCGCATAGTGCCACCATCAGCACTTTAATTGCTAATGCAATGAAGATAGATTTAAGTGAGGCATGGGAAACAGGCATTGGGTATCACAAGAATGCTCATTATTCTGTATTTAGCTTTGATGAATTAGGTGGGATCAAAGAATCAACATTAAAGATTGGCTCTCACCTAACAAACGCATGAAAAATCGCGCGTTTAAAGACACCGCTTCGCGGTACGCGCTGGACTCGCAACACGTTTCTCGCCATTTATGCGGGCGTTAAGAGCTATGAAAAACACTATCACTATAATTTTCATCTCATTGTTACTATATGGGTGCTATGCCGGCAATGTGATTACTCAGTCATTCTATTCCGAAAATATAGTAGTGATTGAACTGGAAAAGCTCTTTTCTGATGCGGGATATGAGAGGTGCAATAAGGATTTATATGAAAATGCCTTTTGTAGCATTCGCACAGGTTATCTTAGCTTTTTCATGAGTGTGACTGAAAATGACATGCTAATCGAAATGTATGTAGTGCACGTTTCTGGGAAGACCGAATCTCAAAATGAGCTAGAAGCTATTACTAATTTGATAGAGTCAAATACGACGATTGTCCGAGGCTGTACTAAATCAAAAACACAGTGGGGCTTGGTAGGTACTGAAACTGACTCATGCGAAGGCTCTTAACAAAAAATTGTTGTTCAAAACCGCTAAAGACTTGCTATGCAAGCGGGCTTTGGACTCGTTTTCGCTAGCGCTCAACTCGCCCCAAAATATGGGCATTCTGTTCTAAAAGAAATATTTTAAGGAGCATCCTGAAAGTGATATATCCCGAGCCACTTAAAAAAGGTAGTCGAATAGCGATTACGGCGTTTTCTTCAGGCATTGCTGATAGACAGGAAAAAAGGTTTATCGAAATTCAACGAACACTCACTGAAAGAGGTTATGAGGTTGTCATAGGCGATTGCTTAAAAGGAAATCACAAGCACGTGAGCGCGTCAAAGGAAAAACGCGCAAATGAACTTATGAGCTTTTTAACTGACGACAGTATTGATGCTATTGCTCCTCCTTGGGGTGGCGAGTTGGCTATCGAAATCCTCCCTCTTCTAAATTTTAAAAAAATAGAAAATTCAAAGCCAAAATGGATATTTGGGTTCTCTGATGTTAGCACAGTAACCTCAGTTATAAGCTCAGTTGTGGGGTGGGTAACTGTTCACTCCTCAAATCTCATGGATATAATTGACACTAATACTGACCCTTTGATGGCTAGTACACTTAATTATCTTGAGCAGAAGGTTGGTACATCATTTTCTCAAAGAGCATCAGATAAACATACTCGGAGCTGGCCGGACATAAGCGTTGACCCATTGGCTGCTGTGGTAGGTGATAAGACCACTGAATGGAAGTGGCTTAATAAACCAGAAGGGAGCGAGCTTGTAACAGGGAGATTGATCGGAGGATGCTGGGATACCCTTATTCACTTATTTGAAACCCCCTTCCTTAGTCTTTCTAAACTAAAGTCAAAGTACCCTGATGACGGGTTGATATTGTATCTTGAAAATGTCGAAATGAGCCCTTGTGATGTTGTCAGAGCGATACACAGTATGGAGTTTAGGGGTGTGTTCGAAGCGATTGATGGGTTAGTTTTAGGACGATCTTTTGCCATTGACTCTAACGATGATTCAGCACTTACTTACCTAGAGGTTCTTCAAGAACACCTGGGTAACAAGAGTATACCCATTATGTATGATGTCGATATCGGCCACGTACCCCCGAACTTAACTCTAATGAATGGCAGTTTTGCACAATTCACTATTGTGAATAAACAGGGTGAGGTTACTCAATGGTTGAAGTGAGCCTCGTGGAACAGAACAAGACGTTGCATTTGACTAAAGCAAGCTTCGCAAATGAACGTGGGCGTTGGAAGCAATTATGAACCACCACATTAATCTTCATATCGAAGGAACAGAAAGCGATACTCAACCTGTAGAAGTTGAGTATTTGTCTGAAAATATCTATAGAGTTGTTCATTCGCCTGGTTTTGTTGAAGGTATCGCAGCTGGTGACGTAATTGAACTTGCGGAGCATGACACGACTAAGTTTTCTGTTGTTAGTTATGGTGGAAATGTTTCCGTTAAGATCTCTGATACCGCTAGTATCATTGAAAAACTACCCACTCTAGACAATATTCTCGGCACAGTTGGTGCGCGTAGAGATGGCAATTTAGAAAGGGTTGGGGTGTGGACTATGCCACTTAAAAGTGGTTTCGAGCCAATTGAAATAGCTATTAAAATGGCTTGTTCTGAACTCTGCGAGCCTACTTGGTGGTTTGGCAATGCCTATGATTCAAACAACCAGCCTTTAAACTGGTGGCTAGATTAATGCTGTTTCTAACAACGAGTAACAATTGCATAAACCAGCCTTATTCCCGCTTAGCGGGTTGGCCTATCGCCACACTATCGCTCGCGCCTGCACAAAGACGTTAAACAAAATGATATCGATACTAGGTTGTAGTGGTGTTGGAAAAAGCACCATAATCAAAGAGATTGTAAGTCTTGAGGATCAATGGGTTGTTCTCGAAGAGAACGTTAATGAGGTGCTTGAGCCTTTAAGCAATATAAGTTTCGATAGTCCGTATCAGAAATTCATTGCAACTCAGGAACGGTTTCTTGAACGGGACATATTAGAGCTTAATCAAGGGAGTCAATATTCTCTGTTCGATAATAGGTTAACTGAATATATCTTCTACTTGTTACATCATCCTGATTATTTAAATCGAATCGATGAAAGCAGAATGAGACTGAGTTCGAGTATTGAGCGAATTATAGCCGATAACCGAATCCGTTCTTTTTACTTAAGTGATAGTATCGACAATATTGAAGCTCGGGTGATATCAGATCACACGAGAAGCAGAAGCTTTTGGTCATACTTTATGGAACACTTCTTCCCATTTCATGAGGAGTGGCATTCTAAAAATGGAGCACGAGTAATCCCAATAAATGATCGCAATCCAAAGGAAATTGCTGTGGAAATACTGAATGCTCTCTAATAAGTTTTTGAACCCCAGGCCAGACATCCTTGCTCCGCAAGCTGGTCTTGGACTCAATTTCACTGGCGTCAAATTCAGCCGGTGTGCAACCTGTTAAATTCAAGGATAATATGAGGCTATTTGCAACCCCAAATTCACCTTTTTCTAGAATGGCTCGCATCGCAATTCACGAACTTGGTTTGTCGGATCAAGTAGATATTCAGTTTGTTACTGTTCGAGATTCTAAGAGCGAGTTACTTAACTATGGTCCTCTAGGAAAAGTCCCCGCGCTGCAAATTGGTGATGACCTGTTTTCAGATACTAGTATAATTATCAAGATGCTTGAGTCTGCTTCAGATTCTTGTAGGCTGACTGCTGAGAATGAAGATCCTAAAGCAATTGCATTCGAGGGGTTTTGTATCGGTTTCTTGGAAAGTATTGCCGTATGGATACGAGAAGCACGTAGAAAACCTGAATTAATATCTGAAGAACTTCTCAAAGTTGAAAAAGAACGAGCTCTAAGGTGCGTAGATTACATTAGCCAAAACATAAGCTACTTAAGAAGCTCGCTTTCACTATCTGCCATTGCTGTCGCTTGTGCTCTCGACCTTGCTAACAGAAGGCTTGGCTTTTACGAGTATGAGAAACACGGATATCTAAACGAGTGGCTACAAAAGGTAATTAAAAGAAAGTCATTCCTAATTACAGAGCCACAACCAATTTAACAAGGCGCGGATGGAATTAATCCTCCGAAAACCGCTACGCGCGGGCTGGGACTCGTGACCTATCCCAAGCGCTTAACGTTATGACATTTATGAATAAACTAATCTTGTTTTCCATACCTATAGCCGCCAGTAATAGTTTTGGTTTCGTTAGATATTCACTAATTCAATTAGGAATTCTTGATGGAATTGATAATCTTTTTAGATATGTGTTTTTCTTTTTAGCTGTTGGGTTAGCTTTTCTGATATCAATAACAAGGAATAGAGTTCTTGTTTGGGTGGCAGTAGTTTTACTTTCATTGAGTGCAGTTTTTTCTATATTTGGAATCTGGCTCGGAATACGCTTTAGCTCTCCCGTCGCTGTTCTTTTGGCGGTTTTGTGGTCGGTGGTTTTTTCTATAGCAGCCATTAAACTTCCGAAAATTTATATCCGGGCGCAACATGCATAACGAGTAGTAATTTCAAGTTGGCCCGCTTAAATCCGCTGCGCGGCGGGCTAAAGGACTTACTCCTTATCTTGGTAGCGAGATGCCATAAATTAACCACAACACAACCAACACTTCATTTAATATCTGCTACGAATCCAAACCCGGTTTCACCACAACAATATTCAAGCCTTCATCGTCACCCGGTGCCTGAAAGTACTGCGTGACTTCTGCAAACATTTCCGGTGTATCAAACTGTGACCGTTCCGGTTGCTCTTGCCGACGTTTGGCTACCTGTTGCAAGCAGGCATCGTCAGACAGTTCCAAATATATTGCTTGATGCGGGGCATTGGCAGATTCTGCAACACGCAAGAACCATTGCCGCGCATTGCGGGTGTTGGCAGGGAAATCCATAATCACCGATGCACCAGCAGCCAGTATCTGCGGTACGTGTGAACGCAGCACCGTTAACAGTTTGCGATGACGCACCAGGAAGTCGTCAAAGCTGTTAATTTCACCGGGGTACAGTTTGCTTAACCAGTCGTCTTCGGAAATGAGCACTGTGCCATTGTCTTGTGCAAAGCGTTTGGCGTAGGTTGATTTACCGGCGCCCATTTTGCCGATCAAAAAATACAACGTCCCGGCTGTCATTATTCAAGCTCCTCGCGGTCACCATGGCTCGGTGGTGTGGATGTCACGGTAAACACTAAATCCTGTTGCCCGTTGTTGGTTAATTGATGCGCGGTACCGGCGGGTACATGCAGCCCCTGCCCTGGCTGTAAATTATGTACCTGCCCGTTCACATCCAGAGTCGCCACACCAGACAAAACAAAAAAGAATTGTTCTGCTTTAAGGTGCCTGTGTCGCGTTTCACCACACCCCGGTGGTACCCGTTCCTGAATCACGCTGAGCGTGGGTGTGCGCACCAGGTGCCAACCGTCGCAGCGCTCACCCCAAATATAGTGTTCCGCGTTTTCAACAGACACCACTGCCATACAACAACCTCGGTTACTTTGTGTGGGTTCCCAGAATATCCAACGCGACCGCTTCGGCAACCCGGATGCCATCGACTCCGGCCGACAGAATACCACCGGCATAACCGGCGCCTTCTCCGGCGGGGTACAGGCCTTTTACGTTTAAGCTTTGGAAATCTGCACCACGGGTAATACGCAATGGCGATGAAGTGCGGGTTTCAATACCGGTGAGTACGGCATCGTTCATGGCAAAGCCTTTAATTTTTTTGTCAAATTCTGGCAACGCTTCCTGCATGGCTTCAACGACAAAATCGGGCAAGGCTTCCGCCAGGTTAACCAACTTAATACCGGGTTTGTAAGACGGTTCCACGCTGCCGAGTTCAGTGGTGGCTTTACCGGCGATGAAGTCGCCCACCAACTGACCGGGCGCTTTGTAGTCTCGGCCACCGATTTCAAACGCCAGCGATTCCAGCTTTTCCTGTAATTCAATGCCCGCCAATGGGCTGCCGGGGTAATCCACTTCTGGGGTAATGCCGACCACGATGCCGGAATTGGCGTTGCGTTCGTTACGTGAATATTGACTCATACCGTTGGTAACGACACGGTTGGGTTCGGATGTCGCAGCGACCACGGTGCCACCCGGGCACATGCAGAAGCTGTAAACCGAGCGGCCGTTTTTGGCGTGGTGCACCAGTTTGTAATCCGCCGCGCCGATCTTCGGATGACCGGCAAATTTCCCGAGCCGGGCTTTGTCGATCACCGATTGCGGATGCTCAATCCGGCAGCCAATGGAAAACGGTTTTGCTTCCATGAACACGTCTCGTTTGTGCAACATGCGGAAGGTGTCGCGTGCGCTGTGACCCAGCGCGAGAATAACGTGCTTGCTGTAAATTTTTTCGCCACTGGCAAGCTCTACGCCTTTTAGTGCTCCGTCTTCAATAATGACGTCGGTGAGGCGTTGCTCAAAGCGCACTTCCCCGCCGAGTTCGATAATCTGATGTCTAATTTTTTCCACCACGCCGGTGAGCCGGAAGGTACCAATGTGCGGTTTGCTGACGTAGAGAATTTCCTCTGGCGCGCCTGCGTTCACAAATTCATGCATGACTTTGCGACCGAGAAAGTTCGGGTCTTTAATCTGGCTGTACAGTTTGCCGTCTGAAAACGTTCCGGCACCACCCTCGCCAAACTGCACATTGGACTCTGGGTTCAGCACGCCTTTACGCCACAATCCCCAGGTGTCTTTGGTGCGTTGACGAACTTCTTTTCCACGCTCCAGCACAATCGGCTTAAAGCCCATCTGCGCCAGCAGCAATGCGGCAAAAATACCGCAGGGGCCAAAGCCCACGACCAAAGGCCGTTCTTTAAGGTCTTCCGGGGCTTGCGCCACAAAGTGATAGGCGGTGTCCGGTGCGGGGTTGACGTGTTTGTCTTTGCCAAGCCGAGCCAGCACGCTGGCTTCATCGCGAACTTCCGCGTCGATGGTGTACACAAAACAGAGTTCCGCGTATTTCTTACGGGCATCGTAACTGCGTTTGAACAGCGTGAAATTCAGCAGGTCGGCATCGTTAATGCCAAGGCGTTTCACAATGGCTGGGCGCAGCGCCTCTTCTGGGTGATCGATCAGCAGTTTAAGTTCGGTAATTCTGAGCATGCGGGACTCCGGCTCTAGGGCCGGAAGCAACCCGGCAACAATGGAAGGTGGCGATTATACGCGAAAACCGGCGCGACCGAAGTTTTAAGGCTCAAGGCTTTTAGGGTTCAAGAAGATAGGCGACGACGTTACTTCCTTTAGGACTAGTGAGTTGCAGCGATAGGAGTGCGCCATCACTGGCGCACGTTATTTGTCGACCCTTACCAATTTTGCAAAGGATGACTGTCAAGTTCATAAATCCGCACCCAATCATACTGGGTGGTCATTGGGTAAACATTGGCCCATTTATTTCCACCAAAAACATCCTGAATACTGTCGTTCGGAATCCAAAAATTCATCATGAGTTCGGTCAGATCATCAGGAATCGGTGTCGCGTGTATCTGCGGCCAAACACACCCTTTCGAACAATTAATATCACTTTGCTTAAGCGTTTTAACCAGGTTGCCATCGACAAACCACCGAATCTGGTCGGGTGTCCATTCAATGGCAAACACGCGCCATTGATCAACAGCACCGACGTCAATTTTGTGCTCCCATGCCCCCCATTGTCGCGTCGCATTCCAGTCTTGCGCATTATTTCCGTAGATGAGGTTGGCCTGAAACTTATCTGGTCGTCCTCCTTCCAACTCAATATCAATTTCTTCCCATTCGCGTGGATTTCCCTCATTCCGATACGTAAACAGAGAGGAAATGTAGCCTGATGCAACGTTGCGGTTGGGTGCTCTCATGCGCGTTTCTATGCGCCCATAGCGAATACGCTTTTCAGGAACCGTTCTTAACTCGCCGCAACTGAAGCTATAGGCCCCTTTCCAAGATTGGTGATCCTGAGACCACGAAGCCGGCACATATTCAGAACGCACCGTGAGTTCCAGATTGCCATCAACCACATTGACACCATTGTCGGTAAAGCGGCACATAGACTCTGCGCCAACAGCTCCGTCGCCTTTCGCCCAAACAGATGTATTAAATGTGTTAAAGCGTTCATCCAACACTAGGCTAAAACCCGGATAAACACCTGTATAGCCGGGATATGCGGTCGGGTTATCTGAGCCCGATGTAGGCGTAATTCGAAAGCTATCCAGGTTATAGGCACCTGCTCTTTGAGTCACCCGAATTGTATGGCTTCCGGCATTCAGTGCGATGCTCACCGGATCGGTTGACGACCAGTTCTGCCAGCCCCCTGTGTCTCCCACAGTGATCTCAGGTGCAGTTAACGAAGTACTTCCGCTGATCTGAAACTGAATGCGGCCTCCGCTTGGAGAAGCGGTACGGGCATCCAACAGGTAATCCCCCGGGTGCGCAACATTGACAGTGTAAGTTAACCACTCTCCTGGTTCGAACCAGCCCACGTTGTAGTCGCCGATTTGACTGCGTTCAATGTCTACCTGCTCATCACGATACTGCCCACCAATGTTTCGTGTACTGGTGTCGTAATACCCATTTACATCAAAATTTTCGGCCTGAACGGTGCCTGGCAGCTGTGCGACTTGCCCTTGAAAAGGTGTGCCTGCCAGGGCAAAACCAGTCAACCCCATCGACACCATGACGGCATGAGACACCTTTTTCTTTATTGTTTTTGTTTTCATTATCTTTTTGAACCTCGGTAATTTGACTTTCCCGAAGCCCACTACGAAAAACGAGCTTCTAGCGAGCGCGTTGTTACGCAATTAGTAACAAAGCAGAGAGGAATCTAACAGACTGCTATTCGAAAACTGTGATTGACTGCATAGTAATGTAAGCGCTTTCATTTGATTTCAAGCGGCCTGGCTCTTTTGGGATGCCATTCGCACTGCCTATGTGATGCCATTCAAGGTACTGAGCATAAATACACTCATGCACAACATGACCCCAGCTATCCACCGCTTGACCGGTTGTGTCATAGAGCCTATCCATACATTCCAATACTGTGCTCGGTATCTGAAATAAGTACCGAGCACCTTTATGAACGCCTTCGCCAAATACACCATGTTGCAGCTTGGCCAGCTGTTGCCAATTCGAGACCGCAACGCTTTTCTGTGCTGGCTGAAAGGCAAGTACAACATCGCCGCGCAGGCCGTCCGGTCGGGTTACCACCAAACCGTGGTGCTGGAGTTGGGTGAGCGAGTGGTCACTTCGGAGGAGCTGTTGCGCCTGATTGATGTTCGCGAAGGTAAGATCAGTCCGGAAATGGCGCGCTTCCTGGTGGATCTCATGCACAGCGACAAATTACCGAACGACATATACGCCGAAGATAAATCAATCGATTCGGCGTTCTACCAATTTGCGCTGCAAGCATGAAGGGTGGGCTTTGCCCATCCTTTAATGACAAAACTCGCGACGACCCATTTCCAACAGTTTGGTATCCAACATGTTCAGCAGGTGTCGCCGCATTAAAACGCCAATGACCTTATTGGTGCTGTCGACTACCGGGTACGTTTTCGGTTTCGCTTGTAACATCCGTTGCGCAATGTCGAATGGATCATCGTCTAAAGTCACGGCGATAACATCTTTCTGCATGACTTCTTCGACAGTCGATACTCGTGTGTTCTGGTCAGCACCATCACGAACCACCCGCTAATTTCACAAGATTTTATTGCAAAAAACCCACACCTAACCCTTACGTCAAGAACCCACTCGCACCAAAGTACGAAACATCTCCCCCAAGTGACCTCAACCATGACCTTGGCCATGTCGGCACACTCTTACACTCGCGACACCGATGTTTCGTTGACGTTGGTGACTCAAACAAAACACTTAGGAGAGAGTTATGGTGAAAAAATTCAGCTTTGCCGCGGCGGTCCGCGTGGTCTTGTCCTGTTTCCTGGCATCAATGTCGTTTGCGACGAACGAAGTCCGTTTGCAATACGCACAGTTCACGCCGTATTACGAGAACGGGTTTGACCACGCCGAATTAGAGGGCAGCATAGAAGTTAAGAATCTGGGCCCAGTGAAACAGGTCTGGTTGCATTACCAAAATGCACTTGGTGAATGGGTTGACCACCCAGCGTTTTACACGGCACCCACGGCCGATAATTATGAAGCGTTTACGTTTCGGTTGCCGTTGCCTGGCTCGGTCTCGTCGTTGCGATTTGCGGTGAAATACCAGGTGAGCGGTCAAACCTACTGGGACAACAATAACCAGCAGGACTATCGCTTCGATGGCAACACACAAACGGCATTCAGGCACCAATCGGTCGCCGTGGATGACGCGAGCCGGTATTACAACAAAGTCACCTTGTCGGCACGTTCACGGTATCAGTCAACAGACGATAAGGTCACCTTGGTCTATTCATTGGATCATTGGCAAACACAGCAACGACGGGAACTGACTCTCAGCCACACGGTGAATGGGCTTTATGGCACGAGCGGCTTTTGGCAAACCTCACTTGGCATCGAATACTATCGTCCTTTCGAGTATTTTCTGGAATATCAAACCGGCAATGACGTGGAACAAGACGACTATCACGGCAAGGGCTATCGGCTGTTAGCCTTTAACGACAGCTTCGGATTCGGCATGTTCAAGCAACGTTATCCACAACTGTATTTTCGGGGTCAACCCACAAACTGGACGTCGTCGCCGATGAGTCTGATCGCGGACTACACATGGTCGATTCTGGTGTATTTCGATGGATCTACGGATTTTAAGTTTGATGTCTATAACGACTGGTCACGCAATTTCGGAGACAACAACGCCGATGGCTTCATCGACCTTAATGGCAACAACCTGAAGGTCAACACGGCGGGGTCTATTCAAATTACAGTGAACACACAGACCGCAGAATATTGGATAGAACCCTATTATTGAACGGGCTTAAACAAGCGAGTTGCGCGGACGTAAGACCGCGCAACCGTCGTTAACTCAGTATTCGGCGTTGTGATAGACGTTTTGCACGTCATCTAGGAAGTTGAGCATGTCGAGGAATTTATCGAACATGTCTACGTCATCGCCACTGATTTCGGTCATCATCTGCGGGACAAACTGCACTTCATCGACTTCAAAATCGATCGACGGGAAGGCGGCTTTCAACGCATTGCGGGTATTGGCGTATTCAGTGTGCGGCGCAAAAACGGTGACTTTGCCGTTTTCCACTTCGATGTCGGTCACATCCACATCCGCTTCCATTAACGCTTCCAGAACGGCTTCTTCGTCGTCACCGGCAAACATGAAAATTGCGCTGTGATCGAACATATGGCTCACGGCACCTTGCGCGCCGATTTTCGCCTTGGCTTTGTTAAAACAGGTACGCACATCACCGTAGGTACGGTTCGGATTATCCGTCAGGCATTCCACAATCACCATGGTATTGCCGGGTCCAAAGCCTTCGTAACGTGCAACGGCAAAGTCTTCACCACCGCCACCGGCGGCTTTATCCAGCGCTTTCTGAATAACGTGCGCTGGTACCTGGTCCTTCTTCGCGCGCTCCAGCAAAGACGCCAGTGCCAGGTTACCTGACGGTTCAATACCGCCGGATTTGGCACAGACGTAGATTTCACGACTGTATTTACTGTAAACCTTGGCTTTCATGTCCGAGGTTTTGGCCATCGATTCTTTGCGGTTCTGATACGCGCGACCCATGCTGTTACCTTTTTCAAACAATTCAATTAGGCGGCGATTCTATTGAGTTTTTGTGTCTGAAACCAGCGCTCGACCGCTGTTTCTTTTCATCCAGAATGAGTTACTGTACGTAAAACAGGTCGATAATTCAGACGGAGCCACCTTTGAGACCCATTTTTGCCCTTTTCAGTACCCTATTGCTTCTGGCCACCCCGTTAGCGCAGGCACAAAACCGCGGCTGGACCATCGGAGGTGGCTTCGTCTCCAGCGACGTGGTGAACCCGGAACAGGCCGATCCGGTATTTCCGGCATTTCAGTTGGAAAACAAGCAGGTGATGTTTTTGCCTAATCTCAGTTTCCGCTGGGATCAATGGTCCATTGGTGCCGATGGAATTGGCTGGCAAACCGAAACGTTAAACGGCCTGAAAACGCAGATCACCGCGGGTTACCCCAGCAGCCGTTTCAGCATTGGCGGCCAGAGCGGTTGGTTCCGCTATGGTCTCAACAGTGGTCTGAGCTACAGCAATGGCGTGACCGCAACGCAAGGCATTACCCTGGGGCCGGTCGGTTACGAAGCCACGCTGGGTTTGGGAGAACGAGCGGATGATTTCAGCCAGAAAGCGTCTCTCGGTTTTCCTCTGTATATCAACCAGAATGCTGGCCTCACGATCATTGGCACCGGCTACCTGCAACAAGACAACGCGAGTTTTACAGCGAATGACCTGGAACTGAGCCAGCCGCTGACCAACGAGAATTTTGTGCACACCGGGCTGAATGCCTTTGCCGTATTCCAGGCCAACCCGAGGTTGACCCTCTTGGTTTCTGGCACGCTGCAATGGAACGACTCAAACCTGACTGACGAAGTAAGCGCTGTGGCACCGGTGCAGTTTAACGTGTTCACCATGTTGTCATTCTATTTAGGGCAGCTGTGAGCCGGTTGTTGCTGTCACCAGCGGCGGCCGATTTGTAACCGCAGCCGAGCGCTCCGTAATGCCAAACCCAACCCGAACATAAGGTACTCGCTTCAGCACTTCATAGCCGAGCACACTCAGCAGAAGTGTCGCTAATGCCATGAACCAGAATTTCGAAGCGATACTCCACGGCAGCGGTACCACCCAGAACGCCAGCAACACAATCCAGGTTTGATGCAAAATATAAATGCAGTAGCTCGACCGGCTCAGGTACCTCGACACAGGTGTGCGACGATTCAGGTAGCGTTTGCCATAACCAAGGACCGTCAGCAGCGCAACCCAGGTAAACACCGGTTCTGCGGCCCAGTACGGGTGAACGTATTCCGGGAATTGCAGATGCGCAAACCGCGCTAAGGTTAACATCAGGGCCAGGCTCAACAGCAGGGTCCGATTCCGCTCTATCGTGGCGACGAACCTGGGTTGCTGAATAAACAAATAGCCGTAACTGAACAAAGTGCCGTAGAACAATAAGGTAGCCCAATCGCCAATCAAGGCGTGGGTGGTGGGAAAGATCGGGCTCAGTATCAGTTCGATCAGCACTAACGGTAATCCGCACAGAAGTATCGCCCACAGATGAGCGCTGATCCGTTCGATCCAGCCATGCAAGCGAAGGCTCACAGCATTGGAACGCTGAAATATAAGGCTACCCAACAGGCAGTACACCAGCAGATAGACCACAAACCAGAGATGATGCCAACTGAGATTCCCTTGCGGATAGGGTACAAAGTCGAAGATTGTTTTATAGAAAGCGCCAACAGAGGCGTATTGTTCACCCTGTACCGTGCGCTCAACCCAAAGTTGCGGCGGTACCACCAGAAAAATGGCAAACACTACAGGCCAGCCAAGGCGCTGCAACCGTTCCCTCACATACGCGCGGCGGCTGCGTTTTTTGAACGAAAACACCGTAACCGCACCTGCAATAAAAAACAGGACTGGCATCCGAAAATCGCTAAGGGGGCTCATCCACCAGATGAACAACTCGCTGACCTCGGGGTTTTTAATGTGAAAATCCCAGGGTACAAAAACCATCCCGGTGTGGAAGAAAATCAGCAGCAAAATAGCCAGGCTGCGCAACCAATCCAGATAATGTTGCCGCGCTCCGGTCTGAGGTACTGTTGATGAATTGACGAGAGGGTTCTGTATAAAGGTTGAAGTGGTCATATCGGCTCCGTCTGATGATGAACTCACTAAAAGACTAAGTGTTTCGGGCAGCGCATTCTTACGGAATACCGGGAATATCTGACGGATTTTGAAATCCGTCAGGTTTTGTACAAATCCGTCAGGCCATTAAAACCGAGTTGAACACCGCTTGAGCTATGCGAACCGGACCGGTGTAATATGTGGAGCTGAGTTTGCGTTGACACGGGAAGCAATAATGGAGAATCGACAAACTGGGTCCTGCCTATGCGGTCGGGTGACATTTGAATTGATAGGCCAATTTCAGTCATTTTATTTGTGCCACTGCACGCGCGGCGCTTCCAAGGGCATCCATGCCCTTGAATCTGTTGCGACGTGCAAATTAATTCAGCCAATGCAGAGCGACGGAGCGGTTGTTTACACCTGTTCTTGGTAAATAGAATTTGGCGGTTAGTTTTATCTTTCGTGAGAGTGACTCATGCCGCTGTTTCACCGCCTTTTAAATGACCACGCGAATCAATTCACGTTTCACAGGTTGTTCCTAATCTGAGCGGCCACATATCGTGAAAGTAGAGCCTACATTCCCGACTGCCAGAAACTCTGAAAGATTCAACGAAGCGCAGACGCTGTTCCGCGCATGGATGCGCGGGCAAGTGAGGGCATACAGGGCGGTCCGACGTCTCGGGGTATGCTACGAACGGCGTCTCGAAGCAAGTTGGATATGAAGATAAGTTTCTGGGTCGGTGGCAGGGGGTTTTACTCGGTGCGACGCTTCGCTTGAACCCCCCCAAGGCAGAAAAAAACAGTCTGAGCCATGCCATGTATTTGCAGCGATAAATTAAAGATTACCAGTATATTTTGGATATATCGTTGCAAGGGGGCTGCCCCCTTGGGAGAGAAAAAAACTAAACCATTTCTAAAGTGACAAAAAACGCATATTTAAATTCAAGCTCGACAAAAACGAAAAAAAACAAGACCACTGCTCCGACGAAAAAAAACATCCACACACTGAACAAACCAAATTTTTTAGACATCCATCACAATAACCTTACCTCACACAAAAAATAAATTGTGTTCAATCCTCACCCAGTGTTTTATACAGTTTGGTTTTTAAGAATATTCAGGAGGCAAATAACGGAAAGAAAGTAGCATAAAACTAAGCGCTACCCTCAAGTGCACCACACACTCAAGGGCAGCTAACCACAACCGATAAGTTAGGTATCAATTATGGCTAAGCACGATTCTAAGCTAGAGCACCGCTCGTTCCAAGAAAAAACCCTCTCACAAGGGAAACTAAGCGCACACAGCAGCGACCTTCAACACCCCGTTGAAGCGAAAGAACCTTGTGAAACTGCTGTTTACTCAACAGCAAACTCCACACACGCCAACCGGCACCGAAACCCACAGATAGAAACCGACCCCGCGTATTTACGCGCTCTGCACTGGTGGCGTTTTCGTATAGCCCTGGCGTTGTACACCGGAGCTTTTCCAAATTCGATGCGGCTAAAGCCGTGTTCTGTGACCTATGTGAGTTATCAGCAACTGTTAAAGCAGTACCGAAGTAAAAACAGACGCTGACCAAACGCAGTAAAAAACACAGAACACATTGCTTAGCCGCACATCTTGCCTGCACGCGCAGGCAAGGTTTCTGATGCTTAAAACAGAAACAAAACGAACTAATGAAAAGCGAGACAACCATGTACAAAAAAATCACCAACATAGACGACGAACTGCTGTTCACCCACGCCCACCAACGTGAACTGGAAAAACCCAACCCGGTTATACTGGACAGCATCGCCCGGGCGGAACTGTACATCGCAAACACATTCATCCACTTAAAACACGAAGCCATCCACGCACTCATGCTCAGCACGCGTAGCGTTCTACTGGAAAGCCGCCCCATCCTCACCGGAAAATTCTCACTCAAAGAACTCACCACCAATTTACTCATCAGTCACATCATTCAAGCCAACGCCACACGGCTCATTCTTATTCACCACAACCCCAAAGGAACCTTATCGATCAAAGACAAACACCTGTTGGAAGCCACGCGCATCAAAGACCGTCTGCTGGAATACTCGATATGGCTGGACGACTTCTTCCTCATCACCAAAGCCGATACCGCTAACAGCAGTGGCTACAACCGGATGAACGCCACGTCACTCGCCAGACTCGGCTTGGTGTAATCTTTTTTGTAGGAGCCTTCAAAGCAACGCGGAGAGGCGATATCTGTGTGGGTCGGGCTTTTGCCCGACCATTTCCAAAACCCTCGCCGCTAAAGCTGGTATCGTTATCGCCTTAATCGGGGGAATGAACGTTCAAATGAGAACCGGGTCGCAGTTCCATAGGCTGTTGGTGTTTCACCTGCACCCGCTTTTGTATGATACAGCTCGTCCAATCACACAACAGCACACCGAAAAAACTCAAGGAAAAAATTGTGGTTGCGTAACCACAGGGAGAAAAAACACATGGCCAGTAAAAGCGAATACTTTGACGGTATCGTAAAGGATAAACCCTATATCATCGGCGATGATGACGACCACGTCCCCATCCCCGAAGGGCAAATAAAACGGGATTGGAAGTTTAGAAAAACGTTGCTCAACGCGGTTGAAGGCAACCCGAACCACCCCATTTTTAACGGGATTATAATGGCCGCGCACCACCTTATTTCAGTGGAAGGTATGGCTAAGTCCGGTTTGGGTAGCTTGGTTGAAGACCGTGGCTACAACATTAACCTGGTTGAAAACCTCATCTTTCTGCCCTATGAACTGGAAGGCGCGTGCCATTTAGGGGTGCAATTGCACCGGGGGGATCACACTGCTGAGGTGAATGGACGGAATTATCATGCGGCTGTGAAGGCGTTGCTTGAAAAAAAGATAAATGAAATTGAGAAATGTGAATCCTCGCCAAAAGAAACACTGAAAAAATTGACTCGAACGCTGAATGGCATTTCTGAATTGATGGCGGAAATGATCGAAGATTGGGAAGTGTTTTTATCAGGCATCGCAAAAGACTTCGAACCGGATAACGCAAAGGGTTGTGGTAACACCAAAACCATTGGTCAGCATCGGTTGTCGGACAGACATTGTCATTTAAACCGGGACCATCAGTTTAAACCTGGGCGGGTCGTCATGAACGTGAAAAACCTCCCCATCACCCTTCCCAAACAACATTACAAACTCAAGGCAGGCCAATGAGCAAATACGACCACGAATACTACATTCCCTTTGCACCCAACACAGAAGATAAACTGTTTTGGGGAAAACATAAGAAAACTGTTTTTCGATATAGACACTTTCATCGACTGACCTTATCAGACGGTCCAATGCTGTTTTTAAACGATTATCGTGAAGAAGATGCCAAGAAAGGGGTCCGAACGCCTCTACCGGATGTTTTTGAAAGCATTGGTTTTATGCTAATTCCGAAACCGTTCATGGAGTTCTTGCGCTACTTCGATATACCTGGTTTGCAGTTGTTCCCAGCTGTGTACATTGATGATGACGACGTCTGGCACGAAGACCTCTGGCTGGTAAATTTTTACGAAGGCCTGGATTGCATCGACCTGGAAAACAGCTCCGTGAAATATACGCTGTGGGAAGAAGGGGACGACTATCGCGTGAAAAAACCATCATTATCTGAAACGGTGCTCTCCGAAATACCAGAAGATCAACGCCTCATGTTTAAAATCGCCAAAGTGGATAACCCTCACTTGTATTGCCACCAACGCGTCGTCGATTTTGTTCGGGAAATTGGCTATACGGGTATCGACTTCATCAAAGTGGCCGACTTTAAAGAGGGCATGCAACGGCAATAACGTTGCAGGCAGGCCAATGAGCAAATACGACCACCAATACTACATTCCTTTTGCACCCAACACGGAAGACAAATTGTTTTTGGGTGTTCATAAGTCTAAAACTGGTCGGAGACACCGGCACTTTTCAAAACTAAACCTCGCAGAAGGCCCAATGTTTTACATCAATAATTATAAAGAGGAAGACGTTAAAGCAAATAGCCGTACACCGTTACCAGACGTTTTTATAAGACAGGGGTTTATGGTGATTCCGAAACCGTTCATGGAGTTCTTGCGCTACTTCGATATACCTGGTTTGCAGTTGTTCCCAGCTGTGTACATTGATGATGACGACGTCTGGCACGAAGACCTCTGGTTGGTGAACTTATACGAAGGCTTGGATTGTATCGATACCAAAAATAGTGACATCGATTACAACCCGGAATTATGGGAGGAAGGGGACGACTACCGCGTGGATAAACCGTCGTTGTCTGAAGCAGTGCTCTCCCAAATACCGGAAGATCAACGCCTCCTGCTTAAAATAAAAGGGGTGACACCGAAACATCTCTACTGTCACCAACGCGTCGTCGATTTTGTTCGGGAAATAGGCTATACGGGTATCGACTTCATCAAAGTCGCCGACTTTAAAGAAGGAATGCAACGGCAGTAACGTTGCAGGCAGGCCAATGAGTAAATAAGATCACGAATACTACATTCCTTTTGCCCCCAACACGGAAGACAAATTGTTTTTCGATATAGACACTTTCACCGACGGACCTAATCAGACGGCAATTTTTTTAAACGACTATCAAGTACAGGACACCAAAGCGGGCACGGGGAACACAGCCACTACCGGAGCGTTACTCATAAAATTAACGGTTCATCCCCGTGGGCACGGGGAACACTTACTCATCGGAAACCCCCAGAGAAAACGGTGCGGTTCATCCCCGTGGGCACGGGGAACACAACCCGTGTTAATGACGACGGTGAAACAGAGACGGTTCATCCCCGTGGGCACGGGGAACACATACGCGATGCAATAAGCATTAAGCACAGATACGGTTCATCCCCGTGGGCACGGGGAACACGTTCCGCTTGGGTCGGGTTTTGGCCTTGAATGCGGTTCATCCCCGTGGGCACGGGGAACACAAGTCGTTTAAATTCATACATTCCTCTAAGGGCGGTTCATCCCCGTGGGCACGGGGAACACTCAGATCAGCTCTTGGGACTGGGATACACCGCCGGTTCATCCCCGTGGGCACGGGGAACACAAATGCTCAGGTATGGGTTCGCCTACCGAATTCGGTTCATCCCCGTGGGCACGGGGAACACCTGAAATTGGCCGAGCCATAGTGCTGATACACCGGTTCATCCCCGTGGGCACGGGGAACACTTCGTTAAATTCCTTGCTGCCGTTCCATTCGACGGTTCATCCCCGTGGGCACGGGGAACACTTAAAACGGTTTGCTCTGAATCAGGCGTGAAACGGTTCATCCCCGTGGGCACGGGGAACACATCAACTCTTACCTCATCACCGACAACACCGCCGGTTCATCCCCGTGGGCACGGGGAACACTCACCCACGGTGCGAATGGCGGCGCGGCCAAACGGTTCATCCCCGTGGGCACGGGGAACACCAATTTTTTTGTTTTGATCAACAGTTGGTCATCGGTTCATCCCCGTGGGCACGGGGAACACGGAAACGGAATCGTCATCACCCGTGAAATACTCGGTTCATCCCCGTGGGCACGGGGAACACGTTCACGAATACAACGAATAATGATGCCGGTGCGGTTCATCCCCGTGGGCACGGGGAACACGTACACCTTGGGCAGCATTTCGGCGCGTAAGTCGGTTCATCCCCGTGGGCACGGGGAACACTAGACGGCATCACGCAAGAGCGAACGCTATCACGGTTCATCCCCGTGGGCACGGGGAACACCGGTAGTTGAGCAAGTACCGCCAGTAAACTGACGGTTCATCCCCGTGGGCACGGGGAACACATACGCGATGCAATAAGCATTAAGCACAGATACGGTTCATCCCCGTGGGCACGGGGAACACTTAATAGCCTCATCGACTTGAAAACGTGACATCGGTTCATCCCCGTGGGCACGGGGAACACTCGACCTAAATATCGCATTACACCGGAAGACGCGGTTCATCCCCGTGGGCACGGGGAACACGACAGCGCTGATGCAAGACCCCGAGATGAAGCCGGTTCATCCCCGTGGGCACGGGGAACACACATTAACCGCGTTGACTTGATTCGAAACTATCGGTTCATCCCCGTGGGCACGGGGAACACTGAATAATCGGCTCCTGCCACCTTGGATATTTCGGTTCATCCCCGTGGGCACGGGGAACACTTAACGTAGAAACAAGTTAATTGAGATAACGCCGGTTCATCCCCGTGGGCACGGGGAACACTTTGAATTTAGTCATGTCGCCCAAGTTAGGCACGGTTCATCCCCGTGGGCACGGGGAACACGCTTGAGTTTAGTGCGCTGATGGATGATATGACGGTTCATCCCCGTGGGCACGGGGAACACCCCGGAGTACTCGGAGTTGAAAAGAAACCCTACGGTTCATCCCCGTGGGCACGGGGAACACTCTTACTGTACACGATTGATTTATAAGATAAAAATCGCTGCGACTTTTTCTACCAGCTTTTTTTCAATAAATTTTTAAAGATCTCATGGACGTCAGTCAATCGGTAAAAACGACACCAATCTTAAGCCATCCATATCGATGGGTATTCTTCGATTTTCGCCATAGGTCTGAAAATCAAAACCCGATTCCGTATTGGTCGCCCAGGCCATAACAACATTGCCGTCCTCAGCCAATTCGCCAATTTGATACCAAATCATTTCGCGTATCTTTTTGGATACGTCACCGATATAAACCCCTGCACGGACTTCCAATAACCAGACTGCCAGCCTTCCTCTCAGTCTTGGGGGGACTGCTTCGGTAACGACAACGATCATAGCCATCAGTGGCTCCTGTGTCCGTCATCACCCAGGGAAATCGGTTCGGGTATCGCAGGGGGTTGACTGTCTTCTGGTGCGGCGGGCGGTTGTATTTCTCCTGCGGCAAGCACCTCTTCGATAAGTGGAATCAGGCGTTTTAACGTTTTACTGGTACGAAACATTTCCCGGCACGCAATTCGTACCTCTGTCTCAGGTTGGAAACTAGCCTTCTTTGCTATTTGAAATGCAACAGGAACCACGGTTTCAAATTTTACTAAATCTGCAATGTCATACACGAAGGAAAGAGGTTTGCCGGAATGTAGAAACCCGATAGCAGGCGCATAACCTGCGGCTAAGATGGCGGCTTCACATACACCATATAAACAGGCAGTTGCGGCGCTGATACATTGGTTCACGCAATCACCCGCCTCCCAGTCTTTAGGATCGTACCTACGGCCATTCCAAGGCACACCGTACTGCTTGGCTAACATTTGGTAGATTTTTCTTACTCGCGCACCTTCTATGCCACGCAATTGATCAACACTTCTTCGCGCTGGGGCGGGCTCACCAAAACGGATCTCGAACATTTTCCGGACAACTTTAAGCCGCAAATCTTCATTTAACGCCAGTTGTGCCTGATACAGCAGTTTGTCGCTGCGTGCACCACCGGGTTGACCTACACTGTAAAGACGAACACCTGCTTCACCTACCCATATCAAGAGTGTACCGGTTGTCGCTGCCAGTTTTACGGCAGCGTGGCTAATCCGGGTTCCAGGCTCCAACATAAGGCAAACAACTGAACCGATTGGAATGTGCATTCGCTCGCCCGTTTTATCGATAACAACGAAAGCACCATCTTTTACGTCTATTTGGCCCATGCCAACGAAGATCATTGAAGTCCGATCTTTTATTGGAATGGGTTTCAAGGGTACAAATGCCATTGTTGTTCACCTTACATCCATTTAAATCGTCTACCCGACTTTTTTAATCAGCATTAGCCCGCATCCAAATCCTTTGGCATGTCCAAAGCCACGAGACAACTGATTTAAAAATCTCTCGGGGTCTTGTACGGTGAGTAACCCTTGATAATCGACACTGGAAAATCGAATAGCTTGGCTATTTCCTTTCTTGCTTCGGTGCTGGGTGTAGTTTTCGACTTCCGGTTCTACATCCAGGCTGATCCCCCAACCGTGAAGCCGTTCTGCATGACATATCCATCTTTTTGCAGCGCATTCCATTGCGTCTTTTATCGCTTGTGGGTCCTGTTCGCCGCTCTCTTTCGCGATATGTTTGGCATGCATCATGACATCGTGACGCTTCTGTTTACCATCTTCGTTCTTTGTCGTCACCGTAGGATTTACCCGTAGTCGAAACGCTAACCGCATGCCTGCTTCAAGATAAGGAGAAAAAGGTTTGCTCTGCACCGCCAAAATGGGGCTGTCTTGAAGTGGTTTCGAATCCGATAGAATATAAAACTCTGCCTGGCCTGACGCGGTTGTTTCTTCTCTGAATAAAAAACTACGATCTTCCTGAGTAGATTCAAATAGCGTCCATATTAATTGATGCGATGCGTAGGGGCCGTTACTTTGAATGGACAAAAATTCTTTGGCAGCCTGCACTGACTGTCTCATTGTTGCTTTCGTTAAGTACACTAGCCTTCCTCCATCGTAACTTGGTGCAACGTACTTTGCTTGAATTGCCAGCGGCTTCGGCTTATGGGTTCGTCCCACGGCTGAAAAGTCAGTGTTCGTTCGCAGTCGATTTCAGCTGCGTCACCTTCCCAAAAATAAGTCGCTTGGTTTGATTTGTGTAGCCATAGCGCATCTTCTTTATCACTGCGCGTCAGCGCTGGAAAGCAATGGTCTAAGGCAGATTTCAAGCCACTAAATTCTGCTATTGTGGGCATGAGTGGCAGCGAAGGCGGGCACGATTTTCGCCCCAAACTCAATGCATAGACGGGGTTAAGTAACGCACTTTTTAATTGCTCAAGACTGTAATGTGCGGTTTCAGTCAGCGCTACCGAAACCACCCATAAGCCATCGCACCGGTAATCTCGTGAAGACAAAATCGTGTTGAGTTTCTCCTCGCGCAACTCGCTGGCGCGAGTTCTATGCACTCTTTTCTTGCTATGCGACGGTACTTGCGTGGTGTGATAGTCTCTAACCAACGTTGTCGGCACACATTGCTTGACACCAAAACGCACACTGTTTTGCAGCGTTAACAACGCCTCTTCGTCGTCGCGTTTAATACCTAACGCTGCGCCCAACAGTCCCAGTAAGGCAGATCGCGTGGGCTGCAACCCTGTCGGGCGGTCACCACCAACAGCGGCTTGCCCCCAACTGGCCATCGCTCCGTAAAGTCTGAATACCAAATACTCTTTCATTGCGTATTCCCCAATCCGTTAACGAATAACGAAGTCCATTAATTCCGCAAATGATCCTTCGCCCGCTATTGCATTAAGTTGGTAACGTTCGTCAGCACACGCACCGTAAACCTTGTCCATCTTCTCAACTGTATTTTGCATACTTAGAATGGCTTCGCTTGCCATACCTTCGACTTTCCCTTCAATTGGCTTTAAAAAGGCAACCGATAAAGAACGAGGTTGTTGTTGACCTTTTTCCGCCAGTACGTAGCTGGCGTAGGCATGCGATGCAAAACTGTTTTGCTTGCCTTTGGGGGCAATTTTGACGGCGGCTTCGGTTAATGCTTGTATTGCTTTGTTGGCGAGTTCTTCGTTGCCGTCCAGGTTTTCCAACAGCAGTGTTTTGTTAATACAAATATTGCTGTAAAAGACAGAGGCTGCGAAACTGGATTCTCCAATATGGGAAGAGCCAGAGCTTTCGGCTTTGTCATTTAAGTCATCCACTGCGGTAAAATAGTCGTCTTCTACGACGATGCTGTGGACACTTATGGCATGGGCGACTTGGCAAGCCGCTTCTACATTGAACGCCGGGCTCGAAGCTAACATGCGTCCAAACATGGCGATGTCGACTGCGGTTGATTCGGCTTTGAGTAGTTTTAATTCTTCGTCGTCCGGCGCTCTGGACTCAGCTATCAGCTTCGCCACCAGTTGGTCTATTGCCTGTTGTTCTTCAGGGCTGATATGCACAAGCTGTGCAATTTCCACACTGTCTTTTTCAGTTTTGCCAAACACGTTGGCAATTTTTTCAGCCCATGCAAAGGCATCCTTTTCTTTAATACCTGCGTCTTTAAGCTTTTCAAGTACCTTCAGTCCCAGTTTTTTTGTCCGAGTGCCTATATGCCCCTTTAAGGCTTCTTCAAACAAGTCAGACACGCGCCAGTTTCGTTTCAAGCTTTGCGAACTGATCCGAAGGCGATCAAAACCGCCCATTTTTGCAGTTTTTGGCCGCCCAAGATCATCACGGTTTAAATTAGATGGTGGGTAGGATGTCAATAAATGCAGTTGAATGAATTGGCTCATTTAGGTTTCCTTTTAATCGAGATTATTTTTTAGTTGAAGCAGCGCGGTAATAGTCCATCGCCCATTGCGTACAAATACGTTTATCCGCTTTGCGGGGGCGAAGCTGGTAAAATTCCTCATACCATTGCTGAATGTCGGAGGCGAGGAGCGCAACATTTACGCTTCCTTCGAGCTGTTGAATAATCCGCCGCAGCCTAATTAACAGTTCATTCGGCGTCTTGGCATTTTGCAGTTGTGCGAAACGCAATTCACTCACGGTTGATTTATCAGAACCTTCTCGTTTTTGTCCGGCTGCTTTCGCGAGTGATGTCGAGATATCCTTCTTGACACACACCAGAACTGCAGCAATTGTCGCCCAACTTTCTATGCCTTTTGTTGTGTATGTTTCCGTAACCGTATCAGGCAAGGATTGCCACAACACCTGAAAACCTGTGGTTAACATCGCTCCTTCAACATTCGCACATCGCTTCAATTGCGCTTTCTGCGACGTAGGTGCAGGAACAATGCCTTTCTCCTTCAACTCACTGGCATGCAAAAACATACTTTGCCACCAGCGAGTGACTTGCCTCTGTGTTTGGTCATCCATTCGCTACCTCCTTTAAGGTGTCTATTTGGAAATCTGCCCTAAATTTTTTGATGTCTTTACTGCCGTACAGCCATCCTGTCAGAAATTGCCGGGCTTTTATTCGCTTGGCCATGGAGCGTTCGTTACCTAATTCGGACAGGGCAAATTCGTCAAAAATATCCACAACCGTACGCTGAATGGTCTTAACCCATCGCTGCGCACTGTCTGGTGATAGCGGTGAGTCGGTTTTTTGGGTCGTTTCAACAATAGTATTTACGGCTTCATAAAAGGCATTTTCGGTTCGCTGCCAGAAACTTACGTCAACAAACGAAAAATCCCCCCCGGCGTCACCTGGCCTTGAAAACCAGGCGGCTTTCAATTGCGACCGACACTGGGACAGTGCTTTTGACGCCAGTTCCTGCAATGTTTTAACCGTATCAAACACGTCTTCCTGCTGCTCAACAGGCACGTTAAATATAGGAAGGCTTGCCGAGTACCAACCACGCGCTTTCATGTTGTCCATGTCATACCCAAACACCCAAAGCGCAGGGAACTGTGTGTATTCTTGCTCCAGATATCGGTGCACCTCGTAGAAATGCTCAACCACCGTGGCACAGAGCTGACCCTCTTTCTCGCTGGCCAGCAACAACGCGGCCCATATTTTGTAGTTAATACCGCCTGGCTGGCCTTTGGCCGACAAATGGTCTGAGTTTGGCTTTTTTGGGTCCCACTTATAAGGCGTCAACGGGTGCCGCCAATTACCGGAGTAATTGCCGCCGTAGTTCTGACTTCGGTAATTGGTCACGTAGGTATCTACATTAAGACCACTAACCGCACAGGATGCATTGCCCTGGGTAATTTCCAGTCGAATACGACGTGGCATCGCCCAATACATGTGTAGTTCGTGAATATTGTCATCGGTTGCGTAAATCTCTGTTCCTTTTTTGTCGCTTGTTTTGGTGGGTGCGAGCCAAGGAAACACAGAGCCGTCGTGCAAATTCGGGTCGTCGTATGGAAAGAAAGAACGATTAATCACGTTAAGCCATAGCTTTTTCCACAATGGGGTTTGCACCGTGGCTGGCCTGATCAATGTTGTGAGTGGTCCTCCCCCGCGTAAGCCAACCCGGTGCCCTTGCCCCCCACTCGGTGCATTTATTTGCAGTGTAAAGAGAGCCAAGCACGCCATGGGTAGCGACATTTGCTCTCCAATACCTCGTTTTATGAAGTGATCGGTATTCAGTTTCAATCCGTTTTCACCCGGCGCTTCAATCAGCAACCCGGAAACGGGGCTAGATTTGGCATTTTCCAGCAAGTCGAAGTCCTGCATAAATAACGGGCCGTCACCTGTCACATTAAATGCGTGCTCGATACGCTTAAATTCGTTTTGCAGTGTGGCTTTGGGGGGTGGCTGTTGAAACATATTCTTCCAGTCCCGCTTATTTTCAGGGGCGATGGTCGTTTGCAGAACACCGATAAGGAACTGATAAGCGGCTCCGTAAAAATCCGCTCTGGGCAACGCAAGATCAATGACTGTCGGGTCGGCTATGTCATGAATAGGCAACATTTTTTCGCTGCCATCGGCCAGTCTGAACGTCAGCCAGGGGTCGGTAATCAGATTCATTTCACCTCCTTGTTGGTTTGTGAGGAAAACCCTCGATTAGGGCTGTAAGAAAAATCAGGATCTAATTCTGGCAACCAGCACTGCAAATACTTCGCTGCTTTGTGATGGGCTTTAAATTTGTCGAGTGCGGGTTCCAGTTTTTCCGGGATAGCGGCCAACCTGTCCGCAAATTTGTGTTTAGCCAGTTTGACGGTACTTAACGCGATAGCGTTTTTCTGGCTGCCCACCCAGGGTTCAATTTCGTTACGTTCGTTCAGTCTTACCAGTAACACCTCAACGGTTTCGATGTCACTAAATCGCGTGGAAATATCGATATCATCTTCATACCAGGTGGCAGCACTTTGATCGCTGTAACCATTTCGTTTCCAATCAAGCACTGCGGATTTACCAACATGCGCCTTGCTTCGCTCTTCGGCTTCCAGTTCTTTTTCCAGGTTAACCAACGACTCGGGGATGTCGTCTTTTGCATTTTCGCCGTAAACCGCTTCGATCAGTGCTCGCGCTTGGTCAGGCATCACGATAGCCCCTGCCTCTCTGAGTTTTCGGTAGGCTAGCCACAGTCGACCCGGAGACCGGTAGACATATTGCGTATTGCGAAATTTTTCCGTCAACCAGTTTGCACTTGGTGCGAGGGTCCATTCAGGGCAGTGCAACCAAAGTTCCGGTGCCTGTCTGTTGTCTGCCCCGTCTCGCACATAGGTACGCTCGGCGTCTCGTGTGTGACGGTGCAGCCTGCCCGCACGTTGAATCAGATCGTCAATCGGGCATAGGTCAGAAACCAACAGGTCGGCATCGGCATCTAGGCTTTCTTGAAACACTTGCGTCGCAACCAACACTTTGCCTTTGCGCTCGCGGCCATTGCTTTCCTTCCCAAACCAATCCAAAACATTCGCTTCTATCCGTTTGCGATCCTCCAAAATAAAACGACTGTGAAATAACAGGCAATCGCTCGGCGTCGTCATTGCTGCCACCAATGCTTCATAAGCCTCCAATGCGTCATCCACTGAGTTCCGAACCCAAACAACACATTCTCCGGCCTGAACCGCTTGCAAAATTCGTTCGATACAGTTTTCGAATGTATGTACAAACCGTATTGCCACAGATCGACACACATCAGGGCGGCTTTTCAAACTGATTTCCTGAAGCGATGGCACCTGATCAATCGAGACTTTGGTTGCTAACGGAAAGGCCGTATTTTGAATGGGTTCCGGCACTAACCCTGCCGCTTTCTGCCAGATAGTAATGAGTCGTTGTCGTTGCCTTTTCGAAAGGGTCGCCGTTAAGAGAATCGCACTGCCACCTTGATGTAGATGCAGCGCCAAAAGGCTTTCCAACAGTTCAAACATGTAGTCATCTGCGGCATGTATTTCGTCGAATATAAGTACTTTTCGAGCCATCCCGAGTAAGCGCAGTGATTGATGGCGACGCGGCAACACGGCGAGGAGTGCTTGATCAATTGTGCCAACGCCTACGGGGGCCAGTAGCGCTTTTTTACGTGAGTCGGCCAGCCATTGATTGCATTGTGCCGTTGCTGTTTGGTCTTCGGAATTGTATTGCGTACTTGGGTTTTCAACATGGAGTATTGCTTCTTGAAACTGTTCACTCATGTCGCGCGCGCCGTGTGCGAGCACAATACTTGGCACACCTTGCTCACTACTGAGGATCGACAAGTATTGGCTGGCAACACGTGAAAACATTGCGTTAGACGTTGCCATGGTGGGCAACCCAAAGTAAAAACCATCTGCCGCTCCCGCCAGCAAGAGCCGATGCGTCAGCGCCAAGGCAGCTTCAGTTTTACCAGACCCGGTAATGTCTTCAAGTATGAACAGTTGCGGAGAGTCGTTGACCGGTATCGATTCTGCCCACTGCTGTAGTGGCGTGGGTTCGAAATTGAATTGATCCTGAATGGAACGGTAGGGCTGTATCGAAAGAGGCTTAACAAGGTCTGTCTGATCTAAAGCGATTTCTGCTTTAACTAATGCATCTTGCCAATAGTCTTTCAACGCTCTGGGCGCAGATTCGAAAGGGAAATGACTGTTGTCCGAGCCTACCCAGTCTGAGACCACATACAGACCCGCCAGTTGCCAGGAGACGAGTGCCAATCGCTTTTGCCATTCCCTGTTGCGCATTTGTTCAACGGGCACTTCTGGCTGAAACATGTCGAAAAGCGCGTCGAAAAACGCGATGCTGGCAATCACATTATGATCGCGGGTAAATTTCTTTAAGCCTTGGGTGTGTTTTGTTTTGCACGGCCTCCCGTGATGGCCTAATGCACAATTAACGAACTGCATAATGCCGTCTTCGATATCTTCCTCGCTATCGTCGCTGTCCTGGGCCAGTAACTTTGGCAAGAAGCTTCCTTTCCAGATGTATTGCCAAAAAAACAACCCTAAACGGTCATGGCGATACTCTTTACCATCATAAACATTCGCATGCTCACTCACTAAAAACCCGGATGTATCGGTATACAAATTCTGAAAACTGGAAGCGAATTTCCCAAGGTCGTGTAAGGCGGAAAAGAAAACAAGTAATTGCTTTAGTGCACTGCATTCAAGCGAAAGAAACTGAGCAATATCGTTTAGAAATTTAGGCCGTTTTTCCAAATAGCACCACGTCACTGCGGCCACGTCCAAACTGTGAAACGGCAGCAAGTGAAAGTTCGCTCCATGCTCACTTTCGGTTCTTTTAACCTTCCCCCAATAGCGCATATAGCTCTGGTTGGTTGACATTTCCCCTACCCCTCCACGATGTTTGCCGGCATCACCCGGCAATGTTCCAGGTAATACAAGTTCGCCCGCTTGGAATGCAGAATGGCTTTCAGGTCGGTAGGGCTCAGCTGTTCCATGATCGCGCCTCGAACAATAGTCCACTACGAGTAACGCATATTATTCAAAATGGCAAGCAACATGCGGGATTATTCGTGTGCTGCTTGATTGAGGTTAATGTCGCTGGTTAGCGGTACATTTAACGCTGTGGCAAAAGGAGATTTGCGGCTGAACCCCTCTCCCACAGACTTTGGCTGTTCGCCCTGACAGGCGGTGTTTTTTAAGATGCTCGGGACTACCAGTTCAACCCAAGCCCGACACTGATTGGCACGTTAACGTTGAAGGTGGCTAAGTCGTTGATGAAGCCCAGCTCGGTTTCATAGCCGTGAATGTAAAACGTTGGGGCGGCGATCGCTTCCAGTGAAAACAAGCCAACATCCATTTGCAGGCCAACTGGTAAACCGAACCCCAGCATGCCAAGCCCATCACTTTCGTGACGAGAACCATGGATCACAACTGGCGTATCGAAGCCGTAGCCCAATATGGCTGATGTAATTCTGGCACCGATCAAAAAGTCGATATCCGCTTGTTGAAAAATCCTATGCACATCAAAGTCGACGCCAAACACCATAGGGCTGTTAAAGCCGTTGGTGCCTGAGCTCTGAAAATCCGCGCCGTTGCCATGCAACGCGACGCGGAATTGGTGGACATCATCGCCGCCAGTGAAGGAGATCTCATAACCGCCATTCACGTTGTATTGGTTCACGCCTACATTCAAGGTGGCGCGTTTGGCAATGCCGACCCGGTTGTTCGCGAAGCCTCCGCCGCCGTCATAGTCGTCGTCATAATCGTCATCGTAAAAATCGCCAAAATACACGGCGGAGATATCCATGTGGCCGAAAAAGCCGCCATGATCCGCGTCGACATTTACAACGGACGAGGTAGTCGATTCTATGGCCTGACTGAGTTCGGAAGTCGACATTTTAATATCGTACCGGCCACTGCTGGCGCAGCCGGTTAACACACTGAGTAGCACGATAGGGAGTAATACTTTCATAAGGTGTCCTTAGGGCCTGTCTGGCGGTTTCAACAAGCCGGAAATAACCGACAACGCATGAAAAGACCAGACGGGTTTTCATCCTTTTTTAACCGATTTCAAACCGGTTTATACCCGACGCCGATAGGCAATTAACAGCCCCATAAGTAACAGGAATCCGCTGAAGCTGCCTCCGGATACGGTGACCTGGGTCGAACCGTCGTCCTTGGAGGAATCGACGATAACGACCACTTCCTGAACGTCCGCTGAATCATCAACTGGCGCCTCAGTATCGGCCTGAGATTCCTCCTCAATGGCCAACTCACTGAGATACACCAAGCTGGGGTCCAATGCTCCGCGCGCCAAGACCAGATCCGCCTTGAGGTCGTCATTGATGGGTGCCAAAACCACATCACGGGTGTTTTCCGCGATAAAGGCGAACGCCAACTCAAAGCTCCCGGCACTTTGCTGATAAAGCTGCACCACGCCCTGCGAATTAACGACGGCCATGTCTGGTAATTCGTCACCGTTATAGTCCCCCACAGCAATGGCGATCACATCGCCAGCATCGACCTGCCACAAGGTCACGGCAACGGCATTCTGCACACGATACACCTGCAGACTGACAGTGTTGTCTGCGGTATCCCGACCCACAATGATGTCACTGACGGTACCGTCGGCGCTGAAATCGGCAGCCTGAATCGCGGTGCTCGGGGTCTGAACCGTGCCCAGCAGTACAGCATTGTTATCAAACACTCCCGTCGATTGATCGGCACCATTGTTGAGATACACCAGATCATCATCATCGCGGTTTGCAAACACAACGTCTGCGTAGCCATCTCGGTTGTAATCGATCACGGCCACTTCAGCGCTGTCCGCGGAGCCTAATGACTGTGCCAGGGTAAACTGGCCACTGGGCGCATTCAGATAAACGCTGTTAGCATCGTTATTGGCGAAAATCAGATCGGGCAATTGATCGTTATTCACGTCGGCGCTGACCACCGCGACACTGTCACTGCTGCCCAGCCACTGCGGTTCACCGAAGACACCGGCAGTGGTAGCCAGGTAAACCGCGTTGGCGCCCAGATTCGCGACAGCCAGATCGGCTAGGCCATCGCCGTTCAAGTCCCGAACCAGAATATCCTGCGCATCCCCATTCCAGGCTAACGCGTCAGCCAACGTTAATCCGGTAAAGTCTGGTGTAAAATCGTATCGCTGTTCACTAGCGGCGAGGTTGTTTGCCAACCACAGTTCCGGCTGATCGTTATCATCAATATCCGCCACTACCGCTGCGTTCGAATGCTCGCTTTGGGCAACGGTTAAAGGTAACGAAGGTTCGCTGACAGTATTCGCAAAGACGACGGTCGTATCTGCGCGATTGTTGTCTGCAAAGGTATCGGTTTGCGTTGCGGTGACAACCGCCGCAACGGTCACGCTACCCTGCTCCGTTGCGGTGACGTTCAAGGCAAATTGATCGTTGGTCGCCAATTGCGCGTAGGCACAAATTACGGTGTTCGCGTCGGTTGTCTCACAACGGGCGTCGAGCTGGCTGACTTGGCTTGTGTCCGGTAACGTTATTGCGACCGACCCACTGGCAAAGGCTGCCGGTCCGGCATTGTCCAGATCCACATAGAATGAAACCGTGCTAGCCACTGCTGCCAACGCGTCGCTTGCCGATACCTGCAACTGAACATCTGTTTCGGTGGCATCGTTCACGGTTAGAGTGAACGTCTGGCTGTCATTCAACAGACCATCGCTGATGTTTACGGTGACCGTTTGGCTCCCTAAATCGTCGGCGCCTGGGGTTCCGCTTAACACACCGGCGCTATCGATAGACAGCCAATCGTGAACGCTGGACACGCTGAATTGCAGGTCGGCACTGTCGATGTCCGTCGCCGAGAAGGTGGCGCTGTAGGCCTCACTGAAGGTTGCGGTCGTCGAAGGCGTGCCATTCAGAACCGGAGCGTCGTTGATTGCGGAGACCTGTATGGTCACGTTAACCGTGTCGCTGTACTGGAGGCCGTCGAATACGCGTACCGGTACTGTCAGCACGCCGTTGAAATCGGCATCTGGTGTCAGGGTTGCGCCTGCCAAACTGTAATAAGCGCCCGTGCTGATGTCCAATGTAAAACTGGTCGAGTCTGCGTCGACAATGGTCAGGTCGGCGAGGCTCAGGCTGTAGTTGGAGTCTTCTGCAATGGCGATAGTCGCGGTTTGGGTGATCACCGGCTTGTCGTTCACCACATTCACCAAGACAATCACGTTATAACTCGCACTGGTGTCCGTCCCGTCACTGACAGTGACGGGAATCGTCAAGCTGCCGCTGTATTCCGCAGCCGGCGTGACGGTGTTACCCGACAAGGTGTAATTGGCTCCAGTTCCGGCGCTTAAGATAAAGGCGGAGCTGTCAACGTCGGTAATGGTTAAGTCTGATACTGACAAGGTCAGGCTGCTGTCTTCGTTAATGCTCAGCGAATTTTGACCGGTAATTACCGGGGCATCGTTTACCGGCGTCACCGTGACGCTGACCGTGGTCGAAGCACTGCCTCCATTGTCGTCGGCAATATCAACGTCGACCGACAGCGTGCCATTAAAGTTGACGGCCGGGGTCAGAGTATTACCGGACAACGAATAGTTCGCACCCGCTTGAGCCGTTAAGACAAAGGTGGCTGAATCAACATCCGTCACCGTGAAGTCGTCAAGGCTGATGACCAGACTTTCGTCTTCCGCCACAGTGAGTGACGGCGTGGACACAATAACAGGGGCATCGTTCAACGCATTCACGGTGATACTGGCGTTGTACGTTGCGCTGTCGGCTTCTCCATCGTTTACGATGACCGGCACGGTCAGTGTGCCGTTAAAATCACTGTCCGGCGTAATGGTATTGGAAGTGAGCGAATAGTTCGCACCCGTGCTCACCGTTAAAGTAAAGCTGCTGTCGTCCGGGTCGGTAATACTGAAATCACTTAATTGGAGCAATAAGATCGAATCTTCATCGACGGATAAAGTTGACTGACCACTGATGACCGGAATGTCATTCACCGAGTTTATGGTGACATCAAAGCTGACGCTGTTGCTGTAATCGCTGCCATCGAAAACACGGGCATTGACTGAAAGCGTGCCATTGAAATGTGCATCCGGCGTCACCGCATTGCCAACGTCGCTGTAATAGGTGCCGGGTAGAATGTCGAGCACAAAGCTGGCGGAATCAACATCGCTGACACCAAACTCACTCAGCGAAAACGTGTAGGTCGAGTCTTCATCGACAGTCACCGTTGGCGTTGAGGTCACCACCGGCACGTCATTTTGAGCCAGCACACTCACGTTGAGATTAAAGCTGGCGCTGTCTGCTTCACCGTCGCTCACCGTCACTGGCACGGTTAGCGTTCCATTAAAATCAGCACTTGGGGTGACCGTGTTGCCAGACACCGAATAGTTCGAGCCCGCATTCACCGTTAAGGTAAAGCTGCTGTCGTCCGGGTCGGTAATGGTGAGGTCGCCAATCGTTAACGCTAAGCTGTTGTCTTCATTCACCTGCAATGTATTTTGCCCGGTGATCTGTGGAATATCGTTGATGGCATTCACGGAAACACTGAGGTTAAAACTTGCACTGTCATCGGTGCCGTCATTAACGGTCACAGGTACGGTTAAGGTTCCGTTGTAATTGGCATCCGGTGTGATGGTGTTACCGGATACTGAATAAAAGCTGCCGCTGTTCACGGTGAGTGTAAAATCCGCCGGGTAGCTGTTGTCGCTGTCAGACACGGTTAAATCGTTTAATGACAGAACCAAACTGTTGTCTTCGTCCACCGAGAGCGCACTTTGCCCGGTAATAGTTGGGGCATTGTTGCTCGGTTCATATATGGTCCAACCAATATCCTCAAGCAGCGCAACGGAATGGTTGTATGTCGCGTTGCCTGTGTATTGAGGCTCCATCAACTCGTTTGGTGTCAGCGCGGTATCGAAATGGGAAACCGAAGAGCCACCTTCGTACGTACTCGGCGCGTACATCTGCACATTACCGCCATTGACCCCGGCGGATAAATCACCCGCCAACGAGGTGACACCAGCACCGTTCCAGACCAAATTGCCGGTATCCAGCAACGACGCACCACGCTCGCTGTTGCTCATGGCGGTCCAGTTGGTGGCCGAATCCTGATCCCGTAAAAATGTTGAGAAGATGTCGACCACGCCGCCGCTATAACTGCCATCAGAATTCACCAGTGACAAAATGCCTAACCCATGACCAAGCTCGTGCAGCACAACCTCGTAAAAGTCGATGTAACCAGACGGTGTGTTGCCGTCCATTCCATAGTACCAACCACTACCAGATAAGCAGTCCGTGTCACCGATGTCGGCATTAAAGGTCGCATCAATATCAGCATTGGATGGGAAATAATCGGAACCGTAATGCGCGTTGATCAACGCAGTGGGATACCAAACATTGCTTTGCAAACCAAAACTTTCGGCACCGGAACTGAAGTAGGTATTCAAGGGTCCAGCAGAGCCCAGGGTGGCACTGTTAGACACACAATACAGCGATGAACTGAACTGCGCGTCGATCACTATCGTCACCGGACTGACCAGAATGTCGGCCCAGACCTGCGCAGCGGCAACAAAAACGGCTTCACGATTCGCCCCATCTTCACCATCGAACCCGCCGATCTTGTTAATAACGATGGTCGAGCCGGCTCCGGTTACCGTCACGGCGGAGGCCAGACTGGCGAACATTATGGTGCTGACGACCATCAGGCCACGGACAAACCTCAACAAATTAATACTCATGAATGGATACCGTCCCATCTTCATTCATTACCGCGACAGGTACTACGCGGGGCCCCTGACCGGCGGCCAGCATAAAAACCCCAGGCTTCACTTCGATTGGAGTGCGTTGCGCTTGATCCCGGCCACTGAGTTGGAGGATTTCCTGCTGCATCGCTACGGGCAATGCCTCGAAATTGGCGGCGGGATTACCCGTCGTTGCTGGTGTGGCCGGTTGTTCACTGGTTTCAACGATGGCCAGCGATTCTGGAGCGGATCCCATGACTGGCAAGCCATTAGATAGCGTATCATTTTGACCGGCTACAGCAGTACCATGGTTACTCGATGGGCTGATCGCTGATGTGACCACAGCGAGTTGATTTGATGTGGCAGGCCACTCGAACAATAGGACGGACAACCCCGTTAAACCGACTAAAACCGGCATCCAGATTCTTTTCACAAACACGTCTCCAGCAAACCACACCATCAGCGTACGGTGCTCAAACCAAGAAGCCAGACCCGCTAACAATTGTGCACAAAATCGATTTTCCTGACGGATTTTTGGCGAAAACCGTGCGTTAAATGCGGAAGATGGCCTGCAAAGTTATGTCAGATTCGTGACAACCACCAGCCGAAGGCGAAAAAGTCAAAAACGGCTACGCACACGGCCGCGTAGGGTCAGAACCGTCAGGAACTTGAACCAGTCCATGCCGACGCTCGAGCCCAGAAAATTCCGGGCTAGTGCTGAGTCGCGGTCTTTTGGCCGAGATCATCAACCAGTTCGTTGATTTTCCGGTCAAAGAGCGGATCGTCCGGCAGTGCCACTATCTGCTCATTGCGCATGGCCATGGCCAAACCGATGGCCGAACGTTCAGCGACCTTATCGCCACGGAAATCGGTAAACACATACTTACTGCCCTGTCCGACAATCAGGGTTAAGCAGCCTCGAACCCAGTGATTCTCACTGAGTTCAATGTCAAACCACTGCTCGGTCTTCAGCTGTTCAACCTGATCCATGTAATAGCTCAAATCCGCGCTCTTCAGGGTGACAACGGGCTCATCCACTACCAGCGGCGCGGGCTCGTCGACCAGATGTTCGGCTTTCTGAGATTGCACTTCAAAGTAGTCCAGCTGCTGCTGCGCATCCCAAATGGCTTCGTTAACCGGATTAGAGTGCAGCGCATGGTGATCCTGAATCGCCCCCAGAAAACCGGCTCGCTCAGCCTCACTCAACCCTACTGCTTTTAACCCGTTGTCCACGCCATCCAGCACTTTCGGGACAATCTCTTTAAACCGGGTTATGTGCGTGAGCTGTACACTCGGTTGCAGAGTCCAAACCAGCTCTCGGGCAATGCGCGCAGTGGTTTTCCACGCTTTGCTTTCGCCCTGCTTGTTAAAGATGCCGGACATTAATCGATACCAATGGCGTTTCAACAACTCAGTTATCGGGCCGGGAAAGACCTGATTTTCCAGCAGTGCGTCAATGATTAACCGGGCGCGATCCTGCTTCTGATGCTGTTCAAAAGACGCCACTTCGCGTTGCTGCAGCTGGGCGATAGAATGATGCGTGACATCCCGGTAGCGCGTTTGCAGTTGATCGAAGTCTTCCAATAACCGGTCAAAAATCGACAGGTCATCTTCAAATTCCCGGTTCAGTTGAGTGACGATACGTTCCATGCCGTCGAGCAACATATCGTTCTGAATGTCGGCGTCTGGCTCCCACCCTGTGGCAGCTCGCGCCATGCGGTTCAGTAATAGCCGAGCGCTGTTGTCCGTGTCGGTAAAAAAGTCTTTGTCGAGAATCGCTACCTTGATGATGGGAATCTGCATACGCGCCAGCAATTGCTTCATATGCACGGACAACTTTGCGTCATCCAGAATGTATTCAAAGAGCATGGCCACCAACGACACTGTACCGGCTTCGAGTGTACCCGCCACCTGTTGCGTTACTGCATTGGCCTGAGCCACGGCCCAATGGCGCAGATCTTCTGTTTTGTGCGCCTCTGGGGCGGTTTGAGCCTGAAAAGAAGCCATGGTGGAAATCATTTGCCGAAGCAGCGCAGGATCGACCAACATACCGCCGGACGGTGCATGACCGTGGCCACTTTGTTGCATCGGCGTACCGGTACCGCCGCTCAAAGGCCAGTGCTCGGTCGTGTTGCCTGCCAGGTTAGCACGAAGGGTGTCAAACATTTGCGAGTCAGCCCTGGGCTTCTCGGCACGGGTGCTCTGGAGATTCAAGTTAGGCAGAATACCTTCGGCAATCAGCCATTCATTGGCATCGCGATAAAACTCCATCATCCGGGGAATGGCCAGATCATCGAAAAGCCGGAACAGCATAAGAGCAGATTTAAACGGAAAATCCAGTAATTCGATTTCCTTCAACACAATATGACCCAACGCGGAAGGATTGAACGGTGTGTTTTTATTAGACAGTTTTTTCTGGCAGGTTAACGCAACCATGCGTTCATGAAACGCCAGCCACTCACTGCCACTGCGCCCAATCAAACGCGTAAAGAAACTATCCGTTGCCAGCGTGCGCTCCAGCACCACGTCATCCATCAAACTGAAATCGCCCGGGCTGGGGTTGGCCTCTAAAGGTTGAGATGCTATCGGCAATGATTGTGCACCGCCTTCAATCCAGCGGCGTACGCCATCCAATACGTGCTGCCGAACCTGTACTTTGCGTTTGCGTAATACCCGTAGCTGATCGAAGTAATCCGCAGACTCCAGGCTGCTTTTTTCGGCCAGCTTGAATAAAAAATCATCGGCAGC
Organism: Reinekea sp. G2M2-21; assembly: GCF_015687175.1. Taxonomy (GTDB): domain Bacteria; phylum Pseudomonadota; class Gammaproteobacteria; order Pseudomonadales; family Natronospirillaceae; genus Reinekea. Next base: position 83,020 of record NZ_JADPQG010000008.1, on the reverse strand, counting down.
ACTGAAAAATTCGTCCATGATATTTGGGATAACCGTTTGCAAACGGTCACCCAAGGCAGTCAGCCTTTTGATATCGGGATATCGCTTCGCCAAACCAATCGGCGATATTTGAGAAGTTGTAGCGGCCTTATTCATCCTTAAAAGCGTCCTATTGCTGGTGACTTCGTTTCAACACAGCCTGTTATTAAACAATACTTCGCAAACAAGAAGTTGATTCGAGTCGCGATAAAACGTTGTACTGGTGGAGCCGTTGACGAAATCTCAAAACGACCAGAAACAAGTTGGTGGATATTCTACTCCGATGCTGGCACCTTTTAGACATTTGCGACCTGTTGCGTCTCAATATTGATAACCGGTTCAAACTTTTGAAGACTGAGAGCTGTCGTTATGACAACAATGGGGCGCTAACCAACCGTATTTAAGTTATTTTTACCATCATTCACAAATCCGCACCGCAGAATGAACGGAGTTCGAGCCATGAAAATTAAAGTCCGCCGATGAACAGAGCCTGGGTTATACTCATAATGATTTGCTTACTAATGACGGGACATTAAATTCTGCTATGGAATGGCTACTTACCTTCGCATTGGCTATCGCCTTGTCCGGCTGGCTGTTAAGCGCCAGCGAGTTAAGACGCGCCCGGCAACTCAATGCCGCCAGCGAAGCGAGGCTTGATCTACTGCATAAAGCCATCAGTGCAGCACACGCCGGTGTGTTTAATTATAAAGTTGCCACCAACAAATCCTTCTGGGACGAAAAATCTCTGGCCATGTTTGGTTTAGAAGGCAAAGCCCGTTACATTCTGCCGGGTACCTGGGAATCGATGTTGCACCCAGAAGACCGAGAGGGAGCTCTGTCGAACATTACCCAGGTATTGAGCGGTCAAGGCAACTTATTCAATCATACCTACCGCATTATTCTGCCTGACAATTCCGTCCGCTGGATTGAAGGTACGGGCTTCGTCATCCGAGATAAACAGGGCAATCCATTGGAGGTGACCGGTTTTCACTTTGATGTCACCCAGCAGGCGGAATACGAACAGACGCTTCGAGCTTCTGAGTCAAAAGCATTGCGGGCTATGGAAGCGAAAACCCAGTTCCTGGCCAACATGAGTCATGAAATCCGCACGCCCATGAACGCTATTGTCGGTATGATTGAACTGCTGAATCTTGAAAAACCCACGACAATTCAGCAACGCTACCTGCATACGTTACAGAACAGCAGTGACGTTCTGTTACGCATTATCAACGACATTCTGGATGTTAGTAAAATAGAAGCCGGTAAGCTCGCCCTTGAGAGCACGGAGTTCAACATCCGGGAAGTGATTCTTCAGTGTTTAGCGGTCTATACCCAGGCCAGCGACCGAAGCAATGTGTTACTGACCGGCTGGGTGGATCCAGCCATTCCTACAGTCATTCGGGGCGACTCCACGAGGCTCCAGCAAGTGCTGATGAACCTGATCGGCAACGCATTTAAGTTCACGGAACAAGGTCATATTACTCTACGTGTCCGGTTCGATGTTTCAGCGTTGCGATTTGAAATTGCCGACACCGGCATCGGTATTCCTAGCGACAAACAAACGCACCTTTTTGAGCGTTTTCATCAGGCTGACACTTCAACCACCCGCAAGTTTGGCGGTACGGGTTTGGGTCTGGCCATTGTCAAAGAAATCATTCAACTGTGGGGTGGCGGTATTCAGGTAGATAGCACTCCAGGTCAAGGCACGACGCTCCAGTTCACCCTGCCGTGCTTGCTGCCAGCACGCGAGACGGCTCCTCACAGTGGTCGCTATCTGCTGTGCACCCGCCATTCCGAGCTCGCCGATTTATGGCGTCAGGATGATCGAGCACCGCAAATGACCTGGGTAAAAAATAAGGCAGAATTTGAGGCTAGCCTGGCCAGAGCCACGTTCACTCACCTTATCGTCGAACAGCGCTTCCCACAGACCAGCGGCATGGCGCTGATCCAACAAACCAAACAGCAAGTGCCTGAACTGCAGGGGATATTGATCGGTTTTGAAAAATACGTGAAAGACCTTGAAGACACGACTGCCATTGACCGGTTTCTGGCCCGACCTTTTGTGGTCAATCAATTGTGGGATCCAGAATTCGTCCGGTTAGAATCGGCACCGGTGGACAGCGCAAAAGAATACCAACCCGACTACAGCTATCTGTCGGTTCTGTGCGTCGACGACAATCAAAGCAACCTTATTGTATTAGCAGGCTTATTGAAGCGGTTCCAGATTAAGGCGGAATGCGTGAGCAATGGTGCCGACGCCATTAAGCGAGTCATGGCGCAACCCTACGACCTGGTCCTGATGGACTACGAAATGCCCGACATGGACGGCCCAGAAGCAACCGAACACATTGTGGCTATTCGACCAACCAATGTCGTCGGGCTTTCGGCACACACGGGCGACTATTTCCAACAACAGGCGACTGCCTCGGGCATGCAGGCTTTTCTGACCAAACCCATTCGCCTCAAGGCACTGGCCAGTTTGTTGGCAGACTATGCCAAACCGAACGCGACAGAGTCTGAATCGAACCGTCTCAATAGCGAATACTGAACGCGAGTTGCGCCCCACCAGCAACAGGCAATAGCGCAACATTCAAGTCTGATTGATCGCGCACCAGCCATTCATTGATACCCATCGCCAATGCTGCACCGGCGGTAACATCCCACCAATCGTGTTTGTTCGCATGCACACGACTGAATCCCACGAAACTGGCGGCAAGATAGGCCGGTACACCTATGTCCCAACCGTATCGTTTTGCCAGAAACGACGCGCCGGAAAACGCACTGCTGGTGTGAGCGCTCGGAAAACCGAGGTTATTGGAGCCATCGGGTCGTTCCTTGCCGATGGCAAACTTGCCCGCGTACGTCAGGCTCAACGTGGCAGCATAAGACGTCAGCAGCTGTTTGCGTCCATCCGAATCCTGCAACGTGTAGGTTGCCGTTAACGCCGTCAAAGGTAGGGCAACAGCCAACACATCTCCAGTACGCTCAATATAAGTATCCCAATCCGCCTCAGCAATCGCGGACGACGACAGACCAATCAGTAAAACTGCTAGGGTAATTTTGAATTGCACACGTTGTCCTTATGAATGGTCAGTCCACTCTGCCTTTGTTGAATTTGATTTTGTTTTCCTGCTTTTTGCGCTCGCTTTTTTTAATCAACACATAGAGCGCGCCAACGCCACCGTGGTGTTTTTGCGCGCTGTGGAACGCAATAACCTCCGGTATCTGCTTCAACCAGGTATTCACACAACTTTTCAGGAACGCTTTTGGCTCACTAAGTTCGCCCTTACCGTGGAGGATAATCGCGCTGCGGATGTCGTACTTCTGACAATCCTGAATAAACTGAAAAACGTCCTGACGGGCTTCCGCCATTTTCTTTCGATGCAAGTCCAACCGTGCATCAATAGGATACTGCCCGCGCTTAAGATTACGGTACACGCCAATGGACACACCGTCGCTGCGGTATTCGATTGGGTCCAGCGGGTGCACCAAATCGATAATCTCTTCCGTAAGATGATTATTACTGCCCGTCTCGACTTTCACCGCCATCTGCCGTCGGTGGATCAGCGACGGTTCCGGTACCGTTTTTTTGGTAACATCGACCTTTTCTTTGGCTTTGATCGGCTGCACACCCTTCATCTCTTCACGAAAGGCTTTAAAATCTTCATCATCTTCTATCATAAACTTCCAAACCCGGACATGATGGCCCCAGTACTGTATGTTCGGGCATTGACGCAAAATTCTAGCGTAATCACCCGAAACTGATAAGCGGCGATTACCTGACCCTAGTGGCTCATGCGCAACCAGGTCGGTCCATGTCATACGCAACACGGGGGCTGCACCGGTGTAAACATGCAGTAAAAGGGTCAATCGGGGTCTTGGGATTTATCCTGCGAACACGTATTAAAGGCGCTAACTAACTGTTAAAGGGAACCATGTCATGAGTACACACAGCATTTTGCTGATCGACGACGATAAAGACTTAGCGGAATTGCTGGGTGAGTACCTGGCAGCGGAAGGCTACCGGCTGGAAGCAGCCCACACCGGCGAAGCCGGTATTGAACAGATTAACCAACATCATTTTGATCTGGTCTTGCTGGACGTCATGATGCCGGGTATCGATGGTTTCGAAACCTTAAAACGCATTCGCCAGACATCCATCGTTCCGGTACTAATGCTGACCGCCAAAGGTGAAGAAACAGACCGGATTCTGGGACTGGAACTGGGTGCCGACGATTACTTGGCCAAGCCTTATAGTCACCGCGAGTTGCTGGCACGTATCAAAGCCTTGTTACGCCGTATCGAACTGGACAAAACACAGCAAAGCGACGACAGCGGCATTCTGGCTTGCAACGGCGTTGAACTCAATTTCGACACTTACCGTGTATACAGCGACGGCGAACACATTCCGATGACCACCAGCGAATTCAAAGTCCTGCGTGTGTTGATGACTCGTGCGGGCAAGGCAGTGCCTAAAGAAGATCTGTATCTGGAAGTGCTCGGGCGTGAAATCATGGCTTACGACCGTTCGATCGACATGCACGTCAGCAACGTACGCCGGAAACTGGGTGGCTCATCTGAACAATCCAAGATTCAGACCATTCGCGGCATTGGCTATATGTTTGTCGATCCCGCTCAGTGAGTCTGTGGTCTAACCTGCGAAAACTGAACCCCCTGGGTTCCGTTTTCGGCAAAATCTGGTTGAGTTTTTGGCTGTCGCTTATTCTTATTGTGATCGCCGCGTACTTTGTATCCTATCAGGCGGCACAGCAATATCAGGTGGCGCCACCGACCTCTCGGCAAATCTCAATTCTCAACAGCGTGCAAGTACCGGAATTTGGGGAAACCCTGGGTGACTTCACGCTCATCCAGCAAATGCTGGCCGCCTACAATGAAAATGCCAAATATCAGCTGTACCTGGTCGATGAAACCTACCGGCTCTATGGCTTGCCGCAACCGCCCAACCGCATTTTGGTGATGCTCTCCGAAATGATGGAGTACGAAGGTTTGCGGGTTGGTCAATGGCGCAACGAGGCCTGGTTGGGCCCCATGTCCATCACCTTCAGCGGCCTTAACTTCCGTTTGTTTGTACGCGGTGTTCCGTCGTTACCTCCGGCGAATCTGCCGTTTTGGTTAGAGAGTCAATCGGTGCAGCTGGCTTTTGCACTGACCATTTCCGGCATCATGAGTTTGATTCTAACTTGGTCACTGGTACGACCCATCGAAAAATTGCGTCAAACCGTACGTGCTCTGTCTCGTGGAACCTTAGGTGCCCGCGCGGGCAGCAGCGTCAGTCGACGTTCAGATGAAATCGGCGAACTGGGCCGGGATTTCGACGAAATGGCGGGGCGGATTCAGGATCTTGTGTCAGCGCAACAACGCCTGCTCAGCAATGTCAGCCATGAACTGCGCTCGCCTTTGACGCGGTTACAGGTAGCGATGGGCATTGTACGCCAGAAGGCGCCGGAAGGCCTGGATCGCGCTTTAGATCGCATCGAACGGGAAAGCGACCGGCTGGAAAACATGATCGCGCAGATACTCAAGCTCAGTCGGTTTGAAAACGACATGCATCATGTGGAATGGCAAACCATAGAGCTGGACGATATCGTCAAAAAAGTCGTTGAAGATGCGCGCTTTGAGGCCGAACCACGCCATATCCGCATCGATCTGGACATTGATGCTCCACTGCGCATGGTGGGTGATGCACAACTGCTGCACAGCACGGTCGATAATGTTCTGCGTAATGCGTTGCGTTTCTCACCAGAACAGGGCGCAATTGCGGTGACGATGAAACAGAACCCGTATCAGGTCAGCATCACCATTGCTGACGAGGGGCCAGGTGTACCTGAAGACAAGCTTATCCGGTTGTTCGACCCGTTTTATCGGCTAGATCAATCCAACACGGGCGCTGGTCTGGGGTTGAATATCGCACTGCAGGCAGTGCAGATGCACGAAGGGTTTATTCATGCGTCAAACAATCAACCGCATGGCCTCATCGTACAGATCGACTTGCCCATTTCGACCGAAGCCCGTCCCAAACCAGCTCGGTAAGCCTTTGGAATCTCCCTATGACACCTGCAATTGTGTACCTGAAAAAGCAAAAGGTTGCCTATACTCTGCACGAATACGTTTTGACCCACAGCAGCGATAATTACGGCCAGGACGTCGCCGATGCTCTGAACGTCAGTCATGAACGTTTGTTCAAAACGCTGCTGGTAAGCCTCAATGGCGACCCCAAACAACTCGCGGTTTGTATAATTCCGGTGTCAGCCACGTTGAACCTCAAAGCAGCCGCGGCAGCACACGGTGCCAAAAAAGCGCAAATGGCAGATCCTGCACTGGCTGAAAAGATCACCGGGTACGTGGTTGGTGGCATCAGTCCTTTCGGTCAGAAAAAGCGCTTGCCGATGGTTATTGATGACTCAGCCCTGTATTTCGAACAAATTCTGACCAGCGCGGGCAAACGGGGATTACAAATAGAATTCGCGCCGCAGGACCTTATCCGCCTGCTGGGCGTGAAATCCCATACCATTCGCAGTTGATTGTTTATCTTAACTCACTAAATGAATCGTCAGACTTGAGCATTAACCGGCATTTGCTAAGGTAGTGACGTTACTAACCGGAGAACACAATAATGAAAAAAATCCTCTCAACACTGCTACTGATGACTTGGGCAAGCATTTCCATGGCGGCCTCGACGTCCCCCGAAGGCGTATGGAAAACTATTGACGATGAAACTGGCGACGAAAAAAGCATCGTCACCGTTTGGATTGAAAACGGTGAACTGATGGGGCGGATCGACACGCTGCTCAACCCAAGTGAACCCAACCCAACATGCGATGATTGCAAAGGCAAACGCAAAGGCCAGCCCATTGAAGGCATGACGTTTGTTTGGGGTTTGACTCAAGACGGCGATGAATGGAAAGGCGGTACCATTCTGGACCCAGGCAATGGCAAAGAATACAAAGCCAAACTGAAGGTGATCGACAACGGCACTAAGCTGGAAGTCCGTGGCTTCATCGGCTTCGCACTGATCGGCCGGACACAGGTTTGGGAACGCGCTAAATAATTAGTTTTTAAATTAAAAAATCAAAAAGCCAGCAAAACGCTGGCTTTTTTGTGTAGACGATTTCGGTTTAGAAAAATTCCCCGGATGAAGCTGATGTATTAATCACCGTCAGGGTTTTCACGCCGTCTTTCGTGCCCAGCAATAAAACGTCAGCCGGTCGAGCCGCGAATAAGCCGTTGGTTACGACGCCGACAATATTGTTCAGCTTACTTTCCAGACTAACCGCATCGGTTATGCTTAAGCCATGAACATCCAGGATGACATTACCATTATCGGTTACCACGCCTTCCCGATACACCGGGTTCCCACCCAACGCGACAATTTTCCGTGCAACTGCGCTGCGAGCCATTGGGATTACTTCGACCGGCAAAGGGAACGCGCCTAAGGTCTCCACGGCCTTCGATTCATCGGCGATACAAACGAACTTTTTCGAAATCGATGCCACAATTTTTTCACGGGTCAACGCCGCACCGCCACCTTTGATCAGGTGCAACTTACGATTTGCTTCATCAGCACCGTCGACATAGACCGATAAAGACTCGACGTCATTCATATCAAACACATCAATGCCATGACCACGTAAGCGGTCAGCGGTTGCATCGCTGCTGGCCACGGCGCCTTTGAATTCATCTTTATATTTTGCCAGTGCATCTATAAAGCAGTTTGCCGTGGAACCAGTACCGACACCGATAATCGCGTTCGGCTGCAGTTCTGGTTTTATGTAATCCAAAGCGGCCTGAGCGACCAATTGTTTCAGTTCATCTTGAGTCATGAGGCATTCCTGAAGGTAATTGCGCTCATTATAGGGGTCCAAAGCAAAATTCTCACTATTCGGGGTGATTTCTGGCACATTTTCGAAAGGCTGTATCGCAACAATTGGGATGTCGCCATGGCACGTTTTCCGTACACTGTGCACTTTGAACAACCGATTGGCGGCATTCGAACGGCCGTCACAAGGACCTATCATGCTTGAACAATACGTTAAGAAAATCCTCAACGCGAAAGTCTATGAAGCCGCGATCGAAACGCCGCTGGATGAAGCAACGTCGCTCAGCAATCGCCTCGGCAATCAGATTTTAATCAAGCGTGAAGATTTACAGCCCGTGTTTTCGTTCAAGCTGCGCGGTGCCTATAACATGGTGGCCCACCTGACAGAGGCTCAAAAAGCCGCAGGTGTTATCTGCGCGTCGGCGGGCAATCATGCGCAGGGTTTAGCACAGGCTGCTAAGCTGATGGGCATCAAAGCGATTATCGTGATGCCGGTAACAACACCAGACATCAAAGTATCGTCGGTCCGTGCCCGGGGCGGCAAAGTCGTTCTGCACGGTGACTCTTTCGACGAAGCCTACGCCCATGCCGTGAAGCTGCAGGATGAAAAAGGCTACACCTTTGTACACCCCTATGATCACCCAGATGTTATTGCAGGCCAGGGCACCATCGCTCGGGAAATCTTGCACCAATATGGCCCCGGTGAAATTAATGCGATCTTCATCCCAGTCGGTGGTGGCGGACTCGCGGCGGGTGTCTCCGCCTACATCAAATACCTGCGTCCGGAGATCAAGGTCATCGCCGTTGAATACGAGGAAAGCGCCTGTTTAGCCGCAGCAATGCAGGCCGGTAAGCGGGTCACACTGAAAGAAGTGGGCTTGTTTGCAGACGGCATCGCCGTGGCGCAAATCGGTAAAGAAACCTTCAAAGTCCTGAAAGACTGCGTCGACGAAGTGATCACTGTCAGCGCGGATGAAATCTGTGCCGCCATTAAAGACGTCTTCGATGATACTCGCTCTGTCGCCGAGCCGGCCGGTGCCACCAGCGTTGCAGGCATGAAAAAATACGTTGAGCGCGAGAGTTTGCAGGGCAAAACTCTGGTCACTATCTGTTCCGGTGCCAACATGAACTTTGACCGGTTGCGTTATGTGGCCGAGCGAGCGGACGTCGGTGAACACCATGAAGCCATCTTCTCGGTCACCATTCCGGAAAAGCCTGGCAGCTTCAAGCGTTTCATCTCCCACATTGGTAAACGCTCAGTCACTGAATTTAATTACCGCTATAACGACAGCGACAACGCACGCATTTTTGTCGGCCTTAAAATCAGCGCCGATAGCGAACGTGAAGACTTACTCACCCGACTCACTAACGATGGCTATGAGGTACTCGATCTAACCCAGAACGAAGTGGCCAAAGGCCACGTCCGGCATATGGTGGGCGGCCATGCGCCTCAGGCAACCGATGAGCGACTGTTCCGCTTTGAATTCCCGGAACGGCCCGGTGCCCTGTTGAAGTTTTTAAACGCCCTTGGCGGACACTGGAACATAAGCCTGTTCCATTATCGCAACCACGGTGCCGCCTACGGTCGAGTGTTGTCCGGCATTCAGGTGCCAAAGAGCGACCTGAAGGACTTTTATAAAAAACTGGATGAACTCGGATATCGCTACTGGGATGAATCCGACAACCCGGTGTATAACGCGTTTTTGAGTTAGCGCCTGTTCTCCTGAAGACTACACTGAAGGCACCATCCAAGTGCGGGTATGCCTATGCGAAACTCTCTGATTATCGATTACTACACGGACGTACTGTGCGTGTGGGCGTGGATCGCCCAGAAACGTGTTGATGAACTGCACAAGGAATGGGGCAACCGTATCCAGTTCCGGTATCACTATCTGAATCTGTTTGCGGACACTCAGAAGAGAATCGGCGAAGGCTGGCAGGCGAAAGGCGGGTTCGAGGGATTTTCGGAACACGTGCAGGAAGCCGCAGCACCGTTTCCGGATGCCGAAGTCAGTGATCAGGTTTGGCGTGAAACCCGTCCGAAAAGCTCGCTCAATGCGCACCTGTTGCTCAAGGCACTGGAACTACAGGAAGGATCGCAAGCAGCGGCACGCTACAGCGTGAAAGTTCGACAGCAGTTTTTTGTTCAGAATAAGGATATTGGCGATCTGGAAATCTTGCTGGCTCTCGTCAAAGACTGTGGCTTCGAACCGTCCGCGTTACAAAAGCGACTCTACGATGGTTCGGCGGCGGCCGCGTTAGCCAGCGACTATCAAACGGCGCAGGAACTGAGCGTCAAAGGCAGTCCATCCTGGATCATGAACAACGGTCGCCAAACCCTATACGGCAATGTCGGTTACCGGGTTCTTACCGCCAATGTGCGCGAACACCTTGAACATGATGAACTCGATGCCAGCTGGTGCTAACCAGCGGCAATTATCCTTCGAAGTCCAATTGCAAAACAGCACAAACAAAACCGCCTGCGTTGTATCTTTTTCGACCACAACCAGTATAATCCGCGCCCTTAAAACTCATGCGGAATTAGTACAGTGATCGAAAATTTGCGTAATATCGCTATCATTGCTCACGTTGACCACGGTAAAACAACTCTGGTTGACAAGCTCCTACAACAATCCGGCACATTGGGCCGTAAAGACCAGGATGCCGAACGCATCATGGACTCCAACGATCAGGAGCGAGAACGCGGTATTACCATTTTGGCGAAAAACACCGCCATTAAATGGAACGATTACCGTATCAACATTGTGGATACACCGGGACACGCCGACTTTGGTGGCGAAGTTGAACGGGTATTGTCGATGGTTGACTCCGTATTGCTGCTGGTGGATGCCGTTGATGGCCCGATGCCACAGACTCGCTTTGTAACCTCCAAAGCCTTTGCGCAAGGCTTGAAGCCCATTGTCGTGATCAACAAAATAGACCGTCCAGGTGCCCGACCCGATTGGGTGATGGACCAGGTGTTTGATCTGTTCGACCGTCTGGGTGCCACAGAAGAACAATTGGACTTCCCAGTGATCTACGCCTCTGCCCTGAACGGCATTGCCGGCATGGACCCAGATGAGATGGCGGAAGACATGAACCCGCTGTTTGAAATGATCACTGAAGTTGTGCCAGCGCCAGATGTCGATTCTGAAGGTGCTTTCCAGATGCAGATTTCAGCACTGGACTATAACTCGTATGTGGGCGTTATCGGTGTTGGCCGCATTACCCGCGGCAGTGTTAAGCCAAATGATCAGGTCGTAATCGTTGGCGCCGATGGCAAAACCCGTAAAGGGAAGATTCTTCAGGTCATGGGCTACCATGGTCTGGAACGTGTCGAAGTGACCAGCGCGAGCGCCGGTGACATCGTCTGTATTACCGGTATTGAAGGCTTGTCGATTTCCGACACGCTGTGTAACCCACAAACGGTTGAGGCCTTGCCACCTTTGTCTGTAGACGAACCTACCGTTAGCATGACATTCCAGGTAAACGACTCACCATTCGCTGGTAAAGAAGGCAAATTCATTACCACACGTAACATCAAGGAACGTCTGGATCAGGAATTGATTCACAACGTAGCCCTGCGTGTTGAACCCGGTGATACCCCGGATAAGTTCCGTGTCTCCGGTCGTGGTGAACTGCACTTGTCTGTGTTGATTGAAACCATGCGCCGTGAAGGTTTCGAGCTGGGTGTGTCCCGTCCGGAAGTGGTACAGCGAGTGGTCGATGGTGAAGTACAGGAACCGTTCGAACAGGTTGTTATTGATGTAGAAGACGAGCATCAGGGCGCCATCATGGAAGAAATGGGTCTGCGCAAAGCGGAAATGACCAACATGGAACCGGACGGTAAAGGTCGGACCAAGTTGGAGTTCCTGGCCCCATCCCGTGGTTTGATCGGCTTCCGTGGTCTGTTCCTGACGCTGACCTCCGGCTCAGGCATCATGACCAGTATTTTTGATCACTATGGCCCGATCAAAGAAGGTGAGGTGGCTAAGCGTCAAAACGGCGTACTGGTCAGCATGGTGAAAGGTAAAACACTGGCTTACGGTTTGTTCCCTCTGCAGGAACGAGGTCGCTTATTCTTAGGTCACGGCGTTGAAGTCTATGAAGGTCAGATCGTCGGTATTCACAATCGCTCGAACGACTTGGTGGTTAACCCGACTAAGGGCAAGCAGCTCACGAACGTCCGTGCCTCTGGTACCGATGACGCGTTAACGCTGTCGCCACCCATCAAGCACACGTTGGAACAGGCACTGGAATTCATTGAAGACGATGAGCTGGTCGAAGTGACGCCAGTCAGCATTCGCATTCGTAAAAAGTTGCTGACCGAGAACGAACGTAAGCGTTCGGGTCGAAAGTAAGCAACCATATTCAGGTAACTGAAAAACGTCAGCTCCGGCTGGCGTTTTTTTTTGCCGCTAAAACGTCAAAAACCGGCGCCATCAAAGGTTGCCTATTGCCAGAAATCTGGCTAGCCTGACTTCTTTAACGTCCGGATGACATTGTGCAGGTACTGGTTTCCCCTCTTCGTTTTGAATCACTGGTCTTCGGTAACGCGACGGATGCCAAAGCTGCGGTGGTCTATCTTCATGGCAAAGGCGGTTTTGGCTGCGGTGCTACCGGTCAATTCGAATGGCCGGACATGGCGACCTTACTGTATCGGCGAGAAATACATCCTGTGTTGCCAGTCATCATTGCCTGCGCTCTGGACGGCGACCGCTATCAGGTCGATACCCTGATACAATACCTGGATGAATTAAAACAAACCTTTGGTCTGCAGCAGATTCACATTATAGGTTACAGCCGTGGCGGCTTAGCCGCCTACCAACTGGCCGAGCGCGGTTATCCATTGGCCAGCCTGACCATTATCAACGCTAACTGCCCAACGCCAGCTGGGCAATCACAATGTCAGGGACCGATCAGTCGGTTTGCCAGCCCACTGCATATTGTTCAGGGTGAGGCAGATGATCGTGTCGATGTCGCCGCCGTCAAAGCCTTCGTTGCAGAGTACGATGGCGAACTGATCTATACCCAATGGGACGGTGATCATTACATCGTCGCCGATGTCCTCGCAGATCCAACGCTGTGGCAGTGGATCGCCGACAAACACGGCCCCAGCAACATCAACGGCCTGACATGAAAAGGACAGGGCCAGCAACGCAATGAAGAATCACATCCGACAATCAGACATCACTCTCCTGAACGAACTCGATAAACTAAAAACCATCTACCGGAAGTCCTATGTCGGTGACGGTTCTCGACACGAAAACTCAGCCGAACACAGCTGGCATTTGGCACTGTCGTTTATGGCGTTGAAACACTGGCTACCGGTTCAGGTAGATATTGATCACGCGATCCAGATGGCGTTACTGCATGACGTCTGTGAAATCGGCGCGGGCGATGTCTGCGCCTATAATGCCAACCCCAGCAAAGCCAACGACGAGGCTGCCTACCTCGATCAGCTGCGTACACGCTTTCCCGGTTTTGGAGAGCACGCACTAACATTGTGGCGAGAATATGAAGCGCAAGAAACACTTGAAAGTCAGTGGGTGAAAGTGTTCGACAAACTGTTGCCATTTCTGCTAAACCTCGCCAATGAAGGGCGAACCTGGCGCGAACAACGCATCTCCTCAGAGCAAGTCATCCGGCACAATGAGTTTATCCATCATTTGGCGCCGGAATTGTATGAATGGATACTAATGGAGATTGACCAAGCTGCCGCCAAAGGCTGGTTCTCGTCATGACACAAATCCTTTAAACAGCGGTTCTACGCAATAGAGGAACGACATTATTCATTATGCTGTTTGTTTGACGCGCTTGCTTACGATAATCAGAAGGTGTCATCTCATAGGTCTTCTTGAAGTAGCCGTAAAAAGTCGACTTATTCGAAAACCCGGCGGTGTAAAAAACTTCAGTGACTGACTTCTCAGGAGCATTTACCAGTAGTTCCGCCGCATATGCGATCCGTAGATCGTTCACGTATTCGTAGAAATTTTTCTGAAATCCGGAATTTAGAATTTCGGACAATCGATGCGAACTCAAGCCCAGCTTTGCAGCCAATGTCGGCAACGACAAATCCGCGTTTAAGTAAAGCGACTCACGCACAATGCGTTTTTCAATAAACCTGACATCTTCCTTCAGATCGGTACGATCTTCCTTTCGTGGTGCCAAATACACGGACTCTTCGAATATCACGTCTTCGAACTCTTCAGTTTGCTCTGCGCGAATCATGGCTCGTGCAGCGAGATAGACAAAATGAACGACTAAAACCATAAAGCCGAGATCACCGATGGACACTTTGCTACCGGTTGGATTCAAAAAGGCTGACAACACTTGTGTACTATTGGCAATGATCATCACCACCAACACTTTAATCATGTCGTACCAAGACTCTGGTAACGTTTTACTTTGGTAGCCGGTCCAGTCCCGCCGCATCTTAATGATTAATTGACTGGCACGACCTAAGTAAACCAATAGATGAATCCCGGCCATGGCGCTGATCAGATTGAAGATCATCACGTAACTATCAATCACGTATGCATCGCGAGGTACTGTCGAAAAAAGCGAGTATCCACCAAGCAGGTCTGAACAGAACAGTGCGGTCATTACTGGCAACAAACAGAAAACAAAATCCTTAACATGGACTTCTTTGCGAGTCGAAATGTGGCTGACATACCCCAAAAGCAACGGACCGGGTAGGAAGGTGATCGACAATAAACAGAAATAAGCCGTTGGTGAAATCCGTACATCGAAACTATCGAGCAAAATTAATCCGGAATAACCCGCCAAAAACAACATAAAGGCCGTCAACCATTTTCGCGCCCGACAATCCACAGATCCAACGAAGACTGCCAAAATCAAAAACATCCCGGTGACTATACCGTATACCATGCTCATACAACTCTGCCCTTTTACTAACTGATAACTCTGCTTGGAAGCTCCAAGCTCTTATCTACTCTAGCAATGCAAGGTCTTCAATTAACCTACCCAGCAAGGTAGTTTTAATAAAACGTGCGATTGAAGCGAAGTACTCGCAACGGTTTTGGTTTAATTCATTCACGCACGCCACATCCGTTTTACCGATTACTCTCGCAGGTGAAAGTGGCCCCTGAGCGGTCTCGTGCTAGACTTGAGGCCTATGCGTACTTACTAGAGCCAACTAACACTAAGATCTACTATGACTCAGACTTTGCAAATTCAAGCCGTTAAGACACTTCTGGCTGACACTCGGGTAAATGTCGATATCTGGACCGATGTTGCGCAGACTATGGTGGATAATTTCAGGCTTCATATTTGCCATATCCTGATCGTTAATCGTGAAACGCTCGGTTTACGTTTCCATGTCAGTGCTGGAGCCCGCGGGAACAGTGAGCTTGTCGAAAGTTATTTAAAACACCATGTCCATGACGACCACCTGCTGAGCCGAATCATCCAAGAAGGCCTGGGGCAGTTTCATGCCATCAGCACCCTTCCCCCTGAAGATCAAGCCTTTAGAAGCGAACAATTTCAACAATGGGCTGCGGCGCAAGGATTGATCGACTCCGCGGGTTGTTGTTTTTTATCTGAGAACAGTTGGGTTGGTCTAATGGTGTGCAACCGGCAAGCAGAAATGGGCACCTTTACACAACAAGATCTGGCGACATTGAATACAATTTATCCAGACTTGGTGGAAGCGGCACTCCAGACACTGACGACCACTGAGCAGGAAAACGCCCTCCGTCTGCAATCTGTCGTTGAAACTTTCCGTATTCCCGTGGCCATACTCACCGAAAAAGGCACTGTTTGTGCGATCAACCAGAGCATGTCAAAACTAATTGACACAGTGCCCGACGTGGCCATTGAAGGTGGCTGTGTCACACTTTCAGACAAACAGCGGGAAAAGCTGCTGTACATCAGTTTGATGATGACAGCCAAGCAAGTGGAAGGCTACGATTTAGCACCCGAAGACATCCTCGAAGTATCTCCGAGGCTGCACTTTGGCTTTCAGCCTCTGATTACCGGACTGCCAGGTGACGAAGGGCGTTTTAATGGAGTCATGATTTACGCCATTGCCAAAGACTTGATACGCCCAGTCCCCGCCCAGAAACTCACCGTTGTATTTGGACTTTCACAAAAAGAAAGCCAGGTGGCGGCGCTGTTGGCTGAGGGATTACCCATCAAAATAGTTGCCGAACGGCAATTTATATCGGAAAACACCGTCAAATTTCATCTGAAAAACATATTCAAAAAAACCGGCTGCTCTTCACAGCTATCCTTAATCAATCTCCTCAACAGCATCCCATTCAGTTAAAAAAATCTTAACGCATGAGGGTGTCATCAGCGTGATAAAAACTTCGCACTCGAATCGAACACCGAAAAAACCGTCCATCTAAGCCGTCGAACGTCCGTCTGGATCGCCTGAGACGATTCCGAGACTCAAAACGCTCATTCTTTGCTCACTTCTAACCAAATCCATTAGCGCGGGGAAGTTGACCCGCATGACTGTTGAGCAATGATTATGAAACGTACACTTCCTGTTGCACTCTCAACCCTGGCCACGATTATTCTGGCTGGGTGTAATTCATCGTCCGATCCGGATGATTCTAAAAGCCCGGTCGATCAAAACACGATGGGCACCTTTGTTGGCAGCCTATTTCAGGGGTTGCAGTACCAAATCGACAACCAGACCGGGGTTCTGAGTGAAAATGGTGAGTTTCCGTCGGCTAAAGGCAAAACCATGACTTTTTCAGTGGGTGGCATTGAGCTCGGCAGCACCGATTGGGCAGAAAGTTTGTCGCCTGAGCAGTTACAGAACACGCACCTGATTGACAATGGCAGTGCTCTTGCAGTCATTTTGTCAAACAACACCGTGCATGGCCTGGATATTGTCGCCAACCAGATGGCTCTGCTGAGTGCACTCGACAACGACAACAACGCCAGTAACGGCTTTAACCTGGGCAACTGGCACAATGTATTGAAACACGAGAGCGTCGATTTTAACCTACCCTATCGGCTCTTCATCGAGACCGAACTGGCTGACTTCGCGGATCGTCATGGTCTCGACGCCACGCCGTCTCTGCATGGTCTGCAGGGACTGTTTGATGCTGCGGGTATACAGCTGCGCACCTATCTGGTCGAATCACGCAATGAAACCCATTTAAACAATGGTACTGGATACAGCGTGAATTATGCGTTCACTTACAATGCCCAGGGCCAAATCACACAGGAAACCAAAACCAGCGACAATGCAGCTGATGGCACCATCGACCGAATCCACAATACTGAAATCACCTTCGACACAGAAGGCCGCCAAACCCGTACCTACTATACCGAAGACCGCAATTTCAATGGTTCAGCGGATTACATCAAAGAGCGACTGTATACATACAGTGGCGAAGGCAACAAGTTAACGGACCTCGAACGTATCGACAAAGATGGGGATGGATACTGGGATGAATCGCTGGAACTTGCGCTGACATACGATGCAGAGGGTCGTTTGATAAACGAGGTGAAAACGGATTCGGTTCACCATATGTTTGAACCGGACCGAACCCATGTTTATGAGACGAGCATTACCTATACAGCAGCAGGGCAAGAAGCCTCAAAAGTCATTCGCACTGACTATTCGGGAGATGGTTCAATAAACCACATCTCAACAGAAACGTACAGCTATGACGAAGCCGGCAATCGCATCCGCCATCATTCTGAATATGACAACAATAACGACGGCACGATTAACCGCACCGCAACCACGATTCGCGAGCATGATGCCAACAACCACATCACGCTTGAGCGTATCGAGAATGACAATGACGGCAACGGCGATTTGGAATACCTGGCTATTTATGAATTTACCCGTGATGACTTGGGACGCATCTTATCAAAGCGTGAGCAACTCGATACCAATGCCGATGGCGTTGTCAATTTCCTGCGTGACACACAAACCGCCTATAACGAAGCTGGTCGTAAAGTCAGTCAACTGGAGCGTATCGATACCAATTTGAACGGTGAATACGATTCCATTGTGAATAGAACGTATGAATACACTTTGAATGAGAGAGATCAGGTCATCGAAACGCTTGAGCGGGTCGACGCCGGTAACGACGGTAGCGTCAATACCATCATTACCATTACTACGAACTGGAATGCATGGGAACAACGTACTGGCTATACCAGTTTACAGGACTCAGGTAACGATGGATCCATTGATCTTGGTTCAACCCGTGACATGGAATACGATGCCAACCTGAACCTACTAACAGAAACTTCTGGATTAGATAAGCCATGGGATGGAACACCCGATAAAGTAGACACGTACGAATATACCTACACCTCGACTTTAACAACGTTGGAAAGCATTCTGAGTTTCCGCCAAGGCTCGATCCGATAAGTAAAATACGACTAAAAAAAACGGCCCTACAACGGGCCTTTTTTTGGTTTATACCCACTTTCATTCGGGCGCAGCCAACATACAACACTGTTTACAGAGACGGCTAAGAACGCGCCTATTGCGAATATGAAGGAATCGACAGTACACAAGCCCAGCGCGGGCCCGTGTATTAGCGACTTGGCAATAAACCGAGGCTGGTCAACGGGACACCGGTTTTTTGCAAGGCGAGTTGCAAGGTTGAACGGATCACTTTCGGGTCATCCAGATTCAACAGCCCGTTCGCCACGGTTTCTGCCCAACCGGAATCGATTTGTCGAAGCACCGCCTTAACCCGCAATAAATTCGCACTGCTCATGGATAGGTTACGATAGCCCAAGCCCAACAGGGTTACGGCTCCCAGCGGATCGCCAGCCAGTTCGCCACAGACGCTGACCGGGACGTTTTTCTCTAAACCGGCCGACACAATAATTTTTAACGCTTTCAAGACTGCCGGGTGCATGCTGTCATAAATATCAGCCACCCGCGGATTATTGCGGTCGACGGCTAACAGATATTGCGTTAAATCGTTACTGCCGACGGACACGAACTCGACCATCGACATAAACTCTTTGACCAGATATACCGCGGAGGGCACTTCGATCATCACGCCAACTTCGGGCACTTCAACCTTAACGCCCTCTTCATTGAGTTCGTATACCGCACGGTGAATCAACGCCAGGGAGTCTTCGACCTCACCAACGCTGGTGACCATCGGTAACATGATACGCAGATTGTTCAGTCCGAAACTGGCACGCAACATGGCCCGAACCTGCACAATGAAAATTTCCGGATGGTCCAGTGTGACGCGCAAACCGCGCCAGCCGAGAAAGGGGTTGTCCTCCACAATCGGGAAGTATTCCAGGCTTTTGTCGCCACCGATATCCAGCGTGCGCATGGTGACCGAGCGAGGGTGAAAGGCTTCCAGTTGATTGCGGTAAATTTTGGCTTGCTCTTCTTCACTGGGAAAGCGACCCAGCATCATGAAGGGAATTTCAGTCCGGAACAGACCAACACCGTCCGCGCCACTGGCTTGGGATCGAATGATATCGGTTTGCAAGCCGGTGTTGATCATCAGATCTATGTGCTCGCCATCGGCGGTCTCACCGGGCAGATCGGCTAAGGCGTCAAGTCCCGATACGCGTACTTTTTCGTCGCGTACTAGGTCTTCAAAATACTCACGTCGTTCATCGGTGAGGTGGTAATAAACGTGCCCTCGATAGCCGTCAACCACCAGCTCATTACCGTCCAATTCCTGCCAGGGGATATCCTGAGCGCCCAAAACGGTGGGGATATTCAGTGCTCGGGCCAGAATCGCCAAGTGGGAGTTGGCGGAGCCTTGAGCACAGACTATACCGCCGATTTTTTCTGGATCGAGAGAGCCAAACACGGTTGCAGAGATATCCTGACCCACCAGAATACAGCCGTCGGGGATTTTACGTTCTGATTTTTCTTCCATTAGATGGGTCAGCAATCGCTGCCCCAGATCACGCATATCAGATGCCCGTTCACGCAAATAGGCATCATCCATATCTTCAAAGTGCTGTACATAGCCCCGCATGGTATCGGCCAGCGCACTCAACGCACTTTCACCAGCGCGGATTTTTTCCTGCACGGTGCCACCTACCGCCTGATCGTCAAGAATACCTGCATAGACGTCAAACAGGGCCAGTTCTTCCGGGCGTAATTCGCCTTTCAAGCGCTCACGGGTATCCGCCAATTCTTTGCGCAAACCAGTAATGGCGGCGGCGAAACGTCGCAGTTCTTCTCCAATGTTTTTGGCTTTGCTATAGCGGACGCTATCGAGACTGATGGTAGGGGTCACCACATAGGCTTGACCAATAGCAACACCACTGGCGCAGGCAACACCGGCAAATCGGATATCGTTCCCTGCCTGACCGCCCATCAAATTCATACCGGAGAGGGTGCCGGTCGCTTCCGCGTGTGCGATGATGCCCGCTAACTGAGCAGACAAGGTCACCAGAAAGGCTTCTTCTTCGTCACGGAAGCGTTCTGCCTTAAAACGCTGAACGGATAAAACGCCCAGCAACTTACGGTTATGGATAATCGGCACAGCCAGCAAGCCGTGAAATTCTTCTTCTCCGACGCTGGGGACGTGATGATAATTAGGGTGCAGATTAGAGTTGGCCAGGTTCAGCGGTTCTTCGCGCTTGCCAACCAGACCAATCATGCCTTCGTTCTTAGTCAAGGTCACTTTGCCGATGGCATCATCCCTCAGGCCGTCGGTTGCCATGAGCACATAACGCTCAACACTGCTATCCCAGAGGAAAACCGTGCAAGCATCCACCTGCATGCCATTGCGAACCATGTTCACCAAGCGTTGCAGGCTCAGTTTCAGATCGCGGGCACTGGTGACCGCTTCAACGACACGACGAAGTAAATTCAGTAAATCAGCCATAGGCTACCTGAGGTCGGGTAATTCTGGGCGCCAGCTCGGTTAACGCCTGACGGTAAACATCGCGCTTGAACGAAACCACTTTGGACAATGGATACCAATAGGACACCCAATCCCAACCATCAAACTCAGGGTCATCGCTAGCGTCAAAACGAATACGACTTTCATCCGATTTCAGGCGCAACAGAAACCATTTCTGCTTTTGTCCCACACAAATCGGTAAGGTGTTATGGCGGATCATACGCTTCGGCAATCGATATTTCAGCCAACCCCGCGTACAGGCCAGTACATCGACATCGTGCGCCTGCAAACCGACTTCTTCCTGCAATTCGCGATACAACGCCTCGACCGGGGTTTCGTGTTGCCGGATGCCGCCTTGCGGGAACTGCCAAGCATCTTGACCAATACGACGGGCCCACAATACCTGTCCATCGGTATTGGTGAGTATTATGCCGACATTAGGCCGGTAACCGTCTGAATCAATCATACTTAATTATTCCATTTGAGCTTCAGTGCGCCAAAAATCTACAACCAGACATCTAGTTAAGGTCGTTTACCGTCGAATATCAAACCACCAGAGTTACAACCCTGTTGACAGAATCTAACCTTATTCGTGGTCACAGTATGCCACAATCCATCCAACACAAACCCTGTCATATTAAACGGCCATGCTGACGGCTCGCCAGGCCTAGTCCTTCGCCCGATTAGGATCATTGCCGGCTCGTACGTTGGCTTGAAAACGCAGGTTACGTCACAAAACGTTTCAACCGCATTGTTCCATAAGCATCCACAAAGCGCCAATGTCAAAAATGGCGACAAACAGCAACACCTTGGCGTTAAGTGGACTCAATAGGTGAATAATTGTCGAAAGAACCCTACTCAGACCTTAGCAAGCTGAGCGATTCAGGCTAGAATCTGGGCTTTAAACGGTTGATGGATTCTATTGTGACTTTGGCTATTTTCGACTTGGATAACACCCTAATTAATGGCGACTCAGACCATGCATGGGGGCAATTTCTGATCAACGAATCGTTGGTTGATCGCGCCGAAATGGAAGCCATTAACGACCAGTTTTTGGGTCAATATCAGGCTGGCACCCTCGACATTGAAGAATACCTGAGCTTTGCCCTCGCGTTTCTGGCTAATAAAAGCCCTGCGGAGCTCGCTCCAATTCACCAGCGGTTTATGCAAACCATGATCGAGCCCATGATGCTGCCCGACGCGGAGCAGCTCATAGAAACGCATCGCCAACAAGGAGACACCCTGCTCATTATTACCGCGACCAATCGGTTCGTTACCGAGCCGATTGCTCAACGATTGGGTATTAATCACCTCATTGCCTGTGAACCAGAACTCAAAAATGGACGTTACACCGGTAAGCCAACTGGCATTCCCAGCTTTCAACATGGTAAGGTCGACCGCTTGGATATGTGGTTAAAAGAGCAGCAACAGTCACTGACCGGTGCTTGGTTCTATTCTGATTCACACAATGATTTACCTCTGCTGGAACAGGTCGATAATCCAGTCGCTGTTAATCCGGATGACCGGTTGCGTAAGCGCGCGCAAGAGCAGGGTTGGACAATTTTAGATTTAAGGAAGAATACGTGAACAAAACCATTGTGGCGTTAAGTGTTCTGGCGGCAAGTATGTTCGGCTGCAGCGAACCGACGCCAACCAGCAACATCGACGATAATATTCCAGCACCTGTGGTTGAACCCGCATCTGTGACGCTGGAACCGACCACTTTGCTGGACTTCAGTGACGCAGCCCAAGCCTTTGCGACAATCGCAGCAGACGACAGCAAGGTCATGCTGAACCACTGTTCCGCCATGCAGTCTGACATTCAGGCGTTCGTCGCTAACCCAACAGACACCACACAATCGGCAGCACAGGAGAGCTTTTTACCCTGTTACCAGAGCTGGAACGGGCTGGCGCTCTTCTTTCAGCAACCATTCGACTTGGCGGATAAAAAGCCGTTCCAGAATCTTATAGACCTCATTGATACGCACCCCTTTTTACCGGGCTACATCGATGGAATTCCTGAATACCCCTATAGCGGCCTGGTTCATGAATTGGATATCGACATCAATGCGGATAACCTGCGAGGCCAACACCGGCTGATGGACGAAGAATCAGCCTCGGTTGGCTTCCCGGTCATCGAATTTTTCTTGTGGAAAATGCCCGTCACTGAACATTGGCAGGCCACGCCGAATACCGATAACGCCACCATAGTTGATAGACGCAAAGCCTATTTAAGCACAGCGACCGATCTCTTAATGGAGCACCTGACGCAAGCCGTACTGCGCTGGCAGACCAACGGTACGTTTGCATCGCTACCGGAACGCGCGCAATTCTCGTTTGTACTGAAAAGCCTGCAACGATTGTCGATGATCGAACTGCTCGCAGGGCAATTTGAAGAAGCGGTGTTTACCGACCCTGGCTGGTATCACACGGCACCATTCACCGGTTTTGGTCGCTCTTTCATCACCATCAAATTGAAATCCATGCAACAGGTTATTGGTGACTCCGAATCGAATGAGTTCAGTGCCTGGTTGGATAAAAACCCTGAGTTGCCCTTTACCGCCAGTGATCTGCACAAAACACTGACTGACGCCCTCACAGCAGTATCGGCTCTGCCGGAAAACTACCCGTTCGACAGCAGTGCCGACGAGCAATGGCAAGCTGCTCGGCAACAGCTCGCCCAACTGACCGTGTATTTCAGCCAATTATCCAAGCACTTTCAGGTGACTATCGTCACCGAATAAGGTCCGGATAATCAGCCTTGGCGCTAAAGTCCAGGGCTGATTTGAGCGAATATGGCCTTGATATAGCGAGTTTCTTTGACGGCCGGCAACACCGGGTGATCCGCACCTTGTCCACCTTCCGCCAGGATCAGCGCATGCCGGTCGAGACTGCGCGCTGAGGCACGAATCATATCGCGCAACCGATCGTTTTCCAGATGCATCGAGCAACTGGCGCTGACGAGCAAACCGCCCGGGTTCACGAGTTTCATGGCCATGTCATTCAGCTTCTGGTAGGCCCGCTCACCGGCTTCAATATCTTTACGCCGGGCAATAAAAGCGGGTGGATCCACGATAACCACATCGAATCGTTGCTTCTCCAAACGCAATTGATCGAGCGTATCAAAGGCATCGCCCAGACGGGTTTGAACTCGATCAGCGCAGCCATTCAAGTCGGCGTTGCGCATAACGCCCTCTAAGGCCAGCTCGGAAACATCCGCACAGGTGACCGATGTCGCGCCATTCATAGCACAGGTAAGGCCCCAACCGCCTAGGTAAGAGAACACATCGAGAACGGTTTTCCCTCTGGCGTATTGTGCAGCGAGCGCCCGGTTCGGCCGATGATCATAAAACCAGCCTGTCTTCTGTCCGGTCATTAAAGGCGCCAAAAATCGTACGCCATTTTCAGTCAATTCAACCTGTTCCGGCACTTGCCCTGCTGCAACCCGGACATAGGTGTCCAAGCCTTCCGCAGTACGCATCTTGCCATCGTTTTTTAACAGGATGCCAGTCGGTTGCACCAATCGCTGCAGGTGATCGAGAATAACCTCGAGCTGACGCTCCATGCCAGCTGTCGAGACTTGCACCGTTAAGATATCGTGAAAACGATCCACCACCAGACCCGACAGGCCATCGCTGTCACCGTATACCCAACGGTAACAGGGGGCATCAAAGCACATATCACGCAGCGCTAAAGCTTGCTTCAAGCGATTCTTTATGAGAGAGCTAGTCAAGTCGCGGTCTTGCTGTCGGGAGATCATGCGGCCGCAGATCAATGCATGAGGGTTGATCATGAAACTGCCCACGCCTTTACCACGAAAATCCACCGCATTCACCACGCTACCCGGAACGAAACCTTTCAGCGGCGACTTCTGGTTATCGACCTCGTTGTTGTATATCCAATGATGACCTGCGCGCAGGCGTTTTTCCGCGCCTTTATTGAGATGGAGCACTGAGTGAGTCAAAGAAAACTTACCTATGAGTTAATTATCAGTTATGCCGAGCATCGAACCCAGCGACTGCTACACTTTTATCCAGTCCATTTAAACGACAATGAACCTACTATGAGCATAGAGCTGGATTCAGAACAGATCGAACAAATTCTACAGGGGATCAGCATCCCGCCACAGCCACAAATTATGGTTGACCTGCAGATGGAACAGTTTCAGCCCACGCCCGATCTAGGTCGCATCGCCGACCTGATCGCGCAAGACGTCGGTTTGGCTGGCACAATGCTGAAAATCGTGAACTCGCCAGCCTATGGCCTGGCCAATAATATCACGTCGGTCACGCAGGCAGTGATGCTGTTGGGTATAAAGTCCGTGGTGAATATTATCAACGGCATCAGCATTCGGGGAGAATTGAGTGACGAAGACATTGTCCGTCTGAACAATTTCTGGGACGCTTCCATGGACATCGCCTCCGTGTCCCTGCATATCGCCAAACAAATCGGTATGCCCGCACCGGAAGACGCCTATTCCCTCGGTCTGTTTCATAACGCGGGGATTGTGTTGATGAACAAACGATTCCCAGACTACATGGACATCATGCAATCGGCCTATTCAGGTGAATTCGAGCGGATTATTGATGCAGAGAATCGTCATTTCAGAACCAATCATGCGGTCATCGGATATTACACAGCGCGCTCCTGGCGGTTACCCAAAATCATCTGTGAAGCCATTAGCGAACACCATAATATTGCCAGCCTGTTTTCCCGTGACTCGGTCAGCGAGGCACCCAAAAAAACCTTATTGGCGGTGTTGAAAATTGCGGAATTCATCTGCGGTAATGCCAAAGTTCTGGGACGGTGCGACGAGGATTTCGAGTGGCATCAGATCAAACGCTATATCTATGAATTTACAGGTTTAGGCGAATATGACATTGAAGCCTTGATCGATGACTTCAAAGAAATGGGCATAGCGTCAGTCATTACCAATCATTAACTTCAGTCGGGATCGATCAACGCAGCCAACAAGTGCGTGTCTCGCACGGCCACGAAATGAGGGTTTAGCATATTCTGTTTACCGTATTCCAAAGGCGCGCCGTTCCATTGCCGGATAGCGCCTCCGGTCACCTGTAAAATAGCCTGTGGCGCGGCCGTATCCCATTCGCAGGTAGGTCCCAGGCGCGGATACAAATCTGCCTGACCTTCCGCCAATCGTGCAAATTTCAGCGCGCTGCCGACAGATTGTGTCGTTACGGAATAACCGGCGCTTTGCAGGCGTTCACGCCACTCACCCTTCCAGCGTGAACGACGGGATCCGAGAGCAACCAGAGCCGACTGACAGTCCGCAACCGGCAAAGCCAGTGGCGATTCCGGGCGACCGGCAAATGCGCCAAAGCCCTCTCCGCCCCACCAGGCATCGCCAGTAGTGGGTTGATACATGAAGCCAAATATCGGCTGATGGTTCGACATCAGGGCGATATTAATGACGAACTCGTCGGTCTTGTGCAGAAACTCACGAGTACCATCCATCGGATCAACCAGCCAGTAGGTTTCCCATTGGGATCGCTCGCGGTAAGTCGGGAGTGCTTCTTCGGATATCACCGGGCACGATATGACGTCCGGTAAACCCCGGACCAGAATATCGGATGACTGCAAATCGGCTGCGGTTACCGGCGTATCGTCTACTTTATTGTTCATCTGCCACAAGGACTCGTCGCGGTAAATCGCCAGAATGGCTTCACCAGCAGTCTCAGCTAACTGGTACAGGGCAGCAACGTGCGCTTGGGTGAGCGTAGATGGTTGCGATATGCTAGTGTTATCTGACTTCATAACCCGCTTAGAATCATAATGACTGAACATGTTGAGCATTCTACCACGTCTGTGGTGACGTCGAGCCAGTGGCAAAACATTTCATGGGTATTACTGGACATGGACGGCACCCTACTGGATCTATGTTTCGACGATCATTTCTGGCAAAGCGCCTTACCGCAGGTTTACGCTGAGTACCATCAGGTTTCCATGGCGGAAGCGGATGCCTTTATTAACCGGATTGCAAACGAAAAATACGGGTCACTAGACTGGTACTGCATCGATTTCTGGAGTCAGCAGGTCGGCTTCGACATTCGCCCCACCAAGCAAACATTGACCCACTTGATTGGCTTTAGAAAAGGCGCGCTGGCATTTCTGAAGTGGCTTAAACATCAGGGCAAACACGTTGTTCTGGCCACTAATGCACACCCGGACAGCATCGCACTAAAAGACGCACAAACGGATTTAAGTGCCTGGGTTGATCACATCCTGCACGCACATGACGCCAATGCACCGAAGGAGTCCGCCAATTATTGGCAATGGTTACACAAAAAAACGCAATTTATCGGTGAGCAAACCTTGTTTATTGACGATAACGACCACATTCTGGACGCCGCACACAACGCGGGGATTGGTTACTGCATTGGCGTCAACACACCCAATTCAGCCGCCGAACCCAAAACATCCCGCTATCCGGCTTTTGATCACTTTCAGGAATTGTACCCGCCTTCAATATGACACAAACAACAGTACCCCAAGTACGATTGGACAAATGGCTTTGGGCCGCCCGTTTTTTTAAAACCCGAGCATTGGCCAAAACCGCAGTAGAAGGCGGCAAGGTGCATTACAACAAAGCGCGGGCCAAACCCAGTCGCACCGTTGAAATGGGCGCCAGTATCCGTCTCCAGCTAGGTTGGGATGAGAAAACCATCATTATCCGGGAGATACACGACAAACGACGGGGTGCTCCTGAAGCACAGCTGATGTATGAAGAAACACCAGAATCCATTGAAAAACGATTGCAGCGGGCAGAACAACGTAAAGGGATGAATCTCTCGGCACAGTCGCCGGATCATCGCCCTAACAAGAAAGAGCGCCGTGACATCATGCGTTTAAAATCCAAACTAACCGATTAACCGAAAGGCTGTTTTCATGTCCAATTCTGACCAGACTTTGCGCTTCCTCTTTGACAACACACCCATCCGGGGCGAACTGACACAGTTAACTCGCGCGTTCAAAGAAGTCTTGAGCAAACACCCCTATCCTATGCCTGTACAAAAATTACTGGGCGAATTCATGGCGGCTGCCGCCATGCTCAGTGACACCATTAAGTTTGAAGGCACGCTATCGCTGCAGGTACGAGGCGCCGGCCAGGTGCGCTCGTTAATGGCAGAATGCCGCAACAATCAAGATTTGCGAGCACTGGCGCAATACAACGACGATTTCGAAGAAGGTGGCGCAATCTTGGGGGAAGGTCAGATGGCCATAACCATCGAGCCAAATCAAGGCAAGCGCTATCAGGGTATCGTGCCGATCAATGACAGCGACATGACACTCTCGACCGTGCTAGAGGATTATTTTCAGAAATCCGAGCAAATCCGCACCCGGATCTGGCTGTTCGCGAACACCAAATCTGCCGCGGGGTTTATGATTCAGGCGATGCCAGAATCGGCCAGCGTCAGTAGCCTTGATATGACCAACCAGGAAGACTGGGAACGCGTTGTTCATCTGGCCAGCACCCTCACTGAAGAGGAAGCACTCACGTTACCGGCGGAAACGTTGCTGCATCGTCTGTTCCACGAAGAAACGGTTCGCCTCTACGATCCTCGACCGTTGCAGTTTAAGTGCACCTGCAGTGAAGAGCGCACAGCCAACGCCATTATCACACTCGGCCGTGAAGAAGCGCTGCACATTGTGCATGAACAAGGTCACATCGATATCGATTGCCAGTTCTGCCATCAACGTTATGCGTTCAATGAGACAGACATTAATACACTGTTTGACAACGCGTCCAATTCTTCACTGAGCTGACACCCGTGGGCGACTAGTCTCACCAACAAGCCCGCGACCGTGCTTGCATTGGCCGAGATGATCGCCTCTTAACCTTCGGTAAACAGAGAATCGCCAAGTTGATCGACCATTAACTTGGCCTTCATCAGACAAAACCCCTTCGCTTCATCCAAATCCCCCACCAGGTCCGCCCGAACGAAAGTATGGCTGCGGGTTTGATCAGCATCATCTTTTTCAATGCGTCCACTAACGCGATATTGACTGCCTTCCGGTATTGGTGTCGCGGCGATGCGAAAGCCGCGATATTCTTCCCATTCCAATTCGGCTGCTTTTGCCGGTTTTTTCTTAAACCATCCAAACATAGTGTTACCTTGCTATTTGTATTGTGACTCCGTCCGCATTATCTGGCGTCAATATCCAACTGAACAGAGATTTTCCGGTTATTTTTGTAACACACTTTTACATTCCTCACGAATGACATGCGGAGTGTTACCTCACCACTCATATGTGTTACCGATAGTCACGTCCGGCCTGGTTCGCGCCCCACTCTTTTGATCGTTATTTGACCACTATGTCGTAACTTATTGATTTTAAAGGGTTTATTACTTTTGGCACGACGAATGCTATTACTACCGCACAACGATTAGAAGACACCCACAAACAAAAACAAAAATAGGGTGGATTAGAAAATATCGGCGCCCATCCAAAAACAAGAAAAAGGGCGCTGTTTTTATTTCCAGACTAACAAAAACAAGAACTTACACTGGAAATACGTCGATCTTAGACATTAAGCTTTTCAAACAAAAACAAGATAAAAAGCGCTGTCTACTCCATTCCCCTTTTTTCCCAGACATACTTGCCTATAGTGCCCCCTACAACCAGCCACTTGCTTCGCGTGTCACAATATCCTGTAACAAGGTCATGCCAAGCGTACTGTCATTCAGGCACGGTAACACATCGCACTGCTCGCCCCCGGCATCCTTAAATACCTCAACCCCTTCCATCGCAATCTCCTCCAACGTTTCCAGGCAATCGGTCGCAAACCCGGGCGTCAGGATCAGCAAATTCTTAACACCTTGCGCGGGCAACTGACCAAGCACATCCACCGTATAGGGCTCCAACCATTTTGCCGGACCAAACCGACTTTGAAAGGTGATTAATACGTCTTCAGGGGACTTACCCAATTTTTCGGCCAGTAATCGACCTGTTTTCTGACATTGACAATAGTAAGGGTCACCTTTGCTGAGCGATTGCTTCGGCAAGCCATGGAAAGACAATAAGATTTTTTCATGCTTGAGCGGGCTGCGCATTTGGAAATCCGCGACCTGAGCCGCCAGTGCTTCAATGTAGGCCGGTTGATCGTACCAAGGGTGTGCGATCCGTAACGTGGGCTGCCAACGCAGTGTCTTGAGGTGGTCAAAAACCGCATCCTGCACAGACGCAGTGGTCGTGGCTGAATACTGAGGGTAAAGGGGTACAATCAGTATCCGGTCACACCCCTGCTGCTGCAACGCGGCCAGACGGCTGGCAATACTCGGATTGCCGTAGCGCATGGCGTAGTCGACAATCAGGTCAGGAAACAACCCTGCCAGTTTTTCTGCCTGGGCACGAGTGTAGTAGCGCAACGGAGATTCATTCACATCCTTTAACCAAATTTTGGCGTAGGCTGCCGCCGACTTTTTGGGTCGGGTATTCAATATGATGCCATTGAGCACAAACCACCAAACCACCCTGGGGATTTCCACGACGCGTGGATCGAATAAAAACTCTTTCAGGTAACGGCGAACACTTTTCGGGCTGAGGTCGTCTGGTGTGCCTAAGTTTACCAATAGCACACCAGTGCGGCCGGATTCAATTGTCGGATGGTCAGAGGGACGGGTCATAGTAATTGCAACTAATATGAAAAGAATGTAAGTGTAACCAGTACGTTAACAAATAAGAACCGGCTCACCTTACCTTTGCTTGCACACCGAGGTCCGGACCCAACCGAGTTATCGACAACATGAACCCATGGATACTGTTTGCCTTTGCGGTACTGTATTTTATTTTGCTGTTTTGCATCGCCCTTTACGGCGATTCCCGACGCGGTAAAAACAAGACACGAGCACACAGCCACCTGATCTACGCACTATCGCTGGCAGTTTACTGCACCAGCTGGACCTTCTATGGTGCAGTGGGAACGGCCGCCAATGGAGGCTGGGACTTCCTGCCCATCTACCTCGGCCCGTTGCTGGTCTTTGTGTTCGGCCACTCAGTCATCCACAAGATGATTCGCGTTGGCAAACGGCAAAACACAACATCTATTGCCGATTTCATGGCCTCACGCTACAGCAAAAAAAGGGGAATTGCGTTGCTGGTCACACTGATCTGCACCACCGCCGGCATCCCCTATATCGCGTTACAGCTGAAAGCGGTCACCAACTCCATCACCATTCTTTCCACCGAAGCGGCCAACCTGCCTTTTCCAATATCCAACACGGCCTTAATCGTGGCGGTTTCCATGATCGGTTTTGCCATATTGTTCGGCACCCGGCAGGTGGACGTGTCGAAACATCACCATGGGATGATGCTCACCATTGCGTTTGAATCGATCGTTAAATTAACGGCGCTTATCGTGTTGGCGCTCTATGTAATTTTCGTTTTTTACAGTGGTCCGAGCGAGTTCGCCAGCGAACTGGTGGCGACCGAAGCTTTTCGATGGAATGGCCTGAGCTTAAGCTTTATTACGCAATTGTTGCTGGCGGCCTCTGCGATAATGGTTTTACCGCGCCAGTTCCACGTCATGATCGTTGAAAACACACACCTTGAACACTTGAAAACCGCCCGCTGGGTATTTCCACTTTATCTCGCGTTGATCAGTCTCGTGGTGTTACCCATCACCTCAGCGGGGCTGCGACTCTTTTATGGCAGTGGCATCGATGCCGATACCTTTGTTTTGATGTTGCCGCAAGCCAGCGGTCAATTGTGGCTAACGGTCCTGGTCTTTATCGGTGGGTTTTCCGCGTCAATGGCGATGATCGTGATTACCACGTTGACCCTTTCTACCATGCTCAGTAACGATGCGGTTTTGCCGTTTCTGATTAACAAGCGGTTGTCCACTGACACCCATGAGGTCGGCCCCTGGCTGATCTTCATGCGCAGAATCATCATTAGCGCGGTCATACTGGTGGCCTGGGCCTACAACTTACGCTTTGGTGAAACCGAAGCATTGTCGGCAATCGGCTTGCTGGCATTTTCACTCGTCGTGCAATTGCTGCCCGCGCTGCTCGGTGGTCTCTACTGGCGTAAAGCGCATGTTCAGGGCGCTTATGCGGGTATGATTCTGGGTAGCCTGATGTGGACATGGACTTTACTGGTGCCCATGCTGGAACAAGCTGGGTTCGTTTCAGAAAGGTTACTCATTGAGGGACCGTTTTCCGTGCATTGGCTTCGCCCACAGGCGCTGTTTGGTTTCGCGTTTAACGATCCTCTGTCGCATGGGGTGTTCTTTAGCCTGCTGTTTAACATTACCGCTTTTATCTACTTCTCCCGTCAGGCAAACACGACACTGGCAGATCGCTTACAGGCCTCTGCCTATGTGCAACTGGATGAGCACCTGAATCGGGGCAACCTCAGTAATAAGGACCCACAGGTCAAGGCAGGCGAGCTGGTAAGCATGCTTGAGCGTTTTGCTGGCATCAACCAGACCCAACGCTGGTTAGAAGATTTCGAACGGGTTCATCACATTCGTCTGCTGCCAAATGACGTGCCGTCGGCGGATTTTATCCGATACATTGAGCGCACTTTATCTGGCGTCATTGGGGCCAGTTCAGCGCGAGCCATGATGCATTCGGCACTGGCGGGTCGTGAGTTACATCTGGAAGATGTGGTCACATTTTTTGACGAAGCCACGCAGGCGATTCAATTCAACCAGAAGGTGCTGTCATCCACACTGGAAAACCTCGATCACGGCGTGTCGGTAATCGACCGGGATTTACGACTGGTCGCCTGGAACCGCAAATATCTGGAAATGTATCAATACCCCAAAGACCTGATCCGCGTGGGCACCCCCATCGAAGACTTGGTTCGCTATAACGCGGAACGCGGCGAATGCGGGCCGGGCACAGTCGATGAACATGTGCAGAAGCGACTTAACCACCTGCGATCCGGTACCGCACATCGGTTTATTCGTATGCGCAATAATGGACGTGTAACCGAGATCCGGGGCAACCCCCTGCCCGGTGGCGGGTTTGTCACCACGTTCAACGACATCACGGAGTTTGTCAAAGCGCAAGACGAATTGCAGGAAGCCAAAAACAATCTGGAAAAGCGAGTAGAAGAACGCACAGAAGAAGTTCGCCAGGTAAATGAAGATCTGCGTGCAGAAATCGCTGAACGTGAACGTGCTGAGGCCATGATCATGGAGGCGAAAACGGAAGCCGAACTGGCCAATGAAAGTAAAACCCGGTTTCTGGCCTTGGCCAGTCATGACATTCTGCAGCCCCTTAACGCAGCGCGACTTTATAACACCGCCTTGCTTGATCAATGGCCTGACGAACCAATTCTACCAAAGCTGGAAAGCTCGCTACGAACCTCGGAAGAGTTGATATCGACCTTGCTCGAAATTGCCAAGCTGGACGGCAATCCGCAAACGCCGGTTATAGAGCCGGTCGATCTCTACCCGATTTTCACCTCCATCAACGATGAATTCAGTGCCCTGGCTCAGGAGAAGAACCTGCGTTTGATTGTCCGGCCAACCAAGCTCTGGTTAGCCAGCGAAGGCAGACAATTACGACGCATCGTTCAGAACCTGGTTTCCAATGCCATCAAATACACTCGCCAAGGCGGCATTCTGCTAGCAGCCCGCAAACGCGGAGACCAGGTCGTCATTCAAGTGTGGGATACGGGATTGGGCATAAATGAAGCCGATTTTGAACGGATTTTTCATGACTTCAACCGCCTGGATCAGCATCGGCAAGAAGCTCAGGGGGTTGGCCTAGGCCTCAGTGTCGTGTCCCGCATCAGCCAGCATCTGGGGCATCAAATCAAGGTTCAGTCAGAACTGAATCGAGGATCATGCTTTAGCTTAACCGCCGACCGAGCACAAGCTGCGCCCAGCAAACCCACTACAAGTCACAAGCCTTCGCGGGCGAACAGCCTGTCACTGACAGTATTGGTCATCGATAATGACCCACAAAACACCGATGCGTTAAAAACCGTCCTGAACAACTGGGGATGCGACGTCTGGACTGCCAGCACGGCGGCAGAAGCCATGGTAACCCTTCAGCCCGATTTGCTAATCATTGATTATCATCTTGGTGAACAGCTTACCGGCTTCAGCCTCTGGCACCAACTGACCGATCACTGGGCTGCACAAGTGCCGACAATTCTCGTCACCGCTCATACCGAAGCAGATATCAAACAGCAGGCAGCCAACATGGGGATGGCCTATTTGGCCAAACCGGTCAAGCCGGTAGCGCTGCGGTCATTGATCAAAACACTGCTGCCTTAGCCTCAAAAAGCCAGCATACAAAGGGCAATACCGAATTGCACCTACTTAAACTTGATCAATGGAATATGCATCAATGTGTGACTTGGTTTCGCTGAGTTTTTTAACTTCAAGTACTAAATCTGTTTCGAAGACTATGGTTCCGTTTTAAACCAAAAGATTTCTTGGAGGATTTTTCTTTCCAAGGGGAGATCCCCTTGCACCCCCCTTTTTTCGCCCGCTTTGGTGTTCTGCCATGCCAGACACTTTCTTCGAACGGTCGCTTGAGCGTGCGTCCCTGCACGCGCGGCGCTTCCATGGGCATCCATGCCCTTGAATCCGTTGCGATAAGTCCGCCATGTCATCCAAAGCAGATGCGACGAAACCGTTATTTACGCCAGTCCTTGGTACATAGAATTTAAAAGTTGGTTTTATCTATCGAGAAAGTAACTCTTGCTGCGGTTTTCTCCGCCTTTCAAACGACCACGCGAAGCAATTCTCGTCTCACAGGTTGTTCAAGCGGGAAGCTTGCGCAAGAGAGTCGTTTATGGCGGCGGCTGGGATTGTTAAGGGCCGAGCCCGAATCGTCGGACCGGTTCGGCCCTTGACGGCGAAAAACTCCCAACGAAACCAGGTCACTGCATGATGCAAACGTTTCAGATACAACCTAGATAAGCTCAAGCAAGCGCCATTCCGGGCAGTACCCGTTAACGCGCCCATAAAATGGACAATACCTCCGATAAGCGCAGACAGATTGCAACGTTTCGTCTGAAAGTCAACGGCACGGACACCAGGGATATCAAAATAAAACTGACGATTGAGTCTAAAGAATAAAGAAAATCACTCTCAATTAGAGATAGCTATGCCGAATGAGAAACAGTCGACTGTTTTATTAGTTGATTGTGGATAAAGTCAGAGGTTCGGGGAGAGGATACGACCATGTACAAACAAAAATTGACCGACGTTCCAGAACATATTCTGGCACAACCTGCCAATATTAAGAGTGGTCTCCAATGGCAATCTGATTACAACATTGCCGCTTGGTTCCGCTTCAAGCAGCTGTCACACGATATGGTTAAACTGCATTTGCACTGGAGTGACAACACTGGTGAGCATTCTGTGTGTATCGATCAAACCGTTATCAATTCAGCGTCGCTATTGCTGTCAGGCATCGCGCGGGTCAAAGTCACTGGACCTATCCAGAAAATGAGTGTCGCTGTTGAAACCAGCAACCTGAGTTACACCGTTGACGAGCTGTTTGTGCAACCAGCCAGACATTTGCAAGACATCAAACAAGCCTGAAGTCGTAACACCACCCGAATCTGCCCTGCCCTGCCGACTGATTCAAACAGCCCTTTTATGCCTTACTGTATACTGGCATATCGACGATATCGGTCAAGATAGGCGGCAGCATATCATCATCTACCACGGATACATCGACCATGTCTGCCAAGCTCTGCGGCAGGTCATCAAACGCCAACCCGGTAGAACGCTTCAGATGCTCCAATGCCATTTCTGGTTTGACATCATATAAACGAATGACATTGTCTTTTACAGCTGTCATGTGTGACTCCGTTCGGAACGACTCGTGTTACCAAGATTTTGCTAAATCCGTGCCAATTTGGGATGAATATGAATCACCCCGCACTAATCATCTCAGTTTCTCAAATTTCCCTGATTTTTAGCACCCTATTGACGAAATTTAAACCAAATTAATGACCAATGGCGCATTAGGCTTCAATGCGCAAACACGTCAAACTGTTATTTGGATCACATTGAGGACGCCAATTAGGACCGGATGTGACAATTAAGGGCACCATTCCCATGGTAGGCGCTGACGTGACCAAAAGAGGCCACTCCTGTTTATACCGTCAATGGCGGCTCGACATGAAGTTTGTTCGCAAGAATAACCGCTTGGGTACGGTTGAGTACATTTAACTTTCGGAATATGGCTGTAACATGGGCTTTCACGGTGGCTTCCGAGATATCCAGATCGTAGGCTATCTGTTTATTCAAACGCCCATCTTGCAGGTGTCGTAACACCCGCAGTTGCTGATCCGTAAGTTCATTGATGCGACGCGCAATGTCCTGCAATTCGGAATCCGTCTCTAAGTCGCCTTCTGGCCAAAATTCACCGCCTTCCAAGACGTTTTTCACGGCCTGCATAATCGAATCTGCCGCCAACGACTTGGATATAAAGCCAGCGCCTCCACAGGCTTTCGCTTTCGCGATGACGGATTGATCATCGTTGCCGGAAATCACCAGTACCGCAATACTCGGGTAAAGCTTACGCAGCTCAAGTAAACCCAGAAAACCGTCATTACCAGGAAGGTGGAGATCAAGCAGCACCAGATCAACACCTTCGTCATCTTTCAACAGGGTCATGGCTTCTTCGAGTGAGGCTGCAAATTTAACCTGGCCGGGTTCCACCAAGGATAATTGTTCTGGCTTCTGCGTCAGCGAAAGCTTCAGGGCATCCCGAAATAGAGGGTGATCATCGACAATTAAAACTCGATCCACCGGAGTACTCCTTTAATTAACCAGCTCACCGTAAAGGTAACCGGAACAACTGGACAGTTCGAATAACATACGGCTATAAGACACGGTCAATTTAGGGATCAGCTTGCCTAATTCAGCCATCGCGCTCTGATCTTTCAGGTCTACCCAGAGCTTAAGCTGAGTTTGCGACCGCGTCAGCGTTTCGGCGATTCCAGCGTAAAGGGCTTTTAAATCCGTCATGGCCTGATAGTCGCTGGCTTGTGGAATATCACCACTGCTGCAAGCGACAGCACGAATAGACAGCTTCGAGGCTAAGTCCACATACTGATTGAACTGATTTACGTAGAAGGCTTTAAATTCGGGGCTTTCGATGCTGCCACTACCACCCCATTCTTCAAAGGCTATGGTTGGCACTTCCAAAGAAATCTCGTTGAAGGCGTCAAGCAGGTCACCCGACTCTGTCGCAAAAGCAACAGAACTCAGCATGAGCAACGTTGCCATACTCTTTCGTAGAATACCCATTGGTAACACCATTTTTTGTATTTATTTTGGCTGATTGTCACCCTTTTTAGGGGTCCTGTCACTACATTGACAGGTTTTATTAAACCGTGCGTCAGCCTGAGTGATACAGTTTGAGTGTCGTTTGGCAGCAACCTTGCAAACCGATTAAACAGGCTTCAACCCATTATTATAGTCAATTCTGATGCTGAGCCAGACGATATCGTCCGGCGGCATGCATGACGATCGGATCAGAGCTTATCCAAGCCCGCTTGAAACGCGGCGATTAGATCGTCGCAGTCTTCGATACCAACAGATACCCGTATCATCTGGTCACCGATGCCAAACTGCTGCCGGTTCTGCGGCCCCATTTCATAGAAAATGGTACTGGCCATCGGCAACGCCAAAGTCCGGTTATCACCTAAGTGCGTGGCATTAATCACCAGATCAATGTTATTCAGTAAGGTGGCGCTGTCGTATTTCGGCTGCAGATCGAAACTTAAAATAGCGCCAAAGTGCTTGAACCATTGTTTGGCCTGGTCATGCTGAGGGTGCTCCGCCAATCCTGGATAATAGACCTTAGCTACCTTGTCATGAGTGTTTAGTAGATTCGCCAGCGCGAGTGCATTGCTGCAGGCCCGATCCATGCGTAACGCCATGGTTTCAGCGCCGACAGCAATTTGGTAGGCGCCGTCAGAGCTGAGGGTTCCGCCCATATCGCGCAGGGCTTTTTTCTTCACCTGCGTCAGGGCCCACTTTTTCGTATCTCCTTTGCGATAAGACGTAAAGATATTGGGATATTCCTGCCAGTCATAGAAACCCGTGTCAGTTATAGCGCCACCCAATACCGTGCCGTGCCCACTGAAATATTTGGACAGGCTGTTCATCACCAAACCGGCTTTGACCGTCTTGGGGTTAAACAGATAGGGCGATGTGATGGTATTGTCGACAAAAAACACCAACCCCTGCGCCTCACACCAGTCACCGATCGCAGCCAAGTCCGCGATCTGTGTACCCGGATTGGCGATGGTTTCCGCAAACACCATCAAGGTGTTATCCCGTTTGGCCTGCTTAACCTGTTCTGCATCGGTGGTATCCACAAAGGACACCTCAATGCCGAAGTTCTCCAGCGTCGTTAACAAACTGTGGGTGTTACCAAACAAATATTTACTCGCAATCAGGTGATCGCCCTGTTTCAACAACGCAAAAAATGCAGCACTGAGGGCTGCCATTCCGGTCGCAAAAACAATGGTACCCACCGCTTGTTCGGCTTGGGTGATCATGGATTGCAATGAGTCAATGGTGGGTGTCGACTGACGTGCATAGGCATGCCCTACAGCATTGCCCTGGAAAACATCAATCAACCCCTCTGTCGTTTCATAGCCGTAAGGGACACTGTTGTAGATGGGTGCGTGAACCGGACCGTCAGTAAAACCCTGACGACGGTCATGATGAACAATTCGGCTGGTAAATCCTTTAACTTCGGTCATTTTGTTACCACATTAAATCATCAGGGATAACGAACTCCGCATACGGATCATCTTCCGCGGGCGTTTCGTCTTGCTTGTCAGACACCATCAACACACTGGCGGCACTGCGCTCGGAAATTTTCTCGGCCACCTGCTGAGTGACGACATAATAGCGACCATCGGCGGTTGCGATGGCGAGCTTGCCGTTGGCAAGGTCGTCTTGAATTTTTTCAGTGACATAGATCGTTTTGATTTTATTGTCGTTGCGATCAGCGAAATTAAACTTAACATCGCCTTCGTCAATTTTAATGTGGGTCCGCTCAATGATTTGACGTACCTGCGCCAGTAAGGCTTTTTCATCTGCCTTACGCTGTTTTTCTAGGTTCAGTAATCGATCCCGTTCTGCCTTTTCTTTACGCGCTTGCTCGACCGACGCTTTGGTCTCATCGACCACCTCAACCTTATGCTTGCGATTCTGTTTTTCCTGCTTACGCTTTTCGGCCTTGTCTTTCTGGATTTGTTTTTTATCAGCCAGACCTAAACCCATGAGCTGATCAGCGATTGATTTTGCCATTAGAATACCCTTAAACCGAGAGGCAACATTGAAGCACATTTGCGGCATTGGTTAAATGCACGGAGGTCAGAGAGCTATAAAAAAGCCGGTCACTTGACCGGCCTTTTCAGCAAACAACAACAGACGCTACTGATTCATTCGCTCTTCGATCAAGACATCTACAACAGACGGATCTGCGAGAGTCGAGGTATCACCCAGACTGTCATACTCGTTCGCGGCAATTTTGCGCAGAATACGGCGCATGATTTTACCAGAGCGAGTCTTCGGTAAACCGTCTGCCCACTGAATTAAGTCCGGTGTGGCAATTGGGCCAATTTCTTTGCGCAACCAAGCTTTCAATTCGGCCGTCAGTTCTTCACTGGGGTAAACACCCGCCATCGGGCTGACATAGACATAGATACCCTGCCCTTTAATATCGTGAGGGTAACCGACCACGGCGGCTTCAGATACCGCCGGGTGCGCAACCAGCGCGCTCTCGATCTCTGCGGTACCCAAACGGTGCCCTGAGACGTTTAGAACGTCGTCTACACGCCCGGTAATCCAGTAATAACCGTCTTCATCACGACGTGCTCCGTCGCCTGTGAAGTAAGTGCCCGGGTAGGTGCTGAAATACGTTTGGATGAACCGCTCGTGGTCTCCGAAAACAGAACGCATCTGACCTGGCCAGCTGTCGAGCAACACGAGATTACCCTCGACCGCCCCTTCCAGTTCACGACCGGAGTTATCAACCAGCGCTGGCTGGATACCAAAGAACGGACGAGTAGCGGAGCCGGGTTTCATCGCCGTCGCGCCAGGCAGTGGCGTGATCAGAATGCCACCGGTTTCCGTTTGCCACCAGGTATCCACAATTGGGCAAGTCTCTTTGCCAAATGCCTTGTGATACCACTCCCAAGCTTCCGGATTGATCGGCTCACCAACAGACCCTAACAGTCGCAGGGACGACAGATCCGCTCCTTCGGTGGCTTTTTCGCCGGTTGCCATCAACGAACGAATCGCAGTAGGCGCGGTATATAGTACATTAACCTTGTGCTTGTCGATCACTTCAGCAAATCGACTGGGGCTCGGGTAGGTCGGCACACCTTCAAACATCAGGGTAATGGCTCCGTTTGCCAACGGACCATAGACGATGTAGCTGTGACCGGTCACCCAGCCGACATCGGCCGTGCACCAGTAAACATCGCCATCCTGATAATCAAAGACGTACTCATGTGTCATGGATGCGTACACCAGATACCCGCCTGTGGTATGCAAAACGCCTTTCGGCTTACCGGTAGAACCAGAGGTATAGAGAATGAACAGCGGATCTTCCGCTTCCATAGGTTCACAAGGGCATTCGGATTCAACTAAATCGAACTTGTCGTGATACCAGACATCGCGACCATCGTGCCAGTCAATCTTGCCGCCGGTACGTCGAACCACCAATACATGGTCAACACAGGACGCCCCCTGATGCTCCAGCGCTTTATCGACATTGGTTTTTAACGGAATGGCCTTAGCACCTCGCACACCTTCGTCAGCGGTAATAATCAGATTTGATTGGCAGTCTTCAATTCGCCCCGCCAACGCTTCCGGTGAGAACCCACCGAAAACCACCGAGTGAATGGCCCCAATACGAGCACAGGCCAACATGGCGTATGCAGCTTCAGGAATCATCGGCATATATATGGTAATGCGATCCCCTTTTTTACCGCCGAGCGATTTAATGACGTTCGCCATTCGGCTGACATTAGCGTGTAATTCCCGGTAGGTGATGCGTGCATCTTCAGACGGATCATCGCCTTCAAAAATGATGGCTGTTTGATCCGCCCGAGTATCAAGGTGTCGGTCAATACAGTTATAAGCGACATTTAACTCGCCATCGGCATACCAACGAATTCGATGATTGGTTTTATCGAAGCTGACATCCTTGACTTGCGTATAGGGCTTCGACCAGTTCAACCGTAACCCTTGCTCTCGCCAGAATCCCTCGTTGTCATCAACAGAGTGCTGATACATTTCCAGATATTGTTCGTTATTAACTTTTGCGCGTTTTTCCGCAGATTCCGGTACCGGATAAACTTGTGTACTCATAGTGCCACCTGTTGTTTTTGTTTTCTTATATTTTGATTTCAAAGCGTTAAAGAACAATGCGACCTTAGTCCATACGACTGAAGTCGACAAAAATCACCACGACCAAAGCGGCACACCGAACAGCACTCCATGCAAAAACAAAATACCCAGAAAGACGGTTGTCCCGGCTGCGATGACAATAAGATCATATTTCAAAGGCATCACAGCGTGTTGTTTCTGTGCGCCTCGGAAATTTTGACTGACCATAGCAAACAGGCTGTACAGTAAAAAAGAACCGAACAACAAGATGGACGCAAGATCTCCATTCACGGATAAATGTACGACAGCCCATAGCACGATAGCCCATAACATCGGGTGCCTTGTGAAGCGTTTGATGTTGCCTTTCATGTGCGCCGCTGGCAGTAAAATAAAGCTCAGCCACATCAATGGTAAGGCAAAAGAGCGCATTTGAACAACACCATTCCACACCAGTTCAAATGGAGCGTTTGCTTTGCCGACAATGATCAGCAAGAGCCCTACCAATGACGCCAACGCATAACCAGCTTTATAAAATGTCGCAGAAGTTCTATCTACGAATACCTTTTTCAAGGGTGTTGCCGAAACCAAATGCATGCCAAAAAAAGCCACTAACCCGATTATCAGAATCGTCATACGTTCTCCTTTTAATTTGTTATGTCTACCAGTTTTTTTACTACTTTGCCGCGAAATTTTCGGTCGTGCGACAAAAGCTGTAAATCACACTTCGCTGCTAAACTAACACAGTTCATAATTAGGCACCCC
Source organism: Reinekea sp. G2M2-21 (assembly GCF_015687175.1). Taxonomy (GTDB): domain Bacteria; phylum Pseudomonadota; class Gammaproteobacteria; order Pseudomonadales; family Natronospirillaceae; genus Reinekea. The sequence continues at coordinate 41,202 of NZ_JADPQG010000008.1, read as the reverse complement.
TGAATATAAAAAAGCCCCATCAAAAATCTGACCATACGACAGACAACGAAAGGCATGCTGCGTCAATTGCCTGGCAGCACACGATGTGCATTAGGCAGTCCGTCACACAATTCAATGTTCATTCGCAGACATGGTGAATATTCATGCCAAATTCAGCAGTCTTTGCTATAACATCTTAGATTATTAAATAATGTCGCTACGAAACCCAAAAACAGAGTCCGTACATGAAGACAATGACCATGGTAATGCTGTTGGTATTCATGACCAGCTGTTCAAATTTTCAGAGCGTCGATAGCATGACCAACGACGACACTCCGGTTCGAACTGCGCAGAATACCAACGCCCCTGCACTTAATCGCCTGGAAAAAGTTTACGCGAACTATAAAGGTTCGCCGTATCGCTATGGTGGTACGGATCGTTCAGGATTTGACTGCACAGGATTTATCGGCGTAGCGTTCTCGGACGCCTTCAATATGAGTACACCACGAACCACCGAAAAAATTTCCATTTCGGGCAAGCCGGTGCGACGAGACCAGCTTCAGGCAGGCGATATTCTGATTTTTAAAACCAGTGTGAAGCAATTACATGCGGGCATATATACTAGCGACGGGCAATTCATCCACGCGTCCACATCGCAAGGCGTCATCAAATCAAACCTAAACAACCCGTACTGGCATCAACGTTACGTTAAAGCGCGTCGTTTACTGAATTGAACAGGTACTAATACGTTCTTTCCGTTTTCATCATGGACAAAAAAGGGAGCAATCGCTCCCTTCTTACTGTTGTTCTTTATCACGCTTTAAATCAACGGTGGCGCAAACATAATCCCACCATTATTCCACAATGAATTTAAACCACGTTCAATTTGCAATTCAGAATCTTTCCCGACATTTCGATCAAAGACTTCCTGGTAGTTACCAACCTGCTTGATGATTTCATACCCCCAGTCCGATGGCAAACCCATTGCCCTGCCAGTATCTGCATTTACACCCAACAACCGTTGCACCACGGGTTTGTTGGATTTTCGCATTTCATCGACATTCTGACTGCTCACCCCCAACTCCTCTGCATTGACCAACGCGAACAGACACCATTTCACAATGTTATACCACTGCATATCATCTTGCCGAACGGCTGGACCAAGTGGTTCTTTAGAAATCACACTGGGTAATATCACGGCATCTTTTGGTGATTCTAGCTTTGTCCGTTGCGCATACAATTGAGACAAATCCGACGTTACTGCATTACAGCGGCCTGCCTTAAAACCATTGATAGCGCGATCTGATGACGCAAACGTCACCGGTTGGTAGCGCAATTCATGTTCACGAAAATAGTCCGCCAGGTTTTGCTCCGTCGTTGTACCTTGCTGGACGCAGATCGCAGCACCGTCAAGATCGTTCGGCGAGAGAATGCCAGAGTCTTTACGCACCATAAAACCCTGACCGTCATAAAAGGATACACCGGTAAATATGATATCCAGCGTGGTATCCCGGCTGTGCGTCCAGGTTGTAATACGGGACAGAATATCAATTTCACCGGACTGCAGTGCGTTGAATCGATCTTTAGGTGTCAGAGGTATATAACGGACTTTCTCTGAATTGCCGAGCACGGCCGCCGCCACCGCTCGACACACATCTACGTCCAGCCCACTCCAGTTGCCCTGTCTGTCAGGATTGGAAAATCCGGGAATGCCCGTTGAAACACCGCAAGCAATAAAACCTTTCTTACGTACGTCACTCAGTGTCGAGGCTTGTGCGTAAGACAACAGCGTGCAAACCAAAATGACGACAAAACTCTTTACCTTCATATCACCCTCTTCACCATTGAACGCCAAACCCGACTATAATCGACCACGCAGTGCCGGTAATGCAAAATCCAATTCCGGACTGCGCCAAGCCCCTGCCCAGTTCATCGCTAGCGTATCCGGCCACTGCCCTGATTTCAACGCATTAACAACCGTTAAGCCAACATCGACGATGGACAAGGATACCTCGACGGTCTGAGTGGACGATCCGTTAGCCTGCAGGTTCGCATCCCTGAGCTGCACATCAGCCAAGGCGCGGGCGTCCTTACCAACGTCCATTTTTATCCCCTGGGTTGCGATGGAAAAAACATTGGGGTTAAAAACCGCAACATCCAATGCTAACGTCAACTTGCTGAAGCTGACGTTCGTTAACCGCCAGTCCTGTAAGGAAACTTTCGGCAACTTAGGAATAGGAACGATAAAATCTGAACTCCAGGAAAGTGTTTGTGGACCGAGCACCGGCACGGCGAAAGTCGGCGAAAGCTTCAAGGTAAAGTCGGCCTCACCTGCCTGATAGACGTTCACTGCCCGACTTAAAAGCTGATCAAATATCAGATCCCATTGAAATGAGACATTCACGGAACCTGACGCAGGTAGCCCGGAAATCGCATCGTTATCCAGAGCCAACCAAGGCTCACCCTCCAACCACAATTGCGCATTTAACTGACTGATAGGCAACTGATATGGATTGCTGTTACGTATTTGCACCACTGATGTACCCGCCACATTATCGAAACTGACACCCTCTATTTTGGTGGATTGATATTCAAACGTTGGGTTTCGGTATACATCGGTTAGTGACAGATTGGCGCAGCCCACCAGCAAGGTGGATACGAGCAGGAAGAAAACTCTCATCTCAGATTCAGCCCTAAATTAAGTTGAGCTAAGGGTGGCAGGCAAATCGAAGCAGGTCAATCACTTCAACCAGGTCCGGCGCTCAACCGATGGCAAAGAGCACAAAGACGAAAAAAAGGGCACCGAGGTGCCCTTTATCTGATTTTGACTTTCTTATAATTTGATCAGTTCAGAGGTTTATTATTAACCTTTGTTGAACTCAGGGTAAGCTTCCATACCACACTCGGCGATATCGACACCTTCGTACTCTTCTTCTTCGCTGACACGGATACCCATAACAGCTTTCAGAATTGCCCAGACAACAAACGATGCACCGAATACCCATACGAAGATAGTCGCAGCGCCGCCCAACTGGCCTAGATAAGATGCTCCATCATTAGTCACAGGCACCAGCATCAAGCCCAGCAGACCACAGACACCGTGCACAGAGATGGCACCAACAGGATCATCAATCTTGAACTTGTCCAATGCCAAAATGCTGAACACAACCAGGATACCACCCAGCGCACCGAAGATAGTCGCTTGCAGTGGGGTTGGCGTATCAGGACCAGCAGTAATGGTAACCAGACCTGCCAAGGCACCGTTCAAAATCATCGTTAAGTCAGCTTTCTTGAACAGAATGCGCGCCAGGATCATCGCAGCAATGGCCCCACCAGCGGCTGCGGCATTGGTGTTCAGGAAGACAATAGCAACAGCGTTCGCTGAGTCGATGGTAGACGTCTGTAGTACAGAGCCACCGTTGAAACCAAACCAGCCCAACCAAAGAATGAAGGTACCCAGAGTTGCCAATGGCAGGTTTGCACCAGGAATCGCGTTAATTTCGCCATTCTTGCCATATTTGCCTTTACGAGCACCCAGTAAAATGACACCTGCAAGGGCTGCTGCAGCGCCAGCCATATGAACAATACCGGAACCGGCAAAGTCAACCATGCTCAGTTCATACATACCAAATACAGCTTGACCGCCCCAAGTCCAGCTACCTTCCATAGGATAGATGACACCAGTCATAACAACAGCAAATGCCAGAAACGCCCACAACTTCATACGCTCAGCCACCGCGCCCGACACGATAGACATTGCAGTCGCAACGAACACCACTTGGAAAAAGAAATCGGATGATGGTGCGTAGTAGGCTGAATCTTCTATTGAATCAACAACACCTGTGTCCATTATTCCACTCAAGAAGAAACCACCGTCGTACATGATCGCGTAACCGCAAACCAGATACATGAAACAGGCAATAGCGTACAGCGCGACGTTTTTTGTCAGAATTTCAGTGGTGTTTTTGGAGCGCACCAAACCTGCTTCCAACATAGCAAAGCCCGCAGCCATCCACATAACCAGGGCGCCACACACCAAGAAGTAAAAGGTGTCTAAGGCATAAGATAATTGAAATATTTCGTTCATCGTTTTTCTCCGATCACAAAGTCGTGAAATTAAATAGCTTCGTCGCCGGTTTCACCGGTACGAATACGAACAGCTTGCTCAAGAGGCAAAACGAAGATCTTGCCGTCACCAATCTTGCCAGTGTTCGCCGCTTTTGAAATGGCTTCGATTGCCTGATCGACAACGTCGTCACCAATGGCAACTTCCACTTTCACTTTTGGCAAAAAATCCACTACGTATTCAGCGCCGCGGTACAACTCTGTGTGACCTTTCTGACGGCCAAACCCTTTAACTTCTGTCACAGTAATACCCTGGACACCTATTTCAGAAAGCGCTTCACGGACGTCGTCCAACTTGAAGGGCTTGATGATGGCGGAAACTAATTTCATTTTTTATGCTCCACGTATTTTGACCCAAATCGTCTTCAAAGAAGTCTCTGATATACTCCGGTGGCCTATATCAGAGCCTGCTTTGCAGACGTTTCTGTTAGCGCATCTCCGACCTATGTGGTTATTGTGGGTCTAGAGATACTGTTTATATGCACTTACAATGCAATCTCAGTGCATTGTGTTCGTTGCTATGCACAGTGATACTTTGTCTATAGCGAAGGCCGTGCCAATTTTAAATATCGCTTTAAATCAATGACTTAGCGCCTTTCACAGCGAAAACCACGACAACGCGACGCACCATTATGGTTCACCGCACTTTAGTAGTGCGCCTTTGGGCTCCAAGAAAGCCCAATTTTGAATCAATCGAATGCGGCCCTAAAGCCAGAGGTTAAAAAATGAGAACACCGGAAGATTTTCTTGATCGAATCAGCGAGCAAGTCAATGATTTACTTGGCCAAAGCAAGCAATCATCGGAAGACATAAAGCGTAATGTCCGAGCGCTTATTCAAGCTCAGCTCGCCAAACTGGATGTGGTCAGCCGAGAAGAATTTGAGGTACAGCAGGCAATACTGCTCAAAACACGCACACAAATAGAACAGCTGGAGCAGCAACTGGCCAATCTCGAAGCACAAATAAACACGCGACCATAAACGTCAGCCATCTTCGTCTTAACCAAAGGGACATTGTTATGCTCAGTCACCACACGATCACGTATCTTGAGTTCCCCGCGCAAGACCTTGAAGCCACGCAGAGTTTTTTCAGTCAGGTATTCCAGTGGAATTTTCAACAGTGGGGGCCTGACTATTGCGCCCACACATCAGCCACGGTTGAAATCGGTTTTTACCGGGCGCCGTTAACCTCGGTTTCCAGCCAAGGTGGAGCCATGGCCGTGTTCTACAGCAATAATCTGGAAGCGAGCGAAGCTGCTGTACGACAGGCTAAAGGAGTCATCAGCAAAGCCACCTTCGATTTTCCAGGCGGGCGTCGGTTCCATTTCATTGAGCCAAGCGGTAATGAGTTTGCGGTTTGGTCGGATATAGCTGCGGACGGCACCCAATCCGGCCACGAGTAACATGCCTTATGGCCTTTCTGGTGATACGCAGGGACCCGAGTTGCAGTGGTCATTAGTCATATATGTATGCAATGACCTACTGCACTTATGCATGCCGCGTATTGCAGCCATACTGCCATGACTATTCAGCTATGGTTCACTTTCGGAGCGTAAGCTACCTACCATTATTCCAAGGAGGTTTTTCAATGAACAAGTACTTACTCAATTCTTTGTCGGCAGCCGTCGTCGTTATCGCAACTGGACTTGTCGGTACCCATGCCTTTGCGAAAGACACATTGATTGACCTCGATAACGCCCGGGTTGGTGGCTTTGGCGGCCCAATTTTCAAAACCAGCCAGATCAAAGGCGAGCAAACATTTGAAATTGGCGGTGGTGGCGGTGCAACCTTCACTACCGGTAAGCATTCCATCATGATCGGCGGCGCCGGCTATGGATTGGTGAACGAACTGAACTGGGGCGTCGATGAGAAACTGGAAATGGGTTATGGCGGCTTTATGTTCGGCTATACCTACAACCCGGAAGCGCTTGTCCACGTCGACACACAGATCTTACTGGGTGCAGGTGGTGTTCATGTGATTGATTCCAGTAATCAATCCTCGGATACAGGAACATTTCTGATTTCCGAGATCAGCAGCCAGGTTGAAATCAACGTCACAGATTTCATGGAAATTGGCGTCGGGGCTTCTTATCGACTGGCCACCGATCCGAGCATCAACAACCTGGACGGCGACGATTTATCGAAACCCGGTGTGTTCATCAGTTTCCAATTTGGCTCTTTATAAGCTTCAAGGTTCTTAATATTAGCCGTACTGCTTATCGATGTAACAGCCTTTGTGGGCACAAAAAAACCGGCTAATACCGGTTTTTTTTTACGCTTATCAGAGCATTAAGCGGTTTTCGCTGCCTTTTTGGTTTTACGGCGAGACAGATACAAACCACCTAAGCCCATCGTAAACAAAGCGAAGGTTGCTGGTTCTGGTACATCGGTGTATTCCCAAGAGCCCATCAGGTTGTCGTTGCCACATTCCATGGTGAAGTGAGCAAATAACGTCTCATCTCCAGACAACTGCGCATACAAAGCGGTCAGGTCCAGACCGGCAACGTAGTGCGTGCCACCATTCCAGCTGCTTTTTCCGGTTTCAGCGTCGGAATAGGTTTGTGATTCAGACCCAAATATAGAGCCGCTTGCCAGACTCTGCATGCCCGAGGTTGCTTCAAACTGCCAAGGATTCGATTGGTAGTTCTGGCGATAATAAGACGTGACCACATCTGTGCTTTCGTCTATCGCATACAGGCTCCAAGCGTTGGTATCAAAGTCCAGGTCAAACACATAGTCATAACCGTAACTGTTGCTTTCAACGACGTTTCCGTTTGCAGCACCATTGGCAACATCTGAAGCGCCGAACAGTGGCTTGCCAACAGATAGAAACAGATCACCGGAACTGAAAATACCGTCACCGTCCGTGCCGCCATTGCCAGAACCGGATGCTTGGCCACTCCAGTAGTTATAACCGCCGACCATGCTCAGAGTGGTGCCTTCCAGGAAGAAGCCTTCCAAATCCCAGACTTGCGACTGAACCATTCCTGGTTCCGCTTCGTTATCTTCATTGGTGGCTGTACCGGCATAGATCGGGTCTTGGTCATTGATGGTGACTTCAGTTCCCAATACCAATGCGTGCGCTGGCACAGAAAGCGTTAAAAGTGAAGCGCCCAATGTCGCGCTGATCCATAGTTTTTTGCTCATTATCAACATCCATTTAAAGCCAATTTTGTGATCGGCTTCACAAAAAGCAAAAGTTAGGCCAACTCGATAACCCTATGATTTTATTGTATTTTCATAAAAACGACTTAGTTATGACTGAAAAGCATTTCGACATGCACATGCTCTACTGACGATCTTCACGTAAAAAATACCGACACTATTGTTCATGATTGTGATGCAACTCACATAACCAAGCATACTCAATCACACAAGGACCAATTGCGCCACGCGTTGCTGAATATATTGATAAACGCGGCTATAGACGGGATGGTTAATAACCGTCTTCCTTGAAACTAAAGAGCAGGGACGCTCCAACCTACCCTGCACCGGAAATGACACGGATCCTGGTTGCAGCCTTACTTGCGTCTGCACAGGCGCAATCACGTTGGCGACACCACTCGGTACTAATGCATGGCAATAGCCCTCTGCCGCCAAACGTGCGACACCGACCGAAGACTCTAATGTTGCCACCGGAGATAAATGCCAAGCGTCAAAATGTGGGGCAAGGAATGCCCACATCGCGGACTTTTGCTCGATACAGCAAACCTCTAGCGAAGTTGCGCCTCGCTGCCAAGCGACAAACTGCGCTTCCATGCCGGTACCGCAAATAATGGACATAGGCTCGTCGACCAATGGCATCACAACAAGACCATCGGTTGCGGAGACATTGCCGGTACAAATGCCCATTTGATACCTTCCCCGGCTTAACCGCTCCACGATGACAGCCGTTCGGTGACTGTGAATATCGAAGCTTATATCCGGGAATTCGCGCGCAAGATCCGCCATCAGTACAGCCCCCCAAGACACCATAATCGCATCAGCGAGGGCTATTCCCAACCGGGTTTTATCTGGACTCGTACGGGCCCGAAGCACATCCGCCATCTGAGCCATCAGCGGTTCCAAATCTTGCAGCAACTGACGCGCTGGCACTGTAAGAACAGCGCGTCGCCCCTGGTGTTCCAGCAATGGGTAACCCAGTTGCTGCTCCAGGGCACGTATTCGTTTACTCAGTGCTGATTGACTCACCCGCAACCGTGCCGCAGCGTCTGCCATACTGTCGCTATTAGCGAACACGATCAAAGATTCCATCTGCGCGAACATCTCACCCCCTTCACCGAATACGGACTCACCCTGCCAGATTACTTTCCATTTAGGAATGTAATTCTGTCCAAACTTTCGCTTTTTGCAACTAAAAGACCTGTGCAAACTGAGCAATGTCACCAACGCAAGCTTGCTAACGTACTGTGGAGTATTCGCATTGACGGTATTATTGATTTTTACTGCGGTGTTCCTCACCAGCCTTTTATCGGGAATTTTAGGGATGGGCGGCGGTATCCTGCTCGCGGCGAGCCTGGCTATGTTTGTGCCACTGTCCGCAGCGCTGTTACTGCATGCCAGTGCACAATTTACGGCAAACAGTTATCGCGCTTTACTGCACAAACATACCATTCAATGGCGCATTATCCACCGCTACAGTATTGGAATGGTCGCAGTCGCGCTGTTGTTTGTGTACTGGCAAGTCACCATCAATAAGTCACTTTTTTATTTCCTGTTGGGCGCCATGGCCCTCTCCAGTCACTTTATTCCCAAAAACATGGCGCTGGACACGACAAAAACCAGCCATGCCATCGCGTCCGGCTTTCTGGTTACCGCACTACAATTGTTTGTTGGCGTAGCGGGACCTCTACTGGATATGTTTTACCAGAAAACCTCGTTAAACCGGTTTCAGATCGTGGCGACCAAAGCGATGACTCAGGCAATGGGGCATTTTGTCCGCATCACCTTTTACCTTTCGGTTTACCGACAGCATTGGCAGCAATCCGAGATAAATGCTTGGGTACTCCTGGGTGTGATTGGTTTGGCTATGCTCGGCACTCGGGCTGGCACATCGCTCCTGCACCGCGTTAACGAAGCGCAATTTCAGTTTTTCAGTCGCACACTACTGTCGACTCTCGGTGTATTTTTTATTGCGAAGGGCGCTGCAGGGATATTCTGATCTGCCCAGCTTTTCGCTTAAAGAATGAAAGCAGCAACCGTGACCAAGCCAACAAACAGGACTTCGAAACCGCTGTTAATTGCCAAAACCCGAGGGTTCATTTCCCCCCAAAACACCGCTTTTGAGGTATTTGCTAACGTGAAGGCAACCCAAAGGCCAAACACTGCGGCTAAAGCCGAAAAAACACTGCTGATTAGCAAAGAGGCGAGCAACACATCAACCACATAACCGAACACCACCGCAAAAATCAGAGAGGCCGCATAACCGGGACCGGCCGTTTTTTGCATCTCCGCTATTTTTGCTTTGTCATCCGGATCAATACTCATCGCCTGCATCCAGGCCCGTCCAAATATCGGACCATACCAGAGCATTCCACCCGCCATCTGCACGATAGCGGCGACTAACAACGTCCACCAGGAAAAATCAGACCAAGCCATACCTACCTCCATTTCACTAACTCATATTTATTGAACTGCTAGACTGAATGCATATCACCGTAACCCTCCCTAAAGAGGATAGCACCATGGCGCAATGTGGCTACCTACTGAAGAACAACGAGCAATGCCCTCATCCAGCAGCAGGGAATGGCCTTTGCTTTTGGCACGACCCTACCCAGGAAAAAACGGATCCGAAATACAGTCAGGAACTGGAGGCCCTCGCCCGCAGTGGGCACAGTTTGGAAGGGTTTGCGCTAAAAGGGGCTAATTTAGAAGGCATTAACTTAGTTAAACGTGGTGAACACAAAGGCTATGACTTACGCTATGTCGACCTGTACCGCGCCGACTTACACGGTGCTCATCTGTTTATGGCCGATCTGCGTGGCGCCTCGTTAATGAAAGCCAACCTATGCGATGCCAACTTGCATTACACCAACTTGAAAGATGTTAATCTACTCGGCACCAAATTGACTGGCGCTAAAATAGAAAATGTTATCTGGGGAGAGAAACTGCTGCAGGAACAACGGGCCGAGGATGCACTCAAAGAAGACAACCTGAGCCTCGCTTACGACTATTTAGAACAGACCGAAGAGATCTGTCGTAACATTCGCAACGTGGCTGCCCATCAAGGTTTAGTTGATATGGCCGGTCATTTCTTTCACAAAGAAATGACCGCTAAACGAAAGCAACACCCGAAGTGGTCAGTCAAACGGGCTATTTCGAAATTTGTCGACTTAACCTGCGGTTACGGCGAACGGCCAATGAATGTTATCTACTTTTCCTGGACTGTCATTTTATTTACATCCATCGCGTTCTACTTTTTTGGCGTTCTGGAACAGGGCCAGCTGATACGCTGGAACAGCGTCTCTGACAATGGCATTGTGAAAGATATGTTAACCTGCCTGTATTACAGTGTTGTCAGTTTCACTACCCTCGGCTATGGCGATATTATCCCCGTGGGTTATAGCCGCTTCTTTGCGGCCGCTGAAGCCTTCACCGGAAGCTTCACGTTGGCCTTGTTCGTGGTTGTGTTTGTGAAAAAAATGACGCGTTGACTGATTTGCATTTACTAAAATGTTCACTAGTCGTTATTTCTGTCATCGTTGTTTCGCTCAGGTTGCGTGCCAGCTGAGTATTGACCAACCCAGATCAGACTTATTGTCTTAATCAAAGTCACTGTAAACTAAAAAAAGATGTAGTTTTCGACGCCATAGTTTTATGCGACACTCTCACTAGTAGGTCCACCATGTTCTGGTAATTTACAGGTAGTTCTATCTTTTTCGTTCTAAAAAACCACTCCGCACCGACGGACCGTTGTCTGCTGCACCACCAGTCATTTGCCGCAGTTCGATGCCAATATTGATCTGCTCCGCGTTGGTTGTTTTGCCAACTTTTCAACGGAAATTGGAGTAAAATTTGCTAAAAACTTAAGCTCTATTCGTCTAATCATGAAATCAGGCGACATGCCTTGCTGTCATCTATTGCATTTTCAAGAATGCTCTTTCCAAAAACGAGCTGCCAAGTGTTGACTAGCTTTCCGATTCTATCCTTAAAGCTGCGCCATTCGCGAGTAGGGCCGTAGTTAACTAGGCTGTCAAACATGGCGTCGGGAGCAGAAAGCTCGTACGGTGCGTATTCATGAACCGCTTGAACAACAGTGTATTGTTCGACAATATTTGTTTCACTTGTATAGCCCTTCTCAACAACCAATTCGAGACCGCCTGTGCTGGAAAAACCTTTTGCAGTTGCTTGTTCAGTCAATTGAACAACAACAAATGCGTAGTCACGATACTTCAGTGTTAGAAACCGAATAACCTCATCTTGAGGCTCGGATAGATTCTCTTTTCGACTCAATAACCGTTCTGCTCCCACTACCCCACCGACTTTAGCAAGATCATCATTTAGGCTGTCCAAACACTGCTTAAATCCTTCAGGAACATCCAACATTTCTATCGAAGAAGAAAACTCATTGGAAAACCTCCTCCCGAAATAGGGATTGTCAATTCGAAGGGGTATCACTGAGTTAAACAAATGCCTCTTAATACCATAGATAACAACACGATCGCTCACCTGCAATATATCGAGATTTGGAACTTCAATGTTTATAGTCGATTGGTCTGAGACCATATCACTGGATATCATAAATGCGTCATCAATTTCAGACATGATGGACAGATTGAATTCTTCCATTGGCCACTGACGTGCGGCTTGAGCAATCGAACCAAACACAGCGAACATAGAAACCACGAACACAACAAACATCAGAAATGCCGCTGTCCTCCAATGGTGCTTAATAAGTAGAACCCCGACCCAAAGGGCACATGCGATTAGAACGCCTACCGAGAGACCAAATGTAAAAGCTTCTTTCGTTATCCAATGCTTTCCGCCATAACTACTTTTGTATTCTGCTATCTCAGCAACCGAAAGCCACTTCAGATCGCTAGGAATACTTCCAGCCCAACGATAAATAGAGGTATACATGCTTTCTTCATAAATCGACAAGGCGAAAAGGCACAGCAAAACCGCGGTAAGCGATGACACCAACAGTCCTTTGGGTGAAAAAGGTGCGTTGATTTTCGAGTTCATGGATAAAGCTCCAGGATATAAAATGCATATTGAAATTTTTTTCTAAAGAAGGATGTAAGCCAGCAGGTTATTGCATAACTTGATAACGCTAAGTTACCTAGCTGATGTTGGTTTACTTTGCAAAACGGAAACTTTAACCTTATCGCCTGATTATGAAAACTGCAATAACCCAAATGAGCCAAGACAAAGCGAAAGCCATACCTAACCAAAACCCCCACTCTAAAGCTAAAGAGAATAGGTAGGCCAATCGACTTCCTATATGCAATTGGCCGTAGGCTAATAGACTATATCCGTAAAGCCCTTCTTGAATGATGCCCGATAACCCAATCATTAATGCGACTGGAAACGTGAGCAAACCAATTACAAATTTTCGTTTTAAGTTCTCTTGCTTAAGCCTGCTTTGTCCATCTACTATCTCCGATTCAGTTCGCTGGACATTCAAGAAATTAACTTCATCTAGTTGCATAGACCACAATTGCCGAATACTCGGCATAGTGAGCGCGCTCCAGAAATGGCTGAATCTCTCGTTTTTCTGATCTTCTCTCAAGGTCACTTCATCCTCTTTTCGGTATCGCTCAAGGATAGGAATGTCCGGTAAGGGTTTATCCAAACTCATAAATTGTTCGTAGGCTTTAATTTGACCCGGAATATCTTCTTTTAGTGAACGAATAAAACCAATCAAATTTCCGCTGGCTTCTTTCCAATACAAATCATAAGCGATGACGTTTGGAGGAGCATTCCCTCTTCTCATACCCATTTCGACACCCCCCCAAGGTACGGCGTAGAAGGAGCCATCGGGTCTCTTTACGTGAGCAAATTGGTTCGTTCTATCTAATATGAGGTTGAGAAACTCTAGTGTTAACTCAGCAGATCTTGCTTTACGCTTTGAATAACGATGCCCAAATAACAGCAACAACGCGCTCGGTATAAATAGCATTTCTAAAGACCACGCCAACCTCATAAACTCTTTCGTTGGTAGACGCAACCAATCTATGATGTGGTACAGAAATAGAGGAAAAGCCATGACGAGCAGAGCTAAGACCAGTGGAGCCACGAACAAACTTAGCCAGTGACGGACGGCAGAGTCATACGGATAAATTGGCCAAAGTATATTGTCCTTGCCTACTGCATTGAAGCTGTGTTCAAAAACCATTCTTAGTCGATGCTTTGCATCGGAATCTGGCGAGTAAATAGAAATCAACTCTGCAATTTCAATCGGAAAGTTCCGATACAATGGTGACTTCAAGCTAAATCAGCTCCCTTTTTTGATAGCCGGAGTTCACTCAATATATCGTCAAACGTAATTTCCATAAAATTTGCCGCTCAATAACATGAAAGTTAGCAGTCACTACAGGAAAGTGACCGGTTGAATGTCTTAATCTACTATCGTTAATCGTTCAAGCACCCAACCTTCGCCATCACCATAAGTATCATCGGTGTCACTGTTATCAATTGGTAAACTTAAACCAGAAGGAATGATATGCCTTACTCGAAAATGAATAAACAGATGATGCTTCGCAATGAATTCGGTAATGACATTATTTAGTTCAGGCATCTCAAAATGATAGATGAGCTTCAAGCCCGTAGGTTGCTCCTTATCACCTAAGACGATTGAGCTTTTTAACGCTCTACTGAAGTCATCTTCCGTGTACGTTTTGTCATTACGATAACCACCCCATTGTCGGTTATTTGAAATATCTGCATAGCTTGCAGAGATTGACCAATCAATAGTACTCTTGTGGTTAATAAAGGATGGGTGCTGAATAGTAACTGTCACTTCAAAAATATTTTCTCGAATTTCACGTTCTGCTAGTGAAACTGATGGACAGAAGAAAAGGTTTTGCAATCCATTGTAGAGTTTTTCGATGGTGTCGTAATCATCATGACCTAATCGTCTTGATGTGCTGCCAGAAAATGGACAGTGTTTTGCCCATGACTCAAACAAACTGTCGGTCAACCACATCGCAATTAAGCCTGCGAGTATGGCGCCTACGGCTAGGATCCAACCCCAAATAGGGATCCAAGCGGCTACCGCTGCGGTTGAGTTCGCGGCGATAAAAAACAGTCCTGCTGAAGACAAACCCATAAGACCAGATATGCCCATGGCAATGGCTGCATCGGCATCATGTTTCTGTGCAAGCCGAAACGTATTGATACCGCAATCAATCGCTGCAATAACGGATACGGCAACACCTAAAAACTTATAGTATGGAAACGATAGCGTTATTTTGCTGGAAATGCGCATGGTCATTTCCTTGCCGCCGAGAGCTCCTAAGCTGCCCGAGTACTTTTTCATTAACGCAATAACACCGTCGCTTCCTTTCCACATTTCGACGGCTTCAATAGCAGCTACCGTCACAAAAGTTATGTGTTTCCCGACTATATAGCTTTTTTCTACATTGGAAATTTTTTCATTGTTTAGATCGGCCAAGGCTTGCCCCAGGCTGAACACTTCTAAAAACAACAGTGCCGAAGGAATACCTTTATAAGCTGTTTGTAAGCTTGTTTTAGTGCTCGCCCACTGACATAACCGCTTAGACATATTTTCAGTCCATTCGGTCACAGGTGTTACGATCATCCTAGATTTTGCGGTATAGGTAATTGTGCCTTCTGTGTTAGCGACCCGATTACTCCAAACGTCTGTCCAGCGAACTTCCGGAGTATCGATGACCGGCCCATTATAAGGTCTTAAATCTGCGATGGTATTACTAGCGATCTTGTTTCCTGCTTCGTCGAATCCATCGATCAAGTGAGACGTATTCCCATTGTACTGGCTTTTTGTTGCAGCTCGTTTTCCTGCACGCTGCAACTCAACTTCGGCATCTAATCGAATGTGGTTTTTAACTCGATAGGCCCCAGGCGCAATAACCCCTTTCATATCTGCTCCGGCTTCAATCAGATGAACTTTTGAAAGCACCGGCATCCCAGTAGATTTGCAGTACAGGGTAAATAACCCATCGACATCAATTGTTCGTAGGTCACTCGATTTTAACGCGTGAAGTTTATTGTAATTTGTTATGATTTTTAAAAACCGATCAACTACATCCGGTATGCCGACACTCGGCTTTCTCATGAGTCCAACAACGGTGTTTGCGTTAGGCTCTTGGTCACTCATTAATATTTTCAACGATGCTTGAAAGTCTCCGAGCCGCATCTTCGCTGATTCAATTGGTTCTGAACTTACTTCTGCCGTGATCGACTCGGCTGACGTAACATCGACATCGTCACTGCTTGCAAATAGCCACTCATGCGCAGGGTGGTTGGGGGAAAAAAGAGCATCTAACACTTCAACTCCTGGTGTTCCGTATTCCTCTCTTTCTTTTTTAACTAAGGTTGGAGCGTCATAACTATAATCTTGATTGTTAGGATCAGTAAGAATGAGGTCAAGTAGGTCATTCGTTCTAGCCCAAAGCTGGCTGTAAGTTACCACTGGCGCCCATGCATAGTCTTCAAGGCAATCCCAAACAGACAGATAAAATGAACATTCACTATAGGGAGTTTCGGAATCGAGCAAATAATCGATTAACAAGGTCTGAATACTTCGGTAATGCTCTCGATGTTGTTTTCGCTCATTGATGTGTAGCCAACCTTCAATGTCTTCTTGGCTTATATCGTCCTTTGCATCTTCCAAGTAACTCTTCGCGTCGCTATCCAACCCTTCGAAGGATTTTTCGTCAAACAACATTGGGTAGATGATCTGCGCCATTTGTGTAACTTGCTGATAATCTTTCCGGGTAGCGTTTTCTGGTATTCCAAATGCGTTGTGTTCAGCAGGCACATAGTCTGGCGCACCTTGCATCAAGGTTTCTTTGCGAACTTGCTGCATAATAAATCCAGATGGATCCAGAGCGGCACCATTCATTTCATCGACCAATGCCTGGACTTGAATGTGAATTGCCAACATTGCATTATTTAATAGATCGACAGCGCCAAGCGGGTCTTGAATTGCAATATGCAGCTCATCTCCCTTCGCTTGTTCAGACAATGGTTTACCCATCCTTTTGCTTCGATTAGCGTCCGAATCTGCATGTGGGGTGTCTGGATCTCGTAGCTTTAGCCACTGGCCAACTTGAATATCATCCGCTGAAGCCAAGTTGTTGTAGTCTGACAAGGCTTGATAAGATTCTATAAATCTATACTTAGGGGCTATGGTGCTTAACAGCTCACCATTTTTAACCCAATGACGATAGCGTATATCTTCTGGGTTCATTCCACCCAAACTAAGAACTCGTCGCCAAGACCATTGAACGTGCGAAAATGCAATCTGTACTTCGGTATCTTCACCTTCCATACGGGTCGGTATCACAATATTTTTTGAGGGTACCCCCGTCGCACTTCGGTGATCTAATGTTTGTTGATAGCGCAGATCAATTCCGCAAAAATCTCCATGACTATCAACTTCGTACTCATGCCATAAATACCCGTTCACGAAGACATAGAGCCAACCTTCTGGCATGTAGCCTTCAATTATTTCACCTTCTTCTGCATTTAACGCTTGTATACCCACTTGTATCGATCTGACTGACGATTCGGAAGAGCCGTCTACCTCTTCATTCGGTTTCGAATCATAAAGACCGAGTGGAAGTAGAATGGGATCGCACCCATCCATGGTCGGCTGGCGTAAAACCTTGTAGTAACGACTCCGCTTAATACTCTGTATTGAACTAACTGCCATGTTCATTTATTCACTCTCCATATTAAGGGGGCTTGAATATTCTAATATTCCTTCTTCTTCGATCATCACCATTTGGGAACCCGCTTCAAATTCACCTTCCACCTGCCATTCCATCCCATCGGGTCCCTCACTGATGTCCATTTCTTCCGGCGCCTGAATACCTTTTGGCAAAGGAGGTAACCCCATAGGTTGCATCAAAGGCATGGGGGGGGTGTTTTGCTTATTGGACACCATCATATCCATTGCCCGGACGGCGGCTACACCTTCAATGAAAACATTACTGCTGCCCATGATAAAAGACGCTTCATCACCCTTGGTGCCAGATTTAACACCTTTTTTGTTGCCCGGTTCATCGCCTTTGCTCTTGGCAAACACACTGTCTTTCGTGCACGCAGGCTGACCATTGATGAACACACTGCTGGCGGTTTTATCGGCATCTTTACTTTGTGCCACATTAGGGTATGGAATAGGTACTACAGAGTTACCAACACGAGTGAGACAAACATCGATGGTATTCAAAACACCACCACTGTCAGCATGAACAGCCGTCCGGCCATTAATCAGTACGCTTTTCTTACTCATAGTCGCTCCTTACTGTGTGTTTTGAGGGGTGCCGGTACGTCCTTCGGCACTGGGTAATTTCCAGGTTATTCGGGTATTGCCTTCTACGGCGAGTGTCATCAGTGGTTGGTCTTGTTTCCATACCTGTTGAAAAACAAGTTGGAATGGCAATTGGCAGACGCCCAGGTCGCCCAATATCGACGCCATGTTATGGCGAAGCGGGTTGATCTGATGCCATGGCAAGTCCGACTTAGTTTCACGCTTTTCCGTCAGCGCCTGCTCCAACCGATACAGTTCTATACTACCTTCGGCTGTTGGGGGCATGCTGTGAATAAGCACACTGTTTTGCGAATTGCGCTGGTCGGCGAACATTTTTTTTAGCGTCTGCGAGGGTTGTGTCAGTGGATCATCAGCATTCGGTTCCACAGCACTGAGGATTCTGCCCGGCTCCGTGGCGTGTTTGGACTTCGTCAGCAACACGGCTATCGCCGCATCAGCGGGTATGGGTTGTTCACTGCTGGCATCGGTGGCAATCTTGCTATCCATCTTACGAATACGGTCAGCGGCACAGCCAGCGTGCAGACTCACCCACAGCCAATTCTCAATGTTTTTTTCCGGCTGCAATTGTTCAAAGTGTTGCAATGTTGCCATCACTGTTTTTTCAGTGATGACAGCCTCAATGGACAGAGCAAGATAACCCGTAAACATTGACACAACATCCAACCGAATGTCACCAGTGACCATTAGACCTAACGAATCCGTCGGTATCGTCATGTCCTTTAAGGCGGTTAAAAGATGTTCGCAAAGAACCGCGTGCCTTGCTTGTTCGTCCCCGACAGCTATATCTAAGGCGGGTAAAGCGATGACCGGATGTTCGGTGCCGTCGATAATAACGGTATGTTCAGCAAGCGGCTCGGCAAAGGACAAACCCGTCAGCACATTGGCCAGCGCAATATCGGCGGAGTCGGTGCCGGCAATACTGATAACATTGGCGGCAGGAATAAAATGACTTAAAACTGGAAAGTCGTTTACGGCACTCATGCGGTCTCTTCATGGGGTTGTTGCGGTTTTGTCTCAATGGTTCTGGCGTCCGTGAGCTGCAATTGAATGGCCGGGCCAGATAGTGGGTGCCACGGCAGTGCAACCCGGTGAACGAAAACCAATGTTTTTTCATCCGTGTCTATCAACAGGGTGTCGCAGCGCAGCGAGATTTTCTGCAATCGCTGACCGGAACTTTGTAGAAGTCGGACGGGGCTTAAGCTGTCGGGTAAGGTTAACAGGATAGGGTTATCCGAAAATCCCGTTAATTGAAGTCGCGAACCCGGTGCAGGCATGTCGCGCAACTGCTGGTCAGAGGGTGCACAATTGTACAGAGACAGACTTACGTCCGCCGGATAAGGGCATTGACCTTCCGCCGCCGCATCCGCGTCCATGTTTTTGAAGGCTTCCCAACGGGGTTGCCACGTCATGCTGACGGCATTGAATCCTGTCGGTGTGGGCAGATTGTTCGGGCTTTTAACGAACGGAGGCATCTCAAATGTCGGTAAAGCCACGGGGATATTAGCGGACTTGTCGCGCGCTTTGTAATAGCCGGTCCCCACTGGGTTGCTGTCATACTGAACGATTTTTTCGCGCTCATTTACGTGTCTGCCACCAAAAGCATGTTCATAGGAAATAGGACAGGCAGCTAAGGGGCGCGGTTTACTGGGTATAAGTCCCAGTAAACTTTTTTTCCAATAGCGCGGGCCCGTTGCAAATATCTTTTTCTCGGTAACTGAGGTGCCATCTTCAAAACGAACACTGAGTGCCTGATGCGCAACACCGGGCTTTGGAACCAACGAGCCCTTTAACAACCATTCGACGTTGCCTTTAAAGGGTACCGTATCGTTTGGATACAGAATAGAACCGGTTTCCGGGTCATCGTTCACATAGCGGTCGCTGTACTCCAACGCGCATTCATCCGCCGACAGTTCTGTCAGTTCACCGGATTCGTTCCAACGATAACCAACCTTAACAACACACGTCATCTGCATATGTCGGTTATAACCCCAACCGGGAATCAGGGCTGCATCCCAGTCGGTATAATTATCAAGCTGCATGACTCACCTGTTGGGTTAACACCACTTGAGACTGCAAAAAACGCCACTGGCAGTGCGTCCAGTGATAAGTCATATCAGGCAGTACTTGACCCAACAATTGGCCCAGATGATACCAACCCATGCGCTGCACCTGTGGGTGCTGGTTGAGAAACCAGGCAGACAGGTTACTGGCGTTTTTCAACTGCCCCTGCAATAAGGCTTGAGCGTGTTCGCCGCCGATGTCGGGCGCTACAGGATAAGCCGAAGAACCAGCAACGGACTCGCCTGTTGCGGTATCCACAAGCGCAGGCTGCCAATCCACCGGCGTCGCGAGAATAACTTCGATAGCCGATGCGGCTTCTTTAGCCATCGGCGCTTTGCGAAAGCAGCTGAGTAAATGATCAATACACGACGTTGTACCTTGCAATGCCGCAACTGGTAGGTGGCTTGGTTCCGACTCACAATGCTGAAAAAACAAATCCAAAGACCGGGCGTTTTCACTGAGGGTCAGCCAAGTCCAATGATCGGACTGCGGTGCTTGAGTCGACAGGTGCGCGATCAACCGCTCGACGGCTGACGGCTGTGCAAGAATCATAGACCGCAACAGACTAGCGGTTTCCGAATGCGGTATTTGCTCCGAGTCATCCAGCCAGAAGGGTAGCGCCAAGTCACATTGCAGCGCTAATTTCCGCAAAGTCGCTGGCTGCCAGCAACATTGCGCCAACTGGGCTTCTGTTAAGCGTTTTGCGAGCGGGTTATCGATCAAGGCATCTAACTTTTCGGAGCTTAAGTCCTTAGGGTTTGCCAACCAAAGTGCTGAGGTGAAAAAATCATTTTCTTCCTGATCAGTGATCTCATCCAACTTTTGCAGCGCCCGAATGAACACATCGATGTTGCTGGACTGCAGCATGGCAATGAGTACCGTCTTTAACGGCCAAGGTTTTTCCGGCCAAGCATCACCATCGAAAAAATTCTCCGCGTAATCACTCAATACCGACAGACTGGGAAACAGACGCTGCTCAATGCGATAAGCCTGTTGCGTATCCATCCCCTGTTGCCAGCCGCTTTCGCGTTTCTTCAGCCACTGTGCCGCGTGCTTTAAGTGGCGCTCTAAGTTGTTCCGATCCTTCGCTGTCAACATGGTCAATTCAACTCGATGCGTGTGCCCAGAATTCGGTTTATTCCTTGAGCATCCGTAGAAATATCGACACCTTCAATTTCAATGTCGCCAGACGGTTGTAATGTCAGTTGTGCTTTGCCAACTTTGAACGACAAGCTTTGCTCACTGCTCAAACACCACTGGGTCCCGTCAAACTGCATCGTTGGGGGCTGAGGTTCTGTTGGATTTCTTAATTTATGGGTAATACAAACAAGACCAGATATTTGCTGCACAACAACACGGTCATCTGGGCACAAAGCGGGTAACCCTTGCACGGAGATATCGACAACCAAATCAGTGCCATCATGCCGTACTAACGTTGCGCAACCATCATGCACCTCGATAACATCGGCAATGACGCCACCTGTAAGCAAATTTTGTGTAGTCGGAAAATTCTTTACTTTATGCATATCACTCACTCCTTGTGTGATCAGTTGTTGCCGACAGTGCCACCTTTGACGATGATTTTATCCGCCGTCATTTCAATGGCAGGACCGTTCAGAGTCAGATTTCCGGAGCCGTCAATCTGTATCGAGCCATCCCCCTGGGTTAAGGTGACGGACCCCTGTGCCTGAAACGAAATAGCATCGCTCGCTTCCAACTCAAAGTTGCCATCTTCAACCACCGTTGTCATATCACCAGAAACGATGTGTGTACTGATACCGTCTGCGGCTTCAACGACAAACTGACCACCAACCTCAATCGACAATTGGCCTTCTTCTGTTACCCACGACAGGTCTTCCTGAGCCGTTAAAGACATATTGGCACCAGCCTGATGAGTAATGTCGCCTTCTTCTGTCATCAGCGAATAGTCACCTTTAACCGTCACTTCCTGATTAGCACCAACCTCGATAGACATATCCGCACCGGATTGCGCCTGCATGTTTTTACCAGCGTATACTTCCAGGTCACCTTCTTCGGAATGAAGTTCCGCCAGATGATTGTCTTCCGCTGCACTTAACTGCAGCCGATTTTTCTGTTCAGCGGTGTTCAACTGGATTTTTTCAGCACCGGGAGTGTCATCCAGCAAAAACTCATGCTGACCTCGGGTTCGAATTAAATTCTGATAGCTGTTCTCACTGGTCACAACATTTGGGCTCTGATCATTGTAAACAGCGCCCATTATCGTCGGCCGATCAATATCACCATTCTCAAATGTCACCACGACCTCGGTACCTGCGGTAAGCGGAAAATGCATGCCGTGATCGGCACCACCAAAGGGTTGCATCAGCCGGGTAGGCAGGCTGCTGTCTTCACCTGCGGCACGCTCATCGAAGGGCAGTTGCACACGGTAGCGACCATGTTCATCCACTTCACTGGCGACAGTGGCGGTAATCGACGTCGCAATCGGTTTTTTAGGCTGATACAAAGGGAGATAGGGCTGTCCCGCAGGGATGGCAATAAAGGTATTTTCATAGCCCTTATGTAATGCCGTTACTCCGCTGCTTACCGCTGACGACTGGTTGCCGCTCGACTCCATCTTGACGATCATGTAGCGACCATTCAATGAACTGTGACCGGTCAGTTCAACCACCATACCAGGCTGCAGACCACGACAGTTCGAGTGCATAATTATACCGGCCGCCCGCGCTTTATGTGCGATGGCAATACCGTCCGCCAGTTTTTTAGCCGCATCATGGGTCTGCAGGTTGTCGCCCCAGCGAAACTCTTGGGTAGATTGGGTCTCGGATGCCTGGCTTTGGGCGAACACCGATTCGCCGCGCGGAAACTGATAGTCTGCCACCTGTACAGAACCCGGTGTGGATTGCCAGCTTTGTTTCACGAGTGAAATATATTCTTCATCCACAGCAGCGCCTTTCACGCTGCGGAAAGGTAACATTAAAGGTTCGCTGACCAGTGGCAACTGACTAACGTCGTCGACGATCAACACCTCCATGCCCTCTTTGCCTTGGTGTTGATGTAGAAACAGGTTGTCACGCAGCAGAATACGTTTCAGAAAATCCCAATCGCTTTCCTGATACTGGACCGTCATCGGGTACGGTTCGACATCATCGGCTTTCACACTGACTGCGTATTGGCCATCCAAAAATTCCGTCAACAAGGTCTTCGCAATATCCAGAGAAGATTGGCCAAGGAATACGCGATTATGCTGTTGATTCTTTAACGGCCACAGTGGGGCTTTGAGGACCAGGCGGTAACCTTGATAATCACCATTCCCATTCGCATCGACAACCTGGTGAACAATCGCCGACAATGGCGCTAAAACACCCCGCCACAAAAAGCTGACCACCGCTCTTTGGTCAAGTATGCTTTGCGGCTCTATGGGTTGTAGCGCCAGCAGTTTTACATCAACGGTACAGTCGACTTCCGATAAATTCCATTGCGACACCGCGACACTTTCAACAATAAACGCCTCGTCATCGCAACCATCGATCTTAATAAAGTATTCGCTCTCATCCGCCATTCCAATTTGCCGGACGGCCCGATTAATATTTGCCACTGATTGAATCATTTTTCGTCCTTTTTATTCAGTTCTCGATAGCCGTCCTTCGTTTACCGGCCGGAGCGACTCGCATTTATAGCGTTGCGTTAGCCGCTGTTTCTGACTTCGGTTTATCAGCAAAAATACATTCCATCTGCTGATCTTCGTTTAGGGATAACGTCAAAATATCCGGAATATCATCTTCGGTAATAAAATGCAGTAAGCTGTGCGCAATATTTGGCATGAGTTGCTGATCAACCAACGCATTGACATATCGGGCACCGGAATCATTCAACTCACATTGACTGGCCAAATGTGCCAACACCGCTTGATCACAGCGGAACTCCATCTGATACACCTCGGCCAAACGCTGTGCAATACCGTCGAGCTTTAAACTGACAATCTGCGCAAGCACGTCACCCGCCAGCGAAACAAAAGGTACGATTTGCATTCGCGCCAGCAACGCAGGCGCAAAATGCGCCAGCAGTTCCGGCTTAATGAGCGACTGCAATTCGCCCAACGTTGGGCCTTGCCAAGGCTCATCCGCCTGTTGCGATAACTCAGCAAGCTTGTCTAAGGTATCTTCGCTGCCTTGCGCCATGATATCGGCCATTTTTTCCTCTGTAGAGATCTGCGTGCAACGCTCCTGAATGCTGGCCGAGCCCAGATTACTGGTCATCAGTATCAACGTATTTTTAAAATCAATCTCTCGGCCTTCACCATCGCGCATGAATCCACGATCAAACACTTGATAGAAAACATTCATCACGTCCGGGTGTGCTTTCTCCACTTCGTCGAGCAGCACCACGGAGTAAGGACGCTGACGCACGGCTTCCGTTAAGATACCACCCTGCCCATAGCCAACATAACCGGGTGGTGACCCTTTCAACTGCGACACCGTATGAGCTTCTTGGTATTCACTCATGTTGATGGTAATGAGCGCGCGTGAGCTGCCATACATGTGCTCGGCAATAGCGCGGGCCGTTTCTGTTTTACCCACACCGCTCGGACCGGTTAACAGAAATACGCCAACGGGACCTTCACTGGTGCGTAACCCGGCTTTTGAGGAGCGCAGTGCTTTGCCCATTGCCTGCAACGCAAGATCCTGTCCAACGACGGTATCAGAGATGGCCTGTTCAAAGGTTAACACCGATTGCAGATCGCTTTTCGACATGCTGCCTACGGGCACTCCGGTCCAATCGCCGACGACATCGGCAATAGCCAGTTCATTAACTTCAGGTTGGACCAAAGGTCGATCGCTTTGCAATGCGCTCAGTTGCGCGCGTAATATTTGCGATTCAGCCAACAGTGCATCGGGCTGAGCATCGGCCGCGTTCGTCGACAAGGATGCGAGCTTCGCTTGTATCTGCTCAACCAGATTATTCTCTTCCTGCCACTGTTGATGGAAGCTTTTTGCTTCGTCGATACAGTGTTGTAACTCGTCCTGCAAACTTGACTGCAACGATTGATTCACCAACAGGCCCGCCTCTGCCTCAGATTGAATCTGCGTCAGCCTCGTTTCCAGGTAACTCTGTCGTTCTGCGAGTGCTTCAAGACGTGACGGAATCACCGATTGCCCCATACGTACCCGTGCGGACGCCGTGTCCAGCAAATCGATGGCTTTGTCGGGCAAATAACGTCCGGTAATGTAGCGGTCAGACAGGGTGACTGCCGCTTCGATAGCTGCGTCGGTAATGCGCACCTGATGATGCTCCTGATAGCGATCTTTCAATCCGTTGAGCATTAGAATGGCCGCTTCCGTTGTCGGCTCTTCGACCTTCACCAGCTGAAAACGCCGTGCCAACGCCGGATCTTTCTCAAAGTACTGCTTGTACTCGCTGAATGTGGTCGCGGCAATTGTCCTTAACTCTCCGCGCGCGAGGGCCGGTTTCAGCAAGTTGGCAGCGTCACTCAAACCAGCATCGCCACCGGCACCAATGAGCGTATGCGCTTCATCAATAAACAGCATAACGGGTTCGGCGGCGTTTTTAACTTCGTCGATGACCTGCTTGAGGCGACGTTCAAACTCACCTTTAACGCCCGCGCCGGCTTGCAACAAACCCATGTCGAGCACGCAAATACGGATATTTTTTAGTAAATCCGGAACATCGCCCCGAGCGACTTTCTGGGCCAAGCCTTCTACGACAGCCGTCTTACCGACGCCAGGCTCGCCGACCAAAATGGGATTATTTTTACGGCGCCGACACAAGATATCGATCGCCATACGAATCTCTTCGTTACGACCGGTAATGGGGTCCATATCTTCCTGCTTGGCCTTTGCCGTGAGATCGGTCGTAAACTGGGCTAGCGCGGAGTCACCCTCTGCTGGCGCAGCGCCTGCGACATTGGTTGAGCGATGTTGTGACGTGCCGTTACTGCGGTCTTCATTTGCGCCCTGAGTGATTTGAAACCGATGCGCACGCAATTCATCCAGAGAAATTTGATCCAACGCGCGATAGGCCGCAAAGGTTGGAAACGTTGGCGACAGTTCGATAACGGCTTCCAAAATTGCGACGGTATCAATGCGGTCACGTCGATAATGCACTGCATTAATCACGCAGGCTTTTTCAAGCACTTGAAACAGGCTTTCCGCCAATCCCGGCTTGCCCTGGTGACCAGACCGTAACGAGTTTACTGAATCAATCAGACCTTGCCATAAGCTGTCTACGTCAACTTTAAAGTAATCAAGCACCAAGTCCATCTGGAAGCGCTGATCATCTTCGAGCATTTTAATCAGCAAGTGCTCAATGGTGATCTGATAGTGACCACGACTCACGGTGAATCCAGCCGCAGCTTCCATCAACGTGCCACACTCTGGGTTTAATTTGTCGAGTAATGCGCGAAGCGTTTTACCATCCATGTTGTCTATCCTTTGTTGTGTTCATCAAGCGCTGGCCATGCCAGCACCCGTTTGAAATTGTTGTGACGTCAATTTAAATGACAGCCCGCGCCCATTCGCCTCGCCCAGCAAACTATGTATGCCCAACAAGCTCTGCTCACTGCCCAGTTGCCAGTCTTGTCGATACTTGGGTGTCAATTGAATGGACACGTCAAAGTCCACTCCGTCAGGCAGAAATTCTTTCAGAATGCCGGCCATTTTTTGTCCCATATCCGCGGAAGGCTGCAGCGACTGTGATACCTCGTGTTCAACTGGCCCGACTTTAACATCGATCTTGCGACCAATAACCGGAATGGCATCACCCAGACAGGTATCCAAACCCAGGGCCTGTTGCCCATTCAGTTGTAAACCGTCTTCGACCTGTACCCAACTGATGATGTCGGAGTCGATTTCGAGTTCGTCCAGCGATAACGCTTCCTGCAAAATGGCTTCGAGAGATTCAGCATTTCGGCCACTGCCAATGAAGCTGCCACCAAATGCCATGGCGTCTTTTTTACCATCCCAGTACTGGCCGGTCATGGCACTGGTCAAACGATAATACAAGCCTTGTTCATCTAGCTGTGTGAAAGGGTTCTGTTTTTTCCACGCCTCATGTAACAAACTGTACAAACGTTGATTAAAGATATCGAGAAACGCCTGCAGCTGCTTGCCTGAGTCATCCTGTGCGGTAACATCATCTATAAAATATTGAGGTAACGGCGAATCGACCCCGTATAGCCCCATAAAGCGGCTAACCACTTCGTAGCGCTGCCCTGGTAGCCGGCTGACACCGCGGACATCCGACGCTGGAAACGCCAGGCTGGTATCAGGCCGGATACGCACGCGCTGAGAAAAACCACCGACTGAGTCCTCAGGTAACAGCTGCTCCAATAAAAACAACAACTGATGAAAATGGTAACGGTGCCCGTTGGCCAGAATATCGTCTAGAACAGGGCTTTGTTGCCAAATACTGGACTCCATGTCCACTCCTTATACGATGGCAATTGCACAACCCGGGTTTGTACGAATTCGGTCATATTCGCGAACGCACTGAAAAACTGGTGCAACACAGAACCGAACAAATACATGTCCGCTACGCTGCTGTAGCCACTCTCATTTAATTCTATGCGAATCTCCAACCCTTGAAACAACACGCCTCGGCGCAACCGATGCGTTGTTTTCGTACGGATACCTGCAATGGCTTCTATTTTCCGTTGATTCTCCGGTAGATCGGTCCAGTCAAACAGCATCAACATGTGCTGCAAATTATCCACGGATTCCAACGAACTGAGATTCAGCGACAGCAGTGAAATCAATTGCCATTGAAAATCCTGGAAGTCTGGTCGCTGATACATCTTGCTGGGACGGGTAAGGTTTTTAGCTTCCACAACCCGACTGATATCTTCATCAATCCGATGAATGCCGCCGACTTCAATATACCGGCGCGGATATTGGTCGTTACAGAACAACGCTTCAATACTGACGATTTCGGAGTTGAATGGCGGAGGGCTGTTTAACGAAATATAGGTTAAACGTTTATCAACGCCTGCGGTTCGCTGCGATGTCGCAAACACGCGATCGTCCTGTTTGCGATGCCGCATCGCGTGCAATGGCGAATAAAAGTGGGTTTCTCCACTGCTCTGGTCGCGGCTGTTAACCTGCCCAACACTGTATATAGACGAGTACTCACTGATCTGACGATCCGCAGAAACCCGGTATTCGCTTTTGCTGTGATCCACAATTATCGGTTCGGCATCGTCTTTAAATAAATTAACGGCCGGGGCACAGAACAGCCTAAGATTTGCTGTTGTAAGCTGAGTATCTACAGGCAAGCTGACCCGAGCATCCAATTGCACACTGAACTGCTGACTGGTCTCGGGAATATTTAACTGGTCTAGTCCGGACAATTCTACGAACAAATATTTTTCACGTGCACAGAAGTAATCATGCATGATAGCAAAGGCTGAACGCGCACGACCGTGCATCGGTAACAGATGATCGCCAGCACGCTGATGAGCGCCCATGCAGCGTATGGGCAACGGACTGTGTAGCTGTCCACGACCATCGATCTCTGCACGAAAATGCGTCTCATGGTCTGTGAAAACATGAAATAAGCTGTACGCCAGCATCCAATCGGCAGATAAATATATTTTTACTTGCGACAAGTCTATGTCCGACCAACTTGCCTGCATCGATTTCTGAAAAGTAAGCCGTATTGTACTGCCGCCACCGGCTTTTTCATGGCAGCTCACATGCTGTAATGCGAACGGTTGTACATTAACCGGATGCGTGGTGGTAAACGAACAGTTGGCGTTTAGCGGGCCAGAGTTCAGAGATTTAACGACTCGACCAGCTTCGACCTGAACCGGCTCTTTATTTTGAACACTCGGGGTAAATTGCACGATAGTATTGGCGGGATACGGCCGCACCATCGTTGGCATAATCTGATCCAGTAAACGCTCGCTGATTTCGGGAACCGAGTCGTCCAGCCGGTGCCGGATTTGCGATGTCAGAAATGCCATGCCTTCAAGCAACCGTTCCACATACGGGTCTCGGTCTTTCACAGCATTCAAGTTTAACATTGCGGCTTGCTCGGGGTATGCGTCTGCAAACTCCTGCGCCAGATCCTGCAGAGAACGCATCTCCGCTTCAAAGTATTCTCGATATGAAAGCATTCCCTGCTACATCCTGTTAGGCTGCATCACCTGCGCCTGGTAATTACTTTTAAATAAGGTTTGGAAACGTACGTGCGTGCCGTCATGCAAACGACCACTAATTTCCATTTTCACGACACAAGACCGAAGGTCTCTCGCTCTGGGTTGCACCCTGACTTGAATCAGGCGGGGCTCATACTTTTCAATGACATTTTTAACGGCAAACGCAATATCCTGTTCTGAGTAAGGCAGCTCGCGATAGAACATATCGAGGTCTGGAAGTCCATAATCCGGCAAGTGTTCCAATACACCCTGCCTTGCATTTAGCAGGCGCATCAAATGATCGTGGATACTCACGAGCAGATCTTCATGCCCTGGAAATGTCTGGAGCCCTTCACCGTTGGCTAACTTGCCACGCAGAACGTCATAAAGCGCATACATGTTTAATCACCTGAGAAAAACGCACCCGTTGCCGGGTGCGAACGAAGCCCGAACTTATCGGCCTTCTGTCCAAGAATCAGAAAATTCAATATTTCCGTCTAGGTATGTCCAGGTAATCTTTTTATAACGAATCGCCACTTCCTCAAGGTGAGGGTAACGTTCTTTATCAAGATCCTTAACATTTTCCATTTTAGGACCCACTGATGTCACACGAACACCTTCCAACGTGTGTCGGAAGTACTCAACTTCAGTACCTGTGTCATCAATTTTGTACCAGCTCAGAACAAGCTTGGACAGAGTCTGACCATTTGAACACGCCTTGTACAAATACGGAGTTGCCGCGTCAAAGGCTTTTGTAACCACGAAAGGTTCGTGCTTACGTGTACCTGTTAACTCGCCAGAATCCGCATCAGTAGGAATGCGCAGTTCATGGTCAAACGCTAAAACTTCAACTGAACCTTCACGTCCTGCAACGTTTACCGAACCACTGATCTCGTTTCCTTGATCGTCGGTGATCCACATATAAGCTGGAATCGCCATTCATAATCTCCTTGGTATTTAAAAAAAAATTGACGATGCATCGCAGTACAAAAATATCTGCGTTTCCAACGGCTTTAACACCTGCATCAATTGGAAAGAGTGTGCAACTGTTTAAAATATTTAAACAGCTGCGAATGAAAACCTGAAACCATTAACCAACTTCAGGCATTTGTGAAACTAATGATAACCTCACATCAACCCCTTCCACCTGAAAGTGCGGCTGAACATGCATATTAACCGAATAGTACCCTGGGTTATCTGCTGACTCGGTCACAAAAACCTGACCATCTTTCAACGGATGTGAAGCAGCCAACTCCGGTTCTGGGTTATTCATTTTCGTAACCAGGCCTTGCAGCCAAGCATTTAACTCATTTTCCAGATCCAAACGAGACTTCAACGAGCCTATGTTTTCTCGCTGCAGAATTTTGAGGTACTGCGCAATCTTCGATACCAATAAAATATACGGCAACCGCGAGTTAATGCGCGCATTTGCGGTGGCAGTGTCATCATTAAACTCAACGGGTTTCTGAGCAGAATTCGCCGAGAAGAAACAAGCGTAGTCACTATTCTTGTAGTAACTCAGCGGGATGAACCCATGATCTGCAAATTCCAGCTCTTTGGTCTCTGAAATCAACACTTCCGTTGGAATTTTAGATTCGGTGCCACGACCAGACTCATAGAAGTGTACCGGCAGACCTTCCAGTTTTCCGCCCGCTTCCGGTCCTCGAATATTCACCGTCCAGCCATGCTTTTTATGGCTCTGGGTCATATTGCTCGCGAAGGCGAAAGCAGAGTTACCCCAGCAATAGCGATCGTGCTGTTCACCTGACACCGATTCGGAATAACCGAAGCTGCGCACCGGGTTATTTTCACCGTAAGGCAAACGTAATAAAAAGCGTGGGAATACTAAGCCCACGTAACGGGAATCTTCCGACTCGCGGAAACTTTTCCAACGCAGGTATTCTGCGCGATCCATGTAGGATGACAGATCCTGAATTTTAGGAATCTCTTCAATGGACTCTTTGCCAAAGAACTTCGGTCCAACGGCGCTGATAAACGGGCAATGCGCGGCACTGGAGACCTTCGAAATCTCGGTTAGGAGTTCTATATCCTGAGCGGATCGGTCAAAATCATAATTCGCGATAACGGCCGTAATGGGCTCACCACCCGGCGTATCATATTCTTGCGTGTAAATATGATCGTAGTAACCGGACTGAGTTGTGTCTGGCGACTCTTCAAAGTCTTCACGCAAGTCATCTTTGGTGATGTCCAGCAACTCTACTTTGCTGTTCGCTTTAAAGTCCGTACGATCAACCAGGAACTTCAGGCCGCGCCAGGAAGATTCAATTTTCTGAAAGTTTTCATGGTGCAGTACCGCGTCCAGTTGCTGACTGATCGTTTCGTCAATACGGGCGATGTACTGATCCAACAGGTTCTTGTCAATCCGTTCGATTTGCTCGCCGGATTCAACGGCCACTTGCAGGAACACCTGTAAGGCCGCCGTAATACGCTCATTTTGTTCGGCCGCGCCCATACCCTGAGCGGTTTGAAACTGCTTTATTTCAACACTTTTCTCAACCGGAGTGATGTCAATTAAGCCGCACAACCGGTTATAAATGGAACCATCTTCGACTGCCGCGTCCGCCGCGACCGCTTTTTTCGCTTCTGCCATTTCCATGACTGCTCTCCTTATTCTGCGTCGGCTTCAGTAGACGATTGCGCCACACTGATGTGCTTGCTGAGTTCGTCTTTTAATGTATTCAGATCTGCTTCCGAGTTCATAATGCGCTCGACTTCTTTACGCAATGCGCTGTTGTCCAGCAAGTTGGACTTAAGGTCTTTCAACAAGTTACGCATCGCCAACATAGAGCTGACTTCAGGAATCTGCGCCGCGACCTGCTCGGGGTGGAAGTCCTTGAAGCTTTTAAAGGTCAGATCAACTTTAATTTCAGAGTCAGGATCTTTGGTAATCTGGTTCGGCACCGTAAACTGAGTGCTTGGCGCCATGTCTTCCATAACTTGCTCTAAGTTATTACCTGTAATATTGACGCGCTGACGCTCTGCAAGATCACCCTCGCCCTTACCGTTACTGAAGTCGCCCATTACTAACAACTTAAGCGGCAGTTCTTTTTTAACTGTTGCACCACCCGTTTCCAAGTCCAATGCAATATTGACTCGAGCTCGAGGAATTTCATTCTGAAAGCTATCGCCCATGTTAATCTCCTATTTCTTTCCTAGAGCCACTGCATTGCTTTGGCAACGTCAGTGGTACACATTAATGATTGCAGGTGAGCAATGTGATTTTCCGTTTCCAACTTGCTCGACTCTTGCGTGATAGTTGCCAAACGTTCGTTCTGAAGCCGGTAGAGCAAACGCCAGATTTGCATTGCAAATTCAGGCGCTACCTTGGCCAGCGACAGTTCATCGGCAACCTGTTCCAATTGAAGTAAAATTGGCAATGCCAATTCACTTCGTTCTTGTTCCACACACAATTGTGCTTTACAAAATTCTCGATAGGCTCGATCCAGTGCGGTTTGTGATGCCGTCTGATTCAGCAGGCTGAAAGCACCCTGAATGCCACTTTCCTGAACCGCATCGCGTGCATTTTTCAACAATGCCTGCAACCCTCCTGAGCCTGCCTCGGTATTGCCGGACGGCGCTTCTTCAGACATCTGCTCCAACCAAGCTGCGGCCGTACTGGAAACAAAGGGCTCATCGTTGTCAAACTTCAACTGTGTCAGTTTTGTTAAACGCTTAGTCAACAGAATGACCTGATGCTTGATGACATCGGCAACTTCTGTATTTCCCAACCGATTCGCGCTATCAAACATCCATTTCGGAATATCCATCAGAAACTGACCACTGGGTTCCATGAAAGCGTCTAAACCGGCGATTAACGCCTCTTCCCATTGTTCGTTGTCCAATGCATTTCGGATACGCGCCAGGCTTGCATCTCGCGGCGCGGGCAATCGCGTTTTACCCTGCTCGTTCGGCGGTGTTTTTAGGTTCCCCCATTGGCAAGACATCGCCGTACCCAGCATTTTGGCGTACTGCTTTTGCTCACGAAAGTAGTTCAACAGATGCTTCACCGCCTGCGCATACTGGCTACTCGACTCAATTCCAGAGGCCGAACCCGTCGCAGGCATAGAAGGCGCCGTTGGTGACGGTCTTGCCTGTTTCTCAGCTTCTGCCGCAGCTTGATTCGACTGGGGCTTAGGACTTTCAGCAACTGTTTGCGGCGCCGTTTCTTTACGCTTTTTATCAAGCCATTGCTTCAGTTCCGGCCAAGACATAGGTTCCGCACACAAACCCGAAAGCTGTTCAAATAGGCTGTCGTACAGTGCAAGCGCGGCTTCAGCCTCTTCGTGCGCAACGGAAGTGGTAGCGCCTTGAGCAAAGGTCAGAACTTTTTCCTGTTGAAACCATTTTAATGCCGACTGCCTGGCTTTGGGTTTATTGGGATGCAGTGCATCACCAAAGTTTTCAACCAAATGGCTCAAAATGACCATGCCCTTTGCTAACCCGGAAAAACCTTCCAGACGAGATAAGGACATCACCAAATAAGAGGCGACCCGCAAGTCTTTGGCTTTTGCAGACAAAATGTCCTCGCACAGCGAAACGATTCGTTCAAAATCAACATCCGTCTTCTTTTCAATTTCCGCCTTCAGCAACGAAAATTCATCACAGTAGCGAGGGTCTTCACCCGTTGGTGCGTCACTGCTCAACGGGTTGGTAAATTTCTTGGCGTGTTCTATCCATTGTTCCATAGTCTGTGATCCTTACAGCAACTGATACCATTCAATGGCTATGTCGAGCAGGCTTGCCTGTTCATTGCTAATCCATTGTTTCACTGGCTGTCTTAATTCGGTATTGGGCTCTGCTGGCAATACATCATTCCAACCAAGAAAACTGGTGACTGACGTTGTCGCACTGGCGGTTGCCTGCAACGCAGAACTGGTTAAAGGCTTAGTAAGGATAAACAAACGGTTATTGTCAGGCATCGTCGACCAAACAATATCGGGTCGCCAACGCTGATCCGTCATGACCGCAGTGAGCAGCTGCAGCCAAAACGCAATACAGTTCACGCCGTGCTCGCCCGCAGGTAATGGCAGCCATATGCCATAGTATGCTCGGTGTATGCGCCCCTGCTTCAGCTGGCGTAACAACAAGATGGTGCCGACGATAATGTCCTGACGCAACGCTGGATCGTGCCCCACAAGAACATCCAGCCAATGCCCGAGCGTTACTTTTTCTGCCATGGTCATGGCCGCGCGCTTCGCCAAACGTGGGTCCATCGGCGTGCAATACTCCGGCTGCTGGCGCAGCGAGGTCAACCAGTTCGGGCTCGGCAAGCCAGGCAGTTGAGCTAATTCAGGCTCACCAATAGCTAACGTCATAGCCGGTAAGCTGGCGGCGAACTGTGCATCGGGCTTGTAATAAAAACCCTTTTCACTCAACCGGTGAAAAAGCACAAAGGGGTAGAACCGACCCGACTTGTCTTCACTCGGGTATACCAAATTCACAGTCGCTTGACGGTCGCCTCCACCGGTTCGCAATACACCACAGCCTGCAAAATGGTCTAACTGATTGGCGCGAGACAATTCGGAATACACATTTTGCAGTGTGTCATCCAAATCCTTTAATTCGCGCCAGTTGCTGTCAATCTGCACGAAGTCAGCTTCGGAAGGTAATTTCCCGAATGCACCGGTGATTGACAGCCGCGGCAATGCGACTTCAGGATTTTCTTTGGATTGCTTGCGACCGAACATTCTTACCCCTTAAAAATCTTTCTGGGTAAGTAAAAACTGGTCAGCATCTTTTTATTTAAAATGCTGCCAGCGCGATCGGCGCGTACCCGGTATTGTGCGTTTACCGTCCGGCCATCACCCAACTCCAATGGCCAGGTAACATCAAACTGAGTGCCGTTGCGATGCGAAATTTCCGATTTACCCAGTAAACGCAAAAACGCCCAGGGTCCATCGAAGGAAATATCCGCATAGCCGCCGCCACTGTTAAGGTGCACCTGCACCTGTGCAAACTGACTACTGTCTAATGACCAATTGAACTCACGCCATTCTTCCGGCTCGTTACGGTAACGGTAGGCATTGTCATCTACTTCCAGTACCGATTCACTGACACCCGGAGACGGGATTGGTGATACCCAGTACCGCATGCTGACCAGGTCATAATCGTCAAACAAACCTTTCACAACATTGGTTGCTGAATTCACGCCAGTAAACAGTGACTGATCAAACGACAAACCTTCACCCAACCAGGTTCGCACCTTCCAATTACCGGATCGAACCTGCACAAACGGTTTTAGTTCGTTATTGACAAATGACCAAAGCAATCCATCGGTGGGTTTCAAGAACAGGCTGACATCACGAACAGTTGCGTCTGATCCATTTTCTGTAAATGGAAAACGCCCCCGTATTGAAGTGTTGTAGGCCCGGTAAACATTTTCTTGCCATATAGCTTCCAGTGAACGCTCACTGGCCGCGACCATACCGGACCACACCGAACGCAAAGGCGTTGTCATCAGCGTTGAGACCAGTGCGCGACTTTTCTCAGATTGTTCGTTGAGCAGGTTGTCGACATTAATCCAAGCGGAATACAGCCGTTTATTGCCAGAGTCGCCAGACAGTACACCCGCGGCATAGCGACGAGCTTCCATATCGACATCGGACGCAACTTTGATGTTATCCAGCTCTTCTGCCAACGGCTGAATTTCAGCCAGATAACGTTCCAAAAGGTCTGCTTGTCCGCTGTCATCCCGGTCTAACAACAGCTCAGCCAGGTCTTTATTCAGCGCCGCAAATGTAGGGATCACCGGGTTCAATTTGGCGACACTTTGTACGCCTTCACTCTGATCCGTGCCGGATACTGGGTCGAGCTTCGTGACTTCGACTTCCGTCACCATCAGATTTTTCTTAACGCTGCTAAACAGCTTGGTTAACAGCCCATCCGGGTCGGATATTTCTTTAACCGCCTGAATGTTCTGCACTAAGTCCGCACTGGGTTTCGCGCGCATTTTGGTGACAAAGGCCAGCCAATGCTCACTGTAGTCGTTGAAATACAGGCGACGAATGCTGCGCTCTAACTTAGTCGCCAGCTCATCAACGTCCTGCTCGTCGTCATGAACGGATTCCATCCCCAGTACCCAATCGCCCTGACTGGCCGCTTGAGACAGTTGCTTAATCGCGTCATTCACGTAACCATGCCATGCCTCAACCGTGTAGATGCCATTAAAGCTCACCTTGTTCGCAAAAACGGTATTTGCTTTGGCTCCTAACAGGTTACCAACGTTGACATCCGCATACTTGCCCGCCCCACCTGCAATGAGTTGCTGGTATAGCTGGCTGGCGTTTGGTGGCGTCACTAAGTGCTGCTGTGCTAACGACGCGATGTCCGTCTCCATCAACCATTGATCGCCAGCATCATCGCTCAGACTTTCAAATGAAAACTGCAAGTATAACGATGCTAATTGGGTCAGCGTCGGAATGTCTTTTTCATAGACAAGAGACAGATCACTTTCCGGAAAACTATCGAACCAGACATTTGCGATGAACTGCGCCACTTTGTCACGGTTGTATTGTTCAGGGTGCGATGTCAGCATCAGGTACGATTCCAGATACTGATAATAACGCAACCGCTGCTCGTTTCTTTGTGCATCAGGCAGTGACGCCCATTGCTGAGATATCGCGAGCAGATCTTTCTGAAATTGAGGAATGACCCGGTCTTCTACGTTGGTTTCCAACGTACTGACCAGCAGATGACGCATCGGCTCACCGTGCGTGCCAATCAGGTCATAGCGGTTAAACAAACGTAAAGGTGAATACGTTGATATTTGCTGCAGGTCTTGATAATGCCGATACAAACCGGTCAAAGCTTCAAGCCGCTCAGACTCACTGCTCTGTGAATTGTTTAAACGCTCTACCAAGGTTTTGGCTTTTTTCTCGTAATCCCCAAGCAACTTCAGGTTGGCCGTGTAGGTACCCGTCAGTGTTAAGGCCGCTGCGACGATGATGGTGACCATGGCAGTGAACGCTAAACTCTTGGCAGCGAGGTTAAACCGTTGACGGCTGCGATTACCACGTACCGCATCCTTCAGTGGGAAAATAACCTTGGTAAAGAAATCTGCAATGAAGTAACTGCGGTTGCTCTCAGTGGCGCGGTAGGTCAACCCCAAAGCCTTAGAGAACATGTCTTTTATCAGGCTGTTTTTACGCTCAATAACATCGCCTTCCTGGACACTACTGGTAAAGTAGACACCAGCAAACCAAGGACGCTCATGATAAGGGCTGTCTTTGAACAACAACTCAATAAAGTCCATGAGACGATCTGATGCACCAGCGAACTGACTGGGGTACTGGTAAATATCCGCACGTTGAGTCGCTGACTGTGCCAGCATCATTTTCTGGCTGCGCTGCTCCAGCAAACGAGCGTTCAACAGCTCAATATTCTCTCTGAAAATACTGACCACATCGGCTTTGCGATCTTCTGTTTGGTCCAGTACATACACACCCCATGGCTGGGCTGCTTCCGAATCACTGAGATCTTCAAAGAACGCATCGAAACCACGTACACGGTCGCACTTGGTCAACACAATGTAGACAGGCACCATCAAACCAAGTTCAGACATGATTTCCTGCAAGCGATTGCGGGTATTCTGCGCATGGGTTTTCAGGGTTTCACGATCACCGGTTAATAACTCATCAATCGGTAATGCCAACACAACCCCGTTAACCGGCACACGAGGGCGGTTTTTCTTTAATAACTGTAAAAAATGCAGCCATTCGGATGAGTCATCATCGTTTGAATAACGACCAGCAGTGTCAATCAATACGGCTTGATCCGAGAACCACCAATCACAATTCTTGGTACCGCCGATACCAGATAAGTGGTAACGCTCATCGTCTTTAAACGGGAAATTCAACCCGGAGCGCGAATAGAAGGTACTCTTTCCGGCCGCTGATGGACCAATGATCATGTACCACGGCAATGCATACAGTGCGCCCTTACCACGAAAGCGACGACCTAGGTCTGTCGATTTCAGCGCTTTCAATACGTCATCCAGCTTTTGCTTCAGCTGGTCATCTTCCAGCCCGCTGGCCAAGTCTTCCGCCAGTTTCGTGCCCCGAACGCGCAGAAAAATGAATTTACCAAGCAACCAAAGCAGGTAACAGGCAAACAACCCACCGATGACCATCAAACGGGCAGAAACGCTTTCCAAACCAACGTAGCGCCCTGCGAACCAGATAATGACCGCTAAACCGATAATCCCGGCCAACACGCCGGTAGCCACACCGGCCAACATTGACAGCAAACGCATCAACAACGATTTCATTACAGCGCCTCCTCGTTGACAGCTTGATCTTCATCAGGCTCGACAAGGTCAAACGAAACAGGTTCAACCGCCGTGGTGTCGCTGGCCAAAACTTTAATGGTATCGGCGCTTCGGGCGATAGCTTGTTGGGTTTTAGATGAATACAGAAGGGTCATTCCCAGTAGCGATGCAACCAACAATACCGCCATAACCCAATAAGACTGGGCTCCAGCAATACGCGAGGTAATTTTGCTTTCGGGCGAGGCATTTTCTGCCAGTACGCGACTGACGCCCGCATTGAATTTTTCAATTTCTATGCGAAACGCACTGATATAAGCCTGCAGCTGATCATACCCATCCAACCGGTATTTGCCTTGAAAGCCCAATACCAATACAGAAAAATACAGTTGTAAGACATCAACGTTCGGCGTACTTTCTGCGCGGATAACATTAAGCCGGTCAAAAAAAGTTTGCCCAACTGCACTGTCACCGAAGTACTCGATGCATAACGGTTTTGCCATCCAATCGTATTTATTCGGCCAGCGGGAATTCAACACCACTTCGTCTGAAAACGCGGCCATCGCAAATTTAATGTCGCGTATAATTTCTGGTGCGAGCTGACATTCGAAACAGCGGCGCTCCAGCATAACGAATGATTTTTCGACAGATTCACGCAAATCATCAGGCGCCGCATCCGCAGCCTCGGCGACCTGCAGTGGCGTCAGCAAACTGAATATCGGCGAACAAACTTCAACAATCAGCGCATCAAGTGACTTCTCAAATTCCGGCATCGTTACTTCTCTTCAACAATGATCAGCTCTATGGTTGCGTCGGCAAATTCGCCGAGACAGAAGATACCGAATTTTTGCGATTGAAGTACTTTGTCCCACAACGCGCTATCTGTCGAAACCTGGAAATACTCATAACCGGACTTAATGCGGATTTTTTGAGGCAAACGCTGAATGTGCCGCATAGGCACACCGGGAATCCCACTGGCAACGACTGTTTCGAGCTGCTCTGGCGATGCCAGCTTACACAGCTGAGTGAAGCGCGGCACCCAATCGACAGAGTCTTGCTTGGCATCGACCGCCAAATAGAAAGAAAAGTTTTCCAGTGCGTGACGAGGTATCTGCGTGGTTTCGAACCGGCCGGGAGACAATGCAGTCAGTTCCACAGCACTTTCCGGCCGTTCTTTCTTTAAGGCCAACATCGAACGGATGTCATTCAACAACACAGGAATGCAGTTTTCTAAACGATCGTGGTCGTACTCAACGACACGGTCAATCTGCTCCGGCGCCAAAAAGGTAGCGCAAACCTGATGCAGTTGGGCTAATAGCTGATAAAACTCGTAAGGATGAACACGAAAGTGCTGCACACCCGCTTTAAACCGAGGCAACAGAATAGCGAGCTCTTTCTGAAACAAAAAGTCGCTTAATTCGGTCGACGAATAACTGGAGATATCGCCAATTCCGGAACGCGACTTGGCAAATTCCCGGACGATATTCGAAAGCATATCCACCGTGCCCTGATACAAATCGCGAAAGACAGTCAACGCATTAACAACCAAACAGGGAGGCAGTACATCGTTAACGATCTTGAATTCGCCATCGTACTGCTTCTGTATTTTCACCAGCCTCAAACACGACATCTGTTCCTGAGATTCGTGATCGGAACGCAGTGAAATATTTGGTTTAGCAAGCATAACTTCACGCTTGCGGGTGCCGTCACTCTCATCGGGCAAATCGTGATAACCGGCAATCCAACCACCTATCCGCCCGGCGGACTGATAGCCCGCAATACCTTCAACCAGCCCATTATTCGGCAGTGCCAGTACGACGGTAAACTCTTCTTTACCGACCGTGGCCAGATCAAGAAATACCGGGGCATCCTGATCACGCTGAAAGTCGATGGCACGCCCATCGGGGAGTACGCACTCCAGTTTCACCAGTTCAAACCGCCCTTCCCGCAACGCAGTATCGTTCCACTTCAGAGATACGACACCCCAATAGAACGGAGAGAAAGACTTTTGTAGAAATTGAAATCGATTGGCCTGATAGCGATCCCACGCTTGAAAGTGCTGCTGCCCTAAAAATACACCTTCGGCCCAAACAACCTTGTTAAGTCCTGACATAAACATCTCGTGTAATTTATCGATATACCATAGAAAGCTTATTACCCGCTAAGGCGAGTTCTAATTTTGTTGAGAACGGGATCTTACCCGCATTGATTTTTTTGACGGCCGTTTGCTGCGCGCCTGCAGCGGAACGGTAAAAGGCGACAACGCCCAGATATTTGGAGTCATCCACCTTCGGTATGTTCAGCTCGGTTCTTAAACCCGGCGATACCATTAATTCTTCTTTGCCAAGCAGTGTAATGCCTAACAGGTCATCATCTTTTCGAAACAGCGATGTGGCGTCTGCCTTTTCAAACAAGGATGGGTCAGACAGCTGATAGAAACGTACCAGAACCGCGTAGGATGCACCTTGCTTATCTTGATTCAGCACTTCGTCGGCACGCAATTCGACATTCAACGAGGGCGTCGCACAACCCGTTAGCGCCAAGAAAAAGGCTAACGAAAGGGAAACTTGAAATTTCTGAAGACGAGATAAAACCGAAGACATCTTTAACTCCTTTTAACGACAGATCGGCCGCGTAACATCCTGTTGCAGCGAAGGCCGAGGAATATAACACCCAGTTTTTTTTACGTAAACGTTAAAAACGTGAACCGCGTAGCAAAGAAAGAAATCCAAGGTCATTTATTTTTTTGACGTCAGACGATCGACTTATCAATGAGACTTCCATCGCAAAAAAATAATTCTGGCTTGTTTCATGCGGCCAAAACATGAAACACTTTGGCAGATCCGTCTGAGATTCTGGAAGAGAAACACGCGTCTATAGTTTGTTTTCGTATACACATTGATCCTGATCATCTTCGTTTAACTTAACAAATAAATTCGCAGTAGCAGAAGGAACAACTTCTTGTAAGCCATTGCCTACAAAAACTGTAGTCAACCAACAAGAAAACGAACGCACTATTAGGAAAATAGCGCGCGAACATTTTTTAGTAAGGGAATCGTATGCACGAGACAGCCATCGTTCGTTGCCGCGTGGCCGCGGAATTTTTACCCGTTTTGCACTTCACCGGTCACGAAAAACTCAG
>NZ_JADPQG010000007.1 GCF_015687175.1 Reinekea sp. G2M2-21 | reverse complement strand
AGCGAACTTACCTGAGAGCTGGGGTTCATATTATCAATCACAGAACAAGTAGGAATAAACATGGCAAAGAAATACCCATTGGAAGTGCAGAACGTTGGTGGTGACACTTATATCGTAATGTCGAAGGGTCATCACGACCCAGATGTTTTTATGGCGCAGGTGCTCGAGGATGGTTATGACTGGCCACTTGGTAAGCCTGAGCATGTTTGGGTAAAAACAACGCCATGCAATACCGGTGATTATAGGTGTTATTATAATATTGTTTCTCAGGGCACTATGGGTGCCTGGCCTGCAACATATTCCTGGGAAGCTCATGGTGAAGAACAATACAAGTTCGCGTAACGCAAAGGTAAAATCTGAGCGGCTTATGAGGTGGAATAACATAAATCCAGCTGTTGATGCGTTCACAGGTGGTCCCGTTTTGGGTGACCAGTTCAAATGCCAGAAATGTGGTTCCATTTACGGTCGAGAGAGTGTCAATCAGTTGGTTGCGAACAACTTAGGTCGCTGCATAAGTTGCGAAGCACAGTCAGTATTACTGGACATTAACGAAGAAGATAACACTTAATGGGAATAAAGGAACGGAATGATAGCCAAAGCCTATCGACTTGTTATTAAAATGTAAATTTATTAAGGAGTATACGTATGATTGCTCGGGGTAGTGCCAATCCACAAATCGTTTTACCACCAAAATCCCCTTACTATGGACGCCAGTTGTCAAATGAACAGTTGGAAGATAGTTTCAGCTGTATGGGGTGTGATGTTGAGATGATTGACAGTGACCCAGACTTTGTCGATCCGCAAACTAAAGATGTTTTTTGTTGCTTTGATTGTGCGGAACATCACTATGCCAATCGGTAGGTTGAGTATTTAAGCTACCGTGTACAAATCACACGGATCCTTTCAATCCATCTAATGAAGTTTTATATTGGCTGTTTTGGGATGGGCCAGATATTCAGTAGCAGTGATAGATTTGGTAATAGATGCAAAAAGAATAGGAGACTAGATTCAGGATGGAAAACGACTCCTAAAACCTATGCTTAATTTAGCAAAAAGCTGTCAGTCAGTATCTAAAATGGCGTGCAATGAAGTTACGATACGGTATTAGTGGCTGTTCAAAAGTATACTATTAGACTGCTATAAGAAAATAGCATGATTGATCAGTATTGGGGGGATTTGGACGCATTCTATTCCAAATGCCAGTATATTCCTACCAACGGTATCCGATGAAACAAATTTATAGCCCGATCGAAACCCACTATTCCTATTCTAGACGGATTAGCTCAGGGCTATTTCAGAAGTGCGAGATAACAAATCAGTTGGAGAAATTTTGCTATTACTGTGAAGAGTACTACCCGGCTGATACCGAATTCTATCGTCATAGCCAGCAACAACCGTTTGGATTAAGTAGAAGTTGCAATGCATGTTGCGCCGAAAGAATTGACCTTCCTAGGGTTGTTAATAGCCGCTTTAATCAGGAAACTATCATTCACCCCGCCGAAGACCTAATAGTTGAAGAACTACGAACTACGAGCTACTTGCAACCCATTATCAATAGAAGATGAGCTCAAGACTAAATATGAGATTTCCCATCACCTCTTGAGAAGAATTCGGCGAAAACACAAGGTTAAAATTCCATCAAAGGCGGAAAATCTGTGTGATCAAATTGTGCCGAATCTAAGCTTAACGTATTCAGAATACTTAAGACTGTCTGCGAGTCTCGGACATAGCAAAGAAACGATACGAAAACGGTTAGAAATTGGAGAAGACGCCTTAAATGGCATTATAGAACTCAAACGAATCAAGTTCGAAACAAGGTTGGTACGAATGGCGATTGCTGCTGGAAATCGAGGGGATAGCCTCGCGCAAATGTCAAAATTCAGGAAGCTAGACTATTCAAATCTATGTTATCGACTTAAGCGAGTTGGATACAAGCATCCTAGGTCATTTGAGCTTTTGAATAACCGTGTTTTAACCAATCAGGGCATGTCCTTTAAAACTCTAATAGAGATTGCAATGCAACAAAACATCAGTTGCCACACTTTGGCAAATATTACGGGAATTGCGGATGCAACATTACAGAAATATAGTAAGGAAATTGGTAAACCCCTTCCAAAGCACAAACCTAAACCGACACACTTCCATAAAATAATAGAGGCGATCAGAGCGCGCCAAGACTCAAGAAGTGACTTACGATTAATTACCATCGAAAACGAGACAAGGACCTTGTCTGATTGGGCAAACAGATCTGGAAATACACAAAGTACAATTAGACGTCGACTTGATTATGGTTATCCTCCTCAGACAGCCGTATTTGCCAAACCCGGAAGTCTTCGCGGCTTCTCTTCGCTGAATTGCTTAAAGCAAGATCATTACAACTGAATCAGTTGAAATAATGGAAGGTGTCAGCTCTGAGGCGGTAGCATCATTTGCCGATTAAAAATAGGTAAGTTATTTTGCACGTCTGAAGTTAACTTCACAGAGAGGTGGCCTGGTGAATCTAGTGCCAAATACCATGAAATATATACTGGCGATGCAGTATAGGAAGAAGGAGGTTCATTGTCGGAAAAAACACTTAGGCCAGTTTTTCGATTGCGCGCAGAGCTTACAGTGTCGGCATTTACAGAAGCCGAAAATGAGTGAGTACTTGTCGGGTAATCAAAAGGAACCAAAGTACATATCAGCGCATATCGAAACATTCGATAATCTAGCTGATGTACAGGCAACCTGATTAGTAGTGAAAAGGCTTGCATAGTTCCCAATGGGAACTATAATGTAGTGCATACATAAAGAATTCGAGAGAAGGGAAAAATCGCAATGCTTGAACTACTACAAATCTTCATTAGCTCCATCATTATCTTGCCTCTTTTGTGGATGACGTTTGGCCTGTTTGCATGGCTGATAATTGGAATCTTTTTGAGGACTCGCTTCGAGCGACTGGGCATTCAGTGTCCGAGTTTGTGGGCATCTTTGAGAGGAGGCTTTAGTCTGTTCTTCGAAACAATATCAGTCGGCATAACTCGGGCGCTATTTCAGGCAGACTACTTAACAAGCGACCAAATTGCACGATTACGTCGCTCTAAATTCTATTCGGTTTCGGGTAAGAAATAGTTAAAGGAAAAATCGATGGCAACACTGCAATATTACAAAGACATGCTAGGACCAGATGATATTCAAGTGTAAGCTGTTTTGAACTCAGATCAGGCTGCTGCGATTGTTAAAGCTCATTATGTCGGTGTTGATGGTCTGACAAATGAGGAAGCTGCACTGGTTAACCAGGCAGTAAGCCGAATTAAAGACTCAATTCGTCCATAGCGAATACAAAGTAAAAGTAGTATTGAAAGATACGCTACCCAAAATGTCGAAGCATGCAAAAATACTTCCCATAAATTTGGGATCATCCTAGTATCACATGAAGCGCGAGGGTAAATCGATGGTACCTTATGTCACCAAGACACAACACAGTTTGCAAT
This sequence comes from Reinekea sp. G2M2-21, assembly GCF_015687175.1. Lineage (GTDB taxonomy): Bacteria > Pseudomonadota > Gammaproteobacteria > Pseudomonadales > Natronospirillaceae > Reinekea. The sequence goes on along the minus strand of NZ_JADPQG010000007.1, from coordinate 236,152 downwards.
TGCTAAGCCAACTGCTATTGCAACGCGCGTTCGACTATCAGGACGAAGCTTTGTGTCAACAACAAATATGTGAATTCTTGACCACGCAGGGAGTCACTTTCGAAGCGGAGTTTCGGTTGGACTCAAGCAATCGAATCGACTTCTATTTTCCAATTTCGAAGATTGGCTTGGAAATTAAAGCCAGCAAGAAGTGGAGCAAAGCCCGTGTGTATCGACAAGTAGAGCGTTACTGTGGGTTTCCCGAAATCAGGGGCTTAATTCTTGCCACCGGTCGCGCGCAAGGCTTGCCTAGTCCGGTGAACGGTAAACCGGTACGTGTTCTTCATTTGGGAGTGGCCCACCTATGATCCGCACATACGGCAACCTAGCCTTCGATAACGCCAACCAACATTGGGTCATTGAACATCTGGAAGCCCACGTCGCTATTCGGCTGAAACGTATGTTCCCGCGGGTAGCCACCGGAGCGACCGGTCGGTTTGAACTCACGCACTCCCCAGATACCGCCGCCGATATTTTATGGTTTACCCAACGGTATCCTCTGGTGGTTGCCGAGCAAGACAGTACATACTTGAAACAGCAAACAGAAGCTTACTTGGTGAATCAGGCCGAAGCGGATCGCATTAAACTACCAGACTATCAACCAACCGAACGAGGCGGCTTAAAAAAAGGTCAGGTTTTTCGGGGTTATCAAAACATATTCCTAGATTGGGCGGGCATTGTCCAATCGGGGATTCTCATCGACGATGTTGGGTTAGGAAAAACCTACAGCGGTTTGGGTCTTTATACTCTGGCCAACTGTGCACCGCTGGTTATCATTTGCGAACCGCATCTGCAAAAACAGTGGTACGAGAAAGCGCAATCATTTATCGCCGGAACCGTTCATTTAGCCAAAACCAATAAACCGTATGATTTGCCGCCTTCGGACGTTTACATTTTTAAATACACTCAGTTGGCTGGCTGGGTCGATGTCTTAAGTGCTGGTTGGGTCAAAGCTATTGCGTTCGATGAAGTTCAGCAACTGAGACACGGACGTAATACCAACAAAGGTGAAGCAGCGTTTCAAATTTGTCAGGTGGTTGATATCAAATTTGGACTGACTGCCACGTTGATCTATGGTTACGGCATTGAAGCTTACAACATTATTAGCTTGTTTAAGCCTGACTTGTTAGGTACCGCTGATGAATTTGTCCGAGAGTGGTGTGATGGGGACTTCGGTGCGAAAAAAGTTGTGCGCGATCCAGACGCACTGGGTTCTTACCTGGTTGAAAACAATGTTGTGCTTCGCAGACGTAAACAGGACGTGGGTCAGGAAGCCAAACAATTGAAACCAGAACTCTACTGGATTGATCCCGATGAGAAGTCAGTGGCGGATGCGGAAGCCCTCGCAGAAAAGTTGGCTATCACTACTCTCACCGGTTCGTTTGAGGAGTCAGGACAAGCAGCCCGAGAATTCGATATGCGGATGCGTGAATTAACTGGCATCTCTAAAGCTAAAGCTGTAGCAGCGTGGGTTCGTATGTTTGTGGAATCAGGTACCCCTGTAATTCTTTTTGGTTGGCATCGAGAGGTTTACAGGATCTGGAATAATGAATTATATGATCTAAAACCCGCGATGTTTACCGGAAGTGAAACCCTGGCTCAGAAAGAAGAAAACAAACAGCGGTTTTTGAATTGTGAAACAGATGTTTTGATCATGAGTTTACGTTCTGGCTCTGGAACGGATGGACTACAATATCGCTGCAGTACTGCGATTCATGGAGAACTTGATCCCGCCCCGAACATTCATGTACAAGCCAACGGTCGATTGGATCGTGATGGTCAGGAAGATGAGGTATTCGCATTCTATGCTGTGACAAATTATGGTTCAGACCCTGTAATGCTCGATGTATTGGGGCTTAAGGAATCGCAAGGCCGTGGCATTCAAGACCCGGGTATGCGTAAGGAAACTCAGCAATCAGATCCAGATCGAATTAAAAGAATGGCCAGGGCATTTTTGAAACAGAGAAAAGTACAGATACCTGATACTGTTGAAACTCGTACGGTATCAACTGAAGATCAACTGGTTTTGATCTGAGTTAGTAGAACCAATTTAAGATAAAACAGAAACTCTCAGAGCTCATAAGATTGAAAATAGATATTAGAAAAAACACGTGAAGAAGCCAAGGCAAAATAGGTGGTTAAATGTTGGAAAAAAGCGAAAAAAATTTACTTCAACAAAACGCACAATTAGGTGTAGCATTTATATTAATCGCTGCATTGTTAAGTATCATCATTTCGATGGCATTGCATCTTGGGGTTATTAAGATTTATTCAGAGTTTCAATATCTGGAAGATTACCTCAATACAGAGTATTCCTTATCATTAAAACGAGAATACATTACATCCATTCAGCCTAGCGAATCAAATTATAACGTTGAGAGGTTTAGGGGTGATCGACTTGTAATTACTGGTTTGTTTCCAAGTGTGATTAAGCCCAAGCCTAGCTTCAAAATCAAAGAGGAAGGTGGCATTTATAAGTTAAAAGTCTGGGACAACGGGTATACAAGCGACGAACTAAGAGGTCTTCTTGGTGTAATAGTTGAGAGGGCTATTAGAACTTCTGAGTTACTATGATGGATACAAAAATCAAGGACCGAAGTTCAGTAAATATGAAGGAAACAATGTGAACGATGACATCAAAGAGCAATCAGTACTTAGTCGCTAGATGGGACCAAGGAGATACAGTAGAACAGCTAAGTAATGTATCTGGCCGAACTCCCACTTCGATAGCGCACATGTTGGTAAGCAGTGGAAAATACGCAACACGCAGAGAAGTTATTTCTGCAAATAAAGAACGTGGTGGTAACACTAAAATTAACCTTGAAATAGACAATGGGTATTGTATATACCTCATTAAGAATCCTCATAACTTAAAACCGGTCTATATAGGGCAAACCCAAAATCTCAAAAAGAGGAAGAGGGCTCATGCGCGCAGATTTAAGAAGGTATTTTCGGGTGAGCTCCCTATCATAGAAGTACTTTGTTACGCTGACACATATGATGAAGCTCGCCAGTTGGAAAAAGAAAAAATCGCTGAATACCACTGGTTAGGATACGATCTACTTAATATTGAAGATCGAGAGTTATGTTGATTATCTGTTTGATCGTAGCTCACTGACGTTTTTAGTGCTGGAAGTAGGGGTTCCGTGTAGGGGTTCTGGGGATTTTCCCTCCATGGATTGCAATTCCCTCTGTAGCCCCCGTCATTCATGGCCTGTAGAGGCGCATTAATTTCAATCTTGTTCCAATTATCGGTATTTTAACTGATTTTTGGATGGTTGCATGCTCAAACAAAGACGATTATCGATACTCACAACTGCTGAAGTCGACGAACTTTACTCTGCCCCCTTCTTTTTCTGAAGCCGATCAACGCTTCTTTTTCAATCTCAGCGATCGTGCATTTGCTGGAAATTAACCGAATCCGAGACCGTAAGTACCGTATAACCGCCATTGCGTTATTAGGCTATTTCAGGTCTAAGCCCATATTGTTAAGTCCCAACTTCAAATCAATGCAGGCTGACTTGCGATTTATCGCTGACCGCTACTTTGATGGCATGAGGTTCCGTCGCTTCAGCCTCAAAGCAGACCAAAAATCTCGCATCTATGACCGGATTTTATCGATACTAGCCGTAGAAACTTGGAATGATCGTACACATCAAACAGGACTCACGCTTTGAGCGCCAGGGCAAAGACGAATTGTCAGACACCATCAAAAGAGCATCACCTGTTGCTTGGAGAAACATAAACTTTAGAGGGAAATATCTGTTTGCAGAGGACGATGACGCACCGGATATTGAGTATTTGATGGCGTCAATCGAGGATTACATACCGAACTCAGAGAAGTAATACCCCTCTACAAGCTATGAATGACGGGGCCTGTAGAGAGAATTGCAATCCATGGAGGGAAAATCCCTAGAACCCCATAATAAAACAACATTGAAAATTGTCTTTAATACCTATTTTGCCGCCTTTTGAGGCAGGCATTCAACAAACACTATATTCAGCTCCCCCTTTTTATTGTCACGTAAGATAGACTTTAACTGAGGACTTATTTTATTAGCTCCCCCAGCAGTGCATCCAAAAGTAATTTGTTTTGTACTGATCATAGTTTTGCTTTCCATTTTCGATTCCTATCGATGAATTATAAAGATGGCACCTGAGTACCGCAATAGTTGAACAGTGCGGGCCTTTACTTACATAGAACCCCTTCTTTGGTACAGAGACAAGCCCGTTGCTTCCCAAACGTTGGAGCAAAAACACCAGCTCCTCGCATTTCATAAAATCGTATCTGTTGTAAGAAATTCAATAAAATACGTTGCTTGCGCTCAAAAGATTACGGCTCAAAAAGGTGGCAGGAAGTATTGGGATTTGCCCGAAGAATTAATGGCGAGAGCTTTCGAAGCATTTATTGAGGATACAATTACAAGTGACAGTAACGGCACAAAGTGGTTAGTGACCGGTACAACTCAGGATGACTACCCCGACAATACAATGCACCCTTATCCCATTGGCAAAGAGAGAATCGAGATTAACCAAGCTTTTAAGAGACTATTGCCTTATGCCTTTGGCATGAGGTTGTTTGGTACCTGAAGAAACAGTGGGATTATCCATTTCGCTTTTAATGATGAAGCGAATCAAAATAACATCCTATAACGAGGAACCAACATGACAAAAACTATGCAAAAATCCATTAAAATCAACTCGGTCTCGAAGATCTATTTGTGCCCCTGTCCGAGTATTTTGGAGATAAAGGGGTCGAGAACCGCTAGGATCGCTGGCTCCGGATACCTTTGTTCAACGGGAAGTCGCAAAGAAACCAACCCGGACCAAATACGTCTGTGAAGGCTGCAGAGCAAAGGTTTATGGCAAGGCTAACCTGAACATTAGCTGTGATGACTGCGATAGACCTTTTACTGCAGAAGATTCCTTCTAATACCAACCAGGCAGGGGTCTTCCTGTCATTTCTTTGCAATTTCTAGAATTTGACCGAATCTTGATTTTATACGCCAAAGGCGTATAGTCTCGACCTATGATTATTGTTGAAACCAGTTTCTTCACTCGGCGTATAAAAGAGCTAATGAGTGATGACGAATACAAAGAGTTGCAAGAAGCCTTGGTATGCCGCCCGGATATGGGCAGTGTGATTCAAGGTACTGCTGGACTAAGGAAAGTACGCTGGAAGCTCGAAGGCAGAGGAAAAAGCGGCGGTGTTAGAGCTATCTATTACTGGAAGACCGCTGATGATCAAATTTTCATGCTGTATATCTATCCTAAAAACGAACAAGAAGATCTGACAGCCGACCAGAAGAAAGCCCTGAAGACGATTGTAGAGAGGTGGTCTGATGAATAACGAAATGTTTAATGAATTACTGGCCAGCGTTGAAGAGATGGACGAGATTGTTCGTGGTCAAAAAGCGGCGAGCGCTATTACAGAGTTTCCAGAGCCAGAAGTAAAGGAAATTCGGGAAAAGATTGGCCTAAGCCAAAGTCGTTTTGCCGTAATGATCGGTGTCAGTAAGCGCACTTTAGAAAACTGGGAGCAGGGCAGACGTCACCCGACTGGACCAGCTAAGGCTTTGTTGAAGATCTTAGAGAATGACCCAGAGCATGCCATACGTGCATTGCACAGCTAAGAGCAGGCATCACCAGGCAGTCATCTATGACTGCTTACCTACCTTTGCTGACTTAAACGAGTAACTTCGTAATGTCGACTCGTTACACATTACTGCCTTTGTGTGGCATTGAAACCAATTTTCATTCATCCCCTTAGCAGACTATTGGCTAAATAGCGACATCGAGCTCAACTTCGCATGAAAAGCGCATAAGTCATTGATTTAATTGAATGTAGTAGCGGACTTGAGCAAAGTGTTTGTTATAACTAGATCAATGCAAATAACCAAAAGACGAATTATTTGTAGTGTACACTACAAATTTCTGAGTACTCTTATACTCAGTAGTGTGATAAGGTGGTAAAAAATCACCAAAAATCCCAATTATGACCATTCAACCGCTGCTCGATGATCGTACCGGAAACCCCCGTTTTTATAGCACACCACCGGAATGGCCACCGGGTTACAACCGCAATCCTGGTGATGGAATGATTACCGCTGACAACGATTGGTCGGCCATGCTGGCGTTCTTGAGAGAATATAAAGACAACCCGCGCACTTTCCGGTCCTATTGTCGTGAAGTAGAGCGTTTTGCATTGTGGCTGATTCATACTGCCGACAAACCTTTGTCCGACATCCGCCGTGATGACTGGCTCGATTACGTGACCTTTTTGTCGAACCCAACGCCGATGGCCAATTGGTGTGGCCCCAAAACCCGCCGTATGTTGCGGAACGATCGCTTAGAAGACACCGTGCCAAATCCAGCTTGGCGTCCGTTTGAGATCCGTCGAGAGAAGCCCCCAGTGACTGACCCCACTCAGGATATGCCCGTAGTCACTGGCCTGGCCCCCGGGACCGCAAAAAAAGCTGAGAAGATCATTGAATCCCTGTTTACCTATCTGGTCGATGCCCAATACCTCGTAGGCAACCCTTTAGCCGTGCGCCGGCGCCGCGGGGCGAAAAAAGCCCATACCCATCGGCAGGTCCAGGAGCGGTTTGTGGATGTTGATCTAATCGATTTCACCGTAGATGTTCTGTACAGCCGACAAAAGGCGGTGGCCGTGGCCGGGGGCAAAGAGTTCCCATTTATCCGAGCCCGCTACTTGATACAGCTGCTGGTCGGTACCGGGCTTAGACTATCTGAAGTCGCTCAACACACAATGGGCCACCTAACCTGCCGGTCCGACTTCTGGACACTTCATGTCATCGGTAAAGGAGACAAGCCCCGTCCAATCGATTTCCTACCAGATCTGGTTGAATCCACGAGGGAGTTTCGGCTTGCGATCGGCTTGAACTCCGCCACCCCACTCTACGGCGAACGAACACCTTTAATCCCTCGGGAGAATTGTCAGGATTCCATCTCGGATCGACGCATCGATCAAATTTTGCGATGGGCTTTCTCTCTGGCTGCACAGTCGAAAGTGGATGAAAGTGAGCGATACGCAACTACCGATAAAGCCAGGCACGGCGAACTCCTCCGGCAGGCATCTGTTTTGGATAAGGCGTCGGCCCATTGGCTGCGACACTCACATGCTACCTATTTCCTCAAGAAGACCAACGATCTCAAGGCCACAATGGAACGATTAGGACACGAGAGCGTTGAAACAACAATGATATACCAGCACGTATTACGTGCCAATCCACATACCAAATAGCACAAATGTGTCTATAGGTTGGCTTGAACTGATGTGCAAATGAGCCCGAATTCGTCATATATCCCATATATTTCAATGAGTTAGGTGGATTTCATGCAAATTTGGCCCCGATCTCATCAAATAGCCACTTCTCGACAACTTTTCAGGCTTGTTCAAGAATCATTTGACGAAGCCTATAAACGAATGAAGTCCGAACAAGAATCTGGCCGTGCTCAACTTACCTCTACTTCCAGTCCAAACGGCATTATAACTGAAAAGAAGACTGGTCTTTCGGTAGACGTCCATGAGTATCTTCTACACGGACGGTGTCTCCACCCCAGACCCATAAAACCAAGTTTTTATGATCGTCAGTCGCGCCCGAGGCAAAAGAAGGAACGATTATCCCGTGGGCGCCGCTATTAATAAGTTTGTCCGCTATCGCCCAGGTAGGAGGGACATTTGGTAAGGCGACGGTTTTCTTTCCAGGCCTCGTCTTATGATGAAGAACGGGACTTGGAGGACGAATAATGAATGACTCCTCTGCTTTATTTGGGGGCGCGCTGGTATCTCCCAACACCAATATAGGTGGACCTATTCCTTTCTTCGAAATTCGACCTTTCTTAAAGATTGGCTCGGAGGCCTTAGAACGCTGGTATTCAGCTAGGGCGTAGGCCCATGGTTTTCCCAAGTCAGCTGGATCGATATTAAAGTCTGACAGTGCCCGACTGTCCGTCAAATCGACGATATTCGTTAGGTTTACTTCATAGCAGCAGATGGTTAGCGGCTGAATCTTGTGCCCCATCCCTTGTGATGCTTCGCAAATTGCCGACTCAAGCGACATTCCCAGATAAAGCGCGCCAACACCGATTCGGTTAAATCGCCCCCCATTTATTTTGGCTCCCTCTCCCGAGATTGGCTCAAACACCCACCTCGGGTCATGAGCCCTGTAGCAAATTCCTTGATATCCAATCAAGCAAAGCCACCGACTGCGATTCCATTCAGAAAAGCTTTAAGTGCTTTCGTATGTCCGCTTCGTACTAAAGACTCCGCGGTAACATTGCCAAACGCAGGTAAAGGCTCTGATCGATACCATGCCCATGCAGCTTGGCTGTTACCTGTCCATGGTTCAACTTGATTAATAATCTCGAGAACTTCCCGCATCCTGGTTTGATTACTCACTGAATAAATGCGCGCGCGTTTTGATGCAGCACTTTCAGGAACGCCAGTAATCTCTAGCACTTCTGCAAGTTCAGTGTGGAAGTATTTTGCAATATTCTTTGGAGTGAGTCGGCCATTCTCATCTAAAACAGCGGTAATGAGGGTTTCCATAATTAAATGCCTCTATATTTGCCCACTAATAATGGCATTTTTAAGGTCATAATGCAAGAAAGGCACTTTAGTATCAGAAACTCTGAATTATTGTGAGTTATTAAAGTGGAACCGCCGCCCTGAGTTCATTCGCCAAGATGACCGGTAATAGGCTACGCTAAAACGATGCTAGAACATTTGGATGCATCGTTAGGATTGCGTGCTTTTCAGTTAGTATCACCTTTTCTCGGGGAAATAGATTATATGCCCCACCCTTTAACAAAATTATTCTTCAGAATGATTTTGCTGTTGAAAGTTTTTCACTTCGCACTATTTGAAACATTGAACCGATGATTGAACGACAATCGGTTTAAAAAAATCCCAATAATTTAGTGAGTTAACGAAAATGATATTCAATGAAGTACATTATCGCCCCTTGAGTGAAGGTGAATCTAGCAGTTTCGCAAACAGCTTTGGGCTAGCGATAGGAATAAGCGACGATCACAAGGTTCTCATTATTAATCCCGACAGTGACGTTTGTCATATTATGAGCGTTGATGAGATTCGGACCGAACGCAGGATAATGTTAGGGGCGGCGAAATCCGGTTTCCTAGTCTCGGGTGTTCCGGTAGAGGGTACTAATGAGCCTGAAACTGATTTTTTCTACGTATTCGCAGGGAAACACCGGGGTCGGTACGTAAAAGAGTCGAACAGTGGGGATTTTGTGATAACAACCGAGGCAGATATTTTATGATTGGTGTGGGGGTATAGAAGTATGCGCCCACCACTTAATCGGTAAATTTCACACTGATGAAGTGCGTTGATGGTCATTTGTTGAAGCGTAAGAAATTTGACTTCATGGATAAGTTGTCAATGTGGTAGGTTTGTAGATATTAACCTCCATCACACGTGGGTCAACAATGTGGTCAGATACAGAATCCAATAAGGACTACCTTAATTTCGGAGAAGTTTCACAGCTCGCGGTCGACATTCTAACCACAGATAACATGTTGCCTGTCTCCGTTGGCGTTTTCGGCAACTGGGGTGCCGGCAAATCCTCGCTGTTGAAGCTTATCGAACAGAAGCTGGAACAGGATGATAAAGAGTGGATCGTCATCAAGTTCGATGCCTGGCTATATCAGGGATATGACGATGCTCGGGCCGCGCTTCTTGAGATAATTGCTATCGCGTTGACTGAGGCAGCGGACGGTAACGCGAGTTTGGTCACGAAAACCAAGAAACTTCTGGCTAGGGTTGATGGGTTCAGGGCTATGGGGCTATTGGCCGAGGGGGCAGCCCTGCTGGCAGGGGTCCCAACAGGTGGATTGATAGCCAGAAGTGTTGGCGCCCTGGGAGGTGCCGCTGACGGCATTCAAGATCAGGAGGAATATGAGACCCTGGGAAAAACCGCTAAAGAAGCCAAGGAGCAGGCTGGTGGGTTACTGAGACCCGAGACAAAGAAAAGTCCACCCCAACAGATCGATGCATTCCGGAAGGAATACGGGGATATCCTGGAAGAGCTCGGTAAACCGCTGGTGGTCGTTATTGATAACCTCGATCGCTGCCTGCCAACTAACGCTATCCATACCCTTGAGGCGATCCGGCTATTCCTGTTCCTGACCAATACAGCCTTCATTATCGCGGCCGACGAAGAAATGATCCGCTCATCGGTGGCAGATTACTTCAAGGGGGCGTCAGACCGTCACCAGATCGACTATCTGGATAAGCTGATTCAAGTCCCCATACGTGTCCCCAAGGCTGGTGTTCGGGAGATCCGCTCTTATCTCTTTATGCTCTACGCTATTGATCACCACCTGCCTGCGGAAAAGCTCGAAACGCTCCGCGAAGGTTTGGAGAAAGCGTTGCAGCAATCCTGGAAGGATGACCCAATTAGTCGCCAAGATGCCCTGGATCTGACTGGAGAGTCAGAAGATGGGGACTTAGCGCTGGCGTTTGCCAGGGCCGACCGTATTGCTCCGGTACTCGCCAACTCCCCTATCATTCACGGAAATCCACGGATCGTGAAACGGTTGCTAAATGTCGTTAAGATGCGCTCACAGATTGCCCGGCGCCGATCAATGCCGTTGGATGAAGCCATTATCACCAAGCTGGTGATCTTCGAGCGATGCGTTGGCGTGAAAGCAACGGCTGATTTCTATCGCTTGATTGATGCTGAACAGGGAGTGCCCGCACTGCTCAAGCGGCTGGAGGAAGGGGGTGGCCAGATACCCGATGAAGCCCCAAAGACATGGACGGACAATCCGACCACCAAATCCTTCATTAGTGATTGGGTCCAGCTGGAACCCCGTCTGAGCGAGGTAGACCTGAGGGCCGCCATTTACTTGTCCCGGGAAACCATGCCGATCGGCGCTTATGTGGTAGGGTTGTCTCCAGCGGGTCGAGAAATACTGGATGTGCTGGTAGACACGAAGAATACCAGCTCGCCGACAGCGGAAAAGTTATTGGATACCCTCCCCTTGGAGGAGCAAATTCCGGTGATGGAGGGGGTTATCAGCCATCTAAGGCAGATTTCCGATTGGTCTCGGAAGCCCAAAGGATTTGCAGGCGCTTGCCTACTGGCCCGACACTCGTTGGATGCGGCCAAGGTCCTTGTACGGTATCTGCAGGAATTGGATTTGGGGGGGAAACGCCCCCCATGGTTGGCAGCAGCGCTCAAAGAAGAGCAATGGCATAAGGACGTTTAATGGGGACTTCACAATCAAGTACCGGCCCGGGGGGCGGTTCACCACTGGTACCGCCATGGGCGGATGACCAACCACAACAACCTCAAGCAACACCCCAGCCGGCAAGGTTTATGGCCTTCCGGCAGTCGCTGGGAAGATTTGTATCTGGAGGCGATCGCAACGATCTCAAGAGTGCTATTGGCCACTATGCGCGCAAATCCAGCGGGGGTGGGGGCAGTGCTGCCAGGCGCATGGGGAGCGTCACCCAGGCTGGCGCCGGGCTCTTCGGAGCGCTGGCCGGTGTGCCCGCTGCTCCGGGTGAGTCTAGTGTCGATCTCGGCAGTTTAGCAGGCCTACCCTGCGAGCTGGCGATTTCCGCAATTACACAGGCTCTGACCACTGAAGACGGGGATTCAGATAAGATCCGCGCTGCGATGAATCACGCCTTGGTTGAAGCGTTGGACGGCGTAGAGACCTTCGACCCTCAGTGCATCACTGATGATGTCATCGTTGACACCATGATTGGCTACCTGGCTGAGAGCATCTTCCTGCAGATGGTGATGGACTCTGATAAAGCTTGGAACAAGGCCGATACCCCTGCCCAGGCGATGCGGGCAGAAACCGAGTTACGGGAGCTCATTAAAGTTGTTGTGGACAAGCATATGGCCCCCAAACTAGCCGGGAACGTGAGGAGCGTTAGCCGTCAGCAAATGGCACAGATTGAGCGCCAGGCCATCATTGATGCATGGAAAGAATGGGAGGCCTATCAATGACACAGTTAGTATTTCACCACAATCACCAGCTTTTGCCCCCGGCCAAAGAAGGTTTGTTGCCGGTTCAATTGTACGGTTTAAGCGGCCAAGGTCGAGGCGATATCTCTTTCATTGGGAATCCGGTCATCGATAAGGTGAGACGTTTGGGGGTGCGCATCCCCAGCCAGGTTATGGACTTCCTGACGATCGCGCTCGCAGTAACAGCAGCTGATACCTTTGTTCGACGTTCCGATAGTGAGGATGGCTGGACCCGTCAGTTCGCCATGCAGCTACCACTACATGAACCTTATCGATGGGTGCCTTTGAAAAAGGAGCTGGAAAGAGTATTGCACTTTCTCAGCGGCGACATGTGGGACTTCGAATTCCTGGATGGTGGTCACCCTCCCCCGGTACCTTATCGCAGGAGTGATCGTTTTCAATTGGTACGGCTCAGAGGCCTTGATTCAGTCTGCTTGTTCTCGGGTGGTTTAGACTCTGCTATTGGTACGATCGATTTATTGTCGCGGGGCCGCGCTCCATTATTGGTGAGTCATGCCTACAAGGGGGATAAGACTCATCAAGACCAGATTGCACAAGCGCTTACAGGGCTATACTCCCGTTTCAAGGTCAATGCTGATCCGCATTTGCACACTGGAGAGACCGACATCACAATGCGGACGCGTAGTCTTAACTTCCTTGCATTTGCTGCGGTCGGTGCATGTGCCGTCCAGGCTGTATCTCAGCAAGAGGAAGTTGACCTGTTCGTACCTGAAAACGGCTTTATTTCATTAAACGCACCGTTGACGCCCAGACGTGTTGGGACCTTGAGTACACGAACTACTCATCCGTACTTCATCGAGAGCATCCAAAGGATTTTTGAATCGGCTCAAATTCCCTGTCGAATTATCAATCCCTATCAGTTTATGACCAAAGGACAGATGGTGGTGGGCTGTCATGACAGGCAGTTGCTTGAGGGTGTTGTGGACAGTACGGTTTCATGCAGCCACTGGAAGCGGTCAAATCAGCAATGCGGAATATGTGTGCCATGCATTATTCGTCGTGCGGCACTGCATGCAGGTGGCATCAGCGAAGATGTTGGATACGCCTTTGACACAGTGACTGATGTCCTGAATGAGACAGATCGTCGAGATGATCTCCTAGCCCTTCGAATAGCGGTTGTACAGAAAGCAACTCGGAAAACGGGACCGTGGATTGCGGACAGCGGGCCTCTACCAGCAGCAGACTTCCAGAATTTTCAAAAGGTCTTTATCGATGGGTTGGATGAAGTCAAAGCCTTTCTGATATTTGAGGGTGCGCTGTGAGTATTGACATGCATTGTCACCTAGATTTGTACCCAGAGCCGTTTAAAGTCGCCGAGGAGTGCAAAAGACGAGGGACTTACGTGTTGTCTGTGACAACGACGCCGAAGGCTTGGGAGGGTACGTGTAGGCTGTCCGAAGATAGTCAGCGGATACGAACGGCGCTAGGGCTACATCCACAGATTGCACACCAAAGATACCAAGAGTTGGAATTATTCGATGCCCTGCTCCCGGAAGCTAAATATGTGGGTGAGATTGGTCTCGATGGAGGCAGTGGGTTCAAGAACCATTGGGATGTCCAGTTGACAGTATTTCGACACATACTTAAAACCGTAAATCATGCTGGTGGGAGAATCATGTCAATACACAGTCGCGCGAGTGCTGCAGCTGTACTTGATGAGCTCAAAGGAATTGACGGTACTCCCGTGCTTCATTGGTTTACGGGAACCAAGAGTCAACTGAAGAGAGCGATTGATATGGGTTGCTGGTTCTCAGTAGGTCCAGCGATGCTTAGCACTAAAAAAGGGGTGGAGCTGATTTCTATGATGCCCAAGGAGCGTGTTCTGACCGAGACGGATGCCCCTTTTGCAAAATACCGGGGACAAGCTTTGATGCCCTGGGAAAGCGAGATCGCTCAAAGTCAGCTATCCGGAATTTGGAAACAAAGCATCAGCGAAGTGAAACAAATACTTGCTAATAATTTTAAAATGCTTCTGATACTAAATAAATCCAAACCATGAAAATGGAACCTCACGTCACACGGCAAAATAATCGAATAGTTAAGATGCTTTCTGGTGTTTGATAAGACTTTAACACCCCAACAAACACTCCTCGAAATGAGTACTATATTGCGAAATAGGAAATTGGGGATTTACTCTCTACAAAAGGCACGAGGCTATGAAAGCATTGAGCTGTAAGGGCTTTAAAATAGTATTACATTAGGTCAAAATTGAGTATCACTTAATGTAATACTATCTTGTAATCCATTAGTTTCGGAATCTTTGGTAGCCTATGGTATAAACAGGCTAAAAATCCTTAGAGCCCCCGAATAGCCCGGTCTTTCCATAAAATCAGTGTGTTTGTAACGATTTTACTCTTTAGAGCCAGATTTCATCAAATAGATGATAAACCTCAAATAGTATTGTGACACAGGTCTAAATAAAAGTTTTGGGCATTGCTTTCATCCGTGTATCATAAGTAATTCAGATTGCTATCGATTTGTTCATCCAGGGATAGATGATGCTTTCCTCTTTGTGATGCAAGGAACACTCATGCCAAATAACCGCATAATTATTAATTCATATGCTCAGGTACAGTTTAGCTTGAGAGGCAGGCCGGGTCTAAACAAAGGTCTGCGAAAGTTGATCAGTGCGGGTTGTTTATGTGTCGAGATTTCGGACCAAGACCTTCCCATCATTATGATTGACAAGCGAACTGCTGGGAAGGAAGTTTCTGCGTACGATCCAGACTATACGTACATCGAAGGTTTACCTGCTTATGAGCAGCAGTACTTGTTGGTAGAAATGATAAAGGTTTGCGCTCTGAGTTATGTTCGGATAGATAAGGTCTCCCCGAGGAACAACATTGGCGCCAATAGAGTTGTGAATGTGCTTGAAGCTCCCTTACCAATTGAGAAAGCGTTTGCTCGCTCAATTCTCTCTGAGCATGAAAAACATGTTATTCGAAGGTGGATTTCGCAACGTTCTGCCGCAACACCTCTCGAATCAATCGCAAGTTAACCCGTATTCCCGTATTGCAATGGAAGGAAAAATGATGTCAATACAACCTGTATCAAAAGCAAATAACATACATCCCTCTGCGGTAGTTCACCCCAAAGCAGTTATCTCACCGACGGCCACAATTGGTCCATATTGCGTTGTGTCTGAGAATGTAGTTATTGGTGACTATGCTGAGCTTGAGGCGCACGTTTGCATTAAAACTTCAGGGAAACAAGATCAAGTGGTGATTGGCGCAGGGACAATAGTACATCCACATGTCTCAATTAGGGGTAATGTTGAATTCGGGGAAAAATGCTTATTGAAGAGCTTTGGATATTTTGCTGGTCAGTTAGTTGTTGGGCGAAGCAATGAATTTGGAGCTCATGTATCCATCGGTGATGTAAATCAGGATAAAAAACATGTCGGACCAGCATTAAAAACTGTAATTGGTGATAACAATCGGTTTTTCGACGGCGTTGTTGTTCACAGTGGATCCAGTGGCGACCGGCAAATAACGAGCATTGGAAGCCGGTGTCATTTAATGGACGGTTCACATGTTGCGCACGATTGCAATGTGTTGGATGACGTGACCATTGGAAATGACGTTAATCTAGGTGGTCATGTTACCGTCGAACAATTCGCGTGGGTTGGGGCTGGTACTGGTGTACATCAATTTTGTCACATTGGGCAGCATGCATTTGTTGCTGGGTATACAAGGGTAGTACATGATGTCCCGCCTTTCGTGGTCTTCCTTGACAGCTTAGGAAGCATTAACACTATCGGATTGAAGCGGAAAGACTTTTTGCAAGCAGACATAGTCGCATTAAACAAAGCATTTAAGCACCTTTTTCAGCCAAATGAAGATCAGGAAAGACTATTCGCGCAACGCTTGATAAACGTTAGAGATGGAGCGAGTAATAAATCAGTAATTGAAATGGTCGACTTCATCCAGAAATCTCTAGAAGATAAAAACCGTCGAGGCTGTTACACTACCGCAGCAAAACGCGCCAGATAATTACAACGTTCTGAACGGGATAGCAGAACTAAATCTCGTAATACAAAATTAATGTAATCTACGGACAGCCCCCATGTTGGTGTCAACCTAATATTCAGTGGACACCCTCATGGATCACTTAAGCGCCAACTTCCCTGCTTATTCCACTATTCTCCAGAGCCATATAGATTCACCCTAATGTTGCGATAAGATCCTTTCGCGGTCGCGACATCCTGGTTTCATAAATGGCAGACGCAACTCTGCAACGTTACCTGCGACTACGAAGCTTCCTATTTGTGCGCGCTGGGTATTGGCAAAGACTGATCTAGCGATCCCTTGCTGGCTTTTGTGGTATCGGTCTGTGGCTGGTCCTTTAGGGTGAACTGGTCGAATTTCGACGAATCAATTAATCTTGATTGCAATGAGCAAGGATGATTATAATAATGTCTTTGCAAGTCAGTGCCGCAGTCAATAATGGTAGGTATTTGCGGGGTAACCATGAGTGAATACTGGGAACATGACATCATTGGCCACGACAAGGGAAACTATACGGAAGCGTTAACCTCCGGTCGTTTGCCAGATTCCATTGACACCTCCACTCCGTAAAAAGCCTACCTTCCCTACACCAATACTCATAATGCCTTAAATGAACTCAATCTATTAGAACGGTGAACGAAGTTGCGTAACCTATTTGACATCCCAACAATTGAAATCCTCATAACGAAAATTGCTAAATCGATGCCTCTTGAACTTAGTTTGGCGGCATGTATGTTGGTCACTGTCACCACACTATGGGTTATCGCATCCAAGAAAGCACGAAAGCCGCCGTTCAAAATAAGACAGCATAAAAAGAAAATCAACTACTCCTATTTGGCTCTCAACAGGCTGAAAGAAATCGGTGCCATGTATGGTCCAGGTGCACAGTTCACGTATTTGCGCTCCAAAAAAATAGATTGCTACACATTCGAAGAAATGATTCTTAGCGCCCTATCATTGCGTGGTATTCGCGTCAAAAGGAATACTTCATATTCAGGTGATGGTGGGCTTGATGGGCAATTTTGGGTTGGCAATCTACATTTTCTCATACAAGCAAAGTGCTATAGCGGCTATGTGAAAGCAAGAGACATACGAGAGTTTTCTCATGTTTGCAGGCAGAAGCAATGTTATGGGCTGTTTGTCCATACCGGTAAAACCGGGTTGTTGAGCCGGAATGTAGTCGACGCTGCAGTTGAAATTGTCAGTGGCGGAAAAATGCTATCCCTATTAACCGGCGGCAATCTCACCATTTTGATAGATAACACTATGGTAGCATTACCAGGGGATGGTGCGGTTCAAATACGAACGTATCAACAGAATTTATAGAGGCGTAATCGTCGGCCAACTTGATGCATTTGACGTCATTAAATTTTAGCCCTTAACTATTCGCACTTGCCCGGCTTTAGAGAAGGCTAAAGCCGGAAATTTTAGGTTAGTCACGCTGTTTCAAGCAATGGCGCTAAGACATTTCGTAATGGTTCCCACTCTTCAGCAAATTCTTTTGCTGGCGCAACATAATCGATCACACTTGCAAGTAGCGTTCTCGCGTGGTGCTCACCATGTAATTGGGTCAGAACATCAAATAGACTTTCTGTCAGATTGTGAGCTTGGTCCACATCAAGGGTTGACCGTTCGCCACAATTGGGACAACGAACTATCGTTTCGACGAAATCATCATTGTTTCGGACACCGACAATAACCACATTGCCTCGCGAATTGCAGCTTTTGCAGCTTACAGATTCAGGGTTCTTTACATCATAGCAGCATAAACTTCGTTGATTGATATGACTCCCTTTCCGACGAGCTCTAATGCGGGCTTCAACATCGTCAAGGTTTTCGGGAATGGCGCTTTCGAGTGAAAGTGGGAAGCAAAACAGCGCCCCACCAAAGATCGCACTTTCAAGTTGATTCGACTGCATATGCTGATTTTCAACTAAGTAAAGCGCCTCCGAAAGCGTGAGATATGGACAGTGCTCTGTTGTACCGACACTTACATTGTTCTTCGTTAAGATCATACGACCTCCTTTCGGGCGGAATATTAATTCCACTCTAAATTTCGATTTATACTCGCTGCAATGTGACTATCTCATTATAATAATGCTAGGATATGAAAATAATGATAAAAAACAATAGAAATGATGTGATTATTCAATAATATGATAAAACTGCTCACTTCCGAGCATGCTTAATGGAGAAACAGATGACAAACGTATTATCAGAATTTCAGGTGAAGCTTGACCAAGGCAAGTCCCACTTCATTCAAAAACAAGGGTTGTTTATCGGTGGAGAATGGGTTCAACCAAAAGAAGGTAATTTCCTTGTCAACACGTCACCTCTTGATGGTTCCAAAATCAATGAATTTGCAGTGGCATCAGCGTCAGACGTCGCTGCCGCTGTAGCCGCTGCTCGC
The DNA here is from genome assembly GCF_015687175.1 of Reinekea sp. G2M2-21. Taxonomy (GTDB): domain Bacteria; phylum Pseudomonadota; class Gammaproteobacteria; order Pseudomonadales; family Natronospirillaceae; genus Reinekea. Next base: position 217,649 of record NZ_JADPQG010000007.1, on the reverse strand, counting down.
GAAGCACAGCCCGGATGGGCATCAAAGTCCGCTGCTGAGCGTGCAATGATCTTTCTTAAAATCGCCGATAAAATCGAAAAAAACCAAGAGCTACTTGCCCTGGTAGAAACCATCGAAAACGGAAAGCCGATTCGTGAAACCACTGCAGCCGATCTACCCTTGGTAATCGAGCATTTTCGGTTAGCCGCACTGGATATTCGCGGCGCGGTAGACGGTGATCACGGTAAGTTAGAGAACGGTATGGGGTTTGAGCACCACAAAGAGCCCTATGGCGTTGTGGGGGCGTGCTCGCCATTTAACTTCCCGTTGTTGATGCCCACCTGGATGCTGGTACCCGCCCTTCTAACCGGCAATACCATGGTCATAAAGATTGCAGAACAGACACCTGCCAGTTTTATGGTCATGGTCAATATCATTAAAGATCTGTTGCCGGCAGGCGTTCTCAATGTGCTTACTGGTGAAGCCGAGACTGGCCAAGCGCTTATCGACCACCCGGATATCGACAAGCTAATTTTCACCGGTTCTACCGAAGTTGGCAAAATCTTCATGCATGCCGCTGCTGAGAAAATCATTCCTGTCACAGTTGAGCTTGGCGGAAAGAGCCCTGTAATCATCTGCGAAGATGCATGGTTGAACGGTGATGATGCGCGAAAAGCACAGTTGGTCGAAGGTGCACTACTGGCCTTTTTCAATCAGGGCGAAGTCTGTACCTGCGGTTCGCGACTCCTGGTGCAAAACTCAATTAAAGAAGAATTTTTGGCAGCGGTACTCGACACATACGCCAACGGCGCCGTTGTTCGGGGCAATCCTTTTGATCCATCCACTACTGTGGGTGCTCAGGTTGACATCAATCAATACAAACGGGTGCAGTCGTATTTGGAACTGGCTAAAAAAGAAGGTGGTAAAATTTTGGCTGGTGGTCGTGTACATCAGTTTGAAGGCGAGTTTTCTGAACTGAACTCAGGTTTTTACATTGAGCCTACGTTGATTGACTGGGAAGACAACTCATCACGCTGTATGCAGGAAGAAATCTTCGGTCCTGTGGTCGGTGTTGTCGGTTTTGACGATATGGATGAGGCATTGGCGATTGCAAATGATTCTGCGTACGGCTTGGGTGCTTCGATATGGACTGATGATATGGTTGCTTTGAATCGCGCGAAACGCGAAATTCAGGCAGGCCGAATCTGGGTGAACACTCACCACAACTATAACTACGGTGCTAAGTTTGGTGGTTATAAGCAGTCTGGTGTGGGTGGCGATACTTACAAAGGCGCTTTTGATGAGTTCCTTCAAGTCAAAGCAATTGTAAGTAATGATTCGCGCGAGCCTTTGGGCTTCTTTGTTAAGAGCTAACCAAAGGTAGTTTGGTATGCTAGGGAGCATCAAGCTCCCTTTTTAGTTCGACAAATACTAAACTTTACCGGATTTTATCTGATCCATTCGGGATGGTTAGCACCACAACGGAAATCAATTTCCTATGGGAATCGGGTATTCGAGCCTCTACTTCTTCTTTCAATTCTTTTGCTGTCAGAAATGAATGATTTTTCCTATTTGCAACATCCTGCGATTTTCCGAACCAGTACACCAAAAAAATACCCTGAGAATCGGAGTTGGGGTGAATAAGGTATTGGGCATCAAGCTGACCTTGCGCCGCGGAAAATAGGTCTGGATGCATCTGCCGTTTGGCCTCCATGGGTAGGAGAAAACTTGTTTGGCCGCGTTGTCGCTCTACGCTGATATCAGCACGTTTTTCATTCGCGTAATACTTTTCTGTCACTGCCGTACAGCCCAAGTGACGGAGTCTTTGTCGCAGTCGCTCTGCGACCACCTGGTTGCATTCATTTTCTATTCTTGGTTTGTATGTGGTTACATGGCCTTCTTTAATCGAATTGTAGAACTGATGCCAAAGATCCAAATCACCTCCTTCCAGATCACCTTGCAGTGCTGCGAGTTCTTCTAAAACGATTTCCCGCAGTGCGGACACGGAAGGAATCGATTGATTTCGAAAATAATCGGATACTTCTACCGCGGTTAATTCAGCAGAGTCAACTGAACAGAGCGAACGTCGGGCGTTGTATAGAATTGAACGTAGGTCAGCAGAATAATCGTGCATTAATGGGCTTTGCAGTAGCTCTTCGCAGGCTCGTATTCGATCCATAGGTTCGTGCTCGTTGAGTTTCCATGTTAAATCTCTTAGAAAACGATAGGCTGTTTGTTCTTTCGGGCTATCGGTACCCCAATGGCTTGGCAGATGTACTTTCGGCCATAAAGGTGCAAAACCTAACAGCAACTCTTTTACTGAGTTTGCCGACAGCTTGGGCCATCCGCTAATGTCTAATCGGTGTAATCGATTATATATGGAATGGTAAAAGAACAAATTTTCAGGTTGAGATGTAACCAACTGCCATATTGTTTGAGATGGATGTTCCGTTAGTAAACTTGCTCGGAGTAACCAGAACTGATTCTGCGGGTTCTGGGTGCATACCGCCTCTGTTAACTCCCGCAACCGGTCCCGGTTGGCATACTTCAGGGCAGCTTCGAATAGTTGCGATACGGGTTCAATGGCACCTAAAGCATGGTTTTCAAGCCAAGTTAGCAGTTGGTGAGACATGATGGGCTGAAGCAATTGTTGCTGACAAAGCCAGTCCAGATCAGGCAGCCAAGTATTATTGTCCTTGCTATTCGAAAGTTGGGGCTGGATTACATCAACGACGAGCTGAACAAGATCACACCCTTTTTTATTTAATACTGCTAGGCATTTGGTTGTTAAAACAGTTTGATCTTCCGGGTCGACATCGTCCATGTAGGTCCTACTGGTCCGCCACAAGACTTTTAGGGTATTCTCACTTAACGAAGATGGATCCGGCAAAAACTCTGGGTACCTAAGAGCACAAAGCTGCAATAAATAAACCGAGACTAACCGGTTAGAATTGCGCAGACCCTTTAGGTAGCTGCTCCAGTCAGGTAGTCGGCTGATAATCTCATCGATACCGTACTGCAGAGTAGTGTTTACCAGGTCCGATGAAATGTCGAAATGCTCCTGCTTGGATTCACGCCAAAGCTCATACCTGGCAATCAAGACCAGTATGTCCCAATGTTCACCACGCGGATTTTCCCGGATCTTGTCTTCAAAGCGCTGTTTTAGCTTCGCATTGTTTTCCAATAATTTTGTTTCGAGCTTCTTATGGTGCCGCCGGTACCTACGTTCCCTTTTCTGGAAGGGGTCGGTTTTTCTCCAACGTTTCCATTGGCGCTGATGTGTCACCCATGCCGCCATGAACGCTTCTTTTTGAAGAGCGTGGCTGCGCTGGCTTCGCCGGAGAAAAGTTTCGTTGTTATTTAGTTCGCGCCCTGGTGAGTATAAAAAGAGCTTCCAGATATCGGTGCGATTATCCTCAAAAGATAGCTGACAGAGCGCCAGTTGATCAAGTGATGTTAGTGTCAAACCCTTGTGAATGTGCCCTTGGTGTAGTCGTCGTTTGTTCTTCCATAAGTGTTCTTCATCTTTGGCATCGACTAATATTTGGTACTGTATGGACTGCCTTTGCTGGTTGTTCTCTCTAAAATACTCAACTGTTCGATTGTGTAGACCGCTGTCCTGGTACCCAAACTCCGTAAATTGCAGCCAACGCGTCAGTTCGGCCTGGTCCGGCTTCTCGTGCTCGAATAACTGGTCAACGTATAGGCTCACTATTCGACTCGTCGCATTGACGTTTGAATCAGTCGCTGGAATGCCTTGTAGAACAGACTGTTCCAGTGTCTCGGACAATCGATCCAGTTCTCGTTTCATGGCGTCCACTGGGATCAGTTCCACACATTTTGTTAGCCAGTATTTGGACACAAACTCTACTTTCATCTTCTCGTGCTGTAGAGGAATTATTTCAAACACTAATTGTTGGAGTTCTGGAACCTGCAGAAGATCGGAATTGTCACTTAACCAAACATAGGTAAGGAAAAATGTTGGGTCTACATTTTCCTTAAAAAGTTTCTTTGTTAGGTCAATTCGCGCATCGAGCGGATTTCTATGGAGTAATTCTAAAGCCAATTCACGCGTTTGACGGGCGGATTGAGAGTCCAGTGCTAAAGCGGAAAGTACCTTGCACGTCTGATCGTCAACTATGCTAGAGGTCAACCCTTCAAGCATAAACTGTTTCAACCCGTCATTTACTTCAGTAGATTGCAACAACGGTGTCACGTGCGGTAAATTTTGAGCGTCTAACCATGGGTAAATCAGCACATCGCGAAAGTCCTGTCCATACCGAAAATACGGATCGGCCACAGTCAGGGTTTGAAGTGCGTTCAACAAAGCTGCTTTTTGAGTCTGGGCAAGCCCGCTGGCATCAGCGTTAGAGAGAATGGCTACCGGGTCCAACTGGATCAACACATTTTGATCTTCCGGTGACGCAAGGGCAGTCATCCAGCCTGCCAGTCCTCGTAAATCAGTTCGGAGGATGTCGTTAGGGGCAATTAGCGCCATGATTCGTTTTAGGCTAATCGGCGACGCTGCATCATTTATTACGTTGACTAAGTACTTTGCGGCTAAATACTCGGCAAAGGTCCGATGGCTGAATACGACCTTACTTTGGTAAGGTCGGTGGTCAAACAACGCCACAGAAAAAACCCTGTCCCAAGTCAGCTCGGCGTTGGCCAAGGGAAACGTCTGAATGTAAGGGTAATCGGTTGTCGAGTGTCGTTCTTCTAGGACCACGCCGCTGGCACCGGCAATCAACAAACAGGCAGCGAGTTGTCCCATAGCCAGCTGAAACTGTTCTGCAGGTGCCTGATAGCGGCTGGTACCGTCATCTCCGCGTCCAAGGCTTCGTTTATTAATAGCAGTCTGAAAAATTTCCAGTTTGCTGTTAAAAGATTCTGGCTTTTCTTGAAAAGCCTCGCAAATCAAATCCAAGTATAATGGATTGCCCAGCATGGGGCCTATTCCGGATAGTTTCGCCAATTCAAAGAACTGCGCCGTATCAATATTAGGGTGACTGGTCCTAACCCAATGATGCTGTTCCTCATCAGACAAAGGTTGTAAAGAAAATTGATTGACTTCGGTATTGAACATTTGTTCTGTGTGTTTAGACAAACCTTGATGCCAAACGTTGGCGCGGCAGGTAAATATGATAGTTTTAGCGCCTATCTCTGATGCCTTTGCGATTAAATTTTTCAGTTCAGTACTGTTTTCTTGACCTAACTCGTCGAGACCGTCTATCACAACCCAGTCTCCATGGGTAGGAGTAGGCTTATAATACAATTGTGTTGCAGTAAAATATGAGGCGCCCTGTGATTTCCACTGAAGGGCCAAGGCTGACTTGCCGGCGCCGGGTTCAGACAATATCAGGCAAGGACCCAAAAAATGCCTTACTTCAGACTCAGGAATCTCTGAATTATCCTGTTTCCGAAGAGTTCGAGGAAGATATAGAGTGTCAGCAATTGGCTGTATATTCATTAGTTTGTCGCAACTTCAACACATAGTTCGAATTAGTAGGTATGCACTCGTAGTCGCCAGTAACCATTTTTTAACCCATATGTAATTTTGTAAGTTCATTCGACTCTTTATTCACTACCATAAAACGTTGTCAATTGGAAACTTGTCTTGCAATGGTCTTATTTTTTTGAGCGGTTTTGTTCAGCCAGTTGATCTAAGCGCTGTTGCAAGACGGCATTTGTTCGTTCTAATTCGCTATTTCGGCGCTGTATGCGGTCCAACTGTTTTTGAACCTGACTACCCTGCTCTTTCATTTGAGCCTCTATTACAGTGGCCTGAATTTTAGCCGTATCGGCCACTTTCTCCAGCTCATTGTACGAGGCTTGCATTCTGGCTACTTCCGCGTTCTGATCTTTTAGCTCGGCTTCGAGGTGGCTGATTTTTTCTTTAGCATCTTCAAGTTGCTGCATCCTGCGGGTTAATTGACCTCCGCTTTCTTTCGTTTCGTTCATTAATTTCTCAATCGTCGACAGATGACCGGCCTCCCGTTCAGCGTAACTGTGTTCCTGGGTTTTCAGCCGGTCTGCCATCTTATTTTTTTCAGTCTCTAAGTGCTGAACCTGATCAGCTAACTCTTTTTGTGCCAGCTCACAGTCAGTGTAACGATCGTTCAACTCTCGCAGTGTTTTCTGTTCTGTTTGGAGTTTATTCGTTTGTGAACTCAATTCGGCTTGAGTCACCACGTGTTTAGCTTCGGATTGATTCGCCCGCTGAGTTTGCTCTTCCAATTGAGTCTCTAAAAGAGTGACCTTTTTGCCCTTTTCTTCCAATTCATCGGTCAGATCTTTGATTCTCTGCTCGCGGTTTGTCAGGCGCTCTGTCAGCGTTGATATCTCTTGTAGAAATGCGTCCCGCTCTTTGCTGACGGCCTTCTCGCGCTCTTCAAGTAACGCAGCCCTTCGGTCCAATGCTTTATTCTGATCGTGAAGCGTTGCCTTGGCAATCGACATAAAGTAGTCGCTCAACGCTCTTAAGCCTTCTGCGGGGAATTCTGGTGCACTCTCGCTGGCCGCTTCGAACAAGAACATCTGTTTCTCGACGAACGCTTCCTTAGCTGGCTTCATCAACTCCTGCACTTTTGCCCGGGTGGTGTTGCGCAGGTAATAGAGAATGTTGTCGTAGGTGAGGTTCTCCCCCGCCTTGGTCAATTCCCACATGGCCTCCTGCATTGTATCGATGGTGATGGGCAGGCGGTTGGCCGCGCGAGGCAAATCATTACTCATAAGACGTTCCTTAGGTTAATGGATAAGATTGTACCCTTAGTTACCATTAATTAGTTCCTTCAGTTTCTTGATCGTCAGTTTTTCTAAGCCCAGTTTGGTTCTCTGTTCATTCAGTCCTTTCATGGACATCGGGACGCAAATTTTAAAGCTGGTTCTGTCATATTTAGTCTTAATTGACTCGACAGGGTCCAAGCGGTCAAGAATATTATTTCCCGTATACCCAACCATGGCAATATGTCTTAAGCGCACTGGGAGATCATCAATAGATACACCCGTCAATGCAGCAATTAGAATTGGATTATTCACTGAAATCCGCGCAAAGACTCGTGCTTCTTCCCCGGTAAAGAAGCATGGAACGTCATCGTTCTGACTGTTGTGACGGGTTAATTTTTCAAAGTCAGGTATGTGGTAATGACCGTCGCGCTTGGTTTTGAAGTGCCAGTAAGGTGTCAGTTTCTCATCCGCTGACCCCCACATTTCTGCAAAACCCGCATTCGCACCTGCGTACTGCTCCAACCACTGGATGTCCTCGGCGCTATAACATGCCCATGCTTGGCCTGGGTCGACCAAGGCTTTGAGCATTTGAGGATTTGACTCTGATTTTAGAATTTGGCCGGCTCGGTCACGGATCCATGTTCGCATTTCGTCAATGTTTTCGAGATAGTCCAAATTTGCGATGTATTCTAATGTTTGGGCAAAGTTGTATCGAGCCAGCCAAGCCGCATCAGCCGCTACTTGCTTATGGGTCGCGAGTCGATCATTCGGAAGCGTAGCAAAGCGAAGGGTGCTTCTCTTCCGATCAAAAGGTGTGAACTCATCTGTTGACGGGTAAGGCGTGTCAAGCGTTAGGACGTCGTGGGTACTGCTGCGCAAATATTCGTTGCCGGTATAGGCATGAACGCGGTCTGATAGGAGATCTTCAAGCCACTGTCGGTAATTCGTGCCCCGCTTTATTTTTGGCTGGGTCTGGTTAAACGCGACTCTGCTTACGGATTTTGAGGCGTATGACGACAATTGCAGAGGCTGGTGGTGTGCCGGCGTTGGGCAGTTAGAATTCGACACCGTGCCAATCTGTACCAGATCAGTACTGGTGGCCAACGGGTAGTCATTCAAAATATGTCGCTCGGAATCGATTGACTCAAACATCAAATGCAAAAACAGAAGGCTTTCAGGGAGTATCTGCCCAACCAAGCCGATGACCGGTACATCAGTCAATGGCGAGGGCAAGTCACGGTCATTTGTCTGAATCTTCATTGACCGTTCGCCATCCCTTACTGTGATGTCAAGCAGCTCATAAGGAAATCCAGACTTTGATATGCGGTCGACTTGAGAACGATCGTTCCGTCGCATGGTGCGTTGCAAAGGGTGATCTTCTTTGGCGGCATCGGAAAACACACTGACGTGTTGCCCTGACTTCACGATCAATACAAAGTAACTGTAAGCTGACTCTTTAGGAATGATGGCGCCAAGACTGATACCCTCCGGCATATCCTTAGCGGCAGCAATGACGGTGCTTGTCGACGGAAACCGGTAGATCAGATTGTTGTACTTCAACGGATGGTCACTGACGGCGCCGGGTTGAATAACCAGTCTTTCCAGTTGCTTAACCTGGTTCAGGGCATCGAAACTGATTTGAGCCAGCTGATTGATCGCTTGTTGGCTTTCGACTTCTGGGCTGTAGTATGTCAAAGCGTCGGCTATAAATGCTTTGCGCGATTCCCATACCCCTATGAAGCCTGAGCCCTTTAAAACGTCATTCAGCGCCTCATACTCACGCCTAATAAGCTCAATTCTCTTTGATCCGGAGATTACCTCCATTACCGAAATTAGAGTGCGATCCAAAAGCTTTCCGCGATATTGGTCAATCAATGCCATCATCAGCATGCCTGATGGATCTATTTCCAGGCTGGCATTTAAGGCCCTGTTCATTCCCCACAGGCTCATACCGGGTTCAAGGTCAAACTTAATCTCGTTTGGGCGTTGTCCGCAAGCCTCTATCAAGGTTTGCCAGGATGCCAATGCTTTTGAGGCTGAATTGGGAGTGGCATGTGATGTTGCTGTCATGAATCGACCTTTCGTTTGGCGGGGTTGCCCCCGTTAGCGGTGTGACAACTTATGGTTTACAAGTCGCCGTGCGGCGCAGCCCGCGCCGTACGTGGATTCTGCTGGATTAGCCAGTCGTTGGCGGGGTGCTTTCTCAAATCTGAAAAGACTATAACAGATAGTATACTATCCTAAATAGTATTTTATGATCAATGAACTAGAGATAACTATAATTATCGCTAGTTCTAACAGTGACAGTTCTGATATGCTGGTATTCGGGTCTTGAGAAATGCGGGAGAGGGAAAAGCAGGCATGGGTGAAATTCGAACAGTGTCAGGCCCTTTTGCCGGGGCGGGTCCGGTGGTTACCGAACGGGATGTGCCCTGGTTGGCGCCGGTCGAGAGCTTCGCCCTCTTTCGTTTGCCCGTGGGCGACTATGCCCTATCGGATGCGGCCTGGATCTACAGGTACCTGTGTAACGGTTGCCGGACGCCGAAGACCCGTAAAGCGGTGCAGTCTGAAATGCTTCGACTGGCGTATTTTATGGCCAAAAGAAAGATAGCACGTTTTGCCGACATTACCAGCGATCACGCAGCGATGTATCATCAGTGGTTGCGGGGTATATCGGTCGATGCCGACGGCCAGCCGGAGGACCGGTCGGTGGACGTTAACACGAACCCTCGCACCTTAAGGTTTGTTGATGGGAGACTCAATCCCGCCTGGCGACCGTTCCGCTCTGAGGCCCCGCTCGCGCCTAACGCCATAAAAACCGCCCTCAATCTGATATCAGGCTGCCTATCATTTATTGCTGATGCACCGGAAAGCACTCTAACCGGTAATCCGTTCCGGCGTCTCACCCGGCTCAAAGCCGAAAAGGCCGCGATCGATGCCTTTAACTGGGATGCGCAACCGTATCGCCGCGCGTTGTCCGTGCCGGCGCTGAATACCATTCAGGCGTACATCGAGAGCGTGGATTTTGTGGGGCATGAACGCTCGCGGGCGGCGAATCGCTGGCTGGTCCAGCTGCTCTACTCGACCGCGGTACGCGTCGAATCCTTAGCGGCTCTGAAAGATTCCTGTCTGCGGCCTGCGCCGATGCGACCCGGCGAATGGGAGCTTGTATTTATGGCCAAAGCCGGTGTTCAGGTCCAGCAAGCGTGGTCAACATCGCAAATGGCGGGATTGGTTCGGTACCGGACTGCGATCGGGTTGCACTGGCCGCCAATGCCCGGCGAGTCACGACAATTTTGGTTAGGTATTGGTCGGGCGGATGTCGTTAAGTCCGGTCAGGTTACCGAAGGCTCGGTTTGGTTGATGGTCCGTAACCTGGGTAAAGTAGTGATTGCTTGGCTGACGGATCCAGGGTCAGAGGGTCCCGGGTACGCCAAATTGCTGACTTCTGAAGATTGGCACCACCTCGATCATTTGCATCCCCATACCTTTCGTCATTCCTGGATAACGCACTATGTGAACGGAGGCAGTGATGACTCAAGCCGGCTTCAGCGACTGGGCGTTGCACAAGACCATGCGGGACATGCGTCAATTACCATGACCGAACGCTATGTAGCCAAGTCGAGTTCTATGGTCAATGGATAATTTGGCTTGAGGACTTACTTAGCACTTAAGGTTTCCGAGCTGATTCCGTCCATGGGCCACCAACCTTTTGGGGTTCAGGGGGATTTTCGGTCCAAAAAGGTCAACATCATTGGGGTTCGAGAGATAAAGTCGTCAAATCATACATATCAGTTATAAGCTATTGACTTTTTAGTTCTTCAGGAAATGATTTTAGTAATAGAGGCAAATAATCATGTCAGTCTAGAGCCCTTTCTATTAGAGGCTTAAAGAGGTTTGTGTAATCCATGGAGGTAAAACCGGGGAACCCCATTATCTTACGTTTCCGATTACAAGAAATTACTACGACTCGAAGCAATGTTAAAGAAACATAAGAAATTCATTCATAGGGTCCAGACGAAATGTATGATCTGCGTTGTTGCAGCAGTTCAAAACAATTCGGCGTTCACCATTTACGCGTGCACGTCGTACCAACATGGTTTCAGTATAGGGTTTTGAGAGATGAGCACTGCAAATCGGGCAAGTTAGTTTCACTTCAAAAGCTTTAAACACTCTAGCTTTCTGCTCCCCGGCCAACCAATCTAACCGAAGCAACACTGGATTACGTCGAAATAGAGGTTCAATCAAAAGTGATTTTTTGGTTATCAATGTTAATACACGATAAGCGCCACGTGTTCCTATAACCCCAGCAACTGCCGAGATCACAACAAACCCCGGAGTGAATAAGCCCAAAACAAGACCGGTTATCAAGCCAATCCAAATGAAAAAGACAAATCCAATCAAACCAAAGGCTAAATATTGGCGCTTCTTGAAAATTGAAAGCCTTATCTGAATCAGGCGATAAAACCATGGCCATTGATCCTGGCCAAGCGGATGTAACGGGGCAGGAATAGGCTGGGTAATGTTGATTTCGGTAGAACCTTCGTTTTCTTCACACGAAGGACCTTTTTGCTCACTCAAGAAAACTTGATATCGAGATGATTTGCCTACCCCGGTGCAAGTGATCTCAGGTATTGCGCCATTGGTTGGATGGATGTCAGTATCCATTACCGCAAGGAAGTCATAGTAATTTGCCTTGAGTAGGCCATTGAATCGAGTGATTTGCTGATTAATTGACGCAGCACTTGGACTATGACTCTCGGTGGTAAGTGACTGCAGAAGCAATTCTCGATCTATCGACCCATGCTTATTCAGCAAATCTAAACATGTCTGAAGGTTCTGAATGGTTGAATCGGTCAGTCGATTTTTGCAGACACCGCCAGCGGTCACCTGATGCAGACAGGCCTTCATAAATCTAATGTTTGGCTCAACCACCCTAAACCTCGGCACTTCATGGATTTCACACGCTTCACGTGTGAAGCACGTGGAGCTTTTTTCACTGATTCAAGCTAATTATATCGATAAATCTCACGACCGATAAAGCCTATGAGCCACCATAAGATCCCTTTCGGAAAACGATACACGTCAGAAGGCTACTCTATTGTCCCAATTGAATTTGTAAACAAAGGATTAGCCTGCGATTGTGTCTGTCCTGGATGCGAAGCCCCTCTCGTTGCAGCAAAGGGAGACATCTATGAACACTATTTTCGTCATGCAAACGGATACGGTCACAGCAACGACCAGCAAAACCAACTTACATGCCCAGAAACAGCACTACACGCCATGGCAAAACAGATCGTTGCCAACCTTTCCGCAATACAGCTACCTGCGTTCAACCACGTTGAAACGGTTGTCTTACCGGAAAAAAACAGTCTAACAAAAGAAATAACTATCGATTTACCCTCTGCGCAGCTCGAAATCATGTCGTCAAGAGTAGAGAAGCATATTTCGACCGAAATTAGACCTGACGTGCAACTACTTGTTCCTAGTTCTATTCTTCCGTTATGCATTGAAATCGTTGTGTCTCATAAAACAACAGAGAAGAAACGTAAACTACTAAAAAAACAAGGGTTGTGGGCATTAGAAATCTATTTATCGGATTTAAATATTTCGGGTAAAGACCAAGAGGTACAAGTATTTAACGCCCTAAATGAAGCACACAGATACAGTTGGATTCATCATCCCGTTGCGGCAACTCAATTAGCACTTGCACGAAAGGAAGCGATCGATAGTCTCCGAAAGGAGGATAAGAAAAGAAACGCTACTATCATTTGGAAATCAATCAATAATGGACCATCAAAAGCGACCACGCGAATCCAACAGACGACCACACTACACACAGCAAAGGTCTGGGATTATGGAAGTCGGCCAGAAACAATCGCGGCGATCAAACACCTGAATGGTCAAAACGAGCATTTCACGGCCATGCGGCCTGGAGAACCTTCACCTGCAATCCACATGTACATTCGACATGAAATCAAAAATGGCGAATCAAGCTTTATTAACCGGTACTGTAAACCTGACTTCAAACCATTGTTTCGGTACTGGAATACAAAGCCCGCCGTTACCCTGGGTACTGCTTTGTGGGTGCTATACCATAAAAAACCGAAAGATTGGCAAACGTTTTCTGCAGAAATGTCGCGATTAATCCCGACGAATCCACGGTTAATCGGATTTGACTGGGACTGGTACATTCGTCAAACATCTACGGCTAAGGACAGAAAGACATGGGTTAACAACGGGCTACTGGTAAAGAATGCCCCAAAAACTCTATTCAAATGCCTATTAGATTCTGTCAAATAACAAATCCGGGATTTTTCCGATACCCAACCTTATTACAAAACTAACGAGACGTATTTTACAAGGGTGCGAAATAGACTTGAGGACCTCAAACCGTTATTTGGAAAAATTAAGCTCATTTCTGGAAATCTCTGGGTAATCCCCCCATTTTTAAACTGAGTTAAAAGTAGAAGGTTAGGCAGCACGCTCCAATTCATTTTTGGAGTTATGCCGCCGAGTGCCATATTAGGTCGCTCATTGTTGTACGTCCATAGCCATCGTGTGGCATGGTCTTGAACCTGCGCAATGCTCTCGAACAGATATTGCCCCAGCCAGTCATAACGCACGGTGCGATTGTAAAGCTCGATATAGGCATTTTGCTGTGATTTACCCGGCTGGATAAAGCTGAGCTGAACCCCATGCTTCTCTGCCCAGGTCGCCAAGGTGCCGCTGATGTACTCTGGACCATTGTCACAGCGCAATACCCGCGGTTTACCTCGCCATTCAATAACCTGATCCAGTGCTCGCGTAACGCGCTCTGCTGGTAAGGAGAGATCGACTTCAATAGTCAGACCCTCACGATTAAAATCATCCAGCACATTGAACTAGCGATAAGTTCGTCCGTCTTCCAGCTGATCGTGCATGAAGTCCATTGACCAGCATTGATTGATGGTCTCTGGTACCGCTAGGGCCTCTGGCTTCTGCCGAACGATGCGCTTCTTCGGTTTGATGCGCAGGTTCAGCTCAAGCTCCCGGTATATCCGGTATACGCGCTTGTGGTTCCAGCCATAGCCTTTCACATTGCGTAGGAACAGAAAGCACAAATCAAAGCCCCAATTCTTCTGGTTATGGGTCAGCCGAATGAGCCAGTCAGCGATCTCTGCGTTTTCAGTCGATAACTTGGCTTGATAACGGAAACAGGTTTCACTGATACCCAGAGCCCTGCACGCCTCTCGGATCGTCAAACCATGTTGCTGGATTGCTGCCCGCGCTATCTCTCGGCGATGAGATGGCTTTATAACTTTCCCTCAAGCGCTTCCTTGCGAATCTCAGACATAAGGCGTTCTTCGGCATACATCTTTTTCAAGCGACGGTTTTCGTCTTCAAGTTCTTTGAGGCGCGCCATCAGCGATGCGTCCATACCGCCATACTTGGCGCGCTACTTATAGAATGTGGCATTACTCATGCCGTGCTCCCGGCAAAGCTCTGGCACTGGCGTGCCCGCTTCAGCTTGTTTCAGAATGGCCACGATCTGGCTGTCGGTAAAACGTGATTTTTTCATAGCAGAATCTCCTGCGTATAGGTTACGAGAAAACTCTACTTTTGACCCCTGTTAATTTCCGGGGGGGATTACCCCAGCACCTTAATCGAAATAAGGTGCAAATTATTCCAGTTAGGGATTTCGTCAGGCAAAACTACGGTGTCGCAGTTTATTACTATTGCCAATTTGGTATCCTTGCTGTAGTTTCACTCATTCCTAAAATCACTCTTTCTATTGGACCGTTCATGAAACAAATACTTATTGCATTTTTTGGCTTCGCTCTTGTAAGTGGTTGCGTCACTAACATACCTGTCAGCTCGTCTCCAAATGAGTTTGTAATGCTGCAGACCAAAATGGTTAACGATGTTACGGTTTCTCATGAATACGTTTCAGAAGTACAAGATGGTGAAATCCGTATTGTTGACCCTAAAGATGGACGTGACGTATCTGGTTTAATGTTGAACTCAACTCAGGGCACCACTTTTGGAAGGATGATTAATGATCATTTTCAAAATAAGTTTATGAAACTACAGGAGAGTGGTGGGGAAGTTCAAATTCGAGTGTTCTTGAAAGATTTCTATGTTGAGCGTGCGCAGACGGATACTGCAGGAGAAGTTCTCTTAAAAGCTTTCGTTACAGGTGGCGCAGTTGATTATCAATATACTGCGATCAATCAAGTTTTAATTGAAGTTGAAAGAGATGGGGAAACGCTAAGTAAGATGATTAAGGCCAGTTCAGTGGCGGATGGTGCATATGGCGAAACAAAGCAAATGCTTGGATCTGCAATTGATAAGTCAAACTCCAAGACTCTTATGCTAATGAATGCTTATTTCGAAGAGATAGGGTTGTAACCCTTTTCCAAATAATTCCAACTATTGCACCGGCTTTCATAAAGTCGGTTTTTTTGGTCGAAAAACCTCGCGGATTTAACCAAATTTGTAGCTAAATCAAAAACTTAATATTGCCTAAGTTTACTTCATGGTGGTGCTCATTTGTGAATCCTTCATACACTGAGGCGCGATCCAAAAACATTGATTATTTAGAATGGACACCCGGGCGCTACTGGTAAGATATTAATCGAAAGAAGGCTATATCCACCGATTTTGATTGTTGCCTATATTTCGGTTTAAATGTTGAGGAATCAATAGGAAAAGGATGAAATCGAGACAGTCATTAATAGAAGTGTACAGCCCAGATGTATGCCTGGGCTGCAGATCTGTGTATCTTAAAAACGAAGCCCCATAGTGAAGCTCATAGCAGTTTTGTATTGTTGCACTGTCAGATCGGTTGAATCAGAGGGCTTTTCACCCAAATAGTCTCCGACTGCATATGCTGGCGACAGGGCGTCTTGACGGCTAATAGAAAAGCCTATGTTGAGTAACACATTTTCGCCAATTAAAAGGCTTGGGCCAAATAGTGCTGTGACTGATTCTTCATTTAGTCCAAGTCCAGCACTAAATCCTGGCGCAACTCCGTAGACCTCAAGACTTTCGAACGGCAAGGTCCATATCGCTGTAACAGAATGAAGCCATTCTTCTTGGCTTTGAGCTTTAGCTACTTTGTATTGTGCTGTTGCAATATCGTTGCCTTCCTTATCTTTGAAAGTCTGTTCAGAATAGTATCGAGTACCCATGTTCTGAATAAATGATAAGCCGTAGTGGGTTCGCCAGCGGGATTGATTGCCAATGAAAGATGCTGAATACAAAGTCACATTTTCTTTAGTCAGGACCACCTGATAGTCTGTGTTGGTTCTTGCAGTAATTTTCTCTGTGATTTCTGTGTCATCAAATGCCTGTTTTATCTGATCAAGAAGTTCGCTACGAATCTCCTTCACCTCTTCTACGTTAAGACGGAACGGCTGGCCATCACCGCCATCTTCACAACTATGTTTATTGACGTATGCCGTAGGCGATTCTGCAATAAGGGCTTCCTGGTGAGATTTTAGTACAGCGCGCACTACTTTAACCTGCGGTTCAGTTGTTGCGTTATAAAGCTGAATAAGAGAGGCTGCAACGTCCTGATAAGGCTGAATGATCTTGGCTGTACAACTGTCAGCATCATTCTTATTGAAATTAGCGATATTTGGATCAGACTTCGGACCCATATTGGAGATTTTCTTGATGATATCTGAAGTATCGGGAACGCTCAGCGCTGTTGGCATTTTAAAAATGGAATCAACATTTAATCTATAGAATTGCTTATCACTGGCAACCAGGTTAATAAACTTAAGATTGTAAGTCCCCTTTTTTAGCACGAAGGATTCATTAACGGCCCGATTTGGATTACCTAGATCAATCGTTATAGTCTGTGCTGCGAAAACCGAAGCACTCATCAGTGCGCTGACCAGCGCGAATAAACCTATTGCCAACTTATTCATGACATCTCTCCTTTAGTCAATTTTTCTTTTTTTTAAACGGGAGATTGCATTAAACGAGCTTTTTATCCATATCTCAACTCGATATTTTAGGGGCTCTGGAGATAAAGCCGCTAAATCTTGCGTTTCAGTTATAAGTGATTGATTTTTGGTGCATTAAAAATTTAGTGATGGCCTGAGGAGGTTTGTGCAATCGGTGGAGCGAAAATACCAGAACCCCATATAATTCATAACAATACCCAATGACCCGTAGCCCTGTGATCTGTAAGCCGTTATAAGGATGTAACAAATGCCATCAGAAAAAGCTAAAAGTACCCACTCAAGCCTGTTTATTTCTCGTATCTCTGATAAGCCAAGGGACCCAGAAAGAGCACGGCAGGAGCGGCAAGGAAATCCAGAGCTGCTTAATCAACGTCGGCAAGTAGAAAGTCATTACGAGCATCAAATTGCGAAAGACGACCTTCTATCTGGACTTGGGTGGGACTGAGAGACCAGCCAAAAGCCAACTCACCACTTTCTGAACCTGAAACTTGTTAAAAACGCGTCTCGAATTTCTAGGTCTGTTACGCTGCCATTCGCTATGTGTTCATCAATAGCGGATTGAACCTTTTGAGTAAATTCTTCAAGCATTTGACGAATGAGGTAGCCACCGTCAGTGAAACTGAGGCCGCTCTTTTAGGGTCAGCGAACAGCTCACAGCCGTCAGGAAGCTTTTCAAATGTATGAAATGAAAGATTCGAATAAGGGGTTCCAGGGAAAATGCACAAAGTATAAAGACTAGTTTCCTACGGTAATTCTCATGCTGGATCGTCTGAATCCGGCGGGTTCATTACCGACCTTAAATAGAACACCTTCCTCGCCCGACTAATTTCGCCAGAAATCACTGTTTTGGTATGCCTAAAAATAGATTGATTATCAATATAAAGATAGCTAATCTTTATTTTGATATACTTTGGGCGGTTTGCATATTGCCTTGCATGGATAACAAGGGCCGGATCTACCGGCAGGATCAATAGGAAAACGCTGGTTACTCACCTTCAAAACACTACGCGGAAGCCTAAGTCATGAAGAAAAAAAACTCCCTCGCACTAATACTGATCGCATTGGCCCTATTTTCTTGTGACATACAGTTATCTCCTTTTGATTCAGAGTTAGATCCTGGTCCTGCAGGTGGGAAGGACGTGCCTGGTGATTTGAACGAAGATATCGAGGACCAGGGGCCTACTTCCGTAACTTTGTATTGGTCAGCCCCAATAGAACGAATGAATGGAGATCCGATGCTCTTTTCAGAAATCAGTGGTTACGAGGTCAGATACAAAGGCCCAAATGACAGGGGCTACATTACGTTGTTGATTACTGATCCCGCAACAGAGCAGTTGACGATTACAGGAATGAAAGATGTGGCGACATACTCTTTTGAGGTGGCTGTACGTGATACCAACGGCGTATACAGTGACTTCGTGACAGCAATACTACCTGACGACCCAAACTAACCGCCTCTCCAACCTGACGCGGGCCTCTTCTAACTGGGGTTCCGGAGTCCTGAAGACTACCAAAACTTGGAGTTCAGCAAAATAGGTGGTGGCTGGCCTCGGTGTGGCAACTCTGCGACATTCAAAATTCCGAACTCTGATAGCATTGGAACTGTAGAAGACGATGGCGAAAATTGTCATGGCGTGTCTAAGACAAAAACACATGAGATAAATATGAGGCCAGCCGTGTCAAGGCTGAAACAGTAATCGCGGAGGCATATTGATTTTGGCAGTTAGGAAAATGCCACCAATGATTGAAAAAGAGAGGTGTTCAGAAAGTTGTATCACTTATCTCATTCGAGCACCTAAAACGCATAATGAAAAGCTGCGGGAACTTCGTACCGAAGAATAAGAAACCGATATTTTCGAGTGTTATGCGGCTGGTCTTTCCCTCCCCTCATTTCAACATCCGTTAGTCTGGACGCTAGAGGAGTTCCGGAGACCAAAACCTAGCCTTAAGGTGAACTACCCAGTATCGCGATCGCCATGGTACTGGAGACTGGCCGTAATGTCGGTTGGTCTGGTTATCTCCCCCGCGAAGAAGTCTTGTCCATAAGCATCGGTTCCGAAAACAAGTCCGTCATCATCTGGACCGAAAAGCGTTACTGAGCTGTACTCAACGTGATAGCCAGAGTTGAGCCATTCTATGAGTTGGTCAGAGGTTATGACTCCCATATCGCAGAGGCAAACTATAGTGTAGCGCAGTCCTGATCCGGAAAATGAAGACGCAACCCTTTTAATCCGATACCCATCCTTGCTTTCAAGAATGTCCGGGTTTTGTGAATAGTCTACGGGGCAAGTCTCTGCTTCGGGTGTCCCTGAGTATTTTGCTTTCCACTGAAAGTGGGATTGCCATTTGAATAACTGATCGTATTTAAAGCATGCGAGTAAAGAGGCCTCATCGCACAAAAAATAGGAATACCAGGCACCAGCCTCAATAACGCGTTTAACTCCGTAATACCTGCTCATGGTGTTGATAATTTGCTGCCGATAGGTATCCACGAGTGTGTAATAGCTATCCGCTAAAATTGGGTCCTGAGGGCTGGCAGCGCCGCTCCAGCGCATATAGCGCCACTGAACGAGACGTTCCGCATTGTCAACCAACGCTGCCAATAGACCTCGCAATGAGCGTGAGTAGTCTTTCCAACGGGTCACGATATCCAGTTTGCCAAGTTGAATGTAGTCGGGCGGAATTCCTGAATGCTCATACTCTTTAAAAGTAAGCGTGTAACCTTCATTCAAAAGGGACCACAGATGCTCGGGAGAAGAGAACGCAGATACAGAAATGGAAGGATCAATCATAATTACGCTTCTACCTTCTAGTTGAGTTCAGTTACAAAGAAACCAAGACTTTCATTGGTTTGACTTCTGATCCGACACCTGTCCATATCAATTTAATGTTAGTCTGCGCCTGGCATCCATGTCGTTCGAATCGTCAAAAATAGCAGGCGTAGGCTAAATCAATCGAAAGATCAGTATCGTGCCAACTGAATTTCAATCCTACTCTTTGGATGCCAAACTGGAGCTTTTGTCCACACGATCGTTTTCGAGGTGTCTCGGGAGAGGGCATAGCGTCGCAGCAAGTGAGAAACGATAACCTTGATTTCTAGCTCTGCAAAGTGCATACCTATGCACTGGGCCGCCCCGCCACTAAACGGTATGAATAGAAACTTATGCTGCTTGTCTTCAGCTCGCTCAGGGAGGAATCTTTCGGGATCGAAATCGTTAGGTCGAGTCCAATAGTCGGGGTCATAGTGGTTGTGGATTGGGGCGATCGAAACAATAGAACCTGCTGGAATATCGTAACCCTTGTACTGGAAGTTGCGTTTTGCCTTTCGAGGAATAATAGCACCAGGAGTAAAAAGCCTAATGCTTTCTTTAAAAACGCAACTCAGCAGCTTTTGATTGGTTGCAAAGACTTTGCCATCCATCTCTTGAAGGTTCTGAATTTCCTGATTCAACTTATATTGCCACTCGGGATATTCTGTAAGCCAATAAATTACACTAGTAAGTGCGCTACACGTTGTGTCATTCGCAGCCATCAGTAGAAAAATCATGTGATCGCATACTTGCTGATCGGTAAACTTGTTGCCATTTTCATCTACAGCTTTGCAGAGATTCGAGAACAGGTTTGATTCGTTGGAAAGTCGTTTTTCGGCTACTTTTGATTGGAAATAACTCTCAAGGTATTGGCGCCCCTTTAACCCCTTGTAGTACTTGGTACCTGGTATTGGCTTTCGCACAATTGCCATTGTAGCCTCGACAGTATCCCTGAAGGCTTTCTTTAGCTTGTCAGTTGTCGCCGGATCACTTTCCCCAAGAAAGACACTGGAACTCAGTTCCACGACAAGATTCATTGAGAGCTCATGGGCATCAATTGTTTCGGTAGATTGTAAGTATTTATTGAGCAGTGCTTCAATTTCAACATTTAGTAGTTGCTCATATTGTTTAAGCGCGCTGGAATTAAAGGCACTTTGCATTATCTTGCGATCATGGCGGTGATCGGCACCATCTTTTAACATCAACCCCCGTGGAAAAAACTTCTCAACAAATGAAGCCCAGCCATCACGTTTACTGAATACATCATTAGGATCCTGAAGTAGAAATTGGGCCATTTCAGGGCCTGAAAACCTAATCCAGTTCTCGCCTAAAAACCGCGTTTTGAAGATTGGTCCATGCTTGGCGGTCTTTTTTTCATAGAGCGCTTTGATGTCTCGAATTGCTTCTAGGGTATGTCCGATTAGTGGTAGTCCGTTGTCACCCGGAACTGGACGTCCCAATATTGAATTGTTCGTGCTCATTATGTTTCCTTTTTCCTGTGATAATACGATTTCGTTTATCCATTTTGATGTTTTCGCTAGTACACCTTGAGTTTGAAAGACAACAGTTTCTATTTCGGCGCAAATATCGGTCTACTGCTATCAATGCGTTTCGCCAGATCAAGTTTGACGAGGAACTTAGCGATTTGAGCTGAGGCAACTTTGTCAGAAGTGTAATGATGGCCACCCATACGATCGTTCAATTCTTCAACGATGTAAGAAATGTGTAGTTCGCCCTTGCTGTTGATGATTTCTACAACTTTGTTCATCGTCCGTCGAAATGGTGTCATGTGGCCACCCTTCCTACCCGAGGCCCCCGCCGAGCCGCAGCGCATGTCAGGATTAAGATGTTCAATAATACGGTGGGCCGTTTGGCGACTCCCATGCTGAATTCTTGCCGGTAGTAGTTCATTAAACCGCCATCTGCAACCTTCAAAGTAGGAATATCCAAAAGTGTCTATCCTGCTATCTCGCTGGTGGTATTCCATCGCCCATTCGGGGGTGGCTTCAGCAGTAATTTCCAAAACACCAATCCGGTGCTGTTTTAAAATTTCATGCTTGAGATCGGACAGGCGACCCGCTTTTCCTACTACGGCATATAGAAGGTGAGGAATCGCTTTGTTAGTTTCATCTTGAAACGCAGATGTCGTCGCCTTTTGCATTTCATGACGCCACCGAGTCAGCTGCTCGATAACTGGATAGGTCAACGAAACTTTGACTTCGGCCACCATGACCAATTGCTGTTTGATGCAAACCAGGTCTGGGCGACCGTTAAAGATCGGAGTTACAACTTCGGGGTAAGTGCTCCATGCCTTAGACTGAAAATATCGATCAGCCGCAGAAGCCAGCTCTTCTTCCGTTTTCTTAAGTAACTGCTTCATTCTCACCCCTTGGTTGACAATTCACATGGCAACACCGGACCGCTGATCAATCAAGCCGCGTCCAGCATCTGTCCATTACTTGCTTGAAACGCAGCCAATAAATCTGTAATTGTTTCAGCCATCAATAAGGCGTCTGTTCGGGGGTCTTCCGAATCCTGGGCTTGCTCAATCAGTTTGTCGCGGTATTTGATTCGTTTGAATTGCCATTTGCTGTTCAGTGAAAAGTTGATCAAGCTATCAAATTCCATACTTGCCTGAACCAAGCGCATACCATCGTCAATGCAACCTTGAATGGTAATGCCTTCCAGGGCTAGGTTGTTGAACCGTGCCTTAACAGTAGAGTCCTGTGGCATTTGAAAGGACAATTCACCAAGCCATTCTGTATTGGTCGGCTTCTGGCTCGGGTCAATCCAATATCCATGCAGGGCATCGGTTATTTGTTGCCAGAGTGGTACTACCTTCAACGTTCCAAGACTTTCACGGAGGTGCGCGGTAAAGCTGTCTGCGTCCGTTGCTGATCCCGTATTAATGACCAATCGCTGATTCTGAGTGTCAATGAAAGCGAGTATTTTTCGGCTTACTGGGAAGGCTTGCGGCATCATATCTGCTCTTATTTCTTCTTTAATGCGCTCTCTTTCTTTACGCCCAATGGAGCGCCCTTCCTTTTCCTTTATCGCATCCAGCTTTCTGTAGAGGCGTTCATTTATAGCCGCTGGTTTGATGTCTTTGGTTTGATGTTGAGCGGCAATGAAAAGGAAGTGGTTTACTTTTTCACACAACAGCTGCCCTGATTTGAAAGGAGGAATCCAACCGAAAGTTTCTTCCTGAAGCGCGGTGCAATCAGTAGCAGGTTTTGCAGCAAGCAATTGATTCCATTCGTCTACACTAATATTAAGGGGTTCCGAGAATGAATAAATAATTAGATTTTTAAACCACATAGATTCGCCTCTCGATCGATTTTTGATGATTATAATGATTTATGATGATTATAATTAAATGCTGCGGAAACGAAAGAGCTATTTACTGCTCCTAATTGGTTAATATGTGATCAGCCATTGTCGGATGGGCTAGTACGCCACTCGTATGTCTTTTTTGATATATTAGGCACAGACTTATGCACTATTTCTGTGGATAAGTCCCAGGTAGTTTTCGTAATAAAGTCCAACTAAAAGTCAGGTCCCATAGTTAGTTCGATTTGCTGTTGACCAGTAATATGAATGTATCGAGTAAGCTTATGCCGGACCTGGAAGAGTTTAATGCCGGTTCATTTGTCGAATGCTAATGTATATGTATTTTAGAATCGGTTTGTAGTCGGGTGCATTGCTGTTCTTAGCAATGCACCGACATTTTGAGGACCTTTTAAAAGACTGCAACTGCCGGAATATACGGGTCAGTCAACATACCCCCAAACTTCTGCTGTGTAAGTGATTTTGCCACCAGTTGGCCAAGAGCGAATTGGGTCAAATGCGCCGTCCCATGCAGTACTGCCGCATCGTTTATCGTCGTCGTATGCACCTTTCCCCATTGGACTCGTCATTAGATAGGCGCAATTGCCGCTGCCAGAGTACATTCGATTCTCAGATGTTGAAGCGTAAATGATGGGTCTAAAAGCCATGTTTAAGTTAGATGGTCGGACACTTCCAAATGTTCCATTGGCTAAGGTGGCGAGATCAACTGTCACCCAACAAACGGCTTCAAGAGTCCTTACACCGTCTCTGTCGACACCGTAATAGCTACCTGAAGAAAATAGGTCGACTCCTGCCTTGTCGTTGTAATTAAAGGAACAGTTTGGCGTAGTGGAGAAGATAGTTGGATTATTTGGATTCCAGCGAGATGACCAATTATGTGTAGTGCGACTTAGCGCAGGCAGATCATCAAGAATTCGCCGATCACCATACACTAAGCTGGCGTTAGATATGTCAAACTGATTACGGAAAAAGACGTTTGAGTTTACATTTTCATAATCACAGAACACGCAGCCTTTGCGTCTGCGAAGCACTGTTGCTTTGATATCTAGCGGATACTGCATTTTCAGCAATACTCCAACTTTATAGCCCGCACCGCTGTCTCGTACTGCGGTCCCGATGAAACTACCATTTAAAGCACTCATGACGTGCCAAAATGGTCTTTCACCATTACTAACGGAACCGGAAGTTTCAAAAATTTTATCAGACTTCGGGATGTCTAGCTTAACTTCCGGATCTGGTACAGAAGTTGCCAAGCCATCACTAGCTCCAGAAATCCTGTCACCTGGCAACGAGCCTGCGGATGAACTTGGGCGATCATTAACGTCTAAAACAATCACGCTTCCTCCAGATGAAAGTTGATCCTTCTGGATCACAGCTTTACCTGTAGAGTCGACAGATAGATATGTACATGTTTGGGTATTGCCGGCGGTATAACAATTAGTGGCCGCACTGTATGCCGCGTCTGAGTCAGCGGCCTGCACTAAAGGCAGTTGGAAGAGGGATATCGTGATCCCTGTAACACCAGTAATAAATGCTCTTTTCATTTCACTCTCCTGAATGATGCCTATTAAGTTGGGCCATGGGCGCCGATAATTGTCAAAGGCTAAGCCATAGAAACTCATGGTAGATGTTATTTGCTAAAACCCCATAATACAACATCATCTTGCACTTACGACAATGCTTATTATTTTTCTGGTCAATTAGCATGGATGAGCGGCATGGCTCGAGTTAGAAATGAGATTGAGTTCACGAAAAATCTAGAAAAATCAATTGAGTTGTTTGTTCGAATTAAGTCTTAGAGGTGAGATAGCTTATAGATAGTGCGCCTTGACCCAGATTAATTGCACCGGCATTGCTCATTCGCGAAACTTGCAGGTCAATCAAGTTCTCTGAACATAGTTCCCGCAGTCGGCGAAATTCTCGATAATAGTCAATTTCTACCACGTCGCTAATAGCATAGGACACGACAACTACAGGTATTTCTAAACGCCCCTGCTCAATTAACTCGCAGGTGTCGCTCAGCACGCGGGCGACAGCTGATTCATAGTTTGCCGCCTCTAAGTGTTTAAAAAAACCTACATGGGACTTGAAAATCGGGTAACGTTTGGAAATTTTCACTGCAAGATTTGCGAATTTCTTGAGTGCAGGTAGTTTCAGTTTTTGGGCGCCGCGGTTGATCATGATAGACAGGTCTTTGACGATAATGAGTGTGGTCTGACTATCCGCGATTGGACGTAAAAGATCTGCCAACTGAGGTCCAGTTATTCCGGGGTGTTTTTTAATTAAATCAATGGCCGCCCATACGATCAAACCTTGCCCTGACAGCGCGGTTTTCGAGTCAAATACTATACAAATACCGCCAGTTTCCTTTGACCATTTCCTACTTGACCTCGTCCAGTTGGCCAAGCCGTTAGTAATACTGCCATCCAAAGTAATGGTAAAACACTCTGAGTTTGGATCGCAGTGCTCGTGTGCCCAAGAGATTAAGTACTCTTCTCCTGGTGCATCTGTACTGATATCCGTGCCTCTCAGTAGATAACCATTATCATGTAGCCAACGACTAAACGTATCATCGCGTGAATCATAGTATGTCTGTATGTTATGGCGATAACCTCTATGCCGGATAACGCCAGGCAAGCATGGAATACCATGGCGATTCAGCCATGTCTGAGGTAGGTCGCAGCCCGTGTCGGCGATAACTTGAATTGGCATTGTCACTAGCTTAATTAAGATGATTTTGGGTTATATAGTAATGCATAACCCGGGCATTGTATAACCAAAAAAGGACCAGCGATCGTGCATCAGGTACAGTATTGGATTACCAATACGCCTGGTGGATTACATTCAATGTAAGTCATCTGAATGCAAAATCTGAGCAAGGACGCCTTTTTCGGGATCGAAAAAAAACTGCTTCGCCCTCCATTGTTTTAAGAGCACTGCAGTCAAATTTCGTGCGTGCACTTTCCGGACTAAATCCCAGAAAATGAGAACAATTAGTTGGATCGTCACGGAACAGGTAAGCTTGGTACTCACTAGGCGGTCAATACACAAGCTTTGGAGGAAAGATATCCAGGAGTCCCTGTGGCAAACTCAAAGCGGAACCTGCGTTGGTAACCTTGATTACTTTAGGCATGAATTGCGTGTTCAGGAGTAATGTCGTTGAACTGTTCCAGTAACTCAACCTTTACGCTGTCGTACCTCATCTTATCAATGCGACCATCTTTCCAGTCTTGATAAAGATCGCTCATGGCACTCACGATTCGGAATTTTGGACTAAGAATTATGCGCTGCGGTTCAATTGGATCACACTGAACCAAACCCAAATTATCGAGCCGGGCTTGGAATGAGAAGACATCGCAATGAAATTCTTTTTTGTGGTACCCGGTGTGTGTCACCTTTGCAGTCATCCATCCATCAGATCGAGGCTGGCTCATCCAGTAGTGACCACTACTATCTTGGTAGAAAACTGGACTTGATAAGAACAAATCTTGATTACTTGGCGACGCTATTGTTTCAATTGGATAATCGCTAAACGCAAGAATTTCAGAACGCAAGGCATCGCACATCAACTTTGCTTTGCTGGTGGATTCGAATTTTGCCTGCAATAGCGCTTCCAGGCGCCGACCAAATCTAACACGCAAGCCTTGAATTGAATTAATTTTCTCTGCGACACCAGCGATGTCCCGGCAAAAAGAGCAGATACATTCTTCAGTTTGTTCGCAGTGTCCCATTCTAAACCCCTGGATTTTCTCAGCAATTTGCATACCAATAGTAGCTTTATGAATTTAAAGGTCAATACAATTCCGTAAATCTGCTCCAATATTCTTTCGCATTGCAATTACAAGAAATAAATCTCATAATATTACATGATCTTGCACTTTTAGGCATGGTGTTAACATGCAAACCGACTTTATCTTCTTAAGAAATAAAACTGTTGTTTGGGGGAGAGAAAATTTCGATCGCCTTGGTAGGACTCTGAATATCGATTCTGGTGAATATGAAGTGTTCCTTTCCAACGAATCCGGCGGCAAGTTAAAACTTGATATGCGCTATATTAGTCCAGTTTTGCAAACAGATCTCGAAAAGTCGTTTTCAGAAGCAGCAAACACTTATCAAAGTAAGGTTACAAGTTATTGGGGGCTCTACCTCCCCGTTCGCGCAAAAAGCATTGATGCTGCCCTGTCGCACATTCCCCTAGCCGCCCGAAAAGCAAAAGGACCATATGCGCCGAAGCAGTCCATGTTAGAGAGATTCTATATCAACCATGAAGATGGTGGAGTAGTCATAAGCGGTTTGGGACGCAAAGTTAGAACCCAGAGTGCTGCGGAATACTTTGCATCTGTTGATCGTTTGACTATTCCATTTCAACAGGTTATGGCCGCATTCGAAAAACAGATTGTACCTACTTTAGAAAGAAATCCTCTCATTGCGCTTGAAAGAAACGAAACACTGAGCGTCGCTGAATTGGACATGCTGCAACAAGCAATTGATAGCACCCCTGAACCTATCCAGGCGGCAAGACTCGCACTGGAAAGATTAGCTGAGATGCCTGATGGCTTAGCAGCCACCCTGTTCCTAAGCTATCCAGACAAAGATATCCTTCGGTTGATTTCATCGAATCCGCAACTTCGGATGACAAAGCCGCTTATAGAGCAAATTATGCATACAAGTCGTCGACCACTACTTGAGTTTCAAGTGCCATCTTCGTGGGTGTCCGTAGCCACGGTAGTGCAAATCGCAAACAGCATTATGACGCATAGAGACTTAAAGCTTGCTGAAAAGTACTCAAGATGGAAACCAGTTGTGAACTCTCCAAATCGGCATATTGCTCTATGCAGGGACAATATCATCGATTTAATCGCAAATCTTAGCCAACGAAACTCTGCTTAAGTGCGAGCCAACATGGGGTTCAAAGGAAAAGCAATATCGCGTATTCCGGTTTTAATGTGTAGATTTTAGGCTCGTTAGGAACGGATTTAAGACATGCTATCAAATCTTAACGCCAGTATTCGATATCCTTGGTTTGTATAGGTCTATGCAGCTTTCGGAGGCTTTCCTTTGAACCTCAAAATTGAAACTTGACAAATCTGATCTATACTTAGTGTTACAATTCTCGCCGCTTAACAAAATTAGCGAAGCATCATTTTAAAAAAACCTGCAATGTGATCCGCGCCATGAGCAATGACTCTAAAAATGACTTTCCAAGAAAAACGAACCGAAGGGATGAATCTGACATCGATACTAGCGACATCCCTGAGCTTGGCGATGATTTCTTTGAGAATGCTTTATTGTATGTTCCAAGAAAAACCGCCAATGTCCTATTGGATGAAGACATAGCAAACTGGATTGAAAATCTAGATGTCAAAGATCTCACCCTAATCAATAACATCTTAAGAGCTATCATGAAGCGACAGTTCATCGATCGTGACCGCCTATTGAAAACCCTAAAAGCTGTAGAGGACATTGAGAACGGGCGAGTTATCAGAGTGGTGGATGTGCTGGAGTGGATAGAAAGCTGGGGCGTCGATGGCGAAAAAGAGCCTCCCAAGCTGGATGAATAACCGCAAATCGCCCAACTCTAAGGTGCCAATAATGGCAAAGAGTGTTTAGGCGACGTTTTATCACGTATGGAGATGTGTCTAACGATTCTTCGAAAATGTCTTCCCTCGATGCCGCTACAGGAGAACAAAAATTTAGCCGTTGAAGCGTATACCAAAAAGAGCGATAGCATCGCCTTCTTCCAGCTTCTAGGCCGTAACTAGATTAATGCACCTGGTTTTAAATGGGTTTGTTAATGGCGCGAACTGTAACTGGCGTTCGAAGAACTACAATTAAAGTTTGTCTGGATTGCAATGCGTCACTAAGCTCTGGATACATGATGTCAAGAGTACTTTCATTCTCCGCCAAAATACTCTTCCGTGATGCAGTGAATAAAATATGCCCACTTATTGTTGAGGTCATCAAGTGTCAAAGTTGTCCGCGTTTTCGGTTCTATCTGATGGATAACCCGCTTGTCCCAGTACGCATTTATAATACCTTCAGCCGCAGCTAGCGCTTGAGTTCGGCTGAGGTCTGGCGAATAGTGGTAATGCAGAGCCGAATCTAGACATATTCCCTGCCATGCTTTTCCGTCCCACCGATTTTCTGCAACGGTATTGGCAACAATAACGATTCGAGAGGTACCCGATACGCTTGAATTCTCACGCCAAAGGGCAAATGGAAATTCCCCATCCGCGAATACAGTCGTCAACCAAGGTGTTGAACCTTTAAATCGCCACAATGCCAAGTGGTCTGAAACTTCACTGTCCGTGAGGAAACGAAGATCCGTATCATAGTAGAGGCCATCTTTGCTCAAGACTGCCTCCATTGCTGTATTAAATGACGAACCGATTCATCGGTTACGCCGAGATTATCTGCAAGACAAGACAACACAATGCCGGCCAAGGTGATGCACTCAGTTTTCTTAAGGTTGAGAATGAACGGCCCCTGGTTACCGGCCATGGCGAGAAAAACCAATGCTCCGTTCTTATCAGTTCTATTGTGCGCTTCACTATTTGACTGGCCTTGTGGTAAATCCAATATGACCTGCTTATTTTCGCGAAGAATCTTAAGACCATTTCCTGACTTATTTAAGACTCGTGAGTGACTGACAATCGAGTACAATCCAATTTGCTCATCAACTGTTAACGCAATATCAAAGAGGCTCTGATGACTGCTTTTAGAGTTAACCTTAATTCTGATAGCTCGGTACCTACAATTTATGGAACGTGTTTTTTCAAACTCCCATGTGTGCTGTTTATTGGATACTGACCAATGGAACGGGAGACAAAACACACCCAGGGAAGAGTTATCTTTCTCTAACACTTGGTTGGTCATAGTGAGCTCTCCAACTGCTCGTTTTTGCGCAAATATAAATGGTATCCCTTGTCAACCAATTCGTAGCGCCCCATGTCCTTCCGGACCTTCCGAATACGCGCAGACTCGTCGTCTTCATTTTTTGATGTAATTCCACCGTATCGGGAGTTGTCAAACGCTACTAACCGAGTGAGACATTCTGGCACTGGTTCACTCGTTATGATCGGGAGCGAAATTCGTTTTCGCTGCCACAGGGTTTGGCCAACTACTTTGTATTGGGCAAAAACAGAAGGGGCTTGATAAAAACGATGATACAGGTGGCCCACCTGGCTGCATTGTTTCATGAGTTTTTCATAAACATCATCAGAAACCGAGTTATCTGAAAGGAACTGAGCCAATCCTTTCCCATCAAGCTTCGAATGTACGTAGCCAAGACCTTCCCATTGGAAGGCGATTTTTTCCAGAGGCTGGTTGAGAATAACAATCTTTCGTCGCAAGTAATTCAAATTCAAATGCGAAGCGTATTGCTCTAGCAACTGCCTCTTAGGGCGCCCATTTTTGATACCCTTAAGGATCTCCAACAGCCCCTCTCGACTTTGCTCTAAGCGGGTCAGTGCGTCGATGACGGCCGGCGTGGTTCGAATAATCCCTGGCCAGCGAACGACATATCGATTGGCGCCGTCTTTTATCTTTTGCATGTTGCACACGGCCTTTAGGAATTCGCCTTTGAGTTCCGGCGCAATGATATCTGTCACCGGAATGAATGAACGGGCAACCAAACCAGTCTTATCATCGGTGGCTGACTCGTGTGGAATTTCAACTCGTGTTAGATAGCCGCTGATCGGATCTGATTCTTGAAACTGCACCGCATCGCTGACGCAATTGATTGCGTCTTTAAGCGCATCGAAACCAAGCTGCAATTCGGTATGCAAGTCCATAGGTGACTTTATTATAGATCGGTTCGTCTTCATTACACCACCGGGTTTAAATAATTAAGCAATGGCGACATCATCCATGATCGCAAATTGCATGACATTTCCATCTTCATCATTGTAGATAAATTTTGGATAGATTTTAAAAGCAACACCTACTGAAACCAGCGCCATTGGTGACATGACAAAAAGGTTCTCCAAATAAGCAAACCAGGCCAGGATTGTGGTGTCCAGCAAGCCCTTTGGCAGAGCCGCATTCAGACTTGCATTATCGCCTAGCTGAGTGATCTCACCGCAGGCTTTCAACAGCTGCAAAACATCCGACAAACCAAATTGAGACTTATCCCATCCGCAATCCCGCATTACCTGTGTTGCTTGACCGGTAATCACAATTGCGGCCTCAGTGTGACTCAGTTTGCTCTTGCTGATAAATTCATTGGCCAACTCCGAGATTTCATCAATAGTCCGAATGCGACGATGCCGCGCGAGTTTAAACATCGGTTTAAGCTCCGGTGACTTCTTTAACCCTTCGCCCATTTCAAGTAATCGCTTAAACAAGTGAAATGCTTCTCTAAGCGATGATTGAGCAAGAGAATCGTTATGAACCCACTTAATAAGTTCATCGGCAATGGTTGTGGCAGACACATGGGAGCCATCAAAACGGTGAACATAGTCATATATTTCACTGGCAACCGCGTCGGCCGACATGAGCATCATGTGACGACGGTCTCGACCGATGCGATCATCAGGAAGAGCGGTTTCAAACGGATGTTCAACAGGGGTATGCTCTGACTTACCTTTCAGTCTCAACCAACCCACATAAATGGCAATAGCGAACCACGCAGTGTTCGCTAATGCCCGCGGATGCAGTGCGTTACGCATGTCTTCTAATTGCGCATTACTTAGTTCAACGAGCGGCTGAGGGGTTTGTCGACTATTCATCTTGGCAGTACCTCTTCTCGATACTCGTTCATAATACCCAGTAAATGAGCTTTATTCCTTGCCTGGTCAACGTTCTCATTATTAACCACATAGAGGTTGTATTCCCGATGTTGCGACTGACGAAACATCTCCCGCTTCGATTCCGCCAAGGTCACGGGGTCTTTGCGGCCTAGCTCAATCAAGTCACGTTCAATCTCAGCTGGCAAAACAATACTGTATCGATCAAACAAGAATAAAGCCGCTCTCGCAAAATCACCTCGGACACCGGGTAACAGCTCTAAAACGCCATCGGAAGATACTGCCATGGGGCATTGACCAAAAATTTCATCTGGGATGCCTGGGGTTCGCACTGTCGATGTCCAGTTCCATCGCCCGTTGTATAAATACTGACTCACACGTGGCGCGGCCACTACCCAGTTAACGGGATGGTTGTAGAGCAATTCAATACGCGGGTCGAAATGCGCGCAGGCCTGCAGCTGTTCACTGGCTGTTAAGTCAGGTTGCGCACACCTTAAGTCCATCCATTCCGCGATTTGTCGAACTGATAACCAAGGCGCGACATGTGCACGATTGTATTCTACATGCGGCATTCCACATGCAGAATTATCAACGCGAACCCCTTCAATAGGACACCGGCAAAATTGAGTTTCGTTGACGGAGTGTATTTGAGGCACATCAGAAATTTGGCGAGTCGAGTCCGCCATAGTGAATGAACTGAGAGAGACGGTCAGTGCGACACCCCATTGAAGAAAATCACGCATTAAAACTGATCCTTTTTTTTGGGTTTGTTAATTTTGAACGCCCGGTGACGAGGATGTGTCCATCGGTCCATGCCGATCGCAAAGGCTCCGGAGCCAACAAAACCGAAGTGCAGCCAGTCGACCACAGGCATCCATAACCGGCGCATACCGAAATGTGGATTGCTCATTTCAGTTAGTGAGGCGTCCTCAAGCCCGATCAATGGCCACAGCCACGCGGGAGGTGGGACATCACCAAAC
Organism: Reinekea sp. G2M2-21; assembly: GCF_015687175.1. Lineage (GTDB taxonomy): Bacteria > Pseudomonadota > Gammaproteobacteria > Pseudomonadales > Natronospirillaceae > Reinekea. Next base: position 185,103 of record NZ_JADPQG010000007.1, on the reverse strand, counting down.
AGAAAAAGATAACAAACCAGTAAACCTGCCCCCGCAAGCCCGGTAGTGAGCCAAGCAAACCGGCGAACTGGCTGCCAATGATTAAATTGTCGAATACGCATGACTAGCAACTCCACTCCAAAGGGCTTTGATCGCGTCAAAAACCTTAAACAAGGGCACCTATCTCCGTTTTACTGCCGCTGAACCTTTGCAAACGGTCAAAAGACACCAAAAACCGGATGGCGCGACCATATTTAGGGTGTCGAAAGCCTAAAACCGGCACAATGTCAGAACATGCAAACTTCCTAATCCGCATCATACTGACCGCGCCGACCGACTCAAGCATTATTAACAGCCCTACCCTTTATTTTCACGTCGCCCACACAATATCGTATTTATCACAAAGTTACCAGAAATATTACCATTATAATGAGCCCTTCTACTCCCCCTCTGGTTAAACTACCTTCGAACTCGACCGCGCCACTTTAATCAACTCACTGACGCTGCACGCAACCGCCTCGCTAGGAATCTATAGGAAGGGGAAGGAATCGCTCGGAATCGCCATCACAAGCCACTCTCAGGAATAAATAGACGGAAAGTTAACCAGAGATAAGGCTGCTGGTTGCTACTGGTAACTTTGTGATAAATAATTTATCTAACAGTACCTGACGGATAAAGGAAGCTGCGATAGGGTTAACAATTTGGCCGATAACCATCGCTTTGTCATTATAATGATCATAAGGAATGCTATTGTCGAAGGCGGCTCGTATGGTCCTCGGCACTCGTTGCCTATCAGCTCCGACCCGCCACCACGATGCCAACCCTGCAGGGTTCTCTGACCCGGGATACGATCAACAGGTCGCCTTTGAAAATGACGATGTCTTGCATCGATAAACTGGTTGCCTGGGCCAAATAAGTTGCGGAGAGTAATTTGACCAGTAATGCGATTGCTTGAACGTTAGTTATGGTGATGAACCGGGATTGTTATTAGATGCGGCTAATGCCTTATTTAAACATGCTGCTACACCGTATAAGCGTCGAGGTGGTAATAAACACGAACAAAAAAAGCAAATTAGGAGTAAAAAGAATGTATTCAAAAAACTCTATCAACTGTCTAGCATTTGCCTATGGCATATGTCGGTGGCAATACGTGATTACAGTAGTGATTCAAGAATTGTTGATAGGCGCCTTGACTCCCCCTCATGGCACTTAACAATGCGTTGAATGTGTAGCGCCATTACTACACATTCAATTCTGACACCAATTGGCCATAACTAGTTAACCATTTTCTAATAATAATCACGCTGATGCTCACCTGTTTATAATACTGATCAAAATTTAATATGAAATTTTCTCAAATAAATGTTGAATTGGCATATATGGTGCTTATAGTATGTCCATAGTATCACATGATCTTGCATTATAGGGCTTGCAGCCCTAATATGAGCTCTAGCTAAATTCGAACATCACGAGGAAAACTGACACGTGACCGTGCAGAAGCTAAACAATGATGATCTCTTTCTGATAAGCAATCAGATGGATATAGAGTTGCATCGACAAGCACCATACACACGGTTGAACCCGTTGCCATATTCCATCGTCGCGCCTCATGTCTTAACCGATCGGCTCGGTCTCGTTTTCTGGCCTGACCGCCCTGCGTTCTGGGATACATACAAAATTCCAAGTGGCGCGCTCCCAACTCGATTGGATGATGATGGCTGGTCGATTGAGGGGTTATATCGACGCTGGATAGAACCAATAGTATTTGATTCAAAATCCCCCGCCACCATACGAAACTGCCACATCCTTGCTACAACCCTGGTGTTTGCCGAGCTTGTTATCGATGCCGTTGAAAAATTTTTGAGTACTGAAGGCTATTTGGTTCGTTGGCGTCCAATAGAACAGCATTTCGAAATCCCGGTGTATTCACGTAAGGTATCACACCAACGTGTCTTCACTATAGATCCATTTTATTCAGAATTAGCTCATGAAGAGCGCATTGACTGGTTAGAGTCTGTTCGAAATGCCCAATGCTTGGATATACAGATGAAATTGAAGAAAGGGATGATTGCAACTGTACCCCAAAACCAGAAATTTATTGAACCAGATCTTGAAACGGGATTGAGCGCTTTCCCGTTAAATTCTACTGAAGGGTTGATCATTGGTTCAGTCTACTCAGCCACCCCACGATTTTAACGATGAAGATTCGGTCGCTAGTGAAAGTTTTAATAGCCCTCTATAAAATGCCAAAGGGCTTTAAGCCTAGATCGCCATATAAATCACCTTATCGAACGGTCATGATTATTGGGATGATCTTTATGACGCCCAGTTTTACTTACGCGGTATATCCACTCTCTCAAAGTCCAGGTCAAGCATTGGGTCTGTCTGTTGCATTGAGCTGTTCAGCCATCGTTCTGCTTCTTAAATACGAGATGCAGTCAATTTGTGCATTACGCATAATTGGTGGGCACCTCACTCAATTGAGCAACGAGGAGCGCCATGTCATATTGCGAATGATAATGCGCAAAGACCGACTGGCAATCTCACTTCTATCTGATGAAACTATTGTAGACATCGAGGACATGGACCTAGCGGATACAATTAGCGACTCGGGAAGACCAAAGCAAACACCAAAGGAGCAAGTCAAAGATCACGACAAAAAGGATAGCATACAAGGTGCGACAAAATGAGTAAGCTTCTGAAAATACATAGCCTGTGGTGGTACGCCTTCTTGATTCTGCCATACGTCTTAACTCAGGTATGCTTCTATTGGCTTAATACGATTGATGGATCTGTCATTGGCTCATGGGCACATGCTTTAGCCGTAGCTTTAAGCGGATCAGTCCAAACAGTCGCACTATCTTTATTTCTCGGCGCCATCGCTATTGAACTTTACAAGTGCATCCCTTTGAGCGAGAACATTAAATTCTGGCCAGTCGGGATTATTATAGTAACGTTTGTGGCGTTAAACATTTATCAGCAAATATCTATACCTCTGGCGATGAAGACACATGAAGTATTTTGGTACGACTTGGGAATCATATCTTCTCTTGTTGCCATCCCCTTGTATTTTTCGATGATGTACAAAGTAGCGCGCCTCATTTGTTGTTGTGAAGCCCGATCTCTTAAGCCTCCAATAAGGACACTCTTCCTGACATGGATCGGCTGTATATTTTGGGTGGCATTTCTGCCCTTACTAAAACGAAGAGCAAATCAGCAAGTATTTGAATTGACCAACGGAGAACCAATCTCATGAAAAAAGTCACCCTATCGATCTTTGCCTCATCAGTCCTCTTTCTTGTAGGATGCGAAGGCGAAGCGCCTCCAAAAGTAGAAGACAATGGTGGCAAAGACGTTCCCAAGCCAGAAACAAGACTTCTGACCGATGCTGAACGCGCCGAAATCATGTCAACCTTAAGTGGAACATGGTACACAGCCTGCGAAGAGTTCGAGGGAGAATATCGATCGGAATCCTTTACCTTTGATGCAGCCGGAGAATTCAATAATTCTACTGATTATTTTGAAGACTCGAATTGCATCATTAGCTCCACTACAGAAAGTATTGGCTTTGGCGGCGACTACCAAATAGCAGATCAAAAGTTACTAGAATCTGGCATATACGGCACAGAAGTAGATTTTTACCTTGATCAATTAAGTGAATGGCGATATGGCTCATTTGTGACTGCAAACGGTCAACTCTACCTTTCAGATTTCAATTCTGTTGCCGCTAACCGGGACTACAATGTCGACTTCGACAATCCACATGTAAAGCGGTAACTGAGAAATCTTGCAATAAGAACCGCCTTCTTGGCGGTTTTTTTTATTTCCTCAAAATACTCTAACGATTGTCAAATTGATCAAAAAACATACAAAACAATTAATTCACAAAATATTTTGAAAATAATCCTAATCTTAAGTATGCTAATTATCATTATAAAGATTTAGCTTCATAATAAAAAATGAAGATTCTAAATAAAGACACTTTAGCTATATAGAGACCAAACACACAATGGATACTATTGATCTTGCTGTGCTCCAATACATCAAACCGTACGTCCGGGTAGCAATCGAAGGCAGCCAAGCCACTATTCACGCACCTGTTAGTTTTTCAGAATTCCTTGGAAATCTCTATGGAGAGCCGCATATCCTGCCCAACGGGGATCTACTTTATGTAAGTGAAGACGGATCTAAAGCTTGTATATTAACTTCCAAAACATTGCGTTCTGGAGTAAACAGCGCCACATTCAAAATTCATACTGAAAAGTCTCCTGTGTTCAAACAAACTCATATGATGCGGCAACAGCCTCTGTTGGCGGAATTCGACTTTCCGGAACTCCACCAGGCCAGTTAACACTGCTTCGTAAGCTGTTAATTGTGGTGGTTACCAGATAGTGGTCTACCACCTCCACATCAAAAAGCGCGAGACGCTCACTGATCGCACGCGTCAACACTAAATCTTCTTTAGAAAACTGCTTGCTCAACGATGGATGATTGTGCCAGAGAATTACTTTATGCGCGCGCGAGGTCAGGACATAACCACACAGTTTTCTTAAATCGACGGCCACGTCCTTCACTCCACCGTAAAACAGCGTCGTGACTTCCAGTACGCGGCTATTGAAGTCCAGCAACACGACACCAAACTGCTCAGTTGTGCATAAGCCAACATTAAGACGTAATAAATCGCGAACCGTCATGTCGGCATTCAACGGTGTCGTTTCAAGTTCACGATTTAAGATACGCTTGGCCTCTTCGACCAAGTTCTTCTCTTCTGGCGTCACTCACACACTCCCTTCATTCAAGCAATTAAAGTGCCATTTAGGTTTAGTGTATTGACTCTTGTTAACCAGTCAACAAAAAATGAGAGAATTTCCGTAGTAGAGCGCGATCATGCGTCAGTAGTGATCCAACGCATTTGCGACACAGTAAGCAACGGACGAATCACCGAAGCATCCTTCTCGCTCATTGCAGCAAGTTGCTCACGATGTTGGTTTTCTTTCGTGGTTATATTGATCAGTGCGAGGGGAAAATGATAATTCTTACTCTTTACAACTTTTACCAGAAACACTGCTTGCCGAGGGGAGAAACGCCCATAGTGCTTAAAGCTCTTTATGAGTCTTCGAAACGATAGATCACCCGAAGATTCCAGAGATGCATTCAATCTGATTAACTCTCGCAAAGTCGCCCTTCTAGTAGCATCAGTCTGAAGACTGGATTTTTTTTCTGAAAGGGTTTGATAGTCATATTCCCCCAGTCGAAACCCATGCTTCAGTAAACAATCAAAACCTAGATATGCATAGTGAGGTTTTTGACCAGTTGAAACCTGGTACCCAAAGCGAAGATGACGATCGCCACAATAGGCGCAGAAATGAGCATCACCGGCGAAGTCGACAACTTTACCGGTAAACTTCCATGCTACCGGCGTATCAATCACCAATAACCTTCCATTGAATTACATTCGCAAGTCCGGACTCATCAACCCAGTTCTGAAGCATGACTGGACGTTGGCCGCCGAGGTATCGTACTTCTTCTTTTGTTTCAGGATGACGATAAAGACCAACCGTTAAGCCTTGCCGGTTTGATGACCCGCTAACCTGGTGTCGAGTACGGGATAAAGGCGTATAAAGAGCATGAACCAAAACTGGCGGGGATTCTTCTTCAATCCATTCAATAATTCGATAATCCCATCTCGCAAGCAAATGGCCAAATCGACGATCCTTGTGCTCAGGCTCTTTTGGCGAAGTTAAGAACCACTCAACCATTGTGTTGGAGAATTCTTTGATACCTGCGTAACGTTGCACGTAGGTATCGGTATGTGCCAACACCAATCTACGAAACTCATTTTGCTTGTGATCGGGCATTGGTGGGAATATGGGCTCTAAATGCTCTTCAAGATGCTCAATACCAAACCGCGTAATCCACTTCTGAAATTCTTTAGTTGGATTGAAGATGTCGGTCACAATCTCCTGCTTACCGTTTTCAGGGTGAGTGTAGCGTCCGGTCATTCGTACCGGCGCACTCAATACCGGCTCCCATGAATTGTGCATTTTCAGTACAGCCTCATACACCTTGGTATTACGGCTAGACAGTATCCAGTTCGCAATAAGGTTCGAGGTCGCATAGTAGAATTCACGCGGCTGAATCTTGTGCGCGCTCATCGACTTCTCAACGGCCAACAACACCTTGTCTGGAAGGATGTATCGACGGGGCGACATACTTTGCATCTGTGTCATTAAAGCTACCTTATTTTACCTACTGCCTGCTGGTTTAATTCTTCATCATAATCGGCAAACAGGTCATATTCTTCAACATTATCAGCCATGACCTCTTCAACCGATGGCATAGCCCTCTTCGAATTAGACTCCGTCTTTCCAGCGTGAAGGACCTTTTCTTTCGCATTGTCAGTCATGACGGAGTCTGCGGCAAGCAGCATCGTAGTCGCTGCCACCAAGTCTTTCGAAGCAAGGTCCGCCGGAATCCCTAAGCGAGACTCAAAACTAGAGCTACGATATGCCTCTTCAACCAAGATTTTACTATTTTCATTGAGGATTGCCACATCCGCCCTGAACTCTATAGGTGCATAAAAACTCTTACGATGGTGGCCCATTAATCGTTTAACTAACGCTGGTAGGTCATCATACCGGAAAGTGGTTAACATGTAGTCATCTAACCCAGCAAAGTCCCGCTGGGCCAGTTCCCGAAGTTCTTTATCCCGATAGATCTCAGAATCACTATCCATCACACTCTTTGGAACGTGCAAGGCAACCTTGCCATCGTTAATCTTTATGGTGGTTTGAGGCAGATAAGCACCATGCTTATCTTGATTCGGCAATGGCGCCGTGTGAACCTTTAGCGGTTTTGAACCGCCTTTCCTCATTTGATCTTCCACAAAATCAAGAACCGCCTTCATCCCAGACAACTTCGGTCTTGTATTCGCTGGCAGATTCTTAGCATCCAAGTTGTACGGGAGAAGCATCATTGCTTGCTCATGGCCTCCAATCGAACCACGCGCCGTGCTCGCATGACGTGCAAGGTTTGTGTAGTTGATCATCCCCGTAATTTGATTCCCAAGAAGCGCATTTCGCTCACGACTTCGGCTCACAGAGGTCTGATCGCGAAGTGCTTCATATAGCCCATTCACTTTCCAGTACTCCGGCCTAAACTCTGCATTTAATTCATGGAGGTGTGAGAGTGGATGATTAATGTGACCTTCATTTGGAATAGCTATTTTAATCCGCCATGCCGATAGGGTCGCAATCGTCGACAATGTATCTGGCGGTAATATATCCCGAATAACACCTCTCACCCTTTCCTCAGAATATTCAGATGGCAGTTCTACGGTGTAACCAACCCCCATATTCCGCAAGGTTGAAGACAAGTAATCCAACCGCTGATTGACGTCTTTGACCCGCGAATTATCACGTGCCATTGCAACCTGAACCGCATTAAATTTGTTCTCAGCATCGGTTTCAGCCCGGCCGAACTCTTTGATTGCCTGGTCGACGTCCTCTTTTGATACGAATCGGGCTAACAAAGCCTGTTTTCGAGTCAGCAGCGCATCGGCAACCTTGTGCAGTGTTTCTCCTTTCTTGACATCTAGGTGCTCCATGAGTTCGCTTCGACGGCAGAAATAGCCACCCGAGGCCACCTCAATCTCGACTTCTTCAATGGGGTCAGAACGAACGGGTTCTTCAATTCGAATAACCGCCTGGTGCACGTCACCACTGAAAGGATCGTCACGACCATCTGGTAGTACCGAGATCGCGGCATGAACTTTTTCACTCCGGACAATTTCTGCATTTCCATCAATTTTTTTGGTTACCAGTGGATTGAGGCCGATACGCGCCAGCTCATCAAACAACGCGGTATAACGTGACTCGAGTTCATTGGCAACTCGAACCCCTTGGTCCTGAGTCATAATGGACGTGTATGCGACAAGCTTCTTGGCGAGATCATCCATGGAATCAAATCTCGGATCACCTCTCACTTCTGTGCCAGCCAATCGAGTTTGTATGTCCTGAGCTGCTCTCATGCCCCCTTCGGCGAACAGTTGCAATATGTCAGGGTTGTCGACTAATAAATCGTAAGCCGCCTTGTCGCCAATGACGTTGAAATAGTCCGGAGATTCTGGTAGTTTCCGACTCCCGTCACGATTCCCCATGGTCGCCGCACCACTTTGCTGCAACTTACGAACCATGGAAGCAATTGCCTTCTTGGGAAATAGCAGGCCACTACCAATCAATACAACCTTTGGATCGGTAATCTGTCCAGCACGATCAACGCGCCCACCGAACTGCAAGAATGTATTCACATCATCCGGTAGCTGAGCAAAAATCATGGAGCGCTGGGCATGGTATTTGTTGGTGATAGAGTCATGCACAGACAAACCAGACGCGCCTGTCCGAGTCAGAATCAAACAATCAACCCTGTCTTTGTCTTGCGGCGACTTATGGTTAAACCGCGCTTTTAGACGGTTTTTGTCCAACCTAGGCAATTTGGAAATCACTGTCTGGCCATTGCCTACTTTTATTCCCAACTGCCGACCGGACATTTCACCGACATTCATACCGGCCTCACTCAACCGATCACGCAAATAGTCAATGGGAGAAATTGGCAGTGCCGGACCGATCTCATGAATTGCGTCACGGATAGAATCGATGAACCGATTGAGCTTGTCGTGAGCCATCTTAATGGCTTCTGAAATCGCCATTTCCTTCTCTGTAGGCTCCATCAATTTGAAAGAACGACTGTTTTCAACTTCGCTCTTTGCTTGCTCTGCCGCAATCTCGAAAACGTTGCGCACCTCAGACGGCATACCTGATCGGCGCTCAGTCACCCACTGCATTCGGTCGAGCGTTCTGGTTAACGCGTCCCTGGCATCCATTTCGTAGGGCAGTATTAAACTCGACCCTTCGATTTTGACGCCATCGAGAACATTCAGCGCTTGCTGATAGCTCATGTCCAGCTTTTCTAAGGTTTTTTGATCCGATCCCTTTTCGTGCATCTCTTTAACCTGGGCAGCTGTTTGAATCTCAGCCATGTAAGTTTTGACAATCGTTTCGGCAGTCGAGTCTAGTGCGATAACACTTCGCTTACCATCCCGATAGTCGGCAATTGCCTTATCAACCGTCGCATCCAAGTTAATGAGCAGAGTGAACAGTTTACAGAGTTGGTGATTCAAGCTTCCGAAATTTGTTCCCGACACTGAAGTTGGCTGACCTTCAGGAATACTGGTGTACCTGAAAGCTTCATTTGCATCGCGATAGCGCTCTGTAACAGCAGACAAAGTACCACTCACTTCACCACTAAATCGACCCAACGCTTGCAAAGCCATGGCGAATTTATCACCAATTTCTAGGTCCCGGGCTTCGTATTTCGGATCTTGTTCATACTCAAATTCAGATTTACTGAGGTCACGGTTTACTGAAAAGAATGTACCAAGCTCAGATGCACCACGAAACAGAGTTTCTAACAGATATTCACTGTCATCCATCGAGACTTGACCTAGCGCTTCGAAGTCAACGCTTGGACCAAAGATACCTTTGTAGGCAGGCGCTTGAGTTAATCGTTTCGCTGATGTGGCGGAACTGCTCATGACAAACATCGCATTCGTTTTTAGCTGATCAACGAAACGCCCAATGTTGGAGTCTTCACCCGCAGCATTATGGCTCTCATCCAGCAATACCAAGCTGTTTTTAGCCAAAGACAGAAGCATGTCGTTTTTCTCGATCTGTCCTTTGTTGGTTTTACCGTTTAGTTGATAGCCTGTGTTCTGGTGCTGAGAGTAAGTCGTCATGATCAGCGGTATTTTTCCTTCAGGAACTAAACCACCGAAGCTTTTCGATTCTTTCAGTTTTCCCAGTAATGTTGGATCATGCGCGGCGAGTAACTCACCTCGCTTGCCATCTTCCATTTCATATACTTTGGCTTTGGTGTCATTGTTGATAATGATTGGGAAGAAAGCTTCTCTTAAATCCTCACCAACCATGCCGATATCACGTTCAAAGAAGTCCTGAAACATGTCCGACTTCTCACACATAAAGACAACAGGTGAACGGCGCGCACCACCACCGAGGGTTGAGATATCCATCTCTCCGGATTCAAATCTTTGGTTGAGCGTCCTAAACATTTGCAACGCAGCCGCTTGAACAATGCCCTTCCCTGTGCCAGTCCCCATACCATTCACAAATTCGCTACCAAGATCCATTGAGGTTAGCGCCAGCGCGATAGCGTCACACTGGTAATCCGCAAAGGTCTTATTTATCCGCTCACTCGAAAGCCCTAATGAATGAACAAGTAGATTGGAAATAGACCCATAACGCGCTTCGACAAAATCCAACGCTTTCTCAATGCCTGGTCGCATAGTTTCTGAAACAACAACTGAACCAACATCGGTTCTGCCTAAAGTTGATCGAGGCACATACTGCTGAACAGGCTTATCCTCTCCAGACTGAGCTTTTTCTTTAGAAATAGATTTACGGTCATCCAGTGACACCAAGTTGTCATCTGAAGACTCAGTCGCATCCTTAGCGGCTTCTACATCAGAGTCTTCAGTGAATGACTTTTTTAATGGGCTTGGTGCCTCCGGTTCGGGTAAGTCAGGCAATGCCGGCTCAACACTGTCAGTCTCGCTTAGAACGCCAGCAGACGCCGCTTTGCGACGTTCGAGATCTCGATCACGGGACCCTCTAGTCATTTGCGATGTTGTGCGCGACAGTTTGTCTTTCTTCTTATTGCGCTCATCTAGAGCAGCAACCGCTTCGATTTTTGCTTCGAGCATTTCTTCGGGCGATAGTTGCTGTGTTTTGATCTGTTCTACCCAAGCATCAAGCTTCCCATCAGATAACAATTGAGGCAGCGGTTGTGACACATCGATACGCTCTACCGTGGGGAACCGACCCTGAACGGTAAATACAGTCAATGGAAAAGCGGCATTTCTCTGTTTGTAAGCATCCAGTTCAACATGCGCAATGCCTAACACATTGTAATTGTCCTGCAGATGATTAAAGAACGCTCGTGAAGCACCGTTAAGTTTACCGCGCTCTGACTCGATATAGCTGTCTGCACCAATTATAAAGGTGCCCGCCCCGGTTTCCTTTAAAGCTTGCAAGGACCTAAGAACGATAGCGTGGTCAATACGTTTTGTCTTCCAACCATCGATTTCAACTGCTTCCTCCATTGTACCAAAGGGCGGATTCGCAATGACGCCATCAAACCCAGCGGAAAGCACTCTGAAGTCACGATGTGCAGCATCATGTCCCAATATTTCGACATTCGTATCTTTCGCGTTCGTTTTCATTGCATAGTTCAGCAATGCCCGACGGGATTCACTCAGTTCGTTTAATACTACCTTGGATTGTTCTGGGAGATTAATCGCAAGACTCCCAGTGCCGGCGGTCGGCTCAAAATACTCACCATGCACAATGCCGTGTAACTCAGCATGGTTCTGTATCAGCTCGCCCAGGGAGAATGCCGCGGAAATCGGTGTAGAAAACTGCTGCATATCGCGCTGCTCACCAGTTCGAACTCTCCGGTTGGGCATAGCATTTCTTAGATATAGGACCGCATCGAATGTTTGGGTGGACTTGACAACCAATTCACCAGTAACAATTTGCCGAGCAACTTTGGCTTCAGCCGCCTCCAAGCACTCTTCTACCATGGCCACATTGATGGCACCCTCATCGCCGTCGAATAGGTGCCTAACAGCGCCGGGGCTTGGGAATTCTTCATCCTCTGATACAGACATGGCTGCAGCCATATTTACGATTTCATCGTGGCTATAGCCCTCAAATGAATCAGTAAATACATCAGGGTGAGAAAGCATGTTGGCAAACTGGAACATCATAAACGCTTTGTGCTCTTCGCTACCAAACTCCATATCAGACGGCATGAGCAAGGCATCTGCGGGATTTGAGTAAGACTTCCCGTCGACAACCCTAAAGCCTGTAGAGGTGCCATCTCCCATGGACTGCACAAGATAGCCAACCTGCTTACCCTTTAAATTACGGCCAATGACCGTTTTCTCGGTAATAGCAGGCACCGGATCTTCTGTTACTTCCTCGTCGAGTTCTTCAGGTTCAATGTCATCAAAACTCTGCTCAAATAGCTGATCGTCTTCTTCGACGTCATCAAGTGAGAGTACCGAATCGGGGTCAAAGTCATCGATATGATCTACATCAAGATCAGCAACGGCTGAAATTTGAGGGACAGCACCAGGACTAACAGAAACCTCAGAAAGTGACTCGTAATCATTAGCGATCCGATCCCACAATACAGTCAACTGAGGCCGTTCAATACGTACGGTTTCACCATTATCACCAACAACAGCAACCGCAGAAACTAGCTCGCCTTTTTCGAAGTCAAAAACGACCTCAGGTGTGAAGATTCCATCTCGGCCTAAACCGATGAATGGGTTCATTACACTAACCTGGAAATCGCCATTATTCGGGCTATCGCTTTCAATTAGAAGCGGGAGGACATCACCACGCTTTTGGTAGTTCGTGTTCAGATGATATTGGCTAAGCTCAATTCCAGCTATTTCTGCTTTGGCTACTAGAGTCGCCAAAAATGCATCAGAGACACTGACGCGCTCAGATGGAGGGGATTGAATAGACTCGAGCATTTCACCAAGCTTCTCGGCGAAAGGTGCCGATGCATGATCATCAGGAATTTTATCGATAAGCTTCAACATGTGCGGGATCTTCGTTGACTGCTTATTGACGTGCCTAGACGCCAGCTCCACAAATGATGAATAGTCCTCGGCAGCAATTAACGCATCAGCAAGCGCAACATGTAACTCACCTGCTTGAAGAGGCAGCTTTTCAACCAAGAACTCAATCTCGCTCGGCTGAAAATGAGTGCGTGCAATGTATTTCGCAACGTCACCTTCCAGGGCTGAGATATGGGAATAGTCAGTTTGTGGCTCCAAATACCCCATCAAAGCTGTGAGTGAGCGAAGCTTCCCACTAAAAATACTTTGGTAACTGTTCTGGGATAAAGCAGAAAAAGATTGTTGAGATATATCGGATAGGGCGAGCTCGAAATTCATCTCCATCGTTTCAATCGTGGCCTCATCCTCATGCGTTTCCTTAGGAAGTAAGCACGCAAAGTAATGATCACCACGACGTAAGAGCGGAGCAGCTTGATCGAGCACGGTCATGCCCCGAGCCTTTTCAAGCACCTGGCGATACAGCTGAATGGCTTCAACATCTTCAATTGTTGGAACTACGCGTCCGGATAAAACCGAATCTTCAAACGGTTCAGTTGGGCGAGACTCAACAACTTTTCCTACTGTTGAGCCGGTTTGTCTTTCTTCTTCGTTGGGCTCACCAGTGACTCCGGGGTCAGCCGCCAAATCTGCCTGAGTTACTTCATGTTGAGCTTGGTATGTTGGAGCAACTGATTCTTCCCCATCAGACACAACCTCTTCAACAACTTCATCATTGCTAGATGTTGATTCAACCGCGTTGCCAAAGAAGTCGAATTCCGAGACGGGCACTTGATTGGGATTGTTCCTCTTCTTGACGTCATCTAATACTTCAGCCGACTTTTGTCGAGCCAATAACTGAAAAGTGCTTTTAACAAAAGCCGACATTTCTGGTTCAGTATCTGTGGTTTCTGTTTGGATGGCCGCGGGCGCTTCCTCCTCCACTGAGATCAAATCGGCTAGGTCATCTTCGCGGGTATCTTCAATGGCATCTAAATTGAGCACAAGCGGTTCATTTTCAGCGGCAACGGTGTCCGCTAAAGCATCCAATTTATCAACTACAGTGAGTTCTTCAACTTCTTCATATCCTGCTATTGGCTCACTAGGTTCCGTATTATGGAAATTGGCAGCAATATCATCCATGGGCATTTCTAGTGAATCAGCATGTGATAGCGCTTGATCCATTGTAAAAGCGGACTCGTAGTCGTCAGGCATAACGTCATCAAATGTCAGATTTGCCAGGTCCAACAACTCAACTTCGTTACTAAGAGTCTCAGACAGCTTCGCTTGAACTGCGATATGAGCACTTGTAAGTGAAAATGTGTCCTTCCTTCCCGGCGCCTTGTTTTGAAGGTGATTCATCGCAAGCGCCACCAAAGCTTCTTCAGTATTTGCGGCTTTCTGTTGCGCAATCTGTTCTTCACGCGCCTTTGAAAGCATGAGCAGTAGTGCGCTGTTCGGTTCAAAAATCGACTTATCAACTACGTCATTAGGATCGCTAAAGTAGCTTTCGATTCTTGCGCGTTCTGCTGCATCACGAGTAGAATCCAGTGATGAGGCTTTCGCCAGCGCAACCCCCATGGTATTCAGAGTTGCATCCCAACGTGAAAGCATCAAATGACTTAAAACGGTCGCGGAATATGTATCAGCCCTCGGTTGACCTTCGTTATCAAATAGAAAATCCTCCCACTGAGGAACATCGTAACCTGGATTAACCATATACTCAGTCAAAGACTTAACAGCACTAATTGCCCCGTTCCAGTCTTGAGTATTCTCCAACCCAACGAGATTAGATATTGCGTCAGATAGCTCCTGCCCTTTTGCCGCCCAGTCTTCTTCAGAGATTGATAGCCCAAGCGTCTGAGCAACGGCGTCGCGATATTCAGCCTTTATTTGACTAAGGCTGCGAAGCCGTGAATGATTTCCGGCTAAGCGTTCTGATCCAAACTTAGCATGGGGAGCATCAGCCTCCTCGGAAAAACTATTTCGATTGGGTCCTTTTAACGTGCTCTTCAACGAATTTAGCGGTGGAATATCATGGCCATGGGCAACCGACAGCGCGCGGCCTAATACCTCTGTATGAGCATTTATGCTTTGCGCAAGACGACCTGATGCTTGTGCAGGAGCATCAATAAATGCCTGCCCAGCAATCTGTGCCTTGTTCATAGGGGTTAGGGTAGTGTCTTCCCCCATCAGCTTTAAATAGCGGCCCAATTGCACTTGAACAGAGCCGTCGGACTTAAGCTGCACGCCTTGGGTTGTAACAAACCCTGGTGAGTCTTTTACTGGGATGAAATTGTATCGCTCTGTCAAATGCTGACGCGCTTCTGGCGTGAAAGCTTCTTCTGGGTTATGAAGACCTAACACGAGAGCCGCGGTATTCCCAGTCTGAATCAAATCGAGACTGCGCCCGTTTAAGCGACCATCGATCCATAGAGTGTGCTCTGATTGATCATTTAATGCAGGGAAATCAAAATATGCGTCAGGATATACTTCGGCTAAAGTTTCAATAAAGCCTTGAAATTGCCAACCTTCATTGTCTGAAATATTAAATACACCCGGGACGGGTTGACCATTCCTAATAGCAGTGCGAACCTCAATACCTTTAGCCTGTAAAAGAGGCTGAATGAGCTCGTAGCTGGCGTTCGGAACTCGAAAAAAAAGTTGAGCAGAGCCATTGCCCTGTACTCGCCCCTGGAAATCGATCTTGTAGCGATGCAGGAGGTCTTCTGACCGCGGTAAACTGCTAACAATGTATTCTGCGTTATTCATTCGGACACCCCTGTTGATATGTGCTAACATCAATGTAACACGATCTTGCATTAATTAAAATATTATAGCATGATCTTGCACAAATAAGGAATTAGCACACGGGTCAAGACTATGAGCGCAGCATCGAATCAGAAAGGTCGCATTACTGAGAACAGCATTGATGAAATCTTAAGGCTCGACATCAAGGAGGTTGCGAATAGCCTGTGGCCTGATATCAAGTGGCGAGGCAACTCTGCAAGCTGTCCACTAAGCACACATCAAGGCGATGATAAAACCCCATCTTTTTCTGTAACACCAGGCAAGAACGTTTTTTACTGCTTTACAGAACAGCATGGTGGGAACAATCTAGACTTAGTAGCTGATCGATATGGATACGACAAAAAGCGAGATTTTCGGGAGTGCGTTGAGAAGCTAGCGGAAGTAATGAATGTTACACTCGAGTATGAACCGTTAAACGAACAAGATATCGAAAAAGCAAAAGAAAGGGAGCTTGCTGCTAGAGCAATGACTTTTGCTCAACATCAATTCCAAGCTGCTCTTAATGAGCTGTTCGACGGCATGGAAAAGCTACAAACGGACAACGTGCCTGTTGAAAAATGGCCGGACCAATATAAGACGCTTAAAGAACGTGACATTAGTCGTGAATTCGCCATTGAACATGGCATTGGCTATGCACCAACAGATAATCAGTTTCTATTCAAACGCCTAAAATCTCAGGGCGATGAAGCTGTAAGAGCTGGAGAACTCGCAGATCTGATTAAGCAAAATGCAGATGGCCGCTACTTCGATTTTTTCATAGGTCGCATCACCTATCCCTGCATTGATTACCGAACGAAACAAATAGTGGGCTTTACTGGCCGACGGGTCAGTCAGCAACCCACATCTACAGCACCAAAGTATAAGAACAGCCCTAACAACGTTATCTACAACAAAAGCGCACCAAGTGCTCTATACGGTTTTGCTCACGCGCTCGAAAAGTCTGCCCCTGAGTTCTATGATAAACAAGGCAACTTAAGATGCCTGCTATACTTAGAAGGTCCAAATGACGTGTCCGCAGCGCAGAAAGCCGGGGTGCCAGCGGTCTGCGGCAATGGGATTGCGGTCTCTGAACTGCAAATGCAGACCATGCTTCGATATACAAATGAGTTTATCAACGGCTTAGACCAAGACGTCGCCGGCATGAAAGCCTCTACACATGCGTGGCTATTAGCATTGGAAAACAGTGAAGGGAAACCTATTTCGCAAATACCTATCACTCAAGGCAAGAAAGACGTAGGTGAAATGACACCAGCTGAGATCAAGACTGCTATTGCAAACCGGTTTGGACCGGCAAAGGCCATTGCGAATGCGATACGCGCTACACTTGAGGCTGAATCGACAATGCCCGGTCAAATCAATGCAATAAACGTTGCGCAGCGAACTGCTGAAGAATTCCTGCGTAAGATGCCAGACGGTATTGAAAAAGCGAAGGCATGTGGCCAGATTTCAAAAATGCTCGGTGTCGATCCTGCACTGATACTTGCCGCTACGGTGGAAAGTAAATCTTCGATACCGGTACAGGATAAGAGCCTGGGACCAATTGCCGAAACATTGTCTACCATCGAAAAACTAGTTGAAAGCCGAGAAACAATTTCGCATTTAGAAAGCGAAGTAGCTGCTTTGCGAGCCAGTATTCCTGAAAGGCGAACCCAGCAGCTCCCACAACCCTCACCAGATATGGCACAAGAGCCCGCCATCAGTGCAAAAGACGGCTATCGCGCGAGATTGCCGCAAGTTTGAGACTGAAGAGCCAGCATATCCGCTACGGCTTAACTGGCTCCAAAATGGTAATCTCACGCTGTTGAGCATGCAGTCTGATTATACTAGCCTTTTCAGAGCTCATGCTCCTGTTGCTGCTCAAACCAAACCGACAGAGTATGATCAATCGCGTGTTCTTAAGCGGGACAGCCTGTAAAAGCAATTGAAGTAACCTATCAGCATCGCTCGCAAATGCAACGCTTAGAGGATCGCCATGGAAGCTGAGTTTAAATCCAGATTGGGCACTTAACTGATTAATTTTTGCTGACCAATCACCACGCGACTGATTGGGTAGATGCATTACTACTGTAGATTCTTTCGTAATCAGACTTGTCAAAGTGCCAGGATCATCAGTGAAAACGTGAACAGTGCTATCACCTGAGAGCCAGATACCTTCAAAGACTCGAAATTCGTCCGGATTAAATACTTGAAACCGAGTTGGGATCGATCGTATGTAGTTGTTAATCGTCATCAAACCATCCTACTCATGTTAGTGCCATCTTCATAGAATGGCTCTTCAGACCCTTCATAGACCTTAGTTTGCAATCCTTCAACTGAAGCAACTCCATGTTTTTTCTGGGCAAGTCCCGATACGTTGTGCTTCCTCCATGCTGACTCCAACATTTCAGACGCACGTTGGTTTTCTTGATAGCCCCGAGGGGCACAAATTACATTGGTTTCGATCAGATAATCAATGAACATATCTATTGCTGCATCGATCTTCGGATCAAAAAAAGCTCTACCTGAAGCCTTTTCATAAAAGTAATGGGACTTTGCGGCGGCTGCTTCCGGACTGGCTCCACGTTTCGGTTCGCGACGAACCCGTTTTGTCCGTAAAACCGGTGACTCATGATAGTCCAACTCATGCAGTGCAAAAAACAGTGCTCGATCCCATACAAACAAAAATGGGTAAGCCGGCGGTGTAAACTTACCATACTTTGTCGCATGATCGACGATCGACATCACTACAGTCAACTCAAAACCGTGTTCACTGCTTGCCGCCTTCAAAATAGGGTGATCTTTGTATTTCTGAAGTATTGGATCGACCTTCGCTGCCACTTGGGACTCAATGAGCGCCTCTTTCTTAGGATCGCCAATCCATTCCACATTGGCGTAGATTCGATTAAGAAATCGCATCAGTTTTTGTCGCTCAGGGCGAAATCCAAAGTCGTCTGGCTTATCCTCAACGTGTGCAATAAAGGCAGCAACCATTGCCCGACGAATAGTAGGAAGTTTTTGGAAGCCTGCAAAGCGTTCACCTAAATCCTGGGTTAAATGGGTCCTTAGTCGATCAAAACGGACCTTGCGTTCGCTCTTAACCTTGGAGTTTAGCTTCGAGACAATCCGATAATCGCGAACATACTCAATTGGAAATCGTCGTTCTCTGAAGAGACCCTTGGTACTTGGATACTTTGCTGGATTGACACGAGAAAGAAATTCCAAATGTGGCCATATCGATCGATTAGCCAATATCAATTCTTCTAGGCTCAACTCTCCCTCAAAACGCTCCTTCCGGTAGATCTTGAAACTTAGATAAAACATCACAAACACAGCAATCATGTTCAGAGTCGACCAACGCATAACGCGAGCATTTATCTGCATTGCCTGTGAAAACGTTATATCCTTAGGGTCACGAATTGCTAGCTGTTCGTACAGATAAGAAGCAGAATCCCTTACACTATGCCTCATTTCTAAGTACTGAGTAATACCCATTTGCCATTTGGTATAAACGACCCAAATAGCCGTTAACTGTTCTTGGTATACGAAAGCAAACACAACACTTACGATGATCAAGAGAATGAACACTGCCATGACCGGATCATCGGGCAACCAAGATACATTACCGTGATCGCTCATTTAACACCTCCAAATAAAATCTTAATCCCCTCTAATGGAGACAATAGCCGCTCATGCAAAACGCTCTGATACTGGACGTATGCTGAAAACACTAATACCACTAATGATGCGGATGATAAGGCAAATGAAATTGAGAAGAATGCCAGAAAGTGATCAAGGCCCGATGCAAACAAGATTTTTGACCAAATGATCATCCAAACCAACGAAAAAATCAGCCGAATATAGATTCGCAGTTTAAAGTTCTTAAGTACCCGAGGGCGATCAAAGCTTGCGAGTGAATCCACCCAAGCCCTATATCGGATATCAGCAGGCCAAGAAACATAATCAGGGTTACTTAAAAGCTCATCATCAATAGCAGTGCTTTTCTTGAAACGCTTTGAAAGTGTCCCAGGCTTTACAGTCATTGGGTTTGCATTACTAGATAAAAGCCCAGTATTTGGTTTTACTGCCCAAACTCCCACTTTACCCACCGCAGCCGCAGCTTTCATAGCTTTAGCTTTTGCATCACTATTTGGCAATGAAACAGCAGACGGCCATGATTGAGCTGTACGCTGAATAACAAGTTTGCGCTTCCGGGGTGCTTCCATCACTGTCATCGTTCCCGCTTAGACCAAAGACCTTTAACGTTTTCTAGCATCTCGTTAAATACGGCTTTCGCATTGTTCACTAAGTCAGACAGTTGCTTTAACACAGGCAACTGAGAAAGTTTTTTACCGCCAACAGCATGCTTCGTAGCCATTGGGTGGCGGCGTAAATCGGTTAGCGCAGATGACAATTCTTCGAAAGTCTCTTTCGCACCTGGGACCGATTTAAACGATTCTAATGATTTCCCGATATCCATAGCTTTCAGAGCCAGTAGCTGTCGATTGAACCCGTCACCACCATTGATCAACTGATTTACCCGGTTGGAGGCCACCCTCATTTGAGGCTCGGATCCAGGAATACCACTTAGCTGCTGAATAGCATTCAGTTCATTAGTTAATTGTTTAGCGCGATCTGTAAGCAAACCCATAAATCTTACTTTTTGACCCGGGTCTTGATTCGCTAGCCGAACAAATCTTTGCTCTGCCTTGGTCAGACCTTCTGCGCCGATAACAGCGCTACCACCCCTAACAAATTTCGATTTGAGCTTCGATAGAACATTACGTTTAGTATCCTGCTTGATCTGTGGTCCAAGTTCTCGATGTCTCGTAGCTAATGCTCTGATCTGATCCTCTAGTTGATGCATCCGAGCTTGCCGTCTTCTTGCAATTGAAGTGTCGCCAGGCTGCTTGTTCCCAAAATTAAAAAGAGTTAACCGCCCGGCTTCTTCGGCTTTTCGTTTTGCTTCAGCTCTTTCTTCATCGGTCATATTTTGCTGAGAATGAGCACGGTCAGCAGCAGCCTCTTCCTCGAGGCGCTTCAGTTGTTGTTGAAGAATATCCAGTTCGCTAGGTGTTTGGTCTGGCTCGGGCTTTGGTGAAGAATTTTCGCTATTGGCATCCGCCGGACTTGAATATAGAGAGGGGTTTGGAGATTCGAAACTCATTCGTTCATCTTCTCGCTCAAATAAAGAAGCTTTCCCCGTCGCGTCCAAAACCAACATAGACCCTGACCTAAATTCAACAGAATCTGCCGATGTTGTATTCAAAGGAGTCTTATTCAAGGCCTCGAACAATGCGCTATCACGAGAAGGAAGGCGTAGCGCAACAATATTATTGTCACCCACAGCGGTTTGGTGGACCACTTGATTAGACGATTCAAACAAACGCTCCACTACCGAATTGAAATTATCATCTTGAATCAAGTCATGCTTTGGTACCTCACCGGAATAGTGATCAAGATTAAAATAGTCAGCCTTGATATCTTCCGAGAAATCGACAAGGCCATTTAGCGCCATCTTTTCAGGTGAATCCTCGAGCGCATCCAGCGATGAACTTGCGATCTGAATTTCTTCAGAAGTAGGCGATGACTCAAAAGTTTCGATAACTCGCTCAGAACGACGAATATCTGTCACATTATCTTCTGCTTCAAGACTAAAGACATCTACGTTTGACATAGACGATGCACTTGGAGCTATAGGACTATCTTCAAAGGCCGCCATCTCGTCTGTCTTGATCTCGCCATTTGAAGTGATCTCATTCATGCTTATTGGCTCTGAAATCTGCACGTTTTCATCAACCTGCGGTAGTTTTCTATCCACCATGTCAACCCCCTTGATATAGGAATCTTGATCTTATGTACGGCCCTGCGTACGCGCTTTAGCCATTTCTTCTTTCCGAACCAAATTCGAATCCATAGTTTCATAGAGAAGCGTTGCAGATAAATCACTCAAATGACGAAGCTCGTCCAATATGGACTGCTGTAACTCAAGCGAAACACCCTGTTGTTTTAACAAGTCGCGAAGCAATGGAGCCGGTTCGGGACCAGTCACATTCAAATAAGCGTGATATTCAGGTCCAGTCCATCTTTCAACTTTAAACTGTTCTAACTTTCTGTAGCTAAGACCATTCTCACGCCCCCCATCAGGTGTCCGAATGGGAGCGGCTTTTCTCTGGGCCATCGATAAAATTTGCTCACTAAGTGCCAACCTGCCTTGGTTAACCGAAATGTCTAAATCGCTTCCATCTTGTGACTGAGCAGCTCTTATTTCACGCAATGCTGATTTTTGAGTTTCAACGTTGTTTCTCAAATGACTAATCGTTGCATTGTAAACAGAGGGATCAGGTAGCTCTTCCAGTCGATGACGCTCGAGAACACTCTTAGCCACGGAATCGCGAGCTGTTTTCTGGTAGACCATTGTCGGTAAGGCACTGTCTCCGGTCTTAAGGTAGTCTTGGTCAAGTTCATCAATACCATCATTTGGGAGGCCATGGGAAACAAAATATACAAAAGTTTCTGAATCCTGTTGAAATCTTTCTGGCTTCGGAGTCGAACCAGGAGCCATAGCAGATGCATAACTCAGTGCACCGTGATTCCACGCGTTAGGATTATTAATATCTCCCGTAACAGATGGGGCTACTTTGTTTATATAGTTGTTTCTTTTTGTTTCGCGATTGACCTTTTCATTGTCATTTGCCGCCGGCATAGTTGCCTCCTGCACGGCCGCTTTCCCAGCACTCTCTGTTTGTTGATCAACTAATTTTTTAGTGGAGCTCTGCGCAGCATTTAAAATATCATCACCACAGACCCCGCTTGAAGGCTGGGCCGCCTGTGCTGTTCTGGTCCGTTCATTTGCAACTATTTGCTCAACAATCTTATCGCCCAGACTTCCAAGGGCCATGATGGACTTGTCGTTTTGCATGGTACCCGCTTCAACACTAGCCTCGAAACCAGCTTGTAACTTCCCTTCAAGAATTCCCAAGCCATTGCCAATATCATTGAGCATACCATTTACAGCCTTAGTGCCCTCGTTCATTGCCTTCCAAAGTTTGGAAGCAAACTGCCAGAGGGCTGCAATAATTGCCGCGGCTTCTTCACCAAACCAACCAGCATGCGCCGTGCTTGGAGCAAGTACCATAGCTGATACAACGCTTACAATCGCGCCTTGAGTTAGAAAATCACGTCGAGATTTCTTCTCAGGGGATTCGGGCTTACCCTCGCTTTCAGCTTTTTCTGCCTGATCGGCCTCTTGTAGGAGTCGCAAAAGCGTATCCACTTCTGAGTCGACATATTCCTTGCCGTCGAAATCGCCGTGCTCATCTGAGCGCTTATGGTACTCCGCAAGTCGAGCCAACAGCTCTTTCCGCTCACTATTAGACAAGCTTGTCGGTCCGGTCTTCCAACCGTCACTCACTGTTTCAGCGGGCTTTGCTTTACCGCTAGGCTTAGACTCATCCTTATTGTCTTGATTTATTGACTGCCTGATGGATAGCAGAGAGTTTGACTTCTTATCAATTTGAAAATTGCGAACTTGCTCCAGGGTCAACTTCATCACATTTAAATGTGTGTTTAAGCTAATGACCCATGCTGCTTCAGCCTCCTTAGACTGATCATCGGGGACCAACCCTTCCAATTCAATAGCCTTGGCTAACTGAACAGATAAGACTGAGCGAAGATGCTTTGGAATGCCGCCTGATGCTAGTACGCTTCGGTACTCTGCCGACAACTCCTCAAAGCGCTTGCAAGCAAGTTGCTTATCAGACTGAGACTTAGCTTCTTTTTGGCGCTTGAAGAGATTGAAGAGTTTTTTCACGGGAACTTTCCTGTTTTCGGTTTTTCGAAGGGATTGGTTGAGTGCTTATCTCTGCCAACCGCAATCGAACTTGCTCATTAATAATTGCAGAATCAAATGTCGCCGCAGGACCAATACTTCTTAGCACGCTGCCGCCATACTGATTGCAGATATCTGCATCAGACATGCCATTAATATCAACCTCTGAGCCTATTGTGCGCCTCAACAGCCGTTTAAAAAAATTTTTCACGATAAAGCTGCCAACCTAGAAACTTATTCAATATTAAGCATGGGTGGTCTATAATGCAACATGATCTTGCACTAAACTCTACGGAATGACATCTACCATGACGAAAAAAGCTACCTTAACTGGTCTTGCAGTAACACTGCTATATTCTCAAATTTGCGCAGCAGATGGTTTGAACTTTGGTTTCGGTGATGCTTCTTCTGAATCGAATGCCGATAATAATGAACCTAATTCTGGATTTTCACTAAATATTGGTCGAGACCAAGACGATGGCGTGGCTGGGGAATTCAATCAAATCGATTACACAGCGCCTGAGCCCGTTCAGACAATAGGCACTACGAATGGCGGCAATTCGGGAAGTACGAATAACGGTGATCCCATTAACGCTTACAACCCTGCAAATCCATACCCGGACAATAACTATCGGCCAAGCACCCCATCAGCACCGGTAGGTCCAAGCAATATATTCGATGCTCCAACCGCCAATACATGCCGAGCCGCCGTGGTCAATTACGCGAAGCCCTATGTGGAAAGCTATCAAGCTAGCCCATCGCTCAATAGCAAATGCGGTTTCCAGCAGCTTATGGAATTTAATTTCTTCGACTCTTTTTCGTTGTCAGGACTCATTGATGGAGCTTTCTGCGGTTTTGCTCGCTCTATCGTCAATCCTTTGGTAGATATGGCAAACGAGCAAATCTCAACAATTAACAGTTATATCCCGAGTAACGCGGAATTAACCCTCAATGGACGCTGGGAGCTTAATGAGGATGGCGCATTGGACCTAGGGGCTGACTGGTCAATATATGGCGGTCAAGCTGTAAGCGGCCTCTTCTCACAAACTGAAGGCTCTTATCAGTATACCTACGATTATGCTGGCTATTCGCCTGAAGGTAACGTTCAAAGCGATACACAAGAGCTTTTAGAAGTTGAGGAATATTTACGGGTCGATCCAGTATCTATTGAGGGGGGGGCAAACTTAGGCGAAAACGAATTCACGAATGACAGCCCAAGTACTGACTTCGGCGATTACTTTGATAGCCTCAACTCATCTGAGCAAGAAAACTCCCAACCAAATGTAGTGCTGGAAAACGATACAGGGACCCCTGCCGACAGCAGCCTATTTCAGGGCCAGACTACCATAAGCAACAATGGCAATGCGAGTTCGGTCGAGAGTAGCCGAATAAACCTGGGCGGGACTGGCAATACAACCCAAGAAAATAGCTCACCAACAGATGCAAATGGCAATATTGATTGGGGGGATTCGTTCTTTGGGAACTTCTTTTCAGGAGAGTAATTAGTCGGGACAAAGCGCTCACCGTCACTGAGCGCTAACCATCCCAAATTGCTTAAATATGCCTTTCAAATCAATACCATCCGCGCCTTCACGCCACGTCATGAACTCATCAAATGACCACTTTTCTGAACCGTCACTGTCTATTGCATCCCATACTTCATAAGCATCAGAGCTACTGCGAGCAACCTCAGTAAAAGTGAGGCCCTGGTCCTTATCAATATCCAGACGTCTGAATTGACGAACATATTCAGACAAAATCATTTTTGCAGTGAATTGGATAGCTTCACCCTGTGAAACCATATTGTCACCGTCTGCATTCATTAATTTAAAAAGTCGAGAAACATCCTCCGAATAAGAAGATTCAGAAATCGAGATGAAGCCATCGTTATTAGAATCGGTTTTTTGAAGCTCCGCAATCCACTGAGAAGAATCGGGTTGAGAACTGCGTTGCATCTGCGCCATAAAGCTATCAGTGCAAACTGCC
The DNA here is from genome assembly GCF_015687175.1 of Reinekea sp. G2M2-21. Taxonomy (GTDB): domain Bacteria; phylum Pseudomonadota; class Gammaproteobacteria; order Pseudomonadales; family Natronospirillaceae; genus Reinekea. The sequence continues at coordinate 159,817 of NZ_JADPQG010000007.1, read as the reverse complement.
TGCTGAGGAAGAAGAGAAACGGCCGCTTTAGTTTCATCTGAGAAGCCAACTGCCCCAACAGTGGCAGATAAAAAAGCAAAAAATGGAAACAATGATCTCTTAATGTCCATTCGTAATGAGCCCCTACATGCCATCATAATTAAGATATTTTATCAAAACAAACGAGAATCACCAGCGCAATATTAAAAGCAAACCTTATGCCAATGTTAAAAAATATCTTGCCTTGGAGTGCTTCCTTTCTATAATGGATTCATGGTAGAACTTAGGGTTAGAAGGAGACGATAATGTCCGATCCTACAAAATCATGGCTTTGGGGCCAGAACACACACTTAACTCGTTCCGTGAATGGGTTGATGGGTGATGTTCAGGAAGCTTATGACACCATTGAGCAATATGAAGCTGCCCTGACGAACAAGAATCGTCGCATTCAGTACCTTGAACAGCAACTAGCACAAACCGATGACATGTTCACGGTTTCTAAAGAACGCTTGCGTGCTGCGAAATACTCCATTCGACCTCTGGTTTTTGCTTGGACTATTAAAAAGTACCAACAAATCTGCATGCGCGTGAACAATGGCAAGATTGTTGCTGTCAGTAGAATTGCGAAGTCTTTTTCCATCGACCAAAGACGTGAAATTAATCTCGAAATTCTGGCAGAAGCAGAATGGCAGACCATGTATTTCACACTTAAGCACAACATCGCTGATTTTATGATGGCCGATGTTATGAAAGTCAAAAATAATTATTCAGACAGTGCACTTGCCCAAACAGCTACAGGCCAATACCCAGAAGCGCTTACTCAAGCAACAGTTAAGTTGCAAAAAATCGAAGCGTACAACCATATGTTTGCCGGAAAGGAACTAGAGCCACCGGCTGGTTCATTGAAAGCTCTATATTTGGAAGAGCGGGTTCAACGATGGAGGGAACTTGGCGAGTATGAGACAGAAGAAGCTACACTGCCGATGTTTCAAGTACCACGCTTGCGTCAGTGGCTTAGCCAGTGTCCTTTAGAGTACTACTTCATCTCAAAAAATGGTGGTATGGACCACGCGGGCCAGCCATATACAGATGAATTAATCTCGCACCCACTTAATCCAGTAAATCTTAAAGATGATGGATTCGGTTTGGACAGAGGTTACTTCTTATAAGAAAGTGGGCTATGACCCACTTTTTTACCCATCAGCCCCTTTACCACCATCAGAGGCTCCTCCTTGCTCTTTTATAGGGCTATCATTACCACCAGTCCCACCGGTAGGCTTCTTACCTGGACTCGTAGCCCTCGGCTGCATCAAACCCTGACCACGATTAAGAATTGCAGTAACATGCCCTGTGCCTTCACGCTCACCCAAATCCTGGTGGTCCATAACTCCCATCCATCGGAAAGCGGCATTAGGGAATTCGATACACATTCCATAAGCCTTGTATGCCAATGCAACCTGCAATGCCGCCCATGCCAAGATGACACCTAGCCATGAAGTCAAGTTTGGGAAATTGAGACTCTCTGCAGTGGAGTTTGCAGCAGTAGCTGCTGGTATCATTATTCCATTGAGAACGTTAAAGCCCACCGCATGCAATACAGTTCCCAGCCAATATCCAGCAACAATAAGGAAGGCACGCATTGTCACGGTCATGATCAATGGATAAATTTTGCCACCCTTACCCGAAAGATCGTCCCCTTCGTGATGAGCCTTAAGTGCTACACCTAAGTTGACAGCAAAGTATGCTTCAAAGTAATAGCCAAGCAATCCCAGAACCGACAAGAAAAACAAAATGGTAGGCAAAAGGGGAACGATGTTGGAGAGTAAAAATGCTATCAGCTGAAATTCAGGAAGAAAATTCAATATTGGTTCAACTGTTGCAGCCGCCAATTCAGACATCACAGGAAATGGGTTGAATGGCAATTTCTTCGCCATCTGACCACCAACCCCTTCTTGAAAGCCTTTGGGAAGCGAACGCCATATAGCAGCAATACCACGAACTGTTGCAGCTGCTGTTTGCATCGCGTCTCCAGTCGTACGCAAACGCGATATTGGCATCGCATTCGTGTCGTTAATATCACCAATTAAGTTTAAAAACGTTCCGCCAATAGAGACGGCTAGCCACTGGCTAAAGTTCTTTGATCCTTCATTTACCGAATTACCCAAAGCCATGTTTTGAAGATCGTCACGTAGCCTCTTGGTTAGAGGATCACCGGCGGCAAACTCAGCAGATGTAAGGTTCATTGCAAACTGCTCTTGGTCTGAATCACCATTAAACCCACCGAACTTAATTGATGCGCGCTTATCATTACCGAAGCTGATAACCCGCTCGCCTCTAAAGCCCGAGTATCCCTCAAGCACCTCAAAGTTGAAGAATTTTTCGTACTGTTTTTGTCGAAGTTCGAGCATCCAAGGCGCCATACCTAAGCTGAGAAAACCCATATTTTCCATGTGATCAATGAAGCCTTCATTCGACTTATCAAAGTTGCTTGTTAAAATTAGGTTTAGTGCGATTTCAAGGTCGGTATAGTACGATTCTAAAATGCGGTATGCCGCATCTTGCGCTGAAGCTGGAGTTGCATTTCGAACATAATTCGGTGGATTGCTGTAGCCACCTTCTTTATAGCAATCCTCGCCCTCAACAATAAGGCAAGCAATATCCCAGAAATCTAAAGCATCGGGATTCCGATCGATGAAGTGCTGCTTATAAATTTCGGCGTGCCTTTGGTAGAATTGGTGCTTAATCTTACGTTTCCATGCTTCATGTTCAGCTTGATACTGGTCTTCAGTTTTCTGCGCTTCTCTGGACATGATAAATGGTAAAGGTTCTTCATTATCATTCACTTGGTCAACTAACAAGACTGTCTCTAACTCATTAGCTTTCCTTTGTTCCTCATCAGTCGCGCCGTTTTCAAGTGCAATCTTATACGCCTGCAAACTATTATTAGAGACAATTTTCGCTAAGGCCTCCAGATTAGGTTTTCCAAAATTGGTATCATCTTCCAATGCCACCATTTTTGCGTAGGCCTCCTTGATTGTATCCGCAGCGCCCTCATAGTGACCCGCGGCGATGACAACCTCGCCACAGCGACCTCCGCTTCCGAAATGGATTCGCTGCAACATTGTTGAACTGCCATCAACCTTACCTTTGTACTGGTCTGTCATATGGTCAAAATAGCGCTGCCTTTGATCTAGGTTCTGATTATCTAATGGGTCTGTCCATGCATCTGAGGAAAAATCAAAAAACGAGACCACTGCCTGGAAAGCTCGTACTGCCACATTTGGACGAACATCTAACAGGGCGTTGTAGTCATCCCCAAAGTCTGCCCACAAATTTCTCGGCTGCGCCTGAACAGTCCAATCCATTGGGTCACCTTCTGACCGAAGAGTACGACCTTGATCCTTAAGCGTATACAGGCAAACCATCGACTTCAAAACATTCGAACCTACGGATTGGTCGACTTTGCGGTCAAACATAATAATTGGCGCTTGCAAGGTTGCTGTTGTTGCCGCAGTCGCCAGGCTTCCAGCTAAAGCAATTCCTATCAGTGAAAACGCAATTAGCATTAATGTTGCGACGGTTAAACCACCCGCCCCTGGAATAGGAGCCATCAGCGCCATACCGTATATCGAACGAATCGGATACATGGCACCCGCTGAGTCTTCACCCATAAAACTCCCGGTTTTTCCGGTTTTATAAAGACCAATAACCAGCGTGTAGAGAAACAGCGCACCCAACAAAAGCATCCCCATGGCCGCACCGAACTGGAACACAAGCACAAGCGGAGTGCTTCGGTTCGCTGGGTCTGCTAAATCGGCATCCGGAAGAACACCTTGAAGAAGATTCTTATAGACATATGCTACGGGCTGACCAATGGACCTGTACAGAGCTTGAACCATCAAGTCGTCCCAGTTTGGCACAAACTCCATATCAAAATCCAACCAACCACGTGCACCAGCGGCAATACTATCTGCAGCCATACCAACTATCCCAGACACCGTACCAACACCTGGCACCCCTAGGAGGTCATCAGCGGTACCAATGGTAAAATCAGAAACAGATATAGCGGTTTCGTTGTTTCTCAGAATTTTATCGATAGTGACCAAATCAACATTACTTGCTAATGCCGCTGCATTGATCTGTTGTCGAATTTGTTCAATGTTCCCTGATAGTAGCGCGTTGGAAAGCAGGGCCCATTGTTCGGCAGTCATTGAGTCAAACCAAGTATTTACATCGGCAGCGCTTAAACCGTAGTTTCCAGAAATGGAATTAACAACCAGTTCACGAAGCGCGCCAAGATCTTCGGTATACAATAGCCCCATTTCACCTATCGTGTTGACAGCCATTTCCGTTGCTGTGGTTGGGTCGTAACCCGCCTCAATGAAACGAGCGGTCAATGCTTCTCGAATCGCGTCTATCTGGGCTGGCGACAAAGCGCCATTATCACCCTCGTATTCATCAACCGCTTGCTGCAAAGCAACTGGGTAGAGATAGAGACCTTCACCAACGAGAGCCGCATTGTTTCCAAATGTTTGCAGGTAAGTAGAGTTTTCAACATAATCTTGCAATACCTGATCAAGTGCCGTGTCAATTGCGCTTGACTGGCCACTTTCTAAAGCTGAAATCAGAGCGCTGTAGTTTTCCGGGGAAGTAAGTACATCGCCGTTAGCTGTCGCAGTTGAAGAATTTAGGTTATTTAACCATTGCTGCTGATCATTAGAACTGACACTTTGATTAAATTTCGAATCTAACTCCAACGATTCGATTTTTTGTTTGGCTAGGCTGTTGGCTGCAATTACGTGCTCTGCCTCCATCGAAACAGGCCTGCCATCGTCCCCGTATGAGCCAACATACGTGAATAGGTCCTGCCAGTATCGATCGGTAAGTTCCCGATCTTCCTCTGGCGGTAGCAATAAGTCAGCAGTATATTGGGCATCACGCTGTTGCTGAGCAGCAGGAATGGTTTCCTGGCCGCGTGTTGCCCGGGCGGCTTCGCCATAAGCCATAACATCAAAGGCGTTAATCTCAAATTCCGTGCCATCACTCGAAATCACGGTGTATGTAGCATCCCCGCCCGCTATATACTGTTGATTCGCAAATGACTCCCACTGGTTGGAATTATTAATTCTTACTTGAGTACCATCAGCATTAATAACCGTAAGCGGCTGATCTTGTACGACAGCGTATAACACTACTTCGTCAACAGTTGGTTCACGATCAACGCTGGCTGCCACAGAAGACGTAATAGAATCCGTGTTAGAGTTGATGAGCGGATTGTCGATATCATATTGGGACGATGGCTCTGTATTACAAAGCAGCGAATCACTACCCAGTTCCGAACAAAGTGTGTTTGCGTTTGCAATACTAAATATCAGGACTATAGCTGCTAATCCTACTCTTGCGAAAATCGTCATGGTGTACCATTTTCCGTTAAAGTGCTATATTCTATCATGATATTGCATTTTAGGCTGATTGACCACATGCGACATAAAGAACTCATTGCACTGATCACAAAACTTGAAGATTCTTGGAATCTAATAGATCGGCTAGATCGGATTAAGATGGAAAGCACGTTTGGCGTTGATCTTGTGGATGGAAATCAGGAGTTATGCGATCGAATTCACACCGCTCTGTTGCATGACAACTATCGTAAGCAAGTCAATAGGATCCCGCTCGGGATATGGGTGGCGTACTTGAGCATGATCAGTGCGCAGCGTTTTATCAGTACACTCTGGCTATTATCAGAGCGGATTCCAGGCTTTATACATAAACTGACTCTGTACTGCGATGCAAGCTCTGGCGAGCATTCGAAATTTGTACTAAAACGATTTGGAAAGATTTGCCGGCGAGCACTCTACGAAGAAGCTCTGAATCCAAAAATTATGAAAGTGGCGATTTCTGAATCCAAGTAGCCGTCTAAACAACACCTTGCAGTCACAAACCATTCTGTTCACTCAACGACAAAGTTATCGCACTTATCCTTCAGAAAACAAGACTAAGAACATTGTATGGCATTTACTTTTTCTTTTTAAAGGATGGTAGGCGAATATCCACATCGATCACTGGCCCTTCGATCGATTTCGCCAGTTGCTCTAAAAAGTCGCGTGATTCAGGCGAGGTTACATCAACAGGCGGTTCATCATCTGGTGTATTCTGTACGGCAACTGCCTCTACGGCTGGTTTGACACCGGCTAGATCCGCGGCCACCAAAAGCGGATCATGCTCGTTTCCAAGAGTATCAGCCAGGATATCTCCAAGCGAAATTTCGTTCTCGTCGCGAGATTCAAGGTCGCTCGCTGTTACTCGGAAACTGTCAACATCTTCAAGAGGCTCATTCGTCAAATCCCCATTATCACGTCCACTCGCCCGACCCGCTGACTGGTAATCAATTGCTCCCTCCTTATTTGATGGGGAATGATAGAACTCATCAAACCCAGGCGAGTCCAATTGCAGAGGAATTTGCTCACTGTAGTGACCATCATACGCGCCATCGTCGTCATCATCATAGGCATCCAAAGAACCGAGAATTTCACTTAAAACCGCTGAATGGTTTACAACTTCAACCTCTTCTACCGGTGCAAATTCCTCTGTAGGCAAGTCGCCAAAAGGTGAAGCAGGACCGAAATCTTCAATGTCACCAGCGTGGTACTGCTTATCTGCTTCAGGGTAAGAATCATAATCAAATTCAGGGGGTTGGAATTCACTTCCCGGTTCCTTAGAAGATACATCTATGCTGTCAGCATTCGACTCATAAGGGGTATCGTCTTGATTTTCACTGTAGGCACCGAGAAGTTGTTTTAATAGTTCACTTGGATCTGGGCCTTCTGACGTTTCATAAATCGAGTCAATGTGTTTATAAATTGCTAACAGACCACCTTCCAATTCAACTTTAGAATCGAATTCAGAGACATGTGACAGGACAGAGCGCAGATCTTGATCTCCGCGGATATACTCGTTGTATTCTTCTGGCTTACGTCCATCGACGACCAATTTTTTTAGACCTTTCTTAAAGTCCAAAAACTCTGCCGACTCGACTTCAACTTTTGGTTTACTCATTGGCATATAGATATTCGGGCGTAGCTCATCAACTCTTGCCGTGAAATAAGGAGTTTTAAGGTTGATGATCGTATCGCCACCAACAGCCATTACAAACTGACCTTCGACCTGATTTGCCAATTTATTGATAGACACCACATCAAATTTCTCTTTGGTGACCCGAGTTGGTCCTAAATACCGCACTTTGCCAGAAGCGGTATATTCAATAGCGCGCTCACCAGCAACCCACTTTTCCTTCTCACCCAAACGTTGACGAATCTTTTCATACGTCTTACCGCTATCTTCAATTTTCCCAAAAATCTTAATGTTAGAGGAACCCCAAATTCCTTCGGCAACATCCTCTCCGCTTTTTTCTAACTGCCCATAGTTCTGACAAGCAACGGTAATGCTAACTTGCAGTGATCGGAGCTGTGCTTGCTGCTTTTCCGAGCCGGTACTTAGATAGTAACCAGCTTCATCATAGAAAACTTGGTAGTAGTAAGGTGAGTTTGATGCTTGAATGTCTTTTAACATCTTAAAGTTACCAACCAAGTCTTGCGGCATAATCTTGCCGTACATAGATTGCATTAGCCCTACAATCAACTTCCCAAGTGAGCGCATTGCTGACTCAGATTTTTGGAGGGCGGGAAGCAGCCCAAACATCAGTCGGTCGCCTATGAAGGAGTCTTCAAAATCAATATCAGATAGCGCCCGGGTGTCGAATATGTGCCAGTACTGGCGCGTCATCAGGGAAAGCGCTGGGGCCACCGACATAACAACATAACCCCATTGGTCTAACGTTGTATTTGAAAGCTGTTGCTCGCCGCTGTGGATCTTGTCGAGTTGGTTCGCTTCTAGCCCTGGCAATGTGGACATGAAGTCAGTACATTGTGCCGTTACAATTTTTCCGCCATTATCTTTAACCAGACGTGGATCAAGGTACCGGTCAATAAAATATCTGAGGTCTAAATATTTAGAAAAGTTGGACATTGTCGCAACTTCATTGTGTCGATCTTGAAAGAAGAACATCAAGCGATAGGCAAGTTCAATCCATGCGTCTTTACGCTGTGACCAAATATCTCCCTCGCCATCATCCGCGGTAGCTTTGGTGATTTCTGCAAGTACACCTGACGATCCCTGCGATGGCAAATTAATCTGGTTGGAAATGAAATCGGTAGTGCGCTCATATATATCACGGGAAGTTGCGAAATCCAGAATCAGCAAGCAAGGCGTACGCAAGAATCGACGTGCTAGCGCCATGTAACCATAAATGAAGTCCTTGTCGCCTTTACCATCCAACATCGCCTGACCGCCACCAAAAATAAATGTGGCCATATTCAGAGCAACAATGGAGACTGTCTTTCCCGAGCCAGTGGTGCCCACTAGAATTCTATGCTGCCTATCAAGGTCCGAATCGCCATATACCCGACGCATAGTGTCACGACAGATTCCATAATAGGTTATCCCGGCTGCAATCCTTCGCTTACCATTTGCCGCGATATCGTTAGTTGTTTTTTGAGGGCCGCCCAAGGGCGCACGTAACGGCAAATCGATGTTGGCATCCTTGACATACCAGAACCACAAGCCAAAAACCAACAACAATAAGGCAGAAAATCCAGGCACCAGCAACATCGCAACAGCAACAATAAGAGGCAGTACCGCAAACTTAGGGCTGTTAACGAACCGCTCAAACTTATTCCAGCGGTAATTTATGTCGACATAGTCGCTACCACTTCGTTGTGCGGCTTTATTGGAGCTGGATAAATCGGTCATTCGAAATTTATACCTGCTGTTCGGTGGGCTAGGCTTAGATGCGGGGTTTGTGTGCGCACCATTTCTGAAAACATTGCCATTTGCTCTTGCGCCATTTTAAGCTGAGTCAAATAACCGGTTATTCCAGCTAGATATCGGTCACGCGCTGCATCCTGTTTATGTCGATGATAATTACCCATGGCCTGTATCCAGCTACCGGTGCGCGCATATTCAACTTTGAGAATGTAACCGGCAGCCATCGTATTACCGAGAATTGACCATTGAACTGCCGATTCATCTAAGTCCAATTCTCTCTTTATAATGGGAAGCCAGTTTTCCTCTGAGGTGTTAATCTGGAATATCCCAATATCAGCTGAACCACCAATTTCAATACGCGCACCTGGCCATCCACCCTCTTGCAAGTACAGTGCATACATCACTGGTCGAGGAATAGAATAGAGCTGAGTTACAAAATCAATTGATCTACCCAGTTTTTGCATTTCAACTTCAGACAATTCACGCGCAAAACTCATCGACGATCCAATCGAAAATATAATGCACAAAGTCATCAAACGCGCGACTAGCTGCATTTACGGTCAACCTCAATCTTCATTGCATTGTCATACAGGCGAGTTCTACCCTTGTCCGTATCCATCCAAACAACACCCGCCACATTCCAATACACACCCATGTCTGTCACGTCCACGTCAAACCCAAGGATAGGGCGACCCGATATGTGGTAGGCACCTTGCACAGAAGTAAACACCTGAGGTACCCGACCTGCTTTACAGGTCGGCTTCGGTATCTTGATAGGTGTTCCGCGATATTGAACTACCGTTTTATCAAATACCGCCTGATCTAGGAATCGGTTAACTGTTGGGTCATAGACATTATCAGCAACGATGGTTGCTTCATTTGTTCCGGTTCCAGTGACTCTCAAATCAAATCCCTGACCTGATACTTCAACACCTGCTCCTCCAGGATTATCAGCGAACGCAAGTATTCCGTCTTGCATTGAACCGCCATTATCAAAGTCGAGAACTTCTATAATGCCCCGGTTTGCGATATAGCCTATAGAAGTGTCGTTTGTTGAAATGAGCGTGCCGCGATTGCCGCTCGCTGCACCACCAATTTGAATAAAGTCAAGGATGGTAGTCGGTCCTGCCGCTGGATTACTGGTTTGAATATCAACAGAAGCGCTTAACCCTGGCGTAGAGTCAAATGAAAGCGTTGTAGAAACACCACTGTCATTCGAGGATAACGATAGATTGTCGTTTGTCTGAATAATTGAAGCCGTTTTGCCCGCACCGTCACTTGTTAAAGAATTAACTGTATTAGGCGACACTGAGACTACAGCATCGACAGACTGCAATCGGAGTAAATTTGTGGCTTGGATATCGAAGACGTCACCACCTACAATCTGTACATCGGTATCATTTGCGAATAGCGCATTTGTTGACGTAGCCCAAGCACCTGCACCACTTCCTGCGACTGTACCCCAAGCACCACCGCTCACCGAAATAAAGTCCGCGAATTGGCCTGAGTTCGCATTCACCAAATTATTGCCACCCATGTCGAGATCCGCAGTCATGGCATTAGCGCCGTCGACACGTAACCAAATGTCAAAAGCAAGCTCTGTGCTTTGGACGGTCACTAACGTATCAGCTCGACCATCTGCATCATTATCTTCGACACGAACATCATAAAACATAGTACTTACAGGCGACATACCCGGTTGTCTTGAAGCAGCTGCATTGCGCATTACATAAAGCAAGGATGGATCAACGTCAGCCAAGGTACCTGCACCAGAGGTTCTCAAAGCCTTCGGACCATCTATACGGATTTCTGCTCTGACTCGCCCCGGTGTCGGTTCAGAAAGTGTGGCGGTATATCCTTCTCCCCATTGATTTAGGGGGTTGAAGTCGCAGTCGAGATAAGCGTTCGGAGCAGAACCCACTCCACCTGGGCAACCATTCTGCAACCAATCAGTGCCATTAAAAGTAAGCGTAGCAGCACCGCCAAGTACGGCGACGCCCTCTTGTGAGAGACGTCGTTGCGCAGCGAACGAATACATTGCGAGCTCACGACCAGCAATTCGAGTCGATCCTTTTTCAAGTTCGGGCAACACCCATACCTTCATAAAAACCGAGGACAGAATAGAAAGTATCACTAAAGCGATTGAAAGTTCCACAAAAGTGAAGCCAACCTGTTTTTGCTGAGCGTGAACTCCTTGCATTCGCATATTCGTTTACTCTTCTTAGCGATAGTAGGTGATTACGTCGACTACGTTATCATTGTTCGAGTCAGCACAAGCAGTAGCAAGCGCCGCCTGTTGAACTTCGTTAATGATGGTTCCACTAAATCCGGCGCGATCTTTAACCCACGTATAAGTACCAGTACCGCCAGCATCAATACCAACACCACGGGCCACCGCACCTAAAGAGCTTGCAAATTCGGAGCAAGATTCATACTCGACACTGTCAGTTACAAACGAAATATTATCTTCGAAACCAGTACCTAACATTGCAACCGTGACAGCACCTCCCCAAACATTGACCAAGCCAGTACCAGCAGCGTTTACCATGTCCTCTGGGCAAATATTGCCATCAACCAAGGAAGCTGCTGACCAACTGGTGTAATTCGGATTGGCACCAACTTGAGTCTTCAGCTTTTGGTAACAGCTTAATTCATAGTCCGACTGTATGCGTGCATTGGCTGTCCCGAAAAAACCAAGCCAAACACCCAAACCAGCTGCACCTAGCAACCCAATAATTGCCAATACAATACCAAGCTCCACAATGGTCCATCCACGTTGTTTTTTGTTTAAGCTGCGCATTATAGTTCCTCACTATATAGATTGAGTTAAAAATTGATTTGACAAAATAATGCTAAACAACGCCCAGATAAACATGCCAAGCGCGCTGTATAGACACATTGAAATCACACGTTCAATCGACTTCTTCACAGACACTATGGTCTGCTCAGCAATGCGGAACGTGGCTGTACCGAAGTCATCACTTTGAGCGTAATCCTCAAGGCGATATTCGATTTCTTTTGGCAACCAGCCGATCATAAGTGCTTCGCCATCGGAGAAGTGACCTGAACTCAGTCGATGTGAAATAGCGTCATAGACTTTGTGCTCATAGTTCTTCGACAGTTTTGACATAACTCGTGCATAGTCAGAGATTGAATAGTTTGCGTCACTGAATGCGCCGGCTGATAAAAGGAAAAGAAAACTTTTATAACGGGCATACAAGTAGAATGGGAAGAACAGACCAATTTTTTCAATCTTCATCCTCGCAATAGATGGAGGAACATAAATCACAAGCGCCCATGAAATAGACAAGAACACGAGAACAACAAAGTAAATCATGTAAAATCGATCCGCCATAAAGGGTTGAAACTTCGTAATCACCCAAGCGGAGTAAGAATTTAACGTGTAAATGTTAACCATACGCAGAAGTCGATCGCTAACTTCAACATAAACACCAGACATCGAGTTAATAACTAACGGCCCAAACAAGATAACCAAAAAAATAAATATGGTATTTAATCCAAACATGGACTGAGAGATACTAATTTTTTTCTCAAGTTGATTCACGAGAATTAAAAATACCCTTTGCACATCGGATATCTGACTCCGATCCACGCACGCAATCATTCCCAACTCATCCTTCGGTAGAATTTGAGCAAATGCATCGCTATATCTCGAGCCAGTATTAAGCTTAGTTTCCAACTCCTCGAACACCGCTTTCAGCAAGTTACCGTCTTTCTCATAACGTCTACGGTATGACCCAACTAGCTTGCTGAGACTCTGCCCCTGTCCAAGATAGTCAGCACACAACTGGTAGAAGTCTTTACGTTCTTTCGCAGAAAAAAACAGTTTAGAAACTGCTAAATTGATACTCATCAGCTAAACACCCTCTACTTGGGAAACAGAATGGACAAAGCCAGGAACATATTTTTTCTTTGTGGTGGGCGTCCTCCCCCATATGTACGCGAACGCCGCCTGCCCTTCGAGTTTCTTATACTCTGGATTAGATGGACGACATTGTTCGAAGTTCTCAATTAGCAGGTATAAATCGTTTGCTAAAATAACGCCTTGAGAGGCAAGAAAAAGAGCGCGGTCCTCAATGGTCCTACCGTGATACCCGTCTCCAAGCGCCACGAGGATATCGAAGTCATACCATGCCTTGGTCACTTTCGACATATCTCGAGAAAGAAATGCGCTACGGATTGCGTCTGTTATGGGCAGAGCCTCTTCAACCGGTATACGGCCTTTCACACCGCGACCTTCACAGACATTGCATTCTTGGTTTTGACCATGAACCCGAACATTCTCAATAAGATCGGTTGGGATAACACGAGAGACCGCATCAAACAGCAGCTTATTGTTTTCTCGCAACAACGGCTTCGAACAGGCCGGACAAGCTCGACCTACAAGCTTCTGTGCGATTGCTAGCATAAGCCCCCCGGGTCCTATTAAGCTTTCAAACTCCACTCCTTTGCTCGCAAAGTTGTCTGGAATAAGCAATGCATTTTCACTGTGAAGTGTAGCCAACGTCATATGGCCGGTAATCGCAGCACTCATAGTAAGCCTGGCCATTTCACTTCCTTGAACCTCACCGCAATAAATGAGGTCTGGATCCTGTCGCAAGACTGCTTTCATTGCCTTTACATAACCGGTTGAACCATTTGAATCTTCAGTACTCGGAACGCTCATTTGCGCAACGTTGTGACCGATAATAGACTCGATCGGATCTTCAATTGTCTGTAACTTTTTCCCAGAATATTGAATAGCGGCTGACTTTACCGATGCCAAACATGCGGTTGACTTTCCCGAACCAGTCGGGCCTGCAATCAAAGTCAATCCATTGAACTTTCGAATTCGTCTTCCTATCAACTCATATGTAAATGAAGCATAACCATAGTCATTGAGATCAATGAGTGTCGCGCTACTACCTGAAGCAGTAATTCGCATAACCAAGTTAAATCCAGTATCGTTATCGCTTCCACTTTGGTCACCATGTGGGCTCTGCTGAAATCGTAAATCATACAATTTGCCTTGAGCGCTATGTGAAATAATCGTGTCTCGGATATGATTGGTGACATAGCCATTTTCTTTGGATGTATTTTTGTTCTGCGTGCTATTCCAGGCAGCGCGAACCGCTTCAACTATGCGGTCATAGCCCAACTGACTGTACCTCTCATGCTCCTGAAGTACACCGTCTATACGATATCTAATGGAGGTATCATCACCACGTGGATCTCCGATTATATGTATGTCACTCGCGCCACGATTAATGCCATAATCGACAATCGTCGACCAGTTTTTAAGTGCCTCATTTTTAGTCTTAATACTGCCGTGTGTTTCGCGTAAATCAGAACGTAAACGCTCTGACAGTTTGTCCCAGCAATCTTCTCCAAGTCGAGCGTCTAACACATCAATGTAATTTAGATTGTGCAAGCGAGACTTTTGTGTTTTCAAGGTAGCCGGTGCGGTATCAGCTTTAAACGCTAATATGACTCTGCTTTGCACAGACGACTCGAGAATAACAATACCTTTCCGCAGAGTCGCAGTTAAGATGTCTGGAACCTCTACTACTCGCTCCTTACTATTCGCTATAACCTCATCGAATGACATTAGAGTTTTGGCTTGATTGCGAACACTACTTCGCATAGCACCATCAAGTCTACGAACTCGCTTAGAATTTTGCGCGCTCATAGAAACTTGTGGTTTTTCAATTGGTGCCTTTGTATTTCGGAAGATCGCAAACATCACGAAGCCTTTGTTCAGTTACAAAACATTTAATTTATTTGCCTTCACGCTTCTGAGCAATTACAGCCATTAAGTCATCAATCGATACTGGTTCTTGAGTTAATGAGAACACAATACCGTCCTTTTCCATAACTATGTCATTCTTTCGAATTTCAACAATATTGAATCCTCCCGGCAAAATATCACCTGATTTCACAGTCGGTGTAATCGGATCCCACCGAACAACGGCAGTCTTCTCAGTACCAAAACTTAGGTAACTCTGCATTGAAGCATATCTGACAATTGCTTCTTTAGAACTTGCGGTATTACCAGCCATAAAATCAGACGCGCCACGGGAACTTCCGTCAATGCCAGCAAAAGTTTCCAATCCACTTCCAGTAGGATTCTCGTTGCCACCAACTGTAGCGCCGCCCTGGAGCCAATGGTCTAATCCGTAAAGATCCTCTAGCTGCCTGAATAAACCGTTCCGGTCTAATTGAGCTTGCAGTATCTCGGTCTGTTTTCGTAGCTGTTCAATCTGCATGTCATGATTAGTAATATTTGGGGCCATGGCGTTGTCTTTCTCCAGCAAATCAGATAATTCAGGAGGTGCAACTGGTACCTCAACGCGGCTGTTTACTAATGAATTCGCTTTTTCTTCCGCATGGCTAATAACCGAAACCAGAGCAAGAATTGAAAAGATCACACCTTTGCTTAATTTATTCATCATTCACAAGTCCTCATTTAAATACTTTGTTAGTTTGAGCAGTCCCTGAACGAACAAGCCTTCCAAAAGTCTGCCAATCCGAGATTTCTTGAAATTCATTAAATGTAACCGTGAGATCAGTAAAACCAAAACCCTCCGTTGACACTGAGTTAATCGCACGCTGAAGGGTCAGCTTGTTAGGCCCTTGCATTCTGACTCTTTGATGTACAATCCAATCTGAAGGTATACCAACATCTTCCACCAAATCGCCCTGCTCTTGCGTAGGTCTTGCTGTAACCTCCTCTGACACTGGCTGCTCAAAGGAAGCATCTACCTGAGGCCCATAAACAAATTGATCTGCATATACATAGTTTTCGAATATTTCATCAGACAGCCTTAACGCACTTTCTGTGAAATTAGAAAGAGATCCAAAATACTCGATTGGTGTTCGGGGTTGGCCGGGCTGGAACTTAATCTTGGCCGAAGCTTGTGTGCGATTAGAATCAATCTTTAAAGCGCTTAGCAACTCACTGTTAGAGACGAATCTATCCAATTCAACCAAACTCGATCGCTTACCTGAGTTTCTAAATTGAACCAAGCATTGCGATTGTATCGTGGAGCATGTCAACTCAAACACTTCAAAACCACCAATACTCTTCGGCAAACTACTCACTGCGTCTACTACTCGTAGGGGCCAGTCCATTGGATAATTGTCTGCACTATTAACAACGTAATAAGCATATAGATCGTCACCAACTTGACCCTGAAGCTGCTCAAGCGCTATTTCTATTTGCTCTTGGCGACTAGGTCCATCATTACCTGACAAATTAGCGAGCTCAGCAAGGCGCGATCTACGTATTTCATCAGCAATACGGTCTTGATTAATTTTCCAAAGTACGCCGCTCGTAATTAACACGAATAGAATAGACACGACACTTATGATGGTTACTGGCTCAAATCCTTTTAGCAAACGAAGGCTAGTCTTAGCTGGTAACTTATTCAGTGAAAGGTCACCATAAATCTCATCATCTAAAACCTCAAAGCCCTTTTCTTCAACTGCAGATTTAAGTTGTTCTAGTGCATATCCTAATGCTGTATCTTTTTCTGCTTTTAAGAGTGATTCATCGAACACAAATCGCGGGCGTCGAATTGCATAGAATGTGTCCGCATCTCCGGTTCCTAGGTGTTCCCTAATAACTTCTCCGATTTCCAAGTCAATTCGATCTGTCTCGGCGACAACATCAACTAGGGGTATACCGTTCAACACTAAAACCATGGCTACTTGCGAAGCGGTAGAGTCCACTGGGAAAAATGCTATGCCGTTAGGAACACGTGCAGCAATTACAGCCGCAAGTGATCGCTTGCCAACCCATTTCCGATTAAAGTTTGCATCAGGAACAAACCCGAAACCACTGTCTTTCTTCGTTTGTGGAAATTTCGGATGAAGTCCCAGCCCAAGTCGCGCGCCGGCTTCTAACCCATCCTTCTTCACATTAGACAAGCGCTTATAGCGATCGTCACCTGACAGATATGTCCAAGTTAAACCACCGACAAAGACATTTTTGGCGATTCGGATTTCAACCATTTTAGAAGACCTGTTTATGAATCTGTGTGTTGGTAATAACCGGTGTCAATGTAAGGAATGTTATTTCACGTTCCATCGACCGATTTTTGCTTCCACCTAGCCAGGCAAGAGGTCCTGAAAATATGCCTCTATTCGCATCATCACTGACCAGAGCTTCCTGCGCCGCAATTAATGCGCTACCGCCGTTACTAATCACCAAGCGCTCCTTGAAGGTTGCAGTTTTAAATTCAGGCGCCTGAACACGCTGCCCCCCAGAAGTTTCATCTCGTAAAGCAACCAGGTCAGAAATCGACAGCCACAGGTCGAGCACAACAGCATTGGAGTCGTCTGTTATGTGTGGGATAGCTTTTAGTTCAAGGCCTACCTCCAACTCTGACAGAGACAATTTACCGGCATCAAACGATGAGTTTCCGCCAGCTGAATCAGTATTAGTTTCTTGTTGGACTGAGCCTAAGTATTGAATGGTGTTGGTGTCCGCATATTCCATAGCATGATTGTTCTGAGTACGCAGTATCTTGCTTTGCTGTGTTGTACGGGAAGACAAACCTCGCATACGATTTAAGACAACTTCAGTTCCTGCCAGTGAGAGCGTTTCTCCAACTATACTGACACCAAGTGAACCAGAATTACTCAGAAAGTCGCGCCCGGAGAACACACCTGAAACATTTCCATTTGAAGCCAGCAAGTTAATGTTAAGACCATCAAGTTCTTCTTCGTTCACACGAACAGTCACTATATCTAAACGTACCTGTATAGTCTGTGAAAGAGTTTTGTTGATACGTTCAAGAAGCGAGTGAACTCGACGATGTACATCAAGTGTATCGGTGACTGTAACTAAACCGCTTGAGGGATTTGACGTTACGCTACCGGTCTCACCAACGATTGAAGAAACCGCATCAATTACCTGCGACCACACATCGTTAGCTACTATCGATCCATTGAATGATAGGGATGTTGGAGATGTCAAAATTCTGTATTCATGTGTCACATAGCGCGAAAACAGGATCTGTTGCTCGTCGGACAAATAAGTCCAGTCAAGATTGAGTGAAGAAGTAACATAGTCCAAAAACCCTTCTAAAGTACCCTCGTAGTCACTTGTACCAATACTCAGCGTCAAAGTTGATGTCTCGTTATTAGTACTGGAAGGCGTTAAGCCTTCAGCTTGTGTTGTTTCATCAGTACTATCAGAGGACTTCAAGGTGTAGACATCTTCGCGCACATGAACTTTCAATTTGGATATTGACGCGATCATCTCAACCACATCATCAAATGCCGTCTCCGTAGAAGGGTTGAATTCGACTCGTGTTTCAAAAATACCTGGTAGGTCAGGATCAACGACAACCGACTTTGGAGAGACATATGGAACTTTTGCGTTTGATAAATCAACGATGCCAGCTGGCCGTGTATCGCTATACTTCCACTCCCGAATCACGTCGGCAGCAAGTTCGCGGTTGTTGTTGAAGGCACGGTCTTGCCTTTCGGTTAGGGAGCCCGTTTCGTCATCAAATACCGTTGGACGTTTATCCACCGTAGAGCAACCAACAAGAGCACCAAAAACAAGTAGGGTTATTAATGAGCTTCGCATTTTAAAATTCTCCCTTTTTCGAAGACTTGAACACAAATACTCCGTTTGACGATGGCTGTATAATGGCTTCCCTCATTAAACCCTGTGCCTGGTAGGCTGCAATCACCTGCTCCATAGCGTCTAAGAGATTGCCCTGAAAAACCGCCTCATACTCGATAACAGGTTCACGTTCCAATTCCCAAGCAATTTTTTTCCCTTCAGTTTGCGCCCATGCGCGCAGCGCTACTGGCAACCTCTGACCAGGGGTCAAAGTCCAGCGTTTCGTTTTAGCCGTTAAGATTTCAGGCTGTCGAGGTGTTTCGTAGATCAATGCTCCAGCATTGACAGGTGCTCGACTCACACTCAAGGAATTTCGGCCCATTGAATCGCGCACTCTTAAGATGAAGATAAGGTCATGCTCCAGAGCAATGTCTTTAAGAATGTAAGCCCACTGCTTAGGACCAGAAAATCGAATTGTTTGATCCTTCTTCACATTCTCAGCCCAACTGACCAAGAGATCATCTGGAAGTATCATATCGAGCGCCATATTCAGAGGGCACTGATCACAGGAACCTGCTACAAGATCATTAGACGCTGTACCGAGTGAGCCCTCCAAGATAGCGCGATCATAAGAGCCCGAGTCGATCAAACGATAGTCAGCCATAGCCTGCTCCGACAATGCGGTATACAGAACGAAGGTGGCCAACACCATCGGCAAGAGATCTGTAACACGGGGTTTGTACTTCGTAGGATATGATGTATATGAATCTTTAAATAGTTTAAATAGCATGATCGACCACCAATCAGTGTAACTTTTACGTGTCATCGCCCTGACAACTTCCACAGTAATAGCCAATATTAGAAGTGGCACTAATGGTCGAAGCAAGGCAAAGGACACAACCAGTCCCAAAAGTGCAGGCGCAATGACAATCACGTACATGCCATAAACTTTTGAAAGTACGTTTGCATAAAGCAATGAGTTTCGAATTTCATTTGACATTTATTCAGTCTCCATAAACAGTTGCTCATCGCGTATCATTTTGTTCGCCGTATCTTCAGTAATTTCACCCAAAGACAATAGGCGCTTTGCATCATCAGAAAAAGTCTCACCTTGTGAAATGTAGTGATCATTAAGCACACGGGCGACCTCCGCAGGCGTGCACTTTATTAAATCCCGCTTCACATCTGCAGTTATTTCCAGCCATGCCCGAATCGCTCTTACACCACCACCAACCGCGTCTACCAATCGTTGATTCATCATTACTTTAATGTTCTCAGACATCTCACCAAGCACACGATTTTTCTGGCTTTCAGGATAAACTTTTAGCAAGCGGTTAAACGCACCTACTGGGGTTTTGGTGTGAACGGTCCCTATAAGATGGTGGCCACTGCCAGCTGCCAAAAGTGCTTGGTCAATAGTTTCGTAATCACGTAACTCAGAAATTATTATTGTGTCGGGATTGGAACGAAGTGCCCCTTCAATGAAATCCGACCATTTAGCGAAGTCGCGCTTGTGCTGCTCTTGAATTACATGAACATTACGATTCGTATGCTGTAATAGCAGCGGTCGGTAGCTGTATTCAATTGGGCTCGCGCCTTCAAGAATCACTCGATCATTGATGAAACCACTGTTTGCAATGATGTGATGAATAGCTGCTGCCAACGTAGTGTTTTTACCAGATCCAGTTTCACCACCAACTAAAACACCTCCTGTCAACGGAAAAAGTCGCAGAACCTGTTCTGGGGTCAATCCAACATCAGAAATAGTCGGAGACTCTTGCTTAATTGATCGGATTGTCAGGCGGGCACCTTGACGCCCTTCGCCAGAGTCTGCCGCTCCAATGTGAATACGAAACCTACTTTCAAACCGACGATCTGCACTAAGCGTTGAATAGCCCGGGTCAAATTGTTGTCCATTTAGAACATCTGAATAGACACCCTCTTCATTCTGATTCAGCAATCGGCAAATTTCCTCAACTTCTCTGCGAGTTATGGATCGCGTAGAGAACAGCTGTCGTTTACTTGCCTTCAGAATCATGGGATACCCTTCATGAATTTGAATGTCATCCCAAGCGCCAAGTGAGTCAAAGAGCCCTACCATGCGATCAAAGCTTTCTCGATCTATGATCTGGTTTGGAATGTCCGACTGAATGTTTTGCCAGGCCTCATGGCTAATGACAGATCGTAGCTTACTCATCCACTCCTCCATCGATATTTGGCAGCAAGTTCTCGTCTAACCCAAAATGTTCGAACTCACGTATTCTCGGAATTGCACGATGCAACATCGCCTGAGGGATCATGTTAGGCTCAACCGCAATACTTAAATTCGCATCGTCAAGATTAAGTGTCGTACCATCACGCGAACCTGTGGCAACATATAAATCACTCGTAATAACTGGCTCACTCACCATGTTAAAGGCTCGTAACAGGTGATAGCGTTGCATTCCGACGTAGTCTTCTTTCAACCGAGCAAAGCGTCGCTCGTACGCAGCTTTTGCTAGATCATTGCCGACTAAATACCCCTCTACTACCTTGTCGCGCCAATAGGAAAGTTCTGCTTTGGTTTCTGGAAGTACAGCGTTGATAAGATCGTATTCATTTGGGTATTCAATCGGTGCCATCAAGTAATCTCTCCACGAGGGCGGTACGATGGCAAATTTTGCGTTTTTACGAATGGTATATACGATATCAATGATGCGAATACGTCTTCCGTCATCACTGAGCCTTGACGTATCATCTACTCTGTCAATGACCGGCGGTATAATTATTCTACCCTCAGGTGACTCGACCATAGTCAAATCAAAACGAAAACTCCGATCAAAAATGTCGTAAAAGTCGCTTAAGACCTGCTGACGTCTTGCTTGTTCGACTGCTGTACCCAGTTTCCTGCCGAGATTGAAGCCTGATGTTCCCAGCGCTTTCATTGTTTCTTCATCGGCCATCCGGTCAGTCATTTCTTCAATATCCCTGACATCGATAGAAGTGAAGTTCTGAAGCATAATAATGTCGCTTCTACTTAGAGAGCGCGCTTTGACTCCTCGAAACAAAGTATCATTGAACAACTGAGAGCACGCCTCTTCACTTATGATCGTACACATTGCTCTGTTACTTAGTAATTCTGGCTGTCCAGCACCGACAGCAGACCACTGAATTTCATTTGCCGTCGTCGTATAGCTAAACGGCTTCGATGCACAGCCTACCAATACCAATATGCCGGCGATCATGAAGATCGGGCGGATAGGATTCTTCACTTAGCCGCTCCTTGTCGTCCCGCTCCCCAGTTAACTTCAATCGTACGGACATTTGGCTTAACCGAAATAACAACACCATTCCCTAATTGCACCCCTACGCTTCTTAAAAATTGGTGCGCTGTCGAATGTCCTTCTACACGAACAGGCGGTACGAGTGGGCTTGGAGATCCGATTGGACGATAGATATAGCCCGTTAGCTGTGCGATGAGTTCAATAATTGGCTCTGGATGACCAACTTGATCTAGGGACATAGGCACCCCCATACCCTCTGGAACTTCACTCGCATTCCATTCAAGTTGAGCCATCTCTTCTGGAGTTAGATCAATGGCTGTCTGAGCATTCTTAACCTCACTCAATACACGATTCGAATACTCTATGGATTGCACTAAGGAAATCATCTCATCGCGCATTTCTCGCGTTAGCGCAAGCCGCTCCTGCTCTAGTCCAGTCAGGATGACAGAGTCCTCGTCTTGATTCTGCATCAAAGGAAAACTTGAGCACGATGCAAGCGATAAAACTGAGAACAACGAAAATATTAAGTGAGCTTTCATAAAAGTGCAAGGTCATGTCATAATATGGATCAAATATTATTGCAATGTGCATGATACTGCAAGGGCAAAGACATGAATAAATCCAATAGCTCATTCAATCCGGAATATAAGCGAATATTCGAGGGTCGTGTTAAAGCGCTTCTGACGGAAAAAGGATTAAGGAAACACCGATCCTGTGAGCCCATTAACTATGCGTTGACGACCCCACTTGAGCTAGCCAAATGGTTTATCAATATTAAAAGAGCTGCAATAAGTCCTCGAACATTCACAACTTACAGGCGCTCAATAGAAGAAGGTATCAGATTTATTTGGCCTACTGACCCTGGAGCAGATGAAGCCATCAAACTAATGAGGGAAGTGAATGCTATTCCAAAGTCTGAGAATATAGGTGTAATAGGACTCAGAACATCAGCGATGCGCCGAAAACGATGTACAGAACAGGACCTATCCGCATTGCAAGAGGTAGCAGATAAGTCAATGCAAAAAAATAAGGACTGGGCACTGGCCTTTTTGGCAGCAACTAGATTAACCGGCTTTCGCCCCGCTGAATGGTTGAACGCAGAAATTGTCCAGCATCAAGAAACATCAATCGAGGGTATAAGACTGACTCTAAGGACAAAAACGATGAAGCCGGGACCGGAAGATCAGGCCGCCATAGCAGGAAAACTGCCGTTCAGAAATGTACCCGTCCCGCTATATAATGAATTGGCTGATGGCGAACTTCATGTGTTAAAAGCGTGCCTGAAATATGCCCAAGATTTTAAGCAACAAATATTATCAGCCGTACAAGGTAAAGTAGCTGTCGAGGGTGCCGAGGAAATTGCTCAATTGAAGTGGAAAGAACGGACCGCTCAATTTGGAAGAGCCCTGTCTCGATTAAATGCGATGGCCAAAAAAGATCGGCTAATTCACAAATCATACCCAAAAATTACTTTGTACAGCGCCCGCCATGAGTTCGCTGCTCGTCACCGAAACGCCTTTGAAAAGATTGAGATAAACAAAGAAGAATCTGAATTCCTCATTGCTCTATTGATGGGACATAATAATCCAAAGACACAAAGAGGGTATGGTAATGTGCGCGCCGATGAGGAAGAAGTGGAGGTAGTTCATTCTATAGAGCAGCTCAGAGGCAAAGCACTATTTATAGCGAAAGCAATAGATAATATAAAGTAGTTTGCGCACGATAAATTGGGTCGCGTGCGCAATCCATATCCAACCCTTGACTTTAAGCGATTAACGCATCAATACCTTGCTTATATCCATCTAAAATTTGATTAGCAGCGTAAGAATATATGTCATCTGATTCTTGATTCGTACTCGCTAACTTTTCGCGCATGTCCTCTATCCAGTCCTTAGCAGACCCTTTTGGGAATCGTTTGTGTAGAATTTTCCTTGCTAACTCATCGTCACCAACCCTTTCTGTTAGTGACTCAACTAACATGAAGTCCTCTGTTGATGTGGACAGCATCCAAATTGCATCAGGTCCTTTCCGATACTCACCTACAAAGCTCTGCCATTTGGCTTTGACTTCAGCCTTAACAAGCCATTTACTACCCTGTCCTGGCTTAACACCATGCACATATTCAACCAAAGCGGTTGTTTCATCAGCATCAAGTCCAAGTAGGTCCTCTGCCTTCTTAATTTGATCCGGTTTCCAGTTACCACCCATATACACACATGAACAGTGCGTACCAAGGTAAGTGCTTGAAAAGTGTCCTGGTTCTTGACTTGCCAGCAACATACCACCGTAACTCTTACGCAATTCGGCAGCAAAAGTTTCAAATATTTGCCAAGTAGGATTGCTTATGGTCTTTCCATCTATAATGATCTCTGGCTTTCCTGTTCGGTGTATTTCATCACCTTGAATTAACTTCGGTGTACCGCGTAGATCGCGAATACGCTCTCTCCAGTGAGAACGGAAGATCGGACGGAATGATTCTAATACGGTGTCTTTAATATCTCTGTTAGCCAATACATAATTCTTCGCACCTATATACATCGCCAATGAATAAAACATGCGTCCCATTGCATAATCTTCACTTGGAGCGACATCGATTAAGTCAAACATTACCACCCTCGCATTATCGAAGGATTTCTTGGTTCTGTAACTAAAGCAGGGGAATCGGGATTTATTGATGGAAATCTGACGCTCAAACTGCTCAATTAGGTGGCGAGTGGCATCAGTGTTGTAACGTTTATATAGAGGCTGGTTTTCTTTAAACAAAGACGGGAGTTCCGGGATTAATGGACTTGTGTAGATATTTGCCAAACCAGCAGTTTCATACTCATGTTTACTACCTAAAAAATCCACTACCTCAAACCAGGTTAGAAACAACTTTGATTCTACCAGCTCCGCAAACTGAGGATATTGTGCAAGTACGCTATCTACCCTAGGCTCGATTCCGGGTTTGTATCTCTCTGCAGTTTCTGGTTGAGCTTTGGCATAGTAAGCGTGTTCAAGGATCTGAATAATCATATCCCTCATACCCACCGGCTCTTGTATTTGAGCAGACGCTTGAACATATAACGTCAAGAAATTTGCTAGTTTAGTAAGGTCTGTCTGTAGTGGCTTTGTCTGACCTAGCCGATTATCCAGCGGATTAACTGCCCCATGACGATCCGCTGAAAAGCGGTGGAATATTACTTCATGCTCATAGCGACCAAGAGATTTCTTTATAATAAAGTCTGCAACTGAGCGACCTGAAGCGTTTATGTCTAGAAGCAGAATATAAGGGAGAGTTTTCCCCATTGTTATCATGCGAAATAGGTTGGAACTGTTAAGAAGTAGCGACTTACCTGCACCTGACGCGCCGATAATTGCCCCGATATATTTTTCAAGCTCCGGTTGAAAGAGACCGACATTCATCATCTGTCCCTCAGATATGAACGTCTCTGAACCGTGTTTCATTAAATTTGCAGGAAACCCACCGCCAAAGAACTGGGCCACTTCACGAGTCGACATGAAATGTTTCGGCGCTGGCGGAACCAGATTCAAGCCAGGCAACGTTGCTATGAACAACGCTCTAAGATCAGAAGTATTACCCGTGAGTGCTGGTGAACCATGCGTCAAAAAAGTCTGCTGAAGGTCAGACATGTTAGCTCTTGCTTGATCCAGACTCTTACTCCACGTATCAAAAATTACCTGTATGGAGTACTGGCAGCTATCGCCACTCATCCGAGTTTCAAGTTCCTTCACAGAATCTCGAATTTTCTTATTTGTTTCGCCCGGTAGTGCAGCAGCCATATACGCAATACTGGCATTAAACGAATCTGTCACAAATAGGGGGGCAGCAATAACACGCATTCGCCATGGAAGTGTGAGTGGGAGTTTTTCAATGATATCCTCCATTGAACTAATCACATCGGGGCCGAGTGCCATGACTTTTGGAACATGCCAGTAACCATCGTAGTAGACCGCATCTTTCTCTGGGATAGGCTCCTCTGAAAAGATCTGCCACCCAATACTAACCGGTGCAATGCTGGAAACATCAATTTTTCCTGATTTCAAGTCAAAGGTTCGCGGTGCGACACTAGAACCGGCGAGAAAAGGCTTATACTCAGACCCCCTCAAACCTGGGTGTGCCATTTCTTTCACATTTTTAAGTGCTTCTTCCCAGTTCAGTAACTTAACGCATGCCTCTTGATCGGAAAATACGTCCATAATCTGGGCAACGCGCGTGTCGTGAATCATTTCAAGTTCTTGTGAGAGAGCAACAGAATTCTGAATAAACGTACTCGACAACTCATGGGCATTTTTAGGCATCATCTTTGATTGCTCAGCCAGAATCTGTGTAAAGACTTGCTCAAATCGCTCTTGCTGGCCCCGGCTCAATCTGTTTTTAGGTGTCCATATTGCCATGACTTGCCGTCTTGGCCGGAGCATAGGGGCAATAGTTTCAATTTCAGAAGAAACAAACGCTTCAACATCAATCCCTTTTTTGAAGGCTAAATTTCTTGCCCTTTCATACTGACCGTTTGCTAAACGCTCTACGTCGTCACTTGGATTGTCAATGGTCCATTCTAGGACACCGCCTTTTTCAGCGTGCATTAAATCTAATGCTTTACTGATTGCATGTATCGCATTCTCTTTACGTCGATCCTTCAAGCATCCAAACATCCCTTGCCATTCAACGAATGATACCAGACTACCATCCATCGCTAAGAAGGCATGCTCCTCGTCTAGCTTCAGCCTGATCGGTTCGCCACCATATTTCACATGGCTTCGGACCGGTGCAAGTAGTGAAACAAAGTCACTAGCCGCGGGATTAATACTGCTTGAAAAGATGTTTTCAAAGAAACTGGCGATACCCATCTAGGCTAACCCTCTCGTAAAAATGCAATTAAGTGCCGTACTGTTCATATCAGCGAAAGACAAGCTTATGTACCGCACCAAATCTTCAGGCATATATGATTTTATAAGCGCCAAATACGCCCGACGCGAAGCGTCATTCGCACTATTCCAATAATATTGTGCTTCCGTACTAAACCTAACTACTACTTCATCAGTCACTTCCAGCGAGCAGTCGAATAAGTAATCTGGTAAGTATCCATTCAGAGATATACTTCGCGCGATACCAAAAGGAAGCCAAACTTCTTGCAATGTTTTTGTATAGGGTGAAATCGCTCGAACAAAATCAGAATCCTTCACTGATTGCGGAATACCAGAAAGATTAGTAGAACCATTCCTAAACTTTCTCGCTCTACCAATGGACTTCGCAATTCTTAGCTCAGCCGGCAGACGCAATGGAATATCCTTAGTTAAGAAATTCACTTCGCAGAATTTTGTTCCTGAATCTAACAGGCTCGTTGGACTTGACTCACTGTTCAACTCTAGTAAAAGCGTTTGTTTGATTTTTCTAAGCAATAAATAAACAGAGACCAACCTTTGAAACCATTCCATTTCTATCCTGGTATCATCTACTGTATACCCACACTCACAATAATCTTGTATAACCTCGAAAAGCTGCGGGTGTTTTTCCGCAAAATTGGGATAATTAGATTCAGAGTCATCTTCGAAAACCACATTCATTGTTGCGGTATCAACTTTCCAACACCCTGAATGTGATTTTCGATAAATAATCATTGTTTTACCTTAAGATTTAAAAGTTTGGATTGAATCGATTTTTCATCATAACGTTGAAATACCTCTTTACTCCAAGCTTTAAGCTCATGAACATAGCAATCATGGTCGGGCATAAATCGAAACGGGCCTAATAACCGAGCTCTGTTCGCATGGAACTTAGGGGAAGACAGAAGCTGACGCCAATGACTAACTTTAAATGACCTCGTGACTCCGGTTACTTCTTCCACCTGCCCACGGCGAGCATCGATCTGTTCTGCTATAGCGCGTAAAGGTTGTTGTTTAACAGTAACAGCGATATCGGACCAGGCACTCATAGCCAGAAACAACCCTACTACTTCGACCTGCTTCAACTCTGGCATTAGTACCATGTAACCTGAATTTGAACCTGCATGAACGCCACCCCGCAAAACTGAAGCGCAGACTGCGCAAGCTGTCGCGCAGCCATCAAGAGTCGTCTCATACTTATCATTGGCATACACGACGTCCATACCGTTTAAAGAACAAAGACCGCAAAACTGGCATCTATGCTCATCACGTTTGAGCACTTGCTGACGCAAGCGCTCGATATTGCGACCCACCAATGAAGGCTGTACGGAGAAGACAAGGTCATGCATAGCCGGATCAGTTGCTACTACCAATTTCGATGTCAGGAGTACGAAGTGGATTTCCATCTCCAATTGCGAAGTCAACAGCAACGTTTGCGACAATTCCAAAAATTAACAACATGATAATCCCCCCACCCAATTGCGTTAGCGCCGCTTTCTTATTGTCAGGACCAGTTGAACCCTGACCACCTTGAGAACTTTGATCTTTACCCCAATTCATGATCGCGGTACCGCCAGCGTACAACATCGTAACACCCTTAATCAGCACGGCAATCATAAGTAGGGCCAACAAACCCAGTGCTATCCTAGTGAATAAGTTAAGACCACCTTCGAAGAATCCTGGTTCGGCAAAGACACTTGTTGACAATGGTAGCGCCAAAGCAGCCAGCGCAAATTTTCGCATTTGATTTTTCATTCTGATTGACCTCATCATTGAACACTACGAATAAGTTCAGTTACCGCAGTAAACGGAACTAATTTAATTACGCGACCAGCATCTTCCATAATCTCGAGTATGAAAACCAGCCCGAAACCACCAAGAAGCTGCCACGCAAGTTTTGACAACGGAGTTTCCCCACGTTGTACAAAAGGATCATGGTTGCGAGAAAACTTCATCACAACCGAAAAAATAACGAAGAATCCATAAGCTTTTATGGCTTCGTATAGTGCACCGAAGATCAGTAAACTTTCCTCTGCATTTCCTTCAAAGGACGCGTATGCTAACGAGTAAGTCTCACCGGAGATATCGGATGCAACTGCATTGAATAAGCTAACGAAATTCAGGCAAAATAATGCCACTACAAACTGTTTAAATATCAGCTTGAAAGAATACTCATTACTCATGGCAAGTGCGGACGGACCAGCTACACCAAGAATTCGGCCACGTTGCATTATCAAGCTACCCATTCGATAAAGCTTAAAAACACCGAATACAAGGGCGAACAATACCAAGGAGAAGTAGAACGTGTTGATAGTGTCGTATATAGCTTGAATACTAATCATCGCTGCAGTTCATCAGTTTAATAAGTACAAGGGTTTTGTCGCTTGACAATATATTGGGTACCACGATGCTCAGTAATTACCGTATAGTCAGCACGTATCTCGATTACTTTGCCGTAATTGATTAAGTCATCGCCAACTTCAACCGGAATCGGTTTTCCTTCTCTCCTTGACTTAAAAACAGCTAATCCATTAACTGCACCAGTTATGCAATAGTCTAGAGTCGCGATTTGCCTACCATTTAAGTAATTGGCAGGTGCCGAAACAGAAACAGTTGGCTTAGAAATAGTAGTTTTAGGTACGTCCGAATTTAGTTCAGAAATACTTTTTTCGAGTGAAGACAGTCGGTTATTGAGCGCGGCGATGTCTATACCACCAAACTCTCCACGCTCCATACTATTCAGTGACTCTTGAACTACTTCAAGTGCCAAAACGATTTGCTCATGGTTTTTCTCATTTTGAGAAATTCGACTATCAAATAGCTTAAGCGCGCTACCAACCTCAGCTACCAACTTATTGAACTGTTCGTTTTCGCTCAAGTTTAATTGTTGTACAGGAAAACCGGAGTCACTTGTAACACCATTTGGACTTAGTATTGTCACACCATCCGCCGTAACAGCATTTGGCGCATCATTGAAACTACTCTCTGTGGTTCGCTTGACGTCCGTCGGTGGTGCAGTAGGTTTTCGATCTGGCGCGCTAGCGCTGGGAGTCGATTCTGTAGACATATCGATACCGCTCACATTAACAACCGTAGAAGTAGCATTATTCGTTGACCACAGTGGTTTGAAAAGAAAGTAAAACATTACAATTAAAAGAAGCGCTATGATGGAAATGATACCGAATTTAACAATCCGTGCCCTGTTCGCATCCTCTTCTGAACTCAGATTTTCTATTTCAGCATCTGTGTTTGTTATTGAGAAATCCAATTGCTCGTCATCAGGTTCCCTCTTTACCGCCGACCCCGTGCCACCTTCTTCAATTTCTTCGAGATATTGGATGCACTGGCGAGCGATATCTTCAGCAATATCATCATCCGCAGGAGGCATCACGGTGTCTGAACCTGGAACTGAAAAAACTGTATCGCAGATATATGTTGCGACTGACTCAGCCGTCTCGCCAGCTAGATCGACATCATCCCGATCCAAATACCGATCGCAAAAGGTATGAATCTCGACTTCTCCAACACTCGCGATCTGACCAAGAATTTCAGCCAGCTGTTCGATTCTGGCATACGGTGCATTTTCTAAATGCTCATCGACATTGTGGGATGCTTTCTCATATTCCACATCAACACCAGCTTCATTCTCGTTAAATGCGTCAAGCAAGTCTTTTTCATCGCTCATCAGTAAAAGTCCTCTCCCTTTTTAAGGTCAGGCATCCAAGTTTCATTAATAGGATCTACAATCATTATTGAGACAACTTCGTTCTTCGGAATAGTTATTTGGGGCAGCTCAGTCATCCATGCTGCTGCAATATCGCTTAACTGACCGAGTAGCAATCCCCCACTTACCGCCCATACATCCGATTCACTTAAGGTTGAAGACTGGGTCTGAGAAGTGTCTGTTGTCTTTGTAACTGTGGCATTCGCAATCTTGCGAGTAGCCCAGGTATTCATCAAACTCGTGCTTGCCCAAGCCAGCCATTTAAGCCCACTTCGAGTCTTTACATCTTGGTCGATCAATTCACTGCCCGTGCGCAAATCAACAACAAATCCCTTCATTGTTCCAGGGAAACGACTGGTACCCGATTCATATAGCCAATTAGTAGTTGAAAGCACTATTCGGACATCTTTCTTCATGACAGCACCCTCATTCACTATCTGGAATTTTCCGAAGACTGGACTTCCAGCTAGAGCACCATCAACAATCTCAAATTCAACGTTAGTCGAATAGCGTGAGTCGATGTCTTTGGTTATACGAGCTGTAATTAGGTCACCGGGGCATAAAGCGCATTTCGCAGATCCGTCCATATTTAGAGCGCCACTTTCTGAATCTCCACTGCTAATCTGGTTACCCGGCCTGCTTGCCAATTCTGACCTTTTAGGCGCAACGTCCTCTGACAAGATAAAACTTCCTGAGCTAGTAGAATCAGAAAACGTGCTATTAGATTTTATTGATTTGGAATATGCCGCCGATAGTCGAACTGCGCGTTGCTGAATGTATTTCTCAACGGCTTCATCCGAGCTTGTAGAATTTTTCGAATTCGAATTTCGGTCAGGAATAATGTCTGTAGTTGTCCGCGCGATGTCGTTCTTTTTAGGTAAAGCTTTTTCCGTTTCTACAGGTTTCAGTTTTTCTGCTTCACGCTTGTTGAGAAGCTCTGTATATGACACTCGTTCAGAGCTGTGCTTTTGAGAATCATTATTCTCGCTGTCCGTTATAGGTGCATCGGCAATTGTTTCTGATCGCAAATCGAAGTTCGGAAGGTATGAACCACCATCCGCAGCGGCCTCACTAAATTCACGGCGCTCAACCTCTCGGCGTGCCGCTACTTGTTCGTCAGAGACTGAGTCATCTATTGCGCCACGCTCTACACCGCGAGTATCAATAGTTACATTACTGCGGCCAGTAGGCGGCGGTTCATCACCTCCACCAAAAAGCCCCCCGAGGGCAAGCGACCCATAAACACTTACAACGGTAGTAAACACCAACACCATTGCAACAAACAGAATTTTCATCCGAAGCGGCAATTGCGACCAGGCATATTTCAGTTTGTTTATTCGAGCCTCAAAGATCATCAACGAATCCCCAGTGTAAGCGGTCGACTGCCAAATTGAATTGCCACAGCATCTGGCGTGTCTTTAAATGCGTAGTAAACAAGATCTGAGTCAGGCGCTGACTCAATTGCGAAGGGGTCTGACGGATAAATCAAGCCACCCTTGGTTGCAAAAACAAAGACGTTTTCGTACTCCCAGGCCATACTTCCTGTCTGGCCTGTAACAGAAAGCATCCTCGCCTTTTCTGGATAATCTCGACGCACAAATTGCTGTAATATTGGAGATTGTAGTGGGGGCTCTACGGCTTCTATTGCTCCCAGGTTAGAAGGAGCAACGCCAGTGACACGATAAGTCACAGCAACATCTTGTATGCCATTTCCATTGCGGAGTGAAAAAGTAAGTGGGAGAGTGTGTCCTTCCAGCATAACCCCAATGGTCGTTGTTATATAAGGTTGCAGTACCGAGACTTGAACGATATGGGGTGCAGAAGCACTCCAATTCAATTTGTACGCATTAGTATTAGAGTTGATTGGCTGCGCGGTCAGCGGCCATGGTTCGCCATAACTATCCAGAAAAGCAATGATTGTTAAATGATTGGGGTAAACCCATACTGAGAACGGTCCACGGCTTTTGTTAGGATCGATTACCTCTTCGCGATTCCTCTGCTCAGTAGGCGTTTGTCGCTCAGCCTGCTCCTTTAAGGCTTTGTCTGAAAGGGCGTCAGTAAGAGCGTTAATTTCAATGTCATCTTTGTACGCTTGCAAAAAGGACTCTAAAACCCTTTGATTAATTATCGCCTGCTCCTGTGGTGATACAGTAGCGCCCGATGCAATAGCCTCGACATTCGGACCTGAATCTTGCGAGGCGCCATCATTCCCAAAAGATAGTGAGCAAGTGCATAGCACAATAAGCACTAAAACTGCGAAAGAAATTTTCTTCATCGCGCCTG
This sequence comes from Reinekea sp. G2M2-21, assembly GCF_015687175.1. GTDB lineage: Bacteria > Pseudomonadota > Gammaproteobacteria > Pseudomonadales > Natronospirillaceae > Reinekea. Next base: position 127,281 of record NZ_JADPQG010000007.1, on the reverse strand, counting down.
CACCAAGAATTGATCTATTCTAAACCCTGCTTCATTATCATTCGCGACATAGAATACTGTCTGGATTACCCATTCGTTAACGCGAGGACGATTTTCGCGACCTGGCGGGTCCAAGATCACGTTAACTTCAGTTTGCACCACATAAAAGTAGCCCTTGTCATTCTTACCCTCACTCAAGAGTCGTGGTCCGGCTCCGTGCACCAACAGCTTCAGCGAGTACTCCGCGTCCATAAAATCTTCGAGATTAATCTGATTTAATGCAGCTATTAGTTGATTACCACCAAGCTCGGTGAAGTATTTACTACGAACATCATACAAATGGTCTTTATAGTTAATGAAACCAAAAGTAAATACGTCAGGCAGCGTACGATTTATAAAGCCAACTGGCGCGCCGGCAACATCGGTAGGTGAATCGAGCGGCCGTATTTCTATGGCCCGACCATTCACATCAACAGCAAAGTAATGATCAGTTTTAAGCCATGACAAACTAACTATTGTTAACACCAGCAAACCAAGTGTCACTGAAAGCAATCCAGTCAATTTATCACGAGAGCTTGCCTTTATTGACATAACCAGGAGTGAAGTATCACGCGCCACCATTGGTGCGATACCGGGATCCATAGTCTGTTCAGCCTTTTCGCTCGCAGTATTACCAGGCATTGATGCCTGCGTCTGAACCCTGCGCTTTAATGGAGGACGTTTTGCTGTCTCTGTCATTGAATAAACCTGATTAAGAGTCGAGCGAAATAATCCTACCTATCTCATGCAAAGTCAACCCATAACCTGACATGATCTTGCATTCTGCGTTGGTAAAAAAAGGCGTATACCCGCCCTTTTATTTACAATGCTATCTTCGCGGTGTTGGCGTAGGGGTTTCAGGTATATCGAAACCTAACTCCATTGGGGTTAATTGCTCATCTGGAACGTCTGGAATATTTGGAATGTCAAAACTCAAAGACGCTAGGTCACCACCTGTTGATTTAGTTGGAGACAGACCAATGCCCATTAAAATTTCGCTTAGAGGTCTGCTTCCCTTTGTCGTTATGGAATCAAATCCTCGTTTTCTAAAGTCAACATCATCGCTCATAGGCGGCAAGGATTGCATTATCCTTGCAAGATTGGAGACATCGACTTTTGCTTCCGCTGTACGCATTGACATTGGATTATAAACATCTAAAGTCAATACTGGTCCTTTGATTTGTCTAACAGTCACGGATTCATTGGTCGGGTAAAGATGCCGAGCAGAGGCTAAACTCGGCAGCAATGCCAAAGCTAGCTCCGGACTTGCCGTTTTGACATAGACGTTAGATAGTTCGCCATCAGCCCCATCCGATCCGAACCGAGTGAATGCTTCAGATTCAACTGGAAGTTCTCTGATCAACCCCAGCCAATTGCGATTGCAACTTGTAGCTAGTGCATATCCCTTATGAAACTCTGCAAGTGCATTCAATTCCTCTTCACTTGGCTTCTTACCAGGCTTCAAAGAAGGCTCTTCAGCATCATGACCCAGTAGCCCTTTGTGTACGACGGTTCGATTGCTGGAAGTTAGTATCCAATGTGGCCCGTCTGGGCCATTGTCACCGCAGACGGCCCTTGGCCCAGCAAATAATGAAACATCAGTGCTGCTAAATGTATTGATAACTCCAAGTGCTTCCCTAGTGCTCATCTTACGACCAAGAATCAGGGTGTTGCAGAAGACCCCTTTACCGGCAAGCGGTTGCAGCTCACCCGCAATTAACATTTGCTTCAAAAATTTATCCGCAGTTCGCTGTGCCCCCGGCTTCCCGTCTTCGCGGGCCAGCGCAGTAAAGCGATAGCAAAGACCACGAAACTCATCCGTTGTGATGATATCTGGTCCGCTTTGCTTCAAATAATTATGTAATGTCGTGCGCCAATCACTCATTGCACTCTCTTTTTTTAAAGAATTCTTTGGCAATAGTTTACCACAAATGCAAGATCATGCTACATTAGATGCAAGATCATGTTAAATGAGGCGGAGTCATGCTAAATACAGTTTGGATGCGGATACAAAGCATTGACGACAATGTGGCACATGGCGTTGACATCCTTTCCGGTAAACGCGCCTCAATTCGACTGCCAGAATTGGGCGCTACCAGTTCGCAAGCACTTAAACACGAGCATTCGCTTTTGAAAGAGGCTGTAGGATCCAGAGCCTCTGGCGCCGAAGGTGTCTTTCAGATTCAAGGCGAACTCGATGTAGCTGACAATCACATACGTGGTGTCTCTGAACATCTTTTGGTCCTGTCTCAGCCAAATATCAGCCAGACTGACAATAAGCAGACAGATGTTATGGAAGGACCGATGCGAATTCTCCTTTTTGGTCGGTCAAAAGAAGGTAAAGATCGCTTCCTGTCAACAGCGGCAGATATACGTGAAGCTGCTGAAGCTACAGTTCACGGACAGAGTCTTAAGCGCTCACCCCTAATGCCTGTGTTTCGTCAGTATGGCCTTAACAGCTCCCTCTTACTCAAAGCCGACGAACAATACTTTGATGCCATCAAAAACCTTTTGGTGGAGAAAGGGAAAAACGTCCATTCGCACGACATTGAGGGCATCGGTTTTGGCGTTGCACTTAGAGCGCTGGATATGAAAGAGAAAAAGGTAGTAGGTTTCCGAGAGGTCTACACTCAGCATGCCAATATGGAAGACTGCGGCATAAAACTGTTTGAGGAATCTCGCCAAGATTTCGCTTCTTTCTACCATGCCGCAAAGCGAAACGGCTTTTTAGTGGAAGCAATGCCAACTCAAAGCATATCGATGGCAAACAAAAGTTGCGTCAGTTATGCCCGGCGTCTTCTGAGCAACGAAGTCCTACTCCAACAGACCGCCAAGTTGATTTCACAAGACAATAAAGTACCGACCGGCAGTGACGGTAAATTGATTGTACCCGGTGATAAGTATTTCCCGAATATTGCAGGACAAGCGCTTCAAGTCCAAATTCGTGAAAAGGATGATGGCAAGCAAGCCTACGCGTTCGCCTCTGGCAACTCGTTTATCTTTACTCAGGCATTTTCGCTAGCGAATGCACCGACCAACGTCACTAATCCCTCGGAGTGCAATAAGCTCTATCCTCGAAAACGCATCCTTATGCTTGAAGCGCAGGATAAGCGGGTAAATGCCGCAGCGACAACGCCTGAGCAAGACCCGGCGATGCACGCCCCGCCACAAGCAAAGCGGGATTCTGTCGTCGTATCTTTCCCAGGTAAAAGTCACGACAAAAAGCAGGCCAATATACCTCCTGCACATCCTCAAGTTTTGCGTGCCGCTGATTGTCTGGAGCCTATATCGCAATCAGCGAGCGACAAAGCGACTGCAAAAACGGACGATCACAACGAGCTCAAGGTCAGACCGACTCAAACCCAGCAAAGTATGACGCCTGTTAGTCAACGGGTAAATCGTCTGCTTCAGATGGCAAAAAATAGTGCCACTTCTGAACCAATATTAGAAAATGATCCAAATCGGGGGCGATAATGACCGCAAAGTCAGCCCAATCTACCCCAAAGGTCACCCCTTCAGATGAACAACTAGCTTTTATTACTAGCCGAGAGCCGGCCATGACATTGCAGGCAATTGCGGGATCTGGAAAAACCTTCACCATTGTTGAAAGAATCAAAGAACTAAATAAGTTAGGTGAAAGCACCAGTCTTTTCCTATTCGATCGAGCAAATACTCTTGAAGCTAAAAAGCGCATAGGAAAAGCCGCGCAAGTTCAGACATTCCATTCACTAGCTTATCAATGGCATGCCGCTAACCTAGGAAAGGACTTGATCAGACAGCGAGTCGCCGGGGCTTTCAATCCAATCGAAGTAGTTGAAATGATTCCTTGGCCTAAATATGGAATATCTCAGATAGATCGATTAGAAGTTACCGGAATGATGCTAAAGGTACTCGGCGATTTTTGCTCTTCCGCCGAGACAAAGATTGGATACCATCATTTATCGAGACTTGGTGACAACTCTGCGATTAAAGTAGATGCTCTAATCCATATGACTCAGCAGTTCTATAGCGAGTGCCTCCAAAACAATAACATCCCTCTGACCTTTGATGTGATGCTGAAGTCATACCAGCTAACTAAGCCCTACCTCGATGTCGACAACGTGATCATTGATGAAGGCCAGGACACAAATCCCGTGTCCAACGATTTAGCTGTGGGCCAGATCATCCGAAGCCATGAAAATAAACGTCGCAGACTAACAAAAGTAGCTATTGTTGGCGATAAAGATCAGTCCATCTACCTTTTCCGAAACGCCATGAATGCGCTGCAACAGTTTGACGTAGCGAAGCGATATAGCTTAACAGTATCTCGCAGGTTTGGACCACATATAGGGCACTTAGCCGAAACAGCTATTAACTCAGTCAAACCCAATGACAAAATCAAAGTAACAGGCGTTAATCCTGACAAGGATCGCATTTACATATATGACTCAGGTGAAAGCGGCTCAACACCTACGTCAAGTAATGTTAAGCGTCAGCTGGCGGTTCGCAGGTTGATGGATGATAGCCGAGCCGGTCGTAGCACCATGATCTTATGTCGATCATTACTTGGAATTGCCGAAGCCTGCCTTACGATTGTCAAGCTCAACAAAGAAACAAACCCCCATAAAGACGAAATCTCACTTCCCTATCGTTTAGCGGGCGGGGTTCAAAAGTACAATTTCGAACGCTTCATTCAAGCTGCAATGCTCTATAACGGTGAGACACCCACTGACCCATTAATGCATAGCTTCAAAAGTTGGAGTGAGTTTATCAATTTCGCTGAAGTAACTGGGTCTTCTGATTTACTGTCAATCGTGTCGTTTGTTAAGAGGTACGGCAAATCAGCCGGATCAGTAATACGTGGTATCAAAGCGCAAAATTTGGAAGCTATTCAACGCCGGGCAAAAAAGGTCAATGGTTCACTACCAGAGAAACTTAAAAACCTTCCTCATATCGTCGTATCCAGCGCACACCGCTCAAAAGGACTTGAAGCTGACAGCGTCCTGGTCTGGGATGATTTCAGGGCATGGGGCGACCTTTCAGATGACTTGTTCAATTGCATTATTGGTGACGATAATTACAAAGAATACGAGCAAGAAGTAAACCTAACCTATGTCGCTATCACGCGAGCAAGATCTAAGCTCAGCATTCCTTCTAAATGGCGCCCTCTGTTGGATTCGCTTACAAAGTCTGCGGTACTCAGAATCTAGGCAATTCGAATCATGTGTAATTGGGGAATACATGCCACCTCCCTACTCACAGAAAACCACTACTATGATTCCAAATGATTTTCCCATGGAAACCTACTCATAATTGTCTTGTAGCCCGCAGTTTTACGGGTTTATCCATAAATCGACAAGTAAATTATCAGCGAGCAAAAAACGTCAGTCGAAAAAAAAGCTTGTCATGTGACACGTCATATATAATCTTATGACAAACTTTTGAGGTTTACTTAATGCTACTACATCGATTACCGATTCTAACAGATATCAATGATGCCATCGCCAAATTTAAACTAGCGAAAGACATTAATGACGCTCTTATTGCGCATGTAGCTGGGTTTTTAGCAAATGAAGGATTAAAGAACTCACAAATACGCGCCAATCTTGCTCTTAACTCACGAGATAAAACATCATACTACATACGTGCCGGCAAATGCCTTAGCCTCAACGAGATCAACACCTGGTATCAAAATCCCACTCAGATCACTCTCGGTCATGTTCGCCTGTTAGTTCGAATGGCAAAGGGACCCAATCGGGAAAAAGTATTTGATCGGCTTAGAGTTAAGCACGTTACTGTTAGCGAACTAGAGAAAAGACTCAAAGATCCAAATTACCAAGGCATTGAGAAAGAACAGCAAGCCCTCGGTCAGCTACAAGAAATGCTTTGTCAAAAAACAGGCCTGAGCATACGCATTGACCATAAAAACCAAAAGGGTTCTGGAGTAGTTAAAATAGCATACAAGGACCTAGAGATTCTTGATGGAATCGTAGAGATTTTGGCCATGGGGCGCGAGTACCAGAAAAGAAAGGCCCTTAAGGAATCGCAAAAATAACAGTAAGTAAATTCGTCAAAAGCTCATATCAAAAACAAAGGCCTTTCTAGCCCCTATATAGCACATCAATGCACCCTTTTGCTGTTCAAGAAACGCATCTTATGGGCGAAGCGTTTAACCTCAAACCTAGTCATAAATTCACATTTAGGGTTATTTAAGCTGTAAACATGGTCAATGCAACCCTATTTGCAGCAAGGTATAGCCAAAAATTTCGGCCTCTAATGTACGGTTCCTTTTTATCGAATAATCCATGCAAAGTACCATAAAAAGAAAATTAACGGTGTCTCGTCGGCGAGACACCTTTTAAAACTCAACTCCATAACGGGAAGGAAGCTCTTGATAAGTAGCGTGTATGGCGACCGGAAAACGCAGGAGGCGCCAAATTCCCAAACTACATACCCAGAATAACAATAGTGTCTCGTCGGCGAGACACAATTTTAAACTAAACATCGGAATGGGAAAAGGCCATAAATGGGGTGCGTGTCCAACAACCGACTCGCGCACGAGACGGCAAATGCCTGACTTATCTCAGTAATTACAAAGGTGTCTCGTCGGCGAGACACAACTTAAAACTAAACATCGGAATGGGAAAAGGCCACAAATGAGGTGCGTGTCCGATCACCGCCTCACCCACTAGAAAGTTTTGGTCCGCCCTAAATCCAGGAATTACGAGTGCGTCTCGCAGGCGAGACGCCAGAATATGTTGTCTATTCAATGGGTCAATGGGTGTCTCGTCGGCGAGACATCTTTGAAGACCGCGAAAATCGGTAATCGGTTCCCGCTAGATGCGAAAGACATTTCTCAAAATAAAAATTAACTGGGAGGAATAATAGCAAACAAAAATATTCAATGAGGAGGAGGGTGGCTCATGTAAGAGACACCCTAAACAAGGCTACTTTTTATCGGTTTCCCTTAGATCGAAAGCTTCACCAAGCCATTCCAGCAACTGCTTAGTTTGCGCGTCAGTAAGGCTATCAATCTTCAAACTAACTAATCCATTTGGTTTCAAAGAAGAAGCGGCTTTTAACCCAGTTGAACTGATGTAGCTAGTTTTAACTGGAGATCTACGGACTTCAACCGCTTTGAAACTTTTAATTACATGGTTGATAACATCTTCTTTAGCAACACCATGCTTAAGCATCTCGTTTTTCTTTTCACGAGTATCGATTGCAGTTTCTCTAGCACGCTCAAGATCAAATTTCTCAAGCTTGGAGATGATCTCTCCAAAGTTAAGCGGAACATCATTTGGAGTTGGAAAACAATGCACATAGAGGTTGTCCAGCTCAGCGAGCTTCTTATAGCGGTCAGAGTTGCCACGAGAAAGCGCATATATGTCCATTGCCTTACGCCAGCTATCAAAAATGCCTTTGTTGATTAGGAATTGGATGTGCTTTGCTCGCTCCCAATAGCTGACTACTTTTGACTTGTTTAAAACCTCTGACAATTCGTGCATGTCTTCTTCTGGTATATTCCCTACCCAGGCAAGGAATTTTTTCGAAGCAATTTTAGCTGCAGCCTTACGTCTGGAACCGTCACACAAAGTCAATTGATCAGGATTTGTATTAGAAACATAACCGGCGTCATATTGCCGTACTTCACGAATACTTGGCAGAATATCGCTCAGGGTTTCCTCAGTTAGAAACTCCTGATTTCGTGCATTTTCGCCAGATACCGTGACAGAATCCGGTTCAAGCTCCATCAGAGTAAAAGTAACTTCAGTTCGAGTTACCGGCATAACCATGGTCTGGGTAACCGTCTTCGATTCCAATGCTGTTTGCATCTTTGCCAGCTCAGACTCCATTTGAGTCACTAAGTTAGCCTTTGCTTTTAGCTGTTCCTCAATTTCGAGTATTTGACTCTCATACTGTTCTTTAATTTTTGCACTTTCGACTGGAGAAGAATCAGATTTTTCCGCAAGCTGCTGCTGAACTTCCTCCAACTTTACAGCAAGCTCTCTCTTTTCACGCCTAGCCTTATCAAGCTGAGACTCACCTGCTAAAGGATTTGATAGAGCATCAATAGCGCCAAGTGCGCCCTTTCCCGATCTATTTGGCTTTCTTGTCGGTTTAATCGACGGCGTAACAGGAAGGGAGTCTAGATCCAAATCATCCTCGAACGGCTTTGTTGTTTTACCACTCATATCTTGTCTCCATCTTAATTATTTCCAGTGTTCATCGACGACTATATCGAGCATTTCTTCAAATGCGTTATCTAACATTTCGATATCGCTTTTAAGCTTTCCTCGATTGTTAGTATCTGCCCCAGGGTTAATCTCATAGACCGATTTAACTTGGTTGGAAGATTTGCCTATCTCATCGGAGCGGTAGATTTCATTCTTTAGAACTTTAGTCACCTCCGTGGTAAAAATCTGACGAATTCTCGTTTCCATCGCTTTTGAATAGTCGCTCTTACTGTACCGTGTAATAAAGTGATAGAAGGAAGGAAGGTTAGGCATGAAGGGCATGTCTTTATAACCGACAATACGTTGATTCTCAAATACTGGGATTCTGTGGGATTTGTAGGTTTCGATCAATTTATCTATCAAGTCGGAAAACTCAACAGTGGATGCCAGATCGAACATCTGCGCAGGCACTGGAGTAAATACTGTATCGCAAGCAGATACAGTATTCATCGTATTAACACTTAACGATGGGGCGCCATCGATAATGATGAAATCATAGTTCACTCCAACTTGTAGCAAACCTTTTCTAAGTTGCATAATCATATCGACCGGGCGCTCACTTGACCAATTTTTGGCCATGTTCATGTCAACCTCCAAGTAGTCCTTTGCACAAGGAATTATGTCTACATTGCCCCAATGAGTATTTTGAATGGCGTAATCCAATGTCGAGTAGCTCGTTCCGTCCTCATCGTCGTCATCTTCTCGCAGTAAATAAGGCGCTACTGTTTCCCAGTATTCAACTTGGATATTTGGTAGCTTGCCATAACTAAAAGAAGTGGTCCCTTGAGCATCTAGGTCTACGACAAGGACTCTATATCCCTTTATAGCCAGATAATGCGACATGTGGACTACAGTTGTAGACTTTGTAGAACCACCTTTTTGATTAAGAATTCCAATCACAATGGCATTCATTCCTTCGGGTTTAACCGGACGGGTACCAAAAACATCGCGCATGTAATTAACCTGGTCAATGGTATACCCAAGTCGCTGCTTACTCTTTGTATCTGCTCGATATTCGGGTTCGGGCAGCCTCCCGTCTTTCTCCGCGTTTCTGATTGTCTCGGTAGAGACTCCGACCATTTCAGCCGCTTCCTTCATGGAGTAGCGTCTGGACAAAACTTTTTGACCAAACTCTTCGACGATCATCTCATCAATCAACTTTAATTGATCTCGACGGTTAGCTTTTTCAATAGCTTGCTTTACAGCAGCACGTCCTCGTTCGGTTACGGTCTTCATTTGAGTTTGAACGAAATCAGCGTATTCTAAGTCGACATAGAAATTGCTATCAATTCCATCGCCCATGTGGATATTGGTCATAACTTACTCCCAGTCATTTTGCTATTTTTGAACAAATTGGTTCCAAAAGAACAATTTTGCATATTTATACTCAATTTAACCAAAATATGCCAAAATAGTAGAGGCGTGGAACTGAATTAACAAGAAATAGCGTGTCATTGACACTAAAAATGTATGATTCAGCTATGGATATCTTTGAAAAAAGTCGAGACTCATGAGCAAAAACAATAACAGTCAAACAAAAGCAGACACTACCAGCGAATATATTCCAAGATCTGTGTCCTTAAGCACTAACCCACTAGTATCTGCTCAATACCCCAAGCACTTATTGCTCGCCGATTTATTCTTGGCAATAGATGCGACAAAGATAATGAACCAAGAAAAGCATAGGCTGGCAGGAATACTGCCAGATGGAAAGCGAGAAGTTTCTATTGAATGGCAAGGTGGAATTCTGACGTTCATTGGTCCTCCTCTCACAACTCAGCACGAAGACGTACTCATCGGCCTTATACAACTATTAGCTGAAAACGTGCCGTCCAAAAGAGTAGGAAGAGAACGTATAGCGGAATACGAGAAACTGCCTGCAATCGAAAGAAGAAAGCAGTTAGATTTCTTTGATCCGATTGGTGTGCCGATTGATGATCTGGTACCCATACAAAAGGAACAGAAAATCAGCGCAACTAAAGTTGCTTTATTAAACAGTCACGGAGAAGCTCAGGATGCTGAGTTCGCCGAAGTAATGGAGCCTACTAAACTACGAGGATCGCTGACTATAGGCCAACTACTATTCTATCTAAACAAGAACGATGGAGCTCTCGCTTACAAAGAACACGCTTCTGCCTTAGAAGACCTGTTCGAGACAAAAGTAGTTTACAAAACGGAAAACAATTATCCAGTTGAACAAAGACTTTTGGAGTTAAAGGGTGAAAGACTTTCAGCTGCTTCGAAAGGCAGGAAACAATATAAGTTTACCTACGAGTTTAAAGGCCTTATGCGCGCCCTTTTGGCTGAATATGCAGTAATCGACTTCTCTGTAAGGCCCAAACTAAATCCCAATGGCAAACTTTTTCATCGGCAACTAGCACATCATGGGTTCCCCACCTACAAGTACGAATTCCCTATTCTTGAAACAGACCTAAAGAGAATGATGAACAAGGACTATTGGTCACATGCGATCAACCCATTGAAGTCGAAAGGAAACAAGCCTGGTCAACTCGATATTTTGCAGTCTGAAGGTTTCTTTAAAGGCTACGAATTCATAATGCACAAAGAAAAATACGGTGAGAAAGCATTAATTATTAACCCTGGAGCTAAGCCAAACTCTGATTAAGCAACTCATTGTCGAATACATAGCATCGAAGACTGCCTTATATGAGGATTTCCGGGAAACCGATAAACCCTTCAAATGCCTTTCCAATTCACCGACCGCATAATGAAGCAATATTTTAAAGATTTACGGTACCTCATATTTTAAAGATTTACGGTACTTCATATTTTAAAGAATTACGGTATCTCATATTTTAAAGATTTACGGTATCTCATATTTTAAAGATTTACGGTACTCCATATTTTTAAGAGTTACGAAAGGAATACTTTTAAGAATTACGAATAGTGGCCAGTTAAAACACAGTCAATTGCACACTTAGCAGCCTTCCAAACACGAAAAATGGTAAATACCGCTCTAGAATGCGCTTTTCAGCGCTCATCATGAAACTCAGCCGCTCAGAAATATCACCGTCGACCTCATCCAAATAAACCGTAAATCTTAAAAAACCATCCCTAAGCTCTTAGAGAAACACTATTTAAAACCGTAAATCTTTAAAAAAATCTTCAAATCCACAAATAACACCGTTCGGAACCGTAAAACTTTAAAAAATGACCTAAATACTATGTATAAATGCCCTTTTAAGGGCATCGCAGCAGCAAAAATGAATTACTGAGCCATACAAAATAACTAAAAATTCCACTAACGCGATAGACTTAAACTATTTAAAATGCACTAAAATGCATTAACTTCCGGTAATTGCCGCGTTATCGTTCAGAATCGCACCGTAAAACTTAAAAATTTTACCGTAGAACTTAAAAATTTATTCGTAACTATTTAAAGATTAATTTTCCGTAATGGTTAAAAGAAAATTCGTAATACTTTAAAAAGCTATCGTAGAGCTTAAAAAAAGAACCGTAATTTCTGAAAGTAATTCCGTAAAACTTAAAAACTTGTTTGGTAGAATTTGTTGCTTTCATCCCATGGAACCCTTGATACACAGGGTTTACAGCCAATTCAACGTCCCTCATATTGACCTGCAATTCCACTAATGAATTAGGTCAATGCTCAACTACCGATCGATATGCGAACTCGCTGAAACAGGCGATAAGCACAGTCTTCTAAACGAGGCTGGAATCGTTGTCGATCAAAAATTCTGGCAGGACGTCGTTAGCCGCAATCCCGTTTTAGCAGAAACCTCCGTCTTTGTAAGAAAAGCCACGAATCCGCAAGACGCATCGCGACCGATTTTAAAATCCGTCATTGGCAACCTACCCTATAATCTGGCGACGCAAGGGATAAACAAGAAATCGAAAGACTTAGCCCAAAATGAAGGGAAAACGATCGCTCTACCTGACCAAATGTGGGAAATTTTTTCAGCGATCGCAAACTATGCAGATGACGCCACTATACTACCGGCAATACGAACCAAGGCGGGTAGGGTACCTTGTCGAAACAAAAGAGCGCTGATCACAAATGTTGCTACGATCATCCTCTCTGAAACTTGCTTTTACACCAACTTAGTAGCGCGACCAGACAAGAACGGTGCCTACATTGATTGGGCCAAAGAAGCTTTAGCGAAGAAAGCAGGCTTTACTTATATAGATGATAAAGGAAGAGAGAGAATTGAGCCCTCCTGGCTAGATTCTTGGGATATGTTTGCCGCGGCTTATCTCACCAGCGCCCAATCTACCTCGATGGTGAGACATCGAGGTAACCGAAAAGGCTGGGCTCGTTCAGTCAAAGCCGTCAAGAACACCTTCTTTATTCATCTGTGTGGTTCAGGTGCGATGGAACCCCAGCGACTCGAGTCCCTACGAAAGTATGCAAAATCCAAGTTTATGCAAAAGTTCGAGGACGAAACGATCTTCAACAAAACCAAATCGGACCATGAACTAAGTATGGTAGAATTGGCCGAAACCGAAGACGTAGAGAAACTAAGCAAAACCGTCAAAAACGTTCAAAAGCGCAGGGAAGAACTTCTTAATTCACTGCACGACGCCGGCTTTACCCTTTTTACTGCCGCAAAGCTCGCTTGGGCTCATATCCCACTAGCCTTTAGTCTTACTAAAATCGTCTCCTTATCTCCTCCACCAACCTACACCTAGCGATTCAATATTCAATATTTCGATTTATTCCATGCAAATGGAAGAATTTGTCACGACCTAAAAACGAAAAAAACACTTAATCACCTGAAATTCGCAAAATCTGGGCTAAATTGCGTGGTAGTGGCCAAAAGAATACAAAAAGAGGGATTAAACAATATTGATAACTGAGCATTTCTGCATTTTTAGCCTAAAAAAAACACTGTACGCGTTCAAACAAAAGCAATTACGGAACCTACTTAATCAGACAACGAAGAGGGGCAAAGCACCTCCCGTAGTTTGGTAAAGCGGATTACAAGGAATAAGAAATAAAGAAATAAAGAAACACATCAATAAATACGAATGTACCTACCTCATTATGAAAGCGACTAAGAAGTAATCAATAGATAAACCAAAGAACGCATATCTTCGAATCAATCACCGCTTCTTAAAATAACGATAATTGCAGATCAAGCAGTTCGGTTGCCAAGGAATAAGGAATAAAGCAAAAACAAACAACAGAGTATCTAAGTCTAATTCATATAAAAAAGCCCCTCCGAACACTCAAGGGAGAGGCTTAAACAAAGAATCATAGCTTATCTAGAATTAACACCCCAGGGCATTAGGCTCTGCAGATTTGATGGAACCAGATGACGAACCCGACCGTTCAACTGACTGCGATCGTTCCAAAGACCGAACTGGCGTTGAAACCAAAGCACCAGCAACAGTGGCAGGTTCTTTCGCTACGTGATTTTTTGAACTCGCGGAAACTACTGGTATTCGCAATAATTCCGATTGCTTGTCAATTAACATCTTGTTTACCTCAGTGATAGTCGATTTAAGAGTTTCCGGTGGTAAAACTTTCAGCAGGCCAGCAAATGTCTGAATCTCAATATGACAGTCGCCTGCGAGCATGAAACGAGATAACGTAACAACGAACTCTTTCAGCTCTTTCGTACTTACCGCACCAGCATCAACCAACGCCTCCATGTCTTTGTTATATATCATTTTTCGCTGATAACCAGTCATAAGATACCCCTTAACTGTTAACGGCTTAAAACAGGCAAGCGATCGGACATACCCGCAATATCGCTCGCTGTAAGCTTGTGCTGAATGAATGCCAGCCATTTAAGGAATCCCCGTACATTGGCATGTTCAGCCACAGGAGCACAAAGAATCTTATTACCTTGCGCGCTGTCAGATGCAATGATTTGGCCTGCGTTCATACGCGCTTCTTGTTTTTCAATAGCGTGTTGATCAACCATTAGTTCTTTTCGGAGGCTGTGCTGCATCAAACCGTTTACAGCAGCACCGCCACCGGCAACGATAATTGCGGCAACCTGGCTCAAATCATCTGCTAACGACCCCAATTTAGTAACAATGTCGTCACGAACAATACTTGTGAAAGCTTTTTCAGCTAAATGTTGGATACTGACCGTGTCGCGTTCAGCACTGCGCATTCTGCGAACTTCACCATCCTGAAACAACTTACGCACTTTATCGTCAGTCAAGGCATTTACTGTCAAGCCGGCATCATGCATAAGCTGCCCGCCATCTTCAGCCACCAAGAGATCACGGAAACGCGCGTGGACATCATTCAAACCAATATTGATGGTCTTCAGGGTATGGCGTACAGGAACTAAATTACGTGTCAATCCGCACAAATCGGTTGTACGACTGCCCATATCGATGGTGAGAACGAAAGCGTCATCATCCAAACCATCGAAAATCCAATCATTCCGGCGATTTCCCACGTCATCGTATAAAACATCAATGAGAACGCCAACGGCCTCACTGACGACAAAGTGACGCTCGGTAGGGAAAGCGTACTGACCCTTACGCTTCGCGCTGAACACTTCAACATTAAAGCGACTTAAACCATTTTTCTTTTCAGCTACATTCCCGCTGACAGCCAGATCAAAACCTTTGCTGTTTAAGTCGAAGAAACTGCGGATAGGCAGACCCGTCACCAATTCAGAGTCACCGTCCAAATCGATATCGTGCTCATTCAGCGCTGCTGCAATTAAGGCAGCATTGTACGGCGAGCCAGGGTAACTGTCGTTTGATATCTGAATGCGCTCTTCTGCATTGATCATCTTCTTAGGGGAAGTGTATTCACTGCCATTCACGGTAACGCAAACAGCACCCGGGTAGTCTGACCGTGTTCCGCTAATGAGGAATGACGGCCGGCGAGCGCAGTGAATAAAAACATTGCCTGATTCATCTTTCGCGAACCGAGCAGAATTAGTATCGCCATAGCCGTCGTCATCGGCAAACATCTTATCAATCGTTGTCATTTATTCTTTCCTCGCTGACAAGTTAATTCATACATTGCAAAACCTATATTATTACATGATCTTGCATTGTCAACAGGTTTAGGGTGCTAATCAGGCATATTAGGGCAGAAATACGTCATTAGTGGGCTTATATGCAGCACTTAATGCATTAGGTTAAATGCGGGAAGGGGGTGCTGACGCGCCTATGCAGACCATAAAAAGGGTGTAATTAAGGTGTAGCTACACCATCAGCAGATGCTTTCAGGGTTTTTAGTTGGCGAAAATACCTAACTGCTTAGTGCTGTCATGATTTAACGACTGGGAAAGTTCGGTTCACATTGTTGTC
Organism: Reinekea sp. G2M2-21; assembly: GCF_015687175.1. Classification (GTDB taxonomy): domain Bacteria; phylum Pseudomonadota; class Gammaproteobacteria; order Pseudomonadales; family Natronospirillaceae; genus Reinekea. The sequence goes on along the minus strand of NZ_JADPQG010000007.1, from coordinate 111,781 downwards.
CTGGCCTTATCTAAAGAAATAACCTTTTTTAGGCCTACGCACAGCTTGCTATACCAATGGGCGAGTCGAAGACATCAACAATTCACTATCTGAATTACCTGTTCTGCCTCAATCGATAGCTTGATTTTGCTGCCTGAAATTAGCGCGAAACATCCGTTCTATATTGATTATTATGTTGGTTAATGGGTATTAACAGACAGTCTATTAATACAAAAAAAGGGCGATAATATTGTATTAATAGACACTGAGAGATTCGAGCAAAAACCTGTTAACGACTGTTTATTAATAGGGGCGTCTGAATCTTTTGGGTATAAATAGACAACTGCGACACGCCATATTGCTTTTGCGTCCTATGAAACGTGCGCCACATTAATTATGCGCCTGATATTGCGGCGACACTGAAGCCGAAAAAAAGGCAAAAAAAAGGGGGCTAAGCCCCTAGTTAGAAAGTAGTTTGCTCAGTAAGAACCACAACTCTCACTTGAAAAAGCACCCATTGGTTCAAACCACGGGTTATCGGAATCAGCAAAAATTGGAAGGGTGTACTCGGTCGACATGGCCTGTGCCAGTGCTGAAGGATCATCGACCTCAATTGGTTTTGCATTGTCAGCAAGCTGGCTGACTGATAACTTTGAACGATTGATTGTCACACCGAAGCGATTCTCAAGGTCCGCTATCTCTTGAAACCGCGTAGGAAAGTAGTGGCGCATCGTTGCCCAAATCCGGTCACTCGAGAATATACAGAATTGGCAGCTAGATCGGCCCAGACCCAATCGATATGGCACTGGGGCCAAAATCCCATGCTTTTCCATTGAAGTCCATACATCAGCTTCACTCCAATTAAGCACTGGGCGCCAATGATCAATATGGCGTTGGGTGCGTTTCGCCACTCGAGCATCCGACCGGTGAGGTTCAAGCTGGTAGTATTTCGCGCGGTTTGCGCTTTCTTCCCGACGCTCTCCGCTGATCACTAAAATATTGGAGTGATTGAAACGATCCTGGTTGGATAAACCACGGCGGGCAACGTCGATTTTCAAAGCACTACTGCACCAGCGAGTTGCTAAAGATGCGCTCTGCTGGGGAAACATTAACCGAGTGGCTTTCTTTGAACTTTTCGCATTACGCTCAAGAACTTTAATGCCAGTTGGTGTTTCGATAATGTGGGGTTGACTGATCGCATTCTCTTTCAGCATCTCACCTTTGAAGCCGCCCTTCAGCCAGGAGAAGTAAACAGGTATGCCGAGCGCTTCGCACAGTTTTACGCAATAGTCTTCAACACAAGGCCAGTCCATGAAGTTGCCGTCGGACTCGCGACCATCGACCGAGTGGTGCCAGGCTTCCACCTTACTCAGATCAATGCCTGCATCGATCAGCTTCAGGATCATCGAAACACTATCCTTACCACCAGATAAAAATGCGACTACTTTATCGTAGGCATCGAGGTCAACCATATCCACATTACTGAATACACGCTCTGAGATATCGCCGGCACCGGTGCTGGTGAGCAAACCAGGGATGACCTGAGTATCGTGAAAGAAATCTTCTTGAAAAGTACCTGTACGCATATCGCCGCCCTCGTTGAATATGCAGCCAATTCTAAGGAGTGGACTCATGAATAATTCGTGGCATTCGTTATCTGCTAAACCGCCACATTGGTTCTGCGCCGGCAATAGCTAGATAGGAAAGTTTGGTATTTTGAATACGCCAACCAGAAGCAAGTCGGTGCTTTAGACCGTCGATGGTAAAAGCACCCGATTTGAAAAGGTGTTGAGTTATAGGCAGCCTGCATGATCTTCCAGCGTCGTTACCAGACCGTCGAAGTCCTCTTCAGGACCGAGCATACTGGCAGCGAGCATGACCGTATCCAAATCAAGCTCAAAGTTATCCGCCAGTGATTCGAGATAAGCTTTGCGGTTTTGGAAACCGTTTTCATGGTAAATGTTCATGTATCAGTACCCTTTGTGCAAAGCCGCATTAAGCGGCTGGAGTAATTGTGTTGGCGAAGTCAGTGATGCGCTTAGTTGTGTAAGCCGAGGCCATGCCATTCTCTAAGGCCTTGAAGCACAAACCGAGTGCAAAATCGCCAGCCTGGGCAGCAAGCACCTTTGCCTTATGAACAACTTCAGCGTTGTAGCCATGGCCGTTAGCGATCAATTTCAATTCGAATAGTTCTGAACGTGACATTTGTGAATCCCCTCTTCAAAAGATGGGGATAGTGTATAAATGTGGGTAGTGATTAAGATCGTGTGGCTCGAGTACTGAAGAGCGCCATATTGTTTATGCGCCGACAAACAGGGGCAGGGCAATAGCCCTACTCCCATTTATTCCCATTCTTGTCGAGGTCAATCCGGTAGACACCGGAATTACCGCAATCATGCGCCTCGATACTGACTAACTCGGAACCAACAACAAAGCCGGTACCTTCCGCGATTGAACGTATGGCTGCATCGCCACCCACAAAATGCACAGGCCGGTTCTGACCTTCCAAACCCAACAGCCGGCCGTCGCGCTTATCGCGTAAAGTGCTCTCGTGGGTATTCTTGCGCGGATAGAAAACCGTCACGACTTCCAGGTTCTGGTTCAGTGATTCATCAACGATCAGGGGGCTAAAACGGGGCATGGTGCTCTCCTATAAAATCGGGTCTCAAAAGAGACCCTGTTCAGTTCGGGCAAGTAGTGCATCTTCAAGCGCATTCATTTCAATCCAAGATGCGGTAGAGGTCTTGGGTTTGTTCTGGCGTTCGGGTGTCTTACGCTGAGATGCGTTCAGCGCGTAGCGTGCCGCGTCTCGATTTTCCTCGGTTGTCGCTGGTCGTGAGGATTCGATGTAAGACTGTCCATCAGCAGAATCAAAACCAGAGGCCACCGTATACGCAACACCTTCTAACACGTAGACCACATCACCGCCGCCAAGCCAGTCCACCTGCACCCCATCGTGAGTAATCTTGGTAATTGAGTTTGTTGTTTTCATGTCCTAACTCCTTATAACGATGGGGCCAGTGTATTCAATCGAATAGTGAATCAGATCGTCTGTTTAAGTGGCTAGGGAACGCCTCATTGATTATGCGTCAATCAAAGATTGGTAGGACAGGGCGGCAATGTGATGGCAGTGAGCAAACCTTCGGTAACCAACCCTGGGTTGTCAGGTTTTAAAAGCCTGTTCACCGCGGCAACCAGTCATTAACTGTTGGATTCTTTAAAAAATTTTGGGTCAAATGTATCAATGGGAATGTCGACGCGCCAATACTCCAGCGCTTTTTCTCGAAACATTTGCCAATCCGCAGCAGTGACCCGGCCATGGGTACAGTGCCGGCATTCCGGAGCTCCGGCCAATTGCTCAGTAATAGTGTTGTGGATATCAACGCCATTTTTACCAAAACGACCAACCGTCGATCCATCGGCGCACGAATGTACCCAAATAGCATCGCGATAATGGGAAAATTCAGCCTGGTATTCAGAATCAGCCGAGAATTGGGAGTGGTGCAGACTGTGCATCGCTTTTTCATACCTCATGGCTACTTCCAAGTGCGCGAAGGCGTTCGGACCGAACCTGGATAGCTTCACTCCAGCCCGGGGGTAGTACTGTCAAAGGCTCATTGATGACCTGGCAGTACCCGAACATAACAGCGCCGGCACTGGTTTTTGTGGTGTACCGGGCCTGAAATGATTGATCTGAAATCCAGTGAATTTCAATATCAGTCACCGGCTTGCCAGTCAACGAGTTACCCTCTACGGCAATGAAATCGGCGTCGACACCTTTTTTCGACATTCGTCGAATACATGCCTCCCGTAGTTGTTGTTGGAGGGTATCGGATAGCTCACCCTGATACGGGGTAAAATAGCAATGGTGTGCTCCGTGATGAATAAATTCAAAGACCAATGCCTGGGGAATGGTTTGCGTCTGCATGTTCATCAAATCCTGTTAACCATGACCGGTGAAAGCGGCCTTATGCCGCTTTCTTATTGTTGATTGAGTTAAAGTCCCGTTGAATGTCAGATACTTCTCGGTTAGTTGCGCTGGCGATATGAGCCAGATTCATCTGTACCCAATCGTGCTGTTGCAGGCCTTTGATGCGCTGTGTAACAGAATAACGACCACCGGCTTTACGAACCAACCAAACCTTGTTTGGGTTAAAGTCGTCTTGTAGTTCAATGATTGGATGTTTCATGTCGCGCCCCTTGTGCTGTTTTCTAAGTGATGAAGCAATTATGGGGAAAGAGAGACTAAAACTGATCGTGGCTTTCGATGGCTTCCGATCGCCATATTGTTACGCGACTATCAAAAGGACTTTTGACAGAGACAGAGGCGGGCAACGGTGCCCGCCATGAACACCGTTAGCAGCCATTTTAAGCCTTTTCTTAAGATTGCCTACCAAAGTACCGTAGTTCATGAATTCTCCTCGCGCAGCGTTCGAACCGCCAATTAAAGTTTCTGCAATCAGACTGTTTTCAGATTAACGACACTCCAATGTTAGCCGATAGTCAACTCTTTCAGAGTGCGCTCCTTCCGGTGAACCAACATCTATGAGTACGCAACCGTAGGGGCTTAATACATCAGAAATCATGAAGAAAAGTCGATCTTTCTGCTTAAAGCTTTTCTTCAAAATATTCTGATACTCTGGAAAGTCGTGCTCGCCTTGATAGAATTCAAGTTGTACAACATCGCTGGTTTTTGAGATTAATTCTGCTGTAACAAGCCTTCTAACATTTAGAAACGCGCTATGTTGAATTGGCGAGACCTCCATCACCCACGAATCATGTTCAGTATCAGGTGCCAAAAGAAAGATCAAAGCGATGGAGATGGTGACAATACTCAAAGCACCCAAAAAGGGTCCAAGTAAAGTACCTAAATAATAGCTAAGTAACTCAGTACATTGGAATGAATCAGAATTTCCTTCGGAGCTGAAACATTTTACAGTCATGTGAAAGTCCTCATAAAAGATGAAACAAGTGTAACGGAAAGTGCGAGGTTAGCCCCTTCTGTCGTTATCGCGGTAAATCGCCTTATTGGTTCGCGCCTTCTAAATAAAACAGCATGGCCGAGCATTCAGCCCGGCTATGCGTAAAGCGATCTTTAAGGCTGGTGTAGCTAGCCAATTGTCATCAACCCTTAATTGCCTCAATAACCGCGTGCGAAAGCTCATTGAAATTACCACACGCACCAATCTCTGGGTGCGAAAGGTCCCATTGACGGCTGCCAGGGTTATAGCGAACACTATAGCCATTGGCTTCAAACTGCATTGGCTCGTCTGCATCGAGATCACTAAGCCCAATACCAGGTGTGAAGTCTGTACCTTCTTCGCCGGTCAGCAGTACCCATGGTGAGTTAATGAGGCTGCACGGCTCGCCGTCTCGTGTCATCGTGTGCAGCTCGAAACGCTGGCGCCCATACTTCCCAGCCATATGCCCCTGATCGATAATGACCAGGTTGGCATCGATGCGGCCTTTGCCGTTGTTGGCTGGTTTACGGCTATCGTAGTTTTGATCAGAGACATACAGTCGGCAATTTCCTCGGTCGTGAAAAGCAGTTGTGAGAGTTTTCATATTGAACCTCATTGTTAAAATTGAATAATAGGGCGCGAAGTTGCACCCTATCCGCTACCGGCTCTTATTTGCTGTTGATTTCTGCCAACAGCTTGTCGTATTCCGCCCGTATATAGTCCAACGCCGCTTGCGGCTCCTTGCCGACTACTTGGCGAAAGATGTTCAGCGTTTCCTCGTTTTCCATGAATGACAAGTACTGGCCCTCATAGTCCTTATCGGCGCGTTTAACTAGGCCACTGTCTACCCAGACACCATGAGTGTTCCAAATGCCTTGGCGCATCATGGTAGTTCGGTAAATCGTCATTAGCTTGCCACCGGCAAGGGGTAAGTAATAATTACCATTGCTGGACTTCTGTGCGCCAAGTTCAGCCGTCAATGCTGCGTCCATGTCTGCGCGTTTAAAAGTGGTCTTGCGATGCTTAACAAGCTTCGATTTAGGAAAAACAGTCTCAGGCTTGCTAAGAACATCGGATTTCTGTGTGCGGTCATAGTCCCGCTTTGTGATCTTCACTTTACGACCGTCTTTATAGAAGAACGTTGAAACGCCCATAGGGTAGGTTATGCCATCACCGGCCAGCTGTTCGACAGTCTTGTGCGCATCGACCAGATAGACACTGATGCTCAACTCTAAAACCTTACTGCGGTCTTTGTTGGACCATTCCGCCGAGACTGTTGCATAATGTGGACTGCGGTCACGCATCGCCATTTTTTCCAGCTCTTCAGCGTGTGGCTTTGCTTCTGAGGTTTGCAGGGAGATCGGCTCACCGAAAACCGTGGAAAAATACTCAGTAAAGGCGCCAATATCGAAACGGGCTTCTAAGTCTGTGCGGATTTGATCGGCAAGCTCGCGCCATGCTTTAGCATGCTCAGCTCGATCGGTAGCGCGCTCTAAGTGTTCGGCCTGTTTAGTAGCCGCATTTGAAAGCAACTCATAAGCGGCGGTGACTGTTTGCATTGCCTGTGTGTTGCCGCCTTTGTCGGGGTGGTGCAGTGAGCTGGCACGGCGGAATGCCTTTTTAATGTCAGCCAAAGTAGAATCGATGGTTACGCTCAGAACGTTACGCGCTTCGTGAATTGTCAGTTCCATGTCTGAAATATCCAGCAGTGAATGAATAAAGAGAGAATAACGAACGAGTGAAGTAACCAATCCGTATGGTTGGATTACTGAATAGCGCCTTATTGCTTTATGCGCCTAAAGACTGTCATGGATCGATTGGCAGACTTTACAATTTTGTTCAGCCAAGCTGGCCCCTCAGCGCGAAATTTCGGCGTTTTCTTCAGCAATCGCTGCATCTGAGTATTCGCAACAACCTTGAAAGATTTCTGTCGGCGACAGCTTCTCCCCGTAGGCGCGGCAATGGATATAGGTCTTTGCTTTAATTAGATTCATCAAGATAACCTCCTACAGTCATTAACCGCATATAGAAAAATAGAATTTCATTGCACAAGACATAAGACTGTGGCGTCTGTGTTCTGATTTATACCTACACCATGGTCGTAGTGAAAAGTGCTCCCAGGATCAGTGCCTAATGGTTGAAAATTAATACCATAGTGAAAGTCCCCATTTAATCGTTTTGCTCTGAATAAAGCTGGAGTCATACCATTATTAGTTGCGGTGTGCTTTGAAGCCTCATTGAATTTACCGACAAGGGTTTCTAGAACAGAAGGAGTAACAGGCCGGCACAACATCAGCGCATCATGCAACTGAACACTAACTAGCTTTAGTGCGTACTGAATTCCAAAGTAGTTTACGAAGTTATCCCACAGCTGCCTCCATGCTTCGTGCATGTTTCTATCACTACGTGGCTGTACCGAACTAAATGAAAAGCATTTGTTTGCACATTCGATGGAAGTTCGATGTCCATGAAAGTCAACCGTTTTTAGAGTCCATTGCTTCTTACAGCAAGGGCAATGCGTTTTGAACAAATCAGGCATAAACCGAGCGTGATATTTTTCACGGATTACAGATGCCATAACCTTTCTCCATAACTGTTTGAAAAGGACATTGTATGCAACACCGCATGAAGTTCACCCACGTGGTTAATGAGCTAGGCAGCGCCTTATTGGTTAGGCGCCTGCAAAATGGAAGTGCGGCGACAATGTCGCCAAGTTAGGGAAAAGGGCCGTTAAATGGCCGCTACAGCATCATTACGCCACTGTGATATAGCAGTAGTCATCAACAATATGGTTTGGGTCAAGAACAAAAGTATCTAGCGCATTCTTGATAGCAAAAGGGAGATTGTCGTCATTTTTCAGCTGCCTCCAGCTCATTGCGCGAGGAAGCGCAACCGAAGCGACGAAAGCATGGCGCGTGTAGGCATTTTCTTTAACTCCTTCTCTTCTGGCTTTCCTAGTGAGGCGTACGGTGTAACGAACCTTAACTGACTGCAAAAGCATGTTTGGCGTTTTGTGGATGTCGTCAAGGCTTATCCAGCTGGCTTGTTTGCCTGTTCGGTTATTGGATTGTGTCATTGCGCGAACCTCTGTTTATTTCAGTGATGGGAAGGGCCTAAGGCCCTGGAATACATTACCCCTTGAATAGATAGTAATCCCACCCGCTGAACCCATTTTCCACCTTCTTAATCACCGCGCCATGCTGGGCTACAAAGTAACGGCGCATATCTGTATAGTAGAGATTGAAGTGAGCCTCGCGCGACAAGTGCTCAGTAAGTGCTTTAGGCCAATGGAAAAGTACCTGGCCGCCCGGGCGAGTATCCTCAAAACGCTGCAGTGCATGACTCAGCATATCGGCGCCAAAGTGTTCCACGAAATCAGCGTGCGTAGCAGGCACGAGCTTTTCGCCGGTGGCGCGAAAAATTGCACAAGACATAACGTCGTCCCAACGACTTTCAGTATACTTAACGACTGCAACCAAACCTTGCTGACCTTTGGTCTGCGCTTCGGATTCTGGGTGTGTGCAAGCATCAATAGCAATCATGGTTCTCTCTCTTTAATTGTGACCGGCCTACCGGTCCGAAAGGGGTGTTGTTACGGGTGAATCTTTGTATCAGGGTGGGTGAACTTCCAAACCACTCGGTTTGGCCAAAGCTCCTGAACATTCGCCTGCATATCTTCAAAGCTATAACCCAGGTCATGTACCTTCAGGATTTTTCCGTTTGTGGTATCCACCGGCGTCACTAAGCGGTATTGGATGGTATCGCCGTAGTACATGACAAAGTGAGTCTCAGCGTCATCGATCATGCCAACCTGAAACTCGTTACGAGTCAGCATGGACTTTCTGCCTTCAGGGGTGGTAAAGGTGTATAGCTCTTGATGACTGCCGCTGATTGGCGAAATTGTGACGTCAACGTTAAAGCCCTCACCACCGGCCTCAGCAATCTGTTGGCTGATCGACTTAATCTTCAACGGCGCGGCTAAAAAAATATTCTGAACTGAAGCTTTAGTTGTCATGAGGTATCCCCTGAGTTCGTTAAGTAAGTGAGGGCATTATGAAGGAAGAAGTTTAAACAAATACCGCAGCCCTTGTAGCTGAACAGCGCCATATTGATTACGCGCCTGTCAAAGCCATTGTCTGATTAGATGACTTCTTATGATAGAAGCCGTTACCAGCGCGGTAGCCCAGGGACTGACAGTGGGCTGCTGGTAGCGGCACAAATATTTGTTGAGTAAATTGACATGTTTTATCGTTTATTTCATAGAGAGGCTTATTGGCCATTTAACGTTAATTGGTTGATCTCATTGATAAGTTGATCTTGCTTACTCTGAATTTCAAAAACCTGGTTCATTTTATTTCGCATTCCATCTCTTAAACGAGCAAGCTCTTCTCTTGATGCAGGCTTTACCGAAGGTGCTTCAAAGTCCGGTAACTCAACAAAATCGCTAGAGTTACGAAAATCTTACAAAATAGTAGTAAGTGAGTCGGTTAATACTTCGAATTGGTCATTGTCGAATTTCTCACGAATTTGGTGGTCGGTCATGCCATGGCAATCAGCACAAAACTGGCGAAACAAAACCTTAGCCATGGCTTTCCATCGTCGCTCATATTTACTTGAAATAAGCTCAGCCATTTTACTCTTAAAGAAAACGGCAACTTTTGGTCTGTTCAAATATGCCTTAACTTCGTCGGGGGTGAATGATTTTGCATTTGCCAAGGTTCTGTCCGAAGGCGAGAAAAATGTGTTTTTTCTAGAAACGGCGGGTTAAAAAGTCATTGGATTCCTTATGGGGGAATTTGTTACTAAATATACCTTACTGCGGTGAATATTTAGCTATGATTTCCTTAATTGCTGCATAGGTTTTTGGGGCAGAGCCTTGCCCTTCGAGAAAATTAGGTGCCTCAGCCAATAATCCTGATTCAAGCTCATCCCATCTCTGAGCGAGCTCCCGCCAGATAGGCGAATTGTCATTTAAAATCTTGTCCCAATAGTTGGTGCGCAACGAGGGCTCTGCTCTAAGTAGCTTGATACACCGGGAAAAATCACTTGGGTCATAAGGATAAGCAAAGCATGGGAGTTTCACCTTAAAAGCACTTGGGAATAAGACACTTGCCAGATAAAGGCTGCTGGAGCCTGTGTCATCGCTGGCAAGCCAATTCACAAGGCCAATGTCCTCAGTAGAGCGAATTGCAGGTGCATTTACAATATCCGCAATATCCGTTGAAATTTTTAACAGTGCATTCATCTGACGCGGTTCTAATTCAAGACCTGGGCATAAGTCACTCAGTAAATGAGCAATTCCTGAAAAAATCGCGATTTGGTTGATGTTTGATTTAGACATTTATCTACCTCCTGATTGTTTGCTTTTAAAGTACTGTTCAATTTTTTTTGAGAAATCGTCGACTTCCTCAGAGCCATCGCTACCGCCATCGTGATACCACCACACCAATAAATAGCCCGACTTATAAGGTATCAAAGGGGGAACACTAAGCAGGCGCGGTTTGTCTAAAACCTCGTTTAATAGTGCAACGCCAAGTTCATCCGAAAAGTAAGTTTTGAGATAGAGCTGATCGTATTTGACTAAGTGCGCTACTGGTTTATAACCAAACAAACTATGTCTTATAATTTCGATCGCTCTACGTACTGGCCGTTTCCAGCCATGAGAAGGTACCGTGGCATTCGAAAGCCAGAAAAGAGCCCTGGAAATAGATTGTTTAGTCTTAATCGCTGGCCAAATGTAAAGCACAGTTATTGTTGAAACTGGTTTAAGTTCTGACACTTGAATATTGATACCACCCATTACTGTGATCCTATTAAATAATTTTTGAAATCAAATGCGAGGTAGGAGGTTTGACCCCTTTAGTTCTCACAAATGTCATAGTGCTCGGCCATTATCAACAATTGCTCATCTGTGTACCCGCCACCGGTCAACCGGTCCAACATACCAAAGGTTGACTCCCCTGGCCGACGACCATCGCGCTGTGGTCTAACTTCAGAAGGGCGTTTGCCTTCCTGTTGAGCTTCATACAGCTCGCCCGAGGAATAAGTACGAACACCCTCCGACACGGTTTCGATCGATCCACCGGCAGATAAAAAGGCTTCCACGTCAGCCGAAACGTTTGGTTTTGACATACCGATTACCCCGCAAGAAATGTAAATGAATGCAAAGACAGGGTAATAGTAATGATTAAAAAGAATATAAAGACCTTGGCGTTAGAATGCTAGTAAGCGCCTTATTCATTACGCGCCGGTTAAAAGCAAGTAGGGTAGGCAAGGGGATAGATGTAAATTGCAACGAAAAGAAAGCCCGCATCAACGGGCACACTTTGGCAATTAATAATTAATGTCGATTTGCTCCCATGAAATCGCATAACCACTAAGAATAAAATCATTGAGATCAAACGACTGCGCTTTCATTTCGTCTTGTAGAGATTCAAGAATTTCACATCGCAACAAAATATCGACCTTAGTATTCCCATCAACCAATTCGACCCGATTACGAAAAGAGTCTTCCTTTAATGCGTCTGCCTCCGACGTGTTAGGTAGATCAAAAAATGCGGAATTGTGGTTTTCCTTATCCATTGGCAAATAGTAAAAAACACCAGCAGAGGCAACACCTTCTTTGGTATGGCCAAAGAAATAGTCATCGAGGTATTTGCTTGGGTTTGCTCGTTGATCACCCTTTAAGATAATAGACAAGCCGGTAATCATAAAGGGATAGTTGGGGTCTTCGATCAATAGGTTCTCATCTAACAATTTCATGCGATTTCCTTATCGTTATTACCCATCATATCGAACTCGGCAAACATCTCTGAACCGTCACTAGTGTGCGTGAAAATAACACTTACAGTCTGTAGCCCGACCATTGTCACAGTCTGTTCCCATTTATCGTAATCGTCGTCTTCATCCAAGAATTCAACGGTGGGCAATGCAGTAACCAAGAGAGTTAATAGTCCTGGCACGCCTGCTAAAAAGGCGGGCTTAGACTCTTCATGTATTTGCTTTAGTTCATCCATATTTGCTCGAATCATTTCGGGAATAGCTTGGTAAGAGTTGGTTTGTGCAATCGCAGTGATCATGGTCATTCTGTATTACTCCAGATATTTTCAAGAGAATTTTTGTTGGGATTCCATTGGGCCTATGTTTTGCCCAATGGTTGTGTGCCTCCTTTACGTCCGAGTGTAGGCAGCAACTTCAACAATTCGTGTCTGAAAGTAGGGTTCAAACGTTTCGTGTTCATTAGTTATACTTTCGCAATACTCCGCGAAATCCTTCCGATCATCATCGGAAATCTGGCTTTCCACTTCCCATTCGCTATCGTAGGTCAACACGGTCCGAAGTGCTTCAAGATCAGGCATAAACGTGTCTGCGATGAGTGGGACAGACCATTCTTGTTCTAAAATATCGACAATGGAGCCCGTCTCGTCTTTATGTGTGATTCTGACGAATAGACGCTGATATTCCTGAATGGTGGTGCCCGACTCTTCAAATAATCGGATTTGGGTTCGTGCAGAGTGGCGCAATGCATACATAAGATCATATCCACTGGCTGTACGAAAACGGCGTGCGTTCGGGCAATCAGCGCCAAAGGATGCGTGGTTAATGGTTGCGGTTGATTCAAACACTTTTTTGTCAGTTCGCATGGAAGTGGCCTTTTTAAAAAAAGTAATGTTGCCCGGTGGCAGGTAACCACCGGCAAGGAGTGGTTATTTATTGCCAGAATATTGAGCAATGGTGTTTGGGTCGGTTAATCTCCAAACGACTCGGTTTGGCCAGCGAGCCTGAACGTTCTGCATCATCACTTCGAACGAATAGCCTAAATGCACGTCGCGGATGACTTTAGGCGCATTGGCTGGCTCATGAACGGTAACCAATCTGTAATCGTTTCGATCAGCATTGTAAATAACAAAGTAGTTTTGATCGGCATCGATTAAGCCTACTTGAAATTCGTTGCGGGTCTTGATGGTTTTTTTACCCTCGGGTGTATCAAAGGTATGCAAAACAGAAAAGCTTCGGTCGATTGCAACGTCAATCACATCGGAGTTATAGCCGCGACCACCGGCTTCTTTAATTTGGGTAGACAACGCTTTCAGCAACAATGGAGCGGCTTCAATAACAGGGTTAGCTGGAGTGGCTTGTATTGTCATGATGTATCACCTTTCAATTAAGTTATGCAAGGAGTATGACGCCTAACCAAGAGATAAAGACCGGTGCTTTTGACTACTGAATTTCGCCATATCGTTTTGCGCCTAAAAAGGATTCTCAATAGTGCGAAGTAACAACGGCCCGAAGTAACCAAAGTCCATACCCGCCTTTATCCTTGGCCGATTAATATCGAGAAAGAAGGCAACGTGTTTTGCCTTGGAGCAATCACTAACCAATTTACTATGGTTCATTGTTGTTGAACCTTCCGTGAGTCTTTGTTCTAGGTGCCGCGCGTAAAGCTCTGCGCGGTGAATCGGGCGTTTCAGGTCTGATTAGGACAGGATTCGACTAATTCGCATTTTTTTAACGACCATAACTCAGCCTTTAAAAATAGTCTGATTCAGGTGGAATAATATCGCAATCACTTAATCGCCACGATTGTTTACCTCTGATTGAAAAAACCTTAATTGCGTTTATTTCAGATACATCCAGTGCCACTCCTAATTGGTTTAATTCTCGGTGAAACAAATCTGCGCCACGGCAAATTAATTCACCCCAATTCAATGGTGAACCAAATACCTCAAACTTCCCAGTACCGTAGGGTTTAATGCTCAAAGACAGTTCATTGCTATAACGGGATTCGTTCTTTTTAATCCAGATTTCGGCACTTGACTTAGTGATACCATCGCAGTTTTTACCCGAGTAGACTGAGCGAGGAGTGGGCAGCTGGTGGGCATAACGGTAGGCCAACTCGATAACTTCGGTTTCTGTTGCGGCGTTCGCGTAAGAATTGCATGGTTCGGCTAATGGTAAACCGGTACCGACATTAACGATCGCATACATTGCCCCATTTTCAGCTGATTTCAGTTTCGTGGCCACGCAATCACCTGGAAGATATTTTTGATTAGTGTATTGGAATCGAATTAGCTCTGCTTCAATGTTTGCTAGGGGCATAGCAGACTCCTTTTAGGCCGCGGTGCGTGAAAGGTAATTATGGTCGTTTTTGACAAAAGCAATAATGGCTTTGCCGGTAGCGCCTGATTCCAATGCGTCCTCGACTATAAATTGATTAATGAGCAGTTCATGTTCGACTTTGGAAGCTTTCACTGCTTTGCGATGCAAGGCAATTTTGTCCTCTAGTTTGATACCTGGCTGTTTCGCCTGGTTACGCAAGTGAGTGGCTTCAGCCAAAGCCTGTAGACGTTGAACTTCAATCTCATCGATGGAAGTAATCATTGAAAGGCGGTCTTCAAAAGTAAGCATGGGATGCCCTCTGCTAAATGAGTTCATGCTGTAATGATAAGGTGAACGCAAGTGAATTGACGCTCCTGTATTTAAATGCTGCTTAGCGCCTTATTAGTTTTGCGCCGCAATAAACATTTCGCCCAGTGGTACTGAGTATCGTTGAGTCAAAAAAGACGTTTCCGGCAATAAGTCGTGCCGATTGGGCGTGGAAAGGGGGATGCTTAAGCAGTGTTGTTAATAATGAACAAAAAAAGAGTCAAGTATCAAAAAATACCAGAGAAATATAAAAAATATCGAACACGAGGACTGAAGACAAGCGCGGAAGGGCCGGTACCGCGCTTAGTAAGTTGGTAAAATCAAAAAAGCTTGGAGCGTTATTCTTTGGGTGTGTAAGACAAGCCTGGGCGGGAACACCGGTGACTAATAACCATGGTATGTCGACAGGGCTGCTGGGTTCCCCATCTTGAGAAACCGTGTGCAGTACATAACGTTGGCGACCATACTTGTCTTCCAAGTACCCCTGGTCGATGATGACGTAATTTGCATTGATGCGATGAAAGCCGTTATTAAGATGGCTGTTCTTGGGTAGATTTGTCATCAGCAACATATAGACGACAGTTGCCGCGATCGTGGAAAACTGCATTAAGGGTCCTCATAGGCGTTTTCCGGTGAAATTTCCAGACACAAAAACAGAGTAGTTTCGGAGGTTTAGTGAAACACGCCGATCTCATGCGAGTCGGCGTTAGCAGGGGAGTTATAGGAAATGCTAGATTGACCTAATTTTTAGACTCTCCGGCCACAAAAATAGGTGGCAGGAACTTGATGAATTGGGATTGCTCACCACGAAGCCCCTTCCAGAACAGGTGCCAGTGCGCTCTGCGAATGTGCGGAGAAAGCGTTCGGCCAGCTACGCGATGACCGTCAGATTCGTACTTTCTGAGTTGATTGCCAATTTGCTTGCCTAATTCCCAATAACGCGGTTTGGGTGGCGCAAACAGTTTCCAGCCTTTTTTTGTTTTTTTGGCGGGTGCATTACTTGGGCGACGGTGTCCAGTGTATTGAACACCCTCACTGCAAACGTATAGCAACAGTGAAATGAATGGTTGTAGATCATTGGACAATACTTCGGTTGCTTCCGTAAGCATCGGCATAGGCAGTTTCTGAGTCAGGCTAGCTTGTCGTGCTGCCTCTTTCATTGCACGATCAACCGCTTCCGTAAGCGTGTGTTTGCCTATGTGCAGAATCACAATGGCTAAGTCGGCTTCAGTATCCATTAGTAAGCGCAGTTCGGTACGCTGTGTATTGATGTCAAATTCCAAATGAGCCCAAAAGCCATAACACTCTGAGCCAAGCCATTGCATACCGGGCGTTTCGATATACACCGCAAACTCTGGTAAGCGATAAAGCACCTCGCATGGAATATCGCCGGTTAAAGTGGTATTCATCAGCACCGCCATTAAAGCTGGGTCGATCTGGTATATGGATTGTCCATAGCGCCAGGTGCCAATCGCCGCGAGTCGGGCCACATCACCAACAAGGTTAACGTTCAGGCGATTCTGTTTGTTTTCAGCACAGACGATGGAATACCAAGCCGACATGGGTAGAAAACACCATTGCGGCCAATCCGGTAGGTCATGGCCCCGCCCCGCCATCATAGTATTCACCTGCTGCCAGGCATTGGGATAGTGTTTAGATGCGGCAAACAGGTGCTTGTTAGGGCGAGGTAGTTCCATTTGAGTGACCTATTAAGTGAGCTGGAACATCTTAGCGGCTTTTGTTGTTAACCAGAGCTCCTTGCGCGGGTGTTCGCCGTGCTTATAGGGCACATCAACCAATTGAACCAGTTCCCAGGATTCAAGTCGTTTTATTATCGTTTGAACAGAGCTGCTGTTCCGGTCATTAGTAACCTGCTGAGAAATTTCAGCGGGGCTTACCCCTTGTTGGTTAACGATGGCAATGAGTACTGACAACGCAAGAACAGACGTTCTCGGTGAGTTGGTATATAGTTCGTTGGTCATTTGCTGAATGCCAGCCACAGTTAAGGGCTGATTAAACCGTTTAGGCTTAGTCATTGTCCTCTTCCTTCAACCAGTCTATTAACCCGGCACAAAACGCATCGAATTCGGCGTCTGTCATTGCCCGGAAGCGTTTCACTTTCGCGTTATCGAGGCGGCGATTTCCGGTAGCCGATTTGGTGGCCTCTTCACTACGCCCCCAACCATCTATTTTGCTCTTTGATGCAGTGCCTTTCAGGACTTCAAACACATCCTGTTTACTCAGTTCAAGCGCCGTAATCAGGCGCTTGTAATTTTGGTTGTTACGGTTAATGGTTGCTTTCCCCTTGGTAGCGGCACAAGCCAATTTGTGAAGGCATTTCGCCTATGATTTCAATCAACCAGCCATCCATATTGGCGTGCGCTTTGCGATATTCGATATCAAGATTTGACCAAAACGCCAGTGAGCGTTGAGCGCTTTCAATCGCTACAATGGCTTTATCCGGGTTAGTTGATCGCTTTAGCTTGATCGTTTTCAGGAACCGGCGTTCCGCTGAACCATTAAATCGATCGTGCAAATGCTTGTTAAAGTAGTCGGTCACTTCATGCATGATTTGATCGTTGTCCGGAGGGCATAAAATGCCTTCAGCGTAGGCTTGTGCTTCTGCGATTTCCTGCTGCATACCGGCTGATAGGCGATGGCCATTAAAATAGCGCATTACCGTCTGATCGCCGTATTTCGTGTGTTCGCAAAGGTATTCGCGTTCTAGAATGCTTTTTGCTGCTGCAAGAATCTCGACGGAGGTAAATTGAAGGGTACCCTCGGCAGTCAGCAGGGCGGCTTCCGAACGATTGCCAACCTTAGACATCGCCGTGGATAATACTAAGCCCCGAGTCACTTGATCAATTGTCTGCCGATCACCCTCAATGCACTTTATGTGCTCAGCATTGGGTCGGTAACTGTTCCAGGTGTTATCCGAAACTGTAACTCGGATACGATGATTCTCGACGGTGTGTGTCATGCTTATTTCCTCTAATCAGGGAATGATAATGGTTTGGTGTACCTACCCCGTGTCTACGGGGAACAGATTCAATATAATTGATATGTTCCGCTTGTGCAAGCGGAACACTGCATTATTATTTTGCGTCCGTCAAAAACGCTAAATGTTGTGTTTTTGCGATCTGGAGTTGGCCGGTGGGGAACGGGAGCCACTTTAGAAAAGTGGCTGCTGTGGATTGTTGTCTTCCCAGATTTCCATCTTGCGCAGCAGCTCAGGTGAGTGCGCATACAAGTGCATGTCATTGGCGCGCATACGAGCACCAAACCATTGGAAGTTGCCTAGCTTGCTCTGGTATCCAGCAGGCATAGCGACGTAGCCGTTACGGTATAAGAAGTTGCGGTCGATCGGCGTACCGCGAGACTTCATCTCACTAACCTGCTCATTGATCCACCACCAACCCATTTCGGGCTCATCACCCAGGTCGACTTCGATCGGGCCGGAAATGCTAACAGATAAGGGAGAGTGGGTCGGGGCGGATTTGGCACCCTTCTTCTGATAGCGGGACTCGTGTTTTTCAACATTAGAAAACTGCGCCAATGTGTCTTCGTAGGTTTGCTTCAAGCTGTCCAGGTCGCCCAGCTTCAACGTCGCATCCTGATCACCGAACAAGTTGCTATCCACGTTCTTGGCGTACTGCTCATCGATCATCTCTTGAGTTGGATGAAGGCCATTACCGTTCTCCACAACGTCTTGGTAGATTTCGATTGCATCAGACCAGTTGTGAAGGCCATAGCGCTCCCACATGAAAGCGATCATCACAATGTCTTCCACCGGCATCACTTCAAAACGTAGCTGCTTATCATTTTTCATCGCCCAGGTTTGCTCGTCGAACTCAAGGGTAATGGCTATACGCAGTAGAGTGCGCTGCCACTCACGGCTATAGGTATTGCCGGCAACGTTCACACGGCCGCTCTTATCAAACTTACGACCGACCCAACAGCGATTCTCGATGACGTAGTGTCCGGCCTTCATCAGGTTACGGAACATCACCAAGGGCTTGAACTCTGGGTTTTCGAACTTAGCCAAAGAGCCTAAGCTTTTATCCTCAGATACACGCATACAGGTCCAGCAACCAGCGCGTGAACCGTCACCGCAACCGACGCCTTTGCCATTCGAACCATCAACCAATTTATTGATGTCGCAGGTTTCTTCACCCATCGCCTCATACAGCAAGATAGTATTAATGAAGTCGCAGAAAACAGGAAATGGCATTGAGCTCGCTTTGTTCATGAACTCAAACACGTGACCGGTAGTCCAAAGAGCCAGCGGTGACATCATCATGAAACCGTCTGAATTCTTCCACGGACGGTCCCAGGTTTCCTGACGGTTTGTCATATTTTTTTTGCGCTCCGCTGTTTCCCCGAAGCGCGTTCCTACTAAGGTTACGGACGTTTCAGATCCATCTGCCAAAGCTGCGATCTTGTTCTTTACCGCGTTCATTGGTTTGATCTTCCCGTCATCGGTGCACTTGGCTTTCATGCCAGGGAACACCAATGTGTTCTGCCCGCCGATCGCTTGCACCAAAAACTTCTGGATTGTGAGGTCTAAAAATAGGGTTAAAGAATAAACTCAATAGTTTACAAAATGTGTTATTTAATATTATTTGCCATAGCTCACGGCCTCATAGAGTACGGAAAACTGGTCGAATAGGGGGATGATGTTGTTAATCGTTTCTTCTACCAGGTCGATAAGATCGACTCGTTGATTTAGAACACCACCAAACATTTCTGCCTGTTCTTCAGTGCCGGTAGCGTTGAGTGAGTAAGCTAAATCTTTCAAGGTGCATTCCTATCCAGAACGTTGACTAAGCGTATAAAGTAAGGATTTGAAACTCACTTAAATTCCTGGCTTTGGAATGCTGAATAGCGCCCTATTGTTTTGCGACTAAAATGCTCACCGACACCTATCAAATTGATGTGGCTAAATCTTTATCCAGTACGCACAGTTCGGATGTGTCGTCATGACCGATGGCAATCACGCTGCCATACCCCATACGCATTAAAGCGAGAATGATTGTTTACCCTGGCTAGCCCAGTACAAGAAAACCGAAAAATTGCATCGCAATTTTGCTCTGATTGGGCTGAAAGCTTTTGTACAACGACATGAAGACTGTCAGCAAGGGCTTCAGCGTTTTTAGCTTGCACGGATCCACTGGCTGCAATCGATTGAATCGTCCTAACAGCGACACCCGACAGATCAGCCTAGTCTTGTTGCAACTTGCCGGACTCTTTTCGGAGTTACTTCAAATTCGGGAGTTCCAAATTAGCTATTGTCATGTCGTCACCTAGTTACCAAGCATTGTGTCAAAACCAAAGGTTAAGCCGTTGCTTATAAAGGACCTACGCAAACTGCATCAAGAAAAACGCAATAAGCTCGTAAAAGCATCATTTACGGCCTTGTATAGAGTGTTGAAGTTGGCTTTAAGTAGTTAAAAGGCTTAACTACGGCTTTGCCATCTACCATAGATAGAGCGTTGACCACACCAATTGACTGAAGCAGGGCGGTTAATTCAGCCTCAGTGAGAAATTGCTTAGCCTTTTGAATTGAGGCTAACCAGGCTTTATCACCGGTTTTCCCAGAACAGTCCTTCGCCAAAACCTCAGACGTGATTTTAGCCTCTTCTAAAAAAAGCTTGGTGTTGCACTTAGGGCATGGATCCACGATATCATTGATGTTGTATGGCTCGCCCACTTCTTGGGTAAAACCGTCACCTCGGCACATAAATCCGTTTTCTAGAAAATCACACATCACAGGAGTCCTTATATTAACTTGTATGTTATTTCAAACTTTGGCGGCTTGCTTATCAACGCGTGGTTTAAAGCCGCTGATCAGTTCACGATTCAAAGCATTGCCTAAGTAGTCATTGCGCAAGCAACGGGCTGTCAAATTGCGAACACTCTCGTTTTGAAACAGAACTTGATAAGTGTCGAAATCCTCGGCAGCTTTCAACGCCTCTTCGTCAAAGCCAAATTGAAGAACTTTACTTTTAGCCTGGCGCTTCAATGCCAAAAACTTCTTCGCAATGGTAGCCTCGTTGCTGACGGCTGCGTTGTACGCCCAGTCTGAGCCACCATTGGCATACCGGTTGTAAAATTCAAAAAGTTGCAGTGCCTCATCGCGGTATTTGAAAACCGGTAATACGTTTGTTTGTTCCTGATTTGCCAGCGATGCCGCGGTCACCATGGCCAATAGAATTGCCATGACATCGTTTTCTTGCCAGAACGCAGTCACATCCACCGGCGTCAGCCCTGAGTTCTCAAGACAATCATTCAAATCACGGTCAAATTGGTAATCATGAACAAGATATATAAACGCTTTGGTGCTCATTTGATAGTCTCTCTTTTATTAGATAATGGATCAAATATAAAGAATTTCCAAGCCGTCACCTTAACTGCTCTAATCTCGCAGCATCGCCACAGCGCTTATGCTCCAGAGATTCGGGTGTCAAACTCACTTTGAATGACCTTCCCTAACCAATTCTGCCCGGTACCGTCGGCACCAATGCCCCAATCCGCTTGAGAACTGTTTAAAAAATAGCCGCCTGTTAAGACGGCAAATGGAGAGTCACCAATAAAATCAATAACCCATTTCACCCATACGCATACGGGTGTCGGTATATAGCTGCTGATCCACTTCCAACAGAATCTCAGCCGCATGGCAAAGGTACGCAGGTGCGATATTCGCATCGACCCAAGAGCGAAGCTTTTCACGCTGCTTTTCAGTGGGTTCACCCGCAAGCGCGTCAACTTTCAGCTGTAACTGAGCAAGCGCTTGACGTTGTTCAGGTGTGATTATTCCGGAACCTTCCATAAAGCCTCCTAAGGCGTGATTGATTGATAAGGCTATGCTAAGGAAAACAACTCTCATTGCCGCCACACTGTTTGCCCACTGCGTCCCGCCTTATTGCTTATGCGCCTAAAAATCTCAAAACCGATCGCTCTTGACAGAGAAAATTGTCGACCACCTCAAACTGCTGGTGGCAGACAATTTTGGGCTAAGCATAGGTTGAGAAATACTTAGAATCGTAAATACGAACAGCACCATCCATAACCGTGTGGTAAGACAGAGGGGAAGCGTTTTGCTTCTCGATAGTGACGCCATTGCCGATACGACACTCAATCTGTTTGTCGTTCATAAAGCTATCCGGTACCGGGGTACAATCGCCACTCATGTCCTGGGTATAATTGCGCTCTTGGTTGAGCTCGCGGAAAACAAGGGTGGCTTTCCCTCTTTTGCCGATTACTTGGTAATAATCGACATTGGTTTGCTCATACCCGTATATGGTGTAAAAAATGTCACCCGGTTCGGTTTCTTCGAATAGCTTCTGTGCTTCCGCCTTTCGCCTTTCTTTGTACAACTCATCAGACTTGCAATTGGAAATACGATTTTTAAGACGGCCGGATACAAACTCAACTAACTCCTCAACTGTTTGGAAATATCCGCTGTTCAGAATGTCTTTCTGACCTTTTCCCAAAAATGCAATTGGCACTTTACGGTGACTACAAGTTACTACTTTACCGTTGCCATCACGAACCCGTGCAGACACATAGCACGCTTCAACTTTGTATTTGTCCATATCTTCTTCGGCAATGCCCAGCTGGCCAGCAGTCAGGATTTCGAAACCTTCTCGAAGTGAAACGGTTTGAAGACGTTCAGAGAGTTCGATAGCGGTTGCAGTCATGTCTGTACCTTTTGGAATATGCTTGAATTGAACCAACAATATTCACTTCCGTCACAAACTAACCTCTCAACATAATCTACTGCCATGCGCCATATTGCTGTGCGCCTAAAGACTCAGTGACACTTCCCGAAAAATTATCAGCAATGCGGTTTTCGAAATACTTATTCCCGAGCTATTATGAAGCCAGTAAAACTAGTTGACTGAAAAAAGGAAGGCAATGTAGTGACAGAACAATATAAATTGATCGCAAAGGTAATGGCTGTTTCGGTAATCGCCCATAGCCAGGCAGACGCGGAAATAGCAAATATCAAAAAAGTTTGCCAGAAGGGGTGCAATGCTTGTTGTCATCAGATTGTGGATGTATTCACCTGGGAAGAACCAGCGATTTTTAAATACCTTGCAAAGGTTTTCACTGCCGCTCAAAAGAAACAGTTAGCCCGCAATATCAAACAGTGGTTTAATCGATTCAACCGGAATACACGACCTGCAAATAGGAGTAGTCCTCTGACATTTGAAGAGATTAGGAATGTGGAGCACATATTCAGAGAGAATAAGTACGCCTGCCCGTTTCTAATGGGTACCTCATGTTCAATCTATCCAGTTCGCCCATTGGTTTGCCGGGTGCATTACCAAGCCGATAGCCCAAACAATTGTCGCATTGATCCGCACATTACGACACCAGAAGATGCTCAAAAAGTCTTTTATAAGGCCGCTGAAAATTTCGATCCAACCGTCTTCCCAAAAGCGAAGAAACCATTGGCCTATTTAGTCGCTGCGGATTTTGCGCATGACATACAGTCAAAACCATTGCAAAGCGTGGTATATGATCCAAATAATGTATTTGGGAGAGTCTAGATTTGGAACGAAAAAATGGTGGTGAACAATTAAGTCGTTAACATTCTAATAAAGTTGTTAACAAAATATGAGGTTAATTTAGCTAAACTAGACTGTCCAAACCTAGATAGGCGACCTCCAGCCAGATTTATTAACAACTTTTTTGTCACGTTTCGCCAAACATCATTGTTCAGATTCGCTTCAAAACACCGAAAGTTAACAACTTTATTTTATCTGCAATAAAAGGGGCGTAAGTAAATTCAATAACTTGGAAGGCTGATTGTTTACAACTATATTGTGCTCCGACAAAAAAATCGCCGGGAATAGCCGGCGCGTGAGTTAACCATCAAAGAGGCTTTAGTAACTGTCATGTCGTTACCCCATGGAAAGTAGTCACCTGGCTTTCAAAGCATCTCTTGTGGAACCACTGGCCACCCACTTTGAATTGATCACCGTAAATTTCGTTAATGATACCGACACCTGGAATGGTATCGCCTTCGCAGTAATCTCGTTTTGGAAGCTCTCCGCCGAAAAATGAATCTCCACCGGCGAGGTCCTGCCTCCGTGATTTTGAATACTTTCTGACCAAAGATGCAATCGCCTCTCGGTCATTGAATCTATGTTCCGCAGTGTATAGGGCGTTCTGAACCCAGTAGGCTGCACTTAGACCGTCGAACTTTCGCTTTTCCAATTTGTTCATGGACTCAAGAACTTTAACCGCTTTATTCTTTAGGCCAGACATGGTTTTGTATTCGCTAGGGTGCATAATACGTCCTTCTAGTCTCTACTTATGGTTTTTCATAAGATCGTCGACAAATTGGTTAGCCATCCGAATCGACTTGTTGATGTTCTTTTCAGTAGCCTGTTCGTTGCTTAATTCACATAATTCAACTTTTTTGGCGACGTACTCATATCGTTGAGGAGAGCTAACTAAAGCAGCCAGAACTTTAACCGCGGTATAGTCACGCAAAATACGATAATAAATTTTCTTAAACATGAATAACTCCATAACGAGCCAATGAACCTCAAAAAGATTTCAATCTGGATATAAGCCAGGTAGTGGTGAAAGCGCAGGTTTTCTCTTGTGCTTTTCCCTGACCTTAGCCATGATGTCTGGTTCTGAAATTCGTTTTAGTTCTTCTTCAGCCGCCATTGCTTGGCTTATGCCTAATGCGGAGCAAAGTGCTGAAAAAGTCACGGCGACACCACCAACTTCTTGCCTTGTCTCGCCGATCGGTCGGGAAAAGACATAATCAACTAACTTGTGAGCTTCATCTGCAGTGCAACCGGTAGATTGGACCAACTCTAGAGCTTCCTCAATAAACCGATGATTTCTCTCAGAAACGTCTGTGGCGATATCGTGAGTAAAACACTTCGAGAGCCAAATTTTTACGCGAGCTTGGAAAGATGGCATGTTAAAGCCCCCCTTACGGAATCATTGCCAGAGAGTATCGATTTCTTCTAATTAGTACTTTTAAACTTATTCGCAGATAGATATGCTAGCCACTCGGCGACCAATCTAATAAAAACAAAGGAAATTGGCACGAAAACTAAGAAGCCAACAACACTCACAATTTTTTCAATTATGTACATTTCGCCGACAATTGCGGACCAATTGTCTTCCAACCAGATTGCTCTATTTACATAGAAACAGATCAATAGAGCTCCCAGAATATGGCTGTATAGCCATACGAAAAATGACTGCCATTCATTGTCCTGACTCATTCTAATTCTCCAAGTGTTCATGAAAACTACGAAAGCACTATACCGAATTCAATCACAAATACTCTCACACTTTTAATTGGCTACCGAGCGCCGTATTGCTATGCGCCTAAACCGCACAAGGTGGCTGCATTATGCAGCCAGTTGCCATACTCCACGTTCAGAGCTATCAAACCACTCCGTTAGTTGCAGCACTTGTCGAATCTTCGCCTCATAGTTTGGATTGGCGTCCACGCGATCAGGGTGAGAATTCGAAACATAGGCGTAGATTTCTTTGAGTGAGGCTTTACCGCCAAGCATCATCAGAGCACTCCGGACAATGACTTTCCAGGCAGACTTCACTCGATCATAGGCTTGCTTGGCCATCACCGGCAATAAGTAAATACCGCGCTCCGGTTTCTGCCATAAAATGGCGTACTCGTGTTCAATACACGGGTACTTCATACGGGAGTAAGTCTTTAACCCGGACATCGTATTATGCTGCAGTTTAATGAGCACGGCTTTAAGTTCATCCCGTGGCATTCGTGCAATCAGTTCTGCCTGAAAAGAATGATACTGACCGTTCTTCCGCTGGTCAGCGATCAATGTACCGTAGTGTCCACCGGCTTTGGTAGCCTCGCGCTGATTAACCAGAACAAGAACCATTTTGTCATAGAAATCGTCGACGTTAGGACAGGCCGACAAATCATCGATGTGAGGCGCCTGGTCGGTACCCCACATGCCACCAGGTCCGCTATACGGTAGTACGGTATGGTACGGCGGATGTGAGAAACACAAGTCCACCGGCAAACCACCAATGGCTGATAATATCGAATCCCGAATTGCATTAAACCCACTGTGTAAGTCCAAGCCGTGAACGGACTCGAGGCCCATTTCTTTCGCCACTTCAATCGAAGTGCCGCTGCCGATCATCGGATCACAGAATGACTTCGCGTTTAGCTGAGTAAAAAGCTGCTGATAAAAATAGCCGCTGCAGTTGCCGCGGTATCGTGAGTTACCCCATGGACCACGATCAGGAAAAGACATTACTGACATATAAATACCTTTTTATGAGAGGGCAGGGCGCTAAGCCGCCGCCTGGGTAGCTGGGGCAAATTCCTTCGCGTAAGACAAAAGTGCTTCTTTAAATTCAGCAAGGCTACGCACGTACAATCGACGCTCGTTCATCACCCAGCGTTCATAGCCACCGTCATTATAAAAAGTCAGTGTAAGCGCGGCTTCATCAAAGCTTGGGCTTAATAGATCAGAGAGTTCCAAATAAGCGTTCAGAAAACGGTCGTCATAAATCTTGCAATCAATGGAGTACACGCCAAAAGATAAAGCGCCGTTTTCTTGCCAAGGTGTATCAGTCAGCATTTTTTCCATTGACTGCTCAGTAGCCTCAGCGCGCTCTGCCAAAAAGCATCGTGCTATTTCAAAAACAGCCTTAAATTGTTCATCACCGCTCCAGTTCCACGTCTTGTTTTCACCGTAAGCCTCCATGGTAGCGGTACCCGCATTCATGGGATAGTCAAGTTTATTGTGGATAGGGCGCTTCGTAAAGTTGAGTGCCTCGGTCTGACAGGGGAGAGTAATAAAATACGATATCCCGAACTCATTCCCGTTGTTCATCGACTCATACTTACCGACCATCTCTGGCCAACCGAAGTTGTTCTTGTGGTTGTACATGAGTACCGTACCCGTTCAATCAAAGAATAGGCAAAGTATATCGATACCTCATCCGGCAAGGGTCACCGCGTCCATCGGCTTCGTTGCGCCAAATTGATTCTGCGCCTCGTAGACACACTATCAAAACCAGCCTTGTATGATCTATGCGAAATTTACTACCGAAATTATGAATCTTCCCAAAATTCCTAGCATCCCCAAATCTATGCTTCTTCTGCTTCAGGATGCGCCGCGAATGCAGAGAGAACTACCGCGCGCTCTTTTACCGTCCCAAAATTGAACGTGTTGTTAGTGTCTGGGCATGGATAGGACTGGTGCTCGGCAAGCTTGGTCGCAATGTAGTCGGCCGCCTCAAAGGTACTTACGCAGATAACCTCAGTGCTGTGAACACAAACAGAGAATTCTCCCGGTTGCTCATGAACTGAGAAAATGAAATTTCCGGCATCATATTCAATGCAACAGCTTTGCCGGCCGCTAGCAAATTCTGTGACGACTTGTGTCACTTTTAATCCTTTGCGGATTTGATAAGGTGACAGATCTAAAGGTGTCTTTTTAACTGTAGCCATTGGTGCATTCCATTAATATTTAAATTTTTATGGGATTGGTTCCATGACATCGCAATCGGTTAAAGACCAAGACTGCTTACCGCTGGCGGTCATCACCGTTAAAGGTGGCTCAGAAAGAAGATACTCTGGGCCTTTCCTCCAGGCTACTAGCTCATTTATTTGACTGCTGCGGTACCAATTATTCAACGTCCTCTTTTAACGTCGTATAGATCTTTCAAGTAAATTGCCATCATGACTGTGCTAAATACCGAAAAACCTGCAATGGGTACAATAACTAACCACGACCAAATGGGTAGTGCTTTTGCAAAATCAAATAGAGTTCTGGTGATTTCCATTTATTTATTCCTTAAGTGGCTTTTAGACCATTTTCATTTTAGTAAACAATTAAGAAGCATAGCTACGCTTTCGGCCTTATCTTCGCTAGCGAAGCTAAAAGTAATTCCGTTATTCTACTTAGGCGAATCGGACCTCACGGGCAGGGAACAACTTTCATGATTCCCATTCAAATTCATGACCGCATCCAAGGCAAATTGCCTCTTCAGTTAGTTCGGTACAACTTTCGTGTTCACTGAAATTGTCTGCAGTGTCATCGCCGTTTTCGTCTACTTCAGCAAAAAATCCAGCATATTTTCGGGCGAACTTCGTGCCAAGACAGTCGGGGCACTTAAAGGCGGTCGACTGATGTTTTGTGCTATCTGACATATTTTGATCCTCGTTTTAGTTTTAGCAGATAGTTCTACCTATGTGCATAACACAATTTTCATGTTCTGACATAATGCTCTCTGAGCAAAGTCTGACAAATTATTGAGGTCATAATACTGGAAAAACCACATAAGCCCTCAAGTAGTCTAACTACTGCGTCGCGCCACATTATTTTTGCGCCCAAAACAGGCATCCGTATATCGACTTTTTTAAGAGATAATCGATATGTATGACCGTGAAGTCTAGTTAGACCCTAAGTGCCGTCGGTGGCTGCATTCTTTTGTTTATGTCGTATATTCACACATCATTCCACATCAGCTCATTCAAACTTCATATTTTGCGCGGATCTGATTGGCTAGAATTTACGGTGGAAAATGGAACAAGGGCAATAGCACCTCGAATCAAACACTCTTCTAGTTTCTTGACTTCGCAGTTCCAAGCAATTTCTGTCAAGGTTGCCAAGTTCAATCCATGTCGGTGAGGACAACGACCATAGAAAATGACGTGATTTTTACCATGTTCCTCAATAGAGTAGGTTTGAATACAGTCGCAAATTTCAGTCACTATAGAATCCCCAGTTATTTGAGTTATTATCGCAACGATGCATCCAGCTTAAATAGCATTAATTCAGCCATTCGTGTCTTCTATGCATTACGATTGTGATAGCGAACTGCTTCTTCGTATGTATAACCAGACAACTTGACCAGTGTTGCTTTGAATCGACCGCGCCCCGGCTCGTCATACTCTTTGAATCGCTGAATCGGGTCGCCCATTTCGTCTTGTGCGATCGACCAACGGCCATACTTATGGCTGATCTCAACCAAATCGTGCTTTTTCAGAAATGGTAAATCTCGCTCAAACATAATGATCGGCAGTACGTGCTCTTTCGAAACGTGACCTTTAAATACCTCGTATTCAGGGAGCATTTCATCCCAATACAAAATGATACAGTCGCCGTCTTTCCGTTTTGATGTCATTGCGAGTCTCCAATGTTTTATTCAGCTGGGGTAAAACGGTTTTTGTATCAATTATCTTTTCTAAGATGAACTGCCATTTCGGATCGATTTCTTCATTTGACCATCCACTGTCACGATTACAGCCATACCGCGGGTGAAAGCAATGAGAGAGTTAGTCGCAGTCCGTGACATGCTGAAATTCCTATTCAAGTTGATCAATCGAATCCACAGAAATAGTGCTGAAACCACGACCAAATTAACCCTCGATTCTGGATGCCCGTTACGCCTTGTTGCATATTCCCCTTGATATGACACGATCTTGCATTTATATTTAATTATGACATGATCTTGCAAGTTATTGCAAAGGAGTTCATATGAAAATTCTAAAAGCTCGGAATCTTGACGTTTTGAAGGATGCCCAACGAGCTGGGTACAGATATATATGTACGATAACTACACATAATGACCGCGATGAAGAGAAAGTGCGGTTTGCACTGTCACCCAGGGAGCTTTCAAGCCAAGAGTTGTTTAGGCAGGCCACTCAAGCGCAATGCCCAGTCGACCGATTCGATAGCCTGGTCAACCCTCCAAAGAATGTTCGAATCCAATGGAAGCCTTTAGAACAGGCAATAGACGAACTAACACGACGCAAGTCAAATGAATACGTCGTGCACTGCTCCCGAGACTTTGGAACGTCATACCAACCTCTGGTGCTGTCGATCAGTGAGAACGATGGGTGGCATCTATGGCATTGTGCTGAAGATAGTACATCTCCTAACATCGTTCGCTTTAAGAAGGAACTTCTGGCGGATATTGAAGGTTGCGGCTGGCAGATTCCTGAGATGGCAAAACAATTTCTCGCCGGCAACGAACAAGCTAAACCGGCAGATGGCGAATTTTCCTTCGGTCTTGTGGACGTGCCTAGTTTACTTGGCTGTGAAGCGGGATTTCAGCGACTTAATGCACATAAAGCAGAAAAACAGATAATCACACTGTCATTACACGACTTAACGCGTCAAGCAAAATACGATGGCGGAGTATTCCTGTATGGAAGCCAAATCATTAATGAAACGGGCGAACCTGGTCGGTGGAGTGATTTGTCTGTCAGTATCATGGGAGCGGAAGAGGCTAGCTATCGATTTCCGCGGAGGATGCAGGAAAAGCGTACTTTCTCGGTACGTCCGAAGGAATATACGCTTCCTACGAAATGGGGTCACTACGATACGTGTACGATATATTTTGACAGTGATTCTCCTCGATCTTGTGGGTACCTGGAGTTCACTGGTACTGAACGAGACTTCATTTATTTTGAAGAAACCAAATTTAAGTCACCGAAACTATGGTTCGCTCATCCGTCCGATGTGATTGCACACTTTGACCTGGAATCAGGTAGATATTCGGCACCTGAAGAAGTGTTAAGTGCGCTGCAGGCCAATAAGCTCATTAATCTAGAGCCGATCACCGACTTTAACGATTATGTTAAAGAAAATTATGCGCAAAAGGACTGTTTAAATTCGATTCCTTCCCCGACACGTTAGAGCAAGAGAAAATGATGCAGATTATCAAAGCACGCAACATCCAGCGGATGGAACAGGTCATTAAAGACGGTTACCGTGAAATCTGTAGTTGTCATGCTACCAACCGTTCTGATTTATGGAAGGAAAGCGGCATATCAAGCCGCTTCAACTGTTGATTCTTCAATCGCTGGCAGACACGATACGGATGCAACCCATTCACGGTCATTGTAGTCAGAAACCATCTGTTCTAACTCTTCCAAATGTGCAACCAGCTGAGCATTTATCCGTTGAGTCAAAAGGTCATTCATCTTCCCCACACCTCTACAGTTAATTAAGATGAGAAGACTATAAAGCAATAACTTAAGCCCATCTCCATATACCTAAATTACTATAAGAGCGCCCTATTGTTTTGCGCCTCACATTTCGGCAAGCAAAAAAACGGGCCATAGATGGCCCGAAGAAAACACAGACACTGTGCAACTATAGAGTCAAAAAAAATGAAAAGACGCCGACTGTTAGGCACAATCCGAACAGCATTGACCATGCTGTTCCAGGTGTACATTTTGAGTCACGATAATCATATGGGTTAATCATATCTAGCGTTACCTTCTTGAATGATGCCAATATAGTATAGCATGATCTTGCACATTTTGAAGTAGGGGATGCGCAAGATTTATACAACTAATTAGGCTTCGGTTATGGCTTTGTAGGGTATACCGCTTATGCGAAAAAACTTAGTTGCACTGGATTGCTATTCTTAGCCAATGCAACGGCCGCCTCGAAATCTTCCAGATCGATGTCGCCATACTCATACTGATCCCGAACAACTTCCAATTCCGGAGTCAGCACCTCATTCGCCCGGGCATGGGCGAGATCGGACCGAACCTGCTCTTCACTAGGAACTGTCGTATTGGCTGGTGGGAAGTCAATGTGGTGCTCGATGTATCGCGCCAAATTATCCGCATCAGCCAGCAAGACCGTAGGCAGGTGACAGTTGGGTCCTCCCGCGTAGTCGCTCCTGTCCTTTACGGTTCGCAAAAGTATGTCATGCCGGTTATTCCCATACGAAACATACGACTGAGATAACTGAAGGTAGAATTTGTCTGTGTGCAACGTGATTTCACCTGAAACTGCGATACCGGCTTTGTTGCTGGATAAACGAAAGTCAGATTTCGACAAACTCAGACGTTTTGCCAAATCACGAAAATACGACTTTCCAATGCGATGAAACTGCTCCTTGGCTTCATACTGGTAGGACAGCTGGCCAGATAACAGTTCAATTAACTGTATTCCACCTTGATTCTTCATTTAGCTACCTCACGTTTGCCAATGTATGTGCTTATACCTGCTTCCAAGCCGTTTCTAACCACTTCGTTCAGATCCACGATGGTTAGTTTCTTGTTCTTGGTGGCACCCAGATCCAAAAACGTCACATTACCCAAGGTCTCTGGTGCCGCGACGATGGTGTGGCCGCAGAAAACATGATCGACTCCGGTTACAGGTCGGTCATCCTTAAATTTACTCCGCATGCGACCCCACAACGCCGATTCTTCATTACGGCAAGCGTCTTCGAAGTCGCCGTAGGCATCGGCATGAATCAGACCAAAGGTTTGGTCGCCAACTTCAACGGTCATACCAAGCGGCAGGTCCCAAGCCAACTGAGCTATGTACCATAAGTCGTCGTTTGCGATAGTGAGCCCTCTATTGTCTTCGCCGACAATGTACTCCCGCGCCCATGTACCGCCGTTTTGAAACCAATGGGCATAGTCCCTTGTCGTTAAGGCCTCCAGAAACATATCCTCATGGTTACCCAAAATGCTACGAAAGCAGTCTCTTTCCAGTAATCGTAAACAAGCCACAGAATGCGGCCCTCGATCAATTAGGTCACCCAGGAAAAAAACACGGTCTTTGGCTTCATCAAGCTGAATATGTCGCATGGCATCCAAGAAAATTTCAAGTTCACCATGAAGGTCTGGAATGACAAAATCGCGGCCGCCTTTAGGGTTCTTCCCAAAGCGCTCTAAGCGGGGGGCTGAAGTGTGCATGTTAAGCTACCTTACGTTTCAAGCGCTCAAATCGAGCGACACGACGATCTAAAATTTCGAGTTTTTCACTGGCTGTTACAACAACCTTAGTTCCAGTGCGCGGATCGGTGAATTCCCAATCAATGATGACGGTTGAACCTAGCACTTTTGATAAAGCACTACGCATAGTGTTCATCTGATCGATCTGCTCTTGGTCGCTCGCAGTACACCAGTCAAGTTCAGCCTCAAGCCGTTGATACGTTTTAGCTGTATCGTTCGTTGCAAATTTGGGCATAAACACCTCCAACTCAATTGAGGCTAAGATAGCTGATTGCAGCAGATATACCCCCTAGCGCTTAAAAATCATTTCTGCGCCTTATAGCTTTGCGCCTATCTAAACCGAGAAAATAAATAGGGCGGGGTGGACCCGCCTGACCGATAGGTTTAGATTGCTAGTTTGTATTGCACTTCATCGTTTTTAGCTGAGTAAAATTCAAGCTTCAATTGATCTGCCCATTCGCCAATTGCGATACCAAGTGACACAAACCATTCACGTACGACACTTTGGCCAAGCACCTGATGGGCGAGTGTCAAACCTTCTACACCGGCGATTGCTCTCTCAGGGATAGTTTTGCATCGTGCATGCTCCACCGGCCATAGAAGACGAACCAAGTCTGGATTAGCAGCATGACGGATCTGTACTTCGGTAGAGCGCCTTTTTTGATATCCACGCCCGATTGTGCCAACCTTTGTCGCACTGGTCGGGTCTACCCACTGAAGGCGGAAGCCTTTGCCGGTGGCAATGTCGCTTTTTTCCTTTTCAATCAGGTAGTCACAGGTGCTCCATGCATCTGAGTCGTCTGGGGTATCAATCAGCACCTCGGCCAAGTTCGCTGGCTTAGCAATACGCGGCACCATCGTCGCGAAGTCAAACGGTACTTTTTTGACAAGGCCTCTGGAAATAGCGAGCATGATCGTGCGCTCGCGATCTTCTAAAGCTCCAAAATCAGCGCCTCGAACCGTGCGGGTGTATACCGTATAACCGGCCATTTTTAGGACGGTGCGAGCGATCATGTATGAAGCAGAGGCAAACCATTCGTTAACGTTCTCAACGATGGCCAGAGCTGGATTGCAACGGTTAACGACGTCAAGAAAGTAGAAAATTTGAGCGCCAGCTTTCTCGTTGGCTTCTGGTAAAGAAGCATCTTCGAACATGCTTTTATGCTTCGACCGGCCTGACTTGCTGGCAGCCGTGCACGGTACCCCTGCGCAGATTCCATGTAGCTGTGTGCTTTTAGAACTGTTGAACGCAAGCAACTCCATCGGTGAGCTCATGCGAACGGCATTGGGTGCCCAAAAGGTATTGTTACGGCAGGAAATGTCCATGTAGCGTCGATCAAGTTCAACCGCAAGGCTGACGTGTGCGGGCAATGCAGAACGTTCAAAACCTTCATGCAAACCGCCGTCAAGGATGCCCGCGCCATGGTAGAACGAACCCCAGTTTAAAGGTTGGCCAGAATTCAGTGCTGCCATGAAAGAGCGCTCACGACGCTCTATCTTTCGATCGACTTCCGACTTGGTGACAGTGATACTATCGCCCTTGTAAGCGATCTGGATGGCGACCGTGTTTTCAAAGGCTTCGGTCAACTGCTTGTTGACAATATCCAGAACAGGGACTTCCTTGCCGCCAACTTTCTTTTTGCTGACCACGTATCGACCTACGTCGCTCAACGTCAAAGTCATAACGCCTTCTTCGATTGTTCGATCATAGCGCTTACCAACAACAAAAGAGTGCTCTTCGAGGCAGCGACCTTCCAACCAAAGCTGCTTTTTGCTGTCTTTCTCGTAAAGGTAGTATTGTTGAATATCAGTGTAGGCAGACATGACCGATTTCCCGTTGAGTTAATGCAGATACAATACGGGAAGCAAGTCCTACCGAAGCCGTGGCATTTATATACGACGAAGCGCCATATTATTCTGCGCCTAAAAAGCCATTACCTTCGGTAGACAGAGAGGTTACTGAGAGGCGGATAGTCGGAACTGCAGTAGTTGATCTGGCAATGGGGATTGAGTTTCAGGATCAGCAGGGATCGCTGAAATGTGCATCGAGCACATCCAGGTCTCCTCGTCGCTCTGATCGACCGCTACGGAATTGACGATCCAGTAATAGTGGGTATTCCGGTTAAAAACATCTTGGATTTGCTCAACACATTGAAGTTGCAGCTTGTTAAACAACCCCAATTCAGTTAATGAAACCAACCTATTGATTTCCGCGAACACGGAGCCGGTCGTCAAAAGTAGTACAGCCAATACTAAAGAACGCATACAAGAATCCCGTAATTTCTTATAGTTGGAATAGACCGCCTTTAGGTTTGGCGGTATCTATTTACCATTAATGATTTGAGTACAACCCTTCTGCTGAATCCGGCGTAATACTTAAACAAAAGCCACGCAGTTTGACTATGACTTCAAACTGCTGACTGTTATTGGCCGATTCGATGCTTAACCCTAAGTGCTTCGCAGCCTTCTTTCCGCTAATGCAACAAAACTCTGATGTTTGTCCGACCAAATAGTGACAGTAGGCAGCATAACGATTGAAAAAGTAGACATCGCTGATGGGATGAATAACCGTGCCGTGACATGAATTGCACTTGTTCAAACGCAGCACTGTTGTGGATTCGTTTGGTTCGTTCCTTTCACTGCCAATCTCAGTTTCGCCTTCCCATCCGTTGCATTCTCGACAGACATGCGTCAAGTCGTAGGGAAGGACAACGCCATATCCCAGGCAAGCCTTACAGGGCTCATCTATCGGAGAAATTTTTGAGTTGAGAGTGCATTGCCCATTACAAACAGGACATACCGAAGGATTTCGGACTATGCCTTTCAGCAGGCCAGTGGCGTTAGCTCTAACAAAATCATCAAAACTGAGCAGCTTCACTACTACCACCTTCCTCGGTAAGGAAGAAGGCATCTTCTTCTGGTCGAGAAAATGAGATTTCATACTCTGAGATGGAATAGGGCGTTTCCACCTTCACCACCCAATCGGCAAGACCATGCATAGGAGCACCTTCTAACGGTCGAGTAATCGTGACATCGCATTCATCTGAAACTGCCAAATAGTCCTTGAGTGAAGGAAAATTTGTTTCGATTTCCTCAACAACATACTGGCCATAGGAATTTTCATGGTGTTCAAGGATTAAAACAGTCTCCATTTCGCCGTGAGACTCATAGATGGAAAGATCATCGACACCGAATGATTCTGCCACAAATTCAGAAAAACTAAGGATTTTAATCATGTTAAAAGCCTTGAATAGTATATGCCATATAATTTAACATGATATTGCAGAAGTAAAGAAGGAAATGCTGGCGATTCTGCATTTGGTCGCGATGGGTTTTTGGCACTATTTATAATTTTTAGGATAGATTCTTGTCTATTTGGGTTACAGGATTGTTATTGCTGGTGAATGTGATATTCGCATTTTTGGTCGTTCGCGAGTTAGTAGATTCCTTCAAGAAGTGCGTCCAAAGGAAAGTGATTTGCTTGAATCGGCTAATCAGACTTAACTACTACTCGGCGGCGATGTTGTTTGCGGCAAGCTGCTTTTTTCTCCTTGAGAGATAATGGCAGCTTGGCTTTGTCATGCGATCTGAAGCGCCCAGCAATCCAGAATTACCGGTCGAAAGGCAACTATTCAGATAATTCAACCTCAAATTCGTCTGAATACTCAACACTTGATTCTGTGTATCGAACATTGACATCCAGGCCGTATCGAGCGTTTTCGACATCGAACTCAAAATGCCCATAACCCCCGTCGTTGTTATACCAGTCAACACCGGTACTCTCTAACCAGTCTTCAGTAACTCTTTCCACGATCTCAACGAGAGGCGTCGGTTCAATAGTTTCCGAAAATTTGAAGGCTCTGGTCTCAGAATCCCATACCTTGACGACATTCGGCCAGTCAATCACTTCTTTTTCGTTAAAGCCTTCAGGGGCATCAAAGTTCACATCCTCAATTGAGCCGGAGTCACCGCTACCATCAAACTCTACCCGTACACTCGCCACTCCGCGATCCCGCAGAATAGGGAGTAAGGCAGTAAGCTGATCGTGATAGTCTGCGCTGACTTCTTCTGGACAAGGAGCATTTGCAGATTCTTCAATACCAAGAGCATTTTTGATCTTATGAATCACCTTCGCGCTTGCCGGTTGATTCAACAAACCTTTAACTTGCGTGACATCCAAATATGGCGTTTCGGAGTAGTCGCGCCGGTAGACTTCGCATGTCCACCGGCATTTGTCTACGAACATTGAAATAATCGCAGAGTTTTGGTTAGCCACTAATAGGTGGTGGTAGCTGGCGACACAATGCCGCTGTCTCAGACCTTCCATACCCAAGCGGCGACTGCTTGAGATAACGTAGCCTGGGAACGATTCAGGCAATAAGTCCCGCACCAATTGATTTTCATAAACTATATTCTCTTCAGCGAGAGTTTTTAAGGTTGCCAGCCTTGAAAGAGAATCATGCTCCTCTTGCCACCGTTTCTTAGACCACCAGGGATTTACCAGACGGTTGAATGTAACTGCCATATCTAAGATGTCTTTGAAATACCCGCGTGCAAGTCCAAGCCCCCGGTAATGTACCAGCCAAGGCAATAGCATATCGGGCTGCGGCAAATTACTCAGTATCAGTTCGACGATCGGAATTTCTTCAGGCTTTACCGCATCCAGCTTAATCAGTTGCTTAATCGGTTGAAGAACCCGTTTAGGTAGATTGAGGCTTTGAAGGTTTATGGTTTCGATGCTTGCGTTCATGCTAGTGCCTCCATTGGTCGAATGAATGATGCTCGACTCATCCAGATTTTGTGTTTGATTAATGAAGCCCATTCAGATGCAGCGGGGATATACCCAAACTCAACTTTGTTGTGATATTCAGCGATATATCGTGTCGGGATGTTATGACCATTGGATAAGGGCATTGTCCGGCCGAAGACTTCTTCGACTTCAAAACAACCCATTGAATGGTGTCGTAGATACCGCGCTGCCGAGTGGTAAGAATCAGTTAGGCGTGTGCTGGCATCGAGTCCGTCTATCCAATCGTTAATCTCTGCAAACTCGTCCGGCGACGCATTGAATCGCTTCGCGCACAGTTGGTTCATTACAGAAGTAGAAATAACTGGCTTATCAAGTTTTCCGAGCCCATCGACATCAAAGCAATCTAACCAATCCTCTATTGTCGGCAAGCGACCACCGCAGTCTTCGCGGATATGCTGCTCCGCGACTAAATAGAGCTTTTCTTGATGCGCTGGATCTGTTGCCAGTGACGTTGCACACAATAAAGCACCTTGTTCATGGTGGCGAAAGGCTCGGTGGCGAAAATCGCCAAAGGCTTTTTTAGTGTCATCCAAATAAAGGTGAACCGGTAACCAGTCGCTACTTTGGCCGCCAAACAGTCGAGCCGAAGATTCGGCGTGAAGGGTAGGGTGAGTCATTTGGGCAATACCTCCGCATTTCTGTAGCAGAAGTATGACCCGTGGTGAGGGTTAGTAATCCGTAGCAATTGTTACGGTAGAGCGCCTAATTGCTTAGCGCCACTATGTGCTACTCATCCCATGGCGTTTCTCGAGGGCTGGGTCATAATTGGCCCGTGTAGTGGTTAAGAAAACAAATCACGAGGACCTGCCTCATGTATCGCAATGGCACCATGTTCGTACGCGTAAATCCGACTTGCAGCATTAATGCGCTGCAGGGACTCACAGTCAGCCGGATCCATCGGCAGGTGCTCTGAATCTGTGACACAAAATTTCTCTACTTTGTAGGGGTCGTATGCCACGTATACGCCACCGGCGCGCACCATGTCTTGAATGATTTCAGTGTGCGATTCGTCGCTGATTGCATGCTCTTCTACGGTCCCATCGATGTAGGCATGAGGCGTTTTTGACTGGTCACGTAATACCGCTTGTCTCCCTGCTTCGGACACTGGAAATTGCACGTTACTCATGAGTAGCCTAGAGCTATGACCTGCAAGGCGCCATGATTTCGACTGTCGTTTGTCCTTGACCGAGTAAACGCGACTGATCAGCCGAAGCTTACGGTTTACATCCTTGAACGTATTCGATAGGTGCAAGTCGACAATAACACGTCCAACAAAACCGGATCCGTGGATAGTTCGTGCAGTTAACTTTGGCATGGCGGTTCTCACTAGTTGAAAGCGTACGTTTCGAAATCATGAAAGTCCGGATGATTACTTTTATCGAGCGCTTCCTCTAGATCTAGCAAATCAGATAACGTTGCGATATCAGTCTCGCTAGCTGATTCAAAAGGTACCTTTGTATCGATATCACCAATAAAGGCCTGCATCGCGGGGTGCTGAACAGCCGAACTGGCCCGGGCAATATCCAACAGCTGCTTGTTTGTCGTTCGCTCAATGAGTGCCATTTTAGTCTCCTTAAGTAGTATTGGTGATGTTAAGACCACCCGCGATGTAAAACTGGCATCGATATGTCCATGACGGTGACATCGACAATGTGCGCCCGAAGTTCATCACAATGGACTCCGTTGACTTCTTCCTTGACGATGTAACGTCTGCCATGGACCCGGCCGAATTCCATGTTGTACAGATCACTGGAAATGTCATATTTAATCTTGATCTAATTAATAGACTGCTTAGCGCCCAGCATGGCCTTAAGTGGTCCGACACCGCCCAATTGCTCAACAAGTACTCTGTAGTCAAAAATTGGTTCACTTGATTGTTCCATCATGATCAGCTCCTGGCTGCAAATTCAATACAACAAGAATAAACGCTCAGCTAAACCCCTGCCTCAACACTTTGATATCTACTCAACGCCTCATTGATTCTGCGCCAAGAATGTCTGTTTTTTAAAAGAAGTCCATTATCTCCGGGCTGCCATCGATTGACTGATCACTTCATTCATAGGGGAATCTAAAACATCGTCACTCATTCTAATTTATAACCTCTGCTAACCGCTCGATACCTGCCTTTTACTCAGCAGCAGATGCCTCGAATGGTACAAAAGAGACTTTGTAACCCGGGTCATTAGCCGGTACCCACAGAAACCAATCCGGATAACTGACGTCAGGAACTATCCTGGGTAAAATGTTAACCCCTCGAACCTTCAATGCACTGGTTAGCACCGATTTATCATCTTCTGAAAAAACATACGACTGAACACTGGAAAAAATAGCGGCTGCTCTAGCAAATGTTACTGAATCGGTTTGGAATATTCTCGATTGCAGTATTGATTCAAACAAATTGACTAAGTCATCAATTTCGTGAATGGCTTCCGAGGCTGCTTTGAAGGCCGCCAGCAAATGCGTCATCGCAGGTGTTAGTAGGCTTTCTTCGACTAGAACCCTGCCTCGTTGCGTATGAAAGACTGCTGCTTTAGTCATGATGTTCATGCTCCTCAAAGTCAAAGCTTAGTACCCGAATGCGGTCGATTGTCATCTGTTTGTAGCGATCATTGGGGTTGTATTCTGTATACCGCTTTGTCTTTTTGTGTGCACCACCCAATGCGCGACGCTCGCCATTAGCTAGATTTGCATAGACCTGGTACTTGTATGGTATTCGCGATTTTATCTGCTCGATCTCGCTGACCGGAACCAGGTCATCTCGAACACCAAAAAGCATTGCTGTTCGTGTCCAAGCTCGATCGTGCGCATGAGTAAGGCCTCTGCACAAATGAGCCAGTTCGTGCCGAATAGTCATATCAAGCTTATTAACTGCTTGGGTACCCAGATACCATTGATTTACTTCGATTGTGCCGTCCGTTTTTGCCCATCCATACTTTGATTTATGGCTAGTCAAGAACACACCATTAGGTTGTACTGACCAACTCGCTAGCGGCGTCACACAAGAGACCTCTGCCAGGATAGATTTGTACCGGGCCTGAATGTACTGTACTGTGATTTCTTGTGGTGGGAGTAGGGTGCTCATAAACCCAGCCTTAACGCCGCTTCAAAAAATTTGGAACAATGCGAGGGAGTGACACACGGCCAAGGGTCTCCAAAATCCAGAGTAGGGTGCCGTACCCAGGTATAGGTCACGCCTGGATAGCGTGCACGATGATAAGAACATTTCACGAGCTCCGCTTCAACAAGCTCGCACTCTTTTGGAAACATTTTACGGACTTTCTTGAGAGCTCGATTGCCTCGTGCTGTAATTACACCAAACGGCATACTTTCAAGGCTATGCTTTGCTTTATGCACTTCATGCTCTCGGAAACAGACAGACGTCAGTTTGCCTGATTGCCATGGGTCTGCAGCATCTTTTGCATTGCCATAGTTCGGCGCATCACAAGAGCAATTTACTTCGTATTCCCCGCACATTGGTCGACTGGACATAGCTTCATTCCTCTATAACTTTAAGAAGAGAATAAGCGATCCTTGCCCAACAAACACACCCAGCCTAGGACACAGAACTGCGCCATATTGCTTTGCGCCAATGACCGCAAAAAATGACAGGTAGGTGCCCCAGCTCAGCGCTGGGGTGCTCGCAAATCGTCAATCATTCACGCTGATGAAATAATCAATGGAGTCCAAAAACTCTTGATCATCGTCTGGGTCAAACACAAATTCACCATTATTTACGACAACCGCATGTTTTAATCCACTCGAATGCTTACCAACAGCAATTGATCGACCTGTAGGAGCATTAGTGCTTGCTGAAACTGTTTTACCGATCGATTCGATCCAATCAACCAAAGCAGACTTCCAATGAGCTCTGCCCATCAAATGGAAGTCCGGAACCACCTCGCGGTCAATACCAAGAAGAAAAGAGATAGAGTGGGTGAGACATGATTCATCCTTTGTCAGAAACGGGACATCATCATCAAAAAAATCAAAGCCACCTACCGATTTGCCTGTGCTTAGATTTGTGATTTGATTGACACAAACACCGTCTGCGCTGTCGATCTTCAATCCGGCTTGCCTTTCAGGGTCGCAGACGGCGATCAATGAATTGAAATTAGTCAGGCCAGCTTTCTTTGATTGCCGGCAATTGGATATCTCGCCTAACCAGAAACTGTGTAAAGCGAGTGTGGTTGGCGATTTGGAAGTCAACACGCTCTTGTGGCATTTCAGCCAGAGTAAAATAGTTACTGAAATTAGCGCGAACTTTTTTGGGGTGCTGACAAAGAAAAATATCACTCACGACACTGCCTTTGAGCGAGTAAGGGCCTTCAGGATCGTTGTGAGATAAGTTCTGTGTCTGTTTATGATAGATTGACAAGAGCGTGTTAAAACTCACCTCATCCAACGACGCAGCCTTTAACTCGTGCTGTTTCTTAAGTAAACGTAATAGCGTTCGAAGCGGGGTGATGGCGGTTACCGCTTTGAGGGTGCCTGTTTTAATGAAGTCCATGTACTCATCGCAGACAACCAACTTCGGCAAAGTAGTCTTAGGGTCTCTGAATAGAGCCACCTTGACAGCATTGATATCAAATCCTTGCAGTAGGGTAGTGGCGGTTTCCTCCATTTGATCCGTTTCTTTATATCGATGAATATTAAACAGGATGTAGTTCATCTTCCCGACAGTCTGACTATCTCGAATCTGGTACTTACCTTTGTCGATGGTCTCGAAACCGGTGAAACCGCCATATGAGCAATAGACCGGTTCAATTTGCGCGGTCAGTGGATTGGCGACGTCTTTAGGGTTGAAAGGTCGAGTAACGGTGCTGTCAATCAGTTTGGATTGATGCGTATAGAAGACATCAAAGTCTTTATACTGGCCGCGTAAGTCCAACTGAAGTAGTTCCAGTATCGCACTGGAAACAGACTGTCCAGCAATTATACCACCTTCAAGATATCCTTTAGCATCCATACCTTTTTCAAGAAGAAGATCGAGAATTTTTACCGCAAAACTCTTTTTGCCGTGGTAATCACGTATAATTTCTTCGAGCGGATGCACATTGTTTTCACTCGAGGGCTGTGTAGTAGCATTCATAATCAGTATCTCCATTATTGTAGTGGAATAACGATACTGAATTGGAGGCCACCGGAATCCTTCGAATTTAGAGCGGAAATGGCCTTATTGTTTATGCCACTTATTACAATAAAAGAGTTCGACTCTGTACTTGAGATTTCGCCGAGGGATCATGGGGATCACTGTACCCACCCTGGACCCGGCCAGGTATTAAGCGAAGCAATATCAACCTTTTGATTGATTAAGATAGGCAGGCGGATTCAATACCCAGGAATGCAATCTAAACGTGTGCGAACAGGTGCGTTGTCACTGGAGTATTCAGGCAGCGGATGGCCATTCTTTACCTTCCATCCCATCGTGAGACAACCGCCCACCATGGATTGAATGTATGATTAGTCTAGGAAATACCAGTAGTATCTGCCAGAAAGGCACCGCTATTTAGCCTTGCCGGCGTTGAGTGAATTATTCACCCAAAACGGATAATAATGCTTCCTGGTTTCAACATGTTCACTCTGCTGGGCAGCCGAGTTGAGAAGCCCATGAAACAATTGCCGGCGAGTAGTTTTAAAACCCGCTGCCGGTGACTTCTCACCGCCCTTTTCCCGCCCTGATAGCGCCCGTTACCACGTACAATGATTAATTATTCGGGCGAGGGTTTACAGCGTGACTGCTAAAAAACTACTTATAAAAAAATGTTGCCAAGCATTGCTGACATAAAACCAGCTTTTTCAGATTGCACAATCAACGAATTATCATTAAGCGGCATATCGAGTACAGATTGATTTGCGACGTCAATAAAGCGAGCATCTGCAGAGTACAGTGTGTAGCGGACCGAGAAACGGTCTGAACGTGTTTCCTTATCCGGAAACTCAACAATAAGCACATAGGCTTTTTTACCCCGAACACCGGCGAATCGAGGTGTCTCCCAATCAACTGATGCGTCAAACAGCTCAGGAAAATCAAATACGTCAATGCCCAGGTCAAAATCAACACCGAACTTTTTCTGATATGGTAGGAGTGCCCTAAATGTGAAAACATCACGACCCACTTTGGTATGATGCTTTAACCATGGTCGATCTGGGCTTCGCTCTGGTACTGAAATAGGGTGACCATCTTCCGTTTGAAAGCTCGAGCCCTTACAGCGGATTCGAGCCATACCTCCGTGCTTCCAAACAATTGGCTGGATGCCACGATCTTCAAAAATGGAAAATGACTCATCAAACGATTGTTGAGCTGTCACCCGATCTTCTCCTGTCGATATAAGAAGCGTTCCTACAGAACCTCACTCAGGATCGCCCGAAAGTTCTGTACTTCAGGAGATCTCACCCGAGCCGCCAAACTCTGTGCAATCTCGACTGCGCGGGTTAAATTCTTTTCACCCCGCAAATAAATAAGCTCACTGTTGCCGAACTTAACGATCCAGCTTTGTTTCAGAAGATTCGCGGCATCGACAACCAGGGAATACCGGTGAGGTGATACTACGCGAACCCGACCATCTGACATTTTTTGAGTCACAACATCTGACTTAACTTGATTCTGTTTTTTCATTTTAAACACCTCTGCAAGTAAGTCCCCGACGACTCACTGGGGACACTTTTGCTTTGCTTACGACACCTTGAGTAACTAACAGCGTTACTCTCAGATTCATTTATCGACTTATGCAGTAAATGAAACGCAGGATTTCTAGTTCCCAACTGCCTTTTGTCGATGTCCAGAGGTATTGTTAAGTATCAGACGGTAAATTACCCCACTACACTGACTTGCAAAGTAGGCGCCTTATTGGTTTATGCGCCTTTCAAATTCACGGCATTAAAACCGATACCAGTCGTTTCACAATGTACTTAACGACTGGCATAAAAAAAGTAACAACCGCAGCAACGATGGCTTGCTGACAAAGTATCAGCAAGGTGAGTCCAATAGATGTAAACCGAATGCTATCCAAAGCCCAGGTAAAGACCTGCAGGCTGGCAACAAATAAAGACATTGGCACGACGGCTGCGATTAGGTATATCCTGCGAAATCTATAAAAGAATGCTGCAAATAAAAGAACTGAAAAAATGGAAAGTACATTCAACTCAATTTGTAGGACGTAATTCCAAGAGGTAAAGATTGGATGACTCATGAGCTCGGTATTATTCATTAGAAACTACCGGAAAAAATTCAAACGCTGATCCTCGATAGCCGGGATTCGACGCTCAACCTGCAGGAAGCGAAGCTCGTCACCTCTAACTAATTTGCTATGTCCAGAAACTGTATGGCCAGGCGCAATAAAGCTACCAAGCAAGGATTGCTGGCGCTTATTCAAAGCTTGCTTAAGTTGAATGAGATCGACCGTTCTGTTTTTGGTTCCCAAACAGAGCAGTTGGTAGCACCTATTCATAAAATGAAGTTCATCACGGGTTAATTTGCTG
This sequence comes from Reinekea sp. G2M2-21, assembly GCF_015687175.1. Taxonomy (GTDB): domain Bacteria; phylum Pseudomonadota; class Gammaproteobacteria; order Pseudomonadales; family Natronospirillaceae; genus Reinekea. The sequence goes on along the minus strand of NZ_JADPQG010000007.1, from coordinate 67,380 downwards.
ATCGGCGTTATAATAAGCTCTCGCAAATTATCGAATACTGTAACGACTGCGTTTTGATGGCCGGCAATGTGTGTGGCTTGATCTACGAAAATATATGTATCGAATTGCCTTACAGTGTTCATCCACTCCATTAGGTTGTTATAGTCCGAGCGCACATATAGGAGCCCTGAGTCTATTGCTTTATCTAATGAGGTCTGGAGTCCGGACATGAGGAATTCCTTACACTTCATGAAATTAAACGGAGTGTAGGAAAAAAAAGATAAAATATCAATATAAAGAGTTTTTTCAGGTCCACTGTTAGGCCCCGGAGGACTCCGAGGATTAACTCTTAGACTGAAAGCTTCAGTGCTGGAGCGATTTATTCAGATAACTCACCAACTGGGCACCGCCTAAATATCGCTTGTCTGGTCGCTTATAAAGGGTTGCAAATGCCGTAGTGGCGGCAATTTCCCCAGCAGTAGGATCTACGTCTAAGACCCATCGATTATCTACATGAACTGCAATGGCTGCATTGGTTTCGGTTTCACGGATCGTTTGACTACGTTGGCAATGTTTAAATGTTCCCATGAGTGCTGTCCAGGGTAATGTGAATTAAAGTCAATGTTGAGATCATTAATAAACTGCACTTACCCATCGTTTACACCACGGGCCTTATGCTTACGATAGCCTCGCTTGAGCTTGGCTTTCTTGGTTTCGTGCTGATATGGCTTGTAAAACTTAAATACGTTCTTTGCCACTGGGTTGTGTGCCATGACTCTATCCTCCAGTCGTTGTGTAAAACACTTCAACACTGTCGTCCCGATAGTGATCACCAACTCGGGTAGTTAAGAAATACTCATCAACGCTATACAAATCCTTAAAATCCTTCAGCGCAGACGCGAGGGACTTCCGTTTTTGGCTGATGTGCATCCGTTTAATCATGTGTTGCGACTTGAACGCCTTAAGTTTCTTGCTCAAATCCATAATATGCCCCATATGGTCACCGTTCAGGATGGCCGCCATTTCTGTCTGGCTCGGCAACATCTTTGATTTAGCCTTCACTACAACCTTTGTGCGTCCAATCATTTTCAATTCCACCAATGCCTATCTAAGTTGCAGATATGATACTTAACTCCTTTAGGCTAACCCCAGCAACATTTATTTACCCCACGGCGACCTATTGTTTTTCGCCCTTATTAGCCGGTTCCGACTAAGATGCGAGCCTTAAAAGACCCAGTTCAAGGTTTTCGCGATGGATGTCACCGGCAATCCAACGTCGATTCAGTAGTTCGGCTTCAGTGCCCGTGGTATTTGTGCCTGAAAACAGATCAACGACCAGTTGCCCCGGGGTTGTCCAAAACTCAATAGCTGTTCTCGCCAGCTTTGATGGCATCATCGCCTGATGCACTGGCAATCTATGTTGCGGCGCTTGTTTAGATAGCGCTCGGCCCTTCGCGCATACATTGCCGATGTGCCATACATTTCGATTCAGAGCCCCATCTAAAGTTGAAATTCTGGTGTTGTCTGCCAATGAGCGAATCGGATCGTTTGTAAACCATATGATCGGCTCGTATCCAGCATACAGCTGCATGGTATTTTTCTGCGCCCATTGAGCGGGGCCTGGCATTTTGTTCGATATCCAAATGATTGAGTCCATGAAGATCAATCCGAGATTATCTTCTATCTCAATAATAAGACGCTCTTTATAAGTAGAGCGCCCTGGCGAGCCATTGGAGAAAACGTCATGCCCAAGATTCAGAGCGATCGTACCCCCGGGCGCCAGCCTTTTCACTACTGGCTCAAGGGCACTCATTAGCCAATCGATATAGACCCTAGAATCGCGTGGGCCTTGACCGTAATTCCTCTGAACAGCCAAAGGATAGGGCGGACTTGTAAACATCAAGTGAATAGGCTCATCAATGCTTTCAGCTACGTTTGTTGCAGAGCCCCACAGGGCACAGCCCAATTCGGTGGAGTAAGCAAGCATCACTTGGGAGCCAATCATGGTATGAAACTCGGACTTTGGTCCAGTACGTGTCCATGCATCATTTCCGACTCGTTCTACAAGTCCGCGCAGTTTCAAGCCTTGCAGATCGTAGCGGCGCCGGCGCTTCCAAACCTTCACTCCGTCAACGTCCTGATTTACATCAGATTGCCCCACCTTAAATCGATCTGCTACAGCTTGGTAAAGCTCTTTATTGCTGAAGACCCCATCGGGCAGCGCCTCAAAAGTATCGAATAGACTAAGTTGTTTCGTCATTGAGTTTCCAACCTGAGTAAAGGTTCATTGTGTTCTAACCGGTGACATCGACGTCACGATTAATTCAGTCTTCCTGTTTTTCGGCTTTCTAAGATGGCCATTAATCCAGAGAGTCTCGAAAATTAAGTTTCCGCCACTGGTTTTGGATGCCAGTTTTAAAAGCGTATTGAATGCGTTTTCAGGCACTTTGAGTTCTACAAACACTTCTAAGCTTGTTGGGTGCTCTTTTTGTGTACTTGAAAAAGGGATATGAGCCTTCTTAAGCTCAGAGTGAAAACGTTCGACGTTTTCGTGGTTTTCCGCACGATAGGTAACGTTCATGCTTGCAGCTCATGTGAAGTAGTAATACTGACCTCGCCCGTTTTGCTTAGCGATCTGTCTTCTTTTCGAACGATAGCCATTACCTCATCAGTAATGCTAAGTTCTATGTCAGGGCTAGTTATTGTCACAGAACCTGTCTGAAAATCGCTTTGATAGCCATAACCAATTTGCTTGGTGGCACCATCCGGGGACTCTATATAAAACGAACTACCATTCAGCACTTGAACATTTCGATTAGTTAACCCGATTGTATATCCATTCGGTTCGAACGTGATTAACATCCTGCCCGGCTCACCGTGAACGACATAACCTGGTGAACCTGCAATGACACGCTCTCCTCGCATAACTGCAGATTCAATCGCCGCGATCCATGCATCATGGTATAGAAACTGAGCGATGAAGTTATATCCATCATCCGTCCACTTACAATGGAGAGGGTCATACAATCCGGCCGCAACTCCAGCAATAAGCGCGCGCATAACGTCGTCCTCATTGGTAAGTGAATTTGCGCCGTAGTGCTCCGAACTAATGTCTTGATTGGGACTCATCCAACGTATGAATTGGCTTGCAAAAGTACACATGACTTATTGAACCCCCTTCGAAGCTTTTGCATTGCGCTTGCCTAACAAATGTTCGCCATGCTTCGCGATGATTAAGTTCAGCCGTTCGACAAAATCAACGTTATGAAAAACGACATGCAAATTACCGTTGTCAAATTTTTTAACTCGAAAGTATTCAAGGTCTTTCCAATCATCATCTTGTTCCCACGCCCGCGCCTCTTTAATGAGATGTCCAGCTTTGTAGACGCTGGTGGGGTCTTTGCTGTCGAGTACCATGAAGATGCGGTATAAGTCGGTAAATCGGTCTTCGCTGTCACTGAAGTGGTTGGTTGTCCAACTGTCTTTTTGGTACATATCAGACAAAATGATTTTATTGCCGAAACGAATACCATCATTCGTGACCATGGATCGATCAAGCGAATCAAATGTTTCAATTACGGTGCCGACAAATGTTGCCCAGCGATTAGTAATCTGATCAGCCACGGTACTAAACAAAGTGTCTCGATCAAAAGCAGGACAGTTACCGGCCTGAATATCTTTGATTAGATTCTCTCGCTCGTGGAAAGTATGAAGAGCATTGAGCTTGCTCGAAGTTAATGCCGATTCCCAAAACAGGGCATTGAGAGCTTTGGCCGTTCGCTTCTTAAATGCATCGCGTTCAAAAGAAACTTCATATGCGCCAAATAGGCTTTCCTTTACCTTCTTGACAAGCCCAGCCGGTACCGCTTTTTCTAATACTGGGCAGTGGCGCGTTAACAAACCATCGAGCTCATCTAGGGCAAAGGCAATGCGATTTACCAAAAGTTCTGCGCGCTCACGATTGTCAGCAAGCTCTGACAATATCGCATCGCCAGTGCAAGGTAAGCTTGAAATGATGAATGAAGTATTATCCGTGTTGTTCATTAGTGCTTTATCCGACAATTGAAATATTGGTCGATTTAACTGAGCAGTGTCGCTAAGGGGAGGCAAGCCCAGTCGAATCTAAAAGGGTTAAACGGCGATATCGAAGTCAAATAAATCGATTTGCTCTTCAATAGGTGGCCCAGCCGGTACAACATTGGGCTTTTTGTTCGCCGTCATGTTGGCTGTGAGTCTTGCTTTAAGCGCTTTCATTTTTGGGATGTACTCAACAAGCTGAGGCGCCCATTCTTCTAAAGTGGCGAGCATGCCGCGATCCATAAACGCTACGTTTAGTGAGTTCCCATAGACAGTCAAAATACGCTCAAAACCTTTGTTCATTTTGTTGTAGATTGACTTTCCGCGTTCTTTGGTTAAGGAATCATTTTCTAAATCAGTCAGGTAGCTGGAGATAACCTCGGTCTTCAGCAAATCTTCGTTTGATGCAGCGCAGTACCACTCGTTCGTAAGGGCTTGCGCTCGAGATGCCAGTGTCTCTTGGTATCGCTGCTCGCTTTCGATTTCGATGACAGTGGTGTTTATCGAAACACCTTTAAAAGTGTTCTTGCCAAAATAATCTTGCGGATCAAGGGTGGAACCACGTTGCATGGCCGCACGTTCCATTAGCCATCGGCACTGGTCATTGTTCACCCAACGAGTGATAAAATTCGTCGGTACTACGGAAATTAGTACGCCATGAGGTGCCAAAAACTTCTGTGCATGCTGAATGTGATCGATATAGGAAATATTATCGAAAGGGGGATTCATGACCACCAGATCAAAGACCGGTTCAGGCTCAACCTCAAGGAAATTAGCAAGCGTAACCTTGACGCCAGTCTGTTCAGCCATGAGCGCGTTTAGTGGGTCGATCTCATATGCTTCAATTTGAAAGTTACGCCCGTCTTTTTCTGCTAAGGCTTGCAGCTCAGTTATCAATCCGCCTTCACCGCAACTGGGCTCAAGAACGCGAGTTGGACTATCTGAACAACCCACATAATTCAACGAGGTCCATTCAACTATAAAATCAAATACAGATTTTGGTGTTGGGTAATAGTGAAATTTATTGAGCCGGCGTGTACCTGTCTCCAACGCGCGAGCAATTAGCTCTTCTGCTGGACGCCCTACAAATTGAAAGTAGCCTTTTTGGCCTTGCCATTTACCACCTAGGCGGTTAATGACATTCTTGACCTGCGCATAGAGCTTAGAATGTAGCTGCTCTGTGACAGTAACCGTATTGTTGAAAGCATCAATGTTTAGTTTTTCACGAAACACGTCACTGACAGTTATCTGTGATGCCATGTGTTGAATCTCCCCAAATGCATATGAAGAGAATACAGAGCAAAACAGTTACAAAGACCTACGGCCTAGAATACTTCAAAGCGCCTTATTGCTTTTGCGCCTAAAGAATCGATCGGTCTATTTCAGACTCAATGAGCGAGGTGAGGGAAACAAGAAAATCGATTGGAAGTTCAGAAATGGGTATCAAATGACGGAAGTCTGCCTCAGATGCGGGATCGGAAAGTTGGCAGAACAAGCCGGTGTCCATCCGACGGATGGCATGGATCCTTGAAGCATCGCTCCCAGGTAAATCTAATACTGAAGAGGCGGGGACATCTATGTTCTTTGAACTGTTTAGAGTCAACAGCTGGCGATCCCCCATAATGTTCACAAGGGTGCCTTCGCACTGCAATCGCAATATATCCAGTTTATCCATGAACAGCAGCCATCATATTAGGATTTTCTCAATACTATTGAGTTAGCGAGATGAAAGCAATTATGCGGGTTCTCGCATATGTAAAGGAATCCGGCTGAATGATGCCCAATGTGAGTAGCTTTGGCCGGTCGAGCCTCGAAACTAAAATGGGCAGCGTAGCGGTACTCTTTTTAAAAATCATTGATTGGAGGCCATACCGGATCAAAGCCAGCTGCGCTGCCATCTAAACATCCGGGTCTCGGTTCAAACTCCGGCTCATCTGTCGTGCATGAGTTCCCACAATCAGGACAGTCGGCAGCATTAATCACCACATAGTAAGCTGGCTCGTTGCCAATCCAAGCGCATCTTGTACAAGCATAAGTCCACCGTGGCGCTGGGTGTGAGCTCATAGCGTTTCTCCATTAAGGAGCGGGAGAGACTCGTCTTGGTAGCCGATATGTCTAGCCTTGTGGGGGAGATATTCAAAGCCATGCCGAATAGCTAAGCCACGCGCAATCGATATGGCTTCATCTAAATCGTGGAATGTTGTATCACCGAATTGGTCGTAATCGTTTCGTTCATGACTTTCGGTCGGCTTCAGACCGATCAACTGAATCTTTGAACGGTCGCCACCTGGATGACACAGGAAATAAAAAGGTTCGGCATCTACAAGCGCACCAATCTCATCAATTGCTTTCTGTGAAAGAATGCCCTTTGGTTTTTCGTTCAAAAGCCGTTCACTCGGAGTGACGTTTTCGAGGGCAAGTTTCAGAGCTTCCTCAAGTTGTACTTGCGTCAGATTATAGCAATCAATTACACCCTGAAGCTTTGAAGCAATCTCACCTGATGCACACTGGATATCATCGAATGCAATATCGTCCGTTAATGCGTTTTGTGCAATCTGAGCCATCATATTAAACCTGTCTAATTAGCGTTGTGATTCGTCTTCTTCAGCATCCTCAAAACCGTCTGACCAGAACTCACCAAGAGCACCTTCAAATCCAGTTTCATAAGGATTGTTCGATTCATCACGTCCTGAAAAGTAAGCGCGATAACCTTCATCGTAAACTGCTTGCTGCTCGTCCGTCATTGTACGTCTCTTTCTGTGCGTTTATCATCGTATTCCTTGAGAGCCGGGCTGACATCCTGTCGAGCAAGGATGGTCACCAGTAATTCCGTGTTAATGCTGTTCAAGATTTCTATCATACCAATAGTCTCGCGCCTATCTAAAGGATGTTAACAATTACGCTGCAGTTTTGCTTGACAGTTTCAGCGCCGAAGGTTTGGTGGAACTCAGCCGAGCTTCAATTTCAGGGGTGTGTGCAATCGGCTGAAAGCTGAATGGCGAATGTTCACTGTTTTCCACGGCAAATTGTCGATGCTCCTTTGAACCATACGAAAAAATAACACCAAGGTCGCTACTGCTTTTCGTTTTGTCAGGCACGTTCAGGTTGAAGCTAGTTAAGTACCGCCCCTTTGAATTACCGAGGTAGAACGAGCTGGACAACATAGCAACCTCAGAAATAGGCATTGCATTCTCGATAGCGGTTTTAGTGAGTTGCAGCCATCCAATTGAGTCAAGTGCGTTGCCACCATGAGTCAAGCTACCAAATTCAAACATTTCAGCCTTTTTCAGTAACTGCTTGAACGCTGCATGATAGCTGCCGAAAGCCACAACATTCCAATAAGCATTTTCGATCAGCGCAAACAGAACCACCAAACCAGTGTGCCTGCATTTAAAACCTGCCACTCTCGTTAAGTCACGCATGTTCCACACCCCTGCAAATTGAATACAACCAGGATAGCACTAATATCATTATAATGACCCCTTACGATAATATACGTCAAGAGCGCCATATTCCTATGCGCCAAGCGGGGCGAAGCCCCGCCAAAGCTAAGCCACATACCCAAACAGCCGCCATTGTTCATTCGAGATCGGCAAAGCTTGCGTGGATAAATCTGCTCGATCAATGAAGCAACCATGATTGGTGAGCTTGCCTGTGCGGATTAATTGCCAAATCAGGCCGCTGGCCGATACCGCCATTTGACTATTTATGCCAAAGTCCTGTTTGGCAAAAGCCTCTTCGGCTGAGCATGAATCTTCATCTCTGTCCTCAGAATGCTCCAGACTTGGATAAAGATCGGCTACGTTGGGTAGGCGCTCGCGGTCCAAAGGGCAAAGCAGGTGACCCAATATAACTTGACCGGTGTTTCGGTCATTCCCGCAATCAAGCCAGAGCAGTTCTTCGTGATATTCTGCTTCTACTTCAGCTACATACATTTCTTGCAATTCTGCAAACTCTTTTGCCATGTTAAATCGCCACTGACCGCTATCGACGCAGGTCACAATCAAATTCGGTTTTGTTCGGCAATTCTCATATTCAAAGACACCCTCAAATAACTCGGCATTTCCATATACGCGAGCGTTCGGCCAATGACGCTGGTATCGACCGGCCAACACCTCGGCTTTGTTCGCCCCCACGTCCACCGGCCAGAATCGCTGGCGACCTAAGTTCCACTCCGACACTGTATCATCATCGAACACAACAATGCGGAGTCCAGGGTGGTTGAGCATTTGAAGCGAAACATCCATGCGAAATAGCTGGTCTAACATTTCGCTGCCAGTGCCACCGGCACCGATCAGCCAGACCGTCAATGGAAGACCGTTCACCCAGCTGGGAGGGAATGTGAATTCTTTCATGCCTAAACTCCGCCGATCATACCGCTGACCGTGCGGCCAATGGGTACTAAGTGACTGTATGAGAACCGATTAGCCTTTTCGCTCTTGGACTTCCAATACCGATACAAGTCGTCTGTTTCTGAGATTGTCCGGCCAACTATGTTGAGTCTTGGGCCGCCATTAACATGTGAGAAAGCCGTTGCTTCCAGGTATTCGTGCTCGACTGAAGCCATTCCCTCTGCCAACGTATCAAACTCGAAAACGTTTGGGCGCTTTCCGCCCCAGCAAACGCGCCCATCTTCATAAGTGTTCATCAGTGGGGTATGAAACAGTTCAGATTGTCCCGAAGGTCGTTGGTTCGACCCTAACGCAAAGACTACTAACTCACTCTCGCGGGACAGCCAGAATAGAGCCGGGGTTCGGCGCATAAATGACTTAGGCTTACCACCATTCAGTCGAAACCACAGCCTGGTCATACGCGAAGGTGACCACCATGCAAGTGTATTTCGCTCTTGGTAGAGTACGTTTTCTGGTAGCACTTTGATAAACGAGGAATCGTTAACGCTGGCAGAGTCACCGTTTGATTCAACAATGCCACGGAGAAGGCGATACGCATGATCAACGTCAATTGTCCGTCCTTCCTGCATTTTCTCGCTTTCTACTTCATGGATCGTAGCCACAGGGCTATAGTCACTTTCAAGTTGCGAGTTTTTTGTTAAAAGCTGTTGTTTGTAAAAAACAAGCGCCATGCAAGGCTCAACGGTGAAGGCTGCTTCTCTCATGCCGCGACTCCATATTCGTCATCAATTGCATTGAATTGATTCGTCAACTCAAGCAAGGATATATTACCCGCTTTAAATCGGCGTAAGACTTCTGCCTTAGCTTCATTGACTTTCCAAGCCTTTGTAGCAGATACGCGAGCCAGGGCGGTGCTATCGACCGTCCAATAGCCATTGGCAATTGCCTCTGCCAAAGCCTGCATTGGAGTGTCGTAATGAATGGACATGGTGTAGTGATTTTCATCGAAATACCAAAGCGTGACCCGTGATGCGTCCTCTTTGCATACCGCGATGTGGCAGTAGCTGTTTTCATTTCGCTTGTGAGCAAGCTGAATACCCAAAGGCGAACCATCACAGAATTCAAGTGCATGATGCCAACGATTATTCATGTTATTGAGACAGATTAACTCTTGCTCACCATCTTGCGTGGTCGCATAGATAGCGTCACTTAGCAGCCATTCTCGCTGAATCTGGTATTTCGGATGGTCTGGAAAAACCTTACTCATAATCTGTGCCTCAATTCATTCAAAACTAAAACAACAATACTTAATTTGTCTTCAACCGCCCCCGTATTCTTGGGCTTCTAAGCTACGCCGCCTTGATTCGCGTCTGATCTGCCCAATAGTCAAAATCAGAGCCAAACTGACCAACCGGCGCAATCTCGTTGCTTGATAGATCAATCAGCAGTTTTCGGACTTTCCAGGAAGACTTTCCGGCAGGGTCGGACAGGTAAACACCTTGAGCATCTTTGAAGACAGCACCAGTCGACACTGAAAATGTGCTGGTGGCAGGAAAGTCCTTAGCGGCTTGTTTCAACTCCGTTGAGTTTTGCCGAATGCTTTTGCTTCGAGTGAGATATACGCGTTCACAATCATCGTTTTCAGCGAAAATTAACGCTCGGTCAGCAGGTGTAAGCATGCCACGCAACTGAAATTGAAAATCCGAAGATTCAGGCAGAATTGGCATGGCCAGCCCCCTCATCTTTGGCGATGACCCAGTTCTCAAACTCGACCTTCCCATTGCGATCAAGCTCAGCACGAAGTCGTTTTGCTCGGCGAATTTGAGCACTATTGCGACCACCACCTGTCATTGCAGTAAGTAGTTCATCAACATCATTTACTTCGATTTGTTTCTGACCGGGTGTAGTAGCCAATATCATAGGAACTCCTTCATCAACCGATTGACGACGGAGTAATGGTCACAGATTCCCGAAGCACTTAGCCCGTGGGTTTAAGTTACCAAGATAGCGCCATATTGTTTTGCGCCTGAAAAATCCAGGCTCTGCGCGAGCGGCAGCCATAGGTGGATACTGCAAGGGCAGGGCGTACTTCCTTAGACTAACGCATCACGAAGCGATTTCGGTGATAAGCGAAGCTGGGTGACAGGAGCGTAGTGATTCGCTTAGAGATTGAGCAGTAGATTGATCTACGTGAGTAGAAATGTGATAGATACTGGCTGCCAATACTTCTTGAGCCAAGCTCTTGAATGAAGACTCTGACAGATGATTGAAAAACTGAACTAATGGCACACCTTCATTGAAGCTGGCATCATAGCTGTAGTGGTGAATGTCATTGTGAAATCGACCAGGTTTGCACAAAACGCTCACTTTAAAAGATAGCGGTGACTTGTTCACTTGAACAGCAGTGCTCTCACCGAGTCTCCCTATGGGCCTGTTAAGTTCTGTTGTAATTCTAAAGTTCGGGGCATCACGAAGTAATATGGCCAGACCGTCTGAAGGTTGATCCTTCACACTAATCAGAGATTGGAGATTGCATCTCCAAACAACATCGTGAATTGCCAGGCTAAGCGCCCGATGAAATGCAGCTTGAACAAAATGCGAATCGATTTCATTTAATCTAAACTCGGAATCATCGCTGGCAAATTCATACCATTGTATGAAATCGATCAAAGTCGTTAGAAGTGACTTCCGGACAGAGTGATACAACCGTTTCTCGACCAAGGATTCAGAGCCATCTTGGATAGCACTGGCCGCAATCGCAGAATTGCCGAACTTCACCAGCATCGTTTGTAATTCTGCGTCTATCTCTGTGGACAATCCAAGTTCGGTGCTAGATAAAGACTTCGCGGCTTGAACGATATGGCACATAGCGTCAGCTCCATTCTCTTTATTTTGATTGGATATGATTATAAACAATATTCCAATTCTAGAGGAAGTGCAAGATCACGCCATAATGCTTGAAGGAATATAATTGTCGTTCCGACGGTTCGCTGGGGGCCATTGCTGCTTGCCCCTCAATCGCTTGAAAATGAGGGACAAGCAAAGCTTGCCTTACTCATCCCTCTCTAGCTTTTTTCCAGCGGCAATTAGCTGGTTGCGTTCGTTCCAACGCTCTTTAAGCACATAGCGCTCCTCGAAACGGCCTGCCAAACGGCTTTTCATGATTCGAATAGCGCCCATTTCAAGTAATAGTCGGCGCAGCTCATTGTCGGTGTATCCCGGGACACGCGATCGTATTGCTCGGAAAGAGCGCTCAACAAAACGCTTGTGATTCAGCATGTCTCGTATGATTGAAATCGCTCGTGTATCCATACGTCGAGCTTTCCGCTCCTCGTAAGTACCAACAAATTTCGCCGCGATAGTCACCCCTGCGCCTATAACAGCACCAACAACGGCTACTACCACATCAGTAAAATCTAAAGTCATGTTTCGATACCTCTTGTACCTTGTTAAAGACAAGGTCATGGTATCCAAACAAAACACCAACGAGATCGCGACTCTAACCTACTGACCTTCGCCATATTGCTTTGCGCCTAGAGATCCGACGGATTGCTGGTCGTAAACTTAGAAACTCATACCTCTGAGATCATCTGGCGCGCTCTCAAGAGTCCATGTAGCGAATTCAAAGGGTATATCTTCAAGCAAGATCTGGGATTTCTCAAATAATGCTGGGTTTACTACTGGCGCGCACTTGATAACGAAGGTGTATCCATCCTCACTATGTCCTTCTGATTCAGGCGTTCGGCCGCTGATTGGATTGATAGCCGTATAGTCAGCGCTTAAAAATCCAATAGATGCCCCGATCGCAAACTGCTGACCATTGAATATGCAGCCTTCCTGAGCGAACAACATTGAAGATGAAAAGAGAATTGCCAACAGTAGGGATGTTGATTTCATGACTTAGTGCCCGGATTCAATTAGTGGTTTTTTGAAGTGGATGTCGCCGTCTTGATAGATCGCCCATGATTTGGCATCGGTGTCTGAAATCAAGAAAACATGGACTAAATGATTGGAGTTTGGGAAACTGGCGCTATAGTAAAAACAGTTGCCAAGCTTTTGATGAACGAAATACCCGTAGTCACATTCTGTTTCAGGCAATGTTTTACAATGATCGATCAAGATATTCGCCGCCCAGTATGTTGACTGGATCGGACTACCTTCAATGGATTCAAGCATTTTCTGTTTCACTGGTATCATCGATGATGGAACAAATGCGGGTTGTAAGAATTGTTGTAGCGTCATTATTTTTGACCCTCATCTTGATAATGGCAAACGTTACTGTAGTCTACTGTATGATTATAATCATATCTTAGATTAATAAAGATATTATCCGCTTCCAGGTATTGATGCAAATAATGAATTGCAGCGATATGTCCCCAGCAAACAGCAGTGGCATATCCGCGTTCAGCGAGTGCCTTACACCACCGTATCTGCTCTGCGGAGGGTAAGGCGCTTTTTGAAATTCGTTTCATTTCGATCCGCAAACCATGAAATCCGCGGTGGGGTTCATCAATTAGAATGTCAGGAAACCCTTCTCGGACACCAGTGCCTTTGAGTGACCCACCTATGCCGCTTGGTCTGAGGCCCCCCAAAGGCACTGCTGTCGTCACTTCCATCACCCGAGGAAAGAACATTTCGACGTAAAGCAAGAACATCTGTTGTTCCATCTCTTCCCATTCAGTACGAGACTTTTTCCCAATGTTGTTGACGTTCAAACACAACCCCGTCAACAAATCACTAGAATGTCCACGCCTGGCCGCAACTTCCATGAAATCGGTGGCAGCCAATGCAGGGCTGTACGCAGCATCCGGTGACCGTTTTTTAGTGCGATTCTTACCGTCTCGGCCATGTTTTGCTTGGTAGTCCACAAGCCAAGTGTTGGTTACTCGCATTAGCCGTAGACCTCGTCAAACAGAGCGTCACCAGTTTTACCAGCGGCTATGGCATCCTCGACATCAAAAATGCTCAAGCGAAGCTTTCGCAATGCTTTCTCAAACTGTTTGCCTTGTGCGTCCAAGGATAGTTTCTTGGCCAATACAGCAGCCTTCTTCGCCTCGCGACGATAGTGGAACATCCGATTTTTGATACGATCTATCGCCTTTTGAATATCTTCTTCACAATGAACAGTGCGAAGCTGAGATTCGAGAATTTCCAGAACAGTTTTCATGTAGTGAGCCCTCATTCGAAACAAGGGAAGAATAAAGGTACCAGTACTGTAAATAACCGCGGCATTAAGTCGCGGCTACTCGCCATATTGTTTTGCGCCTAAAAGGTCATTGGTAGCCCATATTGGATTTTTCACATATACTGTATTGATGTACAGTATATGTGTGGAATTTAAGGCCAAAGTGAGTCTTGTTGTATGAGGTTTTTACCAGACGAAGTGCATAAATTGGATTTTTCGGACTTGAGAAATCTTATCCGCCGCGGTCAAATATTTGGTATTAAGCGTGAGTATTCCCACTACGGAAATGAAGCGACCTGGCGGCTGTTTGTCGAAGTGTTGAGGCCGAACGGAAAAACTGAGGCATTGCTTGTGGGTGCTCCATTTTACACCGAGCTGGAGATGTGGCGCGCGTTTGGCGATGCCACTGTGCCTGAAAATCCCGCTGAATATGTCCACTACATGCCAAATTCATATCCGCGAAAGGCAATTTGCGGCGTTGGCCGATTTGCCAAATTGTGCGGCATTGATACGACAGCTGATCTGGACGAATTCTTAGCGAGCGAAAAGCGATGTTTGAAGTGCCATATAGTGCTACGAATCGAAGGGAAAGCCGGCCCAGACTAGCTGGACCTAAAAGTACAGACCTGGTCTTATTCTATGGAAGCCAAAGGCTTGTCAGCTACAGGTTTGGATTCAGCTTTATCAGCATCAGGGATGATACCATCAGCGATCTGTTGTGCCTGCAATCGAGCCTGTTCCAATTGTGCGCGAAGGTCAGATTCTTGTTGAATCAAATCAGCGCGTTTTTGATGACTCTTCGCGAGCTGTTTAACTTGCTCCAAGGCTTTTTCATAGTCACGCTCTTGAATAGCTTCAATTGCGCTTTTTTCGTCAGTTTCAAAGTTTTCGAACTCAAGCAACTGGTCCAAAACTTTGTCCAGGTTCCGGTTGAGCTTTGTGATTTCTTTGCCGATCGTCACGAGATGTTCACCAATTGCGTAGAAGTTAAAGTCTTTCGAGTTGGGGGTTAAAACCGTTTCCAGTGCGGTTGTGGTCATTAAAGCCTCCTTTGGCCATTAAATAAGTTTCATGTACTTCTCTCAAGCTACGCCCTTAAACGGCAGGCGCAGTTAATCTTTTAATTGGTTCCGGACTTCAAGCATCAACTCAACAACATCGAGCTGAGTACCCATGAAGGAGCCAATCAGTTGGTGCATGCTGTCGTGGTCTTTTTGCTCAATAATTTGTATGAGCGCTTTTGCCACAAGTTTAATAAGCGCTTGCTTCTTTTGATGAAGGTCGGTCGACCCTGCGGTAATTGAATCCAGGGTGGTAGACAATTTCACAGTGTTTTTACTCATAGAATGATTCCTGCTCCTTATGGATCGCTTTCAACATTTTTTCGACAGCCTCTGGATTTAGCCGCGCCAATGCATAGCCAGTCATACAATCACTGCCTAAACTGGCCTCGGTAGTGACATAGTAATGACTGTCATGCCCCTTGATTTTCCAAATATCCTGACTGGGGCTACTGGCATCCTGCAACAATTGATAGTCAGAAGCTTTTACCTTTAGATATGGGCGCTTCACATGCTTTATCTCTAAACCCAGTCTTTCGACGGAAGCACCTTGAACGAGCTCTAACCAGCCTGTATCCACCGGCCACCGAATGAAATAGTCTTCGACCAAGTTCGGCAAAGCACGATCCCATTTCTTATCCATTCCCTGAAGGGCATCGACTGTTGAGTACGGAATGTCTTTTTCTTCAATGACCGGAAAGGCAGTTTGAAGTAGGGCGCATAACTTACTTTGTATGGAAGCGTAAAAGGTATCCACCAATGCCACGGAATGCGCTTGAACTCGACCTGTTACACCATCCGTAATGAAAGACTCAATTCGATTGTCATTCCGATCGACGGTAACGTCTATTTTGTCAGGAAAACTGACGGTTACCTTTCCTTCATCACGGCTGATGCTTACATCGACGCTACCGATTGAATAAACACTTGATCCGGTCTCAGACTTCTTCGCCTCTATGGCTTGATCAGACAGATGCTTAAACTGTTCAATCACGATCTCTGCATGGTCGACTGCAGCGTCGACGACGGCTTTATCCGGCGCCTTGAGATGAAGGGCTAAAAATTTGCAGGCCCTGTATAGTTGGCGCTGGCGGTCTTGAGCCACTTCGACTTTGCCAACCATGCCTTGCAGCTCACCTTCAAGTGCATCCACCTTTTCTTGGTTTTTGCTTAATCCGGCACAGAACAGTTCGTACCAGTAGTCAATATCCGGACAGATAACATTCGGTCTGTCCTTCCAGCAGTATGAATCCTTATCGAGGTTGTAGACCGCAAAGTCTGGAACGTTGGCGATCTGTTCAAATTGCTTCTGTTTGGTGTCAGCTTTCATGACAGTTTCCTTGTTATCTTTCATGACGCAACCTTAAAATCAGAGTATTCCCGCTCAAGAAACAAAGCGATTTCGGCAATGTCTTTCGCATCGACGCTGGCATCCAGTCGATTATCGACCTGTGTTAGCGACTCCAAGCCAGCTAGCCGCTTGAGGGCAAATAGGGAAGGACCAGGATCTGAATCATCGGCATCACTGGTTTTACAAAGCTTACTAATACAAAGCGGCTCCGGCCGATCAAAGGCGATACCGCACCGGTCAAATTGAGCTTTCAGGGCAAGCCAGTGAAAATCGGAGGCATGCGTGATTAATGGGATACCCGGATCGAGATAGGCGGTGATTTCGTCTGCAATAGCACTGAAAGGAGGCAACGCTTCTAAATCTGACTCTCTGGCGCCATGCTTGCGAGTCGCGTCCTCTTGAATAGGGCAGGTAGGTTTGCACTGGATAGTCATCGTATCGATGATTGAGCCTTGATCAACCAATACAGCACCAAAGCTAATGATGTCTGGAAATATCAGTTCGCCTTTAGCGTTTTGGGTGATCAGCCCGGTTGTTTCAGTTGAAAACGTAATAAACAGACCGGGTATCATGCCGCCACCTCATTATCTTCTCTTTCACGGCAGTCGGTAAAGTTTTGCATAAACACCAAAGCATCAGTACGAGTAGAAAAGCAGTTGATACGGGTTTGGCCGCGATAGACCTCGAATGGCAGATACAGACCATCCCAATTGCGAACGGGACTTTCGGAATCAACCAACGTCAAATCCTTTATGTTTACTGGTGTGTAAAGAGTGGCTTTCCAAAGAATTCGATTCGAATCGCTACTGACAACCTGGACAACTCTTGAATCATCGAATCGATTCACTGTATCCCCATCAATAAGACACAATCGACTGAAGTAGCCATCCACTTGGCCTTCCATCATCCCTGCTTCACAGTAATCTTGCTCACCAGTAGCCGGATTCCCCAAAAACAGCCTGACGCGCCGATCAGAGGTAGCCAGGTTGCTGAGCAGAGCAACTAAAGACATTTCAGTAGAGTCGGAGAAGCGAATTCCGTTAAAAATCATGTGGACACCTGCTATTAAAAAGATGAGAAGAGGATAACAACGCACAACTATCCATCCCCTCCCGACCTTACATACAAACTACCGCCACATTGTTTCGCGCCAACAAAACTCGATGGCAAAAAAAACCACGCCTAGAAAAGCGTGGTAAATAGTCGAGGGTCGCCATGAAACTAACATGATTCGATATTCAGCCTAATGCGTTATATGTGCCTTGTCAACTTAATAATGATAATTTATCTTTATTATCATAAAGTGTGCAGTTGTGAGGTGCTATATGACAGATATTGAGAAATACAAAGAAGCCATAAGAAGTCACAAAAAATGGCACATTGTCATTAGACTTCAGCTTAACAACGGCAGCACGATGGCCATTGATCGATATGTCAGTCGCTATGAGTCATTACCTAATAGTCTCCTCAATTCATTCGCGAAAGGAGAGCTGATAAACGCCAAATCCGTACAGTACGCACAAATAAGAACGATGAGGGCAGTCCATGAAGAAATTTATGGTCCTGCTAGACGGCACTTATATTTAATAGCCGCCAGTTAGTGCTAGTCTTCAAGCAAACGAAATAATCCAACATCTATCTCTTCTAACCGGTCAATGGGAACCCAGAAGCTTACCCACTCAAAGCACTCGCCGTCTTCCCATTCACTTCGATAGATAGGCCAAAGCCGCATTTTACCATCATGAATTTTCGGACTCATATCGAAAGCATTTGGATAGCGCAATTCCCCGCAAAATTCGACTGGAATATAGTGTTCACCCTCAACATCGTCAGGGCGGATGCTAATCAAAGTAGAAGGCAGTAAGCTGAGATCAGAGCAGCCAGACAGCACTCCAGTTGCTTCAATCCTTTTTTGCAAGCGTACGGCATCAACCAGTGCTAAATCAACAGTCATGGCTTGCGCCCTCTACCTGGGTCGACACAACAGCGGTACCATGACTTAGTACTACTGAGTGCTCACTTGATGGTGGTAGGCTGAACTGAAGCACATAAGTGTCATCCACCGAATAGTGCAAGGCGTCGATTGGCCTTGTATTTTCAACGATAAAGTAGGAATGAGCAGAAAAACTCACCAGGATATGAGTGCTGTGTACCAGCGCTTTCTGTATGTCCACCGGCACGTCAGCCAAAAACTGAGTGACGTTTCCTGCTTCACAGATCGCAGGGCTACCCAATGCACAAAGAATTTTGCCATACTCAACATCAAGTTCGTCGTCCAGCAACCCGTAGCGCAACGTATAGCGGGCTTCAATAAACCGAGCAAAGCCACGCAGTGCTGACCCGACTGCGTCAAGTTGGTTCTTCTTCGATGCAAATTCTGGCCGGTAACCTAACCGAAAAACGTCATCCACCATTCCCTGAAGGGCACTGTCACCAAATTCACGGTGCACCCAAGAGTCGAAGCTGCCGTTGGTAATCACCGTCACAAGTGATGTATCAACATGGGAAAATAAATTGTAGATCATCAGCATAAGCGAACTGCTCATATCAGCTGATGTAAGAAATCTTCCTGGCTCAACACGGCTGATCGCAAACAAATCAGAAAAAGAATTCTTTAAATCTTGATTCAGTGCTTCGGCGATATCTGAGAAGTTTGATAATCCATACCGATCTGTAGGTGTGCGCATGTAGGTCTGAAACTCAGGTAGATCAAGAGCCAGTGCCATCATAAGCAACTTTCGTTTAATGCCATCGAGCGAATACTCCGAACGCATGAAATTCACCTCATTCCAGTTACTAAAAGATTTCGGCAGGAATAACACCCTGCCGCCCACCAACGGCCGCTAATTTAGCAAAGAGCCTTGCTCTGAATCCGAAGATTCTTTTTCGTCAACGACGGCACCATCGACCGTTGCGCTGTATTCATCTAATGTAAGCCCTTTCGCAGCAGCTCGGATGCGTTGTTCAATCTCATCCGCAACATCCAAATTGTCTTCGAAGAATTTACCGGCATTCACTTTGCCCTGACCAATCTTCTGACCGGCGAATGAGTACCAGGCCCCCGATTTTTCAATGATGTTAAATTTAACACCGAGTTCAACCAGTTCGAGATTGCGATTGATACCCGCGACATAACCATCTTCACCAAAACCGATGACAAAGTTGGCCTGCTTAAATGGCGGCGCTACTTTGTTTTTGATAACTTTAACGCGCACTTCGTTGGCAACAGCGTTATCACCATCTTTAATCGAACCCGTACGACGAATGTCCAAACGCACGGAGGAATAAAACTTCAAACTATTCCCCCCTGAAGTTGTCTCAGGATTCCCAAACATAACACCTATTTTGAGACGAATCTGATTAATAAATACGACGTGTGCTTTTGCTTTGGCAATCGAACCGGTGATTTTTCGCAGCGCACTGCTCATTAGTCTGGCTTGGACACCGACACTTGCGTCTCCGATTTCCCCTTCAATTTCAGATTTTGGAACTAGCGCTGAAACAGAATCGATTACGATTAAGTCAACCGCATTCGAACGCACCAAGCGATCACAGATTTCCAGTGCCTGCTCACCGGTGTCAGGTTGCGACAATAGTAAATCATCAACTTTTACACCAATCTTCGCAGCCCATACGGGATCAAGCGCGTGCTCAGCGTCGATGAAAGCACACGTTTTTCCGGCTTTCTGCGCTTGCGCAATTAAGCTCAGCGTTAATGTAGTCTTACCCGAGGACTCTGGCCCAAAGATTTCTGAAATTTTCGAGACGGGCATACCGCCTACACCCAGCGCAATGTCCAATGCAAGTGAACCGGTAGAGATGGTTTCAACATCCACCATTTCGCAATCGCCCATGCGAACACAAGCGTTTTTGCCAAAGCTTTGATTAATGTCGGCCAATGCATTTGCAAGTGCCTGGTCACGACCTGCGATATTCGTACTCATAATAAGTATCCTGTTCAGTTCAAGAAAAAGCATTCTCGGTTCTTTGTAGAGCACCCAAACAATACGCCCTTACAGCGACAGCACCCCCATCGGCTAGTTTTCTAGCCATGCGCCACATTGCTTTGCGCCTTCAAAGTCGCACCGAACTGCCTTGCGGCAATATCAGTCCGTAGGGAATTAACCTTTTGAATTTTTACTAAACCCTAGGAGGTCAATAAGAGCCATCACTAAACCGCAGTGCATCTCTGACTTGATGCTCTGCAATACCTGCTGTTCTGTTACAAACTTTTTAGGAAAAGCTGTGCCAATACCATTTTCTTCATAGCCACCGTTACCAGCGTATTGATCATTCTCATGTTGCCATTCGGAGAAAATATCATTGATGATCTCTCCAGAAAGGACATTTGATTCACCATCGAAAACGTTCAGTTGATTGAACATGTCTCCATCTGTGTGAAAGAGACAGAGATTACTGTGGCTGTCCAAACCATCTTCAATAGTCTCTGAAAAGGAAGGATTACAGTCTGCTCTGGAAGCCAAATACTGAAGTCCACTGCCAACGATTCGTTCAATATCATCGTGGGAAGTGATTAATTGCTGGCAGATAAGTTGACCATTTTCGGTGCTGTTCATATTGAAGCGATTACCTGTTCGTTCTTCAGCAATTTGTTCTGAAACGAACGAAGCTAATGCTGTAGAGGTGCTCCTGTAGATTTCTTCGTAGTGACACTCGGCCAACAACGACTCAAACTGCTCGACATGAGTGCGAAGTACGATGGGGCAATTCACCAGATTCATTAAAAAATCAGATTGACCATCAATCTCGTCTACAGTGATTTCATAACGATTTTCCATCGCTTTGAGTAGCGACCTGACAACGTAAATGGCCGACAGTTTTTCACGATCATTCGTGACGATCAGACTGGCATAATCGCGGTGATCTAACTCCATCATTAAACGATCATGAAAGGTCATAAAGGCATTGCCACTCGCCCATGCAACTAAGTCTTCCAAATTGTGACCGCAAACGGTATCTGTTACAGGTGGAAAGTAGGAGATGCTGCTTATGTCTCGTTCCAGGGTCAGTTCTTCCGTATGGGAATTCACACAAAAGGAAAGGTAATCGCGGAAAGCGAAGGTGCTGTCACGTATCTGAAATGGTGATGCCGAGTTGGTACCATCAATAGCGGTTATAATTTTGGTTTTTGTGTCATTGTCGATCTGGCCTGACCGCCTGATTTCGCGTTTGAGCCAATCGAAAAATGGTATTATAGCACGTTCAATCAGGCCATTGTCGCCATGAAGATACTCTGCTATTCGGTCGTTTTTGCTATCGTGACCAGATTTGATGTTGTGGTCACCTAAATAGCGATAGAACATGGAGGTTGGTATGATACCGGCTTCAGTCGCATTTCTGAGCGCAGTGATAGACTCGCTCAGAATGACTCGTTTTGCCTTCAATTTGCCGAGATTTCCAGCAGGGCAGGCAATAGAATTACCAAGTTGAAATGGAATCCTATCTAATCCGCAAATCGAAAGTGGGCTTTTTATAGAGGCGGCAAACTGGCTCTGATAATCTTCAACACTGATGGTGAGTGAACCAAAGTCTTGTTGCGTGAGAGGTCTTTTAGCTGCGCAGCCCATAGTGCTATCCCATTCGATTCTGTATGCAAATCGCTTTCTTCAAGTATGTTGCTAGTGGTGACAAAACCGTCACCACGAGACTCTTTGATTGCTTTGATCTTTAGATCAAGGCGATCCATGTTTCGCATGAGCGCTACCCCTTGGTTTTTACGGGTGGCAACACAACAGGGTATACCATCACATCTCCCATCAATCGAGCATCTTCTTCGTAGATGGTCGTGTTACGCAACATTGGGAACTGTTGCGACAAAATGCGCTTCGCATCTTTGAGTACCGATACACCCGAAGGCCATGCAATGCGCTGCCCATTAACTTCAAAGCAAATATTCATGTGGCTCTCCTAAAATAATGATGCGTTTTCGAGGACGGAATCGTCGTCCTCGGTTGTTAGCGGTACTGGCGCTGCATCCGGTGCAGACGTATCGTTATCGGCTGGCAAATTTGCCAACTCACTAGCGGGGGTCGAATCGGTTTCGCCACCTGCCTCTACCTCTGACTGATTGTCAGAGGCTTGATTAATACTGGCGACCAGGGCGGAAATCACATCATCAGCGTTGGTTTTCTCTCGGTACTGATCCACTGCCAGCTTAGCAACGGCATTCATACGGTGAAGCGCCTCTGCTATTGCCAATTCAATCTGCGAGCCATTCCCTTCCGATACAATCGGCTGGCTCAAAGCTGAACGCAATGCGGTGGTCTTTGCGTCGAGCTTGTACGAGCTTTGCTGATCTACAGCGAAGTGAACGATGGCGTTTGCTGCACCGTCACCGCGAGGTTGCACCGTGATCACAATGCGATCCAGGCCAATGCCTTCACCTTGCTCAATTAATGATTGGATAAGAGACATAAACAGTTCCTTTTAGGTAGATGATTTAGGCTGGTATGCCAGCTTCAATCAGAAGTGAAAGAGGCGCATAAGATGACCAGTCATAGCTTTCGTTGCTCAAAACGCCGTCGATGTATTCTGAAACCTTGCCCTTACTCAGCTTGCTATACGTGGACTCGTCAAACTGCTTGATGTAGTTTGCTTTGAAGCTCTCTCCGGCTTGGGAAGGCTGATCGAGCAATACGCTTAGGGCAGCTTTTGTGTATAAGCCGAGTGATTCCTTAGTAGGTTGCCAATTCGCTATAAGATTGGACTTGTAGATATCTGTATATTCGGAGACAACGTAAGTTTTCAGCATCTTATATAAACTCTGCGTGGCCGGTTCAGCCGTTGAATCATGGCGACCTCGTCCAAACTCAGTTGCGGCTAAAACAATGACGACTTGCAGTTTATTCAAAGTCGTTAAATCCAGCGCAACCAGCTTTCCAATGCGATCAGGACTGCTGCTCAACGCCGAAATCACTGACTCGTCATAGCCATTAGCTGTAAGAAACGCTTTAACCTCTTTCTGATTTGAATCAACGCAATAGGTATCTGCCACTGCGTTGATTGCCATTGCGCGTATTAACCGATCTGACTTGATATTGGCCGAAATAGCCTGTCGAGCCGCTGTGCGATGGTGACCAGCGTAAGCAGTAAGAATACCTTTGCTGAGTGTTGCCTTTTTAGGCGCAGTCTTAGCTGGAGATTTGGCTGAATCGGGCTTGCTCTTGCCTTTCGCTGTACCAGCCTGCTTGATAACATTATCAGTGGCAATCATGTCTGCTTTCTTGGGCAATGCTGACTCAAAACAAGAAAGGTTGGTACACTGGTTTTCAATAACAACGCCAGCGGTCAGAATCCGGTCGTCAATGATCGCGCTGTTGTTTGCACAGGTGCGGCATGTCGCAAACTGATCCGCTCCCATGATTTCTTCACTTGTAGTTTTTCGCAGATTCGCAGGTTTCTCATGGAGCAAAAAGACCGACTCGTATTCCTCAGCCAAAGCCTCTTTCTTTTTGAGTAATTCGGTGGCTTGCTTTCCACCAAAGCACTTGGAATTACCACATTTGCCGCCCTGAACACCAGTTGAAGCAAAAAGATCGCTTTGAACGCTTGAATTGTGTGGACACTGTTCGCAATCGGCCAAATCGAATAGTGCTTTATTCAGTGGAATCGACTGCTTGCGGCAATGCTCATTTAACTGAGCCACCGTCCATTTTTCTTGAACCACCTTAGTCAAAATGGCATCTTGTTTATCAGATGGGAACTGAGACAGAACGCTGGCGTGACCAACGTCAATCAGTCTTTCGCGTATAGCGACCTTAACTTTGTCGCTGCAATTATTCAGAGTGATTCGCTGGCGAACCATTGTTTCGCTCCAACCCAACTGCTTAGCCGCCAGTTTGTAATCACCACCGTTAACCTGAACCGCTAACGCGGCACTTTCGGCCTCGTCAGCCGCATTCATATTCTCACGCTGCTCATTCTCGTCCAGCATGATGGCAAGCGCCTCGGCATCATCACACTCAACGATACTCACATCGATTAACGGCCATTTAAGATCGATTGAACCGTCCCGACGACCGTAGCCAGCCAAAAGCTCGTATTCGCCTTCGTTTAGATAATCGACCTTACGGGCAACAACCGGCTGAATCAGTCTGCCACGCGCACGCATGGAGGTTTTAAGGTTTACAAATGACTCAGGGTCGCGGCTAGTTCTGACATTCCCCCACTTGGCATCTTTGAGGCAATAAGGCGAAACTTGAATGGTCGTTCTTTCAGAAATCGCCATGTCAATAGTTGCAGGCTGGTTCATACGGTGCTCCCGAAATTAAACAATACAGTTAATTTTTATACCGAGAGTGTAGGAGAATGCCCACCGGCAGACTCCACAGCACTAAAACACGGCAATGCGCCTTATTGTTTTGCGCCTCAATGCACGCATTCTTAGCGATAGGGAGATGGATCACCGACTGGGGCAAAGGTTAGGGGAAAAGTGAAGGAGAAACGCACTGCAAGGGTGAGTGCGTTTAGATCAAATTAGTTAAAATCTAATTACTGGTCTTTGTAGCTTTCTTAGCTTTTGGCGATTTAATTGCTTTACATTTGGCATCGACTTTCTTCTTCAGCGCTTTTTCTTTAGCGTCCTGGCTGGCAGTAAACTTGCGTGTTTTTTTTGCGTTTGCGCGAGCTCTATCTGTTGACCATTTCTTAGTGAAGCGTTCAATAGCTTTCGCCAATGCTGCTTCATCGGCCGCAGCCAGTGAGGCTTCGAATTCAGCCTGAGCGGCAGGTTTGCTAGCAGAAAACTCTACTAATGGTAGGCGAGCCAGGAACAGTTTCATGTCCAGTTTGGCTTTATTTAGTTCAGTCTTTGCAGAGGCCAGTAATGGGGCAAGTGACTTAACCTTATTTTGCGCACTGAGTTTAGCCTTCGGTGATTTAGCAGTTTTGGCAGTGTCCTTGGCTTTGGCCAGTTGCTCTTCCACTTTTGCTACTTGAGATAATGCTTTGTTCAATGATTTCTCTTCGGCAGATAAAGTAGGAACTATTGCAGCGGACGCTTTCTGAGTTGCCTTTTTAGAGGTTATCTTTACCGGCGATTTCTTAGGAGCAGCTTTACGAGCGGCGGGTGTTTTCTTTGCGGTGAGCTTCTTTTTAGTTTGAGGCATACCATTCTCCTGGTAAGGTTACAATAGCTTTTTAACCAATGAAAGATGACCGGCAAATAGGTTTTTGTCAAATATTTAGGCAAACCGGCTCAGATATAGGTGGAGGCTCCTTTTATACGAAGTGGCATTTCAACTATTGAACCAAGCAATCTCTGGAAATATTAGCGAACATTTCGATAAATGGTTGAGGACTGCCTATTTGGTGCTATTCCATATCTCAGCGATATGTTCTTTTACGTAGAGGGGGACGATATCTAGATATCCTGAGTCCAAGCCTTCAGTTGCTCCAGTCAGTATTGCTACTCGCGCCCAATCATAGAAAGACGCATCCTGACCTTTACTTACAAGATCAGAAAAACCGAGTTCATCAGCTAAAGATGGGTCGTCAGACGACTGAATGGCAGAGTTGATGTCGGTAGCCAAAGCACTTAACCAAGTCTTGAGTTTTACAGAATCGCAATTAGGTACCATGACATTAGCCGAATTGTGCGCGAACACCTTCTGAGCATAAGTATCGATTGAACCGCTATGTGCAGCAAGCACATAGTGCATCCAATGACTGACAGGTACCGAAGTGTCATTGTGGAGTATCGCACGTAATTCAGAAGCGTCTAAGCCAGCATCTCTCATTAGAGTAGAGTGGGAAACACCACTACTCAACGAAGTACGAGTATTCACGTCATTAAGGAGCGAATGCGAAAGTATTTCAGCTTCTTGTAAGATTCGATCTTTTCTATTCATGAAACAAAAGCCTAGCTTAATCTAAAAAAAGTGTAACCTTTAAAAGAATCCTAGACAATGAATAATTAATTGCAATAATGATGCCATATGTAAATAAAAAGTGCGGGCTATCATTATGATTTTTAGGTCAGAACGTTTGTTAACTTTTATTCTATTACTCGTTTTTTTGGCAGCCACGAACTATGTGTCGGCTAGTACGCGTTTTGAGCAAACTAAAGACGAAGACTTTACGATAATTATGAACTGTGAGAACAGAGGCGCAGATTTGGTTATCTTTGTCGTCAAATCTGATAAAGGCAACGCCAAACGAAGTAATTCGTTTAGTTTTGACAAGACTATTAGCCGAGATTGCCAACAAATGAGCACCAGCGGATATTCTGGCAACATCGATGGTGCGCCCTATCAAAGAGGACACTATCTCGCGTTTAATACCCGGGACGACACTGAAGAACTCGCAAAAGCCACGAATGTTGTGACGAACATAACCCCAATGACGAAAAGTTTAAACACCGGCGTATACTATGAGACGGAATTAATAACCGAGTGCTATCGCGAAATCTCCACATTACATGTCTTCACAGGTCCGATATGGGGAGTTAACATTTCAAATGATTTCTTCTTGGCATCGCATGGCACGCCAACACCGGACTATATTTGGAAGCTGATCTATAGCGCGAATGCAGATGCATATATAGCTTGGATCTTTCCAAACACGCATAACGTATCGGATTATCCCTTGGACGACTACCAGGTTACGTTTGTAGAACTTTTGGATGCCATCGGGAAAGATAAGCCCAGTATTGCCTCAAAAATACCCTGGCCCAAGTCTTTGATGAATCCGGAAAACAACCTAAGAAATCTGCTTATCGATTGGTCGATGCAACGAGATGGACGATTTCATTTGACTTGCCAAGGCGTGAAAGCTGAAGTTGATTGAGCGCCATACCGTCAATTCTGCAGCCCGGATTAACGGGCTACAAAATTACTGAATTAGTCAGGCTTCCGCTTTGGTTCTGGCAATGGTTTTGGCGAAGGTTGATTTCGACCACTACGCTGTTTTCTGTATGCATAAGTCTCGGATCTATCTGCCATATTAACTCTGCGAGAATGCATGTTTTTCGCAAGTTCTGCAAAGTCATGAATTTCCTCTCTCTCACCAATATGCTGAACCGCACTCACCCCATCTTTGTAGTAGTGATTTAATAAGTGATTCTGGTGAATATCATCAAGGTCGATCGACTCCGAATTGGTATTCCAACAAATTGCACGCGTTGCCAGCTCTCGATTAAGCACTCTGAGATTTCCTTCACGAAAAGACTGAATATCTTTTTTCAGCCGTGACATTCTCGGATCCCGTGACCCTTCCAAAAAGGCCCCACGATCAATTAATTCGTTCGATGACAAAAGTACCGATTGATAGGCGCGACCAATTGATTCATCAATTGCTCGATTGTAATAACCGGCAAGGGTTTCACGTGAAGTAAACAACTGTCGCTCAAGTTCTCGAATGGGTGTGTCTGATATTTTATTAATTGAAGCCTGTAGTGCGGCATCGAAGCTTGCCGCATATACGACGCGGCTGAATGCATCCACAATAGAGGTTGTGTCACTCATGTCGACACTTGTGCGGATGTGGCTGTCACGTTGTGAAGTATAATCTGCACGGAATTTCACCGGTGAATTTGGAAGAATCGGTCTCCGGCCGGATTTGTCGTTGCCTTGGGCAAATCTTAGCTTATTGGATTGTTTTGATAGGGCATAGCTTAAGGCTTTCGACGCTGATGGGCTTTTATCTATTAGCGCAAGCGCACCAAGCCCATACGGCGTACTTACTAGGTTTTTCAAACGATCGCGCATTCCACCTGCAGAAAGCCGTTGACCTTCAGCCATGTAAATTGCCTTGAGCAGAAATGCAACATTAGAATCTGATTGAGGTCTACTACGATCCCACGGTGGAAACGGTAAGGTACCCGATTCAGTCCTATCGCTTTTTTTTAGGAAATGTAGGGTGGGCGGATTTACCACGCCTCCTAAATCAATACCAAGCGATCGGCATAGCAAGTCACAATTGTCTTCAATAGTGTTGTCAGCAATATCATGCGGCACAACTATGTCTCTTTGAGAGATACCTTTTACTGTTACAAAGTATTCTTTGGCAATATCCTTGTTTGTTAGTATGTCCTTATGCATGGCGTGCCTTCCTTATGGGATATTCAGAAACACTCTGATCGAGCTGCTCGATAAAAGATTTTGCATGAACAACGTCAAGAGATTCCTTGCCTAAAGCATACAGTCTCACATTGAAAGGCTGTCGATAAGCCGGGTCAAGGATGAAAGTAGGAAGGCTAATGCCTGAGTTTTCTGTAAGCTTGTACTCAATTGTTGGAACCGCCATTGATCCAGAAAACCCCATGCCTGGCATAACATCAGTATAGAATTGGGATAGCGATTCAATAAGATTCACTCGTTCTGAAATTCGAACGACAATCTCTTCAACGCGATTTGATCCGTCCACCTGCAATGAAACGGTGCTGATTTTCAGCGCCCTCGATAGACTCATTGACTCAAGGTATTCATCACTGAAATGCAAGTATTGCTTGGTCACTGCCTCTGAAGATAGCTCCAAACGCCTCGCCCAAATATTGAAATACCAAGCTTTAATCCCATCTGGAAAAGACACATCAACAATTTCTTCAATTGGACTCTCGATTACTCGATCTGTTAGTTCCCCCAGTCGCTCAAGAACTGATACCAGTGGTATACCGATGAGTTTTGAAAGTGCATCAATTATTGCAACATAATCCAACTCGTGGACATACTCTTGAAGTTCCAGCTGCCGCTTACTTGGTTTAGTCATGATCATCTCGACATTTTTAAAGAGGCTTGATTATCCCGGTCATGTTCTTCTTCAAGAATATGCTCTGCAGCCAATTCCAGACGCACGTCAAAATCGTTTCGCAGACCATTTGCAAATTCCTCACCAAAGGTTAGCGAAACGGCTTTAGCAATTTGATTAAATTGTTCTTTGGTCATTCCATGCTCAGCGGCATGGTCTGGCAATGACATTACACCGGATTTTACGTCGTTATAAACTTTACGAGCTTCATCTTCTGACAAACCCATTTCAACCCGAACAATGTCAATACAGGTTGCCTGGTCGCTCAAAGGAAGCATTCCATCATGTTGTGGCGTTATCTGACCATTGTAAAATCCGTTTCCAAGCGAAATTTGCATCGAATTTGCTGCATTTGGATCTGGGACCAAGCCGAACGATAGCGGCACCATTTCGAAATGCAATCCAGTTTCAGGGTCGGGATCAATCGATTTCACAACGCAACGAATATCGCCGATATTGAATCCTGTGGAGTGGACTGCATGGTTAAATAACATTGACCGAGCCAGGCTTGCCTTTGCTTCAGAACTGTTAATCATCATTCGGTCAAAAGTATCTGCAATGGCTGCATATGTAGGGATCTGACGGTCTTCTTGAGAGAGCAAATCAGTTAATGGGAAATTAAACATTGGTATGCTATTCGTTGTCTTAAGGTTTCCTTCTGAGTCAATAAACATATCCGAATAAGCGTACTCGGTAATTTGAGCTGCAACCCCCGTTTTTTTATTTTCATGGACACGGGATTCATAGGAGTCACTGATGCCAGCGCTATGTGCAGCGTCACATAGGACGGATGACATGTAAGCTTCATCCACCTGCGAAACAGGTCCTTTTCCGGAAGGTAACTTCACATTAAAGACTTTTTCTTGATCAGAATCTGCTGCCAAAACTGATATAGACGTATCTCGTCCTGTCATATTCACAAAAAGTTGGCTTCGGCCGTAGCCCATGCTTTGCAGTGTAGCGACGGTGTCTTTTGTTACACTGTCAATGTCAACTTGCGTGAATATGTCGAGCATTCGGTCGTTTAGAGGAAGCATATTGAAGGTATTCGGACTCTGTCGGGAATCATGGCCATAAATGTCAATGCTGCCAATAGAAGCTCCACCCATGTTGCACAGCGCGTTTAGACGGTGCACATCATTCTTCAATGACTTATAGCTAGACATGCCAGGGTAGGCCTGAACAACGTCAGCATTTTTACCACGCGGAATTGCATTAGCCAGTACAGATGGGACATTACCGTTTTCTAAGACAATAAAGTCGAACTTTTGGTTTTTCACTGTTGGCGGAGCATTGTGATTGGAAATGCTGAGAGCCGGGCCGTTGAGTTTCTTATACTCATCCGAATATTTAAAAATGCTAACCATTCTAGGGGGGTTGTTGGGATCCTTTAGATCTGGCATTGGGACATCATGAATGATGTCACCGATCCTAAAATGCTGGATAACACCATTTTTATTTGGCAGGCGTCCAAAAACACTCATTCTTTGAAGTTTCTGCTCGCTTGAGCCATCACGAGACGTTGCTAGTTTGCGCTTTGCCATGACATCACACCCCTTATTAATTGACAATAATACTAGTCCTTCATTAAGAAAAGTGCAACATCATGCTATGTTAAGGGTCTTTGTATGTTTGGGGCATTCCCGGGATGCGCCTTGTACCGATGGCCAAGGCGCTTGCGTCAATAGAATAAGGGGGAGCGAAGCATGAAATATTACCGTACCATATGATAATCCTATTTGGTGAGCTGGAATATTTTGGCCGCCTTTGCTGTAAGCCAGAGCTGTTTACGAGGGTTTTCCCCGTGTGGATATGGCACATCAGTCTTTCCTGCATCGAAAATCAACTTATCAACTACATAATAGCCCGAAGAAGGCCGGGCCACACCGCTTCAGAGAACCAATCCACCGGCGTTTCATCGATCTTGACCTTTATTTGTAAACATGCGATATCATTAAAATTATTCTAAGTGATTAAAAAGATTAACAAGTTTTCTCTATTGCAAGGTAAAAATTCACGTTTTGACACAAAAGTTCTTGATTTGCTTATAAATGTCGATCAGTCTTAATCTGTTATGGAGGTGTAATATATAGGTATGCAGTCGAGCACATTAAGCGGAAAAAAAATTCTGCTATTCGAAGATCAGCCGGCCGTGATTACTACTGTCACTGCGCTACTCGGAAAGCATAATTCGACTCTTGAAGCGTTTAGAACGCCGTTCAAATTGAACCAGTCTGATCTCCAAGCCTACGATGCCATCATCCTGGACATCCGTTTTTCCAATGAAAGTGAAATGGGTCCACTTGACTCTAAAAATGGGATTGAGCATCTCAAATACCTTCGTTCACAGACTCAGACTATCCCAATTATTATGCATAGCGTTGACAACAACACAGTAACTATAAACGAAGCGTTCCAATTCGGTGCGACAGCGTTTGTGCCAAAATACTCTTGTAACCACTCGTTGATTGCAATATTGAAAGCGGCCATTAATGGCGACCAAAAAGCATTGGAAAGTTCTAAAAAATCTCATAATCACGAAGAGCAGAGTCATAGTTCCTCAAGGCGAATTGATGCCATTTTAGGACAGGAGCCCTACCTGAGCCTGATAAACATGATTTCAGCTGGTAGTAGTATCCGGGAGATTGCTGCAAAAAAGAGATGCACTCCAAGGGAGGTTGTCGTAAGAGTGGAGCTGCTCAAGAATATCCTCAGGCGCAGCGCTAGTTCTGAGATGATTGAGGAAGTAGAGAAGTTTATCCGCGATAACGAAGACGCCTTTCTTTCAAGAAGATAAGCTCACGACCTTAGAATTTAGAGTAACCCTTCTTGCATATGCTTTCGTTGATTACCAATTTTAAGTTTTGGTGATTGTTAATCACTTACAGAGGGACCCAAGTGTCCACAAGTCAACAGGAGTTTCGGCGCCTGTCTTATCTTTCACTAATCTCAGTCTTCCATAAACAGTCCCTGAAGAGATACAAAGTTCGTCAGCAATTGTTTCTTTGGAATGCCCTTCTGACAGTGATATAAGCAGTGCGCGTTCCTGGTCAGATAAGCTTTCTATTCTATCGACCTCAATACCTCTTTGCTTTAGATATACATCAGCTTTCCAATACGCTCGTTTTAGACCAATTGTCCAAAGTGAATGTAGTGGATTTGCGCTGGATACTTGAAATACGTTACATAGAGCAATTAGCCGATGTCGGTATGTTGGCAGTGAGCAGCCCACCATTAAAGCAGCGTCTTGAACATGCCATGTAACAAAAAGAGCACGTAGCGATTCCTTTAAAACACTGGATAGCTTTAGTCGATCTATTCGCGAATGATCTACAGGTGCCACATCAATCAGTTCATAGACATCGATGGCAGGGTTATTAGATCTAAGTCCTTTAGATAGCGCCACTAAGGTCTTTGTTAGTAATGATCCCCAATCATCACCGTCTTTATCGTCTTGGGTCTTATCCAAGACAGACTGAATTTTATATTGGGACAGATCTCTTCGAATCGGCATTGTTTCAATTTGTGAGCTTACAACAATTAGGGCATCGGGCTGAAGCTCCCTAAGTTCACGAATAATCTCATACCCATAGTTTCGAGCCTGCCCCCTAAGTAAGCAATCAATTATATAGACGTCAGACCTGTACCCATCCCTAAGTGAACCAAAGAGCTCAAGATGATTAGCATAGGACTTGGCCAAAACGAGCCCTCGGCTCTCGCTGACTACTTTCTCAGCATACATCCTCGAAAGACGCTCATCCTCACAAATTGTAACACTAAGCATAAAATCACATAGCCCAAAAGAGCAGCAGACCACGACTGCGCGAAACAGAAAGCATATAAACTCAATATCAAAGGTGGCGACCAGGTCTTTTCGGAGCAAGGCAGCATATTCATTCTAAGAAAAATCGAACGCTATTAATAGATAAGAGGAAGACTATTAATAATGAATAGATCAAAAAAATGACATTCAGTTCAGTTCAGATCAATCTGTACTACCTACGAAACCCTCAGCCGATAACAAACCGCCTGTGCCTTAGGTATGGAAGGGCGGCTTGATTTGGATTGCAACGGCCACCTTTCACCAGTAACGGGAATATACCGCTTATTCGAACCAAATACATTGCTACCAATTGCTGATAACTACCTGTTTGGCAGGTGGAAAGTCTTAGTCAGGTGATTTGCAGCCAAAGTTGACTAAATCCCCACTAAATTAATATCCGCGATCTGGGCTGGCGATCCCAGATTGGCCGTGTTTCCTGATGTCAACCTGTAAAGTATTGCAGTATGAGAAAAGGCGATTGGAATGCAAACTGCTGTATCTGACTGAAGCGGGGTATTTAATGCTTGATTATTGGTTTTTTGAATTCGCTTACAGGCTTAAGCATTGATTCCATAAAACCTCGATCCATGCAAGTACGCCTGTTCATAAGAATCAAACGATGATAGATTGGCATTCATGGTGCTTACCAAAGTACAAGGCTTGGCTAGCTCTAATGGAGTATTGTGAATCAGCAGGCAGTTTTTAAAATTGCCGGCTTAAGAATCCATTGAATGTAACAATCGGGGCAGGATGCACCCACCTAGAGTTGAAAGAAATTCACAGGGAAATGGAGAGTAGTAATGTACCTTGAAGCAAAAAGAGATATCAGTCGAATTTTGACAGAGTTCGCAGGCCTTTTTGCGGATTTATCTATCAAAGATGCGAAAGATTGGGCATCATCTTACATCGAAATGTCTCGAACTTTATCAGATTGCGATAGAGAGTGGCTAGATGAGGAGATGCTGTTCATCTTGATTTCAGATGCAATTACTCGCAATTCGCTAAATACTATTCTGGCTTTTTTTATTTCGTTGAGAAGTAAAGGGAATTCCCAATTTCAGCAACCATATCGATTTACATTAACCGAAAGTCACGTCTCAGACCTTCTGTGTTTTGAGCAGCACTTTGTTGCGCATAAAGAAGCTTTTTCAATAGGGAATTTAATATTCGCTCATCATTTTACACGAAATGGATTGCTCAAACTAATCAGACACGCGGATATTAATACGGTTATAAGGGTTATTGCGGATCCTTTGATACAAAAGGAACACAAGTGCAAGCACATTCAAAAGGCTATTATGGACAGGGCCTTTAAATCTAGGTTCGCAGATGATGCTTTTCAATTACGACAATATGCTCGAAGGTATGAGCCGAGCCAAAGTCAATCGACCAAACGAGCAATAAATGTTTCCTGTTTGGCTGATCGCTTCCCAGGTAAGCAAGGAGATAACGACCTTTGTTGCGCTGAGAATTAAAACCTTAGTCCAGCAGTCCCTATTCATATTTTCCTCAATAATCGTATTTACCGTGGCGCTCCTCTAATAATCTCATCATTTCCCATCGCCAACATTTGAGAATCCAATTTTTTTGGCTCCTTCGCTGCTCCCGTATCAAGTAAGTCACTGTGTCTTGATCGTCGGCAACACTTTTTGGTATTCAGAAATTCACAAAAGTAAAATATTGCCATGCCTAATCTAATGATTATAATGCAAATTCATCATTTTAATGATAAATGGAAATTGCATTGCACTCGAGGAAAGGCCAATGAGAATCGCGTCACGAGCAACTTTGTTTTTTGCACTATTTACACTAAGTGCTTTTTCCGTTGCGGAGATTAAACCCGCAATTTCCTATACCACAGCAGGTATATGGGATTCATCCTTCAACCAAGCCGTGTACGAAGAGGGCTCCTTTGTGTACGCATTTAAAATGGGTAAAGGCCCCGTTTTTAACCACGAGCCAAAAGGTACAGAAGGAACGGCCTTGTATCGAGCCGACCTGGCACGACTTGCGCGAGAGGGGTATGACCCAATTGTTGCAGTAGGTTTCGCCTATGAAGACGCGGTGAGGGATATAGCCAGTTATTACACAAGCACTCGATTTACTCTAATCGATGCTGTTGTGGATCTTCCCAATGTCCAATCCGTGAAGTTTGCTGAGCACGAAGGGTCATTCTTGGTTGGAGCGCTTGCAGGTCTCAAGACTGAATCAAACGTTGTTGGTTTTGTCGGTGGCATGAACATTCCACTTATTCACCGGTTTGCTTGTGGCTATGCCCAGGGCGTGAAACTAACCAACCCAAGCGCAACAATTCTGGGGCGTTTCGTTGGAGACAGCTATTTAGCTTGGTCAAACCCAAGACGTGGTGCCGAATTGACAGTAGAACAATATCAGTACGGAGCAGATATCGTTTTTGCTGCTGCCGGCGGCTCATCGGTTGGCGTTTATAAGACCGCGCAACATTATGATGCCACAGATACGGACTTTCCTACTCGATATGCCATCGCGGTTGATTCCAATCAAAACTCCAAGTTCGAGAATTCGATTTTAACTAGTATGCTCAAGAACGTAGGTCGTGCGGCAATTGAATCGTTTGAAGATGCCGCGAATGGGACATGGAAGCCGGGGTTGAAAATAATGGACTTGCGGGCTGAGGGGGTTGATTGGGCGTTGGATATTTTCAACGAAGGGAAAATTCCACTAAATGTGGTTCGAGAGATTGATCAAATTAAGGCAAATATCGCGAAAGGGAGCCTGCAAATTGGGGATTACGATACAGAAGAATCCTGTCCGGTTACCATATTATGGGAGGGCGATGTAAACACTAGCGCAAACGGCGTGCAGCGCACAGCGCAGCTGGAGCGTGTCTTTAGTCGTGGAACAATACCAATTGAATTTGATGAACTCTCGGAGGTGAGTCAATGAAATACATAATCACATTGTTTCTTGCTGTGTTTTCAACGGCGGCCAGTGCTGCAGACCTCAGAATATTGGTATGGGACCAGAATAATAATCCGGCGACATTCAATATGATACGAAATAACTCTGGCCTTAAAATCTCTGTTGATGTTTACAGCACGTCGGAGGAAGCATTCACCGCTATCGATTCAAAACAATATGACCTGATTATCGGGAGTGCAGAGCACATGGCTGCACTCCAGCAAGACTACGAGTTTGCAGAGCTAAACCGAAACCGGGCATTTGGTTCGGAAGCAGGAAATATTATGGATCGAAATGAGCAAATGGGATTAGATCCGGTTTTTTTTCTGCCCTTTGCTCGTCGAACTGTTGGGTTGTTGTTTGATAGGTCCAGCGTGAATCGATTGGTCTCGGAAGGTGTCCCAAGCGATCCATTTGCGCTAGCGTTTGACGATTTGTTTGTTTCACGCGTCGACATTTGCGGTATTTCTTCATTTTCCGATCCGATGGACTTTGTGGCAATTTGGTCTAGCTATCACGGTGTCGGGCAAATTGGCTTTGAAGATGTGGGGTCTGCGTCGAATTTCGCTTTTAAGAAAAACCTTTCAAAAATCACAAGTCGATGGTCAATGCTCAATTCAGGCGAATACCATAAGCAAGCCTCTTTGAATCGCGCTTGTGTTGTTTTAGGGCAGTCTGGAGAATTGCTCAAATCTATGGAAGATCTCAGTGGCAATGGTAATTTTGTCCTTATTGGAACTGCTAGCAATATGCCTATATTTACTGACGTTATTGCAGTGCCCGGTGACCAAGTGAGTCCGGAGGTTTACCGGTTATTGGAGGCTATCTACCTACCTGAAACACAAGGAATGATTGCGAATGAATCAGGCCTCATGCCTATCAATCGTAAAGCCTCAGAGTTTGTTAAAGGCGCCCTAATTGATGAGAGACTGGTGTTTCCAGAGTTGAATGGCGCTTCTCTAAACTATCTCGAATTACCATCAGAGTTTGTCATGAAACGAATAATTCGTTCATGGTATCAAATGTCTTGTAGTGCACAAAAGGACTGCACAGTACCAATATCATTGTCACCAGGCTGGCCAATTAGCGCTTATTACCGAGCTCACTAATAATCCGCCTTACAATTAATTATCTTGGTGTGTTTCGTTGAAGCACACCTGGTGTATCAGTAACTGAAACGCACCGCCTTCTAAGCGGTCCTCAAACGATTCATTAACAGTAAGAAAGCCATATTTAACTCCGTCTTGATCAACGAGTAGAGGCGGATAACTCGCGCTAGGTTCACAGGCGCTGTAAACTGAACCTAACTTCGAATACATTGAGTCTGGGTTCATTAAGCTGTTTTGGCTGAAATCCGAACCGTATTCTTCCAGGTTATTGTATATAGAGGTTCTATTCGATTGCTTGCAGTCAAGACAACCAAGAAACTGAAGATAGCCATCACCGCCAAAGAAAAGATATCTTTCTAAAGGGTGGCTTTGGAAAGATAGGGCGAATGCCGGCACCAATAGCGCCGACAATGTAAGAGATATGATAGTTGGGTGTTTCATACACGGCGATCTCCGTAAATCAGAGAGAGATAGCCAAGTAAGGCAGAAAATCTAGCTATTCGCTAGATTTAAAGCGTCTCTTGGTTGCTCGGCGATTGATCTCACGTTTGGCTTCTAACAATTCATCAGACAGTTTAGCATCTCTAAAACCACGCATCTTCTTAACGCCGTGCTTACAAACTGCCGCCGAAAACTCATTTGACTCAATTTTGCTTTTTTCGAGAGGCGAATCGCTTCCAGGGACGACATAGACGCCTGTGTCAATACTGCCAGCAACCTCCCGAGCTTCGGCTTCTTTGTCCTTAAGTGAGTGTTTCAACCGATAGGTAGCGGTAAAGTAGTCATCAGCATGATTGAATAACTCGGGATCTAGCTTATCCATTAAATCAAGAACAATCTCAGGGCGCGCTACTAACAGGACGTCCTCAATTTTCACAGTTGAACTAATCTCAAGTTCTTTTATACCTTTCTTTAATGCAGGTACAATAAACTTCGAAAGAAGTGACCGGGCATCCTTTGCACTCAATAAATTGGAAGGCTTGGACTGTGCAATTTGCTCTTCTTTTTTGCGCTTTGCTTCTTGCAGCTTTTGCTCAAGCAGGCGAATTTCCTTGTCCACTGCAGTGTTTGATAAATTACTCATTATTTTGCACCAATATTATTTCATAAATTAATTGGGATTAGTTTGAGTCCTAGGATCAATTCTTTCAATAAATTGGTTTATAAAGAAATAAGGAATTAGAATATATTCTGGGCATGATAGGTGTAAGTCATTGAAAAATATAGCATTTTCGCGAATTAAAAAAAAAGAAAGTTTAACAAAGCATCAAAGACATTGCCAAATTGCGAAGGTAAAGCGCCCCTTATTAGCTATTTTTTGACGTTATTTAGTGCATAATGTCAATTTTTAAGTGCACAGCAGACCCAATAATAATATGAATAACAAGAATGGTAAGCCATGAAAGCGATCAAAATACTAATTATTGCACTTTCTTCTTTCTTAACAGTTGCCGCCTACGGTTCAACGATTGATCTAAGTAAAAGCGATAGTACAAGCTTTATACTGGATGGTGACTGGTCTTTTGCAAAAGAAATCTATATTCGGCCAGAGAATGGGCTACTTTTCAGAGACTATCAGGACCAGATACCAGACCTGCAAGTAATTCAGGCTTCAGGGGTTTGGAATGAATACTACAACCCGGAATGGAATCACGGACTTAAGTTCACTGGTGAAGTAGGAAAGGGTTACGGAACTTTTTTTACAAATATCAAGCTTCCGCAGAACATAGATTGCGACCAGCTGTCGATTCAAATGGATCGCGTAAAAATGGCCTATAGAATGTATATCGATGGGAGGTTAATTCTTGAGCATGGGTCACCTGGGATAGACCGCGCATCAACCGAGAATCTCTATTATCCTCAAATTGTACACTTCCCGTCCACGAGCAATTGTCATGATTTCGAGATCGGCTACCATGTTGCAAACTTCATTTATTTGAAAGGCGGGCTGGATGATCCAATTCATGTGGGTCTGATCAGTGATCTCACTCACAAACGTGAACTGCGCATTTCGATCAGAAGTCTAATTATAGGAATCATGCTGTTTGCTGCCCTCATTTCGCTTACATGGTATGTAACTACTATAGAAACAATTCGGACCGGATCGCTTCTGTTTGACGTTACAGCCCAGAAAATAACTTCTCCTGTCAAACAGTTTGTGGGCGGATTGCGTCGCCTGCTAAAAAGTTTTTATACGCCTTATAGACAGACGGAGGATCAAGAGTCAGAGTTAAGCGGAATTCATCGGCGCAGCAGGGCGCACCTTATCTTTTTCTTGGTTGTCATTGGTTGGGGAGTTCGTACGGCAACGGAGTCAGAAAAAATCATCAATATCGTATTCCCAGGATTGCCACCTGAAGTTACTTTAAGACTGGATCTTGCTTTCATCTATTTTGCTTGGCCTCTTTTGATGATATATAAAGAGAGCATTCTACCTGGATCCACTAATCGATACGTATACTTCATTAATTTTGTTTGGATGTCTTTTGCATTTCCGCTTGGGCTATTTTCACTCTATATGAGTGGTTACATCTTGGTTATCTCACATATATACCTCTTGTTTTTAACCGCTTACCTAACACTGTCTTGTGGCAGATATGCCTTGAATTCAAAAAAAGTCTTTCATGTATTCCTAACGGCAGTAACTGCGTTGGTGTTCTTAGCCACAGTGAATGACATTCTTTACGAAATTGGGGTTTTCAGAGATCTTGGATACGTATCTAACTTCGCGATAGCTTTGTACTGCATAGTGAATGTCACACTATTAAGTACTGATTTGATTAGGCTCAATTCAAAAAGAGAGGAATCAATAGTTAGATTTACCAATAAAGCAAGAACTGAAGCTGAAATAGCCAACGAAAGACTTCGACAATATAAAGACAGTATTGCTGATACGATCCATGACAGGGTCAGCACTCCACTTTCGCTTATCCTTCTTCAACTAGATCAGATAAAAAGTGATCAGCTAGATCCGGAAAATGCTGCATTGATCGAATCCGCAAAAGCCAATCTTGACGGTTTGTACACGGACATGGATAACTTTAGCGCAGATACAAAGCCATCAATGGCAATTATTGACACAATTGGCATAGGCGGTGCCGTAGAGAACCTAGCCCTAAAACACTCAACAGAGCAGCAAAATATTATTGCTGATATTGATAGAAGCTGCGAACAGAGATTATCAAAAAAAGCACAATATGAGCTTTGGTATTTGATTCAAGAAGCTGTGAATAATGCAATGAAGCACTCGGGGGCAGATGCAATAATTATTCGCGGGACATGCAAAGAGGATCACGCAGTATTTATGGTAATAGACAATGGAGAGGGGTTGCAAGATATCGACGATACCGATGGAATAGGATTGCAGAGCATGCGGAATAGAGTCGAGATTAATCAGTTCCAACTCAATATCGACAGTAGCGATGAAGGCGTAACCATTCAGATTGTTACACCTTATTCAGAAGTAAAAGGCGATGTTGAAGGATTAATTAATGTTTAAAAAGGTTGTGTTTATAGTTGGGCTCTGCATTTATGCTATCCCATTTGCCATAGCTAACCAAACTATGGTAGTTGAGAGCAAACGAACAGACCTAATCAATAAGATTGGTGAGGTCAAGTACTATCCGAGAGAGTTAATTGCCAGCCACACAGAAGCATATGGTCCTGGCGAAGTTGTCCAGATACCTCATGCGCAGGAAGAAGCAGATACATTTGGCACGTACATTGTATTGGTGCAAACCGACAATTCATTTCTGCCGTTGACTGGCTTGTTAGTCAATGGAGCCAAGTTTTCTCATGCTATTTTTATCAACGGGCGGCTCGTTTCTAAGCAAGGATCACCAGGTTTAAACAAGAGTGAAACTATTCATCGCTACTTACCGTCGATCGTTCCGCTGCCCAATAAGGAGTCGATAGCATCTTTGCCTGACAGTAAAAAAGTTGTAGAAGTTGCGATTCAAACTGCAAACTTTACTGGCCTGCCAGGTGGTTTAGATGGCCCGTTGTTGATTGGCGACTTCAATGCTCTATTTGAGAGGCAAGCTAAAGCCACCTTTGTGAATATCATAACAGCGACTGTCGCAATCGTATTAAGTGTTTTCTTCCTAATCTCATTCATTTACGGGAGAGATGT
This sequence comes from Reinekea sp. G2M2-21, assembly GCF_015687175.1. Lineage (GTDB taxonomy): Bacteria > Pseudomonadota > Gammaproteobacteria > Pseudomonadales > Natronospirillaceae > Reinekea. The sequence continues at coordinate 26,606 of NZ_JADPQG010000007.1, read as the reverse complement.
AGCGCATTTGGCGCTTTCTTTGGCTGGGGTGACGATTAGCATAAGGCAAATTGTTATTGGACATGAAAGTATTAGAAGCATAATTTCCTTTTTTAATGAAGTGACTCTAATCGCAGTCGATTATTCGACCCCATATTTCCTGGCTTCGTTTTTTGCACTGTTTACTCTTTCAAGTTTAAAGACTGAGACAGTGCGCTATAGAGAAGAAACTGTGCTTAGCACCGCGCTCATTATCATTACTGTTGGAATGCCGATTTTATGTATCAGTTTGACATATTTAGGCGGCCCGCGATTGTTGCACGACGCATTAGTTATTGTCGTTCTTGCGCTTTTGGTGATTGTTTGGGGTCTACATGAGTTAATTACACATAAACGGAAAATTCAAATATTTGATTTTTTACATGGATACTTACTGCTGATAGCTATGCTGTTTTCGGTATTGTGGGATGTGAGCATTGTTTTTGATCTAGTCGATGGGCAGCTGATAAGCACTTACACTCTGATCGCAATGATGTTTCTGCAAGTATTAGTCAACTTTAAAGAAGGCAATGAGAGTTCAGTAAATTACAAAAAAGCAGTAGAACGGTATGAAGGCGAACTTATCGCGAAAGAAACCGCTGTATTAAAAAGCCAACAGGTAAATGACAATTATCGCCATATTGCTGAGGAAATGGTTAAAGGAAAAGAGAACGAGCTAACCACCATGGCGCGCGAAATCCATGATGCGATGTCGAAAGCAGTGACTACTGCAATTCGCGTAATGCGTGAATCCAAAGATGTTATTGACTTGGATCATCGAGGTGTTGCTCAGCAGCTCGAAGCAGCGCAAGATGAGCTATCTTCGTCATATAAAGTTTTTAGGGCCCTTTTGCATCACAATCGGCCTGCTGATTTGGATATGATAACACTTTCGACTGTTTTGGAGCGACAATTGCTCGTACCGAAATCGGTCATTTATGATGTCGCGGTAGCGGAAGATACAGATCAGCTCAACATTGATTCAAAGATCAACATCTTCAGAATCTGCCAGGAAGCTGCGACTAACATGATTAAATATTCCAACGCATCGCTTTTTCAGATCTATATAGACTCCGAACGTAGAAATGGAATTGATATTTGGACAATAAAGATTCTAGATAATGGTGACGGTGTGGATCTGACAAAAGCTCGGAGAAATGGTTTGGATAATATTGAGTTTCGTTTTGAGCTTATGAAGGGCAAGGTTGATATCCATACAAGCCCGGGGAATGGCTTCATATATGACGGATGGATTCCAAAAATCCCAAATAAACTACGATCAATGGACGAAGAATATGAGGCCTTTCGGGCATCTCAAGAAGGCAATCGGGCAGACTGAGCGAACTTATCTAGCCTCATTTCTTGAATATAATGATAGTTAGGTATTATAATGATGTAAAAGCTATTCGCGGTAGCCAATGAACACGCTCAAACAAATTGATAGTCGTTTCTCTAGTGACATTGGACGATATATTGCCGCCAGGGCTAGGCATGATTATATGCGGTCGAATCTGATCGCCAGAAAGTATTCAATTCCGAGTGATCTTTATCTTTCGAGTGCTGTTCCTTTGGTGTTGCATGATAAGAATACCGGCATATCGTTAGCATTCAGTGAGAAGTACCAAGTCGTTACTGAAGCTGACGTTCGGACATTTAGTCGAGATATTTTTTCACTTTCGACGGTGTTCGATGTCACTCAGTTTTTGCCAGTTTATCAATCATCCTCTGTAAACCTTTACAAAGTTTCCTTTAACGACAATGCAATCTTTGGATTCAGAAAAAAAATTGGTGAAGATGAGCATATATGTGCGGTTGCAATTCTGCAGATTGGCCGTCGCATATTGTACAAAGGGTGTCGGATAGAGCCTTTTGTCGATTACCCTGTCTATACATCAGAGCAACTTACACTAAATCAGCTGATCTTGAGTTTAACTACTGAAATGTGAGCACCTGGAGGCGACTGCTAATGAGTCACGCAAAAATTACTAAAAATTCAATTACTGCACACGAAGAAAAGCAAGCAAGGAGAAAGAAGCGGACTGATGAAGACATTGATCTGCAGAAAGTAGAAGTATATCGAAGGAAAGCAGACTTGCAGTTGGAAAGGGAAATTCGCCGCATTGAAGGCTTGGATGGTCTGTTGGCAGATATATAAGAGAGCAGCACCAAATGGCTCGGGTACTGCCTCCAAAGAAACGCTATAGGTTAACAGCAACTTTCAAGGCTTTGCCTGCCTTAAATCGCGGTACTATAGATTCAGAAATCTCAATAGGCTGGCCAGTCTGAGGGTTTCGACCTGTACGTGCTGCGCGAGTACTTACATCGAAAGAGCCAAATCCAATCAACGTTACTGACTCACCGTCAACCAATGCCTTTGTTATCGTGTCGATCACTGCGTTTACTGCACGCTCAGCATCTGTCTTAGTTAATTCGCTCCCTGTGGCAACTGCAGAAATAAGTTCACCTTTGTTCATAATTGTTACTCCATGATTGTGTTAGGTAATGGTATTCACAATTGGCTCAATTTAGAAGGAAAAACTGCTATCAAAATAGCGTGAGCTCGGTTTCTGTTTTTGCTAGGTTTTCTAATACTACAGGAACGGTTTCGAAATACCTTTTACTGAATTGATCCAGCGTACTGAAACATCGTGTAGTGGATCCCTGCTCATTTAGTCCAGGTTGCTTCTCACCATATTTCCATACGCCAAACCATTCATTTTTTATGATGTCTGGCATATCACTCACCGGCTTATCTGACTCAAGCAGCTCTTTGTGTTTGAAGATTAAATCGGGATTCATTGCTAATGGCCGGGTGAGATTTTCTGAATACAGCGTGAGCCAGTCTTGGAAAATCGCTTCAGCGTCATTAACCTTTAAAGACGTAATGCCAACACTATTACCTTCAATGCTTATCAATATTCCTTCCTCGGCGATTCCATTTGCCACAGCAACGACCGTTTCGACCCATAGATTAATGAGCCGTGCGGGTGTTGCCTTACCTGCTGCGTGGTGAACAACTTGTCGGCGATCATTAATCCCGCGTACTGCAAACTCACCAAACATCTTTTGCTCGCCTACTGTGGCACTTGTGTTGATGACTCGTTCGGCGATAGGACTGAATTGTTCTACAACTGAATGTATCGACTCCGCCAACCGCATTGATCGATTTAAGATCAACTCAGATAATTCGCCCTTTGGAAGCTCACCAGATGCTTTTTTGCGTGCAAACCATAGACCCTCCTGCCGGCCGGTTTGTAGCCAGTCAATGGCGTCTGTCTTCAAACCATATTGCGGTAGAGCGTCAATCAACATTGGCTCCAAACTGTCTAGTGGTTCATGCCTACCGTCGAGGTAGGCGCCATATCGTGTTCTGAGGAATAACGCAGCAGGGTTGCGAAACAAGGTCTTTAGATCAAGAATTGTGATTGTGTTGGGTAGGTGCTCAAGTGCAATGTTGCCACCGGAGAGTGTCGGTGTTTCAACACAGTCAGCGTTAGTAGAAATTTTTTGAGCAACTTTTGCCCAGTCTTCAGCGAACGTAGGTAATGTTCCATCAAAGTAAGCAGCACTGAACGGCTGAAGCGCGTTTCTTTGGTTAGTGTGTTCAATGATGCCGATGTACTGATCCGATATCGAAGCTTGTTCGCTTCCGCGTAGTATGAATTGCGAAGGCAAAAAACGTTGAATTTCCTGTACCACGGTGGAGGGAGTGCGTTCTTCATTTGTTTTGGCGCTGTTCCCCTGATAAGAAAGATAAACAGAGTCCTTGGCAAGAAGCAGTGTTTCGAGGATGAAATATCGGTCATCGATCCGAGGGTTCCTGTCTCCTTTGCGAGGAAACTTCCCTATGAGGTCCATGCCTGAGGCCGGGACTCGGCGAGGAAATGCAGTATCATTCAATCCTAGCAGGCAGATTGCGCGAAACGGAATAGAGCGCAAAGGAACACAATTTGAAAAGTTTACCGCGCCGGCGAGGAATCTTGAACGGACCGAGGTTGTACTGAAGCTACTCGATAAAGCTCGCTCAATGAAACTAAGCGATACCGGTAAGTCGAAGCCGATTGATTCAGCTGAATCAAGTAGAGCCGCAAAAGCATCTTGAATTATCAATGCATTATCGGGCTCAATCGCATCATCGATCAGGGTTGCCAAGACTTGTCTCAGACTGTCAATCCATTTAGGAACGGGCTTGTCATTCATGGCATTGTCGTGCCAGTCGGCTAATTCATCCAGGAACAGAGCAACTTTCGCATAGTCAGCTCTGTCAGAAGAGGGCACTCGGAAAGGATAAATACCATTCACACAGGAGTCTGAACCAAAAACCTGCCCTGCAGTAATTCTGAGAGTACCATCCTCCCAGGTATTATTGTGTGTGCTGTCATCAATACCGTGGCGCAGTCCCCAGCGCACATGGTTTCGGTAAGCCAGGGCCATCAGTTCGCCCGCGCGGTCTGCTGTTAGGTCAAACCGAGCGAGCACCGACGGAGAGCTTAAGAGTTCTGTTAGCTCGAGAACACTAATGCGGCGCTTATTAATGCTCACCAGCAACGACACAAGCTTAAAGATGGGAGCCGATTCAAGTATTGAAATATCCGAGATAGAATAGGGCATCGGTGAGCCCCGGAATACCTGATGCACAAACGGTGCATACTCCGCAATGTTTGGCGCCATCACCGCCACATCATGCGGCTTTAAGTCTGGGTGGCTCTGAAACAGCCCCAAAAGGTGGTCCTTCAGAGCTTCGACTTCTCTAAGAACGCTATGCGCAGAGGCGATTCGAATGCTGCTGTCTGTTGGCTCGATAACGGGTCGATCATCAAGTCCATATTGGCCCGCTTGGCGGATTGCATACTGAAGATGGCCAAGCATCGTATCAGGGGGCACGATATCGGGTTCTAGCTCTTCAATTGTAGCGCCACCGGCAAGAAGCTGATTGAAAAAGGTTTTACCCATAACGCCAAAGCTTGAGAGCAGGGGATTGCCGATTTCCATGTGTTCAACGTTTTGCCCGGATGACTGACTTTTCAGCAAGCGTTTGGTACTCACATGATCAGCCCAAAATCCTTCAGCGGGATTCATCCAATACAAAACAACATCAATATGCTCGGACAGGGCGAGCAAAATTTCTAAAAAGACCTGCGGTATCTGACTGACACCAAAGAGCGTGATCTGATTCGGTAATTTATCGAACGGTAAGTCACCCGTTTTGATCTTGGACATCAGAGTTCGAATGAGCTCAGCCCTGTCATTTATGTATGACAGACCATCAAACGTCGCGCGGATCATTCGCCACATATGAGCCTGCCACTTTTGATCTCCCGGCAATGGGTGTGTGCTGCCTTCAGAAATTATTGAATCCTTTCCGTCGGCCCAGGCATTTAGCCAGTCAGGTCGATAGAAGCTATAAGCATCAAAGGTATCTGCAATTTTGCCAGCAAGAGCAAGGTGGTCTGCGTCCGAGGGATTATTCTTCAAATAAGGGACCAGTTCAGGCCACTTGTGCTCTTTCATTAATTTGAAAATGCTTACCTGCATCGTTTCTTTGTCAAGCGCCCAGCTGCCAGACTGACCCAACACCGAATTCAATAAATCCCAAATAAAGCGGCTAAGCATCGGAGTCTGAATGTTCGCCGCTATTCCGCTACGCGTAGCCAGTTCCTGTTTTAGCCACCGGTCCATGCCTACTGTCAGCAGAACACAGCTGAAAGGTTCCAGAGGGTGGGCGCCTGTAGTCTCAATTCGGTCAATTAGGTGTTCAATCAACGGGCCTGTGTCGGTGCAGCTAACTACCTTCAGCATTTTTAACCTCGGTATTTGTAAATATAGACAACAATATTATCTATGAATTTAAAACTTACAACAAATTATTAAGATAATTTATCTTTAAAAACATATTGCGTCAAAAATAATAATGGATAATATTGTTATCCAAATAAACGCATTCAGACAGAGGTTGATTATGGAGCCGATAAAACCGCTCACTCTAAAGCTGGAGGACCAAATTGTAATCGAGGCCTCCGCCGGCACCGGTAAAACCTACGCAACGGCAACAATCTATGTCCGTTTAGTGTTGGGGATTAATACACCAGATAATAAAGCTTACCAGCCGTCTGAAATTTTAGTGGTCACTTTCACTGAAGATGCCGCCGATGAGTTGCGTTCGCGCATTTTTCAGCGATTGTCCGATTCCATCATGATGATTCAGCAAAAGAATCCTGAGAATGAACTCGAAATGGAGTTGTTATCAGAAATCGCTCAACTTGAATTTCCTGAACATCAATTTGAATCAGCTGAGGCTTTCGCTATTGCCAGGCTCCAGTCTGCCCTTATTTCAATGGATGAATCAGCAATATTTACCATACATGGTTTCGCACACCGTGTGCTGTCCGAGTTTGCATTCGAAACCAGCGCACCTTTCGATTTCGACCTAATAACCAATACCACTGAGTTAAAAAATAATGCGGCGGCCGATTTTTGGAGGAAGCATGTCTTAACTCTGCCGGCGCAAACACAGGAACGCGTAACTCGCGCTCTAAAAAGTCCAAGCAGCCTAGCCCGCTCTTTCATTCGCCACACCCAACATACCGATGTTATTTACGGCGAAGGGTTGTCTATCGAGCAGGTAGAGCGACTACAGAGCCAGAACATCGTAGCGATTGGCGAGCTTGTGCGTGCCTTTGAGGAAGCTGGTGGACCCCAAGCCATGGCTGAAGCCCTGCTTTCCATGGGCCTGAAGGGCAATGTCTACAGCAAAAAAACACTATCGGGCAAGCTAACAAATCTCTATGAGAATGCATTGGATGGTCAGGTCGACAATAGTAAAGATCTTGCATTATTGTCAGTTGAGAAGTTCAACGACAGCAAAAACAAGACATCTACTGCTAACTATGAAAACATTCCTGGTTCCCAGCATCTGGTTCAATTTTTCGAAAATTATCGAAGCATAAATTGGGACATGGTGGAGAGTAGCCTTCGAGAACGGGCGAATGCCTTCATGAACGCATACATTGGGGATGACAAATCAAAAAACAGCCTACTTGATTTTGACGATTTGCTCTCTTTATTGGAGCAAGCTCTTCATTCAGCCTCGGGAGACCGATTGGCGGAAGCATTGGCCACTAAGTACCCCATTGCTTGTGTCGACGAGTTTCAAGACACTGATCCGGCGCAGTATGCAATATTCAATAAGATATACAGCTCAAACGCCGCTCAGTCGCTTTTGATGATCGGGGATCCAAAGCAGGCGATTTATGCATTCCGCGGTGGCGATATCCATACATATCTGACTGCAAGAGCAAAAGCACCCAAGCAATTTACGCTCGATACAAACTATCGTTCTCACCCTGATGCTGTCAGCGCCGTGAATAAGATTTTCGCCGGTGTAGATCTAGCCAAAAATGCCAGTAAACATGAAATGCTATATCAGTCAGTTAAAGCAAATTCATTAGGAAAGGCTGAATATTCGATCAAGGGGGAACGTCAGCCAGGTGTCGATTTTGTCTCTTTTGATAAACAATTGAGTAGCTCTACCGCGGCAGAGCATTTTTTGGCGGAACAGTGCGCTGCTCATGTGAGTAGATTGCTGGCAAAAGGTGTCGACAATACCGCGTTGGTCGGTGGTGAATCACTGGCGCCACAACACATCGCTATTCTCGTAACCACTCACGCCCAAGGTGAAAAAGTTGTCGCTGCGCTCAATAAGTTCGGAATCGACTCGGTAAGCCGGACGCGTCAAAGTGTATTCAGCACTCAAACCGCTAAAGACCTACTTGTTTTGGTGCAATCCATCATGAATCCGGGCAATGACAGGGCGGTAAAGTCCGCTATTTGCTCACAAACTCTCGCATACTCTCAGTCCGAATTGGATGAATTGTTCGTTGATGATGACTTGTGGGACCACCAACTAAACATTCTTGCCGAAGCAAAAACGGCACTAATGGAGCAAGGAATCGCAGTCGCGGTTCAGCACGTTTGGAACCACCTTTCGATTGGTGACCGAATTGCACAAACCAAAATGGCAGAGCGAATCATTACAAATTGGAGGCACATCGTAGAGCTTCTTCAAATCAAAGAGCAAGAAGTCCCGGGCGCACCTGAGCTACTACAGTACTTTGCACAACAAGTTGCGCGACCTGACGGTTCTGAAGATCAGGAAATGCGATTGGAAAGCGAAGACAACTTGGTCCAGATAGTCACATTGCACAAGTCGAAGGGGCTGGAGTATCCCTTAGTATTCATGCCCTTCACGACCTTACCTTCGCGAGCCCGCTCCAACGTTTATTACGACGAAGGGGAGGAGGGATCAAGAAAAGTCATCGATCTCTCAGCCGCCAATCCTGGAGAGCAGGCGCAAGCTGAGCATGCTGCAGAGCAGCTTCGGCTGTTCTATGTCGGTATAACTCGCGCCAAGTTCAGTACAATTGTTTACGTGACTAATGTAGAGCGGGGCCGTCGACAGGACCTACCCGGGGTTGAGTCGAGTCAGCTGGCCCAGGTGCTGGAGTGCGCTTCTATTGAAGATATACTTGTTCGATTGTCTGACCTGGCCCAGAACAATGAAATACGTTTTGTCCAGAACCCCAAAATTGAAGGTGTCAGCTATTCGCCCGCAATAGATTCAAGACAAGCACCGGTATTTCAGCGATTCATTGGCAAAATTGATCGATCATGGCGCATAGCCAGTTATTCATCCATCAATAAAGACTCGGATGAACACTATATCACCGAGGAAAGCATCGAGAGCAAAACCGGTGAAGATGCGACTGGATTAATGGAATTGGAAGAGATCGGTAAACCAACGGGTATTGAACAGAGCTTTCCCGCCGGCGCTGTGGCTGGCCAGTGCCTCCACGACATCTTAGAAGGGGCAGTGAATAACGGAACTACAAACATTTCTCAAACAATTGGTTTAAACCTTCAAAGGTATGGATTTGACCCAGAATTGGAGGGCGAGACTTGTGATTGGATGGGAAGGGTCCTAACGCAGCCGATTTGCAATGGAACCAAGTCCATTGCTGAGCTTACTCCGCAAACCGCGTTAGCGGAAATGCAGTTTCATCTCGCCACCGGCATGGTAACCGCGGAGAACCTTAATAAAATTCTCCGACAGCATCCTCTCCACAAAAAGGATTTAGCGTTTTACGAATTCCAAGGTCTATTAACCGGATTCATTGATTTGACTATTGTAGATGATAAGGCATGGATCATTGATTATAAGTCAAATCGACTGTGCGAATACACAGACAGCTCGCTATCGGAGTCAATAACCGATCACAGGTATTACGTTCAATATTTGATCTATACCGTGGCGCTACACCGGCACCTCTCACGCCGGTGGCCACAGTATTCCTATGAGTCGCATTTTGGAGGTGTGGAATACCTCTACTTAAGAGGCATGACTGGCGCCCGGCGCGCGGGGGTCTGGTTTGAAAAGCCAGATTTTGCACTGATTGACCAACTAGACAAACTATTATCTACAAAAAAAGGAGTCACCGCATGAGCTTGTTAAATACGCTGAAGCAAATGGCACACAGCCCAGACTCACTAATTACTCCTTTGGTTTGGTCCAACACTAAATACCTTTCTCAGATCGTTGAAGACAACTCTGACGAATTCCTATTTTTGGTCGCGCTTGCAACCTATGAGCTTGCTAAGGGAAACACTTGCGTCAACGTGCGTGTCATAACCGGTCCCCGTCACTGGCCAAATCACCCCATGAGTCAGCTCAATATCAGAATAGATGACGCTCTGGGTTATCTCGAAGCAAAGCAAAGTGAATGGCTGGAAGCATTCTATGTCACCCCATTGCGCTATCATCGCGGTCGCCTGTATTTAGATCGCCAATTCCAATTGGAGCGAAAGTTAGCGAAATGGATCTCAACGCGAATTTCGGAGGGCGCGCTTGCCTCGATTGATCTTATGTCAGTGAAGACCTTAAGCGATCGGTATTTCGCCTTCAACCAGCCAGATAGCGTGGATTGGCAGAAAGCAGCTGCTGTAATGGGATTGACTCGCAAGTTCACGATTATTACCGGCGGTCCGGGTACGGGAAAAACAACTACCGTAACCAGAATGCTATCCATGGTATTCGAAGCGCCACAGCTGTTTGGGTTTGCGGGTGAGCCCAAAGTCGTACTGGCTGCCCCCACTGGCAAGGCAAAGAACCGGATGGCTGAATCCATCCAATCTCAGCTGTGCATCACTGAAGGACCAATGGCTTTGCCTGTAAATGACAGAATAAAAGAAAAGTTGAGCGTTGAGGTTCAGACTATTCATCGGTTGCTGCAGGTCAACCCGACGAAAGAACAGCCTCATTTCAATGCCTTTAACAAACTGGACTGCGATCTCTGTGTCGTAGATGAAGGCTCAATGATCGATCTAGAAATGGCCTGTCAGCTGGTGGATGCCTTGCCCGAAAAAGCCAGGTTGATCGTATTAGCCGATAAGGACCAGCTAGCCTCCGTCGATGCCGGAGCGGTAATCAGTGAGTTATTTACGCCAATTACCCCGATCAATGATCATCAGAAATCTATTGGCCTGTCAGGCGCTACGCGCGAAATAGTTGAATCCTGCCTCGACTGCTCAATTGCCCCTTGGTTAAAGAACGAGTCGATACCGCTGGCAAATCACGTTATTAGTCTGCAAAAGTCTCACCGGTTTAACGAGAGTACAGGTATCGGTGTATTGGCAGCAAGCATCAACCAAGCAGATAGCGTTACAGCGAAATCAGTTTTTGACGAATACCGCGACGTTAATTGGCATTTAGCTGACGATTTAGCGCGTCTCCGACAAATAGCGGTGAACCATTTTGAAGACTACCACCGAAGGATCGCGGACAGTGCTAATCCAGAAACTGCGTTTAATTGCCTTGGAGAGCAAGTCATTTTAACATCGGTGAAAAAGGGACCCTTTGGCTCTACCAGCATCAACAGAGATATAGTTCAATATTTTGGTCAATCAGGCATGTCTTGGTACCTGGGCATGCCGGTAATGATTACTGAAAACGCTTACAAAACAGGGCTGTTTAATGGGGATATTGGAGTAGTACTACCCGACGAACAAGGGAATCTGAAGGCCTGCTTCCAAGCACCCGATGGCAGCTATCGGTTTTTGAGCCGGCATCGATTGCCCGCGTGGGAGGTTTCTTACGCCCTCACAATTCACAAATCACAAGGCTCCGAATGGTCCAGCGTCATTGTGATTCTGTCCGATAATGCAAACCTGGAGACCAAAGAGCTCCTGTACACCGGATTAACTCGTGCAAAGTCGACGTTTCAACTGATTTCTTCAGAGATCGCTCTTTCTAAAGCTATACGACGGCGCAGCCTAAGATCTAGCGGGCTGTTTGAGGAGGTAGAAGCAGCTTGCCGGAGCGTCAAATGAGCAGATATGAGCATCTTTGGCAGCTTCTGTCCCAAATAGTGCGCTCGCAATCCAACATCAAAGAGTTGGCACATCAGCTTGATTGGCCTGAACCAACAGTTAAGCATCGAATTACACAACTTAAGAATATTGGTGTTGATATTCAACGTGTAGGGGATAAGCGCAAGGGTTTCTATGCAGTGATATCCTGGGGCCCCATCGACAAGACATACGTATTGAAACGGTATTGATAATCGACTCTATATGCCTTTCATTGCTATGGAATTTATGATTATAATCTTCCATTGTCTTAATAATGATTGAGGGGCGTACTTTATGAAATCTATGGGGCCGGATGCACTTATAACAGTAAGCCAATTCCTTGGTATCGAAAATAATGACTCATGGGCAGTAAAAAGTTGCCGAGTCGATGAAAACAACGTGCTTGTGATTGAGATGCGCAAACGCAGTCACATTGAATCATATAGACAAAGAGTTATTAAACGTTACTGGCACTTACCGTTAATGGGTTATCGTTGTCAAATTGCCTTAGCAGATGACGAACGACTGCTGCCTGAAGACAGCACCCTTCCGTTTGTCCCTCCTCATAGTAACCACAAATACACCAACCAATTAAACGCAAAAATCACCAATCTGCGTTCAAAAATTGACCCTAGCCATATATTGGAAGTATTGAACATCCCAGATGCTAGCGGATCCAGTAAAGAACCGTCTGGGTCTCATGGATCAAGTTTCGGCTCAAATCGATTGACAACAGAGACAGCAGAAAATGTCGGAGAAGTACCTCCAGAGGATTCTCCGGTGTGGCTGTATCTTGCGGAAAATCGAAATCAGTATCGAGAACAGTTTGGTGCAGGTATTTCTGAAGCGGTGACTCGGGTCATTCGAGACATCCAAAACTGGACAATGCAAGACTTAGCGCGCCGACTGTTTAGTGTCTATGTCGAGCCCCATGCCAGAACTCATATTCGGAATGAAATTCCACACTTAAAGCTTCTATCCGAAAAAAGCAGTGATGGATCTGACAAGGTCGTCTATTCAATTCCTGTCCTTCTTGAAGCTATGATTCTTGGAACAGTGCAATTAGAGTTTTCGCTTCAGGCCAAACTCATGATCAACAATGGTAAGCGCATGGTTCAGGCTGGTAACTATCGAAAGCTGGTGATAGAGGCGGAAACGACAAAATTGAGAGCTTGGATCAAATCACAAAGAAGCCAATCTAGCTTTCGGCAAAATTTAATGGAAATCCGTCGGGTCAGTCAAAGCTCTTCAGAGCTCTTTATGTCTTTAAGGAACCCAAACAATACTTCAGAGAGCTTCATTGATGCTCTGAAAAACGGAAACTTTAAAGCAATTGCGGGTGATGGCAAGCTTCAACGCATTCAAGAAACAATGCAACAAAGCAATATTTCGAACGGCAACCTGGGCGCTGCCTTCACTAAATTCATTGGTGAAGACAATTTATTTGTTGAAAGATTGCTGGGAAAAATCAATAAACTGTACATCGTAAATGAGCAGTCAAACATCACTTCGCTGGCTGGTTAGGAGAACTTTTAGTGACAACATTTAAGAATCAATTCTTAACTCTTCAAGAAACCATATCTCTTATTAATGCTGGCGCCAAGCTGGCCATAGCCGGGGACCACGAGGTCCTAAAAAGGCTCCCCCCTGGAGACTGGATTGCAGGTACAACTGCTAATTTTATGACAGAACTCGGTGGTGTGACAGCAAACGATAAATTGTTTGTGACAGAAATAAAGGGTGCTCAGAACGTTAAATTGCAAGTTTATAGCATCGATACGATCAGTGGTATCGGGACAGTAGCTGCCAATTTTGATCTAACCTTATTGATAATTCCGGCGCAGAGTCAATTGCACTCAAAATACGCAGAGGACGCACCAGGGTTTCCCAATCTCTTTGACAGCGCTATCACTGGCTGGATATCCGGCGTACCAGTAGAGGATATTGGCACTGAGAAGCGAGCAAAGGTGGCATACGGCCGCGCATTGGGATTGCGTGATAATGCAGCTGTGGCGCTACATGTCAAGCTCCAGAAAGGTGAATACGCGAATGTGGACATCATAAACACGTTCGAACCCGATCCTTACAGTCCAAAGATACAATTCCTCGAAAAGGGATTTAGCGTGACCGATGCCATTATTGACGGGAAGCGGGTTAATTTTGCTGACTACTGCCGAAACCATAGCATTAATACCCAATTTCCATTGGTAGGTGACGCAACCGGTGCCCGAATGAATGTATCATTTCAAGCAATAAATGGCGCAGTTACTGACTTTTATGCCCCGGTTGTTAAAGGAATGACTTATCAATTTGCCAAACCACTGGATAACTATCTTGAGGCTTTTGAAAATGAATTGACCGGTCGCCAGAATCTGGTTAATGGATGGTCATGCAATTGTATTTTGAACTATCTCTATTCCGGTCTCGAAGGAAAGTCAACCAAAGGCTTTATTGGTCCTATTACTTTTGGGGAAGTAGCGTACCATCTCGTGAATCAAACCCTTGCTCTCGTAGACATCCAGCGAGATGCTGCATAAGTTGTTTAAAGAGTGTATGACATGCGGCAAAAGATCGCCGCATGCCTGAACTCAATATATCGTTTAAGACCAAGCAAACGTTCTAACCTGCGCCCACCTTTACATTATTTAGAGAGACAGATTTGCAGTAATGAGTGCACAACTAATCGAAAGGAATCCCGATTTCGTGGCAAACTCCCATAGGCATTGTCTCAAGTGCGTCATACTCGCCAATGACAATGAGTGTGGTATGGCTGCTAACGACTTACTGACCTATTGTGACCTGACTCAATTGGCCCTATCCCAATACTTGAAAGTCTTGCGTGATGGCGGTATTGTCAAATGTCGCAAGAGGTCTCAGAATAGGTTCTACTCTGTATCAAACCCCATAATCGCAGATTTGATTACATTGTTATCCAAAAAGTATTCTGAAGGTTGCTTACTAAACTAAGAATTCGACCTAAACTTAAAAGCTGAAGCGATTCAAAGGTAGGTACTGGCTAGGTATCGGACGCCTTAAACGAAAGCTCGTACCCTTACTGCTCGGGGACATCCTTGGATAACTGAACAATCACCGCTTTGGCTTATGATAGAAGAAATGGAGTTTAGAGGTAAAAAATATCTCTATGAAATATATGGTCATGGTGATTTTCCTCCACTGGTATATATTGGCGGCGCCTTTCAGACCATTTCCAACTTGCGTCCCATTTCTCAGGGTCTCCAAGCTTTTGGTTCTGTAGTCGTTTTAGATCTTCCTGGCTTTGGGAATGCTGACTTATTGGAAGCGGGATACTGTTTTGACTTCTACACCGATCTCCTAATTGATTTTTTCAGAAGAAAGCAACTTAACCGGGTGGGACTTGTTGGCGCTAGTTATGGTTCGGTAATCGCGAATCAGTTTGCCTGTTTTGCTCCTGATATGGTTGAAAGCTTAGTATTGGCTGGAACAATGAAGTCGATCCCATCCTGCCAGAAGCCCATAATTCAAGAGTCCATCCGTCAACTTGAGGATGGCTGCATTGGTGACTTTGCGCAAACAGCAGTCAGGGTTTTGATGAACCACGACCATTGCGATCGAATAATTCGCTTTCAGGAAATCAAGAAGATGATGATTCGATCATTAAGGCGACTGACCATACAAGATCAACAGAAATACATTCAGAACACAAAAAGACTACTAAAGCTTGATAATACAAGAGTGACTGCGCCAACCTGCCAATCTCTATTGTTTACCGGTGAGTACGATACTTTTACCACTCCTGGCTATTGTTTCGAATTAGCAGAAGATTTTACAAATGCCAGAATAGTAACGGTAGATAGTTCAGACCACTTAGTTCATTTGCAGCAATTACATACCGCGGTTAACCTATGTGCATCTGTCCACTATAGCATTCCGCTAAGTTCGATTCCCAACATTAAAGAGATAACCAGAGCAAAAGCCGAGGCCAAAGCAGATTGAACTCGCTAAGAAATAGAACCTCAAACTAATTCGCTAGGTATCAGTAATTCTGGGCGCGTCAGTGAGTTTGAGGTGGGTCTCCGATAGAATCGAAAAACATTTAGAAACTTAAGGCTGTCGCCTCACTTGCGACCTTTTTAAGAGGCGTAAAGTCATTAGAAGATCTGACTGCAACTAAACTGGATTTACATGATGAATTGTTGGAAACGACTATTTGGCCTTTAATGGAAGCCCTGAACTGCTTTTGATAGCGTGTTTCTGATAGGCTATCTCGGTTTACTGCTGCTCTTTTCGGGTTCGGCGTCTGGATTGCCAAGAATATTGACGGTGTTCATCACCGAAGCAATCGGTTTGCTTTTGTAAAGCTTCCAACGGATCTCGGGCCGCCACCGTTTTATCAGTCCAGGTATTCTCTTCCGACCGCCCTTAAAGACGAGGTCTTCTCTATCGGATTCTGGTAGGTTTAGGTATTCTGCCAGTACAACCGAGTAATCCTGCGATTCGCCGTGACCTTAGTCCCAGCCATCTGCGTCGACGGTTAAGTCAGTTTTTTCCAACCGTCTTAAGTCGATAGTTTTGTTTTCAATGGGACACGGTATGGATTGTTCCTCTAGGTTACCCCAGGTGACAAAGAGTTTCATATTAGAGTTCTGGAAAATTTGTTCGCCTATTTCCGAATCCATGTCGGCAATCTGTCTCATGCTGGTCTTCGCGAATCGAACCAATGGCGGGCAGTTATCAGCAGTTCCATAATACGGATCAGTGTTGAAAGAGTTTAAGCTTGGATTCGTAAGAATTCGTTGGTCTATAGGAGCGACCAGCATTGCGATTTCCGGTGAGATTTCAAGGGTCAAAAACAGAGGAAATTCTGGGGTTAAACGATTAATGCCGATTTGGTGGAAACCGGCATCAGTAGGGAAGTTATCGGAAACGGCTATTTGGGCTTAAATGGAAGTCCAAACGATTTTGACAGTGTGTTTCTAATAGGCCATCTCGGTTGATTATCGT
Organism: Reinekea sp. G2M2-21; assembly: GCF_015687175.1. Lineage (GTDB taxonomy): Bacteria > Pseudomonadota > Gammaproteobacteria > Pseudomonadales > Natronospirillaceae > Reinekea. The sequence goes on along the minus strand of NZ_JADPQG010000007.1, from coordinate 10,202 downwards.
TCTTTTCGAGTTCAGCGAAAGGATTGCCAACAATATTGACAGTACTCATCACAGCAGCAATCGACCTACTTTTGTATAGCTTCCCACGAATCTCAGGCGGGCACCGCTTGACTAGTCCAAGTATTCGCTTACGACCGCCTTCAAAGATAATGTTTTCCCTATCAGCCTCAGGAAGGTTTAGGTACTCACTCAGCACAACTGCGTAGTCTTGAGATTCGCCATGACCTTTTCCCCAGCCATCGGCATTAACGGTTAGATCCGTATCGTCTAGTAATGCCAGGTCGATGGTGTTGTTTCTAATGGGGCAAGGTGTAATAGATTGATTATCTGGGCCAACAGACACATTCAAATACTCAGAATTTTCAGAATTGAAATGCGACAGATCGAAATGCGCCAATGTAGGGTTGCCCATGATCTGGTGGCTCCAACGCAGGGAATACCGAAGAAACTCATAAATAGCTTTTCGCTCTCCAATGAAACGTACTTTTTGTCGGTGCTCTTCAGTCATCGCGATATACCGATCAACGATGAGCTTAGCGAGTGTCTTTTTCGTATCGCTTGATGCTGAGCCCGAAAACATAGAAACGTCGATACAAGGCTCCTGGGCGCTATCGAGCAATGAGCTAAAATCCACATCAGCGGTATCAGCACCCCAGTCCAGAGTAACGCTTTCTTTTCGATGGTCGTCGCCAAGGGTAGTCTGAACTCCGAATTTTCGACTTTCAAACATAAGCTGTTGGATTGTCTTTTTCGCACCGGTGGTCAAACTCGTTTGAGCCAGCACCTTCATAGCTTCGGCCCATTCCTTATCAATCCCGTTCTCTGTTGCAATTTGGCGCAGCGCCTTAGCCAGTTGAATATTTTCATCGCGGACAATTTGCTTCGCTTTTTGGCGGGCATGACGGACGGACAATCCGGTTGGGAATTTCAGGTGGTCGTGTGAGTTTTTCTTAGGCATAACATATTACTCCGCGCTCATTTCTAGTGTGGCCAGCCGACAGACGCACACGCTTGAGCGGTGCAATCGTTATGTAGTTTGAGAGTCACTGCGGTCTCCAGTTGGACCTTCGCCAATGCAAAAGCATTATCGGCTAACAGGCGTTGCAGCGCGCCTTCAATGGTTAAATATACAGTTATCAAATCAGGTGTCAATATAATGATGAAATGATGAAATGATGAAATGATGAAATGCTGGCTTGCGGGCGTACTGCGATTTCCGACAAGTCCAGACAGCATGCGGGTTCCGTTGACTGAAGACAGGAATCAGAGTATATGTAGGTAATAAACTCAATGAGTGGTAATTTCCTACATGGTAAACAAGAAGTATTACCGAGCGCCATCCGAATCTAACGGAGCGCCAGCCTTTTCAAAATCACAGCTAAAGCATGCTGTAATGGTCGCTAGAGGATCTGGCAGAACGCCTGAAAGAGACGCCGCACTCATTCTTTTTTCGGCATGTACCGGGCTTAGGGTTTCTGAAATTGCTCAGATTGAAGTTCAGCACATTATGCGAGAGAACGGTGAGTACTGTTTAGAAGGGTGGATACCTGGAGAATTCACAAAATCCGGAAGGCCGGGGCCAGTTTATGTTGCAAATCCAAAGCTCAAGGAAGCACTAGACGAATACTTTTTGGTTCGAATTAACAAGAAACATCTGACTACAGACGACCACAAAAAATACAGAGGGCTTAAAAAAACTAGCAAAGTATTTCTAACTGAATCAGGCCGTAAGTTTGCAATGAGTAAGAAGATTAGAGAAAAGGATATAGACGGCAAGCTGGTATCAGTTGAATATGAAGCTTGTGACGTACTTGAAAGAGCGTTTAAGAGGTTTTACGTTCGGGCTTTCGGAGAGAATACAACTTTTTCTAGCCATAGTGGCCGAAAATATTTTGCGAAAATTCTGATGAAACTAGTGCAGAAAAAAGGGGAAGAACACGCAAGGTATGACGACGTGGTAACCTTGATGAGAAGTCATAATCTCACAGCAATACAACCTTATGTTGCTCCAACACAGCAAGAAATTATTGACGAGTTAAGGAAGTAATGGATAAGAACGAACTACAAAGTTGGTTAAAACGATGGGGTCTACAGCCTAGCGATGGTGCCAAGGTGCTGCAAATTCACAAGTCAAAAATGAGTGAGTATTTGTCGGGTACGCGAAAGGTACCGAGCTACATTTCAGCGCACATCGAAACCTTCGATAATTTGTCTGATGCAAAGGCCACACGATTAGTAAAGAAAAGGCTTGCATAGTTCCCAATGGGAACTATAATGTAGTGCATACATAAAGAATTCGAGAGAAGGAAAAAATGATGGCTACCAAAAACGTCTTTTTACATGCAGTAATGAATGGCGATGTGAACAAAGTTGAGCTTGATTACACCCAGGAGGAATGGGACGCATTGACAGAGAAGCAGCAGCGAGATGTTGTCGCTGAATATCGCGACGATGTGGTAGAGCTTTTTGTAGCAACAACTGACGACGAGTAAGAAAAAGTTGAATCACTCAATTCAAAATGTAGCATCAGCAAGATTTCTCAATTATGAGAAGGTATCTGATTTTGCAATGAAGGACGATGTCATAGCGAAATTTTGCATTTCGGGGACAGTGGAACCAGTCGTTAGCAGCTGGCATGTAGACGATTTTGTAAATGCGTTTAAAAATACTCAAACGAAAGCAGATCTTGAATTAGATCGTAAGCTTGAAATCGTTAAACTAAAAAGTTGAAGGAAAAACATGCGCTTTCGATATGGGATGTATTTGAATCCGCAAGATAATGATCCAACCCTGGATGATCAGGTAGAAGCTGAAAATAGAGCTCGTGAATTGTCTATTGTAAACAAGGGTGCTCCTGTTGCTGTTTGGGATGCGAACGATAGAACGCTGAAACTTTTTGCTGGTTACGAAGAATTTGTTCCGGACAGATAAATAAAGGAAAAAAGTTAATTGAGGATCTCACTCATCAATATTTAAACTATATGTTATAGGCAAGCCTTTTTTGATCGACATGGAAAGCTGTTTGCCGGCTCAAGAAATAATAGTTGTAAATTAAAAAACATCATTAAGCAAATGAGAATGACATGAATAAAATTCCAGCACCCTGTACTTTTATTAAATTAAAGAATCGAAATGAAAAATATGTAGTTTTGGGGAATTTCGTTGAAAATGATGGAACAATTTGGTGTGCTGATATATCGAATGGTTCGCAAACTCATTTACGCATCATTGATATGGATCTGTATCTGCCTCATTATAGTGAACCTGAAACAATTAGGTTGACCACCTACTGGGCTAATCAAGGTATCGAATATGCAATGTGGTGGTTAGGATGGTGGTTTGAGGGGTATAACCACCCCAAGTCGGCCTGGTACTACGTTGCGGCAATTCAGCGTACATGGGCGACGTATTGGCCAGGAGAGCGAATAAGCTCGCATGTTTATAGTAGGATTTATACAACCGAAACAATACCTTTCTTAGAAACACTCTCAGACATACCTGATTTTGTTAACAATGAAATGGGGGCGAACTCTAATTGGGAATCAGCGATAGCTAAGGCCGAAAAGGTTGGAGATGTCGATGAATTTAGTAGATCTCAGTCTGATAGAGAGTGGTTATGGTCATATACTTTTCCGCCGGAAGATCTGGGAAGATCATGGCTTCATACAACCTGGCTATGGGAACACATGTCAATACGCGTGCTTGCATCCTTAGGTGTTGGGTTTAATCGGAAAATGTACAAAAGATTCTATCTTAGATCTAACAATTCACCTTGTGTATTAAGCGACCCTGGAGAGAGACCTTTTAATTTATGCGCTAGAGATGATGATGTATTCCTTAGTTTCCGAAATTTGACTGAAGCAGCACATTTTTACTTGAAACACATGGGAAACGACTTCAACGAAATTTGCCAGCTTTACTGGGAGTATTGCGATGCTAAACGTAGCGAGCCTGCATACAGTGTTCCAAGTCAAAATAATGAGGTAAAGGTGAATACCTATAAGAGCAATAAAAACATTGAAGCATCTGGAGGTATTACAATAGAGGTTATATCAGTCGATGCAGCACCAAGGCCAGATTTGCCGAGCCATTTTTTTCCCGGTGCTGGAACTGATAAAGCAGTGTTTAGAGTTGTGAATCCAGATAAAATAGATCGCGTTCAGCTTGATACGCAAGTGCAAAACACGTTTGTCGACGTCTACGTGGATTCCTTTGATGAATCAACAGGCTACGGTCGACTTCTGTGTATCGATATTGACGCCCCTCCTGTGGGCGAGCATAAACTAAGCAAGGAAATGGTTTAGACAAAAGAGCCATACACTGCCTTTTGAAGACAATGCTCTAATTGAGCCTAACGGAAAAGACATGAGCCAATCGCAAGAGTTGTTTATACAGCATGGGAATGGCTTGTTGATGCCCCTAATGCGTTAGCACTCTATTTAGCTGGCTCGGGTAAGCTGTCATTTTCGATGTATGTTGCGTTATGTGTCGGCGGTTCAACTAGTGTTGCTTCGTTAATAATAATCACTAAAACAGCAAGTTAAAGTTATAGGAAAAAACATGTTCATTACAGTTGATGAGAAACCGTTTTGTAGTTGCTGTTCAAAAGCTTACATTGAAGGCGTTGATCTCGGCGTTAAGTGTTCTTACGAAGATTTGCCGGAAGCAGAACGGGCAGCCAGTAAACTTCGCTTAAGATTAAATGCCGAATTTCCTGACTCAAAATCATCGGTTTCGATCTCCAAAGGGTTGTGTCCAGCACAGGTGTCACCACAACACTAATTCATTTCGAGATACCTAATCGGAAAAATGATATGTCGTTTCAGAATAGGGTTTACTACAGATGGCCAAAAGACAGCAAGATCAATGATGGTTCGAAAGGGGTTTGTAGCGAGATTACAGTAGCAAATCCTGTTTCTGTTGGAGATATTGTGGATTCGCCAATCGGTGGACAAGGCTTTCGTTGTAAAGTGGTGTTGGTTGTTCATGAGGAAGAATTCAGTTGGCTATTCGTAGAGACGCCATCTGAATACGAGCAAGAAATTATTGAAGATGTGCCTAAGTTTTAGTGAAGATTAATTAAAGGAAAAAAGTATGAGCAAGTCTAAGCGAGTGCAAGTTGGCGTAAGGTTTTATGACTGGCAGGTTTCAGCTAACGTTGTGATTCTGGATGTTTCTAAACCGAATTATCCGAAATGCAAAGTAGAGTCTTCAGGTGTCGAATATTTTGCGCGAATTGATGCGTTAGATCCCCCAAAAGACTAGAAGGAAAAAACCGAGTGAATATCATTATTCAGGCTGCCTCGTTATTGTTGATTTCATGGGCGCTGATAGGCCTTATTAAAGATGTATGTATTAAGCGTCCGTATGCCTGGCTACTAGAAAACTATTTATCTAATAGCAATCTTACGGATCGCACTGTTATTGCGGCCCTTGAGGATATTAAATCTACTGGCGGATGTTCAAAATATAAGTTCCGAAAAAAAGTCAGGCAGGCGATATATGAAGGCAATAAATAATTAAAGGAAACATCATGACGGGATCGATCGAATGCAAGTGCCCTCGGTGCGGTAAACCTGCAAAGTGTAGCGCAAGCAAGGGCATTTGGTGTTCACACTGCAAAAACGGTCATGCTGACCAGCCAATTCGAAGATGAAGGAAAGGACTGATGGCAGAGAAACCAAAAAGCATCTTGGCAGAAGTTCTAATGTCCCAAAACACGACAGGTGAATACTTCATCCGAATTGAAGATGCTGAAGGCATTAAAGAGGTCATCCTAACGCCTACAGAGTTTGCTAAAGCTGTTACTGGCAAGCTCGCTAAAGCCGCTGTTACTAGTTGATGGAAAAAGTCGCATGGCATTAGAAGACTACGTAATTGCTTCAGATAAGTTTGAAGTCGATGACAAGGCGATTCGTAATGGCTTTGGATTTCCTTGCAATGTTTGCTCACACCAAGACAAAGATCAGCATTCAGAACCGTGTGATAGTTGCGGCCACAACCTGAACACACGTAGCTTAGAAACTAAATAACTTGAGGGAATAACATGCGCTTTCGATATGGGATGTATTTGAATCCGCAAGATAATGATCCAACCCTGGATGATCAGGTAGAAGCTGAAAATAGAGCTCGTGAATTGTCTATTGTAAACAAGGGTGCTCCTGTTGCTGTTTGGGATGCGAACGATAGAACGCTGAAACTTTTTGCTGGTTACGAAGAATTTGTTCCGGCCAGATAAATAAAGGAAAAACGATGAAAGGAATATTTGATTCGATAGTCTTTATACTTTTTACCGCATTCTTTGCTGGCGGCTTTATGATGGCCCTAGGAGGCTTTGCCTCTGGTGTTAGTGATCTGCTGGCAGCGCTTCATATAACATACTACTGGCAGACTGTCGGAGCAGCCTGGCTAGTTACACTATCAGTCCTTATCTATAAACAGCGATCCGGTAAGATTCGGCCGATCTCTTTCATGAGGTTGTGTGGCTATGTTGGTGTCGCGTTTTTTGGAACGGTCGGCCTGCTAATGATTATTCCTGGATTTGTGAGCATGGAGGTCTTGGTAGGGCACAAAAAGGCGCTTCAGTTTGGACTTCCAATTTATTGCAGTTTGGCAATCCTATCGCTTGTTTTCGCAAATGGAAAACCTGATCAGATTAGTGATAGAACGACATAAGGGAAAAAATAGTTGAGAAAGATTCGCTGCCCAAAATGTCGAAGCATGCCAGATAGTTTCAAAGAAATTTGGAATTATTCTGGAATTACATGGAGCGTATCTTCCAAAGGTCTTCCTGAAAAAGTAACAGGACACGACCTTGGTGGTGACCCGGCTGGAGTTGAGGCCACCTGTGGTAAATGTGGACACTTCTGGAAGATAAGAAACGTTTCACAAATTACCGATTTAAAGCCTGACGAAAACGAATAGGAAACAACGATGGCCGTATCATACTACTTATTCTGCGATGAAACCGGACACGGAGTAATGATTGGCCAAGCTTCCATGGGGGTCAATTCTGACGCAAGTGAACCAAGAGAGGTGATCACCCTTTTTTGCTTAGCGCATCGTGGAATGCCACTTGAAATCGTTGCAGAACCTGATTGTACAGCGAATTGGGAGTCCGACGTAGCCATAACCCTGTTTGAAGAGCTGACAGGCGAGAATTGCCCAGAACCGTGGCTAACATTACTATGTAAAACTTGAGGGAAAAATTTGTGAGTAATATGGCGGATCTAATTATTGAGTACTATGACCATGAGCGAGTATTACGACATCGTCATGTAACCAGCATTCAACGAAGTGGTCGTCATCCTCAGCATCGCCTCGATCGTAAAGTAAGATCCATATTCCCAAGAGGGAAGATTGGCGACAAAATCCCTAAAAGCATTGCTTACGTCAGCAACCCAATTAGTTGAAGGAAAAATTGCACATGAAAATTGACCCATATCTAGTTAATGAGGGTGGAATGTGGGAAATGAGAGCCTCCGCAACACTAAAGATGATCCCAGAAACATGCCGCTCCATTGAAACAATGCCCACGGTCGAAGAGTTTTTCAAAATTATTAGCGAATCGGGACATGCGGATTTTCTATTGACATTTCCGGGATACACTGGAGGCGAGAAGGTAATCCCAAAGATAACTCGCCAACAAGTAGAGCTCACATACATCGCAATGTTCTATTTAATTAATCCTGAGGTGAGTCCTGATGAAGCAGAAGTAAAAGCGCATTCCTTGTGCTGGGGAACTTGAGGGAATAAGCATGCCAAAAAGATACATTGTTCAGCTAACCGTTAGTCTCGGAATTCTAACTGGGTTTATTTTGGCCTTGCTTCCATTTTCATGGGGTAGCTCGCTTAAAGAAACATTTGCACAACATCAGATCATAGGAACAATCTTATTTGTTGCCACGCTGATTAGCTGCCTAGATAGTGCGTATAAGGATGGCCTTACTCACGGTCGATTTGATAAAGAAAGAAGTTAAAGGAAGAATCAATGTCATATTCAAAAACCATGAAACATTCTAAAGACAATCAGAAGATTTCAAGTTACCTGTTTGGTTCAGCTGTAGTGCTAATGCTCTTGGCGGCCGGAATATCACTATCATTCATTATACGTGGGAGGTTTTCAAATGGAGAAGCATGGTTTGTGATTGCCTTTATATTGATATCGCTAGGAGAGATGATGTTCGTAGTGAGATCAGTTACAAGCACAGCAAGTTCGCACACAAAGAAATAATACTCCATGACACAAAGTATAGAAATTGAGCTTAGAGCAAATTTCCTTCAAAAATTTGATGAGTGCCTAAAGCAAGAAAACAAGGGCAGAGAATATTATGAATCTCAAGCTGCAGGAGAAATCGAGGCTCAAGAAAATCGGCTCGTAGAACAGCTCGCAGATCTCAAGATCACCGCCAGAAGCAAATATAAGGAAAAACATGTCATTAAATCTTGAAGGACATAAATGGAAACACAACGCTGTCCCACAGCAAGGCGAACTTGAGAGAGCACTAGTGCATATGATTAAGTGTGCTGATGACGATGGATCGATTGCATTTCTTGCTTGCGATATTGTTGATGTAATTAAAGAGTCTAAACCGAAAGATATTGAAAGTGCAGTGGTTCATTTAAAACAACTTTCTCATTGCTATTATGCAACAAGTTCAATATCGAAATATACAGATCCTGCGATCGTTCTGTTAGCATCCATAATCGGATTTTCTGGAACGCTAATCCTCTTTTCCGGGGAAATGCACCTAGAACCCAATGGAATACTTCTAATTTTAATTGGATTATTAGGGTTGTATAAGAAAAAAAGTATTGGTGCAAGATTTTCCTATTATATCGTAGATCGATATCTCAGGAAGAATCGAGTTATTGAGGTAGTTTCAGGCAGTATTCTTTTTGTTGGTTGCTTCAGCATAGCGCTATCCATCCTAAGCTGGGCATTTAGACACGTATTGTGAATCGCATTTATTCGATAGGAAAAATCAGCACATGGGAATGTTTGATAACGTCACGATAAGCAAAGAAGCGATTCCTGTGCCTGAGAGACTCAGAAAGACGGGTTATCAGACAAAAGAATTGGACTGCGATGACTCACAGTATGAAGTTGACCCTGAAGGGCGCTTTTTGAAAGTAATGTGGACGAGGGATCGTGGTGAAGAAAGATTCTTTGCGTGCAATTTGAGCTGTGATGTTGGTTGTTATGATGGAATAGATTCTTTCTACTTAAGAGTTAGGAATGGAAGAGTTTGGACCACTGAGCCAGAAATGGCTGAAGTCATACCGTACATTCCAGACCTTGTTGAATGGGAGCTGGCCACTAGAACATAAGAAGGAAAAATATGTCTTACGAGACTCTACTAAGGGCTATTCAAGTTTCAGAAAACCCTATCTGTATCGTCCAACCTGACGGCTGGGCAATATACCAAACAGAGTGGGCCAATGAGTTGCTGGAAGATCCAAGCATCGTTGGACGTCACAAATACTTCCTTGACCATGAGAAAACAGGGCAAGTAGTACCAGTAAGCACTGCTCTAGACATGCAAAAAGCAATCTCGAATACTTAAGGGAATATATAGATTTAAAACAGCCCTTCTTTTTGAGAAGCCCTACAGAGGGTTTAAAAATTGTTACAAGGCATAGCGGTGGTAAGGCTCGACAAAATATGGATAACTTTAATCGAGTGATTCGAGCACGAATGAAAGCCAATGGGCTTGAAGGATCAATAGATAGTGGGTTGCGCACCTGGACAGTAGATCGGCATAGAGAAGAAAGGTCGCTAGAAAGAATTTGGGCTTATCGAAGTGATGCTGATATTGAAACTGTACGGAGAGCTATCGGTAATGATCCAGTGAGAATAGGTGCCCTTGTGGAGCTAGCGTACTAAAACACTGTGATATGATTTGCTGGTGTGAATTATAGGTGAGTAAGAGAAGCTGATGGATAGCAACGAACTGAAAGATTGGTTAAACCGATGGGGTTTACAGCCGAGTGATGGAGCCAAGGTATTGCAAATTCAGAAGTCGAAAATGAGTGAGTACTTGTCTGGTACGAGAAAGGTGCCAAACTACATTTCAGCGCACATCGAAACCTTCGATAATTTGTCTAATTTAAAGGCTACACGATTAATAAAGAAAAGGCTTGAATAGTTCCCATTGGGAACTATAATGGAATACATACTTAAAGAATTTAAGAAAAGGAAA
>NZ_JADPQG010000006.1 GCF_015687175.1 Reinekea sp. G2M2-21 | reverse complement strand
CTCAGATCAGGGCGTTCAGTACACATGCAGTGATTGGCGCACGTTCCTGAAAGACCACAATCTGGAGGCAAGTATGAGTCGGCGAGGCAATTGCCATGACAATGCAGTCGCTGAAAGCTTTTTCTCGAATCTAAAAACGGAGCGCATCCGAAAGAAGATTTACAAGACTCGAAACGAAGGGCGAGCAGAAGTCTTTAACTATATTGAGCTTTTTCTACAACCCAGTTCGACGACATGGAAACAATGATGGACTGTCTCCGGTCGAGTACGAGAAACAGTATTTTGAGAAGCTAATGAGTGTCTAAGAAACTAGGGGCTTGCCATCGACTTCTTTCGAGACTGGATCAAATAATACAAAAATATAGCTCGTGTTTTGAACTTCAACACTTTTAAACATATTGTCCATTATTCCAAGGATATAAATTGTATTGTCACTATTTAGAATTTTGTGGAGTATGTAATGTGCGCCAATAGCAGCCTGTTGTAAAAGTAACTTTAGCGTACAATACTTGGAAATAAAATTGCAGATAGACGTATTGGCGACGATATGAATCCTTACTACGGCATGTTCAACTTTGTTGACATGGAATCCCGAATTCCTCAATCGCATCCGATCCGAAAGTTTCGCAAAATTGTGGATGAGCCCTGGCGTTAATAGAGCCGCTTTTTGATGAAGCCTATGCGGGCAAAGGGCGCTCCTCAACTATTGCGGAGATGCTATTGAAAGCTTCCCTGTTGCAAATATTGTTTATCCCGATCTGAACGACAGCTATGCGAACGGATTGATTTTGACATGATGTTCCGTTGGTTTTTCTGGCACGGCATAGACGATTCGATATGGAGCCATTCCGCATTCTCAAAAAAACGTGACCGATTCATGAGCAGCAATACCGACGATCGCTTGTTTGATACCATTAAGACGCAAGCTTACGCCAAGCAGGTATTGTCTCGTGATCACTTTTCTGTCCATTGATGTGAGATTTTAGAATTCAACCATAAATTGTCTCAAGCCGATTTACATTTTTTAAATGTTCTTTGATCGATTAAGTAAGGTGATGCTTAGAAATTGCTCACTTTGTAGCGATCAAATAGCCTAGTTGTAAGTGGTTGCTAACTCTATGTGGGCCCAATAATCGGGTTGTGACAATTTATGCTGGATTTATGTGACACTTTATGCTGTAAACGACACGCCGAAAGGAGTGGGGGCTTTTTTGTGTTTTATTGATGCAGTGAGAACCGTTCGCTTCATGCGTTCCGGGTTCGCCAAAATGTCTGGAACATTTTGCACCATCCGCAGGATGCACGAAGTGTCAGCGCCATGGACGGCGCTGAGTGCTTCCCGCCGTCGGACTCAAAACAGTCGAGCCCTTGATTCCGTTGTTTCACATATTTTACTGACGTAGCGAGAACCGTTCGCTTAACGCGTTCCGGGTTCGCCAAAATGTCTGGAACATTTTGCTCCATCCGCAGGATGCACGAAGTGGCAGCGCCATGGACCCGCTGAGTGCTTCCCGCCGCCGGACTCAAAACAGTTGAGCCCTCGATTCCGTTGTTTCACATATTTTATAGATTAGCGAAACGAGAACCGTTCGCTTAACGCGTTCCGGGAATGCTATGAAAACCATTTATGGTTTTCCCCATAGGCTCCTTTCGGTCCTGCGAATTCGTCCTCTGCGAATTAGTTGCCTGTGCGTAGGGAAAAATACAGTACCATCCGATGGATGCACGAAGAGGCCGCGCCATGGATGGCGCTGAGTGCTTCCTGCCGCTGGACTTAAAACTGTCGAGTCCCCGGTTCGGTTGTTTCACTTAATTTACTAATGCCGAGAAAACTATTTACTTCGGTAACAGGACCCTTAATACAGTCACTTTGTATGTTACGGGTCCGGCGATGGTTATTGACAGCAATTAGGTTGCTGGTGTTTTTTGAAACAGAATTTTGACGGCGAATGCGCCTAGAACGGTACCCGAAACCCACCGTTGAATAGTCATGGCTTTCGGGTTTTGCGACAAGGTATTACTGATCGAACCTGCTCCGAGTACGATCAATGCATTGATCGATGCCGCAATAGTCACTTGAATCATGCCGAATTGAATAAACTGATTAAAAGTTGATCCTATCGAGGTGTCAATGAACTGTCGAATCAAAGCCGCATACATCAATGCGATTTTAGGGTTCAATAGGTTCGTTACCAGTCCCATTGTGAACAATCGTTTAGGTGAGTGAGCTGACAACACCTGAGCTTCGAAAGGAGACGCTCCTCTGGGTTTGACCATACTCCATGCCAAATAACCCAGATAGAAAGCTCCCACAATCCTGACAATGTCATAAGTAACCGGCACCGCTTTAAATATTGCGGACAGGCCTAACGCCGAAGCGAACATATAACAAATAAAGCCGAGGACTACACCAGCTAGCGATATCATGCCGGGCATTCTGCCCTGTGAGATGGATCGAGACGCCAAATACACCATATTGGGACCGGGCGTCAGTACGATACCGAGTGCAATCACTGCAACGCCTGCCATACTTGCACCGCTAACCATAGGTAGACCTCCTTTATAAGTGTTCAGATCTTCAAACTATTTTTCATGCCAACCGAGTTCACCTCGATGCAATGCATATTGGCCACGTTGAGCAACTGGGCGTACGACAATTTCATCAATGTTAACGTGCGGAGGCAGGTGTGCGATGCTTGCCACGACTTCAGCTACATCTTCACCGGTCAACGGTCGGTCAACTCCTTCGTAGACGGCTTTCGCTTTTGCTTCATCCCCATTAAACCGATTTAATGAAAATTCTGGTGTGTACACCATGCCAGGTAATACTTCCGTGATTCGGATAGGCTTACCTTTCATTTCCAATCTAAGTGACTGCGTTAAGGCTCTTTGCGCACTTTTTGCAGCGCAGTAACCGCTGCCGCCTTCATAACCACCTAACGCTGCCGTCGATGTTATGTTGATAATGCAACCCTGAGCTTCAATGATTCGAGGTAGCAAAGCTTGTGTCATTTTCAGAGTGCCTATTACATTTCTGTCAAACATGGTTGACCAGTCTTCTGCCGAGTAAGAGTCGACTTGGTCAAGCCCAAGTGCGCCGCCAGCACAGTTGATCAACAAATCGCATTGTTCGACAGCCTCAAAATCATCTTTCGTCACGTTCGTGACATCAAGTGGTAAGGCTAGCCCTTGAAGCTCATCCGCGATTTTTGCGATACGCTCGGCCCGTCTTGCGACAAGAACTACTTGCCATCCTGAAGCGGCCAATGTGCGGGCGCATGCTTCACCAATTCCGGTACTGGCGCCGGTAATTACTGCTGTTTTCAATTTAATTCCTCTCTAATTCAGGCTTCAGACAGTTGTAAAAATACTTTCTGTACATCTGTTAATAGTAATTCTTGATGATTACTTTTAAAACGCAGCCGGGTTTTGGCGCCTTCATAGACTCCACTGGCATAGAACTCTTTCTCTTCCCCTTGGGCCCAATAAAGCGTTTTTAAGTCGTCTTTACTTGCACCGTGTCGTTGGGCAATGATCCAAGCACCCCTATCGATTTGAATGGGGCGACTGCCTGAGCTTAATTGCCGAGCACGATCTCGGTAAACGGTTGAAAGCCCGGTTTGTAATTCCCAGGCAATACCCAATAGATCAATATTTCGAATTTCTCGCCACATAAACGGAATTTCAGCTCCGCCGACTCGCGCTGCGATTTCCAGGAAGACTAACTCCTCGCCATCCTCAAATAATTCCAGGTGGAAGACCAAGTCTTCCTTTGGCGAAAATGCGGCGACTAACACTTTAACGCGATCAAGAATGCGTTGCTCTTCATCCCCATGGTTTAGCTCAACGCTGCCTAAGGGTGAGTTTTCATCGAATTCCGCGCAAGTATTTGAGTAGCGAGAAACCGTCGCCACAACCAATTCATTACCATCCCACCAACCATCAACATGTAAGATGGGCGCAGAGCAAAACTCCTGAACCATCATGGGTTCATGGAATGGCTCTTCTTGGTCAAGTTGCTCTAATGAGGTGATTCTCTTTACGCCTTTACTGGCTGTGCCAAATCGAGGTTTCAAGATTATCGGGAAGCCGGATGACGTCACAATCGACTCGACATTTTCAGGTCTTTCTGCAGGAAGAACTTTTATGGCTGACTGCATTTTCGCAACATCAAGCATTTTCAGTTTGTCACGGAACTGTTCTGCTCGTGCACTATGATCACCCTTTATTTGCCAGCGCTCTCTCAGGAGAGCGGCCGTCAGTAAGTCTGCTTCATTTAAGGCGACGATAAGCTCAGGCATACCGTGTTCACTAATATGTCGCTCTGCAATACTCAGCACTTGCTCAACATTGTCCAATGATGGAAAGGCTTCTATCGACAGACAACAGGCCCTTGGCAATGAATCAATCGATTCCTGCGTACAAAGGACGCGAAGCTTAAGGTTGGAGTCTTTAAGGTACTCTGCGTAGAGTGCCTGTTGTCCTACCCAGCGATGCAAACACAGTATGTAGCTCATTCTTGTACAACCACTTCGAAGTGAACTTGGGAAACCAGTTCGTCTGTGATCCGAACAGCATCTTCACGAGACTCACCCGTGGCAAGTACGTACCCTGAAGCACAGTCTGCGACTGTGTCTAAACGAGGGATGGTATCTCCTTCATGCTTCTGAATAACGACCGCCTTCTTGGATTCTCCCAGATCAAAAAGAAATGGTAAAAAGACCATTGGCGCTTCGCCTTTTTTCGTATAGCGCACGTCGATATCATTTGGCAGGTCCGTTGAAACACTGACAACTTTCCCTGGCGTAGGAACAAAGAACTGGATGGCCGCACCGGCTATTGGCTCAGGAGACGTCTCTGGCAAGGTATCTATACCTAATGGAATAGTCAGAAACATTCTATTCAGATCTACACCAAATGCCCGTTTTACCAGTTCTGGTGCACCAGACCCTGCCAATCGAGCGTGGGACTCCAGTACACGTGGGCCTTTTTCGGTCAGTACGAATTCGCTATGGGAAGGACCCTCCCGTAACTCAACAGCGTCTAACAGGCGGCAAACCATGTCACGCAGTTCATTGAGCCAAGGCTTTGCGTATGAGCTGGGAGTGCTGACTTCCCACTCGACATACTTTTCATTCATACGGTATTGGGAATAACCAATGGGAACATGACGACCTTCAAAGGAAAAGGAGTCAACACTCACAACAGGTCCGTCCAGGAACTCCTCGATGATGATGTTCGTTACGCCAGCAGCTTCGAGTGAGACCATCGCATTGCGAACATCGGTTTCATTGCTGCAATGATGAATATGAAGACTGGCGACGCCTTCAGCCGGTTTCAGTACAGACTGTCCGACTCGATCGACGAAGTCGATGGCTTCATCCACTTGGGTGATTTTTTGGTAGGCAACAGGGCTGAGATTGTGCTCAGCCAGATGATCGCGCATGGCCAGCTTGTCTTTAAGTAAGAAAGCCGTCTGATAGGCAACGCCCGGGAGTTGAAAATAATCGACCAATTTGCCGGTTGACTCCCCGGCATTCTCAGTTGTGGTTAGAATTCGGTCGAACGGACGTTCCTTGTGTAATGGTTCCAGAACCTTGATCATGGCTTCAGCGTCTGTGATATCTGCGTGAACAATCTGTTCACAGTAATTAATCACGCTCGGCTCGTATGCACCTTCTTCATGGACCAGGACAACATCAATTCCAAGTTCTTTTGCGTTGTGGATTGGTGAAGGGCGACCACCAATTACGGCTACACGTTTATTCATTTCTGACTCCTTATTCCTATTATCGTTTTAGCTGCCATAAATTCGGCGTAACCAACGAGCATTGCCATCGAGTTTTGGCTCAAAAGCCTTTCGTCTGTGTAACACCTGGGTATTTTTAAAGATCAGGAAATCTCCCGGTCCAAGAACCAGTCGATTTCCTTCAATGTCGTGAAGTTTTTGAATTAAAACATCCAATGCTTCTTTTCCATCTGGATCTGTAGCTGTAATGATCGATTCATCAAAACGCATCCTGAATCCACCGCCTGAATATTCCAGGATCGGGAAAATTCTGGCTTTACCGTGGAAACTTTCATTGGACGCAGGTGCTTTGAACTTAAATGCAGGTCGCATTAACTGCTCAATGGCCCAGTTCGGTAAGGTATCCAACACCGTGTCAATGAATACCACGTCGGTTGAGGCGGCTTCTTCATTGCGTACCGCAGTAAAAGCTAGATACTCTGGCGTGCAGGATGTGATATCGCTGTTTTTGTCTGCAAATGGCCAGTTTGGATTGTCCGTATGCCATGAAAAGTCGACATCAGCACCCCAGGAGCTGGTGGTACCGACAGCGTCTGGCACGGGTACGACATTTCTGACGAGTTTGCCGTAGTTCTCGTATTCCACTGCGTGTGGTTCCACCCCCAGAAGTCGTAGCATGCCAAATAGCAACAGGTCAAAATCCAGGACGCATTGGTCTTCGCTCAGAAACCCGGTACGGGGTGATGGAATATCCGTAGAGAGATTGATACCCTGCAGTAACAGCACTTTGTGACTGCTGCGGGCAAACTTTCGAATGTCGTCAATAACATCCGGATGCAAGACCGATCTCAGCCAGTTGCTTCCCGTTTCTCCAACATTTTCAGCGGTATGATGCTGACCGGCCAAAGATGCACGAAATTCATTGAGGTCCTCCAACTTCAAGTTATCCAACTTGATCGTTTTCAAAAATGAAAATGAAGGAATCTTATTGACCATAATGTTCATTTCGTTCGTCTCAAATAAGACGTGGACTTCATGTCTGGTTTCGCAGCGAAAGATTTGCTTCTACGCACGTAGATGCCGGACAAAGCAACAAAAAACATTAATAAGTAGTACATTTGGTTTCTCCTAAATGATTGGTTTGAATCAGTCCAGTGGCACTGCTTCGCGCCAGTCAATTTCTTCGATAAACTCAGGTTGCTTCGCTTTTTCCAAATAGAAATCGCCGATGGCCAAAATGTCCATATTGGTTCGCATGAAACATTGGTAGGCTTCAAAAGGCGTATTTACGATTGGTTCTCCTCGAACATTAAACGAAGTGTTAACCAACACCGGGCAACCGGTCATGTCATAAAATGTATCCAGAAGGGCACGGAATCTTGGGTTCCGTTCTTCATCAACTGTTTGCACTCGTGCTGAACAGTCAACATGTGTGATAGCAGGCAAGTCGCTACGAACCACATTGAGAAGGTCAATGCCGCTCCGTTTTTTATCTTCAGTCGGTACGGACTTTCGGATCGCTTCAACAACCGGAGAGACAACCAGCATGTAAGGGCTCTCTTCAACAATGTCGAAATACTCACAGGCTTTCTCAGCCAGCACGACTGGTGCAAATGGCCGGAAGGATTCCCTGAATTTGATTTGCAGATTCATGTTCTTCTGTGTGTCCGCGCGTCGAGGGTCGCCAATGATGGAACGATTTCCCAATGCCCTTGGACCGAACTCCATTCGTCCCTGAAACCAACCAATCACTTTTCCGGATTCAATCGCTGAGGCGACCTTTTTGTCCAGGTCGGTAGACGCTAGCTTTTCATACACCGCGCTGTGTTTATCCAGCTCCGCCTGGATTTGATCTGCAGAATACTCAGGTCCTAGCAGTGCGCCTTGCATGGCATCTTTCAATTCCTTTTTCAGCTCCCGTGTATGAACATTCCGGTACTTACGATCTGCCAGAAGTGCCGAACCCAGGGAGCCGCCCGCGTCGCCAGCAGCGGGTTGAATCCAGAGTCGATCAAACGTTCTTTCGCGTGAGACAATGCCATTGGCGACGCAGTTCAGCGCAACACCTCCCGCCATGCACAGGTGACTTTCACCAGTAAGCTCCTTTGCGGTTTTTGCCAGCCTTGAAACGACCAGTTCTGTTACTTTTTGAACGGACGCAGCCAGGTTGAATTCTCTTTCTGTCAGTGGCGCCTCTGACTCTCGGCGAGGTCCACCGAAAAGATCTTCAAAACTACCGCCCGTCATAACTTCGCCATTGACGAATTCAAATTTTGGCCAATTTAACCGGAAGCTTCCGTCGGCTTTAACGTCAATCAATTCCGTTAAAATCGTGTCTACATGCGTTGGCTTACCATAAGGAGCCAGCCCCATTAGCTTGTATTCTCCAGAGTCCACTTTGAATCCGCAGAAGTAAGTGAACGCGGAGTACAGCAGCCCCAATGAATGTGGAAACTGAATTTCAGCAACCAGCTTCAGGCTCTGAGGTGTGCCATGCCAGACAGTGGTGGTTGCCCATTCACCGACACTGTCAACACAAAGTATTGCAGCACTTTCAAACGGGCTTGGATAAAATGCCGATGCAGCGTGAGATTGATGGTGACTGTAAACATTGATGGTACGATTGGGGCGGTCACCCATGTCTCTCAGGTGGCGAACGACTTCTTTGTCCATTCGGCGTTTAGACGTTAACCAGTCTTTTAATACCGGAGCATACTTGAGCGTTCCTTTTAAACCGGCTGCGGCTGCCGTGGATACAACACGAGTAAATTTAACGGCGGAGTCTTCGTAGTAGGCGACATGATCTACATCGGAAAGCTCGATATCAGCGCAACGTAAAACATACTCTATAGCATGTTTCGGGAAGCTTCGGTCGTGCCTGACACGGGTGAAACGCTCTTCCTGGGCAGCGGCGATTATCTTGCCGTCGGCCAGTAATGTTGCAGCGCTGTCGTGATAGAATGCTGAAATTCCAAGGGTATACATCATAGAATTGATTTCATCCTTTCTTTTATTTTGTGGAAGATGCTTTTTTGCGGTATCTGACTGAGGGACATGTACCCTGTACGAATCCTTTGCCAAAGTTCCACTTGCGCATCTGTTGAGTAGGTTGATAGATAAGCGTCGATAGCGGCTGCAGCCCATGCGCTATGGCCAGTTGATGTGTTGTCGATGGTATTGTGTAAGTCCACAAACAAAGTGGGGAATCGGTACTTAACCAAAGCTTTGTGCGTTTTTCGATAGCCACCTCCGACTCCTGACAATTCCATAGCAAGGTTTAAACCGAGGATTTCAGGGGTAAATGTCAGAGGGAATCGACCAATACTGAGCCAGTAAACGGGTAGGGCGAAGTCTTTGTTATCGAACGCAGAATGCTCTGAAAACTCAACGCTGGCAGTCGGCGGAAATTCACCGTAAACCTTGTTGAGTAGCTGTCGATAAATGACAGGATGGTTTTGTCTTTCTACACCGTTTCCGAGCTCATCGTAAAAAGTCTCAAACAGCCGAAACCCAAAAGACGAAGTGGCCACTTGGGGATGGCAGAATCCACTCAACCAAGCGCCATCAATCATTGTCAACGGAGCTAAAGCCAAAATGTCTGCCACCACCGCATCTTTTTCAGGTACATCGTCGCCTTCATCAAACTGTTGATTTGATAATTGGTGACGGTGTTGTAGCCATCGGACCAATGTTCCGGCGGACCAGCTGGACGGCAGGGGGCAATCCCCTTCTTTGGCTGCGCTTGCCAGCCAATGCTTGGCGTAATCTTTCGCCCATGCTTCATCCGATGGAAGTGTTTCTGAACGCAACAGCCGATAATACCGCGTTCGGATCGGTACATCGTTTTTGCTGAAAGGGACCAAATTGTGACTACTGTGTTCGAGCAGAGCTAATTCACCGTCATCTTGCCATTGCTTGTACGCTGGCGTTGTTAAAGAATCCGACTCGTAAGGCATCCCTTTGATCCATCGATTTAAAATAGCGATGTCATCGCCATCAAAAATTCGGAACATCTTGCCCGTAGGCGCTATAAGTTTATTTAACAGTGGGCTTGATTCGGGTTTTCCTTCGGTCACAAATGCGCTCGATGCGAGGTGTTTCAAGAAATTGTCCGTATCGTCCTTATCGAGCAGTTCGCGCATGGAAACTTTTGCGAGTTTCGTCTTCCGATGATATTGACAGGCATCAAACGTTCTATTGGCGATGAGTTGTCGTGCCGCTTCACGAGGGTCCTTCCATGCATCCAAAAGGTTAAGTAATTCTCCGCAAAAGACTTTTACCTCGTTCAGAATCCAGAAATATCCCTTCAATATTTGCACTCGCCCTTTATCACCGAAATCATCGACGTAAGCCTGTACGGCACCAATAGAATCCTCCAGGCACTGATGTTGGCTATGCGATGAAGCGCCCAGGTCCAAAAACCAAGCGTTATCGGTCACTAAGGTAGACAAGAGTTCTAATGGTGGGAGCGTCCCGGGCTGCCGGAGCAATAAATTGATACCTAGAATTTCACCCGTCAATGACTGTGGGAAATGTCCGAATGTGACTAACTTTGCCGGTAGGTTAAATGCACCATCGGAAATTCTACTGTCGGTACTTGAGTGAATAAGGTTATCAACTGAAGTGGCAAGGCCGTTGTCCTGCAACAGCGTTTGAAACAGCTCTACACGTCCGTTACGGGGTTGCCCATGGGCGATGTCCTGCGCATGTACCTTCAGCGTTTCCATTGCATAGCGGGATTCATTGTTACTGTTACCACAGACGAATGATATTAAGTGCAGTGTACTGAGAAATAACGGCGTAACTTCCAAAGCAAGTTTTGCACGGATTGACGCTGTTTCGTCGGGACATTCCTTTATTTCATCACGCAAGCACAGAAACGACTGTCGCAATGGTGCCAAACACTCAGCTGCCTCTGCGCTAAGGGCATCAATAAAGCCGCGCTCATCCAACGCCTGGCCGGCAAAATGCTCTGGTATCTCAACGTTGTGAACTAGTCGATGCAGAACATCCGCCGTAAACTTAGTCCGGACATTTTGGCCGGCCTCAGCGTTAAGGAATTGTGCAAAATATTCTCGGTTCATATTATTCAAAACATTGGGTAAATCGAAGAGTCATTTTTTTTGCTCTTTTTCTTTTTTCGACCCATCAAAGCGCCGAGCATGTCACGTAGTTTCTTAATCATAATTAGTCCTTAGTTACCCAATAAATTTTGGACCGATTTCGCAACGATATCGTTCCCATGATCAGTGAAGTGAGCTCGGTCCACGAACAGCCACTCATCTTCCGCGCACTGTTGAAGTTCGGTCACCAAGTTTCCAAAGGGTATGTCCAGTTGATGGCAGCCCGTAGCAAGTATGTCTGCGTATGAACCGGCAACTGAAGGGTCTGAAATGTCCCCATACAGTGTGTCCCATGTACCCAGTCGAGAAAGTTGATCGAGTTCGTCGTAGAGGGATTGCTCTTCAGCGCAAGGTTTTCTGACCCAAGTCGCTAGCGGTTGCATTAGATACGTTAACTTTGCATCGACACCTCGAGCCAAGTGTGCCCATTGTTGCAGGCACCGGAGACTTTCGGTTGCACCAAGGTGTATGGTTTGCTCGATTGGCGGTACCGCAGTTGTTTCTGCAGGCCATTTAGGGAGTTTTTTATCCTGTACTTCACCACCGTTTTCTTTGGCTATGTCATCAAACCTCTCGTAGTACTCGCCACAGAAATAGAATGGCGGTAACTCCCCTCGAATGAACTCTGGAAGACGAGCCATAACCAGCGTGTTAAAACCGCTCATGATCACAATATTTTTAATTTTGGGTAGCCGGTGCGCATGCATGATGTACAGCAATAGTTCTTGTGCTGAGTTGTAGCAATGACCCGCAAAATTCAACCATGGCGTGCCTGATGGGTCGTGAGCAGTCAGCCTGGAAACCACTGTGGCGGCATCGGACGTTGCACCATACCCAAGTGAAGGTGATGCTCCGACGAGAAGGTTAACTTGCGGGTATTTTTCTTTGCTTAACGTCCCAACACTGATTGGATTGCCATCAGTATCGACCGAGTATCTAAACCCGAGGTGATCCGTATTGATGGAATTCGACGTGAACTCAGCAGCATTAAAACCCATTACGTAAGGCAGGTATTGTGATCGGCCACGTGCAGCGAAGCGATCATAATCCAACATTTGCGGGGTTATTTTTACCCGAATCAAGCTTGGATCATTCAATGGTTTTCGCTTTTCTTTTTTAAACATGGGTCTGCTTCTCTCCAGTGATTCGTTGGTTCGTTGTTTTGATCGTAGTCGTAACTTTTAATCGTTTAACACGCAATAAACTACGCTCAAATTGAAGGCAAAAGGCATCAGAATATGTGTTGGCTAATTAACAAAATGTGCGCCTGGCTTCTTGTTTGACTTCAATTAATTTGTGCGACTTTTTTCTTTTTGGTTTTTCTTTTAATGCCTTTTGAATGTTGTGTTCATGATTCTTGAAAAAGCTATTCTTTAGTCAACAGGTATTCCATTCGAAAGAATAATTGCGAACACGTTAATCGTTTTATGTGTCAGCTCTGTTTCAAAAAATAAATTTTTAGTCAGAAGTGTTTCCTGATTTTTCTCTCTTTTTTAGGGATAACACGAAAGTTTTTTTGTAGCTAGCCTAATAATTGAAAAGCGACAGTGTCTAATATATTTTTTTAGACCTGCGTCTAAAGTTTTTGAAGTTTCTTTGATTTTTATTGATGCCGCTCTAAGAAATCAAAGTTTTTCACTGTGGGAAAAAACTAAAAAGTAATGAATTTCGGCCTTGCTTAAAAAGCTGACCGTATGGATATGTATAAATTTTTAGACGTGCGTCTAAAAAACATAAATTGGCTTGAGTTTTTGCATGGATATCTTTCATAAATTGGAAGGTGAGTCTGTTGTTGCGCTTCTTTTTAAACTCGATGTGTGTAGAATGCGCCGCGTTTTCATAAGTTTGAATGATAATTGTTTGAACCTTCGTGCTCGTTACAAAAAGATCGGTGGCTTTCATTTTTTTGCAACGTGACCTTTTCAAAAGTTGAGGGGCTCTACCATGGCGTTTGCAAAACCTAAGAAAATTGCATTTTTGGAATTTGTTACGCTAATGGCGTTAATGACGTCATTAACGGCATTAAGCACCAATGCAATGTTGCCTGCACTGCCTGCCATTGGTAACTATCTGTCTGTGGCTAATGCTAACGATCTTCAATTGATTGTGTCTTTTCTGTTTTTGGGCATGGCTGTCGGGATGATTTTCTATGGTCCCCTGTCGGACAGCGTCGGCAGAAAGCCACCCATTTATGCCGGTATTTCCATTTATATTGTTGGGTGTCTTATTTCTTTGCTGGCAACAGATCTTGACCTGATGCTAGTCGGACGTTTTGTACAGGGATTTGGGTTGGCAGCGTTTCGAACGTTGTGCCTTGCTATGGTGCGCGATCAGTATAAAGGCGACGTCATGAGTCGCGTTATGTCTTTTATTATGGGTGTTTACATTTTTGTGCCGGCGATAGCGCCTACAATTGGACAAGCCATTGTGCATTTCATTGATTGGCATGTGGTTTTTTTGTTTTTCGTGGCCCTGTCTTTAACCGTTTTAATTTGGATTACTTTACGGCAACCGGAAACGCTAGCGAAAGAAAATAAGAAACCACTCACCTTTGCGACGTTAGCGAGCGGATTGAAAGACATTCTCACCAACCCAGTGGCGTTGGGTTATACCATTGCATCGGGTTTTGTATTGTCGCCATTCTTGGCTTATATGAGTACATCGCAGCAGGTTTTCCAAGAACTGTATGGGCTTGGTCCGCTGTATCCAGCGGTTTTTGCTGTGTTGTCGCTGTCTGTCGGGCTGGCTTCTTTTCTGAACGCAAAGTTGGTCATGAAATTTGGAATGCTCAGAATGGCGTTGGCTTCGGTTACCGTCATGGTTGTGGTCGCGGCAGTGGTTCTGTGGATAGCGTATTTCATAAATGGGTTAGTACCTTTCTGGTTAACAATGCTGTATTTCCCGATTACGCTATTTTGTGTAGGCATCTTGTTTGGCAATTTAAATTCACTTGCTATGCAGCCGTTAGGACATATAGCTGGTTTGGGTGCTGCTTTCGTCGGTTCTATTTCTAACTTTATCTCAATTCCCTTTGCGATCATTATCGGTAAAGCCTATGCCAATAATGTAACGCCTATCGTTGGTGGTTTTTTGGTGTTTGGCTTACTGACCCTGGGCATAATTATTTGGGTTAATCGGTGGTCGCAGAGCTCTGTAGCAACCGCGAACTAATGGATTCTACCTCACTGACCCGCTAAGCCAGCGACTTGTTTGTTGAATATTGATGACGCAGAGACCGTTAATCTGATTGAGTGGCGGGCTGGCGATAAGGGGAGTTTTCCATTCGATACAAACCTAGCCGGTTCTCTGTTCAAGATGTTCACCTGTCGATAAACAGGTGTCGAACCCGTACTTAGGGCGGCATGGAGCAGGCTTCACAGCTCAGCTTGGTTGTGTTGACTCGTAAGATCAAGTTCCAACAATACTGTGTTGCGCCATAGGGCTATCCAACATGTCATGCCAAGCCTGTAACACGACGCTTTCTGCGCGGTTACTCCCACAACCGGGTGAGATTCACCTCACCCAAGTTGACCCCTAACTGGGTTATTTTGCAAAAAGCCAAAATCGAGCAATCTACCCACATCAAAGAGATGGCAAGTTTCTTTGAGACGAAAAGCCAGTTAACCGACTGCGCCATAAGCAAACTCATTACGAAAGGGAAATGAAATGACTAAGTTAATCTCATGCATAATCGTTGCTTTCATCAGCTTGTTATCTGTGAACAGCTTTGCCGAGGACGGCGAAATTGTATTAAAAGCCGCAAAGCAAAGCAGAGGCGAGGCTGTTGAAACACGTACTGCGCTGACATTGACGACCCAATTTACGGGCGTTGAGCCGGATGAAATTGACTGATTCAACACAGTAAGTTGAGGCTTACTTAAGGGTATCTCTAGAAAGTTCATCTGACTCTGGATTTAAGAACGAGCTCAGGGCGAGGCAAAAATCTGAAAACCTAGCGGGCTGAGTTAAGAATTTTCAACAAAGCCATAAAATCGTACTTAAGTCCCCGCAGGGCGCGGGCTAGCAACGCACAACACAACGTTAAATATTTTTAAAAGGACTCGTCATTCCCATCAGTGTTTGCCTTGTTTGCACGCTGTTAGCACACACGCAGAGATCGACGGATATTTTAGAGATGCCCTTCGGTGGACTGGTTCAGAGCACTGCCCAAGCGAAGAAAACGAAGCCTCGTGTCGGACTGCCGTCCTTTTTTAAAGCAGCGCTTTCAGCGCTGATCTTCTAGGCTGAGATTAGCAAACACCTATTTCTGCTGGCTATTGTCTTTTTCTCGCTCATGCAGATTCTTGATATCAGAAGTTTCCTTACCACCATACTTGGATTTACAGTTGTAATAGGTGTCGATACTGATACCGTGTTGGCAACACAGTTCAATTGTGCTTTATCTAAGAATATAATTACCCAACCGAAGTGCTTTTGAAAGTTCTCTCGCTGAAACACTAGGAGTCTTTGGTGCGAAGGATAGTTGATGTATCTTGTTTACTAAATTTGTTTGAATAGATTGTGTCGTATCAATCCCGTTTGCAATACTGTGAATGACTTGATCTGCATTGTTTGCAGCCACTAGATCATTCATTGTCATTTGATTGCAGGGACTGAAATTTGTCATTCCGCTATCCATCCTCGCGGGTATCGAACTATTAGAACGATTCAAGGCAACTTGGTATAGATCGGAAATTACAATCTTAGCTAAATCTTCTTGAGCGACCACCTTTTCAAATATGTTAGGCATATTAAAAAATACAAAATTCTCAACATCAAAAATGAAGTGTTTCTCTAGTCCAGGAATATTTAAACAAGTTTCATATGATGGCTTTCTCTTTGATTGTGAATTGTCAATCGAGGTTAGGCCGCCAATCTGAAACACTGTTTTCTGATTTTCCTCGGTTACTTGAAAGTCCATCAGTTCCAGAAGTTTATAATATCTCTCAAATGCCAATTCTGTAGTCCGGCTTCGAAGTTCTATAATGTCTAGGTCTATGAAGACTTTTTTATAGTAGTCCAGTCCCCCGACAGATAGCGCGATTGACTCGAACAATTGAGCCAGTAGAACTTTATCAGTTATGGGCTCAATAACGTTATAACCTTGTTGTTGAATCAATTCAGCGGTTTTATCAAAATCCTCCCAGGTCTTCAGGCGGGGGATCTGTAATTTTTCATACAGGGCTGTATTTGCTTTTAAAACATTAGTTTTTCTCAAACTTACCGGAATGGAAATATAGTTTCCATTGTATTTCGAAATATCTGAGACTGCTTTGGGTAAGAATCTATCCCACTCTTCACTTGTGGCCAGCGCGTTGAGGTTGGCTAGAAAACCAAGCCTTGCCCATTGTTGAAAATCTAAATTTTCAATCCTAACAGCAGCTGGAGCATTACCATGGTAGATACGCGAGTTGAGATCAAATGCATTAATGTCTTTGTCGAGTATTTTAAGGTCCAGTGAATGACCTTTCTTTGCCAATGTCTTACTTAAGAAATTGTTTGATTCCAAATGATAGTGATTGTTTTCTGATTGGATAAGTTCAACTACTTCAGCCTGAACTTGCGGGTGAAGTAAAAAAGAAACATTCATTGCTAGAAGGTAAATTAGTGTTTTGTTTCTCATGATATTCCTCGGACTTTGCTGTATTTGTTGTCTCGAACTATGATCACGTGATGTGATCCCGCACACATCCTATTTCTCAACGTTTTAGTTCTAATTACGATGAAAATATTGCCACTAGGTTAACGGTACTTAGGTTGCCATAATCAGTTCTATTATCGAAAAGCAAAGAGGTCCAACTTTAATGAAATATGAACCATCCTTTGGATATGCTTATTCGGTAAATATGTATTTTTTAAAATACTAATTTAATTTAGCTAAATAGATCGCAGGGCTACCATCCTTGTCCGAGCCAAATAACACATGCGATTCGTCAGGTGTAAAAGAAGGGTGAGGGTGGTTAATTTGACGAGAACCTTCGAGAACATCCCAGCTTGTGTCGTGGCGACATAACTTCCTTGATTTTTTTGTGTTTAGATCGAGTATATAAAGATAAGGATCACTCGTGTGTTCATGCCCATTCGTGTCAGCAACATCGACGGGAGTATCGCTGCCGTCACCCACCAACAGGCTGCCATCT
Organism: Reinekea sp. G2M2-21; assembly: GCF_015687175.1. GTDB lineage: Bacteria > Pseudomonadota > Gammaproteobacteria > Pseudomonadales > Natronospirillaceae > Reinekea. The sequence goes on along the minus strand of NZ_JADPQG010000006.1, from coordinate 264,693 downwards.
GAATTACTCATAATGTGGCTGCATGGAGGCATTTTCATTTCTCGCACAGATTGAGTTCCCGCAGGGTCTACTGAGCATATCCAGCGGTCACTTTCACCGCGAAGATAAGAAACAAAAATCATTCTAGAGCCATCGGGTACCCAAAATTCGTGCGTACAGCTTTCACCAGGTTCTTGGTCATGTACTTTCCGCATGTTTTGTCCATCTTCGTCCACCATCCACATTCGAGTTTCGACTAGATCGTGCGGTCCTTCATGGCAGAATGCGACGGTGTTGTCGTCGAATGGACGATAGATAGGGTGGCCTAACCATGTTTGTTGATCAGATATAACGCTTCGTTCGCCTGTTGCCAGGTCTATAGAAATAAGCCGGCAATGAGGTTTTCGGTGGTACTGCTCAGCAAATTTTTCCCAATCGGTCAGTGGCATATAGTCGCGTTCGTCAATTTCGATACCGACTACTTTTGTACACTCGGAGTTTGGTACCCAGGTGCCATATCCTACCCAGCCATCAGGAACTTCGTACATGGTCTTATGTGAGCCGTCTTTTAGTTCAACACGCATTAATTGTCGATTGTATTTGACATAAAAAAGCGCGGTTTCATCGGTAGTAAGAAAACCACCAAAGCTGTTATCTCCGTCTCCTTCCGTCAGTTGTCGCGCTATTTGCTGATTTAGCTCAAGTAAATAGTAATTCCAATGGCCATCAAAATTGCCCGCGAAAAGCAGATGTGAGCCATCGTTCGTAAAGCACTTTTGGTAGAAATAGGGGCGGTGGCATATAGCGTCTAAAGGTGTAAGGCGAGTGATTTCTACTCCAGTGTCTGGGTCATTTTCTTGATGGAAGTCTAATTGGACTTGGTTGCCTATTGCCATGGGCCGCACCTCTTAAGCTTTATTTTGTTGAAGTAATGTTGACTATATTTGCATGAAAAGCATGTTTCTTATAGCTAACGTGCATATTGTCTTCGACTCCATTCTAAAATAACACAACCATGAAAAATTAAAATGAAATAATGTTTTAAAAATATTGATGCGGGTATTGCAAAAAAAAGATAAACGCATAAGATACGTCTCGTTGTTCATAAAAATAATTCGAGCCAACATTTATGTATGAAAATCAGAAGTTAGGGCTTGCTTACATAAGTCCCTATATAATTGGGTTGATCGTCTTTACGGCATTCCCTTTTATATCGTCATTAATCATAAGCTTTACTGATTATGACCTCATAAACACACCTTCCTTCGTTGGGTTAGACAATTACGCTTACATGGTTAGTGATGACACTTTCTATAAGTCATTAGGAGTCACTTTCGCGTATGTGTTTCTAACAATTCCATTGAAATTATCCTTTGCTCTGTTTATCGCGTTCGTTTTGAATTTTAAATTACGCGGAATTAAGGCATTTCGCACGGCTTACTACATACCTTCCATATTAGGATCGAGCGTGGCCATTGCTGTGCTTTGGCGCGCGATATTTTCATTGGATGGTTTGCTCAATACCTTTATAGGGTATGTAGGAATCCCACCCGTTGCGTGGTTAGGGGAACCTCACTTTGCTATGTTGTCTGTCACGCTTTTGCGTGTCTGGCAGTTTGGCTCGGCCATGGTGATATTTTTGGCTGCGTTGCAAAGTGTTCCTCAATCTCAGTATGAAGCTGCGATGATTGATGGGGCCTCCAAGTGGCATATGTTTACCAAGATTACTATTCCACTGATTACTCCCGTTATCTTCTTTAACTTCATCATGCAAACAACCCAAGCATTTCAAGAGTTTACGGCACCCTATGTAATAACAGCAGGTGGGCCCGCTAAGTCGACTTATCTGTTCTCGCTTTATATTTATGAAACGGCATTTAAATATTTTGATATGGGGTATGGCAGTGCGCTGGCATGGGTGTTGTTTGTGATTGTCGGTATATTCACCGGCATTTCATTCAAGTCGTCGAAGTACTGGGTGTTTTATTCTGGCGATAAAGGTGGAAAAAATGGCGGGTGAAAATATGTCTACTGTCAGCGCATATAGCGCTATGCAAATTAACAAAGAAGTGAAACGTACACTTCGAAAAGAGCGGATTAACTCCTACTTTCGCTACTTCGTACTGATACTGACAGGAATTTTTATGCTGTATCCGTTGGCTTGGATGATTTCTGCGTCATTTAAGCCAAATCACGAGATATTCACTTCAATGAGCTTGATTCCAAAAGATTTTTCCTGGGATGGTTTCATTAATGGTTGGAAAACGGGAACCGAATATACTTTTGGTCGGTTTTTCTTGAATACTTTTATGTATGTCATACCAAAAGTTATTTTAACGGTAATCTCGTCCACCATTGTTGCATTTGGTTTTGCACGGTTTGAGATACCATTCAAAAAGTTTTGGTTTACCACGCTGATAGCAACCATTCTACTGCCGCAGTCGGTCTTATTGATCCCCCAGTACTTGATGTTTCGTGAAATGGGGATGCTCGACAGTTATATGCCGTTATATCTGCCGATGGCATTTGCGACCCAAGGTTTCTTCGTATTTATGTTAATTCAGTTTTTGCGAGGATTACCTACGGATATGGAAGAGGCCGCAATGATTGATGGTTGTAATTCGTTTCAATTGCTTTGGTACATCATTGTACCGATATTAAAACCAGCAATTATTTCGGTTGCCTTGTTTCAATTTATGTGGTCAGTAAATGACTTTTTAGGGCCACTTATTTACATATCGAGTGTCGAGAAGTATCCAATTGCACTCGCGTTAAAACTTTCAATAGACGTCACAGAAGCGGCCAATTGGAATGAAATTCTGGCCATGGCCTCTATCGCTATTGTGCCTTCCATTGTTGTTTTCCTGATTGCGCAGAATTACTTCATCGAAGGAGTAACTGCTGGTGGAGTTAAAGGGTAAAGATTATGGCAAACGTAACTTTTGAGAAAGTCACCAAGGTCTATCCAAACGGTTTTGAAGCTGTACATGGTATCGATTTAGAAATTCGCGACGGTGAATTTATGGTCATGGTTGGTCCTTCGGGTTGTGCGAAATCTACAACACTTCGTATGTTGGCCGGCCTTGAAATGATTTCAGGCGGAAAAATTAACATCGGCGATACGACTGTTAACAATTTGGCGCCGAAAGATCGTGGTATAGCAATGGTGTTCCAAAACTATGCGCTGTATCCGCATATGACTGTTCGTGAAAACTTAGGTTTTGGTTTGAAACTGGCGCGCTTAGAAAAAGAATTGATTGATGAATACGTTAATGAAGCGGCGGAATTGTTAGAGATTACTCCGTTGCTTGATCGCCTACCAAGGCAACTTTCAGGAGGTCAAGCACAACGAGTTGCAGTAGGTCGTGCCATTGTTAAGAAGCCGAGCGTTTTTCTTTTCGACGAACCATTGTCCAACTTAGATGCAAAACTCAGAGCTTCTATGCGAGTGAGGATATCAGATTTACATAAACGCTTGAAAGCAAGTAATCAGCCTGCGACAACAGTTTATGTGACACATGATCAAACTGAAGCGATGACTATGGGTGACCGAATTTGCGTGATGAAAGACGGTTATATTATGCAGGTAGATACCCCCGCTAATTTGTACAAGTTTCCTGCGAATTTATTTGTTGCAGGTTTTATTGGCGCTCCAGAAATGAATATGGTTGAAGCGCGGTTTATCAAGTCGGAAGACGGTGCAAGTCAATTACGTTTTTCAGATCAGTTAGTATCCATTAATGAACGTAAGTCAAAGTCTATAAGAGCAGAACATGAGGAAATTGTTATATTCGGAATTCGTCCAGAGTTTATAAATTTGGCGACAGAAGAAACACCGAAAGAGCAAATCCTTACTGGAACAGTTGTGCGGCTGGAAAACATGGGCTCAGAATTCTACGTCTATCTGGACGTCGCGGATCAATCTCTTTGTGCTCGCATTCCTACTGCAATTGTCGAAGAGCATTTACTGGATGCTGAAGGTAAAGATGTTGATGTATTTCTAGACATTGAACACTGTCATATTTTTAACAAAGAAACCGAAGAAAACATTTCACTTTAATGTGTAAGAGGAAAAAACAATGATAAAAAAATCCATGCTTTGTTTATCGATTAGCGTAACCCTTGTGGCAGGTGCTGCGACCGTGCAGGCTGACGAATTACGATTCTCTTGGTGGGGCGGAAACTCCCGCCATGAAGCAACCAATGCGGCCGTGGATGCCTATGAAGCGGCAACGAACTCTGTTGTAAAGACCGAATACACCGGATGGGGTGGCCATCTGGAGCGTTTAACGACACAGATTGCTGGTAAGACTGAACCAGACTTAATGCAGACAAACTGGAATTGGTTGCCCATTTTCTCACCAAAGGGTACAGGCTTTCGCGATCTTCGAGATTTTTCCAGTCAATTGGACTTATCTAACTTTGATGAGTCTGCACTAGCACTGGGAACTATTAACGGTAAATTAAATTCCCTTCCGGTATCGATGGCTGCTCGTATTTTTTACTATAACAAGGATACATGGGCTGCTGCTGGCTTAGATTACCCCGGAACTTGGGATGAGTTAATGGCAGCAGGTCCCGTATTCAAGGAAAAACTAGGTGATGAATATTATCCTTTAGTCCTTGAGGGCCGTGATGTTATGGCAATGAACCGTTCTTATATGGTTCAGAAATATGGTATCCCTATGATCGATGAATCTAAGCGTAGTTTCGCTTACTCTGAAGATCAAATGGTCGAGTTCTTTACATTGTATGCGGACATGATTAAGAACCATGTAGCGCCAAGTCAAAAGTATATATCTTCTTATGGAGCAGCCAATCTCTATGAGCATAAGCCATGGATCAACGGCGAATGGGCTGGTCTCTATATGTGGAACTCTGCTATTAACAAGTATGGTGACAATTTAAAGCCTCCAATGACCATGGCATTGGGCAGCTACCCGATTATGGATGGGGCTGAAAGTTCAGGAATTTTCTACAAGCCTGGATTGATGTTTTCAATATCTAAAAATTCAGAACAACCTGAAGAAGCTGCTCGGTTGTTGAACTTTTTGCTGAATGAAAAAGCTGGTATCGAAATTATGGGTTTACAGCGCAGTGTTCCGCTGAATTCATATGCGCGTGAAGTTCTGGCGGCAAACGGTACTTTAAACAGTTCTGATTTGACAGTAGCGGGCTTAGTTCAAATAAATCAGTTGGTTAAAAAGATTCCGACCTCTGGCTACTTCGAAAACCCTCAGTTAGTGTCGCTGTTCCAGGAAAATATTGAACAGATTGATCACGGTCAAAAGACTGTAGAAGAAGCCGCTAAAGATTTCTACAAGCAAGGTCAGCGTATTTTGCGCAAGGCCATCAAGGATTAATTCCAGTAAGGCCGAAGTTTACTTCGGCCGATTGTTAAAAATAGATAAGGTGGCTTGATAAGAAGGTTGCCGGCGTGTTTTTGAGCGGCGCTTTTATTCTTAGCTAGGGATAGTATTTGGCCGTAAAAATGTATCTACGACGCTGGTACTTGTGAAAAAAAGTTTTCATACCAAGGCGAAAGCTAGCGATGAATGGTATGGAGTAGAGACTAAACACCAGAAATAAATGGGTCTAATTTAAATAACTAACCAAATTCAGTAAAAAGATATTGATTGGTTTCGATTGTACTGGTTTCAGTTGTCAACAGTTTTCACTAAGAGAGAGTGAGCTATTTTAGAAAGGCGAAGTGCGACGTGCACGGAGAGTCAGGAGTGATATGTCAATGTTAGAGTTATTTAGTTTAAAAGGCAAAGTTGCGATCGTTACCGGATGCAATACAGGCCTAGGTCAAGGGATGGCAATTTCACTTGCTGAGGCCGGTGCCGTGATCGTAGGTGCGAACCTTTCTGAGCCAACCGAAACGATAGCGCTTATGGAAGAAAAAGGGTTGACGTTTCATAGCGTAATTGCCGATATGAGTGATTCAGAGGCTCCAGCAAAGATCATAACGGAGGCTGTTAATAAATTTGGTAAGGTTGATATATTGGTTAACAATGCAGGCATTATTCGTCGTGCTGATTCCATTGAGTTTTCAGAAAAAGACTGGGACGATGTGATGAATGTTAACATTAAATCTGTGTTTTTTATGTCGCAAGCATTTGCTCGACAAGTGTTGCGGCAGGGAACACCCGCAAACATTATTAACATCGCATCAATGTTGTCTTTTCAAGGTGGTATTCGCGTACCGTCCTATACCGCTTCGAAAAGTGCTGTCATGGGTGTAACTCGTTTGTTGGCAAATGAATGGGCAAAAGATGGCATCAATGTGAATGCAATTGCTCCGGGTTATATGGCAACCAACAACACACAAGCTCTACGTGAAGACGCCGAACGTTCAAAAGAGATTTTAGGTCGGATTCCAGCTGGTCGTTGGGGACTTCCCAGTGATATTGGAGGGCCCGCGGTGTTTTTAGCATCAGAAGCATCACGCTACATTAATGGCTATACCGTTGCTGTAGATGGTGGTTGGCTTGCTCGTTAGTTCAAGGTACGGGAATGAATAATTACGAGGGTAGTAACCATCCATCTATCGCCTGTCTTGGTGAATGTATGATTGAACTGTCTGGGCAGCGATTTGGAGAGGTTAAACAGGGCTGGGGCGGGGACAGCTACAATACTGCCGTCTATCTTCGTCGTTTGCTGCCAGACTCTATTTCTGTTTCTTACCTGACCGCAGTGGGTGATGATCCACTCAGTCAGGAATTAGTTAACCGCTGGCAATCAAATGGCATCGATACCAGGTACGTTAAGACTATCAGCGGAAAAACTTCTGGAATTTACCAAATTCTTGTCGACAGCAAGGGTGAACGTCGTTTCGTTTATTGGAGAAATGACTCGGCTGCGAAGTATCAGTTCGATGATCGCTCAGCAACCGAAATTGCGCGAGAACTCTCGAGTTTTGGATGGGTATATTTATCGGGTATTAGTTTGGCTGTATTGACTGATAAGGGGCGAAGCAATTTGTTAGCTGCGTTGAACTTGTATCACCAACAAGGCGGGCGAATTGTTTTCGACAGTAACTATCGATCCATTTTATGGGAGAGCAAAGCGGTTAGTCAGAAACTCTACCGAGAGATAGCAAAAATCTCCGATATCGCATTACTAACTTATGATGATGAGCAGACACATTTTAACGCAACCAGTACTTCAGATGTCTTTAACGTCTGGTACTGTTCCGAGGTGGTGATTAAGCGTGGGCACCAACCCTGTCTTATTCGTTTCGAAAATTCGATAGTGGAAGTTGATGCAGAACATGTTTCTAGCGTTGTAGATACAACAGCAGCGGGAGATTCATTTGGTGCGGGGTATATTGCAGGTCGGGTGATGGGGTGTTCAGTTGCGAGTGCTGCGAGTCTTGGTCACCAAGTTGCTGCTCAGGTAATTCAATATCCCGGGGCTGTTATTCCGGAAACTGCAACTGCACACATAAAAATGGGGGATTTCGTTTGAGCCTATTAATAGATGAACTCTCCAAGCATCGTTTGGTACCGGTCATCGATTTAGATGATGTTCACCTGGCCGCTTGGTTAGCTGACTTGCTTGTTGAGCTAGAATTGCCGGTTGCTGAAGTGACTTTGAGGTCTAAATCGGCCATCGAGGTGTTGGGTGCGATGAAAACTCGCCAGCCCTCGTTGCTAGTCGGTGCTGGGACAGTGTTAAGTCCACAACAATCGGATGAAGCCAAAGCCGCAGGTGCAGATTTTATGGTCAGTCCAGGATTGAACCCTAAAGTGGTCGAGGCGGTTTTAAAAAATGATATACCGATGATTCCAGGTGTTAACAATCCGTCTCAAATTGAGCAAGCGATGTCATTGGGCTTGTCTGCCGTGAAATTCTTTCCTGCTGAAGCTTCTGGTGGGGTAGGGTTTTTGAAGGCAATTCTGGCACCGTATCGAGAATTAAAGGTAATGCCAACAGGTGGAATTAATCTTTCAAACATCCGTAGCTACCTTGAGCTGCCACAGGTATTTGCCTGTGGCGGAAGCTGGTTCGTCAATAAAAACTTGATCGAGTCTGGTGACCGATATCGTATCGGTGAGATGATCATTCAAGCGAAAATGTTAATTCATCAGATTGATTCGTGATTAAGAAGGGTAATTATATGTTTGTACATAATTCGGAAGTTAAACTAGAAGATTTAGGTGATGGAGTTTCTCGTAAAATCATGGCTTATAGTGACAAAATCATGGCCGTTGAAGTGTATTTCGAGAAAGGCGCTGTTGGCCCGTTGCACAGCCATCCGCATGAGCAGCTGACCTATGTGTTGTCAGGTGAATTTGAATTTACGATTGGCGATGAAACCCAGGTCGTCAAGGCTGGCGATGTCTTGTATAAGAAACCGAACGTTGTTCACGGTTGTGTCTGTAAAGAAAAAGGTGTGCTTCTGGATAATTTCACGCCAATGCGTGAAGACTTTCTGGAAGCGGGCAACCCATACGCAAAAACCAAATAATTGGAGTTACATAAAATGAAAATCGCACTCATGATGGAAAACAGTCAAGCGGCTAAAAACAAGACTGTTTTGAATGAACTTGTCTCGGTTGCGGAGCCACTTGGCCATTCCGTTTTTAACGTCGGTATGAGTGATGAACATGATCATCATTTGACTTATATACATTTGGGAATTCAGGCTAGTTTGCTATTGAACTCTCAAGCCGTTGACTTTGTGGTGGCAGGATGCGGTACAGGTCAAGGTGCTATGATGTCGCTCAATTTGCATCCTGGTGTTGTTTGCGGCTACTGCTTGGACCCTTCGGATGCGTTTTTGTTTAACCAGATAAATAACGGAAATGCGTTAGCGTTAGCTTTTGCGAAAGGTTATGGTTGGGGTGCTGAGCTGAATGTTCGCTATATTTTCGAAAAAGCATTCGTCGGGGAGCGAGGGCAAGGTTATCCGCTTGAGCGAAAAGAACCACAAGTCCGCAATGCGGCTATTTTGAATGAAGTAAAAGCGGCTATTGTTAAGAATGATTATCTAGATACCTTAAGGTCAATTGATCAAGAGCTTGTTCGCACAGCTATACAGGGTGAGCGTTTCCAAAAGAGTTTCTTTGAAAACTGCCAGAACAAAGAAATTGAACAGTATGTTCGTTCTTTACTGTAGTACGAGTTAATGGATTCCTGTGAATCCTTCATCACCGAGTCTGCCAGTCATCTGACTGGCTTTTTTGTCCTTTTCTGTAGCGAGTTTCAGGTTAATTTTAACATTTCGCGAATTTAGGACGGTATCCGCGTGGCTTTTTGGAATGGTAGGTTTTATAATTTTCGAAACACCAGTGCAAAATTAGTAGAACGTCTATGGATAATACCCAAAACACGCAGATAGAGCCTGTTTCTTCTGTCTTAAAAGTTTTTAATATTCTGTCTGAATTGTCTGAGCATAAGTCGATCGGAGTGTCTGATCTTTCGCAGAAGCTGATGACATCTAAAAGTACTGTCTATCGATTCTTACAGACTATGAAACTGTTAGGATTTGTCAGTCAGGAAGGTGAATCAGATAAATACAAACTAACCTTGAAACTCTATGAGTTGAGTTCGAAAGCGTTAGAGTATGTCGATTTAATTGGAAGTGCCGATTTCCAAATGCGCGCAATTGGTGAAGCGACTAAAGAAGCTCTCCACTTAGGTACCATCGATTCAGACCAGATCGTCTATATCCACAAAGTTGATTCTCAATACAATTTGAGGATGCAATCGGTCATTGGTGGCCGTAACCCACTATATAGTACCGCCATAGGCAAGGTGTTGTTGGCTGACCGATCCGAGGAAGAGGTTCGCTTTATTCTCTCAAACACCGAGTTTGTGCAACACACAGAAAATACACATAAAAACGTCGATGAGCTGCTAGCAGAGCTTGCGGTGGTTCGTGAGCAAGGCTACGGCGAAGATGTTGAGGAACAAGAGCCAGGGTTAAGGTGTATTGCGACACCGATATTTGATCGTTTTGGACGTGTTATCGCAGGAATGAGTCTTTCATATCCGACGCTACGGCATACCGAAGAGAAGAAGCAGTCCTATATCGAGATGCTAAAGAGAAAAAGTAATGCGGTTTCTATTGAACTTGGTTATAACGGAGAATAGCACCCAGACGTACCCAGTTCTTAAACCGCCGGTTGGCGGTTTTTTTATGCATATTACAAAGGAATCGGTAAATTAAGTTTGAGCTGTTTTACTGCGTGTTTGACGCATAAACAACGCCTTATACCCGTCTTTTCAGTTGTCATAAAAATTGCCATATCAGAAACAATGACATAAAATGAAACGTGATTTCAATTTAAATGGGACGGCTGTTTTCTTTGTATCTGAATCGTGAGTTGATCGCGAAAAACGCATCACTGGCATGGCCTCTCGCTGTAAACTCTATCCTTGTTCAATCAATGACGTTGGTGGACGTTCTACTGATCGCTTCGTTGGGTGATGCCACTATTTCTGCGTTAGGTATCTCTACTGCAATTATAACTTTCATAATTGGTTTTCAATACGCACTGGCTAGTGGGACACAGTTGCTATTAGCGCGCTTCGTTGGAGCTAATCAGCATAGAGAGGTCGCCGTTCACTTCCTTTGTGGTCTGTTGATTAATGGTTTTTTTTCGTTCTGTGTTACGGCGGTACTTCTCACAAACCTCACACAAGTATTGGATGTAGTATTGACAGAAGGCGCCGTACGAGACGAAGCGTTTAAGTATCTCTTCATCGTGATGTGGGTTCTGATTCCCTCATCAGCAACTCAAGTCATGATTGTCTTTTTCAATGCCAGGGGGGAAACCCGCGTCCCGCTTTTGGGGTATTTGATAGAGATTCCCGTTAACTTCACAATAAGTCTTATTTTTATTTATGGGTTGATCGGAGCCCCAGTCTTGGGGCTCACTGGGGCGGCCATTGGGAGTGTGTTAGGAATAAGTGTTCGACTGATTTTTCTATCGAGTCGTATTATGCGAGAGAAAACCAGATCGGTTTTCTACAAAGTATCAGCGCTAACATTAAAAACAGTTAGGGCGCACTTAGTGGAGGTTATGCCTATCGCCATTAACTTTTTTATGCTTTCCACTGGTGCGCTTCTTTATCAATTCCTGTTTGCTCAGCGGAGCGTCAACGAATACGCGGCTATTGTTTTGGTCTTCCCGTGGATGCAGCTGGGGGCTCAGTTCGTGACTGCTTGGGCTCTCGCGACTTCCATCCATGTCAGTCAAATGCGAGGACGAAATGAACTGTCCAACATACCTGAATTTACAAACCAAGCTATAAGATTTGCCATGTTGCTCGCTGTAACTCTGTGCTTTCTTTACTTGTTGTTTAGTCAGTTGCTCCCAGTTTTTTATTCTAATCTGAGTACACAAACGTTAATAAGTTTGGCATCAATCGCGCCTGTCTATATTCTTGTGCCACTTGTTCGAACGTATAATGGACTCTGCGGTAATACGTTGCGCGCGCTGGGTGCCAGCTCCAAAGTTTTAGCCATTCACTTTGTGACTCAATGGATTGTCGCGTTGCCGCTCCTGACTCTCCTGATATTTTTTAACGCCAAATTATCATGGGTTTTTAGTGTAATTTTAGTTGAGGAATGTTTAAAGGTTCCAATCTTCCGAAATAGTATCAAGTATAAAAATGAAGAGCTTTCAAAATCATGAACACGTTACTAAATGAACTGATCTGGTATGCCAATCGAATTATTGAGAATTTTAGGGATCCATACCATGGTTCGCCTTTGTTTTTCGATGGTTGTAATTCAGTTTCTGGCCAGCCAGTTGAATGGATAAATTCTGACGGTCAGTCGTGGGAAGTGTCGAATATCGCCAGTCAACAAAACTTGTTCCGTTTTTTTGCCGGTCTATCTGTCATTACCGGAGATGATAAATACGTTGCTGCTGCCAAAAGTGCCATTCAATGGCACTTTGATCATTCGGATAGTAGCGGGCTTGTTCATTGGGGTGGCCATTGTTTTATCGATATGAAAACCCTGGTGATTGTCGGTCCTGAGAATAAAAGAAAAGTACATGAACTGAAACATCATTGCCCATTTTATGAGTTGATGTATGAAACGGATGCTACCGCGACTGAGAAGTTAATAAAGTCGATATGGAACTCACATGTGACCGACTGGGACACCCTTGAAATGTCCCGTCATGGTCAATTTGGTTTAGATTTTGATGCTGAGAATCTTTGGAAACATAAGCAAACATTAACACTGGAGCCTCTACGAGAAATGAACGGGCTATCCTTTGTTAACATTGGAAATGATCTTACCTATGCCGCCGGCATGATGTACTCGCTGACTAATGATACTGGCGCTTTATCATGGGCGAACTTCTTAATGCGTCAGTATGTAGAAAGCCGCCATCCAGAAACTCAGTTGGGCTGCTATCAATACAACCGGCCCGCCAAAAAAGGGGAGCCGCCACTTAGCGAAGATCATCCGCAGTACACATTTTCATTTTGGGGTGACCGAGCCCAGCGCCAATTCGGTGCTGAATATGGCGATGTCGCCAAAGAAGCCTGGGTCTTGTTTAAAATGGACGAAGAAGCGCTAAATGGTCCGGAAGGAATTTACGGAGACTGCGCTTATACTCAAACGGTATTGGCGAGAAGGCTTGGTCAGAGTGGTCAGCAGCTGTTGCAGTGGACGACAGAGGGGCTCGAAGCTTGGGCTCACTATGCCTATGATGCTCAGACCAATGAAATTAAACCTATGTTTGCTGATGGAAAAGATTTAACGGGCAAAGTTATTCCAAGGACCGGTTATTACGGTAAAGCGGGATTGCCATTTATTCGACGCAAACTCCCACCTCATGTTTTTTTGGCTTACGTTACGAACTGGGCGGTTTGCCGAAGCGAAAAAATCTATGATGTGGTTTGTCAGATGGCTAAACATTTTGACCTTGGAGATTGGCAAGAATGCAATTTGAAGGTCAATCTAGAGACGGAGAACGATGGCGAACTGTTCTTGTTTGCTGCACTTGAAATGCATAAATCAACCAACCATGGTGACTTCCTCAAGCTTGCACATAAGTTGGGTGCCAACATACGCAAACGGAGTTATCACCGTGGGCTCTATTTAAAAAGCAAGCAGCACGCGTACTGTCGGTTTGATGATGTCACTCCGTTAGCGCTGCTATCACTTGTCGCTGCTGAACGAGGTTGTGCTGATGCTATCCCAGAATATCGAAGCCAAGGTGGATATATTCACGGGGAAATGAAAATGTCAGATGGCAGTATTAAGAATACAATGGACGTTAAGGATATCTACAATCAACTGTGTTGATTCTTTGAATCAGAGAATGCCAATAATCTTTCCTTTGCCGTTTTAGGGGCATTTCTCGCTAAAGCTAAATTGGTCGCCATACTGTTTTGTTACACCCTGCGCCGTCGGTTTTCAACGGATCGAAATGGATCTGGGGTTCTGTGAAGAGCGGACTTGGAACAGCGAAACGATCCTGGCATATGAAACTTTCTATAAGCAGATAGTTTCTCTGGCTGAATACCCAAGGTACCTCGAATTTAAAAAGCGCGCCGGAAGTGGCCGCTCAATTTACCAAGCTGCCTAGGGACCTCTGCGAAATTGCCATATATCTAGGCGGATGCAGAGATTCGGAAGTTTTTACGCAAGCTCTGCAGACAGCTCATTATCTTAACAAATGACTCAGCAACGAAATTTGCCATTTCAGCCCCGCCCTCAGGGTCCTTCAGATCGATGACTGAGCTTTGTTGTGTATTTTGAAAAGGACTCGTCATTCTCTGCAACACACGCCTCGCTCATCCTTCGATCTGATAGGACTAAGTGATTTGAAGTAATCAGAGCTGTCCTAGTGTCCTGAGTCGGAAGTTCGTATAGTTTCAGAGCTAATGGAATGCGCTAGTACAAGGCGCTCTTTGTAGAGAATATCGAGATCTTTTCAAGAAGAGCAACGCCGTAGTAGTGTTTACCATTAGCTCCCTTCGGGCGGGACATTCAAGCGCTCTAGCGTTGTTCTGTCTCTTGTCAATAGAATAACCATTGACTGCGAGAGACGCCTAGCTATAAAGCTTGAATGGCACGCCGAATACATGTGAACTTCAGACTCAGGTCACTAGCTCTTACTATAATTTACCGGCACCAGCGTGACGTTTTACAAACCGTTCAACGTCTTCTGTCGGAAGTAGATTATTCTCACCATATAAATTTGGAGTCCAACCAACCTCCGCAGACATAGGCTTACCGCTTGCTTCATTAGCTAACTGGAGTAAATCGACAGGCACTCCATTAAACCAAGAGCCCGAATCAAAGAAGACTTCACCTTTCATATTGCTCACTGCGTTCGCTGCCGAACCATTTTCAATGAAGAACACATTATTTTCACTGTAGATAGCTGAGTTGATACCCGCACCTAACACATTGCGTACAACATTATGCTTTGGAGCGATGCTCAAAGAATTCAAGTGCGCCTCGTAAGAATTGTTGCCAGTTCCGGCCCCCAGTGCGTTGCCCACAAACAGGTTGTTGTAGCTATGTACTTTTCCGTAGCGTACACGAGGCATACGTTGGCCAACATTTTCGAAGAAATTGCTGTGCAGGGTCACTCGAAGGTGACCCTCATCCTGAGTTTTCTTGTCACTGTTACCAATCAGTATCGCCTTGTCATGATCGTGGAAATGGCTGTTGGAAATGGTTATCAGATCGGCTTGGTTCGTAATATCGATTAAACCATCATGGTGTTGAACTTTTTGCGTGATTTCGTTTTGAGGGAATGGATAAATTGGCGGAAATTGATCGTCGGTTCGATCCCCATCAGAGAATGTACATTGGTCAATCCAAATTCGAGTGGCACCGCTGATCGAAATTAGGTCGTATTCTGCATTCCAGCGACCACCTCGACACTTTTGTGGACCTACGTCGACGTTCTCGTATACATCTTGACAGCCAGGGTAGCTGGTATCGACTTTGAAACTGTCACCTGGATCCCACGCCGGGAAGTAGTCAAAAGCATCTTGAAAATTTATATTTCGAATAATGACGTTTTCCGTACCAGAACCTATCGATAGTGTTCCTTTGATGACCTTTGCGTCTTTACCGAGTCCAATCAGTGTCGTGTTGGAAGGTATTGACACAACAATATGGGCTTTTTGATTTGCTGCAGATGCTTTACGTGCTTCTTCCTGCTCGCCCGTCAGTTTGCGCAGCGGACGCCCTTTTACTAACGGATTTATATTCCATACCGCTGGTGCGTAAGCGTCTTTGTAAGCTTCAAATTCGTAGGGTGCGACTGCATAGTCCGCTTCCGTTAACTCCTTGCCTTCGTCATCGCTTGAAAGGTTGATGGTTCCCTTTATCTGAATGATTTTGGGTTCATTACCGGCAAGAGATAAAGCGTCGACAAAGGCTTTGCGCGAATCAACGGTGAAGATTAGCTCCTCAACGGCGTTACTACCACCGGTAACCGACCCTTCTAAAAAAGCCCAACCATCGCTGGGGTGTAATGTTTCTTTTGCGTATGGAGATTGTTCGTTTTGAATAAGGCCGAATTGGGCACATCCTGCTGCTAAACAGAGGGTTAGAGAGGCAGCAGTGATGTTTAGTTTCATGTTCATGGCGACTCCTTGAACTGAGGTTAACCACAGAACGGTCACCGTTTTTTTGTAATTGCATTTTGGTTCGATGAGGCGTCTGTGAGTGAGATTAAACCAAGCGTTCCTTGGATCAGTCAAAGAACGCTTGGGGCAGTAACACCCTTACTGACAACTACTTGGAGCGGCCGACAGGATGTGACTTTTGCCTGGGCTGTAAGTGCTAACCCAAGGTGTCAATGCACCTTTACCAGCGGTGGCGAGGACATAATTTCTTAAGTCGTTTCCAGCAGATAGACGGTTCGAATTGATCGAGCTTTGCGATGTACCGTTATAGTCGTTCATCATATTTGGCACACTGCCGTTTACCACATCCAACGAAGCATTCGTACCCGTTGCGGAGCAATTTTCACCGGACTCGTATACATAACTGTTTTTCACTTCCAACGCGCCATCGGTAACAGCGTCTGCAAAGAGCTCTCTTTGCCAATCGCTCAGGTCGTCTTCTTTGGAGTTGTCCACAGGATTCATAAACAGGTTTTCCTCAAGCAATGCTTTTGCACCGACTCTAAGGCTCATGAGGTCTTTCCGATAGCCATAGAATACATTGTTGAGTAAATGTGTTTGACCACGGCGTAACAGAGGTACACGGCGCATAGTGTTATAACTGGAATCGCCGAAGTGTTCGTCGGTGGTCACATACAAATTGTTGTGAACCGTTGTTGTGATCTGAGAATTGATTTCTCGGCTGTCACTGGAGCCATGCAACGCAGCGCGTTTTACATTCACCAATTTATTGAAGGATACGGTAATGTCGTACGCCCCAACTTTAACGTCGTAAGCAGAGTCACCTGTGGTATCAAAAGTGTTCTGATGAATCCATATGTCGTGTGATGCACCAGTAGAGCGAATCATATCCGGATCCAAGTTATGATCTTCCACATGGCCGACACCGACAAACTTATTGTTGGTGATAATGACATTTTCTGACGTGTGAGTCGGGGCCCCACTAGCATCCGATCCAATTTTAAATCCATTGAACGTGAAGGTAGCGTTCGCTCCCCGACCATCAATTGTGGTGTTGCTGTCGATCAAATAGTTGCGAACCGGCAAGCTCTTATCATTCAGTTTGTCGTTGAAGAATGTTTCTAAGCAATCCGATGACGACACGTCATTTTCTGAACACCAGGCGTATGGGTTACGACACGTTTGCTCATCAGCGCCTAACGCAGAACGAAGGTTTGAATCTGTACAATACGGGCGATACATCATCACCGGCGTTTCGTTTTTAAAATCCTCTTTATCGAAAACAATCCAATTGAAATCGGAGGAGGATATGGCCGCAAGGATCTGATCTTCCGGTTTGTCGTTAGTAATAACGACCAGATTGCTGGAACCATAAGGGTCATAGCCACCTGTTGTGTTCTCTCCATAACCAACAGGCGTTCCTAAGGATTCAGACAGGCATTTCACAATTTCCTGATCAGATTGTAAAGACGACTCGCGCCAGTTGATGTTGTCGTTGTTAATGAGTTCGGCGCATGCAGCATCTGGGTAGTTTATGCCTCCGTCGTTATCATCTCCGCCTGAACCACCGCCATTGCCTGAACCGTTGTCATCTGTATTGCCCAGAGTTGCGTTATGGGTTTCAAATTCAGCGATGCGCGGAGTACCTGTGGCTGACAGAATTTCCAAGTTCAATTTACTTGGCGAAATGGCATCAAATACGATATAGCCGTTAAGGGTTGAGCCACTGGCGATTTCCTCACCGTTGTCGTGGTTTGTAATCTTCCAGCTGGTAATAGTACCTTCAGAGCCGGCTAGTTCGATAATGCGAACAGCATTGATTGTTGAAGACAACCCTTTCACTGAAATGCGGCCGGTTGTGCCTGAAGGAGACCAGTAAGTAGTTAGGTTCCCATCTCGTACATTACTGTAACTGGTACCGTTGCCTTTGGAGCTGCCGTCAGAATCTGCAGAAAGTGAGAAGTTTTCACCAGCGGTTACAACACCTGTGGAAGAACCACTGTCATTGCCAGAGTCTGAGCCGTTGTCGGAACCATTATCGCCACCGTGGTCCGAACCGTTGTCACCTCCAGAGTCCGAGCCATTGTCACCGAGGGTGGCGTGATAGGTTTCGAATTCAGCAATTCTTGGCGTCCCGTTGGCCGAAGTCATCACGAAACTGATTTTCGTAAGTGACGTATCCTCGAACACGATATAGCTCGGTAACGCATTGCCTGCTGCGAGCGTGTTGCCATTGTCCGCATTAACCAGTGTCCATGCCGCATTAGTACCTTCACTGCCTGCGGCTTCGATGATACGAACAGCGTTTATAGAGCTGGATAATCCTTTGATCGAAATTGTTCCCGTGCTACCGGAAGGCGACCAATAAGTGTTGGTGTTTCCGTCACGAACGTTGCCATAGCTCGTTCCACTACCCTTGGAGCTGCCATCCGAACCAGCACCGATAGAGAAGTTAGTGCCTGCTTCGATGACAACCTTTCCTGTGTTGCCACCATTGTCCGAACCGCTATCGCCACCATTATCGCCCCCAGAGTCAGGTGAACAGCTGCCATCAGAAACAGCCAAACCTTTGTTCGCACCGGCAGTAGCTAAAACGATGTCGCGAACACAATTTGCAGCGTCGAGCGTGTAAGAATAAGGAATGGTGACGTAAGTGGTGGAAACAGGGTCGGGACCGGCCGGATGGTTTTTATCACCTTCTTCCGTCCAAGTAACGTTGTCAAAAATGTTGCCGTTGAGATCCCAGTACCCCATGTCATTGGTGTAGAACGTACCGATAGGGTCTTTGGAATCCTTAAACACATTGTGTTCAGCTTTGATTTGGCCGCCGATGCGAGGGTTCATCCCAGACTTGTTTATACCTTCATAAAAATTGTTGTACGCATGCGCTGTCGCACCGCGCAATAGAGGCAATCGAGAATCGATGTTTTGGTACAAATTGTGATGGAATGTGACCGGTCCGTTGTTGGTATCACTATCGCTGGAACCAACCAAGCCGCCTCGGCCTGAGTTGCGTAAGATACTATAAGACAGCGTGACATATTTTGTGCCTGCTTTCATATCGAACAGAGCGTCATAGCCATCGCTTTCACCGCCTTGCGCTTCCAATGTGACGTGATCCACCCAAACGTTAGACACGTCCGACTCCATACCGATGGCGTCACCACCATTTGAAGTCGGGGAGCCTGATTTCTTTACGTTACGTACGTGTAGGTTTTGCAGGATGATGTTGCTGGAGTTGCGTATATGAATGCCCAGTTCATCGAACAATACGCCTGAGCCTACACCAATGATCGATACGTTATTGATGTCCTTCAGCTCGATTACACCATCTGCGGTATTACAGCTGCCAGTTTGCTTGAAGGTATTACCGTGATTAATCGTGCCTGCGACGTGAATGATGATCGGCGTGTCGTTACTAGCTCTGTTACAGATAGCAGCGTGGATTTCTGTCCCGCTGGTGGCGTAGACGACTTGGCCACCCGCCCCGCCCGTGGTGCCGCCATTCAGGGAGGCAAATCCACCGGTGCCTGCGAATACAGTGCCAGCACAGAGTGTAGAGGCCACTACGACCACTCTTGCAAGCTGATTTCGGAAGTTTATGAGTATAGTCATTTGCTGTCCTTCTAATTGTTGTTTTTGAGACAAACCTCTTGTGTTTTCATCGCGGCGATCACCATATTTCCTCGCAGATTTCTAGGTTATGACGCCAGGTACACGTGAATTTGCCAGAATCTTCGATCGAGATTTTTAGCAGCTGAAGGAGCTGTTAGGTGCAATTGCTTAAGGTTGATAATTTCTGCCAGCGCTAAATCTACGTATTGTTATTGGAGGTATTTAGACTTATTGCGCAAAAAAACCTATGTACTCTAAGGCCGATCAAAAATTTCATGCTTTTATGGTACGTTGTTGTTATTTTAATGCAAATGTATTCTTTAAATAATGAAACATTATTTCAAAAATGTTAAGTAGGTCCGAAAATATTAGATGAAAACAACGAACTAGGGTCTGGAGATTGCGATTACTTGGATTGATATCCCAACTTTGGTGACCGGGATTTATGGTCGTGATCAGGCTTTTTCAGCCACACTGCCAGAGGCTTTTCAATAAAATGCTTCCTTTTTTACGCGGTGACTGTTCTAAATTATGACCGTGAAGCCTGACCGAATAGTAAAATTCGTTAAAGCAATCACAAACTGACTTATCCGCCTTACCTTCGTTTGAGTAATCAGGCTTCGGTATATTCTTGGTTTTCAATCTTCGAAAGAACCGCTCTATATGGGCATTGCCGCAGCAGTTGCCACGACGACTCTTACTTTGTTTGATTCGTTACTTTCAAATGAATTGTCTTAAAGCCCGGCTGGTTTACTCGTTGTCGGGCGAGTCGGGCTTTCGCCACCGTACTTAGACTTGTCGAGCCCACGATTTCGTGTTTCTTCGCGATTTCCATATTTCGCTCATTCCCCCTCCCACAACCGGGTGAGATTCTCCTCACCCAGGGTGACCCCTAACTGGGTTATTTTGCAAAAAGCCGAAATCGCGGATTCTACACACATCAAAGAGATGGCAAGTTTCTTTGAGACGAAAAGCCAGTTTACCGACTGCGCCATACGCAAACTCATTAAGAAAGGGAAATGAAATGACTAAGTTAATCTCATGCACATTCGTTGCTTTCATCAGCTTGTTATCTGTGAACAGCTTTGCCGAGGACGGCGAAATTGTATTGAAAGCCGCAGAGCAAACCAGAGGCGAGGCCGTTGAAACGCGCACTCAGTTGACGTTGACCACTCAATTTACGGGCGTTGAGCCGGATGAAATTGACTGATTCAACACTGTAAGTTGAGGCTTATGTGGGCTGGTCCAGCGGCCAGCCCATGGCCGTTGGGCCCGACAGCCGTACAACACCCGCATACTCATCCACGTAAATTGCCTGCTTAGGCGACCTGAACGCCCAACTTCGTTACACTACTGCACGTTTAACCCAAGTGTAATAGAGACCAATGAGCAACAACGCTAAGCCCAGCTTCAATGAACAATTATTGGCCTACTTTCAACAGCAACCACCTGAGCAAGTTGCGCAGTGGTTGGTGCAGAACATTGCCGCCGATAAAAGCCTGAAAAAGCAATGGCAAGTAAAACTGCTGTTAAGCAGCGGTAAGCCGAACGATTTTAAAAAACTGCTCACCCAAGCCCTACCCAAAAAGGAACTGCTGCATACCCGGCATTTATGGCACAAAGTAGGGCTGTATTTTGATGAAGCCCTTACCCTGTTCGAACTCGCATTTGAGCATTTGGATGCCTCCGATAGCCCATTAACCAACGAACAGCAGTTCACATGGCTTATGCAAGCCTTCGAGCGACTTAATCTGGTTCTGGAAACGATAGACGACTCCGGTGGCTACCGGCTGGAACTTGTCGACCACTTAAGTGCACGGCTTGTCCGCGCATTTCATCTACTGGACTGGCCGCTCGTCCAAAAAGCGAGTTGGTTACAAGAGCATCAATTCAAATACGACGTATTCCCGTATATCCCCGAGGAGTTTGAACTACCCGAGGACCTGCTTACGGCCTATACGAGCCTCGCCAACAAGAAAGCAAAGCAAAGCGAGCCAGACAACTTGAGCATGGCCCTTTTAGATAGGCTTCAAAACAAGAATAAACACTGATCGACCCTGGTTATGGTTTTTATGGCTCTCAAGAGAAGTCGCTATTCATGCTATAGGCTAATAGACTGGCTTCCCGACAAAAGCCCCGGTAGTTTGGAGTTGGCCGGTTTTTTTAAAACCCGAAAGCAATTGTCAAATTGGCATAGTGATTTAAGGTTTATTTGGGTAGACTGCAAACGATTCTAAACGACTCTAGTTACTTTGCCAGGTGCCAAAATCATGACCACCGAACCTTGGGTCACCGCCCTCGACGTTGCTCACCACTTGGGTGTCGCCAAAGATACCCTACCCACAGTTTGGCAACATCGGCAACTTATCATTCTGCTTCCTGCCCATTCCTTCTTGAATATTTGAAGACATCCCAATTCGAGAACTCAACGACTAAGCATTCCGTAGTGGTTCGCTGCCAAACTCAGCTATGTCGAATCAATTCACTGGTTAAATATCAGGTCTATTGGCTAACCCTCGTCCAGTGTTATATTGCCAGCTTGCCAAATTTAAGAGCTGCTAGGGTGTAAGCCAATGACAAACGAGCTAGTGAGTAATTTTGAGTTTCTCAAAGAGCACGACCCTATCTTCTTTCAGCTCACGCATAATGCCGAGAAAATCTTTGCCATAGACCCCAACGCCAGCCTAATGAAAGTGCGCCAGTTTGGTGAAGCCGTGGCGCAAGACATCGCCAGCCAAGTTGGTTTACTGAAAGGAGAGCGTGAAAACCAGCTCGATCTATTGAACCGCTTACGAAGCCGGTTAGATATTGACCAAACCATTCTTCAGCTGTTCCATGCTTTACGCAAAGAAGGCAATGTGGCCAATCACCAATTCACCACAACCTTTAAACAAGCCATGGATGCCCTAAAATCTGCGCGCGCCATTGCTATTTGGTACCACCAAACTTTCAGTAAGAACGCCAAAAACTTTAAAGCAGGCCCGTTTATTCTGCCGCCAGACCCGAGTGCGGGCTTAAAGGAACTCGAAGACCAAATTCAACAACTCAAAGCCAAGCTGCAAGATAACGAACAATCTCAAGAGCAAAGTAGCGAGCTTGCAGAATTAATTAAAGAAGAAGCTGCACAGCATAATCAACTTAAAGCTAAGCTCGCCGAAGACGCTGAGATTTATGAACAATTACTGCAACAGCAAGAGGCTGAGACAGCAAGAATCAAGGCGGAATTCGAAGCCAAAGTAAAATCGCTCACCATCGAAGCCGAACGCCTAAAACGCGAGAAGGAACAACTCGCCAATGTTAAGCAGCAAACCAAACAAGCCACCAAGCAACTGCATTTAAGTGAAGCGGAAACCCGGTTGTTAATAGACGTGCAGTTAACCGAAGCCGGTTGGCAAGCCGATACCCAAACCATCAACTTTAAAAACGGTTCCCGCCCAGAAAAAGGAAAAAACATCGCCATCGCCGAATGGCCAACCAGCAGCGGCCCTGCCGATTATGTCTTGTTCGCTGGGTTAATCCCGATTGCCGTTGTTGAGGCCAAAAAAGAAATTAAAGACGTTGGCTCGGCCATTCCTCAAGCCGAGCGCTATGCTGCAACCTTTAAAGCCAAGCCAAACTACCAAATGGCATGGGCAGAAGAAGGCCGAACCATCGCATGGCCTCAAGGTGACAGTGGCCACTATCACATTCCCTTTGTGTACGCGTGCAATGGCAGGCCTTATGTTAAGCAGTTTAAAGAAAAGTCAGGCATCTGGTTTCGCGATGTTCGCGAGCCAAGTAATTTGCGTAAGGCTTTGCAAGATTTCCACTCACCAAAAGGCCTTCTCGATAATCTGACCCGCAGCAAAGAAGCCGCCGAGCAAAAACTGAAAGCTGAAAGCTTCAGTTATTTAGACTTGCGTGATTATCAAATTAAAGCCATTCAAGCGGTAGAAGCCGCCCTTGAACAAGAGCGCAACCAAGCACTGCTTGCCATGGCGACCGGTACCGGTAAAACGCGTACCATCATCGGTTTGATCTATCGGTTTTTAAAAGCAGAACGCTTTAAACGCATTTTGTTTTTGGTTGACCGCACCTCTCTTGGGAATCAAGCGTTCGATAGCTTCAAAGAAGCCAAACTCGAACAAGAAAAAAGCCTCACGCAAATTTACAACATCAATGACTTAGGCGACATGGCCGCGGAAGCCGAAACCCGAGTACACGTAGCCACCGTGCAAGCCATGGTAAAACGCGTGTTTTACAGCGACAACAAACCCACCATCGATACCTACGACTGCATTATTGTCGACGAAGCGCACCGCGGCTACACACTCGATACCGACATGGGCGAGGGCGAAGCATTGATACGAGACAGCGCCCAATATATGTCGAGCTATCGCCGCGTAATCGACTACTTCGATGCCTTTAAAGTTGGCCTCACCGCCACACCCGCCGCCCACACCACGGAAATTTTCGGCAAACCCGTTTACACCTACAGTTACCGTGAAGCCGTTGCGGATGATTGGCTAATAGACCACGAGCCACCTTACCAATACCGAACCGAACTCAACCAAGGTGGCGTCAGTTTTAAAAAGGGCGAACAGGTCGATGTCGTCAACGTACAAACTGGCGAGGTTGATACCGCTGAGCTGGAAGACGAACTCAATTTCGATGTCGAAAGCTTTAACCGCAATGTCATCACGCCCGAATTCGATGCCGTCGTCGCCAAAGCATTCGCCCACCATTTTGATATTGGCGGTGAAGAAAAAGGCATGGTGTTCTGTGTCAACGAAGCCCACGCCCAGCGCTTCAAAAACGAGCTAGACGCCGCATTCAAAGCACTGCATGAGGAAGACTACAACCAAGACATTGTGCGCGTCATTACCGGCCAAACGGATAAGGTGCCCGATGCTATTAAACGCTATAAAAACGAAACCAACCCACGCATTGCCATCACTGTCGATCTATTAACCACCGGCATCGACGTACCGCCTATTACGCACTTATTGTTCATGCGCCGCGTAAAATCGCGCATCTTGTACGAGCAAATGAAAGGCCGCGCCACCCGCCGTTGCGATGAAATTGGTAAAACGGTCTTCTACATACATGACCCAGTTGCCTTGTATGAATCGCTAGAGGCGGTCGATACCATGAAGCCACTGGTGAAAGACCCAAACATCACGCTTACCCAGTTAGTGGATGAAATTCAGCAAGACGCCAGTTTTGATGTGCCCGGCACACAACAAGGCACCAGCCACGCGCACGATGTGCTCGACCAAATCAGCCAAAAAGTGATGCGGGTGCTGCGCAAGGCCGAGAAAAAAGCCGAAGACAAACCCGAACTTAAAACCAAACTCGATGAACTGCACGAGCTTTGGGGCGTAGAGCCCAACCAATTGCATAAACACCTACACGAGCTTGGCCCCCAGCAAGCGCGTACCTTTTTGGGCCAACACCAAAACCTGATTAACCAGTTGGAAGAGGTGAAAAACCTTATCGGTTCGGCGTTACAACCCTACATCTATCAGGGCGAAGACAAGCTTATCAATATTGAGCAAGGTTACGGCATCGGCGAGAAAAAACCGGGCGACTTCCTCGAAGACTTCAACCAATTTGTCAAACAGCAAGTCAACCAACACGCCGCCATCAAAGTGGTGTGTACCAAACCCGCTGGGCTTACCCGTGAACAACTGAAAGAAATAAAACTGTTACTCGACAACCACGGCTACTCCGAAGCCAACCTAAAGAGCGCCTGGCGTAACCAAACCAACCAGGAAATTGCCGCCAGCATCATTGGCCATATACGCCAAGCCGCACTAGGCGAACCGCTGATCGACTTCAGCGACCGCGTCAAAAAAGCCATGCAAGGTATTTACGCCCTGCACAAATGGACACCAGCGCAACGCAAATGGCTCGACCGCCTCGCCGCGCAGCTCGTCCACGAAGTCGTGATAGACGAAGCCTTTGTGAATAAAGAGTTCGCCGATGCCGGTGGCTACAAACGGCTAAACAAAGTGCTTGATAACCAGCTAGATCAAGTGATCGTCGAGTTAAAAGAGCACCTGTGGGAAGCCAGTTAAGCCCTACGATGGTAGGAGCGCTTCTAGCGAAGAAAGAGTGCAGACGCGATAGGTCGAGATTCCCCGAAAATATCGACATAACAACCAGATAGGCTTGTCGCATAAGCATGAACGTCGGGAAATGTATAGAAAACTCAATAATCTATACATGTTGGGGTTGATATGCATAGCACCTATACATATCATGAGTGAAATGCATAGATATTCTGTTTTTGTATGTATGTAGTTTTAAAAGTGTATAGATAATGGCAATTATTATATGTATCTATGCCTCATTCCACGTAAAGGACAGCACTAGTGGCTCATGTAAACAACCTACCTCTACCCGATATCGAACAGTGGGAAACAAGAACCGTATTAAAAACCTGTGCCGAAGCTCATAGATACCTGGCAGAGCTGAAAGGCCTGGTACGTACCATTCCCAATGAAGGCATCTTGTTAAACACACTGACGCTTCAAGAGGCAAAAGACAGCTCAGAAGTTGAGAACATCATTACCTCGCAGGATGATCTCTACCGAGCAAGCATTTCTGAAGATGGCTACAAAAACAGTGCCGCAAAGGAAGTTCAGGATTACGCCATTGCACTGCGAACCGGCTATCAACGAGTCAAAGCACAAAAGCTCATTCGCTTGGCGGACATTCTGGAAGTGCAGGAACTCATCGAAAAGAACCGAGCAGGGTTAAGAAAACTGCCCGGCACCGAACTCAAAAACGCTGCCACGGGCGAAACAGTGTATTCCCCACCTCAAGATGCCGTTGAGGTTGAAAGCCTCATGGAAAACTTAGCGCAATACATTAACGACGACGCAATGTGCGCCGCCGACCCATTAGTGAAAATGGCCATCATCCATCACCAATTTGAAAGCATTCACCCGTTTTATGACGGCAACGGACGAACCGGAAGAATAATCAATATTCTGTATCTGGTTGCCAAAGAATTGCTCGATATTCCCGTGCTTTATTTAAGCCGTTACGTTATTCAAAACAAAGGCGACTACTATCGAGAGCTGCAAGCCGTTAGAGAACAAGGCGATTGGGAAGCGTGGATACTATTTATGTTAAAAGGGGTCATTCAAACCTCACAAAAAACCATCCAACTGGTGGCCGACATCAGCACCCTCATGAAACGCTATAAAAAAGAATTAAGGGGAGGGTTGCCGAAAGTCTATAGCCATGAATTACTCAATAACTTGTTCAGTCACCCCTACACCAAAATTGAATTTGTCATGCAAGATTTAAGCGTAAGCCGGTTAACAGCCACCAAATACTTAGAGCAGCTTTGCGAACTCGGCCTGATACGAAAAGAAAAAATCGGCCGCAGTAATTTTTACATTAATGACCCGTTATTCGCGTTGTTATCTGATCAATCGTATTAATCGAGATATTTTATGACCACCAACGACATCGTACAAAAACTCTGGAACCTCTGCGACGTACTGCGCGACGACGGCATCAACTACAGCGACTACGTCACCGAACTGGTCTTACTGCTGTTTATAAAAATGGTGCACGAAAACAACGAAGCGGGTTTGTTTGAAAAACACCCACTGCCCGAAGGCTGCCAATGGCAAGACCTCAACAGCAAAAGCGGCATTAACTTATTAGATGACTACAAACGCATCCTACTTGCGCTTTCAACCGGCAAACAACGGGTCGCCGACCCAAAAGACCCAAGCAACACCATTGAACAAACCGTGCATAGCGACAAACTCATCAGCGCCATTTACCAAGACGCCCAAACCCGCTTGCGTGAACCTAAGCACCTAGAGCAAATTATAAAATCGCTCGACCAAATTGACTGGTTCAGCGCCACCAAAGACGGCCTCGGCGATTTATACGAAGGCCTACTGGAAAAAAACGCCAACGAAACAAAATCTGGCGCTGGCCAATACTTTACCCCGCGCGCACTCATTAACAGCATGGTACGGGTTATTAACCCGCAACCGGGCGAAGTGATCCAAGACCCAGCCGCCGGTACCGCAGGCTTTTTGATTGCCGCCGACACCTACCTGAAAGAACAAACCGACGACTACTACGCACTCAAAGCCAACGAAAAAGCTTTTCAAAAAAACAAAGCCTTTATCGGCGTAGAACTGGTGCCCAACACCCGCCGCCTTGCACTCATGAACTGCCTATTACACGGCATGGAAGGCGACGACCAAGGCGTGGTGCATTTAGGCAACGCCCTTGGCGATGTCGGCAAAAATTTAAGCAAAGCCGACGTCATATTAGCCAACCCACCCTTTGGCACCAGCAAAGGCGGCGAAGCGAGTATTACCCGTGATGACCTAACCTTCGACACCAGCAACAAACAGCTCGCCTTCTTGCAGCACATATACCGCAACCTAAAACCCGGTGGCCGCGCCGCCGTGGTATTACCCGACAACGTCTTGTTTGAAGCCGGCAAAGGCACCGACATCCGCCGCGACCTGATGGATAAATGCAACCTGCACACCATATTGCGGCTACCGACCGGCATCTTCTACGCCGCTGGTGTGAAAACCAACGTACTGTTCTTCACCAAAGGCACGAGCGAAAACCCCAAACAAGAAACCGGCTGCACCGAAAACGTCTGGGTATACGACCTACGCACCAACATGCCCAGCTTCGGCAAACGCACCCCGTTCACCGAAAAACATTTACAACCTTTCGAGAACCACTATGTAGGTGGCAGCAAAGTAGGTCGGGCTTCAGCCCGACAAAACCAAGTTGGCCTAAAGACCAACCTACAGGACTCACTCATTAACCGAACCGAAGGCGACTGGTCGTTCACCGAACAAGAAACCACACCCGAAAACCAAACACCGGAAACCTCCCGCTGGCGCGTATTCACCCGCCAATATATAAATGAAACCAAAGCCGACTCACTCGACATCAGCTGGCTAAAAGACAAAGACAGCACAGACGCCGCCAACCTACCCGAGCCCGACATTCTCGCCGGTGAAGCCATGGCCGAACTCACCGAAGCCCTGCGTGAACTGGATAACCTCATGCGCGAACTCGGCGCAGGGGCGGAAGCCGATGTGCAGAAGAAATTGTTGGCGGATGTGTTGGGGATGGACAGCCTGAGCGAAATGGAGAGTGGGGATGAGTGAGCTAGAAGCAAGGGGCAAGTTGAAAGCTGCAAGCGGAAACGAAGGTGCTTCGAGCGACGAGCTGCGAGCTGCGAGTGAGGGAAATAAATCTCCTGCCGAATGGTTGTTTTTTACGCTTGATAATATCAGCGATTTAAATGGTGGAAAAACCCCATCTAAATCCAAGGCGGAATTTTGGAATTCCCCAGATATTTTCTGGGCATCTCCAAAAGATATGAAATCAAAATACTTAAAAGATACTAAGGACAAAATAAGTTTTCAGGCTGCGTTGACTGGCGGTGCAAAAATCTATCCGAAAGGAAGTATTTTATTTGTGGTACGAAGTGGAATATTAAAACACTCATTTCCAGTTAGCCTCACGAATGTTGCGACAGCAGTAAATCAAGATTTAAAGGTGATTGAGCCTATTAAATATATGAGTTCTGAGTTTTTACTGAATTTACTTAGATCGAAACAATCAGAGATTCTTCACGACTGTACCAAAGAAGGGACTACGGTTGATAGTATTGAATTAAAGCTATTAAAAAGGTTTGTTCTTCCGCTCCCACCCCTAGCTGAACAAAAAGTCATCGCCGAAAAACTCGATACCCTACTCGCACAAGTCGATAACATCAAAACCCGCCTCGACGCCATCCCAAGCGTCATCAAACGCTTCCGCCAATCCGTACTCAGCGCTGCCGTGAGTGGGAAGTTGACGGAGGAGTGTCGGGGAGGTTCCAATCAACCTCACCCGTTAATGCACGATTGGGGATGGGCTGATGTGCCTACCAATTGGACTGTCGACACATACGAAAATTTAGTAGTTAGTAGGCTTGGAAAAATGCTAGATAAAGCAAAGAACACCGGTTTGCCTACTGCCTACTTAGGAAATATCAATGTTCGTTGGGATAGCTTCGATTTAGATAACTTACAAGAGATATTAATTAGCAAAGAAGAACAAGTAGAGTTGGGAGTTCGTGATGGTGATGTATTTATTTGTGAAGGAGGTGAACCCGGAAGGTGCGCAATTTGGCGTTGTACATTAGAGAAGCCAGTAGTTTTTCAAAAAGCTCTTCATAGAGCTAGAGTATCCGATCGGTTGTTCCCTGAATGGCTAGTTTATAATTTGAAAAACGATTCAAATACCTTGAGATTGCAGCAACTCTTTACTGGTACGACTATTAAACATTTAACAGGCAAGTCACTCAAAAAGTACCCTATACGTGTACCCCCCCTCGAAGAACAAACCGAAATCGTTAACCGTGTCGAAAAACTCTTTGCCTTCGCCGATCAAATCGAAAAGCAAGTCAGTAACGCGCAACAACGGGTGAATAACCTAACGCAATCGATTTTAGCCAAAGCTTTCCGCGGTGAACTCACGGCGGATTGGCGCGAACAAAACCCGGATTTAATCTCCGGTGAAAATTCCGCCGAGGCGTTGTTGCAAAAAATTAAATTGGAGCGCGAAAAACTAAAACCGGCGAAGAAAGCGAAAACGAAAAAGGCAACATCAACGTAGGTCGGGCTTTAGCCCGACATTTACGAGTTGGCCTAAAGACCAACCTACAATCGAATAAGGTAACGACATGACTGGCTTTATCAACATTCATGCCACGAAAAAGTTGGCGGCAAAATTACCGCTTAATGAAAACGGCTTGTTGAAAGCCAAACAAGCGAAAGCGGCTGGCGACTCCGCGGGGTTATCGCCAACGGATATAAGCCACCACAATCCGTTGAACAACTGGCACGCCAATCTGCTAACACTTCAACGCCGTAATTGCGTGTTGTTCGTTCATAATGAAACGCGCTTTCCCGTGTTTGTAAAAGGATTGTTAAAACCCGATTTCGCTGAGCTGGCTTGGCACTTTGAAGATGGGCTCATGAACACCTTGCTCAAGCTAGACGCGAACCAACAACAGCTCGACACCGCCGCCAAATATCTCGCAACCCTGACATTCGACACCACCTGTGACCGCTCCGTGCAAGGCACGATGAATCGCATGGCCGGAGACATCGACCACATTATCTATATTGATCAACTCAAGATTGAAGAGGTCAGTACTTATAAATTGGGCGCGTGGCTGGCAGAGCGGCCTTGTAACATTAAAAGCCAAAAGGAGTGGGTTTTCCCGAAAGAAGCAATGCTGGCTAAATTAGGCGAATCGACGCTGCCACCTAGTAACCTAGTACCAGACAATGTAATCCATATAAAACGCAATAAAAATATTTAGATCACCGTAGGAGCGCTCGCAGCGAAGAATGAGTGAAGACGCGATAATCCGGAACGGATTTCAACACAGGAAATCGCCTCTCTGCTCGTACCTCGCGCTGAAGGCTCCTACGGAGCGGTTAAAAAATTATTTGTAGGAGCGCTCGCAGCGAATAATGAGTGAAGACGCGATAATCCGGAACGGATTTCAACACAGGAAATCGCCTCTCTGCTCGTACCTCGCGCCGAAGGCTCCTACGGAATGCTGTAATAAAATAAGGAAACACAGTGCATAAAGGAATACAGGAAAATCTAAGGAAAGGTGGGTACAGTGATCAGGTTTATTTTTACCACGTCACTTTCCGGCTCGAAAAGAATCGAAAAGATTTAACTCACGAACAACGCCGTTTTATATCAAGGTATTTGGAATCGACAGAGTTAACCAACTTTTGGTCGCTACTGGCATGGGTTGTTATGCCTGACTATGTTCATGTGTTATTTGAATTAACGGGTGCTAAGACACTTAGCCAATTAATTGGTCGAATTAAATCGAAGTTAGCGCTTGAGTTAAATCGTGGTCAGGAAATTAAATCTTCAGTATGGCAAAAGGGGTTTTATGATCATGGTTTACGTACGCAAGAGTCATTGTTAGAAACGGCTCGGTATATTATCGCAAACCCGGTACGGGCGAACATTGTCAAAAATGTGCGTTATTACACCTATTGGAATTCGGTATGGTTGCTGGTGGCCTGAAACTTAACTGGGATATTTAGATTTTGTTAAAGGAGAATTGAAGTGACAGATATAGTAGATGACCATGAATTATTTAGTGGAAGGAAACGAAAAGCAGATCCCGATTCGAAACTAAAAGCAAGGCTTAGTAGTTGGGCTAAAATAGGAAGCTCGATAGTTTTTGGGTTCGTTAGTGCCATCTCAGCAGTTCTATATTTTAGTGGTTTTACCTATCGTAAATCATTCTTGAATACACTTTATGGTGATTCTATTCCCATTTCAATTTCTGCGACAGAGCAGAAATATTATGCTGCATTTGTCTACTTGGATTTGCACAAGGTATATGAAAAACTCCAATATGAAATATTAATAGGCCTATTCGCAATTTTAATGAGTGTTGTGTTTATCACGTTTGTATTGAAATGGATGATTTTCAGTAAATCTAGAGTAGACAAAGCCTTTGGTATTATCATTAGTTTATGCAGTGTGCTTATGCTTATTCTCGGAGGTTTTATGTTCTCAATAATCTCCGTTGCACTTGGTTTTTTTGTTGGTACTTGGTCCGCAGAAGAAAAGTTGAGTGATGGCATATGTGTTAGTAGAGAAGGGCTCTGCACGTTTCTGGAGTATAAAGATGAGGGAACTGGTCGGCCTGAGTACATTTGGGGAGAGACGTCATTCCAGTCTAATGCATCTACATTCATTTCAGCTTGCGAAGGCTCTTACGAAGTTTCCTCGAAAGGCGAAATTATACAATTCATGCCATGGCAACCTAAATATCAACAGCATCGGTGTAGTCACATTAGCCCATTTGCCGTAGAAATGATTGAACGGCTTAAGGAGTAAGGTTTCATGGATGGGTTTTCGGAATACATCGTTTATGTCGATGACAGTGGTGATCATGGTCTCAAAAAAATCGACCCCAATTATCCTATGTTTGTTTTGGCGTTTTGCATATTTAGAAAAGAAGACTATTTGCAGTTCGTAGGTTTAATCGCAAGGCCAGTAGGAATGCACCTACTCAAATCAGAGTAGCCAAACCGAGCATTCCAAGTAATTGAAGGTAAGTTTTACGGTGGTAAGAACTACAGAGGAAGAGGGCTTATGTGCTTCCCTTAGAAAACAAAAAGCCCCGAAGTATCCACCGATGCCCCTCGCCGACCGAGAATCTGAAGTCCAGTGAGAGAAGAATCGTTCATGCGCATTGGTCTGTCAACGTTTCAAGATGAATTGAAGCTATTGAGCAAGGGAACAGGGTGTTTCTTATCTATACTGGTTCTGGTGCTTCACCAATACAAAGGCTGCAAAAAGGACGAATACTATACCGATGAAAAAGGCTATTTTCTTAATATCATGTCTCGTGTTGATATGCGCCCTGTCGCTTATTGTTGGCGTATATCTGGTCGAGAATGGTTACACGCGCGAACACAGGTCGTATATACCCCTTGGAGATATCGTAATCCGCCATGATCAACCCAAGGTCAACTATTACACGGAAGCAGGTGTGGGGCCTATTGGGTCATGGAAAGCAGGTACATCCAAAATTTATGCTTTTCAAGGTAGCCAGAAAGTCTATACGTATTTTCTGGAAGGTACGGAACGGTTTCAGGTCAGAGTGCCTGTTGAAAAGGGCTGGCAGTATGAAAAATACTACTATTCACTTCTGCAAATAAGCACATTTGCTTATGCTGGTATTGCCATTGGCGTTCTATTTTTCGTTATGTCGGCAGTTCCAGTGAGAGGTCGTGGTGTTGATCAACCTAAACAAAGCCGACCTGTCCCTGAAACCAGAATGTCCAGTCAGCCAACATCAATGGCAACCAGGAAAAGGCGTTCAGGGTTTTGGAGCTTCATGGCAAAACCAGTTTATGCATCAACAGCGAACGCGGTACCAGATGATGAATTAAGTCGGCTGGAAATGGTATCGGATACCGAAAAGGGCGGTAATTACGCCATTGAAGAAGAAAATAGAAAATTAAAAAAAGAACGGAACAGAGTCGCGGAAGATTTTGAAAAAATAAAAGCGGAGAAAATCAACTTAGAAAAAACAAATCACCGGTTAACGCGCCAAAACATAGAGCTTATTAAGAACAAAACGGAAGACGTTCAACAGCTTAAGTTGGCATTTGAACAGCAAGAAAGAAAGCTGCGCGATCAATTCGAACAGGAAGCCAACGAAATTGAGAGGCGATTTCAGCAAGAACATCATGTGGAAATAGGTCGAATGCAAGAGGCCTATGAACGACTTAAAAATCAATTTGAGTTGCTCAATCAACAATATCAACAGATCAAGTCCGAAGGCTTAGTATTTGACATTGATTATGATAGCAAAAAATATGAAAACCTACTTAAGGGGCGGCTGTACGAGATTCACTTCGCAAAGAGTCTGTTAGAAGACCTCAAATTTGAAGTACTTAGCTGGACATCAGACAAGGGGTTTGAAAACGGTATTGTTGTAAAGTCTAATGGCGATCCTGATTTTATTATTCAGTACAATCAAGAGCTGACTTTTGCCGTTGAATGTAAATATCGCAGTAATTTTTACGCTCGAAAAAAGCCTTTAAGAATTGAATGGGGCGACACATGGCAAGCAGAAAGGTACTTGGAGTTTC
This sequence comes from Reinekea sp. G2M2-21, assembly GCF_015687175.1. Lineage (GTDB taxonomy): Bacteria > Pseudomonadota > Gammaproteobacteria > Pseudomonadales > Natronospirillaceae > Reinekea. Next base: position 230,824 of record NZ_JADPQG010000006.1, on the reverse strand, counting down.
AGAGAACACGACAAGTTCCTGTATTTGTTGCTGTAGGTATAGAGGGTCCGCCAGATCAGCCAGTCCACGAGTATTTAGTCGCATTGGACTTTTTGTATGAAAAAAGTGAAGGCTGTCACTGGAATAATGACCGGAGTAATTCAGAGCAGCAAGTCGTTGATCAAGCGACTATTTTTGACTATTACTTCAGAAAGAAAGATAACTTCCCTGAAAGAACTTTAGAGTTGGTGACAAAACAATTGGCAACTTCATAGGAAAAACGTACTACCTTCCCATAAAAATTATCCACACTCTCGGCCGTTCTTGTGCGTGATATTAGCGGTGAATTGGGTTGCTTTTGGTTACTGGGGTAATCTACATTTGCACCATGTTGATCACATTAATCCCATTCAAGGTACTCTCGTTATTTCTAATGCATTGAGCGAGGAGAAAATTTTAGGGTAAACGAATTGTTGGCCATCTACAGGCATTCAAGAAACTCGCAACGCGATAAAGGCATAAAGATGAAATCTTTTAGACACCCATCACAAACTTTTCACGCCACCCAAAAAATAAATTGAGTTAAACACGCGCAAGGTGTTTTATACGGGTTGGTTATTTAAACAGGTAGGAGGTCAAAAAGCAGGAAAATCAGCGTGCAAAACTAAGCGCTACCCCCGAGTGTTGGCGCACTCAAGGGCAGCTAACCAAAATCGATAATAGGTCTATCAATAATGGCTAAACGTAATGATAAGCTAGAGCACCGCTCGGCTAAAGAAAAATTTCCCCCACTAACAAAACTAAGCGCTCAACGCAGCGGCCTTCAACACCCTGTTGAAGCAGCAAACCCCGTGCTCGCCAACCGGCAGCAAAGCCCACAAACAGAAACCGACCCCGCGTATACCCACGCGCTCCATTGGTGGCGTTTTCGCATTGCCCTGGCGTTGTACACCGGAGCTTTTCCGAATTCGATGCGGCTACAGCCCTGTTCCGTCCGTTATGTGAGTTACCCCGAGCTATTAAAGCAATACCAAGCGCGCCCGCTTTACCGGCGCCGGTAATGTGTAGCACTCACACGTTATTCACGCATTAAACACGGAACACATTGCGTTAGCCGCCTTTCCTTGCCTGTGCCTTACAGGCGAGGTTTCTGGTTTTCAGGTGTCGCTAACAGCAAGGTTATTTCACACCTAAACCAACGCGGTAACTCACGCGGTAACCGGCCCGGTTACAGCATGCGGTTAGTAAACAAGTTTGCGAGGCTCCTTTCTATGTACAAGAAAATTCTAAACCCAGACGATGAATTGCTGTTCACCCACGCGCACCAGCGCGAACTGGAAAAAACCAACCCGGTTATACTCGATGTACCCGGTCGCGCCGAAATGTACATCGCCAATACCATGGTGCACCTGCGGGAAGAAACCATCTACGGGCTTATGCTCGGCACCAACCATGTGTTGCTGGAAACCCGCCCCATTTTGTGTGGCAAGTTCAGCCTAAAAGAACTTACGCACAGCCTGGTCATCAGTCATGTGATTCAAGCCAGCGCTAAGCGGTTAATTCTGGTGCATCACAACCCAACGGGTAAGTTGTCGTTAAGAGACAAGCATCTGCTGGAAGCGGTGCGGCTGAAAGATACGCTGTTGTCGTATTCGTTGTTGCTGGACGACTTTTTCCTGATCAGCAAAACGGGCGGTAACGGCACGCAGGTGAACATCACGTCGTTAGCGCGGTTAGGGTTGGTGTAGGGGGTCGGTGTTTGTCGGCCTGAAGACCGACCTTCAGGGGATGCTGTTTGGGCATGAAGACCGACTTACAGGGGTTGGCTTGGTGATTATCGCTTCTCCGCTTCGCTGCGATGGCTCTTGCCGGGGGACGTGGTTTGATGCTTATCAAGGCAGGTGTTGTTTTTAGCGTAAGAGCGGTGTTTGGCGGGTGTTTGGGTTTGTCTGGGTGGGTATTCGTTGCTAGTCTACAGGCTCTTTTAATCGGCCAATGCCATACGGGCGTTGCGCTCCTGAAAAGGCTTGTAGTAGATGAAAAACATCGGTGCAGTGGTTTTTGTTCTAAGTGCGTTAATGGGGTGTAACCCTGAAGGTCCCGGCGGTAATGGTACGGCGGCAGAAGGGCGGGACTGCTCAGACCCGTTTGATCCCAATGGTTATATTGCTGCTGTGAATACAACCGTCGGCAGTTCGGCAGATGGTTCGAACGCGAATCGGCCGCTCGATATGAGTGTCACGGTCGATGTGTCATTATCCGGTGTATTAACGACCGATATAGAGGCCGCTTCTTTTTTCTACCCAGATGGCACTGAAGTGAGTTCATCGTATCTTAACTTGAACGATTATAATGGTTCGCGTTTGCTGTTCTACAATGCGTTTTTTGAAAGCTATACCAAGGTGAATGGGCTCAGAGTCGCCCCGATGACGGGTTATTGTGCGGAAGTAACACTGAAGGACGGAACGGTTTTTTCGGCGAATTTCTCTTTGGAGCGCTCAGATGGGTCTGAACCAAACGAAGGTGAATTATTCGTACATGCTAACGATTACAACAGCGTAACAGCGGGCGGAGATTACTCTAAGGCGTTGGCGATACCGGTTATTAATTCCGCATCTATGTCCGAAAGTGCGTTGACCTTTACGATGACAATCATGGATTCGCGCGTAACAGAATACGATGTTGTGGTTCGTAGTAACGAAGGGTTTCAAGCCGCGGAGTATCTGACAGACGACGCGGCGTCCATTAAAAATGATGGTGAAAAAACTTACGTGATCGATTACGCAAACTTGGATACTGACTTAACACCAGCCGAACTTGTGGCAGCATCCAATTACTTGTTTGTGCTGGTTTACGATGCTGGAACGGGTAAAAATGGATTCCGTTCGAGCATGGCGGAGCTGTCTGCAAATTCAGCGACTTTTGATTTTTAACAGCAGAACCTCAATGTACTGTTAGAAAGAAAATTCCATTACCGCAGAGTCCATCTGCGGTTTTTTGTCCTTAAACCCTTTCCGAGCACCGGTTCTATCGGCCATGTCAGAGGGCGTTCTTCACCGTTCTGCGCTCTACCTACATTTAAAGTTTGCTGAAAATCAAATCGAGGCTGTTCGCGTACACTAAGCCAATATCCAACCCGGCGGTGTGCGCGACAATCACATCGCCATAAAAGCTGGACGCTAAATGCATCAACGTGGCGGTGTGGTCTTTGGTCGGGTCTATTTCAAATAAGTGTCGCATCAAAATCTCGTTACCGCTGGGTATGGTCTCTTCCAGCAGTTCTGGAGTGTCTGGGTGCAGCAGGTACCGGTCTGCCGGTTCAATGGTGTGGGCGTTTGGGTCTAGCTCGCTGGTCAGCAATGAGGCCACAAAATTTGCCATGAGGCGGGGGTGCTGCTTTATCTGATCGGCCGTATGGCTGAACACCCGGCGTATGGCGGCTTCACCCTGCAGGGGTTGTTTTTTCTGTAGCACCAGAAGGTCGAACGCCCAAATGCCCATCATGTATTTCAGAATGTCTTCTTTCTTGGGGAAGTAGTTGAAAAACGTCATTTCGGTAATGCCGACTTCCTCTGCAATGGCCTTGGCTTTCATGTCTTTGAAAGCCTGCTCATGGCTAAGCCGGTAAACGGTGTCCAGCACGTTTAATCGCGTTTGCGCTTTGTTCAGTGTTCGCTTGCCAAATTCAGGCATGTCGCTGCCCCTAAGAAATATCAGAAGTCCTGCTTATAACGCAAAATATTATAGTCGACTAAAGAAATAGTTGACAGGCTTAATTTCAGAGGTAAACTTTTAGTCGACTAAAAGTTTTGGTCATCACTTTTCAGGCCATTTTGGAGGGCTACCATGATTAATCGATACCGTTATCCACTTCGCTTCTATGTGCTCAGCACACTTATCCCTTGGTCTCTGTGGGGGTTGGCGGGTTACCTCAGCCATTTACCCGGCGCAGAAGCCTACAGCACCTATATTGGGCTCATGGGTTTTATTGGTCTGTGTGGGCCGTTGGTGGTTTCCGCGTTTATGATTGGCAAAGACAAGGCGTTAATCGCGGATGTCGCCGGGCGTTTTTTTAAATTTAAAGCCGGTACCGGCGGTTACGTGGTTGTGTCTTTGGTGATGATGCCCGCCAGCATTCTGTTGGCGATGGGCGTGTCGGTGCTGTTCGGTTACGACATCAACCAGTTTGCCATTCCCGGGCACGCCACCTTTACTTCGGCCGTCTTTCCGGTGTGGTTTCTGTTGATGATGGCGCCCATCATTGAAGAGATTGCGTGGCATACCTACGGCACCGACTGCCTGCGGCAGAAGTTTTCTCTGTTCACAACCTGCATGATATTTGCGTTTTACTGGGGGCTTTGGCATGTGCCGTTGGCGTCGATCAACGGTTACTACCACAGTAATCTGGTGCTGGAAGGCGCGTTGTACAGCCTGAACTTTTTGGTGAGCATTTTCCCACTCGTGTTCTTAATGAATTGGCTGTACTACAAAACCGGCCGCAACATTTTAGTGCCCGTTGCCGTACATTTAACCGCCAATGTGTTTAACGAAGTATTTGCTACCCACCCAGACAGCAAAGTTATTCAAACCGGCTTGTTGTTGGTGTTGTGTGGTGTTGTTCTTTACCGTGAACGCGAGATGTTTTTTGGCAAGTTAGAAGCAGCCGATGCGGGCGAAAGCTTGAAGCCTGCCAGAGCAGGTGCATAAGCCCATGATGCGTCGCGTTTTAACATTATTGGTTTCCGGCTGCTGCTGTTTGGCAGCCGCCGAAGGGCAGCGCCAGTCAGAACAGAACGCCACTCAGGTGCTGCCGCTGGCGCAATATGAAAGCCTGAACCTTGCCTCGCAGGTTGTTCAATCCATCAGTGCGGGAATTGCAGTACAAAACGACAACCTGCTTATGGTGGCCATGCTGAACGGCAGTACGTTTGACGAGCCGTTGAGTAACACCAGCGCAGCAAATCTTTATACGTTAGATACGTTGGTGGATGCGCACGTTGGGCGCCACCAGGTTATCGCCAGTATTCAGAGTGAGGCAGATCAGCCATTCTCATTCCATTGGCAAGATGTGCAACTCGGGCTTGTCTATGGTTACGAAATTGTTGCGCAACCGAATGTATCGGTCGTGGCCGGTGGCGGTTTGGCATATGGGGATTTTGGGCTAGAAACCTCCGCGGGTGAAAACTGGCCGTTGCTTCCCATACCGTTGTTGCGGGTGAATTACCGCTCCAATTTTGCCGATGCGAAATTTGAATTTTTAACCACGCCAAACCTCACGGTTACGTTGGCTCCTAACAACCCGTTGCGGCTCACCGGCGATGTTCGGTTCGATCAACTGAGAAATGCAAGAGACATCATTTTTGAAGCCGCGCTGCATTATCGGTTTTTTACACCCGATCACGCCTACGGCGATTTCGCCGGTGTGGCCGTTGGTCTGAAGAACGATCACTTCAGCAGTTATAGTTTGATGGACGAGGTTGCCCCCGCCGAGTTGCAATACATGGCCGCGTTTGTGACGTTGGATGCGACGCTGGTTAAGGTCACCACCGGGTATGCGTTTGCAAATCGAATGTATCAGGAAGATCAGGACGAGCAGGCATTTGGCGATGGTTTTTATGTGAGCGTACAAGGGATGTTTGCGTTTTGATGCGTGATTGAGTATTGGTTTTTTGCTTGGCTAACGCGCGGGAGTACGCATAGTATGTAAATCAATGTTTGATCGGGCGTGAGCCCAGCCATTCATCTCGGGCGGTGGTTTCAAATGGCGCCTCGAATGCCGTTTGGTCGGATAAGTGATCGACCGGTGATGCGTTCGAAAAACGTCGCATGGGTCAAACTTTTTTACCGGGTTAACACCGTTGTAAGGCACAAATTGCTTCCTTGGTCTATGTTTCTCTTGTAGATGGTCCAGAGCGGAGTAGCGACGATGGGTTTCTCTGGTCGTAAATTGACACGCTTAAGGTTTTGGCTCAAGAGCCTGTGCCTTTGTCTTTTTATACAGGTTGCGTATGCGGAAGATTCGGTCAAAATCTTGGCTTATACCGATTATCCGCCTTATCTGTACACCGAAAACGGTAAAATCACCGGTCTATACCGGGACATAGTTACGGATATTTTTGATGCGATAGGTCAGCCTTATTCGATAGAAACATTGCCGTTTAAGCGCGCACTGGTGCAAACGGAAGTTGGCGATGGTCTGGTTATTGGTATTTTAAAGACGGATGAGCGCGAAGAGGTTCTTGATTTTTCCGATCCGTTTTATCAAGAACGAATCGTTGTGCTTTCAAGCAACAACCTCAACAAGAAGCTTACCACCGTACAACAGCTTAAAGGGATGCGAATAGGCACACTTTGGGGCTGGAGTTATGGTGCCGAATTTGATCGATTACGCACGAGTGATCTCTTTTCCGCAAGAGATGGTGAGTTAGCCAGTAATTTCTACATGCTTGCAAAAGGTCGTTTGGATGCCGTCATTCATACGGACCTGTCAGCTGGGTACATGCTCAATGAACTTAGTTTAGAGCAGAAGATTTTTGTTGTGTCAGAGCCCTTGGTCTTGGGTAATATCTACATTGCCACAAAAAAGGGGACTCACACAGAACTGCTTAAACGTTTTAATGCTCAATTGAAGGCTGTCGAACAGCAACAAAAAATTAAGCAGCTGATAGAAATGTATACTCAATAGCTCAGCGGTATTATCGGTTGCGCAAGGAGCTTTACGATTATCTTCTGGACTCAACTAAACCGCAAAAAAGAGGGGAGCATATGCCCCTCTTTTTTTATGTTTCGGTGGGTTTCTTATTGCGACATGAGCAGCCCGCCAACTCCAGAAATCAACATCCGTCCACTGCTGTTGATCTCACAGCGGTAAATCGCGGCCATCGGCGGTGCTGAATCTTGTTGCCAGGTGGTGCCATCGCTACTGCTGAACGCTTCTCCATTTAGGGTTATGCCCATGTAACCATCGTCCGTTGCGCACACGGTGTTCATCTGAGAACCGCCACCGGAAGTGACGCTGGTTAAGGTCCAATTCACAGCGTCGTCGCTGGTCAGCACGTAACCTGAAGGCGCGCCGATTATAAAGTTGCCGTTTCGATAAGCCAGGCCGCGCAGGTTTAAACTGGTTGGGCTTGTTTGTTGAGTCCAGTTGGTGGCATCGGTGCTGGTTAAGATGGTGCCGCTGTTGCCAGTAGCCACATACGTGCCCGCAGCATAAATCAGCCGACTGAGATTGGCAGAGACTGGAAGCGTTTGCTGTGTCCATGGGCTGCCATTGGTACTGGTCAGCAACGTGCCATTGGCACCGATGGCGACGAACTGTGTGCCGTCCCAAATCACACTGCTCAGGTTTTCTGATACGCCGCTGCTGCGTTCAACCCAACTGACGCCGTCACTGCTGGTGATGACACAGCCTTCGCTCCCAACAGCCACGAACAAGTTGGTGCCGTTATAGGCGATGTCTGCCCAGTTGGAGCCGGTGGTCCAGCTGCTGCAGGTCCGGGTAGACCAGTTCCAGTTATTTCCGTCAGGGCTCATGCCGAGGGTGGCGTTACTGCCTGACGCCGCCCAACCATTGGCTCCGACTTCGGTTAGTCCATAGAGGTTGGCCCCTTCGTGGTTTTCAAGCGCAGACCAGCTGGTGCCATTGGTGGAGGTTAACATCACGCCTTTGTCGCCATACAACAAAGTTTGTGTGCCGTCGTTGAACAATCCTTTTATGAATCGGCTCAGGTCCGTTGTGGATTCCGTCCAGCTAGTACCATCCGGGCTTGTGTAAAGTTTGCCAGAGTCGTTGACTGAGGTATCTACACCCAGGGCAATAAACTGGTTATTGGGGCTATCCCAAACGACGTTGGTGAAGTAGAAGTAGGTTGGGGCTCCTTCGGGGATGGCCAGTGTCTCTGCCCAGGTGCTCAGGTCACTGCTGGTGAAAACGCCGAAGGGACCCACCGCGACATAGGCAGAACCAGAAAAAGCAATGTCTATTAATTGACTGGTCGAGAAGAACGCCCAGTTGGTTAGGTCGCTGGATGTCACAACAACCCCTAATTCAGCCAAAACGAACTGGCTGCCGTCCCAAATGACACTGGTGAAGTAGGCTGTGCTGACATTAGCACCATTCATCGATGTGATGGGAGTCCATGTGTCACCCTCATCATCACTGCGCGCGGCCAACTTGTAACCGACCGTCAGTAACTCGCTACCATTCCAGGCTATCGAGCGCGGGCTGCCAGCGAGCACGCCGTGACTGGCTTGCCAGTCAACACCGTCGCTGCTGCTGAGAACAATGGCTTTTGCATTGCTGCTCGCATTGTCAGTTCCAATGGCAACAAAACGGGTGCCCGTCCACACCACGTCAGTCAGTTCATAGCCGCCAATACCAGCATGTTGTAATGACCAGTTCTGACCGTCAGTACTGCGAGAGATCAAACCATTTGCCCCAACGTGAACGTAAATGCCATTGGTGGTGTCCAGTGCCATGCCGTTGATCGCTGAAACGCCATAGCCAGAGGAAATGGGCATCCACTTAGGTTGCGCGGCCACTATAAATTGTTCGGAGAAGCTACCCGTCACATCGACATTCACCGGCATTATGCGCATGTAGTAGCGCTCGCCATCTTGAATGCTCAGGTTGCCGTTGGCTGCGGACAGTGTGACGCTGGTTTCGGTTGATTCGACATAGGCATCACTGGTGCCCACAGTGCTGTTTTTGCTGTAGTAAACCCGGTACAGCGTGGCATCCGTCACCGCGGGCCAACTCAGAGTCAACGGATTGTCGTTTTCAGCAGTATGAGTGATTGCGGATCTCACCAACGCAGGAGCACCGGGCGCGCTTCTCGGCGTTGCAGAAGCCGCTATGGTGGGCGAGCTTTCCAGCGTGTCGAAAGAGGCGGTTACTTGATAACTGTACGAAATATCGTTGGTCAATCCCGTGTGGGCGTAGGACGTCAAACTGACGGCTTGCAACAGGGTCCAATCACTTGTTGTCGTTCCATTGTCATGCCAGTAAATGTTGTATCCGTCGGCATTGGTGACGGTATCCCAGTTTAGGTTGACCTTTGTATCAGAGGCGCTGGCCGAGAGGTTTTCGGGCATGGTTGGCAGCGTGGTGGCATCGACCTCAGCAGTATATGAGCCTTCCAGATCGCCGATTTTAGCGGCAACTTTGTAGCAATAAGTGACGGTTGTGGATAGCCCCGTGTGATTTAGGTTTGTACTGGTGGTGGTTGGCAGTGCCGTCCATTCACTTGTGGTAGCACCATTGTCGTGCCAATAAACCTGATAGCCGTCGACATTAGCAACAGCGTCCCAGCTCAGGCTAACCTGAGTGTCTGTTGCGGTGGCCTGCAGATTTTGCGGTGCCGCAGGTGGCGTAAGGGTGTTATCTGTGCCGTCGGCATTGCCGTTGCCGCCTCCGCCACTACAGGCTGTTATCAGTAATACCAAAGGGAAAATAAGCCAAAGCCGGAGCCAGTTTTTCATAAATGTATCTCGCAAGGTTATCAGGTGTAGTCGCTACGGATTCTGCGTGAAGGGTCACGTGTTAGCGTTCTAAAACACGATTTAGAACGTACTGAAAAGCTAAGTGATTGAATTTTAATACGAAAATATGATGAGAATGAGGTGTAGACGCCCGCAAAGGTGATGCTTTAAACGAGGCGATGCACTCCGGTTATTTCTTTTAAGACTGACTATATATCGTTTGGTAATAGTGAGGTTTTAAATTGTCGCCGTTTCCTCTGCCGTGTATATTTACGGTTTACCGAATCGCTCCCAGGTTATGCCTGCTTCTCAGTCTTACGAAAAGTCGAATGAATTTTTTCAGTAACTTCAGCCTTCAGATTATTGTTTATGTGGTCGCAGCCGCGCAGCTTACCGTTGCCGGTTCGGTGTTTGCGTTTTTGAAAGGCGAAAAAGCCCCTGTGTACTCGCGGTCGCTGGCGACATTGTTTTTTCTGATTGCCATCGTCTTATTCGACATGGCGCTCGAAAAGACGATGGTATATCTGCATTACCCACAATTCGGCAACATTGGCAAAATGTTCGCAACCGCGCTCCCGGGGTTGGTGTACCTATATGCCCGTCGGAGTTATATGGAACAGTTTCGTTTGCATTGGTATGACGCGTTTCATTGCCTGCCGGTGTTATTGAAGGGCGGTGCTGCGTTGTTTTTCTATCACTTGCAGCCGCGTGATGTGCAAATTGCCTATTGGGAAGGTGGCTGGCAAACCCACCCTATCAACTGGCCTTGGTTGTCGACTCTGGTCATCCTCATTTATGTGGTGCAGATCATTCTGCTGATGCGGCTGGTTCATCGACATCACAAATCACTCCAACAAGTGCGTTCCAACACACTGGAAAGCAGCTACCGGCTACTGAAAGTATTTGCCGGTGCTTATTGTATTCAGCTCTTGCTCAACATTTCACGTGCCTATCTGGTGCATATTCAGGCATTTGAAGCCATGCAAGTAGTGACGACGGTGATGGGTTTGTGGATTTATGTGGTTGTGACGCTGCTGATTATTGATTTGATTCTGGGGTCTGACCGGCGCAATACGCTCAGCGATGAAGAAGCTGAGATATCAGGCTTTGCACCAGCGCAGCAAAATGAGCACAGGCTACCAGAGCAAGATAACGAACATTGGACGCAGCTGAGTGACCAGCTCGACCAATTTATGCGTGAACATCAGCCATATCTTGATCCAAACCTCACATTGGTTCAGGTTGCACGTAAGCTCGGAGTGCCGGGACGGGAATTGTCCAGCTTTATTAACAATCGGTTAGGGTGCAATTTTTCGGATTACATTGCCAACTGGCGGATCGGCAAAGCCAAGGACCTGCTACAGGACGCTAATTGCGGTATGTCGATCACTGACGTCCTTTACGCCAGCGGGTTTAATTCTAAATCGGTTTTCAACACCCATTTCAAAAAGCAAACCGGCATGACTCCGAGCCAGTGGCGACAACTGTCATTAATGCAAGCGGCGTCTTAACCGCTGAGCGCCCTCAATGCGCATCGCCTTTTAACATTGCTCGAAGCGACTTTTCAATTTCCCCGCCGCAATACAGGCTGCCCATGTCGTGTTGCTGTCGGGTTTCAAATGCCGCTATTGCCGTTTGTTCGGCTATGCGGTCGCTCAGTCTTGCCATTTCCGGGGCATGTTGTGTTAGGTCTGCACGCAGTTGCGGCAGGCGCGTGGTCATGGTACCCCAAAGGCCGTAAACGACGATGTCGGCTTGTGTGAGGCGGTCACCGAAGAAAAACGGCGCGCCAGGCTGGCCGTACTTTAGGTACGTTTGCTCGAATATCTGCATCCACAACGGCAGGCGCTGGCTGCGGAAGTCATGCCAGTCATCTTGACGCCACATGGTCATACCGTGGTGGCGGGTAATTTCCAGTAGGATGTCACTGGCGTCCAACATCATTTTCAAACACAGCTTCCGTTGGTAGTCATTGTCTGGCAACAGGCTGTGCCTTTCGGCGAGGTGTTGCATGATCATCGGCAGTTGGCTGTAGGCAAGGCCGTTACTGGCGTCGATGAAGTAGGGCGGTGCCATGGCGGGCAATTCTTTGGCCTGTGGTGGCTGGTTTTTCCAGGTGATGACGTCCTGGAAGTTGGTATCGGTATAGGCCACACCGGCGAGTTCAAGCGTTAGGCGGATAAAATTGCCGCGAAATGGTAGTGGCCAGTAGATCAGTTGGTCCGTCATTGGGAGGAGCTCCTGCTGTGTCGGTCCGGTTACGATAACAGGATGCCGTCAGGACATCAGTCTATTTCCGGGCGAGAGGTGCCCTTAAAATCCTGTACGTTAAACTGGTGTTTTTTTAAGAGCTTATAAAAATCTGTTCGATTCCGGCCGCTGATTTCCGCTGCTTTCGATACCACGCCGTCGGTCATCTTCAATACCCGGTTAAGGTAGTGCCGCTCAAACTCGTCTTTGGCTTCGGTTAAGCTCGGCCAATGGCTGGTTGTTTGCAGCATAGCCTGGTTCACCAGAGCCAAGCTGATGACGGGTGTTTGGGTTAACGCGACGCATTGTTCCACCACGTTGACCAACTGTCGTATGTTGCCCTGCCATTGCGCTTGAGTCATGGCCAGTAACGCGTCGTCGGCAAAACGTGTGGCGTTAATGCCGTGTTTTTCCGCGCTTTGTTGTAACAGGTGTCGGGCCAGAATTGGAATATCTTCCGGCCGCTCACTCAAACTGGGTAATCTCAGGTTGACCACACACAGCCGGTAGTAGAGGTCTTCGCGAAAGGTTTCTTCTTTCATGGCCTCGGGCAGGTCACGGTGGGTCGCAGACACTACTCGCACGTCTACTGGAATGGTTTCCACGCCGCCGACCGGGCGAATGGCTTTTTCCTGCAGCACGCGCAGTAGCTTCACCTGCAGTGGCAAAGGCATGTCGCCTATCTCGTCCAGGAACAGGGTGCCACCTTCGGCAGCGCGAAACAAACCCGGGTGCTCACGGACGGCGCCAGAAAAAGCGCCTTTTTTATGGCCGAACAATTCACTTTCCAGTAAATGTTCAGGCAACGCACCACAGTTAATGGCGATGAAGGGTTTGTCAGCCCGTCGGCTGGCCTTGTGAATGGCTTTGGCCAATAACTCCTTGCCGGTGCCGCTGGCGCCGGTGATCAGGATGCTCACGTCTCGCGGTGCCACTAAACCGGTTTGTTCGATAAGGCGTTGCATTACCGTGCTGCGAAAAATTATGTCTCGGTGCCAGGCGTGCGTTGGGTGTGATGAGGTTTGGGCGATAGCGTTGTTTAAGACCGTGCGGAGTTTTTGGTGGTCAATGGGTTTGGTAATGAACCCAAGCGCCCCTTTTTCGGTGGCGTCTACCGCTTCGGTAATGGAGCCGTGTGCAGACATCAAAATAACGGGCAACGTGGGCAGGTTGTTCGCGATGTAGTCAAGTAAATACAAGCCATCCTGGCCAGGCATGCGTAAGTCGCTGAGTACGGCCGAAAACACCTGGCTGCTCAACTGCTGCAAGGCGGCTTCGACACTGGTTGCGGCGTGTATGTCGTAGCCTTCACTGGTTAATCGTATTGAAAGCAACCGAAGTAAACTGGTGTCGTCGTCGACCAGCAACACCTTTGGGCATTGGCCCGCCATTGGATTGGCCGGCTGTGAGGTGGTCGTCGGGTTAGCGGTCATTGTCATGGCTCAGTGACTCTTCGGCATTCAGTTGCTGTTCAATGTTGGTAATGGCGTCGATTTTCTGCTGCGCTTGGTCCAGTGCCTGTTTGGTTACATTCAGTTCGGTCAACAAGGCGTTCAATGTGGCCAAGGATGCATCCGCGCGCGTATCTTGCGTCATTAAGGTTTGGTTATAGGCCACCACCAAGGTTAAAAAACTTTGAAGCGCGGGGTCGTATTGGTTAATGGCTTGCTCTAAAAGACGGTTGTGTTCAATGCGCACTGGCAGAGGTTCATCTGGGTGGGTGAGCAGTAACAAACGTTTCAGCGTGTCGGTGTTTGAATGTTGCAACTGGCCCAGTTGCTGTTGTCGTTGTGTCTCGTCAAGTTGCAGGCTGTGTATCAGGTAATGCTGCCAGGCTGGTAACAGACATTTGTCAGCTTTAAGGGTGGGTTGTGCATTGGCGCAGCGATCCTTCACCGTTTTAGCAGTTGAGGTTTCGGTGCGGTCGGCCGGCGTCGGCTCGGCTGTGCGGGCAGTGTTGTGGGTGCCGGGGAGGTTAGCGCAAGCTGAGAACCCGACGCTGACCAATACTAAAACAAAAATATTTTTCACTGCGTTTCCTGATAAATAGGTAGGGTCACGCGCGCCATAAAGTCAAAGTTGTCATCGTTGCCCAGCTCAACATGCCCGCCGAGTAAACGTGCGCAGTCATTGACGATGGACAGTCCCAAGCCGTTGCCACGTAATGAGTCATGGCGGGGCACATCGGCCCGGTAAAATGGCTCCAGTAAATGCGCCAGATGCGCGGTCGCAATGCGTGGGCCGGTGTTGGCGACGCTTAAAATCAACGTTGAACCCTGTTGGTAAAAGTGGATGCGAATTCTACCTGCCTGTTCACCATAAGCCTGAGCATTGCTCAGCAAATTTTCAACGATGCGTGTAAATAATGTGTTATCCGTTTGTATCTCATTCAGGGCGCAATCCACCGTGAGTTGCTGTTGGCGCTTGCGCAACAACAGTTCATGGTCGCCTGCTATCTGCGCCAATAACGCACTCGGGTTTACGTCGGTGATATTGGGTTTTTGCTGCTGTAAAAATCGGTTGTAGTCCAGCAATTGTTCGGTGAGATCCTGTAAGCGAAGGGTGCTTTCTTCGAGCAGGGTAATAACTTCGCGCTGTTGTGGTGTGAGCGGGCCAGTCAATTCATCGTTCAGGATCGAGCAGCTTTCCAGAATACTGGACAACGGGGTTTTAAATTCGTGTGATGCATGCCGCAAAATGGATTGTCGGGTTGCTTCCAGTTGCTGCAGTCGCGCATCCAGCCAAACCAACTTAGCAAAAATATGGCGAAACTCCTTCGGACCAGAGAAACTGTCGGTTTTTTCCGTCTCGCGTTTATGCCCGGTACCGATGGCGTTTATTTTTTCGTCGAGTTGTTTTACCGGCGCAGCCAAACGTCTGCTCAAGATGACCACCAGGCAAAATGTCACGAATGCAATGACCAATAACCAGGTGTTTGCTCGGGTTTGCTGCCGCGACACGTAGGTTTGTTGTTCTTGTGTGGCGTCATCCAAGAACAACCAGAGCGTTTGCATCATGTTTGTCTGGCGTTTTTTTAATGTTTGAAATTCGGTGTTCAGTACATCTTGTTGGCGAGTGGTAAAGGTACGCGACAAGGTGGCGATGTCTTGCGTCTGTTGCGTACAGAATTCCGCAAGTTGGGTGTTGTTTAGCGTACATAGGTCGTCCAGCAGGGATTCGTACTTGTCGATATTGGTACGGGCCAAATCAATGAGCGGGTCGCTGTTCAGAATCAGATACTGGCGGATGCCCCGCTCGATATCTATCAGGAGGTTGTCCGTTTCTACCGCTAGCCGGACGGTGTTAATGGAATTGTTGGTAAAGGCAATAGACGAGGTACTGACCTGACGCTGAATCGCATTGCTTTGCCACAGCAGCAGCGACAGTGGGATCAACGATACGAAAAAGCCAAGCAGAATAAGATGCCGAAGGGACGGCAATTGCATGCGTAGAGTCATAAGTTCTTGAGAAGATGGTGAGCTTTGTGTTGCGTTGTCGGGCAGCGTGATGCTCAACCTTGGTCAGGTATACGCCAGTCATTTGCGCTGGAGTATACCTGCTTTTTTTTCTTATTCAGCGTGCACAGTTAACATGCTCAGCTCTTCGGTGGATAAAACACCGTCGTTGTCAGCGTCTTTCGCCGCGAACTCAACTTCTGACAGTTGACCGTCTGCGTCCAGATCCAATGCTGTAAATGATGCGATAAGGTCTGCGTAAGGTGTGGCTTCTTCCAGGCTGATGACGCCGTCGAGGTTGGCGTCGATGGTATCGAACTTCAGATCCGCTGCTGACATGTCTGCCGCAAATGCTGTGGTGTAAACGGCGCCAATCGCTGTTATCAAGATATATTTATTCATAATGGTTCTCTCGTTTGGTTAAAAATGGGTTTGGCTCGTCAGGGAGCTCAGGGGGATATAGTCAAATGCTGTGCCAGTTTTTTAAAAGGCTTGTGTGGTAAGGGCTGCAGGCGCGTTTTTCGATATCAAGGCCCGTCAAATGGGTCGATTTGTCGCAAATGAGCGACACTTATACGGGGCTGAGAAATTTTTCTAATAAAAACAATAAGTTAGGGTGTCGTCATTTGCAGACAGGCATAGCAGACCGCGCAGTGCCCGCACTAAAAGGCCAAGTGAAGCGCCTGGCATGTGCTCTGTTTAGCCTTTGGGCGAATTTCAACTAACCTGAAACAGAGCGGGCGCGAAAAAGGCCAGATATTAATCATTAAAACGCTTTCCTCGCCGATACAGAACGGCAAGTCACCTATTTTTAACGGTTTAAGGGGCGAAGTAATGTCGTTACGAAGTAAGCTCTTGGTGTCTATTGTGATGGTGGCGATTGCCACGCTGTTTTTTGCGGTACTCACGGTAGGCCTGCGCACCAATGGGGAGGTGCGCAATCTGGTGTCGGGGTCGGTCGAGAACCGGTTGGTTGCCTTGCGCGAAGTACAGAAAGAGCGTGTTGAAAGCTATTTTGCGAACACCTTTAAGGTGGTGACCTATACCGCGGAAAACCCCGCCACAGTCACCGCGATGGAAAATTTCACTTCGGGTTTTTCACTGACGCCCAAAATTGATGAAAGTTTTACCCAAGACCTGACCGCGTTTTACACCGGAGCCTTCACCGATTTCTACCGCAGTAACGACAATGCCTTTACGGCCGATCAGGCCGCGGGTTATGCAGCGCAACTGGACGATGCCGCCGTGTTTCACCAAGCTCGCTATATTGCGCGTAACGAAAACGCCATCGGCGGAAAAAGTGAGCTGATGTTCGCGGCGAAAGAAGGCAAATTCACAGCGCGCTACGAGGTGTATCATTCTGAATTTCATCCCATTTTAAAGCAGGTTCGCGACCAGTTTGAGTTTGTCGATGTGTATTTGATCGACGAGCAGGGGCGCGTGGTGTATTCCGTTGAAAAGAATATCGATTACGCCACGTCGTTGGTCGACGGTCCGTTTGCCGACTCCGCCCTGGGGGAGATCTGGCAACTGTCTAGGGCGCTGGCCATGGGTGAAACCCAACTGTCAGATTACGCAAGCTACGCTCCGGCATTTGCGCAACCGGTCGCCTTTATTGCGACGCCGATCGTCGCGTTGGAAAAACGGTTGGGTACGTTGGTGGTGCAACTGAGCAATGCGCGCTTAACGCAGGTTATGACCAACAGTCAGCAATGGTCGCAGCTGGGGTTAGGCGTAACTGGCGAAGCCTATTTGGTGGGGGCGGACAACACCCTGCGTTCGCAATCCCGTTTTTGGTTGGAAAATGCCTCTGGCTTGCTCGACACGTTGACATCTGTTGGGCAACAGCCGCAATTGCAGGCGATGAGTGAACGCGGAAACAGCGTGGGTCTGCTGCAGATTGATACCCCACACGTGAATAACTCTCGGGAGGGGGCGACCACCGTCAGTACGGAGGTGAACTACACCGGCGACTCGGTATTAAGTGCGGTGGGTCCGGTCACCATTAAAGACAACCACTGGGCCATTGTGGTGGAAATGTCACAAAGCGAAGTGTTCGCCGAAGTTGACCGGATTCTGCGCGGCGCACTGATGTATGCGTTGATCGTATTGGTGATTGCCATCGTCTTGTCGTACGGTTTGGGCATCGTGGTATCGCGTATGATTCTGAACCCAATAAAAACGCTGATGCTGTCATTCAAGAATATTGCCGAAGGCGACGGTGACTTAAGCGTGCACTTGGACAGCGCATCGCGTAACGATGAAATCGGTGAGTTGTCTGTGTCGTTTAACAGTTTCGTGAACAACATTCACGACGTTGTCGAAAAAGTAGTGGCGTCAGCTTTGGCGTTAAAAGCAGTCTCTGAACGGTTGGCTGGGTTTGCCCAGAGCAGCAGCGACACTGTACATCACCAACAGCAACTGACCACCAATATTGTGCAGGTGATGTCGCAGTTTGCACAATCGAATGCGGATATTGTGGAACATAGTACCGGTGCGCAGAACGGTATGACACGCGTTTCGGAAGCAACCGCAAATGGCCGGGAAACCACCTTACGCTGCGAACAGGAAATGGTGAGTTTGGGTGAACAGTCTGAGCAATCGGTGGGGTCCATTCAATCGCTGTCGAATGAAATCGAAAGTATTTCTCAGATTTTGTCGACGATTGATGGCATTGCCGAGCAAACCAGCCTGTTGGCATTAAACGCAGCGATTGAAGCAGCCCGCGCCGGGGAGCAGGGCAGAGGGTTTGCCGTGGTCGCCGATGAAGTGCGCAGCTTATCTGCCCGCACGCAACAAGCGACGATCGACATACAACAGAAAATTGAAGGTTTGCAGAAGGCCGCCGAGTCGGCTGTGCACCAGGTACAGAAGTCCAACGAGAACGCCACCGTGAGCATTGGCTTGGTTAAGGACACCGCCGGTGAACTGGAAAATATCCGTTCCGTCGTGACTGACATTAAATCCCTCAGCGATGCCATCGACTCGCTGGCCGGACAACAAAAAGAAGCCGTGCAAGGTATTGAAACCAGCGTCAGCACCATTCAAGACCTGGGTGAAACATCTCTGGGTAATACCGAAGACGTAACGCGCACAACAGGGGAATTGCTCAGCATCGCGGATGAGCTGGCGGCCTTAGTCAGCCGGTTTAAAACCTGATGCAATAAAGGGCGAAGGGGGTTCACTGGGTATTGTGCGCAGGGTTACGTTTCACTACAGGTGATGGAATCGGTTTTAGTGCTGAATTTTAATATGGGTTTGGGTTCGTTTGCGGTAGGCGACATGGTTTCATTAGACGATAGTTTTCGTTAAAGGTTACACAGGTCCGACGATTCGGGCCTGGTTCATGACAAAAGTGTCGCTCGAAGGGTCTTTCTTTCCAAGGGGAGATCCCCTTGCACCCCCCTTTGTCGCCAGCTTTGGTTTTCCTGCTCTGCCAGACACTTTCTTCGAACGGTCGCTTGAGCGTGCGTCCCTGCACGCGCGGCGCTTACAAGGGCATCCATGCCCTTGAACCCGTTGCGATGTGTCTGTCATGTCAGCCAAAGCAGATGCGACGATACAGTTATTTACACCAGTCCTTGGTACATAGAATTTAGAGGTTGGTTGTATCTATCGAGAAAGTAGCTCTTGCCGCGGTTTTCTCCGCCTTTCAAACGACCACGCGAAGCAATTTGCGTCTCACAGGTTGTTCAAGCAGGGATGCGTGAACAAGTGAGCCGGCCAGGGAAGGCCGTCGCGAACGACCTGTCGAAGACGAAATTGAGAAGTGTGATCAGTCGTTTGTGGCGGCGGCTAGGATTGTTTAGTACCATGCCTGAATCGTCGGGCTGGTGCGACCCTGAACAAAAAAAATATTAATATGCTAGCGTCGATCATGATATTCGGTCACGGTATTCAAAATGTATACGCAAGAAGCGCGACTTAACAACAGCGTGACGCACGTCGCTGTGAATTCGCTATCAGAAAAAACCGAAATGCTATTCATTGCTATCGCTATGTATTTGCGCAATATTGTGCACGATAAAAAAACGATATTTAAGGCAGCTCTGATTAATTCAAATCACCTCAGTCCTATCAGATCGAAGGATGGGCGAGGCGTGTGTTGCAGGGAATGGCGAGTCCTTTTCAAAACACACAACAAAGCTCAGCCATGGATCTGGAGGACCCGGAGGGCGGGGCTGAAATGACAAATTTCGTTGTTAAGTTCTTTGCCAAGATAATGAATATTGCCTGCAGAACTTGCCTCGAATTTTGCGCATTTCTTCACCCGCTGAGGTAGATAGCAATTATTCAGAGGTGCCTTAACGCAATGTGTGAGCTTGAGCTGTCGCGTTGAGTCGTTAAAAAGTGCAAGGGTTTTGAAGATACAATGAGCATCCTACGTCAACTATTCAAGTGGCAAAAAGGCCGACAGAAAACAGGCTATGAGAAAATGTTGTTGGTGGGGGCAATATGGCCTATTAAATTTGATGTGTATTTGCTGAAATTTCCCGAAGGGTGTGAGGTGCCACCGCATACCGATAAGGTCGACAGCGGTAGACACTATCGGCTCAATGTTATTTTGAAAAAAGCGAAATCAGGTGGTGAGTTTATTTGTTCGTCGCCTATTTATAGTAATCGCCGAATTAAGTTTTTCAGACCAGATGTGTGTGAACATTCTGTCACCAAAGTGATCTCCGGTAATCGGTACCTGCTGAGTATCGGTTGGGTCCGAGGCGCGTAACGGGTTTCCAAATCTCTCTGCTCTAAGTCTGGCTTGTCAAAGCGATTGGGTATTCGGTGTCTGTCCAATCTTCTTGCATTGGTGTTTTGGTTTGAATCCAATCGTTCACTTTTTATAGATGTACGTCGCAATTACAGCAACAGCGTTTGCGTGTCATGCCCTTCCTCAGTAAAGATGCTCAGGCTTAAGAATGTAATCGCTTACATTTTGCTGTCGGTTATGTGCCGGTGGTTGATAAAGAATGTTCGCGAAAAGAATGGTCTGCTGCAGACAGGATGTACTGGCAAGCCAAATGGCCAGGGTTCGCACGGATAAAAACAATAAAAATGAGGAGTCCCAGTTTATGAAGTTAAATCGAAATTCCGTTGTCACCCGGGTGCGGCAGTCGCTCGGGTTAGGTTTGGTGATGGCATCCCTGTTCGGTGCGCAGACATCGCTGGCGGACACAAAAGTCGTGGGGTATATCCCAGCGTATAAAAACGTGGTTGCCATCACCGATGCGACGGATCTCTCCAAACTCACGCACATCAATTTGAGTTTTCTGAACCCGAATGCCGCGGGTGTTTTTGCGAACGGTTCGACACCCACCTGTATGAGTGGCTTGTCCGCCGCGGACATCGGTTACGTGGTTCAGAAAGCGCATAACGCCGGCGTTAAGGTGCTTGCGTCTTTGGGCGGTGGTGTTATTCCTGCGTGTTCCGGGGATTGGCAAAATCTGTTGGCAAATTCCCGAGCGTTGGTGGTCAGCCGTTTGGCGGATTTTGTCGCCCAGCATAATCTGGACGGTATCGATGTCGATATAGAAGGCGCGTTGTTAACCAGTATCGACAACAACGGCCATTATACCCCGTTTATCCAGGCGCTGCGTAATGCCTTACCCGCCAATAAGTTGGTGACGGCGGCCACGGCAACGTACGTCGGCGGAATGGTACCGACTTCGTCGTTGCCTTATTTCGATTTTGTCACGCTGATGAGTTACGACGCCATTGGCCCAAGTTGGGGAACGCCCGGCGTAGAGCATTCTACCTATCAACAAGCGGTGTCCCATATTCAAACCTGGCAAAGCCGTGGTCTCAGTAAAGACAAGCTGGTCTTGGGCGTGCCATTTTACGGTTACGGTTTTGGCAGCTACGCCAGTGACTATAGCTTTGCCGACATCGTGAATCAGTTTGGTGCCGGTGCTGCACAAGGTGATGTTATCGGAACCGCCTGCGCTGGTTGCAGCTATATCACGTATAACGGCATTCCCACCATAAAAAGCAAAACCGAATTGGCGCTGGCGCAGGGCAGTGGTGTGATGATCTGGGAAATGTCACACGACGCCCAGGGCAGCAACAGTTTATTGTCGGCCATTCACGATGTGATCGGAGGTTCGCCGACGGACCCTACCGATCCGGTTCAGTGCCCGGCTTGGGTGGCGGGGCAGTATTACGTGGCTGGTGATCTGGTCAGTTTTGAAGGCGGTTATTACGTCGCCGAATACGACAATCCCGGGTATACGCCGACCATCAGCACCTATTTCTGGGAACCCGTACCGGCGTCCCGTTGTGAAAGTTCAACGCCGGGAACCGACCCCGTGGTTATTCAGGCCGAAACGTACAGCAACATGAGTGGTGTGCAGTTGGAAAATACCACTGATACCGGTGGCGGCCAGAACGTCGGTTGGATCGACGCAGGCGATTGGATGGCCTATGCCAATATAAACTTTCCGGTAACTGGCGACTACAAGGTCGAATACCGGGTCGCCAGCATCAATGGTTCGCAGTTGTCACTGGATTTAAACGCCGGTGCCATTCAATTAGGGCAGCGCAGCGTTCCCGCCACAGGTGGCTGGCAGCAATGGACGACCGTTGCGCATACCGTGCACGTAAACGCCGGTACTTACAGCTTGGGTGTGTTTGCCCAGCAGGGCGGTTGGAACCTGAATTGGATTCGAATAACACGTTTGTAACTGCCTCTGAGTCATTCATGGTCAGGAGTTTTGCCCGGTAATCACCGGGCTTTTTTGTGGGCAGGAATTCTTGCGCTATGCCCATTCGTACATTACGGTGAATTCAGTCTCGTATGCATATGAGTGGTTGCGTTGTTGCGGCGGATTGGAAATGAAGCAGTAACCCACTGAAGGAGCACCACATGGCATACGTATTGGGTAAGAAATCTCTTCAGGAATTGCGCGGCGTGGATGATTCGCTCGTCGCGGTCGTCAAACGAGCGATTGAACTCACCTCGGTCGACTTCTCCGTGCACGATGGCTTGCGGACACTCGAAGAACAGAAAGAGCTGGTCAAGAAAGGCGCCAGTACCACGTTGAATTCAAAGCATATAGACGGGTTAGCGGTTGACCTGGTACCGTATATCAACGGTAAGCTGCGTTGGGAATGGGTGCCGATCTATCAGATTGCCGAAGCGGTGCGGTTTGCCGCACAAGAGCTCGATGTGTCGCTGCGCTGGGGGGGCAGCTGGGATATTCCGTTCACCGCATCGACCGACGCCCCTGAAGACTTGGTGGCCGATTACGTCGCCAAACGAAAACGTCTGGGCAAACGCGCGTTTATAGACGGACCGCACTATGAGCTACTGAACGTTTAAGCGGAATGTTTTTGAACTCGGCGGAAAAAAATTCCCGCCGTTCGCGCACCTTTTGTTCTTCTTTTGTTCAGAATAGTTGTTCAGAACGGCACGCTTCATTCCATGTCATTCATAAACCGCTGCAATAATCGGTTGATGCGTTGATTTTCCGCTTCCAGCGCGTCTTTCTGTTTCAGCAGGTCAATCACCATTGCCACGGCGAGCCAGTCCAATTCCAGATCCATCTGCAGCCGCGTTGCTTTTTTAATCCAGTACACGCTGCCCGACTCAAATAACCATTCCTGCGTGACGTTACCCTGTGGTTTGACGATACCGTATTCCACAATCGCGGTGACCGCGTCGCGGCGAATACCTTCGATCCGGCAAAGGTCGGTCAAGGTGATGCTGTTGACATGTTCAGTCATGACGACACCTCCCATTCCCGGCGTGGATTGAAGCTTTCACTGGCCGCCAGTGCCCGCCAATGTTCCGCACTCTGGGCATTGGGTTTGGCAGGCATCACGACTTTGGCGATGGCGATCAGGTCACCGGTCACCGTGGACGATGTTAAGCCTTTGCCTTTCATGCGGAATTTTTTACCGGTTTGGGTGCCGGCCGGAATGGTCAGGTTCACTTTGCCATTCAGCGTTGGCACGGTGACCTTGGTCCCCAGGGCTGCTTCCCATGGCGCCAGCGGCACGGTAATTAAAATGTTGTGACCACTGACGTCAAACAGAGGATGCGGTACCAACCGGATATGCAGGTAAAGGTCGCCCGGGGCACCGTTGTTCATGCCCGGTGCTCCCTGACCGGCGAGGCGAATACGCTGCCCTTCGCTGACACCTTGCGGGATTTTCACGTTCAGGTGTTTTTTCAGCGGTTTTACCTGACCGTTTTCACGCACCTGCAGCGTGTATTCCACTGTTTTCTGAAACGCGCTTAACGTTTCTTCCAAAAAAACAGGCAGCTCAATTTCAACATCCTGACCTCGCCGTTCATTCGACGCCTGACGAAATTCAGCCTGTGAGAAGCCTCCTTGATTGCCAAAAATAGAATTGAAAAAATCCGAAAAGTCGGCTGATGAGCCTTCCTGTGAAAACTGAAAATCGCGTGCACCCTGCCAGCCAGGCGGTGGCCTGAAATCTCCCGATGTGCGGCTGCCGTATTGGCGCAGTTCGTCAAACTCGGCGCGGCGCTGCTCGTTTTTCAGCACCTGATACGCTTCGGCGATGTCCCTGAATTTTGCTTCGGCGGCCTTATCCGGGTTCATGTCCGGGTGATATTTTTGCGCCAGTTTTCGGTAAGCCGTTTTAATGGTCTTCGCGTCGGCATCGGGTTTAACGCCTAAAATTTTGTAATAGTCTTTAAATTCCATAATCTCTCCAAAAGCGGTTCGGTGAGCGAAATTTAAGGGTGTGATTACCTGAATAATTTAATTGGGGTGGAGCACGCACTCGGCAAGGTAAACGAGTTAGATCGTTTTGCTTTTTCCGGTTTTTCTGTAGTTCAGCTTTGGAATAAAGAACCGTTTGGCCTTCTTCACGAATGGAACATGCGAACCAAGTAGGGCTCACGGCACATTCGCTTGTTGCAAACGGGGCTGTCGCTTGCGTCAGCCCACCTTAATAGATAAAGGGTTAACGATCCGTCAAAGCCAGTTTGGCGGCTAACGAGGCGAAACAGCCGGCGAAGACTTGTTGCATACGTTGGCTGACCATCGGTGACTGAATCACATACGTGCGGAATGTGTTGGCGAGCAAGCCGTACAGTACAAACACGACAAATGTCATCAGCATAAACACCATGCCAAGGTTAAGCATTTGCTGGGTGGCTAAAGCGGTGTCGTTCGTCAGGAACTGGGGCAGAAAGGCCAAAAAGAAGAGTGTCAGCTTGGGGTTGAGTATGTTTATCAGAAAGCCTTTGAACGCGACACTGAACAGCCCTTGTTGCTCGGCCTGCGCAGAGACAGACAACGCGCCGCTGTGTTTCCAGGTTTGCCACGCCAGATACAGCAAATACACAACGCCTGCGTATTTTAATAACTGGAACGCCAGTGCACTGGTGTGGAAAAGTACAGCCAGACCAAAGACGCTGGCTAACAGCGAAGGGACGATACCCAGCGTACAACCCAATGCAGCGGCAAGGCTGGCGCGTGCGCTGATAAACAAACCTGTAGACAGCGTGTATAAAACACCAGTGCCGGGTATGAGAACCACTACCAACGACGTCAATAAAAATTCGGTACTAAACATGTTTTGTGTTCCTTTTTATGGCTTAACGCATGAAGGTTTCGCCGCGAAACTGTTGAATGTCTTTGGTCATGGCAAGTGCATAGTCGTGCATGTTAGTGGGTAAATCGTCCAATGCAAACCAGCCGACGTTCATGATTTCCGCGGGGTCGATCACGATTGTGTCATTGGCGGCGGCACTGTGATCGGCGCGGACTAAAAAAGTAAGTGATTGCAGTTCATCGCCATTGGCGTAGCGCCGAACCCAATTGGGTCCGGAATACACAGATACCAATTGGGTTGCCTTAATATTTATACCCAGTTCTTCCTTAACTTCTCGTTCGCCGGTATCGAAAACAGTCTCGCCTAATTCCTGCAGACCACCGGGTAAAAACCAATGGCTATTGTCCTGACTCTGAACCAGAAGCAGTTTATTGTTTTCGACAATGGCGACATCGACACCGGGAATAATTACCCGGGCAGCACCGACCTTTTGTCGAATGAATTTCCAATATTCCATATTGCCATCTCCTTTTTAATTGGGACTATCGAAACGCGCTTGTCGGCGCAAGTGAATATCGGTAGAAGCATGGTATGCCATTGACGGCTGTGAAACGAGCTTCAATACTCATTGGGTTAGGCTGAAAATGCAATCGATGGCTTGCTGACGTGAGAAACCCAATATGATCGATCAATGCCTGGTGTGGGACGCGCACACCTGTTTACCTTTACTGGATGATACCAATGTGGCGGCGTTGCTGCTGCATCAACAGGCCGGTGTGGATTTTGTCAGCGTGAATGTGGGTATGGATTTTAATCCGGTGGCGGATATTTTGCGGTTTATCGCGCATTTCCGGCATCAGATTGAACAGCACCCTTTGTTGTGTTTTGCGGAAACGGTTGACGATATTCCGCGTGCGGCAGAACAGGGCAAGCTGGCCGTTGCGTTCGACCTGGAGGGGGCGATCATGCTGCAGAACCGCCCCGAGATGGTGATGCAGTTTCAACGCTTGGGCGTGCGGCAAATGCACCTAGCTTACAACCGTAATAACAGCATTGCCGGTGGCTGCCACGATTCGCCGCAGGGTTTAACGGCGTTGGGGTGCGAAGTGGTATTGGCGCTTGAAGACGCCGGTATCATGCTCGACGGCTCTCACATGAGTGAACCAAGCACCCTGGACATGATGCGCATTGCCAGCACGCCGGTGTGTTTCAGCCACACCAATATCAAAGCCCTACATGACCACGGCCGCTGTGTTTCCGATGCACAGATTGATGCGTGCGCAGCCACCGGTGGTGTAATCGGCTTATCGGGCATCAATCGGTTTTATGGGGTGCCGGAGGTGACGGCTGCATTGTTGGCCGACCAGATTGATTATCTGCGTGACCGGGTCGGCGTTGCGCATATCGGTATCGGTTTGGACTACATGTATCCGGCAGAACGGCCGGAAGGGCCTGAAGGGTTGGATCGCACTTATTGGTGGCCGAAAACCGCCGGTTATTTTACCGGATTGGGTGATATTGAGGCCTGTGCGCCAACCCAATTGACGTCGTTAATGACGGAATTAAAGCAGCGTGCGTATTCGCAAGAAGATTGTGCCGCCATCTTAGGCGGGAACTTTTTCCGGGTGGCGCAACAATGCTGGCGTTAGCAGCAAGCGCGCAGGAATCCACTCAAAATGGCGGTATCCATCGGCGTTAATTCGAATTCCGGGTGCCATTGTACACCCAGGCAAAAGCGGTAACCGGGGTGTTCTATGCCTTCAATCACGCCGTCTGGCGCGGTGGCATTTATAACCAAATCGCTGGTATTCGAAAGTTCGCTCACCGCCTGATGATGGGAGCTGTTCACAGTGCCTTGCGTTTCGCCGGTCAATGTCGCCAATAAGGAGTTTGGCACGATGTTTACAAGGTGGGCCGCTTGCTGGCCGACGGGATTGGCGACGGAGCCCATTGGTGCATGCTCCAAAGCGTTGGCGACTGCGTCCGGTATGTGCTGATGCAAGCGGGCGCCCAAATGGGCCGCCATCAATTGTTCGCCACCGCAAATGCCCAGCACTGGTTTGTCTTGCGCCAGAAAGGCAGACAACAATTCGGTTTCGGCCTGAGTCCGGGCGGGTTTCAGTTGTACGCTGGCGTGCACCGGTTCATTGGTGAACAGCGCCGGGTTGATGTCGAAGCCACCGCCGGTTATGACCAAGCCATCACAGAGCTCGGCAAAACGGCTCGCACGCTCAGGTTGGTAGGGTAGCGCAATCACGTCGGCACCCAAGCGTTGAAGTACGGCACAGTAGTTTTCGCGCAGCGCATACCAGGGCGTAGTTGCGTATCCGCCAGCCGGTTCGTGGTCGAGGGTAATGCCGATTAAAGGTCTTAGCCGAGTCATGGGGTTGGTTACCGGCGGTCTTGAATCAGTTTGCGGCGTATGACTATTTTCTGCGGCTGATAGTGGTTTTCCACCGCTTGCTGCACCAGCATCCAGGCCGACTCAGCGATCTGTTCATACTGCTGCGGCAGTGACTTCACCGGAAGCGGCAGGAAATCGAGCAGGCGGCTGTTACCGAATGTCGCCAATTGAATAGGGGCCGGTTGCTGGGAGAACACCTCGCGGTAATCCCGCTGTAATGTTTCAATCACCCCTTCGAGTAAACTGTACGACGTGCAGACGATAGCGGGTGGCAAACCCTGATGCGCTGAAATGGCCTGTTGAAACGCTGCCGCGCCACTGGCCGCGTCGAAGTGGTCGCCGTAGTAACATTCCGAATTGACCGAGGGGAGCTCCGTTAACGCGTCGTGGAACCCCGCTTCACGCAGTTGACTGATTTCCAGATCGCGCATGGCGCCAATCAGGCAAACGCGCGGCAGACCAGCCAGTGCCAGCGATTGTGTCAGAATGCGCGCGCCCTGACGATCATCACTAATGACATTGGAAAAGCCCTCTGGCATGGCGCGGTCGAGCGCGATGATCGGTGTCCCGGCGGCCAGAAATTCCCGGTAGGGGCGGAAGTCGTCCAGGCACGATGACACCAGCAGGGCATCAACGCCGCGCGCCAGTAACATTTGTGCTGCTTGCAACTCGCTCTTCGGTTTGTCATCCGACGAGGCAATGATCAGTTGATAGCCATTTGCCCGCGCCAGTTTTTCCAGCCGCGAGGCAATGCGCAGGTAACTGCGGTTTTCAAAGTCTGGCACGATAAACCCGACCGATTGGCTCTTACCCCGTCTTAACGCAGCGGCGGAATGGTTAGGTTGGTAATTGTGCTGTTCAACAACGGCCATGACCTTGGCCTGGGTGGCTTTACTGATCCGGTATTTGTCCGCTTTGCCGTTCAAGACACTGCTTACAGTTGTTTTAGACACACCCGCCAGCTTTGCGATGTCGTCCAGATTCAGAGGGGTTGCCATGGTTTTTCTATCTCAGTGTCAGCGTGTTTCGGGCATTTAATAGTACTGAATCCATTCAGCAAGACAATCGATCATTTTTTTAAACTACGCTGATTTTATTGGAAATCAGTAAGTTAGTGTGCGCTGGATCAATGCAGATAACAAACGCAACGCTTTGTTACAAATTAGCGTTTGAGTTTTTTGCTAAATGGATTCAGTATGCTTGCTAAATCGATACAGCAACATTACAAAAACAGGCAGGTGCCCATGTTGGAACTCAAACCCACCGATGTCAGGCTCGACGCCACCGCGCTCGACAAGACCGCCGCTATTTCACAGATCATTGCCGATATGGTGGCCGATGGCATGGTAGCGCCCGGCTACGAAGCTGGTATGCAAGTCCGCGAAACCCAAACCTCCACGTATCTCGGCAATGGTATTGCGATTCCTCACGGAACCCCCGAAACCAAAGATCAGGTGCTCAAGACCGGCGTTAAAGTGCTGCGTTTTGCCAACGGTATTGACTGGGGTGATGGGCAGATCGTTTACACAGCAATTGGTATCGCGGCTAAATCCGATGAGCATCTGGCCATTCTGCGTCAGCTGACACACGTTATTACCAACGATGATCTTTCCGCCCGTCTGCATGCAACGCCCGACGTTGCCGAAGTGCTGAGTATTTTAAAAGGCGAGCAGTTCACACCGTCCCTTGAGATGAACGAAAGTCTGGTGCGAACCGGTTTGGACATTCAGCTGGTGTCCGAAGCGGTGTCGTTGGCGGCCGGTATTCTGTATGCCGGTGACTATTGTTCCGCTGCGCAACGAAACGAATTACTCGATGCCGAACCGTTGGATTTCGGAGAGGGCATTTGGATCAACACCATTCAAACCCAAAACCCGAAAACAGCCTTGGCCATTGTGACCAGTGCTAAAACCCTGGCGGAAGGTGAATCCGGGTTCGATATTTTACTGTCGTTAACCACCAGTGGCGAAACACATAAGCCGCTGTATGACCGGCTGTTACAACTCCGCCGCGACGGCAAGTTAGCGGCACTGAAAACCGAAAAAACCGCAAGTGGTTTGCTGCGCTTGCTGAAAATGGATGCGCTGGAAGGCGAGTCCATTGAATTGCGGTTGCCCATTGAACAGGGCTTGCATGCTCGCCCGGCCTCGCATTTGGCCAAATTAATTAAAAGCATGTCGGCCGAGGTTTGGGTTGAGAATCTTGATGGCAACGGTGGCGCCGTTTTGGGCACCAGCGTCGCACGTTTGATCGGTCTCGGATTTTCTCACGGGCACTTGATGCGTTTCACCGTCGCGGCGTGTGACGACCCACAACAGGTACTGCGCCAGCTGAGTACAGCTGTGTCGGAAGGCCTGGGCGATCCGGTTGTTCCTGTCACAAATCTCCATGTTGAGATGGACGTTGCGCCCATGGAGCCCAAACAACAGCAAGCCCGAGTGAATGATAAAATCACCGGCTTGTGTGGGGCGCCCGGCATGGCACTAGGTACAGTTAAAACGCAGCGCCGTGTCGCCTTTGATGTGGTCGAAAACAGTGACAACCGCGCAGCCGATGCGCAGCGTTTCAAAGATGCATTGGTGGTCCTGAACAATCAGATTAACAGCACATTGCAGAATGAAACCAACGAATCGAAAGTGCAGATTTTATCGATGCACGCCGAGCTATTGGACGATCCGGAATTTGTCGACGCCACCTTGGACATGATCGCTACCGGTAAATCGGCAGAGTGGTCCTGGACCTTCGCGGTTGAGCGAATTGCGTCTTCTCTGGAGCAGCATTCGGATGAATTGCTGGCGGAGCGCGCAAGTGACTATCGTGATCTCGGCTATCAACTAATGCTGATCCTCACCGGTCAACAGGAACAGGCGTCGGAATCCAGCCCGCATATTCTGATCGCCGATGAAATTAATCCGTCCGATGTTGTGAAGTTTGATCCTGCAATTGTACAGGCGATTGTCACAGCGAAGGGCGGAGTTACCTCGCACGCTGCCATTCTGGCACGGGCCGCTGGCATTCCGTTGCTGGTCGGTTGTGGGGACATTGTGTTGACCATCGCCGACGGAACCCCGCTGGTGGTGGATTGCGATAATCGATATCTGCAGTTGGTGGGCAGCGAACGTGAACTCGACGATTTACGCGAAGAGCAAGCCAAACGACGTGCTGCCTACGAAAAAGCATATGCAGAACGCGCATTGCCTGCCGTGACGACCGATGGTGTCAGCATTGAAGTGGTCGCGAACATATCTTCGTCGAAACAGGTTGCCGCGAGTCTGGAACTCGGCTCCGAAGGGGTGGGGCTTTTCCGTTCAGAATTTCTGTTTATGGCCCACACGCAAGAGCCCACTCATGCGCAACAGCTAGCGGAATACAAAGCCGCACTGAATGCCATGGAAACAGACAGTCAACCGCTGATCGTACGTACGCTCGATGTAGGGGGTGATAAACCGCTGCCCTACTTGGCCATGCCGCACGAAGAAAACCCGTTCCTGGGTGTGCGCGGTGCCCGTCTGTCATTGCTGTACCCGGACATGCTGAAACGTCAGTTGCGGGCGTTATTTGAAGCGGCTGACCATGGCTTGCTGCGGGTAATGTTCCCAATGATTTCTGACATTGCAGAATGGCGCGCCATTAAAGCGATTTATAACGACGTCGCGCAAGAATACCCTGGCATCACGCTCGAACTGGGCATGATGATTGAAGTACCCAGCGCGGCGTTAATGGCCGATGTTTTTGCCAAAGAACTCGACTTCTTCTCGGTCGGTACCAACGACCTCACGCAATACACCATGGCGGTGGATCGTGGTCATCCTGTGTTGTCGAAACAGGCCGACTCTCTGCACCCCGCCATTTTACGGTTGATAAAAACGACCGTCGATGCGGCACAACGCAACAACATTTGGGTTGGCGTGTGCGGTGAATTGGCGGCGGACCCTCTGGCGGCGGTGATTCTGCTGGGCATGGGCGTGAAAGAATTGAGTATGTCGCAGACGGCCATACCGGTCATCAAAGCCAAGATCCGCAGCGTCAGCAGCAGCGACGCCACATTGCTAGCGCAGAACGCCCTGGCCGCTGAAAGCAGCGACGCTATCCGGGCATTGGACGGTGTAGGAGTCGTCGCATGAAACATAACGCTATTTTAACCGTGACCCTGAACCCCGCGCTGGATTTAACCGTGGATACCGATGAAATCCATCTAGGTGAAGTGAATATTGCCAACGCGGGAACGTTGCACGCCGCGGGTAAGGGCATCAACGTGGCGCGCGTACTCAGTGATCTGAATATGCACGTCACCGCCACCGGTATTTTGGGCGCGGGCAATGAGCAACCCTTTGTGGATCTGTGTCGTGACCAACACATCCGTAACGAGTTTTGCCGTGAACAGGGGCATACCCGAATCAACGTTAAGCTAACCGAAGGCTCACATCGAACCACGGATATTAACCTACCGGGCTTGGAGGTCAGCTCAACCGCGTTGGCGCGCTTCCGGCAAACCCTGTTTGGTTTGGCTGAACAATTCCGCGTCATTGTGCTGGCAGGAAGTCTACCCCGTGGTGTTTCGCCGTCGTTGTATACCGACCTGATCCGGGAAGTAAAAGCCTTTGGTTGTTTAACGATTTTGGATACCAGCGGAGAAGCGTTTGCCGAAGCCGTGAAAGCAGGGCCGACCGTAGTGAAACCAAACCGCGAAGAATTGGCTCAATGGTTGGGGCGACCGATTCTCGATATGAACGATGAAATGATGGCGGCCATTCAATTGCGCGCATTGGGTGTGCAAGAGGTGGTGGTGTCGGACGGTAAGAATGGTTTCCGTTGGTACGGCGCTAATGACATATACAGCGTAATGCCACCGACCGTGACCATGGTCAGTACGGTTGGTGCCGGTGACAGTCTGGTCGCCGGATTGGCTTATGGGCTCGCAAAAAATAAGAGCACTTCATTAACATTAACCTGTGCGGCGGCGATTTCTGCGCACGCGGTTGAACAGATTGGCGTGGGTATACGCAGCACGGAGCGATTAATGGAGTTGCAAAGCGCTGTTGGTATCGAACGCATGGCATTGGAATCACTGGCGTAAGCCTGGCGATAAAAATTGCGAAGGGAAGCTGAACAGGGTTGTTCATAGCAGTGAAATTGAAAACCGGATGTGACGCCAATATCGAGGCAGCATTCACCCCAAATACGAACCAACAATAACAAAAGACAATGAGGTAACTCAGATGAACGCGTTAAAGATCGTCGCAGTAACCGCGTGCCCAACCGGGGTCGCGCACACCTTTATGGCCGCGGAAGCATTGAAAACGGCTGCGCAAGCGAAAGGGCATCAAATTAAAGTGGAAACCCGGGGGTCCATTGGTGCCGAAAACAAATTGACCGAAGCTGACGTGGACCAGGCTGATCTGGTCATTCTGGCGGTCGACATCGAAGTGGATGCCGCTCAGTTTGCCGGAAAGCGGATCTACCGTACCAGCACGGGTAATGCGTTAAAAAAGTCGGACGACGTCATCGCTCAGGCGATTGAAAGCGCCAAGGTTGAAGGCGCCAAAACAGACGACGCGGTGCAATCGTTCAAGAAAGAAAAAACGGGCGCCTACAAGCATTTGATGACCGGTGTGTCATTTATGTTACCGGTGGTCGTTGCCGGCGGCTTGATCATTGCGTTGTCATTTATCTTCGGGATTGAAGCATTCAAAACCGAAGGTACTTTGGCCGCTGCGTTAATGCAGATTGGTGGTGGTTCTGCCTTTGCACTGATGATTCCAGTACTGGCCGGTTACATCGCATTTTCCATTGCCGACCGTCCTGGACTGGCGCCCGGCTTAGTCGGCGGTATGTTGGCCAGTTCTATTGGTGCGGGTTTTCTGGGCGGTATCGCAGCGGGTTTCCTTGCCGGTTACAGCGCTAAATTCCTGGCTGAAAAAGTTTCCTTACCGAAGACCATGGAAGCCCTGAAGCCGATCCTGATTATTCCATTGGTGGCGACCTTGGTGACGGGCTTAGTGATGATTTATATTGTCGGTGGTCCGGTTGCGGCGATCATGAATGCGCTGACCGATTGGTTGACCGGTATGGGATCAGCGAACGCCGTCGGTCTTGGCTTATTGCTGGGTGCGATGATGTGTTTTGACTTAGGTGGTCCTGTGAACAAAGCAGCTTACACCTTTGGTGTGGGTTTATTGGCCACGCAAACCTACGCACCGATGGCTGCCGTCATGGCGGCGGGTATGACCCCGGCGATAGGTATGGGTATTGCGACGTTCCTCGGTAAAAAATACTTTACCGACGCTGAGCACGAAGCAGGACGCGCGTCGTTTATCCTTGGTTTGTGTTTTATCTCGGAAGGCGCTATTCCCTTCGCGGCGAAAGATCCATTGCGTGTTATCCCTGTGGCGATGTTGGGTGGCGCGGTCACCGGTGCACTGTCTATGTTGGTGAACGCTGAGTTACTGGCACCGCACGGTGGGATATTCGTTCTGTTTATTCCAAATGCGATCACGCACGTTGCTCTGTATGTGGCTGCTATTGCTGCCGGTTCTTTGATCACCGGTGTGGGCTACTTCCTGTTGAAAGCCCGCTACGAAAGCCGTCAACTGAAGGTCAGTTGAGCCAACAGCGGACTATCGCTAAGCAATATAACTCTTGAGTGAGCGTGGCAACACGCTCACTTTTTTTTGCGTTGTGGTTTTTTGTTTCGTGGCCCGAACCGAACGGCGCCATAGATGTCAGGTCGGTGGAATAGTCCATATATTTGAGGCAATTGTGTTATCGCTCGCTTGGCTTTCTCGCGTTTAATAGAACATCAGCCCCTGATTTTTCATCCCTCTTTCTGGAGCCTTACCGATGAACAGAGAAAGCCCTTTTGGCGTCACACGCGATGGTTTGCCCGTCACCCGTTACGAACTCGCGACACGCGCAAATATTCGCATAGCGCTGCTGGACTTTGGTGCGGTTATTCACGAGTGGATGGTTCCGGGTGCCTCTGGTCACATAGCCGATATCGTATTGGGGTATGATGAAGTGAGCGGTTATGAAAACTCGACCACTTATTTTGGTGCGGTTATCGGACGCTTTGGCAATCGCCTTGCGCAAGGTCGGTTTGAGTTGAATGGTCAGACTTACCAATTGGCCACCAATAATGGTAAGAATCACTTGCATGGTGGCGAGGTTGGTTTTGATAAACGACTGTGGCAAGCGCAGTGGCACAGCGAGAGTTGCATCGAATTCAGTCTCGACAGTGCCGATGGTGATCAGGGTTATCCGGGGCGGCTGCAGGTCACGGTGCGTTATGAGTTGTCCGACGAGGGTGAGTTGACCATAACCTATGGTGCGACATCCGATGCCGATACCATCGTCAACCTTACCCAGCACAGCTATTTCAATTTGTCCGGTCAACTGTCGCAGCCCATGACCGACCACCTGGTTCAGATAGACGCGGATTACATTTCGGAAGTGGATGCCGGTTTAATACCCACAGGCCAACTGATGAGCGTCACTGGTACACCTTTTGACTTGCGCGAGCCTGTTTTAATCAAAGATTGTATTCATAAGCCACATACCCAACTGACTTACGGCGGCGGCTTCGACCATAACTATGTACTGAATCATGCAAATCAAGGGCTTCGCCGGGTTGGGGAAGTATTCCATCCGGCCAGTGGCCGCAAACTGATTGTTGCGACTGATCAACCCGGTATGCAGTTTTACAGCGGGAATTTCCTCGACGGCACTGAGCGCGGGAAAGGGGGGCTGGCCTATCCGAAACGCAGTGGCTTGTGTCTGGAAACACAGGGCTTTCCCGATGCACCGAATCATCCGGACTTCCCGTCCGTAGTGTTACGTGCGGGGGAGCGATATCAAACACAGACTCGGTTTTCGTTTGTCGCTCAGATGCGACGGAGCGATTATTAAGCCTCCAGCTAAATTAAATTTTGTGATTGATTCTTTGTGGTCGGAAAGGATGTGAGTGGGGTTATTGAGTCATTTGTCAGGATATCAAGTATTGTCTTCAGAACCTTTCCCGTATTTGTGAGCTCCCGTTACCTCTCGGGGGAAGGGCATTTATTCAGAGTTGGCTTAACCATTCGCAGTGGAGCACAGTGCCGGAATTTAACCGGCGTAAACAGGAGTTGCAGTCCTGCGCATATACATTCTGCCAACTGTGCAATGTTTGGTGCGTAAAGTGGCTGCCCTCCGAGGATTCGAACCTCAGCTACCTGAGTCAAAGTCAGGTGTCCTGCCACTAGACCAGAGGGCAATGGATGCTATTTTTTCGTGTTTTTGTCTTATTCTTTTTCGTCTATTCCTTTTGTTTTGGTGCGTTTGCTCACCGATGTCGACAAGAATAAATATTTTTTGGTTGAACACAAATTATGCCCGTCGCTCGAATATTGAATGGTTCGCTTTTCACAGGGTGTGCAGGTGCCGCCCGTTCTAATGTCAGGATTTTTGATCGCAGCATCCCTATTTCGAAAAACGATTTGTTTTTCAAAAGAAAGCGCTATAGATAACGTTTTTTTTATGTCTAATTAATCTGGATACACATCTAATTTTTTCCTGATTTCATTTAATTTTCGCCATGCACAACGAAAAAACCCGAAAGACTTTGAGCCTTTCGGGTTTCATAAAATGGTTTTAGAAAAATCTGAAAGGCTCTGCGCCCTTCAATTCAGATGAGCGCGGTTACAAGTGGGCGCAGATCTGTTGACAACCAAACACGACAAAAACCGATGCGTTTGTCACGCTCGGGTGATTAGGTGAATGTCGGTCAGTTCGGTATAACATGGATTTATGGTCTTACAAGTCGTGACAACCGGATTATACACAGGTCTTTGATATTTCCCAGTCAGGCACCGTGAAATTCACGGCACCTCTGATGAATCCATATCACCTCCGCCCTATCAGGTCGCAAAATGAGCGGGGCCTGTGCTTTATTGAATGGCGTGTCCAATTTCAATACACAAAACAATGTTCAGTCATCGATCTGAAGGACCCGCTGAGGCTAGATGGCAATTATTCAGAGTTGCCTTAGCTCAGCTAGCCGCGGTTTCCGATCTTCCTTGTCGGTTTTTCTTACCCTCGGCCTTTGCCGAGGGTCTTTGCCGATTTGGGATACATGGCTGAATAGGTCGGTGTTCCAAAAACCTGAGAACCCATATTGTTGATTTTAATCAATGTTTGGTGATTGAAAATTAATAGAGTAATTACTCTAGTTGTTGAATGGCAAAGGGCTGAGTTACTGACGGTTCCTGCGGTCATTCAGTTTTGGAGGTAAGCATGAACATTCCTGTCTGGCAGTACGTGGTAACCATGTCCGGTTACATATTTATCCTCTTGGCGTTGATCGAAGTGATGCGTCGTTTCCCGAAATTCTCAGCGGTGTTTTGGCTGTTATCATTGCTGACGGTCCCCTTGTGGTCCGAGCATTTATTCGGGTGGTTTCGCTGGGCAAAGACCGTCAGCGTGTTGTTACCGACGGCCATTGTTGTAGGTGGCGCGCGCTTGGCGTGGATGTATAAAGACAATCCACATCGTCTGCTGGCGTTTTTTCGCGGTGACTGG
Organism: Reinekea sp. G2M2-21; assembly: GCF_015687175.1. GTDB lineage: Bacteria > Pseudomonadota > Gammaproteobacteria > Pseudomonadales > Natronospirillaceae > Reinekea. The sequence goes on along the minus strand of NZ_JADPQG010000006.1, from coordinate 194,173 downwards.
GTACTGAAGTTTCTGTACGCGATTCTGTTTTTGAACATTGCAGAGGCGACACTGAAAGACTTTGCAACGGCAAACTACTTCAATGCTCTTTGTGGTGTCATACTCTGCGCGACTATTCCTTTTCCGCGCTATAAAAACGGCGAGCGGGTTTATTGGGTTATCGGTAAAGACGCACCCCACGATCTGCTGTTTTACTCTACGGCAGCCTGGAACTTTCTGTACACCACGTGGAATCTCGCCTTTGTGTACGGAGAAAGTCCTGCGTTTTTCGCCGCTTCTGCCTGTATCTTAATTGCAGCGGAGTTGTACCCGATCTTAAAAGGACGGCCAGAATTGTATTTAATCGCCCGGGTGTACACGCTGGCGTTCCATATTCTGATCCGCGCTTGCAGTGAAATTTTCTTGCCATTGATGGATTCCAGTCGTTGGGCGAATGAGCAATTTCTATGGACATGGGGTTTGGTCAACCTGGCTCTGCACGTGCCTTTCGCTATCTGGTTTTTCTACCGAAAACACCAAAGTAAGACATCCGAGCCTCCATTTGGCAACCGGCCGCCACCATTAAAAACAGAATACGCCTGACCCCATCGAATTCTGTCTCCGGTCGCTGCTTTGCGGCGACCGAATCTGATACACTGAACGACTTTCTAAACAGCCATTGACCCAGCCGATGAAAACCAAAGACAAGATTGTACACACCAGTCTGACGTTGTTTAACAAATACGGTGAACGGGCCGTTACCACCAATCACATCGCTGAGCACTTGGGCATCAGTCCCGGCAATCTCTATTACCATTTCCGCAATAAAGAAGACATTATCCGCTCAATTTTTGCTTTGTATATCGACTTTATCGGTCACTCGATTGATCCACCGGGAGAGTCGGAGGACGCAGAAACGTTTTTGCAGGTGTATTGTAAGCAGGTGTTCGAAAGCATCTGGCGATTCCGATTCTTTCACGCCAGCATGCCGGGCATTTTGTATCGTGACGACACCTTGCATCAGCAGTATCTGAATGCACATGAGTTACTCGGGTTGCGGGCAGCCGCTGCATTGAAGCGTTTGCAACAGGAAGAATTGATCATCATAGACGATGGCGATATCGATGAACTGGTTGAGTTAATGCGCTTGGTCACTGGTTTTTGGGTGAGTTACAACATGGCAAACTCGATGAAAGGGCAGATTACCCGCAAGCAGGTCGATTGCGGCGTACTTCGTTTGATTCGTCTTATTTCACCCTATGGCACGCCAAGTGGCCTGCGTATTTTCAACAAATTACGTCAGCAATACCTAGGGCAGCTCTGAGTCATTCACCTCTGAGTCATACAAATCATCTCCGTCCTATCAGATCGAAGGATGAGCGAGACATGTATAGCAGGGAGTGGCGATTCCTTTTCAAAAAACACACAACACACAGCAATGCTCAGTCTTCACCTGTGATCTCTGGGTGGCCCTTTTGCAAACGACTTTCTTAACAACCTGAGCCCCATGTTTTGTCCTACCCTCGGGCGAGAGACAGTCGGTTACTGATTCAGTACACTGCAACACCCTGAATGTTAATGAGCGGTACAGTATGTCGGCGCCAAAACCCTTCGCTTATCTTCTGTTGTTGTTTCAGGGCGCTATCTGGGGGTCGTCCTTTTTGGCAATTAAACTGGCGTTGGAAGATTTTGGCCCGATGACAGTGGCAGCCGGTCGTATCGGCTTGGCGGCAGTAATGATGCTGGTTTACGCGACATTGCGTGGCAACGCGTTCCCACGCGAGGTTAAAACCCTGATGTTGCTTGCCGTGGTGGGTTTGTTCAACTGCGCTATTCCATTCTTCCTGATTCCCTGGGGTGAGCAGTCTCTGGAGTCTGGTCAGGCTGCCATCTTAATGGCCATCGGGCCGCTCATTGCCTTGTTCATTGCACACTTTACCACGACCGATGAACGATTGAACCGTTACAAAGCCTTTGGTTTCAGTCTCGGCTTTGTCGGCGTCTGTTTTGTTATTGGTATTCAACCTTTGGTGAACGGGTTGGGTGAATTGGTGCCGCAATTGGCGATTTTGTTGGCGGCGACTTCTTACGCCATTTCCGGTGCCGTGGCCAAGCGCGTCCATGGCGTGCCCAGTGCGATGGTTACTGCCTGTGTGTTGAGCTTTGCCAGCCTGGTGACGGTTCCGTTGAGTTTCCTTCTTGAAGCACCAATGGCAGCCCTAACGCACAGTGAGCTGCAGCGTTCTTTTATCGCGTTGATTTACCTCGGGCTTGTTCCAACAGGCCTGGCTTTTCTAATCCGTTTTTATCTGATCAAGAACGTTGGTTTCACGTTTGTTTCACAGGTGGGTTACCTGGTACCGGTGTTCGGTGTGTTGTTTGGTGTCTGGTGGCTCGATGAGCGGATAACGCTGTCGATGGTGATTGGTCTGGTCTGTATTTTGACGGGGCTGGCCATCAGCCGGAAAACCCGTCAAAAAAGTGGATTCCGGCCGGAAAATGGCGGCTAAAACGGTGACAGATCGGGGTTAGAACGAAAAGCTCGGTTCATTTACTGTTCAGCCGTGTGCGATAAGGTACCATGACGCAGCTGCAGGGCTGAGCCAAGGTGCCGGAATCGCGCTCTGGCGATACTGATGTACTGAAACAAAAAACAGATAAAAGCAGGGTTAAAACATGGTTAATCGTTTCGCTATTCTCGCTCTTTCGTGGATTCTGGTCGGGTGTAACGTCACCTCGAATGACTCCGGAAACGACAACAGTGGCTCAGAGCCGTTGGTGGTTTCACTGACGCCAGCCATCGATGCTGTTGATCAACCGCTGGATTCAACGGTACAGGTCCAATTCAATGTGGCTATGGATACATCTACCATCACCACCAACAGCTTTACTATTACCCCAGAAGTGACCGGAGCGCTGAGTTTCAGTTCCGACAAGAAAACCGTGATTTTCACGCCGGAAGCTCCGTTGACCGCGGGCGTTACCTACACGGTGCAGTTAAGCGCAGCCATTAAAGATGCCGACGGTAATACGTTGACCGCAAAATCTTTCAGTTTCACCACAGACAGCTGGCAGGGTGTGATTCAAGCAGGGGTCACCGGTGTAGAAACCCGCGCGACGACTACAGCGGTGGATGCCGACGGCAATATTTGGGTTGCCGGAAACACAGCGGGTAACCTGGCCGGTGAAACCAATTCCGGCAATATCGATATCTTCGTGGCCAAGTACTCACCACTAGGCAGTTTACTGACCACCAAGTTGATTGGAGGTACGGGTGACAGTTTCGTTGAGGACATGCAGTTCGATTCCGCCGGCAGCCTATATTTGCTGGGTAGTACCAGCGGTGATATCAACGGCGAAACCGTCACAGGTAGTACAGACAGTCTGTTAATGAAGTACAACAGCTCACTGGAGCTCCAATGGACGAACTTATTGGGCGTGAGTGGTGCGTCTACTGTGGGTGTACGCTTAACCTTAAGTGCAGGTGGTATTCCATACATTTTGGGCACTACGACCGGTAGCCTTGGTGCGGTGTTGGCCGGTACTCAGGACCTGTTCTACGCAAAAGTGGTTATTGATGGCTTTAATGATGTGGTGCTCAAGAAGCAGACCGGCGCTGCAAGTGGCACTTTGTATGCGGGTGGCATTGTCGTTGACGGTAGTAATATTTTTATCACCGGCAGTACCAATGTCAGTTTGGACAGCCAAACCCAATTGGGTGACCGAGATGGTTTTATCACCAAACTGGACGGTGACTTGAACAAGGTTTCTAACTCGACAGTGCAATTTGGCGCAACTGGATTAAGTGTCGATCCCTATCAACTATTGTCTGATCGCGACGGACATTTGGTCTCTGTCGGTTTAATCGGCGGTGCAGGTACGTTTGAGTCTCAAACGGTGAATTTGCATGAAAGTACCTTCCTGACTCAATACGATACTGCTTTGAGTTTCCGAGGAGCTGCTGTATACAGCGAGTTAAACGAATACAGTGGTTCGGTGGACGCTGCCATTGATACGAACGGTAATTTCTACGTCACGGGCTATACCAATTCGGCTTTGGATGACAATACATCCAGTGGCATGAAAGATGCGTTTGCAATTAAGTTTTCTCCGCTGTTCCAGAAGCAATGGGTCAGTCAGGTGGGTCAATCGACGGGTCATACCGATGGTTTGGCGATCAGTGTGGACGCCAGTGGCCACAGCTATGTAGTGGGTGATACCAGTGCAGTGTTGTCCGGTTCTGCCGCAACCGGCACAAAAGATTATTTCGTGGCGAAGTTTAATGCGCTGGGTGTGTTGCAGTAAGTTTTGCGCTGTTTGAAATAGTAAGTGAACAAAAAGCTCTCAACTGAGGGCTTTTTTTTATGGCGTAACGATTATTCGATGTCCATTTTCTGATATTCCGCCGGTGTCATTCCGGTCCATCGGCGGAACGCGCGGATAAACGCACTTTCATCATTGAACCCTAATTGATGCGCAATGTCGGCTTTGCTCGTGGTTTGCTGCAGCAGGACTTTGGCCATGGCCAGGCGCGCGTCGTCGGCAATGAGTTTGAAGGTTGTGTTTTCCCGCGCGAGCATGCGGTTCAGGTGACGACCACTCATGCCCAGACTTTCGGCAATCTTTTCTTTGCCCCAGTGGGGGTAATCCTGAATGAGTCGAACCACTTGCTCGCGTAAACTTTGCGCGTCCGGTTGCAGAGTCTGCAGTTCTTCGTCGGCGAGGCGACGCATGTGTGAATACAGTTCACTGTTCGCTTGTTGCAGGGGTAATGCCAGCTGTTCAAGATTAAACACCACCGCATCCGCCAACTGTTCAAAACGGGCTGAGCAACCCAGCTTGCGCTCGTAGTCGTCTGGCGATTTTTGGGCACGGTGTGCGAAGGTAACATAAGCCGGGCGGAAGTTGTCTCCGGTCAGGTAGCGGGTCAGTTGCACCAGTGTGGCGATGACGGCCTCAACCCGTTCAATCCGGCAAACTTCGTGGTAAGGCGCGTAAATCAACGAGCAACTGGTGTTGTTCCGGGTGCTTAAAAACTCCCCGCCTTCACCCACGATCGGGTGGTACGTGAGCAGCACATCGAGAGCATCTTCTAATGTGTCGCAGCTGAGCAACAGAAAACCAACAATATCCAGATTGCCCGGTTGCACGTAGTTACCTAAGGTTAATCCCAGTCCCGGTTGTGGGTTTGCCTCCACCAAGGCCTGCCAGAGCGCATCCTGTAACGCCAGTGGAACGCGTTTGTGCGGTTGGATTTCCGTTAAAACCTTGATCACTGCCGTCGATTTAACCAGTTCTGCCGCATCCAGCGCCCGCACGATGGCCTTGGTGAATTGCTGGGTGACGGTAGGATGTCCTGAATTGACCATAGATGTGTCTCGAATTATCAGCGTGGTGGTGCGCGGTTTGGATTATATTGGGTTTCATAACAAAAGACAGACGCCAATACCCGTATAAAAAGTCAGACCACTGACAACCGGCGAGCTGAAACGACTGGAGAGAGCAATGCTTCCTTACGCTATTATCGGCGCAGGGCCGATGGGCCTGTGCACGGCACGTCGACTGAGCCAATACCACATTCCATGGGTCGGGTTTGAAATTCACACCGATGTTGGCGGGCTTTGGGATATCGATAACCCAACCAGCACCATGTACGACTCCGCGCATCTGATTTCCTCAAAACATCAGACCGAATTTCATGAATACCCGATGGCGGACTCCGTACCGACCTACCCGAGTCATCGTCACCTGCGTGATTACTTTCGCGGTTACGCTAAGCACTTTAACTTGTACAGCGGGTTTCGCTTTGCTACCAGGGTTCTGGATGTCCGGCGAACGGAGGACCATTGGACCATCACGGTTGAGCAGGGCGGCGAGTCCGTTGAGCATGCAGTTGCTGGTGTGTTGCTGGCAAACGGTACCTTGCACCATCCGAACCGAACCTCGTTTCAGGGCGAGTTCGCAGGGGAGCATCTGCACGCTTCCTCTTATCGCAGTCCGTCGATTTTTAAAGACAAGCGCGTGTTGATCGTTGGTTGTGGCAACAGCGGTTGTGACATTGCGGTGGACGCGGTGCATCAGGCCCGTCAGGTGGATATGTCGGTGCGTCGTGGTTATTACTTCCTGCCGAAATTTATTATGGGCAAGCCGACCGATACCTTCGGCGGCAAAGTCAAATTGCCAAAACGGTTGAAGCAGTTTATGGATGGTCTGCTGATCCGTGCGCTGATCGGTAAACCAAGCGATTACGGTTTGCCAAATCCCGATTACCGGCTGTACGAAAGCCACCCGGTGATTAACTCTATTTTTCTGCATCACATTGGTCATGGTGACATTCAGCCAAGACCGGACATAGACCGAATTGCCGGACATACGGTGCATTATGCCGATGGCACGCAAGCCGATTACGACCTGATTCTCGAAGCTACCGGATACAAACTGCACTACCCGTTTGTGCGGCCGGAACATCTGAACTGGCAGGGCATGGCACCGGCGCTGTACCTGAATGTGTTTAACCCGCAGCACAATAACCTGTTCGTGATGGGCATGGTGGAAGCGGCGGGTCTTGGCTGGCAGGGCCGCGATGATCAAGCGCATCTGGTGGCGTTGTTTATCCGGCAGTCGCTGGATAAAAAGGCTTCAGCCGATGCGTTTAAGACCGAGATCGAAGCTCAGTTTGCTCAGCGCGCGACGGGCGGCATGCAGTATCTGGAACTGGAACGGATGGCGTATTACGTGGATAAACAGGTGTACCTGGATGCCGTGCACAAAGGCATCCGGCATCTGTCACGGGATCTGGAAAGTACCTCAGGCTCGTTCGTCAGCGGGGTGAGTGCCTGATGTTATCCGACGTCCAGATTGCCTTTAACCCGGAAAGCCTGATTCTGCTGAATCTGATCTTAGCGTTAATGATGTTTGGCGTGTCTTTAACCCTGCGTGTCGATGATTTCCGCCAGATCCTACGTTCACCGGTCGCACCCGCCATTGGTCTGGTGGCGCAGTTCGTGGTATTGCCAGCCATGACGGCGCTGGTGACCTGGTTTTTTCATATCGATCCGGAATTAGCTCTGGGTATGATTCTGGTCGCCTCGTGCCCCGGTGGTACGTTCAGCAACATCATGACCTACATTGGTCGCGGCAATGTTGCGGTGTCGGTGTCGATGACAGCGGTGTCCAGTTTGGCGGCCATTGTAATGACCCCGTTTAATTTTGTGTTCTATGGTCAGTTGAATCCGGTTACGAGGGATTTGATTCAGCAGATCGCCATCGACCCGCTGAGTATTTTCTGGTTAACCACCTTGGTGCTGGCCATTCCGCTTATCCTCGGCATGATGGTGGGTAGCCGGTTCCCGGGTTTTGCGAAAAAAGCGGAAGCGCCTTTCCGCGCCATTTCTCTGTTTGTGTTTCTCGGTTTCGTGGCCATTGCGTTTTCCAGTAACACGCAGGTGTTTTTGCAGCACATGGCCAGTTTTGCGGTGCTGGTGATCGGGCACAATGCCATGGCACTGAGCATCGGCGCCATCAGTGGCTATCTTGCTCGGTTAAATACCGGTGATCGGCGCGCCGTGACGCTTGAAGTCGGCATACAAAATTCTGGGTTAGCCCTGTCCATTTTGTTTACGTTTTTTCCGCACCATGGCGGCATGTTAATTATCGCCGCGTTCTGGGGAGTTTGGCATCTGGTCAGTGGGTTGTCGCTGGCCATGTTCTGGAACTGGCGTCACCTGAAACAGGAGGTGAGTTATGTCAGCCGTTAAACGAATTCTCATTACCGGTGCGGCCGGGTACATCGGTCATCAGGTTGGCAACGCGTTAGCGGAACAGCATAGGGTTTTCGGTTGTGATATTCGTGAAAACCCAAATGCCCGTTTTGACATTAAGATTTTGGATATCTGTGACGCAGGATTGGCGGACTGGATGCGCCGTCAGAAAATCACGCACGTGATTCACCTGGCCAGTGTGTTGGACGCCAGTGATGATCGTGAGCGTGATTACCGGATTGATGTCAGCGGCACAAAAAATGTGGTTGAAGCCGCACTGGCGGCTGGTGTTGAACACCTGACCGTGACCAGCAGCGGCGCAGCCTATGGTTACCATCCGGACAACGCACCATGGCTGTGCGAGCAAGACCCTATTCGTGGTAATTATGAATTCGCGTATTCCTGGCATAAGCGACTGGTGGAAGAAATGCTTGCCGACTACCGACGCGAAAAGCCCCAGTTGCAACAACTGATCTTGCGGCCGGGAACGGTTTTGGGCCGTGATACCCGTAACCTGATCACCAATCTGTTTCTGAAAAAACGCATTCTGACCATACGTGGTGCCGATTCGCCCTTTGTGTTTATCTGGGATCAGGATGTCGTCAATATCATTCGCGACGGTGTGGTGCACAGTAAAACAGGGATTTATAACCTGGCTGGCGACGGCGCACTCACGTTACGCGACATCGCCCAACGGTTGCGCAAGCCGGTGATCTCGTTACCGGTCGGGCTGGTTACTGCCGCGTTGTGGTTGGGAAAACGTTTAAGCGTGACTCGTTATGGACCGGAGCAAGTGAAATTTCTGCGCTATCGTCCGGTATTGGCCAACAACGCGTTAAAGGAACAGTTTGGCTACACGCCGGAAAAAACATCGGACGAAGTTTTTCAGTTATTCGCTCAACACCTCGGCGAAGATAACGCACGAGGCGCGCAATCATGACCAACACCGAAAAACCGGTGGCGCTGATCACCGGTGCCGCCGCTGGTTTGGGCTGGGGTCTGGCGGAATATTTTTTTTGTCAGGGTTACCAACTTTTTTTGATAGACCGGGATGCGCAGGCATTAAACGACAAGGTTGCTTTGCTGGCCGGTTCAGCCTCTTCTGATGCGCAAAAGGTGGTTGCCCATTGTGTTGATTTAATTGCGCCCAAGGCAGAACCGATTGAGCAGTTAGTGGTGGACTTTCACGCACACTTCAGCGAGTTGGCCGTACTGGTGAATAACGCTGGCATAACGCATCGCTCTCTCGCGCAGAACACCGACATTGCGGTCACACGTCGCGTGCTGGCGCTGGATTTTCTGGTGCCAGTCGAACTGACGCAAGCGCTGTTGCCAGCGTTGCTTCGCTATGGCGACGCACATCGGTCGGCGACCATTCTGAATATTGGCAGCATGGCGGGTTGGATGCCGGTGGTGGCTCGTTCCGGGTATTGCGCCGCAAAGTCGGCGTTGCATCAGTATTTTGAAACCTTGCGCGCTGAGTTGGCGCAACAGCCTGTGCACATTTTAATGGTGTACCCCAGTTTCCTGGCAACGGACATTGAAAAAAATGCACTCAGTGGCAATGGTCAACCCGCGCAACACGCTCGCAGCACAATAGGTGACGTTCACTCCGTCGACTGGATGGTGTTCAGAATTGGCAAAGCGTTGCGTCGCCGTCGCGCGCGATTGTTTCCGAACCGGAGTATCGCGCTGGCCAGTATTTTTTATCGCTTATGGCCAACCTTGTTTCTGACGTTAATGCGAAAAAAATTCGCTCAGGAATGGCAGGTTGGCGAACCGAACAAACCTTCGGTGCAGGCCGGAGGCACGCAGTGAGTTGGTGGATACTCGGTGCTGCTGTTTTTGCCGCATGGACGATTGATGCCGCCATTGGCTTTGGTAGCCTGGTCATCGCGTTGGCGATAGGCGCTCTGGTATTACCGTTGGATGTCATCATGCCGGTGCTGGTGCCGCTGAATATTATTCTCAGTGGCTACCTTACCGTGCGCTACCGTGCGCAGATCCAGTGGCCATTGTTATTGAAACAACTGTTGCCGCTAATGCTGTTGGGTGCGCTCGTTGGCTTGCTGACACGCGATTTTTTCAACGCGCAAACGTTACGCCTCCTTTTCGGTTCCGTCGTTGTCTGGTTTGCGTCGCGCAGTCTTTGGTTTGCGTTCAATCGTACGGCGCGGGCGCACGCACACCGCGGGTGGGTTACTTCACTGCTGACCTTTTTTGCGGGAATTACTCACGGTTTGTTTGCGTCCGGTGGGCCACTGTTGGTGTATGCCCTAACCGGTGTCCAGTTGAGTAAGCAACATTTCAGGGCGACCCTGTCGCTGGTCTGGTTTGCACTGAACAGCGGTCTCACACTGTGGTATGGGCTGAACGGTTCCGCCTTTATGCACGTCAACAAAACGCTGCTTTTTATTCCGGTGGTGGTTGGCGCCATCGTGTTCGGTGAGTGGTTACATCACCGTATCAGTGAAGATGTGTTTCGCAAAGTGGTGCTTATATTGTTGCTGGTGGCTGGCGTTCTGTTACTGGTTAAATAAACCTTTGCCTGTTTATGTGACGCAGGCCAAGTCGAGCAGGGTAGAGATGAATGTTACTTACTGAGTTTTATTTGGAATGTGAAGTTTAATTTCGAGAGTACCTGCGACTTGGTTTAACTGGATGTTCCTTTTTGTGAAGAACCAATTCGGACCGGCGCCGATGGTTAGGCTCATAGCGCAATGATCTCTTGAAGTTTTATTCCCAGGGGCGATCCGAATGGTACTTACTTAAGGCAACTCTGATTAATTCGAATCACCTCAGTCCTATCAGATCGAAGGATGAGCGAGGCGTGTGTTGCAGGGAATGGCGAGTCCTTTTCAAAACACACAACAAAGCTCAGTCATCGATCTGAAGGACCCGGAGGGCGTGGCTGAAATGGCAAATTTCGTTGTTAAGTCCTTTGCCAAGATAATGAATATTGCCTGCAGAACTTGCCTCGAATTTTGCGCATTTCTTCACCCGCTGAGGTAGATAGCAATTATTCAGAGGTGCCTGAAGCTTGTTCAATGGCATTTGCATCAATGTGTGACTTGGTTTCGCTGGTTTTTTTACTTCAAGTATTAAATCTGTTTCGAAGACTATGCTTCCGTGTTAACCAAAAGATTTCTTGGTGGATTTTTCTTTCCAAGGGGAGATCCCCTTGATCCGGCCTTTACCGGAGGTGAAGTCGTTAAAATCGATTCGAAGCCCATTGGGGCTTCGCTTTTTAATCGATATTACCCCCCCCCCTTTGTCGCCCGCTTTGGTGTACTGCCATGCCAGACACTTTCTTCGAACGGTCGCTTGAGCGTGCGTCCCTGCACGCGCGGCGCTTCCAAGGGCATCCATGCCCTTGAATCCGTTGCGATGTGTCCGTCATGTCAGCTAAAGCAGATGCGACGAAACAGTTATTTTCGCCAGTCCTTGGTACATAGAATTTAAAGGTTGGTTCTATCTATCGAGAAAGTAACTCTTGCTGCGGTTTTCTCCGCCTTTTAAACGACAACGCGAAGCAATATATGTCCCACGGGTTGATCAAGCATAGATGTTTGAACACGTGAGCCGGAAATGGCGGCTGGAGTTTTTAAGGACCGAGACGAAATCATCAAACCGGTTTGTTCATTGACTGAGAAAGACGTGTGACAACGCAGAAACAAAAAAAGCCCTGGCTGGCAGGGCAAATGCTACAGAAGCAGGTGGTTGGATCAGTCGGTGATAAGTTTTTCGCCGGTGGTGTTGGCTTTCTGCATTTTTGAACGGATCCGGCGACCAAAAATCATGGGCAAAATCAGTCCGGCTGCTGCGAGGCTCCAGATGGAAATGGCCAATGGACTTTGCCAGAAGATCATCCAGTTACCGTCTGATATCACCATGGCGTGGGACAGATTCTTTTCCATTTCCGGACCGAGCAGCATCCCCAGAATAATGGGCACCAAGGGGATGTCGAGTTTGCGCAACAAATAACCGGCTATGCCAAACACCACCATGAACTTCAGATCAAACGCACTGTGGCTGATCGAGTAGATGCCGACAAACGCGACCATAGTGACGATGGGCAACAGATAATGGGTCGGAACCGACAGCAGTTTTACGAAAATGCCAATCATCGGAATATTCAAAATCAACAGCAGGAAGTTACCAATGAGCAGCGCTGCGATCACGCCCCAAACCACGTCCGCGTGCTGAGTAAACATGAGCGGACCGGGGGTAATGTTCAGGGAAATCAGCATGGCCAATAATACGGCCGTGGTGCCGCTGCCCGGTACTCCGAGTGTGAGCATGGGGACCAGTGCGCCAGAGGAGGCGCCATTATTACCGGCTTCCGGGGCTGCGACGCCACGGGCATCACCGTGTCCGAACTGGCTGTCATCGCTGACCGCCTTTTTCTCCAGCGTGTAACTGATAAAGCTGCCCAGGGATGCCCCGGCGCCGGGCAACACACCGGCAATAAAGCCCAAGGTGCCGCCGCGCAAGGTGGTTGGAATCAGCGCCACCAGTTGTTTGAACGTTAAATTGAGCTTGCCGACCACAATGCTTTTCTGAGGCCCTTTAACGCGGTGCTCAATGAACAGCAGCAGTTCCGAAATCGCAAACAACCCGACAATCGCCAGAATAAAGTCGATGCCTTCAAACAGTTTTAACTGATTAAAGGTGTATCGCTGGGTGCCGGTGGCGATGTCCATGCCGACGGTCGAAATCATCAAACCAATCAGCGCGGCAATGATGGTCTTGGTGGTGTTTTTCCCGGTGATCCCCCCCAGCGTTGCAAACGCCAGAATGAACAGCGCAAAGTATTCCGCCGGACCAAATGTCAGCGCAAAACGCGCCAGAATCGGTGCCAGAAAAATCAAACCGATGGTGCCTAAGAGTCCGCCCATAAACGATGCAAAGGCAGATATCGCCAGTGCTTCGGCGGCTTTACCTTGTTGAGCCATCGGATAGCCATCCAGACAGGTCATCATGGCCGGCTCGTCGCCGGGAATGTTCAGCAGTATCGAGGAAATCCGACCACCGTACATGGCACCGGCGTAGACCGATGTCAGCAGGATCAGGGCCGTTTCTACCGGCAGCGCCAAAGAGAACGCCAGCGGGATTAATATCGCCACGCCATTGGCCGGGCCTAACCCCGGCAGCGCGCCGATTAACGTCCCGACGAAAGCACCAATCAGTGCGTACATCAGGTTCGTCGGCGTTAAAGCGACGGCGAAGCCATCCATTAAAAAGCCAAGTGTTTCCATTAGCTTATCTCCAGTAAACCGAGTGGCAGCGGCAGGTCGAGCAGGTTATTGAACAACAGGAAAACGCCCACGCCACACCCCAGGGCTATGGCGGCAGCCGGTTTCGGGCTGGCACCCATACGCCAGGCCAGGAAAGCAACGGCAAAAAACGTACTGATGATGAACCCAAGTGGCTCCATCAACATGGCATAGGCGAACAGCGCAATGACGGCATAGCCAATTTCCAGCAGCGTTGTTCCGGTGGGCCATTCGTTGTTGGGCTCTGGTTTTAACATCAGCGCCAGACTGGCGATGGCCATGGCAATGGCCAGAATAACCGGAAAGGTATCTGGTCCTACCGCTTCGTGACTGCCAAAAGGCTCAGGCCACTGTCGAGCGCCCCAGCCATAGGCCAGGGCAAGCACGAACAGGAACAGGCCGAGCAGCCGATCCCCATTTAATTTCATTTCAGCAATCCGATTTCGCGTGACAATTGTTCGATATCCGCCACTTGTTTGGTGACGAAGGCTTCAAATTCGTTCGCTTTGGGATGGAATGGAATCAGGCCATTTTGGGTCATGACCGCTTTCCACTCATCTGAGGCATACAGGGTTTCAATCGCATCAACCCAATACTTCTGGGCGGCTTGGTCGGCATCTTTTGGCATATAAAACCCACGCCAGTTAGGTCCCAGGGCATCGATACCTTGCTCACGAGCGGTTGGAATGCCGCTGAATTTTCCAGGCAGACGCTCTTCTGCCAACACGGCGACAATGCGCAGATCACCCGACTCCCAGAACCCGGCCGCTTCCGAGATGTCACCGGTAAAGGCATCGACATGACCACCGACAACCTGAGTGATGGCTTCACCGCCGTTGTTGTAGGATAGGTACGGAATCTTGGGTAGGTTTGCGACACCGGCAGCCTTGGCGGCGATCAGTACTTTCAGGTGATCCCAGCCGCCGTTGGCCGAACCGCCGGAAAATTTCACGGAGCGTGGGTCTTTTTCGAGCGCGGCCATAATGTCTTTCAGATTTTGATATTCGGAGTTCTTGCCAACGGCGATCACGCCGTAGTCCGCGCCCAAGGCACCAACCCATTTCACCATGCCTGCGTTCATGCCGGCGAACTGTTGTTGCGCCAACCGTGTCGTTGTGGCGGTGGACGCAGCGACCAGCAGCTGGTCATCGTCCGCTCGTTTGCTGACGACATGAGCAAACGCCACACCGCCGCCCGCACCGGCCATGTTGGTGGTTTGTACCGCACCCGGTACCAGGTTCAGTTGCTCCAGCACGTTACCGACGCTGCGGCAGGTGAAGTCCCAACCGCCGCCAGGGTTGGCCGGTGCAATGCAGTCTACTTTACCGGATGGGTCCCAGGCTGACGCCAGTGTTGCTGACAGACCAATCATGGCGGTCATGGCGACTTTCAGTGTTCGTGATTTGTTCATAGTTTTGCCTCTTGTTTTTATTGTGTTTATGGCCTGTAAACAGGCTCTTGTGCCGGCAAAACAATACGACAGGCTTAAAAAACGACCTAGTTTGTGCACTTAGAGGCTTTTAAAAACTCTCTGCGCATTTTGTTCATAAAGTTCACGGGGCAAGTTGGCCAGGCTTTGTTAAACTCAACTCTCAATCGTATGGTTTCAGGCATATCCGACCGTCGGTGAAACGTGTGTTGTCACACTGCCAAACTCTTTCACTCGACATTATTCAGTGTCATCAACGTTTAAGGGTGTCGGCAATGCGTCCGTGGTGCGGCTGGTATGAACAAAAACAATAAAATGAAGAAGCGATGAAGCAAACCCGTTATTTAGGATCTCACCGATTCAAACTCAGTACCCGGTTAATGTTGGCTATGAGTGGATTGGCGTTGTTGCAGGCCATGCTGATCGGCGGCTTTGCCTGGGTAAATCTCTCTGTTTCACTGGATCGGGAAATTGGTCAGCGGGCCCTGAATGTCGCCAAAACCATTGCCTCCATTCCGTCGATTATCAACGGTGTGGAACAGCGCGATGTTGTTCGCCTGAATGAACTGGCCCGCCGTTTGGCCACCACCAATGACGCGTTGTTTATAGTCATTGGCGATAAAAACGGCATTCGATTAGCGCACCCAAACCCGGCTCGTATTGGGCATTCCATGGCGGATGACGACGGCGATAACGGTGCGATCGCCCTGTTGCAGGGCGAAGGCTACGTCGACAAGGCCGAAGGCAGCCTGGGTTTTTCCATGCGCGGAAAAGCCCCCATTTATGATGTTTCCGGTGAAAACATCATTGGCATTGTTTCGGTCGGGTATTCACTGGCTCAGGTCGAAGCCACCATTGCCCGCTATTCAACCTGGTTGACACTGGTGCTCATTACCGCCGTGGCCGGCAGTTTGACGGTGGCGGTGATTATTGCGCGGCGGTTAAAACGGGAAATATTCGGTTTGGAACCGCAAGAAATTGCGCATCGTTTCCAGGAACAGGAGGCGACGCTGCAATCGGTGCGGGAAGGCATTATCGCCATCAACCGCGCCGGTATTATCACCACCTTTAATCGACGAGCAGCGCAGACTCTCGGGCTGGATCCGGACGCGCGGTTCATCGGTCAACACATTGAGCAGGTATTGCCTGAGTCACGACTGTTGGACCTGATGGAACAGGGTGAGCCGCAGTTTGATCACGAAGTTTGGTTGCGGGATAAACAGATGGTGGTTAATCGTTTGCCGGTGACCTTTGGCGGCAATGTTATCGGTGCGGTGTCGAGTTTTCGGCCGCGTAACGAAGTGGATGCCATCAGTCAGCAGTTAACCAAAATAGAGCAGTACGCCGATACTCTGCGCAGCCAGGCGCACGAATATTCCAACAAACTGCACACCATTGCCGGGCTCATTCAGCTGGATGCCAAACAGGAAGCGCTGACCTTGATTGGTCACGAAACCCAGGATCACCAAGCATTGTTGGAATTGTTGCTGAAAGCAACGCCCAACCCTGTGATCGCCGGTTGTTTGCTGGGCAAGTTCAATCGGGCCAAGGAGATGGGGTTGTCACTGCACATCGATTCTGAAAGCGAATTAAGTGACGTACCAAAAAGCATCACCCAAGATCAGCTCGCGTCGGTATTGGGCAACCTGATTGATAATGCTCTGGAAGCGACCTTTGCCAAAACCGGTCCGGGTGGCGAAGTCTCGGTCAGCCTTACCGACATTGGTATTGATGTGATCATTGAAGTGCAGGACCAGGGGCCAGGCATCACGGAAGATCTTCAGCAGAAAATATTTGATAAAGGATTCAGCAGTAAAGATGGTCATGCGCACGGTATCGGCTTGTATTTAATTCACAATATCGTGACTCAGTGTGCTGGACACATCGATATCGAAAACATAGAACCACACGGTTCCCGTTTTATTCTGTACTTACCCAAATCGTTAAAGGTGGCATCCGGATGACTGTATTAAAAGTGGCCATCGTTGAAGATGATCCCAAAAACGCTGAAATCCAGCGTCGCTTTCTCGAACGCATCGAGGGTGTTGAATTGGTTGGAATAGCACATGGACTGGAAGATGCTAAGAATATCGTGGATGTGTTTCAACCACAGCTGGTATTGCTGGATGTTTATTTGCCGGACGGCAATGGTCTCGACTTGCTGCGGCAGTGGCGGGCAGCGAATGCCCAGCTGGATGTCATCCTCATCACAGCCGCCAAAGAAGTGGATACCCTGCGCAGTGCGTTGCACACCGGCGTGTTTGAATACATTTTAAAACCTCTCGTGTTTGAGCGGCTGGAAGAGGCGGTCAAGCGCTATCAGGTTCATCAGGCGCGTTTGAACAGTTTACACCAGCTGCAGCAAGAACAGGTGGACTCGCTGATACCCAGTGCCGAGCGTCGCCCTTCTACGGCAACGCGACTGCCGAAGGGTATTGATCCTCTGACCCTCGACAAAGTGCGCGATATTCTCAAGCAACCGGCAGACTTCAATGCCGAAGATGTGGGTGCCAGCATTGGCGCATCGCGAACGACGGCTCGCCGTTACCTGGAATATTTGGTGAGCATGGGTGAAATTATTGCTGAAGTCAGTTATGGGCAGGTGGGTCGCCCTGAGCGCCGCTATCGACGGCCCCACTGATTGGTTCAAATGCTGTTAGAAGGCTGTCGTCGAAAAAGTTTAGGCTACACTGCTAATTATGTTTGAGCGAGGTAGCCATGACCTTTACCGATTATCTGCGAATTCTGGAAAAAAATGATGGTTCCGATCTGTACTTAAGTACCGGAGCGCCACCCTGTGCCAAATTCCATGGCGTATTGAAACCACTGGACAAATCACCGATGGCGCCCGGGTCCATTGCGGATATTGCGCACGAGATTATGGATGATGAGCAGCGGGAAGAATTTAACCACGAACTGGAAATGAATTTGGCCATTTCGATTCCGAATGTAGGCCGTTTCCGCGTTAACATCTTCAAACAGCGCAACGAAGTATCTATTGTCGCGCGCAACATTAAAACCGACATTCCCAAGTTCGAAGATTTAAAACTCCCGGAAGTTCTGAAAGATGTGATCATGGCCAAGCGCGGCTTGGTGCTTTTTGTGGGCGGTACCGGTTCCGGTAAGTCGACATCGTTGGCGGCCTTGATTGACCATCGGAATTCCCATTCCGGTGGGCACATTATTACCATTGAGGATCCAGTAGAGTACGTACATAAACATAAGAAATGCATCGTGAATCAGCGCGAGGTGGGGGTCGATACCCGTTCTTGGCATGCAGCGCTGAAAAATACACTGCGTCAGGCTCCTGATGTGATTTTAATCGGTGAAATCCGCGACCGGGAAACCATGGAGCATGCCATGGCGTTTGCCGAAACCGGCCATCTGGCCATTTCAACGTTACACGCTAACAATGCCAACCAAGCCATCGACCGGATCATTAACTTCTTCCCGGAAGAACGGCGTCCGCAATTGCTGATGGACTTGTCGACTAACCTAAAGGCGTTTGTCTCGCAACGCCTGGTGCCCACGAAAGATGGCAAACGTTGCGCAGCCGTTGAAATATTATTGGGCACCAAGACCATCAGTGAAATTATTCTACGTGGCGATTTTCACGACATCAAAGAAGTGATGCAAAAATCTGAAAATCTCGGCATGCGTACGTTCGATGGTGCCTTGTTCAGTTTGTATCAGGAAGGTCGTATTACCTTGGAAGAAGCACTTAAAAACGCCGACTCTCCGAACAACCTCCGTTTGCGGATTAAACTGTCCGGTGGCGATGTATCCGGGGCACCCGCACCGCAAGAAAGCCATTCGGCATCAGAGACCGGGCAACCACGACCGGCACCCGCATCATCGTTTGGTTCTTCATTGACCCTGAGTATTGAGCCGCAGGAAGATGACAGTGACAACGACCCACAACTGTAAATTGAATCAACGTTACGAGACCAAGCAACACCGGATCGGAAGGCAGCGTAGGGAAACGAAACCAATATGCGTGATATGAATAATGTAAGTCTGTTATTGCTGCTCTGTCTGACTGGAGCGTGGGGTTTGATCATCGGCTTCGGACAAAACCTGATATCGGGAAATGGGGATACCATGTTCAACGCAGCTGGTGTAGCACCTCTGGCATGGGTACATTGGTTGTTTAACCGAAAGAAGCCGAAGGTTGTAGCCAATAACTCATTGGTGGACAGTAGCTACAAAGACAGTTTCGACGAGGTCGCGTTGGGCTTGGCTCACGTCGATTTGCAGGGTACCTTCATTCGCGTTAATAAATCCCTGTGTCAGTTTCTCGGATACCATGAAGATGAATTGTTGAAATTACGGTTTCAGGAACTCACCTTGCCGGAAGAGCTGGAAGAAAGTCTGGTGTTTATCCGTGGTGCCTTGGCTGGGGAAATACGGCACAGTTTTCAGAAAGTGAAACGCTACAAGCATAGAAATGGACATTGGGTTTGGGCAAAACTGACGACGACTCTGTTACGTGACAGTAACGATAAACCAACCTATTTTCTGTCCTCCATACAGGATATTTCGGAGCTGAAGCACGCTGAAAATCTGGTGAAAAAATCGGAACAAAAGCTCAAAATCATTGTGGAGTCTATATCTGGTGAAATAGCCGTTTGGTTATCCCGAGAGAAACTCGGTAAAACACTTTACGTTAACCGCGGCTTTGATGAAATTTGGGGTCTTGAGGCGCAGGCACTGTATCGCAGCCCTGATGAGTACCTGTCGCAGGTACACGAAGAAGACGTTGGAACGTTGCGGGAGATGCTCAGTAATCCCGCCGTGCATAATTTTGAGCTGGATTACCGCCTTGTCGATAAAACAGGACGCACACGCCATGTTCATCATGTTGGGCGCAGTATTAAAGAAGATAATGAAATCGTCTACTTTGTGTCTTCCGTCATTGATCGAACCAAACTGATCCAGCGTCAATTGCTGTTAGACGATTCGCTGTATCGTCTCAAAGAAGCCTATCGAGAATTGCAGGAGTTCTCGCGTCGAGATGGATTGACCGGTGCTCTCAACGCCACCGCGTTCCGGGAACATCTATCGGATGCTTTTATGCGTTATCGACGTTACACCACACCCTCAACGCTAGTCTTTATTGATATCGATCGGTTCAAACAGGTGAATGATAGTATGGGACATTTGGTGGGCGACAAAGCGTTGATTGCGTTGGTGAGCATTCTCAATGAGAAAATCCGTCAGACCGATGCAGTGGGTCGTTACGGAGGAGACGAGTTTATGGTGTTGCTGACGGACAGTGACGCTATGCAGTCAGCGGAATTCTGTCGACGGATCGGAACTCAGTACCCAGTTGAGCTGGACAGTGGCGAACAAGTCGATATTGGTATTTCCATCGGGATTCGCACGATAACGGATGACGTCACCGACGTTGATCATTGGATGGCCCAAGCCGATACCGACATGTATGGCCAGAAAGGTTGATATCTTCACGTTAAATGTTTAATGCGTTAATAACTTTGATAAAAAAGATGACATAACGTTAGCTCAAAAGTTTGTACTTCTTAACTGGTGCAAGACGTTATTGAATTTCCACACCTGATACATACCCCTAAATTATTTTCTTTTGCGCAAAAAAAAGCACCGGCATGGCCGGTGCAATTATCACTCATGGTTGAGCAGGTTTAATTATTTCGCAACCTTGTACAGGTCACGTGCAAACCAGTTTTGCTCAACGTTGTTTACAGGCCAGCCCTTCACAGAAGAATCCAGCATGAACACACCTGAGTAGTGATAGATTGGAATCACAGGCATGTCGTTCGCCAGGATCTGCTCGATCGCTGTGTAGTTCGCGCTTGGATCTGCCATCGTCTTAGCTTCTTCCATCAGACGATCCACTTCTGGGTTAGAGTACTTGCCGTCGTTGTAGCCAGATGTTGTACGCAACAGGTCAAGGAACGTAGACGCTTCGTTGTAGTCACCACACCATGCGCCACGGGCCAATTCAAAGTTCTGCTCGCCACGTTCGGTCAGGAAGGTTTTCCATTCCATGTTGTTCAGAGTCGCTTCAACCCCCAGTTTGGATTTCCACATCTGAGACATAACGGTCGCGATGGACTTGTGACCTTCAGACGTGTTGTACAACAAGTCAAACTTCAGAGGGTTCGATTTGCTGTAACCCGCTTCGGCCAACAACTCTTTTGCTTTCGCATCACGTTGGGCTTGTGTCATTTCACCAAATTCTACTTTTGGTACGGTGAAGCCAGCGGTTGCACCTGGAGTGAAGGTGTAGGCTTCTGGCTGTCCGCCTTGGAGAATCTGCTCAACGATGACTTTGCGGTCCAGTGAGTAAGCCAAGGCTTTACGGACACGTGCGTCTTTAAATGCTTCTGGACCAGATTCGCTCAGGTTGAATGTGTAGTAGTAGTTACACAGACGTGGGAACGAAATAGCTTCTTCAGGGAATTCTTTTTGCAGCGCATTGAACTGACCTGTTGGAACAGGACCCTTGTCCAGTTCGCCCGCTTTCCAGCGGATCAAGCCTTGGTTTTCGTCAGGGATGACGATCGCGACAACTTTTTCCAGAATGGTGTCTTTGTCATTCCAGTACATTTTGTTGCGAGTCAGTACAGTACGTTCGTTGACAACGTGTTCAGACAAGACGTAGGCACCGTTAGAAACCATGTTGCCAGGCTTCGTCCATTCAGCGCCGTGCTTTTCAATCGTCGCTTTATGTGTTGGATACGTAGTCGTGTGAACAACCATCATCGGGAAGTATGGCAGAGAATCGGTCAGCTCAACTTTCAAGGTGTAGTCGTCAACCGCTGTTACACCCAGCGTATCAACTTCGGCTTCGCCGGCAATGATTTCTGCACCGTTTTTGATGGACATGATTTCCATGAACCAAGCATAAGGTGACGCAGTTTCAGGGTTAACAGCACGCTTCCACGCGTAAACGAAGTCGCCAGCAGTAACAGGATCGCCATTGCTCCATTTAGCGTTCTTACGCAGGTGGAAAGTGTAAGTCATTTTGTCAGCAGAGGCTTCATAGCGTTCAGCAACCGCTGGGATCAGGTTACCGTCGGCGTCTTGCGCTAACAAACCTTCAAACAGGTTGCGTACATGTTCAGAACCAGAAACGTCTTCGACAATTTGTGGGTCAAATGAGCTGTGCTCATCCAGTGCCCAATATGTGAAGGTTTGGTCTTCAGCGAGTTTTTCGCCAGTGACCGGGTGGTTAGCAGCCCAGAGAGGTGAACTTACTAAAGCTGCAGAGACGATAGTTGCTGCCAGAGTTTTCTTAAAAGTCATTTTGTTATAATTCCTTTCAATTATTATTGTGATAAATATGCAAGGAGTTATTGCATAGCCTGCAAATAAAAAGCATTACCCTGCTGTTGTCAAAGGTGTTTTTCATTTGAAACGCTTGTTCTTATGTCAAACAATGCGGACAGACGTTAAAAAAGTTATAGAAATTAATGACTTAGAGCAACGTTTTTTTGATTTAATTTTTCAGCCATCCATCTCTGCACAAACACTCTGTTCCGTCATTTAGATCGTCATAATGAAATCGTACAAATGAGCTGCACATAAACGGTTCAGTTTTTTTAAACCTGTTTTGCTTTGGTGCATCTTGTTGCACGTTAATAGGTTTCAGAAAACTGATCATCCGCAGTCGTACCTCGTGCCTGCAAAATGGTGTCATCAAGCGACTCGTACTAGTGTCCTGAGTCAGAAGTTCGCATGAATTCAGCGTGTCATTCAAGTTCTATAGCTAGGCGTGTCTCGCAGTTAATGGTTGTTCCATTGGCAAGAGACAGAACAACGCTAGAGAGCTTGAATGACGCGCCCGAAGGGAGCTCATGGAAAACACTATTACGGCGTTGCTCTTCTTAAAAAGATCTTGATATTCTCTACGAAGAGCGCCTTGTACTAGCGCTTTCCATGAGCTCTGAAACGATACGAACTTCAGACTCAGGACACGAGGAATGCGTAGTCAGTCAAACACCCCATATCAATGTGCATCTTTGATAACAGGCAATGGTTAGCATGATCCATGCCGCCAGGGGTAGTTATGTCAGGATTTTTAGGGGTAAACGAGTATTTGCCTGATTAGGGCAGTCAATTCCTTGACCGTACCGTTATTTGTCGCAAAAGATAGCTAAATATCGTCAAAAAAATATCTGAAATGCCCATTTTTGTGTCGAAAAGACCGAGTGTGACGCAGTTACTCACTGTGTTGGACAATCCACTGATAAAATTGTGATCTCTTAAACAGAATTATTACGGTAGTTGTATGCCGAAAATTAAATTAAGTGATGACGATTTCCGATCTCTGTGCCGGGTCATCTTTCATCGTGCGCTTCAGGATGTAAATGCTGTTATGCGCCCGCATCGGCAACTAAAGGAGCCTGGTCATGTCAGTATGGCTTCTTTTGAAGACTATATTGCAGACCACCATCCATTGATTCGTTATGCGGCGTCCATCGAGATGCTGGCCATGGTTCTGTATAAAAAAGCCGTCGACGATATTGCGTTTCAAGCCGACATTCTCGGCTTTTTGTTGCGTGAAATACCTATTAAGGCACAACGCGACAGTTGTCAGTACGCCATTGAACATTTCAGAAAACAAGACACTTCCAGCCGGCAGGACTCCTCGGCGAGCTAAGCTGCGTTATTCGGGAACTAACGTTTCGCAGCAGTAGTGCGTTTGATTATCCTGACTGACTATATTGGCTAGCGCCGGTAACACGGTCTGCATCGTTTTCATGAGTGTCCAGGGTGGGTTAATAACCAACATCCCGGAAGAGGTCATGCCCAGACCAGGGCTGTCAGCTTGGGTGCCCAATTCAAACAGGTCAATATTCCGAATACCGGAGTGCTTAAAGTGCCGGTGGATGTCGTCTATGCGGCGGCGATCCACCACGGGATACCACAGCGCAAATATTGCTGTCGGCATTCGTTTATGGGCCATCTTGATTGCGCTTACTACGCGACGGTAATCTTCTTTCACTTCATAAGAGGGGTCTATCAAGACCAATGCTCTGCGCGATTGCGTTGGCAACAGCGCAGATAACGCCTGGAATCCATCCTGTTGCCTTACCTTAATGGCGCGTTGCCCTGCAAATTGAGCCTCCAAGCGCTGAAAATCACTGGAATGCAACTCATGTAACCAGGCTTTGTCGTAAGAACGCATCAGACTGGATGCGATTACCGGTGAGCCGGGGTAGAGCTTTAGTTGTCCTGTTTTGTTGAATTGATCAACCACGGACAGCAACGGCTCCAATTCAGCCACTGTGTGCTTGGATTGGGGCCGGAAGTGGCCGATCCCGTTTTTGTATTCCATCGTCTTTTTGGCAGCGGAGTCATCCAGTCGATACATACCAGCACCGGCGTGTGTGTCGATATAGTCATATGGTTTTTCTTTCTGCGCCAGATAATTCAGGATTTCAACCTGAACAAAGTGTTTAAGCAAGTCGGCAAAATTGCCGGCATGAAAGCCGTGTCTGTAACTGAGCAAAGGCGGATCCTCTGGAAATGGCGTGTGCAGTATAACGATTGCCCGGCAGAATTCATCCGTTCTGATATGTCGTGCGTAACAATGAATCACGTTCGCTGCAAACATTGCTGTTTGGCAAAAGCAGACTATAACAGTAACTCAAGTTTTAATGTCGACCGAAAGGTTATCTGAATAAGGACGATCGGAGCACTCCATGTCCACCGAACAATCGAATTATACGACGTACAAAGAGACGGATGTACGCAACCAGTGTCACGCCAAGCCAGCTCCGCCACCTTGTATGGCAAACGTGATTTACTACGCCGATGCGGCAGCCGCTCAGCGCAGCAGAAAGGATTCCGATCCGAGTATTGAAGACGAAGAATGGGTCTTTACAGACTGACATTCTTCAGAGTTTCGTTAGATCAGCCGGGCACTGGATGCTGAAGTGGGCACCGCCATTATCCGTTTCTAACAGACGGATACGGCCATGTAACGATTGAGTGACCCATTGATGAACGCTGAATAGACCCACGCCGGACGTAATAGACATTCGGCTACTGTTATTGGCAAAGGGCAAAAACAGACTGTCCCGAACATCCGGTGGAATGCCAGAACCGTTATCTGAATATGACAGGGTAAGCGAGTTGCCGCTCTTGTCGGCGCTGATGCAAATACGCGAGTCGACCATGATCGTCTGAAAGCCATGTTTGTAGCTGTTATCAATCAGTTGCACCAAACAGCTTTCAATGGCGATTCGGGGCAGGGTAACGACAAGGGACTCATTGATATCTATTTCGAACGTGGCCGGTTGCACTGCGCTACTGTTGTGACGTTGTAAGGTCACAATGTCGCAAACGACTTCTTTGAGCGAAAAGGTATCTGGCACATCGTCCGTGCGGATGGTGGAAATGGATTTGATTCGTTCGATCAGGTAAATGATGCGTCGAACGTTATTTTTCAACAAGGGTTCGTATTCATCGTCGTGCGCCAGATCCGGACTGTCTAACAGGGTAATGAGGTTGCCCAGCGGGGTGTTGAATTCGTGTGCCAGGCTCTGGATCAACGCGACCATCATATTGTGCTTTTCGCTCTCCAGGACATAAGCCTGAGTTTCTTTTAATTCGCGGATCACGTTGTTCAACGTCTGGTTCGAGATTTCTAGCGATTGTTTCTGCTTCACTTTATCGGTCATATCGGCCAGCGTAATGACAAAGGTATCCAGTTTTTCCTGAGTGATTAATCGACGGTATTGAATGTCGATATAGCGTTGATTGTGTTCCCAGAGAAAGACTTCATCTACGTTCAGTTGATCGGCAAACGGCAGCACTTTAATACGAGCTCCCGGTTCCTTGATGGAAATGTTCAACAGATTCAGGGCTTGAGGGTTCCATTCAATAATTCGCTCCTGATGGTCCAGAATCAAAATGCCAATCGGTAACTGAGCCAGTACAGGCAGTTGAGGCACTGTTTGAAACTCAAACGCATGTTGCCGAAATAGTCCGTAAACAATCGCCAGATTACCGACGGTGAAGGTGAATGGTGTTAGGTCGTTTAAACCAAATATTGAATATCCCAGTATGCTCGGGATGGCCATAACTAACGGGAACAGAATACCAAACATCACCGCGATAATCTGAACCCGAAAATGATGTTTCATTTGCCATTGGGCTGATATCAAAATCACAATACTGCTGATCATCAACATAAACGTCCAGAACACCGTCAGGTACAACAGCGGACCAAACTCATAACGCAACAGATTGTTTTCTAAGGTCAGGTCATAACTGACCCGGATCAGGTTGAGCTGTGTGTCAAAGGGGATCAGTAGCACGGTGATTACCGGTAAGGGCAACGTCACCCAGGGGTTACCCATTCCTTGAAACAGTGGTTTTCCGGCCAGCGAGCGACTCATCCACAACCAACAGGGGCTGATTAGCAAGTAGGGCAGGAATTGAACGTTGTCCCAGAAAAGTGCCGTTTGTACATTGTTTGTTTCAATTTCCAGAAGAAAACCACTTTCCCAGAGAAACTGACAGGCGAGTACCGCAATAAAGTAGCGGCTGGCCTGAAGTTGCCGTCGCGGCCACATCAACACCAGGCAGACGACATTGACGAGCAATGCAGCAATAAGGATCGGTTCGAGCATGAGGCTATTTAATAATCATTTGCATTCACTGTAGGTGGCCACCTGGTAAATCGCAACGTTGAGATTAAAGGCGCGCTCCAACGCCGATTGGGTATCTCCGGTTTCTGGAAATCACACCATCCTCGGGTCTATTATGAGGGAACTCCGGGGTTCTGGCTGAGCTCAGCCATTTTTTAACAAAACAAGCGGGAGGCGTATTTGAATACCAATAAGGTTGCTTTGCGGTTATATCAGCCGGACGATTGGCCTGCGGTGAATCGACTGAGCGTTGGACGATCTCAGCAGAAATATGTGGCGACGATCGATGAATTGTTCCGCAAACCGCGGGTCCATTGGCGATATCATGTGATTGAGTCCAATCCCGGCATTGTTGGATTTTTTTGTCTCGATCTGCGCTATTGGGTGGAATACGACTTCGCCCGCCATGGTGAGTTTGGCATTCGATCGTTCTTTATCGATAGGCATCATCAGGGTCATGGCTATGCCCGTGCTGCAGTTAAACAGTTGTCCGGTTTCATCGCGGCTCACTACCCCGAATGCCATTCAGTGTGCCTGACCGTTAACTGTCAGAACCACTCGGCCTATCGGTGTTATGAAACCGGTGGCTTTCAGGATACCGATATGCTGTATCTCGGAGGTAAAGTTGGCCCGCAACACATTATGCGTTTGAAAGTCTCGGGGTGAATGAGCCAAGTGATGAAGCTTGGCTATTTGAATAGCTGACAGATTCATCAGGGTCGTCTAATTTAAATCATGTCCGTTTCGGTGTTTTACAAAGCTGAACGGTGACCAAAACAGGATGCATTGATTCAGACGTTTTTTGCTGTTGTAACCTTTTCTGGAGTCAGAGCTTGCAGATAAAAAAAATGTTTGCCGCGTTGATGATGTTAGGCTCCGTTTTTGCCTCTGAATGGCCATTGACCATCTATTCGGAACAATACCCTCCATTCAATTATGTCGATGAAAACGGACAGGCGCGCGGTGCGGCTTACGATTTATTGATTCTGATTTTAGACGATTTACAGCGTCCCGATTTGAGTCGGGCTATTCAGTTTGTGCCCTGGGCCCGGGGCTACAGAGAAGCGCAAGTTAGTCCTAATACGCTGTTATTTACCATGGTGCGTAATGAAAGTCGGGAAAAAATGTTCCAGTGGGTAGGGCCAGTTTTTGAAACGTCTCATGCGTTGATCGGCAGTCGGGCATTTGCAGCCACCTTGCCATCGCCATTAAGTCTGATTGATTTAACAGCCTATTCTGTGGGTGTGGTTAAAAACGATATTGGTGAGTTATTGATTGAACAATCCAATGTGCGATTTGCCCGTATCGAATCCGTGAGTTTTCCAGTACAAGCAGCCAAAATGCTGGAGCAAGAACGTATTGAATTATGGAGTTATGGTTTTGATGCGGCGCGCTTCATTATGTCTGAAGGTGGCGTGGATCCCGATGATTTTCAGATGATCTATCGCATGAAAGATAACAGTGCGCTTTATTACGCTTTCAGTTTACAGACGCCGCGAGACATCGTGTTGTCTTTCCAGGACGCGCTGGAGCGTATGAAAATACCAGACCCCAAAACAGACTTAAGTCCGTTAGAAAGCATCAAACTTAAATACAAATTGGCCGATTTTCTGAATGAACAGTAGCTTGCCAGAATCAACACGGTGGGGCACCGGTTGGTGCCCCACTTTTCATAGATGACTCAGTTCTGTTTCCAGACCCGTACGCCACCTTCATTAACGACCAATGAAAAACTGCCCGATGTAACTTGATTTGGATTGCTCAGGTTGGAGTCAATCGCAAATACGACTTTTTTACTGACGCCGGAAGTGACGCCGGTTAAGCCGGAGAAGTTATTCTTAAAGGACACACCGGACCAGGCGCGAATATCCGCCTGCTTGCGAATGGTGATCAGGTTTTTAATGTAGTTGCGCAGACCCCAGTCATACATATGTGGCCAGTAAACCGTTGGTGTGCCTGGTGACATCAGAATGTAGGCGTAAGCTTTTTTACGCTTGCTGTCGTCCAATGGCCAATGGTGTTGACCGCCCAACGGGCCTGGTGAATATCCGGTATCGTGGTTGTCCACAAAGGTTACTGCGACTTCGCGCCACTGAACGCTCGGGTTGCCATTCAAGCCATACTGCCATGAACGCACGCTGCTGTTCTGCATCCGTTCTTTTAATGCGAAATCAAAGACCGAACAATTGGATTGGTCGGAGAAGTCTTTCGTGATGTCTTGCCAGCTGGCCGTGTGGCGCCAGTCCCAAGAAGGGTATTCGCTAGGTCCTTTCCATAATTCGCCAACGCAATAACCTGAGTTGTGAGTGTCATTCATCCAGGCGTTAATGCGTGCTGGATCGTAACCTCGAACAAAATCGAACCGGAAACCACCGGCGGAATAATTGTTCTTCAGGTTGGACATTTCGTTTTTAAACAAATTGTATATATCCGGATTCGCGGTATTGAAATCGGAATCGCCACTCATGAACGGATCGCCGTCATCACAAGAACCGCAATCTGTTCGGTATTTACCCTGGCCGTTGGCAAAGTCCATCGCATCGCCCTGATGACCGCGATTGTGATGATTGGGCACCATATCATAGATAACTTTGACACCTTTTGATTTCAGAGTACTGGCGGCTTGTTTCAATTGCCAGTCGCTGCCATATCGGCTGTTTTTGTTGAAGTCAGTCCAGAAGTAACCTTCGCCGCCAAATTGAGTACTGCTACTGGCGTTCCAGGAGGACTGGTCGCGCCATGGTGGTGGCATCCAAATAGATGTGAAACCGTCAGATGCAATCATCTGTGCGTTGTCTTTCAGTATGTTGTACCAATTATTTTCGGCCGTGCGGACGACATTCCAATGAAAGCCTTGCAGAATAATTTCATCTCCGCCGTGAAAACGAACGCCTGCTCCGCTTTTTCCCGAGATATCGGCTGATGCTAACGGACCATAAAGGACACTTGCGGCCAGCAGTACGCTGGATGCAATTAATGTTTTTTTCACTGTAATTCTCCATTTTTGTATTTATTGAGTAACAGCAAACTTCGTGGGCTTGTGTACCCATTGCTTAACGCTATCTTAAGTCACCGCGTTGGTTATGAAATCCTCTTCTGCGGGGGATATGAGGGAGGAAAACGATCAGGGGCTGAAAGTTGACCTTTAGGTTGGTGTCACTGTTTTTTCCACCCAATACTGCTTCGACTTTTTCTGCAAGCAGACCCCAGAACTGTCGGACTAGGTGTTATCGCTCTAGCATGGCCAGTTCTACTGGCAAGTCATTACAGCGCCTCAGTTTCCTGATAGTTCAGTGACTGGGCAATCCTGCGACCCTCCGCTCGGTTGCTTACCCCCAGCTTTTGATAAATGTGTTTGATGTGCGAACGAACGGTGGACACTGCAATATTCAGCGTGGAGGCGATGGCCTCGTTACTGAGACCCTGACCTATCATTTGCAGCACCTGCCATTCTTTCGCTGTCAACGCCAGCGTGCTTACGGCTTCGGGAATGGCTTCTTGTAAACGCGATTGGGAAGCTCGGCGTTTGGTTAATTCCAGAATGCGCAACAGATGCCGCTTGATGCCAGGTTCCAATGTTGCTGACTTATAGAGCTCAGCGTAAATACCAATAACACACGGCGGCATTTCTGTGAAACTTGACACGGCGCGCATGGGTTCGGCCAGTGCCAGTGCGTGTTGTAATGCGTGTTCAGCCTTGATTTGTTGCCCCATCGCAATATATGCCCAACTTCTGAGCAGATTGCAGCGCAGCTCACAAAACTGATAACCGTTTTCGTTAGCAATGGTTGAAATGTGTTGTAAAACACCGAGTGCTGGTTGCCAATAACCCACACTTAACATGGCAAAGGCAATGTTTAAGGCGCGCTTCTGATGGAAATGATTTTGAATGTCTGCGTCTATAGTCTGTTGACTGAGCCAGTTACGTATCGCTGGTTTGTTATCCTGCTTTTGCCAGAACAGAAGCTGTACTTGCATGGCCATTGAGATCCAATCGCTGTGACAGATCGTGTCTTTCATGATGCGGGAGTTCTGCTCCAACAGCCCTTGGGCCTGATCGAACTGTTCTTGATGAATGGCGACGTGCGCCTGGATCGCGTAAATCGGTAACTGGCAGTGCGGTTCAAGCGTGCGAATAACCTTTAAACCCGACTCGCAGTGCTGTAGGGCTTCATGCAATTGCAGCCATTCCAGACACAGTTCAGCGCGTCTGCGGTGCACGAATTCCATTACCGGAATCTGCGACAGGAAGTGCTCACCGGCGACCTGAAATAAAATCGTTTGATGCTGATATGATTCTACAAATTCGCCTTGATAAAACAGAATATCGGCTTGCTGAGCCATTGCCCATAACAGCGCTTGAATAGAGCGAACCTTGCGCGCTACCTTCTCTGCTTTTTGAAACGCCATCAGGGCCTTGTTGAGTTGACCCTGGCAGACCAAGACTTCACCACTCACCGATAACGCCACTGCCGTAGCATTGCTTTGCGGGTTGACGGCATGATTGAGTGCCTGGTCAGCGTAATGTTGTGCCGAGTCAATATCTTCGACGGCAGCGCTCATCTGTGCTTTCAGTGCATAGATTTCAGCACTGACTTGTCGCCATTTGAGGTCTTCGGGTTGAGATGGAATCAGTTGCTCGACCTGACTCAAGGCTAGTTGCAGGGCGTCGGCGTCCGCCTGAGTAGTGGATACCCACGCTTTCAGCAACGCCAGCTTGTAGTGTTCTGCGATTAGTTTTGCGGGCAAACGGGCCAGGCTTCGTTCAATTAACGCGATGTGGCCCTGTTCAAAAAGTGTCCAGCCGTGGCTTTCTAGTGTACTGACGATGAGTGATTCATCGTGGCACTGCAGGACATGGTGCAACGCCTCTTGCAGGTTATCGTTATTCAGCCACCACTGATAGGCGTACCGATGCAGAGCCTCGATGTGTGGATGAGAGTGTTTTAGCTGACACTGATGGCGCAGAAAATCGACAAAGAAAGGATGGTAGCGATACCACTGATTGGCATCGTCCAGCGGCGTGATGAACAATCCCAGTTTTTCCAGCGTTTGGATCAGATGAAAGCTGTCTGGCCGGTTGGTCACTGCCGTGGCCAGTTCCGCGTTAAAACGGTCGACCACGCTCGACTTCAGCATGAATTCCTGTAATGACTCCGACTGTTTGGAGAGAATTTCTTCGGCCAGATAATCCAGTACATGCGCATGAGTCCCGTTAAATTGACTGAGGAACTGCGTAATAGAATCCGCCGTGGGAGCTGACAATGCAATAATCTGTAAGCCAGCGGGCCAGCCATTCAGTCTGTGCAGAACATCGTGTACCAGTGTGTTTGGTTGTGGTAACTCTACCCGATCGGCCAGAAACTGGTGCGCTTCTTCGTGGCTGAATTTCAATTCGTCAGCACTGATTTCCTGCACGGCACCGCTTAACCGGAGTTTGGCAATGCTGATGGAGGGATCATTCCTGGTTAGCAGGAAGATATGCAGATGCCAGGGTTGATGCTGTAACAGCAAGCTGATGGCATCGTGGATTTTTTGCAGATAGATGACATGATAGTTGTCGAAAATCAGAAAAATCTGTTGCTCCAGTTTATCGAGCGCGCTGCACAACTTGCCAACCAGCCACACAAGGTCGTAGAGGTGCATAACATCAGTAATGCGTTCTAAATCGGCGTCCAACTCTGGTAATTGTTTCCGTAAAGTTGTCAGTAAATAGTGTGCAAATAAGGTGGGATCGTTGTCGAGTTCATCTAGTGAATACCAAGCCATTCGGCTGGCCTGACGACGAGCCCAGTAAGCCATGAGTGTCGTTTTGCCAAATCCAGCTGGTGCGCGCAACACACCCAGCTGAATGCTGGTCATCTGATCCAGAGTGACTTCTAGTCTGGGTCTGGACAGCGTATTCGGATCCAGACGCGGCAAATACATTTTGCTGGGAATCAGCGGCCGCGCATCGGGCAATTCGTATCGGGACAAGGTCAGTACTCCAGATCGCTATTAAGCATGGTTGAAAAAAAATGACTCATGCCTATGCGCTTTATTATTTTTTGTGGAGGGTAAGTTTACCCTCCCCCTGGGTGATGCAAAAGGGGGAGTTGACGGGGGAGGGAAAGGTGAAAATAGGTTGATTAGCGATTGCGGTTTAATAACCGGATGAATTGCTCAACTTCCTCTTCGGTTGTCCGGAAGGAGGTGACGAGTCTAACCACATCACTGGTGTCATCGAGTTCAAAGTCCTCGGGTAAAAAGGTGCGTGGCCATTCATAAAAAACCGCTCCTTGCGCGCGTAAAGCTGAGATGGTTTCTTTAGGCATGACGACAAAAAGCTCGTTGCCTTTTACCGGCCAGGCCACTGTGCAGCAATCATGTTGACGCAAGGCTTCGGTCAATTTTGCGGCCATTCTGTTGGCGTGGCTGGCCAGTGCCAACCAATGATTATTTTGCAGCCAGCCGACAAACTGAGCACCAAGCCAGCGGCTTTTGGATATCAGATGTCCGGATCGTTTGCGTTGCGCGACAAAGTTTTTAGCCAGTGATTTGTTAAAAAACACAACCGCCTCAGCAGATAGCGCCCCATTTTTTGTTGCACCAAGACACAACACATCCACGCCCGCTTTCCAGGTCAGGTCGGCCGGGCTGCATTGCAACGCCACCAGTGCATTGGCAAAACGCGCGCCGTCCATATGAACGGTAAGGCCGTGGTTGTGTGCAATTTGACATAGCTCAATGACTTCGTCGACGCTGTATACCTGACCGGACTCATTAAGTTGCGTCAGGCTCAGAACACTTGGAATGGCATTGTGAGGAGGGTGGGCAGCCCCTTGCGCGAGATAACGCTGTAAGGAGTCTGCTGATAATTTAGCGAGTCGGGTGTCCAGTCCGACCAGCCGGGCGCCACCGGTAAAGAATTCTGGCGCGGTCAGTTCGTCATTGATAATGTGTGCCTGACCGTGGCAAACAACGCTGTCCCACGGTGCCGACATGCACGCTAATGCCAGTGAATTCGCTGCGGTGCCGGTGCTGACCAGAAAGACCTCCGCGTCACATTCAAATAGATTTTGTATGTCGGCGATGGCTTTCTTGCTCCACTCGTCGTCGCCATAGGCGGCGGTGACACCCTGGTTTGCCTGTTGTAAAACCGAAAAAACCTGTTCCGATGCGCCGGTTTGATTGTCGCTGCCAAAATACATCTGTTTATCCTGATTTTCTGAAAGCCGAAACGGTACCACTGCTCGCGGTAATCTGACAACGGTGGCTATCAGCCCCTAGTTCTTGACCAGGCTATCCAGTGCTATCTGTGCAAGTGCGGCGTCTTCTTCCTCGCTGAGACCACTGATGCCAATGGCACCGACAACGTTGTTGTCCTTCAGGATTGGCAGGCCACCTTGAATACCGGTGAAGCGGGCATCTGTCCAGTAGCCCATGTCTTTGCCGGTCGCTTGCGCCCATGCCGCAAGATTCGCCGTCGGTTGCCGATCTCTGGCCGAGGTGTAGGCCTTATTCTGGGCCAATATTCCAGCGTGATAAGCCGTGTTGTCCATTCGGGCGAATGCCAGCAGCTCGCCGTGGTCATCGACAACGGCTACCGCGATTGACTGACCATGTTGGGACGCCAAGGCGATGCTGTTATGAATCAGTTGTTGGGCGTAATCGAGGGTCAATGTTGTCATAATGCTGTCCACTTTAAATTGATGCCGGATTATTTCGTGGAAGCCAGAGCGTAACAAGTGGATTTCGAACCAGAGTCCGAACAAAGGGACGATCCTTCATTTATTCGCTAAACTGTTTCTGAAGTCAGTGTGAGGTCTGAAACTGAGACGAAAACCGTTTTTTCTGAGGGTACATGAATTCCTATCGGAAGCATTTTGTTATTCCATTCTTTTTTTTCATGGCGTTGATCATTGCAATGGTAGGGCTGCAGGTCTCTTGGATACCCTACCGGCAACTGTTGCTGGTGTTACCCTGGCCACTGTTTTTGATAACTGCTGTTGCCGCACTGTACCTGTTGCAGTTTGGATTTTTCTATACCGCCGCATTATACGCCGCTGTTTTGGGTGTGATTCAGTGGCACTTACAAAGCACACTGGCCGATCCTATAACCTGCGCCGTATTTGCTGTAGTGAATATTCTGTTTCCACTTATCATGATGGTCGTTGTTTTGGTGAATCAGTCAAGACTATTGTCTTGGCCGGGTTTGACCGTCTTGACTCTTATGGCCAGTTTGCTCTGCCTACCGTTTCTGTTCTGGCCACTGGACACGGCGGCGTTATTGGCACTCATTCCTGAGGTATTGTGGCAGCCGGTTGTACCGGGTTGGCAAATGCCGTTGGGATTGCTGGTCAGCTATCTGCCGGTATTGATATTTTTGTGTTTGCTTTACGCTCTTAACCCGACGGCTCTGACGGCACATTGGCTGACCGGATTACTGGCGGTGTTTGCGACCTTTACTTTTTTTTCCACGCCTTTCATCAGCGCGTTGGCGTTTTCCGTGTTGGGGATGTTGTTATTGATCTCATTGATTCAGGAAGCTTTCCTGCTGGCATTTGTCGATGAGTTAACCTCCATTCCAGGGCGCAAGGCACTGCAAAAGCAGATGCAGGGGTTAGGCCGGCGTTACAGCATAGCCATGCTGGATGTGGATCATTTCAAATCATTTAACGACACTCATGGACATGATGTGGGTGATCAGGTGTTACGAATGGTTGCCACGAAAATTGCACAGGTAAGTGGTGGTGGAAAAGCATATCGGTACGGTGGAGAGGAGTTCACTATCTTGTTTCCCGGAAAGACTTCCCAGCAAACAATGGACGCACTGGAGCAAGTGCGTTTGGCGGTGGCTGCATATCAGTTGCAGCTGCGAGAACCCTCAAGGCCGCAAGATAATAAGTCGGGTAAAAAACAGCGGCAGGGAGTTAAGCGGAGAAGTGTCAGCGTGACGATCAGTATCGGCGTCGCTCAGGTATCAAGCCAGGTAAGTGAACCGGAGCAAGTGATCAAACTGGCCGATAAAGCATTGTATGCGGCCAAACAGGCTGGTCGCAATTGTGTTAAACGAGCCAAACAGTAAGATTCCTGACGAGAGTCTGGAGCGGAACACCTTAGGTGAGCAATAAAGTACCGATTCCCAAAAACGCCACAAAGCCAACGATATCGGTGACGGTGGTCAACACCACGGAACCCGACAGTGCCGGGTCCAGTTTGAGCTTATCGAGAATGATGGGAATCAGTACGCCAGAAAAAGCCGCGGCGACAATATTCATTAAAATCGCCAGCGATATGACGAAGCCAATGAGGGCACTGCCAAACCAGAAGGACACTACAACACCGACCACGATGGCCCAGATGATGCCATTCAACCCGCCAACACTCATTTCTTTTTTCAATAACGCTTTACGGTTACCGCCGGTGACCTGACCGAGTGCCAGACCCCGGATAATCAGTGTCAGGGTTTGACTGCCCGCAATGCCGCCCATGCTTGCGACGACCGGCATCAGCACCGCTAATGCCACGACTTCCTGTAAAGTGGCTTCAAACAAACCGATAAACCAGGCTGCTGCGAACGCCGTTACCAGGTTAATGCCCAGCCAGAATGCGCGATTTTTTGCGCTTGTGACAACCGGGGAGAATAAGTCTTCGTCCTCATCCATACCAGCGCTGGCCATAATTTGACCTTCGTAATATTCATTGACGATTTCACTGGCGGTTCCGACGTCCATCCGGCCGAGTAGAGTGTTGTTTTCATCGACCATCGGTAATGCGGCGTAACCACTTTTCTGGACTTTCAATGCCGCGTCGAAGGCGTTCTCGCTGGCACTTACAGTGGGAAATTCTTCTTCGCCGATGTCCGTCAACGGAACGTGATCCGGTGAGCCAAAGATTGCGCCGATTTTCACGCCTTCAAAAAAATGACCGGTTCGATTGATCAGATAAACCGCATCAACATACTCCGGTAACTCCCGGCGCAATAGTCGCAATGCGTCGCGAACCTTAGCATTCTGAGGCAAGGTGAGCTGATGGTGATCCACCCAGTGACCGGCCAGGTTGTCGGCGTATTGCTGTGCGTCTTCATAATATTTCCGTTGCTTGGTATCCATCGCCTGCAGGGCGCGGTCTACCAGACGCGAGGGCAACGATTCGGTTAATTCGACCAGATCTTCTGCGTCCAGATCCTGAAACAACATGTCCAACTCATCGAGCGACATAGCGTCGAGCAGACTTTCACGCGGGTCGCCGCGCATCGCCACCAGAATGTCAATGCGATTCTCAGCTGCCACCTGTGACCAGGTCGCCAGTCGCTGTTCCAACGGAAGTGATTCCAGCAACAGGGCCAGGTCATCAAATTCCCGTTGAATAATCATTTTCCCGATGAGGACATCCTGTTGTGTTTTAGCATCCACAACTTCTTCGATCAGGTTGGACAGTTCTTCGGCCAAAAATCAGTCTCCAGTTGGTCAGGTATGTTCGTTGCAGAGTCGGTTTACACAGATTACGCAAGTGTACCGAATGTCAGTTCGCTTGTCTGTGGACTGCTTCCGCTCTACAGCCGGCTCAGCCAGCTTTTTAAGGTTTGTTC
The DNA here is from genome assembly GCF_015687175.1 of Reinekea sp. G2M2-21. Classification (GTDB taxonomy): domain Bacteria; phylum Pseudomonadota; class Gammaproteobacteria; order Pseudomonadales; family Natronospirillaceae; genus Reinekea. The sequence continues at coordinate 157,514 of NZ_JADPQG010000006.1, read as the reverse complement.
CAGAACGTCTTTGCGTAATGGTTTGCTGATGTAGTCATCCATCCCCACTTCAAGACATCGATCGCGGTCACCCTTCATGGCATTTGCGGTCATGGCAATTATTGGGATATTCAGATAGCGGTCTCCCGCTTCACCGATACGAATCTTGCGCGTTGCTTCAAAACCATCGAGTACAGGCATCTGACAATCCATCAGAATCAGGTCGAAACTTTCTTCGGTTTTGGTCAGTAAATCGAGCGCGACTTGACCATCTTGTGCGACGGTCGCGGTTAACCCCAAGGTGTTGATGTATTTTTTGGATATCATCTGGTTAACCGGATTGTCCTCGACCAGCAATACTCGATACGCTTTACTGAATGACTGCTCTCGGCGCAGACTCCGGACATAGTGTTGAGTAACCAACGGACTGGCTTCCGACAGCGCTTTGCCATCGTCAAACAAAACGCTTAAGGCGTCAATGATGTCAGTGACAGTAGCAGGTTTCGGAAAATAACCGGCGTATCCTAGGTCGGCGAAGTACTGTGCGTCACCCCGTTGGCTGATGGACGTCATCAACACCAGTTTCATGTGTTTGCAGTGCGGCATTTGACTGACCCGTTTACCAAATGCTGCACCGTCCATTTCCGGCATGTTCATGTCGACAATGGCTGCGTTGAATCGATCCGGATATTGTGACAATAGGGCCAGTGCATCGTTAGCACTGGCGCAGCTCTCAGCTTCAATTCCCCATTTTTCCAGCTGTTTTTCCAGTACTTTGCAGTTAGTGGCGTTATCGTCCACTAATAGAACGCGTTTGTCTTTGGTGTTGAGTGGTGGTAATACTGGTGAAGAGCGATCGCTTGGACGCAATTGAATATGAAAGCCAAACGTACTGCCGCGACTGGCTTCGCTGTTTACCCAAACATGGCCATGCATGGCTTCACAAAGTTGTTTAACGATGGCCAGACCCAATCCGGTACCTTGTTGCGCGCGTTTGTGTGAGCCGTCGACTTGGGTAAACGGGTCGAATAGATGAGCTTGTTTTTCATGCGGAATACCAATGCCGGTATCCGTGATCGTCATGTCGAGCCACAACTGATCTTCACTGAATTCATTCAGTTTTGCATGAATGACGATCTCTCCACGTGCGGTGAACTTGATTGCATTACCCACCAGATTGGTCATGATCTGGCGCAACCGACCTGGATCGCCTTTCACATAAACCTGATTTATTTCACTGGAGTCCAGCACCAATTCCAGATTCTTACTGTGTGCCTGGTGTGCCATAGAGTCGACAAAGCCGTCCAACATATCGCTGAGATTAAAGTCGATTTCATCCAGGGTCAGTTTACCGGCTTCGACCTTGGAGAAGTCGAGTATGTCGTTGATGATGGTCAATAATGATTCGGCGCTGTCCTGGGCGATGCTGACGTAATTTTTCTGTTGTTCGTTGAGGCTGGACTCATTCAGTATGTCTAACATTCCGATAACACCGTTCATGGGTGTGCGGATTTCGTGGCTCATGCTGGCCAGAAACGACGACTTAATCTGGGCGGATTCTTCGGCTTTTTGTTTGGCTTCTAATAGCAGTTGTGCTGTCATCTGTTGCTCGGTGACATCCTTAAGTATGCCGAGATAGTAGTGTTTCTGTGTTTCGGTATTCAGCTTGACGGAACTGAGCGATATTTCCAAATGGAACGTACTGCCGTTACTGCGTTTGCGTTCCAGAACCTCAACGATGGACTTACCGGTTGAGGTCGCTTCGATAATCCGGGACAGTGCTTTTTGGTCGGTATGCTGTGAGGAAAAAATGGACAGCGTACTGCCTATGATTTTTTCATGGGTGATACCGATGAAATTCTCAGCACCTCGGTTGGCGTAAATGATTTTCGAGTACTCGTGGATCACTTCCAGAATAATGATGCCGCTGTCGGCTTCATCGATGGCCGCTTCTTTCAACTTGATTTCGGCTTCCAGCTCATTGGATTTGGTGGTATCCATGCCTACGAAGGTAATCCCTGTGACTTCACCAAAGTCGTTGAACTGTCTATGTCGTGTCCATCGAACGGAAAAATATCTCTGTGTCGTGTGCGGATTCTGGCTGAGATAGTGTTTTTCTACGGGTGTAAATGGGTGTTCTATGTCCAGTATTTCTTCAGGTTGCTGGCCGAAAAAAATGGTTTGAATTAGGTTTTCTGGTTCGAATGACGTATTGGTGAGAAATGTGTCAAATGCCCGGTTAGACAAAATCATCTTGCCATTCAGATCAAACACCACTAACAGGTCATTCAGTGAATTCATCATGGCTGAGACACGTTCGGTGGATAGATTCGATTCGCTGAGGCTAGTCAACAGGGAATCAAACTCCTGACGCAGTTTTTTTAACTCGATCGCATCGGAGTCGAGAGACTGAAGTTCGCGCAGATTTTCATTCTTCCTAACTGTTGTCAGAGAGTTTAGAAAGCGTTCAATGGTTTCTGCACTTAATTTGCCCGCGGCGCGGGCGCTGAGCAGACTGCTGATGATAATGAACGATACAGGTAAGAGCGCAAACAAAAATAGCCTGAGAAACTCACTTAAAAACAAGCCTCTGGACTCAATACCAATGAAGGCAAAGTCATCTTTGGTTGCCTCATACCCTACCCGCCATTGACTCTGATTTTCTAATGCCAGTGTTTCATAGAGTGGCAGTTTCGCGGTGTCGGTTGAATAGATGACCTGCTGATCTGTTGTAGTAACCACTACGACTGAATCTTCAAAATTGAACTGCAGTAAAGAGTCCAGACTCGGAAAAGAGGTGATGAGGGCACCGATGACCCGATCGGAGTCGATGACCGGTATTACCAGCTCAATGGGGGCAGAGCCTTTGCTTTGGAAGCTAACTTGGCGAACGAAGACCGGGTTAAACCAGGGCTCCGTGGCTAAAGTGATGGTGGTGTCGTTTTCATGGCTGATATTGGACGCTATTACCTCGCCCGACAGAGTCACCAACCGGATGGTGGCTTTGCGCAGCGAGTCGGAACTCATCGAAGCCAGGTAGTTTCGCAGCAGATATTTGGTCAGGGCAGAGGGCTCTGTTAGTGCCTGGAGCGTGAACCTGTTGGAGGCAATGACGTTGAGTTGCCGGATCTGTTTTTCCATGACCTCGGTATATTGATCCAGAACCTTGGTCACCCGCTGTGTATGCCGGTTTTCGATATCGTTATTAACAATGAGAATGATGCCAATGAACAGCAATAACGCGGATCCGAACGCCAGGGACACGAGCGTCGGTAAAGTTTGGCTCAAAATGACTTTCCCGATGCTTCGATTTTGCGGCACAACTTACCCCGGTAAACATGAAAGACGGCATTATTGAGTGATAACCTGAATCGCTGTTAGTTTAGCAGGTGTCTTGTAAAATGCCTTAAATTCAACTGTTTACCGAGTGTTGGTATCGGTCAGATTGGCCAGTATAGATCGGATAGTGGCCAGCGCGCCTAGTGAGGAGTAGCGGGGCACCGAAGCTTTCATCGCTTCATGGGCTTGCTGTGCATCAGGGTGATGAAAACGGGAAGGATCGGTGTGTTCTTCTTCGATTAACCACAGGTTTTTGGCTTGAGCGGCCAGCTTTAGATTCTCATCATTCATGATCCCAATCGGGAATTCGGTCAGCAGTGTAATATCGGCACTGTGAACCAAGTACTTGGCGCGTTCAACATCCTGTGAGGTAATCGCGGAGAAGGCGGCGACCTTAATATGTTCAATGCCGGTAACCTGCCAGAATTCGGTATCTGAATCCTGTTCGTGGCCGATACCGGCTGTCACCTTAACGCCCATTTGTAGCAGTGTTCGGACCAGTGCAACAGTGCTACCTGCGCCACCGATAAGGTGCACGGTGAAATTGTGGTGCAGCTGTCTTTCCAGCAGGGGCAACACGGTGACGGTGCCGGAAACCGGATTGTGACTGACCATAACCTGTTCAGCGTACAGCTGGTTCATCCGTGCCTGCGTAATGACATCCTCTGCGCGACCGCTGGCCAAAACTTCACCGCGATCCAGCAGGATCAAACGATCGCAGAAAGCCGCGGCAATATTCAGATTGTGAATGGCAACCAACGCTGCGGATCCCAATCGACAATGATGCCTGAGCAAGTTCATGAGTTGCGTTTCATGGCCAATATCCAGTGCCGCTGTGGGTTCGTCCAACAACATCAAGGGCGTGTTTTGCATTAATATCCGGGCAAAATGCACCAGCTGGGTTTCCCCGCCCGATAATTCGTCTAACTTACGGTGCAACAAAGGTTGTAAGTCCAGTTGTTCAACGATGGCCTGTAACCGCTCCTGTACCGTTTGGCCGCTGTCGTGGGTGCGATGCTGCCAATGATAAGCGCCCAGGCAAATAGTGTGCTCTACGGTAAACGCGAAGGCTGCCTGCTGTTGTTGAGCAAGATAGCTGATGTGAGCAGCCCGCTGACTATGGGACAACTGTGCCAGCGGACTGCCTTGAACCGTTATCGTTCCGCGGTTTAAAGCATGAATACCCACGAGGCATTTGAGCAGCGTGCTCTTACCCGCACCGTTTGGGCCGATAATGCCAACTAGTTCGCCGGGCTTTATCGAGAGGTTAATGTCGTTCAGTAAAATGCGAGAAGCGCGTTTGAAACCTAGCGAGGTCGCGCTCAATAAGGGCTGTGTCATAGCTGCCCTCGTTGTTGAATGCGTGCAATCAGAAATATGAAGTAACTGCCACCGATCAGCGCGGTAATGATGCCAACCTTGATTTCATGTGGCGCAACGATCGTTCGGCCAATCAGGTCTGCCAGCATCACAAACGTCGCACCAATGATGGCGCTGACAGGCATTAACCGGCGATGATCCGGACCGACAAATAGACGGACCAGGTGCGGAATCATGAGTCCGATAAATCCGATCGGACCGGAAATGGAAATAGCGAGTGCGGTGAGCAGGGCACTGCCGAGCAAGGTGAATTTTTGTGCTCGGGGTACATCCAGACCCATACCATGTGCGTTTTCTTCTCCAAGTGCTATTAGATTAAGTGCCTGAGCCTGTCGCCATAACAGCAAGCCTACCAGGACGATGGCTGGGGCGGGCCACAATACGTGTGCCCACAGTCGACCTTCGAGACCGCCCATGGTCCAGAAAACATATTGCGAAACTTCGTATTGTTTGGCCATCAAAAGGGTCGCTGAAATGGCCCCTGTCAGTAAACTGGATAAGGCTAGACCGGATAAAATCACAAAAAGCAGTTGTTGCATCATGGCTTTGCGCAGAGCCAGAAAATACACCAGCGCCGCTGTCAAGGCGGCACCCATAATGGCACTGGCGGGAATAACTAACGGATGGCGCATGGACCAGCCGGCCGTAATGGCGATGACAGCCCCCAAACTGCTACCTGCGCTGATGCCGAGAATATCGGGGCTGGCCAATGGGTTCCGGAACAGCCCTTGGCTGGCGACCCCCGCTGTTGCCAGTGCGGCACCTGCCAAAATAGCGGCGAATGCGCGGGGTAGTCGAATATGCAATAAAATGGCTGTGGTCTTTGGATACAGGCTTTGAGCTTGCTCCAACTCTCCTTGGATGGCCAGGTTTAACACCGCCACAACGTCGTTGACGGGTAATTTGATGGCACCCAAGGCGAGCGATAGTACAAAGGTTATCCCCATTAGCGTGAGCAGGCATAACCCTAGTATGCGCGAGTTGATGGCGCGGGCATTCATAAGGTTTTTATTCAACAGCGTCCGCGACCGACTCAACAACATAGCCGATAGTGTCAATAATGTACTGACTGTAAGTGCCGCGCAGGTTTTCCGGGATTTGATAGACACGGCCTTGTTTGATGGCGGTCACATTGCTCAGAGCGGGGTCATTGGCGACCTGTTGATAAAAACTGCTGGCGGCATCGCTTTCGCCGTAGATCCATCCGGGTAGAAAGAGAATGTCAGGATCGATTTCGACGATGAGTTCTTTTGACATAGGTACCTGACCATAGGCACCCTGTTCGTATTCTGCTGAGCCATTGATGATGCCTGCGTTGGTTAGTACTGCGTTCCAGGTGGTATCAACACCGCTGGCAGTCCCCCAGCTGTTGTAATCCAAAGCAACCCACTGCTGTTTTGCAATGATCGAAACCTTAGACTGGTATGATTCCAGTTGGCTGTGCATGTCGGCAACCAGTTGCTCTGCTTTCTCAGCCACATTGAGCAGCATCCCCAGTTTCAGGATTTCTGTCTCGATCCCTTCAAGTGTATTAGGGGTATTGACCAGATAAACCTGAATACCGGCTTGTTTAAGTTGCTCTACTTTACCGGCGTCGCTCCAGTTCGCAGCAAACACGATGTCCGGATAATTGCCGATAATTGCTTCTACGTTGAAATCCAGCAATGGTACGCCTGCAGGCAACTTTCCGGCAATATTGGAGTAATTATCATCGCTGGCGAAATTTGTCAGGCTGCTCAAACGACTGGTGTCGAGCATATTAAGCAGGATTTCATCCGTAAACAGGGTTTTGGATGAGATTGTTTTTGGAGCAGACGTTAGCGTTATTTTCTGACCCATTCCATCTTGAACAGTCAGTGGATATTGCGTTTGAGCGAAACAAAGGGTGGTTAAGGTCGCAGCGGCAAAAAAAGCAGCCGCCTTCAAAAAATGAGGCATCTGTGTCTCCTGTAAGACGCGTACAGTATAAAATTGTGTAGCTCACGTCTCCTGGCTAATAACATAAACTGTTAATTACAGTGGCGCGTCCGCTGCGGATTCTAACCGCATTCCGTATGAGCAGGCGCGAATTGGACAAGGAAAGGGTGGTTAAGTCAATGTATTTATGTCATTCCATTTTGGTCCAACAGCCCTGAGGAGATCCCCTGTGTTCAAATTTAATGGCGACGTTGATGAAATGAGTTATCCGTTCATTTACGAAACATCAAATCTGTGTGATTTCGAGATTTTAACTGATGAGTTGTGCACGCAGGTCGGTTTGGCTGGCAGTGCCTGCATCGAAAGGGATGCAGACTTGCAGCAAGTGTTGTTTGATATTCAACCTAAGATGTTTGATTTGAATGGCTCCATTCGTGGACGTTGCGCGATTGGTGACGTTGAATTGGTCGAGCTTAAGGACATTTATAGCCAGCTTAAGCAGTTGCTGGTGGCTGATGACCGGAAATTTGTCCTACCTCGTGGCGTCGGCGCGGTGGTGCCATTGCATTATTGCCGGAGCCTGAGCAAGAAAGTAACCAGACTATTGGTTCGGCTGGACCTAGAAGGAGTGTCGGTACCTCCAACTTTACCAAGATACACGAATGTGCTGACCAATCTGTTTTTTGTCATGACCCGTATCATCAACCAACGCTCCGCTGTTGAAGAACCCGAATACATCAGCTCAAATTACGGAAAAGCGCGCTTATCGCGTGTTGAAAACCCGTAGTCTCTGCATGGATTTATTTGCCGGCGGATATGATATTATGGCGCGCTAACTCGCCGATGGCGGCATCAATTGTGTCTGTCGCCAAAAGCCTCCGGTGGCGATGCTCGACGAAAAACGCAAATTCAGTAGGTACAGAAAATTATGGCAATATCCGCCGAAGCAATCGCTGTTCGCAATCGATTAATTGAACTGGGATTGGAAACTCCGATGCTTGAACAGACATTGTCTAAGCAAGATCGGGTGGCACGTATTGAGTCGTTGATGACTGAAGTGATGGGTGTCTTGGCGCTGGACTTAGCTGACGACAGTCTCGCAGAAACTCCTCATCGCATCGCCAAAATGTATGTCAATGAAGTGTTCTCCGGTTTGGATTATGAGCACTTTCCCAAAATTACACTGATCGAAAACAAAATGTCTGCATCAGAAATGATTCGGGTAAAAGATATCGATCTGACCAGTACCTGTGAACACCATTTTGTGACTATCGATGGCAAAGCCGATGTGGCCTATATACCGGGCAAAACCATCATAGGTTTGTCCAAAATCAACCGGATTGTCCGCTTTTTCGCACAGCGACCACAGGTTCAGGAACGATTGAATCAGCAGGTGCTGGTTGCGTTGCAAACGCTGTTGGGTACTGAAGATGTGGCGGTCAAAATCAACGCTACACATTATTGTGTGAAAGCGCGCGGGGTCATGGACAGTACCTCATCCACAGAAACCCTGTCGCTGGGCGGCCAATTCTTGGCGGACCGAGACTTGCGACGAGACTTCGTCCGCTAACAGAGCGGGGTTAACCCGCTCGTGAATGACTTTCCATCGTAATGGAAACGGAATCTGCAAACCGCAACGCATGCGGTTTGTCCACCGATACCCTCGCAAAGAGCACATCCGGATGTGTTTGCGCAATATCGAGTAAATCGCCCGCCAGTTTTTCCAGCAATTTGAATTGTCCTTGTTCTACATGCTGAATCATCTTTTTGGTTATGTCCTTATAATTGACCGCGTTTGACTCGCTGTCGGTTTCCAGCGCCTGGTCAGCCGGGTAGTGGATTTCAGCATTGATGACCACATCCTGTTGTTTTTCGAGTTCTTCCGGATTAAAGCCAATGTATGTGCGCAGACGCAGATTCTTGATATTGATGATGGCTGTTCGCATGGGGTTCCTTTATCGGCAAATGGACCGGCCACCGTCTACTTTTATGGCGGTACCGGTAATGAATGGATTGTTGAGAATAAACTGAATCGTCTGATAGATTGGCTCGAATCCAGCTTCCTGTTGAATTAGCGCTGCTGACAACACCGCTTGTTTTGCGGCATCGCTGTGTTCTGGCAGAAACTTGAGCGCGCCAGGCTGAATCGAATTGACCCGGACTTCTGGCGCTAACCTTTTGGCAAAGGATTTTGACAGGTTTTCCAGGGCAGCTTTGGAGGCGCAATAGTGACTGAAACGGCTATTCGGATTGTCGACATAGATATCGGTCATATGAATGATATTGGCGTTTGCTGATTGCTTGAGCTGTCCCGTAAGTGCGTTATTCAGAAACATCGGCAGCGCGACATGAGTTTTCAGCATTTGATCCATCTGGTCGAGCGCTTCGCTCGTCTCATCAGCGTCTGGCGCAAAATACGACGCGTTGTGAAACAGCAAGTCGATGGCGTCCTCGCCAATTTCCTGCACCAAGGCTGCAAAATTTTCGGTATGACTGTAATCCGCACTGACCAGTCGCAAGTTGCTTTGTGCCAGACCGAGAAGGGCGTCACTTGGGCTGCGTGTAATGGCGGTTACCCGCCAGTCAGCCAACAGAAATTGTTCGGTCAGGAATAAACCCAGTCGGCGACTTGCTCCGGTAATGACCATGTGTGGCATGCTTTTGTCCCTGTTGATTGAGGTATCGATTAGGACTATCTATGTTCATATCATTGCCGCTAACCGTGAATGAGTTGCTGACGGCAAGATGTAAACGAATAGTACACGTCAATGTTTCTGACTCAGTTGCCTTGCCACTAGTCGGCTTTAACCGCTTGCCTTTGCAGATAACAATCTTTGGTCGTTGAGCCTAATTTGCCTACCGTTCCAAAGCAAGAGTCATTATCGGAGCATTGGCCTCAACCTCAGTTGGTGACGGATTGACGTATTGCTGTAGGCATCTCAAATTACGTGCCGATACCCGTTTCAGATTTAGTTGACCGCGACTTTTTGCAGCGCAGCGTGGTTTTGGTCTGTGGTGACTAAAATAATACTTTGTCTATATCGAAATTTGTTGATATAGTTTTTGGCATTGAAACCGCTGATTTAGAGTGTCACTTGCGAGCGGTATATAAAAGCAGCTAAAGCGCACCGCACACAAAACCGTGTCGCTGCCTCGCAAGTGTTCATTTGGGAGGTCATTATGAACATCATTCAATCCTTTTTACTGCATGCATTACAGGTCCCCCAGACAGATCTGCGCTCAACCCTGGAACGGGCATTTGCGAAAAGTGAATTTTCAGCCAGTTTGCAGTATCGTGCGGACGCGTTATTGAGGGCGGAAGATCATTTGCGCGATGACCTCTGGAAAATCAGCCTGAGTCTCGGATTACCTCATCAATTGCTGTTTGACGCATTTCTATTACAGCAGCAGGTGTCGCACACCTTCGAATCTCGGCTTAAAGTTGGGTAGCCCGGAACCGTCAGTACTGGTAATGTCGCCCCCTTCGAAATGATAAGGTCGAGTCATGGAACTGTCTTGGTTTATGCTTGCGCTGCTGACTATCACTGGATTTATTGCCGGGATCATTAACACACTGGCCGGTGGCGGTTCTAATTTGACATTGCCTGCTTTGATGATTCTCGGTTTACCCGCGGATGTCGCCAATGCCACCAATCGTGTGGGCGTCTTTATGCAGTCTCTGGTGGGTATGCGCGGTTTCAATCAGCATGGGCAGCTGCCATTGTACGACTTGAAAGGTATTCTGTTGCCGGTGTTGGGGGGAGGATTATTGGGTTCGGGGTTGGCCTCCTATCTCCCGCCGTCGCTTTTAAAACCTGTCTTACTGGGGACGATGATCTCAATGTCTGTGGTTATCCTGTTCCGGCCATCTACCGTTTTTCCGGGCCCGGAGGAGAAGAGTCTCACGGTAAAGCAGTCATCAGGCGCATGGTGGATTCTGTTCGCAGCGGGTATTTATGGCGGCTTCGTGCAGGCTGGTGTTGGTTTTGTCTTAATCGCCGCCATTGGCGGCAGTCTGCGTTATGACTTGGTAAAAACCAATGCATTGAAGATGCTCTGTACCGCCGCCTTTACGTCGGTTGCGCTGGCAGTTTTTATTGCCCGAGGTCAGGTGGCTTGGTTGCCCGGAATTGTTCTGGCGATGGCGACTATGGTCGGTGCACGCGTTGGCGTTCGATTGGCGTTACGAGTGAGTCAGCGTTTTATGAAATGGTTTTTGTTTTTAATGACCGTGGCCGCCAGTTTGGCGGCATTGCTATAAATAGTGGTAAACAGCTCATTCGAGGCTCAGGTGGCTGATATCGACTCGCACTGGCGCTTGGTGATCGTCCAACGTATCGATAGTCGCGCCAGGATCTGCCAACGAGATAGCTTCAGTATTAATGACCGGAGTGGGCTCTTCGAACCCGGAATGAATGATCAGGTCAGCACCCGGGGCGGCAACCGATAAATCACTGGTATCGATATTCGCTGGCACAAAGGGGGTTTCACCTCCCAGCACCGCGCCCGGAGCGCTAACATCCCAGCTGGGGATGGTCGTTGGCGCTTTAATATCAGGCTGGTGATGTTCTATGAGTTCATCGGCATTTTCGCCTGGAGCAACTGCTGTGGTCGTTCCTAACTGAGCTGGAATCCCTGCTGGCACCTGCGGCTGAACTGGGCGGTTCGGTACGGATTTAGATTCTGGTGCAGCAGCTGCATTTACAGTGGGTGTGATAGGCTGGGCCGATGGATTGTGAACTTTAACCGTCAGTTTGGCGCCCGCTTTTTTAAAAGCCTGCTGGAATTTAATGGCCGTTGCCTTATCAACTTTACGTTTGATGATCTGTTCCTGACCGGTAAACAGACCATCGATATAGCCTTGGTTGGCTTTAAACAGAGTTTGCAGGTCCGCTTTGACGAAATCGACATAGTGGCCTTCAAGACATTGTCCGCTAAAAAGTAAGTCGTATTGCTGTTCTGCCATGTGCTTTCTATCTTTCTAAGATTGCTGCAGTATAGCAGCGGCTTGGACGTCTGGATAATGTCAGTCCAATCAGGGACCTGTCCGGCAGGTCCCACGTGTATGACCGATCAAATGGGTGTTTCGGGAACTGTATGTGAATTTGGTATTACTGATTGCTTTACTGGTTGGGACTCAGGTTGGTCTGTCGGATGGTCTCATCCTCCCAACGTTGGTCTCACAACACGGAAACGGAAGCTTCCTGTTGTTTTACGCCTTTCTCAAACTGCTGTTTATTCTACCGGTTTTGCAAGCGGAGCTGGTTGCTGGCCGATTGTATCGGGTAACACCGTTTGAATTCAGTTTTTTGGTATTAAACCGATCTTGGGCTCGGTTGGCATTCGGAATTCTCTTGATGGCCGTGGTTTTTGTGATGTCCACCAACTTATTTAACACCGCGTGGGCGCTGATATTCGGCATCGACGGCCTGCAAGGAGAATTGTTGGGGTTGCGACCGCTGGACCAAAACCTTTACTGGTTCGAGCAAAGTCAGGATATTTACCGAATTATGAGCTTCGTTATTGCGCAAGGCATTTTGTTGATGCTGCTGGGCGGGCTCGCCTGGCACGGTATTGCCGCCATATTCGTTATGCTTATCCCTATTCTTTTTATGTTTATCCTCTACTGTATTCCAAAGTTCGTACCGCTGTTTTTGAGCCTGCAATGGCCAGCATTGCAATGGGACGACATTCTAGCCGCCATGCAACACGCACTAACCTCATCTATGGTGGGACTGCTGGTTTGGTATGTGTTGGGCACAAAAATATCGGATCGCTTACCTACGGCCAGGGTGATCATCCTGGTGCAATTGTTTGATCTATTGTTCGGTTTGGCGATGTTGTCGATCTCATGGGAGTGGCTGGCAGCCCTCAATGGCAGTGGGCTGGACGCAGGCAACGTGCTGCGATCATTGGTGAACTCCCTGCAGAGTGCCGACTCTTTGCCCTTCGATGTTGCTCTGTGGCTCACCATGCTGTGTATGGTGGGTTTGGCAAGTAGTTTGCCGTTGCTACTATTGGTCGCTCAAGAGTCGAATGTGTCGCTGAGACAATGGCTACTGGCAGCAACCGTATGCGGTGTGGTTGTACTCAGTGGCGTTTTGGTGTTTTCACATGATGTATATTCTCCGCTTACCTGGTATGGCAAGCCGATTTATGAAGTGGTCCAGAGGATCGGGCAGGGTGTGATCATCCCGACCATAACTGCAGGTATCGCAATATGGGTGGGTTGGATCGTCTGGCCAAACCGGGTATTGCAGCAAGTGAACCCCCATGGTGGTTTCCGTTATTTTCTCTGGCGCCTGGTGTTAAGGTTTGTTGTCCCTCTGGTGCTTGGGTTAGTATTCGCCCGCGCGACGCTCAGTCTGCTGGCACTCAGCTTACCACAAGTGATGCTTTCGCTTGTGGTGTTAATGTTAATTGTTCGCCTGTATCGATGGGTGAAAAAACGGGCAATATTTCCTGGATTATGATTGAAATTCATCGCTCCGCTCTGGTGTTAGTTCCGGCGGAAAAACTGTATTCGTTAATTAACGATATTGAAGCCTACCCTGAGTTTCTGGAGGGTGTTAGTGCTGCGGAAATCCTTGAGCAATCAGAAACTGAGATGCTCGGTCGACTGGTGGTAAAAAAGGCCGGGTTTGAGAAAACCCTGATTACCCGCAACCAGCTTACCTACCCAAGCCGGATTGAAATGAATCTGGAACAAGGGCCGCTGGAATATCTGAATGGTATCTGGCAGGTCAAAGCACTGCACGACACGGGCTGTAAAGTCAGTCTGGATCTGACTTTTTCTGCTGCCAAGGGTTTGAAAATGATGGCGTTCAGTGCGCTCTTTAAACAGATTGCCGACAGTATGGTGGGTTCTTTTGTGGATCGCGCCCACACTATCTACTCCTAGCAGGACAACAATATGCACGCAAAGCTCATTAAAGTAGAAGTTGCCTACGCAACACCAGAGAAACAGTTAATAGTAGAAGTTGAAGTGCCGGAAGGGTGCACTTTGTTGCAGGCTGCGTTACAAAGTGGCATTGACAAGGAATTCCCGGGGTTGGATATTGAACAGTCGGCGATGGGGCTTTTTGGCCGAAAAGTTGCCAAAGTAAATGAAGAAATTCTCCGCGAAGGTGATCGTGTCGAGATATACCGCCCACTGCTGATTGATCCGAAACAGGCCCGATTAAACCGTGCAGCAAAAAATAAGAAGGAATGAAATGCTGAATTTTGTCGTTATTCCGTAACAAAAAGAGTTGTTTTCGCTCTCGGCTCAGTCTTGAAGCGTAATGAGACTGCCCAGTTGAATCTACATTGCCAGGGTCAGACAAGACCCTAGCGCTTGCAAGGTTCAGATTTACTGACGAGTGATGTTCGAAACCAAGCCATTTTCAAACTGAATGGACAGGATCTCATATCCGGATTGTTCATCTTTAAGTGGGTAATTCCAGCGAGTTTCCCGAGCTTCCCCCGTCAAAAGTGGAGTGCCCAACAGAAACAGCACCTGCTTTGGTGTTTGCCCAACCTCTAGCTGGTCAATCTGTTCTTCTCGAATGAAATTGCCCTGACCCAATTCCGCTTCATAGGGTTTCAAAATACTACACCCAGTTATTGACATAGCAACGAAGCAAAGCAGGACTGTTTTTGTTAATCTAGCACTCAAGAACGTTAACCTCATGGTCGGTTTGCATGAAACCGAGCATTGTACACACATATTCGGAGACGAGAAGGTGGCTATACAAAATCAGGAATTAAAAAATGCTGGGCTCAAGGTCACGTTGCCCCGAGTGAAAATTCTGCAGATGTTTGAAGGCGAAGAAGGCGGGCATCTCAGCGCAGAAGACATTTATAAGTCCCTGCAGGATTCTGGGGAAGATGTCGGATTGGCCACTGTATACCGTGTGTTGACCCAGTTTGAAGCTGCCGGCTTGATCCGCAAGCATAACTTTGACGGTAACCACGCCATTTATGAGTTAGCGTCAGAAGAACATCACGATCATATGGTGAACGTCCAAACCGGCGAAGTGATCGAGTTTGTGGATTCAGTCATCGAAGAGCGTCAGCATCAGATTGCCGAAGAGCATGGTTTGGAAATTGTCGACCATAGTTTGGTACTTTATGTAAAGTCGAAGAACTAATTTGTCATATCGTGAACGGCTTCAAACACTCAAACTGCCTTTACATGAAAAAATACGCACATGTTCCGCTGAGGTTCAGCTAGTGTGCGTAAACTGACTTATAACTAATCAAGTTGTGGTAGAGGATGAGAGTATGTTGAAAAAGATGGCGTTTTTGGTGATGGGGCTGATGATCACCGGTTTCAGCGCTGCTGAAGTGAAAGTAGGTGATGAGTTCCCGGCGTTTAAGATCCCCACGCTTGATGGCAAAGTGCTGGACACGGCGCAATTGAAGGGGCGCGTCCTGTATGTTGATTTCTGGGCGAGCTGGTGTACGACTTGTAAAAAATCTTTCCCTATCATCAGTGAGTTGAACACTGAATTGAAAGGGCAGGGCGTCTTCTTTCTCGGCATTAATACCGATGAAGATGTGAAACTGGCAAACAAATTTCTGGAAAAAACACCGGTTAACTTCCTGAATGTGTCAGATAAGAGTCAGAAAGTCGTGCAATTTTTCGAGCCAAAAGGTTTCCCTTATGCCTACATTGTCGGTAAAGACGGAAAAGTCCATACAATTAAGGCGGGCTTTGCCGGTAAAGAAAAAACCAAAGAGTTGCTTCTAGAGCTTGTGGCTCAATAACAAATATCAAACCGTAAAAAAGCCCGTTATCGGGCTTTTTTGTTTCAGGATTCTGTTGTAGCCGACGACTTCTTGACTAACAAATCTTGCACTAGCTTGAAAACGACATTTGGCTGCTTTTGCTGCCACTGTTGACGAACAACAGAACTTCTATTTACCACTGACTGTGCCTCCATTTTACCCAATTTTCGCCATCAGCGGGAATACATGGCTAGCCATTTGACGTTCAGTGAGCCTGACTGTGGCTGCGAAGCATTTCTTCAGCGTGCGCTCGGGTTTGCGCGGTAATGTCTATACCACCCAGCATCCGCGCAATTTCGCTTATGCGTTGTTCTGAATCCAACCTCACTATGTTGGTGGTTGTTTGGCTTTCGGTGTGTTGTTTTTTCACTATACAGTGATTATGGCCTAACGCTGCAACCTGTGGCAGGTGGGTCACGCAGATTACCTGCCCTTGGGCCCCGACGCTGCGCAACATATGGCCGACGATTTCAGCGGTTGCTCCGCTGATACCAACGTCGACTTCGTCAAACACCAACGTTGGAATGGTGGTGTGTTCGGCGCAGATCACCTGAATGGCCAGCGACACCCGAGACAACTCACCACCGGATGCGACTTTCGCTAGAGGCTGCAGCGGTTGCCCTGGGTTCAAGCTGATATGGAACTCAACAGCATCGATACCGTTTGACGCTTGTTTTGGCTGTTCTTCGAAGGCAACGTTGAACTTAGCGCCCGGCATAGCGAGTTGCGATAGTTTCTCAATAACTTCTTTTTCAAAAGACTTGGCATGTTGCTTCCTTTTTGCTGATAACTTCTTCGCCGCCGCAAAATAGTGCTTCTTGCGCAGTTCAACTTCTTCCGCCAGTGTTTCCGAGGCCGCATCGGAGTCGGTCAACTCGTTAAGTTCTGCGTCCAACTGGTAATAGTGGTCGTGCAGGTTCTCTGAGGCCACAGCGTGTTTTCTGGCAAGTTCATGGATTGTGTTTAAACGGTCTTCAACCAGAAATCGACGTTCATCATCGAAATCGAAACTCTCGATGTAGATTTGCAGGTCGTGACCGGCTTCTTGCGTCTGAATTAATGCACTTTCAATCAGTGAATACGCGCTTTTTAAGCTATCTGAGGGGTCATCTAAGCACTTAAGCTCGTGAAGTACGGCTTTTAGTGCTGCAACAGCGGTCGGTTCATCATCCCCGTTCAATATGGATTCTGCCGCATGGGCCCCTCGAAGTAAGCTTTCGCTTTTGCTCATGCGTTTGAACTCTGTATCCAGCTCCTCGACTTCCCCTGGTGCTAATGCCAGGTTTGCCAATTCTTCGCATTGATACTGCAGCAGTTGTATTCGCGCGGCTTTTTCATCCGCATTCTGTCTCAACTGGGCGTATTTGCGTTCCAGTCCCTGCCATGCCAGCCAAGCTTCTTTCACTGTTTGGCGCAGTGGGGTCAGCCCCGCGTATTCATCCAGTAAGCGCAGATGTGTGTCGGATCGAAGTAGAGACTGATGCGCATGCTGGCTATGAATGTCGATCAGGAATTCACCGAGCGTTTTAAGTTCAGCCAGGGGCACCGGTTGACCGTTGATAAAAGCCCGGGATCGGCCCTCACTGGAAATGGTGCGCCGTAAAATGCATTCGTCGGTGTTGTCCAGATCCCGCTCCTTTAGCCATTTCAGAGCCGCTGGTATTCGACCAACGTTAAAAGTGGCAACAACTTCAGCGCGCGACTCACCGTGCCGAACAATGGTGCTGTCGGCTCGGTCACCTAAGGCGAGGCTGAGGCTATTTAATAAGATGGACTTACCAGCACCGGTTTCGCCCGAAATGGACGTCATACCCGGTGACCAGTCGATTTCAATATTGTTTGCAATGGCAATATTACGGATCAGGATATTTTGTAGCATGCGCATGCGCTCCATACAAAGTCTGTATGTTTATACAGTTGTTATGGGTGTGCATCAAGTACTTGCCGTAAGATTTTACGTTTTCATTGAGATTTATGTGCTGTAGTTCTGAAATTTGCCGATTAAATCCCCTTGAAAAGGAAGGGTACAGCCCCATTACTGGGCCCGTTGGATACATATTGCTCAAGCATTTAAAGAAGGTAAACCATGACCGGCGAAGACAAATCGTTAGATGATGTAGTTGAAAATGAAACGGTATCTGATTCCGCAGAGATTGAAGCAGATACCGCAAATTCAAACGGTTCCGAACCAGTGGGCGAGGATCTTGCGAGCCAGCTTGAAGCTGCTTTAGCGGAAGCGGAAAAGTTGAAAGATCAATATATCCGTACCGAAGCAGAAATGGCTAACTTACGCCGACGGGTTGAGAAAGACATTGAAAATGCACACAAATTTGGTCAGGAGAAACTGTCCAGAGAGCTGTTAGCCGTTGCAGATAACTTGGAGCGTGCCATCGAGTTCACTGAGGGTGATTCCGCTGATGTAACCGCCATCAAAGAAGGCGTTGAAATGACCTTAAAGGGTCTCTTTGACGTGTTTGCGAAGTTTAACATCGAAGCGGTTAATCCTCACGGCGAGCCATTTGACCCGCAGCTGCATCAAGCTATGTCAATGGTAGAGAATCAAGAGGTAGAGCCGAACACCGTCATTGCAGTTATGCAAAAGGGCTACCTGTTAAATGGCCGTCTGATCCGGCCTGCGATGGTGATGGTCAGTAAAGGCGGCGATAGCGCTAAGAAAATTGACGAGACTGCCTGATTTTTCATCACAGGCCTTGAAATTGATTGGATTGCTCGCATATTTGCGAGCATGAAACAACGAACATTTACGGAGTAATTGAAATGGGCAAAATCATCGGTATTGACCTCGGAACCACTAACTCGTGCGTATCCGTGCTAGAAGGTGGCAAACCTAAGGTAATCGAAAATGCCGAAGGTGACCGAACCACCCCTTCCATTGTTGCCTTTGCAGAAGATGGTGAAGTTCTGGTTGGCCAACCCGCGAAACGTCAGGCGGTAACGAACCCTGCGAACACGCTTTATGCGGTCAAGCGTCTGATTGGTCGCCGGTTTGAAGACGATGTCGTACAAAAGGACATCGGAATGGTCCCTTACAAAATCGTGAAAGCCGATAATGGCGACGCTTGGGTTGAAGTGAAAGGCGATAAAAAGGCACCACCACAGGTGTCCGCTGAAGTTCTCAAGAAAATGAAAAAGACGGCCGAAGAGTTTCTGGGCGAAAAGGTAACTGAAGCGGTTATTACCGTACCAGCGTATTTTAACGATGCTCAGCGGCAAGCGACCAAAGATGCCGGTAAAATAGCCGGGTTGGACGTTAAACGCATTATTAACGAGCCGACAGCCGCAGCTCTAGCTTATGGCATGGACAAAAAACGTGGCGACAGTGTCGTGGCGGTATATGACTTAGGTGGTGGTACCTTCGATATTTCAATTATTGAAATCGCGGAAGTTGATGGTGAACACCAGTTTGAAGTGTTGGCGACCAATGGGGACACGTTCCTGGGTGGTGAAGACTTTGACATGCGCGTCATTAACTACCTGGCCGAAACTTTTAAGAAAGATTCTGGTATCGACCTGAAAGGTGATGCGTTAGCGATGCAGCGACTGAAAGAAGCCGGCGAGAAAGCGAAGGTTGAACTGTCTTCAGCTCAGCAAACAGACGTTAACTTGCCATACATTACGGCCGATGCCTCAGGTCCTAAGCACCTTAATGTTAAATTGACCCGTGCGAAACTCGAGTCTTTAGTCGAAGATCTGGTTGAACGTTCCCTGGAACCTGTCCGCATCGCATTGAAAGACGCCGACCATGATATTTCAGATATCAGTGAAGTGATTCTGGTAGGCGGTCAAACTCGTATGCCGATGGTTCAAGCCAAAGTTGCCGAGTTTTTTGGAAAAGAGCCACGTAAAGATGTAAACCCTGATGAAGCCGTTGCTATGGGTGCTGCTATTCAGGGCGCTGTGCTGTCAGGTGACGTGAAGGATGTATTGTTGTTGGACGTTACACCGTTGACTCTGGGTATTGAGACAATGGGTGGTGTGATGACACCGTTAATTGACAAAAACACCACGATTCCGACCAAGAAGAGCCAAACTTTCTCTACAGCGGATGACAACCAGGCAGCGGTGACCATTCACGTGCTGCAGGGTGAGCGCAAAATGGCGGGTCAAAACAAGTCACTGGGTCGTTTCGATCTGGCGGATATCCCACCCGCACCACGTGGTGTACCACAGATTGAAGTGAGCTTCGATCTGGATGCGAACGGCATTTTGAACGTATCCGCCAAGGATAAGGGTACCGGTAAAGAACAGTCGATTGTCATCAAGGCGAACTCAGGTCTGTCGGATGAAGAAATCGAACAAATGGTGAAGGATGCGGAAGCGAACGCAGAAGAAGACCGTAAGTTCGAGGAACTGGCTCAGACCCGTAACACCGCAGACGGTTTAGTTCATGCGACTCGTAAGTCTTTGAAAGAAAACGCTGACAAAGCAACTGACGAAGAAAAAGAGTCCATTGAGAAAGCCTGTGTCGCTGTTGAGGACGCTCTGAAGGGTGACGACAAAGAAGCTATTGACAAGGCTGTTGAAGCGTTAAGTCAGGCTTCTGCTGGTTTCGCTCAGAAGATCTACGCCGAACAAGCTCAGGATGCTGGTGCTGCCGAATCAGCCGCTGATAATGCTGCTGGCTCTGACGATGCAGTCGATGCTGAGTTTGAAGAAGTGAAAGATAAGTAATGACCCAGTGCTCGCGTGCATGCAAGTACAGCGTTATGTAATGTGAGCTGGGCGTTTATTCGCGGGTCAATTGACCCGCGTTTTTGTATTGAGCAAGGCCTTGAAAATTATGTCAAAACGCGATTTATATGAAGTGTTAGGTGTCGCAAAAAACGCCGACGAAAAGGAAATTAAAAAAGCCTATCGTCGCATGGCGATGAAGTTTCACCCAGACCGTAATCCTGACGATAAAGACGCAGAAAGCAAATTCAAAGAAGTGAATGAAGCTTACGAAGTGCTTTCAGACTCACAGAAGCGCCAAGCCTATGACCAGTTTGGGCACGCAGGCATTGATGGCCAAAGCGGCTTTGGCGGCGGTGGAGCCGGAGCAGGCAGCTTCAGTGACATTTTCGGTGATGTTTTCGGGGATATCTTTGGCGGCAGTGCCGGTGGCCGGGGTCGGTCTTCTGTGCAGCGTGGCTCAGACTTGAAATACAATCTGGAGTTGACGCTGGAAGAAGCCGTAAGAGGCATCGAGAAAAATATTCGTGTTCCGACTTTGGTGAACTGTAATACCTGTGACGGGTCTGGTGCAAAAAAAGGAACGTCTCCTGTTACTTGTACGACTTGTGGTGGTTCCGGTCAGGTACGAATGCAACAAGGCTTCTTTGCCGTGCAGCAAACATGCCCCGCATGTTCAGGCGCGGGCAAAATTATCAAGGACCCCTGCACCAGCTGTTATGGCCGCGGTGTAAAAGAAGAAACCAAAACGTTGAATGTTAAGATTCCTCCTGGCGTGGATACGGGAGACCGGATTCGTTTGTCTGGCGAGGGCGAGGCTGGACGACATGGCGGACCTGCAGGCGATTTGTATGTCGAAGTGCATGTTAAACGCCATGAAATATTCGAACGTGATGGTGCGAATCTGTACTGTGAGGTTCCCATTAGTTTTGCGGAAGCAGCCCTCGGGGGAGAGCTGGAAGTGCCAACGTTGGATGGCCGCGTTAAATTGAAAATTCCAACTGAAACTCAAACTGGTAAGCTGTTCCGTTTGCGTGGCAAAGGTGTTAAACCAGTTCGTGGCCACAGTGTTGGCGATCTGATGTGCCGGGTGGTAGTTGAAACACCCGTTCACTTAACGGCACGTCAAAAAGAATTGTTAACGGAGTTGCAGGAAAGTCTGGAAGGCAAGAAACACTCGCCAAAAAGTAAAGGTTGGTTCGACGGCGTTAAAAAGTTCTTTGGCGAAAGCTGAAGCGCTCGAACGATTGAAAAAAGCGACGCGTTGCAGAACCGTCGCTTTTTTTATGCTCAGACCAATGCAATACAGTGCTGATAAATTGCAACTGGACGTTCCTGACAAAGCTTGTCATTCTTGATTTTTACGATTTAACACCGGGCTTGATTCAAGCCCCTGACGACAAGAGTAAGATTATGCAAAAGATTGTGGTGACTGGAGCCGACGGGCGAATGGGGCGGGCCATATTAGAGGCTGTTTTTGCGATGGACGGTGTGGAATTGTCTGGCGCGCTGGTTAAGCGTGACTCGCCTTATATTGGGTTTGATGCCGGAGAGTTGATTGGCAGAGGCAAATTGGGCGTGTCTATTACGGATGACGTCAAGAGCGTGCTGAACTCGAATGTGACCGTCATTGATTTCACGGCGCCCTCAGCTACGTTAGCGCATTTGGCGATCGCAGCTCAGGTCGGTTGTAAGATGGTCATAGGAACTACTGGTTTCAGCGAACAAGAATTAGAGCAATTGCACCACTTTGGCGGCAATGTCTCGATGGTCTTTGCCGGTAATTATTCGGTTGGCGTAAATCTCTCTTTGCAGCTATTGCGACTAGCGTCTTCCATTCTTGGCAATAGCAGCGATGTTGAAATTATTGAGGCGCATCATAAGCACAAGGTCGATGCCCCAAGTGGCACTGCGTTAATGATGGGGCACGCAGTAGCGGATGGTCGTGGCGTGCAACTGAACGACGTTGCGGTGTACAGTCGTGAGGGCATCACTGGCGCTCGTGAAGAAGGTGCTATTGGTTTTTCTGCGATTCGTGGTGGGGATATCGTCGGAGAGCATACGGTCATGTTTGCCAGTGAAGGCGAGCGGGTAGAAATCACTCACAAAGCGAGTAGTCGACAGACTTTTGCTCGTGGTGCGGTTCGAGCTGCAAAATGGTTAAGGGAAAAAAGAGAAGCAGGCGTTTTCGATATGGAAGATGTGCTGGGTTTCAAGAGAAACTAACGATTTGTGTCGGGAAATCAAAAGTCTTGTTACCAAAAAATTCTGATTCAAATCAATTAAATAGCTGGCACCGCAACCTGCAGCTCCAGCCATATTCAAACACTTGTTTGAAAATTACCAACGCAACTTGCCATTGTGGAAGGCTAATTCAGTTGATTTTCATCAAGGTGGGATCTATTGGGGCTGGAAAAGCCCAAATACTCGCCTTTCACGGTAAAAAAGTGGTTGACCAAGTCTTTGCGCTCTGGTTTTATAGACCGCGATGGTTGGTCGGGCTACCGAACAACCCTGGGATGAAAAAATAAACACAAGAGTCACCATACCCAGCCGATGTGAATCGCCGATTTTAATATTGATGACATCTTTGTAGTTTGAAATTTCTCTCAGTTACGTTTTGACACTGTATGCAAATTAAGATAAATGTATGCGGCGTTAATGATAACAAGGGTGACAGGTTCATTCTGAATTTGAAGCTCAATCAAGTAGTCTGGTCACCAAACCAGTATTGATAATAAAAATAGGGGAATCTAATGAAAGCTATTTTTGCAGTTACTGCACTTGCTGCTGCTATCTCTGCTCAAGCCATGGCGGCTGATACAGAGGCAACTACATCTTTTACTGGCGCGATGGACGCTCAGTTTATTCTGAACCTGGAGCCTGCAACTGATGATCCAGCTACAACTGATGAAGTTGAGGGGACGCTAGTTCCTGTTGACTCTACGTACGATGTTGATCTGAAAGAAGATGACTACAACTACGGTATCTCTATTGAGACTGCTGTTGTCAACGGTCCTTTCTCTGGCTCTATCGGGCTGAAGTCTGACGAAAACAACGAAGCTGAAATTACAGTTGGTGACTTGGTTGTTACTGATGGTAAGTTGTCTTTCGGTCAAGTTGGTAACTTGATGTCTACAGACGAATACACTGGTGAAATGGAAGAAGCTGGTACGCTGGATGTTGACGTTGCATTTAAGTACGCAGTTATGGACGGTTTCACTGTTCAGTTGCAAGGCCAGAATGATGATGCTCTAACCACTCGCACTGGTGTTGCTGCACAGTACACTGGTGAAGCTGGTGCACTGAGCTATACCGCTGAAGCTGAAATGTATGCTTCTGCTGTCGGCGCAGAGTTGGATCTTGACGCTCCTTACTTCGCTGGTGTTGGTGTTACATACACTGCAGACGTTGCGACAGTAAAAGCTGCGACCAACTTAACTGGCGATACTGCTGGTAACACAGTAACTGAGTACGCAGTTTCTGTTGACTCAACTGTTGCGGGTGCGACTCTTTCAGCTTCTTGGACTGACGTAAATGCTGATAACGACGACGACGAAATCGCAAAAGTTGAAGTGTCTTACGCTGCTGGCGCTGTAACTCCTTCTGCTGGTTACACGTTCACCACATTGGCTGATGCTGGTGATGAGCTGTGGGCGAAAGTTGCATATGCTGCTGACTCTTACAATGCTTCTGCTAAAGTAATCATGGAAAACTTCGACGGTGGCGACGCTGCTGCAGATCCTAAGATCGAATTGCGCGCTGATACTACTTCAGAAGTAGGTGTAACTTACTACGCTGAGTTCGACTTCCAAACTGACACAACTAACATGTTGACTGTTGGTGCTAAGTACAGCTTCTAATTTCAGATTCCTCTGAAAACTAGAATCGGGCCAACCTTCGGGTTGGCCTTTTTTATGCCAGCATTTTTCTTTTCCATTTCACAGAACTCTCCTAAAAGTCTGCTCTTATGTATTGCTCAATGCGCGTCAATTTGGATATTATGCGCGCTCAACAAGTAAGGATAGAAAATGAAGAATATTTTAGGATTGGTGTTATTCCTCAGTGTGTTTGTATCGGGTTGTGCTACTTTCCCTTCTCCAGAAGAAAGCAGTGGTGGACTCCTCGCATTGCCTTTGGAAGTGAATTCAGAAGTTCCCGGACAGTTTTCTTTTATCTATACGATGGTTATCGTGGATGAGGATGGGAATGTCGTGGATCATGCCAGAGTAGACCCCAACGTTTACAAGCATTCTTATGTGTTAGGTCCATTACCAAGCGGCACATACACGATAAAGGAGCTGTATTCGCGTCCTGTTAAGACGGGCAATAATCGGTATACCTATAAAGACAATGCGGTAGAAATAGGCATTGATTTCAGTATTAAAGAAGATGTCGTGACTGAACTGGGTTATATATTCACAGTAAATCGTGAGAAAAAGAACAACGGTTTTTCTACCTGGTTTAATTTCTTAGATGAGTTTTCTTCAGGCGATTTGCGAGATCGATATTTGACCGATTTGGGCAAGCGAGTTGATTTGGCGGCTTGGGAACTGGCTCGATAACAGCGCTAATGCCTGTATCAGGTTTGTAAGAGCCAAAGCTTTGGTACAGGCATTCAAAATAACTGGTTGAAAAATAGACGATCTAGAAAAAAGCGAACAGTTGCATCTAATCAGGCCACTTCACTCGTGGCCTTTTTTATTCCTACTGATTGGCTGGCCGATTTAATATCTTCGATTTTCTTTTGTTTCTCATACAAAAACTTCAATACTGCAGAACGGTAATGGTTGTACGTCGGGTCATCCGCGAGTGCAATTCGATTACGGGGTCTGGGCAAGTCAATTTTCAGTATTTCACCTACCGTAGCGGCCGGTCCGTTTGTCATCATGACGATACGGTCAGACAGCAAAACGGCTTCGTCGACATCGTGAGTGATCATAACAACGGTGTTGCCTAGTTGGGCCTGGATCTCCATTAACGAGTCCTGCAAATGCGCGCGGGTGAGGGCATCCAGTGCGCCGAAAGGTTCGTCCATCAACAGTACTTGGGGTTGCATAGACAACGCACGTGCGATCCCGACTCGTTGTTTCATTCCACCAGAAATTTCATCCGGGCGTTTGTGCAGTGCGTGAGACATATGAACAAGTTCCAGATTGTGTTCAATCCATTCTCGCTTTTCTTTCTTTGACATGGTGTTCTTAAATACCTGATTGACCGCCAGTTCAACATTTTCGTAAGCCGTTAACCAGGGCAATAAACTATGGTTCTGAAAAACAACAGCGCGTTCTGGTCCGGGTTCATTGACTTCTTTCCCATCTAATACCGCGCCACCTTCGGTAGCCTGATGCAGTCCTGCGATGATGTTCAGGACAGTTGATTTACCACAACCGGAATGACCGATGAGTGAAATAAATTCGCCCTTGTTGATTTTCAGGTTGACATTGGCCAGCGCACGAAACGCCCCTTTTGGCGTCGGAAACTCAATGCCAATTGCTGACAGTTCCAAATGCAGTTTACTCATGATTTATTGCTCCAGTATTCGTGTTTTTAGAGACGGCGGGTTTTTTAATCGAACTGGCCGTCCGTCTATTGGGTTCTGTCTCTCTTAACGAACCTGTGTTGATTTGTCCCAGTTCACTCTTTGCTGAATAAGTAACATGATGCGATCCAAGCAGTAACCGACAAAACCGATTGTTAGAACTGCGACTATTATGCGCGCCAATGAGTTCGAGCTGCCATTTTGAAATTCGTCCCAGACAAACTTCCCTAGGCCAGGGTTCTGCGCCAACATTTCAGCAGCGATTAATACCATCCAGGCAATACCGATTGACAGGCGAAGCCCGGTGAACATCATCGGAATAGAAGAAGGCAGGACGATTTTGCGAATATGGGTCAGGGTAGATAGTCTCAAAACCTGGCTGACGTTCATTAGATCTTTGTCGATGTTAGCCACACCCACTGCAGTATTGAGTAACGTTGGCCACAATGAGCACAGGCTGACGGTGATGAGTGATGTAATGAAGGATTTTTCGAACAGAGGGTCTTCGCTGACATAGACCGCGCTGACAACCATGGTCACAAGGGGTAACCAAGCCAGTGGTGAAACGGGTTTGAAGACCTGAATAATCGGATTCACAGCTTGATTCAGTCGCTCCGACAAACCGATAAAAATACCGAGCGGTATCGCAATAAGGCTGGCCAGGACAAAGCCAGCGAGAACTGTCACCAGGCTGGTGCCGATCTGGTCTATAAAAGTTGCTTTGCCAGTATAGGAGCGAATTTTTACTTCATAGCTGGGGTCTTGCGCTGCACGCTGGGCGTTACGTTCTTCTTGTCGGATATAAAAAGCCTCTTCCTTTTCGCGTTCCTGAATGTGTTCATCCCAAAGGGTCAGTGTTTGTTCCCATACTTGGGCTGGACCAGGGAACGCTCCAAGTGATGTATCGATCTTGGGCGCCGCAGCGCTCCACATCATTAGAAACAGGCTGATGCCAATCGTTGGTAGCAATAGGGCGAGGAGCATCGATGTGTTGAATTTTGGCATCGATAGGTTCAACGATGACAAAACATGTGATTTGGTTTGTGTGGTCATGGTTCAGACCTCCGTAGCGATCTATTGGCTGAATCAACAGAGCAGCGTTACCGCTGCTCTGCGATAAGCGGGTACTTACAGGGTTTCGTCTTTCAGGCCAATCGGGAATTTTTTCATGTAATCGTTTGGTTTTGTGCCGTCGAATACGATGCCATCAATGAACCCTTTCTGTGGTGGTTTAAAGCCCGTTTCCGTTGCAAAGGCAGGAAACATATCTGCTGTAAACGTGCCGTCTTCAATTAACGCTTCTGCCGCCAGGCGATACAGATCAGGTCGGTAAACATCGGCAGCAACTTGCTTGTACCAATCGTCTGTTTTCGGTTCGGCGATTTGTCCCCAGCGACGCATTTGGGTCAGGTACCAGATAGCGTCGGAGTAATACGGGTAGGTCGCGTTATAACGGAAAAAGACGTTGAAATCCGGTACTTCACGCTTGTCGCCTTTTTCGTATTCGAACGTTCCTGTCATGGAGTTGGCGATAACATCGTAGTCAGCACCGACGTAATTTGGTTGTGCCAGAATTTTAACCGCTTCCGGGCGATTGCCGTTGTCGTTTGCATCCAGCCATTGAGCAGCACGGATTAATGCTTTCACCAATCGGATCGTGGTATTCGGGTACTGCTCAGAAAATTCTTTGGTGATCCCGAAGACTTTTTCTGGGTTGTTCTTCCAGATTTCATAGTCAGTGATCACCGGCACCCCAATGCCCTTGAAAACGGCTTGTTGATTCCAAGGCTCACCAACACAGTAACCGTAAATGGTCCCTGCTTCCAGGGTGGCAGGCATCTGCGGTGGCGGAGTCACGCTTAACAGTACTTCTGCGTTGATCTGACCTGAGGTGTCGCCTTTCTGTGGTGCATAATAGCCGGGGTGTATTCCTCCTGCGGCCAGCCAGTAGCGCAGTTCATAGTTGTGCGTTGATACCGGGAAAACCATGCCCATGTTAAAGGGTTTGCCTTCGCTGGCATAAGCTTCGACGACGGGCTTCAACGCATCGGCTTTGATAGGGTGAACGGGTTTGCCATCTTCCTGGTATTCCAGATAAGGTTTCATATCTTCCCAGACGGAGTTGGATACGGTTATGCCGTTACCGTTTAAGTCCATTGAGAATGGCGTAATGATGTGAGCTTTGGTGCCGTAGCCAATCGTCGCCGCCAGTGGTTGACCGGCAAGCATGTGCGCACCATCCAGTTCACCGGTGATGACGCCATCGAGCAAAACTTTCCAATTTGCCTGCGCTTCTAATGTCACATACAGGCCTTCATCCTCAAAAAAACCTTTTTCGTATGCAATCGCCAGCGGGGCCATATCGGTCAATTTAATGAAGCCAAACTTCAGTTCTTCCTTTTCCGGCCAACCGAGTTCTGCGCTGGCAAAGGTTGCGATACAACTGGCAACCGTAATGGTCACCAAAGTCTTAAGTGTTTTTGCTTTCTTGCTGAATGTCAGGGGCATGTGACTCTCCGTTGTTCCACTTTTATTTAGGCAAAAAAAAGCGCATCCCTTTTCAGGAATGCGCCGTTGCGAATGGGGTGCAAATTAATTTATTGCCACAATATCATGGCAGTGGGCCATCTTTGGCCTCAGTTGGTTGTCTACCTTTGGACAGGTATCTTGTCTTGTATATAGCGATGATTGTGCCAGTTTTCTTAAAGTGCTGATTTAGACGGGGTTCACAAAGGTTTTGTCGGTTTGAATGTCTTAAGGATGATTTTTTATGCACTCAGACAGTGCGATAAATACCTCAAAAGAGGTATTTGGCTTTAAATTGATTCATTTTAAATAATGCTCATAAGTCGAGCCGGACGGCATGCAAGTACGTCGGTTAGAGCAATCGATTGATCCACAAACAAAGCGCGACGATGATCGCAAATAAAAAGGCACTGATCGTTTGCCAGACTTGGACAGGATGTGTTTCGATTAAAGGCGAGGACATATTGGAGCTCACTTCTGTGTTGGGGTGTTTCAAGTCAAACACAAATTCGGAGAGCGATGCGTAACGTAAATCGGGATTGATATTGAGTGCTTTTTTCAGACTGGTGTCTAACCAGATCGGCACCATTGGATTGTGGAGTGCTGAGCTTTGATAGATGAGCTTTCGGAAGTCTGGTAAAGTCGCCGCTTTCTCGTATGCCGCGCCAAAGGGGAGTTTCCCCGTCAGCATTTCATACAGGACAACGGCCAGTGAAAACTGATCGCTCTTTTCGGATCGAGGACCTCCATAACGGTATTCTGGCGCCGAATATTCAGCAGTACCAAGAGCAACTTCGCGCGCAAAAGGCGCTTGTATTTCATCGATACCCGCAACCAAGCAAGATCCGAAGTCGATGAGTACGGCCCCGGTGGCAGAAATAATTATGTTCGCCGGTTTCAAATCCTGATGCAGAGTTTCTTTTCGATGCAATGCCCGCAGGGCTTTGACCAGTTGTTCTGTTATGTCTATCGCATCAGTAATGTCTAACCTGCCCCGTTGTTTGATTACCGCTTCGAGCGTAGGCCCTGGAATATATCGCGTTAAGTAGTACAAAAAATTGCGCTGCATCGGCGCGATTGTTTTCACGATGTTTGGGCTACTGACACGGCTGCCGATCCACTCCTCCATTACAAAGCGTTCAATATAGGCCGGGTCATCCAGATAATTTCTTGAGGGGGTTTTCATGACGCAAAGTTGGTGTTGCGAGTCTTCAACCAGGTACAGTTGGCTGCGTTCTGAATCCTGCAGCAGACGGATAACCCGTAAGCCATCGATGACCATGTCCGTGTTCAGATCCGGTGGGAAAGGTAACTCACGCAGCGCTTTGTAGGCATCTGGAGCGCTCACGTCTTGCAGCGTATGGATGTGGACGACTTGACTACTCAGGTTATCGGTTGAGCCTTTTTGCAGCGCGAGTCGATGCAGCTCATTCGGAATGCTTTCAAGGTTCTCATTGGCGGTTACCTCTTCAATTTCCCGGGTGCTTAGCACATCATGTATGCCATCGGTTGTTAGCAGAAACCGATCATTCTGTTGGACCTCTTCGACTCTATAGTCAATATCCAGTGACAGATCGGCCCCCAGTGCGCGAGAAAGGTAATACTGATTACCCGAAAGATGCCGAGCATGATCATTTGTCAGTTGCTCTAACTGGTTGTTCCTTAAACGGTAGATGCGCGTGTCACCCACATGAAATATGTGCGCACTGTTGGATTTAATGATGAGCACGGACAGTGTTGTTAAATAGCCGCGCCCCTGAATGTGGCTTTGACTTTGACCATATAGCCAATGGTTTAAAGACTGCAACACTTTCAACGCTGATTTCTTAACGCTCCACGTATCGGGGGTCGAAAAATAATCGGTCAGAAAACCGGTGACACTGGCTTGGCTGGCTTCTTGTGCTGCTTCTGCCGCTGAAACCCCATCGGCAATTACCAAGGCGATGCCTTTTACGGTTTGCGTCGAACCCTGTGGAATCCGAGCACCGATGGCATCCTGATTTTCGTTTTTTTGGCCCGCTTCTGAGCGTTGATAGATATCGACCAGAGTTGCGTTTTTAAGATGGTTTAATGTCATAGTTCTTCACAGAAACAACAAAAGTGGGTTGCCCCACCTTTGCGTCATTAACAGGCCTAAGGTCGATTGGTTTTTTTACGATACTTCAATCAACTGGACATTGCCATGTTCGTCAATCTCTGATGTATGACCCGCCGGTTCCACCATAAACTGCACCATAATAAATACTGCGACCGCGCAACCCGCAATAATAGTAAAAAACACCGGCGTGCTGACAAAGGTAAAGGCCGTTAAAAAGGTCACGGCTCCGACATTGCCATACGCGCCAGTCATGCCTGCGATCTGACCGGTCATTCGTCGTTTGATCAACGGTACAATTGCGAATACCGCACCTTCTCCGGCCTGAACAAAGAAGGAACAGCACATAACAGCCACAACGGCTAACCAGATGGGCCATTCGCCTGTGACCCGCGCCAGAACCAAGTAACCAATACCCAAACCGATGATCAGGATGGAAAGCGATAGTCGGCGTCCGAACTTGTCAGAGAACCAACCACCGGACGGGCGTGCAACCAGGTTCATGAACGCAAAGGCAGCGCCCAACATGCCTGCTTTGGCGAGTGACAATCCGGAAAAAGTTTCCAGAAAAAAAGCAGGCAGCATGGAAACCACGGCCAGCTCGGAACCAAAGGTGACAAAGTAGGCCCAGTTCAGGATGGCGACCTGCTTGAATTCATATTTGTCATGATCTGGTACACCTTGCTTGAGCATGTCTGCGTTCACTTTATAGATTTGTGAAAACTGATAGACAAATAACACCACCAACAGACCATAGAGTGAGTATGTCGCGGTTGCAGACAGTAAACCGACACCTGTGGGTGATAACTTCCAAGCCAGGACGGCGAGAATGATGTACATCGGAATGTTCATGCCGACGTAAAACCAGAAGTCTCTTTTTGTGGACACTTCCAGTCCGCCGCTTTTTTTCGGTTTGAAATAGGTAGAACCTTTTGGGGTATTACGTGCGCGCCAGTAAAAAAAGAAACCGTAAACAATGGCCATAATCCCAGTTGAGGCGATAGCAAACCGCCAGCCAAATTCGCCGTTAAACACAACGATGGCCAGTGTCGGTAGTACGAAGGCTGCGGCCGCCGAACCGAAGTTACCCCAACCACCATAGATGCCCTCGGCTAAGCCCACTTGTCGCGCTGGAAACCATTCACCGACTAATCGAATGCCGATAACGAAGCCAGCGCCGACAAAACCAAGCAGAAAACGAAACAGTGCCAGTTGTTCAAATGTTTGGGCACTGGCAAATGCAATGCAGATAAAACCGGAGCTGATCAACAGGCCACTGTAGATGATTCGCGGTCCATATTTGTCAACCAGCATGCCGATGATGATGCGGGCAGGAATAGTCAGTGCCACATTCAGCGTGAGCAATGCCTTCCATTGATCTTGCGACATGTTAAACGTTTCCATGATCAGCGGCTTTAATGGGGCGTGACTGAACCAGACAACAAATGAAAGAAAAAAAGCAAACCAAGTAAGGTGAAGGGTCCGGATTCTCGGTTGGCTGAAGTCGACCAAGTTAAGCCGTTGCTGAGACATGTCATCAATCCTGTTGCGTTTAAGTCTTTTCCAACAAAAAAGGCGCATTCCAGTGCCGGAATACGCCTTTGTAAGTTGAATATGAATGGGTTGTGTTGTTTGAATCGATCCTGAAGAGACATGTTCGATTCAAGTGCATTTCTATAGCGAGAGTTGTGCCAATCGTGTGCGTACGAAAATAAAGGCTCGATTTCTGTGCGTCGGCAGCCGATTCATCATCTATCGCAATATTAAGTTGTGATTAATGCTGAGTATTTATGCACGACCTTGGCGCAAAATTCCCGGGCCGTGCACAAGTTTGGTTTGAAACGCCAACTTTGGCTGCTACCAGAAGGCTGAACTAAGCGGTAGGTTCCAGCGAATGGGCAATCATGTCCAGCTCTTTACGGCTTTCCCGTAGCTGCTCCATCAATGGCACTACATCGGTCGGGTTTAAGTTCAGATGTTCATAAACCGTTTTATCAAAGCGATGGTTCATTTTCGGCAGCAGGCCGTATTCCTGCAACAGATGATTGGCGAGATAAATCAGATGTGCCTGGTCACTGTTAACTCCCAGATACTGCGGGTCGCTCTGATATCGAATGCCCATCGTGACCTCACCCGGCATATTCCAGCTGTGCATGAGATTGGAGGCTATTTGATCTCGGGTAATACCAAGTACGTGCTTTTCAATGTGTTGATGTTCAATGTGGCGATTGAGGCTGATCATTTCATTGGTGGTTTCAAAGTGCGGTTTGAACGCGTGTGCGAGTATCAGGTATCCGAAGTTATGCAACAGGCCAGATAAATAGCTTAAGCCGAAACCGGGGCGAAATTCTCGGGGAATGGCACTCACCAGCGCACCCACACAAGCAGCCACATAAACTGCCTGGGTCCAGTAACTCGCATTGCCATTATCCTGTTCTTCGGGTAACTCCAGCGTTTTACCGAGCGATAAGCCCAGAGCAAGGTTCATCACCAAGTCGTAGCCCAACACCCGGACTATAGCGTCCTGAACCGATTTGATCGAGCCCGGCGCAGAGTAGTAGGACGAGCTTGCCCAACTGACAACCTGTGCCGCCAAACTTGGGTCTCGTTCAACGATTTGACTCAGCTTGTCGATGTTCGCATCAGGGTCAACCCGCAAACGAATGATCGCCTGAGCCGTGTCCGGTAGGGGCGGTACTTCCAGCGTTTCTTCTAAACGTTGTTTAATGCGCAACGCCGTAAACTTGGTGACGGCGCTGTTGATTTCATCTCGATCGTGATCGAACAGACTGAGCTCGTATTCGATATCTGTGTAAGGTAGCGACGTGGCAATGTTCATAACGCGGGTGTCGTCTTTGCGTTTCATGGCGCTGGCGTCTTTCAGCGCCATCAGGAAGTCACTGTTTCCGGTATGCACGAAAATCCGGGTGGTGTTAAATAAGTTTTCGTCGATGATGGTATCAGCCTGGATAAAATCATCAAAAGCGGGCAGCGTTTGTACGCCGACTTTGTTTTTCAGGCGATTAATCTCCTCAACAGTCAGCGGTTTGAGGTCACGACCGGTGATCGCGCGAATTTTATCGATATGAACAATGGCATTGGACGATACGAAAACCTGAACCAGCCCTTGGTCATCGCTGAGCAGACACACTTCCGCTCGCTCAAGCGAGGCTTTATTCGGCCCGAGGGCATGGGAAATTGTTTTCTGCGCTAAATGCTGGCGCACAACGATAGGGATATTCGCTTCAGTATGACTTACCACGGTAACGTTCCTGTGCAATGTAAAGGAGCCTACTCGGCTCTGCTGTTTGATCAGTATAGTCGCAGTCCGTAAAAGTGTTGCGAATTCGACCATCGGACGATAATTTTTGGCGACCAGCGCACAATCTGAGCTTTTTGCGTATCAGACTTGCGCGAATCGGTCGGCCTGGCTGAGCCAGCGTTCAATAATGGGTTGCGCGTGAGAGGGGTACTCAGTGGTCAGGCGCTGGGCCAGTTCCGGTATCAATGCCAGTAAATGTTGGTCGCGCTCCATATCGGCAACACGAAAACCGATGGCGCCCGTTTGCCGCGTGCCGAGCACTTCACCAGGTCCGCGCAGTTTTAAATCTTCTTCGGCAATCACAAAGCCGTCGTTGGTGCTGCGCATCACTTCCAATCGCTGTTTGCCTTGTTCTGACAGCGGCGTGCCGAACATCAACAAACAATAGCTTTCTGTTGTTCCCCGACCAACTCGCCCTCGCAACTGATGTAATTGGGCCAGGCCGAGTCTTTCCGGATTTTCAATAATCATGACACTGGCATTGGGCACATCAACGCCGACTTCGATGACGGTGGTGGCCACCAGTATATCCAGCTCATGCGCTTTAAAGGATTGCATTAGTCGTGATTTATCGGCCGGTTTCAGTTTGCCATGCAGCAGTCCGATGCGTCGGTGCGGCAACGCCTCAGCCAATCGGTTGGCAGTGGCTTCCGCCGCTTCAGCTTGGAGTTCTTCCGACTCTTCAATCAGTGTGCACACCCAATAGATTTGTTTGCCGTCTTCACAAGCGGCATCCACGCGGCGGATGACCGCATCGCGCCGGTCCTGGCTGATGACGGTCGTGACCACCGGGGTTCGCCCCGGCGGCAGTTCATCGATAATGGAAATATCCATGTCGGCAAAGGCTGTCATCGCCAGCGTCCGCGGAATTGGCGTGGCGGTCATAGTCAACTGATGAGGTGTACCATTATTGGCTTTTTCTTTGAGCGCCAGTCGTTGCTGGACGCCAAACCGGTGTTGTTCATCAATGATCACCAAACCGAGGTTGGCGTAGTCCACGCCTTTTTGAAATAACGCATGCGTGCCGATCAATAAGGCTGTTTTACCGGTGTCGAGTCGGTCGAGAATGCCATCGCGCTCTTTTTTACTGGTTTTTCCTAATAATAAGTCAACGCAAATGTTGAGCGGCTCGCACCATGCCTGCATGTTCAGGAAATGTTGTTCGGCTAGCAATTCAGTCGGTGCCATCAAAGCTACTTGCAGACCGGATTCGATGGCTTGCAGCGCGGCCATCAGAGCAACCAGCGTTTTTCCCGCGCCTACATCGCCCTGTACCAGCCGCAACATGGGTAATGGTTTGGCCAAATCGGCGCTGATTTCCTGGCAGACCCGTTGCTGGGCGCCAGTCAGTGAAAACGGCAGTTGTGTCAACAATGCCGGGGCCAGTTTTCTGGACGGCGGTACCGGGTGTGCTCCAGTGGCTTGAACCGCTTGCCTTAATGCCTGCAGACTGAGGTGATGTGCCAGTAACTCTTCTAGCGCGAGTCGTTGTTGCGCGGGGTGATCCCCTTCCAACAGGGCCACCGTGTCGTCGCTGCTGGCAGGGTGATGCAATGTACGCAAGGCTTCAGATAACGACGGCATTGCCCACGGAGTTAACCATTGCGGTGGCACCCACTCCGACAAGCCACCTTGGCGATTCAAAATCTCGATGGCCTGTTCAATCAGGTTGCGCAGGCGAATTTGGGCGATGCCGTCGGTGGTTGGATACAAGGGGGTTAAGCGGTTGTCCAGAGGTGGGAAATCACCTTCTTCTTTAACCTGATATTCCGGATGCACCATCTCCAGCCCAGTGGGGCCCATACGGACCTCGCCGTAGCAACGGATGCGGTAACCGGTTTTTAAATGGTTTTGTTGAGCTTTAGAAAAGTGAAACAGGCGTATGGTCAGCAGTCCGGTGCCATCCTGCAGTCGACACAACAATGAACGGCGTTTACCAAAGGTGACTTGAGCGGCGCGGATTTCAGCTTCAATAACCACAGCCATACCCAGGCGCAGGCTGCCGATTGGCATAATGCGTGTTCTGTCCTGATATTTATAGGGCAGGTGAAACAGGAGATCGCCAATACTGTTGAGCCCTATATTGGCGAGTTTTTCGGCCAGTTTCGGACCTGCCCCTTTTAGTTTGGCAACACCATCGGACAGAGTCAGTGCGTTTTGCATATTCGGATGGCCGCTTCGATGGCATCAATTGCACTTGGGCGTGGGAAGCTGGCCCGCCAAGCCAGGGCCACTTTGCGGGTCGGGCTTTTGCCCTTGAAGGGACGAACCTGCACCAGATCGTCCTTGTATAGATGCGACCCCGTGGCTGAGCGTGGCAGGATGGTTATCCCCAGGTTGGATGCCACCATGTGGCGCAGCGTCTCCAATGACGTGCCATCGGCCATGGTTTGTATTTGCCCCACAGGATCCCTCGTCGCCTGGGCTATGCCGGGGCAAGCGGTCAATATCTGATCGCGAAAGCAATGGCCGTCACCAAGCAATAGCAACGGTTCACCCACCAGTTCGTTGGCATCAATGGCTTCTCTCTGGGCCAAGGGATGTGCCGCAGGCAACAGAATATCAAAGGGTTCGTCGTATAGGGGCTTGGTCAGAACATCGGTCTCGACAAAAGGCAGTGCGAGAATGGCGACATCAATCTTGCCTTCCCGCAGGCGTTGTCGGAGCACTCCGGTGAAGTTTTCATCGATAAACAGCGGCATATTGGGCGTGTTCACCCGTAATTGCGGAATAATGTGCGGCAGTAAGTACGGACCAATGGTGAATATAACGCCGAGTCGCAGCGGCGACGTCAGTTGATCTTTACCGGACAGCGCGATGTCTTCAATCTTGAGGCTCTCCTCAATGACCCGATTCGCCTGCGTGACAATTTTCTCTCCAATGGGCGTTACTGTGACGCCCTGTTTATTGCGTTCAAAAATCGCGACGTTCAGGCGGTCTTCCAGCTTTTTAATCGCCACACTCAACGTGGGTTGGGAAACCCGACAGCGGTCTGCGGCTTTGCCGAAATGCCGTTCCTGGGCGAGGGCGATGATGTATTTGAGTTCGGTGAGGGTCATGCAGGGCGTGTCCGTTTGTTTAGGTGGAAACTATCGAAAAGTTGAAGTTGATACAAGGGGTTAATATGATGCAGGCCTCAATTTGGAATGGAAACCCACCGTGGCGAAAAAACTTCTGTGTGCCGGCGTCGGCAAACTCAACTCCCGTGTCGCGGCTAATTGGTTGCTGCAAAGCGGATCTGTTATTGGCTTACGGCGTAGCCAAGTGGACGAGACATTGCCGTTTGAACAAAGAATGGTCGATTTGGCCTGCGAGCCATGGCCCGATGTTGGGGCGGATGTGATCGTGGTCGCTCTGTCGGCGGCTGAGCGGACTCCAGAAGCCTATCATCAGGCGTATGTGGCACCTATTCAGCAACTGGCTCAATCCCTTTCTACCTGGCAACGTTTGCCCGAAAAGTTAATCGCCGTCAGTTCAACGCGAGTCTATGGTTCAGAAAATGGCGAGTTGATTACGGATGATCTGGATGCGCAAACCGATGATGAATTTGGCCGGATACTGTTGGCCATGGAAGCGGAAGTGACCGCGTTACCAGTACCGGCGAGCGTTGTCCGACTGAGTGGTATCTATGGCCCCGGTCGAGATTGGTTGAAACGTTCGGCGCTCCAAGCTACCGAGGAAAGTGTGACGCAAAACAAATGGACGAATCGGATTCATATCGATGACGCCGCCGCTGCCATTGTCTTCTTATTGCATCAGCGTGCGTTGGCCGATCATTACATCGTGAGTGACTTACAACCGGTGAGTCTGCTGGACATGTATGATTTTTTCCGCAAACGGGAAGACGTTGCACCGTTGGCCATCAGCCTGCCCGTGTCCGCCGGTAAACGTTTGCTGCCAACCCGGTTGCAAGGGTTAGGTTTTACCTGGCAATACCCGAACGCATTTAGCGGCGGCTATGATTGACGCCGATTCAACGCTGGCTTTTTTTGTATAACCAATCCTGGTAACTGCTCAGCGCCATGGCTTCCCCCATGGCGTAGCTCTTCAGGCCTTCGGGCACTCCCTGATTTTTTAGATTGACTTCATACGCTCGCCAGAACAGGTGGCGGATATTCCAACGCGGTTGCGCCGACAAATGTTCGGCATAGCAAGCCATGGTGCTGGTTAACAGCGCTGGCAGTTGTTGTCTTACCTTATCTGGTTCGCGGATACTCATCCACCATTCGAGCCAGGCTGAGAATTGCCAGATGGGATCGGGTGACAGCCACAGTGACCAATAAGCCAGGATATCGGCATCGTATTCGCGCGCGTAGCCCGCCCAATGACTGTATTCGTGGGTCATGACAAAGGGTTTTGCGGCATCAAACAGGTCGCGATTAACCGTTGGTTCACCAGTAAAGGGGATATAAACGCCGGCGGTGCTTAAGCGTGTATACACCGGTGACCAAGCCGAGGCGGTGACCGAACGAGACGGTGCCGAAGGTAAGTTGGCCAACGCTGACGCTGACAGGGCGAAAGCTGCCGGACGATCTGGATGAAAGCTGGCGTCAACGGAAGTGCAAGGGTCGAATTCTGCGGGCAGGCGATCCACAACCCGCTTGGTTTCGGTGATGGCAAATTGCCAATGGCCATCACCCAGTTGAGTGGTAAAACCTTGTGCTTGCAGCTGGTGATAAAGCGGTTCTCGGTGGTAGTTCATGCCCCAAAGCAACATCAGCAACAGATATCCGGTACTGAACCAGAGCGCGGTTTCCGCCAGCGCGGTTAACCAGCGGCGAACCAGATTCTTGCGCCACAACCACCACACTCGCAGGATAAACAGTGCCGGGATCAGCAGCCAAAGCACATCCGCTAAGGCGACATTGTGTAACGATGGTAATCGGAGTAATAACGATTGAATGGCCGGGTAGGCGTGTTCAACGTAAACGACATCGGAAAAGCCCTGCCAGGCTTCCGGCCACTGAGTCAGTACGACCCCAAGAATGATAAAGGTGAGCGTGAGCCCGATTCGCCAGCGCATGATTAAAGTCTCCTCTTCTGCGCATCATAAACAGACGAATCGGTCGTGGCTACCGAATGACCCGATAACAGGGAATGTATTTGCTGCCCGGTAATTTCATGCGTTCCTGAGTAACGAATGAATTCAGCAGTTCATCAAACGGCTCCATGATATCTGGATCACCGTGGATTTCGTACGGGCCGTATTTTTCAATGGCCAGCAACCCCTGTTCTTTGACATTGCCGGTGACGATGCCGCTGAATGCCCGACGCAGGTTCGCCGCCAGTTCATGTATCGGCGCCTCTTTATGCAGGTTCAGTTTTGCCATGTTTTCGTGGGTTGGGTCAAAGGGTTCCTGATAAATCGGGTCAATCGTTAATCGCCAATTGAAGTGAAACGCATCGTTGGTTTTCTTGCGGTATTCGGTGACTTCCATCATGCCCTTGGTCATTTCCCGGGCAGCCCCGGCGTAATCATCGACAATAATTTTATATTTCTGCTGCGCTTCGTAGCCTAGTGTTTTCGCAATAAAATCGTTTAATTGTTTGAAGTAATCTTCCGATGATTTAGGTCCGGTTAACACCAACGGAAAGGGAATGTCTTTGTTGTCCGGATGCAGCAGGATACCCAACAGATACAACAATTCTTCGGCGGTGCCGGCACCACCGGGAAAAATGATAATCCCGTGACCAAGGCGGACGAACGCTTCCAGCCTTTTTTCAATGTCGGGCAAAATGGCCAGTTCATTTACGATCGGATTCGGCGCTTCCGCAGCAATAATGCCGGGCTCCGTCAGACCGATGTATCGGGCGTTCAGAATGCGTTGCTTGGCGTGAGAAATAGTGGCGCCTTTCATCGGGCCTTTCATCGCACCGGGTCCGCAGCCCGTGCAAATATCCAGTCCGCGTATGCCCAATTCATGGCCAACGTTTTTGGTGTATTTGTATTCTTCTTTACCAATGGCATGACCACCCCAGCACACGACGATGCGTGGCGCTTCACCAGGATACATCATTTTGGCATTGCGCAGAAAATGAAAAACGTAATCGGTAATGTCGGAGCTGCTGTTCAGCTCCGTTGCAAAGTTTTCACGCTCACTTTCGGCATAAACAATATCTCGCAGCGCAGCAAATACCATTTCACGGGTTGAGGTAATCATTTCGCCATCGACAAAAGCATCGGCAGGGGCGTTAAATAAATTCAGGCGAATACCACGGTCCTGTTGAATGATGTCAATTTTAAAATCTGGGTAAGCTTCGAGAATGGTTTTGGCGTTGTCGCTGTCTGAACCGGTATTTAATATGGCCAGAACACAACGTCGGAAAAGCTCATAAAGGCCGTTTTCTCCAGCTTGCTTCAGTTTGGCGACTTCGACTTGCGATAGAACTTCTAATGAGCCAATCGGCGTGATAGACGCATCGATGGTGTTATGTCTCGTCATTGCGATCTTCTTATCTGTTTTTTTATTTAGTTAGTATAGTTTAAAAGCTGTTTGAGCAGCGATTTCATTTGCTCAGGGTCTTTCACGGTAATGTGATCATCGCTTTGCTGATGTTGTTGTTGCGCTAACCAGCGACTGATCCAAAAACGGGTGGCCGCCTGTACCTGCAGTCCACTGATGGCACGGTATTCTTTGCGGTTCAGCTGACGTACCGCGTTATAGGCTTCGATAAACGCCTCGCCGAGATGCGGATCATATTGGTTTTGTAAGACACACCAGTCGTTCAGGGTGATGGCGATATCCAGCGCGTAGCTGTCCAGTCCGGCAAAGTACCAATCGATGATGCCTGAGATGTGCCCTTGATCAAACAGTGCGTTGTCGTGAAACAGATCTGCATGAATAATACCGGAAGGTAAATCCGTCGGTAGCTGTTCAACAACGGCCACTGCTTCTCGCAGAATCGTTTGGTCGTGTGCGGGAAGTTGCGGGAGCAAAGTGTGTGCTTCCCGTAAAACCCAGCGAGCATCATGAGAATGCGCACGTGACTGAGTAAATTGTTGGGT
This sequence comes from Reinekea sp. G2M2-21, assembly GCF_015687175.1. Classification (GTDB taxonomy): domain Bacteria; phylum Pseudomonadota; class Gammaproteobacteria; order Pseudomonadales; family Natronospirillaceae; genus Reinekea. The sequence continues at coordinate 116,944 of NZ_JADPQG010000006.1, read as the reverse complement.
CGACAGATGAACCTGTGCCAGTGCTCGGGCAATGTCGAGCGCATAGTCACGGCACACTTCAACATGCTGCCCACGTAAACGTTCAATTAACACTGCGGGTTTGTTTTTTACGGTTTGCAGTAAGTTCCCCTGCTTATTGCGGAACGGTTGTGGCACCTTGCAATGGTCGTTATGCAGATGCTCACCCAACTCCAGAAAGAAGGGCAGTTCGGACACGTCGTGTTTTTCAAAAAGGGTCAGTACCAGAGCATGTTCATCGGTGTTGACAAAATAATTGGTGTTTTCGACCCCAGCGCTGATGCCCTGATGTGAACGGTATTGGCCTAGGTCATAGTCAGCGAGCAGGGTTATGATGTCCTGGTCGCTGAGTTGGGTGTAAACAGACATATTAATTCAGCTAGTCATTGGAAATACGGCCGAAGAGTATTTCATAATTGCTGCTCGCATCAACGCCTGTGGCGACAAACATCGGTTGATAGGTGTAAATATCCAGTAGAATTTCCGCTGGCCACTGGTCGTTGAATCCCGCCGTTCCCATTGTACCATCGGTAAATTGCTTACTGACTTCAACGGTACCATCGGCCGCGATGCGCCAGTACATAATGTCCCGGTCTCCACCACCATTGTCGATGGTGCCAATCGCATGCAAGGTGTTGTCTGGTTCCTTGCGCATGCTGTCAATGCGAACTGGGTTTGCTTCATTCAGCGTAATACCGGCCCCGAAGGTTGCATTGGCGGTGCCATCGGCGTCAACCGCATAGATTTTTGCATCACCTCCAGCCGTCACGGTGCTAACATAAATCGGGAACGACACTGACAGTTCAGAAGCGTATGCCCGCGAAAGTGCGGTCACTGCGTCATCGGGCAAAGACAATTCGCCATCGCTGTCAAAGCCGTTATTCAGCGAACCACCGGTTGAGGACAGGTTCACGGATACCAGACTGTCGCCGAGCGTCGACTCAATGGCAAACAGGTGGCGACCGTCACTGGTGTGGATGTGATCGACGACCTGCCCTTGTGCATTGGCTGTGGGAATGGTCCAGGAACCGCTGTTGAAAGCAGCCCTGACGTAACCGCCGCTGTCGAGTGACCAAACCACGGGGTAAGGGTTGCTGCTCACTTCGCGGTAGCCACTGGCAAAATAGTAGCCACTGTACGTTAGCATGTTGGTAGCGCGATCGTGATCGTTGAACGCACCTGTGTCGTAGGTTGAACTGCTGTAAAAGGTGGTTGCTGTGTAATAAAAACGCCAGGTCGCCAGGTCATCGTTGGTGGTATTGGCTCGACCGGCTCCGTACCAATAAGTGCTGTATAGGCTGATGTCGGCAAGGGTGTAAAGTGTGGGAGTCGATCCATTGCCGATATTGCTGATGTGTTGGCCATCCATGTCGATGCGGGTGAGGTTTACCTGAGGTGTAACCGCACTGTTATTAGCGGCGACCAGATAACGACCACTTTGATATTTCAGGGCAACCGCTTCGCCAGTGCTGGCGCCGGCAAAATTAATGGGGCCGAGGTATTCCAGTTCTCCAGAGGCCAATGGCGTCAGCGTAAAGCCAGTCCCCGTTGTGTATTCGCCGTCGTCTTCCACGGAGAAAATGGTGTAGCCCGACGCATTGCCATTGGTGGCAGACAAGTCTTCATAGCACTGTTCAGAAGCGCTGTTAACGGTGCCGGTAAAAATCAGCGTGCCATCGCTGGTCGTCGCAGGTGGCGTAGTGGCCTGGCTGCGGATTTCCACACGGTTAAAATGTGAATGGGAGGTCGGTACCCAGCAGAAGTAGTTACTGTTGTCTTTTTCCATGGTAAAGGAGAGGGTGGCGTCACTGATGGTCGCGTAATCCGTATAGGTTGAAACACTGACCCCGCTCGCCAGATTATTCGACGTGTCGCCAGCGACAACTAGGTAATAGTAATTTGTGTAAGCGCTCAAGCCGGTATCGTTATAACTGGTTTCACCGCCGGTCAATGTCGTGACCAGGTACGTGCCCGATTGGGTTGGTATTGCATTGACACGCCGATAAATACGCACCTGAGAGAAATCCGCATCACCTGGGTTCGTCCAGCTTACCGTGGTTTCGTAGTCGCCACCCACGACGGACGCCGCAGTCACGTTCGCCGGTGGGGTTAGGTCAACTGGTGTGGCGGATATCTGCGCGGCGAGGGAAAAATTACCCACCTCATCTTCGCTGAACAGACTGTATGAATAGGTCGTTCCGGCGCTGACCGCGTTGTCCGTATGGCTGTCCGTCGCACCGGCGATGGCAATAATCGCGACGCCGGTTCCGTCAGTGGCATTAACGGGGAAGCCGCCGACAGCGCGCCTGACATGTACGTTTACCGTGTCGTCGCCGGGGTTGGTCCAGCTTAATCCGATCTGCAGGTTAGTGTCCGTTACCGTCAGTCCGCTGACCGCGGCCGGAGCGATGGTGTCTTGTGGCTGCATGATGGGTACGTTGTATCCGGCAGAGACATTGCCGTCGGCGTCTTCGCTGAATATCGCGTAATAATAGTTTTGCAGGTTGGTCAGCCCGCTGTCGACATAGCTGCTGGTCGGAATAGACAGAGTCGCAACGGCGACACCACTGGACAGGGTTGTCGGGTAGCTGGTGGTGCTGCGTCGAATGTGGATCAAGGCAGTGTCTGCTTCAGGCGGGTTGTTCCAGCTCAGCGACACCTGCTCATCACCGGCAGCGCAGGTTGTACAAGACACCAGCGACGGTGGTGTTAAATCGACCGGCATGGCGCTGATGTCAGTACTGGAGGCGTTATTGAACACATCTAGTGAGAAAAACCGGTAAAAGTACGTGGTGTCGTTGGTCAGCGCTGTAGTATCGGAATAGCCCGTCGCGTTGCCCTCATAAACAGTTATCGCGGCAACATCGTTGGCATCGGTCGGATACACATCGTCCCGACGCAGAATCCTGACGCGATCAAAATCCGGATCGGGTGGCAACGCCCAGGTGAGGTCAACACGCTGATCCAAAGCAGTCGCACTGATATTGAACACAGAAACCGGCGCAGTGACGTCCACAGGATACGCGTTTATCTGTACCGCTGTGGAGGCATTGCCGTTGGCATCAACGGCGAACAGGCTATAAAAGTAAGTATCGCCATCGTCGAGATTAATGTCGGTGTAAGTTTGCGGAATACTGCCGCCACCGTCGTCGAGGCTGGCCGCTGAAAAATCACTGAACTCATCGACCGGAAATGCGGTTTTACTGCGACGCACAACAATTTTCTGCAGGTCTGGGTCAGACGGGTTGGTCCAATTCAGGGTGATCTGACCTTCACCGTTAATCACACTGACCGTGGAGACAGCGGCGGGTGGACTGGTATCGATCGGGGTCGCGGTCGTGGTGACGCGATTGGAAATGAGCCCGGCATTATCACGCACAAAAAAAGAGTAGTAATAGGTCGTGTCGTTCGTCAGCGAGGCATCATTATCAATGATATTACTGGTGCCAGCCGGTAGGTCACCACCATTGACTGCAACGCCATCAAGCGGGCTGGTGGGGAAGTCATCAAGGCGTCGGCGGATGCTGATAGCAGCAACATCCGGATCCAGCGGGTTGATCCAACTGAAGGTTACCTGTTGATCCGCGGGCGTCACGATCAGCCCGGTGATCGAACCGGGTGGGGTCAGATCCTGGGGTGTTGCGGTAACCTCGATAAAACTGGCGTTGTCAAACACATCCAACGAATAGAAGCGGTAGAAGTAATCGTTGCCGTTGATTAAACCGAGCGTATCGGACACCGATGTGCTGTTGCCTTCGTAAATCAGGTCTGCCAATGGATCAAAAGCATTCGTCGGATACACATCTCCCCGCCGCAACACTTTGACCCGGTTGAAGTCGGCGTTGGCCGGGTTGTTCCAGACAAAGTCGATGCGTTGATCAAGTTCATCGACCGTTGACAGACTGACCGTAGGCGGTGGGTCATTATCGACGGGTTGGCCGAGTAATGTGGTGGCCGCCGAGGCGTTATTGTTCGCGTCCAGCGCAAAGACGCTGTAGTAATAGTCTGTGAGGTTGATTAGTCCGACATCTGTGTAGGTTGTAGGGATGCTGCCCCCACCGGCGTCTAGACTCGCGACGGACTGACCGTCTTGAAACGTCAGCGGATAGGCTCCGGAGCTCTTGCGGATGACGATGCGATCGAGATCCGGATCAGGGGGATTGGTCCAGCTGAGGGTCACCTGTGCATTGCCGCTCACCAGTGAGGCCGCACTGACACTGGCCGGTGCTGTGGTATCAATTGGCGATGCTCCGGTGGTGACCCGCGACGAAATGAAGCCAGAGGTATCTCGGGCAAAAAAGGCGTAATAATAAATCTGACCATTCACTAAACCACTGTCCGTAACGGTTTGCACACCAGCGGCAACGGGGCTGCCCGCAAGCCCGATCCCGTCGGCTTCATTGGTGGGAAACTCATCGGCACGGCGGCGGATGATGACGTCCTGTAAATCGTTTTCTGCCGGTGTAGGATCGTTCCAGGTGAAGGTAATCTGCTGGTCCTGCTGCACAACCTGCAGACCAGTGATTGATTCCGGTGGGGTCGCATCTTGTGGCGTTGCCGTCGCGTTCAGCTCTGCAGAATCGCCGTTTTCGTTACGGTTAATCAGCACATAGTAATAGCTCTGGCCGTTGATCAGACCACCGTCTAGATAGCTGTTGGTCGCTGTGGTGAAAGGATTGCCTGACACCAGCACGCCAGATGCTAATGCGTCTGCCAAGCTCACGGTACTGCGCAGGATCACGGTGTCATCGATGTTGGTACTGGGGTTCGACCAAGTCAGGAAGATTTCATTCTCGCCGGCGTTGGCCGTAAAGCTGAGCGCTTCTGGCGCTGGGTCAGTGGTGACCGGTATAGCACTGATCGTGGCGAGATTTTCGTAGTTACCGTTGTCGTCCAGGGCAAAAGCGCTGAAAGTATACAGTTGATCATTCGTCATCCCGGTAAAGGAAGTACTGTTGCCCGGTGCCAGGATTTCATTGGCAGTAACCAGTGCATCGACGCTGAAAGCGGGCAGATCACCAAGCGTGTAGCCGACAACGGTTTTGGTGAAATCCGCGTCGGTGGGCAGTTGCCATTGCAGATCCACACGTTGGTCATCCGCAAACGCCAGCAGATTGGTAATCGGGGCCGGGGCGGTGTAGTCCGTCGCCTGACCAACGACAAAAGCAGGCAATGATTCATTGCCACTGCTATCGATAAAGTAGACGCCGTAATAGTAGGGCACATCATCTACGACGGTGGTGTCCGAATAAAACCGGACTGAGGCTGGTAACTCAATGGCGACACCATCGGCGCTGGTGACAATAGGTGCTTCGCTGCGCACCAGTTTGGTTTGTGTTACATCATCGGTATTGGCCGGTAAGTCCCAATACAACGAAATTTCTCCCTCGCCTGGCCGAATCGTGACGTTGCTTGGCGCGCTGGGGGGGATCCGATCCACGGTGCGCGCATAGACACTGATAGGCAGTGAATCGTTACCATTACTGTCGGTTGTAAAAAAAGAAAAATAATAGTTTGCGTTGGTGTCCAGACCTTCGACCGGGAACGACGTCAGCCGGCCGGGGGCGTGATCGTAAATTTTTGTGCCCTGACCGCTGTTTGCCGGGGCTTGATTGGTTGACATACGAATGCGGATAAAACTGGCATCCGTCAGGTTGGATTCGTCCCAGCGCAACAATACCGAATCTTCAAAGCCCTGTGCTTGTGCATTCTGGATCTGCACCGGTGGCAAGTCATCGCGCGGTGTCACCTGTAAAAAAATGTACCCACTTTGTGCACTGCTCGCCGGGTCGTAGGTTGCCAGCCAGATATTCTGCTGCGCGCCGTTTGCGAGACCGGTCAAGGCAAGCTGGCTTTGGCTGGCTGGCAAAATACCCGGTGTCGCACCAGGGTTGAGGGCCAGATAATTGGGGTCGGTACTGACATGGTAGTAAACCGACAAGCCGGTATTCTGTAAGGGTTGCCAGTTGAGTTGAACGCGACCGTCTCCCGGCGTCGCTTGCACATTGGCCAGGGTTTCCAGCCCAGCGCTTAAGGGGGTTGTGGCGCTCGCATTCAGTGCCCAGGCCACGTTAATGTTTTCAGCAAGATCGGTCGTGAACAGGCTGTAGTAGTAAGTGGTATCCGCCTGCGTGCCATAATGATTCAGTGATGTGGTGGCGGCTGATATTTTACTCAGCCGTTGGCCATCGTTGCTGGTGGCCGGCGGCGCGGTTGTCGACCATTGAATAATCACGTCAGTCAGATCACTGTCGTTGGGCACCGTCCAATTAAGTTCTACCCCGACCTCGATTGCATTGGCTGTGAAAACGGTTGCGCCAGGCGGCGGAATTGTATCGGTTGGTGTTGCCCTCAGTTTCGCCGGTATTGCGCTTGCGACCCCGTTTTTAACCGCGAACAGGGAGAAAAAGACTTCGTTGGCGCTGGAAGCAGTAAAGTTCAACGTAGTCATGTTCGCGGCGAGATCGAACCGTTGTTCGCCGTCAACCGTCACCGGCGTGTTTCGGTAGCCCAACGCACTGGTCACAAGAATCAGGCTATCAGCATAGCCCGAGGCATCGTCCCAGGTAAGATAGATTTCGCCTTCACCTGCCCCCGCCTGAGTGGCAAAACCGGTCGGCGTGACGGGTCGGATCACCGGCATCGGATGAGCTAACAGGGTGGCCGCTGTTGAGGCGTTGTCCTGCGCATCCAGCGAAAAGACAGAGTAATAGTAATCACGTTGCGACAGGCCCAAATCGTTATGAAACAGGTTACTGGTGAGCGTGTAACTGGTGTCATCCGCCAGCGCTTCCGTGTAACCGGGAAAGTGGTTAGGGTGCCGGGCCACCATATACTGGCTGACATCGTCGCTGTTTGGTGCAAGCCAGCTTAGCTGCACACTGTCTTCGTTGACCAGGGCTTCCAGTTGTCTCGGGGGCTCGGGCGCCAACTGGTCAACAAAGGTGACGGATACCGTGGTTAACGGGCTGGTTTGACCCAGAGCATCGGCCGCCACAAATCCATACACATAGTTGGTACCGCTGGTCACAGACCGATCTGAGTAAAAGTCGGTAGGTGCCTCGATGGTTGCAAGGGGCGTTAGCGTTGCAATGTCGGTAAACGCACTGGTTTCACGATAAAGCGTGATAGTCCGTAAATCGGTATCGGCGGGATTGAGCCAGCGCAGGTCCAGATAATCTTCGCGGATTGTCGTCGTGACGTTGGCGACCGCCGTGGGTGCACTGTCGTCAATCGAGGTGAGCGTGCGAATCGCAGCGGCATCGCTAGCGATGACCTGACCGTCACGCAGTTCAATAAATAACCGGTAATGTACGGAGTCAGCCAAAGGGGCTGCCGCGTCCAGATAGGCGGTGTCCCGACCTCGGTAGATTTCAGTACCGCCCCGGGCATCGGTAATGGGTGCCAGTGCCCGGCGGATTTTGTAGGCTGAGAGATTTTCAATGCCGGTTGTGTTCCAACTCAGTTCAACCTGGCCCACCACGTAGCGCCCGGTAAAATTCAGCTCAGTTGCCGTGTCGTCACCAGTGGTACCCGTGCCACCCCCAGTCGAACCATTGTCTGCGGTCCCACTATTGAACCCTCCACCGGTTACCGGATCCTGGATCGCCGACAACTGCGGTTCTCCAGTCGGAGTAGCGTTAACAGGCCCATCCGAACCGCCGCAGCCGGAGAGAAAGAATAGGGTTAACAGAAGAACCTGCGTCGATCGAACAGCGTCTAGCATTCCGTCCTACTTAAAAATTATCGAATTGGCGCAACCACAGCCTAGCTGGGTTGCCATAGATTGTCAGATAAGCCGTGTTACACTAATCGGCCGAAAATTAAAAATATTTACTATTTGGAACACCGTTTATGGTCAATAACTCAGCGCCTGTGGTGCTTGTCGATGGATCTTCCTACCTGTTTCGCGCTTATCACGCTCTGCCACCGCTCGAAAACGCCCAAGGCATGCAGACTGGCGCCATCAAAGGCGTTGTGTCGATGCTGCGCAATCTGATCAAGATGTATCCGGAAAGCCCGATAGCGGTTATTTTCGACGCCAAAGGCCCGACGTTTCGTAACGATATGTACGATCAGTACAAAGCAAACCGTCCGCCCATGCCTGAGGAGCTGCGTGAACAGATCGAACCGATACATCAATGTGTACGCGCCATGGGTTTGCCTCTGTTGTGTATACCTGGTGTAGAAGCGGATGATGTGATCGGAACGCTAGCGCAACAGGCCACTGCAGGTGGTCACGACTGTGTCATCAGTACCGGTGATAAGGACATGGCCCAGCTGGTGAGCCCTCACGTGTCGTTGATCAATACCATGAAAAACGAATTTCTGGACGTGGCAGGCGTCGAGAAGAAATACGGTTTCGGGCCAGACAAGATGATCGATTACCTGGCGTTAATGGGCGATAAGGTCGATAACATTCCCGGGGTGCCGGGTGTCGGCGAAAAAACTGCATTGGCGTTGATTCAGGGGCTGGGTGGACTGGATGACATATACAGCCGGTTAGATGAAGTGGCGACACTGACATTTCGTGGCGCTAAAACGATGGCCGCAAAACTGGAAGCCAACAAAGAACAGGCCTATCTGAGTTACCAATTGGCCACCATTAAACTGGATGTTGAACTTGATGTTCGGTTGCAGGAGCTGCAACCAGACCCGGTTGATAATGAGGCGTTGTTGGCGTTATTCGAGCAATTTCAGTTCCGTACCTGGATTCGAGAAATGAATGGGGATGATAGCCCCGCAGCCGACAAACCCGAAACGGCAAAAAAGATACAGACAGATGCCGCGCCATCGGTTCTCGACCCCGAGCAAGTGGATTATAAAGTAGTCACCGAATTGGACGATTTGGATGCCATTGTCGCCTCGGTACAATTGTCAGAACAATTGGCCTATTTGCCGGTGTTCGCCAAAGGGCACTATCTGCAGCCAAAATGGATAGGGTTGGCAATCGCCAGCGAGCCGGGTAAAGCCTGGTACATCGTGATGCAGGAGCAGGGTCAAACTGTCCTGGATGCTGCCAGTGTTTTCGTCAAACTGGCACCCTTATGGTCTGAACATCGCATTGAAAAAACCGGATACGATATTAAGGCGGATCATCATTGGTTTAATGATCTTGCTATTGAGCCTTCCCGGCTGGTTAATGACGTGCAGGTCATGGCGTTTGTGTACGACAGTACGCTGAAACGGGACAAATCTTTAAGCGCTCATTTTCCACATTTATCGTTAGATAATTTGGCCATTACTTATCTGAACAAACAGCCCAAGACGGTCGAAGATTTTCTGGGTAAAGCGGGTAAAAAACAACTGGCGGCCGATGAAGTAGCGTCAGCAGAGATCGGTGTGTGGTGGGCCGAACGAGTTGACTTCTTACTGCGCTTGGGTGTCTGGTTCCGGCAAGGTTTGGCACATCGTCAGCTGACGTCGGTATACGAAAAAATAGAACGGCCTTTGTCCCAAACGCTTGCTCAAATAGAAACCAATGGCGTTTGTTTGGATACCGAGTTCCTCAACGATTTAAGCCAGCAATTTAAAGCACGTTTAGCGGAAATTGAACAACAAGCGCACCAACTTGCCGGTACCGAGTTTAATCTCGACTCGCCAAAACAGTTGGCCGAGATTCTGTTTGAAAAGATGGCTTTGCCGGTCGTGGCAAAAACCGCCAGTGGTGCACCTTCGACGAATGAAGAAGTCTTGTCTGAACTGGCTGCCGAATATGAATTACCTCGGTTGATTTTACAGTCCCGTCATCTGCGTAAACTGGTGGGCACCTATACCGATCCGTTACCGACTATGGTTCAGATTGAAGACGGTCAAAGTCGTCTGCACACCACATACAATCAAACCGGTGCGCAAACCGGTCGACTGAATTCCAACGATCCGAATCTACAGAACATTCCGGTACGCAGTGATGAAGGGCGCTCCATTCGTAAAGCTTTTATTGCACCACCAGGTTACAAAATTGTGGCCGCGGACTATTCGCAAATCGAACTGCGCATCATGACGCATTTGAGCCAGGACGCGAACCTGATCAAGGCCTTCAAAGAAGGTAAAGATATTCACCGGGCTACGGCTGCCGAAGTGATGAACGTTCCCGAAGACGAGGTCACTAATGAGCAGCGCCGCTCTGCCAAAGCCATTAACTTTGGCTTGATTTATGGCATGTCTGCCTTTGGTCTGGCCAAACAATTGGGCATTTCACGAACCGATGCGAAAACCTATGTCGATGCCTATTTTGAACGTTACCCGGGCGTTCGCCGCTACATGGATGAAACGCGAGCGGAAGCCGCAGAAACCGGTTATGTGGAAACCGTGTTTGGCCGTCGCTTGTATTTACCGGGCATACAAAGTTCTAATCAGATGGTGCGCAAAGGCGCTGAGCGAACGGCCATTAACGCACCCATGCAGGGCACCGCTGCTGACATCATTAAAATGGCGATGGTGGATGTCGAAAACTGGCTGGAGTCCACTTCCCTGCGCGCCAAAATGATCATGCAGGTGCACGATGAATTGGTGTTCGAAGTGCATGAGCAGGATATGCAGGCACTGGTTGAAGGCGTCAGGTTCCGTATGCAACATTGCGCCAGCTTGGATGTGCCACTGATTGTCGATGTCGACACCGGAGCCTCCTGGGAGGAAGCCCATTGATGAATGGGCGGGGCGCAGAACCCGGTTAATCCGATACAGCGTACAGTGACCTCAGTGAACGGTCACTTGCGCTACCTGCGTTTATTGTCTTTATTTAACCATAGTGATTTTTTGGAGTTCCTATGTCGTTACCGTTGTTGATCGTCGATGACTCGAGCTTTGCTCGCAAACAGGTCATTCGTGCGTTGCCCAAAGAGTGGGAGGTCGAAGTTTCCCAAGCGGGCAATGGTGAGGAAGCGATCGCGCTGATTGAACAGGGCAAGGGCGAAGTGGTGCTGCTTGACCTGACCATGCCTGTGATGGATGGCTTCGCTGTACTGGAAGAAATCCGCGCCAAAGACCTGCCTGCCATTGTTATTGTCATCTCCGGCGATATCCAGCCAGAAGCGGAAGCCCGCGTCATGAAACTCGGGGCCGTTGCCTTCATCAAGAAACCTCTGGAGCCTGCTGTACTCAGTCAGGTGCTTCGAGATTTTGGCATTTACTCAGGCTAAGGGGCGTATTTTGACTGACGAAGTGTTAGACGAGGAACTCAGAGATTGTTTTCAGGAACTCAGTAACGTTGCCGTAGGTCGAGCAGCTGATTTACTGGCCCGCCTGTTAAATAATTTCGTCATCATGCCTATTCCGGTCGTTAATTTGTTAGAGCGTTCGGAATTAAGCATGGCGTTGTCGTCCGTTCAGGATGCGCAATCGGTGAGCGCAGTTTGCCAGGGGTTTACCGGGTCAAAAATAGCAGGTGAAGCCTTGTTGATTTTCAATGATGCCAGTTTTACAGATATGGCCGAACTGACGCATTTTAAGGGTGAGATCACTGAACAGATTGAACTTGAGTTATTGATGGATATCGCCAATATTTTGATCGGTGCCTGTTTAAAAGGCTTGGCTGAGCAGATTGATGTCAGCTTTTCTCAAGGGCAGCCTTATTTGCTGGGCCAGCATATTAATATCGATGAGTTGCTAAACAAAAATGGCGCGAGTTGGAAACGTCTTTTAACGATTGAATTGCCTTATCGTTTGGAGGGCCGTGCGGTTAATTGCGATCTTCTGTTGTTGTTTACGGAAGACAGTTTGAATGTTTTGCGCGATAAAGTCTCATACCTGCTGGAGTAATCATGAGTCAGGGACATCACGGTTTAGAGGAATTCCATTGGTTAATCGAGGTTATGCAAACCGTCGATGTCGGTGTACTTGTACTGGATTTGGAATACCGCGTCACCGCTTGGAACGGTTTTATAGAAAACAATTCCGGCATTGATTCCTCGGATGCGATGGGCAAATCATTGTTCGATGTATTTCCGGATTTGTCTGTAGAGTGGTTCAAACACAAAGGTGATACTGTAGTTCAATTACGTAACCGCGCCTTTACCACCTGGGAACAGCGACCTTTTGTTTTTAAATTTCGAAACAACCGGCCTATTACCGGTGTAACCGAATACATGTATCAGAATTGCACCTTTATTCCAGTGATTGGTACCACTGGAAGCGTGCAAAATTTGGCCGTTATTGTTTATGACGTGACCGATATCGCCGCCAGTAAACTTGAGTTAAAGGCCGCCAATGAACGGCTTGCTCAGTTGAGTCGGACCGATGGGTTGACTAAATTATTTAACCGCGGTTACTGGGAAACGTTGTTTGAAACGGAATTCATGCGTCAACAACGACATGTGCGCGACATGTGTTTGATTATGTTTGATATCGATCACTTTAAAAAAGTTAACGATACTTACGGCCATCAGGCCGGGGACGACGTGATTCGGGCTGTTGCCGAAGCTGTGCGCTCCAATTCGCGGGCGACGGATGTCGCTGGGCGTTATGGTGGTGAAGAGTTTGCCATTCTGTTGTTGGATTCTGATCTCGACAACACCTATGCCTTAGCCGAGCGTTTGCGAGCGTCCATCGCCAATACCGTGGTTAAGACAGAGGCTGGTGATTTGCAGGTGACAGTCAGCCTGGGGGTTGCACCATGGTCGGCGTCTTTTGCGCATCATGGCCAGTGGATCGAGGCTGCTGACCAGGCCCTATACCATTCTAAGCAGGCTGGCCGTAACCAAACGTCTGTTGCCTCCACTTGATGTGCATCATGGCAGATTATTCAACCCGAACTATGCTCAAAGACAACCATTAATATTGGGTTCGCTTATGAATAATGCCATTCTTCAAAAGCTCAATGCAGACCACAAAAACATCGCCAAGGTGATGTATTGTTTACGTGCGCAGATCAAAGGGTTTGAGGACCCCGACATTGAGCCCGCCATCGCCCAGATTATGGATATTTTGGACTACATTTCGACGGTTCCGGAACGCTGGCATCATCCGGTTGAAGACATTGTCTTTAAGAAACTTCTGGAGAAATCACCGCCTCACCCAGAACAGATCAAAGCCGTGTTACGCGAGCATGAAGATCTTGAACGACTGACCATGGAATTGAAAAACGCCTTTGAACGCGTTGCGATGGACATCGCCGTGCCAGTTGCGCATCTGTACCGAACAGCAACTATTTATCTGAGTCGCCAGATGCTGCATCTGGATGCTGAAGAAAGCGTTTTGTTCCCGATGGCAGAAGAATATCTGGAAGACTCGGATTGGACGGATATCGAAGAAGCGGCTCAGAATATTATTGGCGCGATGGAGGATACCTCTCGTTTGGAATATGACCACCTGTTGGATTCCATTATCAATTTTGAGGCAGGCTGATCCGAACGTCCGTAGAGAGCGTAAGTACCGCTGAAACGAACAGGGTGCGATTATGATCGGAAACTCAAAACTTTGGACTGCGCGTCTGGCTTTACAGGTAAGTATCGTGACCGCGGTATTCTGTACCGCCTTAATTTATATACTCAGACCGTTGGGGATCAGTCCCGATTTGTTGCCGGACGCGGGCCCCGCCTGGTATTACTGGAAACTTCCCGAGCCCACTTTCTGGACTCACTTTACCGCCTGGGCTGGTTACTTGCTGCACCAATTTTTTATCTGGGGTTTGATCTTCTACGCCCAACGAACAGCGCTTAAATACAGCAAACGTCTGCAGCCGATTAATGTGATTGCCTTGTTGGGAACCTTGGTGTTCGTGGCCCTGCATTGGGTTCAAACCGCCATTTGGTACGATGGTCTGGCGCAGGATGTGTCGGTGTTCAGCTCTCAAGGATCTGTGATCATTCTGCTGGTCATGGTTCTGGTGATGGAAAATAATCGACGGGGTTTGTTCTGGGGGAAGAAAATCCCTTTTATGGACGAGCCAGGAAGAGTGTTTAAACGCTATCACGGTTATGTTTTTGCGTGGGCAACCATTTACACTTTTTGGTTCCACCCGATGGAAAATTCCTCCGGCCACCTAATCGGGTTTTTATATACCTTTTTTATCATGATTCAGGGCGCGTTAATGTTTACCAGTATGCATGTGAATAAATACTGGAAGGTTACCCTGGAGGTGTTTGTCCTGTTTCACGGAACCATGGTAGCTTTCATGTTGGGGCAGGAAGCTTGGCCAATGTTTATGTTTGGATTTGCCGGGTTGTTTATTATTACGCAGATGCATGGGTTGGGTTTGAAAGACTGGCAGAAATGGCTGTTTCTGTCTGTTTACGTCGCAGGTATGGTGTTGGTTTATTCCGATCGCGGTTGGGCTCAATTGAATGAAGTGGTCCGTATTCCGATGATCGAATATCTACTGGCATTCCTTTTTGCTGGTGTCACCTGGGGTGGCATGAAGCTGGTAGGACGTTTTACTCGAGGGAAGGCCATTGCACCAGCGGTCCAATCCTAACGTTCCAGAATGATGGCAACCATTGTCGTTTGTAATAGTCGACGAAGCGGTCGTCGATCAGCAGAATCTGGCCTCGATCCGTTTCCGTTCTCACACAGCGACCTGCAGCCTGTAAAACCTTTTGCAGCCCTGGAAACAGGTAGGCAAAGTCAAAACCAGGGTGCTGTTGGCTATCCATAAGCTGACGAATCGCGTTATTGACATCATTCACTTGAGGTAACCCCGGCCCGACGATAACGACCTGCTCTAATTGAACACCGGGCAGGTCGATACCTTCTGAAAACACGCCGCCGAGAACCGTCATCATGGTGAGCCCCGTTTCTTGTTGAAAGCGACTGAGCGCCGCGTCCCGATCTTCCGTTTTCCAGGATGGGGATTGAATCAACAGGCTTGATTTCGTCGCCAGTGTCTGTGTGCAACTTTTTAATTGTTGATAACTGGAAAAGAAAACCATGCTGTTTTTTGATGAGTTAATCACCGTTTGTAACGTCTGTTGCAGCAATGACGCCAGTTGATGTCGATCAGCAAACCTCGTGGATACATCCGATGCAATAAAAACCTGATACTGCTCCGCGCTAAAAGGGGATGGTAACTCTTGTGTTACTGCCTGAGCTAAACCATTCAGAAAATTTGTGTAGGGCCAGGGTTTCAGAGTTGCACTGAACGCAACAACGTTGTTGACCAAGTTGTGTTTGCTCTGCAGTAAAGCACCGGGATTCAAGCACAGCAGCTCGACACTTCTTTCCTCAGGTTTTCCCTGTTGATAGCGCCACCGAAAATCCGTTGGGTTGGCCAATTCGTTTAACCGTGCAAAACGTGCGCAGGCGAAAATCAATTCTTGCCAATCACTGTCGGGTGTATAGCTTTGGTGGTCGCGCAGCAGTACCGGGCTTTGGGCGATAAAATCTCTTAATACGGCGCATAGTTGTGACGGGTTATCTGAACTAAGTTCGAGGGTTCTGTCCTTACAGGCTTTTCGCAGTGCGGATTGCAATTTACGTAAAGCTTTTTGGATACCGATAGGGGTTTTGCCAAGTAATTGTTGAATCAGCCGACCCTCGAATATATCGCTGAATATCATTCGCCCGCGGTCGATCAGATTGTGGCTTTCGTCAATTAACAGCGTCGCGTTGTTGTTGATCTCTTTCAGCAGATAAGGTTGTACCGCGGTTGTATCATAAATGTAGTTCAAATCAGCCACGACGATGTCCGACCAAATCGCCCAGTCCTGACTTATGTAGTACGGACAGATACTATTTTTTTCACCGAATTGTTTCAGCGCTTCATCGTGCCAATGCGTTTGCGAAAACAATTGATCACGCAGACGTCCGCGTTTGCCGTAATAGTCTTCAGCGTAAGGGCAATAGTCACCGTCGCAAACCGAGTCTTGTTGCAGGCATAGGCGTTTTTTTGCAGACAAATAAACATTGGTGAGGTGTTTGTCAGGATCCAGTTTTGTTAGTGCTTGTTCGGCGGCTTCCCGTCCGGTGGTTTTCATGGTCAGAAAAAACAGACTCTGCGTTTGTGCTTTCGGCATGGCTTTCATGGCGGGGAACAGTGCCGCGAGCGTTTTTCCAGTACCGGTCGGGGCTTCGATGGTGACGTGCTTGCCCGTGCAGCAAGCTTTGTAAACAGCCTCCGCCATTTGCCGTTGACCGTCGCGCATGGTTGGAAATGGGAACCTGAGCTGATTCAGAAAAACGGCGCGATTCTGTCGCTGTCGAAGTAATTTCTGCAGCCAAATGTCGTATCGGGCACAATAGGTAATCAGTTGGTCGATGAGTTCTGTGCGTTGCCAGGTTTCCGATTCTGGCCATTGTTGTAAGGTCTGTGGATGAACATAGGTGACGATGATCTGTATTGAGTCACTGGTGGGGCTCGACAGCGCGTATAGAGCGCCGTAAATTCGCGCCTGTATTCGATGCAGTTCCTTCGCACTGTCTGGTATTTCTTGTGCGGGAATTCTCGACGTTTTTATTTCTTCGATGCCATCCTCGAAAACGCCGTCTGCTCGACCACTGATTTTCAACGCAAAATCGCGACACTGCCATAGGGTGCTTAAGCTGACTTCCGCGCGATATTCTCCAGAGCGAGAGGTCTGCGTAAGCTTATGGGTTTGTTGGCCCTCAAAGGCCGAAGGTGAAGGGCGAAAACTGCCAATCAGGTTGCCTTGAGTCTGGTTGAAGTCAGCCAGGGCACGAACACTGACGGTAAAGGTTTCAGTCTTCGGCATAGCGGACATAACAGACTTCGGCGTTAATGTTGTTTTGCTGAAAAACAGTTAACCAGGCAATTTGATTGTCTTGTAGTTTGTCGCCAGGACCTTTGATTTCGATAAAGCGATATTGACCATCATTGACTTGAAAAAGATCCGGAAAGCCAGATCGATGATGACGGATGTCCGACAGAATATGATTGAAGATCGCCTGCCATTGGTGGTGAGAGAGTGCATCAAAGCAGGTCAGCACCAAATCCAGAGACAGTGCAGACCAATTGACGAAAGGGTTGCGCAGCCCGTTTTTTTGTTGCCAGTGGCTTTGGATTGCCTCTCGCCATTGTTCCAGAGAATGTCGGGCAATGTCGTCCAGAATAGCTTTTCGCCGTAAGGAAAATTCCGCTTCGGTTAAATCGGTTGGACCACTTTGAAAAGGGTGGTGCCAAACACCGGAGACATCCGCAAAAATGGCCGGCCAGTAAATTAGCCCGAACACGGCCATCGGCAATTGATTCTCCAACCAAACGGAACCGTTAAAATGCTCTGTGGCCAGCTGTTCAACACAGCTGTCACCTTTGGGCCAAGTGACCTGAAAATCTTTAATCAGCGGTTTGCCTTGAACGATTTTTTTGAGCCCCAATTTGTCTCGAACTTTATTGGCGAACCGTCGATAGAACTGCGGTTCGTCAGTCGACAGCGGATTGTCGGCAATGGCTTGTAAGATATTCCAGGCTTCTTCATATCTTTCAAGTTTAAACAGAATTCTGGCTTTGCGTTCACGACTGGGCGGTTGATCGTTCGTTTGAAAAAGTGTCAACGCTCGCTCCAATTCGCCCAGCTGCTCCAGTCGATACGCGATTCGGTTCAACAGTCTGTGCCATTTGTGCGCCAGGTTTTCAGGTAACACCAGCGCTTCAGCCGCCTCAGCCAATATATTCAAATTTGACCAATCTTTGCTGTCATTGAGCAGATAAAAGTCTGCGGACAAGTCCTGCAGCGCGATCAGCTGTTCAATATCTTCAGCACGATTGAAAAGGCGATTGCTCTTATCGAGGCGGTATTGCTCGTATTTGAACAGCCCAAGGTCTTCGAGAATGAACTCCGTCAGATCCTGTCGCGCATTACCAAAATACATCAGCTGTAGGCGTCTGACCGTTTCATAGTGACACGGTGTAATAACGGGTTCTTCCACGCCCCATTCGGAGCAGGTTCTTAATTCATCGTCATCTATCCAAGCGTCAACCAAGTCCGCCTTGCGACACTTAGGATCGTCGCTGAAAATTTCTCGGCTCACAGCGATGGGTAGCAGTTCTACCATCTCATATCCAAAGACGACAGGATTAAGTTCCACCAGTTCTGCAATGACCAGCTCACTCACCGCGCCTTCTAAATCCGTCACTTCGGCATAGTTCAGCTTGTGAACAAGGAAATTTGGCCCTTTGCGGAGATACAGCCGAACCAAAAGTCGAGCCGCCTGATCGGTGCATTGATTTAATCGATGAATAAAGGCTTGATCCTCCGCATTGAGGATATCCGCATACCGCTCAGCCACAACCTGAACCATCTGCCTGAAATAGTTTAGGTAATAATCTGGCGGCGGAATATGCGGTGTCATGTTTGTTTTTGTAATTCGTTGAGCCACGATTGCAGAATGATTTGGGCGGCAATAGAGTCGATGTCCGCCTTTTTTGCCTTATTCATTGACATCCCGTCACCCAAATGATGAAAGGCTTCCCGGGTGGTCAATCGCTCATCCGCCGGTTCCGCAGGGAGTCCATAGCGTCCGTGCAATCGTTTGCGGAACTTATGGGCTCTGACAGTCATCTGCGATTCGCTGCCGTCCATGTTGTAGGGAATGCCAACCACGAAACCGGCTGGCTGCCACTCTTTGACCAGTGAATCGATATCAGCCCAATTGGGTATGCCGTCCCTGGCACGGATGGGTTTCAGTTTCGATGCTGTAAAGGTTTCTGTCTGGCCTGAGGCAACGCCGATCCAGCCCAATCCCCAATCAAAACCAAGCCAGAGTTTAGCCATCGGCTAAGCCAAAGCTATTGTCGACCCTGAATTGCCAGGTTCGGATGATTTCCAGAACATCATATTCGTCCAGCATTTCAGCGTTGAACTCGGTGAAGGGCGCTGCCAGATAAACAATCTGTTTGGCGGCTTGATCCAACATAGTGTGGCCACTGGAACCGGTAACCTGCACAGAGCGCAACGTTCCGTCTGAGTTGATGGAGACAGCCAGACGGACCGAACCACTGATGCGCTGTTTACGAGCTGCTTCTGGATAATTCTGGTTTCCGATACGTTCTACCTTATCCAGCCAGTTGAAGATGTAGTTGGCGTCAGTGGCTCTTTTCGTCGAAACGGCAGTAAGGGTGCGGACTCTGGGGCGTTTCGCGTAAGATTGTCGGCTTTCATCCAGCAGGGCTTTTAATGTCGATACATCTGTAATGTTGTTCAAAATGAGCCGCTCATCGGTTTGTACCGGTTGTTCGGCGCTGCCGTCGTCTTGGCTGACCGCCAGGGCTGAATGGTCCGAACGAGCATTGGTGGCAATGATACGGTCGTGACTGACGCTCAACTGAGAAAAGGCAATCTGCTGAATCGTCGGCGTGGTATGGAAGATCTGGTTGTCTTCAATGTCGGCCAGTTCGGTTGTTTTCAACAGTGCTTTGTCTTCCAGCGTACCACTGCCCTGTTGATCAGCGTCCGCCAGAAAGTCCGCATCTTCATCGCGAACATGATCGTCGCTTCGGTGCAGGCTTAACGTGACATCTAAGGTAGGGCTGCGGCTGGTACTGACATCATTTTTGAAGCCAATGCCAAATATCAATAACGCATGCAGCGCCAGTGCCAGAAAGACGGTAAAACTTAATCTGTCAAAGGCACCGACGCGTGCCGCCTGATTACTCATGTTGCTTTATTTCTCTAAGTGACTTTCAATGGCCGACATTAACAACCCGGCGATATCCGTATCGTAAGCAGCGTCAATCTCCCGGATACAGGTAGGGCTAGTGACGTTTACCTCGGTCAGATAATCCCCGATTACATCGAGACCGGCAAATATTAAACCACGTTTTACCAATTCAGGAGCGACCTGGTTGGCAATCCAGCGATCTCGTTCAGTCAACGGCTGCGCTCGACCTGTGCCTCCAGCGGCCAGGTTGCCCCGGGTTTCGCCCTTGGCCGGCAGACGGGCCAGGCAATAGTCAACGGGAACGCCATTAACAACTAATATCCGCTTGTCTCCGTCCTTAATCTCTGGAAGGTACTTCTGTGCCATGATCTGCTGTTGGCCATGTTCGGTCAGGGTTTCAATAATGACGCTGACATTGGGATCATCGTGTTTTAAGCGGAATATAGCGCTACCGCCCATGCCATCCAGTGGCTTGAAAATGACGTCCTGATGTTCTGCGTGAAACGCCTTCAGCAACGAGGCGTCCCGGGTGACCAGGTGTGGCGGTGTACATTGTGGAAATGCAGTAGCAAACATCTTCTCATTGCAGTCTCGAAGGCTTTGGGGTTTGTTGACGACCAATGTTCCGTCCTGCTCAGCACGTTCGAGAATATAGGTGGCATAGATGTATTCATTGTCGAAAGGGGGATCCTTGCGCATTAATATCACGTCAAAGTCCGCCAATTTAATGTCACTGGTGCTGCCCAGGTCATAAAAATGGTCGGGGTCTCGGAACACTGTTAATTCAGTTGCTTTGCCATAGGCTACACTGTCCTTTAAATAGAGGTCTGACATGGTCAGATAATGCAGCGACCATTTCCGATCCTGAGCAGCCCAAAGCATGGCCAACGAGCTGTCTTTTTTGTAGTTGGTCTGTTCGATGGGATCCATCACAATTGCCAGCTTGATGCTCATAATTTAATCCGTTTTTCTGTGGTGGCACACATGTTAAATCAATACGCGCTGAGTCAAAATAACTTTCTTTACAACCAGTTATAGCGATAAGTTAGAATCTATGATAAAAGTGATCCGTTATAAGGCGGTGACAATGTACCTTAGCTGAACACGAAACCTGTGTTAGGCTAATGTCTTGCTGTTGGTTGAATTTCCAACCGACATTTGCGACCGTAACTAAATATAGAATAACAGCGCTTACCCTTGGGACGATCTATGGATACAAGTTTTGAAAACCTGAAAGTCATGGTGATTGATGACTCCAAGACGATACGCCGGACCGCAGAGACTTTGTTGAAAAAGGTCGGATGTGAAGTTATTACGGCGACAGACGGTTTTGATGCGCTGGCTAAAATTGCTGATTCGAAGCCAGACATCATTTTTGTCGACATCATGATGCCGCGATTGGACGGGTATCAAACCTGTGCGCTGATCAAGAATAACAGTGCCTTTAAAGAAACACCTGTAATCATGCTTTCAAGCAAGGATGGGCTATTTGATAAAGCAAAAGGACGTATAGTGGGTAGTGATCAATATTTAACCAAGCCGTTTGGCAAGGAAGAATTGTTGGGCGCTATTCGTGATTACGTAAAATAACAATATGTTACCTAACTTTTTTAGCCTATTGCCAAACTTAAAGGT
The DNA here is from genome assembly GCF_015687175.1 of Reinekea sp. G2M2-21. Taxonomy (GTDB): domain Bacteria; phylum Pseudomonadota; class Gammaproteobacteria; order Pseudomonadales; family Natronospirillaceae; genus Reinekea. The sequence goes on along the minus strand of NZ_JADPQG010000006.1, from coordinate 95,740 downwards.
TTTTTAATATGCCACGTGTATTAATAGTAGATGATTCACCAACCGAAACCTATGCATTTCAGGGCATGCTGGAAAAGCATGGTTATGAAGTGCTGACCGCAGACAATGGAGCAGACGGCGTTGCTTTAGCTCGTCAAGAATTGCCAGATGTTGTCCTTATGGACATCGTTATGCCAGGATTGAACGGCTTCCAAGCCACTCGACAATTGACTAAGGGTGCCGATACTGCCCATATACCGGTTGTTATCGTGACCACAAAAGATCAGGAAACGGATCGAGTGTGGGGTCGACGTCAGGGGGCTTCTGGCTATCTTGTGAAGCCAGTCTCTGAAGATGAGCTGTTGAAAACCATTGAGGCAGTCATGGCAGGAAAAACCTTAGGGTAATGACCATGTCTGAATTGTCTCCCATTGACCTGTTACGTGAACTTGAAACCAGAGTTCGATCGACAGCCCTGGGTTTGCCGGAACAGGAAGAGATTACCGAAACCTTCAGCGGTATCGGATTTCGTATAGGGGCGCATTTTTTTGTGTCCCCAATGTCCGAAGTGACTGAGCTACTGCGGGTGCCCGCCTTTACTCGCTTGCCGAATGTGAAGCCTTGGGTGTTAGGCGTGTCAAATATCCGGGGCCGCTTGATTCCCCTGATCGATCTCAACGCTTTTTTCTCCTACGAAAGCAGTGATCCTATTCGTACCCGAAGAATTTTGGTAATTGAGCAAAATGAACAAACCGATGGTTTAGTCGTCGACGGCGTGGAAGGTATGCAGTATTTTGCTGCCGACAGCTTCGATGAGACTGTACCGGAAATACCGAATGACCTGAAACCTTTCGTTTTGGGTCATTTTGTTAAGGATAGACGAATTTGGTCGCGATTCAGCATGAAAGCGTTAAGTGACCATGAACAATTTCAGGAAGTTGCAGTTTAATCCTGAAGTTGAATTTATAACGATTAGTTAAACAGATGGCAGCCAGAGGCCGAACTGGAGTTCAAAATGAAGCATAGAGCCGGAAACCTACTGACTATTCTAGGTACTAACCGACTTCTCAGTATTTTACTGGCGAGTTTGTTGTTGGTGATCCTGGCCGCGGTAGCGGTAGTCGTACAGGTTGGAACCTTAACTCGATATGATACTGAGTTTTTTGAAAACGCAGGGGAATTACGCGTACTGTCGCAGGAAATTGCGAAAAACGCATCGGAAGCCTCAGCGGGTAAAGAGGAGGCCTTCTCTTTGCTTCAAAAAGCCCGTGCAGAATTCGAAATTCGCTGGAATTACATTCTGCAAGGTAACCCGGTTAGCCGTTTGCCTGCGATCAGCGAACATGCCCCGGGGGTTAATGTCAATGACCTAGGTAATGTCTGGATTCGAGTCAGTGACGCGGCGGACTTAATTGTTGAGTCTCGTGACACGATTATCGCCCTGCATACCACGGCAAATACTCTGGCCGAACGTATTCCTGAGTTACAGGTTGAATACGATGAAGTTATTGAAATCCTCTTGGAGAACGATGCCAGTCCGGCGCAGGTAGCGGTGGCGCAACGTCAGTCTTGGTTGGCTGAACGTATTGTCCGGTCGATCAACAAGGTATTGGTGGGTGGTGAAGGTGCCGTAATGGCCGCCGACTCTTTTGAACGCGATGCGGTTTTGTTTGAACGCGTACTTGACGGTATGCGATTCGGCAACCCGAACCTCGATATTGAACAGATCAAAGACCCAGAGGCTGCAACCTCACTGGAAAGTATTGCTCAGATTTTCGAAGTGGTTTCCGGTTCTGTCACACAGATCATGGCAACCTCGCCAGAGCTGTTCCAGGTACGTGAAGCTTCCGGCACTATTTTCTCTGACTCTCAGGCACTGCTTGAATTATCTTCCGATCTTGCTGGTCAGATTCAGGTGGCTGCGGACACCCGTTGGTGGAATCAAAATATCGTCCTGTTCTTGGGTATCGCCGCATTGTTCCTGATCGGTGGCGCGGTATTCGTTATTATCCGCGATACTCAGATGGACTTGCATACAACAGCAGAAACCAACGAACAGAACCAAAACGCTATTTTGCGCTTACTTGATGAATTGGCTGACCTTGCTGACGGTGACTTAACAACTCAGGCAACAGTAACCGAAGACTTTACGGGTGCGATCGCCGACTCTATTAACTTCGCGATCGACCAGATGCGTTCCTTGGTATCGTCCATTAATACAACGGCTGTGCAGGTTTCATCTGCAGCCCAGGAAACGCAGGCAACTGCGATGCACCTTGCCGAAGCTTCCGAACATCAGGCGCAGGAAATTGCTGGCGCGTCCGCGGCGGTAAATGAAATGGCTGTGTCTATTGACCAGGTATCAGCTAACGCCGCCGAATCAGCGGCGGTTGCGGAGCGATCGGTTGCGATCGCGAAGAAAGGTGCCGACGTGGTACAGGCAACTATCAACGGCATGGATAACATCCGTGAACAGATTCAGGAAACCTCAAAACGTATTAAACGATTGGGTGAATCGTCACAGGAAATTGGTGATATTGTATCCCTGATTAACGACATTGCTGACCAGACAAACATTCTGGCTTTGAACGCAGCGATCCAGGCATCTATGGCGGGTGACGCGGGTCGAGGCTTCGCGGTTGTTGCCGACGAAGTACAGCGACTTGCAGAACGTTCATCTGCGGCGACTAAGCAGATTGAAGCCCTGGTAAAAACCATTCAGAACGATACCAACGAGGCCGTTATTTCGATGGAACAAACGGTTGCCGAGGTGGTACGTGGAGCTCGATTAGCACAAGACGCGGGTGTTGCTCTGGAAGAGATCGAGAACGTATCCAAGAACCTTGCGGACTTGATTCAAAACATCTCGAACGCAGCCCGCCAACAGGCATCGTCTGCTGGTCACATCTCAAATACGATGAACGTTATTCAGGAGATTACCTCACAGACGTCTGCCGGTACGACGGCGACCGCGAAATCGATTGGTAACTTGGCGCAATTAGCAAATGACCTTCAATCGTCAGTTGCCGGTTTCAAACTGCCAGAGAATGACGACGATCTGGATTCGTTGTCTATCCCTGAGTTAGATGAGGAAATGGTTTCTGTCGGCTAAGCCGGCAGATACCTTAACTAGGCATCACTATGGCCGCTTCTGTTAAACAATCTCCGGAACTCTCGGATGCGGCCTTTGCAACCTGGCAAGACATCATTGAAGATCGATTAGGTCTTCAATTGCCAGAGCAACGCAGAAGTTTTCTGAAAACCTGTTTGTCGATTCGCATGCGCGAAATCGGTTTCGATGACTACCTCGGCTATTACCGATTCATTTGTGAAGGTGATGCGGGGCTCATCGAATGGAACCTGTTGATCGATCGGTTAACAGTTCAGGAAACCAGGTTTTTCCGAGACCCCTCTGCTTACGCCTTAGTGAAAGATCATCTCAAACGTCGAGTTAAAGAAAGCAATCGTCCACTGAGTTTATGGAGTGTCGGCTGTTCTACTGGTGAAGAGACCTATAGTCTAGCGATGCTGACCTCTGAAGTGTTGAACCGGATGGATGAAGGCAGCCAGGTGAGGTTCGGTATTACCGGAACCGACGTCAGTAAGAAAGCGTTGGATCAGGCGGCTGTTGGGTTATACACGGCACGTCGACTGGAATTGGTTGACGACCGACTGGAAGAGAAATACTTCCGCAAAATTGGTGACAAGTATCAGGTTGTTCAGCAAGTCAGAGATCGGGTGTGTTTTATCCGACTCAATCTACTGGAACTGGCACGGTCTCCGATTCGAAATTTGGACGTGATCTATTGTCAGAATGTTTTGATCTATTTTCGCAAATGGCGAAGAAAGGACATTGTGACTGAGTTGGCTAATCGTTTGGCGCCTGGTGGTATGTTAGTGCTCGGGTTAGGAGAAATGGTTGATTGGTCTCATCCAGATCTTCTGAGAGTGCCGGGTGAACGTGCGTTAGCCTATTTAAAACGAAAATAACACACGAGGAATTCGGCATGGCGGACCGCCGAGACTATGTGGCACTTGAATGGGTCAAAGGTGAAATTGATGAAACGCTGAAACAGGCACGTTATGCCCTTGAAGCGTTTGTCGAAACACCGGATGACACCACACGCCTAGAATTTAGTTTGTCATACATTCACCAGGTTTACGGAACTCTGCAAATGGTGGAGTTCTTTGGTGCAGCCTTGCTTGCCGAAGAAATGGAACAGCTGAACCAGGCGATTGTAAATGGCTCAGTGCCCGCCAATAGTGATAATCTGGCCGTACTTATGCAGGCAATTATTCAATTGCCAACTTATCTTGATCAGCTCAAGCAGGGCCAGCATGATTTGCCCGTCATTGTTTTACCTCTGCTTAATGATCTTAGGGCGGCCCGTGGCGAGTCGTTACTTTCTGAAACTGCGCTTTTTGCACCGGAATTGTCTGCAGCACGTCGATTTATCGGTGAACCCGATTATTCAGCCTTTAGCAAGCCTCAGACCGCTCAGCTCATCCGCAAGTTGCGCCAGATGTATCAGCTTGCATTATTGGGTTGGCTGAAAGGTGATGACGTTTCCGGCAGTCTGGATTTTCTCGCGAAATCCGTAGCCCGCATGGTTAAGTTAACAGAGCGCACCAAAATAGGGGCGCTATGGCGTGTCGTCGATGCTTTTGTTACGGCCATTAAAGCCGATTTAATTACCCGCTCACCGGCGACTGTAAAAGTCATGCGGGATATTGACCATGCCTTTAAAGACATACTTAGCAGTCCGCTGAATAGCGTTCAGGAATATCCCTCAGAAACTTTTCTGAAGAACTTGTTGTTTTATCTTGCTAAGTTGGGCACTACTGGGATTGATCGTGTTGACAAAGTCCAACGGCAATTCAGGTTAATCGAAGCCCTGCCATCGGATCACGAAGTTGAGACGCAACGCGCTCGTTTGGCCGGTCCGGATAAAGAAGCCGTAGGCAGTGTGGTAACTGCACTGTTGGAAGAACTTTCGCGACTGAAAGATGCGTTGGATCTGATGGTTCGTACGCAGGTAACCGAAACTTCGCGTCTGAGCGAGTTAGCTGCCCCTATTCAACAGCTATGTGACACGATGGCTGTAGTTGGTTTGGGCAATCCACGCCGCGTCCTCAGTGAGCAATTGGATATCATCCGCGATGCCCAGGCTAAACCAACGTTGGAAGATGACGGCGTGCTCATGGACATCGCCGGTGCCGTGCTCTATGTCGAAGCCACCCTGTCAGGAATTGTCGCCGATTCCAATCTCGATTCGCCCAATCATGGAAATCAGGTGGATGTTAATAACGCCCACAATGCAGTGTTACGCGAAGCTAGAAATGGTATCGAACAGGTAAAAGATGCCATTGTTGAATACATTGGTTCGCACTTTGATCATGCTCTTTTGGCGGAAGCACCAGCTACTTTAGGCGCCATTCGGGGCGGTCTGTTAATGGTGCCACTGAACGATGCAGCGCGCATTCTGCAAGCAGTTCAGGAGTACGTACAAAACCGGTTGATAACAGAGCGTTATCGTCCTGAATGGCAGGAAATGGACCTGCTCGCAGATGCTTTGGTCGGGGTTGAATACTATCTTGAACGGTTAACCCGTGATGGTCATGCGACCAGTCTGGACATTTTGGAGCGAGCAGCAGGATCGCTTGAGAAACTCGGTGTCACTATCATTTTGACCGGCAATCGTCAGTCGGAAGCGTCGCCTGTATTGGAGCCTGAAAGTGAAAGTCACGACGCTAAAGCCGACTCTGCGTCTAGTCTGGGTGATGGCGACTCGGCGGTCAATGTGAACGAAAGCTTGGATTCTGATCAATTCTCTGTCGAATCTGAAATTGAAATCACACCTACTTTGGCCGAAGCAGAAGAACAGAGTAGTGTTGTCGAGGTGACTGAAACTGATTCGGACGACTCGCTGACAGAAACCGTTATTGATTGGGGTGATGAAGTCGCTTCAGAAACCGATACGGTCATTGATTTTGGTGATGACTCCATAACGCTTGATATTGAGGACGATTGGCAGGAGCTGCCCATCGCTGAAATCAATGAAGATGAATTCAACGATACTCTCGTAATCAATCAGGCAGAATTTTCTTCTGAAGAACAGGATCTTACTTTGGATTCTGGGGCTGATGTGAAAGCGGAAAGCATCCCGGTCGAGCAGCCTGAGTCTGACGCGATTGATGAGTTAGTTGTTGACTCTGAAATTGAAAGCGAAACGTCCGATTCTGTTGTCATGGAAACGGACGTTTCTGATTCCGCAGGGACCGAGGAATCGGATGATTTGATCGACGATGAAATTCTCGAAATATTCATCGAAGAAGCCGAAGAAGTCATTGAGACTATTCGTGAGTTTTACCCTAAATATAAAGCAGATGAATCCGACTCTGGGTCATTAACCGAATTCAGACGGGCATTCCATACCTTAAAAGGCAGTGGACGTATGGTTGGGGCAACGGTTGTTGGTGAAACCGCCTGGGCCATTGAAAACATGTTAAATCGGCTGATTGACGGGTCCATTCAACGCAGCGAAGATTTACTCCGTGTTATTGAGGAAGTCACCGCCGAAGTCCCAGCCTTGGTTAAAGCGTTTGAAGACAAGGTTAAGCCAGATACGACTCGAGCTGATTTCTTATCTGAGATTGCGCATGCCTTGTCCAAAGGGGAAGCAGTGCAATGGGAATCTACAACGCCTGCGATAGATGATGCGGATGCAGTTGATGAATCCGTTGAGAATCAGGAAGACCTCGACAATATATCCGCTGTAGAAGCCACAGAATTGGATGTCGGCATTGCCGAAGACACTTTTTCTGCTGCCGATAATTTTCAGGTAACAGACGACTTTGAACAATTTGATGAAGATTCCGCTGAGGTTGGCGACGCGGATGGCGACGAAAATCTTCTGAAGATTTTTAAAACCGAGTTGGAATCACATCTTGAATTTGTTGAAAACTATTTAACCGATGAACCGGTAGGTAACAAGCTGCCGGATGCGTTGCAGCGTGCTCTGCATACCATCAAAGGTTCTGCTCATATGGCCAGTATGGAAGTCATTGCAGATACCGTGTTGCCGGTTGAATTCTGGGTGAAGGATTTACAGGAACGTGGACAACAGGCGTCGCAGGAGTTTGTTGCCCTGACCGGAGAAATGGTCAGTCTGATAAAGCGTTACGTGGATTCTGAACCGAGTGCTGCACAGCCACAAGATGTTGCCAATTTTATCAGCCGGGTGACTGAGCAGCGTCGTCAACTGTCTTCCGCTGATATGGCTACGCAGCAAGAAGAAGTGAGTTTGATGTCCATTTTCCTGTCGGAAAGCATGGACATTGTGATGGATGCAGAAAGCATCCTTGAGCAGTGGCGCGACCGCGGTGACTCTGGGCACGCAACAGAAACATTAATTCGGGAACTTGATACCTTAGCTCAGGCCGCTCACGCGGTAGATCTGATGCCCCTGTCGCAGTTGAGCAATGAACTGAAATCTCTGTATCAGGCAGCGGAATCAAATCCTTATATCATTGAAGAAAAGTTTTTTGACCTGGCCTACGACGGTCATGAATCCTTGATTTCAATGATGGATCGGTTGGCCGCGGGTCAGTCCATCCGCACTGATGCTTTGTTTTCTGAGAGGCTACAGCAGCTCTACACCGTCTATGCGATACCATTTGAAGTGGTGGCGCCGAAGGCTGTTGATAGTGAATTGTCGCAATTGGAATCATTGAACCATGAGTCTGGTGCGACCAAAGGTGATTCATCGTTGGTCGAAGACCCTGCACCAGTGGCAACCGAGGCTGCTGAGCGCTATATGATCGATGGCGATCCGGAATTGGTTGAAATCTTCCTGGAAGAAGCCAATGACATTCTGGAAAGTATCCAGCACTCACTGGAAAACTGGGTTGCTGACACCAAGAACACCATTGAAGTAGAGTCCCTGCAACGTGATTTACATACGTTGAAAGGTGGCGCTCGCATGGCAGAAGTGACACCTTTGGGTGACTTGGCACACGAACTTGAATTCTTGTACGAAGGTTTGGCTCAGGGGCAATATCATCCCTCAGAAGGTTTGATCGCCCTGTTACAGCAGTGTCACGATCGGTTAGCCGTTATGGTTGGCGATATTGAAAGCAGCATGACCTGCATGTCCGCTCCTGATCTCGTGGCTGCCATTTCTCATTTTCGGAAAAACCCAGGTGCTCCTGCCACACCAGCCACGTTAACCGCTGTTGTTGAAGAGCCGGCTGAAGAGGCCGATTTTGATGAGGTTGTACCGGCTTCTGAATCTAGTGATGAGATAAGTTCGGCAGAGCCACATGACGCTGATGACGCTGATATTAGTAAGCCTGAGTCTGAAGTGACCGCAATAGACTCTGATCAGCAGGATGTTTCCGTTGATCTGCCAGATGATCTGGATTTCGATATTCTGGAAATTTTTATTGATGAAGCCGGCGAATTGCTTAATGAATTGGAAAATGCCGTTGAAGAATGGCGGGCTGATTCAAGCAATGAGGCTCATGCCGATGAAATGAAGCGTGTTTTGCACACCCTGAAAGGGGGGGCAAGGCTGGCCAGATTGAAAGAACTGGGCGATCAAAGTCACGACTTTGAAACTTTCGTTATTCGTGCTCAACAGAACAAGTTGCCGTTGGATGAGCGCTTTTTTGCTGACATTCTTGCACGTCAGGACAGGTTGGTCAGCAATATCGAAGAGTTGCAAAAAATTCTGGAACAGCATGGAACTGAAGGCGGCGGATTTGGCCCCAGTGTCATCCAAATGGTATCTGACCTTGATGAATCTGAAATCGAACAGATATCCAGCGAACGTCAGTCAGAAACCCCAAAGCTGGAGGTAGTGCCGAAGCCTGAGGTAACTGCTCAGGATGAACAACCGGCTAACAAAGTGGTTCCTTTCAAAGCCAAAACGTCACAAGTCGATAGCCGAAATGATGGCGGAGGTGCTCAAGCTCGGCGTGCCCAGCCACAGGAAACCGTGAAGGTAAGTGCTAACTTACTTGAGGGGCTGGTTAACTTAGCGGGTGAAACCTCCATCTCACGTGCCCGATTGGAACAGGAAGTCAGTGACTTCGGCTTCACGCTGGGCGATATGGATCAAACCATTGATCGCTTGCGTGACCATGTGCGTCGCTTGGATATGGAAACCGAAGCGCAGATTATTTTCCGGCAGGAACGGGCAGAAGAAACAAACTACGAAGATTTTGACCCGTTGGAAATGGACCGTTATTCGCAAATCCAGCAGTTGTCCCGTTCATTGATGGAGGCGACATACGACCTTCAAGACATCAAATCAACGTTGTCGGACAAAACGCGGGACGCGGAAACAATTCTGCTGCAGCAAAGCCGTATTAACACCGAATTGCAGGAAGGTCTGATGCGTACCCGAATGGTACCGTTTAACCGACTGTTGCCCCGACTGCGTCGTATTGTTCGACAAGTCTCCGGTGAGTTAGGAAAACAGGTTGATTTTATTGTCGGTAATGCAGAAGGTGAAGTTGACCGTACCGTATTGGAACGGATGATCTCTCCTTTAGAGCACTTACTGCGTAACGCTGTAGATCATGGTATTGAAATGCCCGAAGGTCGTCAGGCAGCCGGTAAGAATGCCAAAGGGATCATTGAGCTGGAATTGTCCCGAGAAGGCGGTGACATCGTCTTGCGCTTGCAGGATGACGGTAAGGGAATTGATGTTGATAAGATCAAAGACAAGGCCATTGAGCGTGGGCTGATGAAGCCTGATGCTGACCTCAATGAAACTGAAATAATGCAGTTTATTCTTGAGGCTGGTTTCAGTACGGCGGAAAAAGTCACTCAGATTTCCGGTCGCGGTGTGGGTATGGATGTAGTGAACTCCGAAGTTAAGCAACTCGGAGGCAACATCTATATTGATTCTCAACTGGGTCAGGGCACCGTATTTACGATTCGACTGCCGTTTACTGTGTCAGTTAACCGCGCCCTGATGGTTAACACATTGGATGATCTTTACGCACTGCCATTGACGTCCATCGAGGGTATTGTCCGCGTAACGCCAAAGCAGCTGGCAGAATATTACCAGCCAAATGCACCACTGTTTGAATATGGTGGTCGCCGGTATCGCCTTGAATACATGGGAGCGTTGTTACATACCGGAGCGCGTCCTGCAATGTCGTCCATTGAAACGTCAGTGCCGCTTGTGTTGGTGCGCGGTAGCGATGATCGTCATTCTATGGCTTTGCATGTTGATCGCTTGATGGGTTCGCGTGAAATCGTGGTAAAAACTTTGGGTGCGCAGTTCAGTAAGGTGCCTGGAGTTTCAGGTGCGACGATTCTCGGTGATGGTTCCGTGGTGGTCATTCTTGACCTGTCCGCATTGATTCGTTCCGAGTTGGTGGTCGAACATCAGAATGCCGCCATGTTGGGGCACTCTCAACCAGAAAACGAGCCGCGTAAGAAGGATGGTCCTTCAAAGGTTATGGTGTGTGATGACTCGGTGACGGTTCGTAAGGTAACCAGTCGTCTGCTTGAGCGGAACGGTATGGATGTCATGTTGGCAAAACATGGTGCCGATGCTATTGCTCAGATGATTGATGAAATACCAGACCTGATCTTGCTGGATATTGAGATGCCACACATGGACGGTTTCGAAGTCGCATCACGCGTGCGTCACGATGAACGTTTGAAACACATCCCCATCATCATGATTACGTCTCGTACCGGAAGCAAACACCGAGAGCGAGCGTTATCGATTGGGGTAAATGAATACATGGGTAAACCTTTCCAGGAAGGTCCGCTGTTAGCCATGATCGAACGTCTGTTAAACGAGTCGTAATTCTGATGAATGGCAAACATAATCGTGTCGGTATCATTGCGACGACTCCGTTGGTCCAGCATCAGATGCAGTCTGTGATCACGGAGGCCGGTTATGAAGTGGCGGTCAATACCTCGCCAGAGCGTTTGAATAAAGCGTTCCTTGCCAATGAAACCATTCGTTTGTGGGTGGTGGAATTGGAAGAGGAAGAGCAGTGGACTGACTTTGTTCAGGAAATTCTGGAGCTGACCGAAGCTCCGATCCTCTTTGGTGATGGCAATATTCCGGGTAAAAACGATGAAGACTATATTCGCTGGTGCAGGCGAATACACGAAAAACTGGAGTCTTTTGCGCCAGCCGTTGAAGACAAGAGTAACGCAGCACCTCAGATAAACCTCGACACACTGATGGCTAAGTCTGAACAGCCAGTGTTTGAGCTGCCAGAGTCATTAAAAAACGCACCCAGCCCGCAGTTGGGTCCTGTTTGGGTCCTATGCGCTTCTCTCGGTGGTCCTCAAGCCGTGAAGGAATTTCTTGATCTGTTGCCCGCCGAAATACCCGCTACCTTCTTGTATGCTCAGCACATTGATGCCGGTTGTCTGGATGCGTTGGTGCATTCGGTGGGTCGCCACACCGCTTTATCTGTGATTAACGGCGAGCATGGTGTGCAAATGGCCAATGGGCAAGTGTGTGTCATACCGGTCGATAACGAAGTGAACTTTACGGAAAACCACGGCATTTTATGGCAGGCGAACCCGTGGAGCGGTCCTTACGGCCCCAGTCACGATCATTTGTTGGAAAACGTCACCGAGCATTTCGGGTCGAAATGCAACACCATCATATTTAGTGGCATGGGTAGCGATGGTGCCTTGGGGTCCGCATTGGTGAAACAGAATGAAGGCACGGTTTGGGCTCAGTCGGCTGAAAGCTGCGTGCAAAGCTCCATGCCGGACTCTGCTTTTGAGGCCGGAACGGTCGATTGGCGGGGCACTCCGACTGAAATGGCTGAGAAATTGATACGTTGGCTTGCTGAACATCAAGAGCAAGCCGCTTAAAGCGTTAAGGAAGTATGAGATGAAAAGTCCGACCAGAATGAAAATCAGCACTAACCAGAATATTGTGGCCAGTTTGTTGGTTCCGGTGCAAAACAAGAGTTTGTTGGTACCTAACGTGGTTATTGCCGAAGTGGTGCCACTTCCGCAAATTGAATCCTATGAAGGTGCTCCTTCCTGGTCCATTGGATTTGCGCAATGGCGCGGCGAGCATATTCCTGTTATCAGTTACGAAATTGCCAATAGCCAGGTTCATGGCCGAGATTCCGACAATGCTCGTTTAGCGGTATTCAATGCTACCACGGGGCAGTCTCGGTATCGCTTTTTTGCGGTATTGGTCCAGGGTATTCCGCGTATGATCAAACTGTCAGAAGCTGAAGTGCGTGAAGACAAACAAACGTCGACTGGGATTGCGGAGAAGATGGCGGTCATTACGCAACTGGGTAAGGCTGTAATTCCCGATCTGGATTACCTGGAGTCGTTGTTAGCCAAGCTTGGCTAGTGTCCTGAGTCAGAAGTTCGCATGTATTCAGCGTGTCATTCAATGTCTTTAGCAAGGCGTGTCTCACAGTCAATGGCTGTTCCATTGGCAAGAGGCAGAACGACGCTAGAGAGCTTGAATGTCGCGCCCGAAGGGAACTCATGAAAAAAACTGCTACGGCGTTGCTCTTCTTGAAAAGATCTCGATATTCTCTACAAAGAGCGCCTTGTACTAGCGTTTCCCGTTCGCTCTGAAACTATACGATCTTCCAACTTAGGACACTATGACCTGTATTGGATTTCTGGTAACGTGAGACAACCCGATCATTTCATCGGTTTTTTTACAGCTGATTCATGGCGTTGTTGATACGCGCTTCCAGTTTTAATTTCATTTCGATGTAATGCAATGTCTGGTCGTGGCCGAATGGTAGGTTTTCTGTGACTGCTTCTGTTAACGCAAGGTCAGTGATGTAGGTCGGGTATTTCTGACCAGACGCACGCAGCCCGAGTATAAATGAGGCAATGGCGTTATAAAGGTTGTCACCCAATACCGTGCTGTGGAATTCTTGTTCATTACACACGACATGGTAGTCGAACCCACCTTGGTCATTAATGTCGACATTCACCTGGATGCTGATAAAGCGTCCTTTGTTAACCAAGCCGCCTAGCTTAATGCGGGTCAGCTGCAAAGTGGCATTTTTACGTTGAATTTGAAAACATTGAATGATTCTTTGCGGCATTAACTGCACATCCGTGTTGCTGCGTTGCCGGTGTTCTGTGACTTTTAAAAATCGTACCAATGGCGAAAGGACGTTTTCCATACTGTGGAAGGGCTGGGTAAATCGTTTCAATGAGCCCTGTTCGTCCAGTACAAAATAGTCCACGACAGTTTTCTGTATTTCAAAGGCAATATTCACCATGTTTGCATTGTGATGCGAGTACAGCAGCGTAAGCAGTGGGTGCTCTTCCTGAAAGTGTCGATCGAAAATCACCGGGCTGTATTCCGCTTGCTCCTGAGCCAGTTGACGTTCAAGCTCCGTCAGGCTGTGCAATTGCAGAAAGTTGGTGACTTTGTTGAGATGCTGGAAAATAACGTACTGATCACTGATGTTGAATGTGAAGCGGGTATTTTTGGGGTTGGTCGGTGAACATAGGGCAGACAATGCATCGCTGAACAGGTCTTTAACGCGTTTGGCAATGGCCTGTGGACGAGTTTGGTTGTGACACACCGTTTCCACTAAGGGCAGTCCGCTACGGCTCTGTTTGTTTACCCGGTTGATCAGCGATTTCAGTGCCTTTGTCATTGCATCGTCGTCGATGAATCGTTCAACAACGACTTCTCCCCAGGTGTTTATCAGCACCATGTCCAGACTGAGCACCAGGTTCTCTCTCAATCCACTGAAATCAAGACTATTGCTGCGCGCGGAAATTTTCTGCAGTCCCTTTGCGGACAAATAGTGCAGCGGGTCGCGTCCCAGGTTAATAAATAACACGACCTTGGTCAGAATAGCCGGGTGATAGAAACTGGTGCTGTCGGTTTTGGGTAATGGCAATGGAATCAGCTGACGCATTGACGACAGCGTCATGCGAATTTCGAATTCGGAGACACTGTGTTGTTTTACCGGAAAAACAGGGATGTGAAGATGCGCGGCTATCAGCCCGTTTAAGTGCGACCACAACAGTGTCTCCAATAAACCCTTGGAGTATTTTAACGGTGACGGCGCTGGGTCATTGTCCAGCGGCCGATTATAGGCTGCCCATAAAAACACGCCCGGTTCCTGTTTACTTTCACGTTCATACAAGCGAATCTTTTCGTGGCTCAGATCCACGTCCAGTCCAATGCGGATAAAATCAATTTTTCCGGGTCTACGATCAAACGCTGCGTGCAGTTTTCGGCTCAGGATGAGTAAGTCGCGTTGGCTCATGACATGACCACCATGATGCTCCGACGCAAACTCGGTCAAAAAACGGTAGCTGTGAGTCAACTCATTAATCAGTAAACGACGTTCGTCAAGCACTTCCTCTATGGTCCATGAACGGAAATTATCCAGGTGCGCCAGCGTTCTTTTGTCCCAGCCCCAGGAATTGACCAGAAAATCCATGAGTTCCCGGCGCCAGTTAAAACTTTTTGTGGTTTTGGATAGATTGAGTCCAACCTTGAAATAAAAACAGCGACGAATCAGATCGAGGCGTTGAAATTCTTCCCGCTCAATGAGGTACTCTTCAATTCTTCGATACAACATCACATAGGGATCGAGATCATCCAGCGAGAGTTGCATCCGGTATATGTCGGATTTGTACCAGTGCGCAAGACTGTTGATGAGTGGATACTGACGGGCATAGATTTCCAAAAGGATCAGTTTTAAAACCGATTTGTATGGTGAGTCAATAGCCTTGTAAATCTGCCACATACCCGCACCGATAAATTCTCCTGCCGGTAACCGTGCAATGGCGCCAAAATCTGTACAGTTATTGTCACTGATGAAACCTTCGTCATACATCGTCTGTACAACGTCGGCGTAATTTTGCTCGTGAGCCACAGGGACCAACCACCAGGCTGGGATATTGCCGGCTAACAGCTGCGCCGTGCGGTAAAATTCATCCAGCAACAGAACATGTTGTGTCGAACCGCAGTTTTCGCCGGTCAGCGATTGCTGCTCGCCTCCTGAAAAACGATGTGCATTCATCAGGAAAAAATGCACTTCAAGATTAAAGTCCATTGCCCAGGCAGAAATCGCGCGTGATTTCTCATCCAGTAGCTGAATTTGGTGATCGCTCAGGTCGCTGTTGTAGCATACCCAGATATCCAGATCGCTCGATGTCGACTGCCCGATGCTACCGCTCGACCCCATCAAATAAAGTGCCGACAACTGCGGCTTAGTCAATTGCATCCGTTGATTGATCTGAGCCCGACTCAGGCTTTGTGCCAGACGTTGTAACGAATCGTTGGGATGGTAGTTGGCTATGCCCGTGGGGGTGTCGGCACTGTTCATATAGCCGGGCAAGCCATCACGGTTGGTATGAAACAATAATGGCAAGAGGTCAAAGCATTGTTGTTGTTTGGGTTGCAAACCTTCACGCACCCGACTGATTCGTCCCTCGTTAACCACCATAAAACGTTGAGTCGCATGCTGCACATGCGCAGACGTTGGGCTGTTACTCTGTATGTAGCCGGTGTCAGCGGCTCGATTGGCGGATTCTGTCATCTGTGGTTGAATTTCGGTCAGGTCATTGATTATAAAGCTGAGTTTAGTTGAGTTTTTTGTCGAAAGGGGTGTAATACTTTGTTACAGACTAAACTGGTTAAGCAGGTTAGCATTAAAATGCTAAGAGACTCGCTTGTTGACGGCCGCAATTCAAGTTTATTTAGTATCGAGTGATTCCCCCAATGCTCCGTGAATCCTGAAGAATATACAGAGATGACGATTCGGGGTGAAAAAATTCGCCGCGGTCGGCATTATTTCATGCAAGTTAAGTCTACATTTAAATGGCAAGCTCAAAACGACGGTGAATGCAGTATGTCCGAACAACAAAAAAAATTGCTCGTAGTCGATGACGATCAGGAAATCCGGGAACTACTTACCGAGTATCTGCATAAAAATGGCTTTCACGTTGAGTCGGCGGAAGAAGGCAATGCTATGCGTCGACAGTTGGCGGCTCATCATTTTGATTTGATTGTACTCGACATCATGATGCCTGGTGATGACGGCTTCACGTTGTGTAAAGAAGTGCGCACCACCTCAAATGTCCCCATTATCATGCTTACGGCTGGCTCGGATGAAACCGACCGTATCATAGGTTTGGAGTTGGGCGCGGACGACTATGTCGGCAAACCCTTTAATCCGCGCGAATTATTGGCCCGCATTAAGGCCGTTTTACGGCGCTTTGAAGAAACCAGTTCTTCAAGCAGCAAACAAATCGAGTCGATCAAGTTTGGACAATTTACCCTGCATATGACCAATCGTGAATTGCAGTATGCCGATGAGCCACCAGAACCGCTAAATGGGGCAGATTTCAATCTCTTACGCCTATTCTTGACGCGGCCAGGCGAAGTGTTGAGTCGGGACGATCTGTCTCATCATTTGCGCGGGCGCGATGCATCCCCATTTGATCGCTCAATTGATGTCCAGATCAGTCGGTTGCGTTCAAAACTCAAAGATGATGGAAAGTCGCCTCAAATGATCAAAACGGTTCGCGGCGCGGGATATATATTAACCACTCCGGTTGAAGTGAATTCCTGACTTTGATGCGCCCATCATCGTTATTTGCCCGTTTCATGATGTTTATGGTCGCCGGTTTGTTGCTGGCGTTTCTGGTCAGTAATACCCTTTGGTTTAATGTGCTGGAAAGCCGTCGAATCGAACAGGGCAAGGAAATGGCGCGCGATATGGCCTATTCGATTGCGTCAACTATGGAATTTATCCGTTCTTACCCGCGCGAATACCGCCACATTATTCTGAATCAGTTTCGGGACATGGGGGGCTCGCGCTATTTGGTGTCTATAAATGCCGAATACATAGATGTTGACCCCATCTACGAAAGCGAACGCAAACAGACCTTTCTGGAGGACTTCAACGGCGCCATTGAAGAGAAAATTGGCAGTCGTTTGGAAGGGTTGAAAGTTGAGTTTGCCGACCCGTTGGAATTGCGTGTTTATAACGGCGTAAAACTGGTTGATTTACCTGAACGGTGGGCGCAAAACTCGTTGATCCGCGAGCCGGAACCAGCCCCGGTATTGGTCGCTCAGGTGCCGATTGGAGAAGGTGAATGGTTGTATCTGGCCGGTTTGCTGCGGGAACCCTATTACCTCAGCGAAGCCCGTTATCTGAGTGCCGACCAGGTGTTGTTTGTGTTGATTATGCTGGCCATCCTGCTGGTGGTCAGCTGGTTTATGGTGCGCTGGTTAACCCGTCCGCTCATGAAACTGGCCAGTGCCGCTCGTCATTTGGGAACCGACTTAGAGTATGACTTGAAACCGCTGCAGGTCGAAGGTTCGCGGGAAGTGAGAGAAACGGCAATTGCCTTTAATTTCATGCAAGAGAGGGTATTACGCTTCATCGAAGACCGTGAACGTATGTTTTCCGCCATTTCCCACGACCTGAAAACACCGATTACCCGTTTACGGTTGCGCTCTGAGCTCATGCCGGAATCCGACGTTAAACGCAAAATGATTGTCGACCTCGAAGAACTGGACGCCATGGTTAAAGGCGCCCTGGATCTCGGTAAAAGCACCGATATTCACGAGTCCATTCACGCAATCAACATCAACCAGCTGGTTCGCACCTTTAAAGATGAATTTAAGTTAATGGGAACGGACATTGAAATAAGGGGCATTGCTCGCCGTCCCTTCTTTGGTAAACCCCTGGCACTGAAGCGGGCGATTTCCAATCTGATTAATAACGCCATATTTTATGGCAAAGATGTTCGCCTCGATTTAGTCGATACCCGTTCGGAACTAAAAATATATGTGGTGGACAAAGGACCCGGCATCCCGGAAGAGAAGCTTGAAAAGGTTTTTGATCCCTATGTCCGGCTGGAAAGCTCCCGTAACCGCAATACGGGCGGGGCAGGACTGGGTTTGAGCATTGCCCGCAACATTGTTCACGCGCATGGGGGGCGCTTGCAGTTACGAAATCGAGTAGGGTCAGGCTTGGAAGCCGCGATTATCTTGCCACGAATCTAGCCCTAGAAATACACCACATCGTACAAAATATCGTTGCATCCCTCAGCCCTCGACCTATGATGAAATTTTCAGGCTAGGGCACACATATTTTCCCTAGGCTATTCTCGTCGATTGGCTGATTTGTGACGATCAGTGTTTGAATTTTCTCCCTTTTTTCTTCTACCTCTTCTATGCTGAAGCTTGTTTCCCCCGTTTCGGTGCCAACACTAGACCTGCGAGTGCCCACGCATTTGTTGACAGTATGCGCAGAGATCGGGAGCGGCATAAAATTTTCAGCAAGGCTTGGCCTTTTGATGGGTAAGTCGTTATAGTTAACCTGTTCAATTGGTCAGGTTTTTAAACGAAAGGGGAAGATATGGCAACGCCACACATAAAAGCAGAAAAAGGTGATTTCGCAGAAACTGTATTGATGCCGGGTGATCCGCTGCGTGCGAAACACATTGCAGAAACCTTCCTGACGGATGCTGTGCTGGTCAACGAAGTCCGTAACATGTACGGATACACCGGCACCTACAAAGGCAAAACCGTTTCTGTCATGGGTTCAGGAATGGGGATTCCGTCTATTTCCATTTACGCCAAAGAACTGATTACCGAATTCGGCGTCAAAAACATCATCAGAGTTGGTACCTGTGGTGCCCTGAAAGATGACATTCAATTGCGCGACGTGATTATTGCCATGGGGGCCAGTACGGATTCCAACGTAAACCGCGCCCGGCTACAAGGCTACGACTACGCGGCAATCGCGAATTATGACCTGCTTGAAGCCTCGGTCAAGGCGGCACGGGGCGCTGGTAAGCAGGTTCGGGTCGGCAACGTCTTTTCCGCTGATTTATTCTATTCTCCCGTTGATGGCATCATGCAGACATTGGCTAACATGAATGTTCTGGCGGTCGAAATGGAAGCCGCGGGATTGTATGGCGTGGCAGCAGAATACGGTGCGAATGCACTGGCGATGATGACGGTGAGTGATCACATTTTACGTCATGAAGCCCTGAGTGCGGATGATCGACAAACGACATTCAACGACATGATCGAAATCACGCTCGACGCAGCGTTGACGTTTTAAAGGCGCTTTTATGAGCACGCAATTTGATACCCTGCTTTCGATGGCAAAGGTGGCGGCAACAAAAGCTTACGCACCCTACAGTAACTTTCAGGTCGGCGCTGCCATCCATACCAGAAATGGTCAAACCTTTATGGGCTGCAACGTTGAAAACGCGTCCTACGGTATGGCTATATGTGCAGAACGCAATGCGATAACGACGGCCGTTACCGAGTCGGTACAACCAGGTGAGATCGATGAACTAGTGCTGTACATCGATCGTCCGGAACTGTTTTCACCCTGTGGCGCCTGTCGTCAAGTCATCAGCGAATTTATGAAACCTGATGCCAAAGTGACTGCTTGCAATAAGAATGGTGAAACCAAAACCTGGACCGTGCAGGGGCTGCTGCCGGACGGCTTCTCAATGCCGGAAGACTGAGCATCAGCATCAGCATCTATCTATATTGAGCCAAAGCCCTTTGGCTCAATTCTTTCCCGTTTTGTTTCTTCGTTATACCACCTGAATGTACGTGTCCGTCGATTGGCTTTTCTTTATTCAGATTTCTTAGACATTGGTCTTAATTGTTAACAATATGGTTGTTTTTCGTGCTTAATTGGCGCTTTATAGGCATCAATACCGATTTATTGTCGACAAGCAAAGATAAGAAACGAATATCGGAGGCAGCATGGGCAATTACAACGAACAGCACCATCGGGCGCGCAAACACGCGGATGAGTTTTGGTTGGAGCAAGCATCAGCATTGGCATGGTTTGAGCCGCCCACGGTGGGTTTCGCGCTGGATGAATTGGGTAATGATCGTTGGTTTACCGATGGCAAACTAAATACAGCGTATCTCGCGCTGGACTGGCACGTTCAACAGGGGCGTGGAGATCAGGTGGCGTTGATTTACGATTCCCCTATGACCGGAACTGGTCAACGTTTCACCTACGCGCAACTGCTGGAAGATGTTCGGCTTTGTGCCGGTATGTTGCAGGCGCTGGGTGTCACCAAGGGTGACCGCGTTATTATTTATATGCCGATGATTCCTCAAGCTGCTATTGCGATGTTGGCCTGTGCCCGTTTAGGCGCCATTCACTCGGTTGTTTTCGGTGGTTTTGCCGCAAATGAACTGGCAGTGCGTATTGATGATGCTGAGCCGAAGGTCATCCTGTCGGCGACCTGTGGCCTGGAAGTAAACAAGTTGATTGATTATCAGCCCCTGTTGCGTAAAGCCCTCGAGTTGGCCAGCTATCAGCCAAAACAGACCGTGGTATGGGAACGAGATCAAGCCAAACTCGTTGAGCCTGAGTTTCTGCGCTGGCAAGACCTGTTAGTGGACGCGACGGGAGTCGATTGTGTTAGCGTCCAGGCGACGGATCCTCTGTATATTCTCTATACCTCCGGAACCACCGGTAAGCCGAAAGGCGTCGTTCGGGATAATGGCGGGCACGCCGTAGCCATGCATTACTCCATGTCGGCGCTCTATGGCATGGAGGCAGGTGAAGTCTTCTGGGCTGCGTCGGATGTTGGTTGGGTGGTAGGGCATTCATATATTGTTTATGCGCCATTAATAAAAGGGTGTACAACGGTATTCTATGAAGGCAAACCCGTTGGGACGCCTGACGCTGGAGCATTCTGGCGTGTAGTAGAACAACATCAGGTCAAAGTCCTGTTTGCTGCACCAACGGCTTTCCGGGCGATCAAGAAAACAGATCCGGACGGTAAGTTCATACAGCAGTACGATCTCAGTTCGTTACAGACGATCTTCATGGCGGGTGAACGACTGGACCCGCCAACGTTGGCTTGGGCTGAACAGCATACTGGCAAACCAGTGGTCGATCATTGGTGGCAAACCGAAACCGGTTGGGCTATTTCCGGCAATCCTCTGGGTATTGAGCGATTCGCCACCAAACCCGGCAGCGCCTGCAAACCCTTGCCGGGTTTCAATGTGGAAATTCTCAACGCGGGCGGTCATTTTGCTCAGCCCAATGAACAGGGGTTAATTGCTCTGCAGCGGCCGTTACCGCCGGGCTGTTTGACTACGATCTGGAATAATCAGGCTCGCTTTCGGTCCGGTTACTTGAAACAGTTTGTTGGTTTTTATGTGTCGGGTGATGGCGGTTATATCGACGAAGACGGTTATCTGTTTGTGATGGGGCGCATCGATGATGTCATTAATGTTGCCGGGCATCGGCTATCAACCGGTGAGATGGAGGCCGTACTGGGCGCGCACGACGCGGTCGCGGAGTGTGCGGTTATTGGTGTTCAGGATGAACTCAAGGGTCAGCTGCCGCTGGGTCTGGTGGTGTTGAAGGATGGGGTCTACCCGGATGAAGATGAGTTGTGCAGCGAACTGATCGCGAAGGTCCGTGATGAGATCGGTGCCATCGCCTGTTTCAATCGTGTGCTGATCGTCAATCGCCTGCCAAAAACCCGCTCCGGTAAAATATTACGCGCAACGCTCAGAAAAATGGCCGATAACGAACGCTATACGATTCCATCCACCATCGATGATCCGACAGCGCTGGATGAGCTAGAACCCCTGTTGACGGCTTCCTGAAAAAAGGAAGTTTCATCGTTTCGGGCCTTTAATTCTTGGTCTATGGTTTAGAGTATGTTCGTTAGTCAGTGGATTTCTCATGTCGTTGGCCAAAGTTTTTTTTGTCATCCTGCTTATGTGCTTTGGATGGGCGAAGGCGGCAGCGTTAGAGCCGGTTACTTTACAGTTAAAATGGCAACATCAATGGCAGTTTGCCGGCTATTATGCCGCCCAGAAACTGGGATATTTTGAAGACGCCGGTTTTGATGTGACACTGCGTTCGCGTGATGGTAGCGAAGATCTTTTCAAACCTGTCAGGGAAGGAGAAGCCACCTTTGGTGTGGCGGATTCCAGCCTGGTGCTGCGCAGGCTGCTCGGTGAGGATCTCGTTGTCCTTACTACCGTGTTTCAACATTCACCGCTCGTGCTCATTACCTTAGCGGAAGACAATATCCTCAGCCCTTACGAACTGATTGGCAAACGGGTCATGGTGGAGTCCGGTGTTGACGATGCTGCGGTCGTTGCCATGTTTGCGTCATTAAATATCCCTGCCGACCGGTTTGAGCAGGTCCCGCATAATTTTAATACATTTGCTTTGCTCGACGATGATATCGATGCCATGGTTGGCTACAGCACCGATCAGCCGCATCAATACCAGGAGCGTGGTATCGATGTCAGAATTATTGACCCCAGTAATTACGGAATTGATTTTTATGGCGACCTGCTTTATGCCAGTCAGGATTACGTCGAAGCATTTCCTGAACGGGCAAAAGAGTTTGCCGATGCTACTATTCGGGGATGGGAATATGCTGTTGCCAATCCAGACGAAATCAGCCGTTGGATCATTGAGCAATACAATCCGAATGTCTCAATGGATCAGTTGACCTTTGAAGCTGAGAAATCCATTACCATGATCGCTGCCAATTACATCGAACTGGGCACGATGTATGACGCTCGATTCGAACGCATAGCGGACATTTATAAGCAATTACGAATGGCACCACAATCTGCCCAACTCGACGGCTTGACGCTACCCCACTATCTGAGGACACCGGAGAAGCAGACCGCGTTCTGGATAAAGATCATTGCCAGCGTCAGTTTTATACTGATTGTGATCGTTTTGGTCATGCTGGCGGTTAACCGTCGGTTGCAGCAAACGGTAAAATCCAGGACCCGAGAATTAAATGAACTTAATTATGACCTGCAAAGGCAGCTGCAGGTGATTGACCAATACGTGATGTCAGTGGAGACAGACTTGGCTGGCACGATCGTGCAGGTTTCTGATGCGTTCTGCCGAATCAGCGGCTATGAGAAAGATGAATTGATCGGAGCGAATATCAGTTTGTTAAGACACCCCGATCAATCGGCGGATGTTTTTCAGCAAATGTGGAAAGTGTTGATGAACCGTCAAAGCTGGCACGGTGAACTGAAAAATCAACATCAAGACGGATCTGCCTTTTACGTAGAAATGAATATTGATCCGATTATCGGTTCAGAAGCCAATACCATTAAGGGTTACTCTGCGGTCAGTACCGACATCAGTTATCGCAAATTACTGCTTTCTCTGTCAGAAACCGACAGCCTGACCGGATTGCCGAATCGGTACAAGCTGGATCGATGTCTCGCAGAGGAATGGCAGCGTTATCAGCGCTATCAAACAATATTTTCAGTGATAATTTTTGATATTGACAACTTCAAAAAAATTAACGACCAGTACGGACACCTGGAAGGTGATAAGGTATTAAAAGCGATCAGCGATATCGCCAGCCAATCGATCCGCCGCATTGATACTGTAGGTCGCTGGGGTGGCGAAGAGTTTTTGATTGTCTGCCCGGGTACCGACATGGAAGGTGCGCGGCAGATGGCCGAGAAATTGCGTCAAGCCATTGCCAATATCAGCGTTATTCCTCAATATCAGGTGACCTCCAGTTTTGGCGTCGTCAGTGTAGCCAGTCACTATGAGAAAGTGGACACCATACTCGGGCTGGCTGACGAAGCATTGTATTTTGCGAAAACCGAGGGTAAAAACCGTGTTGAGGTGATCGATTGATATATCAATACGATTCAAAAACCATCGGTGAACTGAAACTGAATAGCCACTCGGTTTCCCTGACCGATGTCGTTCAATACGCTTCCTTTGACATGATGTTCCCAAACGATTTCGGCACTGAGCGTGGCGTTGATATCGACGCCGATCTGAGTCCGGTTAAACAGACTGTGATTTGCCTGGGGCCAGTAAACACTGACGTTCTCAATATTGAAATCCCGCCAAGGCTGAGCAAAGCGGACCATCCATTTTTGTTGGGTCAGCGGCTCCGCAAATGCTGCTCCGATCAATGCCGCATTCGCTGAATCCAGCTGGGCGTGAATGGTGTTCCAGTCATTAGTATTCAGACCTTGTTGCATCCAACGGACTTCCGTCTGTAACGTCAACTTGAATGGAAACGTCCATTGGGCTCCGAGATTCATTTGACGTTGAGCACCTTCCACGGTTTCGGCAATGTGGATTGCCGGTCCGATCGTTGTTAGTTTCGTGTAACGCTCCGTTTCACTGCTATAGAGTTCTGCGTAGACCAAACCACCATCACCGATCAGCGTTTGTACGGCCAAACCTGCCCGCCAATAGTCGCGGTAATCGATCATCATCTGCCAGTCCGCATTATTGAACCAGCCCGATAATCGATTGGCGCAACCAGCGGTATCGTCGAGGCTATAGCACCAGCTTTGCCAGCTGCCAAACGAAAAGAACTGCTCACGCATGAGCATTAAGTCTTCGTCGACCCAGTTCAGTGCGCTTTGGCTGTAACCGTATGCCCATTCCTGTGGTTTGCGACCAACACTCCATTCGGCGCCTGCCCAAGACAGATCGTAATAGAGTTCGTTGAGCGAGACGGCGTTGTCACTGATATGCGCAAGCACGGTAAAGCCGTTGTGTTGTAGACCCAGGTCGACTTCGGATTGTGCTTGCCAGTCCTGCGCGTCAGTCCAGTTCTGTAAGGCGTGGCTGCCCGGCCAAACACGATCTAATGACCAAACCGCATCAAGAGTACCGGTCATCGCTGCCGCTTCAGTTGCGACAATGGCAGTGAGCAAAAAGCCTAGGTAAGTGATAACAGGACGCATACGTGGTACCTCAAAAAACCTGATTAAAATTAACAAAGGTTTGCCATTGCCCTTGGTCATTCACGGCAATATCCCATCGAACGGACATGGATTGATCAGGCGGTAATCCAAACCGGAAGCCGCCGCCAGCCGATTGGTAGTGGCTGACCGAAGCGCCTTCAAACAGATGGACCGATTCCGCAAAGCCGACGCCTTTCATGAAACGCCAGATCGGGAATCGGTATTCGATTTGCGCAGCGGCCATCGTTGGTGCCTCAAACTGGCTGGTCAGATAACCTCTGAGTAATTCTGAGCCGCCGGCTTCGCTGACCAATCCTTCTCCCAAGGCGGTTTCAGCGATGGTTCGCAGCGCCAATGTCTGCTGGGCCGACAGGGGTAGAAAAACTCGACTCTCGAGTCTCAACTGACTGCTGCTCGTGTCGAGCTGGTTGTTTAGACCTGCCGGTTGGTAACGCATTTCGGCATTCGCCATCCAACCACTATGACCGTTGACCGGATCATCCCGGTGATCCAGCGTTAACCCACTAAAAAGGTAACCTTCTGCCACATCCGGTTGTTGTTCATGCCATTGCCAATGAAAAGAGGGGCCAAGGTACCATTCAACATGGTCATGCAGTTTGCGGCGCGCTTTGGTTCTGGCAGACAACGTCAGTTGATCGTAGGTTTGCAGAATCTCAGTTGATCGTTCTGCCGTTTGGTAATCAAAAAAATTGTTCAGTGAAAAACCGTAATCCCAGCCCCAGTGAGCGCTGGCATTCGGTTTCTCCTGCTGATAGGTCAACGCACCGTTTGTGCCGAAGCGCATGACAAAACTCAAATTGCGTCGGGTTTGTGCTTGTGCCACCTCTCCGGTTGGGTACGAAAACCAGGCAAAGCCCAGCAATGTGCCGTAGGCGGGGTCGTAGCCAAACACCGGTGAAACAGCGGTAAAGTAAGGTTCCTTTTGCGGTAGACCGAAGGGGTTAGCTGCGGCCGCACCGAAACAAAGAATGAAACATAAGGTGGTTAATAAACGTTTCATGACGGTTTTCCTGTTGATTCTGGAATGCGGGCGTTAATCGCTTTGCAGACGGTTCAAGACATTTATCTATGCCATGCACCATAAACCGGCGAGTGCTGGGAACGTATTGGAAGTGATAAACGGTTGCCTTTGGCGATAAAAGGAAGGTAGAGCCGATGAAACGTCTGTACATTACATTGCGGAGAACCAGATCCGTTTGTCCGCCATACTGACCAATAACGCCTGCAGACAACGGTTTATCGCACGCCCCGGCAACGAGGTCGACACGCCGTTACAGTGATCTCATCAATTCAAAGGAGATTCACTATGAAAACGCATTCTTTATCCATACACGCCCTGATTCTGATCGCCGTTGCCCTGAGCTGTTTTAATCCGATTAATGCAGCAGACTATGATAGTGAAGAGTTTCAGTTGGCCTATCAACAATACCTTGCCGTTTCGGGTGATGAAGGCGGTTCTGCAAAAAAATTGGCGCAACAGTGGCAAGACATTTATACCGACGATGTGAACGATCCGCTGGCGTTGGTGCTGCTCGGCAGCAGTCACACGCTCATGGGTCGCGATGCGTTGATGCCCTGGTCCAAAATGAATCATACCGAGAAAGGTCTCGATGAAATGTCGCTGGCCGTGCGTCTGCTTCAGGATCAACACAAAACCCAACTGTTTGAACAGATGCCGGTGTATCTGCACGTTAAAACCACTGCGGCGATTACCTTTTCTCAGGTGCCGGAATTTTTCGGTCGTCATGAAGACGGCTATTACCTGTTTGAAGATGTGTTGTCCGACCCTGTATTTTTAGCAATGCCTGCGCAAGCTCAGACCTATGTTTATTACTACGCCATTGCCGCCGCCTTACAAGTTGATAAATCTGAGCAGGCGGCGCAGTGGCAAATAGATCTGGCCGCGAAGGGTTTCTCCGATGAATACACCGCAGCCGCCGCTGAACTGGAGTGATGATCATGAGCACTTTAGTCGCGCGACATGTGTCTAAGTCGTATCTGTCTGGCGGTAAACCGATTAGCGTTCTGACTGACGCGAGTCTGTCCGTTGACGAAGGCCAGTTTGTGACGATTCTCGGTCCGTCCGGAAGTGGCAAAAGTACGCTGTTGAACATCTGCGGTTTGATCGAAACGCTTGATGGCGGCGAGCTGATCCATAAAAATACGGTGTTGAACAAGTTGACGCAGCGGCAACGGACTGACTACCGTCGTCAACATCTGGGTTTTATTTTTCAGAGTTTTAATCTGGTACCGGTGATGACGGTCGCGGATAACGTTGCCTACCCGTTGATGCTGCTTGACTGGTCTGAAGCCGATAAAAAACAACGGGTACGTGAAGTACTGAAGCAGGTTGGGTTGTCGGATTTCGCCGACAAAAAGCCAGAACAGTTGTCAGGTGGTCAATCGCAACGGGTCGCCGTCGCACGCGCGCTGGTAAAACGTCCGAGCATTATTATTGCTGATGAGCCCACTGCCAGCCTGGACGCTGAGACGGCGACGCAGGTGATAGAGCAGATGAAAGCACTGGCGACTGAACAGGGTACCGCGTGTTTGATCGCGACACATGATCCGCGCTTGTTACCGTACAGTGATTCTGTCCTTCACGTCGATCACGGTCTCATCGTTCGCGAATCGGTGACTGTTAAACCGGTGTCAGAGAACCACATTACCTTGGGGGAACTGTCATGAAATGGATTCTATTAGCCTGGCAGAATTTAGGTCGTAACCGACGTCGTACCTTAGCGACCTTGTTGCTTATCGCCATGGGTGTAACCGGTATTATGACCACGACCGGTTTCGCTCTGTATACCTATGAGTCGTTGCAGGAATTTGCTATGCGCGAAAATGGCCAATTGATTCTCAGTCATCCAGATTTTTTTGAACGTGAAGAAGAGTTTCCTTTGCAATTGGGTGTGGCGGACAGTGATGACATCCGCGCGACGTTGTTAAAAGATCTGAATGTCAGCTACGTGCTTCCCTCGATCGAATTTAACGGATTAATCAGTAATGGTGAAAAGACCACCATTTTTATGGGGCGGGGTGTCGATACCGATTTGCCTAAAGTCATGGGACCGGCGTTAAACATCGTCGATGGTCGCGCCCTGAGTCTGCGACCCGATCCAGCACAGGATTACGAAGTGATCTTAGGGCAGGGGCTGGCTGAGTCTATGCAAGCGTCGATCGGCTCTGGGTTAACCTTGATGTCCACCACATCCGATGGCGCGTTGAATGCTATTGACGTGATTGTGCAGGGCATCGTTGCCACCGGTATTCCAGAAATGGATGCTCGCTACCTGATGGTTCACAATAGCTCAGCGCAGTTTCTGTTAGACACGGACAACGTCAGTCAGTTGAGTATCTATCTGCGTAACAGTGATCTGCAGAGTGATTACCAGCAGCGCTTGACGGATGAGTTCCCACATCTGCTGGTTACGCCTTGGCAAGATCGTGCCTTCTTTTACCGCTCGGTAAAAAATCTCTATGATCGGATTTTCGGTGTCATGGGCGTCGTCATACTGATCATGGTGCTGTTCGCCATTTTCAATACCAGTGCCATGAGTGTGATGGAGCGCATTCGGGAGATTGGCACATTGGGTGCTCTGGGAACCCGGCGCAGTGAAATTATTCGCTTGTTCCTGTTGGAAGCCTCATTGCTGGGTGGTCTCGGAACCCTGCTGGGGTATGGTTTAAGCGGCATATTAACGATAGCCCTTACCGTGTTTGATGTCCAAATGCCCGCGCCACCAGGACAAACGGAAGGCTACCCGTTGCAGGTGTACTTTTCAGGTGAAGTGGCCTTGTGGGCGCTGTTTGGCGTGGTTGTTATCAGTATGCTGGCCAGTGCGCTGGCCGTACGTAAAGGCACTCAACTGACTGTCGCGGAGGCACTACGATATGCGTAATGTAACGAAATTTGCCCTGTTATTATTAACGGCAACAGCCTCCGTGAGTCTTTGGGCCGACACACTGTCCGCGTTGGATGTCTTGGACAGTATGCGCACTCAGGATGACACCGTGAAAGTCACTACTCGAATTGAAGTGTACGAACAGGGGGTTATGCAGCGGCAGTCGGTGATGGACGTTTATGTTGCCGACCAGCGCCGTTCGCTGGCTGTGTATCGGTCTGAACGTGAAGCAGGACAAAAAGTCCTGATGATCGATGATAAGTTTTGGTTATTTCTTCCCTCCTCAAAGCGTGCCATGCGAATTACCGCCATGCAGAAGATGATGGGCGAAGCCAGTGTTGGGGATGTCGCGTCATTGGATTGGTCAACGGACTACCGAATTGAATCTCAGATGACGGACGCCGATGAAATCAAGCTGGATCTGATCGCTGCCCGCAAAGGGCTGAGTTATAGTCAGGTGACTCTGTGGGTGAACGCGGTTAACTTTCATCCATTACGAGCAGATTTTTATCTGAAGTCTGGTAAGCTTGCTAAACAAGCCTCATTTGTTGTTAGCCAAACCGAAAACAACCGTTGGCAAGTGAGCAGTATGGCACTGCAGGATCGGGTTCAGAAAGATCAGACCACCATCATTTATTATGATGCGGTTGAGCCGCTGACTATGCAGGATAAGTGGTTTACGCCCAATTTTTTACTTCGGGAAACACCTTGATATGGACTCTAGTTCAGCCGACCAAACACAGGGTTTCTGGCACGCCTATGTCTCTAACCCAAAGAGCCTGCTAATGCTGGTGGTGGTGTGTTGTGTCATTGCCTTCATCACAAATCTGTTAAACCAGCTGGGTATGATCACCAATATCGGCTTCAGTTTCTGTTTTGGATTTCCCATTTCCATGATCGAAACGTTCCTGCGGACACGCAGGCAACCGTTACCGGATTGGGCGATCAATCTTATTTCTTTAGTCGTGGGTAGCTTGTTTGGTACCAGTTGTATTTACGGCTATATCGTTTATGTGGGCATAGTACCGTTTGGCTTTTTTGGTCGGTTGTTTTTTGTAAATTTAGGTGTGGCCTTTGCGTTCAGCGCCGCTGCTTTTTACTTTTTCTGGTTTCGCTATCGCAATCAAACGTTAACTTTGGCATTGCGAGATCAACAACTAAAAGCGGCGGAATTGGAAAATCTCAAACAGCAAGCGGAAAACCGTTTATTGCAAAGTCAGATGGAACCACACTTCCTGTTTAATACTCTGGCGAATATTCAAAGCTTAATCGACATTGACCCGACACTTGCCAAAGGGATGGTGGCAGACCTCAGTCATATGTTGCGCGCTTCGTTAAAAAATTCCAGTCAGGATCAATGCAGTATCGATCAGGAGCTGGCTTTGGTCCGTGCTTATCTTGCCATTCAACAAGTGCGTATTGGTGATCGTTTGCAGGTGATTGAGTCGATTGATACCGCTGTGTTGCCGGTATCGATACCACCAATGATCATTCAGCCCGTTATTGAAAACGCGATTAAACACGGCGTTGAAAAGTCTGTCGGCACGTCCACTATTCAATTAAGTATTCAGCAACATGGCAATGCCCTTGAGATAGACGTGACAGACAACTGTGCAAGCAAGCACACTACGCAAAGTGGGTTGGGTATCAGTCTAAAAAATATCCGCCAGCGCTTGGATAACCGGTACGGCGATGCCGCGCGTTTAAATAGCGAGGCAACAGAGCACGGCTGGCGAACGCTCATTGAAATTCCACTGCCGGATAAACAGGAGGCGCAATGACCACTGTCATTATTGCCGATGACGAACCCTTGTTGCGGTTTCATTTACAGAAAGCGCTGGCCGAAGTCTGGCCGGAGGCAGAAGTCATTGCTCAGGCCGCTAATGGTGATGAAGCTTGGTCACTCATTGCGCAGCTGAAACCCGACGTTGTGTTTCTGGATATTCACATGCCCGGACTGTCCGGGCTGGAAGTGGCACTGCACATGAGCCAGGCCGATTTTCAGTGCCAGATCGTGTTCCTGACCGCGTTCGATGAGTACGCCATCCAGGCATTCGATCGTGGGGCCGTGGATTATCTGTTAAAACCTCTGGACGAAAAGCGTCTGGCGCAAACCGTGCAGCGAATTGAAGAACGCCACATTGAGAAACCGGCCCAGTCACCCGAAGTGGAAATGTTGTTAGACCTGGTGGGGGCGCATCGGGGACATCAACATCTGACCTGGCTGAATGCGCAGAAAGGCGAAGCTATAAAAGTCGTCCACGTCGACGATGTGCTGTATTTACGGGCCGAAGATAAATACACCACACTGGTCAGTGCTGAAGGGGAGTTTCTGCTACGGTTGAGTATTAAACAACTGGAAGAGCAGTTGGATTCGACTATTTTCTGGCGCATTCATCGCAGTACCTTGGTGAATATCAAGCATGTCGACCGGGTGGAAAAGAACCTGAGCGGCCAATGCCTGCTGTATCTTCGGGATGTCAAAAAGCCACTGATGGTCAGCCGCGCGAAGCAACATCTGTTTAAAGCTCATTAAGAGTCTTCATGGGTGTTGCAGCAGCATTCACATCGGGCAGATTCTCATTTTATTGATCTGGATTCTGGAAAAAGTCATGTCACACGATACTCTGAAATGATAATCATGTACTTGGAGGATTGTGATGGCAATTGTGTGGAGTTCAGAATTAGAAATCGGTATTCCGGTAATCGATGCGCAACATCAGCGGATTGTGGAATACATCAACACCTTGGCCCAAGTGCAGAAAACCAAGAGCCAGAAAGAACTGTTGTCATTACTGGATGAGTTGGTGGATTACACCCTGTCACACTTTGCCTTCGAAGAAAGCCTCATGGAAGAGGCTGGCTACCCTTTCACCAACGCTCATAAAAAGGTTCATCAGTTGTTTGCCAAGCGGGTGGTCAGTTTCCAGCAACGTGCCAAGGTCGGTGAAAATATTACTGAAGAGCTTATGCATGTACTTAAGGCGTGGTTGGTGAATCATATCAAGCGGGATGATCACGATTATTCTGATGTGGTGAAAGCGAATATGGCCGAGGCGACGAAACGGGCCAAGGCCAGAAAGGGTTCGTGGATTGCCCGTTTATTTCATGCGTAACTCATATCTCAGCCGGATATGATTGTTGCCATTACTTGACAGAATAGCCAGAAGAGCATGTTATGAAAATACAATGGTCAACGGATTATGAATTGGGTATCGGTGTGATCGATGCCCAACATAAACGCATCGTAGAGTACATCAATGATGTGCATGACATCGCTGAAAACCGCGGTGGGCGTGAAGAGATTGATAAAGTGTTGCACTTGCTGGTGGATTATACTCTGTCCCATTTTGCCTTCGAAGAGGCCTTGCTGGAGGAGTCCGGATATGCTGAACTGCCTGAACATCAGGTCACGCACAGGATGTTTGAAAAGCAGATTCAGGTGTTACAGGAGCGGTTCGCAAACGGTGACGATGTTGCCATTGAGTTGGCCGATGTGCTACAGGATTGGCTGTTAAAGCACATAATGACTGATGATCAGAGTTATCGGGCGACGGTAAAAAACCGCTTTCTGAACAGCACGCCGGAAAAACACGCGAGCTGGATAAAGCGGGCCACTAAGCGTTTTTTTAGCTGATGGCCCGTGACGCAAATCGTTACAACGTTTTCCACAGTGTGTTGAAAATAGTTAAATGTGTGTTGGCGATCGTGGGCGATTGGATGACCACGGCAGTGGGTAAATCACCGTCGCTGAGTGAGATCAGTGCGACCTTCGGTGGGTAAATCGCAATGTAAGAGCCCGCATTTTCACTCGATTTTTCATCGATCCACTTTCGATTCGCCAGAGGCGCTTCCTCGCCTCCTTCCCCAATAGCTATTACCCGTACATTGATGTCCAGCTTTACCCGTTGGCGGGTGTAATTTGGAAATGGACGGTATAGGTGTTTGCGGATCGCTTTCGCCGAATAAACGCTATAAGTGCGATCTTCCTGTTCACTGACGGTCGACAGTATATCCTTCAGGACGAGTTCAATCCCATCATCACCTTCGTAGTAATGCACATCTGCATTACCGGTAATCGGGCGCAGGTGCGATAACTGCGGGATTACTTTTTCTTCCAGTAATTCCATCGCTTCGGAGACCTGATTCTGGTGATTCAGGGCCAGTTCTTTTAGCCGGCTGGGCGGCTCGGCGCTGAAATGGCGCCGTTTACCTTTGGGGAAGTAGCTGACTACTCCTTTTTGCTGCATGCGTTTAAGTAGCTCGTGCGTTGTGCCCCGGTTTATACCGGCGCGATCGGCAATATCGCGGATGGACGCAGGCCCGGACTCCAGAAGTGCAAGATAAATACGGGTTTCCCTAGGTTCCAATCCAAAAACGCGCAAAACTTCAGCGGTATTCATTGGCTATCCCTTGGTGCAATTTCGAACACATCACTGATCATATGTTGCGACTGAAAGCCATGCTCGCAAAGTGTGTCGAGCACGGTGTAGACCATTTCCGGCGAACCGCAGGTAACAGCGTGACACTGTGCGATATCTTCATGGTCGGCAAGAATGGAATGAACCAGCATCTGGTTTTTATCCTGCCAGTGACCCTGCTCGGAGATTAGCATGGCGGTATGGATGTGTGCATTCTGCTCAGCCCAGAGTTCGGCCTTTTCCAACATATAAAGCTGGCTCAGTTTATAACTGGTCCAGTAGATATAGGTTGGACGCTGCGAATGCTGATGCAGCAAGTCTTCCACGATGGCTTTTACCTGGCTGAATCCGGTCCCTGAAGCGATCAGCAGCAGCGGTTTTTCACTTTCTGGCAGGCTTCTTAGTACGCAACGACCTGCTGCAGGTGCCAGTGCGACAGCGTCCGTTTGCTGGAGATGTTTGATCAGTCGGTTGTTGGTGTCGGAACCGCATTGTATGTGCAGTTCTATGCAAGGCGAATGAGGTGCGGAAGCGATGGTAAAGAATAAGAATTCGAAACCGTCGATCACCAGTTCGGTGTATTGGCCTGCTGCATAAAGGTAAGGTTCAATGGGTTTTAATCGGACCTGCCAGACATCGCCACTGAGCGCTTTGATGTCGTGTACAGTCGCTTGCGTGTTGGTTGCCAAGTCGGCGTCTCCACAATAAATTGGTCAATGTCCATGGACATTTTACGCTTTATCGATCAGAACGCCATAACCTGGCCCCATATGATGAGAATTAGTCTCAAATATAATGATCAGCTGGCCAGAACCTGAAAGTCTTTCGGTTCGTTACCGTGAAACGTGACTTCCACCTGGCTCTGCTCGCTGATTTGTTTTAGCTGCGGCCATTGCAACGCAAGAATGTCAGTGACATACGGGTTGGTGGCTTTTAGCCGGGTTTTTCGTACGTCTTTTGGCGTCCGGTAGATATGCCACAGATGATAGATATCGATCAGTACAATAAAGCCATTCAACACGGCCACCGGCCAGGCATGGATCACCAGCCCATAGGTTGAAAAAATAGCCGCACCTACCAAGTTGATCCAACGTAGGGGGATGATGTTCGACATCATTAACGATAACGCGATCAGTACGGAACCCGCGTAACCGTATATTTCGACCAGTGGCATGATTTACTCTCTTGTTGACCAATAGGTCAGGAATTATAGCGAGGAAAAAAAAAATTCCAACACTGTCTGATCATCTAATGAAAAATAGTGTTGGAATAATAAGTTGACAGTGTGGTTAGATTTTAAGCTGGTTCAGCAAACTCGCCATTTTTTCCTGCACCACAGGGTCTTTTTCAATGGGGCGGCCCCATTCCCGATCGGTTTCTCCAGGCCATTTGTTGGTTGCGTCCATCCCCATTTTTGATCCCAGACCAGAAATCGGGCTGGCGAAATCAAGGTAATCGATTGGGGTGTTGTCTATCAGCGTGGTGTCCCGTGCTGGATCCATGCGGGTGGTCATCGCCCATATCACATCTTGCCAATCGCGGGCATTGATGTCGTCGTCAACCACAATCACAAACTTGGTGTACATGAATTGCCGCAGAAATGACCAAGTTCCCATCATGACCCGCTTCGCGTGACCGGCGTATTGCTTTTTCATGCTGACTACGGCGATCCGGTAGGAACAGCCCTCCGGCGGCAGGTAGAAGTCAACAATTTCCGGAAACTGCTTCTGCAAAATAGGGACAAACACCTCGTTTAACGCTACCCCTAGAATAGCCGGTTCATCGGGTGGCCGTCCGGTATAGGTACTGTGGTAAATCGGGTTGTGTCGATGCGTCATGCATTCCACTGTGAACACAGGGAAATTGTCGACCTCATTATAGTAGCCGGTGTGATCGCCATAGGGTCCTTCTGGTGCCATTTCACCAGGGTAGAGAAATCCCTCAAGGACAATTTCAGCACTGGCTGGCACCATCAGATCGTGGCTTTGGCATTTGACCAGTTCGGTTCGGCTGTCACGCAGCAGTCCGGCAAAGGCATACTCGGACAATGAATCTGGAACTGGGGTCACAGCACCTAAAATCGTGGCGGGATCTGCGCCTAACGCAACCGCGATAGGGAAGGGCTCACCTGGATGCTTCTGCTGCCAGGCCTGAAAATCCAGCGCACCGCCACGATGCGATAGCCAACGCATGATCAGTTTGTTTTTTCCAATACGCTGTTGACGGTATATTCCGAGATTGGTGCGACCGCCATCGGGTCCCTGTGTGATGACCAGTGGCCAGGTGACCAACGGGGCCGCATCACCTGGCCAGCAGGTCCAGATTGGCAGTTTTTCCAGATCAACATCGGCCCCGGTGACTATGTTTTCCTGGCACGGCGCTTTACGCAACACTTTAGGCGCCATACTGATCACTTTTTTCAGAAGTGGGGCTTTATCCCAGGCGTCTTTTAAACCTTTCGGCGGATCGGGCTCTTTCAGGTAGGCCAGTAGTTTGCCGATTTCGCGTAGTTCGGAAACCGTGCTTGCCCCCATACCCATGGCGACGCGTTCCGGCGTACCGAATAAGTTGCCCAGCACCGGCATGTCGTAGCCGATCGGGTTTTCAAACAACAGCGCGGGTCCCTGCTTACGCAGTACCTGATCGCAGAGTTCTGTCATTTCCAAATGTGGATCGACCGGTTGGGTGACTCGAATCAGTTCACCTGCTTTTTCCAAACCAGCGATAAAGTCGCGTAAGTCAGTGTATTTCATGTCAATGCCGTCAGGAGATGTGTGGTTAGAGTTGTTTTACCGAGATAAACATAGACTCGCGTGACTGGCCAGTCTCCGCCAGTTTGTCCAGATATTCTTGCCATAGCGCCTGCTTGTTGTCACCGAGTGAACGCAAGTAAGTCCAGTCGTATAAGCCGCTGTCATGTCCATCATCAAAGATAATTTTTAGAGCGTAACGACCAGCTGGCTCCAGCCCAGATATGCTGACGTTCTTCTTCCCGGTTTGCAGTATGGATTGCCCAATGCCGTGGCCACGTACTTCAGCCGAAGGTGAGTGCACCCGCAGAAACTCAGCCGATAACTCATGTGCGAGCGCGTCTGACCAAGTCAGCGTTAACAATCGTGCTTCACGATTATAATGAATAGATTTAGGCGCGGTTTGCATCTATCGATGTCCGAAAGCAAGTTGGTTCACTATGTTAGCAAAAGAATGGTCGGTTCTCTAAACCGGCATTGTAATTTCAATGCCAAAACCGGGTTCCGATGGCAGCAGGGTCAACTCCCCGGCCAGCTTCTGTCTGACCAAATTATAAACAATGGACATGCCCAACCCGGTGCCGCCGCGCGCCCGGGCCGTCGTGTAGAAGGGTTCGAAAATATGTTCCCGGCAATCCGTTGTCAATCCGATACCATTGTCCTGGTAGGTAATGATGATGGCATTGTTCTGTCGGCGTGCGTACAAGCAGATGCGTTTATGGTCCTGGCCTTTAAATCCATGGGTAATGCTGTTGGTAATGAGGTTGGTCAGGATCTGAGCATGGGCTCCGGGAAATGTATCTACTTCAATGTCGGGGGCAATGTGAACTTCGGAACCGACACCATTTTGTTTTAACAAAGGCGTTAATGTTGCCAGTACCTGTTGGAAGTAGTCATTCAGGTTAATGTTTTCTTTGACGTCTGAGTGCTGGTCAACAGCGGTTTTTTTAAAATTATTGATCAGGTTTTTAGCACGCTGAAGGTTGTCGCTCACTAATGGGAGCGCTTCGCTGAACAATTGGACAAAGTTAGACATCTGCGACTTTGACAGTTGTTGTGTCTGCAGCGCCAGTACGAGTTGATTAAAGCTATCCTGCAATAGGCTTTGGCCGGTGATCGCAACCCCTAAGGGAGTATTCACCTCGTGCGCTATGCTGGCCACTAAATTGCCCAGCGAGGCAATTTTTTCAGACTCAATGAGCTGATCCTGAGTCTTTTGCAGTTGATTGAGCGTGGTATTCAGATCAGCTGTCCGTTCAGCCACTTTTTGTTCGAGAGTCGCATTGAGGCTCAGCAGTTGCTTCTCATACTCAACTCGCTCTAATTCGGCGGCGATTCGACCGGAGAATATTTCGAATAAAGTTTGGGTTTGTTCTGCATTGATAAGGGGGGTTGCGTAAAGCGCCACAATAATGCCGATGACATTGCCTCTTGCACCGATTAGCGGCGTGCCTAAATAGGCTTCAATGTTCATGTCGATCAATAACTGATCTTGCGGGAACAAATGCGTGACGTTTTTAGGGTACAGGCACACAGCATTGTCGGCGACATTAGCACACGGCGTGTGTTCCAGAGAATATTCAATATTGTCGACCAGCTTGCCATTGGCGACCAGCGCGATGGTTTCAGAGACATAACGATCAATGTCCAGGCGGGCGACAAAGGTATAGGTTGCGCCGACAACTTTGGCCAAACTGAGTGTAATCGACGAGAAAAAATCGGCGCCACGGGTATTGGAAACGCCCTCAATGATGCTGCGCAGATGTTGATCCATATCGCCTCAGTCAGGAACTTGGTTTCTCAATGCCACCAATTCATCAAATGAATCGACAAGAACGGTAACCAGCTCTGGGTCAAATTTCTTGCCGCGTTCCTGTTCGATAAATGCCAAAATTTCGTGGTCAGGCCAGGGCGCCTTGTAGCTACGCTTGGCGCCTAGCGCATCGAATACGTCGGCTATTGCCATAATCCGGGCTTCCAATGGAATGTCGGTGCCTTTTAAACCGTCCGGATAGCCACTGCCATCCCAGTTTTCATGGTGCCAACGCGCCAACCTGGCGCCAAGGCGGGCAACGGGTAAATTCGATTTTTCTAAGATGGTGCCACCAGCTGCGGCGTGGGTTTTCATGATCTCCCATTCGTCGGCATCCAATTTCCCGGGCTTGTGTAAGATGGTTTCCGGAATGGCGATTTTACCGATGTCGTGTAGCGGCGCAGCGATCTTGATTGCGCTGATAAATTCACTGGGTTGATTCAGTTTACGGGCAAAGAATTCACACAACATGGCAACCCGCTTTACGTGACTGCCGGTTTCCAGACTGCGCGCTTCGATGGCGTCTCCGACAATGTACATCAATTCCTTTTGGCTGGTTTCCAGTTGAATCTGGCGAGACAGGTTTTCAAAAATTAGCACCGCCTGAGTGGCGAATATTTCGACAATGTTGGCGCGGAAATGGGTGGGATCATCGTTAAATTCCACATACAAAACCGAACCGGAGTCTTTCCCGGTCGCAAAATAACCGGCAAAGTCAACGTCGGTGACTATCGTGCTTCTGTTGGTAAACGCCAGCTCAATTTTCTGGCGAACCGCGTCGGGGACCTGATCCAAGTCTGTCATTTCTGACTGGGCAAACTGACCGCTGCAGGCGATAACCTTTTCGTCGATGTCAGAAAAAAAGTTCTTCTGCCGGCGGGTGATATAGAGTGATGAGCTATCCATATTAAGGATGCTCAGCAGCCCTTTAAACGTCGATGAGGCCAGTTCATTTAAATTGTCTTCTTTGAGCAGGCTGGCCGATGTGTCGATCAATTTACGGAAGGCACTCAAGCTACGCGCAATGGTGGTGATGTCGCGGTACCCACGAACTGCGTTAAACACGCAGGTTGCCAGGCTCTGTGCGGTCAGATCGGTCTTTGATCGATAGTCATTGATGTCATACTTGCGGATGACTTCGGATTCCGGCGCCATACCCGCTTGACCTGTGCGCAAAATCAGCCGTATTTCATTGTTGTTATGGGTATTGCGTATCCATTCGACGAGCTCAAGTCCTGCGTTCTGCGTTTCCATCACAACATCGACAAACGCCATGCAAAAAGTGGTTTCGCCTTCGGTTAGCAGTTTCTTGGCTTCGGCTGCCGTGTAAGCTGAGTGAATTTTAAGTGGCTGGTCAAACACTTCCAGACGATTCAGGGTCAGACGGGTAACATCATGGACACTGGGTTCATCATCGACAACTAACACGTGCCAGGGCTCTTGCGGCTCCATGCTGGCCGCTTTGGGAGTCGGTTCTTCTTCGTTGAAGAGGAAATCGGTCATGAATACTTCTGCCTAGTTTGTCAGAGTTAAACTATGGCACAGACCCGCGCGTTTTCCAGTTATTTGTCTTCTGAAGCCAGGTTGACCGAGCTAGTTCGGGTTGACATACAGGGATTCAGTAGAAGAAAGCCCACATATGTAGGCTTAAAGGTGTTTGACGTGTGAGTTCGTTACAATATGAAGCGACTCAGGTCTTCATTTTGAGCGAGTGCACCGAGCGATTTCTCGACGTAGGCGGCGTCAATCATTTGCTTTTCGCCACTGCGTTCACTGGCGCTGTAGGAAATCTCCTCGAACAGCCGCTCCATGATGGTGTGCAAGCGCCGCGCGCCAATGTTCTCTGTGCTTTCGTTGACGTGATAGGCCGTATTAGCGATGGCTTCAATGGCATCCTCGGTGAACTCAACGTTCAGTTCTTCGGCCTGCATCAGCGCTTTATACTGTTCGGTAATGCTGTAGTCGGGCTCGGTTAAGATTCGCTTGAAGTCGTTCGGCGTCAGAGCGTTGAGATTTACCCGAATGGGCAGCCGACCCTGTAATTCCGGAATCAGATCACTGGGTTTTGAGAAATGAAACGCGCCACTGCCGATAAACAGTATGTGGTCGGTTTTGATCATGCCATATTTGGTGCTGACCGTACTGCCTTCAATGAGCGGTAGCAGATCCCGCTGCACGCCTTCGCGACTGACATCACCACCACCGCGGTTGTCATTTTTCGCAATTTTATCAATCTCATCGATGAAGACGATGCCGTTTTGCTCCACCGCTTGCAGGGCGCGTTGCTTGAGCTCATCTTCGTTGACCATATGCGCGGCTTCTTCGTCTGCCAGTAGTTTCAATGCTTCCTTGATTTTGACCTTACGCTTTTTCGTTTTCTGATTGCCCATATTGGAAAACATGCTCTGCAACTGGCTGGTCATTTCTTCCATACCAGGAGGCGCCATGATTTCAACGCCGACCTTGGGTTCGGCAACCTGAATTTCAATTTCTTTGTCATCCAGTTCACCTTGGCGCAGTTTCTTACGGAAAACCTGGCGGGTAGATGAGTTGGATTCTGTGGTTTCGTCACCACCTCTGGCCTGAGGCAGTAATATGTCCAGAATTCGGTCTTCGGCGGCGTCCTCTGCGCGCGGCCGAACGGCGTTCATTTCGTGTTCGCGGAACAGTTTAATGCCCGTTTCCACCAGATCACGGACAATAGACTCAACATCTCGTCCAACATAGCCTACTTCCGTAAACTTGGTGGCTTCCACCTTAATAAAGGGCGCATTAGCCAACTTGGCCAATCGCCGGGCGATTTCGGTTTTACCGACACCCGTGGGGCCGATCATCAGAATATTCTTTGGCGTGATTTCATCACGCATACGTTCGTCAAGCTGCATACGGCGCCAGCGGTTACGCAGCGCGATGGCGACCGCACGCTTGGCCTCATCCTGACCAATAATAAATTTGTCCAATTCATGCACGATTTCACGTGGCGTCATGGTTGACATATAAAACCTCGTTACAAATTAAGTATGGAAAACGCCTGCTGCGTTTTCCTTAAAGGGTTTCAATCACCGCGTTATGGTTGGTGAACACGCAAATGTCAGCGGCCAGTTCCAGTGATTTTTCGGCGATTGTTCTTGCGTCCAATTCGGTGTTTTCGAATAGCGCCCGGGCAGCGGCGAATGCATAGTTACCACCGGAACCAATTGCGACCACGCCGTGTTCGGGTTCTACGACATCGCCGGTTCCGGAGATCAATAGGGAGGTTTCGCTGTCGGCGACGATCAGCATAGCTTCCAGACGACGCAAAGCTCTGTCCGTGCGCCACTCTTTCGCCAATTCGACGGCGGATCGGGTGAGGTGCCCGCTGTGTTGCTGTAAATGAGATTCGAATTTTTCAAAAAGCGTAAATGCATCTGCGGTACCGCCGGCGAAACCTGCGATAACTTTGTCATGATAAAGTCGACGGACTTTACGCGCGTTACCTTTCATGACGGTGTTACCGAGTGAGACTTGTCCGTCGCCGGCAACGACGACCTGGTTATCGCGGCGGACCGCAACAATAGTTGTCATAGTTGACTTGCCTGTAAATGAGTTCAGCAAGTTATGTGGGGTTTGGCAAAGGAAATGCAAGAGTGCCGGCCGTGCCGAAAGTCAGTAAATAGTGATCGACGCTTCTGGGCGCCAAACGAAACACATAAAAAAGGCCTGCAACAGGCAGGCCTTTTTAGGATTCGTCTGGGCAAATTACTGGGCTTTTACCAGCGGCTTGTAGTTCAGTTCCGCCAGAATATCCTGCGCCTTGTTCAAACTGGGACGGTGTTCAAACGGCCCCACCATGACGCGGTGATAGGTTCCTTTGCCAGCGACATCGACCGAGACGATCTCTGTATTGGGTAAACCATTCAGGATCAATTGGGCCCGTACCTTATCCGCATCGGCGACATTACTGAACGACGCGACTTGAATAATCCAGCTATTGGCTTTGCTGGTTGTCGTACTGGGTTGTCCGGAAACGGTTGATGACGTTGTGCCGGACGTCGTCGAAACCGGTTTGTCACCGGGCAGATCTACAGAAACTTCATCGTTTTCCAGCAGTTCATAAAACTCGAACGCTTTCTTCATGGTTTCGGCTTTGGCTTTCAGGTCTTCAATAGTCTCGTGTTGCTCTGGTTCGACCTTAGGCGCTGTGGTTTTCGGCGTGGATTCCGTCAACGCAATACTCAGTTGTTCCCGAACGGCTTCAGCCCCTCCCGTTTCGCCTGGCACCTGACTCAGGTAATAGAGGAAACCAACAAAACCGATGGCCACCACCGAGGTGAAATACCACACCCAGCGAGGGATGTGGCTACCTTCCGGTTGACGTGGTTTATGAGCAAAATCTCGTGACATGGTAATTTCCGTTTACATGGTTTCCGGTGCTGAAACACCCAGTAACGCCAGACCATTCGCGAGAACCTGGGCGACAGCCTTAGACAACACCAAACGGGCGTTGCGTACGTCTTCCTCGTCTACCAGCATTTTATTGCTGTTGTAATAACTGTGGAACAGACCCGCCAGGTCTTTCAAATACGTTGCAATCATGGCAGGTTCCAGATTGTCCGCGGCGGCTTTCACGGTATCCGGGTAGCGGCGCAGTTGCGTCATCAATTCACGCTCAGCATCCAGATCGAGTTTACCCAGCGCGGCCAGCCCAGCCTCGGTATTGAAACTGAGACCCTGTTCGGCCACCTTGGCGAGTACGCCGAATACCCGAGCGTGCGCGTACTGAATGTAGTACACCGGGTTCTCATTGCTCTTTGAAGTTGCCAGATCGATATCGAAAACGATCTGCGCGTCAGCCCGACGGGAAATCAGGAAATAGCGGGTCGCGTCGCGTCCGGCTTCTTCAATCAG
This sequence comes from Reinekea sp. G2M2-21, assembly GCF_015687175.1. Lineage (GTDB taxonomy): Bacteria > Pseudomonadota > Gammaproteobacteria > Pseudomonadales > Natronospirillaceae > Reinekea. The sequence goes on along the minus strand of NZ_JADPQG010000006.1, from coordinate 53,233 downwards.
TTCACGCATCGTGACGTAAGAACCGGCACGCTTGGATATTTTGACTTCTTCGCCATCGCGCATGACACGAATCATCTGGTACAGCGAATAGTCTGGGAAGCCTTCAGGAATGCCTTCTTTGAGGGCCTGCAAACCCGCGCGCACTCGGGTAACGGTGCTGTGGTGGTCCGAGCCCTGAACATTAATGACCCGGTCAAAGCCGCGCTCGAATTTGTTCTTGTGATAGGCCACGTCCGGCAGGAAATAGGTGTAGCCACCGTCTTTTTTACGCATGACACGGTCTTTATCATCGCCGAATTCGGTGGTTTTCAGCCACATTGCACCGCCGTCTTCATAGGTGTAACCGTTTTCGACCAGCTGTTTCACGGTGGCGTCGACCAAACCGTCGGAATACAGGCTGGATTCGAGAAAGTAAACATCGAAATGTACGTCGAACGCTTTCAGATCAAGATCCTGCTCATGGCGCAAGTAAGCAATGGCAAATTCGCGAATGGCGTCGAAGTCTTCCGCATCAGCCGCGGCCGTCACTTCCCGGTCATCAGCGCGAACGGTTTCGCCGGCCATATAAGCCTTGGCCAGTTCGATGATGTATTCACCGCGGTAGCCATCAGCTGGCCAGCTTTCGTCATCGGGGGTCAAGCCCTGTATCCGGGATTGCACGGACACCGCGAGGTTGTTGATCTGGGCGCCAGCGTCGTTGTAATAAAATTCTCGTGTGGGCTGCCAACCATTGGCGCTTAGCAGACGACACAGGGAATCGCCGAGCGCCGCATTACGGCCATGACCTACGTGCAGCGGTCCGGTTGGGTTGGCGGAGACAAACTCGACCTGAACTTTTTTTCTTTCACCGGAATTGTTGGTACCAAATTGTGAACCGGCGGAGAGAATGTCTGCGACGATTTCAGCGCTCGACTCACCTGCCAGATAAAAATTAATAAAACCGGGACCGGCGATTTCGACTTTGCTGACCACGTCATTGTCGGGCAGCGCGGCGATGAGTTTTTCGGCTACGGCACGAGGGTTGGATTGACAAGGTTTCGCTAACGTCAGGGCTAAATTGCTTGCAAGATCGCCGTGCGATTTATCGCGGGTATTGTCGACCATAACGCGGATTGCGTGCTCGGTCGGGATAAATCCCTCTGCTTTTAATTGGTTGGCGGCGGCTTCGAGCAAGTGTGCAATTTGCTGCTTCATGAAAACGATGTCTCCGGAACGGGAAATATGATGTAAGAAAGGCGGCATTATCCATATTTTACCGACAATTAGCCACTGTACTGCCCTCCGGGCGCAGGTGATTAGTGGATTAGGCCAGGTCGGCGGGATCTATATCGATATGCCAGCTAACCTGCTTGGCGTCACGTGGGTAGTGTTGATGCAATGGCGTTAAGGTTTCATGCAGCAAACTGCGTTTGCTTGCCTGAACAATCAGCATGAAGCGATGCTTGCCTGCGCGCCTTGACAGCAGCGCCGGCAGCGGACCCAGCACCCGCACTTTGCCGGTCTGCATCAGGTAAGAGGCCATTTCCTGTAGCAGCTGTTCCGCGCGTTCGGCAAAGGCGCTGTCGCAACGGATGACGGCAATGAAACCAAACGGAGGCAGACCCGTTTTCTTGCGCTCTTGCAGCAAGTCTGCAGCAAAACTCCGATAGTCGTGACGCAGTAAAGGGGTAAACAACGGATTTTCCGGGTAGTGAGTTTGAATAAGAACTTCACCACGTAATTCTCCGCGACCAGAACGCCCCGCTACCTGCGTGAGCAGTTGACCCATGCGCTCACGGGCGCGCAGGTCGGCACTGAACAGGCCAACATCTATATCCCAGATGCAGACCAACGTGACCCGCTCAAAGTGATGGCCTTTGGCCAGCATCTGAGTACCCAGAATGAGTGCGGCACCCTGATCTTCGGTCTTTTGTAGCTGTTTCTCGAATTTCAGCCGAGTACTGGCGGCATCTCGGTCGAAACGGATAACCGGAATGCCCGGAAACAGGTCGACCAACATTTCTTCAGCACGCTCAGTGCCGGTCCCCATCGCTGCAATCCGCTGGCTTTGGCAGTTCGGGCATTGTCTGACCGGCACCTCACGGTGGCCACAGTGGTGACAGATGTTGGCAAACTGTTGTCGGTGATGAGTGAGATGAGCATCGCAAAACACGCAGTCGGCAATCCAGCCGCAATCATCGCAATACCAGGAGGGGGCATAACCGCGCCGGTTCAGAAACACCAAGACCTGATTGTTATCATCTAGATGTTGCTTTATTCGCAAAAGTAGCCGTTCCGATAAGCCGTGACGATGACGCTGTTTGCGCATGTCAATGGTTTCCACGGTTGGCATCTCTTGCCCTGCGGCACGAGCTTTCAGTTGCAGGTGGCCGAATCGCCCGGAAATAGCATTGTGAAGCGTTTCCAGTGATGGGGTCGCTGAGCCGAGCAGAATCGGGATGTTGTTCAGCTGCGCCCGTTTCAGGGCAACATCCCGGGCTTGGTAACGCAGGGTATCCTGCTGTTTATAGGAAAGATCATGTTCTTCATCGACTACGATCAGTCCTAGGTTTGGAATTGGCGTTAAGACAGCTGAGCGGGTGCCAATGACAATAGCAGCCTGTCCCAGTCTGGCTCTTAACCAAGCCTGTAAGCGCTGTTTATCGGACAGACCGGAATGCAAAGCGACCAGTTCATCTTTAAAGCGGCGCTGAAATCTCGCCAATGTTTGAGGGGTTAAACCGATTTCCGGTACCAAAACCAGCGCTCGTTGACCTTTACGCAGACAATGTTCAATGGCCTGCAAATAAATTTCAGTTTTTCCGCTGCCGGTCACGCCTTCCAGTAAAAACGGAGCAAACTGGTTCTGCGAAACTTGCTGTAGAGCGATCCTTTGTTCGTCGTTGAGGGTCAACGCAGGCTCAACCAGTTCTCCGCTCGGCGTTAAGGATTGTTCATTTCGTTGGTCTCTGCGCTTGATGAGCTGCTTCTTTTCTAACGCGGCCAACTCAGCTGACCCATAGCCTAATTGCTTAATATGCGTCAGTGATGCCGTTTTCAGAATCTGCAATTGCGTCATCAACTGTTGCTGCTTTATCGAACGTTTCAGCTGAAGTGGGTCAACGGCTTCTCCCTGTACGGTGAGTTGGATCCATGTTTCTGCGGGCAGTTGGGCCATGTCGCCCTTGCGCAGCAAACCAGGCAAAGCCAGCAAGAAACTGCTGCTGTATTCATGTAAATAGTAGCGGCTCATCCAGTTGGCCAGGCTCAGAATGTCACTACTGAGTTGCGGATGATCGTCGAGTACTTGTGCGATGGGTTTCAGTTTTTCCGAGTTCAGATCCGCATCTGCGGGTTCATCCACAACCAGACCAACCAGGGTTCGAGATCCCAATGGCACCCTCACCCGGGTCCCCGCCGGCACAGGACTGTGACAGATATAGCTTAGGGGGCCGCTAAACGGGCCGGGCACAGCAACTTGAATTCGATGAACGGTGTCGTTAAACAGGCTTGTCAATTGGTTGGACTCTGGTATTATTGCGCTCCCAATTTTTGGGGGCCAGTGAACGCCTATTGTGCCCTCAAAGTGAATGTTCCGTCAAAGCGCGGTGCCAGACACAAGATCTGGTAGCGGCGTGACTTGAGGTAATGACTATGCAAGCTGATATCCATCCTAAGTATGAAGAACTTACTGCGACCTGTTCTTGCGGTAATGTGATCAAGACTAAATCTACCCGTGCTGGCGAAATGCACTTGGACGTATGTTCTGCGTGCCACCCGTTCTATACTGGTAAGCAGAAGACTGTTGATGCTGGTGGTCGAATCGATAAGTTCAAAACTCGTTTCGGTGCTCGTACGCTTAAGAAGTAAGCTCTCGACGAATTCTCTTAAAAGCCCGGTTTACCGGGCTTTTTTGTGCCCGCAGAATGGTCAGTAAGGTTTAAATGCTATCGCGTCGTTGCTGTTTCATTAATGTTTCTACTTTCATCCGGCTGAACGGGGATGCAGGGTAAATATCGAGTACCGCCTGATGTGCTTTGATGGCCGCATCGATCTGACCCAATTTCTCAAACATAAGACCCAAACCGGACCAAGCACCAAAATGGCGGGGCTCCAGTGCGATGGTTTGTTCAATGTCAGCAAAGGATTGGCTAAAGTTTCCCATTATATAGTGCAATGTGGCGCGCTTGTTCCAGGCCTCTGCGTACTTTGGTGTGGTTTCGATCAGCTCATCCAGCAGAACCAGCGCGAGAGTCAGTTCTCCTTGATTCATCGCTCGCACTGCCGAAGCTAGCTGCTCGGTGGCGGTATCTGTCGGGCCTTGTAGCCAGGTCTGCCAGATGTCTTCTTCAATATTGGCTGCCTGAGTCGATGTTTCGGCAGCTTTCAATTGATCGAACAACTGATCTAACGTCGCAGCATTCAATGGCAGGCTCAAACCAGCCAGAAAGATTATGATCATAAACATTCTGATCATCCGCTGCCTACTCCGTGTTGCCAATACAGGAATATTCGTTGTCTCGGGCAAATCGGATTCATCGCCAGAGCGGAGAATTAGCCACACAATAGTAGATGTTATTTTCAGAACCTCGACATTATGTCGCAAAAGCAACACAGCAGTGCCTAAATGTCGATATCCACTGGTTGAGTAAGGGTAATTCCGGCGCTATGCTACAGAGCACTTCATTCCTATAACAATAATTGGAAATCACCATGTCAGATACTCTTAAGCAAGATGCACTCGCTTACCATGCCGACCCTAAGCCCGGCAAACTCAGTATTGAATTAACCACCCCGGCTGAAACTTCCCGCCACCTGTCATTAGCCTACAGCCCGGGTGTCGCTGCTCCTGTGCGTGCTATCGCTGAAAATCCGGAAGATGCGTTCAAATACACCATCAAAGGTAATCTGGTGGGGGTGATTTCCAATGGCTCGGCCATTTTGGGATTGGGTGACCTCGGTAGCTTGGCCAGTAAGCCGGTGATGGAAGGAAAAGCCCTGTTGTTCAAGCGCTTTGCCAATGTTGATGCAATCGACATAGAAGTTGACTCATCAGATATCAATGAGATTGTACGTACTGTTGAATTGATTGCCGAAACCTTTGGCGGCATTAACCTGGAAGATATTAAAGCGCCAGAATGTTTTGAAATTGAGCGCCGCCTCATTGAATCCTGTAATATCCCCATTTTCCATGACGATCAGCACGGTACCGCCATCGTGACCGTGGCCGGTATGCTGAATGCACTGGATGTTCAGGGCAAGAAAGTAGACGAAGCTAAGTTGGTTTGTCTGGGGGCGGGTGCCGCTGCCATCTCCTGTTCCCGATTGCTGGTTGCCGCGGGCATGAAAAAAGAAAATATCGTCATGCTGGATCGTAAAGGCGTAATCTTCAACGGCCGCGAGGGTGTGAACCAATATAAAGCAGAGTTTGCCAACGACGTCACCCGCGCGCGAACTCTGGAAGAAGCTATTGTCGGTGCAGACTGTTTCTTAGGCTTATCCGGTCCGGACCAGTTGTCTGTGGATATGCTGAAATCGATGGCGGACAAGCCCATTGTCTTTGCCTGCTCAAATCCCGATCCGGAAATCAGCCCGGAACTGGCTTTGGCGGCTCGTGATGATGTCATTATGGCCACCGGTCGCTCCGATTACCCAAATCAGGTAAATAATGTATTGGGCTTCCCATTTATTTTCCGTGGCGCGTTGGATGTGCGTGCGACCAAGATCAATGAAGAGATGAAACTTGCAGCGGCTTATGCCATTCGAGACTTGGCAAAAGAAGAGGTTTTGGAGGAAGTCGTTGCCGCCTATGATGGTGAAGCGTTCGCTTTCGGTAAGGAATACATTATCCCTAAACCTTTGGATCCGCGTTTATTGAATCGCGTTGCCGGTGCCGTGGCCCGTGCGGCAGTCGACACGGGTGTTGCGCGAATTGCATTGCCTGAACAATACAAAGTTTAAAGAGCAGGACAATTCGCTCTGTTTAAGGTCACCATTGTGGTGGCCTTTTTTGTGTCTGATCGATCCATGCAGCGCTTTCTCAGGACTGTCCAGTCTGTCAAAAACGGAGTTATGAAATACCCGAATTTCGCTAAAAACGCAGGAAAATGGTAAATTCGTGGTCTATGCTACTCAGGAACAGTGTTCCAGGCTCGAAGTAACCGGCTTTGCGGTGGTAGGATTTCGCAATCGGATAGGGTGCCTGTTCACGAGCCCAAAGTTAGGCGACAATCGTAAGATTCAGCCATTGAGCAAGCTGCAAAGATGACGATGACGAAAGAGCACGTTAAGGATATTCCACAAACGGCATTCTGGTTAATTCACCCAGATCCGACTCAAGCTGCGGTGCACCTAGCATTGCAGTGGTTGGCATTTGTCTATCCGGCCAGTGAACTGCAGATTGATCGTACCTTACAGCAGGCTCTCCCCTACGCGGATGCGGATTTGTCGTCGCGATGGTCTCAGTTCCTTGATGAAGAAGACGTCAACGAGCATGTCGATGCCCTGAATTGGATCGCCAAAACCTTATCCACGGAACAAATTCCTTTTCTGGTTGAAACCTGCTGGCGTTTGCTGTTGGTCGATCATGAGTTACCAACTCACGTGCCGCTGGCCTTGCGTATTCTCGGGCAAATTCTGTCCATTCCCGAAGAGACCATTCTCCGGTTGGGTGAGACCGTGTTTCGAGAATACCTCGACGAAGACGAAAACAGAAACCGGGCTCCTTTGTTGCCGGTAGACCCTCGTTATCTGGATCGGGTTGAATGGCGTCTGTATGGTCATACGGCTACACAACGTATCAATGTTGTGAAAGAAGGCAAACGCAAATCTCGCAGCCCGGCAGGTTATATTGGTTTTATGCTGGGAACGGTATTTGGTGGGCTATTGGTGGCAGGATTGGTTTTTGGTCCGTTGCAGTTGGGGCGGGTCACAGTGCCCATCATGTTACACGACGGTTTGCTGCTGGAGAGTAATAATGGTGTGCCAACTATCGTGAACACAGAACCCGAGACGCAGCCGGACAGTATTGCCGGATCTACTGAGCCTCCGGTTACCGTCGTAGACTCTGGCAACGAATCACAACCCGTCGTTGACGAAGTGAATGCGCCAGTAACTTCTGCATCAGTAGTTGACAGTGCAACGCCAAAACCTGACCAAGAACCTTCGGCAACCGCAGTTTCCCAGTCAGTGACTGAAGCGGAGTCTGAACGGGTTTTGATGGAAGTGTCTGCATCGATACTCAATGTGCGGCGGTCGCCGACAGTCGACAGTGATGTCGTAATTAAGTTAGCCACTGGCGCACGCGTCTGGGCATATCCGCAGCAGGCTTCGGGTTTGTGGATGATGGTTAAGGTAGAAGGCGAAACAGGTTACGCCAGTGCTCGGTTTCTGCGCGAAGTTCAGTAAGGCGCGCTCGTTTCGCTGTCGAAATCCACGACAATGATGTCGTCAATGATGGGTAGAAAATCGCCTTTCAGTCGGTCATGGTCTGGGTGTGGTAAATATGCATCCCGGGCCTGTTTATCCGTAAATGTCATCAGAATACACAGATCGAAATCACGGTTGAGCCCTTCCGGGCTGTGATTAAACCCCCATTCCACGCTGATCAGTCCGTCAAAAAAATCCGGTGCCTGGGTAAAGGCCTGGCGCGCCTTGACCAGAGCATCTGGGCTGACATCGGCTTTTGTCTTTACCAGTAACATGTGTCTGAGCATCAGGCGGGTAACTCAATTTCAACGTTTAATGCCTTTAACTGCTGCGATGCATGGTGTCGATAGCGATCGCGAACACTGCTGCCTTTGGGTTTTTCCAGATAGTAGGCGATCTGTTGTGCCTGAATAGGTGCAACCCCAAGCGATGTAAGTTGTTCCACTAAGGCTTCTTCCGCGCCGAAGTCCGGCTCTGGCAGAGCCACGGGTTGCTCAATGGTAAAGGTTTCGCCGGCCGCCAAACGCTCAATCAACGACAAATAGGCGCTCTGGAAGGCAGGTCTGGAGACCCTTTCAGATTCTGAACGAAGGTTAAAATACCCGACTTCGCGGGCGGCGATCTGCACGCACGGGTGGCTCCATCGATGATCTGACGGGCGATGGCTGTGCCGGCACGCTTCCTGATACGCACTGGCCACATCCGGTAGCCCCAGGCTTTCCGGGGCTGGCTGGACAAGCTTCAGAAATTCCGCAATGGTTGGCGGCCAGGCGTGTTCCCGCTTGCATCGCTCAAGAGCCATCTCCACCAGATTAGCCGGAATACTGGCCAACGACAAAGCCCACTCGCGTTTCGCCTGGTTGAGTGTGGTTTCATCACCATAGGCACTTTCGAAGCGATGGGTGTAGATGTGATGGAAGCGCGCAAAAATCATATTGATCAGTACTTTTGTATCGTGATCAAGTGTGGCGCGGTTACCAGTCAGTGTCCTGGATATTTCGGAGGGCGTCCCGGACTTTTGATCTCTTTGTGCGAGAAGCGTCTGCAGGCTCACCATTTGTCGCGGTTTGTCGGTCATGTCGGCCTTTTGAATTCAATGAGTCATGCCAGGCGCGTTGTACCCAATTCAGGAAACGCACGTCCCAGCTGATTTCGGTTCGATCCGTTGCCGCATAATATTGCCGGAATTTTGCCAACTCGGATAGGGCAAACTGCAGCGGGATATCGTGAAACGATAACAATTGTGGAAAATCTTCGGTAGGTTCCCAATCGGTGTGCATGCGCGTTTTGCGCGCTCTCTGTTTGCTGGCTTGGCTACTGGGTTTTAAATAAGCCAGGTCGTCATCAAACTGATTCCGCTTGCGGGCATCGTTCATGGCGTACACGGGAATTGGCTCAGCCTTGGGTGGCGGCGGTTGGTAATTCACAGTGGATGTCGGTTCGTTTTTTTCCAAAGGTTGCACATTGCCAGCATCGGGCAGCTCACAACGAATGAGCCATGGGTTCTGATTCTGAACCTCGATGACCCCTTGTGCGCTTAGTCGTTTTAATACAAGGCCAAATTGGCTGACGCTCCAGAACGGCAGAAACTGTTGGCGGTGCTGCTCACTGAAGGTGACCTGTGTTTGACCCTGCATCAATTGCATCTCTAGTAGAAGCTGCACAAGCAATGCCTCTTCCAAGCCTAGAGTTTGAGCCAATATGGGTGAAACTGTGAGCATTTTTTCCAAGAGTTGTTCGTGTCCTGAGTTAGAAGTTCGTTTGAATTCAGCGTGCCATTCAAGTTCTATAGCTAGGCGTGTCTCGCAGTCAATGGTTGTTCCATTGCCAAGAGAAAGAACAACGCTAGAGAGCTTGAATGTCGCGCCCGAAGGGAGCTCATGGAAAGCACTACTACGGCGTTGCTCTTCTTGAAAAGATCTCGATATTCTCTTCAAAGAGCGCCTTGTACTAGCGTTTCCCAAACGCTCTGAAACTATACGAACTTCTGACCCAGGACACTAGTGTCCTGAGTTAGAAGTTCGTATGAATTCAGCGTGCCATTCAAGTTCTATAGCTAGGCGTGTCTCGCAGTCAATGGTTGTTCCATTGCCAAGAGACAGAACAACGCTAGAGAGCTTGCATGTCGCGCCCGAAGGGAGCTCATGGAAAACACTACTACGGCGTTGCTCTTCTTGAAAAGATCTCGATATTCTCTTCAAAGAGCGCCTTGTACTAGCGTTTCCCATACGCTCTGAAACTATACGAACTTCTGACCCAGGACACTAGCCTTTCGCTGAATGTTTAACGGCCTGACAGTGTAACATAGGCTGAAACTGGTGCAGAGGTTGTATCGCTGTTCGAGAATAATTTCTTCAAGGCTGATTTGTGCTATCAGCGCGCATACAATTCGGTCGAAAAGAATAACGTGGACAAATAAGCCAAAAACGAGGCACAGATTAAGTTGCATGGTTTGTGGAAATGCACTGGTATCTTCGCCTGCCCTTGGTTAGCCTAAGCGGCTCGGTTTTTGGGATGGCACAGAACGGCGCATGAGCGATGTAATAGAGGTAACTTCATTGACCAAGTCTTTCGGACGTGTAAAGGCGGTCGATAACCTGACTTTCACGGTGCCTCAGGGTATCTGCTTTGGATTGCTGGGTCCCAATGGTGCTGGTAAAACAACCACCATTGAGATGCTTGAAGGTATTGTTAAACCGGATAGCGGTAGCCTGCTGCTGTTTGGTGAGCCGGCCAGTAAAAAGCAGTTTAAACGAGTCGGGATTCAGTTTCAGAATACCGCTTTGCAGGACTACCTGAAGGTCGAAGAAACCCTGCATCTGTTTGCGTCTCTGTATGACCGTACCACACCGGTTGCGGATTTAATGACACTCTGTGCGTTGACAGAATTTGGTGACCAGGATGCTCGTAAGCTGTCTGGCGGTCAGCGGCAGCGGCTTTTGCTGGCGTTAGCCTTGGTGAATGACCCAGATCTCATTTTCCTGGACGAGCCGACAACTGGTCTGGACCCGCAGGCACGTCGTAATTTCTGGGATTTGATCAACCTTATCAAGGCGCAAGGCAAAAGCATTGTGCTTACGACCCATTACATGGACGAAGCACAGATCCTCTGTGATGACATCGCGATTATGGATAAAGGCCATATCATTGCCCGAGGTGCACCGGGTCAATTGCTGGCGCAACATTTCACTGGCGTACTGGTGCAGCTCCCTAAAACAAACGTGGCTGGGCAGGCGCTTCCGATTCCTTTTTTCGAAAAGGATGATCAGCTGGAAATTATGACTGAAAAGGTAGATGAAACCTTACAGTCGCTGATTGAGTTGGGCATACCTCTAACGGGTATGCAGGTGAAAAACGCCAACCTTGATGATCTTTTCCTGAAACTCACCGGACACGAATTACGGGGTTGACGATGAAACGAATGTTGGCGGTATTTAACGCCCGCAATAAAGAATTTTTCCGGGACCGGTCAACGCTGACCTGGAACCTGTTGTTTCCTTTTCTGTTATTGATCGGTTTTTATTATGTTTTCGGGCAGGCGCAACCCATGTTTAAAGTGGGGGTTATTGCCCAACAGGATGCCTACCTGAGTCGGCCTGTTTTCATGGGCTTGCAACATATTCAGTTTATACCTTATGCGCAATTGGACGGCGCACTGCAACGATTGGAGCGTCACCAGATCGACTTGGTGATCGATATCGACCAGAGTCAATACTGGGTGAATGAAGAAAGCAGCAATGGCTATATGGCTGAACAACTGCTGGTGGCGAAAGACCCGGATTTCCAAAGGAATCTGATTCGGGGTAAAGCCATTCGTTATGTGGACTGGGTCCTGCCTGGCATTATGGGCATGAATGTGATGTTCAGCTCGTTGTTTGGCGTTGGGTACGCCATTGTTCGCTATCGCAAAAACGGTGTATTGAAACGCTTACATGCTACACCGTTAACCGCTTTAGAATTCATCAGCGCGCAATTGCTGTCACGCATTTTGATGGTTGTGCTGATCGTGATGATTTTGTTTTTTGGTGCCCGAGCCCTGTTCGCCACCATGATGTTGGGAAATCTAGGCTTGTTGCTGTTAACTCTGTTACTAGGTGCCTTGGCGTTGGTCAGTCTAGGGTTATTGGTGGCGGCGCGTCTGCGCAGTGAGGAGTTTACTGGCGGGTTATTGAATATGGCCACCTGGCCAATGATGGGCTTGTCGGAAGTCTGGTTCCCGCTCGAAGGTGCCCCGCACTTTGTGCATCAGTTGTCTGCACTGTTGCCCTTGACTCACCTGGTTCAGGCCATGCGGGAAATCATGCTCGACGGTGCCGGGTTGGTTGATATCAGCGATCATTTATTGATTCTGGTGTTGATGTCAGCAGTTTTTCTGGCGCTCGGGGCGTCTTTGTTCAGTTGGGCTCCGGACAGTCGTTGAACAGCAAGCGAATCAGGAGCACCGCCACGAAGGTTATCCGGCTTCAGATTTTACCTCGATGCTGTCTGATGCTAACGCTGCGATATCTGATTTTCCCTCAGTGATATGGTCGGCAAATGAAGCTTCAACCGAGTGCCCACTGTATTCGTATCGCTTCAGCGCTTCCAGGCATAATTGGTAGCCCCGTTCGATAATTTCATCGGCCAGATGATAATCAAATAGCCCGCCACAGTCGTATGGAACTTCGACCAGGACATCGGGAATGTTGGCAGCCAGCTTCATATGGGCAATCGTATTCTGCATGGTTTCGATACTGCGGTTGAGCAATTCCAGGGTCGAGAATTGATTTGTCTGTGTGATATCAATGTCGTCCTCTGAACGCCAGCGGTCAATAAAGCGCATGATGGCTTTGTGTACGCCACGCTGTGAGGCGATATCCATCGGTACGTGAGCTTCACTCTGTACGAAGGGCGGACTGAAAGGCGAACGTTTGGCATTCAGGTTCACTGCAACGGTCATATCCGTCACGGTTTTCATGGCAGCTGATACGGGCACTGGGTTTAATACGCCGCCATCGACCAGCCACATGTCACGGTATTTGTGCGGTTTGAAAACTGACGGAATGGCAATGGAGCCACGGATGGCCTCAAACAGACTGCCGTCGGTCAACCAAATCTCCTTTTGCCGATCTAGATCCACCGCCACTGCTGTGAATTCGATGGGCAGGTCTTCGATGACGCGATCTCGGACCAGCGTACTCAATGCGTACATGAGTTTGTCGCCTTTGAAGATCCCGCCGCCGGTAAAACTCAGGTCGAGCAGGCGTAAAACATCCCGTCGCTCCAGGGCGCATACCCAGCTTTGCAGACGATCCAATCGTCCGGCTGCGTAAAAGCCACCCACGAGTGCCCCAATACTGGCCCCGGCAATGTTTTTAATTTCATAACCCTGATCTTCAAGACAGCGAATGACACCAATGTGCGCCATACCGCGAGCACCGCCGCTGCCTAACACCAATGACACTGTCTTCGTCATGAATCATCCCTTTTGCAATGTCTGTGTTGTCAGTTTAGTTCTGAATTGTGGCTTTTGCTGTGCGTAGCGACACATTATTGTGGCCGTGACGCGTGTTGAGCGAATTGATTTTACGAGGTGGGGGCGATGTTAGGTTCGCAAAGGTTAACCGCAACGCATTGCGTTGAAAATTGAAAAAGTATCAGCAACGTGGTTTTTTTGTTGCGCCTCTCAACTAATTAAAGGCCGCACCGAGTTCCCACATCGGTAAAAATACACCCAACGCCAATACCAGGACCATGGCGCCCATAAAAATCAACAGAATGGGCTCGAGGGATTCCGCCAGGCGTTTTAAGTCGTATTCCACTTCCTGATCGTAAAAATCAGCTATATCTACGAGTAGATCAGAGACGTTACCGGTTTCTTCACCCACCGCGATCATTTGCAGAATGAGCGGGTTAAACATACCACTGGACGACGCCGTCGCCAGCAGCGATTCACCACGTTCGATACCGTTCAGCATCCCTTCGATGCCTTTGCCGACATGTTCATTGCCCACGGTTCGTGAGGTGACTGTTAAAGCCTGCAACAGTGGGACACCGGCTTCCAGCATCATTGCGAAAGGGCGGGCAAACCGGCCCAGTGCGACACGTTCAAACACGCCGCCGAGAATCGGAATTTTCAAGATAAACTTGTCCCATTGCAGATGACCTTCAGGTGTTTTTTTCCAATAAATGAAAGAACCAATGGCAATCACCAGCAAGCCAACAATTAACCACCAGAACTTGAGCATAAAATTCGACGAGGCAATCAGCACAATGGTTGGCAATGGCAAATCGGCCCCCAGTTTGCTGAAAATGCTGGAGAATTGCGGGACCACAAAAATGTTCACAATAAACAGGGCAATGAATATGAATACGGTCACGATGATCGGATAACGAGTCGCGGCGACAATTTTCTTTCGAGTGTCTTTTTCCAGTTCAAGATGGTCAATGAGCTGCCGAAAAGCGGAGTCTAACCGACCAGTAGTTTCACCCATTCGGATCATGGCGATAAATAACTCACCAAACACATGCGGATGCGCACGGAACGCATTGGCCAAGGTTGTTCCCTGAGTCAGGCTTCGGGTGATGTCACGCAACACTTCCGAAAGCACCGGTGATCGAGTGGCGTCTGCTAAACCGTTTATCGCCCGAATCAACGGGATGCCCGATCGGGTCAGCGCGTACATTTGTCGGCTGAACATAATCATGTCATCCATCGACACTTTGTGCGGTTTAAACAACGCTGCGATATTGATGGATAAGCCAGAGCCGCGCACTGACGACCCTGACGCTTTGGCAGAGCCCGCTTCAATTTTGGTGGCAATTATGTTTTGTTGTTTTAACTGCTTCAGGACTGCTGCCCGCGAAGCGCCCTGTAGAGTGCCTTCGACCAATTGGCCGTCACTGCTGCGACCGCGATAACTGAATTCAGCCAAGATCTTCACCTATATGGTCGACGTCCAAGTGCGGACGGTCGCCTTCAAAATCATCGAGATCAACAGAAATCCGGAATACCTCTTCTAGGTCGGTAATACCCTTTTCAGCGTATTGCAGTGCCAGTTCTTCCATGGTGACAAAGTTAGGGTTCGCGCGCGCCGCATCGATAAACGCATTGTGGTTTTGGTCCCGAAGCGCAATTAGCATGTCGTCATCAAGCTCTAACCACTCGTAGACGCCGATTCGTCCTCGGTACCCGGTGTTGTTGCAATGGTAGCACCCTGTACCTTTGTAGAATTTAGCGTTCACAAACTTTCCGCCGACCATGTTCTGCAGCCACAGTTTTTGGCGCGAGTCGGCGATTTGTTCCGCAGAGCATTCCGGGCATATTTTCCGCAACAGCCGTTGCGCCAATATACCGCGCAGAGCCGACGCGACCATGTAGGGTTCAACGCCCATGTCCGCGAGACGAATGGCACTGGAGACGGCATCATTGGTGTGCAATGTACTCATCACCATGTGGCCGGTCATGGCCGCACGAACGCCAATGGACACTGTTTCCTGATCCCGCATTTCACCGACCAGAACTATGTCCGGATCCTGACGCAGTGCAGTTCTTAAAATCCGGGCGAAGGTCAAGTCGATTTTAGCGTTGACTTGCACCTGATTGATGCGGCTTAACCGGTATTCGATGGGATCCTCAGCGGTGATGATTTTCCTGGCCGGGGTATTGAGTTTTGACAATGCTGAATACAAGGTGGTGGTTTTTCCGCTGCCGGTAGGGCCAGTCACCAGAATCAAGCCATGTGGCCGTTCAATCATGACCTCAAAGCGCCGACGGATTTCCTCGGGCATCCCCAGTTGCTCCAGGGACTGCAGGCCCGCAGACTGATCGAGTATACGCATGACGACCGATTCACCGAACTGCACAGGCATGGTTGAAATACGGATGTCGATGGAACGGTTTTTCACGCGCACGTTGAACCGTCCGTCCTGTGGTAAGCGGCGTTCTGAAATATCCAGGTTGGACATGATTTTCAAGCGCATCACCAACGCCGAGGCAACACGTTTTTCTTTGATGACCTGTTCTTGCAGCACACCATCAATACGGTTTCGAATCCGGAATACAGTTTCATCTGGTTCGATATGAATGTCAGATGCATTGACGGTTATAGCGTCTTCGAGCAATGACTGCAGCAGACGCACCACCGGCGCATCCTGTATATCCGACTCTCCGGCGAGATCCGCTAGGTCAAAATCGCTTGCCGACAATTCACTGTCCAGCTGACCGGCCAGTGACTCGATTTCACTGGTATTCCGGTACACAACATCCAGCGTCGCGATGACTTCCGATTCACGGACAATGGTCGGATAAATGGGCTTCTGTAACACTTTTTCGGCTTCGTCGATGGCCATCAGGTCTAACGGATCAGCCATAGCCAGCAAGTAACCGTCTTTGTGTTCCGATAAGACAAGACAACGGAAGCGTCGGGCAATGGACTCATCGAGCTTTTGCATCAAGTCATTGTTTAACTGAAATTGCCTTAACTCGATGAATGGAATCTGCAGGTGTCGTGACAGCGTCTGTAGCAGTTGCAGCTCTTCCACCAGTCCCATATCAACCAGGACACGCCCGATTTTTTTACCGGTTATTTTCTGTTCCTGTAACGCGAGGTTCAATTGACCTTCGGTAATGGCACCGGTTTCTACCATAAGATCGCCAAGCCGGATTTTTTTGGGTGGTGTCGATGACGTGCCCTGTGTGGTCATAGTGCGGTTAACTCTTCCAAGTGTCGGTTGGCAAATTCTTTAAGTGTTTCATCACGGCCAATACGGGTGTAAATCTGGTAATTTTCGGCGGCCTCTCGGCGGCATTGTGACTTTTCCTGAGAGTAGGCCAATAACAGATACCAAATGGATTTGACCTGCTTCAGTCGCAATAATTTCTGATAATGCGCGGCGGCCATCATATGCTTGTTTTGTAACTGTTCAGACAGGCACAACAACTCTATGGTTCTCTGGTCGCGTAAGCCCTTACTGATGCAATGTTTTGCCCATTGTTCGGATTGACTGTTGTGACCGGTGCATAAATACATCCAGCACAAGACGTTTATCGCTGCGAGAGAATTTTTAAAGGATTCCAACGTTTCCAGGATGATCACTTCCGCTTCTTTTAGTTCACCGACCTCAACTAGGTCCATGGCCAACATGACCGCCTGTTTTTCATCTGAAGCGTTAAATTTCATCGACGCAAGGTCCGGTTTCGGTACTTGAATGGGTAACTCGCCAGAAGCAAATGCGACGGTGTGTAACAGGTAGTCGCCGTCTTTAATTTGGAATTTTTGCTCGTGCTTTTCCGGTTTGAAATGCACCTGAGTTTTACGTTTCGCTTCAATCTTCTTCAGAATTTTTTTTGATTGGGGAATCAAAGTATCGTGAACGAAAATATTCATGATTTGGGTATAAGACATTATTCCGGTCTTAATTAACTTGCCCCGAAATTCGGAGACTTTGGCATTTCCTGGCAGGGAGTCATACACAGCCAGTATCGCTTCCTGATCCAGGTCCGGATACTGTTGCAATGTCTCAAGCAAAATAGATGCTTTCATCTTACTGCCTCTGAATGACCCTGACGCGCTGTTGCGCAAAGTTACTTAAGTTAGCGTCATCCGCTGGAAAAACCTGAAGGTAATTTTGGTATAACGCTAGTGATTTCGCCAGTTGACCACTGTTCTCCGTGTTCACCGCCCAAAACAGCAACCATTTTCCTTCGCTTGAATCCGCTCGGTATAGTTCTTCGAATATAGCGGCCGCGAGTGCGGGGCGCGACGTTCGTTCGTAAGCAATACCCAGCAGGGCTTTCGCCTCGTTATTGTTGATCGTTTCTATCAGCGGTTCGGCGGCTCGATAGACACCATTATTGATGTAAATCTTCGCAAGCCAGATGCGTGGCACGGAGTCCTTTGGAGAGGCACTGATCCAGCG
This sequence comes from Reinekea sp. G2M2-21, assembly GCF_015687175.1. Classification (GTDB taxonomy): domain Bacteria; phylum Pseudomonadota; class Gammaproteobacteria; order Pseudomonadales; family Natronospirillaceae; genus Reinekea. The sequence continues at coordinate 35,926 of NZ_JADPQG010000006.1, read as the reverse complement.
CTTGAGTTCGGCTTCTGCTTGCTCTATTTCACCACGAGAAATGTAAGCCGTGACATTTTCTTGCCACGTATTAGTGCTGACGGTGATAACACTCGTAGTTTGCCCGTGCAGCGATGTAGTTGTCGCGTCTGTTGGTGTTGTTGCAGAGGCGTCAGTTTTAGGTTTATCGTTTTCTGTATTATCCTCAGTTTCAAGAGGTGCTTGAGGTATAGCGGGCTGAGCAGCCTTCGTTTTCTTCCCATCATTTGATGTGGCTTCTGTGCTAACCGTTAAAGTTGGAGATGAGTCTAAGCTTATCTGCCTAGTCTCGCTGTTCTTCTCTACATTTTCACTGCTGCTTTGCACGATTGGTGTCGCTGTTAGTCTGTCTTTTGCAGTCGTAACCGCGAACGCTTCGGTAACCAGTGTGGTTGGCTCGGATTCGTCCGTGCTGTTGATGACCATACCATTGTCGGTAAGAACTTTTGTATCGTTAGCTATGGAACCTGGTGTTGTGGCAACTTGGGAATCAATAACATTTATCGCCACGGGCGCAGACTGAGATTGCGGCCAGAAGACTATGCCGACAGCGATGACTAAAAAAGCGCAACCCAACAGGTAGTAGCTGATGAAATGGCGGGACGCAGTTTTTTGTTGCGTCAACGGGTTAAAGTTATGCCGCGCTACGCTGTTTCCGTCCGAATCGGTCTGTCGCAGTGCCTGATGAATTGCGCTCACACGAATCTCCAGATAATACCGGCAGACAGGATTATCGCCGCGACAACGGCAAACCAAAGACCGATATTAATCGGTTGACGGGTTTCATCGTCGGCTGCTGCGCGCCGGATATGCCGATGGTCGACTTGCATGACGCGATCGGCAAACGCCGCCATTAAGGCTTTGTGCGCGAGGACATTAATCATCCTCGGTACACCTTTCGACACCGCAAAAAGTTCTTTAGCCGCTTTTTTTGAAAACAGCATCGGACCGTTGTAGCCACTTTGCGTGAGTCGGTATTCCAAATATTGCTGAGTTTCCGGTTGGGACAGAGGCTTCAAGTAATGGGAGAACGTAATGCGTTGACGCAACTGGCGGAATCGGTCTTGCGCGAGCAAGGTATCCAACTCGGTTTGTCCAAACAGAATGACTTGCACCAATTTTTTGCGTTCAGTTTCCAGGTTGGTGATCAGACGCAGGGCTTCTAAGGTTTGTGCAGGCAGGGACTGCGCTTCATCAACCACAATGACCACGCTGCGATTCGATTCGGCTAACGCCAGAATACGCTCGGTGATGTGGCTGAGCAGGGCATCGTTGTCTTTCTGTTGTTCGGCGCTCAACCCGAGTTCTTGCCCCACCGCGCGGTATAAACCTACGGAAGACAACATTGGGTTAGGTATATAAACGGAATGAAACTGCTGTTGTTCTGGGTTTTCCAGATACCGCAGCAGTTTGCGGCATAAGATAGTTTTACCGGTGCCCACATCACCGATGACTTTCAAAAAACCTTCACCGCTGTCCAATACATGTTTGAGCAGCGAATAGCACTGTTCGTGATCGATCAGATTGACGAACAGCCCCGTATCCGGCGACAGCGAGAAGGGGCGTTTTTGCAGTCCATAAAATGATTCGTACATGGCAATTATTCGAGTCGGTCCAAGATAGTATCGACTTCATTCATGGTGGTGTAATCATCATAAACCGTTGGTTTTAACAGGATAACGAGTTCACTTTTTTCCTGGCTTTGCCTGTCCTGATTAAACAGACCACGAATGACCGGTAGCTTGCGAAACCAGGGTAAGCCAGTCGATCCGACATCTTGTTTGTGCTGCAACAGTCCACCGATAACGACAATTTGGCCGCTGTTGGCGCGGATAATACTGTCCGACTCGCGAATGTTCGACGAGGCCAAAGGCAATGAATAATTTTCCCCACCAATGTTGATGACTTTCGTACGTTCAATGACTTCTGTTACCGTTGGTCGCACGTGCAACGTGACCGAATCGTCGCCAGCGATTTGCGGAGTAACATCCAGCGCGATGCCGGAGAAAAATTGCGCCAGTTCAACCGCTGGAGTGACTTCGCCATCTTCTCCGGTGGCAACACTGTTCACGGTTGCGTAGTAATCGTCTGTGCCGACCTTGATGACGGCTTTCTGATTATTCACGGTAGATACTCGTGGACTGGACAGTACTTGAACGTCGCCCTGGTGATCGAGTAACTGCAGCATGGACGTGAAGTTGTCCAACGATAAGCTCAGATTAAATACCCCGCCCGCGTTACCAATTCCAGAAAGGGCATCACCTTGGAGCCCAAAGCCAGCGGAAGTGTTGTCACTACCAAAGTTGTCATTAAAGAAAGACCAGTTAATGCCAGAACGGTATTCTTTGTCGAGGGTCACTTCGACAATCTTGGCTTCAATGATGACCTGTTTTTGCATGATCAGTTCGGCGTCGGACAGAAACTTGGCGATGTTGGCGTGCTCTTTGGTGGTGGCATGGACGACCAGCAGACCCGTTTGACTGTTGATGATAACGGGCTTTTCGATGTTAGTGTCATTACTGATAAAACCCAGAATAGACCGTTCAATACCCGTCCAAAAGCCATTGCCGGTTTCGGAGTTGGCCGAGAAGGAGGTGGTGACCGTGTTGGTATCGTCTCCTCCGACAACCGTTTTTGAAGACCCCGAACGCTCCAGGTTCAGGTAATTTAGACGATAAACACGGGTAGACAGTTGGTTGGGGGCGACACGGTAACCATAACTGGTGCGCTGAAATTCGAAACCATAGGTATCCTGCAAGGCAGACATGATTTGTGCAAAGGTCACGTTTTGTAGTGACAGGTTGATCGGCTCTGAAACCAGAGGGTCGACTAGAATATTGATGTTCTGACTGGCACCGAGATCGGCAAAAAATAACTTTGCGGGTCGGTCTTTGGCTTCGACATTAATGCGTTGCGCCTGATTCGGTGCTGTATTAATGGCCAGTAGGTCCTGAGTTAACGCTGAGGGGGACTGCACAGCTGTCGGTTCTGCTGGTTGAGGTAGAGCGTTTGCCCGTTCAGACGCAATTTCGGAACGGACATTCAGTGGCTGCATGCCAACGTCAGTCGGTGGCGTCGCGCAGGCCGTCAGGATCAAACTGATCAGCGACAGATTAGCGATGTGTAAGTGTCGGCGCACAATATTATTCCTCGACTACCGGTGTGATCTTCGTCTCACCGAGGGTTGATAAGTTAATTTGTTTCCGGGTGTTACCGTATTGCAAAACGACATGGTCAGCCTCGACCGAAATTAATTGGAAGCCTGACCGGCTTTCCCCCAGGTTGAGCTCCCAAGCGTTGCTGAAAATGGCTTTTCGGTACTCCCCGATGATGATGACGCTGCTTAAAGCAGGCCAACGCACGGTCTTCGCCACAACGGGCTTATTGGTGCTGGTCGCTGGTTTGGAGGCGGTAATATTATCCGGTTGCATGGGGTTCGCTGACACACACTGAAAAACCAACAACAGCAAAACAGTGAAAAATGACTTAGACATTGAGCCACTCCTCATTTTGACTGAGCGTGTGCACGTTGAGTTGTATTTTCAGGATTGGAAAGGATTCCGTTTCAATAATCAGGTCATCCCAGAACAGTTGTTCAGACAGGTTTTCAATCTGATCTAGGTACAGCGTTAACGATTCAAACTGACCTTCCAGTTCAATGTAAAGGCTGTGCTGGTAGAACAGGGTGCCGCCATCAACATTGGAGGCAATTGTTGTGATTGGCAGTACATCAAATTTGACCACGGTCAGGTTGGATTTTTTGTACAGCAGTTCTTTTAGCAAAGCGATCATTCGATCTGGCGACATCAGCTTGTCGTTGATCTGGTCAATGTTCTGCTCCAGTCTGGACAGATCATCCAATAGCTTCTTATTGCTGTTCTGCAAAGCGAGAACCTGCGGATTATTCAGGGCCGCTTGGTAGTCAACCAGAACCTGTTTAACTCGATCTGTTTCCGTTTTTTTCTGTTCGATGCGCTGCAATACCAAATCATGCTTATCCAGGCCAATCACCATTAAAGCACCCTGAGTCAGCGCCAGAATGAGGGCTACGAGCGTAACCAGCAGCAAGTAGCGCTCACGTACGGAGATTTTTTCGATCAGCAGGCGAAGTGCGAAAAACTGTTTCTGCAACATCAGCGAACCCCCTGTTCAGCAATATCGGTGCTGTTCGATAAAGTGAAACGCCAAAGCTCGGAATCGGCTTCTTTTGCCACAGACATTTGCGCAATGGTTAATCCCTGAAACTCAGATTGACCCAATTGTTCCAGATATTGCGGGATCAGTTCCGGATCGCGCGCAAAACCTGCGAGTGAGAAATACCGTTTGCCATCTTTCAGCGTGATCTTGCTTAACCAAAGGCCATTCAGGTCATAATCGGACAACTGCGTCAGCGACTGATGAAAGCCATCGACAGCATTTTCGACTTGATTCGCCAGACCACTGTAAGTCTCTCTGGCTTTTTTTAGTTGCTGGTTAAGCTTTTCATTCTCAGCCAGCAGCGCCGGTTCATTTTCCACGCTTGGATTGTTTGCCTGGAACTCGGTCAATGCCTGTAACTGCTCATTTAGCGTGACAGTCCATTGCTGTTCCTCTGCTAAAAGAGATTGTCGTTGAGCCCAGGCCAGATAAGACCAGAAACCGCTGGCGAGCAGAGCAATGGCGATGGCTGCGAGAAAAAGCGGTAACTGTACGGGGCCATAGCCAGGCAGCAGTGTTTTTGAATTGAGATTGATCTGCCGTGTCATGCTAGCGCCTCTCGATACACCAGACCGGTCAGGTTGAAGTAATTTACCGGGTCCATGTTGTGGTCGCTGAGCCGAATGTCGATGAAATCCTGAGGTCGCAACAACAATATGCGTACACCCAAACGACTTGCCAATTCCGTGACCAGTGATTCATGTTGTTCATCGCAGAGAAACAGCATTTCTGAAATAGCGCCCAAGCCAAGCTGAGATTCGTAATAATCAAACGAGCGCCTGACTTCCAGCACCAGCGATTCAAGTTGAATTTCAAATTGCGTATCTTCGGTTACCGTCAGTTCCAATTCGCCGTCGTGAACGGTGGTTTCTTTCACCAGGCTGGACAGACCGATATCAAATGATCGCGACAGCACCATTTCACGATTGTAGGTTAGTAACAATCGACTTTGCAGCGGTTGCAGATACATGAAACCGGATTCGTTCATGTTCTGATGAAAGACGGCTAAATTGCGCAACTGTGTGATCTCAATGTCAATGAGGTTGACCTTGATACTGTGCAAAATGAGTTCCTTAAGCCAGTCGGCCAAAGGTGATTTGCGCATAGCAACGATAAAGGCCATGCGCATTCGACCGCGATATGCATCCGTCGGCAGTTGAATGACATCAATGACGGCATCATCAATGTCGTAACTCAATAAATCAGCCGCCTTCAGTTCGATGGCGTCGTCCATCTCGTCTGCCGGGACATCGGGAACGTCTGACAGCAACAGTTGGTAAAGCGCATGAGATAAAACCAGATTTATTTTGCTGGGGGCATGTTGCTTGACCCAGTCGACATGTTTCACGGGTGTAGCCAGCGGGTTCTCCGCGTTCAGCTGTGCGATGACCTGTAAGTAGGGCAGCGAGTTTTTGCCCATACCCGTCTCGACCAGCGTCAATCCGGTCGGCGTCATATAGAGCCAGGTCTGTTTGGAGAATTTTTTTTGTGTGGCACCCGCCATTGGCAGCCCTTGTTATTCTTCTAACACAATTAGGAGGTAGTTTAGCAAGAGTTATCGCTAAATACCTGATCAGTAAGCTATTTTGGTGGTTTTTTTAACTACTTCAAAGATTTTTCAGTGAAATTGTGCGTTGATATCCTGGTTGCTCAATCTGAACCAGTGGTCGACTTTGCCGTAACGTTGGTAATCGCCTGTGATTGCACTATCATCCCGCCCTTCTAAAAAACCTTCGAGACCGACACGTGTTCAATATCGTACTTTTTGAACCTGAAATACCGCCTAATACGGGAAATATTATTCGTTTGTGTGCCAATACCGGGTGTGAATTACACCTTATTGAACCGTTGGGTTTTTCCATGGATGAGAAAGCGTTGCGACGGGCGGGGCTGGATTATCATGAATTTGCCGATATACGTATCTGGCCGGACTACGAGACTTTTATTGAGCAGGCTGCCCCCAAGCGGTTGTTTGCATTGTCCACTAAGGGAAAGCACGGCTATTCCGATGTGCAGTTTCAAGCCGGTGACTACCTGATGTTCGGACCCGAAACCCGTGGTTTACCCGCCTCCATCCGCGACAGCTTACCGTTGGAACAAGTACTGCGCTTGCCTATGCTGCCAGACAGTCGCAGTTTGAACCTGTCTAATACGGTGGCCATCATGGTATATGAGGCCTGGCGGCAAAATGGCTTCGCCGGTAAGTTATAACGGTTGCTCTGGGTTACTGCGGCAAAGCGGCGGTAAGTAAACGCCTGCTTCGCCCAATGCGCCCATAACAAGTGGGCGTTTCAACAGAGCTGACTGGTCGACCCACTTAAGACCGGTGTTGCGCAGAATGACCGGCAAAGCCAACTGCGTATCAAACAGTCGTTTCAGACCTTCCATCAAGCCACCGACGGCGAGATTGTGCGCTTGGCGCTGTCGTTGAAAACGGCGCAACGTGAAATCATGCCCAATGTCGGTTTTTTTCTGTTTGGCCCGCTGCCAGACATCGGCCAATACGGCTGCGTCCAGAAAACCGAGGTTCACCCCTAGTCCCGCTAATGGGTGGATAGTATGAGCTGCATCCCCAACAATCACGACCCGTCCGTCGCGATAGGTTTTCGCCTGTTGCGCGGTCAGCGGAAATGCAAAGCGGGAATCAATCTGGGTCATATCGCCCAAGCGGCCTTCTGTTCGGTTGCTCAGCGCCGCCATAAAAGCGGTATCGTCTAGTGTCATTAATCGCTCAGCTTCTTCGGTCTTGGCGGACCAAACAATGGAACTGACATGGGCGCTGCCGGACGTTAACGGTAAGAACGCTAACGGGCCAGATTCCAGAAACACCTGATGAGCACACTGCTGATGGGGCTTGGTGTGTCGGACGGTGGTGACAATGGCTGTGTGGTGATAATCCCATTGCCATAAATCGATATTGGCCAGTTTTCGTACCGGAGACTGTTTACCTTCACTGCCGACCAACACCGAGCCATGCAGGATGGCTCCCTGTTGGGTCTCGACGTGCACATGGTTGTCGTCTTGCTGCCAGTGTTGAATGGAATCTTCGGTCAGAATGTCGATTCCTGGCAGTGCGTAGGCAACTTGCCACAAGGCATCGCAGATAAAGTTGTTCTCAACGATATGGCCAAGATGGGGTTTTTGCACACTGTTCGCGTCAAAGTGTATCTCTCCCTGACCTAATCCATCCCAAACCCGCATATCTCGATAGGGCGTTTTACGGTGCGTCGGAATCAGGTCCCAAGCGCCCAGGTTTCGAAGTAAATGTTCACTGGCCAGATTCAGTGCACTGACTCTGGGCGAAAAAACGTCGGCTTCATCAACCGCGATCACCGCCTTTCCCTGTTCGATCAGGGTAACGGTCAGGCCTACTTTATGGGCGGCGATGGCAAGCGCGAGGCCCACCATGCCCGCCCCTGAAATGATTACGTCGCGTTTGTCTTGTTGCTGCATCATGAAGCCTGTCCTTTATTGAAACCAGATAATGTCGGAGTGCCTGCCAACAGCCCCATACTCGCCAACGCAAAGGTTTTACTGAAGCTGGGGTGACGATCCAGACTGCCGAGTGCAATACCTCTTCCCAGTTGCAACAGGGGGTTGTGGGAACCGAAGGTATTGATCAGCTCACGGGAGAACAACACAGTTTGTTGTTGGTCCGACAGAATATCACCAGCGAGGCTGTTGAGCTGTGCAAAGTTCGGCAGAGTTTTTTGATCCCCCCATATCTGACAGATTAATCGAGCTGCCCGCATGAGACCCCGTATCGCTAAATTGAAGCCTTGACCCGCGACAGGGTGGAGGGTGGCTGCGCTGTTACCTAACACCAACAGACCATGACTGGCTTGCATGTCGATAGTCTTCTCGGTCAGTGGGTAGTCCTGCCAGTCGCTGATGTCGGTAATGGTGCCCAAACGCTGACCGAAATGTTCGTTGAGCCACTGCAGGGCTGTCTCTCGGGTGGATGGCATTTTTGCCAGTTGCGCATCGGGTAGCGTCCAGACTAGGGCACTGTATTCGCCAAACGGCAGCAGGGCGATAGGACCACTCGCCGTGAAGCGTTCAAACGCACAGCCTCCATGTGGTTGGCTGGTTTTCACCGTGGCAACTCGGGCATGTGCATGAAACGGTTTTTGTTGGGTGTGAAAGCCAAGCCGTTGCGCAAGCGATGAGCGACCACCGTCGCATAACAGAACCAACCCGGCTTCCAGCTCAGTCGCGTTGCTGAGCGTCAGACGATGTCCTTGAGCAAAGGGAGTGATGGCACTGACCTCGGTTTCAAAGTGCCAATCGATGGGCAGGTTTTGTGTCCGTTGCCACAATAAACTACCCAGTGCCCGGTTGGCGATGACGGCGCCATAGCGATCAAACCCGGCTTGTGACGCAGTCATTTCATGATAGCCAACATGGCCCTGATCACTGACTTCTATGCGCCTAATATTAGAAATTACCTGTTCCAGGCCCTGCAGTTGGATGTCTTGCAAAGAGGCCAGTGTTTGGGCGGACAACGCCGTTGCCCGGTCATCAAAACTGGGCGATCCGGCTTGAACTGCGTTTGGTTTTTGCGCAGGATCAATGAGCGCGACCTTCATACCCTGTTCAATGGCGGGTTGGAGAGCCGCAACTAAGGTTAAACCCGTCATTCCTCCACCCACTACAACCAGCTCGTACCTTTCCATAATTCAACTTAGTCTTATATATATAACTGTAGATAATACCAGCCTACATGGAATGGTTCATTTGGATCGGTACAAGTTTCTTCAAAAAGAACTCCCTAGCGGACGGGGCCAATAATAAAAAAGTAACTTGGTGCCCTTATCAATAATAATTTTCCGGCACCTTAAAACACACTTAGGCTGCGGAGACAAGCATGCACCTGATGGCGAAATTACGACTCATATCACTGACACTTATATTTTCTTTAACCAGCAGCGCGCTATTTGCGTTTGAAGAAGGCGCACTGGTGGTCTGGATCAATAACGATAAAGGATCCAATGGTTTGCGCGAAGTCGGGGAGCGGTTTACCGCTGATACCGGTATTCGTGTGATCGTCCAAACCCAAGATGATTACGAAAGTAACGATGATCCGGCGAACCGTTACGCTCGTGTGGCGGCTACCACCGAAGGTCCGGATATCATTTTCTGGGCCCATGACCGCATTGGTAACTGGATTAACGACGGTTACCTGCAACCGGTAAATCCTTCAAAAGAAGTTTACGACCAGCTGCATGAATTTGCCTGGAACGCCGTGACGGTCGGTGATTCTATATATGGCTACCCCATTGCGATGGAAGCGATTTCTTTCATTTACAACAAAGACCTTATCGCTCGTCCACCTAAAACCTGGGATGAAATCATTGCGTTAGACAAACAATTGCGTAAATCCGGCAAGCGTGCGTTGAATTACAAGTACGGAGATACATATTTTACTTGGCCGTTTATCACTTCCGGTGGCGGTTATTCGTTCAAAAAGGCGGATCGAGTCTACCAACTGGTCGACGTGGGTTTGGATAACCGTGGCGCAGTCAAAGGCATCAGTATGTTAAACAAGCTGTACCGTGAAGGCGTCATTGAAGTCGACGACGGCCAGGACTGGGGTGCCATGATGCAAGCCTTTAAAGATGGCAATGTTGCGATGACCATCAATGGCCCGTGGACCTGGAATGAATTGAACGAAAGTGGCGTGAACTGGGGGCTGGGTAAGTTCCCTGCTGTCGACAGCAATTCTGGTTTCGGTCGCCCATTTGTAGGCTTTCTGGCGGGTTACGTGAACAGCTTCTCGCCAAACGAAGCTGCAGTTAAAAAGTTTATGGAAGAGTACGTCTTGGTTTACGAAGGTGTGAAGACCATCGATTCTGATCGCCCGTTAGGTGCCGCGGCAAATAAAAAGCTGCAGGCAGAGCTGGATTCCAACCCGCTGATTGCCCATACCTTTGCTATGGCTGCAACGGGTGAAACCATGCCGGACATTCCTGAAATGAAGCGTTTTTGGAGCTCCATGCAGGCTAACCTGCAACCGATGGTCGTAGGTGAAATGCCGGTCGAAGCAACCTTGAAAGATATTTCTCAAAAGCTGCGTCGTCTGGATAATATGAAAATGTGGACCCGAAAGCATTATCTGGCTGGACCCGCCACCGAGTAACCAACCAGACACGTGAGCATCAAAAAGCCAGCATATCGCTGGCTTTTTTGTATCAGCACTAACCTTACGAAGACTTCAATGCGGACTGAACTTTCTTGGGCAAACCTTTTACCACCAGATCGTAAGAATCATCGATCCAGCCAAGAATCAGGCTTCGGTCCAATTGAGTGTCCAGTGCCACCGTGTTCCAGTGCTTTTTATTCATGTGGTAGCCAGGAATCACTTCAGGAAAGGTGTCTCGTAATATCATCGCTTCTTGTGGATCGCACTTCAGGTTAATGCTCAGCGGTGGTTCCACGCCCATGAGCGCAAACATCTTGCCACTGACCTTATAAACCAATATTTCCGGGCCAAAAGGTGTTTCTTCAACACTGCCGATTTTGGCCAAGCAGCGTGATCGCCAATACTCTAAATCTTTTTTTGCCATTCCTAAATCAAACCCCTGTTAAATTAAGGTCTCAACCTTGAACGAAGCACGCTAGGATGACTGCAAAATTACGTGTGGCGGGTGCCTGTTTTCAGCGTGTTCGTCAAATGTCCCTGAGTCAGACAAGGCAATCTTGGATTCCTGGCCGGTCGTTGTTCAGTTGTGGCAATAGCCATAACCCGACCGAGCGCTTATCGGTGGAATCTTCGTACACTTGTCTGAACAGGCCCCAAAATAAAACAAACAAAAGGGATTCACAATGAAGCCTACCTTTATGTTACGCGGAATCGCGATAGCGTTGACCAGCAGTGTATTACTGTTATCCGGCTGTCAGGTGACGGACTCAGCATCGTCAACGGGGTCTGAAGTGGCCGCAGCAACCACTGCTGTAGACATCAGTGCACTCGATATTTATCAGGCCAAAGCCAACGAGGCGGTTGTTTTCTATAAACGCGCCGACGGCAATTACGACGGCTGGGGGCTGCATCTGTGGGATGGTGACGGTCGAACTAACGGGGTGAATGAACTGGTGGACGGCACCAGTTGGGATGCCCCGAGACCACACGACGGTGTTCACCCCGACTTTGGCGCCTATTACGTTGTCCCGATGAACACCGATAACTGGGGCGACTTTATGTTTATCGTCCATAAAGGGAACGATAAGGACGTGGGTGGGTTGGATCATCGGTTCAATCGGGATCTGCATGGCAGCCAATACCTGTTTACCTTCGAAGGCGTGTCCAAGTTATACACCGAGCCGCATTTGGTTCCTCCTATTGCCATCGACGGTGCCGCAGCACACTGGCTTGACGAGCGAACGCTGGTGTTTAATCCGGGTGTCGTGCCGACGGTGAAGCTTTACTACAGCGAAGACGCCAACCTGCGCACCAATGCGGCTGAAAAGACCATGGAAGGGGGCGAGTCCGTTACCCTGACGCGCACCACTTTAAGTGATGAATTGAAAGCGGCGTACCCGCAGCTGGCCGAGTTTAAAGCTTGGCAGTTGCCAGCGGATCTCGATATAAAACAGATGGTGAAAGATCAGTTGGTGGTGGCGACTTTTAATCCGGATGGCAGCTTGGAAACTGCGACCCAAGTCCAGAAGGCAGGGGTGTTAGATGCCTTGTACGCTGACGCCGCTGCGGATCTGGAACTGGGTGCCGTTATCGACAATGGTCAAACGACTTTCCGTGTCTGGGCGCCGACGGCTCTGAATGTTGAGCTGAAACTCTATAAAAATTTGGCTAAAAAACCAAAGACTCTGGCGATGGATTTCAATGAGCAAACCGGTGCTTGGGTGGTGACCTCGAAAAAAGATGAACGCGGAGCATACTACCGTTATCACGTAGAGGTTTTTCATCCGGACACCAATGCCATTGAACGTTATGAAGTCACCGACCCCTACAGTTTAAGCCTGAGCGCCAACAGTGAATTCTCTCAGGTAGTCGATCTGAACGCGGCCAGCCTGAAGCCTGAGAATTGGGGGCGTGGCGACTATGTTGTGGCGCAGCCGGAGGACATGGTTATATACGAATCACACATCCGCGACTTAACACTCAGTGATCGTACCGGTTCTGCGGCATTGAATGGCAAATATGGCGCCTTCACCGAGAGTCAACGTGCCAGTATGCGACACATTCAGGCGCTGCAAAAAGCAGGCTTAACGCATCTGCATCTGCTGCCTTCATTCGATATCGCCACCACGATTGAGTTTGACGATCAGCAGGCCAATATAGACGATCCAGTCTCACGCCTGTGTGCGTTGAGTGAGGCGTTTGTGGCCAGTGATTATGGTCACTACTGCGACGGTGAACAAACGATTCGTGACGTGCTTGCGTCGTTCCCTGCGGACAGTGAAAAGCAACAGGACTTCATGAGTTATGTGCGTCCTCTCGACAACTTCAACTGGGGTTATGACCCTTATCATTACACGGTGCCCGAAGGCAGCTACGCCACCGACCCGAATGGCAGCGCTCGAATTCTGGAATACCGCACCATGGTGCAGAAGATTCACGATATGAACCTGAACGTGGTCATGGACGTGGTCTATAACCACACCAATCAGGCCGGTGTCGCAGACAAATCCGTCCTCGATAAAATCGTGCCCGGTTATTACCATCGCTTGAACCTGTTGTCTGGCGCCGTCGAAAACTCAACCTGTTGCAAAAATACCGCGACTGAACATCGCATGATGGAAAAACTGATGATTGATTCATTGGTGGTGTGGGCACGGGACTACCAGATCGACGCCTTCCGTTTTGACCTGATGGGTCATCACATGAAAGCCAATATGGAAAAAGCCTATGCCGCCGTTCAGGCGGTTCGTCCTCACGTTTATTTTTATGGCGAGGGTTGGAACTTTGGCGAAGTGGTGGATGGCGCGCGTGGTGAAAACGCCATTCAATGGAATATGGGCGGTACCGGTATCGGTACCTTCAGTGACCGTCTGCGCGATGCCGTTCGTGGTGGTGGCCCGTTCGATGAACGCGATTATCTGCGCATTAACCAGGGCTTTGCTAACGGGCTGTACTACTTACCGAATGAAAAACGCACCGATGCCAAGCATGACAAGGACGATCTGTTGCATAAGGCGGATCAGATCCGGGTCGGTTTGGCCGGAAATTTGCGAAATTATCTGCTGGTCAACAAAGATGGTTTTCCAGCATACGGTAAGGATATCGACTACAACGGCCAGCCCGCCGGTTACACCCTGGACCCGCAGGAAAACATCACCTACATATCTAAGCACGATAACCAAACATTGTGGGACAACAATCAATACCGCATCGCCGACTACGTCACTACCGCCGAACGAGTGCGAATGCAAAACCTCGGTCTGGCCATCAACATGATGGCGCAGGGTGTACCGTTCTTCCACATGGGCTCTGATCTGCTGCGCTCCAAATCCATGGAAAGAGACAGCTACGATAGTGGCGATTGGTTTAACGCCGTTGATTTCAGCTTTCAGGACAGTACCTGGGCCAGAGGTTTGCCACGCGCCGACAAAGATGGCAATAACTGGTACTTGATTAAAAACGCGTTCGCCAATCCGGAAACCTACACCGAACCCACGGATCGTGAGTTTGCCGCAACGGTGTTTCAGGAGTTCCTGGCGATTCGTAAAAGCAGTGCGTTGTTCCATTTGCCCACGGAGTTGGCGGTGAAGCAGCGTGTCGATTTCCACAATACCGGCGTAGAGCAAATTCCCGGTGTTATTGTCATGTCGATAAACGATGGGCAAGGCTTGATTGACCGTGACCCCTCGGTGGATGCCCTTGTTGTGGTGATTAACGCTTCGGACGTGACACAAGGTGTTGCAGTGCCGGGTGCTACCGGGTTCCAATTGCATGCCTTGCAACAGCAGTCGGTTGATTCGGTTATCCACAACGCTCATTTTGTCGATGGTGAATTCCGGGTACCCGGTTTGAGTGTGGCTGTCTTCGTGCAACCGCAACAAGGTGGCCAAGGTGTTGGCCTGCCAGTAACAGAGAAGGATCTCACTCAGATGCCGCCTCTGGGGAAAGACAAGATATACCTGCTGGGAACGCTCACCAGTTGGGATAATCTCAGCGCGAACAACGCCTTTCAGTTTCAGGGTAATAGTGTGTATGCCATTGAACTTGAACTGAAGAAGGGCTTTTACAAAGTGAAAACCGGTAATAATGCGGGTCTGGAATACGGAAAATTGGGTGCCTTCCTTAAAGAGGGGGCCGAAGTCTCATTGACCGCCCCTGGCGGTGTCATGAACCTTCAGCTCGCAGAAGATGGTGTTTACCGCTTTGAATTGGATCTCAATGACAAATCGGCGCCAGGATTTAAAGTGTCGAAAAAACCATAGACACGTTATGAGTTGAAGCACGCTTTTCGTCTATAAAAAACCCCAGCAGACAGGCTGGGGTTTTTTGTGGCTGCCATTCGCAGTGGTTGCGCCGAACTGCAATACTCGGTTACCTTTGGCAACCCAACTGACTAGTCAAATTACGTTCTTATGTTGATATACACGCATCCGCTGTTGTACCAGGTTGTGAATGTTCAGAATCTGTTATCTTTGCATCACATTGAAACCATCGTGCGCAATGAATATGCCGCTGGCGCAACGGGAGACCTTTCCGCGAATGAAACTTGGGCCGAACTTTGGTTGCAGGATGAGCGGGACCAAGCACAAGCTCAGCAGTTGATTGCCCAGATGGACGAGCAAAGTCGTGAAGAATGGTTCTGTTCGCAGTGTGGCGAAAAAAACAGCGGGTCTTTCGAAGTGTGTTGGCAATGCCAGACCGAGCGCCGGTTGTGATCCGCATCCGGCACATTCATGAAGCTGACCTGGACAGTTTAAACCGCCTTCAGGTGCTGGCTTATGGTCATGATTTCCTGGAAGCCCCAGACGTGATTCTGGATAAAATCAAGCAGGGTAAAGAAACCAGTTTTGTCGCTGAAAAAACGCTCCATGGCTATTCCTCGCTGGTGGGCTATTGCCTTTCGCATGCTTATAAGCCGCAGCAAGTCCCGCCGTTAAACAGTTTGCTGAACAGCGCGCAACTCACCTCTTCCCATCATTGGTATATTCATGATTTGTCGCTTGATCCTGACGCACGAGGGCAGGGCATCGCCCAAGCACTGCTCGACGCTGTTTATGCTGAAAAAGCCGTGCAACATTGTCAGACTATCGCGCTGGTTGCCGTTCAAAACAGTGTCCCTTTCTGGCAAAAACAGGGATTCGTTGTTGCCGAAGAACAGCCAAAAATGAGTAGCTACGGTGAGGATGCGCGCTATATGGTGAAGCTGCTCGCGCTCGATTAATGTGGTCGCAAAAATCATGGTCCAAAAAAACCGCCTCGAAGAGGCGGTTTGTCGTTTTCTACTTTTGCAGAGCCTTGCTAGTAGATGTCGTTATACGTACTGGTTAAATCTGTTTCGAAAGTTGAACCAGATACGGTATAGCCTGTGAAGTCTTCACTGAAGGTTCCTGCGGCCGTCTCATTGCCACTGGCGTCCAGCGTGTTCAATACGATATTGTCTAAGCCTATCGGTTGAATGACACGGAACATCAGTCGGTAATCAGTGCCAGTTCGGTCATACAAGTCGGTCTGTGACAAGACGTCTGCCGTGACGTAGTCCGCATCGAGTGGGACTTGCGGTTTGCTTTCAACGCTCACTGTATTGCCAAAGACGCGAAGGCGGTAAGTCTTCCAGCTGCCATTGAAAATCTCGTTGCTTTGTCCGTTCGCCCAAGACCATTGAGGATTGCCATACATATCGACACCGGTCACGTAGTCAATCCAAGACCAGCCATTCATACCCATACGGAATGACGTGCGTTGATATTCTGCACCGGCAACGTCAAAGAGCATAAGTTCAATGCCGTCCCAGCTTAGGTTTTTGGCATCAAACAGCAATTCGAAGTTAGCAGGTACACTGGCTTGAGTGAGGTCATAGGTTGACCATGCCCAGCTTGAATCCGCTCGTCCCGCATATAAAAGAACATCAGCGCTGTTGACGTACCATCCGTTGTCGGGCCGCATCGTAATGGCTGAAACCGTATCGGCCGTTGTGGCATTGCCAAAGCTATCTGCTGTACCAGTCGCGGCTGTTAAGGTGTAAGTGTTATTGGGCGTCATAGGTGTCGTTGACGAACTATCGGCCAGGCCATCCAGATCAGGAATAATATGTAAAGTCTTATTCACCCAGATTTTCATCATGTCTATGTTGCCGTCATTCAGGAAACCTTCGCTACCGTCACTGGACACTAGCGTTAGGTTGGATTCTACAGAATCCCAATCCATAGTGGTGCTAAAGTCGACACTCATTGAAAACAGGTTTTCCATGCTTTGGAAGAAGGTCATGGTCGGCTCTGTAGCAGGGTCAGTTTCGTTACTGACCTGACGGATCACTTCGATGTCTTTAATCGCAGACGAGGCACCGGCGGCTGAAGCGACTTCCGTTAATTCAAAGTAGACGGATTCGTCGACATCAGAGTCAAACAACGCAGTATCGATAACACCTGTGACCACCGTGTTGTTGTCTTTCTTCAAGCCTGAAAAATGCAGCTCTTTTCCAGCAAGGCGCCAGTTATAAATTTCATAGCGGCCAACACCGGTAGACATGTTAGGCATTAACAGTTCTGTGTGCTCACGAGTGTTCAGATCAACCATCACAATAATGTCTGATGTACCAAGATAGGGAACATCGACCGTGTCTTTATAATAGAGCAGATCACCAGAAACCTGGAAAGGCGTATTCTGCATCCAATACCACCAGTCATTCGTACCCAAAGCCAATTCAAGTTTTGGAACACCATCAAATGGCAGAATTTGATACACGGTCAAGGTCTGTTCCCAGCCAGTATGGTTGCCGCTGTTGTCATAGGTATCCCGGCCACCTTCGAACACACCATAGATGCGACCGTTGTCACTTACCATCAGTCGTCGGGGTTTTGGATTTCCCCAGCCGCTGTTTTCGTTCCCACCGAACAGGCTGGTGTCCAAGGAGGCTTTTTCAACACCAAAGGTGGTTCGGGGTCTTGCGAAGCGTAAACCATTCGTACCTGAACCCGACCAGTCTGCTTGCCCAAAGATAACGGCATTGCGATCGTCCACCGTAAAGAAGTCGATACCCCAACCAGTTCCATCGGTTAAATCGATGATGCTAGTACCTTGGAGCATTTTCAGTAATGCGGTCCAGTCAGATTCATTGCGTGATTGATAGACGAGTTCACCCGATTTCAAGACGGAGAAAAACTCTACATATTCATTGTCCTGCGTCACGGCAGTTGCGTTGGTTTCTCCGACCAGGCGCTTGAATATGCGAGGTTGCCAATTGGTTTGGTTTAACCAACTGTTGGTAATGGTTTCGCAAACCTCTTCCTCAAGGGACTCGTCGAAGAAACAGTTGTCCCAAGAATCTTCCTGTACCGTAAACGTTGTGCCCGCAAAATACAGATTCCCGGCTGCATCAAATTGGATCGGTTTCTGATTTCCGCTGACGGCCTTCATATAGCTGTCATCCATTTGCTGTACAAACATGCCTTCGGAAACGCAACTGAATTCGTTTGTATTGACGTCAACTTCAAACAACGCACAGTTTGATTCAGCGATGACGCGTGAAAAATCAATCCAGTTTCCGTTTTCATCCACCTGAGGTTCGTTACTCCACCAACCTGGGTCAAGCGCAATATAAATTTTGTCGCCTAATGGACTGGCAACTGAATACATGACTTTTAATGGAAAGTTGGTCACCAGCGCAGGGCTCAGAACCCCTTGATCGTCCAAGGCCAGTAAATTAGTACCTGAAACATCAGACGCCTGGGTTTGGTCGCCGACTCGGCTGACCATGGAACGCGTCGAGATGCCCATCCGCGATGCGGATCCGCCAACGGCACGGAATGTCGGTAAGCCACCGCCAAGTGAGCGTTCTTCGGTAACAATGTCCTCGTTGGCCACCAAGGCGACTGCGGTATCTAAGTCAAACTCTAGTGTGAGCGTTTGATCTACTTCTCTGAACTGTGTGTTGCCACCACCGCCACCTTCATCGCAGGATGAAAGAAACAGTGCTGATCCGGTCAGCAACATTCCGGCAATTAGTTTTGTATTCATTCCAAGGCTCCAATTTTTAAACGACGAATGCGAGCCATGGAATCGCAAATCTCTGCCCTTAGGTACGGCAGCACTACGAAAACATCAGCTCACCATTGCGTCTTAAAGTATGGTCTCGGACCTGAGCTTTAGCCCGAACAGAATAGATTCAATTTGTGTTTGAGTATTGCTGCAATTGACAGTTTGTTGACACAAAATCAGATAACCCTGTCGGTCGGTAACAGTTACAGGTTCATGCGACTGCCTAGCCGTTTACATAAGGTAACAATGAGTGTTTAGCTGACCGGTAAGTCAGACTCTCAGTCCCATTTTTACAGACTGGACTCCAACTGACTTTTGTACTTTTTCACGTGGTTTCAGAAAGCATCAGCGAAAACAGAAATGCCCCCTATACTGAAATAACTAATCAGGTCGGTGTCGTATAAATTGTTGCTCGTTCTTCTTTTTCCAGGGATGGCTAAGCTGCTTTTATAATGTTCCCAGCGCTGTGTTGGAAAGGCCAATAACTCGAAACCAGTCTGTAATCAACCTGACATGAGACGCAACAGTTGAACCTTAATTCGGAATCCTTCAGGCGTTTGCGCACCCAACTTTGGGTCTTTGTGATCAGCTTCGTGCTGGTTCTGATTTCCGCGCAACAGTCGTGGACATGGCGACTGGAATACGCGATATACGACAAGCGTATTTCAGATATTCGCGAGGAGACTGTGTTGTCCGACACTGTCCGTGTGGTGCTGATCGACGAATCATCACTGGCCTACATGTCACCCTCGTTGGGGTCTTTTCCATGGCCCCGCACCGTATACGCCGAACTTATAGAGTTTTTTTCGCTCGGTGGTGCTAAGGCGGTGCTGTTTGATATTTTATTTACCGAACCAGAAGCGACCACTTTTGATAGCCAAGAAGATTACTCCGTTCATGACCAGCAACTGGCGATGGCAAGCGGGGCGTACCCCGGCACCGTACACGCGATGTTGTTAACCAAGGATGTCGAAGATGAATCTGGTTCAACTTTAAACAACCCACTGCCTGTTGGTATTGCTGAGAAGTTCGCGTTACCGGTTTCGGCTTCGGTGGTCAGTGGCCAACAAAATTCGTATTCATTACCGATTCCCATCATTGCCCAAAGCACACCACACATTGGCGTCGTCGGTCTTGATCCTGATGAAGATGGCATTTATCGCCGTGTAAAACCGCTTTGGAAGTATCAGAATGCGGTGTTTCCTGCCTTTGCATTGACCCCTCTGTTGTTAGACAAGACAGCGTTGACATTCAGAAGTAAAGATCGGGAACTGAACGTTCAGGAAAGATCCATT
The DNA here is from genome assembly GCF_015687175.1 of Reinekea sp. G2M2-21. Classification (GTDB taxonomy): domain Bacteria; phylum Pseudomonadota; class Gammaproteobacteria; order Pseudomonadales; family Natronospirillaceae; genus Reinekea. Next base: position 16,240 of record NZ_JADPQG010000006.1, on the reverse strand, counting down.
CCCTTGGACGACACTTCACAGGTGTTGGTAAATTTTTATGGTGAGATGAACCCGATATCCATTGCCCGCGTCTTTCAGGCATGGGATCAGATTACCAAAGGCGAGGTTGAATCTTTAGCCTTAGATCCTTTTTCCTTCGAAAATAAAATCGTTTTGATTGGGGCTAGTGCCATCGGGCTACAGGATACCAAACCCGTGATTAACGATACCAAAGCACCTGGCGTATATGTACACGCTGCGTTGCTGTCCAATATTCTTGAAGATGATCTAATGCGGCCTGTGAAAACCGTTCATACTCAAATAGCGGTTGCCATCATGGTATTAATCGCCGTTGTGCTTGCATTCAATATCCCTTGGTTATGGTTAAAAATGATCTTTCTGGTTGGTACTCCGTTACTGTGGTGGTGGCTGAGTGGATGGGCATTGGTCCATAACCTGCAATTGAATGTCACGCAGCCATTAACTGGTTTTGCGTTGGGATGGAGTTGGTCCTTTACCTACCTGAGCGTCACGGAAGGTGCCTCGAAACGTCGGGTAAAGAGGATGTTGTCGCAATATGTGTCGCCAGCCATGCTGGACGAAGTACTTGCCCAACGGGATGAGATATTACACGCCGGTGTCGGTAAAACCGAAACTCTGTCCATCCTGTTTTCCGATGTTCGTGGCTTTACTAAAATTTCAGAATCGTTGCCAGCGGAGAAAGTAGTGACTCTGCTGAACTGTCACTTCAGTGAAATGGCCGACGCCATCTTCAATAATTTCGGAACCCTCGACAAGTTCATTGGCGACGCCATCATGGCATATTGGGGTGCGCCCATACCGGTCAGTGATCATGCCGACCGTTCTGTGAAAGCCGCATTGGATATGATGAGAGCATTGGATACCGTAAACCAACGGTTGGCGGAAATGGCATTACCGAGCATTGAAATTGGTATCGGTATTAACACCGGTGATGTGGTGCTGGGCAATATTGGCAGCGATCGGAAATTGGATTACACCGTCATTGGCGATGCGGTCAACGTGGCTTCCAGGATGGAAGGCATTACAAAAATGTACGGTGTTCCGGTGGTCATCAGCGAAACCACTCGAATGGCTCTGAGCACACCCCGGCCCTGCGTGCTTCTTGATTATGTGCGGGTGAAAGGCAAAACCGAACCTATGGCGATATACCTGCCATTACCCGATGAAGTTGACTCTCCAACCCAGTACGCAAGTCATTGTGATATGGCGATATTGTCGCAGCGGGCGTTTGCGTACTATCAGAGCCAGCAATGGGATAAGGCAGAAAACCTGTACCGAGACTTGCATCTGGATTCCGTCAGAGCTTTGTTTCTGTCACGGATTCTTGAATTTCGTCGCCAGCCACCCCCCTTCTTCTGGGATGGCGTCTATACTTTCACCACCAAATAACATTGCAGTGAGGCCGCCAATGAAAAATATGAGCGTACTGTTGTTGGGCTTTCTACTGAGCGTCGTGAGTTACGCTGAAACACTTTACGTCCACAGCAGTAAGGCTGTTTTACTGACTGATCGTGATTTTTCCAGTGGCACCGTTGCTTTATTGCAAAAGGGCGATGCAGTCACCGTTCTGCAGCGTCAAACCCGTTGGGTAGAAGTTGAGTTTAATGCGCAGCAGGGTTGGGTATCGGTGTTGCTGCTGAAAGCGACGCCACCGTCGGGCATTGTCTCAGTCATCGGCTCGGATGACGTTAACCTGGAAGGGGATGCGCGTATGAGAGCATCTGCGGTCGCCACCGCAGGAGCAACCCGGGGATTGGTGGAAGAAGGGGGGGCACAGTCGATGGGTTTCGACTTCAGTGAATTGCACCAACTGGAAACAATGGTTGTCACTGATCAGGAACTGGATATGTTTTCACAACCCGTTTTGGGAGGTGGCCAATGAGCGATACATGGCGAATCTTTTTCCTGGTCGTAATGTCCATGTTGACTTTTCAGTGTGCCAGTGTGCCTCTCGAAGAGGATTTTCGAGCGCGTTGGTCTCAAACCCTGCTAACCGATAATGAGTCGGCAAATACCGAAGCGGAAATAAAGTTTGGTCGTGAAGTCGCCGCCCGTATGCTGGCGGACATCGACGGCGTGGAAAACTTTGAGATTCAGAAATATGTGAATACGCTGGGGAATTATTTGGCGCAGTATTCCGCCCGTCCGGATCTTCAATTCTATTTCTGGGTCATTGAATCCGATGCTATCAATGCTTACGCCATGCCCGGCGGCTACATTTTCATCACGTCTGCGGCGTATCGTTTGCTGGAAAACGAAGCGGAGCTGGCTGGGGTACTTGCGCATGAGATTGCGCATGTGAAACAGAAACATATTGTGCATGCGCTCGATATCAAAGCGGTGGGGGCAGGGGCGACCTTAACACAGTTAACGTCTGGCGCCAGTGATGCCTTTCGTGTGGCCATGAATCAAGCCTCAGAACAGGCCGTTGCCTTGCTCAAAAAAGACGGTCTGCATCAGGAAGACGAGTACGAGGCAGATGAAATAGGGTTAACCATTATGGTCCAGGCGGGTTACGAACCCGATGCCTATCTGCGTTTTTTGCAGCGGGTTGCAATGGTATCCGCGCGTCAACTAGAGGAAGTCACGCAGACACATCCGTCGTTCGCTTCAAGATTGACGGCACTGGAAGCGGTGAAACGCGACTACGGCATGAATAATTTAAATTACGCCCAGTTACCCGAACGGTTTAACCAATTCAAATTGGAATAAAAGCTTCTATGCGAATTAAGCTGTTTTTTTTATTGAGTAGTGCGTTCGCGTCAACGCTTTTGTCGGCGGATGAACTACATAACATCAATCAGATTGTCGGTGACCGCTCCATCGGTATGGCGGGCGCTTACGGTGCGGTTTCTGATGATCCGTCAGGTATGGTGTATAACCCGGCGGGCATAGCGTTTGCCAATGCGGCCAGTATGTCGGCAAACGTTAACACCCTGCAATGGTCACAAATAACCTATAAAGACGCACTCCAGGAAACGTTCGATTACCAGCGGTCGGCCTATCAGGTATTGCCAAACTTTTTCGGGGTTGTGCAACCGTTCGGTGACGTCATGGTGGGTTTTTCCAGTGCCATCGTCGATTCTAATCAAGAAAAGCAGGACCAGGTTTTCGACAATCTGCAAGGTATCGAACGATTTACGGTTAACTTTCACAACATTGATACCATTTATAACGTTGGCCCAACCGTCGCTCGTAAATTTTCTCAAAAACTAGCCATCGGGTTTTCATTGCCGCTGCATTACCGCAGCTCTGAATATATATCCAATCAGAGTGTTGTGTTTGAAGAGTCCAACAGTGATAACCTGCGCTGGACAAATGTATATAAAAAAATCAGTGAGCAGGGTGTGCGACCCAAGCTTGGCGTGTTAGTGGTGCCGATTGAAAAGTTGTCCATCGGGCTTACCGTGGATAAAACCCTTGTGCTCAACGCTCGACAGTCTCGTCAAGCATCTCAATGCTATACCAACGATACGGACATAGGGTGTTCGGACCAGCAGAACCCCAGTATCGAAAAGACGACTCTGAAGCCTAATTACCCGATTCAAGTACGGGTAGCAGGTGCCTGGTTTCCTAACAGTGCATTACTGGTCAGTGCGGATTTCATTCATAACAGTGCGGTTTCTTCCACAACGGCTTTCCCAGGTAAAGAAGCAACTTACGATGCTGCGGTTGGCCTGGAATGGTATTGGTCACCCCGTTGGGCTTTGCGCTCAGGCGCCTATACATCGATGGCAAACACCCCGGAACTGAATGATCTGGCTACGAATCAAAGTGCGCATGTCGACCGTTATGGTGCCACCGTCAGTGTGGCCCGTTTTAGTCAGGGCTCATCAATCAGCTTAGGGGTTATTGGTTTATACGGACAGGGTAAGAGCCAATTGTTTGGTTCCATTCCAGGGTTATTGCAGAAGACGACGTCAATTGATGTGAATGTATTTTTTACAACATCGTATCGCTATTAAGGCAGCTCTGAATAATGGCTATCTACCTCAGTGGGTGAAGAAATTTTCCATTTCAAGCCCGCCCTTTAGGTCCTTCATATCGATGACTGAACTGTGTTGTGAGTTTTGAAAGGGCTCGCCATTCCCTGCAACACAGCCCTTGCTCATCCTTTGATCTGATAGGACTGAGGTGATTTGAATTAATCAGAGTTGCCTTAATGGTGCTTGTTTGCTGTGAACTGTCCGGTGTAGCCGTGTTCTAACACATGATGACTTTCGCGTAGTGTCATGTGATAAATCCTGCAGTGCGCTACTTCAGGAAACATATTTCGTTTGTCAGCCAACTGCGCGCGGATTTTCATAAAAATGTAAATCTTTTTCTCCTGCCTTGAATTCATCTTTGCTTGCTCGTATTTCTGTTCGCGGATTAATCGACATTAACTTGAACGGGCCGCCGCCCCGAAAAGGAGGAATAGTCATGTTTTTTTCGATTGAGCGCCGTTGCCAACCGCACTCCGGTGCGCCACCGCCAAATCCCCTTATCTGACCAAACAGACATTCTTTCTCACAAACGGAGACTCTTATGCTGAGCGTTAAAAACCTGACGCGTCGGTACGGTCGCTTTTGCGCCGTCGATAACGTGTCCTTTGAGATACCCACCGGAGAAATCGTTGGTTTGCTGGGTCACAATGGGGCCGGTAAAACCACCATTATGAAAATTATTTCCGGTTTTTTGGAGGCCGACAACGGATCGGTCACCGTGAACAATTTATCCGTGCAGGATAATCTGAAAGCTGTGCAACGTCTTATCGGGTATCTGCCAGAAAGCTTGCCCGTGTACCCGGAGATGACCGTCGCCGACTATCTGGATTACGCAGCAGACCTTAAAGGCTTGCGCGGTTCTTCAAAGACCAGCGAGATTAAACGGGTCGTTGCCGCAACCGATTTATCGTCAAAGTTCCTGGCGCCAATCGGCACACTATCCCGAGGTTTCAAGCAGCGGGTTGGGGTCGCTCAGGCGGTGCTGGGTAACCCTAGGTTGTTGATATTAGATGAGCCCACCAATGGTCTGGACCCAGAGCAGACTGCGCAAATGCGGCAGTTAATCCGTGATGTAGCCAAAGACGCGACCGTTATTCTATCGACCCATATTATGCAGGAAGTGGAAGCGCTCTGTTCCCGCGTACTGATTCTGCGCAGCGGAAAGTTGGTTATAAACAAGACCTTAGCCGAGTTGCAACAAGCGTCAACCATTGATGTGCTGACGTCATTGAATGCGGATCAAGCTGCGTTGTTGCAGGCGATTCCCGGCGTCACGTCGGTCGAGTGTTTGACAGCACCGGAAGGTCAGCCACCGCACTTCCGCATTACCGTCGCCAGCGCTGAACAATTAAATGACATCTGCGCTGCCGTTGCGGCGAAAGTGAGCGCAGAAAAAGCCAGTTTGTATCGCTTAACCCCGGCCGTCATGGATATGGAAAAACTGTTTCATGAAGCCACTCAGGAAGAGGAGGTGAGTCATGCAGCCTGATGCTATGTTCTCGGTGTCCGTCCGCCGTATCGCTCGGAAAGAGAGATCCGTCTTTTTCCAATCCACCATTGCCTATCTTTTTCTGGCGGTATTTTCCGGTGTCAGCCTGTTTGTGTTTTTCTGGGGTGAGGCATTCTATGCGCGCAATGTGGCCGACGTCGCACCGTTATTTAAATGGATGCCCATCCTGTTTATCTTTCTGTGTTCAGCATTAACCATGCGCACCTGGAGCGAAGAGCGCCGCAGCGGTACGCTGGAGCATGTGCTGACTCAACCGATTCCCTTGTGGCATTTTGTATTAGGGAAATTTGTTGGTGGGTTGGTGGTCGTGGCTGTTGCGCTGGTTATCACTTTGCCTATCCCGATCAGCGTCTGGATCATGGCCGGGCTGGATTGGGGGCCGGTTGTCGCGGGTTACTTGGCCTCGTTGCTGTTGGGGGCTGCCTATCTGGCTATCGGACAATTTGCATCGGCACGTTCCGATAATCCGATTGTTGCGCTGCTGCTGTCGGTTGCCATTGGTAGTTTTTTTTATGTGGTCGGCGCATCGCAGTTCACGGCATTTTTCGGTCAGACGGTTGCAGACTTCCTGGCGGGATTATCCACCGGTGCCCGTTTCGAAGACATTACCCGCGGCGTAATAGACTTACGCGACTTCTATTATTTTATCAGTTTAGCGGCCGTGTTCCTGGTGGCTACCGTGTTCAGTTTGGAACGGGAGCGTTGGATAAGCGACGCCACGGAACCGCGTCACGTGCATTGGCGTTGGGCAACAACCTTGTTGATCGGTAATCTACTCGTCGCGAATCTGTGGCTGGGATATTTTACCTTTGCACGGATCGACACCACCGCCGGCCAGCAATACAGTTTGACCGACACCACAAAAGCCTACCTGAATCGGTTGCAGGAACCGTTGCTGATTCGTGGTTATTTCAGCGACAAAACCCATCCACTCTTAGCCCCACTGGTGCCCCAGCTCAGTAACCTGCTTGCGGAATATGACGTTGCCAGTCGTTTGGTCAATGTTGATATCGTTGACCCGCAACGAGAACCGGAGTTGGAGCAGGAGGCGCGGGAGAAATACGGTATTCAAGCGGTCCCTTTCCAATTGGCTGACCGGTATCAGTCGTCAATTGTGTCATCCTATTTCAATGTGCTGGTGCAGTATGGTGACGAATACGATGTTCTCGACTTCGAAGACCTGATTGATGTGCGTAATGCGCCAAATGGCGATATCGATGTGCAGTTGCGCAACGCTGAGTTTGATATCACCAAGTCGATAAAAACAGTTATCCAACGTTTTCAGAGCGCCGGTAATGTATTCGATACCATCAAACAACCCATCCACTTCACCGCTTATGTGTCAGCAGATGCTCGGTTGCCTGAAACGCTGGTCACGTTTAAAAACGAGTTAAACACGGTATTGGACAGCGTAAAAGTCAAGGGCAATAGCCAGTTTACGTTTGAACTGATTGACCCGGACGCCAACGGCGGTGCTGTCGCGGAGGAACTCGCAACCAACTATGGTTTCCAGCCCATGGCCACCAGTCTGCTCAGCGATCAAACATTTTACTTTTATATGGTCATGGGCACGCAGGATCAAAAAGTGCAAATTCCGCTAGGGGATTTGCAGGCGTCAACTCTGCAGAAGAACATCGACTCAGGCTTGCAGCGATTCTCCGATGGATTTACCAAAACCATTGCGTTGGTAGCCCCAGAACAGGACTACGCTGCAATGAGTCAGGGTTTGGCCGTCGGCAAACCTGCTTTTCAGCAGCTGGAAAATTGGTTGGGAGACGAATGGCAAGTGATCCATGAAGATCTGTCTGATGGCCAAGTCAGTGGCAACGCGGACGCATTGTTGGTGATGGCCCCTGAAGGTTTAAACGACAATGCCCGTTTTGCTATCGACCAATACCTGATGCAGGGCGGTACCGTGTTATTGGGTACGTCACCGTACAATGCCACCCTGCAAAACCGAAACCTTGTTGCGCAACGATACGACAGTGGACTCACCGACTGGTTGGCGCATATGGGCGTACAGATAGAAGAGAGCCTGGTGATGGATCGTCAAAGTGGTGCATTCCCCGTGCCGGTCACACGCAATATTGGGGGGTTGCAGGTGCAGGAAATGCAAATGCTGCCCTATCCCTTTTTTCTGGATGTTCGAGGTGACAGCCTGAATCAAACTCACCCTGTTTTAGCGGGGCTGCCACAATTGAACATGTCCTGGGCATCGCCGATTAAACTGGATAAAGCGCTTGGGGATCACCTCAAAGTAAGCCGGTTGGTCACATCTTCAGATCAGGCACAATTGTCTCAATCGCTGACCATTACGCCGACGGGACAAACCGATATGGTGCGGGCGGTGCAACCCACTGGTGAGCACTATCTGTTGGCCGCCGCATTGGAAGGCGAGTTTACCTCTTACTATGCCGACAAAGACCAGCCGACCTTGTCGCTCGGCAGTGATGACGCTGTCTTCGATGTGGCGCAGGTTATTGGCAAATCGCCTGCCAGTGCGCGCCTGATTGTGTTTGCATCCAATACGTTCCTGAGTGATCAGGTCTTGCAACTGGCCGCCGCTGTAAACCGCAGTGCTATGGCCAATAACCTGTCGATGATGAGTAATCTTGTCGACTGGTCAGTGGAAGATGCCGGGTTGATGAACATTCGCACCCGGGGTGCTTACAGCCAAACGCTGCCACCGATGACCGAAACCACGCAACGTATCTGGGAATACGGAAACTACCTGATGTCTGTACTGTTGATTCTGATGACTGGGTTCCTGGCGTATCGATCGCGGCGTAAAGCCCAACAACATTGGTATTCCTTTTTGGCGGAAACAAAAGGAGAAATCGCATGAACATTAAAAAACGCTGGCTCAGTGCCGCGCTGGCGCTGCAGGTAAGTGTCGCGGCGCTACTGGCTTGGACCGTCAATGTACCGGTGTCGCATTCGCCATCTGAGTGGATGACCGGTAATGCACAAACCGTCGACCGGCTTGAGCTGGCCGACGCAGAGCAAAGTATTGCGCTGGTTAAGCGAAACAACCGCTGGTGGATAGACACCGACACAGCGTTGCCAGCCGATTCCGGCAAAGTTCAACGGGTACTGGATGAGCTGGACCAGTTGAAACCGGGCTATCCCGTAGTCACCCGGGCAACAAGCCACGCCCGGTTTGAGGTTGCCGAAGACGCTTATTACCGAAAAGTCACCTGGTATCAGGGTAATGAGGCTTTGGATACATTGTTTGTCGGCACCACCCCGGCCATGCGCCAGGCGCATGTCCGGCACGCCCGCTCGGACGATGTGTATGCGCTTGAGCTAAACCGGTTTGATCTGGACACAAATGTAAACGGCTGGCTGCAAAAGTCGCTGTTGCAAACGTCTGGATTGACGGCGTTACTGCACGACGATTGGCAAGCTGAGAAATCGGAAGAGGGCTGGGTGTTGACCACTCAAGAGGGTGAGCAGATCACCAACGACGCAGTGCTGGCCGACATCGATCGCGCTGTGAGTCTGTTGAACGGGTTAGATGTCATCGGCGTGAAAGATGGCGTGTCGATCACCGACCTAAGCCCGGTTGAAACCTTCACGGCGCAAGGTGACAAGCCGTGGCGCTATGCATTTTACGACCTGGACGGCGAAAAGTTGGTTACGCGGGATGACATCGACGCGGTGTTCCGGCTGCGCACAGCGGATTTTGACACGCTGGCTGCGCTGAATTTTTCCGTGGTCCAGCTGACATCGCATGACTCCGCCACCGAGTCGCCACAGGACGGTGAAAGCTAACGTATAAAACTTAGAAAAAGCCCTGACATACTCAGGGCTTTTTTTGTCAGTGCTGAACTCGATCCGGAAAAACGGCCTTCCCAAGGCAAGTGGCGATGCCGGTAAATTCTGAAGCCAATTCGTCGAACGGAAACTGATTTGCCCGTTTTGCTGAGGCCAGAAACCCGAACGCGTTTTCGCCCATCGACAGGAAGTAGCGTCGATTGAGGCCCCTTCGTCGCCACACGTCCGGGAAGCAGGCGGCCAGGAAAAGTGCGGTATCGCCTAAGGTGCGGATAAGTGCATCCCGCTCGCGTTCTGACCCTGCCGCTAAAGCATCGCGGTATAAAAAGGCGAGGGTGGGTAACGACCGTTGTTGACCTTGCTGAATGAACAGTTGATCGCTGTTTAAGTAGCGCAGCGCCAGATGCGCTACGTACACTTGTGTTTCTTCGCGAATGCTCAGCGGGTACTCGGCCAGGGCATCTTGCAATGAATTGAATAGATATTCCGTTAAGTTCTGATCAGATAATTCGGTTAAAGTCATCTTGCATATCTCATGAACCCAAACTTTCTTGGCAACAAAATTTTTACATTTTTTAAATCTTGAAATCAATTTTTACTGTCCTTATTTACGCGATCGGTAACCATTGAGTTCACCAAAACCGGTGGTGTCTTCGCACAAAGCGCCACGTGTTTATTTGTTTTGATAAGAGCCTGCTCAGACAAAGTGGAGTCGTCGGGCTCAAGGTGTTCAATCATTTTTTGGAGAAAAGCAAAATGGCTTTAAAACCACTACATGATCGACTGGTTGTTCGCCAAATTGAGGCAGAAACCACAACCGCCGGTGGCATTGTTATTCCTGACAAAGCCACGGAAAAACCAACGCAGGGAGAAGTACTTGCTGTCGGCCCTGGTCAGGTCACCGATAACGGACAGGTTCGTCCTTTAGATGTGAAACCCGGGGATCGCGTGCTCTATAACCAATACGCCGGTAACAAGGTTAAGCACGAAGGCGAGGAACTGTTGATCCTCAAGGAGAGTGACGTTTTAGCGATTGTGGAAACCACACAGAAACAGGAGAAAGCAGCATGAGTGCGAAAGAGTTAATGTTTGCCGATGACGCTCGTCATAAAATTTTGACGGGTGTGAATATTCTGGCGGATGCCGTAAAGGCAACTTTAGGTCCAAAAGGTCGCAATGTGATTCTGGACAAAAGCTTTGGTGCCCCACGCGTTACCAAAGACGGAGTTTCGGTCGCCAAAGAAATTGAACTGCAGGACAAATTCCAAAACATGGGCGCGCAAATGGTGAAAGAAGTATCGTCCAAAACCGCGGATGTCGCCGGTGACGGTACTACCACCGCTACGGTGTTAGCGCAGGCGCTCATGCGCGAAGGTCATAAAGCCATTGCCGCTGGTATGAACCCAATGGATTTAAAGCGCGGTGTCGATGCCGTGGTGAAAGCCGCCGTCGATGAGCTGCACGCCCTTGCCAAACCCTGCGATGACAATAAATCCATTGGTCAGGTGGCGACAGTGTCCGCGAACTGGAATACCGATATCGGCGATATCATTGCACAGGCCATGGAAAAAGTTGGTCGTGATGGGGTGATCACCGTCGAGGAAGGTAAATCGCTGCAAAACGAGCTGGATGTTGTGGAAGGTATGCAGTTTGACCGGGGTTACCTGTCACCTTACTTCATCAACAACCAGGAGAAAATGCAGGTAGAACTGGATAACCCCAGTCTGTTGTTGGTGGACAAAAAAATCAGCACGGTACGCGAGTTGATCAGCATTTTGGAAGCGACCGCCAAAGACGGAAAACCTCTGGTGTTGATCGCCGAAGACATTGAAGGCGAAGCTTTGTCGACACTGGTGGTAAACCAGTTGCGCGGTATCATTAAAGTGGCCGCGGTGAAAGCGCCGGGCTTTGGTGACCGCCGCAAAGCCATGCTGCAAGACATAGCAACTCTGACCGGCGCAACTGTTATCAACGAAGAGGTTGGTCTGTCTCTGGAAAGCGCTGAATTGACGCACCTCGGTTCGGCCAAACGCGTAGTCATCGGTAAAGACTTTACCACCATCGTCGACGGTGCCGGCGATAAGGCAGACATCGACGCTCGTGTCGCGCAAATCCGTAAGGAAATTGAACAGTCCACCTCGGATTACGACAAAGAAAAACTGCAGGAGCGCGTCGCCAAACTAGCGGGCGGTGTCGCCGTGATCAAAGTGGGCGCCGCAACAGAAGTCGAAATGAAAGAACGTAAAGACTTGGTTGATGACGCCTTTCATGCCACCCGTGCAGCCGTTGAAGAAGGTATTGTGCCAGGCGGTGGTGTAGCGCTGGTCCGTATCGCCGATAAGGTTAAGCATGCTGATTTGAAACTGGCCAATGAAGACCAAAAAGTCGGTGCACGCATTGCCTTGCGCGCGATGGAAGAGCCGTTCCGTCAAATTGTTGATAACGCCGGTGTTGAACCCAGTGTGGTGTTGGAAGCCGTGCGCAACGGCAAAGATTCCTACGGCTATAATGCGCAAACAGAAGAGTACGGCGACATGCTGGAAATGGGCATTATCGACCCGGCCAAGGTTACCCGTTCTGCACTGCAGAATGCGTGTTCCATTGCGGGCCTGTTGCTGACCACCGAAGTCATGGTGGCCGATGCGCCGAAACCCGAGTCTAAAACGCCAGCCATGCCAGACGCCGGCATGTACTGATACCCACACAAAAAGACCCCGGGCAAACCGGGGTCTTCTTTTTTAGTCCGCCACACTCCATTGCCGAATGTGTGTGATTTCTTCGTCGCTGCATCCAATAGAGGCCAGAAACTCCGCGTGGGCATCGGGTTCCAGGCGCTCAAACTGTCGATGCCAGTTATGCATCTGTTCGTCACTGAGACCAGCGGCTTTCATAATCTCCGTCCATTTTTCTTTGGTTACCATGTCTTGTTCCTCGCGTTGATAATTCAGCAATCCAATAATGACTTGCTGTTGTTGTCTTAAGCTTTGTATCTCGGTGTCCAGCCGTTGCAGATGCTGAGCCAGGATGTGGTCTCGTTCCGAATTGTTGTTCAGCAATTGACGAATATCCTCAACACTCAGTCCCATTGCACGGAAACTGGCGACCCGTTGCAGGTGCAGCAGAGCCGCCTCATCGTAATAACGATATCCGTTTTCTGCCCGCTGGCTGGCCGCCAACAGACCCTGCTTTTCGTAATACAGCAACGTGGTTCGGGACAGGTTTAACGCTTTTGCCAATTGACCGATGGTCAACATATCGGGTTCCTCAGAATTCACAAACGGGCTTGGTCACCGCAAAAACAGGGTAAAGTCGTCTATTATAGACAGGTCAAGCCTGTCTTTTCAGAAAACGACATTCGGTGTTACATTGCCACGTTAAAAAAGAGAGGAAAACAGATGAATAACCGTGGCCCAGCATTAGGGCAATTGGCGTTAACCGTCAGTGACGTAACCAAAGCACTGCGTTTCTACCAGGATATTATTGGCCTGACCTTTCTGTTCTCACCGGTAGAAAATCTCGCATTTTTGCAAAGTGGTGATACTCGTATTATGTTAACAACCCCTCAGGGCGCCGGAGAAATCGGTAAGAACTCCATTTGTTATTTTGTAGTACCGCACGTGGAAGCATTTTATGCACAGGCGATAGAGAAAGGAGCAATGGGAGAGCGGCCTCCCGCACTCGCCGCGCAAATGCCCGAGCACGAATTGTGGATTGGTTTCTTAAAAGACCCGGACGGTAACTTGGTAGGGTTGATGGAAGAAAAACGGTTTGAATGATCAGCTTTACCCTACCTGTGTTTATTTTCAAGTCCGAGCAAACATGGGGGTATGTGCGAATGTTGACATTGCTTATGACGGCCACAACATGTCATTCGAAACGGGTGTTTCTTTATAAATCAGGTAGTCTGAATTAAATGAGAAGTAACCTTCTACGTTGGAATTTTTATAGTCTGCCATGCGAAATTTCGCTTTCACTCCTCGTTGTGAGATAGCCCAAAGAATGTCTATCATTGCACTAAGCTGCTTTCCTGACATATTTCGTATACAAAAAGGTGAGCCATTGTCTTCCTGATTAATATCAATATGAACCGTTGTGTCGAATGAATAACCTAGAAATAGAAAATTACTATGAGCTTCGCAAAAGACCAGAGATCTTGCGAAGTCGGGATTACCCAAAAATCGTTCAGATCCATAGGTGTAAGACGGAAAGTCAGTTTCCCATCCCATGCTTTTATTTATATGAGTATCCACAAAGGTTTTTAATGATGCATAGTTTTGATCAGATTTCTCTCTCGTATAGCTTAAACAAGCACTGTGAAAAGCACTCATAACTTTCTTATTGGGTATGGTAACTCTGACGAGAAGAGTCGAGTGGTTGTTGCCAAACTTTTCGTAGAATGAAGGCTCAATGGCAGGTGGTGCGTTGCTTTCTAAATGGACCTGAAGTTCAAGTTCATCATTGTAAACTATTAACTCTTTATCTGATTTAACGTAATACAGAGCTTCATTGGCGTGATCAAATTCAATTCTTGCATAAGGCACGCTAATTGATGGAAGTTTTGATAAGTAACTTAATGCACCACGGATAGCATCTTTGTTGGGGTCTGCTTTTAAACTAATGGTGAAAAAACCTGCCTTTGACTTATTTTCTCCGCCAGCAAGTTCTGACAGTTCTACTTTCGCTCGTTTATAGGCTTTGCTGATTTCCTTAGCAACCTTTTCAAACTTAATTTCGTCATCAATACAAGAGTATGTGTAGTGGTGGTAGGTTTCAGCCATATCTATTACTCACAGAAGTATCATAAGTTTATTAGCGCTCGCGTTCACAAAAGCTGAGTGGCCAGTCGCAGAGTTCTAAACCGGTAGCGTGCGTTTATTGCCCGAATGTAGCAGGGGTGAATCATGGTGACAATAAAGAGTTGTCGCGACAGCGGCTCACTGCGACACGGGATTAGAGTAAACTGACAGTCTATCGCTGTTGTGCAAAACGTTCTCATTACATGGGGGGGTAACTCTGATTGACAGACATCCACCACAGTTGGTGCAGAATTATAGGACTTCCCAAGCAAGGCTTGCAGGCAATATTCATTATCTTGGCAAAGGACTCGCCATTCTCTGCAACACACGCCTCGCTCATCCTTCGATCTGATAGGACCAAGTGATTGATAATGATAAGATTTTCCCCAGATATCGTCTCTACTGCCCGACTAGCAGGGCTGGCCATTAAGCGCAGAGTTGATGATATAAGTTACCCAATCGCCCGGTTTTCTACCATCATCGAAAGCAGTATACCCATTCGCCTTGTATCGAAAATTCGTTTTCCAACCAGAATCGACTTTTTTGTTCTGCAAGTAGCTTACGGCGTACTGCGTTCTGGGGTCATCCAATAGCTGAGCGTTGCTGGCAAATCTAATCAGCTCAACAATATTCAAGTGATAGGACTCGGGAAACGAAATATCCAATATATGTGACGTGATGGGCTCGGTTTTGCTTAATCGATTCACAAGATGGTGTTCAAGCAGATACTCTTTGCCTTGTTCCAGTTTGTTTAGTACATCCGGGTCGTCGGTGTATTTCCAGTAATTGAATAGAGCGATTGCAGATTTCGCCACACCTATATAGCAGGGTGAGCTGTTAAAACAGCCTCCAAACCTATCGAATCGGAAACCTGGTATAGACACCGGTAACCCCCGCTCCATGGGCTGGTAAGTGATAATCCACTCAACACCATTTTTGACTTGTTCTTCATTGGCTAAGCCAAGTCTGCACATCGCCGAGACCAGCATCGCGTTGTAACAGGGTAAGAAGTACTTCTCATCGCCACTTAACGAGAACCCAAAGGGGGTTGCCAGCTTTTTGAAGACCCGGTCAATGAGCTTGTGGGTGTAATTTAGGTTCTGAGTATAAGGTATCTCGCTTAACGCGATAAGTTTCCAAATGTAGAACAGCGCATCATCTTTCCAATCTCGTGTCAGTTTCTTAATCAACTCCGATTGTTCAAGCAAGTAGAGCGCTTCACTTTGCGAGATAGAATTACCCTTATCTCTGGCGATTTTTAACTGCAAGGCCGTATCCATACATCACCTCCGCTAAACAATTAGTAAGTTGGCCAGATTAAGAATAGAAGACTGACGGGACTTATTCACGCGTACCATCATTTAATCGGATCGATTGTTGCTACATATCAATTGGTTATTTGAAATGTGTTGAGGTAGATCTATTTATGGGATCTGAACACATTGGCATACATTTTTTTGTACGCAGCAAGTGTCGCTATTCGCTACAGAACGACACTTTAGTCATAAATGGTGAATAACACTTTTTCAGAGTTAAATATAAAATTAATCAAGTTTTACGGAGATTGCATTCGGTATATCGAAAAGCCGATTCCGTAGGCGTGTGCATTATCGGGTTAGATTCTGCGTGACCAACCTTTGTTTGTTAGTTGCTTACCAAATTTTCATCAAAATCTTTGTTCAAGTATCCGTATCCTGGAATTTCTATTCTTTGTTTCTTCTATCCAAATACTTCCAAGGACTCAGCATATATTGGGAATGAAAGATCTTCTAACTCTTGAACATTAGGCTCTACAATGCCAAACCAAAAATTAATCGCCTTTTCGCCTAAATACATGCAAGGCTGCAAAAGACTAAGTTCGGACTCTCCATGGTAGAAGAAGCCCATGTATTCATTGCCTAAGGAGTCTGTGAAATCAACTTTAACCTCCAAGACAAATTCTTGGCCGCTGATAATTGCCTCATTGGCCGGCTTTATGGTAGCTTCATCATATCCACCTTCCTCAATCATCGGAAAGTACCAAGCCTGATGCTTTCCTAGATCGTCTATAGTCAATACATACACTAGTTTGTGCATGAAACCCTTTCTACAACTAACGCTGAGGTTAATCGGCGTAATCTTACACCACTTTCGTGGACACTTTTCATACG
>NZ_JADPQG010000056.1 GCF_015687175.1 Reinekea sp. G2M2-21 | reverse complement strand
ATTCCTTTAAGATTTTGGTGTTGGTAGCCATTTGATGGCTAGCCACGACAATGGAGCTATGACCGCCATTGCTGCGTAGTTCTTTGGAGACTCAATTCCGAATATCACTAAAGTGCCGACAATTACGAAGAAGATGGCTACGGCCAATATTAGGACTATATGTTTCATCGATTTTTCCCTTATGTCGTTCTATCACTAATCTGAG
>NZ_JADPQG010000055.1 GCF_015687175.1 Reinekea sp. G2M2-21 | reverse complement strand
TCGGTTTGGGATGGTGCGGCACCCCGACCTGACGATGGGCAGGCGCCTGTTATTGGCAGGCCTTTTCCTAGGCATAAAAAAAACCGATCCATCACTGGACCGGACTATCGGTTTGGGATGGTGCGGCACCCCGACCTGACGATGGGCAGGCGCCTGTTATTGGTATGCCTTTCTCGCAGGCATAAAAAAACCCGATCCATCACTGGACCGGGCTTTCGGTTTGGT
>NZ_JADPQG010000054.1 GCF_015687175.1 Reinekea sp. G2M2-21 | reverse complement strand
GGTGGCAAGCCCCTAGTATCATAGACACCTGTTAGCGTTACAATAACGCAAAACGATAGGTAGTCATATTATGAGCGGTAAACGCTACACCGAAGAATTTAAGATTGAAGCCGTCAAGCAAGTCACAGAACGTAACTACAAGATTAGCGAGGTTGCTGATCGATTAGGTGTGACCGCTAAAAGCCTTCACGACTGGATAAAGAAGTACGGTGACTCCAGCTCTCAGCATC
>NZ_JADPQG010000053.1 GCF_015687175.1 Reinekea sp. G2M2-21 | reverse complement strand
TGCGAACTTACCTGAGAGCTGGGGTTCACAACAAGTAAAGGAGTGGTTAATTGAGAGTGCTCCAAAATCACCAGAGATCGGAGAATGTTTTCATTTCGGCACTGGACTATGGGGTCACGTTGTTCCATTAGGAATGGAGTTCGCCGGATTTGAAGCAGAAGATTTCTATAGGCAAATTATTGTATCAATCCGAACAGTAGACACGGAATTAAATGCAATGATCAAGCTTGATTTAAGT
>NZ_JADPQG010000052.1 GCF_015687175.1 Reinekea sp. G2M2-21 | reverse complement strand
ATCAGATTAGTGATAGAACGACATAAGGGAAAAAACGTGGACATTGAAACCTTAATCGAAAGACTTAAAAAAGGCGGTGAGGATCGAATAACACTACTTCAGCCTGCCGTAGCTAAAGCTGCAGAAGTTGGATTACTTCCAAAAAACGTCCCAGCGGAAGACAGTATTAAGCATTGGGATAACCTTGAATCAGTGCTGATTTCCTTTTTGGAAAGCGCCAAGAAATAGATAACGGAAAAATCGTGAATAATACT
>NZ_JADPQG010000051.1 GCF_015687175.1 Reinekea sp. G2M2-21 | reverse complement strand
GGCGATTTCGCATAATAAGTGCAATTGGTAGTTGAGGAGCCAGCTGATAGAGTTGCGCTCCTCCCGACCAAGAGATAAAGCACTTTGAACTACCATCAGCTGACTGAAAACGAACGATACCAGATCTATTCGCTATTGAAAGAGGGACTCAACCAAAAACAAATTTCAGACAATTTAAAACGGAGTCCATCAACGATATCGAGAGAGATAAAGCGGAACAGTGGACTTCGAGGGTATCGCCCAAAACAAGCGCAGGCGATTAGCGATCACAGACGA
>NZ_JADPQG010000050.1 GCF_015687175.1 Reinekea sp. G2M2-21 | reverse complement strand
AACGGCGAGCGCTTCGCCGGCTTTTAAGATGAAGCTGACGTTGTTAACCGCGCGCATGTATTTGCGTTTGAACAGGGCGTTGTCGAGACCAAAATCGATAACCAGGTCTTCTACGTAAATGCTTGGTTTTTCGTTGATCGGTTCGTCTTGGATGCGTTGAACACTCATGCCGGTACCTCTTCTGTGATGGCTTCCCGCTGCGGTTGAACGTGATGGCAGGCAACCAGTCGTGCGGGGGCGGTGTCCACCTGGATCAGGGTCGGGTCCTCGGTTTTGCAA
>NZ_JADPQG010000005.1 GCF_015687175.1 Reinekea sp. G2M2-21 | reverse complement strand
CCCCCAAACGACATCACCATCACCGGTACCGGCAGAGGGGATTTGCTGTTCAGCAACGGCACCGGCGGGTTTAAGATCGACGGCAAAGGCAACATCAAACTGTTCGGCAAACAGATCACTCTGAAAGGCCAGAGCGGCGTCACGTTCGACGGCAACGTTGAATACGAACTGGGTGAAAGCAATGAGCCAGAGAGTGCGAAAACCTTTAAACCAAAACGGGTGAACGATATCGCTCCCTTAGAGCTGGAAACATTCGTAGATTCGAAAGACGTTCTTACGCCCTATGAGCGAAAAATGATTGAACGAAACATCGTCGAGGATGAAACCGAAACGTCTGCTGTTGAATTAAGATCCATTTTCGCGAAAGAACAACTCACCCTAATGGCTCAAAAAGACAGTTTGGCTATGTTTATGGGTGTGTTTATCGATATTTTCGGTTTGGACATTCCAGCAAAGGCTTACGAAGAACTGTACTGGGACGCAAAAGCGGAGCATACAATTCTTACACCACGTTTTGTTGTTAAAAAAACCATTCCACTTGGGTCCGGTATAGCGGCCTTCTTTAACAATGGTTCAAAGCAAGAAATATGGGTATCTGAAAAAGTAATTCGAGATGCTACTGCTGACAACGATAAACGTGGAGAGCTGATGACTATTCTTATCGAAGAATATGGTCATTATCTCGACTACCTATTGCGAAATCATTACGCAAAAACACAACGTCCCGATGCTCTAAAAGACGAAGGAGCTAAATTCGCCTATAACGTTTTACAACTCAATCCACTAGAAAAATCAGATCAGTACTTTGCGGATGCCTTGATCGACGGTGCAGAAGTATCATTAGTCTGGGATTTTTCTGACTTGCACAATGAACTCAAAGCCTATGTCAATGAAGACCGACAGCAGCAAGACGACAATTACGGAGAATTCGAGTTTTATAAAGCCGGTTATATGGGGGTGCATGGTAAGTACGGGCATGGAGATGTGGAGAATGAAGCTTTAAAAGCCCTAGTGGAATTAACTATAAATAAGAATATTGATTTATCTAAAAAAGATGTAGATCGTATTTTAAACACCGTATACCTAGGCAACTGGCTACGCGACTTCTCCCAGTTGGTTGACCCGATGACCGTTCGCCCAATGGCGAATGTAACCGATTCCTTAGACTCGCAGACGCCAGTTAATCCTGGGACCTTCGCCACAAACAACATGAATGAAGAACACACTTCAACCATGGACATCCCTTCTGGCGTTGAGCTCGACTGGTTTAGGTTCAAATTAACTTGGGAAACGGTGCAGTTTCACCCTGTCATGCTTTCAGTAGAAGCTCTGACAACAGTCGTTGAACTCGGTGCAATAAAAGAATTCGTTCATCAGAAAAAAATGACCGAAGAAAATGTTAAGGACTACAACGGACACATAAAGGTCTTTCGTGAACAGTTTTTACCCATTACACCAGACGTTCTTGGTGTCTATCGACCAGAAGAACATATTGATAACCCTCTGGGTCTGGGTCAAACTTCTGAGGGCGGCAACCGAGAGGATAAAACTCTATACCATAAATTTGTCGGATATGTAGCTGACAACCATGAATTGCATGAAATCAACAAAGATTTTGGCATGAAAAACTACATACGCAGCAAACACAAATATCAGATAGAAGGGGAATCGTTTCCAACGGCTTACGAATACATAGTGAAGCAACTCAAAAAGGCTGCGGTTCCAAATGGGCTCAACAACACCCAAGTACTCGTCGACTTCGGTGCCGCAATGCATACTCTTGAGGATTATTTTGCTCACACAAACTACACTGAAATCAGCCTGATTAAATCAATAGAACCTTTCGTATTTCCATGGGTGGACGAAGTAACCGTTGACGGAAATACATTCAAATATAAATACGAAGACCTATACGCCGGCGTTGGTTTTGATGACAAACACTTAATACTGAATACCCATCAAAACGTTCACATAGGCAACAAACCTGCCAACAGACTCGCTAGCTATATACCTGTTGTCACAGGTACTTTTGGTATGATAGATACAGCGGCGAGCGTTCTACCGGTACTGAATCATGTGTTGTTTAACCTAGAATTAACCGCATGGGAAGAAACAAAACCCGGCACCCGTACCTTTAACGATGTACTGATTCTTGAAATCCTCAGAGATATAGACCGTGCCCAAGGTCAAGACAAAACAGGAACCGATGACGATAGCTATGCAGCCAGTTTTGAGATGTTGCTTTCAGTCAGGGATCAGTTCACTCGTTTCAAGAACTATTTACCTGACGCCGTACAAAAAGGCTTTCATTGGGTTAGTGAGCGCATTGGACTAATGTTCAAATTTACGCAATACTTCTTGATTAAGGCTGTCGCTGCAAACTTGAATGACGCACAGGTATTGCTCGATAAAGATTTGGATATGATGGAACTTGGAAAGTTTTCTATTGGAACAAATCCGTCGCATACCCAAGTCGCAAAAGATGACCTTGAAGCACCACTGCATAATCTATCCGCAAAATTAGCAGTTGAAGCCGTTAAGCAAGTAGGTGAAAAAATGATGGATGTCTGGACGAATGCTGGCAGTGTCAATGACGCCATTAAAGTCGTTGATAAAATCATGCGTCACCCAGTTACCTCCACTTGGCAAGATCCTATTGTAGAAGCATGGGCGATGGACCACCGGCAAGAAATATGCATGGCGAGCACGCCCAGTGCAATTATTGACCGCACACTGCATGCCATTGATGAAATGGAAGAGACATTCAAGAATATAGATGACTTCCTTGAGAATCCTGCAACCGTAAAAACTATTGAAAAGTTGGAAGTATTCTTTACAGGCGGAGATGACGACCAGATCAATGACAACGGGGTTTTTAACGCCTTCATCAAAACGGCACGCAAAAAGAGTAAAGCGCAACGTAAGCGAGCAAATGCACTGAAATTAAAGTGGGATGCCAAATACCCAAAGCCTGATTTCTGTAAGTCTGCCATTGAGTCTGACGACACGGAATACAATAACGGCTACATCTACAAAATAAAACCCGGTGATACACTAGGTTCAATAGCCAAGCGTTGCGACAGCAGTATTGCTGAGCTTAAAGAGTTGAACGGCTACACAAACGATACCATTTATGCTGGTCAGGAAATGATTGTTCCAAAACTCATTTTTTCAAGAAACTATTTAGATTAGTTAGCCTATGAACAATTATAGTTGCATTAGAAGCGCTCTATTTACTTACTTAATTCTATTGGCGAGTTGCGCCACCTTGACAGCGTGCTTTGAAGAAAAGAAGGAACAAATAGCTGTTCAAAGCATGCTAAGAGATACACCCGAAGCGCGTAGAATGCTTTCGGCTTTTTCGAAGCAAGCACACCGAATTGAACTTAACGGGTGCAATTTCCGTTACAACGATACCGGTTTTGAATTGGGAGGGGTTTCTGAAAAAATAAAAAACAAACTGGGCGCCCCAGAAAGAGAGGAGCAATCAAACACAAACATTGCCAGCTATTGGCTTGATGGTGCATTAGTTATTCGTGAGAACCTAGCAGACAACAGAATAAACCTGTTCTCAATTAATTTTGAACACACGTATTTCGAAAATACGGAATTTTACGTTTTAGTTGAAGGCACACCTCTAGGCAAAGGTATGACAATGAAGCAATTCGTTGAGTCATCCTTTTATGAGTTTGACCAGTTTGAGTTTGGAAATTTCAGTTATGAAAGGGTTTTCAACAATTGCACAAAACCAATCGTCTATTATTATTCCTCTGATGTTAAATTCAAGTACATAGGTAATGGACATGCCAGGCTGAAGGGCGAACCAGACCTCAGCAATACATCACGTGTGGAATCGCTGGAAGTTAGCTTTTATTAAATTATCCGGTCAATTAGTACTGAGTGTTAGGACCCAGTATCATGAACACCAATTGGCGCAACACAGGAACCCTTCCAATTTGGAAAGACATAGTAGGAAAACACCTTCTCAAGATCGCACCATCAAAGACAAACTGGTAGAAGAATTTTAACGCAATAAAGATCAGATACGACGCATGACAAAAGATCGAGATAAAGCAAAGAATGCCAATAAATACATTGCCATCGAGTTAAAAAAGCACCCACGTAGCATTAGGGATTCGACCAACTTTGGATCACGGGCTTATGCCAAATATTCTTAATGTAGTGGAAAAGCCAAAGACATTAACTATTCGCTCAAAACAACTGAGAACAAACCAGATGAAAATTCGCCGGTGTACCTATACCATAACTAATCTAATAATGGCTACGCTAATAGTCGCCGCAATGGTTTCATCTTGCTCTGAAAATCGAGACCCGAATAAAAATAAGCTTAAAGAAAATCTAACTGAAAAAGAAATAAATCTATCTGAGTTTTCTTAACAAGAAATCCAACTTAGATTCGACACTTGCTCGCTTTATTTAAACGGAAACCCATTTTCAATCAATGAAACAATTACGAACGTTAAGAAAGCACTGGGATTTGAATATAGTATCAGCCATTCCATCTACCCAAAACGAAATATTTACTCTTGGTTCAATGGTGCATTATTAGGGTTTGAGGATGAGTCGGCCGATAAGATAGAGTCGTTTACATATTACTTTGTCAACGATTCCAATATGACTTCTACTTCATATATCGTCATTCAAGGGACTCCACTAAACAGCGATATGACGATGTCTGAGTTTATTGATCAATCAGATTTCAGCTGGGATGATGTCTCATTCGGAAACTCCAGCTATACAATAGAGTTATTACAATGCGATAAACCGGTTAAAGTTTCATTTTGGTCAGATGTCGCTTTTACCTATAGTGGAACAGGCCACGCCAGAGTTAAAGAAGGTCCCGACTTGGAAAATACTAAGAATATCAGGTCTGTTTCCTTTTCATCTGACGAACCTTAAGCATTGCTTTTTAAAATCGACGTTATTTGGTGTACGGAATAAGTGTTCGGGTTGCTGAGCCGTAGCCAAAGCCGGAGCCGGAGCCGGAGCCAGAGCTTGACGTCCAAGGAGAGATAAAGTTGTAGCAACTGCTAATTGCAGAGGATTTCTCAGGCATCACATTGCGATAGACCTATTGAGTACAAACTAACCTCGGACGTGCCTCTCACCTATTCTGGTGGCGGACACCAAATGTTTAAAGATGGTGGGGTGAACCTTGCGAACACTAATCCCGTCGAGTCGCAATATATTTCATATATCGATTGACGGTTTATTGCGCATTATTTGAGAGCACAAAGTCAAATCAGTGACCAGTGGAAAAACGATTCAACCAAAGGAGAAACAAAACATGGATTCATACAAGTCGTTAAAAGAACTCAGCTTTAAGCAAAAAATGCAGCTGCAAAACCTTTATAAGAAAGAAGCAAGCGGCGAAGCGATATCGCAAGAAGAACAAGATCTTCTGGATGCGTTACGCGATGAATGGCAACAAGCCAGCCGGCAATCGTCTGCATTGAAACCCATCATTATTCTGCTGCTGATAGCCGCGGCTATCCGGGTTTTCTACCCTGGTTAACCTGTGAGGGAGCCGATTGGCGTTTCGCGGAGATGTGCCTCATTGGCTACCCGTCATGTCCGAATGAGCTTTGCAAAGAAACAGTTACACAAAAAAAGCCCGCCAAACTCAGGCGGGCTAATAGGCTTAACGACCCTCTACGCAGATTTATTCTTGTTGTAGACGTCAAATATCACTGCCGCCAACAACACCAAACCTTTAATCACCTGTTGCCAATCAATGCCGATCCCCATAATCGACATACCATTATTCATAACACCCATAACCAAAGCACCGATAACAGCACCCGTTACCTTACCAACACCACCTTGCATCGACGCACCACCGATAAACACAGCAGCAATAACGTCGAGCTCAAATGCCAGACCCGCTTTCGGTGTTGCGGTATTTAGCCGCGCGGCGAAAACCAACCCAGCTAAGGCTGCCAACATGCCCATATTCACAAACGTGAAGAAGGTCAGACGCTTAGTGTTAATACCTGAAAGCATGGCCGCTTTTTCATTACCGCCAATGGCGTAAATGCGGCGACCGACGGTTGAGCGGTTGGTAAAAAAGGTATAGGCGGAAATCAACAGCGCCATGATGATCAAGACATTCGGCAAGCCTTGATACGTCGACAACAGATACAGGATATAACCGGCCGCCACCGACAATACAATGTTTTTAATCAGGAAGAACTGCAATGGCTCAACGGCGATCTGATGGGCTATCTGGTTTTTCCGTTGCTGATACCCTGTGATGAACAGAAAGGCGATCAACCCCATGCCGATCAAAAAGGACGTTACATGAAAACCACCAGCACCAAAGAAATCGGGTATAAAGCCAGAGCTCAGGCGCTGGAACGTATCCGGGAACGGCCCTACTGACTGACCATTCAACAACGCCAGCGTCAGCCCCTTGAACACCAACATGCCCGCCAGAGTTACAATAAAGGCGGGGATGCGATAGTAGGCTACCCAATACCCTTGCGCAGCGCCAATCAGGCCGCCCATAACCAAACAGACCAGAACCGCCGGAATAATCGGCCAGTTCAAATTCACCATAAGCACGGCGGCCAAGGCGCCAATAAAACCTACCACAGAGCCGACAGACAAATCGATATGTCCGGCAACAATCACCAGCAACATGCCAATCGCCATGATGATGATGTAGCTGTTTTGCAACACAAGGTTGGTCAGGTTCAACGGCTTCAACAACACTCCGTCGGTTAGAAATTGGAAAAACAACATGATAACGACCAACGCCATCAACATACCGTATTCACGGATGTTACCTTTCCAGGATTTGGTCAACACGCGTGAACCATTGGTCACCGGTGCAGACAACTCAGTGGACTGCGTCGACATAGTCTTTACTCCCCGCTTGCATAATAATGGACATAATGGCTTCTTGTGAGGCATCGTCTGCCGTTAATTCACCGATCATTTCACCTTCGTTCATGACATAAATCCGGTCACACATGCCGAGTAACTCGGGCATTTCCGAAGAGATCATCAACACGCCTTTTCCGGCTGCCGCCAGCTGATCGATGATGGTGTAAATTTCGTACTTCGCGCCGACATCAATGCCGCGCGTGGGCTCATCCAAAATCAACACATCCGGGTTGGAGAACAACCATTTCGACAACACCACTTTTTGTTGATTACCGCCGGACAAATTGACTGTTTTCTGATGTACGTTGGCACACTTAATATTCAGGTCAGTCCGATATTTTTCGGCCACACCGGATTCCTGCGTCGCGTCGATCACACCTCGGTTTGACACGCCGTTCAGGTTTGCCAGCGAAATGTTTTTCACGATGTCTTCGATCAACACCAGGCCATAATTCTTGCGATCTTCCGTGACGTACGCCAATCCGGCTTTCACGGCGCTGTCGACGGTATCCAGTTTTACCGATTCGCCGCGTAACTTAACCTCGCCGGATATTTGCCGACCGTACGACCGACCAAACAGACTCATGGCTAATTCCGTTCTGCCCGCGCCCATGAGCCCGGCAATGCCGACCACTTCACCTTTGCGCACGTTCAGGCTCGCATTCTTGACCACCTGACGGTCGTGTTTCATGTGGTGGAAAACGTTCCAATCGTTCACTTCCAGAACCACGTCACCCACTGTTGCTGTCTTGGGTGGAAAGCGGTCTTCCAACGCGCGGCCCACCATGTGCCGGACAATATCCGCTTCCTGAATCGGGTTGGTTTTGCAATCCATAGTCGTGATCGACGCGCCATCACGGATAACCGTAATGGAGTCCGCGACTTTGCGTACTTCGTTTAATTTATGGGAAATCAAAATGGCGGACATGCCCTGTCGTTTGAACTCCAGCAGCAACTCCATTAACGCGTCGCTGTCTTTTTCATTCAAGCTGGCGGTGGGTTCGTCCAAGATCAACAGCTTTACGTTTTTGGACAGAGCCTTGGCAATTTCCACCAGCTGCTGCTTACCAACACCAATATCCAGAATCAGAGAATCGGGTGAGTCAGACAAGCCAACCTTTTGCAGCAGTGCCTGGGTTTTCTTGAAGGTTTGTTCCCAGTTGATCAAGCCCCGTTTGGCCTGTTCGTTTCCCAGGAAAATATTTTCAGCAATCGATAACTGCGGCACCAGCGCCAATTCCTGGTGGATGATGATAATGCCTTTTTGTTCACTGTCGGCAATACCGGAAAAGCTCTGCACGGTATTTTCGAAGACGATGTCGCCGCTGTAACTATCCGCTGGGTGAACACCGCTGAGCACTTTCATCAACGTCGACTTTCCCGCCCCGTTTTCACCGACAATGGCATGAATCTCACCTTCTTCTACCGTCAGATTCACATTGTCCAGAGCTTTAACACCAGGGAATGTTTTGGTGATACCGCGCATCTCTAAAATCGCTGCCATTGCGTACCTCACTTAACGTCAGTAGGAACAGCGCCTGCGCAACGCAGGCGCTTGATACGAGCAAATTACAGTTGCGAGCGCTTGTAGTAACCGCTGTCAATCAGCACAGATTCCCAGTTGGATTTATCAACCAGAACTGGCTTCAACAGATAGGAAGGAACCACTTTGACGCCGTTATCGTACGTTGTGGTGTCATTAATTTCAGGTTGAGTACCTTTCATGATCGCGTTAACCATGCCGACTGTCACACGAGCCAATTCACGGGTATCTTTAAAGATGGTCGCGGTTTGCTCACCGGCGAGAATGGATTTAACCGAAGGAATTTCTGCATCCTGCCCAGAAATGATAGGCATTGGCATACCGGCAGAACCATAACCGACGCCCTTCAGGGAAGACAGAATACCAATACTCAAACCGTCATAAGGTGACAGTACCGCGTCGATACGCTTGTCGGTGTAATGTGCACTGAGCAGATTATCCATACGCGCTTGCGCTACCGCACCATCCCAACGCAGAGTGGAGACTTTGTCCATACCCATCTGCCCAGAAACAACATTCAACTTGCCGCTGTCGATGTATGGCTGCAATACCGACATGGCACCGTCATAAAAGAAATAGGCGTTATTGTCATCCGGTGAGCCGCCAAACAACTCGATGTTAAAAGGACCTTTACCGTTTTTTAAACCCAGAGCAGACTCAATACCCTGCGCTTGCAGAACACCGACCTGAAAGTTGTTGAACGTCGCGTAATAGTTAACGTTGGCCGAGTCACGGATGAGTCGGTCATACGCAACAACCTTAATGCCAGCGTCAGCAGCTTTTTGCAATGCGCTGGACAGCGTTGTGCCGTCAATCGCTGCAATCACGAGCACGTCAACACCCCGCACAATCATGTTTTCAACCTGAGACAGCTGTGTCGGAATGTCGTCTTCCGCGTATTGCAAATAGGTTTTGTAACCGGCGTCTTTGAATTGTTCGACCATGTTATTGCCGTCGGCAATCCAACGGGAAGATGATTTAGTCGGCATGGAAATACCAACGGTATCTTTCGCCAAGGCAGATGTAGCAACCAGTGACATACTGGCGGCGAGTGCCGCCGTGAGCAGGGATTTCATCATTTTCATTGTATTACTCCATGGCGATCCGTGAATCGCACCTTTTATTTTTATCGTATGGATGGCTCTGGTACCCGCCGGTTTTGCGCCCCCGATCCAAGTACCTAAATCGAGTTTATCGAGCCTGAAAACGTATTCACACCGATGCAAAGCGATGTAGCCGTTTCATCCATAAACTCAGCAATAAATCGGCAGAAATGGGTTTATTGTCCTAATCATGAAATCGCCAACGGCTGAAAAATATCTGGACGCGTTATACGTTAGTCTTATCCAGAGCAACCCTGTCAAATACAAACGACGCAATCTCTTCAAAGCATTGGCTGACCCGTAAGTTGGTCGCAGGAAATAGCGAGTCATGTGCAAAACTTACAACAATGCACAACCTTTGCGTTGTAAGTCCCAAAGGGCGGTGCTGAATTGACCGATGTTAGAGCGAGTTGATGAATTTCACCGCCGTAACGTGGCTCGCAGAGGGTGAACATTTAGCCTGTCTGGCCGATGGCAGCGCCATGGCTATACAAAGGCAGTGACTATGTCAGCATTTAGCTTTCGAAGGAAAAAAACAGATACGGTAAAAAATCTGGCAGGCCATACGAATGTTCTGCCAGAAAGGGAAAAAGCGTTATTTAATGTCACAAAACCACATCGCAGATATCCGATGCATGCAGTTCAATTTGCTGTTGCGGGCGACCAAACACCGGCTCACCCTGTTCATTCCAACGCAATACCTGCACACAGGTATGACGATTTGGGTCCCAAAGGGGATCACCTTCGATATTTTTATAATTGCGAGCGTGGTAAACCAGGTAGTCGGTTTGACCATCTTGGCTTCGGGTAAAGCTATTGTGGCCAGGCCCGTATATCTTGCGCTGTTCGTCTGTTTGAAAAACGGGTTCAGACGCTTTATGCCATTGGCCTGCATCCAGCGGATCCGAGTCTTCGTCGATGGACAATAGTCCCATACAGTATCGCTCGTCCGTCGCACTGGCTGAATAGGTCACAAAAATCTTGCCGTAACGATGGATGACTGAAGGACCTTCGTTCACTAAAAAACCCTGCACTTCCCAGTCATATTCCGGCGCAGACAACATGACCGGCGGAGAAGACAATTTCGTCGCACTTGCCATCGTCGCGATATACAAACAAGAATTTCCGGGCCTATCTGGGCTTTTCTGAGCCCAGAGGTAATACCACTGATCCCTAAGTTTGAAAATAGTCGCATCTAAGCAAAAAGAGTCGATTCCCGAATCCACTTGGCCGCCAAAGACCCAACTTGATGCTAAAGGATTATCATCGTAGCAAAGCAAAGCGTACATACGATGTTGAAAGGCATCGTCTTTGACTTCTCGGTTCGGGGCCGCGGCAAAATAAATAACCCAATGAGTATCCATAAAATGGATTTCGGGCGCCCATATTAAATCTGAATAAGGTCCGGAATCGGGTTTTGTCCACACCGTCACCAACTCTGGCGTATTATTCAGAGCCTCAATTGAACGTGCCCGACGAAGCTCAATGCGGTCGTATTCCGGCACCGAAGCGGTAAAGTAATAGTAGCCATCGGAATGCAGATAAATGTGGGGATCTGCGCGGCATTCGATGACGGGGTTTTGAATAGTCATAATAATGTTTTCATCCAACCTCAAATTTAATTCAGGAAGTCACCAAGGCCCTGGACGATTCACGTTCATAAAGTTCGCCCTCAACCTTAATCACGGGAAATTCCGGGGAAGTATCATCCAGAATTTGATCGACAGCCATGCGGCCCATTTCGTCATAAGGTAATTCAACGCTACTCAAACTCGGGCTTATTTCCGTCGCCAGTAACTGGTTATCGTACCCGATCACAGCAATATCCTGAGGTACGCGCAGTCCTCGTTGTTGAAGCGCTTGATAAACACCAAGCACCATTAAATCGCTCGCGCAGAAAATCGCGTCAGGCAGGCTTGGTAAAGCCAACAACGATTGTGTCGCCAGGAACGCTTGTTTCACCGACCAGTTACCGTACACAATTGAGTGGTCGTTAACCGGCAGTCCATGGTTGGCCATGGCCTGTCGGAAACCTTTTTCCCGGTCAATCGAAGATAATGACCAGGACTCACCACACACCATGGCAATTTTTCGGTAACCTGCGTTGATCAAATGCTCGCACGCTCGAAAACCACCCAACGAATCGGCTGGTAACAGAGCCGGTATTTTGTCGCTGCCACTGTCATAGCAATTCAACAACACTCGTTTTTCCAGCGTTAACACTTCGCTGCTGTCAATCTCACGAGGGGTGTTTGAGGCAAAAATCAGACCCTGGTAATCACCGGTGCGGATCTCATCGAACATTGCCATTTTCAAATCGTCGTTGTCTTCGTAATCAAACACCGACAAAACTGCGTCTCGTTCCCAAGCTCTGGCTTTGGCAGAAGAAATGGCAGATATGAATGGATCATGCATGTTCAGACTGTTTACAACGAGCGCGATACGCGAATGCCGATAGCCATGACGAACAGATTTAAACTGATAACCCAGCTCACGGGCTTTCGCAAATACCCGCTGCTTGGTTTCCTCGGACACCTTCACACTGCCAGATCCATTTAGAATAACGGACACCGTTGGTTGTGAAACCCCGACTTCGGTAGCAATGTCCAACATCGTCACTTTTTTCTTACGCATAATTTCGTCTGCCATTCAGGAGGGGAATGTCCCCTCCGATATTCACACCTGTTACAGATTGCCTAACAGATCGTTCACTCGATCTTCTGCATCTTTCAACGCAGCATCCACCGATTTAACACCGGTAATAGCCGATGCCAGTTCTTCACCAATGATGTCCTGAACCGCGAACTGACGCTTCACACCACCAGGCAACCCTTTGCCACGAGTTGTCACACTCATCAGGCTGGAGCGGTGAGGCAGCGCTTTAAAGTCGGGGTTATCCAGAACCGCTTTCATGCTCGGTAAGTGCCCGGTACGAGACCACTGGTAATCGTTTTCTGCCATAAACTTAAAGAACGCAGCGGTAGCAGCCAGTTCCTTCTTGTTGCGTTTTTTGTTTGGCATAACCCACGAATGCCCATCTACAAACAAATCGTCGTTCGCAAACAGTTGTGGATACGGATACGCCTGGTAAGCATTGTATAACTGACTGTCGGTTTTCTTAGACTCCGCCGTATAAGCACCCAGTAACCAGTTGCCGTTCATCAATATACCGCCTTCACCACCGGAGAACGCAGAAACCGTTGCCGGGTAATCCATATTCTTTGTCGTCAGGCCTTCGTCATAAATCGTTTTGAAGTGATTGACAATGGTACGGGCAGCGTCGGTCTGCAGAGAGATCTTGTTCGGGTCCGCAAAGAAGTTTTCTTCTTGCTGAAACAGATACGTGTAAAACATACGCGTATACGCGGCTGTTTCATTGGACAGGATCTGAATCAGATAAGGCTTGCCGGTTTTATCTTTAAACTGGCGGGCCATCTGCAGCATTTCAGCAGAGCTACCTGGCAACATCGGCGTACCATCAGCCTTCATTAACCCAGCTTGGGCCATCAGGTTGGTGTTAACGTGATACAACATCGTCCATGTGTCCATCGGCAAGCCAAATACTTCACCGTCACGTACGACACCATTCAACGCGGTTGAAGTGAAGTCAGCTGTGTCGATATTGCCCTGCTGCAACAGATCGTTTATCGGTAAAATTAACCGACGGGATTGGTAGTCAGCAATGACAGAGTTATGCATAGTCACCAGATCTGGTGGCGTACGGCTGGCCATTTGCGCCGTTAACTGATCATACCCGGGCCACTCAACCGTGGTGACTTTGACGTCGATATCTGGATTTTCCGCCGCAAATTTATTGATCAGCGAGGTCATGATGCCGCATTCACCTTCAGCTGCATCAACGTTGGTATTTTCACCATACTCCGCTTCGCACGCACCAAAAAAGCGTTGAAGGTGCAGTTCTGTTTTTGCCAGCGCCTGGCCAGTTGTCATACATGTCGCTAACGCGACTGGGATTAACCATTGTTGTTTAATCATGTTATAAACCCTTTCAGTTTTCTTGTTTATAGTGGTTTAAGTTTCAACATTTTTATGCAAATTTGCGCATACCTGACAGGTCAGGTGTGATGATCGGATTCTCCTTACCCAACCATCGGAAACACTCGTTTCTTTCTTTATTGCTTCACCGCGCCACCGGCAACGGCCGTTACAATATGTTTTTGGAACAAGACATAGACGATCAAAATAGGCAATGCCGAGAAGATGGCTTGCGAGGCAAGAAAGCCCAACCCTTCACTCTGTGCAAAGTTCTGCTGTGAAGAAGCAATACCAACGGTCAATGTAAACATGTCTTGTTCTGTGGCCGAAATAAGTGGCCAGAAATAGTCGTTCCACGATGTCAGGAACGTTAATATGCCCAAGGTCGCCTGCGCAGGTAGCGTCAGTGGTAACAGGACACGCCAAAAAATGGTTATCTTACTGGCGTTGTCTAACATTGCTGCTTCATCAATTTCGCGGGGAATCGCCTTGAAAAACTGCGTCATCAGAAAAACACCAAAGGGCGCGGACAGACCTGGCAGAATGAGTCCGGCATAAGTATTGTGCAATGACATTGAACTGAAAATCTGATGCCGAGCGATAATCACGGCTTGCTCAGGCACCGCCAACCCCATCAGTACAATGACGAAAATCGTGCGTTTAAAAGGGAACTCCAATCGTGCGAAGGCATAGCCCGCCAGCGATGACAAGAGCAGCACACCGGTTGTCATACCGATCGACACCACAAGGCTGTTCGTCAACCAACGAAACACATGTGAATTTTCGAAAATGTCCGCGTAATTTTTTAGCGTATAGGGAAACCGGAATACCGCATCGGTTCCCATCATTAATTCCTGGTTCGACTTTAAACTCAAACCGACGGTCCATAAAAAAGGTGCCAGCATAACGACAGACAGAACCACCATCATGACAATAAGCATATGCTTAACACCAATACGGCTGATCAATTCAGATAGCGACATCGAATGCACTTTGCGGGCGGGGCCAGACTTTTTCATTAAAGGTAACTGAGTCATCACGCATCCCCCTGTCGACGACTTAACGCGAATTGCGCCATAGCGGCAATCAGTATCAATAGAAACAAAATTTGTGAGGCCGCGGCCGCTGAACCAATATCCCAACGACGGAAACCAGCGTCGTAGATAAACATCACGATGGATCTCGACGTGTTATTCGGTCCACCTTGAGTCATCAACAGAGCCTGACCAAATAATTGAAACTGCATCACGATTTCGATGATGATCACCAACACAATGGTGCGGCCGATAGACGGTAAGGTAATCTTGAAAAATTCATTCCATCGATTCGCACCATCGATGGCGGCAGCCTCGTAAAGATCTTTGGGAATCTGTTGCAGCGCAGCGACAAACAGCATCATTGGCAACCCCAGACACCACCAGATTGTTGCGATCGCCACTGAGATCAGCGACCAATCCGGGTCCGATAGAAACGCAATCGGCTCCCATCCAAAAACATTGAATAAGTTCGCCATCACTCCGTCATTGGGTATAAAGATGATGCGCCAGATCAAGGTAACCACGGTGACAGAAAGTACCGTTGATGAGAAAAAAATACCCCGCAATAGACTTGGCAACGGGGCTTCTTTATTCAGCGCCAACGCCAGCCCTAACCCTAAGACAACCAAGGGTGGCACCGTAATCAGGACAAATTTAAACGTGTTCCCGACAGTTTGAAGAAAGATCTTATTCGCAAACAATCGACGATAGTTATCTAACCCAACAAATTCCCCAGGACCAAAGAGATCCGCTTTTTGCAGACTCAGGTTAATCCCCCAAAACAGGGGGATGACCACCATAGCAACAAAGACGATGAGGTAAGGTGCTAAAAAGGCATAACCAGCCCAGTCAATGCGTTTATTCATGACTCGCCTCCACGGCAGATACCACTGGGTTGTGGCGACGGCTTTTGTTACCCCTGCCGAAGGGTGTCATTGCATATTTCATATCGAATACTCCGGGTAATCATCGACTCACAATGAGTTACCAGTTTTTTTGTTGTTTTCGCATCTGCCGATAATAATATTACTAATAATATTAGTAAGGCAGGAGTTTCTAGCCATAAACATGGACAATTTGGGAATTTATTCGTGAACACAGCACTTGAACGGTGATTGACTCGGGAGTGCTGACCAACCATGATGCATGGTTGATCAGTTCACCAAACCATAGAGTTCGGCCAGGCGCCGCTTAAATCAGGCTCTACACGCTTTATTGCCCTCTTCGCTTTACTGCACTGACCATGAGTCTCCTTATTTTTACCCCGGTAAATTTGATTTTTTATTTTACCTGGGTAAAATGCTTTCACCTTGATTTAAATGAGAATTCTCATGTCGACCGAATACATCACCATTTACGACCGAAACATCCTCGCCCGCGGCGATTTAGCCGCGGTCATTGAACAAACCAAAGCCACCGCGCCCAATATTGAGCCCATGGTGTTTGCACTGGACAATTGCAAACGGCTTGAATTCAGCTGGCATGGCAGCGCACAGGCCGTGCTTGAGCAGGCCAATACCGTCCTGTCACCAGCCGAAGCCTCAGCCCCGTCAAAACGGGGCCGACCCAAACTCGGGGTGACCTCCAAGGAAGTCACCCTGTTACCCAGACACTGGGAATGGTTGGCCACACAACGCGGAGGAGCGTCAGTGACGTTACGCCGATTGGTCGACCACGCCATGAAGAACGCCTCACCGGAAGAACGTATTACGGTGCTGCAAAACCAATTGCACGGGTTAATGTCGGTATTCGCAGACGCGCCCGGCTTTGAAGAGGCCACCCGCGCGTTGTATCGCAACAGCAAAGTCAGCTTTACGCAGGCGATTGCCGCGTGGCCAGAAGATTTTCAACAGATCGTGATGGACAAATTCAACGCCATCAGCGCAATTCATCAGGGACCCAAAGATGACTGAAACCACCCATAACAACGTTTACCTCAACGGCTCACTAGCCTCGGTATTTGCCAAAACCGCCGCGCCCATCATTTTAATGATGCTGGTTAACGGGTCGTTTAATCTGGTCGATGCCTACTTCCTGGGGATTTTTGTCGGTGCTGACGCGCTGACGGCGGTCACCGCCATGTTCCCAGCCTTTATGCTGATCGTTGCGCTGTCCACGCTAGTGTCTAATGGTTTCGCCAGTGTGATGGCGCGAACCTTGGGTGCGGGCGACACTCAAGACGCCAAAGAAACATTTGCGCAAGCCATCACCCTGTCATTATTGGTTTGTGTGGTGTTAATTGTTTTGTTTATCAGCGCCGGCAAAACAATGACCCTTATGGCCAACAATAACTCGCAAACGTTGGCGGATATGAGTTACCTGTACATTGCCATTCTGGTGTTTGCGTCACCACTGACATTTACGTTATCGATTAATGGTGACTCTTTGCGTTGTGAAGGTCACATCGGTTTTATGGCGTTGGTGTCTTTATCGTCCGTGTTGCTAAACGCCGTACTCAACTATCTGTTCATTGCGCAATTGCACATGGGCGTTGCCGGTTCGGCTTATGGCACCATATTGGCGCAGGCGCTGTCGTTGATTCCGGTGTTCTGGTTCCGTCGCCGACCGACCAACCATCTGAACATTCAGGTTATGCGCGTGTCGCCTCGTCGGCATCACTGGCGCGAATTCCTGGCGCTGGGTACGCCGTCCAGTCTGACTTACATTGGTGTCGCGCTGATGTCCGCTGCCATTTTGTTTAACCTGCAAAAATGGAGTGTCAATCACTATGCCACCACCGTGGGTGCCTACGGCATCATCACCCGGCTGAATACCTTTATATTCTTGCCGTTATTGGGTTTGAGTATGGCGTTTCAGAGTATTGTCGGGAACAACGTTGGCGCTAAAAATTACCAACGCACCAACAGCAGTATCAAAATAGCGCTCATCGCAGCGCTCGTGTATTGCACCAGCATCGAAGCCATTCTCTGGTTGTTACGGCATCAAATTGGGGGCTGGTTTGTGGACGATATGGCCGTCACCAACGAGGTGGCACGTATATTACCGGTATCGATTTTAGCGCTGTTTTTATTGGGCCCGCTGTTAATGGTATCGATGTTTTTTCAAAGCATCGGGGACGCATTGAGAGCAGGTATATTAGGTTTATCTAAAACCTACCTGTTCGCCTTACCGCTGATGTTCACGCTGCCGATGTTTTTCGGCGAATGGGGGATCTGGTACGCCAGCCCGGGCGCCGAAGCTCTCGCGTTACTGCTGACACTGTGGGTGTTGTTTAAACGACGACAAAAACTGGCGTTCCGTTACGGCTTACTCTACCCGGATAATCACGCATAAATCGTTCATTTTTGTGAACCACTGTCGACAGCGGCGGCTGTCGACGGTTGGTTATTCCACAGGCAACCGATATACTCGCGTCCGTTTTTTATTCCCCTGAATCAATTCACACGGACGAACTCATGTTTAATTTTTCCCGACGCTTTATTACCGCAATCACCACGGTTATTTTAGCCTTTTCATCACTGGCGGCTGCACAAACCTTCACCTTTACCGCCATTCCCGACGAAGATGAATCCCGCTTGCAGGAACGCTTTAACAAAGTCGCCGATTACTTAAGCGCCGAACTGGGCATCGAAGTGAATTACATCCCTGTTAAGTCTTACGCGGCGGCCATCACAGCGTTTAAAAATAATCAGGTACAGTTAGCTTGGTTTGGTGGTTTGTCCGGCGTGCGTGCCCGTCTTCAGGTACCAGGTTCCGTGGCTATTGCACAAGGCTATGAAGACCAGTTCTTTAAAACCTATCTGATTGCGCACCACTCTACCGGCCTGACGGCTTCGGAAAATTTCCCGGCGGACATCACAGAAAAAACGTTCACCTTCGGTGCCAAGGGTTCCACCTCTGGTCGACTGATGCCGGAATTTTATATTCGCGAATTTTTCAACGCAGCACCGGAAGATATTTTCCGACGCGTCGGTTTTGCCAACGATCACAGCCAAACCATTGCACAGGTACAAGCCGGTGCGTATCAGGTGGGCGCGGTAAATTATAAGGTTTGGGAAAATGAACTGGCTGCGGGCCATATCGACCCAAGCAAGATCAGCGTTATCTGGAGCACACCAACCTACCCGGATTACCAATGGACCGTACGCGGCGATTTAAACGACAGCTTTGGTGACGGCACCATTGAGAAAGTTCAACGTGCGTTGTTGAACATGACCGACCCAGACTTACTGGCCAGTTTCCCTCGTGCCTCTTTTGTGCCGGCCAGCAACGCCGACTACCTGCCCATTGAAAAAACGGCGCAAGCCATCGGCCTGCTCGACTGATGAACGCAGCAGCCCCGCGTTTTTCCCTGCACCGGGCGTCACTGACGCTCGGTGTACATCAGGTACTCAACGACATTTCACTGACCATTCACGATGGTGAAAAAATTGCGATAGTGGGTCCCTCCGGTGCCGGAAAAACGAGCTTGCTCAATACGCTGTTTCAACAACAGCGCGCACACGTGGCCTTGTGCCCTCAGGCCGATGCGCTGGTCGATATTCTGTCGGTTTATCACAACATCTATATGGGCCAGCTGGAACAACATTCCTCGTTGTATAACCTGCTGAATCTTGCGCGCCCCTTTGCCAAGCCCCGGGCAGAAGTAGCGGACATCGCCAACCGTTTGGGAATCGGCGATAAACTGCGCCACAGTGTCGACCGACTATCCGGCGGACAACGCCAACGGGTCGCGATCGGTCGCGCGTTGTACCGGCAGTGTACGGTTTTTCTGGGCGACGAACCGGTTTCCAGTTTGGACCCAGTGCAAAGTGAATCCATTCTGCGCCAGGTTCTGGATAAGCACACCACCGTTGTGGTAACCCTGCACGATGTGTCTCTCGCGGTAACGCTGTTCGACCGGATCATCGGTTTAAAACAGGGCGCGATTTATTTTGACCATCCGGCATCGCAGGTATCCGATGCGGATCTGGCCGCACTCTATGACCAATAGTGGTCAACGTTATACGCGGTTAACCTTTGGCCTTGTCGCGCTGGCGATACTGTGTCTGCCGTTAGCCGATCTGGAAATTTTTGCAGTAGAACCCTGGATTGAATTGAAACGAATGGCACTGGGGTTTGTTCACCCAGACATGCAGGCTTTTCGTTATCTGTTACCGGCGCTCGGGCAAACCGTTGCCTTTGCGTTTCTGGCGGTGGCCGGTGCCGCGCTTATTGGTCTGCTGGCGTCGATATTTTTTCATTGGCGCATCATCCGCTTGTTGTGTGCCGCCACACGTGCCGTTCACGAACTGTTCTGGGGTCTGCTGTTTATGCAGGTCTTCGGGTTGTCCGCCACCACTGGGCTGCTGGCCATTCTGGTTCCGTTTGCCGGAACGTTCGGCAAAATGTTCGCGGAAATTTTTGAGCAGCAATCCACCGCCAGTCACCGCAGTACCTCGGTGCGTACCGATCGCATCAGTCTGGCCGCGTACACATGGGTGCCGCAGTCCTGGCCTGCGTTGGTCAGCTACACCCGGTATCGCTTCGAGTGTGCGTTGCGCTCCAGCACCATTTTAGGTTTTATCGGTTTACCCACGCTGGGGTTTTACCTGGAAACAGCCTTCAGCCAAGGGAACTACGGCGAGTCGGCTTTGCTGTTGATTGTTTTTTACTTGCTTATTGCCAGCATCCGTTGGTGGATGCAACAACGCCTGCTGCTGGTGTATCTGGTCGCTGCGATTCTGCTGATGCCCGACTCCCCATCGACCCACGCCAGCCTGTGGACATTCCTCAGTCAGGATATCTGGCCGCAAGCGTTACGCGCGGGCGAGTGGTCAGCCGCCGCGTCCTGGTATCAGCAACAACTGTTTTCCGTTGCTTTGCCCGCCACCGTCAACACATTGGTACTGTCACAAATCGCGTTAGTCGGCAGTGGCGCATTGGCCTTGCTGATGTATGGTTTCGCCAGCCCGAAACTGTTTTCGGCCACCGGCTACCGCTTGGGACATTTGGTGCTGTTGATTCTGCGTTCAACGCCGGAAATGGTGCTGGCGTTTGTGCTACTTTTATTGTTAGGCCCGTCCATGTTACCCGCCATCACCGCGTTAAGCCTGCACAATGGTGGGCTCATCGGTTACCTGCTGGCGAAGCAAAGTGAAACGCTTAAATTAAGACCGGACGCGCCAAAAGGGCTCAACCTGTTTGGCTATGAACTCACGCCACGATTGTATTCACACTTTCTGTCGCTGTTGTTGTATCGCTGGGAAGTGATTATGAGAGAGTCCGCGATTCTCGGCATTCTTGGTGTGACCAGTCTGGGCTTTTACATCGACTCGGCTTTTGAAGACATCCGCTACGACCGAGCAGCGTTTCTCATTGCCATTGCGGCGTTGTTAAATATCGGCGTCGACGCGCTGTCGCGTCGACTCCGTTCACTCGGTCATTTATCGTCCTGATCACCTCAGCCCTTTTACAGGGTTTCGATCAACTCCCGCAAGCGTTGATGGTCCTGATAAAACAACCGGATGCCTTCGGCCAGTTTTTCGCTGCTCATCGGATCATCATTCAGCGCCCAGCGAAACGCAGCTTCAGAGACATCGATATCATCATCAACAAAGCTTTGTACAACCTGCTCAATCATCAACTTATTCACCGTCGCATCGCTTTGTGCCAACTGAGCAAGTAACGCCGGGCTGATGGTCAAACGGTCGCAACCTGCCAATTGCAGCACCTGATCTGTCGAGCGAAAACTCGCGGCCATCACCACGGTTTTTAACTGGTGCTGTTTAAAATACTGATAAATCCCCTTAACCGATTGCACGCCTGGATCCAGCGCTGGGTCTGCGGGTAAGTCACCTTGCTTTTGGTACCAATCCTGAATACGGCCAACAAACGGCGAAATTAAAAACGCACCCGCTCGTGCCGCCGCAACGGCCTGAATACGGTGGAACACCAAGGTCACGTTGCATTTATAACCCATTGCTTCCAAACGGCGTGCTGCTTCAATACCTTCGTACGTGGCTGCGACTTTAATCAGAATACGTTCCGGGCTGACGCCGTGCTCTTGATAATACCGCATCAATTTTTCGCCATTGCGGACCATCGCGTCCGCATCGAACGACAAACGAGCGTTCACCTCGGTCGACACGTAACCCGGCACCAGTTGGCTCAGAGACACACCGAAATCCACCGCGATACGGTCGATCGCATCGTCTTGCCAATCCTCTGGGTTTTGCGCTTTCGCTGCCGCCACACAAGCGGCCATGCGGGTTTGTGTTTCCCCAGACTGTGCCGCTTTTAAAATCAAAGACGGATTGGTGGTGACATCGGTCGGTTTGAAGTCTCGGATTTGAGTGACGTCACCGGTATCGGCGACGACGGTCGAAAATTGTTTTAATTGCTCAAGTTGATTCAACGGACTGTCCTTCATAGTATCTGGTCAGTTATTTTTGACCGTAATAGGCATTTTTGCCGTGTTTACGCAGATAGTGTTTATTGAGTAGCGCGCTGTTGAGCCGGGCCACGTCCTGGTTAATCAACAGGGTTTTCAACGCCATGTTGGCCACTTCTTCAATAACCACCGCATTGTGCACCGCGTTATCCGCGTCGCTACCCCACGCAAAAGGCGCGTGCTCTTTCACCAGCATGCCGGGGATCGACAACGGCGGTGTTTCACCGAGGGTTTCGATCATCACCAGCCCGGTGTTTCGCTCATAATCGCCATCGATTTCAGCGTCGGTCAACGCACGGGCACACGGAATGTCGCCATAAAAATAATCGGCGTGCGTGGTGCCCAACGCCGGAATGGCTTTACCGGCTTGCGCCCAGGCTGTCGCATTCGTGGAATGGGTATGGACAATTCCGCCAATATCCGGGTACGCCTGATACAGTGCCAGATGCGTCGGTGTATCCGACGAGGGTTTGTATTGACTGTCGATCACCTGACCCTTCAAATCCACCACGACCATGTCACTCGCGCGCATGGTCTCGTAAGGGACACCACTGGGTTTGATCACAAACACACCCAGCTCGCGGTCGATTCCGCTGACATTTCCCCAGGTAAAGGTTACCAGCCCGTGCTCTACTAACGCCAAATTGGCGCGGAATACCTGTTCTTTCAGTTGCGCTAACGTCATCACCGGTTGCCTCAATTTTTCACGCGGCTTTCAACATACGATGCGTGTTGCAGGTATTGCTGATAGCGTAAACGGTACACACCTACGTACTCGCTGCGGGGTTCAAAAACCCGCTCGGTTCGGCTGCTGAGCGCGGTCATGGCGGCTGCCATCGACGGATACAGATCGGCTGCCACGGCACCGCAAATCGCCGCACCCAGTGCACAACATTGATCCGACGCTTTTACTTCAATGGGCTTATTAAACACGTCCGCACAGATCTGCATAATGGCGTCGGACTTGCGTGATATCCCGCCAATGGCAATCACTTTGTTGATCGCCACGCCCTGCTGTTCAAAGCATTCATTAATGGCTTGCGCACCAAAGGCCGTAGACTCCACGACCGCGTGGAATAAATCGTCTATGGTGCTGCCCAGATTCAAACCGAAAATGGACGACGTTAACCGCTGGTTGGCGTCCGGTGTGCGTCGGCCGTTAATCCAATCCAACGCCAGAGGTGCTTTAAAGGTGGGCTGGTAATGCCGTAGCTGTTCGCCCAGTTTCGGCAAAATAGCATCCGCAGCCTGTTGCTGTTGCGCTTCATTCAAATCCGTTAAGGTAAGTGGCCATGCCACTATATTCTTA
This sequence comes from Reinekea sp. G2M2-21, assembly GCF_015687175.1. GTDB lineage: Bacteria > Pseudomonadota > Gammaproteobacteria > Pseudomonadales > Natronospirillaceae > Reinekea. The sequence goes on along the minus strand of NZ_JADPQG010000005.1, from coordinate 392,980 downwards.
AACCAAGCGTAGAAGTCGCCGAACGCAGACTGCCCTGCTTCGAGCCCGACTTTACCTGGTACGACAGAACCGTCGACCTGCCCGCAAATGCCTGCCACGCAGCGGTCCCCTATGTCCTGATACTCTGCAGTGATGATGTCGCAGGTACTGGTACCAATGACTTTCACCAGTTCATTGATGTTCGCACCGGCGCCCACGGCACCGAGATGGCAATCGAATGCACCCACCGCCACAATCACGTGTTCCGACAGGCCGAGTTTTTCCTGCCAATCGCCGGTGACCACACCTGCGGCAACATCGCTGGTGTAGGACTGATCCCCGACATTGTCTCGCACATTCGACAATTGCGGATGAAACTGGGAAAAGAATTTGCGCGGTGGTAAGCCACCCCAGCTGTCGTGCCACAGAATTTTATGACCACTGGCGCAGCGCGAGCGCTTCAGGCTTTTCGGCGCGGTTGTACCGCTGAGAACCGCCGGAATCCAATCGCACATTTCAACAAAACTGTGCATCGCCTGGCTGACTTTGGTGTTTTTCCGCAACACGCGCAGCAGCTTTGCCCAATACCATTCCGACGAATAACTGCCGCCCACATAACGGGTGTAATCCACGCCACCCTGCTTGGCCACACGGGTAATTTCTTCGGCTTCTTCTATGGCGGTGTGGTCTTTCCACAACACGAACATGGCGTCGGGATCGTGTTCAAACTCTTCTCGCAAACTCAACGCCGTACCGTATTTGTCGATCGCAATTGGCGTTGACCCGGTGGTGTCCACGCCTATCGCGCGGATATTGCGAAACACCGCATCGCCCAATTTGGCGCGCAGTTCTTGGCCAGCCTGGGTCATCGCTGCCAAAATATCATTCGGATGCTGCCGGTACTGTTGCTCAGCTGCGTTGCAGTAAGCCCCCTGCATCCAGCGTTCGTAGTACGCAACTTCAGAACCGATTTCTTCTCCGGTGTTGGCATCGACCACCAACCACCGTACAGAGTCACTGCCGAAATCAAGCCCGGCCACATAGGACGACATAGGTTTTTCCTTATCACAGAATCTTTGCTAACTACTGTGCCGGTGCATGGATAAATTCGTTATAGAAAATCGTGCTGTTTATATCGACTTTCCGGGCAAATTGCCGAAACCGAACACCTTAAAACCGCCTGAAACAATCGCAAGAAGCCTTGTTTTTCAAGGCTGTACAGCTATTTATGGGCATAAAACCGTTCGAAAACCAATACAAGACAAAAGCATTTTTTATGGATATATTGGCTACAAATAAGAAAAAAGGCAGCGAAAGATGACCCAATTGATGCCAAACACAGACCCACTGAAACCCGGCTATCCCTTTAACGCTCACCTGGTCGCGGGTATTACGCCCATTGTCAAAGGCGGCGAACTGGATTTTTGGATCGACCGACCCAAAGGCCTGAAAGGCTATATTCTGAACTTAACTGTCTCTGGCGGTGGCCTTGTGTTTCCCGGCACCCCGCACGAACGCAAGGTGACCAAGGGTGACATGATGATCATCCCCACTTCTGCCGTGCATGACTACGGCCGCCACCCCGACCTGCACAACTGGTATCACCGTTGGATTTACTTCCGCCCCCGCGCCATGTGGAGCGAATGGTTGGACTGGACAGAAAAATCCTGCGGGGTTGGCTTTTTGTCCTTAAAGAAACACCACGGTGAGCGCGAGATCGACATGATTGATCATCTGTTTCAAGACATTGATCAGATCAACGAACAAGGCTCAATGTTAGCCGAAGAACTCAGCCTCAACCTGCTCGAACAGATCTTAATCCGCTGTCGTGAATTCGACGACTCCAAACCCACCAGCCCCGTGGACCCGCGCATTCAACGCGCTTGCTTGTTTATTCATGAAAACATCGCCAGTGAACTTTCAATCGACGAACTGGCCCGCGTCGCCTGTATGTCGCCGTCGCGCTTTTCACACCTGTTTAAAAAGCAAAAAGAAGTATCTGTGCGGCAATGGATTGAAGACCAACGCATTGCCCTGGCACGCCAGCTGTTGATTACCTCCGACCTGGCCATTAACCAAGTCGCCCAGTATCTGGGTTACCAGGATGCCCTGTACTTTTCCCGGGTATTTAAAAAGAACTTGGGCGAAAGCCCACGAGAGTTCCGGCAAAGCCAAAGATAGAGTTGCGTACGCACGCGTGAAACGAAAGGCTGTTAACTCAGCCTTTTTGCGCTTGTCACTGTGGCATTTACGTGTTTCTGTGATCTGCTTTTTGTTGGGCGATGCTTTCCGTTTAGGGCAAAACCGGTGCAATGTTAAGCGCCCTTCTGTTACCCCTTCTTTTGACAAACCAATTAACAGCCATTGCCAATATCGGCGTAAATAACCGCTCCGTCGCATCTGCTTTGGCTGAATTATTTGGCACATCGCAACGGATTCAAGGGCACAAAAGGCGACCCTTGTGATCAGCGCGCAAGAATGATGAATTTAGAGCCTACCTTTCCGACTGCCAGAAACTCTGAAAGATTCAACGTAGCGCAGACGCTGATCCGCGCATGGAAGCGCGGGCAAGTGAGGGCATACAGGGCGGTCCGACGTCTCGGGGTATGCTACGAACGGCGTCTCGAAGCAAGTTGGATATGAAGGTAAGTTTCTGGGTCGGTGGCAGGGGGTTTGGGGGTTTTGTTCGGTGCGACGACTCGCTTGAAACCCCCAAGGCAGAAAAAACGGATGCAGCCTCACCGGTACATTCTGTTTTAACGACTCAACCTCGGGTAAAGGCCGGATCAAGAGATCAACCCTTTTGGAAAGCAAAAGCTAATGAACATTTTATACCATGCCAAAAAAGTCGGACCACGTCGTTCCGCAAAACCATTTTGTCCATAAAACTGATCTGTTCGTCTATTCAACCTCCCCCCCGTCTGATCGACACTAAGCCCTATAAAATAGCGATTGCCATCCGTTGCAAACGCGATGGTCAACTTTTTGGAAGGGGTTTTGTTCATGTCAGCACAGCAATCAATTTGGTTCATCACCGGTTCTCAACATCTGTATGGTGACAAGGTTTTGCAACAGGTGGTCAGCAACAGTCAAACGCTGGTCGCGGGTTTAAATGATCAGGCACAATTGCCACTGCCGCTGGAATTCAAAGCCATCGCCACCACGCCGGAGGAGATTCAACGCCTCTGCCTGGACGCGACCAGCGATGCCAACTGCTTGGGTGTGGTGTTTTGGATGCACACCTTCTCACCCGCCAAAATGTGGATAAAAGGTCTGCAAGCGCTGCAAAAGCCTTGGATGCACCTGCACACCCAGTTCAATGACGAACTGCCTTGGCAGGCCATTGACATGAGTTTCATGAACCTGAACCAAAGTGCACACGGTTGCCGTGAGTTCGGTTACATTGGCACACGGTTGGGCATCGACCGCTTCATTACCGTGGGGCACTGGCAAGACAAAGATGTGCATCAGGACATGCAAAACTGGATGCGGGCTGTTATCGGTTGGGCGGAAGGCCAAAGTTTAAAAATCGCCCGCTTTGGCGACAACATGCGCCAGGTTGCGGTCACCGAAGGCAATAAAGTATCGGCGCAAATTCAGTTTGGTTATGAAGTGCACGCCTATGGGGTTGGCAAGTTGGTGGAATACTGCGACGCCGTCAGCGACGAAGATATCGCCAGACAACTGGACCAATACGCCAGCGACTACCAATGGGCGTTCAGCATGGACGACAGCGACAAAGTCACCCGGTTGAAAAACGACGCCCGCCTGGAAATTGCCATGGAACGTTTCTTAACCGACCACGGCTGCAAAGCATTCACCAACACCTTTGAAGATTTAACCGGCATGAGCAACCTGCCCGGTTTGGCCACGCAACGCTTAATGGCGAAAGGCTACGGCTACGGTGGTGAAGGCGACTGGAAAACTTCCGCCAGTGTGCGCATTTTAAAAGCCATGTCGGTGGGTTTACCCGGTGGTACTTCGTTCATGGAAGACTACACCTACCACTTTGGCAAAAAAGCGCAGGTACTGGGTGCCCACATGTTGGAAGTTTGCCCGAGCATCACCAACGACAAACCCATACTGGATGTTCAGCGACACACCATTGGCTGCAAAGCCGACATCGCCCGTCTGATTTTCTCGGCACAGACAGGCCGCGCACGCAACCTGACCACCATAGACTTAGGTGATCGGTTCCGCTTTATCCTGAATGAGCTCGACACCGTATGCCCACCGCAAGACCTGCCAAACCTACCGGTAGCGCACGCCCTGTGGGAACCCATGCCGAACCTGAAAACCTCGGCTCAAGCCTGGATTATGGCGGGCGGTGCGCACCACAGCGCCTATACGCAAGCGGTATCGAAAGAGATTATAGAAATTTACGCAGACATGGTGGGCGTGGAGTTGTGTGTGATTGATGAAAACACCGACATCCGTTCGTTCAAACGTGAACTGCGAACATCGGGTTACTGAGTACAGACTGCAAATCTGGTTTGACTGCAAGCACTGCGAGGTGCGTCTTTTAAACCCTGGTCGTTTATGCGGCCGGGGTCTTTTTTTAGGAAAACGGGTAGAGCCGGATCTTTACTTAATAAGCCCCAGTCGAATAGCGTTACGCTTACTAATGCGTATTGGACAGTCTGGGCATTGTTTGAATGTCATCTGTTTGGAAAAGTAAGGGATCGATCTGTCTTTGTTGATTTCAATATCCTCAATAGGGACGGCAATAGACTTAAAAAAAAGGTTAAAGGGAAGAATAAAGCCAAAATACACATAACGTTCATCGACATTCAATTTCAAAACACACCCAGCAAACGTATTGTTTTTTAATCTAGCAGAGGCAAATTTAATCGGCTTACCCGTACCTTTGAATTGACCGCGATAACACTTTGATAATTCATTCCATCCGGAAGCCCTTGCACCATGTATAAAGGCAAAAGACATTAAAAGCATCAGTATTGCTATAAAGATGAAATCAACAAACACGACAATTCCTTAAACAACTTTTGACAAACTTTTATTGGTAGTCCGAACTTAAATCTGCGGGTCAACGGTTTTACCACCAGTAAAGACTAAGACGGTATCACATATTCCTCACATCAATTCTGTGATGGGCGATATTTAGCGCCAGCGTAATAAATTAAGGTGAGCTCGCGTCGTAAGGTTTAGTGCCCTGAGGTTTAGTGGTTTATTCGAGGTGATCTCTAAATCCCCGATAAACAAAGTAACCTGCAAATGGAATGAATAGTAAAAACAGTAATACGCCAAACAACAAATAACCAATTAAGTATTCCAGTTTAGCAGGGTGTAAACCAACTTTGAGAATAGGTTTAGTTTCTTCCCACTCAGGGTGAGGCTCATCGAAGCCCAATAACAATGTATATAGCTCTCCCTTAGTGAGTGAAACCGTTCCAATGACCAGCCCGTAGTAACCCCCTCCAAATATAGGTGAGTATCCAAATTCTTTGTTAGAGCCACGAGCCAGAACCTCACCACCCTGTTTAAGTTCCCACTCTACGAATATTAGCGAGTCAGAATCTCTCTTTACGTAATTTCCTAAAATCTCATCCATTTGATTTTCAGGAAGGTTCCGTTCAAGGTGAACTTCAATCATATATTCATCAGAGATCTGAGGGGTAAATTTGAACTCCTGAGGATTAACCGTAGAAAAGGAGAAAGGCGCCTTCAGAAGTTCGGTTTTATAAAATGGACCAAAATTGCCATACCCAAACATACAAAACGAGGCTAGAACCCCAAGATAGCTTATGTACTTTAAAATCCGTTTTATCATGTTTTTTAACACTTACGCAGCGTTTTAAGAGAAGTTAGTGCACGGAAGAAACCTAAACTGGTAGCATGCGCACGTTATGTGTATTGAACCAACGAACCGCCATGGTAACTCAATGAGTACACATCTAAGCCATCCCTTGAAATTATTTCGCGACCATTGAACGTATAAGGGGTTCCAAACTGTCTATTCCGATAATGCAAACCTTCATGCTCAAATGATTTCGGCCCCCTATAGGGGTAAAGCAGGCTTATTTGCCTCATTGCCAGTTTTAACGTTTCGTACACGAGCTTCGGCTCGTCGCAAACCTCATAAACTTCACCATAGTAATTCATTACCCAGATTAATGAACCGGATGAATCGTAGACCGATTCTGACCCGGCAAATGGGTTAAATCCGAAATACTTATCTATATAGTGAAAACCGGCCTTTTTGAACTCGAAACCCTTAAAACCGTTTTCAAAAGTCAAGTCAGTCGTCTCGCCACCCGTTGCATAGCCAGCGAGCTTTGCTTCGATAATAAATTCAATTAATTCCACTTTTCCCTCAGCTTATTAACCGTAATGCATTGTTAGCTGTTAACTCGTACTACGACTAGCAAGCCTCGGCTTGTTGTATTCGGACTCGGTCAAAAACAGTAATGCCAAAATGGCTCCTTGGTTTAATGTGTCTATCGACCCAATCAGGCTGAGATAGGAATGTTGAACAACATGTCCCATATTGGGTGTTGCGACCAAGCTCACAACGATTGTTGCCAAGTATGTCCACTTTCCAACAGGATTTGTCAGCAGCAGGAGTACAATCGAAACAACATACAAAATAAATGAAAGACCGGTTAACCACCACGAGCTTTTTGACACAAAGCTTAGGCTCGCATACTCAATATTATGAACGTAGTCCGTTAAATGATCCGGCAGAAGGCCTTGGAAATGCGAAAACAATGCCATGTAGCAAACGGCCAACACCACTTCCAATAGAACAAAATATTTAATCAGTTTAGTTGTATTCATAATTTATTATTCAGCCCAGAATCTACAAGTCACATCATTCTTGAACTCGAACGTCAAAACCTCCTTTAGCCATGGACTTTCTTTTGCGCTATACCACCTACCATCTTGAACTTGTCCAGTAGGGGTGTAAGAAACCCAGTGCACCATATTATCTGAAAACGCATAGTAAATACTAACTGGATGAGCGTTATTATAGAGTTTCGCGTCTTCAATATTATCGGGTAGTTGCGAAACAAAAATACCTACCAATTTAGGATTACCTTTATGAATGTTAATCCACTCTTTCCCGCATGCGACGGGCTGAGTTGCGATCCCTTTGCTTGGGAAAACAAGCATTAGAAAAATCAGAATCAGCGCATTTACCTTCAGTCCAAAAATATCAATTTTAGAGATGAAATGACCAGTACTATAAACCACTGACCTGATCTTTTTACGGAACAAAAAAAATAAACTACGTAGTTTCATTTGATTACAACGATTCAAGACGAAAACCATACGAATAAAAGCATAATCACAAGTAGAGATATAAGACCAAGGGTTTCCCTATCTTTCAGAAACTCTTCCCTACCATCGAAGTAGCTACTCACGGCTTTCCGGAATGGGCCGCGAACCAAAAAACCAATAACAGGGGACTTTTCGCCAGACCGAGTGTTCTTTGCTGCCCACAACATGGCCCCACAGTAAATGAACCCTACAACTATCACACCTGTAGCGAATACTTTCATTTCCATATTTAATCTTTCGCTGCCTACTAAAAATACTTTTAACTTTGTGAAAGTCGCGTGTCGCCATTAAGAAAAAAATACTATGTGTTACCCGCATTCACAGTACATATCCTACTTCCGCTTTCTTCGCGTAGGCCAATAATTCTTCATTTTCAACTGTCGGATTACGAATATAAGCTGTAGCGAGTTTGGAGGCTTCCTCATGTTCCAACATAAAGTGACCAATACCATGAAGACCACTCTCGATACACCCTTTATGCTTAATGCTCAATGCAAACGCCAGAACGTCCTCTAAAGCTGCGCAGATGAACTTTTTATCTGTATTTTCAGGGCAGAAGATCAATGGGGTTACGTCCCAAAGCATATAGTTGAAGCTATCCAATTCGGAGCCCTTTTCGGACTTATGCCCCAACACTTCGTGACACCGTTTTGCCAAGCAGTCTTGGTACAGAACGTTCATCAGCGAAATTGCTTTGAGCCGCTTCTTTAATTCAATACTTTCATCATGAAATGCATATACTAAGTTTGAGTAGGTATGACTGTATAAGTAGTACAACCCCATCCCTAATTGCCAGTCTGAGAAACCCTGAATAATTCCAGCGAAATTCTCATACATTTTAATTGTGTAGTCGACAACCAAATCATTCGAAATGTCAGCAAGTGGCATCTCCATGTCAAAGCGCCAATCGCCTTCAGCTTCATCATGTCCGAATAAGCAATCAATCCATTGTTCAAAGCTAATATCCATAATCACCAAACAGCTCCAAAAAAATGGGAATATATAGAGTACGAAGATTGATTTTACACAATGCCTGAATCCTACTCGTGATAGTGAATATATTCATTTCCCTATTGAATTTACCAGGTTGCTTTCGCTAACAAAGTCAGATACTTGCTCTTTAGTAAACTCAATTGGCGTTTCATCTTTGTCGTTTCGATAGTAAGGAATATGCTTAAACAAAAACTTGACCTCATCACTTTCTCGAAATGAATCAAGGAATTCAAAGCAGCCAATTACGGGTTTTCTCAGGCCAGGACTTGAGTAGGTTAGGCTGTAGTAATATTCACCTTTCGTAAATTTATCCATATAAGTCTCTAATCTTTTTGTAACCGGCGAAATCGAGCGCTAGCAAATGTTAATCCCACATCAGCCCAAGCCTGGCGGCGAAGCACCAGGCCAATACAATATGCGCTTATTAAAAACTGCCACCCGTAAGCGCGAACAGCACAAACGGAATTGAAGCGAATAGTAAAAACCGGCCCAAGTTCAAGAATACACTTTTTCTAGCTGCCAGCCCTTTTTCATTTAATGCACTTGGCACAAACAACGCATTAAATGGGTTAAACCAAAGATACTTATGTGACTTACAATAATCAAAATCTGTATTTACGAACACAATTACTTCACATTTCAAAAGCCGAAATAAACTAACCACGGCTAAGGGAAAGCATATGGAAAACGCCAGTACATTGACTACTATGATTATTAAGCCCAAATAGATCTACCTATACTTAACGCCCATGTCCGCTGATAAAATGCGAAGCAAATTCACTTCGCTTACCTATTACATTTAGTACCAACTACGATCAGGAGACGCTTTAATAATGACAACCGAGTTATGGTCGTAATCAGATAGTTTGGCAGCCGCTTTACCTTTTACCTTAAATTTTAATTCCAAATTTGGACCAACGACTAAATCCATATCTTCATCATTTTGTACATCAATGATTTCATTCGCAGAGTTAAGATAAGTCACCTGAAAATGTATGTTAGACCAAGCAGTATCTGTATTGTTCTTAATTGTGCCGATTGTCGTTATACAAGTTTCACAATTACTTTCAGTTATAGTGAGGCTAGTATCACTTATGACCAGTTGACTACCACCTTCGTAAATTGGCTCACTGTTAAACTGTGCCATAGATTTTTCACTAGCTCGATCAGTAACAAACCAATATCCGCTTAGAGCTATCAAAATAACGGCTATCGCCTGTGGGGGGATAAACTCTCTAATTAACGACTGTGGTCGGTGACATTTAGGACACCAGATCGCTCCGTCCGATATGGTTTCTTTACAGCATCTACATTCCATTTAACTTGCTCCTTAGTTGGATTTAGCGCCATTGGTTTTTGGCGAGTTAAGTGCTAGCGTTAACGAGTCCAAATCCCGCCGCGCTAGCGGTGTGGCGGGCTAGCGCTACATATTCTTGCTAAGTAGAACATCGATATGCTTTCTGAGAAATTTTATTCTCATATGATTATATCGATGTGAATATTTCTTGTACTCATTAAGTGTATTAAACCACGACAAAAGGAAATCTAAATCTTCTAACTTAGCTTGCTTATTCCTGCAATATTCAGCTTCCAGGTTTTGAGCCAGCTTCAAAAGCCTCCTCTTACTGCGCCAGCAGTCTTGGCAGAGAATTCTCTTTTGTTCATAGTATTCTTGGCGATTTTCATAAGCCTTCTTCTGTTCAATCTAAGAAAAAATATCTAACTTACCGCATGATCTACATTTGTAAGTAATGTTCGAATAGAAGTTTTCACGCACGTGAAGACCGTAGCTGTTCTTCGAGTTACGACTGTAACGATCAAAATCAACTTTGTATTTAAACGGTATTACGCTCATACACTTTTACTTTACGTTTTACAAAACCGGCGAATTTGCGCGCCAGCGAGTTTTTAGTCCAAGGCCCGGGAACGGGCTGGTTGCCGGCGTTTGTTAGTACCAGTCACCACCATTTTTCAAACGACTCTAGGTTGGCCCGTATTTCTTCTAATTCACTTGAGTATCCATTAACCTCTAATACTGTCTTACCCATTGTTGCAGTATCTTGAGCGAATAGTTTTGTAATCAAAGTATTCTCAGACTTAATAAGGTTTAGCACTGGGTTTTTGCTCAAATCATGAAGTGTTATTTCGCCAACTTCATTTTTAATAAGCGATTTCAGTTCCACAAGAAAGGAATCGAATTCCGAACACTTAAACCAGCATTCCTTTATCTCGATACTTACCTTCTGATAAGGCATTCTCCAGTTAATACGGATATTAAATGCAACTGAAGGCAGACGATCTTCCACCGCAGCTACATCAAGTAGTACTTCTAATCCATTGTTCTCAATAAGATGCAACATAAGTTTTAATAGTACTAACGCCAAAATAGCTGGCGAAATTGCGCGCCAGCGTGATTGAGTCCAACGCGTGCAGCGGAGCGGTGTTTACTCGTGATGTTAATTGCCTTGTTAGCAATAGTATCTCGCAAGCGACAGCTTGATTGCATCTTGAATTCCACATTCAGATTTAGAGGTAACAAGCCCTTCAAGACTTCCAGATTCCCAACAGAAATACCAGTAATCCTGTGCATTAGCAAAGTTTTCAAGAGTCTTGGCCGATGCTTCATAGTCACATTCTTCATCGATCCACATAAATAATCCAAAGAGGTTGTTTCTTCCTATTTTGGGATAATATTTTCTTTTTGTAATTAATTCTGAATTTTCTTCAATAAAACAACATTCGTTGTCACTGATGAATCCGCTTAGCTTTTGGAAGTGACAATCGCCCATCCAGAATCGAACTTCACTCCGCCATAGTGCGGGGCCAGGTAAAAGGGATTTATTCCCGACAATTTCAATAAATTCACTCATAAATTCTTAGCTAACAGCTTATCCTACCGCCTCAGCGGCTTTTTGTGGTTTCGGCATATGCAAACTTTCTGTTAGCGACCAAAACCCGTTCATAGCCAGTCATACTGCGCACTTCATCCATTTTTGTCAATTTGATTATATTAGGAAAAACCGCTGCGCTTTTACTATTGAAATAGTACCGCTTCGCGAGCCCTTTAATAGTGAGGGGTTTTGCAGGCTGCTGTTTCCCGCCATATTGATATCCCCTTGACTTTATCGCCACAGCGGTACTATTTCGGTTTTTCCGATATTTTTCCGATACATGGCAGTACCTTTGAGAATTGGAAATTAGGGCTGCTCGTAGGGTTCGCTGTAACTAATGGGGTTAACACAGTTTTCTGATGAGAGACGTTCTCGTTGGGCGTAGCAATACATAGCGCTCGGCCATTGGCTGGTTCTGCTGGGTTCTTATTTATGGCGGTCATAAACAGCTTTGGTTTGTAATGTGCTAAATGGTGGTTAGCCCTTGCATTACCACTGGTAGTAAAACGACACTCAAGCCCCAAAAACATATAGAAACCACTTCTAACTTTAAAGTACGGTGTTTAAACCACAGCACTGTTACTACGATTGCTGAAAATGTAACTGCATATTGATAAAGGCTAAGTGCAGTAACAATTGTACCCGAACCGATTGCATCAATAGCCATTAGGTTTAACCCAACTATTCCGATCAGAGAATAAAAAAGCGCAAATCTAAAAGCCGTATTTACATCGAAGCCAAATAAAACAGATAGAAAGAGCACTATCACGAACAAACACGCATAAGCTTTTGCAACGTATAATGCTATATTCATCAATGTTGCTCCTTACACATAACGCCACCATATGAGGCTGCTTTGGAGTTGGTTAATTTTTGTTAGCGTAGCGTTAAGGCATAAATAGAAGCAACGGTAAAGCTGCCCCTATGATAGCTTCGTTATGTTTACATCACCCTACAATCTGCTTTATATATTGTGATACCTGAGGGTTAGAAACCGCTGCGTCACCATAAATTTTAGGGGATGGAAAATATTCAGCATTTAGCTGTATTTCCGACGCTACGGTCTCACCAAAACAATCAGCAATGAATGCTAAAGTCATATCCATACCAGCAGAAACCCCTGCTGATGACCAAACATTGCCATCTTTCACATACCGTTCTTCGATAATTTCAACTGAGTTATCTTGTTTTAGTTCATCAAGGAAAGCCCAATGTGTTGTCGCCCTTTTGTTTGTTAAAATCCCCGATTTTTGCAATAAGTACATGCCTGTGCAAATCGATAATATGCTATGTGACTGACTACTTGTTTGTTGTAAGTATTCAATCACGTCAGGATCTTCCATCGCCAACCTAGCGCCACTACCTCCAGGAACAATTAGGACATCAGGAAAAATATTTTCACTAAAATGTATATCAGCACTAAACCGCATTCCATGCTCACCAGAAGGAGACATAGAATTTAAAGAAATAAGTTTAGGAGGTTCACAAAGTTTCATTTCAGCCAAAAGCCCAATAAGTTCCCATGAACCAACTAAATCTAATTCTTCAACTTTGTCAAAAATAATAAAGTATATTTTCAAAACTACTCCTTGTCCGACGGTAAACATAACGCTTATAGCATGCGCGAGGTTACGAGTCGAAGTGGCTGCGTTTGTTAAGCATTTTATCAAGCTCTTTGACTATTCTTGATGAACTCTTTTTCCAATCTCCTCGTACATAGGTCATGAACCAATGATAGGAGTTCTTAGAAGTATCTTCACCCTTCAAATAACTTAAAATGCATTCTGCGTGATCTGCATTCCACGCCCAAAGATCCAATACCCCTCCCGAGAAATAAAGTATAGGTAGGTCTTTATAGGATAAATTAGATTTTCGATAAGCACATCCAGTGCACCTTATCTGCCAATCTTCTATTCGAAACGTAGGAGATAGATCAGCAACTATGGTTCCTTTTCGATCTTCCTCTGAAGGCTTACTTGCTATGGCTCTCGAACCACAAGAGGGGCATAAAACCTCTACAATCTTTGGCCTAGATTTATGGTCATACCGAATATGAGACCAACCACTTCCACTCATAAATATTCACTTTGCATAACGTTCGTGGCTGGGGCGAGGTACGAGTCCCAAGCCAGCGTTTGATAAGCGCCTACTCTGCCACTAAAATAAAGTTTGCGATAGCTGGTTCTTTACTATCTATCAGTTCCGTTGCAGTCCGGTAACCTTTAGCTCGGACGGAAACTTCACTTCTTAAGAGAATTGCACTAAATATAGGAAAAACCCAAATTCTCATCTTTTTAAGTGAATAGTTACCTGCTTTGTCTGTTTGCACCGTTTAAGATTTTTTCAGCTGATTGTTAGTAATTGTCACTTTAGCAAATATCGACTCACCCGTCTCACTCACAACAGTACCCGTCACTTCAGGTGAAATAGCTAAAGATTTACAACGTTCAAATAACGCACATGTAATAACTAGAGCGATCTTTTTCATGGTTGCTTAATTCCCGCAGCAGCCAGGAGCGTAGCGAGTTGGATGCTTGCGTTGTTATGTGCCATTACTAACCCTTTGAAAGATTCTAAATAGCTCCTCGCCATATATATAAAACTTGACCTCAAGTCTCGTAAACTTTCTGCATGTACCAATAGCAATTCTTGCCGCCTCTTCGTGTGGATATCCATAAGCACCGCACGATATTGCTGGAAATGAAATTGATTCACAGCCATATTCTATGGCTAGAATGCAGGCACTTTCATAAGCTGACTCTAGTACTCTAGCGGAGTCATTCTGATTTCGAAAAATTGGACCAACAGTATGAATCACAAACTTTGAATTCAAATCACCGGCACTGGTAATACGAGACTCGCCAAAAGGGCACCGAATCCCATTGATACTCTTAACCTTCCGGCACTCTTCTAGGAGCTTCGGTCCTGCCGCTCGGTGGATCACCCCATCAACGCCGCCGCCTCCAAGCATTTTTGGATTTGCTGCATTAACGATTGCATCTGTATCTGCCTTCGTAATATCACCAAAAAGTATTTTTAAAGTACTCATAATTTTTCAAAAGTATAACGATAACGTCAATGTTTAAATGGAGCGCAACATAAAAACTATCTGACAGCATGCGCTTGTATGTTTTGATTAGCTAAAGATGTTCGATATAGCTCCAAATATCGCAGAAAATATTTCTACAACACCTTCCAACAGCGCTTCTAGAATGCCAACAATTATTTCCAATACCCCTTCACCAGCCAACACCACTGGTACTGCTGCACCAATTGTGGATGAAGCAATTAAACCGATTGCGAATATGTCAAAACCAGCAACTAATACATAGATTATTGCTATACAAAGCAACAATCCACAAACTGCATTTACAATCCGTAGCCTTAAATCTTTCTCTTCCCTATTCATAGTATTTCTCCAATCCTAAACCTTCAAATGATACATAACGTTTCTAAACTGAGGCGCAATGAAGCGCAGCGTAATTGCGTCCTATGCCCGCCGAAAAGCGTTTTTTAGCGGGACAACTTGCACAGTGCCTTGCTATGCATTAGCTGCACGCACCTTTACTCGCCACAATACCTTCTTCACTTATCTCGAAAGAAAGCCATATAGTATTCAACTTGCTTTCCTTCTCATATGCCTTGAAGTCTGGAGACAACTCATTTAGTAAATCGATTGCTTCAGACTTAGACATGCCAGCGACCAATTTACTACACAAGTTGTTAAGTACTTCAATCTGGTTGCGAGCTTCATACATCTCTTGCTGTCGATATGACTCTGTAACGGCATCATCAATCATTAAGTAGAACCAGTATCCATTGGATACCAGAAGGAGAATTACCAATAGTATTGGAATCCATTTACTCAAGTTTTTCTCCATTTCAATGCATAACGTTCGCAGCACCGGATAATTTAAAGCGAAGCGGAAAGTTTGACCGTGCAGCTGCGTTTGTTAGGCATTTTTTCCGCACTCACTTTGTATTTTTGTTTCTAACTCCTAGATACGTTCTTGGAGCTTCTTCATATGATTGGCATTTGCGCTAGGATTAAATGCAAACTCTGCGTTTAGCACCTTTTTATTGGCGCCTTTGGAAATTAATTAGTTGACTATTCCTCGATGACCGAAATCATCCGCAACTTTTAATGAAGTAAAACCACCTTCACCTTTCTGCTCAATATCGATGCCATTCTCTACCAACAATTTTGCTGCCTGAATACCTCCCCATACGCAGACACAATGTAAAGCGTTGTCACCAAAACTGTTGGTGTCATTTATATCGTCTAGCTTTATTCCAGAAAAGTCAGCCACATTTTCTACCTGGGTCAGCAATTCTCGTACAGTTTTGTCCATTATGTATGCCTAACGCCTTTGTCATGAGCGTTTTGGTGGTAGCGGAGTTTTGGGGTAATGTGGCGAAGCCACCCCAAAACGGAACGTAGACCAAAACGTCAAATGGACAAACTTGTTAGACCTTTTACTTGAGATGTAATTCAATTTTATGTTCCCAGCTTGCTCTTTCAGGTACAGACCGAATAGATTCTACGACCTCGTCGAATAATGTTCTGCTACCAGCCTGTGCAGCTCGAAGCGTAGAGTATGCCCATTCCTTTCCCTCTTCGTGGCCTTCTTGGTGCAAAAAAGGGCTACTTTCAATTACCGACATACAATATTTCTCTAGAGCTTTACTATTCATTGCATCTTTGGAATGAGCAGAATTTTCCCAAATAATTTTACATGGTGATTCCAATCCAAATCCGCCAAATAAACAATCATCAAAACTATCAAAAGATTTACCAAAATAACCTTCGGGGGCATTAACCGCTCTACCAAATTCTGCGTAGAGCGAGTCTAGATCCGTAATTCTTTTACCATTTAGTACGTAGTTATTCATGTAGTTCTAACAGTGTGATATACGGACCCAACTGCAAAAGACGGGTCCGTATATCACTATTTAAAGTTCTATTTTCCGAGTTAACTGCTAAATGCGTCATTGTCGTAGTAATAATTAATGGCTTTTATGGTCTTGGAAAGACCTTCAGCTTCACTATTTTCAAGTACCTCCAGAAGCTGACTGATAGACATAAGTAAATGGAACCCTATTTTCTGAGGATAAAGCGGTACATCAAATTCATCTCTTTCAACTTCATCATCGTCGTCAAAGATTAATACTTTTTTTCACCAGACAACTCAACACCATTAGGTACATATATATCAAAGAACCACTCGTATTCCTCGACTTCTTCTACCAGCTTTTCAAGATTCGTTTTAAATCTCATCAGTTTCGCTTTCATGGACTTTAACGCAAAGGTCACCTGCACGTAATGCGGAGAGCGTTTTTGAGTAAAATGGAGCGCAGCGACATACACAAAAACGAGCGTATCAGTGTGACTACACATAACGCTGCCACGATTTTTTATGTGGTTTCTTTGACTGTAAAGATTATTCAAACATTCGCTTCTATTTCAAATACAAGCCATTGTGTGTACTAATTATTTCCCTCTCAATTTTTATACTAATGGCGTCCGGCATTATATCTTGAACTTATTCCAACCCTCCATAAGATGGTTGGGGAGTATTAAGTAGTGGAGTTACAGATCCTAGCTCTATTTCATGATACGCTGCTCGTGCCATTTGCATAGCGTGTAACGCTTGTTCTATTTTATTTAGACCACCCGTTATATTGGTGGGATCAATATAATTAATGTATCCTAATGCTTGGCTCGTATATTTTCTTGCACTATGTCGCTCATCAAAAACATCTTTGTGTCGAAGTAAATTTCTTAGTTCTGTTATTTTAGTAATTGCATTTCTTTGGTCGTCATCAAGAATTGCCTCATATCCCCTAGCTATCGCTGCTGGAGTTAAATTGGAAGATTTAATCGTTGTTATTGCTGCTTGCAAAGCCTCATCAGTAAACTCGATACGTTGCACTACGCTGCTACCTGTATATCCGACTTTTGTGTTTACTTTATTTTGAATAATTTGTTGGTGAACATCTGAATGTTTATTAGCCATATTTTGTAATTTTTTTTGAGCGATAGTAACCGACCGATTATCTACAAACTGAGAAGTAGCTGATCCAGAGCCGTTTCTTTTTGACTTCAGATCTTCAATCGACCGGCCTTTATTCTCTTGGTTTTTATCACCGTAAACACTCATTTTTAAATCCTCAAATTATGCATTACCGAGATGATTACATAACGTTTCCGTTTGTGGTTAGTTGGCGCGAAGCAGAAACTAACCCACAACACGGGTTTGTTATGCGTAGTCTTGTTCATTGTAGAAAAGCTTGCCTTCTTCAGTAGAGGATTCAATGAGGAAAAACTCTTCATCGGAGACTAGGGCCTCTAAAAAAGGGTATCTTCTAGAAGTTGTACCAGCCTGAGGCGTAATATCACTCAACACTCCCTGAGGGGTTCTCACAACCGAATGAGCCACGAACATTGCACAGCCTGGAGTATCAGGTAAGTCGAAATAAAACCAACCTCTAACAATATCGAATCCTACTGAATGCTCACAGAATATTTCGACATTCTCATGACAGGCTTTTGGAGAAGGCTGCCAGTTGCCACCTTCAATTTTTGCAAGCAGAGTCACCCTCGCCTCAGATCTCCTGCGGTATAGTTCTAAAAGGTAATCTTTTACACCGCTTGGGTACATTTCAATTCCTTCGCATAACAGTTTCATATGCCGCCACTGCGTTTTTTTCCGGCGCCGCATATGCAGAATTGGTTTCTGTTCATATTCGGCTCAATGCCAGTCATATTCGGCGGTGTAGCCACTATTGTCAATCTGATCACCCTAAAAAACCGCACGAGCGGTTTTTACCAAAATACTCGTGCGCCTGAAACGCCCTATTCGTGGGGGTTAGTTTAATAAGCGGGAAATGGTCATTCTGTTTTCGCCTGGGTTTTTAGGCGCGTGCACAGATATTCAGGCAGCTTCCGGAAAATGCGGCGTAATGGCTCTTTTGGCGCGAAGATGGCGTTTTTTAGTGTGACTGGGCAATGGGTATCTCCTATTGCGGCGAGTGCCTGAACTATAGAAGTGATCGACAAACTCATTGCCCCTTCGACTGCTTCGCGCTCTGGGCGAACGGTATGGTTAAGCAATGTCGGGCTCAAGCCCGACCTATATGTGAAAATTACACCAAGCCTAGTCTAGCGAGTGAGGTGGTGTTCATCCGGTTATAGCCATTGTTATTGCTAACCGCTTTGGTGATGAGGAAGAAGTCGTCCAGCCAGATTGAGTATTCCAGCAGTCGGTCTTTTATTCGAGTGGCTTCCAGCAGGTGTTTGTCTTTTATTGATAGGTTTCCCTTTGGGTTGTGGTGAATAAGAATGAGCCGTGTGGCGTTGGCTTGAATAATGTGGCTGATGAGTAAGTTAGTGGTGAGTTCTTTGAGTGAGAACTTCCCTGTGAGAATGGGTCGGCTTTCCAATAACACGCTGCGCGTGCTGAGCATAAGTGCGTGAATGGCTTCGTGTTTTAAGTGGATGAAGGTGTTGGCGATGTACAGCTCGGCTCGGGCGATGCTGTCCAATAGTACGGGGTTAGTTTTTTCCAGTTCACGTTGATGGGCGTGAGTGAACAGCAGTTCATCGTCCATGTTGGTGATTTTTTTGTACATGGTTTGTCTCGCTTTTTAAATTCGTTTTCTGTTAAAAAGTTTTTAAGCATCAGAAACCTTGCCTGCGTGCGCAGGCAAGATGTGCGGCTAAGCAATGTGTTCTGTTTATTAGTGTGTGTGCTGTTATTTTTTGCGCGGGTACAACGCGCGCGTTTTGTACAGGCGTAACAGCTGTTTATAACTCACGAATGTCACGGAACACGGCTTTAGCCGCATCGAATTTGGAAAAGCTCCGGTGTACAACGCCAAGGCAATACGAAAACGCCACCAGTGTAGGGCGCGTAAGTACGCGGGGTCGGTTTCTATCTGTGGGTTTCGGTGCCGGTTGGCGTGTGTGGAGTTTGCTGTTGTGTTAACAGCAGTTTCACAAGGGTTTTTCACTTCAACAGGGTGTTGAAGGTCGCTGTTTTGTGCGCTTAGTTTTTCTTGTGAGTGGAAATTTTCTTGGAACGAGCGGTGCTCTAGCTTAGAATCCTGCTTAGCCATAATTGATACCTGAATTATCGGTTGTGGTTAGCTGCCCTTGAGTGGTAGGACACTCTTGGGTAGCGCTTAGTTTTACGCTACTTTCTTTCCGTTATCTGCCTCCTGAATTCTCTGAAAAACCAACCTGTATAAAACACTGGGTGAGGATTGAACACAATTTATTTTTTGTGTGAGGTGAGGTTATTGTGATGGATGTCTAAAAAAATTTGGTTTGCTCATTATGTAGCAGTGTTTTTTTCGTCAGAGTAATGGGCTCTTTCTTCGTTTTGTCGAGTTTGAATTTAAATTTGTGGCATTTGGATAGTTCAAGACGTGGTTTTATTGGGAGTTTTTTTTTCGTCAAGGGCCACAACAGCTAGGCCCTTAACAATCCCAGCCGCCGCCACAAACGACTGGTCACACTTCTCAATTCCGTCTTCGACAGGTCGTTTGCGACGGCCATCCTTGGCCGGCTCACTTGTTCAAGCATCCATGCTTGAACAACCTGTGAAACGCGAATTGATTCGCGTGGTCGTTTGAAAGGCGGTGAAACCGCGGCACCGTCACCATCACAATTGAAGTGATTTATTAAGATTCCATTTAAAAAATCCAAACCAACCAAGCAAAATTTTTTACCGACATCGGCGTAAATAACCGCTCCGTCGCATCTGCTTTGGCTGACTTAATTGGCACGTCGCAACGGATACAAGGGCATGGATGCCCTTGGAAGCGCCGCGCGTGCAGGGACGCACGCTCAAGCGACCGTTCGAAGAAAGTGGCAATGAAGGAAGATCACCGAAGCGGGCGACAAAGAGGGGGTTCAAGGGGATCGCCCCTTGGAAAGAAAAAAATCTCAGCAGAATTCAATTATCAAGAGCCGAGCCCGAATCGTTGGACCGGTTTGGTCCTTAAGGAAAAAATCTCCACATGAAGCCATGACGCTTAATAATAAAAATGCCGCGCAAACATAAAAAAAGGCGCTTAAGAAATCACCATTCAGAGCTGCCCTCTTGGAAAAGAACTGTTTGCTAGAACATCCAGCATCGAAAACCCCAAGAACAAAAACCAATACTGCTAGGCGAATGCGTCCGTCAGGAAGTCTATAAAGGCCTTTACTTGCGTTGGGATGTAACGAGATTGTGCGTATTGGGCGACCATGGTGCCTTGGTATTTGCCGTCCATTTGCCAGTCGGGCAATACCTGTACGATGTCGCCGCGCTGGAGTTCGGTGGCGACGACGAAGTCGGGGAACAGGGCTATGCCCATGCCGCGTAAGGCGGCTTGTTTGCGGATGCTGGAGTGGTTGACGGAGAGTGGGCCATTCACGGGGACGTTGCATGTTTGTTTGTCTTTGCGGAGCCGCCATACGGTGTCGTCTTGGTCTTCACTGAGGGCAATGCACCGGTGCTGGGCCAGGTCTTCGGGGTGTTGCGGTGTGCCCGCTTGGTTAAGGTAGGCGGGGCTGGCGCAGAGTAACATACGGACGCGACCCAGCGGTTTGGCGATTAATCCGGCGATGGGGGTGTTGGTAAGGTGAATGACGACGTCGACGTTGTCGGCTATGGGGTCGAGGTAGCGGTCTTCCACTTTGAAGCGCAGGCGAATATCAGGATAGGTGGCGATAAAGTCCAGTACGACGGGCGACAGGACGATCCTGGCCAGGGCTTGGGGGGCGGCGACGGTGAGCAAACCTGTGGGTTGTTCAGAGTTACTTTGTGCGGCGCTGGCGGCCTGTTGGGCGTTTTGCAACATGCTTTGGCACAGGGCGAAGGTTTCTTCACCGGCGACGGTAAGGCGTAAACGCCGGGTGGTCCGTTCTAGCAGTTTGGTGGCGAGTGCGGTTTCTAACCGGGCGACGGAGCGGCTGACGGATGAAGCCGCCACGCCGAGTTGATCGGCGGCTTTGGAAAAACTCTGCTGCTCAACCACGGTCACGAAGGTGGCCATGTCTGGCAGCAGTGCTATGAGCTTATTCGTATCCATAACGCAATTATTCTTTGCAGATTTCTATCATTATTCCCTAACAGTAATGAATTAGGCTCGTTGGCGTCAATCTTAATGGCCAATACCAACGAAACTGCGCAGGAGAATCTGCTTTGACGACCGCACCATCACGCCCTGAAAATCACCTGCCCTTGCCTGCTCCGCGCGGGTGGCCAATAACGGAAATATCACTGATTCTGGTGGCGATGGTTTGGGGGGCCAGCTACGGGCTGACCAAAACGGCGCTGCTGTTCACTTCGGTGTTTGCTTTTATCGCGATTCGTTTCCTACTGACTTTTGCGTTGCTGGTTCCGGTGCTGATCCGCGATTTTGCGCGGGGTAAGAATCGGGATGCGTGGGTTGCGCTGCCCACCGGCTTGTTGCTGCTGGCTATCTTCACGTGCGAAGTGATGGGTATTCAGCACACCAGTGCGGGCAATGCTGCAGTGCTGATCAGCCTTTCTGTGATTCTGACAGCGCTGATTGAAGCGCTGGTGCAACGGCGAGCGCTGCCTAAACGCTTGTTGATGCTGTGTGTGTTGAGCGTGGTGGGCGTGGTGTGCTTGTCGGTGAATGGCGATTTCCGTTTTGAAACTCACCCTGGCGATATCTGGATACTCACCGCCGCGCTGTTGCGTGCTTGCATGGTTACCGGTACACAGGCGCTCACCCAACACCGGCGGCTGACGGCGCTGAGTTTAACCGCGTTGCAGTCGGCGGTGGTGGGGCTCGGTGCGCTCAGTGTTTGTGTATCAGCAACGGGCTTTGTGCTGCCAACAGAACAGACATTCTGGCTGACCACCTTGTTTCTGGTGGTGTTCTGCACCATCTTCGCGTTCTATGCGCAAAACCGTGCGGTGCGGCTTACCTCGCCGACCCGGGTCTCGTTACTGCTTGGCAGTGAACCGCTGTTTGGTACGCTGTTCGCGGTTCTCTGGTTACAGGAAAGCCGTTCGTTGTTGCAGTGGTTTGGTGCGTTGCTCATTGTGGGCGCGGTTCTTGGTGCGTCTCGCCGTTCACCCTCAGCGACTGAATAATCACTCTCGCTTGGTTTAATAACAAACGCCTCTTGGCACCACTGTGTTAGCAACACACGGCTGAACATTGTTCACCTGCCTTAACGTTGAGGCAGGTCATATGAATGAACAGTTGCACTCACTGTTCAGAGTTGAACCCGCCCCTCACCTTGCGATTCATCCTTCTGGATCTAAGCTATTCTGAGATAACAGCGCAAATTTGAGTAACAGATCGTTTCGCCAAAGCGCCCATTAGGTTGTAGGAAAAGCTTAACGCAACACCGCAATGCCTGCTCTTTTGCAATACGGCTTTCGCCTACTGGCCATACACTGTTCACAAACAATGTCACGCATGATTCTATGGCTAAAAAACTGAAGGTACGGGAGTAAGTTATGATGTTGGCTCACCCATTTGGTTCGGTCGCAGTTTGGCTGGTTTCTTTCGTGTTACTTTCCTGTACCCCCACCCCGGAAACTGGCACCGATGTAAAGGATATAGCCGCATCCGCTGAGGTTTCAGCCGAAGAAATTCAGGTTGCGTTGGTGATGAAGACGCTGACCAACCCTTTCTTTGTGCAAATGGAAGTGGGCGCCCGACGTGCTGAAAAAGAGTTCGGCATTGAGCTGCTGGTGAAAACAGCATCTCAAGAAACGTCCATTCAACAACAAATTGATATTGTGGAGCGCCTGATTGATGACAGGGTGGACGCAATTGTTATCGCCCCCGGCGACTCAATTGAATTAATTCCGGCATTAGCCAGAGCGCAAAAAGCCGGAATAACCGTGGTGAATATCGACAACAAACTGGATGCACAATTTGCCAAACGAAATGACATGAAAACGGTTCCGTTTATCAGTGTCGATAACGAAGCCTCTGCCTATGAAGTAACAAAATACTTAACGGCGCAAATCAGCAAACCGACCCAAGCGGTGGTGATTGAAGGAATCGAAGAAGCGCAGAATTCACAAGACCGCAAAAACGGTGCGTTGCGCGCTTTTGCGGAATCCAATCGGGTTGATGTGGTGATGACCAAGTCGGCGCATTGGAAAATTGACGAGGCCTACAAAGTTGCAAAAGAAATGTTTGAACAATACCCCGGCATTGGCGCGGTTTTTTGTGCGAATGACATGATGGCCTTAGGTGTGCTGGAGTTCCTATCACAAACAGAACGGTCAAACGTTCTCGTGGTCTCTTACGATGCGCTGGAAGATGCGAAACGAGCCGTACTCACTGGTGAACTGGTGGCGACTGTCGACCAAAAGCCAGGGGAGCAGGGCTACCTTGGCGTGCGCACTGCACTCGACATGCTCAAAGGCGAACCGGTTGAAGACGTGCTGTTGATCGATGCGGTATTGGTCACCAAAGAAACTCTGACTCGATAATGCGGACAGACTCATGAGAATGATGTTTCGCTTCACTACTTTAACCGGTAAATTCACCGCGTTTCTGTTTGTCATGAGCTTAATGCCCATCCTGGTCTTGGGGTACGTTTCTTATACAACGACTGCAAAAACCCTGGTTGAGCAAGAACTGAACCACACCAACAGTATGATTGCCGCTCAGGAAAAAGTATTGGACGTAATACTCAGGGAAATTGAGGGGTTAATTCACAACATCTCCGGTATTGAGATTCTGATCGATGCCATGGACAAAAAGAACGCAGACCTAAGTACCTTTGAGCGGCTGGCCGCACAAGCTCAGATCGGTTACATCTTAAACGGTTATCTTGGGTTGGAGGGTTTGGTGTCGATCGATGTTATCTCCGAATACGGCAGTCATTTTCATGTTGGACAAACCTTGGCGCAGTCGGGTATTAATCAATCTCTGTTGGAAGAACTGAAAGCAGCCGCTACCGTATCCAGAAACCGAATTGTTTGGGCGGGTGCGACGCGCCCGATCAACCTGAGCATTGATAATGATTACGTATTGACGGCGGCTAAAGTCATCCAAAAGGCGAACTTAACCGCTAACGCCAGTCGCCTGGTCGGCACTATTGTCATCAGTTACGATCTGGACAATATCCACAAGACGCTTTCTGCGGCGAGTTTTGAAGGGCTCGGGTCTTCGATGTTATTGGACCAACACCAGCACATCATATTTCAGCAAGATAAGCTGCACTTAGGTGAATCTATCGAGCAAGCTTACCAGGTTGCGCTGGATTCGTTCGACGAAACCTTTAAGGTCGTCTACGAAGGGTTGCCTTACCTGGTTGCGTCCAAAGAACTTACGTTTTACGGCTGGACCTTACTGCGCATTATTCCAGAAAAAGATCTGTTGGCTCGCACGCAAACTATCCGCTTAACCACCGGGGCGAGTGTTGCGTTTGGGCTGAGTATTTTGATAATTGGTTTTTTCTATTTGAACCGCCGCATCGTAAACCCCATTGGCAATTTGGTTCAAAAATTCCAAAAGATAAACAGCGGTGAGTTTGACCTCAATGATCAGATGCCAGAAGAAGGCAGTGACGAGATAACAGAACTCACACGATGGTTTAATTTAACGGTCGCCACTTTGATCGACCGGGAAAGCTACGCAATCGCGCTGAAGGAAAGTGAGACGCGTCACGAACTTATTTTAAAGGCCAGCCACGAAGGGATTTGGGATTGGAACTTGGTCAATAACGTTATAACACTATCCGCTGACTTCGCACAGTTGATGGGCCTGAACCCCGACACCCAGGGAAAAATTCATACCGCGAAGTGGATGTCGCTCATTCATCCTTCGGACCGAGAGGGTTTCAACAAACAAGTCAGTGATTATCTGGATGGAAAAACAGATAAGTTCATTTTCGAGTACCGAATAAAAACAGCTCTCGATGATTATCGGTGGATTCTGTCGCACGGTATCGCCGTAAAAGATGAAACGGGTAAGTACATCCTCATGGCCGGCTCCCACACGGACATTAACAGCCGTAAAGAAGCAGAAGAACAACTGACCCACGACGCCTTCCACGACAAACTGACCGGTCTGTATAACCGCGCATTTTTAGTCAGCTATTTAACGCAATTGTTCGCAGCTGAAAAACGTGAACACATGACCAGCTTTGCTTTAATGTTTCTGGATTTAGACGGTTTTAAATCGGTGAACGACTCCATGGGGCACGCCGCCGGTGACCGCTTACTGAAAGAAACGTCAGAACGGTTAAAACACTGCCTAAGGGAAGCTGATGTAC
Source organism: Reinekea sp. G2M2-21 (assembly GCF_015687175.1). Taxonomy (GTDB): domain Bacteria; phylum Pseudomonadota; class Gammaproteobacteria; order Pseudomonadales; family Natronospirillaceae; genus Reinekea. Next base: position 367,546 of record NZ_JADPQG010000005.1, on the reverse strand, counting down.
TCACCCGCTTTGGTGGAGATGAATTTGTTATTTTATTAACCAACATAGAACAGTTTCGCTACGCTCAGGTGGCGCAGCGGATCATCGCCAGTTTAAAAGAACCCTACACCATTATGAGGCAAGAGCACCGGGTTGGGGCCAGCATAGGGGTAACCTTGAGTAGCAACGGCTACGCCTCTCCGGAAGAAATGATGCGCGATGCCGATCTGGCCATGTACCGCGCCAAAGCTGCCGGTAAAAACTGTTATGTGCTGTTTGACCACAGCATGCGCCAAGAGATGTTGCGTACTATCCGTCTGGAACAGGATATTCAACACGCGCTGGATCGCCATGAATTCCAGTTGTACTACCAATCGATTGTCGACACGCATACCAAAGAGCTGCAGCAGATTGAATGCTTTGCCCGCTGGAATCATCCCGATAAAGGTTTGTTGGATGCGATCGAATTTATCGAATACGCCGAGCAAAAAGACCTGATTAAAGATATCGGGTACTGGGCGCTGGACACCGCCTTGACTCAATACGCGGCGTGGAGCCGCAACTTGCAAGGTAAAGACGTTAAGCTGGAAATCGCGGTTAACTTTTCTATCAAACAACTATTCGACACCCACCTGCTGACTTTTTTAATTGAAAAACTCGACGCACTGAAGCTGCCGGCCAGCGCGCTGATTATCGACGTGAAAGCATCGGTTATCGCGCAAGATTCCAGCCGAGCCAAACAGGCATTGCGTATGCTGAAAGATAAGGGATGCCTTATTCACCTGGATGACTTTGGGATGGACTACTCGTCTTTGAGTTATTTGATTGACTACCCGGTGGACGCGTTGAAAATTGAACGGTCGCTGCTCGACATTGACGATAACCCCGAGCAGCGCACGAAGGTTATCAGCGGGATTATTCAGTTTGCCGAAGCATTGGGCATTCGTTGCATAGCCGAAGGCGTTGAAACGAACGACCAACTGGCGCTGCTGCGTTCCGTTGGTTGCCATAGCGTACAGGGTTACCTGATCGACAGGCCGGTCAACGCAGATGAGTACTACCAAACCGTTATCAAAAACATTTAAAGTTAGAGCTTACTACCCTGTCACCCCTGGCGGGACTTCCTTTGGAATAGGCGGCCGACGCTCCTGGCTCAGGTAGACACCGATGAACACAATCGCTACTGCAATCCACTGGCTCAAGGTGAGCCGTTCACCCAACAGCAACATGGAAAACAGCAATGAAAAGGCCGGTAACAGGTTAGTGTACCCAGCCGCGGTTGACGCTTTGACGTGCGCCAACGAATAGTTATATAGGCCATAGGCGCCAAGTGTAATCACCAAGCCCAGATAGATTAAAGTGCCGACCGACCATAGGGAAATTTGCGCAGGCCATTCGGACATTAGCGCCAACGGCAAGAAAAACACCGTGCCCACAAAACTCTGCAAGGCAGTCAGCACAAACGCCGAGTAACGTTTGGTCAGGTGTTTCACCAGCAGGGTATAACCGACAGCTGTGACCATCGCCATAAACTCCAGAAAGTTACCTAGCAGCGCGTTGGGGGCCTGGTCGGAGTCTTCACCGGTTAGGCTCATCCACAGAACACCCGCGACGGCCACCCCGAAACCGATCCACTGCTTCAGGGTGTTGCGTTCGCCCAGAAAAAAGAACGCGGCAATGGCCACCATCAGCGGCAGCATGGAAGTCACCATACCCGCCTGCCCGGCACTGGTGTAAAGCAACGCCTGAGACTCGAACAAGAAATACAGACAAGGCTCAAAAAATGCCATGCCCAACAGGTATTTCCAGTCTCCCGGCTGATAATTAAAACCATGACGCAACCACGGCCAAACCACCAGAAAAGCCGTCGCGCCAATGGCCATCCGCACAAACACCACCACCATCGGCGACATCTCATTTACCGCAACCTTCAACGCAATAAACGAACTGCCCCACAACAACATGGCCAATAACAACGCCAAATGCGCGCGAATTGTCGATTTATCCATCGGTCCTCCTGAATTCAGGCGGTCATTGTGGTCAGTATTTTGGGCAGGTCAATATATAAATAAGGTCAGCGGCGCGTTGCTGTAACTTCGGTAATTTTCGCTGAAAAGACGGGTTGGTGACATTTACTCTGGACGGGAAAATTTAGTTAGGTTTGTAACGCAAGGGTCGCTTGGAGGGTTTTTCTTTTCAAGGGGGCTGCCCGAATGGCAGCTACTTACGCTTATTAGGTTGTATGTGAAACTTTTGCGTCATGCAGTGACCTGGTTTCGTTGGGAGTTTTTCGCCGTCAAGGGCCGAACCGGTCCGACGATTCGGGCTCGGCCCTTAACAATCCCAGCCGCCGCCACAAACGACTGATCACACTTCTCAATTTCGTCTTCGACAGGTCGTTCGCGACGGCCTTCCCTGGCCGGCTCACTTGTTCAAGCATCCCTGCTTGAACAACCTGTGAGACGCAAATTGCTTCACGTGGTCGTTTGAAAGGCGGAGAAAACCGCGGCAAGAGCTACTTTCTCGATAGATAAAACCAACCTCTAAATTCTATGTACCAAGGACTGGCGTAAATAACTGTTTCGTCGCATCCGCGTTGGCTGACAAGGCAGCCGAAACCAAAAACCACAACATCCACTCTTCAATTCGCGTTTGTAAAACGCTCGGCTACACTTTTTAACATAATGGGCTTGTGCGTCAGTCTAAGGCGACCAGGCTATCTACCCTTCATGCCGCGAATGCAGAGTAAAAGTAACGACACATGACCGCAAAGAAAGACATCAGCTTTGAAGCCCTTAAATTGCTCCCTGGACAAGTGTTACAACTCGAGTTCGACGGCTACGATGCCACTCGGGACCGTTGCACGCTGGTCGGATATCACCGTGGCCGCAATATTATTGTGTCGACACCCACAAAGCAGGGTGTGCCGATGTCGGTGAAACCTAAAAATAAGGTGAAGGTCCGCCTGTTCGTGAATCAGATCAACGGTGCCTGTGCGTTTGAGGCGACAGTGGTTCACGTCAGCATTATTCCGTTTCCCCATTTGCACTTGTCCTGGCCTGAGAAACTGGTGGTGGGCGAGGTGCGCAAGTCTATCCGTGCGACGGTGCATGTTGTCAGCTCGGTAATGTTCAGTTTGGAGGGTAAGCGACATACGATGTCGGCGGTGATCGATGACCTGTCGACACACGGAGCGCGAATCCACGGCGCTGATATGAAGGTAAAAGAAGATCAGGAGATGGACTTGGTGTTTAAAATCGAGGTCAGCGAGATCGAGCGAATTCTGCATATTAAATCCATCGTGCGTTCTGTTCAGTTTAATGAGGCTAAGGGCGCTCACTTTTACGGCCTTCAGTTCGTGAATGTTGAGGAGTCCGACAAAATCGCTCTGCACGCTTTCGTGTTGACCCAGTTGCACACCAGCTGAAGAACCCGCATCGGCTCAGTCAGCGTAGCAAACGCGCCCAGTGCCGCGCAGAACAGAATGCCCCCGTCTTTTGCCGACTCAAATCATCAAATTGGCGATTATTCTTTAAAATCGTTATACCTCAACTAAAGTTCAATCAACCGGTTCCGATATAGTCTGCCTAAGCAATCGGATCGTATGAATGGTTCCAACGACACGCTTTCGCGGCGAATAGGGTCAAATTATGTTCTCACGTTTTAACGCAATGCCTTTAGCCAGACAAATCATCCTCATTCTGCTGGCCATTAACCTGGTGGTGTTTACGTCGATGATTTTGTACATCTCGGTGTCTTCCACAAGCAGTGCCTTAGACAAGGCACGGCAAGACGTATTGCATGAAGTTGAGCTGATTGACCAACAGTTCTCGCAATTCAGTACCTCGCTGGAAAAAGAAATTTCCAACTACGCGGCGATCATCAAAAAACTGTTTCCCGGCAAACTGGCCCTGGTGCCGGGTCAAACGCTGAAAACGGGTGATTACACCGCACCGGCCATTGCCTTAAACGGTGAAGTCCTCAATAACGATTTTACCCGGATTGACGAATTCACGGCGCTGACCAATGTTGTGGCCACACTGTTTGTAAAAACGGGAGACGATTTTCTTCGGGTCACCACCAGCTTGAAAAAAGCCGACGGCAGCCGCGCGATGGGTACGTTTTTAGGCAAGACCCACCCTGGTTATCAGAATTTCATTAATGGGCAGTCGTATATCGGCCGTGCCACATTGTTCGGCCGTGAGTACATGACCCGATACGACCCAGTCATAGATCAATCCGGAAAGGTGATCGGTATATTGTTTGTCGGTCAGGACTTTACGGAAGCGCTGTCTGACCTGTCCAACATTATTGCTCAGTTACGCATTGGGGACAGTGGCTACGTGTTTGCCGTTAATGCACTGGCGGGCAACGAGCAAGGTCGCGTGATGATCCATCCGAGTTTAAAAGGAAAACGATTAGCGGAACTTAAGGATGCCGATGGCATGTTGGTTGACCCTGAGATGTTAACCAAAGATGAAGGCAGCTATGAGTTCAACCGCACGGAACAAGGTAAACAGAAGCAGAAATTATTAGCCTACACCCACTTTGACCAATGGGATTGGGTAATTGGCGGTGTGGGTTATGTCGACGAATTTACTCAAGAAGCGCTGGCGCTGAGAAACAACCTGATCATCATGTCCATCGTCTCCGTGATTGCACTGCTCGCCATTTCCTTTTTGTCTGTGCGCAGCAAGCTCGCGCCATTGCAGGATGTCACTGACGCCTTGGTGAAAATCGGTTCGGGCGACCTGACCAGCAACCAATGTGAGACGGGTCTGGGTCAACGTGACTCCAAAAATGAAATTCATCAGGTCTTGCGGCAACTGGAATCGACTCGCCTGTCGTTTTCGGAGTTGATTAATGCGTTGCTGCAACAGGTTAAACATTTGTCTGAGGCCAGTGACGCGTTACGCCATGTTTCGGTTGAAAACAAACAGGTCGTTGCCCAACAAAACGAAGAGGCTGACCAAATCGCCACGGCGATAACAGAAATGGCGGCCAGCATCCGCGAGGTGGCACAAAACGCCAGCACAACGTCCGAACAAACCAACAAAACCGCGGAGGCCGTGACCGAAGGTTCTACCCTGATGCAGAACTCGCAAGACATTACCCAACAGGCAGCTGAAGAGCTGAAAACAGCGATTCAAATTATTCAGGCGTTAGCGAAAGAGTCGGAAAACGTTGGTTCTGTGCTGGAAGTGATTGGTAGCATTGCTGAACAGACCAATCTGCTCGCACTGAATGCAGCCATTGAAGCAGCACGTGCCGGTGAGCAAGGTCGCGGCTTTGCCGTGGTGGCCGATGAAGTGAGAAATCTGGCGCAGCGAACACAGGAATCCACCTCGGAGATCAAGGGCATCATCGACGGTCTGCAGAAGAGTTCGCAATCGGCGGTGGCCTCGGTTACGACGGCGGGTGATTACTCATCACGGTCGGTGGATTACTCGGAAAAAGTGATGGCCGCGTTAACCACCATTGCCCAGTACACGCGTGAAATTAACGACATGACCATGCAAACGGCGACCGCCTCTGAAGAGCAAAGTTCGGTCAGCGAAGAAATCAGCAACAGTTCAGTGTCATTAAACGACTCGGCGAAGCGCTCGTCTGAGCTGGCGCAACAGACATCCGAGTCCGCCGAGCAGTTGAATGAAATGGCCGAAACCCTGAGTCAGCAGGTCGTGGCCTTTAAGATCGGTTAATCCCGATCAGGCAACTCGAAACCATAGCGACTCGCCAAAAACTGAGCCACACCATGCTCGTTATTGGTCCCGATGGTCGCGGTCGCTATGGCCTTGAGCTCATCTAGGCCTTGCCCCATGGCGTAACATTCATCGGCTAGCTTAAACATGGAAATATCGTTGTCTGAGTCACCAAAACAGATCATCTTTTTCGCACCCAGTTGCTGTTGAATGAGCTTCGCGGCGTCGCCTTTGGTGCCTCCGGCGTGGTGGATGTCCATCCAATAGTTGCCTGGGTTATACATGTCGTGCCCGGCAAATACAGCGACACCGGTCACGTCGGCCAGTTCCTCGGCCATGTCCATTACGGCGGCGTTATCGGTGGCGGCAAAAATGTTCAGAATATGCTCTTCAATATCGGAGTAATCGGAACGCTCCTGAACAACGATGCCTTCATGGTTCAAAAAGTCGGCCCATTCTCGCTCGCGCTGCGTTGAAATACCGGTAATGACAGCGCCGATATTATCTTCGTGATCGATAGTGTTCAGCCACGGGTTAATGCCGCGTTTACGCAGGCGCTTGCAGACTTCAATGACCTCAACGCGATCCATCGGCATTTTGCTGATGACTTTGTCTTCATTTAAGTCCCACATCAATACGCCATTTTTGTACACCTGAGGGTGCTTGAAATGAATGCCGGGCAAGGCTTCACGGCCGCCGTGCGGCATTCGACCGGTCGCAATCGTCCAGTTGACCCCCAGACGATCGAGTTCCGACAACGCATGCCGGGTGACATCGGAAAGTTTTTCCCGGCTATTAAGCAAGGTTCCGTCTAAATCAAATACCAGTAATTCGTCCAAAATTGATCCTATTGCTGTGGGTAGCGAACGCGTTTCACGTCCGCTGGGGAATTGAGTGCTGCCGGTCAAACGTGAGGTTATTTTACCAACGCAAGCTCAGCACGCATGTTACGAATTTGTTCGGCGTAATCGTCTGCATTGAAAATAGCAGACCCGGCGACAAAGGTATCGGCCCCGGCTTCGGCAATTTCCCGAATGTTATCGACTTTAACGCCACCGTCGACTTCCAGACGAATGTGACGGTCGCTCGCCTCAATGCGCTGGCGCGCTTCACGCAGCTTATCCAGCGCCGACGGGATAAACGACTGGCCACCAAAGCCCGGATTCACCGACATGATCAGAATCATGTCGATTTTATCCATGACATAATCCAGATGATGCAGTGGCGTGGCGGGGTTAAACACCAGGCCAGCTTGCAAACCGGCATTTTTGATCAATTGCAGAGAGCGGTCGATATGCTCACTGCCTTCCGGATGAAAGGTAATCATACTGGCGCCTGCCTCAATAAAATCGCCTATCAGCCGATCTACTGGAGAGACCATCAGATGAACGTCAATCGGTGCGGTGACGCCGTGATTGCGCAAAGCTTTACAAACCATCGGACCAATCGTGAGATTCGGGACATAATGGTTGTCCATGACATCAAAGTGGACCCAATCCGCACCAGCGGCTAGAACATTATCGACTTCTTCTCCCAAACGGGCGAAATCGGCAGACAGGATAGAAGGCGCAATGAGAAAATCAGACATCGAATGGAAACCTTGGTTAGTCGGGAGCGGACATTCTAGGGGTTATAAATGCTAGGTCAATTTCGAATCCGTCAATTTATTGGTTTGATCGCCGTTTTGATCGTCCCTCTTGGGCTAGTAAGCCTTGCTGCGCCTGTTCCGACACCGCACTTGTCCCGCAGCCTCGACTTACAACGCCAATACCAAAACTCGCTCCAAGCAGAACAGGTGTTGGAGTTAACAACCGACCAGGAACGGTTTATCGCCCTGCAATTGGAACAGGAGACCGCATCACCAGAGGGCGGCGTGTTGATCTTACACGATGCCGGGCAAACCCCTGATTGGCCGTACCTGTTGCGGCAAGTACGTGAATACTTACCCGCTGTGGGTTGGACCACCTTATCAATTGACCTACCTACACCGCTGCGCGATGCCATTGGCGTGCTTCCGCTGAATGAGAATGCATCGGATCCTGGCCCTGTCAGTGACGAAGACCAGCAAAACCGGGTTTTAGCGCGAGTCGCGTCGGGTATTAAGCAATTGAATGGTGATGGCATCTTCAATATCGCCGTCATCGGCTATGGTGACGGCGCCTATTGGGCCAGCCGTTACTTAAGTGAGCGGATCAGCGAAGATGAAGTGGAAGGCTATGCACTGATCCTGATTGATGCGTCGCTGAATTACCCGGAATTGCCCGATTATTTAGGGCAACTGACCGTCCCTGTGCTGGACCTATATATGAACGACAGTGATTACTCACATCAACAGGCTCGTAAACGCAAAGCCACCGCCGTTCGGGCCGAACACCCCGATTATTTGCAGATCCACGATGCCCTGCGCCAGGGTTTTTACGGTTCCACGGCCATTGACCGCACCACACGACGCGTGTGGGGTTGGTTGCGCAACCACGCCGCCGGGTATGAAGCCAACCTGACAAATAAACCAACGTTCTAAACTCGCGCGCACCATAATGCCGACTATAATCTTATTTACCATTTTGAACGGTTAGAGCCGTTTGAAGACAGCGGACATTGTTATGAATAGCAACGTCGAGTTTGAAGTACACGTGCAAGCCCCCGTCGTTTACGGGATCCCCCGAACCGCATTCACCGCGGAGGTGACAGAGCAGTACTTCCAGGCCATCACAGATGCCGCTCGGGGACTTGGGCAATGGGTTTTGTTTGAACACCCACAAAGCACCGTCACCCTGGCGAACATAGATACCGAAATGGTTGTTCAACAATACAGTAAACTGGCGCAACAGGGCTGTGCTGGCATTGCGGTACTGGTGAACCAGGCCATCGTCGGTGCCGTGCGCAAACCCCAGGCCCTGTCGCAATTACCCATTCCGTTTCAGGCTTCACGAAACCCAATTGAACTCAGCCACTTTGTGGAATCGGTTATAGCGCAATTCCAGGACAGCTCTGAGCACCAGAACTTGGCTTGAGTTTTACTGCGCGCGCACGAAGGTAACTAAGCTTCCGACGTGTCCTATTAAGACCTTTTTTAGGCATGCAATTGGCTAGGGTTTATCTGGTAACTAAGTGATCTCATAATTGTTTTGGTCGCAAGGCCTCTTCCATTTTTTTCAATGGGTCTAGTAACGACAAAACAACACACTTAAAAACCATATAATGCCAGTAAAAAGGAGTTGGCGATTCAAACCGAATACCTAGGGCAATCCTTTGCCAAGATAATGAATATTGCCTGCAGAACTTGCCTCGACATTTGCGCATTTCTGCACCCGCTGAGGTAGATAGCAAGTATTCAGAGAAGCCTTGGCTTCGGAAGGTAAAAAGCATTTCCTGACGGCCTGCAGCTTTTATCCTGTTGGCGCTTCAGAAATGCCATTGCTATTTTAACCTAGTCAATAGGAATACCACCGCTGATTAACGCCCAGATTGGCCAATCAGAATGCTTGAAGATATCGCGACAGAACGAAAATAGTGAGCCAAGTTCAATCGGCGTTTCACAAAGAATAATCACATCATTCAGATGATTGATCAAATTCTAGCCTATACTGTTCTGAAGAAGTATTAACTGGATTTCGCCATGAGAGCACGACTCTTTCGTCTATTTTTTGTGCTAGTGTTTTGCTCGCTCGCGACAGCGGAAACGTTGAACGTCATATACCCAAGTGAATTGGGCCGAGACAAAGAAAACTCCTACGATTACCAATTGCTAAAACTTGCATTAGATAAAAGTGGCGTACCCTACTCACTTTCACTGACCCAAATGGAAATGAACGAAGAACGTGCACGACGAATGATCATGATAGGTGCAGAAGAAGTTACGATCATGAGCGCAGGCACACAAGCCGATTTCGAAGAAAAGCTTCAAGCCATTTATATTCCTTTGTACGGAGGGCTGATTGGCAATCGAATTTTCATCATTCATAAAGACCTTCTGGAGGCATTCTCGCAAGTAAAAAACCTCACCGACCTTCGCCAATTCACTGCTGGACAGGGACCTACTTGGCCAGATGTGGCAGTTTTTAAAAACGCAGAACTACCCTTGATGACGGAGGAATATCCTAACTTATTCACACTGACTGAGTACAAACGAATCGACTACTTTCCTAGAGGTGCGAACGAACCGTTTGTAGAACTAGAACGATTCAAAGAAGAATACCCGAACTTAGTTGTTGAGCCCTCTGTTTCTCTTGTTTACCCATTTGCTGTGTATTACTTTGTTTCAAAAGAAAATAAAGCCCTACACGATGCCGTTTATCACGGGCTCATAAAGGCTCACGAAGACGGATCGTTTATTGAGTTCTTTCGTACCCATCCTGCCACTCGAAAAATGCTAGACAACGCTCATATGCAAAACCGTGTACGGATCACGATAAATAATCCAACAATGAGTGATCGCACTCTGAGCATCCCCAGTCAGTATTGGTTTGATAGTAGCTGGCAATAAGCCATTCATATGCAAGCAAACTTGGAGGTTAACAGTTAATTTTTACGCACTAGTAAACATTCAATATTCAATATCCGCACTCAGACCTTTGGCGGAATCGATAATCATTTCCATATCACGTTCGCCAATACTTGCTTTGTATATTTTTCTTTCTTGATTGAGTCGCTTTACAGTTATATAGAGTTTTTTATAATCTGCGTCTGCAATTTTCTCAGCGGTATCGTAGCCAGACTCCAACAACACGTATGCAAACGTATGATTCACCCATCGAATTCTAGATAGGTCTGCTAACTTAGTAAGAGTTAAAATAACGCTCGCATGGATCCCTGTTGTTTTTGAAAGTACCCGACGCTTCGATTGAGTCTCTACTTCTGCATACAATTGCAGAGTATTCTTTATGCCAATGTCCTCAAGCCGTTTAGCGGTATCTTCATCTATACACGAAAAATCTCTGATCCTATTTGGCTTCTGTCTATACCCGTTAACTACTCGCTTGAGAACCGACAAATACGCTTCAGACAGACCTGTTATTTTTGTCATCCTCTGAATTTTTTCTTTATCTTTCAACGCAATCAATAGTTCATCAAGGTTTCTAACATTATTCACTTTCAATAAATTGAGGTTCTTATCAATATCCTTTTCCAGAATCTTCCAGCTTGAGATAAACGTGGTTGATTTTAAGATATTTTTATACTCGTCAATGCTAATTTCCTTTAGGTCAATATAGTATCCCATTTGCTAGCTCCTATGCACAAAATGGTCGCCGAATTGAAACTGGGTTTCGAGACGTCTTACTGACATTTCTTGATGGCTTTACTTGCGAAGAACACCTGGCATTCTTCTTTAGCAATCGTTCCATTTCCAATATCTGTTGGGCGGGTGATAGCCGAAGATGGAAATCGGGTCCTTATTGCAGTTTTTAATGTTCTTCAAAGATTCAATGATTATTTGTCAAAAACAAAGGCTTTCGCAGTCACCGCGCCAAGACTATCTGCAGCATAAACCGAACCCTTTACCTCGACAATTAGTTTAAGTGCGGGGGTATTTTTACCTACTACCAAGACTACTCGGCAAACATGGAAAACTATCTTAACTGAGTTACGCAGTACGGTTCATTCACGGCAAATGGTTTAGCGGAATATTGGAAATATACTCATGCAAGCCTTAGATAGGGATATGAGCCAACAGTCTACTCGTCGTATCTGCTTTGGCTGCAATGATGAGCACCACGCAACGGACTGAGGGTCATGAATATCCTTGAAAGCACCACGTGTGAAGGGACACACGCTCAAGCGAGCGTTCGACGAAAGTGCAAGGAATGGCAAAAAACTGAAGTATGCGACAAATGGGGGGGAAAATCGATTAAAAGCGAAGTCCCAATGGGCTTCGATTCAATTTTAACGACCTCACCTCTGGTGAAGGTCGGATTGGTTCTCCGAATCATGGAACACCTCTTGATCAGCGATATCAGGTAATCGAGGGGTAGCGAAACATCCGGCATTAAGACTCCAACGAAAGCCCTTGTCCATTGCGGATATCGATATCAAAGGTCAACGGCTCCAGCTCATCCACACAAGCGGCGTTAAAGCCGATTTTGTCCTGCATGGTACGTGGCTGATGGTGTGTGTATATGCCGCATTTACTGCAAAAGTAGTGATGGGCCAGCTTGGTATTCCATTGGTACTCTGACAACGCGTCCTGACCACCCGTCAGTTTGAACTGTACATTATCGACGATCACCATAACCGCGGCTTTACGACGGCATAAGGAGCAGTTACACCGTACACCGGAGGTAATGGGCTCATTTGCCGTCACCTCAAACGTCACGCTGCCGCAGTGACAATGCCCCTGATAGGTTTTCATAGCACTCTCCTGTTGGTTTTTTTGTTTTTAGGCAACGGCAGATTAGCACAGTTTTGCGCAAGGGCTGCGTAATCGGTTCCCGAACCGTCGGTTAAAGCGTTCGTCTGCCTAAAAATGTGTCCCGGTGCGTCGAGTCGGACGCCGGAACCCGCATTAGAACCTTATTTTGCCAGCACGACTATCGATAATGGAGTTTCAACACGATGACCAATTGGTTAAGCGCCAAGTATGGCCCAGTGCCTTTTTCGGCTGCTGCAATGTCCTTGCTCTTGAGTGCCTGTCAGACCGGTGACAAACCTTCCCCGCAAGTAAACCAGCCACCCGTAGCGAGTAATGTTTCGATCCAGTTGCCGACAGGCGATACCCTGCTGCCGGGAATGGAGTTGCAGGGCAGCTATGTGTATACCGATGCAGAACAAGATGCTGAAGGCGTGACGCAGATCCGCTGGCTCCGAGATGGGCAGCCGATTCAAGAGGCCTCCGGTAAAACCTATCAGCTGAGCAATGAAGATTACAACTTGCCGATTAGTTTTGAGGTAACCCCAATGGCGAACACAGGTTCAGCTCTAGGCGCAACAGTGATCTCCGGTACGATCACCATGAGCGATACGGCCGCGCCAGCGCTTTCGTTGCTACAAGCGGTTGAAACGCCCACGCTAAATACCTCACCAACGTTTGTGATACATGCCACTGAGGCAGGGTCGCTGCAAATTCGTGGAACCGGGTGCACGACACGAACGCGAGCGATCAAATCTGGTGACAGTACGATCCAGCTGGGACCTCTGACGGCGGATCAACCTTACGAATGTTCAGTACAAGTAACCGATGTCGCGGGCAACCCGTCCAACGAAATGGCGATTCCTCAATTTACCGTGGTTGGGCTTAAGAATGTTGAGCTGAACCTGTTCATTGGCGTGGAAGACACGCAGGTCGAACTGGCAGATAGCTATTTACTTGCCTATGAACTGTTCCGCTATCGAGGTGAGGACTGCGACCTCAGTCAATACGCAAGTTGCGATACCGGCCAACTGACGCTGACTTATGGTCAGGAAACCCTTACGGATACGGCACTGACGACCAACACGACAGCAACGTACGCAGCTGAATTGCAAGGACACCAAAGCAACAGAATGCAGATCACAGCGCGCGACGGATGGGGTGGCCGAAGCACCGGTTATCTGCGCAGTGTCGAATTTGCTGGAAAGGCCTGGCTCATTGGCGGCTTATTCGATACGGATATCTATTCTTCGACCAATGGCATGGACTGGCAACGGGAGATCACCAACTTACCCCTGCGCACATTCACGGAAACGATTGTGTTTAAAGACAAGCTTTGGGTGATTGGCGGTCGGGAAAATGGCAATACCCGTTTAGGCGACATTTGGTCTACGACAGACGGCAACAATTGGGTCCGGGAATCCAGCAAGGGGCCCTTTGGCACTCGCGAATTCCATCAATTAGTCAGCTTTGATGAACAGCTGTGGTTATTCGGGGGAACCAGCGAAAGTTCCGGCGAGTCGCGAGACATCTGGCGCACGAGTGATGGTTTGCAATGGTACCAAGTGACTACAGATGCGGGGATGGGTGGCTTACAACATCACAAAGCGATCTCAGTTGCATCTGATGGTATTTACGTATTGGACTACGACTGGCAAAACAAGAAAACAAAGGTATGGAAAAGCCAGACAGGTTCCGGCCCCTACACTGCGATCAGCGAACTGCCTGAAGCCCTTTCTGGTTTTTCATTTGTTCATAAAGATGGCTATTTCTGGGTCTTCGGCGGCGTACTGACGATAGATTATCTGCCATCTCATTATGTGTACCGGTCGGCGGATGCCGTGACTTGGGAACGACTCGAACCCAGTAATGCGTATGAACCATTCCAGAATGCCGACATACTGGTCTATCACGACCGGTTCTGGCGCTATGGCGGGCTTAACGAAACCTCAAACTATACCACGCATATTTCATCCTCTGCGGATGGAATTGACTGGCGCATTCCTCAAACCACGACGCTGACATTTCAGGAACCCTAAACGAAGCCGCCCTCTGACTTATTGCAGGGGGCGTCACCTTTTTGGTCATCAACTGAGGGCGGATCGGGATACCTCACTCAGCTTCGGCCATAGGGTCTTTTTTCATTTGCAGTTCATACATGTGCCGGTAAAGCCCTTCTTCCCGCATAAGTTGCGCATGACTTCCGCGTTGCTGTACATGGCCCTGATGCAGAACATAGAGCGTATCCGCATCACGCACGGTACTCAGGCGATGCGCAATGGCGATAAGCGTGACCTGCCCGCGTAACAACATCAACGATTTCTGGATCAGCGCTTCGGTATGACTGTCGATGTTTGCGGTGGCTTCATCCAGGATAAGAATTTTGGGTTTTCGAGCCAGTGTGCGTGCCAAACTCAGTAACTGCCGTTGCCCGGTACTTAAATTTTTTCCGCGTTCGGCCAGTTCGGTATCGTATCCTTTCGGCATCGCCATAATGGCATCGTGTAGCTGTGCTTGCTGCGCAGCTAGCTTAACCTGTTCTTGCGTGAGGTCCAATTCAAGACGAATGTTGTCTGCGATGGTGCCAGAAAAAATAAACGCATCCTGTTGCACAAATCCAATAAGCCCCGTGCGAATATCCTTATGAATGTCATCGATGTTATGACCACCAATACGGATTGCGCCGTGCTCAACCGAATAAAAATCCATCAATAACGACATCAGTGTGCTTTTACCAGAACCAGTGTGGCCCACAATGCCAATGAACTCGCCGGGTGTGACGGTAAAATGAACATCCTGCAGCACATCTTTTTCGCCGTCGTAGCTGAAGCGTTCCACGTCGAAATGGATTTCTGTTGTCGTTGGGGTAATCTTCGGTTGCAGATCCGGCAGGGTCTTCTCGTCCAGTAAGGCGAACACTCGACTAGCAGACACCAGCGCTTGCTGCGCCATGTTCAATCGGGAGGTCATGTCGACCAACGGCTCTGTCACATTGCCCAGGTAATTAATAAACGCATAAATCACCCCAACTTTAACCGCTCCGGTTTGGGTAAGCTCCAGCCAGCCAAAGCCAAACAAGAGTGCGGCCAGCAGCAACATATAAATGAAGTCGATCAATGCTCGTAGCAACAACCCATCTACCACAATATTACGCACTTTTGCGCGGTAGTGGTCGGTACTGGTTTGTGAAAAAGCCGCGGAGAAAGCCTTCTGTTGGTTCATCAGCTGAATCACCGACATCCCTTCAATGCTTTCGTTCAGGCGCGCGTTAATGTCGCTGAGTAAACTGCGTACCCGTTGAAAGATAGGCGTCGATATTTTCTGATAGGTAAACATCAGGACCAAGACCACGGGCACCAGCGTGGCACAAATCCACATTAAACGGATATCGAGAAACGCCATGGCGATCAGAATGCCAATGATGCGCACGGTGTTTTGCGCAAACACCGAAATGACATTAACGTATAAGTCTTTTATCGCTTCTGTGTCGTTGGTAATGCGGCTGATTAAACTACCGGTGGCGGTCTTGTCGAAATAAGCCATAGGCAAGTTCAACACATGGGCAAACACCTGTTCACGTATACGTTGAATCACGTCCAGCGCGATTCGATTAAAACGAATCGCCTGCATAAAGAAGGCGCGCGCGCCAATCAGCTGCGCCGATATGTAGAACGCCGCCAGAGTTGCAATACCCGGCCAGTGCCAATTGCTGGGCGTAAGATAATCGTCAATGAAAACCTTGATCAGATATGGCCCCAGCACGCTGGCGGTGGTGGCCACCAGCAATAACAGGAATGCCTGCATCAGTGTTTTTTTGTAAGCCAAGGCATAGGCTAACAGCCGCACAAAAGTCTGCTTCATCGGCCTTCCTCCACGGCTTGCTCCAGTTGCTGATAGTCAAACATCTGGCGATACCAACCCTGCTGCGACAAGAGTGACCGATGTGAGCCCTGCTCCATTATTTCACCATGGTTTAACACAATAATGTGCTGCGCGGTTTCCACAGCCGACAACCGGTGACAGACAATCAAGGTTGTTTTACCCGCGCGTTCGGCGCGTAAATGGTTGAGAATCGATTGTTCGGTTTTTACGTCCACCGCGGACAGGGCATCATCGAGTATCAACACAGGGGCATCCTGCAACAAAGCTCGGGCGATGGCGATACGTTGCTTCTGCCCACCCGACAACGTGACACCGCGTTCACCAACTTCAGTTTTATACCCTTTAGGGAACCGGCAGATATCATCGTGAACCTGAGCAATGGTGGCGACCCGCTCAATCTCAGCCTGGCAGGCTTCCGGTTTCGCCAGCGCAATGTTTTCGGCAATGGTGGCGGAAAACAAAAACGGCGTTTGCGGCACGGTGGCAATGTGCGCACGCAGGTTATCCAGCGTGAATTCCTGAATTTGGCGGCCACACAACCGAATAACGCTCTGCCCGTCTTCTTCCATACGCACCAACAAATTGATCAGTGTCGATTTACCTGCTCCGGTGTGACCGACAATGCCCAGCATGTGCCCCGCGGGAATAGTCAGATGAATGTTTTGCAATGCCGGGTTTTCGGCATCACGGAATCGAAACCGTTCAACAGAGAATTCGATCATCGGAGACACCGGCTGTGTGAATGTGCCGTCATCCTGAATATCCGGTTTCATGGCAAACAGCTCATCGATCCGCTGATAGGCGGCCTGCCCTCGCTCGACCAAATTCAACAACCAGCCAATGGCAAACATCGGCCAGATCATGTACCCAAGATACAACGTAAAACTAGTGAGCTGACCCAGCGTCAGTTCGCCGCGATAAATGAAAAAGGCGCCGCCGGCAACACTTAGGAAAAATGAAAAGCCAATGCCCAATTGAATAGCCGGGTCGTATTTGCTGTCAGTGCGTGCAACATCCTGATTGGCTTTATTGGCTTGTGTGGCAATCGCGTTGAACTGTGCCTGCTCAACCTGCTCGCGACCAAAGGCGCGGGTCAAGCGCAAGGCAGAAATACTTTCCTGCACGTCGTCGTTCAAGTCACTGAACCGCGCCTGTGCATCCCGAAACGACGCGTGTAAAGCCTTGCCGAACCGCCACATAAAATAGCCCACGATGGGCCATGGGATCAGCGCGATCAGAGTTAAAGGCCAGGAAATGAATACCGTCATCATGATCAGTACCAACATACCGGTAAAAGCACCGTCAAACAGCGCTAACACAGCTTCACCGGCGGTCATTTCAACGGCTTGAATATCGTTGGTGGCACGGGCCATCAAATCGCCGGTTTTCATCTTCTGGAAGAACGAAGGTGGTTGAATACTGAAATGCCGGAACATTTGCTGCCGCAATTGGTTCGCAAGAATGTAGCTGGCCCCGAACAAGGCTATCCGCCAGGTGACTCGAAGCGTGTAGCTGACCAGTGCAGCGACCAGAATCCAGCCCACATGCTCATACAAGAAGGCTTTGGTGACGGTCCCATCAGCCAATGAATCGACGATTTTGCCGATCATCCACGGCGGCACCATGGTTGCCAGCCCGACCCCGATCAGGGCAAACACAGCAATACCATAACGGCGCCATTGCTGGCGGAAGAACCAGAATAATTGAATAAAAACAGACATGAAATGCGTACTCTTTGATCGCTAGAGCGGTCATCTGGCAAATTGACCAGTTCGGCCTACACTGAAACGACAACAACTCTGAGATGGTGAAACTATGTATGCGTCAATTTTGGCACCTATTGATGTCTCTGTCCCGCTTATTGCGGAACAAATTTTGAAAAAAGCACTGTTTCATTTGCAATACAGCGACTGCGAAGTCACGTTATTGGCGGTTGCCCCCAACGGGGCCGATGAAAACACCCTGGACGAAATTCGTGGGAAACTGATGGAATTCGCGGAACATCACATCTCAACACATGAGGGCCGCATCCATTTGATGGTCGAAATGGGCTTGCCCAGCAACACCATTCTCGATAAAGCGGACGAAATTCACGCAAATCTGATCTTAATGGGCAGCCATCGCGGCGGGACCAATCAATTGGGGCGGTCAACCTTAGGCAGCACCGCGGCGAAAATTGCCTCCCAAGCGACCTGCGACGTCAGTATTATCAAGGCGATGTAGCCCATTGGCGCTGCCAGCACTAATGGGTACAAAACCAACGAAAACGCAAACCATGCTATGAATCATTGAATTGATACGCCCTGGGAAATCCGGGGGTGTGCTGAGCAAGCACGCCCCGTTCTCCGTTTTTATATATGTTTGCGAATGAGATGAAAAACGGTAAACAGATGCGCTGCGGGGGTAAAGGTCACGATTAACCGTTGACCGATCATGGTTAACTTCGATTGCAGATTCGTCTGATAACCATATTCTTTTACCGCTCGTTTGCGTATGTTGAGAATCTGACGGAATGAGTTTTTAACGTCGAGATGCGACAACGATTCGGGGCGTTCAAATATCACACACAAAATATCGTCCAGATTGCGCATTTTCCCGTAAGGCGCGATTCTGAAGATGAGATCCAAATCCTCCGCGATATGGGTATCCGGGTCGTACCAACTAAAATGCTCAGGCACCAAGGCGCGATTTATCATAATGGCGGAATGCTGGCACGGGATAAAGGTGAATATTTTCTCCAGTATGTCTTCATGTGTGGTCGGGGAGTACTTAATCCGCTCAATTTTTTTAACCGTGTCGATGATCCGAACCGCGCCACCCAGCAATACATGGTCTGGATGCTGTTCAAAAAAAGCCACCTGAGTCGCCAGTTTAGTCGGCACATACATGTCGTCGGAATCCAAGCGGGCCAAATAGCGGCCTCGCGCGTTCTCAATACCAACATTCGCTGTCACACTGACGCCGGAATTTTTATCATTCTTGAAAACGTGAATACGAGAGTCCCGTTCGGCATATTCCATAACGATGGCCAATGAGCCATCGACGGAGCCGTCGTCAATCGCCAATATCTCGAAATCCTGAAAAGTTTGATTCAATGCACTGTCCAAGCATCCACGCAGGTACTCCTCCGTGTTATAAAACGGTAGGACAATACTGACCACGGGTGGTGTACCGTGCTGTGGGTTCGTCGAGAGTCGTTGATAGCCCATGTTCGATCCTTATAATTCTTCGGTTAAATATTGCAGGGTAATTCGTTGCGCGTTGTGGTCGGACAGCGCTTCAATAGGAATATTCTCAAATCCCAGCACTTGGAATCCGTGATCCGGATTTGCGAAGACATAGTCAAATCGCCACCAGCGCAGGCCGTTAAACTCAAATGTGACCGGAAACCGCTCCTGCCCATAACGAAACAGATCCACCTGTTGCTTCGTTAGCGTTCGCATGGTTCCCATCGGTTTTGGCGAGTTAAAATCACCGGCAATAATGTAATCCTGCTGCGTTTTCTCTATCGCTGCGTGCAGCCGGTCAAATGCAATATTTCGAACGCGAAACCGTCTGTCCAAAGCATCATAAAAATCTCTCGTTAAAGGGTCTTTAAACTCCAAGTGCAACGCAATATGAACATTGAACAAGCGTAGTGTGTGTTCACCTATTTGCACATCGGCTACCTGAAACTGATCGGAAGGGTCCAGGTAGGCGTTCTGAATCGGGTAGCGTGATAAAATCAGAAACTGCTGTTGATGAACCAGGTGGTAACCTGGAAAATAAGACAAAATTTCAGGGGTTTTGTCGAAGGTCAGGTAATCAGCATCCAAGCCCGGAATCACGGTAGAAATCGGAATGGCGGGGCTGTTCAATCGAGCATCCGATTCAACATCATGCTCTGAGGCACTGTACAGAACTTCCTGTAGTAAATAGATGTCGGCGTTCTGTTTTTGCAAAAACTGATAAAAAGCCGCTTTGTCTTTTTTCTCATCCCACATCAGGCTATTCCAGTTAAACACCACCAATTCTCTGGCATCTGCATCTGCAACACTGACCGGCAATGGCCTCCAGTTCACATCGAGTTGCGTGGTGCCCAGTAGGAATCCAGCCAAAGACAACGCCATAGCCCATCGCTTTCGACTACCAACGGCCGTAAGTAAACCCAGCACCACAGGGACCAAAAGAAAGACAAAAGGCGGAGTACTGCCGGGAAGGCTCATCAACGAAAATGAGCCCGCAGCCACCAGGAAGAAAATCATAAACAACACCCAGAAACCCGCTAGGGCAACTACCAGGTAGTCTAACCAACGGACTCTGTTGACTCTTCGGGGAATAGCTAATGTCACGCGCTTACCCCACCGCGTCGAAACGCTGGATCGATACACCAGTCAATGAGGCCCTTGCACAGGCCAGCACAGGCTGTTGCACTGACGAGCAAGTGCACCGAGGTAAAAAATATCAAGAATCGCAGCCCACGTTCTTTGGCCACAAACACGTATTGAGATCCGTCCAACGCGATAAACACACAGAGCCAAAACACTGTCAGTGCCAAAAAACCCCAATGGAGCGTCGACAATGGCAACGTCAATAACGTCAGAGCGGCAAAACCAAGCGCTAATGCACGGGCCGGTGTTTCAAAACCTTGCATTGGCTTGCCTCGGCGCATGTACAGCGGAATTCGCGTACGTGCCCGTTTGAATAATTTCGACATTATCACGCGAACACTGTCATCGTCGTCGTGTCGCCCCATCACCGTTGACGTAAGCAATAACTGGTAGTGTTGCGACAAACGGTGGCCGTATTCCGCGTCTTCTGAATCGCGCAGCGATTCATTAAAACCACCAATCTCGTGAAAAACATATCGCTTTACCGCGCCTAAAGAAAAGAATCCGGGCGTCACGATACCTTCCGAGCTTTTACGCCAATGGTAGGCTTGCAGACTACGATAGTCTTCGACGATGCTGTCGCGTATCAAAGGTACTTTATCGTAGATGCCACAAACCGAACCCAAAGCCGAATTTTGATTAAACGCGATCAGGGTATTCTCAATAGCGTCAGTAAACAGGGCAACGTCCGAATCCAAGAAAAAGATCACCTCTCCTTTCGCCGCCATGGCACCCATATTGCGAGCTTTTGAAGGTCCGGCGTTATTACCGGTGGATAATATCGTGACATGGAAGGGCTCGATTAGCCCCAGGCAGCCATCGGTACTGCCATCATCCACGACGATAATTTCGAGTTCTTTATGCGTTTGAGAAATCAAGGCTTCCAAACACAATAGAATTGTTTTGCTGGAGTTGTAATTTGGTATAACGACTGAGACCAACGTTTTGTTATCGTACACACTGTGTTCCTTTTTCGGGTTAGCCAATCTGTTCATAGACCTGCAATGTTTGCGTGCTCGTTTTGTGCCATCGAAATTGCTGTTTCACATACGCTTGAGCACGTTCGCCAAGCTGCTTAGCTTCTTCTGGCGCTTCCAACAACCGATTAATGCACTCCGCCAAAGCCATCGCATTATCGCTGTCGGAGAAAGCCGACACCGGTGCGTCGGTGTAACCACAATTCTGTGGCGCGCGTATCACTTCCGGGAAGCCACAACCCAACACGACCGGTTTCGCCAACGACATGGCTTCAAGTGCCACAAAACCAAACGGTTCGTATACGGACGGGAAGATGCAAACATCGGCTAAGCAATAGTGTTGCATTACTGCTTCTTGCGGCATTTGTTCAAAGTACGCATGTACATGGGCTTCAATGCCAAGTGTGTGGATGGTCGATTGCATCTGCTGTTGATAATTCGCCTCACCGGAACCGACCAAAACCAGTTTTACATCTGAATGTTTTTTTATGACCAATGGCATGGCCCTCAACAGAGTGTCCACGCCTTTGTGCGTAATCAATCGTCCCGCGAACAGCAGTACTTTGGTCGCGGGTCCCAATCCCAGGTCACATTTCAGTAGCCGCTGCGTTTCTGTGTCGGTTGCTGCACGCTCTAACACCCCTTGCAAAACAGTGTCTTCGTAGCCATGATGCACAACGCTTATCTTTGCTGCGTCCCATCCAAAGCTTTCTAACTGCCGTTTAATTTCCTCACTCGGCACAATAACGTGACGAGCAACCTTGCCAATTTTTCTCTCCAGCCATGCCGCGACTTTCGGCGTAAAACCATTGGTCCCGTGGAGGTTCATGCTCATTTCGGTACTGTGAACATGGAAGACCAACGGCTGCCGTGTGATGTAATACAACAACAAGGCTGCGGGAACACACATCCAATCGTGTACCGCTAATGTCCCTAATTCGTTGCGCCTTTTACTCCGCCAAAGCTTTCGGAAGGCATGCCAGTTGAACATCGCCAAGTTCAGCGCATTAAACAAGATAGCCTTGAGTGAAAGTTCGCCACGCGTCGCATCTAATCCTTTTCGTGTAAATCGGCAGGGCGAAATACGATGAATGGTCAATGAGTCCCTTCGTTCGGTTTTAGGTAGCGGATAGGGATAATTCAACGTATAGAGTGTCAGATCGTGCTTTTCCTCAACTAACTGTTTAACGACCCTTTCCATATAAATACCCAAACCACCCCGGTAGTTCGGTGGAAATTCTGTACAGATAATGGATATTTTCATGAAGCCTCTCCAATAAAACGATCGCTGTAATAAATTTTTAAAGCGAACAGCGTAACCATAAGCATGGCACCGTATACCAAGGTGATTGACGCAAGTGCGCCCGTGAGTCCGTACTGCGCTGCGCCCAAAGGTAGGCCAACGATAAAAAAGGGTAAGCAACAAGCCACAGCAATGCTGCCAATCCTGGCTGCGCGCCCGCCATCCATGGTCAACAAATGATTAGCCAACTGAAAGAAGGTAAACAGTGTAATGGCAGCAGAGCCTAAAACGGTGTATAACCAACTGCTGGAAAAACCGTGGCCAAACAGACGCAGCAACAAGGTCAACGCGATGAAGGACAAACTATAAAGAGACAGGATCGCGATGGGCAGATACGCCTTGCCTGCCGCCCAAATTGAACTTCGGTTTGCCTTCGCCAGCGCAGGCAAAAGCACAACGCAAAATATTTCCACAAAGAAGATAAAGAATATCTGTTTCAGTAACCCAAGGTGGGCGGCGTATAGCCCAAGATCGGATTCAGTCAAGAACCCTTTCAACAGTAAAATATCACCCTCAAAGAGTACCGCTACCAATATCTGTCCTAGCATCATGCTGCCACCATACTTTAGCGACAGACCATAAAAACTTCGATTGAACTCAGGCCGACGCAAACCGGCGCGTAAAAGCGCCATCAGGGAAAAAGTGAACGTTCCAAAACTGAAAACCACGGCTACCCAAAAAACGTTCGGCTGCGATTGAAGCAACACAACAATCATCGTAATAACCATAAAAATGGTGCTTACCAAGCGTGCAACACCAATACTCAGAAAACGGCTCTGACCTCTTAAAAAAGACTCAGAAATCGCCTGAAAGTTATTGCCAACAGCCAATAAAATAGCAATAGACCAGACAGCCTCATCAATCCCAAGCCAACTTTCTATCCACTCAGAACAGGCAAACAGAGCGGAGCCGATCAGCAAGACAAACAGCATATTACCCGCAAACACCGTCCACATACGTTCATTGCGTTGATCAGGTTCTGCCGTAGAAAGGTATTTGTACATCACCGAATGCTGCCCCATGGCCATCGGTAAAAACAGCAATGCGCTCAAACTCATAATGAAAGCCAGGTTGCCGTAGAAGGCTGGTCCCAGTTCACGCGCAATCACAACCGTAACAGAAAACCGCAAGGCGTATGACGTTAGGTTAAAGCCCAGCACAATCGATAACTGCGACAATAGCTTCCGTAACATCAACAGAATACTGCCTCTCTTATCAGGCATTTCTTCAGAGGTAGACACCGTATTCATACGTCTGAATTATCCCAATACTCTTTTCAGATAAGTAAGACCTTTTTCAATCAAGTTCGTCGACAAAACGTCGTCTATCGCCTGTACAAACTGATCAATTTGCGCTTTCGAAATGGTCAACGACGGGGACACCATAATCAGATTGTGATTGTGCAAAGGCGTATAAACGAGAATGTTGTGTTTCTCATATAACTCGGTAATAACACCACCCGTAGTGACCTTTGAAATAACTTCATCGGGAATCGGTAAAGGGAATTTTTTGGCGATACTGGACGCTAAATTCTTTAATTCAATATTCACCAGTAGGCCCGCACCACGAACATCCGCTAAGATACCCGCGTGTTTTGTTTTTAACGCCAGGAGTTCGGCAAGCAGATAAGCGCCTAATTGTTCAGACTTTTCAACCAAACGTTCGTCGCGAATAATATTGATAGATTCGATAGCTGTCACAATTTCTTCACCGAAACCATTATAGGTTGTCGAGTGCAGGGTCGCGTGTTTCAACTTACCATAGGCCTTCTGAAACAAACGATCTTGGCTGACAAAGCCACCAAAGGATGCTTTACCTGCGCCAAAGGCTTTTGAAAACGATACTATGTCTGGCACGACATTTTGGTGTTCAAACGCAAACATCTTTCCGGTGCGACCAAAACCACAGAAAACTTCATCCAAGATCAGTACTATATCGTGCTTACGGCACACCGCCTGTATTTTATCGAAATAGCCTTCAGGTGGTTTCACCAAACCTTCACTTCGAATTGCTTCAACAATAAAGGTACCGACACGGGTTTTTCCGAATGTTTTTTTGTGGCTCTGTACAACCTGCTCGAAAGCATCGGCATTGCCGTAGGGCACTTCGATACAATCGCTCATTTGCTTAAAATGCTTATTCCCTTCACGCTCACTGCCTGAAACAGACAGGGTCGCGTGAGACTTTCCGTGAAATGAAATGTCGGTATAGACAACAATGGGGCGATCCATTCCGACATACTTTTGGGCCAGCTTTAAGGCGCCTTCGTTTGCTTCGGCTCCGCTATTGCAAAAAAACACCTTATTCAAGCCCGCTGGCATCAGTTTAGACAGGTTGTGTGCCAAGCCAGCTTGATACGGTGATGGAATAAACTTCCATATTTCAAGTTGTTGCTGCTCTGCCCATTGTTTTCTCGCGGCCAGAATCCTGGGATGGTTGTGACCAACGTTCAGCACTGCCAGACCCGCCGTCATATCCAATACTTGCGAGCCGTCACTCATGTCAATAATCAGACCCTGTGCTTTGACAGGCTTCCTGTCGGCAAGCCCCAACAAATGGTACATTCTGCCGAGTTGGGGATTGATATACTCTTTAAACAGGGACAGTCCTTCAGCCATGGACATTTCATGCAATTCGTCGAGGCTATAGAATGTCGATACTTCGGGTTTTCTGAGCACATGATTCATGATGTAGCCTCCAATTAAAAAAATATTTTCGCCAGTTTCAGCGCGCCTTGGTTCCATCGCGCATTATTTCGGCTTCCGCCTTCCTGGCTTAATTGATGCTGGTTTTGTACATACCAAAGGTAACTGCGAACTAACGTTTCTGTATTTGAATATTTCGCTTTAAAGCCAAGCGCTTTTTTCGCTTTATCCGTCGATACGTAATAGTCCAGATGTACCTTTCGATAGAGTCGCTTGTACAACGGAGTAAGATTGAGTCGGCTTAAAAAATCCAGAATTAGCATGGCCGGCCGAGCTGGAATGCAACGAATTTTCTTTCCGAAACCAGCTTCCGTTAATACAGCCTGGTAACTTTCTTTCATAGAACCAAACTCTTCCGCGCCAATGTTAAACGTATCATTGACGGTGTCATCGGGCTTAATCAGACACAGATAAATGGCCAGGCAAAGGTCTTCCACATCGAGAAACTGATAACGGTTGTGTCCACTACCCAAGATTGGGAAATGTCTACCCTCTTGTGCCCAATCAAAAAGCATCGCAAAAGTTCCCAGTCGATTGGGGCCCAGGAAAGTTCTTGGGCGCAGTATTGGTACAATGAGGCCATGTTCACGATATTCCTGACACAAACGCTCGGCTTGTGCCTTCGCCTGATTGTAAGGATCGTGGAATGGCTGAATTTCATCGTCCTCCGTCATCGGCATCTTGTCCGGTATACCGTACACAGCGGTGGAAGAAACATAGACGACACGTTCTACACCTTGTGCCAAACTTTGTTGTAAAACTTTCCGGGTTCCTTCCACAACAATGCTGAATATTTTTTCGCGTGAGTAGGCGGGCGACGCTGACGCGGTATGAACAACAATGTCTACACCCTGAAGAGCTCGCCGAAGATCGTCAGAATCCGTTATGTCTCCTCGATAGAAACTTACCTCTGTGGCTATCGCCTCGTTTGCCGGAAACAGATCTAAGCCAAACAATTCAAACTCACTTTTACCTGCCAAGTAATGCACCAGATTTTCACCCAGAACGCCACAACACCCCGTAATCAATACGCGCTTCATTTTTTGCTTCCTCAATTTGCGAATATCAACAGCCCAGTCACAATCAAACTCCAGACACCGACATTCACGATGATGACCTTGTCCTTACTGACGGTATCGGTCGGGTCGCCACCAGAGTCCTGCGTATACACAAGGTGCATATAGCGAAACATTCCGTAGATCACAAAGGGCAAGGTGAATATGTAAGGATCACGCAATACCACGAAGAGTGAATAGGAAATAATGGTGAGTGTGGCTGAGATGATGATGAGATAGTCCAACAACTTTTCGTTATATTTTTCTAACACCGGACGCAATGTCGTATTGGTGGAATCGGAATAGAGAAGCTCGTGCCTGCGTTTACCCAACGCAAGGAAAAGCGCAATAAAGAAAGTAACGAGTATTAACCAGCTGGCGGACTCCCATGAGGTTGAAACAGATCCTGCTATTACGCGCAATACAAATCCGATGGCGACGATGAAAACATCCAACAACACTTCGTGTTTTAAAATAGAGGAGTAAGCGACATTCATCAGAAAGTACGCCAGTACGATTAACCTGGCCGTAGGAGGCACGAATACACTCACGCCAATCCCCAACACTGTGAGAAACGCAGCAATAGTCCACGCCTGTTTTTTTGTGACCTTACCGCTGGCAATAGGTCGCATTCGCTTTACAGGGTGATTGCGATCTTTCTCGACATCAAAAATGTCGTTAACAACATAGATAGATGACGCACAGATACAAAAAAGAAACGCGGTTAACAAGGTACTCTGCCACGCAGGCCCCAGAAACAACTGTTCCGAAAACAATAAGGGTAGAAATACAAAACCGTTTTTAATCCAATGCTTGAGACGCATCAGTTTAACAGCTTGGATGAACCACGAAATATTCAAGTTCAGCATGTCCATTCCCTATAAAAGTTCTTCTCCTCAACAAGGAGAAGACTATAAATTCAACGAAAAAGAATGGTATGGGATTGAATCAGCGAATGTACCTACCAGATCTGGGAGGTATTGCTGCTTTTAATATTAATTGTGTATTCACTCACAGTTTAAAGAAAACAAGTTTCGATTTTGCATCAATATGAAACAAAGTTTTTCCCTTCGCTATTTTTTAGTGCATAGAAAATTTTAAAGGCTCGTTAATACAACTGCAAAATTCAACCTTAATGAAATTCAACCCAACCTACCCTTCCATGTCACAAAATTATCACATTGTTTTTTTGTTTCCGCGTAGAGGAACGGTACCTGCTCTACTTTTTTAAAGCCGGAAAGGTCACAGTTTAAAAATTTAAAAGTCACTTAATTGCTATTTTTTGAAGCCTGTCTAAAAAACGCTATACGGCTCGGCAACGGAGTCTGATTAAATAGACCTCGTTAAAATTTGAATAACATCTAAAAAAATGGAGAGACACTGTGACGACCGTATTAACGCTAATGGGTCAGTTACAATCGGCAAACTCGGAAGCCGAAGTAAAAAATTGTCTGTTGCAACTGGCGGAACATATAAAATTCGAGTTTTTTTTACTGGGTGTATTGTGGCCAATATCGGCAACTAATACAGACTACTTCGAACTGGACAATTACCCCGAAGCGTGGAAAAGACACTACAAAACAAACGGTTACCTAGGTCGCGACCCCGTCTTTCAGTACGCTGTATCTAATTACTTGCCTGTCGGTTGGCACCAATTACTGACGTGTAAAACTCAAAAGCCAACGAATCGAGATGTTCTAATTGACGCCAAACGATTTGGGTTAAACTCGGGTTTCACCGTTCCGATTCACGGCGCTTTTGGTCAGGTGGGCGTTATGAATTTCGCCACAGCGACTTTGGAAAATGCTGACATACAGGTCATGACACCAGCCGTTGAAAAGGTGCAACTTTTAATTCCGACGTTGCAACAAACCATAAAACGCATCCGCATCAATCAGCTTTCCAAAGCGGCTTCACTGCTGACTAAACGAGAAATAGAGTGTCTGTTATGGGCAACTGAGGGCAAAAGTGCTTGGGAAATCTCCAAGATCATTGGCTGTTCAGAACACACTGCAATATTTCATTTGAAAAACGCATCAGGGAAACTGGGTGCCTCTAATCGCTATCAGGCAATTTCAAAAGCGATCTTGTCTGGCGTCGTCAGGCCTGCATTCGGTTAACTGAATTCGCAATTAAACATAAGACACTTCTAGGCGTATCTCGCAGTCAATGGTTATTCCATTGACCAGAGACAGAACTACGCTAGAGAGCTTGAATGTCGCGCCCGAAGGGAGCTCATGAAAAAAACTGCTACGGCGTTGCTCTTCTTGAAAAGATCTCGATATTCTCGACTAAGAGCGCCATGTACCAGCGCTTCCCATTCGCTCTGGAACCATATGAAGTTCCGACTCTAGTAATCCCAGCTCCAATTTAACTCCACACCGTTGCGATCGAACTCACCACCGGCACCCTGTGTGTAGAGTTCCAGATTGGTATTGGGTGTCACTTTAAACTGCAGACTACCACGAAACTCCTGCTCACTGCCCACATCCTGTTCCACTTCCAAATACAGATAGTCGTTGATGTACTTACCGGCACTGACATTGAGCTGCAAATTTCCTTCCTCGTTAGTTTCGGTATCGACCACCAACGAATCCAATGCAAAGCTTTCCCGCGTGGCACCAATCGGGTCGAAACCGGTATCGCCGGTGCGCAGCTTATTGACCACACTAGCCAATTGAAACGCTTGCAGCACGTCCAGATCGGACACAATTTTTCCGAACAACAGCTGCGCCAATAATTCATCCTGATCGAGATTCGTGTCCGAACTCAATTGAAGGCTCAGAGCGTCCTGATTCCCGGTAATCCGTAATTGAATCGGCACCATTTGCAGTTGGTTGTTTAAACTCATCCGGGCCACATGCTCTCCCTGAATATCGAGCACCAATTGGTTGTTCTGTATCTGCACCGAGCCACTTTGCAGAGCAAACACCCGGCCCAGGCCGGTATAGGAGCCCCTGACCAGATTAAAGCGCCCGGAGAGTCCGGGGGCATAGAGGTTATCGGTTAACGCCAACTCTCCGGTCAGTTCGGCACTGATACCTTGGCCATAAAGGTTAGCGCGGTTATTCACCAATAAAGTTACGTCCCAATTACCATCTGGCCAATAAAACGGTTTGGCAATCAATTGGTTAATATCGTTCACGTCACTACTGACGATATTGAGCTGGGGAGCACCGTCCCACAAGAAAGTATCTGACTGCATATTCAAGGGTGCGATGCTCAAGTCGCCACGCAATAACAGGTTGTGATAAGGACCGGTTACGTCAAGTCGCCCTGTAACTGCGGCGTCCATTTTGGCCTGGTTCAACAGGTGAGCCGAGGTAAAGTCGATCGCCATATCTATCGTATGCGCTAAAATCCGGTCAGCATCGCCCAGGAACTGCACCCCACCGTTCAAGGCCACCTGTCCCTGACGCCCATCCTGACCCTGCCCCTGAATGGTCCATTGAGTTTGCGCACCGGCAATGCTCATCTGAATATCTTTAAGCAGGGATCCATATGCGGCATGCTCAAATCGTCCGTTGGTCCAGCTCAGCTCGCCATTCCAGGCAGGCTCACGCAGTGAACCGGATAATTCAAACTGCCCGGAAACATCGCCTGCAATACTGATATCAGGTTGATCGGTGAAGAAGGGGTCCAAAACCGACATAGGCGAATTCAACGCCACGCTGATCGACAGGGGTTGCCCACGCCATTGCGAGGGCCATAAATTCAGTGCCAGCATCGGGCTGCTGATGTTGGTTTTCAAACGCACCTGTTCATCCGACAGCATCGTTCCGTTAATCCGATACTGCCCTTGTTCGGTACGTAAATTGCCCAGCAATGACACCGGCCAGTTGGCAGCGCGCCAATCCAGAGATCCGGTTAAATTCGGCTGAAGCAAATTCCCCTGAGCGGTCAGCTGAAATGCCGCCTGACCTAGACCAACTTCCGGATTCGCGATCCAGTAGCTGGTGTCAGATAAAAAACCTTCCAGCAACAACTCACCTTGCAAACCGGCACCGCTGCCAGCCACCGTTAAGGACAGACCACGCGGTATTTCAAACAGAGTTTTATCTATCTGCCAATACGAGCGACTGCCCGCAACATCAAGATGGGCATTAAACCGGTGAGGCGACTCCAGCGCGATTTGCCCGGTGGTATCCAATTCAACCTGAAATTCAGGATCACTCAAACTGCCCTGTATGGAAGCCTGTGCGTTCACCAGTCCCTCTAACGTTTCCGGCACCGAGGGGACAAAGCGGCGCAATTGCTCATAGCTCAGCCACTGCATGGCCAGATCACCGGAGATCGACTGCGCATCGCTCTGCAGTTGCGCTGTGAACTCACTGACGCCCCATTGCGCGTCCACAGTATGCTGCAGATTCTGCCGCAAGCGTCCGTTTCCAACCCAATGCACCCGATAATCGTCCTCATAAAGCTCGCCAGTGCTGGTCAGATCACCGTCAATCAGCCAATCCAGCGTTCGATTATCGACTTGCACGTTGCCAACCAATGATCCCTGCCAGCCATTCAACCAGGCAAAAGCCGGTGCTTCCTGCACCGCCAATTGCACCCAGGGAACCAGGTGGCTGGCATTTGGTGTGTCGGTCTCTATCGCCAAGGCAAACTGATTTAGCGACCAGTCATACAAACCTTCAAGCGTCCAGGCACCATTCGCCCATTGACCGTTGGCCGAGCGAATATCCACGTAACGGGTATCGAGATAGCCGAGATCTGCCTCGGCGTCAAAAGCCTGCTGATCCAGTGTACCAGTCAGCCAGACCTGGCCGGATAAATTCGGTTCTGTGATCTTGCCACGCAGAGACATCTGCGCTCCGGCACTGACATCGAAACTATCAGGCAATGCTCGTTGTTTTCCAGTGAACTCGCGAGACAACAGCGGCAATTGACGCATGTGCAAATCGGACAGGCGGACCTGCCCATCCAA
The DNA here is from genome assembly GCF_015687175.1 of Reinekea sp. G2M2-21. Taxonomy (GTDB): domain Bacteria; phylum Pseudomonadota; class Gammaproteobacteria; order Pseudomonadales; family Natronospirillaceae; genus Reinekea. Next base: position 336,294 of record NZ_JADPQG010000005.1, on the reverse strand, counting down.
GCCCAGGACATATGGCTGCAAAGAACCTTGGTATTGCCACTGCGCACCCAACCACTTAGCATCCAAACGGTCTACAGTCCATTGTTCGCTCGAATCCGGTGTTATCACAACCCCCAACGATAAGGGTTCTGCGAACCAAGTCCCTGTCAGCTGACTGTCGGTTTTAATAGCGGGGCGATTCCAGCGACCGGTGATGTCGGTTCGGCCTGTCCAAAGTCCGTCCATCGACGCCAGAATATCCGGCCAAAACGATAACCATGGCGGCAAGGTAGATAAGGGCCAATCCTGATGTTCAACGCGCAGATTCAACGATTGTTCCGCCCAGGTCACGTCGCCGTTCACCCTGGCCTGACTGCTGCCCAGCTGTAAATTGGTGTCGTTCAAACGGATATGTCGGCTGTCTAATTCGGCGATATTGAGCTGCCCGTTCAACGGCCATTGTTGCCACAACCCCTGTATGGCCAGCTCACCTGAGCTCGACCATTCGGTTCCGGTACCTTCCAAATGCAGGTTGCCATAACCCGAACCTTCAAAAGCAACCGGGAAGCTCACCCCTAAACGTCCGAGAATATCGGTACGCCATTCTGAAATGGCCAGATCAGCCTGCCATTGCTGAGGGTTCAGCCGTAAACTCCCCTCCGCTTGCAAAATCGGGCTGTAAACCACCATATCGGAAATCGACAGCGACCCCTCATACCATTCGACGTCGGCTTTAACACGCACATCATCGGTACGCCACACCCCAGCCCCTAGGGTTTGTAAGCGGATACGCGGTTCAGACACCAAGCCCTGTACCTGCCCGCTCAACGTTGCTTTTCCCTGAAAATCGCGGAGCACGCCAGGAATACGTGCGCGGAAAAACGGATCGGTGTGCACTTCACCGCTCACGGCGAAATCCAGTTCGTCCGTTATCCAATCAACCTGCCCGATCAATTCAAAACGGTTATTGGCTAATGTCAGCAACCCTTCGGTTACGCGCAACGAAGCACGGTCTGCCACACTGACCATATCTAGCCCAAAGGCGTTGTCTTGCCAGACCCCGGCGGCCGAGACATTACCGTCCAGCCGCGGTTTACGCCAGCCACCGAACCATTGCGCCTGCAGACTGGCCCGCCCCTGAAGTTCAGCGAAGCCCAGCAGTTCGGCAAAGGGGTCCAGCACCCAATCATCAATAGTTATGGACAATTGTGATGACTGCGCCTGAATCCAGCCATCCAGACTCGCCGGTTGGTCATTCATGGTGAGTCTTAGTGGTGAAAAATTCAGTGCAACTGCGTCAATGTCATAAATAAACTGACCCTTTGCCTGAAGCATATGGTTTTGCCAAGGCATTGCCCATTGATCCACATCGACAGAGAGATAGCCCGGCCGACTGTAATCGATACGTACATCCCAATTGGCCTCTGCCGGTTGTGGTAGTTGCCACCGCAACCAAGCGGCCCAGTCGGTATCTGGCTCCGTGAAGAGACTGCCCTGCAACCGCAATTGGTCAATGGCCTCGGCTGATAACTGCAGCGCATAACGGTTTTGCGTTGCCTGTTCGGTCAAGCCAACCAGCAAGCGGGCAGGTAACGCACCCCAATTGATGTCTAATTGTGCATCCAACTCACTGCGAAAAGTAGGGTAACGAGGACGCTCGATGTTAACCCGGTCAACGCGCAATCGCTCTACCCGCAACGACGGAATACGTGGCCATAACGCGTACAGCATGGCTACTGCATTACCCGAGCCCGCTTCTGGTTCACCCAAGTCGACGGTAATGGCATCGGCAGTCACCGACGATAGCCACCAGCGATTCTGCAAGGCATAGGTCCATTCCCAACGAACATCCAGCCCCTGCACTTCGACAGAATCAACGCCGGTCGGCGGGCTAAGCGCCAGTCGTCCGATTTGCCATCGCCCTAACGAGGGGGACCGTATGCCCGACACCTCAATCGTCTGCCCAGACCAAACACGCAGTAAGGCCACTCCTTGCTGCAGCAGGTTAATACGACCACCTTCGGTACCCAGTAATATGGACAACGCGATCACCACGACTATCAACAACATCAGGGCGATGCGGAGAACGGAACGCCAGGTTCGTTTGGCAACGCTGCGAATATGGACTGCCATTAAAAGGCCTGCCCTAAACTAACGTAAATAAGAAACTTGCCATCGTCAGGTCTTTTGTCCAGAGGCACTGCGACATCCAAACGGATCGGTGCAAATCGCGTATAGTAGCGTACCCCCAGCCCTATTCCGCTGTACCAGCCGGGCTGCTGTACATCGGATAATTCAGAACCGACTTTGCCAATATCCCAGAAACCCACAACCCCCCAACTGTCGTTCAAGCGTGCACGCAACTCATTTACGGCTAACCAACGTTGAGTACCGCCGATAGGGTCACCGTTTTCATCGACCTGCAACGACTTAATCGATTGGTAAGCGTACCCCCGGAGTGATGTACTGCCACCGGCGCTGTACAATTCCAGATTGGGGATGTCGGTAGAGGAAGAGCCAAGCGTATCGCCATACCAGATAGCGCCCCAACGCAAGCGGGTTGCAAGGGTAATATCATTGTCCGACGTCCAAAAGTTTTGGAAACCGACGGTGGTTTTAATAAAGGGCGTAAAGTTGTCATTAATGTCGAACACGGGTTCTACTTGGAAACGCGCGCGTATGCCGCTGTCCGGATTGAAGGGGTTAAGCACGGTATCGTAACGATACTGTAGTGGCACTCGAATTTGCTGATAGGTATCCCAGCCATCTTCCCCTTGCTCATCGATCTGACTGTAGCCAACACCATACTCAAAGTAATCCTTTTGCGATGCTTTTCGTTCCAAGCTGGCCGTACTGGTGTATTGATAGGATTCCGAATCCAGATTGAACCGCGTCGCGCTGTTGGTCCAACTCAACCTGTTCCGGCGGTCAAAGAAACTGGGCACAACGATTTTGGCTGATGCCGATTGCTGCACCGATTGCACGGAGGCCTGTAGCGACAAACTCTGCGCCCGGCCGAACAAGTCGCGGTGCAACCAGCCGACACTGGCACCGAAACCCAACTCGCTCTCCCAACCGGTACTGGCGGAGATGGTCCGTTTCTGGCGTTTTTCCACAGCAAAGGTTACCGCCACCTGCCCGGTATCATCTCGTTGCACTTCGGGCCGGACCTGTCGAAACAGGCCTGTATCGAACAGGCTGATGACTGCGTTATCGATCATCGAGCGTTTGTAACAATTGCCTTTGCTGATCCCGGTAACGCGGCGCAGAAAATCTTCGTTGATTCCATCGATTCCGGTGAAGCTCACTGACGCAAAACTCGCGGGTTCTAAAACCTGGGTCAGCAACACCACGGTCGCCGTTTCATTGGCTTCATCTAACTTCACTTCATGATTGACTGAGGCACGGTAGTAACAGGCGCGGTCTTCGATGTATTTTTTCAATCGATTTTGCTGAGCCAGAACCAATACAGCGCTGAGTGGATCGCCAACTTTGATACTTTGCCATTCCTCATCAAACGGCTGGAAATTACCCCGGATGCTGATGTCCGCTATTCGATAGCGGCTGCCCAAGCGGATCTGGTATTTGGGTTTATTCTTTTCGTCATCGTAAGCACTTTCAACAACTGCCTTATAGTAACCCCGACTTTTCAACAGTTGCGTGAGCCGATCGGTTTCAGCCCGCAGTTGACGGTCCCGACTGGGTTGAATACCTGTTTGATTTACAGCGGCACGGTAATCCTTGATAGCCCGCACCAGTTCGCCCTGCAATTCGTATTTATAGGGTTTCACCGCAATATCCCAACGACTGGCATTGCGCAATTCATCGGCCTGCCCAAAACCGGCGACCAACAATAACAACCACGCTGATAAAAAAACTCGTTTCATAAAAAAAGACGTTGTCACAAATGACCTGTACTGTACCTGAACACGCGGATAGTCATGCTACACGGCCCTTTGATTTTGTATATGTTTTTCAAGCGAATGACCCTGATTCTTATGCACCTTTAGCAACCATCTATGCCAATTGTTCATTTCACGTGCGAACGCTGCGTCGGTATGATTCCGAAAAATTAACAGTAAAAAGTCAGGAAAATTATGAAGCGTGATAAAAAACGGGTTGAAGGCGAACAATGGAGCGAAGACCAACTGCGAATGTACCTCGATTTTAACACATACGATGGTACAGACAGGGACTTTCATTGCCTTTACCGCGCCTATACGCGGATGAACGAAGCCACCTTTGCGCAATTTGTCGCCCTGCTTCAGGCAGAAGGCCGCAACATTCACGCGACCAACTTAGAGGGTAAAACCTTAGCGGATATTCTGCGTCAACATGAGCAAGCCGAAGACTATTTGGCGGTGTTGACCGCTTGAGCCATACCCTAGGGCAGCTCTGATTAATTCAAATCACCTCAGTCCTATCAGATCGAAGGATGAGTGAGGCGTGTGTTGCAGGGAATGGCGAGTCCTTTTCAAAATACACAACAAAGCTCAGTCATCGATCTGAAGGACCCGGAGGGCGGGGCTGAAATGGCAAATTTCGTTGTTAAGTCCTTTGCCAAGATAATGAATATTGCCTGCAGAACTTGCCTCGAATTTTGCGCATTTCTTCACCCGCTGAGGTAGATAGCAATTATTCAGAGGTGCCCTAGTGTCCTGAGTCAGAAGTTCGCAAGAATTCAGCGTGCCATTCAAGCTTTATAGCTAGGCGTGTCTCGCAGTCAATGGTTATTCCATTGACAAGGGACAGAACGACGATAGAGAGCTTGAATGTCGCGCCCGAAGGGAGCTCATGGAAAACACTATTACGGCGTTGCTCTTCTTGAAAAGATCTCGATATTCTCTACAAAGAGCGACTTGTACTAGCGCTTCCCATGAGCTCTGAAACGATACGAACTTCTGACTCAGGACACTTGTGTTAAAAAAACACGAAAAAGCGGACCGAAGGTCCACTTAGGCCTGTTTCAACTGGGCGGTTGTGTGAAGACTGCGCTCCACCATTCCGGCGACAATATTACTGAAATCCGTCTGGCTCCGCTGCGCTCCCAAAGCCGCACACATTTTTGATCCATCCATCACTACCGGTCGTTGCCACAGATAACGCATTTTAAACACCTCACGCAGCATCGGATTAAAGGGTGCAATCAGTCGGAATACCCACCAGGGAAACGCGCTGGTTTTTACCGTCCATCCATTTGCCGCAAAGGCCTCCTGCCAATCACTCGTGCGCAAAGCAAACCCGGGGTCGTGCCAGACATCAAAGTCAGACTGCGCGTTTTCCACCAGTTTTACCGCATTGGCGCATAAATCAGGCAAGTAAGTCCAATAGTGTACATGCTGATCATCGTGCGGCATGGACAATTTGTACTGACCGTTTTTACCCTTCAGCATATAGTCGAGCCAGCTCATTTGCATTTGCTCACCGAGAAAATCACCGGCCCGAACCAGAGTAACCTTTGCTCCTTGTTGGCTGGCACGGAGCAGTCGCGCCTCCATCTGAATACGAATCTCCCCTTTATCGGTGGGTGCTTGCATGCGGTGCCTCTCGGAAATGGGTTGGTCGGTGGGCGTGAAATTGTAAACATTGCCCGGGAACAAAATGCGTGCACCCTGCTCTTGCGCAACCTGAACGACGGGTTCGAGCATCTGCAGGGCTTCTTCGTGCCAACGATGGTACTGCGGATTCGCGGCGTAAACGATCACGTCGGCGCCTTTCGCGGCCCGCGCAACACTGGCCTTATCCCGTGCGCTGCCGATATGAATCTGATCCGCGGTCAACCATGCCGGTGCCTTGCTGGCATTACGCAGCAGGGCGTTTACCTGCCAACCCTGCGCACGCAACGCGTGTGCCATCTGAAGCCCAAAGTTGCCGCCAATACCGATAACCAATGCTGTTTTCATGTCTGTGCCCTCTTGTCTTGTTTCGTCAGTGAGTTCATTCTACGATTCAATAACAAATAAAGAAGACACATAAAATGCAAATGGATATTCATATATGAATAACTTCGATTGGCAATGGTGGCAGTACTTTCTGACTATCGCGGAGCAGGGCAGCCTCAGCAAAGCGGCGAACTCACTCGAGGTCTCACAACCGACTTTGAGCCGACAATTACTGGCCATGGAAAACGAATTGGGCCAGACGCTGTTTGACCGAAGCACGCAAGGGTTGCGTTTGACCGCCTTTGGTAGCGAGTTGCTGGAGGAATGCGAACGAATGCAACAATCGGCAGAGCGTTTGCAGCGCTTAGCCGAAGGCCAGGCACAAACCTTGTCGGGCCGTGTCCGGCTCAGCGTTAACGAGGTTATTGCCCTTTACTACCTGCCCTCTATCCTGCCGGAATTTATGGACCGCTATCCGCAACTCTCGGTTGAACTTGAGGTAAGCAACAAAGCCTCCAGCCTGGATAAGCGGGATGCCGATGTCGCCATTCGCATGTTCCCACCCACACAATTAGACCTGATTACCCGGCATCTGTTCGACATTCCGTTGGGGTTCTACGCTAGCCAAGACTACCTTGACCGGCACGGAGTCCCGCAAAGCACGGAAGATATGTTCAGCCACCGGCTGCTCGGCTACGACCGCGATAAGCAGTTTGAAAATGGAGGGCAAGCTCTGGGATGGAATATCCGCAACGAGGAATTCATGTTCCGCACCGATTTTATGCCCATGCATTTGGCCACGGCAGTGTCGGGTGGCGGCATTGTCGGCACTCATAAGGCCTTGTGTGAACGCCACGGTCTAATACCAATAGACGTTGGCATTACCTTACCGGCATTACCTATCTTTTTGGTCTGTCACCGTGATGTTCAACACAACAAACGCATCCGCGTGATGATGGATTTTCTGGCGGAACGACTGGAGCATTCGTTAATCGCCCTATAGGATCCAACAGATCCTTGCTTTGCATTCGTCAACGAATACCATGCTGACGAAGCGTCGATCTCACATAAAAAACGACTGCATCAGCCTCCATCTCAGTCAGCTGTCTCTGAGCAGGCATTGGACCAAATGACCAATGGTGCTGCGGGACACCTTCCTGAATGGCTTTCTTAAACTGCCGGTCGCTGTGGTGACGCGGAACGTACAGATTCCAAATGAGTGGCGGTCCTGAGTCTGTACCCTCGAGCTGCGTTCCATGGCACGCAGCGCAGTACGTCAAAAAGACACTGCGCCCCAGTGTGAGCAGCTCATTATCTCGAGTGTTATCGCGTTGCGAGGCAACGGTTTCGCAACCAGATAACACCAAGCTAGTGATCACCCAACCCAGCCACCTCATTGCTCAATCCTCAACAGCCAGATAGGTCACCATACCGGACACCTGATGTTCAATCATGTGACAGTGCAGCAACCATCGCCCAACCGATTCGGCCACAAAGCGTATGGTTTTGGTTTCTCCTGGTGCAACTAATATCGTGTCCTGCCAAATTAAATCATCAGTAAAATCATTCAGCGCCAAAAAATGATGACCGTGCAAATGCATGGCGTGAGCCCAACGGGTGTCATTTACCAGCTCAATCTCAACGCCATCGCCGGGTTTCAGGGTCTCCAATGGCTGCTCCGGCATATTAGCGACTCCGTTAAATGTCCAGGCCTGACGGTTTTGAATAAGTTCGTCAACAGACATTTTTTTACCCTGATAGACAGCCGCTTGGAGGCGCCCCATGGCACCGCCCTCCATATTCAAGCGTACTTTTTTTGTGACCTTAAAATCTCTCTGCGGTAATGGGTTGGAAGGCAGAGGAGACACCTCTGGCAAAGTCGGAATGTTCTCGCGACCTGTTATCTTCCAGTTGGCGGCCAGATAGGGTTGCTTACCGCTGCGTTCAAAAATGGGGAGAAGACCTTGCATATCTGCGGGGATATCCACGACCAGATCATATCGTTCAGCGGGCGCCAGAGTTAAAACCCCTTTGAGCGACACCGGGTTCCGTAATGGTTGCCCATCTTTAGCGATCAACATAACGTTGACATCGGGAAACTCAAAATTAAGGATACGGCTGTTGGCAGTATTTAAAACTCGCAATCGTATTCGCTGGCCAGCAATAACCTCAAACTCCGGCAGGTTCTGCCGATTCACGGTTAGGAAATTGCCCATTCGGCCTGCGTGGGCCCATGCGTGAACGTCCTCAAATGAAGCCGTATCAATCTGTCTATCCCGGCCCAACAACCAATCATCTGCGACAAACAAGAGGTCTTGATCAACGGGGTAAGGTTTGGCTTCGGCAACCACCACAGGCGTATACAACCCAAGGGCGAGTTGTCTGTAAGTGTTGTGATGCGCGTGAGCCCAATAGGTCCCTGCATCGTTGGGCGTCAACCTGTATACAAAAGACTCGCCGGGTTCGACAGGCTCTTGCGTCAACCCGGTTACGCCATCCATCGCGTTGTCGACGCGCATACCATGCCAATGAACGCTGGTGCTTTCTTCGAGTTTATTATGCAAGGTAATGGCAACGGGTTGATATTGCTGCAAACGGATGACGTTTTGCGAATAGCCCCAGATTTTTGTTTTGTCACCATCTGGCAACCAAAGCTGCTGCTGCGGTTCTGCATTCAGAACTAACTTATCTACCTGCACTGCTGCCCACGACTGGGTCAGCGGGTGTCCAAAAAAAGCAGCAGCTCCTGTGGCTTTTATTAAAGTGCGTCTGTTTATATTCATATTCTCGTTTTACCTTGGTAATCAATATCGTGTCCGTCCAGAAGCACCGCAACACTATGTTTGGCGGTATACCCCTGACCATGAATCTTCACTTTACTTCGATGCCTGACTATTTTGTGTATCCAGAATAGCCTGCTTTAACTCGCCTTTGGTCAGTAACTCGGGCAGCAGAATGCCATTGCTGGCATTCGCTCCCAGAACTAAATTAAACGGTATGGCAGAGCGCTGATAGGTTGCCAACAGGGCTTCAATTTTCGAATCTGGCTTGGTCCAGTCCGCTTGCATTAACACGACGTTATGGCGTTGATAAAATTCAAACATCTCATCGGTTTCCAATACAGACAGTTCGTTGTATTTACAGGTTAAGCACCATTGTGCGGTGACGTCGATTAAAACCGTGCGCTTCATGTCGAGATGTTCAACCACACGGGCCTGGTCGTAAACCTGCCACAGATCACCGGGCGTAGATCTCAATGAAGGGCGGCTGGTCCCGAATACCACCATGCCAAGTAACACGGCTGTGACCAGAAATGAGATACCCCATGATTGTCGCTGTTTACCCGCAAACTGAAGCAAAGCAAGCCAGCCGAGTAAAAGCGAAGACGCAATCACAACACCGACGATTTGAATATGCTGGCCGATCAACAACAGTAACCATATCATCGTAACGGCCAGTGCTGCCGCCAACACTTTTTTCACGGTATTCATCCAACGACCCGGTTTTGGTAACGCACGAATAGCTTGCGGGAAAGTAAAAAGCACAAGATACGGGCTGGCCAATCCCAGCCCCATTGCAGTGAACACTAACAACAGGGTCCCCGGGCTCTGTGTAAACGCAAATGCAATGGCGGTCCCCAGGAAAGGGGCTGAACAGGGCGTCGCCATCAATGTTGCCGTCCCCCCCTGCAAAAAGCTTTTGACGTAACCATGACGGTCATGACCGATTTTGAAAAGCTTACCCTGCCAGATTTGAGGCAACTGAATCTCGAAATACCCTAGAAGGTTGGCTAGAAATATCAGCATGATTAACAACAGGACCAACAAGAACCACGGGCTCTGAAACTGAATACCCCAACCGACATAGGCTCCGGTCATCTGCAGGCCAATCAGGACCAGCGCGATAATCCAAAAGAATGTCAAAATCCCCATACCTGTCACAAACGCATGTGCTCGAACCTGTTCCGGTCGGTCGCCTTGCCAATGTATCCAGCTCATGAGCTTTACGGACAATACCGGCAACACACAGGGCATGGCATTGAGAATGAAACCACCAATAAAGGCAAACAACACGATGATCCACAACGTCTCTGTTTCCGATGTCGTTGTCGTTACCTGTGACACCGGGCGCGCGCTCGACAGAATCTGGGTTTGAGAACTGAATGCTTGCAAAGAGTCTTTGTAGGTAAAAACCAACATGTCGGTTTCATCGGGCATCGGTTTGTCCGCAGGCCGATTCCACCAAGCTCGAACAATCCCACCTTCTTGCTTGATGATCGGCGCGGACCATTCGTATACATACAGATTTTCGACAAAGAGTTGGGGGTTAACACCGGGCTGCAACATGCTGAACTCAAGGTAGAGACCCTGGTCGTCGCGTGACGCCACGGCGTTTGGAAGTTCTGTCTGTCGCGGAACCTGACTTAAATACTCATTGATTAAAGGTGTAACCGACCAGTCGATAATATCATCAGCGGCACCTTTGAATTCCAGATAAAGGTCCATCGACAATGGCAAACAGATATTATCGCATGCGTATACGGACACACGGGCTGACAGCGTGTCGTTTTTGTTGGGTTTGATTTTTTCCACGGTAAAAGGCAGTACAACATAACTATCGTAGCCGTAGGACTGAAACCCTAACAAGGTGTAGGTATCCGGTGCGGGAAGTTGCCAGGTCACATCATCAGCCAGCCAGTCGTCTGACGGAATTAGTTTTGGTGCAGCACCAGCTGCGCCTGGTACTCGCCAGTAGGTTTTCCAACCTTTCTCAAGCTTCAACTCCAACGCGAGAGGAATACGGTCTAAACTGTCGATAGACTGTACCGTACTTATCAGGCGCGCCGTGACCGGTCCATCTGACTGCCAGGGACCTACCGCTGCGTATCCAATCTGCAGGAGCATGAAATACCCAATGAACAGGAATCTGCGAAACACCGTTTAATCCTCCAATCATTCAAAGCAATACACCAAATGGCGCAGAAGAATAATCAGACGGCAATCGGAGGTGGCGTGTTCAAGACCATATAACCGGAGTTTAAAGAAGGATGAATGCTTGGGTAACGTTGCTGCATAACGGTGTGAACGGGCAACACCTCTGTCGAGAATATCACTGCCAGAAACGCCCCACTGGCACAGTGAAATACAGAAGACGGGCAATCCGTGTTTGTGCTGCACCTAAGGGTGTTGTGTTCTGCCGAAGCACTTGTGTGCTCTTGGCTCATAGACATAGAATCGTCATTACAATCATGACCCACAATGGGCACTACCAGCGCAGGCGCCGATACCCCAATGACCAAAATCAATAAGATGTGGATGATGGATCGCATGTTTGTAACCAGTCGTGTTTCATACAAATGGTAGCGTATGCCTCCTTTCGGGTAAAAACTATTTTGGCCGTTTTAAGTGTTAAGGCAACTCTGATTAATTCAAATCACCTCAGTCCTTCCAGATCGAAGAATGAGCGAGGCGTGTGTTGCAGGGAATGGCGAGTCCTTTTCAAAACACACAACAATGCTCAGTCGTCGATCTGAAAGACCCGGAGGGCGGGGCTGAAATGGCAAATTTCGTTGTTAAGTCCTTTGCCAAGATAATGAATATTGCCTGCAGAACTTGCCTAGAACTTTGCGCATTTCTTCACCCGCTGAGGTAGATAGCAATTATTCAGAGTTGCCTTAAATTGGTAAAGATCAACCACACCAACGCTTCAGCATTCGACTCAACCATAGCCGTAGTTAAAAAATGAAAATAAGGCAGTTCCAGGAACTGCCCCATGACTCGCATTGATCGTCGTCGACGTTCAACAGTGAAGACCAACACCGAATTGGTCACGCTTCTATTCTAAGGTTTTCAACATTTGTGTCATTTCCGCTTCGCTGATCTCCCCTTTAGCGTATCGCTGCCGAACAATCTGAACTGCGTCGTCTGAGATCACGGAGGGCGGCTTGACCCGCCGAAACCCATTTATTGCCCAGACAGTGATTGCAGTCAGTGTCAGCCAAAACAACCCCATTACGAAGAACATACCCACCCCAAAACCAGAATGCATGGCGTACACCCCGTGGCTCATCGATCCCCAGTCCGCGAAAGTAAAAGAACCGATCAACAGAGACAGAAACAGCCATAGTCTTTTCATCGCACACCTCTCGTATTAATGACAGGGACCGTTCAGTGTTTCAAAGCTGGCTAATTGCTCTTCACTCAAGCTGTCGGTAAATTGTTGATATAAATCGTGATGGTCTGACATCAATTGAAAGTTTTGAGTCATCAACGACATCATCTGCTGATGCGAGACTTGCTCATCTTCGCTCTGCAACTGAGACTGCATGATGCCCTGCATAACAACATGAGAGGCTTCCAATTGCGATAAAATCGCTACCTGTTCGTTATTCAGATTCAATGTCAATGTCTGTTGATTCAGATCAAACATTGGGTGATTGAAATCCACTCCGTGCATCGCGCTACTACCAAACATCATACCGTGACCTGACTGACCACTGTGCATCATGCTCGATTCAAACATGCCACTATGCATCGTCTGGTGCATAGGATAATGGCCGTCCAAACCTGACGTTGTCAGGTTATGTGCCATGGTGAACGATCCAATCGCAGCGGATGCAATTAACACACCCCAAGTCAGCATAATAATAGGTTTCATAGCTAAGTCCTCTTATTGGTTTCCATGCTGGTAGTGTATCCCCAGCTAGATTGACAGATCTTTGCTGGAACATTAACGATTGTTCATCTTCAAGCAGAGCGTAATTGTTTATACTCAAAGCCTGCGTCATACATTGGAGTTCCTGTGAAAATACTTGTCGTTGAAGATGACCCTACACTGGCAGCGTTCATCTGTAAGGGAATGCAGGAAGCCGGCTATACCGTGGATCAGGTACAAGATGGCAAAGAAGCGTTGATGATCAGCGCGACAGAAAACTACGACCTGCTCATTCTTGACCGGATGTTGCCCAATGTTGACGGTTTAACAATTTTGCGCACCTTACGCGCGTCGAATAATGTCACGCCAGTGTTAGTTCTCAGTGCCTTGTCGGAAGTCGACCAGCGAGTGGAAGGTCTCACAGCTGGAGCCGATGATTACCTGACCAAACCCTTCTCTTTTAAAGAACTGCTGGCCCGAACTCAGGCGCTGTTGAGACGTCCAAAGTTTTCGCAGAATGCGTCAACAATCCTGGAATGCGCGCAAGTCAAGATTGATCTTAGTAAACAAAAAGTCTGGGTAGATGGAGAGGAGATTAGTTTTCAACCCCGCGAGTTTCGGTTGTTGGAGTATTTAATGCGTCATGAAGGGCAACTCGTCTCTCGCACCATGCTCCTGGAAAGCGTTTGGGATTATCATTTTGATCCTCAAACAAATATCGTGGATGTACACATTAGCCGGCTTCGGCAAAAACTGGATAAAGGGCGTTCAGTCAGTTTAATCAAAACCATCAGAGGGGCGGGCTATGTCTTTGAAGCTCAGATTTCAACTGCTTAAGAGTTCCAGTTTCCGATTTGCACTGCTAACAGGGTTCACAATATGGCTTGCCACGGCAGTCGTGTTGCTGGCGGTGTACTTTAAGCTTGAAAACACTATCTGGCACAATATTGATCGTGAACTGGATCATCAAACGAACTCACTGCTAGCCCGCGCCGCCGAAAATCCAAATATTGACGCAGACGAATTAGTCGCTGCATTCAATTTAATGGCCAATACCAACGCAACAGCACATTCCAGCACAATGATGGCGATGCACAATACGCCTGAAATGCTTGCTATGCATTCGACCATGGGTATCGCAACGCCACCTAGCCATTTCATGAACGAAGGCCAGACCCTCACAGGCGACAGCGGAAATCTTCAGTTTTCGAGGCAGGTTACTTTACCTAATGGTCAAATCATTACCCTGTCGCAAAACATCGAATATCTGGCGGATCTGCAAACCAGCCTGTGGCAGAGTTTGGCGTTTGGACTGAGTATCACATTACTCATAGCACTGATCGCGGCAATCGTGTTAACGCAACACAGTTTGCGCCGAATTCATCAGATTAACCATTCATGTCAAACCATTATCGCCGGTAGTTTTTCGCACCGTATCCCTTACGCAAACAGCGAAGGTCGATACGATGATTATGATCAAATGGCATTTAATATTAATCGTATGCTTGATGAGATTAACCAACTGTTGACCAAAGTACGTCAAGTATCGGACAACATAGCACACGATCTGAAATCACCATTGGCCAGGTTGCGCGCCCAATTGGAGTCTGCCTATGCTGAAACGCCTTCACAGGCGATTGATAGTGGTATTCAGGAAGTAGACAGACTGCTCGACATGATCAAAAGCCTGCTCGGTATTGGCCATATTGAGAATCGTAACAAAAAAACCTTTGAACAGGTCGATATGCGGGCACTATTGCAAGATATTAAGGAAATGTACCTGCCCGTTTTCGAAGACAAACACATCCGCTTTCAATGTCACTCGACAAACGCAACACTGTTCGCGGATAGACACTTGATCATTCAGGCTCTGGCCAATTTGCTCGACAATGCCTTGAAATTTACCCCAAGCGGAGGAACTGTCCGTTTGCATTCCACATTCGATAAAGAGGTCGGCTTAACTCTGGTTATTCATGACAGCGGTAACGGCATACCCGAAAAGTCGTTAAAGAAAGTTTTTGAGCGCTTCCACCGTGAGGACAATGCTCGTGATGCCTCGGGCTTTGGTCTTGGACTCAGCTTAGTAGAAGCTATTGTTAAGCTTCACGGAGGCAAGATTACATTACACAATGATCAAGGTCTGGTAGCCACAATTTTATTTCCGGTCGAACGAATTACTGCCACTTGATCACCGTTTACTGGGTACCGCAGGTGCTTTATTGCAGCAATGATCTGTTTTGGAACGAGCGTTGATTCGAGCATTTTCGTCGACAAAACGATACCAGCGTGCGCGGATTTGATTCAGGAGTGACGATTCGGACAGTAAGTTAAGGCGCTTTAACCCAACTTCGATTTGAGACCAATGCAACTCCGCAGCACAATACTTCACTCGAAGAGAAGCGTGGCTTTTGCGAAAGCAATCAATCGGCAAACTGTGTAGAAATTCAGAAAGCTGAACGACTTGTTCTGGGCTCAAGCCTTGTTTCAGTCGCACGTGCCGGGTTACGGTGAAAGCGTCACGATTCATAAAAAGGTGCCTTGTGATTCATCGATGACGGTCACGCTCAACGCCATGATAAGCGACGCCTTTGGTTACACAATTGAACCACGAATGATGACGAATTTGGTCGCAGGAGCAATGCATTGAAGTGTAAATGCACAGGCAATTAACAGGTATTTTTGCGTAAAATACGCGCACCGCCACCCGCTATGAGTATTAAAGTGAAAACGACATTAACGACCCTCTGCCTACTTCTACCTACACTGAGTCTGGCGGACAGCATCCTGTCACTAGACTGGTCCGCCAATGACGATACCCTGATCGCATTGACGGCGAGTGACATCATCGTAAAAACCGGGGATCAGGTAACGCACATCTCTGGACCGAACTCGTCAATGAACGATGGTTCGCTTTACGCTAACAACACTCGTTTCTTGGTTGCCACGGCCGATGGCACTTTTACTGCAGATCGTACACTTAAGAGCTGGCAATCATTTAACGAGGGTTTAGAATCCACCAGCATTGATTTTGTGTTCACCAATGTTGAGCTGCAGAATGTCCTGTACGCAGCGACCCAAGACACCATTTACAAATACACACCTGAAGATACAAGCTGGGTAAATATGGACATCGGTCCCGGTGGTAAGATCACCGACTATTTGCACAGCAATATGCCAGACAGTATGGAAACCGGCTGGATATTCGCGGCAACAACATCCGGTGTTGCGTTCACCGCCGACTGTTTCTGTTTTTGGCGAGATGTTCCCAAGTTTGATTACGCAGTAACAGCACTAACTTACCAGCCTGAAAACCCGTCCTGGTATTATGCTGCAACGGATCAGGGACTCATGGAAACCAAAGACGGGGCTCGTACCTGGCAGAAGCTCACCGATTTACCCGTATCTGACACCAGCGCGTTAGTCACCGCAGGAAACGACATTCTGTATCTCGGCACGCAATCAGGTAACGTTTGGCAGTTGGATCGACAGAGCAATAACTGGAAGAAGGTTTACTGATGACGCAATTGCCATTCAAATTGTTTCTTTTAGTGTCGCTTACAGGCTCCAATGTCGTGGCGAGTGCCGAAGAGACAGCAGGCGCCGATCTATACCAAACCTACTGTGCGGCATGTCATGGCGTAAATGGGGAAGGCGATACTCGCTGGCCGGGGTTAAACGAAACCGGCGATATGACAGCGCCACCGCACAATGACAAAGGACATACCTGGCGACACTCGACGGAGGAGCTGATTGGAATGACCTTAAATGGGCATCGGGATCCGTACAATCAATCCGATGCGCTGACAATGCCAGCGTTTAACGGGATATTAAGTCGCGAGCAGGTTGCTGACATTCTTAACCATGTAAAACAGTGGTGGACCCCCAAGCAACTGGACGCACAAAGCCGAAAAGACGACTAAACCTATTCGGCATGTCATAGCTGAACGACCTGTTAGCTTTTTAACACCAGTTTGCGCACGACTCGCGCTTTAGACTTAAAGGTCTCAAGATCGATCATCGAAGTGAGTACGTGGTCTTTCTTAACTAAATGATGGTAGAGCGCGGCCAAGCCGTGCGATGCCACGAGCACAATAGCGAGCAGTGTCGCCAGTTCATGGAGACGACGGATTCGATCGTAAAGGACACTATCTGCCGCGAACTGAGAAATATCGAAAACACCAAATACCAACGTTGGCATATCGGAATAGTACGCGGTGATTAAACCCGTGACCGGGATAAATACCGCCAGTGAATAAAGCGTTAATTGAACCCCGGTCGCCATCCATTTCTTTACTGACGACAATGCCACGGATGGACGCGGATCCTGGCGAATAAAACGTTTCACCAGTAAAAAAATTGCGGCCAATAAAACCACTGACCCGATACTGGAATGATATCCTAGCCCGGATATCCGGTAGCTGTCGGTCAACTGAAAATTAAACTGCTGCCCCGCCATTAGCAACAGGATGCAGCCTATCGCCATGGTCCAATGCAATATCCGGTAATGGGCTGTATAACCTTTCTGGTTTTTTATTTGATATTTCGATTTCAATGACATAAGACGACTACCGGTTACGGAACACCGCCATTATCAGCGACTGACTTCTGACTGAATTGACGGTGATCAGATTCCGGTGTCAGTTTTATGTCGGGATATTTGCTCGCGAACCATATCGTTGTTAACAACGTTCGCATTTCTTAACCGAATAGGAACCTTTGTTTATTTTCCTGCTTATACGGTTTAACGGAAGGTAGATGCAAGCAGCAAAACAACCGCAATTTTCGGTTGGGAGCCTCTTAAAAATAAGCCTGGTATGCTAGGGCAACGCTGATTCATTCAGTTCCAGATCGAAGGATGAGCGAGACGTGTTTTGCAAGGAATAGCGAGTTTTTTGCAAAACACACAACATTGCTCAGTCATCGATCTGAAGGACCCGGAGGGCGGGTCTGAAATGGCAAATTTCGTTGTTAAGTCCTTTGCCAAGATAATGAATATTGCCTGCAGAACTTGCCTCGAATTTTGCGCATTTCTTCACCCGCTGAAGTAGATAGCAATTATTCAGAGGTGCCCTAGATTGGATACCGACTCCTGCTTCGCATTAGCGGTAAAGGTTCACCAGCCTTTTATCGGCTGGCGACCTCTACAGGCTATTAATGTGAGCTCACAATGGAATCGGCTTATGTTGGCTTCTTAATCATGACAATACCCATCCAGATAAACCACAAGATCCCCGTCACACCAAACAGCTCTCGCAACAGCGATTCGGCCGAAAAAAGCGTTGCGACCCCAATCGCACCTTTTACCAACGTGAACACCGCTAATGATCTGGAGTGCAACTTATGGCGCCAGCTGACAAGACCTAACAGTAAAAACCAAACACCACCAATAAACTCAATGCCGCCACCAAGACTTTCTGTCAAGAGGATTCGGGTATAGTAAATTACGTCAGCAGCCTCTGGATTAGAGACACTGTAGAGCGCCAGTAGCTCATGCGAACTAACACCGATCATGCCAGTACTGAGCAACACCACTACCCAGAAATATCCAAACAGGCTGGCCATTGCCATAGCCGTCGGCGATTCCTGGCAATAAAGCCGGCCAATCACATAAACGCAAAAACACAGTAAGCAAGCAAAGACAACGTAACCCAAAACATAGGTAAAGTTATAAAGCGTCTTGTTTTCTATGAGGTAAGCAATCTTCGCGGCCGTTCCACCCTCGGGAGGACTCAACATCGCTCCGTAGATAACGAATAGAGAAATGTAGCAGAGGGCCATGCCGAGAAAGGCTGCGCCAGCCATCTGTTTCAACGGGATTTGACCCTTGTTCGTGTCATTGATCAATGTGTCCATGTGTTTTCCTGAGGTTTCATCATTAGGTGATAGAGCCATTTTCCGGTGTTTCAGCTCTGTCTTCGTCCTTTCCGAGTGAGAAGGACAGCCTTTTTTACGTTTCGGACCCGTCATCGGCAAAATTGGGAGGGGTTCATTGAGCGAAGAGGCTCAAAAACCACTGATACTGGCTAACACCACTCCTAGATCAGCAGCAAGATGACAACTACACGCCGCGACTGTTCAGAATAGGCAAGGATCTCTGTAGTTGAGTGAGTCGTTTTTTGAAGGGAAGAAGCATCACGTCTTAGGATAACCGGCTACCGGAACAGTTAAGAATGCCATTAGGACACAAAACCCACTTGGATGAGTCGAGGCATCGAGGATGCGCTCAACTCAAACGTGGCTTGGTTTGCTTATCGCGATGTCGCTTACCAGCGATAACCTAAGGAAACACCGGTCGACATTGCATTAAGCTCCACCGAATCGCCGTACAGCTCAACATTTGCAGTCGCGTAGCGAAGATCAACGCCCGCGGTGATATGGTCAGTCACTAAGAAGTCGACGCCACCATTCAACCAAAGCCCGATGTCCATGCCCTCGTCACTTGTTCTTCCCGAACCGTTATCGTTTTCCTGTGTGGCATAGGCCAAGTTAACGCCGCCACCGATATAGGGTTTAAAACGGGATTGTGCATCAAAATACTTTCTCAGCCCCAGGTGCGCCTCAGCGGTGTAGGTGCCTTTCACCTGGCTGGTCGTATTGTCTTCGCTGCCCGATCCGAACAGATCAACGGCAGCACGAATGCCATGAGATCCGGTATGAAAATCGGCCAATATACCTATTGATCCATGTCCATCTTGTGCACTCCACGCACTGGAATCGATCGTTTTTCCGCCGAAGAACAGCTTGGCATTGACGATTGAATCATTTGCTTCTGCAAGTGTTAGCGAGCTGGCGGATAAACTGACAGTAAGCGCAATCGTCAGCGTAAAAGGTTGTTTCATTTTAAAGACCTCAAGTTAAGTTAACGGGAATTCGCCCTAGGAGGGGAATAATGCCGGTGAACCCTGTGAGCTGGGCTCACATTATCTGGTGATTTTAAATATAAAATTTAGGCGGCTATCTAAGGCTGATTACTATCGGTAACGTTTCAGATAGCGGCCCGACCTAAGAACGCCGTAGCTCTGGGAAGCCTTATATTGCTTACAAAATGCTCAATTCTTTCGCTCGACGTACCGCGGAGCGACGTGAGTTAACCTGTAATTTGCTGTAGAGGTTTTTGGTGTGCGTTCGAAAGGTATTGATCGAGATGAATAACTGCGCAGAAATCTCTGGGCCAGAGAGATCACTCGCCAATAGTTTTAAAACGTCTAACTCACGCTCTGACAATGGTTCTTGCAACGCTGGCACGGGCACAGATTGAGTGGATACCGACGCATGGTGCTCAAGTATTTGATCCAGCCATGCAGACCGTTGTGCCGTAGGCAGTGATTCTTCGATCCACTCAATAAAGCTCGCTTCAGGTATGTAATTTCTGGCCTCAGCCCAAATATTGTCGATAATCCGCGCCGCATCTTCAGTTGTACAGATCGCGTGACATAAACTGGCGTTTAACCGGTTAAGAGCTGCAATCTGCTGCATCATTTGTCTTTCTTCAACACTCTGGGGCGCTGAATCTTCGTCGGTGAGATAATCAGTGAGCTCAGAGTGATAACCAGCAAACGGTTTTAACTGGCGTTGATTGAGGGTAGTTTGGTTGATCCTAGTGTCCATCTTCCTTTCCAGAGTTTTCATCACTTGTCGATAGTGCTATTTTCTGGCGTTTAGGCCGGTGTCTTCGTCCTTTCCGAGTGAGAAGGACAGGCTTTTCAGCGATTTCAAAGGAATTCAGGATGTTTATAAACGGGGTTGGCGTTGGAATTGGCCTGTTATTTCTATCATTGCTCTATTTAAACCGAAGTGATCATAAACCCACTCGGCTCGTAGGCGGTGTCATTGCCTTATTCTGCTGGTTATTATCAGGCTCCGTTATGCTGGATGAGGGAGGCATCTTCACGCGGCTGTATATTGCCTCAGTCCCCGTTGTCTTTTTCTTACTGCTACCGATAATTTATCGGTATCAGCAAGTGATGACCGCCTATGGGTCTGAGTCTCGGCTAAACAATAGCTCGACTCATTGGATACCTGTAATTCTGGCCAGCCTACTGAGCTTGTCGATCGGGTTGATGCCGAATGACGACTTCGATGCCATGTTTATAACCGGTTCGGATCAGCTATCCGTGTGGGCAAACCTGAACTCAATCGGCTTTTTTGTGCTGTTTGTAGGTTGGACGGCACTGAGCTTCCTGTATCTCAGTAAAATAGTGATGAATACCAAGACGTATCACCAACGTCTTCAAACAGAGTTTGCTAACCATGAGGGTAAACGGTTGGATTGGCTTGTCGGCTTTGCCTGCCTGTTGGTGGCCACCTGGATATACGCCCTGATCGTATTAGGGATGCCTTCCGACAACTCGACAGTACTGATCAGCGAAACCGCACTGTCCATTTTGGTCCTCATTCTGATGTGGATGTTTTCCATACAGGCTTTAAACCGAGAGCCTGCTTTCTCAGATTCAGAGCCGGAACCGGAAGACACGTCTGAGCAGAAGTATTCAAACTCATCCATTGATGATGAGCGCCTAAAACGCATCGCCGACAAAGTTGAACGAAAAGTGGTGGAAGAAAAAACCTATTTAAACCCGGACTTGGATGCGTCTATGCTTGCTTCAGAGTTGGGCATTTCCGTCCATTATTTGTCTCAAGTATTAAGCCAGGAAATGCAAACTAATTTTTACAGCTATATTAATGATGCACGTATTGAGGCGGCGAAAGAGGAGCTTAAGAACAGTAAACGTACTGTGTTAGAGATCGCTATGGCTGTCGGGTTCAATACCCGGTCATCGTTTTATAATGCGTTTAAGCAAAGAACGAACATGACGCCGAGTAAATATAAGGCGACCGCTACGTCGACGGAGTCTATATCCTAGCCCACAATCACCTTTTCGCGAGCCATCGTTTCATTTCACTTTTGTGACGTCAATCTGGCAACGTCTCGTGTCGACATCCCTGCTGAGCACCCGATACCAACATCGTGATTCACCGAACTATATTTCGTCATCAGTCGTCTCAAATTATTAGGTCCCAAGAGGGAGCATTGGTGTACTACACTATTAATTACTGGCAATACCCTGACACGCCCCTGTGAGAAAACTGAAATCGTTGCAATCACCCACTATTCATGGCTATGGGCTCTTGTGAGCGACCAATATGATTCGATGGCGGTTAAGCAATATTCGTTGCTCTGGAAACGCATCGCAATAGTCTTCCACAATCTCAGCATTCGTTTTTGACAGCTCATTCAACAGCAACTGTTGGCGTAAGAAAGCTATCACCTCGTGCCGACTCTCAAGCTGGTCATGACTAAAAAAACTTTTACTGTAAGCGCGTGCAAAGCCCGCATTCAAACAATCATCTATTATCGTTTCTGATTGCGCTTGCATGAACACTCTAGGCTTATCTGAACACAACCGAGTTTTTATGCCGCTTAAATCCCGCTCGCCGTTCATCAACAGTATAAACTGGCCCTTGGGTTTCAACAGGCGAAAAGCTTCTGCCTCAACTGCAGGGGTATAGCGGCTGATGACTATGTCAGCACATTGCCTATCGAGGCTGGTGCGGTGCACATTCTCCTGACGAAACTGCAGGTTCTGACGCGGCGATTGGTCACAACGCTGACAAGCCGTATGAAAGGTCCACCCGGGTTCAATACCAATTACCCGCTGATTAAACGCTGCCATTTTGGCGGTAAACAAACCATCACCACAACCAAGATCAACGACCGTTTTCTCTGGGGAAGATTTCGAACGCAGCATCTTTTCAAAAAAATGGTCTGCGTTATCCAAGTCAATATCGGATGTGACATCGGTGTACGAGAGTTTGGCATTCCGAGACGTGTGGCCAATAGAGAATAAATCCATAACATGACTCCTCTTACCTACTAATGCAGTTGAATGTGCTGGTAAAAAGACCCCGACAAGCGCCGGGGCGAAAGGGTTACTTTAATGCTGACCTTCAATTTAAAGTTGAAAGTCAGCTAAACCCAGGAACATGTAACAACGTTACACGGTGACGGAAAAACTAAGGGTTAAAGGTGTGGCTTTGCCATGCCGTATCGTAGGCAGGACCATTAATCACGGTCACAAAGAAGTTAACCACATCGCCCGCGTTCAGGTTGGAAATGTCGTACTGGTGGTGACCATCGACCACTGCCATTCTGACGTTCTGTTGAGCGCCACCATTCACGTTGTAATGGATATCCGCAATACCACCGTCCTGCACAACCACCCGCACCGTATTTGCATTCAGATTCGACGCGCATACTGTTTCACAGGTTGGAGTCTGGGGCTCTTCAGCTGTGGTGAAGCTAGTAGTAGCGCTGGCGTTTGAAATATTGTCAGAGGTATCCACGGCGACAACAGAAACCGAATAGGTTGTTGAGGCACTCAAGCCCGTAACATTCAATGCATTGGTAGTCGCAATGAAGTCCCCGAACCCGGCGATACTGACTTCGTAATGATCCAGCGCGACATTGTCGGTTGATGCATTCCAGTTCAGCTGTGCCGAGTTATGCGTTAGGCCACTGACTACGGGTGTACCCGGTTGAGTCGGCGCTTCTGTGTCCGGCGGAACAACAACGTTCGAACCAAAGATATGCTGCGCCCAAGCGGTGTCGTACGCCGGTCCATCGATGACGGTAAAGAAGTAGTCGATGGTGTCGTCTTTTTGCAGATTGGCGATAACATATTCGTGTTCATTGCCGACCGGGGTCATGCGAACATTCTGTTGCGCCCCATTGTTAACCTTAAAGTGTAGATCCACCATGACACCCACTTTCGATGTCACCACCAGCGAACTGCCCTGTTCTGCAACACAGAAGTCTGTGCAGGAAACGACTGGCGCTTTGGTGGTAAACGATGCGCTGGAAACCGCTGAGGATTGCTGCGCTGTGTCAATGGCAACCACATCTACACGGTAACTGGTGTTCGCATCAAGTCCCGTCAGAACCTGTTCGGTTCCGTTCACGGACAAAGCCGTCACCAGCGTATTGCCCTTCAACACATTCACCACATAGTGGCTAACACCAAAGTCATCTGTTGAAGCGACCCACGTTACCGTAGCGCCCGTTTGGGTGATGCCAGAGACGCTGACGTTAGCCGGTGCTGTCGGCGGCTGATCCTCACCTGAGGAATCGTCGGTAGTGAAGCTACCAACGCGCACAACGGACTGATTATTCGCGCCATCACGGGCAACAATAGCTACGTTGTAACTCCGCAGAGGTGTTAATCCGGACACGCTGACCAAGGGTACTTGCGTCGTGGTATTAATAGTCACATCACCAGAAACGGTCACATCATAGGCGATAACACCTACGTTATCAGTGGAGGCTGCCCAGGACAAAGACGCGCTCGATGAGGTCACACTGTTGACTGCAATAACACCCGGCTGTGAAGGTGGAACTGTATCCGCGACGCAGGTATCCGGTTGCTGACCAGATTTTTTCAGACCAAACTGATTACCGCCGACGCAGATCGCCATTCCGTCAGAGAAAGTGACCAGGCGTTGCTGACTGCTGTAGTTATACGCTACGTATGTCAGTACGCCGTTTTTATCAAACACCATCGCTGCTGGAGAGTCCGCTGTGATGGATCCGTTGCCAGACTTCAGGTGGCCTAATCCAGCGAAACTATGAATCCAATGGTAGGTATGTGCCACGGTTTCACCGGCTTCAACATCGTAGTTGAAATTCATGGTGTTGAAATCAGCAATCGCGGCTTCCGGTTCGGTCATCGCCCAAATATTCCACCAGACATCACGCCATTGATCCTGCGCCAAACCAGAAGGTTTACCATTGCCGGATTCTTTCAGACCTAGTTTCACATAGTCCTTAAGGTAATCCGCATGCTGGCCAATGTGCATTACCAGAGGATTCAGTGGCAATCCCTGGATGCCGAGAATGTGTGCGTACGCACCGCTGAACCAGGTTGAAAACACATGACCATTGCCCCAGATGATTGACGTGGTCATCTTGTCGTATTCTGGAGAAAAGTTGTCGTAAGGCGCTGACTTACCCAAATAACGATCGATGTTATTCCAGTATTCCCAGTAGGCTGCGGTTGACGACGCGTGCAGATACATACCGTGTTCAGTCAACGCTTCGTTACCGGTGATCATGCCGTACAACACAATCGCACCGTAGGCATTCGCCGCTTCCGACGTCGACTCGTTGTTATTACCCAAGGTAAAGTTAGCGTGACCGGAAGCCCAACTAAAACCATAGGCTGGGTCAAAATTTCGTGCATAAGGGAACATGGGGTCATTGCGGTCCGCCGCATAATCGCGAATCAACATTTCAACCATGCCACCCCAGGCATTGGGTGCACACCAGCTTTTGTCGGTTCGGCAAACCTCGGCAGCAGCACGAACAAAATAGCCGTAATGGAAGTGGTGGTCGTTCAGTTGTTGCTGGGCGCCAAAACTTTCGTCATAACCGAGCAAGGTGTTCCACTCGCTGTCGTAAGAAAAATATTTGGTTTTATCGGCAACGCCATTGGTTTGCGCCGTAAACCAATCTTCCAATTCCGCCTTCAGCCAATTGGTCAGTGTCTGGTGTTGCGCCGTTAAACCATGGCTGTATGCCAGTGCCGCTAATTCGGCGACTTTGCCGTAATTTTTTCCGGCCCAATAGGTATCACCTTTGTCATTCCAACTGCCTGGCCCCTGAGCAATGAACTCGTCAATCAATTGCGTCAGTTTAGCAACATCGTAGCTATCAGGTTGTGCTGGCAACGTCGGTAACACGCCAACAAACGGCAGTTCATAACTGAAGCTGCTCATAGGAGCAAACTTGGTGTAACCGCGTGCGCTGCGAATCTGATCCTGCGCATTCACCGGTGTTACCGCATTTTTCCACGCCATCGGCAATAGACCGGCCATGGTTTGTACGGGTTGGCCATTCTGTAAATACTGTTGCGTAATGGTAACGGCTTGCGTTGAATCCGAAACGTTATAGGAAATGTTGACTTCATCAATGCGATTCAGCGCATATTGCGCGTACCGGTCAATCATGCCGGAATCGGGTAACGCATCACCGGTTGGCAACAAGGCGATGGTGACCTGACCAGAACTGTTCTGTACTCGGGTGCTTTGCGATTCAACGTCAATGAACTGAGTATCGCCTTGACCGACAACCAGGAAAGTGCCCCGATTACCGGCAACGTCAGTCCATAAACCTAGCTGATTACCGGACTGATGATAGACATTTTTTTCCGGTCCGTTTTGCGCCTTGCTCTTGAGTACCAACTCACCACGCAAAACATCCACATAAACGTAAGGTG
The DNA here is from genome assembly GCF_015687175.1 of Reinekea sp. G2M2-21. Classification (GTDB taxonomy): domain Bacteria; phylum Pseudomonadota; class Gammaproteobacteria; order Pseudomonadales; family Natronospirillaceae; genus Reinekea. The sequence goes on along the minus strand of NZ_JADPQG010000005.1, from coordinate 310,508 downwards.
AGCCATGCACAAAGGTCGCCCGCATAATTGCGGTACCGTTCTGCTGCCACTCGACGGTCATGGAACCGTCTGAATAGTCATACAGCTTGGCGTCCATATTGCTGTATTGGCTGTTGGCAATGGCCAGACCATCGAAGACTTCATCGAAGGGTCCCGGTACTTCATAAATATCGGCATTGCCGTTTTTATAGGCCAGACCACCGGGAATGCTCAGCATACGGAAACCGCGATTGCTGACACGCGCAGTGATGGGATCTGGTGTGATGTAACCCGCTTTGCTGACATCACCAATAGGCATGTCACCAAAGAATGAAACCGATCCCCACCAACGGTGAGTACCGGTATGTTTGTTGGCCGCAGGACCCGTCAGGTGTGGATACAATGGCGTCGGCTCGCCAATAGCGCCATTCACTTCGTCACAACCAGCAATGGCAGGTTCAACAACGCCGGCGTTATGCACCCATGTGCCATGATCTATCGAGCAGGTATAGCCCTCGGGATTGGCTTGGTCGGCAATACTGCCAGCACCGACGGGAATGGTAGCCGCATGAGCGGCGGTTAAGGTGGCACCTAATACAACGGCACTGAACAGACTGTGACGTGCAAAATAAATAGGTGCTTTCTGAGTATTGTTGTTTTTGTTTGTCATCGATTTTCCTCGATCTCTTTGACTGAAAGCGCTTACATTCTAACCGCAGAACCGGCACCAAAAACAAGCGCTTTTTTGCTCAAATCTCGACCGACGCACACTTTTGTAACAATTTAATGGAAACCGATTGGTCCTATAAAGAAAGCCAAAACCACAATATAACCCTTTAAAATCAATGGTTTGCACCATTACGCATTACTGCACAACTGTGCAATGGTATCGAAAACATACTCAACGATATGAAAAACTAGTCTATGTAACCGCTTACATGATGTTCGATCCAGTGATAGTTTGAAAAAGGCTCATTTTTGGCGCAAAAAAATTAAAAAGCCAAAAGCGGCACCTTTACGCTGACAGGCACCTGGTCTGGTCGGCGCTCACGCAAACAGCATGCTTCAGAGGCAACGATGAATAACAAAAACGCAAAAAAATCGGCGCGCACAAAAGGCGCGCAGATCAGCGGACTGACGGTATTGGCTGCGGCGATAACGCTGCAAGCCGCGTCTGCTGCAGATTGGCCAACCGAACAGATTGGCCAGGGCGCTGTCAGCCTGGAACGGGTCGGCAGTCAAATATTCAACTGGGTCCAGGGCGATCGTGCAGATCGCTCACCACCCCAGAACCCCTATGTGACCAGTGATTTTAACAGCCCGATTCCCAGCAACGATTGGGCATCCAGCTTAATCGTAGATCAATACTCCAAGGCACTGCACGCGCATCCGTTAAGTTTTAAAGCCAGCGCTCAAGGTTTTGAGGTGTCCATGCCACCAGAAGTGATTGGTCCGGTTGATGCCATGGGCGAAACGAGTGTCCGACGCAATCACAACGGCAATGTCGATCTGGTTGTGAACGGTACTCGTTTAACCGCAAATGACGCCCGCTTACGCAGCACCGGCGATTGGACCTATGACATTGTCATGGCCGACAGCGATGCCGAAATGGACATCACCATCGGTCATGGTTTGCCATTTGCCTACTTCACATTTTCCGGTACCGATGCCGTTATTAATCTGGCGCGCAATGCCAGCGTTAAAGAGGTCGTTTACCAACAAGGTTCTGCAGCACTGATACGCGTACTCGACCCGGTCGACAACGAGTTTAACTACTACGGTGTATTTTATCCGAACGTTGCGAACTTCACGCACAGCAGCAATCAATTGAGCATCGATTTTCCAACCGATACAGGTTACATGTCGGTTGCCGGTTTGCCTGACGGCAGTACCGAAACCTGGAACCAGTTTCACGCAGTGGCCTACAACTTTGTGACCGACACCCGAGTTGATTGGCAATACGATGAAAACAATGCGGAAGTGATCACGCAATACCGTGTGACCACAGACAACAAACCCGAAAGCACCAACACAGGCAGTGTGCTGGCGTTGTTGCCACACCAATGGCGACACAGTACCACTGATGCCAACGCGTCAAGTTACGATTCGGTGCGGGGTGAAATGAAAACCATCGTCGGGAACGGCTTCACCACAGTCATGCCATTCCACGGTATTTTGCCGCAACTGCCTATGCCGGAAACAGCTGAATCGGTAGGCATGCTGACCAAACACTTAACCGATTATTACGGCTACGGCTATAGCTTGGAGCCGCAGTTTATTCAGCCAGGTGTCGACGGTGGCAATACCGGATACGATACCTACTGGATGGGTAAAAACCTGAATCGATTATCGGGTTTGGTTGCAATTTCGGATGCCCTTGATGACAACAACCCGGAATTGTTGGACATCACAACAACCATGTATGACGCATTGAAAGCCCAATTAGAATTCTGGTTCGATGGCAACAAAAATCGGGAAGACAATTACTTTTACTACGATCAAAACTGGGGCACGCTCATCGGTTATCCGTCAAGTTACGATACCGATACCGACCTCAACGACCACCACTTCCATTACGGCTATTGGATTAACGCTGCCGCGCAAATTGCGATGCGCGACGCCCAATGGGCGGAAGACAGCAACTGGGGTGGCATGGTCAAAGAACTGATTAGCGACATTGCCACAGCTGATCGCGACAGCAATCGTTACCCGTTCCTACGCAATTTTGACGTATACGAAGGCCATTCATGGGCCTCTGGCACTGTGCCATACGTTGAAGATGGCTACTACCCGGAAGGCAACAATAACGAAGCCAGTTCAGAGGGTATCAATGCCTGGGCCGGGCTCATTTTGTGGGGCGAAGCCACCGGTGATAAAACGATCCGCGATCTCGGCATTTACCTGTACAGTCACGAGGTGGAGGCCGCCAACACATATTGGTTTAACCTGTATGGCGATGTAGGTCACCCAGATTACCCAAATGAAGAAATTTCCAGGGTCTGGGGGGGCGGTTATGACCACACAACCTGGTGGACAGAAGATCCTATTCAAACGCACGGCATCAACATGCTACCCATTACCGGTGCGTCACTTTACCTCGGCAAAGATCCTGAGTTTGTGCAGCGCAACTACGATGCAATTTGGACCGAGTACGCCAACTGGGACGGTGACAACGGACTGTTTAACAAAGAACAGGTTAAGGTGCGCTGGCAGGATATCGTTAACGAATATCTGGCGTTTGCCGATGTCGATGCGGCTATTGCCAACTGGAAAGACAAAAACATTTCTGATGATCCGATCAATGGCGTCGACCCGGCGCTGGGCATCGAATTTGGCGAATCCCGTGCGCACACCTACCAGCACTTGCAGATGCTGAAACAATTTGGCCAGCCAGACTTTTCCATTCGCCCGATCGATCACACTCTGGGAGCGGTGTTCAACAACAATGGCGTAAAAACCTACGTCGGCTACAACCCCACTGACAGCGTCAAGACACTGAAATTCAGCGACGCAATGGGCTTGGTCGATGTACCGCCGAAAAGCTTCGCGCAAGGCTCGGGTGAACCTGTGATCATTGTTCGAACTGACTCAGATAACGATGGAATATACGACAGTGTTGACCAATGCGAGAACACGCCCGAAGGCGAAACTGTGAACGAGGTAGGCTGCCCGGATACCGACCGCGACACCGTCTTCGACAACCATGATTTGTGCCCTGCCACACCCACCGGAGCTGAGGTTAACACGGTAGGTTGCCCAGATTCTGACAACGACGGTGTGTTTGATAACGTGGACCAATGTCCGAATACCGAACAGCTCAATCCGCCTGTGCCAGTCACATCGACGGGGTGCGCTGACCGTGACCAGGATTCTGTGCCGGATACCGATGATTTATGTCCAAATACGCCGCCCGGACAAGCAGTAGATGCCGACGGTTGTGCGGTTTATGACGATGATAATGACGGTGTGATCAACAGCCAAGATCTGTGTCCGAACACGCCTGCCGGTAACCCCGTCAATGCGCAAGGCTGTACCGATACCGACCAAGATGGTGTGGCGGACACCGCCGATCTTTGCCCTGCATCGGTCGCGGGAAGCACAGTGAACGAACAGGGTTGCGGTGATGACGATAATGATGGCGTCGCTAACAATCTTGATGCCTGCCCAAACACCACTCCTGGTACCGTGGTGACCGCAAACGGATGTCCAGTGCTGCCGTATGGACTTGAATCGAATGACAATGGGAACGCCGTACTGTATCTGAACAGCAGTGACTGGGCGGATGCCCACTACCGCATTAACAACGGTGCTCAGCAAAACGTACGCATGGTGCAAACGGGTAGCCGCAATGAACGTGCGCTCAGTGGCCTGCAGGATGGCGATACCGTCAGTGTTTATTTCACTTACCTGGATGATGATTGTGCCTGCGTAAAAGATACAGCAACCGCGAATTTCACCTACCAGTCCGGCCCCGTCTTAGACGATGACAATGATGGTGTGGCAAATTCGAAAGATCTGTGTCCGAATACGCCCGTCGGAGCCACAGTCGACACAAACGGATGTGAAATCATTGTAATTGGCGATGATGACGGTGACGGCGTAAATAATGACAACGACCTGTGTCCAAACACGACACCCGGGGCGGTTGTCGATGCCAATGGATGTGAAGTCATCGGTACTACCTGGGGCGTTACCGATTTATCGGACGACCAGGTGACGGTGTACCTCACCACAACCGATTGGGCAGACATTCATTTCCTGGTGAACAACGGCGCACAGCAGAATGTTCGCATGATTCAAACGGGTAGCCGCAACGAATGGACGATTAACGGTCTCGTGAATGGCGATACGATCCGCTTCTGGTTTACCTATCTGGACCCAGACTGTGGCTGTGTCAAAGACAGCGTGCAAGTTGAAACTATCGTTGGCGGCGATCCGTTGCCGGATTCCGATAACGACGGCGTGGACGACACTCAAGACCAATGTCCGAACACGCCAGCAGGCGATACAGTGGACAACGTCGGCTGCACCGTGGAACCGCCTCAGGACAGCGACAACGACGGCGTTATCGACAATGAAGACCTGTGCCCGAATACACCGGCGGGAACCACGGTCGACGCTAACGGATGTGCAGTGAGCACGGAAGATCCGTTCGGAGCTGTTATTGAGAATTCTTCGCAAGTATTGATCTATGCCAACACGAGCGCGTGGGCTGACGTGCACTATTGGCGCAATGGGGGCGCGCAACAAAATGTGCGTATGATCCAAACCGGAACCCGAAACGAATATAGGATTACAGGATTGGCGAGTGGCGATACGGTGGTTTACAACATCACCTATTGGGACAACGCATGCAACTGTGCGAAAGACTCGACCACCTTAACCGTATTGATGCCGTAAGCAGGCTATTCAACAAACCTTAAAGCGCCTCCGGGCGCTTTTTTTTACTGGCTGCGAATACCGACGTACTGTTGAATAATCTGCTCCAAAGGGCTCGGCTGCCCGGCCCGGCCCTGTTTAAGTTTTTCCAGTGCCCGCTGGAGTTTGCCGACCAAGACGGGGTCAGCTTGCGCATTCATGGCAAAATAAAGTTCAACCTCACTGAGAATATAAACGGCTTCAAAATCCTGAGGGTTCATGTCTATTTGCTTCATGATGTACCAGGCAGAGTCCAAACTGAAACCAAAGACATCGATACGTCCACTGAGCAGTTTTTTCAGGTTTTGCTCCGCAGTGGAAGCATAATCAAACGACTCTACGGGAACGCCCTGCGACATCAACAGCTGTGCCGGTGCCGATTCCGGCTGAATGCCGATGCGCAACTCGTACAGATCATCCATTGACTCAATCACAATGTGTGAGTCCTTACTGGCGATTAATCCAATCTTCATGGTCGTGATAGGGCCGATCCACTGGAACAACGGTTCTCGGTCTTTCGTTCGAGCCAGACTGAACGCCAAAGTATTGGGGTCGTTCAGCAACGTCTTATATAAGCGCGCCCAGGGGAACAGATCTATGGTTTCGGTTCCCTTGCCGACCCCCGCTTCCGCAAGCACTTGCCTGAGTATATCGGTTGATATCCCTTGCGTATTGCCGTCCTGAGCAAAGCTATAGGGCGGTAACTCGGTGGTCATCAGGTTTAAAGATTCCGCTGCCACCGTCAGCGGCAACGACGCGACCAGCCACACAACCCTGAACACAACGCGCTGAAATATCTGCATCGCCCTGCCCTCGATTTTCCTTCCATCAGGAACCGAGTTTAGTCCAATACCAACCATTTGCTTATTCACATTTGCTGCTGTGCGCTCAGCTGAACTTTAAACTAGTCGCTGCGCCAAAGTATGGCTTTCGGTGGTGCGGTGGAATCATTCAACAAAATGTCTGGCGTCACCATCTGATGTTGCGGGGCGGCATCGCCAACCTGCTTTATGCGCTGCACTAACGTTTTCGCCAACCATCGGCCGATGTCAAACACCGGTTGGCGCATGGTGGCCAATATGGGTTTACCCATCCGCTCCTGACCGACACCATCGAACCCGATTATCGATAACTCTTCGGGCACAGACACATGGCTATCGTAAGCCGCTTGCGCCAGCCCGACAGCAACATGATCCGAACAGCAAACAACCGCTGTGACCGCCCGTTGATTTAACAACGCACGACCGCTGCTATACCCAGCTTCGACACTGTTATTCATCGCGGTGACAATCCAGTTGGGTTGCACAGTAATACCCGCCTCCTGCATCGCGCGGAGGTACCCGGCTTCGCGCTCTTTAATAAATGGCTCGGTACTGGGAAAGGTAAAAAAGCCCACGCGCTCATGCCCGAGTGACAGCATTCGTTCCGTTGCCCGCCGACAGCCACGTTCGTTATCGACATCAATCCAATCAATGCAATCCGGCCCCTTGCCAAACAAAACTTTGGGCGTTTTTGACGGCGTTAATGCCATCTGTGCTTCGCGGGTCAGCCCCATTATGATTTTTCCGTCACAGGCTGCCGTATGTTCATGATGGTCGGTCACTAACATCGCCAGCTTATGTTGACTGAGCACATCGGTGATTCCGGAAAATAACTGACTGAAATATAGATGGTTGCCGCGCAAACCGGCGGACATCTGCAACTTCACAATACCCGTAGACTGTAAAACCAAAGCACGGGCAGCCTGATTTTGCCGATATCCCAACTTCGCAATGGCTGCTTCGATTTTGGCACGGGACTCTGGACGTACTTTTTCTGGCGTATTCAAGGTTCTGGACACGGTCATAGCTGACACTTGCGCCAACTTGGCGACGTCATAAATGGTCGGCATTACTACACTCCGATGAAAGCGCTTTCATTATTGTTTTTTGACGAATATAGCAAAGACTCTCCTACGGCGACACTCCCTAAATTGGTAGGCTACAAAGAGCATTGAGTTTTTGGCGACGAATCGCGTTACCCTATTGGTGACAACACAAACGGAGAGCACCATGAACGGAAGCCAATTCGAAACACTACTAACACTGGTCCATCGCAAGCACCGTTTTGACGCCACCAACAGCTGGGCACAAGGCTCACCGACCTACTTCAACGCGTTAAAACAGGAAGTAACCGAAGTTGAAGAGGAACTCGGCATGCAGCGGCGGCCACATCTCGAGGAAGAACTGGGTGATGTCCTGTGGAATTATCTAAACCTGTTACTATGCCTCGACGACGAACACCAAATTTCAGCTGACAATGTACTCGCACGCACCATTCAAAAATTTGAAGAACGGGTGAGTGGAATCGAACGTGGTGAAGCCTGGGTCGACATCAAAGCGAAACAAAAGCAGCGGTTGCAGATGGAAGAGAACACCTGAATTGGGGTAATACACTGCGCTCATCATCCGTCAACCTCTGCCGTTGAAAAAGGAAAAAACCCCGGCACTCGGCACCTGAGATTCCCCATATTTATCACCCTAATTGCACGTAAATCTGAGTTTGGGTTACAAGACTTGTTCAGGGTTTTGGGTAAAGCAAAGCGGGCTCAGCCGCCCTCTTAGCGAGCGCATTAGATTTCGTTTCAGTAGCACCTTGTTGGCAATGCACAGACGATTGTTGCCGAAGAATAGAACTGAAGTGGCGTGGGACTGAAAATTACTGGACAGTGTCCGCTAACGCGACCTTTTCTGACGGATTAGCTGACCGCTGATTCGCAATTAAAGTTTGATAAGACTGGTGTTCAAGATGTTCATTGCCTAGCCCAAATCGGAGTGCCAACGCTTCAAGTTCTTGTTTATAAATAGCAAACTTGGACACATTGTGCGTCATGATTGCAAATTCAGAAAAATACCCAAGCCCTTCGATATAATCTAATGTCACGTGGTAGGGTCCAATGAAGTAAATACTACGTATCTTTTCTACCACCAGAACGACCTCATACCCTAACGTTTTCAACATACTTTTAGCGGTTTTTGCGTTGGCAATATCGGTCGCCTCGCAACGTTCGGGCTCGGGTCCTTTTGCTATCCAGAGTTTAAACCCAGAAGGTTCCGTTTCACGGATACTCAAACTTTTATGTTCCCGTTTGAGCGAATGACTCGGTGTATCAAAATACCAATCGGTATCGATGTTTTCCCAGATCAACACCTCATGTGGGATCGTACTGAGTGTCTGCAGGAATTTAGCTTTTGATGACAGCCGATATTTTAATTCGACTTCAAATTGACCGTTAAAATGCGTCCCCTTCACTGCAGCCATTCCCGCTCCCCTCTCAAAACATCGATTTAAGACAGACAGATCCAATCGTTGACTCAGGAGAAGCTGGCTGGCCATTTCCAAAACGCCATACCGCCGGTAACGAGTCATTATGAGAACTGGATCACAAAATCATCAATATACACATTAGACGGTAACGTTGTTGCAAATACACCTGTCAGATATGTCAGCTTTTCTAACGATGAGACGACAACCTTTCAGCCCGGAGTGATAAAAACGGTTCAACAAACCACTTAACTCCGTGCAAATCACTATTAACAAAGAGAAACGCCATCTTGGTTTCATCAAACACAGGATATGCACAAGAGTTCAGCGCAGACTGGGAAGGAACAAATTTCAATTGAGAGGAGTGAAGATTAAACTAGGGCAATTCTGATGAATTCAAATCACCTCAATCCTCTCAGATCGAAGGATGAACGAGGCATGTGTTACAGCGAATGGCGAGTCCTCTTCAAAACACACCACAATGCTCAGTCATCGATCTGAAGGACCGTGAGAGCGAGGCTGAATTGGCAAATTTCGTTGTTATGGATTTCCTTTGCCAAGATAATGAATAATGTCTGCAGAACTTGCCTCGAATTTTGCGCATTTCTTAACCCGCTGAGGTAGATGATAATTGTTCAGAGGTGCCCTAGTGTCCTGAGTCGGAAGTTCGTGCAGTTTCGGAGCGAATGGGAAGTGCTAGTACAAGGCGCTCTTCGTAGGGAATATCGAGATCTTTTCAAGAAGAGCATGGACTGAGTGTCTTTATTAAAAAAGTTACAACGCCACACTGGTATCAAATTTTTTACAACTCCACACCACCTGCGAGCTGAAGCGCTTTACGTAAGGCAACGCCATGAGCGTTGCCTTGCTCCATTCCTCATACCAGGACAGATCTGGACCTTGAACAATTAACACGTAGTCAGTTTCGCCAGAGACGTGATACGCCTGTTTAATTTCAGCTATATTTGCGACATGATGATCGAATGCCTGGTATATCTCGACACTTTCCTGGCCAAAAGAAACGTTGACCACCAGTTTCACCCCGACATCAGAACTGTCGATAATCGACACATCCTGTGCAATAACGCCCTGTTCATGCAACTGTTTGATCCGGCGGCGAACCGCCGATGCGGAAAGACCAATACGATCCCCCAATGCATTGCAGCTTTCCTGATTGTTTCGTTGAATCGCATTCAGGATGGCAATGTCAAAAGAATCCAGTTTGACGTTTTTCATCATTTTCTGTCACTTCCCTGGCGAAAACGCACGCAGATACGCCGTTAAAAGCCGAAATTCGTTTCTGATTGCATGCTAGCCTTTGCGCTCAAAAAAACGCAAGGAGAGACGTTATGCGATCACCATTATCAATTTTATTTTTTGCCGCTACCACGGCACTGCTCACCAGTTGTTTAAGCGAAAGCCGCGACGCGCAATTGGATGCCGTACTCAATGAACTGATTGAATCGAACATCCCCGGTGCCATTCTCGTGCTCGACACACCGGGTGCCAATTATGAAAAAGCCGTTGGCGTAGAGCAACTGCAAACCGAACGTTCAATGAACGTTAACGCGACACTGCGACTGGGCAGTGTCACCAAAACCTACATGGCCGCTTTGGCACTTACGTTGGTCAAAGACGGGACATTGTCCTTAAATGCGCCGGTGTCTGATTACCTGTCTGACGATATTATGGCCAAGCTACCCGCCAACCAGGACCCGACATTGCGCCAATTGATGAACCATACGACGGGTATTCCGGACTACTACACCGAACGTTTCTATCTGGAGGATTGGACGCGCACAGACCCGATTACTCCGGACCTCGTGCTTTACGCCATTCGCGGACTGGAAGCCACCCAGACCAACAGCCAGAACTTCTATTACTCCAACACCAACTACCATTTATTGGCACTGGCCATTGAGGCTGCCACCGGCGAGAAACTGCACGACCTGCTCAAAACACGCATATTTGACGTTACCATACTAACCCAAACCTATTACGACGAAGCGTTTCCGCCAGGCGACACCATTCACGGCTACGGCTCACCGCTGGACGCAAATGAAGACAATTACAACTTCCAGGAAAACACCGGACCGGACGGTGGTATGTATGCCAGTGCCAAGGAGACGGCTCACTGGATACGGCAGCTATTTGCAGATGACGGTCAGTGGTTGGATATCGGTAACCGCATGCGAGCCGAATTGATCACCGAAAAGGAACGCAAGTATCAGGGCATGGGCGTTGAAGTATTGGAATCCAAAACCGGGGCTCGGATCTATGGGCACACCGGCAGTGTAGACGGATACCTGACAGCTGCGTTTTACATACCGGCAAAAAACACGACCCTGGTTTTTCACATAAACCGCAGTGACGATGAGGCATTTACCCAAGCCTTGTCAAAGATCCTGAAAATCATTCTGTCGGACAACCGTTAAGAAAACAGGCTGGCCGCCTCGTGCGGCCTACGATTTTTACTTACATATGGCTCTCGAACAGCACAGTTAATCCAAAAAAGCGGTGAGGACAAATCTGAGTGTTAACAATAACGCCACCCAACTCGATATCTGGCAATATGCGAGGTGAACCGCATTATTTGTAAAAGAGTTACATGGCAAATGAAAATACCAACTCCAAATAAACTTACCTGTTTAGCGCCTGGCAATTAGAACGAATTGTCAAAATAAAAAACGCAGGAGAAGTTCGTTAAGCTGACTGCAACATCTAATAACTTGATCATGAACGACAATAATTTAGAGGAATGCATTGAATACACTTTACCCCCTGAGCTTGTAGATAAATTGGCGTAGCTGCTGATCAGCATTGCCTGCAATAGTTAATAATTAGCATGGAAATGGGGGACATCTCGAAGCATCATCACGTGAAATCGCTAATTTCTCTAAGACGGAAGCCGATATGAACGACTTCCGTCAATTGCCAACCAAAGTTGCCATCAAGACTGCGTTGAATGCACACGTAGATGACCATTTCAGCAATAACAACATAGTAAAACAAATGCATCCTACCGACATAATGGATACTCAACCAGACAACTGTCCAGAGTGACTTCCCAACGTGCTCAACTGTCAGTCTAAAAGAGCCAGTTTCTTTGGCAATATTACCAACCCACAGATATCCAAGCACAAATCACACCTTGACCTGGCATTCATGCTTACCTGACTGAAAGATGAACGCGCGAACGCAACATCCAGTTGAACCCCTAGCGCCTATATGGGCGCACTCATATAGGGCCATCCCTTGCTATATACGCCTCGCTCATGATTCGATCCTACAGGGCTGGGGGGTTTTCACTTACCAAAGAGGTCATAGGTATATCTTGTAAGAAATCCAGTTTCTTTTTTTGGTTTTCACAGGTGTCATAGAATTTAAACACTCGACTTCTAAACTACGCATATCAGATTTAGCCATAGTTACTTGCCGCGGATGGAAATCAGAGGTACTGACCACCCATTCGTCGTTTAAAAAACAAGCTGAATGTGAAATGAATCCGTCATGCAGCGCATTTGCCAACTTCGTCTATCGACATACAAAAAAGGAAATACAGTGAAAAAGACCACATTCCCTGCCGTATTCGCATGTTCCAGCATTGTACTTTTTCCCAGTTTCACTTCTTCGGAAGATACTTTCCATTGGGGGTATTCTGGTCATGAGGGTCTGCAACAATGGGTAAACAACCGCTCTATGATTCACCAATAGCCAAACCCTTCAAAAAAACCGCAGTCTACCTTGTATTGTGAAATTGAAGGACGGTAAGTCGCAGCACTCAAAATACCTGCGCAGAGTTCAAAGCACTCGGCGCGTAGCCTAGTTAAAAGCCAAAGCGCTAAAGTTACGATGCAATACCGTTCTTTAAATGCACAGGGATGTGCTTTTAGAAACAGCCCGATTGCCCCGAAGATATCAAAGAAGTAATCCATTTAAACACCCACAGGTAGGGCATGTATCGCCACGCACTACGAATAGGTAAAACACCTTGTACTGACGCAACTTTTGCATAAAAACTACAGACCTAAATCTAGAGCACCGCTGAATTACTGCCATCTACCTCAGTGGGTGAAGAAATGCGCATATGTCGAAGTAAGTTTTGCAGGCAATATTCGTTATATTTGCAAAGGACTCGCCATTCCCTTCAGTACACGCCTCACTCTTTGCCGCTGTTATGGGCATTGACCTTGGTAACAACTAAAACTTCATGCCACATTTTTGTAATGGTTTGTAAAGACCTCAATTCAGTCGCAGTAAAAGATAGACACCCTAAAAATCAACGGCTTAGATCAAAAGCTATTCAAATAGATAAGTTTTAATTCCGCCTTTTGCTACGCATACCGTGCTCATGTAGCAAATAGAAAGTTTTTTAAAATCTCGATTTAAAAGGTAGATAGACTAAACTTTTATGGCTCGGCAATGACTTATTCGAGGAAAGTAGTAATGCAATATTCAATAGCAAAAAAAATTGCCCTAGGTTTACTGTTGGTAGCAAGCACCTTCACTTTTGCGGATCAAATTAAGGTAGCCAACAACGACTGGGTGCCTTATAACACGTCTGATGGTAAAGGATTAGTCGATCAAATTGTTAAGGAGGCGTTTGCGCTTGTTGGCCACGATGTCACTTATGTTGTGTTTCCTTGGAAGCGAGCTTATGAGTCGGTAAAGGCAGGTGAAACCGATATAACCTATCCCTGGAGCTATACCGACGAGCGTAACAATGAGATCATTTTCAATAGCACGGCGCTGATCGTTAACCGATCCATATTTTGGTATAAAAAAGGGACAAACTTCTCGTGGACCGACTACGGCGACTTATCAAAATACAGTATTGGTGGAATGATTGGCTATAGCGACACAGACCTACTGGAAGGAAATGGGGTAACCATACAGCTAGTTAAAGATGAACTCACCAACTTGAAAAAACTACTGGCAGGACGCATTGACGCTTTTGCGATGAATGAAGTGGTAGGCACTCAAATTATTAAGCAAAACTTAAGCTCCGAAGAGCAAGCCCAACTGGTCACGTTTCAAGACAAGCCGCTGGTAGAAACCAACATGCACGCGGTTTTTTCAAACAACGACAGAGGCAAAAAACTAGCAGCAGACTTTGAAAAAGGCCTTAAAATGCTAGTTGACAGTGGACGTTATGAAGAGATTCTTTTCTCGGGTAACTGATACCTAAATCATTGCGTAACCATAGGTGCCATGGATTAGGCCCTATGTCACGCATAGATACTAAACTCACTTGAAATTATAAAATAATATTTACTATTTTATGGCATCAAAGCGGCTTACAAGCTGTTGAGACCACTCAAACAAAGCCATCTTAACCAAACTTCATTTTGCGGTCGTATTTTTAAAGTAACCATTCACCCGCGCGAGGAAACCTCCAGAAAAATACCATCACTCGTTAGCGTGATGCACATTGATACACAAATGCCCCATGATTCATGATAAACCACAACCGAAACAAGAATTGATGAAAATCACTCAACAGAACAGCGATTTCCACTCGGTCAAGGCGCGCACACATAACACCTTCCTTTACTTCTATTTAAACTGTACTAACTTATTGAATTACATACATTGACACCAAAGGTAAAAAAATGAAGAAGATCTTACTGATGCTTTCTATAACGACTTCACTACTTCTATCCACATCCGTCACGAGAGCCGAAACAGTCTACCTAACTTCACTTGCATGGCAGCCATATGCAGGTGCGGAGCTTGCAAGCCAAGGCGCATCAGTCGCGGTTGCAAAAGCGGCATTTGAAGCCATGGGTCATAAACTGGTTGTAGAATTCTTCCCATGGTCACGCGCAGTTTCATTGGCGACGAATGATGAGAAGTACCAAGGATATTTCCCAGAATACTTTTATGAATCTGATGAATTTCTTTTTTCAAACCCAATGGGTGTTGGTCCCCTTGGGTTTGTTGAAAATTCATCTAAACCAATTTCTTGGAGCAGCATGGATGACCTAAAGAACTACAGCATAGGCGTTGTTCAAGACTATGTGAACACCGAAGAGCTCGACGCTATGATTGCAAATGGTTCTATCAAATCACAGTCTGTCGTGTCTGATGCGCAAAATGTCCTGAAGGTTTCTGCTGGGCGCATTGACATGGCTGTAATCGACAGCAACGTTTTAGATTACCTATTGAAGAATGATCCAAAACTCAGCCCCGCCGTGGGGAAAGTAAAGATGAACGACAAGCTTCTCGTTGACAAAGAACTATTTGTTGCTTTCAAGAACACACCGAATGGCAACAGATGGAAGGATGTATTTAACGAAGGACTGACAAAAATCGATATCGACGCAATTATGGCTCAGCATATGTGAGGCACTAGGACATATATGAACGCCCTCAGGGTCCTTCTGATTGTAGATTTGAGCATTATTGTGCTTCATTAAAAATGACTCGAACAAATTGCCCCCACGAAGTTTAGGTACGACAAACTACGTGGGGCTTAGCAACTTATAGAAGCCGATCAATTCGTTTCAATCAAGCCTTCACTCCAAGCGACCCGTCACTTCGAACACTCAGAGAGAGTCTCTTTTTATCCAGCCTTTTATATCCTCTGCATTATCGAATTTCACCACGCGCGACCTCCTTTCATTAACGGGTGAGCCTTTTAAACCTTAAGAAACCTGCATCGGTCCATCAATCGTAGAAAAAAGTGAAGTATGTATCGCGCATAGATAATTCCGTATTACTGGACATAAGTGCGGTGCATAATTTTAGGCGGTTGCACTGACACATTGACAAAAACGTAAGATAGTTTTTTAAGATAGCGCTACAATTCAAACTCATAAATGAAAGTAACGCAGCAGTGATGTGCGACCTGACTTTGGACCATTTTCAGGACAGGGTGAGTTACCAGGCATGGGCAAAGAAGCTAGGCATCAGCCACGGAAGATCCATGCTACCACCAACGATCAGAGCCAGTTCTACTTCGTTTAGGCTTGCAAGGAAGCGATAGAAAAAACGCCCTCGCTGTCTGAAGGCGTTTCATTGTCCGGGACTTATCCGAATAACGGCGATCTACCTCAGCGGGTCCTGCAGATCGATGACTGAGGTGATTTGAATTAATCTGAGTTGCTAGTGTTCTGAGTCGGAAGTTCGTATAGTATCAGAACGAATGGGAGGCGCTAGTATAAGGCGCTATTTGTAGAGAATATCGAGATCTTTTCAAGCAGAGCAACGCCGTAATAGTGTTTTCCATTAGCGCCCTTCGGGCGCGACATTCAGGCTCTCTAGTTTCGTTCTGTCTCTTGTGAATGGAATAACCATTGACCGCGAGACACGCCCAGCTAAAGAACTTGAATGGCGCGCTGAACTCATTCGAACTTCTAACTCAGGAGACTAGAATTAGAACTGTCACTCAGAACAGAGCATAATGCTCTTTACTGTATGTACTCGCTAATAATTTCGTCGTATCTTCCACTTTCTTTCAACTGTGCTAGCGCATCGTTAAACTCATCCCGGATAGTTTCACTCAAAAAACCAACTTTATAGAGACTGGGTGAAAATATCTTGTGAATAGTTACATCGAGGCTGGTATCCACTTTTTCATTCAGCGATCGAAAGTATTTAAAGATATTTATGTCCATCACAACTGTATCGACTCGGTTTGAAAACAACATCAGAATTTGTGCATCTTGTTGAGATTTTTCCTGGTAATCAGGATTCTTGAGAGCCATTGATGCGTAGTCAGAACCCAAATACTTGGTTGCATCTTGAAAGGCAAGTATTGACATATCCTTCATATCGGATGACGAATTTATGGTTAGGTTGTTTTTAGCTAATGTGATTGCAACATTTTGATAGGTAATGTGGGAGTCTGAATAAAAGATATCGCTCAAACCAGAGTTTTCATTCACTGTTAGGGCGAGGGAAACTGATTTTTCTTTGAGAGATAGAGGAACGCGAGCAAACGGCAGGTAGACTGGTTCTACGGTATGCCCTTTTAATGCCAGCGCCTCGCGTACAATTTCCATCTCCATACCTGTATTGCCATTTTGAATAACATACGGTGGCAAGGCAAGCCCAACGGCCATCTTGAAGTTATCTGCGTATAATTGAGAGGAAAAAAAAGAAATAAAAAAGAAGAGGTTTAGCATGCGAAAAATACGAATCATTACCTGTACTCCACGGCAGTGCATCAGTACGGAATTGTGACTAATGCGAGAATAAATTTTAGTCTAAAGGTCCCGTTTTACAAAAAATAGGGGCTATTTTTTTTCAAAAACCATATTACCAAATTGACGCACATGCCAATAATGTACGCTACTTCGAGACGAATTTCTCGTAGGAATATTTGGAAAGAGTTCGTCGCGTCTTTGTCGATTCTACTAAAACTTTTTTCGCCTCTTCAATATTGTCAAAATTCTTAATTATTTAATTTTGGTCGAGGCATACGCGCGATTTAAGAAAGTACAAATAATAGTTTTCAATACAGGTTTCTGAAGGTAAAAGCGAATCAAAAAACTAGTGTCTTGAGTCTGAAGTTCGCATGTATTCAGCCCCACCCTTCGGCTCCTTCAGTTTGACGACTGAACATCGTTGTGTATTTTAAAAAATGCCTCACCATTCCCTGCAACACACGCCTTGCTCATCCTTCGATCTGATAGGACTGAGGTGATTTGAATTATTCAGAGTTGCCCTAAGTAGCACTGCGATGAGAGAACCAAATTCACTGCTGCACCTGAATTACCTGGCTTGCGACTTTATAATGAATCTACCAAGCGTAAACCTGCATTCTGATTAGGTAATGCAAAGACAATGGTAATTAACTTCAGGCAATATCATAAAATCCATTAATTTGACTCACCAATTTCAAAGAGGACTTAGCTTTTATAGCTGTAGGCAAACAAAACGAAAGCCAGATTAAAAATCAACGGATCAATCAAATAAAATTCATCCAAATTTAAAAGAAACAATATGCTCATCACAGCTAAGCCGACTAGCATCGTTACCAGCCAATAATGCTTAATAATTTTTTTAACAAAAAGTTCAGCATAAAGTATCGCCAACCCAAAACCCAGAACGGTCGAAATCAAAACAGGAAAAAAATCTTTCCAAACCGGGTCCAGATCCCCAAGGTATACCGACACGTAAAAGTACGTTACGGGCACAACAAGAATTCCTAGCCCTAAGTGCAGCAATCTAAATTTCATTAACGGATTTCCTCTTGAATTATATATCCATAAAACCGAACTTCACGTTGCTCCCAGTTACACGCACTTTGTGTGAGCGAACTTGATACCACAGAACTTAATCTTCGCGCAGCCGCTGCAATGCTTCATCCAACGTTTTAACCGGTATCACGGTGATCCCGTCTATGGGTTTGCGGGGTTTATTGGCAATGGGCACGATGGCTTTCTTGAAACCATGCTTCGCCGCTTCAACGATGCGTTCCTGTCCATTTGGCACTGGGCGTACCTCACCGTTTAATCCGATTTCCCCAAAGACAACCCAGTCCATTGGTAACGGGCGGTCGCGCAAGCTCGATAAAATAGCAAGGACGCTGGCAAGGTCGGCGGCGGTTTCATTCACTCGTACTCCCCCGACCACATTAATAAAGACGTCTTGGTCGCCGGTAAACACGCCACCGTGTCGGTTAAGAATAGCGAGCATCATATTCAAGCGATTAGTATCCAAACCGACGGCAACCCGTCGAGGGTGTCCCATGGTGGTGCCGTCCACCAGCGCTTGAAATTCGATTAGCATCGGACGGGTGCCTTCCCAAACCACGGTAACAATTGAGCCAGAAGAAGCTTCGTCTGAGCGATTCAGGAAAATCGAACTGGGGTTTTTCACTTCTTTCAGCCCGGTGTCGAGCATGGCAAAAACACCCAGTTCGTTCACGGCACCGAAGCGGTTTTTTATCGCGCGCAGAGTACGGAAGCGCGAATCCCCGGAACTTTCCAGCATCACAGAGGCATCAATCATGTGCTCCAGCACTTTCGGACCGGCCAGGGAGCCGTCTTTGGTCACATGCCCGACCAGAATCAGAACCGTACCGGTTTGCTTGGCAAAGCGCGTTAACCAGGCGGCGGATTCTCGCACTTGCGAGACGCTGCCCGGCGCACTGTCTATCTCAGGTGCGTGCATCACTTGAATGGAGTCTATAACCAAAATTTTAGGCGCCAGCTCCCGTGCGATCTCGGTAATGCTTTCGACACTCGTTTCGGAAAGAATTTTCAGGTCGTCACGAGGCAGATTCAGGCGCTTGGCCCGCAACGCAACCTGCTGAACCGATTCTTCGCCGGTTACGTACAACACCGGCGTTTGTTTGGCCAGATGGCAAAGCGTTTGCAGTAATAAGGTACTTTTACCGGCACCCGGGTGGCCGCCTATCAACACCGCACTGCCCTGCACAAGTCCACCCCCTAGTACACGGTCAAACTCGCCTATACCCGTAGCAAGCCGAGCCTGTTCGTCCAGATTTACATCACTGAGCGATTGCACTTGGGAATGCGCACCGGCGTAGCCTTTAAAACGGGAATCTTCGGTAAAGTTAGGGCGCCCTGCCGGTGTTTTGGCCTCTTTGAATTCTTTGAGCGTGTTCCAAGCTTTGCATTCTGCGCACTGGCCCTGCCATTTGCTGAATTCGGCGCCGCAGTCGGTACATACAAACTGAATCTTAGGTTTGGCCACTGTTCATCTATCCAGTAAAAAAGTGCTGCCTTTATAGCGAACTGACACGCGGGGTTCAAGGCTTAAGTACCAGGTGATGGTGAAAAAGGCGCATTCAACCAATTAAAGCTACACTCTAGTGGTTAGCAAAAGTACACCTTGCAGCCCAAAGTAGCTGTGAAACCTATTTAAACTCACTCATATAATGACGGAATTATGCTGCGTTTCCTGCTCATTGCGCTTTTATTGTTACCTATGATGTCCGTTGCCGAACTGCGTCTGAACCCTGATCAGGACAACCTGTTCGACGCCGATATCGAGCAGCTCGCTCTGGTAAACGGCGAGCTGGAACAATTAACCACCTTTGAACAGTTGACCGATCGTCAATGGACACCGTTACAGCCCAATAATGGCAATCTCGGGATAGTACACGGAACACGTTGGTTGAAGATTGATGTCTACAACCCGACTGACACTCAAAACTGGCTGTTGCAGCTCAACAACCGGGGACTGAATTTCGTCGAGGGTTGGGTGAGCACCTCGCAAGGGTTGCAAAACTTCCGCATTGGCGCATTACTGCCTTTGAAAGAAGGGCGTGACATCGCCATGCCAAGGCTTAACGCAAAAGTGACCATACCGACATACAGTCACGCACAAATTTTCCTAAGGCTTACTCACAATGGCTTTGCCGACCTAAATGGCAAACTCACCACGATGGAGCGTGCGTTGGAAACCAGGCTCCACGAATCCGCGACCGAAATAACTTTCTATGGCGTATTGATGACACTGTTTCTGTATCACCTGGTGTTATTGGTGGGTACGCGGAATACCAGTTATGTCGGTTACTGCCTGTTCGTCCTCAGCACCGTCTGTTTTTTTAGCTTCACCGAAGGTTATTTATGGTTTCTTTTGCCAAATCAACCGAACGCAGTGTATGCCATTGGTCAGGGCAGTATTGGCCTGGTGTCTGCTTCAGCCGCGCTCTTTTCGCTGCTTTACCTTAATCTGCGGCAATTCCCTATTGCGCGCTACGGTCTATACCTGACCATGGTACTGGGTATTCTAATTTTTCTGTTCCGCCTTGTTTATTGGAACTATCCGGTTTTAGTATTTGGCGGATTACTCGCCGCCGCCGTTTTTCTGGTCATACCGATCATTTCATTAATCCGCTACATCAAATTTCACGACAAACTAGCCCTGGTTTATTTTTATTCCTGGACACTGTGGAGTGCCTTGGCTTTTATTGTCGTCCTGACCTTATTCAATGTATTGCCCATTGATCTGTCAGCCTTCTGGCCGATCCTCAAAGCAGCATTTGCGATTCAGAGCTTCGTTCTGGCCTGGTCGTTAGGGTTTCGTATCCGCAGTCTACAGCAACAGCGTACTCGGGCTTTGGCCGAAAGCGATGCTAAAACCGACTTACTTACCCGTGTATCGCATGAAATCCGTACACCAATGAACGGCATTATTGGAACCAGTCAACTACTGGAATCGCACCTGACCACCGCCGAAGCACATAAGCTGAATGACACCATTTTTCACAGTGGCCTATCTTTATTGACCATAATTAATGACCTGCTTGACCTTTCCCGATTGGAAAACAGCAGCGTAAAGATCACGCCAGAACCAACACCGATTAAAATCTTAATACATCAGGTCGAATTGACGTTGCAGGCGCAACTGAAGCAGAAGTCATTAACGCTGATCACAGACATTTCAGAACGAACGCCTGACACGCTGTTAATCGACGGTCCTCGCCTGCGACAGGTGCTATTCAATATTGTCGGTAACGCGATTAAGTATACCGCGCAAGGCAGCATAGAGATCGCAGTTGATTTTGAACCAGGGAAAATGTCGGTCATTGTCAAAGACACGGGCCGTGGCATTCCGAGTGAAAAACTGGAATCCATTTTCGCGCCCTTTGTGCAGGTGCAGGATACCGCAAGGGAAATGCGTACCGGCACCGGTTTAGGTTTGCATATTGCCCGTAGCCTGATTGAGCTGATGGGTGGAAAAATTAGTCTGAACTCACAGGAGAATGTCGGAACTGAAGTGAAAATCTGCCTTCCGGCATCGGCAACGGAAATGAATCAACCCGCCAGAATGTCGGTTTATGCAACCGATCATTCATTAAAGGTGTTGGTCGTTGACGATAACGACGTCAACCTGACGGTTATTGCCGGGCTGTTTAAAAAACTTGGCCACCAATGTCAGTCAGCCAAAAATGGCATGGAGGCGGTAAACATTTACTTTGAAAATCACGAAGACATTGATTGCATTTTTATGGATTGTGAAATGCCAGTCATGGACGGCTATGCGGCTTCACTGAAAATTCGTGAAATTGAGTTAGCCAAACATTTGCCTGCCAAACCGATTATCGCGGTGACTGCACATGCGTATGCTGGTCACCAGGAAAAAATAGAAGCTGCGGGCATGGATGACCAGATCAGCAAACCGATTACCCGGGAAAGCATAGCCATGGCGTTGAATCAGCTTTATCATCAACAACCTATTGCATCATCATGACTGAATTGGAGTGAATCGTGAGCAACCCTAAAATGAATTGGCCACAGCTTTTAACCACGGAACGCCATGGTCACGAAGCGCTCGGGCTGGATGATCTGGGGCGCAACCATTTCCACAAAGATCATGATCGCATCGTGTTCTCTGGTGCGTTCCGCAAATTGGGTGGAAAAACTCAGGTTCACCCGCTGGCCAAATACGACCACATTCACAACCGGCTGATCCATTCCATGGAAGTGGGCAGTGTCGGTCGCAGCCTGGGTATTCGCGTTGCCGAAGAAATAAAAGAACAGTTGCCATCAGGAATTCAACCCGACGATCTCGGTATTATTGTGCAGGCTGCTTGCCTGGCTCATGACATTGGAAACCCACCGTTCGGCCATGCCGGAGAATACGCTATACAGGACTGGTTTAAACGCAACGATACACAAATGTATCTTTCTGGCTTGACGGATTCTGAAAAACGCGACCTACAAAAATTCGAAGGCAATGCGCAAGGCTTTCGCACATTGTCACAGGTTGAATACCACCTCTACAACGGTGGTTTGCGGTTAACCTTTCCTACGTTGGGGGCGTCGCTTAAATATCCATGGACGGCAGATAAAGCGGGCGAAAAGGGAAAATTCAGCTGTTTTCAGAGTGAACTGCGCATTCTACAGGCGCTGGCGAATAAGCTCGGCCTGATCCAAAAACCAGATGGTCGCTTTGCGCGGCACCCATTGAGTTATTTGATGGAAGCCGCAGACGACATCTGTTACGCACTAATCGATCTGGAAGACGCCGTTGAACTCAGCATTCTGGAATTCGAGCAGGTCGAGGAAATCTTCCTCGATATTCAGGGCACTAAAGTCCTGGCGTTGGATAACAGCGGCAATGTTTCACCAGCGCGTCAATTGTCAGCACTGCGCAGTAAAACCATTGGCTGCATCATAGATGCCGTGGTGGATACCTTTGTTGCCCATATGGATGACATTCTAAGTGGCGAATTCAACGGCGACTTGATATCTGCGTGTCCAGACGGCGTGCGCAATGGCATTGCACGTGCAAAAGCACTGGCAGTCAATAAAGTTTTTATGGATGTACAGAAAACAGAAACTGAAATCGGCGCCTACACCGTGCTCTCTACGCTATTAGAAACGTTTATTGAAGCCGGTTTTGAATTCCATCAAAAACGCGATAAAAAACAACTGACCTACCGTACCAAACGGGTTTTCGACTTGATGGCCGGTGAAGCCCCAAGCGAACACATGAGTCAGTACGAAATATACCAGCGCATGGTCGATAACATCGCCGGTATGACAGACAACTACGCGCTGTATCTCGCCCGGCAAATTTCCAGCCCCGGTTAGTTACCGGTCTGACGACTTGCTGTTTAATTTGTTTCTCGAAGCATGAGTCTTCTGGAAAATTTTTCTTTCCAGGGTGGGTATCCCACTTGACTCTTGAAATGGCTTGTAAATTTTCACTTCGAGAAGAGCCTTAACGTGGTTTAAACGTGCATTCCTTGTTATGAAGAATCCGGTCCGGCGACTATGGTGAGGCTCTAAACGCAGGGATCTCGCGGAGGATTTTTCTTTCCAAGGGGAGATCCCCTTGCACCCCCTTCTGTCGCCCGCTTTGGTTTTCTTCCATAACGGACACTTTCGTCGAACGGTCGCTTGAGCGTGCGTCCCTGCACGCGCGGCGCTTGCAAGGGCATCCATGCCCTTGAATCCGTTGCGAAGTGTTCGTTATGTCAGCCAAAGCAGATGCGACGGAACGGTTATTTACGCCTACGTCGCTAAAACTTTATTTTGTGAACTATTTCATGCTCGAAAGTGCGACGAGTGGCGCTGTTTTTTTGCCTTGCAAACAAGCAGTAGAACTATTCACGTCTCACAGATTGGTCAAACAGCGATGCGTGAGCAAGTGAGCTGGTGATGGACAGCCCTATCGTTCGACGGATTTTTTGGGTTGCACTTAAACAAGTATCATTCGCTTGCTGCTGTTAGTCCTTTTGCCAATTCAATCTGCCCGGGCGTGTTACCTTTGCTTACTATGCAAACGCGCCCAACTTGAGAATGGCACAAGGAACTTACATGCTGAACCTCACCTACCGTCGCCGCTGGATTACGGCAATACTGCTAACTTGTGCTGTGGGCTTGTTCGCCATGCGCATTTTCATGCCCGGTAATTACCGTACTGGTGACGTCACCACCTTTCAATTTGAATCCGCGCTATTAAAAGACCATCGGCGAGTGTGGGTTTACTTGCCCCCTGGCTATGATGCGAGTCAAGAAGCCTATCCGCTGTTAATCCTTCAGGACGGTCAAAATGTGTTTGACGGCAACACATCCACTCATCAGGGCATGGAATGGCGGGTCGACGAAACACTGGAAAAAATGATCCGCCAGCAACAGATTGCGCCCCTTGTGGTGGTTGCCATTGATAGCACAGAAACACGACACGACGAATATCTGCCAGAACGCGTCATTCAAAATGGAATAGAAGAAGGAGGCGGCGCAGAACGATACGCCACAATGTTAACCGATGAACTGCTGCCCTACCTGCACCAGCACTATCGCCTACTGACAGGGCCTAATCACACCTTTGTGGGCGGTTCGTCTTATGGCGGGGTATTAAGTTTTTACCTGGCCATGCAACATGCGGATACCTTCGGTGCGGCGTTAATCATGTCACCTTCGACCAGTTGGAATAATCGCTGGATGAAGCGTACGGCGGATGAATTATTCTGGAAGCACAATGTTAAATTATGGCTGGATTTCGGGTACGGCGAAGGTCCAACCGGCGACTTTGTCGCCACGGTAGAAGCGTTACAGACTAAGGGTTGGCGTATTCCCTATGACCTGCAAGTAGCCATCGACGGCGGCAACCACATCGAAGCCGCTTGGGCGCGCCGTTTTCCCGATGCCATCAACTGGCTGATGAACGACGCCGCGTTTATAGAGGATACAAAAGAATGAAAATCGGTTCCCTGTTTATACGCGGTGTTTATTACTTGAGTGTGACCCTTGCGTTGATTGCCACGCTGTTGGTTGGCCTGTTCTTTTGGGGCGTGCAGGAGGCGTTTGCGTCTGGCCTTGCATTATTGATTGCGGTCATTATTGCGGTGGTGTATTTCCACCCAAAACTCTATAACTATCGTTTTGTGGTACCGGCGATGACTGCGTTGGTAGTCATCATCGTAGTCCCCGTCGTGTATGTGGTGAGTCTGTCGTTCACCAACCTCAGTGAGTCCAATAAGTTATCGTACCAGCGAGCCGTCCCTTATTTGACTGCGCAAACCTTTGTGGCCGATGACGCACCTGAGTTTGCTGTGAATGGCTGGATCGATCAGGAGCAAGCTTATCTGTTTTTAAATGCAGATGATCTATGGTTGCAGACAACCGAACCGGTGCCATTGGATCTGGCTGCGCCAACCACGTTTGATCTGGTAGTCACAGAAGAGATCCCATCGGATCACTTTGACCGAAAGTTCGCCGTTGGCCAACGCGCTCTGCTCGACCAACTGACCTTGGTGAGTCCAGCCGGTGACGTTTTGACAAAACACAAACTACGATCTTTTGCGCCCAGCAGCCCACGATTCACTCAGGTGTCTCACGCCCAGTTCAACGATAACGAAACCGGCAATGTGGTCACGGCTAATTTCGAAACCGGACAGTTTCTGGTCACCGAAAGTGAAGACCCAGAAGCAATCGGCCAGGTATTGTCGCCAGGGTTTCTGAAAGCCAGCAACCTGTCAAATTTTGTGGACATCCTGACCGACCTGGACCAGATCAAAGTCATCGCCATGGTCCTGGGATGGTCTGTGTTCGCCGCAGCTTTCACTGTATGCAGCAGTTTTGTTATTGCCCTGATTCTGGCATCGCTGCTGAATTGGCAAGCGCTTCGGGAACGTGAATGGTACAAATTCATTATCGTTGCCTGCTACGCACTTCCTGCTTTTTCGGTGATTAACGCGTTCTTCTGGATATTTACGACGAATCAGGCCCCCTGGGGGGAGTTACTACCCGGCGGGCCGGTGTTTACGGTCATCGACCAACTGTTTGGTATTCAACTGGACTGGCAATTCAACCCGGTATTGTCTCGCGTGAAATTTTTGATTGTTCAGTTCTGGATGTTTATGCCGTTCATGTTCATTCTCTGTCTGGGTGTTATTCAATCCATTCCAGTGTCACTTTACGAAGCTGCCCGACTCGAAGGTGCCGGTGTACGCCAGAGCTTTCGGCGCATCACCTTACCTCTGGCATTCCTGCCTCTGGCACCAGTGCTGATTATTTCCTTTGCCACCGCGTTTAATGACCTCAGTTTGGTGGACCAGCTGACCTTCGGCACGCCGGAAATACCCGGCTCTGTTCCGTTGGCCAGTCACGTTGATTTACTGGTCAGCTTTGCCAATCGCCAGGCGTTTGGTAACGCCTATACCCGAGGCGCGGGCTTTGGTTTGTACTCGCTGGCGTCAACCCTATTTACGTTAATCTTTGTATTGCTGGCGCTCATTTCCTGGCTGTACTTACGCAAGGTTCGCCTGCAGCCAGCGGGTCGGGAGTATTAATATGATTGCACTGTCTCATCAAACCATACGCTTGTGGCTTGCCCGGCTGTTTATCATCACGCTGGTGATGTTCATGTTGTTTCCCATCGGCTACTTGGTCCGGCATTCACTGACCGGTCAGGACGATTTTGCACAAACTGAGCCGGTCGATACCTTTTCAGGGGATGGATGGCGGCAGCTTTTCGGCATACCGGTCATCGGCAAGCGCTCGGACAGTGTTTATTTTCGCCCGGGCGATACCAACACTCAGAGTATTGGTATCGAAGACGGGCTCAACATGGCCATTACCCCAGATGGGCGACTGACCATTATGCCGGTTGAACCGTGGGTACTGAACTACCCACCGGTGACATTGCGTCTGGTTGCGGAAGGTTTGTCCAACAGCAGCGCTTTAAAACAGCGTGGCGCTGTACTCAACGTACACATCGGATCCAACGTCTCAACTTCAGAAACCGATGTGGCTGCCCGGCCAGATCAACCTGTCTATGCCAACCTGCAAATGCCTGTGTACGACGACAACATTGACCGTATCCGCGTCTATTATGAATACCTTTGGTTCACGCCGGCGTTCACCACGGAGACCTCCCGAGTGATGTGGAACTCCATCAAATTGGCGCTCTGTGCATCCGCAGCAGTGCTGATCATGAGCGTTCTGTTGGCGTATGCCCTGGTGCGACTGAAGATCGCTTTTAAAAAGCAGGTCACCGGTTTGGTGCTCATCGCGCAGATGTTTCCCAGCTTTCTGTTGCTGACCACCTACGCTAACGTGTTTTATTGGCTCGGGGAGTCAGTGGACTGGCTCGGCCGCAGCTCACACATATCGGTTTTCATCATTTACCTGGGCAGTATAACCCTGAGTGTTTTCCTAGTGCTAGGATTCTTCCGGCAAGTAGACGCCGATATGGAGGAATCTGCGTTTATCGATGGCGCTACACCCTTCCAGGCGCTGTGGCATATTCTGTTGCCATTAAGCCGTCCCATTCTGGCCGTAACCTTCATGGTTAGCTTTGTGTTTTTCTACAGCGAATTCAATATCAGCAACCGAATGCTAACCTTCGACAACATGACTTTTGCTGGCTTTATGATGGAGAGCAGTTTTTATTCGAACCCGCCATCTTTGCGGGCAGCCATGTTATTGGTTTCGTTTGTACCTGTGCTAATTCTATTTCTGTTTATTCGCAAACATCTGATTTCCGGACTGGCCGAAGGCAGCACCAAAGGTTGAACGTTAGTTTAAAGCGGTGGGCACAAGACATTTATTGATTTGCATTAGGTGATTCTCCTTGAAATCACCTAAAATTCTCTGCACTCATTCTCACCGACAGCCGTTGCTCATGCTTTCCAGCCTTAACAATCACAAAACCAAATTCTGGGCGGCACTCGCCCTGATCGTTGCGTTACTCATCCCCTCCATGTCTTTTGTGGATAATCTGCCGTTAAACGACGCGCAGTTAAAAACGGTTTTGATTCTGTGCCTGGCCGCACTACTTTGGGCGAGTGAGTGGCTCCCGCTGTTTATTGTGAGCTTTATTATTCTGGCGCTGGAATTAATCTGGCTGACGCCAGCGGTTACGGCGTTGGGCAGCGCACCTAGTGAGGCATTATTTTTTGCCCCATTCTTTTCCAATATCATTTTATTGTTTATGGGTGGTTTCGTGCTGTCAAGCATTATGCAGAAGGCTTCACTAGACGCCCGCTTCGCCCATTGGATTTTAAAAGTCACCAAAGGCAAACCATCGACCACACTGTTGGGAATCATCGGCGCCTGTGCCTTTTTATCGATGTGGATGAGCAACACCGCGACCACGGCCATGATGCTGACACTGGTACTGCCACTGCTTAAACGGTTGCGACCCGACTCACCATTTCGGGTTGGCCTTGTGTTAGCGATTCCATTGGCGTGCAACTTGGGGGGCATCGGGACACCAATCGGAACACCACCGAATGCGATTGCCATGAGCTATTTGGCCGGCAAAGGCATTGAAGTAAGCTTTCTGGAATGGATGGCGTTAACGATTCCGTTCTTACTGTTTGCGCTGTTCGTCTTATGGTTTGCCTTACTGAAGAAGTACCCAGCAGGCAGCGATGTACTGCAGGTTCCGGAAAAGGACGAGCAACCTTTTACGCCACGTCAGTGGATCAGTGTGGGAATCTTTGCACTAACAGTCTTGGGCTGGCTGATCGGCGGTCAATTCGGATTGAAAACGGGCACTGTTGCTCTGTTTCCAATTATTGCCTCTTTCTGGCTTGGCCTGTTGGATCAAAATGACTTTCGCTCGCTGCCCTGGGACGTGTTGTTTATGGTTGCCGGCGGTATTGCCCTGGGGGTTGCGATCGATATTACCGACCTGGGGTCGGTCATTGTTAGTGCCTTGCCGTTAGCCGGCAGTTATCAGTTCTTGGTGGTGGTGCTGATTTTCGTGACTGCCATTTTAGGCACTGTCATGAGTAACACAGCGACGGCCGGTTTGTTAATTCCTCTGGTGGTGTCGTTAAGTTTGCCGCCTGCGCAACTACTAGTATTGGTGCTTGCCATCACTCTGAACTGCTCAACAGCCATGGTCCTGCCGGTGTCCACTCCACCGAACGCCATTGCCTTCAGTTCGGGGGTCATAAAAGTCAGAGATTTAGCCCCAATGGGCTTATTAATGGTGTTCTTAGGCGTAGTTACCGCCTTTACCTTCGGACCGTTGTACTGGTTCGCAATTATTTAACACAACAATAAGAGGCGACTATGGACGTATATATTCAAAAGTGCCAAAACTGCAATTCACGCAACCTGCGCAATATTCTGGCGCGTGATGATGCGCAACGGGTGTACGTGCAATGCCGCGACTGTGAACATTTTGTCGCCCGCTATGTTCTGGCAACCGGGGGATATTTTCACGAAGGTCGTGACTACGAAAGTTTCTTGCGCACCATGATGCTCGACAGCGGTTTTTCGTCGGGTCGCGACTTAAAAACCGTTTTCAAAGAAGTGACCGAAAGCAGTGAGATTGGTTTTGTTGACGCCATTGAACACGCCAAGAAAAAGTACGGTGACGAACTGCCGTAACCCATTATATCGGTCCTCTAAAACTCGATTGTTTCACCAGCCCAATCCAGAAATTCCAATGGCATGGGCTCCGTTCTTCGATCCAATAAGTCGAGCAGTTGTCTGGCAACAAAGTCCGCAGAGAACAATTTGCCTTTTGGGACGCGTTGCTGAAAAGGTTTCGACATTGGAGTGTCGGTTGTTCCCGGATGAAACAGCAACAACGATACATTAGGGTGCGTTCGCTTCATTTCGATCGACGCTGTTTTAATCAGCATGTTTAACGCTGCCTTAGAGGCACGATAGCTGTACCAACCGCCCAACCGGTTATCAGTGATACTGCCAACCCGAGCGCTGAAAACGACGATCTGATTCCTTTGGTGCACATCCAGAATTTGAGCAATGGCCTGCACCCACAACATAGGCAACAGCGCATTGGTTTCCATGCTTTCCAACCATTTTTCCCGATCAAACTCTCGGAGCTGTTTTTCCGGAAAGGTCGTGTCGCTGTGCAGCATGCCATTACAAATAACCACGCGAGTCAGCTTCTGCACCACGGGTGCCAAATGCTGACAAACCTCCGCGATACCCTGTTCTGAATAATCGCATGGCAGCCAGGTGACATTTGCCGCTGAAATCGCCGCCTCGACAGAACGGCTAACAGCGATAACGTGTTTACCCTCGCGCTGGCTAACCTGACCGATGATGGCCTGAGCAATTTTACTGCTGGCACCGATAATCAGTGCAATTTCGTCTGTTTCGGGGACTGTCTTTATCATCTGTTCCGTTCCTGTGATTTGCCGTGTACTAGGGCAACTCTGAATAATTGCTATCTACCTCAGCGGGTGAAGAAATGCGCAAAGTTCGAGGCAAGTTCTGCAGGCAATATTCATTATCTTGGCAAAGGACTTAACAACGAAATTTGCCATTTCAGCCCCGCCCTCCGGGTCTTTCAGATCGACGACTGAGCATTGTTGTGTGTTTTGAAAAGGACTCGCCATTCCCTGCAACACACGCCTCGCTCATTCTTCGATCTGGAAGGACTGAGGTGATTCGAATTAATCAGAGTTGCCCTAGGAAAAAGAACCTTAGATACGCACATTCAGTCAAATCCGACCATTCATCCAATCCATGACCGAATGTCGTATACAGAAGACATTGCCAAGGAGCTTCAGTACATGAAACGCTTTATATTGTGGGTAACGTCACTGGTCACACTGACCGCGTGCAGCTCGGTATCCGTTATCGACTACCAAAACACCCCTATCCAGTTCGACCCAGAACGCTTCTTCAACAACAAACTGGTCGCAGAAGGTTTCGTAAGGGACCGAAAAGGCAAGGTCACCCGTTATTTTACGGCTGACATCATCGCCACCTGGGATAAGAACGGCGGCAAACTGGATGAGTCGTTCCAGTGGAGTGACGGCGAACAACAGACCCGAATCTGGGAATTCACCAAAACCGCCGACAATCGCTATAGCGGAACCGCCGGTGACGTCCTTGGCAACGCCAACATGGAACACGCCGGAAACGCCATTCGCATGCAGTACCAATTGGACGTGCCACTGGCCAGTGGTAAAACAATCGCAATTTCTATGGATGACTGGCTGTTTCAGGTCAGTGAGAACAGCATCGTGAATGTCACTGAAATGACCAAATGGGGCTTTAAGGTGGGTGAAGTCGTACTGACGATGCGCGTGGTGGAATGAGAGGTGAGAGGTGAGTGGCAAGGCATGCCGGCGTCAGATGTGATTTAGAAAAAAAGTTAGTAAAACGCAGATTGTCAGTACAGCGCTGCACAGAAATGACGTTTTGGGGCAAGGACGAATTTCGAATAAGCAGCAGCGCTACAGTGAACATGCAAGAGGATGCCCAGTGCGTCAGTTCGACGCAGACTGGGCAAGTGTCCTGAGTCAGAAATTCGCATGAATTCAGCGTGCCATTCAAGCTTTATAGCTAGGCGTGTCTCGCAGTCAATGGTTGTTCTACTGGCAAGAGACAGAACGACGCTAGAGAGCTTGAATGTCGCGCCCGAAGGGAGCGAATGGAAAGCACTATTACGGCGTTGCTCTTCTTAAAAAGATCTCGATATTCTCTACAAAGAGCGCCTTGTACTAGCGCTTCCCATGAGCTCTGAAACGATACGAACTTCTGACTCAGGACACTAGAGTCCAACGATTACTTATGTTCAACCAATTCGATTTCATACTCCACTTCCCCACCGGGTGTGCGTACGACAACCACATCGCCTTCTTCTTTACCGATTAACGCTCGGGCAATCGGGGAGTTCACGGATATCTTGTTTACTTTGACATTGGCTTCATCGTCACCCACGATTTTGTAGGTGACACCCTGGTCTGTTTCCGTGTTCAGCAACGTGACCGTGGTACCGAAAATCACTTTGCCGGTGTTGGGAATGTCATGAACATTAATCACTTGGGAGGCAGACAATTTGGCTTCAATGTCCTGAATCCGGCCTTCGATGAACCCCTGCTGTTCACGGGCGGCGTGATACTCGGCATTTTCCTTTAAATCGCCGTGCTCACGGGCTTCTGCAATTGCAGCAATAACCGCCGGGC
Organism: Reinekea sp. G2M2-21; assembly: GCF_015687175.1. Classification (GTDB taxonomy): domain Bacteria; phylum Pseudomonadota; class Gammaproteobacteria; order Pseudomonadales; family Natronospirillaceae; genus Reinekea. Next base: position 278,470 of record NZ_JADPQG010000005.1, on the reverse strand, counting down.
GTTTAATGGATTTCAGTTCTTTAAGCTCATTTTGCAGAGCGATTTCACCTTCAACCGTCATTGGGTAGCGTTGCATGGCTTTGTCCTTTACGAATCAAAAAGGGCGCGATGCGCCCTTTGTAGTGTTTAAATGTTGCTGCCTATTATGAACAAGATTAGCGTGCGTGCAAGTCCTGCAAACGATTGACACCCGTTTCCTGGGACAATTGCATAGCCAGCACAGAAGCCTCAGCACCCGCCAAGGTGGTGGTGTAGTAAACCTTGTGCTGCAATGCACCCTTTCGAATTTCGGCGCTGTCGACCATGGACTGACGGCCAGCGGTTGTGTTCATCACATAGGCGACTTCGTCGTTTTTGATTAAATCGACCAGATGTGGACGGCCTTCTTTCACCTTATTGACCGGCTCGGTTGGCAGGCCATTCTCAGTGAAAAAAGCAGCGGTGCCTTTGGTTGCCACGACTTCAAAGCCCATTCGGGTGAGGTCGGTCGCCATCGCCAGAGCGGCGGTTTTGTCGCTGTCTTTTACCGAAATAATCACTTTGCCAGATTTCGGCAGTACAGCACCAGCGCCAATAGCGGCCTTGGCAAAGGCTTCGGCAAAGGTTTCACCGGTACCCATCACTTCACCCGTGGATTTCATTTCTGGACTCAGAACCGGGTCAACACCGTGGAACTTGTTGAACGGCATGACCGCTTCTTTGACGGAGAAGTAGCTTGGGATGATTTCTTCGGTAAAACCGATTTCCGAGAGCTTTTGACCCGTCATGACCTGGGTACCAATCTTCGCCAGCGAACGACCGATAGCCTTGGACACAAACGGTACCGTACGGGACGCTCGTGGGTTCACTTCAATGATGTACAACTTGCCATCCTGCCAGGCCATCTGAACGTTCATCAAACCGACGACGTTTAATTCCAATGCCATAGCTGTAACCTGCTCACGAATCATATCCTGAGCTTCTTTTGGCAGACTGTAAGGAGGCAATGAACAGGCGGAGTCACCTGAGTGAATTCCGGCTTGTTCAATGTGTTGCATAATCGCGCCGATCACAACCTGTTCACCATCACTGACACAGTCGATATCCATCTCAATGGCATCATCCAGGAAGTAGTCAAGCAGGACAGGAGCGTCATTCGACACCTGCACAGCTTCGTTCATATAGCGACGCAACTCTTCTTCGCGATACACGATCTCCATCGCGCGACCACCCAACACATAAGACGGACGCACAACCAACGGATAGCCGATTCGATTGGCAATAACCACCGCTTCGTCCAGGCTGCGGGCGGTGCCATTTTCAGGTTGCAGCAGATTCAAACGCTCAACCATTACCTGGAATCGTTCACGGTCTTCGGCACGGTCGATGGCATCCGGGCTGGTGCCGATGATTGGAGCACCGGCCGCTTCCAGTTCACGGGCGAGCTTCAACGGTGTTTGACCGCCGTATTGAACAATGACGCCTTTGGGTTTTTCCAGTTCAATAATTTCCAGCACATCTTCCAGAGTGACCGGTTCAAAATACAGGCGGTCCGATGTGTCGTAGTCGGTCGAAACGGTTTCCGGGTTACAGTTAACCATGATGGTTTCGTAACCGTTTTCGCGAGCAGAAAGTGACGCATGTACACAGCAGTAGTCGAACTCGATACCCTGGCCAATGCGGTTTGGACCACCGCCGATGACCATGATTTTTTCACGATCCGACACGGCCGCTTCGCATTCTTCATCGTAACTGGAATACATGTAGGCAGTATCAGAAGCGAATTCCGCCGCGCAGGTATCAACGCGCTTATACACAGGGCGAACACCGAGTGCCCAACGCTTTTTACGAAACTCTTTTTCACTGACGCCCAACAGGTGCGCCATGCGCAAATCCGAAAACCCTTTACGCTTGTATTTACGCATCAGGGTTTCGTCCAAACTCTTAACCGGTGTATTAGCAAGAATGGCTTCGTCGCGAATCAAGTCTTCAATCTGTACCAGAAACCAAGGGTCAATATTGGTCAGTGTAAACACTTCATCGACGGACATGCCCGCACGGAACGCATCACCTATGTACCAGATTCGATCCGGGCCGGCTTCGCGCAGTTCGCGGATCAGACTTTCGTGTGCACCGTCTTCCGACAGATTAATTTTGCTGTCAAAACCACAGGCTCCCACTTCCAGACCACGCAACGCTTTCTGCACGGACTCCTGGAAATTTCGGCCGATCGCCATGACTTCACCCACCGACTTCATCTGTGTGGTTAAACGGTCGTTTGCTTGCGGGAATTTCTCAAACGCAAAGCGCGGAATTTTGGTCACAACGTAATCGATGCTGGGCTCGAAAGACGCTGGCGTGACTCCACCGGTAATGTCGTTTTGCAGTTCATCCAGCGTATATCCGACCGCGAGTTTTGCAGCGACTTTAGCAATCGGGAAACCCGTTGCCTTAGAAGCCAGCGCAGACGAACGAGACACACGAGGGTTCATTTCGATGATGACCATACGACCGTCTTTCGGGTTAATACCGAACTGAACGTTAGAGCCACCGGTTTCAACCCCGATTTCTCGCAGTACCGCGAGCGAGGCGTTTCGCATGATCTGGTATTCTTTATCGGTCAAGGTCTGGGCAGGTGCAACGGTAATGGAGTCGCCGGTGTGAATGCCCATTGGATCAAAGTTTTCGATAGCACATACGATAATGCAATTGTCGGCCTTATCGCGCACCACTTCCATTTCGTATTCTTTCCAACCGATCAGGCTCTCATCGATCAGCAGTTCATTGGTCGGCGACAAGTCCAAACCACGACGACAGATTTCTTCAAACTCATCTTTGTTGTAAGCGATACCTCCACCGGTTCCACCCATGGTGAAACTCGGGCGGATAATCGTCGGGAAGCCTAACTCGTCGGCGATTTTCCAGGCATCGTCCATGTTGTGGGCAATGCCGGATTTGGGTGTTGCCAAGCCGATGGCTTTCATGGCCTTGTCAAAACGATCGCGGTCTTCCGCTTTATCGATGGTGTCAGCATTGGCACCGATCATTTCAACGCCGAACTGTTCCAGTACACCGTGCTTTTCCAGGTCCAACGCGCAGTTCAGTGCGGTCTGACCGCCCATGGTTGGCAAGACAGCGTCTGGTCGTTCTTTTTCGATGATCTTGGCCACTTCCTGCCAGATGATCGGTTCAATGTAGGTGGCGTCGGCCATCGCCGGATCGGTCATGATGGTAGCAGGGTTAGAGTTAACCAGAATCACCCGGTAACCTTCCTCGCGCAACGCTTTACACGCCTGTGCGCCGGAATAGTCGAATTCACAGGCCTGGCCGATAACAATCGGTCCAGCCCCTAAAATCAGAATGCTTTTTATGTCAGTACGTTTTGGCATGGTCTCTCACACATTGAAATTCGTTAAACGTTAAAGTTATTCAGATGGCGTGGCGGCAAAAACCGCCAAGTCTTACATCTCACGTCTTACTGCTTTCGAGCCTTCATATTCTCAATAAACCGGTCAAACAGCGGCGCACAATCGTGCGGTCCCGGGCTTGCCTCAGGGTGCCCCTGGAAGCTAAAGGCTGATTTGTCGGTACGCTCAATACCCTGCAATGACTTATCGAACAAAGACCGGTGAGTCATCCGTACATTCGCAGGTAATGTGCTTTCATCAATGGCGAAGCCGTGGTTTTGGCTGGTAATCATCACAGTGTTTTCGGCAATGGTTTCAACCGGATGGTTGGCGCCATGATGACCGAACTTCATTTTCATGGTTTTTGCACCGCTGGCCAAACCTAACAGCTGGTGACCCAGACAAATGCCAAAAACCGGGATGTCCGTTTCCAGAATCTGCTGGATTGCGTTGATCGCGTAGTCACAAGGTTCCGGGTCGCCCGGGCCGTTGGACAAGAACACACCGTCAGGGCTCATAGCCAAAACGTCTTGCGCCGGTGTCTGAGCGGGGACCACAGTTAAACGACAACCACGATCAGCCAACATGCGCAAAATATTACGCTTCACACCGAAGTCATACGCCACAACGTGAAACGCCGACGTATCGGGCTGAGTGTGCCCAACCCCAAGCTGCCAACTTCCGGCTGTCCATTCGTAGGGCTCTTTGACCGAAACTTCTTTCGCCAGGTCCATATCTTTCAGACCAGCAAAACTTTTTGCCAGTTCCAGTGCGCGTGCTTCGTCGATATTATCACCCGCAATCACACAACCGTTTTGGGCGCCTTTTTCTCGCAAAATGCGGGTTAACCGGCGAGTGTCTATGTCTGCAATCGCAACAACATTCCGCTCAACAAGATATTCCTGAAGTGATTGCTCGCTGCGAAAATTACTGTGCAGCAAAGGTAAATCGCGAATGACTAAACCGGCAGCCCAAACTTGGCTGGATTCTTCGTCTTCTGAGGTGACACCGGTATTGCCGATGTGCGGGTAGGTTAAAGTGACAATCTGGCGGGCGTATGATGGATCAGTCAGAATTTCCTGATAGCCGGTCATGGCGGTATTGAAAACCACCTCACCAATAGATTCACCAACGGCACCAATGCCGATTCCTTTAAAAATACTTCCGTCTTCAAGCGCGAGTATGGCAGGCGTACTCAAGTTCCGTTCCCCTAGTCTAATGAATGGACATTTGAGATTAATTGACTCCCCAGACCAGTTTTTCTATGCCCTATTCGCAAAAAAGCGAGATGAAGTGAACTTCATCCCGCTTTATTGTTATCACCTTGGTCGCAAAGCGACGACCGGCTGCTTTGGTGCGGTCGGGGCGTAAAAAACCTGATTCAAATTGTCAAAAGGTTGTGTTTGCAACCCAAAATTTCGCGGATTTTACAGGAATGCGACACTTAAAGTCCACCGTTAATTGGCCCGCCGCTTACATTTTATGGACACATCAGCGGTGCAAAATAGATCACCAAACGAAACACCAATCTAGGGCATCTATGGACGCCCTAGAACAACCGTTGTTTTAGCCAGCTGCTCCCTTTTGCTTGATCTGATGCAAGCGATGGCCAATGAACGCAATAAAACCGAAATAAGTCCGTTTTGAGTCTGGCAGGGCTCTGGATTTAATGTCATCATTCGTAGCAAATAATGATACTTAAGCCCGTGATTGTTATGTCTCAAACTGCCCAACTCGTTGATACCCTGAAAAAACTCTTACGCGAAAGAAAAATTACTTACGCCGATGTCGCAGCACACCTGGACCTCAGCGAAGCGAACGTGAAGCGGATGTTTTCCAAACGGCACTTCACCCTCAGTCGACTCGAAGAAGTCTGCGCTCTGGCAAACGCCGATTTGAGTTATCTCATGACGCGCATGCACGAAGGCTCCATGATCATCGAAGAGTTGACCCTGGAAGCGGAAAAAGAACTGGTCAGCAATATCAAGCTGCTGATGATGGCTCAACTGCTGATCAACCGCTGGGAAATGGACGATATCGTCAATACCTATACGTTCGAAGAGCACGAAGTCACTCGCTTACTGGCCAAGCTGGATCGACTCGGCATTATTGAACTGCTGCCTGGTAATCGCGTGCGGAATCTAGTGTCACGAGATTTTAAGTGGATTCATAACGGTCCGGTGTACAAATTCTTTGAAAAACACGTGGCCACCGAATTCTTTAACTGTAAATTCAATCCGAAGGCCGGTGAACTGCTAATATTCATGGCAGGGCACCTAACACGTCAATCCAACACTCATATGCAGAACAGCATGCGTCGATTGGCTCGAGAATTTGATGAACTGTGCAAGGAAGATGGCAAGTTGCCGTTGACCGAGACCTATGGTTCCGGTTTAGTATTGGCCATGAGACCGTGGGAAATGAGTGTCTTTGCTGAACACCGCCGCGAACCAAATACCAAAAAATTCTGACACACAGATAAAAACGTTATTTCACCCGTTGCTCAGCACCCAACTCGGTGAGCCGACCTTGTGCTCACCTTGGATCTCATATCCCATCGGTTCATTGTTCCAAACGACTGCCTAGTCAGACGAAAAAATAGAAATTCTCTTCTATACTGAAGCCGTTGATTTGTTATGAATGGTAATTCCCAATGGCCGACCGAGATTTACGCAAAGCACAGCGAATCGCTGCTGAATTACCCATGAAAGTGACGCTCGACGACGGGAGTCACCACGTTATTAAAACCTGGGATTTTTCCAGCAGCGGGGTTTTCATTGAAGCTAATACAGACATACTGGCACGGGCTAACACTGACGAACGGGTTCAGGTTCAATTTCAGGGCACTAATTACACACCCCCCATTATGATGGCGCGCATTATCAGGGTGACGGAAAAAGGACTTGCATTAAAGCTTGAAGATACCGTGCAGGAAGGCGATGCGTCGCATCTACCGGATGAGCGCTAGCAAATTCCAGGGCATATATGCCAAGGGTCCTGAGTCGGAAGTTTGTATAGTTTCAGAGGTGCCCTAGATCGTGGTGTCGAGATTAAAACCGATTTCCTGTTGTGGCTGTCGGCGGTAGGCTGCATCCAATGCTGATTCGATTGCATCGGATGTACGTTTAAAGATTTCATCAAGCCGATCATCTTTTTCAGACGCGGCCTGGTCTGATTTTTCTTCATCCTGAGACGAACTCTTTTCAGTCTTCTCAGTGCTTTCTTCAGACAAGGCTTTTTGCTCTGCACGTTCCTGTGCGGTTTTCTCTGCTTCCTGCCGTTCCATCTGGCGCAGATCATTTTGAGCTTCGATACTGATTTGAGCCGCCAGTGCCGCTACTTGACGATCCTGAGCTGAAGGTTCTGCCGGTGCCAAAGCCGCACGTTGAATACGTTCTGCCTTCTGCGCCGTCGCCTGAGGGTCACCGGGCACTTTACTGACATCAATAGGTACTTCACCACCTACCGCATAGCGCCTGCCATCCGGTCCTTGTTTGAAAGTGAAGTTCATTGCACCAGCGTATTGACCACCCACCGATTGATGCGCTTGCTCATGAGCGCGCACTTCACGATCCCGAGCTGCCAATTCCCTCACCAATTCAATTTCCTGCTCCAGTTTGGCTTGCTCTTGCTCAGCACGCTGATCGTCCTGAACTCGACGCTGCTCTTCTCGAGCCGCCTGATCGTCCGGCGATTGCCGTTGATCCGTACTTGTCTTACCCTGGATATTAGCTTCGGACAGGGGTTGGGGGGGCTGTTCAATTTCGTCGACTTGGGCTTCTGCACCGACGGCAGGCCGGGCAGTCTGCGAGGCAACACGGGTTGCCTGTTCAGCTTCGAGGCGACCAGGCTGTTCTATCGCTGTGCGCCGAGTTGCGGCATTTTGTTCAACTTCATCAATCGGCAAAAAGACAGCGGTTTCATTTTCCCGGCGCAAACGTGACTGCGATGCCGGGTCTGTAGACGGGGCAAAGGTCGGTGTTATTGCATTTGGAAAGACACCACTGATTGTCGACATGCTGAAACAAGTACCCTGTTAGACTTTAATATCAATAATGCTGCCCAACGTATCGCTGGCAGCCTGAATCACTTTCGCGCTGGCCTGTACCTGCTGTTTGCCGCTGATTTGCTCAGTAATGGGGGTGTACAATTCTTCAGGACCACCCTGTTCGGGCGGAATGTTAGCTTTTGCTATCTGATCGGCAGAGCGATTCAACATGTCATAACCACGTTGTACACCCATGACACCGGTATTCATAACAGACCCAATCATTCAGACACCTCAATACAACTTCACAGATCACAGACGGACTGCGCCTTGACTATATTTTAACCAACGAGTCAATAAAGACTGTTATTTTTTGTATATTTTCTGCAGAAATGCTCAGGTCGGCCGCTAACAGAAACGGCCAAGGGGAAATGCGTAACAAATAAGGTGCTTGCAAGAGTTAAAGGTTAACGAAATAAAGCGGGATTAACCCATTGTTCCGGTGCTTGAGCGCCCTCGGCCAAATGTGGCAACACGCCGACTAAAGGCGCAGGCATCATACGTTCCAGGGTATGGATGTTTTCCGTCAGCCCTTCCATAACCGGTTGTACACTGTTCGCAACCCAGCCACGTAAAACCAGCCCATCACGCTTGATCGCTTCGGCTGTTAACAGGGCGTGGTTCAGGCAACCCAGTTTCATTCCCACCACTAGGATAACTTCCAGATTCAGCGCCTTTACTACGTCCGCTAGTGTTTCCCGGTAATTCAACGGCACTCGCCAACCTCCTGCACCTTCAATCAGGGTGAAGTCGGCTTGGCCGGTCATCAAGGTTCCCCGACAATAGCCGGTAATATTCTGTGCCGTCAGCCGCTTGTTTTCTCGCTCTGCGGCAATATGCGGGGCCATCGCAGCTCGCAACAAGACCGGATTCACCGACTGATACGGCAACTTAATGCTCGAAGCCTGAATCAAACGCTGAGCGTCTTCATTTTGCCATTCCCCATCGACCTGTTCAGCACCGGCAGCAACTGGTTTCAGTCCCAGTGTCGACAGCCCCTGTTGCGCAGCTGAGGTCAGCAGACACTCTGACACTCGCGTTTTACCTGCGTCGGTGTCTGTTCCGGTAATAAAATATCGTTTCTTCATGGCTTTCTCGCAATCAGATAAAAGACATCCCACGTCGCCGGGTAACGGCCATCGTTACGGGTAAATCCGTCGTATACGCGCAACATGCGCCGGACATGACTGCCCTTGGGCTTTTCGGTACGGTCGACATGATTAGCGCCCAGCGTTTTCAGCTCCTGCAACAGCTCCAGCGGAGAGTCATAACGAACTTCCAAACGCTCTTCACGCCACAGCTCCAACGTCAGTTCGGATTGCCAAATGGCTTCAATCCAATCCACCGCGTGGTGAAAGTCATTCACATGCTTGCTGCCGTCAACTTGTGCCCATGCTTGTTTCAGCTCGCACAGCGTTTTAGGACCCAAGGTTGCGACAGCCAGGTAACCGCCGGGCTTCAATGCCTGAGCCATTCGTGAAACAAAGGGTTCGGGGTGCTCCAACCATTGTACCGCCAAACTGGTGGTCGCCAGATCCAAGCTGTTGGCCTCAAACGGTGGCTGCTCCAAATCAGCTTCGACGAGCTGAACTCGCGCGACCCTCTGGGCAGCCTTGTTCAGCATGGCAGACGAAATATCCAACCCATATAGCTGTTCAGGGCTAAAGCGCTGCTGCAAGAATGGCAAGCAATATCCGGTACCGGTACCGAGATCCGCGACACTCGCTTGCCCTTGAACGGGAAGGCGATTGACTAACGCCAACAGGCGGTCGGCAACGTTTCGCTGCAAATGGGCGGCTTCGTCGTAATGATCAGCGGCTTGACTGAATTGGGCAGCAACGGCGAGTTTATCCACGATCGGCTATCCAGTCGGCAACCTGTTGAGGATCTCGCCAAAGTAAACTGTGCTCGCCCTCGGTTAACCGGACATCCGCACCGAGTGCCAGCCACGCTTTCTGAGCTGAATCCGCCGGAACCAGAAAATCGTCTTGGGCTAACAAAACGCGAGTTGGACAAGGCAAGGGCTTGTCAGTGAAATCCAATTCATACAGCCACCCTAAGGTTGACGATTGATCCCCGCTCAGCATCAGCGGGAACAGATCATCCGGCTGTTGGGAATCCACCAATGCTGCAAACCGGCGTCGGGTTATGTCTGGGTTGCGCTGATAACGTTGTCGGAATTGTTCGGCAACGCTTTCGGAAAGCCCCGGACCGCCTGCGAATCGCACATTGCAATGCAACAGGTTTAACCGAGTGATCAGCGGATTGCGCTGCGCCAGTGCTAAAGCCAGCATTCCCCCTAACGACCAACCAATGAGTTCGCATGGTCCGGTTATTTTATCAGACTGCGCATCTAACCACTGTTCGCAATTCAATGGCGTGTCGGCGTAATGCAAAGCCATATCCTGAACGGCAGAGTCCTGCAAACGGTTCTGCAGCGGCTGCAAAGGCGCGGCGGAAAATTGCCAACCGGGTAACCATCCACGCATCATTGGCTGTCTTCCAGTGCGTTAAGCAGGGTATCTATTTGTGCAAAAGAATGTGTCGCGCTCAGGGTTATCCGCAAACGGGCGGTCCCTTCTGGAACGGTTGGCGGGCGAATGGCCGTGACTAGAAGACCTCGTTCATTCAAATGCTGGCTGATGCGCATCGCCCGTTCATTACTGCCAATGACCACAGGCTGAACCGGAGTTCGCGAAGCCATCGGTGGTAAACCAATGTCCGCAAGGCCAGTACGCAATCGGGCAATAAGAGCCTGCAAATGCGCGCGCTGCGTATCCGCTTGTTTGACCAGCCCTAACGCAGTCCGCGTCGCTGCGGCAACAGCCGGCGGAGTCGCAGTAGTATAAATATAGGTGCGGGCAAACTGCAGCAAATAGTCGATCGTCGTCTGATCACCCGCCACGAAGGCTCCAGAGGTACCAAAAGCCTTGCCCAGCGTTCCAACGACCAATTGCACATCAGAAGTAGACAAGCCCTGTTCACTCACCAGACCGGCGCCCTGCTCTCCCAAGACACCAAAACCATGAGCGTCATCGACCATGACCCAAGCGTCATGCTCGCCAGCGACCTGCGCCAGGTCTGTCATGGGCGCACAATCACCATCCATCGAAAACACACCATCCGTGACAACCAGCTTTTTCCCGGTCGCCTGAGTCAAAAGCTGAGCCAGATGTCCTGTGTCATTGTGGCGATACCGCAGCATTTTCGCCTGCGCCAACTTGGCGCCATCGATCAGCGAGGCGTGGTTCAACTTATCCTGAATGATGGTGTCCTGACGATTCATCAACGCCGCCATGACACCCATGTTGGCCATGTAACCGGTGCTGAATACCAGCGCGGCTTCGCGCCCACAGAAAGCGGCTAATTCCCGCTCCAGAGCTTCGTGATATTGGTGATGACCGTCAATCAAATGAGAGGCGCCAGAACCTACACCGCAGGCATCGATGGCAGTCTTCATACTGTCCGCAATGGACGGGTGGTTGGCCAGCCCAAGATAATCATTGCTGCAAAAAGAGAGCATTTGCCGACCATTGATGATGGGCTGCACAGACTGTGGCGACTGCAGTTCAACGCGGCGCCGCAATAAATGCTGTTGCTCACGGGCCTGCAATAACGTGGGAATCTCTGAAAAATGCTTCAATGGTCATTGTCGCAGCCCGCGCCTGGCGGGCAGCGCTCCAGATGAGGAAAATTAAAGGGTCGCGTCGTAAAACTGCTTATTAGTGCGCTTTGGGCAGGTAGCAGGGTCGATTTCTGTGACCGCGTCTGCGGTGCCAGAGCCGCGATTTTCCGGTTCTATGCCCAGCTTCTTAAACAGAGCCTTATCACGATTGGCTTCGGGATTTGCTGTGGTCAGCAGTTTCTCACCATAAAAAATGGAATTAGCACCGGCGAAAAACGCCATGGCCTGCATTTCCTCACTCATCTTTTCACGACCCGCACTTAAGCGCACGTGAGAGGTTGGCATCAAAATGCGAGCGACCGCAATAGCCCGGATAAAATCGATCGGGTCTAGGTCTTCGTTGTCCGCAAATGGTGTACCTTCCACTTTAACCAGCATATTCACCGGAACACTTTCCGGATGAGGGTTCATATTTGCCAACTGTATGAACAAACCGGCTCGGTCTTCTACCCCTTCACCCATGCCCAATATACCGCCGGAACAGATTTTCATACCTGCGTCGCGAACATTTTGCAATGTTTCCAGTCTATCACCGTAGGTTCGAGTGGTGATAATCTCACCATAGTATTCTGGCGAGGTGTCGAGGTTATGGTTGTAGTAATCCAGGCCAGCTTCCGCCAGAGACTTGGCTTGCTCACCTTCGAGCATACCCAAGGTCATGCAGGTCTCCAGACCCAGTGCCTTAACGCCTTTGACCATTTCGACGATGGCCGGGAAGTCTTTTTTACTCGGCGAACGGTACGCTGCGCCCATACAAAAGCGGGACGCTCCGGCAGCTTGAGCGGCCTTGGCCTGGTTAATGACTTTTTCGACTTCAATCAGTTTTTCTTTGTCCAGCCCGGTCGTGTAGTGAGCAGACTGCGGACAATACTTACAATCTTCCGGGCAAGCACCGGTTTTAATCGATAGTAGAGTACTGACTTGAACTTCGTTCGGGTTAAAATGCGCCCGATGTACGCTGGCTGCCTGGAACAGTAAATCGTTAAAAGGCAGCTCGAAAAGTTTGACCACTTCCGCGGTGGTCCAGTCGTAACGCAAAGTTGGTTCGGTAGAAGCAGTCATTACAGTACCCTGATCAATGAATGCGGCGATAGTAGCGCCGACAATGACAATGTCAATTTGAAACAGCTAAAAACCTTACTAATGACCAAAAAATGATCAATCCAAATATCCGGCAATGGTTACTGCCATTGCTCAAACCGATCTGCCCGGCTTGCGAACAATCGCAACCAGATGGTCTTCTGTGCGCAACCTGCGTAACTTACCTGGAACCGTTAAACCAGCCATGCAAACTCTGTGGCGAGCCGAATATAGTCGAATCTATCTGTGGTCGATGTTTACAGACACCGCCACCGTGGGACGACGTGGCCATGCGCTGGTCCTTTAACGGGTTAAGCCGACACCTGATTCATCAGTTCAAGTATCATCATGATATTGCGGCGGCGGCGGCCTTGATGAAAGCCTGGTGCCAAGAGACGGATCTGTCATTCCGGCCAGAGGCGCTGGTCGCGGTTCCAATGCACCATCGTAAACACGCGAAGAAGGGTTATAACCAAGCCGATATACTGACGAAGCGGCTGTCAACACAGCTAGGCATCCCTGTTTGGCGAGGAATTCAGCGCCAAATCGCGACGCAACCTTTAGAGGGTCTCAGTAAAAAGGAACGCAAAAAAGTACTTAAAGATGCGTTTCGGCTCACCGCGACGCCACCGAAATCGGTGGCGATTATCGATGATGTGTTTACATCCGGTGCTACAATGGCCGAAATCTGCCGCCTGTTAAAGCGGCAGGGATGTCAGTTTGTGGCGGTCTGGACACTAGCCCGAACGCCATTACCCTGATCGTCCGTACGCCCCAATGGCCAGCGATAAATGACGATCAGCGTTAGGGCAAAGATCACCGCCGGAACCACCGAAATCGCCAGCCGCAGAGCAAACAGGGCTTGGTCCGTTTGGGCGGGAAAAGAACCATCCATAGATGATTGGAACCCGGACAACTGCAACATCCAGCCAATGACGAAAGGTCCCAAAGCAATACCCACCTTCTGCATAGCAGTCCACCAGCCGTTAAACACGCCTTCCAGGGAAACATCAGTATAGGTTTTAGCATGAGAAATGGCGTCTGCCATCATCGACCAGGGAAATATCATGTAGGCGGAATAACCGTATCCAATAACAATCATCAGCACAAAGCCCAAGTGGACGGTATTGCGGTCCATAAAGAACATCAAACAGCTACCCACGGTGAAGACCAAGCCACCCATCACAAAGGCCATATGTTTGCTCGAGTTTCGCGCAATCATCAGCCACAGCGGCAAGGAGATAATGGTGGACAGAACAAAAACAGGGTACAGCATGGTTAACAGCGCATTGGGGTCTTCGGCTTCGAATATGTAAGCACAGGCCAGTAACAGCCCTGCAGTCACCTGCGCCATCATACCGGCCTGCACCAGGTAGATCAGAGCTAAGCGGATAAACGGCTTATTTTGCTTCACCAGTTGCCACTGCTCGGACAGCGACAGATCCGCTACTTTGGCTTCTTTCAACGGTTGATTACGCAACACCCATACCGTAATCAGGGTTGGTAACGCTACCAAAGGGATGAACACCAGTCCCATCATCCGGTGACCGTCAAGACCGCCGCCAAACATGGATATGACAGCTGGCGCGCCGGCACCACCAATCAACAGCCCAATGGAGCCGAAACCCATGCGCCATGCGGTCAGACTGGAACGCTCATCATAATCATCGGTCAATTCCGGCGTCATCGCGCCATAAGGAACACCCACCATGGTAAAGGCGGTATAGGTCAGCATCAGCGCCAAGACAAAATAAACACCCTGTAAAGTAGACGAGGCATTAGCGAACGGAGCCATGAACATACCGGCAAACCCCAGTGCCATAAAGATAGCCCCCACGGTCATCCACGGCAGTCGCCGGCCAAAGCGAGACCGAGTGCGATCGCTGAACCGACCAATTAACGGGTCGGTGATCACGTCCCATACTTTGGCTCCAAATAACAGCGAACCTGCAATGCCGGGCGCAACACCCAGCACAGTGGTCAGGTAGGTAAAGGTAATCAGAATGGAGGCTATTACCAGAATATTCACCCCAAGATCGGATACGCCATAAGCGGCTCGAACGGGTGTAGATAAAGCGGTCTTTGACATGAGATTTCCTTGTTTTTGTTTTGGACCTACTTTAGGCATGAGGCAGCCACCAAGCAATTGAAATCGTTTTCAAGAGCAAAAAACGACCAAATTATTGCTATTTGGTCACAAAACGATATTCAAACGATCGTTTTAATTCAAATTAACCCCTGTTCGGAATCGCCTGACTGATATACTCGTGTTTTTTTGGCGCAGAGACATTTCATGAGTGACCAACACCCTTATGCACATTTAAGCCAGGACACGCTGATCGACTGGCTGGAGTCGCTTGGAATTGAATCGGATTACCGGATTTACCCACTGAACAGCTACGAGAATCGCGTTTATCGCGTTGGTGTTGAAGAAAGCAGCCCGTTAGTGGTTAAAATTTACCGTCCTGGCCGCTGGAATGAAGCACAGATTCGCGAAGAGTTGAGTTTTACCGCTGCCCTGGCGGAAGAAGACATTTCCGTGGTCCCGGCACTGACCATTCAGGGGGACGTGCTGCACGAACGGGACGGATTTTTCCTGGCGTGCTTCCCAATGCGAGCAGGCCATGCTTTTGAACTGGATGACCCAGACAAACTGTACCGGATCGGCCAGTTACTGGGACGGATGCACAGCTTTGGACAGGTGACGCCGTTTATTCATCGACCTCGCTTGTCGCTCCTGCAACCCGTTGAGGAATCACTGTCGTTCTTTGCCAGCAGCGAATTGATACCACCCGATATCAAAGACAACTACCTCGGCACCGTAGAAACCTTAAATAATTTATTAAAACCCTTTCAAGGATTACTGGACACGTGCCAGCAATTTCGTATTCACGGAGATTTCCACGCAGGCAACATACTGACCCGCGACGACACCATCCTGTTAGTCGATTTCGATGACACCGTGACCGGACCGGCCATGCAGGACATCTGGAAGCTATTGTCCGGGTCGGAACACGAACAGGCTCTGCAGATTAATGAGCTGGAGGAAGGCTACCAACAATTCAGGGACTTCCCCCGCACCGAACTGAAACTTGTGGAGGCATTGCGCACTTGCCATATGATTAAGCATGCACTGTGGATCGCCAAACGTTGGGAAGATCCCGCCTTTCCTCACGCCTTCCCCTGGTTTGGCTCTGCTCGTTATTGGAGTGAACACTTACTGGCGCTTCGCGAGCAATGGGGCACCTTGCAGGATATCGAAATTTAATGCGCTAACGCCGGTTAGTTCACCGAGGTAATGGTGTGATAAAGCTTTTCGGACAATTGTTTGAGCGCAACGGCCTCTTCGAGTGTCAGTTCGATCTGACAGGTCAATGCATCCGGAATGGATTCCGCCACCTCCGCTAATACTCGCCCGGCCTCGGTTACCGTCACTTCTTTCTGTCGGGAGTCATCGGCCGATTTTACCAAGTCGATCAGCCCTTTCGATTGCAAGCGCTTCAGAATCGGGGTTAGCGTTCCGGCATCGAACCGGGTTCGTTCGACCAGATTCTTAATCATGACCTGATCTTCCTGCCACAGTGCTAACATCACTAAGTACTGTGGGTATGTCAAATCGACCTTTTCGAGCAATGGACGATATACCCGGATCAACGCATTGGTTGCAGAATACAGGGAATGGCAGATTTGATTTTCCAATTTCAGGTTATTACGCGACATAACGACTCACTCAACACAGGAGAAATATTTTGCGCACAAACTATTGACGTGTCAATTCATATCACGCATTATTTTGCGCACAAACTATTTAGCAAACATGAAAAAAGGATCCTCTCTAATGACAATCACCCTAATAATTATTGCCCTGTTTCTCGCCATTAATTTCGGGCGTATCTACTTTCAGAACGCGCAGGTACCACAACTTGGCGTGAATAATGGTCAATTAGCTCCCATCAGCAAGAAGCCCAACAATGTATCCACACAAACGGAAGATGCCGAGAAGAAAGTGCCGACACTGCCATTCAAGGCGACACATGAAGCCACAATGAACGCCATTAAAGCCGCAGTAGCGGGCTATGGCGGCGGCAAGATTCAACAGGAAACCAACGATTATCTCTATGTTGTGTTCACAACGTCGCTCATGAAATATCACGACGATGTTGAGTTCTGGCTGGACACCGAAAACAAAGAAGTCCACTTCCGCTCATCAAGCCGTGCCGGATACTCGGATATGGGTCTGAACCGTAAGCGCTGGGAAGCCTTGGCTGAACTATATCGCGCGCAATAGGTCTCACCCTTATTCAGTCACATTCGTTCAGACAGAGAGCACAATGAAAAAATTTGATTTAATCGTTATCGGTTCTGGTGCTGCGGGCCTGACCGCCGCCTTCACCGCGTTAGGCTTTGGTAAGAAAGTCTTGATTGTGGAAAAACACAAACCCGGGGGTGAGTGTACCTGGTCCGGCTGTGTCCCCAGCAAAGGGCTGATCAATCGCGCGAAGGATGTCCATATTGCGCGCAAATTTGCCGACTTTACCATCGACAGCGAACAGATTATGAAAGATGTCCGCGCCGTTAGTGAAGGTATTTACGAACATGAAACCCCCGAGGTTTTGGAAAAAGCCGGAGCGGTATTCGTACAGGGGGAAGCAACATTCGTTTCTGGGCACGTCATTCAGGTTGGTAACGATCAGTATCAGGGCAAGCGCATCATGATTGCGACTGGCTCGTCACCGATGGTTCCGCCTATTCCTGGCTTGGATACCGTCCCTTACTTAACCAATGACAATTTCTTTGAACAGGTCACCCTGCCAAAATCGATCATCGTGTTGGGGGCTGGTGCCATTGGTATGGAACTGTCTCAGGCAATGAACCGCTTAGGTGTCGACGTCACGGTCGTCGAAATGATGCCGGAAGTGATGTTTCGCGAAGAACCCGAGTTTGCCGCGATTATCCGGGAAAAACTCTCGTCCGAGGGCGTGATATTCCACATTGGAACCAAAGCAGTGGGCGTTGAGAAAACCGATCAGGGCATACGCCTGCTGACCGAAAAAGGGGATGATCATCGCAGCATTGAAGCAGAAACTCTGCTCGTTGCGTTAGGTCGGTCGCCGAATATCGGCGGTTTAAACCTGAATGCCGTTGGCATTGCGACAGAACGCGGCATCACAGTTGACGCCCATCTGCAAACCACGGTCAAAGGCGTGTACGCCTGTGGTGACGTCGCCGGACCTTACCTGTTAAGTCACATGGCCAACTTCCAGGCAAAAATTGCGACCATGAATGCGCTGTTACCGATCAAGCGCAAAGCAAACTATCAACATGTGGCATGGTCCACCTTCACCGACCCTGAGTTTGCGCGCGCCGGTTTAACCGAAGCCGAAGCCCGTGAACAATTTGGCGACAGCATTCGTGTTTATCACTATGACATGGCTGAAAAACTGGATCGCGCTAAGACCAAAGCCGGTGATATGGGTCGGATTAAATTGATTACCAGCAGCCGAGGTAAGGTACTGGGTGCGCACATTATTGGTGAGCGCGCCGGCGAACTTATCGCTGAAGTTCAGGTGATGAAAACGTTAGGGCTTAATTTTGCTAAACTTCAGGGCGTTATTCACCCCTACCCTACCTACGCCGATGCATTGCGACAAATCGCGCAACAGGTGTTTCTCGACAATCTGTTACAGCACCCGGTGGTTAAGTTTTTCAGGGGTCTTGGTGGTAAGAAAGAATCGTCAGCTAAAACGGCATAAAACCCAGCGGGTTAACTTCCATCGCATAAAAAATGCCAGCACAACGTTGGCATTTTTTACGGCTCGTATCATCTATACGATCGGTCAGTACTGGAACTTCGCTATGAGTTGCCTTACCTGACTGGTCAATTGATCAATGGTCTTGATATCGTCGTTAATCTGTTTGGTTTGTTTCGCATTCATTTCAGACAGATCCGAAATACGCACCACGTTGGCATTCATGTCTTCGGCAACATGAGACTGCTCTTGAGCGTTGGTGGCAATCTGATGATTCATATTGGAGATTGTCGATATGCTGTCGAGAATGCTCAGCAAACTGCCTTCAATATTTTTAATCGATTCCGCATTGGACTCGACACTGTCCTGCCCCTGCGCAATATTCGACGCCGCCGTTTCGGACATGGATTGCAGTGCTTTGATCACATCCACAATCTCTTGGGTCGATTGCCCGGTTCGTGTCGCCAGACTGCGGACTTCATCGGCAACCACGGCAAAGCCTCTGCCTTGTTCTCCTGCCCGTGCTGCTTCAATCGCCGCATTCAGCGCCAGCAAATTGGTTTGCTCTGCGATGCCTTGAATCACATCGATAACCGACGAAATAGACGCTGTTTTTTCTTTAAGCTCCAGCATCTGGCCTGAAATACCACTCATTTTCTGTTGCAAATCTTTAGAACTTGAAACAGTTTTACCGACCAGATCGCGTGCGATATCGGCTTGATCGGATGCCTCTTTGGCTTGCGATGAGGTTTCTTCCGCATTTTGCGCAACCTCACGCACCGTGGCGGCCATCTCGGTCATGGCAGTGGCCACCTGTTGCGTTTCGTCAGAGGTCTGAATCGCCCGCTCCTGAAACTGCGCACCGCTTTCGCGGAAACGACTACTCAGGTCCGCCAAGGTATTCATCATGGTTGCTAACTGACTGATGGTACTGCTCAGCGTGGTGGCAAGTTCATTGAAGTAACGGGCGATTTCACCAAATTCATCGTCAGTTGAATCATTGGCTTTGGTGGTTAAATCACCATCACTGATCTTCCGGAAAGACAATTGCAAGCTGCTTAAGCCAAGGCTCAGCTTACGCGTGAGGATTAAGCCAAAGACCGTAGCCAGAGCAATGATAACGACACTCGCGCCCACCAACATGCGAACAATGTTGGCAATAACACGATTGATTTTCATCGTCGTTTGATCGATCAGATATTGAATAATCTCGTTAGCGTCTTGCTCCATTCCTTCCAGGCCGGCAACAGCTTTGACAAACTCACTGGACGGTGAATCTCCTGATTTTAACTTGCCCGCCGAATCGATGACGGCCAGAAGTCCTTTGGATATTCGAGCCAGACCGGCTTCCAACACCTTATTACCCAAAAATGGGCTATCCGCGGCTATGGTGCCAAAGGTAACCACCCTAGGGCGCAACGGCTTACTGATGGCTGCAACTTTCTGGAAATCTCCCTGATAGACATTGCTCACCACTTCAAGTGTTTTGTACCGCATATCATTATAATTCTGGACACCGGGTATCAACGAAACCGGGATAATACTGCCTGCCTTGTTGACTACAGACGCAGCTAAATAACCACCCACTGCGACCACGACCAACATCAGTACCATGCCACCCAAAGTCAAACTGACTTGTGTTCTAATTTTCATAGCTACTTCTCCAAAGAGCCATCGTATTCACTGTGGAAAGAAACTTCTGAATTAAAATAACCGGTTCCGTGAATGTCTCTTATGCTTTTCTAGCCCGTGCGACACGAGAGTTCGCACGAACCAATTGTTCTACTCTATTGTTATCGACCTCTAGCACTGGTTTCTTAGCGTTTTAACCGTGACTACTCACGTCTGACAATCCGAACAACGATAGAGTTAACCGCGACGTTGCACTGTCGTGTGCATTTCAGCCGCCAGATCCTGAATTTTCTGCGCTTGTGACGCCAATTGCTGCTGACTTTCGATGAGTTGCGCGGCAGCGGTACTTTGTTCGGTGCTAATGTTGGCCAGTTCCGCAGACGATGAGGTCATGTCTTTAACATCCTGATTTTGCTTCACAATCTGCTGGGCGACGTCGCTGATGGATGCATTGATCGCCTGCACAGCAGAAACGACTAAAAGCAATTTTTCACGAGCCATATTGACGACCGATACACCTTTTGAGACCCCGTCGACCGACCGGGCTAACAGCACACGAATTTCATCCGCCGACACATTCGAGCGTTGGGACAAGCTGCGAACTTCGTCGGCCACCACCGCGAATCCCCTTCCCGCTTCGCCAGCGCGAGCGGCTTCGATGGCGGCGTTTAAGGCCAGAAGATTCGTTTGTTCGGCAATGCCGTTAATCATTGCCGTGGCTGACTCGATAGCGTCATTGTTAGCTTTGATCTGATCAATTGAACTGACCACTTCTGCCATGGCTTCACTACTTTCCTGAGTTAATTGACTGGCTGATTTGGCTTCAGAGGATATCTGAGCCACAAGCTGACTGCCTGAATTCAAGGACTCCGAAACCTCACCTAAATGCGTATTAAAAAAATTGGAAGATGACTGTAACTCAATGGATTTTTCCGAAATCTGCTCGCTGTTGGTCGCGACTCTTGCCTGCAAGTGATTCAGCTCTTTAGACGTTTCCAATAAAATGGACACGCCTTCTTCGGTTTGCCCGATCAACCGTTGCATTTGCTCGGCACTCTGACTTAATTCCTGTGCGGATAGTACGGCTTTTTGCTGCGAATCCCTCGTTTGCTTAAGAGACTTCAATCGCAAATGACTGCCATACAATTGCGTCGCTGCCACCAGAATAGTCGGTAAAATATATCCAGAGTAGGTATCTACCTTAAGTTCTTGCTCGCTAAAATCGACGTAGCTCTGCTCAAGACCCGGTGTAAAATGTCTGACCAACAATACAGCGGTGTAAACGACGATCACAGCCGTCCACGCCAGGTTTGTCAGCGTATTGCCAACCAGATAGACCACCACCAGATCCACCATCAGCCACAGGATATGCTGTGACTCGATGCCACCGGTCTGAAAAATCATATTCAGCGAATGAACAAACACGCCGAGCAACATCACCTGAATGGCCACGTTCAGGTTGACGCCGAACTTGACCAGAAATGCACATAAAACTGAGGCAGCACCGGTAAAAAATGAGGTAGCAACCAAGCTAGCGGAGCCAATTTCGCTCCATTTCAGAGAGCTGTATAACCAAACAAACAAACCGACAATCGTATAGAACAAAACGATAACCAGACGATCGTCATCATCCGAATGGTCATGAGCAACAGCATTTGGGGAAAAGAAACGATAATACGCGCGTAATGGATTCATAAGGACTGCCTTTCTTCATCATCTCTGAAGTATAGGCAGCAAAGCGAAAAACTTTAGTGCTGAATCATTTTTATTTTACGTCGCTATAGGTTAGCCGCGGACTAGCCGAACACGGAAACTGCGCCCTTTAAGCTTACCCTGTTCGATTTTTTTCAGTGCCCTTTTTGCCACCGAACGGGATACCGCAAAATAGGCGCTTTGATCAAAAATGCTAATTTTGCCGACTTCGGTGGCTACCAACGGATCCGGCCCACCGGTCAACGCGCCGAGAATATCGCCAGGCCGTACTTTCTGCTTTTTTCCGCCGTCGATCTGCAATGTCACCATTGCAGGCACCAGGAGTGGTTCGTCGAGAAACGAATCCGCCGGTCGGGGTACCGGGTCTGCAATCGGGTCAATGTTTAACGGCAAACGAGCTATTTTGTGCGCTTCGCGTTCGGTATAGAACGATATCGCCAAACCTTTACTGCCCGCTCTGCCGGTTCGACCTACCCGGTGAGTATGCACTTCCGGATCTTTTGAAATATGAAAGTTGATGACGGCGTCCAAATCCGTAATGTCCAGACCTCGAGCCGCGACGTCGGTTGCCACCAATATCGACGCACTTTTATTGGCAAAACGAACCAGAGTCAGGTCACGCTGACGTTGTTCCATATCGCCATGCAATGGCAACGCACTGTAGCCCTGCTCCGTTAGCCAGTCCGCGACTTCATCTGTCTCACGCTTAGTATTACAGAAGACCAACGTGGCGGTCGGCCGAAACTTCGCTAAGGTTAACCGCAACATCTGTAAGCGATCCTGATGATCACTCACTTCATAAAATATCTGCTCAATGGAGTGATTATCGTGCTGTTCTTCAATGCGTATCATGGTTGGGTTCGACATCACCCGCTCTGCCATTTGCTGAATTTCAGCCGGGTAAGTTGCACTGAACAGGAGCGTCTGGCGTTGTTTAGGGACCTCAGCCAGAATAGCATCCAGAGTCTCCTGAAAGCCCATATCCAACATTCGGTCGGCTTCGTCCAGCACCAGAAGGTTCACGTCGTTTAATTTCAGGCTACCCTTGCGAACATGCTCTTCTACTCGACCAGGGGTGCCGACTATAACATGGGCACCGTGTTCTAAGGAGCCAATCTGGGGTCCAAACGGCATACCACCACAGAGCGTCAGAATTTTGATATTGTGAATGGTTCTGGCCAGTCGGCGCAGATCTTTGGCCACCTGATCGGCCAGTTCGCGGGTTGGGCAAAGGACCAGCGATTGAATCCGGAAGCGGTCGGCGTCCAGTTTCTGCAACAACCCCAAACCAAAGGCGGCCGTTTTACCAGAACCGGTTTTGGCCTGTGCAATAAGATCAGCACCGGCTAACGCAACGGGCAGCGACTGAGCCTGCACGGGAGTCATTTCAGTAAACTGCAGTGAGTCGAGATTCTCCAGCAACGCGGGTTTTAACGACAGATTTCGGAAAGATTTCGAGTTCACAGTGCATCCTGATTGGTTAATAGGCTAAAAGTGGCGCCATTCTACGGTTTAGGCGGAACATTACAAATGAACCTAAGTGCTAGCCCGGAAATTTCACTATATCGCTTAACATAACGCTGCAACTCAGAGCTGAGTATGGCATTCAGCGTCATAGGCTTCGGTAACACTTTGCGACCGTACATTGCTGAGCGAGTCTATGAAAAAATTGCCGTTACATTTTGCTCGCTTGCCCTTGAACCCAAGAATACTGGGGCTTGGCGGACAAACGAACAAACTTTTTAGGCTAATTTTCCACAGCTCTCGACCTATAGGGCTAGTAGGCGTTCGTCAGTCGCATGCGCTGACCAAAAATATCCAGTGCAGCCACCCGATACGCTTCGGCCATGGTCGGGAAGTTAAAAACATTATCGATAAACACATCAATCGGGTTCTGATTCAATGAAGCCAACTGACCAATATGGATTAACTCACTCGAACCTTCGCCAACGATTTGAATACCCAGCAACTGACGCCCAGCTGCATCGCTGACCATTTTCAGGAATCCGTCACGATGACCGGAGATCTGGCCGCGCACGATCTCCCGGAAATTTGCGCGCCCCACAATCACCGAACGGTGATGCTGCAGCGCTTCCGCTTCGGTTAAACCGACCGTGGCAATTTCAGGAATGGCATAGACCGCCGTGGGAATCAATTCACTGCCGCCCACGGTTGGGATACGAAAAGCATTGCACATGGCTCGTCGCCCTTGTTCCATCGCAGTGGATGCAAGCGCAGGCGGACCGATCACATCACCCGCAGCAAAAATATTGCTCACGGACGTTTGCAACAGGTCGTTCACTTTAATAAAGCCATCGTCCGTCAACTCGATACCGACTCCGGCCAAACCGAGATGAGCGACATTGGCTTTCCGCACGGGTGCCGCCATTAGCTTCTCAGTCTTCACGGTCTGCCCATCATCCAATTCCATGACCACATTGCCTTTGCCATCCCAATGCGCTGAGAGGACGGACACATTCCCAACCCAGCGACCGCCGGCGGATTCGAATGAGGTTTTCAGATGTTCGCGGACTTCCTGATCCATCCCGGGCAGTGGCAGGCTTTCGTTGTCGATCAAGGTGACCTTCACCCCCAATGTCTGCAGTATGGTCGCGAATTCACAGGCATGCATATCTGCGCCCGCCACCGCCAAGCTTTGAGGTAAGTAGCGCATCGCCAGGACCGAGTCCGTATCGAAGATGTGTTCATGATCCACCACTATGGATTCGGACTCACTCGGTACCGATCCCGTTGCCAGCAGAATGACCCGTGCCTGAATGTCCACTGCGTTGCCCTGAACCCGTTGTACATGAACTTCATAGCGACTGGTTAAGGTTGCACGTCCGGGCATCCGTGAAATCAGATTGCGATCAGTTTGTGACTTAATCGTTTGGTCATGAACCTGAATGATTTTTTCGACATGGTTGACCAAAACCGACATCTCCAGTGCCGCCACATTCAAATGATTAAACAAGGCTGAATTTTGCTGCAAATGTAAAAGTCGCATGGCATTTTCCCGCAATGTTTTACTGGGGATCGTGCCTTGGTTAATCGACCGGCCACCCGGTTCGGGTTCCTGTTCAATGATGCAGACTTTTTGTCCCGCTTTGGCGGCTTGCACCGCTGCCTTTTGGCCCGCCGGCCCACTGCCAATAATGACAACATCAAAATGCATCATAATCAGGTAACCTCATTTTCGGGTAGTGATGGAATCTCATAGGTACTTCTGCCTGTCCCTGTTTGAGTCTAGCCCGAATTCAAACGCTGCTGCGAGTTTTTCAACATGTCCGGTGCGACCCTGACAGAGATCGCACCGGCATGGATTAGGTTAGGTTGACTTTACCTCAGGACCGCATTGAGTTTATCGAGTTCGTCCTGCCACAGTTGCTGTTTGGCCGGTTTCTGAAATTTTGGTTTACGAGCCATATCATCCGCTAACCACTGCTCCAGCTGACAGATTCGCTCCAGAATCCGTTCTTCATCCTGTTCGTTTATCGTCCCTGACGTCTCGGCGCCCCGGTCTGTATTCTTTTTGTTAAGGGCAGCTGGAGCCGTTAGAGTGTCTTGTGTCAACGACTGAAAGTACGCATCCGAATCGTGTAATTCGGTTAAGGAGCCGTTGTGTATCCACCAGAAACGCGTCGCAATGTTCTGAATAAAACGCTGGTCATGTGAGGTAAACAGCAATGAGATGCCCGGCTTCACCAAATCTATTTCCAGTTCTTCTTTGCCCTGCAAATCAATATGGTTTGTGGGCTCATCCATGATTAATAAGTTCGGTTGATCCAGCTGGAAGGTCAGTAACAGAATCCGCGCCCGCTCCCCACCGCTCAAGACATTCACACGGCGGTCATGCTCCAGAAACGGAAAACCCCACTGAATCAATGTTTGTTTGATATCTTCTTCGCTGGCGCGGCAGCGGGTACGAACCCAGTCTGCGATCCCGGTTTCCTGATCAAATGCTGACAACTCCTGATCAAAATAGCCAATGCGGGCATTGGGATTAAAGCGGGTGCTGGTTTGGCTGCCGGTTTCAGCCTGGTAAGCACGCATTAAGGCTTCAATGCAGCTTGATTTACCACTGCCATTTACCCCCAATAAGGCAATGCGATCTCCCGGCCTAAAGTTCAGTTCTTCGATATGAAACAACGACTGCCCATCTGGGCGACAAATAGTCTCATTCTCGAAAATGAAGACCTGTTTTGCTTTCAAAAATTCCGCGTCCACCTTTAGCGAAAGCCCTGAACCATGCGTCACAAAGGTTTTGCTTTGCTCCAGTTTATCAATACGTTTTTCCATAGATTTGGCCTTGCGAGCCAAATCTTCGTTGTCATACACCTTGCCCCAGATCGCCAACCGTTTGGCACTGACTTTCAGTCCTGCGATTTCCTTTTCCTCAGCCTGACGGGTTTTAAATGCGGCTTCATCTTGGGCCGACAGAGCTTCTTTCGCTTGCGTATATGGCAGGTTAAATGCGTAACCACGCTCATCGCGCAACCACAGGGTACGCTGGGTCACGCTGTCTAACAGATCCCGGTCATGGGATATCATCAGAAACGCCGGCACGTCGGGTTGACTTAAATACCTTTTCAGGAAAAACATCGCTTTGCTGTCCATATGGTTGCCCGGTTCATCGAGTAACAATAACTCCGGTTCCTGAATGATGGCGCGCGCAAACAAGACTAGGTTCTTTTGCCCCCCGCTCAACGTATTTAATGGCCGTTGTACTGTATCGGCATAGAATCCCAGCTGCTGTAACAGGGTTTCAACCTGATAGGCCCGTACCGGTTGTTCCGGTTCCGGGATTTTTTCCAATACTGCGGCCACAGCAGGAACATCTTCCAGCGATGGAGCCAGGAACTGCTCGACCAGTCCTATTTTCAGACCCCGTTGAATGTGCAGCTGACCCGCATCTATGGGCAACTCGCGAAGCAACAGCTTTAACAGCGTCGATTTCCCACAGCCGTTGTGACCGACCAGACCAATCCGGTCTCCGGGTTCAATTGAAAAAGACAAACCATCGAACAGCGCCTTGCTGCCAGCTTGAAAAGACAGTTCTATAGCAGAAATTAAAGACATACATCACCTATGCGCAAAATCTAAATACAAGACTGCACAGATGAGCACTGAAAGAATCAGGAAATATTTGGGCCTGTTTAAACTAATTCAGCGAAATCTGTGCGTTAACGACAAATTTGCGCTGACTGCGGGTCTCCAAGATGAAATGCGAAATCGAATCCGCATTTATATGCAATTGCTTGCATCAGGAGCCTCCTATGTGAGTGAATGGTGCTCTGCAGTCTACACAACCTTATCTAAATTTCAACGCAGGGGCAGCATGACCGGGCTTGACCGAAACGGCTACATCGTCAATGACATCTCATTGAGCAACGTTCAACCTGAATTTCAGCCAGCCTTTAAACTGGTAATAGATCGATTCCTGCATCAGTTCGGCAACCTGACGCACAGCCTTTACCTGTACGGCAGTGTTGGGCGTGGTACTGCAGTGCCTTACATTTCGGACCTCGACATCAGTGTCATATTGCATCAAGCGCCGCGAGCGGATGGTCTGCTAAAAATGACCGATTTAGGAACAGCACTGCAACAGCTGAATCCGATTTTCAGTAAAGTGGAATTCGACGTTGGAGACTACGACGCGGTAATGCGCCGCAATGACTTTGAGTGGCGTTTTTGGTTGAAACACTGTTGTACCCATGTTGCGGGCGATGATTTACGTGCAAATATTGTACGTTATCGACCCGCGATGCACATTGGTCTGGCCATCAACCAGGATGTTGAAACTCGCTACCGCACGGCCATGTCACAGTTATCCACTCAGTGGGATCATTCTGTCGCAAAGACTCTCGCCAAAAAGTTAATACGTTGCGATTACGCTCTGCTGGCCGAAAAAGATCGCAGCTGGCATGTTGAGCTAGGGCAACTCTGAATAATTGCTATCTACCTCAGCGGGAGAAGAAATGCGCAAAATTCGAGGAAAGTTCTGCAGACAATATTCATTATCTTGGCAAAGGACTTAACAACGAAATTTGCCATTTCAGCCCCGCCCTTCGGGTCCTTCAGATCGATGACCGAGCTTTGTTGTGTGTTTTGAAAAGGACTCGCCATTCCCTGCAACACACGCCTCGCTCATCCGTCGATCTGATAGGACTGAGGTGATTTGAATTAATCAGAGTTGCCCTAGACTTCATGGTGAACACCATCCAGCGATACATAGCTGCGCCAGACGCAACCCAGATTCTGAAGCTGGTCCAAACAACCAACCTGCCCACTCAAGTTGGCATTGAGAGCATGCAACGCTATGGCCAAGAGGTCATCCAGCGATACAAACGTGCGGTAATCGCCTACACTTAAGTGCACTACTTACTAAGCACTGTACATTGGACGTCAGCCATGAAAAAAATTAAAAACGAAAAAGAACTGGTGAAGAAAGCGATTGAAATGGGAGTCAAGTATGGAGAGGATCGCGGCGTCGTTGAATTCGAAGCGACCGATTCACAGGCCCTGAAAATAGAATATATTTACCGCCTGTTGTGCCACGACAAGGTCATACAGCCGTTAGCCGAAGAACAGGTTTCGCAGCAGGCGATGCGTCACCGTCTGGCGATATGGGCATCCAAAGCTTGATGTCGTTAGTCAGAAGGATTCCCTATGACAGGTAAATCAAGCCGCATGTCATGCCAGCTCAATCCACCATAGTTGGCTGAAGACTCGCCGATCACCTGATAGCCAAAACTTTCATAGAACGGTATTAAATGCGCCTGGCAGACAAGATGAATGCTCTGTTTGCGCATGTCCTGCATACGCCGAATGAAGTCACTCATTAATTGGCTGGCATAGCCACGCCGTTGAAAGTCCGGATGCACAGCAACCGACATAATGACCACGTGTGGACCGTTTTCATCGTGACCAACCAATTCTTTAAAGGCTGAATCAGACAGCTGCACTTCGAATGTCGCACCGCCGTTAATAAAACCGACGACGATTCCACCGACCTCCATCACAATAAATCCGGCTGGATACCGCTGTATGCGTACTGCTATCTTCTCTTGGGTTGCCGCTTCATCTCCTGCGTAAGCAGTGCGTTCTATGAGGTGGCAACGCTCCAGGTCCTGAATCTGTACCGTTCGAATCATTTCTTAACCTTTAATAACGGGTTGCTGATTGGACAATTATTGTTACCTAAGTGGATTGCCTTGTACCGGTCAAAAAAACTTCTTTCAAGCTATCGAGCGTAAACCAATACTACGATGTAAGAACAACCTAACATGGATAGCCTAAACATCAGGCTTCTCAAGGAAGCCAACCATTAGGTTCACATGGGTGATCGGCCGGAATCTCATAATCTGCTGACAATTGGGGGACCGAGACCATTGAATCGGTATCGTATCCAAGGTCCTGCCAGTCAGAAAAATTGTAACTTCCACCCTTTTCGCCAAAATTTGAGGATGAGAAATAATGAAACTGGATCTGACTGTCAGGCGCAAAAAAACAATTGTCATTCGAGGTTAAATAAACACCCTCATCATATTGTTCATCACTGCCATAAGGCCAGATAGAGTAAATAGAATTCTCCAGTATGTTATTTGTCACCTTGACGTACTTCGCGCCTAAGCCGGTCGCGCCCATATAACTGCCATCGTTGCTACCAGACCTCAAGTAGATTCCAGAATGGACAAAGGTATTATTATGAATGGAAACATCCTGTGTAAAAGGCGGTGTCGAACCATCCTCCTGATGTATCAAGACACCGTCATTAGAGGTAAACAAATTATTGAAAATTTCCGTTCTGTTCTGGTTCGTACTGACACCATGCCCTGATAAATCCTCAAAACGATTGTCGTAAATTTTAGTGAACCCGCCATTCAACACGGCTGACTCACCATGCTTGTAATAAATGCCACTACCTGCCCCATAAAACCTGTTATTTCGAACGGTAACGTCTTTCGCTCTATAAAATTTAATATAGGAACCAAGCTGATTAGTCACCGGTTTGGGGATGTAGTCATGAAATACAGAGTTTTCGACAATAACTTGCTCATAGCTATGAACGTACAAAAAACCGGAATCATCAAAGTAGGCGATATCTCTAAACTCCATATTATTCAAACGAATATCCGTCTGAGGTATATCCCATCCCACTCGCATGCCTTTACTGAAGCACTTTTCCACAATCATGTGTTCGAAAACAACATGAGAAACGCCATCAACCAATATGCACTCTCTTGCCAAATCCCCTCGAATTACGACTTGCTCATCTTGATACCCGGCTATCGTGACAGGGTCCTCCCGAGTCGGCTGTGGATCTGTAAAATGAACGTATTTGTTAATATTGATGATGTATTCAGCACCATTTTGAACTGAATATTCGCTATAGACACCTTGAAACAGGAAGAGATAGTCACCAGCCGATAATTTTGGTATGAGTGCATTTACCGATCCGGGGGAACCGTAGTCACCATTTCCGGCACCACCTGGCTCAGCATACCAGCACCTGGCAGGAGCCTGTGCAGGACAAGATTCAACTCTGTTTTTGATGACAGCACCGCTGTTGTCGACTCCGCCCTCGGAAGTCGCTTTTCCGCTGTCAAATAAAGCGTTTGTATCACAACCCGAGAGCAATCCAGCAGCGAAAATGCATATGGGAACTATGACTATCTTCATGACATACCCTAATTTGATCGATATCGATGCTGGAAGCTTATAGGATGTAGGACATTTGAATTGTGATTGACTTCAACATTATTGTAGCTCACAAACGGTCACTGCTGCGGAAACAAAAAAAGCCCGCTTAACGCGGGCTTCGATTTCAGGCTAGAGAACCTTAGGCTTTTGCTTTACCTTTTTTAGCAGGCTTATCTGCTTTCGGCTCAGAGATTGCCGCAGCAATCTGTTCGCGCTCGTAGACTTCAACGTAAGCCCGACCGTAGTAAGAGTCGATCAGGATTTGTTTCAGTTCGCTGATCAACGGGTAACGAGGGTTGGCACCGGTACACTGATCGTCGAACGCTTCTTCGGCTAATTTATCAACTTTAGCCAGGAAGTCAGCTTCATTGACACCTGCCGCTTGAATCGACAACGGAATATCCAGCTGCTGTTTCAATTCGTCTAACCATTCCAGCATGGCTTCAACACGATCTACCGTGTGTTCTTGATTAAAGCCAAGGTGTGCCGCAACTTCACCATAACGACGCAGCGCATTCGGACGGTCGTACTGTGAGAACGCTGCTTGTTTAGTCGGCAGGTTCGTCGCGTTAAACCGAATGGTGTTGGTCAACAACAGCGCGTTCGCCAAACCGTGTGGTAAGTGGAACTCAGCACCCAGTTTGTGCGCCATTGAGTGACAAATACCCAAGAAGGCGTTGGCGAATGAAATACCCGCAATGGTTGCCGCGTTGTGAACCTTTTCACGAGCCACTGGATCGTGCGAACCGTTCTTGTAAGAGCTTGGCAGGTACTCTTTCAACAATTTCAGCGCCTGCAGAGCTTGGCCGTCTGAGTATTCATTGGCCAACACAGAGACATAGGCTTCCATTGCGTGAGTGACTGCGTCATAACCACCGAACGCGGTCAAACCTTTCGGCATATTCATCACCAGGTTGGCATCGACTACGGCCATATTTGGTGTCAGTTCATAGTCGGCCAATGGGTATTTCTGACCAGTGGCGTCGTCGGTGACCACGGCAAAAGGAGTCACTTCAGAACCCGTACCAGATGTGGTTGTGATGGCAACCATTTCCGCTTTTTTACCCATTTTCGGGAACTTGTAGATACGCTTACGGATATCCATAAAGCGCAAAGCCAAGTCTTCGAAGGCCACTTCAGGGTGTTCGTACATGACCCACATGATCTTCGCGGCGTCCATTGGAGAACCACCACCCAAGGCAATAATAACGTCTGGCTGGAAGGACTTCAAGACTTCCGCACCTTTACGAACCAGGCTCAGAGTTGGGTCGGCTTCTACTTCGTAGAAAATCTCAACTTCCATGCCTTTTTCGCGCAGGAGGCTGCGCAATTCGTCAACGTGAGTCGTGTTGTTGAACAGGTATTTGTCAGTGACAATACAAGCGCGCTTCTTACCCACCAGATCGTCCATGGCAATCGCCATGGCACCACGACGGAAGTAAATTGATTTTGGAAGTTTATGCCACAACATGTTTTCAGCCCTTTTCGCAACGGTCTTCTTGTTGATCAAATGCTTAGGACCCACGTTTTCAGAGATGGAGTTACCACCCCAAGAGCCACAGCCCAATGTCAATGAAGGCGCCAAGGCAAAGTTGTACAGGTCACCGATACCACCATGAGAGGTAGGCATGTTCAACAGAATACGCGCGGTCTTCATTTTGTCGCCAAAATAACGGATACGATCTTTGTTTTCATCCTGATCGGTGTACAGACAAGAGGTATGACCGATACCACCCATCTCAACCATGACAACCGCCTTCTCAACCGCATCTTCAAAGGTGCTGGCCCGGAACATACCCAGAGTCGGTGACAGTTTTTCGTGAGCGAACTCTTCCGCTTCATTCAGTTCATCACCTTCACCGATCAACACCTTGGTGTATGGAGGAACTTTGACACCCGCCATTTCTGCAATTTTGATCGCAGACTGGCCAACGATATTGGCGTTCAACGCACCGTTGATCAGCAAGACTTTACGTACTTTGTCTGCTTCGGCTTTAGACAGAATGTAGCCACCGTAGTTAGAGAAACGCTCTTTTACCGCGTCGTACACTTCATCCATTACAATCACAGCTTGTTCTGACGCACAGACAACACCGTTGTCGAAAGTCTTAGACATCAGAATGGATGATACCGCACGTTTGATATCCGCCGTTTCGTCAATCACCACCGGTGTATTACCAGCACCCACACCAATCGCCGGCTTACCGGAAGAATATGCGGCTTTTACCATGCCCGGACCACCCGTGGCCAGAATCAGGTTGATGTCTGCGTGCTTCATCAACGCGTTGGATAACTCGACAGACGGCTTATCTATATAACCGATAATGTCGCGTGGGGCTCCCGCAGCAACAGCTGCATCCAGCACCAGTTTCGCGGCATAGCAAGTTGCCTTACACGCGCGAGGGTGTGGTGAGAAGATGATACCGTTACGGGTTTTCAATGAGATCAACGCTTTGAAAATAGCGGTTGAAGTCGGGTTAGTGGTTGGAACAATCCCGCAAATGATACCAGTCGGTTCTGCAATGGTGATGGTACCGAACTCTTCATCTTCTTCGATGATGCCGCAGGTTTTTTCATCTTTGTACTTGTTATAAATGTACTCAGATGCAAAGTGGTTTTTAATCACTTTGTCTTCGACAACACCCATGCCGGACTCTTCAGCGGCCATTTTTGCAAGTGGAATACGAGCGTCAGCAGCAGCCAGCGCAGCAGCACGAAAGATTTTATCAACCTGTTCCTGCGTGAAGCTTGCGTATTGTTTCTGTGCGGCTTTAACTCGGGCGACTAAGGCGTCCAACTGCTCAAGAGCAGGGTTTGCTTGGTTAGTCATGGTAGTACCTCCAGTATTTAGAAAAAGGTTCGGTTCAATATAGGTTAAAGTGTTGGACCTGTGCATAAACCGATGATGAAATTTGAAGGATATTCTTATGGGAAAAACAGCGTTCAAATTGCGTCGATCTGTACCAACTCTGAGGTACGGAGGAAAGTGTAAGAAAATTACGAAACCGAAAGTTGACTTATATCACTTTGGCAATAGTTTAGATCCCCCTAATATTAAAAATCCCAGCAGCGATAGGGGCTACAAAGGAAAAAACACATAAATAATATTGATTCTTATTCCATTTCAGACTGTAACATTACTAAAATATTTAACGATTACTACCAGATTTTCGGCGTAGGCAAAAAGTCACACCCATCAGGGTGACTGACGACACTGGCGTCACGCTAAACATCCGTTAATAGTACGTTCAGCTAGTGCCTGCTATTACTGTGCAACCTAGTTGGCGATCGCGTAGCCAACTCCTATGCGTTTTGGTCAAGACATAGAATCTACGGATGACCGCTCGACATGCATTGCAAGGCCCCACCATCTGAGTTTTTTACAGGGAGATACAACATGAAACGCAGTACGGCATTCCAATGTGCCACCATCGTCGTTTGCACCGGCATTTTACAGCTGGCCTATGCTGATGACTTTCAGACGACCGTCCAAGCCAGCAGTGAGCACGAAAGCGGGGAAGAAGCCTGTGTTCAGGCTTACGAGCAAGCGCAAGCAGAAGCGATCGAACAGATTCAGGAACACTTTGATCTCGATGACACCACCAATATCAGGATCAAATTGGTCAGTGAAAAAGAAACCAAGACAGCCCGCCCCGATCAGAAGACCATCTGTGTATTTGAAGGTCGTTGGCAGGGGGAAACGGTCCAGGCACCTCAGTCTTTGATCGGAACTGAGCAATACATTGATGGCCAATACAGCGGAAGCTGCCTGGGCACCAGCAATGGTGACATTTGCTGGCAACGGATTATCCGTCAGGCTGAAGAAGACTTATACGCACAGCTGTCCCGCACTCATGCAAACATGCCGTCCTTAGGTCTTCAGTATGTCGATTTTGAAGGACGTCAACGCGATGAATACCGACAGAAGCGATTAGAAATGACAGCAGATGGTCGGTTTTATTTTGAAGTCACCGATGCCTCGCAAAATACCGACGCCTATATCAGTATTACCCGCAAAAACAGTACGCAGGTACCACCAAAAAACAGCGAAACGCCGCCAGCGCCGGTGAAACCGGAACCTAAAGCAGAGCCCAGCAAGCCTGATTTAATTGACGTAACCCTTTTCTACACCTGGGATGGCAACGACAGCGCCTTACACAACGATTTAGCCATCAGTTCCGATCGTTGGGGCATTGGCCTGTGGGCCAATAACCGTATCGGCTTTGCCGCTTTTAAAGGGTCAGACCGCTTGGGCATCGGTGCCGAAAATGGACTGGTTAAAAACGCCTCTGGTCGCTATGAAACCACCGGCGTTGGTATGGGTTACCGGCTGTGGAAGAACCGGGGCATCACGTTGGAAAACATGCTTTATTACGTTGACGCACAGCCCTACCAAGCGCTGGTCGCGCCAGACTGCGACAGTTGCGACGCGACACAATTCCGCTCCGACAATTACCTGCAGGCCACCGTGAACCTGAAAACCAATTCTCAGGGCATTAATGTTGGCTGGATGTTCACCTGGAAGATTCTTGAAAACGAGGCCAACCTCGATACGTTGTCGTCAGGTTTTTATCTTGAGCTTCAACTGTAGAAATTCCTCCCTCAGGGTTAACCGCCCTGAGGTTTTTCAGATTTACCTCCTTCAACGAACCCCGTACTATGCCTGCCTTTATCAGTTATAGAGTCGGGTTTATGACGAACGAGCGCAAAGCCCTGCTGTTTGCGTTAACAGCGGTATTACTTTGGTCTACCGTAGCAACCGCATTTAAAGTTGCGCTGCAGTACCACAGCGTGTTGAGCTTACTGACTGGCGCCAGTCTGACCTCGTTAATCACCTTTTCCGTCGTATTGCTGGCAAAAGGCCGCTTTCGGCAGTCAATACGCGCCTTGCCGGGTAACTGGAGAAACGCTCTACTTTTGGGTGCCGTGAATCCAGTCATCTATTATCTGGTTTTATTTGCAGCTTACGACCGACTCCCGGCACAAGTCGCGCAACCGGTAAACTATACTTGGGCCATTACCCTGGCATTACTGAGTGTCCCAATTCTCAAGCACCGCCTCAATCGTTTTGACTTAATCGGGTTATTGTTGGGCTACGCCGGTGTCACTGTCATTTCACTCGCGGGTAAAAATGTCACTGGCGAGCTGGATTTTTTTGGCTTGTTTCTAGCCCTGCTCTCGACTTTTTTATGGGCTGGATTCTGGTTACTGAACACCCGTAACGCCCTTGATCCCCTGACCAGTCTGTTTCATAACTTTCTAATCGCCACACCGATTTTAATCTTCGCGTTAATCTGGACAGACGCTGCGCCAGCGTTAAGCTGGCCCGCAGTAACCAGTGTGGCTTACGTCGGTCTGTTTGAAATGGGTATCACGTTTATTTTCTGGCAGCAAGCACTGCGCTTGACCAACAATGCCGCTCGCATCGGCACCTTGATTTTTCTGTCCCCGTTTATCAGCTTGTTTTTAATCAGCCTGGTTTTGAAGGAGCCTTTGCAACTGCAAACATTTTTCGGATTGGGGTTGATCATCGCTGGCGTCTGGTTGTCGCAACGGCGCTCCGCGTCTACGCTTGATTAATCAACATGGCTTCCGGGAACAACCATGCGCCACATCCTCCATATCATTCCCCTGCTGTTTTTCTGCGCTTGCAGTAGCCAAAGCACGGTCGATACATCGTCGGCGCAGGTCGATTTAGCCGCGTCACGAAACGTGACTCTGTCGTCGAACCAGGCGGTCGATATGACCGCTGAAATTGTCCTAATCTCCGATTTGGCAACACAGGCAGATCGTTACCGCTTCGACGTTCAATATCGGTCGTCACTTAATATTGAAAGCTTCGCCCTGACGTTGACGCCCGGACGCTACCAGATTGGTGCGGTCTGTACCGCTCGAAATTTTTATCAACGCTTGACTGGCTTGATACGCCTCGAACAACTTCAGAATGGAATTTGGTGGGCGAGATTCAGCACAGCGACCGGCAGTACTGCCCTGCTCCCGGTCACGGTCATTGACGTACAACTCAGCGCCGGAGACACACTGAGCCCAGTCAACCTTCAGGCTGTGAGCAGCAAAGAATGTGAAGTGATATACGGAATGCAAACCATGAATGGGACTCCCCTAAATCTGATGCCGGCCGAATTCCGCAAAAAATACAGCAAAAAAATTCGTTTACTCAATTAGTGTCCTGAGTCTGAAGTTCGTATCGTTTCAGAGCTCATGGGAAGCGCTAGTACAAGGCGCTCTTCGTAGAGAATATCGAGATCTTTTCAAGAAGAGCAACGCCGTAATAGTGTTTTTCATGAGCTCCCTTCGGGCGCGTCATTCAAGCTCTCTAGCGTTGTTCTGCCTCTTGCCAATGGAATAACCATTGACTGAGAGACACGCCTAGCTATTGAACTTGAATGGCACGCTGAATTCATGCGAACTTCTGACTGAGGACACTAGCATCACACTCAACTCACGAAGTCTCTAATAGATTGCGGTCAGAAATCACAATGCCGGTTTCGTCAGCGAACAGCCACATACCTGGGCATACCTCGACGCCGCCCATGTCAATAGCGATCCCTAACTCACCCACCCCTTTTCGAGTAGACTTCACAGGTATGGCGTTCAGCGCCCGGACTCCAAAATCCATCACCTGAAGCTCATGGACATCGCGACAACAACCATGAATCACAATACCTGCCCAACCCTGTTTAATGGCATCGGCCGCAATCAGGTCACCAATCAACGCTTTCCGCAAAGAACCGCCGCCGTCAACGACCAACACCTTGCCGTTACCCGGGGTCGCCAAAACCTCTTTTACCCGTGAATTATCTTCAAAGCATTTGACGGTTTCGACTTCACCAAAAAAGGATTTCCTGCCCCCATAGTTATGATACATTGGCGCCAGTACCCGCACCTGATCAGGGTATTCATCGCAAAGATCGGGTGTATTCCACATATATGTTCTCCAATCGTGTTTTTTTCATCATGACATATTCTCTATTACTAGACACATCAAGATTAACAATTGTCGGCATCAACGAAATTCATATTTCGCAGCTGGTGACCTACTTCCGTCAGAACCAGGCACATTTGCAACAGGGGGGTGGCAACGTCCCCACCAACAACCGGGAAATCCGCGCGGTTTACGACAACTGGTTACACAATATCCGCCAAGATACCGAAGTCCGGTTTTTCCTGATGTTGGAGCAACGCATTATCGGCATTGTCGGCATCAGTAATATCGTTCGTGGTGCCTTTCAGGCTGCGTATCTTGGCTACAACATGGCCGAAGATTTTCAGGGTAAAGGCTATATGACAGAAGCGTTGCATGACATCGTCGAGTTTGCTTTTAGTGCACTCAACCTGCATCGGTTGATGGCCAATTACCGACCGGAAAATACAGCCAGTGGCCGTGTGCTGGAAAAACTCGGTTTTGTCAAAGAAGGGTTGGCGAAGGATTATCTAATGGTGGCTGGTCAGTGGGCAGACCATATTCTGACTTCTAAAACCAATCCGCAGTGGACAGCACGTTAACTCCACCACTCGCCCGGAAACATCCAGGCTAGTGGCTTAACCGTCGGCCTATTGAACGACCGAGTACCACTGAAAATTCAACAGGCATTTCATGTCTCTGAGAAAAGTATCACACACGCAGCCTCGGTTATCGTTTAAAATCAAGCCAACTTTGAATTGTTGCCAACGTTGTCTCTAGGCGGAGTCAATGACGCTTCCTGAGCCAAATTTCGCTGGCCATATTCACAACCTCATTCAAAAAGGACTTATATGACTTACCCTATGCCGGCACTCATCGGTCACCGCGGTTTACCCAGTGCTGCGCCGGAAAATACACGTGCGAGCATTAAAGCCGCTGCCGAAAACGGTATCTCCTGGATCGAAATCGATGTGACGATGGCGGGAGACGGCTCACTCGTCATCATGCACGACCCAACGTTGAAATTGTTTGGCCTACCGGATGTGGCGTTGGTTAATGTGGATAAAAGCTATTTACAAACCGTCGACGCTGGGGGTTGGTTTCACGCCGACTTTGCCGGTGAACCCTTACTGTTTCTGGATCAATTACTGGAATTGGTGATTCAATACAATTTGGGTTTGAATCTTGAAATAAAAATCAACCCGGATATGGAAACTGCCGAACAGGTCAATGCTGTCTGTGATGTGCTGTCGTTTTTCAACATCCCACACGAACAACTGCTCATTTCCAGCTTCGATTTATCCGCCCTGGCATTGGTTCGGCAACGGTCGCGTAGCCTGCAAATCGGTGTACTTTGCGAAGTCATTCCAGAGACGGTGTTTGAGGATGTCGCCACCATCCGCCCGGTGTCCATTCATTGCGATCAATCGAAATTAACCGCCGCACTGGCACGAAGGATTACGGCGCAATACCCTCTGTATTGCTATACCGTAAACGACACAGTAACCTTTGAAAAACTGCTCGACTGGGGTGTCAATGGCGTTTTCTGTGACCGTGCACAAGCGCCGGAAATGCGCAACCTGGTACCCCGTTAAAACTTGAATTGGCCGGATTTATCTTCCAACGATTGAGTCGATTCATTTAGGCGCAGCATCGCATCTGACATCTGGCTGGCCTTTTCGGCAATGCCAGCCAGCAGCTCTGAAATCCGGGTCACTGAGGAATCGATCGCGGCCGTGGCTTCGGTTTGTTCCTGGGTTGACTGAGAAATCTGTGCGTTCATCTGCTGTATGTTTTGCATCGATGTCAGCAACTGCACTATGAAATCAAAAGCAGAATCTGAATTCTGCTGAGCGGAAACCGCACTGCCATTCGCGTTTTCAACCGCTTCAACGGTGGTTGACACTTCTTTGGCAAACTGCTCCACCATAACTTTGATTTCGGCCGTACTCTGATCCGTCCGTTGCGCGAGCGTACGCACTTCATCGGCAACCACCGCAAACCCTCTGCCCTGCTCTCCGGCTCTCGCAGCTTCAATAGCGGCATTCAGCGCCAATAGATTTGTCTGCTCTGAAATGCCCTGAATGACGTCGACAACCGCGTAAATTTTTTCAGTCTGTACCACTAACTGCGACAACCGCGCACTGGCGTCCGCCAACTTCGCGTTCAGTTCAGTGATGCGCTCACTGCTTTGCCCAAGCTGCTGTTGGCTCTGTTGACACAGCTGAGTGCCATCGTTAGCAGCATCCGCAGCGCTGCTGGTGATGTCATTAATCCCCAAGACCGTCGCCGTCATTTCGTTGATGGCAGTCGCGACAGAATCGACTTCCACATTCAGGTTCGATAGCGCATCACGAACCTGTCGATTGTTTCCGGTTTGCACATCGGTTTCACCTGAAATAACACTGGCGCCGGTGCGTACTTCCTCCACCATGACCCGAAAACTGGCCAGCATGGAATTCACACTCGACGCTATACTACCGATATCATCGTGTCGTGAGTCGTCAGCCTGTAATGTTAAGTCAGACTGTTGATCAATGTCTTCGATTTTTCGTTTCAGTCGATACAGCGGATTGACAATCGACCGACTGAGCAACATACCAACCAATACCGACACAACACTGATCACGACCAAGACCAGAATGACTTGACGCTGCCGTGACTGAACTTCCACCACAGTACGCTGATTACTGGTAGAGACCTGCTGAACCGACTGACTCATCGCCTGCCCGGAAGCTTCCACAGCGGCGACAGAGGCCTCCAAAGAAGCCAGACTTTCGTTAACCAGCGTCCCGGCGTCGACAACCACTTCATCGGTAACGAACAATAACACCTCCAGCATGGAGGTCATGGAAATGACGTTGTTTTGAGTAGCAGACACCAGGCTGCGTCCGCGTTGGTCATCGTCATTACGGAACGCTTCAATCGCCTTCCCAACATTGCTGCTAAAGTCGTCCAAATCGACCAGAAAAAGATCGATGGCGTCAGCCAGTTCTTCGTCCACACCTTGAATGGCCTCAACGGCAGCGATCAGATTTTTCTCGGCGTCGTTGCCATTACGGGTGTCATTGTCAGACAACGAGGATGTCGAGGCCAACCGCCAGAACAAAAACTGTGGGTATATTTGATAGACCTCGAACACCGCTTTTTGCAGTTCCAAGGCATTGGCCTGTTGTTGAATCGCCTCTTGCTGCGCAATCAATTCCGCGCGTTGTTCTTCAAATGTCTGTGTCTGTTCCGCCAGCGTTGCTTGCTGTTGATCGACTACCTTTTGCTGCTGGCTCATTAATTCGGCGACAAAGTTCAGGCCCAATAGCAAAATGGTAAACCCGATTATGGTAAGGCCAACCTGAAGCAACACCATAAGCTGGGTCCGCCACCGGACCGACAAATGTTTCAGCTGGATCTTTTCCCACATAACAGACTCCTGGCAGATCTTCAGCGTGGTGAGTGTATAGCCATAAACAGAATGACAGTTATGCCAACAGAAGTTCAGTATAGCCCCCTGTAAGACAATCTGGTGCGGAGCTGTCTGCATGCAATTGAATACCAAACCCGGCTGTGCGTGACCATCCATGTTTTTTGGTTCTGTAACACCCTATAGCGACCAAGGTTTGAAAAACTGAAGCACCGGGTACTATCCGATGGGGAATCCTCAAAGGTGAGACGGATGCACGGGCAACACAGCATCAGATGACCGTCCGATAACACCCCGCATTGACCGCCTTGTTAAGTGAGTCAGCAAGCCTGGAGCATCACCTCTCCTGTCAAAAATTGGCCAGCAACAACGTACTGAAGACCTATTTCTTCAAATTTGCGTCTCATTTGCAGCTAAGCCTTGGTTCCTGTGCCCGTCCTGCTATGATCTGGCGCTTATTTTTTACAATCAACAATAACAACGGGTAAACCAACATGACCATGCGTTTACTGCGTAACGCGCAGGTATTTGCACCGCAGTCTTTGGGCATTCAAGATATTCTGATCAGTGGTTCACAAATCGTCGCCATTGCTGAACACATCCGTCTGGACACAAATATTGAACTTGAAGAGATCAATTGCGAACAACGCATCGTCTGCCCAGGCCTGGTCGATACGCTAACCCACATTACCGGGGGCGGTGGTGAAGGTGGCTTTGCAACCCGGACACCAGAAATGCATCTGTCCGACGCTATTTCCGGCGGTGTCACCACGGTGACCGGGGCGCTTGGAACCGATGCCGTCTGCCGAACGCACCAAGATCTTATCGCCAAGGTCAAAGGCCTGAAAGAAGAGGGGTTATCCGCTTATTTTTACACCGGTAATTACCACTATCCGGTTAAAACCATCACCGGTTCAGTGCAACAAGACATCATGCTGTTAGAAGAATGTCTTGGGATTGGCGAAATCGCCATCGCCGACCATCGCGGCAGTCAACTGAGTTGGCAGGAGCTGGCTAAGGTAGCCGCCGAAGCCCGAGTTGGTGGTATGTGTTCCGGTAAAGCCGGCGTCGTCAGCGTGCATGTTGGCAGTGGTGAGGACAAACTAAGCACCCTGTTTAATGTTGCCGAACACACGAACATTCCACTGTCGCAATTTTACCCAACACACATCAACCGCAGCCCTAAACTGTTGGCCGACGGCATTCGCTTTGCCAAACAGGGCGGAACGATCGACTTTACCGCCAGTTCGACACCGGAAATCATCGCTGGTGGCGAAGTCAAATGCGCCACCGCCCTGCGTATCGCGTTAGCCGAAGGTGTCGATCCCAGCCAGCTGACTTTCAGCACCGACGGGCACGCCAGCTTGCCGCACTTTAACGCCCAGGGTGAATTGGAAAGCCTGAAAGTCGGTTCCATGCAGTCGATGCTGCATGAACTGAGGGACGCTGTGCTGGTTGAGCAGATCGCGCTGGAAACCGCGCTGAAAGCGGTCACCGAGAATCCGGCTCGTGTCTTGCGTTTGTCTGGCAAAGGAAAATTACGTCCGGGCGCCGATGCTGACCTATTATTATTAGACCCAGAACAATTAACACTGCACAGTGTCATGGCAGGCGGTGCGTGGTTCATGCGTAACCAGTCCATTATTCGTAAAGGTACATTTGAAGCTTAAGGGGTAAGCGTTGTCGTTTAAAATTGGATTCATTTTATTACCCGGTTATTCATCCATGACCTATGTTTCTGCCATGGAGCCCTTGCTGATGTGCAATGAGCTGATGGGTGAAACCGTGTTTGAGACCTTTACCGTCGCCTTATCCGGTGCAAAAACCGTGTCCAGCCTGGGCAACGCGATCGATACGCACTATTCACTTGAAAACGCCCCCAAAGCGGATACCTGGATTGTGGCTGGAACATCCCCGGCGCGGCATCCTCAGACGCCAGGGCTGGTGGATTTTCTGATTGAGAAGTCTGCCAGCGCGTCGATCGGTGGTTTGGCCTCAGGCAGTTACACCCTGGCCAAAGCAGGTCTGCTCAATGGCTACCGGGGCGTTGTGCATTGGCTGACTTATGACGAACTGCTAACAGAACACAAATCTATTTTGCTGGCGAACGAACAGTTTTGTATTGATCGCGACCGTTTGACTTGCCGCGGTGGTTCGTCAAGCCTGGACCTGATGCTGATGTGGATTGCCAAAAACGTCAGCGCTGAAACAGCAGAAGCCATTTCCAAGCACTTCGTCAATGAGCGACTGGGCATTCCGTCTAACGCCATGCCACAGGAACTGAGTGAACGCACCCGCGCTGAACAACCCAAACTCGCCGAAGCATTGGAGTTAATGGAAAACAATATTGAAGAACCCTTAACGACCGACGACATTGCCTATCATGTAAAAATCAGCCGTCGCCAACTGGAAAGGCTTTTCAAAAAACACCTCAATGCCGTACCGAGTCGCTATTACCTGCAAATACGTTTGGAAGAAGCGCGTTCCCGGCTGTTCAATGGCACCGAAAGTATTGCGGACATTGGTCTGGGTTGCGGATTCTCGTCTGGCGCTCACTTCTCCACTGCCTATCGCAATCAATATGGTCTGACCCCGTCGGAAGACCGCAGTCTGAATCAAAAGATGCAGATCGAAAAATAACGCCAGCCAAACACAGACCGACCGGTGTCGGTCTGTGACCTGAATTGTCATAAACCTTGCCCAAGCGGACATAGATTGGGTACAACCAACAGCCCACAATAGCGTCATTGTTTAACGTTGGTACTTCAGCATGACACGACAGAAACGACAATCTCCCCGAGTGACGGCGAATGTGCCAATCAGCATGCATTTTTTTGGCGAGCAGATTGACACCACCGTATCCGAAGACGTGTCCCAACACGGTTTTTTTGTCCGCACGGCAACTGTCCGCGCCCTGGATTTAGGTGTTGTCGTGGTGATGACCATTCATCACGAAAATCAGCCCATCGAAACCTGCATGGCCGAGGTCGTCAGAATCACACACGAGGGTGCTGCCTTTAATGTGATTGAACGTGATGTGTAATCCCCGAATTCCTACCCTGGAATCGTAAGCAATTTCGCCGTGCTGGAATGGCCGCGCGCTCAGTAACCGGATGAAAGGATCAAGCATGAATGCTCAAGTAAAAACCGAGACTCTGTGGATACCGACTCGCTTTGCGCTGCAGCAAATACCGGGATTGGATGTCGACAAAACATTGTCGAAACTGACAACTCTTTATGAGGAACTGCTGACCGTTATATTGAACACAAACGTAGAGTCAATAAAGCTTATGGATAATCTTCAAGTTACTGCACCTGATATGTTTGAAATATTTACAGGAGATCACTTTGATCTAATCAGTCCGAAGGGAGTTCGCATTATTAAAAAAATG
This sequence comes from Reinekea sp. G2M2-21, assembly GCF_015687175.1. GTDB lineage: Bacteria > Pseudomonadota > Gammaproteobacteria > Pseudomonadales > Natronospirillaceae > Reinekea. Next base: position 234,741 of record NZ_JADPQG010000005.1, on the reverse strand, counting down.
CACGACCATGATTACCTTGTCTATCAAGATGTTAAATCTGCTTTCGCGCAAAGTCTCATCGAGTATATGACCACTGCCACCTCAGATCTGAAGACTGATCCTATAACAAAACCATTCAACCATGTTGTATACCACTGCCCAGAAACCCTGTTTAACTTCGACCAACTCTCGACCTTATTTCAACACTTGACCAGCTCGGAAGACACAGTGACCAAAATTATGATCGGTAACACACTGGTCACCAGAACCGTGGTACAACTTGTGAAATCTGAGCAGCAAGTTAACTTTAGTTGGGAAAACACTTCTTGCCGGACAATTAAGATATCCAGATCATTGTAATCTGTATTCGTGTTAGAGAATACTTTCTGATCAGATTGACCCGTATATCTTTGCCAACTACAGTTAGTCCACATACTGTTTAACAGACCAATCATGATTGATAAAGTCATTGACTTCCCAGCTCTCATCGCAGATGAACTTGACACTCAATTGGGTGTCAGCATCATGGTTATGGATACGCAAGGTTTGCTCCAATATGCTAATCACAGTTTTCAGAAACTCTGTCTTCGCAAACCCTTTGAACTGCTAAAATCCCATATCCGGAACCTTCCTTTGCTTTATTTAAATGAACAAGCACAGCCTGTTCCTATGACAGATCACTCTCATTTTTCGCTGGATAAGCTTGATAACTCCAGTCAGCCTATAAAAATGTTATTGAAGAATACCAATGATGAAATATTCCCTGTCAACATTAAGCGGGTTCTATTTCACCACCAGAAAGCCACCTATATTCTACTGGCCTTTCTGGATTGTGAATCTCATGAGCAAGACATTCCAACTGAATTAATGCTGAATTCACTATTCAATGAAAGTAATGAGGCTATTGTTGTTACGGATGTAGAACCACGAATCTTAGACGTAAACCCAGCCTTTGAAAGAATAACCGGCTACACCAAAGACGAAGCACTCGGAAAAAACCCCTCATTTCTGGCTTCAGGCTATCATCCAAAAGCTTTTTATGAAAAATTTTGGCGTTCACTACAAACTGAAGGCCGGTGGTTGGGAAAAATGGTTAATCGCCGTAAGACCGGAGAGATCTATTCAGAGCAACTCACGGTTCGTGCTATCAAAGATACACTCGGTCAAACGACGCACTACGTGTCCATCTTCAGCGAACTTCAGAAGCAGTCTGAGACACTAAAATCAAAAACCGACATCGATCCACTAAACATTGATAAACTGACAGGATTACCAAAATATGCCATCTTCAAAGATCGCCTTGAACAGGCAATAGGCTACGCACGAAGACACCAGTTAGGTGTTGCTGTATTCAGTATTGATATTGATCACTTCGAACAGTTCAATCGGCAATGGGGAGTTCAATCTGGCGATAAAATCATGCGTTCGCTAGCACAATCCATTCAGAAACACATCCGTGATGGGGATACACTATCGCGCGCTTCCGGAGACGAGTTTTGCCTTTTAATAAGAGACATTACGAACGATTACAATTTGAAGGATTTCTCGGATCGGTTATTGAGCCTCATATCCAACACTATTTCAGTAGAATCCACGCAAGAGAATTCTGCAGACTATCAGATAACGGCGTCTATTGGTATCAGCCAATACCCGGATGACCAGGCGACCGCTGAGCAACTAATCCGACACGCCAGTCATGCTATGAGCTTGGCAAAAGTCAACGGTCGAAATCAATACGTATTTTATTCTTCAGAGTATGAACGAATAATCAGTGAAGAAAACGTAGCGAAAAGAACTTTGCTAAACGCCATTGAAAACGAGGAAATGCGTTTACATGTTCAGCCGCAGTATAATGCATTCACCAAAACGATTCATGGTGTCGAGTTTCTGATTCGCTGGCAACAAGAAGACAACGACCTTGTTTATCCAGATCAGTTCCTCAATTCTCAAAAAGACCCTGAAATACTGACTGCGGTCGATCAATGGGTTATAAAAACCGTGCTGAAGTTGCTCGCTAGCGAACTTATCTGCATTGTAGATTTGTCACTAAAAGTCGGTATTAATCTAACCACCAGCAGCTTGTTGGATAACACTTTCCATGACTGGCTGATCAAACAGTTGAAAGAAGCCGGAACGTCAATCAGTCGGTTGATTGAAATTGAAATATTGGAACATGATGCGCTGAATAATCTAGAGGCTTTAAAAAAACTGATTTCAGATCTAAAACCACTGGGTGTTACATTCAGTTTAGATGACTTTGGTACTGGATACAGCTCGCTCAGTATTTTCAATCAACTCAATGTCGACACCGTGAAGATCGACAAAAAATTTGTCCGGGAAATGATTATTGACAGCAAAAATCTCAGTTTAGTAAAGGCAATTTGCGAGCTATCTAAAATATTCGATCGAAAAACCATTGCAGAAGGAGTCGAATTTAAAGAGCAAACAGATTTACTGCTCTCATCTGGTTGCCACATTATTCAAGGGTATAGTATTGCCAAACCAATGCGCTCAGAGGATTTTACGAACTGGCTAGAAATGAATGACTTCTTTGTGCCGAGTTGAAATCCACTCTCATTTAGAGAAAGATTAGAAATCAATTAAACACAATCAATCAGCCTCCGCATCAACATACAGCACATAATCAGCCGAGTCCTTTTCCGCTATAAACTTCAACTTAGCAATGGTCTTATCTGTTAAAACTGCGCCTTTCGTCAGCATAATCACACCGCGTACGTTAAATAGGTCGCGTGACAGAACCATACCGGCTTGTGCTGCTTGCACCTCGACCCTTGCCTCATGCTGCCCTTTTTTGGATAGTTCATCGTGAACCACCTCAAGAAAAGGCTCTACCAAATTCGGGTCTACGACTTTACCGGCAATAGCTTTAATATAGAAATCCGATTCCTCATCCGTGTGGGATCGTCCGTCAAATAAACCATTTCGATATAAAAAATAATTCATAACGATTGCAATAATTCTGGCCCCAATGGGTATATCAGCTCCCTGTATACGTGCCGGAAACCCTTTGCCGTCGAAACGCTCGCAATGCGCTTTAATTAAGTTCGCGACTTCACCTAAATTGTCAAGGCTGGCCATTAAAGAAAACCCTTGCATCGGGTACTGTTTATACTCAATCAATTCGGCACCATGAATCTGACCCAACGGCTTCTTTAATACAGATTCTGGAATGCGTATTTTACCCAATTCATGCAACTTAGCCGCTTTATAAATATCATCTTGAGCCTGCTCGTCTAGCCCTGATGCGCGTGCCAGCGCACGAGCCGTTTCAGCGACATCGTTTAAATGGTCTTTAGGAGCGACCGAGCGTAATTGCAACACCTGAGCGATAACATCGATAAACATGCTGTAACTGGATTTAAGTTCCTGATAACTGAGATCCAACATGTCTGACGTTTGTTTTAATTCCTGAGTGCGTGACTCAACCCTGACTTCCAATAGCTGGTTCGCTTGCTTAAGTTCTTCTGCTTGTTTTTTTGTTAAGGCGACCAGATGCTCATGCTCTTTCCGAATAATCGTGAACTGTGCAGCTTCGGTGAGCTTTTCAATTAAATAGTTATCATCCCAGGGTTTCGCGATGAATTGATGAATCCCCCCTTTATTGAGAGCATTCGTCATCGAGTTGAAGTCGGAATAACCAGATAAAATGAATCGCGTGGAGGTAGGATTAATCTCTCTTGCCAGAGTTAAAAATTCATCACCATTCATTTCTGGCATTCGCATATCCGAAACAATAATGTCATATTGTTCTGTTTCCATACGTAAAAGGGCTTCTTTACCACTGTTGGCGAAGTCACATGAGAAATCCTCCAGTGACATCAGTCGACGCAGTGTATTGAGAATATTGACTTCGTCGTCCACAAAGAGAATTTTTACTTCGCTAAAATCTGCCATAGTTAGCCCACCAGCTTTATAATTTCATTCTGTTCAGTGCGCGTTGCTTTTAATAAACCTGCAAGCGTCTTCGGAGACATTTGCAGTCGGTTAAAGTCGTGTTCGAGATTGATAATATGTGAAAACGCTGCATAATTTTTGCCCATGGCTATGATACTCAAATCAAACGCCATACGCAGACAAATAGAGTCGGGCTTTGTATCATTTGGATTATAGAGACCTTCAGCAGCCTGAATGACTGAAGTGGGTAAGTTGATGTTCTCCATCATTTGTGTAACCGAAGTACGCAACACGGTTGCACTCAGTAAACGACTGATCCCCGGCTGATAATTCACAATGACAGGCAGTATATGGAAAAGCCCTGCGGTGAATGGAACTTCACTTCGTAAACCAGCCTGCTGCGCAATAACGCGACAGAACATAGCGGTCATCAAGCTGTGCAAAATATACTTCTTGTGTTCAATATCTTGCGTGGGCATCATAATTACACTCGAGTAAACGATATTACTCAATTTTAACGCGCCTAAAATAACAACCGCTTCTTCAATATGAGCGACTTCACGTGGAAACCCGAAAAAAGAACTGTTACATATCATCAGCAACTTCGCCGACAATCCCGGCTCCAAAGACAATAGTTTAGTAATTTCCCGGATACTTAGAGGGTCGGCCTTAAGCGCCTGCAGTAACCTTTGTGTATTTCTGTTGACGACACGGTCACTGTCTATCACCCTGACATCTTCCAACCATTGAGCTTGCTCTGTCTTTATTCCTTTAGCAGCCATGTCTGAAATTCCTTCATAAATGGGCCTCGATGACGAATAAAGAGATAATTCACATGTTCATGAAACACTTTGGCCGCATCACTTTCATTGACGACGCTCTCTTCTTCGGACAGTACGTCAACATCGATAGATTTAATGCCCTGTTTCAACAACGCGATTGCCAAAGCCGGTGTAATTTCGACGCCTTGCGGTAATACCAAATGTCCATTTGCATTAAGAATGTCCATCGATAGGAATTTGCCAATGGCATCATTGGTTTTCGTTTGCATAATCTAAACTCTGAAAGGAGAACAACATACCGTATATGGTCTTGTCCAACTCCAGTGACTTCGACGTCACAGTTAACCAGCGATTCTCGTGACAAATCTTATTGACTGCGCCAGCTTTGTAGTTTTCGATTAAAGGATGAAAATCGCTCGGCAGTACTCGTTTGAAGGACATCCCTTCCACGGCATTTTCGAACCCAAACTCATGACAAAAATGTTGGTTTGCTAACACGACCATACCGTCATCACTTACGCAAATAACCCCCACCGGTAGATTCTCGACTATTTTTTCATAGCGTTCCAATGACCGAATATTCATATTAAGCACCCGGGTTTTCTGTTCAACAGCGTATTCCAAGTTTGTGTTACTGAGCTCAAGCTCCTTTCTCAGTCGCTTGTTCTCTTGTTGCACCATAAACACATGTTCACCTTCTTCGACACAAGCCAATAGCTCATCGTCGTCCCAGGGTTTGAGTAAAAACCGAAAAATATTGCCTTTATTCACCGCATCACGTATGGAGTCCAAATCGGTATAGCCCGTGAGTAAAATTCTCTTTATGTCTGGGCGCTCTACTGATAACTGAGAAAAAAGTTCCGAGCCTGTCATTTTCGGCATTCGCTGGTCAGACACGACAACGGACACCTCGGTTTCATTGCGCAGCATCTGTAATGCACTTTTTCCATCTTCGGCGACAACAACATCAAAATCATTGGCTTCCAACAACCGTTTGACACTCTTAGCAACATTCGCCTCATCATCAACTATCATGATCTTGGACATGACATTACCCTTAATTGATCTATATTCAAATTGAGTATAGACATGAACCGAAGCACAGCAAACGCGCAGAATACTGAGGTAAAGGGCAGCTGAGAACGTATGCGCTTTTCGGAAGAGTACCGACCAAAATGGATCATATTGAACTATAACCCCCCCCTATTATGCCTGTTATGCATATAGCTGGCCGTGTAGTTAACTTGATCTGACAGGACACAATAAATGAAGTTGAAATATGAAATTTCTACGCCAGATCGTTCATGGAACATTGAGTTTATCATCGACCCGAAAGTTGGAATAATTCCACCCGAGAAAACCGATGGCTATGGCGCATGGACACTGCTCGAAGTTGGAAAGTGTCCCCACTGCCCACTCACGAATGAACGGCGGTGCCCTATTGCAAAAAACATCGATACCGTCCTCTCAGGGGTTCATGAGTTAGCATCATTTGATGAAGTCGACGCTAAAGTCACCCTGACAGACCACATAGAAACGACCACAACAGCACAAACAACCGCCCAGCAGATACTGTCAAATCTGGTTGGCGCAATCATAGCGTCTTCTTCTGGCTGCCCTCATACTAATTTCCTTAAGCCCATGGTTCTGTTTCATCGCCCCTTTGCCGGCCAGGACGAATCCATTTATCGGGCGCTTGCGAACATTGCACTGTGCTATCAACAATCGAATACTGCCGAGCCATTCACAAAATATGCACTGGGCTTGTACAAAAACCTGCATGCAGTCAACGTAGGACTTGTTCACCGAATCCGTGACGTAGACCCATCCGAGGAAGCTCTAATCAACGCCTTTATTAACCTGGATACCTTTGTTAAAGGCGTCATCTACTATATTGAAAGCAACCTCCAATAACCAACTGGTCATGATTCGAAGTATGAAGAACCTTTATCTGAAAGTTGACCACCACAATCGCCAAGTCACACAGCTTCTGAACGCCGGTTCTGATCCTGAAGAAACCATGTGCAAGTCGAATTACAACCATATTATCGAACAAAAAAGAACTTGGGAGGACCAGAGAAACTTCCAAATTGAAAATCAGAATTACACGCTGGAGTTGTTGCCTATCGACAAACATGCTGATCTATATGTTCTGAGCTTAGCGGAAAGTGTGTTATCGGATGAAGCCAAAACACTGGAAGCGTTCACGCTGGCCGGCAAGGTTTTCGATCATTGTGAATCCGAAAATGAGCTTTGTTTTCACACCGTGAAGTTCGCCAAAGACATATTGGGCATAGATCGCGCCGGATTGCTTCTTTTTTCACCGAATCAAGAACGGATAATCGGCACGTGGGGAACCGATGTACAGGGAAATATTGTCGATGAATCGGACCTATCACTCCCGCTGAACGACAGCCCTTGGATGAAAGAAGCATTGCTGAAGAAAGGCGTCTTAATCATAAAGGAAGATGTCGACCTTTTGGACTATGGAAAATCAGTCGGCAAAGGCTGGAATGCGATAGTATCAATCTACTATGGTAAAGAACCATTGGGGTGGTTTTGTTGTGATAATTTGGTACATCATCGACCTATCGATTCCTGGCTTCGGTTACAAATCGGACATTTCGCGACGCTGGTCGGTCAATGGCTCATTAGGCGGAAGAATGAAGACAAGTTGAGGCTGTTAAACCAATCCTTGGAAAGGCAAATTAAAGAAAAGACTGCAGAACTGCAAAACACCATTCAAGCTCTGACTCACACGCAGGCGGACTTAATAAATACAGAGCGGAGCAAGGCGTTGGCTAGTTTCACCGCAGGCATAGCACATGAAATCAACAATCCTATTGGTTTTATTCGAAGCAATTTGAGCTTTATAGGTAAAGTAAGCACTAAAATTCTGTCAGAATTAAGCCAGGAGGATAGTTTTCAAAAGCGACAATCTTTAACGATGCTAAATGAAATAGATGCCGTGATTGATGAGTCTGTCGAAGGACTGGATCGCGTTTCCAACATTATTAGCATGTTACAACCCCTAAATAAACTGGCAGATGAGGTACCGCAGGCTTTTAATCTGCAGAATGCCATCGAGTTTGCTGTTATGGGGATAGACAATGAACATGTCCAAATTCGTTTTAACAACCCGATGAAAGATCTGGAAGTCATGTTGCCACTGCAGATATTTACCTTGGCAATCGAGAACGTGCTCGAAAACAGTCTTAGCGCCGTTAAGTCAATTAAACGCGCATTTATCGAAGTCAAAATTGAGTGTACCGATACTGCGCTAATCGTTAGCGTTCAAGACAACGGTCACGGTATAAAACCTGAGGATATTGATCGAATATTCACCCCGTTCTTTACGACGAAGGCACCTGGAGATGGACTCGGCTTAGGGCTCTCCTTAAGCAACAATCTTATTCAACTCGCAGGAGGTCGAATGAAAGCAACGTCTGTATTTGGCCAAGGCACACTGATGACCATTTCTTTTGACAAAGGAGTTATCGTTCATGGATAAAATAGCATTGATCGACAACAACACTGAAGATCGAGTATTCATAAAAACCCTCTTATCAAAGGATTATTCCGTCATTTCGTTTTCCAGTTTTTCTGAATTCTCCGAAAGTGTCGTAAATTTCGACGTGCAGCTTATTGTGACTGATACGTCACTAGCACTCAATAGATTTTTCGACTTTGGCAAATCGTCTGGCAATTCAATACCCGTTATTCAACTGATAGAAAACGATGATGTCATTAGTCGCGACGGGCTGGTTGAACTCGTTGCTACTGACTTCGTCCGCAGACCCATTCATGGAGGCATTTTATTGCATCGAATTGCCTTGCTTTTGAACCTTTCGAAGCAAACAAAGCGAGCAGAGTCGGCGCAAACCCAACTTTTCCAATCGGAGAAACTTGCTGCACTCGGTCAGCTGGCTGCTGGTGTCGCTCACGAAATCAATAACCCAGTTGGTTTTGTCACGTCCAATACAAATCTTACTGAAAAGTATGTTGAAAGAATTGAAAGTGAATTGAAGAAACTGGAAGCTGATTGCGCAGAAGATGAGTCCGGCGCTGCCTTGTTAACCTATACCCGCTGGAAATCCGCGACGAAACTGTTTCAGTTCATGTCGGATCTTAGAGATATCTCCACAGAGTCACTTGAAGGATTAAACCGCATTCGGGAGATAGTAAAAGATCTCAAGGACTACGCCCATGTTGGCGATATGAAATTTGAACAGACGGACATTAATCAGCTGCTGTCATCCAGCATCAATTTGTTACGTAACGAAATAAAATACAAAGCAGAAGTCATTACGGAGCTAGAAGAAATTCCATTGATTTCCTGCATCCCTTCACAGATAAATCAGGTATTCGTCAACATCATTGTAAATGCGTGCCACGCTATTGAAGAATTTGGAACCATTACCATTGCAACGAAGCTGATCGGCGAAAAGGTAAGCATTACCTTACAAGATACAGGAAAAGGCATTCCCAAAGACATTATCAAGAAAGTGTTCGATCCCTTTTTCACCACTAAACCGGTTGGTAAAGGCACGGGGATTGGTTTGGCCATTACCCGCTCAATTATAGATCGCCACCATGGCGACATTAAAGTATCCAGTATTGAAGGAACGGGCACTGAGTTCCGTATTTTTCTGCCAATTGAACAATCACAGGAGGAAACCATTGAGCCCATTTGAAAATTGCCGGAAATAATCGCATATCGATTCATGCCATTACCCTGATCGTTTGAAATTATCAGCACGCCAATTCTCAAGCCCACACAGCCAACCCCTGGGGCCTCGTCGAACGGCAAGGTTCCTTCTGATCACTCACTGACCACCTTTTCCGTTAAGCGACCCCCGCTTTCAGCCAAAGCCCACCGCAATACTTTCAAGCGGTGTTAGCCTATAATCCTCTGTCGCGTCCCCGTAAGCACTTATGAGCTGGTTTTCCTAGAATAAACGGCATTCGGTCAACGCTTGCCTGTGACGCAACTGACTAACAAAGCCACCATCGAAAAGAGATATGAACATGACTGAAACAACTCGCGATCTGTTTGATCAAGTAATGGTTCCCAACTATGCACCGGGCAAGATTATCCCGGTCAAGGGTGAAGGTTCACGCATCTGGGATCAGGATGGCCGCGAGTATATCGATTTCGCCGGCGGCATTGCGGTGAATGTCCTGGGTCATGCACACCCGGCGTTGGTTAAAGCCCTGACCGAGCAGGGTCAAAAGCTTTGGCACTTATCAAACGTCATGACCAACGAGCCCGCACTGGCACTCGCGAAAAAGCTGACTGAACTGACCTTTGCAGACAAAGTCTTCTTCTGTAATTCCGGTGCGGAAGCCAACGAAGCAGCCTTAAAACTGGCTCGCCGCCACGCGTTCGTTAACTACGGTGAAGAAAAGCACGAAATCATTTCCACACTCAGCTCATTCCACGGCCGTACGCTGTTTACGGTCTCTGTTGGTGGTCAGGCAAAATACAAAGAAGGTTTTGAACCGACGCCAGGCGGCATCAGCCACGTTCCTTATAACGATCTGGATGCGTTACGTGCTCAGATTTCAGATCGCACTGCGGCGGTCATTGTGGAACCGATTCAAGGCGAAGGCGGAGTGACACCTGCAACTCAGGCCTATCTGGAAGGTGTACGTCAGTTGTGTGATGAACACAACGCCCTGTTGATTTTCGACGAAGTGCAAACGGGCGTGGGCCGTACCGGTCATCTGTACGCTTATCAGCGTTATGGCGTAACTCCGGACATTCTGTCTTCGGCCAAGGCCCTCGGTGGCGGTTTCCCAATCGGGGCTATGCTGTGTACTGATGCAGTGGCACCGAGCCTGGCCTTTGGCACTCATGGCTCAACCTACGGCGGCAACCCGCTGGGCTGCTCCGTATCGTTGGCGGTCATCGAAGAATTGACCAAGCCGGGCGTATTGGCCGCGGTTTCAGCGAAAGCAGATCGCTACAAGGCCGGCTTGGCCGCCATAAATGAAAAATACAGTATTTTCAAAGAAGTTCGCGGCCTTGGCTTGTTGATCGGTATCGAGTTGACCGAACAGTGGCACGGCAAGGCGAAAGATTTTGTCTCCGCGGCACTGGAAGAAGGCCTGATGATGCTGGTAGCGGGACCTAATGTTCTGCGTTTTGCACCAAGCCTGATCATTCCCGATGCCGATATTGATGCGGGACTGGCTATGCTGGACGCGGCGATCGCCAAGGTAATCGCACAATAACGAAGTACCCGATGCACCCGGCCGATTCAGGCCCGGTGTATCACACGAAACAGCAAACAAGGTCACAACAGTGGCCTTCTTTTTACTAAGGGAACTCAACATGCTCGTCGTTCGCCCCTCAACGTTTGTTGATTTAACCGGCATCGAACGGTTGCTCAACGACACAGACGCTCGGGTCACTACGTTACCCAAAGAGCGGGATAAACTGTCTGAAAAGATCAGCGAATCCGATGATGGTTTTCGTTCCGGTATCGATGGCGATGGCCCAGCCTCATTCCTGTTTGTACTGGAAGATACCGATACGGGCGAATTGCACGGCACCTCCGGCATAGACACCGAAGCGGGGAATGGTTACCCGTTTTTCAATTACCGGCTCGATGAAATTGTGCATGCCTCGCACCATTTGAACATCAGCTCTAAAGTACCGGTGTTATTTCTGTCGCACGAATTAACCGGCCGTACCTTGCTGCGCTCGTTCTCGATCGACCCTCAGATGCGTGATACCGATGGCTTCGACCTGCTGTCACGGGCGCGTTTCATGTACATGGCGGCCAACCCGGATCGCTTTAATCAGGAAATCATCGTCGAGATTCAGGGCATTTTTGATGACAAAGGTGTATGCCCGTTCTGGGATGCGGTTGGCCGACGTTTCTTTGATCTGGATTTTCTCACGGCCGATTATTACTGCTCAGTGAAAAGCAAAACCTTCATGTCAGAATTGATCCCGCAGCATCCTGTATATGTTCCACTGTTGCCGGAAGAAGCTGCGGCCAACATTGCGCAGAACCACGCTGCTGCGAATCGCACCTGTCAACTGCTGTATCGGGAAGGGTTTCACAAATCGAAATTCATCGACCCATTCGATGGCGGACCGGTTCTGAAAGGTCAACTGAAATACACTCATACTTACAGCAACATCCGTTTTAAAAATGCAAAACCGTCGGAAGTAATCGGGGGTATGAAATATTTAATCAGCAATCAATCGGCCCATAATTTCCGATGCGCCATCACCACATTGGTCGATGGTATAGGCGACAGCATCCGTATTCCTTTGGATGTTGCACATGCACTTAATATCCGTGAAGGCGATCAAGTCGCCTATTCACCGTTGTAAGGAGATTCCCTGTGTATATTCGCCCCGTACAACATTCCGATTTAGATGCCCTGTGTGTGTTAGCCAAAAACTCCGGTGTCGGTGTCACGTCTCTGCCGGACAACAAGCAGAAAATGGCGGCCAAACTGGAACATTCGTTGGCTTCCTTTGAAAAAACCATTCCAGAGCCAGAGCGTTTGTATCTGTTCGCTTTGGTCGATGAAGAAAACGATGAGGTGGCAGGCATTTGCGCGTTGGAAGCCAGCATTGGCCACGAAGATGTCTGGTACAACTACCATGTAGGTAAGTCTGTCCACGCCTCGCGCGACATCGGCGTGCACAAGGTCACGAAAACACTTTATTTAAGTAACGACCTCACCGGCTGTTCGGAAATTGCCACCCTGTTTCTAATGCCGGACTACCGCAAAGATCAGAATGGACAACTGTTGAGCCGCTCGCGCTATATGTTTCTGGCGGAATTCCCAGAATTGTTTGGTCCGGAAATAATTGCTGAAATGCGTGGCTACAGCGATGACAACGGTGACTCGCCATTCTGGGAAAGTCTCGGTCGACATTTTTTCCAGATGGAATTTTCTGACGCCGATTACCTGACCGGATTGGGCAATAAGGTGTTCATCGCAGAACTGATGCCTAAGTTTCCGATCTACGTGCCCATGTTATCTCCGGAAGCGCAGGCCGTCATCGGCAAGGTGCATCCACAGACCGAGCCGGCACTGGCCATGCTCAAAAGTGAAGGCTTCGACTTTAACGGCTACATAGACATTTTTGACGGAGGTCCCAGTGTCTCTGTGAAAGTGAAAGATATCCGCGCCGTGAAAGAAAGCCACGTCTATCTGGCGGGTATTTCCGAAAAAACCCCGGCACCGAATTACAACGAAAAACACGGCTTGCTGTTAGTGTGCAACCGGAAACTGAACGACTATCGGGTCATCCTGGTGAACAAGGGTGCGGCGGGTGATGACACGCTGTGGCTGACACAGAAACAGGCTGACATTCTCAACATTAAAGAAGGCGATACTGTGCGAGCAGTTGCGCTGAGACCAACGGAGGCGTCGTAATGACTACCAACTCACTTTTTATCGGAGGCCAATGGCTTGCTGGCCAGGGCCAACCCTTTGCGTCACTGAATCCGGTGACACAAGCGGTGGTTTGGGAAGGCACCAGCGCAACCGCAGCGGATGTTGACAGTGCCGTGACGGCCGCACGCAGCGCATTTAAAAGCTGGAAACGCCAAAGCCTGGAAGACCGTATCGCTATTTGCCGTAAATTTGCGGAATTGCTGAAAGACAACCAGGAACGGCTCGCTCACGTCATTGGCAGTGAAACCGGTAAACCGTTATGGGAATCGCGCACCGAAATCGGCGCCATGATCGGAAAAATTGAGATCTCGGTTCGGGCGTATCACGAACGCACTGGCACCAAAGTCAGTGAACTGCCCGATGGCGAAGCGGTCTTGCGTCATCGCCCACACGGCGTGGTCGCCGTATTCGGGCCTTACAATTTCCCGGGCCATTTACCCAATGGTCACATTGTTCCCGCGTTAATTGCGGGCAATACCGTGGTCTTCAAACCCAGTGAACAAACCCCAATGATGGCCGAAGAAACAGTCAAACTGTGGCAACAGGCGGGGCTGCCCGATGGCGTGATGAATCTGGTTCAGGGCGCGGTAGAAACCGGCATCGCGTTGTCCAACCATCCTCAGATCGATGGACTGTTCTTCACCGGCTCAGTACCTACCGGCGAATTGATCCACAAACAGTACGGCGGCAATACTGGTAAAATTCTGGCGCTGGAGCTGGGCGGCAACAATGCATTGATTGTCGACGAAGACATAGACGAGGCCGGTGCGCTGCACCACGTTCTGTTTTCTGCCTTTATTTCTGCGGGTCAACGCTGCACCTGCGCACGTCGCCTGTTGATTCCAAACGGACCGAAAGGCGATGCGTTCCTGGAAAAACTGATCGACGCGACACTGAACCTGACCGTTGGGCGCTTCGACGACGAAGATCAGCCTTACATGGGTGCGGTGGTTTCGTTGCAAGCCGCGGATCAGCTATTGAAGGCTCAGGACAACCTGGTCAGCAAAGGCGGTAACATTCTGCTGGAAATGACACGACTGGAAGAAGGCACGGCACTGCTGTCGCCAGGTATTATTGATCTCACCGATGCTACCGATGTACCGGATACCGAATACTTTGGTCCGTTGCTGTCGGTTTACCGGTACGACAGCTTTGATCAAGCCATTGAGATAGCCAACAACACCCGTTTTGGTTTATCGGCTGGCCTGCTGTCGAATTCACGCGAACGCTACGAGGCGTTCCTGGAAGACATCCGTGCGGGAATCGTAAACTGGAACAAACCCATTACCGGGGCCAGCTCCGCAGCGCCATTCGGAGGCGTGGGCGCTTCAGGTAATCACCGTGCCAGCGCTTATTATGCGGCAGATTACTGCGCGTATCCTGTTGCTTCGATGGAAAGCACCGACATGACAGCGCCTGCGACGAAATCTCCGGGGATGAATCTATGAAATCGTTTGAAATGAACTTAGATGGGTTGGTGGGACCGACTCATAATTACGCCGGGTTGTCATTTGGCAACATCGCGTCAAAGTCGAACATGGCGGCCGTGTCCAACCCGCGTGAAGCCGCCAAGCAAGGCCTGAAGAAGATGAAAGCGCTGGCCGACATGGGTTTCAAGCAAGGCATTCTGTTGCCGCACGAGCGCCCGGCCATCTGGCCATTGAAAGCGCTAGGCTACAGCGGTACCGATGCCCAGATTCTGGCCCGTGTCGCGAAAGAAAGCCCCGCGATTCTGAGCGCGGTTGCTTCAGCCTCTTGCATGTGGACAGCCAACGCAGGGACGGTCTCGCCAAGTGGCGACACCGCAGACCGACGCGTACACTTTACCGCCGCAAACCTGAACGCAAAGTTTCACCGTTCCATTGAACATGAAACCACCACGCGAATGCTGCAATCAATTTTCCGAGATGAAAAATACTTTGCGCACCATGCTGCGTTGCCGGCCATCGCTTACTTCGGGGACGAAGGCGCAGCCAACCACACCCGATTCTGTGCCGACTACGGCTCCGAAGGCGTTGAATTTTTTGTGTATGGTCAGGAAGCCTTTAACGATGCCCGCCCGGCACCGAAAAAATTTCCAGCCCGACAGACCCTGGAAGCCAGCCAAGCCATCGCGCGACTACACGGTTTAGCCGACAAAAACGTTGTCTTCGCACAACAGCGTCCGGAAACCATCGACGCGGGCGTGTTCCACAACGACGTGATTGCCGTAGGCAATGGCAACGTGCTGTTTTATCACGAGGAAGCGTTTGTCGACACGGAACAGGTCCTCAAAGAACTGGACGACAAGCTGGTCGGCACGTCATTAATTGCGGTCTGCGTACCGAGTGCCGAAGTCAGCGTACACGATGCTGTGCGTTCTTACCTATTCAACAGCCAGCTGTTAAGTCAGCCAAACGGCAGTATGACGCTGATAGTGCCTGGTGAGTGTCGTGAAATCAGCGCGGTTTCGGACTATCTGGATCGCTTGATCGATGACAAGCAAAACCCGATCAACGATGTTCGGGTGTTCGACTTGAAACAGTCAATGAATAACGGAGGCGGTCCGGCCTGCCTGCGCTTACGCGTGGCCTTGAACGAAACCGAATTTGCCGCGATGCACCAGGGCGTCATCATGACGGACAGCCTGTACAGCACGCTGAATGCCTGGGTCGACAAATACTACCGCGATTCGTTGACACAGGACGATCTGGCAGACCCGATGCTGCTGATCGAAAGCCGTAACGCTTTGGATGAACTGACCCGCATCACCGGCGTCGGTAACATCTACCCATTCCAGCTGTGACTAGAGGCTCCGAGCACTGAAGCCATTTCATGGCTCGGTGCTTTTCGATATGACAACCTGTCCATTGTGCCAACAGGAAAACCACTGCACTGCCAATGAGCAGTGCTGGTGTTTTCAAACCGATATTCCCACTGAGTTAGTGGCGCAAGTACCCCCTGCCGCGAAGAATAAAGCTTGTATCTGCCGTGCCTGTGTTGAAAAAGCGCAATCCACGTTCAGCGATGCGGCCAAAAACAAAGCAGCGAAAGACTGAATCCCTTCCTATACTGATTTGATACATTCTCAACGTCGAGGTGAACATGAGCCGTACACACCAGCAGGGGTGGGTCGCATGGACCTTCAGCGCGATACTTTTTATCGCGGGCAGTGCCACCGCCTGGTTTTATTTTCAGTCCGCCAGTCAAAACGATCAGCTTAACGCGGACCTGACCCGTGCGCAGACGCTGCAGCGCACCACCGAGCGCAATCTGCAACGCAGTGAGCAGGAAAAACAAACACTGCAGGGGCAATTGGACAATGCGCTGGCAAGCCTGAGCCAGATAGAAGCCCAATATGAAACAGCCAACCGCCGCCTTACCCAATTGAATAACGCCAACGACGACAGCGCCACGCAAATCACCACGCTGGAAGCAGAAAAACAGACGCTACAAACGCAGGTTGACGAATTGACCGAGCAATTGTCCACCGCACAGTCACAGCTCGACACCGCCGTGAAGGAAGCCGAAACGGCCCGTGAACAAGCCGCTGCAGCACAGCAAACACTTGCGGAGTATCAAACCACACTGAACCGCTTACAGGGTGAATTAAGCGAAGCTGCGACGACAGAAGAGCTCTATCTGGCGGCGCGAGAGCAACTGGCCTTAAAGCAAGCCGAAAATGAAACCTACACTGAGACCATTGAACGGCTGAAAACCGAAATGGCCGCAGAAACAGAGGCGATGGCCCAACTGGAAAACAAGCTTCAGGATCAACTGGCGAAGCTGAATCAGGAAAAAGAAAAACTGGTGACACAGCTGGAAGATGGCACCACCGCGATTAAGCTGCCCGAGAGTATTCTGTTTGCATCCGGCTCAGCCGAGCTGAACAGCGACGGACTCAACTCACTTAATGTATTGGCCGACGCGCTGCAGAGTTTCCCCAATCATCTGATCAGTATTCAGGGGCATACCGACAGTCGAAAAATATCCGCCTCCACCCGGTTGGTCTACCCGACGAACTGGGAGCTGTCCGCCGCCCGTGCCGCTTCGGCGGTGCGTGAGTTGCTGAAAAAAGGCATTCCCGCGCAACAGCTGCAAGCCGTTGGCTATGCCGACACGCGGCCGTTGGTTGAAGAAACGGACGCTGCTTCGCGCCAGCAAAACCGACGCATTGAAGTGATTTTGCTGCCAAACCAATTTAAAACGAAGATTTTGAAATAACCGTGTTTTATGTCGGTGACCCGCGAGCGATGCGGGTCATCGAAACCGCTGACGTGCAGATTTGCGCTTGGAACCCAGGGCACCTCTGAAGAAAATCGGACTTCATTGCTCGGTCTGTTAACGGTTCTTTGAGTTCATCACCCGGCATTCTGCGCCAGCCTTGCTTTCTTAATCCGACGATTTAACAAATACACTATTATCTGCGCAACAAAAAACTGCCCATAAAAATTCAAAAACATGTAGATCGCGAAATCGCCAGTATCGAACAGCTCGACGTTAAAACGCAGTACTACCGGAACAATCGACAAACCCAAGGAAAAGAAACGCGTATAAAAGTGATTACGCAATGGGCTGCTCATGCCTTTGCCGAATACCCAAGTCAGATAAACCGACAGCACGCTCCAGAAAATGGCGAAGAACCCAACCATTTGCACCGTTTAATTCTCAACCCAGTTCAACACAATATCGTTATGGCTGACCACACCGATTACCTGTTCGTTTTCGATGACCGGCGCCGACACCAAGCCGTACATATCAAACAAACGCGCGCAGTATTTAATGTTCATATCCGGCCGAACGGAAATAAAGGGTTTAATCATGATCTCGTACAGATTGACCCGCTCCGGCGAGCGATTCTTGGCAATCACTTCATGGGCAATATCCGACAATTGCACCATGCCGTACTCATCGTTTTCATCGCGTTTTTTAATAATCACTTTGCGATAGCCATTTGCTTTCATTAACACCAGCGCGTCCGCAACAGTCATCAGGCCATCCACGATTTCATAGCGTTGATTCATCACATCACGACAGGTTTGTGCACGTACGGTCATATTTCTTCCTCCACTTTTTCGGCCAGTTCCCGAATCTGATGCGACACACCCAGCGCGTCTTCGACATCGAGTTGAAACACGATGCCTGTACCCGGGCTGGAGTCGAACTCACCCACACGGGCAATCTGTTCCAGAATTTTTCGCGACAGGTTCTGCTCCACCAGGAACAACACCACATCACGCTGCGTCTCCAGCGACAGGCCCAGAAAAGTCTTCTTTGTTTTAACCCCTTCGCCACGCGCATTATTGATCACCGTCGCGCCGGTTGCTCCGGATTCACGCGCGGCTTTCATGACGGCATCGGTCTTTGAGTCTTCCACAAAAGCTATTAACAGTTTAAAGCGCATGGTCGCTGTCCTTCTGATGTCGGGAATGAGATTGATGTCGCTGTGCCCACCACTGCGACAACTGCGCATAGGCCAGGACGGTCATAATGGGAAATAAACTGGCAAAGGCGATCAGACCAAAGCCATCAATAAGAGGGTTACGCCCGGGTATGGTTTCGGCCAACCCCAAGCCCAGTGCCGCCACTAACGGTACAGTCACGGTCGATGTCGTGACGCCGCCAGAGTCATACGCCAATGGCACGATCATTTTAGGGGCGAACGTCGTTTGCACGATCACCACACAGTAGCCGGCAATAATGAACCAATGGATCGGAAAACCAGTGACGATACGCCAGGCGCCCAGCGCAATACCGATGGCCACGCCTAATGCAACGGCCAAACGCAGCCCCCACACACCAATGGCACCACCGGACACCTGGTTGGCTTTTAACGCGACCGCAATCAAAGAAGGCTCCGCGATGGTGGTACTGGCACCAATCGCAAAAGCAAACAAATAAACCCACCCATAGGCCTGCCAGGTCACAGGCTGCTCACCACCACCGATGAAGTCCAGATGCGTCAATTGTTCAGCCATGAGTCGCCCCACCGGAAACAGCGCACGCTCCAGCCCGGCCAGAAACAAACTGAGCCCGACCAACACCAGCGCAAAGCCCGTGAGTACCTGGGTTAAATTCTTCAATGGCTTGCGAATGACCAAGTACTGAAAACCGAATATCAATACAACGATCGGCAACACATCCACAAGGGTTGAACGCAAGGTATGCCACAAATCGAAGAGGACACTCATAGGCTCACCCCGCTGTTGCTGAGTTTTAATACCACGCCGTAGAGCATGACAAAGATGACCGGCAGTAAAGACGCCATGGCGATCAACCCGAAACCGTCAATCATCGGGTTACGGCCTTTAATGGCCGATGCCAGCCCGATACCGAGTGCTGTGACCAAGGGCACGGTTATGGTGGACGTGGTCACGCCGCCACTGTCGTAGGCAATGCCGATGATTTCCTCCGGTGCGATCAGGGTGACCAACACCACAACCACATAGCCCCCGGCAATCATCCAATGTATCGGCCAGCCTTTAAGAATACGGAACACCCCAATCACGATGGCCAGGCCGACGCTGAACGCAACGGTCATACGCAAACCCAAGGCATAACTGGCGCGGGCCGTGTCGGTATTGGCGATCATCTGGCCCAGACTTGCCACATCCGCGGCCTCTGCGGCGACGGCTATCAACGCCGGTTCCGCCACGGTGGTTGAAAACCCCAACGCAAACGCAAAGATCATCAACCACAGCAAACTGCCTTTGCGGGCGAAAGCATGCGCCAACGATTCACCAACCGGAAAAAGACCCAACTCCAGCCCTTGTATGAACAGAGTGAGCCCTAACACCACAAACAGACTGCCCAGCAGAACATCCATGACACCGGGCATCGGCTGACGTAGTACCAGCAACTGAAAAAACAGAATCACCAACACAATCGGCAATAAATCTCGCAGACTTTGCGCAAAGTTCCGCCATAGTGCTCGCATTGTGACTGTCATCTCCCTGTACCCGTATCGAGTGTTGACCGGCTGCGCACTGGCAACCGTAATCGTTATCAGTATGGAGCGCAAAAAACAGCAACGCAACCAGCATTAAAAATCATTGCACTCAAGATGGTGCCACACGACTGACCACTTAACGCAGATCAATAAACCGTAGGATAGCTTGATCAACAATGATATTTTCCGCTGCAGTTGTCGCATCGCAGAACGATTCAGAGGCATACTGATGTGTTCTGGCGTCAGCGTTGGAGGGCAATCTTGTTCACCGTGTTTACGTTATTGGCCGACTGGTTTACCTATCAATTACTCGGGCTGCCAGCGGCCGGGAAGCTGGCAGACGCCGTGCATTTTTTTGTTGAAGATGTCACGAAAATATACGCGTTGCTGGCGGTCATGATCTATGCGATCGCACTGTTGCGAGCATCCCTGAACGTAGAGCGCGTCCGTGATTTTCTGGCGGGGAAAAAACGCGGACTGGGTTATCTGTTGGGCTCTTCTTTTGGCGCAATCACCCCGTTCTGCTCCTGTTCCAGTATTCCGGTATTCCTGGGGTTCACCTCCGCCGGAATACCAGTCGGCATTACCATGGCTTTTCTGCTGACCTCCCCTTTAATCAATGAAGTCGCCGTGTTGCTGTTAATGGGATTGCTGGGTTGGCAATTCACTGTCTTTTACGTGGTCGTTGGAATGGCGGTCGGTATTCTGGGTGGCTGGTTTCTGGATACCATTCACGCAGAGCGATGGCTGCAATCGTTTGCGGCGAAAGCATTGGCACGAGCCACGCAAAACAACGCATCTACTACAGTCCCCGTCGAAGCAAGGAAACTAACCTTGCAAGAACGCCATACGTTCGCCAAAGCGGAAGCGTTAGATATATTCAGCCGTGTCTGGAAATGGGTAATCGTCGGCGTCGGGTTAGGGGCGGCGCTGCATGGATTTATTCCAGATGGGTGGCTGGCACAACACCTTGCCGCAGGTCAATGGTGGTCCGTCCCTGCTGCGGTGGTGTTAGGCATTCCGTTGTATTCCAACGCCACCGGCGTTATTCCGGTGATGGAAAGCTTGATCACCAACGGCCTACCGGTGGGTACCACCTTGGCCTTCAGTATGAGCACCGTCGCGGCCAGTTTTCCGGAGTTCATTTTGCTCAAGCAAGTCATGCAATGGCGTTTGCTGGCGACTGTCTTTGCCTTGCTCTTAGTGTCGTTTACGCTTGTGGGCTGGCTGTTCAACATCATTTCGATCTATTTGTGAGGTAACACCATGTTACAAGTAAAAGTTTTAGGTTCCGGTTGCGCAAAGTGCGTCAAAACAGCCGACCTGATTGCATCCATCGCGCAGGAAATGGACGTGGCTATTTCGGTCTCTAAAATCACTGATCCGGAAACCATCATGGGATATGGCGTGATGAGTACACCGGCCGTTGTGATCAATGAGCAAGTGGTCCACAGCGGGGCTATACCCCATACGCGACAGATAACAACCTGGCTTAGTGCCGACGCCGAATAAACCCCGACGTCGACCAAACTTTATGCAACAAAGATTCCGGTCGACGGCGCGGAATCAACAGGCAATTTCTGGCGCAGCGACTACACTGAAACTTCATCGGCCAGCGTGCTGTCGGTCTTCTTGCTTCAATGATAATAAGGCGCATTCAAGATGAAAATTGCCATAATTGGCGCCGGCCTTGTCGGCCGACTGTCAGCCTTAAAGCTGATTCTGTCGGGTCATGATATTACCCTGCTTGAGGCCCATTCCTTTGACCACCCACATAATGCAGCTGCCGTCTCCGCTGGATTAATCGCGCCGCTGAGCGAGTCGGTACACACCACACCTGAAATGACGGAACTGGGATTCCGCAGTTATCACCTTTGGCCAAAAACTCTAAATGAATTGCGCGAACTGGACCCGTTACACGAAAATGTCTTTTTCGATACGTCTGGAACCGTGGCAATTTCTTTTCCGGAAGAACAGGAATGTCTTCTGCAATACCGCGAGCAACTTAACCTTCGATTACCACACCTGAAATCCAACATTCAGATGCTCTACAACGATGAGGTTGTTGAACTCGAACCGGAGTTATCGCGGTTCGAAACCGCGGTATTTATTGCCAACGAAGCCAACCTGTGCAATCAGCAATTTCTGGCATCCAGTGCGCGTGCCATACGACAACACGCCAGTATCGTGGACCACTGGGCACTGCAGGGAAATGGCAGCGAGCTGCAACAACAATACGACTGGGTTATCGACTGTCGCGGCGCGGGCGCCGTCAATGCCCATACCCATGTCGAAACCGACGACCACACACTGACCTCAATACGGGGGGAAGCCATTCGGGTACGCACCGATCGCGTTGCCATTCGCAGACCCATAAGGGTCATACAAAAACGGTTCGATATATTCATTGTACCCAAACCCGATAACATCTTTGTGGTCGGCGGTACCGAGATAGACCGTCAGGGTGATCATGCTGTCACCGTACGCAGCTCCCTGGATTTACTGTCCGCCGTTTATGCACTGCACCCTGGTTTCGCCGATGCCGAAATCATTGAAGCCATTGCCGGGCAGCGAGCGGTGTTTGTGGACCGCAACCCATCGATAGAACTGGTGGAAAATATAGCCTGCATCAATGGCCTTAGTCGCCAAGGTTGGTTGGCAGGACCGGCCATGGTTGAAAAACTACTGCACCAAATTATTTAAAATTGTATTGCTTGTGACGGTTGCTGATTACAAGCAGGTATCTTGAGATCTTCATGTCTGAATCGAATTCACATGGAATGTTCAAAGTGATTCGCCTCAGGTAGTTTTTTCATTTCTATGCTTAAACCCTAAAAATCCTTGCTTATGTGTATTTGATTTATTTTCCTAATTTTTGGGTCAATCCTGATTTCATTCCCAAGGGGGGATCTCGAATGGCACTGACTTAAGTTGTTCAATGTAATTTTTATCAATGCGTAACTTGGTTACACTGAATTTTCTTAGTTCAAGTTCCAAATCTGTTCCAAAGACTATGGTGCCGTTTTCAACCAAAAGATCTTTTTGGAAGATTTTTCTTTCAAAGGGGAGATCCCCTTGCACCCCCTTCTGTCGCCCGCTTTGGTTATCTGTCATGCCTGACACTTTCTTCGAACGGTCGCTTGAGCGTGCATCCCTGCACGCGCGGCGCTTACAAAGGCATCCATGCCCTTGAATCCGTCGCGATGTGTCCGGCATGTCAGCCAAAGCGGATGCGACGGTAGGATTATTTACACCTGATCGGGCTGTGCATAATTTTCAGGTTTGTAGTAGTTATCGAGAAGGTGCCTCATGCTGTTTTCCCGCCTTTCAAACGACCACACGAAGCCCTTGACGGCGAAAATCTCCCAGTAAAACCATGTCGCTGCATAAAACAAATGCCGAATATATTAAATAATAGGCTTGAGTAAGTGCCATTAAGGACAGCCTACTTGGAATGAAAAGGTCTCCGTCTAATTCTTTCCTAAAGAACTCTGCCCATAGCGACAAACCGTATTAACCTATGACGAAAATGCCTCCAGGAAAACCAACTCGCTGAGCTTTTTGGATACCACCAATACACGATTACAAGCACTCTAAATAGGCAATTTCAGATGTACTGATATTTCCAAATTAACCCTGATAAAAAATAAATCCGTTGGAAAAAAACTTTGCCAACTGGCTCTAAATTAACCATACGGTCACAAAAAATTCCCGAATTGTGTTGCAAAAAAAATCCATCGGTCGTTATACTGCCGCCCATTCATCTTGTCGGAGTGCCCTTTTGGGCTGAGATCGCTTAGGCGAAATCCGCGGAACCTGATCCGGTTAATACTGGCGTAGGAATCAAGATTCTGCTGTTAACGGTGTCTGTCTGCTGCAGACATTTCACCGTATGATGTTCAGCATATCCCCACGATGTTTCCGCCTCGACAAGTCACTTACTGAACTTTTTGGTGATGACATGTCCGAACTCACAACAAACACGCAAACTTTTTTTGCAGATCAGGAATCTTTGCAATTCAATGATCAACCCTTTCCGGCGTCCGAGAAAGTATACCTTTCTGAGCCATGGACAGAGGTGCAGGTGCCGATGCGCCGCATCGATCAGACCAATACGCTTGTCGAAAACGCCGATGGCAGTACTTTTTACGAGCAAAATGAGCCTGTTTTTGTATACGACACTTCCGGTCCGTTCACCGATCCTGCGATTACAGTAGACATCCGTCAAGGGTTGCCAGCTTTGCGTGAACAGTGGATCGAGCAGCGTGACGACACCTGCAAACGCGCTCATTCATTGCAATGGCAAACCGTAAAGGCGGCGACGCCAACTCGAACTGGGCACACGGCAAATCGCCAGTTCCGCCGCGCTATCAGTAAGAAAACCGTGACCCAAATGCATTACGCACGCGCCGGGTTAATCACTAAAGAAATGGAATATGTAGCGATACGGGAAAACCTGAACCGCGAAGCACTGCACAGCGAATTATTGAAAACACAACATCCCGGACAACCCTGGGGTGCGAATATTCCGAACCACATCACGCCGGAATTTGTGCGCGCAGAAGTGGCTGCTGGCCGCGCGATCATACCGGCCAACATCAATCACCCGGAAGCAGAGCCGATGATCATCGGACGCAATTTCCTGGTCAAGGTGAATGCCAACATCGGAAACTCACCCGTCACATCAACCATTGAAGAAGAAGTCGAAAAGTTGGTGTGGGCTACGCGTTGGGGCGCCGATACCATCATGGATTTATCCACCGGCAACGACATTCACCAGACCCGCGAATGGATCTTGCGTAATGCACCCGTGCCAATCGGCACCGTACCCATCTATCAAGCGCTGGAAAAGGTCGATGGCATTGCCGAAAACCTGACCTGGGAAATTTTCCGGGATACGCTCATTGAACAGGCGGAGCAGGGTGTCGATTACATGACACTGCACGCGGGTGTGCTGTTGCGTTACATTCCAATGACAGCTCGCCGCCTGACCGGCATTGTATCTCGCGGCGGCGCTATTATGGCCAAGTGGTGTCTCGCACATCATCAGGAAAACTTTATTTACACGCACTTCGATGAAATTTGCCACCTTCTGGCACAGTACGATGTGTCAATTTCCCTCGGCGATGGACTGCGACCCGGTTCAGTTTACGACGCGAACGATGAAGCCCAGTTCGCGGAATTGCACACACTCGGTGAACTCACGAAACTGGCCTGGCAGCATGACGTACAAGTGATGATCGAAGGACCTGGTCATGTTCCACTGCACTTGATTAAAGCCAATATGGATGAGGAGCTACGTCATTGTTTTGAAGCGCCCTTCTACACCCTGGGTCCATTAACCACCGACATTGCGCCTGGTTATGATCATCTGACGTCCGGCATCGGTGCGGCTAATATCGGCTGGTATGGTTGCGCCATGCTGTGTTACGTCACGCCGAAAGAACACCTGGGTTTGCCAGACAAATTTGATGTCAAAGAAGGTCTAATCACCTATAAAATAGCCGCGCATGCAGCGGACCTGGCCAAGGGTCATCCGGGTGCTCAGGTGCGGGACAACGCTTTATCCAAGGCCCGCTTTGAATTTCGCTGGGAGGACCAGTTCAACCTGTCACTGGACCCAATGCGCGCGCGTGAATATCACGATCAGACGTTGCCAAAAGCAGCCGCCAAAAAGGCGCATTTCTGTTCTATGTGCGGACCAAAATTCTGTTCAATGAAATTGAGTCAGGACGTAAAACGGCAACACCCGGTTTCCGACATAAGTTTGAACAATGTCACCGGTGCCGACTTGCGAACATCGGTCGCTGATACGCAAGCGGGTTACGATGCCATGTCCGAAGCATTCAGAGCGCATGGTTCTGAACTGTATGTCGCGTCGGAGAAAGAATCATGAATATTGCCATCGTCGGGGCTGGTGTACTCGGTCGCTTACTGGCATTGACGCTGATTGAACAGAAACATCAGATCACCGTCATCGACAAACAACCATTGCACGAGCCCACCAACGCAGCCTACGTTTCTGCGGGTATGCTGTGCCCATTGGGAGAAGTCATTCACGCACCGGCGGCGGTCGTCGCCATGGGGCTGGAAAGCCTGAAGGTTTGGCCTGACATCCTTTCGCAACTGCAAGCACTCGACCCAGAAAACGAAACGGTATTTTTTGCACAACAAGGCTCGTTGGCACTGTCATTTCCTGCCGATGCCAGCAGTTTTGCACAGTTGAAACAAGATCTGGAACACAAAACGGGTGAACAGCGTCATCAAGTCGAAACGTTAAACCGACAGCAGCTTCTGGATCTGGAACCTGCGTTGAATAAATTTGGCGACGCGGTGTTATTGGGCAATGAAGGGCAGCTGTGCAATCGTAGCTTCCTGCGCAGTTCGACGCGCGTTATTGGCAAGTACGCTGCGACCGAACTTGCCAACATCCAAACGACTGCAGATTGGCAATCCCTGTGCAATCGTTACGATTGGGTGTTGGACTGCCGAGGGTCAGGCGCCATAGCGAACACAACCTCGCCGACGGACATGACGCAACTGCGCGGGCTTCGCGGCGAAGTGATTCGCGTCCGCTGCCCAGAGGTCCAACTGTCCCGTCCGGTTCGTGTGGTGCACCCGCGCGCGTCAATTTACATCGTCCCAAAACCCAGTCACGAGTTTGTGGTCGGTGCCACCGAAATTGAAAGCCACAGCGAACATCCAATAACCGTGCGCAGTACGCTGGAACTGCTCAGCACACTCTACGCAGTCAACTCCGGTTTTGCCGAAGCTGTGGTACTGGAAACCAATGTCGGTATTCGCGCGGCATTCGACGACCATCAACCGAGAGTTGAACGCCAAGACAATCTGATCAGCGCCAATGGCTTGTATCGTCACGGTTGGTTGGTCGGTCCTGCGCTCGCACAGCAAGTTATATATTTAATGCAGGAGGCGACTCATGAACGTGCTCATTAACGGCGAATCATTCAGCAGCGAAGCAGATCAACTCGATCTACTGTTGCAGCAATGGGGTGCGCAAAGTCCATTCGTGGTCGCGCTGAATAAAACCTTCATTCCCAAACATCAACACACCGACACCCGGGTAAAGTCTGGCGACATCATTGATGTCGTGGTCCCCGTCGCAGGAGGTTGAGCCATGTTAAGCCTATATGACAAACAACTGAGCTCCCGGTTATTGATTGGTACGGCACGGTACCCCTCACCCGATATCCTTCGTCAGGCCATTGTTGCGTCTGGCAGTGAAATGGTCACGGTCTCCTTGCGGCGCCAACAATCGGCACCCGATGCGGGGCAATCGTTCTGGAATATTTTGCGCGATACCGGCGTCGATATTCTACCCAACACTGCAGGGTGTGAAAGTGTCGATGAAGCCGTCACGCTCGCGCACATGAGCCGAGAACTATTTCAAACCGAATTCATTAAACTGGAAGTCATCGGCGATAACCAAACCTTACAACCGGACATGGCAAAAACACTGATCGCAGCCGAGCGGCTGTTGCGAGACGGCTTTAAAGTATTGCCCTATTGCACCGACGATCTGGTTGCCTGTCGTCAACTGATCGATGCGGGCTGTCAGGTATTAATGCCATGGGCGTCGCCCATTGGTACCGGTCGGGGCATCGCCAATCCATACGCACTAAAAACACTTCGGCAACGGTTCCCGGACATTACAATGATTATCGACGCTGGGCTGGGCAAACCTTCGCAAGCGGTGGAAGCATTTGAGTTGGGTTTTAACGCCGTACTGTTGAACACAGCTATCGCGAAAGCGCATGACCCGGTTCAGATGGCCAGTGCGTTCAGACACGCAATACTTGCCGGGTTTGAAGCGCAGCAAGCCGTTCCCATGTTGGCGCAAGACATAGCCGCGCCCAGCACAACCGTACTCGGTTTTCCGTTCCGGGAGTTACCATGACGCTGTTGATCATTGCCGGATCGGAAAGCAATGGGTTTGCCGGATGCGTAAGGGACTTAGCGGTCGCGCACAGTTTGGGAGCCGATGCTCAACTGGTGTTAACCTGTGTGACGGCGCAAACAGGCACCGGTGTTTTGGCTTGTGAATCGTTATCACCGGACTTATTGCGCGCACAACTTTCGTCTTTGCGGGTCACACCTGCGGTTATCAAAATAGGGTTGCTGACGCAGCACGCGCAGGCAGAAACGATTGCGCACTGGTTATCGACGTTGACCAATTCACCTTTTGTCATTCTGGATCCGATTCGCAACAGCAGTGGTGATGATCAACCCTTTGCACAAGAATCCTTCGTCGAAATACTGAGTCCTCTGTTCCCGTGGGTTAGCTTAATCACACCTAATTTGCTGGAACTGAGAGCGCTTACCGACGCGCCGTCGGATCAACCAGAACACGATTGCGCGACAAAGTTTTTTCAGCAATTCCCGAAATTTTCCGGCGACATATTGCTCACCGGTGGTCACGCCGACAATCTCGCACACAGCGCAACAGTCATCGATCGCTTGTATCGTCGATGCGATCAGGTAAAAACGGTTAAAGCCAGTCAAGTAGCACAATGGCAACAAACCAAACACGCGCAATCACTGCGGGGAACCGGTTGCCGCTTGTCCACAACCATTGCCTGCGCCGTCGAACAAAATTACGCGGTGCTGGATGCCATTACCCTGGCCAACGCTAGCTTACAACGTCGCCTTCAGTTGCCCGTCGACGAATCCTCAACGGAACCCTTGGGCTGGCCAAAGGATATCCGTGACTTCGCAAACGTCTCAAGCGATAAGATTATCAAGACACCCAAACATCCTTTTGCACGTATGCGTAAAACCAAGGGTATTTATCCGGTGGTAGATTCTTCCGCCTGGATCACTCGCTTGGCGATGACCGGTATTAAGACCATACAGCTGAGGTTAAAAAACTGTCCAACAAAACTATTACGCGATGAGATCGCTGAAGCCATTTATGTTGCCCGGCACTACGATCTGCAGCTGTTCATTAACGACCACTGGCAATTGGCAATTGAGCTGGGGGCTTATGGCGTCCATCTGGGGCAGGAAGATTTAACCGACGCTGACTTAACGGCGATTCAACAGGCGGGCTTGCGTTTCGGTGTCAGCACTCACGGTGACTTTGAATTGTGTTCAGCGCTCCAACTGCGACCCAGTTACATTGCTGTCGGCGCTGTGTTCCCCACTCGAACAAAAGACATGAGCGGCAAAATCCAGGGGCTGAAACGCCTGCGACGGTATTGTGAGTTGTCACCCGAGATTCCGGTGGTGGCTATAGGCGGTATCGATGAGAAAAATATTGAATCGGTACTGGCACAGGGCGTCAACATAGTTGCTGTAGTATCGGCTATTACACAAGCCGATAATCCGGAGCGACAGTGCCGAGGTTTGGAATCAACGGTCACTGACAGAGTCAAATCACGGTTGCCACTCCAACGTAACATAGGGACCTAAAACTCGTCTCAGCTCACCTTTCTCTCGTAGCAAATTGATCAGTTGGTTAAACTGCGCAACGAATGCGCGGTTGCTTTCAGAGTCGAAGCATACCATAGAAATCCCATTACCTGCGAAATAGGTAAACGCTCCCTCTGCATTTGGACGTTCAATACCGAGAAAGTCCGATGCGATTAATGTATCCGGAACAAAACCAAGAATTGCATCCACTCGCCCACTGTAGAGCATTTTTAGGCGCACACCCTCATCGACTGTCGACT
This sequence comes from Reinekea sp. G2M2-21, assembly GCF_015687175.1. Classification (GTDB taxonomy): domain Bacteria; phylum Pseudomonadota; class Gammaproteobacteria; order Pseudomonadales; family Natronospirillaceae; genus Reinekea. Next base: position 205,015 of record NZ_JADPQG010000005.1, on the reverse strand, counting down.
CCACCTCAACATCCAATCCGTTCAAGAAAATATCAGGATCGAGACCATTCCATATAGCGACCCGCTTGCCATTAAGCTGCCTTAAATCTGAGACTACCTCTTCGTCAGGTCGGGTAAATACTTTCAAGGAGACATAATCCACCGGAGTAGAAGCGATCAACTCATCGGTACTATACTCAGGGAAACTGGTTGTTAACGCGGTGATACTCGTCGGAAATATACAACTGTCTTTTTCTTTCGAAAAATCACGAAAAGCCCGTTTCAGTGGGACCACACTCAATGACCGACTCAGGCCCATAGACTCGAGCCTCTGCCACAAATGGTTATAATGAGCGGAATTGTCTATTCTCAATCGGTACTCAAGTTCCAACCCGAGTACTGGTTCGTTGGCGACGCTATAGGATGCCCACCAAACGGTCAGTAAAAAAACAAACCAACTTGATTTCATCATTCAAAGATGCTCCACTCAAAACAATACCAACCCGTAACAGATTATGAGTATAGAGCTTTTTCAGCGCATTGCCTTTCGATTGACACGGATAGCGGTTGTCATCGCCTTTCTCCTGGGTATTGTAATCAGTGTTGTTCAGATCGTCATAGACTTCAATGAACAGCGATCCATCATCGATCAGACCAGTGACGAAATATTTAACGTGTCACGCGATAGTGCCACCCGTATTGCTTTCCAGCTTGACGAAAACTACGCGGCCGAACTGATTAACGGTTTAAAGAGCTACCAAGTTCTCAAGGCTGCCCAATTGCTAGATGATCGTAATGGTACCTTAGCGAGCTTTGAACTCAGCCAGTCAAGTGGCATATTAGCGATGGTAACGCAATGGTTAACAGGTGCGACCAACCACTATACGTTCCCACTGATCGGTCAGGATTCAACGATTGTCGGTTCCTTGGAGCTGACTATAGACAATCACATTGCTCTGCGACCTTTTTATAGCCGGGCTGTCTACGTGCTATTTGGCGGATTCCTGCGCAATATGGTACTCGCCTGTGTTCTATTGGTGGTTTTTCATTATATTGTCACCAAACCGCTTATTCGTTTGGCGACCAGTCTCAGCAAAATTGAAGCGACTGAACCCAATGAACAACGAATTAACTCAATTGAAAATCACCAACAATCTGAAATCGGATTCATTGTAAAGACCGTCAACGAATTTATTGATGCCGCTGAACATCATCAGAAAAACTTGGCGAATCTGGAAAAACAACTTCGCCTCATTATTAATACTGTTCCATTGTTGGTATTTTCGATTGATAAGAATGGCCGATTTCTATTTGCCAACAATCAAACGTCTCTGTTTTATCGAAGAGAAAGCGCGGCGATTATCGGCCAATCCTTTGAAACGATTCATCGCCCAATCAGTAATAGAGAAACCGAATACTTGATCGCAGAAATTGACTCCGTTTTTATAGCCAATAAAGATCTCTTACTCGAAGATGTCCTGCTGAGCAATCATCAAGGTAAAGCGATTCATTTTGAAATTAGTCTAATGCCGTTTTACTACTTCAAGCAAAACTCGGTCTTGGTAGTCATGAATGACGTTTCCGAACGTATTGCCTCTCAGCAGGCAATCGAAAAGCTTGCCTATCACGACAGTCTGACAGGTTTGGCCAATCGAACGCTTTTTCAGGATCGGTTAAAAATGGATATACGCCGAGCGGAACGGTCACGTCACTTTGGTGCGTTGCTATTTATCGACCTCGATAAATTCAAACTAATCAACGACACACTGGGGCACGCCATGGGTGATCAAATGCTCATTGATATTGCACTCAAACTGAAGCAGCGTATTCGAGAGCTGGACACCATTGCGCGTATGGGGGGTGATGAATTCGCGATATCACTTTCTGAACTCGCAGACACCCCTGATCAAGCGATCGAGCGAGCTATTACCATCGCCGAAACTTTTAATGAGTTACTGGCTTCAGACATTGATCTGGCCGGCCAAGGCTATCAGATAAGTGCCAGCATTGGGATCGTCTGCTATCCGCAAACGTCCAATAATGTTGCAACACTGCTTCGCTATGCTGATGCTGCGATGTACCAGGCGAAGAATGAGGGACGTCATGCTATCCGAGTGTTTGAACAGCATATGATTGACCGAGTAACCAAACAAGTTCAGGTTGAAAAGGAGATTTTAAAAGCCTTCGAAGCCGACCAATTCAGCATTGTACTGCAGCCGCTCTATGAAGTAGATGGGACCTTGCCTATTTCCGCAGAAATTCTCATTCGATGGCAACACCCATCCCGAGGAACGTTAAGTCCTAATGAATTTTTGGGTTACATTGAGTCGCTCAATGCGACGCATAAAATCAGTAGTACCGCCATTAGGCTCAGTGCTGAACTCATTCATCAACTCAACATAGACCAACTAGTACAGCGTAACTTCCGATTTGCCATCAATATATCAACGCTGGAATTCTATGAACCTGACTTTATTCAACGCATCATTACCAGCATTCAAGCCACCGGTCTACCGCTTGCACTTTACGAACTCGAAATTACAGAAGGAATCGCACTACATGACTTGCATTTAGCTAAAGAAAAATTAGATGAATTGCAGCAAATGGGGTTGAGCATCGCATTAGATGATTTTGGAACGGGGTACAGCTCACTCAGCTACTTAAAGAATCTGAATGTCAACAAATTGAAGATCGACAAGTCATTTATCACCGAAATTGAATCCGACATTCTAGATCAGAAACTGGTTGAATCGATTATCGCCATAGCACAAAACTTCGATCTTAAAGTGGTTATAGAAGGCGTCGAGAATGAACCACAGTTTGATTGGTTAAAAAGCCATGCCAATCTTATTTACCAAGGTTACTACTTCAAATAACCCTTAAACCCTGATCAGTTTATTGCGGAAATGAAGGTTCACGGGTTTACAAGGTAAAAGACTGCACCCTACAGTGCAGTCATTCCGGCCTCGGTATAGCGTTAATATCACCCAACAAACTGAACCGGTCTTCGCCCAATCGGGCGATCGGATTCAACATTTTTTCTGACAAAGTGACCCGATCGCTCAGTGCCAAGTGATCGCTGAGATACGCCGTATTTATGCTCACATAAATAACCGCTTGCGGACCATTACCCAACAAATGGATATCGTGCTTTTCACAATCAAAGGCGACCGGGCATTGTTGAATCCGAGGCAACGAAAATTCGGCGTCTTCAACCAAAGACACCGACATACCATTCAATTCCGAGTCCCCCGCCGGTAAGGTTCTGGCGGATTCGTTCACGTCAGGCATGAGCTCACCGGTGGCAATGTGCACGACACATTTACCGTTTCGCTCGATATTTTGCCAGGTATCTTTCTTCGACCCGTCGCGCTTGTGCCCAACGGAAAACATCAGTATCGCCGGATCGCTGCACACAATATTAAAATACGAAAACGGAGCAACGTTATGGTTGCCCTGTTCGTTTTCAGTCAGCACCCAGGCGATAGGGCGTGGCACAACCGTATGTGTTAGCAGGCGGTAGACCAGACTTTTGTCGAGTGCGTTGAGATTCAAAAGCATATCCAATCCTGTGTTTTTTTAATGTCGATAGCCTGACACATCTGTCTGACAAACTCTAGGGCAGCTGGTTTATCCCCAGATACACCCGATCAGGTGTATCTGGATTTTTTATGTTGGCGTGAAAATTTGCTGATTTCCTTGCCCCACTTTTCCGCCGCTTTTTTTCGTTCCGCTTTGGTTTGGCTGGCGAGTTCGGACTCACGCTGCAGTTTCTGATAGTTTGTCCAGCGCCGCACATCCAACAGGCCATCGTCAATCGCCTGATCGATCGCACAACCCCGATCGCCCTGATGGTGACAATTGGCAAACCGGCATTGGGTTTTCAGTTGCTCAATGTCAGCAAACAGTTCGGCCACGCCAGAAGCATCGTCGTTCAACCGCAGTTCTCGCATTCCCGGAGTATCCAGCACCCATCCGCCGTGCGCCATGCGATGCATGCTTCGCTCAGTGGTGGTATGCCGCCCTTTCGCGTCGTCCTCTCGAATGCCACCGGTATCCTGAACCTGTTCACCCAACAGCGAGTTGGTTAAGGTGGATTTTCCGACGCCGGAAGACCCCAGAAACGCAATGGTTTGCCCGGCCATGGTGTAGTCACGGAAACGCTCTATGACATCGGCAGACAACGCATTAACCGCCACCACAGGGACATCCCGATGAATCGCCTGTGCCTGATCAACATACACATCCGGGTCGTCACACAGATCAGCCTTAGTTAACACAATCACGGCAGGAATGTGCGCCGCCATCACCAAACTCAGATAACGTTCAATCCGAGACACGTTAAAATCCTGATTACAGGACGAAACGATAAACAACGTATCGATATTCGCGGCAATCAATTGTGTTTTCGGCTCGGTACCTGCGGCGGTGCGCTTTAACAGGCTCATTCGTTCCAGCAGACGCAACGGTTTCAACGTGTCGCGTTCCAGCCATAACCAGTCACCCGTGGTGGCTCGTTGTTCTGTGTCGTCGGTATCGAGAATGCCAGACACCAGAATGCTGTGCTCGCCAAATTCAGAAGTGACCAGAATTCGGTCCCGATACACGGCATTCACTCTTGCGGCAAAACCGCTATCCAATTCTTCAAACGACAACTGTTGTTGTAGCAATGGACGCCAGCCCAGTTCAGCTAAAGATAAATTTTGTGTGTTCAATGGTGTAACCCTGTAAACATTTTTGTTTAGGGCTATGAAAGTCATAACCCGAATCATCAAATCACTGTTTGATAAGCCGGGAAAGGGAAGGGATTTTGGACATGATCTGATTAACGCTGAGGTTAATCAAAAGGAATGTTTAAAACGCTACGCCTTTTCCGGCCGACCTACGGCATCTTGTTTAGCGATCATGGTCATAAAAACTCTCCTTACTGATAGATAATTGAAAGTAGCGGGCGCTAGTTTGCACCCGCTTCAGGTGATTTGCAACATAGAAAATAGGCCTGTTTATTGGGCCACTGAATTCACGTGCACGTCCATTTGTGGGTACGGGATAGTGATGCCCTCTTCATCGAAGCGCAGCTTCACCCGCTCCTGCATATCCCAATAGACGCTCCAATAATCGACAGAATTCACCCAAGGACGAACCAGAATATTCACCGAGCTGTCCGCCAATTCGCCCACAGCGATGACTGGTTCCGGTTCGGGAAGGATGCGCTCGTCTGTGCTGACCATTTCCTGCAGAATCGATTTGGCTTTCAGCAGGTCACTGTCATAGCCGATACCAAAGACCATATCAACGCGACGCGTACTGCGAGCTGAGAAATTGGTGATGGTTCCGCCATAGATATTGCCATTAGGGACGATGACCTCTTTGTTGTCCGGCGTGCGCATAGCCGTAGAGAAGACCGAAATTTTTTCCACGATACCCGTCACACCACCAGCATCGATAAAATCGCCGGCTTTAAACGGCCGAAATACGATAAGCATAACCCCAGAGGCAAAGTTCTGTAGCGAATCCTTCAGAGCCAGACCAACGGCGATACCCGCCGCACCAATTAACGCTACCAGCGATGTGGTGTCCACACCTAACTGATCGACCGCCGCAATGATCACGAACAAGACCAGCGCTGCGTTAACGATACCAGTGAGGAAATCCACCAGAATGGTATCGACCTTAGCGCGCAACAGTACAGATTTAAACAATCGGGCGATCAGGTGCGCAACCCAACGACCAATAACGAATATGGCCAAAGCCAGAATGAGCGAAAGAGTGTTGGTTTGTAACCATTCGACGGCCACATCGACGAAGCCTAAGAGCATATTTTCCATGTATTGTCCTTTTGATATTTTCTCAAAACCGGTCCAGTTTGGATTAAGTTCACTTTTTCGACAAGCCTTAATCTTCGTGCTGTGACGAGTTATAAGCGCGCAAATACTCATGCCGCCCACAGTATTCACGCAAGAGCAGGCAAACGTGACGTTGTTATCTATACTGTCAATGATGACAAGCATGAAAGGCACCCGATGGCTCTGGACACAGAATCCCTTATCCGGCTATTAGTTGTGGAAGATGACCCGGTGGTACTGCAATCGATCACGGCCACGTTGGCCGGTCAATACCGTATTTCCATCGCCAAGGACTTCAAGAAAGCCCTGCAACTGGTGCGTCAGTATCGATTCGCGTTGATTCTGATGGACATTAACCTACCGGATGGCAATGGCTTCGACCTTTGTCGACAGGTGAAATCCATCAGTGAATTCACCGAATCTATTGCCATTGTGTTCATTACCAGTGACGAGTCCAGCGAGACCGAAGTGAAAGGGCTGGAGTATGGTGCGGTTGATTTCATGCACAAACCCTTGCACCCTGAACTGCTAAAAACCCGTCTGGCCATGCACGTGCGCTTTCAACGTAGAACCGCCTTGCTAGACCAACTGGTTTACCTGGACAGCCTCACCGAAATCGGAAACCGCCGTGCCTTCAATAAACGCTTGGAGCAAGAATGGCACCGTGCCATGCGCGCTAAAACGAATCTTGCGCTGGTGCTCTTGGATATCGACCACTTCAAGGTCTACAACGACACCTACGGTCATCCCGCTGGTGATGAATGCCTACGTGCATTGGCGAAGAGTCTGGTTACCACGTTTCAGCGCAGCTCAGATGCCTGTTTCCGCTATGGTGGCGAAGAGTTTTCCGTGCTGCTTTACGACTGCAATACTGAGCAAGCCCGGCTATTGATGGACAAAGCTTTGGCCGATTTTCGGGCGTTGGCCATAAAACACGAAAATTCCCCAACAGCCCCCATAGCCACGTTCAGCGCAGGTGTTTCCAGCATTATTCCGGTAACAGAAAACATGGATGAGTTTGTCGCCTTTACTGACCTGCAACTCTATGCCGCCAAAGAAGCCGGGCGTAATCAGATATACGCTCAAGACGCTCACTTCGAAGCCAAAGCGAACTGACCGGCCATGGAACAGCCCAATGACACACTGAACATCCCCTACCCGCTGCGCCAGATCACCTTAGTGGACGGGCGCGGTCAGCAGCTGCGCAATGTACAACACTACTTGAAAGTGCTTGAATTATTCTATCAGCAGTATGACCAAGCCCCGCTGACGTTACAAAACCCACCAGCCCAGAACGATCATGAATCAATGAGCCGGTTTATTCACACCTTGAAAGGCGCCAGCGCCAGTGTTGGAATGATGACAATCAAGCAACTGTGTCTCGACTACGAAGAACAGTTGAAGCGTGACGTCACCGCCACTGATGACCACCGGCAGCGATTATCGCAGGCCCTGACCGAAGCCCTGCAAGAGTGTCGAGATTTGACGCATGCCAATCAACCGTCGCCCACACCGACACATCGAAACCTGGAAACCTTACTGGCCGAAATCCGAGCACATCTGGAACGAGACAGTCTGGTGCCTCATAACTTGTTGACCGAGCTGGAACAACAAGCCAATTCCGAACCACTCAAATCTCTCGTACAACTGTTATCAAGCTTTGATGATCAAGCGGCGAGAGAGCTCATAAACGAACTTATGAAGAAATGAGATGGGCGTGAATTGCTGACTACTCAGCTGAAATAAAATCATATCCGCTTCGTAATAAACTTTAACTTTTTAGCTCGATTATTAAAGGTTACTACGGTAAGTCTGATAGGTAATCACTTAGGTGTGTTCATCGGTATTTGCGTCGTTCCGTGACTTGGTTTTACTGAGAACTTTTTACGTCAAGAACCAAACCGGTCCGACGATTCTGACTCGGCCCTTAACAATCCCAGCCGCCACATTCTCAGTACCAAGGATTGGCGTAAATAACGGTTCCGTCGCATCTGCTTTGGCTGAATTAATTGACACATCGCAACGGATTCAAGGGTATGGATGCCCTTGTAAGCGCCGCGTGTGCAGGGACGCACACTCAAGCGACCGTTCGAATGAAGTGTCGATTAAAGAAGTACACCAAAGCGGGCGACAAAAGGGGGGTTCAAGGGGATCTCCCCTTGAGAGAAAAACCTTCGGGACAGGCCGCTAAAAACAAGCCCAAACCCTCGGACCGGTTTGGCCCTTGATGGCTAAAATCGAAAAACAATCCCAACCAAAAAAAGGAGAGCAACGCTCTCCTTCTCTTGAAACCACCACAGACAATCCCGTCTATTTACTGACCTGCAGCATATACTTCGCTACCGCCATTCGCGTTTCTTCTGTCAGATAATTCTGCGGTGGCATCTCTGGAAACTCTTCACGTTTTTTTACTGGGCTGTTGATGTATTCCGCGATGCCTTGCGGGTCATCAAAATACAACGCTTGGATGGATTTCACCGAAGGACCAATCATGCGCACACTGTAGGTATGGCAACCGGTGCACACACCATAATAGGTACGCATGCCCAGTTCTTGCTCGAAGTCTTCAGCGGAGACGTCCTGAATGATTTCAGTCGGTGCCATTTCCGGTAATGTCATGGTGAAGATGCCATCGGTAGCGTACTGCTGGCGATCACACAAGCCATAGTCCGCGCCCAACACAAATAAGGTTCGATAACGATTTTGGTCGGCGATGCATTTGCCCGTGCCTTTACCGGTATCCATGATATCCGGTCCCTTTTCCTGGAACGCTACGGAAATCAGGTCCTTCAAAATGCCATGCGGGTTGTTGCCGTTGTTTTCCATTATGTTATCCAGAATCACGACGCGGTCCGGGTTTGGTTCGGAGCCTGGGTCTTTGGACACATCGGTGATCAACGATAAATCGGTAATGCCGATACCGACGCTGTCGTTTCCGGATATGATGTTGTTTTCAATGATCACGTCGTCGGCGGCCAACACCAGAATCCCGGTACCCTGAGGCACATTGGCCACGATAGAACCTTTGGCGGCAAAATTGACATGGTTGTTATTGACAACAAAGTTGTCGCGGATAATAACGTCATAGGTCGTTTTAATCGGCAATCCTGGCGTGATAAACGCAAGAATACCGCCGGCGTTGTCGTAGACGTAGTTGTTTTCCACCAGCGCGTGGCGGGTGTTTTCTATTTCGATACCAGCCACGTTGCCAAAGACTTCATTATGACGCACATCGACGTTGTCACACATGCCGACATAAATAGCGGCGTCTTCAATGCCGGTCAGAATATTGTGTTCGATCAAACCATTGGTTCCGAACTGCGGAAAAATGCCGTAAACACCGGTATCGATAATCAGGTTGTTGCGGATCACAAAATTATTGCCCGCCTGCCCCATGATGCCGTTGCCTTTGTAGTTGGTAATTTTGAAGCTATCGATGGTGATATCGCTGCCGGAGTACAGAATGGCATCGTTCAACTCTTTCTTACCATCCAGGGTTGGCCAACGACCTTCCTGAACTACGCCGAGCAGTACGATATCGTCTTTGTCGATATACACCGTTTCAGAATAGGTACCGGGATACACCATCACAGTATCGCCGGGTTGCGCTTGCAATACAGCTTGTTGAATGCTGTCACCATCACGCACTTCCACAATGGTGCCCTGTGCCAACGTCGGAACCGCCAGAGATCCAGCCCCGCCGACGTTCCGCGCCAGATTGTCACCGGCGGTTTGCACGACCATGGCCGGCTTTGGCGGAAACAGATACAGGTAGCCTTGCGTGATGCCAATACCGATGGCAATAAACACCAGCGGATAGACAAACCACCTCAGTAATCGTTTCATGTTGTTTCCTCTCTCATTGTTATTGTGGGTAGCTAACGGTAATCAATGGTCAGCGCTGATTCAGCCGCCGGGTAAATTCGTCGGCGCTGATGGGCGTCAGGCCTGACGGTAATTGCTCAGGTATGCGTGGGGTAAACAGGGTATCAGTCAGTGTCCCCATGAAATCGACAAGGCGATCGATTTCAGTATCGGTCAGTTGCGGCTCCCATATATGCCAGTGCAGGTAGATCGGTTCGCCTTCGGCCAGTGCATGACCGCGACCCAGTGTATAAAATTCAGAGGCATCCCAGAGTGAGTCGTATTTGCCGGAATGCATGTAAGGGGCCGTCAAATTAATGTTACGCAAACTGGGCACCTTGAATCCTCCGCGTTGAGTCGCGTCACCCGTCGGTCCCTGAGCGCCAATATCCCGGGCCATGCCTACTGGCTCTGGCGTTCCGATTACGGCAATCTGCTGGTTGGTAAACAACGGTGGCGTATGGCATTCCGCACAGCGGGCGACAAAGGAACGGAATACGTTCATGCCTTCAATTTCATTCGGGGTTAAGGCACTGGCGTAACCGTGCGCGTATTGATCGTAGCGACTGTTCAGGGAAATCAGACTGGTCTGAAAAGCCGCCAAAGCGCGATAAACCTTGTCGAGGGTAATGTCATCTTCTCGCTCTGGATAGGCCAAACGAAACAGGCGTTGGTAGGCTGGTATGCCGTTCAGCGTGCGCAACAAATTGTCGGGCGTATTGGCCATTTCATTCAGGGCGTACAGTGGTCCGGTCATCTGTTCTTCCAGCGAACTTGCTCGACCATCCCAAAAGAATTTTTCCAGAAAAGCCACGTTCCAAAGGCTGGGCGCAGAGCGAGTACCCACTTCACCGGTTGCACCAACCGCCAGTCCTCGGCCGTCGGCAAAACCCTTATCCGGATCATGGCAGGTGGCGCAGCTCTGTTGGCCATTAACCGACAACACAGGATCAAAAAACAGATAGCGACCGAGGTCGATTTCTTGTGGTGAAAATCCATCACGATAGCTGGGTAAGCCGGTTTTCAGACCGCCCACCCCCTGAGATTGAATCGAAGGGTACTGCTGGTACAGCGAGCGCAATTCGCAGGCATTTCCAGCCACCCACTGAAAACCCGGTGGGCAGGTATCTGACAGTGTCAACGAGTCGGCGTCATCCGCCAGCACAGATTGCGTTGCCAGCAACGCCAAACTGGAAGCAAAGGTGAAAAAGGCTGAGGCGATACGGATCATTGTGGTGTCCCAGTCAAGGTCTGAATGTAAGTCACCACGTTGGTCAGTGAAGCGTCGTCGGTAATCACGTCGCTCATAAATTGCATCTGCCGACCACGCTTGTCAGCGGGGGCATAGCCACGCTGTTTGCGTTGGAATTTCTTGAACTGATCAAACAGATACTGGTCGCCAAGACCGGCCAACCGTGGTGCAGACAGTGCGCTATTGCCTTCACCCTGGGCACCGTGGCAGTCGCTGCAATTGCTGTTATATACGCCTCGCCCGGCAGCAATGTCTCCGTTGAGAGTCGCGATGGGCTTCACCCGCGGCAATGATGCCAGATACTCGGCAATCTGCTGTTTGCTGTCGTCGTTCAACAAGGCCGCTATGGCCACCATCTGGTTGCCACGGGTGTCATCTGGTGCGGTGCCACGCAAACCCGATTGAAAGTTGGTTAATTGGCGCACCAGGTAATCGGCTGATTGTCCGGCCAATGCTGGCCCGCCCAACGACGAATTGCCTTCGCCCTGTGCTCCATGGCAAGCGATACAAGTGCCATAGTCGGCGGGGGCATCGGTTGATGCGGCGGCGGATAACAGGGTACTCAGCCCGGCGATCAGCACCAGGCGATAGAATCTCTCTTTCATAGCGAAGCCTTATACATCCGAATGGCCGTTCGGCCGGTGCCAAACAAACAAACGAATGATTACTATTATTATCGAGCCAATTTAGCGCTGGCATCGGATGAATACACCCATCGGTAACCCGCAATTCTTAAAATCACTGTGCAATTCTTTAAAAACTGCTCTGGAATGGGGGTTTTAAGAGCCATCAACAAGACCATTTGCGAACGTTACAAGACGGTTTTCTGCTCGAAAGGGTGCTCAATCGCAGTTACGGTGAGAATATCAACAACTCACAAAATGCGTTCAATCACTGTACGCTTTTTGGGGAGGTGATGCCCAGTTAGGCTCCGCAATTCATCGTGATGAAAATGCGCCACCTTTAACAACGCGGTATCACGTCTCAGAATCGGCCTTTCTCAATTGACATGCCAAGGACCATTGGTTAATTTGCGATCACTTTAGCTGTTATCCAGAAGTACGGCATGTCGACGAATTTAGCCTCAGTCACGCACCCCATCTCTATCTTTCTGGAAGATCAAGCTACGACTGGTACAGATTTCGTCGACAATTACTACGATCTCAGCATTATCCTGGACCCTTCAACGCAATATCTTCCGTTTGAACCCTTTATCACGATTATTCGCTTTGCATTTGCACGGCTATCCGAACAGCGTATCAGCGATATTCTGGCCCTGCCAAACACCTTTGCCGTTTTGCGTCCCATTATCGTGCGGTATTTGACTGAACAGGAACCGGGCAGCCGAGAACCGCTGAACCCCGATGAAATGGCCTACGAGCAAGTCGAAATCCTGAAAGCGATGACTTACGTGCTACGTGAAAGCTTTGCCCAGCATCCCGGCCAGATCGCCATCATCAACGCACAAAACATCTCTGCCTCAGCCTTCGAATGGCTGCAGCAGGAAGATTACCGAATGCCCGGCAATCTGCAGTTGGATTTTTACCTGACCACTTCAGAGTTTCAGAACTTAAAAATTGCTCAGGGATTTGTCACGCAAATAAAACGCCGTCACCTCAGCGCCCCGTTAAGGGCAGGTACCAATAGCCCCAGCCAACAACGCCTCACCCTGGCAGCAGACGCGAACCAATACTGGTCAATGTTGCGTCGCGCTATTTCGCTGTTTAGCCCCAACGAGATGTTGTTACTGGCCAACCTGTTGGAACAGGCCTCGGTTTTGGATACCAACCAGTTAGCTGAACTCAAAATGGCCCGCATGTACGCTTGGGTTCTACTGCGCGACGCCGAACGCTGTCATATTCACATCCAGGAATTGCAGCGGCTGTCGCTTCAAGACTTACCGGTACCGGCCATTTCACGAACCCTCAAGGCGATATGTGTCGCACACCTTTGCTTGCAGGAATATTCTCTGGCGGAAAAAGCGCTGCAACGCTACCGGCATTTTTCGATTCAGGAAGGTCGTGACAAAGACAGCCTGTTGGCGGAATTTTATGAATTTTTGGCGCAATGCTTTAACGGCAACATGCGCAGCCAAAAAACAGATATTGAACGGCTGGAAAGTGAGCTACAAGAGCAAGGTTGGTTCAATCTGGCCGCCTTTGTGAAATGCTCGCTGTGGTTCAATGAGCGACTGCTGGAAGACAACGCCGACGCCGTTATCCGGCAATGCCTGAGCGCCGTCGATGATTACAAAGCAAATGCCAATGTCATCGGCCAATCCACGGCGCACCATCACGTCAGCATCGTGCTGGGTGCCACGGGCCATCCACAGGATGCGATCCGACACATCAACCGTGCTCTGAAACTAACTCAGCTGTGTGGCCTGTCGCAGCGCATCCACAACACCCTGAATGGCTTGGCCTTTCTATTAAACGGCCTTGGGCAAACAGAGCCGGCCAAGCAAGCATTGGAAACCGCTTACCCCTTAGCACTGGCCGATGGTAATTTCGACCAGATCTGTACCACCCTGTATAATCTGGCATTGATCGCCTTTTACGCCGATTATCAACAAACCACGATTCAACTGCTGGATGATATTTTTTCGGTCATGGAGTATCGCAACATGACCTCAACCCGATTCCGCACCAAAGGTGAGTTGCTGGCACTGCAGGCGATTGCTGCTTACATCAATGGTGACCGACGGCTGCCTGCCGCTATCCGGCCGCAAATTCACGATGAACCACCGCGCTCGAATGAAGGTGAGGCCTTTATCCGCTGCCTTGGGCTGATCACACAATCGTTCAATGCCGATGAAGCCGAGCACTTTTTCATGGAGTTGACCGAAGATTTTGCGCAACTTCGGCAAAATCTACACCTTGAATTGTTGGCATTGCGGCTGTTAGTGATCTATTTGACCGACTTGGGTGAATCGCAACGGGCATTGAACTGGGCACAGCTGGCGATACGTCAAACCCGACAGTATCACCTGGAATCCCGTGAGTGCTGGTTCCGATCCACGGCAACTCGATCCACCCGAATGGATACGACTGTCGAACCCCGACAGGCCATCAGCATGGCGCAACGGCAAATGGGTATCGATGCGTTGAAACTGGAAAATGGTTTGTTAAACACCCTGGCAGCCTTTAACGATTCGGCGTTGCGTTGTGCTAATGTCGACGAACTGATCGACAGCTTCCTGGCCAATATGCAGCGGCTGATCAACGTTAACCGAGCCAGCCTCAGCGTGCAGTTTGTGAATAGTCATTCCTTGTGCCGTGATGTCGAAAACCCGTGGCAGGATGATCAGGTTTCTGACATCAAACACCTGAATTTTGACTTTCAGTTCATTGGCGGTCAGGGTCAGTTGGATGTGTCGTTTCTGGGCGACATCATCAACCGCTCTGTGGACGCTAAAAACATCATCCGTAAAATCTGTCAGCAGTTGTCCAACGCTATTGAGTTCGTCCTTGACCGTCTCGACTCTTATCGTCTGGCCTACCACGACCCGTTAACCCAAGTGTATAACCGGACCGCCTTTGACGAAGACATGAAACGGCTGTTACAGCAATTGCCGTCGCAAAAAGTCTGTCTAGCGTTTATCGATCTGGATAATTTCAAAAAACTGAACGATACCTTCGGCCATTCCACCGGCGATCAATTCCTGCAACAGTTCGTCCAGTCACTGAGCAAGAAAGTCCGTGCTCACGATCGTATATACCGTATCGGCGGCGATGAGTTTCTGGTCTGTTTTCAAGACGTCAGCCGTCAGCAAGCAGAGGAGGCACTGCAACGGTTCATCGATCAGTTCTTTGCAATCTCAGAATTGGCCCGCTTCGGTAACACGCAATATCTTAACCTAGGCTGCTCTATCGGCATTATCGAGTATCAGACAGCGTCAACCGACCTGTTCAATATCGACACATTGCTGGCACGAGCTGACGACCTGATGTACCAGGCCAAACGTTCCGCACACGAGCAGATCGTCAGCGACGTTTTCGAACGAATAGATTAACCCGGCTTACGTGCGTCAATGTAGGAAGCAATGGCGTGACTGGAAAATAACTTACCGCCATGTTCGTCCAGGTAGCCGTCCGCTTTTTTATGCGAACGTAAGAACTGATAGACGGAAACCACCAACGTCATCTTGTCAATTTCCGGCAGTGCCAGACTTCTCGCATGCAACCCCTGCAGAGTGATGTCGTGTGCCAATATTAACGCCGCCTGGTCGACCACTTCGGCTTGCCGGTACTGGTAACCGCAGCCGGTTGCCAACCATTCCAGACTGACATTGGCCTTACGGGCAATTTGATCAGCCCGCATCAAGCTCGGTTCACTGCCTTTTAGATATTTTCGAATCAGACTTTCACTCAAACCCACTTTACGGGCAAAAGCAGACACCGTTGTGTCCTGTAACAGCTGTTGCAATCTGTCGGCGAAGGTCGCACTGGAGTCCGACTTTTCTTGCTCGGTCAGGTAGGGGCTTTCAATCATGGGCAGGCATACTATGGTTATACAGACAATGGAGGAAACATTATGAACGGCATTTCACGACGCGGTCAAACGGCACTGATCACCGGTGGTGGCAGCGGCATCGGCCTGGCCATTGCCAACCGACTGCACAGTTTGGGGATGAAGGTGATTCTGGCATCGCGACGGATCGACATGCTGGCCCGTCAGGTCGAGCGACTGAACGCCGACGGTCAGAACCAGGCCTTTGCCCTTGCCATGGACGTTCGCGAACGACAATCCGTGGTCAGTGCCCTAGCCGAACTGCCGACTGACTTTGCGGACATAGATGTACTGATCAACAACGCTGGCTTAGGCGTGACACATACACTGGAAGACTGCCCAGAAGAAGATTGGGATTTGGTGTTGGACACCACCCTGAAAGGTCCGTTTCTGGTCACTCAAGCCATCCTGCCGATCATGAAACCCAAGGGCGGCGGCTTCATTATTAATATTGCCTCGCAAGCAGCCAAATACGGCTACGCCAATGCCGGACCTTACTGCGCCGCAAAATTTGGTCTGATGGGCTTTGCCAAAGCACTGGCCGAAGAAGTACGCCCCTTTGGCATTCATGTTCACAACCTGATGCCCGCCCTGGTGCAGGTACCGGCACCAGATTCGCCGGCAGACATCAAACCAGGCTGGTTGCAGACGGACGACCTTGCGGACGCCGTTGAATACGTACTGAGTCGACCTGAGCATGTGTTTGTGGAAGACATCGGCCTAATCGGTCAATAAGGCTGAAGCGGGCAGATATCCTCTGCTACACTTCAGGAGTCACCATCAGGAAGTTGTCATGTCGATCTCATTTAACATAGTACCGGTGAGCACCTCTGCTGTAGAGCACCTGAATGCCTATACCCGCGCGCTAGGCCTACCTACCCATTCGCTGGGTATGCTGGAAAGCGTGGTGCAGAAGCTGGCCTGCATTCAGAACAGTCACGATATTGAACTGCAACAATTGCGTCATCTGGTGTTTTGCGGCGATCACGGCATTTACGACCGGTCGCATCAAGCCAACTTAAGCCCATTGTCGTCTCTCGATCATGTGAACCGTTTATTGAGAGGACAGGCTCCAGTCGCCAAGGCGTGCCATAAACATCAGGTCGATTTAACCGTCATTGACTGCGGTTTAGTCGGCGAAGAGCTTTCGCCACGCCCCAACCTGATGACCCAAAAAGTGGCTCAAGGGACCCGTGATTTTTCAATGATGCCCGCAATGACAGAAAATGAGCTGGAACGCGCGGTAAAGATCGGAGCCGAACAAGCCTCCATGAAAATGGCCGAAGGCGCTCGTGTATTGTCATTCGGCGCACTCGGTTTGGGCAACACCACCAGTGCCGCCGCAATTTGCATGGCGATGCTGGATATCTCGTCAGAATCCGCCGTCACTAATCAGAACCGACACGATCCAATGTTGAACCGGGACAAGATCGATGTTTTGACCCAATCTCTGGCCTTGCATCGGGAACACCTCACCGACGGTTGGCGCATCGTACAATATCTGGGCGGTCTGGAAATTGCTGCCATCATGGGAGCAATGGCCTCGACCGCGGAACTGGGTGGCATGTTTCTGGTGGATGGCTTCGCCTGTTCCGCCGCCATGCTAGCGTTGCATTCCATGTACCCGAACATAACTGACTATGCACAGTTCACGCATCAATCGTCGCACACCGCGCAACACGCCATCATGAAATCACTCGGTGAACGACCGCTGCTTAACCTGCATTTGGCCCTCGGCGAAGGTACGGGTTCTGTATTGGCTTGGCCGTTAATAGTGTCGGCGGTGGATTTTTTGCAAAAAGCCTAAACGGAAATTTCTGATATTTGCTTTGTATCTAGTGTCCTGAGTCGGAAGTTCGTATCGTTTCAGAGCTCATGGGAAGCGCTAGTACAAGGCGCTCTTTGTAGAGAATATCGAGATCTTTTCAAAAAGAGCAACGCCGTAATAGTGTTTTCCATGAGCTCCCTTTGGGCGCGTCATTCAAGCTCTCTAGCGTTGTTCCGTCTCTTGCCAATGGAATAACCATTGACTGCGAGACACGCCTAGCTATAAAGCTTGAATGGCACGCTGAATCCTTGCGAACTTCTGACTCAGGACACTAGGGCAGCTCTGATTAATTCAAATCACCTCAGTCCTATCAGATCGAAGGATGAGCGAGGCGTATGTTGCAGGGAATGGCGAGTCCTTTTCAAAACACACAACAAAGCTCAGTCATCGATCTGAAGGACCCGGAGGGCGGGTCTGAAATGGCAAATTTCGTTGTTAAGTCCTTTGCCAAGATAATGAATATTGCCTGCAGAACTTGCCTCGAAATTTGATCATTTCTTCACCCGCTGAGGTAGATAGCAATTATTCAGAGCTGCCCTAGGGTTTTTGCATCACTCTGTGACTTATTTTCACTGAGATTTTTTTACTTCAAGTACTAAATCTGTTCCGAAGACTATGGTTCCGTTTTAGCCAAAAGATTTCTTGGAGGATTTTTCTTTCCAAGGAGGCTGCCCCGAATGGTACTGGTACTTACCAAGTTATATTTACGTTCTGTCTGAGGTTTTTGCATCATTCAGTGACTTGGTTTCACTGGGAAACTTTCGCCGTCAAGGGCCGAACCGGTCCGACGATTCGGGCTCGGCCCTTAACAATCCCAGCCGCCGCCACAAACGACTGATCACACGTCTCAATTTCGTCTTCGACAGGTCGTTCGCGACGGCCTTCCCTGGCCGGCTCACAGGTTGTTCAAGCATCCCTGCTTGAACAACCTGTGAGACGCAAATTGCTTCGCGTGGTCGTTTGAAAGGCGGAGAAAACCGCGGCAAGAGCTACTTTCTCGATAGATAAAACCAACCTCTAAATTCTATGTTCCAAGGACTGGCGCAAATAACGGTTCCGTCACATCTGCTTTGGCTGAATTAATTGACACATCGCAACGGATTCAAGGGCATGGATGCCCTTGTAAGCGCCGCGTGTGCAGGGACGCACACTCAAGCTACCGTTCGAATGAAGTGTCAATTAAAGAAGTACACCAAAGCGGGCGACAAAGGGGGGGTTAAAATCGATTAAAAGCGAAGCCCCAATGGGCTTCGATTCGATTTTAACGACTTCACCTCTGGTGAAGGCCGGATCAAGGGGATCTCCCCTTGGAAAGAAAAATCCTCCAAGAAATCCATTGGTGGGAACCTAACCTTAGTCGCAGGACAAGATTGGCTCTTACCGAAAAAGAACACACGTTCTATAAAGCAGCTTGCCGGTGCTCCCGAAATAGAAAATATACATGCCAGGAAGGCTTAAGTAAGTGCCATTCGGGGCTGCCCCCTTGGAAAGAGAAATCCTTCCAAAATTTCCTATCAAAAACCAAACCCCAATCAATATACAAAACTACTCCACCAAAACCATATTACGACCTGCGTCCTTCGCCCGATACAACAAAATATCAGCTCGCTTCATTAAGCTTTCGACATTATCCGCAGGCGCTTGCACTAACCCTCCGCTGAAGGTGTAACCGACATCACCCGCCGCGGTATCGGCAAAATCCTGTGCTATCTGCGCGCGCAGTGCGTCCAGTAACTGAAAAGCCTTTTCCTGCTTCAAGCCCGGCATGACAATGCAAAATTCTTCGCCACCAGTACGCGCAAATAAAAACCGACCAAAACGATCCGATAACGCAGTGGCAAAGTGTTGCAGCACTTCGTCACCGACGTCATGGCCATAATCGTCGTTAATCAGTTTGAAATGATCGATATCCACCATCGCCAAACTCATGGGGGTACCATGATCCATGGCCTGATCCAGATACTTGCGCGCTTTTTCGATAAAAAACCGTCGGTTTCCGATGCCCGTCAGTGCGTCGGTATACGCCATTTCGCGCATGGTTTCCAGACGTTCCATCGACTCCACGGCTTGCATGATTCGGCAGAAAAATTCTTCGTGTGAAAAAGGCTTGTAGAGAAAATCGTTAGCACCGTTTTTGATGAATTTCGCGGACAGGTATTTATCGCCCGCGGAAGACAAACCGATGATGACCAGATCGACCTTGTCCTCCTTATGTCGAAGTTCATGGATTAATTCAAAGCCATCCATCGAGGGCATGTTGTAATCGGTTAACAACAGTTTAATGCTGTCGTCTTTACGTAAAGCCTCCAGAGCTTTCCGCCCGTCATCCACCTGTACCACCTGAAACAGATGTCGCGATAACAGCTCGACAATAAAATTGCGGGTGACGGTGGAGTCTTCCGCCACCAGCACTTTGATGTGTTTATTGCGGTTCAAGCGATTCACCAGATTAACCGCATACTGATAACTGTAACGCCCTTCCTTCAGGACGTAATCGACAATGCCCCGGCGCGTCAGTGCATCGCGTTTTTCGTCGTCAACACTGCCGGTTAACACAATGGTCGGGATCCCCATGCCCAGTACATCATCAACCAGTTCACCATGAGGCGCATCGGGCAGGTTCAAATCAATAATAGCGGCCAGCCAATCGTTGCGCTCGGCTAACTTAACCATGGCCTCCTTCCGGCTGCTGGCATAAACCAGATTAAACGCCAAACTGCGCCCGGCGATATGCTTTAAGATTTTCTGAACAACACTTGAATCTTCAACGATTAACACAGACGGCACAGCGTAAACTCCACATCGGCACACAATGCTTTCAGTCTAGCAGTCATTTTGAGGCAGGCAGAAAATGCGTCGAGAGGAAAATTTCAAGCGGGAGGAGACGCGCTCGAACCGGCATCGGTTCGAGCGCTTGAGAGAAGACTTACCGTGTTGGTTAGAACAGCATTTTAAACAGGTTTTGGGTTAGCCGGATGCCAAAGCCGGTAATGTCGGTCGACACATGCGCCAAGCCGCCCTTGTGCACCGCTGATGCCAGATCGACATGCACCCAGGGCACATTCGGTTCAATGAATCGGCTTAAAAAGCGAGCGGCATCGATGTGGTCCGACGACTTACCCGGATTGCACTGTTGGATATCGGCAATGTTACTTTTGATGTTCTCATCGTAATCGGCATCGATCGGAAACGGCCAGATGCGCTCACCACTTTGCTTGCCCGCTTCGATCAGCGGTAAAAACCACGGTTCATGGTTGGTAAAGACGCCAGAATAACGAGTAGACAGTGCCGCAATGCAGGCACCGGTCAGGGTCGCATAATCGATGACCGCCTTGGGGTGCTCGCGCGAGGCCAATGTCAGAGTGTCGGCCAAAATCATGCGACCTTCGGCGTCCGTGTCGACCACTTCAATGGTCGTACCGTTGAGCGCCCTGACCCATTCGTTAGCATGATAAGCGCCAGAACCAATGTGGTTATCGGTTAACGCCAACCAACCGGTCATATTCACTTTTTCGCCACGCCGGGTTGCGGCCAGCATGTTGCCCAGCACAACAGCGCTGCCATTCATATCGCCGTTCATGCCAAACATGGAACCGCCGGTTTTCAGGTTGTAGCCACCGGTATCCATGGTCACGCCTTTGCCCACCAGCGCAATGGTGTCCACCGAGTCTGGGTTACCTTTGTAGTGAACCCGGACGATGGAAGCTTCTTTGTTCATGGAACCTCGCGCTACGGCCAAAAAGGCACCGGCACCCATTTTTTCAAGCTCTTTATAACGGTACACCTTACATTCCCAGCCTTCTGTTTCAGCTAGTTCTTCAATGAGTTCGCGATACGACCAGGGGTTTAACTCATTAGCGGGCAACGCCGTCAAATAACGAGTGTAGGCATTACCTTCAGCTTCCGCTTGGCGCAGCGAGATGGTCTCGGCATCGATAGGTCCAAGCAGACTGATGGTTAATTCACGTTTTGCCGGTTGGTTCTTTTTAAAGGTTGGCAGCTCGTACTGAGCGGCCAAAGCGGCACTGAGCAACGCCTGCATGTGGTCGGCATCGTCAGCGATCAGCACCAGGTGGCGATCGTCTTTGCGCATGGCACCTAACACCATGGCGCGCGCCAGAGTTAAACGTTCAAATTCCGAAACCGTCTTTGGCGCTTTGCCAAAGGACCACAGCACACCACTGGGCAGTAATTGGCGTAAACGTCGCTCGCCGTTCAGATGCTGGTTGATCAGTGCATGTTCGGATGTTTCCCGCCATTCAATACAACAGTCGGCGTCTGCGGGCAGTGTCGTCACCTGTTGCAGTTGTAGTTGCGGGTAATCAAATGTTTTCATGAATATCCTTGTGGTAACGGGTTAACGATAAACTGAAGCTTCGCCTTCAGGTCGTGTCTTAAAACGTTTATGCAGCCAGAGATACTGTTCGGGGTGACATCGAATGCGTGACTCCAGCCATTCATTAATCCATCGCGCATCGGCAACGTCGTCTCCACTCGGTATAGCAACCGGTGCTTCGATATTCAACACAAAGCCCCGATGATCGTCTGTCCGATAGGCACTGACAGGTAATACGATCGCATCGCCCATCTTGGCCAGTTTACTGGTCATGGTGATGGTGGCAGTGGGGATATTGAAAAACGGCACAAACACCGAAGCTTTCCGACCATAGTCCTGATCGGGGGCATACCAGATTGCCCCGCCCTGCTTCAGCTCTCGAAGTAAGCCTTTCATGTCTTTACGCGCCAGGGTTTTCTTGCTGTAGCGCTCGCGGGCACGGGTCATGAAGTAATTAAACAGCGCATTATCGTGTTTGCGGTAGACAACCGAAAACTCACAGATCCCGATCAACAGCGCGCCGAGAATATCAATGGGTCCGAAATGACCGCTGAGCACCAAAATGCCGCGGCCGGAGGCCACTGCGTCTTTGTAATGCTGCAGCCCTTCGATGTGAAATGGCACCGATGTCACCGGCCGACACCAGGCGTGAGCGGTTTCAAAAAAGTTCAACGTATTGGAGAAAAAGGTCTGTTTAACCAGTCGATGCTGTTCGGCAGCGCTCAATTCGGGAAAGCACAGTCGGATATTGGTTTGCGCCACTTTGCGCCGGCTGGGCACCAAACGGTACAACAACCCGGCAATTACCCGCGACAAGCCCAACCGTACTGGAATGGGCAACCAAGCCATCAGATAGATTCCGCCGATACCAAACCAGGCGGGCCAATAACGAGGGGACAGGAAATCGCGATAACGTTGAACCTCCGTCACCCGCGAGTCTTTCTGGTTCCGCTTGAGTGGCGGACGGTGTTTTGCTTGACCCATTCAGGAATAACTCATTTAATAACGTTCGACAAAGGATGTGCCGATGAAACCCAAGGAACGTGAGAGTATGCCGCAAATACCGGCGGCGTTAAACCAACAACCAAAGAGTTATCATGGCCAAACCACTTCCGAAAATTTTGACCAATCGTAAAGCGGCTCATTTACTGATCGCCAAACTGCAGAACCTGCAAATTCGTTTTGAGGGCTGGAAAGACGCTCGCGCCGCACGCAAAGCACGGGCACGAAAGCCTTAATACCGAGGGCTGATCAGCCCAGTTCTACGATACCGTCCATCTCCACTGCCGCGCCTTTGGGCAATTGAGCCACGCCGATGGCGGCACGGGCCGGATATGGCTGTTCGAAATATTGAGCCATTACTTCGTTAACCAACGCGAAATGGCTTAAATCCGTTAAAAAAATGTTCAGTTTGACGATATCCTGCAAGCTGCCACCAGCAGCTTCGCACACAGCGCTCAGATTTTTGAACACCTGGTGAATCTGCGCCGCCATATCCGTGTCGACCAGCGTCATGGTGGCCGGATCCAACGGGATTTGACCCGACAGATAGACTGTGGAACCGACTTTTACCGCCTGCGAATAGGTGCCGATGGCGGCAGGTGCATTGTCGGTCGCAATTATTATTTTGCTCATTATGATTTCTCCTTGTAAAAAGTGTTTTCAACCTGCTTAAATAGCGCCCCTTTTACAAACCCGGAGTAAGGGTCTGTACTAAGGTAAACCGTTTTTTCACGCAAAGGTTACTTTGGAAGTGTGCCCATTACCACTGTCTGGCAATGGAAGACACACCGGCGAACGAGGGTTCGTAGCCAAAGTCCGTTAACGGAGTTTCTGCTATGGTCTGGACTGTGAGCGACGCGATTGAGCTGTACAACATTAATCGCTGGTCAGAAGGTTATTTTACCGTCAATGAAAATGGCGATACGGTGGTAAATGCCAACCAAAAAACCTCGCTTAAGGATATCGTTCTGGCCGCCAGAACCCGTGGACTGCAATTGCCATTATTGGTGCGTTTTCCGCACATTCTGCACGACCGCGTCGCGCAGATCACCAGTGCCTTTAAAGCCGCGATTGAAAACGAGCATTACCGCAATATCTACCAGCCACTGTATCCCATCAAAGTGAATCAGCAGCGCCGGGTGGTCGAAGAGATCATTAAAGGTCAGCAACTAGCGGGTGCCGCCCGCATTGGTCTGGAAGCAGGCAGTAAGCCGGAGTTGATGGCGGTCTTGGCCGAAGCATCCCGTGGTGCCACCACAATTGTCTGTAACGGCTATAAAGATGAAGAATACATTCGCCTGGCATTATCGGCGGAAAAACTCGGTCACCACGTTTATCTGGTGGTTGAAAAATCCAGTGAAGTCGATTGGATTCTCGACATTTCCAACGAACTGAAAGTGCTGCCACGTATCGGTGTGCGCGCCAGACTGGCCAGCATTGGCAAAGGCAAGTGGGAAAACTCTGGCGGCGAAAAATCCAAATTTGGCTTAACCGCTTCTGAAATTCTGGCGGTCACTGAACGGTTACGCGAACACGACCGGTTAGATTGCTTTCAGCTGTTGCACTTTCATCTGGGGTCACAGATCGCCAACATCCGCGACATTCAGTTGGGTTTGCGCGAGTGTGCTCGCTTCTATGTTGAACTGCGCCATCTGGATGTGCCTATCAACATTGTCGACGTGGGCGGCGGTTTGGGTGTTGATTACGAAGGCACCCGCTCGCGCGAATCCTGCTCCATGAACTATTCAACTCAGGAATACGCCAATAACGTTGTTTATGCGTTTCGTGAAGCCTGTGAAAACGAAGGCCTGCCCCACCCGATGATTTTCAGTGAATCCGGGCGTGCAGTAACAGCACATCACGCCGTACTGATCGCCGACGTGGCCGAAGAAGAAACGCCCGATGTCGTCGTGCCAGAGTGTCCAGCAGAAGACTCGCCGAGCATCCTAAAAGAGCTCTGGTATTGTTATCAATGCACCAAAATTCACGAGCGCCCCTACGCGGAGCTCTACCACGATGCGACCTACTTCCTGAAGGATGTACACGACGCCTACAACCAGGGCTTCCTGACATTACAGCAGCGCGCGCACGCTGAAGATATGTCGCGCGCCATTAACCAGATCATCAGTGAGCGGTTAAACCCGGCAAAACGCGCCCATCGTGACATGCTGGATGACCTCAATGAAAAAATGGCCACCAAGCTGTTCGTTAACTTCTCCATGTTCCAGTCGTTGCCGGACGTTTGGGGGATCGATCAGATCTTCCCGATTCTGCCACTGACCGGACTTGACCGGGAACCGGCCATTCGGGGTGTATTGCAGGACATTACCTGCGACTCAGACGGCAAGATCGATTATTACGTCGATGGTGAAGGTGTGGAATCCACTATTCCTCTGCCAGAATGGCAACGTGGTGAGCGTCCATGGCTGGGCTTCTTCATGGTCGGTGCCTATCAGGAAATTCTCGGCGATTTGCACAATCTGTTTGGCGACACCAACAGCCTGGATGCTGTCTTCGACGAAGATGGTTCGCTGGTGCTGCAAAATGCCAAGAAAGGCGACACCATTGAACAGGTGCTTAACTACGTTGATTTTCCGGAGCACATGCTGGTCGCCGCCTATCAACGACAGCTCGAAGAAAGCTCCATGCCGTTGAGTGAACGGCAGCTCTTTCTGGATCAGTACCGCAAAGGCCTGAAACAGATCACCTACCTGGAACCAAGGCAAAAGGCAGAGGAGTAATGCGCTGCGCCTTTTGCGGCAAACCCTATACCGGCCCCTACCCGAGAAAAACGGCAGGGGTCCATACCGTCCTTTGTGAGCACTGCCATCGCGCATTTATCATTCATGTTGTTAAACGTTGGTGGGGTTATCAACGCTCTGCGCATGTGCGATAGGGTCCTTCTCAAAACACACAACAATGCTCAGTCATCGATCTGAACGGCCCGGAGGGCGAGTCTAAAACAGCAAATTTCTGCACCCGCTGAAGTAGACGGCAATTATTCAGAGTTGCCTTAGCTTTTGACGTGGACGGCTGGTGTTCACTGCCTTTATGATGCACTTCCGTGACGGCAGCCCAAACTGAGAACCGCCTTGCTCAACCCAACAACAAACAAAGCCGAACTCTACCGTTTTTTAAGTCAATCACCTGAACTGCAACTCTATGCTATCGGCGACCTGGAAGATTTTTTCTGGGCCCGCTGTCGATACTTCGCGCACTGGGAAAACGACGGAATTGTCGCGGTGATTGTGGTTTACCAAACCCCAGATCTGCCCATTGTATTAGCGCTGGGAGACCGGACGGATTTGCTGTCATCCATGTTAGTTGAACTGCTGCCAACCCTGGGCGAACGGGTTTATGCGCACGTCAATGACGGTTGTGTGCCGGCGGTTCAAACGGTCATGCGCACAACCTATCATGAACGGCAACGACGCATGATCTTACGCCAGCATCCGCAACCCGCTGCCCCCGCCGAAGCCATCACAACCTTTGGTCCAGCAGACGCTGAACGGCTGAGCAACTTTTATCAACTCAGCTACCCAAACAACTGGTTTGATCCGGACATGCTCAGCCAGCACACCTTTACCGGATATGTGCACCATCATCAGTTGGTCAGTGTGGCGGGGATTCATGTTTACTCGCCGACCTATCACGTCGCGGCGCTGGGCAACATCGCAACTCACCCGGATTTCCGGGGACAGGGGTTTGCCGGTCGAAGCATTACAGCCTTGTGCGAACGATTACTTACCACGGTTGAACTGATTGGTCTGAATGTTCACAGCGAAAACACGTCGGCCATTCAATGCTATGAAAAGATCGGTTTTGAAACGTTTGCGGATTTTTCGGAAATGATGCTCGAACGCGTTGGCTAAGCATAAGGAAATGGCGCACAGAAAAATATTCTGCGCGCGGGTAAATAAGCCTACTTTGAATCACCGTTAAGAATGTCGTTCAGCACCACACGTGGTACGCCCATGGCGCGTAGTACGCTGGTGACAACGGCATTGATCGACGCATCCAGATTAAATTGAGGTCCTTGTGGCGTGTCGTCATACACAGGCTGGTGTGCATCAATTAACGCGATCCGATCCGAGCCCAACTTGGTTTTCATGAAATCCACGCTCGGTTGCACGTTCTCAATATAAAACTGAAACCGTTTGTGCAGGCTTTCTTTATCATCATCGGCACGGCCTCGGGCTTGCGCACGAGACATCATTTCCTGACGGCTGATACTCAGGTGCAGCACTTTCAGAACCGGAATATCCATAGACGCCAGAAAGTCGAGTAAGTGTTCGGCGGCGCGCTCGGTACGGGGGTAACCATCGAGAATAAAGGTTTCTTCACGCGTGGAGCGGGCCTGTTCGATATGAGCAGCAACAAAATTCTCGGTCCAACGGTTCGGCACCAGCAAGCCGTTCATGGTACAGAACTCCAGCCATTCCAGCTGTGAGGTAAACAGGTCCATGCCGGTTTTCTGAAAATATTTTTCCAATGAAGACTGGTAAGAGCGCACTTTGGCACTCAGCGATTCGGTGGTGTCAACGCAATCGAAAATGTTTGTTTGCGCGCTGAGTTCATATTTGGTGGCTAGCAGCTCGGCAAAGTCAGGGTCTTCTTTGGCGCCGCGAAAGGTACTGCGCAGGATTTCACCCATCGATAAATGCGCTTCGGGTCGAATCGACAACGTCCGGCACAACGCATTGGCAACTTCACCCTTACCACAGCTTGAAGGTCCGGTCAGTATGATAACCCCGGGTTCCCTTACCTTAACCTTCTCTACTTCTACCAATGACTTGAAACGATTCTCAACGGCCATACCTTTCCCTCACTTAACCCATTAACAGCTTAGAACTCATTTCAGCGGGCGCCAGTCATGGTTAACCGGGCACCGCCGTGACTCTAAGGCAAAACGGGGGCATATTCGCGGGGAATGGCTGTGAACGCAAGACTCTTGCGTCAATAATTACGGAACGGGACCGGAAAGCCCAAAACAATGGCAACCGGTCTTTAAACGGGTGTGGGTAATCAGCGAATGTATTTAAGCGATTTCTGGAACCACATCAGCAACATGACGTCACCTTCAACCACGACCTTTTTGTCCTGTACGGCACGCATAAACGCGTTTTTGTCTTTGCCACTGGCCATGGCCCACAACACCTGAAAACCGTTTTTGGCATTCGCAAAGCGAATGGTCATATCCGCATCGTCGACTTCTTTCGCAGCACTGGACACTTGCTGATCCCGGAATTTCAGAAACCGGGTTACATTGCGTTCATCGGTAGCAAATTGAATGGTTTTTTCTACATTCTGCAGGTAATCCCGCATCGATTCATTACGGCGCACCGAGCGTTTGTACATCACGGCCATTAACCATAACAGGACTCTTAATTTCATATTCTGGCTTTCCATTCAAACAGTTGTTTGAATTATGACGAAAAAAGGACAGATGTACAGCAATAGCTGCTATTCATCGGGTTAATACTCGTTAGCCATTGCGACATGAGTCAGCTGAGCGTTTGTTGGCGAAAAACAACCATCCGTTCTGGTCATTGGGGTTGGGTTCTTCTCGAAAGACGATTTCGGAAGTTTTTTTCAAAGGGGCAGCCCGAAAGATACTTACTTAAGCTGAGCCGGTTTATTTTTTTGGCATTTGCTTCATGCAATGACATAGCTTTACTTTGAATTTTTCTTTCCAAGGGGAGTTCCCCTTGCACCCCCTTTTGTCGCCCGCTTTGGTGCTCTTCCTCAATTGCCACGTACTTCGAACGGTCGCTTGAGCGTGCTTCCCTGCACGCGCGGCGCTCCCAAGGGCATCCATGCCCTTGGATCCGTTGCGACGTGCCAATTAAATCAGCCAAAGCAGATACGACAGAACAGTTATTTACACCAATGTCGGCAATGGTATTCGACTGGTTAGTCAAAAAGTTGGGCGTGACAGAAATCGAATGCACAAATGTCTATCAAGAAAGTGATTCATACGTTTTTTTACCGCCTTTCAAACGACCACGCGAAACCATTGATGTCTCACAGGCAGATCAAGCAGCGATGCTCTAATAAATGAGCTGAAAATGACGGTCCTTGACGGCGAAAACATCACAGGAAAACCAAGTCACCGAATGATGCTAATGCCACAGATGCAAAGCAGATACAAAGCAGATGCGCTTAAGACTGCCCTATTGAAAAGCCCCCTTTTCGGCAAGCGAAAAAAAAGAGGCCAACGCCTCTTTTCCTTACAGAACTAATAATGTCACGTTCAGTTCACAGCATCTTTCAACGCTTTGCCCGCTTTGAAAGCAACAGTATTGCTTGCTGGGATTTCGATTTCAGCACCCGTCTGAGGGTTTTTGCCCTTACGCTTGGCACGTGAGCGTGCTTCAAAAGTTCCGAAACCCACCAGGGTAACAGACTCTTTCTTCGCAACGGTTTGGGTAATCTGATCTAACAAGACGTTGAGCACTTCGCCAGCCTTGTCTTTGGTTAAATCGGCACGTTCAGCAATCGCAGCCGCTAATTCAGGTTTTCGCATGGCAACTTCCTTCACAATCATTATTTTTATTAATCGTATACCGGCTTTTCACCTATCCAGATGCAGCGGTAATGATGAACCCTAGATTAACCACCTCTTAAGGGGTTTGCCAAGCCCCATCGGTCAAAAACTGGTCGACTTTCTTCCAAATCCACCTATATTTTCAGAAAAAATGGCCTTAACCGGTTTTTGACTGGAGTCGACTGAGGCTCGCGCGTTAAACTGGCGCCACATTATGACGTCTATATTACCGTGACCCGACTGATCCAAGACCCAGATACCCGTCTGCATCGCTGGCACCCGATCGCGCAGATCCGGTCGACCATACCCGATGCCTATCGCCCCTGGATACACTTGCCCGGAAGCCTGACCAAGGCCTTGCGGGAACGTTCGGATCAGTTCTCGGTTGAGGTTCTGGCTCAAGAACACATCATTGTGTCATTGCCCATCGACGGCCTGGAACACCGGGCTGGTGCACGAGGCTACTTTTCCCGCAAAGTTTTGCTGAAGCATGGCAACACGCCCTGGGTCGCCGCTCATACACTGGTCCCGGAGACCAGTCTACGGCATGGACTGGGCCAGCTGACTCACTTGGAAAACAAGCCCTTAGGTGAGTTGCTGTTTTCCACACCGGGCGTCGAAAAGGACCATCTACAAGCCTGCGAGACGGAAGTGGGCTGGGGTCGACGCGCTCGCTACCTGTTGCACCGACAACCCTTGCTGGTCACCGAATTCTTTTTACCCGATTTGATAGAACATGAATACAAACGCCTTACCACATTATATTAAACTGACCCGCCTCGATCGTCCGATTGGCATTTATCTGTTGCTGTGGCCAACCGTAATGGCATTGTGGCTGGCCGCCGAAGGCTTTCCGGATCTGAAAACCCTTTTTATTTTCGTCGCGGGTGTGGTTTTTATGCGCTCGGCCGGATGTGTCATCAACGATTACGCCGACCGTAAGATCGACGGTCACGTAAAACGTACCCTGAACCGGCCGCTGGCTGTTGGTCTTGTGTCGGAAAAGGAAGCCATCACGCTGTTTTCATCGCTTATCGTGCTGTCTTTTATTCTTGTGTTGTTCACCAATCCGTTAACGGTCAAATTATCCTTCATCGCCGCGGCACTGGCCTCCAGCTACCCCTTTATGAAGCGCTTTACCTATCTGCCTCAAGTGGTATTGGGTGCGGCGTTTGCGTGGGCGATCCCGATGGCTTACACCGCTCTTAGTGTGCCATTGCAGGATTTGACCTGGTTGCTGTTCAGCGCCACGGTGATCTGGACGGTGGTGTATGACACCCTCTATGCCATGGTTGACCGGGACGATGACCTGAAAATCGGTGTCCGTTCCACAGCCATCCTGTTTGGCGAATCGGACCGTCTCATGGTCGGCCTGTTGCAAATCCTGGCTTGGTTGACCTGGCTGGTGATTGGCGTAAAAGCGGAGCTGGGCGTGTTTTGGTGGTTGGCGATGGCCGTGGTTGCCGGGCTGTTCGGTTATCAACAATGGTTGATACGCGAGCGAGATCGTGATGCCTGCTTTAAGGCATTTTTGAACAACCACTGGGTCGGTTTGGCGCTGTTTGGCGCGGTGGTTTTAGAATATATCGGATGACGATTCCGGACAGATACCCGAAACAAGCGAGAATCCGAGTCAAAACGAACGGCTAAATCCTAACTTTTTGACATTCTCGTGACATCTGTAACACTTTTGTCATCAAAGCTTCGTTAAATGGCCATACGACTCTAAACGTAACCACGGTATTGCACTATGTCTACCCGCAGCATATTGATTGTCGACGATGAATCGGCCATCCGCGAAGTCATCGCCGCCGCATTGGAAATGGCTGGCTATCGCACCATCGAAGCAGGCAACGCCACCGACGCTCATAGTCTGGTGGTCGACCAGAAACCTGACCTCATCCTGCTCGACTGGATGATGCCCAACGTCAGTGGTGTTGAACTAGCGCGTCGTTTAAAACGTGACCCGCTGACCGCCGAAATCCCCATTATCATGCTCACCGCCAAAGGTGAAGAAGACCACAAAATTTCCGGGCTCGAAGCCGGCGCTGACGACTACATCACCAAACCCTTTTCACCCCGTGAACTAGTGGCGCGCCTGAAAGCGGTACTACGACGATCCACTCCAGCAGGCATCGACGCCCCGATTGAAGTGAATGGCTTGAAACTGGACCCAAATTCACACCGCGTGACGGCACACGGCGATGAGCTGACCATGGGGCCTACAGAGTTCCGGCTGTTGCAGTTTTTTATGAGCCACGCAGAACGTGCCTATACCCGCAGCCAGTTATTGGATCAGGTTTGGGGTGGCAACGTTTATGTTGACGAACGAACGGTCGATGTCCATATTCGTCGCCTGCGCAAAGCATTGGGCGATGAATTCAAGTCGCTGATTCAAACGGTCAGGGGAACCGGTTATCGTTTCTCCACGAAGGAAGTTGAAACGGACAATTCATGATTCGCGATCTACGCCGTAGCCATTATCAACAGCTGACTGTTTATCTTCTGATTATCTTTGCGGTTGGCTGGTTTTTCGGTCGCCCCTGGGTATTTGTCGCCGTTGCGGCCATTGGCTACCTCATCTGGATTCTCTATCAACAGCATCGCCTGATTGCCTGGCTCATTGCCGGTGCAAAAAAAACGCCACCGGAAGCAGTCGGCCTTTGGGGGGTTGTGTTTGATCATCTGTACCGGGTTCAGCGCGATCATCGCAAACAGATCCGCAATTACCGCGACATCGTCAAACGCATTCGCTCATCCACCGAAGCACTAAACGACGGCATTATTCTGCTGGACAACGATGGCAGCATTCAATGGTGGAACAGCGCAGCAAAAGACTTGCTCCGGCTGCGCAAAGAAGACACCGGGCAGCTACTGACGAACCTGGTGCGAGAACCGAAATTCGTGCAGTTTTACAACAAAAGCAAGCACAACGAACCGATCACGCTCGATAACCCGGCCCACCAGGGCAAGCACATGCAAATTGCCATGACGGTGTTTGGCAAAGGTGAACGATTGTTATTATTGCGCGATGTCAGTCGACTGAAGCAGTTGGAGCAAATGCGGCAGGACTTCGTAGCCAACGCGTCACACGAGTTGAAAACACCGCTGACGGTTTTAACCGGTCATCTGGAAAACATTCTCGAATATTCCGAAGACCTGAACCCTGGCATGATCAAATCATTAACCAGCATGAACAACCAGACCAAACGAATGAACAATCTGGTCAATGATCTATTGATGCTGACGCGGCTCGACTCTGCCAACGGCAGTTTTGAAGGCACGGAAATTGTGATGTCTGAGTTTTTACAGCAGGTCGCTGACGACGCCGTGGCGCTTTCCGCGGAACGCGAACATGAATTTGAGATTCAATGCCAGACGGCGCTGAACCTGAAAGGGAAGCCGGGTGAAATCCGTTCAGCGGTGAATAACCTGGTATTTAATGCTGTGCATTACAGCCCGGCGGGCAGCAAGATTACTCTGACTTGGGCAGCCACCCTGTCTGGCGCTGTACTCAGTGTCTCGGATGAAGGCCAAGGCATTGATCAACACCACATTCCGCGATTAACCGAACGCTTTTACCGTGCCGACCCGG
Organism: Reinekea sp. G2M2-21; assembly: GCF_015687175.1. GTDB lineage: Bacteria > Pseudomonadota > Gammaproteobacteria > Pseudomonadales > Natronospirillaceae > Reinekea. The sequence goes on along the minus strand of NZ_JADPQG010000005.1, from coordinate 172,257 downwards.
GTCGCTCTTCCGATACCGGTGGTACCGGGCTGGGATTAGCCATTGTCAAGCACGCACTGCAACACCACAATGCCCGGCTGGACATCAGCTCCACGAAAAACAAAGGCTCAACCTTCAGTTGCGTGTTTCCCAAAGAACGGCTGATCAACCCGTTAACCGAAGAAGAAGATGAAGATGCCGCGGAACCGGTGCAATACTGATCCGTTGCACCGATCTCATCAGCTAAGCCCATTTCAATACGGAACAACTGGGGCTAGGCGGACGTCGGCAAACGGAACCAAAATGTTGCGCCCCGGTTGATACCGTCGCTGCGCACGCCAATCTCCCCTTTGTGCGCTTCCACCAAGCTTTTACAAATGGCCAAACCCAGACCATTGCTGCACTGCTCGGTGGACCGGTCTGCACTGACCCGAAACGCCCGATCGAAGACCAAGGTTAAATGCTCTGGCAACAGGCCGACGCCCGAATCAGCGACCGTGCACTCCAGCATCGCACCGTCCCTCCGCTCACAGGCGAGGCGAATCGAACCACCGGCTGGCGTATGGGTAATCGCATTGCGTAGCAAATTCTGTAAAACCTGTTCAATACGGCCGACATCGACGGTGATTTCCGGTAGCGCCGACGCGGTTGTGACGTCTAAATCGATCTGTTTGGCCTGCGCAGCCGACTGAAAATCCGCAGCAACGGATTGCAACAGATCGGCCATGTTTATGGTCTCTGGTGACAACTGCAGATCCCCGGCATCGCTTTTGGCCAACACCATAATGTCGGTCACCAGCTTGGACAGATTGCCCATCTGCCGCTGCATGGATTGATAGCGGTCTGACGTTGGTGCCATCATGCCATCGTTCATCGCTTCCAGATATCCGCTGACGATCTGAATTGGGGTACGTAAATCGTGGGCCAGATCAGCGGTCATCTGTTGTTTTTCCCGGTTTAACGCCTCCAAACGGGCCTCCGTTTCTTTCAAACGGCTGATGTCTGTCAGCAGCAAGGCATAACCCAACAGTTGAATACCATCACGTAGTTCTGAGCGCGTCACCTGAAAACAACGCGGCATTTCCCCTTCGGTGTGCCACCACTCGCGGCCTTCATAGGCAGACCAATCCTCCACCTGCGTCAGCTCTTTGATGTCTTTGCCAATGCTGTCGGTCAGCGACACCCGGAACAGGTTCAAGGCAGATTGATTCGCGTCGAGAAAATGATGCTGTTGATCGTACACCAGCACCGGCGATTCCAATTGATGCACGATCTGGTCATACGCCACCGGAATCAACCGGAAGGCGTTATAGCGAAACAGCGCTACACCGTAGAAACTGACGGTAAACAGCATCAAAAAGACGACCTGATCCGCTCCTCTCATGATGACGACGCCGAAAAAATCCGATAACAGCCGGAATCCGAGTGGCAGAAAACCGCCAATGGCAAACCAGTACGCCTGTTTTTTATACAGCCCTGGCGCCTTGCGCACATAACTTAAGTACATCACCGTGCTGACGGTAATGGACACGTACATGCCCGCCGCATAGATGCCAAACCACCAGCCCTTTTCGGTGTTGATGTCGAAAGCATCGTCGCTTAAGTAGGTGCGGGTCCAATACCAGTGGTGCCAATCGTTGGTCCAAACCACGAGCATGGTGGCAATTCCCCAGAACCACAGCGCCGTCACAAACCAGCGTTTTTGCAGCCAGTGAGACTTGCGCGTAGCTGACAGCGACAGCAACACGCCCAGGACAGGGGCCGAGGCGGCGCCAAGGTATTTCACGCTGGTCCAGAACAGCTTGGCGTCATGCTCGACACTCGCTATTTCAAAAACAGACGTCAGTTCCCAAACGGTGATGGCGGCCGCATACCAGGCAAACATGCGTACGGTGACGTTGTTGCGGATGCGGAACGCATAAACCGTTAACGCCATGGAAATGAAAAAAGCCGCCAAAAAAGGCAGAATAATAGGGTGAAACGTGAGTTCGAATGACATAATGACTCGCTGATATTTCAATGCAAAACAACTATCCGATTCAACGCAGTTTAATGAACAACGCAACGAACGAACAGCCAATGAGCCATACGATTTTAATAGTAGAAGACGAACGTGATATTGCTGAGGTGACGCAAGCCTATCTGCAGGCGCAGGGCTACCAGACCCATTGGTTTGCCGAGGGCCTGGGGGTGACAGACTGGGTAAAAGCCAATGAGCCCAGCGTAATCATTCTGGATTTAATGCTGCCCGGCAAAGATGGTTTAACCGTCTGCCAAGAGATCCGGCAATTCAGTGATGTGCCGATTATTATGACTACGGCCAAAGTACAGGAAGTCGACCGCCTGCTTGGGCTGGACGCCGGTGCCGATGATTACGTGTGTAAACCGTTCAGCACCAAAGAATTGGTGGCGCGAGTCAATGCGGCCGTGCGCCGACTGGACCGTCGCGTTGTTCAGGACGCTCCCGCGCTGCAATTGGTGGAAGGTAGCTACGCCGTTGTTTATCAGAGTGCGCGTATTGAACTGACACAAATAGAATTCAATCTTTTTCAGTTGCTCTATAAGCACCCGGGCCGCATCTACGCACGCGCGCAGATTCTCGATCTGGTGTATCAGGATTTCAGAGATGTCAGCGACCGCACCATCGACTCCCATGTGCGCAACTTACGTAAAAAGCTCGCTCAGCTGAATTTGCCGAGCGAGCCCATTCGGTCCGTGTATGGCGCCGGTTATGTCTACGAGGCGCTGTGATCAGTCGAAGCTGAGTTTTTTGACGACCAAACCGGATTCCCAATTGTTGTCTGCACCGTAGTTTTGTACGCCGGAGACAAACACATTGCCCCAAGGGTCGATGGTCAACGCCCAAAGTTCGAGTCCATCTGCACTAGTGCCCGGAAACGCGCGCTCGGAGATGAGTACTCCTTGCGCGTCCCACTCTGCTAACCAGCCTTCATATTCCCAGGTACTGCCAGCATAGGTGCCAGTACCCAGCAAGGTGCCTTCGTCTGTCAACAGCAGATCAGTTGGCCAGTTGCCACCATCAAATGCATTACCGTGAGGCTGGGTACTGAGGTGGTTGCCATTGGTGTCGAAACGCACCATCGCCATGCCATTCTTGGTTGGTAGAGTTGCTCCGTTCAAAGTCGTATTGTCCGGCTTTGTGTTCTCTGGGGTCAGGTAAACCTCAAACCCACCCAGGATTTCACCCTGTGCATTTAAGGTGATTGCATCCGACCACACATTCACATGGTCTTGTCCAAAGCGTTCTATCCAATCGATATCACCCTGCGCGGTTATTTTCATTATCGCTCCGCTTTGGCAGAAACTTTCGCAAGCCCATGTGTGCGTCGTACCTTCAAAATCCCCTTCACCGTTTAACACCAAAAAGGCATTACCATCGACATCCAGGACCATCTGTATAGGTCTCATACCTGGCGTGGGTCCACCGAACTGATTTACCCAGGCTAGGCTGCCATTCTGGTTGAACTTGGCAACGTAATAGTTACCAGTTTGGCTACCATCGATTGAGCCTATTGTCTGCCCACGCACATAGACATCATCACTGTCCGCCACGCGCATCTCGCTTAACGTTACCCATTTCGTCGGATCACTTGATTGCAGCCTCCAAGGGTAGCCACTCATTGCATTGCCATCCGAGTCGAGTGCCATAACCATGGCCCGATTGGTTAAAGGTCCATCGGCATCATCAGCAGGTAACTCAACCGTGAGTCCGACAATAATTTCATCGTTGCCATTAATGTGAAAGTTAGGTCCGCTGGCGTTGCCGCCCACATCGAGTCGTTTCGTCCACAGCTTTTCTCCGCTGGGCTTAAACTTCTGAATAAAGACCTGATTAAAGTATTCCAGTGGCTGTCCATCAAATTCAGTGCCATAGGCACCGGCCAATACATAGACATTACCCTTTGAATCGGTCGCCAAATCCCAACCGGTCACCGAACCACCAGTCGCAAACTGCTCGGCTGGGTCAGTCCAGCCTTCGGCCAACAGGCTCCATTGTGCGGCAACAAATTGATCACCTGTGGCTAACGCTACCTGATCGGTCACACGGATTTGATAGGTCACGCCCGGTGCCCAACCCGGTACCTCAGGCGTAAAGGTCACGCTAAGACCGTCACTTGCCAGTACCAGGTCACCTTCGATCGCCGGGCTAATGGTAAAAAATGGGCTTAAATCGGTACCAGCGGGAATGGCCTGCGAAAACTCAACTTCAATAACTGTTTCTGGCGTTATTTCAGTTGGTAAAGTTGCATTTGCTTGAATCTCAATCTTTACACCGTTGCCATCATTGGACGTTACGTTAATTGGCTGACAGGCACTGAAAAGCATCAACATGGCGAAAAACAAACTAAATAATCGCATAGGAACTCCTGGAAAATTGCATTTGGATAGGTGCATTGAACCAATGGATTGTGCAGAGAATATGCAGATGCAAAAAAAATGGGGAGCTTAGCTCCCCATCCTCTTCTTTACGCGGCCTTTCTGCGACGGTTAACAAGCAGCGGCCATAATAAAAGCAGAACAAATAGCCCAAAACTTCCTATTTTGGCAGGTTCCTCATCTTGTGATGCATCCCCCTTATCGCCTGTGCCAGAATCGCCCGAATCTGGCTCAGCAGACTGGGACGCATCGAACGGGAATGCATCGTTAATGTCTTCGACACCGTCATTGTCGTCATCAACGTCTGTGCTATCTGGGATCAAGTCACCATCGAAGTCCGCGGGCACGCTTGCGCTATCCAGAGAATCCGTACCTTCGTCGAGTTCAACGCTGTCACTGTAGCCGTCACCATCATCATCCGTATCGGCATTGTTGCCGATATTATCGCCGTCGGTGTCGAGCCATTCGCTGTCGTCATTGATGAACGCATCGCTGTTGTCGCCATGGCCGTCACCATCGGTGTCCGTAGTTTCGGTGTCATCATCCGGGAAGGCGTCGTTCGTATTGGCAACGCCGTCGCCGTCAAAGTCGCCATAGAAATCGTATTCGATGGCGCCAATGTCGATGTATGGGAAGATCGGTCCACCCAGGTCTTCCGGATTGTCGGGGTTGTACTCGCCCATGATGCGATCGTTACCGAGCAAGTCAACATCAACACTGTCCGGGTCGATATCGCGAGGCCCGGCTTCGATGTTAGCGCTACCTGGAATGGGGCGGTAGTCTCCGTTTTCAGGGTCGGCCAGGGCGACATAGCCCGTTGATGAAATTCCGCATTCACTGCCTTCCACCCAACTGGCGGTTTGCTGTGTCCAGCTGCTGACCTGGCAAGCGGTTGAGCCTGTTGGACCATTCAGCAGCAGGCTATTGCGCAAATTCGCAGAGCCATCTCCAAGTACGGTGAGCGCACCACCTTCGCTGTTGTACAGCGTTGATGATGATAGATTGAGTTGTCCGTCAGTCGTCATCAGTGCGGCGTCACTTCCGGATACATTGGCGATCAGGCTGTTATTCATGTACAGCTTATAGTGTTCACCATTAATAGCCGGTGCGGTTACATGTTCAACCAATGTGAAGTCCAGCATCAGATAGGATGCTGAATGCATCTCAATTACACTGGCCTGCCTTGGGTTATCCAAATAATCAGACTCAGCATCCTCTCCAGTTTGTTGGCTCAACCCATGACGTAAGGTTAGGCCGACCAAGTTCGGGAACTGACTGGCCATCAGTTTATCGGTCATTGATACCTCGAACAGCGAGGTTGCGTTTTGCCCATCAATAACCACCTCGCGAGTACCATCAATTGTTAACCCTTTGGTAATAAGCAGTGGGCTTTCAAGCGCGATCGTCATGGGTTCGCTGAACGTGATGGTATTGAGATCGCCGGCCGGATCGCTGGCGCACAAATCGGCGAGTGCCTGACGTAATGTGCCGGGGCCACTGTCCGCATTGCTGGTGACCGTGATCTGATTGGCCACACAGGCATTGTAGGGGTCGTCGTCGATCCGCGCCCAGGCCAAGACCACGTCATCTTCTGTAACTAACGTTTGTAGCTCAGCGGTCCCTTCAATCTGGTACACAAAGTCGATGACGCCATCGTTGTCGCGGTCTTCATCGACGGTATCGTCCAGACCGTCGTTGTCAAAGTCCGGAAAGTTGCCGTAACTGGTGGGTTGTGGGTCGTCAAAATCGTTGGTACCGTCACCATCCGTGTCGTACTTTAACGGATCGGTTAACCCGGCATTTTCATCGTCATCGCTGATGCCGTCGTTGTCATCATCAGTATCCGCATTATTACCGATGCCATCGCCATCAGTGTCTAACCATTCGGAGTTATCGAACGGGAAGGCATCGAACCAGTCTTTCTTGCCATCGTTGTCGTCATCGCTGTCCCAGTCATCGGAGTAGCCATCGCCATCGTTATCGCCTTGCATGACCACCGCTGATGAACACAGCTCTGGCCCCGTGATGCCTTCGAGTGAGCGAGGTGTCACGCAAAAACGGACTTGCGTCCCCGCGGCAATATAAACATCAATAGTGTTTTCTGTCGCACCGACAATATCGGTCCAATTGGTATTGGTCAGCGTTTGCCATTGATACAGGCTTTGCGATTCCTGGCTGTAGGTCCCTTCATCAGGGGCCAGATAGGTGTGCTGGCCGAGGAGACCCGAGCCCGCGACAGGCTCGGAAAATTCCGGGGTTACATGTACATCGGTAACATAAGGTACGTTGCCTACTTCAAACCAATCGCCGCAACGTTCGATGTCTTTATAGGTCATACAGAAGGTGAGAAACTGGTTGGCGTCATCGGCCGCAGCCTGATAACCAAAGACGTTGGTCGCAACAGTTGTAGCACTGTCGATATCTTCAGTGGCCGAGCGTACCCAGCGATAATCGCTGGTGTCCAGACTCCAGTGAACATTCGCAAACAGGAAATCACCGACACGGAAATTTCGGGTCACCTTATCCACCACAGGTTTTACATGAAGGTGCTTTTCTATGTAATCATGTCTTACGCTGTAATTGGTGCCAAACGAACGAAAAGGAACACTAAACCACCATATAGAAGAAGAAAAATAGTCACCAAAGTCTGTATTGCCGCACGTGCCGCAAAACCATTCGGTGCCCCACGCTTTTAACGTCATTGACTGCAACTGCCAATCATTGGTTGTTTCTGAATAAAACTTTAACCAAGATTCTTTATTATTATGATTTCCGGATCTGCTTTCTGGCATCATCGCAAAATGACGTGTTTCATACTCGGGTACATCGTAGTTCAAGTAGGCGGCTGCTTGATTGGCTGCCCAAGCTGGAACGCTCACATATTCATCGATATAGGCACGGTTACGCTTGGTATCATCCCCCACACTGAACAGTTTTTGCTCGTTGGTGAGCTCTGGCGGCTCACCCCAAACGGCTCCATGCCCACCGTTAATTTCCTCATAATTATCGTAAGTGGTGGAAGCATTCCAATGCAGTTGATGATTGTTGAGAATAGTGTCGCCCAGTTCATAATCAACACAGGCGGTGTTTACACCATTATAGGTGCAAGTGTTGTAATGATAAGTGGCAAACCAATGCCAGAAATCTCGTCCAAAAAACCAGTCATCCCAACCACGGTCGGCCACAAAGTTGACGTTCAACTGAGCGAGTGTGCCGGTAATAGGCGTGTCATCGCTGTCAATGGTTGGATTGACCATGTCGGCCGACACCACGTCAGTCCAGTCCCAGTTGTCATGTTCCGAATACATCGTACGGTGCATTTTTAATGGCTGAAAATCAGCATCGATGTAGGGAAAGCGCGGTCTTGTGAAGTTACTTCGGCTAAACGTATCCACCGGCATTGACGCATAAACACAGAAGTTCTGCACATTATCATCTTCAGCACATGCGGCTTTATTTAACAGCGGTGACACTGCTGCGCTGTGCGGATAATTGGTGAAATTATTCAACGGCACGGTCTGGTAACTGCCGCCACGGATATTGGTGCTGGTATCCTTGACCCATTTAATCCTGTTATCCAATTCGGATAGGTTACCGAGTACCATAAAGCCCACCCGCCCGGCATACACGGTGCTACCATTGGCTTCTTCGACACTTCGGTTTTGCATCATTCGCAAACCGATACTGGAAATATTGCCAATACCGCTGGTGACGGTGGCACCCTGATACACGGTCATATCGTTCAGTTGACGAAATCCAAGACTGTTTTTATACAGCATTGGACGCTGGAGCTGCGCCACACTGACCGCGTCTTGAAACGTAGCACCCAGTTCAATGGTTTGACCGCTAAAGCCGGTATCGCGCAGTTCTGCACTGGATATCAGCAACATGCGACCGTCGGCAAGACGATGCCAGCCCTCTTCGGCGATAAGGTAGTTTAACGTCGCGCCTTCTAAATCAGCCGCAAACCCGTCGGCCATCCTGATATCAAATAGGAACTGATTGCCTTGCATTATGGGTGCGGTGGGTACAATGCTCACACCATTGTTCAGTTCAGGATCTTCAAACGAGACAAAGACAACGGGGCGACTGTAGATGCGATCAGTCCAGACATCCTCGATCACATTGCCAGCGCCTACCGTTAACGTTCCGGTCTCCGCTGGAACCCCCAGCAATGCGGGTGCCCCGTCAAAACGAATGTAATAACTGTCCACATTGGTGAGGCTTGCGCCATCGTTTGGGGAAAACTGCCACTGATCGTTACCGCTATTTGCGATAAACCCAGATGTACTCGGATTCACTGCTTGAGCGAAAACAAGAGTCTCAGAACCCGAAGAGAGATTGCTAGTGGTTGTCACTTCGCTGCTGATCTCTCCAAGCCACCCGGCATCCACTGTAGCCGCCTGTGCAGCGCCGAGACTCAGCACGGTCATCAGAGCGGCGAAGGAAAGCATCGATAATAGTCGTTTCATGATCCCTGACCTCAGTTGTAGTCTAGGATTCAGTAAAACCGACAAATTTGCAGAGAATATGCAGAAAACAAAAAAGGGGAGCAATGCCCCCCTTGAAGAGTGTTATACGGTGGTTCGTCGTCTGAGCGCGAACAGTGGCCAGGAAAGCAGCAAAAGTATCAGCCCTAAACTACCGCCCTTAGCCGGTTCATCATCTTGGGTGGCATCGGCCTCACCATCGGTATCCGAGTCGCCTGAACCGGAATCTTCTGACTTAGTTGCATCGAACGGAAAGGCATCCTCGTCATCGTTTACGCCATCGTTGTCGTCATCTACGTCGGTGCTGTCCGGGATAAAGTCACCATCGAAATCGGCCGGGATGCTTTCAGAGTCCAACGGATCGGTGCCTTCGTTGCTTTCAACGGAATCGCTGTAACCGTCTCCGTCATCGTCGGTATCCGCATTGTTGCCGATGTTATCGCCGTCAGTGTCCAACCACTCTGCCGCATCGAGCGGGAAGGCATCGCTGTCGTCATTGACGCCATCGTTGTCATCATCGACATCGATGCTGTTGGGGATGAAATCGCCATCCGTATCCAACGGTGTGTCGTTAGCGTTGAGTGGATCAGTGCCTTCGTTGCTTTCAACGGCATCGCTGTAGCCGTCTCCGTCATCGTCGGTATCCGCGTTATTGCCGATGTTATCGCCGTCAGTGTCCAACCACTCTGACGCGTCTAACGGGAAGGCATCGCTGCCGTCATTGACGCCGTCGTTGTCATCATCGACATCGGTTGAGTTCGGAATGAAATCGCCATCCGTATCCAATGGCGTGTCGTTCGCGTCGAGCGGATCAGAGCCTTCGTTGCTTTCAACGGTATCGCTGTAACCGTCGTTATCGTCGTCCATGTCGGTATTGTTGCCGGTGCCGTCACCGTCCGAGTCGAGCCACTCTAATGCGTTTAATGGGAACGCATCCTCGTCATCATTGACGCCATCGTTGTCGTCATCAATGTCTGTGGAGTTCGGGATCAGGTCGCCGTCGAAGTCAGTTGGGATGCTGCTATAGTCCAGTGGGTCTGACCCTTCGTCGAGTTCAACGCTGTCACTATAGCCATCGCCGTCGTCGTCCGTATCGGTATTGTTGCCGATATTATCGCCGTCGGTGTCGAGCCATTCGCTGTCGTCATTGATGAACGCGTCACTGTTATCGCCATGGCCATCACCGTCGGTATCGGTGGTCTCCAACGCGTTGTCTGGAAAGTCATCGTTGACGTCCAAGACACCATCGCCATCAAAGTCGCCATAAAAATCGTATTCAATCGCGCCGATGTCGACTCGCGGGTAAATCGGGCCGCCGAGTTCTTCCGGGTTGTCGGGGTTGTATTCGCCCATCAAACGATCGTTACCGAGCAGGTCAAGCGCACCGGATGCGATCTCCATATCGCCCGGGCCGGCTTCGATGTTGGCACTGCCGGGAATCGGCCGGTAGTCACCGTTTGCCGGATCGGCCAAGGCAACATAGCCAGTCGACGTAACACCGCATTCACTGCCTTCCACCCAATTGGCGGTTTGCTGTGTCCAGGTGCTGATCTGACAGACCGTTGAACCGGTCGGGCCGTTCAACAGTAAGGCGTTATAAAGTTGCGCGCTGCCGTCGCCTGACACGGTCAAGGCACCGCCTTCGCTGTTGTAAACGGTCGTAGAAAACAGATTGAGTTGACCATCGGTGGTGAGCAGTGCGGCGTCCGAACCAGTGGCATTGGCGATCAGGCTGTTATCCATATACAGCACAAAGTTCTCACCACCCACAACGGGCGCCGTCATGTTTTCAATCAGGGCGAAATCGAGCATCAGATAGGATGTGTTGACCATATCAATGGCACTCGCAGGCGTTTGAGCGCCAAGGTATCCAAGCTCAAGATCCTCGTCTGTTTGTTGATTAAACCCATTGCGCAAGGTTAGACCGACCAGATGCGGGAACTGACTGCCCATCAGTTTGTCGGCCATCAACACTTCAAACAGCGAAGTCTCGTTTTGCCCATCAATGACCACCTCGCCATTACCATCAATCTTCATGCCTTTGCTTATCAGCAGCGGACTTTCGAGCATGATGGTCATTGGTTCGCTGAATGTGATGGTATTGAAATCTGCTCCGGGCTCGCTGGCGCACAAATCGGTGAGCGCCTGGCGTAATGTACCGGGGCCACTGTCGGCATTGCTGGTGACCGTGATCTGATTGGCCACGCAGGCGCTGTAGGGGTTGTCGTCGATCCGCGCCCAGGCGAGTACCACGTCATTTTCGGTGATCAGAGTTTGCAGTTCGGCTGTCCCTTCAATCTGGTAAACAAAGTCGATGACGCCATCGTTGTCACGATCTTCATCGACGGTATCGTCCAGTCCGTCGTTGTCAAAATCCGGAAAGTTGCCGTAGCTGGTGGGCTGTGGATCTTCTAAGTCATTGGTGCCGTCACCATCTGTGTCCGCTAACAGAGGATCGGTTAAGCCAGCGTTTTCGTCTTCATCGCTGATGCCGTCGTTATCGTCGTCCAAATCGGCGTTATTACCAATGCCATCGCCATCGGTGTCTAACCATTCGGAGTCATCAAACGGGAAGGCATCGAACCAGTCTTTCTTGCCATCGTTGTCGTCATCGCTGTCCCAGTCATCGGAGTAGCCATCGCCATCAAAATCGCCCTGCATGACTACAGCCGCTGAGCACAGCTCTGGCCCCGTGAGGCCTTCGAGTGAGCGCGGCGTCACGCAAAATCGGACTTGCGTTCCGGCAGCAATATACACATCGATGGTGTTTTCGGTCGCACCGGCGATGTCGGTCCAGGTGTTGTTGGTCAGCGTTTGCCATTGATACAGGCTTTGCGATTCCTGGCTGTAGGTTCCCTCATCAGGCGCCAGATAGGTGTGCTGGCCGAGTAGACCCGAGCCCGCGACAGGCTCGGAAAATTCCGGAGTGATGTGCACATCGGCGGCATAAGGGATATTGCCGACTTCAAACCACTCACCACAGCGCTCAATGCTGAGATAGGTCATACACATGGTAATAAACTGGCCGGCATCATCGGCTACGGCCTGATAACCAAACACGTCAGTCGCAAGCGTAATTGCGCTGTCGATTTCTTTCGTGGCTGAACGGACCCAGCGATAATTACCGGTATCAAAACCCCAAGGCACATTGGCAAACAGGGTGTCACCCACACGGAAATTGCGAGTGACCTTATCAACGACAGGTTTTACGTGAATACGGTCTTTATACCATTGAGGTCCAGTCAAGGATTTTGCATAGGGTATCGTAAAGCTCCAACCTGACGACGAGCGCCACTCACCAAAATCCGTGTTACCACAGGTACCACAGTTCCATTCCGTGGCCGAAGCCCTCAAGATCATGCCGTGGAATTGCCATGCACTCGAAGTCTCTCCGTGGAAGGCCATCGCCGCTTCCGTATCAAAGTTCGAGTAATACTTGTCGGGCTGGACGCCTGTAGCAGTCACACCCTCTGGGGGCAAATCATAATTGAAGTAAGCGGCGCCTTGGTTCGCCGCCCAAGTGGGCACGGTCACATACTCAATAATGATGGCGTGGTCACGTCGGGCATCATCCCGAACACTGAACAGCCGCTCTTCAGTGGTCCAAAAAGGGGGCGCCCCCCACCTAGCGCCACGTGTACCGCTGAGTTGACTGGAGTTATTGTAAGATGTTGTGGCCTTCCAATGCAGCTCATTGGCATCGAGAATGGTGTCACCCAGTTCGTAATCAACACAGGCTGTGTTCATGCCATCAAAGGTGCAACTGTTGTAATGATAGGTGGCAAACCAGTGCCAGAAATCGCTTCCGGTTATGTAGTCATCCCAACCTCGATCGGCGACAAAATTGACATGCAATTGCGCTAATGTACCCGTCACCGGTGCATTGTCGTCGTCAACAGTCGGGTTGATGAGATCGTTGCTGATGACATCTGTCCAATCCCAGTTGTCATGTTCCGAATAGAGTGTGCGCTGCATTTGCAACGGCTGAAAATCGGCATTCATATAAGGAAGGCGCGGCGTCTTAAAGTTGGCCCGGCTGAAAGCATCTACGGGCATTGACATATAAACACAGAAATTCTGAACGTCGTCATCTTCAGCGCAGGCGGCTTTGTTCAGCAATGGCGACGTCGCGGCACTGTGGGGATAGTTGGTGAAGTTAGTCGAAGGAACGGTGAAATAGCTGCCCCCGCGGATATTGGTACTGGTGTCTTTCACCCAATGCAGTTTTTTATCCATCTCGGTTAGGTTGCCCAGCACCATAAAGCCAACACGGCCGGCATACACGGTGCTGCCATTAGCCTCTTCAACGTTCCGGTTTTGCATCATGCGAAAACTGATCTCGGAGATACCACCGATTCCAGCGGTCACCGTTGCACCCTGATAGACCTCCATGTCCAGTAAGTTGCGGAACAAGGTGCCGTTATGAAACAGCATGGGGCGTTGTAACTGGGCCACCGTCACTGCATCTTGAAATGTGGCGCCCAACTCAATGGTCTGGCCGGTAAAGCCGGTATCGCGTAGTTCGGTACTGGAAATCAGCAACATGCGGCCGTCGGCCAGACGATGCCAGCCTTCTTCGGCAATGAGGTACTTCAGCGTTGCGCCTTCCAAATCGGCCGAAAAACCAGGCGCTTGGCGGATATCAAATAGAAACTGATTGCCATGAGTGATCGGAGCCGTGGGTACAATGCTCACACCGTGTGAAAAACTGGGGTTCTCAAACGCGACAAACACCACCGGGCGGCTGTAGATGCGATCGGTCCAGACGTCCTCGATCACATTGCCAGCACCGACCGTTAACGTTCCGGTCTCGGCCGGTATGCCCAGCAGCGCGGGTGCGCCATCGAACCGAATAAAATAACCGCCGACATCAGTTTGCGTCGCACCGTCATTGGTGGAAAACTGCCACTGGCCGCTGCCGTTATGGCTGATAAACCCCGAAGCACTTGGGTTGACCGCTTGCGGGAAAACGATGGTCTCAGGGCTCAAATTGAGATTGTTTTGGGTTGCGCCATCACTGCTGATGCCGCCAAGCGACCCGGCATCGACCGTTGCGGCCTGTGCAGTACAGAGCATCTGAACTGCGATCATGCTGACGAAAGAGAGTATGGAAAGTAAGCGGTGCATAAACCTGACCTCAAGTGTTTAATTGCTACCGTGCATTAAACAGGTCAAATTTGCAGAGAATATGCAGATGGTAAAAAGAGGCAGTCAGTGCCTCATTGTTTGTTTGGTACTCTTTTTAGTCGAACTTGGATGAACTAGCGCACTTCGGCGACAAACTTACTCAAGGTGTCCAGTTTATCGGGGTCGTCATCGACAATATGAATATTGATTAACGCCCGTGAGCATTCAAGATTTTTCTCCTGCAACACGATGGAGGTCACAAAGGTGTTGATCCGCGCGACCGCGTCCGGGTCTTTTTTCGGAGCAATATCAATCACCACCTGCTCCAGCACCCCGGGCGGAGAGGACTCGCTGAAGTCGATCATCACCGCTGCGTCGGTAAGGTTAATGTCCCGTAACATGCCCTGCCATTGCGCTTTTGGCGAACGTAATGATACCTTCCCTAACGAGGCTTTAGGCGAGGCAGTACGTTGCTCCCCGGCGCTGTTTTGATTCACCAGTTTAGAACTGACGGAACCCGCCGTTAATAAGCTCGCGGAGCCCCCTGTGTCACTGGACTGCGATACCTGCTTGGGGGCGGAGACCGTTTTCGCTGTCAGTAAACTCGCCGAATCATTGCCAGTACCGGTCGTCGGTGCCCGCATGGCGGCTGAACCTTTTAAAATAGCCCGTATCAATTCCCGGTGATTCACCGAGAGCAGCTTAAAGACTTTCTTGAGCAGTTGCTCGCTGCTGAAGGGTTTTCCAATGTAATCGGACACACCAGATTGCACCGCCTCAACCACATGGGATTTATCACCACGGCTGGTGACCATCATGAAAGGTGTCTTTTTTATTTCCCGTTCGGTTTCGTATTCGCGCAGCCACTGCAACAATTCAAGGCCGGACATTTCCGGCATCTCCCAGTCGCACAACACCAGGTCATACTGACGCTTTTTTAGCTGCGATTGTGCTTTACGGCCATTGATGGACTCATCGATATGGCACTGGGCAAATTGACTTTTCAGGGTACGTTTAACGAGATCACGAATGAAGCTGGCATCATCGACAACCAGGAAACTTAATTTCTGCATACCTTTTCCATCAGAGGTTTTTCCTTAAGCGTAGCAGGGGATTTTTATTTCTCCGCCCAGGCTAAAAAATATCAACCTTCGCTCAGCGATATCTCTCGCGCCGTCAGGCGCCACCGTGACGCATCGGGTGTTACCTGAAAGACCTGTGTTTTCCGGTAGCGTAAATCCAAACGCACCAACTGTTTCACCTGTTCGAGCAGTTCTTCAGAGGCACACACCGACACATAGATTTGCGTGATGTCGTTTTTCGCTAACTTCAGAGCGGTATCCGTCATAGCCTGAACTGGATACACCGCCCGCCATTCGGCACGCGCTTTGTTTTCTTCCGCGTCGCTGAACGCGCCGGGTATCGGGTTGGAGGCGCTGACTTGCGTATCATGAGGTAGGCCGTATTGAACCGGTTTCAACATCACCGGTTGCCCGGCCTTGGGCTGAAGAAACGCAGCCCGACTGGAAATCGCAATACACAAACCCTGATGCTGATCGGCCAGTGTTCGCCAACCGTAATCACTGGTCGCCGCGCTGAACAGCCTTATAAAACCGACTTTAGACAGTCGGTTTTGGCTGTATGCCGCAGGACCCATTGCCTGGGACCGACTGGCCAAAACTTTGCGCCGGATGTCGGCTTCGAAGGTGTCCCGTTTTGCCAAAAAGTCTTCAAACGCCAGCAAACCTCGAATCGACATGGGCAACTTGTCGTACTCCTGTTGCAAACCGGCGAGTATTTCCTGTTCCGTCACCGGTTGATGCAGGTTTGTGTGCCATTGATCAAAACGAACGTAAGGTTCCAGCAACGACCAATCCTTCTGCAATGGCAACTTAGCGTTTTTAAGCTGGTTCAACAGTTGTCGATCACCGTAATAAAAGTAGCTGGGTTGGTTTTTTTCCATAATTCCTGAATTCGTTTGTAAGATTTAACCTACAACCTTCGTACGAGAAGATACGCGAAATTTGTGATGAACATCGCAAAACACCGTTAAGGCCGCAAAGTACCGTCGTCATTCACTGTACGGGTTTTTCAAGGCTTATTTTGGCAGAAAATACACACCTTTGTTTTGCATATAATAGTCCGCGTTCAGGACGAACGAGATGGAAATTTCACTTGGATAGTGACCACGGATGGAACAGGGCAACAAGACGTTACCCCAGAATTCCTGCAGGATGCAGCAGAAACGGACTTCCACGGACGAAATCAGGACAGGCTCAGGTACGAGCAACAGGTGGCAGGATGTTACCTTTCAGGAGAATCACATCAAGGACGACAAGCTTACGACTCCAGGGGAAAGCTGCTTCAGCTTCCCCACCTCCCCCTTCTTTATTTTATTCCTCTGACACAGTTACCTCTATTCGTGCATTTTTGCGTGCCTTCAAGAGACTAATTTCCATTTTCACTCACCCATTTGTAAGATATTTCCTACAAGATACGTACGAAAAGACGCTAAAAATGTGACGCAATCGACACATTTGCCCTGAAAGCCGCACGCCAAGCAGGTACTACGTTTAAAGCCCAATAACCGATCATTTTTTGACCAAATTTTTACCATCTAACGAGCCTATAATAGCTCCGCGTTCAGGATGAAAGCACAGGATGAATCGCCAGGACGGTGACCAACGGATGGAATATTGCAGCCGGATGCTGCTGAGGATTGGGTCTAGGACGGGCCAGAACGGATTCTTCAGGATGAAATAGGACACGCACAGGATGTGTACGTGAGTGACCGGAAGTCTCTCATTCAGGATGAACCGTTGATGGAATAACCTGCTTACGACTCCAGGGGAAAGCTTATACCGCTTTCCCCTTCTCGTTTCTGGCTACTTCACTTTTCCAATACTTCCCTTACCCCTCACCACCTTGTAAGACATTTCCTACAAAACGAGTAATCTTTGGCGCTGACTTCTTATATTAGAACTACATAATATTCCTACAACGCAGTGATAGCGAGCCGGTTTTATATTTTGAACAAGCACGTTAAATATACCGAAAGATATGACTCAAATTGAGCATCATTATTTGGATACAATGCTCCCCGTTCAGGACGAACACAGCAGGATGACAGCCGAGGATGGCTAACAACGGATTAGCATAACGGCTCGGATGCCGACCAGGACATGAACCCACGGATTCAGGGTTAGCACGGAAGCAACAGGGAAAGATCAGGACCGGTACAGGACGTACTTTCAGCCTAAGGACTAGGTTGATCAGGAAGAACAAACGCCCAGGAAAGGCGCTGCTTACGACTCCAGGGGGAAGTGTTTACTTCCCCCGACTCATTTCTGGCCTACCCATTAATTCATCGACTTTTCTTCTTCCGGCTCCGGAAACATATCGTTTAACAATGCCGCGGTTCGAAATGCCGCTTTCATTAACTGTTGTTCCATCAGTTTCTGTCCCTTTTTAATCAGGCTGGCACTGTAGCGTCCTTCAACGGCCTCAGGGTAAACCTCCTGCAAGGCAATGGTGTACGATTCAAACGCCCAATCCGCGACTGATAACGTTTTGGTCCAGGCTTGCGTATCCAGTTTTGCCATGTCTCGATACAACTCCTGGGCATAGGTAAACCAACGTTTATTCTCGCGCCGATACAAGTCGTGGTTCCAGATCCAGGAAAAATTAACCGGCTGCAAGGCGTCGTCTTTCAGGTAGATTTTCTGGCCGCCCTGATCCCGGATCAAACCGCAGTTCAACGGTATGTGCAGTTGCACCATATAGTGCATCAGGTACAGCAGGGCCTGGCGTTTGTCAGCGTCTGAAAACCCCGACGACATCAATACCTGTCGACTTTCCAAAATGGCGGCCACGGAACAGGCGTTTTTCGGGCAATGCTTCTCAGCGTCGAACCCTTTATCGTCTGGCCCAAACAAGGTAACTTGCAACGGCTGTTGATACTGATTTTTGGGTCGGTTCAGCTCGGTCTGCACCATCGCCGCACGGGAAACCACTTCACGAAGCCAATCGTCACCGTACAGCCGTTTGATTTCAGCACGGGCGCCTTCCGTCAACATCGGCATGGTTAACTGCGCGACCATAATGTGGCCGCTTTCTTCAAACGCCTGCGCGGACGTGAACAGCAGACTGCCGACAACCCACCAGACTAACCTTTGCGACTGAGTTTTTCGGCTAACAGTCCGACGGCAATAAACGACACGATGACAGCAACCCCTAACCAAAGATTGCCAGCGGCTAAAAACAGTTTTCTGATCAGCGGTACCAGATAAACCGATAACGCTCCATAACCAAAAGCACATAACGCAATAAACACCATAGTTCGAATAATAAAATGAGCGCCTTTCACCAGCGCCCAAACCGCTTTGTTAATTCGCTCACCGTAAATCACCAGTATAGTGGCGATTAACGCAGATGCGATAAAGGTGAGATGTGGCCGGAACCAACTGGAAATTTCCGTTAACAGTGCCGTCATTGTTGCTTGATCCTCTAGGATAGGTAATCGCCGCGCATCATAACCAAGGCTCGCGCCAGAAAACAGGCCAGCGGCAGCTCTCGTTAATGTTAACAGGCCCTAAACAAGCGCCGATAATTGCCGCGAAACCTTGCTCAATGAAAAGCCCAGGCGGGCATTCAGCGCTTTCAGTTGTACTTTGCGCTGGTTTTTATCCAGGGCAACAGGGCTGTTTGAAGCCAATAAAATCCAGTTATCTTTGCCGACGCTCACCGACCATACCTGACGGAACTGCATCTTCAATTGAGAAACCACATCCAACCGCCGGTGATTCTGCCAGTAATTCAGTACCAGCCAACCGTCAGTACGAAGCCGAGCTACACAACGGTTTAAAAAGCGGCTGCTGCCCTGCTGCACATCCATGCCTTGAGCATGGTAGAGGTCACTGAACAACAGGTCGTATTGCTCAGGCTCCGTCTGTAAAAACTCGCCGGCGTCGGCATTGAACACCCTAATTCGTTCGTCTTGCGGCAAGTAAAAGTAGCGGTAGGCGACGTCGATCACCGCCTGTCGTAACTCCACAACATCCAAGTGCGTGTTATGGTCGGCGTAAAACAGCGCGGTTGCTAACGCGCCCGACCCAAGCCCCAATAATAAACAGCGCTCGCTTTGCGACTTGAACAGTAAAACCAGCATCATCGCGCGGATGTAATCAAACTGAGCGATGTGTGGGCTTTGTTTTAACACGCACCCTTGCTCATCGTTCGCACCAAACATCAATGTCCGTTTATTGCCGTTATCGAACACCTGTACCGGTCCGAACTCGTCATAACGCTGATCGATCTCTTTGCCGATACCGACCATCACTGCACTCCCGACAAAAACGGCGTGCTGGCGACAAACTCATCCGCCGTTTCGTGTAACCAGCGCGCGAAGGCTTGAACTTTACGCCGTTTGAAATGGCTGGCCGGGGCGCACAGGTAATAGCTGTAGCGGGACCGCACTTCGGTATCGAACAGTTTAATCAGCGTACCCTGCTGCACATAACGCCAGGCCACCGAATGCCGAACCAGAGCAACGCCTTGCACGGCCAGCGCGCCCTCCACCACGAAATGCACACCGGCGTATTGCACCGAGGATTTGTCCAACGTCATGTTCATCCCAGCCTGCGCCAGCCAACTATCCCAACTCATGTCGGGCTGCGTGTCTTCCAACAAATCGCACTGACATAGATCTTCAATACAGGTAATGGAACGTTGTTGCAAAAACAGAGGGTGGCACACCGGGTACAGGTAATCGTGCATGATAAATTCAGACTTCAGCCCTTCGTACGTCCCTTCCCCAAAGCGAATACACAGGTCCACCGGGTCACGGTTGAAGTTCACCAATTTCTCGGTGGGCATCAGGGCAATCGACAAATCCGGCACAATACGCTTTAACTCGCCCAACCTCGGTACCAGCCATTGCTGCCCAAACGACGACAACGTCGATAACGTCAAACTGGTCGGGTCCGGGTCATGCCCGATCTGGTTCAGCCCCTCGCGTAACTGGCTAAACCCTTGCCGGGCATAGGGCAACAGCCGCTGCCCCGCTGCCGTGAGCACCACCTTACGGTGTTGCCGCTCAAACAACTGAGTATCCAAGCGGTCCTCCAGCAAGCGAATCTGTTGACTCATCGCACCTGCGGTCACGTTTAGCAGATCCGCTGCGGCCTTAAAGCTGCCTAATTCAGCGGCATGGTAGAAGTAATACAACGCCTGTAGCGGTAAATTTGTCACTTTAGATTCTCTAAACCCAATGGCAATTTTCATCGTTTGTCGGGGACAGTCTAGCGGCATATATTCTCTTTCACCAGAGGAAATCCAGAGAGGATACGACCATGACCACACAGCAATACATCAGAAATTTTAAACTGAACAGCCATGGACTGAAGGCGTTTTTTGCCAAACTGAAGCACAACCTATATTGCCGTCCACGCACCTGCCTGAAGGACCGGGCAGAGTATAAAAAACTGGCCGCATTGCCAGACTATTTACTGCGGGACGTTGGTATACGGCGCGGTGAGATCAACGTAAAGCTGGACAAACCGTTTTGGTGGAGTTGAGCAATGAGGTGGGATCGGGGTTCCTTCGTTTATGGAGGCGACCCCGAATAGTACTTACTTAAGCTTGTTCAATGGTATTTGCATCAATGTGTGATTTGGTTTCGCTGAGTTTTTTTACTTCAAGTTTTAAGGCAACTCTGATTAATTCGAATCACCTCAGTCCTATCAGATCGAAGGATGAACGAGGCGTGTGTTGCAGGGAATGGCGAGTCCTTTTCAAAACACACAACAAAGCTCAGTTATCGGTCTGAAGGACCCGGAGGGCGGGGCTGAAATGACAAATTTCGTTGTTAAGTCCTTTGCCAAGATAATGAATATTGCCTGCAGAACTTGCCTCGATTTTGCGCATTTCTTCACCCGCTGAGGTAGATAGCAATTATTCAGAGGTGCCTTAAATCTGTTCCGAAGACTATGATTCCGTTTTTACCAAAAGTTCTCTAAGAGAATTTTTTCTTTCAAGGGGAGATCCCCTTGCACCCCCCTTTGTCGCCCGCTTTGGTTTTCTTCCATAACGGACACTTTCTTCGAACGGTCGCTTGAGCGTGCGTCCCTGCACGCGCGGCGCTTACAAGGGCATCCATGCCCTTGAATCCGTTGCGATGTGTCTGTCATGTCAGCCAAAGCAGATGCGACGAAACAGTTATTTACGCCAATCTTTGGTACATAGAATTTAGAGGTTGGTTTTATCTATCGAGAAAGTAGCTCTTGCCGCGGTTTTATCCGCCTTTCAAACGACCACGCGAAGCAATTTGCGTCTCACAGGTTGTTCAAGCAGGGATGCTTGAACAAGTGAGCCGGCCAGGGAAGGCCGTCGCGAACGACCTGTCGAAGACGAAATTGAGAAGTGTGATTAGTCGTTTGTGGCGGCGGCTGGGATTGTTAAGGGCCGAGCCCGAATCGTCGGACCGGTTCGGTCCTTGACGGCGAAAAACGCCCAACGAAACCAGGTCACTGCATGATGCAAACGCTGAAGATAAAAACTAAATACGCTTAAGTAAGTGCCATTCCGGCACCCTGTTGGAAAAAATCAAACCTCACCGCAACTTCAGCTAAAAAAACGAAACCGGCCAGTATCAACTGGCCATAACATTCCGCATCAGTTCGGCCATGCAGTGGTGCCATCGACCGCCAACGCGGGCTGCGCCATCGACAAACAATAATCACTGCTGTTAGCCGGGGCATAAAAGGTGCGGCTGACCTGCGTCAGCGTTGCTGCAGCAACCTGGTTCGCAGCGACGGAGGAAACAGTCAGTCCGTACATATTAAAGTAATCGCGAAAATCCAATTGCAGTGCGCTGGCCAACGCCAACAACAGGAAGTCGTTGTTGTTATTGGTGATGTCTTTGGCTTCGCTAAAAGATATTGCCGACAGCCCCAACTGATCACGCGCGGCCAACCAGGCGGTTTCATTGCTGCGTGCGCTGTCGAACGCGCGCGAGAACAGATGCAACCGTGGCAATGTGAGCCAGCCATCGGTCAGCGTGCCTTGTTGCTGCGCAATCATAAAAAATTGAATCATGATTAACGCGCCATCGCTCCAACCGTTAATGTCTGCACTGTTCATAAACGCAAAAGCGTCGGCGGAGTTTTGCGCGGCCTGCAAAAGGTTAAAGTGATTCTCAAACGGCAAGCCCTGGCACTGTGGTGCGCGACCGGTGCGTTGGTAGTACTGGCTCTTACTGTAATACGAATAAAAATTCGTGGTCGCGTGCCCATCCCGCCCTTGCGGTTTGAAGCGGCCATTTTCCAGGCCATGACCAAATTCGTGAATATCGCCGTGACTGATCGGGTTAAACGCCCAGTAAGCATCGTAAGGATTACCAGAACAGCCATAGCCACAGGTGGCTTGATCGGCGGTCATGTGTTTCACCACATCAACGGTCGGTACTGTCAGCCCAATGGCATTTGCGTAGGTGAAAATTTCCGCTTTCTGTTCCACGTATGGGCCTGTAAAACCAGCCAACACGTGTGCCTGGTTGTATAAGTTTTCCATGGCCTCGCTGGCCACCACACTCGGTGTTGAGAAGTTCACATCAGACAGCGTATCCAACATTTTGCTGCGCGACGAATGCACTTCGAAACGTTCGGCGGCAATTTCAGCCCAATCGTATTCGTCTTTCGCCAATGCTGCTAAAAAGTCTGCGTCATTCATGCCGGTCGTCCAGTACGGATGCAAACCGATGCCACTGAATTGCAATTCACTATCAATACCAGAGGCCGAAAACGCCAACTGAATCGGGCCACCGTAGGCGCTGGTAAACCGCAAAGTTTGCCCAGGTGCAATATGTACACCGGCGGTCTGTAAAAACTTTGGTCGGTTATAGCCATTGGTTTCAAATTCGTGCGTCGCGGCGGAACGCTGCGTATTTACGAACACGCGGATGTTCAAGTCCGTTGCATTATCAGTGCGTGTCACAGTCACAGTTTGACCGGGTAACGCGTACACACCTGCAGCACGGAAATTCGTTTGGCTGCTCATAGCCACGGTTTTGGTCGTGGGCGTAATGTGCGAGAAATCGGTGCGGCTGAAGTTACCTAAATCGTTAGGCACCGGGTTGTAATCGCGCACGTTATAAATGGCGTAATCTGCAAACAGTGCTTTGGTGAAGGCGTTAACATCGGTGGTGGTTTTATCCATTGGGTAGACCACTTGTTGGCGATACAAATCCCCCAGTAACACCAATCGCTTCAGAATACCGTAACCCTCTTGCTGAAAAATATTAACGCCGCTTTTTTCCAGCTCGCTCAATTTGCTTTTCAATGTGTTGGCCGCGCTTTTGAACTGATCGTTAAACGCCGTCACGTTGCCGCAAGAGCCGGTATCGCAACCGGCAAGATCAAAACTGAAATTGTTTTGTGCCAAACGTTCGGCCAAATCCACAAACTGTTGCAATTCGGTATCGGCAACCATGTCTTGGTAGTGCGTGTAAGTGGCGCTGTCCTGACTGAAATAGTTACCTGGGCCACCCGGACCCTGCATAGAAAAACCTAACGGCGCGAGTACATCGTCGGTTAATTCGGACGCATTCCAGGCATGCACATGCACATAGAGCGTTGGAATTTTTAGCTCAGCGGCGCGCGCCATAAATGCCTGTACCTCACTCTCAGTCGCTGTCGAAGATGACCCCACCACCAACAAATGAACGTCGCTGGTTAAACAGGTTTGCGCGTCGGCCGGTGCGCAATTCACCGTTACCGTATTACCAAAATGTGCCGCAAGCCAAGCATTGCTTTTATTTACCGTGTCGGTCGACAGCATCGAGGTCACTACATTGACCGATGCCGGTGTGCCGCCCACCAGCCAATCCAAAATGTTTTCCATCGGGGTTTGGTATTCCGCCAAGTTACCATTTTGCAGTTCAACCAGAATATTGGTTCCGAAGCCAACACTGCGGAAGCCGTTCTGCTCCCGTGCTGTGGCCAGGGAGCCGCCTTTTACACCGGTCAACAGCGAATAGCTGTCGGACAAGGTGGTGGCGTTGACGAACTGCGAGTGGCGCGACGGCACATAGTTGATCGAGTTTTCCCCGTAGATTCCGGCCAAAAACGTATTTTGCCCATCAATGCTGCTTTGAATCGACTGCGCCACTTCCGCTTCCACTTCGGCCAACGGTGCGTCAATGGCATCGGCATTGCCGTTCTGCAGTGCTTCACTGACTCCGCTGGGTAGGGGCGACTCGGTGTTGGTAGAGTCTATGTTGTCTTCGCTGTTATCCACCACGTCATTGAATTCCGGACGATCACCGTCCAGGTTCGTCAAATCACAGCCGGACACCAGTACGACGGTCAATACAGCGACAAGCCAAGGGGTTGATCTGAGCATAAAGGGGTATCTCCGCGACAACTTTAAATTTGGGAACGATGATGGTAAATGAACAGTCTGGTGCTCACCACGACAAAACGGCCCATAAGAACGACGCGCGATGCCATTCGTTTCTCGGTATGTTTCGTCTGAGTTGAGCGGCGGGCATTGTAAAAAAAATCGGCAGTCAGCGCTGCGACCTACTGCACAAAGATCGGCTTCCTTTCCGGTTATGACTGTCAATCTTTCTTTCCTGTGCCGGGCGTCTTCATCTTATGGTTAAGAGTGTCTTCACGCACGTCGTTCGATACGATCCGCGTCAGTTTGCTACACTGCCAATAAGGTCAACCTCAACGTGCCCCTCGTGCGCGCGTCAGGTCAGCCAAAACCGCCCTGAAAGTCACTCGTTAACCGTTTGTGGAGCGTCATGATTCGTTCGTTAGTCCCCCTCACTGCCCTGCTCATTTCCGATGCACTCATGTTGCTGGGGCATGGTCTTTTATTAACCCTGTTGCCGGTAACCGCCAGCAATATCGGGTTTTCTGCTGTACAGATCGGCCTGACCGGTACCGGTTACTTCATCGGTTTTGTCCTTGGCTGCTTGGTTACACCCTTTGTACTCAAACGAGTGGGGCATATTCGCAGTTTCGCCGTCCTGGCATCGCTGTACACCTCGGTGGTACTGCTGTTTGCCTGGAGTCAGAGTTTTCTCGGCTGGATGCTGTTGCGCTTTATGATCGGGATCATGATCGCCGGGCTCTATATGATTATCGAAAGCTGGTTGAACGAACGCGCGGAATCCACCAAACGCGGCTCTATTCTGGCGTTTTATTCCATGCTGAACCTGGTGATGATTACGCTCGCGCAACAGCTGTTGAACCTGGGCAGCGTCAGCTCCGTACAGTTATTTGCCTTAGCGGGCACGTTGCTGGCGTTATCGATTGTGCCGGTGTCCGTCACGCTCTCGCTTGCGCCGACTCCCATCAGCAAAGTCACGGTTGATCTCGCCAAGGTCTGGCGACATTCGCACATTGGTTTAATCGGCGCGGCCATTTCTGGCCTGGTCACCGGCGCCTTTTGGGCATTAGCGCCTGTTTATGCCAACGACGGTGGCTTTAATAACCTGCAACTGGCCAGCTTTATGTCTGCGGCCGTTTTGGGGGGGGCGATTTTTCAGATACCGCTCGGGCGTTTATCCGATCGGTATGATCGGCGGATTATTTTAATAGGCATCGCCGTCGCAGGTGTTGCCGGCTCGCTCGCCATATTTCTGGTGTCGTTTTCGGCGGTGTATGCCGGTGTCATGAGTACTGTTTCCGCCTTTCTTTGGGGCGCGGTGGCCATGACCATGTACGCCATTTGCCTCGCGCATGCCAACGACGGCGCAGACAGCGCAGACTTCGTGGACATTGGCAGCGCCATGCTCATCACCTATGGCGTCAGTTCCGCCGTGGGGGCGCCGTTGGCCTCACTGCTCATGCAAGTATTCAGCTACCATTATTTTTTCATCTACATGAGTGCCATGTTTGCCCTGTTTACCGGCCTATTGATTATGCGCCGTCAAGCCCACGTCTTGCCCGTGGTCGCCGAAGATCACGATACCTTCCAAGCCGTCGCCGGACTTACAACGCCCATGGCGTATAACATGGACCCGCGTGGCGACGACATGACCGAACCCACCACCGAAGCCGAATACGAACGCGAATACGCGGATGTGGATGTTGATTACCACGAGTTCATCGACACCCCAAACACAGAAACAGAAACAGAAACAGAAACAGAAACAGACAGTAAAACTGAATCCAAACCAGAGCCAAAAACAGATTCCGACAAACCCAAACAGAAGTAAAAAGCGGAATCCTTCTTTTATCCATATTCGGTGCACACTCTCTTTGCACACTGCGCAGTACTAACCCACAACGCAAAGAGAGTAACCCGATGAATCGTAAATCAGCTTTTTTAACTTTAATCGCCATCAGCTTAGTGACCGCTTTCAGTGTCACCCACGCAGCGGGCAACCCACCGTTAAAACGCAACGACCCGAATCGCCCTGTCGACAAAATTGCCGCCGATCTCAACATCGAAGAAGACGAATTCATTGAATGCTTCTGGAATGTAAACCCAGCACCCGGCGGCACCCAGCCCAGCAAAGAACGCGAAGAAGCCAACAAAGCCATCTTGCTGCCCTGCCTGCAGGCTGCCAACCCAGACATTACCAACGATTATCTTGATGAAGTGATGGGGCGGTATCGCCCTTAAAATTTCATTTTCATACGGTTGATCGGTTTGGTGGCGATTGGCCGTTTATTGGTTTTTTCTTTCCAAGAGAGCTTCCAGAATGGTACTTACTTTAGCGGAACTTGCTTATGTCTTCGGCATTTGCTTCATGCAGTGACATGACTTTACTTTGAATTTTTATTTCCAAGGGGGCAGCCCCCTTGAACCCCCGTTTGTCGCCCGCTTTGGTGTTCTTCCTTCATTGCCACTTTCTTCGAACGGTCGCTTGAGCGTGCGTCCCTGCACGCGCGGCGCTTACAAGGGCATCCATGCCCTTGAACCCGTTGCGACGTGCCAATTTAGTCAGCCAAAACGGATGCGACGGTTGGGTTATTTACGCCAGTCCTTGGTACATAGAATTTAGAAGTTGGTTTTATCTATCGAGAAAGTAGCTCTTGCCGCGGCTTTCTCCGCCTTTCAAACGACCACGCGAAGCAATTTACGTCTCACAGGTTGTTCAAGCAGGGATGCTTGAACAAGTGAGCCGGCCAGGGAAGGCCGTCGCGAACGACCTGTCGAAGACGAAATTGAGGAGTGTGATCAGTCGTTTGTGGCGGCGGCTGGGATTGTTAAGGGCCAAGCTGTTGTGGCCCTTGACGGCAAACATCTCCCAGTAAAACCATGTCACCGAATGATGCAAAAGCCGAAGATAAAAACTAAATAATCTTAAGCAAGCGCCATCAACACTGCCCTCTTGGAAAAACAAAAAACCACACTTTTTGTGTTCTCATTCATGGTGACCCATGAAATACCTTCGTACACAGTTCCTAACATTGCTTTTACCCAACCGGGTATGACACCCCCACGAAACCCCGTATAATGCGCCGACATTTTTCTACAGCAGTACCCAAGTTGGATTACGATTTCAGTTTTGACCACCACGACCGTCCGGTCGCGGAGTTTTCGATGGGGCATGAAGCCTTTGGCCTGTGGTTTTCAGAAGAGCTCGGTGCGAATGCCCTCAAAATCACGGCGTTATTAGATGCGGTGAACCGTCTTGAAAACCGAACAGCATTTGATGCTACGTTCAATTCGATGGGCCTGCAATTAACCCTGACCCAAGAAGACGCGCAGATCTGCCCGATGTTCGACAGTTTCGAGGAACTGCCAGAAGATACTGAACTGTCCGAAGACGACACCAATGCGGAGTGTGGTCTGGCAGACTTCAAAGCCGCTCTGCTCGACTGGCAAGCCTTTGTTGGCCTTAACGATTACGCTGCCTGATACACCACCAACCGGATACCCCAATTCAATGACCGTATTTGCAACACCTGCCATTATTTTCAACCACGACAACCTGACCTTAACTCTGGTTGGCGAGGGCGGCAACGGCCACGAACAACTTTTTGTCAATGGCACGCTGGTATCGGAACAACCGAACAGTGACCTGCATGGCAGCCACACCTTTCATTGGCAAGACCACAGCTGGCGTTTTCAGTTCCACATTCTGGCTGAAACCCGTTTGGCTCACTGTCAGCTCTACCAGGGCAATACACTGCTGCACGAAGCCGATGTACTGGTGGAAGCTTTTGAGTTCCAGGGCAGCGAACCTGAGCACGCGGCTGAACAAAGTGCCGCGCCCGCTGCACAATCCAACTTCAGTTTCGTGGCGCTCATTGCCATTGGCATGAAGCTGCTCAAAAGTGCGAAAGCCATTCAGGTGGCCTTAGTCGGTGCCAGTGTGGCGAGCTATTCGTTTCTTTTTGACTGGCGTTTTGCCGTCATTATCGTCATGGCGCTCATGTTCCACGAATACGGCCACATGCAGGCTATGAAAAAAATGGGCATGAAAGTAAAAGGCATGTACTTAATTCCGTTTCTGGGCGGCGCGGCGGTTTCTTCAGATCGCATTAAAACCCGCTGGGAAAATGTGTATATCTCGATGATGGGGCCTGTGTACGGGCTGATCATGACCATGACGTTTTTTATGGTGTACCGCTTCACTGGCCACTCGCTGGCAGCAGGGCTGGCGGCTTTCAGCGCGCTGCTCAACCTGATTAACCTATTGCCGATTATGCCGCTGGATGGCGGACAGGTCGTTAAATCCATCGCCTTTTCTATTCACAGCAAAGTCGGTACGGTGGTGTTGTGGCTGGGCATTGCTCTGGCAATTTTTATCACCTTTTATCTGGGTATGACTCTCTTTGGGTTCCTGGCCATTATCGGCGCGCTGGATGTTTTGTTTGGTAGCAATGAACGCAAGAACACGCACATTACGCCGCTCACCGGGACCGGTATTTTCGTGAGCACGGTTTGGTATGTCGGCACCATTGCTGCCTTGATCGGGATGATTCTGCTCATGGCGAACATGGGGTTGGCGGGCAGCCAAATTGTCACTGACATTTTGGGTTCGTGAATAACATGACGGCGCTAACAGATAACCCGACCCTGGCGAACTCGTTGATCGTACTCGACTTTGAGACCACCGGCCTGTCGCCAGACATGGGCGACCGGGCTATCGAAATCGGTGCCGTAAAAATTGAAAACGGTGTGTTAACCGAACGCTTTCAACGCTTGATGAACCCTGGTTTTCGCGTCAGCGGCTTTATTGAAAACTACACCGGCATCACCAACGCCATGCTCAAACAAGCACCGAGTTGCGCCGAAGCCATGGGTGAGTTCGCCGAGTTCATCGGCGACAGCAATTTGCTGGCACACAACGCCTCGTTCGATAAACGTTTTCTGGATGCTGAATTTACACGTTTGAAACGACACTACTCCGGCGAGTTCGCCTGTTCGTTACTAGTGTCGCGACGGTTGTACCCGGATGCGCCGAATCATCAACTCGGCTCGTTGGTGAACTACTGCAACATCCAAACCGACGGTACTTACCACCGCGCACTGTTTGACGCAGAGATGACCGCGCATGTTTGGCTGGCGATGCTCAACAGCATTACCGAACAGTACGGTTTTAGCGAGTTACCGTTTGCCGCCATCCAAAAACTGGCAAAGACACCGAAGAAAAACGTCGGCCGTTTTTTTGAAAAACTTCAGGGCTAGGGGCTGCCTGCTCGACTAATCCACGGCAACGATTAACAACCCGCGTTGCGCTCAGCACGTTGCATTCGACAGCTATTATTCGAAATCTATGCTGGTAAATGGTACCGCCAGGGTTAAATGGAATCCGAATTAATGTGAATCACAGTGTCTGTACCGCCCCAGGTGGCAATAAAGTTGGCTTGCTTCTTTGACGTGCGCGAATCCTGGTTTGAGTGACCGGTTTTATCAGACGGTAGTCCACCGCCCGGGCAATGTGGGTTCACCATGAAAGTGCTTGTGGTATATTTTTAGACAAGCTGTACGTTTAAAAGGAGCCAACCTTACGATCAGCTCCTTCTAAACAGGTTAAACCCCCAATTACTTTTCGCTATTCATTTCACGATTGTAATTTAAGCGTTTGGCGGCATCCAAGGTTAGCAATTGCATGAATGCCTTTGCCTCTGCATCACTACCTACTGGTGTTCCGTCGCTACTACCACCAAATACCGTGGAAGGAACCTGTCGCTTAGCAAAGGCATCGGCCCATAAACGTTGTATCTCAACTTCAGCGTCTAACTTCTGTGCTAACGCATTATCGGCTTCTAATATAACCCGCTTCTCATAAGCTTCCGCATCAGCTAGAGTCCGCTTTGTTTCAGCCTCTATCTTTGCTTTCTCATAATTGATTTGTGCCGTGTCTTTCGCAATAGAAGCTTGTTCTTTCAACTTATTAGCGTTGGTGATTGCCAGTTGTTTTTCAGTCTCAGCGTTAGTTGTTTGCTCTATCTGCTTAACTTTCGCTTGTGCCTGTCTCTCAGCAACTTCACGTTCACCTCGGGCAATAGCTAACAGCCTCTGCTCTTCTTCTTGTACTCGCTGTTCACGAGCGATAGCCCGGTCGGCTGATGCTTTTTGCTTTAACTGCATTCGCTCAATAAACTTCTGATTGGGTCGCATGTCTGTCACCAGGGCCGAAACAACCGTGATTCCGAAATCGGTAAAACGTTGAGACTTACGAATTGGCTGACCGTTCTCATCCAAAACCTTGTTTACTACAAAGACGGTTTTAGAATCTTCACCATATTCCTCTTGATTGGTTCCCAGTGCGGCATTTGCAGAACCCGCGACTTGTTTGTTACTGCGAACCGATATTTCCTCTCGCTTCACAAGAAAGATTCCGGAGTTCATTTGATTTTCAAACTCGGAATTAAACTCTGTACGCCCCCCAGCGTAATACTCTTCTGCTGCCATAAGGGATGCGTTAGCTTGCAAAGTTTCTTTGAACGCAGGCATTAATGAAGTACGTAGTAGATTCTCAGGAGACCTGTATTCATGCGCTAACTTTAAAAACATTTCAGGTTCTGAGGGAATAGAAAATCGAACCGTTGCCTCAGCATGAGCATCTACCTGATCAAGAAACATAATGCTTAACGGGGGCAATGTTGCCGATGCATTATTCGAGTCACTTTCAGCAGTAATTCTACCACTACCGCTGTCTTGTACTGCTTGCACGGTCATTGCGCGCTTCCAAGAGTTGTAGCGACCAAAAGGATAAAACTTATACCCAACATCTGTCACAACCTCTTCGCTACCGGTCAGAGTTCGTACGTGATAGATATAGCCAGGCTCGGCATAGAAGAACGAATTTGACAAGACAAATGCCAACAACCCAATAAAGACGGCTGACACAGTTATCGAAAAAATTGATTTAACACTAATATTCTTTAGTCCAGGTTTGATTTCCATATTTTTCTCTGTTTCCTTAATTTTGAGATGGTATATGTGAAGTATTTCGGGGAGCGTTGGTGTGAAAAATTAGGCGACGGAATTCTACCCAAATCACCATTAGATGAAAACCAAAATACAAAGCAGCCGTGGATTGGCCGCAGGTTTACAGAACCTCTCCTACAGCCATTGGTTTTTACCTGAGATTCAACGACAAAAAAAACACCTATCGAGGATAGGCGTTTCTTTCTAGCGAATATTGATCAAATAGTGACTGCTTTCTGACTAGAGGCTAATTTTGCGGCTATCTTCGACAGCGGAATCGCCACCTGAGTTGATTGAATCGCGGGTGTTCTTCTGAACAACAACCACACTAAACAGACTCAAGATAAATGAGATGCCATAGAAACCCTTTTCACTCAGTGCGAGATCAGCATTGATCAACCCAATAATTAACAATGCAATTGACGCTGCCAACGCAAACCAACTAACTACGATGTATATTCCGGTGACGTTTATCCCTTCGGCCTTATCACGGACCGATTTCTGAATAGAAATAGCTGCATACAAACCCAATAGCAGGACAGCGAGGTAAAACCCCTTTTCGTTTAATTGCATAGTTGCGTTCCACAAGCCAAGTAGAAAACAGGCAATGCCGATAGCCAAAGCTCCCCATGATGCGCCAACAAAAGGAGTAGATGGTTTAATGAGCTGAAGTTTATTGTTCATTGGGTTGTGACCTTAGTCATACATTTGAATGCGCTGAGGGTAACAAAAGAGCCCTGTGGATATTTATAAAATTTTGATGGTATAAAAAACCACTACCAAGGGTATAGCAATGCACTACGCCAAAACCCCTGAGGATTGCCTGACATGCCTAAACAACCGATTGGTAACTCACCTCGTTAAGGGTAAGAACGGAGTAATACCCTTTCGCTGAAAGAGTTAAATCCTTTGAGTAAATAACTGCAGATGATCAATATCCGTCGGAGTTAACTCGTACATATCTGACGAGGGCGTGGCAAAAAAGAACGACAACGTCTCCCACGGAATACCCAACCGGCGCAAGCGGTAGGAAATGGCCAACGACAACAGATCGCATTCCGCCAATGCCGTGATGTTTAACCGTGGAAACTCCTGTTGGTAATACACATCGTGTACGCCGATCACAGGCAACGCCCCCACCCCTAACCGGCGCTCGCTGGCGGCGAATAAAATCGCGCAACTGGAATAACAACCCAACGGCAAGACACCAGTACGATGCTCCACCACAAACCCTTCCGCCGCACACAATTGAATACCCTGCGCCTGCACCCATTTCGCCATATCGATGGTGGCAAACACGCTGCCACCGGGAGAGTTCAAACACAGGGTTTCAAATGGCCGCCGCTGATACGCGCGCTGCAACACCAACAAACTGATGTCACTCATGTACGCGGAACTGAGCAACGCCACAGACTTCTGCGTGCAACGCACACCGGAACGATCACAAGCGACGCCATAATCCACCCGATTTCCGGTACCACTATTGGTGCTAACCGAGAACTCAACATCATCTTCCGACGCAGCGGATTCGCCATAGGGCAGAATACGAATCGGCGCCATTAACGCATAGCTCACCAACAACACGCCCACCAACGCCACCAGCACCGCAGGCAACACATTGCGAACAGACAAGTCTGGTGGTTGGTTCGGCTCCGGCGGTGGGCTGGGCGATTGAGGGCTTGGCGATTGAGGGCTTGGCGATTGAGGGCTTGGCGATTGAGGAAACGTCATAACTGTGCCAGTCAAAGGAAGGGATTATCGGGGGTTGGGGAGGCGTTTGGCAACGTTGAATGACAGGAATGTCTGTTCGTCATCAAATAACTGGCAGAAATTTTCGAGCGCCTTCGTTTCGATTTTAACGACTTCACCTCTGGTGAAGGCCGGATCAAAGGAGCTGCCCGAATGGTACTTACTTAAGCTGACCTGGCTTATTTTTTCGGCATCCGCGTTATACAGTAGCAAGGTTTTATTGGGAGATATTCGCCGTCAAGGGCCGGACCGGTCCGACGATTCGGGCTCGGCCCTTAACAATCCCAGCCGCCGCCACAAACGACTGATCACACTTCTCAATTTCGTCTTCGACAGGTCGTTCGCGACGGCCTTCGCTGGCCGACTCACTTGTTCAAGCATCCATGCTTGAACAACCTGTGAGACGTAAAATGCTTCGCGTGGTCGTTTGAAAGGCGGTGGAACAACCGCATGAGTCGCTATCTTATTGGATATTTCTAAAATCGATTTCTGTCACATAATCTTTTGACTAACCACTCGAAAGCCATTACCGACATCGGCGCAAATAGCCATTCCGTCGCATCTGCTTTGGCTGAATTAATTGGCACGTCGCAACGGGTTCAAGGGCATGGATGCCCTTGGAAGCGCCGCGCGTGCAGGGACGCACGCTCAAGCGACCGTTCGAAGAAAGTGACAATTAAGGAAGACCACCAAAGCGGGCGACAAACGGGGGGTCAAGGGGGCTGCCCCCTTGGATAAAAAAAAACACCACGCATCGCCATCGTGGTAAATAACTACTTACCCAATTTAGTCTTTGTTGTCGCTCCAAAACTTCGTATAAAACAATGTCGACAAAGGCGCTTTCAGCCTCTTCTTCGCATCTGCATTCGCTGACTAAATTGAAACGTCGCAACGGTTTCAAGGGGTTCACCCCTTGAAAAGAACCTTCCAATGAAACCATCTCACTACACAAACCCTAAGCCCGTTAACGATGTAATCGTTCGTTCCCGCTCACCCTCTTTCCCCTGCGTGATGACAAAAACATCATCCAACCACAGCGAATAATCAAACAACGCTTGCCTCAAATGACTGACCTTTACCGACTGCTGATCGCGCGCGGTAAATTCACTCGCTGGGTGGCAAACCACCAGAATCAGCCGCGTGGCGTTTGCCTGAATCACATGATTCAGTATGAGCCGTGGTGTTATGGCTTTCAGAGAGAACGGTTCGGCGAGCAGGGTTTTGGTTTCAATGAGGTGTTGCGTGGTGGTGAGCATAATGCCGTGCACGCTCGGTTTTTGTGTGTGGTTGAATGTGTTTGCTATGTATTGGCGGGCTTTTGTGTCGGTATCCAACAACACCGCGTTGGGTTTTTGAAACAAACTTTGGTGTTGTTGGGTAAACAACAGTTCTTCGTCGTCGAGGTTGATTTTTTTATACATGATGAGCCTCACGTATGCGACACGTAAAACGGTCGCGTGAATGAATCGCGATTATCGTTATCATGCTTTAGAAACCCTGCCTGCGACGCGCGCAGGCAGAGCAAGGCGGCTAAAGCAATGTGTTGGGTTGTGTGCAGGCTGAACTACTTAACGCCGTGGGTGTTCCTCACTGAGCGTTTGTATGCTGAGCACGTCAACCGAACAGGGCCGTAGCCGCTCCGATTCCGGAAAAATACCGCTGAACCACACCACGGCAAATTGCAAGCGCCACCAAGGGGTGCTGCGCAAATACGCCAGATGGGTTTCTGTGTGGGTGGGTTGGGGTTGCCATTGGGTGTGGGGTTCGCAAGACGATTCCGCGT
This sequence comes from Reinekea sp. G2M2-21, assembly GCF_015687175.1. GTDB lineage: Bacteria > Pseudomonadota > Gammaproteobacteria > Pseudomonadales > Natronospirillaceae > Reinekea. The sequence continues at coordinate 137,328 of NZ_JADPQG010000005.1, read as the reverse complement.
CAGAAAGGCTCTGAGCGGCGCTGTTGAGTGCGCTTAGTGTGTCTTGGGACTGAAATTTTTCTTTAGCCGAGTGGGACTCTAGCTTACAATGATCTTTAGCCATTATTGATACTCTATATATCGATTTTGGTTAGCTGCCCCGGAGTGTTTGCCGCACTCTTGGGTAGCGCTTAGTTTTTCTGCTTTTGTTTTACCTCGTTCGCCCTCCTTAAATTCAAAAATCCAAACCGTATAAAACACCGAACGGAATAGGCACGCAACTTCTATTTTATTGCAGTGAATTATTTGTGATGGGCGTCATAAAAATTTTTTGGTTGGTGTTTTTCGGCGCGGTTTTTTTTATTTCATTTGAAAGTTTTTTTTAAAAGCAGGTAGACAATTAGGATAGTAAAAAACTATTCCAAATGATCACCTGCTCATTCTCATATTTAATTGCGCCAACGCTGAGAATGCGGATTACTCATTAAAGTTTTAAATGCATTTCACTTCAAAAGAGCTTCGTTCATCAGACTCACAAGACGTGTCTTACTGAGCAATCCAGATTATTTTGACAATGCATGTACTTTGCAGAAAATTTCAAATACTTCTGCATATCACCGTTTTCAAACTCTCAGTCACATTCCCATAACGTGGCTCCACGCCCTATTAAGTTACCGCAATAGCGCTCTAAATTTTGAATCGATAAAGGGACCTTTTGAGCTAAAAAAGAAAAGCTCAACCTTGGTCCAAGAACGGCAATTTTTGATCTATTAAAAGGACGGATGAAGATTTCCTTATGGGTACTCTCATTGTTCGAACGGCTGGGGTGGTGATATGGCGCTACGAGGACTGGTGCCTGCTCCTGCAAAGGACTAATCTCAGTTGAGCTGGCACGGGATAGAAACCCCCAATAACGGGAGAAGAACGCTGGTAATCAAAGACGACAGGCAGTTACCGGTAGATTTGAAACCGAATCTCTTTGACTTGATAGATTGATCACTGATCGAGGACACTGTGTGGACAGACGACCCGCTGGAAACTGAGTCAAATTAACCCTTCAGAAAAGCAAAACCCCCGCGCCCTGAGGGCTGCGGGGGTTTCTAAATAGTGGTGCCGACACCACGAGTCGAACGCGGGACCTACTGATTACAAGTCAGTTGCTCTACCAGCTGAGCTATGCCGGCTAACGGAGGCGAACTATATAGATGTGTTTTTTCCTCGTCAACAACTAATTGATAACTAACGATATTTTTTTAGTTTTGGTCAAAAAACAGCCTACTGACACATCTGATATTGTCCACTATACTCCAAGCAATACGCGCAATGAGGCGGCAGAGTGTGATTCATCGGGGTTTTCGGAGGCTATTGTTCTGCATTTTGCTGTTTTCGGCGGTTTTACCGGCGTTTGCGCACGATTCCTCTTACACCCTTTGCTATGAAGACCAGCCCGTTCCCCCTTTTATTGTGCCGTTTAATGGTTCGATTCACGAACTGGGCAATGGGATTGTGATGGATTACATCAACCTAGCCGCAAACGCCGTCGATATGACCGTGGAATACCAACCCTACCCCTGGAAGCGCTGCCAGCTATCGTTAAAAAACGGTTCGGTGGATGGTGCGTTTGTCTTTGTACACGACACAGACAGGGAGAACTGGGCCGTTTTCCCTATGACCGACGGCAAACCGGATGATCGCTTCGTTTATTTAAGCCAATACGTATTTTTTGTGGGTAGAGAAACCACCCTCACCTGGGATGGCACTGCATTGACCCCGGCCGATGCGCTGGTGCAATCGGTACCCGGTTATGTGGCGGAAAGCCGGTTAATAACCATGGGGTTTAACCCTGTGGTGAGCCTGCAACCCAAAGAAGCCTTGCCACTGGTCGCCAATGGCCGGTTGGACGGCTTCGTGATGGATTCGGTGGTCGGCCAAACCTTGGTGGACCAGCTCGGTTTAACCAGCAAAATAACCACGTTGCCGCTGCCTTTTATGGTACAGCCCTGGTATGTGGTGTTTTCCAAGCAGCATTACAGTGAAGATGCCGAAACCATCGAGGCGTTTTGGACGGCGTTGAAGCTCATTCGCGAGCAACAGGGCGAAGCGATTACCGCACAGTACATGCGTTGAATTGTGCTACTTACCGGTCAGCCTGTTTTGGTTTTGTACAGATGATTCTGTTGAACTCACTCATGGCGTGGTCTGCTGTCAAGGAGAATTCCATAGCTTTTAACGAACAGGAGTTGCAAAGGCGGAGGACTGTTTGTATCCGGTGGAGATTACTCTCACTATAAAGATACTAACCATTAAACAGTGCGGACATGACACTGCATCCACTTTAAGGCATGGGCTCAAGCTCAAGGAGATTTTTGTCGCTTTTCAAGAAAGACTTCACTACTTCCAGAAAATCCTCTTCACCCACTCGCCCCTTTCCACGGATAGCAAATTCCCATATCACTAAAACTCGCCAGCCATTTTTCAACAATTCCTCGACGTTTGTTCTATCTCTTTCAGCATTACTATTCAGCTTAAGCCGCCAAAACTGCTCTCTTGTACCTGGCCACTTAAAATCTCTGCACAAATGCCTATGCCAGAAGCACCCATGTATAAAAATCACACAGTCATATTTAGGCAACACCAAATCGGGCTTACCAGGGAGGTACCGTTTGTGCAGCTTATAATGTTCGCCAAGGCGATACCTGTAGCCCTCTGCAAACAGACATTTCCTTACCCACAACTCAGGCTTAGTGCCTGATCGATGGATAGCCCTCATATTTCGACTACGAGTTCCCTTATCATGAACATCAACCATAAACCATCTTTCTAAGATTCTTATAAAAACACTTAACACCTAGCAACTTTGGCCATCCCTGGTATCATTCGCACCTACTCAAACTGTGCGATTACATTTATGCCAATTAAAGTTATAGACCTGTTCTCTGGTCCTGGCGGTTTAGGTGAAGGATTTTCCAATTGTAAAAATCCAGATGGTAGTACTGCATTTGAAATAGCCATTTCAATAGAAAAGGAAAAGAGTGCTCATGCAACCCTAAAGCTTAGAGCATTTTATAGGCAATTTGGAAAAAATGTGCCCAAAGAATACTATGACTTCATGAAAGGAAAGCTAGGTAAGTCCCCAGATGAAAAGCTTTACTCATTGTTTCCCGAACAATTAAGGAAAGCTGAAACTGAAGCCCTATGTTTAACTCTCGGCAAGCAGAATAAGACGATCTATTCCAAAATCCGGAATGCTATTGGCGAAGATAATTGTGTTCTAATCGGAGGCCCCCCATGCCAGGCCTATTCTTTAGTAGGGCGTTCTCGCAACATGGGCATCAAGGACTACAAAGCTAATGAGGATCATCGAAATTACTTGTATCTCGAATACTTAAAAGTCATCGCTAAATTTCAGCCAACTATATTTGTCATGGAAAATGTTAGAGGCATGTTGTCCGCAAAAGTAGATGGACAACCAATTTTTGACAGCATATATAGAGATTTAAAGAATCCATGTTCGGCAGCCAACGTCCGCCCTGAGGGGCGCAGGAAAAAACATAAATACAAACTGTTTTCTTTAGTTTCACCCAACGACAATGCTGAGGAACATGACCGAAACCCGCAAGACTTCATTATATTCTCTGAACATCATAATGTGCCTCAAAGGCGACACCGAGTTATCATTCTTGGCATCCGCGAAGACCATGCACATAAATGGAATGATTCGTTACTTCTGACGAAAGGAGATCGAGAAATATCTGTAGGTGATATCTTAAAAGGTTTACCAGTCCTACGCAGTGGATTATCAAAAATAAATAACCATACAGCGGAAGACTGGATAAATGAAGTCTTGAACATAAGAAAGAAAGTTCTTCCAGCCCTTAAAAAGTCAAAAGACATTAAGCACAAGTTAGTAGCACAACAGATAGAACGGATTATTCAGGAGTTTGTTATACCAGAGCATCAACAAGGAAAACTATTTGGGTTAACTGCAGCCCCTGTTAATACAGGTAATACCGAATTGGATAAATGGATACATCAGCCCAATTTGGGAGGCTTCATAACAAATCATGAAACGCGAAAACATATAACCAGCGATCTTTATCGCTATTTATTTTGCAGTGCATGGGCAATGGTCGCGATAAGGGAAGGCTGGAGTTCAAAGACACCAAAATCCAATGACTACATAAAAGAACTCATACCAAACCATGCCAATTTCTCATCCGGAAAATTCGCCGATAGATTCAGAGTCCAGGCTGAATGTGATGCGGCCACGACAATTACAAGTCACATATCCAAAGATGGCCATTACTATATTCACCCGGACCCCAATCAGTGCAGGAGTTTGACTGTCAGGGAAGCAGCACGTATTCAAACGTTCCCAGACGATTATTTTTTCGTTGGCAATAGGACAGAACAGTACGTCCAAGTAGGGAACGCAGTGCCGCCATATTTGGCACTGCAAATTGGGACAATTGTTAATACGCTATTCAATTAAAGCTCACAATACCAGGTCGAGACGAATGCTGAGATGCTTTAAAAGTAATCTCTGTAAGAATCTGGTCTTTAAGTCGGAAAACCGCTTTCCCTAGCCACTTACATGAGCTCGGAACAACTCCGATATGGTACATGAAACTCACCTTTACTATGTATTCCTTTCCATTAATGATTAGCTGCGGAAGCCGATAGATTCCAGCGTGTGCAACATTACTTTGATTGTCACGAAAATATGTATGACTTATGTGCTCTATTGGTATCAATACAGATAGAAAGTACCTATGAAATTTTGTCTTCCGCTGTGCTTGATCGCACTCTGCCGACAATTCTAGAAACCCTATTTTCAAACTCTCACGGACTTTTTGCCGCTCGTCTTTTGTACCAATAGCACAATTAAGAAACTCTTCATTAAGGATCACCTTAAGATCTTTACCAAAGTTTTCTTTCACCTTACTCTGTTTCTTAGCGTCATCAAAATATTCCGGGGAAAGCGCTACCCACGTCCCTCTCTTTTGAACCGAATTATCCACTAAGGAATCATCTATATGATAAAAAGAATTAAGGTGTGCTTTTAAGTCTGCATGTATCATTACCTTTTTACCAACATTTGGGACGGCAATACCCCACATTGTACCGTCAGTTGGCTCGTAGGCATCTCGCAGATGATTGTGTAATACGGGCTCTAATCCCAATTCTATTGCTACCCCTGGGGTATCCTTAGCATTTTTTTGCCCAAGAGTCTCATTTCCAATTATGGCAAGCATATTTTGAAGATTCTCTTTAACTTTAGACCTAAAAAATGAGTCTCCAGTGACCTCTTCCGGCTTTGGTCTTGCTAGCTGATACAATGAATTGATCGTTCCTTGAGCTGCATTACTTACTTTATTTTCCCAATTACATACTGCATGAAAGATATCTCCCTCTTCAATTAAACTCTTAACTTTTTCGCTCAGATTAGATTCATTCCCTTTAAATTCCGCTTTATCTAACACCCCCCAATACAGAGGAAGAGGAACTTCCTGATAATACCTTTGCGCTAAAAGCTCCATCACACCTTCAACCTGGCTCGAATTTTTCGACCAAAAGAATAAAATATACGGCCCCAAGGGGTTCAGTGTCTTTAGTACCTCTGCAATTGGTGCGACCAAATTCTTAGCATCAACTTGAAGCTCTTGTAAATTCAAGTCGGTAATAATTACCCTAGAATTTACACGTTCAAGGTTCACATGGTCTATTCCTGACACATTTCCAGGATCAGAATTATCATATTTAATGGGTAAGCATGGGTAGCCCACTCGAAATAGACTTTTCTGTAGTTCGTCCAAATCCTCTTGCGTGTCGTCAATTAAAACGACACCTTGCAAACTTGCCAACATCACATTTCCTTCTTAAATATCATTACAACTGCAGCACCTTGGTATGCGTCAGGAAGTTCCAAATCATCAGGACTACAAATCAAAAGGCTTCCACCTATTGACTCCATCACTTTATCTGCATAGTACAAGCCTACCCCCATACCGCCTGGACGTGTTGTTTTAAAAGGTTGAACTGCTTCTTCGGCTGCAAGGCTAAATCCTGGGCCGTTATCCATAACAACCAGAGCAGGCCCCTCCTTAAACCAAGTTGGCAAGCTATCTATCTTGATTGCTGGTTGATAACCACTTCCAATCTCTTCCGCTTTCAGACACGTCCAGTGAATTGCATTGTCTATTAAATTTGAGAGTGTTGCTTGAAGAAGACCAAACGGGGCAATAACTTCAAATGATTCGCTTTCATCTGTATTAATAGGGCAGGATAGAACTACATTATGATGGGTAAACCTGTGTTGATTTAGTCGAGAGATTTTCTGAGTAAGCGCCTTTATATTGAACGTCTTGTGCTCGTTCCTACGTAACAAAGGAGCGAATCCTTCAAGCAATTCGGCTAAGTGCTCAGCCCTTTTTAAAAGGGTTTCATAATCATCTGACTGTCGAATGGAAGCATTCAAATCTTCAACCCCGCGCTCAACTTCATGAAATATTACTGCTAGGTTTATGCCTGCTATGCCTGAACTTATAGTCACTTCTCTCATTTGAAGGTAGTCAGTTTCAATCTGCTTTACCTTGTTGCCAATCTCATCTTCTAATCCATGCTTCTTAATTGATTTTTTTATTTCGTCAATGCTCTCAGAAAATCTAGCAGTTGCAGGTGATGTATCTTCTGTATCACCCTTTAGATATTCTGTTAGAGCTATTCTGTCTTCTCGGTGGGTCAGGTGAAAATTTTCAACAATACTTGTAATCACCCATCGGAACCGCTTAAAGGTGTCATTATCATCAAAACCTTCACGGTTAGTTTTCTCTTTTAATCCGTAACTCCACTCTAAATCTAGATCAATACCACCGATCACCATGCCCGAATCAATTTTTAAACCTGGCAAATTAATACGCCCTGCATTTAGACCAAGCCAATCATCGTTTGATTCTCCATAGTTAAACACACGAATACCATCACGATAGACACGCAAGCCAGATTGTTCCGCTAAGTAATCCTTAATTAGCTGGGGTGAACCTACTGCATTCAGTACGGTCGCGGTTTTTATGTAAACATAGAACTTTCCGGAAATACCTCCGATACCTTTCAAGTCTTCAGGCTGAAGCAACAATGACTCCCGCACAGTTTCATCCCGGGCAACATTTTCTTCTTTAGTTGGCTTTAAAAGTTCAAGTTTCACATCATCTTTAGATATTTCGGAACTCGCAAGTTCTTTGAATATACGCGGGGGATTAAACTCATAGGAGTATGAAAAATTCGCATTTTCATCGATTAAGAAATCGTAAGTCCACATTGCTTTATCGAGGATATCACCTGCATCCAATAAGTCAGATATGTCCTTTTCTCGGCCAGGTACACTGAGCCGGACATCAAAGTCAGATACAGTTTTGAATGGAGATATTAAACTTGTGAGGAGCCTTTTCAAGCGCCTTAGATCACCGCGAGTCCAATGAATATTATTCAACTCACCAATTTCAATCCGAGTTCCTGTTTCATCCTGAAAGTACACTGGCTCACTTAAAGGTGTAATAGAGACTCTTGTATCTTCTATATACTCAGCGTCTTCAATGAGTCTTGGCCAATTTATCGAAATTTTATATTCAACTGAATTTTCGGCTCGAGTATGTATTGTTAACTGGCTACCTAGTTTATGGACAGCAAGCCGCCCAACACCTTTTTCCCCTAATGGAAGTCGATTGAGCTTAGGTGTTCTGACTTTATTTTTGCTTCGCTTACTGTCTGTGCCAATTTCCATCCACTTGTTTAAAATATCTTCTTCGGTCATGCCGAAGCCTTTATGGTCCCAAATAATGATACTGGGATATTCTTCGTGTAAATTTAAAGTCACATCCACACTGGTGGCATTCGCATCATATGCATTCTTTACTAGCTCAAATACAGCTAGGCGATCATCCCCAATTAGTTCATCACCTAGTAACTTCAGAAGATGGGCATTTGCTCTAAATGGTCTTATTATTGGTTTATTGCCTTCCATTTTCGCCTATATCCTTACTATTAAATTGTTTTTCGTTCCAGCCTACAGTCAATGTTACTGGCGTTAAATTCATAGGTATGATTCGAATCCAAGCCTCGCAGATTACGAGCTACCCAGGTAACAAGCTCATATCTCGATAGTCCTATTGTGTACCCTCAATCAATCGACGTTAGTGGACGTAAAATCTAAGCCCACACATTGTTCAGAATTTTATGCTGCCATATAAGCAAACTCTTATAATCGCTTACATGACCAATAACAATAACCATCGAACATTCAGTCTTTTGATACTAAACCACCATAAGCCAAGCACTGCTTAACCGGTACGGGACCTGCCACATTCTGCGATTTTTCCCAGTTCCACCCTGGGTACTGTCCCGGTTCACCCTGGGTACCGTCTCGGTTCACCCTGGGTATTGCCCCGGTTCACCCTGGGTATCGTCCCGGTTCACCCTGGGTATCGTCCCGGTTCACCCTGGGTACTGTCTCGGTTTACCCTGGGTACTGTCACTGTTTGCATTGAGTAGACCTAGCTTCACAGCATTCAGATCTCAAAACGCATTGTCTTATTCCAAGCCGTTATTTCAAACTAAACACTCATTCGGAAATGCCACTAAATATTTTGCTTAATTCTTCCTTGTTCAGACCCTGGACTTGGGTATTTTTGCCATCCTGGTCTTCGGTTATTCCCAGAATGACACGTTTCACATCATTTCTATCAAGCATTAACTTAATTTCGCTAGGTAAACTCTCAAATGGGGTCTCTCCAACCATTTTTTCGTTTCCTGCATAATAATCGCTAATGCAGTTTAGTGAACTTAAGTCACTTTCAATAAATTCTGCTACACGAGGAAATCTAATATTAAGAATCACCCATAATGCAATTTGATCAAGTAAAGACGGGGTTAATGTCACTTGCCCCCCAACCCGATACAAATTTATGTATATCCCATAGGCATTAATAAGTAGTTTGATGTTTCTGGGGTTAGTGTCCATTAAACAAGCGAACCGGGTTAGCCGGTGCTTTCTCGCAAGCTTGAATGTTTTCGACCCTGAGACCTCTGTAGAAACTTCTGCTATTTTTTCAGCAGAATATCCCCTGTCTCTCAACTTACTACCAACTGCCGCCAGTTCATCCTCATTAACGGCTTCTTCTAGGTAAGCCTTAATTTCCCCATGCGTATTTTCAGAACCACTATCTGAAATAGACTTTTGGTCGCCTAGCAGTGTATCAATATAGCTAGACTTTAAGTCAGAACTGATACGCGGCAAGCAAATTGATAGTTGAAATATTTTTTCCAAAAAAAGAAAACCTTTTGAATATACAGTTCTTTCTGGACTTAAGATTTTCTCTTCATAAATATTATCAAAGCATGTTGATATCCAACCTCTATCTGCGGCGACAATATAGAAAACACGACGATTACTTAGCAAAGTATGTAAACTCTCTAGCAAGCTTACAACGTAGTCTGATTTACATCGATCGAGGTCGTCAATAAAAACTAGAACTGGACGTTTAGAGTGGCTATTCAGAACTTTATTGAAATGTTCTACCACGTGTATATGAGGATCCCGGTGTAGTGTCTGAAATAACTTTGCAACCCCACTCCCTCCATATAAAAATACTTGTAATGCAACTACAAGCGAACCCATAACAGCTATCCCGCCTGCAATAAGCGATATGAACTTCCCAAGATTTTCTACGTTCCATTGTCCAAAATCCATAGAAACCAGAATCCATAATGCCAGTAGCGGTATAAGAATCCAAAGGCCATATCCAATCTGAAACCTCCAAAACCACTCCATAACTCTCAGCATTATCCTAGATAAACAGTTCTGGACTTGGCTATTTAGCTGAAAGGAAAGCTGGCTAAGTATGGACCACCATACAGGCCTTATGTGCTGGCATCTCCATGCATTAAAATCAACAGTCATCCACTGGTGTACATTTCCATCCAACATTAAAGGTTTACTTTTCAGTTCAGTCTTAACCATGTTAACGAATGTTGTTTTTCCAGACCCCCAAGCGCCATAAATGTTAAATATTGTGCTTTTATTTGATGGTTTACTTTCTTCTAAGTTTCGAAGCATTAGGTCATTTATTTCTCCTGCCAAATACTTCGAGAATGCTTTTCTATTCAACAGATCATTTACAGCTTCAGCATCACTGTCGAGCAAGGTGTTGGTTTGCCAAAAAAATTCCTCGTCATTTTCACTGCTGTCATTGGAAAGAAGATCTATCTCTGCATCTTCATCTAATCCACTCGAATCACTGCTACTTAACCAAGCTTCATAAGATATTTCATAAAAGGGCTTATTAGGGAACTTCCCACTAACACTTTTTAAAATTTCTTCATAATCATGAAAGTTTAATACCGCATGACTTAACCCTAGATTTGTTAAAAATGGTCTAGTCTGAAGGTTAATAGGTAAATATTTAGATGGATTAGCACAGAACATTCCGCCAGTAATTTTGGCTACAGCAACCAGCTTATAGTCCAAGATCTTTTTGAAAAGACCGCCATCTACTTTGCCCACAATAGTTTGCTTAAATAATTCCCATAACATAGGAATTTGATCTTCGGGTCGTTCGTAAGAGTAAGGAAAAAACCATGCCTGCTGTGCATGTACAGAGGGTACTCCGCTAAAACTATCTGGAACTTTATTCGTTAAATCTAATACGGATTTCAGCCGACTTAGAATTTCGATTTTTCGAATATCGCCATACTTTAATATCAGAGCCCAAGCGGAAAAAGGGTCGATTTCTCTAAGCCTAAACTTCTCTCGGTCTTTATCTGTGTCTTCAAAGCCTTTTTCTACGCCTGCTTTATTCAGAATATCAATTAGCTCTGTTTGTCGTTCCTCGAACATCAGGAATGCATTGGATAGTTCTTCAAAGAAAGGAACCCACAAGAAGTCACTATTCATCTCGCCTTCAATCATATTTAACGTTCGCATAAGCCAAGAAAAATTTAAGTCTTTTTCGCCAACAACCTTCATGGTTGAGCAGGGCTTGTTACAAATGCAAATTTTGAACAAAAGAAAAACAAGATGTATTTCTTTTTTAAAATCTACCAGAACAACTAACGAAAATGGACTATTCGCTTTTAGGCCACTTTTGCAGGTTGTCGGCGCATCTTGCACAAACGTTGTTCAATCTACGCGGCTAGAACACCCCTGTCAATTTGATTCGCAAGACAAACTTGACCCGCATCAGCCTCGCCTAGCCTTTCTGCAACGTCGGCTCCGGGCTCTATTAGATACTCCCAGACCGCTTACCAACTCCCTCAACTTTCACCCAGCCATAAAAAAACCGCCGCAGAACGGGCGAGCGTTCAGGTCGGCGGTTCTGTATCTGCTGTAGTAGAAGATGACGCAGTAATAAGCTGAGCTTATTTGCGAAGCTGTTCAGCCACTTTTTCTAATTTCTTGTGACGAACGTCTTTGCCTTTTACCAGGTAAATAACGGATTCGGCGATGTTACGAGCGTGGTCGCCAATTCGTTCCAGCGAACGCAGTGCCCACATAACCGATAACGCGCGGGAAATGGTGCGCGGGTCTTCCATCATTTTAGTCACCAGCGTTCGGATGGCGTCTCCGTATTCCAGGTCGACGGCTTTGTCTTGGTGCATAACGGCCAGTGCGGCGTCGGCATCCAGACGGGCGAACGAGTCCAGCGAGCCTTGAACCATCTGGCGGACTTTTTCACCAATGTGGCGCAGTTCCACGAAACCTTGCGGGCCAGAACCCGATTCCGCCAATTCTAACGACTGCTTGGCGATTTTGGCGGCTTCGTCGCCAATGCGCTCTAAGTCGTTCACGGTTTTGGTGACCGAAATAATAAACCGCAGGTCTGAAGCCGCGGGGTTACGCTTGGCCAGAATCTGTGTGGTTTCTTTGTCGATCATCAATTCCATTTTGTTGACGTTCTTGTCCATCTTAATGGCTTTTTCCGCCAGGTCGGTGTCGACATCAATCAGTGACTTAAACGCCACTTCAATCTGTTCTTCTACCAGGCCGCCCATTTCCATTAAGTGCTTGCGGGCACCTTCCAGTTCGGCGTTGAATTGGGCGGAGGTATGTTTATCAAAGGTCATTTTTTCCATGTGATCTCTCCTTAACCGAAGCGGCCGGTAATGTAGTCTTCTGTTAATTTATGGTCGGGTGCGGTGAAAATTTTATCAGTAGAACCCACTTCAATTAAGCGACCCAAGTGGAAGTATGCGGTACGGGTCGACACACGGGCGGCCTGTTGCATGCTGTGGGTAACAATAGCAATGGTGTAGTTCTCGGACAATTCCGCAATCAACTCTTCAATACGCGCGGTGGCAATTGGGTCCAGTGCGGAGCACGGTTCATCCATTAAGATAACCTCGGGCGACACGGCAATGGTACGGGCAATACACAAACGCTGTTGCTGACCACCGGAGAGGCCGGTCGCGGGTTGATCCAACCGGTCTTTCACTTCGTCCCAAATACTGGCTTTGCGCAGAGCGGTTTCAACCACTTCGTCGAGTTCCGCGCGACGCGACACCAGGCCATGAATACGCGGGCCGTAGGCGACGTTGTCGTAAATACTTTTTGGGAATGGGTTTGGCTTTTGGAATACCATGCCGACGCGAGCGCGCAGGCTGACCACGTCCATATTTTTGTCGTAGATGTTTTCGCCATCCAACAGAATTTCACCTTTGATTTTGCAGATATCAATGGTGTCGTTCATGCGGTTCAGTGTGCGCAGGAACGTGGACTTACCACAACCGGATGGGCCGATCATCGCCAGAACTTCGTTTTTGCCAATGTCCAGATCCACACCGAAGATGGCTTGTTTGTCACCATAAAAAACATCGGTGTTGCGGGTAGACATACGCGCTTCACCTTCGAGCATGGCGTTACCGACGGTTTCTGTCCAACCAGCGAAGGTGCTTTCCATGGTGTCTTTAACGGATGTATTCACTTGCGATTACCTCTTTAAAAATCGTTTTGCCGTTCTTAGCGTGTGTTTACCAGCGTTGCTCGAATTTGCGACGCAGGAAAACGGCGAATAAATTCATAATGGCCAGGAACCCAAGCAAGACCATAATGGCACCGGATGTTTTCGCGACAAAGGCGCGCTCCGGCAGGTCGGACCACAAAAATATCTGCACCGGTAATACGGTGGACGGGTCCAACGGTGTACCGGGTACGTCGGCAATAAAGGCGACCATACCAATCATCAACAACGGGGCGGTTTCACCCAGTGCTTGTGCCATACCAATAATAGTACCGGTGAGCATGCCAGGCATGGCCAGCGGCAGTACATGGTGCAAGACCATCTGCACACGCGAGGCACCTAAACCCAACGCGGCTTCGCGGATGGACGGCGGCACGGCTTTAATAGCCGAACGCGACGAAATAATAATGGTCGGTAACGTCATCAGCGTCAGTACCAGCCCCCCCACCACCGGCGCCGAACGCGGCAAGTGGAACACGTTGATAAACACCGCCAAACCCAACAGACCGAAGACGATAGACGGTACCGCAGCGAGGTTGTTGATGTTCACTTCAATAATTTCGGTGAATCGGTTCTTCGGTGCAAATTCTTCCAGGTAAATGGCCGCCGATACGCCAATCGGGAACGACAGTACCAAGGTGACCAACAGGGTAAAGAACGAACCGATCATGGCACCGCGAATACCCGCTTGTTCGGGCTCGCGCGAATCGCCATTGGTAAAGAAGGTGGTGTTGAAAGCTGTCTTCAGTTCGCCGGATTCAATTAACGAGTCGACAAGGCTGATTTGGAAATCATTCAACCGACGCTCGCTTTCTGGTGCGTCACGGTCGATCTGTTTTTTCATCAGGGCGTCGATTTCATCGTCGGCCATCAGCCAGATCTCTTCCGTGGTGCCCAACAGTTCCGGGTGAGCTTCCAGACGATCTTTCAGGTCGTATTCCGCCACGCTGGATACCAGCGAATTCAGCTGGCGGCGTGCCGAGCGACCGCTGACGTCCGGGAACCGTTCTGCCAGTGCGTTTTTCACCAACGCGCCCCAGTTGGCAAAGGCCAATTGCGATTCGTCGTTCATGTCGGCAACGCCCAGCAGTTCTTGATCGTACGTGACAGTCAGACGAATTTCGGTTGCGTAAAAGGTGCTGAAACCGGCGGTAAAAATAGTGCCCAGTAACATGGCCAGAAACGACAGGCCGATCACAATCGACACAATACCGTACGCCTGAAAGCGTTTTTCTTTGGCGTAACGCTTGCCCAGTTTTGCGGCCATGCGTTCTTGCTTCACCATTGCCATGCGCTCGATGGCATTCAGATTTTGATCAGTCATATTGCTCTCGGAACCTCTTAACAACCGCCAATGCAACAATGTTTAACAACAGCGTTGTGAAAAATAACATCAGTCCTAATGCGAAGGCAGACAGCGTTTTCGCACTGTCAAACTCTTGGTCACCCACCAGCAAGGTCGCAATCTGTACGGTGACGGTGGTCACGGCCTCCAATGGGTTGGCGGTGAGGTTGGCGGCCAAACCGGCGGCCATCACCACAATCATGGTTTCACCAATAGCGCGTGACGCGGCCAACAAAACACCACCCACAATACCGGGCAATGCCGCGGGAAAGACGACCTGCTTGATGGTTTCACTGCGGGTCGCGCCCAAACCGTAGGAGCCATCGCGCAGCGAATTGGGCACGGCGTTAATCACGTCGTCGGCCAGGGAAGACACGAATGGGATAATCATGATGCCCATCACCAGGCCAGCGGCCAAAGCAGATTCAGACGAGACGCCGTTAACGCCAACGTCTTCAAAAAAAGTTTTTAATTGCGGCGCCATGGTTAAGGCGGCGAAGAAGCCGTAAACAACGGTAGGAATACCTGCAAGTACTTCCAGTAAGGGTTTAATAATGTTGCGCACACGGCGGCTGGCGTATTCCACCAGATACACAGCGGTCATCAAACCAATCGGTACGGCGATGATCAACGCGATACTGGCGATCATCAGCGTGCCCACGAACAATGGCACTGCGCCAAAGGCACCAGAAGAACCCGCTACTTCGGCGTTTATCGCGACTTGCGGGCTCCATTTAGTGCCAAACATAAATTCGGTGATCGGTACTTCACGGAAGAAGCGTACCGATTCAAATAAAACAGAAAACAGAATGCCGACCGTAGTGAATATGGCGATCATGGAGCTGAGCATCAACAGGGTACGCAACACCACTTCAAATTGGTTACGGGCTTTCTGGGTAGGACGAATTAAAGACCAGCCAATGCCACCGCCTAATACAGACAGCGCTATCACCATAACGGCTTTGCCGATTTTACTCTGCTGCTCCAAGGTGGTGATGTGCGCCATTGCGTCGAGCAAGGCCGGGTCTGACGGTGCTGAAATCGCGCCGGAGCGAAGGTTGTACACTTCCGACCAAAATAGATTAACCTGCGGACCGGTCAACGTTTTCAAATGATCCGGCAGGCCGGAAAAAACAATGCCCTGCATCACGGTGGTTTCAAACGCAACCCACAAACTGAGAATCACCAACCCAGGCACACCAGCCCACACTGCTGCCATAAGACCATAATAATTTGGTAACGAATGCAGGTGCCTAATCCCGCCGACTGACTGGGCGACGACTTCCGATCGTTTGCGGCCAAAAAAATAGCTGACTGCAACAATCAGAACGAGCAGTAAAAACAGGGACGATGACGTCATGCTGGTTCCTCTTAACAACAATCGCCGCGAAATTCGTGCGGCGTATAAACCAAAAAAAGAGCCAGATTAAAAACCTGGCCCCTGGTCATGCTAGCAGAGCTAGCCTTACATTTTCATAACTTTCTGAGCATTCACAGAAGCGCGCATGGCTTTCAGTTCGTCACCACTCAATGGGATCAGACCTTTCTCAGCCAGGTAACCGTCTTCGCTCTGCGCGGCATCGCTCAAGAAGGTGTTCACGAAGTCCAGAATACCTGGGATCACGCCAATGTGTTGCTTCTTAACAAAGAAGTGCAACGGGCGTGATACTGGGTAAGAACCGTCTGCGATGTTCTCGAATGTGATGTCAACACCGGCGAAAGAAGCACCTTGCAGCTTGTCGCTGTTCTGATCCAGGAATGAGTAACCGAATATACCGAACGCGCTGGAATCTGCTTCTAACTTTTGAACGATCAGGTTATCGTTTTCACCCGCTTCAACGAACGCGCCATCTTCACGCATAGAGTCGCAAATTTCGCCGTACTTGGCTTTGTCTGTTTTCTTCAGGTCTTTGATCCAATCGAACTTGGCACAGCCTTTCTGCATAACCAGTTCAACAAACGCTGCACGCGTACCCGATGTTGGCGGTGGGCCAAGAACACGGATTTTCACAGCAGGCAGCTTAGCATTGATCTGATTCCAGGTTTCGTATGGGTTAGCAATCAGCTCGCCTTCTTTCTCGCCAGGAACGTGAGCCGCCAGAGCCAAGAACAGTTCTTTTTGAGTCACATCGATTTTCTGGCCGGCTTTGCTGTTTGCAAACGCGATGCCGTCATAACCGATTTTCACTTCGATGATGTCGATGCCTTTTTCAGCACAGTCGTCGTACTGAGATTGTTTGATGTAGCTTGAAGAGTTGGTAATGTCTGGAGTGTTTTCACCAACACCTTCACAGAACAGTTTCAAACCACCGCCAGAACCGGTTGATTCGATGGTTGGTGTTGGGTTACCAGATGCGCGGCCGAAACGCTCAGCAACAACAGTAGCAAACGGGTAAACCGTGGATGAACCCACAATGTTAATTTGATCTCGAGCTTGTGCCGGTACTGCAGCGATAGCAGCAGCAGTCGCAAAAATGGCAGCAAATACAGTCTTCTTCACAGGAATTCCTCCAATTTTTTTATAGGTCTGAGCCTTAACTCGGAACGCATCGTAGACCGTTAATGTGACAATCGTATGAATTAAACATGACAGAATTATTACAACCGTCATATTTCTTTAAATATTGGACATTAAGCGGAAGAAGGGGGTTCTAAGCATGGGCAAGGGCAGGCTTGATCGTTATAATGCGCAAAAAAACAACAACCAGCTCACATAATAAGACTAGACGCCATGAAAAAATTAGATGAATCAAACCCGGAACCCCGTGGTTCCCTGCAATTACGCGTATTGGCCAAACCAGCCGACGCTAACCCAATCGGCGATATCTCCGGTGGTTGGCTGGTCACTCAGATGGACTCGGCAGCCAGTATTGTCGCCAACAAGGTTGCAAAAGGTCGTACTGCGACGATGGCCATCGGCGATATGAGTTTTATTCGCCCGATCAAGGTCGGTTCTGTTGTTTGTTGCTATACCCACGTCATCGCTATGGGCCGATCTTCCGTTCGAATCATGGTCGAAGTGTGGAGCCGTATGCCGGAAGATGAAGAACGGCAAAAGGTCACCGAAGCTGAGTTCGTCTACGTGGCTATTGATGAAAACCGCCGTATTCGTTCGATGGAACCCAAAGCCAAGCTGGTTGCCTCCAACTGACCCACTTGTTTTGCCCCTAGCCTATCCAAGTTCAGGGGTGATAGTCTTTCGGCAGCAACAAACTTTGTTCCAACCCACACCGAACCAACCTGCCCGGTTGGTTCAAAAGTCGCTACCCTGCAACGCATAATCTGAATCAGAGATAAAACTATGCGCCGATTTTCATCTTTAGCGACTCTTGTTGCGCTGTCGTGGTTTGGCACGGTGTTCGCCGCGCCTACGTTGGTTGTCAGCGACGTCAACGACGACGGCAGCGACGCCAATATCCGTAATCTTCCGTTTGACTCATCCAGCCTAACTGTGGACGCAGCATTAGCCAAAGGTAGTTACCGCTTTTACATCAATTCCGGCGAACAGTGCCCGTTCCCGTTGGGTGCCGAGCCCGACCAATCGGTTCGCTTCAACAAAGCTTTACCACTGGCCGCCTGTGCAGATCAACCGTTCGAACTGAAGGTTCGCGTAGCCGGCGATATTCGTTTCACGCTGAATGCGGACCAGGATGAAATCACCTTAAAACTGTTGCCCAAGCAAACCCAAGCTCAGACCTTTTCACGCCCCCTGCCCGCCACCCAATGTCAGGTTTGGAACGGTGAGCCGGTCACGGTGGATGTGAGTTCGGTGTTTAACAATGGTGAAACAGTCCGAGATTACTATTCTGGCCACCTGGCGCTGGTCGAACAAGGAAAGGTAACGTTGCAACCGGCTCCTGAAAGTAATGGCTTACTGTTGCTGGAAGCAGCTAATCATCAGCCCTCTGACTTCAGTTGGGATAACCTGACGGTCTATTTCATCATGACCGACCGGTTTTATAACGGTGACCCGAGCAATGACCACGCCTTTGGTCGGCGAAAGGATAGCAAAGACGAAATCGGCACCTTCCACGGGGGCGATATCAAAGGCATTACCGCCAAGTTGGATTACATAAAAGAGCTGGGCGCGAACGCGATCTGGATGACACCCTTAGTGGAACAGGTGCATGGTTTTGTCGGCGGCGGCAGCAAAGGGGAGTTTCCGTTTTACAGCTACCACGGTTATTGGGCACTGGACTACACCAAGCTGGATCCAAATTTTGGTACCGATGAAGACCTGCGCGAACTGGTACGTGAAGCGCACAAACGCGGCATTCGCCTGGTCTGGGATACCGTCATCAACCACGCGGGCTACGCCACCGGACAAGACCTGGTCGACTATAACGTCGACGTGTTCAAGTCGGATCGGCTCATCGATAACAGTTGGCAGCCAGCTGCCGGTGAAAACTGGCACAGCTTCCACGATGCTATTGATTACAACAGCCAAAACTGGAACCGCGATTGGTGGAGCGCGGACTGGATTCGCGGGACTTTCCCCAGTTATACGCAGCCTGGCGCTGACGACATCACCATGGCGCTGGCAGGCTTGCCGGATTACAAAACAGAATCAACGGTCAAAGTCGGTTTGCCGCCCATTTTGAAAGCTAAAGCAGATACGAATGCCCAAGATACGGAACAAGCAGTCGTACAGCACTTGATAGACTGGCAAACCCGCTGGATCCGGGATTTTGGTATTGATGGCTTCCGCAGTGATACCGCCAAACATGTTGAACTGGAACATTGGGACACCCTGAAAACAGCGGCAACAGAAGCGCTGGCCGAATGGAAAGCAAAGAACCCGAATCCCGCCTTAGATGACGAACCGTTTTGGATGGTGGGTGAAGTGTTCGATCACCCATTGTTTAAAGACTATTACTACGACTACGGTTTCGACAGCCTGATCAACTTTGAATTTCAGGACAAAGCGCATGAACTGGGGCTGTGCATGAGCGACATGGAGGAAACCTTCGCTTCTTATGCTGCAGACATTAACAGTGACAACGAATTTAACGGCCTGACGTACATATCCAGCCATGATACAACTCTGTTTTACGCCAAATACCAGAACCTGACGTTGCAAAAGCGCATCGCGGCGCCTTTCTTGCTGCTACCCGGTGGCGTACAGATTTACTACGGCGATGAAACCGGCCGTGACCTCGGCCCATACGGCGACGATTTCCATCAGGGCACCCGCTCCGACATGAACTGGAATGACATTAAACAAGACCGGGCGGATCTTTTACGGCATTGGCAGAAGATTGGCCAGTTCAGAGCGCGGCATAACGCGGTGGGCGCTGGTCAACACGCCAAAATGTCCGACTCGCCATATGCGTTCAGCCGTGTGTTGAACACAGATCGGGTGGTGGTGGTCTTCGCCGGAAATAAAGAAACGAAATAGCAAGCGAGAACGATATCGACGATTGATCTGGCTTAGATAGTCGGATCAATTGTCATATTTTTGTAATGCTAGAGTTTTAATACGCAGTGAGATCACTATAATGCGGCACACTTTAGCTTAAACCGATAAGGTACTGCTTATGTCCGTAAGTCCATTGTCACAGTTGTTTGGCCGTTCTCCGGTTAAACCAATGCAAGAGCACATCAGCAAGGCACACGCCTGCACCAAAGAGCTGATCCCCTTCTTCGAGGCCGCGATTGCCGGTGATTACGACAAAGCCGCAGAGGTTCGTAAAGAGATTACCCGGCTGGAATCCGAAGCCGATGCGCTGAAAAAAGACATCCGCGCACATCTCCCAAACAGCCTGTTCATGCCGGTCCCACGTTCAGATTTATTAGAACTGCTCAGCATGCAAGACCGAATAGCTAACCGAGCGAAAGACATCTCCGGCATTATGGTTGGCCGTGAAATGAAGATTCCCGCTGAAGTTCAGGAACTGATGATGAAGTACCTGAAAGCCGCAATCAGCACCTCTAAACGCGCTAAAGACGCGCTAGCAGAGCTGGACGAACTCTACGAAACAGGCTTTGGCAGCAAAGAAGTAGATTTCGTGGGTTCCCTGTTAAGCAAACTGGACGCTCAAGAACACAAGACTGACGAGTTCGAAATCAAAATGCGCCGCGCACTGCGTGACATTGAGCAGAACCACCCACCACTCGACATGATGTTTTTATACAAGGTGATCGAGCAGGTTGGTGATTTGGCCGATGTTTCTCAACGCGTAGGTTCTCGCCTGCAAATTCTGATCGCTCGTTAATTCAGGTCAGAAACTCAAACGAAGTTTTAAATGAGGATACTTTTATGTCTGTCATTGGCGAATATGGGCAGCTGTTAATCATTCTGGCCTGCCTGTTCGGCTTTCTAATGGCCTGGGGTGTTGGTGCGAATGACGTAGCCAATGCTATGGGTACGTCTGTCGGCTCCAAAGCGTTGACCATCAAACAGGCAATTTTCATTGCCATGATTTTCGAATTTGCCGGCGCCTATCTGGCCGGTGGTGAAGTGACAGGAACCATCCGTAAGGGCATTGTGGACCCAGCGGTGTTTTCGGACCAACCTGAATTGATGGTCTTCGGCATGATGTCCGCCCTACTGGCTGCGGGCATTTGGCTGGCGGTGGCATCCTGGAAAGGTTGGCCGGTTTCGACCACACACTCAATTGTGGGTGCTATTGTTGGTTTCGCTGCCGTTGGTATTGGCGTCGAAGCGGTTAAGTGGGCCAAAGTGACGTCTATCGTCATGAGCTGGGTTGTGTCTCCTGTTCTGTCCGGCATGCTGGCATTCTTCATTTTCCGCAGCGTTTATCGTTTTATCCTGAATACTGATGATCCGTTCGCCAACGCCAAACGCTACGTCCCGGTATACATGTTCCTGGTTGGCTTTATGATCGCCATGGTTACCATGCTGAAAGGCCTGAAACATGTTGGTTTGCACGTAACATTCCTACAGGCAACCGGATTGTCTTTCTTGATTGGTTTGGTTGTGATGGCTATTGGTGCGGCTATTCTGTCCCGGGTAAAAGTCGATGAAAAAGCCGACAAGAATTTCCGCTTCGCGTCGGTGGAGAAAGTATTTGCTATCCTAATGGTCTTCACTGCGTGCGCCATGGCCTTTGCTCATGGTTCCAACGACGTCGCCAACGCTATTGGGCCTTTGGCGGCTGTTGTCAGCACCATTCAGCATAACGGCGAAATTCTCGCGAAAAGCGCACTGCCAGGATGGATTCTGCTGTTGGGCGGGGCCGGTATCGTTGTAGGTCTGGCCACATTCGGCTACAAGGTAATGGGCACCATTGGTAAGAAGATCACTGAATTAACACCAAGCCGCGGTTTCGCTGCTGAACTGGCGGCCGCCACCACGGTAGTAATCGCCTCTGGTACCGGTTTACCCGTCTCTACGACACACACACTGGTTGGTGCGGTATTGGGTGTTGGTTTAGCCCGCGGTATCTCAGCACTTAATTTACGTGTTATTGGCAATATTGTGTCCAGCTGGATTATCACTTTACCGGCGGGTGCTATTTTATCGATTCTGTTCTTCTTCATGTTTAAAGGTATGTTTGCATAAGCAATCCTCTAAACACAAAAAGCCAGCATTGCGCTGGCTTTTTTTTTACTTTCTGCAGGCTCAATTTTGAACAGCGGATGGTTAGCCGAGGATAAACTCACGGTTTTTTACTGCAAATGGACTGTCCAGTTGGTTCCTCTGTGCGCACCAAGCCAACCCACCTAGGCCATGGTAGGCTCGGTATAGCTTCATCAGCGAAGGCCAATCTTCCACCTCGGGCAACGTACTGCCGTAGCCATCCAGCATCGGCTGCATAAGCTCCGGACGCAGCGTCCAGACTTCATCCCACAGCTTGAAAAAATCCATCGAAGGGTGCCCTCCGCGCATAGATTCCAGGTCGATAATACCGGTAATCTCCCTACCCTCTTGCAAGATATTTCCAGGTCGAAGATCAAAATGTACGGTTACGGCCTGAGTTGAATCCGGTATCTGGCGCAAATTGTCGTTGAACCGACGCAAGGCAAGCTTGGCGAGGTCCAGGTCTTCGCCATCCAGATAACCAGCGTACCTTTCCATATTTCCAAACAGCAGCTCATGCCAACTGCCAAAGCAGTCGAAATTATCCGCAGGCTTAGTATGCAAACTGGCCACTGCCTGACCTATTTGAGCCGCCTGGGAATCGTCCAGATCTTCGACTGACTGAATAACACGCCCAGGTCGCGCTTCAATTAAGATCCAACCCTGTTCGGTATCTACTTCAATCAAGTTCGGGGTTAAGTGATTATCACTGTGGATTGTAAGCCAATGCGCCTCTCGCACCGCTTTCGCAGACGTGAAGAGCTTTTTCATGACGTAGGGTTTCCCGCCGGACATAAAATGCAACACTGACGAAGAGAAGGATTCTGTCACCGGTAGCAACGTATCTACGTTCAATCCCAAATGTTGTTCTACTATTTCGACTAAGGCTTCCATGTTCAATTCCCTGCAAACGCAAAAAACCCGACACAAGGTCGGGTTCTTTAAAGCAAACCGTTCGATTAATCTTCTGAAGTTTCTTCAGTAACCGGACGATCAACTAACTCAACGATAGCCATTGGTGCACTGTCACCAGCGCGGAAACCGCACTTCAGTACACGCATGTAACCACCAGGACGACCCTGATAGCGAGGACCTAATTCGTTGAACAACTTACCAACAGACTCTTTAGAACGTGTGCGGTCAAAAGCCAATCGACGGTTAGCAACAGAATCTTCTTTTGCTAATGTAATCAATGGTTCTGCAACGCGACGCAATTCTTTTGCCTTTGGCAAGGTCGTTTTAATCACTTCGTGCTCGAACAAGCTGTTAGCCATGTTTTGCAACATTGCCTTTCGGTGAGCACTGGTGCGGTTAAAGTGACGACCACTTTTACGATGACGCATTTCTACATTCCTTACCAGCCAGACTAAAGGTTACGCGAGTACCTTATCGTCATTCTTTAAACTTGCAGGCGGCCATGCTTCCAGGACCATTCCCAGAGACAAACCTTTAGATGCCAACACATCTTTAATTTCAGTCAGAGACTTCTTACCTAAGTTAGGAGTCTTCAACAATTCAACTTCTGTACGCTGGATCAGATCACCAATGTAGTAGATGTTCTCTGCCTTCAGACAGTTCGCACTACGTACGGTCAATTCAAGATCATCAACAGGACGCAATAAGATTGGATCAATCTTATCTTCTTCCTTCTCTTGAACCGCTTCTGCTTGGTGGTCAAGGTCAACGAATGCCGCTACCTGCTGCTGCAGAATAGTGGCAGAGCGACGAATCGCTTCTTCTGGATCTATCGTACCGTTAGTTTCCAGTTCAATGACCAGTTTATCCAGGTCCGTACGCTGCTCTACACGCGCACTTTCGACGGCGTAGGCAACACGAACAACAGGGCTGAACGTTGCATCTAACTGCAAGCGACCAATTGGTTTACTCTCGTCTTCTTCGCTGCTGCGGGCTTCTGCCGGAACATAACCGCGGCCAACAGATACTTTCAATGTCATACTGACATTAGCATTGCTGCCCATGTGCGCAATTACGTGATCAGGATTCGCAACTTCGACACCGTGATCCAGCTGGATGTCACCGGCGGTTAACGTGCCTGCACCTGACTTTTTCAACGTCAATGTGCATTCTTCACGATCGTGAAGCTTAACAGCAACGTCTTTCAGGTTGAGCAGGATTTCCTGAACGTCTTCCTGAACGCCTTCGATTGTGCTGTATTCATGTAAAACACCGTCGATTTCAACTTCGGTGATCGCTGCGCCTGGCATAGACGACAGCAGAATACGACGTAACGCATTACCTAATGTATGACCAAACCCACGCTCTAATGGTTCGAGAGTGATTTTGGCACGGTTTGCATTTACTTCCTGCACATCGATATGACGTGGTGTCAAAAAGTCGGTAGCTGAACGCTGCATAGATGCCCCTATTTGCAGTGAGATTACTTAGAGTACAATTCCACAATCAAGTTTTCGTTGATGTCTTGCGACAGATCAGAACGCTCAGGTACAGAGTTAAACTTACCTTCCAGCTTCTTCGCATCAACTTCAACCCATGCAACAGGTGAGCGTGAACTCGCAACATCCAGAGCGTTCTTAATACGCAACTGATTAGCGGACTTTTCACGTACAGACACCACATCACCAGGCTTAACTTGGTATGACGGAATGTTTACCGTTTGGCCATTCACCAAAATTGCCTTGTGCGATACTAACTGACGCGATTCCGCGCGAGTTACACCAAAGCCCATTCGATAAACAACATTATCTAAACGCTGCTCTAACAGCTGTAACAAGTTCTCACCTGTTGCACCTTTGATTCGAGCTGCTTCTGTGTAGTAATTACGGAATTGCTTCTCAAGAACTCCATAAATACGACGTACTTTCTGCTTTTCGCGAAGCTGAACACCATAGTCGGACAACCGACCACGACGTGCACCGTGAACACCTGGTTGGGTTTCGAGCTTACACTTTGAATCAAGTGCCCGAACACCACTTTTCAGGAACAAATCTGTGCCTTCACGACGAGACAGCTTACACTTAGGACCAATATAACGTGCCATTAATCTCTGTCTCCTTAATTAAACGCGACGCTTTTTAGGCGGGCGACATCCGTTATGGGGAATCGGTGTCACATCAGTAATATTACTGATGCGGTATCCCACCGCGTTTAATGCTCGTACCGCAGATTCACGACCTGGACCTGGACCTTTTACTTCCACATCCAGATTCTTAAGACCATATTCCTGTGCAGCAGTACCGGCTCGCTCAGCGGCGACCTGTGCTGCAAATGGAGTGCTCTTTCGCGATCCACGGAAACCGGAGCCACCAGCAGTTGCCCAACTCAGGGTATTGCCTTGGCGGTCCGTGATGGTCACGATGGTGTTATTAAAAGAAGCATGGATGTGCGCAATGCCATCCGCTACTTGCTTTTTCACCTTCTTTCGTGCCTTCGTACCTGGCTTTGCCATCTTCGATTTCCTATGTAAATAATTTTGTCAAATCAAACTTAACGTTTGATCGGCTTTTTAGGACCTTTACGGGTGCGTGCGTTATTCTTCGTGTTCTGACCGCGAACGGGCAGGTTACGACGATGTCGAATACCACGGTTACAACCCAAATCCATCAAGCGCTTAATATTCATCTGAACGTCTCGGCGCAAATCACCTTCAACAGTGAATTCACCTACCGCAGCGCGGATCTCGTCAAGCTTAGCTTCATCGAGACTAGACACTTTAGTTGTTGGTTCAATACCAACAGACTTACAGATGTCATTAGCACGGGTGCGACCAATACCAAAGATATAGGTCAGGGAAATCACCGCATGCTTATTGTCAGGTATATTGACGCCTGCTATACGGGCCATTCAACTTACTCCGTCTATTAAATAAAATTAGTAGGGCGGGATGCCCTACTAATATGCTTCCCCTCAGAATATGAGGGCGCGAAAGGATAGCGTTAGCTCTTTAAAAAAGCAAGCGCTATCCAAGTAATTGCAAATTACCCTTGACGCTGTTTGTGCTTAGGATCAGAACAGATCACACGCACAGAACCGTTGCGGCGAATAATCTTGCAGTTACGGCAGATCTTCTTTACGGATGCACGTACTTTCATGCTTAACTCCAGTTACCGAGCCTTTAAAAAAGGCCGCCGGTTGATTTCAGGTTTGCCTTCTTCATCAGCGATGAATACTGATGTGACATCAAGTGACTTTGTACTTGCGCCATGAAGTCCATTACAACGACCACTACGATCAACAGTGAGGTACCGCCCAAATAGAACGGAACGTTTGCTGCTATGATCAAGCCCTGAGGCAATAAGGACACAAGAGTGATATACAAAGCACCAAAGAAAGTTAGTCGCGCTGAAACCCCATCGATGTAACGTGAAGTCTGCTCACCCGGGCGAATGCCAGGAATGAAGGCGCCGGAACGCTTCAGATTTTCAGCAACATCTTTAGGATTAAAGGTAACTGCGGTATAGAAGTAACAGAAGAAAACAACCGCTACTGCAAACAATACCAAATAAAGCGGCTGATTCGGACCTAAGATGATCGCCAGGTCTTGCAGCCATTCCATACCTTCTTTTTGTCCAAACCAATTACCCAGTGATGCTGGAAACAGCAAGATACTGGATGCAAAAATTGGTGGAATCACACCAGCCATGTTTACCTTAAGAGGCAAATGACTGCTTTGTGCCTGAAACACTTTACGACCCTGCTGACGCTTGGCGTAATTGATCGTGATGCGACGCTGTCCCCGCTCAATAAAGACGACGAAAGCAACCACAGCCACGGCAAAAATACCGACGACTAACAGTGTAATAATGTTCAGATCACCTAAACGAGCAGACTCGAAGCTTTTACCGATTGCACCTGGAATTCCAGCCACAATACCGGCAAAGATCAACAAGGAGATACCATTACCAATACCACGCTCTGTAATCTGCTCCCCTAACCACATCAGGAACATGGTTCCAGTGGTGAAAGTGACGACGGCTACAAAGTAGAAAGTGAACGTCGCAGAGAACGCGATACCCTGACTCGCCAGACCCGCTGAAATAGCAAACGACTGTACGAGCGCAAGAATCAATGTCAGATAACGGGTGTACTGTGACATCTTACGACGCCCAGCTTCACCATCTTTCTTCAACTGTTCCAGCTGTGGGCTAACGATGGTCAACAACTGCATGATAATTGATGAACTGATATACGGCATAATGCCCAGTGCAAAAATACTCATACGCTCAAGAGAACCACCTGAGAACATGTTAACCATGTCTAGGATTGTCCCTTGCTGACTGTCAAACAACGCCGCTAACTGCTCGGGGTTAATTCCAGGAACCGGGATGTGGGCACCGATCCGGTATACCAGCAATGCCAGCAACACAAATCGAAGGCGAGCCCAAAGCTCGCTCAAACCGCTACCACTGATTCCTGACGGTAGTCCTTGTGTGGTCATTCGAGATTATTCCTCTACTTTGCCGCCTGCTGCTTCAATGGCCGCTTTCGCACCTTTAGTGACTTTTAAGCCTTTTACGGTAACCGCAGACTTAATTTCACCAGAAAGGATCACTCGAGCGCGCTGAATTTTTTCACCGATAACATCGGCCTTTTTCAGAGCTTCGAGATCTACCACATCACCTTCTACCAGCGCCAATTCGTTTAAGCGAATTTCAGCTACATATTGAGCTTGACGAGAGTTAAAACCAAACTTAGGCAAACGACGCTGCAATGGCATCTGGCCGCCTTCAAAACCCGGCTTAACTGAACCGCCTGAACGCGATTTCAAACCTTTGTGACCTCGACCACCAGTCTTACCAAGACCAGAACCGATACCACGACCAACTCGCTTGGATGCTGTTTTTGCACCGTCAGCTGGGCTAATTGTATTCAAAAACATCGTTTTACTCCTCAACGACGCGAACCATATAGTTCACTTTGTTGATCATACCGCGAACCGCGGGAGTATCTTCGAGTTCGCGAACCTGGTTGATTTTGGTCAAACCCAAGCCTTTAACCGACATGCGGTGCTTAGGTTGTGTACCAATCGGGCTCTTGAACAACTGAACTTTTACTGTCTTCTTAGCCATGGTTTACCCCAGAATCTTTTCAACAGACAGGCCACGTTTCGCAGCGATGTCTTCGGGTGAACGCATCAGACTCAGACCCTTAACCGTTGCACGAACAACGTTAGCCGGGTTAGTAGAGCCATAACATTTCGCTAAGATGTTGTGAACACCAGCAACTTCCAATACAGCACGCATTGCACCACCGGCAATAACACCTGTACCTTCAGAAGCAGGCTGCATGTACACCTTAGAACCACCGTGACGTGCGGTTACAGGGTACTGCAACGTGCCGTCCACAATGTTCACTTCAACCATGTTTCTGCGAGCAGAATCCATAGCTTTCTGGATTGCAACAGGTACTTCTTTCGCTTTACCACGACCGAAGCCAACTTTCCCATTACCATCACCAACAACAGTCAAGGCTGTGAAACCGAAGATTCGACCACCCTTAACAACTTTTGCTACACGGTTAACCTGTACTAACTTTTCTTGCAGATCGCCGCCAGCTTGAACTTGATCATTATTCGCCATCATTCACACCTTAGAATTTCAGGCCGCCTTCACGGGCCGCGTCTGCCAAAGCTTTAATTCGACCATGGTATTTGAAACCAGATCGATCAAAAGCCACTTCTTCTACACCTGCTGCTTTCGCACGCTCAGCAATCAGACCACCAACTTTCGCTGCTGCTTCTGTATTGCCAGTTGCGCCAGAACGGATAGATTCGTCCAAGGTTGACGCGCTTGCGACAACTTGGGAACCGTTCGGAGCAATAATCTGCGCGTAGATGTGCTGGTTTGAACGTGAAACGCACAAACGGTTGACACCTAATTCGCTGATTTTTACACGACTGCGGCGAGCACGGCGTATACGGGAAATTTTCTTTTCGCTCATAACCTATGCCCTTACTTTTTCTTAGCTTCTTTACGACGAACGTATTCGTCAGCGTAACGGACACCCTTGCCTTTATATGGCTCTGGCGGACGGAATGCGCGAATTTCAGCCGCTGCTTGACCCAACAACTGCTTGTCGGCACTTTTCAGTACGATTTCAGTGTTACTTGGGGTTTCTGCAGTCACGCCTTCTGGTAACGCATAGTCTACCGGGTGTGAAAAGCCGAGTGTCAAATTGACGGACTTGCCTTCGGCTTTCGCACGATAACCAACACCGTTCAACTGCAGCTTCTTTTCAAAACCAGCAGTAACACCTACGACCATATTATTTACCAACGCGCGCATTGTACCTGACATTGCGTGGGCGATTTTACCGCCGTCACGTGGTGCAAACGTTAACGCATCACCTTCCTGCTTAATTTCAACAGAAGCGTGAAGAGCCTGAGTAAGGGTGGTTTTGCCACCTTTAACAGTGATTGAATCCGCGTCCAACTTAACTTCAACACCAGCAGGGATTGCGACAGGAGATTTTGCTATTCGAGACATTGCTATTTCTCCTTAGAATACTTCACAAAGTACTTCACCACCGATACCAGCAGAACGAGCTGCGCGATCAGTCATGACGCCTTTAGAAGTAGAGACAATTGCAACGCCCAAACCACCTGATACCTTAGGCAGATCCTGTGCACCGCGGTATTGACGCAGTCCAGGACGGGAGATTCGTTTAATAGATTCGATAACCGGCTTACCTTCGAAATATTTCAAATCGATGGTCATTACTTTCTTTACATCGCCTTCAACAGCGAATCCAGAAATAAAACCTTCAGATTTCAATACTTCAGCAACCGCGACCTTCTGCTTAGAAGAAGGCAGAGCGACTGCAGCATGGCCGGAACGCTGTGCGTTACGAATACGCGTGAACATATCCGCAAGCGTATCTTGCATACTCATGTGAAATATAACCTCTTTGTACAGCGAAACGCGGTAGCCGGGAGTTCGAAAACCCCCAGCCCAGACCGTTTAGCTTACCAACTTGCTTTTTTAAGCCCCGGAACATTGCCCAACATGGCTTGTTCACGAAGCATGTTACGAGATAGCCCAAACTTACGGTAAACCGCGTGTGGACGACCCGTCACCTGACAACGGCGCTGCATTCTAACAGGACTTGCGTCTTTTGGAAGCTTTTGCAGTGCAATTTGTGCTTCCCAAACTTCTTCATCAGAAGAATTTGGGTTTTTGATGATCGCTTTTAAGCTTGCACGCTTAGTTGCGAACTTAGCTACAGTCTTGGCACGCTTAGCTTCGCGAGCCTTCATACTCTCTTTAGCCATGAACCTTACCCCTTAGCTTTTGAACGGGAAGGACAACGCTTTCAACAGAGCGCGGCCTTCATCATTGGTGCGTGCAGTAGTAGTGATAGTAATATCCATACCACGCAGTTTATCTACCTTGTCATATTCAATTTCAGGGAAGATGATCTGCTCTTTAACACCCATGCTGTAGTTGCCACGACCGTCGAATGACTTCGGGTTTATACCACGAAAGTCACGTACACGCGGCAGTGAGATGTCAACTAAACGATCCAGGAATTCCCACATACGCTCTTTGCGCAGGGTAACCTTGGCACCGATCGGCCAACCTTCACGAATTTTGAAGCCAGCAACGGACTTACGCGCGTTGGTCACAACAATCTTCTGACCAGCAATCGCTTCTAAGTCTTTCACAGCGCTTTCGAGCTGCTTCTTGTCGCCAATCGCCTCACCAACACCCATGTTCAAGGTAACCTTGGTGATACGAGGAACTTCCATTACGTTCTTGTATCCGAACTCTTCTTGAAGCTTGGATACAACTTCAGATTTGTATAGATCTTTAAGTCTAGACATAGTCGTACCCCTTACTCACCAATGACTTTCTTAGTGGATTTAAAGATTCGAACTTTTTTACCATCTTTCACTTCAAAGCCAACACGGTCGCCCTTGCTGGTTTCTGAGTTGAAGATTGCAACGTTCGAAGCAGCGATAGGCGCTTCCTTCTCAACGATACCACCTTGGATACCTGCCTGAGGGTTCGGCTTGGTGTGCTTTTTGATCATGTTCACACCAGAGACAACAAACTTGTCTCCCTTCTTGTCGTCAATAATCACCTTAGTGATCTTGCCGCGCTTGCCTTTATCTTTACCGGCGATAACGACGACTTCGTCGCCTTTAATCAATTTACGCATTATTTCTCTCCACTTCCTGCTACCGTCTCGTAACAAAAAGCCCCGAAGGGGCTTTTATAGTACTTCCGGCGCCAGGGAAATGATTTTCATGAATTTTTCAGTACGCAATTCGCGAGTGACAGGGCCGAAGATACGAGTACCAATCGGCGCGTTATTCGCGTTTAACAATACTGCTGAGTTCGTGTCGAAACGGATAATAGATCCATCAGGACGGCGAACACCTTTTTTAGTGCGAACCACAACTGCGTTCATCACTTGGCCTTTCTTAACTTTGCCGCGAGGAATGGCTTCCTTCACAGAAACTTTAATCAAGTCACCAATGTGAGCATAACGACGGTGTGAACCACCCAAAACTTTAATACATTGGACGCGTTTAGCACCGCTGTTGTCAGCTACATCCAATACGGATTCTGTTTGGATCATCTCTCAAACTCCCGAATTAAACGCGGACTGCGCGTTCGTCGATACTAACCAGCCGCCAAGTCTTTGTCTTGGACATAGGACGGCACTCTTCGACAGTTACGTAATCGCCGATGCTGCACTCATTCTTTTCATCATGAGCGTGCACCTTAGTAGAACGCTTAACGAATTTCCCGTAAATCGGGTGCTTCACTTTGCGCTCAAGCAATACAGTAATTGTCTTGTCAGCTTTATTACTGACAACTTGACCTGTTACGGTACGAGCTGTTTGTTCAGACATATTAAGCACCTGCCTTCTCGTTCAATACAGTTTTCACACGAGCAATGTCCTTACGAACCTGGCCCAGCAAATGCGTCTGATTCAACTGTCCAGTCGCTTTTTGCATGCGATACTTAAATTGATCGCGAAGCAAGTCCAACAGCGTGCTGTTCAGCTCTTCAACAGACTTTTCACGAAGATCTTTACCGTTCATCACATCACCTGTCGCTTAACGAAAGCTGTTGCTACCGGAATTTTTGCAGCGGCTAAAGCAAAGGCTTCGCGTGCAATCTCTTCAGAAACACCTTCCATTTCGTATAGAACTTTACCTGGCTGAATCTGGCAAACCCAGTATTCAACGTTACCCTTACCTTTACCCTGACGCACTTCAAGAGGCTTCTGAGTAATTGGCTTATCAGGGAATACGCGAATCCAGATTTTACCGCCACGTTTAATATGACGAGTCATCGCACGACGCGCGGCTTCGATCTGACGAGCAGTAATTCGGCCACGACCTGTCGCTTTCAGTGCGTATTCACCGAAGCTTACTTTACTTCCGCGTTGAGCCAGACCACGATTGCGGCCTTTCATCATCTTGCGGAATTTTGTACGTTTTGGCTGTAACATCTACGTACCCCTTATCGCTTAGCGTTTTTCTTAGGTGCGGCTTTAGCTTTGGCACGAACTTCTTCGATACCACCTAAAACTTCACCCTTGAAAATCCAGACTTTAACGCCGATAACACCATAAGTCGTGTTAGCTTCGGCAGTCGCGTAATCGATGTCGGCACGCAATGTGTGCAACGGCACTCGACCTTCCAGGTACCACTCTGAACGAGCAATTTCAGCACCGCCTAAGCGGCCACTTACCTGAACACGGATACCCTGTGCACCAGAACGCATCGCATTTTGCATCGCACGCTTCATAGCGCGACGGAACATAACACGACGTTCAAGCTGCCCAGCAATAGACTGAGCAACAAGCTTACCGTCCAGATCTGGCTTACGAATCTCTTCGATGTTGATATGAACAGGAATGCCCATCATCTTGGTCAAATCTTGACGCAAAACTTCAACATCTTCACCTTTCTTACCGATCACGATACCAGGACGTGCGGTATGAATGGAGATCTTCGCGTTCTGCGCAGGACGTTCAATAACGATCTTGCTAACAGAAGCCTTCTCTAATTTCTTTTCTAAATAGCTTCGAACTTCAATGTCGTTCAACAGCTTCTCAGAATACGTATCTGAACCTGCATACCAGACCGAATTATGGTCTTTAACGATGCCGAGTCGGATACCAGTCGGATGAACCTTTTGACCCATTTGAACTTTCTCCTATTAATTCTGCTCGGCAACTTTAACCGTAATGTGGCTCGTACGTTTTAAGATACGATCCGCTCGGCCTTTCGCACGTGGTCGAATACGCTTCATTGTCATACCTTCGTCAACGAAGATAGTAGAAACCGTTAATTCGTCTACGTCCGCACCATTGTTGTGCTCAGCGTTTGCAATTGCAGACTCTAAAACTTTCTTAACCAGGTCAGCGCCTTTTTTAGGACTGAACGTTAAAATGTCTAAAGCATCAGCAACCGACTTACCGCGAATCATATCCGCAATTAATCGGCCCTTCTGAGCAGACAGACGCGCACCGCGTAATACAGCTTGTGTTTCCATCTCATCTACCCCTTATCGCTTAGCCTTTTTGTCCGCAGCATGACCCTTGTAAGTTCGAGTCAATGCAAACTCGCCCAACTTGTGTCCAACCATATCTTCGGTTACAAACACAGGTACATGTTGACGGCCATTATGGACTGCAAAGGTCAACCCAACGAAATCTGGGAAGATTGTGGAGCGACGTGACCAAGTTTTAATAGGTCGCTTTTCGCCCGCTTCCAGTGCAGCCTCTACCTTTTTCATCAAGTGCAGGTCTACAAATGGACCTTTCTTAAGTGAACGTGGCACAGCCTTTTCCTCTTAATTAATTACTTAGAACGACGACGTACGATGTATTTATCGGTACGCTTGTTCTTACGAGTTTTGTAACCCTTGGTTGGAACACCCCAAGGAGTAACTGGGTGACGGCCACCAGAAGTACGGCCTTCACCACCACCGTGTGGGTGGTCTACCGGGTTCATTGCAACACCACGAACCGTTGGACGAATACCACGCCAACGTGACGCACCAGCTTTACCCAATTGACGTAAGCTGTGCTCAGAGTTGCTAACTTCACCCAAAGTAGCGCGGCAATCCGCCAATACTTTGCGCATTTCACCAGAACGCAAACGCAAAGTTGCATAAGCACCTTCACGGGCAACCAACTGAATGGAAGTACCGGCTGAGCGAGCCAACTGGCCGCCTTTACCTGGCTTCAATTCAACATTATGCACTACCGAACCGACCGGCATGCTACGTAATGGCATGCTGTTACCGATTTTGATAGGAGCGTGCTCACCAGAGATCACTTGATCACCAGCTTTCAGGCCATTTGGAGCCAGAATATAGCGACGCTCACCATCGGCATAACAAACCAATGCGATGTGTGCGGAACGGTTAGGGTCGTATTCAAGACGCTCAACTTTAGCATTGATACCGTCTTTGTTGCGCTTAAAGTCAACCAGACGATAGTGATGCTTGTGACCGCCACCAATGTGACGAGTCGTGATGCGACCGTTGTTGTTACGACCACCGGATTTGGACTTCTTCTCAACCAAAGCAGCGAGAGGCGCACCTTTGTGCAACTCTACATTTACTATTTTGGTCAGGTGACGACGTCCTGCTGACGTCGGTTTTGCTTTGACAATTGCCATTGCTCGAAACCCCTACCTTATTCTGCTGCCAGGAAATCGATTTCCTGACCTTCAGCTAGTCGAACGTATGCTTTTTTCAAATCACTACGCTTGCCAACGCCGCGCTGAGTGCGCTTAGTTTTGCCCTTTTGATTCAGGGTACGTACTGATTGAACTTTAACGTCGAACAATTGCTCAACAGCCTTTTTGATTTCCGGTTTAGTAGCATCATTTGCCACACGGAAAACATACTGACTATTGCCTTCAGCTACGATAGTCGCTTTCTCGGAGATATGCGGACCGAAAACGACCTGATAGATACGCTCCTGGTTCATGCGAACACCTCCTGCAACTTCGCTATCGCTGCAACAGTCACTACAACTTTGTCGTAAGCAACCAGGTTAACTGGGTTAACACCAGCAACATCGCTTACTTCAACGTGAGGAACGTTACGAGCTGACAGATAAAGGTTCTGATCAACTTCATCAGCAATAATCAACGCATTAGAAACATTGATATCTTTCATTTTCGCCAGGAAAGCTTTTGTTTTTGGCGCGTCGAATTTCAACTCTTCAACAACAACCAAACGCTCCTGACGGACCAGCTCAGACAAGATCGACTTCATCGCACCGCGATACATCTTCTTGTTAACTTTCTGAGACCAATCTTGCTTAGAGCGCGCAAAAGTGTGACCACCGCCAACCCAAATAGGTGAACGGATAGTACCAGCACGAGCACGGCCCGTACCCTTTTGACGCCAAGGCTTAGCACCACCGCCAGCAACATCTGAACGACTTTTGGTTGACACAGAACCTTGACGGGCACCCGCCAGGTAAGCTGTAACTACCTGATGCACTAAAGCTTCGTTAAAATCTTTGCCAAAGGTCGCTTCGTTTAACTCAACCTTGGACTTAGCGTTTGCAACTTGAATATCCATTGCTTCCCCTTAGCCTTTCACTGCTGGTTGAACGAATACGTGTGAGCCGGTTGCACCCGGAACAGCACCTTTGATGAGCAGCAAATTGCGCTCTACGTCGACACGAACAACTTCCAAAGACTGAGTTGTTGTACGTACCGCACCCATGTGACCTGCCATTTTCTTACCTTTCCAGACACGACCAGGCGTCTGACACTGACCGATAGAACCGGGAGCGCGGTGAGAAAGGGAGTTACCGTGAGTGGCGTCTTGCATGCTGAAGTTGTGGCGCTTGATCGCACCAGCGAAACCTTTACCCTTGGAGGTTCCAGTCACATCAACTTTCTGACCCGCAGCGAACAATTCAACAGTCAACTCTTTACCCGCTTCATATTCTGAAGCATCAGCAACTGTAAATTCACGAGTCAATACACCCATTTCGACATTAGCTTTCGCAAAATGACCTGCTTCTGCTTTGCTAATTTGATTTGCACGCTTTTTGCCAGCGGTTAACTGAACAGCGACATAGCCATCTGTATCGGCAGTTTTCACCTGCGCAATACGGTTTGGCTCAACCTCTAAGACCGTTACAGGAACTGAAGCACCTTCTTCTGTGAAGACGCGCGTCATACCCGCTTTTCGGCCTATCAAACCAATAGACATTCTAATTTCCTCTATGTACGGGGCTAAAACCCGCTATGGCCGCCCAAATATTGCCTTTCGACAAAGCCTGGGCCGTTACAGTAGAGACTTCTACTAAAGTCCGGATTAACCTAAGCTAATCTGGATATCCACACCTGCTGCCAAATCCAACTTACGCAGTGCATCGACTGTTTTTTCAGTTGGTTCGACAATATCCAGCATGCGCTTGTGAGTACGAATTTCGTACTGATCACGCGCATCTTTATTCACGTGCGGAGAGATCAGCACAGTGAAACGTTCTTTGCGAGTAGGGAGTGGAATAGGACCACGCACCTGCGCGCCTGTACGCTTCGCTGTGTCGACAATTTCTTGAGTCGACGCATCGATCAATCGATGATCGAATGCCTTCAAGCGAATTCTGATCTTTTGGTTCTGCATGTGACCAAAGCTCCAAGATTGTTAAACAGCGTTTATACCCTCAAATTTGAGGGAGGCGTATTGTATGTATCTTGTACACTGCTGTCAATCGCGATACTCATTTAAAAAAACCATGCGAAAACAATCAGTTACGAAGGTAAACCGCCAGTGATACAATAATTTACATATAGCCAAAGAACAAAGATTGCTATGCAGGCCGCTCTCGAAGGGAAATAAAGGTGGAATGCAAATGGCAAAGAAAGGCCACTTTAATAAGCATGAAGCAGCAAGCCCTAACGATCATCCACCAACCGCCAACTATCAAAGTACAAGTTTGCGAATTGCAGGACTGGCCATTCACTTCAGAACACATGTTGCGGGACAGTAACGATCCCGCCGCAACAACCGCAGGCGGGTTCGCTACCCAGCTTATTCACTACTTCTGTGAAATACCGTCTGGCGCAGGCGCTAGAAACAACCACGCAATGGCGTACACAAGCATCGATGTTCCCGCAGAGAATAACAAGCTAGCGAGAAAGATTAACCTGAGGACGCCTTTATCTACCTCGACGTAATCAGCCACACCAGCACAGACGCCCGCCAGCTTGCCATCTTCAACATTTCGATACAAACCAATGTCATACCCTCTTTTGCGCTTACCTTCCAAAAAAGCCGACTTTGTTTTGAACTCAGATTCAGTATGCGTAGACATATTCTTCTCCTATATTTAATCCAACCTACTTAGTCTTGCTTATCAACTTACATGCCAGAACGCATTCTTCAATTGAATCAAGGAGTTAGCGGCATCTAGTGCATTGACGCTTTGTTATTTGGTCAAATTCGTCACCCCAGGTAGCTCATTTGGCCAAACTCAGATTTTATTTACTTTCACGCCCACCAGGCAAAAGTGCTCAAATTTGCAACGCTTCTGCCGACAACCTGTTACATTTTGCAGGCACCCATACTACTGTTTCGCGCTCAAAAACGTGATACAGTTAACGGGTTTCCATTTTGGATGACGGGATTTTGTGAGCCAGTTTGCAACTCGAATAAATGATACGACCATTAAAGTTTCAACAAATCTGTTGAAGCCGGGCATGTTCGTTTGTCGTTTAGATCGACCTTGGCTGGGTACACCTTTCCTCATGCAAGGCTTCTTAATTCAGTCACCCTCTGAATTGCGACAAATCCGCGACCTCTGTGACCAGGTCTATGTCGATACCAGCAAAAGCTTGGTTCAACTGACAACGGATAAATCCAAACGCGGTTTATTTGGGCGCCGACAAATCGATGAAATTGTCGAGTTTTCGCCTAATCTCGACCGGGATTTGGCTCGTTCCGGCATCCGCAGCGCGTTGCCCGCCTATAGCGACACGTTTAAGATCCTCAAGAGCTGCTTTAAAGCGTACAGCCAAAATCAGCTGATAGACGCGGTGGCACTCGAAAAGCAGGTCGCCACTTGCCTCGAAGCCGTGATGCAAGACACGTCCGCCATGGCTTGGTTGTCCCGCGTAAAAACTCACAACCATTACACCAGCGAGCACTCAATGCATGTAAGCCTTCTGGCAATGGTATTTGCCATTCATTGTGGCTGGTCGAAAGAAGAGGCACGTACCGCAGGCTTGGCTGGGCTGTTATTTGACTTGGGCAAAATTAAAGTACCTCGACAGATTTTAATGAAACCAGGTGCTCTGACAGAGAGCGAATGGCAACTGATACATGATCACCCCAAATGGGGTCGTTACTATCTGGAAAAGTCTGGTTTCAACCTGGATGTGATCAATGCGGCCTATTACCACCACGAACGCCCAGATGGCACCGGCTACCCGGTAAAGCGTGTTGGGGGTCAAGCACCATTAATAGCCCGGCTCATTCATATTCTCGACGCCTATGACGCCATGATCAGCTATCGCCCCTACGCGCAGCAACGAACCGTCTTTGAAGCAACCAAGGTACTATATCGTGGTCGTAACACCGAATTTGACGCTAAGCTAGTCGATCAATTCATCGAGATGCTGGGCGTGTTCCCCGTTGGAACCCTTGTTGAACTGAGCAGTGGCGAAGTTGCCGTGGTCATCGGTCAAAACAACGATGCTCGCCTGTTGCCGAAAATTTCTATTATTCGTGATCGCAACAAAAACCCTGTGAAAGAAACCGTCGCAAATTTAAAAGATATTCGAGATTCGCAAGGAAGACCTAGGGTTCGGGTGAAGAGCATGTTGCATGACGGAAGCTATGGTATTTTTATGCAAGACTATACGCGTCAATTGTTGGTCAGCTAACTTCAAATATAAAACCAAGTTCCATTATTCCACTCACATTCTCAAACCGAACGTTATCTTTCGGTATAGAATGCACGCTGGCTATTGCCAGACATCCGTTAAACGGTGTTAACCTTATTCGTCACTAAGGATGCAATGCAGGGAATAGAACACAAACTATGAATTGGGATTGGTTACTAAAACTTGGCTTAATCATTTACGGCCTACTCATTTTTGCCCTCAGCCTGCGTATTCTCATGAAACGCCGCCCCGTAGGTGTCACGCTTGCCTGGTTGCTCTTCCTTTATATTCTCCCCGGCCTTGGTCTTTTCTTCTATCTGCTCTTCGGAGAGCGATACTTGGGTCGAATACGTGCCCGACGGGCCAATCAGCAGTTTCAGTACTACTCACTATGGCTGCAGAGGATACTGGTCACTCAACAGACCAGCCTGCCGACAACCGCTGTTGTGCGTCCCGTCATGGAACTGACCCGGGGCAGCATTGGCATGCCTGTCATATCTGGAAGCCAATGGCAGCTATTTTCCGAAGCTCCCGAAGTCTTCCATACATTGATCAATGACATTAATGACGCCAAAGAAACTATTTTCTTTGAATTCTATATTTTGGAAGCTAAAGGCAGTGTGGAACCAGTATTGGCGGCACTTGAGTCTGCAGTTGGCAGAGGCGTCCATGTCAACCTGATCTTGGACAGTGTTGGCTCCAATCGCTTCCTGCGCAGCAGCCGCTGCCAACAAATGCGTGACCAAGGCATTCGCATATTGGATGCATTACATGCCAACTACTTACGGATGACCCTGCGGAGACAAGATCTACGACAACATCGAAAACTCATCGCTATCGACAATAGAATCGCTTATACCGGTTCGATGAATCTAGCCGATCCAGTCTTTTTTAAAACCAAGTCCGGTGTTGGTCCGTGGGTTGATGTTATGGTGAGACTGGAAGGTGACATTACCAAGATCATTCAGGGCACATTGATTTTTGATTGGGAAATGGAAACTGGAATACGTCTGGAAAAACATCTGGACTGGCCAACGTTTGAACATACTTCTGACTCTAATCAGATGCAACTATTACCCAGTGGTCCAGCCCTGGATGAGGAAATTCTGCTACAGGTTCTGCTTACGGCGATTCACAACGCCCAACGCAGTGTCATCATTACCACACCCTATTTTGTGCCAGACGAGGCGCTACTACAGGCATTGAAGTCCGCCGCCAAACGAGGGTTGGATGTAACCTTGATTGTACCCAGAAAAAATGACAGTAAACTGGCCCAATACGCTGGGCGTTCGTTCTATCACGAGCTGCTGGTTGCAGGTGTCCAATTACTGCGTTTTAATGGTGGTTTGCTGCACAGCAAAACGGTAATTATCGACGATCATCTGGTCTTGATTGGGTCTGTAAATCTAGACATGAGATCTATTTGGCTTAACTTCGAAGCCACACTTATTGTCGATGATGCCCGGTTTTGTCAGGCGCTACTCAAAATTATTGACGAATACAGCAAGCAGTCGGAACCACTATACTTAAACGTCTGGCAAAAGCGCGCATACGCCAGACGCGTTCTGGAAAATATCGCCCAGTTAGCGAGCCCTCTGCTGTAAGTACAATACTCGTCAACAACGATGGTCAGCTACAGTTCAAATTCAGCTAAGGCCTCCATGTCTACCTCGCTGCGGATAGCGCCCACAAGGTAACTGGAAATTTCGACTTCTTGCGGTGCCACCTGAACGTGATCGTTGCTAATCCAGTTTTGCATCCATGGCAATGGATTATCCTGACGCCCATAGATATTCCCCAGCCCCAATGCAGCGAGTCGTTCATCTGTGAGGTATTCAATATACTGATGCAAAATATCGCTGTTCAAACCAATCATAGAGCCATCTTTGAACAGATAGTTGGCCCAGGCTTTCTCCTGCTCCGCAGCATCTTGAAAGATCCGAATCAACTCCGCACGGTGCGCGGTTGCGATAGCAACCATTTCAGAATCATCCTGTCCGGCCAACCATTGTTTCAAGATAAACTCGGTGCCACTTAGGTGCAGAGCTTCATCGCGCGCTATTAACTTTATCAGTTTCGCATTGCCCTCCATTTTTGCGCTCTCCGCGAAGGCAAAACTACATGCGAAACTCACGTAAAAACGGATAGCTTCCAGTACGTTCACAGAAACCATGGTCAGTAACAGCAAACGTTTAAGATCCGTCATCTGTGCTTTGTTGCGATGCTCAATGGGCGTCAGGTGGAATCGCTGTACCGCGTTAATTAATTGGTCGTAGTATGTGGATATCGACTGTGCACGCTCTACGATTTCGGGCGTATTAACAATCGACTCAAAGATGAGGTTTGGTTCGCTGACAATGTTGCGAATAATATGAGTATAAGAGCGAGAGTGCACCGTCTCACTGAACGACCAGGTTTCGATCCAGGTTTCCAATTCTGGCAAACTAACAATGGGTAAGAACGCGATGTTCGGCGAGCGCCCCTGAACACTGTCTAACAAGGTCTGATATTTCAGATTGCTGAGAAAAATATGCTTCTCGCTTGCGGTGAGCGCCTGAAAATCTTTACGGTCACGTTGCAGGTCAACTTCCTCCGGTCGCCAGAAAAAAGACAATTGCTTTTCAATTAACTGCTCAAAAATCGGATAACGCTGCTGGTCATAACGCGCCACATTCACCTGCTCTCCAAAAAACATGGGTTGAGCGAACGCGTCGAAATTTTTCTGATTAAACGATTGATATGACATTTTCAATACTCCTATATTGCGCAGGCACCGGATTCACACGATTGTTCTAACTCGCCACTGTGTTTCTGTTGAGAGCCATCGCGTGTGTTGTGGTAATACAGTGTTTTCAGCCCTAGCTTGTAAGCGTTCAATAAATCGTTGAGCAATAACTGCATCGGCACTTTACGATCGGGAAAACGCTCAGGCTGATAGCTCGTATTAGCGGAAATTGACTGATCAATGAATTTTTGCATGATCGCCACCAACTGCAGATACCCTTGGTTGTCAGACATGTCCCACAGCAATTCGTATTGTTTGGCCAAAAGCGTAACATCCGGAACTACCTGTTTCAGCACACCATCTTTCGACGCTTTAACACTCACCAATGCCCTTGGTGGCTCAATACCGTTGGTGGCATTCGCAATTTGCGCAGACGTTTCAGCCGGCATCAATGCCGTCAAAGTCGTATTTCGCATACCATGTTGTTGAATGTCGTTTCGTAGTGACTGCCAGTCGCATAACAACGCCTGCTGACACAGCTTGTCGACATCT
Source organism: Reinekea sp. G2M2-21 (assembly GCF_015687175.1). Taxonomy (GTDB): domain Bacteria; phylum Pseudomonadota; class Gammaproteobacteria; order Pseudomonadales; family Natronospirillaceae; genus Reinekea. Next base: position 95,312 of record NZ_JADPQG010000005.1, on the reverse strand, counting down.
TTTTTGTATCGGTCAATTGGCAAACTGCCCTGAGCCATTTTCGTTAGCTTAAATCCCTCACAAGAACCTTGCTCCGACGCGAGCAGAGTGGAGGCACGCATCAACGCAAACTGTAACCGTTCAAAGGTTTGATGCGTCAAATTCAACGCTTTGGGGTCACTGTATCGATACCCGTGTTTAGCCAGGTAGTAAGCGTAATTAATCACGCCAATGCCCAAAGGACGATTCTTCATGGTCGATGTTCGCGCTGCGTCTACAGGATAATTTTGATAGTCCAGTAAGGCGTCCAACGCTCTGACCAATAAATCGGCACTGTCATCAATATCGGCAAGCTCTTTAATGGCTCCCAGATTAATGGCAGCTAAAGTGCAAAGGGCTATTTCACCATTTGGATCGTCCAGAGCTTGTAGCGGTTTTGTTGGTAAGGCGATTTCCATGCACAGGTTGGACTGTTTGATCGGCGCGTGCAAAGGATCAAAAGGACCATGCTCATTGCAATGATCGACATTCTGAATGTAAATCCGGCCTGTGGATGCTCTTTCCTGCAACAACAAAGAGAACAGCTCTTTGGCTCTAATGGTTTTACGACGAACAGACGTATCGTTTTCATAGCGTCCGTAAAGCTGTTCAAAACTCGCTTGATCCGAAAAAAAGGCATCGTAAAGTCCGGGTACCTCGCTGGGACTAAACAGGCTGATTTTTTCGTCGCGCAATAGTCGCTGATACATCAGTCGATTTAACTGCACTCCGTAATCCAGGTGCCGACAACGGTTATCTTCAACGCCACGGTTGTTTTTTAACACCAACAAGTCTTCTACTTCGATATGCCAAATTGGGTAAAAAACGGTAGCTGCACCGCCACGTATGCCACCTTGCGAGCAGCTTTTCACTGCGGATTGAAAATGTTTATAAAACGGAATACAACCAGTATGAAAGGCCTCTCCGGCGCGAATAGGCGAGCCGATCCCGCGAATGCGACCCGCATTGATTCCTATTCCTGCGCGCTGGCTAACATAATTAACAATGCTTGAGGTTGTTGCATTTATAGAGTCCAGTGTGTCATCACATTCGATCAAAACACAGGATGAAAATTGGCGGGTCGGCGTTCGAACTCCCGCCATGATTGGAGTCGGCAGGGAAAATTTGTGCGTAGAAGCCGCTTCATAAAACCGCTGTACGTAGCTAAGACGGGTGGTTTTCGGGTAGGCCGAAAAAAGGCAAGCGCCGATCAACATATACACAAACTGCGGAGACTCAAAGACCTGGCCAGACACCCGGTCCTGCACCAGGTATTTGCCCTGTAATTGTTTGACACCCGCATAAGCAAGCGACAAATCCCGAGAATGATCGAGGGTATTGTTCAATATTTCCCATTCTTCGTCGCTGTAGGATTCCGTAAGCAATGCATCGTAACGATTTGCTTGCACCATATTTTGAACATGTTCGCGAAGATGTGGCGGCTCAAATTGACCGAAGGCTTTTTTCCGCAGATGAAAAATAGCCAGACGAGCCGCAAAAAATTGATAATCCGGTTGATGCTCGCTGATGAGGTCAGCCGCAGAGCGAATCAACATCTCATGGATGTCCGAAGTCGTCATACCGTCGTAAAACTGAATACGAGCTTTCAATTCAACTTCAGAAACGGAAATTTTAGACAACCCTTCGGCAGCCCAACTAAGCACCTTATGGATTTTTTCGAGTTGGATCGATTCGCGACCACCGTCGCGCTTGGTTACGGTAAGATTCACCTTGTTTATCCTTCAAAACAAGGCAGGGCGCGCCGATGAAGTGTTCATCAGCGCAAAGACAAGCAGTGTTCACTTGTCATCGGATCACCCCGCCCGATGGTTCAACACAACACCCACATAGGGTGCATGAACATCGCGGCAGGTCTCCTGGCTCTGGCGTCATTGCGGGGCTCGCCTTCCCAAAGTCCAATAGACTTCAGTGGCAATTGAGTCGCGCTCGACCATTACAGTTGCGGGGGCAGCTTCGGCATCGCACCGAATTCCCTAATGAATCACATAAAGAAGCTGAAATTCATTTCAATTAAGAACCGACAATGTTTATTTCGCATAAATACGATAAACACAAGATATAGTCGATAAATACACATGTCAAACCATATGTTGTGCTTTTTGACAATTGACTGTTAGCGACCCAAGGCGGAGTCAGAGACAAACGGGTTGGTTTTACGTTCCTGACCAAAAGTGGATTCCGGACCATGACCTGGTATAAAACGGACGTTGTCCCCCAATGGCCAAAGCTTTTCGGTAATACTTTTTAACAGCGTCGCGTGATCCCCTTTCGGAAAGTCGGTGCGACCGATTGATCCGGCGAACAGCACATCCCCTACCCACGCCAACTGCTGAGCAGGATGATAAAACACGATATGCCCAGGTGTATGACCCGGCGTTTCGAATACCTGGAATGTTTCCTGACCCAACGTCAGTTCCTGACCTTCTTGCAACCATTGGTCCGGCTCAACACTGCGCAATCCAATGAGGCCGTACATCTGCGCTTGCTGCTCAATACCTTCTAGCCAAAAATCGTCTGCTGGTGTCGGACCAATGATCGGCAACTCCAGTCTTTCGCGCAGATCCTGTGCGCCTCCTGCATGATCCAAGTGGCCATGGGTTAGCCAAACGGCTTTCAATTTAACGCCATTGGCCGCCACGGTACTCAACAGCAGCTCAATATCGCCACCGGCATCGATTAAAACACCGTCCTTTGTTTGATCACACCAAACAAGCGAACAATTTTGCGCGAAAGCGGTCACCGGAATTATCTGATAGCGCAGCAATGTGAAACCTCAAAAACAATGACGATGAGATATTGTAACCCGAAAAACGATCACAACCAGCCATTTTCTCTGGCGGTCCGCAGCGCCTCTGTCCGATTTCGTGCCCCCAATTTTTTGATCACGTCAGATAAAACGTTGCGCACGGTCCCTTCCGAACGACATACCTCGGACGCTATTTCGGCTGTGCTGAATCCCTGCTCTGCCAAACGCAGCACACGTCTTTCGCGGTCAGACAGAGGGTCATCAGCGCTCACCAGACTTTGTTCAAGCGCGGGGTCATAAACCTGATGCCCACGCATGACTTTCTTTAATGCGCGTGCCAGGTCATCCGAAGGGGCTTCCTTTAGTAAATAACCGTGAATACCCAACTCACGTGCACGCGTCACATAACCGGAACGGGAGAAGGTACTCAATAACACCACTTTAGGTGGGGAGATTAACCGTTGCTGACACTGTGCGGCCAGTTCCAGTCCGGTAAGCCCTGGCATTTCAATGTCGGTCAATACAAGATCAACCGAATGACGCAACAGATAGTTCAGCGCCTGTTGACCATCGGCAAACTCAGCAACAATATTGAAACCGCCCTGCAATGACAGCAACGCAGACAACGCCCCTCTGACCATACCTTGATCTTCCACGACGATCAGATTAATTGTCGGCATGTACATCTCCTTCAAGCATTTGTTCAATGACAGCGGTTAGCTTTGTTCCCGGCCTCTGTCGTTCGATGACCAACCTGCCGCCGTGCAGCATCAACCTTTCACGCATACCCGACAAGCCATTACCATACTGGCCTTGCCAGCCAATTCCATCATCGGAAATGATCAGATGCCATTTACGATCCTGATTGAAAAATTGAATACGGCAATACTTCGATTGCGCATGGCGAATGACGTTGGTGACCGCTTCACGCATAACCAAACTCAACAAGTTTTCGAGTTCACGGCTGATCCTGAATGGCAACTTTTCAGGTAGGTCGACGGTAATACCTGCGGTTTTTAACGAATGTTCGGCCATGGATAGCTCACTGCGAAGATTGCCAGAGCGATAGCCCGTAACAGTTTGTCTAACGTCAGCAAGAGCCGAGCGGGCGGTCTCGGCGATGTCGGATAGTTCCTGCATAGCTCGCTCGGTATGCGCGGCGGCCAATAGTTTTTCAGCCAGTTCGGATTTCAATGCAATGGTTGACAGGGTATGCCCCAAGACATCATGCAGGTCCCGGGCAATTCGTTCTCGTTCCCGCTCTCGGGCCATGTACTCGAGTTCTTCTTGCTTAATTAACAGCTTTTGCTGGGAGATGAGGTATTTGAAAAAGAGATAGTCAACGTGCCCACCGAAAAGTGTCACCACACACGATATGAGAATAAAGGTTTTTGAATAGCCCAAATAACTGGAAAGCAGCGCAATCCATGAGGCCTGTAACACAATCGCGATTGATGCATGCAGCAACCGCGGCATCTTGAACAGAAATACCAAGCCATAGAAAAACCAGAATACACCGGCCCAATGCAACGTTAACGCCCAAGAGGCAAGGAGCGTTAAGAAAAGAAAATGCCCTGGCACATGTTTCTCATTCTGCCAAAAACCGTGGTACCACTGCAAAATGAATAAAGGAAACAGGATCGCGAGATGCCAGCGGTTTGCTGGCGAGTCGCTAAACAGAAAAATAAGTGGAAATGCTACGGACGAAACCGCGAATACGTGGACTAACCAATCACGCTGTAATACGTGTTTTTTCGGTAGTAACCTCATGTATAAATTGGCTCACTTTATCAAGTGCGGTGATGAGATGAGATTCATGTTCATAACCACTGACTTTCCGTGGTTTCAGATCATGATCACCATCGGCAAACCACTCGATATGTACGCCGCCGGGCAATCGATACTGACCAATCTCTTCTTTCGAACCCATGGAATCCCGTTCGCCCTGACATATTAAAACGGGAGCCCTTAATTGGCAAAAGTGATCCGTACGAACTTTCTCAGGTTTTCCCAATGCGTGAAAGGGGTAACCCAACACAATGACACCGGGAACATCCAGCTCTGTCGCCAACAACGTCGCCATGCGGCCGCCCATCGACTTGCCACCGATAACAGGGTTCTTGATACTTAACTCGTCCAAAACCCACCGAAAGTGCTCCAACAGTTTCGGTTGTCTATCGGGTGGGCGACGTTTACCGGTAAGTCGCTGTTGTTGCATGTACGGGAATTCAAATCGAATTACCCGAACACCCCGCTTAACTAATCCGTCGGCCACAAAATTCATGAACGCACAATCCATCGCCGCTCCGGCACCGTGTGCAAATACAAACGTTGGTGCGTTATCTTCACCCTGTACAATAAATTGATTCACTTAATTCGACCCTATACTGCTTTTTTTGGATTTTTTCGAACATTGTTTATCGTCATATGTTCGAATTCAATTCAGCAAATTGAAGACCTGTAACAACGCACATAGTTTAGCAACTCTACAGCTTTGTTTGTGGTGGTCTTTAAAACGAAAAAGCATGACGACATAGGATTTAACAATGGTAGAGCGAGGTCCACTTTGTCAGTTAAGTAACTTGCAAAATACCGTAACGTTAAATGAGAAACTTCGTGTCGTCGTTTGTTTTTTTTGACCTACCTTCAACTGCTTTTCACACTGACTATTCTGTCACTTAAGCTTTTCAAGCGAACCCGTCAGATCAAACAGGTTTGTCCAATTCGTGCAGAGTTAGATGAGAAAGGAAAATAAGTTTTCAGCCATATCACATAGAATTACTTTTATCTCTTCCGTCATTCCAAATAAGCTGTCACAGTTTGTACACCGTAGCTTCATAAGCAAAAAATCGCGGTTTAAAAAATAGTTAAGGAATGGATTTGCCATGTATCGATATTTAACACCAGTTTTCCTTTTGCCTGTCGCTATCCTGTCCGGGTGCTCAAGTATTGATATCAACAATGTTGAACTGGATAAGTTGGAAGCGAGGGTTGATGTCACTCAAAGCAGTCGCAGCACCTCGATGGATCTTTTTTTATCCCGGGGTATTTGGCGCCAGCCGGTGACTTCGGATGCAAATCGAATAGAAGCTGAAATGGCCGACGGTCGGTTCGAACCCTTAGTCAAAGCGCGGAAAAAAGGTCGCTATGGATTTCGACTGCAGAACAGTATTCCCATTCGCAATCTGACGATCGAGCAGATTGGCCATGTTGATCTTCCGACGATGGCGCCGGTCGTATTACGCGGTCGGGATCAGTTTGAAGGCCGCTCTTTTTTTAAGGACGATGTTTTGCGGCTCACACTGCGCGAAACGCAATCCGATAAACGTTATCTCGTGGTGACGGGTTATTGCGGAAGTCAACCCTACACCGCAGAACAACAAATTTCATCCAACGATGTTGATCTGGAATTACCTCTGAGTCGTTTGATGAATATGGTCAACAAATCAGCAGAGGCCGACCTTAATGGCATTATTCCAATGACGTTAGCAGTGGAGGAGCATTACACTCCGGTTTGGCCAGCGCCGTTTGTCGCCGGTAAAATTGCAGCCCGCGATGAAACACAGTTCACCATCGATACCTCAGGGTTTCGGTTCAAAGCCAGCTTGTCTGTGAATGTGGCCGAGAATGTCTTTTTCACCTTGCAAAATCAGCAATGGGACGTCAAATACTGCTTCTAAGTGAGCAAGGACACCCGCGAAGGGTGTCCGGCTAAAAAAAGTTAAAACAAAATGGCTCTGATGATCAGCCAGACCAACCAGCCGATGAACAGTACTGGGGCTAAACCAATGGCCAGCGCGAACAGTCCGAAAACTAATCCAACAGTCGCGCCCACAAGCCATAAACCACCGACAAGTACGGCAATGCCAACCATTATAAACACAATAAAGCGCACAACCGCACCCAGTGCGCTGCTGGATCGCCGACGGTATCGCAATCGATAATGTCTGTCCTGATACGATTCGTGATACATAAAATTCTCCTGAACATTCTTGATATCAAACTCAATTCAGGAACTGTGCCAACCCCGAGAAGCCCACGGCTCGCGGGCTTTTGTGGGGTGAGGCCGATAACATTAGCCAATTAGGCAATTTCAGTTGAGCTATATGACTAATCGCTGCTCGTAACAGGTCGACTTCACCATATCGGCTGCTTTTTCTGCGATCATGATTGTGGGCGCGTTGGTGTTTCCACCAATCAACGTTGGCATCACTGAGGCATCCACAACGCGCAGACCATGCAATCCGCGCACACGTAACTGAGAATCCACGACTGCCATCACATCATCACCCATGCGACAGGTACCTACTGGGTGATACACCGTGTCGGTTCGACGCCGTATCTCGGTTACTAACTCATCATCCGGCAAATGCATAACAGGATGCGTTTCCTTATGCGCATAGCTGGCCATGGCCCGGGATTCCATAATTTTCTGTGATAGACGAATACCTTTCAGCAACCGCTGAACATCCTCTTCTTCCGCTAGAAAATTAGGGTTGATCAATGGCGCATCCAGCGGGTTGTTCGACGCCAGCCGCACCCAGCCCTTGCTTTTTGGCCGCAAAATGCAGGTATGGCAGCTGACGCCGTGAAACGGCGATACTTTACGGGCATGATCGCGCAATATAGCTATGACAAAATGCAGCTGTATGTCCGGTCGCTGAAGCTTTGAATCCGTTTTTAAAAACCCACCAGCTTCTGCCCCATTGGTATTCATCAGACCGGCATAATCGCCTTTTGAGAATCGCCAGGCATCTCTGAACAATTGCCAGACACCCACAGGCGAAGGACCAATAACGTCCCGCAAAACCGACCGATACGTCGCAACGAAATCCGGATGATCCCGCAAGTTTTCACCCACACCAGGCAATACATGAGAGACGGGGATGTGATTATCGAGCAGCTGCTGTTCTGGCCCGATGCCGGACAACAGCAATAGTTGAGGCGAATTAAACGCCCCTGCACTGACAATAACTTCACGGCGGCAACGGAAGGATTGTCGTTTACCATGCATGATGGTGTCCACGCCTACACAGGTCTTTCCGTGCAATACCAATCGCAATGCCTTTGTCTTGGTAAAGACCACTAGGTTGGTACGGCCTGCAGCGAGCGATAAATAGGCCTTCGCGCTGCTGCATCGATGACCGTTTACCTGTGTCACTTGATAGACACCAACCCCTTCCTGTTCCGGCCCGTTAAAATCAGTATTGATTTTAAAACCAGCTTCACGAGCGCCGTTGACAAACGCGGTTCGGGCACCCGCCGGGCTGACCAGTTCAGCCACGTTAAGAGGCCCATCCTGGCCATGCAGTTCATTATGAATGCGCTCGTTCCGTTCCGATTTCAAGAAGTAAGGCAGTACGTCCTGCCAAGACCAGCCGTCATTGCCCAGTGCTGCCCAGTCGTCATAATCCTGAGCATGTCCTCGCACATATACCATGGCATTTATCGCGCTGGATCCGCCCAACGTTTTGCCTCTGGGCTGGTAACCCCGCCGGTTTAACAAACCCGGTTGTGGTACGGTTTTATAGGCGTAATTCAGGTAGGGAGTGGGAACAGTGGCAATCAACCCAAAGGGCGTATGAATTGCGGGTGAGCGGTCTTTCACACCATATTCCAATAAAGCTACGGTGACATTGGGATCTTCAGAAAGGCGGCTGGCCATAACTGCGCCTGCAGAGCCGCCACCAACAACAATGTAGTCAAATTCCATGCGTAATCTCCTTGCGCTGTCGGCACCGGCAAACCTTTCTTTAACCGCAAGATCCACCGGCCTGAACAGCACGCGTCGTTATTGTTATTTTCCGGAATACAGTAGCGCTATTGCGCTATCTGCGCATTAAAACCGGGTCACCGTTTGACTTGCAGCAATAAGTCTCTGATGTGGGCTATCATTAGTGAATGTTTCGCAATAGATGGGGCGGATATGGGTTTTGGCGCCATTGGCTTAGTGATGTTAACGGTGGTACTTATCTTCTACTTGAAGATGGTCGATGCGCGTGCACGCGGCTGGTCTCATAAATCCCAGGTAGAATCGATTATTGAAAAGGCAGATATTTTTGAATCGGTAGCGGACGATAAGTCAGCGCTAAAGATAATCGAGTCCGGCCTGCTGGAATACCCTGACAACCCCCATCTAATGGATCGGAAACAGATCTTGCTCAGACGCCTGGATTCGTCTTCATCTGAATAAGGCGCTCTTTGGCCCGAGCCAGAATGTCCAACTGTTCGTCACAGGAGACAGTGGACCAACGTTTGATCTCTTCCAGCGAACGCCCACAGCCAACACAGTTATCCTCGTTATTTAATGTGCAATGACGGATACAAGGGCTTTCAATGTAATGCCGAGGTTCATTCATGGTTATTTACCGGGTAACCCTGCAACAAAGCCGAGGCAGAGATCGCACCAATATTGCAACTGTTCATCTTCGCTTAGGTGTTGTGCATCCACAAACACCATGCCTTTCATCACCCGGCCGGTGAAGTCCATTTCTCGAGCACCGGGCTGTTGCAGGGCATGTTGATATTGCTCAGGTCCGACCCGTGCCATTAATTGATCTTTTACAATGCCCACGCACATGTTGCCGCGCAACATAAATGCTAGACCGCCAAACATTTTTTTCTCTGCGAGACCGTCTATGTCCGGTAGCGCAATCCGAATACGCTCAGCCAGCCCTTCATCATAGGCCATGGACTATCCTCCTGGTCACCAGACTCTGTCGGACGGTTGGTCAGTTACAACCAACCGTCAATAATCGCCAGAATCCTGAATACTCAGTTTTGCGGCCTGACCACTTAAATGCATTGGATCCGTTTCCTGATCCAGCTTAATCATCAGACGCAAATCGTTTTCGGAGTCGGCGTGTGCCAGAGCATCTTCGTATGTAATCTCACCTTTACTGTACGCCTTAAACAACGCCTGATCGAATGTCTGCATCCCCTGCTCGGTCGACTTAGACATCAGGTCTTTCAATAAATGCACATCTCCTTTACGGATGTGATCCGCCACCAAAGGCGTGTTCAACAGAACTTCAATCACCGCTTTACGCCCTTTTCCGTCAGGAGTCGGCACCAACTGCTGGGCGACAATACCTTTCAAGTTCAAAGACAGATCCATCCACAACTGACGCTGACGCTCATGTGGAAAGAAGTGCATAATACGGTCCAACGCCTGGTTGGCGTTGTTGGCGTGCAATGTCGCCAGACACAGGTGACCGGTTTCGGCAAACGCCATGGCGTATTCCATGGTTTCCCGAGTCCGCACCTCACCAATCATGATGACATCAGGTGCCTGACGCAGGGTGTTCTTCAGGGCAACTTCAAAGCTATCAGTATCGATACCAACCTCACGCTGGGTAATGATCGAGCCTTCGTGCTGATGGATAAATTCGATCGGATCTTCAATCGATATGATGTGGCCCTTCGAATTACGGTTACGGTGACCAATCATAGCGGCCAGACTGGTTGACTTACCGGTACCGGTCGCACCCACAAAGATCACCAAGCCACGCTTAGTCATGGCCAGCCGTTTGATCACATCCGGCAAACCCAGCTCTTCGACACGCGGAATCCGGGTTTCGATACGACGCAACACCATACCCGCCAGATTCCTCTGGTGGAAGGCACTGCAACGGAATCGACCAATTCCGCGCGCAGATACGGCAAAGTTACATTCCTGTGTATCGTGAAACTCGACGCGTTGCTTATCGGTCATGACTGACAACACCAATTCACGCGTTTTTTCTGGACTGAGTGGGTTTTTGGTCACAGGAACAACCTGTCCATTGACCTTCATACTGGGCGGAACGCCGGCGGTAACAAAAAGGTCTGACGCACCTTTTTCGACCATCAAGCGCAGAAGTTTATCGAATTCCATCGGGCTTCCTATGACTTATTCTTATCGTACGTATTTCAATGCAACCAGCCAACAGACTGCGCTAAGGCTGGTTTTCAGGACAGAATCAGAAACTGTCCGGTTGTTTGGCCTTTTCACGAGCAACTTCACGGCTGATGGTGCCTCGCTGCACCAAATTCTGAAGCGCCTGATCCAGCGTTTGCATTCCATATTGGGCACCAGTCTGGATGGCAGAGTACATTTGGGCCACCTTATCTTCGCGGATCAGGTTTCGAATTGCCGGCGTACCGATCATTATTTCATGCGCCGCCACCCGGCCACCACCGTTTTTCTTAAGAAGCGTTTGCGAAATAACCGCCATCAGCGATTCAGAAAGCATGGAGCGAACCATGGATTTTTCCTGAGCGGGGAACACGTCGACAATTCGGTCGATGGTTTTCGCAGCGGATTGAGTATGCAAGGTTCCAAATACCATGTGCCCGGTTTCTGCTGCCTCTAAGGCTAAACGAATAGTTTCCAGGTCACGCATTTCGCCGACCAGAATAATGTCCGGGTCTTCCCGCAACGCAGAACGCAGCGCTTCGCTGAAACCCAGCGTATCGCGGTGTACTTCCCTTTGGTTGACCAGACACTTTTTGGACTCGTGAACAAACTCGATCGGGTCTTCGATGGTCAAAATATGTTCGTATTTAGTTTCATTAATATAGTTGATCATCGCGGCGAGTGTTGTGGATTTGCCTGAACCTGTTGGGCCAGTGACCAAACAAATACCCCGGGCTGTATCAGATATATCTTTGAACACCTGCCCCATACCGAGATCTTCCATGGTCAGCACTTTCGACGGAATCGTTCGGAACACGGCGCCAGAGCCGCGGTTCTGAGTAAAAGCGTTAACACGGAAGCGGGCAACGCCGGGAACTTCGAAAGAGAAGTCAGTTTCCCAGAACTCTTCAAAGTCTTTGCGCTGCTTGTCATTCATGATGTCGTAAATTAATGCGTGCACTTCTTTATGAGACATCGGCGGCAAATTGATACGGCGCACATCACCGTCAACACGAATCATGGGGGGTAAGCCTGCTGACAAATGTAAGTCCGACGCGTTTTGTTTTGCACTGAAGGCGAGTAATTCAGTAATGTCCATTCACGACTCCGAAATCGAATGTTATTGCTATCTATACTATCGAATTTGATACTATGTGGAATCCAGTCAGCTTAGCACAGCCAATCTGTTAGCTAACATCCGACATAAGAAAATAGAGCAATTCAATGAAAGAAATGCAGGTTACTTCACGAATACGAGACGTACAACAACGCATACGGGATGCTTGCAGGCTCGCCAACCGCCCAGAATCGAAGGTGACGTTACTGGCGGTCAGTAAAACCAAGCCACTGACCGACCTGATTGAAGCTTATGAGGCCGGGCAGCGTCATTTTGCCGAAAATTATGCCCAGGAAGCGGTGGAAAAGCGTCAACAAGCACCGTTCCAGGACGCTCAATGGCATTTTATCGGTCCGTTGCAATCCAATAAAACCCGCCCGATTGCCGAATATTTCGATTGGGTCCATACCGTAGACCGTATGAAAATTGCCCAACGATTAAGCGATCAACGTCCGCCAGACCGGCCTGCACTTAAGGTGTTGATACAGGTGAATATCAGTCACGATCCAGCCAAGGCCGGTGTGTTACCGTCACAGGTCATGGCGCTGGCTGACAAGGTAGCCCTGCTACCTAACCTGAATCTTCGCGGCCTGATGACCATCACCGCAAACGACCTCAGCGAAGAAACCTTGCGCCAGCAGTTTATAGAATTGAAAAACCTGCAAAGCACCCTTATTAAACAGCATTCGGATTGCACTGAACTGTCCATGGGAATGAGCGGTGACTTCCCGCTTGCCATTGCCTGCGGTGCCACCATGGTGCGCATCGGCAGCGATATTTTCGGTAGCCGAACCCCTAACCAAACAACGCAGAGGAGCAACGCCTGATATGAAAACTCTCGGATTTCTGGGTGCAGGCAACATGGCCGGTGCCATTATTAACGGGTTAATCCAAAGTGGTTTTGATACCAAGAAGCTCCTCATCTGTGACAACAACGCAGACAAACTCAAAGTTTTTGCCAACCAGGGTTGCGCCACCACCACAGAGGCTGAAGAACTATTCGCCAAGGCCGAAGCCATCGTATTGGCGGTAAAGCCACAGGTATTGAAGCAGGTATTGCTGCCGTTGGCGGAAACCACGCAAGTGCACCAACCCTTACTGTTAAGTGTCGTCGCCGCCATTCCTGAAACCAGCATCAATGGCTGGCTGGGTGGTGGGTTGGCTATCATCCGCACCATGCCTAATACACCGGCACTGGTCTTGTCCGGTGCAACCGGTTTATACGCCAATAGTCTGGTGACAGACACTCAGAAAGCCTTTGCAGAATCGGTTTTTGCCAGCATTGGCGAGTTCATTTGGGTAGGCAACGAAGCCATGTTGCATTCGGTAACCGCTGCAGCAGGCAGCGCACCGGCCTACTTTTTCCGCTTTGCCGAAGCCATGACCAAGGCTGCACTTACTCAGGGTCTCAACGAGACACAAGCGCGTACGTTAATCGGCCAGACCATGTTGGGCGCGGCAAAAATGATTATGCAGACCGAGGAATCGGTTGAGCAAATGTGTCAGAATGTATGCTCTCCCAACGGCACCACCGAACGGGCGATTCGCAGTTTCAACGCTGACAACATCGATGGGGTGGTTGAAAAAGCCATGAAAGCCTGTTTTGATCGTTCAATCGAGCTGTCTAAAGATTTGGCAGACTAAGCCCAAAATTCGCTCAAAGCGTAAACAACCAGATAAAGCCTGGGCTGAAACCATATCTTCAGCTTTATTGGCAACCACTAAAACGGTCTGCGCAAGACCTTAGGAGTTTGCATGATTGTAATAGCCATGATCCTGAAAACCGCTTTCAGTATTGTTTTGGTGTCGATGGTCGCACGATTTTTGGCGCAGATGGCCCGCGCAGATTTCTATAACCCGTTGGCGCAGACAGTTATTAAAATTACCGACCCGTTTGTTAAGCCGTTACGGCGGGTAATTCCATCGATTGCCGGGTTTGACACCGCCTCCATAATCGCGATGCTGCTCGGCCAAATTATTCTGGGCGTATTGATGTTTTTTGTCAGCGGTATTAACCCAGCGCAATACCTACCACAGATTCTCATCTGGGGCATCATTGCGGTTGCCGCATTGATACTCACGGTTATTCAATGGTCAATGATTATTGTCGGTGTTTCCAGCTTTATCCTGATGGGCCAATACAATCCCTTCATCGCCTTCATTGCGAAGATGATTGAACCATTCGTTGGTCCGTTCCGACGACTGAATCTACAGGTTGGCATGCTGGACCTGTCATTTCTGATTGCATTTTTTGTGATAATTATTATTAAAGACGTCATCCTCATTGAAGGTGTCGCCAATTTCGTAGGTTACTCAAGAAGTTACGGCTTTTTCATCGGATTGTAATGTCAGTCTGTGCGACCAATACACCATTGGTCGCCCTTAACCCATAAAGAGTTAACTCAATGCCCAGGGAAATACCGGCGGACAGTGTCGGGCTTGTGGAGCCACACATCGCGCAATTTAACGAACCATTGCCGTTACGCAGTGGACGAACGTTAAACAGTTACCAACTCATTTATGAAACCTATGGCACACTGAACGAAACGCGCAGTAACGCCATTCTGATATGCCATGCACTCAGCGGCAATCACCATGCGGCAGGTTATCACAGCGAAGAAGACCGCAAACCCGGCTGGTGGGATGCCTGCATCGGCCCCGGCAAACCGATCGACACATCAAAATATTTCGTTGTTTCGCTCAACAATTTAGGGGGCTGTCATGGCTCCACCGGCCCTACCAGTATTGACCCGGAAAACGGCGAGCCGTATGGGCCCGACTTCCCTATTATGGCCGTGCGCGATTGGGTCAAAAGCCAGGCTCGCTTGGCCGACCGACTTGGCATTGAAACCTGGCATGCCGTTGTGGGTGGCTCTCTGGGTGGGATGCAGGCATTGCGGTGGTCAATTGACTACCCAGATCGATTACAACGTTGTGTCATTATCGCAGCCGCACCTAAACTCTCTGCACAAAACATTGCTTTTAACGAAGTCGCTAGGCAATCCATTACCAGCGACCCGGAATTTCATCAAGGCTATTACTACAAACACAACACCATTCCGCGCAAAGGGCTGGCACTTGCCCGGATGCTGGGGCACATCACCTACCTAAGCGATGACAGTATGCGCGAAAAGTTTGGCCGGGACTTGAAAACCGGTAAGTTGAATTTTAATTACGATATCGACTTTGAAGTCGAGAGTTATCTGCGTTACCAGGGTGAACAGTTCTCGGATACCTTCGATGCCAATACCTACCTGTTGATGACCAAAGCGTTGGACTACTACGACCCGGCGGCAGATTTCGATCATGATCTCAGCAAATGTCTGAGCCAGACGCAGTGCAAGTTTCTGGTGGTGTCTTTTTCCACCGATTGGCGTTTTTCACCAGAGCGCAGCAAAGAAATAGTGGACGCGCTGGTGCGTTCCCAAAAACCGGTATCGTATCTGGAAATCGATGCGCCGCAAGGGCACGATGCTTTCTTGTTTCCTATTCCGGAGTATTTCAGCATTCTGACGCACTTCCTCAACCAGGAGGCCCATCATGCGCGGTGATCTACAATTCATTACTCAATGGATACAGCAGGGCGAACGGGTACTTGACCTCGGTTGCGGTGATGGCGAATTGCTCGCTCATTTACAACGCGAGAAAAAAGTGACCGGATACGGCATGGAAATCGATACGCAGAAGATTCTGGGCTGCGTCAGTAAAGGTGTTGAAGTCATTCACCAGAATTTAAACGAAAGCTTGGACTACATTGACGACAAAAGTTTCGACACCGTGATCATGACTCAATCGCTGCAGCAAACCCAGAAACCGGATCAACTGTTAAATGAGATTCTCCGTATTGGCAAACGAGCGATCATCACTTTCCCTAATTTCGGCCATTGGACTACCCGGTTTTATCTCGGCTTCCGTGGCCGCATGCCGGTGACCAGCGCACTGCCCTTCCGTTGGTACGACACCCCGAATATTCGCTTAATTACCTTCAAAGATTTCGAAGTTCAATGCCAGCAACAGGGCATCCAAATTCTTCAGCGCACCGTAGTCGATAATGATCACGTGGAAAGCTGGGCAGTTCGGTTAATGCCCAACATTCTTGGTGAAATTGCTCTGTACCATTTGGAAAAGCAGGATTGATATGACTTTAATACGCGCCATTACTGCTTGCACCTTGCTGATCGTTAGTACTTTCAGTCAGGCCGAGCAGAAAGTCGACTTCGGCGACTACGAATTGCACTATATTGTATTGAATACCACGGAGATTCCACCCGCGGTTGCAGAAACCTATGACATAGTACGTTCCGGTAAGCGGGCGTTCATTAATCTGTCTATCTTGAAAAAAACAGACGATGGGTATGGCACGCCAACCGCCGCAAAAATATCTGCGTTACAACGTACATTGCTTGGGCAGCGGTCAGACATAAAACTTCAGGAGATCCGTGAAGGCGACGCAATCTACTATATTGGCACTTTCACCATCCTGAACCGAGAAATTCTTTGGTTTGATATTGAACTGAGCCTAAACGACGGCACGATGTTTGACTTTTCATTTGACCAGCAAGTCTGGCGGGAATAAATAAAACGGGGCCCAACAGCACCATTTTTTTATTTGTTCGCACCAAGACTTGACTGCTTTAAAAAAGCATATTAACGCATTAATCGGCGATCAATTGCAGATAAGCTGTACACCCCTTCCGGGGTGCATTGTCCGAATCGATTACGGATGATAAATAGCCACAACCTTCTTACCCGCAAACAACTTCGCCGCCAAGTCATTCACACCTGCAGAATTTACCCGTGCCAACCGTTCTTCATAGTTGTTGTACTCAGTCAAATCGGCACCGATCAACATCATGTCGGTCAGCGCATTCAACAAGCCGCCATTAGTAGACGCGCCCTGTTTATACTGTTCCAACACACGATGGTTCGCTTCGGTAATTTCGGTCTCACTGAAAGGTTGTGCCAAGACCTGTTGAAACGTTTTATCCAACGCCTTCAATGCTTCAGCTTCACGAGTAGGGTCCGTACTCATGCGTACATGCAACACCCATTGTTGATCGTAAAAAAATTGGGGATGTTGAAAAACTTCAGTGCCATAGGTTAATCCCGACTCTTCACGGATGGCCTTGTGTAGACGCTTATCAAGCGCTTCCACCATCACCTGAGAAACCACGAATCGCTCCGGGGTTACCGGTAAGTCGGTCTGTGCAAATACATAGCGGATATCCGTTTTTTCTTCCGCTTGTCCACCCACACGAAGGATTCGAGCTTCTGGGGTTACCGGGCCGAGCGAATAGCTTTCCACTGGCTCTGCCAATGGCATACCGGCCAGATGTTCCTCCAGCAATGGCGTCACCTGTTCTGGCGTCACATCACCCACGATAGCCATTAACAAGCCTTGGTTATCATTCAGAAAAGATTCCTGCACCGCGAGTATTTGCTCTTTACGGATACCTTCGATGTCTTCCTGGTCAAAGTACTGGTAGCGAGGATCTTCATCACCATAGACTGCCGCCAAATATTCACTCATAAAACGATAATCCGGTGTCGTCACATATTGGGCGGCTTGTTCCGCTGAACTGTTCAACGTCATCTCGATCATCGCATCGTCAAAGTGTGTATCGGTGAAGGTCGCGGTGGTCAGAGACAGTAAGCGCGACAATTGCTCTACGGGACCGGCGACTTCAACACCACTGAAGCCTTCATGCAAAAACGGGCTAAAACTTATGCCATCAACTCCCAGACTATCGAAGAAATCCTGTCCACTGACACCGGCAAACCCAGATCGTTCCCGAGCATCCTGCCATTGCTCTGACGCTGCGATTAACTCACCCCCCAATTGGCGCGTACCGCCCAACACAAGGGTTTGCACTGTCACGGATCCAGGTTCGAGGTTAGACGATTTCAGAACCACGGGCATTCCGTTTTCGAGCACCCAAATATAGATGCCTTCACCAGCCTGTAAATCAAAGGTTTGAGCAATCTCTCCAGAAAAATCATCTGCGTTAACTGAAGTTTGCACAGCGCGATCCACCGGAGCGCTGACTTTGCTGGACCAGGCCTTGCCGTATACCTTGTTCCACTGCGCCGAGGATGCTGTCATTGCATTAGGGTGATAAAAATATCCGGCAACATGCTCAGACAAAATGGTGCGCGCAATATACTGGTTTACTTTTTCCAGTGAGATAACAGAGACCATCGCTTCCGCTTCGTCCAAGGCTGCCTGAATGTCTTCCATCGGTAATTCTTCACTGACAAAGTACATCAGGTAGTCCATATGTTCAGTCGCAGGCGCGCCCTCTAACCAACTGGCTATATTATCGTACTCTGCCAACATTTTTTGTTTGGCAATGTCGTACTCACGCTCGGTAATGCCGTAGGTTGCCATTCGCTTTAACTCGGTCGTCAGTGCCGCTAACGCTTCGTTTTCTGCACCTTCATAAAACGTTGCCCAGATATCCAGATGCTTGGACCCTTCATAAAAAATTCCGGTTTGCGCGACGGCGTCAATAATGACAGCATCAGAGGATTCTCCGAGGCGCTGCAAACGGGCTTCCAGAACGGTGGTGTATACCTGATCCAGATAGTCCACTTCACGACTCAACGGTGTATCGGAGCCAAAGTCTTGTACGGGAAAATACAATTGCCATTGTTGATCCGTAACGCTGCTGTCAGTGACCTCCATAAAGCGAGCCCCCTGAATATCAACTGAACCCACATCAAACGTTTCTTCTGCCGTCGGTTCCGAAGTCCAGCTTGAGAAAACCGATGCAATTTTCTTTTCAGCATCAAAGGTACCTTCCGGATAAACGACAACGACATCCGTATTATCCGGCCGATACCAGGTTTGGTAGTAATCCTTCAACTGCGCTGCTGTGGCGCTCGCCACAATATCCGGGTCACCAATCGGCAATCGGTTCAAAATACGTGTCCCCTGGTACAAGTCTTTGTACTCTTGCTGCCAAGATTGCTCTTCGGTGCCGTAACTTGATCGCCACTCCTCTATGACAACTGGCGCTTCCTTTGCAACTTCGTCAGGTGAAAAACTGACCGCCGTTGCCCAGTCATATAAAACGTTAAATGCAGTATCGATCAACTCAGGCTGATCAGCCGGAATCGTCAACTGATAGACCGTTTCATCAAAGGACGTATAGGCGTTGATATCGCCCCCGAAAGACATTCCAGCGGCCTCAAAAAATTCAACGATGTCGTGTTTGGGGAAGCGCTCTGTGCCGTTGAATGCCATATGCTCGACGAAGTGGGCCAGTCCCAACTGCGAATCGGTTTCCTGTAAGGATCCTGAACGAATCCGTAAGCGTAATTCCACGCGGTCGCGCGCACCATTGTCAGGCAGAGTTTTAATGGTCCACTTCAGACCATTGGCCAGGGTTCCTTGAGTGACAAGCGGGTCGGGCACCGCTTGCCACTCTTGCTCAGCCTCAAAATTTGTTGTCACCGTATCTTGTGGACTAAATAAGCTGCAACTGGTGAGCATCGCTAACGACACCGCTGATGCAATTAAAAGTTTTTGCATGAATGTTCCTTTTCGCTAAAAAAAGTAGTTGGGTTAAAAAAATTGTTATCCATTAAATGGTGCAAGATCAAGCATTGTTCGGACTCGTCACCGTTGCGGATTCGCGTTGTGCTTCGGATCCCTTGCGGACGGAGACGGATACAGGAGAATGATTTATAACCAATAGCCATAGAGCCGCAATGGCAGCTAACCAAACACAAAACAAAAATACGGGATAATCAACGGTCCACCGTGTTATAACGGGTTCAGGATCGGCGATAAGATCGAAATCCAAACACAGTTGGAACAAAATCAAAAGGCCATTATGCAGTGCATGCAACACCATCGGCAACGCTAGTGATCGGGTGCGTAAAAATAAAACACTCATGACGATAGAAAATGTAAACGCGCCAAACACATCCCCATGCAACAAAGCGAAAACCACAGCGACTAAGATAACGCTAATCGTTTGATTCAGCTTTTTCCTCAACGTGCCAAACATCCAGCGACGGAAAAAAACTTCTTCAACAAACGGCGCAAGCATCGCTGCCGCAACGAGGTCCGACAAAAAATAGGCAGGGTGTTGATACCCCGGGTAAATTGTTTCGTCTTCCAGCCAATGCCAATGTAAAAACTCAGTCTGAAAGGTGATTGATGCCAGCCCGATAATGATCAGCAAAAGTACCATGGGTAGCGTTGTGAACGAGATGGGTAATTTGCGCAATGTCGAAAAATCACCCAATTGACCGACCAATACAAATACCCAGACATAAACAATAACGCCGGTCAGGAAAATATCCTGCCATTCAGCTAATGAACTCAGCGTATTCAAACCAAAGAACGCCATAACCATAACAACAGTCGCGACAACAAACTTAAGTATCTTCATGTTATTCCTTTTGAGACTTACGCGACCAAATCCTTGGTGGCGTTCAGTTTGGCAAGATTAATCACAACGTCGGCACTCTTTATGGTTTCGGGCCGGTGGGCGACGATCACCCTGGTCAGTCGCAAGCGTTTGATATTCTGATTCACCAAAGATTCATTGCGTACATCGAGGTGACTGGTCGCTTCATCAAGAAATAAGAGTTTCGGGTTGCGATATAGAGCCCTGGCCAGAATGACCCGTTGTTTCTGACCGCCACTTAATGAGGTTCCCATGTCGCCGACAAGCGTATTATATTGCATACCGAATTTTTGAACTTCTTCGTGAACTGACGCCAATTTGGCGCAAAACTCTATGCGTTTGAAATTCAGTTTCGGGTCAAAACAAGCAATATTTTCGGCTACTGACCCCGACAGCAATTGATCGTCCTGCATGACCGCCGCAATGCGTGTCCGATAATCATCCCGTTTAGCAATATCAATCCCATCGATCAGTATCTGCCCACTTGTCGGTTTCAATAATCCCATCATGACTTTAAGCAAGGTCGTTTTCCCACAACCACTGGACCCAACAATAGCGGCCGACTGCCCTGCAGGAATGCTGAAACTGATGTTTTCAAAAATAGGATCTTCCGTCTCGGAGTAACTAAAGGTTAAGTTTTTTGCCTCAATACGCCCCTTCATGTCAGGCAAGTGCTGTATATTGGCGGTATGACGGTCGACATCTTCCGCTTCTGTGAAAGCAATATCGGCTAGGCGATCCAAGTGCAGACCAACCATTTTGTATTCAATCAGCATATCGATCAGCCCATCCATACGAGATACAAACTGGTTCTTGTAACTCATAAAGGCATAAAGCATACCCAGCGACATAAGATTACCCATGACAGCTGACGCCAAGAGATAAATCACCAAGATATTTTCGAGACCAAAGAGCAGTCCACTGGCCACATCGTAGCCAATACCCCATTTCGCCAGCTTTACTTCCGTATTCAGGGCTTCGGTGTATCGGTTCTGCCACAGGTTCTGACGATCATTTTCGCGTTGAAACAGCTTAACTGTTTGAATAGCGCGCATGGTTTCCATGAAATTGGAATCCTCTTTCGCACTGGCGACGATACTTTCTTCGGATAACTGTCGAAACGGGCGGTATAGGGCAAACCGAAGAAAGGTATACAAAGCGACGATGACCAAAACGACCACTGTCACTTTGACAGAATAAATGAACATGGCGGACAGCGTCACCACAGCCATGACGCCATCGACAATAGAACTGACCAGTCCAGTCGTCAGTAAATCTTGAATGTGTTGCAATGAGCCAAACCGGGAAACGACATCCCCAATGTGCCTCTTTTCAAAATAGTCCAGCGGTAATCGAACAAGGTGTCGAAACAAGTTCGCTGCCATCTGGTAGTTTAGCTTGGTCGACAAATGCAGAATCACGAAACTGCGTAATGTGTTGGTCCCAGTTTGCACGAGCATGAGCAACCCAAAGCCAAGAGCCAGCACCATCAGCAGACTGTCATCATTTCGCAATAAGACATCATCAACCACCATCTGCATAAAAAAAGGTGAAACAACGGCGAATAGCTGCAACAGAAACGACAAAGCCACAATTGAGACGATACTGCGCTTAAGCCCGATAATACGCTGCCAAAAATTAGACAGCGTTAGCTTTTGTACAACTTCCTTTTTTTCAAATTTTGGCGTTGGCGTTAATTCAAGTGCAACACCAGTAAAATGCTCTGAAAACTCGCCTATCCCGTAATGACGCTCCCCCAGGGCTGGGTCAAGAATGACTATCTTCTTCCTGGATACAGATTTAAGAACCACAAAGTGATTCATATCCCAGTGCAAAATACAAGGTAATTGCAGTTGATTGATTTCATCAACCTCCAACTGCAACGCTCTACCTGTCATCTCCAGCTCTGCGCCGATATCCATCAACTGCTTGAGATTACTTCCTTGGGATGATATCTGAAACTTTTGACGAAGTGTCGACAAGTCAGAAATATAACCGTAGTGATTTGCGACCATACCCAAGCAAGCAAGTCCGCACTCTGCAATTTCCGTTTGCAATATTAGCTTAATCAATTAAAACGCCTTCAATAAATTTATCATGACTTCCAAAATAACTTTCAATCGCAATCGTATGCAGTGACTTTCACACTTAAAATAACTTCCTTTACTTTTTCCTAAACTGACATATGATTTTTAAGAAACAGATAAAATTGCAAAGAAATTTTTTGTATTATCACTTAAACTGTAATTTCGAAACTAAAACGACCGCAATCCTATATTTACATACACCTATTGGATATAAATATTCAAACCTCTCCGACTGAAAGTGGAGATATTTTTCTTCCATACGAATAAAAAATAGCATTGGAAGTAAAGTTCAAGCTAAAGAAAATACATTTAATTAAAACTTTCAATACTGTTCTGCCAGCCAGGTCATTTCCCTTTTTAACTTACCCACGAGAAGACAACCTATCTCTTGAAAACCTCTTTAATTGAAAAAAATCAATACAATTAAAACAGCGCGATTTCAAGCAATAATTGCAATTTAATTTGATTTACGCTGCTAACAAGTCTTTTCGAATCCCCAAAAATAATTCATCTTGTGATTAACAATCTATTGTCCTTCTGGGACGGCCATTCAGCTTGTCCATCACCTTTTGTATTTCTTCATCAGTGACCTCGTTTAAGTTAGTTCCTTTTGGAACATACTGTCGGATCAGACCGTTGGCATTTTGGTTTATTCCTCGCTCCAAGGATGCATAATGATGATCAAAGTAGACTTTTGCCTCAAATGCATCTGCAATTCGTTCATGTTCTGCGAACTCAAAACCGTTAACCAAGTTGATCGTTTTTATTCGATCTTTCAATCCGGCCATAGCTTCAATTGCTGCATCCGCCAATAAGCCGGCCTGCTGAACGATGATGGTGTAGCGCGTCTTTCGTTCACCCATCGTCAGCAACGCACTTCTGCACCCCATGCCCAAAAAAGTATCACCTTCCCAGTCTACGATTCTGGATCGACGATCAACAATGCTAGGGCGCTCATAAATATCCACGCTATTACGAAGCTTGCCTCGACGATCATTGTTACGATTAGGCTTTAAAGCGATACGCAGATGTGTGGATAAATCGCCACCTTCGGCCTTATCCGCATATATCCATTGGTAAATCATTTCATGGTGCAGATCGATACCTTTATGCTTCTTTTAGTAGTCGACAAGCTGTTGCGGACTAAGCCCCTGGTGAACCAGTCTTCCTATCCATTCAGCAACTTCTTCAGTCAGCTTGGAGTGCTTGTAAGTATATACTCGTCTGTGATTACAAAGTGCCTGCGCTTATTTTGGGCGATACCCTCTTCAATAGAGAATATATCTGGTCTCGTTCGTTTTCAGTCAGCTGATGATAGTTCAAAGTGCTTCATCTCTTGTTTGGAAGGAGCGCAACGCTATCAGCTGGCTCCTTAACTACTAATTGCAATTATTATGCGAAATCGCGAAATCGCGAAACAAGATATACATCTAGCGGTTCTTAACTAGCAGCAAATTTACGGCAGCACATCCGAATAAAATTCGCTCACTTTCTAAAGCTCTTAATCTAAGAAAATTGTCTTGCCTGTTAATTCAAAACCTTACTGTATATTCAGGACTCTACCATGCGGCGAGAATCATTTAAGTAGGACAGACCCTTGATCACAGTTAATTTCCGCATTTCTCAGAATACTTTCGAGATTTAATTCACATCCAGTAACTCCATCTATGATTGCCTCGGCAGATCCAACGGAAAATTTCAGCTTGCCATCAATATCTTGTATTATTAAACTTTCATCTAAACCCCCAAGCCCTCTGTCAATAGCCTCCAAGTAAGCGACTTCGACAACTATACTTTTATCTTGTGACAGCTCAAAAGACAAATGATGTACAAAAAGTAGATTGATAATTAACATCTTGATTTCCGATCATTGGTGCCGAACGATCGCTCGACACCCCCCAATTTAGCAGTTATCTTCAAAAGAATATGAATGAGAACTACCGCCAGTATTGATTTCAACAGTTCCCGTCACTTTTGTGCCTGAGGGAAGCCCATTACATATTTCCTTTTTAGCCTTCTTAACGGTATCGGATAAGACTTGAGATATTTCTTGCTTTCCTCGTCGAGCCTTTGCTTTTTTCAAAGATTCTAAACGTTTTTCCCGATTTTTCTGTGCTACAGTTTTTTTACCACCGAGTACAATTCTAACTGTTTCTTGTTTCAAGACGCGCATTTTAAAGATCCTTGCAAGAGACTTCTGCAGTCGTAGTTACTTTGACTACTTTCACATCTACCGAATGGGATATCACCGCCTTCCCAGTAGACTTATTTAAACCTCCACAGATTGCTTCTGCTGCAGCACGGTTACTAGATTTCGAACCGCCATTATTCCCATGTCTTATCTCCCTCACTGACCGTCTTTTTTGGTCTTTTCTTTCGGCTTAAAAAACGGGTCTTCCTTGGATTGACGACCTCCAGTCACCTCTAATATTTCTTTAGCAAACAAATCTATCACTTCTTCTTCCTTTTCATTTTACAACCCCGGTCATCTTGGCGAATTCCTCAGGGGCTACTTTCTATTTCAAAGCAAGTGAACCATTCACTCACCCGATTCGCTCTACGAGCAAATTCCGATATTAATAAATCTAAGTAACAAACTCGAACGTTGGCAATACGAGTTCTTTTGCCTAGTTCTTTGATTTCCGCGGTGTGCGCGAACGCTCTGATACTTCGCATGCAGGTACCAAGAGCACTACCACCGTTTGCTATCACAAAATCAGCCCATTTTCCTTGTCTGTTGAACCTGCTAGACTGCTTTTACCTCATTCCTTTTCGAGTGTTGGTTAGGGGCGCCTCTGGTCATCTTGGCGGATATCTCAGGAGGTGCCCCGCTTTCATCACAGCTGTGATTCGGTGAACCTATTTTTTCATACCTTGTCCGTCAGTACTTCATTACGAATACTAAAGGCTTTTCTGTCACAATCGCCCTTTTAGACTCAACAACGGCTCAAACATCCATTCCAATAACGTACGCTCTGCCAATTTAATGTCGGCTTCCAATGAAATACCTTCTTTCAATTCCAGCGCTTTGCCATAGGCATCTATGTGCTGCTTATCCAGCTTTGCGGTGACTCGGTACATCGGTTCGACGGCGCCTATAGATACTCCGGTCAACTCATTAGGGAGCAAAACAGATTGCGAGACAGCGGTAATGGTGGCGTCGTATAAACCAAACTTCTGAAAGTTAAATGCCGAATAGCGCATTTTTACCGTCTGCCCAACCTCCACAAAACCAATGGCGCGCGCGGGGATCAACAACTCCGCTTCCAGTTCGCTGCCTGCTGGGGTAATGGTGAGCAGCGGCACGTTTGTCTGAGCTTCCTGTCCTTCACTGACCTGCAGATTAGAGACCGCTCCAGCGCTGTTCGCCTTGAGTATGTAGGCTCGTTGACCATGTAACTGTGCGATATTTTGCGCAATGGTCGATAAATTGCTGCGCAACTGATCTTCTCGGTCCATTTGCTCATAACCGAGTGTCGATGTTTGGAGTTGCAACGTAGCTAATTCTGTTTGCTGAGCGTCTTGACTGCGCGCGATACTTTGTAACTGAGCTTTCAACGACAGAACTTTTTCCTGATGACTGTCTGCATCGCTTTGCGTTGCCAAACCCTGCTGGCTGAGCTGCTGACTGTTACGCCACTGCTTTGCTGCCAGGTCCATCTGCGCTTGCGTTAACGAATATTGTTTAGCCAGGTGCGCCAAGTCACTTTGTGCGGCCTCAATACGTGTAGCGAGCTCTCCGGCTTTTGTCGCGTAGACATCCGCCAAGCGATCAAGTTGGTTCGTTAGCGTTGCTTGTTGAGCCAGATATTCATCCAACATCAATGTTTCAAGGTGATCGCCGTTTTCGAGAATTTGATCACCATTAATCAACACCCGCGGTTGACCTTCAGCAACGGCGTCGCCTTCGCGAACAAACACCTGACGAACAATCCCAGGGCGTGATGCGTAGACTTTTAGTACGCCAGTGTCGGGCACCAAAAATCCCTGTACGGTTTCTTTACGGGCATAGGTTCCATTGACAAGTAAAACGAGGGTGGCGGCGACGAACAGAATAAGAAGCGCGGTAACAAGGGAATAGGACAATGGCGGAATGACCAAAACATCACCCAACAATCGGTCTTGCTGTTTCTCAACCGCTTGTTTACGAAACAACCCATGCCGTTCTTCAGGCTGGGCATCGGTGTCGCTGTGATTGGCCACTTGAGTGGTCATGCATGTTCCCTTTTCAACAGTCCTAGTTCTATGACGAAAAACATTCGTCATTCTGAAGCATTCCTCGCGTCAGGCGCCGGCACATTACGAAAACTGGTCATCTGAAGCAATACAAATATTTGGTTTTCCGCATGCTTTTGACGCACATCATAAAAGTACTTAGGTATTTTTTTAATTTCCACAAAGACACTATAACGCCACCTTATATAAGGCTTCGTGAATCTAGGGCAGATAGTGATCAACACCGTTGTTGCCACATACAGCAGTTAACCCTACTACGTACGTAGAGCAATCAGTGCTAAAATCCGCGCTTAAATCCTGAATGAAGTGGCTTCGTAAATGACATACACCAGCAAAGAGTGGGTGTTGGCGTCGAATAACGCCGGCAAGTTAAAAGAGTTTTCTGAATTATTGGCACCCATGTCGGTCAGCATCAAGCCGCAACGCGAGTTTGGTGTTGAAGACGCCATTGAAGACGGTTTGAGCTTTATTGAGAACGCCATCATTAAAGCCCGGCACGCCTCCAAAGCCACTGGACTGCCTGCGTTGGCGGATGATTCGGGCTTGGAGGTTGATGCGTTGCAAGGCGCGCCGGGCATCTACAGCGCTCGCTATGCGTCAATGGACGGCGGCGAAAAATCAGATACCGCGAACCTTGAAAAAGTTCTGGCCGAAATGACCGGTAATCCAAACCGTACAGCACGTTTCCATTGTGTTCTGGCGTTTGTGCGCCATGCACTGGACCCGACGCCGATCATCATTCAAGGCGTTTGGGAAGGTACCTTACTCGACGCTCCACGCGGTGAAAATGGCTTTGGCTATGATCCAATTTTTTGGGTAGAGCAACATCAACGCAGCTCCGCAGAGCTAAGTAAAGAACAGAAAAATGCGTTGAGCCACCGTGGACAGGCGGTACGCGCGTTTGTCACGAAAATGGAAAGCCTGCTTTGAGTCATACCCTGCCGCCACTGGCCATCTATGTGCATATCCCCTGGTGTGTCCGCAAATGCCCCTACTGCGACTTCAACTCGCACGCGACACGAGCGGAAGACATTCCCGAGACGGAGTTTCTGGCGCAGATTCACCGCGATATAAAACAGGATTCGGCCTTGGCGCAGGGGCGTTTAGCAGACGCGGTTTTTTTTGGTGGCGGCACACCCAGCCTGATGTCCGCTGAGGGTATAGGCCAAATCATTCAGTGGTTACGACATTACATTGGCCTGACCGATGACGCAGAAGTCACGTTAGAGGCCAACCCCGGTACATTTGAAAAAGAAAAATTTGCCGGATTCCGCCAAGCCGGCGTAAATCGTTTATCAATAGGCGTACAGAGTTTTCAGGATCGGTTCCTGACGACGTTAGGTCGAATTCACAGCGCAGACAACGCCATCGCCGCGATAGAACAAGCCAAAACAGTCGGTTTCGACAATTTTAATATCGATCTCATGCACGGCCTGCCGGCGCAAACCGAGGCAGACGCACTGGCCGACATTAATCAGGCAATTGCGCTGGAACCCACGCACATCAGCTGGTATCAGCTCACCATCGAGCAGAACACTGAATTTTACCGGCAACCACCGGCCCTACCGGAGGACGATACGCTGTGGGATATCCAACAGGCCGGGCAAGACCGTCTGGCCGAGGCTGGCTACAGCCAATACGAAGTGTCAGCCTATGCCAAAGATAACCGGCACAGTCAGCACAACCTGAATTACTGGCGCTACGGTGATTATTTGGGGATAGGACCAGGGGCGCACGGCAAGTTTACGACCATCCATGATGGCATCGACATCATCCGCACCCGGAAAACGCGCCTGCCAAAAGACTACCTGAATAAGGCACGACCGTTGCTGCGAATAGAAGAGCCCGTCGCGAAAGCGGATCGGCCATTCGACTATTTTATTAATACCTTACGTATTCGTGAGCCGGTGTCGCTGAATCATTTTCAGGCTGCGACGGGCGTACCTGTCACCGAAATTGAACCAGTGTTAAACGAGCTACAGAACAAAGGCTGGATTGAGCGCCGCGATGATATTTTCCACACAACCGACACAGGTTTTCTATACTTAAATGACCTGCTGTCCTATTGGCTGAGCGAATCATGAAAGAACGATTGGTGTATGCAAGCTATTCAGCCCTGTGGTGGCTGTTGACCCCGCTGGTGCTGTTACGTCTTTGGCTGAAAGGACGCAAACAACCCGAATACCGACAGCGCGTGGCCGAACGCTTTGGCCATTGGCCGCAGATTCCGCCCGGATGTTTTTGGGTGCATGCGGTCAGTGTTGGTGAAACCATGGCCGCGAAGGGTTTGGTTGAGCGCTGGCAAGCCCTGCACCCGGATATTCCGGTTCTGATCACATCCATGACGCCGACGGGTTCTGAAACGGTGCGGACACTGTTCGGTGACTCTGTCCATCACGCTTATTTACCCTGGGACTACGCCAGTACACAACAAAAACTCATAAAACGGCTGCAACCAAAACTACTGGTGATCATGGAAACCGAGTTGTGGCCGAACCTGATTCGCGCGTGTGACGATCAAAACATTCCAGTGTTGCTGGCCAACGCACGCTTGAGCGCAAAATCACAACGCGGTTATAAAAAATTTCCGGCACTGACACAACCCATGTTGCATCGGCTCACAGCCATCGCCGCCCAGCACACCCCGGACGCCGATCGATTCGCTGAGCTGGGTGTCGACGAACGCAGAATTCAGGTAACCGGCTCAATCAAATTTGATATAGCGCTGGACGCGGCCAGCTCCTCTAAAGCGAAACGATTACAAACAAAAATAGGCAAGCGCCCTATTTGGATTGCGGCCAGTACGCACGATGGTGAAGAAGAAAAAATTCTACGGACTCACGCTAAGTTAAAAATAAAAATGCCAGATGCCTTGCTGATTCTGGTGCCTCGACACCCGGAACGCGCTGATCGTATTGCTGGACAACTCTACAAACAGCACTTTAGCTTCGCGCGCCGCTCCAACGACGAGATCCCCACATCGAATCAGTCGGTGTTTTTGATCGACACGCTCGGGGAGATGATGACATTTTTTGAACTGGCGCATGCCGCGTTCATTGGCAACAGTTTGAATGGTGGTGGGGGTCACAACCCCATTGAACCCGCAGCCGTGGCAACGCCGGTTCTGATGGGCCCCAGCTTTGTTAATTTCCAAACCATTGTCGAAGCGATGCGTGCCGAGCAGGCGGTGGTCATTATTCAGGATGAAGCGGAACTACGTAATCGGCTTTTGGGCTTGATGCAATCCAAGGATTTGCGGGATACCTATGGACAGCGGGCTTATCTTTTCTATCAACAGCAGCAAGGTGCGTTGAAGCGACTGACCACGTGGATTGAAGACCTGATAAAACTGGAGAATCCCAAACAAACGAACCTGCTGCTGATGCGCCGTAAACCTGTCAATGAAGATCATCGTTCTACTTGAGATTCAACGCATAACCGGTAACATGCGCGCACCCAAAGTTCGTTATTCACCTAGTTGAGTTTTTCTGATGTGGTCTTTGCTTAAATACACGCTGATTTATAACCTGATTGCTGCCACTGTTATTATCGTCCTGCGATTAGCCAGCCCTTATGTCGCCAGTTTTATGTGGATTGACACGCTGTTTTTAACCGGCGTTTTTTTCTGGCTCATTTCAACCATTGTGCGCTTAAGCAGCAAGCGGTTTAAGAAAGAATGGAACCGCAACGAAGTTATCGTCACTGACCCGCAAATTGTTCTGCACAGCAATAGCCTGGCAGCGCGCTTTCTTGCTGCAGGTTTGCCCGGTATTTTAGGCGCCATTATCTGGGGATTCTTTTACTAATGCATAAGCCCGCAAAAACCGCCTGTGCTCGCCATATACTGGTGAAAACCAAAGAACAGGCCGAACAGATTAAGCAACAACTGGCCAAAGGCGCCGATTTCGGCAAACTGGCAAAAAAATTCTCGACCTGCCCATCAGCCAAACGCGGTGGTGACTTGGGCGAATTTCAGCGTGGGCAAATGGTCAAAGCCTTCGATGACGTGGTTTTCAAAAGAGAAGTGTTGGTTATTCATGGCCCGATAAAAACCAAATTCGGCTTTCACCTGATCCAAACTGTTTACCGAAATTAACCTATTGTTACTGTCGGTTTTACGCTTTCGCACCCAGCCCGTCATCAGCCCTTCACGGATCCCTCACACCCGAGCCAACATGCTAATTATGTGAACTGGCCTCCAACTTTCCACGAAATATTGTTTGTGGGAAAGAGTTACCGTTTCCTGCGCACAGCTTTTGCATAATTGAACCATGTTCGCAAATAAGCATAGCCCCTAATCCCTAGCAAAGCATGGCTGTTAATGCCTGTTCGCGATCTGCATCGCGCTGTTGTTAATGGCTTCAGGCTCAATCAGTAAAGGAAGTTACGATATGAATGCGGTTGTCCCCTCTTCTCTCTCTTTTTTAGCAGGTGTCGCTCACTCTTGCACCTTCAGCCGAGGCGAGTCACTGTTCAAACAAGGCGATGAGCCCGATGGTTGTTATATCGTCGTGCATGGCATTGTTGGTACGCACTACTACGATGCAGATATTCAAACGGATGCTGGCTTGCAACGGTATGATGCCGGAGAAGTGGTGGGCGCGGTGGGTGTCATAGATCGATCCATCCGGAGAATTTCCGCAACCGCCGAAACAGATGTCGCGGCATACTACCTGAGCAATGAACTTCTCGACGATCTAAAGGCTAATCATATAGATCTTTTCCAGCAATTCATTGAACTTCGTGCCAACACTCTGGCCAAAAAATTTCGTGAACTGCATGAACAAGCCTGTGAACTGGCCGTTGCCAAATCCAGTTCGCCCTTAGTTGACGCAACAGTAGAAAAAGCCAATGCTGCGCAGGCCTCGTTTGTTGATTGGCCAAAGGAAAAAGTGAACGCCATTATCCGCGACATCGCTGACGCCGTGCATACCCAAGCACATAGCCTTGCCGTTCAGTGCGTGGACGAGAGTAGTATGGGCGTGGTTGAACATAAGGTGATAAAAATCAAACTCGGGACCGTTGCTGTGGCAGAAAGCCTTTTGGCCCATCACGATGAAACCGTTACGCTTGAGGCCCCTGGGGTTGAATCTATCGCTATGCCAATGGGCGTGGTGTTCGGTATGATTCCTATTACTAATCCGGTTGAGACCATTGTGTTTAAAGTACTGAGCGCTTTGAAATCTGGTAACGCCATTATCATCAGCAGTCATCGCAAAACACGCAATGTCGGTGATCGTACAGTCGATATCATTCGTGAGGTCATCGCCCAACACGGAGCACCCATTGATCTGGTGCAAACCCCGTCATTACCCGCCAACCGGAAGCTAACACGAGCCTTTATGACGCATGATAAGGTTCACTTCATTCTGGCGACTGGCGGTCCGAGTATGGTGAAGAGCGCCTACCGTTCTGGAACACCGGCGATCGGTGTTGGTAAAGGCAACGCCCCGGTATGGATCGGTAACGATGTCGATTTAAAAACGGTCGCCTGTAAAACCATTAACAGTAAAGCTTTTGATAACGGCGTGGTGTGCGGATCAGAAAACAATCTGTTGGTCGACGCTGATATCGCCGAAGAATTTTTACACTACGCCATCAGTGAAGGCGCAGCCGTCTTCACCAGCGAAGAAACCGAAACGCTTATTCGACGAGCCTTTGATGATCACTCGCTGAAACCTGATTATATTGGCCAGAGTGCCGCCGCGATCTGCTCGAGTCTGGGCATTTCACGAGACTACCCGATTAAACTGATTTTGGCTGAAGTCGAATCTGGTAATCTGGCCAGTCCATTGGTTCGGGAAAAATTAGCGCCCATGTTGTCTCTGATCCGCGTCAATAACGATGAAGAGGCACTTTTTCATGCGTGCACTATTCTGAATATTGAGGGCCGAGGTCACACTGCCATCATCCACAGCAACAACCAGCAACGAATACATCGCTATTCCAAAGCCATGGAGGTGTCGCGTGTCTTGGTAAACTCTCCGGGTACACAAGGCTGTATCGGTGCCTGCAATGGACTGCAACTGTCCTGGACATTAGGTTGTGGCACGATGGGCGGAGGCTCCACCAGCGACAATGTCACGTTCAAACACTTACAGAACACGAAACGGATCGCGTACGACATTGCGGTTTAACTCAGTGTCGTCATACCTCGATTAACGACATTTCTACAATTCGAAACAATGGTTTACAAATCAACACCTTCGAATTCAGACAGCCGGCATCGACCTGACACCGGCTTTTTTTCGTACCCGTTCACAGAAACCATATCCGACTGATTTGCACTTTTGATTGCCGACTATACTCATCATCACGTTGGTCACAAGCTGACTTCAGCGATAAATAAAAATAACAATCACGGTGTCTAAGATGAGTGCGATTTCGGTTGGCCGGTCGATGGCAATACCGGCTTTATTTTTAATAGGTGCATTTGGATTCGTATTGTCGTTGCAAACTCAAGACTTATCGACCAGCACAAAAACGAATTCACAAGCTACAACAAAAGCTGCATTTAAAGAGTCTGGCCAGAACTCTGAAGAAACCATAAAGTCGTATTCGCAGCAAGAACAGCGGCTCGTACTCGCTAACGAACCATTTACTCCCTCGGACACATCCTTTACCGACCTGTCGTGGCCAGAGTTAAAGTCACTGCCTCAAGAAGAGCTTCTCAATTACATGCTGGACTACCGTTACAACCATTTGTTTGAAACAGACTATATGGCACGTGAATATGAACTGTTCCGTTACATTCTGGAGTTCGAACCCTTTGCCGCGCTGGACTATATGGTGGCAATCGGTCATGACGCGTCATCGGAGTTTTTTTATAACTTTCTGTATTCCGATTTCGTCGTCAACAACGGTAAAGGACCGGAGGTGGTTGATTACATTAACCGGTTTGGTCCTCAGGTCAATCTAATGAACTTAATCGTTTTTGCCAACTTGGCGGGTAACATTAGTGAACATGTGCGACAGGAAATACTCACCGAATATGTGCTGGGAAATGCAGACTATCATGCCATCATCAAAGCGACGCAATGGATGGAAGATCTGACTGCCGACCAACGCATGACCGCCTTTCTAAATACCACTCCTGAGTTTGTTGACGACCCTTACGACTTGATAAAAAGCATTGTTGCCATGAACGACCCTGCCAGTTACGAACATTTAAAACGGTACCTGATTGAACACCCGGACAAGTTCAGATTGTATTCACTGGTTCGCACTCTGACCGACTTACCCTTGGATAATCTGGTTACGACGCAGATGCGAGATTTTTCGTCACTGACATTTGACGATCAGATTCAAAGCGCACTCATGGCGTTAGACTACGGGAACATCGCAGCTCTTAAATTCCTGTGCGAGCGAGCACAGCAGCCAATCATTCTAAGACACCCGATCAATGTCGAATACAATGTACTGAAAGCTGTCTCAACACCCGGCTATATTGAGAAGAATCTGGCCTGGATCGAGAAAAACCTATCCAGTCTCTCATTTAATCCATTTACAAAGAAATTTGAATATTTTTAGCCAATAGTCAATTTGCCGGATTGCAACGGTGGAACATCCGCACCCATTTGTGAATGCGTCCGCGAGTGCCGATAGTTGCGACCGACAGGGTGCAATCCTTTTCAATACCTATTGGTTCAAGCCCCCCCTCTAGATACGACGCTCAAAGTCACGTTCGTACGTTGGCAATAAATTCAAATTGCCCTAAATTTAAAATAGCGAAGACAGGAATTGTGAAAACACCTGAATCTAGCCAATCTGACATTCGGACACGCTCATGAAATCGACTTCATTGCTTTTGCTGACCTCACTGACCAGCATCCTATCGATTACATCTCATAGTCACGCATCGGACATTGAAGTCCTGCATTTCTGGACCTCTGCTGGAGAAGCGCGAGCACTTGACGAAATTCGAACAGCGGTCACCAACAAAGGGCACGAGTGGCTAGATTTCGCCGTAACCGGCGGCGGAGGGGAGAATGCCCGCGCCATACTTGCCCAACGAGTCGCAACAGGCTCGCCACCCATTGCGTCACATATGAAGGGTACAGAAATCCCCCAATGGGCTGAAGCCCGCGTATTAGCGAACCTAGACAACATCGCGCGAACCGATCAGTGGTCAACGTTTCTGCCGTCCGTCATCCTGCAACACATGACATACGATAATCATATTGTCGCCGTACCGGTTAATATTCACCGTCTCAATTGGATGTGGGTGAATCTTTCCATCTTGCGGGCAGCCGAGGTCGACGCCATCCCCTCAACACTGAGCGAGTTGTTCATCGCGTTGGATAAAGTTCAGCAAGCTGGTTATGTACCGTTAGCGCATGGCAGCCAGCCCTGGCAAGATACTGTCTTATTTGAATCCGTTATTCTCAGTGTTGCTGGGCCGGAATTCTATCGCCAGGCATTTGTTGAACTCGATGCCAACATACTCATGACAGCGCCAACACAGGAAGCCCTGAGAGCTTTTCGAAAACTCAAAGGATACACAGACAGCCGAGCCTTTGGTCGCGATTGGAATCTGGCCACCGCCATGCTGAAGCAAGACAAAGCCGCCGTCCAGATCATGGGAGATTGGGCGAAGGGCGAATTTGAGGCGAACGCCCTAGATCCGGGTTCTGATTTCGCTTGCGTTCCCATGCCTGGGACACAAGGCTCTTTCAGCTACACCATCGACTCTTTTGCCATGTTTAAAGTGAACTCTGAAGCCCTTAAAGAAGCACAAAAAGATCTGGTAGAAACTTTACTCGACAAAGATGTCCAACGCCGCTTCAACCAGATTAAAGGCTCAATCCCCATTCGCCAGGATATGGAGCCAAACGCTTTCGACCACTGTGCACAACAATCCATTCGCGATTTCAAAGAGGCGTTAAATGCCAACAAGCAGGTACCCAGTTTCGCGACACATATGGCTATGCCACTGGACAAGCTCAGTAATGTTTATGAAGTCATTTCTGAATTCTGGAACGACGACAAACTTTCCGTTGAGCAAGCCCAGCGACTGTTGGCAGAGGCAGTGAAATGATGCTGCACTGCGATAACGACATCCCAACAGATTAGACACGTGTTGACATGCATAATCCAATCAGATTGCCGCCAACTTCATGGATAACGACCCGCAAGATCATGGGCGTGGTTTTTCCGGGAATGTTCATGCTGATCATCAGTCTGGTCGGGCTCCGCCTGTCCACAGAGGCGAGAGTAAATCAGGAAACTCTGCGCAACCGACAACAACAACTGTTGAATATGGTGGACTCCTCTCGGGCTGCTCAACTCTATTACAACAATCAACAGGAAAGTTGGCGTAAACTCGATGGTGCTCAAAGCAAACCCGATGAATTCGCCCACCACTTAAGAGAGTACAAAGCCACAGAAAACCTTGTAACACGGCAATTGGAACTATTGCGTCAATCACTTGATGAGCTCTCCCTGGACGCCCGTTTGACCGACCGAATTATGGCCCAACACGCACAACTAAGTGAGAAACATGAGGAGTCCATTACCGCGTTCCGCGACAACAACCTCGATCAGTGGCAGGTTTCGCTCGAATCTGCCTGGGGGTTAGAACAACAGATACGCAACCGGTTCGGAACCCTAATCGGTGAAATAGTCTTTGAGGCGACACAAAAAATAACGCTGCAAAACGAGCTGAGCGAACAGAACTGGCAACGTACGCGATTCACATTAATCTGGATAACTGCAATTGGCGTCGCGTTTACCAGCTGGATTGGCTGGCTGATGCAAACCGCTAACCAGCGGCAATCGGAGGCGCTGCAAACATTGCATATTGCCAAGGAAGAACTGGTGCGTTCGGAAAAACTGGCTGCGCTCGGCGCACTGGTGGCCGGGGTCGCCCATGAGTTAAACACACCGATTGGCAACAGCATTACCGTCGCCAGCTCGCTAAAACAGAATGTTCAGGACATTATCAAACACAAACAGAATGGAACGCTGACCTCGACCGAGTTTGATACATTCTGCGTGCAGGCAGAGGAAGGGTATCAATTGCTTGAAAGTGGCCTACACCGCGCTGTTGAGATTGTCGGCAACTTCAAACAGGTTGCCGTAGATCAGTCCAGTGATCGCCGGCGCTCATTCGATTTAAAAACAGTCGTAGAGGAAATTACCAGAACACTACGGCACCAATTCAAGCACACACCCTACACGCTGGACGCGGACATACCTGACGGCATTGAGATGAACGGTTACCCCGGTGCCCTCGGTCAGATATTAAATAATTTAATCTTGAATGCACTGAAACATGCGTTCGATGATCGGTCTGAAGGGCATGTCTCCGTTACCGCTGTCCGCATCGGCGAAGACCGAGTGTTGATTTCGGTCGCTGACGATGGGAACGGTATTCCAGCGCAGTTACGCAACAAAGTATTCGACCCGTTTTACACAACCAAAATGGGCAAAGGTGGCAGTGGTTTAGGGCTCTACATTGTGCATAATCTGGCAACGGCCACGATGGGAGGTAATCTTACATTGGTGTGTGGTGAAAAACACGGAACGACGTTCAACCTGGACATTCCAAGGGAAGCGCCCATTAAAAAGGAAACAGCCTGAGATAGCCTGTTCATAGAGCGGGTGTCGCCACCCGCTCTATCCTTTTAAATAATTTAAAGATCGAATAAAGTGGTCAGCCCACGGATCTTTTCCTGCAACTCCTCATCGAGTTCTTCAGGGTTCAAGCGAGCAATAATATTTTTTAGGACTCGCTTTTCGTTGTCATCGACAACACCATCACGTAAGGCAATATTGGCAATGGTCATCAATTCGTCCGCGTCGAGTTTGCCGTCATCGGCAAAGCATTCAATTGAGCGAAACGTCATTTCAAGATAATCACGGGATTCCGTCACTGTTCATTCCTTTTTCTTCGTGGATAATTGGCGCATTGCCAGTGAAACCAGTCCAGTGTAACCATCTCTGTGCAATACACCAAACAACCAAGAGTCACTTTTTGGGTCATCACCGACTTTCCAGAGTCAGAAGCTGGCGCAACGAATTGAGCGACTGTCTCCAGAAGAGGGGCAGATCGTCTTCATCCAACGCATCCAGCATATTCTTGACATGCAGACCCAACTCGACATCGCCTTCGATGGCAAGTTGGCGTTGAAAAAATAACGTATCAGGATCCGTCGTTTGACTGATTAATGCCAGAAAGGCTGGCACGGTCGCCCGAATAGTGACATCCGCCAGGCGGTCAGGGTGAACACTTAAACGTGCACCATCAAAACAGATATGCCATGCAAGATCGCGTTCTTTCAGAGCAATAGCACAACAATGATCTGCCAGAAAATCCAGCTCACCGTTGTCAATCAAGCCACGCATAGCATGATTCAAGATCGGCTCCAGCGCATTGGCCTGCAGGGAGTCGGGCACAAATCCTAACGCCATTGCCCCTCCCGTGGCCATTCGCTCAACTGGTCTCAGACTTTGGCTAAGTTTTCGGGTCGGCTCCTGTAGCGTGCCCCTCAGCCGATTGAATAGACTCTTATCTGGTCCATCTTGGTTAAAAGCTGTCATGTGCTCATCCGTATCGGTCTTTTGGCAGACCCTACCGGATTTGCGAAGAATGTTATTGACGGTTATCAAGTCGGTATCCCCATGACCTCGATACACTCGTGCTTTTTCAGACATAACGAGAAAAACATGGAATTAGTGTGTCCGGCAGGTAGCCTGAATGCGTTTAAAGCGGCCGTGGAGAACGGGGCAGATGCCGTCTATATGGGGTTTAAAGATGAAACCAACGCCCGCTACTTTGCGGGTCTGAATTTCAACGATAAAACAGCACTGAAAGCTCTTTCTGTGGCCCGGGACAAGGGCGTTAAACTATTTGTCGCGATCAATACGTTCGCCAATCAACAACATTGGCGGAAATGGCAACAGGCGGCCGATACCGCCGCCGAATTCGGAGCAGATGCTATTATCGCCGCAGACACCGCCGTTCTCGATTATGTCAGCCAAAAATATCCTCAGCAGCCTCTGCATCTTTCCGTTCAGGCTTCCGCCACCAACGCCAGTGCCCTGGCCTTTTACAAACGGCACTTCAATATTCGCCGAGCAGTCTTACCACGAGTGCTTTCCCTGCCTCAGGTAGAAGCATTGTCAAAATCCAGTCCGGTTGAACTTGAAGTCTTCGCTTTCGGCAGCCTTTGTGTCATGGCAGAAGGGCGTTGTTACCTCAGTTCATATCTGACGGGAGAATCACCCAACACGGT
Organism: Reinekea sp. G2M2-21; assembly: GCF_015687175.1. Taxonomy (GTDB): domain Bacteria; phylum Pseudomonadota; class Gammaproteobacteria; order Pseudomonadales; family Natronospirillaceae; genus Reinekea. The sequence continues at coordinate 56,534 of NZ_JADPQG010000005.1, read as the reverse complement.
TGGCGCCTGTTCACCGGCGAAATTTGTGGAATGGCAAACAGAGGGCGATTTCCTCAACGCTCGCTTGAATGGCGCATTGATAGATCGCTATACCAGTGGAGAAACAGCAGGTTACCCCACACTTTGCAAAGGCCGTTTCCAGGCGCTCGGCAAACAGTTCCACGCACTCGAAGAGCCGACCAGTCTCAACACAATGGACATTTTACCCCGGCTGCATCAGGCCGGCGTGAAAGCTCTTAAAATTGAAGGCCGACAACGCAGCCCAGCTTATGTGGCAAAGGTTGTTAAGGTTTGGCGGCAGGCGATTGACCACTACCTGGACAATCAAGCAGCTTTCCAGATTGACCCACGATGGCAGGCGCAGCTTATGGACGTTTCGGAAGGCGCGCAGACCACCATTGGTGCCTACGAACGCGATTGGCAATAGCCGAACAGAGGAGCTTAACCAATGAACATTACCCTGGGGCCGATTCCCTTCTACTGGCCAAAACAAAACGTGATCGATTTTTATGAAGCCGCGCAAGATTGGCCTGTCGACCGCATCATTTTGGGCGAAACCGTCTGCTCTAAGCGACGAGAAATGCGCTTGAACGACTGGCTGGAGGTCGCACGAAAGTTGCAGGCCACCGGCAAGGAAGTTGCTCTCAGCACGTTGGCATTGCTGGAGGCTGAGTCGGAATTGAAAGCCTTGGCCAGCATCTGCGCACAGGATGAGTTTGTCGTGGAAGCCAACGACCTAGCGGCAGTTGAACTACTGTTTAACGCAGGCAAACCCTTCCTTGCCGGTCCTTACCTGAATATCTACAACCCGAAAACCCTCGAACTATTATGCAAAGATGGCTTGCGCAGCTGGACCTTGCCAGTTGAACTCAGTCAGGTGGAACTGGCTGATATGCTTGCGGCGATCCAGAACATGAACCTACATGTCAATACCGAGGTCATGGTACATGGCTACTTACCGCTCGCGCTTTCTGCGCGTTGTTTTACCGCCAGAGCACTCGACCGACCAAAGGACGAATGCAAACGCATTTGCATAGACTACCCCACCGGTATTCCAGTCGACAGCCAGGAACATCAACGTTTATTTACCATGAATGGTATTCAGACCCTGTCCGGGGACATTTTGGATTTGCGCCGTGAGTTACCCGCTATTCAAACGATGGGCGTTAGTTCTGTCCGTATAGTACCCAGCCAATATGATATGGCCAACATCATCAGTGCCTATGCTTCAGCCATCAAAGGCGACCTGATAACCGATATGCCGCCGTCGTCGGCCAGCTACTGCAATGGCTACTGGTATGGCGATGCGGGCATGGCCCACTGGTAGAACCACGCGGAATAGCGATGTGCGACCCCGGTGGTGCAAAGAACTCCATCGAGTACGAGGCCCGTGTTGAAACACAGGCCTCGTTCAACCCGTTACCTGAACAGACAAAGGTAATGCGAATTAAACAGAGTTGCCTTAACTGGTGATCCCCGCCACACCCTGAATCTGAAACCAACGATGCACTGACCGGGAGAAAGACGGTTACACACAGTTTCTGTGGATAACTTGTTGGATAAACTTTTAAGAAGTGCCTCCAAGCCAGTAAATATCAGCCTTGCAGCGATTGCATCAAAAACAATCAACAACAATCAATTCCAGAAAAATGAAATAAAATCAATCACTTAGAGTGCATATTTAATAAGAAATGAACGCCAGCAAGACTAACTGATTGATATTTGATCAGCACAAACCATGCGGTGGACAATTTCATCTTGAAACAGCTTGAAACCCCCTGTTTTTATCGACAAATATGAAAATCAACCTTTTTTAACACTTTTTGAACGTTAACAACCGAGCTTTGCAATCGGCAGGTTAAAATCTTGCGCCAGTTGTGCATACGCCAAGTCACTCTCGCTTGTCATCTGATCTTAGGCCCGCATCCTCAAAACCCAGGCATAAAAAAGGCCGCATATGCGGCCTTTAAAGGAAGTTAGGTTAGGTTTGCTTATTGGCGAACCAGGTCAACCTGAACTGTTCCCAGATTACCTGGGTTGGCAGAGTCAGTACCCAGCGCGAATGATCCGTAGTAACGGTCACCAGCAACAGAGCCTGGCAATACAAAACCAATGTTGGCGTCGAAAGCAACACCAGCAGGTTGTGCAAATGGCACATCGACAGTCATGTTACCTTCATCACCAGTTACAGAAGCAACATGCAGGGTGAACGCCTGAGGATCGACGTGACCGCCTTCCCAGTTTTCAACCACGACCCACATTTTGCCTGCTGGTGGGTTCGGAATGTTTACGTATTCCAAAGCGCCACCAGTGGCTGCGTAATCGATCAAGCTGCCGAATCCTGGAACTTCACCGAAGCCGACGAACATATCCAGGTCACCAGACTGAGATGCGCTGATTTCAGCAACGAAACGAGTTGCACCAGCCGGTACGTCAACAATGAATAACGCCTGGCCGTCAACCGCAGGGTCGAAACCACCGTCAAACGGATCGCCGTTTGTTGGGTCAGAAATAACCGCAGATTCAAAGGCTGTAGACTTCGCCAAACCAGTCACAACCAGATCAGCGCTGGTGATTTCGATGGCTTGTAGACCACCCAGAGTCACCACGTCAGATTCCATTGCCGCTGTAACATCAATGGCAGTTGGCAAATTAGACAGCGCAGACATAGCCGCAACCGGGAAGTGTGCGTCTGGTACACCTTTGGTTTTAGACTTAACAGGCACTTGATCGAACATCCAGTCACCAACAGTGACAGCGCTTACGTCGGCAACAAACGTTAACTCAATGCTTTCACCTGGAGCCAGCTTGAACTGCTTAGGCGATACGTCCACTTGAGCGGTAGATTTTGCCTTCCAGCGAGTGGTTTTGTCAGACACGTTCGTCAAGGTACGCGTCCAGGTACAGTTAACCACACAAGCAACTTCACCTAAGGCAGTCAGGTTCAATTGAGCAGGATTACCGCCCGCTAGTGGATCAGCGGCCAAGAAGTTATCCAGATTTTCATCAGCGATCAACGCAGCACGCGCCGCCATTGGCAGATCAATTCGGCCCGCACCCATATCAAATGGATCCGCTTGCGTTACGCCGTCTTCTTTCATGTGATTCAGGTTCGCAGTCGTCATCATGGCTGACTGAATCTGCATAGGTGTCCAGTCAGGATGCAACGCAGTTAACAGCGCACCCGCACCAGCAATGTGAGGGCTCGACATCGACGTACCCTGAATGATGTTGTAGTCCTGCTCAGCGTCAGAATAACCTTCATGGAACGCGGCAAAAATCGCACGACCAGGGGCGGTGATGTTTGGTTTCACGACACTTGGCACCGATGGGTTAACACCACGTGAACTGAAGTATGCCATGACGTCCGCATAGTCGTCCGCCAGCACTTGAGTGGTTCCGCTCAGCGTCGCCATATGACCAGTACCGGTTGCCAACCATTCACGAATGGTTGCCGCGTCAGTATACGTAATGTGTGTGGCAGGAATCACGTGAGTGTCCGCTTCCAGGTAACCAGAACCATCTGGAGTTGTTGGTGGACGAGTCAGAATCAGCGCACCACCACCGTTCGCTTGGACGTTGGCACCTTTAGCAACACGGGCAATCACACCAGCGTCACAAAGAACGATTTCACCATCGAACTTAGCGTTGAATTCACCTTCCAGACACATCGGGTTACCGTAATCAGCCGCGTCAACAATTGCCGCAGGACCATAGCCCGGTGCAATAGACTGGCCCACAATTTCAGGCAACGTATCACCTTCATTGTTCACCAGGCCAGAGACTGAGTTTTTGTAGAAATAGTTGTGCGAACTTGCCGCAACAGCAGTGATCCATGGTGCATCAGCTGGGTTACCCAGTGTCGCGAAGTCTGGACCAGAGTTACCTGCTGAAGTTGCCACGAAAATACCGGCATCCATTGCAGCTAGGAACGACAACGAATCTTGGTCAGCCCATGGATCAGAAGATCCACCACCAATCGAGTAGTTGATCACGTCAACACCGTCGATAATTGCTTGGTTGATCGCAAACAGGATCGCGCCCAGGTAACAACCTTCTTCAGAACACACGGTGTAGGCAATAACGTTAGAGCGAGGCGACACACCTGAAATGGTTTTGGTCACTTCAAAGCCCGTTGGCGCAGCAACGGTTGCATCATAAACCAGGTTACCCGCTGTTGTCCCAGCTGTGTGTGAACCGTGGCCATCCTGATCGCGTGGGCTGCCCTCATTGATGTAAGGAACGCCCCAGGCACCGATCAGTTTATCGTTACAAGGGAATGTTGGGTCGTATACGTCGCTGGACGCGTCACATACCCCAAAGTACTGTCCCTTAGGATTGGTGTGGCGATAACCGTCACCTGCCACTTCGGCAAATGAATCGGAGATCGGGTTGATACCGGTATCGATAATACCAACAACAACGCCTTCACCACGGGTAGGCTCCAGATCGGCAGAGCCGTACCAGATTTGTGGTGCACCGATCCACTGAAAACCACCTTCGTAGAAACAGCCCGCCATACCCAGCGTAGTTGCCAACATAGCAAACACAGCGCTGTTACGACCCAGCCATCCACGACGATAGGCAAAGAAAGCCATCGCGGTCAACAACAGTAAAGACAACGCGATAATGGTCCATGCGGTGTTGTTGCCACCATCGGTTGGCAGTGCATAACCACCTAATGTTTCAGTGGATTCAATTTGAAAAACTTTATCCTGAACGACACTGCGCACACCCTGGAGCTGCGCTACTTTCGCTGCTTCGGTTTTGGTCAGTTCAACAATCATCGCGTTGGTTGCGACCTGGAACTGGTCCAACGGCGTTACGGTGCGGCCTAATTGACGCTCCATTGCCTGTACAAATTTTTCTTGTGTAGTAGCCAGGTAACCTGCATAAGCGCGGGCGGCACTGGAACGAACATCCAGTTTTGATTTGCCGTCTGTGCTGGTCGCCTCATAACCATTTACGCCACCTCGGTAACGGGCAACAGAATCATCGACAAGACCAATGATGTAACGTTCGGTTGGTTCAATCGCAAACGCCCGGAAAGAAGAACGGGACATTGCGCTGGATTGTGAAGGCGCAATGGTTTTTTCGATCTTTGAACGTTCAATTTCGAAAGATTTGGTTTGCACAGAACTTTCAGCAGCAGCTCCGGTGCTCAACATCGCAGCGCCGACGGTAACGGCAGTAAAAGCGACACGGGCAGGCAAACGCTTAAGGTGATTAACCCTCGTTTGTTTCATAAGTTGTACCCTTTATTCAAGAAGTAAGTGAGGTTTTTTTTCGTTATTAGTATCGAGATTCGATTTAAATTTATGGGTAATAAATTTTTCACATACGGGACTGGAGACTGGGTACTACACACGAGGCGATTGCCTCTCTCAGACATGCCGACAACTTCCCTATCGTTTTGCGATTCAAAATATGAATCGGACTGCCAAGCTAAACAAGTCGGGTTAACGAATCAAGCGGACGTTGTGTCGATCACAATAAATTTGTGATGTGCGTCGCAAATATTGACGCATTAAAACACAATTGTATAAATTATCGTCGCCTTTAATGAAACAGCGTCAATGATGTGAAATTCTTTTCAGTTATTAAAACGACCAGTGTGATGCGTGCAACAGGCTATACTGACAACTTTGATCCACACTCCCGCAGAAAAGGGTTTAGCCATGCGTTTCTTAGTGATACTTTTGACGAGTTTAATGACGGCCGTTTTCGCTGCGCCGCTTGGGGATCTGGTGATCGTGAATGATGGTTTGGATGCGTCGAATCCTGAAACGATCCAGGATGATTATATTCGATTGACCCTGTCGCAACCGGGTTACCATCAGGTGGTTAAAATAAAACAGGCCATAGACGATTGGCTCGGTCCTGGGGTGGTTATTGTTGACAGTCAAGCCACACTGAAAGTGCAAGCGCCGCGAGCGTCAACAGAACGCATTGAGTTCTTATCGGCATTGCTTCAACTGCAAGTCGACTTACCGGTAACAGAGTAAAAAAGGCGGGGAAAACCCGCCAAAAACTCAGCAATAGAAATAACGGCACACCAAAACGGCGGAGCGCCAGGCGCGCCATAACATCACTTCAATCGCAGCAGCATTTGCTGAGGGCTTTCTAACAAACTCTTCCAACGATTATTGAAACGAGCAATCGTTCCGCCATCTAATACACGATGATCGCCAGACCAACTGACCGTAATCATTTCACGCACCACGATGTTGCCATCAACAACCCTGGGTAATGGTTGAATCCGGCCGATACCGACGATGGCCACTTCCGGTTTATTGATGATGGGCGTCGTCACCGTGCCGCCAATAGCACCAATGTTGGAAATGGTGATGGTGCCACCTTTCATATCGTCTGGTGACAAACGTCCAGCACGTCCGGACTCGGTTAACCGTTTCACTTCTCCGGCAACGTCACTCAATGACAGGCCATTAACACCTTTGATGTTTGGCACCAGTAACCCCATGGGCGAATCAACGGCCATGCCGATGTTATGCGCGGCGTGTTGGTGAATTTCATCGCCAGCGTCGTTCATGTGGCTGTTCACAATCGGGAACTCAGTCAACGCGACAGACAGTGACTTGATAAACAGGGCCATCAGCGTGAGTCGTGTGTCGGTGTCCGTCAACGTTGCGTTCAAATCTCGTCGCAATTCGTTACACGCGGTGATGTCAATCTCTTCGGCGTATGTGAAATGCGGAATCGTGCTGACTGATTTTTGCATTTGTGCAGCCATAACCGCCCGCACACCCTTCACGGGGATAACCTCAACCGCTTGTGGCGCTTGCCCAACAGGCTTAGTTGCTGTCGTCTGCGTAACGGGTGTCGACGACTCTGCACCTTCTTCATCCAGAAACCGCAGCATATCTTCCTTCAGCACCCGCCCAGACGGACCAGTCCCGGATACAGCACTGAGGTCAATATCATTCTCACGGGCAATACGGCGGACCGCTGGCGTTGCCAACACTTTGCGCGTCGCCTGTTCCGACGTGGCAATACTCTGGGTCACCTGTTCAACGCGGGTCGGTGTGGCACTTTGTTGTGGCGCAGGTGCTTCCCGGTTGTGGCTCTCTGTCGACTCGTCACTCTGGTCAGTGACTATCTGAAACAATGGCGCATGCACTTTGGCAATTTCGCCTTGCTTAACATACAGCGCTTCGACACGACCAGCATGTTTAGCGGGAATTTGCACCAAAGCTTTGTCAGTCTGCACATCGGCCACGGGTTGATCTTCTTCAACCATATCACCGACATTCACAAGCCATTCCACCAGCTCGCATTCCACAATGCCTTCGCCGATGTCCGGTAAAATAAAATCTTCTTTCATTTGGTTAGCTCTCCGTATCCCGACCGGTCCTGGGTAAGGACACATCGTCGGGGTTGCGACCGGTAAAAAAGTGTTCAGTAATGCACGCTGTGCTTGATTGCCTCGAACACCTTACTGGCATCAGGCATGTATTCTGTTTCATGTGCCAGCGGGTAAGGCACATCAAGCCCACAGACGCGCAGTATTGGAGACTCCAGCGACAAAAATGCGTGTTCCTGAACTGTCGCGACAATTTCCGCGCCGAAACCGTTGGTCAACGGGGCCTCATGAGACACCAGTAACCGACCGGTTTTCTGTACCGACTTCACCACCGTTTCAATGTCCCACGGCAGGATTGAGCGCAGGTCAATGACTTCGCAATCGATGCCTTCGTTATCTGCCATACTGGCCGCCTGACTGATGATTTCCATCTGCGCACCCCAGGCCAACAAAGTGATGTCTGAACCTTCGCGGACGATGTCAGCTTTGCCAATCGGCAACTCATAATCACCTTCAGGCACCTCGCCCACCGAGGCGCGATAAAGACGTTTCGGCTCAAAGAAAATCACCGGATTCTCATCGCGAATGGACGCCAGCAATAAACCCTTCGCCTGATGAGGATTCCGCGGTACCACAATTTTCAAACCAGGGGTGTGCGCAAAATAGGCTTCCGGGCTTTGTGAATGATAATGGCCGCCTTTGATTCCGCCGCCGTAAGGCGTACGGATAGTCAAACCGCCAACATTGAATTCATTACCACTACGATAACGGTACTTGGCTGTTTCATTCACGATCTGGTCGAATGCCGGGAAAATGTAATCGCCAAACTGAATTTCGGCGACGGGCTTATGCCCTTGCGCGGCAAGACCATTGGCAAAACCGATGATGCCCTGTTCGACCAGCGGCGTGTTAAAACAACGAGCACGACCGTACTTCTCCTGCAGATGACTGGTCGCGCGGAATACCCCACCAAAGAAGCCAACGTCTTCACCAAAACACACGACTTTTTCATCTTTGCTCATGGCGATGTCGAGGGCATTGTTAATGGCCTGAAGTAAATTCATGCTACTCATGCGTCGAGCCTCCCAGACGTTTTCGGATACTGATTCGGGTACTTACGCACATGCTGTTTCAATTCTGTCAGTTGCTGTTTCAGTTGTTCGGTGGGCTCGTCATAAACGTCGGTAATCAAATGATCTAACGTAGGCACTGGACGTTTTTCCGCGGCTTTCATCTGCGCCAGAATTTCTTCACGGTATTCGCTGTACAACGCTTTTTCCTTGTTGTCATCCCACCAGCCTTTTTGGGTTAACCAATGTTTGTAACGCAAAATCGGATCTTTCTTCGCCCACTTGGCTTCTTCTTCTTTCGAGCGATAGCCAGTCGGATCGTCTGACGTTGAATGCGCACCAAGGCGATAGGACATGGCCTCAATCAACACCGGCGCGTTGTTCGCCAACGCGTATTCGCGCGCCATTTGAGTGGCCACAAACACCGCCAATAAATCATTACCATCAACACGGATGGTATTGATGCCGTAGCCGATCCCCCGGCTAGCCACACCGTCGCCTTTAAACTGTTCTTCGGCGGGCGTTGATATGGCATAACCATTATTGCGACACAGAAAAATAGTGGGGCAATTCAAGACGGCCGCCATATTGAGTCCGGCATGGAAGTCACCTTCACTGGCCGCACCTTCACCAAAATAGCAGATGCTGACGGCATCATTACCTTGCAGTTTCTGACCGTAACTGTAGCCTGCGGCTTGTGGAATCTGCGTCGCAAGCGGCGAAGAAATGGTCATGTAATTCAATGCTTTGGAGCCATAATGAATGGGCATTTGACGGCCTTTGCCTAAATCCCGCTCGTTGGAAAAGCACTGATCCATAAATTGTTCTGCGGTGAAACCTCGAAAGCGCAATGCGCCCTGTTCGCGATACTGCGCAAAAATCATGTCCTGATCTTTCAATGCAGCCGTCGAGCCGACAGACGCCGCCTCTTCGCCTAATGAGGCCAGATAAAACGGTATCCGCCCTTGTCGTTGTGCATTGACCATGCGTTCATCCAACACACGGGTGAACACCAGGTCTTGATACAGCTTAACGGCAAAGGATTCGTCGAATTCAGGTTCTGCAGCGCCTTGGTAAAGCGTGCCGTCCTGTTTCAACAATTTGAACGTCGGAATATGCAGCGCGTCTTGGGCGATCAATTCCGGGGTGTGAACGGTTGATGGTCTCATGGTTCATTGTCCATTTTGTTTTTGTCATTTGATGGCATCTTCAGTCATCTTAGCCATCGGTGCAGTGAGCTGACCAGTTTTCTGGCCTTTTACTCACCGGATAAGCTGTCAGCCCTGCTTTCCAAACAGCGCCTGATTCACCCGCGATACTACGGGCTTACCCAGTTGTTGATACAGCCAATGGCCAGTATCCACTAACGCATTCAAGTTCACGCCTGTATCCAGACCTTCGCGTTCCAGCAGATAAACCACTTCTTCGGTGGCCACATTACCACTGGCGCCATTGGCATAAGGGCAGCCTCCGGCGCCGCCGACACTGGCATCAATGGTGCGAATGCCCAGCTCCAGCCCGGTCATCAGATTGGCGACCGCCATGCCATAGGTATCGTGCAAATGCAGGGCTAATTTTTCGGCCGGGAACTCGGCCAACAAAGCGCGCAACACGCGACGGACAGAGTGCGGTGTTCCCCGGCCAATAGTGTCGCCAAGAGAAACTTCATAGCAACCCAGTTCAAACAAACGACGCACCACGGGTATCACCTGCGCTGGTGAAATGTCGCCTTCATATGGGCAGGCCACCAAACAGCTGACGTAGCCACGCAGGGCAACGTTATCGGCGTGCGCTAATGCCTGAATGGCTTCAAAGCGTTGCAGGCTTTCGGCGATAGAACAGTTGATGTTTTTCTGGCTGAAGGTTTCACTGGCCGCCCCAAAAATGGCGACCTCGCGGGCTCCGGCTTCACGCGCGAGTTGATAACCCTGCACATTCGGCGTCAATACCGGCAAATGAACGTTGGCCATATTTTTTTTGGGCAACAGTGCCTGTAACACGTCTGCACTTCCCGCCATCTGCGGCACCCATTTGGGCGAAACAAAAGAGCCGGCTTCGATATGGCGCAGGCCAGCGTTGGCCAACCGTTCAATCAGTTCAACCCGGGTACTGGCTGACAACACCGTCGCTTCGTTCTGCAAGCCATCACGAGGACCCACTTCAACCAATTTCACGTCAGTCATCGTTCACCTCATCCGTGTCGATAGTAAACAACAGATCACCTTCAGACAGTTGATCACCCACTTGCCAGTCACATTCCTGCAGAACACCAGCCACCTCGGCGGTCAACGTGGTTTCCATTTTCATCGCTTCATAGGACAGCAGTTTGTCACCTACGTCCACGCGATCACCGGCCTTTTTATACAGCGCGGTCACCACTCCGGGCAGTGTTGCCACAACACGACCTGAGGCTTCAACATCGTGATCGTGCGCTTTGGACGCTAACCACCAGTTGACGTCGCATTTGCGATCTCCGTTGTCTAACCAAACTCGCTCCGGCGTGACGAAGGCATGCCATTCCACTGAAACACCGTCAACCTGGGCGCGTAACCGCCCCTGATGGTTTGCCATGGGCGTCCAACGGACCCGTTCAACGCCAATCTCATGCTCGTTCATGATCAGTCGATAACCTTCACCGTCTCGGATAACGCTGACCTGTTCGCTTTCGGATATGGCAAACAACCATTGCCGCTGACCTGTTGCCCGCCATCCTCGATGCCGTTGCCATGGGTTAACAGGCGTGGTTTGCGATGCAAACAACACAGACGCTAACGCCGCCCAACAGGGCGCACTGTGCAATTCACGGGCTTGATAAAATTCATCCTGATCATCCAGCCAGCGGGTATGCACGGTGAGGTCCGCAACTTCCGGCTGTTTGACCAACAACCGCAGGAACGCCAGATTCGTCGTCACACCGAAGCAGCGGGTGCTGTCCAGTACCCGCCGGAGTTTGGTTAACGCCGCCGGTCGATCTTCGGCGTGGACAATAATTTTCGCCAGCATCGGATCATAGAAACTGGATACCTGTGTTTGCTCATAAACACCGGAATCGATGCGGATGCCAGGTCCCGATGGAAAAGACAGTTGCTCAATTCGCCCCACCATCGGTGTGAAATTTTGCGCAGGGTCTTCGGCATACAAGCGAACTTCAATGGCGTGTCCATCAGGCTGCGCGGGGCGATCTACCGACAGGGGCTCACCTTGAGCCACTCTTAACTGCCAAGCCACCAGATCGAGCCCGGTGATGCATTCAGTGACCGGATGTTCTACCTGCAAACGTGTATTCATTTCCAAAAAATAAAACGCACCATCGGCGGACAAAATAAATTCGACCGTACCCGCGCCCACATAACCGATTTCCCGGGCCGCTGTTTCTGCGGCTAACCACATGGCTTCACGTGTCGACTGCGGCAAATTCGCAGCCGGGGCTTCTTCCAAAACTTTTTGGTGCCGTCGCTGAACGGAACAATCGCGCTCGAACAACGACAAGACTTTGCCATGTTCGTCGGCCAGAATCTGCACTTCAATATGCCGGGGTCTGACTAAAAATTTCTCCAGCAACAGGCGATCATCGCCAAACGAATTTTTGGCTTCCCGCTTGGCCGAATCGATGGCATCACGCAGCTCAGCGGCAACCTCCACAACGCGCATCCCCTTGCCACCGCCACCGGCAGAAGCTTTGACCAACAGGGGGTAGCCAATGTCACTGGCCTGCGCGGTTAACAAGTCAACGTCCTGATCGTCGCCGTGGTAGCCGGGAATCATGGGCACGCCTTTTGGCTCCAGGGTTTGCTTGGCCTGAGCCTTGGAGGCCATTGCACGCATGGCGGCCGGAGGCGGCCCGACCCAGATATGCCCGGCGTTGTTCACCTGTTCGGCAAAATCCGCGTCTTCGGATAAAAATCCGTACCCCGGATGCACCGCGTTCGCACCACTTTTTTGCATGGCCGACAGTATGCGTGCCTTATCGAGATAGGTTTGATTAACGGGACCGTCGCCTAAAAACACAGCGGTGTCGGCCAGCGCCACGTGTGGGGCATCGCGATCCGCTTCGGCAAAAACCGCCACGGTGCGTATACCCATAAGCCGGGCACTGTTGATGACCCGAACGGCAATTTCACCGCGGTTGGCGATCAATAGGGTGTGAATAGAGGCCATCAATCCTGCTCCGTCTGCCAGTTCGGTTTTTGTTTGTTAAGGAAGGCGCGGATGCCTTCCTGTCCCTCTGGGGAAATGCGTTGATTTGCGATCCGCCAAGATAAGTTTTCCATCAGCTCTGCGTTCAGTGCTCGTTCGCTGACGTCGTAAACCAACTTCTTGATTTTACGGTGTGACAGAGGACCACCAGCCAGTAACGCAGTGACAATAGCGTCCAAAGTGCTGTTGAGCTCCGCCTCGCTGACCACTTCATGAACCAGCCCAAGCGCGTGCGCTTTGTGAGCATCAAAACGCTCCCCGGTCAGCATGTAGCGACGTGCCTGACGTGCGCCAATGGCATTCACCACAAAAGGCGAGATTGTCGCCGGGGTTAACCCGAGCCGGGTTTCCGATAGCGCGAAAAAAGTTTTTTCACTGGCGATGGCAATGTCAGCGCAGGCAATGAGACCCACGCCACCACCCATCACGGCCCCCTGAACGACCGCAACCACCGGTTTGCGACAGAAATTAATCGACGACATCAATTCAGCCAACGCTTGTGCGTCTGCCACATTTTCGGCCATGGGTCGTTCTTTCATACCCAACATCCAATTCAGGTCAGCCCCGGCGCTGAAGTGTTCACCTTCACCGCGCAACACGACGACACGAATATCGTCCTGCTCGTGCGCGTGTTTAATGGCGTCGGTTAACGCTGCAATAAGTTCTGCGTTAAAGGCATTGCGAACGTCTGGCCGATTCAACGTCAGCGTTAAGACCTGCCCCTGTTGTTGTTTTTTTAACATCACGTTCTCTTTATTATTTTAGGTTGCCCAATGGAGTCAGCAAACGACTGGTTCACGTTCGTCCTGTGCGCGTCTGCACGTTCAGACACATCACATCCGGAACACACCGTAGCGGGTATCTTCCTGCTTGCCGTTGGCACAGACGTGCAACGCCAGGCTCAGAATGGTGCGCGTCTGCGCCGGGTCGATGATGCCGTCATCCCACAGTCGTGCTGTGGAATAGTAGGGACTGCCCTGCGTTTCATAACTGTCACGAATCGGTTGTTTGAACGCTTCCATCGCTTCCGCGCTGACCGGTTCGCCTCGCGCATGCATCTGTTCCGACTTCACCGTGGCCAATACCGTGGCGGCCTGCTCACCGCCCATAACCGAGATGCGAGCGTTAGGCCACATCCACAAGAACCTTGGGTCATAAGCGCGACCGCACATGCCGTAATTGCCCGCACCGAAGCTGCCGCCAATCACCACCGTCAACTTTGGCACTTTGGCACAGGCCACGGCGGTAACCAATTTGGCACCGTCTTTGGCAATTCCGCTGTTTTCGTATTTTTTGCCGACCATAAAACCGGTAATGTTCTGCAGGAACAACAATGGAATCCGACGCTGATTACACAGTTCAATAAAGTGCGCACCCTTCAACGAGCTTTCGGAAAACAAAATGCCATTGTTTGCGATAATACCGACAGGCTGCCCTTCAATATGAGCAAAGCCCGTTACTAAGGTGGTGCCGTAGTTCGCTTTGAATTCGTCTAATACCGAACCATCCACCAGACGCGCGATAATGTCGCGGACATCGAACGGGGTTTTCAGGTCATTGGGGAGAATGCCGTACAATTCTTCCGCTGGGTACAGTGGCTCATCATAGGTTGGCACGGCTGGCGACACCTGATGTGCATTCAGATGCCGGACAATCTGCCGCGTCTGCACCAGGGCGTGATCATCGTTATCGGCCAGGTAGTCAGCGACGCCCGAAATGTGCGTGTGCACCTCTCCTCCACCGAGCTCTTCTGCACTCACGTCTTCCCCGGTAGCGGCTTTCACCAAGGGCGGACCACCCAGAAAAATAGTGCCCTGATTTTTTACGATCACACTTTGATCGGACATGGCCGGAACATAAGCACCGCCTGCGGTGCATGACCCCATCACCACTGCAATTTGAGGAATCCCTTGCGCCGACATGTTGGCCTGATTAAAAAAGATTCGGCCAAAATGGTCTTTGTCTGGGAATACTTCATCTTGCATCGGTAAAAACGCACCGCCACTGTCGACCAGATAAATACACGGTAATCGGTTTTCCAAAGCAATCTGTTGTGCCCGCAAATGTTTTTTTACCGTCAGCGGGTAGTAGGTGCCGCCCTTGACGGTGGCGTCGTTTGCCACAATCAAACAGTTTACGCCTGATACGCGACCGATCCCGGCAATGACACCTGCACTGGGAACTGCGTCGTCATAGAGGCCATTGGCGGCGAGTGCTGCAATTTCCAAAAACGGAGAGCCGTTGTCTAACAGCAGCTCGACGCGTTCACGTGGCAAACGTTTGCCACGGCTGAGATGCTTTTCTCGCGCGCGTTCGCCACCGCCATCGTAGGTTTTCAGCAAACGCGCATTCAGCTCCTCAACCAACGCTTTATTGCCTGCGAAGCGTTGCAAAAATTCGTCACTGCGTGTGTTGACCTGGCTGTGAATAATACTCATGAAAAACGCCCTTCAATATCTCGTGCGATGATCATTTTCTGAATGTCGCTGGTGCCTTCGTAAATGCGCGCCACGCGGACATCCCGGTAAATCTGTTCAATCGGGAAATCGGTCAGGTAGCCGTAGCCGCCTAATGTTTGCATGGCTTCTGACACCACGCGCTCAGCCATTTCGCTGGCAAATAATTTCGCCATGGCGGCCTCGCGCAATGCTTTTCGCCCTTCGTCTTTTAATCGCGCGGCGTGCCAAACGAGCTGTCTGGCTGCTTCAATTTGCGTGTCCATTTCGGCCAACCGGAAACCAACCGCCTGGTGATGCATGAGCGTGTCACCGAACGATTCGCGCTCATTGGCGTAAGCCGCCGCCACATCGAAAGCGGCTTGCGCCATTCCCACACATTGCGCCGCAATACCAATACGACCGCCTTCCAGATTACCCAAAGCAATGGCATAACCCTGGCCTTCGGCACCTAACAGAGCATCTGCAGGTAATTCGATATCGTTAAACACCAATTGGGCGGTGTCGGAGGCGCGCTGGCCCATCTTTTCTTCCACCACCGGTACGGTGAAACCTTCCAGATGCGCAGGCACCAGAAAAGCACTGAGCCCTTTTTTACCCAGTGCCGGGTCAGTCACGGCAAACACAATGGCTAAATCCGCGATCGCACCGTTGGTAATAAATTGCTTGCTGCCGGACAAGCGCCAGCCGCTGTCGGTCTTAACCGCTTTAGTTTTCAACGCGGCCGCATCGGACCCGGCTTGCGGTTCGGTTAAGCAAAACGCCCCTAATGCTTCGCCGGTGGCCAAAGGTGTCAGCCATGTTTCTTTTTGAGCCTGAGTGCCGTACTGCGCGATGGGGGAACAGACCACTGAGTTCATCACCGAGGTGATGGTCGACAAAGCGCCGTCGCCCTTGGCAATTTCTTCCACCACCAGCGCCAGCGATAAATATCCGGCGCCACTGCCGCCGAATTCTTCCGAAACGGTCAGACCATAAAAACCCATTTCACCGAGTTGCTTAATCACCGCCACTGGATGTTCCGCGGACTTGTCCCATTTCGGTGAATTGGGTTTCAACTCGTTCTGGGCAAAATCACGCGCGGCGTCGCGCATCATAGTTTGTATGTCATTCAGTTGTGGCATTTGATTTTCCTGATATCAGAAAGCACGAAAGGCTCACGCACACGATGAAAGGCGTGCGCGCTCAGCGCCGGTTCAGCGACCGTCAACCTTCGTTAAACAGTTCACGGCCGATCAGCATACGCCGGATTTCACTGGTACCTGCGCCGATCTCATAGAGCTTGGCATCGCGCAGAAGGCGACCCGTCGCGTAATCATTGATGTATCCGTTACCGCCTAAAAGTTGCAGGGCATCCAGCGCGACCTGTGTGGCTTTTTCGGCGGCGTACAGAATGGCACCCGCGGCATCTTTGCGTGTAGTTTCACCGCGGTCGCAAGCCGCTGCAACGGCGTAAACGTAAGCACGGCTGGCATTAAGATTGGTGTACATATCTGCCAACTTACCCTGCACCAACTGAAACTCGCCGATGGCCTGACCAAATTGTTTGCGTTCATGCACATACGGTAAGGCGATATCCAGTGCAGCTTGCATAATGCCCAACGGACCGGCGGACAATACAACACGCTCGTAATCCAATCCGCTCATCAGAATTTTCACACCATCGCCTTCATTGCCCATCAGGTTTTCGACAGGAACCTGACAATTATCAAACACGAGTTCACAGGTATTGCTGCCGCGCATGCCCAGCTTGTCGAGTTTCTGAGCGGTTTTAAAACCGGGAAAATCTTTTTCGATCAAGAAGCAAGAAATACCACGCTTGCCGGCGTCAGGGTCTGTTTTAGCGTAGACCACCAACACATCAGCGTCAGGACCGTTGGTGATCCACATCTTGTTGCCGTTGAGCACATAATGGTCACCCTGTTTTTCAGCGCGTAATTTCATACTGACAACATCGGAGCCCGCATTCGGTTCGCTCATGGCCAGAGCGCCGACATGCTCACCGGACATCAATTTTGGCAGGTACTTGGCCTTTTGTTCAGCGTTGGCATTCTTGCGGATTTGGTTCACACACAGGTTGGAATGGGCGCCATAGCTCAGGCCGACCGACGCAGAAGCACGACTGATTTCTTCCATAGCGACCGCGTGTGCGAGGTAACCCAGACCGGATCCGCCCAGCTCTTCTTCGACAGTCATCCCCAGCAGGCCAAGTTCACCCATGGCAGGCCAGAGATCGCGGGGAAATTGATTCGTGGCGTCGATTTCAGCGGCGCGTGGGGCAATTTCTTTTTGAGCGAAGTCCTTAACGGCATCGCGCAACGCGTCCAGGGTATCCCCCAGACCAAAATTCAGGGAGTGAGTCATCATTAGCCTTTGGTTGTGTTGTATTTGTTATGGTGACCAAGGCTAAGTTACGTTGACGTTAACGTCAACCTGTAGAAAAGTAGGAGATGTCAGGGAATGTGTACGCTTTGCCGAACTCAGTCCTCCCTATCGTTCGGTTTCGGCTGTTTTTTCACCCATTTCATCAACAGCCAGACTTTCACCGCGACCAACACGAAAACGCCTAACGAGGCCCAAAATACGATCCAGAATAAGGACATAACCACCCTCCAACATAACTGAAAGTTACTCTAGCGTTATTTTTTATTATTAAACAGTCGTATCATCGGTAGGTACACTGACCCAACCGTGTTAAAGGAGACGTACATGAACATCGCAAATAACGTGACCGATTTAATCGGCAACACCCCGCTCGTCAAACTGAACCGCCTGACCGAAGGTTGCAAAGCCACTGTGGTGGCCAAACTCGAATTCTACAACCCAGGCAAATCGGTGAAAGACCGCATCGGTGCGGCCATGATCCAGGCCGCCGAAGAAGCGGGTGCGCTTAAGCCCGGCATGACCATTGTTGAACCGACTTCGGGCAACACTGGCATAGCGCTGGCCATGGTCGCCGCAGCCAAAGGCTATAAGTGTGTACTCACTATGCCGGAAACCATGTCGAAAGAACGTCGCTTGCTGCTCAAAGCCTATGGCGCTGAGTTAGTGCTCACACCCGGACCAGACGGCATGGGTGGCGCGATTGCCAAGGCAAAGGAGATCTATGAATCCGACACGTCGACTTACTTCATGCCGCAGCAATTTGAAAACCCTGCGAACCCGGCCATTCACTCAAAAACAACCGCTGAAGAAATCTGGGCCGATACCGACGGCCAAGTGGATATTTTAATCAGTGGTGTTGGCACTGGTGGCACCGTCACCGGTGTTGCCAGAGCGCTGAAAGCGAAAAAGCCTGAATTCAAAGCCATCGCCGTTGAACCGGCCGCCTCTCCGGTCTTATCCGGGGGACAAAAAGGTCCGCACCCGATCCAGGGCATTGGCGCAGGCTTTGTACCCGCGATTCTGGAAACGGAGTTGCTGGATGAAATCATTCAAGTCGAAAACGAGAATGCCTTTAAAACCGCACGCGCCATGGCCACCGAGGAAGGTCTGTTGGTTGGCATTTCATCCGGCGCTGCGGTATGGAGTGCACTTGAAGTTGCCAAGCGCGAGGAAAACGCAGGCAAACTGATTGTGGTCATTATTCCATCATTTGGTGAACGTTATCTGTCGACGGCATTATTTGCTGATTTAGCAGACTGACCCTCAGCTAACTAACACCCTAGTAACATCACGACAGCGCCACGCTTACCCGTGGCGCTTTTTTTGACCAGATCAAAATTTCATCGCACTCACGCAATTCAATTTTTTAGACACAGCGCACAAAGCAACATTGTGCTCGCAAATGATTATCAACACGCAGTAACAGACTGCTCTGCCCCGCCAGACATTAACGAAATATTTTCCCCAATCACGCGCGCGACTGGCTATTTGAAAACGCAGCGATTAGTTTCATCTGAAACAGATTAAAAAAACAACAATAGCTGTTAAAGGCATTCACGCCGAATGAACCGGACAAAGATCCGGCATCAGCGCTCGCTGGAGAGATACATGTTCATACGCGTCATAACGGCGGCCATATTATTGGCTGCTTTGGGTTTCGTTCTGTGGCTGAAACCATCGTGGCAACGCAACACGTTCGCACCACAAATCGTGCAGGTGGATCCGGTTATTCCGGTGCCGCCATTGGCCTTGCCTGTCCCCACGTGCCAACCAGACACTGGCAACACTCAGCCGGCACTCGCCATACCGGAAAGCGTGACCGAAGAAGCAATCGATGCGCAGTTTGCCGACATTGCCGATCAGTTTGCGGAACTCATTCAATACCCCACGTCTTCGCTGCCCATTTTCAATGCTGAGGCCGTGGAGAAATATCTGCCCAATCAATCTTTTCCCATTCGATTTGAAGAGAACGGTGTCACGCTCAGTTTGCGCAGTGAACGTCTGCAATACTCCCCCAACGAACCCATTCGAGGGGTTGTCAGTGTGGCCGGACTCGATCAAGTGCAGGGCACGTTACAGGTATTGCAAGCTGGCCAGACCATCGCCAACCTCTCTGTAACAGTTTCGTCCGGTCCGACGTCATTTGAAATACCGCCACTGGGGCAACGTTGGATGGAAGCGGAATTGCAATTGGTGGCCAGCGTAAAATCCGCCGAGCAGGAATGGACGGTTTCAACCCCAATCCAACGTTTCGACAGTGACAACGCCACCATTCAATTGCTGTCTGCCGAAAAAAGTTTTGTCGACGGTTCATGGTTGGTTATGCCTATGATTGTCGACGTAAGCCAACCCGGTTTTTTCCGACTGGAAGCCAATCTGTATTCCGCTAACTCGCGAAAGCCACTCATTCATTTAAGCGCTGAACAAGAACTCAACCGTGGCGAACAAACCCTGAACCTGGCTGCTCATATTTCAGCACTGAAAGCGATGAATGACCCCGGCGATTATCTGCTGCGTGACTTCGCGCTGGAACAAATGCCGGGACCACCGGATTTCGAAGCAATCAGCGGTTTAGTGGCCATCCCTGAGGCTAAGATATCCGGTCATCCGTTCGGTGAGTATGACGATGCGCCCTATGTCGATGACGAAGCATTGGCGCGTCTGGAATTTTTGCAACAGGTGACGAGCCGTTGAATTCATGAATCAGGTTGTCGTCTTTCGACGTGTCGACGCTGATAAAAAAAGGCAAAACCGAAGTATGCCAACCGAGAGTAAAACAATAACAAAAGGTATCCAACACAATGAATAAACTCGTACGACTGATCCAACTGTCCGCGGTCATGGGACTGTTTCTGCTTGGCGTTGCTCACGCGAATGTGGGTGGCAAAAACGTGATACTGATTCACGGTTTCAATCCGTTTCATATCATTTCACCACCGTCGGACAACGGCAAAGCCGACGCATTGAACTATTGGAAAAAAGTGAACCCCGCCTTCTTACGTCAAGATGGCGGTCAAACCAATATTATTCACTGGCCATCGCACAAACGCTTGACCGGATCTGGCGGCATTATCAGCATTGTGCAACCACAGATTCAGGCGCTGTTAAACGAAAACTATTGCGCGAACCAATGCATCATCGTCACCCACTCTACCGGAGACCTGGTTACTCGTTATCTGTTGAAAAACAAAAACTCGCTGTTTGGGTCGACGCAGGCGGCTAAACTGAAAGTCGCGGCAGTGATCGACCTGGCAGGCGCCGGTGGCGGTACGGAACTGGCAAACTTTGGTGTCGGTATCGCCAATGGCGTTAACTATGGCAGCAGTATCATCAGTGGCCTGCTCGAGTATGCGGGGTTCTATTTCAGCTTCGGTTTAAACGTTGGTGTCATGAATGACCTGCAAACCTCCGTTGCACGTAACCACGCCACCAACGGATTCCCATCCATTCCTCATTTGCGAGTGGCCGGCACCGGTAGTGAGATTTATGGATTCGCCACGCATGCGATCATCCACGGCGCCGATGATTCAGTGGTGCCTTTGCACAGCGCTTGCGGAGCTGCCTACGCTAACGGCTACGACAGTTGCAGCCGTGATACCCGAGTCGACGGTAAAGTCACCTCGGTCAGCAACGCACCCAGCAGCAGCCAGCTGTACGACTTTCATTACCCGATTGTGATGAGTGAAACACTCGCACATAACGAAATGCAATCGAACACCACCGGCAACACCATGACCTCTATCCGGTCGCTGGAGTCCGCCTATAAAAACAGCGCTGTGTACAAACAGGCTGTCGATATTGACGACTATGAAAAACGCGAATGGTGGGATTGGTGGTCGAAGTACCGTTACATTTCCGGCTCTAGCTCAAAATCGGTTTCTACGATGTTAGTAGATGCGGTGATCCGCTAAACACGGAGGTGACATTCAATAAAAAAGGGCCTGCGGCCCTTTTTTATTGACGACGTAATGTCTGTTCTATGCCACTGGTCTTCACCGTCATTTCGTTGCCGGTATATTCCAGAATCTCGATGGAGTAGTAGTCGAGAACAATGGTTTTATCATCTAACTTATAGGTGTCTGGGCTCAAGCGTCGATTCCCGGAAATCACCGTCATCTGGGTGGCGGAAAACTCCCAGAAATCTTCACCCATGGAATCGTCCACCGGTTCTTTGTTTTTCCCCAAAGCCACAATCTTCCACTTGCCCTGCAGGTGAATACCCTCCAGTTTGGATAGATCTTCCTTTATAGTTTCCTGCTCAGCATCGGCACAAGGTCGAGCCTGAAAACCGACGCTGCCATCAGGTTGAGTGCATTTATAAATCGCACCTGCCTGCGCCAGGGATGACACCATCAGCATCCCAATGATCACTAACCGCATAACACCTCCTTTTTTCATCTTGGCGGATAATACCCAAAGGTATGATCCAAAACAAAACCCACGTCAGCGCCCTGTAGGATTAACCGCCTTAACTGAACGTTTGTACCATCCATTCATAAAGCTGCTGCTCACTCACCTTATGCATTTTCATGGCCTCAAAGTCGACCTCTGGGTCAGTATTGCGTTGACCAAACTGATAGCGCACAAGATCTGGCGCATGATCATGCAGAATGATTAAAATCCGCCGATTGGTGCGTAGGCAATCGATGGTGATCGCATCGGCCGGAATGCCGCTGGCGCGCATTTGCCGATTGACCCCCACCACTGGGTTAATATCAGCATGTTCTTGTTGAATACGGGTATGCGCATTGGTGATTCGGTCAGACAAGATCTCAAGCGGGGTTTGGGTCATGGTGACTCCACGGTCGGCCAGGTTAACAACGATGCTGAGCATTATTGCGTTCACCGCCATGGCATGCAAACCCGGATCCGTCAGTGTCGATTTAAACAACAAAAAACCGGCTCGATGGCCGGTTTCTTGTGTTATTAACTCAGCATGATCGGATTATTCGAAAAAGTCGAAAACCACTTGATCGCCAAGCACGACTAATGAGCCAATCTCTACATCATGGAATAAAACTTTACCGGTGACTGTGCCATCCGTAGACATTTGCAAATGTAACGCGTCTTTATAAATATCGAGATTCCCCGGATACGTTTGGCTCACTGTCACCTTCTTATCATTCATGCTGAGGGTATAAAGTAAACCGCCGTTTGTTTCTTCCGCCTGCAGCAAATTTGTACCGGGATGTTGAACAAAAGTGGCAACACCCCGTTCAGAGAAGTCGGTAAACAAGGGTGTGCATTGCATGTCGAAATCGCAGGTGCCGGAATAAAAGGCTATGTCGCGAATAATGGCTGAATCTTGCTCAAGGGCAAGATTGTCTCGTTCATCTTTTATATCCAATGCAAAATCAAATTCCGCTTGCGCGGTATAGGCATCATCTTTCACGTCGATAGGCAGAAAAGCCGCACCAGTGAACTGATGATATTTGTCTAAGAAGGTGTTCTTAGTTTCCAGTGTGTTCGCGCCGATCGCGGAGCGAAACTCAAACGCTAGTGTTTCGGGTGGTGTTTCTATTATCTTACCTTCACTATCAAAGTACCCAGTAATCTCAGTGCGCGTGAATACACTATTTTCGAGATCGATGTTGAATTTCTGATCGTCATCATATCTGTCTTTTAATGAGAAATAGGTCGCGACAATATAAACGGAATTTTCTTCATCCCACGTCACCCGAATTTTATTTTCTGCCAATCCATCTTGATAAATTGCGAAAGTATTGGTCGCCAAGTCGAAACCGACTCCCGTTAAGTCAAATTCAATCCCAAATAAAGTTAGGCTCGGACTACCATTGAGCTCTGTTAACAACGCTTCAAAGGCATAGCTGGGTTTGTCAAAAAACGATATCGACTGTGAAGCACCAGAAAACCAATTAAAGGTACGGACTCCTTCAGTATTTTGACCTGTAGTCAGGTATATCGTTGGTACATGATCGAAGCCAATGGTTTCGGCGCTCATCGATAACTTAGCGATGCGCTTCCGAGTTACAAAGTTATCTCTTGTTTCCAACCACTCACTGGTATCATCCCCCACCCGATAACCCGTGGCATTCAGCAATTGCGCTTTCAGCTCAGTCGCAACAGGAGCCATATAATCGAGTGAAAACAGAGCCGCCTCTGCCCCTATGCTGCCTTGCAAAGCCAATTGTTTACGTACCAAACTATTTTCAAATAGGTCAGCTCTGTAATTGAGCACCCCAGATGCTAATGTTGTCGTTTGGTTGTTGTCTGAACTGAACTGTTCCGCGAGATAGTCAACCTGCAAAGAGCCCTCAACCTCATCCGTTGTGGGAAACGGCCACGGCAATCGCAAACCGTCTTCCGCACTCAATAACAGTATTCGCTTTGAACTTTGCTCATGGCTGAGCTCTAACATGTCAACCTGCCAACTTGATCCAGACTCAGACAAGGCTGGATTCTGCAAATATAAGCGTACCTGAACCACGTCCCCCGTAGCCATATTCACCAAACTTAAATTATTGCTTGTAATGGCCATGTGGCTGGTTCGAACTTCATCACCCGTTCTAGGATCCACCTCGATGTCTATCACCTCTTGCAGGTCGATAGTTCCTGCGAGAGTTTGAGACATATGCGCGTTGGCGTCGCTGTTTGTCGCTGGGTAGGAAGCCTCTGCCGCAAGAGCGTAGGTTTTAACATTCCCTTCCGTTCCTTTAACCACAAAACCGCTGATCGCCCGCTGCAAATGAAACAACAGGGCATCCAAGCTGTCTTGGAGTGCAGCGGTATCCTCGTTAAAATGCTGGTGCACGCTTTCCACCATCACAAAGTGGTCTGCTTGGTTTGCGACAATGTCTGGCAACGATTGCAACGAGGAAACCTCATTTATCGCAAGCTGTGCCGCTTCAATATCATTAGAACCAAACATGGTCACCACTGGGCTGGTAAAACACTCCGCAGCGTTGCAGGCGCTGAAATACAATTCAGGACGGCGTGTCTTGGTGTCCGTTATGGAATAGGAGTAGCGCTCGGCATCAGCGGTTGTAAAACTCACCTCAAAGTCATCGGTGGCTTTGTCTCGCTTAAAGAATGTGTATTCGTTAAACAGATCTACCTTATTCCAGGTAAAAGTCACCTTGTTAGCGCTCGTCGTAGCGTTGAAGTTAAGATCTTCAACCACCAGAGTATAAGCCAGCGATTTTTCGTGGTACTGATCAGTTCCCGGAGCAACAGCAGTGATGTCCGTACGGCCCACCGCAACGGGGGTCACCAGGCCATTCTCATCTACGGTTGCTATGTTCGGGTTGCTGCTGACATAGGTGACCGTACTCGCCCCTGTACTGACCGCAGCGTTGTTTAGCGCTACGCCGAGAATGGTCCCAAGTTGAGATTCTGGTTTAACGAAGATCAGCGTTTGTTCAACTCTGTCAACATTAACCGAGACTTTCGCCGAAGCCGCGGCATAGATGGGTGTTTCTGTTGCCCAAACCCTAATTTCCGCAGAACCGGCGCTCTGCGCAATCAGATTTCCACTGCTGTCCACAGTGACAACAGCTTCGTTATCGCTTTCAAAGTTCAATAGCCCAGGGCGATCTAGCTCTGCAACAATGCCCACTTCATCAAACACAGACAAGTTCAATTCGGTTGCGTCCAGCAGCAATGCAGATTGTCGCGGTTTCACCCTGACCGGTACAACCGCCTCCGCTGCGGCGTAGGTTTCATCCGCCGCTATGGTTGCCTTTAATTGCGTAGAACCTTTTCGTTTGAATAACAACGTTCCGGACTCATTAATGGTTGCGAGTTTATCATCAACCAATTCAAACCGAATTTGCCCAGTACCTTGGGCAGTGACCGTAACAACCCGCTCTTCACCGATTTCACCTTCGATACGTGTACTGGAGAAACTGAGTGACTGTTCCTGCAACACGGTTTGCTGATTATTGTTCGTGGTATTACCCGTGGTGTTTCCGTTTTCTGGGGGCGGTGGCGGTACCGAACAGGCCAGTAATAACATCATGCTCAACAGATAAGCAAGATTACGTAGATTTTTCATACAAGTATCCTTTTTGTATGTTAATACACTCATTAAAGAGAACGCAGAAATGAATACACTTTTTTGCCACGGTAGACTTCGTACAATAAAGCGGCGAAATGTTTTCAGGCTAAGCACTTGCGTACTTAGCCTGAAAGCGTTTTAACGATGAATTGCTTACGACAGCAGGGGGTTATTCGTTAAAGGTGACGGTGAGTTGTCCGTCGACTTCCGTGACACTGCCAACATTTGCATTGTTGTACAGTACATCGCCGGTCGTGGCCTCTCCCAGGTTCAACTGAATCGCCAACTTCCCGAACAGAATATCCAACGCATCGTCACTGTTTTGCGTGATCACCACGTTTTTGTCGTCTTTGCGGAGGGTATAGAACAGCCCCCCTTCAATTTCTTCGGCGTCAAACGTCACACCATCCTGTTCCAGCTGGAACTTAGCGACACCGAGCTCATCGAAGTTGAACTCAACAGGTGAACATGCCATATCGAAATCACAAGCGCCGGTATAAAAGCTCACGCTAGTAATCTTTTCAGAATCTTCAACACTTTGTAAGTTATCCAAATTCTCATTTTTAAAAGCAATATCGAATTCGAAATCTATCAAACTTGTGTAAGGGAGATCATCTAGACTAATTTGTTTATAACTTTTTCCAGAAAACGAATGATATTTGGTTAAACTAGCGTTTCTATCTGCTGCGTAATGATAATCAAATTCAAGTGAAACCTTTTCACTTTCAATCTCGCCCTCAGTAGATTGAGTGAAGGTCGATTTCGCCACCTGATCTGAAGTAGTGTTGAAATAATAATTAGCAAAGGGAGTAAATCGATTTGTAACATTTTCAAAGCGCAATAACTCGAAACGCTCCATGTTTGCATTCCAACGAATCACAAGACTTAGACCGTCACCCTCTGGTCCTTCGATAAAAACTTCATTTTCGGTCAGAAGCAGGTTTCCAATTCCAGAAACATCATAGCCTACGCCATATACTTCGATAACGGGACCTTCATTCAGTGATACCAACATATCTTCGAATAGAACACTCAAGCTATCATGATAAATGAAGCTGTTGAGTTCACCATCATACCAAGTAATTCTTTGCATTCTAAAATCTGGAGTCTCTCCCGTTCCATCAAGAAAGAACGCACTGTCGGATATAGATACATCATCAAACGAAACTTCAAGTACAGCATCGGTATCGGTACTTATCCGTTTATCCTTTACCGACACCCACTCACTGGCATCATCCCCCACCCGATAACCCGTGGCATTCAACAATTGCGCTTTCAGCTCAGAGGCCACTGTCGCCTGGTAGTCCAAAGAGAACAACGCTGACTCAGCCCCAATGCTGCCGTTCAAGGATAACTGAGTGCGTTTCAGGATGTCGTTCACCAGGTCGGCACTGTAGTTCAGTTCACCGGAAGCCAATGTGGCGGTCAGGTTTTCGTCTGCGAAGTCAGTTTCATACTGTTCAGCGCTGAAGGTGGCATTAAAGGTCAACACTGGAGTATCGACTTGCGCTGCGTTCAATGGTGCAGACAACGTAGCATTTTCGCCTTCGAGGAACAGTTTGCGCAGGGTATCTGTGCTGCTGAACTCAAACTGCTCAATACCAAAGGTCAATTCAAGTTGAGCGACGTCCGGTAACGCAAGGCGCATGTCGGTGGTCACAACGTTGCCAGAGACGATATCCGTTACGGTGAGATTGTCTGCGACAATATGATGCTTAGTGACTGTGGTTACTTCTTGGGTTTCAGGGTCGGTTACGTCTTCGGTGGTTTCAACCAATTTGAAGCTACCGGCTACCTGACTGTTACCAAACAGTGTGGAGTTGCCTATTTTTGCGGAAACCTCGGTTTCTGCGGCGGCAAACTGGTAGGTAATGGCTTCCGGGTCGTCGTCATTCTTGGTTACGAAGCCAGTAAGCGCCTGCTGAAGTGCCAGCAAGGTTACGTCCAGGGCACTATCGAGATTCGCGACATCATCTGTCAGCAGATCTTCCAACGCACGATTGGTCGCGCGAAACTGGGCTGTTTTGGTTTCCACCGAATCCAGCGGCATTAATCCCTGTAGATCCAACAATGCGGCTTTGGCCGATTTGACATTTTGGTCTTTGTCCGGGTCCGTGTTGCCACCGGGGTTTTTGGGGTCTGGGTTACAGGCAGTTAAAGCAAGTGGCAATGCTGCCACAGCGAACAGATGAGAAAGTTTCATGGATATCCTTATTGTGTTTCCTGGCCAGCGTCCATTGACCATACTTCAACGATTGGCCATACCATCCGGTAAAGCGACGCTGATGAATTTCAGCGCGCATCATACCGATAAAGCGGTCAGCAACCGGTAACAACGTCACACTTTTTAATCCACACCTTTGAGATTTGTGACGCCCTTCAATTTGTTGAACGTTCTTAAGGCAACTCGGGTTAGCCAAGTGTTTCGCCCATTTGGTTGGTTGCGCTGGTTTTGTGTTTACACGAAAACCACCAATCTGACTATTTTTTTACAGGTGAATTAAATTTTAAAAGCGGTCTTTTTCGTAGGGCGCTTTTTTTTTGAACTACACTTTTTTACGCCACTTAACGTTTTCCAACCCAGCGTTTTCGCACCTATCGAGACAGCGTAATCCCAGTGCAACCGCTGGACTGTGCCTGGGTTAGCGGTCAAAAACCGAAAATTTGCGAAGTGGCCAGAGCACCAGACTATTTACGGAGAAACAAACCTGTATGAATTTTAAACAAGTCAAGTGGAAACCCTGTCTGGCGTTCTGTTTGCTGACGCTGCTGGGCTCTACTTTCAATGGTGCATGGGCCGCGACTCTTTCGCCAGAACAGGTAAATGCACTGTTCGCCCGCATTATCGATCCTGTGGACATCAGCTACACCGAAACACTGGATGCACTGACCGAACTGGAAGGCAATATCCAGCAATACCCGGCGGACATCCAAATGATGTTTACGCGACTCTGGTGTTGGAATCAGGACAACGAGGATTTTCAAGACTACATCGCCTACGCCAATGAGGCATTGAACCGAGAACTGTTCGCCACCAATTTAGCCGCTCGCGCTGACCTCACCGCTTGCCGTGGATTTTATGCTTCTCTGGATGGAGATAATGACGCTGCGTTTCAGGATTTCGACACCGCTTTGGATCTGGCTCGGCGTGCCAACGATCCTTTACTTATTGCAGACGCTTATGCGCTGATGGCCGACCTGCAATCCTATCAGGGCGATATTGCCCGAGCGCTGACAAATTACAAAAACGCAGCCCAATACTACAACGAAGCCGGCAATGAATATTTCGGCAATGACATCCGCTCTTCAGTGGCGAATACCCTTCGGCGCATGGGCGACTTCAATAACGCCGAAACCTACCTGGCTCAACAATTACTCTATTACCGCGATAAAGGAGATGCCCTCTCCGAGGCTAACGTCGCTGTCGACTACGGCATTTTGTTTCTTGATAAAAATGAACTCGAAAGCGCCTTGGTTTGGTTGGATAGGGCGATCGCTTCGGTCGCGGGTTATCTGGAGAAAAAGCCATTGCAGGTTGATGAACGCCTGGACGCGGTTGCGTATTTGTTTAAAGCCGAAGCGCTTGGTCGTTTAGGCCGTGGTCTGGAGGCAGAGTCAGCACTCAAGCAAGCACTAGCTATTCAGCCTGAGATTGAGGACGACTATAACAAAGCAACGGTCAGTATGGTAAAAGCCTATATAGCTGGCGCACGTCGCGAGTATACCGACGCTATCACCTTAGCCCAAACCGCTGCAGATCTGTTTATAGAGGAAGGTAACGACCGGCTGTTGATTTATGCATTGGAACAATTGGCTAAATTTCAGGCGCAAACCAGTGACTTTAAAGCGGCTTACAGTACGATGCAGACGCTTAGCGACACCCGCTCAAAGTTTCGGTCACAGGTCAACGACCAGCTCGCCGAACGACTCAAAATTGAGTACAACCTCGCGCAGAAAGAATTTGAGAACAAAGAACTGACTTTGCGGAATGAAAATCAGCGCCTTGAATTGGAAGCCAAAAATCAACTGGGGCGCTGGCAATCGGTCACGCTTTTACTGGCTCTGATTTTGTTACTGTTTTTAGGTAACCGCGTCATGGTGCACGTCCGTTCCGGCGCACAGTTAAAAGCACTAGCCTTAACAGACCCTTTGACCCAGCTGGCCAATCGCCGGGCCATTGAATCCTTTGCGGAACAGTTGTATTCGCGCCCGGCTCAAACCGCTGAACCGGTTTCGGTGATCGCGTTTGATATCGACTTTTTTAAGAAGGTGAACGACACCTTTGGGCACGACGCCGGCGATACCGTCATCGTCAATGTCGCGCGACTGGCAAAGTCCTGTTTGCGCGCGCAAGACATGCTGGCGCGTTTTGGCGGCGAAGAATATCTCGCCATTCTGCCAGACGCGGATATCAACCAGGCGCATGCAGTCGCCAAGCGCATCTGTGACACCATAGCGCAAAGCGAACAAACGGTGAATAACCAACGCGTGAACGTTACGGTCAGCATTGGGGTCGCGCAAAAACGAATCACCGATGCCAGCCCGAGCCAAACCATCCGGCGCGCTGACACCGCCTTGTACGAAGCGAAAAACAATGGCCGTAACCAAGTAAAACGCGCCGTGGAATAAACCGCGCGATCCATCACACACAGGGTAATGGAAATAACAACACGCAAAACACCCGTATGAACCCCGTGCGTACAGACTCATTCCTTGCGCACTCCTCGATATGCTCACCACTTGCCCTGAAACACATTTGTGATGCACGTCTAAAAACTGAAATTTTCTCCCACCAAGCCCTACCCGGTCGCTGGCTCGACAAGCCTTTGATTTTATTAGACATGTAAAACCGAGCCCCCAACCCTTCTATAAAGCCCAACAATTATTCTAAGTTGAAATAATTCACGCAACATTCCAGACTGTTTGCCCGCGCATTTTCCAGGCCATTGTTTTCGCTGAGCATGCGCTACCGAAACACCTAACAACAAGAAAAAGGCAATCACATGAACATTCCGTTTCGACTTAAACTGGCAACGCTGGCATTGGCGTCCTGCTTCTCATTAACCCCCGCGCAGGCAGGAACACCCTTACCAGGGGACGATTGGTTGCACGTCGAGGGCAATCAGATCCTGGATCAGAACAACAACCCGGTATGGTTAACCGGGGTGAACTGGTTTGGTTTTAACGCCAGTGAACGTGTCTTTCATGGACTTTGGTCCGTCAACCTTGACGCGACCATGGCGGCGATAGCGCAGCGTGGTATCAATCTGATTCGGGTGCCGATTTCCACAGAGCTACTGAAGGAATGGAAAAACGGCATTTACAAAATGGGGAACGTTAATACCTATGTGAACCCGGAACTGGAAGGAAAACATTCACTGGAAGTATTTGACGCAATGCTTACCTCCGCCAAACGTCACGGACTAAAGATTCTGTTAGACGTACACAGTGCGGAAGCCGATAACTCAGGACATTATGAAAAACTCTGGTACAAAGGCGATATCACGTCTGAAGATTTTTACGACACCTGGGTCTGGGTGGCCGACCGCTACAAAAATGACGACACGATTCTCGCGTTCGACCTGGAAAACGAACCGCATGGCCAACCCTGGTCCGGTGCTTTTGCCAAATGGGATAACTCAACCGACGAACACAACTGGAAATACGCTTGTGAAACCGCAGCGAACCGGATTCTCGATGTTCACCCCAACATACTGGTGATGTGCGAAGGTATCGAAGCCTATCCGAAAGACGGCAAAACCTGGTCGTCACAAAACAAGAGCGACTACCATTCCATCTGGTGGGGAGGTAACCTGCGTGGCGTTGCAGATTACCCGGTGGATCTGGGCAGCCGCCAAAGCCAGCTCATGTATTCACCGCACGACTACGGTCCTCTGGTATTTCAACAACCGTGGTTTTATGAAGGCTTCAACAAAGACACGCTCTACACCGACGTATGGAAAGATAACTGGCTGTATATTCACGAGCAAAACATCGCCCCCTTGCTGATTGGTGAATGGGGTGGCTTCATGGATGGTGGCGACAATGAAACGTGGATGCGGGCAATTCGTGACCTTATTATCGAGCACAAACTCCACCACACGTTCTGGTGCCTGAACCCAAATTCGGGCGACACTGGCGGTTTGCTTCTCTACGACTGGACAAGCTGGGATGAAGAGAAGTACGCCCTCTTCGAACCCTCCCTTTGGCAAGATGCACAGGGAAAATATGTCGGCCTGGATCATCAGGTCATTCTCGGCAGCTCCGCCACCGGCACCAATGTCAGTGAGTATTATAACGGCTCGCTACCCGCTACGATTACCCTGACTTCGCCTGCGCCCAACCGTGTTTTTACCCCCGGCAGTGATGTTCTGCTGCAATACCAGATGAGCGGTGCCGCTGGTGTTAATGTTTATCTGGATAATCAGTTGCACACCCAATCGACTTCAACGTCGCAAGCCATTGTGCAAGCACCCGCAGTCGCCAACCAGCTATTTGTGGTGACATTGGTCGCTACAAACGCGCAAGGTGACGAAACCAGTGCACGTGCGCAAGTCACGTTGCAAACCGGTGACGTAAACCAAGATCCATCCATCCGCATCCTGCAACCGGCGACCCATGATGTGATCAACATCGGAGAGAGCTTTAACGTCGCGGTTGATCTGCAATTTGCTTCCGCGTTTTATGTGAACTGGAATGGCGACGAAGAATTCATCGATGCATCCAGTACCGTATTAACGGCACCGAACACGGCGGGTAATTACCTGTTGTCTGTCACGGCGGCCAACGCTGCGGGAGAAAAACTCTCCGCCACCGAGTCACTAACCGTCCGAGTAACGGAACCAACCTCAACAACCCTCAGCTGCGAACTTCCGACGGCCGATGCTTGGCCCGGCGGTTTCGTTTTAAACAATATCCGCGTAACCAACGAAGGAGCCGAGCCCATAACCGATTGGCAAGCCACGCTGACGTTCGATCAGAACGTGTCTGTGGTTAACGGCTGGAGTGGCGAATTTACTCAGCAAGCGAATCAGGTGACCGTAACGCCGGTTGATCACAACCGACAGTTGGCACCCGGCCAGACGGCCACGTTCGGATTCCAAGGTTCGCTCAGCGGTAGCACGCTTTCGGTTTCCTGTTCCGTCGAGTAGTCCTCGCACAGGGTTTGCCCCGAGCGATCGGGGCTTTTTTTTTGGCCAATCTGTTGTCACATTCTGTTTCAACACCGGCGAGCACAAAGTCAGCAGCGTTTCAACCTGTAAAATTAATCCACCCTGGAATATTCATTACTGCGATGACTTTCACAATACTGAAACGAACTCTGCATAAAAATGGAAGCGCTTTCAAATCGGGTTGTATGTAAAGCATAAAAATACAAATCAAAAAGACAACAAGGATAATCCGAATGAATTACCGGCTTAAGCTTACGGCCATTTCACTGGCAGTGGCATCAACCGCCTTGTGCACAGTTGCGAGTGCGCAACTGTTTCAAGCAGAAGACTATACCTGGTACAGCGACACCACCACCGGCAACAGCGGTAGGCAATACCGCAACGACAATGTCGACATCGAAAAAACCAGCGATGTTGGTGGCGGCTACAACGTGGGCTGGATCGCAAAAAATGAATGGCTTTCCTACGAAGGTTTGGATATTTCCGAAGCGGGTACCTATCGCATATCCGTGCGCACCGCCAGTCCCTATGGCAGCCAGCTGCGTGTGGAACTGAATGGTGGAAACATTTTTTTAGGCGACATCACCGTTCCTAAAACCGGTGGATGGCAACAATGGCAAACGACGCAACTGGAGGTCGACATCCAACCTGGTCAATACAGCTTAGGTGTGAAAGCGCTCGCCAGCGGATGGAATTTTAATTGGATTCAAATTGAAAAAGTTCGCACCGACCCACCGGCAACCAGCCGCATCGAAGCGGAAGACTACGACGCGTTTTACGATAAGTCCCTCGGCAATATCGGCGGCGCGTACCGCAACGACCATGTTGATATTGAAATCACGACCGACACGGGCGGTGGCTACAATGTAGGTTGGTGGCAAGCCGGTGAATGGTTGCGCTATAACGATGTCACGTTTCCCGTATCCGGTTACTACACATTTTCGGCGCGTGTTGCGAGCGAAGCCGGGGGTGGCGGTATCGAATTCGATTTAAACAAAGGTGCGATTAAATTAGGGAAAGTCGCTATTCCGTCCACCGGTGGTTGGCAACAATGGCAAACGGTGAGCCAATCGGTTTATGTTGCGGCTGGCACCTATCCAGTCGGCGTGTATGCAACCTCTGGAGGTTTCAACCTAAACTGGATCGACATAGTGCCCGGTGATGCACCACCCGTTGACGCACGATTTAACACCGATAAAAGCCGAGGCGAATGGACATTAGTCGTCGTTCCAGATACGCAGCACTATTCGCAAAACAGACCGAACGCACCTATCGCCCACATGCGCACCGCGTTCGACTGGCTTGTCGCCATGCGTGACACGTTGAACATTCAATTTGTTCAGGGTCTTGGTGACATCACCGAAACCTGGGATTCGGATTGGGAATGGCAGAACTCGACGTCCGCCTGGTACAAGTTATATGGCGAAATGCCTTTCATGCCAATTCAGGGCAACCACGACTCACCGCAAAGTTTAAATAAATACTTTCCGGTCAGCAGTTTTCAAAATGAGACTTGGTATGCGGGCGACTTTGGCGGTATCGAAAACAACTATGCATTGATGGATATTGGCAACGAGCGCTACCTGTTCCTGCAGCTGGAAGCGTACGATCAGTACTCGCCTTATCGCCCGGAAGGACTTGCCTGGGGGCAGCAGATTCTGCGTCAGTACCCAGACCGGAAAGTCATTCTGGCGACACACGATCTGTGGGCCACGCAAACCATCAAGAATAATATCCTGACCAAGTTTGATAACGTCATTCTGGCCAATGCCGGGCACGACTGTGTGCGCGAAACGCACTACACCACCCGTGGACCGAACGGAGGTCTGTCACATAACTTTGTGTCCGATTACCAGTGCGACGCCAACGAAGTAATGCTGCTGCGGTTTTACAAATTCAAACCATTGGAAGACAAGGTGGAGTATTACACTTATTCACCGGTGACCCATACGTTTGAAGTGGATGCGCAATCCGAAGGCGCCATCATTATTCCACAGGCAGACTAACTGACCTTGTCCGCTCGACAGTGCCCGCTTCAGGGCACTTTTTCCATGATTAAACAGAGTCAGAACAACATGAATATCTTTTTAAAACAGCCAGCTGTCCACTTCCTGTTGATCGCGGGTCTTATTTTTTGGGGCAGCCGTTTGTTGCCCAGTGAACAGCCGACGTTGATAATTTCCAAAGCGACCTATGAAGGTATTGTCTCGTTGGAACAAGCGCGGAAGGGCAGCACACTGACCCGCCAAGAAACGGATCAGGCCTTGCAAACTTACATCGATAACGAACTTCTGCTCACCGATGCATTAGCCTCTGGTGTGCATCGTGATACCACGCTTGCGCAAATGATTATCCGCAAGCATAAGGCCTTCCTCACCGCGACCTTGCCGATGCCCGAGGACGACGAACTGAAAGAATTTTTTGAACAAAACCGCGAACAATTTCGCGCACCCACTCGCTATTCCCTGAATTACCGATGGCAAAAAAACCAAACAGCCACATTACTGAAAACGTCGCAAACAGCAGACAACAACCAGTCCTCACAAACCGGTCATCTGGTGGACGTAACACAAGAGCAATTAAGCGCCTACTTTGGCACTGTATTGACTCAGCACATCACGCAATCCACGCCGGGCAGTTGGCATGGTCCATTTGTTGACGATCCACAACCTCCACTTTGGGTTCAGATCACCACAACATTGAATGGCGCAGATCCAGACTTCAACGAACAACGTGACTACGTGCTGGATGCCTGGCGCAAAGATCAGGCGACCCGACATCTGGAGTCGTACCTTCACCAATTAAAACAACAGACGCGGATCGAGGTCGAATCATGAGTCGCCGTTGCAGTGTGTGGAATCTTTTTTTCCTATTCTTACTCTTCGGAAGCACGCGGGTTTTTGCCCATGATGCCGGGTTAATCGACGTCCGTATTGAGCAAACCGCGCCACACCGTTTTACCATGAATATCCAGGGCAATTACGGTGACCTGTCCTTTTTATTGCCTGAATGGCCAGTCCACTGTCATTACGACAATCCGGCAACAACGTTTCAGATGCCCCGTCGCTTTCTGGTGAACTGTGATGAGGTGTTTTCACGTAGCGACCAGCTCAGCTTTGCTTGGCCGGTGGCGGGCCTTTACCTGCAATGGGACGCGGATAAACAATCGCATATTCGTGTATTGCAGCCGTCAAAAGAAGGTTTCGCCAGTATAGCTCTGCACGAACTGACGGGGACGCAATTTTCCTCTGTTTCAACCTTGATGACGTTTACCGGTATCGGTTTTGAACACCTGATGGGTGGATACGATCATCTGCTGTTTGTCTTTACTCTTTTCCTGATTTTAACCTCGACGCGGCAACTGCTCTGGGCGGCCAGTGCTTTTACACTGGGGCACAGCATCACATTGGCGTGCGCCAGTCTTGGGCTGTTCGCACCGGAGCCAAAACCGATCGAGACCTGTATCGCTTTATCCATTGTCTTCATGGCACAGGAAGCCTGCGTCAACAAACACCATTCAACCGCCACGAAGCGTTATCCGATGCTTTTCTGTCTGGTGATTGGCCTGCTACATGGCTTAGGATTTGCCGGTGCCTTACAGGATATCGGCATGCCGGAACATCAGCTACCCGCCGCGTTGGTCGGGTTCAATGTTGGAATTGAGATTGGCCAGGTCATGACTCTGTTAGTACTTTTAACGCTGCAGAATGCGTATCGGGCTTTTCGGTCCACATTCAGGTTTAACACGATGCGCTGGGACCAACGTTGGTTGACCTACCCGATTGGCATTGTGTCTTCCTACTGGGCAATCAGTCGATTTTTCAGCTGAGTCCTCCGGTCAGGGGAGATACCAGTGACCACTGTTGCGGTCAAAACGAAGATAAAGGTGGATGTCCTGAAACCGATCGTCGGCATTATCGACATCGGTGAATTCGGCGATGGTCTCATTCACGAAAAGACCTTTTTCCTGTAGCGCAGCGATAGCCGCGGGTGATCCTGCCACCCCATATTGGTACGCCAAGCGAGTCCGCTCCAGGTAACCGGTATCGGGTCGGATATCGTCAGCGTAACGATCCGCCAAATGCACCGCCCACATCTGCTCTGCAAGCGCATACATGTTGTCGTTACCCTGTTGCTGCAACACGTCAAAATACAAGCCGGGCTCCGGGTTATTAACCGCTTGATTCAAAAGAGTTTCCCTTCGCCCCCAATAGTCCACTTCCGCAGTAGCGGCTACCAGAGACGCAGGCACACTGATGACATTGTTCTTGGCAAACTGATCAAAAATCGCCAGAAAGGCTTCCGCCTCCTGCAGATGCAGTTTGTTTTCATACGACAATGTGATGATATGTCGATTGCGAATATGCAGATGCTCGGTGAGTAAATGCGCATTCGATTCATTGATTTGCTCTTTCAACACCGCTTGCAGATAACTGTCACGCTCTTCAGCCGCAGCTGCTTTTATAAACGCTTCCGGGTCATCCAAAAACCATTGTTTCAGTGCGAGCAACACCAATGGATTATCAACGACCACAGTTTGACTGATAGCGCCGTTCAATCCGGATTCGGTCACTTTGACGCCGTTCAGTGGGTACTTAAACTCGCGACGGATCTGCTGTAAGCGATTGTCGAGCGCGCGTTCGTCGGTTCCTATGCTCACGGCGGAACTGCGCTGGGCATCGGCAGGCTCAGCGATTTCGGCGATCACCGGGAGTTCCCGTTCAATCAAAGGGCTTCCTTCACCCACACGCGGCGGCCTCTTACCCTCGTTAACCACCGGTTGGGAATGATACCGACTCAACGTGAGCACAAAGCCCACGCACCCCACTGCGACGAGAACCGCAACACCAAACACAACTCGCCACACCAAACGTCCTCCGGTTGCATTCAACGCCATGAAGCCCCCTATCCGCCCAACAACACAGAGTTTTAGTTTAGATCATCTGATACGGGTCGCTGACAGGGCTGGATCTGCCCACATACTCACGAACATGGTCACAGCTCACAACTTGGACAATTATTTCGATACTTTGATCACACCCCGGAAACAAGCCAGGTGCCAACGGTTGCTGAAATTGATAACGTCATAACAGAATTTCGCTAAACGGATTTGGCACGAACACACGACAATGAAACTAATTTCTTTCTTCCGCACGACCCTACTTGTCATACTCATTCTGAGTTCTCTATTAGCCAGCCTGGCCTTTGGCTATTATCAATTTGGAAACCGTAACGCCATCCCTGAATGGGAATTCACGGTGTTCGGCTATCAGATAACAGCTGGCAAACCGCTCTTACAGATTGAAAAAGCACTAGAGAAACTCGACTTTCTGAACAGCCAGTTCAAACAACTTTCGCAGATTGCCAACGACATTAAACAGCAGTTCTTGGACATTCAAACTGGTTTCCAATCCACGGAAGCCACCGCCGAAGCAACACGCCTTGCCATAGCCAATGCCATTACTCGACTAAACGAACTGGAAACATCGCTGGCGCAACAGCAGTCCAACATGAAAGACAAGGAACTGGCGATAGAACGACAAGCCCGCGCCCTTATCGAGGCTGAAAAAACCATTAAAAATCTGCAGCGACAGCTGCGGGCGGTTGAGGTTGAGCGTTTAGACAATGACGCTCTGGCATTGGAATATGAATTGGCGCGTTTGTCGCGCGCACTCGCCGAATACCCGAGCGAGACGCAAATTATTCAGACCTCGGTACGTCGAGGCATTATCGTGCTTCTCATGCCGTGGGTACTTGACACCAGCCAACAGATTACACCAGCGGCCAACGACTTCTTAACCACGTTGGCTTACGTGCTTGAAAACCTACCGACGGCGTCCGTACACATTGTACAGATACCAACAGCATCAACCGAAGTTAACCGATGGCACAGTGACCACTCAGCGCAACTCGCTGAGAGACTGATCGACAGAGGTGTGGTTGCAGAAAGAATTCTGATCGCGAGTCAACCTGTCGACGCAGAGGTCGACAGGAAAAGCAGTATTGAAATCCGTATTCATTTGTAAGACATGGTCATTCTGTGAAAGCCGTTAACGCACTGTTTTCAATCGAGCTAATTCGTTTATGAATCCGTCGGCGTAATCGCCAGCGCTGCCTTGGGTGCTGAAGACTGTTGTATGAAGTCAAATTCCAATCGGTTGTTCACCGCCGCAGCGCGGTTCCATTCACCGGCAGATGGATTCAACGCCAAGTCAGGGTAATTTACGCGAGAAAATGAAGAGCCCATTGCGTCCAACTTAAGATCAATGCCCGGATAGTAAAGTGCCAGTACCGACAGATACTGCTCAAATTCAGGCAACTCCAACCATGGGTAAGTTGCGTCTTCAAGCGGCTCCAACTCGCAATCAGCGACCGCAGAGTCTTCTGGCGCCAAGTAACGAGCACCCCACTGAGTGTGCAATTCACAAAACTGGCCCGAGTGGACCTTGACCACCACCAACCCGGTAAAGTTATTTTGCTCAAGATGATCGAGTAATTCGGTCAAATAGTTTTTTGTTTGTGTCGACAGTATGCTGGATTGATAAGGTACCTGCCCATGCTGGTTGATTGCCCAGGAAAACGTCCCCAAGCCCAATTGGAAGTCGGTTTTCTCTAGCGCCGGTAACACTGGCGCCGAAGCCTGCGCTGTAAGAAGAGTGTTCTGAACATCCACCCATTGTTGCTGATACTGCGCTAACTGGTCGAAAACCGCCTTCTGGAAAGCTCGTTCCTGTTCAACGCGTTCAACCACTAAAAACCCCACCAGCCCGACAGCGACCATGGCCGCCGTCGCGGTTATCAAGCGCTTTCGAAACGTGGGTTTACGAGCACTTAAAACCATCGCCGGAACTTTTGCGGCAAGACTGTCGACAAGCTCATGCTGATCCTGCTTAATGGAATCGCGCTGTTCATTAAATAATTGCCGGAACAGATGCCGCATGGTGTCTTTTTCGAGCTCTTCGCTCGCACTGAGCGCCAACTCTTCAAGGGTATTTTTTGTTTTCGGCCGTGCGGTAATCTCTTCGGAGGGAATGGCAATGGGCTTTGGTTTAGAGACCACAGCAACGTCATCTTTGGATGGGATCAGTTTCAATTTCTGTAGCACATTCTCCAGCTGCACCGGCTTCAATTTTTTTGGCAAGACGCCGACAGCCCCCAAGGCCCTCGCCTGACTGACATACACTTCGCCATCTTTGGAGGTGTACATCATAATGGGAATCATGGCCGTTTTAGGATCGTTTTTAATTGCCTGAACGGCTTGGAAACCATCCATACCAGGCATCATATGATCCATAAAAATAACATCGGGTTTAAACGAACTTAACGATCCCAGCGCTTCTTCAGCAGACTCTGCCGTTTCAACCTTAATGTTATTCGCCATTAGCATTTCTTTTAACACATAGCGAGCGAGTTTCGAATCGTCTACAACCAACGCGGTTTTCTGACCCGGCAGAAAATCCTTCTTCATAGTGGCTTCTTCCATTCAATAGAAATCGCCTCACTATATCGAAACATTGCGTTTAACATCGCGATTCCGATCACATACTGATCGCATGGCAGCGTGCCATATTGAAAACGTATGCTATTAAGTTGTAATAAAATGTAGATCAAACACGCGCTTTAAATCGCACAGTCAGGCTGGTGGTTTTATGAAAAAAGTAACCGGCTCACCCTTGCCTCTTAGGAAACAATAGCCACCACAGCAGACCACTGATTCGCCGAGGAAAAAAATCACCGCCGATTTAAGCCTGCCAATGCAGAAAATAACGGTTTTCACCATCCAACGGGTTACTCTGCCCGTAGTGTCCAACACACCAAAACCAGCTACGCTGTAATCTGGATCACAAAGGAAAAGAGGTCTGCTATGTTAACGTTTATTATCTTCTTACTGACCCTGGCCGGACTCACTTGGGTAATGCGCCAGGAATTCGGT
Source organism: Reinekea sp. G2M2-21 (assembly GCF_015687175.1). Classification (GTDB taxonomy): domain Bacteria; phylum Pseudomonadota; class Gammaproteobacteria; order Pseudomonadales; family Natronospirillaceae; genus Reinekea. The sequence goes on along the minus strand of NZ_JADPQG010000005.1, from coordinate 15,983 downwards.
GCTCTGGCTGCCGTCGGCGTTTTTCTCTTCTTCGGAGCCCTGTCGATGGAACTGGCGTCACCACTCTATGGCGTGTTGATGTTCATCGCCAGTCTGGCCACGCTGATCATCGGGTTCGGTCCTGTCCGCCGACTTTGGCTGTCCAGCAAAGTTTTCGACATCTTCAAAAAAATCGCGCCCAAGGTCTCTGCCACTGAACAGGTCGCGCTGGACGCAGGCACCGTTGGCTGGGACGGCGAATTATTTACCGGCCGCCCAGATTACAGCAAGCTACTGGCGAACCGGCACACGGGACTAAGCGATGAGGAGCGGAGCTTTCTTGACCATCAGTGCGTGGATGTTCTGTCACAGTGCAACGGTTGGGATATTGCCGTGGAGCGCGCAGATTTGCCGCCCGATGTTTGGTCAACGCTGAAAAAAGAAAAGTTCTTCGGCATGATCATTCCCAAACGATACGGTGGCTTGGAGTTTTCCGCCAAAGCGCAATCTGCGGTGCTGCAGAAACTGGCTTGCAACGAAACCTTGATGGTCACCGTTGGCGTGCCCAATTCGCTCGGTCCTGGTGAATTGCTGCTGAAATATGGCACAGAGGAGCAGAAAAACCATTACCTGCCTCGCCTGGCCGACGGCCGTGAAATTCCCTGTTTCGGTTTAACCGGTCCACGCGCGGGTTCGGATGCCACATCATTGCCGGATACCGGCATCGTCTGCAAAGGTGAATTCAATGGTAAGGAAGTTATCGGCCTGCGCCTGAACTTTGAAAAACGCTGGATTACACTCGCCCCTATTGCCACTGTGGTAGGGCTGGCCTTCCGCATGTTTGACCCAGACAATTTATTGGGCAAAGGCACCGATCGGGGCATTACCTGTGCACTGATTCCTCGTGACACCCAAGGTATGGAGATCGGTCGTCGGCATTGTCCAATCGGCAGTCCCTTCCTTAACGGTCCAATTAAAGGAAAGGATGTGTTTATTCCGCTGGATTACATCATCGGCGGCGAGGAAATGGCCGGCGAAGGCTGGCGTATGCTTGTGGAATGCTTGTCCGTCGGTCGCTGCATTACGTTGCCATCCGGCGCGGCCGGTGCCGGTGCCTATGCGTTAGCAACGTCAGGTGGTTTCACACGGGTTCGCCGTCAATTCAACACACCCGTGGCTGAAATGGAAGGTGTGCAGGCACCGCTGGCGCGCATGGCGGCATACACTTACATCGCACAAGCGGCTGTACAGCAAACCGCCAACATGGTCGACGATGGTCAAAAACCGTCCGTGCCTTCTGCCATTCTGAAATACCATTTGACAGAAATGCAACGCGCCATTCTGACCGACGCTATGGATGTACACGGTGGTAAAACCGTAACCCTAGGGCCGAAAAATTATTTGGGCATTGGCTACAGCAGTTCGGCGGTGTCGATTACCGTAGAAGGCGCCAACATCATGACCCGCTCGTTAATGATCTTTGGTCAGGGCGCCATTCGATGCCACCCATATGTCCTGCAGGAACTCGCCGCCAAAAATAACAATGACGCCAAAGCGTTTGATAAAGCGGTGTTTGCACATGTCGGCCTGGTACTGGGTAACGCCACGCGTGCGTTAACCTTGGGGCTGGGCATTGCAAAACCGGCGGTCCCCTTTACCGGCCCGGCGAAACGATACGCACAAGCGCTCTCCCGCTTCAGTGCAGCCTTTGGTTTGTGCAGCGATGCGGCGATGGCAACCTTGGGCGGCGAACTGAAAATGCGCGAACTGATCTCCGCTCGCCTGGGTGACATGCTGTCGAATCTCTACCTCGCTTCCATGGTGCTCAAACGCTGGCAGGAATCTGAGCAGATTGAAGGCGAACAGGCGGTGATGGAATACAGTTTGCAAATTCTGCTGCACCGCACCGAACTGGCTTTATCTGAGTTTCTCGACAACCTGCCGGCACGATCAGTCGCCATAGCATTGCGCGCAGTTACCCTGCCGCTGGGTCGGCGCTGGAAACTGCCAGCGGACAATGACACGCGGAAATTGGCCAAAGCCGTTTCAACGGACAGTGCAATCCGTCGTCACTTGATCCAAACCATCTGGAACGATGAAAAAAATGTTGGCGTGGAAAATCCGGTTGCGCAGTACAACAGCCTGTTAAAAGACTACGACAAAGCCGAACCGCTGTACCGCAAAATCAGCAAAGCCTATGCGAAAGGAGAATTACCAGAGCAAGCGCTGCATCCGGAAGAACGTTTCACAGCTGCGGCCGATGCCGGTGTGATCACGGCAGACGAACTGGCGTTCATGCAAGATTATGAAGCGAAAGTTCTTAATATGTTGATGGTCGATGACTTTGCATTCGATGCATTCGCAAAAGACAAAGAAACGCTGATTCAACACAACGAAGAAAAGGCTGCCTAAAGTATTTAAAAAACAGACCTCGTTAGCCCGGAAATTCATCATAGGTCGAAAGCTGTAGGATGCAGCGATATTTTGATCGATAGGGTGAAATTTCCGAGCTAACATGAGAGGTCTTCACCTATTTCGGTAAGCACAAGAAGCATGACTTCAACCTTGATGAGGTCACCAACGTAATGACCAAGCGATCCATTGCTGGCATCACTGATCTACTATGGTCATTCAAATCGAACCCCTAAAAAACCAATCGTCAAAATTTTCAGCCACTCGCAAATACACATCTCGCTTCCATGCATAACAACACGTCACCGCGATGTCGAAAAATAAAAACTTCACAAGTGGACTCCCTGTTCACAAAAACAAACAGCACTGCGACACATTTTTTTGGATCTCAAAAAATAGTTATTCATTCACCATGGCATCGAATGGGCGATTACCATCACACCATTCCTTATTGTTACCTTTCGGGTATTTCGTAACACTTTTGTATCACCCTTACGCTCGCATGCTCCGTTAAGACGCACAACATCTGATTTTTTTTAGACACGGTTGGCAAAAAAACAGCCGTTCGATCACTGGTCTGTTAATTGCTTAACGAGCAGGCCTCCTCAACTTTATTCACAGTTGTATTTTAAGGGCACCTATTGAAAGTACGTCCGACTCTGGAATGGAACGCGACGTAGTTGATATAGGTGTCCTTGAATAAAGCAGGCGGTAAGGCTCGCCTTCAAGTACTCACGTGACTGAGTCGCGTGAACCAAACCATACCCTGGTTTGTGTTCACCTGACGCAAGAGAGTCTCAGCTCAGTTCACATTTGCAAGGTGCGCATAACTAAAAAAAGATACCAACAGGATCTAATAAAATGAATAACTGGATCAAAAGAACGACCCTAGGCTTAAGCGCCGTATGGCTATCGTCCTATCTGTTCGGACACAGCTCAATGTTCCCCGATGGTTTCGAATACGACGATACCCTCGAAGGATCACCTGCAAGTTCCGAACTGTTACTGGACTCAACCAATGCGATGGCCATACAAAATGCCACTGCAGCGACCGCCTGCACCAACGGCACAGCAGGCACTTACCCCTGTAAAGCCGTGGACCTGATGTCATTCGTGGCCAAAGGCAACATGGGTGGCGGCAGTGCCAATTTAAACGACATCTGGGGCTACACAGACCCAGTGACTGGTGATGAAATTGCCATTGTCGGTCGCACCAACGGTACGTCCTTTGTTAACGTCACCGATGCCGCAAACCCTGTTTACCTTGGCTTTTTACCCTCGCACAATAACGGCAGTGACTCCTGGCGGGATGTAAAAACCTATAACGACCATGCGTTCATTGTCGCCGATGGCAGCGGCAACAGCTCACACGGCCTACAGGTATTTGACCTGACAACACTGCGCAACGTCACACCGGGAAGTACGCTATCTGAAACGGCGCACTTAGGTGGCTTTGGTAATGCGCACAACGTTGTCATCAATGAAGCAACCGGTTACGCCTATGTTGTCGGCAGCAATCAGTGCAGTGGTGGCTTGTATATGGTGGACGTATCGTCACCTCAATCGCCTACATACGCAGGTTGTTTCTCGGGCGATGGCTACACGCACGACGCGCAGTGTGTCGTTTACAACGGACCAGACAGCGCCTACAGCGGTCGTGAAATCTGTGCCGCCTACAACGAAGATACCATTACCTTGGTAGACGTCACGGTAAAAACCAATCCACAACAAATTTCCAGAACCCCCTATCAGGGATCGCAATACACCCACCAAGGCTGGTTCATGGATGACACACACAGCATACTCATCATGAACGATGAGCTGGATGAGCAACGCAATGGCATTAACACCACATCTTACATCTGGGATGTAACCGATCTGGATTATCCCGTTGAACTGGGCCGTTACGTCGGACCTACTGCTGCGATCGACCACAACCTGTACACAAAAGATGGCTACATTTACGAATCTAACTACCGCGCTGGTTTGCGTATATTGGATGCATCGGATATTGCCAACGGTAACCTGACAGAAGTGGCTTACTTCGACACCATTCCCGGTTCCGATTCCGCTCAGTTCTCCGGCACCTGGAGTAACTACATCTACTTCGCCAGCGGCAATATCATTATGAGCGATATTGGTAATGGTTTATTTACCGTGAAGCCAGATTGGGACGCCATCAACAACCCTGACCCAGAACCCACAACTTACTGCGCCGCTCAGGGCAACGACGCAAGCTATGAGTGGATCAGCAACGTCGGTATCGGCAGCTTCAGCAATAGCTCTGGCAGCGCGAAGTACAGTGACTTTACCAGTCAATCCATTGCGCTGAATGTTGGCAGTACCGCTGTTAGTCTGGCGCCTGGGTTCGGGAGCAGCACCTATAACGAGTACTGGAAAATCTGGATCGACCTGAATGGTGACGGAGACTTCGACGACGCCAATGAAGAAGTGTTCAGTTCAGGGGGCCTGTCTAAAACCACGGTAACGGGTAATTTAACCATACCGACCGGCACGGCGCCGTTAACCACACGGTTGCGCGTCGTTATGCGCTACAACGCGGCGCCAGTCGCTTGTGGTAGCTTCAATTACGGCGAAGTAGAAGATTACACCGTCGTGATCACAGATGACGAACCGCCACCACCCAGCGACACCTACGAAAACACCGCAGACTTTGCCATTCCGGACAACAACAGCACCGGGATTTCCAGCCCGATTGTTGTAGACCGTACTGGAAATGCAGGCACCGTCAGTGTTGATGTCGATATCACCCATACCTATATCGGTGATCTCATCGTCGACCTTATTCACCCGGATGGCACGGTTTATAACCTGCACAATCGTTCCGGTGGCAGCGCCAATGACATTCAGCAAACCTACAGCGTAAACGTAGGCAATAAAGTGTCGACCGGCACCTGGTCTTTGAAAGTCCGAGACCTCGCTAACCGAGACATTGGCACGCTTAACCTGTGGCGCATCACGTTTTAATTTAACGTAGCACTCACTCAGAAAACACAGTGACGCCTTCGGCGTTGCTGTGTTTCATACGTATAAACAACCTATAAAATGGCGACTATGAATCGACTAACGAACCTGCTACTGATTTTATTCCTGGGCACAAATGTATTTGCCAGCTCAGAACACGCTCACTCACTTCTAGAACCTTCCGCGCTGCTGGAATCTGCCGGCTATACCTTAGCGCTCGCACAATCAACCGAACTGCGCGCTGTCGATGTCCTAAAGAATGCGAACAACTTGCGTAACACCGTGAATGAATTGCGCGCCAAGGAGTACAAAGCGGAAGACGATACCGAAAAGGAATTGCTGCACGCACAGGTTAACCTGCTAGCAGAACAACTGCAGCTGTGGCAAAACGAAGGCGCTCAGCTTAGGCAACTCGCTAATGAAATGAAGCATTCCGCTTCGGAACTGTTGCCCATTGGTTTTCAAGCCTTATGGCCCGACCAACTGAAGTTCGTTGGCGCTATGCAACTGGCTGGCAATGACCATGCCCCCATGGCCCACAACACAACGATACGCAGCGTACACCCGACCATGCTGGGAAAAATGACGGATGGAACCGTCACCGAGACAGCCGACGACATGACATTGGCCATGCCATCTATGACAGGGCAATCCGCACCCGAGCAACTTAACGTTTCCACCTTTCAGGTGTCACGCGAGTTACATTACTTTGCCCACATTGAACCGGCTAATTCAGACAGCCATACCATTCCCCTAAACACCATCCACCAATGGCATCTGTTTCTGACCGACCAAAACGGCATGCCTGTCAGCAACGCGCAGATTGAATTCAGCGGACACATGCCGGGTCACGTTCATGGTCTGCCAACCCTGCCCAGAGTCACGCAAGAAATGTCCCCCGGGCTATATCTTGTGGACGGCGTAAAATTTCAGATGAAAGGATGGTGGGTGATCGAATTTATAACCAAACAGGGTGACATCAACGACTCCATTCTGTTTAACTTAAACCTGTAAAGGACCCTTGCTTATGAAGTTCATACGTTGGGTTTTGCTCGCGCTGATTTCAGGTTTCACCACCGTCGCAGCCAACCCGAATCAATTCAGCCAACAGGATATCGCTTTGCTAAAAACCTTTACCCTGTCAGCGTTGGGAGCGTTGCCTGAGGCTCCGGACAATCGATGGGCAGACGATGACGCAGCCGCGTCTCTCGGTAAAGCCCTTTTTTATGATCCAGCGTTAAGCCGCAATGGTACTATTTCCTGTGCCAACTGCCACCAACCTGAAAAGTATTTCACCGATGGTTTGCCACAGTCTGTGGCGCTGGGTACAACCAAGCGAAACAGCCCATCGATCCCCAATGCCATTTACGGCCCCTGGCAGTTTTGGGATGGTCGAGCAGACAGCCTGTGGTCACAAGCCCTTAAACCATTGGAGGACGACAACGAACATGGTATCAGCCGAATTGCGGTGGCACAGTTAATCGCAGAAAAATACGCCACCGAATTCGCTGAGATTTTTGGTGACGAACAACGGCTCGCTGACATCCGTACCCTTGCCATTGACGCAAGCAAAACACCCGTCGTATCCCCCGAGCAGTCCGCTGCGGTGAATAAGGTGTTCAGCCACGTTGGAAAAGCCATCATGGCCTATGAACGAAAGCTAACCTTGACCGACTCGAAATTTGACCGGTTTGTTCAAGCACTGGAAACCAACGCCGGAAATGCGCTGGCGCAAGACACCTTCAATGAAACAGAAATCGCAGGTTTGCGGCTATTCATGGGCAAAGGAAATTGCGCCAGTTGCCATAACGGACCTTTATTCACAAACTTTGAGTTTCACAATATTGGTGCACCAGAACCGGATATAACGGACGTTGACCTTGGTCGTTACGCGGGTGTTGAAACACTGAGAAGCAGTGAATTTAACTGTTTATCGGTTTACAGCGACGCCGTACCCGAACAGTGCGACGAAATGAATTTTTTGAAAACACAGGGTCCGGAACTGGTTGGGGCGTTTAAAACACCAAGTTTACGCAATGTGAGCCAAACAGCGCCTTATATGCAATCTGGGCAGTTAGCGACACTGACCGACGTTGTCGCACACTACAATTCCCCAGTGCCGCCGTACTACGACCGAGAACAACACCCGAGCCGACCTCATTTCGACATTATTCCACTCAAGCTCACCGAGGAAGAACAGGCGCAATTAGTGAGTTTTTTGGAAACACTGGTTTCACCACTGCCACAAAACAACCCTTGGTGGTTTCCGTAGTGTGAAAACTGCAGGGATGAATAAAAAAACAGCAAAGGACTGCTGTCATGATAAAACCAAATACCTTTTTGATTTCTCGGCGCTCCGCCAACTAATAAATGGACTTATTTATTCCCGCTCAAGCCAGCCCTATCATCGCCAGCCCTAGCCTTGGCCACTATTTCTATATCCTTATTCATTGACCTCATCGTACCAGAAACACATTTTCGATAGCCATCACAAATCTGAATGTTTCTTTTCATTGGGAGAGGGAGCAAACCTAAAACTTGTGACGGCTCTCTAAAGAAGGCTGTTTACATAGCCTTGACCAAGGCGAACAATGCATTCGCTTTCGGAAGGAGCTGTAGCGAGAGCGGTTAAAAAAACAAATCTAAATGTTTCGCTTCATCCTGATATAGGAGATATCAAATGAAAGTTACTTTACTAAAAGCAGCAGTGATTTCTGGTTTCATTTTGTCAGCGTCCACACTGGTTCAAGCCTCGGACAGGTCTACTTACACAGCGTACACTTCTCAGCGTGGATCGACGGTTACCATCCCCGTCGCGCGTGTTGCCGAGCTTTGTGGTGATGCCGATGGTTGTGAAATACGAATGGGGATGTACAACTGGGACGGCACGGGTCGAACAGCGTCTCGTAGCTCCCTGTTTTATTACAATACAAGTAAAGGCACCTGGCGCGCCGAAAGAAATGATGCCGCTGGTACTACCGACAACAACACCACAGAGCATGTCATGAACGCATGGTCATGTTACTTCACTGATGGATACTACTCGAGCTGGTATAACCACGGCGACATTAACAAAGACTTTGGTGTGTTATCTTGGGATCAATACAATGCGACTTGTCGTGTCACGTTGATCGACTAAAGAGAGACTGGCCTGGCGCATGCGCCAGGCATTTTAACGTCTAGAACAGGCTCGCGTTATGAAATTTTTTGTATCTGCTCTGCTATCTCTCTTGGCTGTTACCGCATTTCTCTTGACGACGCATTCCTCGCAAGGCAATGAAGTTTTGTTGGATAGCGCGCAAGGTCATCACATCAACATCGAACCGGTTCACCTCATTCCATTAGGCAGCGAAATTCAAAATGAACGTGATGACATTTCGCGGAGCCATATCGTTAGCGATTTAAAAGACTCGTCCAATAATTTAAAAGACGCTACGCAATCCACTGAGCAACCCATTAACGTCGCAACGCTTGAAAAAACGGATATCAATTCTGTGATTATTGAACCGACACCGGACAACGCCGATCTGCTTGCCACGGGTGAGTTCGCAGACCAAGTGAATTTGCAACCACTGCCTTGCTCTTCCGATTGTGCCGATGACTGGGATGAATTCGCGCCGGCCACCGGCGAATATAGCAATCAAGTAAATTTATACCCCTCCTCTATTGAAGAAGAGCTACCTGAAGATGTTGATTTGGAGTCGCATCCATCGACAGTGACGGGCAGCTATATTGATGGATAGAACGCATAGGCTAGTGTCCTGAGTCAGAAGTTCGTATCGTTTCAGAGCTCATAGGAAGCGCTAGTACAAGGCGCTCTTTGTAGAGAATATCGAGATCTTTTCAAGAAGAGCAACGCCGTAATAATATTTTCCATGAGCTCCCTTTGGGCACGTCATTCAAGCTCTCTAGCGTTGTTCTGTCTCTTGCCAATGGAACAACCATTGACCGCGAGACACGCCTAGCTATAAAGCTTGAATGGCACGCTGAATTCTTGCGAACTTCTGACTCAGGACACTGGGGTTGATTTGTAATGATCGGCGGCATTGTCGACGTGCTCTATCCAGCCTCTTTGATGTCTATCATTCTGTCTAATTTGGCCATTAATGCCACAGGAAACCGCGCGGCAAGCACAATGTGAATCACCTTAAAAAAGCGATCGCTCCTTTCAAGATTTAGCTTTTGCGTGGTATGCCCTAATTCAGGATCTCCCCTGTCATAATGACGCTATACGTTTGTTCCAATACAGATCAAATCTGCGAAATTTAGGCTTGCTTCCAATCCATAAACCTTAAATAAATCAATTAGGCAAGATTTAAACAAAAAAATTTTGTGAACTGCGTCTTAAAAACACTGTTCATAATTTGACCTTTTGATCAATAAACATTCATATGATCTCCTTCTATCAACCCACGTAGTGAGACAACAATGAATAAAAAGCAAACGGGGTGGTTCGCAGGTATACTGCTACTGGCTCAAATCAGTGTCGCCGATGTCATCAACGGTGACTTCGAATCGTTCACCAATAACGTGCCTGACAACTGGACAACCATTGACAGTGGCATTTCTGTCTCTCAGAGCACCACGGCCTATCAGGGTAGTAGTGCCGCCAGCATCGTCGTGAACACCAGTACGCAAAGCTCAACCGATTTCTTGCAGTCCATCGCTGTCCGTTCGGGTGAATCCTATGATTTCAGTGTCTGGGTGTATCACACGGAAGGTAACGTACGTGCCCGACTGATTGTCGACGGTTATCAAAGTTTTTCCGACAACCAAATAACCCATCAATGGCAGCAACTCAGTTATCGCTACACCGCCAGCAGCAACGGGTCGATCAATGTCGGGCTCCGATTTTACGATGAAGCCGGTTTCGATGGTTCCGAAGAAGTCATGGTCGACCTGTTCGAACCCACTTCCGGAAACCCATCCTGCGCTAATAATCTCAATGTTTCGCTGCTGACCGACAATTATGGATCGGAAACCAGTTGGACGCTGATGAGCGGAAATACACAAATAGGCAGCGGAAACGGCTACAGCAGCAACACCCAGTACAGTGACGACTTTTGCCTCAGCAACGGCAATTATGTGTTTACCATTCAGGACGAATACGGTGATGGAATCTGTTGTAATTACGGCTCCGGCAATTACCAGCTGACGGTCGACGGGACCACACTCGCCAGTGGTGGGCAATTCAACAGCGTGGAAAGCGTCAGCTTTACCCTACCGTCATCAGGTTCCGGGAATGATTACGACGGTTACTACGAAAATGCCACCGGCCTAAACGGCTACGCGTTGAAGACTGCCTTGCACACTATCATTAGCGGTCATAGCACTCAAAGTTATTCCAGCCTGTGGACTTTTTTCTCATCGCACGAAAAAGACAATTACTACGAAAATGACGGCACTATTCTCGACATCTATTCTGAAAACCCGAGCAACAGCGATCCATATAATTACACCGCGACTAACGACCAGTGTGGTACTTATGTTAATGAAGGGGATTGCTACAACCGCGAACACGCGTTTCCTCGCGCCTGGTTCGGTGGCGCCGTAGCGCCGATGAATACCGACATACACCACATTTTTGCGACCGACGGCAAAGTCAATTCGTACCGAAGTAACTACCCGTTTGGTACCGTGGGTTCGGCCAGTTTCACTAGTCGCAATGGCTCGCAACTGGGCTTTTCCGATGCTGGTCTTGGGTATTCAGGAACTGTTTTCGAACCCATTGATGAGTTCAAAGGCGACCTATCCCGTGCGTATTTCTACATGGCCACGCGATATCAGAATGAGATCGGCAACTGGGAGAAAAACACAACCAATTCCGACGCCGTTTTAAATGGCACCAGCGATCAAGTCTTTGAAAATTGGTTGTTGGTCACGCTTAAAAAATGGCACAGCGATGATCCGGTCAGTCAAAAAGAAATCGATCGTAACGATGCCGCTTACGCCTTTCAAAACAACCGAAATCCGTTTGTGGATCACCCTGAATTTGTAACGATGATCTGGGGAGACTGATCGCTCTAATCTTTTAACCATTTTCGCCAGATCTACCCAGCCAATTGAACCATGCTTGTCCTCTCAGAACTAGCATGGTTCGGTTAATCAAAAACTTCTTTTGCCCATGGTTTTATATTGCACGTGTAGATGAATGAGGTGTTTAAAGGGCTTTCCCATTTGCGAGCTACATGGACGCTTTACAAAGATACTGGACAGGCACCTTAAGGAACACAACTGAATCGTACACCAAACCTTGTTTGTGTTGGTCTCCTTTCCAAGATTTTAATCGAATTTATCTGTGTATCGTCGTGTTTCTGGTTTTGCGGGCATACAAATTCATCAGCAGATGCTGATTGTTCATATTCTCAAATTAATTCTCTATGCGAGTAATTCGTTTGTATTGGGCAAACGCTGATAACCTAGCTTCTTGCAGGTGTTTTTTATTTTATCAGCCGTACCGGCAAATTGCTTGAATGATGATTCAAAATACTGAGCGCTATAAATCCAGTTTTTAGGTTCGATATTTAAGCGGCTTAGTATCGGTGGCAGCTTTTGATGAATGGCTCCACGTTTATCGTCTCTTAGAATACGCCCGGTCCAATCGAGTAATTCCAGATAATCTTCGAGCTTAAAAGGTAAGCCTTGGGGCATGACTTGTTTGGGATTACCTACAAATGGCATGAGCGTGCGTGGCTGAAAAGGTGCGGGAGTATGAGTTGGCGTCTTTTGGGCTTCTTTTATGCGTTTTTGCCCGGATGTGTGGTTGGACGTTTCGGGCGAAGCTGCCATGTTTGCGCGAACGGGGTTCAAATCAACATAGGCCAAACAGGCGGCCAGTGCTTGTTCATCCAGCAGTGCCTGAGACTTGAATCCCTGGTCCGCATCCGGCTCCCAGAATTTCCCAGTGCATTGATCTTCAAAGTTCGCTTCTTTGGCGATGCCTTCATTCAGCACTTTCATAAACCAACTTAAACTGCCTAAGCGTTCGCGCCATTGCTCGGCAATCTCTTCAATAGCGCTTAGCTCTGCGTCACAAAGCGGCTCGTTCTGCAAAAAACGACTCACTAGGTGATTGCCTTTAAATACGGTATGCCAGCGCTCTAATACTTGTTGAGTGCTTAAACTGGCTTGCCGTTTTGTGTTGATGTGCAAAACAACGTGATAGTGATTGGACATGACGGCATAGGCGCAAACATCGATACAAAACAACTGACCGAGCTTTAATATGCGCTTTTCAACCCAACCACGGCGATGTTCGTAATTCTGGCCATTGTAGGCGTCAACGCCACACAAAAACGCGCGGCGAACACAACGTGAAACGCAGTGATAGTATGGGGTTGCCTCTATCGAGACCTGACTTTTCCTTGGTTTAGGCATAAACGAATCCTTGGATATGCAAACATACTGATCATATAACCAGCATCATGCGAAATCGTCAACCCTTGAGGTGCCTGTCCATTTAAGTCCGAAATCGTCAACCCTTGAGGTGCCTGTCCATTTAAGTCGGGATTCAGATCTCCTTTTCTCCATTTAATACCCTTAAGGTGCCTGTCCATTTAAGTCGTAATTCTGGCCATTGTAGGCGTCAACGCCACATAAAAACGCGCGGCGAACACAACGTGAAACGCAGTGATAGTATGAGGTTGCCTCTATCGAGACCTGACTTTTCCTTGGTTTAGGCATAAACGAATCCTTGGATATGCAAACATACTGGCTTTTAACCAGCATTGTGCGAAATCGTCAACCCTTAAGGTGCCTGTCCATTTAAGCTAGTTAAGTCGTTAATACGTTAAGGTGCCTGTCCATTTAAGTCAGATTTAAGTCGTTAAGGTGTCTGTCCATTTAAGTCTGAAAAAACAAAAGCCCCGATCCGAAGATGGGGCTTTGTAGTTTGGGACAAAGTGGCGGCTTAAAGTGTCTGTCCATTTAAGTTAATTAATGGTTAAAGTGCCTGTCCATTTAAGCTAACAAGGTACATACACAGCCAAACCAATACAGTAATTTTTACGACCCACAAAATTTTCAGCGCTACCTTATAAAGCATGAAGAATAAGACTCCTATCAATGTTACTCGTTCGCAATTTTGGATTCTTCATACGATTAATGCTTAAAGTGCCTGTCCATTTAAGCTAAAAGCGCGAGCTACATTTAAGCTACATTTAAGCTATGGGTAATCTTTCGGATGGTAAAGAGTGAAAGAGAAAAACCCCGATCCGAAGAATCGAGGCTTTCTAGATTTAACTGAAATCCATTTAAAGTCATTTTGGAGGCGGATTGAATACGGGTAAAGCTCTTCGATACAAATAAGTGTAAACGACAACTAGCCAAGGAATGGATACAAAGAACTGCACCTTGTCACTTCCTATATGCTGAAGTACAGAAACAAACAGGATGAAGTTCCCACAAAACAAGCACGCGCCAACAATCTTTAGAGCACCAGGAAGATTGATTCTTCTAAGTAGTTCTATTTTTTTAATTGCCAATTCAAAGACAAAAACAGTAAGGCTTATGCTCATAAGAGTAAGCACAAAACTTTGAAATAAAGGCTCAATCATTGCTGACATCCGCAAGGATCACTCGGCTCAAGATACGCACCAATTCCTCCCTGAGTAATTCCTCGCAAAGTTGCCATTGGAGCAAGGAACGAAGTTGCAAAGACCGTTTGGCTAATAGCTGTAGTACCCATATTCCCCCACTTAGCTGCGCTAGCAACATTAAAGAAATACGTAGGTCCAGGTACTGCACTTAAGCACACTTGAAGCAGCGAAAATTTAGCGCATGGATCATATGTCATTGTTAACAATTGTCCTGCTGCGTTAGTTCCGGCAGCTACAGCGCTGGAAGTAACCCAAGAGGCTGCAACAGTTCCAGATACTGAAGGATTTAATGTAAGGGCTCCAATTCCACCACCAAGGACTCCTCCCCAAAACGTCGACTTTGCTAATGTCCAGCCTGATTGACCACCCATTTTTGCAGAGGTGTAAGCACCTAAAGAGCCAGAGACAAAACCAATAACCGCACCACCACACCAAGGGCAAAGGCCGTAGGGGTCATCATATATTATTGGATTTCCCCCAACATACCCATAGGTATTTAACCCGCCACCAAGCCCAATCGGATCACTCTGGATATACCTTCCCAAACTCGGATCATAATCCCGGTAGTAGTTGTAGATATAGCCAGAGCCGCTATCAGAGTATTGACCAGGAAAGCCAGCAGGAAATCCACTAATGGAATCTATCTGTGCGTTCGTTTCACCAAAAGGTTGGGATTCTACCTGCCAAACGACAGCTTGGTTTGAATCCGTTAAAGCTTTGGGTGTGCCTAGGTGATCGTTGTGTACAAAGTACATGTTTGAGTTGGCGCTTACACTTAACGATGTCAATCCAACCATTAACAAGAAAATCCATTGTATATTTTTCATTTGTTTGTTCCTTTTAGTTGGGTTCAGTCAGGACTGGATTTTGTTGAAACGTGTCTGCGGGTGTTGAAGTTCCATCTGCAAAGACAAATTCGTCAACCTGATAGTTAACCGAACTAAACCAGCTCTTAAACAGCATCTGATCGGTTGTCGAAGTCAGTTTGATAATCAAATCGTTACCTGACTTCAAGAACGTCACTTCATTTACAGCAATGTCGACAAATAACACCTGGTCGACTGCCGATGAGCTTGACTCATATTGATTGACCGTATCCTGCCCCATGCCAGCTTCGAACACATAGACATCGCTGCCTGTATCTCCACTTAAGATGTCATTACCAGCGCCACCTTCTAGTGTGTCATTGCCAGTGCCGCCATTAAGATTGTCATCGCCTCCGTTACCTTCAAGAACATCATTACCGTTACCGCCATTGAATGTATCAACTCCGGAGCCACCGATCATGATGTCATCTCCGGTATAACCATTGGCGGTGTTTGCTGTATCAGTAGAGCTAAAATCTGTCATTACTGGATTGTTCGTAAAGAAATCAGACACTTTGTGCTTGATCTCTCCAAACACGAATTCGTCAACCTGATAGTTAGTCGAACTAAACCAGCTCTTAAACAGCATCTGATCGGTTGTCGTAGTCAGTTTGATGATCAAATCGTTACCTGACTTCAAGAACGTCACTTCATTCACTGTAACACCTACGAACAGTACCTGATCAATAGCCGTTGAGCTTGTCTCATATTGATTGACCGTATCCTGCCCCATGCCAGCTTCGAACACATAGACATCGCTGCCTGTATCTCCACTTAAGATGTCGTTACCAGCGCCACCTTCTAGTGTGTCATTGCCAGTGCCGCCATTAAGCTTATCTTCGCCCGCTCCACCTTCGAGTACGTCATTACCGCCGCCTCCATTTAAGGTGTCAATACCAGCTCCGCCTTGCAGGGTATCATTACCATTGTTACCACTTAGTGTATCCGCACCAGAGCCACCAATCATAAGGTCATCACCCGCGGTACCACTGGCGGTATTTGTTGTATCGCTACTACTTAAGTCCGTAACAACGACGTTAACTGCGAAGAATCCAGTCACTTTGTGCTGAGTGGCAAGCCCCTAGTTTCTTAGACACTCATTAGCTTCTCAAAATACTGTTTCTCGTACTCGACCGGAGACAGT
>NZ_JADPQG010000049.1 GCF_015687175.1 Reinekea sp. G2M2-21 | reverse complement strand
CTGCAAAACCGAGGACCCGACCCTGATCCAGGTGGACACCGCCCCCGCACGACTGGTTGCCTGCCATCACGTTCAACCGCAGCGGGAAGCCATCACAGAAGAGGTACCGGCATGAGTGTTCAACGTATCCAAGACGAACCGATTAACGAAAAACCGAGCATTTACGTAGAAGACCTGGTCATCGATTTTGGTCTCGACAACGCCCTGTTCAAACGCAAATACATGCGCGCCGTTAACAACGTCAGCTTCATCTTAAAAGCCGGCGAAGCGCTCGCCGTC
>NZ_JADPQG010000048.1 GCF_015687175.1 Reinekea sp. G2M2-21 | reverse complement strand
TGAATGCCGGGCAACAGCAACGCTGGATCGTGCGTGAAAACCTGATTCAGAAACACGGTGGCGCGTTCATCGAAAAGGTGAAAACCCACAGCAACGTCACCGTGGACGGCCACCGACACCTGCAGGCCGCCAAACAGCAACGCGTCCGCACCAAAGCCGACTTGAGCTTGATCAGCGAAGGCGACCAGCACTGGCAAACCAAAACCCAGGGCATGACACTGCGCAGCAACCAAGCGGTGAGCATCACCAGCCAGGGCGCACAGATCACCAAAGTCAGTGACGGCAGTTACCTCGTGCAA
>NZ_JADPQG010000047.1 GCF_015687175.1 Reinekea sp. G2M2-21 | reverse complement strand
CACTATGCTCTTACTCCAATCATCGGCCTTATGAGCTCCTGACTGATCTGAGTACGAGCAACATTTCTTGCATATAATTGCTTCGTAACCTAGCGCCCCGTCATATTCAATAGTTCGACGTGGATCTCCATTGCCACAATCACATTGGAACTTTGTAATAGACATCACTTTTCCTTGTTTTGTTTTTAATCGAACAACAGCGCATAGAAGACACCAAAGAAGGCTAATGTACATGCTGTTATAGCTACGCCAAAGATAACTACTCCATAGTCATCTTGGAATTTACTTAAAAGGTTGAGCAACTTCGCAAACATGATGCATT
>NZ_JADPQG010000046.1 GCF_015687175.1 Reinekea sp. G2M2-21 | reverse complement strand
TTCATGGTATGAAAGAAGGGCTCTACTTTCGCATTATCCGTCGGTGTTGCACGGCGACTGACACTGCGAACCAGACCTAGTTCATCAAGAGATTCTTGATAGTTCGTTGTCATGTATTCCGTCCCTTGGTCTGAATGAAAGTAGCATCCTTTCTTAGGTTCTCTGGTATTGGAAGCCATACGCAAAGCGCTCTTAGTTAATTCGCCATTTCGTTTGGTGCTGAATGACCATCCGATGACCTCTCGATTAAACAAATCCATCACAACTGCAAAGTAGAGCCAACCCGATTTGGTCTTAAGGTAGGTGAAGTCTCCTCCCCATTGTTGGTTAATTC
>NZ_JADPQG010000045.1 GCF_015687175.1 Reinekea sp. G2M2-21 | reverse complement strand
AAATTAACCAACAATGGGGAGGAGACTTCACCTACCTTAAGACCAAATCGGGTTGGCTCTACTTTGCAGTTGTGATGGATTTGTTTAATCGAGGGGTCATCGGATGGTCATTCAGCACCAAACGAAATGGCGAATTAACTAAGAGCGCTTTGCGTATGGCTTCCAATACCAGAGAACCTAAGAAAGGATGTTACTTTCATTCAGACCAAGGGACGGAATACATGACAACGAACTATCAAGAATCTCTTGATGAACTAGGTCTGGTTCGCAGTGTCAGTCGCCGTGCAACACCGACGGATAATGCGAAAGTAGAGTCCTTCTTTTTATACCATGAG
>NZ_JADPQG010000044.1 GCF_015687175.1 Reinekea sp. G2M2-21 | reverse complement strand
TCGGGATGCTAGGTCGTGTCACTGTTCTCGTTGTAGGAAAGCTTTTAGTTCTCAAGCATCAGCTTACGCGCTCGTAGACCCCTCCGAATTTCAATGGGTTTCTGGTGCGGAGTTTTTGACTTCATATGTTGGTGTACACGGTTTCGGTTTACAGTTTTGCAAGAAATGCGGTTCTACTTTATGTGGTATTTACCAAGGTGAAGTTCACGGAGTAACGTTAGGTTGCCTTAACGAAGACCCAGAAATCAAAATTGGGCGCCACATTTTTGTAGGCTCAAAAGCAAGTTGGGAAGTAATTCCCGAGGACGTTCCACAGTATGAGGAGCATCCACCAGAAAATGCATAACAAGCACATTAAAAATCGCCCACAAAAAACGTGGGCTGGACTCGCTAC
>NZ_JADPQG010000043.1 GCF_015687175.1 Reinekea sp. G2M2-21 | reverse complement strand
CAGGTTTTCCATTTGCGAAAACAAGCGATAGGATTGCCAAACTGCAATAAATTGGAAGTCCAAACTGAAGCGCCTTTTTGTGCCCTACCAAGACCTCCATGCTCACAAATCCAGGAATAATCATTAGCAGGCCGACCGTTCCAAAAAACGCGACACCAACATAGCCACACAACCTCATGAAAGAGATCGGCCGAATCTTACCGGATCGCTGTTTATAGATAAGGACTGATAGTGTAACTAGCCAGGCTGCTCCGACAGTCTGCCAGTAGTATGTTATATGAAGCGCTGCCAGCAGATCACTAACACCAGAGGCAAAGCCTCCTAGGGCCATCATAAAGCCGCCAGCAAAGAATGCGGTAAAAAGTATAAAGACTATCGAATCAAATATTCCTTTCATCG
>NZ_JADPQG010000042.1 GCF_015687175.1 Reinekea sp. G2M2-21 | reverse complement strand
ACGTATTGCATTTCGCAAAGCAAACTATTTCATACAACTGAAACACTTTGCTGTGCAAAATTCAGAAAGATCGTTAGTTAGATTGGTGGAGCTATGCGGGATCGAACCGCAGACCTCCTGCGTGCAAAGCAGGCGCTCTCCCAGCTGAGCTATAGCCCCATGTGTGATTGCTTGCTTCTTCGGTTACCCTAGAAACAAAAAAATCTTTCGAAGACAAGGCGAAGCGTGAGGCCGCATAGCCTGCTATGCAACGAACCCTTCAACGCGGTATTCGGAAGATTTGGTAGGACTAGGCAGACTTGAACTGCCGACCTCACCCTTATCAGGGGTGCGCTCTAACCAGCTGAGCTATAGTCCTGCAACGGTTCGGTATCCAAACTTAAGCGCTCGGCTCAAGCGAATGCCATATCCACTCAATCGGATCTTTCAAATCAAGTAATTTG
>NZ_JADPQG010000041.1 GCF_015687175.1 Reinekea sp. G2M2-21 | reverse complement strand
CGAGTGTTAGAGATACATCCCAGTGGTTTTTATGCCTGGCTAAAGAAACCAAAGTCTAATCGAGAATTAGAAGACGATCGCTTGCTGACTAAGATTAAACAGTTCTGGACGGAAAGCGGATTTGTGTACGGCTATCGTAACATCACCAAAGACCTCAAGGACGACAATGAACACGTTGGCAAGAATCGGGTGTATCGCATCATGCACCAACACGGCATCCTCTCTCATCGTGGCTATAAAAAACACAAAGGGTTTAAGGGTGGCGACTTGAGTCAGGTGGCACCTAACACCTTAGATCGAGAGTTTGAAGTCATTGAGCCAAATCAGGCTTGGGTTACGGACTTCACGTACATCAGAACCCATGAAGGTTGGTTGTACTTAGCGGTGGTACTCGACTTGTTCAACCGGCAAGTCATCGGCTGGAGCATGAAAGCGAACCCTAGGGCGGATCTGGTTATTGATGCCCTTATGATGGCGATCTGGCGTCGCCAACCTAAAGAGAAGGTACTCATACA
>NZ_JADPQG010000040.1 GCF_015687175.1 Reinekea sp. G2M2-21 | reverse complement strand
GATGTTGATGTTAATGTCGGTCGAGATTTATGGAGTCTAGTAAGCGAAGACGCACAAGCACAGTGGCTGGAGCCCCCTACTACTGAAGAGGGTATATTGATTGATTTAGTCAATGTAGCAGATAACATGGTCAAATCAGAATGTTACATTGAGTTTAGTGTAACACAGACTCTTTAGCCTAATAACTTATAGAAATATTTATGGAAGATTTGTATGACGCACAAGAGGCAATTGAAGCAAGGGATGCAATTGACCTCTTTGAAACCGGATACTTAGAACATGCGAAAAGATGGATCTCTGAAGCCTTTGACGAAGATGCATTTAATATTGCAATGGAAACCGCCGAAAAGTTAAGAGCATCGATGTTTCAACATTGTGTTAACGATGCAGACAACGGCGAGGAAATACAAGATATTGCTGATGAGCTGAATGGAACCATATCTGAACTTAGACAACGACTGGAGCTGGTAGAAATAATTACCAATAAGCTGGCTTTGCATAATTTCAACTCATAGGAAAAA
>NZ_JADPQG010000004.1 GCF_015687175.1 Reinekea sp. G2M2-21 | reverse complement strand
TGCTTACTTACAACCTTCTTAAAGGTCTTCCCTAAGCAGCGGAGGCGCATTATAGGGAGGGATTTTTCGGAGTCAACAACTAAAAAAGATTTATTTTATTTTTCTGACCAAAGCTGCTCATACACCTTGGAAATACCGTCGAACTCACTCTGAAGAGAGAACTTCTCCCGCACAATCTTTTGACCTTCAGCTTTGAAGGACGCCAGATCCGTTCCACCGTCTAAAATGGATATAAGTGCATTTTGCAGTTGATTCTGATCCCCACAGTCAACGAGAAGACCATTCTTACCTTCGACGACCATATCTTCATAGGCACCCGTTTTCGACGCAACGACAGCAGTACCCGAAACCATAGCTTCTATGGGTACAAGCCCAAACCCCTCATAAAGCGCCGGCGCACAGACGATATCCAATGCGTGATAAACCGCGGGCATGTTTTCCAAGCCAACTTCGTTTAACCACAAGAAACGATCTGAAAAACCCGCGGCTGATATCAGATTTATAAGCTGCGTTTTAAACGGTTGGTATTTGGCCGTTGCTTTACCGACGATGACTGCGCAAACATCGTCATACAGTCGCATACTTTCCAACATACTTCGTACGAACAAATCGGTGCCCTTTTCAGGCCGAACACGACCGACAATGCCTACCACCCGCCCCCTTCCCGCCAAACGCGCCAATTCAGGCACAGTAGCTAAACCATGCTCAAACCGCTGAAGGTCAACACCGTGGGGAACAACCCTATAGACGTGAGGAACAAAAGAAGCTGCTTTCGAACTGCACGCAATGACGGCATCCATTTTTTTAATCAATTGTCTTGGATACCAGCTGTGGCGGCGAATAGCCGCGCTGGTAAAGACAATGCGGACATTAAGGTGAAGTAAATCTCGAGCGACTATCGCCCAAAACATTTCATTATTGCGGCGAACATGCCATATGCGAAACGGCCTGTTAAAAATAGGCATCCGCAATATTTTCCATGCTTCATACAAGGTCACGATTGAGTAACCCGACATTGGCTTGCGGAACACCAACGCGGTGGAAAATGTTTGAGTTGTTGCGGGTACCAGTGCTCGAACTGAAGAACTGACGCCTGAAATGCGGTGATGCAAGTCACTCAGAAGCAGCTCTACATTATTGTCCTTGGGCGTTTGTTTAGGCTTTATGGGCTGCCTCCAGGTACTCTTCAGATTGCATTTCCAAAAGACGACTGACCGTGCGCTGAAATTCAAATGACAATTTGCCATCCAAATACAAGTGCTCAACAGCCTGCTCCGCCGTCAAAAGCAATTTCACACTGCGATCATAAAATTCATCCACAAGATTAATGAAGCGCCGGGCGGAGTCATCGTTCTTCCCGTTAAAAACTGGAATATTACTGATCAGTACAGCATGGAACCGTTGAGCAACCTCGATGTAGTCATTCTGCGATCTGGGACCTTCACAGATATCCTTAAAATCAAATAAGACAACGTCATCGCACACCCAGCGGGCTCTTATCTTTCGCCCTAGAATATCCAGATCTGCGTCGGATTTCGCTTCATCGACATCGGGCGCCAGCTTCTGAAAACTGGTCATCAGATTTTGCTCGGCAGCTTCGTCGAGCGGCGAATGAAAAATCTCTACCTGCTTGAGGGTGCGCAATCGATAATCCGTGCCGCCATCGACATTCAGGACGGCAACATGTTGTGTGATTAATTCAATTGCCGGTAGAAACAACTTCCGCTGCAGCCCATCTTTATAGAGCTGATCCGGCTCAATATTAGATGTAGCAATGAGCGTTACGCCTTCGTCGAACAAAGTTTCCAGTAAATTTGCTAAAATCATTGCGTCGCCAATGTCACTGACAAAGAACTCATCAAAGCACAGAACGCGAACTTGTTCAGCAAATTCGCGTGCGACGATCTTGAGCGGGTCCGACTTGCCCTTGTGTACCTTCAATTGTTCATGAACCAAACGCATGAAGTGATGGAAGTGCAGACGATTCTTTTCCGGAAAGGGAATGGCGTCGTAGAAGGTATCCATCAAATAGGTTTTGCCTCGACCGACACCACCCCAAAAATACAATCCCTTCACTTTATCGGGCTTTGCACCTAATTTGGCCGATAGCTTGCCGTACCAGGCTTTTTCCTTGCCTGAACGTTTTATAAGCTGCTCGTAAACACCTTGCAACGCTTTGACGGCCTGCTCCTGTGACAGGTCATGGGTAAAGTCTTTACGGGTCAAATCTTGCTGATAACGAGCCCAAGGCGAATTCATTCGTCACTCCAAACCAAATAATGCGGCGATTGTATCGTGGCCACCCAGACAATCAATGACTGTTAGGCACAATTGTTTAAGCCTTATTAATTATGTCGCACAAATCGGAAGACGCTATACTTGAATCTGTGCACAGTTAACTTTTGGAGACAGATACAATGCAAATGCAATGGACAACTTTTGCTGCCGCCCTTTTTGCTGCTTTTTTAGTCGGCGCCCTGATCAGTCGGGTGCTGTTGAAAAGGGATGGACAGGACCGCTCCGGGTTACGCAGACAATTGGATGAACTGAAGCAACAACATCAATCCTATCAGATTAACGTAACTGAACATTTCAGCCGTACGACGGAATTGATTGAAGAGCTGAACAAAAACTATTCCCGTATTCAGGATCATTTAAATCATGGTGCGGAACAATTCGTAAAACCCGAATATCGACTGGAGTCTGCTCGTTCGGGTGAAACCAGACTGGAAGACCTGGCACCTGTCAGTAAGCCTGTCACAGATGAACACACAGGCCCCCGCGATTACGCGCCCAAAGCGCCGAATGAGGAAGGTACGCTGTCAGAGACTTATGGTCTGAAGCGAACGGATTTCATTACCGATGAAGAAAAACCCGCAAACTGATTGTCTTAGAATAGACATATAGCAAAAAGCTCTTAAACATGTAATTAAAATAACAAAAAGCTTTGGTATAGTTCGCTCACTGTCATCTACTCTGTGAGCGAACCATGGCTTTACAAAACTTTACCCACCTTAAACAGCTAGAAGCTGAAAGTATTCACATCATTCGTGAAGTCGTTGCGGAATTTGATAACCCTGTGATGCTCTATTCCATAGGTAAAGATTCCGCGGTTATGCTGCATTTGGCCAGAAAAGCCTTTTTCCCGGGGAAGCTGCCTTTCAAGCTTCTGCATGTCGATACCGACTGGAAATTCAAGGAAATGATCGAATTCCGCAGTCAGATGGCAGAGAAATATGATCTCGACATTCTGGTTCACAAAAATCCAGAGGGTTTAGCTCAGGGTATCAATCCATTTGATCACGGTAGCTCTAAGCATACTGACATCATGAAAACCCAAGCCTTGAAGCAGGCCTTGGATAAGTATGGCTTTGATGCCGCATTTGGCGGCGCGCGACGCGACGAAGAAAAGTCCCGCGCAAAAGAACGCGTGTATTCATTCCGGGATAGAAATCATCGCTGGGACCCAAAAAACCAAAGGCCGGAACTTTGGAATGTTTACAATGCCCGAATCAACCGCGGAGAGTCCATTCGAGTTTTCCCTCTATCTAACTGGACAGAACTGGACATCTGGCAATACATCCATTTAGAGGGCATCGACATTGTTCCGCTCTACTTCGCCGACAAACGGCCGGTTGTTAATCGTGACGGCATGCTTATCAACGTAAATGATGACCGTATGAAATTACTGCCCAGAGAAAAAATCGAATACCGCAACGTTCGATTCCGAACGCTCGGCTGTTATCCGCTGACCGGTGCCGTTGAATCGACAGCGACAACACTTCCTGAAATTATCCAGGAAATGCTGTTGACCACAACGAGTGAGCGACAAGGTCGGGCCATTGACCATGATTCTTCAGGGTCAATGGAAAAGAAAAAACAGGAAGGCTACTTCTGATTACGGAGCATTACTATGTCACATCAATCTGATTTAATTTCAACCGATATCAACGCCTACCTGGAACAACATCAGAATAAGGAGTTGCTGCGTTTTCTGACCTGCGGAAGCGTAGACGATGGCAAATCAACACTGATCGGCCGATTATTGCATGACTCCAAAATGATCTATGAAGATCAGTTAGCTGCCATTGAAAAAGACAGTCAGAAATCGGGCACAACCGGAGAGAAAATCGACCTAGCTCTACTCGTAGACGGTCTTCAAGCAGAACGTGAACAGGGCATTACCATTGACGTTGCCTATCGCTATTTCTCGACCAGCAAACGCAAGTTTATCATTGCGGACACACCGGGACATGAACAATACACTCGGAACATGGCCACCGGCGCTTCGACCTGTGATTTGGCCATCATCTTAATTGACGCCCGTTATGGCGTGATGACGCAAACACGCAGACACAGCTTTATTGCCCACCTGTTGGGGTTAAAGCATGTCATCGTGGCCGTAAACAAAATGGATCTGGTCGATTACAGCCAAGAACGTTTTGAAGAAATCCGTGCGGATTACCTGGCCTTTTCTGAACAGTTGGAGATTCCTGACATACGCTTTGTGCCTATTTCTGCGCTAGAAGGTGACAATGTCGTCACCATCAGTGATGCCATGTCTTGGTTTGAAGGCGAGCCGTTAATGGCCTTGCTGGAAAACATCGAAATTGCCAGAGATCACAAGCTCGAACAGTTTCGCTTGCCAGTGCAATATGTGAACCGACCTAATCTGGATTTTCGCGGTTTCGCTGGCACGATCAGCGCAGGCATCATTAAACCGGGTGACGCTGTTACCGTATTGCCGTCAGGTCAATCTTCGACGGTTAGCCGAATTGTGACATTCGACGGTGATCTTGACCAAGCGCATGTGGGTCAAGCAGTGACTCTGACATTGAACGATGAAATTGATGTCAGTCGCGGCGACATGTTAGTGCGTAAAGGTGAAAAACCGTTTATATCGCAAGCATTCAAAACGACGTTAATCTGGATGCAGGACTCCGAACTGCAACCCGGTCGACAATACTATTTCAAGATTGGGCATCAACTCACCAGCGGCACTGTTACCCACATTGAGCAGCAAATTGATGTGAACACCATGGAGCGCAGTAAGGTCGATCGCCTGGCTTTGAATGCTATCGCGGAAGTGACTATTCAACTGAACAAACCTGTCGTCGTTGACTCCTATCGGGAAAACCGCAGTACCGGGGCTTTTATTGTCATTGACCGACTATCAAATGGGACCGTTGCGGCAGGTATGATCATTGAGCCCACGGATTCTGTTGAGCGTGGCATGGTGACTGACCAGGACCGGGAAAACCGACATCATCAAAAACCAGTTACGTTGCTGATTAATGACGAAGACGCTGCTGAAAAAGCGGTCGCTCTGGAACAAAGCCTTTTTGCTTTGGGCCATACTGCCGTCATTGTGCGCGCTGAAGATGCATTAACCGTATGTCCGTATATTGAAGCAGCGGGTTTGATCGCTATTGTCGCCGGAGGCCAAGAACTGCCGTTTGGTATCCGAATAGACACCAGCGACATTAAACACGCTATTGAAGGCTTGAATAAGCAGGGAATACTACTGGACCTTTAACAGAACAAGAGGAGCCCACGGCTCCTCTTCTTTTAGCAATATAATGGTCTTTAATTGTTAGACCGGAATCGGCAAATCAATAAACTGGACGTCCAGATCAAATTGTTTTGCCAGATGATCACCCAAGGCCTTAACCCCACCGCGCTCAGTTGCATGGTGCCCAGCAGCAAAATAATGAACACCGCTTTCGACCGCCAAATGAACTGTCGGTTCGCTTATCTCGCCAGAAACAAAGGCATCGACACCGGCGTCAATAGCCGCCTGAAGATAGTTATCCGCGGACCCCGTGCACCAGGCAATGGATTCAATATCATCGGAATCTTCGCCAATATGCAATACATCATAATTCAACACTTCAGACAGTTTGCGCCTCAAACTGGCCCCGGTTTCCGCACCATCAACTTGCCCCAATAAACCAACAGCGCCGGGTAAATCCCCCTCGATTGTCCAACCCATCGTGTTAGCCAATTGGACGTTATTACCAAAAGACGGATGAATATCCAACGGTAAATGGTAAGCAAACAGGCTCATATCATGTTCAAGCAAGGTCGCTATGCGACTTTTCTTGATTCCGGTAATGACTGGGTTTTCTCCTTTCCAGAAATACCCATGATGGACCAGAATTGCCTGTGCGTTGTGAGCGATCGCTTCTTCTATCAGCCGTTGACTGGCTGTTACTCCTGTCACAATCCGTTCAATGTGCTCGCAACCCTCCACCTGCAAACCGTTTGGACAATAATCGCTGATGTTTGATACATCGAGTAATTCACTTAAATAGGCTTGTAGCTCTGAGCGCAGAACAGGCATGATAGAAACCTCTTTGAGTTGTTATGTTTAATTTATTATGTCACCACAAACACGTACAAAAGACTGGATTCTCCCAATTGCCATTGGCCTTGTTGTGGGTTTGGTCATTCTTCTTTACCAGTACTGGCAGAAGCCAATCAGTAGTGAGCGCGAACTCACGTTAAAAACCAGTTATGCAGATATTATAGAACCTGTTTTGCCCTTTACCGTCAGCATTTTGAGCAATCGCAATAGCGATCAGAATATCAGTGCCTTAGCAGAAGACCCGTATTTTTCAAAATTTATAAAACCCGGCCCCAGACAACAAACCAGCTTAGGGTCTGGCATTATCATTAATCGACAGGGCACGGTGGTTACCAATGCCCATGTAATTAAGGAAGCCAATGAGATCATTATACTTACAAATGACGGGGACCTTGTCCAAGTCAATCGAGTACTGATTGATCCAGAGACAGACATAGCGGTGCTGGATACGAACTTGCAAATCAGTGCGGACTTACCATTCGAGATGAGTGGAGAAGACCGAGTAGGAGACCTAGTGTTTACCATTGGCAATCCGTTTGGGATTGGTCAGTCTGTCTCAATGGGAGTTATCAGCGCAACCGGACGACAACAACCAGGATTGACTCAGTTAACAGACTTTATTCAGACCGATGCGGCCATTAATCCCGGTAACTCTGGTGGTGCGTTGATAAACGCCAACGGAAAAGTCATTGGCATGAATACAGCAATTTTCTCGTCAACAGGCGGTTCACAAGGCATTGGCTTTGCCATCCCCTTTATGCACGTGTTGAGCGTTGCGCAAGAACTAGCACGGAACGGTAAGGTAACACGTGGCTACTTGGGAATCGATGTCGCCGAACTGACACCGACAGAATTGGGGGATTTAAAAGCAATGGCAGCCTTAAAGGTGACGTCCATAGCCCCGGGCAGTCCGGCTGCCCAGGCGGGTCTCATGGTTGGTGACACCCTGTTGGAGATCAACAACACACCAGTCCAGAGCCGTATCCAGGCAACGCGAATTATTTCTCAACTGATGCCAGGTAAGCGAACGTCTATTCTGATCAATCGCGAAGACGAACGCATTACGCTTGAAGTTACCCTCAGTGTTAAAAACTGAAGATCCTTAGCGTCGGACCCAGAGGCTTATTGAACAAGGCGGTACATCAAAGGTAAGAGTGCCCGAAAGCTGCGACATTCGCGCACCGCCCTCCAGCTGTTCCCACTCAGACGTTAGCGGTATAAGCCTATCGCGACATTCCAACGAACAGCCTTCACCGCGATTCAACACAATGAGCGCTTGTTCCGATTCCAAAACACGCGCAAACACCAAGCAATCCGATTCCGCGTAGAGGTCAACGACAGCGCCGGAGGCCAAACTGGTCAACGTCGTTCGGTGTTTAATCCAACGCTGGGTGTGCTCAAACAACCCCAGATTCCACTCGGCCTCGTCCCATGGAAAGGTCCCGCGGCATCCTGGATCATTCTCCCCTGTTAAGCCAATTTCTGTCCCATAATAAAGGCAGGGTGTACCGATGTAAGTCATCAGGAAGCCAATTGCGACATTCAGCAACTCAACATTTCCTTTCAGCATGGATAAGAATCGCGGTGTGTCATGACTGTCTAACTGATTGAACTGCAGCAATTGATGTTTAAAAGAAATTCTGGCCCTGGTTTCACGCAACCACTTACCGAATTGCTGTGCGTCCAGTTTTATCGGATGCAACGCAATATCGAGACCGGCAAAAAACGCTCTGACCGGATGGGCAAAGCCAAAATAATTCATGGCGCAATCTTCCTGATCGCCCTGCAACCAGGCTGTCGCTTCAAAGAAATGCTCCCCTAACAACAACGCTTCGGCGTTTTCCGACTTAATAACCTGGCGTAACTCACGCAGATAGTGGTCGTTGTTCTTAGCGCCTGACCCTTCGCCAATCATGTGAACCACATCCATTCGCCAGCCGTCGATATTATAAGGCGGCCGCAACCAATGCCGAATCACGGAATCGCCGCCTGTGATCATGTCTTTCAACACAACGGGGTCACTAAAATCCAATGTCGGTAAATTTTTATGCCCTTTCCAGCTCGCGTAACCGTGTTCGTTGAACACATACCGGGCTTTATCTTGCTCAGACCCGGCGAGTGCTGCCTGAAACCAGGGATGCATGATACTGGTATGGTTGATCACGGCATCCAGAACGACCTTCATCTGGTTGGAATGGGCCGTCTCGATCAGCTGTTGCAACGCGCTGTTACCGCCAAAATGTGGATCGACATTAAAATAATCGATCGTGTCGTATTTATGAGACGACTGAGAGGTGAAAACGGGGTTAATGTACAGTGCAGTTACACCGAGCTGTTCCCGAAGATAAGGCAAACGCTCTCGTAATCCGATTAAATCCCCGCCAAAGAACTCAAATCCGCCGGTTTTATGGTCGGGTTGCTCGTGCCACTGCTTGGCGACGATATCAACGCGGTCAAGATACCGATACTCGCCACTGAAAGGAGACAAAGTCGGGTCACCATTTGCGAAGCGTTCCGGGAATATTTGATAGAAAACCTGCTCCGATGGCCATGCAGGAATATGTGCATCGTGACTAACGCGAAACATGTGAATATTGCGTGGCATGTGGGGCTCTGTTCCCGCCGAACCCAGCCAACAGGAATCATCCTCACCGACAAATTTAAACAGGTACTCCGTTTGATGGGTATGTGGACTCTTAGTCACCTCAGCGTCATAGAAACACCAAAGACCCACCCTTTCCTTCGCGCTCATGGCAACGAGATATTCTTCATTATCTGGCTCAATGCGGACAAATAACTGCTCGGGTTGAGGGTCCTGAACCGCCAGCCGCAACAAGAGAGTCTGCCCAGAATCTGAACAATATCCGTCTATCGCTTCATGAAAGGCCAGTACATCCATCCTGATCACTCTTATTTCATTATTGTGGGGATTATTGAACCAGAGGAGGTCCGGCAAACTAAGGGGGAATTAGCAAAGGGGTGCAATGCGGGTCTGGAATTATACGTTTAACCCGGCGAAACCATGTTCGCCAGGTGTTCACATGGTCATCAATTCAACAAAGAAGTCAGTGCGTTAACCAATAGCTGGTTTTCCTCACTGGAGGATACGTTGATTCGAAGGCAATCGTTCAGGGCCGGGTGCGAGCCGTCCAGTGATTTGACCAGAATTCCTATGTTTTTCAGACCTTCATGGATCGACTTTGCCTGACCAGGCGCTGTTCTGACTAAAATAAAATTAGCCTCACTCGGGAAAACCTGCAGGCTACCAAACGCCGACAGTGAAGCGGACAATTGCTTTCGCTGGCGAACGATTTCAGCGGTTTGATTAGTTAAAACATCATAGTGCTGCAAGGCAAAGGCTGCAGTCATCTGCGTTAAACTGTTGATGTTATAAGGCAGGCGCAACTTGTTAATTTGCTCAATCCAGGCTTCGTGACCAAATAACATACCCAGTCGCAAACCGGCCAAACCAACCTTTGAAAAGGTGCGCATAATCAGCAGATTCGGAAAGTCTTCCAGCCAACTCATATAATCTGCTTCGGTAAAGGCAGTATAGGCTTCATCGATGACGACCAAGCCGGGAGCTGCTTCGAGAATACGACGCAATTTCTCATTGCCCCATAGATTCCCGGTCGGGTTGTTCGGTTGAGCCAGAAAAATAACCGCGGGCTTCTCTACCTCAATGGTTCTCAACATAACTTCCAGGTTTATTTCAAACTGGTCATTAAGGGGAACTCCGACATAGTCCATCCCGACAAACTGAGCGACCATTTTGTACATCACAAAACTGGGTTCCGGTGCCAAGATTTTCCGGCCGTCGCCATTCACAGCCATGGCAATTAATTGTATTAACTCATCAGAGCCATTGCCTAACATCAGGTCGACACCCTCTGGGATATCGAACACGTTTTGAATGCCTGCCTTCACTTCAGGGGCATCGGGATGCGGGTATCGATTGACATGAGCGGCCGAGATCAGCGCAGCCCACTCCTGTTGCATTTTTTCAGGCCAAACAAATGGGTTTTCCATAGCATCCAGTTTAATCATTCCATCGGAATCCGGCACATGATAAGCACCGATCTTCCGAATATCACTTTTTACCCAGCGAACAATCTGTTCGTCTAATTTATCTCGAAAATCAGTCATTGATTCGTTGCTCCGCACTTCGGGCATGCGCTGTTAACAGTTCACCCCGCGCTAACACAGATACGACTTTTCCCAATTCACTAGCAGCGCCTGAAGATGCTCCAATGATCGAGCTGCGCTTCTGAAAATCATACACTCCCAATGGGCTAAAAAACCGAGCCGTGCCGCTGGTAGGCAACACGTGGTTCGGTCCAGCGCAATAGTCACCCAATGCTTCCGAGGTGAACCGCCCCATAAAGATTGCACCCGCATGTCGGATATCGGCAAGCCAGCTCTCCGGGTTATCGATGGACAATTCCAAATGTTCCGGGGCAATTTTATTGATTAACGCTTTGGCATCTTCAAGCTGGTCAACTTTAATAAAAAGACCACGATCATTCAGCGACTCAAGGATCGTTTCCTGACGTTCCATGGTCGGTAGCAGTTCTTCGATAGAAGCCAATACGGCAGACAAATACTCATCACTCTGAGAAATTAAAATGGCTTGAGCATCGTGCGAATGTTCCGCCTGCGAAAACAAATCCATTGCAATCCAATCTGGATTGGTTTGCCCATCACACACAACCAATATCTCACTGGGTCCGGCGATCATATCGATACCCACCTTGCCGAAAACCTGTTGTTTGGCCGTCGCCACATAGGCATTACCGGGACCAACAATTTTGTCAACCGCAGGAACCGTTTCCGTTCCGTAGGCCAGTGCGGCAATAGCTTGCGCACCACCCAGTAAATAGACCTCAGACACGCCCGCGACATATGCAGCACCCAACACAAAATCGCTAACCTGACCATCGGGTGCCGGGGTCGCCATGATGATGTTACCAACACCGGCAACCTTTGCCGGCATTGCATTCATGATGACCGACGATGCCAGCGGTGCCACACCACCTGGCACATAAATCCCCACACGATCCATCGCCGTAATCTGTTGCCCTAAAGTAACACCGCTCTCATCCTCATATTGCCAGCTTTGCGCGACCTGCTTTTCGTGATAGGACGCCACTCGCTGCGCTGACAAAGTCAAAGCCTCTTGTTTTTCGGTTGGCAATCGATGAAATGCGGCTTCAATGGCATCTGCAGTCAACGTCAGTTCGGTCATACTCTGTACCGCAAAACGGTCAAATTTTTCGGAATACTTCATCAGTGCAACGTCACCATGCTGGCGCACATCCGCGATAACATCCGCAACGACTTGCTGCATGGTCGCGTCTGAAACACTTTCCCAGGACAGCATATTTTCTAACTGTTGCTCGAATCCGTCATCGTTAGCATTCAGACGGGTTAGCTCTAATTTGCTCATGCACTCTTCGCCTTTTTTTCTACTGCGGCTGACAACATTTCAACAATGGGTTGAATTTTTTCATCTTTCATTTTTAACGCTAACCGGCTGGCAATCAATCGACTGCTGATGTCAGCGATAAACTCATCTTGCTCCAGACCGTTCGCTGTTAACGTATTCCCAGTGTCTACGATATCAACAATAGCGTCCGCCAAATGCATGATGGGCGCCAGTTCCATGCCGCCATAGAGTTTAATTAACTCCACTTGTCGCCCTTGGGCAGCAAAATATTTCTTAGCAACATTAATGTATTTGGTGGCGACTTTCAGGCGGCCTTGAGGCAGTACCTGATCTTTAATTTTTGCGGTCATTAATTTGCAGCGCGCAATATTCAGATCGAGCAACTCGTACATTTCTTCGGCGCCATGCTCCATTAAAACATCCTTGCCGGAAACGCCAAGATCAGCCACGCCGTATTCCACATAGGTTGGAACATCGACTGCACGGATCACAATAAAATGGACATTGGGTTGCGTGGTTTCAAAAATGAGTTTGCGAGATGTGTAGACATCTTCAAGAGGTTCGATCCCAGCCGCCGCAAACAAGGGTAGTGTTTCTTTGAGTATTCGCCCTTTAGACAATGCGATGGTAATGCTTTGCGCGCTTTGTTGCATGTTAACTCACTACATTCCGTTATAAGCTGCAAAAGGCGCTGGAAAGCGCCTTTTGCAGAATCAATTTACAGCATCAACCCGAAATTCGCCGGATTGACGCGCCTAAACCCGCCAACTTTTCTTCGATGCATTCGTACCCGCGATCCAGGTGATATATTCGATCCACCAATGTATCGCCTTCGGCAATCAGACCGGCCAACACCAACGAAGCAGATGCACGAAGGTCGGTAGCCATGACCGGTGCACCCTTCAGCTTTTGTCGTCCTTCAATAACAACCGTGTTGCCTTTGATCTTGGCTTTTGCGCCCATGCGCTCCAGCTCACTGATATGCATAAAACGATTTTCAAAAACTGTTTCTTCAACCGTGCCCGTACCTTCAGCAACGGCATTCAACAAAGTGAACTGGGCTTGCATATCAGTTGGAAACGCGGGATAAGGCGCTGTTGTAATGTCTACGGCTTTCACCTGCTTACCGTTCATATGAATTTCAACCCAGTCGTCGCCCATGCTGATTTCGGCACCTGCTTCACGCAGTTTGACTATGACCGACTCAAGATGTTCAGGGATGACATCTTTAATACGGACGCGACCGCCTGCGACAGCACCGGCTACCAGGTATGTGCCTGCTTCAATTCGATCGGGTATCACATTGTGATGGCAGCCATGCAGTGATTCGACACCTTCAATGGTGATTGTGCCGGTACCTGCCCCAGAAATTTTGGCCCCCATGGCGATAAGACAGTTCGCCAGATCAACGACCTCAGGTTCTTTTGCCGCATTTTCAAGTACGGTTGTTCCTTCGGCCAATACGGCGGCCATCATAACGTTTTCCGTACCTAAGACCGTGGTCTTATCAAAGAAAATTCGGGCCCCCTTTAAACGACCATTACTGCGAGCGCGGATATAACCATCGATGACGTCAACCTGAGCACCCAAAGCTTCCATCCCTTTAATGTGAAGATCGACAGGCCGACTGCCAATGGCGCAACCACCCGGCAACGAAACATTAGCTTCACCAAAATGTGCCAGCAAAGGACCCAGCACAACAATCGATGCGCGCATGGTTTTCACCAACTCGTAAGGGGCTGTGTATTCAGTGATTCCATCAGCGCTGACCTCAACACTCATGTCTTCATTCAAAACCACATTCACCCCCATACAGCCTAACAAGCCAATCATGGTGGTAATGTCATTCAAGTGCGGTAGGTTGCTCAGTCGTACGGTATCTTTGGTGAGCAGGGTCGCAGCTAAAATCGGTAAGGCTGCGTTTTTGGCACCGGAAATGCGAACTTCGCCATCGAGCTTTCCGCCACCGGTTATCAGTAATTTGTCCAAAAAGAAATTCCTTACTCTGCTTCAGTGGTGGTTTTTAACGACATGGTCACCGCGTGGATCTCACCGGAAGCAATTTGATCATTAAGTACGGCATAAACCATCTGTTGACGAGCAACCGCACGTTTTCCCGTAAAATCATCGGAGACCATGCTGATGTCGAACTTGGCCCCCTCACCTGCCACATTAATTTGGGCGCTTGGAAAGGCTTCGGTTAACAGGGCTTTTACGTCTTCGGCAATCATGCGGGTTCTCAGCAATACTTAAAAAAGGGCGGCCGATTATACGCAAAGCCGCCGCAAATCGAAATGGCTAGCGGGGATATTTCACCAACCATCGTGAATGGCCGGACTCAAATCTACATTGCTTTACCCCTTGCTGCTCTAACGTTGATATCATACGGGTCAAAGCATCATTATGCGCAATACCACACTTCATTTATCACAATGCCTTTCCACCTTTATCAACCAGACTGAAACACCGTATAGATTCGTGCAACTGCATCTATCTGTAAGACTTTTTAACAGGAGGCCGGTCAAGCCAATACATGCATGTTGAGTGCAAACGAATTTAAGATTCAAAGGACGGTCTTGTGGTCAACGCCTCATTTGGGCGAGAAGACTCAGTGCTTCCTGCGTCTTTGATCGCTCGGGTTACCTTGTTCAGCGATCAAAGCACAGACGCTGGATTATAAGTCCCTGAAATTGGTACTCTTGTAGGCTTCCTCAGTGATACGTTCCCATTCGACTATGGTTTTGTCGAGATCGCCTTTCGCCTGCTTGTAGATCTGTTCAAACTGAGTTCGAAATGTCACTCCCAAATTAATGCCATTGAAAATCGCGTTCTGCATTTTCCAATCGTCGCCCTGCTGGCTGTAATACACACTCTGCACCAGTGGGTACTTTGGCCCTTCTGGTGAAACTACCTCCATGTAGACACGCGTATTCCGCAATGTATCTTTCTTGTCATCCTGACTCGGCAATAAATTCACCTCATAGGCACCAAAGGCATAAATACCGCCAGCATAGGTATTCACCAGGCTCCTCTTGAAGGTTTCCAGAAAACGAACCTTTTGTTCGGTGGTAGCTGTGTTATAGGCGTCGCCCATGACACGTCGCGCGATAACTGAATAACCAACCACGGGTTCCAGAATTTCAGAAACTTCATTTAAGTACTGCTGCCGGGCTGTCTCTTCTGTATTGCCTGCGTATTTTCTGACCACACTGAGTACCGCTTGGACGCCCATACGCACACTTTCTTCCGCGCTACGGGACGGCTGAAAAGCAAAGACTGAGGCTGTTATCATCAGACTCATCAGCCCGACCAATGTTATTCGAATGATCCTCAACATAGTTATCTCCATAAAATCGTGTTGAATATAAACCACCAACTGCGGTGAGATTATGGCCTGCCTAACGGAATGTTAACAGGTCCAAGTTTAGTGGCTTCGTGATGAACCGGAACTGAAGATCGCCTGCAAGTGTCCCGAGTCGGAAGTTCATATTGTTTCAGAGGGAATGGGGAGCGCTAGTACAAGGCGCTCTGCGTAGAGAATATGGAGATCTTTTCAAGAAGAGCAACGCCGTAATAGTGTTTTCCATAAGCTCCCTTCGGGCGCGACATTCAAGCACTCTAGCGTTGTTCTGTCTCTTATCAATGGAATCACCATTGACTGCGAGACACGCCTAGCTATAGAACATGAATGGCACGCTGAATTCATGCGAACTTCTGACTCAGGACACCAGGGCCTGTTAATACTAATTTAATCTAGCGATGATACATTCTAAGCCATCCAATCAAGGCACGAGAAGCGACCTTTGGTTACGCTATACCAGCGATGAGCAACAAAGATTGACGGCTTTTTTAGGCGCAACGCTTAGGGTCAGGATCAAGATGCCTTATTCTGGGGTTAGATTCTTTACTGTGTGTGAGAGACAGAAAAACACTCATAGCCATATTTAACAGACGGATAATCCACCCATTTAACTCGCGTTGTTAGATCTATACTCGGCAATATACAGAACGAATGGGTGAATAAATCTGCCACTGTCGGCGATTCACGCAATTTACTTCAACCAAAGGCTTGAAACATTGCATTCCAAGGCCAAAGTCCGTTAAATGCGCCCAATTTTCCAAAAAGGTTTTACACATGTTTTTGTTCTCATTAGCCATCATTGTTGGCCTCGTTTTCCTGGTCCTGAGTGCAGACCGCTTCGTCGCCGGTTCAGCCGCGATTGCCAATAATTTCGGCGTTCCGCACATTATCATCGGTGTTACGATCGTCTCACTGGGCACATCCGCACCGGAAATCATCGCGGCCATCATTGCGTCATTAAACGGCAAAACAGAACTGGCAATGGGTAACGCTATAGGATCCAATATTGCCAATATCGGCTTGGTCTTGGGTATTACGGCTCTGGTAGCACCAATTCCGATCAGCAAACGACTCATCACGAATGAAAACCTGATCATGCTGGCAGTGGCCGCCCTAGCTGGATTATTACTGTTCAATCTTTACCTCGGTTTCATCGAATCTTTGCTACTGGTCGCCGTGCTGATTGCTTTCCTGGCCTGGATATACATTCAGCACACATCGACAGAACAGCCAGAAGCAGATGAATTTGAAGAGGATATCCCGTCTGACATGGCCACCTGGAAAGCCATTCTCTGGTTTGTCGTTGGCTTAGCCGTATTAATTGCCAGCGCACGCCTCTTACTCTGGGGAGCCATTGGTATTGCGGATCAATACGGCATCAGCGAGGCGATCATAGGCGCGACCATCATTGCCGTGGGCACCAGCTTGCCTGAACTTGCAGCATCAGTGGCCAGTGCCTTGAAAAAGCACCACGACATAGCCATCGGAAACATCTTAGGTTCAAATATCTTTAATATTCTCGCAGTGCTGGCCGTGCCTGGCTTGGTTGCCCCTGGCTCATTCGGCAGTCAAGTCTTTGACTTGCACTATTTGTTCATGATGGGCATCAGCCTGCTGCTGTTCACCATGCTTTTTGTACAGGGCAAACGTAATGCCAATTTGGGTCGTTATATTGGCACGATATTTGTGTTAGTGTATGCCGCTTATGGATATCTCAATTATCAAGCCGTTGTGACCCTGTAAGCCATGTCGAACAAAAATTACCTTAGCATCGCAAAACGAACATTTGAACTCGAGATCAAATCGTTACAGACACTGGAAAAAACACTCGACTCCCAGTTTGAGGATGCTTGCAACATTCTGCTGGCTTGTACTGGCCGAGTCGTCGTCACAGGAATGGGCAAATCCGGACACATAGGCAATAAAATTGCCGCAACTCTTGCCAGTACCGGCACCCCTGCATTTTTTGTTCACCCCGGTGAAGCCAGCCACGGTGACATGGGTATGATCACGGCGGAAGATGTGGTTATCGCCCTATCAAATTCTGGCGAAGTCACAGAAGTTGTTACCTTACTACCACTCATTAAACGCTTGGGTGCAAAATTGATCGGCATGTCAGGCAACAATCAAAGCACCCTAGCCTTAGCCAGCGACGCCCACCTTTACACAGGGGTCGAGTCTGAGGCTTGCCCGCTGAATCTGGCGCCAACCTCCTCCACTACAGCCCAGCTGGTGATGGGGGATGCCCTTGCAATCGCGCTGTTAGAAGATAGGGGTTTCAGTGCAGAAGATTTTGCGTTTTCTCACCCTGGGGGCAGCCTGGGTCGAAAGTTATTGTTGAAAGTTGCAGACATCATGCACACCGGAGATGAGATTCCAGCGGTATCTCCCTCCGTAAAGGTTGCAGAAGCACTAATGGAAATGACTCGAAAAAGCCTGGGCATGGTGACCATTCAGAATGACAACCAATTACTGGGGATTTTTACCGACGGCGATTTACGCCGCGCCATCGATCAAAATGTTGATTTTAAAAACACCCCAATTGAAACAGTGATGCATTCTCATCCGCGGACAATCCGGGCTGACATGCTTGCCGCCCAAGCGTTATATCAAATGGAAGAATACAAAATCACCTCGCTGGTCGTCACCGACATTGACCAGGTCATTGGGATACTCCATTTGCACGACATTCTCAGAGCAGGTGTCGCCTGATGCCGACCGTAAAAACCGCAGCTTTATGGGCGAGTATAGCCGTGGTTCTAGTCATTTTTTTTTGGCTGAATCAATCGCCGCAACAAGACCAGGAAGACACCGAGAACGCCTTAGTATTGCCTGACAATCCGCCTGATATATACGTTACTGGCATGAAACTCTCCCGGTTTGATGAACAGGGAAATCTTGTCATGACCACCCTAGCGGACTCACTAGCAGTCTATGAACGTGACGGCAAAAGCCTTTTAATCAATCCTGATGTTATATTGTCGAGTAACAACAGTGAAACTTGGCGGATTCAGGCAGAAGACGCTGTTTTATACAGCAATGAAGACCTTGAGTTCCTTAACAATGTGCGGGTCCAGCAACTCAACACCGATCCAGCAACTCAGATTACCAGTGACTACATTAAAGCTACCCAGCAAGGTAATTTCATTGAAACCAACAAGCAGGTGCATATTGTCAAAGGTAAGCAATCAATGAACGCAATAGGCATGACAGTAAATCTTGATACAATCGAGCCCGTAATCCATTTACTATCTGACGTGAGTTTTATCTATGACCCGTCTTAAACGCTTTCTTAGTATGACCCTTATTACAACTAGCCTGGTCAGTCTGGCCTTTGCGGTTCCAGAGGACCGGGACAAGCCGATTACCGGTCGTGCAAATTCGACTAGCATTGATGCAAACAGCGGTAAGACAGTTTTGGTGGGAAAAGTCGTTATCCGCCAAGGTTTGCTCACCATTCAAGCTGACAAAGTCACCATGCAGAACGACCCCCA
Source organism: Reinekea sp. G2M2-21 (assembly GCF_015687175.1). GTDB lineage: Bacteria > Pseudomonadota > Gammaproteobacteria > Pseudomonadales > Natronospirillaceae > Reinekea. The sequence goes on along the minus strand of NZ_JADPQG010000004.1, from coordinate 438,995 downwards.
AACCAACGAAACCCAGTTCCTCGTGGCTGAAGGCAATCCGGTCATTTTTACCGACACCCCTACACTGGATAAACCCAGTGTAAGAGTCACCGGTCAACAAATTGAGTTTCTGGTTAGTAAAGATCTGGTTATTACCAATGGTGATGCGCAGATTACCAGCGATAACAATCAGGCGTCGGGCGAGCGCATCGAATACAACCTGGTGACCGAATTTATGACTATTGAGGGCGAATGCGCACTTTCTGACAATGAGAGTTGCGAACAGGCTGAATTCATCTTACAACCTGGGAAAAACGACTGATGGCCCTCCTAGAAGCGAGCCATTTGGCAAAAAGCTACAAGAAACGGCCAGTCGTGCAGGACGTGAGCATACAAGTGGAAGAAGCACAGATAGTCGGGCTACTTGGGCCAAATGGTGCGGGCAAGACCACCTGTTTTTATATGATTGTCGGGTTGGTTCCAGCGGACAAAGGCAGCGTGATGATTGGCGGCACGGAAGTCAGCCGCTTGCCCATGCACGCCCGGGCAAAAAAGGGAATTGGGTATCTTCCGCAGGAAGCTTCCATTTTCCGGAAATTATCCGTTGAAGATAACATTCTAGCTATTCTTCAAACCCGGAAAGATTTAAACAAACAGCAACAGAGAGAGCGAATGGAAGCGCTTTTGGAAGAATTCAGCGTTACACATATTCGCAAGAGTATGGGCATGGCACTGTCCGGTGGCGAACGTCGCAGGGTGGAAATCGCCAGGGCACTGGCTATGGAGCCCAAAATCGTCCTGCTTGATGAGCCATTTGCTGGGGTGGATCCCATATCGGTCGGCGATATTAAAGAAATCATTTATCATCTGCAAAAACGAGGAATTGCGGTGCTGATAACAGACCACAATGTACGTGAAACCCTCGACATCTGTGAAAAAGCTTACATTGTGGGCAATGGACACATCATTGCCGAAGGCACCGCTGAAGAAGTTCTCAGCAATAAAACTGTTCGTGAGGTATATTTAGGCGATCAGTTCCGTTTGTAATTACTGTACAAGTCATCAACCTGTGATACCTGTATTGAGTGAGTAATAAGTAAGTATGAAAACATCGTTACAACTTAAAATGAGCCAGCAACTGACCATGACGCCTCAGTTGCAACAAGCAATTAAGTTATTACAACTGTCCACTCTCGATCTGCAACAGGAGATTCAACAAGCTCTTGAGACGAATCCGATGCTGGATGTTAAAGAAGACGATGGGACCGACGGTCCATCATCACAGGATAGCAATAACAACAGCAGCGATGACGGCAACATTGATCACAGTGAAGATGCGAGCAAAGAGCTCAGTGTGCAGGAAACCATTCCCGATGAACTTGCTGTGGACAGCTCTTGGGATGATATATATACACACACGCCCACCAGTCATGGTATTGGCTCTGCTGATGACGATTACAATCTGGAAAATGTCTATGGCACCACAGACTCCCTACTTGATCACCTACATTGGCAGTTGAACCTAACGCCAATGACCGACAGGGACCGGGTGATCGCTGAGTCATTGCTCGAAAGCGTGAATGAAGAAGGCTACCTGTCCAGTCCGGTTGACGAAATATTTGAAGGCTTGCATAAAGAGCTCTCCACCGAAGAAGATCCACTGGAGGAAGATGAAGTTCAGGCCGTGTTACATCGGCTGCAACAATTCGACCCCCCGGGCGTCTGCGCTGCGGATTTAGCGGACTGTTTATCGATTCAGCTCAAACAGTTACCGCCGGAGACACCGAGCCGCGATATCGCCATTAAAATTGTTGAAAACCACATTGAGTTGCTGGGCACCAAAGATTTTGCGCAACTCATGCGCAAGACACGCATTAAAGAAAGTGAACTTCGCGATGTATTTGTCCTGATTCAATCGTTGAACCCACGGCCCGGCAGCTTCATTGAATATGGCAAATCGGAATATGTTGTACCGGATGTCATCGTCAGCAAAGACATCAAGAATAACCGATGGCTGGTCGAATTAAACCCAGAAATCGCACCCAAGCTGCGGGTGAATGCTTCGTATGCATCCATGGTTAAACGCGCGGATAACTCGTCGGACAATAATTATCTGAAAGATCACCTGCAGGAAGCAAAATGGTTCATCAAAAGCCTGCAAAGCCGTAATGAAACGCTGTTGAAAGTCGCCACAACCATCGTTGAACATCAACGTGGTTTTCTGGATTACGGTGACGAGGCCATGAAACCATTGGTGCTGCATGATATTGCCGAAGCAGTCGACATGCATGAATCAACAATTTCACGTGTGACAACACAAAAATACATGCATACTCCCAGAGGAATCTACGAACTGAAGTATTTCTTCAGCAGCCATGTCAGTACGGACTCAGGCGGTGAATGCTCCAGTACGGCGATTCGAGCATTGATCAAAAAATTAATTGCGGTCGAAAACACCCGTAAACCACTGAGCGATTCGAAAATAGCGAGCATGCTCGGTGATCAGGGTATCAAGGTCGCCAGACGCACCATTGCCAAATATCGTGAGGCAATGAACATAGCACCGTCAAATGAACGTAAGAGTTTGATTTAAAGCATGTTTGTAACTTGAAGTTTTGGCAAACAACAGCAATATTTATAACTAAGAACAATTTCAAAGTTACCGACAATTCATGTCGGGTGCGGTGATAACAGTAACGTTGTCACCTGCTATGCTCCAGCCCATTCGGGCTGGCACAGGAAAAAACTGCAAGAGGAGCAGCCTATGCAAGTCAATATCAGCGGTCACCACGTTGAAGTCACTGAAGCCCTCCAGAGCTATGTATCCAATAAAATCGAAAAGCTGGAACGCCATTTTGATCAAATTGGAAATGTACAAGTCACCTTAAGCATCGAAAAAGAACGACAGAAAGCTGAAGCCTCCATCAACGTCAAAGGCGGACAATTACACGCGGATGCCGTTCACGAAGATTTATACGCCGCTATCGACCTGATGAATGATAAACTTGATCGTCAGATCATTAAGCACAAAGAAAAAAACATCGACCGCAAACACGGGAATTAATCCATCTTATGATTCCTTTGCACCAGGTACTGAGCGCCGAACGAACGTATGTTGAAGACTTCGGCGCAAGCAAGAAAAAAGTACTGCAAACAATCGCTGAGCGTCTTTCGAAGACGCTCAGCGACGTTTCAGACATCGAACTTTTCGATCAACTCATCGCTCGTGAACGACTCGGCAGTACCGGAATCGGTTCAGGCGTCGCGGTACCTCATTGCCGTCTCAATGGATTGCACTCCCCTATTGCTGCACTCATAAAGTTGCCGCAAGGTGTGGATTTCGAAGCGATCGATAAAGCGCCCGTCGACCTTATTTTTGCATTAATCGTACCGACCGATGCAACCGACGAACACCTACAACTACTGGCCAGCGTGGTGGAACGCGTCAACAATCCAGACGTTCTGCACGTTATCCGCAATGCAACGACTTCCGAAGCCCTTTATGAGCAATTTATAGGGACCCAACCTTAAACACGAGACACTAGACGGTATGACTTCTGAAGACTTTCGACTGATCGTGATCAGCGGCCGTTCCGGCTCTGGTAAGTCCACGGTACTAAACACACTGGAAGATGCCGGTTTCAATTGTATTGATAACCTCCCCCCGTCAATGCTTCCGGAACTGGTCAAGTGGATGAGCCATTCGGCAGTGAACAAGCGTATCGCGGTGTGTATCGACGTGCGCCTTTCCACCGAAGGTATTGGTGATCTGCCCGAAATTCTGGACAGTCTGGGAAGCCAGATTAGTCCAGAGGTGCTGTATCTGGATGCAGATGAAACCATGCTGCTCCAGCGCTTTTCTGCCACGCGACGCAAGCATCCGCTGACCAATGCGCAAAATTCGCTCGCGGAAGCCATCCGCCAGGAAGGGCAATATCTCGTGCCCATTGCCAACCGTGCGAATCTGAAAATTGACACCAGTACGTTGTCAGTTCAGGAGTTGCGAGAACAAGTTCGCAACCGATTGATTCAAAAACCCAAGGGGCTAGCCCTGCAGTTTTTAAGTTTTGGCTTTAAACATGGGTTACCGAGGGATGCGGACCTGGTATTCGATGTTCGATGCTTACCGAATCCCTATTGGGACAAAAGCCTGCGCATGTTTACCGGCCGAGACAAACCAATACAAGACTTCCTGCGTAATGAAGCCGCGGTGAATGAGATGTATGAGGATATCCGACAGTTCATGACTCGTTGGCTACCCCATTATGAAAATAACCAGCGCAGCTATCTCACAGTTGCCATTGGTTGTACTGGTGGTCAGCATCGATCTGTGTACCTGGCCGAGCAATTGTCTGCTACCTTTAAAGAAATCTACACCTCCACGCACATAAGACACAGAGACCTTGGGCAGGATACAGAGTGATCAAAAAAGAAATCACCGTTATTAACAAACTGGGTTTGCATGCCCGCGCCGCAGCCAAGTTAGTCGCTGCGGCTTCACACCATTCCAGTACCGTCCATGTTTATAAAGAAGGTCGGCAAGCAGATGCCAAAAGCATCATGGCGGTGATGATGTTGGCCGCCTCGAAAGGCTCCAATCTGGTCTTTGAAATAGATGGCAAAGACGAAGAAACCGCTTGGGACGCCATCAGTACATTAATTAATAATCGCTTTGACGAAGAAGAGTAACCTTAAACCTCAGTACACCCCACTATCAAGAGACCCGATATGGCACTAACCCTCGATGAAGCCAAACTTGACCAACATCGAACCGCCATACTGGAGGCGCTGGATAACGATGATCTGGACATCATTGCCAATCTGTTCAGCGACGAGCTTGCTGTTGCCGATATCGCTCACCTATTAGAATCTACACCGTCCAGATTACGGGCCGCGCTATGGGCTTTTGTCGATGAAGACTTGCAGGGTGAAGTTCTTACCAATCTGAATGAAGACATCCAGCAAAGCTTCCTGAGCCGAATGTCAGCCGAAGAAATTGTTGAAACGACTGCGGATATTGAAAGCGATGATCTGGCCGATATTCTGCAGCAGATGCCGGCTGACGTTTCCAGCCGCGTTCTGCAATTGATGCCTTCGGACAATCGCATTGAAGTAGAAGGCTTATTGGCTTTTCCGGAAGATACCGCCGGTGGCCTGATGAACACGGACATGGTGACCGTCCGAGCGGATGTTACGATTGAGACCGTTCTGCGTTACCTGCGTAAAATAGATCTACCTGATCCACTCGATGTCCTCTGGGTCGTCGACCGTGGTCAGCGCTATCTGGGTTCACTCGCCATCACGCAGTTACTAAAATCAAAACCGAATGTTTTGGTCACCTCGGTGATGGATCAACGAATAGACGGCATTCTGGCCACCGAAAGCGAGGAACGCGTCGCTCAGATATTTGAACGACACGATCTGGTGTCTGCGCCGGTCATCAATGACGATGGCCTGCTGATTGGTCGAATCACGATTGACGACGTGGTCGATGTCATTATCGACAACGCAGACCATAACATGATGAGTATGGCTGGCCTTGATGAAGAAGACGATGCCTTTGCACCAGTGGTAAAGAGCAGCCAGGACCGCGCCGTCTGGCTGGGCATTAATATGGCAACCGCGTTCATCGCTGCGGCAGTGATGAGTCAATTTGAAGCCTCAATCGCACAGATTGTAGCACTGGCTGTACTCAGCCCCGTCGTCGCCAGTATGGGCGGCATTGCAGGCAGTCAAACGTTGACGCTGATGATTCGTGGCATGGCAACCGGCCACATCACGCGGGCCAATCTGAGTTGGATGATAATGCGGGAATTAGGTGTTGGGCTCATCAATGGATCTCTTTGGGCACTGGTCATTGGCGGAATCACAGTACTGTGGTACCAACAGTTTTCTCTGGCGTTCGTGATTGCTACCGCTATTCTGGTAAATATCTGTTTAGCAGTCCTCTCTGGCACATTGCTACCCTTTCTCTTAAAATCAGCTCGCATTGATCCAGCTTTATCGGGCAGTGTCATATTGACAACCTTAACCGATGTCTTTGGCTTTTTAACTTTCTTAGGGTTAGCAACTCTATTTCTACTGTAAGGCACTACGAATGAGCGATTTTGACGACACATTTGATGACGACGATATTGAATGGGTCAGCAAGTCCGAAATGAAACGCGAAATGCACAAGCTGCAAGCGTTAGGTGAACGACTGCTAAAAGTAAAAGCAAGCCAGTTAAAAGAATTTCCCTTGTCGGATGAAATGCGCTCTGCCATTGACGAAAGCAAACGAATCAAGAGCCACGAGGCCTCGCGTCGTCACCTGCAATACATTGGCAAAATCATGCGTGGCGAAGATATCGACGCGATTCAGCAATGCCTCGACAGATTAGACCCTTCATCAGATCTGTACTTGCGAGTGCAGAACCAAGCGGAATCCTGGCGCGAAAAGCTGATTCGTGACGCGGCCGCCGAAGGTGAATGGTTCGATTTATACCCAAACACAGATAGACAGCCTTTCCGGGCGCTGGTCCGGGCAGCGCGGAAGGAACAGCCACAAGACGCAGATGCGCCCATCAGCGGTGGCAAAAACAGTAAAAAATTACTGCAGTGGGTAAGAAATCAACTCGCTCAGTGATCTGGAAAACGACTGCCGTCGTAAAATGGATACGTTTCAATGACAGGCAGATTTATCAATGGCAGCGTTGGCTTACATCGACCCTCGCAATACCCGTAAAGGTAAAGCAATGACCGAACAGCAGCTGCAGGAGCGTGAGCATTACGCCGACCTGCTGGAATTGGTAGCCACTCGTCAGGATACCGAAGCTTTTCAGGCAATATTCGAACACTTTGGCCCTCTGATTAAAGCCTTTGGGGTGTCCTCTGGCTTGCACTATCAAGGAGATCATCTTCCTGAAGAGCTTGTGCAGGAGGTTATGCTGTCTATTTGGCGGAAAGCGGCGCTCTTTGATCGACGAAAAGCGGCGCCCTCGACCTGGATCTTCACCATCGCTCGTAACCAACGCATTGATATGCTGAGGAAACTTAGCAAGTATCAAAACGATATTGACGCCGATGACGTTTGGGATCTGGAGGGCGACACTAACCTCTTTGGCGAAATCAGAGAAAGCCGAATCCAGAATCACGTACAGCAAGAATTGAATAAACTGCCCATTGAGCAAAAACAGATTGTCGCCAAGGTTTTTCTTGAAGACAAAAGCCATCAGGAGGTGGCTGACGAACTTAACCTTCCGTTAGGGACAGTAAAAAGCCGAGTACGACTGGCCATGCAAAAACTTAAAGTACACTTGGGAGCAACCGAATTATGAGCAACTGGCACCCAAGCAGCGATCAACTGATTGAATATTCCAGCGGTTCCGGATCTACTGCGCTCAGTATTGCGATTTCGACTCACCTGCATTTCTGTGCAGATTGCCGACATCATGTGAATGAAATTGAAAGTACAGCGGCAGTCGTCTTTGAACAGCAGCAGGCGTTGTCTCTGTCTACAGGCAGCTTCGACAGCCTGATGGCAAAGATCAAACAAGCACCTCAGGTGCCTGCTGTTCAGGAACGCGTGGCGAAATCGCCGACGCGCTTCCCGCCGGTGATTGAAAAGCTGATTAAACGAGACACCGAATCTTTGACCTGGCAGAAGCCGATGAAAAATCTGCGAGTCAGCAGGCTTCTGAAAGATGAGACGGGGATGATCCTTGGCTTACATCACATGACCTCAGGTGGTCGAGTGCCTCATCACACGCACCGTGGCAATGAGATCAGCGTGGTCATTGAAGGGGGGTTTTCGGACGAAATGGGCTCTTATGGTCCGGGTGATTTCATTCACTTGTCGAAGGAACATTTTCACTCACCTCAGGCTGACGCAGATGGTGACTGCTGGTTGCTGTCCATCGTGGAGGCTCCCGTTAAAATTACCGGCCCATTGGGCTGGATAGTAAATCCCTTTCTGAAGCCTTAGTTATTTTTAGCGAGTCGTTTACGGAAGTAAACGACTCGCTCTGTTTCCTCGAAGCCCAGTGATTTGTGCACCACCTGCCTCACCTCGTTGTCTATTTCAGTGTCAACAGCAACTTCCTCACACCCCACAAGACTGAACCACCCTAACGCCTTGTCGACGAGCAACTTGGCAATACCGCATCGTCTGGCCGCTTTTGTTACGAAGATACCTTCTAGGGCCTGTTAACACTATTTTCATGGGCGTTGCCATCGGTCAATACAGTGACAACGAGGCGGAATGCGCTATATGTAGCTAATTACAGGAGCAAATGACAACGATGCCTGTCGCTGAATTGATCCCGGCCCTTCGGGTTACGCCTAATAAACCGTCAATCTTTTTTACTCGCCGCTGTTATGGAGTAACCATACGACGCTTCTCGTGCCTTGATTGGACGGTTTTTAGAACGTAACAACGCTAGATTAAACTAGTGTTAACAGGCCCCATAACCAACCGGTGACGATTGCGTACCATTGACATATTCCATTCGCACCGCCCCCTCCAGAAACCCGTCTGCGATACCCTGGTCATTTGTGGACATCCACTGTTGAAAGCGTTCAGGCTGGCCTAGTAGCTGCTTTATCTCCGACAAGTGCTGTTCAGTTGAACAATGTCCCCACAACTGCTGGCGCAATTCAAGCCAAGAGTTCAGATCCTGAGCTGAAATCGACTTAATCATCTGAAGTATCCAAATTTGGAAAGGTCTGTGAATGCCGGTCTAGCACTTCAAATAACGAATAGTACACAAGCCCGCTTTGTCGGCTGAGGCCGATCTCGCAGGTTCGACTGGTTGAAATTCCATAGTCACAGTCTTTTACTTTCACCGCCAATTCACTAAGCGCGGAAACATTCAGTTCCGGTTGTGTGAAGCCTTTATCACCGGCAAAACCACAACAGCCGATGTCCTCGGGCCGTACCCAATTCGGCGCCAACTTGTTCAAAACCCGAATCACGCTGGCTTCAATGCCCTGCTTTTGAGTACTGCAAGTCAAATGCACCGCCACTTTTGCGGATTCTGGCTGTACCGTTAGGCGATTCAATAAAAACCGATCAATAAATTCACTGGAATCGTATAAATGCAGGCCACGCTTACGAGCAGATTCCTTCAATTGCAACGCGCAGGGGCTGGTATCCGACAAAATGGGGTATCGACCACCACTGGAAACCTCCCAGAGGGCATCCAGTACCTCGTTCATCATCCGGTCGGCAACCTGTTGATGCCCTTTAGAACGGAACGGCTGACCGCAGCACAAGCCGCGAGTCGGCTGCGGATACACAACTTTCAGTTGCGCTTTGGCCAATACGCTTTGCACCGCCTTGGGGATGCTGACCCGGTCATCTTGGGTAGACTTGCCCATTGATTGGCTGACACAGGACGACCAGTAAACAACAGTATCCTGGGCTGTCGGATCAATACGCTCGTTGCGCGCATAGATCGGCTTAGTGCGGCCCGGTGTGGTGGCCAACCATACCGGGGTTCTTTGTTTGGTCATCTTGCGCAGCCCCCAACTCCACCGCTCCAGCCGCTCGGCACCCAATAGGGTTTGGCAAAGATAGCTCATGACTAAGCCTAATCTTGCCCAACTGGCAAGGGCCGCAAAATGACGCGACATTCCCGAGGCAAGAGTCTTGTAGCGGTGATTTTCACGGGAACGCAGTTTCAAAACCAGATTACCGGTATTAATGCCTACCGGACATTTCATTTCACACAGACCGGTGGCCGCACAGGTATCAATGGCCAAGCGGTTGAAATCCCGGTCCCATTGGCTCGGAATTGCCTCCTTTTTAAGCTGCCTGCGCTGGGTTTCACGATATGTCGCGATACGTTGCCTGGGCGTTAAGCTCAGGTTCTTACTCGGGCATACGTCTTCACAAAATCCACACTCGATACAACGGTCAATCGTCTCGTCAGATTTTGTCATGGACTTCAGGTTTTTTAAGTGGACTTGTTGGTCTGAATTCAAAATGACCCCGGGATTAAGAATACCTTGAGGATCGAACAAACCTTTTAATCTTTGCATGATCTGGTAAGCATCAACGCCCCATTCCAGCTCAACAAAAGGCGCCATATTCCGGCCGGTACCGTGTTCAGCCTTCAGAGAGCCTCCAAACTCAACTGCCACCAGTTGGGATACGGCGTCCATAAACTGCTGATAACGCGCCACTTCCTGATCATCTTCAAAAGATTGAGTAAACACAAAGTGTAAATTGCCCTCCAGGGCATGACCGAAGATGATTGCCTCTCTGTAATTAAATTGATCAAACAACTGCTGTAACCGAGTAACACCGTCCGCTAATTGGTCAATCGGAAACGCCACATCTTCGATGATCACGGTGGTACCCGCTTCGCGCACAGCGCCAACGGCCGGGAATGTTCCCTTACGAATGTTCCAGTAGCCTTCAATCGTCGTTACATCGGTAGTAAAGCCGGTACTGTCCAATATGGTTCCATCAGTCAGCACCGACTGAACCAGCTCAATGTTGCTGTTCAATAACGCCGCATCTGCACCACGAACATCGATCAGCAAGACGCCACCGTTCGGTGGGAAATTTTTTGCGAATGCAGGTAAACCTGGCATATGTGCAACAGACGCCAGAGACCTTGCATCCAGCAACTCCACCGCATCCACCGGAGTTGATCGCAGCCGCGACACGGTCTCCGCACAATCAGACAAGTCCACAAATGCCACCATGGCAGAAGCGCGCCACTGCAAGTCTTCGACTGTAGATAGGGTCACCTCACTGATAAACCCCAGCGTACCCTCAGAACCGACCAGCAAATGACAAAGAATATCAACCGGGTCCTCGTAATCGAGAAACGCGTTGAGACCATAACCGGTCGTATTTTTCAGCCGGTATTTGTGACGAACTTTCTCGGCGAGTGACGGGTTATTGAGGAGTTCTTCCCGAATACCCAATAGTCCGGCTAATAATTCCCGATGCGTTTCTCGAAAACGAGCAACATTGTTAGCATCCCGCGTGTCCAACATGGCTCCATCAGCCAGAATGACCCGCAGATCGCGCAACGTGTGGTAACTGTTATGCTTAGTGCCGCAGCACATACCACTGGCGTTGTTGGCAACGATACCGCCTATTTTACAGGCGTTTATTGAGGCAGGATCCGGACCAATTTTACGCCCGAAAGGTTGCAGGGCGCGGTTTGCTTTTGCCCCAATAACGCCCGGCTGCAAGTGAATCACTTCACCCAATGGTTCAATACGCAGTTTCTGCCATTCTTCTGTCAACATAATCAACACGCTGTCCGTCACGGCTTGTCCAGAGAGGCTGGTGCCAGCCGCGCGAAAGGTTAATGGCACTTTATGCCGCTGCGCCAGATGAATGAGTGTGACGATTTCCTGTTCGTTATCCGCCAGAACAATCGCAGCAGGCAGCAAACGGTAGAAACTAGCGTCCGTACTGTAGGCAAATCTCCGGAATTCGTCAGTGATGATCCGCTCAGTGGGTATATGGATATGTAACTCTCGCAGATAAGATTCAAACAAAGATTTTGCTCCCGTTGTTATTATTCTAAATGGCGTTAAAGGGCAGTATTAATAGTTCGCTGATATTGGAGCCAATGCCGTTTCAAAAGCGACAGTCCGTCGCAACCATGAACTTCAAACCTTTGCCAACACAGTGACTCTACCTGTCAATGTTCCACATGCCGCTATGGAATGTAATGCACCAGACCCGACACCACAAATTGTAACCACCTACCACGGCTCCTCCGACGCCACCACGCCCTACTTTAGTCGGATTTGGTCGCCAACAGACTTGTTTCGAGCACCCTGCTGGCACTATAACAAGAATATCCACCAACTGGTCTGACCAATATGACGAAGCTAAACCTGCTATTGGACCAAATGTTGTTAAATATTGAACAGCATATCTGGCCTGTCGATACCAAGCTGCCTTCAGAGCGTGACTTAGCGACGTCATTTAACGCAAGTCGAGCCACAGTTCGCGAAGCGATTACCACGTTAAAACAACGGGGACTGATTCGTTCACTGCAAGGATCCGGGCATTATATCCAATCCTCAGAAACCAACACTCAGGCAGAATTGTTTGTTTGGAACAATGTAGAACTCAGTCATGGGGAATTGCGAGAATACCGCCTGGCTATTGAATCGCAGTGCGCTTATCTTGCTGCCAGCCGAGCAACACAGACGCATCTCAGAGCTTTAGAGCGCGCGCATCGGCACCTGAAACACGCTCATATCACTCAGGATCTAAAAGCAGAAGGATTGGCTGACGCCCGTTTTCATCTGGCGATTGCCGAAGCCAGTGGCAACCGTATATTGGCCCAAAGCCTGAAAAGCCTGTTCTCACTGCTACGGGCGAACGTGACTCAAAACATCGGTACATTATCGCGGCGGCCAGAGACACGGTTACGGCTCATGAAGCAACACACGGCTTTGTTCGAGAGTATTTATTACCGAAAACCGGACAAAGCCAGAACCCTTGCCCAAGAGCATATGGCCTTCGTCGACCGCATCTTAGCGGACCACTGACAACGCAGGCTTCTCCATAGACACATGTACAATGCCATCTTCAAGAAACGCCGAAGAAGACACTTCAAAACCAAACTGCCGGTAAAAATTCGTCAGATAGCGTTGAGCACCGATGCGAATCGGGAAATCCGGAAATAAGGTTTCACACTCACGCACTGCCCTTTGCATCACCTGTTGACCGACTTTCCGACCGCGTTGATCAATGCGATTGGCGACTCGCCCAATCGAACAGGCATCGGTATAGGAGACACCAGGCGTCAGCACTCTGGCAGTGCCCACCAGCTCGCCTTGACGATAAGCTAATACATGCCAGGCATTCTGATCTTTGCCATCCGCATCCTGATAGGGGCAATTCTGCTCTACGCAAAAAACCGACATGCGTAAACTCAGCAGATCGTATAGCGTATTGGTATCCAGTTGCTCAAATGGCAGGCAACGAATCACAAGCGAGTCAGACGTTTGACGATAGTCCATCACAATCGACCGTCCTCTTTCATGCGCTCCAATGTGTCGACAATAGCCTGCGTTTGCGCATCGTACTCGATATTTACTTGATCGCCCTCTGAGAGCTCACCAAAGGTAGTGACAGACAGCGTTTCAGGTATCAGATACACATTGAACTGATCCTGAGTGACTTCTCCGATCGTCAAGCTGCAGCCATTCAGACCGACAAAACCTTTCGGAAAAAGGTACTTACGTTGCTGGGGATCTATGCTGAACCAAATGATCCGGTTATTTTCGGGATATTCGATTTTCGACACCGCAATACAAGCCGACACGTGACCCGACATACTGTGCCCACCAATGTCATCACCAAATCGAGCAGCACGCTCAACATTGATGATATCCCCCTTTTGAAGGGCCCCTAAATTGGTGATGCGCAGCGTTTCCATCATAACGTCGAAATACGCTCGGCCACCGACAATCTGCGTCACCGTCAAGCAAACCCCATTTAGGGCAATACTCGCCCCGATCTGCAAATCGGTCTGCTGCCTTTGCGTTAATTCAATAGAAAAGGTTTTTAATTGGTCGAGCGAACGCTCAATGGAGATGGGAGTTTTGTTTTGTACGATACCAGAAAACATGTTGACGACCCTATGAACGCAAAAACTGTGTTTTACTTCATTCGGGCAACAATAATCAAGGAAAGACGACAACAAACCGCCCTTTAACTATGGCCATATCAGTTTTTGATGCCTTAGATTCAGAATAAAGCCGAGCATTTATCAGGCTAATCCAGCGCGACCTGTATGTCACCTTTCACATAGAACGCAGGCATATCGTAATCCTGCAACTTATTATGCGAAATCATATCTATTAACTCACGGATATAGTGCTCTCCGCGAATACTATAGCCTTCCAGACCCCATGCCAGATACGTGCTGTCGACGGGTAATTTCAGCAAACGAATTTCTGCGCGGATGATTCTTAACATATTGTACTGATGATGCGTGTTAAGGTTGCGAAAGTAGCTGGCCACAGAATCCGACACAGAGTCGAACACTTTAACTTCGTGTTTCGCATCCGAATCTCGCCCACTTGGGACAAGGCCGCAACCTTTGGTGAAACACCATTGGCCAAAGAGATTGTTACCCTCAACCGCAAAACGGCTGGTTCCCCAGGCGCTCTCGTTGGCAGCTTGGGCCAAAACCAGCGAAGCCGGTATGACATCCACTCGCAAGTACATCTCTCGGAAAAACTCAGCAGAGCCTAGTTCCTCATCCACTTTATAGTAGTCGGCCAGTTCACTTAACAACGACTGCTGCCACAAGCTTAATGTGGTATCGCGCCGAATTTCAGCTTCCATCAACTTAAGCCAAGCACGTTCTGCCTGAACCTTTTGATTCATGTTGGCGACGATAGGATACAGAAACTCAAAAAAGGTTTGCTTCTTCTCTCGGACATCTGAGATGGCGGCCATTTCCGGCAATACCGCGGATTCAATCGAAAATTGAGCAGACAACACGGGAAGATCCGCCGCAGAACTGTACGAAACAAGACTAAGGAAAATCAACAGGCATGTAAAAAGAGGTTTCAGAGACAAAAGATAGCCACCTTCCCTGGGTTCATGTGAGGCGCGCGATTATAAACACCAATGATCAATAATCAACCAATCGCGCGATTAGTTATCCTTGCTCAATCCATTGAGGAAGGTACATTTTCTTACCTACGGCGCTTGTCTGAACGTTCAGAACGAATACGAATAGGCTGTAACGTTGGCTTTGACTGGCTTAATACAATCATGGCAACACATAAAACGACAACTGTGACAATAACCATAGACCACCTCTCTTAGCAATGAAGCTTTAATGTCATTATTAGGCTGAATCCTACAAAAACAATTAGCTTTACAAAAAAGTATAGCCTTAAAGTCGAAAATAACCACTTTCTTCAATGGTGGGAAAAAACCAATACCAATTTCAAAGCTAACACCAGCAGTGTCAACGCTGGGAAAAACCAATTTAATTGTTTGCGCCATGCATTCATCGGAAGCTCCTCGTGTATAACAACAGACGAGACCTAGCGCGCTGCAAATCACAGAGATCGAACCTGGCGGGATAATCGATGCTGGCCTCGTCAAAACGGCGCGCACCTTACCAGAATTCAATCTGGAAAAAATACCGGTAACAAAAAATTACACTTACTGAGGTTGATAGCGTTAGCAGCGCGGATACTCAGCGCTGCTTAAAAATTAATCCGACGTTCGGGTGGGGATAGCAGTCGGGAAACTGGTGACGGTCGCACGACCCTTTGAATCACTGATTTTGGGTGTCCCCTCCTTTTCGACTTCGTCAATTCGAACAATCGAATGCATCGGGATGTAAGAGCGCTTAACACCACTAAACTCTTTCTGTAATCGCTCTTCACCAGGATCAACCAACAACTGACTCCTTTCTCCGAAAATCAGCTCTTCAATTTCCAAAAAACCAAACATGTCACTTTGATAAATCTGACTGCAATACACCTCATACAGTTTGTCCTGATTCACAAATTTCACGCGATATACAGATTTAACCTTGTTCATAAGCCTCTGATACGTTCCTGCAAGGTGGGTAGTCTACCCTTTACCTTTCGTTTTTACATAGATTGTTGGGAAATCACTCAACCACAGGTATAATTCCGCGCCCAGAAATTTCAACCTTCAGAGTAGTAATGACCAAGAAGCTTTTTATCAAAACACACGGCTGTCAAATGAATGAATATGACTCAGACCGCATGGCAGACTTGCTGGGCGAGAGCCATGGTTATGAAATGACAGATGATGAAAATGAAGCCGATGTAATTCTGCTCAACACCTGTTCGATTCGTGAAAAAGCGCAGGAAAAGGTTTTTCACCAGCTGGGCCGCTGGAAAACACTGAAAGACAAAAAACCGGGGTTGAAAATTGGCGTTGGTGGGTGCGTAGCCTCCCAGGAAGGTGAAGCGATCTCAAAACGTGCCCCGCATGTCGATATGATTTTCGGACCTCAAACCCTGCATCGCCTGCCCACCATGATTGACGCAACCGATGCCGCGGCAGAACAAGCTGAAAATCATATTGCTCTGGTTGACATTACATTTCCGGAAATTGAAAAATTCGATCACCTGCCGGCACCGAAAAGCGACGGTGTGTCAGCGTTCGTTTCCATTATGGAAGGCTGTTCAAAATATTGCACCTTCTGTGTGGTGCCCTACACCCGAGGCGAGGAAGTGAGCCGACCGTTTGACGATGTCATCGCGGAAGTCGCCCACCTGGCCGGTCAGGGCGTGCGGGAAATCAACTTTCTTGGTCAGAATGTGAACGCCTATCGAGGTCCGAGACATGACGGCGGCGAAGCAGATTTAGCGGAATTGATTACCTTGGCAGCTCAAATTGAAGGCATTGACCGCATACGATTTACCACCAGCCACCCGGTTGAGTTTTCTGATAGCCTGATTGATGTCTATAACGACGTTCCTGAATTGGTCAGCCACCTTCACTTACCGGTGCAAAGTGGTTCAAACAACATATTAATGGCTATGAAGCGCGGCCATCTGGTTGAGGAATATGTTGATAAAATGGAGCGTATCCGAGCTAATCGCCCCGATATCAGTTTCTCGTCAGATTTTATAATTGGCTTCCCAGGTGAAACAGCCCAAGACTTTGAAGACACCATGAATCTGATACAACGCATTGGTTTTGATCATTCATTCAGCTTTATCTACAGCGCTCGGCCAGGCACACCCGCTTCTGACCTTGAGGATGACACGCCTGAGGCGGTTAAGAAGGAACGTTTACAGATTCTGCAACAACGCATTATTCAGCAAGCTGCGCAGATCAGCCGGCGCATGGTCGGGACGACACAGATTGTTCTGGTCACGGGCACCTCCAGCCGAGACCCAGAAGATCTCTGCGGTCGCACTGAAAATAACCGCAACACCTACTTCATTAGCGATGACCACAGCCTCATCGGCAAGTTCGTGCAGGTCCGCATTACCGAAGCGTATGCGAACAGTTTGCGGGGAGAAGTCATCAATGCGGACCTCGCTTATTAACCTAAAAACTCAGTTTATATAACCATCTGATATAAAATCCCAGCAGATTAAACGAAAGTCTTTTTGACATGACGTTGATGCTGGGTATGCTTGACCTAACAGCTTCTGAGGAATTGCACGACTTTGAACAACCCATCTGTTGAAGACAGGCCCGTTGCCGATACACCAACCCGTCTGTTCACTCTCGAACCTGATCACCCTCAACGACTCGCCTCATTATGCGGTCTGGCCAACGATAATTTAAAGCAGATAGAAAGCCGGTTGGATATCCGAATCCGGAATCGTGGCAATCAATTCCAACTGGAAGGTGAAGCAGAACAAATTGTTACTGCTGAAGACATCATCAAGCGGCTTTATCGAGAGACAAAAGGTGGCAAAGATCTGCCACCCGACACAGTGCACCTGTTTCTGCAGCCCGCCGAAGTTTCGCGCGTTCAACAGTCGCGGGAAGAAGGCAAGTTACACGAAGATAAGTTGTACGTTGTCCACACGCCAAAATTAGTTGTTCGACCCCGCGGCACGAACCAAAAGCGTTACGTACACAATGTGCTGAATCACGATATCAATTTCGGGATTGGGCCAGCAGGGACCGGTAAAACGTACCTCGCGGTTGCCTGTGCCGTACAGGCACTTCAGCAAGATCAGGTGAAACGCATTCTTCTGGTGCGCCCAGCCGTTGAAGCGGGTGAGAAACTGGGTTTCCTGCCGGGCGATCTGAGTCAGAAAGTCGACCCCTATTTGCGACCGTTGTACGATGCACTTTATGACATGCTGGGCTTCGAAAAAGTCGATCGAATGATTGAGCGTAATATCATCGAAGTGGCTCCTTTAGCCTATATGCGGGGCCGCACACTCAGTCACAGCTATATTATTCTTGACGAAAGCCAGAATACCACCCGAGAGCAGATGAAAATGTTCTTAACCCGTATCGGCTTTGGCTCCACCGCTGTCATAACCGGCGACCCAACTCAGATAGACCTACCCAAAGGTCAAGCTTCTGGTCTCAGACATGCTCTGGAAGTCCTGGAACAAGTACCCGGTATCAGCTTTACGCATTTCCAGTCGGGCGACGTCGTCCGACATCCGCTAGTGCAACGAATTGTGGACGCTTACGAAGCAAACGAATAATGACGAGCATCGATATCGATTTACAACAGGCAAGTCAGCACGCTGACATTCCTCAAGCCGACATGTTTGCCTTGTGGGTTAAGGGCGCACTAAAAAATTTCCGTGAGAACGCAGAACTGAGTATCCGCGTCGTCGATGAGACGGAAAGCCAATCGCTCAATGCGCAGTATCGGGGCAAAGACAAACCCACCAATGTACTATCGTTCCCGTTCGATGCCCCCCCTGGCATCCCCGCCAGCGAAATAAATCATCTACTGGGCGACCTGGTCATCTGTGCTCCGGTCGTTGCGAGAGAAGCGATTGAACAGAATAAGCTAGCCGAGCATCACTGGGCTCACATGGTCATACATGGGACCTTGCATCTGCTCGGTTTTGACCATATTAATGACGACGAAGCATTAGAAATGGAACAACTGGAAAGGGATATTCTTGCCGAATTAACTATCCCTGATCCATATTTTGGCGAACATGAGGATTTAATCGAGCCATGAGCGACGAACGACCGACGAGTAGAAGCCCCGGTAAAAAGTCATTTTTTGAACGACTGGGCGATGCTTTTACCGGGGAACCTAAAGATCGAGAGGAACTACTCGCAATTGTGCAGGAAGCGCACCAAAACGACATTCTGGATGATGATTCATTACGCATCATTCAAGGTGCCATGAATGTGTCTGATCTTCACGTCCGGGACATCATGATCCCCAGGTCACAAATGGTCAGTCTCGATCATGATGAAACCATCAAAGAGTGGACTGCCAAGATCGTGGCTTCAGGCCATTCCCGATTCCCGGTTCTCGGTGAGAACCCAGATGAAGTCATCGGGGTTTTGCTGGCGAAAGACATGTTATCGTTGAGCCTAAAGACCGATTTCAACGAGGCTGAAATGCAAAAGCAAGTCCGTGAAATTGTCCGCGATGTGAACTTCGTTCCGGAAAGCAAACGGGTTAACGTATTGCTTCGTGATTTCCGCAAAAACCGCAATCACATGGCCATCGTGATTGATGAATATCGCGGCATCTCAGGACTGGTAACCATCGAGGATGTTCTGGAAGAGATTGTGGGTGAAATCGAAGACGAACACGACGATGAATCCATTTCCAATATATATTCGAACGGTGCCGGCGCTTTTATCGTGCAAGCGCTCACACCGATCGATGATTTCAATGAGCACTTCGCGACGAACTTCAGCGATGAAGAGTTCGACACCATCGGAGGCATTGTCATGCATGAATTCGGACGCGTACCGAAGCGTGATGACACCATTACCCTCGGTGATCTAGTCGTCCGTGTCACAACGGCCGATAACCGCAGGGTACGGGCTTTTGAAGTCAGTGTCGCTGGATAATCCACCAGAAAAATGTAAAAAAGGCTTCATATGAAGCCTTTTTTCGTCAAATCCAATGTCTATAGTCAAAACATTCAGTCAGGTAAATTCTCAACACAAATCAAAAACTAAAGCGACTTTTTTGAGAATGGCTGGGTCAACAAAATCAAACGCGGTAGTAATGTTAACGAACCCATTAAGGCGATTGCCATCGCCAATGCGGTCAATAACCCGAAATAAATGGTCGGTTTAAAATTCGACAATGCCAGAATAGAAAACCCCATGATGATGGTTATGGATGTGTAGAAAATCGCCTTCCCAATGGATTCATGACTGCGCTTGAGCGCGCGAGCATAGTTCCCATCGATTTCAAATTCACTTTTGTAACGCACGATATAATGGATGGTGTTATCGACCGCTATACCAATGGTGATACTGGCAATGGTAATGGTCATAATGTCCAGCGGAATCCCCAACCACCCCATAACGCCAAGTACCAGCAAAGCTGCAAGAAGGTTCGGAACGAGCGCAATGGCCGCGACTTTCCAGCTTTGAAACAACACCAAAAACATTAATAATATACCAACAAACACCGCACTTAAGGTCAGGATCTGCGAACTGAACAGACTCTGCAGCATGTTGTTATACAGTACCATCATACCGGTAAGTTGTACTCGATCAGGCGCAAAACCTAGCTCATTCTCAAAGTCAGACTGCATCCGTTTTAACAACGCATCCCGTTGTAAGCCTTGCATCGAATCGAGAATGCGTACACTGACCCGAGCTTCATTGTTCGCTACGGACACATAAGGGTCGACGACGATCGCACGAAATTCCTGAGGAATAACCGAATACAATAACGCCAACTGAATATTGGTCAGTGGTTGTCCATCGTTGAATTCTTCCGCTATCTCAATCATCGTCGCCAAAGAAATTACCTTACCGGTCTCAGGCAGGCTGTCCAGATAACGATGAAGTCTTTTAATTTCTTCAACCTTATCCGTGGTAAACCAATATTTATCTGGGTCGTCTTCACCAACAAAATCATCTTCAAATGAGCCGATTCCACCTTCTTCCATCGCCAGAAAATCTTCCGTCACAAACTCGTCACTGAAATCGTCAGAAAAATCGTCGCTAAAGTCATCAACAAACTCGTCTGAACTGGCTTCTTCCCAGGCATCTTCATTTACAACGCCTGACGAATCACGGAGGGAGGGGCCATCCTCATTAACGAATTCTTCGAGTCCATCACTAAAATGTAGAATAACTTCCAGTGGCGTCGTCCCCCCAAGGCGCTGATCGATAACCGTCATACCTTGGTATATCTCCGTTTTTTCATCGAAATAATCGATAAAACTGTTTTCGACAATCAGCCTGGAGGCGCCGATTACAGTAAATGCTGTAAGAGCGAGACTGCTTAACAAAATCAGCTGGCCATTGCGTAGGGTGAACTTAGCCATCATTTTGGTTAAGGGGCCGCCCTTACGTTCTTCACCGGTACGGCGATCTTTGCCCAGCAGCATTAACATGGCAGGAAAGAGAATAAAGGTCATCGTGAAGGCAACACAGATTCCCACGGTCATCATCCAACCAAAATTAATCACTGGACGAATCCCACTGGCGATCAACGAAACAAATGCCACCCCCGTTGTCAGTGTCATATACACACAAGGAATGGCAATTCGCCGAATAGTAGTCACTACGAGCTCACGTTGATCCCAATAAGGATGCTGTCGCAACAGCTCTCGGTAGCGTACAACCAGATGAATATTCATGGACAGCGTCAGAATAAGCAGCAGTGAAATGAAGTTGCTTGAAATAACGGTCACTGGCCACTGCCACCACCCCAAGACTCCCAGCATGGCAACGACCACAGCGCTGGAGCAGAGTAACGGCAACGCGACCCAACGAATCTGACGAAAAATAACGGCCAGTGTCACAATAATCAACAAAAATACGGCTGTACCAAAAATCAACAAATCACTTCGGACAAATTGAATGATATCGTCTGCAATCATGGGTACCCCGCCAAGGTGTAATTCACCGTAGGATTGGTAGCGACCCATAATTTCCCGGATCTGTTCAATATCCTTATGCAACAATGCGGCGGTTTCTGAGTTATGCTCGAAGATGAGCTGCTCAACTAACTTCAGCTGCACATCAGCACCGGATTCCGGCTGCAGTTCAGCTTGCATACGCAACTCGCGCCGCATATTAAGCAAGTTCGCTTTGGTTTCATCAATCGGGAAATTGATCTGCAGGGCGGTCGTATTCTCATCCAGATTTAGTAATAGATTCACATACAGAGGGCTATTAGCGAGCTCACTTCGAGCCATGGCAATATCTGCTGCTGGATCTTCAAGAGTCTTGATATTGGAAACCAACTCTGACATCGGGACGGGAGGATTCGACAATAGCGGCACATCCATGACGGTCACCACAGACTCTACCCGCTTGATGGTGCGTAGTTCGTTACGCAAAGCAGTCAGTTTGGAAAGCGCTTCGTCACTGAACAGTGGCTGATTCGGCGTAAAGGTTAAAACTAAAAATTCCTGAGACCCGTAACGATCCGATATTTCCCGGAAATATTCCAGAGATTGATCATTTTCCAATAATAGACTTTCGGCGCTCGCGTCCAGCGTAAAATGGCGAGCTTGAATCCCGAGCAAGATAAGCACCAAAACCACCCAGAAAAACAACCAATGAGACCTCTCTTCGATCAGTGTTTCGTAGTACCGCTGCACTTTTCCGAGCATGCTTTAAATCCTTTTCATCATTGGGTCTTTCTTGAATTTAACCGAACTGTCACATTGCAGCAGCCAGTATATAGCCCTGCTATACCGGTTTCACCTAATCGATACGATCAACGCATCCATTGCGAACGCGCGCTACCTAAACGAGAGATTTCCCTTTTGAAGTGCAAGAATTTTCGGCAATGGCACCACACTCGGAAAGCCTCCCAGCATGATACCAAGAATATGTTATGTCACGAGGTGAGCGTGGACCTTAACCGAAACCAACGAGGTACGAGTTTACAATACTGTTCATATCGACCGCCAAACGCTTTGACCAATTGCTTTTCTTCGACCCGGATATAGGAAGTTCGGAGTATAAAAACAAACAGTGCGACCACCAACCAAGGGGTTACGCTACCAACCCATAAAGCCAAACCAGCAATGATCAACACCAGACCAAGATACGCAGGGTTTCTGGAAAATCGGTAAACACCGCTAGTCACCAGAATACCTGCGTTTAAATTGTATTCACCATTGTCATTGATGACACCTTTTTGCCGCAACTCCTTGTCTGCCATCAGGTTCAATGCAGCACCGATCACAATGGGTATGAGGGCGACAAAATTCAGTGGATAATGCAGCACAATAGCGCCAGGACGCAGGAAATGCACAGCAAACACTCCCAGCATCATCAACAGCCCTATTGCTGGCGGGAGGATGGGCGGGCGTTCAGACATAATAATAACTCAACAAGATTTAACTCAGTGTAAATTTCCAGACGCTTAAATTCAGCGGTCAAAAGTCACGAGACCCGAAATTCAATGAGAAGATAACCTCTGGCAAGACTGATAGACGTGACAGGTCACTACATGATCATTCACCATACCAACAGCCTGCATGAACGCATAACAGATAGTAGGACCCACAAAACTGAATCCCAGTTTTTTCAGAGCTTTTGACATAGCTTTACTTTGCTCTGTCTCCGCAGGTATGTCTTTCAAACGGCGAAATGCATTGTCGCGAGGTGAGTGGTCGACAAAAGACCAGAGAAACTCACTGAAATCGCCTCCAGCCTGTTCAAATGCCAGCAGAGCCCGCGCATTATTTATCAGCGACTGGATCTTTAGCTTGTTGCGGACGATACCGGCATTCTGCATCTGAGTCAGCACGTCATTTTCGGTCATCGCAGCCATCTTCTCGGGGTTAAAGTTAAAAAACGCCGCTTCATAGTTAACTTGTTTGCGCAGGATGGTAATCCAACTTAAACCTGCTTGCTGCCCGTCTAGGCACAGCTTTTTGAACAGTTCCGTACGGTCATATTCAGGTCGCCCCCAAACCGTATCATGATAGTGTTGATATTGCGGATCCTCACCACACCAGCCACAGCGTTCCATAGTCGCTCCTTACATTATCACCAGATTATCGCGGTGTATCAGCTCGGGCTCATTCAGATAACCGAGAATGGCCTCGATCTGATGCGTCGATGACCCGATAATTTTTGCTGCCTCCAGGGCATCGTAATTAATCAGTCCTCGCGCAACCACAGTTCCTGCTTCCGATTTAACCGACACACATTCGCCCCGTTGAAAATGACCGGACACTGCTTTGACGCCAACAGCAAGTAGACTTTTGCCCTGACTACGCAATGCATGTATTGCCCCCTCATCGATTACAATCTCACCCTTCATTTGCAGATGACCCGCCAGCCATTGTTTACGTGCTGCGATGGGTTCCAGGTCTGGCACCAGTCGGGTACCAACTGATTCGCCGTGTCGAAGACGAGTCAGTACATTGTCAATTCGGCCCCCGGCAATTACGGTCACCGCGCCCGACCGGGCTGCTAATTGTGCTGCTCGGACCTTCGTTGCCATGCCACCACGACCCAGTTTGCCACCACCACCGGCGACTTCGACAAGCTTCGGATCCGTCGCATTCGCCATTTCTATCAGCGATGCGGCTGGATTATGGCGTGGATCCGCATCGTACAATCCGTCCTGGTCAGTCAACAGAATCAAAGCGTCCGCCTCGACGAGGTTTGCAACCAAAGCACCGAGGGTGTCATTGTCGCCAAAGCGAATTTCGTCTGTGGTGACCGTATCATTCTCGTTTACAATGGGAACCACAGGCATATGCAACAAGGCCCGCAAAGTGTTGCGTGCATTCAGATAGCGCTTGCGATCCGAGAGATCCTCATGAGTCAGCAAGATCTGAGCGGTATGCAATTGCGACTGCTGAAATAGATCTTCATAGGTCTGGACTAACTTGGTTTGCCCGACAGCTGCAGCCGCTTGCAGTAATTCCATGGTGTCGGGACGATCGGTCCAACCCAGCCTTGCCATACCCGCGGCCACGGCACCCGATGACACCAACACGATCTCTATACCGCGTTGCTTTAACTCAGCCATTTGCACAACCCATTGCGCAATACGCTCAACATCCAGTCCCTGCCCATCATTCGTCAACAGGGCAGAACCAATTTTTACGACCCAACGTTTTCCATGAGTCAACGAGGCCTTACTCAATTCGTTTTTCAAGGTAGATTCCCGACAGCCTTTCTGAGGCAAGAGTTTAGATGAATCACTGCAGAACAAAAACGGCGACTTACGCAGAACTTTATTTCAATTTCCCAACAACGTCACCAGGCTTAACTGCGTGTAATTTGCTTAACCGAGAAATATCCGATATCCCAATCAAAAAAAGGTGCCTCTGGCACCTTTTTGTCAACAAGCTATCCGATTAAGGCTCGTAGATAACCTCAACATCGTAATCATCGTCGTCGTCATCCTCACCGGCTGCACGGGCTGCGGCTCGGGCCGCTTTGCGCCGGGAGGACAGCAGTTCAATACGATCACGAGCTTCGGTCTCAACTTGCGCACGCATATCTTCGTCTTCTTCCGCTAACTCAGGGTTCTCTGCCAGTTCGCGATTACGATTTTCCAACCAAGTCATCAAATCACTGGCCAATTCTGCAGTACCCAGCTTTGCCATGGCGGAAATGACATACACAGGTCCCTGCCAATCCAACGCATTGATGACAGATTCCACTAACGCATCGCGCTCGTCTTCTGGTACCAAGTCGATCTTATTCAACACCAACCAACGCTCACGCAGCGCCAATGTAGGACTGAAGGCTTCCAGTTCATTGGCAATGGCCAACGCATTGTCAGCCGGGGTCGATTCATCAAACGGGAACATATCAACAATGTGCAATAACACACGAGTACGCACCAAATGCTTAAGGAAGCGGATACCTAAGCCGGCGCCATCAGAGGCGCCCTCAATCAATCCTGGGATATCGGCCATCACAAACGAACGCAGCTCGTCAACTCTCACTACACCCAGGTTGGGCACCATTGTAGTAAAGGGATAATCTGCAACCTTCGGTTTTGCTGCACTGACCGAGCGAATCAGCGTTGACTTACCGGCATTCGGCAATCCCAGCAACCCAACATCCGCCAATACTTTCAATTCAAACTTGATGTTGCGGCTTTCACCTTCCTTCCCCGGCGTTGACTGACGAGGAGCTCGGTTAGTCGATGATTTAAAGCGTGTATTACCCAGACCGCGGGCGCCGCCTTCGGCAACTTTGAATGTTTCGCCATGGTGCTTAAGATCCACCAGAACTTCATCCGTATCGACATCTATGACCGTCGTACCAACTGGCACGACTAACGTCGTGTCTTTACCGCCGCGGCCAGTCATATCTGACCCCATACCCTGCTGGCCATTTTCAGCCTGAAAACGCCGGGTATATCGATAATCGATCAGCGTGTTGACGTTTTCATCCGCTCTAACCCAGACACTGCCACCGAAACCACCGTCTCCGCCATCAGGACCGCCCTTTGCAATAAATTTTTCACGGCGGAAACTGACACAGCCCTTACCGCCCTTGCCCGCTTCAACTGCAATGGTGGCTTCATCTACAAACTTCATAGTGTCTAACTCTTCATTAATCGTGTTTCAGTTTAGCTGAACTTATGGATATCTCTTTTCAATACTCATTAAGAACACTGACCTGCAAAAAAGGGATACCCATAAGATCGGCACTTCTGCCCTGTGGCAGTCTCTGTCTCTGTCCAAACAAAAAAGCCCCGCGTGAGCGAGGCTTTTTCTGGTTGCTGCGTAATTACGCTACGATGTTAACAAACTTACGATTGTTCTCACCTTTAACAACGAATTCTACCTTGCCGTCTGCTTTAGCGAACAACGTATGGTCTTTACCGATACCAACGTTGCTACCAGCGTGGAAACGAGTACCACGTTGACGAACAATGATTGAGCCTGCTGTAACAGTCTGACCACCAAAGGCTTTTACACCCAAGCGTTTGCTTTCAGAGTCACGACCGTTTCGGGTACTACCACCAGCTTTCTTGTGAGCCATGAGTTATCTCCGTTATGCCTTAATACCAGTAATTTTAACTTCGGTGAACCACTGACGGTGGCCCATTTGCTTCATGTGGTGCTTACGACGCTTGAATTTCATGATCTTCACTTTTTTGTGACGACCTTGAGCGATGATTTCAGCAGAAACCACAGCACCTTTCACAACTGGCTGTCCAATATTGAACTTGTCGCCATCTGCTACTAGTAATACTTTGTCAAAATTGATTGAAGCACCGGTTTCAGCTTCAATTTTTTCAAGCTTGAGCGTTTGCCCTTCGCTTACGCGGTATTGCTTACCGCCAGATACGATTACAGCGTACATGTAATTCTCCAAAATTAGTCGTTAACCGATCCTGTTTTCCATTTCTACCTGCTTCTAAAGGCGACGCCTACGCTGTTGGCACCCTATGGCAGGGAATGATGCACTCCGATCGGGCGGCAGATAATACGGATTTGCCCTCATCGATGCAAGTCGTTTTTTGACCACCTTGACAGCCTCCTGCCAGCACCCTAGCATCACGCGCAAAAGCCACTTACAGACACCTCGTTCAATGGACCAAAAAGCCGTATTTCAGACCGTTGCCAGCGACTTTGACGCCGTCAATAAAACCATTCATGAACAACTCGCTTCCAACGTCCCCATGGTCGAAAAGGTCGCAGAACACATTATTGACAGTGGTGGCAAGCGCCTTCGGCCGATGCTGGTGCTATTAAGCGGCGGATTAGCCGGTACAATAGATACACGACACCACCTGTTAGCTTCTATTATCGAGTTCCTGCATACCGCAACATTGCTGCATGACGACGTTGTTGACAAATCCGACATGCGGCGCGGCAAACCAACCGCCAATGCCAATTGGGGGAACTCTCCCAGCGTTCTGGTTGGCGACTTTCTGTATGCCCGTTCTTTTGAGATGCTGGTCAAGCTGGGCAATCTGGATGTTATGGCACGGCTCTCCGCAACCACCCGGGTAATCGCCGAAGGTGAAGTGATGCAATTAATGAATATCAAAAACCCGAATACCTCTGAACAGCAGTATATGGAGGTCATTACCGGTAAGACAGCGATACTGTTCCAAGCCTCCGCCGAGACAGCCGGCGTTATTTCAGGTTATACACCGGAACAGAATCAAGCGCTGGCGGATTACGGCCTCAATCTGGGGTTAGCCTTCCAACTGATTGACGATGTCCTAGACTACGCTGGAGACTCACAAACCTTGGGTAAAAATGTCGGTGACGATTTAGCCGAAGGAAAACCCACACTTCCGCTGATACATGCGATGGAACACGGTACGGAAGAAGATAGATCCATCATCCGCGAATGCATTCGAAAAGGCGGTTTGGTGCATTTAGATACCGTACTCGACATCATCAAACGCACAGAGTCGCTCGAATATGTTACGACCAAAGCGGAACAGCACGCACAACAGGCGAAGGAATGCTTAAACCAATTCAGTGACTGCTCGTATAAATCCGCTATGTTAGCCTTGGCCGATCTGGCGGTTGCCCGTAACAGTTGATGCAATGGGCTGCTCAGACTGAGCAGGCCCGCTCAATCAAAATCCACTAACGGTCTGCCCCTTTGGCAACCTGACCGTTAACAAAAGCCTGCAACGCCAGAAAATCAATATCTGAGACAAACTTGAATTCAATCCCATATGCGGCGGTACTGTTGGCCAACTCAAAGCGATCCAACTCGGCCCGGATTACAGCTTCGATTGAAATCAGCCGCGTAACATGACCAATGACAACCTTACCACTGATCAGAATCTGATCACCAATAGCACCCACAGGATCTACGGACTCCAATCGAGCACCCGTTGTCGACAAGTCGACAATGGCACCGAAGGTTCGCTCCCAGGTTGCATCTGATTGATTGACGATCGACACCTGAAGATTTGCCAATACGCGTTCAGACTTACGTACCGTACCGACCTCCACTTGCGTCGGCCAACCCAGATGCAGATAGTGCAATGGCGTGGTACAGATGTGCACGACCTGGCTACGAAAGGCGCATGCTACCTTGTGTGCAAAAAAACGGCATATCAATGTCTGCTCTTTGCGCAGCAATAAAGGCCGATTTTCACCCAACATTGGCGTAGTTACCAGCACTGAACGCCCCGGAACCATACCAATGAAGGTACCCTTGTGACGTCGCCCATCACCACCTTCAACCTCAAGGTTTATGTTCAATCCTGCTGCGAGGCGCATTTTGCTGAGATCATTTGAGGCCATTACACGCCGTCACCTTAATACGTTTTGTAAGATAGATCGGACAGAACGCCCGATTCTTGAGTGCTTTCAGCCGTGAGACGAAAACTTTTCTTTCAATACATCATGAATACTTCGACGCCAGGGACGTTGCTTAATCCCAAAGGTCGACAATATTCTCTTACATCCAAGTTCATAGTTTTCCAATTCGTTGACCGCATCAATCATGCCTGGGCTATTGCCCTCTTCAAGGCTTTCAACCTTCACTTCGGTCATTGACTTCACAACAGTTATGACTGTTTTTGCGAACGTATGCATGGTGCACGCGTCACTATCGGCATAGTGATACACACCCCACAATTCAGGTTCCGCGCCGCAGTCGACCTGTTCGGCCATCGCAACCAAAACCTTAGCCGCCGTCATAGCATAGGTCGGGCACCCACGCAGATGACCTGACACCTTCAACGTTTCCAGCCGGACAGCAGCACCAACCAATTGAGTCAGATAGTTACCATCCTGTTCACTGAACAACCAACTGGCTCTTAACAAAACCGTTTTCGACCATCGCTCGACGACTTCCTGCTCAATATCGATATAGGTTCGGCCCAGGGCCGAATGAGCATCGGGCAAGTCAGTTTCCACATAGGCTCTTGAGCTTTTCCCCGCAAAGACAAGTCCGCTGGAAAGCTGAAACAGAGGCTTATGACATTGCGCACAAGCTTCAGCAATGCTGTTGGCCAGACCTAACCAGAACGGTAGATCAACGTCAGTACCTTCGGAAGGCTCTTCAAACAACACATTCACAACATAGCTACAGGATTGCGCAGCAGCAACGATCTTCCCAACCTCATCCGGTGATGCCAATTGCTCGGAAGAACAGGCTTGATAAGGTATTTGACGACTATCGAGGTACTGAATAAGTGATCGACCGACCTGACGATCGCTGCCGAGAATGAGGAAACTGAGAGAATCTGAAAAATCTGGCACAACACACCTAGCTGAATGAACGATGTCAGAATTATAGGCAGCTGCTAGCGAGAAGCACAGCGTTGAAGCAGGATATGGCAATTTGCCAACACCGATTTCTCCGTCGTTCTGCTGACTAGCCCTTGCTGAACTAAAAAAACCCGGTCTAAATCCGGGTCTTTTGGGTATTAATTTAGAATGAGAAACTTATCCTCAAAAAGGGATATCATCATCAAAGTCGTCAAAGCCACCTGGTGCTGGCTGAGCCGGTGGCGGTGTCTGCGTTGCCGGTTTCTGCTGAGGTTGGTTCGAGTAACCACCCGATTGCGGCTGATTAAAACCACCCTGAGCAGGTTGATTATAACCGCCCTGAGCAGGCTGATTGTAGCTACCCTGCTGAGGTGCCTGCTGCCCGAAGCCCTGATTACCACCGCCGTCATTTCGACCACCAATAAATTGCATTTCATTACCGACAATATCGGTTGAGTAGCGATCTTGACCGTTTTGATCTTGCCACTTACGAGTCTGCAAGCGACCTTCAATATAAACCATTGAGCCTTTACGCAGATATTGAGCAGCGTTTTCTGCCATACGTCCAAACAGTGTTATGCGATGCCACTCGGTATGTTCTTGCCGATTGCCCTGCTCATCAGCTCGGCCGATTTCATTGGTTGCTACATTCAAGTTCACAATTTGTGTGCCTGACGCAGTGGACCGGACTTCCGGATCCTGCCCGAGCCGACCCAAGATGATGACCTTGTTCACTGTACCCTTTGCCATAAACGTTCCTATCTGCTATTTCTCTAATCAATTAACTATCCTTGAGATTTACCCTAACCTCAAGGACAAATTCAGTTAGCCAACTGACTCGGTTGGCGTCGTTTGGGTCGATTTGACCGGTTTTACCAAACCCAACAATACAATCCAGACAATCTGTGCGCCAAACCCAACGGCGACAATCGGCAACAGCTGCTGATTCGCAAACAGCAGACCACCTACCATGCCACCTGCAGCCGCACCAATGAACTGCGCCGTTGCGAACACCCCCATCGCTGTGCCTCGGCTTTGCGCTTCAGCCTTGCGACTCAACAGCGAAGGCAATGTTGCTTCGATGAAGTTAAACCCCACAAAAAACAGCAACAATGCCAGCGCAGACGCAGCTCCAGCCTTCACACCGACCAGAGCAACCAGCGCAATGGAAATCAGCACTGCAGCCAAACGCAAAAATTTCACCTGAGCGTTGTTGCGCTCTGACAACATCATCATGGGTGCCATGCCTAAAAAGGCAATGATCATGACCGGAGCATATACCTGTCCGAGATCATCCGCCGCAAAACCGCGATCAACTAACACAATAGGCAAGGCGACAAACAACGCGGTCATGGTCATATGCAGCAAAAATACACCCAGACTCAAAATTAAGACATTTCCGTCTCGCAATACCTGG
This sequence comes from Reinekea sp. G2M2-21, assembly GCF_015687175.1. GTDB lineage: Bacteria > Pseudomonadota > Gammaproteobacteria > Pseudomonadales > Natronospirillaceae > Reinekea. Next base: position 407,797 of record NZ_JADPQG010000004.1, on the reverse strand, counting down.
CCAATTTGAGACGCATGAAATTTACGCTCTTGATGAATCTGCAATCCGGGTACAGGAGGCAGCCACAACAGAACCAACATGCCCAGCAAAGCCAAACCTGCGGTAAACCAGAACAAGCCGGCCAAACCTCCGAAACCAGCAATCCAGGGACCTATCATCACGGCAACAACAAAAGAACTGCCAATAACAGCACCTACTATCGCCATTGCCTTGGAACGTTCGCTTTCGCGGGTATAGTCGGCCAACAGAGCGAGTACAACACTGGATATTGCACCGGCGCCTTGCAATGCACGACCAAACACCAGCCCCATCACATGAGTAGATAATGCAGCCACAATGCTGCCAACCAAAAATATAACCAGACCTAAGACTATCAGGGGTTTACGACCAAATCGATCCGACGCAGCCCCAAACGGAATCTGCAATAACGCTTGCGTAATGCCATAAATTCCCAGTGCCAAACCCAATGTCTGCGGCGATGCCTTCTCCAGATCCATGCCGTACAAAGACAACACCGGTAACACCATGAACAAACCGAGCATACGACTGGCGTAAAGCATTGCGAGCCCAGTCAGAGCTTTTCGCTCCACACTATTAAAAGCCATAGACAACAACGTAAAATATGAAATCGCGCGGATTCTATCAGACTCAGGTCAGTCACCATAGGCCATAATGAGTGTTGATCGCTAAACCTGACGACACTCAAAAAAAACCATTGCAAACTGTACATCCATACAGCACAATTTAGGCGCTTTTCGAATTCACGCACTCGAAACGCAGATCCAAACTTCAGATTTGTCAGTATGACACCCCAGCTTGCTGCCAATCTGAATTAGGCGGCGCAGACTTTCTGCAGCAGACAAGTCTGTGCCGCTGGATCTTATTGCCGAATTATGCTTTCTTTGCGCTTTTGTTTTCGCCAAATTTGAGGATGACATGGACAAAATTTCCGTCCAGGGTGCCCGTACCCACAACCTGAAGAACATTTCCATCGACATTCCACGAGATAAGCTGGTTGTTATTACCGGCCTATCCGGGTCGGGTAAATCCTCACTTGCTTTCGATACCCTGTACGCGGAAGGACAGCGGCGTTACGTTGAATCGCTATCGACCTATGCCCGACAATTCCTGTCGATGATGGAAAAACCAGATGTAGACCACATCGAAGGCCTATCGCCTGCCATATCTATCGAACAGAAAACCACCAGTCACAACCCACGCTCAACCGTTGGAACCACCACTGAAATTTACGACTATCTACGTCTGCTTTATGCTCGAGTCGGCGAGCCGCGTTGTCCTGAGCACGGTGAACCGTTGGAAGCACAGACCATCAGTCAAATGGTCGACCAGGTGATTGCGCTGCCGGAAGGCAGCAAACTGATGATGCTCGCACCACTGATCAGAGATCGCAAAGGTGAGCATTTACACATTTTTAATGAGCTAAAAGCACAAGGTTTTGTCCGCGTGCGCGTTGATGGCACCGTGATGGATCTGGACGAAGTTCCTGAACTGGATAAACGCAAGAAGCACAGCATTGAAGCGGTGGTTGATCGCTTCAAAGCCCGCGACGATATTCAATTGCGTTTGGCAGAATCGTTCGAAACCTGCTTAACGTTGTCTGGCGGAATTGCTCAAGTTGCATGGATGGATGGCGACGGCGAAGACCTACTGTTTTCAAATAAGTTTGCCTGCCCAATCTGTGGCTACGCGATTGCCGAACTCGAACCGCGAATGTTTTCATTCAACAACCCTGCTGGCGCTTGCGAAGAATGCGACGGTTTAGGTTTAAAGCAATATTTTGACCGAAATAAAGTTGTGCGAGACGTGCAACTGACATTGGCAGAAGGCGCCATCGCCGGGTGGGATCGGCGGGCTGTCTATTATTTCAGTCAGCTGAATTCTTTGGCTGAGCACTTTAACGTGGATCTGGACAAACCGTTTGAGAAGCTACCGAAAAAATTCCAGAAGGCCGTTTTAGAGGGCTCTGGGGATGTCGAAATAGACTTTAATTATGTCAATAGCCGTGGTGCCGTTTATAGCCGCACGCACACCTTTGAAGGCGTCATTCCGAATATGGAACGGCGCTACCGAGAAACGGACAGCAACTCTGTTCGCGAAGAGTTATCGAAGTATTTGGCGGAACAACATTGCCCTGCTTGCCATGGCAGTCGGTTGAAAGAAAGTTCGCGTCATGTTTTTGTCGACGGTGTAACCTTGCCTGAAGTTACGCGCATGTCGATTGCCGACGCCGTCCGTTATTATCACTCGCTGCAATTGTCTGGTAACAAAGCGCAGATCGCAGAAAAAATCCTTCGCGAAATTCTGCAACGATTGAGCTTCCTCGAAAACGTTGGTTTGGACTACCTGAGTCTCGACCGCAGTGCCGATACGCTCTCAGGCGGCGAAACGCAACGTATCCGCCTGGCCAGCCAGATTGGTGCCGGCTTGGTCGGCGTTATGTATATTCTTGACGAACCATCCATCGGCCTGCATCAACGCGATAATGATCGCCTGTTAAAAACCTTGACCGATTTGCGGGACCTGGGAAACAGCGTGCTGGTGGTTGAACACGATGAGGACGCTATTCGGATGGCAGACTGGGTTCTGGACATTGGACCAGGCGCTGGCGTCCATGGTGGTGAGATTATCGCTTCTGGTACACCAGAAAAAATCATGAAAACGAAAAACTCCCTTACCGGCCAATACCTCAGTGGCAAAAAGAAAATTGCTGTCCCCACTGAACGTGCGGTTAATGACCCAAAACGACAGTTAGTTGTGCGCGGCGCAAATGGAAATAACTTACAGAATGTTGATCTGTCGATTCCGGTCGGGCTGTTTACATGTATCACGGGTGTTTCAGGTTCTGGAAAATCGACGCTGATCAATCAGACTCTATACCCATTAGCGGCAACCGCACTGAATAAAGCGACAACCTTAACGGCCGCTCCACATAAAACTATTGAGGGTCTTCAACACTTTGACAAAGTCGTCGATATTGACCAAAGCCCAATCGGACGCACACCGCGTTCTAATCCGGCTACGTACACCGGCATTTTTACCGCCATACGGGATTTGTTTGCGGCCACTCAGGAATCACGTTCGCGAGGCTATGCCCCTGGTCGCTTCAGCTTTAACGTCAAAGGCGGCCGCTGCGAAGCTTGCCAGGGCGACGGTCTTATTAAAGTAGAGATGCATTTTCTGGCGGATATTTATGTTCCCTGCGATGTGTGCAGCGGCAAACGTTACAACCGGGAAACACTCGAGATTCGTTACAAGGGGAAAAATATCCATGAAGTTCTGGATATGACCATTGAAGATGGTCTGCAATTTTTTGATGCCATACCAGCCCTGCAACGCAAACTACAAACGTTGACCGATGTTGGTCTGTCCTATGTCAAATTAGGGCAAAGCGCGACAACTTTGTCCGGCGGTGAGGCTCAGCGGGTAAAACTGGCTCGTGAGCTGTCTAAGCGAGACACCGGCAGCACGTTGTATATTCTGGATGAACCGACAACAGGCCTTCACTTCCATGACATTAAGCAATTGCTTGAGGTACTGCATCGGTTAAGGGACAACGGTAATACTGTCGTCGTGATTGAGCATAATCTGGATGTGGTTAAAACTGGCGACTGGATTATCGATCTTGGACCCGAAGGCGGCGTTAAAGGTGGCAAGATTGTCTCTACGGGTTCGCCAGAAGATGTTGCTTTAGACAAAAAATCCGTCACCGGAAAATATTTGCGCCCGTTATTGGAGCGTCAATAAAATATGTTTGCCAGAATGTGTGTCCGTTGACAGCAGATGGACTGGCCTGTGCACGAGTTATTGCGAGCATCAGGCCACGCGCTTTCATTCAAGTCACCTACCAGAGTGACTTACCGCCGCCTCTATTCTGATCTAAACTAAAATCTTTCTTGGCGAGTAACCCGTTTTCTGTCTGCATCGATTAAACGCGATATGCAGATTGCTGCGCTGTGCCACTGTTAAACCGGAACACTATGAAAATGTCTCCAAGTTTTGCCTTGCCTGTGGTTGCGTTTATAACCGGGTTAGGAATGAGTTTTGTCTTACCGGTTATGGGCCTGTTCCTCATTGAAGGCTTATCCGTGCAACCGATGTATGTCGGGCTTTATACCATCGCTATGACCATTAGCGGCATTGTAGTCAGCCAGTTCCTCGGGCATCGAACGGACCGAGGCATGAACGCAAAAAAAATCTTTTTGGTTGCGACCAGTGCCCTTGTCTTCGCCACCTTTATCTACGCCAACGCCAACGCGTTCTGGCAAGTTCTTCTGGTCGGCATCTTACTGATGGGCATCGCCAGTGCCGCCCAACCCCAGCTCTTCACCATTATTCGCTGGTACGCTGACCGCCAGGGTAAAGCCGCGGTTAGCATCAACTCAAAAATGCGCTCCCTGATGTCCGCTGCCTGGATCGTCGGACCACCTATCGCATTTCTGCTGGTTGACGCATTTGGCTTCCAAGCGTCCTTCCTAGTGGCAACGGTTCTTGCCGTAATTGTGTTGATCTTTGGCTATGTTGCACTGCCGGATTTAAATGCGCAGCCATCTAACACAAAAGACAGCGCAACCCCTGAGCATGCTCAAAACACACCTGTCAGAAAGCCCGTTTATTCTGCAGCCCTTTGGCTGATGAGTGTTGCCATGGCCTTCGGTTTTTTGGCCAACAGTCTTTATATCACAGCAATTCCACTGTATTTGGTCAATGAAACCGAATTGCCAGGTTATACCGCGGGTATTTTAATGGGGCTGACCGCAGGGCTTGAAATCCCGTTTATGCTTATGGTTGGTCGTTGGAGCGCTCGTTTTGGAAAAATCAAACTCTTGCTGATTGCTGCAACCAGCGGCGCCATTTTTTACACAGCAACGTTATGCGTTACGACCTTCTGGTCTTTGATTGCTATTCAGGTATTTAACGGTATTTATTTTGGTATTTTTGCCGGTCTGGGAATAACTATCATCCAGGACCTGATGCCCGGGCAAACTGGCACAGCGTCGGCTCTTTACAGCAACCTGTTAAAAACCGGCTCCGTTATTGGAACGTCGTTGACGGGTATTATTGCCCAGGTTCTCACGTTCAAAGCAGTTTTTGTCGGCGCTCTCATCGCCATTCTGTGCATGATTATTCTGATGCTGGTTTATCGACGCCGACAAAATCAAGAGTATTTCTGAAACGCGAGGGCAACTCTGAGTAATTGCTATCTACCTCAGCGGGTGTAGAAATGGGCAAATTTCGAGGCAAGTTCTACGGACCATATTCATTATCTTGGCAAAGGACTTAACAAAGAAATTTGGCATTTCAGGTCCGCCCTTCGGGCCCTTCAGATCGATGACTGAGCATTGTTGTGTGTTTTTAAAAGGACTTGCCATTCTCGGCGACACACGCCTCGCTCATCCTTCAATCTGATAGGACTGAGGTGATTTGCATTAATCAGAGTTGCCCTAGTTAAAATCCAAGTTGAAAAGCCGTTGCATCTACCTAAATTCGCTCTATTCTGAAGCCACTGTCACGGCTTTGGACGCCGATGGGGTTAATAAATGTTTGAAACGTTCACATGACCTCATCCATCTGTAAACTAAGTACGTACTAAATGTCGTTTTACCCATAAAAAGAAGAGCAACTGACATGACACCCTCCCAGCAAAGCGATGTGCACATAGTGATTCCTGCCGCCGGTGCCTCCTCACGCTTAGGGGTAGCCAAACAAAACATTGCTGTGCACGATAAACCCCTGTGGCGTCATACGCTCGACAAGGCTTTGTCGTTGAACTGCCCGGTCAGTCTAGTGACAGGTTGTTGGTCTCCTAACGAATCAATTCCACAGGGTGTCAACCTATTGCACTGTCCCGACTGGCAACAAGGGTTGGGAAATTCCATCGCGTTTGGTGTTTCAAATATCGTACCACCGTCCAAAGGCTATCTTATCCTGTTGATTGACCAATGGCGCCTCACTGGCAAAGCTTTATATGAGTTTATGCAACAGTGGGATGGCAAGCAGATCCAAGTCGCTAAAGATCTCAAATACACCGGTCCACCGGTTCTTTTTCCAGCGCATTTCCGCCAACAGTTAAGCACGCTTTCCGGCACTAAAGGTGCTCAAAAATTATTACACGAACAACGCTGTCATGTGGTTGCCGTAAAAAATGCTCGGTGGGATCTGGATACCCCGCAGGATCTAACCACGATGCAAGAACTCATCAACTCGAATAAAGAAAAGGAAGAGCACTATGATCTCACTTAACGTGAATGGTAAAACCATGACTGTCGATGTTGAACCCGATACACCTTTGCTCTGGGTGGTCCGGGAGAATCTTGGCTTAACCGGGACCAAGTTTGGTTGCGGTATCGCACAGTGTGGCGCTTGTACCATGCTGATTAACGGACAGGCAACGCGAACCTGTGTGTTTCCTGTGTCTGCGGCGGAAGGGCTGGATATAACCACCATCGAAGGCTTGAGTGAAGCCAACGATCACCCCGTTCAACAAGCTTGGCAGGAACTCGAAGTGCCCCAATGTGGCTATTGCCAGTCAGGTCAGATTTTATCTGCGGTGAGCTTATTGAGCCAAAACCCAAATCCCAGCGATGAGGATATAAACATTCAAATGATGAACATCTGTCGTTGCGGTACCTACCCGCGCATCCGCAAAGCAGTGCATCGCGCGTCTGAATTGTGGAACAACGCGGCAGCAAATCTGGAGACAAAAGGAGCCAACGTATGAACACGCTTTCCCGACGCCAATTTTTGCAGTCATCCGCGGCGCTAACAGGGGTATCACTGTTGATTGGCTGCAGCTCCAATGGTCAGGTGATCGTACAACCCGGCGAGTCTGAAACCATCGACAACCAGCTTTGGCTCAGCGTCGCCAGCGACAACCACATCCAGATCACGGTACCGGCAGCGGAGATGGGTCAAGGTGTAAATACGTCCTGCGCAATGCTGATTTCTGAAGAGCTCGGCTGCGATTGGCAAAATATCAGCGTAAAAACAGCACCGTGGAATAAGGCATTCAACAATCCCACTTTCCGTATGCAAATGACTGGTGGATCAACGACGATTTCCGGCTATTGGAAACCACTACGCAAAGTAGGTGCAACGGCCCGGCACATGTTTTTGCAAGCTGCAGCCAACCGTTGGAATACTGATCCTTCAGCCCTACGCATCGACAATGGTTATGTTTTCAATGCCAACGGTGAACGACTTTCGTTTGGCGAACTCGTCACTGAAGCGTCGGCATTGGATGCACCCGAAGACGTCAGCTTAAAGCCCCTAAGCGAGCATCAGCTCATTGGCAAGTCAGTACCACGAATGGACACGCCACCAAAAACCGAAGGCAGTGCTGAATTCGGTATTGACGTGAATTTCGACGGGCTCAAGGTAGCAACCATTCAGCACGCACCCGTCCTGAACGCAACTGTCGACACATTCGATAAGCAGGCCGCGCTGGCCATTAAAGGCGTTGAAGACGTTGTGTTACTCGAACATGCAATTGCGGTCGTTGCTGATACGTATTGGCACGCCAAAATGGGGATTGCGGCGCTGAAGGCAACCTTTGCCGGCGGCGAAATCGATCTGGACGATGCTGCGGTCAAAGCGCATTTGGTGCAACAACTTGATGATGAACCCTTGCCGACCATCAAAGGCGCCGCAAAAACACACGACTTCGAATATGAAGTGCCCTATCTGGCCCACTCAACGCTGGAGCCAATGAATTGCACGGTAAAGCTAACTGAAGATCGATGCGACATCTGGGTGCCCAGCCAATCACAATCGCTCACGGGTCAGATTGCAGAAAAACTGACCGATCTCAAACAAGAACAGATACATGTGCATCTGACCTACTTGGGTGGTGGCTTCGGCCGACGGGGTGAAATCGATTTCGTTGCGGAGACCATCGAAATCGCCCAGGCTACCGGCAAACCCATCAAGCTGGTTTGGTCCCGCGAAGAAGATACCAGCAACGACTTCTACCGACCCACCGCACTCACGCGGTACCGAATCGGTGTTGACGAAAAAGGTTTGCCGATTGCCTGGCATAATCAGTTGGCCAGCCCTTCAATTTTCGAGCGCATCTTTAAACTCTTTGCGCCCGGTTTTATCAGCTGGGTCCCGTTTACCCGAATCATCGATGACCCGGTTGCGGTAGAGGGAATGAAGGAAGTTCCTTACGTGCTTGAACCGGATTTTGAGTATCTGAAATCAAAGTTGCCCGTCCCGGTGGGATTCTGGCGCAGTGTCGGAAACAGCTATTCCGCGTTTTTCACCGAAAGCGTCATCGACGAACTGGCGCATCTTGCTGGACAGGACCCCGTGCAGTACCGTCTTAATACCATGCACGATGAGCGAGCAAAAAAAGTGTTAAGCACCGCGGCTGATTTGGCGAACTGGGGTCGAAGCAACGTCCATCAAGGTGTGGCATTTCACAAATCATTTGGCTCCTACGTTGCACAGGTCGTTGATCTGACGATTGATGACAATAAAGTGATTACATTACACAAAGTCACCATTGTGATAGATAGCGGCATTGTCGTGAATCCGGATACCGTTGAAGCGCAAATGGAAGGCGGCATGATTTTCGGACTGGTTGCCGCAGCGGAAGGGGAGATTAATTTCAAAAACGGGGAAAACGTACAGAAAAATTTTGACACTTATCCGATGCTCAGGATGTATCAAACGCCCAATATTGTGGTCAAACTTCTGCCCAGCGGTGACGCTCCTGGCGGCGTTGGTGAGCCCGCGACCCCCCCCATTGCGCCAGCGCTGACGAACGCTATCTTTGCCGCCACCGGCGAGCGAATTCGCAGTTTGCCGATCCGGAAAGCTGGCTACTCAATCGGTACGCGTGTAAATACCTGATACGAAAAAGGGCGACCAATAGGTCGCCCAATCACACTGACATGACTGACTGTTAGTACAACAACGTAAACAATTTCCGTTGATATTTAGCGGCTAGAGGGTCGCCCTTGCCTAAGCTGCTGATTATATCCAGCATGGTTTTCCGGGCAGCGCCTTCTTTATAATTTTTATCTCGCTGCAAAACTTCCAGAATAGTTTGCAGTGACTCTTCAATTCGCTCAGCCTGACTCAGTTGAATGGACAACTCGTATTTCAGTTCGAGATTATCCGGATCATCAGCCAACTTTGCCTGCAACTCCAGAATGGCTGGCGTATCTGCCGCTTCCAACATCAGCTCCAATCGAGACATCAGCTCCTTGTAGTGTGGGTGCAGCTGCTGCTCCATGGTAGCGCTCTGCAGCAGGACCTCGGCGTCTTTCACGCGCTTCAGATGCAGATAACAATCGGCCATCATCAGGCCAATCTCATACAATTCACCACTCACAGTATACGCCTCACGCAACAGAACCAGCGCCTCGTCAAACTTCTGTTCAGCGGCTAGCGCCTGTGCTTCGCGTACACCAGCTTCCCAGGGTGCTGGCAAGTGTTGCTGTAAGCGTTCACGAATAGCACTTTCGGGTTCTGCCCCCTGAAAGGCATCAATTGGTTGACCATTCTTAACAATGGCTACGGTAGGTAAACTGCGAATTCCGAATTGCGCCACAATATTCTGTTGTTCATCTGCGTTAATTTTTGCCAGTAGAATTTGACCATTGAACTCATGGGCTAGTTTTTCCAATACCGGAGTCAGCGCTTTGCAGGGTGCGCACCAATCAGCCCAGAAATCCAACAAGACTAGGCGTTGAGAGGATTCCTCGACCATCACCTGCTGAAAATTAGCTTCGGTGACGTCTACAATATTCACGGATGGCTGTTGCATAGATACCTCAATACATTCTTTGCCACCACTATAAGGCCAATTTTGTAAATCTCCAGCCATAACCGCCGTAGCATACAGCGAGGAAGTGCTTCTGGCTGGTGTAACTACCCCACCCTCGGTAAACTAGCCGTTTTTCAATAAGATACATTTTCGAGGATTCAGCTATGAAACGAGGCGTAACGCTCGCCTTAGTGGTCATTTTGGTCGCTACTGCCCTGGGTGCGGGCAGCTACTGGTTAAACAGCAAACAAAAACCAGAGGTAAACCCATCGAACATTGACATCAGCAACTTCGAACAACGTGTCTTTAAAACCGTTACCCTGAAGAATGGCCTGAAAGCCGTTTTGGTTTCCGACCCGAGTTCCGATAAGTCTGCGGCGGCATTAAATGTATTTACCGGTTCTTGGGCAAATCCGACGGACGTGCAGGGGATGGCGCATTTTCTTGAACACATGCTGTTTCTGGGCACGGAGAAGTACCCGGAAGTCGACGGTTACCAAACCTTCATCGAACAGAACGGTGGCAGCGATAACGCCTATACCAGCAACGAGAACACGCTCTACTATTTCGATATTAATGCGGATCAGTTGGAACCGGCGCTGGATCGTTTTTCACAATTCTTTATTGCCCCTTTATTTGACCCTGAATTTTCGGAACGTGAGCAGAACGCGGTGCATTCTGAGTATTCCGCGTCGCTGCAGAATGACGAGCGTCGTATCGAAGATGTCATCCGCGAACTGGTGTCAGCCCAACACCCAGCCTCGAAACTGGCCATCGGTAACCTGGTCACGTTAAACGCTCCCGATATTCGGGATCGTTTACAGGCTTTTTTCCGCCAATATTATGTGGCCGGAAACATGTCCGTCGCGCTTGTCGGTCCACAGGATATCGCAACACTGGAAGCGATGGTGGAAACCTATTTCTCGGGTATTCGAGATGTTGACTCCGATGAACAGCGCTATCTGCAACCGATATTTGATTCGAACACCCTACCGATGCTGGTCGAAATAAAACCACGTCGTGAAATGCGCCGTTTGGAGTTCCGTTTCCCAATATCCGGAACAGCTGATCAACTCGACTTAAAACCCCACCAATATGTTAGACATTTGCTCGGTCATGAGTCGACAGGCTCCTTACTGTCGGTACTGAAAGAAAAAGGTTGGGCTGAGAATCTGATGGCAGGCGGCAGCGAAGTGACACACTCTAATACAACCTTTGATATTCAGATCGAATTAACCCCTGACGGACTGAAAAACTGGCAAGCCGTTGCAGAACTCCTATTCAGCGAGATAGAACTGATTAGCACCGAAGGCGTACAACCGTGGATATTCGAAGAACAAAAAAACATCAATCAGATCTCTTTCCAATTCGCCGAAAAAGTCGCACCAGCATCGACTGCTGTAAGACTGGCTGAACGCTTGCGCTATTACCCTGCTCAGCAAATTTTGTCTGGCCCTTATCATTTAGGGGAGTTTCAGGCGGACCCTATTCAGCAGATTTTGGCACAGTTGAAACCCGACAACGCCCTGGTTGTTTTGGTCCATCCGGATGCCAAAACCAAGCAGGAAAGTGAATACTACAATACCCCATACACAACTTCTGCCTTAACTGGAAACGCCGTCGCGAGCTGGCGCAACCCATCCCAAACAGCAGAGTTAAAATTACCGGAACCTAACCCTTTTGTACCAACAGAGCTGACCGTTCAACCGCTCGAACGTGAAGAGTCGATTCTATACAAGTACAACCCACAATTAGTCGCCACCGGGGACAATCGAGTTGTTTGGTTCGAACAGGACGATGAATTCAAAACACCAAAGACGGACATCAACCTGTTGTTAGAATCCAACATCGGCAATGAATCGGTTGCCAATGCCGTTGCGTTGAACCTGTACATAGAATTGGTTAACGATGCCTTGAATGAAGTTCGCTACCAAGCCGGATTAGCCGGTTCCGGCTATGGCATCAGTCTGACGGATCGGGGCGTTCAAATTCGCCTGTATGGGTATCAGAACAAACTGGGGCTCCTATTGGATACACTGATCCTGGAACTGGTTGAGCACCGCATTGAACCGGAACGTTTCGCCATTAAGCGGGAAGAATATTTGCGACGGTTACGCAATGGCAGTGAAGACCCAGTCATCAATCAGGTCATCCGCCGCGTAAACGAATGGATGGTGTCCAATAGTTTCAGTTTGAGTGACCAAATCAAAGCCGTGGAAAAGCTCAACGCGCAACAGCTGCTGGACGTGCGAACGGGGTTACTGACCAACGCCAAGCTGACCATGTTAATCCACGGCAACATGCTCGAAGCTCAGGCCAAAACGCTGGCGGATAGAGTCGATGCCGTCATCCCACAACAGGGAACTCAGTCGGCCTATCGCAAGATTGCCAAGATCGACAATAAGAATTACATAGACCGGATGAATATTGATCATGCGGACTCTGCGTTCCTGCAATTTCACCAGGGTCTGAATTCAAGCTTACGCGAGCGTGCACTTTACGCTTTATTGGCTGAAGCGATGAGTGCGCCCTACTTTGCCGAATTGCGTACCAAAGAACAGTTAGGTTATATCGTCCTGGCTCGTGCTTATCCGATGGATGGCATGCCCGGGCTGATTCTGTATGTGCAATCACCAACAACAGACCCCGCTTTGTTGCAACTTTACTCTGATCGATTCCTCAGTCGATACGCCCAAGCGATTTCGGACATGAACGAACCCACATTTGAGGCGTACAAGCAGGGACTGGTAACCACATTAACGGAACCGGATAAAAACCTGTTCGAGTTGAGCAGCCGTTACTGGAGTAACATTTTGGAAAACAACAGTCATTTTAATACCCGATTACGGATCGCCAATGAGGTCGATAAAATCAGTCTGGATGGTTTCAGGCGGTTTTATAACAATCGCATTCTTGGAGACGAACGTCATTCACTGACAATTCATCAAATAGGAAAGGGAATGGGCGAAGATTACAGTGAACACGAAGAAAACATTATCGGTTTTTACCCAATCGACACGCCAAAAAATTGGCCGAAGGAGATCAAGTGGATAACACCAACCTTCAACAATCTGAAGGCCGTTAAGGTCGCGGATTAAAGCTAAAAAAGCCCCTTTTCAGGGGCTTTTTTTAATTATTGCGCTAATAAATGACGAGTTTTGACGCTCGCCAGATAAGTTGCCAGCGTCAGTTATAGGTCATCTCGTCATGTCGATCCGCCTCTTCTGGGTTTCTCGGCAGTACCACCAGCACTTCAACACCCCGGGCGCTGTTATCAATATCAATCGTGCCATTCAGCATTTGAGCCATACGCCGAGCGACTACGAAAGACAAACCAGGACCGACTTCCTGCCCATCTTCGATAATAGACACATATTCGGTCATCAGATGCTTAAGTTGTTGTTCCGAAAACTGACGGCCATCAATGCTGAAACCAATGCGTAACGCATCCCCCATTTCGGCATCCAAATATCCGATCAAATGCAAATGCAGCACCGTGTTTTCGTTCATGCGCAGCAATGCTTGAACGACACGGCTTAACAGATTGTCAATCCAATTCAGATCAGAATACAAGGGAATCTGATCTTCCGGGTTGTCCAACTTGATTTTTATTTTACGCATTTTGGCAAGAGCCGACCAACCTTCACTCAAGGTGTTCAATTCCTTAATGAAATCGAGTTCATCTCGAACCGGAATTTCGGATTTTAATTCCAGTTTCGCCAGCGCTTGTAAATCAGCGGCATATCGCTTCATGCCTTCGGCACGGGTTCGGATAAGCCCGAGTGCTTCCTCGTCTGTGTTTTCCGTCAGTTCAACAATTTCATTCATCACGTGGTCCAGTGCCTGCGCCATATTGCGTAACGAATGGTCTTTCTCCTGTGTCGAATTCAACACGATCCGTCGAATCTCACCGGATTTTTTCGCGTCATATTCGAAACGATCAATTTTCAGTTGATGTTCCTGTACCAAACGTTTGGTCCGACTGTGTTGTTTATTCACTTCTGCCACATGGAGTTGCGATTGATTGATGGCCATCAGGCTCACGGCCGCTGCTGCAACTAACAATACTATTAAGCCAACCCACAACGGCAACATTAGACTTTGGAAAGTCAAATAACCCACCAGACTCAAAGCCAACAACCAAAGTACGACACTGACCACCACATACTGTTTTAACCGGGACCGGTAATTCACCCAATATTCTCCACAAAAAAAAATAGCTCGGATTGAGCTGAAATCAATCGATGTTTGAACCCGGCATTTTGCCAGATTTAAACTAACTTTAGCAGTAACTCATCGAAACTTTGAAAATTATGGATGTTGGTATTATCAACCCGTTTCTGGAAGCCACGTTGGATGTGACCAACAGCATGGCCCAGTTAACCGCGGTTATAGGTGCGCCTGCACTGAAGCATGGCAAAATCGCGCAGGGTGAAGTCACCGGCTATATAGAACTGAATGGACCTCTGTACATTGGCTCGTTAGCCATTTCGTTCAGTAAAGCAGCTCTTCTGCTGATTTATGAGCGTATGCTTGGTGAAAACCTGAGCGAGTTGGACGATTCAACGGTCGACCTGGTCGGGGAAATCACCAATATGGTATGTGGCGGCGCCAAAAGACGTCTTGCCGAAAAGGGCTATCAATTCAGTCTGTCACGCCCGAAACTGTTGACCGGTCAGCAACATGAAATCCAGCATCAGGGCCCAGGGCCTGTAATTACGCTTCCGTTACGACTCGGTGACGGCGAAATGTTCATCGAAGTCTGCTTAAATCATTGAGTTAAATATGGTAAGCCCCTAGAATACTGAAAAAACTGACCTAACGGACAAGAATATGACAAAGTTACAAGAAGAAGCCCGCCTGGCATTGTCTCTAATGGATCTGACATCTCTCAATGAGGATGATACAGCCGCAGTCATCAGCCAACTGTGCGCTCAGGCAAATACCCCTGAAGGTTCGCCTGCTGCAGTATGCGTTTATCCTGCGTTTATCAGTACAGCTCGCAAAGCTCTGGCACAATTAGGCCTGCATGGCGTAAAAGTGGCGACCGTAACAAACTTCCCGCATGGCTCTACCGATATTGACCGCGCCGTTGCGGAAACCAAATCGGCTGTTGCCGAAGGCGCCCATGAGGTAGACGTCGTATTTCCGTATCGGGCACTGATGGACGGTGATACAACAACCGGACACGATCTTGTGGCCCAATGCAAGCAAGCCTGTGGCGATGCCGTTCTACTGAAAGTGATTATCGAAAGCGGTGAATTAAACAGTGACGAGTTGATTAGACAAGCGTCTGATATCTCGATCGCCGCTGGTGCCGATTTTATTAAAACCAGTACCGGTAAAGTACCGGTTAACGCGACGCCAGAAGCCGCCCGCATCATGTTAAGCGCAATTAAAGACAGCGGTAAAGACGTTGGTTTCAAGGCGGCGGGTGGCGTCCGCAACGCAGAAGATGCGGCACTGTATCTGGATATCGCGCGCACCATCATGGGTGAAGACTGGGTCAACACCGACCATTTCCGCTTCGGCGCCAGCAGTTTATTGAATAATTTACTGGCAGCATTGGGCCACGGCTCTGAATCCAGCAACGGCGGCCAATACTAAGCCACTAATAAGGACAACAATATGTTTTTGCCACAAGAAATTATCCGCAAGAAACGCAATGGGCTGGTACTGTCAACGGCCGAAATACAATGGTTCGTACAGGGTATATACGACAATTCGGTCACTGAAGGCCAAATCGGCGCCTTTGCGATGGCTATTTTTTTCAAGGGTATGAGCATCGATGAACGCGTTGCTCTGACACTGGCCATGCGTGACTCGGGTACCGTAATGACCTGGTCAGACCTCGACGGTCCGGTCGTAGATAAACACAGTACAGGCGGTGTCGGCGATGTCGTCAGCCTGATGTTGGGTCCTATGGTGGCCGCCTGTGGTGCATTTGTACCGATGATTTCCGGTCGTGGCCTGGGCCACACCGGCGGCACGCTCGACAAGTTCGAAAGCATCCCCGGCTATGACCCCTATCCATCACCAGAATTGTTTAAGAAAATCGTTAAAGACATCGGTGTGGCCATTATTGGACAAACCGGCAACCTGGCGCCTGCTGATAAGCGGTTCTATGGCATTCGGGATGTCACAGCCACCGTTGAAAGCATTGACCTGATTACCGCCTCCATCTTGTCTAAAAAACTGGCCGCAGGTCTCGACGCCTTGGTCATGGACGTCAAAGTGGGTGATGGCGCCTTCATGCCCACCTATGAAGACAGTAAGGCCCTGGCCGAAAGCATTGTGCAGGTCGCCAATGGTGCCGGCACCCAAACAACCGCCCTGCTGACCGATATGAACCAGGTCTTGGCGCGTTCCGCAGGTAATGCCGTGGAAGTTCGCGAAGCGGTGCGCTATTTGACCGGTGAATACCGAGACGAAGCCCTACACGAAGTCACGATGGCCTTATGCGCAGAAATGCTGTGTTCCGCGAAACTGGCGACCGACTTAACCGATGCCCGACAGCAGCTGCAAACAGCCTTGGACAGTGGTCTGGCATTGACTAAATTTTCGCAAATGGTCACAGCTTTGGGTGGTCCAGAAGATTTTGTCGAAAAAATGGACACCTACCTGCCCAAAGCACCGTTGGTTATTGACTTACCGGCACCGGCATCCGGCATCATCAGCAAGATTCATACGCGTGAAATCGGTCTTGCCGTGGTGCAGTTGGGTGGTGGCCGGTCGCGTGCAGATCAGCAGATCGACCATGCAGTGGGATTGGATCAGATCGTCAAACTGGGCGAAACCGTGACACAAGGCAGCCCATTGCTGCAGGTTCACGTTCAGTCACAGAAACAATACGACGAGGTCAAAGCCCGTTTACTGGAGGCGTTTGAAATTTCAGATTCCGCACCCACGTCTCCTACACCGGTTTATGAAACCGTACGCTAACAACGAGGTTCTGGTTATGAAACGTGTTCACATTATGGTCCTGGACTCCTTCGGGATTGGTGCCAGTGACGACGCCGAAAAATTCGGTGATGTCGGGGCCAATACACTTGGTCACATTGCCGAACAATGCGCACTGGGCAACGCCGATATCGGCCGGTCTGGTCCACTCACGCTGCCGAACCTGACTCGATTAGGCTTGATTAATGCGGCGACTGAAAGCGCGGGCAATGTCGTTCCGGCGGGGCTAAGCGAAACGCAACAGCCCATTGGCAGTTACGGCTTTGCTGAAGAATTATCTTCCGGCAAAGACACACCCAGCGGTCACTGGGAAATTGCCGGAGTACCGGTGTTATTCGACTGGGGTTATTTTGAGCAGAAAGAAAACTCCTTCCCCGAGGAGTTGCTGCAAGCGTTTATTGAGCGGGCCAAAGTGCCCGGCATACTGGGAAACTGTCACAGCTCGGGGACTGAAATTCTGAAACAGCTTGGCGAAGAACACATGGCCACTGGCAAGCCCATTGTTTACACCTCCGCTGACAGTGTTTTTCAGATTGCCTGCCACGAAGACACTTTTGGTCTGGATCGGCTCTATGAGTTATGTGCCATCGCCCGTGAGCTGGTGAATGAGTACAACATTGGCCGTGTTATTGCCCGCCCCTTCATTGGCCAAGGCGCGTCAAGTTTTGAACGTACCGGAAACCGTAAAGACCTCGCCGTACAGCCACCGTCCACTACCGTTCTGCAAAAATTGGCAGACGCAGAAGGTCACGTCATTTCCGTCGGTAAAATTGCGGACATATACGCGCACACCGGCATCACCGAAAAGCACAAGGCGACAGGTTTGCCAGCGCTGTTCGACAAAACGCTGGAGGTCATCAACACCGCGAAAGACCGTAGTATTGTGTTCACCAACTTTGTAGACTTTGACTCCAGCTACGGGCATCGTCGCGATGTTGCCGGTTACGCCGCCGCTCTGGAGTATTTTGACTCCAGACTACCAGAGCTACTGGATGCTGTCGCAGAGGATGACCTGGTCATCTTCACGGCTGACCATGGTTGCGATCCGACCTGGCCGGGTTCCGACCATACCCGCGAGCACATACCGGTATTGGTCTATTGTAAAAATCGTCAACCGGCTAACCTTGGACTGCGCCATTCGTTCGCGGACATTGGTCAGTCGATCGCCGATTATTTTGGACTTGATGCCATGGATTACGGCACCAGCTTCCTTGCCCAAATGCCCAAAATCGCCTGAGCGACATCACCTAAAGGGAGGTAACGCCGTTACCTTCCCTTCATTCAGCGGCACTGACACTTTTGTTGAAAACATTTGAACGATACCGTTCACGTACAACGGTTATACTGTGTGCTCATTGAGCTGGAGTGCATTATGTCTGCCATCAACGAAATTTTTGATCTGGGTTTTCCGTGGCAAACGCTGGACCCATTTTTATTCTGCGTCTATCACAAAGACGATTACCCAAAAGCTAACGGACAATTCGGTCCAGCTGCGTCGTTGAGTGGTCGTAATATTGGTCAGGATTTCCAAATGGTCAATGGCTGGAACATGTACCATGGTGACCGTATACCCGGATTCCCGGCACATCCCCATCGTGGTTTTGAAACGATAACTGTCGTTAACGAAGGGCTGGTGGATCACGCTGATTCGCTGGGTGCCGCCGGACGCTACGGGGGGGGCGATACCCAATGGATGACAGCAGGCAAAGGCGTGCAGCACTCCGAAATGTTTCCTCTGTTGAACACGGAACAGGATAATCCTTTGGTCCTGTTTCAGATCTGGATTAACCTTCCTGCCCGCAACAAAATGGTCGAACCGCATTTCGCGATGCTCTGGAATGAACAGATTCCACTGGTCGAATGCCCTGATGAGCAGGGAAATATCACCACTGTAAAAGTCATCGCCGGTGAGTTTAATGGTCAACAGGCACCCAAGCCACCACCAGAATCCTGGGCTGCCGAGTCGAATCATCATGTTGCGGTCTGGAATATAAAAATGCCAGCGAATGCAACGTTTGAATTACCGGCTACCGCCGCTGATGTAAATCGAATTGTGTATTTTTATCGCGGCGACCAGGTTCAGCTTGAATCGCAAGTTATGTCAGAAAAACAGGGGGCTCATCTGGTGTCAGACCAGGCCGTCGTCATCCGCAGTGGGGAACTGCCGTGCGAACTGCTGCTGTTGCAAGGCAAACCCATTGCCGAACCGGTCGTGCAATATGGTCCCTTTGTGATGAACACCGAACAGGAGATTCATCAGGCATTTGCAGACTACCGAAAAGATCAATTTGGGGGTTGGCCATGGCCGGATGCCGATCAGGTGCATAAAGACGCAGAAGGTCGATTTGCGAAACACGCAGATGGCCGACTCGAAACCAAATAGCAACCTGAAATCAATAAGCCAGCGGTTCAGCGTTTGATCACCTGATTCAGCCAGAGGTATTGGCGCATGCGCCGCACAAACAATGCCGCTTTAAACGCTTCCTCTATCGAAATACCCACAAACGCGCCAATCATGCCGAGCTGGAAATACACACCTAACAGCCAAGCTAACGGCGCACCACAGACCGCAAAACTGAGCAAGGTAATGTGCATTACCGCGGCGGCATCGCCACCGGCGCGCAATAAACCGGGAATAACCGCATTGACGGCGGTGAAAAACAGACTGCCGGCCAATATCCAAGTACACACATAGGCCAGCTGTTCGGTTTCGGGTGTTATCGCGTACAGAGCCAACAACGGTTTGGCAAAAACGATCAGCAGCAACGCTGGTATTGTCATGATCGTCATACCCACCACAATGGCAATCAAAGCGGTGGCCTTGGCCCGCTGAAACTGCCCTGCCCCGAGCAAATGACCTATGCGGACGGCGGTAGCGGTTTGCAATCCGCCAATGGGCAGCATAAACAGGGATTTTAACGTTCTGACAATGGTATAAGCGGCGTAGGCGAGCGCACCTATTGCGTTCATTAATACGGTGTAAAACACCCGAGCCCCCTGCCAGTAAAAACCGTCGACGGAGTTCGGATAACCCAATTTAAAAATGTGCCACTGTGTTGCGCGGTACCCGCCAAACAGACGGCGCAAACTCAGCTCAATACCATTGTCCTTCTGCCGTGCGATCCAGAATAAAGTCATGCCTTGTGCGGTGGCGGCAATTAAGGTGGCGATGGCGGCGCCCTGAAACCCCAAGGGAGTAAATAACGGTGCCCAAAGGCCGGGAAAACCCATTCCGAATATCAAGACATAGTTTAAAACGAAATTTACCACGTTAAAGGCGATGGCTATCTTTACCGGTGTTTTGGTATCACCAACCGCATTCAGGGCAGCAGTCAGTAACTGTCCCAGCAACATAAAGGGCATGGCAAAGGCCACCAGGCGCAAGTAGAGAGTTGCTTGTTGCGGCACCAGAGAGCGCGCTGTTTCTGGTTTGAAAACATCTGTTGTCAGTAACCCGACCAAAGGCTCACCAAAGAAAAACAGAATCGCACCGAGTATCAGGCCGGCAACCAAGCCGATCTGCACCATAGCCAGCGCACTTTCGTCAATCGCTTGGGGGTGGCCCGCACCTTTGTACTGCGCGATCAGAACACTTCCGCCAATGGACATGGCAGCCATTAACAGAAACAGAAAGCTCAACAGTTGCTGAGCGTTGCCGAGGGCAGAAATGGATAGCTCGCCAAGCTGGCCGATCATCAGCGCATCCACAAAACCCATCAGGTTCATTAAGACGCCCTGCACCATGATAGGCACCGCCAGCGTCACAATGGGCATGGCCAGACGTCGTGAAAATAACCGCTTCATCAACATCACGTTTGCAAGTACTCATCGATCGCGACGCGTAATCCATCGACAGTTTCCTGGAGATGAGTGAGTTGATAAGAGAACCAATCCGCGTGCGCCAAACACTCTTCTTCGCTGTTGGACAGGTTAAAAAAACGCACGGTAAACAACGGTAACGCTTTGGCGAACACTGGCAATAGGGCTATTTCTTTGTCGGGCAATTCATTGTGCTTACGGTATTCATCAATCATAAACGCCATGGCTTCACGCACCACCTGTGCTGACTGTTCGGTCGTTGGCTTCTGGCCCGAAGACGACGGCTTAAAACCGAACAACTGGGGACAAATGTAGGTCCACATGATGGAACGGCTGGCCCAGTAAAAATCTACCAGGCGATAATCCCGGCGGATGAAATCGAAATCAACGATGCCGCTGTATGATTGTTTGTCTTCGCTGAAAATCAGATTAAAACAATGCAAATCTCCGTGAATATACGCCTGCTGCAATTGCGATAAATCGACCTGTTGCAGATCTGCGGTCAAGTCATCCGCCACGGTCAGCAATTCGGCGACCAACGGCCGCATTTTCTTCACGGAGACACGCCCCGACGTATCGTCGTCAAGTTGCTGACTCAGATTCAACAACCAGGCTTTCGCCGCATCGATATCCAACGCATTTAGCCGTTTGTTGTCGAAAGGAGGTTTAAAGTTCTTAGTTGCACGATGATATTCAGCCATTGCACGCATGGTTTCACGGGCTAACGAGGGTGACAGGTTTTCTTCCCAGGTCGGTGTATAGCCATTCATGAATTCGCTCATGATGTAATAATGGCCATCGTATTTCAGGTATGGGTCGCCTTTAGCCGTAGGCACCAGAGCCGGGCAAGGAACGTTCTGTTTATTCAAGAATTCGATAAGTGCCGCTTCATTGGCAACCAGCTCTTCGGTGTTGTTTTTAAAACAATTCTTAACGACAAATTTGCCTTCTGCAGTGGTGATAATGTAGACCTCGTTGGCCAGGCCAAAATAATTGAGAATGACGTTTTCAGTTGGACGTTTGCCAAAGTGTTCTAGAACGAATTGAAGTCTGCGTTGAACGGGTTCACCGGCCATAATCTGCTACCACTGCCTACTGCGAATCAATGGATAGTAAAAGCTGATCTATCATTCGCAAGTGGATTTTATGACGGACAGGATTCTGGCGATGTTGTGAATTGTGCCGGCCATTAAAAGCGGGACTGTCGGATGGCCTGATAACTGCCCTGCACCAGTTTCGGCGCCACGGCATCTACGTTTTCTTCACACGCCATCAGAACATCTTCTTCAAAGCCGCGCTGCACCAACTCGCGACCGGATACAGTGTTATGCATACGCTGACCAACCTCACCCACAACACTTAAATAGGCCATTTCCGCGACCGCGGCTTCCGGGGAGCGTTCTCCATCCAACTCATTAATGATGGCACCGGCGCCAACCAGATCTTCCCATGCGGGTCGCAAACTATCATCCTCCCAGCGCTCCCCAGTAGGAATGACACCGATCGTTGACCCTAAGTGCATCGCAGCCGCGGCAACGGTACGGGCGTTACGCAGACATCCGGCCAACACCGGTGTATTGCCAGCCATTAACGACAAGGTTGCGCCATTGGGCGATGGTAAGACTATATTCTCGCCGCTGCTCAGGTTTTGCATGGACAGTGGCGACAGACAAACCTGATCGGAATCCGGCTGCCATTGACTGCGTTTTACGGCCAAACGGGCATTGTTTTCTTTCGCCAGTTCCGTGGCACTGTCTGAGTCCAACGCACAAGGATACACCTTTACACCTTTTGCACAGGCGATACTGACACAAGTGGAAAATGACAGAACATCGACGATAATCAGAACATCGCATTCATCGCGCAATTTCGCGACACCATGATGCCCCCATTCACAACGAACATCGAAGAGCGATTGTTTCATGGTGCCGTATCCTTTGGTTGACGTCGTGTGATGAACTTGACCCTAGTTTAACCCAGTGAACAAGCCTGTAAAGTCTGGCGTGGAGAGCGTCACGAACCCAACGCAGCCAATTCTTTTTCGATTTCTTCCAACCGCGCTTCGTTCGTCAACAGCGTCTGTTGCAAGGTTAGGCGTTCTTGCTTCAGACGGCGTATGGTTGACGATGATAAGCCGCTGCCAGCCAGCAACAGATCAATTTCCTGAATGCGAGCCGTCGCTAACGGTTGCTGCTCAAGAAGAGTTAACTTTTCCAACCTCAATTGATCAATGCGATCCTGTTTCTGACGCCGACTTTCACCATCGCTGTAGCCACGAAAGTACTCACGATGTGTGGTCCGTGAACAGGCCTCACTGGCCGCCACGCCCGCTAAAGCCATGTCGTATCCGCGTTCGACAGTACACCAGCTGAGTAAGCCGCGACTCAAGCCGTTTCGGTAGGACGAGGTATCCGGCGCAATCTCGAACCGAGGACAATTCAAAATCCTGAGTTGACTGCTCAACCCTTGCGCACCATGCTGCTTACCTAATTGCAGCCAATCATCGGTCAGGCACTGCAAATGCGCTTTCTGCAATTGACTGTCCGCGACCAACGCTTGCTCCTCTTTGGTCAACGCCGCAATTTCGTTAATAATTGTCAACCGTTGCGCACGGGTCAGACCGCTCTGATTCAAATCGTTGGTCAGCAGGTCGATCTCTTGCTGCATGTTCGCCAGCACCTTTTCCGATTGAGCAACCTCAACGGTAAGCAGCCGTTTCAGTTCAGTGCGTTGATAGGCCCGGTAGGCCGGCAGGTATCCGTCGAGAAAATCAGCTTCTGTACGCCGCGGACAGACATTGGCGTATTCAAGACCCTGAGCACCGACCTGTTGGCCGTTCGCTGCCGTGCAGTAATTGACCAACCCTAACTCATAACCGATGCGGAACTGTTCAGTATCCACCCGCAAACCATAGGCCTGACAACTCAGACTGTCGTTTTCATATACTGCGCCCTGTTCCCCAGCCTCAAAACCAATGGCTTGCCAATCCGCAATATAACAGTTCAACTCTGTCGCTGTTTCTTTCAGGTTTACCTGTTGTCGGGTCAGATCCAAACGAACACGATTTAGTTCGCGGGTCAGAGTCAGCTTCTGTTGACTGGTCAGGTCGGTTCGCTGCAATTCATTCTCCAGCCTAGCTTGCTCCTGCTCTAGCGCAGGTAGACTTTGTTCCAAGGTGTCGCGACGCATTTTCAGTCCGGCAACGGTAACCTTTGCGTTGTAATCCCGCAGTCCCTGCTCGTAACCCGCTTCGATATTTCGTTTGCCGGCACCCTGACAAAGATTGGACGGTGACCGCCCTCTTAAACCCAGGGCTTCACCTGTGGCAAAGGTACAATAGCGCTGAATACCCTCTGACTGCCCCTTGATGTATTCAGACTGACTGGGCAGTGGATGGTAGGTGTCGCATTGACGAACATGGCGCTTGTAGGTTGCACCGCTGCGACCGGCCAGACCATCGGTCAATCCTGCGGAATACCAGTCGCCGGAAGCACACGCTAGTTTGCCCAGGGCGGCCAGGGTGGATAACTCAGTGTTTTGAATCCGACCATTGAGATCATCGACGCTTTGCTGAGCGCTTGATTTCTGTTCGTCGCCAACGGCGCCATAAAGTGTCGCCGTCGCGCTTATCAATTCGTTTTCCAGGCTGGCAACATCACGCTCGCCTCGTTTAATTGCCTGCTCTGCGTCGCTGATGTCTCGTTTGAGTCGGTATTCCTGATATCCCCGTTCATACGCGGCAGCAAAGGCACTCTGCATATCCGTCGGGCAAACCGTCGGTAAACTGCGGCCTTTCAGTCCCTGTTGATAACCGTTGTCGGGTTGGCAAAACCGGCGAATGCCCTGTTCATGACCGATTTGATACTGATTTTGATCGATGCTTATGTCGTGTTTCGCACACATGGCGACATAGTTAGACACTCGGTTGGCAGTGTACCCAGCTTGCCCGTCCTGCACCCCCATCTGAAACCAATCCGCATTCACACAGTCTTTTTTTGACAAGCTGGAACAGCCCGTCACAAACAGACAACACACAACAACAGCAACAGTAATCGAACGAGACATCGTAGTTCCTACTTCTTACGAGACAATCAGCATAGGTTATACGCCAACGGTGAGTAACATTGACCCCAAACGTAAGGGATTGTAACTGAATATCACCTTAAGATGACATTGACATCTGCCTTGGTCAGGGCATTCTAGCGGAATCTATCTCTGTTCTGGATACTAAAACCCATGTCTTACCCGTTTCATCTCGCCATACATGTCACCAACCTGGATACCACTCGAGCCTTTTACGGCGACCTGCTGGGATGCCAGGAAGGCCGGAGCACAGACACCTGGGTCGATTACGATTTTTTTGGTCATCAATTGTCATTACATCTGGGTAAACCATTCCTGAAATCAAAAACCGGACAGGTCGACGGCGAACTCGTGTCCATGCCTCATTTTGGCGTGGTGTTACCGATGTCACAGTGGCATGCACTGGCCGAGCGTCTGCGTAACGCCGATGTGGTGTTCGAGTATGGACCGACAGTCCGCTTTGCAGGAGAAGCAGGAGAACAGGCGACCATGTTTTTCCGTGATCCGTCCGGCAATCCTTTGGAGATAAAAGGTTTTAACGATGTTAACGGCTTGTTCAGCAAATGAATCCAGTCATCCCTGTTTTTGGCGACCTAACGGACCCTGAACTTCATCATTGGTTGACGGCGTTAGGCAACGCCATACCCGGTGAACGCTTTATGGCGCTCGCCGAAATGACGGCTGAACAAAAACAACGGGCAACCTTTGCCATTGTTGCCAATCCGCACCCGTCGCTACTCCAACAATGCCCTAACCTGATCTGGGTGCAGAGTTTGTGGGCCGGTGTTGAAAAATTGTTGGCCACCTTCCAACAGACGGACATAAAACTGGTTCGGTTAATCGACCCGGGGCTGGCCAATACCATGGCTGAGGCGGTTCTCACCTGGTCGCTGTACCTGCATCGACAAATGCATATCTACCGTCAACAACAACTCAACCACACTTGGCAACCATTGCCATATGTGGCCCCAGAAGATCGCATTGTCACGCTATTGGGGCTGGGTGAATTGGGAAGAGCAGCCGCTGAGAGCCTGATTAAACAGGGCTTTCAGGTTCGGGGATGGAGCCGTCAGGTGAAACAGATTCAAGGTGTCCACTGTTTTCACGGGAGCGAGCAGTTGCAAGCGGCGCTGGATGGCGCGGACATTGCGATATGCTTATTGCCTTTGACACCGCAGACTCAGGGTCTAATCGACACACCACGATTGGGAATGTTGAAACCAGGCGCTTGTCTGATCAATTTTGCGCGAGGCGCGATTGTCGACGACCAGGCATTACTGGCTAGTCTGGAAAGCGGGCATTTGGCTCACGCGGTTCTGGATGTATTTATGACCGAACCGCTGCCTAAAGATCACCCCTACTGGCGGCATCAACAGGTTACCGTTTTACCGCATATCTCCGCCCAAACTCGCGCCGACACTGCCTGCAAGGTGGTGGCGAGAAACATCAGGCAATACCGACGTGACGCGGTCATTTCCGATGCGGTTGATTTTACGCGCGGTTATTAACAGCAAGTCTGGTTCGGTCAAATCAACGCAGTCTCGGTCAATGGCGTTTGAGGGTGTTGCGGAGTCAATGAACGATCTTTTGCAAAGCACCCAGCAACGCCTGTTAAAACTGATCAGCCAGACCTTGTGGGAGCGAAAGTATGTCCATCGCACACACCCTCTATAGGTTCAGGCCACTTGCTGCTGCATGTACTGCCCAATACGACTAACTATTTTGGGTTCATTCATGCCATAGCCGGTAAAAAAAACACTGCGGTACAGTTAAATTAATACCCCAATGGCTTGGGCGGATATACGATCACCATGGCTGCCTTGAAACAATTCAAAAAATGTCGTCCGCATAAAAATTCTGCTGCATTGTCATTAACACCACATGTTCTGAAGTCGGCGATGATTGCAGGCGCTGGGTCATCTGCAGCAACGCTTGGAGCAGCTATTCTGCCGCGTAAACGTCCCGCTTTGGCAGCTGTTTCAACACAATGGCTCTGGCTGTTGTTTTCATGGTACCCCCAAATAACCGCTTTTCGATCCCGTTGAGTTTGCCGCATACCGGCGTAAACGCTATGACACCCGCCGCCATCGGCATGGCAATTCAGCTCACAGAGAATGGCTCTCAATTCCGCTTTTTGAGACCCTGTGGTAGGCTAAACCGCCTCAGGAATCTAAAAGCGGCCATCAACACCAGTGAACGGGTCGCAACAAAAACAGTACACGATTCAGAATTCCGGCTGGCATACCAGCTGCACTAAAACTGTCTGTAATCGGCACACACCAAACTGTTCTCGCCAGATGCTGCGTTTCAGTCGCGTCTTGCGAGCTCAATAACGAAGCAACTGAGACTCATAAGGATGCACTCTATGACGTTAAGTGACCCATCGACTATTGAATCGTTGATTCAGGCGCTGTCGGTTTTTTCTGCCAATCACGCCGATATTCATGGTTGGAAGTTGCGCGCCAAAACCACGGAAGGCCGACAATCGTTGATGATGTCGACCGCCATGAACCAAATTCGGGTCTATCAAGATCGTCGCGTCACTGACAACAGTTATGAGGTTGAGCTGTTTATTCCCACCGCTGATGGTCAGCAAATGGGCACGGCCAAGGGCAGCCTGGATCCCGATTCAGACCTCACCGCTCAACTCACTACCCTGAGCAACAACGCCAAGCTGGCACTGAACCCCTACTTTGAATTGCCCGAGAAACCGACCGCAGATTATCCAGAGATACCCTCAGCTGATCCAAATCTGTTGGAACAACTGGACGCCAGCCATGAGGAGCTTTTGCAGCGTATCCAACAACACTGTCCAGGCTTAACGTCGGTGATCGTTAACAGTGCAGAACTGTACTGCAATCGGCATCATGAGGTTTTGATCACGTCGAAGGGGGTCCGTGCGTCGAAGAATACAACGGACATCTATTTTGAAGTTGCCATGGAAAAAGACCCGGCACCGAATGACCAGGAAGTGCTTAAGTACTGGCATTTTATCAGTCTGCCGGAGGCCGATATTGAACATAAACTGGATGCAGTGGCACAAGAAACCCTGCTGACATTGACAGCGACACTACCCCCGACCCGAGGCAACGCTGCGTTACTGATCGACAGCTACGCCATCAGCAAAATGATGGCTGCGGTCGCCAGTCAGCTCAATGCTCAGGCTGAATATTTTCAGGGTCCACATTTTAAGACCGGTCAACGAGTCACGGCAGGCGACAGCCTCGCTGGATCCGATCAGTTGACCATCGGTCTGGATCCCAAGCTGCCACAGATGGCAAAAAGCACGGCTTACACCGACGAAGGACAAATCGCCCAACCAGCCACGCTGATTGAAAATAATGTAGTCCTTCGGCAAACCATCGACTCCAGAATGGCGCAATATCTCAGTAAAGAAGCGAATCACATTGTCGGCAATCTGGTCGTTAGCGTCGGTTCGGAATCCAGGGAATCCTTGATCAGTGATCGCGAAGAAATCTTTGAAATTCTTGATTTCTCATCGTTACTGGTTAATCCAAGCTCGCTCACCTGGAGCAGTGAAATCAAACTCGGCCTCTGGCATCGTGTCGGTCAACCCTCGCTGGTACTTAAGGGGGGTATCATTTCCGGCAATATCAAAGAAAGCCTGCAAGCGTTCAAATTCAGCAACCAACAGGTTAAACGCAATACGACGGGTGGATATTTCGAGCCAGCAAACGGCTTTGTCGGCCCACAACACATGTTAATTTGGCATGGCGTCAGCATTGCTGGCCAACAGGAGAATTAAGATGAGCACAACCACACTCTTTCATCCAGAATTACCGGTTCGGCTGCAACAGTTACAAAAAGTTTTGAAGCAATGTCAGCAATCGATGGAATCCGGGCGCAGCAGCGAACTCTATGCGTTTGCTTGGTACGAAGAGAAACTTTCCTATGTTGTCGAAGCCGGACGGACCGTTAACACCAGCGAAAGCAAAGACAAGGGCATCGTGTTACGGATTCTGTGCGACGGCGTGCAGTACGAATCCGCCAGTAACAACCTCAAAGAGGAGGCTATTCAGGAACTGGCGGCAGAACTGCGCCGAACTGTCGACGCTAAACATCCGCAAGCCCAGCAAAAATCGTATTTACCTACCACTTGGCATCAGGAACTCGCGGAAGGTCTGCCAACTGAACTCGAGCAACAGATTCCGCCGCACGCGACCCAGGATACACCTGCGCACTTTGCTCCTTCATGCACCATGGACCCAGAAAAAATCACCATTGCAGATTTACTGCAACGCGTGCACGCGTATCGGGATCAAGCCCTCGCTCTGGCCAATCAGGTTAACCCCCAATTGAACGGTGCCAGCTGCCTAGCCGACGTTCAGCTGATGGCTCGTTTCCGAATGACCTACAATATTTTCGTCGATCGTGAAAAAACCATGTCTCAAGCTCTGCCTATAAGTGTTATCGGCGGTGGCGGTGTCACCACAACCGGGCAATCGTTGCGAGTGACCAAAGGTGGCCTTGGGACACTGGAATTGATAGACATGGATGAAGCCGACTTTAACGACATGGCCGTTGTGCCACAGGAATTGTCTTGCGCTGAAAAAATAAAACCGGGGCGATACAAAGTTATTACCGGTCCGGCTATTTCTGGGGTGATCGCGCACGAAGCGTTTGGTCATACTCAGGAAGGGGATACCTGGATGAAAGGACGCAGCATCGCCAGAGACCTGCACGCCAACAAAACACGTGTTGGCAACGAACACGCCACCATCATGAATAACCCGGCGATATTCAGCATGGAAGGCCAACAGGCTGGCTGTAACGGCAGCTATTTTTTTGACAACGAAGGACAGTTGGCACGGCCGCAAACTATTTTGGCCCAGGGCTATCTGTCGACGCCGATGACCGACCTGACCTCGGCGCTCGAATTAAACGCGCCACGCACGGCTAATGGCAAACGAGAAAGCTGGCGACGACCGCTGATGACCCGACAGACCAACACTTATTTCACACCTGGGGATAAAACACTCGAAGAGCTGATCACACTGGTGGATGAAGGCTTCATGGCGGTTGCCCCCCGTGGCGGCATGGAAGACCCAAAAGGCGGCAGCTTAACCGCCGGTGCGGCTTATTTTGAAGAAATCAAAAAAGGTCAGTTAACCGGTCGAAAATTCATCGGCCCGGCAGGCGGTCATATCGAGCTAACCGACTCCGTGTTTGATGTATTGGACCGGATTGAAGCCAAAACCGGTGTCACCCATGCGGACAAGACACCGGCCGTTAAACTGGGGGGCTGTGGTAAGTATCACAAAGAACTGGTAGACGCGGGCGTCGGTGGCCCTTACATTTTGTGGAGCAGCATCAACTGCGGTTAAACCTCGGTGAGCACTCTCCGTACAAGCGAAAATGGGTATGTCCGCTAAACTGATGACGTACATACGCATTGCAACTCTCAGCAGTACAGGATCCTTATGACTGAACAATACTTCAACAACCCACTGCATGGCCTCAAGCTGGAAGCGCTGGTCACCGAACTGGTGGATTTTTATGGCTTCGAGATTCTGGCTGCCGCATTGAATTTCAATTGTTTTAAACTTAATCCGTCCATAAAAGGCAGTGTTAAATTTCTGAAAAAAACGGAATGGGCTCGCCAGAAACTGGAGATATTCTACCTGTATAAATACAAAAACCTGCCCCGCCCGGATGCCAAACAATATGAGCTCCCACCGCGCGATCGTATTATTCCAGCGCATCAGAAACCCAGAGATCCGATTATTTTTGATCTGGATGAACTGTTGGCAGAACAGGCGCTAAAGGCACAACAGGCAAAAGACAGAGCCCGGCACCCTCGCCAGGATGCGCGCGCAGAACGCTCATCCGATACCCGTCCTGCGTCAGCACGAAAACCTAATAAAGAAAAATACGGCGCTCGCGCGGAAGACAAACCAAGACGCCATGTGAACAGCCGTACAGAAAAACCACGAGCACCCCGCTCATCCGACGTACCTCTGAACGATGACAACCCTTGGGCCAGCGCAAAAAAAGTATTCGATGAAAAACAGAAAAAAGACTGACCGACAGCACTACAAACATCGCGAAGACCTAAGCACCTCTGATTAATTCAAATCACGTCGGTATGGTCAGATAAATGACCCAAGCCCTGCGCTAAAATGGCAAATCTCTTTGTTAAGGGCATCTCTAGAAAGTCCATCTGACTCTGGATTTTAGAACGGGATTAGCGGTCCGACGGGTCGGGCGAGGCGAAAATTTGCAAACCTAGCGGGCTAAGTTAAGAATTTCCAACAATGCCATAAGTTCGTTCTTAACTCCCCGCAGGGCGCGGGCTAACAACGCACAACACATCGTTAAACACTTTGAAAAGGACTCGTCATTCCCTTCAGTGTTTGCCTTGTTTTGCACGTTGTTAGCACACGCGCAGAGATTGACGGACTTTTTAGAGATGCCCTTAAGTTCTTTGCCAAGATATTGAATAGTTACTGCAGAACTCACCTTGAAATAACCGAAATTCTGTACCCTGAAGTAGATGACCATTATTCTGAGGAACAACTGACTTGCCCGATCCCACCCATTTAGACGCTTCGCAGATTGCGGCTGCAGTCAACGCTCGGCAATTGAAATGTGTCGACATTATAGATGCGCACCTGAAGCGAATTGAACGGATAAACCCACAGGTCAATGCAATCACCCACACCTTGTCTGAGTCGGCTCTGTCTATGGCTACTGCCATGGATGCCAATCCTGAGTGTAAACCTTTAGCTGGCGTTCCGTTTACCGTAAAAGGCAATATCGATCTGTATGGCAGCCCGACTCATCAGGGCATACCGGCGTTCGCGTCCACAATGCCATTTGCGAACGCGCCCATAGTCGACCGGTTGATCGCCGCCGGCGCGATTCCGATTGCCCGCACCAACCTGCCGGAACTGGCCATGCGACTGTGTACGGATAATCCGTTGTTCGGCGCCACACTTAACCCTTGGAATGAATACCTGACTCCTGGAGGCTCCAGCGGTGGTGATGCGGTTGCCATTGCCACCGGCATGACACCGGTGGGGCTGGGCAATGATACCGGTGGTTCACTGCGCAACCCAGCATACTGTTGCGGAGTTGCAGCTCTGAAACCGACCGTAGGCCGGATGCCGACTGTGCGTTCGACCGGCCCCAAAGACATGGGGTTGGCGATGGAAGTCATGCAAGTGGAAGGTCCTATGGCCCGTTCCGTTGCCGATCTGCGCACGCTGTTTCATGTCATATCCGGTCACCATCCGGGCGATGCCCGGACACAGGACCAGCCGTTGACCGGTCCAGCCTACCAACACAAAGTCGGCTTGGTGTCTGCAGTCCCGGGCGTGACGCTACCCTCGGTCACACAATACGACATTGAGCGAGTCGCCACCCTGCTGACGGACGCAGGCTACGAAGTTGAGTCTGTTGAACTGCCTCAACTGAATGCGGTGAATAACCTCTGGGGAGACCTGCTGGCCACAGACCTTCAGCACACGATACGCACGCTGCAACCAGTACTGTCGCGTCCGGTCCACCTGTTCCTGGCTGACATGGTGCGCGCCTTTGATACGTCACAAACCCGTGAGCAACTGCTGGATCGCAGATCCCATTTGCAATCGTTATGGACCGCACTATTCGAGCGTACGCCTTGCCTGCTAACGCCAACCTGGACGCAACTGCCCTGGCCTGTCGATGCGGATCTGGATCCGATTTACGGCATTCCGCTGTTGCGCGATACTACGGCGACGGTCACACCGGCCAACATTCTTGGTTTTCCTGCAATCGCCCTGCCCACCGGTGTGGCCGATGGCATACCCACCGGAATCCAGATCATGGCACCTTGGTGGCGAGAAGATATCTGCCTGGATATTGCACAGGTCATAGAACGCCATTGCCCAATGCCCACGCCGATCATGCCGAGCTAACAGGCCATTCACCACCATAGAATTTGAGAAATCGATTCATATCTGCCAATCGCCGGTGGCAACAGTAACCCATCCATGGCCTCTGCGGTCCGATTCGCAGCCAATGAAGTCGTGTTTCTGAAAACACCCTTTCCCCGGAAGGAGGACAAGATTGTGACCAGCCGGATATACTCCAGCGACCTCATTTCGACGACCAAATAACCAAGGAGTCTGCATGGCAACGCCATCCCAACACGATCTGCGCAAAGATTTCCGCGCCTTACTCGACAGTAATCAGTGCTATTACACGGCGTCAACATTTGACCCGATGTCCGCTAGAATAGCAGCAGATCTCGGGTTTGAAGTGGGAATTCTCGGCGGCTCTGTCGCGTCACTGCAGGTGCTGGCGGCGCCCGATTTTGCGTTGATCACCCTCAGTGAGTTTGCTGAACAAGCCATGCGTATTGGTCGGGTAGCGCGTCTGCCGATTATCGCAGATGCCGATCACGGCTATGGCAATGCACTCAATGTCATGCGTACGGTTGTCGAACTGGAACGAGCGGGCGTGGCCGCACTGACATTGGAAGACACACTGTTACCGGCGAAATTTGGCCACAAATCAACCGATCTAATCCCCCTGGATGAAGCTATCGGCAAAATCGAAGCGGCACTGGAAGCGCGCATCGACCCTACCATGGCGATCATCGCCAGAACCAACGCAGGCCAACTCAGTATTGAAGACACGGTTAAACGGGTAAAAGCCTATCAAGCCAGTGGCGCTGACGGAATATGCATGGTGGGCATTCGAGACTTTGATCATCTCGAAGCCATCAGCCAGCATGTCAGCGTTCCGTTGATGCTGGTCGCCTATGACAATCCGGAATTAAGTGATCGTCAACGCTTGGCAAATAATGGTGTACGTATTGTCGTCAATGGTCATGCGGCGTACTTTGCGGCTATTAAAGCCACATACGATTGCCTGCGCGAACAGCGCCATGTAGAAGCCAGCCCATTAAATGCCTCAGAGCTTTCAACGCGTTACTCAACACTGGAAGAAAATCGGGAGTGGGCCAAAAAATACATGGAAGTACGCGAATAGTTCCGCGACAGCCGTTGTCAGGATGCTCGCGTGAACCACTGTTATCGATTATCCGGTTTCGCTAAGCTGCCCGGCCATTTTCTTAAACCATTGAGAGCGCCGGGAGCGACCATGCTGCAAAAACTGTTTACCGATTATATTAGTGCCTATGCCGCGAAAGATATCGACGCTATAGGCGAAATGTTTGCCGACGATATTTTACTGCGCGATTGGAAAATTTCCGTTTCCGGAAAAGACCGGGCACTTCAGGAAACCGCCATAAATTTTGCTAACGCCCAAACGATTTCCATCGACGTATTGCAGACCTATGCGTCAGACAGTGGGGTTGCCGGCGAGCTGAAGATTGTCGTCAATCATACGGAAATACTGTATGTAACGGATGTGATTCAGTTTAACGATGAAGCCAAAATATCCGCCATTCGTGCTTATATCGGTCGTGCAGATTAAGGAACAGATCGCGCCAGATTCCCACACAGAAATCTTCCATTTAAGAAGACTCAGTCGTTCTATTTCTGATCCGCTAAGAGCTATTAAGACATAAAAAAGGGTGCCAATGGGCACCCTTATCTTATGAGTCTCTTACCACTATTTTGCCGCAGCAGGTACACCCTTCATATGCCAAATGTAGTCTGCATAGTCCGCAATTGAGCGGTCGGAGTTAAACTTAGCCAAACTCGCGGTATTAATGATCGCCGCACGTGCCCAGGCTTTCTCGTCTCGATATAAGGCATCGATACGCTTATGCGCTTCGGAGTAAGCTTCAAAGTCTGGCAACACCATGAATGGATCAGATTCAACCAGGTTGCGCTTCACTTCACTCAACAAACCAGGTTCGCCCGGCGTAAAGAAATCGCCGTCCAGCCAATCCAGTACGGCTTTCAACTCATCATTGCCGCGGTAGAAATCGCCTGGGTTATAGCCCTTCTTCTCCAGAGCGACCACATCGTCGACTTCCATACCGAAGATAACCACGTTTTCACGACCCGCTTCTTCCGCAATTTCGATGTTAGCACCATCCATGGTTCCGATGGTGATCGCACCATTCAGAGCCATTTTCATGTTACCCGTACCGGAGGCTTCTTTACCGGCCAAAGAAATCTGCTCAGAAACATCGGCAGCCGGAATTAATTTTTCTGCCAGAGACACTCGGTAATTTGGCAGGAAGACCACTTTCAACTTGTCGTTGATGCGCGCGTCGTTATTGATTTTTTCCGCCACTTTATTGATCGCGAAAATAATTTCCTTCGCCAGCTTGTAGCCTGGTGCGGCTTTCGCGCCAAAGATAAATACACGTGGGTGCATATCGTAGCTTGGGTCAATCAACAGGCGACGGTACAACGCCATGATGTGCAACAGATTCAAATGCTGACGCTTGTATTCGTGCAAACGTTTAATCTGTACATCAAAGATGGCGTCGGCGCTGACTTCAACACCAGTCAGATCTTTAATGATCTTAACCATGTCTTCTTTGTTTTCTTTCTTAACCGTCATGTACGCTTTCTGGAATTTCGCATCGTCAGCCAAGGGCTTCAGACCTTCCAGTTTTTCCAGATAACGTGGCCAGTCAGCATCGATATGCTGCTCAATCAACGAAGACAGACGAGGGTTACAGGCTTTCATCCAACGACGTGGCGTAATGCCGTTGGTGACGTTGACAAACTTACCTGGCCACAGCTCATTCATTTCCGGGAATAGGTCAGTTTTAACCAACTCGGAGTGAATCTGCGCTACACCATTCACGGTGTGAGAACCAATGGCGGACATGTGCCCCATACGGATCATCTGAGCGCCACCTTCTTCGATAATCGACAACTTACGCTTGATCTCGTCGTTACCTGGCCATTTAGCCTCGACTTCGTCGTTCAGGAACCGAGCATTGATTTCAAAAATAATTTCCAGATGCCGTGGCAGTACCTTTTCGATCAATTTCAAAGGCCATTTTTCCAACGCTTCCGGCAACAACGTGTGGTTGGTATAAGCAAACGTCGCGCGGGTCATTTTCCACGCCTGATCCCAGGTTAAACCTTCCTCATCAACTAATACACGCATCATTTCAGGGATGGCAACGGCCGGGTGAGTATCGTTCAACTGCATCGCGTTCAGTTCGGCAAACTTGCTCAAATCGCTGCCATGGGCTGTTTTGTAGCGGCGCATCACATCGGCAATAGAAGCTGCACTGAAGAAGTATTGCTGGATCAAACGCAATTCTTTACCGGCTTCGGTTTCGTCGTTCGGGTACAGAACTTTAGATACCGTTTCTGCCTGCACAGACTCCGCATAAGCATCCACGTAACCACCTGAGTTAAATACATCCCAATCGAAGAACTTATCCGCACGGGATTCCCACAAACGCAAAACGTTTACGTTTTGACCGCCATAGCCAACAATTGGAATATCCCACGGAATAGCCCGCAATGTGCGACCTGGGTGCCAAACCTTCCGCGACGCGCCATTTTCATAAACGGTTTCCACATAACCGTACAACTTCACCGTCTGTTGCGATTCAGGACGACAGATTTCCCACGCAGAACCGAACTCGCGCCACTCATCTGGGCGTTCAACCTGGCGACCATTAAAAAATTCCTGACGGAACAAACCGTGCTCATAGTGAATACCGTAACCTACAGCAGGCAGATTCAACGTGGCCATAGAATCGATAAAACAGGCAGCCAAACGACCCAAACCACCGTTACCCAACGCCATATCCGGCTCTTCTTCAAGAATATCGGTCAGACTGTGGCCCAGATCAGTCATCGCCTCATCAGCAATTTCGTATAAGCCCAGGTTCTGCAGGTTGTTGGACATCAAACGACCCATTAGAAACTCAAGAGACAGATAATGCACCGCACGTGCATCTTTAGAGGCGTGAGTCTTCCGTGTACGGCTCACACCATCATAGACAAATTCATTAACAGCAGCAGCGACGGCAAGGTTCCAAGCCTGTTTAGACGCCTTTTCTTCATAGGTGCCTAAAGTAGAGTGCAAATGCTTGATAACAGACTCTTTAAACTGCTTTACGGTTAATTTCGGCTGAGGGGCCGCTGACTTTTTACTCGGCATAGTGAATACCACCCGTTTGTGTATGAAATTGGCTCTGTAAGCCTAGACGACTTACACAAGTAACAAATATTTCTTGAGGGCGAATCATAATGACCGAGCCTGAAAGGAAAAGTATGAAATGTAGGAAAACTACCAGGCAGCTTAGCTCCACCCTCAAGGTCCAAAAGAGAGCAAAACGGCAAATAAACTGTTCCAAATCAATAACTTGCTTGATTCGCCTTTACTTTGGACAGATTAGGCACTGCGTACATAGCCAAACTGGTTAAAAATCGCCCTACGTAAGAGGGTGTAATTCAGATTATTAAAACATTTTGAGGTTCTTGTTCAATTTTCTCAGACAATCCGCTGAGCGCAGCCTTCACGTAACAAAGGGGCACTTAACAACAACAGGAAAAACTTAACATGAAACTGACACAAATCATCGCGACCACTCTACTGTCTATCGCCGCCATTGCGTTTAACACCGCACAAGCTGCCGGGCATTCCATGCAGAAAGATATCGTCGACACCGCTGTAGGTGCCGGAAGTTTCACAACATTGGTCACCGCAGTACAAGCAGCTGGCCTTGTTGATAAATTGAAGGAGGCCGGTCCCTTCACGGTATTTGCGCCAAATGATGACGCCTTTGCTAAAATTCCAGCAGAGACGTTGAACGCTCTGGTAGCCGATAAGGAAGCCTTGACCAAGGTGTTGGGCCTACATGTCGTGGCAGGTAAGTTTATGGCCGAAGACGTCGTGGGTATTTATCAGGCAACTACCATAACCGGCCGAACGCTAAACATTAAAGTCAGCGGTGGCGAAGTCTTCGTGAACGGCTCTAAAGTGATTGCCACGGACATTGAAACATCCAACGGTGTTATTCACGTCATTGATACTGTCATCACTAAGTAATCCTCTACTTTTCGCAAGAGCGCACGGCTCTTGCGATTCTTTATCGTTGATTTCAACACCAGACGTTCGCAAAAAACCGGTAAACCCACTTGAAGCTGGGATGAACTGTCGTTAGTTTTCGCACTCCTTTCCAGATTCAGACGTGTTGAGAAATATGGACAGCAGCGCAGCGATAAAGTCATTAAATACCGCCCTTCAGGCCCGTATTATCGGTCAAGAAAAGCTCATTGAATCGTTAATTATCGGTCTGTTGGCCGACGGTCATTTACTCGTTGAAGGCGCTCCGGGATTGGCCAAAACCACTGCAATTAAAGCCCTCTCTGAAGGATTCAACGCCTCATTCAAACGAATTCAGTTTACGCCAGACCTCATGCCCAGCGACGTGACCGGTTCGGATATTTACCGAGTGGAAGAGCATCGTTTCGAGTTTCAACAAGGTCCGATTTTCGCCAACCTAGTGCTCGCCGATGAAATCAACCGCGCTCCCGCGAAAGTGCAGTCCGCCTTGCTTGAAGCCATGTCAGAACGTCAAGTATCGGCCAGTGGGCAAACCTATCCGTTGCCCAAGCCATTTCTGGTGATGGCGACGCAAAACCCAGTTGAACACGAAGGCACTTACCCTTTACCCGAAGCACAGCTGGATCGATTTTTACTGAAGGTTTCACTGGATTACCCAAGCCCGGATAACGAATTGAAAATTCTGCGTCTGGCTCGCGCAGAACAGGCCAATGAACTACCCGGTTATGAATCCATCAGCATCGATGAAATTCTGCAAGCCCGACATGCCGTAGAAGCCATACACGTCAGTGACGCAGTGGAACAATATATCGTGCAGTTGATCCACGCCACTCGACAGCCACAACTGTTTGATTCCACCCTGGCAGACTACATTCTCTATGGTGCTTCACCACGCGCCACCATTGCATTGGACCGTTGTGCTCGCGCGGTTGCCTGGTTGCAAGGGATGGACTATGTCACGCCCGCCCACGTCCAAAGTGTTGCTCACCGTGTTATCGGTCACCGGCTGGTGTTGAGTCTCGCGGCACAGGCAAACGGGGTCGATGGTAACGCGATGGTCGATTCGATACTGGCCGCCGTTCCGGTCGCTTGATAACCATGCAGGATTTCGTCATACAAGGCACCGAGGTCAGGGTCGAAGATTTATTGAAACTTCAGACCCTCGCGTTGGATTTGAAGAAACTGAATGCGCGACCATCCCGATCGCGTCGAATCGGCGAACAACGTTCCAAATATCGTGGTCAGGGTCGTGAATTCATTGAAATGAAACACTATCAAACCGGCGACGATGTGCGCCAGATAGATTGGCGGCTAACCGCGAAAAAACAGGAGCCTTTCGTTCGGGTGATGCAGGAAGATCGGCATATCGAACACGTCATTTGGCTGCCATTGAACGCCCGTCAATACTTTGGTACCCGAGTGTGTTTCAAGTCAGTTCTTGCCTGTCACTGGGCTGCGTTTCTGGTATGGCGGTTTCACCAACTAAAGCATCCGGTTCGTTTGCTGATAGACGTAACACCGGGTTGGCACCGGCAAATAAAAATCGCCAGCGCCCGACACGCAGCACAGGCCTGCAAACTCATTGTAGAGAGCCACGCCTATCTGGCACAGAATTTCAATCACAGCGCAGAACCGGCACTGGAGGCACCGCACTGGAGTGGCCACCCCAATTTATGGATCATTTCTGATTTCCTCGACGATCAACTGCCTTTGTACCAACAGGCGATTGCCTCGAAACCCGTTGCCACCGTGACCTGCCTGCAAACCATGGACAGTTTCGACGAACGTTTGCCGGATGTTGGATCGCTACCGGTGAAAAACCAACAGCAAACCGCTTGGCTACATACCTCTGAGCCATCTTTACAGCAACAATATCAGCTCTATTTCAAAGCTCACATCGAGGCGGTAAAACAGTTTTGCTGGCAACATCAGGGCGAATTGATTCAGCATTACAACCATAATTTTCACTGGAGGGAGGTGCAATCATGGCCGCTGTACCAGTGAATCAGACAATGGACCCTGCCCTGACAGAATTGTTGAACAATTTGGAACCCAACATTCTGCCAGCGGAGCCTTCGGTGTGGCCATTGGCCGTCGGCTACTGGCTTATCCTGTTCGCAACGCTGGTGGTTATCGGAGCGTCGATATACTGGAGGCGAAGCACCCGTCTGTCCCGGCAGGTCAAGCGAGAACTAAAACGATTGTCGCGACTAAACGATGTCAACGAACAACAGCAACAAAGTCATCGCCTGATCCGTTGGTTGTGTATTCACGCTGCGGGGCAATCCGCGGCGATGACCGATATTGAACTAGCAAACTTCGTGGCCAGCTTAACCGGTCGTATACCCGATTGGTTAAACAGCCACTATCAGAAATCCAACACAACGCCTGTGGATT
This sequence comes from Reinekea sp. G2M2-21, assembly GCF_015687175.1. Lineage (GTDB taxonomy): Bacteria > Pseudomonadota > Gammaproteobacteria > Pseudomonadales > Natronospirillaceae > Reinekea. The sequence goes on along the minus strand of NZ_JADPQG010000004.1, from coordinate 367,779 downwards.
CAAGCGAACTCTCCGCCTTGACAGAACAACTGTTACGCAAGGGGGCTGCATGAATATTGCGTGGCCATGGCTACTCGCCCTGCTGCCCCTGTATTGGCTGTTACCGACCGCCAAGAAGTCATCCACCGATGGGGCGTTGGAGCACGCTTTTTTAATGAGCCTGGCGCATCAGATTCCACAAACGCCACCATCGCGTCGTTTGAGCCAATGGTTGCCCGCCGTGATCTGGCTGAGCCTGATACTGGCGTGTATTCGCCCGCAATGGATCGGTGACCCTATCGACAATGAAACCAATGGTCGCAGCCTGTATTTGTCAGTGGATTTATCCGAAAGCATGTTGGAACGAGACATGACCTGGAATGGTCGGGCAATTGAACGCTATCAAGCCGTGCAGGCTGTTGTCGGCGAATTTATCGAAAGCCGTAAAAATGATTTCATCGGTCTGGTGGTATTCGGCAGCTTTGCGGAGATTCAATCTCCACTGACACCAGATACCCTTGCCATTAAAGAATTGCTCGCTGATTTGCGACCCGGCATGGCCGAAGGCAGCACTGCCATCGGTGATGGTTTAGCACTGGCGGTCAAACAGTTACGAGAATCGGACTCCCCGGATAAAGTGATAATTCTGTTGTCGGATGGTGAAAATAACAGTGGTTCCGTGACCCCTGAACAGGCAACCCAAGTCGCTGTGCAGAGTGGCATCAAGGTTTACACCATAGGCTTTGGCAGCGATGGCAGCAACTCAATCTTCGGTCGACTCGGGTTTGGCGGCAGTGGTATTGATGAAGCAACGTTAAAAGACATTGCCGAACAAACACAGGGGCAATATTTCCGCGCCACCAGCACCAGTGATTTGATCGATGTTTTCAACTTGATTGAACAACTCGAACCCAGTGAAGAATTCCAGGATCAGCAACGCGTTGTTACGGAACTCTATTGGTTACCGTTGAGCATGGCGCTATTACTGCTGATCCTACAACACTTTTTTCCTTTGTTTAACCGATGGGTCCAAACACGATGATATTGCTGCGACCAGAATTTCTGTGGCTGTTACTGTTGTGGTTACCGATCAGCGTCTGGTGGTTCCGACATCGACGCACCAGCGGATGGCATCAGGTAATAGACCCGTCACTGATCTCTGCCCTTACCCCCAGTAAAACATCCGCACGGATTGCCACGCGTTGGTGGCTGCCATGTTTGTTGTTGCTGGTTATTCTGGCGTTAAGTGGACCTGGCTTTTCCAACAGCCAACAAAAAACGGCCAGCCAGGGCAACCTGTATGTCATTCTGGATAACAGCTTATCCATGGCTGCTACCGATATCTCGCCCGACCGGCTTACCCGTGCAAAACGAATGATCATTGATTGGGCGAAAAGCGGCCTGTTTGATAAAACCAGCGTTATAACCTATTCCGCGTCTGCTCACACCCTGACACCCTTAACCAGCGACGCGCAGACCATCGAACTGCAGCTGCAAAGTCTGACACCCTATATCATGCCGGAGTTTGGCAATCGACCAGAGCTGGCTTTTGCTCAACTGCAGAAAACCTTGACCACCAACAATGAGCCGAAACCCCACATTTTGTGGCTGACCGATGACATTCCAGACAGCAAAGTCGATGCGCTAAAAAATGTTTTGCCTGACGTGAAATCAGCCAGTCTCGTTGCGCTGGGCACCGCGGCAGGCAGTCCCATCCCCTTGCCAAACAATCAAGGATACTTGATGAACGGCAATGAAATGGTGATCGTTAAAACAGACAGTTCACAGATTCTGGCTAACGGTCAGAAGCTGGGATTCAGTCCGGTCAGCCTGGGTGCGCAACCCAATCCTGATCGTTTTAACAGGCTTGACGCGCAAGACAGCACTCAAACCGGGAACAAAGATGTTGGTTACTGGTTGTTGTTTCCGGTACTGGTACTGTGGCTGATGTTTGGTCGCCAGCGTTCTATGTCACTAATCGCCGTTCTGGTGTTGAGCTTTGGTTTTACAACCAAACCGGCATACGCCTTTGACCTGTTTAAAAATTCAGAGCAACAAGCCTACGAAGCTCTGCAACGCAAGGATTCAGAGGCGGCGTTATCATTGACCGATCGTACCGACATTCGCGGGCAGGCTCTGTTTGACAGCCAACAGTATGAAGCCGCGGCGGAAGCATTTGCCCAACAGCAGGATGCAGACAATTTTTATAATCTGGGCAATGCATTGGCCCATGCTGGCAAATTGCGCGAAGCGATTAAGGCCTATGATCAGGCAATCGCGCTCGCCGACAATCCTCAGGCGCAAACGAACAAAGCCAAAATTGAGGAATATCTGAACAATCAAAATCAGAACAGCTCGCAGCAACAGTCCGGAGAACAAAACGACAATACGGAAAACGGTCAACAGAGCAGCGACCAGAACTCCGAGGCGCAATCCGGGCAAAACTCACAACAGAACCCGCAGGATTCGTCGTCTTCGCCACAGGACGCAGCGTCGGAAGCTGACGCTCAAGACACAGAGCAACAAAACGGATCGCCGCAAGACGAACAGACCTCGCAAGAAGCCGAACAACAAACACCGGCAACGGAACCTGCCGATGAACAAACTGGACAACCCCAGCAGGGGTTAGACCCACAACAGATGCGAGCAGAACAGGAAGCAGAAGCGGTCTTGAATCAATTGCAGTCGAACCGCAATTCTTTGTTGCAACAGAAATTCCGGTTTCAATACCAACAAAACCCAACTGAATCGGACGGTACACTATGGTAAGACAATTCCTTCTCATGTTCGCCCTGTTATTGACAGCCGTGCATGGTGCAGCACAGGTCACCGCGACGGTGAATCGCACAGAATTGTATGACGATGAATCTCTGTTGCTCACCGTCAGTGTGTCCCCTATTGGTGAACTGAACCAACGTGACCTCGACGCACTCGCCAGTCTGTTTACTATCGAGCAGAGTTTCCGTCAGGAAAGCCGACAATCGATTAACGGTAAAACCACCACCAAAGTAGACTTTCAGTTTCGTCTGACACCCAAGCAATCAGGCACACTGGGCATTCCAAACTTTCGCGTCAATGGCGAGCAAAGCCAACCGATGTTCATCACCGTGCTGGAGTCGACCAAGCGGGTGGATGACCTCGCAGAAGACGCCGTTATTTTTACAGCGACGTTAAGCAGCCAAGAACCTTATATCGACCAGCCAATCACCCTGACTCTCGAATTGGATTATAAAATTCAATTCCGCGACGCCAAGATTGCGGACGTACCCATGGACGACTTTGATACCGCATTGCTGGCTGAAAACCAGACTACCAAAACGCTGAATGGCCAAACCTATAACGTGTATTTGCGGACTTATCAGCTGACACCGAAAAAACCGGGCCTCTATCGGCTACCCGACTTCCGGTTCACCGCAGAATACCCGAACCAGAAGCAAGGTCGATTCATTCGCTTCACCCGTAAAGCTGAGACCCCCGCACTGACGGTGCGTGATATTCCAGCGGACTTTCCTGCCGGTGCGTATTGGCTGCCGTTGTCCGACCTGACGTTGACCGATAACCTGAGCACCCGCATTGAGAGCGAACAAAATGAGCACATCGACTGGCAGGTAACCATGACAGCGCAAGGTCTTCCCGCGAATCGTTTACCCGATGTTTTGAAAGGTCTGGAAAACTCTCTGTCCGATGACGTGAAACTGTACCGAAACGCACCCAAAATCACCGAGACCCAGCGTTTGGATTCGGCGGCGCTGTCGTTCCTGCAACCCGGCACAAAAACATTACCCAGCCTGCAAGTTCCTTGGTGGAATACGCGCACCGACTCTCTGGAATGGGCAACACTTCCCGGCAAAACTTTCTTGATCAACGCCAACCCTCAGGCTCAATCGCCACTACTAGAACCGGCCCCGCTTATTCAGCCAACGCCAGTACTGGAAGATATCCAAATGACGCCGTTACCAAAACAACCGGCGGAATCCAATGTATGGCAATGGCTCGCTATTGGCAGCGTGATGGGCTGGCTGTTAAGCAGTGTCATCTTTATCGTGATGTGGCGTCGTTGGCAACGACAGCTGAACGCAAAAGAGGATTCGGTAAACCCGCCAGCTAAACGCCACGCAGAGCCGGTCACGGCGGGGCAGTGTTATCAAGCATATTTACGCCTTCTGAGAACGCAGAAACTGGACGACGATGCATTGAGTGCTCGGCTCGCAGACGACGAAATTAAGTTGTTACAACAACTTGAATCGTCGCTGTTTTACAACCAATCGGCCTCACCGGACATCACTGCCATTCAGAAAATTCTGAAGAAATTAGAGAAGCCCCGACCAACACAAGAGACGCAGGGAGGTTTTAATCTTTACCCGTCTTCATAACCCATTTAACGGTTTAAAAGCCGTGCATCAAATCAACTTCGCCATCTGCAGTTCATCAACAAAGTCGCCATTCACTTTCAGCGAATGGCGTTTAATTCCTTCTTGGCGATAGCCGCACTTTTTGTAGAGTCTGATCGCTCGTTCATTGTGACGCATCACAGTCAGCTCCAAACGATGAAAATGCGTATCTCTGGCCCAGGCTTCCAGAGCATTCATCAGTCGAAAACCGATACCGCGCCCACTAAACTCCAGATCGACGCCAATCGCTATCACCAACGTATGCCGATTTCGGTTAGCATTACCGCCATTGCCAACCACGATGCCAACCATCTGCTGCGCAGACTTAGCCACTAGCATCTGTCTGCGTTCGGAATTCTGAAATTCACCGATGCGCTGAGTTTGTTGTTCAACATTGATGACTCGCTCGTCTGGCTCAAACAGCATAAAACTGGTTTGCGTATCCAGTTTTTTAAACAGATCGATAAGCAGAGATGCGTCACTTTGACGTGGCGGGCGGATTTGAATGGTCATAATACTTGGTTGTCAGTGGCCGAGAATCGAACATAGCATACTAAGAAAGGTAGCACCTCTGTCAACTTCTGAGTGAGTGATACCCATCATGCACAAGGGTTAGCCGACGTGGCTGCTCCGTCTTCAACCGACGACAGTACGATCGCGCCCCTCTGCCTTGGCCAGATACATAGCTTCGTCCGCGCGACGGATAACCTGATCCAGACTTTGCGGACGCTCCCATTGCGCGATACCAGCGCTGTAGGTTACCTTCAAGGCTACTTCAGTTTGCGCCGCTAAAGATTTGCGCAACTCTTCGTCCATCGTTTGCATTTGAATACTGTTGCCTTCGGCGACCACCAGAAATTCTTCACCACCAAGCCGTCCGACGTAACCTGAAATCTGTTCACTGTGTTGAGTCATCAGATCGGCCAACAGTACCAATACCTTGTCCCCTTCCTGATGGCCATACAAATCATTGATTTGTTTAAAGTGATCGACATCAATCAGCATCAAGGTAAATTCATTGCTGGTACTGCGCAGCCGTTCCACCTGAGCCAAAACAGTTCGGTGGTTCAAAAGTTTGGTCAGACTGTCTTGTTCTGCATTTCGCCGCAATTCATCTGCCAGACTGTTCGCTCGTTTTAACTCTTGGATAAACCGACGTGTATGTCCCATTAACAAAACACCCAGACTCACCGAGCACATCGCATAGGTTACGAAAAGGTCTATCAATCGATCGCGGCGAGTTCCGTATGGGTATATCCAATCAGGATATGAGATCTCCATGACCATCAGCACAACGGGCATCACAACAAAACCAACCATAGCGAGTTTCAGAATTGAGTCTTGGGCGCGATACACGCCAACACTGTAGGTTAATGCAATGGTAAAAATAATCAGTGAAGGACCATTGGAGCCTGCGTTAAAAAACCAGGTCGAGGGCAACACAATGTAACTCAATGACAGTAATATTCCGTTGGTGGTCACATTGACTTTATTGCGCCAACGCCCAAGGAACCAGAGCCAAACATTAAACGGCAGAAGCAAACTAAAAACCCAGTTCAATGGTGCTGCCGTCACGCCTGAGATTAAGTTAAATAACAGAGACACCGACAAAAAAGCCGTTGCTGTTAAGGCAAACAGCATCTTGGTTTGGCGCAACGGATCGGAATCATCCCCTAACAGAAAAATAACGATGTTACGCAAACGGCTCTTTTGGCGACGATCGAAACGGCTCAAACAACGCCCCCTCTTAAGACGGAACCCTAGGGCTCAAAAAGGTTGGATAAACTCAAACTGAACCCATTAGCGGCTAATTAAGACAGCCAATAGTCTTTATTACCATAGACCATTCTGCTCTGTCTGTTTGCTCAAGTTGATAAACCAGACAATTCCGTTAAGGAGAAAGCCGGCAAGGCGCCTGTTTCTCTTAAAGACTCCATTATGGGCGCCACTGCCTAACGGAAGCCTTACCCTGTTTGAACGCTATACGGGCTTTGGCCCCATTCATTAAACAGAGATTTGGCGGTAAATGACCAATATCCGCATCCAGTAACACGGGAAACTTCACTGAATCGAAGATCTCATGCAAGACGCATCGATAGGTTAATCCGTGACACGCCTCCGGACCCGCGTTGCGGCCAAAAACGACACCAGCGACGTTGGCAAATACACCACGCATGACCAAATTCAGCAAAGCCCGTTTCAATTCCGGAATCGACATTTCGCAGTTTTCCAGATACAGGATAATGTTGTCATCACGCCAACGTTGTCTTAGCTGCGCCAGATCGAAATACTCAGTTCCAGCAAGATGAAACAGGATATCCAGACAGCCACCCAGCAACCGCCCTTCCATTACCACGTCAGGAGAACCATCGAGAGCTTGCCAATGGGTTGGTTCGGTCAGGTTCAGGCACGCGTCAGTTTGCGCGGTAAAATCGATGTAATCGCGCTGAAAGTAAGCGGAGGATTGTTGATCGAACCATTGTCGATCGGCCAATCGCAGGTGAGTCAGCGTTTGAGCCGTCAACGGGTCACGTTGACCATTGTGTAAATCCATCAGGTTTGCGCTGTGTACGGTCACCCAGTTCAGTTTCTGCGTCAGGGCTACGGCCAGTGTACTAACATCGGAAAAGCCGAGAATCCATTTGGGTGATACTCGGCGTAATGCGGCGTAATCCAGCAAAGGCAAGAGTTCCATCGCATACTCACCGCCCCAAGGAGGAAATACCGCATCGATCGACGGATCCAGCAAAAACCGCATTAATTCATCTGCTCGATTCTGCGCAGAACCACTCACGCTGTTCACGTTACTGCGCAAACATTGGCCTTCAATAACCCGGTAACCTTTGGTTTTTAGATCGCGCAGAACCAAGTCCAGCCGCGCATGGCCCGCCTCACTGACACCACTTGAGAAGGCTGTAATGGCAATGGTAGAACCTTGAGCTAGCGGTTTCGGGAAACGTGCGAACATATGCCCTCGACGTCAGGCTAACTGTCGTTGGCGAACGACTTCAAACAAACACACGCCTGCCGCCACAGAGACATTCAAACTGCTCACGTCGCCAGCCATGGGGATGTGTATCAATTCATCGCACAAGTCGCGTGTCAGGCGACGCAATCCTTTTCCTTCTGCGCCCATGACCAAAGCCAAGGGGCCCTGCAACTTGGTTTGATAAATATTATGGCTGGCCTCGCCAGCGGTTCCGTACACCCAAATGCCCCGTTCCTTAAGCGATTCCAGCGTTCGTGCTAAGTTCGTTACCGCAAAGAACGGAACCGTGTCAGATGCGCCGCTGGCTATTTTTACGGCCGTGGGTGTTAATGAACCGGATTTGTCTTTCGGGACAATCACACCATGCGCGCCGGCAGCATCGCACGTCCGCAGGCAAGCGCCGATATTATGCGGATCGGTGACTCCATCCAACACCAACAATAGCGGTGCCGTCTGCAGCGAATCCAGCAGAGCGTCTAAATCGTGTTCCTTTAAAACCGGTGCGGCTGTCGTCAGCACTAAAACTCCTTGATGACGGGCGTCTTTCAGTTCCTGCTTTTGCAATGTTCGTTCAAACTCTTCCCGTGGCGCCAAGCGAAATTTCACACCTTTCTCGCGAACCAGGTCGAGCAAATTATTCATGCGGTTATCTTGCCTGCCTTTCAGAATAACCACTTCTTTTATGCGATCCGGATTGTTTTCGAGAGCACTTTGCGCCGCATGCAATCCAAAAATCCATAAAGACTCTGACATGAATTTTTCTCCAATTCTTAAACAGGTTGCTACACTCAATAAAACCTGCACATGAGTGCAATCTATGATTAAACAACGTAAACAGAACCGACGTTTTCATCGAGTTCAGTTAAAAGCGGCAGTCACATTGACCACGGCTAATGGCGTTTCTGTCCCCTGCCAATGCATCGATTTTTCAGAAGACGGGATCGATCTGGCAACGTTATCGATCGAAAGCCGTTTTTCAGACTATGCAGTTGCCGCTGGATCGGTCGTGACGTTGCAGATAGACGGTGTCAGCGAAGGACCCACTCTACGCGCAGCGGTTATACGTGCAGCGGCCCATACGCTGGGCCTCCGTTTTCTGTAAAACGCACTCAGGCGTTAGTGTTTACGACTTTTCTTGGCTTTCTTTTTGCCATTGGCATTGGCCGGTTTTTTACTTTTGGGTTTGCTACCTTGTGCCCGTTTGGTTTTTGCCGGAGGCCGATGTCCTGGTTTACCTGCACCTGCGCCACGTCGACTGCGGTCCGGCTTACCCACCTGAGCATCGGCTAACTCAAAATCAATTTTCCGTTCATCCAAACTTACCCGAACCACCCGAACCTTTAACTTATCGCCCAGACCATAACTAATCCGGGTTCGGTCGCCCACCAGTCGATGTGCGGCCTGTTGATATTGATAATAGTCAGATTGCAAACTGGAAATGTGGACCAAACCATCGACGTAAACATCATCCAATTGAACAAACAAACCAAAGTTCGTTACGGATGACACCGTTCCACTGTACTCGTCTCCGATATGGTCGCTCATGTATTCGCATTTTAACCAGGCGATGACATCCCACGTCGCTTCATCTGCGCGACGCTCAGTCATAGAGCAATGTTCACCTAATTCAAACATGCTTTTGGCGTCGTATGGGTAAATCTGTTTAGGATCCAGATTATCAGCCCCTTTCACGCGTTTCACATATCCAGTCCGTTTTTTACTGCGAATAACGGAGCGAATGGCACGATGCACCAGCAAATCGGGGTAACGCCGAATCGGTGACGTAAAGTGCGCGTAACGATCGAAAGCCAACCCAAAATGACCGATGTTGTCCGGTTGATAAACGGCCTGTGCCATGGAGCGCAGCATCACCGTTTGCAACAGTTCAAAATCTTCCCGTCCGGCGATCTGTGACAACAGTTTTTGATAATCTTTCGCCGTAGGTTTAAAGCCACCGCCTAACGCCAGACCCTGTTCGCCCATGTATTCACGAAGATTTTCCAAGCGTTCAAAAGACGGCACGTCATGTACCCGATACAGGCACGGAATACTCAACTCTTCCAGGAAAGTAGCCGCACTGACATTGGCAGCCAGCATACATTCTTCAATCAGACGGTGGGCTTCATTGCGTTCTGAAGCCACAATTCGGTCAATTTTCTGCTCGTCATTGAAGACAATCCGTGTTTCGCGGGTTTCATACTCAATAGCGCCCCGCTCCGTTCGTGCGATGCGGAAACATTGGTAAACCCGCTGCAGCGCATCAATGTTCTTGAGTACATCGGCACCGAAACTTTTCTTGAATTCCGCTCGATGCGTTGGCTCGCCCTCTTCCAACACGCGACTGACCTGCGTGTAGGTCAGACGGGCGTGCGAATGGATCAAGCCTTCCATAAACTTAAAGCTGATCACGTCGCCGTGTTCGGATACATCCATTTCACACACCAACGCCAAGCGATCGGTATTCGGGTTTAGCGAACACAAACCGTTAGAGAGCACCTCCGGTAACATCGGAATAACGCGTTCGGGGAAATAAACCGACGTGCCGCGTGAGCGGGCTTCGTGATCCAAAGGTGTATCCACCTGAACGTAATGAGAGACATCGGCAATGGCCACAAACAACTTCGTTGTGCCGTTCTTCATGGGCTGAGCGAACACCGCGTCATCAAAATCCCGAGCGTCTTCACCGTCAATGGTAACAAAGGCTTTGGCACGCAAATCGACGCGGTGCAGTTTGTCAGCTTCCTCGACATTCTTACCGTAGCCAACGATCTGTTCTTCAACTTCATACGGCCAGGTATGTGGAATATCATAGGTGCGCAGCGCAATATCGATTTCCATACCCGGTGCCATGTGCGCCCCCAACACTTGGGTAACACGACCAATAGGTTGTTTGCGAAACTCTGGTTGCTCCACAATATCCACGACCACAATGTCGCCGTCGCTAGAAGTGGATACATCTTTTGGCGGAATCAGTATGTCTTGGGCAATTCGTTTGTTTTCCGGATGAACAATGCCGAAACCACCCTCCCAGTGAAAGCGGCCAACGATCTCGATGGTATTGCGCTCCAGTACTTCTGTGATCGTAGCTTCTACACGGCCGCGATGGTCGCGACGCCCTTTTCGGGCCAAAACAACATCACCGTCAAAACAGCAACGCATCTGGCGGTGGTTAAGTAAGAAATCGTCACCGCCCTGATCGGGTATTAAAAACCCAAAGCCATCCGGATGCCCCTGAACGCGTCCACGGACTAAATCCATCTTATCAAGTAAGCCAAACGCACCTTTGCGAGAACACAGTAACTGGCCGTCACGCACCATGGCAATTAAACGGCGACGCAATGCTTCAATGGCATCTTCTGTCGTCAAATTCAGCTCTTCACAAAGCTCAGGGTGGGTTGCAGGGCCTTTGCGCCTCTCGAGGTGGGCCGTAATAAACTCCCGGCTAGGAATGGGGTTGTCGTATTTTTTTGCTTCCCGCTCTAAATGCGGGTCAGATGAGGAATTATTTTTTTTCACGATATCCATATATCATTGTTATTGTACGCAGAACAGTATAGCGAGAGATGCACTGGAACAGTAGGAAGAAGTCGGCAAATTACCGGCTTTCAGAGGAAAACTCCGGGCTTGATGCGCCCGGAGTAAAGTTTTCAGTTCTTACATTTCAAAAGAGTGCTTCAACACAATGGTTTCAACACGATCGGGACCTGTTGAGACGATGTCGATACGAGCACCAATGGCTTTTTCAATGTATTCAATATAATCGCGTGCGTTCTGTGGCAGATCGGCCAACGATTTTGCACCAAAAGTCGATTCTTTCCAGCCTGGCAGGTCAACGTAAACCGGTTTTACTGTGTCGAAGGCTTCAGAAGACTCTGGCCATTCCACTTCATTACCGTCAGCGTCTTCATAACCGACACAAACCTTCACCACATCCAGGCCATCTAGGACGTCCAATTTGGTCAGGCAAATAGCGTTGATCGAGTTAATCCGAATACTGTGCTTAACCAAAACTGCATCAAACCAGCCACAGCGACGGGCGCGACCGGTTGTGGTTCCGAACTCATGACCTTTTTCAGCCAGATGCTTGCCGTTGTCATCGAACAATTCAGTTGGGAAAGGTCCAGAGCCAACACGTGTCGTATAGGCTTTGGTAATGCCCATAATTTGGTCAAGATACAACGGACCAACACCTGAACCAGTGGCTACTCCACCTGCGGTAGTACTTGAAGATGTTACGAAGGGGTAGGTACCGTGATCGATGTCCAACAGCGACCCTTGAGCACCTTCAAACATAATATTGCCGTTCTGCTCACGAATGCTGTGCACTAGACTGACGGTATTCGTCGTAATGTCTCGAATACTTTCCGCCTCAGCGATAACTTCATCAATGACAGCGGTGACATCGACGGTCTCAGCGTGGTAATACTCTTTAAGGATAAAGTTATGGTATTCCAACAATTCCGTCAGTTTTTCACGGAATCCATTCTGGAACACATCACCCAAACGCACACCACGGCGGCTGACCTTATCTTCATAGGCTGGTCCGATACCTCTACCGGTTGTGCCGATCTTGTTATTGCCACGCTTGGTCTCACGAGCCTGATCCAGCGCTACGTGAATCGGCAATATCAGTGGACAACCGGCTGAGACATGCAGTCGTTCTCGCACGGGAACACCCATTTCTTCCAGCATGGCCATTTCTTTTAGCAGGGCCGTAATGGACAACACCACGCCATTGCCGATGACGCATTTCACACCATCCCGCAAAATTCCGGATGGGATCAGATGCAATGCCGTTTTCTTGCCATCAATAACCAGTGTGTGCCCAGCATTATGGCCGCCTTGGAAGCGAACCACGGCGTCTGCATTTTCAGTCAGTAGATCGACTATTTTGCCTTTACCTTCATCACCCCATTGAGTGCCTAATACGACTACATTCTTACCCATCTTAACTTTGCCTATGTTGAGAAATCGATTGAACTTGCCACTGGTTATCAATCAAAACCAGCTCCCGGTCACAGCCTAATTCGTCGATATCAGACTGCCCGTTAAATACGTGAATCACGCGCTCGCCGGAGCGACGCAGGTCAGCGACTTTAGCACGCAGGGCGCGATCATTATTCGCTGGCGCTAAAATAGCAGGCGTTTCAGACCACTGGGCTACTGTTTGCGACGCCAGCACTTTCAGATCGCTGGAAAAGCCGGTAGCTGGACGCGAACGACCAAAAACTTCGCCTGTATGATCGTAACGACCACCACGGGCGACAGGCTGCCCAAAACCGGGGACAAAAGCCGAAAACACCAATCCGGTATGATAGTTAAAATCTCGCAATTCCGCTAAATCCAAATGCACCCGAACATTCGGGAAACGCGCTATTAACTCATCCGAAATCGTCTGCAATGTATCCAATGCCCGCGCAACCTCAGCGGGTGCGGAAGCCAGTTTCTGCTTCCAGGCTGAAATTTTATCGACCGAACCTGCCATACCCGGCAATTCTTTAAATTGGCTCCGCTGAGTATCGGTTAAGGCTGACTGATGCAGCCAACAGTCAAGTTCGGGCAACGCCCGCTGACGCAACAGGCTATAAAGCTCGGTTTGCTGGTCGATACTGAGATCTGTTTGCGCGACGAGGGCCTGATATATACCGATATGCCCCAAATCGACCGTGACTTCTTCCAAACCGGCACATTCCAACGACCGAAGCATCAGTGAGACTATTTCAATTTCACTGTCGATACCAGAATAACCATAGAGTTCCGCACCAATCTGGATCGGACTGCGAGATGACAATAAATGGGTTGGTTTGGTGTGGAGTACTGATCCGCAATAGCAATAACGGGCGACTCCACGTTTTGGCATGGAGTGAGCATCCATTCGGGCGACCTGCTGGGTTCGGTCAGCGCTGATACCCATCATCCGTCCGGTATGCTGGTCGGTAATTTTAAAGGTCAGCAAATCCAGGTCATGACCGACACCGGTCAGCAGTGATTCCAGATATTCCGCGCTTGGCGGTTGTAACAAGTCGTAACCCCAGGCTCGATATTCATCAAGCAAGGCTCGACGCAAAGCTTCGATTCGGGCGGCTTGTGGCGGCAGAATTTCTTCAATTCCGTCCGGCAATAGCCAGCGTTCTGCAATGGTCATGCGATATCGGATCCCATAGTTTGATTTCTTAGGGCACAAAAAAACCGGGCAAACTGCCCGGTTGCGGGATTATACACATGGGTGCAGAAAACACCCAATGGAATTTTTTCTATTTACCCGTTTGACTATTCAAGAAGCGGAAGAAATCGCTCTCAGGTTCCAGAATCAGCATGTCGCCACTGGAACTAAATGATTTACGATAGGCTTCCAAACTGCGGTAGAACGCATAAAAATCGGCATCTTCCTCGAACGCTTTAGCATAGATAGAGGCTGCCTCAGCATCCCCCCGACCTTTAATCTGCTCAGCTTCTCGGAAAGCGTTTGCCAACGTAATTGTCCGTTCTTGATCAGCGTTCGCCTGAATAATTTCAGCCTGTCGTTGGCCTTCTGAACGGAAACTTCTTGCCAACTGATCACGTTCGGAACGCATACGTCGGAAGACGTCGCTGGATACCTGTGACGGCAAGTCAATTGCTTTCACTCGAATATCGACGACCTCAATACCCAAACCGTCCAGCGCAACCGTGTTCACTTTGCGCAGAACTTCATCCATCAACACATCGCGCTCACCCTTGTTAGAATCGATCACATTGCCTTCAGGCAGCTCTTCGTCATCTTTCAAACCGGTCACTACTTCACGCAAAGGCTTATCACCAAACGCGTCGCGCAAGGCGGCATTCACCCGCGAACCCAGTACCTGATTCGCCGCAAAGAAATCACCGCCGCTGTTCGCGGTGTAGAACTTCAGCGTATCGGCAATGCGCCACTGTACATACGAATCTACTTCCAGGCTTTTCTGTTCACTGGTCAAGAAACGCTCAGGTTGGCTATCCAGCGTAATAATTCGGTTGTCGAACTTACGAATGGTATTGACGATTGGAATCCGGAAATGAATACCGGGTTCCACGTCCCACTCGACTACTTCACCAAACTTCAACTTAATCGCAGTCTGCCGTTCTTCCACGATATACAAGAATGTCGTGGCCGCTAAAATCACCAAGGCGGCTAAAATGGTGAATACGCTACTCTTTCCACTCATCATTTCGCTCCTTATTGGTTATTTCGACGACGGTCGATTTCACGCAAAATCTGGTCGGTGAGGTTACTCACTTCCGATTGCGTCAGATTATTCACATTGGCAGCGCCGGTGGTCAGGTCACTGATTGCACTGGCCGTACTATTTTTACGCAGTTGATCCAGTGGCAGATACATCATGTTATTACCATTTTCGACATCCAACAGAACTTTGGAACTTTTCGCGTAGATTTCTTCAATTGTGTTCAGATACAAACGCTGACGGGTAATATCTGGTGCCTTCTCGTACTCTGCCAACAACGCACTGAAACGGTCTGATTCACCCGTTGCTTTTGCGACAACTTCCTGACGATAGGCTTCTGCTTCAGCCAATTGGCGCTGTGCCTGACCCTGCGCAACAGGAACAATCTGATTTGCGTAAGCCTGCGCTTCGTTGACCAAGCGCTGCTGATCTTCCCGAGCCTTAATTACGTCATCGAATGCATCCTGAACCGCGCTCGGTGGTGCCGCATCGGTAATTTTGAGCTGCGCCAATTGGATACCGACATCGTAGTTATCCAAGTAGGTTTGTAAGCGCTCTTTAACCAACGCCTGAACCTGATCACGACCTACGGTCAGAATCTGCTCCAAACGTGCAGAACCAACTACGTGACGCAACGCTGACTCTGCGGCATGGGCAATAGTCGACTGAGGGTCGCGAACATTCAATACATAGGCTTTCGCGTCAGCAGCACGATATTCCACGGTCATTGACACTTCAACGATGTTTTCATCCGCAGTCAACATGGAATTTTTTAAGCTGTGCTCACGCACCTGAGTGACATTTACTTTGTCTGCTATCCGGTCAATAAAGGGGATTTTCATCTGCAGACCTGGGTTTTCGACGCTGTAGAATTTACCCAAACGCAAAACGACGGCTCGCTCGGATTCATCAACCGTGTAGAACGAGTCGTAAGCCACATACAGAACGCCGGCGACAATCACCAGAGCCAACAAAGAGGCAAAGCCCCCGCCGGAACCAGAGGAATTATTGTTTCCGCCTTTGTTGCCACCACCGCCCAACCATTTGTTCAGCTTGGTGTTTAACTGTTTAAAAAGGTCATCAAGATCCGGTGGACCGTCATTACCTTTATTACGATTTCGGTTACCCCAAGGGTCCTGATCGTTATTCCCACCTGGTGGTTCGTTCCACGCCATGGTCAACTCCATCTCTTTTTATCATTGGCATAGCTAGTAAACAGCTATCGTTCAAAAAACTCTTTTTCCCGGGAAACCCCGAAACGTTCTTCAGAGAGACTGAAACGTTTTAACAACTGTTTAAAGTCTTTCTTCTGCATTCTAATGTCTAGTTCTACGTGCCCATAATCATCATAGTTCTCTGCAAGAATTGCATTTTGTTCAAATAAGGCCGCTCTTAATGCCGATTCATTAGGGGCTAATGTCACTTTTTGTGAGATTACCTCGTCACCCAGCAATTCGGTGATTGCACCCAATATCAGCGAAGTTCCTTCACCGGTGTGAGCCGATACCCAAACCCTTACTGGCACGCCTTCATCGTTACGTTCAATGGCAGGCTTGAAATTGTCGAGCAAATCAATCTTATTAAACACCTCTAAACGGGGCACTTCATATGAACCAATTTCTTCAAGCACGTTTTCGACTTGTTCAATATTACTCAACCGATTCTCATCCGCACAATCAACGACATGAATCAGTAAATCCGCCTCCGCAGTTTCCTGCAGCGTCGCCTTAAACGCCTCTACCAATTTATGGGGGAGATGACGGATAAATCCAACTGTATCAGCGAGAACAATATCACCCATATCAGGAATTGCCAGACGCCTTAACGTGGGGTCCAGTGTTGCAAACAATTGATCGGCAGCATATACACTTGCCTCGGTCAGATAGTTAAACAGCGTAGACTTACCGGCATTCGTGTATCCCACCAGCGAGACTGTTGGGGTATCAGAACGCGCTCGGGCCCTTCTGGACTGGTCACGTTGTTTCTCAACCTTTACCAATCTTTTATGAATTGTACTGATACGAGCACGCAATAAACGTCGGTCGGTTTCCAGCTGAGTTTCACCGGGTCCGCGCAAACCGATACCGCCTTTCTGTCGCTCCAGGTGCGTCCACCCCCGAACTAACCGGGTACTCTGATACTGCAACTGGGCCAGCTCAACCTGCAACTTCCCTTCATGCGTGCGCGCACGCTGCGCAAAAATATCCAGAATCAGGCCCGTTCGATCTAATACCCGACATTCAATGGCCGCTTCCACATTGCGTTCCTGAGAAGGACTGAGGGCATGATTGAACAACACCACATCGGCATCATGCGCCTGCACAGCCATGCGAATTTCTTCCAGCTTGCCGGTACCGACAAAATACTTGGGATGAGGTGTGGTCCGGGAAGCGCGGATATAGGTAGCGGGGTCAGCCCCCGCCGACACGACCAATTCTTCAAACTCGATCGGGTCTTCTCGATGATCAGATTCAGGGAAATCCACATGGACCAGAATGGCCCTATTACCGCCCTCTACACGTTCAAAAAACAATCACAAACTCCGATGCCCGGCTTTGCCGGGCGAAGAGAAAAAAACATCCTATACGGCCAGAAACGTTACTCGATAGTAACGGCTTCTTCGCCATCTTGAGAAATTTTCACATTTCGGGCTGGCACAACCGTTGAAATCGCGTGCTTATAGACCATTTGGCTGACTGTGTTTTTCAACAAAATGACAAATTGATCGAAACTTTCAATCTGACCCTGCAACTTAATTCCGTTTACCAGGAAAATTGAAACTGGAATGCGCTCTTTACGCAGCGCGTTTAAGAAAGGGTCTTGTAAAGATTGCCCTTTTGACATGATCTGCTCCTTTTTCTTAAGGATTGTAATAGTAATCGGCTTAGTCAATCGGCGTTATTGCCCCATGCTGGCTGTCAATAACGGTGACATCGAGTGCCCCACGAATGCTCCAGCGTGCCCATAGCCAGCGAAAACGTAGCATTGAGTCACAAAAAGTCTGGAATAGCCGCATTCAGAAATCTTAACAGTGAGGATTCTAGTTTATTTTCATTCTATTGTGGATGGGACAAGGCCATTATTTTCGGAATACCCACACTTTTTTGACCCAGAGCGTCCGGCGAGGCCAGTCCTCTTGTAATACATACCCTAATCGGTGTTCTGAGTGTACTGCGCACAAGCATCAACAAAGAGTCAGAAAAGCACGGGCTTCAAAGGCAATGCTCGACCTCTGCTCGCAGGATTAGGCTTTTCAACGAAAACATCAGCAACACCCTTCAGCCAATTCATTCGGCTTTATGGCGAGTGTGGTTTTAGGAGTTAAGATATAGTAGCCATCCACATTAATTCAAACGGCTCAATATCTGCGAAGCGTACCGTATGCTATTGGTTTGGGTGGTATCCAGAACGTCCATTGGCATCCATCCCCGGAGCCAAGTTAGCTGACGCTTTGCCAACTGACGAGTTGCGACAATGCCTTTCTCAATCATGGTGCTGTAATCGAAATCGCCATCAAAATACTGCCACATCTGTCGATAGCCAACGCTACGCATCGATGGCAGATCCAAGTGCAAGTCACCGCGTTCATACAATCGACGAACCTCAGCCTCAAACCCCTGCTCCAACATAATGTGGAAGCGCTTAGCAATCCGCTCATGCAAAACTTTCCGGTCGGTTGGCATAACTGCGTACTGCAATAATTCGAAAGGAAACTGATCCACGGCCTTTGCGGCGAGATTACCCTTACCATCATGAACGCCTTCGGCCCAGAAACTGGAAATCGGTCGACCGGATAATCGAAACACTTCCAGGGCACGTTGCACGCGTTGAGGGTTCTGTAAATCAATTCGGGCATGCGCGACAGGGTCGACCTGCAGTAACTCAGCCACCAGAACCGGCAAGCCCTCACGCGATAGTGTATCAGCCAACTCTGCCCGCACTTCTGCATCGCCACCGGGAAGCTCAGCCATTGGTTCAACCAGAGTCTTGAAATACAACATAGTACCACCGGTAAGCAGCGGAACCTTACCACGCAGACGAATGGATTCCATGATTGTCAACGCATCGTTGCGGAATCGCACGGCTGAGTAGCTTTCAGAAGGGTCACAAATATCAATCAACCAGTGTGGAGCGCGGCGCAGGGTTTCTGCATCAGGCTTCGCGGCCCCGATGTTCATATCTCGATAGACCTGAGCAGAATCCACCGAAATAATTTCACAACGGCCCGACTCGACCAATTCAATAGCCAGATCTGTTTTGCCGGCAGCGGTCGGACCCATCAAAAAAATGGCCTGAGGCTTGGGCGATACCATTAGCGGCCCCTCAGGAAAAGTTTATCGAGCTCCGGTAACGTCATTTGTGTCCAGGTCGGTCGCCCATGATTGCATTGACCACTGCGCTCTGTCCGCTCCATGTCCCGCAGCAATGCGTTCATTTCTGGAATCGTTAGGCGGCGGTTGGCTCGAACTGAACCATGGCATGCCATGGTCGACAAAATCTCGTTCCGGTGCGCAAGAATCGCATCGGATGACTCATGCTGGATCACATCCGATAACACCGAACGAATCAGAGGCTCCACATCAGCTTGCTGCAGATAAACCGGAATTTGCCGCACGGTCAGGCTTTCAGGACCGGAGCGTTGAAGTTCGAAGCCGAACTTCAACAGCAGCTCGCTAAATTCTTCGGCAGCGTCTGCTTCTTTTTCACTGACCGATATTTTTAACGGGACCAATAAAGGCTGAGCCTGCAGTCCTTGCTGGTCGTATTGAGACTTCATGCGCTCATAGGTAATACGCTCATGCGCGGCATGCATATCAACCACAATCAAGCCGTGCTCCGACTGGGAAAGAATGTATATTCCGTGCAATTGTGCAACCGCGAAACCCAGCGGGGGAATATCGTTTTGATCTGACTGAGGCATGGTGTTCAACCCCAGTGAACGACCTTCCTGATTAGCCGGCGGTGATTGCAAAGCCTGATAGAACGAAACCTGCTCCCGAGCGGCCATAGGCTGAGGGCTAGTACCAAAAGAGCGACCATAATCCGCCGTTGGCGCCCCCATATTCAAACTTGTCTGTCCGGCAAACTCGCCTGCTTCAAGGCCACTGATTCTAACGGGTTCGGGTGTCGCCACTTCAATGGATTGATTCGCCTGCGGCCGGACTTCGGCTAAAGCCCGATGCAGCTGACTGAACAGAAAATCGTGCACCAGCCGCTGATCTCGAAACCGGACTTCATGTTTCGTCGGGTGCACGTTAACGTCAACACCACTGCTGTCGAGTTCGAGATACAACACAAAGCAAGGATGGCGTCCGTGATAGAGCACGTCGCGATACGCTTGCTTTACAGCATGGCCGATGACCTTGTCTTTAACCACACGACCGTTCACAAAAAAGTACTGCATGTCGGGCATCGACCGAGAAAAGGTTGGCAACCCTACCCAGCCAGACATTTTCAAGCCAGCCCGTTCGGTTTCAATCACCAGCGCATTGGTCATAAAATCAGGATTCAATAATTGAGCGATCCTTCGCTGCTGCTCCGCAGGCGTTGTTGCCGGGCGCAGAGAATGAATGGTTCGATTATTGTGCCGCAGCGTAAAACCCACATCGAAACGTGATAATGCCTGGCGTTTGATCACCTCTTCCAGATGATTGAATTCCGTTTTTTCAGTTCGCATGAATTTGCGACGCGCAGGTGTATTAAAGAACAGGTCTCGCACCTCGACGGTAGTTCCGTCAGTATGGGCTGCGGGCGTCACATCTGTAGACATTTCCCGACCATGAGACTGAACCTGCCAAGCTTCTGTCTGCTGCGTCGGCTTACTGGTCAGCGTCAGGCGAGATACAGAGGCCACCGAGGCAAGAGCTTCACCGCGAAAACCCAATGACCCCAGCGCTTCCAACTCATCAAGCGAGTAAACTTTCGATGTCGCATGGCGCGCGAGCGCCAAGGGCAAATCATCCTTAACAATACCACGCCCGTTATCACGTACCCGGATCAACTTGATACCACCCTGTTCGATCTCGATATCAATGCGAGTCGCCCCGGCGTCCAGGCAGTTCTCAACCAACTCCTTAACCACCGACGCCGGGCGCTCAACCACCTCACCTGCGGCGATCTGGTTAGCCAAACGCGGCGATAAGATTTCTATTTTTCGATGTAACATAAAAGCTCTTTCAGTTGTCCAGTCGTCATGCGTCTGGAATCAACAGTACTTGACCCACGCGGATCGTACTGCTGTTTAATTTGTTCAGGGAAATCAGCTGCAAGACGGAAACACCGTTTTTAGAAGCAATACCAGACAGGGTATCACCGCGCGCTACGGTATATTTTTTCACGGTGCCTTTTTGTTGCTGTAACCAAGCAATGTAACTGCCTTCCGGCGGTGATTTTTCAAAATAACGCACGATACCGTCGCGGATGGCACTGGCCATTTTCGCCCGATAGGCTGGCGACCCCAGATTTTTCTCTTCGGTAGGATTACTGATAAATCCGGTTTCTACTAAGATAGACGGAACGTCTGGCGCGCGCAGTACCACGAAGTTTGCTTGCCCAACCTTCTTTTTATTGCCATGCAACTTGGCAAACTTACTCATTTCTTCCAAGACCAAATTGCCGACTGATAGCGATCGCTGCAATGTTGCAGTCATGGAAAGGTCGACCAACACCGACTTAAGGACGTCATCCTTGTCTTCCAGGCTAACGCCATTAATACCGCCAATCACGTCCGCCGCGTTTTCCTGATCTGCCAGGTATTTTGCTACCGCGCTGACCACGCCACCGTTCGACAGAGCGTACACCGAGGCACCATTAGCGGACGATTTGTGGAACGCATCTGCGTGAATCGAGACGAACAGATCGGCGTTTTTCTCACGGGCAAAATCCCGGCGTTTCTTCAACGCAACGATATAGTCCCCTTCGCGCACCAAGATTGGCTTGAAACCCTTGGTGGCTTCTAGCTGAGCGTAAACCTCTTTCGCCATTGCCAGAACGACGTTTTTTTCTCGCAATTTGGTTGGGCCAATAGCTCCGGGGTCTTCACCACCGTGCCCGGCATCAATGACGACGACGATATCCCGTTTCTGGGTATTGTACTGATCAATGGTCTTGCTAACGGTTGGCTCCACCGTGGTTTTACCAGCAATGGAGACTAAAGTTGGCCGTTCCAGATCTACTACCAGTCGGTGACCGTACTGATCGTTCGGCGGTAAAGCGAAACTCTTTGGCGACATGGACTCGGTCATATCCAGCACGACGCGAATGTCGGCACCATTGTGCACCGCAGATCGGATACGGGAGATGCCGCTGTCCGTTAAATCCAATGCAGTCAGATCGGTTTTCAGCGCAGTTTTCTCAATATCCAGCACAATCCGGGTTGGGTTTTTCAAAATAAATATATTGTGGCTGGCCGGGGCGTCCAAGTCGAAAACCAACCGGGTGTTATCTGGTGCTGGCCATATTCGAACGCCGTCGATAGTGGCCGCCTGAACCCATGAAAAACATACCAGCAAACAGATCAGACACGCGCGAATCATATAGCCTCCGGCATTCGATTTCGGAGGGATTTCAACTGGCTTTCACCACGGCTGCTATGCGCTGAAATGGTTACTTGCCGAGCATCGGCTGATTCACATTCACTCAGCTCAATCACAAGATCCGCCGACGGTAGCAGGCCTACCCCTTTTTCGGGCCATTCGACCAACCACAAACCGCGTTGTGCATCAAAATCGCGTATTCCCAAAAATTCAAGTTCTTCTGGGTCCGCAAGGCGGTATAAATCGAAATGGAACACCACCGAGTTAGCCAAATCATATTGCTCGACCAGGGTATAGGTCGGGCTCTTCACCTTACCTTGCCAACCAAGTCCTTGCACAAGCGCGCGACTTAATGTGGTTTTACCCATACCCAAAGTACCCTTCAGAAAGATGACACTGCCAAGTTGGCAAACTTCACCCAGATGTTGCCCGAATGCAGGCATCTGAGGCTCTTCAATAATTATCTTCACAAAAAAGCTACTTATAATCTCTAAGACAAACGCGTCAGAGTGTATCATTAGTCATTCTCTATGTGACTGGCCAGCAATAAATTTACCGATGCCTTCTACTTCAAACACCATTTCAACGGACAAAAGGTTAACTCTGACTGAACAGATACGGGCGCTCGGCGTGTCAATAGGGTTCCAGGACGTTCGCTTTACATCGCCATCTACTGGTCACGTACGGGATGATTTTGAATCTTGGCTAGCAAACGGTTACCACGCCGATATGGATTGGTTAGGTCGGAACCTGGATAAACGCTTTGACGCCAGCAAGCTACATCCAGGCACGTTAACCGTGATCAGTGTGCGAATGAATTATTGGCCGCGAGATAGCCAGAGCCAGAGCATCCTCGACGACTCACGAAAAGCCTATATCAGTCGCTATGCCCTGGGGCGTGATTATCACAAAGTCTTGCGTAAACGATTGGCTGCATTTGCGCAGGCCATCGCAAAACTGGCTGGAGAACACGATTACCGGCCCTTTGTGGACAGCGCACCGGTGATGGAACGCCAACTGGCCGAACAGGCCGGTATGGGATGGATAGGTAAGAATACGCTACTACTCAGCCCGGGACATGGCAGCTATTTTTTTCTCGGGGAACTGTTCACAGACTTACCCCTGACACACGACCAACCCACAGCAAAAAGCCATTGTGGCAGTTGCCGTCAGTGCATCGTGGACTGTCCAACCGACGCTTTCGTCGCGGATGGCGTGTTGGATGCCGGGAAGTGTATCAGCTATCTCACCATTGAATACAATGGCAGCATCCCCCTGGAGCTGCGCGATAAAATAGGAAATCGCGTTTACGGTTGCGACGATTGCCAATTGGTCTGCCCCCATAATCGCAAAACCCACAATACTGACGAGCCGGACTTCTCGCCTCGACACCAACTGGACAACGTATCGCTGATTTCATTATTTCAGTGGGATGAAGCCACCTTCTTGAGCAAGACCGAAGGCAGCCCGATCCGACGAATTGGTTTTGCCCAATGGCAACGAAACCTGGCCGTTGCACTAGGCAACGGTCCGGCGGACGATGACGTCATAGCCGCATTGCAGGAACAATATGGTCGCGTATCGGCACTAGTGGATGAACATATCCAATGGGCGCTGGAGAAGCTCCAGGTCCAAAAAAAAGCCTCAAATGAGGCTTCTTAGGCGGCGTAAAGACTTACATGCCGATGCGTTTCACCATCTGATAGGTTGTATACCCACCGGTCAGGTTACGCACTTTATAACCCAGGTTGGTGAGCATTTTGTAGGCAACATATCCGCGCAGACCTACGGCACAAAAAACAATCAGGGTTTTATCTTTGGGCAACCTATGCAAGTTATCCCGCAGATTGTTCACTGGAATGTTCATGGCTTCATCAATGGTTCCTAACACGCCAATTTCTGTCGGGTTACGGACATCGATCAACACGCCATCTGAAGCGCAGTCTGGCACATTAACTGCGTGACAGATTTCGTGCTCGCCGCGACAAACATTGCTGGCCACGAACCCGGCCTGATTAATGACGTCTTTTGCTGAACCGAATGGAGGAGCATAACAGAGTTCGAATTCTTCCAGGTCGAAAACCGTCATGCCACCGCGGATTGCCGTCGCCAAAACGTCGATACGTTTATCGACACCTTTCGCCCCGATCGCCTGGGCACCAAGAATTTTTCCATCCTGTGGGTCAAACAACAATTTCAGGTTAATCTGGGTTGCGCCTGGATAATAGTTAGCATGATCCGCACCATGGACGTATATTTTCTCAAAGCGAGTACCCTGCGCCTGCAGTAGTTTTTCACTGGCGCCGGTCGAGGCGGCGCTCAGCTCAAACACTTTACAGATGCCGGTACCCAACGAGTCTTTGTAACGGGATGGATGACCAAAAATGTTGTCGGCGGCGATGCGACCTTGGCGATTTGCCGGTCCAGCCAATGGAATCTGGGCAGCCATGCCGGTGACAAAGTCTTTCACTTCAATGGCATCACCTACCGCCCAAATATGCTCAATGCTGGTTTGCATGGCGGAATTTACTTGAATACCACCTTTTTCCCCCAACGCTAGGCCCGCCATTTTGGCCAGGGTATTTTCAGGTCGCACCCCAATGGCCAGAATTACCATGTCAGTCGCAATGGTTTTACCAGAACGCATGGTGAGCTCCAAACCATCGCCCGTTTCGACGATGCCATCCACGGCGTCACTTAATTGCAGGCGAACACCATGGCGGCGCATTTCCTGATGCAACGGTACGGCCATTTCCGGATCTATAGGCGGCATAATCTGATTCGCCAGTTCCACCATTGTTGTTTCAATACCCCGTTGAATCAACGCCTCAGCCATTTCTATACCAATGTAGCCACCGCCGACGACGACCGCGGAACGAGGCGATTCAATGTTGATTTTCCGGATAATCCGATCCATATCGGGGATGTTGCGCAGGGTAAACACACTGTGACTATCGACCCCGTCAATAGGCGGCACAATCGGCACAGCGCCCGGCGATAAAATCATTTCATCATAGCTCTCTGTGTATTCCTGCCCGCCATTCAATTCGCGAACAGTGACCGATTTTGCAGCAGCATCGATACTGATAACCTCCGTTTGGATTCGAATGTCCAGATTAAATCGCGCTTTCATCGATTCTGGGGTTTGCACCAATAACGCACTGCGTTCTTTGATTTCACCACCAATGTGATACGGCAGCCCACAGTTGGCGAAAGAAATGAAGCTATCGCGTTCAAATACGATAATCTGCGCATCTTCACTCAAACGACGCGCTCGAGCGGCCGCCGATGCACCACCGGCAACTCCGCCCACAATGACAATTTTCTTGCTCATGGATATCTCCAAAAAAGTGTCTAAATGATAATTACTGTTAATTATCTTATATTAGAGAATTCTTATATTTGACGCAAATCAATTTAAACACTGCTTGCCTGTATTTAGTCTTGGATATGCCCAACCATTTCCCCATGCAAGACACCAGACAAGAACTTGAACGGTAATGTCGACGTCGAAGTCATGAGAAGCCTTATATTCAGCTTCTTCCATGATAGACTCCGCAGGAAAATCGGTCGGAAAGTAACTACATGATTTTGCTGAAAATTGTCCGCATAATATTGATTATGCTTTTGTTGATATTAGGCGTTGGAGGAATATTGGTTGCGACGGCGATTGATACTATTCTGAAGCAACCGAAATCGGTATTGGCCCTGGCAAAGCTTTGGTATCAAACTCTACTGCTCATCATGAACGTTCGAGTGCAATCAGCGGGGCGTTATACCCATCAGGGTGCTTTAGTTTGCGGCAATCACATTAGCTGGCTGGATATTCCAGTCCTAGGCAGCGTGCTTCCCAGTTACTTTCTGTCCAAGGCAGAGTTGCGCTCAGTGCCGGTTCTCGGTTGGCTGGCGCACCACGCCGGAACACTCTTCATTGAGAGAGGAGGTAAACAGATCACTCAGGTTAAAGCCCTCATGCAGGCATATCTTAGTCAAGATCATTGTCTGACATTCTTCCCGGAAGCCACGACAGGTAATGGTTATGCTATCCGCCAATTTCACCCACGACTATTTTCTGCAGCGATTGAAACATCAACGCCGATACTGCCGGTGGCACTGGAGTATCGCTGCCGAACTCAACCTCATTTAACAGTGGCGTTTGGCGACGAGAGCATGGCAACGAACTTTTGGCGGGTGCTGGGTCGCTGGCGAACCGATGTTATGGTCACCTTACTGCCGACCTTACAAACCGAAGACATGGAACGAAAAGTATTGGCCGATACCGCCATGCATATGATTGCGGATGTGCTCAATCTGCCACATGAACGTCGAGGTCTGAACTTCCGGGCGACACTGCCTTCAGATCCACCATCACTTGATTAAGCTGACTTTCGGTCGTCATCAAAACCGCCTGCACATATTCACTGTATTGAATCTGATCTAAGTCTAAATCATGGTGTCGGCAGATCCGCCGAATCGAGCTTTCCAGGGCAAACGGAAACCGCACCTCAAGCTTGACTGGTGTTTCAACCGGCAAATACTCCGCAGATTCCAGCGCCTGTGATACGGCCCCCCCATAGGCCCGACTCAACCCACCTGCTCCCAGTTTTATACCACCGAAATAGCGCACCACCACAGCCAGAACATTCACCAGGTTTTTATGATTCAGCACATTGAACATGGGTTTGCCTGCGGTTCCGGAAGGTTCTCCATCATCACTCATGCCACTGTTGCCCTGAACATAAAATGCGAAACACACATGGCGAGCATCGAGATACTGACTTCGCAAAGCCTCAATGCGTGCCTTCGCGGCAGTTGCATCTGCTACAGGCTCCACCCAAGCCAAAAACCGACTTTTTTTGATTTCAATTTCGATAAAAACGGGGGCTGCTAAGGTTACTGGCATGATTATCTGCAGGTCATGATACGGCAGCACACCCTAGCGACATGCTCGACGAAAGGCAATGCACGGACAGCTTGAAGCAGAGTTGCTAATTAAACCACCAAGCACGATCATTCCAGATCAATTCAAACACTTTCTGATATCCGATGTCCGCTGGGAATACTTTATCGCCTTTCGCCAGTTCTCGTTTGTACTGTACGTCCTCCGCCAATGACGAAAAAATATCGATATAGGGAACGCGTGCTTTTTGGCATAGCTCTCGATGTAACCCATTCAAACGTTTGATCCGAGTGTTCTGCTGTGGTTCGTAGACCGGTGGAATACCTATCATGATCATTTTAAAGTGAGGGCGGGTTTTCAGGATCAATTGTTTCAATGCCTCCAGAGACTCCTGATTCGCAACGCGCGGCTTGCCATCCACCAACTCGGTATCATGCAATCCAAAGGCAAGAATCAGGCGATTATCCTGTCCTTTGGGAAATCGTGGCGCCAGCTCGTTAACCCGAGCGGCCACCATCGGGCTCGTCTCCCCTTCGACTCCCAGATTGTAAAAACGGACCATGCCTAACTCTTTTACGGTGGCCATCATTAACCGATTTGACCAACCCTGCATACTCGGATCGCCCACACCGCTCGCGAAACCATCACCTAAAACGCAAAAATTCAATTCAGTCATAGCGCTACTTGTTTTGTTATTATGTTCAATTTAGCTGTTTTAATAAGCACTAGCCAATCCCACTGGGTTATTTTTCCTGTGCGCTACCATGTTAACCGGACTTTGTTCGACAACGCCCACTGTTTCAGCCTGGTTGACCCTGCTACCGCGCTGCGCTAATTTGCCCGCACGACATTAAGGATATGACACCCCAATGAAAAAAACGCTTATCGCCGTGAGTGTTGCACTGGCCGCGTTCGCCAATGCCAATGAAGAACTAAAACCCGCGGCATGGGTTCCGTTACCCGCTATTGGCTCTTCGCCAGAAACAGGTTTTCAATATGGTGCCTATGTCATGAGAATTTTTCCGCAGCTCGAATCAGGCGTTCCTCAGAACCGACTGGAACTGTTGTTGCAGGGAACAACACAAGGGCAATTCCAGGCGTATTTTTGGCCCAATGTGTATGTCGATCAGGGCAACTGGCAGGTCAAAGGCAAACTGGGTGGTAAATACTGGCCTTCTGCTTATTTCGGCCAGGGAAACACAAGCGACGAAAACGGTGACAAATACGCAGACACCGCCGCCGAGACATCAATCACTCTAAATTACCGGGGCGTACCGGTGTTTTCATTCGGCGGGAGTTTGTTTGCGGAATACCACCAACTGAAGGACATAAGCGAAGAGCCAGTCACAACGTTGCTAACACCCGACATTTCTGGTTCTCAAGGTGGGCTTTACAGCGGCATCGGAATAAACGCCAGCCATGACACTCGCGATAACATTGATTGGCCAACACAAGGGCATCTGCTGACCGCAAACTGGGACGTTTTTACAGCTGTACTGGGCAGTGAGCTGGACTTCAATGTCGCATCGTTGTCTTTTGCAAACTATTTGGCCGTTGCCGAAGACGTGCTTGGCGTATCAGCCAGCCTGGCGGTGTCAAGCGAAGAAACCCCGTTCACGCATTTGCCCAAACCCACCGGTGACCGCACCTTGCGTGGGGCTAACGGTAACCGCTGGATCGACAACAGCAGCCTCGGCTTGCAGGGAGAATATCGCAAAGTGCTAAGCCAACGCTGGGCTGTCATCGGTTTCGTCGACACGTTCCAGGTCGCCCCAACATTGGCTGATTTTAGCGTCAGCGATTTTCATGTCAGCACCGGACTGGGTGTTCGTTTCGCAATGACACCAGACCGATTCAATGTGCGGCTGGATGTCGGTTGGGTCGATGCGGAGTCCTTCAACATGGCCATTACAGTCGGTGAAGCATTCTGATGGCCGAAACCAGAACCAATAAATTTCACATCCTCAGGTCTGAGCACGAGCAGGTACCACTCAAACCCTGGCAGCTGATGCTTAATGATGTCATTTTCGGCGCCGAGTCCAAGGCAGGAAAGACTTTCGATGTCCTGTTAATTATCGCTATTATCTTAAGTGTTCTGGCCGTGATGCTCGAAAGTGTCACGCGGATTTCGGTAAATTATGGGCGTTGGCTTTATTACCTTGAATGGGTTTTCACGATCGCCTTTACCATCGAGTACCTGTTACGCCTGAGTTGCGTACGCTACCCTATTCGCTATGTTTTCAGCTTTTACGGCATCGTCGACCTGCTGTCGGTGATCCCCACTTATTTATCAATATTCGTCGCTGGTGCAAACACATTGCTGGTGATCCGTATTCTCAGAATATTGCGGGTATTTAGGGTTCTTAAACTGTTCAGCTATATGCACGAAGCGGAGCAATTGGCGTTGGCCATGCGCTCGTCGAAACGCAAGATTTTTGTGTTTCTGTATTTCGTCAGCACCATCGTGGTTGTCTTCGGCGCCATCATGTACTTGGTCGAAGGTCCGGCAAATGGGTTCACGTCCATTCCTAAGAGTGTTTACTGGGCAATCGTGACATTGACCACGGTCGGCTATGGCGATATCGCGCCAAGTACGCCCTTTGGTCAATTAATTGCTTCTGCGACCATGATCACCGGTTACGCAATTATCGCCGTGCCAACCGGTATCTATACGGCAGAATTAACACAGGTCATGCGCAACAAAAGAGATGCGCGGGGTTGCACTGGATGCGGAAAAACCGGCCATGAAATCGACGCTAAATTCTGCCGACTTTGCGGTCATCCAATGCCAGAACAAGAATAATGCATTTATTGCCAGACCAAGAAGACTTAAGGCAACTCTGATTAATTCAAATCACCTCAATCCTATCGGATCGAAGGATGAGGGAGGCTTGTGTTGCAGGGAATGGCGAGTCCTTTTTAAAACACACAGCAAAGCTCAGTCATCGATCTGTAGGACCCGGAGGGAGGGGCTGAAATGGCAATTACTCAACGTTGCCTTAACTCCTTGACCAGGCTAGTCCAATGAATCCTTTTGGTTGGTTTGGTGAAAATTTCAGACTAATAAAGCGTGTTTTTAAGATGTAGAGGGTAATTCTGGTCATACGCTTCGGCATCAAAATCCTGTGCTTGCGCCAGCGCAAAATGTTTCGTCATCTCGCCAGCCGTTGGCACGGGTCGCTCAACAGGGTAAGTTTCGGAATCCCAAAGCCCTGAGCGGACAATAGCCTTTTGACATTGAAAATAGACTTTCAAAACATCAATACACAATACCGCTTTGGCGGGTTTGCCCTGCTCACTGAAGCGTTGACACAAATTCGGATCAACACTGATACAGGCAGTCCCGCCCACTCGGAGAGTCTCACCAACCGTCGGTATAAAAAAAATCAGTCCCACGGCTGGATTGACAACAATATTGCGCAATGAGTCAAGCCGATTATTGCCACGGCGATCGGGCATGTACAGCAGTGTTGGGCTCTCGACACACACAAAACCGGCTGGATCTCCGCGTGGTGAAAGATCGATTCCCTGCTCACTTTGGGTAGCGAGCACACAAAAAGGAGACTCTTCGATAAATTGTCGGTAATGGTCATTGACGTGATCGATCTCTTTCCACAAAGCACGGTCAACCGGCTCACCATAGTGATCGAGCAAAGCTTCAATAGTATTGATCGTTTTCATGATGCTCCATTATTTATTTCAGCTCAGATTTTCAGAGTGAACTGTTGGCAAAGGTTGGTTTAGGATAGCGGTTTTCTGCTGATGAACGAAATGAAACATGAACAAAGCTGAACGACTGTTCCAGTTAGTCACCTATATGCGCAGCCGGCGAACGGCGGTTACGGCTCAAGAGCTTGCACAACGACTCAATGTTTCCGAACGAACGATATACCGCGATATGCAATCGCTGGTGCTGTCAGGTGTGCCTGTAGAAGGTGAAGCAGGTGTGGGTTATCTGTTGAATTCGGATACGACGATTGCGCCGCTGATGTTCACTGAAGCCGAAATTGAAGCCATTGTCTTGGGTATGAGGTTGGTAAAATCATGGGCTGATGATGAGATGATCGCCAGCGCCGATCAAGCCATGACAAAAATTCGAAGTGTCATTTCAGAACCCCTGATGCATCGCTTAAATCATCGAACCACGCCGTTTATTGTTCCGGAATACGGACGCACAGAAAGGGTCCGGTTTGGAGAGCAGATTCGCCAGGCGATTCATCAGGACAGAACCGTTCAAATTGAATACGCAGATGCACAACAACACATGAGTGAACGGGAACTCGAACCATTAGGATTGGTTTTCTGGGGTACCAGTTGGACTTTAGCAGCTTGGTGTTGCCTGCGTGAGCAATACCGTTCGTTCCGACTCGACAGAATCAAGCAACTGGTGATTACCGACCGAACCATCAATCGCCATCATACTCTACAAGATTACTTGACCCATCAAGGCGACGACGTAAACACTGAGTTTTGGGCCATTTGACGCTCAAAAACCGATCGATTCACTTAATAAAGGAGAGATGTAAGCTCAAACGAAGACGATCAGAAACCCATTCCTCAAAAGAACAGCTCGTGTGTATTGCGGGTCAACTGGCGCTGAATATCCGTCACCGGTATTGCAAATAGGGTTGCCATCCGTTCGCCTACCGCGATCAGATCCAGCAACGGATTCCCCTGACTCCCCGGACGAGCCATGAACGGCGCATCCGTTTCCAGTAGAAGTCGATCAAGCGGACATTGTGCAACGGTTCTTTGCAGTTTCTCCGACCTCAATAATTGAGGACCGATGCCGAGTAAAAAACCGACGGAAATATAGTCCTGAGCCATTTCAATACTGCCATTAAAGGCGTGAATAACACCACGAACCGCAGGCTGTTGTTTCAAAAGCCGAACAGTCTCCTGATGCGCCCTGACGGAATGGATGATCACCGGCAATTGCGTTTGTTGGGCAACGCTCAATTGACGGGCAAAGCTTTCCAATTGCAGCACTCGGTCCGGCCTCGGATTGATTGCCGGATAAAAGTCCAGACCGATTTCACCGACAGCGCAAGCTTTATGCTGCGACAAATAATGTGTCAGGCGTTGTTCTTCGATGTCTGGATCTGTCACGAACCAAGGATGTGTTCCATAGCTACAGGCAATACGGCCGGAATGAAGTGACGATACCTGAGCCCATTGATCGAAGTGAGTGCCAGGAACCAAAAATTGCCGAATGCCAGCGCTTTCTGCCTGTTCAAGGTTCTCGTTTAAATGGGGGATGTCGTTGAGGTGGCAGTGACTGTCAACCCAGCCACTGCCGGAAAATGGCTTAGAAGTAAGCATATTTCTCGTTAAGAATACGCAAGCGGGCTTGGGCTTCCGCCAACTCGACCACCAACTGCTTGTTGCGCTGCTCCAGGCCACCTAAATCTTGTTGCATTTGAGCAATTTCCTGATTTAAGCGGTAACGATCATCGATCGTGGTTTCATCGGCCAGCATCAAATTGGTTTTCTCGATAATCTGGTTCTGTAGTGACTCCATTTTTGACTCATTACCATTCTGTTCCGACTGCAAGCTGCGAATGGCTGACGTGACTGCGTATATTTCACGCCCTGCGTCGTAGCCGTCCAGAAAGCCGTCTTCCAGCGAAGGAGGACAGATACCAGAATAGTTGTAGCCTTTCTTACCTTGTTCGAAGCCATTGCGCGGTGTACAAAAACGGATAACACCTTCTTCATGCCCGTCCTGATAGGCTCTGAAATCCGGTGCAATACCATGCTTTGCACACGCTTCCCGGTGGGATGAAATGCGAGTATCAGGGTATCCACGGGCACCGTCTTCGTATCCAATCTGGTACCAGTCGGCGGTTAGACATTCTTCTTTATTCAATGTTGCACAGCCTGACAAAACCACCAGACCAACCAGCAATACGACCAACGATCGCTTCATGAATTTCTCCTGTTATTAATATAATCTGCCTGTATCGGCATTCATTGTAGTAAGCCAAGCTGAACCGTGAATGAATTTTTTAATTGATAGTCAATTTACGGACCTTGCAACACCGGCTCTTTCGGGATGTTACGATCACTGCGCTTACCCGGTTCCGGATAGTTTAGAACAGACGATAGAGGAACCAAAGTATTGCGTTCATTCTCGTCTAAGCTCAATGAATTCAGAAAGGCCAACGTTTCCGGATAAGGATGGCAGATAACTGTGATATTTTCCCCATTCTGAACTCGCGTAATCGCTTCATTCCATTGAGACTGCATGAACGCAGGCTCTTTAAAGTGATCCAGAAAGTAGTGTCTCATAGCCCAGGGAACCTGACGTTTTTCAGCAACCTTCCAAGCTTGTGTTGTTGACACCGTGCGACTGTCAAAAAAGAATAATTGATGTAGCTGCAATTCACGCATAAGCCAGTCCATCGCCACGGTATCTTGAGTCAACCGGCTGCCCATATGGTTAGACAGTCCCACGGCATACGGCACATCAGCGACCGACAAGCGGACATTTTCGATCATGGCCTCCCGGCCCTGTGTGCGATCCAAACCAAGCTCGCCCAAGGGAAAGTCCGTGGTATTGGACATCGGTGAGTGAATGATAACTTCCTTGCCTTGAGCGTTCGCATATTCAGCGAGCAAACGCGTGTAGGGTCTACCGGGCATAATTGCGACTGTAGTAATCCACGGATTCGCAATAGCGTCAACACCAGCTCGGTACTGATTACCCAGATCATCGACAATCAGAACTAATTTTCCATGGCCAGATGCAAAAACGGTGTTGCTGAACAGCAACACCGTTATCCATAAAAGGAGAGTCTTCTCAGCGGTTCGCATTCAGAATAGCAATGCCTTTCAAAACCGTCAGTGCTTCAAACAATTGATAATCGTCAGGCGTCACAGCACTGCTTGCTTCAGCGTCTTCAGCGGCCTTATCTTCCGTTCCATTCGGATTATCCAACGCGCCAGCCAGGTCGGCTTCTTTATAGAATGCGTCGTTTTCGTTTTGTGTCAGGGTGCCCTGCTTTACAATGATATCTGGCACAATACCCTGTGCCTGAATGGACCGGCCGCTCGGTGTGAAATAACGCGCTGTCGTCAGTTTAAGGGCATGATCCTGGTCCAGTGGCAATATTGTCTGCACTGACCCTTTTCCAAAAGAACGGGTACCCATAATCAAACCACGGCGATGATCCTGAATGGCACCGGCAACAATCTCAGAAGCCGAAGCCGAACCGCCGTTAATCAATACCACCAGTTTCACCCCTTTGCTCGGGTCCTTTTTCCGGGCTACGAAACGGCTATCGGAATTGGACAGTCGTCCCTCGGTATATACAATCAAGCCTTCACTGATCAGGGCATCAACCACATCGACAGAGGCTTGTAATACGCCGCCCGGGTTATTGCGCAGGTCCAGAACCACACCTTGTAAGTCATTTTCAGCTTCGGCATGCAGAGCATTTAATGCTTCTTCAAAATCTCGACCGGTTCGTTCCTGAAACTGAGAGATCCGTATGTAACCGAATCCTGGCTCCAACATACGGTGCCTTACACTGGTGACTTTGATAATGTCCCGGGTAATGTCTACTTTAATCGGCCCATTCTCGCCATCACGCAACACAGTTAATGTCAGTGATGTTCCGGGTTTCCCGCGCATCATGCCGACCGCATCGTTAATGTTCATGCCTTTGACCGGCGTGTCGTCTATCTGCGTGATCAGGTCGCCGCTTTGCATTCCAGAACGGAAAGCAGGTGTGTCATCAATCGGCGCAACGACTCGCACAAAACCAGTGCTGTCCATGGTAATTTCAATACCCAGGCCGCCAAATTCACCGCTGGTACTTTCGCGCAAGTCTTTAAAATCGTCCGGTGTCAAATAGTCCGAATGAGGGTCCAGACCCGCAAGCATTCCTTCAATGGCAGCTTCGATCAACTCCTGATCTGTGACTTCCTCAACATAAGACTGTTTGATTCGTTCCAGAACCTGCGACATCAAACGAACTTCGTCTATCGGTAACTGGGTTTCATTATCCGCTTGAACACCCGAGGTCATCCCAACGGCAATACCAATTACCAAGGCGGTCGTCGCCGTTAACAGGGGGTTTCGAATTAATCTCATAAGTGTTCCTTTAACATCTTGTTTTTCATTCAAAGTCATTACCTACTCAACCAGCTTGCCGGATTTTGGGGTTCACCATTCTTGCGAACTTCAAAGTATAGCCCGCTTTGGCTGTAACCACCGGAGCGTCCGACTTCCGCAATAACATCACCGGCTTCAACCCAGCTGCCAACATCGCGTAACAGAGCCTGATTCCGGCCATA
Source organism: Reinekea sp. G2M2-21 (assembly GCF_015687175.1). Classification (GTDB taxonomy): domain Bacteria; phylum Pseudomonadota; class Gammaproteobacteria; order Pseudomonadales; family Natronospirillaceae; genus Reinekea. The sequence goes on along the minus strand of NZ_JADPQG010000004.1, from coordinate 332,482 downwards.
AAGCGTCCAAACACCATCACCGTGATCGATGATAACCAACAAACCATTTGATTTAAAAAAATCGGCAAACACAATCCGGCCACCGTGCACTGCCTTTACTGGTTGCCCATCGTTTGCTGAAATCAACCATCCTTCCCATCGCAATCCGGTGTCGTCAATGACAGCACCGTACCGGTTCATCAGTTTACCTTCAACGGGCCAATTTAGTCCGCCCTTTACGCCACTTATATCAATCACTTCAGGAAAATCCAGATTCATCGCTTCCAATCTGGCCGTAATATCAGCAATTAGCTGCGTTAGCTTTTCTTTTTCCTGCTGTTTTTCCTGGATAGTCGCTTGCGTGGAACGAGCCTGAGCTTGCAGGTTCGCGACAATCTGAGCACGTTTATTTTTTTGAGCATTCAGCTGTTGCTGTCGATCATCGAGAGCGACCCGTTCTTTCTCCAAGACCTCCACTACCCGCTTTTGCTCAGTTATCGTTTCATTCAATTGCGCCTGCTCAGAAATCCAGGCTTCGACTTGGGTTTGCTGATTTTGGGTTAAAATTGAAAAATAATACAAATGCCTCGACAAATCTTCCGGGCGCTCGCCTGACAACAGCAGTTTAATGAGTGGTTGATTATTTTGCTTGTAAGCAAGGCGTAAAATGAACTTAATATCATCGGCTTTTTCAGCCAATAAGCCCTTTAATCGTACTTCCTGTTCATCTAAGGCGGCAAGCTGAGTCTGATGGTCGGAAATATTTTTTGCCAACCGAGTGAGATCTCGCTGGGTTTGACTCAGTTGCGTTTCCGTCGTTTCAAGTGCAGCACGCTGAGTATTGGTTTCTTTTTCATTCCTTTTTAATTCCGCCTGCAATGCCGTCAACGCTTTGTTTACGCGTTCCAACTCTGTCTGACTGGCATCCAGATCATCCGCTTGACACAACACAGATAGCAGCGACAGCATGAGCGCCAATAACGTCCATTTCACAGAAAAAGGTAACCGAAGTAATGTTATGAAACTCAATTGTGCCGCCCCATCGTTGGGATTGGAATGGCCAATAAATCCAGTGGCGGTTTCTTTACAAACTGATGCCAAACATGCGTGAACGCCTTGATTTGCCCATCAAAACGCAACAATGACAAGGCCACTTCCAAACCACACCAGCGATACTCAGTATGCTCATGGTTAAGAACGATAAGGTCGCTTGTCTCCACAAAAGCGACAAAGAGCGGTAATAGCATGATGCGGTTTTTCGATGCTTGGTAATACTGCTCGATAAAATCAGCACTATACAGTTCGACTGGCGACAATCCGGTTTCCTCAAAGATTTCTCGCAAAGCAGCCTCAGGTCCGGTTTCTCCCAACTCGACCCCTCCGGATACATAGCTCCAGAAACCGCCGTCCTCTGGTGAACGTTTCAACAATAAGGCTTCCGTCGTGGTTGCACGTTGTCGCAGGAGGACACAGCTGACGGCCTGGCTGTGTAGAGTAATCATGGATGAGACCTCTGTAAGTACTCAAAAAATGCTGAACCATATCACTTCTGCTGAACGCTGGCATTAATGTTGCAAAATTACACAACACCATCCACAAGAGGATAGCCGTATGAACTTCACCAAAGCGATGATTGATCTCGCTAAAGAAATCCGTCGCCGTGCGGAGAGTGACGATAAACCCAGCATCAAAATGGCAAATCCCGAACTGTTCAGTGAGTTAGCGATTATTTACCAACGCACGAATGATGCGGTGATGAAGGCCCTGATTAAGGAAATATGCCAACTGGCGGACAGCCCAGTACTCGATGCGCAGCACGAATCGGAACAAAACGAAAAGCATTCACAATTGGTGTATCGTGGCCAAGTCCGCAATATCCCAAAACCAATAGAGCCAACGGAATCCGACCCTCATCAGAAACCGCGGAAGATTTACCGCGGCCAAGTTGTGCAGCATTCATGATTCTTTACAAGAAACGCACTAAAACAGTGCTCGAAAGCCAGTCCGGCACACTGAGTCAGAAGATAAATCGATGTCCATAAAAAAACCGTCCCAAAAAAAGACGGTTTTTGCGCTTCCCCCTATTGTGAGAAGCTAATTGGTTAGGTTTATTCAGCGATTAAAGACTTACCCGTCATTTCCTTCGGCACTTCAATATCTAGGAAGCTCAACAATGTCGGTGCGATATCCGCTAAAGCGCCTTCGTTGAGTTTTACATCAGCATTGTTGTTAGCAACGTAGACCAATGGAACAGGGAACGTTGTGTGGCTGGTAACCGCACCACCCGTTTCAGGATCGACCATCAGCTCGACGTTACCATGGTCCGCGGTAATCAACACATGCGCATCCATTTCTAAGGCTGCTTCGGTGACCTTACCTAACGCAACGTCGAGCGCTTCAACGGCTTTCACGGCAGCGTCAAATTTACCGGTGTGACCAACCATGTCACCATTAGCGTAATTACAGACAATCAGGTCATACTCGGCAGATTTAATCGCCTTAACCAACTTTTCAGTCACTTCCGGCGCACTCATTTCAGGCTGCAGATCGTAAGTTGCTACTTTCGGTGAAGGCACCAGAATTCGATCCTCACCTTTGAATTCAGCTTCCTGACCACCACTGAAGAAGAACGTTACGTGAGCGTACTTTTCTGTTTCCGCAATTCGCAGCTGCTTACCGCCACGTGCTTCAATGACTTCACCCAAGGTGTTAGTCAGGTTTTCCGGTGGATACGCCACATCACAAGGAATGTCTGCTGCGTATTCAGTTAAAGAGACAAAGCCAGCCAATTCGGGGCGTACGGTCCGATCTAGCTCCGAATCGAGAGCAGGGTCAACAAACGCGCGAGTAAGTTCGCGTGCACGGTCCGGACGGAAGTTCATAAACACAACGGCATCACCATCCTGAATGGTCACCGGCTGCGTGCTTTCAGCCCTTACGGACGACGCAGGGCAGAACTCATCGTCTTTGTCTTGTTCATAAGCGGCGTGCAACGCATCCATCGGCGTACTGGCGACGATATCTGCTGTCCCCTTGGTCAACAGGTCATAGGCAACCTGTACTCGCTCCCATCGGTTATCCCGATCCATGGCATAGTAACGACCTACCAGTGATACGATGCCACCTATGCCAAGCTTTTCCAGCTTACTTTCCAGCTTCTCAATGGATTCCAACGCGCTTCGAGGTGGGGTATCGCGTCCATCCAGAAAGGCATGCACGTATACTTTGTCAGCGCCTCGTTTTACCGCCAGGTCAACCATAGCGTGCAAGTGATCATCGTGTGAGTGCACGCCACCGGGGCTGAGTAAGCCCAAAATATGAACGGCGTTATTGCTACTGACTGCCTTGTCGACAACTGAGGTCAGCTTTTCGTTCTCAAAAAAATCACCGTCAGCGATCGCTTTGGTCACCCGGGTTAATGACTGGTAGACGGTACGACCGGCGCCAAGGTTCATATGACCAACCTCAGAGTTACCCATCTGCCCTTCAGGCAGCCCGACAGCCATACCAGACGTTTTGATCAGCGTATGCGGATAATTGTTCCATAAGCGATGCCATACCGGGGCATCCGCTTTTTCGATGGCGTTAGATTGCGAGGTTTCGCTGTAACCAAAACCATCAAGAATGAGCAAAATTGCGGACTTACCCTTAGCCATGTTCATGCCTCTCGTAAAAATGTAGGAAAATTACAAACCTAGTGTACGGATTTGGCTAGATTTTTCGAGTCGAATTTACCGATTAAGCCAACATTAGCCTGTTTTCTACGAAAAAATTGATTTCACAACACACCACTTAAGACAGACCACCGGCAGCGTCGACCACTCTTGAAGCCCGGTGTTAACTCGCTCCTGTAAAAACTGTGGCAGCAAACTGGCGTACCGATTCAACAGGTCAGGGATGTTGTGTATACTGCCGCTTCATTTTCATCCGACCACTAGAGATCGATCGATGTTAGAGCAATTATTAGAGTTTGTGATTAATCACTGGATCCTCAGCTCCGTCTGGGCTGTATTATTGATTTTATTGATTAAGGTTGAAGGTTCTCGCGGTGGCGCAGCGATTTCCCCGGCGAAGGTTACGCAATTAATCAACAAAGAAAATGCCAAAGTCATCGATATTCGGGCCAAAGATGAGTTTCGGGCCGGGCACTTGCCAGCTGCCATCAACATCCCTGCTCGTGATCTGCCAAAACGCATGAGCGAGCTGGACGCCTTCAAAGAAACACCGATTATTCTCATCTGTAAGACAGGCACCACCGCTGGCGCCTCAGGTAGTTTGCTAGCTAAAGCTGGCTTTACAAAACTAAATAAATTGCGTGGCGGCATACTGGAATGGCAAAGCAGCAACTTGCCTCTGGTCAAGAACTGATTGCATGATGAAACCGAATGTAAAAATGTATTCTTCCGCCTGGTGCCCTTTTTGCATTCAGGCGAAGCGACTGCTGGATTCTAAAGGCGTCGAATATGAAGAAATACTGGTCGATGGAAACAGCTCACTGCGCTCTAAAATGATGCAGGAGAGCGGTCGTCACACTGTCCCTCAGATTTGGATCAATGACTTTCATGTCGGTGGATGCGACGATCTGTTTTCACTCGAACGGGCGAGGAAACTGGATAAGTTACTAAGTTGATTTATTTGTAACTGATCCCTGTGATCAGGGCTATTTAGCCCTCCAATGTGTATTACCCATACACGAAAGAGTCAGTGAGCTTAAACTGACTCAGACAACAAATAAGAGAATGGAGCCACCATGACAGAACAACAACAGCCGCAATTTGGTATTCAGCGGATTTACACCAAAGATGTTTCTTTTGAAAGCCCGAATGCACCTGACATTTTCCGAAAAGAATGGAAACCACAGATCAAATTGGATCTGAATACGGCAACCCGTGCACTGGACAACGATGCCTTCGAAGTCGTGTTAACCTTGACTGTTTCTGCCAAAATTGAAGATCAAACCGCATTTTTATGCGAAGTTCAGCAAGGCGGCATATTCACAGTATCTGGATTCCCTACAGAAACCCGTGATCAGATGCTCGGCGCGTATTGCCCGAACATTCTTTTTCCTTACGCCCGTGAGACAATAGACAATGCCGTGATCAAGGGTAGCTTCCCTGCATTGATGTTGGCTCCGGTCAATTTCGACGCATTGTTCATGCAAAACAAGCAGACGGCGACCGAAAACGCCAATTAAAAAACACAGGCTCGAATTTCCGCTCGTCACGGACGGGCGGATATCGATTGCAGGCCATTTCTATGCACAATATCGACGCACAAAACGCGCTTTTAGCAGCATTCTGCTCCGGTAGACAAAAAGCCATTTTGTGCGACCGATCCGGCAAAATATTAGCGGTGAGCGATGAGCTTATCCGACACAGCGTCAACATCGTTCAAGATGTCGTGGGTCGACAATTGGTCATTCATAGCACTCGCTTCAATGAAGATAAGCCGTGGTACAAAAGCCTGCCCAGTCACCACAGGGAAACACGTTTGAGTGGTGCGGCGCATATTGATACGGTAGGCGAACTGCATCAACTCAATATTCTCACCATTCAACCATTAGAAACGGGCACTACTCTGGTCGGCTTTAAAGTCATACTAGAAGACGATTCGCTGTTCGAGCAATCGCTACCCAACAGTGCATGGCAACAACTATTCAGCGAAAGTAGTGCGGGCATGTGCCTGTTTGATGACACATTTGCTATTGTCAGTGCGAATACAGCATTCAAAACATTGATTGGTTCAAATTTGGAACCGCATCAAAAGATCTTCGATTTGCTTTCGGTCCAAAACGATTTCAAAAAATGGTTTCTCAATAGCGATAACTTTTCGGCTGAAGCGCTATTACGAGCGCCGGACAGGCAAATACGTACTCTGATAAACATCACCCCAATAGATCTCGGTGGGCGCCAGGTCTTCTGGTGCATATTTAACGATACAACCGTCATTACCGAGCAAGCGGTTGCCTTAACGCAATCGTTCGAGCGCTTGGACACCCTAATCAATGACAATCTAAATGGAATTGCATTTGTATCTGCCGATGATCGGTTTATTGAAGTGAACAATAGATTCGCTGCAATGCTGCAGCTTGATAAAAAGGACATTATTGGTAAGCATTTTTCTCACTTCAATGCCGCCAACAGTTATGAGCTTTCCCCAAAGGATGCTGAAACCTTTGTAAAAACCGGTTTCAGCCGCCCATTTGTGAAACGGCTGGTACGCAAAGATGGTCAGGAAATAGACGTCACGGTACACCTGTTCCCAAATTTCGACAGCAACGGTGAATTTACCGGTGCCTGGAATTTCATCCATCAATCGAACGATAAACAGCAAGAAGTAATTCATGCGTCTCATTATTTTGAGTCTTTGTTCAATGACAGCCAAGACGCTATGGTACTCACATCGTTAAGCGGCAAAGTGAAACTTGCCAACAATGCCTTCGCTGCTTTTCTGGGCCAGACGGCGCCACAGCTGATTGGCCAGAGTATTATTGATTTAACTGTGTCAGATGATCGAAGGATTGAAAAGAATCTACACACTCCATTGTTACTGGAGCGCGGCTACAGCGATCAATATGAGAAGCGATTTGTCTCAGCAACAGGCGAAGAAGTACCGGTATCGGTCCGAAGTGTGCTGGTCTCATCAGCGCGAGGCAAGCCTGAAGCCGTATGGACGATCGCTAGGGACGCCAGCATTCAACGCAAGCTTATCCAATCTCTAGCCATCTCCGAGCGCCGCTTCCGTTCACTGTTCAGCAATAGCTTTGACGCCATTGGTTTCTGGACCGTGACGCATGAAATGCAATATGCCAATAAGGCTTACCTGGATTTGGTTGGTTATAGCCAGGAAGAGTTGCGTAACCTGACTTTTCAGGACTTTACACCACCCGGTTGGGAAGAAGCCGACGAAAAGATGTCCCGTCAAGTCGAAGAGCGCGGTTATTCTGATGTTTTTGAAAAAGAGGTTCTGCGCAAGGATGGCCAACGCGTCCCGATTTCCATCCGCGCCAGTGCAATGCGCGATGCGGACGGCACCATGATCGGCAGCTGGGTCATTATCCGTGACATCAGTGACTACAAAACAACCCTGAGAGAGTTGCAGCACAGCCAGAACATGTTGCAGCAAACCAGCCGCATGTCCCGAGTCGGTGGCTGGGAACTAAACACCGAAACCAGCCTGTTCAGTCTGACTGAGGAAACCTATCAGATCCTGTCGATACCCCGCTCTTATCACACGTCGATTAAGAACATCGCCAAATTGCTGGACCCGGAATCTGAGAAACTCATCGTAAAATCAGTCAATGCGGTCCTGCGTGGCAAGGGTAGTAACACGTCCGAGCTCAAGCTCATGGGATTTTCGCCTGAGAGGTGGATCAGGGTTTCCGCTCAGTTGGCGTATGAGGAAAAAGGTCAACGCTACGCCTATGGCGCGGTGCAGGACATCAGTGATTTTAAACAGCAACAAAGATCTCTGGAATCCGCACGAGATACCTTTCAACAGATGGCATTTCACGATCCATTAACCAACTTGCCCAATCGCCTACTCCTTGAAGATCGTTTCCAACAAATTACCAATCAGGCGCGGCGCGATAAAAAGATTGTGGCATTGTTGATTGTCGATTTAGACGATTTCAAAGGAATTAACGATGCTTATGGTCACCCAGCGGGCGACAAGTTACTGATTCAATTCGCTAAACGCTTGGTAAAATCCATTCGCTCCAGCGATACAGTTGCCCGACTGGGCGGTGATGAGTTCGTAGTGATTGCCATGTTAGAAGATAAGAAGCAGGCCGCCAGCCTGGCAAAAAAGATTCTCTCGAAAATCAGCCGGCCTGTGACATACAAAGACGCGTCGTTGCAGACGTCGTGCAGTATGGGGATATCCTTATCCTACAATCTGAACAGCACGTTCGAACAGCTCTATGCCCAGGCGGACACGGCACTGTATTACATCAAAGTCCACGGCAAAGACGCGTTTGGCTTTGCAGGGGAATCAGAGCAAGCTTAGCCTGGACTCAGCATCTGAACTGCGTCGGTTTTAAAGGGCATCCGGAGTTCTATATACACCCACATTATTAAACCCGGCGTCGGCCAGATGCAACGCGTGCATTTTACTCATAACGCCCTTCTCACAATAGAGCAGGTACTCTTTGCTTTGATCGAGCGTCTTGAACTGACGATTTAAGCTGTAAAAAGGAATGTGCAACACGGCATGCTTGCCGGCATCCAGAGGCGCCATCTCCGCTTCGTGGGGGTGGCGAACATCAATAATGGTAGCGTGGGCCTGATCCAGTTTTTGGTTCAGCGACTGCTCCATTTCCAGGGTCGGTTGCCATTGCATCTTGTCGATAGGCTCAACTTTTGCGTTTTCCAGAGCCTGATTCAGAACTTCAAGTCGAAATTCGGCCTCTGCGACTTCAACGTCGTCCCTTTTACACGCGGCATTGGGTTTTCGGCTTATCACGCCACAATATTCTGGAATGCGCTCAACGAAACTCGCCGCACCAATTTGGCGCGCCTGCGTCACGATCGTGTGTTTATCGGAAACGGCCAATGGCCGGATAACCAAACAATTCGCGACATCGTCGATCAAGCGCAGGTTCATCATGGTTTGGCTGGATACCTGGGACAAAGCTTCACCTGTAACGAAGGAGTCTAGCTTCATGCGCTCGCAAACAGCGTTGGCGGCACGCATCATCATCCGCTTCAGGACAACACCCATATAGCGATCTTCTACCCGCGTTAGAATTTCTTCGACGACACCCTCAAAAGGGACCGACACGAATTGCACTTTGTGAGAACTTCCGTACTTCTTCCACAAATAATAAATAACTTCCTTGACACCGTTTTCGTGAGCTGCGCCGCCCAGATTAAAAAACAGGAAGTGAGTTTTAATGCCACGGCGTATCATCTGATACGTCGCAACTGTGGAATCAAAACCTCCACTGACCAAGGTTACCGTAGAATCCGCAGACCCCAGAGGAAACCCGCCCAGCCCTTCCCGTCGTTTATCGATAACGAAGAGCCTCTGATCTTTGATTTCCAGCCGGATTAACACTTCCGGGCGATGCAAATCAACCCCACGAGCCTCACTTTGAGCCCGCAAACCGCCGCCGACATAGCGCTCCACATCGATTGACGTGAAATCGTGCTGACCGGTTCGCTTCACTCGAACAACAAAGCTTTTGCCAGCAATCTCATCTTTCCAAACAGATAGCGTATTACGGACAATGTCATCAAATGAACCTAAAGGAAATTCCCTTACCCGGTTTACATGGGCGATACCCGGAATACATTCCAATGCACCATATACATCATCATTCACCGAATCTGAAGCGTCATCTGGCGTCCATACCTCAATCGCATCCCAAAGGCTTTTGATCTTGATATCGTCACTGACTTTTACCAGCACATTACGAATATTCTGGGTCAGTTGTTTCACCAAGAGCTTGCGGACAGGTTTGGTCTTAATGGTAATTTCAGGAAAGAGTTTGACTACAAATTTCATTTTCGACAGGACACATTTTTTAAGAGCGCGGAAGTATAGCACCATCCGCGCAACAGTATCATACGCATAACGCACCAAAAGTGCGCGCATTGTTGGTGCATAGGGACGCGCTTTGATCCATAATGATGCACCCAATGATGGGTTAAAACCGGATTCTCAACCCCAAGCCCTTTGAATATGGCACTTTCAAGCAATGGCACAGCACTTGCTTTACTGTGCACACAGATAGTGCTTAACGTGGAAGACTTTCCGTGGCTTCCAGACACAGAATACTGAATAAACCGCTCAATGATAATGAGCGCTTTTTAAACAATGGAGACGTCAAATGTCAAAAACGCAATCGCTAATAAAAGAATCTGAAGCTCGCTGGGTTGATCTGCGCTTTACCGATACAAAAGGTAAAGAACAGCACGTCACCATTCCATCGTCAGAAGTCAATGACAACTTCTTTACCGACGGTAAAATGTTCGACGGCTCGTCCATTGAAGGTTGGAAAGGCATTAACGAATCAGACATGATTTTGATGCCAGATGATGAAGCTTCTGTTCTTGACCCATTCACTGAAGACGCTACTGTTATTGTACGTTGTAACATCGTTGAGCCATCAACTGGTGAAGGTTATAACCGTGACCCACGTTCAATCGCGAAACGCGCTGAAGACTACTTGCGCTCTACTGGCTTGGGTGATGAAGCCTACTTCGGTCCAGAACCAGAATTTTTCGTATTTGACGACATCAAATGGGGCGCCGACATGTCTGGCTGCTTCTACAAAATTGAGTCTGATGAAGCGGCTTGGTCTTCTGAGCGCACTTTCGAAGATGGTAACTTCGGTCACCGTCCTGGCGTTAAAGGCGGGTACTTCCCAGTACCACCTGTCGACAGCCTGCACGAAATCCGTGCACAAATGTGTGACGCAATGGAAGCTATGGGTCTGGTCATCGAAGTACACCACCACGAAGTGGGTACCGCTGGTCAGTGTGAAATCGGTGTTGGCCTGAACACTCTGGTTAAGAAAGCGGACGAAGTTCAGATCCTGAAATACTGCGTACACAACGTGGCACATGCCTACGGCAAAACGGCGACCTTCATGCCTAAACCAATCGTTGGCGACAACGGCTCTGGTATGCACGTACACATGTCTTTCGTAAAAGACGGTGTGAACCAGTTTGCTGGAGACGAATACGCGGGTCTGTCTGAAACAGCTCTGTTCTACACTGGCGGTATCATCAAGCACGCTCGTGCACTTAACGCTTTTGCGAACGCTTCAACCAACTCTTACAAGCGTCTGGTACCAGGCTTTGAAGCACCAGTAATGTTGGCTTACTCAGCGCGCAACCGTTCTGCATCTATCCGTATTCCTTACGTGAACAGCCCGAAAGGCAAGCGTATTGAAGTTCGCTTCGGTGACCCATCGGCGAACCCATACCTGATGTTTGCTGCTTACCTGATGGCTGGCCTAGACGGTGTAATGAACAAAATTCACCCTGGCGATTCTGCAGACAAAGACCTGTACGACCTGCCAACAGAAGAAGCGGCAACTTACCCAACTGTTGCAAGCAGCTTAGAACAAGCTCTGCAAGCCTTGAGTGACGACCGTGAATTCTTGAAAGCTGGTGGCGTGTTCGATGACGACACAATCGATGCTTACATCGAACTGAAGAAAGAAGAAGTTGTTCGCTTGAACATGACAACTCACCCTGTTGAGTTTGACATGTACTACTCTATCTAATTGCCTTACTGGCGAAGATAGACAGCAACATTTTTCAGGAAGCTAGCATATGAAAGCTCCGCAATGCGGGGCTTTTTTTATCTTAGGATTTGAGGAATCCGCCCCCCGTTTTGAAGTGACAAGCGGAACGCTTCGGGAGTTGAGACGGTCTGACTTAAATTGACTTAGGCTTCCAATTCAGCCAATCGGTCAGCCAGTTGAGCGATCTGAGATTGATTGAAAACTTCGATATGATGCTCAGTCAACAAGGCTGCCGTTACACCCATGCCCGCAACCAATTTATGGGAAAAAGTCCCATCATAAATACCATCGTTTCCACACGAAGGTGATCGAGCGGCTAGAACAGCAAAACGACACCCATGTTCATTTGCACGTGACAATGCCAGTTGAGCCCCCCGTAAAAATGCCTTGGTCACATCATCGCCCGCTACGGTAATAATCTGCGCATACCCATGTATAACCTGATGTCCATCGCCGTGTTGAACTTCTGCTGGCGCACGCGGAATGGACAGGCCACCAGCCACTTCGGGGCAAACACTCACCAAACGCCCTTCCATTTGCCATTGTCTCAAAATGACACTGTCGACCCCATTGTCATCGCCGTCATAGCGAACCCGATCGCCCAACAGGCAGGCGCTGATGAGAATTTTTGCTTTCACCGGCTATTCGTCATCCATCCATTTCAACATTTCGCTTCGCGCCTTACGGGCACCGTCAACATCGCCCATGGCAGACCTGCATTGACCAATTACCTCCCACAAGGACGCCTTATATTTGGGCGTTTTATCGGTTAACGTCAGCCCCTTCAGGGCTATCTGCTCCGCCTCTGCAAACCGTTGCTGTCCCATGCGCACGGTTGCCATCTGGTGGTACAGGTCAACCTTTTCGGCGTCGATACGCATGGCCCGTTCCAATACCACCTCGGCTTCCTGCCAACGACCTTCACTCTGTAATTGCAAGGCATCAAGCTGTAAGCGGGTGACCACCTGTTCCGGTGTCGGTACGGGCAAGCCTTCTTTTGCATCAGTTAGCTCGTTAGCAGACTTTGATTCAGCCGAAGACTGACTCACCTCTCCCGCATCCTTTGCCGTTTGGTCGTTTTTGGCGCTGGAGGTGGCGAGTGACTGCGTTGACGAGCCAGGTTCAACATCCTCCGGTAAATGAGGATCGGTTACTGCTAAGTCATTTGACACAGGTATGGACTGACAGGCCGTTAAAATACTCAGGCCTATCAAGACCGACCAAATATTTTTTGCCACCATGTGGGTTTATCTCTTTCAGGTTGTGGTTCGTTTGAAGAACAGCTTAAGCTGCGTTCGGGCAAGGTTCCAGTCGTAAAAGGCAAACTTCGGGTACCGCTGCACCAGTTAGGAACATCGACACCCGCGTCGTTCACTGCGATATATTCAATACTCACCGGCGTACCCCTGCGTTCCTGCAAAGGATCAATCTCCCGCATGGCATTTATCCAGATTGGCAACGCTCCGGTCGACCCCGTCAATGGTGTCGGCTGATTGTCATCTCGACCCACCCAAACCACCAACTGACGATCCCCGGTAAATCCGGCAAACCAAGCGTCCCGGTTATCATCGGTGGTACCTGTCTTTCCGGCAACCCACCAGTTATTCGGTAAATCACGGGATATTCTGGCCGCGGTGCCGGATTGGGTTGCCTCGTGCATTGCGTACTGAAGAATATGGATATGCTCTGGTTCAAATCGCTTATTCACTTTCAGATCAAAGCGCTGAACAATACCCTGTTGAGGGTGATATACCGCCCTGATAAGGTTCAACGGGGAATAAAATCCATTGCCGGCAATCGTTTGATACATTTGCGCCACATCAACGGGGGACATACCGTGAGCACCAAGCATAACCGCCGGGACTAATGGGACCTCTTTATCGACGCCCAAGCGCGCGACGACATCGAATACATTTGCCAAACCGATTTCCATACCAAGCCGCGCGGTTGCCTGATTATAAGACTTTGCCAAGGCATCAATGAGCATCGGGTGGCCGTGATTTTGCTTGTCATAGTTTTTGGGTTGCCAAACTTTTCCGTCGCCGGCGGCAACGTACACGTCCTCATCGCTAATGGTATCCGCCAAGGACATTCCACCTTCGATTGCAGCAAGATAAACTGCGGGCTTCATGAGTGAGCCGACCGGTCTGATAGCGTCCAATGCGCGGTTAAAACCTGTGGCTTTCGGATCACGGTCACCCACGATGGCCAGAATATCGGCTGTTGACGAGCGGGTCAGTATCGCTGCGCCCTGTAACGCACTGTTGTCGATTGAATACTGCTGCTCGACGCGATCAATACCTTCAGACAATTTCATTTCCAATGTTTTCTGCGCGACCGGATCCAATGTTGTAAAAATGGACAACCCTTCCGCGAGTAAATCCTCCTGACGGTAATCACGACTCAGCTGGCGACGCAGTAAATCCATAAAAGCTGGATAATTGGCTTGTCCGGGCTTGTCCGCGATATCCAAAGGAGCATTGATCGCCTGTTGGTATTCGGCGCCTGAAATCAGCGCTTGTTGATGCCATACCGATAACACCACATCGCGACGTTGCTTCGCCCGTTCAGGATTCCGACGCGGGTTGTAATAGGATGGCCCCTTGATAAGGCCGACCAACATAGCCTGCTGGTGAATGTCCAGGCCCTGCAAAGTAGTGCCGAAATAAAACTCTGCACCCAAACCGAAACCATTAATTGACCGCGCGCCCTGCTGGCCGACATAAACTTCATTTAAATAGGTTTCCAGAATATCGTTCTTGGTGTAATGAAATTCCAGAATCAACGACATCATGGCTTCGTTGATTTTCCGAGTCAGGGTTTTCTCCGGTGTCAGGTACAGATTTTTCACCAACTGATTAGTCAGTGTACTGCCTCCCTGCGACGCGGAACCTGAGGTCAGGTTGGCGAATAACGCGCGCAATATGCCGCGAATGGAGACACCCCAGTGTTTGAAAAACCGATCATCCTCAACCAGCAGCAATCCAAGTACCAGACGTTCTGGCACCTCGTCCAGACGGTATAGCACCCGGTCTTCCGACACACCCGGATAAATTTGTCCCAGATAAAGAGGGTCCAATCGACTCAATAAAACCGCGTCGCCCTGACTATTACTAAGGCTGGATATACCCTGAGGGTTAAATTGAATATTCAGGACTTGCGCTGGTTCTTCACCATCCCAGAAACGAAACCCTCGGGTGTAAACCTGGATCTGGCTTGAGGAAACGGCAAACCTGCCAGCCTGATGCGGACTGGTCGATTGTCGGTAACCCAATTGTTGCAACAGTGCCAGAAATTCATCACGACGCACCGGGGCACCGACATACAACTCCTGCGCTTCGCTGTATACCCTGGCCGGTATCTGAAACCGACGACCCTCAAACAGGTCGCGCACAACCGCATTTAGGTAAATAACCCAAAACAACAGTAAGCAAGCGAATATTATGCTTAACTGAAAGATGAATTTAGTCAGTTTTGTGCGAAACCCGGTCGGGCGTTGCTTTTTCCGCGCAGAGGACTGCTTATTTGATTTTCGTTTAGGTGAAGTATGTTTTGCCATAGGCGTCGCATTATAAGGTGCTTTGACCGGCTTGTCTTTGAACCGTTTATCATTACACTGCGCCGTTTTTTGATCATCGGACTTTCCTATGAGTGATTTGCACATTTATGCGTTCGGTCATGCCTTGGTAGATGAAGAATATTCCATCAGCGAGGCCTTATTACAGAGCCTTGGTATCGCAAAGAATCACCGTACCCTGATTGATTACCAACGTTCTTCGACGCTAAGGCAACGGGCCAGTACAGAAGGTAATCTGAATACCCGAACCGGCGGTGGCAGCGGTGCAAATACACTGGCCACTGCGGCACTACTGGGTGCGAATTGCCATTTCTCATGCCTTCTGGGTAATGACAGTGAAGGTCAATTCTATCAACAGCAACTGCTCGACTCTGGAATTTCGACCGATCAAAACAGTTTCCAGGAAAGCGGCCACACCGGTGTTTGTTTAGTTTTGCTGACGCCAGACGCTGCCCGCACCATGAATACCTACGTCGGCATTACCGACTATATTGGCCCAAAACATTTGAACATTCCCGCACTGCAACAGGCGCAGTGGGTATATATTGAAGGCCACTTGCTAATTGCTGAGTCCGGTTTTCTGGCTGCTTTAAAGGCCCGCGATGAAGCTCGCCGCTTGGGTAAAAAAATTGCCGTGAATTTCTGTGACCCTGCCGTTGTCAGACTGTGCAGAGAACGCCTGGCTATCTTACTAGACGAACCCGTCGACTTATTGTTTTGCAATGAGGAAGAAGCAGCAATCTGGGCGCAATCGGATCACCCGGAAGACGCCGAATCAGCTATGCACCGCCTTGCCAACAGCTGGGCGCTGACCCGAGGCGAGCATGGGGCACGGGTATTCGATGGAACCGTTACTCATCAAGTCGACGCACTAAAAGTGAATGCTGTTAGCACCTTGGGAGCCGGAGACACCTTTGCAGGAGCATTCCTTTACGGACTGGTCAGTGGTCTGAACTATGCGCAAGCGGGCCATTTGGCCAGCCTTGCGGCGGCAGAATTAGTGCAACAGTCCGGACCGCGCCTGTCCAAAAACCAGCTAGAAAAGGTCAAAAATCAGTTTTATGGCTGAAAGGCGTACGCTCAGTTCACATTTTGGCAACCGTGGCCCGCAGAATTGTCGCGTTAGGTTTCACTTTAACCATAATTCAGGGTTAAACTAGCCAGCAGATAATTATTTGACTGCCATTTGGTAGAAACAAAGGAACAATTCAATGGTAAAGCGGTTATTCGTCATTGCACTTATATGTTTGCCGGTAAGCTTATTTGCGGCTGGAAAGATTTATACCTGGACCGACGCAGACGGTAATGTTTTCTATGGTGACCGGCCACCACAAACCGTTGAAGCTGAAGAAATTGCCATTCAAGGTAAAAAACCGGAACCCATTGTCGTCACAGCAGAATTGCTGGCAGGGCAGTGGTTTGGGCAGATTAACGGCGGTGGAGAAGCCAAATTTACATTCAACAGCAATGGCTCCATCTCACTGATCCAGACTCGAGCAGATCAATCCGTATACAGTTACCAGGGCATTTGGACCATTGAGAACACCACCGTCACCGTAATTACTGAATTCAGTCAGTCCGCCGCGCGAGGCGGCCAGCTCAAACGGTCTGTAGAACCTGTTCAGCTGACCTACACGATTATCCGGTTTAGTGACGGACAGATGGATCTGATCAGCGGTGATGAACGCTTCAGTCTGCGTAAAACAAACTGATAAGCTACCGCTGATCTGTTCAGAATAGATTCAACTGTTCGTCGATCAATCGATTGAAATCTTCTCCAAAAAAATGCAACAGGGCATCCGCAATGGGTGCCAGTTGTTTTTCAATATAGTGCTGATAATCCAAAGGCGCGTTGACATATGGGATAGGCTGCCAGCCTTGCGTGGTTTTCACATACTCGATGTTTCGACCCTGCCAGTTTGGGTTCTGTGCCCTTTTTAAGCGGGCAGCCTGAACTTGCGGGGGTGCCTGTTTCTCATATTGATCAATGCTACGGCGCAATCGCCGTCGATAAATCAATAGGGCATCAAGCAAGCCCGCTTCCAACTCATTCACGGTCTGCACAATAAAAGTCCGATAGCTTTCGCCGCGGAAGACCTTTTCATACAGGGTCGCTTGAAATTGTTTAGCTAAAGGAGTCCAGTCTGAACGCACCGCCTCCAAACCTTTAAACACCAGCCGATATTCCTTGCCTTCTTGAATCCAACCGGCATAACGCTTTTTCGAGCCTGTTTCGGATCCACGAATGGTTGGCATAACGAATTTTTCGTAATGGGTTTCAAACTCCATTTCCAGATGGCAAGCCAGCTGAAAGTCTCGTTGCAGCTGTTCCTGCCACCAACGATTCAACGCAGATGCCAACTGCCGACCCAAATCCTCCGGCGATTCATGACCCGCCGCGTGCACAAACACAGAGTCGGTATCGCCATAAATAACCGGGTAGCCCTGCTTTTCAATGAATGACCGGCTTTTCTGCAGAATCTCATGTCCGCGCATGGTAATGGAACTGGCCAAGCGTGGATCAAAGAAACGGCATAATGGACTTCCCAAAACGCCATAAAACGAATTCATGATGATTTTAATCGCCTGGGACATTGGCGCGTTTTTCTGTTGTTTTGCGATATCTCGGGCCTGCCATAGCTGATCGATAAGTGCGGGCAAAATGTGATGCTGGCGGTGAAAACGGGCATCTAAAAAGCCAGGCACGGTATCTACGGGGTCGGCCTTTAGCCCTTCCTGCAACCCGAGAGGGTCAATTAAAAACGTGCGGATAATCGAGGGATACAGACTCTTGAAATCCAACACGATGACGTTCTGGTAAATCCCCGGAACGCTGTCCATAACAAACCCACCAGGGCTGGACAACTGAAGCGTTTGCTCGCCAATACTGCTGGCGACATACCCCATGCGGTGCAACCTTGGCATGTAAACGGTGTTGAATGCCGCTGACGAGGCGCCCGGCCGATCCATCGGCAGGCCAGTCAAGTGGCTTCGTTCAAGTAAAAAATGCCACAAGCCTGCCACGTCAAACAATTCCAGTACCAGTTGAGCATCTTCCAGGTTGTAGCCGGCAAAAGCCTGAATATCTTCTCGATACATGCGTTCGATTTCACCTACCCGGTCATCACTGTGCTCTATCTTTTTTCCGCGATGCAACAACGTTTGCGACACAGTCTCCAGAGAGTAGTCTTCAAACGCCCAGGAAGCTGAGCGAAAGGCTCCCGGTCCATCGACGACCAGACGGCCCTCCAACTCAATGTGGTAACGGTTTGCGTTGTCCCCTCGCTTACGCCAACGGGGTGGTAGGTGGTTACGACCAATAGCGAACACTATACCGAGCTGATCACAGTGTTCTTGAAGGATTCTCAAGTCAAAATCGATGACATTCCAGCCGACAATGCAGTCTGGGTCTATCTGCTGAATAGCATCTACAACCTGTTGCAAACATGAGGCGATATCCGGACACCACTGAATGTCTGGTCCGGCATATCGTTGTTTGGCAGCATGGACATTCTGCACAATAAACACCCGGTTCAGACGTTTACTGGCCAGTGCTACACTGTAAAGCACGGGGGTCGAACCCGGCTGAAACCATTCTGTTTCGATATCGATCGATAGGACATTCAGTTCAGGCTCACTGGTAGCGGGCTTGGCTTTAGTACCCTCAAATTGCAGACTGCCGAACAGAAACCGCTCCATCAGAAACCGTTCCGCCGGGTTGACATCGTCTTCCCAGACTTTTAACCCTTGCTCTTTACCCTGCCATACCCAACGACGCTGTTGTTGAAAGGTCTCAGAATAGACTGGTAATACAGAATCACCCAGCAAGGCTTGAAACGGCTTGTCACCAACTCTGACATTCAATTGCATTCGTCGCCAAATAGATTGCCATTGCGCAAGCTGATGAACGGCGATAAAACACGACGACTCCTGATCGGGTACCGTCCAGCAATGGTATCGACCGCCGTGTAACAGCCAATAACGAAGTTCGATTCCCGTCTCCACATCGGACCAGTGCCGACTTAATATATAAAAAGGTGTGCGCTGAGCCACAGAAATTCCAAAAACAGTAGAACTGGACGCAGTTTACCACTAATCTGAACGCGTCTTTGGCAAGATTGATTCACCAATACAGGAACAAGAAATGCTTTTACTTGGCGAACGCCCATCCTATGTCGACCAACTCACGGATCGCCTTAAAAAACTGTCCCACAAACTGTTTGAAGCCTTGCCGCCGGGCCAACCGGTCACCTTAAGTGCGACACAGGATCTATACGCACTTGAGTCGTCTGAAAACCTGTTTATCGTCCGTCATGGTAATCTTACTGCCAACTCCGAGAACCGCGTCTGCTTATATTTTGAAGCAGGCGACCTGATTGGATTGACGCAATGTTACCAACTGCCTTCGTTACGGGTTTCCATTGAAGACAATGCCGAGGTGGAACAATACGAAGCGGACACCTTGTTGCGTTACGTGAACGAAACCAAAGAAAGGCAGGCCATCTGGACCAGTTACCTGGTTACACAAATGACTCTGTTTCAAGATGCGTTTGGTCGCAACCAATTGAATGTCAGCCAACCGCATACCGGTTTTTTGAATTTTGCCGAGGGGCAGACGATTATCACGCAAGGCGATGACGCCAAAGAGGTCTTTACAATTTTAACTGGTTCTGCCGACGTTTTTGTCGACGACATCTGTGTCGGTAAGGTAGAGCAAGATGAAATTTTTGGCGCAATGGCCGTCTTCACTGGCGAAAAGCGCTCAGCAACCGTCAAGGCCACCAGTAACTGTACTGTTCTGGCCGTCCCCAAGGAAGAATTCATTACCCTCATTCAATCGCATCCGCAAACCACCATGACCTTGATTGAGAACATGGCTCGCAAGATTACAGCCATGAACACCCAATTCACGCAACAAGAAACTCCCTGACAGCAAACGGACGCATCGTGAACCGAGACTGGCCCAAAACCCTGATCATAGGTGGCGCTAACCTGGACATTGCCGGGAGCTGTTCAGGTCGACTGATTCCGGGCGATTCCAACCCCGGTATCGTTAAAAGCAGTGCTGGCGGCGTTGGACGTAATATCGCGGAGAATCTGGCTCGTCTGGGGTTCAACTGCACCTTATTGACGGCTGTCGGTGGCGACATTGGCCGCTCAATTATTATTGACAGCTGTGCATCGGCTGGCGTCACTACCGAACACATCTTCGAATTTGCGGATGCCAGCACGGGCTCTTATCTCGCCATCAACAATCAATTAGGCGCATTATTGGCCGCCATCGCTGATATGTCTATTATCGAGCGAATAACACCCGAGGCTCTGCAACAGAAACGTTCATTACTCTCTGACCACGATCAGATTGTTGCCGAAGCCAACTTGACGCCCGATGCATTGCAATGGATAGCAGCCAATAAAGGTCTGCTGCCACTGCACGTAGACGCGGTATCGGCAACCAAAGCCCCTAAAATCAAACACATACTCACAGATATTGATGTTCTTAAGGTAAACCGGGCAGAAGCCGCTGCCATATTAGAACTACAGGGTGACGATGACTTTTTAGCTAGAGCCCTCTATGAACGAGGCGTTGGCACCGTGTTGCTTAGCCAAGGCCCGCAGGGCGCCCTCGTTTATAATGACCAGGGCGTCCAGCACAAGGCCGCTATAAAAGGGGTCAACGCCAGTGATACTGGTGCAGGCGATGCACTTTTTGCCGGATTCATCGCCGCCCGCGAACTGTTTGAAAAAACCACCGATCAATTGGAATTTGCCATTGCGTGTGCCACTTTCACCTTGAACAGTCGGTCATCGGTAAACCCAGATTTATCCGTCGCAGCCATACGTGAGCAGTTTCTCGGTCACGTCAACAAGGATCATTGGCCTTATCAGCCATAAAGGGCTTTCAAGCTGGCGTACTAGCCAAGTATCGTGAAAGATCTCTTGGTCCAGCAGCAAACACTGTATCGGCGATATTTTAATTTACTTTTTCTGGATTGCTCGAAAGCTCGGTATCAGCATCGGTGTATTTTGTTTATATGCCTGGTATTCCGGCAGATGCTCCCACCGATCATCACTGCGTTGTTCCAGCAAGGGGACGCCACTGACGTACCTTAACAGCAAAAATACAAACAAAGGGGAGACCATCCCCAACCAACGCCAACCCTCCATACTAGGCACAGCCATAACGGCAATGCCACACCACAACAGTATTTCGCCTAAATAATTTGGGTGCCTGGACACACGCCAAAGTCCGTACTGGATGAACCTATCTTTATAGGTTTGCGCTGCCCGGAAGCGTCTTTTCTGTTCATCGGCAATAACTTCCAGTAAAAAGCCGAAGGTCCAGACGACTAATCCGAGCCATAACAGCGGACTGTTAACCACTTCCTCTTCTGATGTTAATACCACCACCGCTGCCGAACTTGTTACCGTGATCCAAAGTGCCTGGATACACCACACCGTCAAGAAACGACCAGCATTGGGTTTAATATCATCAAACCGCCCATCCTTGCCGTCCTTGCGAATACGCAGAACTAAAAACAGGCCCAGCCGTAGCGCCCAAATCACTATACAGAAAGCGACAACCAGCTTAGTGGCGGTCACTACTGGCGCGATGACCAGAGCCGCAAGCGAAACAAACACATAGGTCAGGCTTCCGGTTAAATCAAAAAAGCGTTCCGTTTGCCAGTGGTAAGCCGGTATAAAGGCGATCCATTGAATGACGAATACGGCACCGATCAATCCGTATGCGGCAGGGATACCGGCCACTGTCGTACTTTGTACCGACAACGCCATCGCAAACAACGCCGCAACGGCGTGTACGACAATCAGTATCAGAGAGCTTTTTAACGACATTTCAGTTAACGTCCATTGTAAGTTAGCAGGGTTTTACGCGCCATTCGCAAAACGGATTCCTCGTCGGTTTTCATTTCTATCTCGGAGCGGGTCAACCAAGCCAAATCATTTGATTCTGAATTTTGGGATAAATCCTGGGCGTCGGTTACAAACCAGAATCGAATATCCAGATGCTGATGTTGAGGCTCACCGGGTCGAGCCGGAATCTCGTGCACATCCAGGTCAAAAATGCCGGAGTGATTCAAGGCCAGGTTCGTTAATCCGGTTTCCTCGGTGGCTTCGCGAAGACTGGCCAACGCAAGTGAAGGATCTTCATCATCAATGTGTCCGCCTGGCTGAACCCACAGATTCAACTTTCTGTGATGCAGCAAAACCGCTCGCGTTTTTTCGGTATTGGTTATCCAGGCTGATGCGGTCAGATGTCCTTCGAGTGTACTTCGCGACCAGAAACGAGCGTGACGTTGAACAAACTCACGAATAAGCGTTAAGGCACCTCGCTCCTGTACATTTTCAGGTTGATAGGCATCGAGCAGTTGGATAACAGAAGATTGTGATTCCATTTTTAAGTCTGGTTGGGAGTGTAACGGGCACTATAACGAACAAATCATAGAAAGGTGAATACCTTTCGACACGTCATCGATGGCAATGGCTATTCCATGTATTCAGAGCATCCTCGGTTAAAGCCAACCAAAAAAACGTCCGCGATGAGCGGACGTTTGATGAAAAATACTCAACGAATATCGATTTTATGACGATCGTCTTTTGGTTCGATTTTAGGGAGCAGCAAACTCAAGACACCATCATTGTAGGTTGCGACACAACCGGTAGGATCAACACCACTTGGCAACTCAAAACTACGGCTTACCCGACCGAAATAACGTTCACTGTGGATAACTCGATCGTCTTTGGTCTGTCTGTCTTCCTGCTTTATTTCAGCACTGATCGATACCAGAGAATCCTTAATCTGAACATCGATATCCTCTTTTTTGACACCTGGAAGTTCCGCTTTAACGGTAAAGCCTTCCTCTGTGTCTGCGACATCTATTCGGATTCGCGATGGCATTGCATCACCATGCAACGGTCGGATCAGATAACCAGGGTTCCATTCAGGAAACCATTCATCAATCCAGTTGTTCTTTTGAATCAGTTTGCTCATAGGCCACCTCCTCTGTACGTGAGAAGTCGAAGAAATTGTTTCTTCAACTCAAATGGTACGCCGGGAAACTGAGCAGGCAAGTGCAATATTTGACACGGCTGACAGGCGTCAATGAAGGCGAAAAAGGTGCCAAATGGCACCTTTTCACGGTATAGCTTATGCAGTTTTCGTAATAGGCAACGCGTATTTCCAGATACGAACGACCACCTGAAAAAACTGTCTCGATAGTCGTCCGGTGTTGTAAGTCTGGCCATATTTTCGGCAGATGCGTTCCACGTCCGGTGCCAACTGAGCATAGCGATTCGCAGGAATGTCCGGAAATAAATGATGTTCAATCTGATGGCTTAAGTTGCCACTGAGAACATGAAACAAGAAACTGCCCTTGATGTTACTGGAACTGCGAACCTGACGCAGATACCAATGCCCATTGGATGTTTTCTGGGCTTCTTCGGGCGGAAATACCACTGTTTTTTCCGTAAAATGACCACAAAAAATAATAATAAACGTCCATACACTTCGGATTACATTGGCGACCATGTTCCCAAGCAATACCGGCACGAACATAGGCCCAGCGAGCAGCGGAAACAGGAGGTAATCCTTGAGTAACTGGTGCTTCATTTTTTTCCAGGCTTCCGGATTTTTCTGTTTCAAGCTTTTTAAAAATGCCAGACCTTTCACAGTTTTAAAATCGACATTCTGCAGAGCTACACCCCACTCAAACACAAACGCAAACAGAAAGCTGTACAGCGGTTGCAACAAATACCAGGGCGACCATTTCTGTTCCGGGAACACCCGGATAATGTCATAGCCAATGTCATCATCGAATCCCTGAATATTGGTATAGGTATGATGCTTGAAATTATGCGTCTGACGCCAGTTGTTACTCGTGCCCAAAATGTCCCATTCGTAAGACTTGCCGTTCAGGTGTTTATCACCCATGAAGTCAAACTGGCCGTGTATCACATTGTGGCCTAGTTCCATATTGTCCAGAATCTTTGACAACGCCAACAGTGCCACACCTAATATCCAGAAACCGGATAAAAAACTTAACACCAGCGCTAGTCGTCCGAACAAACCAAAATATCGGACCGCCCGTTGTACATTTTTGATATAACGAACGTCTTGGCTGCCTATCTCATTCTTAACCCTCTGTTTTACCGCATCAATCTCTGCGCCAAAGGCCTCGGTTTCCGCCTCCGAAAGTACCCGATAATGAGTTGTCATTTAGAGCTCCAGGGTCATATCGGTGAGTGCTGAGTGGGTACAGGGTTTAAAGCCACTGTCACTACTTTCATGCAAGCGATTATCCGATTGATTCACCGCAATGCCACTGACTTTTTTGCAACTGCATGTGTTGCAAGTACCACGACGACAACCACTGCTAATACGTACGCCAGCCTTTTCTAAAGCAGATAACAAATTCATACCACTGGGAACAAAAACCGAACGCTGTTGTCTGGTTAAATTTATTTGTACCGGAGCACCTGGCTCACCAGCAAATACCAGCGGTGTAAAAGATTCAAAATGAAACTGGTTGACCCAGGGCGCAATCCGTTCCTGAATCTGATGAACAAAACCATCATTTCCGCAGGCAAAAGCGTTAAAACTTGGCAGTTTTTCAGTCAACTCCTGAAACCAAGCTGAAGTTTCAGCGAATAACTTTGGCGTCCCATCTGCATTACGTTCAAGGAACTCCGTTTCCAATAATTTGAATTCGAACCAACTGTGCTCAGCGGCCAATTTTTTCAATCGCTCAACAAAGGCGAGATCCTGTGCACGTTTACCCCAATACACTAATTGCACCGGTTGCGCACGAAAGGTTACGGCCCAACGTTCCAACATGGAAATGATCGGGGTTATACCGATGCCACCGGCTAAAAACAACGCCGGCGTATCCGAGAAATGACTGACGGTGACGTCCCCATAGGCGTCTTCCAACTGAAAAATCATGCCTTTATGAGCATGGTTATTCAAAAACGAGCTGGCTTTTCCTTTTTCGACTTTACGGGCCGTGATTCTGAACAATCGACCTTTGACGTGACTGACTGAATAACTGCGCTGGACTCGGTGTCCGTGTACCAGGAAACTCACATTAACATGCTGCCCCGGCGCCACTCCTTTGAAATTTCGATTAGGTTTCAACCAAATCGATACCGTTTCGGGTGTCTCGGATACCACTTTCACAGCCCGGGCAACCTGTTGCTCACGCCTTGCCAGCAAACCGAGTTCTTCACACCAGAAATCGTACACAGATTCAGGCAACACCATGTCGCGCACAGCACGCAACGCAACGAACAATTTATTCATGACGGTAACCATTTGATTTGCGCTGAATTATAGTCTTTCGTATACACTTGTCTAATAATACTGGCAAGAGACACGGAGTCAGCATTCGGGTACCATCATTTGTGAGCAAAAAGAAAAGGATAAGATGTGAGCGAGACAGAACAAACCCAGAAACGCAGCGCGGGTCGAAAGGCTACTATCAGCCGAGAAGATATCATTGAAGCAGCATTGCGCTTGGTGGGCCCACATCGATCTATATCGTCGCTGAGTCTGCGTGAAATCACCCGTGAAGCAGGTATCGCTCCCAACAGCTTCTATCGTCATTTTAAGAGTACAGAAGAATTAGCGGTTTGTGTCATTGAATTGGCGGGTAGTACGCTGCGAAAGGTCATTGGTCAGGCTAGGTTTCGTGCACAGGAACTCAATAAGGGCATCGTTCGAATGTCGATTGAAACATTCATTGAACAATTGACCAGCGATGGTCATTACTTACCGATTCTGCTGCGCGAAGGAGTCGTCGGTTCGGATCGATTTAAATTGGCGGTTCGACAGCAGTTGAACTTCTTCGAGCAGGAGTTAACCGAAGACCTGATCGCCATAGCACAACGAACGTCCAGTACACCAGCGCGTCCAGAACTTATCGCAAAAGCCATCACGCGTTTAGTATTCGCAATGGGTACCGACGCACTGGATCATCCTAAAGAAGATCACAATGAGATGATCGACGAACTGGTCATGATGATTAAGATGCTGATTACCGGCGCCCACGCCATTGCCAGAAACCAACCGGTCAATTAACTCTAGATTTAGCCAGCATAAAGACTCCAAAGCTGCCGTGCCGACATAGCGATGCACATCACTATAACGAGCGGGCGAATCAATCGGGCACCGCCCCAGTAAATCGAGTGCGCGCCGAGCGTCGCGCCAATGACCTGCCCGACCATCATGACCAGCCCGATCGTCCAGATGACTTGCCCACTAAAAGCGAACAGCATGAGAGATACGATGTTGGAAGTGAAGTTCAGAGGCTTGGCCAAGACCGTGGCATCTACCAGTGTTTTTCCTCGCAACACGACACCACTGGCCGCAAAAAATGATCCGGTGCCCGGGCCAAAAAAACCATCGTAAAACCCGATACCTGGCACCACAGTTCGTGACCAGGTACGTTCCGACATACGTGGCGTTTTTTCAATATCACCAAGATTGGGAACCGTCAAAAAGTAAACAGCAACCAATAACAGCAATACAGGAACAGCCCAGACCAGCCAACCAGTATCAATTCGCTGGATTAACCAAGTCCCCAGTATGGCCCCCACAGCCGTCCACAACATAAATTGCCACAATCGTTCAGTGACCAACTTCCCCTTCAGATACAGCGTCGCCGTTGCCGTAAACGTCCCCACGAAACCCTGACACTTATTGGTTGCCAATGCCTGAACAGGTGGCACTCCGGCCAACATCAATACCGGAAGAACAATAAGTCCCCCACCGCCTGCTAAGGTGTCTACCCAACCTGCCAACGCAGCAACCAAGAATAAAATCAGTAACAACTCAATCGAAAATTCCAACGCAAACCACCCTATCCTTCCAGCGCAATTGATCACCCAGTTTATCGGGCAGCGCAGTTTAACAGACAATGATTCAGGGTCAGAATGGAAAAGACTCTATCTCAAGAAGCTTTTACAACCAGAAGCAGGGCAACAATCATACTCGGAAATTTTGCATTCCTTGAGCAGTTAACCAACCGATCCATTTTTGCTAATAAAGCAAAGTAAAAGCGCCCAATGGAGCATAGAAGACCGTGATCAGGTGTTGGTCATCTTATTGGGGCGGCCGTTTCACCACAGAAGTATGTGCTTACTATTCCTCCGCAAGTGACGGCAATAAACCGACAGCAGTCAGATTGGTCCAAATTTGTTGCTGCTCTGCTTTGGTTGTGATGTTACTGACAATCAAATGGTAACGACGATCCGTCATTGACCAATTCAGCGTTGTCGATACAGGCTGATCGTTTATCCGTTGATAGGCCTGAAACCAAAGGACCTCGTCAGATCGCATGGATTGAAACATCTGTTGAACATTGTCCGTCCGATCAATTTCAACACTGTAAGTATCCAATGGATGACCCAATTCAAACACGTAAATATCGCCCATCGGCATAAAAGGTTGATCCGTTCGGCTTGCCGTCAATCGCTCAGCATCTAGCCAGGCGCGCCACTCGTCCAGATGCTGTTCACTTCTGAACTCTGCAAATCGCAGCCAGGCTTCTTGCTTTCCTTCATCCCATATCAAACTCATCCGGCCGGGAATATTCATCGACGGAGACTGCGCCAGTGCTTGGCGCATGGCGTCAGAACCCAGTACAGTCAGTAAGTCTGAAACAGGCACGGGACCAGATTGAAGCGTGTCAGCCAACACGACCGGGGAGGCTTCAACCTTATTCATCTGCTCCCGCTGCATGGCCAGATTTTTATCGTAAGCTTCTTTTTCTGCTAACGCTGCGTCGTATTTTTCTAATTGACTGGCCTGTGGTTCCTGCCAGTCTTCTGGTAACGAGTTCATGCGACGAATTTCTTCGTCCGTATATTCCGGTGCACGGACGATCTCCGCATCCGCCATCGCGACAATGGGATTTGCGACGCGGCTACTATTACTGCCGATAACTTTGCGGAATCGTGCCTGTAAACCACTTTTGCGTAATTCATGCCGCCAAAACTGCATTTGTTCAACCGAAGGCAACTCACCTAGATACACGCCAACCGGACCATTAACGTCCGCTTGCGCCAAAAACACCGGCAGCGGTGCCAGTAAATAGGACCTGGAATTAAAAAACTGTCGCAAACCGCGGTACTCCAACGCGCGAATAGCAGACGTCATGTTGCCGAACTCACCCAATTGCAATGTATAGGGACCTGCTGGAAAACACTTACAGATTTCGGCGTTTGCCACAATAGGAGGCAGAGACTGCGACAGATTTCCCGGGATATATTCCGGGACGCGTGTGTCTATGTTCACTGATGGATTAGCCAATTCCGCCTGAGTCTGCTGTTCCAGTTCAAGCTTCTCAGCAAGCTCCTGTTGTTCCAGCTTTTGAACTCCGGAACCCCCAAAGAGAATCCTGATGCCGTAACGCCAAGACAGGTGTCCGGGTATTTCGGCATTCAACCAGCCCTGATAACCCGCATCAGCAAAGGCCCGCACCCGGGTGAAAACAGGCACGCTAACACCAACGCCCGCCTGATATCCGGGTGAAAATCGGGTAATGACGTCTTGGCTGTTGGATTGGACCCAGCTGTTGGACCAGATACCACCCACTAAGCCCTGAACCCGAAAGCCTCGATCCCCGCGTTGCCACAACACACTGGCTTCATATTGCCCCAAGCTATGGGTCAACGTTGAATTCAGTGCGTCGTAGGTAATGCTGTTGAGATAACTGTAGCCTAGATCGACCCCTAAACCGTTCGTTGCAATCAATTGCGCATGAGCACCGATACCCCAGTCATCAACCTGAGTTGAACTGGTAAAACTTGCGTCCACACCCAATTCAAGAGCCATTACGGGCACAGCACAAAACGATGCTAAAACGCACAGGATTGGTCTTTTCAAGTTTTGGAAAACTGAGGCCATAATTCGGTTCCGGTTATTCATAGTCAGGTTATCGCCCGCACTGACTAATTGTTTAGGCCAGATTCGTATGAATCGCCTCATTCGCACAAAATGTTCGAGCGAATAAAAACCCTGACCACCGCAAGGTTAAACGAACGCGGCTCCTGCAACAAAAGACTATGCCTCTCAAACCGTCAACGCGAAGCAGCGTAAAACAGGATTAGCAGAACAACAGAGGGCGATAAATGAAAAACATATATTCCAGGCATAAAAAAACGCCGGGATCACCGACGTTTTATGATTGTGCAGAAACCCTGCACGTTTGGCTAAACTTCACACTTGAAGCTCAAAGAGCACAATTCCACAGACCCTACCCCACCAATGACGTTTCATCGATATCTGTCAGATCCTTCTGGGTCTTTCTTCGCGCTGATTAACCGTAATAAACCGATTAATTGTCGCTAAGAATGGCTACGCCCTGAACAGCTAACTCATCCCGTACTTCTGGTCGCCAGATTTGTTTCAATGATGTTCGATTATCCAGGCGACGAGACTTTGCAGTCTTAGTTACTACTTTAACGAAAGCGGTGAGAGTGTGCCTGTCAGGTTCGTTTCGGTCCATTTAGGAGTCCTTTAAAAATTCAGTATACATAAGGTTAATAATCATTAACCACCAACACGTTTTAAATATAGGACATAAGGAGTACAAAAAACGTACAAATTTGCGACAAACATTTTCAACTTTAACGACACAATCGCATGATATTCAATCATTGCGGCGCAAAAACCGAAAATCGCAAACAATATTCATAATGAATTATTGTTCAGTATTTAAAACATGCTAAGGATAACAGATAAGACTTTAGTATTATTTGATTCAGCTCACAGCGGTGAGAGGTGAACAGGAAAACAACTTGTTTTTTGCAGTTTCTGAGAAATGAACTTAGCCGAAAGGTAAAAATGTTGAATTAAGCAAAAAAACAGTCGGAAGTAGTTGAATGGCCGTTGGCACCATCCAATTGCGCAAACAACCGTCTATAGCCTAATATGGCAATTAAGCGGAGATCAGGGCCGATCATCAGGCCCTGATGTTAATCAGATGACGTTTGCTGTTATCTCAGGGGAGACTTTTTTTAAGCGTCCGTCAATGTGCACGGCAAAGCTGGCCAAAATCAGTAGCGCTCCGCCAAGCATTTGCAACGGCGTTAACGCCAATCCCAGCACCCACCAATTAATGAAACCCGCCATGACAGGAAATCCCATTTCAGCCAAGGCGCTGAATTTTGAGGGCACCCGTTGCAGCCCCTGATAGTACAAGAGCATACCGAGCGCACCTGAGATCAGCACCATGACCGCGATTTTCGACAGCAGCGACGATGTCATTTCCTGTTCAAACGGTGCCTGAATCATTAAAAATGGCAGCAGAACAACCAGACCAACGGTGAATCTACCTGCCATAATCTGTGCGCTGCCATGTCCGGACAACGCGAGTTTTTTGCCGAATACTGTACTAGCCCCCCAACTTATTACTGCGATGAGCGTCAGGCCATAACCCACCAATCGATGCGCTATGACATCGGAATAATGCCACCCCTGCCCTGCAAACAAACTTGACAGATCCTCAAACATCAACATCAGGCTACCGGCAAAAGCCAGTATCACACACAGGGCGAATCCCATATTTACCCGTTCCTTCAAAACCCACGCCGCCAGCGAAATCGCTACCAAGGGTTGCAACTTCTGTAACAGAATGACCAGTGTCGGGTTTAGATATGAAAAAGCTTCTGTAAAGGCGAGTGTACCAATCGCGGATCCCAAGCCGCCGATAATCAACAACGCGGGCCAATCGCGGCGGGTAAACTGCCACAAACTCAACCGACGCCACTTCAACCAGGCAAACATGCACAGCACCAGAAGCAGATGCTCCGTGAAAACGATTTGGATCGGGCTGAGTCCTGCATTCAGCAGCGGATAGCGAATTAACGTATCCAAAGCCCAGAAAAATGTCGCAAAAAGAATGAATAATGTACCTGTCACGGTTATTTCCTCAATTAAAAAAGAAAGTGACAGGGCACGACGGAAGGACATAGCAAAGCTCTGTGATAATTCACGCACAGAGAAACCATGCGGCACACCACCCCAACAGCGGCTGGATAACCAGTCGCATGAGAGAGGTAAACGAGCCACCTTTACTGTTTTCAACTTCTTCCATCCGGACTCTAACCGTCGGCTCAGGAATTGATATCCAGATTTTTACACCTGGTTTACGCACCTGATCTGCTGACCTCGCCGAACAATAGCTGCGTTTGCGAACTTCTAAGTAGAAAACTGAGAAGATTTGGCAAACTCAACAATCGATCGGAGAGCGCTCGTGGGCTTCTGTATGCAATGCAACAGCTACCACCGGTGGGGAATTCCACCCCGCCCTGAAGTTTGTTCGAATTCAAACAAGCGTTTAAATTCGACTTCAGCATGATACTGATTTTCAAGGGAAATGGAATCCAAACGTCAGGAGTTTCAACCGATTTATTTCTTGAGTTTTAACTGCAAAGGCCTAAAATCGCCGCTCTTTTTTGCCGACACAGAGCTCGATTTTACATCTGAGTCGGAGTTACCTAAGGTAGTGTTGTACAATTACCCACCAGGTGATCCCTTTAGGAGATAGTTGATGTCAAAAGTTATGATTATTGGTGCCGGCGGAGTCGGCAATGTTGTGGTCCAGAAGGTCGCTCAACTGCCTGACGTTTTTTCTGAAATTGTCTTAGCCAGCCGCACAAAATCTAAATGTGATGCCATCGCAGCAACCATAAACCGCCCGATAAAAACAGTGGCTGTTGACGCTGATAACGTGCCGGAGCTCGCGGCCCTGCTGAAAGCGGAAAAACCTGAACTGGTCATCAATGTTGCTTTGCCCTATCAGGACCTGACCATCATGGATGCCTGCCTTGAAGCTGGCGTTCATTATATGGATACCGCGAATTATGAACCCTTGGATACCGCAAAATTTGAATACAGTTGGCAATGGGCTTATCAGGATAAATTTGAAAAAGCGGGCTTAACGGCATTGCTTGGTTCAGGCTTTGATCCGGGTGCAACCAATATGTTTACCGCCTATCTGGCAAAACACTATTTCGACGAGATTCAGGAACTGGACATCATCGACGTTAATGGTGGTGATCACGGTTACCCGTTTGCGACTAACTTCAACCCAGAAATCAACATTCGGGAAGTGACAGCTGAATGTCGTCACTGGGAAAACGGTGCTTTCGTCACTACACCGGCCATGTCTAAAAAAGCGGAATTCACGTGTCCTGAGGAAGTCGGTACTTACAATATTTACCGTATGTACCATGAAGAACTCGAGTCGTTAACCAAACACTTCCCCACTTTGAAACGTGCGCAGTTTTGGATGAGTTTTGGCGACAGCTACCTGAAACATCTTGAAGTACTGGGCAATGTGGGCATGACCGGCATTGAACCCATTAACTTCCAGGGTGTTGAAATCGTGCCGATTCAATTTCTGAAAGAGCTACTGCCCGACCCATCAACGTTAGGACCACGCACCAAGGGTAAAACCTGTATCGGCTGTGTGGTTAAGGGCATTAAAGACGGCCAAGAAAAAACCATGTACCTATATCAGATCAAAGATCATCAGGACTGCTATAAAGAAGTTCTGTCACAGGCTATCTCCTATACAACGGGTGTGCCTGCCATGATCGGCGCCAAGATGATTGTGGAAGGTCATTGGAAAAAACCGGGTGTCTGGAACATGGAGCAAATGGATCCGGATTTATTTATGGAAGATATGAATAAATATGGTCTACCTTGGCACATCGTTGAACTGAAAGACTTCAGCCTGGAAAAATAAGCGGCCATCTTCTCTTGAATGCGCGGTTCGCGATTGTAGACCGCGCACATTTACCGCAGCCACGTCATTACCACCTGAGAGCCTCCTATGCAATTTACCGATTTCAAAAAACTGGACCTGACCCGACTGCCATCACCCTGCTTTGTGGTCGATGAAGTGGCATTGGAACGCAACCTGGCAATTTTGAAACGAGTGGCCGATGAAAGCGGTGCGAAGGTGCTGGCAGCGCTAAAAGCTTTTTCGATGTGGCATTTTGGGGACAAAACCAGCGAATATCTCTCCGGTACTTGTTCCAGTGGCTTGCACGAGGCACTTTTAGCGAAAGAACACTATCCCGGTGAAGTTCATGTTTTTTCCGCCGCGTTCAGTGAACCCGACCTGCGAGAAATACTCGACATTGCTAATCACGTCGTATTCAACAGTTTCGGACAATGGCAGCGATTTCAGCCATTGCTCAAAGCCGCGCAACAGAAACGTCCGGACCTGGATTATGGATTACGGATAAACCCCGAACATTCCGAAGGCGATGTGCCGATTTATGACCCTTGTGCGCCCGGTTCTCGACTGGGTATTCCCTTTGCGGAGTTTGATGGCGGATCACTTGAAGGCATCAGTGGCCTGCATTTCCATACGCTTTGTGAACAGGGGTTTGACCCGCTGGCCAGAACCCTCGACGTAGTCGAACAAAAATTCGGGCATTTGTTATCGCAAATGAAGTGGGTGAACTTTGGTGGCGGCCATCACATCACTGCCCCCGGTTACAATATCGAGGGGTTGATTGAGCGTATCAAAACATTCAAAGAAAAGTATCAAGTCGAGGTTTACCTGGAACCTGGTGAAGCTATTGCAATCGGTACTGGTGTTTTGGTTGCAGAAGTATTGGATCTGACATTCAATCAACTGCCGCAAGCCATACTGGACACTTCGGCCACCTGTCATATGCCAGATACGCTGGAAATGCCCTATCGCGCCGACATAACAAACGCGGGATTACCAGACGAATATGCGCACACCTATCGTCTCGGTGGTCTTACCTGCTTAGCCGGTGATGTCATTGGCGATTACAGCTTCGGAGAACCCCTTGCTATTGGGCAACGGCTTATTTTTGAAGACATGTCCCATTATACGATGGTAAAAACAACCACATTTAACGGCACCAAACTGCCAGCGATTGCGGTATGGAATTCCAAAACGGATGCCTTGAAGGTCGTGAGACAATTTGGCTATCAGGATTTTAAAACCAGACTTTCCTGAGATCAGCGCAAATTCAGTTGCCAGGACACCCCAAAGCGGTCCTGGAACCAGGCAAATTTTTCGCTGAAGCCATAGTTATCCAGTGGCATTAAGATTTTCCCTCCGTCCGACAAGGGGGATAACACGTTTAGCAGCTCCATCTCGTCTTCAAATTCCACAAAAACCGACATCGATGGTGTAAATCCAAAACCATGAGATACGGGTGAGTCAATACACAGAAATTCGCTGTTCTTGATACGGAATTTTGCCAGACGAATCTGCCCTGCATGAGTTTCATGATCACTGGGGAAATGCTCTATCGAAAGCAGCTCGGTGTCATCAAAAACACTCAGGTAAAGGTCCAACGCTTCCTGAGCCTGACCTTCAAACATCAAATGGGTAAGCAACTGAATATTCATGAGCGTTCTCCTGACATGCAACAAACAAGAAAGACTTTCCGGCTCGACGGCTTACGAGATGACGGCCTTAAATATCAGCTTCAAGTGTAGTCAATTTCACGACACACACGAATCGACTCGCTAGCGAAAACGGGTGGCCATAGCCGAGGCGCATTTTCCGCCCATAAAAAAAGCGGATCAATGATCCGCTACTCTGTTCAATTCTGTTTTAGAACAAATCGGCTGACAAGGCCATCAAACTCGAACTACCCGCTTTAACCTTAGCGTAATAGGCTTCGGTTTCCGGCAACAGGCGCTGGAAAAAGAATTCCGCGGCTGCCAGTTTCGAGGTATAAAAATCGCCGGTTTGCTGCTCTGCCACTCGACTCATTTTTAACCACATGTACGCGTACGCCGTCAGTCCAAAAAGGTTCAGGTAATCGCAACTTGCTGCTCCTATGGCATTGGCGTCACCCTTGGCTTGCTCGATCACGAACTCAGTCGCGTCCGTTAACAAAGAAAGAGCTTTGTTAAGGGCGTCGACTTGTGCGCTGCCTGAATCAGATTCCGCGATATAGTCCTCAATTTCCGATTTAAACAACTGGAACGCCTGTCCGTTATTGGCAACGATCTTACGTCCCATCAGATCAAGCGCTTGGATTCCATTTGTACCTTCATAAATCTGAGCAATTCGCGCATCACGCACAAACTGTTCCATACCCCATTCACGAATATAGCCATGCCCCCCAAACACCTGCTGACCAAGAATGGTGGCATCCAGCCCACGGTCCGTAAAATAGGCCTTAGCAACTGGTGTTAGCAGCGCAACCATTGCTTCACCAATGGCTTTTTGTGCCGGATCGTCAGAGCCCTTGGCAATATCAAGCCACATGCCCACATAAGCGGCAAATGCACGACCGCCTTCATTATAAGCACGCTGGGTCAACAGCATGCGACGGACATCAGGATGCACAATGATTGGATCTGCTTCTTTCTCTGCGTTCACAGCGCCGGATGGCGCACGTGATTGAATTCGATCCAGCGCGTATGCACGGGCAGACTGGTAGGAGACTTCACCAAGACCAATACCCTGCAAGCCAATAGACAAACGCTCATAGTTCATCATGGTGAACATGGCGGCCAGGCCTTTGTTCGCTTCACCAATCAGGTAACCCACAGCGCCATCGAAATTCATCACACAGGTTGCGGAACCCTTGATTCCCATCTTGTGTTCAATACTGCCACAACGAACGGCATTACGGTCGGCCAGAGAGCCATCGGCATTTACCATGACCTTTGGCACCAGGAATAAAGATATTCCCTTCGGACCCGCGGGCGCATCCGGCAGTTTGGCGAGAACCAGATGAATAATATTCTCGGTCAGATCATGCTCACCGCCGGTAATAAAAATTTTAGTACCGGTAATGTCATAGGCTCCGTCTTCACGAGGGATCGCCTTGGTTCGCAAGATCCCCAAATCAGTCCCGCAATGAGGTTCCGTTAAACACATTGAGCCTGCCCAGCGTCCTTCATACATTGGCGGCAGATACGTTTGTTTCAGCTCATCGCTGCCGTGCGTCAGAATACTCAGACAGGCACCGGCGGTTAATGCCGGGTACAAAGCAAAGGATGTGTTAGAGGCGTATAGCATTTCTTCGAACATGACGGTGAGCATTTTCGGCATGCCTTGACCACCGTAATTGATGTCGCCACCCAGCCCAACCCAGCCGCTGTCCGAATACGTCTGATAGGCTTCTTTAAAACCGGATGGTGTCCGTACTTCACCATTTTCGTATTGGCACTCTTCTTCATCACCAGAGCGATTCAAAGGAAACAGTTCGCCTTCGCAGATCCGCGCGCCTTCTTCAAAAATTGCGCTGGCCAGCTCCATGTTTACATCTGCTGTCGCAGCCATGGAAGACCAAAGTTGATCAGCTTGGAATACTTCATCGAGGACGAATTGGATATCACGTAAGGGAGCTTTATATTCAGCCATATTGAAACCCTTTTTTATTGTTCTGCAAAAGATACACTGCCCAACATCGCGTCGGGCAGTTTCAGGCGTTCGACCAGTTAACTATTATTTAGAATGCAAACTGCTCTTCTTCCATGTCCATAATGGTGTCAACACCCGCCAACATCATCGTCTTGTGCGATTCGGTCCGAGGCAGAATACGCGCAAAATAGAACTTGGCTGTCTTAATTTTAGCGTTATAAAAATCTGCTTCGTCCGTACCAGCAGCAAGAGCGTCCTGAGCGGTTTTAGCCATCAACAACCAGTAATAAGCCAAAGTGACATAGCCGGAATACATCAGGTAATCCACCGCAGCGCCGCCAACTTCTTCGCGGTTCTGCATAGCCTTCATACCGACTTGCATTGTGACTTCACCCCACTCTTTGTTTAATCCGTTGAGTTTTGCCACCATGCCTTTCAGTTCATCATTGCCTTCTAAGGTCTGGCAGAACTTATGAATGATCTTGGTAAAACGCTTTAAGCTTTCACCTTGAGACATTAGAACTTTACGACCCAACAAATCGAGAGCCTGGATGCCGGTCGTGCCTTCATACAACTGGGAAATCCGGTTGTCGCGAACAATCTGTTCCATACCCCATTCCGCAATAAAGCCGTGTCCACCATAAACCTGAACACCGTGGTTTGCGGCTTCTGTTCCAACTTCCGTTAAAAAAGCTTTGGCAATAGGCGTTAGGAAGCTCAGCAGCTCATCGGCTTCTTTTACTTCATTTTCGTCTTTGGAGTATTTAACTTTGTCCACCAGCATGCTGGCAGAATGCATCATCAATCGGCCGCCTTCAGCAAACGCTTTTTGAGTTAACAGCATGCGTCGAACATCAGGATGCACAATAATCGGGTCTGCTGGTTTTTCCGGTGCTTTCGCGCCTGTTAATGAACGCATCGCCAAGCGGTCTTTGGCATATTCCAAAGCACCCTGGAATGACAATTCTGCCGACGCAACACCCTGCATCGCAGTGCCCAAGCGGGCAAAGTTCATAAACGTAAACATGCAGCGCAGCCCCTGATTTTCAGGTCCGATCAGGAAGCCTTTCGCGCTGTCAAAATTCATCACGCAAGTTGAGTTACCGTGAATACCCATTTTATGCTCAATGGAGCCACACTTTACCTCATTGCGGGTACCGTCCGGCAAAAACTTAGGAACGATAAACAATGAAATGCCCTTTGTACCTTCTGGAGCACCTGGCAAACGTGCCAAAACGATATGGACGATGTTTTCGGCCATATCGTGCTCACCTGACGAAATAAAGATTTTGGTTCCGGTAATGGCATAGCTGCCGTCGCCCATAGGCTCAGCTTTTGACTTAAGAATGCCCAGGTCTGAACCGCAATGAGGTTCAGTCAGACACATGGTGCCCGTCCACTCACCGGAGACCAATTTGGTTAAATAGGTTTCTTTCTGCTCGTCGGTACCGTGCAGTTCGATGGTGTTCATGGCGCCATGCGACAAGCCAGGGTACATACCCCACGCCCAGTTGGCCTCTGACACCATTTCATTCACGACAGCGCCGATAGAATCCGGCATCCCCTGACCACCAAACTCTGCTTTATGGTTCAGTGAGGGCCAGCCATTTTCAACCCATTGAGCATAAGCTTCTTTAAAGCCTGTCGGTGTCGTAACCTCGCCATCTTTGTAGGTGCATCCTTCGATGTCACCGACACGGTTCAACGGCGCCAATACTTCCTCACAAAATTTACCCGCTTCGCTGATGATGGCATCCACCATATCAGGTGTAGCGTCTTCCGCACCAATAGACGCGTAGTGTTGTTCTGACTTTAAAACTTCATGCATGACAAACTGTAAGTCACGTATTGGGGCTTTATAGGTTGGCATCTCATTTACCTCTCTATGGCTGCAGTCTGTGCAGCGAATTTTGTTGTTTTAACGTTGGGCATCTTGATGGGCAATAGGTATAGATTACCCCTCGCCAATATTCAAACGATCGTTTGAAACATACGTTCGGACTATGCCGTTGTCAAGCTGAGCAAAGCGCTTGATCCCCCAGAACGTCGATATTTACGTAAAAAGAGAACGAATAGATAACGGCTATTGCCGTTTCTTCATAAATAAACGCCAGAACGACCGATCACATCCAATAATTCAATACGCAGACTAAGGGCGGTGCCGGCTGTTTAATAACGTCCGCGCCTTTAAGTTGAGGGTTCGAATCAGCGTTTGAATTTGCTTAATCTTGAAGAGCCGGCGCAGCTGGACAGGCTGGTTTTAATACAACAAACGTTGGCTAGGCCCAGGCGTTTTGTCAGGCCAATTGAGAACATTTATTAACAAAAATAGATCACAAAATGGGATGATGCGGCTACATTTAATACACCATGGAATTGGATTGAAGTTGTCGTATGCATAATCAAGTTGTACCTATGGAATCAAGCCACTTGATGGCTTGGGGATTGAACAAGTCCGGTGACTTGTTAATCAGGCTCGCACGGGAGACCAATCTTTCAGGTCTCATCAACCTTATTTTAACCGAAGCGCAAACGATCACTGGGGCCGAAGGCGGAACCTTTTATCGCTGGAGTGGTGAAGATGAAAAAGCCTGTCTCAAATTCGCCGCGGTCCACAATTCCGCGCTTGGCATCAATATTCGCGAGGCAAGTAGAGACCAATCTGCCTGGCAGCCGATACCCTTATACAAGAATGGCAAGCCCAATCACGCAAATGTGGCAACCTTCGTCGCATTGACAAAAGAGTCCGTTATCATTGAAGACGCTTACGAAACCAGCAATTTTGACTTTTCTGGTACGCGTATGTTCGATGAAAAACACCGCTATCGATCCCGGTCTATCATGGCCGTCCCGTTGTTAAACCACGACAATCACGTCATTGGTGTGCTACAGCTCCTTAATGCACGAAATGAATTTGGCCATTTGCATACCTTCAGCCCGGAAGATAAGGAAACGGTTGAGGCGATGGCAAAGTTTGCCGCCATTTCATTGGATAACAAAAATCTGGTCGAAAGCCACAAAAAGCTACTCGATGCGTTTATCAAGGCACTAGCACAGATTATCGACGTTCGCTCACCTCACACTTCAGCTCATTGTCAGCGCATCCC
Organism: Reinekea sp. G2M2-21; assembly: GCF_015687175.1. GTDB lineage: Bacteria > Pseudomonadota > Gammaproteobacteria > Pseudomonadales > Natronospirillaceae > Reinekea. The sequence goes on along the minus strand of NZ_JADPQG010000004.1, from coordinate 293,164 downwards.
GGTGCTCACGGAGTTGATTGCCGGTGCCGCATGCCAGCAGAAGGAAGGCTACTTCAAAGACTTTAATCTCGATGACGACGGCTGGTATGAACTGAATGTTGCGGCATGGATGCACGATTGTGGCAAACTGGCGACATCCGAAAACGTACTGAATAAAGGCACCAAGCTGGAAAGACTGCACGATGGAATGGACAGCGTCAGAGCCAGATTTGCCGCCAAACTCTATCAAATAACGGATACGCAACAGCGGGATCGTTTGACCGAAGACCTGACGTTCCTTGAGCGCGTCAACAAAGGTGGGGAGTTTATGTCAGAGGACGATAAACAAAGGGTTCGTGTGATAGCAGAACAACAATGGCTTGACATTCACGGTCATCCCCAGCCAATGCTGACAGACAATGAAGTGTACAACTTATGCATCACCCGCGGCACGATAAACGAAGAAGAACGCGAACACATTAACCGACATATAAACCTGACGATTGAAGTGTTGGAAAAACTGCCGTTCCCACCAAAACTCAAACGGGTTCCGGAATACGCGGGCGGGCACCATGAGCGCATGGACGGCAAAGGCTACCCGAAAGGTCTGACCCGCAATCAAATGTCGATACCGGCTCGGATCATGGGCGTGGCAGACGTCTTTGAAGCCCTGACCGCAAAAGAGCGTCCCTACAAGCCACCCATGCCACTAAGCCAGGCATTTACAATTCTTAAAAACATGAAAAATGAACAGCACATCGATCCCGATGTCTTCCATCTATTCCTGACCAGTGGCGTATGGAGACAATACGCCAAGGAGCATATGCTGCCACAACAGATGGATGTCGATGACGTTAACCCGTTCCTTGAGTAGCGCTGCAGTACCCGAGCGGTAGCAAACTGCTAAACAGTTTCGACCAGAATTGCCCTGAAACTAGCCAGCTATAAGATGTCATTCATCAAATGTATTGAGTGATATCGAAATGGCAATAGTAGTCGTCTGCGCCCTGATCCTGACCACCATTCTGGCGCACCTTCATACGCACAAACTACCTGGAAATCTCTGGGCTTTTTTATTGTCTCTCTATTATCGAGAAATCCATTTCACAGGCGATATCCCAAATGACGACGTAGCTACTATCGTTGTCGCGAACCACCCCAATGCCTTCATTGACCCGTTCGCCCTACAGGTGGCCTTAGGGCATTCACTCACCCGTACCATTCGAGCAGACTGGTTGAACCACTGGCTGGTAAAATGGCTCGTAAAAGGCATCGGTGCTGTACCGCTCGCCCGTTTCCAAAAAGATCCAAATCAACAGAATCGACAGAGTTTCCGACAACTGAACGAAGCCCTCAGTAACGGCAAATGGGTGGTCATTTTTCCAGAAGGCGTCAGCCACAATAGGTCGAAATTGCACCCCTTTAAAAAAGGCGCCGCGCATATTGCTGATCAATATGTACGCACCACTGGTCACCCCGTGCGCGTGTTGCAATTGGGCTTATTCTATTCAGACAAATCTCGTTTGGGATCGGACATCTGGGTGCAATGCGCAGCCGAAACCATCTACCGTCCCGAAACTGGACTTGCGGATATCGCGGCAGAAACAGATCAATGGCGTCACAACATTCAGCGAGCGTTACCAGGGATGTTAAGGACAAATGAGAAAAGGAAACTCACCCGTATCAACCAGCATTTGACGTCGCTTTACCCAAAAGGAACCTCTTGGTTGACCGATGCTAAAACCTGGAAAGAAAACGCTCAGGTAAATCAATTACTGTCCTGGTTACAAGTGAGTGGTATCGATCTGCAAGTGATTCTTCGTCATCACAGCAGCCTCACACTCGCCACACGTTTGCTGGCCGACACTCTGGTTCTGATCGCTGGATTACCGCTGGCATTGGGTGGTTTAGTGCTGAACAGCCTTTGCGCGCTCATTCATTATCTAGTGACCCGACAACAGTCACATGCTGAAGACAAATGGGCAAGCAACGCCTATGTTATTGGCATTCCCCTCTACCCCATTTTCTGGATTGCCATCAGCCTGCTCTTTAATCCTTGGCTCGGTGTGATCGCGGCGTTTAGCGGTATATATAGTCTGTACTATTGGCGAAATTGGAGTGCACGCCGACATGCCATGTTCACCGCATTCAGCTGTCTGGCACAACCAAACACACAGAACACGGTCATTCAACTCGCACAACAGGCCTTGAACCCATTATTAGCAGAAGCTAACACACCATCAGCGGCGCTTAATCTTGTAAAGGCCTGATCGCTTCCAACGATCATGGCCTGAGCTGCATGACCAACTCCCCTACTGGTCCAGTTTCCAGACTAAAATCACATAAGCCCATTTGTTATCATAACGAAAACAACCTTCCAATCGCGGACAAATAACTAGAAACTATAATCCGTGAATTGCACAAACCCCGTTTCCAACCAATACTTATGTAATGAGACATCTAAGGGATAGATTTTAATGTCTGGAAGAGCCAATCAACCGCGTGACCTCGTATGGAGCCTCGAGAACTTCCAATCGCCTGATAACGCCATGAAATTTTTTGAAGTCTTCAAAAACAGTTTCATCATTTATTCAATGGCTGTCGAAAAATTGTACTGCGAGTACTCCACGCACCTGACCGGCCCTATTGGGCGCAGAAGAATGGTCGTACTGCCGGATTTTGCTCAATACGATTCGATCTTCAGTCACATAAGCGACGCTGCTGTTACAGAAACCTCCATTCACATCTATCCCTCACTTTCGGCAGGCAAAACTCAGTTGATCTTGTCGGGCAAATCCTCAACCGACAATAAACTGGAAAAACTCCCGCTAAAGCAAGGCTTGCGTGCTTTAAAAATGGGCTATTTCGATAAACGTAAAATAGTCCCTATTTTGATGCTCGGCGATTTACGAGAGTTCCCAGAGAAGAAACTGCCTTATTTGAAACTCCACGCGATTGACTGCGCTTCACTTGAAAAACTCTCCGAGTTTGAACAAAAAGACATCGCCAAGGGTGCTTGGGCAAAACTCAGCCAATTTACTTAACAGCAACGGCTGCAATAGTTGCTGAAAAACTAGTTCTCTATATGCACCCAACAGCCATTTAATCTGCTATAACTCAAAGCTATGCAGCCGCCAAACCAACCCCCTTATGAAAAACAAATAAGGGCAAATAAGCCCATGGTTTTTGCTTGTTGTTCTCGGGCTGTATAAACTTACAAATTCCTATAAATAGACTAACTAAATTGAATCGCTTTAAATGACGAACGAATCCGCTTGGTTTACAAAGGTTCAACAGCTACATCTCCCTGCCGTCATTCCTTTGGGGGCTTTGCCAAATGCGCAAGCACCACTACAAGATTGGATGAGGATTATTCGGGAGGATCCTTTACTGACCATCCATCTTTTCCGTTACGCGAATAAAATGCTGGCCAGCCACGACGTATCTGTTCGCACATTGGACCATGCCGTCAGTCTGCTGGGCGCTTCCAGACTGGTCGCTCTCAGCGAAAAAGTCCCAAGAGTAAATGGTGAGAGTGCCTCTGCAAAGGGATTGCTCCGGGCTATCGGCGATAGCCTGCTGGCCGCCAGTCTCATGCGTCAGTGGTTTCAGATCAGACAGATCCCATGGACAGAAGCGGACTATTGGGTCACTCTATTTTATGACTTGGGAATCTGGGTTTGCTGGTTACTCGAACCCGAAAAAATGGAAAGCATAGAGCTACGGGTGAAGAACGGTGAAAACCGAGACACACTAATGCAACGGTTGATCGGAATGGCCCCAAGACAGTGGAATGAACAACTCTGTCAGTACTATCAACTGCCCATCTTACCGGAAGATGCTGATCTCAAACCGGCCAAAGAAGAGCGTATTCAATCGTTCAAACAGTCGGCACTGAAATTCTTTCTACCGTTCAGTCATGACCTTGCCTTTGCTGTCCGCCAGGATTGGCATTCCGATGCGCTCGACACGCTGTGCCGAACCGGTGAAATTTCCTTGGGTCTGACTGAATTCAAACCTATGTTGAAACAATGGGTCGCCGTCGCCGCCCGAGAATTCAAGCTACCCCACGCCGCAATCGCAGCCCGTCGTTTATTGGCGCAGCAACCGTCAGTTGCCCTAAATAAAAATGGCGCTGGATTTAACGCCAATGACCTAGCGTTGGTCAAAGGTCTCAGCCAAGCACACAACACCGACGTTGCCCCGGACCTATCATCCTGGCCAGAGGCAGAACCCAAGCTCAAGGCACAGACCAAGCAACCGCCTGTGCTAAAAGAAGCTGCAAGTTTACCGGAAACATCGCCGCCGGTCGTACAGAAAAGAGCTGTCGTCAATCTCAACATTCAACGGGAAATCCGTCGTCAGTTTCGCAATCAAAACAGTTGGCATTCTCCAGTAGAAATACAGGAAAGTGCTTTGTACGGCCTGCAGAAAGGTCTGTGCCTTTCACGTATTGTTGTCATGGAGGAAAATAATGGCTTTTGGCAAACCTTTGACAGCGAAGGTTGCCAATCTTACCTCTTGTTGAGAAACCTGAAGCTCGCCAAGCAGTCTTCAGAGATTCTCATGGAGCTCAGCAGCCGCGTAACCGCTCTTTGGGTCAATGATAAAAACAGAAACAAAGCCGGCAAGAAATTACCCCCCCCTTTACTGGCGGCGACAGACGACGAAAGCTTTTTCCTACGATCATTCAGTATTGGTAATGCAGTAACCATGTTGCTGTACGCTGATGCGCACGGTCAAGACGAACCCCTTAATGCTATCGATTACCAGTTGTTTCGCGAATACTGCGCCGACTGGAATACCGCACTTAATAAGATGAGACAATGAAACAAACACTCCAGGATTTTCTGTTCTTAGCACTGCAATACCTGCTGCCGCATCATCTACTGTCCAGACTCGTCGGCGTACTCGCCGAATCCGAGTGGTCAATCATCAAAATTCCGCTCATGCGATTCTTTTTGAAACGATTTGGCATTGATTTGAGCGAAGCAGAGCGAGAACGACTTGAAGACTACCGCAACTTCAATGACTTCTTTACCCGCGCACTAAAACCCGGTCGCAGGCCACAACAAGGCACAGAAAACAGCTGGACCTCGCCTGTTGATGCCTGCGTCAGCCAGTTCGGCCGAATGCAGGGCGACCAACTGATTCAGGCAAAAGGCAAGACATTTACCCTTCCAGCCCTGTTGGGAGGTGACCAAGGCATGGCTCAGCACTACCAAGACGGGGAATTCATCACTCTGTATTTATCGCCAAAGGACTACCATCGGATTCACATGCCGATGAAAGCAACGCTCGTTAAAACAACATTTATACCGGGCAAACTTTTTAGCGTTAACCCGCTTACCGCTGGGCATGTCGACCGCCTGTTTGCCCGGAATGAACGACTGGTTTGCGAATTCGAATCCGACCAGGGTCGATTCCTAATGGTATTGGTTGGAGCGATGATTGTGGCAAGCATCGAAACGACTTGGTCCGGCATCGTGGCACCGTTTGAACGAAAAATTATTCAACAATCCATCACTGCCAGCCAACTCGACTTTAATCGCGGCGAAGAAATGGGACGTTTCCGACTGGGTAGTACGGTTATTATGGTATTTGAGCCCGGTAAAATGAGCTGGAATGAACAAATCAAAATTGGTGCCAACTTACAACTTGGTCAGCTTCTCAGCCAATAATCAAATCTTCGACATATTACATACCCTTACAATCGCGATTCGAAGTGCCTGACAATCTGGCACTTCTTTTATCAGCACTTGCCAAAGAACCGTCTATTCTGAACGGCATTTGAAGCCATCACGGCTTTTTCGATTTTCTCCGCTTTTTGATGCCATTTTCTCGTCATTTCAGACCACTTTTCGTTTTTGCGAGCCATCTCACAGGTTTTCAAGCCAATTGTCGACCAGGTCATAAAACGATCAATTCATTGTGGCAATGTCATTTTGATTCACTAAATTAAAGGCGTAAATAAATTGTCGTGACCGGAGGTCTACATGGAACAGCTGATGATATTTTCTGAAACCAATATATATATTCTTTCAAAACTGGTCGCCTTAGTGCGTCGGGATACAGGGATCCGCCACCGCCTGAACTCCAATGAGGCAATCATTGGCTTGCTCTTGGACGCATCATCATCCAGCGATGAGCGCATACAAAGCTATTACTTCCGATTCCTAGAAAACCTAACCCCCGAACAACTGGTTGGTTTCAAACAGGAAGGCTTGACCATCCCGGAGCAATACATGCGTAAGCCCGGACTTTTACCGACACCGTTGAGCCGTCAGTACGCGTACATGCCACGTTAATAACGCAATAACCAGCCGTTGTGCCTGCACAGAAGTAAGGATGCCCTCTTCTGTGCAGTCCACCGAGTGTCCTGAGTCAGAAGTTCGCATGAATTCAGCGTGCCATTCAAGTTCTATGGCAAGGCGTGTCTCACAGTCAATGGTTGTTCCATTGGCAAGAGACGGAACGACGCTAGAAAGCTTGAATAACACGCCCGAAGGGAGCTCATGGAAAACACTATTACGGCGTTGCTCTTCTTGAAAAGATCTCGATATTCTCTACGAAGAGCGCCTTGTACTAGCGCTTCCTATGAGCTCTGAAACTATACGAACTTCTGACTCAGGACACTAGAGTCAGTAGCGCATAATTTTGCTCGACGAAGATTACTTATCGGCCATCGTAAGCACGATCGCAGTTTGTTACTCGTTTGAACGGTAGCATAGGAAACCTATAGAAAGATGCTATACAGGCATGACCCAAAGCCGTTTCAGCCTCGCTGTCTGGCAACCTGAACCAAGAGAGATACGCGATTACAACTTTGCAAATGCTGCATAACCGAGTATCCTGCGGCGCTCAATTTTAGAAACTTTCAACAAAGAAACCATGTCTGAACAACAAGCCGCCATTGAATCGAACGAAAACAGCCAAAAAAAGCTGGAAGCGAAGCGCAAGAAAGAATATGAAGCCAACCGTAAAGCTTTAGACGAGCTTTGTGAGTTCTACCCTGAAGTCTTTTCTGCTGCGAATCCAAAGCCTTTGCAAATTGGCATCCACGAAGCAATAGCGGCTGATGGCAAGCTATCGAAAACTCGCATTCGTCGAGCGTTGAACTTGTATGTCCGCATGCGTCGTTATATTGCTTGCCTGACCGAAGGGGCTGATCGGGTTACCTTGGGTGGCGAAGTGACCGGCAAGGTCTCTGCTGAAGAAGCGGTACACGCTCAGGAAAAGCTGGCAGAGATCGATAAAAAGCGGGCGTTGAAAAAGCCGCAGGCTAAGCCTAAAGGCCCACGTAAAAACCCCAGAAAAGCCCCAGCACAAGGCAAACCAAAGCCGAAAGCAGCACCAAAACAAGCAACCACAGAAAGCCCAGAAAAAGCTGAGCAACGGATGCAGGCAAAGCTGGAAGCCTTAGTCAATAAAAAATCCAATTAGTAAAAAAGGAGCTTTTGCTCCTTTTTTTATGCCCGGTCAAAGGCAAATGCCATCACTTCGGCGATATTCTTTTTCTGTAACAAAATCATCAACAGCCTGTCCAGCCCCAGCGCAACCCCGCTGCACGAAGGAATTCCAGCATCGAGAGCATCCAGAAATCGCTGATCAAAGCCCCGCTTTTCCTCTCCAGAACTGATTTTCGCTGCCTGTTCCGCCTCAAAACGACGTTTCTGCTCCCGGGCGTCGGTCAGCTCGTAATAGCCATTGGCCAACTCCATTCCCTGCCAGTACAGCTCGAAGCGACGGGCTACCTGTATATCCCCCAAGTCCTGATGTTGGGCTAAAGCTGCTTGAGACTTTGGATACTGGTTAATAAAACAGAGTGATTCCCTAGGCAAAGAAGGTTCAACAACCATAGACATGAGTGCATCCAAACAATCGTCCCGGGTCCAGGTTGCGGCATCCGCTTGTAACTTATCGGCTACCGTCTGCTGCAGTTCAGTCAATGAGGCTCGATGGGGGTCTGGCAAATCAGCCGTTAAAAAAGCCTCTTCGTAAGTCATGCACTGGCGTTCCAGTAAACGCTGCCCGGAGCAGAAAGATATCAGATTAACAACATCATCCATCAGTCCGAATTCATCCATACCCACTCGATACCACTCCAACATGGTGAACTCAGGATTGTGCCGTTGTCCCAATTCATCTCGTCGAAATACGTGACAGATTTGAAAAATATCCCCAGAACCGGCCGCCAACAGGCGTTTCATGGCAAATTCTGGAGAGGTATGCAGACTGTGACCCTGTTCAGTATGCCATTGGGATAACTGAAGGTCCGTTCCAGAAAACTGCGAAAGAATCGGCGTCTCCACCTCCAATACCTCTCGCTCAGAGAAAAACTGCCGGATGGTTTGAATCATCCCAGCCCGCGCAACTAGCGTGTCAATCGTGGCACTCGGCAGCCAACTTGTAGAATCAGCCATAGTGTTCGTCATCCATAAAAAAAGCCGCTGTGCAGCGGCTTAGCATTAAAGCACTCTCATCGACCAGAATCAGCTTTTCGCACGACTCAGATAATCACGGGAACGGGTGTCCACACGGATAATTTCACCTTGATTGATGAACAAAGGTACTTTTACAACAGCACCTGAAGCTAACTTTGCGGGTTTTGAGCCACCGGTTGCGGTATCCCCTTTAACACCAGGATCGGTTTCAACTACTTCCAGCTCAATGTGATTCGGTGCGGTAACTGAAATGGGCGTACCGTTGAACAGTGTTACTTCAAAGGTTTCCTGTTCTTTCAACCAGTCAATCGTATCGCCCAATGCGGTTTTATCACAGCTAATCTGCTCAAACGAACCATCGGTCTTCATGAAATGCCAGAATTCCCCATCGGTATAGAGATACTCCATATCGATATCCTGAACATCTGCGCCTTCGATACTTTCGCCTGATTTAAAGGTGCGTTCCCAAGTACGTCCGGTTTTCAAATTTTTCAACTTAACGCGGTTAAATGCTTGTCCTTTCCCCGGTTTTACGAATTCGTTTTCGACAATCGAACAAGGTTCGCCATCTAATAAAACTTTCATACCCGAGCGGAATTCACTGGTAGAATACGTCGCCATTGTTTCTATCTTCTGCTAACTGAAATTAAAGAGCGCACATGATACCTGTTTCTTCGTCAACTTTGGACTCTAATAAAGCAATTTCCAGCGTTCCAGTTGACACCGATTGGCAGACACAGATGGCAAAAAGCTTTCGGACCCCGAAAGATTTGCTGCATTACCTCAATATTGATGAGAAAAAACTTCCCTACAAGGTAGATCACGATAACGCATTTCGGCTTCGGGTCAGTCAACACTTTGCCGATTTGATCAATCCGTCAGATGCTTTTGACCCTATTTTATTGCAGGTTTTACCCAGAATAGAAGAAATGCAAGTAGCAGACCAATATGGTGCTAACCCTCTGCACGAGAATGACTTCTCTCCGGTACCTGGATTGATTCACAAATACGCTAACCGGGTTCTCTTAATTACTCATCAGGCGTGTGCGGTCCATTGCCGCTACTGCTTCAGGCGCCATTTCCCGTATCAGAATCAACGCGTCACCGACGATACGCTGAAACAATCCATCAACTACATTGCCAGTAATCCAGCCATTGAAGAGGTCATCCTCAGTGGTGGCGACCCACTCAGCTTAAACGATGAGCAATTAGGGTCACTACTGGAGCGGCTCGACCGCATCTCACAAATCAGAACAATTCGTCTTCACTCGCGCACGCCGACCATTATTCCAGCTCGAATCACCGAGTCATTGTTAGCCAAACTTAGGACCCTGAGCAAAAAGATTGTCCTGGTGCTCCATATCAACCACACAAATGAAATCAGCGATTCTCTGCGCCAGCAGTTGCGGCGGCTCCGAGCTTGCAACGTACATTTGCTCAACCAGGCCGTCCTGTTGCACCAAATTAACGATAGTGCGGACACTCAAGTAAGATTATGCCAAACACTTTTCGACCTTGACGTCCTACCCTACTACCTTCACTGCTTGGATCCAGTTCAAGGCGCGCACCATTTTGAAGTGGATGAGGCCCGAGCTCAATCTATCTGGCAGGAAATGCAATCTAAGCTTTCAGGATACCTGTTACCTCGGTTGGTCAGGGAAATTCCGTATAAAACCAGTAAAACATGGATAAACAACGCAAATGACACAGAGCGTTATTAATTTGATCGTTAATTCTTATCTAATTCATTGATAATCTGATATAAATTCAAGACAATGCTGCTTTAGTTGCGACACAGTTCACATTTACAGAAATTTTTAATGAAATCAACGCATCCTTATGAGTCAAGGAAACGCATAACATTGACGACAAGTAAAAGCGACTATACTGACAAGGACGAAGATAAGAGATTCTCATGCAATACCGCGACCAGCCTTACTTAAACATTCCAGAACAGACGCAGTCGACGCTGACGTTTTGCGACCCAACTGCTCGTCAGCTCAAGGCTTGGGTTGAAAGCTTGCCTATGGCGAATATCGGTGAGACATCGCGACAGTTGTATCACGCTATTATCGAATTCAATCAGCTGAAAATATCAGACACGTCAAGACTTGAACTGATGGATCTGGTTCGTGGCCCGATTCACTTTGTCTGTGAGCAATTGAACAACCGGTATCTGAATCAAGGTGTTGTTTTAGACGAACAACAGCGCAAAGTGGCCAATCTGGCCCAAGCACTGCAAACGCACCTGGCCATTGGTTATAAAATAATCATCCAACACTTACTGGCACAAGGAAACCTGAAGCAGAAAGCACCACTGGCTAAATCGGTTCATCGTGCGATTCACGAATTGATGCCGGCGGTGTTAAGGTCTTACCAGCTCTATATTCAAACGCCGGCCGGTATCTGGCAAGAAGTCCATCAGCTCTACCAGATAGCGTCTGCTTTTAACCTGCAAAATGAGGCTATCAACGACCCCGTTGAAAACACCAACATCAGTATTCAACAAGCCTATATCAAGACTCTTCTGTTGGGTGCCTGCCAGCCGAATCAATTATTGCAGCGGGAATTGAGTGATGTCTTCGAGTGCCTCGGAAAATGGGCTACCTATCTCGAAATCGATGAAGTTGCAGACGAAAAGTCCGTATTGGTTATCAATCCAGAGGTCGATAGTGCCCCGCAGTACCGCTATCTGATTAAGAAGACCAATCTGTCGGATTATTTAGGTCTAAATGTTTTGCCACTGGTGCGCATTCTGCACAGTGATCACAAGATCCTTTCCTCGGTTAACCGCACGACGCAGCCTGCCATCGTCCCTGAGCGCTTTAATGTAGGCCTGCTTGAGCACCTGATTCAATCTTGGGGTGGTATGAAGCAGCGCAGCTTCTCGCGCACGCCAGCCGCTGGTCAGGTATCAATTGCCGTTGGATTGACCGCGACGCATTTTCATATCGCTGGCGGTATTGGTTTTTATTCGCTGCTCTATGGCTCTGGCGCGCATGGAGATAATCCATTCATTGGTGCCGTCGGAGGTCGTTTCAGTGCTTCTGATACACAGGCGGTTCGTGCTCAACAGGATGTATGGGAAGATTCATTTGACGCGAATGGCCATGCTCGCATGAGTTCAGATGACGCCATAGAATTCGGCAAGGAACAAAGCGAAGATCACCCACGGTTTCTAGGTCAGTTGGTCAACGTTAGCCCGCGCGGTTACTGCATTCAATGGGTAGATGCCCCGGCACCCAATTTAAAAACAGGCGAAGTAATCGCCATTAAAGAAGACCAGCTGCAACATTGGAACCTAGGTGTTGTTCGCTGGATCAGGCAAGCGAAAGATTTTGGCACACAGATGGGTGTCGAACTACTGGCCCCTAACAGCCAGCCGTGTGGTATACGTCAATTGCATAAAACAGGTGCTCATGGTGATTACTTGCGCGCACTGTACATTCCGGAAATCAAAGCTATTGGCCAAGATGCATCTGTATTAACACCGCGCTTACCGTTTACCGTTGGCAATAAGGTCACCATAAACCTGGACGGCCGGGAAGAAAAATATCAGCTCACCAAGCGTATTCTGTCCACGGGCATTATCAGTCAATTCCAGGTACGTGCGGTGACTCAAAAAGCGATTGAACCGACACGCCGGGCGACGCCTGATGAGGGCGACAACTTTGAAAGCTTATGGCGCCAACTTTAGATCACAGATCCAGTCGTCCTGCAGCCAACGGCACAAGAATACAACCAGCCTGAATTTTAGCCAATCTGGCTGCCGAAAACAGTGTTAAAGCCAACTCTGTAACAGTTTTGGCAATCAATGCGCGCTAACGGTGTGAAGTCTGACCGTTTGTCACTATACTTCAACCAGTCATCCATTTTATGAAAACGTGCAGTTAACATTATGAGTCCTTCTTCCAGCAGCGCTATTCGAATTTTGCTTATTCATGATACGCAAAATGAAGCGGAACCCATCGCGAACGCCATCAGAAACGCTGGCCAAGCCGTCCGCAGTCATTTTATTGCGTCTATCGACGAGCTCAGTAAAGTCATCGAGGAACAAACCTGGGATTTACTGCTGGTTAAACTCAACACCTCTACGGTCGATACCACCTCAGCGATTGAATTGATTCAACGGGATGGCAAAGATATCCCAATGATCGGGCTAATCGACCAATACGATGAAGACATCATAACCAGCGCACTCGATATGGGGCTGGCGGATGTAATTGTCGAAAGCTCCGAACACCATATAGCACAGGCAGCCAAACGCGAAGTGAATGCGCTTTCGGACCGTCGTAGCCTGCGCACACAAAGAATCAGCCTGAAAGAGACCGAAAAGCGCTGTCAACTGTTGCTTGAAAGTTCGGTCGATGCCATTGGCTATGTTCACGAAGGCATGCACATCTACGCCAATCCCATTTATATGGAAATGTTCGGTTACGACGATATCGAAGAACTGCAATGTACGCCCATTATGGACCTGGTTCAGGGCAGCGAAGTTAGTAAACTGAAAGACGCCCTGAAGTCTTTCAAAGACGGAAAAATCACTGAATTTTCCACCAAAGGTCAAACCGCAGACGGCGAGAACTTCGGCATCCACATGGATTTTTCGGCAGCCAGTTACGAAGGTGAACCCTGTACTCAAATCATTATTCGTAAAAACGATGTCGACAATGAGTTACTGCAGGAAAAAATCAAGGAAATAAGCTCTCAGGATCTGGTCACTGGGTTACACAACAAAATCCACTTCAACGAGCAACTCGACACGGCCTATCATCAAGTTATTCAATCGTCTAAAAGACAGATCGTTGCCCATATTGGCATCGCAAACTTTGCTGAGATTAAGAATACAGCAGGCGTCGCAGGAACCGATGTTATTGTGAAGCAGCTGGCAGACAAGTTGTCAGAGGGCAAACATCTTTTTAGCAATCTGGCGCGTTTCTCGGATGATATGTTCACCGCTATACTGCCGCGCTCCGACCTAGAGGGTGCCCAAGCAGATGTTTTAGCACTACAGAAGTCGGTACATGATCATCTGTTTGAAGTCGAAGGTAAAACCATTCCGGTCAAATTGGTCACCGGCTTTTCGCACATCGATGAATCCTGTAAAAATGGCAATGAGGCACTAGTCCAGGCAGACCAGGCCTACAACCAGGCCATCAAAGCGAATCAACTTCAAGCGTATTTCGACAAATCCGATATCGCAAATCTCGCCGACAACTCATTACTTGCCAAAGTTGAGCACGCTCTGGCCCACGAAGGTTTGCGAATTCAATTCCAGCCGATCATGAGCTTACGAGGAGACAGCCAAGAACACTATGACATTTTGGTCCGGCTGAAAGACAAAGACGGAAGCGACATTTTGCCCGATGAATTTTTGCCTGCTATCGAGAACAGTGAATTCAGTGGCAAACTTGACCGTTGGGTCGTGGAACAGAGCCTGGACTCTCTTGCGGAACATCGTAAGCGTGGCCATAACACGCAGGCTATGATCCACCTGACCTCGGCATCAATTCAAGACCCAACTTTCCTGCCTTGGGTAAATAGCCAGCTGCGCAAACACAAGTTACCTGGTGATGCGGTTTGCTTCCAGATTACCGAACAAATTGCGCACAGCTACCTGAAAGCCGCGAAAGCCTTCAGTAAAGGTTTGGCTCTGTTGAAGTGTCAGTTGTCGGTCAACCATTTCGGCTTGTCTGAAAATGGCATAGGTCTGACCAGACATTTGGACATTAATTACGCACGCATTGACCCGACCTACGTTGAACAGCTGGTGAACGACGGACAGGCCTCAGAACAATTAACGGCACTACTGACCGCTATTCATCAGAATGACATCAATTCGATCGTACCAAAAATCGAAAACGCTGAAGTTCTGGCCTCGTTGTGGGAGTTAGGCGTTAACTATATTCAGGGCTACTATTTGCAAGCACCACTGGATGATATGGAATACAATTTCGACTCCGACGAGGAAGAGGCCATATAACGCCACTCGCATTCCCTTGCATAATGTCCAATAAAAAAGCCAGCAATTACTGGCTTTTGTGCGTTCGTGTCAAGCACTGTTCAGGAATGAATTTCCTGATCTCGAAATCCGAGAAAATAGAGCACTGCATCCAAGCCTAAGGTCGAAATGGAATGCCGTGCGCTTTCTTTCACTATCGGCTTCGCTCGAAATGCGATCCCTAAACCCGCTTCGGATAACATGGGCAGGTCATTCGCACCATCGCCAACTGCGATGGTTTGTTCAATTCGAATACCTTCCTGTTCCGCTAACTGCTTCAATAATCTGGCTTTCATGGCGCCGTCGACAATATCACCACAGACTTCACCGGTCAGCTTACCGTCTTTTATGTCAAGGTGATTGGCAAACACAAAATCAATACCCAGTTTCTTCTGCAGATAATGACCAAAATAGTTGAACCCGCCGGAGAGAATTGCCGTTTTATACCCGTAGGCTCTCAACGTCGTCATTAAACGCTCTGCACCTTCTGTAATCGGCAAAGCCTCTGCAATACTATCTAGCACAGACACGTCCAATCCTTTTAACAAGGCCATTCGTTGACGAAAGCTTTCCTGGAAATCTATTTTTCCCTGCATGGCGGATTCGGTAATCGCCGCGACCTGCTCACCAACACCAGCCGCTTTCGCCAATTCATCAATAACTTCGGCTTCGATCAAAGTAGAGTCCATATCAAAGCAAACCAAACGGCGGTTTCGACGATAAACACTGTCTACCTGAAAGGCCACGTCCACGTTCAACTCAGCACTGATCTGTAAAAATTGCTTGCGTAATTGTTCCAGACTTTTGGGTTTACCTTGCAACGTCAATTCAATACACGCTTTATCGTTTGCAGAAACCGCATTTTGTGAGACTCGACCGGTGAGCCGAGAAATATCCTGAATATTCAAGCCCTGATCTGACACCGCGCGGGAAATATGCGCCAAGTGTTCAGCGGTAACGCGCCGGGCAAGAATCGTCAGTACGAATCTGTCTTTTCCCTGTTGTTGCACCCAATGCTCGTACGCTTCATCACTGACGGGCGTGAACCGTACCTGGATATCCTGCTCATGTGCCTGAAAGAGTAACTCTTTCAACATAGTGGCATGATCCGCTGTTTCCGGTAGTTGCACCAGCATGCCCAATGAGACCTGATCGTGAATCACCGATTGGCCGATATCAAGCACGGTAACGTTAGCGTCGGCTAATATCTGACTAAGTGAAGCGGTCAAACCAACCTGGTCTTGACCACTTACTTTTAACATGAGAATCGTACTCAATTGAGTCTCCGGGAAACCTTAGCTTTTCAGGGTAGCGATGACCTTCAGTGCATCATCAGCAACGTCTTGCAGATCAAGAATCAGGTCATCTGTTTCATGAGTCGACAACGCGCGAACCCGATCACGGGGGCTCATTTTCAACAGACCTAATTTCAATGTATTTAATTGTTCTTCTAACTGTTTCACTGCGTCGCTCATGTAAAAAACCTCACAATTTATGACGGAATAATCGGATTTTGCATGAAATTCGCAAATTCCGAATTAAATCGGCCGGCAAAGCCCCTTCTGGCAATGATTTTTACTGCCAAGGGCATTAGTATAAACCGAATAGGAGCGCAATTTCGCGCCCCGCTATTGTATAGACTGAGTGTATTAATTCCAGCATCATGAATAACCTAAAATGGATTCTACAGCCGCTAAGTGGTTTTGCCGTAGGCATGCTGCTTGTACTGAACCTGAGCTTGTACTTTTTCTGGTACGTCCCGGGCTTGAAAAACCTGATTTCTGCGACCGATCAATTAGGCTCCAGCCTGGTCAGGAACCTGGCTTTCGAGTCGACTTCGCCATTGCATGCGTCAGACCGGGCAGCCTTGAGTGACCTACTGAACCGGGTTGCCGACGAGCCAGCTGTTCTATCTGCCAGCGTGTCTGCCGAAGAGGAAGGCGGTATTCAGTTGACCTCTCGCGTCAAGAGGCAGGCAGAAGGGAACGGCCGTCATTACCAATTTCCAATTCACTTCAGTGAAGAGTTGCTCGGCACGGCGCAACTGAATCTCAGTGAATACGATCTAATGCAATGGCAATCACAAGCAGTCACCTCCTGGGTACTTTTTAACCTTTTGAGCGTCGCAGGACTTGGCGCATTCATTTATCTGCGAACGCAAAAACATGAAAAACAATGGCGGAAGATCAGTTCTCTGATCGACACTGAATTCCCTGAGCTTTCGGCCGAATTGTCTGGGACACCGGACCAACAACTGCAACAGCTGATGGAACGATTGAATGACCCCTTGTCGCAACAAATGCAACTACTGCGTTATATGCGGCATGATTCCATCACGGACGACACCGAAAGATTACTGGAGCAGATAGAACTGGTCAGTAACGAAGGCTCTTACCAAGATGTTGCTCTGCTTTCGATACAGTGCCAGAACTGGGAACAACTGATTCGGACCTATTCAGCCCCTGGCTTGCAAGCGCTCTGGTCAGATTATGAGACATTGATGATCCGTACCGGTGAACTGTACTCTGGCATTCTGCTTCCTGACGGATTCTCCTTGGCGTTTGGTCTTAATGAAGAAAACCAATTTGCCTTTAACGCCGTGTGTGCCGCACGTGTACTCCAGATCGCGATGGAAAAACTGTACGCCGAACATACACAGTTGCGTCCCGTGTTCGGGATCTCTGTCAGCGCGGGACCCGCTTTCGTCAGTAAGACCCACAAACATGGCATTCCACTGCCGCTGGTCACTGGTGATGCGGAAACATGGTTAGCTCAAATCAAAGCGCTGCAGCCTATGGGTCAAATATTTTTCGCTGAACCTCTGCTCCAGTTTGAAGACGTTAACCAGCAGGTCGAAGCCTCCATCGTCAGAGATATTACGTTACGTGACGGATACCGTCTGGAAGTCTGGGAACTAGATAAACTCCGCTTCAAGGATGACCTGTTAACGACACAGGCCAACACACTAATTAACACAAACAGGCAGTAATGATGACAAAATTGTGTAAAGCGACCGATCTCGCTGAAGGGACATCACTAGGGTTTCTCAGTCATGTCGGACCGGTATTCGCCGTTCGTTTCGACAACGAAATTTATGTCTACAAAAACGAATGCCCACACCTGGGCGTAAACCTTGAGTTCAATGAAGATGAGTTTTTAGACAGCGAAGGGCAATTGATTCAGTGTTCAACGCACGGTGCCTTGTTCAGCATCGATTCAGGCAAATGCCTATCCGGCCCATGCCAGGGTGATTCACTGACAAAGGTGGATTTCGAGATCATAGACGATCACATCACGTTAGTGTCCTGAGTCAGAAGTTCGCACGCATTCTTGCGTGTCATTCAAGCTTTAAAACTAGGCGTGTCTCGCAGTCAATGGTTATTCCATTGAAAAGAAACAGAACAACGCTAGAGAGCTTGGATGTCGCGCCCGAAGGGAGCTCATGGAAAACACTATTACAGCGTTGCTCTTCTTGAAAAGATCTCGATATTCTCTACAAAGAGCGCCTTGTACTAGCTCTTCCCATGAGCTCTGAAACGATACGAACTTCAGACTCAGGACACTTGTCTGAATCCGATAAATGGCACAAAAAAACCACGCCTGAGCGTGGTTTTTACCGTGATCAGATAATCTGACGCGCGATTACAGCTTCTCAGAGTTACCCGCCAGATACTCAGCAACACCCTTAGGGGTATTGACCATACCGGCATCACCTTTGTTCCAACCAGCTGGACATACGTGACCGTTTTCTTCAAAGAACTGCAACGCTTCAACAACACGAACCAATTCATCGATATTACGTCCAATCGGCTCATCATTCATGTGCTGAGCACGAACAACACCAGATTTGTCGATTACGAATGACGCACGGAACGCAACGCCTGCTGGGTAATAGCTGTCGCCACCGATGGACTCAACACCAAACGCCTTACAGATGTCATGGTTCATATCACCAACCATCGTGTATTTAACCGGACCGATACCGCCATCGTTGATCGCGGTGTTGCGCCAAGCATTGTGCGTGAAGTGCGAATCAACAGAAACTGCAATTACTTCTACACCCAATTCTTTTAGTTTATCAACGCGGTGATCCAACGCAATTAATTCAGATGGACAAACAAAGGTGAAGTCCAGTGGGTAAAAGAATACCAATGCATACTTACCTTTGATGGTTTCAGCAAAATTGAAACTATCGACAATTTCTCCGTTACCCAATACCGCAGGGGCTGAAAAATCAGGTGCTTTACGACCTAACAATACGCTCATATTTATTCTCCGTTTGTGTGTTTACATTGGATATGCGAAAACGGCAAAACAACTTTCGCCTGAAAAACCAATGGAATACTTTAGTTCATTTTCAGTCGCAAATCATAGGTTAATTGACTATTAAGCCAATAGTAAATTTCTATGTGAGTGAACGGTTATCCCGGCAACTCACATAGTGCGGTTTAGATTTGCCGCAACACGATCAGTGGCGGAACTTTGGTCACTTTCCTGGTCGACATCAGGCCGACAATACCAATAATTGCGGCACCTATCACCGGACCCAAAATAAACAAATAAATATTGGGTTGAAAGTCCATATTCAACAGCTGTGTTTGCAGAAAAAACAGGGCAATTTCAGCACCTGCTGTCGCGAGCAGTCCAGCCAAAGCCCCTAACGCCACAAATTCAATAGCCAAAGCACCCCTGACCACCGCAGCCTTAGCACCCAGAGTGCGCAGAATTGCACTCTCCTGCAATCGACTGTCCAGAGTCGCCTGGACGCTGGCCACCAGAACAATAAGACCTGACATTAGAACCAGCGATAAAATGAATTCTATGGCCTTGGTCACTTGGCTGACAATTGATTGCACCTGCTCCAAAATGGCATCCACTTCGATTACGGTAATGGTTGAATATTCGGAAAGCAGGTTAACCAATAACGGTTTCTGCTCCTGAGACAGATAAAAACTGGTCAGATACGCAGCACCTTGCCCTCCCAGAACCGGCCGACTGAATATGATGTAAAAATTCGGTGCCAAACTGTCCCATTGTACGGTGCGGATATTATCGACCGGGGCATTGACCATTTGCCCACCAAATGAAAATGTCAGGACATCACCAATCTGAATGTCCAGAGCGCTGGCAAAATCCTGTTCAATGGAGATCAGAAGTTGCTCGGTATCTTGAGCGTCAAACCATTCACCCTCAACCACCTCATTGTCTTCTGATAACACATCGCTCCAGGTATTGTTTAACTCTCGCCGGAAATCATCACCATCCGGACGCAACCGCTCGAGTCGCTCGCCGATTTCCTCGTCATTCACCTCAACCAGGCGACCACGCATCATCGGGTAAAAAGGAGTTGACTGAATGTCTTCCTGAACAAACAACGACTCAAGTCCAGCCCGATCCTGTTCAAAAATGTTGAATGCGAAGTGGTTGGGTGTTCCTTCTGGCAACTGTCTCTGCCACTCCGTTAGCAGACTGGTGCGTAATAGTGTGAGAATAAATAACAGCATGAGGGCCATTGCAAAAATCATGATCTGAAACCCGTTTTGGCTGCCATGTCGATGCAAACTTGCCAGGCCTAAGCGCCAGGTCGTCCCCAGACGAGAGCCGAGCCTCCTGGCCGCTAGAATTAACAACCTGGCCAGCAAGGTTACCCCCGCGATGGCGACCAAACCCGACAAAATTAATATCGCCGTGATCAACCAGCTCCCGGAATAAAAATAGACAATGCCTATAACGGCTAACGCGCCTAAACTGGTGGTCTTCCACTGGCTAACCGTACCTCCGGCGACATCGCTGCGCAGCACTCTGGATGGTGGAGTATCCTTAAGCACCCAGACCGGCGGTAAAGCAAACGCCAGCAGACAAACGAAACCAGTTAGCGCGCCTATAATAAAGGGGCGCATGGTGGGTCCAACCAAGGCTCGGGGCAGCAGCCCACTGAACAACTCGAGGAAAACCCAGTGCAATAGCCATCCTGAGGCAATCCCCAGAAACACGACCACAAACCCAATAATCGCGAGATTACCGGCATACAATTGAGTAATGCGTTGTGGCGTCAAGCCTAACGTTTTCAGTAACGCAACATGACTTAATTGCCGTTGCGCATAGCGTTTGGACGCCAGAGCCAAAGCGACACCGGCTAATACGACGCCAAGGGAACCGGCCAACAGCAGAAAACTATCGGCGCGATCCAATGTTTCCGTTACGCGCTCATTGGCATCGGTCACATTACGCCAACGATGGTGATCCCCTTGTTGTGGTTTCCATTTGTCATAATAGGAATCCACATCACCCGCTAATAGCAGGCTGTAACGTACGCGCGAACCCACTTGCACGGCACCGGTTTCCGGCACATCGGCTTCATTTATGATCACCCGAGGACTAAAACTAAAGCCGCCATCAGCGTTATCCGGCTCGTTTATCAAAACTCGGGTTACCACCAAATCAGCATCACCCACGCCAACGGTATCACCCACTGATAGATCCAATGACGCCATTAACCGAGAATTCAGCCAGGCTTCGCCCACCTGAGGTCCTTTAGTCGTTTTTTCACTGACACCAAAAGGTACGTCCGATACTTCCAGCTCACCTTTTAACGGATAGGCATCTGACACGGCTTTGACAGAGGCAAGCTGCAAACGTCCTTCTTGACCAAAAGACATCGCCTGAAAGCTGGTGATATGCGCTGTGCGCAACCCCATACTTTCTGCTTGTTCTCGCCATTGCACGGGTACCTCACGCGAGCCGGTGATCTGCGCGTCGGCGGCCAGCAATGACCCAGCCTCATCGAGAATGGAGTTTTGAATTCGATCTGAGAACAGTCCGATACCGGTAACCGTTGTGACCGCGACCAATAACGCAGCAACGAGAACATTCAGCTCTCCGCCTCGCCAGTCTCGCCACAACAGTTTTACAGACAGTTTCTGAACCGATTGCCAAGACGAGGTACGACTCATAGGCTGACCTCAACCAACTCACCCGCCGTCATCCGTAACTGCCGCTCACAGCGTGCCGCCAGCTTCTCATCGTGCGTAACCAACACCAAGGTCGTGCCCTGTGCACTGTTCAGTTCGAACAGCAGGTCAGCAATCTTGCGTCCAGTTTCGGTATCCAGGTTACCGGTAGGTTCATCAGCAAACAAAATCGGCGCGTTACTGGCAAATGCACGGGCGACAGCGACGCGCTGCTGCTCGCCACCACTGAGTTGCTGAGGATAATGATGCTCTCTGCCCTGCAACCCAACACGCTCCAACCATTGCTGTGCCGTTTGTTGCGCTTTCGGTTCATCCCGCACTTCCAGGGGTAACATCACGTTTTCAAGAGCGGTTAAGCTGGGCAGCAATTGAAAATTCTGGAACACAAAACCAACTTTCTCGCCTCGCAACAGCGCTCTGGCTTCCTCGTCCATTTGGGTGATGTCTTGCCCGGCGATGAAAACGGCGCCTGCGCTGGGGGTATCTAAACCCGCGAGCATGCCCAACAAGGTCGATTTGCCAGATCCAGAAACGCCGACTATGGCAACGCTTTGCCCTGCCTGTACAGACATGTCAATTCCCTTCAGTATGACCAAAGACCCTTCCCGATTCGGCACTTCCTGTTTAAGCTTACGGGTCTCAATAATGGTATTGGAATCGGCATTCATGTTTTGGCTACATCCTAGGCAGTTTAAAAATACAGTTAAGATCATTAACTGGGGTCTATTTTCGATAATTTCACTTCTTTGTGCTTCCTTTACGAATGCAGGAACCATTTTGGTTCACGGTGACAGTCTTTCCGCCGGTTACGGAATGCTCCCAGAAGAGACCTGGGTTGCACTTTTACAGGAAAAACTGGGTGAAGATCACCGCATTATCAATAGCAGCATTAGTGGCGAAACATCCAAGGGAGGCCTGGATCGCCTGCCAACCCTGCTGGAGACGTACCAGCCTGATGTCGTGGTACTTGAACTAGGTGCCAATGATGGAT
This sequence comes from Reinekea sp. G2M2-21, assembly GCF_015687175.1. Classification (GTDB taxonomy): domain Bacteria; phylum Pseudomonadota; class Gammaproteobacteria; order Pseudomonadales; family Natronospirillaceae; genus Reinekea. Next base: position 270,778 of record NZ_JADPQG010000004.1, on the reverse strand, counting down.
TACGCGGATACCCTATTCCGCAAATGACGGACAACCTTGAACAGATGATCATATTAGCCGATCAAGCAGGCAGTGCAGTGGTTCTGGTTGGCATTCGCCTCCCACCGAATTTTGGCTCGCGTTACACAGAGCCATTTTTCAACAGTTTTGCTAAGCTCGCCGAAAAGTATCAGCTGCCTTATTTACCATTTTTGCTGGAAGACGTGGCTCAGTATGAGTCATTGATGCAAAACGATGGGCTGCACCCGACTGCCGAAGCACAGGCTAAAATTCTCGACAATGTATATCCAAAAATAGAAGAAGCCTTAGATCTTCTGACTGTGCCGTAGGCACAGCTCAGAATCCGTTATGACCCGCGCCGGCGCTCAAAGGGCACGACATTGAGTTGCTGCGTACGGTCACCTTGCTGCTGCCAAAGCGTTTGATAGTCAACACTCTCACCAGGAACGGCTTTATCGGGCCAAAGATCCACTAACGGCAACAAGACGAACGCATTTTTAAACAACTCCGGTCTTGGTAATTGAATGCCATCGACGAGTCCGAACTGATCGCCGTAGGTGACCACATCAATGTCCAAAGTACGGGCACTGAACTTGGGTCCGGACCTGTCCCGTCCGTTTTGATCTTCGATGCCCTTCAAGATGCGGATCACCTCAGTCAAGCTGAGTTCGCTTTCAACCAACGCAATCAAATTCAGGAATGGACTGCCCGCAAAACCGACAGCTTCAGATTCGTATACCGGAGAACAGGCTACTGCACCGAATACCCGTTCCAATGCGTCCAACCCCAAATTGATATGGCGGTATCGATCAATGTTGCTGCCTAAACTTAAAGAAATAACGGTCAACTTAATTCCTGCCGAATTCGCGGATAATTTTAATTCCGACTGCAGCACAATCTGCCACCGCAGCGGGCTTATTGATTACCAGCTGAATGCGCGCCAAAGAAAACTCTTCGTGTAATAACTGGCATAGCTGTTCGGCAAATGTTTCGATAAGTTCAAACGTCTGAACCAATGCCCACTCGCGCACCCGACGAGACAGTGCGTCGTAATCCAGCGCCAATTGAATATCGTCAGACTCAGCGGCGGGACGACAATCGAAATCCAACTCTAGATCCAACAGCAAAGTCTGTCGGTCCGACCGCTCAAATTCGTAGACACCTATCAATGTCTCGACCTTTAACGCCTGAATATAGACCTGATCCATATTACAACGACTCCAGCTCATCGATTGACCAACGCGGGCGAATACTGAGCGATAGGTCACTCTTCATCCCAGCCTGCAATCGCAGATACCCTGCATAGGCGATCATTGCGCCATTGTCCGTGCAGAATTCCGGTCGAGGGTAATAAAGCTGGCCTTTCTCTTTATACGCCATTTCCTGCAACCGCGCACGCAGTTGCCGATTGGCGCTGACGCCTCCGGCAATTACTAAGCGTTTATGGCCAGTCGCCTGCAATGCTCTGCGGCATTTCACAGTGAGCGTTTCAACCACGGCAGTTTGAAACGCCAACGCAATATCAGCTTTGGTTTGCTCTGGAACAACTTCATCGACGGTATGTTTCGCGATTTCCAGACGAACAGCCGTTTTCAGTCCGGAGAAGCTGAAGTCCATGCCTGGCCGATCAATCATCGGGCGGGGAAACACGAAGATACCCGGTCGCCCTTTGTCGGCCAGCTGACCCAACAAAGGTCCACCAGGATAAGGCAAACCCATCATTTTTGCGGTCTTATCAAAGGCTTCACCAGCAGCGTCATCCAGAGATTCACCCAGAATCCGATAAGAACCAGGCGCGGCGACATCGACCAGCAGTGTATGACCACCACTGACCAATAGCGCTACGAATGGGTACTCCGGCGGGTTCTCTTCCAACATGGGGGCCAGCAAATGGCCTTCCATGTGATGGACACCAACAGCTGGAACGCCCCAACCCATGGCAATAGCCCGTCCTGTTGCAGCGCCAACCATAAGGGCCCCTATCAACCCAGGGCCTGCTGTATAGGCAACACCATCAATACTTTCCGGTAACAGACCAGCTTCTTCAAACGCTGCATTGATTAGCGGCAATAACTTGCGAACATGATCCCTGGAGGCAAGTTCAGGTACCACACCACCAAATTCGGCGTGCATTTTTACCTGACTATACAGCTGATGAGCCAGCAGCCCTTTATCCGAGTCATAAATTGCCACCCCTGTTTCGTCACAGGAGGATTCGATACCAAGTACGCGCATAATTGTCCGAAGCTGGGAAAAGGCGCGTATTCTAGCTATTTTAAGCGCCTGCGGCCAGTATTGAGGGCGCAGCACTAAGGCATGTTTCAGATACGGACAATACCACCAGCCTGATCCCGATATTAATACTTGCAGCACCTAACCTCGATCAGTACAATTACGCGCCTCAAAATCTGCACTGCGGATCTTTGAAAAACCCACACATTGTTAGGATTTATTATTAATGCCACACGTAAAAGTAAAAGATAACGAGCCATTTGACGTAGCATTGCGTCGTTTCAAGCGTTCTTGTGAAAAAGCAGGCGTTCTGTCTGAAGTACGTCGTCGTGAACACTATGAAAAGCCAACTTGGGTTCGTAAGCGTGCAGCTGCCGCGGCCGTAAAACGCCACGCTAAGAAGCTGTCTCGCGAAAACAAGCGAATGAATCGCCTTTACTGATCAAACAAACGTGGGTTAACACTGTATGTCTGAGCTCAAGCAACGTCTAACCAATGAAATGAAAGACGCGATGCGCGCCAAAGAAAAGCAACGATTGGGTACCATTCGTCTTGTCTTGGCAGAGCTCAAACGTATTGAAGTTGACGAACGTATTGAACTTGATGACACCCGGGTTTTGTCCGTACTGGATAAAATGAACAAACAACGACGTGACTCCATTGCTCAATTTGAAGCAGCGGGCCGCGACGATCTTGCCGCAACCGAACGATTTGAACTGGAGGTGATATCCACTTTTCTCCCCGCGGCGTTGACTGATGAAGAAATCAACAGTCTGGTTACTGAAGCAATTTCAGCCACTGGCGCAGCCAGCATGGCAGACATGGGCAAAGTTATGGCCCTGATCAAGCCCAAAGCACAAGGCCGGGCAGATATGGGCGCGATTAGCAAACTGATAAAAGCTCAGCTGAACTAACACTCTCCAACCGCTCTTGCCAACAAATACGTAAACTGACTCTACTTGTGTCTTACTTCGTTTCCCAAGAGGCTTTATGGCTGGTTTAATACCCAATGACTTTATAGACACACTGTTGGATCGAACCGACATTATTGAAGTTATTGGCCATCGAATCGACCTTAAGAGAAAAGGCAAAGATCACTGGGCCTGCTGCCCTTTCCATCACGAAAACTCACCTTCATTCTCGGTAAACGCCAGCAAACAGTTTTACTACTGCTTTGGCTGTGGTGCCTCCGGTACAGCAGTCAAATTCCTGCAAGAATATGACAATCTGAGCTTTGTTGAGGCCATTGAAGAGCTGGCCAGAAGCGCAGGGATCGAAGTTCCACGCGAAGAAATCAGCGAAAAAAGCAAACAAAGACAACAACAGCGCCGCACCCTGTACGACTTAATGGGCAGCTGCGCTGACTATTATGCGCATCAACTTTATCAACACCCCAATGCCACGGATGTTCAGCAATATGTATTAGACCGGGGACTGAGTCCGGAAATTGTGCAAACCTACCAAATCGGTTTTGCCCCTCAAGGCTGGGACAACCTAATACAGCACTTCCGCAGCGAACCCACTAACCGCGCGCTACTGAAAACGGGAATGCTGACGCAAAATGAACAAGGTCGAGTCTACGATCGCTTCCGTCACCGGCTGATGTTCCCAATACGCGACATCAAAGGCCGAGTCATAGCGTTTGGTGGGCGCGTGATGACGCCGGACGAAAAACCTAAATACCTGAACAGCCCGGAAACACCCATTTTCCATAAAGGCCACGAACTTTACGGCCTATATGAAGCCCGCAAAGCACTGAAGGATTTCGACAACATCATCATCGTTGAAGGCTACATGGATGTTGTCGCGCTCGCCCAGCATGGGGTAAAAAATGCCGTCGCCACGCTCGGTACGGCCACCTCAGAAACACATGTACAACGGCTGTTCAAGCTCAGCTCTGAAATCGTGTTTTGCTTCGATGGAGACAATGCCGGAAGGCGAGCCGCCGTGCGAGCACTGTCAAACACGCTCAGCGAGCTTAAAGACGGCTTACAGGCCCGCTTCTTGTTTTTACCGGAAGGCGAAGACCCAGACAGCTTGGTACGTAAAGAAGGGTTTAACGGCTTTATGCAGCGGGTAAAAAAAGCACAAAGCCTACCGGATTTTTTATTTCAACACTTACAAACTCAGGCAGATGTCTCCCGCTTGGACGGCAAAGCCAAGCTAGCCAGCATCGCCCAAGGCTGGATCGATAAAGTCCCTGAAGGCTTTATCAAGCAGCTTCTGTATTCGCAGCTGTCTTCTCTTGTCGGCCTTAGTGTTGAACAAATTCAGAGCAACTACACACCTGCGCAACCGATGATAGAGGCCCCCGAACCTCCGCCACAAGCGGACTATTGGATGCCTGATCCAATCGACACTTACAGCAACGACGATCATTATCCGCAACGACCACGCACCAACCACCACGATATTTCAGGTAAAAAGCTGAACGTCCGTATTGGATTCGTGCACCGGGCTCTAGCTTGGCTCATTCGCTTCCCCATGCTCGCAGAACAAGTAAACCTTTCCACTATTCGGAAGCTTCCGGCGCAAGATGACCACCTTTTGCTGGCCAAGGTGATTGAGCTTTTGCAAAACGCACCGAAAAAAGATGTGTACTTTGCTTTTGATTATCTTTGCCAACATGGACTGCGCGAAACCCTCGCGCCAATTGCCGCTTCGGACTATCTTTGGCTGGAAGCGGCCAACGAAGATCATCAAGATGAGAAAGAGTTTGCCCGTCGCGAACTTGAAAAAATCATTACCGCCCTCACTCACAGAGCGCCTGATGATGAATACGAATCTTTGAAAAAACGCCTAAATGAGCGTGACCCATCCTTAACGGATACAGACAAGCAGCGATACCGCGAGCTGCTCAAACAAAGAAAGCAGTAACAGACGAGCAGAAAAACAGGATTTTTCGGGCGTCATGGCCGTTTCAGACGCCAAACAGCGTATGAATTTTACGCCGAAAAACACACAGCATTCGACGTTGGACAAATCACAGAATTTGGCTAACTTGTTGATTTACTGTACACTATCTGGCTATTTGCTTGCGTTATTAACCATTACAGAGCTTACAGGTTATCTATGGCTGAAAAATCTCAGCGTCAGTCCCGTTTAAAAGAACTGATCGCCAAGGGTAAAGAACAGGGTTACCTAACCTTTGCCGAGGTGAACGACCACTTACCAGAGGAAATCAATTCTCCGGACCAGGTGGAAGACATTATCGCGATGATCAACGACATTGGTATTGAGGTCTTTGAACAGGCCCCGGATGCCGACCAGTTGCTTCTGGCTGAAAACGATCAAAGTACCGACGAAGATGCGACGGAAGAAGCCGCAGCTGCACTGGCAGCGGTTGAAAGCGATACTGGGCGTACGACCGACCCAGTACGTATGTACATGCGCGAAATGGGCACAGTAGAGCTGCTCACGCGCGAAGGTGAAATTGTCATTGCGAAGCGTATTGAAGAAGGTACGCGAGAAGTCATGCAAGCCATGGCATTCTACCCAGGTGTTATTGAAAATATCATCAAAGCTTATGAAGGCACATTGGAAGAAGAAGGTGGCCGTCTGTCTGACATCCTGACCAGCTTCCAGGATCCGGACGAAGATGACCCGCTACCTGCAGCCGACTCCCCAGACGCGATTCCAGCCGATGTCGTTGACGAAGCCGATATTGACGACGATGACGACGATACCACTGACGAAGAAACCGATAATGGCCCGGATCCTGAACTAGCCCGGGAACGGTTCACATTACTTAAAGAGCAACTTGCAACAACGCTCAAGGTTATCGAAGAAAAAGGTCGTTACAGTAAGGAAGCGAACGCTGCCTTAACAGCGATGGGTGAGACGTTTTCTTGCTTTAAACTGACGCCGAAAGCCTTTGACGATTCGATCGAGCCAATTAAGGCTTCCGTCGAAGAGATTCGCAATCAAGAACGCAAAGTGATTGGAATTTGCGTACGCACATTGAAAATGCCACGCAAAACGTTCATTGATCTGTTTGTTGGCCGTGAAACAGAAGATGAGTGGCTCACTCAGATTCTCGAAGATCCGAAGTACGCGGAAGAAGCATTCCGTTACGAAGTTGAATTGCGACGAGCTCAGCGTAAGCTGCGCAATATGCAAAAGAACACTGGCATTACACTGGCTGAAGTTAAAGATATCCACCGTCGTATTTCGATTGGCGAAGCCCGTGCTCGACGCGCGAAAAAAGAAATGGTTGAAGCCAACCTGCGTTTGGTTATTTCGATTGCGAAAAAATACACCAACCGTGGTCTGCAATTCTTGGATTTGATTCAGGAAGGTAATATCGGCTTGATGAAGGCGGTTGATAAATTTGAATACCGTCGTGGTTACAAATTTTCAACGTACGCAACCTGGTGGATTCGTCAGGCAATTACGCGTTCCATTGCTGACCAGGCCAGAACCATTCGTATTCCGGTTCACATGATCGAAACGATCAACAAACTGAACCGTATATCTCGCCAAATGCTTCAAGAAATGGGCCGTGAACCGACTCCTGAAGAGCTGGCAGAACGTATGGACATGCCAGAAGATAAAATCCGCAAGGTATTGAAAATCTCCAAAGAACCTATTTCACTGGAAACACCAATCGGTGATGATGAAGACAGTTCATTGGGCGATTTTATCGAAGACAATACGATGGAATTGCCGGTTCATTCTGCCACGTCTACAGGGTTGCGAGATGCAACCAAGGAAGTGTTGGCTGGACTGACCGCTCGCGAGGCTAAAGTTTTGCGCATGCGATTCGGTATCAATATGAACACAGACCACACGCTCGAAGAAGTTGGTAAACAATTCGATGTTACCCGTGAGCGTATTCGTCAGATTGAAGCAAAGGCATTACGCAAACTGCGTCATCCTTCCCGCTCAGATCATCTGAGAAGCTTTATCGACGATTGATCGAAACAAAAAACCGGCTAATCAGCCGGTTTTTTTTCTTACTATAAATGGCGCTTAACACTCAAGCGATAAGTTTTTCCAACTGTTTTATTTTAAACGCCACATCCGGTGGAATATCCACTTTCTGTTGACTCGAAAAATCAAACATCACGACGCGAGACTGCCCGGTTGTGACCAGGCAATTTTTGGCCGTACTGAAAACCGCGTATTGCTGAATCAAGTCCTGTTCTCTCAATTCCTCGACTCGTACGCCAATGATAACGCGATCCGGGTATTCTACCGACACGCGGTATTTAACCTCCGATGACGCCAGTATGGGGCCTGCTTTTTCATCGTGCAAACGATCCATCAGCGCGACTCGATCGAAGTATGCGATCCGGGCACTTTCAAACCAACGCAGATAAACAATATTATTCACATGCTGCAAGGCATCCATGTCGCCCCATTGAACCGGCAACTCAATGACAACTGGATACTGCTTACAAAAATGATCATACGCCTCAGTCATCAGATTTTGAGCCCGTGTCTACCATCAATTCTTCCAATGGAAGTTTGGTTAACTTTTTTAATTGCATAAATAAAAATGAAATAGCAATAACCAAAACAATCATACTTGGAATAACGATTACCGGGTAACTGAGCGCCGTCATCTTGCCGAGTTCTTCACTGAATTCCGTAGTACCAGGTGGACTCTGCAACACGATTTTAGCCAAGATGTAATTCAGCGCAGAAGAAAGGAAGAAGGACGAGGCTACCAGATAGGTAACTATATTCATGCGCTGCTCAAACAGTTTCTCGTTGCCGTGTTGAGCCAGTGCGTCATGAACCTTGTTTATTTCAATAATCTGATCGTTAAAAATCATCATCTTGACGATAGAGCGATGCGATTTCTGACTGACGATGACTACCAAGCCGATCATACCCGGAATAGCCGCCTCCTTTATCGCAATGTATTTTGGATCCAGTTGTAATAGGCTGATTCCACCTGTCAGCAATACGCTTACCACCCCCAAAATAGAGAAACCATTCACTTTCCCGGTTAATCGCATTTCCCAAAGCCCGTAGGCGATAGGGAATGTCAAAGCGACCACAATACTCCATACCGGACCCAATGCGGTTTCACCACTAAATTTTGTTAGAATAACCACCGGGACAATAATGTTGAACAACAGATTACTGAAAAAGCCACCCTTTTGAGGTTTCGCTGGGCGTTCAGATTTAGGCGCAATTACGGGATCAGACATATCAACTACCGACTTTATTTTTGCCCCACTTTACCTGAAAAAGCCCGCTAACACAGTGAACAAACTGAAAATATGACGGAAAAAACCTTAAAAACCCGGCTGGGAAAACGCCTTAAGGCGCTCTTTGAGCGCATTCCTGCAGAAACCGACTGCTTCTATGATTTGTGCTGTGATCACGGTGCTATTGGGCGAGCAGTGTTAGAACAACGGGAACGTTGTCATGTAGTGTTTAATGATATACACCCCGACATTATGGCCAGTTTGGCCAACCTACTGGAGCGGTTTCAGGCAGAGAATTACCGTCTGGCAATCGGTCCTGCACAACAGGCACCCTCAATTCCAGCGCAGCACCCGACTGTTTTGCTGGCAGGCATCGGGGACGAACAGTGCCTGGAAATACTGAACTATTTTATGGATCAGGACGCGACCCGACACGCGCATTACATCATTTCTCCTGCAACCAAAGTACACAACGTACGTAAGTGGTTACGTTCGCAAAACACCAACCTGCTTCACGAATCTACAGTCACTGAAAACAAGCGCACTTATGAAATCATTGAAGTCAACCGTGGGTTGGACGGTACACGCTGTGAAGTAGACCTCTTTGGTCATTGCTGGGAAAATGGGAATCCACAACACCAGAACCATCTGGCGAAACTCATCGCTTTTTACGCAGCCCAGCAAAAGGGCAAGCTCGAAAGCTATTCGAAAGCCGTAGTCGACGGCTATCAATTGGCACTTAAAAAAATTTCCACTCCCTCTTGAAACTTAAATCGCCGGCCCTATTTCTGTATTACGACGCCGCCAAGCGGGTCGTAATTTCTTCAAAACTGTGTATTAACCCGCCAAGCAAGTAACCGTGTTATTGCTCGGCAAAGAACCTATTGCTCAAAGGAGATTAGGCTATGAGAACTGCATTTGATTTTTCACCTTTATATCGCACAACTGTTGGTTTTGACCGCATCGCCCATTTGCTAGACGCGGCAAACCAGAGTGCATCGTCCGGTAACAATTACCCGCCATATGACATCGAAATTACTGGCGAAAACCAGTACACCATCACCATCGCTGTGGCAGGTTTTACCGAACAGGAGTTAGACATTCATTCCGAGAATGGCGTACTGCAGGTTCGCGGCAAAAAAGAGAAAGATGAGAGTAAACGCCAATTCCTCTATCAGGGAATTGCTTATCGCTCCTTCGAACGTAAATTTCAACTTGCCGATTACGTCAAAGTCACTGGCGCCAACTTGGAAAACGGTTTGCTGAAAATCGAATTACTCAAAGAAGTTCCTGAGGCCATGCGGCCAAAGAAAATCGCGATCAGCTCAACAAAAACCATTGAGCAGCAAAATAACGCGTAACCGGAATAGTCAAAAGGGATCCAACAACCGGATCCCTTTTTTGTGACATGGACAATCGCTTAATCTCGTTCTTTTTGACTTTCCGGTCTCTTTAACCACAGCTAATTATCTAAAGCAGAGACACTTCTGTGAAAGTAATTCACTCTATTTGCGCTTAGACTTGGGCTGCGCGGGCGAACCCTCTACAATCCCGTCTCGCGACTAGCACAATCATAACAATGACTAAGAGAGAAAAACTTGCTCACGCCTTCTGAATTATCACTCTGCTTCATCAGTGGAAAATGGCAACCGGCCATTAGCAAAAAGCAATTTTCAGTCTGTAATCCAGCGACGCAAGAAGCGATTGGAAGGGTACCTAACTGCGATGAACAGGATACCGAGCTCGCAATCGCCGCAGCACAAACCGCGTTTCATACCTGGCGCCAGCAAACCGCAAAACAACGAGCGGACTTACTCATGGGGTGGCGGGATTTGATTCTGGCAAACGAATCTACGCTGGCCCAGTTAATGACATTGGAATGCGGTAAGCCCATTGCCGAATCGGAACGTGAAGTCCGATACGCCGCGTCCTTTATTCAATGGTTCAGTGAAGAAGCGAAACGTGTTCGCGGCGATCTGATTCCAGAGCCATCTAAAGACCGTCGGTTACTGGTACAAAAACAACCCGTGGGCGTCTGTGCTGCGATCACACCCTGGAACTTTCCATTGGCGATGATTGCTCGAAAATGCGCCCCGGCGTTAGCCTCCGGTTGCACCGTTATCATCAAACCGGCTGAGCAAACGCCCCTGTCGGCACTGGCGATAGCGAAGCTTGCCGAGTTAGCCGGCATACCAGACGGCGTGTTTAATGTGATAACCACCAGCCAGCCGGACAATGTTGGCGCCGTATTAGCATCACACCCGCTAGTACGAAAAATTTCGTTCACTGGCTCAACCGGTGTCGGTAAAAAACTTCTCGGGCAAGCCGCACAAACGGTTAAAAGTGTTTCTATGGAGCTTGGTGGCAATGCGCCCTTTATCATTTTTGATGACGCCGATCTGGAGTCAGCGATAAAAGGTGCAATAGGCTCCAAATTCCGCAATAACGGTCAGACCTGCGTCTGCGCAAACCGTTTCATAGTGCATGAATCCTTGGTGGAACGATTTGCTCAATTACTGGCACAGCAGGCCAATCAGTTAATCGTCGGTGATGGTTTAGACCGTCAAACCGAACTTGGTCCACTCATTAATCAAACCGCTGTAGGCAAACTGGATAGACTGCTTGAAGATGCCATCAGTAAAGGCGCTAAACTGGTCACAGGCGGTGGTATTCATCCTGCTGGCCCACTGTTTTATAAGCCAACGGTCATTACTGGTGTTAATACAGAGATGGACATCGCGCACGAAGAAATTTTCGGTCCCATTGCCGCTGTATACAGTTTTGCAACGGAACAACAAGCGATACAACTGGCAAATGCAACGCCCTACGGTCTGGCCGCCTATTTTTTTACTACTGATATATCAAGAATCTTCCGGGTCAGTGATGCGCTTGATTTTGGTATGGTCGGTATCAATGAAGGTGTCATGTCCAGCGAAATGGCCCCCTTCGGTGGGATGAAAGAATCCGGGCTCGGCCGAGAAGGCAGCCACTACGGCATCGATGAGTATCTGGAGGTTAAGTACCTGTGCCTGGGCGGTCTTTCCTGACCCACCCTTTGGACCTAGGCTTGATCTCTGTGCAATAAGCGAACACCGTTTTCAGCAAATGCTTACAAAAATACACAGACATTCACACGTTTTAAATGCGAGTCAATTTGATAACATAAGATCATACTCAATCACCAAGGAACGTTGAGTAGCTACAAACCAAAAAAATAAGGAGAGAGAATATGACAGAACTAACAACAGCAATCTATTTTTTGGCTGCAATGACTGGCGTTGTCATAGCCGCAGGCTTACTGGTCATGAACATGAGCTTTAAACGCAGACAACGGAACAAGCACCGAAGCTATAACTGATCCGGCAAAGACCTGGGATGGCACGTACTATCAGCACTGGCGTGCTGGATTGCCTTTTACAACGGCATCCGCCGCCACATCCTTGGTTACCACACTACCTGCACCGACCACTGCCCTCGCGCCAATGGTCACCCCGGGTAAAATGATCGAACCACCTCCGATCCAGGCATTATCACCAATCATAACCGGTTCAGCCCACATAATGCCCTTCGCCCGTTCAACCGCATCCATTGGATGATGCACGGTATAAATATGAACCCCAGGTCCTAACAAAACTTGATTACCAATAGTGATTTCAGCAGCGTCTAACAAAACACAATGCGCGTTGATATATACACCGTCACCCAAACGTATCTGGCACGCCAGATCAACATGCAATCCCGCCTCAATCTGGCAATGCTGCCCAACGGATCGAAACTGGGCAAACACCTTCTTGAGATTGCCCTTGGAAGGGGCACGATTGAAATCGGCGAGACATTGACGAGCCCGCTGTTTTTGCGCGTTAAGCATTGGATCGAAGGCTTCAAACTTTTCACCGTTTACCATTGCCAGCCAATTCGGGCTCTGTTCCAGCATTCAGGCGCCTCCCAGCCGAGCAACCACCGCTTGCCAAGGCTGTAATTGTTCCAACCATTGGGATTCAGGCTGATTATTCATCACCACTTGCCAGTCCAACTTGGTCAGCTCCAGTTCAAGGTCCAGCGTTGCGACTTCATCAGTCAGATTTACCAACACTAAAAAATCTCCGTTTTCGTCTCGACGACGATGCGCAAAAACCTGATCGGACGCTTCCATTAACGAGTCGTAGTGACCGTAAACCAATGTTTTCTGCTGTTTTCGTAACGAAATTAAATCACGATACCAAGGCCAGATACCATTACGCTGTTGCTTTGCTTTGGCAACATTAATGTCCGCGTAGTTAGGGTTCACTTTCAGCCACGGTTGACCCTGGGTAAACCCAGCATTCGGGCTGTCGTCCCACTGCATCGGCGTGCGGGCATTATCGCGCCCGATTTTATGAATACTGGGCATTAACGCTTCGCTGGAACTCCCCGATGCAATCTGCTCGTTGTACCAATTGCGGATTTCGAGGTCCCGATACTCTTCAATATCGTACTCAACGTTGGTCATACCAATCTCTTCACCCATATATATATAGGGTGTCCCTGGCAACGTTAAAGTCACGGCAGCCAGAGCCTGAGCGGACTCAACTCTGTATTGCTGATCGTTACCAAACCGGCTCACGGCACGCGGTTGATCGTGATTCATCCAGAACTGACTGTTCCAACCATTTCCGTCCAGACCACGAATCCAACGGTTCAGAATATTTTTCAACTCCCGGCGAGACCATGTCGGCTGCACATCCCATTTGCCACCAGGACCGTGATCCAACCCCATGTGTTCCATTTGAAAGATCATGTGCAATTCTTTGCGGTCAGCCCCCACGAGTCGCCTGCCTTCTTCGACATCGACTCCGAAGCACTCCCCCACAGTCATACAATCGTAATGCTGCAGAACCTCCCGATGCATCTCCTGCATAAACTCATGTTGTCTACGCCCGTTCATAAAGTGCTCACCACCCCATTCCAGCTTGTTTGGATCTCCGACGGAGGGTAACTCGGGATTTTTTGAAATCATGTTAATGACATCCATTCGGAAGCCGTCAACACCTTTGTCAAACCAGCGCCGCATCATGGCATATATATCCTGGCGCAGGTCTTCGTTCTCCCAATTCAGATCGGGTTGTTTTTTAGAGAACAGATGCAAAAAATATTGATCACTGGCGGCGTCATATTCCCATGCCGGACCGGAAAAAACACTTACCCAGTTATTGGGCGCTTGACCATTTTTCCCGTCCCGCCAAAAAAAATAGTCCCGGTAGGGGCTATCAGGATTGTTACGTCCTTCAACAAACCAGGCATGTTCGTCTGAACAATGGTTCACCACCAAATCCATAATCAGTTTAATGCCGCGCTGATGAAGCCCAGCTAACAGCTCTTCAAAATCGGCCATGGTGCCGAATTCGGTCATAATATCTTCGTAATCGGAGATGTCGTAACCGTTATCATCGTTCGGGGACGCATAAATGGGGTTTAACCAAACGATATTAATCCCCAGTTCGGCCAGATAATCGAGCTTATTGATAATTCCGCGCAAATCACCAACACCATTACCGGTGCTGTCCGCAAATGACCGCGGATATATCTGATAAACGATGCCTTCTTTCCACCAGCTCATAACGCCTTCCAACGATTACTTAAAGAAGCACAGATTAAGAAAAGCCAGTCCTGATAGATAGATTTAAACAGCTGGCTGGTTGATTTTAAAAATTCTTTTTTTGTTGACTCCGGTACCAACCAAAATCAGGGCAATGACAGGAAAAGATTGACCGCCACCCAAGCGATTATACCTGCCATCGCTCCGTCGAAGATTCGCCAGCGCCAGGGAGACGATAGCCATTTGCGCAATGGCTGACCAATGGCTGCGAGCAATGAAAACCAGATGACCGAAGCAGAAGCAGAGCCCCACCAAAACTGCCATGGGTGCGCAGACGTCGACGCGATACTGCCAATCAATACCACAGTGTCTAAATACACGTGCGGATTCAACAAAGATATACCCAAAGCCGTCATCACCGCTTTTTTTTGTGTCATTCCCCGACCCAGTTCGCTCATGGTCAATACTTGCTTACCTCTCACAGCCCGGCGAAGTGATTGCAATGACAACCACAGCAGCATCAAAATACCGACCCAGGTCAGCCAGGGCACGATAGAAGGTAAAGCCTTTTGAATGGTTTTGAACGCGAGTACACCGACGCACATCAGCAGCGCATCCACGGAAAAACAGACAATCGCGATACTCCAGGGATACAAGCGGCGCACACTCATCCCCAAGACCCAAGCATTTTGAGCGCCAATGGCAATGATCAGCCCAATAGCAATGGTAAAACCGATTAGATATTCAGTCATGGACAAATTACATTTTGAGTGGATTTCACAAAATGCTAAGCCTGAAACGAAAATTAATCTAATTAATATTTCTTTACTATAATAAGATACACTAATGATGAGAGGATTGGTTTTTTTCAGAGCCAAATCCAGTCAAGGGAATGACCTACGGTGTCTCTTTCTTGTTTTCAGGTCTATGATTAACAACATAAATGAATAAGCCGGATTTAGTAGCAATTATGATGGATTATCGGGCATTAGAAGCATTGGCAGCGGTCATCTCATGCCATGGTTTTGAAAAAGCAGCTCAAAAACTGAATATAAGTCAGTCGGCGGTCAGCCAACGTATCAAGCAACTGGAAGCGCGGCTGGGTGCCCCGCTGATTCTCCGCCACACGCCTCCCAAGGCAACGGAGTTGGGCGTTCGACTGATCACGCATCTGGAAACGGTACAGCACCTAGAAACCGACCTCGACTTGCCACTCGAACGTGACAAACGTGTTCATGCCCGCATTGCCATTAACGCGGACTCTTTAGCCACCTGGTTTTCGGAGGCATTGGGGCGAAGTACGGACGAACTGGACGTGGATTTAGTCATTGAAGATCAGGATACTGGCATTGAACGTATGCGGCGTGGCGAGGTTCTCGCTTGCCTGTGTTCAGATGGCACGCCCGTTAACGGAGCCCGGGTGGACCGCTTGGGAATTATGCGCTATCGCGCTTATGCCAATCCCGAATTTTTACTGCGATTCAAATTGCTGGAAAATTTTTCTGACTTGTACCGGGCGCCATGCCTCATTTTCAACCAACATGACCGACTCCAGCATCGGTTCTTGTCGCAATTAGAGCAGCCTGAACCCGCCAACCCCATTATCTGCCCCTCATCTGAAGGTTTTGTTCAACTGGCCGCGTCAGGCTGCGGTTTTGGCATGATACCTCAGATACAGGCCGCGCTTGCGGTGGAGGTTGGCAGCCTGATCGATATTGCTCCTAATCACTATGTTGATGTTCCGCTGTATTGGCACAGCTGGCGGTCCTCAGGCGCAGCCATGAAACGACTGCGAACTTCTGTGATTAAAACCGCACACCGCTGGTTGTTACAGGATCAGTAATACGATGCGAGCTAAGGCTTTGCGAATGGCCTATGCCGTTATAGGATCGTCAAACAACTCGTATTTCAAACCGCTTCCGTAGGAAGAATAAGCTATGGCACCGAAAGAAGTCGTACTGAAGGGCATCCGAACCGCGTTGGTGGTTGGCTCGATACTCACATTGATCAACCAGTGGCAAGCCATTTTCGGCGATGAAGCGATGCGCTGGCCAGCTTTTTTCCTGACCTATTTAGTGCCTTACACGGTATTTGTGTACAGCTATCACACGAACAAGCATAAACACGTGCGACCTACTGAAGCTGATAAGCCGGAAGACCGGGCGCAGTTATAGCCACCAGCATTTCACTGATCAATGTCCATGGATCGCCTTTTACTTGCCCTTTTATCATGGCGTCGATTCGAGAACAGGACACTAAGCAGCGTTGATAATGCACCACCGAGGCTCGCTGCATGGCTAGCTGATAGTCGTTTTGCCGCTTGTCAAAAATACGCAGTCGTTTAAAAACACCATTAATCGACTGTCCTTGAGCTTGCGCTTCCGCTAATTCAATCAGCAAACGTAACTCACGAGTGATCAGCCAAAGAACGATTGGCGGTTCAACACCTTCAGAGGCGAGTCCATGCATAATTCTGAGCGTTCTCGCCAGGTCCCCGGTCAAAAAGGCACTGGACAGATCAAACACCGTATAGCGCGAGCTGTCAGCGACACTGCTGAGAATTAGATCGGTGCTGATGCGCCCATCTTCGGCAAGCAAGGCCAGTTTTTCGATTTCCTGTTTTGCCGCCAGCAGGTTGCCGTCGATCCTTTCAGCCAGCAAAGCCACCGCATCTGGCTCTGCACTGAGACCCGCTTGCTGAATACGCTGCGTAATCCAGCCCGGTAGTTGATGATGCTCTATTGGCCACAGTGGTAACCACCAGCCAGCATCGACCACCTGATTGAACCACTTGGCTTTGCTCTGTGAACCTTCAATCCGCTCAGACACGATCAACAACAGGTTATCCGGATTCGCGGTTTGAACATACTCCAATAAGGCTTTACGGCCTTTATCATTGAACTTGGCTTGCAAGCGCAGCTCTATGCATTCACGCTCGCCAAATAACGACATCGACTGATTCGCCGCGATGAGATCGGAACCGTCAAAGCGGGCATCCACCTCGATAACATTTCGTTCAGTAATACCCTGTTTACTTGCGGCGTTACGAATCGCGTCACAGGCTTCCAGCACCAACAATGGCTCATCGCCACTCACCCATATCACAGGCGGTAAGCTGTTACTGTGTAGATTTTTGTGCAATTGCGCAGCGGTTATTTTCATCACAACCCAAATTGGTCAAGGTTAAAAAAACGCTAAATGCGGACCTGAAACCAGACTGCATTTAACGTTTGAGTTTGTACAGGAATCAACTTAATTCGCGACGATGTTGACCAGTTTGTTCGGCACAACGATCACTTTACGAACTGTGTTGCCATCGGTGAACTTTTGCACCTGCTCGTGGGCGAGTGCGGTTGCTTCAATTTCGTCTTTACTGGCACTGGCAGCAACTTCCAGCTTGGCGCGTACCTTGCCATTCACTTGGACGACATACAACAATGTATCTTTGACCAGCGCTGCAGCATCAACCACCGGCCAGGAAGCATCGATAACCAAACCTTCACCGCCCAAGGCTTCCCATAGTTCCTGCGCAATATGCGGCGCAATAGGCGACAACATCAATACGGCGTTATAAAGCGCTTCATGAACCACAGGACTCGGTTCCGACGCATCCGCCGCAAATTTATTCACGGCATTCAACAGCTCCATAATTTTGGCAATGGCGGTATTGAATGTCTTCCGCTCTCCACAATCGATGGTCACGCCTTCGATGGTTTCATGCGTTTTCCGACGTAATGCTTTTTCGGCATCATTCAATTCATTGGTATCCAGAGCAGGGACATCACCCAACTCAACCAATTGATGCACTGCTCGCCACAATCGTTCCAGGAATTTCTTTGCCCCCTGAACACCAGATTCAGTCCATTCAAGGGTTTGCTCCGGAGGCGCGGCGAACATTGAAAATAATCTCAACGTATCGGCGCCGTATTCTTCAATCGCTTGTTGCGGGTCACGTCCGTTGAGTTTTGACTTCGACATTTTTGCCATACCACCATAGGTGACTTTGTCGCCAGTCGATTTCTGAACCCCACCAATAATGCGACCCTGCTCATCTTTCTCTGCGATCACATCTTCCGGCGACACCCAAACTTTCGCGGTTCCTTCGGTTTTCGACCAGGTTTCAGCGAGCACCATGCCCTGACACAATAAATTGGTGAACGGCTCGTCGGAAGTCACCAGCCCTTCATCCCGCAATGCTTTGTGGAAAAAGCGGGCATACATCAGGTGCATCGTGGCGTGCTCTATACCGCCAATATACTGATCAACCGGTAGCCAATGATTCGCTTCTGAAGGCTCCAACATGCCCTCGCCATAATGCGGTGTACAATAGCGCGCGTAATACCAACTTGATTCCATAAACGTATCAAAGGTATCAGTTTCGCGAATGGCTGGCTGACCTTGCCAAGTTGTGTTCTCAAATTCTGGATTATTCTTGATGGGGGAGTTCATGCCATCGATCACAACGTCATATGGAAGCTCCACCGGGAAAGAATCGGCCGGTTTGGCCTGTCCGTCCACATAAACAACGGGAACGGGGGTACCCCAATAACGCTGTCGGCTAACCCCCCAATCACGCAGACGATAATTAGTGGTCACTGACCCTTTGTTGTCAGCGATTAGCTGTTCTGCAATGGCATCAAAGGCGGCATCGAATTCCAGACCATCAAATTTACCGGAATTGATCAAAACCCCTTTTTCGGTGAACGCTTCTTTATTCAAATCACATTCAAGGTCACTGCCCTGCGCCGGTGCAACCACTTGTTGAATGGTCAGACCATATTTATGGGCAAATTCCCAGTCACGCTGATCATGACTCGGAACCGACATAACCGCACCCGTACCATAATCCATCAATACGAAATTCGCAGCCCAAACCGGAACCTCTTCACCAGTCAAAGGGTGAATCGCCATCACACCCGTGGCACAACCTTTCTTCTCCATCGTCGCCATATCAGCTTCCGATGTCGTTGAGGTATTACATTCTTCCAGAAACGCTGCCAATTCTGCATTGCCTTGTGCGGCCGCTTTCGCCAAAGGGTGTGCAGCAGCAACGGCCAGGTAAGTGACGCCCATCACGGTGTCTGGACGCGTGGTATAAATCTCAATGATGTCGTCGGAGTTTTTTACGCCAAACTGCATGGTCACACCGCGAGACTTACCTATCCAGTTACGCTGCATGGCTTTCACTTCGTCGGGCCATCCCGGTAAGTTGTCCAGCTCGTTGAGTAACTCTTCAGCGTAAGCAGTTGTACGAACGAACCATTGATCCATCTCTTTACGTACGACAGGCGTATCACACCGCCAGCAGCATCCATCGTGCACCTGCTCATTGGCCAATACCGTTTGATCGTGCGGGCACCAGTTAACGAAAGAAGACTTCTTATAGGCCAGATCCTTCTCGATTAAACGAGTGAAGAACCATTGTTCCCACTTGTAGTAGTCGGGCTTACAGGTCGTCACTTCGCGGCTCCAGTCATAGGCAAACCCCAGTGCCTTGAGCTGTTCACGCATGTAATCGATATTTTCAAAAGTCCATTTGGCAGGAGCAACACCGTGCTTAATAGCAGCATTCTCTGCGGGCATACCAAACGCATCCCAACCCATTGGCTGGATAACATTTTTGCCCTGCATGCGCTGAAAACGACTGATAACGTCGCCAATGGTGTAGTTACGTACGTGACCCATGTGCAGTGCGCCGCTTGGGTACGGTAGCATCGACAGGCAGTAGAACTTTTCTTTATTGCTGTCGACCACGGCCTTAAAGACCTCCTTTTCATCCCAAGTTTGTTGGACTTTGCGCTCAATTGCGGCGGGGGAGTAACTTGCTTCCATTGGATTTGAAACTCACATTATCAGTGTTAAAAAAACCGGGTAAATGACCCAGCATTGCGGACAGGCAAGAATACCCCAGACGTCATGGCTTTTAAACGGTGACAGAAGAAGATTGAGGGTCCAAACTAAACAATTAGTCGCTGCCACTTGCCACCTTATACACGTTGCCCCAATTCGCAACGTGAGCAAGCTAACGCATGGCAAGTACAGCAGCGACAATACAAAGAGAACCAAATGCAGAAGGAGCGCAACAATGAAAACCGTATTAGTACCCCTGGCCGATGGGTGTGAAGAAATGGAAGCAATTACAATCACGGACATTCTGACCCGCGCTGGAGCAAAAGTGATTACCGCAGGGCTTCTCGGCGGTCCGGTCAAGGCCAGCCGAGGCGCTACACTGGTTCCAGACACGTTGCTGGGCGATCTTGAGGAAGATAGTTTTGACTTAATTGTATTGCCCGGCGGTCTGCCCGGCGCTGACCATCTGGCGTCCGATCCGAACTTGCAACAACTCATTAAAAATCAGGATGGACTGAGTAAACCAATCGCTGCGATCTGCGCTGCTCCCCGTGCACTGGTCGCTGCAGGCATTTTGAATAACAGAACCATCACCAGCTACCCCCAGGCACTGGCGGATTACGAAGGCAGTTGGACCAATACCGGTAACGCGATTGAAATGGATGGCCATATCATCACTGGGCGAGGGCCGGGTGTCGCACTTGATTTCGCACTTTTCCTGGTTGAACAGCTGTTCGACATCCAGAAACGTGATGAGGTTGAATCCGCTTTGGTACGGTAACCGAATATTGTCTCAAATATGGGACATTGCGGTTCATAATAAGCTGTTGCATATAAATTAGGCTTAACTAATATACACCTAACCCTTACTTTTCTTGGAGACTACCAATGCAGCACTTAGTCGATGTTCGCAGCCCTGCCGAATTCCACATGGGCCATGCACCCGGCGCCGTCAATATTCCAGTCGATCAACTGGCGATAAAACTAAGCAAAGGATGCAAGATGAAAACGAATGAGGAAATCACCCTGTATTGCGCCTCAGGTGGTCGCGCCGGTGTTGCGAAAACACTGTTAGAACGAGCAGGCTATACAAAGGTTACCAACGCCGGTGGTCTCGCTAACGTCTTGTGATGTAACCGATCAAAAAAAAGCCCAGCAAGTACTGGGCTCCTTCATTTTCGTAGATCTTAATGCCCAAGGATCTGGCTTAAGAACAACTTAGTTCGCTCATTCTCAGGCTTTTCGAAGAAATCATGTGGGTTATTTTCTTCGATGACCTGACCGGCATCCATAAAGATCACTCGGTCGGCTACCTTACGCGCAAAACCCATTTCATGGGTCACGCAAATCATGGTCATACCCTCTTCCGCTAGTGTGACCATAACATCCAGAACTTCCGCGATCATTTCCGGATCCAGTGCCGAAGTCGGTTCGTCAAACAGCATGATTTTGGGCTTCATGCACAATGACCGCGCAATAGCCACACGCTGCTGCTGACCACCAGACAACTGGCCTGGGTACTTGTTAGCCTGGTCTGGAATCTTCACTCGCTCCAGGTAATGCATCGCAGTCGCTTCAGCTTCGGCTTTCGGGATTTTCCGTACCCACATCGGAGCCAATGTTAGGTTTTCCAGAATCGTCAAATGCGGAAACAGGTTAAAGTGCTGAAAACACATACCGACTTCGCGTCGAACTTCCTCGATGTTTTTAACATCTGAAGTCAGTTCAATGCCATTCACAATGATCTGCCCCTGCTGATGCTCTTCCAACCGATTGATACAACGAATCATCGTGGACTTACCTGAACCAGAAGGACCACAAACGACAATGCGTTCGCCCTTTTTTACCTCCAGGTTGATGTCTTTCAGCACGTGGAATTCACCGTACCACTTGTGCATCTGCTTCAGTTGAATAACCACTTCTTCTGACAATTCGCGTTGGCTATTTTCACTCATAAAAACTTCCTTAATTTCGATGGCCGGTGTTCAAACGGCGCTCTAAACTCTGAGAATATCGGCTCATGGTAAAACAAAACACAAAGAAACCGAGTGCAGCGAAGACATAGCCTTCTATCGAGAATCCCAGCCAATTCGGGTTAGTTGCTGCCAGCTGAGCCATGCCCAACAAGTCGAACAACCCGATAATCAACACCAGCGTGGTATCTTTAAACAGCCCAATAAAGGTATTCACAATGCCTGGAATCACCATTTTCAATGCCTGTGGCAAGATGATCAGCAGCATGCTTTTCCAATAATTCAATCCCAACGCAGCAGCCGCTTCATATTGACCTTTCGGAATGGCCTGCAAACCTCCGCGAACAACTTCGGCCATGTAGGCAGACGAAAATAAGGTCACACCAATGAGGGCTCGAATCAGCTTATCCGGGCTTAACTCTTCAGGAACGAACAGAGGGAACATCACCGAGGCCATAAACAGCACGGTAATCAGAGGAATCCCACGCCAGAACTCGATAAACACGATGCAAACCGATTTAACCACGGGCATGTTGGAGCGTCGACCCAGTGCCAACAAAATACCCAACGGCAAGGACATGACGATACCGGTAACCGCAATAACCAGAGTTAAAAACAGACCACCCCACAACGTCGTTTCAACAACTTCCAGACCAAAACTGCCGCCATAGTAGAGGTAGAAACAAATGATCGGAAATAACACCAGTAAGAACAGTGCCAATGCTGTTTTAATTTTGCGTGACACCGCTGGAATAAACAGCGGTATGGCCGCTGCAATTGCAATGATGTAAGACGCCTGAATCCGCCAAACCTGATCTTCCGGAAAACGCCCGTACATCAGCTGATCGAACCACACATTAATGAAAACCCAGCACGCTCCTTCTCTTGAGCAATCATCCCGTGATGTGCCAACCCAGTCGGCAGAGAAGAATGCCCAATCCAGCAGGCCTGGAATGGTTTTGATCACAATATAGATGGCTAGTATGGTCAGTAACGTATTGAACCAATTACTAAACAGACTGTCCCGAAGCCAAGCCACCACACCGACAGAATTCTTTGGCGGTGGCAGATTCGGGTATTGGCCAATAGGATATTTTTGTTCAGTCATAGAATCACCTATCGCTCAATTAAGGCCATTTTGCTGTTATACCAATTCATAATGAACGATATAAACAAGCTCAAGAATAAATACACAGCCAGCGTCATGCCCATAATCTCAACGGCCTGACCCACCTGATTCAGTGCTGTACCTGCGAACACAGCGACCAAATCCGGATAGGCAATTGCCGCAGCCAAAGACGAGTTCTTGGTCAAGTTCAGATACTGTGAGGTCAATGGCGGAATAATAACGCGCAAAGCTTGCGGTACGATCACCAAACGTGTTGTCCAAGAGGGTTTCAAGCCCAGCGAGTACGCCGCTTCCGTCTGTCCTTTATCAACTGACAGGATGCCGGAACGAACAATCTCTGCAATAAAAGATGAGGTATAAATAGACAGTGCAAATACCAATGCTGAGAATTCTGGCGTTAACACCAGACCACCGCGGAAGTTAAAGCCTTTGAGCTCTGGGATTTCCCAGCTCAATGGGAATCCAGTTATTACCGTCGCCAGCAAAGGCAGCCCGATGATCAACGCAATAGAGGTCCATAACACGGGGAAACGCTCACCGGTATCTTCCTGACGCTTTTTCGCCCAACGGTACAGCACAAAAATCGCGACGATTGACAATATGACCGCTGCGACGATCCAACCAAAACCATCTTCGTAAATTGGTTTCGGTCCAAATAAACCGCGAATTGACAGGAAAACCACCCCAAAATATTCATAAGCCTGTTTTGGATTCGGCAACTGCCTCAGAACCGCGAAGTACCAGAAAAAAATCTGCAGCAACAGAGGAATGTTTCGCAGTGTGTCTACATAGATCGCAGCAAGTCGCGAAACCAACCAATTCTTGGATAAACGGGCAATACCCATAATAAATCCGAGAATAGTGGCAAAGAAAATACCGATAACGGATACCAAAATGGTATTCGATAAACCAACAAAGAAAGACTGCAGATAAGTCGAACTTTCGTCGTATTCGATGAGCGATTCTGCGATTGCAAAACCTGTATTAGTCGATAAAAAACCAAACCCGGATGCGATGCCCTGAGCTTCAAGGTTGGCCATGGTATTTCGAACCAGGGAGTAACCAATAAATAGGACAAACGCTAGGAAGATTGCTTGAAAAACCAAAGCTCGTTTTTCAGGGTCTCGCCAGAAAGGGGGTTTAGCTGGAGCGTTAATAAGCTTCTGTTCGCTCACAGTAAGGTCTCCAAAAAAAGATTAGTGACTGTGGAATCAAGTCAATAAATATCAGTGATCGCGCTCACACGCTTTTATATTTTTTATTTTATTAAGCAGAAGGTCGCCTGCTGATGAGGCGACCTTCTTATTTGATGGCTAAAATTAACGCAATGGTGGCGCGTACATGATACCGCCATTGTTCCAAAGGTTATTCACACCACGTGGCAATTCTAAAGGTGCCACGTTACGCTGCCAGATTTCGCCATAGTTACCCACTTGACGAATCACGTTATAAGCCCATTTGGCATCGATACCCAAGTTTTCACCCAGTGAACCTTCTGTACCAACAAAACGCTGTTGTGCTGGAGTTGGGTTGTTGGAATCGATCAACAATTTGGCAATGTTGTCTGAAGTCAGACCCATTTCTTCTGCTTCTACAGTCGCATTAATAACCCATTTTACGATGTCGAAGAACTGATCATCACCATGAATTACGGCAGGGCCTAATGGCTCTTTTGAAATGATTTCAGGCAATACCATGTGCGCGTTAGGTTCTTTCAGTTTAGTACGTTGAGCTGCTAAACCAGAAGCGTCGGTGGTGTATACATCACAACGACCTGAGTCGTAAGCTGCTACAACTTCGTCTGCTTTTACGAAGACAACTGGCTCGTAACTCATGCCATTGGCACGGAAGTAGTCCGCCATGTTCAGTTCAGTTGTTGTACCTTGGTTAGTACAAACAGAGGCACCGTCCAGTTCTAATGCACTGGTAATCCCCAGATCTTTACGAACCATGAAACCTTGACCGTCATAGTACGTGACGCCAGCAAAGTTGATACCCAAAGAAGTATCGCGAGTTTGCGTCCATGTTGTGTTACGTGACAACAGATCAATTTCACCAGATTGCAACGCTGTAAAACGCTCTGACGCTGACAGCGGTGAATATTTTACTTTAGTTGCATCTCCGAAAATGGCTGCGGCTACCGCACGGCAATAGTCAACATCCAAACCAGACCAGTTACCTTTTTCGTCCGTGCTCGAAAATCCAGGTAAACCCTGGCTTACACCACACTGAACAAAACCTTTTTCTTTTACACGGTCCAGTACTTCGCCCGCTTGAGCGTTACCAACCAGAAGTGAGGATGTTAGAGCGACACCCAGTGTCGATAGGACTACTTTCTTAATCATTTGAGTCTCCTGCATTTTTTATTATCTGCTTCCTACTGATGCTATGAATACCATCGCACCTTCGTGTTTAAGCCTAGCCAGACTAGCACGCTTATATTCAAAATCGAACCCCCTGATTTTTAAATCCAATCTTCAGGGTCAACAATATTGAACAGCAATAGTGCACAACCAAGATTAGCTGAATTTCGATGCACAGTGGTAATGCGAATCTTGGCCAGCGAGTCTTTTTCAACCCCTAATTAAGTGTCAATTTAAGGTAAAGAGCAGCTATACCCTACTTTAGTCTTACCCTTTTAACGCTTTACTGGCCAAGTATGCCAATGGTCAGCACGCCTGATCATGGCCGAGCCGCATCTCAGAGAATTGTCCTAACATTGAACCGAACACTGTTTCCATAATTGCGACACTGACTTTCAACCGCTCATTGCTTGGTTAACGCTCTGCTGGTTGTTGGCTAAACTCCAGCCAGAATTTATTGGCCAGTTCAATCTGCTCTTTTTGATCAAATTTCCATTGCGCCTTACCCCACCAGGAAAAAAACAGGTACAGTTTGCCGTCAATAATGCGGAATATTTCCGGATTCGCCCGAACCAGATGCCCATCACTGAGTCCATTGGCGCAATGCCCATTGAATTGCGGTATGTATCGCTCTGGCTCGGATACAAACATGGCTAAATTTGACTGAGTGCGAAAGTAGAAAAGTGTGCCTTGCCACTCATATTGAAACTGATCTGAGCCGCGCATGGCTTTGTCATCCACAAAATAAGAGACAACATCGTAGCCGTCCAAAAAGACACCAGCTGCATTGACGTTTACCAGTGCCTTTGGCTCGGCGTAAGCTGCCCCGAGCGCCGAGAACCAAACCATAAGCATTGTTTTTACCCAGAACATATTCACCGCCATGTCAGGTTGAGAGCAGGTTAACTAAGAATCCACTCCCAGGATCAGAATTTTAAGATTGCCTATTGAAGGCGCTGAATTATGACTATGAGAGTTTGGAGAAGTTCAACTCATTGAGAGTCGACGCATAGGATTGTCCTATCCTGAGGATGCAATTTTAGGACTGACGCACTTTTTTTATTTTACCCAGAAAGCAAAAAACGGCACCTAAGGGTGCCGCCACTACGTGTTGACTTGTGATGTAATCAGACAGCAGTCAATTGAGCCTCTTCTTCTGCATCAACCTTTGCGCGTGCACGCTTTATGTAAGCAATCATGGCGAAAGAAGTCAGTAACGCAACAACAAAAGCACCAGAGAACACATACATTGTCATCTCATAAGAACCCGTCAGAGTGCGCAAATAGGCGTTTATCTGTGGGCCAGCGACGCCAGCCAGTGCCCAAGCAGTCAGAACGTAGCCATGAATCGCACCCAGTTCTTTTGTACCAAACAAATCGCCAATGAAAGCTGGAAGCGTTGCGAACCCGCCACCATAAGTCGTCAGGATGAGATACAACACGACCTGGAAAAGAATTACGCTTGTAATGTTTGGCAGCACTATGAAAGCGACAATTTGGATCAGGAAGAACGTCATGTAGGTGTAACCACGGCCCAGATAGTCCGAAGCCGACGCCCAAGTGATACGACCTAGACCATTAAACAATGACATCAAGCCAACAACAGCAGCAGCCTCGACCGCGCTCAATCCAATAGTTTCCTGAGCCAGTGGAGACGCTGAGTAGATCACACCGATACCACATGAAATGTTAATGAACATCATGACCCATAGACCATAGAAAGGACCTGTTTTAACGGCTTCATTAGCAGTAAGCTGAGATAAGTCCCTAGCAATTTTCTTCTCACCAGCTGCAACAGCCGCCTTCATGCCTTCTGGCATCCAACCTTCAGGAGGACGCTCTAAGTAAGAAGCAGAAGCAAACATTATCAATAAGTAAGCCACTCCCATGATGAGCCATGTGTAAGCGATGCCATTACCGGCGACAGTAAAAGAATCGATAATGAAGTTGAACAGAGGACCGCCAATCATGGCACCAAAACCAAAGCCCATGATCGCTAAACCGGTTGCAAAACCACGATGGTCAGGGAACCATTTCACCAGCGTAGAGACCGGTGTGATATAGCCGATACCTAAGCCGATACCACCCAGAACACCATAGCCCAGCCAGATAACGTAGAGGTTTTGCATCCAGGCACCTAAGCCAGCAACCAAAAGACCACCACCAAAGAAGCTCGCCGCCAACATCCCCGCTTTACGCGGACCGTGTCGCTCTACGAAATGCCCCATGATCGCAGCAGCCATGCCTAAGAAAAAAATAGCGAAGCTGAACGTCCATGCGATCTCGTTATCCGAGGCGCTTGGGATGAGCTCTGCAAGAGGTTTTTTGAACACACTGAAAGCATAGACCGAACCAATTGAGGCGTGCACCCCAACGGCAGATGCCGCAATAAGCCAACGGTTCTTCATTTCGAATCTCCTATCATGAATTTATTGCGGCTAGATTAACTCGTAGGAATATTACGAACTTGACCCGTATCAACGATTAATAAACCGGATATTGTTGTTAAAGTTACAACAGATTCGTTTACATCGTCGAACCAAGTTAAATTTGTTGTTAA
Organism: Reinekea sp. G2M2-21; assembly: GCF_015687175.1. GTDB lineage: Bacteria > Pseudomonadota > Gammaproteobacteria > Pseudomonadales > Natronospirillaceae > Reinekea. The sequence continues at coordinate 242,935 of NZ_JADPQG010000004.1, read as the reverse complement.
ATTTCAATCAATTCACCCAAAAACCGCTATCAACTAGCCAATTCGGCAATAATGCGCCACCCTGATTCGTCCGGAAAAGCGCATTTTTCCGTATAAATTTGATCGAAATCAAAACATCAAAATGAAATAAAACTACATTTCTCACCATCGGATTAAGGGCCTGTAGAAATTTCTTTCACGCACTCTTTTCCCGCCCCCAATTTTCCTATTTGAGAAGGTTTACTGCATGTCAGAACAACTGAACCAGGCCTCTGTACCAGAAATGTCGTCAAAAGAAGCGGACAGTTATGCCAGAGCGCATAGACCGGCAAGAGACTTTAAGTCACGTAGCGACTATCTCGATCACGAATTAACGATCATGAAGCCGCGCCGCTGGCGATTGAACCTTCCTGGGCGAGATTTCCGCTTTGAGTGGGAAGACCTGGTACCAGCCTTGGCGGGCACTATTGGCATTACCGTTATGTATTCAGCGGTCATGTCCTCTTGGGCGGCAGGTTTTGGTCTGGATGCAGATTTTATTATTGAAAATGTCCGCGTAGAGATGCTGGTGTCAGCACTGTTGTTTTGCATTATCACATCTGGTTTTCTCAATCCGCGGGCAAACTTGGCGGGCAACCACGGTCCAATGATTCCATTAATTGGTATGATCGCAGCATCGGGGGCCCATCCTCTGGCATTGGCTATTTTGCTGGGAACCTTCGGCCTGATCTTGAGCATTACCAAAGGAGGTTCGCGACTCGTCACGCTCACCGGCGACGGCGTTGCAGGGGGACTGCTGGTATTTCTGGGCCTTTCCGGCTCTCTATCTCAGATAAATGCGTTGATCGGCTGGTCCAGTGATGTTGGTGTGGCTTACGTCGGATTTGTCGTTCTCCTGGCAAACATCTTTATCTACGCCTATTTGGCTAAGATCGGCAAGCGCTGGTTGGCGATTCCGCTATGTTCAGCGGTTGCGGTTGGACTGGCGCTGGCTTTAGGGGCTCCATTTGCGTTTGAAACAGCTCCGGGACTACCCAATCTCAATCCTGCTTATTGGTGGGGATCGACGGAAACGGGTTGGAAGCTCGGCCTGCCCAACTTACAGCACTTCATCGCATCATTGCCATTTGCATTATTGGCGGTTGCCATGTGGTCGCCAGATTTTCTCGGCCACCGTATTTTTCAGGAACTGAACTATCCGCCCTCGGCTAAAGATACATTGATGGACGTGGACGATACCATGACCGGCTGTTCACTGCGTCAGATTGTGGGTACGGCGATGGGCGGTGGTAATGTCACGTCATCATGGGGTACCTACATGATTCCTGCGGCCATTGCCAAGCGCCCCATCCCTGCGGGCGGCATCCTGCTTGGGGTTCTTTGCATCATCGTTGCTGTTTCCGGTTATCCAATGGATATCGCCGTTTGGCGACCGGTCATGAGTATTGCTCTGCTGGTCGGAGTCTTCTTACCTTTATTGGAGGCAGGTATGCAGATGGTCAAGGAAACCAAGGATACCCAATCCGCGGGTATCACCATTTTTGCATCTGCTGTTGTGAATCCTGTATTTGGATGGGCAATTTCGATGCTACTGGACAATAACGGGCTTATTGGGGATAAGGAACGAGCCGAGCGATTGTCTGTTGCTGATCGCATCATTATTCCCGGTGCTGCCTTCATTATTTCTGGAATCGCCATGGCCGCTGTCGGCATGTTACCCGGCGTCCCCCCTTTGGCTAATTTCTGATCTCAGTTTAACCAACGCATTGAATCAAATGCGTTGGTTTTATTCTACAAACCGTTTAATTGACATAACTGACGCGCACGATTAGCCTCAGTATTCATATCATCAATTTAATAACGGTTCATCAATGCCGAAGACTTTGAAAAGTAAGTTTGCTTTATCGACACGCCGTTTAGCCGTTTACTGTTTACTCAGCTTTCTATTTGCACCGTTTTCTCTCGCCACTGAAAACTCGGGGATGTGGCTGGATTTGTCGGATCGAACCATCGAACAGTTAATCGCTACGCCCGTAGGTAACTTACAAGCTGCGGAGCAAACACTGCCCCTGACTGGCGGGGAGTTCTGGCACTACATGCCACTTTCCGCCAATGGCACGGATCAGTATGTCATTGATTTTCAAAGTACCTCAGTTGTAGGTCTGTTCACCCATTACATTGTGGCTTCTGACAACTCCATTGTCGCTCAGGTCGACGGCGGCATACAAAGCAAGAGTATTAACCCCTATTTTTTACGCCATGGTCGCGATCTTGACCTGCAAGCGGGTCAATACCGGGTATATACCCGAATAGACACACCCTTTTTACTGGCACAACCGCGGCCTAAAGTTTATCAGCGTCTGGATTACATTCAGTCCATCAAGTTGGGCAATGCCATCACGACGCTGGGTTTGGGCGTCTTTTTGGCTTTAGGTGTTTACTATTTTGTACTGGGTATCACCCGGCGCCAACCTACTGACTACCTATACGCTATTTTTATTTTGGGCAACCTAATCTACAACAGTACGGCACTTAATGTGTTCAGTGATGTCTTCGGTTTGCCGGTTTTTTACAGCATTGGCTTTCCAATCATGGCCTCCAACATCGCCTATATCGCATTTGTCATGGCGTTGCTGGGCATCACCAAAAAACGGGCGCCCAAGCTGCATTTCGCTGGCCTAGCCGCTATGATCATTCTCGTCAGTTTCTGGCTAATCGTGCCCTTTGTGCCCAATATGAGTCTGGAGTTCGCGCGCTACGGCGTTGCGGTATTCGGTCTTTTTGGCATCACTAGCGGTATTATCATGGCATTTAAAGGGCAGAAAACGGCACGATACTACCTGATCGCTAATGTCGCTTTTCTGATTCCCGGTCTCATGTCGATCGCGCTGCAGTCGCTACCAAACAGCACTCTGTTTATTGAGCACCTCGGACTGTTTGCCGTCGCCATGGAGGTCGTATTGTTGTCGCTGGTTTTGAGTTATCAGCTCAGCGTCGTTTACAAAGAAAAGTCAGCCAACCTGATTGCCACTCAAGAGGCTTTGGCAATTGCGGACAATGCCGTGAAAACCAAAGAACGGTTTCTTGCAAACATATCGCATGAACTACGAACGCCTTTGAATGCCATTCAAGGATCAGTCGACCTGCTGAGCGGTCAACACATCAGTGCAGAAGGCAAGGATCATATTGAAATCATCCGTCATTCCTCCGCATTTCTGCTTTTTCTGATTAACGACATCCTGGATTTAGCTAAGTTAAACGCAGACATGCTGCTTATTGAAAAACGAGCATTTAATCTACGGGATATGGTCACCCAAATCTGCAGCATTTATGGCAGCAGCTTTACCGTGAATTCTAAAGCAGAATTCAAACTGATCATTGATGACAATGTTCCACTGTTCATCTACGGCGATGAGCGCCGCATGGAACAGGTAATCGCCAATTTACTCAGTAACGCCTTCAAGTTCACGGATGCTGGCACCGTAACCTTCAAACTGACCACTATTGATAACGGCCAATACCTGAGATTTTCAGTTCAAGACAGCGGTATCGGCATCGACCCAGAAAATCTCAGCTCTATGTTCTCAGCGTTCACACAGGCAGACTCTTCCATCTCCAGAAAATATGGAGGTACTGGACTGGGGCTAAGAATAGCATCAAGGATTGTGGAATTAATGGGAGGTGAGATGTCTGCGGCAAGCCAGCCCGGTCAAGGCTCTGAATTCTGGTTCACGGTACCACTCACCATCGCTAACGAAACTCAAGCCATCAACACGCAAACGGAAGTTGGTTCTCAAGACCTGACTTTTCCTGACTTACACGTCATGGTTGTCGATGACAATGCGGTTAACCTCAAAGTAATAAATGCCATGCTTAAGCGCTTGGAGACTAAAGTCACAGCATTCAACAACGCTCATGATGCCGTGAACTTTACCGAAAGAGATGGGGTCGACCTGGTGATTATGGATGTACAAATGCCCGAAGTTGATGGGCTCACTGCTTCACAGCAATTAAGGGAGTCCGGCTTTAACAAACCCATCATCGCCTTTACCGCAAACGCCAGTGAAAAAGACCAGATTGCCTGTTATGAAGCTGGGATGAATGACATTCTAATCAAGCCAATCAAACTGCAAAACCTGATCGACTCTCTACGTAAATGGCGAAGCCGAAGTTAACGATCTCCTGACTCAATCATCACCAAACTCGGTAATACTTGCACAATCTGAGGGAAACAAAGCGCTTGTTTTGCCGGTTAATCGGTAAACCAGCAGACCAATCCATTCCTGTGTCACGCGGTCCAACTCCCATAAGTGGTCTGACAAAGACCATTTGGGCACCCAACTCAAACTGGCTGTAAAATGGTCGACTGGGTACGGTTCAACGGACCAGCCCAACTGACAGAAAACGCCGAGCGACCTTGGCATGTGATAAGCACTGGTGATCAGCCACCAGGTCTCAGACGGTTTCGGTTGCATCAATTCGCGAGTGTAAACGCCGTTTTCATAAGTATTCCGACTACGATTTTCAAAGGAAATCCTGTCCAGATTCAAACCCATATCCTGATACAGTTGGCGAGCGATTGAAGCTTCGCTGAGTTCGGGGCTCAGCAACTTGCCGCTGCCGCCGGTAAAAACCAATTTGGCGTCTGGATAGCGGCGAGCCAGAACCATGAAAGCAAGCTCCCTCTCGGCGGCCTGATTTAACTCCCAATGCTGCCAATATGCGACCTGGTCGGTTAGCCAAGCACCGCCTAAAACGATAATTCCATCTGGAACGGTCTCAGTTTTTGGTAAAGTTGTAAAGTTCTCCAACGGCCTCACCAGCCATTGCCCGACAGGATAAAAACCGATTAATACCATACAAGACAATGCAAGAACCCATAAGAGTCTCGAGATCCTAGTCCAGTTCAGTCGGCTACACAGCCATGCCAATAAAGGGAGAATCAGTAACCAAGTGCTGGGAGTCAGAAATGGCCGGAGTATTTTTGAGGCAATAAAAAACAGAGAATCCACGGAGCATCACAAATCAAGTAAATGAGCTCAGGATAATAAAGGAATCAGCGTGGAAATTCCCGAGCGTATTTTTCGATCCACTCCATGGCGGCTTCTTCGCCGGAAAGGCTACGTCCTTCTTCCGACATCACTTTTCGCTTATAGTGCTCTATGTGACAGACCTGCTCAACCATACGGAAGCTGAAAGCCTCTGCAGAATCCTTGAAACGTACCCCAACATGGTAAGACGACTCAACACGGCGACACCATTTCACTTCGCAATCCGCTTCGAAACTGGGATCCTGAACATATATATTCACATGTATCACTTCCCCCGGCGGAATAAAGTGATCCGTTGAGAAGCTCAAGCCACCCGCACTGACGTCAAGCATCGCATTTCGAATGCAGTAATAGTGGTCCTGCAAAATGTAATTGATCGGGATATCCGTTGGGTGCCGAATAAAATGACGCATAGACTCTCCAGGCCAGCTTGCGCGTGCGCCTGCAAAGTATAGACAAAAAAAAGCACCACACGATTTTGGTGATGCTTTTTGGCAGATCCAGGCTTAAAAAAACCGGCTTAGAGTTGAGAGCGTCCTTTTGCCGCTGCAATTTTTAATCTCAAAGCGTTCAGTTTAATGAAACCCTCAGCGTCATGTTGATCATAGGCACCTGCGTCTTCTTCCATAGTCGCAATTTTCTCGTCAAACAGGCTGTCTGGCGATTTACGACCAACCACAATCACATTGCCTTTATACAGTTTCACACGCACAGTCCCATTAACAGGTTCTTGGGAAGCATCGATCATCTCCTGCAGCATATGGCGTTCAGGGCTCCACCAGTAGCCGTTATAGATCAGTTCAGCGTATTTTGGCATCAGGCTGTCTTTCAAGTGAGCCACTTCGCGGTCCAGAGTAATGGACTCAATGGCGCGGTGAGCTCGCATCATAATGGTTCCCCCTGGTGTCTCGTAACACCCACGGGACTTCATTCCCACGTAACGGTTTTCAACAATATCCAGACGACCAATACCATTGTCACCACCAACCTTGTTCAGATATGTCAATATTTCTGCTGGTGACATAGGTTTACCGTCAATGGCAACAATGTCCCCTTTTACGTATTCCAGTTCCAAATAGGTCGGTTGATCTGGTGCGGCTTCAGGACTAACGGACCAACGCCACATGTCTTCTTCCGCTTCCGCCCAAGGATCTTCCAAAATGCCACTTTCGTAAGAAATGTGCAGCAAGTTGGCGTCCATCGAGTACGGTGATTTCTTCCCGGCCTTATTAAAATCAACCGGAATACTGTGTTCCTCACAATAAGCCATCAGCTTCTCGCGCGAGGTCAGATCCCATTCACGCCAAGGAGCGATCACTTTAACACCCGGTTTTAGCGCATAGGCACCCAACTCAAAACGGACCTGATCGTTGCCCTTGCCGGTCGCACCGTGTGAAATGGCATCCGCGCCGGTTTCATTGGCAATTTCAATCAATCGTTTGGCAATCAACGGGCGAGCGATTGACGTACCAAGCAAGTATTCGCCTTCGTAAATGGCATTCGCCCGAAACATCGGAAACACATAATCTCGGACAAATTCTTCACGGAGGTCTTCGATATAGATTTCTTTGATTCCCAATGCCTGTGCTTTGGCTCGAGCGGGCTCAACTTCTTCACCCTGGCCCAAGTCAGCCGTAAAGGTCACCACTTCACAGTTGTACGTTTCAGCGATCCACTTAGCGATAACCGAGGTATCCAGGCCACCGGAATAAGCCAATACAACTTTTTTAATATCGGACATGAGTACTCCCTTTCGAGCGGGGTTGTTAATAAATTCAAGATGGGCATTGTATGAATTGCGACAGCGAATCACCAGTGAAATGCGGGCAATTGTCTATTGCAGACCGTGCTTTTTTTGGGGCTGGCCGGTTAGCGGGTGTCGGGAGTCACTCTGAGCACCTCTTCGGCAGTGGTCTGACCCGCTGCTATTTTCCGGGCACCGGATAGGCGCAAACTGAGCATCCCTTTACGAATAGCTTCTTTTCGCAATGTTTGAGGGTCACAACCGTCTTTCACTAATTCCGACAACGAGTCGTCCATGACGAAACTCTCATATACCCCCGAGCGGCCGAGAAAACCCGTATTTCGACATTCCAAGCAGCCTACTGGCTGATACACTTTAGCAGGCTTACGCGCAGACCAAGGCTTGACCAGCTGTTGCCAGGTTGAGTCATCCACCGCCGCTTCCGTTTTACAATGAGGGCAAAGGGTACGCACAAGCCTCTGTGCCATGACACCGAGAACTGTCGATTTAATCAAATAGCCGGGCACGCCCAGATCCATCAGCCGGGTTATCGCAGACGGGGCGTCGTTGGTGTGAACGGTTGATAAGACCAGATGACCTGTTAGCGCAGCCTGAATCGCCATCTGAGCAGTTTCGAGATCCCGGATTTCACCAATCATGATGATATCGGGATCCTGTCGCATTAAAGCCTTGACACCATCGGCAAAATTCAGACCGATAGTGGCTTGAGTTTGCATTTGGTTGAACGCAGGCTCCACCATTTCAATAGGGTCTTCGATCGTGCAGACGTTCACTTCTGGTGTCGCCAGACTTTTAAGCGTGGAGTACAGTGTGGTGGTTTTACCCGAACCAGTGGGGCCGGTCACCAGAATAATCCCATTGGGTTGCCGGATCATGTCATTCCAGTTGTTCAGGTCTTCATCTGCCAACCCCAGCTGATCGAAGCTTTTCAACAATACTTCCGGGTCGAAGATCCGCATGACCATTTTTTCGCCGAATGCCGTCGGCAGCGTGGACAAACGCAATTCGATTTCTTGCCCGTCCGGGGTTTTGGTCTTCACGCGTCCATCCAATGGCTTACGTTTCTCCGCAATATTCATTCGTCCGAGAATTTTGATCCGGCTGACGACCGCTAAACCAACCTGAATGGGCATCTGATAAACTGTATGCAACAGGCCATCGATGCGAAACCGGATGTGAGAATAGTCACGTCGAGGTTCAATGTGAATATCGCTAGCACGCTGTTCGAACGCGTACTGAAACAACCAATCTACGATGTTAACGATGTGTTCATCGTTCGCATCCGGGCTGGACATTTTGCCCAACTCGATCAACTGCTCAAAGTTACCAATACCCGAGCCCGAACTGTTGCCCTTTGCCCCACTGACAGAGCGGTTGAGCGCGTAGAACTCCAACCCAAAACGCTCAATGTCTTCGGGCGTGGAGAGTACCTTTTCAATTTTGCGTCTTGTAACCTGCTCTATGGTGTCTTCCCAGCCAGTGAGTAAAGGCTCACTGGTAGCAATACGAACAGTTGATTCCGTCACGGTCAAAGGCAACAGGTGGTAGCGTTTGGCGTATTCAAAAGACATGATACTGGCGATTGACTCAACATCCACCTTGAGCGGATCAATGTGCACGAAAGTCATATCCAGATTCTGCGCAAGCCACTGAGTCAGGACTGAACTCGTGAGTTTTTTCCCGGCATGCAGCGCATCATCCAGCGCCAAACTAGCAATCTGTTCGACTGCCGACTTTTGTACGTTAACTGATTTGGTACGTGCCTGTTTAAGCTGAATCGCGGTAATTCGCTTGTCCGCTTCCAGATTTACCAGTAAATCGTCGACCCGCAGCTTGCCCGGTAATAACTTCAAACGCCTCCTCCCTGAAGATGTTCACGGCTGCGGATCAGTTTATTAGCGAGCTGTTTAATATCCCGCAGAAGAACCGTCTGCGAACGCGCCCAACTATGAACACTGGCTTGCTGTTCGACTGGCAACTGATTCAGCCAATCTTTCAAACGGACCACCACATCCATCGCGGACAACCTGGACAGGTTATCGTTAAGCGCCTCTAATGGCGCGCGTAACGTGCCCATTTGCTGACCATAAAGTCGATCAAAGTACTGGCACAGCATCAGTAACCGATGCACTGCGGGTGACTGAGATAAAGCGTGGCTGGCAGACCCGGCAAAACAATCGGATTGAATATCTTTCAGAGCTTTGTCGAAGCAATAATCGATGCCATCGGTCACTGGCATTTCCGCCACCCTTAAATGATCATCGGACTGTCCATTACGCCATTGCTGGCCGTGTAACCATGCGGTAAGCGACAAGGTTCGATGCCCCAATTCCGGATTGGCACGCAACGCCTGTAAAGCCCGCAATGCTTTTAAGGCTTTGCTTTGCTGCAAGCTGACCGCAACTGTTTGCGGTTCCTGTTCTGCGTCTTGCGACAGCGCAAAGCAAGCCGGCCACCAACTCAGGATTGGTTTTACAGCGCTGCTGATCCAATCGATTTGTTCATGAAGGAATTGGATTTGAGATGTTGGCAACATACCCTGAAACCACTCGATTTCAGCTTCCATATTGCCCAGTGTGGTGACAAATGCCTGCAAATGACGCCATTGTTGCGTAGACCAAAATACCTGCCAATGACGCTGCAGTCGCTCCATCTCATAGCCAAACAACGCACAGAACGCACTTTCCATGCTCTGCTGCGGTACCAGATCGGGCAACTCTACCTGCACATCCTGATTGTTCTGACATAACCGATAGCCGCGCTCAGCCTTAGACAGGTCGGATGGCATAATAGCGACTTGTTCACTGATCGTTTGTGCCAACTGGAACAGATCATCGAGATTTCCAGCTTTCAACTCCAGCTCTAATTCCGAAATCTGGTCTTGCCCCAACTCGGTAATAACGTCACCCACATCCAATACCAGTTCAATGGTGGATTGCTGATAGGTAATTAACCAGCAAGTGCGGTTAAAGTTCGTCTGAAAAAGTGGTTTCAACTGGCTCTCATTGGCGACTATAGGCAGGGCACCATCGGGAAAAAGACTCAGGTTGAGCTTGGCACCGGGAACAGGATACTCCCACTCTTCACGACGATGTAAACCGCCAATGTTCTGCCCCCTCGTTTTCAGTGTTTGTACGAAGCCTATTGGTGTCTGGCGGACTCGAAGTGCAGCGCCATGAGCTGTCAGCTGTCGATCTGCAGTATCATAATAAGTGTTTTCCAGAGTGAAGGCCTCTGGCGTATAAGGAGAGAGCAGATCAAGACCTAGTAACTGCTCAATGGACCCCTGACTGATGGTTAGCTTTAGCTCAATTTCCTGTGACATGATCGACTACTCTACCTGACTGCATGATTTTTTTTATTGTGTGTCGCTTTGGGAAACCCCCAATGCAATAAGTTGTCTCGAATACAACTCACTGCAGTGTACCTAAGCGAGCAATAAAAAAAAGCGCCTTAACGCACGTTAGGGTCAGGAAAATGGCCTGAATCATCGATTTAACAGGAAAAATTGACTTCAATCTACCTCAACGATCTCAAAATCATGCGTGATCTCAACGCCACCGCGTTCCAGCATCAACGATGCGCTGCAATACTTTTCAGCTGACAGTGAGACTGCCCGTTCGACCTGAGCTGGCTTTAACTGGCGGCCCGTCACCACAAAATGGATATGAATTTTAGTAAACACCGCCGGTACTGTATCGGCACGCTCAGCCGTCAATTCTGTCTGGCAATCCACGACATCCTGACGGGATTTTTGCAAAATGGACACCACATCATAGGATGTACAACCACCTAGGCCGACCAGCACCAATTCCATAGGGCTCGGACCTTTGGCCTGATCCGAATCTTTGGCAGCACCATCGATAAAACCGTCAAATCCACTATTCGATTTATAAGAAAAAGCCTTATCGCCAACCCAGTTCAGTGAAGCTTTCACATTTGTCCCCTTTTAAAAACAACGATACAGTGAGCGGTGCAGTCTAATGAAAGTTTTATCGCAACACACCATGAAGACTGTTTAAATGGCATCGCGATCTTGATAATTCAAGCTATTCTTAGGCACTTACACCTTTGATAGTCGTTCGAAAAAACGGGACGTGCGTCAAACATCAAGGTATTGGGCGTAGCCAGTCAGGGTTATATACCGCATAATGGCTGGAATAACCTGGAAGAAAGGCCATACTGAAGCGGATTTTGGCCTTACAGTTAAATTGGAATTCACGATTTATGGTCAACAGCACACTAGAACACAAGCATCTCGACTACTTTCTGTCGCAGTGCCACCGCCGACGGTACCCGTCTAAAACTACGCTGATCTACGCGGGTGATAAGAGCGACTCTCTGTATTACATCATCAAGGGCACGGTGTCAGTCATCATCGAAGAAGACGATGGTCGCGAAATGATTATGGCTTACTTGAACGCGGGCGATTTTTTCGGCGAAATGGGGTTGTTTGACTCTATGAATTCCCGTTCTGCCTGGATTAAAACCAAAACCGAATGCGAAGTTGCTGAGATTTCTTACTCAAAGTTCAGGGAAATCACCCAGAATGATGCAAGAATTCTCTACTTCATCGGCGAACAAATGGCGACGCGGCTGCGCAATACCACCAGAAAGGTGGGTGACCTCGCCTTTCTTGATGTGACTGGGCGCGTCGCACGCACGTTGCTGGAACTCTGTAAACAACCGGATGCCATGACTCACCCGGAAGGTATGCAGATTAAGATTACCCGCCAGGAAATCGGTCGTATTGTCGGTTGCTCGCGTGAAATGGTCGGCCGGGTTCTCAAAGGACTGGAGGAGCAAGGTTTGGTGTCGGTTAAAGGAAAAACAATGGTCGTCTATGGCTCTCGCGAGTTTTTCCAGCAAGGTGGTTAAACAGATTATCGGTCACTAAAAAATTCAAAAGGGACGCAAAGCGTCCCTTTTTTTACAAATCCAAATCATAATGCCAGCCCGATCTATCTTAGGGTTTACCTCTTGATATTCGTTCTCGTTCTTTTATGCGAATCAGTATCGTTTAAAGACAGTCTTGATGCATATCAATGTTCCAGCACAGCTTTTGCCTTATTTTTCAGCAAAAGTACTGGAGACTATAATGACGCAACCAAACAAATGGTATGTGCCATGGGATGATGCGCTCATTCGAAAATACGACATCAATGCACCCCGTTACACGTCCTACCCTACAGCGGTACAGTTTCATGCTCTGCAACCCATTGAGGTGCAACAACACCTGGATGCCCAGCGTTCAGTCACTAAACCCCTGTCACTCTACATCCATATACCATTTTGCCAACATATTTGCTTCTACTGCGCCTGCAATAAGATTGCGACGAAGGACAAAGCCAGGGCAGATCAGTATCTGGACATACTTGAGCGCGAAATGGTATTGCATGCCCGCAACTTCGGACACCGCCCTATCACTCAGTTGCATTTGGGCGGCGGTACACCCACGTTTCTAACCCTCTCACAGATGTCCCGTATGTTGGACTTGGTTGGAATTTATTATGACTGGGATCCAGTGGCACACTCAGGTGAGTTTTCGATTGAGCTAGATCCCCGAGAAACCACCGACGACATGCTGCAACTGTTGCGCTCAAGGGGCTTCAACCGGGTTAGCTTTGGCGTACAGGACTTTGACGAACAAACACAAATCGCCATTAACCGGGTACAGTCGTTTGATCTGGTGAGAAGTAAGGTAGAACGCGCCCGCGAACTCGGGTATCAATCGGTTAATTTTGATCTCATCTGTGGTCTGCCGCATCAGTCCAGTGAATCTTTTGCCCGCACCTGGGAAAAAACGCTGACATTAAGCCCAGACCGCATCAGTCTGTACAACTACGCGCATCTTCCAGAGCGATTTAAACCACAAAGAAGGATTGACTCTGCTACAGTCCCAGCTGCAGACGCAAAGCTGACTATTTTGCGAGATAGCATTGAACTACTTCAGCAGTCTGGGTATCTCTATATCGGAATGGATCATTTCGCTAAGCCAACGGACGAGTTAGCGTTGGCATTGGAGCAAGGTACCCTTCAACGCAACTTCCAAGGCTATTCGACCATGTCTGAAACAGACATGCTGGCACTGGGCGTATCCGCAATCAGCCAGATCGATGGACTGTATATGCAGAACCATCATGAAATAGAGCCGTATGAAAACCTCATTAATGAAAGCCAGTTGGCGGTTAAGCGGGGCATATTTCTCAATGAGGACGACAAAATCAGACAGTGGGCCATTGGGCAACTGGCCTGTCAGGGTCGTTTGAATTTGCGTGAACTCGGCCAAAAGTTCTCCATTAATGCCCATGAATATTTCGGCAACGAATGGCAACGGTTAGCGGAACTGGCCACTGATGACCTAATCGATGTCACGCCGGACATTGCTACCGTTAAGCCTTTAGGTCGGTTGCTTCTGCGCCCCATACTGTTGGCTTTCGATGCTTACTTCAATGCCGAAGTCGCCACGCGGTTCTCTAAAGTCCTTTGAGAGATCTGGCATCGGTTACTGACCGGCGCCAGATTTCCAGACGCTCAACACAAACTCCTGCGCTCAATTTATTGGCCGTGAGCCTTGGCGGCGCTGGCGGCTTTTCAATGAAGGCGATACACTCCTGCTTTCTTTACCACACCACCATCAGGAGTCAGTTCATTCATGGATTTTGTCAGCCACTTTCGCAACAGTGCACCTTATATTCACGCCTATCGGGGAAAAACGTCGATCATCTGGCTGCGTGACCGGGTACTGGATAGCGAAAGGCTGCGGTCCATTATTTCTGATCTTACCCTGCTCAACAGTCTAGGTTTGAAGCTGGTTATCGTTTTTGACGCTGAACGTACCGACACCCGTGTGAACGAAAGACAGATCATTGATGAAGCCATACTGCAGAGTTTGATCAGTGAGATCGGTCATCACCGCTACACCATTGAAGCGCTGTTCAGTCAGGGAATTGCAAACTCCCCGATGCATGGCGCCAAAATGCGGGTGGTCAGTGGAAATTTCGTGATGGCCAGACCCGCTGGTGTTTTCGATGGCCAGGATCTGAAAGCTCAGGGACGGGTTCGTCGTATTGATCACCTTGCGATTCGCGCCCAACTGGAAAAACAGGCCATCGTATTGATACCGCCACTAGGTTACTCAGTCACTGGTGATATCCTGTACTTGCCGCCTGAGCAACTCGTTGTTGAACTTGCCCGTCAGATGGGGGCCGACAAAGTAATAATTGCCGGAGAAAATCCACTACCCATCACCAAGGGCCAAAAAGAAATGAGCGTTCATGAGCTTAACTCTATATTAAGCCAAGAGTCCTCAGACCAAGACGCATACTTGGAACTATCGGTGGCCAGCGCAGTCGCCGCAGCAGGAATTGCTCGTTGCCATGTCGTCGATGGCAGTGCCGATGGTTCTTTGTTGTCCGAATTATTTACCCGCGACGGTGTTGGCACGCTGATCGCGTTAGACCAATATGACACCTTCCGACGGGCACGTATTGATGACATCCAGGGTATCCTGGCGCTTCTGAAGCCGTTGGAAGACCGTAATATTTTGGTCAAGCGCGATCCGGAAAAGCTCCAGGCGGAAATCGACCATTTTATCGTGAATGAACGAGATGGCATGATCATTGGTTGCGCAGCGCTTTACGCTTTAACGGCAACACAAGCAGAATTGGCCTGTGTTGCAGTGCACGCGGATTACCAGAAAAATGGCCGCGGAGATGCCTTATTACACTCCATCGAAAAACAGGCCCGACAAGACAAACTGTCTGAGCTTTTTGTATTGACCACGCAAACCGAGCATTGGTTTGTCGAGCGGGGCTTTAAACCGGTGAGCGTCAGTGCACTGCCGGAAATGCGCCAGCAGCTGTATAATTTTCAGCGTAATTCCAAGGTATACCTGAAAACAATTTAGCGCCGCACAACCGTCGGAATAGTAAGGTCCCCAAGCGATGCGCGTCACAACCCCATCGCTCCTGTCCGACTTTACGCAAAGACATGACTGTAAGGCTCGCTGGCGCTTTCGCAGAGTAGGCAGTGAGTAACCATATGAAACACAAGTCGAAGACTTTTGACACCGGAGATTACCGTTGAGCTTTATTAATCAAATTACAACTCGCTGGGCAGAACAAACACAGGTGTGTGTTGGCCTTGATCCCTACCCGGAACTGTTCCCCGCACATATTTCGTCAATTTTCGAATTCAACAAAGCCATTATTGATGCCACTGCCGATTTGGTATGCTGTTATAAGCCGCAATTTGCACATTTTGCGGCGGCGGCAGCCGAAGATCAGTTAAAACAAACTATCGCTTACATTAAAACCGCATACCCGCACATTCCGGTCATTCTTGATTCCAAGCGCGGCGATATTGGCTCAACAGCGACAATGTACGCCAAGGAAGCCTTTGAGCACTACCAGGCCGACGCCGTCACCGTGAACCCTTACATGGGTTCCGACACCGTCTTGCCATTTGCGGACCATGCGGAAAAGGGCGTTATCGTCCTGTGCCGGACATCTAATCCATCCGCGACAGAATTTCAGAATCAATTAATTGATGGTGAACCCCTGTACATCCGGGTAGCCCGCATGGCTCAGGAACATTGGAATGCCAATGGCAACATCAGTTTGGTGGTTGGCGCTACCGCTCCAGAAGAAATGGCCAACATCCGGGCAGTTGCCCCGGATTTACCCTTTCTGGTACCTGGTATTGGCGCTCAGGGTGGCGACCTCAAAGCGACCGTGAACGCCGGACGCTTTCCTCAGGGCCATGGGTTGATGATCAATTCATCGCGCGCTGTGCTTTATGCCTCTAATGGTTCCGATTTTGCTCAGGCTGCACGAGCAGAAACCGAAACCCTTCGGGATGCGATCAATCAACTCGCCTGACAACAGTTAACGGCTTGTTAATCGAGTTTATGCCCATGCTGGGCGTACACAAGCATCAGGCCAGAGACGCGACAATTTGCCGTATCCGGGTCGCATCCTGGTCTGAAACTTGATCAACGGCCATACAACCTTCAACAAACTCTGTCAGCCACACTTGCCATTGTTCCGGCTTTGCCGACTGATCATGCCGGTTCATTTCCAGCAGTTCCACTTGTGGAATCACATAGCCCACACAAAACAGATCATCATCTGGACACTGTAATTCAAACTGTCGCAGCGTCTGTAAAACCGTTTCAGACCATTGCGTTGCGCTTAAATCGGACATACCACTCCGGTTCCTTTCAAACCACAGTAACCGTTTGGGTTCTTGTGCAGATATTGCTGGTGGTACTCTTCAGCAAAATAGAACGTCGGCGCGGGTTTCAGTTCTGTCGTAATCGCCCCCAACCCTTTTGCCGTTAGCTGTTGTTGATAGGCCTGTTTTGACTGTTCGGCAACGGCCAGCTGAGCGTCCGAACCATAGATAGCCGAACGATATTGGGTACCGATGTCATTCCCCTGTCGCATGCCCTGCGTTGGGTCGTGGGCTTCCCAGAATGTTTTCAGCAGATCCGACAGGCTAATCTGAGTAGAATCGTAAACAACCTGAACGATCTCAGTGTGACCAGTGAATCCTGAACACACCTCTTCATAGGTAGGATTCGGTGTTGCGCCTCCGGCATAGCCAACTGCCGTATTCTGAACACCGGGTAATTGCCAGAACAGACGCTCCGCCCCCCAAAAACACCCAAGTCCCAGCCAAACAACTTCACAACCTGCGGGCACCTCACGCATGTCGCGTGCAAACACAAAATGGTTGAAATTGAGACTCATCGCAGTGTCCCGCCCTGGGAGAAGTTGTTCTTGAGTGGGTAATTCTTTGATCTTTGACATGGGTTTCTCTCTTCGTGTGTTGCAGCTTAAATGCGCCCGCTCTATAGTGATTTCAACCCGCAGTTTACTGGAACAGGATATGGAAACCGAAAAGCGACGTTTTCAACGTATACCCTTTGATGCAAAAGTACGTTTAACCCTTACGGATGCTGACCGGGAACCGATCATCGGCGTGCTGCAGGACATCAGTCTCAAAGGCGCGTTGATCGCCATCAGCGAATCTTATCCGCCACTGAATATCGGCGATAGGGGCGAGTTGGCCATTGCACCCGATCAGGGCGATTTCGAAATCACGCTAACCGTTGATGTTGCCTATGTCCTCTCCAGCAAGCATCATTATGGGCTGAACATCATGAGCTTTGATGTCGAGTCAGCCGGTCACCTGCGGCGTCTAGTGGAAGTGAATCTGGGCGATGAACAGAGCTTGCAGCGCGAACTGAGCAATCTCGTGGACGCCATGGAAGAAGAGCACCGGTAAGGTTAACCCCTGCTGCGTTGGTAACAAAAGGATGTTTGATTTTCTGCTATGGTAAAACCCTTCTTTAAACGGCGGCTTTTTCTCCTGCTGTTGATTATGCCCACCCTGTTTTTTTGTATCGATCTTCTCTGGCCAACCGACCTCGAACCGAGACCTGGCAGCCGGATTGTGCTGTCGGCAGACAATCAACCTTTACGGACGTTTGCGGACGACCAGGGAATCTGGCGCTATCCCATCAGTCTGGATCAGGTGTCGCCACTGTATCTGGAGGCACTGGTCAATTACGAAGACCGATATTTTTATCACCATCCCGGCGTCAACCCCTTGTCCCTGGTCCGAGCTCTCTGGCAGGCTCTGAAAACCGGTGAAATCGTCTCCGGCGGCTCAACCCTCACCATGCAGGTAGCACGACTCAGGTACCCAGAATCACGCACGCTGTGGGGAAAAGTTAAAGAAATCATCCGCGCCTGCCAGCTCGAATTACATTATTCAAAAGACGATATTCTGACTTATTACATCAACCATGCTCCGTTTGGCGGGACTATCGAAGGTGTCCAGGCAGCCGCACTGACTTATCTGGGATATGACGCAAAAGACCTGACTCATGCTCAGGCCGCCTTATTAGCGGTTTTGCCACAGGCACCAACACGTTATCGACCCGACCGAAATCCAACTTCAGCACAAGCCGCCCGAGATAAGGTGATCCAACGATTGGTGGATTACCAAGTTTGGGATGAACAGATCGCTCAAGATGCACAATCAGAACAGGTCACTCAGTCGCCCGGTTATCGATACAGCATTGCTCCGATTCTGGCGCGCCGCCTGGCCAACCAGTCAGACCCCGGTGTGATTCATTCCACCATAAATCTGGCGTGGCAACAGAGCGTTGAGCGCCTGGTTAAGCATTATGCGCAAAGCATCGACCGGCACGTCTCTGTTGCGGTACTCATCATGAACAGCAAAACCGGCGCTGTCGAAGTTTACACCGGCAGTTCTGATTTTCATGACAATCAACGCTTTGGGCAAGTCGATATGGTGCAGGCCATCCGCTCACCGGGCTCGACGTTAAAACCCTTTATCTACGGCATGGCGCTCGACCAGGGTTTGGTCCACAGCGAAAGCCTGTTGATGAATGTGCCGTTAAAATTTGCTGACTATCAACCTGAGAACTTCAGTGGCGGCTTTACCGGTCCGGAGTCGCTCAGTCATAGCTTGGCGGCCAGTTTGAATGTCCCCGCCGTTCAGGTCCTGGAACGCGTCGGTCCGGTTCCCTTCTACCTGGCACTCCAACAGGCCGGTGCCACACTTGCGCTACCGGGCAACGAACGACCCAGCCTTGCGATTGCACTGGGTGGGCTTGGAACGAACCTGGAAAGCCTGGTCAGACTAATGTCCGCGCTGGACAACAATGGCACAACCCAAAAACCGAGATTTTTGATGGAATCAGCCCAGGAGGCCAAGCCTTTGTTATCGCCAGGAGCGGCTTGGATTATCCGGGACATTCTCGCCAGACACGCCAGTAATCCTTATGGCATGGCCATTAAAACCGGGACCAGTTATGGCTTTCGAGACAGCTGGGCTGTTGGTGTGGTCAATGGCTACACGTTAGGGGTATGGGTCGGTCAGCCAGATGGCACACCGCTTACCGGTCACTACGGCCGACAAACCGCCGTGCCGCTGTTGACCAATGTTGCGTCCAGAATTCTTGGGCAGAATCCGATGCCGGCCAGACCAGCAAGTGTCACGCAGCAAAGTGTATGCTGGCCCACTGGTCAGCCGGAAAAAATCGATTTATGCGATGAAGCACACGACGCCTGGATACTCAACCAAACCATACCCGAAAGCTGGATGACCCTGACAGATCAGGACAATAGTTTAGTCAGCCCAACAGTACGCCTGCGATTGGCGCTCGACAGCGGCCTGCAAGTGGCTTTCGGCTGTGATCTGGCATCAAACGAATCCACCACCGTATTGTGGCCAGCCCCTTTGCAGCTTTGGCTACCAGAGGCGTATCAAAATCAACATCGACTACCGGTCTTCGATTCCCGATGTGCTCGACAATTGGTCGCTACTGCTCGCCTGCCCTTCACGATTGCCGGCATCAATGAGGGCGATGCCATGGTGGTTAACGAGCAGACACAAGGCAACATCAAAGTGCGCGCAGAGGGTGGTCAGCCACCCTACTATTGGTATGTAAATGGTGCGATGATGCCCACAAATGGACCAAATCTGTCCTTAACGATAGACGGCGAACAGCACTATGAAATCATCGCCATGGACTATCATGGCCAGATTGATCGAAAACAATTTAACACTTACTTTTCAAACTCACCGCCCACGGATGATTCGCGGCTTCCAATCACAACAGACCACTTATAAGGAATCGACAATGACACGATGGCAAAAACTTTTGCTGCTCGGCTTGACGGCAATGTGCGCTTGCACAGCAGCTTGGGCTGACTTTTATGCTTCGAAAGTCAGTGAAACCAGTTACGACAACTCACCGGCGTTGGTTATCCGGCTAACGGACGCCTTGAAGCCTGGAACCGCGCTGGAGGATTACGTGACAGTAACTCCCGCGTTGGATAACGGCTCGCAATGGCTAACCCTGGATAACGGTTACAGCTGGACGCTGCCGTTCGTGGAGCCCAATACAAAATATGCCATCACCTTCAATCGATTGCCCACCTCAATCAATAATGAAACATTTGCCGTCGTGGAAATAAACAGCTCTAACCGGCAGTATTCCGACAAATGGCAAGTCACCACGGCACCGTTATCTCCGTCAGTCAGTTTTGCGCAAAGTGGACAATACTTATCCGCCAATGCGGCGAATGCATTGCCCGTCACCGTTGTGAATGTTGAAGAGGTTGATCTGGATATTTTCCGTGTACGAGACGATCAGGTGACCTCCTTTTTAAATCAGACTTTTTACAGCGGTCGCCCTTACTACGATCGTCTGACTCGCCTCAGCACCTGGGCGGATCTGGTTCACACCGCCCGTTACCAGCTGGATGTCCGTCCTCACAAACGCGACACCGTGAATCTGGATATCACACCGGCCACCAGCCAGTTCACCAACGGCATTTACGTAGCCGTTATCCGCAAGCCCGGTGTCTACGAATACCGCTACGACACCACTTTTTTCACGCAGTCGGATATCGGTTTGCATACGCGGATCATGGGCAATGAGATCCAGACCATCGTCAACTCAATCAGTACCGGCAAGCCGATGTCTGGCGTCGAGGTCACCTATTTATGGAACCAATCCAACAGCCAGGTGCTTCGTTCTCGCACCGAAACCACCAATGACCAGGGCCTAGCCAGTAAGCTCAGTACCAACATGCCAGCACTCATCGTCGCTGAGTTTGGTAACCAAATCAGTTTCTTGCAGCCGAATCAAAACAAGTTAGACCTCTCCGCATTTGCCAATGTCCCGACCCGGCATCAGGCACTCCAAGCCTTCATTTATGGACCACGGGATCTTTATCGCCCAGGGGAAACAGTCGACATCAATATGCTGATCCGGGATTTCGACGGACGAGAAACAGACGACATGCCAGTGAATGTTGATATATACGATGCCCGAGGGTCTCGCGTTGAACGCTTCACTTGGTGGAATGAAAACAGCGGCATCTACCGTCATCAACTCACACTCGACACGAACGCCCCCACCGGCGACTGGAAGCTGGTGATGCAACAGAATCAGAGCATTACCGGCGAGTATCGATTTAAAGTAGAAGAGTTTTTGCCTGAACGACTGAGCTTAAGTTTTTACGATGGTGTTATTGAAAAATATCGCTATCTTTCATCACGCACAGCCACAGTACCGGTTAACAGCCAATACCTCTATGGCGCTCCAGCGGCAGGTAACAAAGCCGACGCCGTGGTTAGTGTAACCGCCGCGACTGATTTATTTGAACAATGGGACGACTACCGATTCGGCAACCCAACAGAGCGCATCGTACAGAAAACCAAAAAACTCGATGCCATCACTTTGGATGACCAAGGTGATGGAAACTTTCGCATGCCTGGAGATTGGGCATCAATAAAGTCACCCTTGGCCATGCGCATCACCGCCAGCGTTTATGAAACCGGCGGCCGTCCGGTGACACGCAGTCAAACCGTTATTTCTCTGCCGACAGGCAACAACCAATTTGTGGGCGTGCGACCGCAATTCAGCGAACGGCCAAAATCCAATCAAAACGTCATTTTCGACCTGATCAGCGTTGATGCGGCCGGGCAACCTTTAAGCGATGACGTTGAAGTAAGCCTGGTTCGAACCACACGTGATTACTACTGGTATTACGATGACAACAATGGCTGGAACTGGCGCTGGCGTAACGATGCCTACGTGGCGTTTGCGAAACGGTTAACCATCGAAAAAACCGGCAGCGAAATAGAGATTCCCCTGGCTTGGGGAGACTACGAACTGGAAATCACCTCGGCTAGCGGCAGTAAAACTGTGTATCCGTTCAGAACTCAATACTATTGGGGCAATGGTGACGCTAACGCGCTCAAACCCGAAGTCATCGATATCCTGTTGGATCAGGACCACTATCGACCGGGCAGCGATGCACTGGTCCGTTTCCAATCGGCAAACGCCGGGCCAGGTCTGCTGCAGGTTGAAAGCAGCGAAGGCGTTCTTTACAGCGAAACCTTCAATGCCAATGTAGGCGCAAATGAATTAACCCTGTCGATAAATCCGGACTGGAATCGCCACGACCTGTATCTGACGTTAATGGTATTGTCCCCCGCAGACCAAATGACAGAACTGGCCCCCAAACGCAGTCTCGGCATTTCGCATTTACCGATTCTTCGCGAAGCATCCAAGTTGAATGTCAGTATCGACGCACCTTCGAAAATCGAACCCAATCAGCCTGTGCGCGCTACCGTGACCATCGATAACCCTGAAGACGCTCAGGGTGCGCCAGTTTACGCCACTGTCGCCCTGGTCGACATGGGGGTATTAAACATCACCAACTACAAGCGACCGCAACCGGAACAATATTTCTTTGCACCGCGTCGTTTTGAAAATCAATACCTCGATCTGTATGGCAAGGTCATTAACAACCTGGGCTTCAAAACTTATCAGCAGCGATTTGGGGGCGGCTTTGCAGATTCTGACGACGCGTTGTCACGCGGCGGTGATAAACCGCAAAGCGAAGTACAGATTGTCTCCTTCTTCAGTGACCCAATTAAATTGATCAACGGAAAAGGGACCGTCGAATTTGAACTGCCTGCCTTTAACGGCCGCGTGAAATGGATGGTGGTCACCTGGTCGGCCAATAGTTTCGGCAGCGCCGAAGCCGAAATGACCGTCGCTGATCGATTGGTCACACAAATCGCCATGCCCCGCTTCCTGGCTATGGGCGACGAAAGCCAGCTGACATTGGATCTGCACAACTTATCCGACAAAGCTCAGCAGCTCACCGTAGAAATGCAAATAAGCGGTAGCCTCAGCAGTCCTTACCAAGGCCAAACCATTGAACTGGACGATCGCCAAAAACGCAGCTTGGTGATCCCCATTGCAGGTACTGATTATCAAGGGAGCGGTGATATTCAATTGACCGTCAGCAATGGCGAGGACATAAACCTGATCCGCAGTTGGCGTTTAGGACTTCGTGCGCCGTTTCCATTGCAAACTCGCGCCGAGCGACAAGTGATCGAGGCGAACACCTCTTGGCAGCCACAAGCAACCGTGAGCGACCTTATTGCGTCTACAGTGAAAGCACAGCTGACCCTTTCCGACAAACCCGCCATCAATTTTTCCAGTCACGTAGATTACCTGTTGCGCTACCCCTATGGCTGCCTTGAGCAAACCATCAGTTCCACCTACCCTTGGGTGCTCGTTGATCAGGACCTCTATACCGAACTGAATCTACAAGATTCATTCGCCTACCGGATTAACGAAGCGTTCACCGACGCCCTGCGCCGCGAGCAAATTGAAGACGGCATCGCGTTGCTGTTGAAAAAACAACACAGCGACGGCTTTTTCGGTTATTGGAATGCCAACTCAACCGCGTCCATGTGGGGCAGCGCCTATGCCACCGAACTATTACTGGATGCTCGGGAGTTGGGCATCTCCGTTGATAACGCGGCGCTGAGCCGAGCTTTGGATGCACTGGCAAATATGGTTCGCGGTTATTCCGCTGCCGACATCTGGACCGATAACATCAACGCCTATCAAACCAGCTACCGCGCCTATGCCGCCTACGTACTGGCAAAATCCGGTCGCGCGAACGTCAGCGATTTGCGCCGTCTTCTGGACCAGATGACAGCGACCACAACCAATCATTCCAGCCTGCCCTGGATGCACATGGCCGCGGCGTTCAAGCTGCAGGGAGACATGAATCGGGCACAGCAAGCCGCCAAACAAGCATTGGCCACCAAACGTGAAACCAATCGCTACTATGCAGACTATGGCTCCACAGTCCGAGACTTAACATTGTCGCTCGTTCTGGCGCTTGAACATGGCTTCAACGAAGGCGATATCGCCATGAATCTGGAGTCTTCCTTGGCAAACCGCCGCTGGATGAGTACACAGGAACGGATCTCCCTGGTCAGACTGGCCAAAGCTTATTTAGCCAACGGAAATGAATGGCAGGCGACATTAATTGCCCAGTCCTTTACTCAAAACCTGCAGCAATCCAAGCCATTCAATACCGTCATTAATGCGGATCAACTGCAAGATCTGAACAAGGTCAGTGCTCAGGATCGACGACTCTACGCCAGCCTGCGTTGGCAAGGTGTGCCCAAAACGGCCCCTGCCGCAGAGCAAAATGGCATGAACATTAATCGACAATACTATGACTTACAGGGTCGACGGATCGACTTCACGAAGCCTGTTCGATC
This sequence comes from Reinekea sp. G2M2-21, assembly GCF_015687175.1. Taxonomy (GTDB): domain Bacteria; phylum Pseudomonadota; class Gammaproteobacteria; order Pseudomonadales; family Natronospirillaceae; genus Reinekea. The sequence continues at coordinate 218,992 of NZ_JADPQG010000004.1, read as the reverse complement.
AGGCGATTTGATCATCGTGCGAATTGATGCGCAAAGTCAGGAGTACCGATTCCCAGAAGCGCTGATTGTCGACTTGCTGCCGGCCGGTTTTGAACTTGAAAACCAGAACCTACTGAATGCATCAGTCAACCTAGATACTATCGAAGTCGATGGCAAGAATGTCGGGGACTTCTTCCGTTCGTATCGGATTGACTATGAAGAATATCGCGATGACCGCTATATCGCAGCCGTTTCCCTGGTTCCCTACAACGCAACAACGCTATTTTATCTGGCCAGAGCTGTTACGCCGGGCACCTATGCCCTGCCCAACAGCTACATTGAAGATATGTATCGACCTGAAAACAACGCTTTAGGCTATTCACCGGGAACCGTCACTATTACCGTCGCAGACTGACCAGCGGCGAAGTCAAAATGAAGCACAACTAGTGCTTCATTTTGCACCACTACTGACAACAGCACGCACAATTATGGCGCGAGATTAAGAAACTTGTACAGAATACGTGCCGCAAATGCCCTGAAATTGCACAGACGTATATCAACAAAATTTCAAAAGATGAAAAACAACATTGAAGTTTATGGCAAGACGTGGCAAGTTTCTGGCCTGACGCCCATTTTCGGGCAACTGTCTGTAAATAGTCATTTGGTCTAGATCAAATAACATACAACTCTCAAAAATATGACAGGTTTTTAGTTAGTTTGAGTCTCCATTCGTAGTATTGGCTCGCTTCTTGTTTATGGAATGCGACCTTTCTATGAATGAGAATCGGGATGATAATCCAGCCCGCTCAGAATAACTTTTATAAACGTACTTTCGGGTACGAATAATAATGCAAGATGGCTTCCACAAGAGGCCAACAATGATAATAAGAGGATCACTCATGAAACCATTTCAAAAAACGCTAGCTGCTGCGTTGGTAAGTTCTGCCATTTTTATGGTGGGCTGTTCATCTGACGACGACGCCGCTGCAACTTCTGCTGCTGCACCAGAAACAAAATCAGGCCCAACTCACCCGGTTACTGGTGAAACACTGGCCGCTGATCAAACTTTTACCTATTGGGCACTGGACGAACACAGCTCACTTGACCCTCAAATCATGGAAGACACTGCTGGCTCAGACCACGCTCGCCAGCTGTTTGAAGGTTTGTTAAGCCAGGATGCGGACGGCAACCTGGTTCCTGGCGTCGCTGAGACATTCACCGCCAACGCTGACAAAACGGTATATACCTTCAACCTGCGTAAAGACGCAAAGTGGAGCAACGGCGATCCTGTAACCGCCAATGACTTCGTTTACGCTTGGAAGCGCGCGGTTAACCCTGAAACCGCTTCTCCTTACTCCTGGTACATGGAAATCATGAACATCGTTAACGGTGCGGAAATCATCGCTGGCGAAGCCGAGGTTGATTCTCTGGGCGTTAAGGCGGTGGACGATTACACGCTGGAAGTGACTCTGACAGAATCTCTGCCTTACTTCCCAATGATGGTGAACCACTCTACTGTATTCCCAGTTCACCCTGCGACTGTTGAAAAATTCGGCGCAGAATGGACCAAGCCTGAGAACATGGTATCTAACGGTGCGTACAAGCTGACTCAGCACGTTGTTAACGAGCGTGTTGAAATGGTTCGTAACGACCAATACTGGAACAATGACGCGACGATCATTGAAAAAATCGTCACCATTGTCGTACCAGACGAAAACCAAGGTTTGATCCGCTGGAAAGCAGGCGAATTCGACCGTGGTCCAGTTCCTTCAGGTCAGTTCAAATCCCTGAAAGAAGAATTCGGCGAACAAGCTGTTTCTGCACCGCGTCTGTGTAACTACTACTACACATTCAACGTCAGTGATTCTGGCCCAGAAGCGTTCAAAGACGTGCGAGTTCGTAAAGCATTGTCTTACGCTCTGGACCGTTCGGTTATCACTGAAAATATCCTGCAAGCAGGCCAGGAAAACGCGTACACTTTCACTCCAAGCAAAACAGCTGGCTTCACCATGCCAAACGTTGCCTATGCAAACATGACGCAAGAAGAACGTGTTGCCGAAGCGAAGAAACTGTTGGCTGAAGCAGGTTACGGCGAAGGCAACCCTCTGAAATTCAGCATCCTGTACAACACATCTGAAGGTCACAAGCAAATCGCAACGGCCATGTCTCAAATGTGGAAGTCCTCATTGGGTGTTGAAGCGACTCTGAACAACATGGAATGGAAAACCTTCCTGACCGAACGTGGCGAGCAGAACTTTGAGTTGGCACGTGGCGCCTGGTGTGGTGACTACAACGAAGCCTCCACCTTCCTGGATCTGTTGCGTTCACAGTCTGGTTACAACGATGGTAAGTACGTAAATACCGAAGTTGACCGTCTGATGGATGAAGCGAAAACCAGTGCAGATCCAAACGTTCAGTACACAGCTATTGAACAGATCCTTGCTGATGAAATGCCGGTTATTCCTGTGTATTTCTACACGACTAACTTCATGCTGCACGATGACGTTAAAGGCTGGCCTTATAACAACATCGAACAGAACTGGTACGCTCGCGACCTGTATAAGGTAGCGAAATAATCGTTCCATAATGTGATGTAAACTTAAACACCGCCAATATTGGCGGTGTTTTCCGTTAAGCGCGTAAAACCCAGATCTCACTGAGGTCGTGAAAACAAAAAAATAACCTCGACTATTGTTTTGTACGCTATTGTTTACATTGTGACTTAAGTTATTGATTTAGATGAGTTTCTGATTGCAACCAAATGGTCGCAGATGGATGCTTATCGCGATAAAATCGCCGCCTTTTCTCGCGGGTAGAACAGGACAACGACATGTTCAGCTTTATACTCAAGCGTTTGTTAACTGCAATTCCAACGCTGCTCATTCTCATCATTGTGTCATTCATTCTGATGCACAGCGCACCGGGTGGGCCATTCACCTCCGAACGTGCACTGCCGCCTCAGGTAGAAGCCAACATCAATGCCAAATACGGACTGGACAAACCTTTGCACGAGCAAATATTTGTCTACGTTAAAAGTATTGTGCTTCATTTTGATTTCGGCCCATCGTTCCGATACAAAGACCGTTCCGTAAACGATCTGATCTCCGATGGTTTTCCGGTAACGCTGACCTACGGCAGTATTTCAGCCTTGGTCGCCGTACTCTTCGGTGTGACCATGGGGGTTATAGCCGCGCTTAACCACAACACCTGGAAAGACTATACTGCGCTCGGATTCACTTTTACTGCGCAGGTATTGCCGAACTTCGTGATGGCACCGCTATTGGTTCTGTTGTTTACCCTGCAACTGGGTTGGCTGCCGGGAGGCGGCTGGGAAGGTGGTAAGGCACAATACATCATTATGCCGGTTATTGCCTTGTCCACCAGTTATATGGCGACAATCGCCCGTATTACCCGCTCTTCCATGCTGGAAGTTCTCAATTCCAACTTCATCCGTACCGCAAAGGCGAAAGGCTTGCCATATCAGCGCATCGTATTTAAGCATGCACTGAAGCCCGCGCTCTTACCGGTATTGTCTTACATGGGACCAGCGATGGTGGGCTTGATTACGGGCTCGGTGATTATCGACATGTACTTCAGTACAGGTGGTATCGGTGTTCTCTTTGTTAACGGTGCTTTAAACCGTGACTATTCAACCATTATGGGCATAACCATTCTGGTCGGCACACTGACTGTTTTATTAAACCTGGTTGTGGACGTCCTTTACGCGTGGATCGATCCCAAAATTCGTTATTAAAACAGTGAGGTAAAAAGAAAATGATTGTTGATCAGAAAAAAATGGAAAACCTCGCTGATAACCTGATGGCAGCGGAGGAAGTACAGGGTAGATCTCTTTGGGCAGACGCAGCTCGGCGTTTTTCACACAACAAGGCCGCTATTGGCGGGCTCGTTACGCTGACTTTGGTGGTTCTGTTCACCTTGATCGGCCCATCATTTGCTCAGTGGAGCAATGAAGAAATTGACTGGGCCGTATTGGGCCAGGTGAAAACCATGGGTGCGCCATCGATTGAATCTGGACACTACTTTGGCACCGATGAACTGGGCCGCGACCTGTATTCGCGAGTTATCCAGGGCACCAGCATCTCATTGATGGTTGGTGTCATTGGTTCATTTGTTGCCGTTGTGGTCGGCACTCTCTATGGTGCGATTGCGGGCTATGTAGGGGGTCGGGTCGATAACTTCATGATGCGATTGGTCGACATTTTTATGTCGATTCCGTACATGTTCGTACTGATCTTACTCTTGGTTATCTTTGGTCGATCGCTGAACATGCTGTTCATCGGTATCGGTTTGATCTCCTGGTTTGATATGTCACGGATTGTGCGTGGTCAAACACTGAGTATTAAGAACAAGGAATTCATCGAAGCTGCAGTCGCCGCTGGTGTCTCCAACTTTACGATTATCATGCGCCACATTGTGCCCAACCTCGTTGGTATTGTGATTGTCTATGCCTCGCTGCTGGTTCCGGGTTTCATTCTGGCCGAATCCTTTATTTCGTTCTTGGGTCTGGGCGTTCAGGAACCGAATACGTCCTGGGGTGCTCTGATCAGTGAAGGCGCTAGGACCATGCAATACGGCACGTTATGGCAGATCGGCTTCCCGCTATTCTTCTTCACCATTACGCTGTTCAGCATGTTTTTCATTGGTGATGGTTTGCGCGACGCGCTAGACCCTAAAGACCGGTAATCAGGAGCGAATAATGAGTTTATTAGAAGTTAAAGACCTCGGCGTTCAGTTCCAGACCGGTGACGGTGTGGTGAGCGCAGTAAACGAAGTGAATTTTACGCTGGAACAGGGAAAAACCCTGGCTATCGTTGGTGAATCCGGCTCAGGTAAAAGTCAAACGGTTTTCTCTATCATGGGGCTACTGGCACAAAATGGTTGGGCAACCGGTAGCGTTAAGTTTGACGGACTGGAAATTCTGAACCTGCCCGAACAGGGTCTGAACAAAATCCGCGCAGAAAAAATTGCGATGATCTTTCAGGACCCTATGACCTCTCTAAATCCTTACATGAAAGTCAGCGAACAGCTGATGGAAGTGTTAATGCTCCACAAGAGTATGAGTCGCCAAGAAGCACTGGAAGAGTCAATTAAAATGCTCGACGCGGTGAAAATTCCAGAAGCACGATCACGCGTGCATCTGTATCCACACGAATTTTCCGGTGGCATGCGTCAACGAGTCATGATTGCGATGGCTCTGCTTTGTCGGCCAAAGCTGTTGATCGCCGACGAACCAACGACGGCTCTGGACGTAACGGTTCAGGCGCAGATTATGGAATTGCTGTCTGAATTACAGCGTGACTTTGGCACGGCCATTGTTTTGATCACGCATGACCTGGGTGTTGTTGCAGGTTCCTGTGAAGATACGTTGGTTATGTACGGCGGTCAGGTCATGGAATACGCCAAAACCACCGAAATATTCAAGAACCCGTCTCATCCTTATACTCGTGGTCTATTACAAGCTATCCCACGCTTAGATCACGCAGGAAAACGGTTGAATACGATCCCTGGTAATCCACCAAACATGCTGAATAAACCCATAGGCTGTCCGTTTTCAGAACGCTGCGTAAACGCCAAGGATTTCTGTCATAAGAATTTGCCAGAATTGAAAGTGTTTGAAGGTACCCGACAACGCGCTTGTCACGTGCCTGTGGAGGAACTGGTATGACCGTACAAAAAGAAAAATTGTTGTCGGTGGATAACTTAAAGGTTTACTTCGATATTTACCCACCCAACTCGTTACCCTGGACCAAGCCTCAAAAGCTTAAGGCGGTCGATGGCGTCAGTTTTGATCTGTACGCCGGTGAAACACTGGGTATAGTAGGCGAATCTGGTTGCGGTAAGAGCACTCTGGCACGCGCCGTGATCAAAATGGTGCCTGCCGAAGCGGGAAAAGTCATGTGGCTGGGTACTGACTTGCTGACAGCCAACAAACGGGCCATGCAAAAAGCTCGCGCCGATTTACAGATGATCTTCCAGGATCCCTTGGCATCGCTAAACCCTCGGATGACCATCGGTGACATCATTGCTGAACCTTTGAAGACGCATCACCCGGAAATGGGTGTCACGGAACGCAAAGCGAAAGTGAAAGAAATGATGGCAAAGGTCGGCCTGCTGCCTAACCAGATCAACCGCTACCCGCACGAGTTTTCCGGCGGTCAATGTCAGCGTATCGGTATTGCACGGGCGTTGATTCTGAAGCCGAAAATGATTATCTGTGATGAACCGGTATCCGCGCTGGACGTTTCCATTCAGGCACAGATCATCAACCTGTTGATGGATTTGCAGGAAGAAATGGGCTTGTCGCTGATCTTCATCGCACACGACCTCAGCATTGTGCAGCACATCAGCACGCGCGTAATGGTGCTTTATTTGGGTAATGTCTGTGAAATTACCACCAGCGAACAGCTGTACAAGACACCACGTCACCCCTACACCCAGGCTTTGATTTCTGCTGTTCCGATTCCAGATCCGGATTACGAAAAGAGCAAAGAAGTCATTCTGTTGGAAGGTGATTTACCGTCACCGATGAACCCGCCTTCCGGCTGTGTTTTCCGTACCCGCTGCCCGAAAGCTCAAGCGAAATGTGCAGAGTTGAAGCCGATGCTGGAAGACGCTGGTAATGATCATCAAGTCGCGTGTTTTTACGCCGATTAACCTGACAGCAAAAAAAACAGTATGAAAAGAGCCGAAAGGCTCTTTTTTTTAACTTCCCTGCTGCATAACCCTGACTAACACGTCCAATAACTGTTGCTGTTTAAATGGCTTGGTTATGTAATCATCCATGCCGGCCCGCAGACAATGCGCAATGGTTTCCGGATACGCATCTGCAGACATGCCAATGATTTTGGGTTGTTGGTCAATGAGCAAATGTCGGATTCGGCGGGTGGCTTTAATCCCTCCCATGTTCGGCATATGCAAATCCAGACAAATCACATCAAACGTCTGCTGCTTAACCAGTTTAACCGCCTCTTCGCCATCACGGGCTTCTACTACCGTAGCATTGGCTTTCTTGAGCATCGCACGTGCCAGCGCCCGGTTAACGTCGTTATCATCCACCACCAAAATCGTCAGCTGCGCCAATGACTCGCTCAGCTTGTCGATCTGTAAACCTGAAACCGCCGATGGATTCACCAGAGAACGAGCCCGCCTTGCGGATGCTGGAATGCAGATATAAAACTGACTGCCCCGGTTGATTTCTGATTCCACCTCGACTCGCATACCCAGTTGATCAACTAAACTCTGAACAATAGTTAACCCCAGTCCCGTTGTGTGCACGTCGTCAATCTGCCGCTGCGACTCCTGCTTAAATGGTAAAAAAACCGTGGCAGTATTCTGTATTCCGCGACCGGTATCCAACACCCCCAGCCGCAAGTCACCATTTTCTTCGTCTAAAGTCAGCGTAATGCTGCCCTCCGCGGTGTATCTCACAGCATTTGACAATAGATTGACCAGAATCTGAATCAAACGATTCCGATCGGATTCTATTTCTGTGGCCAACCCCTTCTCAATATGCACACTGATCGTTAATCCCTTTTGTCGGGCGCGAGCACTGAATAAGCGTTCTACCTGCAGCATCACAACGCGCACATCAAACTGTGACAGTTCCAAGTGCAACTCACCGGCTTTCATCTTGGCAACGTCAAGTATGTCCTTCAGTACGTTGAGTAAGTACTCGCTGTTTTCCCGCACTAACGACATCTTTTGCTGATCTTCCGGATTCGTAAGTTCCTGCTCTAGAAGTTCGGCGGTACCCAGAATAGCGTGCAGCGGCGTGCGCAATTCATGAGACATTGAAGAAAAAAACCGATCTCTGGCATTCAGTGCTTCGATGGCCTTTAATTCAGTCGCCTTAATGTGGGAAATGTCAGTATGAGTTCCGACAAACTTAATCGCCCGCCCTTTTTCATCCCGTTCAAACACCTTGCCTCGGTCGAGAATGTAGACCCAATATCCTTTGGAATGGCGCATCCTGTGCACATTTTCATAGGTTTCGGTTTCCCCATCGAGGTGTTTCTGAATGGCTGTCAGGCAGGGAGCCAGGTCGTCTGGATGAACCCGCGAGCTCCAATCCGATAAATGAAAATTCAGCGTTTTCAGGGTTAAGCCAATTTGATTCGCCCAGCGTTCATCGCAAGACACTTCATTGGTTTGCGGGTTCCAGTCCCACATGCCCATTCGAGCCCCATCGAGCACTAACTCCAAACGGTCCTGGTTCTTCTGCAGAGCGACTTCAGTTTCGTAGTGTTCACTAATATCGCGTACAAAGCCAAGTATCTGAGTATCCTCTCCCGGAATGGACATTTGTGTGGAATCACTCTCGACCCAGATCCAGGTGTCGTCTGGACCTTTAACCCGATAACGCATGGATTCATTGTTTTCTTCAAATTGACCTTTGAATGCGGCGAACACGACAGATTCAACGTGCGCTATATCATCGGGATGAATCAACGACTGATACAGGATTTTTTGTTGCTGTAACGCGTCGAGAGAAAGCCCTAACCGATTCGCAGCGGACGTAGAGCATTCTACAATCGGCCAGCCGGGTTTGTTTAACCAGACAAACGCCAGGGTTTTGGAATTGGGCCTGAGTAATTGATCGAAGGTACTGCGGTTAAATATCGGCATGCGAAAACTTTACAACATTTCCGTCAGTTTAGTTCAAGTTCTCCGAACAGGAAAAGGAAGGACTGTTGTTTTGCAAAGGGCTGGCTTTCTCCCAGAACGCCTACCTCGCCCGCCCTTCAGTCCGCAAAGACTATGAAGGCGCGCAAAAATCAGCATTGCGCCAGCAACACCACTTTGCAAAATTCACACTAACCAAACCGTCAACTTCCGTTAAAATGTCCATATCCAATTAAAAGAGCAGGAATTTTTCCATGCCAACGTATCGCTCCAAAACCACCACTCACGGTCGCAATATGGCCGGTGCCCGGGCACTCTGGCGTGCCACAGGCATGAAAGATGACGATTTTCAAAAGCCCATTATCGCCGTCGTCAACAGTTTCACTCAGTTTGTACCCGGCCATGTCCACCTCAAAGACCTGGGGCAATTGGTTGCCCGTGAAATCGAGAAAGCCGGTGGTGTTGCCAAAGAATTCAATACCATCGCGGTCGATGACGGTATTGCCATGGGACACGACGGCATGCTGTACAGCCTGCCTTCCCGCGAAATCATAGCCGATTCTGTGGAATACATGGTCAATGCGCACTGCGCCGACGCCATGGTGTGTATATCCAATTGCGACAAAATCACCCCAGGGATGTTAATGGCCTCTCTGCGCCTGAACATTCCGGTTATTTTTGTGTCCGGTGGTCCAATGGAAGCCGGTAAAACCAAACTCTCTGAACATGGCTTGGACCTAGTTGATGCTATGGTCATTGCCGCCGATGACAGCGTCAGTGACGAACACGTCGCAGAAATTGAACGCTCCGCCTGCCCGACCTGTGGCTCCTGTTCGGGTATGTTCACCGCGAACTCGATGAACTGCCTGACCGAAGCCATCGGATTATCCTTACCGGGCAATGGCACAACGTTGGCTACTCACGCAGACCGTCAGAGATTATTCGAACAGGCTGGTCGCCGGATCGTCGAAATCACCCGCGATTACTATGAAAACGACAATGACAAAGTCCTCCCTCGCGCCATTGCCTCATTTGAAGCCTTTGAAAATGCCATGAGTCTGGACATTGCCATGGGCGGCTCCACCAACACAATTCTGCATCTGCTGGCCGCGGCACAGGAAGGTGAAGTCGATTTCACCTTGAAAGACATTGACCGGCTGTCTAAACAGATACCACAGCTGTGCAAAGTGGCGCCCAATACGCCGAAGTACCACATTGAAGACGTTCATCGTGCCGGGGGTATTTACGGTATTTTGGGCGAACTTGACCGTGCTGGAAAACTTCATACCCACTTGCCTACCGTGCATTCAGCCACCCTGGCAGACGCTCTGAACAAATGGGACATCATGCGTAACAATGATGCTGACGTTGCAGAGTTCTACAAAGCCGGGCCAGCCGGCATTCCGACCCAGGTCGCGTTCAGTCAGAGCACCCGTTGGCCATCTTTGGATGGTGATCGAGCGCAGGGCTGTATCCGTTCGCTGGAAAACGCCTTTAGCTTGGAAGGTGGCTTGGCGGTGTTATACGGCAACATCGCACAAGACGGCTGTGTCGTTAAAACCGCAGGGGTTGACGACAGTATTCTGAAGTTCACCGGAAAAGCGCGAATTTTTGAAAGCCAGGACTCTGCTGTAGCCGGCATTCTGGCTGACGAAGTTATTGAAGGCGATGTCGTCATCATCCGTTACGAAGGCCCCAAAGGTGGTCCTGGCATGCAGGAAATGCTGTACCCAACCAGCTACCTGAAGTCGAAAGGGCTCGGTAAAGCTTGCGCCCTGTTGACCGACGGCAGGTTTTCCGGCGGAACCAGTGGACTTTCCATCGGTCACGTTTCACCTGAAGCCGCCTCTGGTGGTAACATTGCGCTCGTCGTTGAAGGCGACCCAATTGAAATTGATATTCCGAATCGCACCATCAACGTACTGGTCAGCGATGAGGATCTGGCAACACGTCGTCAGGCAATGGAGGCGCGTGGCGCAGATGCTTGGAAGCCGGCAGAAGTCAGACCACGTAAAGTGACCCGTGCTCTAAAGGCTTATGCCATGCTGGCCACCAGTGCCGATAAGGGCGCGGTACGCAACGCCGCATTATTGGACGAGTAACCAGCCCCTAAGCCAGCTATCAATAAATCAAGCGGAAGCCCATTACAACGGCCTTCCGCTTTTTTTATGTACTGAGGTATTTTTTAGTGAACCCAAGCACCCTACGCCGCACAGGATTGATCGTCGCGGCCATCTTGTTCATTGTTGGTTTGTTTCTCACCATCAACTTGATGCGATTTTCTCCTGAGCAGTGGCTGCGCAGTGAAGTTGGCGGTAGCTGGCTGGACCAGGCCAGCGGAACCATAGCCGCAAAAAGTTTAGGAACGGCTCTTGAGTGGCAGGAACCTTCAGTTGAATGGCAGGGTTACGCGTTCACGGCGGAGAGTGTTCAAGTCCGCTTCAACTGGGTATCGGTATTAATCGGCAAACCAAATCTCAAAGATGTCCGTATCGCATCCCCTTACCTCCAGGTCCCACTAAAGGACTTCTCAGTGCAGCAGCTGCGCACGCTAATGCAACCGGCTTATCAGCAAATGTCGATTACCAACGGTCTACTCGTTGCCGGCGACCACGAAGTTCACGACATCACCTTGAGCATGACCAAGAACGGGGTGTTTGGGGAATACGCGGTACAGTTAACCGGCGAATTAACGACAGATGACTTGGTCGTCAACTTGACTTATTCAACCTTACTCGGCATAGATGGAAACAACCTCTTGGTCATGGGTAAAACACAATTTGATGCAAGCGTTGCCTTCCAGAATTGGATGGGCCGCATTGCCGGAAAAATCAAAACCCTGACGCTTGCCGAAGACTATTCGACTGAAGTGAAGTTCCTTAACTGGTCATCGGGATGGCGTTCGAACGCCGACTTCATTCCTTACACTTTAGACTGGGCTGGCGGACTGACTCAGGCAAATTACGCCAAAGGTGAATGGCAATTCACCTCGATCGACACCGCCATAGCGTACGAAGACGACAACAAAACGGCACATACATTTGCACTGCAATCGAACCAGACTAGCTTGCGAAACGGCGACCTGGACGGCCAACTCGGTTTGTCGTTGTTGACCGAGTTCCCACTCAACAGCGAATGGCAAAGTTACAATCTGGTCATGAGTGGCACGATGCTGCCTGGTAAAAGTATTTTCGAATGGGCAGATCCTGACATTCGCTTGTCGATGTTTGACAATGACACCCAACAACACACGCATTACATTAAAGTCCGCGAGCTCAACCTTTCGACTGAGCTAGACAGTTGGCAATTGTTGGATGGTGATTGGCGGCTTGTAATCGCAGATATTCCGGCAGGAGACTTTGGGTTCGGTGCCATTACCGGTCAATGGCCATCCCTGCAAATCACCGATGCGCCTCAAGTCGCTGAACAACTGCAACCGGCGCTCAATGCCATCGCCCCTGACGTAGAGTATTTGAATGCACTGTTCACCTATCTGGTTCCGTAAACAGGTTCTGCACTGGTACGACCAACACGGTCGCAAACATTTGCCCTGGCAGCAGGGAAAAACAGCATACCGGGTTTGGTTATCTGAAATTATGCTGCAGCAGACGCAAGTGGCAACCGTCATACCGTACTTTGAACGCTTCATCGAGCGGTTCCCGAGCGTTGCCGAGTTGGCCGCGGCACCAACAGACGATGTATTGCATTTGTGGACGGGGTTAGGCTATTACGCTAGAGCACGTAATCTTCATAAGGCGGCCCAAAAAGTCGTTTCCGATTTTCAGGGTGATTTCCCGCAGAACCTGGAGCAGTTAATGACGCTGCCGGGCGTGGGCCGCTCAACAGCTGCCGCCATTGCCAGTTCCGTGTTCAACAAGCCCGCGGCGATTTTGGATGGCAATGTAAAACGGGTGCTGAGCCGCTTCTTCGCCCTTCAGGAATGGCCGGGTACCACCACCGCACAACAACAGCTGTGGCAATGGAGTGAAGCCTTAACCCCAGAGAAACGGGTTGCCGATTACAATCAAGTCATGATGGATATCGGCGCACTGGTCTGCACGCGTACAAAACCCAAGTGCGATCAATGCCCCTTACGCAATGAATGCCTGGCCGTTGCGATGGACCAAACACATTTGCTGCCAAAACCAAAACCGAAAAAAGACAAACCCAGCAAACAGGCGCACCTGCTCATGTTGCAATGCCCAGATGGCCGAGTGGCTTTATCACAAAGACCGGATAGCGGTATCTGGGGAGGCCTGTACAGTTTTCCGGAATTTACCGATTACGATACACTGGCCAGTCACCTGACCCAGCTGCCTGTGGAACGCGTTGACGTTTGGAATGAGTTCCGTCACACCTTCAGCCATTACCATTTCGATATCACGCCGGTTTTGGTGACATTAAATCACCTTCCTGACGTTATCGAAGACGACAAAACGCTGTGGTTTAACCCGGTTTTGATGAATGAAAATGAGCAGGCTGTGGGTCTGCCCGCGCCCATTAAAACGCTACTTACCAAGTTGCAGCAGTCTTTATGAGCATCGCACAATCCAAGGTGTCACTTCGGGAAATCTTTCGGGTCGCGATACCAGTCAGTCTGCAGGCACTGGTCACGTCCAGTCTGAGTTTTGTCGATATCTATATGGTGGCCTCACTTGGCGAAGCCAGTGTTGCCGCTGTTGGTCTCGTCAGCAAAATTTATTTTATCATGATTCTCATGCTGGTCGGTTTTACCGGCGCTGTTTCACTGCTCGTGGCTCAGTATTGGGGCGCGCAACGTAAGCGTGATGTCAACGCGTTACTGACCGTCGGCCTGATCTGGAGCCTGGCGATCACCATCCCCTTGCTTTTAATCGGATTGTTATTCAGCCCTGTATTAGCGGCCTGGTTGTCTCCCAATGCCGACATCACGAACCTTACCGGACAATATTGGCAGTGGACGGCGCCTTTTGCCTTACTGACCGGCACCTCGATGGTGCTGGCCACCACGCAACGAGCGACTGACGATGCCTTCTGGCCAATGGTCGCCAGTATTACAGCGTTGCTCAGCAACACCCTGATGAATTATCTGGTGTTGTTCGGTCCGTTTGAGGCGCTCCATGTTGGTATGCCGGGGGTTGCCATGGCGACAAACCTGTCACGGCTGCTCGAAGTAGGGTTACTGGCTTTCGTCCTGATTCGCCATTTAAAACCGGTTTTTCACTGGCAACGCACCATGTTTTGGCGGGTATGGCGACATGGCCGTTTATTGGTTGCGCACGAAACGTTGTGGAGCAGTGGAATCTTTACCTTTTTCGTCATCTACTCCCACATGGGCGAAAACGAGTTGGCGGCCATGAGCTTACTGTCGCCCATCGACAGCATTATGATCGACCTGTTCATTGGTTTTGGCATTGCCGCATCCATACTCGTTGGGCAACGGCTGGGACGAAGTCAGTTTGAGGAAGCCTGGTCACTCAGCCAATATATGCTGATTCGGTTCCCGGCTGCCGCCTTTTTAGTCGGTGTTGTCTTAGCGTGCGTGGCGCCATTGATTGTGCCCATGTTCACCACCGTCAGTGAAGAAGTGCGACGCCATTTACTTTATGCTTGGTGGGTTTATTCCTTAGCACTGGCATTACGTATTCACAATGTCATCGCCGTACTAGGGGTACTGCGCGCAGGCGGCGATAACAATTTTGTCATGCGTACCGAAATCGTTTCTATCTGGTTTTTAACCGTACCGTTGGCTGCCGTTGCCGGTTTGATCATCGGTCTTCCCTTGTGGATGGTTGTGACGGTCACTATGCTCGAGGAAGCTGGTAAAGTTGGCTGGTTTCAATGGCGCATTCGTAAACGCCTATGGCTGAAGAATTTAACCTTGCAGGAGGACCACTGATGTCTCGCACCGTCTTGTGCACGAAATACAATGAAGAATTGGAAGGATTAACCAAGCCACCCTTCCCTGGCCCCAAAGGTCAGAAAATTTTTGATCAGGTATCTGCTAAAGCCTGGCACGAATGGCAAGAGCACCAAACACGATTAATCAATGAAAAACAATTGGTGATGACCGACCCCGCAGCTCGCAAGTTTTTGATGGAACAGATGGACAAATTTCTCGCCGGAGAAGACTTTGAACAAGCTGAGGGCTATGTTCCCGATACCAAAGAATAACGTTGACGAGATGTTTTTACGTGTCGCGGTTGAGATCGCGGCACAATCACCGAGTCAATAAATGATCGTCAGCCAAAGTACGGTTTGAAAAATCTCTATTAACAATACGACCAATTCAATTTCTCGTAAGTCATCGGGCCACACCCACCCTCCCAACCAAAGCATCTTTCGCTATATCGCGATGCTGCTCTATTCCGAGGACAGGTAAATCACTATGGGGGAAATAGGCAATTTCAAAGCTCTCGGCAGAGATTTTCGGTATTGCTCGCGGATCGACGGCTCCGTAGAAACAAAAAGCAATCGCTTGAAACGAGTCACCGTTTTGGAGGGTTCGTTCATAACCGGTGTATACGCCAATGAGGTCACCAACGTCTACAACAAGACCAGTCTCCTCGTAGCATTCTCTTTTTGCCGCCACGGCAGCTGTTTCCCCCAGCTCCATCGCACCACCGATAAGACCCCAAGCATCATTATCTTTTCTGCGTTCTAACAAAACCCCGTTTTCATTTTCAATCCAGAGTCCCGCGAAATTCAGAAATATTTTTTCATTACCCACCCGAGAGCGTATAAATTGAATATAGTCCACTTGAAATCCTTATTTACCTGCAACCGTTGCTCGTAAGGCGTATTGTTTTTATACCGCGTCGCGAGTCTGCCCACAACCAGGTGAGTATTTGGTCGTACACCCGCGCGTTTTTGCGTGCCCAGCGTAATTTAAACAATTTCACTTTTAGGTCTCGCCCTGCTCAACTGGAAATTTAATCACGTTCTCACATGAAGCAGATCGACGAAGTACCCTACCGGGTTCCACGATTTTAGTTGGGTACTTTGCCACATAAACACCCGTCCTTCACAACCAATTGCCACTCACCAATGCACATTAACCTTGAAAAAGTAACGGACGGACTAGTGAACATCGGTGAAGTGCAAGAAACGTCGCATCGGTCTTTTTGCTATTTAAAACAATCACTTACTAAAAAATAAGACTTTTCCACTTCAGAAAGCCGATCATTTTGCACCGTTTTCACGCTCATTTTTATGATCTCCATCCCACTAATTCAGGTGTTCAGGGCTTGCGGCACAGGGATTCTTTTCTTATATTATGTAACCGCTTACATATTCCAACATAGAATACTAAAAGCGAAAAGGCAGTCTATATCGAAGTATTCAGCTCTTAATTATTCAAATAAAAACAAGAGGCAAGACACAGTATGACTTTCCACGCAAATCAATTAGCCGTGTTGCGCAAGGCAACGCAGTGGTCATTACTCAGCGCGGCCATTGGCTTAGCAGCCCAAGCCGCCGCAATCGCCCCGCTCAGTGTTCAGGGCAATCAGGTCCTGGTCGGCGGAACGCCGCAAAGCCTAGATGGCGTTTCGCTGTTCTGGAGCAACACTGGATGGGGTGCAGAAAAATGGTATACGGCCACCAATGTGGCGCGAATGAAAAATGAATTTGGTGCAGACCTCGTCAGGGCTGCCATTGGTCACGGCGCTGGCGGTGGTATTCAGGACGACTGGGCGGGCAACATGCAGCGCCTGGATACCGTTGTGCAGGCAGCCATTGATAACAACATGTATGTCATCGTCGACTACCACAGTCACCACGCGAGTGAAGACTGGGCAATGGCAACCGCCTTTTTTAAAGAAGTCGCCGCAAAATGGGGCAACTACGACAACGTCATTTATGAGCTGTTTAACGAACCCTTGAACGTATCGTGGGACACCAACCTTAAGCCTTACGCTGAACACCTAATCGATAATATCCGAGCGATTGACCCCGACAACCTGATCATCATGGGTACGCCAAACTGGTCACAGGATGTCAACTTTGCGTCCTACAACCCGATCAATCGACCCAATATCGCCTACACCATCCACTTTTACGCAGGTTCTCATGGCCAAGGTCTGCGCGATAAAGCACAGGAAGCGCTGAATAATGGCATCGCCTTATTTGCAACAGAATGGGGATCGGTCAATGCGAATGGTGACGGAGCAGTCAATAGCACGGAGACCTGGGCATGGATCGATTTTTTCCGCGCCAACAAAATCAGTCATGCGGGCTGGGCCTGGCATGATAAGAATGAAGGCGCGTCTTTCTTTTATGGCGACGGGAGTCTGACCCCCTCCGGCCAAATACTGAAAGACATCTTGGCTGGCGGCGATGATAACGGCAATGGCGATGTCAACGTCGGTCCGTGCATCACAAGAATACTGCCCGCCACCATTCAGGAAAGTGATTTCTGCCACATGTCTGGTTTGCAAACGGAGTCCACCAGCGACACCGGCGGCGGTGAAAACTTTGGTTGGGCGGATAACAACGACTGGGCCACGTTCGAAATAACAGCGCCTCGTGCCGGACAGTACAAAGTCGTTTATCGCGTGGCGTCTAATGTTGGCGGTGCAGTCTTACGACTTGAAGAGGCAGGAGCGAATGGTGCAACGTTCGGTAAAGTCGATGTTCCCAATACAGGTGGCTGGCAAAACTGGGTCACGGTGGAACATGTTGTTACGCTTCCCAACGCAGGTACTCAACAAATCGGAATCAACTTTGAAGTTGGCGGCGCTAATCTGAATTATTTCTCCATGACGCCCGTCGATGACAACGGTTGCGGCAACAACTGCCCGCCTGCGGGCGATCCGATTGTTATTCAGGCTGAAGACTACACCTACATGTCTGGAATCAAAACAGAGTCAACCAATGACACAGGCGGTGGCCAGAATGTTGGCTGGGTCGATGCGGGTGACTGGATGGCATTCCACAACATATCCGTGCCCACCAGCGGTCGCTATCGGGTTGAGTTTCGTGTTGCGAGCCTGAACGGCGGAGGAAGCTTGAGCTTTGAACAGGCAGGGGGGGCTGTGCAGTTCGGTACGCTCAACATCCCATCAACAGGAGGATGGCAAAACTGGCAAACCCTGTCGCTGGATGTGCAGCTGTCGCAAGGGTCGCAGAACTTTGGCATCGGCGCACCCGGTGGTGGCTGGAACCTGAACTGGATCAAATTGGTTCCGCTTCCCTAACGTGTTTTGCAATTCCAGCCCGCTGGTAACAGCGGGCTGCTTCATGCGTATGGGGTCAGTAAAATCCCGACACCTGTACGTTTTTATAAAAAAAAAACAAAACAGGACTTACGATGGTGAAACATTTCAAAACTATGACCGCACTGGTCACTGCTGCCTGTACGCTCGGGTCAACGCTTTCGTTTGCGCAGGCTACGCTGGTTGAGAACGGTAGTTTCGACAACAACAGCGCTATTCCTTGGGAAACGCCTGGATGGTGGTCCGGAGGCGCTGGGACGAGCGGCGTCGACGATCAAGGCCGATTCTGTACCTCCGTGACCGCACTGGGAACAAATGATTGGGGCGTTCAGCTAAGACAAAGCAATATTCGCTTTGAACAGGGCGCAACCTACAAGGTTCGTTTTCGAGCCTGGAGCAGCGCACAAACCTCAGTCGTCGTTGGTGCCATCGATGAGACTTTGGCCACCCCGGTGGTCATTTTCGACAGCACCAGTGAACCGAACCAGTTGATAACAACTGGGCTGGATGCCGCAGAAGGCCAGCTCATTTCGTATGATTTTGTCGCTGCCGCCGATACCGAAAAAGCGCGATTCCGTTTCATGATGGGCGCAGGAATCATCCCGCTCAATGAAACTCTCTGTCTAGATGATATCGTCGTTGAACCACCCGCAAAAAATATTCTCAACAACAGTGAATTCAATGACGACGGTGCTGGTTGGGAAGTTCCGGGTTGGTGGGCTGGTGGCGCCGGCACATCGGCCGTCGATGATGACGGACGCATGTGTACAACCGTAACTACGGCTGGTACCAATGACTGGGGTGCGCAGTTGCGTCAAGTTGGCAAAAAACTCGTTGCTGGGCGCACCTATACGGTCGACTTTGATGCTTGGTCAAGTGCGGACATGATCGTTGTTTATGACGTCATTGACGAACCGGCGGGTTATCAGATCCTGCTCGAAAATAAAGATGTGAATGTGACTGCTCGTCTGGACGAAGCGCCAGTTCACTTCACTGTTGAGCATGAAGTTCAGCAAAATTCGAACGAAGCCAACTTCCGGTTTATGTTTGGTGGTGGTCTGGTACCCGAAGGCGAAACGATTTGCGTCGACAACGTTAAACTGCTCGACCCAGAAGGCAATTCAGTGATTCAACCAGAAGAACCCGAGGTTGCCGCCGTCCACCTTAACCAGCATGGTTACCTGCCCAACCTTGCCAAGGTTGCCACCTATAAAGTAATCGCAGAGGACTATACAACTGCGCGCGACTGGCAGTTGGTGAATTCCGAAAATGTGGTTATCGCCAGTGGCCAAACGACCGTCATTGGTGAAGACGCCAACTCGGGCGACGTTATTCATCAAATCGATTTTTCATCGGTCACAACACCGGGCACTGACTATACCCTGCGCGTCATTGAAGGCAGCGACCCGGTGGTCAGTCACCCATTTGACATTCGTGCCGATCTGTACGAACTTCTGAAATACGAAGCACTGAGCTACTTCTATCACAATCGAAGTGGTATTGAGATTCTCGCATCTGTCGTGGGCGATGAAAAATGGGCGCGCCCTGCGGGTCATCTGGACGATAACGTGGTAGAGACCTTTATCTGCAAAGAGGATCCAACGGCGGATACCTGCCGCACAGCGGATGTCAGTGGCGGATGGTACGACGCCGGTGACCACGGCAAATACGTGGTGAATGGTGGCATCAGTGCTTGGACGCTTCTGAATCAATATGAGCGCAGCACGTCGTTGGGTCGCAATGCCAGTGACTTTGCTCAGGGCAGCATGGCCTTGCCAGATTCCGAGACCGGGAACACTATGCCAGACCTGCTGGACGAGGCGCGTTGGCAAGTTGAGTGGTTGCTGAAGATGCAAATTCCAGCAGGAGAAACGTTAGCAGGCATGGCGTATCACAAAATGCACGACGACGGCTGGACTGGACTTGGTTTAGCTCCTCATGAAGACACAAAAACACGCTACATCCAAGCACCGACTACCGCAGCAACGCTCAACCTGGCTGCCGTCGCCGCTCAATGCGCACGCGTCTATGAAACCTTCGATGCAGATCTCGCTAACCGCTGTTTATCAGCCGCTGAAACCGCTTACCAGGCTGCACTCGATCACCCTGAAATGTACGCCGGTGTTCCTGAAGAGGGCGATCCAAACCCAGAACGATACACCATGACCAATGGCGATGGTGGCGGTATGTATGGCGATGATGAAGTTCGTGACGAGTTTTTCTGGGCTTTGTCAGAGTTGTATATTACAACGGGCAAACAAACGTATCTGCAGGCGCTGAAAAACTCAGCGCTGTACAATCGCTATGCACCAGACGACCCGACTCCGGTTGAGACCTTGCCTACGTCGCTCTATCACTGGGGTAATACCAACGGTTTGGGCTTGATGAGTATTCTGACCCGTTCAAGAGACACTGAGCTGGATGATGATCTGGTGGCGTCGGCAAAAAGTTTGGTACTCACCATGGCTGACAATTTTGTCGACTATGCAAACCAGCCTGGGTACAACATGCCGATGGATTCCACCGAACTGGATTGGGGTTCAAACTCCGGTGTAGTAAACAACATGATGGTACTTGGCGTTGCCAACGACATTACTTGCGCTCAGGACACCCGGTATGTCGATGCCATGGCAAACGGCTTTGCTTACTTGTTGGGTAATAATCCTCTCGGTAAATCCTATGTGACCGGATACGGTGAAAATCCATTAGAACAGCCGCATCATCGGTTCTGGGCAAACGCAGAAAATGCAGACTACCCGACACCACCACCCGGCGTCTTATCAGGTGGTCCAAACAGTTCGCACGCCACCACGGGTGATCCGGTGTCCATTGCACGTATTGCCGCGGACTGCCCAGCCGAAACCTGCTATGTCGACAATATTGGTTCTTGGTCCACCAACGAAATCACCATTAACTGGAACTCGCCTTTCGCTTGGGTAGCGGCATATCTGGATGAGTACAGTGACTTTGGTTTGGCGTCAGACGCTCTGTGTCAGGTAAACGATGAAGACGATCAAGACGAAAACGAGAATGACGAAGATGAGGACGATAATCATCAGAAGCGTCGCGGAGGCGCGGGCGTACCTCTGCTGATTGGCTTACTGTTGGTTGCAACTCGTTTTAGACGAAATCGATAATAGCAGCACCAGACCCACGGAGTGACCGTGGGTCTCTTAAGCTTTTAACTGAAAAAACAGGGACTGGCAGTTCCTGTTTTTTATTGAGGGGTATAGTGAAATTTCCGGGCTAGTCATCACCCAACAATTTTTTCATACCTTTTTTCCGGTGCTTATTCACCAAAGCCCATTTTTTCATGAGTCGTTCTTTTTCTTCCTCGGTGTCAGCATCGTCGAGTTGTGCTTTCAATTCATTCGCTTTGTATTTCAACTTTTCCAGCGTTTCCTTCAGCTTCTCGCGATCGTTCTCATCGCTCGAACGCATTAGCTTTTTTAATCGCTTCAACCACCTGGGTTTGTCGTGTTGTTCAGCCATGAGTTAACTCACTCAATTCGTCATTATCCAAAACCAATTCGCGGGTCGCGGTTGTCGGCGTCCCGGAATGCGCCCAGTACAATGTCTGCGCCATCTGCAGCACCCGGTGACCGATATCTAAACAGTACTGGCTGTCGTTCATTAACGAGGTAATGGTATCTGCCGGTATTTTGTGGCCGGCAATCAAATTATCAAGATGACCATTGCGGACAATATCACTGTTCAGCAACATCTGTTGTTGTTCACTGAACGCCAACAGCGCCTCTTCACGATCTGGGTAGTTCAGAATGTTCTGCAAATTGTGTAACAAACTGGCAAGCTGGAAACGAAACGTCCGGTACTGCCTGGCCAAATCATCGTTGGTGTGATCGTGATACTTCAACACATTCTTCTGCAGATGCTTGACATCTTTCACCGCATTCACCAGGTCCCGGCACGCTAACTTGAGCGCAAAGACAGTTTCGTCCTGAGTTTTACTCATCGGTTTGGGGATATTACTGGTTGCCTTAATAATGGCGGTGTTCAATGGCCGAATATAACGCAGATACAATTCGTCGACATCGGTGGTATTTTCATGAATCTCAGAATTCACCAACGCCAGGTCCAGCGGCATTTCCGACTCCAGGTCCTTTCGATTCAAGTACAGCGCATAACTCATCACCGCCACTGCGTTATCCCACATACGGGTAATTTCTTCTATGATCGCACTCAGGGCAATATCCGGGTGGTGCATCACTACATCGGATATAAATTTAGGCGCAACGGTTTCGGTACGCCGGTCCGGTTGGCTGGCAGGAAGGTTCAGCTGTTGCCGGCGATCGTCCACGATCAGTTTTTTCAACACGGAGGCCAGACCACGGATAAACGGCAACATGATCACCACACCCAGCACATTAAACAGCGTATGGAACAAACTCAGTTTCAGCGTGTAATCCTCAGCGCCAAACCCCAACCAGCCGGACAGCACTTCAACCAATTGAATCAGCGGGGTAATCAGCGTTAACGCCACGATGGCTGTCATGCCATTAAACACCAGATGCGCGGCTGCTAATTGTTTGCCCGGCGCATTCGCGCCAAGAGCTCCTATAATGGCTGTAATAGTGGTACCAATATTCGCGCCAATGGCCAGCGCAATAGCGTTTTCATAGGTTACCTGACCTGACGCCAACGCCGTAATAATCAAGACCAATGTCGCATGGCTCGACTGCATAATCACCGTGGCCACGACGCCGAATAACGTAAAAAGCAACAGACCCAGCCATCCAGAAACGGCATAGGCGCTTAAATCAATCGCGCCACGGAAGGCATCAAACCCTTCCTTCATAAAATGAATACCTAGAAACAAAAAACCCAGCCCGGTCAGAATATGACCGATACCTTTCAGACTTTTTCGGCTCTGCATGACCAAAACCACACCCACCATCAACATGGGCATGGCATAAGCACTGATATTCACTTTGAGACCGAAGGCAGAAACCAGCCAGGCACCCGTCGTGGTCCCTATATTGGCGCCAAAAATGATGCCTATCCCCTGCACCAATTCCAGCAACCCAGAGCTCAAAAAAGAGATGGTAATCACCGAAACCAAGGAGCTGGATTGCACGAGCGTTGTTGCCAGCACACCAAAACCCAATGATTTCCATACCTTGTTGGTGCTGACACTCAACAATTTTTCCAAAGTACCGCCGGTGAAGGTCTTAAAACCTTCATCCATCGACAACATACCGAACAGAAAAA
This sequence comes from Reinekea sp. G2M2-21, assembly GCF_015687175.1. Lineage (GTDB taxonomy): Bacteria > Pseudomonadota > Gammaproteobacteria > Pseudomonadales > Natronospirillaceae > Reinekea. Next base: position 195,947 of record NZ_JADPQG010000004.1, on the reverse strand, counting down.
TAGCCACACCAGCACCAATTTGCTGAATGTCCGAACTCCACCAGGCAGAGCCAAGCAGAGCCAGTAAACCTATGATGAGAAACAAGCGTTTGAACATAGACGGCATAACGTAGTTCACATACCGTAAAGCATAGGCCGCCTGCCAATTTATGCCACACCGCCTACGAATATTTCGCAGCAACGACGTTGATTTCAAGCCACCACAGCGGCACACTGCCGCTAAACCTTTTCTGGATTCAGTATGTCAACCATCCGCAATATCGGTATGCGCAGCGAAGTTGTTATCGGCCAACTGCAAAGCCAGTTAGATGAACGCGACGACTACATTGTCGTACGCACACCCAGCAAGCCTTTTTACTATTTTGGCAATCTACTGGCCTTGAAAAAGCCGTTAAATCATCACACCAAGCCTGAGTGGCTCTCACTTTTCGACACTGAGTTTCGAGAGCAACCAGGCATCCGACACTATACCTTCAGTTGGACACGCGAACAGGAAGATGACACCAGCGTGCAGGCGTTTACAGACGCGGGGTTTCAATACGAAGAGATGCATGTCCTCACACAGACCCGGTCTGATTTCGTCCGTCCGGGTCAGGTGAATGAAACCGTTGTCTACCGACCGCTCCTCTCCGACGAGGATTGGCAGCAATGGACGGAAATATCATGGAACGAACGAAGTGGTAATCACAGCGAAAGCGACTATCGCATGTTTTTAGCTGGCCAGGTCGCCAACTATCGACAACTACATGAGCAACAGTTGGGGGAGTATCTTGGGGCTTTTCAAGGCGCTGAGCTTATCGGGTTTGCCGGTTTATTCCATCAAGCATCATTAGCACGATTTCAACATGTATTGGTCACGCCCGCATTCCAAAACACGGGGATTGCCAAAGGACTGCTTAGTCATCTGATTGAACGCGCGCCGCAACACATCGAAACCATGGTCATTCTCGCCGATGAGCATTACCACGCCAGTAATTTATACCGCAGTTTAGGTTTTACGATTGCGGAACGCGAATGCAGCCTTTGTTGGTGGCCCGATGAAAACACGCAAAGTGAATGACCGACAAACAGGCGTGCAACGCAGGTGAGGTTTCGGTTTATCAGTATGAAAAATCGACCGGTTTAGGGTGCGCTGAGAATCGAATTCCAAGCCGCTTCCGCGTCCTCCCGGTAGCGCGCATAGTCGCCCTGTTGCCAGCGCGCTAAACCCTTTTGGGCATAAAACAAATAAAGCTTGTCATCGAAAAACTGCCAAACCGAGCCGTCGGTTTTCACCAGCCCTTCTCCCAGGCTAAGTGCGTTGGCGCAATGCCCATTAAACTCCGGAACCCATTGGGCAGGGTTCTCTGCAAATTTATCCAAAGACGCCTGCGACGCAAAACGCCATTTCGCGCCCTGCCATTCAAAGGTAAACTCAGAATTTCCGTCCACCGCCGCGCCGCTTTTCTGTTCGTGGTAAGCGACGGTGTCCTGGCCGCCAATAGCCACACCGGTAAAGAAGTGTTTGCTCACCGGTTCTGCCGCACTAACCCAAGACGACAGCATGAACAATACAAACAGCATTCGCTTCTTCATCTTTATCTCCAAACCTCAAAGTGAAATTTCCGGGCTAAAGCTCCCGCGCAGTCTCTGTCGCTGAAACCGTATCCGGCTGTAACAAATCAGACAGAATGTCATACTGATACCGATGAATGAGCGAGAAATGGCCTTCGTCGTTCAACTCATGCAACGTCGCTCTTGGTAGGTTTTTTTCAAGATAGAGCCCTCTCTGTGGGGGCGCCATTTTGTCCTTGCCACCGTACCAGAGCGAAACCGGAACGTGTATTTGGGCAAGGTCAATATCCCAAGGTTGTACATAAAGACGCCACTCTTGCACCACGCCATCAATCCCTTTACTGAACGCCTCCTGGCTGCCACGGATGAACTCCGTCGCTACCTCGGGTTGCTCCAGCATAAGTTCGCGATCTGGTTTTGGAAGGTATTTTTGAAACTGACGAATTTTTTTATCCGGCGCGTTAAATAATTGATCTCGTTCACCCTGCATAATTTTTCGTAGAGTTTTGTCGTTTTTTCGACGGGCGAAGTAATGGATCATTTTCACGGGAAACCACATGCCCTTGGTCGATCCTTTCACGTCGTAGGGAATGGCGCCGGAAACAATCGACGCTCGATGCACTCGATCAGGCATGGCCTGCAATACTGCCAATACATGAGGCGCTCCGCCAGAAAGACCCATCACCGAAAACTGTTGAACATCGAGTTCTTGCGCAAGCCAGGCAATATCCTGAGACCAATCAATAAACCGTCGTTCGGGTTGAAAATCTGACTGACCGACGCCTGGCCGGTCTGGTGCGATAAGTCGTATTCTCAGATTCAATGCGGTCTCGTGCAGAAAAGCTGCAGAAAGCCGGCTTTCCTGGCCGCCATGAAAATAGAAAACCGGTTGCCCAACCGGGTCACCATAAATCGCATAACTCAATGTCCGGTTATCCGGCAGTGTCATTGAAAAATCCATGCATGCTCCAAAAACAGGCAATCCAAACAGTGCCAGAAATAGTCTTAACCAACCATCTCAGGTATTCCATTATTTTTTCGGATGCTTGGATGGGCGAAAAACTAATTAGTTCCCTTCAGCGCATAGATTAAAAAACCAACATAGCTGACGGACAATAAAATCCAGGGGAGCCATTGCATTAATGCTGATGTGGACTCAATTGATGCTGACTCGGTAGCCTCTGCCGTCGAATCGGTTTGCGCGTGGGATTTTTTTCGCGCTTTGTCCCGTTCGCGAGCTTTAGCTTTCTCTCGTTTTTTGTACTCAGCAATACCCTTTTCGATACCTTGCGCGATCAGCTTGGTCTGCTCTTTGGTCTGCCCTGGACGAGCGGTCCCTTTGGCTATTTTAAGAGCTTCGTCGATTGTTTCCTGTGAAACCTGTTTTTTTGCCATGTTTTGCGGTCCTGAAGTGGTCTATACGGTCAGCGGCTGCGGCCGCGCCCAGGTCCAACCATACATCGATAGAGGAATAACCGGCAAATAGATGAGCCAGATCAGGTGATCTAATGCCAATCTCGCCCGTAAATTGATTAAAGATTAATCAAAGCGCATTATGAGTTATAACGCTTCATGCGTGGAGGTGACCCATGTCCGCAGATATCAATGCCATCAGCAGTTCATTGCCCGTACAACGTACGACGCGCGACACACAGAGCTTTCCGGTAAACCGAGCGGATTCCACTGAATCCAGACAAAAGTCGACATATGAGCCCAATCAACAAGAGTTACGGCTGTCACAGAGAACCCTGACACGAGACACTGAACGGGCGCCGCTGGTGGACGAAAGCAATCGATTGGCCGACCAACTGCGCGCCGATCAAGAAAAGCTGGTCCAACTGCAGACACAGCGCGATCAATTGCTCAAAGCCGCCCAAAAGGATACCGGTGAAACACCTCAGGAGGCGTTGCAACGTATCCGGGCGGCTGCACTGGAGGCGCGTTTTGGTTCCGGTGCGGAAGACGCAGGTCCGCTACTGACTGATTCCTATTTTGTGACCGACAATCCCGTCGCTCGATTGGATAGCGCCATCAGCGCTTTGGAACGACAGGCGGCGTTGACTGAATCTCGCATTTCAGAAATCACGGAAGAATTTAACGCCGGACAGAGCGCTCAACTGAGCGCCGGGCAAGAACCCATAATCACTCCAGAACAAGCACAGGAAACCGCGCAAACTGCGGCCAGCGAGATCCAAGCGGAACCCATTGTATCCATTTCCACTATTACGGCGGAAGACGGCACCGATGTACTGGCGATTCTGGAAGTTTAAGACACGTCTGTGTAACGCTTATCTACCTTAAGGGGCAGAAATTGGCTATTGCAACCCTGCCCCCTGAGTCCATTCTCTTCAACCCACACCACTCTCACGCCTTGATCTGACAGGATTAAGGTCATCAACATGAATCAAAAGCGCCCTCCAGCGCTTGACGGAAGGACAGAGGTTCGCCGCTGACCGGATGGATAAAGCTCAAATCGCAGGCTTGCAGCAGTAATCGACTCGCTCTGGTTTTGGTCTCGGTCGTGCCATAAAGGTCACAACCCAGGATCGGGTGACCGATATGGGCGCTGTGGATGCGCAACTGATGAGTTCGACCGGTTAACGGTGTATAGGCTACGAGCGTTGTTTCTTGCTCAGGAAAGCGCTCGATAACGGCATATTCTGTCAGCGCGGGCTTGCCCGTGACCGAACAGATTTTTACTTTAGGAAAATGCAAAGGGTCTTTGCCAATGGGTGCGTCAATCAACCCGCTATCGGCGTCAACCAACCCCTGTAACATCGCAAAATAACGTTTGGTGACCTGCCGTTGCTGAAACTGTCGATTCAACGCCTTGGCGATGTCTTGCGACAACGCCACTACCAGCAACCCAGACGTTCCGAAATCCAGACGGTGAATCAACAGCGCGGTTGGCCATTGCTGCACCAGACGGTGATGAACCGAATCCAGATTGGCCGGGTTTTTACCGGATAAACTCAGCAAGCCACTCGGCTTGTTGATCACCAGCAGGCTTTCGTCTTCATACACAATGCCTAACGATTCCTGACAAGGTGGCGCGATAAAGGTGTCATTGATCAATGGATTCATAAAGTGTTAGGCGTACAGTGGCTATAATTCATTACCGCACAGCATATCGCACCGCCTCGCGTGCGTCAGGAGCAATCGCTCATGGTTGAAAAAAAGAAACTGAATTGGCAATCCCATTTTCGGCTGACCGATACCCTGGCGGCAGCACAACTGGCGGCGCGCAGCACCCACCACGTTATTACAGCCAGCGAACAACTGCATTTTGCCGTGTTACGCGCAGTTGGCATCACAGAATCCAGTCCGTTGCGTTGGTTATACACCGGTACCAAATGGGTTTACACCGGTATAAAATTTGCGCCCATCACAGCCGAAGCTGTATTGCACCCGTTAGCGCGAAAAGTCGCTGTGCAGGAAATCAGCGATGATAAAAGTAACACTCGCCGTCAAACCATTGCGGTGTTAAATGGCGTGCTGGGCGACCAGTTAGCTGATAGCCACAACCCTCTGGCAAAACCTTTTCGTCTGCTGTCCGGTCAAGGTCCAGCCACTCAAAAGAAGGCCATTTTTTTACACGGCCTGTGTATGGACCAGCTTGCTTGGCAATCGCCACAGTTGCTCAATAACATCGTAGAACTCGGCTGGCAGCCAATGTTTGTCGATTACAACAGTGGCCTGCCATTGCTGCGTAACGCAAACCTATTGCTGCAATCACTTGAGCAACAACACCAACCCGGTGATGAATACGCCTTCATTGGTCATAGTATGGGTGGGCTGATTGCTCATATCGCTCTGCAAAGGGCACGGCAGAATAAATCAACACTGGAGGGGGCTGTCAAAAACCTCATTTGTGTTGGTTCGCCACACCAGGGCGCACCCATGGCGCAACTCGGGCATTGGCTGGAAGAACAATTGAGTCAGATATCCTTTACCCTACCGCTGACTTACCTGACCCGGATGCGCAGTGCTGGCATTCACGATTTGAATCATGGCTACAACCCGAACACGCCTCTCGCAGCAACGCGCATTTACCTCGTAGCGGGCGAATTAGCCGTAACACAGGCACACGTTAAAAAGGCACTTGGCGATGGACTGGTCACGACGACCAGTGCGTTAGGTTTAAAACAGGCGACAGAGCAAGCAATGCTCACAAACGTTGGACACATTGAACTGCTGCGCGATGCCCGTGTCTGGCAGTCCGTATGTCAATGGCTCTGCTAGTGTCCTGAGTCAGAAGTTCTCAAGAATTCAGCGTGCCATTCAAGCTTTATAGCTAGGCGTGTCTCGCAGTCAATGGTTATTCCATTGGCAAGAGACAGAACAACGCTAGAGAGCTTGAATGACGTGCCCAAAGGGAGCTCATGGAAAACACTATTACGGCGTTGCTCTTCTTGAAAAGATCTCGATATTCTCTACAAAGAGCGCCTTGTACTAGCGCTTCCCATGAGCTCTGAAACGATAAGAACTTCAGACTCAGGACACTAGGTTGCTATCTACCTCAGCGGGTGCAGATATGCGCCAATTTTCGAGGCAAGTTCTGCAGGCAATATTCACTATTTTGGCAAATGACTTAACAAATAAATTTGCCATTTCAGGCCCGCACTTCGGGTCCTTCAGATCGAGGACTGAGCATTGTTGTGTGTTTTGAAAAGGACTTGCTATTCCCTGCAGCACTTGCCGATAGTTGTTCACCGCATTTTGGCTTTAGGCATCAACCGCAATACGTTGAATAACCCGAAACAAATCTTGTTGACCGAAGGGTTTGGCTAGATACCCGTCCATGCCCGCCGCCAAGCATTTGTTCTGCATTTCTTGCTGTGCATCGGCAGACTGACCAATGATCTTGGGCGGTTTGATCGAAGAATCGCCACGAATGGCAGCGGTTAATCCGAGACCACCCATTTCGGGCATGTGCAAGTCGGTGAATACCACATCAACGTCTGTTTTTTTCAGAATCTCCAGTGCTTTGAGGCCATTTTTAGCAACCAGAATACGACACGGCGTTTCCGACAGCATGGTTACGGCAACACTGATGTTTATGGCGGTGTCATCGACGATCAAGAGCGTCAGTGGCGGCCACTGGCTGATATCCACGACTGCGTCTTGCTCGTTCAATTCGACGACATCGTCCGGCGTGCGTCGGCAACTCGCGGGCAGCGTTAACCGAAACTCAGAACCTTTACCCAGGGAGGATATAACCGTCAGTTCAATACCCAGCATTGCCGAAATAACCTGGCAAATATGCAAACCCAATCCCGTGGAATTTACGTCATCTTCGCGAGCACTCATTTCCTGTTCATAAGGTTCAAAAATCCGATCCACGTCGGCAATACCGACACCCGTGTCGTGCACGCTTATCGCCAACTGCCCTTCCTCTTCCGTCAGTGACAGTTCAACCTCCCCGTGTTCGGTGTATTTTATGCTGTTGGAAACCAGGTTAATTAAGATCTGCGCCAACCTCGACCGATCCATTTCCACGACCTCCGTCGACATGGCTTCGGAAACAGATGTAAATAACATAAGGTCTTTTTGCGCAGCATTAATCATGTATAGCTGAACTACATAATTCATCAGATCCGCAACATTAAATACACTGGGTGACAAGGACAGATTGGCTTCCTGCAATTTTGCAGCGTCCAGAATATCTTTGATAACCATTAACAAATGCTGACCACTGTTACGCACAATATCCAACTGTGCGGTTAGTTCCGGATCGGTCAGCTTTTTGGATACCATTTCAACAATACCCATCATGGCGTGCACGGGCGCCCGTAATTCATGTGACATAGAAGAAAAAAACCGTTCACGTTGCTGCAGCGCCTGCGTGGCCTGAAACTCAGCTTTTTTCAGAGGTGTGATGTCCGTGTGCGTGCCAGTGAAACGAGTCACATTGCCATCGGCATCCCGCTCAACGACAGCTCCGCGATCAAGGATATATCGCCAATGACCATCCGCGTGTTTCATCCGATGTAGGTTTTCGTAATAGTCTGTTTTGCCCTCCATATGCGCCTGAATATCCGCGAAACAGCTATCGATGTCATCCGGATGTACCCGTGAAGACCAATCGTCCAGTGTCATGGTTAAATCGTCGAGGGTCACCCCAAGCATCTCGGCCCAATTGTGATCAAACACCACCTCATTGGTCTGCGGGTTCCAATCCCACATACCCAACCGGGTGCCTTCCAACACTTTCTGTAGGCGCTCTTTGGTGTAGGGTTGCGATAGCTTCGCCATAATTTTGCCTAACCTCCCCTAGGAAGCCACCAGCTCTGCGGGCGACACTTTGGTTATTGATTGTAAAAGCCCGACCATTGCCGCCAGGCTCCTTACGAAACATAGCTTAAGAAAAGCCACCCTGCAGAAAGATACTCCATTGACCGTCATCAAGGATGTTACTCTTACCACCGGTCGAAACCTGCTATGCTTGCACCAAATTCCAGGAAGCATCTCTGTGGCCTTAAAACCCGTCATTTACAAATTGAACCTGAATCTGTCCGATCTGAATCGCCAGCATTACCAGGATTATCACTTAACCATTGCGTTGCATCCGTCGGAAACACTCGAACGGATGGTCGCTCGGTTAATGGCGTTCGCACTGAACGCCAGTGACAACCTGACCTTAACCAAAGGTCTAAGTACCGTTGAGGAACCTGACTTGTGGGCGAAGTCTTTAGATGACCAAATAAGCCTGTGGATCGAACTCGGGGAACCGTCTGTTGAACGGGTAAAAAAAGCCTCACGGATGGCGCAACAGGTTAAGGTCTACAGTTTCAACAGTAAGTCAGACGTTTGGTGGCAACAGGAGTCTGGCAAGTTCAAACGACTCGAAGCCGACTTCATTCAGTTCAATTATGATGAAATCAGCAATCTGGCCGCACTGGTTGCCCGTACCATGAAGTGGTTTGTCACAATTAACGACAGTTCGGCGTCCGTTCATACCGAACAGGGTGAAGTCGACATCAACTGGTCGTTGCTGCACAGCCAGGCTCAGCAATAAACACCCGTCGCAATAAAAGGTAACGATTATTTTTACTCTGCAACCCGGCGCAAAAGATCTTTGGTTCCTGCCACTCGGTGGTACCGGCGAAATTGGCATGAACATGAATCTCTATGGTCACGACGACCAGTGGCTGATGGTGGATTGCGGGGTCACCTTTAAGGCACCGCTGACTCCAGAAAGTACGGTTGAGCACGATGTTGTCAGCGCCGACCCTGCTTTCATTACCAAACAGAAAGAAAACCTGGTCGGCCTGGTGGTGACGCACGCGCATGAAGACCATGTCGGCGCGGTGGCGGATCTCTGGCCGCGTCTGCAATGTCCGGTATACACCACCGCATTCACCGCTGAATTTTTACGTCGCAAACTGGCGGAAAAAGGTCTGGTTGGCTCTGTGCCGATTATCGTGGTCGACTCCGGTGACTGCATCGATATTGGCAGCTTCAACGTGGAATGGTTACCACTGACACATTCTTTGCCGGAGCCTCATGCGCTGGTTATCCGCACCAAAGCCGGAAATGTTTTTCACACCGGTGATTGGAAAATAGACCCAAAACCCGTCATGGGGGAGCCATTCGACCCGGCCCCGTTTGAAGCGCTGGCCAATGCATCCATCGATGCCATGGTCTGTGACTCCACCAACGCCAACCGACCGGGCCGTTCTTTATCCGAAGGTGACTGCTACGCGGGTTTAAAGCACCATGTTGAGCAAGCCGAAGGACGGGTGGTGGTCGCATGCTTTGGCAGTAACATCGCCCGCCTGGTCACACTCAGTAAAATTGCTGCCGAGACCGGCCGTTATGTTGGACTGATGGGCCGTTCACTGCTGAACATGGTCGGTACGGCACAGGCCACTGGCGTCTGGCCGTCACAATACAGTTTTGCAGAAACCAACCACCTGCCCTATCTGCCAAAACACGAGGTTCTTTGTATCGCCACGGGCAGCCAGGGCGAACCGCGCACAGCGTTAACCCGCTTAGCGACCGACAGTCATTACGACATGGAACTGGACCCCGGCGATACCGTCATCTTCAGTGCGATTAAAATTCCGGGTAATGAAGTCGCGGTTGACCGGTTAATTGCCAACCTAAAACGAAAAAAAATCAACGTCATTACGGTGGCCGACAGTGAGTGGCCGATACACGCGTCTGGCCATCCCTGCGCTGACGAAGTCGCTGACCTCTACCGTTGGGTGCAGCCGCGCATCGCAGTGCCGGTACACGGCGAGGCTGAACATATGCAAGCCAACGCCGCCATTGCCAAACATCAGGGCGTGCATCAACAACTGACCGGCAGCAACGGAGATCTGTTTGTACTGAATGGCCGTGGTAAGGTCCGAAAGCAAGCAGTGCAAACCGGACGCATTGTGCTTCGGGAATAATTCCAACGCCGTTCACAACTCCGGTCCGAATGAAACCCGACTATACTAAGACCAACCTTAACGATATCGGTAAACACCATGAACAATACCATCGGACCCGGTGCAACCGGTTTGAACCAAGCATCCCGATCGGTGGATCAAAGTCTGCAGCGTATCGGTTCAGGCAAACAGATTAACTCCGCTGCAGACGATGCCGCCGGTCTGGCTATCAGTACGGCCTTCAGCGCACAGAGTCGCGGCCAAACCCAGGCCATACGCAACGCCGGCGATGGTATCTCCCTGCTGCAGACGGCCAACGGTGCGCTGAAAAACCTGACCGACAATGTGCAACGTATCCGAGAGCTTTCTGTGCAAGCCGCCAATGGTATTTACACCGATGACGATCGCCGGCTAATTGGCAAAGAAGTCGCTGCGTTAACCGAGCAGATCAACACAACATTGGAACAGACTAACTTTAACGGCAAGTCTCTATTCAGTGGCACGCAAGAGCAAGCCTTTCAAGTGGGACCTGACGCGGGCGACCAAATTAACATTCCCGCTGACAACCTGGCGGACGACGTATCGGCACTGGGTCTGGCGGATGTCTCTGTTGATTCCGCAGACCGCGCCAGCAACACCATTGCCATAGCCGATGACATTCTGGCTCGCTTATCGCAAACGGCAGCCGAAAACGGCGCCTTGCAAAATCGCTTTGAATCGCGCATCGGAAATTTGGAACAGGACAGAATTGCTTCTGAAACCGCCCGTTCGCGAATCGAAGACGCCGACATTGCTAAAGAAGCCAGTCAACTCAGTGCCAATCAGATTCGTGAACAGGTGGGTATTGCCGTGCAAGCCCAGGCAAACCAGAATCGGGGAAATGTTCTCGCCCTGTTGCAACCTTGAACACACGCCTGACCGTAACGGAGTACATCATCATGCAAGAAGACCTGTCGACTGAAACCAGCAAACAATACTGCCCTTATTGTGGTGAACACATTCGCCTCATCATCGAGCCCTTTGATGAACCCCAAACCTACACTGAGGACTGCGAAGTCTGTTGTCGTCCAATGATTGTGCAAGTGGAAGTGAACGGAGACGTGTTTTTACAACGCGAAGATGATTAAAACCCAGCGCTCGACCGCTTGTTGAAAAACCAGTAACCTTGTTGGTTTCCAACTGACTGACAGGCCAACATGAACCGACTGACCAACTGGTTACACTACTCTTCGCTTTCTGTTCTGTTCATACTTTTTATTGGTGTCTACCTGCTGGTGTTCGGAACTTACGAACTCTATGCGCTGGCCTCATTAACAGTCTTCTGTTTTGCGGTTGTACGAGCACTCAATATCTACTCCCGTAAACGGTTGAAGACCGGACTCATAATTACTTACGTCCTGCTGTTTGTGCTGGAGTTCACCAGTTTCGAATTGGTTATTTTCAGCACCGACGACCAAGGGCTGAAATACTGGCTGGCCCGCATAAGTGGCATTGTGTTGATCCTGTCGCCGTTCATTCTGGAGCGGATAACCACTGTCACCAACCATACTGTATTTGCCGTACCCTCAGTTCAGGAAGCAGGCACCTTAAGCTACGCGCGATTTAACCAAACCCGAGAAACCGCACAAAGCATTCATAATGCGGTCAGTAAGTTAAAAGGCACACTGTCCAGTGACAATATTCGCGAGCTCGCAAACGACCTGCCACGTAACAACTCCTTCGAATACATCAATAACGGCAGTTTAACGGAGGCCTATTTTGCGCAGGCAGAGAAAGCTCTCGAAGACCCCTATATTTATATCGTTGTGTCCAACACCGGAAGTGCAGCCAGTGAACTTATCGGCGTATTTACCCGCAAACAATTCAACCATGTATCGATTTCATTCGATGAACAGTTGGACACCATCATTTCTTACAACGGCGGTGAAAAAGTGTATCCGCCCGGTTTGAATGCAGAGATGATTGAGTTTTTCAACAAGAAAGAAGACGCCAGTATCGGTGTATACCGCCTGAGTGTGACCCGAGAACAAAAGCAGGCCATGCTGGACATTGTGCGCGACATAAACAGCGAAGGTTCTGCCTACAATCTGATCGGTCTGGTGTTTAAATATTCTCACCGCCCTAACATCATGTTCTGTTCTCAGTTTGTCTACAGTTTGCTCAAAAAAACTGGCGTGGCCTATTTTGAAAAGCGTCCCGAACTAGTCCAGCCAACCGATCTGGTTGAACTGGACTATTTCCGCAAACTGGAATTCGTCCGGTTACTGACGTTCCGTTAGCATTAAATTCATTGGCGTTGCCATCGATCAACTCAGACGCTGTTCAGTTGCGGCATCAAACAGATGCAATTCAGCTTCATTGAAGTACAGCGTTAAAGTCCTTGGCGCATCCGCTGGGTAAGCTCGGCTCAACCGCGCCACCACTGTTTCTTGCACGCCTGATACATGACCCCACACCAGAGTGTCTGCACCCAACGGTTCCAGCACTTCAATCTGAAAGGGCAAGGAAAACGCATGTTCGGCTTGGCGGTACAGATGCTCTGGTCGCAAACCCACAATGACCTCGCCGTCGAACCTCGGCGGCTGTTGTAACACAATGCTCAGTTCGCCGATTTCCAGGCGCCCGTTATGCAAACGACCGGTTAAGAAATTCATCGCCGGTGATCCAATAAACCCTGCCACAAAAACCGTCTGCGGCCGTTCATAGATTTCCATCGGCGAGCCCATTTGTTCAATCACTCCGGCATTAACCACCGCCAGACGATCAGCCAGGGTCATGGCTTCCGTTTGGTCGTGAGTGACATACACCGATGTTGTGCCCAACGAGCGTTGCAATGTTTTAATTTCATTGCGCATTTGTACCCGCAACTTCGCATCTAAGTTTGACAGGGGTTCGTCGAACAAAAAAGCCTGTGGATCACGCACAATAGCGCGGCCCATTGCGACTCGCTGGCGTTGACCACCCGACAACTGACTGGGTTTTCGGTGCAGATAATCCGTCAGCTTCAAGAGCCCGGCGGCATGTTTCACTTTCTGATCAATGGTTTGTTTGTCCACGCCTCGGTTATGTAACCCATACGCCATGTTCTTGTACACCGTCATATGTGGATACAGCGCATAATTTTGGAACACCATCGCGATATCGCGTTTCGCAGGCGCTTCAGTATCCACGCGTTGCCCGGCAATATGAATCTCACCTTCGCTGATGGCTTCCAAACCGGCAATTGTCCGCAACAAAGTCGATTTTCCACAGCCGGAAGGACCGACCAACACCAGAAACTCGCCTTTTTCGATTTCTATGTTAATACCGCGCACAGCCTGATGACCGTTCGCGTAAGTTTTATGAATATTGGTTAAGCGCAATGCACCCATGTTGACACCTTATTTTTCACTTTCAACTAAGCCCTGGATAAACCAACGCTGAAAAAATACCACCACGGCGACCGGGGGTAACATCGCCAACATCACCATGGCAAACGCGACGTTGTATTGCGGTACGCGACCTTCGCGAACCACGCTTAAAATATTTTTTATACCCATCACAATGGTGTAATAGGATTCTTCTGTGGTCATCATCAAAGGCCACAGATACTGATTCCAACCCACGACAAACATAATGATAAACATGGCCGCCATCATGGTTCTGGACAACGGCACCAGAATATCTTTAAAAAACCGCCAAGCGTTGGCGTTATCTAACTGCGCCGCTTCCAGAAGTTCATCCGGTACCGTTTTATAAAATTGCTGAAAATAAAACGTCGCGGTGGCCGAAGCGATAAGTGGCAATATCAACCCGGTATAGGAATTCAACAATCCCAACTGGCTGACCACCTCATAGGACGGCACAATACGTACTTCCAATGGCAACAGCAGCGTGCTGAAAATCAGCCAAAACCAAAACGTGGCAAAGGGTAAACGGAAATACACCAAGGCATAGGCAGCACACATGGATATGACTATTTTACCGATGGCAAAACCCAACCCCATGATCAGCGAATTCATCATCATACGCAGCCCAGTGGCGGTGTCGGTAAACCCCGAAGCCGATGTCAGCGCTGTTTTATACGCCTCAAAACCGTTCCCGCCCGGCAAAAACTGCAACCCGTCACGAACGATGTTTTCAACTGAATGCGTCGAACTGGCAAACAACATCCAAACCGGAAACAAGAGAAAAATCACACCCGCCCACAAAATCAGGTGATCGAATACAGATGCTCGTTGCATAAAACCCTCTCAGTAGTGAACGCGTCGTTCAACAAAAAGAAATTGAAAGACCGTCAAAAGCAACACCAGAACCATCAGGACCACCGACTGTGCCGAACTCAAGCCCAGGTCAGCCCCTAGAAAGCCATCCTGAAACACCTTGTAGACCATCGTGGTGGTCGCGCCTCCGGGTCGCCCTTGTGTCAGCGTGTCGATCAGCCCAAAGGTGTCAAAAAAGGCGTACGTGATGTTAATCACCATCAGGAAAAATGCCGTTGGCGCCAGCAATGGAAAGGTGATTGTCCAAAAGCGTCGGAAACCGCTGGCACAGTCGAGCTGCGCGGCTTCTCGAAGGGACTTTGAAATTCCCTGCAAGCCTGCCAGAAAAAACACAAAGTTAACTGGCACCTGTTTCCATACCGACACCAAGACCAACATAACACTGGCATCGAAGGCATTGGTTTCCGGTGCGAACGCCCAACCGGTTTGCGTGATCCACTGAAACAGAACACCTATGTGCCGGTTAAACAGAAAGTACGCGGTAATACCTGCCACGGCTGGTGCAACGGCGTACACCCAGGTCAGTAACAATCGGTAAGCCGACTGCCCGTGAATAACCGAATTGGCCTTGACCGCCAGTAACAGAGCCAGCCCAAGCGAGAAAAACACAACCAGCGCGCAATAGACCAACGTAAACAACGTAGTCGACAGATACTCGGCAGAGCTGAATAAAACCTGATAGTTTTCAAACCAGACAAACGTGCTGGACAGACCCCAAGGGTCCTCCAACATAAAGCTGAGATAAACAGCCTGACAGGCAGGCCAAAAGAAAAAAACCGCAATAATCAACAATTGCGGCACTATAAAAATATAGGGAATTGGGCTCCCGGAAAAATGAACTCGTTTTAACAACACAATCTGTTCCTTACCACATTCTGGGTGGGTAACCCCACCCAGATAACAACGTTCACTTTACCGTACGTGCAAATCGTTTCAGATTGTCGTTGCCGTCTTTCACGATTGCTTGCAAGGCTTTTTTAACGGTGGTTTCGCCAGCCATAAGACGGTCCATTTCCCGATAGATGGTTTCACGTGTTTGCACATAGAAGCCCATACGATACCCTTTCGTCCATTCGCCAGAGGCCAGACTCAATTGCTTAACGCCCACTTCTGCATCCGGATTGGCAATGTAGTATCCGTCTTCTTTGGCCAACTCGTAAGCCGCTTCGGTGATAGGGACATAACCGGTTTGTTCATGCCAAAAATACTGTGTTTCCGGCAGCGTCAAATAATGGAAGAATGCTGCGACCGCTTTGTATTCTTCGTCGGTATGTCCGTTCATGGCAAACAACGCAGCGCCGCCGATGAAGGTTGAACCGGCATTCTCATTCACACTTTTCCAATAAGGCAGGTAGGTGGTTCCGAAGTCGAAATCCGCCGCTTGTTTCAGACCACCAAAAGAACCGGACGAACCTAACCACATGGCCACTTCCTGCTTTTCAAAAGGCGTCTGATTATCACCCCATGCGCTGCCGTAGTAGTTATAAAAACCTTTGTCTTTCCATTCTTTCACTTTACTCAAGTGCATACTCAGGTCTTTATTGTTGTACATTAGCTTTGTTGGTAGACCACTGAAACCATTGTCGGCATCCGTTAACTGCAGGTTGTGACGAGAATGGAAATTCTCGAAAAAGATCCAAGGTGTGTGCGATTGCGAAAGCGCTGCGTGACCATTGGCTTTAAGTTTGCTGGCGACTGTTTCGAACTCTTCCCATGTCGCCGGAGGCTCAACGCCCGCTTCGGCCAACAGGGCCTTGTTGTAATACAAGACCGGAGTCGAGGCATTAAACGGCATACCGACCATGGTGTCGTTGGCGTCGGCATAGAAATACCGGACCCCGGATATGTAATCATTTATATCGAAATCGTAACCCGCTTTTTCCATGACCGTCTGAACGGGAACAGCCGCGCCTTTGGCATTAATAATGGTCGCGGCACCGGCGTCGAATATCTGAATAATGTGAGGCGCTTCACCGGCACGGAAAGCTGAAATACCGGCGGTCATGGTTTCTTCATAGCTGCCTTTAAACACCGGCGTGATACGGTAATCCGTTTGTGACGCATTAAATTCTTCCGCCATGGTATTCACGGTTTCACCCAGCGCACCGCCCATGGCGTGCCACCATTCAATGTCGGTCGTCGCGAAAGATTGCAGAGCCATGGCAGACAACGCCAATGTTCCCAAAGTTTGTTTGATCATGATTTTTCCTTCCTGATTCTGTTGTTATGGACATCCGTTTTTTTTAGATGTCGTTCTCAGTGACGGAAGGATTAAATCAGCCTTGTATGACAAGGCTGTTGCAGAAATGTGTCAATCAGATGAGCGAGGTTAACCCTCATTCAGCAACGCTAAAGATTCCAGTTTCGACAGATAGGCTTCGATATTGACGTCCCAAAGTGACCAACTGTGATCTCCGGGCATTTCTAGATAATCAAATTTTTCATGTCGTTGCTTTAATGCCTCATGAAAAGTCCGATTGCCCATTAACAACGAATCTTGCAAACCACAAGAGACATACAGGTACGGCAGTGTTGGCTGGTCCAGTAAGGTTAGCAGATCGTCTTTTGACTGAGGAATCGCCGCCAGCTCACCGAAAGACAGTTCCAGATCATTCAATACGCCATTCAACTCCGCATAGGGTGCAATACCGGCGAGATCCAGCACGCCGGAGAAGCTGGCCACACTGATGAACCGAGACGGTTGCGACAAGCCCAGTTTCATAGCGCCGTATCCGCCCATGGATAACCCGGCAATGTGCCGGGGCACCTTGTCACCGACTGCCAGCCACTGCTCGATCATCTGAGGTAATTCGGATTCGATCCAGGTTCGCCACGCATAACCGGAGGCTTGATCAGCGTAAAAGCTGCGCTGGGCGTTGGGCATCACCACGACCAGCTTATAACGCTCTGCATAATCGAGTAATCGGGTCCGTTGCAGCCAGGTTTCGTGCCCATCCAGTAAGCCATGCAACAGATACAGTACCGCACTGTGCCGGATGTGCTCAGGTTTGGGTAAAATCACATTCACGTCTTGCACGGTACCGAGACTTTCGCTGTACAGATTAATTTTAGCTACCGCCACTGGCGCATTCCTTTCATGACATCAGAAGCCCCGAGAATACCGCACACCAGAAGATTCAAAAACCCTCAAATCAATCAAAGCCCATGCAACTGACGCCCAATTGTGCCAAACTCTGGCGGCGCATCTGACAACAGTAGACACCTCTTGGACACCACCTTTTCTTTTCGTGTTTCTGAAAAACACCTCGGCATGGATTTACACACGTTTCTGAGTGCACAGTTTCCTTTTCTGAACGTGCTGTCCTGGAACGACGCCCTGGTCTTTCCGATTTTGGTGGATAACCAACCGGTAAACGGGAACCCCGAACTCACGCCTGGCACAGAGTTGCGCATTGTAGTGCGGGATTATCAAGAGGAACCCGTCAACCTGAACTGGCATATCTGCTGGGAGAACGATCAGTTACTCGTCGTCAACAAACCCGCGCAACTGCCCGTGCACCGAACCACCCGCAATATTCACAACACACTCACGGCGTTAATTCGGCGTGACAGCCCGTGGCCAGACGCGCAACCGTTGCATCGGTTGGATCAGGAAACCGCTGGTTTAATGGTCTTTGCAAAAAACCGCCACGATGCCCAACTCTGGCAACCCCGGTTTCAGGCATTACTGGAAACCAAGGTCTATCACGCAATCGTGTATGGACAGCCAGACTGGGCTGACCTCACCTTCAGTTGCCGATTGAATACCCGGCCTGACAGCGCGATCCGATGCAAGATGTACGTTGTAGATGAAAACGAAAACGGCAAACTCAGCACCACCAGATTTCGGGTTTTAAGCAGCAGTGGCGAGTACTCCGCTATTGAATGCGAGCTGTTCACGGGCCGAAAACATCAGCTTCGTGCGCAGTTAGCTCACTTGGGTCACCCGATTGTCGGTGACAAAATCTATGCGCATAACGGTGAGTTTTTTCTGAATCGGCTGGACGACAACATCTCAGAAGGCGACATCAGTCGGTTACAAACCCCGCATCATCTGTTGGTCGCTTGCCAACTCGGGTTAACGATGGGTGACACTGAAAAGGCGAAAATTGAACTGGCGCGAAGCGACTTCCCAGACGCCTGGCAAAGCTTCGTACAAGAGCACAACCTGTGGGAACGCAACGCTTAGCACTATTGCAAACACGAAAGGCAAACGGCAACCGCCGCCCACGTCGTTAGCCAGCGAACTCGTGTTCCACACAGATCAGTTGCACATCGCTCTCGGTTAAGGGTTCCTGAGTCAAACCACACTGAAACCGACCGTCATCGAGTGTGCGATTATGACGGCAGCTTTTGCACATCCCGAAACCTACCAGCGCTTGCGTGCGCTGCAGGTCTTTCAATAAGTTGGCCAACACCTGGGCCGTGGACCGATCATCACTGACATTCGGCGCAAAGTTTTGCCGAATGCGCTCAAGACACTGCTGGCCCGCAGGCGTCAGAAACAACCGCGTGACTCGTTTATCGTTCGCATCATTCCGACGTTCCAAAAAACCCAGCTCTGTCATTAATTTCAAACTTTGGGAAATGCTGCCTTTGGTTTGCCCCAAATAGAGCGTCAGCGCCTGAGCCGTATTCGAGTATCGGTTACAGAGCGCAAAATATTGCAGCGCATCAACATGCACTAATTGCAGCCCTTCCTGACTCGCCGCTTTGCGCATTTGACTCTTGTGCAGCAATGCCAGTCTTTCTATCCAGAGTGTCGTTTCGTTTGTCATGGCAGAACAGTATCGAATCAAAACTAATTTGACAACACAAAAAATCTGCTGATAATGCAAATAGTTTCGATACGAAACCATAACCAAGGAAAGAAATACCATGAAATCAGTAACCTTACTCGGTCGATTAACGGCCTGCTGCCTAACCGCCCTTTCTCTACCGGCGGGTGCCCATGATTTAATTGCAGCTAAAAATGATCAGATTGACACTGCTTTTGACATCGTTCACGCCAACATTACCCGGCAAAACAATACGCTGACCTTTCACATGCGGGTTTCCGGTCAGGCGGGCCGCCAAGTCCCGTCAGCGACTGGAGCCCTGGCGGGCAGTGATGTTTTTTCCTATGTTTGGCCAACCACGCTGAATACCGCCATGGTGGGGTTTGACGCGGATCAGGGGATTCTGGCTATGGCGGTCACGGCACATCCGGATTTCGACGATACCCCGCTGTTTGATGAGAACGCAGATGGCAACCTGGCTAACGATGGCGCCTTGTGGCATTCACATTGGGTCGTGTTAGTGCCGGACGAACAATGCGGAGCAGGCGCCCTGAAAGTGGCAGACATTCCAACCGACGCAACGCCGACTCTGCCGCTTACCTGGCCCGGCCTGCCTATTTTACTGGACAGCCCCGGCTACTCACCGGTGCTCACCGAGCAAACCGTCGCGGTGACGGTACCGCTGATGGGATCAGCAGACACAGTAGATGGCCGTTACGACGCCGTGACAGCGGGACTGCGGGTAAACGCCAGTGCGCACGACCCTTTACTGTGCGTTGTGAATGTTTTTGATGTGGCATCGGGTGACTTAAGTTTACCTGCAACCATTGATTAAAAGCCCAAGGCCCAGAAACAAACAAAGGTGAACATGACGCTCACCTTTTTTTGGTGATACAACCCACACGTTGTTTTACCGTGCGGCAAAGAGTTATGCGAAGGTCTATAGCAACTGCGGCATTTGCCCCACTCTGTGACATGGTTGCACTGATATTTCTATGAGGTGTACGGCACTCGGCCGTTTCGTTCAGCTCTTACCTTGCTGATTCCATTGAATACATTCATTCAGAGTCACGCCCTTGCCGCCGAAGATATCCAGTGCACTGCCAATGGTTAAATCGACCTTACCGTTGGAGAGTTCATGTACGCGTTTCAGATCGGCCAAATGACGCGCGCCGCCGGCGTAAGTGACCGGCAATGTTGCAACGTTGCCAAGTAACGAGACCAGGTTTTCATCGATACCGCTTTGCAGGCCTTCGACGTCCGCCGCGTGGATCAGAAACTCAGCGCAATGACTGGCCAGCTCGCGAAGGTTTTCTTCGTTAACTTCCATGGTCGTCACCGTTTGCCAACGATTGGTCGCTATAAACCAACTATCGCCCTGCTTACGGCAACTGAGATCCAACACCAAACGATCTGCACCCACCTCGGCTTTAAAGGCTTCGAGCTTTTTAAAACTGAACGCCGCACCGTCAAACAGCGCCGAGGTGACAATCACGTGACTGGCCCCCATGCTCAGAAAGTCGGCAGCATTTTCAACCTGAACACCGCCACCGTACTGCAAACCCTGTGGCCACGCCTGCAGCGCTTTCCTAACCTCAGCCTCATTGCCTGGTCCCAAGGCAATAACATGCCCGCCGGTGAGACTGTGTTTGCGATACAACTCGGCGTAGTAAGCGGCGTCGTACTCGCTGACAAAATTGGTGGTTGCCCCGGAGTCATTCAGGCTGCCGCCAACAATTTGTTTAACACTGCCTTGGTGTAGGTCGATACAGGGCCGGAAATGGGTCACAGCAGGTTCCTGAGTTGGAAAATAACGGAGGGTAGTATAGGGTTTTAGGGTTGCGGTGTCAGGTGGTGAAACCCGCAACAAACTATTGCGGATTTGCTAGGGACTTTGCCAAGACAATGAAAATCACTTGCCGAACTAGCCTCGAAATTTGCGGATGTGCATTCCCGCTGAGGTAGATGGCAATTATTCAGAATTGCTCTGGAACAAATTCGACGCGCGCCAACGGCTGACATTCCAGGCGCGCCAACCGGCGTTCGCGTTATCGGTTATGATGACCTTTTTCGCATTCAAAATTGAGGTTTGCTCAGAGACAGTGAGCTGATCGAACACTTTACTCATCTGCGGGAATGCATCGCTGCTCAATTGCGTAGTGTACTCATAGTCTCTATAGGTAACCGGTATATCCAGACTCACATTCCGTTTTGCAATCCAGCCATCGGGATTTACCACATTGAGTAAAACCAGAAAGGCGACAAAGGAACCGGCATAGACCGACGGGAACCAGTCGCTGTTGCGAACCCATACATGAGCGGCAAACACCAGCATACTCACGATCAACCAAAGCATAAACGCGGTGGCATAGAACCGCAGTTCGGTCAGCCCATAGGTTTCCACGTACAACGCCATGCGCATTAGGGCTGAATAAAATACGACAGAGGACAGCGCAATTAAGCACAAGCCCAGTATGCGAAATGCGTACTCTACTTTTGGTTCCGCTCGCCGGCATATCCAAAATCCCACCAGCAACGTCATTTGCAATAAAACCACCACTAACACGAGTTCAAAGAAACCGCTGCGCGCGTATTCCGAATAGGTCAGATTCTTCACCGTGTTGATAATGTCTTTGCCACCAAAAAAATATTCAAATTGCACAACGATAAAACTGACAAACAACGCAATCAGCAAACCATAAAGAACAATCACTTCAATCAAACCGAATCGCAGAACACTGGGAACCGGCAAATCAGATTGATGCCAGCGGCTCCCAAACGCAGTCATCCGTATAAACGCCAAGCTCAAAAAACCATAAAAACCCACTTGCACACCGGTTTCTAAGTTCCACGAAATATCGAACAAATGGCTGGCTATGTCAGACACCATTTTTGCGTACAGCGCATCCGCAGACATGAATAACATCAGAAAAACAAAAAGCACCGGTATACCGATAACCAGGATGCGAAACACCGCAGGCAACCAGGACATTCGCCCCTTATTTTCCCGAAGCGCACTCCAGTTCACATCGCTGAATACAAACAAGATCGGGGCAGCTATCCAGGAAAAAATCCGAATATTGGCCAGGAAAGCAATCAGCGAACTGTTTCGTAAAGCCAGCAATGTTGGCTGTGCTGCCATATAAAACAACACCAGAATGACCGCCCAACTGTTGATGACATTCAGCACTTCCGACGCCCTGAAACTGAGCAACGTCGCAAACAAAAGACCCAGACCGAACAACGCTTTATTACGTTGCGCTGAAAACCAATACACCGCGCCCAATAGACTGTAAAACCACAATGTCTTGCCCAGTGCAAGCTGGTGTCCATTCATCACCCAATAGCCAAATACCGCCAACAGGGTTGCAGTACAAAAAACATAGGCCGTTAATTGCAACGGTGGTTTCACATAAATGGGCTGGTCGTCGTAAGCAACAGACGCGTCTTGGGGTTCGTTCATGGCAAATGGTACCTTTCGGATGTTGGTTACGATGTTAATGATAATTCGGAACGTCGTGACTTGAAGCCAACCAGTGCATCCAGTCCTGTTGCAGTTTTTCAATACCACCAGAGTAATGCTGTTCAAAGAACGACACACTGTGCGCGTCAGGCATATCGTCACACTTATCTTGCGACACGTCCGCCAGATAGCGTTCCATCAATGGTCTGTTTTCCGGTCGCATCAGAAAATAAACCAATGCCCAGGAGTTCGCATAATAGGTAGCACCAGCATTGCCCTGAAACTGACTGTAATGGGCCGACATCAATGTCTGCACAGGAATGATCTGCCGTTGTTGCTGCAGGTACCAGAGCCAATAGGGGTTAACTGGCACAACCTTCGCACTGCCCTGCACTCTCAGACTGGCAAAATAATCCGCCATGCCCTCGGTCAGCCATCCCGGCATCATGCCAATGTTTTTGTACTGGAAAACGTGTGTGGCTTCGTGCAACGCTATTTGCTGGGCGTAGTCATCGTTACCGTTATGCCAAACCGCGACCGTGTTATCCAGCGCGGAATAAAAACCATCCACATTATTCGACAGCCCCGGAGCCAGGGTCTGCTTATGCCGCATAAACGCAACGCGATTGTTGAACACCTTCATTTCAATACTGGACTTAGTCATGCGCTCGGCTGGAATGAGACGACTCAGGGCTTGGGCGATCGCGTGACCATTCACCTGAAGCGCGTCGCCTATCTCGCTGTTCGTGGCACCGGACGGAAAGGATACCGTCATCTCGAAATAGTCTTTTCGCCCCTGCAGAGTTTCACGTTGAACATCGGTATTGGCTGGCGGCCGATCGCCAAAATGGACCTGACCATGTTCATCGGTCCAACTGAATATCTGGGTACCTTTGGTTCGGGCAACCGGTGCGCGATTGGCGGCACACATTTCCCGGATCACTTGTTCATAGTGAGCATCGGTGGTGGGGTGCTCTGCACTCATGAGTGAACTGCTGAACGCGAGAAAAAAAACAGAGGTCAGACGATAGCGCATGAAAAAAGTCCCTTAACCATGCAAATAATTTGCGCGCCACGATACCAAACCCCCGCTGCCCTGTCAGTAATCTGGCTCGCCGATAAGCCGCCAACGGGAACCGGTATATTCCAGTTCAACGAGTGTCTGACGCAGTGTGCCGTGGGTGCCCCGCGGGTTGCAGAATGCCGTCGTCCGTGCTGTTAATGGCGTCCGGTGATATCGATGCACATGCCCATGTATCAATAACAATGGAGCATTGGTCAGCCCCAACAAACGGTCACGCGCATCGCTGGTAAAAAACGCATCGACCTCAGTCAGCGGTTCGTCCATGAGATTTCTGGCTAGCGCTTCTGGGCATAACCCGTGGTGACTCATCAGCAGAATATCGTCGTCCGTTTGCGCCTGAAATTCGACAAACTGCGCCAACGCGGCCTGATGCCATGCCACCATGTCATCGGTCCGCATGCATCGAAACTCGGCACCCTCCCGCACATAAATTTCATCAAAATCATCCCACACGGCTCTGGAAGCGGCGACCACCCGCTCGCGATTCCCGGTCAACGCCAGATCCGTCCAAAAATCCGACGCCCAGAGCTGCAGGCCTGGTGCCAATAAAACGGACTCGTTGAACACCAATTGAATTGAAGACCCCCAGACCAATTGGCGAATCCGTTTAATCGCATCCTCTCGGGTCAGGCCGTAATAATCGTGATTGCCCATCGTCAGGTAGGTTGGAATACCGTTGGTTTTCTGTATCAGCCAGCGATAATGCGATTCCACCACCCCGTTCATATGGTCACCGGCAATCAGGTATACATCGGCCGGCGGTAAAGTGAAATTCCGGTATTGGGCTGGGGTTAAGGCATCAATATGCAAATCGGAACAAATAAAAAGCTTCATGGCAGCGACCTCGTCTGGGTGTTTTGGACAGAATGCCCAAAAGTGATGTCAAAACCATGTCCGCCCGGCCTTATAGCGCATTGACGTCTGTACAAGCCTTAATCGATGTCGCAAAAATAGCGGTCAAAACGCATCCAGAGCCGATCAATATTCAACCGATCTGATTATTTTGTTAAAAAAATCAAAGATTTAGCAAAAAAGGTGTTGACGACCAAAAGCAAAATCCGTTTAATACGCATCCGTTGACGGGGCAACTGCTCTGAACAACATGCCCAGATAGCTCAGTCGGTAGAGCAGGGGACTGAAAATCCCCGTGTCCGTGGTTCGATTCCGCGTCTGGGCACCACTCATTCAAAACGAAAAAGCCTGCAGAAATGCGGGCTTTTTTGTGCCTGTTATTTCACGGAGAAATCAATCCCCCTGCCGTGACCAAGGTGGCCCCGTTATCCCGCGTCTGGGCACCACTTATTCAAAACGAGAAAGCCTGCAGAGATGCGGGCTTTTTTGTGCCTGTTATTTTTGCACGGAGAAATCGATCCCCCTGCCGTGACCAAGGTGGCCCCGTTATCCCCCGTCTGGGCAGTCAGCGTGACCCGCCACTATTCAAAACGAAAAAGCCCGCAGCAATGCGGGCTTTTTTGTACCTGTTATTTTTGCACGGAGAAATCAATCCCCCTGCCATGACCAAGGTGGCACCTAAGTTATTCGCTACATCCTTGTAGCTCCCCTTCGGGCTCCCTGCGGGTCGTGCAAATTCGTTCCTGACGAAATTGTCCGCGTCTGGGCAGTCAGCGTGACCCGCCACTATTCAAAACGAGAAAGCCTGCAGAAATGCGGGCTTTTTTGTGCCTGTAAAATCGATAATCTCAAGTGTCCTCTCCGCATGTAAAACTAGCCTTCAACCTCGACACCCACTTACTAACCAGACAATCAGCTTGCCCCTTGGTGGATGAGTACGGCCAATTACGAGGTTTGTCATAGTTTGTGATCAACTTTGCAAATAGAAACATCGGCAACCCTCTTTGCGAGGCTTTTGATTGAAGACCAATGCCAATAACGGTTGAATACGCCCTCCTCCATTTGATAAGGATCTATCAATGGCGCAGTCGAAGGATATTCAACTTCTGCATCAGCCTGTGAAGGACTTTTTGCGCAAACAAGGCGTTTCGCTGAACCCTTTATCCTGGCATGCCACTTGGCAATTGCCTGAAGACTATGATGACGTCAATCTGGTGTCTGGAAAACGGACACTGTTTGTACTTAAAACCTCACCGTCGCAGTTCCGCTTTATTAAAAGTGCGGACAAAAACCTATCGGGGGAAGTCTATGAGTTACGCAGACGCGAAGGCAGTAGTGGGCCAACGCCTGCTGCGCCTCGAATAGAACTGAGGCGGGCACACGTTCAGCCTGTTGAGGAGTACTCGCAACCAACACACTCTGTAGACGATACCCGCCCCAAACATTTCGCTGAGCTCAGTTACCGTTATGGCGATGGCTCGCCGGTGTCGCTGCCCTATCGCATTGAGACCAAAACCAACGGAACCCTGACTGGAAACTTAGTCGCAGGCGATACTGGCAGTTTGCCCTTGCACGGTGCGAGCAAAATCAACTACCAAATCGGCGAACCCGTGCAACAGGAGCATTGGCAAAAAACAGTAGAAGCTATTGAATTAAAGGCCGATGCGTTGTTTAAAGCATTAGCAGCGCAACCGACTATTGCGGACGTTCCAAAACGGGTTCAAAACCTGTTTTCCATTCAATTGGGCTTACTGACCCCTGCGAACCCGAGCACCATGCCAACCCGCCTTTACACTGAGGGATACCCGGTCCTTGAGCTGGCGAAAACAGCAACGGAACTCTTTGAAGCCGAGCACCACAAGCCTCATATATTTGCTGAGCGTTTTCGAGCAAGACACCCAGAGGCTTACCACGAACACCTGGCACTCAGCTTCGGTTTAAATGAAATAAACGCAAACCGGGAAACGGCAGCAAAAGCCTATTTCGACACCCTGCTTTTGGCATCACAGCAAAGTTTTATAACTATTTTAGAACCGCATTTGCACTAACGGTTTGAAGATGCCGCCGATGCGGAAGGTGCATTACTAGAATTGACTTTGTTGTGCCTGATCACAGCGGGGTCAACATCCAGCACCACGAAAAACGGCAACCAAAACCCGTTGTTCACTCAGTGTCGTGACCTTGGAAAAGCTCTCAGAGCACTTGCTCAACTGACCGAGCAACAATGCTTATTTTTGTCGGTCACTGAACAAGATTCTTACCCGATAAATGCAACAGCACAACTGCCACCACCACTCATCGCGTGGCAACCCGTACCTGAACCCAATTGGATGGAACTCAACTACGATGATGCTGCCAGCCCTTTTCCCTTGGGTACGCAGTTAAGCTATTGGCTTTACGACGAGGCCGATGAATTACTCTATGAAGGCGATGACCTCACCCCTAATGTCCCCAAACGGTTTCTGCTGCCCAATACTGTCACTGAAGTGAGCTATCACTTTGCAGCGAACCTGAACCCTACATTATTTGAACAGGTCATTGCTCAATTTGGACAACCCATCGTGCAGCTCTTCGACGTCAGCCCGTTGATGGATCGCGAACCGGGGCTCTCATTCACTTACCCTTCCAGTACCGGTCAAAACGTCGTGTTAAGGCCAAGGGAAGTTGCTCAGTTGCAACAAGCCATTGCCGCGTTAAACCTCCCGGTGGATGAACGTGGCCTGGTCTTACCCAACAGCTATGTCATTCTTGCCGCGCCATACACCAACACGGACGATATTAAACAGACGGTGTACCACCAGTTCGGCAACGCCTTGAGCGAAGAAGACTGGCAACTGGTTGAAGACCAACTCGCGCATACATCGAACTCACACCCTATTTTGTTGGATCTCACTTGGCTGTATGCCGACATCGTATTTCGCGCTGCCGCTGAACGATACGACGACCCTCAGGTTCAATTGCACGTAAAAAAACTCACTGAGTTAGTCGAACAAGAACCTGATATTCCTAAGGACCCTTGGTACCGTTTATTTGCTTACGCGAGCCCCAACTTTCAGCCGAGTGAGGAAGAAGAACACCGGCTAAAACTCGGGCTAACACAGTCTGAATTGAAAGAACGACTGGATTTTCTGTACGAACAACAAAAAGATGCCGGCTTCATTCCGTATCGGCAAACTTTTAATGAGTTTTTGGAGTGGACCAACGCACTGCTGTTTGGTCTCGCGACCTTTTTTGTGCCGGTAGAAAAGTGGGCCATCGGCGGTGGGCAAGCGATTCTGGCGATTTTACGGCACAAGTACTTTGTTGGGGCTGCGGCCACCGGAGCATTGTTGTATTCCGGTGATGCCGAGGCGGGCAAGTACAAAATGCCGAGTATCAGCGTGGCCAAAGGTGCCATTCGCCTAACCGCCTCAAAGGTGCTTCGTGAACAAGCCGAGAATTACGGGATTCTGTACAAAGCCGTCAATTCACCCAGCAATATCGGCTTGGACGGTGGCGTCGGCCAGGTCAAACAACTGCACATAGGCAAAACACCCCAACAAGCACTACCCAGCCCTCCGAAAGGGCACCATTGGTTTAAACAAGCCGATGGAAGCTACAATACCAAACGCAACCCAAACTACGACGGGCCGCGCAAAGCGTACAATGCGGACGAAGGCTACTTTTACGTCACCAGTAACACCACGACTAAAGGTACCAATCGGGCCAAAGCAGAACTCGGAGAACTGAAAGCACACGAATACATGATTGCCGACGGACATACCCCCGTCCCCGGTTTCAAACACCCACTCTATGGACATCACGGTGTGGATGGTTTGTACTTTAACGGTCGGCCACCACCAAAATACATCGTCATGGAAGCCAAGTACCATAAAAGTAGTTATGGCTGGACCAAGAGTGATGGGAAGCAGATGAGTGATAAATGGATTGAGAAGAAAATCATTAATCAATTGCGCGGCGATGCACTTGACGATTTCGAACTAGAGGGATATGCCAAGATAGGCCTGAGATACATACCTGACCTTGGACGATCAATTAAAGAGGAAATTACATGGTAATCCGTCAGAATAATACGAACATTGAACTTATGTTTGGATATGTTGAGCGGTTAAATGAGGGTAGATATAAGTATGAAGAAAAACTTTTGGAAAACATCCCTACAAGGCAGAAAAATACTGTTTATCGAGGACTAATTCGAAGGGGGCATTCGGTAGTAGCGGGTTCATACACCACCGGCCAACCAATCGACAATATTCAACACGCTGCAAAGCAACTTATAAATGACTATTACAATTACGTAAATTTTTCTTCGGAATCGCTAGCGGAAGGAGAACTTGAAGACTATATAAAGTGCACATGGATTCTTTCCTTTGCTTATTTCTTCAACGCTGAAAGAAGCGATGTCGAAAAAATCATGTCACACATTCCCTACACCGGTAAGGACAAACTCATTGATCGTTTGATTGCGGCCATTATTCCAGAACACCCTGTTTCACAAGACATTGCGTTCCCGGACGTTTATAAACCCATTTGCGATGCCATGGGCGTATATGACAAAGACGCGCGCGATGTTTTAGTACAGCTGTTTCTGAAAAAGTATTACCCCAGTTTAAAAAAGCACGACGTCACCTGGTACGACGGTCACAAAGAAAAAGACCCCGAATACAACTTCCACACTGGCTACTGGGTATTTGAATTAGCGGCCATCGCCGTCGCCATAGGCTGGGACGACACCAACTTTCGCGACAATATGTATTACCCGAAAGACCTCGCTGACTGGAAGCGGGAACAACTCAATAAAGAAAACTTGCAAACACCGTAGTATTACGCCCGATATTTACGGCACTTCGAGGTTGGTTACAGGCATCGAAGTGCCAATACTTCGTCGCGTACCAACGAATGCTATCGTTGCTGAAAGTATAACCAGAAGGCTTTAAGCAGAAAATCAACACGTTGATTGCAAAGAACATCATTAAGTAATTGCACGGCGATGCACTTGACGATGCCGAAGTAGAGGGATATGCCAAGATAGGTCTGAGATATATACCTGACCTTGGACGAACTATTAAAAGGAAATCACATGGCAAATCGACAAAACTTTGTTTCTACAGAGCATTTAGTAGACTATAGTGAATACTTAAAAACCGTTCCTGATCGCTTTTTAACTAGCCTAAAAACAGCTACGGAATCCGATCACATTGAAAGCCTAACCAGAAATATCCTTAAACGACGAGTTAGTTACCTCATATGTTCATACACGCTCGGAACAGAACCTTTTCAACTATCTTCGATTGGGAAAACTATTTTAAAAGATGTGATTCGCTATATTGAATCTAATTCTAGAAAATCAGATTTGATAGCTCCGGACAATATCTTAGAACAATACATTCAGTGCACATGGATTCTTTCCTTTGCTTACTTCTTCAACGCAGAAAAAAGCGAAGTCGAAAAAAATCATTCAACACATACCCTACACCGGTAAGGACAAACTCATTGATCGTTTGATTGCGGCCATTATTCCAGAACACCCCGTTTCACAAGACATTGCGTTCCCGGACGTTTATAAACCCATTTGCGATGCCATGGGCGTATATGACAAAGACGCGCGCGATGTTTTAGTACAGCTGTTTCTGAAAAAATATTACCCCAGTTTAAAAAAGCATGACGTTACCTGGTACAACAGCCACAAAGAAAAGGACCCCGAATACAACTTCCACACTGGTTACTGGGTATTTGAATTAGCGGCCATCGCCGTCGCCATAGGCTGGGATGACACCGATTTTCGCGACAATATGTATTACCCGAACGACCTCGCTGACTGGAAGCGGGACCAACTAAAACTTGCCACTATGGAGAGATAAAACCCAAAGAAAGATACTGAAAAACCGTACGAGCATATGCGACAAAATTAATAACGAGTCAGCAAGTCAGCCTGGCTCAATGACTCATAAAACAACTGTATAAGGACAATACAATGGAAAACTGTAGCTATTTATATGCTTCGCCAAGCATACCGGACCGAAAGAAAATCACACCATTCAAAGGACTTTCAGAATGGGCCAACGACATACCACTTTCTCATAAGATTATGGTTTCAGTGGATACTCAGTACTGTACCTCAACTATTTGGGATACCGACGATAAAATTGCGCTGTGTGGAAATTACAATGGTGGATTTCAACGCCTGCTGAGTTTCATGAACCGAATAACCTTTGAACCACTTAAAGAGCCGATCGCGGAAACGATCAGTTTCTTAAGTGCACCCGAAAACATTCAGGAAATTGCCGTTATTGAACCGTTGGAAATTTTCGAATTTTACGATGAAGCGCCGACCTTCTTGACCACTGAATTAATGAAAGCGCTTGGCTACCTCGATAGTGAGATTGACAACGTGTTAAGTATTCTAAACAACCCCTCGAGCGACCCTGAAGACATTGAAGAGACGTTGCATTACCTCGGTCTTCACAACTGGTCAGAAATTTTATACTACGATTTCAGCGAAAGAGGTTAATTAAAGCCCGTTATCACTGTATTCACTGCTTCTGACTGTGAGCAACTTCCATAGCATTAGGCGGAACGCACCTTGGGCAGGCATTCTGCCTGAACAAGTGACAACGCTGACGCTTTGACATATGGGCACCTCTAGAAAGTTCATCAGACTCTGGGCTTAGGAACGAGGTTAGGGCTAGGCGAAAATTTGAAAACCTAGCAGGCTAAGTTAAGAATTTTCAACAAAGCCATAAGTTCGTTCTTAAGTCCCCGTAGGGCGCGGGCTAGCAACGCGCAGAGATCGACGGACTTTTTAGAGGTGCCCATATAAGCCCGGTCCTTCGGGTTGTGACTAACAGACGGCCATTTGTTGTAACTTTTCGGCTTTATGGAATGACTCATGTGCGGTTGCCACATCGTTGGCAACCTCACCTTATCCTTCGCCGAACCTAACTCACCTCTCTTTAAGCCCAGTGATCCAACCCCAACAGTTTTCGTCCGAGCTCAGACAGCGGCGCAGGACCATACTGTTTTGCTTCTAACCCGCGCGGGTCGCCGGGAAACGCATCGCCTGCGGGTGCTTGCCGGTTACGCCATAATGCGATGCGTTCAGACTTCAGTGCAACGTTATCCGGTTGGGCGGGAAACATTGAGACGTATTGCGCCATGCGTACTTTATCCGGTGAGTGATTGGGCCGAACACCGTGGGGTAACAATGCGTTGAACACGAGCATATCGCCGGGGTTTAAAGGCACGGGGGCAATGTCGTACCCGCTGATGTCCGGTTGAAAGGGGTTTGCGTTCGCCGGTTGCCGGGCAGACCACCACTCCAGGTCCTGAAACAAACCTGGTACACATTGAAAGCCGCCGGTCGTCTCATCCTGTTGACTCAATGCCAGCACTCCCTGCACTGAAACGGGCAACGGTCGCGCTGAGCTGTCTACGTCAAAATGGATAAACCCATTCGGGTTCGTCAATTGCCGGTTGCCACTGTTTGGGGTATTGAGATTTGCCCGGTCGATGGATACCCATAAATCTTCACGATCCCAGATATCCACAAACAGGTCATACAGCCGTTGGTGTTGGCGCACTTGCCACATGGCCGGGTGATGATACATTTCCACCATACCGGTGTTATTCAATTCCAGCATTTTGTGCGCCCGGCGCTCCGGTCGATTCCAGGTTAGCGGGTCATTCGCATCTTTTTCTTCAAATGCCCAAATAGCCTGCACGACCTCGTTTACCATATCTCTGGGGATCAGGTTACGGATCACCACATAGCCAAAACGGGTCCATTGTGTCCAGTCTTCTTCGGTCATTATCCGTTTGGGCAGTTGCTTCTGAATATCTTTTAACGGTTGCGATCCGGCCACGGCACCGGGGTGTTTGGGTTGAGCATAAGCGGGCATTTGCATTGGTTCTCTCCGGTTCTTTCTGCGTTGGAATAGGCTCAGTGTATGGATCACAACTGCAAAAAGTGATGCGATTTAAGCATAAATTGATGCTATTCTTGCGAGAATACAGTCACATAAGGATCTGACCCGTGCGCCCCTTTCTGGAACGTATCGTACAGTCGCCCATTCAGAGTCTGGGTTGGCTGGATCGGCAATTGGATGACGGTATTCCGTTTGAATGGCACCACCATCCGCAATTTGAGTTAACCCTGACGTTAAACAGTGAGGGATACCGCTATGTGGGTGATCATATTGGGCCTTACCGTGACGGCGACCTGGTGTTGGTCGGGCCGAACACGCCCCACACTTGGCATTCCAATACGAAAGACAATGACGACACGCCACACCACGCCATTGTGGTGTGGTTTACCGAAGCCTGGTTGCGTTCTTTGATCGAATTATGTCCGGAATGGCGATCACTGGAGGTTCTATTGCTGCGCGCGCACGGGGCGTTGGCCTTCAGCGCTCAAACCTCCGAAAGAATCCGTACCGATATGATGGCGCTTCCTGGGGCGGCAGACGCAGAACGCTTGCTGATGTTCATTGCGATTCTCCAGGAACTGGTGAAAGACAACACCACCGCCAGCTTGTGTGAGCAATTTCTGCAGCAGGCAGCCGAGCCCCGGTTGGAAAAAGTCATTCAGGAACTGAACACTAATTTTGTCTCGCCCCCTTCTGCCAGCGGCATGGCGAGCCTGGCCAATTTAAGCGTATCCTCTTTTCAGCGTTTGTTTCAAAAACACACCCGAATGACACCCAGCCAATACATTGCACGATTGCGCATTGGCCAAGCATGCTCAATGCTAAGTAGCAGCCATACGCCAATTGCGGTCGTCGCCGATCGCGTCGGCTACAAAAGCCTGGCGCAGTTTAATAAAACCTTCCGCGAACTTAAAAACATGACGCCCAGGGAGTTCCGCAAAACTTTCAGCTGACTATCCTGGCCTTTCGGAGACCCTACCGTGAAGTGTGCCGTAGGGTGGCACTATCAACTCACACACCGATTGCCGGGAAGGTTTTTACTACGCAAATCAAACACGCCAAACTTATTGAATATTGCGCTTGGCGGCCTGTCACGCTTTGTGCGATAGTCTGGCGATCAACTCATTTTCGACGGGGCATTATGTCTTACGCGGTTGTATTCAATACGTTTTCCGGGCATCGCTCACGGCGCTGGAACGAAAAGCTTATAACGCAATTGCAGCACGAACTGGACGATACAATCCTGCCCTACCCTGTCGACAGCCTGAAAGGTTTACACACCGCGTTGACGGACGTATTAGGTTCCGACGCTCATACATTAATCATTTCTGGCGGCGATGGCACACTGAACCGCACGGTGAATGCATTGCTTTCTCACCCGGACTATCGGGAACTCGCCTTGGCGCTTATCCCCAACGGTACCGGCAATTCCTTCGCACTGGATCTGAACATAAAAACACCCATGGATACCATCGAAGCAATAAAGCAGGGAAAAACTCAGCAGGTGGACGTGGGTGAGATAATCACCGAAGGTGGTCGGCGTTTTTTTATCAATAATTTTGGTGTCGGATTGGTTTATGACATCACCCGTCTGGCCAGTAAAATGCGGCCAATCGGTGCGTTAAGTTATGTGATTGCGACGCTAATCAAACTGATTCGTTTACCGTCACTGAGGTTGTCATTAACCATCGACGGGCAACACGAATCACGCGATGTGTTGTTCCTTGATATCTGCAACTCACAATACACGGGTGGCGATATGCGCATGGCACCAAACATTAAATTAGATGACCGCCAGTTTCAGCTGATTTCGGTACCGGTGCTGACGCGACGTTTACTGCTGAAAACCTTTCCCAAATTATTTAATGGCTCGCATGTAGAAGAAAGCTTTGTGACCAGCCAATTGGTTAAACGAGTTCATCTGCGCGCGAATAAACGTTGTGCCTGCATTCTGGATGGCGACCTGGCCGACGAACTGCCGCTGACGGTAGCCATGACCAATCAAACGCTCACTTTTTACTGTTTATAACCGTTATAGAATGACGCTTTTAACGTTAAAGGAATGTCACGGTCATGCAGAACGTTCTTAAACTAGCCCGAATATTTCACCAAAATCACATCTCAGACAGCAAAACGGCTTTGTAATGTTGATAATAAAGACACCACACCAATTACCATCAACACCAAAGCCGTAACAGAATGCGACCACATGACCTTATCTTTTTCGCCTCTTAAGCGCCGTAAAATTGAAGCTGATTTTTCCGGCGGAGACCTGAGTTCCTTGTTTTACATTTCGCAAACCGTCGCGCTTTTTTAAAGGCTTTCTGTTGATGCCCTTACATGCAATCCAACGCATGCGATAGATCCGCAATGAGATCCTCCACGTGTTCAATGCCCACCGAAATGCGCACCATGCTTTCGCCCATACCTAACCGATTTTTTACATCATCCGGCACATCGGAATGCGTCATGCTGTACGGATGCTCCATCAGGCTTTCGGTGCCACCCAAGCTCACAGCCAGTTTAATTAATTGAAGGTTATCAAGCAGCGCAAAGGCTTCTTTTTCCCCACCGACAACATCAAACGCAAAAGTAGAACCGGCGGACGTTGATTGCCGCTTAAAGATGGCTTCGGCATCAGATCCTTTGGGAAGAAACCCAAGGTAATGCACTTTGGCGACCTTCGGGTGCTGTTGCAGAAACTCAGCAATCACCTTTGCGTTTTCAGCGGAGCGTTCCATGCGAATTTTTAAGGTTTCCAAACTGCGCATGAGCAACCAGCACGTATGCGCGGAACACATGGTGCCTAAAATGGTACGAAACCCTGCAATCGGGGCCATCACCTCAGCGCGCCCCATGGCACTGCCTGCAATTAAATCGCTGTGACCGCCAACATATTTCGTCAGGCTGTAAATGGAAATATCCGCGCCATGCGCCAGTGCTTGCTGCCAAACCGGGCCTAAAAAGGTGTTGTCGACCACAATGAGTGGGCGATGCCCCTGCTTCGCCGCCAATGCATCTGCCAAACGCGCGCATTCCTGCAAATCCACCAGGCCATTGGTGGGGTTGGCCGGGGTTTCAACATAAATCATTCCGACCTTGCCTTTGCCCTGTGCCTCATTTAATGCGGGCTCTAAGGTGTAGTGCTCGATACCGGATTCAAATTCAACACTGCTAATGCCATACGCAGGCAGGATATTACGAATCAGATACTCGGTTCCGCCGTATATCGGCGCAGAATGCACAATCACATCCCCTGGTCGCAAGTGAGCCAGCAATGTAGTGGCAATGGCGGCCATGCCACTGGAAAACGACAGCGCTTTGTCGGCGGACTCCCACAACGCCAACCGGTCCTCCAACACTTCCAGGTCTGGGTTGTTAATCCGGCTGTAGATGAGCCCGCTTTCTTCACCTGCGTTAGGCTCCCGTTTGCCGTAAGCGAGTTCAAAGAACTCTTTGCCGTGCTGTGCGTTATCAAACACAAAAGTGGAGGTTAAAAACACGGGAGGTTTGAGCGAACCTTCAGACAACGACGGGTCATAGCCATAGCCCATCATCAGAGTTTCAGGTCTCATGTCGTGATTTTCGCCCAATGAACGGCGATGATATTTCTTACCGGAAATCGGCATGCTGTGTTCCTTTTGTTCTTGTTGTTATCAGGCCCAATGGATGCGGCCATCCAGACCAATGTAGCGGATGGACTCCAGCACTGAACAGTATCCCGCTATTGTCTTTTTCCGGCAATGTGCAACGTCTGCTTTACGGGCTGGAGTGGTCTCATTACAGCGCTAGCCACGCCACGCTCTACACGCTTGACAAGGCAGGCTAAAAACTTAACCACCGTTCGGTTACATTTTTATATTTTCAACGACATTCAAATAACTATACTGTACATACATACAGTTAATTTGAGTTTTAAAGTGCGGTTTTACTCTGGACGTTTGGGCGAACAAATCGATTTATCCCGCTTACTGACCATCATTCGCTCCGGCGAGCTTTATTCACTGGCAATCCAGCCTTCCAACCTTGGTTATGAAATCAAGGCGGAGATCATCAGCTCGGATCAGGGTATTTGCGGAGTAACCGTGAAACGTGTCGGGCACGTACAATTTCATACCATAGAGGAAGCGCAGACAGCGATTATCGATGCTTTACGAAGCGAACCGGCCAGACTGATTGACTGGCATCTATTGGCAAGGGACGGCACTTCACTGCTGTGCGGTGCACCGCTCAAGCAGGGGAAAAAACGATTTCAAACCACCAGCGTGGACAAGTTTTTCAGTGACGCTGTCGTTTTTCCCGGTCCGCGTTGTTGTCGCTGTAAGACACAGGCGTTTGTGTTTGGCTTATCACCGCGACCAGCACCCCGGTCACCGACAAGTCAATAAGGTGGGGCAATACAGCTGTCAGTAATGTATTGCCGTTTTTAAACCATGACCGTTTTTAAACCATGACTGACGCAGAGAAGCCAGCATTAGGACGTGGTCTTGAATCCTTTGACAATCAACCAAACACTCAAGGTGATTTCAAACAATCCGCCGGGCATAGACAGCACCACACCTAACGGATAGCCAAATAATTCCAGCTGAGTGCCCGCTATAAAAACCACATAACCGATCCCACCCCAAATGGGTAGAAACCCAGGCACTAAACCCGAACGAAACAATAGCACTGTCATCAACAAACCGCCGACACCCCAAATGGCCATACCCAGTTGATAACAAACAACAGCACCATAGGTAAGTGATTGCCCAGCCTGAAGGTGCCAGGTTTCCGGGGTTTTGGCATAGGCGTCAGCCAGCGGAATTTGCATGGCATTAAGCACGGTGCCGACGATCAACGTTACCGTAGCGGCAATAGCGAACGCCAGATAGCCCACAGTTAAGCGGGCGCTGACAGCACTGAAACGCCCCCACATCAATATCGGCAGCGCAATATTGGCTATCGTATGCAGAACACTCATCAACACGAGCGAGAAAACCAGCTGACTGGTGTGCTGATGAATAGCCGATAATGGGGTGTCGGCCCCCGTTAAGGCGGTCATCAGCCCCGAGCCAAGGCCATAGGTCAAAAAAGAGAAAATAAAAAAGGCACCAAAGCACCGTGCGGTATTGCGGTCGGACAACATATTCGAATCTCTCATTAATTGGACTCGTAAAGCATACTGACCGTCATCGACTGAGATTTGATAATTTGTGCTCTAGGGCGCCTCTAAAAAAGTTCGTCGATCTCTGCGCGTGGGCCAGCCCGCGCCAGTTGTGGACCAACACCCTAATTTTGCAGTGGTACGACGTATCGGGATTTGAATTTCCCGGCCATGGCATCGTCGATGTCCACAAACCATTCGTAATCGATGCCATTGCCTCGTTGGACAGATTGATTCGCAAACCAAAAGCCGTAGACATAGTCGATTGTTCGCTTAGCGACTTCGGCATCAACATTGGTTTGAGTCTCAAACACAGCGACATGACGTTCAGGTAAAAGGTACTCACTCATATCCGGTGAAAGCGTCGCTTCTGTCGACACCGGAACACCTGCCAAGTATTGCAGAAGGTCTTCAGTAAAGGTCCCGGAAGGACTGATGGTCAACGCCACCATTTCATCCGAGCATAAAATCGGATTTTGCGCTTGGCGCTCGAATAACTTAAACCAGGTCTCCCCCACCATATTGCATATAGGTTCGATGGTCGTAAACGGTGACGTGACTTCGGTCGACAACCCCACAATGCGTTGCTCAGGCAGAGTCATGAATGTTGGAGATAACGACATGCCTTGAGTAATGTGATGGATCAGTTCCGGGGTCAGTACGGGCTTTTCATACAGGGAAAAAGATGGCCGACTCAACCGAAATTGCTTAGGAGATAATTTGAAAAAAGATTTGAACGATCGGGTAAACGATTCGTGTGAACCGAAGCCAACCGATACCGCAATTTGAATAATGGAATGATTGGTTTCCAACAGCAGTTGAGCGCCCTTTGTTAACCGTCGCCCTCGTAAATAGGCGCCCAGAGAATCACCGATCAGAC
Source organism: Reinekea sp. G2M2-21 (assembly GCF_015687175.1). Taxonomy (GTDB): domain Bacteria; phylum Pseudomonadota; class Gammaproteobacteria; order Pseudomonadales; family Natronospirillaceae; genus Reinekea. Next base: position 157,625 of record NZ_JADPQG010000004.1, on the reverse strand, counting down.
TTTTAAACAACCGCTGAAAATGCCACGGCGATAACCCCACCTGGCGTGCCAAGTCCAGAACATTCACCTCTTCCGCCAGATTATTTTCAATATGGACTATCAGCTCGCTGATCAGCTTCAGGTGACTATTCACTGCGTGTTCTGCCGCTCCAGTTCCAGCCGGGCATACAGGTACTCGGTAAAGAATCCGTGCATAAAAAATCGATGGGTGAGATTCCAAGGGCCCAACAGGTAGTGCGGGTATTTGTTGTAGGCATACTCCACAACCGATGGATCTGAAATAAGTTTACCCACGCGAATCGCAATGGATTGATCCAGACTGAAACCGTTAATCGCGTCTCGGTATTCATCACGTTTCAACAACAAACAGAACAGGCACATAAACAACACGTGTGCGGTTTCAAAGTCGATCACCTGGGTTCGTTTTGCTTTAATGTCAAACGTCTTATGGTCAATCGGTTGCCAGTGAGTCCATTTGAGCTCTTGTACTGCGGATCGTTTTTGCGCTGAACTGAACGCACCGACCAGACGAAATAATTCCTGATCGTGTTCGACGAATGAATCCTTAAGCATGTCTGCGATGGTTTTCGGGTACAGCTTAATCGGCTTTGAAGGCTTGTCTTCGTTATCATTCAAAAAATTCAGGATATTCGATTCCGTTGCAAAATGACGCAGGATCAGAACGTTGGCCTCCATCGATACCCAGTGCGTACAAAACCAACAGATCAATTTTTGCAACAGCGCGTGAGCGCTGAATTGCGGTAAAGGCAGTCGTTTAAAAAACCAGATCAGATGCAACATTGCGCCGAAAAACAACTGTAATAACGGCCTTAAAATCCAGCGACCCGGGTTATGCAGGTCTTTCATCCACAGCTCGGTTGCAGCGGGATCAATCGGAATGGCATCGTCTTTGGCAACAGCATGCAAAAAGGCACTGTAAGCTTTAGTCATGATCAATTTCTTCCAGTTGCAATGCGTAGAGTCGACCCACGACGCGGGCCGTTTTACAGATAGCCGCGGCGTCTTGCTCTGTTTGACAAACCCGATCCATAATTTCATACAGTTTGTCGATGTGGTTATCGTCATTTTCTGCGTGATAATGCATAAAGGTGGTGCACTTTGTCTCGGTACCCATCACCTCATCGACCCTCTCAGCCCAGTTGGCGGCCATTTTCTGACCCAATCCTTCGATCATCCACATAGCACCAATCAAATCGACAGGATTAGGTTTGCTGGCGCGATACATTAAAAACGCATGGAGTGCTTCCGTTCCCAGGTTTCGCCCCTGCTGATTGAGTTGCTCGCTTTGGCCACCGGCGGCGATGAAGTCCGCTTCCAGAACCCGATAGTCCTGATGTTCATCTTTGGCGTGTTGAATCACCACATTCCGGACGTCGACATACTCGCGTTCGAAACTGGACGCACAACGCGTAATCCACCGACCGCCTTCAATCACCTGCTGGCGTAAATGCAACAACAGGTTGCGATAGTCATCGGCAGTGAATTGTCCGTTTTCCAGTCTGGCAATGATCGGTACCCGACCGAGATCCCGCTCAAACTCAAACCAGATGCGCATCAGTTGCTGCAAGCATTGCTGCGCGAGCAGCGAAGACAGTTTTTTGCGTCCGTTCATGATTCCACCACCGTAAGTTGCATATAAACATTATTGAATCGACCGCTTTCCGGGACCATGCACAGAATTTTTTCACCCGGATGGTAGGTCTGTGTACGCAGAAACTCATCCAACATGATGAAAATGCTGGCACATCCTGTGTTGCCGCGTTCATAGAGATTAGTATACCAACGCTCTTCCGGAATCATCATGCCCGCATGGTCGAGCATGTCGAAAATTTTGCTGCGGAAATGATCAGAAGAGTAATGGCACAAGACATGGTCAATGTCATTCACGTTGAGTTGTTTTTCATCCATTAATCGAAGATATCCGTCGACACCCAGTTTGACAATGTTGTCGAGCAGGCGCACATCCTGACGTATCAATAACGCGCCGTCCGCTTCAGCCTCCGCATAGGTTGGATAATCCTGCCAACTTTTTTGTGCGCTGCCGGTACGTGGTTGTCCCACGGTCATACACACAGGATAAGCATCCGCATGAGAAAAACCACGAATCCAGTCGATGCGCAAACTGTTCTTGCGCGGTTGAGTTTCCAACAGCAAGGCACCGGCACCATCGGACAGCATCCAACGCAAAAACTCTGCGTTAAAATCAACGACATTGCTTGCGGCTTCATAGCGGCTGGCCTTGAACAGACGCGAAGAAAGTTCACTGGCAATGACCAATGCGCTGTCGTGTTCGCCTGATTTTAAAAAGGTGTATGCGGTTTTCAGTGCCATCATAGAACTAGAGCAAATACCGTGACTCGTTTGCAATTCAATATCCGGTAACTGCAGCTCCGCCTGTACCATGCTGCCAAAGCCGGGTAAAACGAAATCACCCTGGCTGGTTGCAGCACTAAGCATTCCTAATTTGCGTTTGTTAAACCCTACTTTTGCTAAACAGTCTTCACCCGCCTGGGCAGCCATCTGAGCGTTGGATATGGTCGTTGTATGCGATTCGTCGATTGCATAGTGACGCGTTCGAATACCATTGGCTTGCAAAATTTTCGACTTCAAACGGCTGGGTTTACCATTCACCAAACCCAGAATTCGCTCAATATTGTCGTTATCAATCGGTTCACCAGGTAAGTAGTGACCGGTACTATTTATAAATACATTCATGCTGAGACTCCCTTATGCTTCAGCCGGTATCGTAAGCATCGCAAGTTTTCTTCCATGTAAGGAAACACGCAAACAATGCCCATGAATATGAGGTAGGCCGGTAAATATCCATCAAAGCCGTGCGCATATTCCATGCGCGTTAAGGTTAACTGACCTGCCCAATTGAATTGCACTAAGTCGATAACCACCGGCCAATTAATGACGGCAATGATCGACAGCATATACAGCGGTAACGTTGCCAAATAGCTGTGAGCGTGCATTTCCCAAATGGATATTTTCCGCCGCGGCGAAGCAAAGTGAACATCCATATGCGCGATGAACTCATGCAACGCCCACGCAAGCAAACAGAGTAAGAGGATAAGCACATTTACGCGATAAGTGAGGCACAAGATAATGGGAATGCCCACTTGTATGCCCATGACAGAATGCATAAGAGACTCGGTTAAACCGGATGTCGACTCAATGTGGGTGGCCCGGTGACAACACCAGTCAACAAAACCCGCAATACCCCACAGAGGTAAAAACAGATACAACAATACATTTATCAATAACTGGCCGGTGTCCATAGGTCGCTCACTTCTGCACTGGATGACAACAAAGATTATTCACAATATCCAAAGATAATACATATTTCCAAAAAGATTACTAATTTAATACCATTAGTCGCCATTTATGCGCCTGTCAATTTGAATATCAAGTCATCTTAGGCAGGTTTGCAAAGCCACCTGAATGATACCCAATGACAGACAATGCGACCGTGGGATAGTAGCGGCCAAAACTCGGCACAAGCAACCGGGCTTGTGGAAAAACAGTCAATGCGAAAACGGCGTAAAACCATGGGTCAAGGCCTCTGAGCAGAGGCCCTTCTTGTTTACATCGTAACAACCTGATCGGCTATCTCATCGAAGAGCTGGGCCCAGTTCAGCGAAATCACGGGTTTGCCCTGTAATATCCGCTGGCGTCGTTGGTACAAATAGTTCTGCGACCAGCGATCCATAACGTCAGGATCACTCAGGTCAAAGTTCTGGTGTAGCTGCGCGTATAGATCGATCTCCCGTTGCTTCAACAAAGCTGGCAACCATCGACACCATTGCCGATCCAACGGACGTTCCTGCAAATAGCCCCGCATGAAGCTTTGGAAAAACAGACTGACTGCGCTTTGCTGCAAGCCTTCCGGTCGATCAAATGGAATGGCGTAAAACACAGCAATGGCAATATCAGCGACAAACAAATGGTATTGGCAATCGTCAAAATCAAACAGCGTAATGTCCTTGCCGTGAACAAAGAAATTACCGCGGTGAAAATCTGCATGGATTAAGCCATAGTCGTGTTTATGCTGATGGACCTGTCGAATCTGATGGTTCAGGCGGTCGAATTTCTCAGAAATAGCTTCATCGGAGGAGGGCAAAAACTGGCGAATATTCTGGCCTGGTTCTTCATACCAATGCGGTCGTTGACTGCAACTGTGCTCAAATTCAAAGCTTTCGGCCAAAAGATGCATTTTGCCGCACATATGGCCCATCTGCTCAAACAAGGGGGAAGACCAGGGCGACGTTTTAAATGCCCAAACGTGCTGTCCTTCTGCCCAGGAGAAACAAACCGCTGTAAAGGCTCCGCCATTTCCGTCACTTATCGACGCCAGGTATTCACCATTGGGGAAAGGCAACACCGTGGGGACATTCAGTCGATGGCTCGCCAAATGTTGCAGCCATTCTATTTCGCCACGAATCTGCACAGGGCTGCGATGCATCGAATGAGAGATGCGCAAAGCGCAGGGTTCTCCTTTGTATCGAACTTTAAAAATGAAACTTTCAAATCCATCGAGAGGTTCACACGGGCTTTCAAAAAGGCCGACATGCTGCAAAATTGCCTGCTTAATTGACTCGGTGAATAACTCTTTGCTTTTCTTATTCATTATTCGGACCCTCGTCTGTGAGCTGATCAATAAACAATCAACTTTCGCAGCCTAACGAACCCTTTTAAGCGGTAAATTGTCCGAAGTCAGTCAATGGGCAAAAAACGGCATTTAACCGGCCAGTGTTTCAGCTGCACTGATTTCCGCAGCCATTCGTTGAGTGATCCAGTCGCGGAATACGGTCATCGCTGGAGTCAACGGTCGATTTTTCTGCGACACCAGGTAAAAAGATTTGGACAATTGCATGATCACGTCGATCGGTATCATCAAATCGCCCTGGTCAATCTCCTCACTGACCAAGCTTGGGTCTGTCAAGGCAATCCCCAAGCCTTTTGCGGCAGCGTTCGCAGTATTCATGCCATTGGAAAAACTGATGGTTCCCTGTGATGGATGAAACGGCGTTTCCGTCAACTGGAACCAACTGGTCCATTCGTCCGGCCTCTTTTTCACCTGCAACAACCGAAACTTAAGCAGGTCTGCAGGCTCCATGACTTTTTCCTGTTCTAACAGTATAGGGGCGCATACCGGTACCAGGTAGGAGGGCCTCAGCAACTGACATTCAACCCCCTCCCACTGCCCTTCACCGAAATAGACTGCCATATCAATATTCGATTGTTTAAAATCGATTTCACCGATGGAACTGTGAATATCCAACTCAATATCCGGATGACGATTCGTAAAATCGTGAAACCGGGGCAATAACCAGCGATCCAGAAAGGCCGGTGCCACCGCCAATTTCAACTCGCCGCCGGAATGCGCTGACGAGGCTCGCTGGGTGGCCACTTCCATGTGCATGAACGCACTGCTGATAGACTCCAGATAAGCGGCACCGGTCAGTGTCAGAACAACTTTGCGGGTACGCCGTTCAAACAACTCAATACCTAAAAAATCCTCAAGTGCTTTCACCTGATGACTGATCGCCGATGGCGTCACGTAAAGCTCTTTTGCAGCTGCCTGAAAGCTACCTGTGCGGCCTGCGGCTTCAAATACCTGTAATGCTTTGAGTGGTGGTAAACGTATCATGCGGGCCCATAGGTGAAATAAACTAACTTATAATCGTAAAAATAATCGTTTGTGACCAAAAGGTCAACGCCATAGACTGCGCGCATCTTATTTGCTGTTGTTGAGATTCACCCATGCAAAGTTTTGAACAGATCGCCGTAAACGCTTATGAGCCATCTGATGTTGAGCGTCATATTCAACGAGCCCGCGCCATGCGCAGCCAGGCCGTAAACGACGCCACCAAAGCCGCTTTTGAATGGGTCTCAAGAACATCGCGCAGCCTGCTGACTGCATCACCGCGCGCGCGTAAAGCCTGATTTCTGGAACGATTTATACACTCGTTTTTTGGCCCGCCTTGAGCGGGCTTTTTTTTGTCTGCATGACGCTCAAATACGAAATGGGTTACCATGCCCCACCCTTACTCAACCGATACCCGCATGCAGAAAGACTACATCACCGACAGCCCTGACATTGAAGCGATAGAGCTTTGGAACAGCCAATGCTTTATTACCGAAAACCCCTACCACACGATGCTGCAGGAAGCGCTGCGCAACAGTATTTACGACGATATTGGTGAACTTAATGCGACGGTTCAAAGTGAAGTTGCTGTTACCGCCAAAGCCAATCTGGCGGAAAGCGAACTGGACTTTCTGGATCGGGACAATGCCGACATACAAACGCTCAATGTATTCCTCAGCGACCTCATCAACACCATCGCCGCCGACGTCAATCAACCCTTTTGGCCAGAAGACGCAGAGGCGTATGCCACTATCGTTGAAAGCTGGTATCACGTAACTCGCAATGGCGGTTATCACGATGCACACAGTCACCCCAACTGTTCCTGGTGCGGAATTTACTATCTCGATATTGGCGATTCAGATTTTACCCGGCGCAATGGACTGAATCGTTTCTATGACCCGAGAGTGAATGCCGACCACTACCTCGATGCCGGGAGCCAGTACCTAAATGGCACGGGCATTTGGGACATAGAACCCAAGGACGGTCAGATTGTGATCTTCCCGTCTTATCTGAAGCATTCTGCTTTGCCTTACTTCGGCGACAAGGATCGAATCGTCATCGCGTTTAATGCGCGGGTGGATTTTGTATAAGTTGCTGCCGGATAAAGCCCGCAATGTCCGCTAACGCCTCAACGGCCTCAGGCAGAATCGGCGCCATAGCCGGATAACAGTGCATCATCCCTTGACCGATTTGGCGATGCACCTCAACACCGGCTTTCTCCGCTTTCGCCATGAGTGCCAGCGCTTCGTCATGAATGTTTTCGCGGGTACCCACCGAAATAAACATTGGGGGCAACCCCTGCATATCACCATATAAGGGTGATATCAGTGGATTTTTTTTGTCGTGTGTCGTCGCGTACCAATTGCCATATACCTGCCAAGAACCGGGTGGCGCCAGCGGATCATCAGTCAGATAAGACGCCTGTTGTAACGTAAGGTCCACCCAAGGGGACAGTAACACTGCCGCTTTGGGCAAAGGCATCGCCAGACTTTTCAACTTCAACAGTGTGGCTAACGCCAATCCTCCTCCGGCTGAGTCACCACAAAAAACGATGTTCTCAGGCAACCAACCGGTCGCTAACAGGTTCTGATACACCGCTATACTGTCATCCAAGGCTGCGGGAAACGGATGTTCTGGTGCCAGGCGGTAGTCGAAACATAACGCATTGACCCCAGTCGCTTTGACAAACTTAGACACGATCCCCCGATGCGACGAAGCCGAGCCGGTGGTGTAGCCACCACCGTGAAAATACAGCAACAAGGTCTGCGCATGCGCGTCTGTAATCAGCCGCAGTGCGTGCACACCCCGATGTTCTTCGGATACAAGCTTGAATGAGGCATCCAATTGCCCCAACCTGGCCGCCATCTTTTCCGTGCGGGCACGCAAGGCAACCATATCGGTCCGCTCAGTGATCGTCTCCGGTCTTAGCCGCCCCCGAAACCAATGACGGTGTTGCAACAAAAAATGAATGAATTGCGTTTTGAGTGTCGGCATGGATGGCTCCCTTATTCAGCACGAGACAAGAATCGCGTTATAGCTTTTATCAACCGGTTGACGAGTTCAACCCGGTAGTCTGCCAGTGTTTTTGTACAATGCTTTGCATAACATCAATTACAAGAAGGATTCTCGCCGTGTCCAGTGATCAATCCGGCAAGCCCGTCATTTATCAAGTGTTTACACGCCTGTTTGGTAATCAAAACACCACCAATAAACCGTGGGGCACCAAAGAGGAAAACGGAGTCGGCAAGTTTGCGGATTTTGACGATACCGCACTGCGCGCAATCAAAAATTATGGTGTGAGCCACATCTGGTACACCGGCGTACCGCACCATGCCCTGATCGGCTCATACCCGGGCATCCATGACGACCACCCTGAGGTCGTGAAAGGTCGTGCCGGCTCGCCTTACGCCGTGAAAGACTATTACAACGTGAATCCAGATCTCGCCATGAACCCGGCACAGCGGCTGGAAGAGTTTGAAGCCCTGATCGAGCGAACCCACCGACACGGCATGAAAGTTATTATTGATATTGTGCCGAATCACGTCGCGCGCCAGTATCAGAGCGTCAGTGCCCCGCCGGGTGTAGATGACTTTGGAGCGCGCGATAACACCGAGCTGAGTTACGATCGAAACAACAACTTCTACTACCTGCCCGGAGAAGACTTTCAAACCCCAGATTACCCAGAAGGCTTCGCACCGCTGGGCGGCGAATATCAGGGCGCTCATTACCAGGAATCACCGGCCAAATGGACGGGGAATGGTGGTCGCCACGCCAAGCCACATTGGGATGACTGGTTCGAAACCGCCAAAATAAACTATGGCGTTACACTGGATGGCATCAAAGATTTCCCGGAATTACCGCCCGGTTATGATCAGCAGGATTTCGTCGCGCACGCTGAATTCTGGGCTGACAAATCGCTACCGAACAGCTGGACCAAATTCCGCGACATTGCCCTGTATTGGCTGGATAAGGGCGTGGATGGCTTCCGCTTCGACATGGCAGAAATGGTGCCGGTTGAGTTCTGGAGCTTCATGAACGCAAGTATAAAAGTGCACAACCCAGAAGCCGAGGTGATTGCTGAGGTCTACCAACCGGATTTGTATCGCGACTACATTTTCAACGGCAAGATGGACTACCTCTACGACAAAGTTGATGTCTATGACACGCTCAAAGAGATCGTTCGCGAATCGGCCGGTACCTCCCGATTGGACGACGATCAACGTCGGCTTGCCGACATAGAACCCCACCTGTTGCGTTTTCTTGAAAATCACGATGAACAACGCATCGCGCATCCAGAATTCGCGGGTTCTGCAGAACGCGGCTGGCCTGCGATGGTCGTCACTGCGTTACTGGGAAAAGGTCCGACCATGTTGTATTTCGGCCAAGCGCAAGGCGAAAAGGCGGATCAGGACCTGGGTTTCGGTCGCGCCAGCCGTACCACGATTTTTGACTACGCAGGTGTTCCTGCCCACCAAGCCTGGATGAACCACGGTCGATTTGACGGTGGTGGCCTGACCCAAAGCCAGGCGGAACTGGATGCCGCGTACCAGCGTCTATTGAGCTTTTCAGCGCAAGAGCCAACGCTCCACGGCGATTTCATTTCACTGCACGCCCATAATCGTCAATACTCCCTGAACTATGGCGAGCGGCAATATGCCTTCATTCGCAAACACCACGCACATTGGATTCTGGTGTTTGTCAATTTCGACTTTCGCGACAGCTATTGCGACTTGATACTGCCTCCGGATGTAGTTGCCGCCTGCGAAGGGCTCTACTCTGGCAGCGTACTGGTCGAATGCATCGGCGAAGAGTGGTTACAGAAAACCGTTCAAGCTGCGGATCATGGCGATCTGACGATCCCCATCAACTGCCCGGGCTTTGCCGGGCAGGTGTTTAAATTGAGCGGCCGCTGAGAGAACCCTAACAGCATCCGAATTAGTCCAGAAAGGTAGCGATGTCGACCAACGGCTTCTTGTCGATGGTCGGCACCTGACACCCGTCTGCCGGGTAGCCAGCCACCAAAATCATATAGGGGCGTTCATCGGCCGGTCGTTTTAAAATAGTGTTCAAAAATTTCATCGGGCTCGGCGTGTGAGTCAACGTGGCGACTCCGCTGGTGTGCAGCGCGTTAATCAGAAAACCGGTCGCGATGCCGACGCTTTCAGATGTGTAATAATTTTTAAGCTTGTTACCCTGCGCATCGTAGGAAAACTTCTTCAGAAAAATAACAATCAAATGGGATGCCGTTTCTAAGAAGGGCTTTTCTGCGTCGGTCCCCAGGTGGCTGAGTGCGTCCAACCATTCCTCTGACGCCCGTTGCTCATAAAACTCGCGCTCTTCCTGTTCCGCAGCCAACCGTATTTGCTTCTTGATGTCTGCGTTAGAGATTGCCACGAAATGCCAAGGCTGCATGTTGGCGCCATTGGGTGCGGTACCCGCTGACAATATAGCCTGCTCGATCACGCTGGCGGGAATCGGCTTATCGGAAAAATCCCGCACGGTTCGCCGCGTCTTGATGGCCTGATAAAAAGCCTCCGCCTCGGCCTGCATTTCCGCCTCTGTGAGGGTGTTAAATTCATAGGGGATGGGCGCGTATTCCTGCTTCATGGTCAGTTCCTGTTGTTGGTTTCTTATTTTTTGACTCTCGGAGTATGTTAAGGACAAAACACCTTTGGCACCAAGCAGTGCTCGGAAGGCTTATACTTGCAGACCTTTCAGTATTCAGTAAAAGTATCGTTACAGACCCGGTTTTTTGGCCAAATCCAGCCTAAAACGACCTCTTGCGCTATCATGAACCGGCCAATCACCTTAGAATACGCCCCCGAACAGTCAGCTACAGCCACGCAATGAGCAAAAAGCAATCCTATCTGAAACAGAAATACATCAACGCACAGCAACAATGGGCTGATGGCCTAAAAACGTCCGGCCAGCGCGCTTTCGCACGTTTCGACGCCGTCATGGGTGACCATTCTTTCCTGAGATTTTTCTGGACTAACCGACACCAGCTCGATGATGGCGTGTGGCGCAGCAATCAGCCGTCACCCCGACATATCAAAAAGCTCGCCAGCCAGGGCATTAAAACCATTGTTAATCTGCGTGGCGTGAGCCGTTGGGGTTCTTATATCCTCGAAAAGGAAGCCTGCGACGAATACGGCATTGAAATGATCAATCATAAAATGTATTCCCGACGCATGCCCACCTACGAAGAACTGTTGAAAACGCAGGCCATGTTCGAACAATTACGGAAACCGGTACTGTTCCATTGTAAGTCGGGCGCCGACCGCGCTGGTATCTGCTCCGCGTTATATTTACTGCTGATTAAAAAAGCCCCGATTGAAGAAGCGCAAAAGCAACTGAGCCTGCGTTACCTGCACATCAAGCATTCAAATACTGGCCGACTGGATTACTTTTTGGAAACCTACCGTCAGTTCAATGAAAAAACGCCGATCGATTTCATGACGTGGGCCAAAGATCATTACGACCGGGACACCCTCACCGCGCAATTCCATTCCAACAAATGGTATGACCTGTTGGTCGATAAGGTGCTGAATCGTGAGTAACCATTCCGGTAAATACCTGTTGAGTAAAATGTGGTCTGGATATATCAAGAATCACATTGGCAAACTGATTGTCGCCATCTGCTTTATGCTGCTCGAAAGCGGCTCAATTTTTGTTCTCGTCAAACAATTGCAACCCATGGTAGACAAGATATTTGTTCAGGCAGACCCAACGGCCGTCCTACCGGTCACCTTAGCCTTCCTTGGCGTTTTTCTGGTTAAAGGATTCGGCTCTTTTGCTCATCGATCACTGACCGTTAAAGCAGGAATGTCAATTGTCGGTGAGTTGCAACAAGACCTGACCAACCACCTGTTGCGTCTGGATATTGCATTTTTTAACCGTCATGCACCGGGTGAACTCATTGAGCGGGTGCGGGGAGATACGCAAGCCCTGCAATCATTTGCCAGCGGCACGTTGCTCACATTCGGTCGAGATACCGCAACACTTGTCGCCATGATTATTGCAGCCATGCAAGAGGATATCGCGTGGACGTTAATCATTTTTGTCGGCCTACCCGTACTATTGCTTCCAATGGCCTGGCTTCAAAAAGCAATCCGTCGCTTAACCCGGCGGGCAAGAGAGTCTTCTGCCAGTTTATCGACGCGATTAGATGAGATTTTTCATGGCATCAAGGCCATTAAACTCAATAACTTGCTCACACACGAAGAAGACCGATTCAAGCAAGATGTTGGCGCCTTTGTAAAAAACAATCTGAAATCCGAATACGGCCGCGCCGCCATGCCATCCATAATCGACATTGTCGCGGGTTTGGGTTTTGTCGCCGTTATCTTTTACGGTGGGCAGGAAATATTAGCGGGTGAAAAAACCGCAGGCTCCTTCATCACATTTTTCTTTGCCATCGCATTGGTTCTGGACCCTCTCCGCCGGCTGACCAATGTAACCAGTGGTCTGCAAATGGCGCTGGCCAACCTGGAAAGAATATTTTTTGTTTTCGACCAACAACCAACCGAGCGCCCCAATTCAGTTCGCAAGCTAGCCAATCCTAACGGAGATATTCGCTTCGAACAGGTCAATTTTTCCTATGGTAATAATGTCGTTCTGAACAACCTGAGCTTTGTTGCGCCAGGTGGCAAAACCACGGCCTTTGTTGGCCCTAGCGGCGCGGGAAAATCAACGTTGTTTAACGTTTTGACCCAACTGGAGTTGCAGTCTAGCGGTGATATCTTCATTGGCGACGATAATCTGGCCGACATCGATTTATTGGATCTTCGCCAGGACGTGGCTGTGGTTTCACAAGAATCCGCGCTGTTCGATGAATCAATACGCGACAATATTTGGCTCGGTGATTTAACCGCTGATGAAGCTAAAATCGATTCGGTGGCCGATACCGCCTTGGTCAGCCAGTTTGCGAAAGACTTACCGGATGGTTTAGACAGCCTGGCGGGACCTCGTGGTACGAATCTTTCAGGCGGACAGCGGCAGCGTGTGATCATTGCGCGCGCGCTGCTACGCAACGCGCCCATTCTGCTGTTAGACGAAGCCACGTCGGCATTGGACAACAACACAGAACAGAAAATTCAAGCTCTGCTGGATGCGTTCACCAAAGATAAAACCACTCTGGTGATTGCCCATCGGCTCACCACGGTGATGAATGCCGATGTTATTCATGTCATGAAAAACGGCGCTATTGTCGAAAGCGGCACCCACAATGAACTGCTTGCATTGAACGGCCACTACGCCGAACTCCATACCACATTGGAACGCTAGCCCGGAATTCTCATTATAGGTCGAGAGCTGAGGAAAATTAGCCTAAACAGTGTGTTCGTTTGTCCGCCAAGCCTTAGTTACTCTAAAGTTCAAGGGCAATCGCGCAAAATGTAACGGCAAATTTTTAACAGACTCGATCAGCGAAGTGGGGTCGCAAAGTGTTACCGAAGTTCATTTATCTAAATGCCAGGCCTGGGATACTGAGTTGTTTTAAGCGATATATTGATTAAGGCCCCAAAACGCGCAAGCCTTATTGGTTCGCGCGCTCTCTAAAGCTTTGCACCTGGTATGTCTGAACATCTAATTCGGTGACGGGTGTCGCTTCATCCAAGCCAGCTTTTCGCTTTAGATAATTGAAAAAAGTCGTGTGATCCGGCAACTGCTCCCAAACTTGCGGTAGAAATGTCGAGCGATGATTTCCCTGTTCAATAATGACACCGTCTCGATGTGGAATGACCTGTCGAAACAGGTCCTGCTCATCGGTAAAAGACAGCGATTCAGGTTTTGACAGTATCGAGATTTCGAAACTGAGATCCGGCAATTCATCAATAGTCACCGGTAAAAATCGGGGATCGCGAAAAGCAGCTGAATGGGCATTTTGAGCAACATCATCTGCCAGACTGCGATGAGCTTCCAGCGAACCAATACAACCACGTAATTGGCCGTCTGTGGTTAAGGTCACGAAGGACGCCAATGGTGAGTCGAATACAGGATCGGTCAAGCCGCTAATCGGCTGCGCTGGGTTCAAAGCCTGCCAAACGCATTCCCGGGCAAAACGCAGTGCCATCTGCTGTTGCTCGTTATTCAACAATACCGGAGTCATGAGCTAACACCGTCATACACAGCGAACGACGCATAACCGACGACCCGCTCTTTGTCTCCGGTGATTTCCCCTGAATTTCCTTTTGCAATAGGCTCTACCTGCCACCCTCGCCCTTTAGCAAACGCCAGAGCACCGTTTAGCGGGTGATGACCACAAGCCTCCTCACCCAGCAGCGATGTTTCACAGTGTAGAATTTTCTGAATCGTATTAGCATCGACGCGATTTGCGTCTGCGTCGTACAGAAAATGGCTTAAATCGGTGCTGACCACAATCAACGTCTGCTCATCCCAAATCGTCTCAATTGCCTCGCGCACCAGCTCAACGTTGGACTGACCAACCACCAATGGCACTAACAGAAAATTGTCCAACAGTGTTTGCAAAAACGGCAGCTGCACTTCCAAACTATGCTCCAACGCATGCGCGTCGGTTCGGACGTCCACTCCCGGTAGGTCGGTTAATCGGTTAATCGCGATTTGGTCGAGTTTAATATCCCCTAAAGGTGTTCTGAACGTTGCATGTTCCGCGACCGCTATGCCATGCAGAGCCACACGGTGCGAAGGACCGAGCACAACGACCCGACGATAGGCATCACGGTGATTTTTAAGCGAGGCATAGGCGTTTGCGGCGATCTGGCCGGAATAAATGTAGCCGGCGTGCGGCACCACCAACATGGTCGGTGCTCGGGAATCGGCATCGTAATTTGCCTGACCTAAAAACGTCGCCAACTGATGATGCAACTGATGGGATTCGGCGGGATAAAACGCGCCAGACACAGCGGGCATTCGAATAGTCATACGAGCCCCCTTTACCAAGAATTTGTACTATCAAACCTAGTCCCAAGCACTACACTAATCAACAGTGAGCGCTCTAAAAGGAGACGCAGCCATGGCAACAAACCGGTACTGGCATGCCTTGGACGATGGCTCCGGCAAACTGCAATGCGATCTGTGCCCACGCTATTGCAAGATACCCTCCGGAAGCCGGGGTTTGTGCTATGTACGTGGCAACCAGAACAACGAAATTACCCTGCTCAGTTATGGCCGTTCCAGTGGTTTCTGCATTGATCCGGTGGAAAAAAAGCCATTAAATCATTTCTTGCCCGGAACACCGGTACTTTCATTTGGTACAGCGGGCTGCAATTTGGCGTGCAAGTTCTGCCAGAATTGGGACATCAGTAAATCGCGTAAAAATGAATCGCTGGCGGCCGCAGCCAGCCCTGAGCAAATCGCGCTCGCGGCCGCGCAAAACCAATGTCGTTCGGTTGCCTATACATACAACGATCCGGTGATTTTCATGGAATATGCGCTGGATGTCGCCGAGCAATGTCAGCACCACAACATCCGCAATATCGCGGTCACCGCGGGTTACATTTGCCCGGAACCTCGCATCGAATTTTTTCAGTCGATGGACGCAGTGAATGTGGACCTGAAAGCTTTTTCGGAAAACTTTTATCGCAAGATCTGCGGCGGACATCTGGCGCCGGTCTTAGAAACACTGCTCTACATTCAGCATGAAACACATTGCTGGCTGGAAATCACCACCTTGCTGATTCCAGGTGAAAATGACAGCGACAAAGAACTCGATCAATTAACGGGGTGGATCGCGGAACATCTTGGGGTCACCACCCCACTGCACTTTTCGGCCTTTCATCCTGACTGGAAGATGTTGAATCACGCGCGTACTCCGTTGGCCACGCTACAACGTGCCCGTGCAATCGGCCTTCAAAACGGATTGAAATATGTGTACACCGGGAATGTTCATGATCCGGCAGGCGATACCACCTATTGCCCAGAATGCGCTGAGCCAGTGATCGTCCGCGATTGGTATCAGTTGCAGACCTGGGCCTTAGGCGAGAATGGTGTGTGCGGTCATTGCGGTGCGAAGGTGCATGGCGTCTTTGAAGCGACTCCTGGGCAATGGGGTGCTCAGCGGAAAGTGATTCCAATGCATCAATCATAAAAAAAGCCCCATCCAGGGCTTTCATGTAAGGTCATTGAAAATCGGTCAACGTTAACCGACAGCGTTCAATGCGGCGTCATAGTCAGGCTCGTTGGCAATTTCAGACACTAACTGGTTGTGGATAACCTGACCCGCTTCATCGATGACAACCACCGAACGAGCACACAAACCGGCCAATGGACCGTCAGCAATCTTCACGCCGTAATCATCCAGAAAAGCTGGGGACCGGAAGGTCGACGCAGTTTTCACGTTGTCCAAGCCTTCTGCGCCACAAAAACGTGAGAACGCAAATGGCAAATCCTGTGATACACACACAACGACCACGTCGTCACGGTTATTCATTTTGCTGTTGAACTGGCGGGTAGATGCAGCGCAGGTTCCGGTATCAACACTTGGGTAAATGTTTAAAATAACTTTTTTGCCTGCAAAACTGGCCAGGGATACTTCCGACAAATCCGCGCCGGTTAATGAAAACGCCGGGGCTTTTGTACCCACTGCTGGCAGTTCACCAGCGACCTGAACGGGATTACCTTGCAATGTAACTGTTGCCATACCTTTTCTTCCTTTGAGTGTGGATTGAACTTACGGGCAGTATTGGGGTTTGGATGAAAGTTTCAACCACAGAAAAAGTGCGGGTAAAGCCGACTTGAAAAAGTGCGGTCACGGCGGACTCTCTTGCAATGCCGCAACCGCACGGAGCAAAAGTTTAAAGGGCGTCCGTTTTGGCCGCACAAATAAAGTCGTTCCTGTGCAACCCGTTGATGGCATGCGTCCACCAGCGCACAGTGACTTTACCCCATTCAGTCACAATCTCCGGATGGTGGCCTTCGGCCTCGGCCAACGCACCAACTTTATTGGTAAACTCGAGCGCCAAACGAAAATTCTTAAAACTGTAACTGCGCTCCAGCTGCATGACATTGTTAACGACGACAGGCGCCCAATCGGGAATCTGATGCATTAATTCAGCCAATTCCTGATCGCTGACTTTGGGTGCATCGGCGCGGCACGCTTCACACTGTTGTTGTGCAAGTGACATTTCGTCTCCTTATCCATTCACGACTTTTTTTTGAGGAAATTTTGCGGGCAACAAACCCATTTTTTTGGCGCTGTCTACCGCTGCCATAATGTCCATGTTGGCAATATCAAATAACGCGTCGACAGACTCCAGATAAAAATACTGGGGCTGTAAAATATCAATCCGATACGGCGTGCGCAGCACGGTCATCAAGTCAAACGGAGTGCGTTCAGGAACATCACTGGCAAAAGCATAGTCGGTTTCTTTTGGCGATGACAAAATGCCGCCCCCGTAAATACTGCGCTCCCCTTGAACTGTTTGCAGCAAACCAAATTCAACGGTAAACCAATAGAGCCGTGCCAGGTACACGCGGTCCTCTTTTGAGGCTGCTAAACCCAACTTGCCATAGGTTTCGGTGAACTTGGCGAACGCAGGGTTGGTCAACAACGGACAGTGACCGAATATTTCATGAAAAATATCCGGTTCCTGAAGGTAATCCATATCGGCCGGGGTTCGGATAAAGGTGGCCACGGGGAATTTACGCTCACTCAGTAATCCGAAAAACGTCGAGAAATCGATCAGCGCCGGGACGGCTTGCGTCTGCCAGCCGGTCGCTGCCATCAACACAGCATCGATGTCTGCCAATTGTGGAACGTGATCAACTGGCAGATTCAGGGCTTTCGCACCTTCGAGATACGCCTGACAAGCGCATTGCTCCAGTACCGGTAGTTGGCGCGAAACCAAAGCTTTCCAAGTGTCGTTTTCGATCTGGGACCAAATGATTTGCCCATCGGCTTGTGGCTGATGTGCAACATACTGGGTACCTTTACCCATAGAAGCCTCTCCGGTTGTATTCTTGTTTTTGTTCGGTTATTTCGGACTTAAAACCGCGAAAAGTACAGCCATACCCCTAAATTGACTGCTGACGTAAACGTCAAGCAAAGATGACATGCCTTCACCCAGCGCTCGCGCAATCAGGGTTTAACGGCGGTAACACTGCGTTTTCCTTGATCAGATCAGTGGAAAGCAAAATGAACATTTAATTTCGATGCAAAAGCCCGTATAAAGGCCGCACATTTGCGCAGGAGCAACCTTTTGACATTAAAAGCACTTGTTTTCGATATGGACGGCACTTTGCTGAACACATTGGAGGACTTGGCAGACTCAACCAATGCGGCGCTGAGCAAACACGGTTTTCCAACACAAGAACCGGATAACTATCGCTTTTTCGTCGGCAGCGGAGCCCGCGAGCTTATTCGGCGGGCTCTACCCACGACTCAGCGAACGGAAGACACCATCGACCAGGTCCTGGCCGACTATAAAAAGCATTACGATGGCAATTGGGCAAACAAAACGCACCTGTACGCTGGAATTGCCGATGCACTGTCCTTCGCACAAGCGCATGACTTACAGTTGGCCATTCTGACCAACAAACCACAGGCCTTTGCCAACCTTTGTGTTCAGCATTTTCTCCCCGACTGGTCCTTTACGTTAGTCCAGGGCCAGGTTGACGGAATTGCACACAAACCCAGTGCAGAGGTATCTGCGCGAGTAACCGAAGCATTACAGGTTACACCAGAGCAAGTTCTGTATTTCGGGGACAGCGATATCGACATGCAAACCGCCCAAAACGCGGGCTATCAAGCCATTGGGGTCACCTGGGGATTCCGGGACGCGGAAGAACTGTTGCAGGCTGGTGCCAGCCAGCTCTTACACGACCCCGGTGAGATTATTAACCTGGTGAAAACCTCACTGAACAGTAATTTCCTGCCCTAATTCATGTATTTGCTTGCATTTACGTCACATTGGGCCAGATTAGAAGGACATTGTTTGGCTGAAATCAACGGAGTGACATCATGGAAACCGCACACCACACCCTGGCAGACTTGTTCGGACAGTTGGGCCTGGAGAACTCCAGTGATGCGATCGACTCATTTATCGCTGAACATAAGAGCCTGAGATCAGACCAGACTCTGGAGTCCCTCGCCATCTGGTCCGAGAGCCAACGGCAATTGCTGATTGAAGCGCGCACCGAAGACGCTGCATGGTCTGAGCCTGTCGATGAGCTGGATGCCCTGCTTCGACAACATCATTAAGGATGCCTTGAACAAGGGGATGAAACTCGGGTGGCTTAGAGTACAGTAAAGCTGCACCCTGAACCTAACTGCTCAATTAATAAGCAAAACTCGCAATTTCCCAGAACGCGAGTAGTTTAAATCACCGTCTAGCGAACGGTGAGAAAAGGTTATGAAAGAAACGCAGCAGGGAAACCGCAAAGTCATCTTAACCAAATGGTTGCTGATCATTTTTTCCGTGGGCACAGTGCTGTATTTGCTGTTACTGGGCTTACGTGGCGAAGTCCCCCCAGATTCTTTTTTCATGAACCTTGTCTTGGGTCTGGGTGCCATTGGCGGCGCTTTTACGGCGGGCAACATCTTTGAGCACCGCGCCGCAGCGCAAAAGGAAGTGACAAAGAAAATGGAATCCAATAAAGAACCAGCGTCAAGCTAATAACAACCCGCCTAAGGTGCGGAAAAAGATGTTTTAGTCTTTTACTCTCTTGCTCTATTCATTTGCAGCAGAATCAAGCAATACTCTTTCGTGGAATCCAATTACAAGATACAAAAAATCCAATGCGTTTTAACTGAAATATTTTTGAGATACTCAGTCAAGAGCAACAAAATTAATCACCTCAAAGCATCTACGATTTTGTTTAGGGAAATTCCACTTTTGACGTCTAGTTTACTAAGTTCTTCGACCATCCGTTAGCTTCAAAAAAAGCAGATCTTCATAATCCAAAAACAATATACGAGTGTACACTTCTCTTTCTCCTGGGGAGCAATTGCGACTAAGATTATCGAGTTACTGCTTCCAATAATCAAAGCCAACGTAAATGGCTTTTAATAAGAGCTATCCTGATGAAACATATCTTTATTCTATGCATGCTAAGTACTGGACTTTGTTGTGCTTCTGAAAATAATATTGAGATTGTTAAAAACGCTTCATTTGAATGTGAGAGTGAAGAAAGAATTGGTCAAGTATTGGACAACTGGAATGATTGCAAGAACGCGAGCTGGGGGGCATTTACTACTGAATCAAACCTTCAGGTGGTCGAATTTGTTTGTCCGTCGATTAGCACCGTAAAGTTTTTCAACCACGTCAAAAATCGCGTACCTGCACGAGACTTTGTTCACTTTGATATCAAAAGTTACCAAACCAAATTCGCTTGGCACATAAATTCAGACAACACAATCGCGTTAGATAACATCTCATTTTCCTATCGCTGGAAAGATGCATTAACATTTGACAATAAATACTTTGGAGAAGAAAGAAACGAAATTCATAAGTCTGCGTGTCGTAATAAACCACACATCGATTTAACTAATGCCCACTACATAGACACCTTACCCGAAACTGCGTTCAAGGACATGACGTCTAACCTTAAAAAAATGCGTGGCATTTTTGACTATGATCCGGAGAAACCACAATAAAGGGTAGAAATCAGAGAATGACTCATACTGGTCACAAAGTCAGATTCATATTCTATAACAAACAAAAAAGCCCCAATCTTTCAATTGAGGCTTCTTTGTCGAATCTTGGTACCAGTGTGGTGCGGCATCCCGACCGGACGTAGAGTCCGGCTTACCTGCAACTAAAACAAAGCAAAAACAGAAAAGCCCCAATCTTTCAATTGGGGCTTCTTGTCGAATCTTGGAACCAGAGTGGTGCGGCATCCCGACCGGACGTAGAGTCCGGCTTACCTGCAACTAAAACAAAGCAAAAACAAAAAAGCCCCAATCTTTCAATTGAGGCTTCTTTGTCGAATCTTGGTACCAGTGTGGTGCGGCATCCCGACCGGACGTAGAGTCCGGCTTACCTGCAACTAAAACAAAGCAAAAACAAAAAAGCCCCAATCTTTCGATTGAGGCTTCTTGTCGAATCTTGGTACCAGAGTGGTGCGGCATCCCGACCGGACGTAGAGTCCGGCTTACCTGCAACTAAAACAAAAATACAAACAAAAAAGCCCCAATCTTTCAATTGAGGCTTCTTGTCGAATCTTGGTACCAGAGGCCGGACTCGAACCGGCACGCTTTTAAGGGCGCGGGATTTTGAATCCCGTGTGTCTACCAATTTCACCACTCTGGCTAAGTGAGGCGGTATTCTAGGGAATAATTCTTTTGTGTCAAGCACTTAGCGTAATTTTCTGTGCAGATTCGGTCACTGTCCTACAAATCCAGCGCGGTCATCAGTTTGGTGTCCCATGGTTGTGGACGGGCCAAGCCAAACCCCTGCCCGGAATTACAGCCCAGTTGCTGTAAACGAAGGAACTGCTCTTTGGTTTCCACGCCCTCAGCCAATACTTCGATATCCAGGGCTTTGGCCATCGACATAATGGCGTACATGATCTGGTCTTCTTTGCGGGCTTGGGTCTGAGTACGCAGAAACTGACGGTCTATTTTCAGCTTATCCACTGGAAGCATGTGCAGGTAGGCCAGGCAGGAATAGCCGGTACCGAAATCATCAATGGCAATACGGATGCCCTTGTGCCGCCAAGCTTCCAGCTTTTCGATAATACCATCGGTATAGGTCATCAGCTGCGATTCGGTCAGTTCAACTTCCAACTGCCAACCTGCGTCAGTGACATCGCGCCAGAAGGTCATCAATAAATGCTCAAAAAACGGATCGGTAATTTGCTGAGCGGATATATTCACCGCCAGCAACGGCTTCTCCGCCCGATCCGCCAGATTTACAGAGCGAATATCACGACGAATACAATTAAAGATGAGTGAACTGAGGGTATTGATTAAGCCCCGAGACTCCGCCAAGGGAATGAATTCAGCGGGCGAGACCTGCCCGAATTCGGGTGATGCCCAGCGAGCGAGCACTTCCATACCGATAAACTCACCGCTCTGGATATTGTACAAAGGCTGGTATGCCGCCTGAAATTGCTCTGGCGCTTGTTGCAATACCCGCCGCAGCGACTCCGCCAGCCGCTGCTGTTGTTCTATTTTTTGAGATTGGTGCCGATCATAGAGCTGAAACTGCGCCCGACCCTGTTTTTTGGCCTCAAACATGGCTTTTTCAGCGTTAATAATCAGATCTTGTGGGCTTGCGCCCTGATCAGGGTAGAAAGCGACCCCAATAGACACCGTAAACTGGTAATGTTTGCCACCCATCTGGACCGGTCGCTCAAAGTAGCGCAACAACCGATGACAGAGGTATTGCATTTCATGGGCTTGTTCACAACTGACGATCGCAGCAAACTCGTCGCCGGACAGGCGCGCCAGTAGGTCATCGCGACGCAGCATCTGGCGGATTTTCTCTGCACACAGCTTTAACAACTCATCGCCAATTTCATGGCCATGCAACTCATTGATATCTTTGAAATGATCCAGATCGATGTACAACACCGCAAAATCATCATTGCCACTTTTATTCAGGGCAATGTGCTGAGTGAGTTCGTCAAGAAAGGCGTAGCGATTGGGCAGCTCTGTCAAATCGTCCAACAACACCCGTTGTGAGGGAGCCTTGACCAATTTCAGGCTTTCGGCATCAAAGACCCCGACATAGCGAGGTTTCAGTGTGTTGGGCAATTGAATGACTTTGACGCTGTATCGGCCTGTGTCCGTCAGACCGCCAATTACCTCGCCCCGCCAACTGCGTTTTTGGCGGATGCATCCAGGCAGCTCAGTGACAGAAAGGTCATCGTCTTTACTGACTAAATCGAACAGAGAGGCTACAGAGCGGCCGAAGACCGCTTCATACTGGTGATTAAAATAAATAAGGCGCAGGGTTTCATCAAATACCGCAATCGGTTTTGAGAATTCGTCAACCAGTGATTTGTAGCTCGGTTCGAAATGGAGACTACTTACAGACACAAAAAGAATTTACCTTCTAATAACACCGGTCTGCCCTGCAATGGTGCGATGATTAACTATCTACTCGAACATGAAACCAAAATCCTTTCAGTTTCAACTGTTTAACGTAACAACCTGATAACTCGCAATAACCAACGTAGAAATACCAGATGCCGCGAAGCTGAGCAAGTGACAATTCTGGCGGCGGGAATAATACCCTAACCACTTGGTAAGAAAATGACCGAAGACAAACAAGAATCACATGGAGCCAACTGCGCATTTCCGATAGAATATCCGGCCTTTTTACTGTGTAACCATGACAATTTAATGCAATATCTTGACAAATCATTTCAAGTTGACGACTTTGACTTTCAGTTACCGGATGATCAAATCGCGCGCCATCCAACCGCAGAACGCACCGGTAGCCGTTTGTTGTACCTGCAGGGTAACGATGGCGTCATTGAGCACCTGCACTTCCCGGCGATCGAAGAATTGATCGAACCAGGCGATCTACTGGTGTTCAATAACACCCGGGTGATTCCAGCCCGTTTATTTGGTCAGAAGGACAGCGGCGGTAAAGTTGAGGTATTGGTTGAACGGATGACCTCAGATCACACCGCCGTTGCGCATATCCGGGCCAATAAAAGCCCGAAGGAAAACACCGTTTTGCAGATGGAAGGCGGTATTGAGTTGGTGGTCACCGGACGTGACGAGAACCTGTTTAAAATTCGCTGTGCAAACGAGACACCGTTGGTCGACTTGCTGGAACAGCACGGTCATATGCCATTACCGCCTTACCTGGAACGCGAAGACGACTCGGAAGATCGCGAGCGTTACCAGACTGTTTACGCACAGAAAAAAGGTGCCGTTGCCGCACCAACGGCCGGCCTGCATTTTGACGATGCTATTCTCGCCCGCCTTAAGGCAAAAGGCGTCAATACCGCCTTTGTGACCTTGCACGTGGGTGCAGGCACGTTCCAACCGGTGAAGGTCGATAATATTGCGGATCACGTCATGCACGCGGAATGGGTCGATGTCCCAGCCGATGTCGTGGAACAAATCCGCGCAACCAAAGCTGTGGGTAAACGCGTTATCGCGGTTGGTACCACCAGCGTACGTTCACTCGAGAGCGCATCCGCTTCGGGTTCAATTGAACCATTCACGGGTGACACACAGATTTTTATTTACCCTGGGTATGAGTTTAAAACAGTTGACGCCATGCTCACCAATTTCCACTTGCCGAAGTCTACGTTGATCATGCTGGTCAGCGCTTTTGCGGGCAAAGATCATGTTATGAACGCCTACGCTTCGGCTGTTCAGGAAAAATACCGCTTTTTCAGTTATGGCGATGCTATGTTTGTCACCAAAAACAACGGCGCGCACCTTTTCTCAGGAGACCCCTCATGAGCCGCACCTGTTTCATGAACTTCAAACTGCACAATACAGACGGCAAAGCCCGTCGCGGCACCTTGACCTTCCCGCGTGGTGAAGTGCAAACCCCGGCCTTTATGCCGGTAGGCACATACGGCACAGTCAAGGGCATGACACCGAAAGACGTTGAAGAGATCGGCGCTGAAATCATTCTGGGCAACACATTTCATTTAATGTTGCGACCCGGAACTCAGGTCATCAGCGAACACGGTGACTTACACGATTTCGCCCAATGGCCAAAACCCATCCTGACCGACTCGGGTGGCTTCCAGGTATTTTCACTGGGTAAACTGCGCAAAATTACCGAAGATGGTGTGACCTTTCAGAGCCCGGTCGATGGTGCCAAAGTGCACATGACCCCGGAAAGCAGCATGGAAGTACAGCGCGCCCTGGGTTCCGATGTGGTGATGATTTTTGACGAATGTACGCCTTACCCGGCCACACACGATGAAGCCCGCAAATCGATGGAAATGTCCCTGCGTTGGGCAAAACGTTCCAAAGATGCCCATGACGACAGCCCTTCCGCGCTGTTTGGCATCATACAGGGCGGCATGTATCGCGATTTACGGGAAGTCAGTCTGGAAGGACTGACCAACATCGAGTTCGACGGTTACGCCATCGGTGGTTTAAGCGTCGGCGAACCAAAAGATGAAATGATGCAGGTGCTCGATTACCTGCCCGCTATGATGCCAGAAGACAAACCTCGCTACCTGATGGGTGTGGGCAAGCCTGAGGATCTCGTCGAAGGCGTTCGTCGCGGTGTGGATATGTTCGACTGTGTGATGCCAACTCGCAACGCCCGCAACGGCCACCTGTTCGTGACCGATGGTGTGGTTAAAATCCGCAACGCCAAACATCGTCACGACACCAGCGCTTTGGACGCGGAGTGCGACTGTTACACCTGTCGGAATTTCAGTAAGGCGTATCTGTATCATCTGGACAAATGCGGTGAAATGCTCGGTGCACAACTGAACACCATCCATAACCTGCGTTATTACCAGCGTTTGATGGCTGAATTACGCTCAGCGATCGAAGAAAACCGGCTTGATGCCTACGTTGACGACTTTTATGCCCGTCGCGGCTTGGAAACGCCACCTTTGGCACCATAACGGTAAACAGATTTTTATTTGCGCAAAATTGCCAGTTTTTCGTCTTTCCGAAGGCGGAGGCCAACGGTAAACTGCGCGCAGCACAATAAACAATGAGCCAGGTGGCCCTCGGCGCCGGAAACTGGCCAACTAATAACAGTAAATTGGAGTAGATCATGAAAAAACTAATCGCGCTTGCGCTTGCCTCAACCCCTGTTGTTGCCCTGGCTGCGCCGACAACTGCCGCTCAACCGAGCCCTTGGCAGTTGCCAATCATGCTGGGTATTTTCTTTGTTATCTTCTGGCTGATGGTTTGGCGTCCACAATCCAAGCGGGCGAAAGAGCATAAGAATCTGCTGGCCGAACTGTCTAAAGGCGATGAAGTGATCACCAGTGCCGGAATCGCCGGTAAGGTCACCAAGGTGACTGATGATTACATTCAAGTAGAAGTTGCTGCGAATACCACCCTGACATTCCAGAAGCAGGCCATTACTGCCACGCTGCCAAAAGGCACGATCAAAGCGATCTAAGTCGCTGAAAACACCCCGCTCGCCGGGGTGTTTGCGTTTAAGCACAAAGGAAAAAACATGTTAAATAAATACCCTCTGTGGAAAAACCTGCTGGTCATCGCGGTGCTGTTGTTTGGTGTGTATTACAGCCTTCCCAACCTGTATAAGAATGACTACGCGGTTCAGATCCGCGCCACGCAAGCCGGCGTAATTGTTAATGACACCACGCTGAAAAAAGCCACCAACGTTTTGGATGACGCCGGGCTGACGTACTTCGGCGCTGAAGTTCAAGAGCAATCTCTTTTAATTCGTTTGCACAGTAACGACGAGCAACTGAAAGCCAAAGCAGCGCTAACCCGAGAAATGGGTACCGACTTTTTAATCGCCCTGAATCTGGCACCCACTACACCCGAATGGCTGACCGCGATGGGCGGTAAGCCGATGGCTCTGGGTCTGGATTTATCCGGTGGTGTTCACTTCCTGATGGAAGTCGATATGGAACGCTATATCGCGTCCCGCCTGACCAATTTTGAAGCAGACATTAAGCGTAATCTGCGCGAAGAAGGCATTCGCTACCGTGGCACGTCGGTACTTGATGACAGAACCATTCAGGTTGTGCTGGTCAATGAAGATTTTCAAAGCGATGCCAACAAGTGGATCAGCCGTAACCTGCCTGAATTCCGAACGGTAAACACCACGGCGCGTAATCTGCCTGCGATCAACCTGACGCTGACCGATGTGGCCATCACGGCAATGGAAGATTATGCGATCAAACAGAACCAAACGACGCTGAGTAACCGGGTGAATGAAATTGGTGTGGCTGAACCATTGGTACAGCGCCAAGGGCGTAACCGTATTGTGGTGGAACTGCCCGGTGTGCAAGATACCGTTTCAGCGAAGCGCATTCTCGGCAAGTCTGCCAACCTGGAATACCGCATGCAGTCGCTTGACGGTGACGGTGAACTGTTCAAGTTTAAAGACAGCAACCGCACGGTCATGTTGAGCCGCGACGTTATCGTAACCGGTGATAACGTAACCAACGCAACCACCAGCTATGATCAGAACGGCACACCTGCGGTATCCATCACGCTGGACAGCGCCGGCGGTGCCCGCATGGGCGAAACCACTAAGAAAAACGTGGGCAACCCGATGGCGGTACTGTTCATTGAGCAGCGCTCTGAACCAATCGGCTTTGAAATGGTGAACGGCGAACAGGTTATGCAGTACCGCAACTACGAAGTGAAAGAAGTTATCTCTTTGGCAACCATTCGCGGTATTTTCTCCTCTCAATTCCAGACCACAGGCCTGGACAGCCCGGAAGAAGCTTCTGAACTGGCGTTGTTATTGCGCGCCGGAGCCCTGGCAGCGCCGATGAATTTTGTGGAAGAACGTACCGTAGGACCAAGCCTCGGTGCGGAAAACATCCAAAAAGGTCTGACCAGTGTCGCCATCGGTTTTGCGTTGGTGATTCTGTTTATGGTTGGGTTCTATAAAGTTTTTGGTGTGTTCGCCAGCATCGCGTTGACTGTCAATCTGTTATTGGTGGTTTCGGTAATGTCGATATTGGAAGCTACGTTAACGTTGCCAGGTATCGCCGGTATCGTCTTAACCGTGGGTATGGCCGTCGACGCAAATGTTCTGATCTTTTCGAGAATCAAAGAAGAACTGGCCGAAGGAAAATCGATTCAGACCGCGATCGACTCCGGTTATGGCCGTGCCTTCCTGACCATTTTCGACGCCAACATCACCACACTCATTGTGGCGGTTATTTTGTACGCCATAGGCACTGGACCGGTGAAGGGTTTTGCGGTCACGTTATCCGTCGGTATTTTAACCTCGATGTTCACCGCCATTGTGCTGACCCGTGCCTTAACCAATATGGTTTTTGGCGGTCGCACTGTGAAAAAACTGCCCATTTAAGGAGAAGCACATGTCAGAAGTTAAGGTTTTCGACTTTATGGGTAAGCGCAACATTGCGCTGGTGTTTTCCATTATTTTGTTGGTCGTCTCCGTGGTATCGTTGGCCAGCCGTGGCCTGAACTTTGGTTTGGATTTCACCGGCGGTGCCCAGATAGAACTGGGCTTCCAACAGGAAGCCGATGTGAACGAGATCCGCAGCTTGCTTGAGGGCGCCGGCTACAACGATGTTAATGTGAAATTTTTCGGCAACAACACCGATATCCTGATCAACATGCAGGAAGACAATAAGCCACAACTGGGGGCAGAAGTACTTGCACTGGTAGCTGAACAGCGACCTGACGTTGAGCTGCGTCGCAACGAATACGTGGGTCCTCAGGTAGGTGAAGAACTGGCCAACAAAGGTGGCATTGGTATGCTGGTCGCGCTGGCGTTGGTTATGATCTACATCGCTTTCCGCTTTCAGTTTAAGTTTGCCGTTGGCGCCGTCGCGGCGTTGATTCACGATGTCATAATTGTACTCGGGTTTTTCTCGGTGACTCAGCTTGCCGTTGATCTGACGGTTCTGGCAGCGGTGCTGGCCGTAATCGGTTACTCACTGAACGATACAATTGTGGTCTCTGACCGCATTCGTGAAAGCTTCCGGATTATCCGGCGAGATGACGTCAAATACCTGATCAACCTATCTCTCTCGCAAACGCTGGGTCGTACCATCATCACCTCGTTAACCACTTTGTTGGTATTGATTGCGTTGGCAATTTTCGGCGGAGAAATGATTTTCGGCTTTGCTATTGCGTTAACCGTGGGTGTGGGAATTGGTACCTATTCGTCTATTTACGTGGCGGCTAATATCTTGATGATCATGGACATCAGCAAAGAAGATCTGATGCCTCAGGAAAAAGAAACCGTCGATCAGGACGAAGTGCCATCTTGGCTGAAAGACGAAGAAGGCGAAGAACCGAAGTAAGTTACGGTCTTTCGCCTAACGGGAGTACGCTCGCGGCCACTAAATTGCCGCTACGCGACTCCCGTTTTTTAGTTTACACTCCCCCATTCAGCCCGTAATCGAACTAACACGAAGTCTTTATCATGAGCAAAACAAGAATTCTGACCGGTATTACCACTTCCGGTATTCCCCACTTGGGTAATTACGCTGGCGCGATCCGTCCTGCTATTGAATCCAGCAAAGCAGACAATGTCGAATCTTTCTTCTTCCTGGCCGACTATCACGCGTTAATAAAAAAACACGATCCACAAATGGTGCGCGAATCCGTGCGTTCTGTTGCCGCCACCTGGTTGGCTTCTGGCCTGGACCCGAATCGTGTGACCTTTTACCGCCAGACCGACATTCCGGAAATCACGGAGCTGACGTGGATTCTCACCACCATTACCGCCAAAGGTTTGATGAACCGAGCACACGCCTACAAAGCAGCGGTGCAGGAGAATGTTGAGACCAACGCGGCCGATCCGGACAAGGGCGTTGAAATGGGCTTGTTCAGTTATCCAATATTAATGGCCGCTGACATCATCATGTTCAATGGCGAAAAAATCCCGGTGGGTAAAGACCAGATTCAGCACATTGAAATGGCCCGAGACATAGCACAACGATTTAACTTCCTGTATGGCGAAACATTCGCGATGCCGGAAGCCGTGGTCGATGAAAGCGCCATGATTATTCCGGGTCTCGATGGCCGAAAAATGTCCAAGAGCTACGGCAACACCATTCCGTTATTCGAAGGTGAAAAGAAGTTCCGTAAGTTGATCAATAAAATCAAGACCAACAGTCTGGAACCAGGTGAACCGAAAGATCCGGAAGGATGCACACTGTTTGCCATCTACTCCGCCTTTACGGATGAAGCCGCACAGGCTGAAATGCGTCAGAAATACGCGAATGGTATTGGTTGGGGCGACATGAAAAAGTTTCTGTTTGAATTCCTCAATGAAGAGTTGAAGGACAAACGCAACGAGTACGACCGCTTAATGGCAGATCCGGCAGAACTGGATCGTGCTTTGGCCATCGGTGCTGAAAAAGCCCGTGCCATTGCGACGCCGTTCCTGGCGGACATTCGCAACAAGGTCGGTATTGGTCCGATTTCTGGCTGATTGGTGCTCATATAAAAAAATCACCTTCGGGTGATTTTTTTTTGGCTGACAGACGCACCTGTATGCGATTCAGTAAACGCCTAAGTCTTCTCCGCAATGAATCTCGCCGCTGAAATTCTGCCGAACTTCGGCAATTAACGAGTCTATCGACGCTCCCCAGAGCAACAAATGAGTCATCACCAGCTTCTTCGGCTTCACGTAAGCCGCTATTTTGCCCAGCTCGATACCCGAGGTGTGCATGTGGCTGTGATAGCGTTGCCATTCTGGCTCGCGGTTATCAAAGCCTTGCTGCGAATACACCTCATGCACCAGCACATCGCAATCCCGCCACTGGTCATAGGCCGATTCGCACGGTGCGGTGTCTCCAGATACCACAATGGTACGCTCGGCCGTGATGAACTTGTAACCAAATGGTTGCCAGGTTGTGCCATGCTTCACACCAAAAGCTTCAATGCGTATGTGTTCGTTCTCTAACACCACACCCGACTGAATTTCGGTGGCCACGGCACGACCGCCGGTTTCATTGATGGGCTCCAAACCGCAGGTTCGGGCTTTGATATCTTCACCATAAGCCGCCACAACATGATCGACTAGCGAGCGGGTGCCGGGTGGACCAAAGACGGCCAACGGTTGCTCACGCCCCATTACCCACGGTGAAAAAATCAGGTCCGGTAACCCAACCGTGTGATCACTGTGCAAATGGGTGAGCAAGAGTGTCGATAAGTTTTTCACATCGAGGGCAGCCACGCCCTGCTGATACGCCTGATG
This sequence comes from Reinekea sp. G2M2-21, assembly GCF_015687175.1. Classification (GTDB taxonomy): domain Bacteria; phylum Pseudomonadota; class Gammaproteobacteria; order Pseudomonadales; family Natronospirillaceae; genus Reinekea. The sequence goes on along the minus strand of NZ_JADPQG010000004.1, from coordinate 127,196 downwards.
TGCGCGCCGCACCAAGCCAGCACCACAATCGACGATGTAAGCCTGCCCTGCCACCGTAACCACTGTACAGGGACCCATACGAAGAGGATCCGGATTAGGTGTCCCTGTGCCCAGCAGGACGACCTGAGGTTGTTGCGCCATGATGTTTCTCCTGTCTTTCAGGCAACTTAAAGCAAAAGACGAATGAAACCAATCTTGTTAAGCGGACAGGCAAAAAAAAGGACAACAGCGGATGCTGATGTCCAAAAAACCGATGCCCCGGAGAGGAATGAGGTAACTCTTAGGATCCGTTAACACTCATTTAAACGCGACAGCATTAAATCAGTGTTAACAGACCCCAGACACCGGTAATCCAGTGGTCCATGCGTGAAGCAAGGTAAGTAAAGCGCATAGCAATCATGCCGAAGGCAAGGCGGAAAAGAGAAGGAATATTGGTGCTAATTCAAACTTTTTCCAACGCAAGCTTCGGTACGAGGGCGAAGCGATGTGCCACCTTATTTTCCGCATGGCCCACTAACATAGGGTACAGGCGTTACGAGGTCATACTGGCAACCAGATCAGTCACCTGCGTCAAGCTACCCAATTCGGTACCCCGTCGACTGGCTGTGGCCGCGCCACAGGCCAAGCCCCACGGCATGGCTTCGGGCAACGATGCACCGGTACTCAATTTCCAGACCAACCCTGCGACCATAGAGTCGCCGGCGCCAATAGGATTACTTTCAACCACGGAGGGGCTTTGAACGGCGGCCAACGTGTCAGCGGTTGCGTACAGCGCGCCATCTTTACCCAGAGACACCACGAGATTTTTAGGACCCAAACCAAGTACCGCACTGGCCCAATCGTCAGAACCTGAGACGTCCGCCGCCGACAAACCCAGTAATTGCATGGCCTCTTCCACATTCGGTTTAACCAGGGTTGGCCCGGCCAGGCAACCAGCTCGCAGAGCAGCACCACTGGTATCCAGTACTGCGTGTGCACCGGCGGACTCAATACGCTGTATCAGGTCTGCGTAAATGGTGTCAGGAACACCCCGAGGCAAACTGCCACCCAGCACCCACCAGTCACCGGGTGAAAGCCGTTCCTGAACGGCATCGACCAGCGCGGTTAATTCTGCCGCGGTTATTTCGGGGCCCGACTCATTCACCTTAATATGCTGACCACTGTCGTGAGCAACCACGGACACATTGGTCCGGGTTTCGCCAGCGATCTCAGTAAAATGCGTCGCAATACCCATGGCCGCTAATGCTTGAGTCAAGCGTTGACCATTCAGACCGCCGACAAACCCCATAGCAGTACTGTCGACATCGAGGTTACGCAACATGCGCGACACATTGAATCCTTTGCCACCACAATCCATGCGCGAGCCCTGAGCTCGCGCAACGCTGTTAAAGGCGAAATCGCTGATCTGCAATTCCAGATCCACCGCCGGGTTTAAAGTCAGCGTGTAAATCATGCCGTTTCCTTCATATAGGCTTCAAACAAGGCTTTTTCGGCATCGACGTTCCAGGTGTTACCGGCCCCAAGTGCGGCAGCGACGTCTGGTAATTGCTCTGCTAATTCATCCAATCCCAGTAACGGTAAATCTGCCAGCTGAGGGAAAATCAAAATCTTACCGGGGTAACGCGCGTCGATCATAGCTTCGATACCAGCTTTGGCGACGTTCATGCCACCAATAGCGGCCACACAGATTGCTGGCGCAATATTTCCGGCCACGGTGTTATCCATCACCACGGTCTGATCTTCAATGGTCAAACCAGAGGTGCCGGTATACTGGGCGTTGTCGAGATAAACCGAACTGAAATCGACCGGCGCAAGCGTACCGTTCGGCACACCGGCAAACAGCACCAGCATCCCGTCTTTTTTCATAAAGGTGGCCGACTCAGCCATAATGCCGGCATTCGGTACACACACCACGACATCATCAGCGCCTTCGTTATTGGAGTGTTGCTTAACAAACTCCGGTAACGAAACTGGGTTATCAATGGGGTTGTAAGTAATCAGTTCGCAATTGTTTTTGTCCGTCAGTGATGCGAAACGCGCTTCAATTTCCGCGAGGCGCTGATCATTGATATCGGTCACGATCACCTGACGAGGACCGTCCTTTTTCTCAATGGCACGTTGCACATGCATTTGCCCCATAGGACCACCGGCGCCGACAAATACCGCGAAACCATCTTTGCGTAAATCACAACGGTTACGTTCTTCTCCATACGAGTCGGCAATATCTTCGCCACTGTTACCAATAAAAGCGACATAGTCATAGTGCAGGCGACCCACATCGGCGTCGACCAAACCGTCGAGAGGTTTCTTACCCACCATGTTCAACGTACCGCGACGTGCAACATACTTGGCAATAGTGGTTAACGCGTTTGAGGAGGAAGGTGACAGCGCCACGATATCATCGAAGCCTGCACCTGCGGTAAATTCTTCTACGGCCGCCGGTAATGAATCTAATGTGATGTCATTTCGTACAACGACTTTCTTGGCTTTCTTTTCCACCAGCGAGCGCAGGGCGTCAGGCACGTTGGTCAATACAACCGTGGCTGGTGCTTCCAACCCTTTGGAAAAACCATAAACCGTTGCATCGTCAGGCTGGCCAACAATCCACATGACACCGCCCTGCTTTGGTTCCAGTCGACGACGTTGCGTATAGGAAGCCCAAACGCAGCCCCATGGTTCCAACAAAGCGGCTTCGGCAAAACCGAGCTGGTCAGAGACTTTCAACAAACAGGAACCATGGTCGGTGTCGAGAATTTCAGGACCAATCAAATGGTATTGCGTTAAGCCACCCGGAACCGTGTAACCATAAGCCGTGCTCTTACCGTCTTGATAAATATCCGGCTGCATGGCGTAGCGTTCCCCGACCTTAAATTGGTTCTGCAATTCCGCGCCGACTTCAATGACGGTCAGTGTGGCTTCATGCCCCAAACGCGTTGGCTCTTTGGTGAGATCGCGGTTATACAGCTTCGGGTGCTGACTGCCCTGATTAATCAGTTTCACATCGGAAAAACAAAGTCCCACCGCGTCCACGCGAACCAGCAATTGATTCGCGGCAGGCTTGGGCACTTCAAAAGTTTCCGGGGCGTTGTTTTTACCGATGTTTTCCACACCGGCACCGTACATATTCCAGGTCGCAGTGGTCGCCGGAATGGGTTGTACAAGTTGTTGGTACTTTTCGTATTGGCTCGTCATGTTTATCACCTGATTCAAATTATTTTGTGCAATTGAAATCTGCTTACAGCAAATCGTCATGGTTCTGGTACAACGCCATCACGGCTTCGGAACTGCCGAGTGAGAGCGCTTTCTGAGCCTTTGCCTGCAACTTGGCAAACGACACAGATCGAATAATGTTTTTCACCGACGGCACATTAGCCGGGCTGACCGATAGTTCGTGAACGCCCAGACCGACCAATAAAGCCGCAATGTTCGGATCGGCGGCCATGTTGCCGCACACACCCACCCATTTACCGTTGGCATCTGCCGCTTTCACAGTCATTTCAATCATGCGTAACAGCGCTGGATGATAGCTGTCGGCTTCGCAACACAGTTCTGGATGTAACCGATCCATCGCCAGGGTGTACTGCGTCAGGTCATTGGAGCCGACAGAGAAAAAGTCGACTTCTTTGGCGAGATGATCCGCGATCAGCACCGCCGAAGGCACTTCGATCATAATGCCCAGCGGCAACACGGGTGCACCAAGTTGCGTACGCACATCGTTTGCAATGTCTCGGGCTTTTTGCCATTCCGACATTTTCGCGATCATCGGAAACATAATGTGCAAACCGCATTCACCACTTTCCTGCCATTGCCACATCGCGGTTCGATAAATGGCTTCCAGTTGGCGACGGAACATATCTTCATGTTTAAACGACAATCGAATGCCCCGCACGCCCAGGAAAGGATTGTCTTCATGAGCCATATTCATCCACGACACCGGTTTGTCGCCACCAATATCCGCCGTTCGGACCACCAATTGACGGGAACCTAACGACGTGACAATGGCTTTCAATGCATCCATTTGTTCCGCGACAGTCGGTTCAACCGACGCGGCTTCAAACAGAAATTCAGTTCGCAATAAGCCCGCACCTTCACCACCATTGTCCAGAATACCGGCGGCATCCTGAGGTTTGGCGATGTTACAAACGACGTGAATCTTGCGACCATCACGGGTTGTAGCCGGTTCATGCTTACAGGCATCTTGAGCTTTGCGAATCGCCTGCCAGGTTTGCAGGCGTTCCGCTGACTGCGCCAATGTCGCAGCATCCGGTTCTATGACCAGTACGGAGCTTTGCGGGTCTATGACCACCGGCGTTTTTTGTGTAACACCGGCCAGATTGTCCGCCCCCAAACCAACGATCGCTGGAATACCCAGGGCGCGGGCCAATATCGCCATGTGGCTGTTCGGTCCGCCCAATTCTGTGCAGATACCTTTGATGGGTAAACCTTCCAACCCGGCGGTTTGTGACGGCGTTAAATCCCGCGCCAGTAATATGAAATCCGATTTCGGGTAGGCCAATGTAGCCGATGACGGCTGCAAAATCGCAATGACCCGATCGCGGATATCCACCATGTCTGCGACGCGCGCACGAATACGCTCATCGTCTACCGTGGATAGTGAATCTATTTGGCGTTGAACTGACTGATGCCAAGCCCAGGCTGCGCTGCTGCCATGACTGACCAATTTATGGCTGTCAGCCACAATGGTGTCGTCTTTCAGCAACTGCTTTTGAGCTTTTAAAATAGCGGCTTCTTTCGGCGCTTTTGCTTGCAGCTTCTGCTGCAGTTCGTCGATTTGCAACGCGGCTTTTTCCAGCGCAGCGGCCAAAAAGCGTGACTCGTCAACGGGGTCGGTACCGTCTTTATCAATTTCGACTGAAGTTGAAGCCAAGACAAACGCTGGCGCAGTGGCAATACCCGGCGATGCTGCAGACCCTTTCAATAAACGATTTCCAACCGGGTTGTCTAATCCAGATAATCCGGCAAGAGCACTGTACGTTGCGGTCGCATTTTCCGAGTCATCACCGTCCAGCCCGGCATCAATTAACTCACATAAACTGTGTACAGCATCATCTGCCGCGTCACCCTGAGCAGAGACCACCAGTTGGTCACCTTTCTTTGCACCCATCGACAAGACAGATGCCATCGATTTTGCGTTGGCCGTGCGTTCGCCATTACGAATCCGAATCTCGGTGCCAATGAATTGCTCCGCGTGCTCCGCAATTAAACTGGCCGGCCGAGCATGCATACCAGCTTCGTCGATGACGAGGGCCTGGGCTGATACGGCGAAATCATCTTCGCAGACATGCTCGGCAGCCAGATCTGCACCCAGTGCTGAAATAATCGCCGCCGGGTCTGTTGTTTGGGCCAACTCGAGGGCCAAAGCGTCGTCCATTACCACGGTGGTCAGTGTTTGTAACAGACTTAAATGCTCAGACCCAGCGGCGGCAATTCCAACAATAAGTTTAGCGACATCACCGTTATCATTCCAAACCACGCCTTCGGGTACCTGCACGATAACGACACCGGTTTTTAACACCAGAGGTTTGGCTTCATTCACACCATGAGGAATGGCAACGCCATTAATTAAATAGGTACTGACTTTCTCTTCCCGCGCGACCAACGCCGGCAAGTAATTTTCTGATACCAAACCCAACGTCAGCATCTTCTCAGCGATGACCGATAACACAGATGTTTTATCTGAAAAGCGTTGATTGAGTAGGATCTGTTCTGGTGACACCGCCAACAGTGAGTCTGCCCCAGCCGCTGTATCTGGCTTCGTATCTGGCATTGACTCTAGGTGTGTCACGTCTTCGATAGCAACCTGCTGATTGGCTTCAGGCTTCTTGGCACCACCGATTAAATTCTTGATAAAGGACATATGCATCCCGTTTTACTGTTCAGTCAAATTAAGGAAAGCGTATTGATACCGTCGCATTTCCCATGGTTCGCCTGCGAACCAGCGCAGACAATCACCCTCTTTCTTTTCAGTTTTTTGTTCTAAGTTTTTTACTCTGTTATTTTTTTTCGGTTAAAAGTACTTCGGGTTAATCTCACTTAGGCGATCGGTCAAACTTCATTTATTAAAAAGTAAGCTCGCCAGACCCGGTATGAGCAGCCTTATACTGCCCACACCGGCTTTCCAATTACACCAAGCTGGAGACCAGATCGTCGTAGACGCTGGCGTCCATGAAATTACCAATACTCACGTGATGCGCGTGGGGCAGTTTTGCTTTTGCCCGATCCGACAACTCACGTTGTGTAATCACGATATCGGCGTCGTCTAAATCGTTGATCGCCGCATTCGTCACATGAATGTCCAGACCCGCATCTTTAATTTTGCCACGTAATACCGTTGCACCCATTGCTGATGAACCCATACCCGCATCGCACGCCACAACGATTTTACGAACATTGCGAGCAGAGAAAGCCACTTGACCTTTCGCTTGCGCTTTGTTGGCTTGAACGGCCGCTTGCGCAGCTTCCAGATCGTCAGAAGATGCCGCGTCGTTACGGATTAAAATAGAAGCCACCAAGAATGACGTTGTTGCAGCGACTATGATCGACGCCATCGTCAGCAACAAACCGACGCCTTTAGTCGACATCAATGCCAGAGCGAAAACTGAACCCGGAGATGGTGGACCTACCAACGCATTGCCTGTCATCATATTGAACGCAACGCCAGCCATACCACCGGCAATCACAGCCAGAATCAGCTTTGGCTTCATTAAGATATAAGGGAAGTAGATTTCGTGGATACCGCCCAAAAAGTGAATAATACTGGCACCGTAGGCTGACTTCTGTGCCATGCCTTTACCCACGAACATGTACGCCAACAGGATACCCAAACCTGGACCCGGGTTGGTTTCAATCAGGAAGAAGATAGACTTGCCTGCTTCTTCAACCTGTTGCGCACCGAGCGGTGTAAACACACCATGGTTAATGGCGTTATTTAAGAACAAAATTTTTGCCGGTTCCACAATGATAGAAACCAGGGGCAGTAATGAACGGTCTACCACCCAACCCACGGCGTTGCCCAATGCATTGGTAATCACTTCCACGACAGGACCAATCACCACGTAGGCCAACAGAGCGGTCAGCATGGATAAAATGCCCAACGAGAAGTTGTTCACCAGCATTTCAAACCCAGGCTTAACTTTACCGTGCACCTGCTCATCAAACTTCTTGATGACCAAGCCACCTAACGGACCGGCGACCATGGCGCCAAGGAACATAGGAATGCTGGTACCGACAATAACACCCATCGTCGTCACTGCACCGGCAACCGCACCACGTTCACCACCGACGATTTTACCGCCGGTATAACCGATCAACAGCGGCAGCAAATTCAGAATCATCGGACCGACCAACGTCGACAGATTCTCGTTTGGCCACCAACCGGTAGGAATGAACAGTGCAGTGAGCAAACCCCAGGCAATAAATGCACCGATGTTCGGCATCACCATGCCACTGAGGAAACGTCCGAACGACTGAACGCCGACTTTCATATTGTTAACTGACATAATTATGCCCCCAAATTATATTGTTTTTGTATTGAGATTCGATTCAAAAGCTTGTTGCAGACTATCGAGTATTGCTTGCTCGTCTTGGGTTGTTAACCAGAGATCGACAATCTCGGTGCGACCCATCAACTGTGCAACGGATGAGAAAACATACGACTGGGATTCCCGCAGTTTCTGCAAATCATCCTGGGCTGGGGCAGATAATAGAAAAATGATGCGCACATCTTCGTCTTTTCCATTCCAGGTAAAGTCCTCGTTTGCCAACCGGACAAAACATAAAACGGGTTCATTAATGTGCTGACTAATCGTATGAGGAATTGCAGTGTGTTGACCGGCAAAGGTACTCACCACATCCTCTCGCTTAATAATGTCATTATAAAGCGCCGAAGGATTCTGCGTTTTCTTGAGCATAAACAGATGCGCACAAATTTTATGCAGAGCATCCGCTTTAGTGTCTGCTTTCAGATCGAGCAAGATCGTTTCATGTGTGATTAGACTGTTATTCATTTTTTTACCTCTCACAACCTGAGTGTGAGTATACGAAGCAATCATTTTACGTCAAAAACACTGATTAGAATTGACGTCAAATAGAGAAAATGCACCAAAAACAAAGAAAAATCGCGATTAAAACGTCAAAAATCGTCAAATAAAATCAAAATTGGTGCATCTTTTTGTTTCACCTGAGCAAACAATCAACTAAAATCATTTGCAATCACTTCTAATCATAGGTTTTCAGTGTGACTGCAAAAGCCCGGCATAACAAAATCCTAGACTACTTACAGGAACATTCCCTGGTTACCATCGCGGAATTGGTGGAGCTGCTGGACGCATCACCGGCCACGGTTCGCCGGGACATTACGGATCTCGACGCTGAGGGCAAATTAAAAAAAATCCGTAACGGGGCCGAAAAAATCCTCTCGCCTACCGCCACGGCTTCGCCCGGCATGGTGGGTTTCTACCCGAATATTTCAGACTACAGCAACTATGATGAGTCAGACCGCATTGCCCGTAAGGCGGTGGAAATCTGCCAGGAAAAAGACAACATTTTTATTGGGGAAGGCCGAACGACCTTTTTAATGGGCAAATACCTGCTCGATACTAGCATTCACGTCTATTCCAATTACTTACCACTGTTGATTTACCTGATCTCTCAGGATTTCCCGCACCTGGTCGTGTTAGGCGGGCAATATATTAAAAGCCAGAGCCTACTGGTGTCGCCCGATACCAACGTGTCGTATCAGGGCCGCTATATGATCGTCAGCGGTGATGGCTTGACCGAGGCAGGCCTGACTAAGTCTGCCCTATTGGCATTCATGGAAGAAAAGAAAATGTTGCAATACGCCGACAAGGTCATTGCCTTGGTGGATGCGGATAAAGTCGGTGTGTTTGGCGGTATATCCATGTTTACCCTGGCCGAACTGGACATTGTGATCACAGGTAAGAGTGCCGACCCGGCCATGGTTGAGACACTGTTGAAAAACAATGTTCAGGTGTTCCTGGTCTGACACTAATACACCTGAGTAGGCTCAAAAGGGCTGCGTACTTAACAGGTAAATATCTTCACCTTCCCAATCAATAACCCGTTGATGGTGCAGCCCCAATTTGCGCAATAATCGGATGGATCGCTCATTGTCCAGACTGGTAATGGCCAGAATCGGGCTAAGCTGCAATTCGTTTTTGGCATACGCCATAACCCGCTGCGCGGATTCATAAGCATACCCCTGCCCCATGAAGCCCGGCAGAAAACCAAAGCCGATATCGGCCGATGGCAGATTTTCCCGCCGAACCAGACCCGACATGCCAATAACTTCCTGCGTTTCGCGTAACACAACCGCATACAAACCATAGCCATTTACGGTGTAACTACGGATGAGTTTGTCTGTTAAAAACGCCTCGGCGGCACCAAGCGAATGAATGTTGCGATCGCCAATATTCTTGATATACAAGGGTGAATTCATCAGCTCATGTATAAACCCTGCGTCATCAATGGTGAACTCCCGCAAAAGTAAACGTTCGGTTTGCATCATGTTTATTCGATCTCCAGGTTTCACGTCGAGTTTTATCCAGGACGGTGTATTTTTATCAAAGGGATCGTTGGCCCCGAAATGAGTGTGCTCTGACGCGTTGAGTCTATCCTACCCTTCAGCGTTTATGTCACCGAACTTCGTTACGTTTTCAATCGCTATCGATACGATTTGATCCGTCTCTCGAGAGAGATAATCCAATACACGACACAGGGTTTCTGCCTGAGTTACTGTAAGCCAATTAAAGCAGTACGCAGACTTGGGCTCTTCAAACTCAGGATGTTCAAAATAGAAAACAAATGCATCTAGTGTCCTGAGTCGGAAGTTCGTATAGTTTCAGAGCGAATGGGAAGCGCTAGTACAAGGCGCTCTTCGTAGAGAATATCGAGATCTTTTCAAGAAGAGCAACGCTGTAATAGTGTTTCCCATTCGCTCCCTTCGGGCGCGACATTCAAGCTCTCTAGCGTCGTTCTGTCTCTTGCCAATGGAATAACCATTGACTGCGAGACACGTCTAGCTTTAGAACTTGAATGGCACGCTGAATTCATGCGAACTTCTGACTCAGGACACTAGCAACGGGTCAAACGAACTCGGTTCATGAACAATAAGTCTGATAAATGAGGGAAAGATCCACTGCACTGCAGTGCTCGATATCGTTCCAAATTCGTTGTAGAAGCAATAAAGTTCCTCGCTGCTGAGCTGATCACCTCTGATAGCAGAAAATTCCTTTGACAGAATACGTCTCATCAGATCATTTGAGTCAACGGCAAATAATTCATCGTCGGCTGGTCTTGCGATAAATGGAAAGTCTCGTTCAATGAGCGCAACAATCTGTTCTTTCGAAAAATACTCATTGAAATCCATACGACTCACTCAACGCTATCTGCTTCATCATAGGAAGACGGTTATTAACACCTACCCTGACATTGTATGTGCTGGATGGTAAGAGCATTTTACTTGATACGCCTGTATTTTTCGCTATCCACCTGACCCGCATTGAAGTTAAATAGACCTGAACTGCCAGCATCATCCTCTTCATATTCGAAAAGAAAGTAAATGGTTGCGTACAAGCACCAAAACGAGCCCCAACATAAAAACGGAACACCCCAAGCGGGGTATTTGAAGTATTTTAAGAGCACCACACCGATGGCGGTTGCAATTATGCTGAGCACAATTTCGTATAGTTTTCTGACTTTGTAACGAGACATGATTCCCCCTTGCCTTCCTTTTAAAGTACAAATTTTGCATCATCACAATACAGAGTAGTGACTACTTGCGCCTGCAAGAAAAATATCCCTTTTCCGAACGCTCTGTAAAAAGCCAGCACCCAGCCATCATCAATACCCTATGAATCCCTTACTCGCATGGAAATAACACTTATACGAGTGGCGCCACTTTCAAGCCAAACGTGACATTTTGACGAATTCATAGTCACCGCCATTTGTAGCTTGCACAAATTTTTTTTCCTCGACAAAGCCACACCTTTTGTACACTTGAATTGCTCGGGCATTGAAAGTGGCGACACTCAGTTCATACCGCCTTGGTTGGAACTGCTCATCAGCAAAGGTAAGACCGGCCTGAACAAATGCAACTCCGAGCCCTTGTCCTGTTATATCAGGATGCAACCCTAACCCCAGGGTCACCACATCTGTCTCTTGACCAAATATAAAAAAACCAATTAATTCTCGATGTTCGTTCGCCACCGAAAAATATTGATTAGACCAGTTATCCGAATTCAAAAATTCAAGCCTATCCTCATCATCCTGGCTAAGATCGTAAAAACGATAGATTCCAGGGTAATGCCATTGATCAATAGACTGCGCAGCCGACCGTGTCATCGGAAAAAAAATAAACTCCATTTGCGACAGCCCTCCGAAGGTACCCATCAACGTTCAATGATTTATAACTGATATGCAAACAGCTTGCTATCAGAAAAAGTCATGCGTCCCGCAAGGTCAAAACTTCAGTTGCTCGCATATTTCATAGATTATTCGGCGCGATAGTCTACCCTGGCCAATGCCACGGCGGTTCATCTAGCATACCCTGCCCGTTAATCTGCGTACTACCCAGTTCTTTCTCCAGTTCGATGGAATGGCAGGCTTCGTCTTTGTTCAGTGCGGCGATAAGACGACTGGCGTGAGAGACGACCCAGACTTGCGTCTGCGCCGATACTTTTATTATCAAGCGCGCCAACGCCGGTAGCAAATCCGGGTGCAGGCTAGTTTCCGGTTCGTTAAGCACCATCAACGAGGGCGGTCTGGGTGTCAATAGCGCAGCAACCAACAACAGATAGCGCAGCGTACCATCGGACAGTTCGCTGGCATGCAGCGGTCGCAACAACCCTTCTTGTTGAAAGGCCAGTGAAAACCGACCGTCCTCATGATGATTAATCGTGACGCGCGCCCCCGGAAACGCATCTTCAATAGAGGCATGCAGTAAGTCGTGATCACCAATTTCAATGATGGTTTGTATTGCCGCCGCTAAGTCATGACCATCCTGGCTCAAGACCGGTGTGCGCGTTCCCAGTTGAGCCTGACGAGCGGGTGCGTCTTTGTCGGTACGGAAGTGATCGTAAAAACGCCACCGTCGAATATCATCGCGCAATTGCATGACTTCCGGTGCGAGTACTGGGTCTGCGACGCAATCAAACATACTGTCGAAACTGGCGACGTGTTCGTGTATCACTTTCCAACTGCGCCCTTCTCTTATCTTGATCACCGGACCGCGACGTTCTACCAATGTCGAGGCGGGCCGTGCGACGTCGCCAACCCAGATCGATTCTTGTTTAATTTCCGGATCCAAGGAAAACGCGGTACGCGAAGAAGGCGTAGGTAAGCCGAAGGTGACAGCATAACCAAATTCGTCACTGGCAAAACCCAATTGCAGTTTTACTGTATCTTGTCGGGGTCCGCCCTGAACCGGCACATCGCCCTGTCGCATGGCACGGCTTAACTTTTCCGGTCCAGCCCAAAAAGTCGAACTCAGCCCGCCTTCTTTGGCCAGCGATTGGACGACGCCGCCCTGTGCGGTTTCTGCCAACAACCTCAGCGCCTTATAGAAATTCGATTTGCCACTGCCATTCGGTCCGGTAATCACGGTCAGGTTCGACAAGGGTGCTTTTAAGTCGAGTATCGAGCGGTAATTTTTAATGGCAATCGCAGTCAGCAAAACCGGTTCTCCCTGTAAGTAAAAAATGTTTGTCGTTAAACCTTGGTCAGCAAAACAATAAAAAACGAAACCAGATAGCAGCAGAATATCAGCGTAAAGGCAGCGAGCATCCCATATTGTAGGGATGGGGCCATGCTGCCTTGCGGTGCCAAAACCTGCATCGCAACGCGACATAACCAAAGCAGGCTGGTTAACGCTAACACCACCAGCACGGCAAAGCGATTCGCTCGACCACTGACAACGATAAGAAGATTTAACAATCCGAATAGCACCAAGGATAACGAAAAGAAAATATTAATGGCACGTACGGCAATAACCAGTTCCGTGGCTTGCTCATCAAAGTATTGATACCAGTGCCAGAGCGCAGGAACGAAAAAATGCCATACGCCAAACAAAATAGTACTGAGACTGCCGATACTCACCAGCCACTTAACCCACATCCTTACACTCCCTATGTGATGTAATTGTTTTCTAAGTTTGCTGATTCAGTTCTGAGCAAACCGTTCACGTGATCGCGCTTTAGACTTTTCCGCCTCTACCCCTCGGTTTTTGGCTGGCGCTTGCGTTTGCAAACTCGATAACAACAACGTTGCCGCTTGGGTCACCTGTTCTACAGCTAAAGCAAAGGCGGCTTCATTGGTCTGCGACGGCTTCTGAAAGCCACTCAGCTTACGAACAAACTGCAGTGCGGAAGCCTGAATTTCAGCTTCTGTTGCCGGCGGCTCGAAATTGAATAAGGTTTTGATATTGCGACACATACAATAGTCCTATCGTTCTTTTAACGCAGCCTGAAACAGCTTTTTAATAATCTCGATGTTGGCTACCCCGGCGAAATTGGGTCGAACAATAAACGCAATGCGCCGGTGCGGTCCGGGTTCATCCAGGTGCATGGCTTTTAATTCAGGGTTGCTGGCCAATACAGACTCCAACGCCATCTCGGGGATTAACGTGGTGCCCATTTTTCCGGCCACCATCTGAATAAGGGTAAATAAACTGGTACCCGCCAGTCCTTTGGAGCGTTGCGGTCGGGGCATTTGGCAAACGGACAACGCATGGTCGGTTAAGCAGTGGCCCTCCTTCAACAGCAGTAATGAGGTATCGACCAAATCACTGTTGTTGATGCTATTCAAACCAGCCACAGGCGTGTCCCGATGCGCAACGGCGTAAAAGTCTTCCTGCCAGAACTCAAAAGCCAGCAAACCGTCCAGGTCGTAGGGTAAAGCCAGTATGGCGGTGTCTAACTGCCCGCTTTTAACCTGCCGCACCAGTTCGGCACTCTGTTCTTCAATAATGCCCAGTTCAAAATTAGGATACTGCACACGCAAAGGCGGCAAGACCTTCGGCAACAGGTAAGGACCAATCGTCGGAATAACCCCCAGTGTCATCGGTTGAGATAAGGGCGTCAGGTGGCTTTTCGCCAGTTGTTCGATGTCACGTACCTGGGTCAGCACGTCCTGCGCTCGCGCCAATATCTGTTCACCAAAGGCGGTAACCAGTACTTTTTTGTTATCCCGTTCGAACAGCTGAACCCCCAATTGAGTTTCCAGCTCGGAAATAGCGGAACTGAGCGTCGATTGTGAAACAAAGCACCGTTCAGCGGCGTTTTTAAAGTGCAGAGTTTCCTGAACGGCCAGAGCATAAGTGAGCTGTTTTAGTGAAATCATTCGCATATCAACCTAGTGCCATTACCCCTAAAGCCTAGCGCATTGATTCGCTAATATCGATCACAAAATTCGATTTATTCAAATTTTCAGAACTACAACACCTCGTTACTCTACACCCATCGCTGAACAACACAGCATTCTTAACAAAGACAACGAGGAAATATCCATGAGTATGATCAACAAAGAAATCCCAGAATTCTCCGTACAAGCGTTCCATAAAGGTGAGTTCAAAACCATCACCAATGAAGACGTCAAGGGTAAATGGTCCATATTTCTGTTCTACCCGGCTGACTTCACCTTTGTCTGTCCAACCGAATTGGAAGATATGGCAAAAATTCACTCGGAACTGCAAGCGCTGGATGTTGAAGTGTATTCCGTATCAACAGACACCCATTTTTCACACGCGGCTTGGCACGCCAGCAGTGACGCGATCGGCAAAATCAACTACCCAATGTTGGGTGACCCAACAGGTAAGCTGACCCGTGCCTTTGACGTGATGATTGAAGAAGACGGCATGGCCGAGCGCGGTACCTTCCTGGCAAACCCAGAGGGCATCATCAAAGTGGCTGAAATTCACGACGGTGGCATCGGCCGTTCCGCGAAAGACATGCTGCGTAAAGTAAAAGCTGCCCAATACGTTGCTCAACACGACGGTGAAGTGTGCCCAGCGGCTTGGGAAGAAGGCGAAGCGACTTTAACACCAAGCCTTGACCTGGTCGGCAAAATCTAACTCTCAACACCCGGCGCCATCCCAGGATGGCGCTCGCAAAAAAACAAATTCTTAAAAAAGGCTAACACCCATGTTAACGAGCGATTTAAAAAACGCATTGAAAGGCTACACGGCAACCATGACTCGTTCCGTTAGCCTGATTTTAAACACTGGCGAACACCCGAAACGAAATGAGCTGAAAAACTTCCTCTCGGACTTCGCCTCAGTATCGGAACATCTGAATTTCGAGGAACGCGATCTCAGCACGCAGGTCCGCAGCCCGATCAGCTTTATTGTTGAAGTCGATGGTCAACCGACCGGTATTGTTTTTTCCGGTATTCCTGGTGGGCACGAATTTAACTCTTTGGTATTGGCGGTGTTGCATGCCGACAGTGAACCGCAAAAACTGGATGCACAAATCAAACAGTTAGTTCGTTCTGTTGCAACGCCGTTGAATTTTGAAGTGTTCGTCAGCCTGTCGTGTCACAACTGTCCAGACGTGGTGCAAACACTCAATCAGTTTGCCGTGCTTAATCCGCGCATTACCTCTGAAATGATCGACGGCGGACTGTTTAAAGACGACATTGAAGCCCGCAACATTCAGGGCGTACCCTCTGTGTATTTGAATGGTGAACCCTTTGCCAACGGTAAAATCACCACTGCACAGATCATCGAAAAATTATTAGCCAAACACCCTGAATTAGCGCAGGGATCGAAACCGGCTGAAAAACTACCGGTGCAAGACGCCACCGTGATTGGCGGTGGACCTGCGGGCATTTCGGCGGCGATCTACCTGGCCCGCAAAGGCCTTGCGGTGACCATTGTTGCGGATCGCTTTGGTGGCCAGGTTGAAGACACCATGGGCATTGAAAACCTGATCGGCACGGCAAAGACCACAGGTCCAAAACTGTCGAGCGATATGCAACAGCATTTGGCGGATTACCCAGTGACCAAGCGCGAATCATTCCGGGTTGAGCGCATTGAACCGGGCACCGTAAAAAAAGTGGTATTGTCATCCGGTGAAGAGATCGACACCAAGACCATTATTATCGCCACGGGCGCAAAATGGCGTGAGCTGGGTATTCCCGGTGAAAAAG
Organism: Reinekea sp. G2M2-21; assembly: GCF_015687175.1. Taxonomy (GTDB): domain Bacteria; phylum Pseudomonadota; class Gammaproteobacteria; order Pseudomonadales; family Natronospirillaceae; genus Reinekea. The sequence continues at coordinate 111,014 of NZ_JADPQG010000004.1, read as the reverse complement.
AAAACATTGGTCAGGGCGTGGCGTACTGTCCGCACTGTGATGGTCCGTTTTTTAAAGGTAAAGACATCGCAGTCGTAGGCGGCGGGAACTCTGGTATTGAAGCGGCGTTGGATCTTGCGGGCATCGTTAAATCTGTCACAGTTTTCGAATTCATGCCGACGTTAAAAGCAGACCAAGTGTTGATAGACCAGGCGCTGAAACGTGACAACATTAAAATTCTGAAAAACGTCGCGACCAAAGAGGTGATCGCCGACAACGGCAAAGTGGTTGGGTTGGAGTATCAGGATCGGGACACCGAACAAATGCATCGCGCAGAACTTAATGGTGTTTTTGTGCAGATCGGCCTGGTTCCCAACAGCGGTTTTCTGAATGGGTTGCTGGAAACCACTCGCTTCGGTGAAGTGGTGATCAACGAGCGGTGCGAAACCTCCGAGCCGGGTATTTTTGCGGCCGGTGATGTCACTACCGTACCCTACAAGCAAATTGTTATCTCCATGGGAGAAGGAGCCAAAGCGGCTTTGAGCGCCTACGATTATCTGTTACGGGGTTAACCTAACGCCTTACGTTCGATGATCCAGGCATTCACCGATCCGTCCATTAACTCAACACAACGGGTTTGACATCCAGGTACCGCCAACTCACGGGCCTGGACAGCCCTGCACCCATGCACCCATGCACCCATGCACCCATGCACCCATGCACCCAACCTGATAACAGCGCCAGTCGCCGCCACAAACGCTTTTTCATTCTCGTCAATTTCGTCTTCGACAGGTCGTTCCCAACGGTCACCGAAACGTCGGACCTCCATTTCCGGCTCACTTGTTCAAGCATCCCTGCTTGATCAACCTGCGAGATGTAAATTACCTCGCGTGGTCGTTTAAAAAGCGAGAAAACAGCAAGCGCAACCGTCTTGATAATGATTACGAAACCGCTAATTCTATTTAGCCTGATCAGGTGTAAATAACCCAACCGTCGCACCAGCTTTGGCTGACTTAATTGACACGTCGCAGCGGTTTCAATGGCGTGGATGCCCTTGCAAGCGCCACGCGTGCAGGGAGGCACGCTCAAACGATCGTTTGGTTAAGCACCGAACTATTATCATCGAACTGGATTGGATCTTTGCAACGGAGAGCACACAATTAATTCAAGTCGCAAGAGCTTCGGTAACCTATTCCTTAGATGCCAATCTGCTCAAAACTTCCCGGTGGACCAGTGAGGCGAGTACGGTCAATTTCCTGTGTCACAGATGACACGGTGCACTCATAATAGTATTCCATTCGCTCCTGACCTTTGATAATGACATTGAGAATCACCAGGTATTGCTGGCGGTCAGCGATGTAGCGAGTCGATAACCGGTCCATATCCATCTGCAGCAATGCTGGACCAATTTGAAGCTTGGCGGCTCGTTTACAGGTATCCACAGCCGGTTGCAAACTGCCTTCGGCGCTGCCGTCATTACCACGCCCACTGGAAGAAAAGGTTCCGAACAAACTAAAGTCCAGACCTTTTTCCATCACGTAACCCGCCATGACCATCACGATAAAGGTGACCGATAAAATCACAAACCATGATGCTTTTTGGGGAGATTCCGGTTCTGCCATGCTTATTCCTCTTTCACAGCTCGCCACCTTTGTCGCGGACCCTATGCCGACTCGGGCCTTTTCGGGTCTATTCGGGCTTGTTAACACTGTAGTCCGTTTCTGCGTAGGTTGCGCGTTTAGCGAGGCCCGATGTTTGCTTCCTCAAAGACGCGGATGATAGGCCCGAACACGGGAGACGTGTCGAGATTTTTAGCGAACGCAACGTAAACATCCTGCCACGCAGAGTCGGCATTGCTCACTTCGTAGAGCAAGCCACGATCAATATGTGCGGCTACCATGGCTCTTGGCAAAAAGGCAGCCCCGCCGTGCATTAAAATGAATTCCAGCGCGATACTGCTCTGGCTGGTATTCAGGACAGGCGCAACCGGCTGGGAAAACAAGCGCGCCTGTTGTAGGTTGAACGCAGTCCCCCAATCCACAAACACGTAACCGGCTTCGGGAACATCGGTGATGTCCAGCTCTGGCTTATTCGCTACCATGACTAGTTCGATTTGACCAATGTGTCGACTGTCGAATTCCAAATTCGTGGGGGGGTCCATAACCACGACGACATCGACGCGGCCACCTAGCAGCGCCCGGGTTAATTGCTGAGGGGTATTAATCTCGGTTCGCATGTACAGGTTCGGAAACTGACTCGCCAGCTTGGGTAAAAAAGCCAGGAGGAAGGTGTCCCACAAATTCGATGTGCCCCCTATCGTCAATTGTGAATTCTGTGAGCTGGGCACGCCAACATCCTGTAGCGCCAATTGCCACGCCGCCAAAACATTCTCTGCATGAGGCAGTAAACGCTCACCGGCGTGTGTTAATAAAATATTGTTGCGTTGACGGACAAACAACTCAACACCCACAATGGCTTCCAATTGTTTCACACGCGAACTGACGGCAGATTGCGTCAGGTAGAGATTCTCGGCGGCGTTTCCAAAATGCCGGGTCTTGGCAATTTCAATAAAGGTGCGTAACAGGTCAGTATTCATCGGTATCTGCCGGGATATTCAATCAATTATTTCTATCGATACGAGAGAAATTCTTCATTTTACAGGCCTGCTACTGTAGCAGAGACTTCCGCTCGACCCCATACCCGACACCAAAGACATTAGATGACTATGGCAGAATATACTTCTTTTCAGTCAGATCGAGCGTTTTTTGCACGCGAACAATTTCCTTATGGCTTAGATCGCAGCGGTGAATTTACCCGTGACCAGGTTCAGCTGATAAAGGCACATGGATACGCTTACCGCGCATTGGACCGTGGTGAGCGGCAACCCGAGAACAAAGAAGAACGTGAGTTCGTCGCATTCTGTCATGGCCAGAAAACCGCAGAATCCAAACACGAACGAGTCTGGAACCGGTTCCGTGCAGCGACTTCCAAACCTATTATCAATGTTTCAATGGACGGTGCCCGCAACAAGCCGCAGGTTGATATGGCTGGTGAAACGGTCGATTCAGATTTTTAATCAAGCCTCCGCAAACGCACGTTTAATGACAACCCAGTCAACAACCAATAGCGATCTCATGGCAAGTAAGTGATCGCTCACTTTCGACCGATACCGCAATTTTAAGCCCGGACAACCATGAATAGTACCCTGCTCCCTGACACATACGCCCCCGAAGACCTTTGCTTTGCAACAATCGCCGCTTCGCTCACTGAAAAGGGCTACTGCATTTTACCAGACGCATTACCCTCGCAACTGGCCTTTGAACTGGCCGCGCATGCGCAAAACCTCAGCGATGAACAGTACTTCAATGCCGGTATTGGAAGGGCAAACCAGCACATGACAAACCGCTTTGTGCGCGGAGACGAAGTGTGCTGGATCGAAGGGCAGTCTGAGATTGGTCGGCAATGGCTGGAATGGACCGAAAGGTTACGCGTGTATCTGAACCGACACCTATTTCTTGGGTTGTTTTCCTTCGAAAGCCACTTTGCGCATTACCCACCGGGCACGTTTTATAAAACGCATCTGGATGCGTTTAAAGGGCAATCTAACCGAATACTGTCGGTCGTCACTTATCTGAATCATCAATGGATGCCGGACGAGGGCGGTGAAATGGTCATCTATGTCGGAGATGACAACGTGAAGGTAACGCCCGCACTGGGTACTCTGGCTATTTTCCTTAGTGAAGAATTTCCGCATGAGGTTTTACCAACGCATCGGGATCGCTATTCCATTGCCGGTTGGTTCCGTTTGAACACGTCCATTGGTGATCAGATCGACCCACCTCAATAACCCCTAAAAATACCACGGCACCGGCGGATTCGTGCTACCCTTGCGCGCTCAGCACCAAGGTGCCCTCTCCATTTTTCGAGTTAAACTATGCAATTTACGGATTTACGCTTGTCACCGGCTATTTTAAAAGCGGTAACAGCGCAGGGGTATGACACACCAACCCCGATCCAACAACAGGCTATTCCAGCCGTGTTAGATCACCAAGATTTACTGGCCGCTGCCCAAACCGGCACCGGCAAAACCGCCGGATTCACCCTGCCCCTGTTGCAGAATCTGATTGATTCGAAGAACGTTGTTAAGTCCAACAATGTTCGCGCACTGGTTCTCACACCAACACGGGAGTTGGCAGCACAGGTCCAGGAAAGTGTGGAGACTTACGGGCAATTTCTCGATCTTCGTTCTGCGGTTGTGTTTGGCGGGGTAAAAATAAACCCGCAAATGCTGAAACTGCGCCGTGGCGTTGACATTTTGGTCGCTACGCCAGGTCGACTGTTGGATCTGTACAGCCAGAACGCGGTCACCTTCAGCCAGTTAGAAGTATTGGTTCTGGATGAAGCCGACCGTATGCTCGATATGGGCTTCATCCGCGATATTCAAAAAATCATCCGCTTACTGCCCAAACAACGCCAGAATCTGATGTTTTCGGCGACCTTTTCCGATGACATCCGCGAACTGGCGAAAACCATCGTGGTCAACCCGGTAGAGGTGTCCGTCACTCCGAAAAATGCAGCGGCGAAAAGTGTCACGCAATGGGTGATTCCGGTCGAAAAAAGCAAAAAACCCGCCTTATTGCCCAGTTTCATCAAGAGTCACCACTGGCGCCAGGTGCTGGTATTCTCCAAAACCAAGCATGGGGCCAATAGACTGGCGAAAAAGTTGGAATCTTCTGGTATTTTGGCGGCAGCGATACATGGCAACAAAAGCCAGGCGGCTCGCACCCGAGCACTGGCCGATTTTAAAAGCGGCGACGTTCAGGTGTTAGTGGCAACCGATATCGCTGCCCGCGGTCTGGATATTTCCGAATTACCACACGTCATTAATTATGACCTGCCCAATGTCGCGGCAGACTACGTGCACCGCATTGGCCGGACAGGCCGAGCAGGAGCCACTGGCGAAGCGGTATCCTTTGTCTGCGACGAAGACGCTGAACTGTTGCGTGACGTACAAAACCTGATTGGCGAGATACTAGAACGCCGACCCGTTGCCGGTTTTGAGCCTGACAAGCCGTTGCCGGAATTTGCGTTGAACACCAAGCCAAAGAAAATTAAAAAACCGAAAAAGCCTAAAGGCGATTCGGCCAGCGCTGACCCAGGTCAAAAACCACGCCGCGCTCGCAACCCCAATGCCTCGGCATCGGGTGACCGCAGCAAACCACCGAGTCGTCGCCGCACCCCAAACAAATCAGCCTGACCCAACCAGCCTGGCCGCACTCGTGGCTGGGCTATTTGCCATCTTCAGGGATGATTGCTACATTCGTTTTAACACACCGCAATGTTGTATCGCCCGTGTCTCATATCGATCGTAAAGCCATTAAAGAGGGCTTTTTTCAAACCATGGCCAAAGAGGCCGAAGCCAAGGGTCTCATCACGCTAACCAGCGCTGAAGACCGCGAACGCAGTTGGCGGCAAATCCTTGAATCCAATCCTAATCCGGATGGTCGCGTCTGGATATTTGCCTATGGCTCACTACTGTGGAACCCGGCATTTCATCTGGTCGACCAGAGCGATGCCTTTCTGGACGGGTATCACCGTGATTTTTGCCTGCGAACCTACATTGGCCGGGGGGATGAGCATCAACCAGGGTTGGTGTTGGGGCTGGAACCCGGTGGCTGCTGCCATGGCAAGGCGTTACAGGTGGACCCCTCGTGCATCGAGGAAGAACTGGATGTACTTTGGTCCCGAGAAATGCTGGCCAGTGCCTACCATCCCCGATGGTTACCGGTGGCTACCGGCAACCAGACAACCGTTCACGCAGTCGTGTTTTTGATGGACACAGACTATTGTCACTATGCCGGTCCGATGAGCTTTGAAGAACGCTGCCATGATCTCGCCCATGGTGTCGGTGCGTTAGGCGCAGCGGCGGATTACCTGTTCGACACGGTAAAAGCTCTGGAATCCATGAACATCTGTGATGCTCTGTTGGAGAAATACGTGGCGCAGGTTCGCGCTATTCAAACAGGCAACACACGCTAACACTCACCAACGCATAGACAGCACTTTGCGTTTACAACCAGCCACACAACGACCACAGAGAATGCAATTGTCACTGTCAATCTGCCCTGTTTTGGCAATCAGGTTCACATCCAGACTCATTGGACAGTTGGACGTGCATTGTTTGCAATCGACGCAACGGTCCGGTTGCGCATAAATATGCAGATTGGGGATATGCAAGGCGCGCCCCAATCGTCGACCCAGCACCATAAAGGGCGCAATCCAGCACAATGTATGACAAGCCGCGCGGCGACCAACCAGCAGCGGCACCGCCATAAACACACTGACAACGCAGCCATAGGCGACCAATGCCTCAAAAGACGCAGCAGACAAGCCGTGCTCGGTAGCAAACGTAACGTCAATCGTTGTCACCCCACCGGCGCTATAGAACAGAGACAGCAAAACGGTCAGCCAAACCACCCAAACCACATACTTCACCCAACTAAGTCGGGCGACATTCACAGCACGTGTTCGGCTGAGGGCGACCTGGTCCTGTAAACCTCCGGCTGGACACAGCCACGAACAAAAACTGCGCCCCAACACCATGGCCGCTACCGTGAGCAACGCGAACATCACCAGCGAACCAGTGACCACGCCGTTCAAGCTACCCTGCAATGGGATCACCGGAGACAGATAATAAAAACTCAAGGGAAACAACGCGGTTGATACGGTGAGCACCGCGATGCGAACTTTCTGGAAGCGATTGGTGCGTTTCATGACATTGGACCTGTTTTGAGAAGTTGGCTTCAGCATGCGGCAAACGAACACCTCAAACTATCCGGTAAACCCCTCAAAATAGCGGTCAGGGGGTTTCCCCTAGTGTCCTGAGTTAGAAGTTCGTATGAATTCAGCGTGCCATTCAAGCTCTATGGCTAGGCGTGTCTCGCAGTCAATGGTTATTCCATTGGCAAGAGACAGAACGACGCTAGAGAGCTTGAATGTCGCGCCTGAAGGGAGCGATCTAGTACCTTATTTTGCGTATAGGCCGCAATAGCCGTTCTCAACTGCGATTCCAGTTCAACAACACCTGGGTCAGTTGGGTCCGGTTGCGGACATTGGTTTTCTGATAGATGGCCGTTAAATGATTCTCGACGGTTTTCGGCGCAATATGCAACGCATCGGCGATTTGCTTATTGGCTTGCCCCTGCACCAGACATTCGACAATCTGCACTTCCCGATCCGTTAGCTGAAAGCGCGATTTACCGTGCTCGGTCAACCGGCCGGCAGACACGACCGCTTGCTGCATCAAGTAATGCGACGCGAAGAAAAACAAACCCAAGGCTAGGGCGACCAGGTACAACGCCAAGCTGAGATCATCAACCACCGCCAGCATGGGAATCGGCACGGTTGTGATCAGAATGTCCAACATCAACAACAATAAAAACAGGACACTCATACCGAAAAAGCTAAGCAATGCCGAAAACCACCATAACGTACGGCGTTTACGCATTAGCAGCCCCATAACCGTGAGAGCGACGGCAATGGTCGCCACCTGCATGACCGTCAGTACCCAGGGAATCCAGCCCAACAGTGGGCGCAAAAAATACACCACCGCTAAACCAACAAAAGCCCCATTCCAGAGCAGCATCAGCCTCTTTTGCCAGACATGCAAGGGGATTTCCAACAGAGCGGACACCAAAAGCGGGGTCACAATGACATTAATAGCGCTGCCCACAAAAAAGCTCAGCCACAGGGCAAAATCGATGACGGGTAAGTCCACTCTTGCCGCCAATTGATTCCAGGCGTTGCACCAGAACCCTGCAGAAATGAACAACAGAGACAACAGAAACAGGGTAATCCGCAACAGCAACAGTGTTCGGTATTTCATGTACAGCATGACCAAGCCACCCAGCGAAAACACGCTAATCAGCAGAACAAAACTGTACACGGTTAAAGAAATCATCGGCGCTCCATGGCAGCGTTGTTAGCCACAGTGTAGTCAGCTTGCCAATTTGTTTATTGATCTGAAGCGTCAGTCGGCTTTTTGCGCCTGCTGTACAGAGGCGTAAAAGCCAATAACCAACAGCACACCGCCAAGAATCAACTGTAAGGTTTTTCCGTCAAGCGCTAACAGGATTTTGCCGAAACACACGTCAATCAGCACGCTGACCAGCAACTGACCGGCAATGACCAACAGGGTAGACAAGGTTACCCCCAAACGAGGTACCACGAAGCTGTTCAGACCGACATAAAGCGCCCCGATCGCACCGCCTAAAAAAGCGTACCAGGGAATATCGGTAAAGGGTGCTTGCAGCCCTTGGGCAAACAGCACCATCAGAGTCAAAAACAGAAAACCGCCCAAATGATTTACCCAACTGGAGAAGAAGGCGCCGCGCGACATCGACAATCGTCCATTCAGATTTCTGGCCAGAGCAATTAACACCCCATTCAACAACGCCAACAGGATATACATCATGCTAAATGCCCTTTCGCTTCAATGATCAACAAACTGCCCAGAACAATGGGCACCAGTGTCAGAAGCCTTTGCAGCGTCATTTGTCGCTTCAACAGCCCAAACCACCCCCATTGATCGCTCATTAAACTGAACAGAACCTGCCCAGTGATGGTTAATACCAGCGTACCGGTCAAACCCAATGGACCATTGACGGTTATCGACGCCAATACCACCACGAACGCCCCCGGCAGACCACCGAGATAGGACCAGGTAGGCGTCGTTGGCACAACGGAACCGGAGACTGATTGAGCGGGCTTGGGGATAAACTGAATAATCAACAACGCCGTAAACGCGCCAATGCCATGGGCAACCCACGACGTGACCAACGGTGACACAAAGGTTGCCATATGACTGTTTAAGCCAATCATGACCGCTAATGCCGCACCACCAAACACCGCGCACGCGGCGACCCAGAACCGATTCACCTACACCTTCCCCAAAGTCTCTTGATATCAAGAGAAATAATGCATGGCATTCTTCTTGATATCAAGATAAATTATTTCACTCACGGAACAGGAATTGTCACGATGGTTGAACAGCAGGATCCGGTCGATAAAATCAAACAGCAATGGCAGCAAGAGTGCCCGGACTTACGACTCGATGCGATGGAAATACTGGGTCGGCTGAAGCGCTGTTCGGTGTTGTACCAGCCATTTCTGGACGTTAAGTTCGAACAATTCGGGCTGACGTCGTGGGAGTTTGATGTGCTGGCCACGTTGCGGCGCTCGGGCGACCCCTTCACCCTCACCCCGACGGAACTCTTCTCAACGCTGATGGTGACGTCCGGAACTATGACTCATCGTCTGAAGTCCCTTGAAAACAAACAGCTGATTCAGCGCGCGCCTAACCCAACGGACGCCAGGCACAAACTGGTACAGCTCACAGAAAAAGGGTTACAAACGGTGAATCGGGCGTTGGTGGCACATGTCGACAACATGGAAGCCATTTTGGAACCCCTGAATGAACAACAAAAAGCACAGCTAAACCAGTCACTGACGCAATTACTACAGGTGTTTGAGACATTACATAAAGATCAAAAACTGGCAAAAGAGATGTTGAATGCCCGGATGCACGGGTTATAAGCAGAGTCAGCTCGGGTTTGCAGGGCGGCACCGGCAACACATGCCGCCTCTCGCCTCAGGAAGCCTTATAGAATAATTCAGTAGCGTGGGAATTCTGAGCCAGTGCCTGATTGACGATATCCCGGGTTGTCATGCCACATTTACCGCACTGCGATGCTGTTCCCAGGCGCATATTGACTTCACGCAGAGACGTCGCCCCTTCACTAACCGCTTGGCGAATTTGGCTATCAGTGACCCCTTGGCATAAACAGACGTACATAAACCACCCCGTGAAAACAATGGCATCGATCTTAATCTAAATGATACTTATTCTCAAACAAGAATATTATCATTTAACAATTATTCACATTTGCGATGTATTGTTATCAAATCCAGAGGGGCAATCTTAGATCTGGATCAAGCAACCGGTATTAAACGATGTCTAACAAAGTTCTAAAACAGCGTTTGCGTGCGAAAAGCCGCCATCATCATTCTTTAGCGTCAATGGCGGCACATGGAAGTTACATCTGGGATTGAATGTAATTTGGCAAACCGATTTTCTGAATGAGACCGAGTTGCTTTTCCAACCACCAGGCGTGATCGACCTCAGTATCGTCGAGCAGTTTCTCCAGGATTTCACGGCTATGGTAATCCTGCTCCTGCTCACAAACGGCGATAGCCGCCACCAGCGCTTTTTGCACGTCGTACTCAACTTGCAGGTCGTTCTCCAGCATCTGTGGCACATCTTTGCCAATGCGCAACGGAATCCGGGTGGTCATGTCCGGAGTACCTTCCAGAAACAACATCCGCTCGATCAGTGCTTTGGCGTGACCTTTCTCATCCTCGAATTCATGGGCGATACGTTCGTGAAGTTTGCTGATCCCCCAATCGGCGTACATTTCGCTGTGTATAAAATATTGATCCATGGCGGTGAGCTCCAACGCCAGTAATCCGTTTAACGCGTCGATGACTTTTTGATTACCCTGCATATTCGTTACCTCCTGTTCAGTCTGCGTGGATCTGCGACTGCAAATAGTTTTCTATGCCCGAATGCTGAATCAGATACTGTTGCGATTCGATCCAATCAATATGGCTTTCCTCCGCTTCCAGAATGTCTTCCAATAAGTCGCGTGATACGTAATCGCCCGCTTTTTCGCATTCAGCTATGGCGGCTTTCAGTTGCGCGACTTGAGCAAGTTCCATGGTCATGTCACAAGACAACATCTCTTCGGTATGTTCGCCGATCATCAGTTTACCCAGTGCCTGCAGGTTAGGCAGGCCTTCCAGAAACAGAATCCGTTCTATCAGTGCATCGGCCTGTTTCATATCCAGAATCGATTTTTTATACGCGCGCTTATCGAGCCCATCTAAACCCCAGTTTTTAAACATCCGAGCGTGCAGAAAATACTGATTGATGGAGGTCAGCTCCACTTGCAACATCGAATTCAATAATTTGATAACTTGAAGATCACCTTTCACCCTATACCCTCCCAACGTAAAGGCCGTTTGCAATATTTGGCCGTCTTTGTTTTTCATACTTGTCAACTATTGCCATGCCTTACACAACATGTCGACGTAAATCTAAAAAATGTAAGGCTTGCAGACTAAACCAGATAAGCAAGAGTTACCACCCATGTAACCATTAATCGTTCTGCGTCATTTCAACCTGCTGGTACAACCAGTCTTTCAGCTCAATGAACGGCAGCGGTTTGCTGAACAAATAGCCTTGTAAATAGTGGCAACCTAACTGTCGCAGTGCCTGCAATTGAGCATCGTTTTCAACTCCTTCGGCGACGACAGCCATATTGAGACTGTTTGCCATCATGATGGTCGCTTCAACCAGTTGTTGATCTTTACTATCAGTTGCCATATCCCGAACAAACTCTCGATCTATCTTCAAACTATTGAAAGGATAATTGCGCACGTAACTGAGTGAAGAATAACCGGTACCGAAATCATCCATGGCGATCAGCACACCAAGTTCAGTTAGCTCATTCAGTACCCGTGCGGACTGCTGTTCATGACTGAGCAATACACCTTCGGTAATTTCAAAGATCAAATCCGTCACCGCCAACTCTTGTTGCTGCAAAACCGCTTTTATTTGCTCCAACAATGAAATGTCTCGGACTTGCCTTGGCGACAAATTGATGGACATGGTCAACCTTGCGTCAAAGGCAGCTTTCAGTTGGCGCAGGTCTCGGCAACTCTGCTGCAATACAAATTTGCCCAGATGCAGAATGAAACCATTTTGTTCCGCAATGGGTATGAATTCGTCAGGCGACACTAAACCCAATTTTGAGCTATGCCAGCGCAATAGAGCTTCAAAGCCTTTCGGTTGTTGGGTCTCAGATTCAATGATCGGTTGGTACACCAATGAAAACTCGCCGTTATCCAGAGCCGTGAACAGATGATTTTCAATCGCTACTTTTTTCTGTTGGTAAACATTCATTTGATGATTAAAAAACGCCAACTCATTACCGCCCTTTTTCTTGGCGTGGTACATGGCGGTATCTGCTTTCTCCAGTAATTTTTGACTGTCATCACTGTCGTTGGGAAAAATAGCGATACCCAGGCTGGTTGTCATCATCAGCGACTGCCCTTCCAGTTCAAAGCTGTCCTGCATCTGCGCTAACAGATTCTGCGCAATTTGTTGGATTTGCTCAACCGAGTTCACTTGTCCAGTAACAATGACAAATTCATCGCCACCTAACCGACCAATAACATCTGACCGACGCATACACTGGCGCAGTCGATCGGCCACTGCCAATAACAGCAGATCGCCGACGCGATGACCGAGCGTGTCGTTTACTTTCTTGAAATCATCAAGATCCAGAAAAAACACCGCGAGTAAGCACTGGTTGCGTTGCGACACAGAAACCATCTGTTGCATCTGAGTTAAAATCGCATTCCGATTTGGCAAATCGGTGAGAGAATCATGCAATGCACGATGCTCAAGCAATCGGGTTCTGTCCTGCACCTGACGATTCAACTGAAAATTCCAATACAAGACAATCAACACTACAAGCAAAGCGCCGCCACCGGCGGTGACGAACCAAATAAATGGCAAACCCTTGTTGACCGACACATGGATCCAGCGACTGAAAATATCGGCTCGTTCCTGAGCGCTGATGCTGTCGAGTCCTTTATCGAGAATATCAACCAGAATCGGCCAATCGGAACGAACCCCCATGGCCAGCTCATAGCGGTATTTCACTTCGCCGGAAAAAATGAGGTTGCTCAAACTGTGTTCGCGTATTTGATAGCTGGTAGTAGCAATGTTACCCACATATGCAAAACTCTTACCCTTGGCGACTGCGTTAAGCGCAGCCGCGGTGGTTGGGTATTCGTCAATGATAATGTCAGGGTTCTCGGAACCGATTATATCTACCAGAGCATAGCCCTTTTCCAGAGCCACCTGCTTACCTTTTAAACCATCTAAACCGGCGATATAAGAAACATTATTACGCGTAACGATAACCGCCGTGTTCGTTACATAGGGTTTAGTAAAACGGGCAAACTCAAGGCGATCTGGCGTTGCCATCGCCAAAGACAACACATCCAACTCTCGACTTCGTACCTTATCGACAATCTCACTCCAGGGAGCAATAGGTGACACCTGAAATTCCACACCCAGTTTCTCTCCGAGTATCGACATATAGTCAGCGGCGATCCCTTGATAATGACCGTCTTTATCAAAGTATTCATAAGGCGGCCAGTCAGCGTCCGACGCTAAACGGATAACCGGATGCTCATGCAACCAAGCTTGTTCTTCACCAGACAACTCGACCTTGAATTCCGTCTTCCCTGTGCCGATATCACCCACCCAATAACGTTGAATCCCGCTGGCCTCTGCCGGTGTGATGTCTTCCAGAGCCCGGTTGAGAATCTCCGATAGAATCGTCCAATCCTTGCGCACCCCCAGCGTTAATATCGAGCCACTTTTTTTAACCCGCCCTTGGATTTTAAGCCCACTCATCAACTCACTGTTAATGATGTGCAACGCTACCGCTCTGTTGCCGACGTAAGCATCCGCATCGCCGACAATCACCGCGCCAATCGCCTGGGACGTATTGGGATATTCTCGAATGCTGACTTCCGGAAAGTTGGTTTGGAAGTACAAAACATTACCGAAACCCTGCTCCAGCGCGACCGTTTTGCCCTGTAGATCTTCTTCACTTGCCACCGGCGCGGCGGTGTCCTGAGTAATAATGACGTGCGGAATTTCCAGGTAAGGAATTGTGAAATTAAAATCGTTTTGCCGTTCTGGTTTGGGGGTGATATCCATCAGAACATCCAAATCGCGATCGGCGACTTGCTGGTAGATTTCCGACCATTCCCCGTTACGCAACCGTAAGCGCCCACCTAGGCGCTTGTTGAGCGCGGCAATATAGTCTGCACCGATGCCATCCGGCTGCCTCTTACTGTTTTCAAAATTAATCGGTGGCCAGTCACTCATGGCCGCGACGTAGATTTGCGGATGTTCGTTAAGCCATTGCTGCTGTACGGCGGGTAATGTCTCTATGAAAAGGTCAGACTGCGACTGATCGCTGGGATGCGCTGCATAGGTCACTCTAAGGCATAGACCAAGCAATACCAAAATAAGAGATTTTCCCCAACCCGCACACCAGTCTCCCATTTTCAGATGCTCCAGCCAGTGATCTAAACCTTCACCGGAGTGTAGCAGCATTACATCGCCTTTTTGGGAATCTAAAGTGATTTCCGTCAAGGATGGGCGTCTTCGCCATGTATCAAGCGCATCCGTTACAAGCCCGTACCGCGAACGCAGTGATGAACGGCAGCCTTTGCCGATGTTTTACTGAATTTCCGGCATTCCCGCAAAAAACGGTTTTACGGATTGCCAACACTAATGATAATGATTATCATTTAGAAAAAAGGAGGCGCGACATGTTGACGTTTTTAACACCAAAAGACTTGGCCAGTATCGCTGTAGCCGTAGGTGCCTTTGTTGTATTGCTTATTTGGTCATCGCAGCACCGGCACACCCGACGCAACCGTTGGTAAACGGGCGATTACGCTACCTTCGCATTGATACGAATCTTCAAGACGGTCGGAGCTTTTGTGAAAGGTAGCTAAAACGCACCGCCAGCCAAAGCGCCAACACAGGGTTTCCCAACACCGGCAGTAATACAGTAATTAGCACCTTGACCCAGGTTTTCGGTTCAAGCATCCAAACCAGCACCAAGCTTAAGAAAAAACCCGCGTAGAGATCCAGTAAGCTGATTTGCCCCCAGACCATCGCCGTTAATTGGCTCCCCTGTTCACTAAATGTTTGCCAGGAAGACGGCAGCAGCAAAAGCCAGACCAGCAAGACACTGGCGAGCACGCCCACACCTAAAAACACCTTACTTATCACATTCATGTGGTTTCTTTTCCAAGTTTGACCGATGACCTCCACGATACGGTAAAACACGGGCGACAGACCACCCTGAGAAAAATTTCATCGCCTTATTGCAAATGATTATCATTTATATTCTAATGCGCGCACTTAATGATAATTATTCTCAACATGGAACGAATTATGAAACCACTTTTAGCCGTCACTCTGCTTACCGCCTCTCTGGCCAGCGCGGAAGTGACCAAACAGGATGTCGTTACCGGGTACATCGATTTAGCCTATACCAATTACTCGGATGCCCTTGCTACGGCAGAATCGCTACAGTCGGCCGTCAAAACGCTCGTCAAAACGCCTTCCGAGTCCACGTTAGCGGCGGCAAAAAATGCTTGGCTAGCCGCGCGTCCTTCCTATCAGCAATCCGAAGTATTCCGCTTCGGCAACGGTGTTGTCGACGACTGGGAAGGACAACTCAACGCCTGGCCACTGGATGAAGGCTTGATCGACTATGTTGATACCGAATCTTACGAGTATGAACTCGGTAATGACGGCGGTACCGCCAATATTGTGAATAACAAAACCATTGGTGACCTGAAAATTTCGCGGCTGACACCAGAAACATTGGCCGGTCTGAATGAGTTTTCCGGCTCCGAAGCCAACGTCGCGACAGGTTACCACGCCATCGAATTCCTGCTTTGGGGTCAAGATCTAAATGGCCATAACCCAGGAGCGGGCAATCGCCCCTATACCGACTATGCCAAAGGTAAAGACTGTACCCATGGCAACTGCAAACGCCGGGGACAATATCTGCTGGCAGCAACCGAACTGCTGGTAAACGACCTGGAATATATGGTGGATCAATGGTCACCTGAGGGCGATTACCGGGCTGAATTGCTCAATACCGATGCCAATGTTGTTTTAAACAAAATGTTGTTCGGTATGGGGTCTTTGGCCTTGGGCGAACTGGCCGGTGAACGCATCAAGGTGGCACTGACAGCAAACTCCACCGAAGATGAACACGATTGTTTTTCAGACAACACCCACAACTCACATTTCTACAACGCGCAGGGCATCGCCAACCTTTACTTCGGACGATACGAAAATGCGCAAGGTGAAACGATTCAAGTAGTGGGTCTGCGGGATTACCTGTTGATTCAAGGTCAAAACAGTTTGGTGAACGAAGCGGACAATGCCTTTGCCAACACCCGCTCAGCGCTCGACGCGATTGTGCGCAGTGCTCAGAACGGAACGCCTTTCGATCAGCTGATTGCCCCCGGTAATGCAGAAGGTAAAAACCTGTTGAATGCGGCAATCACCAATCTGGTAACCGAAACAGCGGCCATCGAGCAGATTGCACAGGCGGTGGGTCTTACCCAGTTAACACCGGATGATGCCGGCCACGTATTCTGATTCTCAGGTTTCATTATTCAAGCACGGGTCTTCCCGTGCTTTTGTCGTTGTAAGGGTTTCATCCATGAGAACGTTTTGCTTTATCTCGAGCTTATTTTTAGCCACTGCGGTATCGGCGGAGTTACCACTAACCGGAGGTAAAACCACCACCAAACAAAGTGGCACCGCAGCCTTCAGTCAACCGGCCGCAAACCTGCCTTTGCTGGATAAGGTTGACTTCAGCGTCGGTAATTCCTTTTTTCGTAACCCTTGGGTGGTGGCGCCGTCTTCAACCACCGCACGCGACGGTTTAGGGCCGGTCTTTAATACCAACGGGTGTCAGAACTGCCACATACGCGATGGTCGCGGACACGCACCAATGTCATCGGATGACAGCGCCGTGTCTATGCTGATTCGCTTATCCATTGCACCACAAACGGACGCCGACATTGTGCAACAGCAACAACACGGTCCCATCCCTGAACCAACCTACGGCGGGCAGTTACAAGACGTTGCGATCCCCGGTGTGCTACCGGAAGGCAAAATTTCTGTGCAGTGGCGTGAACAAACCTTTACCTACCCCGATGGAGACACCGTTACCTTGCGACGACCCGAATTTAAAATCAGTCAATTAGCGTACGGCGATTTCCACGAGCGGGTGCAAACATCGCCGCGCATCGCACCGCAAATGATTGGCCTGGGTTTGCTTGAACAGATTTCAGCGAACGACATCTTGGCTCATGAAGACCCCGACGACGAAGATAACGATGGAGTTTCAGGCAAAGCCAATCGGGTTTGGGATATTCGTACACAACAAACTACCCTAGGGCGGTTTGGCTGGAAAGCCGGGATGCCCAACTTGGAACAACAAAATGCAGGGGCCTTTAACGGCGACATTGGCATTACCAGCGCGCTGTTTCCAACGGAAGACTGTACCGCTGCGCAGACTGCCTGCCTGGACGCACCCAACGGCGATACCGGTGACGAAAAAGAATTGCAAGCCGATGTTTTGGCCGCTGTTACGTTTTACTCTCGCCATTTAGCCGTGCCCATTCAACGAAATCACGAAGATCCGAATGTGGTGAAAGGTTTCGAACTGTTCAACGACATAGGTTGTTCTGCTTGTCATGTCACCACCTATACAACTGCTAAAAACCCCTCGTTACCGGCTATTTCTGAGCAAACAATTCATCCGTTTACCGATCTGTTGTTGCACGACATGGGTGAAGCGTTAGCGGACAATCGCGAAGAGTATCTGGCCTCAGGCTTGGAATGGCGTACTCCGCCTTTGTGGGGCCTTGGCTACCTTCAGGAAGTGAACGAACAGATTGCACTATTGCACGATGGTCGAGCGCAAAGCGTCGAAGAAGCCATACTCTGGCACGGCGGCGAAGCATTGCCCAGCCAGACCCGATTTACTCAACTGACGGCGCAAGACAGGCATGCCCTGCTTGCTTTCTTAAATTCACTGTAGGTTACGCGATGAAAAAACTTACCTTGAATTTGCTCCTGCTGTTGCCTGGTATTGCAATGGCAGAACGCATCGATCAAACCGCATTACAACAGTTCGTTGCCGCGCAAACCGATTTGCAGGTGCAGATTTCGGCGATGTGTGACGGCGAAAAACAGGTCAATCCCATTTCCTCGTGGCAACAGGCCGCCAGCGGCTGGTTTGCTGTTCAAGCCCTACAATTGCCCGCAGCTGAATTTGTGGAAACCGGCTTTGTCTATGTATTTTGGCCAGACCCCAAGGACCGGTTGCGCAAGCAAATTGATCAAGCCATTAGTCAGCCTCCGGCTCAAGAAAATTGGAAAGACCTACCTGCGTCCGTGCGCAGTTTGTCTGCCATTGAGTACCTGCTCATGCAGGATAAGCCAACCCAATACTGTGACTGGTTGCAAACCATCAGCGCACATCAGGTTGCGCAATCACAACAGTTTTATAGTTTGCAACGCTTTTACGATTTTGACCGGGCGGAACAGATTTCGGCCCTGCACGGCACCGCGTTAACGCTGCATGCGCATTTGAAAGACGTACTCAGCAATGACGCTAAACTCAACTGGTTTCTGGCCCCCGGGTGGCGCAGCGAGTCTCAGCCAATTATCGAAAACGCACTGTTGTTGCAGACGCAAAAACTATTGGCATTGTTTGCCGGAAAACATGAAGACATTGCGCAGTGGCAAAACCAATTAAAAAGCTTATCGATGCTGTCGCTGAGCAGCACGCGTTCCGACATTGAAAAAGTGAACAGCACCAGTGAAGCGTTTGCTGAATATGTGGAAAACACACTAGCGCCCGCGCTGGATATTTACATGGGGTTTAACAATTTTGATGGCGATTAACCGACGCACAATATTAAAAGCTCTCGCAGCTGGCAGTGTGTGCCAATGGACACCCTCAGCGTTTGCGCAACAATCCACTGAACTGATTATCGGTGCCTGCCGACTGGCGGAAAATCAATACGCGTTGTCGGCGGTGGATCTCGACGGCCGGTTACAATGGCAATTGCCGATTCCGGCTCGCGGTCATGACATTGCCGTGCACGACACACAAAATATTGGGGTCGCCATTGCACGACGCCCCGGCCAGCTTTTGGTGTTGTTTGACACCCAAAGCGGGAAACAATGGCAATCATTTCAGGTCGATGATCAATTAAAATTAAATGGCCATGCGGTATGGGTGGGTAATGAGCTGATCGTCAGTGGTGCTGACCGGCTAACCTCGCAAATGATCTTGCTGCGCTACACGCTGAAAGAAAACCAGCTGCACCTGGTCGACAAACAGAGGTTTGATCATTTTGGACCTCACCAAATGGTGCGTTTCGAAAACGCCATTTATGTCGCCGTCGGTGGTTTAAAAACAGATGAACGCGAAGTGACCAACGCCGATGACTTTCAGTCTTCGGTGTTAAAACTACATGCCAGCACACTCCAAACCATCGCTCACTACCCGGCTATAACCAACTACGTGAGCTTACGCCACTTAACGGTTGATCAAACAGGGCAAGTGTTTATCGCCGGACAAACGCAACAGCAACCGCGCGACAGCGAATGCCTGTTGTTTGCCATCCGCGATGGAGAACTGCAACCGTTTGCCGCACCGGAGACATTGTGGGCACAACTGAATGGCTACCTGGGCAACATTCAAATGATTAATGGCAACGTGGTCACCACCAGCCCTCGGTCTAATTGGCTGGGTCAATTCGATACACAATCCCTGGCGCTGAGCGATCAATTCTTTGCACACGACATCTGCGCGCTTGCGCAATCCAGTCAAGGACTGGTTGCCGGAACAGGCACCGGAAAAATGATTATTGGTGAACAAGCCATTAACAGCCACATCATCTGGGACAATCATTTCACCGTAACGAATACCTAAAGTGTGCGTCCCTGCGAAACGCATAGCATACCGCCGTCGGTGAGCAACCTGCCGCGGATGACCTTTCGGGTAGTCCGCATTCCGTTAACCGGATTCGAGTACGAACTGTGCCACGTATTCCTATTGGTAAACAATAAAGGTTTTATTCATAGCCTTCCAAGCTGCGAACAACAATATGTAAACCCGGAATATCTTTTGGGCATTCGAGTAATGACGGTATTTACAATAAATCGGAACATACACCGAAAGTGCTGCACGATCTACAATCGGCCAGTTAGCTGAAGTTCGTCTGATTTTCTCTTAAACTTCGCAGGCTTCGAAGAATACAGATTCTAATGAATAATATTTGGCACCCGAGTTCTGGGAAGCAATTTCCTTCATCTTCTGATAGAAGCCAAGGATTAGTGTTAAATCCCTTGACTACAACACTGGCCTTTAGTTCGTAACTTGGCTGCTTAACAACAAAATGATGCCAGCGCTTCAATTCCTAATGCCGATCAATTTGTGAATTAATCGATTGGTCTTTTATTTTTTCATCTGCCGCTAACAATGCTGCTTTTGATATTATCATCGATAAGGTCTTATCACCTTCGAATGGCAAGAAAATATTATCGTTGGCTTTAGATTTTCGGCTATCTGACACTATACATAGATACTGGTTGTTCGGTTCCATCAATATATTGCCGGATCCCAAATGAATCTTATAGATTCGACGCTTTCCTTCGACCACTAAAAAACGATCTATAAATCGGCATTGCTTTCCGAATATCAACTTTGGTATGAGGTTCTGTAAAATTTCTTTTCGCGTTTCGGCACTCGCCGACAACTCACCAAAACTGAATCGGTGCCAATAGTCTCTATAACGGCCTTCTGGACCGCCATCAGACCATTCGGGATCATTGCCGATTGAACAGACACCAACGTAAAGATCTACGTCTCGAAACACTTCACTCAAAACAATGTCAGGAACTTCATTCAAGGGTAGCGGATTTTGTTGTCGAACATTCGCTTCGGTCAATTCATTGACGTTGCGATGCAATGGGTAAAAGCGTACTTGATCTGTACTGACGTACATAAAGATTCCAGCCTCCGAGGTATCTTCACCGTACTCACCAATCCCGTTCACCCAAAACTCCGCTTGAACATTATATTGATCGATCTTTATTGATGCGATTTCATCTCCACCACCGTCCCAACAACCCTGCAGGGTATAACGCCAACCTCGCGTAGCAGCCAAAGCATTGAACTGATGTTGCTTGATAATGTGCGATGCAAACCGATTGCTATATGTGCTTGTCTGACGTTCTGCATCAGTTAGTAGATATACCTCGCGATGTGCTTGTTTAAAAGGTTGGGTGAATTCTAACTCCACTAAGCGTTGACGCCACGTTTGAATTTCTTCTACTGATGAATAAATGGGGTGCCATAGACAGACTTGCGTGGCTGGAGAAGGCCTGTTCACGCATTGACCATCGACTGTTTCGAGTTGATCATTTCGGTAAATAACCAACTCTGTTTCTTTATCCGTCTTCAGAGACCATATTAAACGCTGGGCAAATACTCCCACGATAGGGTGTTTTAAATAGCGGGACTCCCAGGTTTCGTACGACCATGACATATCTTTTAGAAACAGTTGTTCCAAACGATCCTTCTGCACAGACATCATCGATTTAATGTCCTTCACCGAGCCTTTCAACTCTTTAAGTTCTTGAGCGAAGGACGCTACAACCTTTGCCGGTACAGTTTTTTGAACATCACCGTCGGTTTTTCGCCAAGTTAGATCTACCTGGTGAAAACCATTTACTTCAATCTGCGCCACATACTCACCGACAGTCTCTTCGCCGTAACCGACTCGTTCAAGGCCCAGACTCGGCACCCCCATTTCAGCCAGTTCATCGACCGTCAGGCCTTCGCGTTCAGCAGCCGATTTTAGCGATTTTTCCATTAGCGTTAAGGCTTGACGATATTTGACTTTGATTCTCAACAATGCAAGCTGATACAGTCCCGTCTTACCCGGCATCGAAGACAAGGCGTGAATTACAGCATTACCAATACGTGCGGACTTTGCGCCATGACCAGGGATTTTTTTAAAGACCAGCATGCCAACTTTAGTTAATTGACGTGCGATTTCCGCATCTTCAGTTAGCGAACAACACCACGCTAAACCTTTTATAATGTCGGCATTAATTTCGTCAAAAAGCATATTTGGATCAGTTTCCCAATTGTGTTTTGCTTTTAACTCGACTGTCTTTGGCTTGTCTAGCAGACTAAACCAATCCAAACAGAAATTCTTGAATTGTTCCGAATTGATGGATTGGCGCAACTGCGAAGCAGTTTTTAACCATTTCGCACTAGGTTTTGCCGCATTCGCTGATTTGCAATGCACCAAAAGATCCGACCAGCACTGTTGCTCCTCAATAGGCAATGCTTTAATACTCTTCGACGCATTGTCACTCCACGCCTCTCCCGGAGACAGGGGCAAAGCTGACTTATTAGGATCGCTAAGTAATAGCCGTGCTCGTTCAACCAAACGTCGATTTTCTGCATCGCCATAACCACTGTTTTCGATGCTTTTCGCCAATTTCTTCAAGGGCAGGATTAAACGTTCGTCAACTTCGTGATCTAGCAAGTAGTTTTCTATCGCCCTTATCGCTGACGAAACCGGATAATGATAAGTATGTAGCCGCTTGGCATTGTTTAACTGAACAATCAAGTCACTGATGTGCTCAAATTCGAAAGGCAACTTACGTTTTAGCATGGCGCGAATCACGGATTCCAATGCCCGTTGCTTTGTATTCTCCTTCCGCCAACTGTTTTCATTCTCGATATTGTGGCTATGTACATAGATTGGAAGACAAGCCATTAGGATGTCCAGAGAGGCTTCGGGTTTAAAAGCCATAATGGATTTTCCTGCTTCAAAGTCGGACAACTTTATGTCGTAATGATGACCCGTTTTTCTTATTTCTGATATCAGTTTCTCAATCAGCACTTCATAATCGGAGGAGAGGTTGCATGGAGAGTTGGGCTTTACCACCTCAATCTTTGAAACTTTGCCGAAGATCTTTTTTATAAGACTAGTCACTTTGTATACCTATCTTTTTAATATTAACCACCTACTAGTGGAATCAGCTTTAAAAAAACGACCTTCGTGTTAGGTGTAATTAGGATACGATCATCTAACGCAGTCAGCTGTTGGTCATTTACTAAAAGGAAGAACCCGTTGCTTTGAAAAGCATTTATTGCAACCTCCTGCTGTTCAGCGACATCGATTGTACGTTTCTTTTGAATCTTAAACCCATTCAATACGTTTTCTGCACGTTTGGGTTTAATGAGACCGGAAAAGATTTCGTTGTCTTGATTCTTATAATTGGCTACTTCCTGGGCTACGCGTGATTCAATGAGGGTCTTCACTGAGATTTCTTCCACAGGAAAAAGTACAACTGTATCAGTAAGAACATCGCCAGCGGTGGTTTGATCTTGAATGGATAGCGCGAAACTCACTGCATTTCTCCTTAATAATTCATTAAAAGCTTTCATACTACACTATGACAACTGGTCTCATTGATCATATACGTTGCGACCTTTGATTCTTACATTCCAAATATAAGTCAAAATGCAAATCAAGCCGTTATCTAGAAAGCCGCCATTTAAATTACTTAGGAATATATTGCAGAAGTCTTATTACCGCTACCAAGTAGTCCAATTTTTATCGGAGCTCAAAGCAGCAAATACAGATCAACTGACTTACCACAAGTCCCCTTAATGAGACTAACTCCTGTCTCGGCGGCATAAAATACCCCCTTTGTTTACAACAATATTGCTTAGTTGCCATCTCTATTGTGTTGTTATCTACTTTTCTGTTCACCGCCTGTTTCGTGAACGCATCGAACTTAAGGATGAGACAACGATCACAAAGCTCGCGATTCGAGCAAATTTCCTCTTTAACACCATCGCCGTAAACCGTGTAATAGCGCTATTCACAAGGAATCATCATTTAAGGATATAAATGAATTTTCAGGACCCTGCCCCTGCGTCCGTCTTTGACGCATCTGGCGATCAACGAATCGACGCGCCCGAACAAACCATTGCCTCCACGTTTTCCATCAACAAAGAAGCCGTTCGCAAACTTCCAGATTCTGTGAAATCGCAATTGCGCGGCAGTTTAAGCGACTGGGCAATACTCGATAACACCCAAGCCAAACACTTCCGCAGCGGCGAAGGCATACAGTTTTTTGAACAAGATGGGCAACGTTACCGAAAAGCCTCTCGACCCACGGCAAACAGCAGCACCCTATGCTGCGTTACCACGGGATGGGTACAACGCCAAAATCAGGCCAGGCAAAAACAGACCGGCAGCGCGTTAACGTCCGCTGCCCAGGCTCAGATCGAGCGACACCAGCCCGAGATAGCACCGCCCAAACAAACTCTGGCGAGCGAAACGTTTGCCGAGCCGAGTCAAACCAACCACAACTTACATTTGTCCATTTTAAACCCGGACGGCAACCCCATGCCGGACGCTCGCTACGAAGTGCAGATTGAAGGTCAAACCTTCACCGGCAAAATCTCAGATAATGGCGAAACAGATGTCACCTTTCTACCGGCGGGTGAAGCCACGGTCACTATTTTACCCAAAGACGATGAGCTACCTGCATTACGACAACAGGTTAAAGCAGGCCTGGATGGGCTTGTCGCCGAAGCCATGGAACGCAAAATCATGCTCGACGATTTATTGTTTCAAGATGGGTTTGGCAATGGCGCGCTGATTATCGGCGTTATCTGGGCTAAAGCAGTTTTCGACCGCGGTGTGGACCTGACCAAAGACACGATCGAGATGGTAAAGGGCGTGCCCGATGCGGTATCCAGCGCAAAGTCAGCGCTGTATCAAGCCATGCAAGACGCCGATCATGACGGCATACGCGACGGATACGCCTATCTAGTTAACGCGGCCGGAGAAGCAAAAGCCGATATTGAACGTTTGGCTGCTGTCACCAGTGCTCTGATTGACGACACCGAATTCTGGAGCCTGATCAGTGCCTTTCCGGCGCGTTATTACGACAGCATGTCGGCCGAAGACCAGGCTAAACTGTTCGGCGCTGCCAGTTTCGACCTCGCTGCGTGTTTCATCGCGGCCGCCGCATTGGCAAAAGCCTCCACCGCGGTAACCACTCTGCGCTCCAGCGCAGGACTTGGCGCTATCCTGGCCGCCTCACCTCGCTTCGTGCCGTTGGTGGACGCCATTAAACGCATTGCCCATATACACGAACTAAAGCGATACCCGCTGGTTAAAAAAGTATCCATCACCAAACACGAACAGAAACTGGAACTGAAACAAAACGCCCGCACAGAGGCATTGCCAGAAAAACCGGTGGTTCACGATACCAACGCAGCAAAAACCGACACTGACAAAGCCAGCGAGTGTGCGTCACAAACCTGCAAAAGTGGCGAACCCATCAGCATGGTCACCGGTGAAGAATTGTTTGAGGCAACAGACTTCCACCTGCCAGGCCCGGTGCCCTTGGCCTGGAAGCGCACCTACCGCAGTACCGCCAGTGGCACGCGTTCAGAATTAGGTTTCGGCTGGAGCCACCCTTGGGCTGTCCATCTGCGTATTGACGCTGACACTATTTGGTTGCGCACCGAAGAAGGCATTAGCGTCCCCTTCTCATTACCGGAGCACGGTGCAACCCACCGTCACGTTATCGGCAGTTCCATCAGTCGTTTCCACGACAATTTCACCGTACTGCACAACGGGCAGACCTTTTTCTTTACGCCCGACCCGATGCGGCCAGAGCATTTGCGGTTGGCGCAGGTCAGTAACGACAGTAAAACCGCCTTCTGGACTTTGCACTACCACGACACGACAGGTCGATTGGAAAGCGCCTCAAACAGCTGGGGTGGTATTCTACACTTCCATTGGAATGACCATGGCCTGCGCAGTATTGTCAGCGAAGAGGTCGCGACTGGTACGAAGACACCATTGGTGCGGTACCGCGTCAATGCCGAAGGCGATTTATTTGCCGCGAAACGCCACGGTTTTCCAACAGAGCAATACCGCTACACAAACCATTTATTTGCCTTGCGGCAAACCGAAAGCGGCGCACGTTATCGGTTTGAATGGGATGAACTGACACCCAATGCCCGATGTACCCGTCAGGCCTCCGAAGATGGGCACTACAACTATCAGTTCAATTGGGACTACCGGGGTGAGGATTGCCCACACGATGATCGTGTAGCCTATTGGAATAAAACCACCGACAGCAACGGTGTGGCGGAACTGTTCGGTTATGACGAGCACGCCTTACTCTTGTGTCATGTGCAAGGCGACGGCGGCACAGAATATTTTTATTACAACGACCTGCAACAACTGACCAAACACCTGAACACAGAGGGTCAAAGCACACACTACCGCTACGACGAACACCAACGAGTCGTTCATCAAACCGATATCGGCGGACAAAGCACGTCTATCCGGTACTGGCGTAACACGCATTTGCCGGAACGTGTGACCAACCACCTTGGGCAAACCCTGCACTTTGCTTACGACGAACAAGACCGTCTTATCCGTAAAACCTTCGCCGACGGCAAACAGGAAACCTACCATTACGCGTTTGGCCGGCTGGCCCATAAAGTAGACCCATTAGACCAAGAACATCGGTTTACCTGGCACGAGCATTGGGGCACCCTCGCGCGATACGAGTGTTACCGAGACCTACCGGCAGAGAGTCGCTTGCAGCAATCGGTCGACTTTATGTACGACGACAACGGGCGGCTCATTAGCCAATGCGACCACCTGGGCAACGAGCAGCACTTCAGGTACAACGACCGTGGTCAGCTCACCACAAAAACGAATCAATACGGTGCGGCAGAACATTTTCGATACGACGCTCTGGGTCGCGTCGTCGCGCAAACGGACACCGCCGGACGCACGACGCAGTTTCATTACGGCAACTTCGCGCAACTCGAAGCAAAGACGCTACCGGACGGTAATCAGATACAGTTTGAATACGACCGAGAGCGTAACCTTACCGCGTTGATTAACCCGAACGGTGCCGCGCATCGTTTCGAATACGACGCTTGCGAGCGCATTAAAAAAGAAACCACCGTCGACGGCCGCACTACCGAATACCACTACAACACGCTCGGCCACTTAACCGGCTTAACCGATGGCCGTATTCACGCCACCTTTCAGCGCGACACCTACGGCAAACTACTGAGCGAATATTACAGCGACCCGGGTCGACCAAACGCCGACGTATTCAACAGCTTTGTGTATGACGAACTCGGGCAGTTAATTCGCGCCGGTAATGCCCAAGCCGACGTTGAATTCAAATACAGCGGCCAAGGGCAACTCATTCAGGAAAGCAGCACCCACACCTTTAAGGGCGCGTTTGGCAAACTGGATGCGCATCGTCACGAATCACATTTCCAATACACAGACCAAGGGCAATTGCAGGCACTGCATCACAAAGCGTTTAAGCCTGAAACACCGGACATGCAATTTGGCTTTGTGCACCGTGGTACTTACCGCATGCGCCGAACCAGCTGGCACGAGCAGTACCATTGGCACGACAACGGCGCGTTGGCTTCCATCCGTGTCGGCAATGACCAAAGCGAGCACACCCTTTTACAACAACAAACCAATGACCTCGGCCAGATTACCGAACGGCAACAGGGCCAACATACCCTTGCCTACGGTTACGACGCCGAGCGACGTTTGCAACAGGTCACCCGGCTCAACCAAAGAGCGCGATCTGGCGAAGCCGTGGTACAGGAACGCTCGTACCAATACGACAACGCAGGCCGACTGTCGCAACTCAACGACAGCCTTACCGGCACCCTGCACTACCACTATAACGCCGTTGACGCGTTGACCCAGGTATACGACACACCCTTCACCAGCGACCCGGTCGGCAACCGACTGCCCGAAGGCTTGGATAAACTGCTAGACAACCGCTTACCGTTCTGGGGCGACCGACACTACGAATACGACGACTGGGGCAACATCGTCACCATCAAACGCGGTCAGGGTAAAGCGCTGGTCCAGGCTCTCAGCTACAACGCCAAACACCAGCTCATCGAACTGGTGGAAACACATCATGGCGAATTTAAACAGAAGCTCACCTTCGCGTACGACGCCTTGGGCCGACGCCTGCGCAAAGAAGTGTTTACCGATGCCACAAACCCAAACTACGACTACGCCGAACACACTGTCTGGCGCGGACAGCACGCCATACAAACGCGCACGTTCGGTAGCAACAAACGTTGCCTGCACGATCAAGCCGTGGTTTACCAACCCGGCAGCCACACCCCTCTGGCCCTGCTCGACAGCGACCACGGCTTACTGGATATCGACACCGATCACCTTGGCACCCCCAAAGCCCTGTTTGACCACCATACCGGCACCGAACTGTGGCGCACCGATCACGACCTGTACGGCGCCACAAAAAACGAGCACGCCAAAAACGGCCGCCTGCACGTCAACTTACGTTTTCAAGGCCAAAGCGAAGACCGGGAAACCGGGCTGTACTACAACTTCAACCGATACTATGATCCTCAAGCCGGGCGATACATCAACCACGACCCGATTGGGTTAATGGGAGGGTTAAACCAGTACCAGTATTGTCCGAACCCGGTGCAATGGGTTGATCCGCTGGGGTTAATTTGTAAGGAGGCCTTCAAAAATATTAAAGGCACTACTTACACTGGAAGAATGCATAGAATGGAAAAACCCGAGCAGACTGAAACAACTTGGACAGCTGGCTCTTGGAATGTAAACGCATCCCATCGATATTCAGATAGGGGATTAGGTGCAATTTATGGTGGAACGGACAAGAAAACTGCATTTGCCGAAGTTAACCACTATGACGATAAATATGGATATGATACATCCCAACGGAAGTATAAATATAAAGACGTGAGCATTGATAACATGCTGGACCTTACTAATCCATCTGTGAGAGACAAACTAGGTGTTTCTCTTGAAGATCTCACGATGACGGGAAAGGATAAATATTCCATTACGCATCAAATCGGAAATTTAGCAAATGAAATTGGTTACAATGGCATCATCGCACCATCTGCTAGAAATCTAGCTGGTGCAAACGTTGTAGTCTTTGGAGGTTTTTGAAAATGAACAATGAATTCGTACCAAAAGGAGAGGGCTTAGAAATCGAATATGACAGATATGACAGAACTCCTACTCCGGATTATCCCAACGCGGAGGCTTGGTGGCAAAAGTTCTGTTTAAGCGGCTTTGACGAACTTGAAAAGAGTGGTCTTAAAGCAAAACTTCTTAAAGAGTTGAATAACGATGCTTACTTAGCAATGGCAGTGAACCACTTTGTTGGAAAAAATTATAAAACCTGGTTAGATAAAGAAGGAATTGAAGACCTAGGAGGCCTAACACCTAGGCAATGTCTTAGCTCAGACTATGGAATGAAAAGGCTTCGAATGCTTTTCTTAACATCTCATTAGGTAATTTTAGCTGGAAAAAGGACCGACTCGTTTCGATTTAAATAAGGCCCCGATGAATGTACTCGATATAACTGACCCCTAAGTAGCTGGCACTTGGAATTACAAGGGTGGACCTACTACATCTGCAACACAAGAGATAGATTTAAAAACGCAAGAACAAGGAATTAATATGATTAGGTTTTATTCTGAGAGAGCAAATGGCGGTATAAATAACGCTATTCCGAACAACTTCAACGATATTTTGAAAATATAAAAATTCAAAATAGCTGGATGTGAACTAATGAAATTGGACCATTCGCAGATTAATCTTGTTTCGTTAACATCATTGCTTATTCGACTAAAAACAGATCCGATTCAAATGCCAATATGCTTGGAGTATTTTAGTTGTGAATGAAGAGCCATTAACACCCGAAGGTGAAGGTTTTGAAATCGACTACGATTATTATAACACTAAAAAAAACAGGCGATTTAAAACTGCAGATCAATGGTGGCAGACATTCTGTACGAATGGAGCAGATGAATTGGAAAAAAGTGACATTAGAAAGGAGTTACTAAGAGAATTAGACGACGACGTATACCTAGCAATGGCAGTAAATCACTTTATCGGAAAAAACTATAAATCCTGGCTAGATAAAAAAGGCATAGAAACATTAGGTGGTTTTACGCCAAGAGAATGCTTGAAATCAAACTACGGCATAAAAAGACTTCGAATGCTTTTTTTAATGTCGCATTAAAAAATCTAAAATCAACAGAAACCAAAGTTGCGATTTCAGATTATCGCTTGAAATTCTTCAAGGAATAACCGGTATTTTTCTTTACTCTGAAAATCCAGCCGTAACAATAATGAGTAAAAGTAAATTCAACATTTGAAAATGGACTTTAATTTCATCTGACGAAGGGGCATGAAAAATCAATGACAGTTTCGAAGGAGCCCACAAAGGAACACTCAGTCTATGATTTGTCGATAAAATTATTTATAGATAAAACCAGTGAGCAGAAAATCGGTATCAGAGTACTACGCCAACATCTATCTACTTCAATATCGGATATACTTTATGCAATGGAGAATTCCGATCCGATTTATACAACAACCCTAAAGAGTTCTAATTTGTATGAAGGTTGGAAAGAGCTTTATGCGATAGCATCCTCCCTTAACCATTACGCAGTCGACTTTAGAGTCGTCGTGAATAACAAAGAAAGACAAGCTGACTATATTGATGAACTTAAATCTCTGATACTGGCGATCGACTGGAACGATATCCACTAAAAGAAACTAAACATCGACTTATTGCCAAGGACGAACGAAAATGACGCATGACCTGCTGACCCCACTGCAAAAAATGGCGTTGGTTCTAGATGCCCCCATCATCATTACTGGCACCATTAAAAACTACACAGATCTGAAACCAAGTGGTATCGAGGAAAGTTTGAATATGCTCTCCAGTTGGTGGGATATCCATTCCAAAAGCGAACTGGAAGAAACACTCCAATGGTTAGATCAAGAAGGTGGCCATACTGTTGTTTACCACAAAGTGTTGGATGAATTGTTGCCTCTCACCCATGTGCAACAACAGGCCAGAGTTGAGCGTGCAAAAAAACAAGATCATAAAGAAGGGATTCGGTTCAAAACCGCCTTGCAATATTTGTATGACCTAAGTCCGGCAACCATATACGCCTTCGACGTCGCTCGCTACGTTAATTTAGCGAAGACCGGCTACAGTCTGGACTGGTTTTCCGAACAAGAGCTTTGGAGCATGCTGGAAGAGAAAGCCAGGTCAATTACAGAAAAACCAGTATTCGCGACGCATGAAGACTATTTACTGTCGTTCGCAGTAGGTAGAACGTTTTCGATGGGGCATGATTCAGGCACCATAAAACAGACCA
Organism: Reinekea sp. G2M2-21; assembly: GCF_015687175.1. Lineage (GTDB taxonomy): Bacteria > Pseudomonadota > Gammaproteobacteria > Pseudomonadales > Natronospirillaceae > Reinekea. Next base: position 79,983 of record NZ_JADPQG010000004.1, on the reverse strand, counting down.
ATGAAAATATTAAAACTCTAATCACCAGTCCTGAATCGCCCTTTGTTAGTTATATCAATTGGTCAACTATTGTACAAGAAGCTCAGATCAAAGAGGGTGTAGAATGACGACTACACAAGCAACACTGTATGATGACATTGCAGAACTGTTCAAACGCGATGATTTTCAGGCAATTCTGAGTCGACTGTCATTGACCTCGGTTATTGAGGCAAACCATCCCCACATTTTCTTTTTTTACGCTAAAGCACAGCAAGAGTTAAAGGTTAATCCATACGCAATTATTGATACTTGCCAAACTGCTGAAAACGCGTTCCCTGGCTTTACATCCATAAAGCTTATTCACTTTTATGCGCTAAGGGCTTTGGAGGATAACTCCTCTGCCATAGAACTGGGTTTAGTGCTGTTTTATGAAAATGCCGTTGACATTCAGTTTCTGCTGGACCTATCCGCGTTACTAAAAGAAAACGGCAACCCGCTTGCCGATGTCGTAGGGTACCAAGCACAGTTTCAAATCGCGCAATACTATTACAACCGTGGAGACTACCGCCAAGCGGAAAATGCGGTAATGGCGGCTAATCAAAGTCAAGCAAATGCTCACGAGGCAAAATTATTAGAAGTAAAAATCTTGCTTTCTCAAGGGCGCTTAGCTGAGGCGAAGCAACGGGCGGAAGAATACAAAACACACACGGATATTGCCTATGACATTATCCGCCTACTCATCAACCTCTATCACCACATTAACGATATCGAGGCGCGCGATGCTGCAATAGCGGAACTTTCACGGAAATACCCTGAAGATCCGCATACTCGAAAGCTTGACTATCGGTATAGCCAAGAAAACCGAAGCGACAGTGAAAATCTAACGTATCTGGAAAAATGCGTTGAACCCGATGCACTAGACAGTTGGTGGGTAGTTCAGCGGGCTTCGCTAGTTCATAAACTCAGTTCAGACACTCATTATCTGAATGTGACAGGTTCGAAAGAAGATTTTTGGATTCGTTTACGAACACTGGCGGAATCCGGCTTAACAACACACTGCTTGCAACAAGCACAAACTGCGTTGGAAAACGACGGTGATATCGAAAACTTTTTGGCCTTGTGCCAGCTCATATTCGACCAAGGTAAGCAAAGAGAGCTTTACCACCTGCTTAACCCGCGTTTGGATTTAATCGCAAGACACCCAGAGCTACGCGTACTCTACGCAAAGGTGTTGTCCAATGTCGACAGTTACGAGACAGCATTCAATTACTTAACCTTGGAACGCCAACGAACTCCAGAAGATGAAGGGATCTTTGGGTGTTTAGCCCATTTAAAGCTTTCCTACTTCACTATGCTGGAAGCGCAGCCGGCAGATAAAAGCGATCTATGCGAATACTCAGAATATCTTGAGAAAAGCATTGCTGACAATCCTGAAGATAGTATGACGACTTACTATCTTGGTTACATTAAATTAGTAGAAATGAAGTACGATGACGCCTTAGATCTATTGATCAAAGCGCGCAACATTGGTTTAGTAGGCGCTCACATGCCGTTCAACGCTTACTGGATTGCATACACAGAATTCAAAATGAATCGCTGTAATGAAGCACTCACGTCATTTGAAACCTGGTTTGAAAAACGGGTTCACCAATCGTTCAATATCACCAATCACTTAGCATTAAAAGCGCTCATCAACGCGACTATCGATCAGGAAAAGGTACAATTTCAGAAGAAAACAGTGCCGCTCAAAACACCTTTTTGGCAACGAATGGTCTTTGCTTTCCTGGCAGTTTTGATAAACGTCTTTTTGTACCGTATCGAAATTTCAACCAGTCTGATTCCGACCCTCATCCTAAAGATTCTGGCAACACTGGGAATGATTACAGTCATTCTTTGGACGTTAAGCGCATTTAAGTATCAACGTCGCAGAAAACGCTTATTAAATCAGACAAAATAGTTCTCCTGAGGAAATATTATGCAGCAGAAGAAGAAGAAGAAGATTCACCTGAATATGAAGGCACTATGAAAAAATCACAATTGCTAGCACTTATTTCACCTATATTTTTTTTAGCTTGCAACGAAAAATCATCAGTTTCGATTCCTCCTGAACCGAGCAATCCTAAAATTACTGAAACACTAACGACAGTGTATGACCTTCAGAGAACAAATTTAGATAGCCTAGTTCAGACAGAACAAAACCCTTTAATATTAATGCCAGAAATCATTGATTCTGGTATCAACTTCCTTCCAGTAGGAGTTGAGATTCCCAAAGGTGATGAACAGCTGATTTCTTCAATCAGACTAAAACCACTTAGCCCTGCAGGAAATTTTGTGACTTATACAATGTCCTTCGAAAACGGCAAAGCGCATAGCACTGACAAACCTTTGGTAAAAGTTAAAGAGCACATCATCAGTGACCAAGGAATGAACGTAGTAAGCAACCAATATGCCGAGCTATCGCTATGGAATGAAGAATCAATCGTAAACTCGTCCTACTCTCAATATTTGAAAGACAACGAAGAACTTCAAATAGAAGTTAGTATCGTTTCCAGCCAAAGAAGGAAAACAGTTGCCGATCCTAAAGACATGGTACTACAGAGCATTGAGTTTCAGTCGATTGTCATTAATGACGATGATTGGAATAACTCAAGTCACGGCGTTTATCATTCGAGTAGTTGTGCAGAATACCGAAATGACATAACTGGCGATGTATCCATTACGTCAAACGATGGTACTCTTGAAGCGTCTGGCACGTTGGAGCTATCTGGAGAAAGCTTTGCTGATTTTACCCTCCAGGGCGAATACACTAAAAACCTTAAGGGCAAAATTCACTTTTCTGCAGTTTCTGAACCGCAAAACATTGAATTGGATTTCGCAATAAATGATAACTTAGCTTTCGAAGGTCAATATAACTACAACGGATGTGGAATGTACCTACAAGTTCATTCAAATATATTCGAGACTCTCCAATGGGATAAAACCACTACAGATCTAAGTATTAACTACGTAAACCGGGCTATCGGTATCGATCAAATAGCATCCATCGAAGGCTACAGCATATCGACAACACCGCAGATTGTCAGCGATGGAATTAAGCTGTATCCAGATGGCATCTACATCAATCCTGCCGATCAAAGTGCTTCTAAAGTAGCTGTCTCATTCGACAACCTTTCAATTAACACTCAAGAAAAAGAGATCATGATTGATTTTAGCATCGCAGATTTTGATTTTGGTGATTGCGAATCTATTGATCTGACAGTGCAATACCTTTTTGAACAATCGGAAGTTCGGATGTCAAAATTTCCTTTTAACAGTATAGGTGAAAAACATGTTTCTTTGCCTTTCTATTCAGCAGCCCTGACTGATACCAATCCACTTTACTTGAGCGCACAAGTCAACAACTGCATACCAACCGTTCACATTGCAAAGCCCGAGTTGATAATTACGGGCATACAGGTGAATCACCATGCTTTTGACAGGCACGTACTCTCTGGTGACTGGCTATACAGCATTCAAAGCTCTGGAGATTCATGCACAGAGATGGAATTTGAGGGATCAATAAAAATAGAACCGAATGTGTCTCAATCCATTCAGTTACCGTCAAACACTACTTTAGAATTTGAAGTGACGAACAATGGAATATTGCGTTGGTTGTGGGACATTAATGATCAAACCACTTTCACTGAAAAGCCTTTTTTGTATAGTGATTCAATCAAGTCAGAACTGGTAACCCAAGAGAATTGTATTCATCAATTTCAATTGGAGCGGAGTATGAGTACATGAAGCCATTGATTTTTAATCTAAAAATCTGCATTTTCAAAATGGGCGGCACCCGATAAATACGAGCTCTGTAGTTAGCCGCATCAGGCGCTTGCTGAGGTATTCATCAGCTTTTTAGAACGACGTTTCGGAGCTTTTTCACGCAGCTGCAGTAAAAACCACAGTGGGATTTAAAAATAGGGGCGAAAACGCCCCATTGAAACGCTCCAACCAAAACCGAAACCTCCCACAACAGTCAAACGCAGCAGCTGTGCGAGCCAATGTTCGTCGATTACTTCGGCGATTTTTTTCAGGCCAGCGTCAACGGTATTGCCATGCCCCGCTGCCCCGCTGCGCCGGTGTGCGGTAAGCGTCAAAGACATTGGCAACATGGCGCAGCAACAGCTGGCCAGCCGGGGTGATCTGCAGGTTGTGCTCGTCCATGGTCAACAGACCATCGGCCGCCATGGCTGCCAATTCAGCGTCGGTGTCGGCAAAGTAATCCCGAAAGCTGACATCATAGAGTTGATAGAAACGATCAAAGTTCACCTGCCCCTGACACATCAGATCCATAATCACCTGCCCGCGCAGCCGATCGTCAGCGCTGCTGCTGTACCCTTTGCTGATCGGTAACTGGCCCGCCTGCACTGCCTGTAGGTATTCGGCTTCGGTTTTCAGGTTCTGATAAAAAGTATCGCCCACTTTGCCGATTGAGGTGACACCAAAGCCAAGCATGTCAGCATCGCTTTGCGTGGCATAACCCTGAAAATTTCGTTGCAGGCTGTTATCGCTACGCGCTTTCGCCAGGGTATCGTCTGGCAGGGCAAAATGGTCGAGCCCGATGTAGTCATAACCCGCCGCCTGGAAACGATCGATGGCCAGTTCCAGCAGCGACAGCTTTTCTGATACATCCGGCAGACTGTATTTGTCGATCTGCCGCTGTGCTTTGATCATCTCAGGCATATGGGCATAGGCGTAGATCGCCGCCCGCTCCGGACGGTGCTCCAACACGCGATCGATGGTGTCCGCAAAGGTCTGCTGAGTCTGCATCGGCAGGCCGTAAATCAGATCGACATTCACCGACTCAACGCCGGCGGCACGCGCAGCATTCATCTGTGCGAAGGTTTCCTCTGGGCTTTGAATGCGGTTAACGGCCTTTTGCACCGTCGGGTCCAGATCCTGTACGCCAAAGCTCATGCGGTTAAAGCCGAGCTTTGCCAGCTCTTCGATCATCTCGACATCGGCCGCTCTCGGGTCAACTTCAATTGAATATTCGCCGTCGTCCAAAATGTCAAAATGGGTCTGAATCGATTCCCACAGGTGCCGCAACTGAGACAAACTTAGAAAGGTCGGTGTGCCACCGCCCAGATGGATTTGCTGAACCTTGCGCCGTGACTTTGGCAGTTGCTGCGCAACCAGAGCCATCTCAGCAATGACGGCATCCAGATACGGCAGACTGCGACTGTGATCCCGGGTAATGATGCGACTGCAGGCACAATAAAAACACGGCGACCGACAGAACGGGATATGAAAATAAAGCGACAACGGCTTATCCCGATTCGGGCTGTTGTCCAGTGCCTCACGCCAGCGCTCAATGCTGAAGTCCGGTTGAAACTGCAACGCCGTCGGGTAAGAGGTATAGCGGGGCATGGTTCTGTCGTAGCGATACAGAAGATCGCGATTGTATTGCGGAATAATTTTCATACTTCAACTCCTGCTGCAGAATTTATTGGTATCGTTTCAGCCCAATGGTCGAGTATTTAACCGGGCTGACCGTCCGGGCGCGGTGTCGACAGAAAGCGCCAGAAACGCAGCACAAACAGCGTAAAACCCAGACACCAGAAAACCGCGCTGGCCATCAGCCAGGGCATGGGGTTTGCCACCAGCCCAGCAGCCGGAACCCGGCACAAAAATGCGAAGAAGATGGCAACAAAGGCGAGCGTCATGGTCCAGTCGACGGTTAGCAGCCGCCCGGTATGACCGAGTGAGACACGGGTAATCATCGACAGCATCATCAATCCCAGCGTGCCGATGGTCAGCGTATGCAAGGCCAGCGAGCGCGAAAAAGTCGGCACCAGCAAAGCGACAGCAAACAGCAGTAAACTCAACGGTAACAGTGAATAGGCCAAATGCAGTGACCACAGCAACGGCGTTCGAACCGTGACCTGAGGCCGCCAGCGCAACGCGCGCCAGCTATTCAGCACGGCTGCTGTCATCAGCACCAACAACGCAACGCTGTGCGGCAACAAATAAGGATAAGCGACCACGACGGCGCTGAGCACCAGTGTTCCAATGGCGGTGCGTTCCAGCCACAACAGGTTTTCGACCCGTCGTGTGCGGGTACCGTTGGCGGTAAACATCGGAAACACTCGCCCGGCCATAATCGCGATTAAAACCGAGATGACCATGACCATCAGATAGGCCGCCTGCTGCGCCAACAGTGCCTGCCCTAGGTGGGCCGCAATATGCATGATGCCGTTCACCGCGATCATAGCGGTCAGCACCGGAAGAAAGACCAGATTGCGCCAGCGCTGCGCTTTGACAATCGGCCGCATCAGCAACACCAGACCGACCGGCAAAAAGGCCAGATCCAGTGCGATCAACACAGCTGGCGGCAGCGGCAGCGGCACGATCATCAACACTCGGGCGGATAACCAGAGCAAAAACAATCCGGCCAGTGGCCAGCCGTTCAAACCCGGCAAGCCTGTCCAGTTTTTCACAGCGGTTAACAGAAACCCCATCACGATGGCCGTGCTGAAACCGAACAGCATCTCATGCAGATGCCACCAGTAAGCGCCGCCATAAAAGGTCAATTGAATCTGCCCGCTCAATACCAGCGCCCAAAGCGCAATACTGAGACTGGCAAAGCCTGCGCCAGCCAGAAAGAACGGCCTGAATGGCAAGCCAAACCAGGCATGCAGACTGGCCATAGGCGGGATGGCTGATAAGCGGTTATGCACGGGGATCATGTCGGGCTCCCGAAATCGGTCGCGTCGGTCAACAACAGTTGTCTCAGCGCCGAGCCTTGCGGCTCCCCCGTCAGATCACTGAGGTAAAAACCGTCGAGCACAACAAAAAAGGCTTCCTGTGCCTGGGCAAACATACTCTTCAATTCGCAGGCCGGTGTGATCACGCATTGGTTATTTTTACCAAAGCATTCCACCAGCCGGGTTTTGTCTTCGAGTGAACGCACCAGTTTGCCGACATTAATACGTTGTGCCGGTTCATTGAGCGACACACCACCGTTTTTCCCCCGAACGGCTTTGACATAACCGGTTTGTGCCAGCGACTGCACCACCTTCATCAGATGGTTTTTCGAAATATCGTAAGACTGCGCTATCTCACTGATGGTGCATTGCACCGGGTCTTTTACCGCCAGATAGATCAGCACCCTCAATGAATAGTCGGTGTATCGGGTAATGTTCATGGCCTGCTCTCTCCCGTTTGAGAATTTTTAAGATGCATATAGTTTACATCTTTAAAAGCAAAATGTATGCTTCTCCATCATTAAAGATGCATTTCATTTACATCTTTATAAAAAGACTCTGACAACCGGTTTAAAACAACGATTAACCGGGCCGGATCATCAATCGCTGTGGAGACAGACTTATGAAACAATACTATCGGCTCTGGTGGATTCTCCTGTCCATCCTGGCCATCACCTTTGGCATCCTGGGTTACTTCGGCAAGGAAGTTTACCGTCAAGCGCCGCCGATTCCGGACAAAGTCGTGACCAGCTCCGGCGAGCTGATTACCACCGAATCTCTGATTCTCGATGGCCAGAATGCCTGGCAGTCTGTCGGCGGTATGCAGTTGGGCTCCATCTGGGGACACGGCGCTTATCAGGCACCGGACTGGACCGCCGACTGGCTGCATCGTGAGCTGATGAACTGGCTCGAACTGGCTGCGCAGGATGAATTCCAAAGCCCCTACGCCAGTCTCTCAGAACGGCAGCAGGCCGATTTAGAATTCCTGCTGTCAAAGGCATATCGACAGAACACCTTTAATGCCGAGCGCAATGAACTGGTTATTTCGCAGCGGCGCTATCAGGCGATACAGCTGACGGCCGATCACTACGACAAACTGTTTGGCGGCCACCCTTCGCTCGCCGAAACCCGCGCCAACTATGCGATGAAAACCGTCACCCTGCCTGATGACGAGTATCGTCAGCGCCTGACCGAGTTTTTCTTTTGGACCGCCTGGGCAGCGGCAACCGAGCGCACCCCCGGCGAAGCGACCTACACCAACAACTGGCCCCATGAACCGTTGATTGATAACGTTCCAACGGCGGAAAACATCGTCTGGTCCATCGTCAGTGTGGTTATACTCATTGCCGGTGTCGGTGGTCTGGTCTGGATCTGGGCGTTCTTCCGCAAGGAAGACGACGAAGAGCTGACGGCACCGCAGCAGGACCCACTGGCCCGCCTGCAACTAACCCCGTCCCAGAAGTCACTGGGTAAATACCTGTTTATCGTCGTAGCGCTGTTTACACTGCAGGTGTTCCTCGGCGGCCTTACCGCTCACTACACGCTCGAAGGCGACAGCTTCTATGGGCTGGACTTTATCGCTGAATTCTTCCCGTACAGTCTGACCCGTACCTGGCACCTGCAGGCGGCCATGTTCTGGATCGCCACGGCCTTCCTGGCCGCCGGTTTGTTTCTGGCGCCCATCATCAATGGCGGTAAAGATCCTAGGTATCAGAAACTCGGTGTCGACATCCTGTTCTGGGCTCTGGTCTTGGTCGTCGCCGGTTCGTTTATCGGTAACTACCTGGCCATCGCTCAGGTGATTCCACCGCATCTGAGCTTCTGGCTCGGTCATCAGGGTTATGAATATGTTGACCTGGGTCGTCTGTGGCAGATCGGTAAGTTTACCGGCATAGTCGTGTGGCTGGTGTTAATGCTGCGCGCCATTGTGCCAGCGCTGAAGATACCCGGTGACAAGCATCTGCTGGTGCTGTTCTCGGCCTCGGTTGTGGCTATTGGTCTGTTCTATGGTGCCGGTTTTGCCTACGGCGGCCGTACGCACCTGTCAGTAATGGAGTACTGGCGTTGGTGGATTGTCCACCTGTGGGTTGAGGGCTTTTTCGAAGTCTTTGCGACCGCGGCCATGGCCTTTATCTTTGTATCGATGGGCATTGTCTCCAAGCGGATGGCAACAATTGCCGCACTGGGTTCAGCGTCTCTGTTTATGCTTGGCGGTATTCCGGGAACCTTCCACCACCTGTATTTCTCCGGTACCACTACACCGGTAATGGCCGTTGGTGCAGTCTTCAGCGCACTGGAAGTCGTACCGCTGATTGTGCTGGGCTATGAAGCCTGGGAACACTATCGTCTGCAAACACGCGCGCCGTGGATGCTGAAAATCAAGTGGCCTCTGCTGTTCTTTGTTGCTGTGGCGTTCTGGAATATGCTCGGCGCCGGTGTCTTGGGCTTCTCGATCAACCCACCGATTTCGCTGTACTACGTGCAGGGGCTGAATACCACGGCCACGCACGCGCACGCGGCTCTGTTCGGTGTTTATGGATTCCTCGGCCTGGGCTTTGTGCTGCTGGTGCTGCGCTATATCCGCCCGCAAATGGTGTTCAGTGAAACGCTGATGAAGACGGCTTTCTGGTGGCTCAATGTCGGTCTCGCCCTGATGCTCTTTACCAGCCTGTTGCCGGTCGGCATCATCCAGTTTTTTGCCAGCGCTTCCGAAGGTTTATGGTATGCGCGCAGTGAAGCTTTCCTGCAAACTGACTTACTGGTCACCCTGCGCTGGATCCGCACCTTTGGCGACGTAGTCTTTATTGTCGGTGCGCTGGCCGTCAGCTGGCAGGTTGTACGCGGACTGTGGTTCGACCGATATCAGTCTGTGCCAATGGCAACAGTAACCGAAGATTCCGTCTGCTGCGGGAATTGTGGCGGTCAGGACAATCAATCCCCTGAACTGACCAGCAGTCGCTCACCGAGCTGACAGAACTCACCCTGTCCCTGGCCCGTCTCCAAGTGGCGGCGGGTCTTACCGAATAGCACTTACTTAAGGCTTATGTAACCATTAAATATAATTTTCGAAAGCCAACGCGACTTGGTTCAACACTTCGTTACGGGCTAATCTGGTCCGACGATTGGTTTTGTTTCTTGAAGAACGAATTTCTCAGAGGTTTTTTCTTTCCAAGAGGGGAGACCTTCTTGCTCTCCCTTTCCCATCAGCGCTGTTGCTCATCCAGATATTGTGCTCGGTCGAACAGCCGCATTCTTGATGTAATTCGACTGAATGCTTTGACCTGTAATGCGTGAACCCTAGTGTCCTGAGTCGGAAGTTCGTATAGTTTCAGAGTTAATGGGAAGATCCGACGGAGGCGCTGAATTAGAACGCTCCTCCCAATACTTAAACCCCCGCATAATTTAGTAAACGCAGTAGCTGCAACCCTACCCGCTATTGCTGCTGTGTTTGCTCGCCACACGCTTGAAGCTCTGGGAGCCAGTGCTCATCGATTACTTCGGCGATTATTTCAAGTCGGCTTTCAGCACTGGAGCCTACCTTGGTTTCCGTCATTTCATTTTCAACGACATTGTAAGCAAAGCACCCTTCGGTCGTCGTCAATACAGCCTTCAACCGTTGAATGCGTTGTTCTGTCATTAAACTTTGCAACCATTGCAATACGCGCTGGCGGTTAAACACAAACGTCGACGGAAACTGCCAACCGATACTGGTGTAACCATCGTTGGTTTCAGCGCCAAGTTGAGTATTAATGACTGATATGTTCGGCAGTTGTTGCAATGCTATGGAACGAAAAACCGGTTGATGCGCGGGTACAGTAGGTGATGCCTGTGCTGAATGCTTTGTCGCGCCAATTATGTCAGCCAAAGCCAATTGGCCACGTTCAATAAACATTACTGGCTCGGTGGTCATCTTTTTTTGTTGCACATAGGCAATCAGCCGATGCGCATCACCTTCTTCATACAGTTCCGACTTGGTACCAACAATACAATCGGCAATGGCTAACTGATCATTAAATACTGGGTGTTGCGTGTATTTTTCTTGGTTGAGTTTGCGGGCATCAACCAAGGTAACCACCTTTTCAATGGCCAGTACGTGTTGGTAATGCTCTGCTTGCAATGCTTTTAAAACTTGCTTCGGATGACCCAGCCCGGTCGGCTCAATGATCAAGCGATCCGGCTTAGCATGTTTTAACAGTTGATTTAAAGCGACTTGCATCGGTACACCGGCGGCGCAACACATGCAGCCACCGGGGACTTCACGAATATAAACAGAATCACCACCCATTTGCTGGCTTTTCAGCAAGGCACCATCAATACCTACATCACCAAACTCATTCACTAAAATGGCCCAACGCTCATTGTCGGGTTTAAACTGCAACAGATTTAATATCGCCGTGGTTTTCCCGACACCCAAAAAACCCGTCACTATGTGCGTGGGAATCGCCGTTAATTTTGCATTAGAACTCATAAACCTTTATCCAATTACGCAAGTCACGCCCGCCGACTTCTGCTTGGGCGGTGAGGCTGCACTTAAAACCGCAAAAGTATCACTGAACAAATGACATCCAGCAACTCCATTGGGGCGCTTGCTCATGCTCGCCAAACGGTGAAATCACGTACTCATCGCAATCAACATCACCGATTAATACCTTTCAATAACCTTTGATCAAACGCATTCGAAATGCTTTCTCGTTATGCCACCTCACCAAAAAGACAAACCAAATTAAGACCAATTTGAATTGGACCACCAAATACAACTTAAATTCATCATTGTTATTCCCAAAAATTCTCAATACGTAACAAATCTTTAATAATCAATAAAAACAATAAGTTAAGAACATATCTCATTTGCTGTTTTCTAACAACATTCCGAAAACTGTGACAATCTTCTAAAAAATGAAATGGTTCTAACTTTCAAACCAGGGTCTCAACTGTGTAAATTACGTCCACCCAATTTAATGGTATTAAATTGGTATCAAACAAAAATAACAAAGACGACGAAGGATGTACCATGAATAAAAAACGACTACTCCTATCCGGCCTGTTTTGCGCCATTAGCACCAGTGCATTAGCTGCGGTGCCTGCAAAGCCAGGCATTGCCTGGATGCCCGGCAACTACGATAACGGCGACAACATTTCCGTCACCTGGAATATGTGGTGGGGTGAAAACGGTAATCAATGGCGCTTAAAAGACAATAACGCACCTATCTGTGAAGGCTCCCTGACGATTAGCGGTCAGAATGCTCAAACGGGCTCTTGCACTACCGGTTACAGTGCCGGGTCTCATGAGCTGATTGTAGAACTTTGCAACGCAGACGGTTGTGCGGTCAGTAACCCTGTCACCATTACCGTGGCTAACGGAACGACAGATCCTACAGATCCTACAGACCCAACAGACCCAACAGACCCAACAGACCCAACAGACCCAACAGACCCAACAGACCCAACAGACCCAACAGACCCAACAGACCCAACAGACCCAACCGATCCTACGGATCCAACCGAGCCGACAGATTTAGTGAAACCGGCAACGCCTGCTATCGCTTGGATTGGCGAGCAGAACATTGCCAGTGGTTCGGCCACTTTCACACTGACGTGGAATATGTGGAGCGGTGCAAACGGCAATAAGTGGTACTTGTACGAAAACGGCACGCAAATCCATAGTGCGAGCATTTCGGCAAACAGCCCAAATGCGCAAAGTGGTTCTGTTCCTGTGACGGTTACCGCCAATGGCGACAATCAGTACATCGTCAGTTTGTGTGACAGCAATGCCACTGCTGAGTTGTGTACCGATTCCGCTGCCACCACCGTTAAGGTAACGGGTGGACCGACCGGCAGTGATGACTGGGACACCACCGGTTGGCCTCAACCACTGAAGCAGAACAACGTTGCATTTACCAATACCACAAACAAACAAGTGGGCGCCTATTTCGTGGAATGGGGTATTTATGGCCGCAACTACCATGTGGCCGACATCCCATCCACCAACCTGACGCACATCTACTATGGCTTTATTCCTGTCTGTGGGCCGAACAGCTCGTTACAGGAAGCAAACGCGCAAGGTTATTCTGCATTAGTCAGCCAATGTTCCGGCAAACAGGATTACGAAGTTGTTGTGCATGACAAGTTCGCCGCGCTAGAAAAAAATTACCCAGGCGATGTTTGGGACCAGGAAGTGCGTGGCGTTTTCGGTCAGCTGTACCGACTGAGCAAAGCACAACCTGACTTGGTGATTCTGCCTTCCGTAGGTGGCTGGACGCTCTCAGACCCGCTTTACGACATTGGCGTAAACCCAGCGGCACGCGCGGTATTTATCAACTCCATCATCGCGTTCATCAAAGAGTACGACTTCTTTGACGGTATCGACATCGATTGGGAATTCCCAGGCGGCGGCGGTGCAAACACCACACTCGGCACACCGGAAGATGGCGTTGGTTTTGCCATTCTGATGAAAGAACTGCGTGAAGCGTTGGATGCACTGGCATTAGAAACTGGTCGCACGTATCAACTGACGGCTGCCATGAGTGGCGGTGTTGAAAAGCTGTCCAAAATCGATTGGGAAAATGCTGCGCAATACATGGATTACATCAATCTGATGACCTATGACTACTACGGCGCCTGGAACGGCACCCTGGGACATCAAACTGGTTTGTACGCGGCGCCAGATGCAGCTATCGCGGGCTACAGCGCACACGATGCCGTACAACATCTGTTGTCGCGCAATGTACCACCACAAAAAATCTCTCTCGGCGCAGCCATGTACGGTCGTGGCTGGAAAGGCGTCACCGGTGGTCAACCGGACTATCCGTTCACGGGCACAGGTGGTGAAGGCATTACCGGCAGCTGGGAGAAAGGGATTGAAGACTACAAAGTCATCGTCTCCAAATATCAGGGTGGCGAAAGCGGCAATGGTATCAACGGCTTCCAGCTGAAATGGGATGACATTGCCAAAGCGTCCTACCTGTGGGATTACACAAACGGAGCCCTTATCACATTCGACACACCTCGTTCGGTTCAGGCCAAAGGTGAATACGTTGTGCAGAATAATCTGGGCGGAATATTTGCCTGGGAAATTGATGCCGACAACGGCTCCATCCTGAACGCTATGCATCAGGGGCTTGGTCACAGCCAACCTTAAACGCAACCGCTAATAAAAACCCGCGCTTCGGCGCGGGTTTTCGGAGTGAACTATGAATAAGAAAATTTTGATCAGTGCCCTGGCCGGGATGAGCCTGACCACGGGTGCGTATGCTTATAACTGTGATGGACTGAATGCCTGGAACGCCAGTATCGCTTACAGCGGTGGCGCTAAAATACAGCATCAGGACGTCGCCTATCAGGCGAACTACTGGACTCGTGGCAACGACCCTGTACTGCGCAGTGGCGACTATCAAGAGTGGTCTTCTTTGGGTGACTGCGACGGCATCATCATCGAGCCACCGTTAACACCACCGTCAGTCAGCTTGGTCGATCCAGTTGCCGGAAGCTATGACGAAGGCACGCAACTGACTTTGTCTGCGAACGCAAGTGACAGCGACGGCAGCGTCGTGGAAGTAGTTTTTCAAGTCGATGGCAACAGCGTCGCGACGTTGACCAATGCGCCTTACGCGACCGTCTGGACGCTCACCGCCGGCACTCACACCATTACTGCTCGCGCGAAAGACAACGATAATCTGTACGCTGAAGCGTCGGTGTCCGTGACCGGGACCACCGTGACTCCGGGCAATGAAATCCCGCAAGTCAGCTTAACTTCGCCATCGTCCAACGCGCAAATTGCCGTGGGCGATTCGGTCGCTATTGCGGCATCCGCGTCTGACGCAGACGGCAGCGTTGCTCACGTCGAATTCTTTGTAGATGGTGTTTCTTTAGCCGTTGATACAACCGCGCCGTTCAGTACCGATTGGCTCGCGAACACCGCTGGCTCGTTCCAGTTGTCGGCAATCGCGACCGACAATGAGGGTGCAGTTTCAACCGCGAGTGTAGTTGCAGCCACCGTCGGAAACGACATGCCGCCGCCACCAACGGCCAGCTGCCAACCGGAAGGTTTGTATCAAACAACCGGTATCGATGTGCCTTATTGCTCGGTGTATGACGAGAACGGACGCGAGCGTTTAGGCGCTAACCATAACCGTCGCATCATCGGTTACTTCACCAGCTGGCGTACCGGTGTCAACGGTCAACCGAGCTACCTGGCCAGCGATATTCCCTGGCAAAAACTGACGCACATTAATTACGCGTTCGCGCACATTGATGATCAAAATCGTATTTCGGTCGGCGACGTTAACGATCCGAAGAACGCAGCCACCGGCTTAACCTGGCCAGGCGTGGTCGGTGCCGAAATGGATCCTGCGTATAATTACAACGGTCATTTCAATTTGCTGAACAAATTTAAGAAGCAATACCCACACGTGAAAACGTTGATCTCTGTTGGCGGCTGGGCTGAAACAGGTGGTTTCTTCGATGATACCGGCGCACGTGTTAATAGCGGTGGTTTCTACAGCATGACCACCAACGCTGATGGGTCAGTGAACACCGCAGGTATCCAAACTTTTGCTCAGTCGGCGGTGGCATTTATCCGTACCTATGGCTTCGACGGTGTCGATATCGATTACGAATACCCAAGCTCCATGACCGGTGCTGGTAATCCAGACGACTACTGGATTTCAGATGCCCAACGCGGCAAGCTCTGGGCTTCGTATCAGGTCCTGATGAAAACTCTGCGCGAAGAATTGGACAAAGCGTCGGCTGCCGATGGCACACACTACATGCTCACCATCGCGTCGCCTTCATCCGCTTACCTGCTGCGCGGCATGGAAGATTTTGATGTCACGCCGTACTTGGATTACGTCAATATCATGTCTTACGACCTGCACGGCGCCTGGAACGATTACGTTGGCCACAATGCGGCTCTGTACGACACCGGCGCTGACCTGGAACTGGAAGAAGGGAACGTTTACGGGACTGCGCAATACGGGAAAATCGGTTACCTGAATACAGACTGGGCCGTCCATTACTTCCGGGGTGCATTGCCCGCCGGTCGTTTGAACATTGGCGTGCCATACTACACTCGCGGTTGGGAAAATGTCACCGGTGGCACCAATGGTCTTTGGGGTAAAGCTGCGTTACCGTCGCAATCCGATTGCCCAACGGGCACCGGTGTATCCTCACCTTGCGGTTACGGTGCACTCGGCATTAACAACCTATGGCACGACAAAGACAAGAACGGCGTTGAACTGGGCGCAGGCTCCAACCCAATGTGGCATGCGAAAAATCTGGAAAACGGCATCGCCGGTTCTTACCTGCCTGCCTATGGTTTCGATGCAAACACCACGCTCAGTGGCACCTACAACCGCCATTACGACAGCGTCGCGGAAGCGCCTTGGCTCTGGAACGCACAGAACGGCGTATTCATTTCCACCGAAGACGAACAGTCAATGACGGCAAAAGTTCAGTACGTGATTGACCAAGGCGTGGGCGGCATTATGTTTTGGGAATTGGCGGGCGACTACGCCTGGTACCCAGAACGCAACAACGGCGCGGGTGAATACTTCATCGGTGATACTCTTACCAGTATTGCGTACAACGCGTTCGGCAACGCATCACCCTATGGCAATGTCACCGCTGATAACATCACTGCGCCCACCGAAGTGGTTGACCTCGCTTACGACTTTTTGAACTACAAGGTCGGCGATAACAACTACCCACTAAACCCAACCCTGCGCATTAAAAACAATGGCACACAAGACATTCCCGGTGGCGTGACCATTGAATTCAACATGCCAACGGCAACATCGAGTGTCATTAATGATCAGTCAGGTATGAACCTAAAAGTCATCAGTGATGGCAGTAACCCTGCCGGCAACAACGTTGGTGGTCTGCAAAACACTTTCCATCGTGTCAGCCTGACGTTGCCTGCTTGGCAAACATTGGCGGCCGGTGCCGAAGTAGACGTTACCATGAACTATTACCTGCCGGTTCCGCGCCCAACGGGTGTGGAAGTTATCGTAGGTAGCAACCGGTATGGTACTGCTCAGGAATACCCAAGCTTGCCGATTGCCGATCTAAGCACGGGCGGTAACAACGGTGGCGATAACGGCGGCAACAATGGCGGTGGCGACGGCAGCTGCGACGCCACCGGCGTTGCGGTATACCCGAACTGGCCACAAACCGACTGGGCTGGTAACCCGGACCATGCCAATGCCGGCGACCAAATGGTACACAACAACGCAATCTGGAACGCGCTTTGGTACACACAAACCGAACCCGGCAGCGACAGCTCTTGGGCGCTGGAATGCAACCTGTAACCAGCTAAGGCAGCCTCACACGAGTTGACCCGCCTCTCGGCGGGTCTTTTTTTGGCCTGACTATTCGTGCCCCAACTCAACCCGTACCTGTGGAAATTGCTCAGCAAATGACACCAACGCATTCAAGCTTTGCCGCGCAAACTGCTTGTTTGTTTCACCCGGCGCGGCGGGTGCCAAACGCTGATGAAAACCGAACCCAAAATGGCTAGCATCTCCTGTAACCAACACAGCGCCTTTTGTGTCATTCAGCAAATAGGACACGTGACCAGCGGAATGTCCCCTAGTCGACAATGCCCAAACCGAGCCATCGCCGAACACATCCAACACCTCGTTAAAGGGCGCGATGGACGCGGCATGTTCAAACGACAAGTATTGCCAATGTCGATGCTTTTCCAGTAAATCCGTATTGATCAGTTTCCCGAGCCAATCGTATTCTCGGACGTCGGCAATCACCGGCATGTCCGCCGGAAACGATTCGATCCCGGAAGTATGGTCCGGATGCAGATGCGTAAGGAACATACCTTTCAACGTATTCACCGGGATCAGTGCATCCAACGCTGGTGTGGTCAAAGAATTCTCAATGTTCGACAGTTTAACCATGACACGCATCAACCCGTTATAATTCCCTTCATTTTGGTCCGCGAACGAACGGTGAAACCCCGCATCAATGGCGAACAGACCATAGTTCGGGTGTTCAAACACATAGGCTTTTACGGCGAGCGCAGCGTACCGCTCTGACCAATCTTGCGGACCTTGCTGCAGCAGTGAATTTCGATCCATCTGGATAGCACCAACACGCAAGACCTGTACATTTAAATCAACCGGATGATTCAGCACAGAGGTCCAACCCTTATTGGAAACCGTGCCGACCTTGAACTCCGTCAACGCGGGTGACGGCGGTATAAACAACCAGGCCAGAAGAAGAAATGCCACCGCCATTGCAAACAAAACAGCACGAACAGGACGTCGGAAAAAACGCTTCACAGCGTCAGTCAGGGATTGAAATGATAGGTGCATAAAATAATTCTCTCGACTACGTTTTATGCACTCTACACTCTGCCCTATAGGGTAGAGTCAAGCTTTGTATAAATTGAACTGGGTCTTCAGCGTAAACCAGAGGAATCGCATAAGGCGCGTCAATTGCAGAAATAATGACTTTCTACTGTATTAATTTAATTCAACCAGAAGACTGCGCATGATCGGTATTTAACGTGGCACTCACCAACGCCGAAAGGACCTCTAAATCAGTCGGGTTTGCAAACGCCTTTTCGAATAATACTAAAGTGGTGACATCGTTTTCACTTAGCCAGGAAAAACTCTGTTTCGACCCGAGGTACCAACGATTTCTGAGTTCGAAATAAATTTCCAGCAAAGCACAGGGAAGCCAAGTTCTCCGATATTGTGCTTCTACAGAGTTTCCCGCTGCTCTGTGCAACATATTTTTTGCCCACTCTTTCAGGTGATCGGTGGCATCCGGTTTAATCGGTTCAGGTCCGACTTCAAACACCTGCGTAACCTCTGTTAAGAACTGACGTCCTTCACCGTGTTTATCAAGCAATAATCTTCCACCGACAAACCTCAGGAACTCTTTTTTCTCTGGCACGGCTTCCGAGAGAGAATACAACCAGCAATCAAGTTTCTTACCTTTAAACAAACGAACATCTTTTGAAACCGAAGGATTCTCACAAAAACAAGCGAGATCGATATCACTTTCATCCGCATAATCACCACGAGCAATAGACCCATAGAGAACGATAAATTCAGGATTATGCTTTTTTGTCAGATCTTCGGCTGCTTGTAATGCGATTTCTATCAGGTTGGTCCTTCCTGCTTGGTAGAAATTACTGAACCTCACCGGCTTAGCGTGTTCATGTTTAATGATCAGATTTAACACAAAAAAAGCGCGATCACATCACACGCGCTCGACAGACAAATTTTCACGAACCTTAGATTCCAGTTGCTGCAACTGGCTCACCTTTTCCTGCAAGGTTTGAATCTGCTCCGAAAACTCTCTTTTTTTTCGGTGAATATAGGTTAAGGTTCGTTGGCACCTGTCAACAGACGATTGCGTTTGATAACGGATAAATTCTTCAATTTCCGCCAACGTCAAACCATGTTTTTTACACAATTGAATCAGCTGCATTCGTTCTTGAGCCGCGTCATCGAACACGCGGTACTTACCCTGCCGTTGCACCTCAGGCAACAACCCTAACTGCTCATAATAACGTACTGTTTTTACACTAACGCCGCACTGCTGTGCAAACTCACCGATATACATAAGCTAGCGTCCTCGTTGATAACACATCACCATGGGTCTTCGTTGAAAAAATTCAAATGTCTGTTTGCTCAACACGAGTCATGTCTTTTAAAAACAGGCGCACCTGTCCCGGGGTTTTCAATTGAATCACTTGCGCCCGGTCGGCGACTTTTTCGATATGCGACCAAGTAATGGGGTGAGTATCGCGAGGGTAACGCCAAAGCCATTTCAGAAACTGGAAATCCAATCGTTCGGTACAGCCGTTGTTCATATCGGGGCGGGCTTTCCCGTGGTACATAATCCGACGCTTGATCGCCCGCCAAATACAGCGATATCGGCTTAAATTCAGGTATATGATGGTATCGGCCTGTGCGAAGCGTACGTCCATCGTACCGCCATAGTTGCCATCGATGATCCATTCCTCTTGGCTTACGAAGCCCTGCTGTATTTCGATCCAACGGCTCCGCTCTGTCTCAACCCAGCCCCGCTGCCAAAAATGGTTGTCCAAATGCACCACCGGCAAACCCAGCACATAACCTAAGCGACGGGCCAAGGTCGACTTCCCTGCCCCCCCAGAACCCACAATGGCAATTTTCTTCATGTCTCGCCCTTTCTATGACTTTGTATCTAAGCTTATAAAACATTGGTCCGCAGAAACCGACACTGCGTAACTTGAATATCACCGTTTCACCCACACGTAGTTTGCTCAGCCAACGCATATTGGCCACAACATACCCTCTGGAGAGAAAAATGCCCGATTTCCCAAAACGCTGGCCTGCCACCAACCCTGGCATCATTCAGCTTTATACGCTTCCGACGCCCAATGGCCAGAAAGTTTCCATCATGCTTGAAGAGATTGGTTTGCCGTACGAAGCGCATCAAATCAACATTATGGAGGGTGATCAATTCGACGAAGATTACCTGAAGATTAACCCGAACAACAAGATTCCCTCAATCATCGACCCTTATGGCCCAAATGGGGAGCCTATATCGTTTATGGAATCCGGTGCCATTCTGCTGTACTTGGCTGAAAAGACCGGCAAGCTGTTACCATCAGACCCTGCGAAACGTTGGGAAACCATTCAATGGCTGTTTTTCCAGGTAGGTCATGTCGGACCTATGTTTGGTCAGTTTGGGCATTTTTATAAGTACGCCGCCGATAAAACAACGGACGACTATGGGATGCACCGCTACCGTGATGAAAGCCAACGCATTTTAGGTGTGTTAGAAAAACGTCTGCAGGATGGTCGCCCCTGGATTATGGGCGACGACTTGACCGTGGCAGATATTGCCATTGCCCCATGGATTAAAGGCCTGGACTGGTACGAAGGCCATGATGAACTAGGCACCAACAACTACCCATTAGTCGAGCAATACCGGGGCCGCTTCTACGACCTGCCAAGCGTGCAACGTGGCTCTGTGGTTGGAGGCTAACCCGCTTAGCACAGCCGCCTAGCCCGAAAATTTCACCATATCGCTTAAGGGGAGTTCTACTCTGGACTTAAGAACGAGGTTAGGGCCAGGCTGTGCATTTCTTCTCTCCGCATTCAATTACGTTCCATCTGCATTTTCTTTACATGCGATTGTTCACGCTATACTTTGCCGTTAATTCTCATATTTAAACGGATGCGTAAACGATGACCGATTTTCTGTTGTTAGCCACAATACTGCTGGTATCGGGTGTTATTGCTGTGCCAATCGCCACCAAACTGGGGCTGGGCTCAGTGCTGGGCTATTTGATCGCCGGTGTCGTAATCGCACCCTTACTGAATCTTCTGCACGTGGATGTCGTCTCAATTCAGCATTTTGCCGAGTTTGGCGTGGTCATGATGCTGTTTCTGGTTGGGTTAGAGTTGGAACCCAAGATGCTGTGGAACATGCGTCACAAATTATTGGGGCTGGGTGGTTTACAGGTAACCGGCACCACCACGGCTGTTATGATTATCGCCATGTTGATGGGGCAGCCTTGGTCTGTTGCGCTGGCCATCGGCTTGGTGTTTGCGTTGTCGTCCACCGCTATTGTTCTGCAAACATTGAATGAAAAAGGCTTAATGAAAAGCGACGGTGGTCAGGCCAGCTTTTCGGTATTGCTGTTTCAGGATATTGCGGTAATTCCTATGCTCGCATTGATCCCCTTATTGGCGTTACCTGAACTATTGGACATCACGCACGCCGCAGCTGAACACGCCGCAGATGATGGTCATGGTAACACGCTAAGCCTCGTGGACGGTCTTAATGGCTGGCAAACCGCCTTAGTCACTGTTGCTGCCGTTGCTTTTGTCCTGTTTGTGGGCAGTTACCTTACCCGCCCCCTATTTCGCTTCATTTCTACCGCGAAGCTGAGGGAGCTGTTCACCGCGACGGCATTAATGATGGTTATCGGCATTGCATTATTAATGTCGTTAGTGGGCTTGTCTCCCGCGTTGGGCACCTTCCTGGCCGGAGTAGTTCTGGCCAACAGTGAGTATCGTCATGAACTGGAATCCGATATCAACCCGTTCAAAGGCTTACTGCTGGGTTTATTCTTTATCACTGTGGGCGCAAGCATTAACTTTTCTCTATTGTTTGACAATGTGGGACTCATCCTCGCGTTAACTTTTGGATTAATGGCGTTGAAGGCCAGTGTTCTGCTGATCCTCGGCAAGATATTCAGAGTGAATGGCTACGACCGCTGGCTCATGGCAATCGGCCTGGCTCAAGCCGGTGAATTCGGCTTTGTCTTGCTCAGCTTTACGGTCGCCAGTTCGGTGATTCCAACGGATATCGCGGACAAACTGATGCTTGTGGTCGCCCTTTCTATGCTGTTCACTCCGCTGCTATTTATCTTTCTCGACAAGGTAATCGCTCCCAAGTTCGCGACACCAGAACGTGAAGCCGATGTGATCGATGAGAAAACAGACATCATCATTATCGGCCACGGTCGTGTGGGTGGCATTGTAAACCGTATGATTCGCGGCCTGGGGTATAAAACAACAGTAATCGACTATAGCTCTTCACAATTGGAAATGCTGCGTCGCTTTGGCTTCACAGTTTTTTTTGGTGATGGTACACGCCCGGATTTACTGCACGCGGCGGGCATTGAAAATGCCAAGATGCTGGTTATTGCTATTGATGACCGTGAACACATTACAGACCTCGTTAAATACATCTCAAAACACTATCCGCACGTACATATCATATCGCGCGCCAGGGACCGTACCCACGTGTATGATCTCTGGTTTGCCGGGTGTCGGGACATTGTCCGTGAAACCTACGACAGCTCCCTGCGCATGGGACGCTCAGCCTATGAAGCACTCGGCTATACCCGTGAGCAGGCTGAAGCGCTCGTTGTAGAGTTCAATCAGCGAGATCGAGAAGCCATGCTGGCAACAGCGGAGGTGTATAAGCAAGATGTTCCGTCAAGCCAAAACCCGGAATTTGTCGAGATGGTGCGGAAAATAACCAAAGAATGGGAAGAAGACCTTCTGGGCAAAAGCGTGCACGCTCATCCAGAAGAATGATGACCTAAAATGGCGCACTTAATGTGCGCTGAAATAGTTTTTGGACTATTCTAAAAACAAAAATAGAGACAGGCCTACAATTCATGAGAGCCCTTCTAGCAGTAGTGCTGATATGTATGTTCGTTACCGTTGATGCGAAAACAATTATCAGCTATCGGCCTCCATCAGCAGACGGTGATGTCAGAGACAAGTACTTCATTGACTTACTGACACTCATCATGGAAAAAACACGCGACGAGTTCGGTGATTATGAGTTGACCTTCTCCAGAGACATTATTGTTCAATCGCGCGCGGCGGCGTTAATTGCGGCCAACGACCGAATCAATATCCTTTGGAGTATGACATCTCCCAAAAATGAACAGATGCTGCGCCCCATTCGCATTCCATTGCAAAAAGGTTTATTAGGATACCGAATCTTTATTATCCGAAAACCAGACGCGCAACAGTTCGCTAACATTGAGAGCTTGTATCAACTGCAGCAGTTAAAAGCCGGACAGGGTCACGACTGGCCAGACACCGACATACTCCGTAGATCGGGATTTCCAGTAGTCACGTCACCGTCCTACCAGAGCCTCTTCAAAATGCTCAGTGAAAAACGCTTCGACTACTTTCCGCGCGGCGTGGTAGAACCCTACGAAGAAGTCGCAGCTCATCCAGACATGAACCTGACTGTAGACTCCAACATTCTCCTGTCATACCGAGCACCCATTTACTTCTTTGTTAGCAAAGAAAATGAAGTCCTTGCTAGCAGACTAGAAACCGGCCTGATGTCCGCTATAAATGACGGTAGCTTTGATGAATTTTTCTATAATCATCCTCAGATAAAACGCTTTCTAGAAGAAGCCAACCTTACCGCACGCAAACGGTTCGTCATCAACAATCCGCTCTTGACACCGGAAACGCAAAAAATAGTCAACGAAGCAAAGTACTGGTACCCCTACCCTGAATCGTGGCCAGAATAATTCACCCGCATACTCTGTCGGTATGAAAAACTAATGGGGATCTCAGTTGATTTTCCATGGCAAACATGAAAAATTGAGCACCAACTTCACCGACCGGACGCAGCACATGGATTTATCTTCAGATCAACGTGAAACCGATATCGAAAACAACGACGCAATGCTCACTCCAACGGAGGCTCGAGTGCTCGGCTCGCTGATGGAAAAACAGATGACAACGCCGGATGTTTATCCACTGACACTCAACAGCCTGGTATTGGCGTGCAATCAAAAAACCAGCCGCGAGCCGGTGATGAACTTGCAAAATGGTGAAGTCCAGCGATGCCTGAACCAACTCGAAGCACGGGACTTGGTGGAGATCGAATACGGTTCGAGAGCCGACAAATTCAAACAAAAACTCAGTAAAGCCTTGAGTTTCGATAAAGCGGAACAAGCAATTTTCTGTTTAATGCTGTTACGTGGCCCGCAAACGGTGAACGAACTGTTCAGTCGCAGTCATCGTATGTTTGACTTTGGCAGCGCCACGAAGGTACAGGAACTGCTGGAAACCCTTCTCGGTAAACTGAAACCATTGGTTGTAAAAATCCCCGCCCAGGCCGGACAACGGGAAGATCGTTACACGCATTTATTGTGTGGAGAACCAGACCTCAGTGCACTGCCGAAGGCGACGGCTTCGCGCGCGGTCGACCATTCGGCAATCGATGAATTGACTCAACGAGTGGAGATTCTGGAAAAACAAGTGGCGGATCTTATGGCCAAATTATCGTGAACCGTCGTCACCCTAATCCATGCCACACGGTTCAACGTGCAAGCTGGCTATGGTGGTTAGTGATTGCGTCGAGCATCGGTTTATCGCCGCTCAGTCGAGCGGCGGAATTTCAGATTGACCCTGAAAACTCCTACATTCATGTCATCACCGACAAATCTGGGGCTCTGAAAGGGCTGGCGCATAACCACGTTGTGTCGCTGTTGCCACTCGCGGGAAAGGTGAGTTTCGACGCCATCGACATCGCATCAGTCAGCCTCACGTTTAAACCGACGCTTTTTACCGTCGATACACCTGAGAACATGGCCATGTACCCGGATATCTGGGAAAAGACGGTCTCGGAAAATGCCGCCGTCGGCACAAAAGAAAACATGCTCGGTAAAAAACTGCTCTATGCCGAGAAATACCCTGACGTAAACGTGGTATTAACGCTGCATTCACTCACCGACAACGACGCCCTGTTCAACGCGAACATTCAATTGAAAAACAACAACTTAAATTTGCGCATTCCCGGTCAGTTAAACGCGACGGACTCTCAGTTATCGGCCCAGGCCGATTTCGAATTGACCAACGAACAATTAAAACTGGAACCATTCAAAGCCATGGGGGGCGCTATGGTGGTGGGCAAACAGCTTAGATTTATTGTCGTGATCAACGCGAAAGTGCCTTGAGGGAACCAAGTCTGCTTTGATTCCCTGCCGAATCGAAGCAACGCCCTAGAGTTTGTTCAGTTTGTACCGAGTTAAATTCCCATTCACGTCACTGGTTTTGTTGATGTAGACATAGGCGGCTGCATCACTGCCCGTGAACTCCATAACAAACCCTTCCAACGAGTCATTATCGATCAATAGAAAACTTTTTGGTAAACCATAGGCGTATAGAGGTACGTAAAAACCAGAGTAGCTGACATCGGTTTCATTCATATCTATTAAGGTAAAGGTACCATTCTGGCTTCCTTTCAAAATGAAATTAACTCCTTGGATTGCCCAGCTGCCGACAAACGGAACTTTCTGGATGGGTGGCTCTGGTAAACGATGCGCCAACAGGACTTCACAGTTATCATATTCACACATCATTATCCAACGAGCTTTGTGCTCAACTTGATTACTGATATGAAACGACACTTTGTCTTCCTCGGCGATAAAAGACAGTTCACCACCAGCTTCGTAATTTAGCTCACCATCATCAGATGAGAAGATTGCGAACCCGCGTGCATCGAAGACCAGGAATCCAAACAAATCGTCATCGAACACTTCCCATTGACCATACAAGTCATTGGTCTTCGCCTGCTGAGGCAATCTATTAACCAAAACATCCGGGAGTACGCCTCGCGCGTAGTCTTCCAAGGGCTTCCCATAAGAGGCTTGTTCATTTTCATCGACCAGCGAAATTGCGTTTTTCTGAAACTCAATGGCTTTTTCAAAAAAGCCTAGTCGCGCCATCGCCAGCGCGACCGAATCCATGGACGCGGGATAGTCCGATAAATTTGAATTAGTCAATAGAAGTTCCAGCGCAGAATTGAAAAGATCTTCAGAGCCGTCGATTGGGTTCGTTAAAAATATCCATAATGCGCTGTTCGCCATATACAGATCATATATCGTTTCATTCTCGGTGCCTCGTAACAACCAGTGCATGGCAGCTTTGTAATCGCGTTCAACGCCATTTCCTTCGACATAGCGCTTTGCCAACTTCAACACCACACTGTGGTAAATCCCAGGCTCCTCTGCTCGGTCAACGGCATTGGCCGCTCTCAACACCCAGCCAAATGCTTGGTCATGGGATGCAGTCCCCATTTCGCCCTGATCCAGAAATTCGGCTAACTCCAACATAGCCTCAACATCACCTTCAATGGCCCCTTGAAATGATCGATTGAACGCAGTCACGTCGGCTGCAAAAGAAAGTGCGGTCAGGTTTCCAAGCACAACAGCACAAAAAAACATTTTCAGATAGCTTTTCATAATTTTCCTCTATGTACCTACTTCTAAAAGGATAACCCAAATTATGACAGTGAAAATGTTCGATTTTGTTACCTTGCAACTCACCTTGGATGTAACATTCGAACACAGGCCTTCAGTTCATGGATTCAGAAAATTGAAGGATAGAGTCAAAAACAAAAACTTCTGCCTTCGACTACTAAAGCAACAGAAATAGCGTCGACACCTCAGTAACTGGTGCCTTTAATGGCCTGCGCGATAAACTGCTTAATGCCGTCGTTTACCGCAGGCTCCCGGAACGCGGGGGTCATCTTAACGGGCTCGACAAATACACCTTCGTCAATCAACCGGCTGATTTCCGGCAAGTAATTCATGGAGGTCTTACCCACCAGCAAGCGGTTAAAATTCGGCTCTTGCGGGTGCAGGTTCAGAATCTTGTGGAAGCCCTGCAGGTATAAATAGTCTTTGGTAAAACCACCCCCTCGGTAAACGCGGGCGGTAATGGTAAACGCTAACTGATCCGGTACATCATATTGTTCTTTCAATAGCAAAAAGGTATTGCGGAAGCTTTTTTCGGTAATCATCGAATCCACCGCCAACACCCGCAGCGCCAGTGTCCGCAACCGCTTAACGGTCATAAACCCTGCCTGGTACTCGGCGAAAATGGCCAAACCCTCTTGCGTCATGGTATTCAATGGGCAACCTAACGACAGGATCTTCAGTGGTTGCGCCTGACCATTCAATGTTGTCACCAGATGCACACCCAGCTCATGATGGGCGAGTGCTTTGGCATCGGTCAGGTTGATTTCAGCTGCACTGTTTATCTTCACCCGGGTACCGGATACCAAGGCGTTGGCAATCATCGAGGCATCTTCAATCAGCTCGTACTCATACCCCTCGGCCTGACCAAAATCATTCAACAAGGTTTTGATCTCCGCTGCGCCCAACACCGGTTCATCGCTCAGATCTTCCTGAGGTAAATGTAGAATGAACTGCGCGTTGCGCACATCCTTTTCGGTAGGTTCACCATAGTAGCGCAACGAGTCATACAGAAATTCCGGCGTACCAAGCGACTTGTATTGGTCGACCTTATCGACATAAGACACAATAACGTCCGCGTACAGTCGATACAGATCGGGGTGTTGAATGGTTTCTATCGGTAAATTGAACAGATCGCGCTTGAGCAGAAACGGGTCGATGGCGTGTTCACGATAGACGAATTGAGGGTCAACCGAAAAATGTTGATCGAAAAATAGCTGGCGCTGTTCGCGATAATTAAGAGGCCCGATCGCATTCAGAATATCGATGTCGGCAACTAATGTTGTCAGCTTTGCATCCAATGCCTTGAGAGATTTGTCGATCACCGTATTGGCATGATCGTTTGAAGCCCGGACCACCATGGTTAACCCCTTGCCTGGTACCGCCGAACCATTCGGCGGCGTGCTATAAGTATATCTACGATAGATTCAGAAACGAATCGCATTTTTTTCACCGAAACGTTCGTCAATTTGCCAGACCACTCAAAGCGCACCCCGTTCATGTGCCTGAGCCATACGTACGAACGATTGCACATAATCCAGGTTTTCCTCGCCCTCGCGGAAGCCCAGGTGGATTTGCTTTTGAATGCCCTGCTCCCCCAACGGAAGATACGCAATGGGTAAACGCTGCTGATATTGTTCCACCAACCATTTAGGCAAGGCGCACACACCACGTCCGGCAGCAACCAGTTGCAGCATGATGTCGGTATCTTCAATATCCTTATTTTGCGCTGGCTGACATTGAGCGGGCAGTAAAAATTGAGTGAAAATGTCCAACCGTCCCTGCTCTACCGGGTAGGTGAGTAAAACCTCGGACAATAAATCCTTGGGTTCTGCAAAAGACCGCTGTGCCAATGCGTGTTTTGCCGGTACAACCAACACCTGTTCGTAGTCAAACACCGGCACAAACCGCACCCCACTTTTCTGCAATGGGTCCGGTGTGACCAGCACATCGATATCGTGGCTGAACAACGCCGCCATTCCACCAAACTGAAACTTTTGTTTTACATCCACATCGACAGAGGGCCACTGCTGTAAATAGGGTTCAACGATCGCCAGTAACCATTGATAGCAGGGATAACACTCCATTCCGATCCGTAAACGCCCCTTTTCCCCTTTGGCCATCAATTGCAGTACCTGTTCAGCGTGCGACAGCTGCGGCAATAACCGGTTCGCCACCAACAACAGGTATTGCCCTGCCTGCGTCAATTGCAAGGTGCGTCCGCTGCGCTGCCAAACCTCAGTACCAATCTGCTCTTCAAATTTCTTCATGGTGTGGCTTAACGCAGATTGCGTGAGGTTCAACTGACGCGCAGCGGCCGTCATGGTGCCGACCTCTTCAATGGTTTTTATAATCGACAAATGATGACGTTCTATCATAAATCAAAACACACTCACTACTGGATAAGGCCTTATTAAGCCAGCTTTTTGGCACCAAGCCAATCATGAACATCACTTCCGATAGAAATCAATGAATTTAACTCATACAACAATGAAGAATGACCATTTTTTATTTGAGGTCTAAAGCCGTAGTCTGCCGGTAACAAAAGGAGACAATACATGGCAATCACACACAACCTTGGGTACCCCCGTATCGGTGAAAACCGCGAACTGAAATTTGCGCTGGAACGCTACTGGCGCAATGAAATCGACGCGCAAGCCCTCCAAGACATTGAGCAGACTCTGAAAGTTCGCCATTGGCAACATCAGCAAGAGCTGGATCTGATTCCTGTTGGAGACTTCTCCCTTTACGACCAAATGCTCGATATGAGCGTCACCTTGGGCGCTTTGCCGACGCGTATCACCGAGACCCAGGGTTCGCCGCTGGATCATTATTTTCGCTTTGCCCGTGGCCGTGCCCAACAGCAGTCCGACTGCCACTGTGTGCACGCCGGTGAAATGGTGAAATGGTTCAACACCAATTATCACTATATCGTTCCAGAACTTCAGGCAGAGTCGACTTTTCAACTCAACAGCGAACGACTGATCAACGAGTTGACATTGGCCAAGCAACACCAGGTAAATGCCAAGCCAGTCATCATTGGCCCGCTCACGTTTCTCGCATTGAGCAAAACGACTGACCAAAGCGACCCGCTGGATTTACTGCCGAAATTGATCCCTGTGTACAGTCAACTGCTAAAAACTTTGGCCGATCACGGCGCTCAATGGGTCCAGATTGACGAACCCGTGTTAGCGACAGACTTGGAATATCCATGGCAACGCGCCTTCGAAGCCACTTACCACCAATTGCAAAGTGCCCCGGTAAAACTGTTGCTTGCCTGTTATTTTGGCGAACTGCGCGACAACCTGCGTCTGGTTTGCGAGCTGCCCGTCGCCGGTCTCCACATTGATGCCGTAGAAGGCCAGCAGGAAGTGCAACGAGTGGTCGATTGGTTGCCAACACACAAGATTCTATCGCTGGGTGTGATTAATGGTCGTAATATCTGGAAGGCCGATCTGACGCAAACCGTTGACTGGCTGCGCCCGTTTGCCGACAAACTTGGCGACCGTTTGTGGTTGGCACCCTCTTGCTCTCTGTTGCATGTCCCGGTCGATCTCGACAGAGAAGACAATCTGGAGTCAGGGCTAAAACAAAGCCTTTCTTTTGCAAAACAGAAAATTGGTGAGCTTGCGTTACTATCCAAAGCGTTGAGTAATCCAGAACAGGTTCAGGCGGCACTTGAAGACAACCGCCTAACGCTGGAAAACCGTCAACAATCGGTGCAACTCCACAACCCGGAAGTACGCCTTAAAGTCAGCCGGTTAACCGCGAGTGACGCGTGTCGCCAATCGCCATTCCACAAACGCCAAGCCGTGCAGGACGAAAGATTAAATCTACCACCCTTACCGACGACGACGATCGGCTCGTTTCCGCAAACGCCCGACATTCGTTTGGTCCGCAAACAATTTAAGGCAGGCGAGATTACGAACGAAGCCTATGAACAACGTCTCCAACAGGAAATTCGTTATGCC
Source organism: Reinekea sp. G2M2-21 (assembly GCF_015687175.1). Classification (GTDB taxonomy): domain Bacteria; phylum Pseudomonadota; class Gammaproteobacteria; order Pseudomonadales; family Natronospirillaceae; genus Reinekea. Next base: position 49,528 of record NZ_JADPQG010000004.1, on the reverse strand, counting down.
ATTGCCGAGCAGGAAGCGATTGGGCTCGATGTACTGGTGCACGGTGAACCTGAACGGAACGACATGGTGGAATATTTCGGTGAACAACTGGAAGGCTTTGCGTTCAGCCAATTTGGTTGGGTTCAGTCTTACGGCTCACGTTGCGTAAAGCCACCCATTCTGTTTGGCGATGTGAAACGCACTCATGCTATGACGGTGCCCTGGACCCAGTACGCGCAAGCACAGACCAACAAACCCGTTAAAGGCATGCTGACCGGTCCGGTAACTATTCTCAACTGGTCTTTCGTGCGGGAAGACCAACCCCGCGCCGATACCTGCTTACAAATTGCGATTGCCATCCGAGAGGAGGTGCACGCATTAGAACAAGCTGGGACTGCTGTTATCCAGATTGACGAAGCCGCCCTGCGCGAAGGCTTGCCTTTGCGTCGTAGCGATTGGTCAACGTATTTGGACTGGGCCGTCCATGCATTTCGAATCAGCGCTAACGTCGTGCGAGACGACACACAGATTCACACCCATATGTGTTATTCCGAATTTAATGACATATTGCCCGCGATCGCCGCGATGGATGCCGATGTGATCACCATCGAAGCGTCACGATCGAATCTGAAGTTGCTGTCTGCCTTTGACGCCTTTGAATACCCTAATGCGATTGGACCAGGCGTGTATGACATTCACTCACCCAACATACCCAGTATTGAAACGATACAATCTTTGATCCGGCAGTTTAAAAAACATCTGCCAACACAAACATTGTGGGTTAACCCGGACTGCGGACTGAAAACCCGACAATGGGAAGAAGTAAAACCCGCGCTGCGCAATATGGTTCAGGCGGTGGAAATATCCAGGCAAGTTCTGAAAGTTCCGGCGCCAGAAAAGGAGCTGGTTACGCAATAAAACATAGAGCAGCTTTGACTAATCCAAATCACCAAAGTCCTATCAGATCGAGAGATGAGCGAGGTGTGTCTTGCAAGGAATGATGAATCCTTTTCAAAACACACATTAATGCTCAGTCATCGATCTGAAGGACCCAGAGGAGGCTGAAGCATGGACTTTCTTGTTTTCTTGCTAATATTTAGCTCTTCAACGTATCAAATTTAAACTGATTACAATATTTTACCGATAGTGCTTTTTAGGCTCAATGAACATACCCTTAAATACTAAACAAGCATGCGTACGATACGCCAAACTAAATTTACAGTGGGAAGCGAACTGCAGAATCGTAATCACAATACTTAATTCGTTTTATTGGCTTGTTAATATGGCACACCATCTCAGTATTCAAACCACCCATTGTCTCCTTAAATCCAATACGTACGACAGTATCAGAACCTATTTCGTCATTGCCACTAATATAAATATCGCCATTTGAATCAATAGTTAGGTCACTAAAATAGCGACTATCTCTCATATCCTCCTTGTTCAAATGCAAATCCTCCAAACTAGTAGGCGCTTCACCATAATTCAGTTTGTATTCTTGAATCAATATACGAATTGGTGAAACCATACTGATCATTCCTTGAACAATAGCTGCTTTTTGATATTCACTAATTTCTTTCTGAACTATAGGATCAAGTTGAGAGATCAAAACATCAGAAGGCTCAATCTTCATATACTCGACTAACGATTGACATTTCCACCCCCACCTATCGCGATGCACTGCAATTAGATCACTGGCCTTGTCTTCACAGCTTTCCAATTCTTTTACATCAGAAAAGACTGTTGTTTCTACTCCATTAAACACGTAAATGACCTCGCAAAGCATCTCTGTGTTTTGCACTTTTTGACTCACTTTAAACATAGCTTCCTTACCTGAACTTGATTTGCAGATGTATTCTTCAAAACCATGTGTATACGAAGCAATAAATAAAATGACGATAACGAAGTATTTCACTTAGAATTACCTTATTTAGAATTACCTTATTTAGATTTAATTTGATCAACTTTGGGGGTTATGAATAAACAATATGACATTAAGAATACTTTAAGGTGATTGTCGCTAAAACCCTAACTCTTATTTATTATCTATTTTTGCGAATGAATGGCTAAATACACTTGGAGTTTTTTTTATTTCAGCAAGGAAAATCCGTGCAAAGCGAGTGTTCTACACACCCATCTATATCGGCTGTTTTCTACGATTTAGATTTTGAGGTATTTCTGATTAGCCAAAATCACCCCTTTCCCTACAGATCAGACAGATGAACAGGGTCTATAGCCGTTCTGATAATGTCAATTCTTGCGTTGTCTTCAATATCCATACACTTATTCACGCAGCCTGTGCTTAACGCACCTTTTAACACATTTCCCAACAATCTAGTCACGTTCATTCCTTATAAGAAGTGGATTCGAACGATACAAGTTAAAACTTAACTCTCTATATAGCAGCGTGAATGTCCTGTTCACGCAGATAGCATCAAGCGGTTTTCAAATGGCGTGTACAACAAAAGCACATGGGCACTGGAAATAGGTGAATTTACGACACCACAGCTACACCATAGCGTTGAAGGAACTGCTCAACCTCCAACGGTGGCGACCAGTAGTAGCCCTGCCCTTTGTGAATACCTAACCGCTGCACTTCACGCAATTCAGGTTCCGTTTCAATGCCCTCAGCAACAATGGTGACTTGCAGTTCTTCCGCCATGGCTTTAATGGAACTGAGTAAGGCTACAGAATTTTTATCTTTGTAGCAGTCGATAATGAAACTGCGGTCGATTTTGATTGTCTCGAACTTCATCTTCTGCAAATGCGATAGATTGGAGAACCCTGTTCCGAAGTCATCCAGAAACAAACCAACCCCGGCCTTATGTATTTCGTCGACATTGTGCTGAAACACACGATCATGGCTGATAATCTGCGACTCGGTTATTTCGAATTTCAGATTGGAATAGCGAATGCCGTATTGCTCAACAATCAATTGGCAATGTTTAAAAAATGTTTCAACCTGCAATTGTATGGGTGAAATATTAATGCTGATGTAAAAATCTGGCTTTTCTTCTTTGTATTGCTGCAATACCTGACACGTTTGGGTCAACACATAATCACAGATTTCGGCAATGGCACCGGTGTTCTCGGCAATGGGAATAAACTCCGTTGGTGTTATGCTGCCCAGTAACGGGTGATCCCAACGTGCCAGTGCTTCCGCACCGACGACCGCCCCCGTACTCACTTCGATTATAGGTTGCAGGGCAATGGAAAACTCTTTGTTGACGATGGCCGCGGCAATTCGGTTTTGTAATGCATAGCGTCGCTGCACCGATGTTTCCATGGCATTATCGTAAAAATGAAATTGATTTTTACCATGATGTTTAGAGCGATACATGGCAATGTCTGCCCTCTGTACCGCCTGCTCATAGGTGTGCGCATCCTTCGGCAGAAACACGATGCCGATGGAACAGGTGCAATGCAGTGAATGCCCGTCGAAGTTCTCGACCGCCATGACTTCATCCAGCAACTTTCCGGCAAACTGAGCAAGCTGTACTTCATTCGCGTCTTCCACCAGCACCAAAAATTCATCGCCGCCAATGCGGCACAACGTATCGGTTACTCGTGTGCATTCCTTTAAACGTTTGGTTTTACGAATAAGAAACTGATCGCCAACGGCATGGCCAAGATTGTCATTGATGTCTTTAAATTCATCGAAGTCTATATAAATCACCCCACCGGTCATTTCCGGGTGTCGCTTCAGGCGCTGTTGAATCTCCAGAAATGTTTTTTCCGCCATCATACGGTTCGGCAAATCCGTCAGATAGTCATGATACGCCTGATGTTCAACCACGTTTCTAGCGGTTTCAGCCTCTTCAATCTGTAACCGTAACTGCTTCAACAGGGAAAAGTTATCTCTGGACAGTATCCGCGTGGCGAAACCCACGACCAATAAAATCACCGCCACGTTCATCGCAGAAGAAATACCATTCGAGGGCATCAGGAACATGAAGCCTTGATCGCTCATATACCCCATCAGCAGAACATTCGCCACCATGATCAACAACAAACCGTTATAGATTCGCAGTGCACCAATCATCGCAGAAAATATCAGGATGCCGGGCAACGCCAGCATGGAGACATCAATAATTCCGCCGAAGTTCCATTGCAGGAACAGCACCATCAGCGTCAAAATCAGCACAAAATTAAATGAGGCCAAGCTTTGCTTACCTTTATGCAACGCCCAGAAAACACTTAACAAGGCAACGGCTGAGATCAGCAAAACAGACGCGTCGAGATAGGACTTTTCGATAAAGGATTTAAACCCAATAAACAGCAACGGCACTTCAGCCAAGCCTGTGAGTTGTATCAATCGTCGTCGGTGAATTTGTGTTGTACCTGTTTGCATCTATGACATCTCGGCTAACGGCTATCAAAGCGGTGAAAATCAGCAATGATGCCCAAAGGAAACACGCTATTAACCCAGTGTAGATGCAATTCTGGAACCCGGAAAGCACGGTATTTTATGGCGGACCACCGTTTAAATAATAGGACCGCCGATAATGCAGACTATTTTTGGTGGGAATCGATAAATTGTTGCATATCGGTAAGACCACCAACGTTTTTAACCTGGGTATAGCCCATGTTCAATAAGGTCTTTTCGGCGATACCTGCGCGTCGGCCACTGCGGCAGTAGAGTAAAACAGGGGTCGATTTATCTGGAACAACCGATGCGATGCGTTGCGCAATCACATCGTACGGCACAAGAACGGCGCCTTCGATATGACCACTATTAAATTCTTCCACAGTCCGGGTATCGATGATCACGCCATCGGCAAGCCACTGGGTCATATCGGATGTGTCCGCCTGGCAGGCAGTCAGCGAGAATATCAACGTCAGTAATGCCAAAAATCGAGTCATGAGTTGCCACCTTTAAATTAGAAAAAACTAATATTACAGAAGTATTTGCCATCTGCAAACTAATAACGCTGACTTAGGCCACCTCTGATTCATTCAAATGACCTCAGTCTTATCAGATCGGGGACTGCGCGAGGCGTGTATTGTAAGGGTTGGAGAGTCCTTTTCAAAATACACATCAATGCTCAGTCATCGATCTGAAAGACCCGGAGGGCGGGTCTGAAATGGCAAACTTTTTTGTTAATTGCTTGGCCAAGGTAATAAATATTACCTGCAGAACTTGCCTCGACAGTTGCGAATTTCTGCACCCGCTGAAGGAGATGGCAATCACTTAAAAGTGCCTCAGATCAATTTGGTTCAAATTGTGGCTTGCTCGCAAAAACAACAGCGTGTTAGAGTTTTGGCCATTCTTCAGGACATACAGATTAACGCGATGACCATTGCCTGCAAACGTAAACCCAACGCTAAACACAACAAACCTGTTTGTTGTGGCTTGGGTATGTGCAGGTAATGGTAAGACGTTAATTTCGCAAACCCGGTCGCAGCAATGCCGCCGGGTTTTTTATTGTCTGTCGGCTCTGCGTCCATAACAAAAAAGAGGAACATCTGATGCAAGGTTCGTTAGTCGCGCTGGTTACACCCTTTACCGGCAATCAAGTCGATCTGGCCGCGCTAGAGCGCTTAGTGTCTTGGCATATTGCCCAAGGCACCCAAGGCATTGTGGTGGTGGGAACCACCGGAGAATGTTCGACCGTCACCACAGAAGAGTATCGCGACATTGTCAGCGTCGCTACCGCTGCCGCAAACAAAGCCATCCCGGTGTTTGCCGGTGCAACATCCAATAACCCGGCCCGGGCCATCGAGCTGGCCAATATAGCCAGTGCCGCCGGAGCCGATGGTCTGCTCAGTGCCGCAGGTTACTACAATCGGCCCAATCAAGCTGGCTTACTCAACCACTTCACCCAACTGCATAACCATTCTGACTTACCTATCCTGCTTTATAACATCCCCGCCCGAACCGGTGTTGACATTGAACCGCAGACCATTGCTGAACTCGCTCAATTGCCAAGAGTTGTCGGTGTGAAAGATGCCACCAAAGACCTTTCTCATATCAGCCGAGAACGGCAGTTGATATCGACACCCTTTGCGTTTCTTTCCGGGGAAGATATGACCGCCGTCAGCTACAACGCGCAAGGGGGAGTTGGCTGTATATCTGTCACGGCCAATGTCGCACCTGCCTTATGTGCGCAAATGCAAAAAGCCTGTACTTCAGGCGACTATTCAGAAGCCCTGCGCTGCCACGAACAGTTAGAGCCGTTACACGAAGCGCTCTTTTTGGAACCCAGCCCGGCGGGCATCAAATACGCAATGTCCGTCATGGGGCGATGCAGCGAAGAGGTGCGTGCGCCCATTCTACCGCTGCAGGAAACCACGAAAGACATCATCCGCGACGCGTTGAACCGTGTTGTTCAGTGATGATGAAGGGGAAATTGAACAGTGAACGCGCGTTTGCCTTGCCAAGGGGGTATTCGGCAAACGCTGCGGCGAGCGGTTACAACTGCAATTGAATAGACAGGCTTAACGTCGCACGAATCTGTGTGTCTTCAGTCGGTGGTGTACCTTTCGCATTCACCTCGACGGTGGTCGACTCTGCCCGCAAGTATTTGCCAATGTCGCTCTCGTCAAACACCTCTAATGCCAGCCTGGAAACATTGGTATCTTGGTTTTCATCGATGTACGCGACCTGAAGTTTAGTGGAGCCATCGCCAATAAAAATTTCCAAATCGTCGATAAAGCTCAACGTATTGCCTTCCGGGCTGATGACTTCCAGGACAAACCCCGTTACATACGATTCGCCGATATTCCCGCGGGTGGCATCATTGTTTTTAAACTCAGCGGACTGGCTGACGTCAAACGACACAAAGTCGTCGAAACCGAACTGGGTAAAAACATTGCCTAAGAAGCCGCCACTTTCGACCAACGTTTCAGATTCGATATCGACGTTCACCGTGCGCAGAGAATCGCAACCCAGCAACACCAAACTCAACGCCAACATCGAAAATCGTATAACCAACGGGCGTATCCTATTCATCTTTTAACAACACCTTAGGCGGGATAAAAACCCGCATCTAACTTTCGCAATAAGCCTTTTAACACCGTGAGCACGTCCAATGGCTGCTCACCCCGAACGTCCAACTGCAACTGCAGATACAGCGAACGGATCAGATTCTGAATGTTTTTAAAACGGTTCAGGGCAGGTCGTGACCGAAACGCGTGGTGGAACCAATCATCGTCTTCATCATCCAATAACTCATCAAAAAATACCGCCAGGTTGAGCGCATTCAAACGCCCCTGTTTTACAGCGGCTTTTAAAGCCGATGCAATGCGCTGGTCTTCATCGAACATCAGAAACGGCAACGAACTCTGTTTCAAAAAAGTCTGCCAACCCTGTAGCAACGCACTCACCCACGCACTATCAATGTCGTTATGTTTGAACAGCGCTTGTGTTAAATCGGCGACGTGGGCGACCGAATGTGCCCAGCCCGATTCATCGCTAACATAACCGCGAAAATCCGTTTCGTCTTTGAGGTATTGCAGGGTGAACTCGACCATTGCTTTCCGGGTGTCCGGCGTAAACAGGTCCTCCAAAGAGTCTTGCTCCATCACACAGGCCAACACTTCTATCGCAAAGGTTCGGCCAAACACCTGGTCATTCTGTGCATCGTGTATACCGGCACGCGCGATCTCCTGCAGGGCAGGAATCAGGTATTGTGCCAGCCAATCGGCCTCTGCCTCACCACTTTCAACATGGTCGCAGATAATGTCGAGCGCCATTTCGCGCGGGCCAGACTGTGTATTCGTCAGGTTACCTAACGCTTCTTCGATCAGTTCCAACAAGGAATCCTCAATAGGGGTCGTTAATTCCGGCGTATGGTACACCTGATAACAGGGCCATGTCTTTATGCCAGGTTGCGATGTCTGCAATGAAAAAATCCCCCAAAGCGTCATGACCGCAGGCGCGCGCCATAACCGACATCAGTTCGGTCGAGGCACGTAAAAAACGGTTTAACTGTTGCGCGCCTTTGTCAATATCCAGCCGTTGACGCAATTCAGGTTTTTGCGTGGCAATGCCCGACGGGCAATTGTTGGTGTTGCACATGCGGGCGGCCACACAACCAATGGATTGAATAGCGCTGTTGGAAATGGCAATACCGTCGGCGCCCAGCGCCAGTGCTTTCACAAAATCCATAGGCATGCGCAGACCACCGGTAATGATCAACGTCACGCGGCCACTGGCACCCTGTTTGTCCAGATAGCGCCGAGCGCGCGCTAACGCGGGAATGGTTGGCACACTGATGTGATCCCGGAATATTTCCGGTGCAGCGCCTGTACCGCCGCCCCGACCATCCAGAATCAAATAATCGGCTCCGGCGTCCAGCGCGAACTGTATATCCTCTTCAATATGGTTGGCGCTCAGCTTGAACCCAATCGGGATGCCACCGGTGATCTCCCGTACGCGATCGGCAAATTGACGAAAATCCGCCACAGTGCGCAGGTGCGGAAAGGTAGCAGGAGAAACAGCATCGGTACCGGGTTTAAGACCGCGTACACTGGCAATTTTCTCTGTGTTCTTGTTGCCTGGCAGATGACCACCGGTGCCGGTTTTGGCACCCTGACCTCCTTTGAAATGAAATGCCTGGACGCGTGTCAGTAAGGATTCTTCATAGCCGAAACCCGCACTGGCGTACTCATAGAAGTATCGTGAGTTTTCTGCTTGTTCCTCGGGCAGCATACCGCCTTCACCCGAGCATATGCCGGTGCCCGCCAGCTCTGCCCCTCTCGCCAGAGCGATTTTCGCTTCTTCGGATAGCGCGCCGAAACTCATGTCGGACACAAAAATCGGAATGTCGAGCACCAGCGGTTTCTTTGCTTGCGGACCAATGACTAACTGAGTGCTTACTTTTGCGTCTTCCAGCAACGGCCGACGGGCTAATTGAGCCGCCATAATTTGAATATCATCCCAATGTGGCAGTGAGTGACGAGGCACGCCCATGGCCGTCATCGGGCCATGATGCCCGACTTTCGACAAGCCATCTTTCGCCAGCGCATGGATCCATTCAACCGTCGGTTCCTCTGTCGTGGCCTGCGCCGCGGGTATTTTTGAACTGTGAATGGCTGCCTTTCCCGGCCCTTCTTGGCCTACTTGATCGGCGCCGAAGTTCTTGTGAGTACCATCGCAAAACGGCGCATTACCGGTATGTTTGCACGCGCACAGATACTCGGTACTGTCTTTTTCTACACTGAAAGACAAGGGTTTAAAGGGTGTCACCTTGTGGGAGCCATCGCAGAATGGTTGACTGGACGATAGCCCGCATTGGCAGAAGTAGTAGGTTTCCCCGGCTTTCAGGTCGACCTTTTTGGGTGAGTTGCCTGACACGACTGGGTGTTCCATATTCCCTCCTCTTCGAATTCGATGAACCCTTCAGTATAGGCAACTCATTCAACTTCGCTCACCGGCATTCCCGGTGAAGCCCTAAGCCAGTTTCTGCCAGGTTGCTCCCTCCATCACGTATTGCGCATAGCGGAAGTCACGAATAAAACGCAACGCATCCTGATCAAACTCCAGCAGCACAAAGTAAGCGGGTATTTCACCGCTTTCACGGGTAAAGGCCAGCACTGCCGGACGCCCCTCCACGACCCCCGCTTCCATTCGCCAATCCGCTTGATTCGAATAATTGATGAAATAGCCGCCAACTTCCGCTTTACCCGAGAACTGCACTTTGTTCACCATGTCCAATCTGACTTCTTCGGTAAGCAGATCCTGAATATCATCAAACTTGCGCTGATTAAACAGGTCGACATACTGCCGAATCAGATCAACAAGATGCGTATTTGCAGCAGGTAATGGCGCGACTGCAGAGTCTAACACTGAAACTTTTTTAAGTTGTTGCCTGCCTCGATGCAAAGCAGACTTCACTGCGCTCGTTGTCGACATGAGAATTTCTGCGACTTCTTCAGCGGGATAACCAAACAAATCCCGCAATAACACGACACTGCGCTGCAGCGGTGGCAACACAGACAGTTGCCGAATGTTCTCGGTTAGCAAGTTGGTGTCGACACTGTTTTCATCCGGTTGCATCGCCACCTCCTTCACCAAGGTCTCTTGCGAATTGCGTTTGCGAAAAAAGTCCATCGCGGTGTTATGGGCAACCTGAAATAGCCAGGCCTCAATGTTGTTGATGTGTGTTTCTTTTAACACAGCCTCATACGCCTTTATTAGCGCGGTCTGCAACACATCTTCACCATCAATGACCGACCCGGTCATTCTTGCACAGTACCGATGCAGCTTGCTACGCATCGTGGCCACAACTGTTTCAAACTCTGCTTTTGTTACCGTTCCGGACATCGTTTCTATAACCTCCTTGGTTAGGCTACCTGCGCGAGCCCGCTACCTGAAATTGTAAACACCACACCTTCTTTGGGTTGTTCTTGAATCAGCTCAACAACCGCCTGTGCACAGCGTTCAGGTGTCAAAGGTTGTGGCCATTGCGACATAAACTGGTCTGCCGTTTTCCCACTTGCCTGAGCGTATGCCTGAGATGCCTGGGACGCAATGGCCGTTCCTTCGATCAGTTGTGTCGGAATGACGGACAAAAACCGCAGATTCCTTTGCATTAAATTCGCTTCCCGTTGTGCATAGCCTGCCAAAAAAGTTTGCATCCGTTTCGCTCCCGCGTAACCACCAGACAAAGGGGACCCGTTCAACGAGGCTCCGCTGGAAAAACTGATAAGTAAACGAGGTTTATCAGTTGCTGCATGCAGTAAAGCCTTACTCCATTCAAAACTCATTTTGGTGTCATTTTCCCAAGTTTGAGAAAACTGCAACCAACTCATGTTTTGAAAGGGCGCGACCGTGGGTTGTGCACCACCCACCAAAACCACAACATCAGGTTCATATTGGCCCAATAACTGTTCTGCGACACCCTCATGACTGCTGTCTGCTGAAATCCAAATGGCCTTTGGCTCCGCCAATTCAGATGCTTCAACACTAGCCTGAGTACGGCCAACTGCGATAACACGGTGGTTCGCAGCAAGCATGTTTTTTACCATTGCTGCGCCAGTTCCGCGAGTAGCACCAATAATTAATACCGTACGTGATTTGTATGACATGACATTTTCCTTTTTAAACAATGTGTCTCTCCAAGACGCATCCCACTGACAAAAAGGTTCGCGGGTGGTAAAAAATATTTTTCTACCACCCAAATGCTTGGCCATTCGTCATTATTTAATCTTCGACCTCATTTATTCAAAACCACTAAAACCCTTATATTTCAGACACTTACCTGACTCACCTGCTGAAAATGCTGAGTTAACCTTGGCGATTCGCCTAAAAATCCAACAAAAAAATGCTTGCCAATTAAAACCTACAGAGTTAGTGTACTAGCAACCTAATACACTAATGGACAGGGACATGATTACACTTTCGGATCTTGGCTTCACATATTCACGGAAATCCACCGTTTTCACCGGACTCACGCTTAACATCCCAGCCGGGCGCAGCGTGGGCGTTTTAGGCGCCAATGGTGCCGGTAAAACAACACTCATTAAATTGCTGGCGGGCTTGGTCTCCCCAACTCAGGGCGAGGTCTCGGTACTGGGCTTTAACCCTCGTCAGCGTCAGGCAGAGTTCTACCAGAATCTGTTTATCGTACCGGAAGAGTCAGAACTGCCACCGGTTACCGGCATGGCCTACCTGAAACTCTATTCCGTTTTTTACCCAAATTTTGACCACAAACGCTTCTCGCATCTTACCGATCAATTTGATGTCGACACCAGCAAGCGACTGACCGAAATGTCGCTGGGTCAGAAGAAAAAATTTCTGGTGGCGTTTGCAATGTCGACCGGTTGTCAGCTGATTTTGATGGACGAACCCACGAATGGACTCGACATTCCCGCGAAAGCACAGTTCCGCGATATGGTGATTCAGCATCAGTCCGATGAGCAGACTTTTTTAATTTGTACGCATCAGGTGCGAGACCTCGACTCCATTATCGATTCTGTCGTGATGATGAACGAAACCCACGCGCACTGGTTCGACCTAGGCGAATTGCCAGAAAAAATTTCGCAGGTGTCTCACCGTTCTGAAGAGGACGTTGTGCTTTATTCAGAGCAGCGCATGGGCAACCAGTTATCCATCGTTGTTGGCGGCCAACCACACGCGACCGATATCGATTTAGAACTGCTGTTTAATACATTTCATAACAACTACGACGGACTGATTCAGGCCATTGCAAAGGACGCCGCATAATGAACGCTACCACTATTTATAATCTGATCCTGGCGAAGCAGAACTCTTCACCGAACCGCATCTGGAAAGACGTCGGGCTGGCGCTCGCCATCCTCACGGTATTGTTGGTGATTAGTCAATTTGCCGAACCTACTCACAACCACAGTGAATACACTGGGTTTGCATTAGCCATGTTAGTCATTGCCGTCATCGAATTAGGCGGCCGAACGTTCAGCGAGTTTAAGCATGAAAAAATAGCTTACCAGTGGCTCACCTTACCGGCCACCATCACAGAAAAATGGCTGGCTAATTTTGTGACCAGCCTGATTCTGGTTCCGGTTGGTTTTATGCTGGTGCTCACCGTGGCCACCATGCTGGCAAACCTCTTCCTCATGCTATTTGGCTGGGGTCAGAGCATGCCACTTTTTAACCCGATCAGCGCTGAGGGATGGTTCCTGTTCAAGTTTTACGCGTGCCTGCACCCTTTGTTGTTTTTCGGCGCGATCTATTTCAAGAAGCGCTCTGCGTTGAAAACCTTCGGTTCACTGTCGGTATTTTTAATGGGCTTCGCATTTTACGTTGCGTTCAATGTCGACTTCCTGTTCTCCGGCGTCGTTGAACAGATGGATCTGCATGACCACAACTGGACAGAAGACACCGTGGTGACCTTTGGCAACAGCCTGCGCATTACGGCTGATGGCGTCGAGTTTGAACATATGGGCCTTCTGAAATTCATGGCCTACCTGGTTACTTACGGATACTTTTTATTTTTCTGGGGGCTTTCGTATCTGCGCCTGAAGGAGATCGAATTATGATTCAGTTTGATTCCACCAGCGCTATCTATTTGCAGGTAGCCGATTACATGTCGGAGAAAATACTCACCGACGAATGGTCCGAAGAAGAACGTATACCATCCATCAGGGAGGTCGCCAGTATGGTACAGGTTAATCCAAACACGGTGATGCGCTCATACGCACACTTGCAAGAAAACGACGTGATATACAACAAGCGTGGCGTTGGCTACTTCGTTAGCGAACAGGGAAAGAACAAGATTAAACAGGCTAAGCGTGAAGAGTTTATCGACACCAAACTGCCGCGTTTATTCCACGAAGCAGCTTTACTGTCTGTCACGCCAGAAGAACTGAGCCATTTATACAGCAACTTTTTAGGAGACCAGCAATGATCAAGCGATTAAAACTTTCAGACAAAATACTGTTTGGCACCATTGCCGGATTCTTCTTACTGACAACGCTGAGTCTGGTTTGGTTACGTTTAAATTGGGAATCGTACGTTAGTATGGTTCAGTTCCTGAACTAACAACAAGGAGGCACAACCATGACAGCCATTAACTTAAGAATTTGCATAACGTTGTTGGTTATCGTGAGCTGTATAAGCGTGTTGTAATGAGCCTTAAACACCGTGACCAACCGGATGTTCCGGTTGGTCTACAAGGCTCAACATCACTCACAACACATGATGCACAAACAACTACACCTGGCAATGCTGTTTCAAGGCCCGTTGTTCCAGCACGGCGAACAACAGAACACACACAGCAACGCCCAGTATCAGCCCTTGACCCAGTAGCGTCATCACATTCGCCCACACCGCTAACACGATTAGCGACCCGACCACCCAGCCGATGTCAGCAGCGATAACAAACAGCGCCAATGGCTTGCCAATGCCCACAATACTGGCCCAGACCAGAAACCCGGCGAAGGCGATTAACCCCAGGCTGAGAAACATTAAATACGTTGGTTCAAAACCACCCAATTGGGCCGCCAACGGACGGGAAAACAACAGCATATCCAGCGCACAAGCAATACAAAACACCGCATTGGCGCGAAAAACGTTTGGCAAAGAGTTCAGTAAGGTCATTGTAGTCTCCTGTTGGGATTGAAACGGTCAAAACACACCGCTATTGTCTGGATAGAATACTTTTACGCAATTACCTCTGAGGTAAAACAAACCAGCCATGGAAGGAAGAAGAACATGAATGCTTTTGGTGAAACGTTAAAAAAATGGCGTAAACAACGGGCGATGAGCCAACTCGACCTCAGTTTAAACGCCGATGTTTCGACCAAGCATCTGAGCTTTTTAGAAACCGGGCGATCACAGCCGAGCCGTGAAATGGTGCTACACCTTGCGCACGTGCTGGATATTCCGCTCGCTGATCGCAATACCCTGCTTGCTCAATCTGGCTACGCGGCGGCCTACTCCCAACGCGCCTTGCAACATGAAGACATGCAACCCGTTCGCCAGGCATTGGCCATGCTTCTGGAAAACCAAAACCCTTACCCAGCCATGGTATTGGATTGGGACTGGAACATTCTGATGGTCAACCAAGCCCAACAGAACCTGGCAATGGCCGTTCATCGCCTACAGCCGGACTTCCTGGACTCGAATAACCTCATGGAATTGATGTTTCACCCGAAGGGGTATCGGCCGTTTATCCGCAACTGGCAACCGGTTGCTCAACACCTGTACAGCCGGTTATTAACAGAACGGCGGCGCTTCACGGACCGCCAGTCAGACTTATTGAGTCGGCTCCATGCGATCCCGGACTTTCCCTCACACTGGGCGGTAACAGACACGCAACATCAGCAGCCCATGCTAACAGTTGAACTTGCTATTGCGGACCAGAGCCTGTCACTCTTTTCAACACTCACCAGCTTTGGAACCCCGATCGACATCACCCTGCAGGAACTGACAATCGAACAATATTTCCCGTCGGATGAACGCACCCGGCGGTTTTTTGAACAACTTAGCGCGGCTCACCCCACACCACGGAGTTCGTGAGTGGCAAATAAATTGCGGTCGTTGCGTTGGTTGGTTACATTGGCGACAAACTCAAACAAAAGGAAAACCCGATGAAGAAAATGAATCTCGATATGTGGATTTACCTCTCCGCAACGCTACTCGCTGTGGGCGTGTTTTTACCGTTAACCACGATGGCGGTTATCGGTGACGTCAGTTACAACCGCATTGCAGCATTGGAATCTTATATCGTCATTTTATTCGCTGTATCGGCCCCGGTTTTTATTTTTATCAAACAAACTAAGTTTGTTCTGGCCTCGGCGGCTGGCGTTTGGATCACCTTACTGCTGCCCGCGTTGAAGAGTCTGTTTAAATCGACCGATACCAGCACACTGGGCAAATTGTCAGCCAAAGCCTCTGGCGCCATGCAAGACTTTGCCGCCGATTTATTCTTGAACGTATTTGAATTCAGCTGGGGCGGTTACCTGTTCCTGCTGGGGCTTATTGTATTTACCGTGGCGTGCGTGTTGCGCGGTATGAAGAAGAAGTAAGCCATAACTCAAATAAGGAGGCCCATGAAAACCTTCGAACACTATAGGGATGAAGCTGAAGACTGGTCATTAAAAGGATGGGACTTCAGTGATTTGACGGCGCGCTGGCATGAGTCAGCGCCACACTGGGACTATCGCACGTTAGTAATTGACTTGTTGAACCAGGCAAATGCGGTTTTGGACATGGGCACCGGCGGCGGGGAATTTCTGGCTTCCCTGCCGAACCTGCCGAAAGACGTTTCCGCAACCGAAGCCTGGCCGCCCAACGTAACCGTCGCAAGAGACCGGCTTACACCATTGGGCATTGACGTCAGCCAAATTCAGGATGACGATCTACTGCCCTACCCGGATAACCGATTCGACCTGGTCATCAACCGGCATGAATCGTTCGACCCCACCGAAGTTTTTCGGGTATTAAAACCCGGTGGTAGGTTCATTACCCAACAGGTTGGTGCGCGTGATAACCGCGAAATCAACGACCGGTTAATGGATACACCCCAGCTAAGCTTTGAACCTTGGGAAGCCGACCACGCGGGGGCTTTGCTGGAGAAAGCGGGGTTTGCGGTGACGCGCCGCGAAGAGGATTTTCCTGCTACCCGATTTCTGGACATCGGCGCACTCATGCTGTACCTGAAAGCCATTCCCTGGCAAATACCGGATTTCAGCATTGCCTCGTACGAAAAAGCACTAGTAGAACTTCACCATCACATTGAACAAACCGGCGGCTTTAACACCAAAGCACACCGGTTTTTGTTAGTCGCCAAAAAAGGGCTGTAAGCAGCCCTTTGTTCTTTCACCCTGACTTCAACCTGTTTCAAACAGGCATCAACGTAGACCGACATCCCTTCATGGACATAACAACGTTTATCTAATAAGCAACGTTAATCTGAAAAGCAAAGTTTATTGTTAGCGCTTATTGCTGCCCTGTGTTTTGGCTTTGTAATAGAAATACTGCAAAACGGCAAATATTAAACTGGCCAGAATCACCCCCCAAAACTTCGGAGACACGGTTTTGAGACCTTCCAGCGTTAGTAATTCGGGTGAGTTTACATAGACCACCAACACCAGAAGTAAATAAGCGATGGGTAGCCCCTTCAGCTTGTTGAGATGGTTGTCGGCCTGTTGGCGGTCATACTCTTCTTCCTTCAATGCTATTGTGCTTATTTCAGTCTGGATTCGATCCGTTTGAAGTTCCGCTTCAATCTCTTCTACCCGGTCAGGCCATTTATCCCGATCGATCGCGTGCAGTGCTTGAATCAGCTGGCTATAGCTGTATCTGCTGTAATCTGGTTTCATCGTTTCCCTGTTCCAACACTTGTTTATTTTCTACCCTGTTTCCTGATGATAAGCACGCAGGCCATTCACCAAGTCGGCGTTTTCATGCTTCTGCAAGCACTCGCAATTTGTTTTCGCTAACGAATCCACTCACACTCGCCTACTTGGTAACTACTCGACAGAGGCCATCGGCCGATATTCATTCGCAGCATTGTGCATTCGATTCATGGAAGTCATTCAATAAATCGATTTCCTAGATCCGTGGTTCCTGTTGAGTGGTGCAATGAATCCCCCCGCCACCGGCGGCAATAGCATCAATATTGAGCTGTACGACGTCACGCCCTGGAAACGCTTTCTGCAATTCCCTTTTTGCCGCTGCGTCGGCTACCGCGTCACCAAACTCAGGCGCTATCACGGCACCATTGCACACATAGAAATTAATGTAACCTGCTGCAAAGTCTTCACTATCAAACGTTTTACGAACGGTTGCGGGTGCTTCCAGAACGACCACTTCAATTTTCCGACCGTTGGCATCTGTCGTTTGGTTTAATATCTCCAGGTGACGTTTTGTCACTTCATGATCGAACGATTCCGGGAACGGGTCATAACCCGCAATGACAACCCCAGGCCGAGCAAAACGCGCATAAAAATCCGTGTGACCATCGGTAATATCTTTGCCTTTAATACCGGGCAACCAGATGATTTTTTCCAACCCCAGCAACCGCTTTAACTCCTGTTCACATTGGCTTTTCGTGACACCTGGGTTGCGGTTTTTATTGAGTACACAGCTTTCGGTTATGATGGCCGTACCGTGACCGTCTACTTCTATTCCGCCGCCCTCAAGCACCAAGTTGGTCTCAATACGTGGCACATCCGATCGCAGGGCAACGAAGGCGGCCACCTTTGCGTCATTGCCAAAGGTTTGTTTCTTGCCCCACCCGTTAAAATTGAAATCTACTGCGGCCTTTTCGCCATTCGCGGTGACGACAAACACGGGGCCTGTATCGCGCATCCACAAATCATCGAGCGGGCAACTGATCAGCTCAACTTTGTCGCCCATCAATTGTCTCGCTAACGCCATATCCGCTTCGCGAACAAGCATGGAAACCGGCTCGTATTTGGCGATGGTCAATGCGATAGAAGCCAAATTGCGTTGAACATCCGGCAAGAGCTGCCTGCCCCAGATTTTTTGACTGGCGCCAAAGGCCATCCAGGTGCGTTTGTGTGGGTCGCTCTCATCTGGCATGAACCAGGTTTTCTGATCGGTTGACATAGCAAACACCTCTTTCGGGGCACCCAGCAGAGCGGCTGCGCCAACCGCACTGAGGGTCTTAATGAAACCACGCCGGTTAATCATGATTTTTTGACGTCTTTAAAAAGAGTAACCGTTAAAAGCATTTCGAAGACTCGCCCTATTCGTTAAATTGCCAGCCCGATTATAGAGCCAGATAACCGTGGATGTAACCCAACCGCCTCTCTAACTTTCCGCGTGTTTGCATAACGCTTTAGGCCCGATACACACTGCAATTAAAACAGCCAGGGTTTGCATTATGAATGTGCAAATACGCCACATGGCTGTTATCCAGCAACTTTCGGATACTGGCTTCCAATGCCGCACCTTGCACTATTTCGGCATGATCCATGAAGTGTTGATTGTTGTAAGCTCTTACGGAAAGCACTCTTTCCCGTAATATCTCCGGGATTTCATTAACACCGGGTTGTGCTGTTTCTGCATGCTCCCGCACAAAAATCGGTCCGGAGGCACGGTATGGGGAGGCAACATCGTGATGAACATATGGTAGTACCGAAACACTCTCACCGACTTTAGCTTCTACGAGCGATACCCGGCAGGGGTAACCCGGGTAGGCATCCGCCAGGATCCATTTTGCGTTATGGGTTTTCAATTCCTGTTCGGTTGCTTTAACAAAGCCTGCAAAAATGTGTTTTTCAAGCGGTTTAATGATGAAGTCTGTCATGGCGGTGAACCCCGTAGGTTTTAAAACCAAAATTATAGGGGTTCGTTGGTAAGATCATCGCCATATTCGGAACTGGTGCTGGGGATTGCGGTGACTGGGATGTGAATGCGGATGCGGATGCGGATGTGGATGTGGATGTGGATGTGGATGTGGATGTGGATATTGTTACTCACGTAGGTTTTATCACAGTCGATTGTTAAGGCATTTAACATCATATTCCTGAAACACCTTACCCATTCCTTTAGAGCACTTTTCAATGAAGAAAATCCCCAAGAAAAACGCGTGGCCTTTATTTTTCTCTGCTAGTAGCTCTATTGCTTTTTCAGTATCATATTCTTTAAGCGATGCCAGCACCTCGGAATTAAAGATATATGTTTGTGCTAGGTCTCTGTAGCTGTCATCAAAATAACCTAGAGACACCCGTGTAGTCAGAATATTCAATGTCACAGATGCTATTAATAAAACTGACAATATTTCGATAGCTATCTTCAACTTCAAAATATGAATCTTAACGCCTCAAACACCGGCGCAGCTTCGCTGCATCTTCGTGCTTTGATTTGCTGGATAATGGTCACTCACTTACCCTTAACCTATTAAAGTGAGCTATAAACTTCTGCCCATTTGGAGAAATGATGAGCCGTTTAAACCATTTCGCTTGGGCCGCAGGTAGTTTGTCAAATTTAACTAACTCATAAGGTATTAACTTTAAGCCTACTTCTCTATACAAGAACCCACCCGCAGATTCAGAGTCCCAATTGCTCTGAAGACCATCGCCGAAAGATGTATGATTAGCGATAAACAGAGTCAAAAGATTCGATTCAACTTCCTCTTCAGATCCACTGTGCGGTGGTGGTATGACTATTTTGTCCTTCTCGAGAATCTTTGTCAGTTCAGAAAACTTCATTCCAGAGATAGTTGGGTCAGGAATATTAGATTTTGCATTTATTTTTTTTGGTGGTTTTGGCGTCAATGATATTTTCGAAAATTCCAAATTCTCTTTTATTAATTGATTTATCGCAGCATCAATTTTTGCAGCTGATCGTGCTTTTGCTCCTATAACTTTTCGGAGCTCTTCAAAAAACTGCACTAAATCATTCTTCTCTGCCAATTTCCCTGCGTGACATCCTGATAGAGGACCAGGAAGCTCCGCATAATCTACATCATCAGCCAATAGAGGCTGCAAATTCTTTCTAGCTCCCCATGTCGCTCCCAGCTCAAATAATACCCAGCTAGACGAAATAGAATTCTGAGTAAGTAGACCGACTACAACACCAGTTTTACTCAATTCATCGCGAAGAATACTGGCTGAATCGCCGCCAATCGGAAGTTTATGACCCGGAACAGAAGTACATCTGACTTCTTCATCATCTAGAACCATGCAAGAAAAAATACAATCAACTAATGCTGAGGCAAGCTTTTCGTCAGCGGCTGCATGGCTTACAAATATTTTAATCGTCATTATTCTCCGACCTTCCTCTAATAATCAAACGTTGCGCACATCAACAAAAAACGAACGCTAATGAGTTTCTTGTCCAAGACCCGGTAGCGGGCCGGGTGTTGCGCCTTATTCTATTATAAAATGCGCATTAACATACCAATCGACTTTGGCAACTCAGCCATTTTGAAGCCAAATCTCGCATAAAACTCGGGAGTACAGTGGTCAGCCATTAGACTTATGTAGGCTGTCTTTGGCGCCTTTTCCTTCAGCCATTGTGCTGGGTGCTTCAATATTAAACGGCCAACACCCTATCCTTGGTGTTCTGGTAGAACAGCCATGTCAGTACCTTCGAAGAAACAACCGCTAACACCAATTATTCGAGCGATACCAACTTGTTCATCACCGCTATAAACTGTTACACCATATATAGAATTTGGAAGTGAAATTTCCGCGACTTCCTCTGACTTCCGTGAAAGACCTGCTGCTAATTGTATTTCGATTTATTCTTTAACAGAAAGTATCTCAGCTTTAATTTGGCATATAGTTTTCCTTTAAATAGAGCGCCGCGTTCACCGGATCGTCCGGTGTAACGATTTGTTAACTATATTACTCGGAGGTTCACATAAAGCCGAAATACTGGGTTTGTAAACTCGTAGATACCTTGCCCTTCCGGAATGCGACGAATGACAGATCCAAATTTCTTATCTAGTAGTCGAGGCAGGTTCTGATCTAGATAGTCGACATCAAAGTCTTCCGCATCACTACGAACTTTTTTTAGAAATATCCGTCCAACATCCTCGTGAAAAAGAGTATTTTCTTCCGGTTGTTCCGCCATTAGATGCAATAGCATTTGACGCGCTTCAGAATTTCCTATTGCTCTTTGATATGAGCTTTCCAAAGTTGGGAACGCAACTCCTCCTTTGATATCTTCAAGAACTCGGTTGTAAACATGCATATTTATAGTTTGAAGTCCAAGTTGCGATGCTTTGCTAACGCATGACTTTCCGATCATTTGTATAAAATATGGGTAGCCTTGTGATACTCGTACAATTTCATCCTTTACATCATTTTCAATTGCTAGTTCGCCTTTGAAAAGTTCTTCAGCTTTATTGAGAATATTTCTAGCCTCTGGCGTAGGCATGGTTTTGACATGGATAGCTCCTTGCTCTAGTAATCTCTCAACTGAGGCATGATCTTCAATTAAGTCAGTTAAGTCTTGACCGATGCCACAAATACCAAATTTAATATCTTTTGAACTGAGAGATTTAATTAGTGATCCAAGCCCTCGTTTATTCTCAAGAACATCAAACTCATCGAGTAAAATTAGCAATCCATCTCTTTTCATACGACCTTTAACTTGGTGTTGAACAATAGAAGAAACGAAATTCCTGAATGTTTGAACTGTATCTCCTTCAACAACACGAGCATATTTTGATGTCTCTACGCCTTTAGCGCCCCAATTAACGACCTTTAAGTCCGCTCCAGCAGAAACCTCTTTGGCTCTTGTGAATTCTACAATTTCTTTTCCATCATGAGGAACTAATCTAAGCAAACCGTCTTCTTCATCCTGATCATTACACAGCCGAGATACAAGAGCTTCGCCCGACTCAATAATCGAATCGCAAGTATAGAAGACTGTTAAATACTTTCTCGGCTTGATCGGAATTTCATGATTCAACCCAGCATGGGTTGCAAGCGTATAGTCTCCCAGAGCCATTTGTTGGACTTGTCTCAAAAGGGATGATTTACCAACACCTCGCTTACCATAAATAGCGATTAAGCTGTTGGGGGAGTTTAGAGCTTGCATACACGATCTAATTAAGTCTATTCGGCCAACGAATCGATTTGGGTCTGTGATTACGTCCGACGTAAAGCCTTTTTCTGGATCTATCATTATTAATCCTTTTTGAGTTCGCACATAATAGCTAACAGTTTGGCAATATCGATATCGGCAATAGATGCAATTTCTTTCAAGGTAATCTCCTCATGCGTTGATTGAACAACCCCAGTGTAGAAGATAGTGTCCATACCATAATTATGCCGCTACAGCGGTTTTTCCCGGCGCCGGATAGTCAAAATTAGTTTCTAGTCATATTCGGCTCAATGCCAGTCATATTCGGCGGTGCAGACACTATTGTCAATCTGATCACCCTAAAAAACCGCACGAGCGGTTTTTACCGAAATACTTCTGCGCCTGAAACGCCCTGTTCATGGGGGTTAGTCTAAAACACTGATTATTATTTCGATATTGCTGAGGTTTTGCGGCGCGTGCATAGATATTCAGACAATTTCCGGGAAATTCGGCGCAATGGCTTTTTTGGCGTGAAAGTGGCGTTTTTTAGTGTGACTGGGCAACGGGTATCTGCCATTGCAGCGACTGCCTGAACTATAGCCGCGGCCTGTAAACCCATTGCCACTTCGACTGCTACGCGCTCTGGGCGAACGGTATGGTTAGGCGATGTTGGGCTAAAGCCGCAACCTACATTATTAGTGCCCCTTCGACTGCTACGCGCTCAGGGTGAACGGTATGGTTAGGCAATGTCGGGCTAAAGCCCGACCCACACGGTTATCGCCTCTCAGCGTTGCTCCGAAGGCTCCTACGAAAAATCTGTCACACTAAACCCAATCTTGCGAGTGAGGTGGTGTTCATCCGGTTGTAGCCACTGCTGTTAACAGTGTCGGCTTTGGTGATGAGGAAGAAGTCATCCAGCCAGATTGAGTATTCCAATAATCTGTCTTTGATGCGCGTGGCTTCCAGGAGGTGTTTGTCTTTGATCGATAAGTTTCCTTTAGGGTTGTGGTGAATAAGGATAAGCCGTGTGGCGTTGGCTTGAATAATGTGGCTGATCAACAAATTAGTTGTGAGTTCTTTGAGGGAAAATTTGCCGGAGAGGATGGTTCGGCTTTCTAATAACACGCTCCGCGTACTGAGCATGAGTGCGTGAATGGCTTCGTGTTTTAAATGAATAAAGGTATTGGCAATGTACAGCTCGGCACGGGCGATGCTGTCCAATATCACGGGGTTGGGTTTTTCCAGTTCACGTTGATGGGCGTGAGTGAACAGCAGTTCGTCGTCTATGTTGGTGATTTTTTTGTACATGATATTCTCGCTTTTCGTTAGTTCATTTTATTTCTGTTTTTTTAAGCATCAGAAACCTTGCCTGCTTGCGCAGGCAAGATGTGCGGCTAAGCATTGTGTTCTGTGTTTTTTACTGCGTTTGTTCAGCGTCTGTTGTTACTTCGGTTCTGCTTTAACAGTTGCTGATAACTCACATAGGTCACGGAACACGGCTTTAGCCGCATCGAATTTGGAAAAGCTCCGGTGTACAACGCCAGGGCTATACGAAAACGCCACCAGTGTAGTGCGCGTAGATACGCGGGGTCGGTTTCTATCTGTGGGTTTCGGTGCCGGTTGGCGTGTGTGGAGTTTGCTGTTGTGTGAACAGCAGTTTCACAAGCTTTTTTCGCTTCAACGGGGTGTTGAAGGTCGCTGTTTTGTGCGCTTAGTTTTTCTTGTGAGTGGAAATTTTCTTGGAACGAGCGGTGCTCTAGCTTAGAATCCTGCTTAGCCATAATTGATACCTAGTATATCGGTTGTGGTTAGCTGCCCTTGAGTGCTGCGAACACTCTTGGGTAGCGCTTAGTTTTCGCTACCTGATTTTCGTTATTTGCCTCCTGTTGTTTCCCAAAAACCAACCTGTATAAAACACTGGGTGTTCGGTTAACTCAAATACTTTTTTGTGTGATGTGAATTTATTGTGATGAGTGTCTAAAAAAAATTGTTTTTTTCAGTGAGAGGGTGGGATTTCTTTGTGTCTTTTTAAGGGTTTGTACTCGTGCTGGTTCTTACCTCTTGTTGGAATTAGTTTTGTGGTGTTTGGGTAGTGTAAGACTTGGGTTAGTTGGGCGTTTTCCTTTTCAAGGGGGCAGCCCCTTGATCCCGCCTTCACCAGTGGTGAAGTCATAAAAATTGAATCGAAGCTCATTGCGACATCGCTTCTAATCGATTTTCACCCCTCCATTTGTCGCTCGTTTTGGTGCGACACCAATGACTGGATTAAGTAAACGGTTAGACTTACCGCGATGATGATGCGTGGTGTTTTTTCTTTCCAAGGGGGCAGCCCCCTTGCACCCCCGTTTGTCGCCCGCTTTGGTTCTCTTTCATAGCTGACACTTCGTTCGAACGGTCGCTTGAGCGTGCGCCGACAAGTCGGCGATCCCTGCACGCACGGCGCTTCCAAGGGCATCCATGCCCTTGAATCCGTTGCGAAGTGTCAACTATGGCAGCCAAAGCAGATGCGACGGAACAGCTATATACACCTCTTCCGATTATATCGAGCGTGCTGGTTCCTACTCATTCTCGAGCAGGGATGCTTGAACAAGTGAGCTGGCAAATACGGTCCTTGACGTAAAAAGTCTCCCAAATCAACGAAGTCACTGAATGTTGCTAAAGCCTCAAATACAAAGTAAATATATTTAAGTAAGTACCATTCGTAGCAGCCTTAGCAGGCGGGTTCGAATACGGTCTGGTAAATTTCGGCTCGACCCATCCCAGGCAAACGGCCATAATGGCGTTTTCTTATTTTGGTGTGTTTTTATGTCTTCATCCGCTGTCACCCTAGCCCAGTTGGAAACCCAATCCCCGCAAGAACGTTACGATTACCTGCTGACGCAGGCGGTTGAGCAGCAAGAATTGTGGATTCTTGTTGGCGATGGCGGCAGTGTGCTGCTGGATTGCGATAACGAGGAATGTGTGCCGGTGTGGCCTTCAGAAGAGGCGGCGAAGGCGTGGATTAAGGGCGATTGGGCCGATTGCACGCCGCACAGTGTGAGTTTAACCGACTGGCAAGCCCGCTGGACTAAGGGTTTGCGCGAAGATGGTTATGCGGTTGCAATGTTCCCGAACCGGCAGGAAGAAGCCATTGTGTTGTCTTCTGAAGAGTTTGATGACGACCTGATCGCGGCTATGTCTTAACCGATCATCTGTGTTAATCAACGATCCATTTTTCTATTTTTGCGCTATTCCCGCCGTTTTGCTGTTTGGCTTGGCTAAAGGCGGTTTTGGCGGGGCTATTGGTATTCTGAGTGTACCGCTCATGTCTTTGGCGGTTGCGCCGCCCCAGGCAGCGGCTATTCTGCTGCCTATTTTGTGTGTGATGGATTTACTGGCGCTGCGCAAATTCTGGCGACAGTGGCATGTGGCGAACCTGAAAATCATGATTCCAGGTGCCATTCTGGGCATTACCATTGGTGGTTTTACCTTCCGGTACTTGTCTGAGGCGCATGTGCGTTTGTTGATTGGTGCGATCGCGATCGGCTTTTCAGTCCATTTTTGGACCAAGCATGAAAGCACCGTGGCAGCCGGTATTAACCGGGTTAAAGGGACTTTCTGGGCGACCATATCGGGCTTTACCAGCTTTGGTATTCACGCTGGCGGTCCACCCATCAGTGTGTATTTACTGCCGCAACGGCTGGCGCCTACGCTGTATGTGGGGACCAATACGGTACTGTTCGCGGTCATCAACTACGTGAAACTTATCCCCTATTTCTGGCTGGGTCAGCTCAGCAGTGCCAACCTGGCTACGTCGTTGGTGTTACTGCCCTTGGCGCCCGTGGGCATCGCCGCCGGTTATTTCCTGCACGACAAAATATCACCCAAGGTGTTTTACCGCATCGTGAATGTGTTCCTGCTGTTAGCCGGGCTTAAGTTAATGTTCGACGGTGTGCGTTTGTTGTAGCGAAGAGTGCAGAAAGGTTTTTAGGGTCTCATAGTGAGAAAAGGCACGGTGAACACCGTGCCTTTTTTTATTTTTACTTTAAGTCTGTATTAAGGGGTGTCCGCCAGTATGAACATCCATTCCTGATTATCGCCGTTGTTGCCTGTCCACTGAATGTTGCTGCCGTTTTCTGCCTTGGTGGCGCCAGAAATATCGAGCCGCAGATTCGAGTTCACATTGGTGATGTGGTAATAGCCGTTATTCTGATAATTGAGCCGCCACTTCTGGTTTTGCCCGCCATTGTTGGGCCAGATAATGTTATCGGCCCCGGCAGACAGGGAAGCGCCGAATATGTCTGCGTACTTGCCGCTCTTCACATGAACGAACTGATATTCGTTGGCACCCAATTGCACCAACCGCCATTTTTCATCCGCGCTTTGTGTACAGGTAAACTGAACCACTCTGGCGGCATTCGCTGTTGATCGGTTATAGGTTCGTAAACACTTCTGGCTGTTACGGTTCTTGATGTAATACTCCGCTCCGGCGATTAAGGCCGGTGCCGTACCACCAACATGCAACCGGAAGGTTGCGTCTTTCTTAGCGAGGTCGGACGTTGCGGCCGTGATGTTCAGGTTCAGGTCTTGGTGACGCAAATACATTCCAGGGAAACCATACGCTTCGAATGATGTCAGAGTCCGGTCCGCTAAACCCTGACGCACGTAAAAGGTCGCGTCGTTATTAAATAACGTCGAATTGTCATACTCCTGCACGAATACTTCAAAATCCTGATGGCGCAAAAAGTACCCAGGGAAATTAACGGATTCAAAAGACACACCATTGGCGTCGGCCAAGCCCGGACGCTGAATCCATTGTGAGTCGGCAAAAACACGAATATCACCTTCAACTTTCGCGCGGTAGTCGAAATGGCGCAGGTAATAGTTGGGGTAGTTCATCGCTTCTATTCTGACACCGGTAAAGTTACCGCTGTTTATTTCACCGGAAGGCGCAGCGATTATGGCGTCGGTCGGTAACGGAATACCAAAGTTGGGCGTGCCGTCTGCGTTCCAATCCAATTTTTGTACGCGTGTGGTGCGGTCGTTGTCGCAGCCGCCGGTGATGGAATCCTGCCCGTGGTACACAATCCATTGCTCGGTGCCGTCAGGAGATTTGAAAAAACCATTATGACCGGTACCAAAAACACTGTGTTGATCCGCACGCTGGAAAACAGGTTCCGGGTTTTTATACCAGGCATTTTTGGTTAATGGATCGCCGCCCTGGTAGGTCAGCATGCCCAGTTTATACTCAGGCCCATCGCAGAAACTGGCCGAATACACCACGAAGGTTTTGCCATTATGCTGCAACGCAACTGCGCCTTCATTGACGTTGTTCAGCTGGGTTTCCCACGGGTACTCCGGGGTTGAAATTTCTACACGATTGCCACTGATGGTCCAAGGGTTACTCATGGGGGCAATGTAGAGTTTCTGATACGCGCCATCCCAAGCGGAAAAGAGGAAGTACAGGTTGTTATTCAAGGTCATGTAACTGCCGTCTATCGCCCAGCCACCAATTGAATCTTCTAATTGACCTTTGTAGTGGTAAGGCCCCATTGGGTCTGTGCCTTCACTTTCCAACACATGCATGCGTTGGCCATCGTAGTTTTCGGCGACACCAGCCGTGTAGTGAAAGTACCAGCGCGGTCCATTTTCACTGTCAATCAAATGAAATTCGAACGCCCACATGTTGCAGCAACGGGTTGCAGGGTCTTGGCTGCCATCCCAGATTCGTACAGTTTCAGCGGTTGCCAAACCAGCCATGGTGGTGGCTTTTTTCATGGTAATTTCGTTCGACCAAGTCGTGGACGCCAAGTAGTAGTACCCTTCGTGATACTGCAACCAAGGGTCGCCCCCATGGCTGGTATTCAGTGGGTTTTGAAAGGGAGTGGCCTGGCTCACCCCAACCAGGGTTGCCAGTAACATCATTGTGCAGAAAGCCCGCCAAAGCATTGCGCTGACGGAGACTGATCTTTTCATCTTATGTATCCTTTGTGTTGCGCGGGTTACCGGTTTTATCCGGTAATCCACGCAGTTTTACATTCAGGGAATTGGTTTATGAGGCGTTATTCTTCTGTCCAACGCTGTACTGCAGCGGAGCCACAGCTCCATTGTTTTAAGGACGCGCCGTTGTCTGGGTTCCAGCCGTATACATCGAGACA
Organism: Reinekea sp. G2M2-21; assembly: GCF_015687175.1. Taxonomy (GTDB): domain Bacteria; phylum Pseudomonadota; class Gammaproteobacteria; order Pseudomonadales; family Natronospirillaceae; genus Reinekea. The sequence goes on along the minus strand of NZ_JADPQG010000004.1, from coordinate 21,478 downwards.
CCTCTGGCTATTGAGGTTTTTCAAACGGAAGGTACCGTTGCCTTGTGGTTCTTTTTTCCAGAGTTGATTGTCACCTGCCCAGCAAGACCATTGCGCCACATTGGCACCGTTTTCGGTACTCAAACCGTAAACATCCAAACATTGGTTGCTGTGCAATGCCCGTAATTGGAAGTAACCATTGGCAACTGTTTCAAACTGAAACTTCTGGTTGTTTCCGCCATTGCAGCTCCATTGGGTCAGATCAGCACCGAGTTCCTGGCTACGAGCAAAAATATCGGCGCACTTACCACTGAAGTCTGATTTCAACGCGGCCACACCACTGATGCCATTCGCGTAGGGCTTGCCGAAATTCGGTGTTCCATCGGCGTTCCAACCAAAGGCCTTACCACGGGTGTGTCGATTCGGGTCGTACAGAGAATCACCATTGATGAATTCATAATCGCGCGCGTGATAAATCAGAATATCCACGCTGCCATCTTTCGACGTGGTAAACGAGCTGTGACCCGGACCAAATTGACTGGTGGCTTCGTTCGTTGCGAAAACCGGCGTCGGAGATTTCGTCCAGGAATTGATGTTCAGCAAGTCCGCATTTTCGTTGGCCGTCAGCAACCCTATGGCGTAGTTTCTGTCGGTGGCGCTGGCCGAGTACGTCACGAATATGCGTCCATTGCGTTTCAGAACCGAAGGGCCTTCATTTACGTTATAAATGACACGTTCCCAGTCGTATGTCGGTGCACTGATCATCCGCTGCGTGTTGATGTCGATACTCCAGGGCGTGTTCATCCGCGCGATGTACAGGTTGCTGTCGCCGCCGGGTGGCTTCTGCGCCCAAATCAGGTAACGTTGACCGTTGTGTTCAAACGTTGTGGCATCCAATGCGAAGAAACTTGAGTTATTGCCTAAACCATCGACCACCAATTCACCCATTTCCTGCCAGTTACCCTGGGTTGGGTTCGCGGAAGTATTGCGCAGAACGTATATTCGCAAATCCCACCGGTCACTGGCTTCTGAGGCCGCAAAATAAATGTACCAACTTCCGTCTACATAATGCAGCTCGGGTGCCCAGACAAAACCGCTGGCAGGACCACCTGCGGGCTTCCACCAAGCAGTGACTTCCGGAGCGGTACTCAAACCGCCAATAGTGCTTGCCTGACGCAAAATAATGCGATCGTATTCCGGCACGGAGGCCGTAAAATAATATTGCCCGTCGCTGTGTTTATACACCCACGGGTCGGCCCGTTGTTCAATAATAGGGTTGGTGAAGGTATCCGCGAAAACCGAATTCACGAGCAGTGAAATCAACACGGTGAAGAACACCTTAAGTGATGTCGTCGTCATTTTGTTTTTCATCTTGGTTCCTTTTTTACGATATTGTTTTTATTTTTAATTCGGCGTGCCTCGCACACGCCGCAAACCACTTTGTTATTTCGCCTGTTCACGGAACGTCGCATCTAACCTATCTGTTTCACTGACAATTGAGTCAATTTTCAGATAATAAGACGAGTGACGGATAAACTGGCCTGGAAAGTTCACCGACTCATAAGAAACACCCGTTGCATCCCCTAACCCTGCCTTTCGGAAAAAGGATGCGTCTTGGTGGAAGGTGTCCGATCCATCGTCGAGTTCAAGGTACAACACGAAGGCTTTATGGCGCAGGTAGTAGCCGGGGAACATAACAGATTCGAAAGAGACCGAATCTGGGTGCGCAAGGCCTTGCACCACTTTGAAGAAACTGCTGTTGAATGGGTCTGGTGTTTGATCTATGCGGATTCCTTCTGCCAGGTACGAGACATAGAACCCTGGAAAATTCACCGATTCCAATTGCACGGTGCCTGGTCGTGTAAACGCCCAATCCTGATTCAAGCCGCCGTTGTCCGGCCACTGAATGTTGTTGGCATTGTTTGCTTTTGAACGACCGGAGATGTCTAGCATCAGCTGACTTCGGACATTACGAATGTGATAGAAATCGTCGCTTTCCGGCTCAATAATCCATTGTTGATTGTCACCACCATGAGCAGGCCAGATAATATTGTGCGCACCTGGATCCATAGAGCCGCCAAAAATATCCGCGGACTTGTTACTCGCAACATGCGTCAGGTTATAGCGATTATTACCCAACGGATCGACCTGCCACTGTTCACCCGGTGAGCCATCACAGGTGAATTGCACAATGTCGGTAGCGTTTTGGCTGGCGTCACCCAATGTTCGTAAACACTTACCGCTGTTGCGGTTGACGATCGCGTATCGACCGCTTAATCCGTCTTCACCGACGCCAGTAACGGTTGGTGTGATCTTGTAAATAGCGCCCTGGTTTGCATCGTCGTAATACAATGGTTCCATGGCGACACTGCGACGAAATTCACCACCGCCGGGTAAGTCTGCCGTGTGATACACGAAGTACCATTGATTACGGTATTCGAGAATCGACTGATGGCTGGTTTGGGAATTAACGGCATCCAGAATGACACCCCGGTGTGTAAACGGTCCCAGTGGGTTATCTGCGGTGGCGTATTCTATACGCTCCGGCCAACCCGCGGCGTACGACAAATAATAAATACCGTTGCGTTCATGCATGTACGGCGCTTCGGTGAAATTCGGCAGCTGGTCGGTGCCGATGGTCATAATGGGGCCATCGAGTTCGATCATGGAATCTTTCAATTTGACAACTTTCACTACGCCATTATCGGTGGCGTTCCCCCAGTACATATACGCTTGGCCGTCATAATCTACAAACACAGTTGGGTCAATATCCAGCGTTTCATCTGGCGTCATGCTGTCATTGATTAATGCATGACCCAATGCATCGGTAAATGGGCCGGTTGGGCTGTCCCCTACCGCAACTCCAATACCAAACCAACCATCCAGATCGTTATTGACCGGCACGTACCAATAGAACTTCCCGTTGCGTTCAACCACTTCGCCAGCCCAGGCATCGGCGGACGCCCACGAGAAATCGTTCAACGACAAGGCAGCGCCATGGTCTGTCCAATTCACCAGGTCTTTGGAGGAAAAAACACGCCAGTCGCGCATCACAAACCGGTTTTCACCTGCGGCGGCTTCATCATGTCCGGTATAAACATACAGGGTATCGTTACTAACGATGGCACTGGGGTCTGCGGTGTACAGGTGTTTGATAATTGGATTGCTTGCCATGGCCAGTGGCGCCTGGGCAACAAGCAACGAGAATGGAATAAGTAAACCTAACTTCCTTTTGTTCATAAGCGTATCCTCTCTATTGATTTTTTTGTTTGAGGACACGCAATATAAAACGTCTTTTTTTTCAGCAATACGTTATTCCAACGGAATAGTTTTTTTGTCCATACTAATAGCGGGTTTGTTAATTCTTATAATGGAAAGGATTTTATTTTGACCATGTAGTTGTGGGACTTTAATCACAGAACGGAAAGCTACGCGATTAATTTGATACATGAATTAAAATACATTTCATCTGCACACCAAAAACTTCTTAATATAAATTCGAGTTTCAAATTAATTAAGGTTATTGAAGAAGGCAATGGAAATGCGATTCAACAACACGACCTGATAGCGCTGAGGTGATACAAAATATTTGAAGCACCCTTGGTTCTGCTTGACGACAGAACCAAGGGTTAACCGATACGCTGTTTACACGTTTTTTCCGGAAGGTTTTACATTTTTAAAACTGCCTTGTTTGTCCGTTGCTTTATCGAATCGGAAAACATTTTCATCGACATAGCGTTGTAAGGTAATGTCGATATACGTCGTTTCATTGGGCGCGAAAATTTCCGTCAACATCGCTTCCGTCGCGTGAAACTCGGCTTTTCGATAATAGGAAAATCCTTTTTCGGGTCGCGCGACCACGGCGATACCAAACTTGCCTTGTTTAATGGACAGCATCTTGTCGATATCCACGTAATACACCAATGCCTGACTGTCGGCGTTTGCTTGACGGTCTGCAAAAAAACCTTTCGGTAATACATCTGGGGAATAGTTATCACCCGCCAACAACAATATGTCGTAATCATGATTGGCGATAACGTCACCGGCGTTGTCTCGTACGCGAAACACGAGCATGCCGTAACGGCCGAGCCGATCTTTTTTGCCCACTGGAATCTGTTGCTGTTCGGCGAGCGTCTGCTGCAACCAGTCCTGCTTTACAGCGTTGTAACTTGCCGCACTGTTTACCTGCAAGCATTGCATTATTTTTTGCGCAACCTGCGTATGTATGGGACGACCTTTCTTCGAATTCAACACACCCATGGTGCTGCCCGAATGGCTGGCGCCACCCAGTACCGCCAAGGGGGCGTCTTCCGGCGTTTGGGCAACCTTGTTATGGTCGAGTTTCAATATCATTGAAGCTCGGGGGCTGGCGTTGATCAGCTGATCCGTTTGCTTCAGCGATATAAACCGGCAGTTCATATTGGCACCGCAGACTCGTATTACACCGTCACCGCCGTTTTCAACCAGGTAGCTGTTGATGAAGTCGTAGGCTTTGGTGTCAATCCCCTGCCCGGTAATCACAAAGGGGTAAAAACCGTTTTGTACGTATTGAAAGGTCAGTGCGCTTTTATTGAGTTGATATTGCCCATCGCTGCCCAATTTCAACCAATCCAGCACACGTTTACCCGGTTCCACGCCCGCAAACCACGATTTAATGCGACTTGCCCGTTTTTGTCCTAGGGCGGCCAGCGCGGAACCCTGATTCGCCGGTGCAAGCATAATCAAATGCTGCATGGGAATGCCCTTCAATTGCTGGTGACCATAGTATTTATTGGCCCAATAACGCATCACAGGCCCACCGGTGGAATGGGTGATACATGAGAAGGGCTGGATGCCATTCTCGTTACCTGGTAATTCCAATAGCGCTTGCTGTAATGCCCGGGCAATGTCATCAATAGACACTTCGTCGTGAAAACTGATGTATTTGCCTAAGTGAATGTGGTTGATGTCGAGGGCTAAACCAAGTGCTCGTCCTTGCGACACTATGGTTTCTGGCATATCTCGATAGGTATTGGTATTGGTCACACTCCAACCGTGCACAAAGATCAATTTCATACTCTCTCCTTTCTTATTGACCGGTGTTTTATTTTTTCAGCCAGTCTACCCTAACTGTTTAAATTTTGTGCCTCCATAGTTTGCAACGAAATCATGCAGTTACATTTTTAAACAAAAACCAAATGAGACTTACTGTTTAACGAAAACCTACATTCGCTAAAGCTAACCAACTGATTTTTATACGGATTTTCAGTTAGGCCCTCGCCTCATTTGAGTATATTCACCAACGGAGCCGCCGATACGTTCACAAGAAACCTCATGGAATGAATATCCTGGACGATACTTCAAGAACAACTCTAACCAGACGTCACGGTATTTTATGAATATCCAAAGCATTCGATTCAAGTATTCTGCGGCCTTCAGTGCCGTTGCGCTGATCATGGCATTTACCGGAATTTTCAGTTTCAGTTTAATTAACACGTTAAAAAATTCGTCGACCGAGTTCTCACAAAAATTCAATCCTGCGATCAGTGCAGTTCTGAATGCCGACCGCGATCTGTATCAGGCCCGGGTGGCAGAAATGGCGATGCTGCTGGAACCCGGCTCGGTGAAGGACTTTAAGGCGGACTATTCAGAAAACGCCAAGCAAGCCTATGATCGGATGTATGTTTACCTCGATCTGCTCGCCGCGTATCCGGACGTGGTTAACCGGCTCAAGGGGTTCGATGCCGCTTACGATCAATGGAAAGCCACCAGCGGCCAAGTGGTTGCCTTGGTTGAACAAGGCAAACTGGACGATGCCAAAGCGCTCAGCGCAGGCAACTCGGACAGCCGTTTCGGCGCATTAAGGGAGTTTTACAACATCGCCGGTGAAGCAGCCGATGAGAAAGGGTTGTCGATGGGTGAAGCCGTCATCTCCCGAGTGGATTCGCGATCAACTCGTGTGTTGATATTTCTGTTGATCACCGTGGTAGTTGCTTTCAGCCTTGGGATTTATGCCCCCCGGGCGTTGTCTAACGCATTATGCAAGCTGGCCGTTGAGTTGCGAGGACTCAACAGCGGTGATGGAGATTTAACTCGCCGGGTGAACAGTGACCGTAAAGATGAGATCGGCGAACTGGCTCGTGAGTTCGATGAGCTGCTGGATGGACTGAGCGAACTTATACGCGGTATTTCTGAGCAATCGCAAGAGGTTGTCTCGACTGTGGGCGAAATGAATACCGGAGCCGCCAGTGTGCAAGAGAACAGTCGACGACAGATGGAGTCTGTCGACATGATCGTCACCGCGGTGAATGAAATGACCGTTGCCATTAAAGAAGTCGCCCAAAACGCACAACTGACCGCCAGTGAGATTGCTGAAGTCAATGAACTGAGCAATAAAGGCAAGAAAATCACGGTTGATGCTGTATCGCAGATTCAAGATGTGGCAACCACCGTTAATAACGCATCTACCGCGATGGGCGAGCTGGCGGAAAGCTCCAACAAAATTGCCTCGGTGCTGGATGTGATCCGTGGCATTGCCGAACAGACCAATCTGTTGGCGTTGAATGCAGCCATCGAGGCCGCCCGAGCGGGAGAACAAGGCCGCGGGTTCGCCGTGGTTGCCGATGAAGTACGTTCACTTGCCAGCAAAACACAGCAATCGACCGATGACATTCAGAAGATGATTGAAGCACTGCAAAAAGGCGTCGGTGAGGCTGTCGACGCGATTGCCAAGGGCTTGGAGTCCGTTCAGACTTCCGTCGAAAGAACGTCATCGACCACAGAAGCGCTCGACAGTATTGTTGCGGCCGCGGCGCGTGTTTCAGACGCCTCCATGCAAATTGCCACCTCAACAGAGGAGCAAAGCCAGGTCGCCGAAGACGTGAATTCGAACTTGGTGCAGTTGTCCGACATGGGCAAGGAAAGTTTCGAAAACGCCAGCGCGAACAAAGACCGTGCCGGTCAGGTATCGAGTGTGGCCAAGCAACTTAATGCGTCTGTGACTCGGTTTAAGCTCGACTGAGCAACGTACGCTTAACGAAGGGGCAGCAGTTCCGTTATACTGCTGCTTTTTCCGAATGTTGTTGCCTCCATGTCTAAACTTGTTTTCCGTCTGAATAACGTCCCTGAAACCGAAGCTGACCTCGTCCGCGAACTGCTTACGGAGCACGATTTTGAATTCTACGAAACCCACGCTGGCCGCTGGGGTATTTCCGTGGCGGCACTTTGGCTGAAAAACGACGAGGATTTTGCTGCAGCAAGAGCCTTGATAGACGAGTTTCAACAACAGCACACGCAAACCATGCGTGCTGAATACGAAGAGGCCAAAAAAGAAGGCCGCATACCGACCTTTTGGCAGTTACTGCGCGGCAGCCCTGTTGTTTTTGTATCTTACTGGATACTGATTCTGGCCGTTGCGGCGTTGTCGATCTTTCCGATATTCGGCTTTTTCGACTCGCCTTAATGCATCCGCGTCAGCACGGTCACTAAGAGCTCGGTTGCATCGCGCCCTGAACTGGAACAACCATTCCAGACTCCACGCGCTTTTTGGTTGCGGCAGCAGTGGCGTCCAGGCTGGCCTGCAATTTCGGCTTCATCATCAAATGAAACATAAGACGTCCTAATACACCAAAACGTAACTCAAACGACAGTGATATGGCTAACTCCGTTTGCTGTTCGTTGAGTTGACGCAGCTCCCAGCGGCTGTGACCATTTTTTAGCGGACCAACATTAGACACGCTATACATCAATTTCTCATTGGGCAGCCACTGCGTTATGGTTTCATCAATGCCGCCAAAACCTTTCAGCTCGCAATGGCGTCCGTGCCCAACGCCCAGCTTCGACTGCCCGATTCCATGCGACTTCAATACGCCCGGCGCCCAGGTATGAACGTCATCGAACTGTGCCAGTAGCGCCCAAACAGCTTGTCGATTGGCACGTACTGTCGTTTTAGTCTGTACCGAATAAACTCGATTTTTCATTGTCATCTCTCCTTTTGTGGAGACTCAAACTTAACGTTCTCTGACCAATCTGCGAAGACGGGAATCTCGCACACGTCAGGTGCAAATATGCACCACCGAGTTACTGTGCTATTTGTTTTTAAACCACTATACTGGCTGCCTCGGCGCCGCTTAGAACCGTAAAAGCGGCCAATTGCCTCATTTGAACAGGAGCTCACGTTGAATTGGGATGATCTGAAATTTTTCCTGGCCGTCGCCCGGGAAGGTTCTATTCGCGCAGCGGCCAAGTCACTCAATGTGAATCACGCGACCGTATCCCGGCGCATCCGCCAATTTGAAGCGACCATTGGCAACCGCCTGTTTGAACGCAACCACGCAGGCTATGTCACGACTCGACTGGGTGAAGAAATCCTTCAAGAAGCCATGCACCTGGAAGAACGGCTGAGCACCGTCTCACGCATGATGGCTGGACACGATCAGCAACTAAAAGGCAATTTGCGCATCACCCTGCCCGAAACCATTGGTGACGAACTATTGATGAACGACCTGTCCGACTTCTGTCGGATGCACCCTCAGGTAGATCTTGAACTCATGGAATCGCTGCGGCCGTTTAACTTGGCAAACCGAGAAGCGGACGTTGCTTTGCGAATTTGTACCACGCCACCAGATCACCTGATTGGTCGCAAAGTTGCCTCGATACATCGCGCCTGTTACTACAGTGTTCATCACGCACAAGACCTGTTGACACCGGATTGGTTGACCCAAGGCCGCTGGATTGGCTGGGACGACCGTGGGCAGCGTCCTGCCGGGCAAATCGCCGCTGATTACCCGCGCTTCCGCTCCGGCCACAAAATGATGAGCGCCGCTTTACAGAAACAAGCTTGTAAAGCCGGTATGGGCGTCGGAATTTTACTGTGCTACATGGCCGATGAAGATCCGGAGTTGTTCCGAATTCCGCCGTATACATCGGAACACAAGTACGACTTGTGGCTGCTGTACCATCCGGATTTACGCACCAGCGCTAAAGTTCAAACCTTCGTCCGTTTCATCACCGAACGCATCGGGCAGAAAAAAGACCTGCTGGAAGGAAAAGCCTACCGCCCTCGCCTGACCGGCAGCGATTCGGAGTAACAGCGTTGAGTATTGCTTTGTGTCGAATAAGCGATATGCAACAGCGGACGGGCAGTATTAGACCAGCCATGCTATCTAGGTCGCTAAGCCCTACCTGTTATTTTGGTCTTAATGTGAAACCGTACAACATGTTTTGTGTTGTACCGTAGATGCTTTGTTGATGTAACCATTCTGACGACTGCGACACCGTGACAGCAACCGCGTGTCTATGTCAGCCACCAGCTTATAATTTGCACTGAAGGTTTTTCTTTTAACTTTTGAACGTGTTACTTCCAACGCAGCAATGGCCAATCCTTTGGCAGTTTCTCCTATTTCACCAGCGTAAAGCCTTCATCAATCCAGCCTGTTACGCCGCCAATCATCTTTTTTACAGGACGATTTAATGTTGCCAGTTTTATGGCGGCTTTTTCAGTTGCGTTACAGTGTGGACCCGCACAATACACGACAAACAAAGTATCGGCCGGATAGGATTGTAATGCGCGCTCATTCATTTGCGAGTGCGGTAAGTTTACCGCTGTGTCGATGTGTCCGGCGGTATAGAGTGCTTCGCCGCGCACGTCGAGCAATACGAAGTCCTTGCGCTGATTGGTAATGGCATGGTGTACGTCCCAGCAATCGGTTTCGAATTGAAGCAGTTTGGAAAAGTGCGCCAGGGCTAAATCGCTCGGTGCGGCTTCCGGTCGAGATACTAATGATGACATGTTAATTCTCCTTATGGATGTTCAGACTGGGTTACATCAGCTTTGGGTAACTGTTTAGGTCTTCGCACGAGTTCACCGCCGCAGTTCGGGCATTGGTGATTCATTCCTTCGGCGCAGTCAGCACAGAAGGTGCATTCATAACTGCAGATAAAGACATGGGGATTCGCCATGTCCAACAGTTGTTGGCAGCGCTCACATTCGGGCTTCATCAGCAACATGGTTATTTCCTTTTAATTGAACACGGTGTCTATCATGGTTGCAGTGCACACCATTTAAAATTGGCTTGATAGCCAATTAACGCTAATATTCAGCCAATCTTTCCTTTGAGGTTGCTTATGCTGCGCGTTGCAATATTGGCGAATGAAACCGTATCTTTGTTTGAACTGGCCAGTGCGGTGGAACTCTTCGCACTGGAACGACCTGAGATCGACCGCTGGTACCGCGCCGATGTTGTCAGTTTTTCGGCTTCGGCAAAACAGGCAACAGCCAACCTGATACTGAGCTGTCACACCATCAAGACGCTTAAAAATTTCGACATGTTGATCATTCCGAGCTGGTCGACACTCGATAGTTCCGTCAGTAACCCACTGCGCGATGAAGTGCTCCACTTTCACAAAGATGGGAAACGTATTCTGACTTTTTGTTCCGGCTCTTTCCTGCTCGCCGAATTGGGGTTGCTCGATGACAAACCAGCGATGACACATTGGCGTTATGCGTCTGTCTTTCAACAGCGCTATCCACAGGTACAGTACGTCGACAACCGCTTATATGTGTACGATGGGCAACTGGGATGTTCCGCCGGCAGTGCCGCAGGAATTGATTTAGGTCTGGAAGTGATACGGCAGGACTTTGGTTACGAGGTTGCGAATCAGGTGGCTCGTCGATTGGTGGTGTCGGCGCATCGTCAGGGCGGGCAAGCGCAATTTGTGCAAACGGTGGTCCCGAAAGTACCTGACCAGTTCGCTGCTACGCTGGACTGGGCCATTGTGAATCTCAATAACGGGCTGGACATAGACACGCTGGCGATCAAAGCAAACATGTCCCGGCGTTCGTTTGACCGGAAGTTTCGTACCACCATGAACATGTCGCCGTCACAGTGGCTGACACAACAACGATTAAACAAAGCCAAAGCACTGCTGGAACAGGAAACCTGGCCCATTGAGCAGGTTGCAGACATGGCTGGTTTCGAGTCGGTGGTCACATTACGCCACCATTTCAAACAACAGGTTGGCATTTCACCCAAGGTTTACCGTCAACAATTTTCAGGGCGCCAGAACTTTTAAATCGATAGCTGCCGGAACAATCTGGGCAGTAACTCAACCAGATTTTCATTCCGGGTGACCAAATGGTAATTCTCACTGCCAAACAAATGCGGTGCGTATTCATCAGCCTCAGGGTCCAGCGTTATGGCAAAAACCTGTATGCCCTTTTCTTTTGCCTCCAGCACGGCTTTGCGGGTGTCTTCAATGCCGTAACGATGTTCGTAATGATCCACATCGTTAGGTTTGCCATCGGTAAGAATAAGCAACCACCTTTGCTCTTGTTCGGCATCCAACAATACGGTTGTCGATTGTCGTATAGCGGCGCCCATGCGGGTGTAGTAACCAGGCTTGAGTGCCAATACACGCCCTCGGGTCAGGTCGGACCAGGGCTCCCGTGCATTTTTCAGTAAATGAAAGCGCACCTGCCGCCGGCGAATGGATGAAAAGGCATAAAGACTAAAAGGTTCATTGATCGCATCCAACCCTTCCGCAAACACCAGCAACGCGTCGCGGATGCCGTCTATGATGGGTCGGTTATTCACATAGCTTTCTGTGGACTGACTGACATCCGCGAGCAACAGGGTGCTGCGGCTTTTGCGTACTTTGGGGCGGTCGGTGTATACAGCCATGGCGCTGTCATGTGTGGGCTGACTGATCTGCTCGACCCAGGCTTGAATATCGATTTCATTGCCGTCCAGTTGCCGATGTTGACGCAGCGGTTCACTACGCCATTGCTTGAACTGATGTCGTACTAGTCGGACCAGTCCACGCAAATGCTCAGGAACGTTTTGTTCTCGCGCATCCCGGCTAAGCATGGGGACCAATCGGCAGTGATCGGGTAAGAAAGCCTCTTTGCGGTAATGCCATTCGGGCAGCAAAATGCCTTCGTGTAACGGTAAGTCATCAACGGCTTGTGCGGGCAAGTCCAGATCGAAGCGAACTTTAGCGCCAACGGCTGAATGCTGTTGACCGAGCGAAATCTGATCCAGTGCTTGCGCGGCGTCGTTACTGGCATCTTCATCATCTTCCTGCGGCCGTTGTACGTTCAGCCAATCAGACACGGTGAATAGATTTTCCAGACGAAACAATAACAGGCCGCTTTTTTCATCTTGCTCCGACACTCGGCGGGCGGATTTTTTACCCTCGATAGATTGTGTGTCGGCATGGGTTTCCGCGTCGCTGTTGTCTTCAGTTTCTCCCATGGCAGGCACAGATTCTTCAACCGTTGGCGATGGGTACAACCACAACCGTATTGGATACGGAAAACGTCGAGCATGCGCAAGGTGGTTAAATTGCGGTTCGGATTGCTGCAAGATCGCGCGCACGATCTGTTCGTTTGTACGGTCTACCGTAGACAAAGCATGCAACGATGGTCGTTCGGCCAGAAGAGCCTGACGCATTTTCGGCCAACGTCGCGCCAGACCTGGGAGTTGCGTGAACACCCGTTGCATCGCTATTTGGTTTTGCTGATACCAGTGTTGCGGTGCCGCTGGCCAAACCGCCGCCATAGCGACCCACCAATAGTAGAGATCAAGGTTCAAACGCGCATCGGGGAAACAATTCACCTGCGGGGGCAGATGAAGGCTTTCGTGATCGATCAAGGCCAGCGTATGTGTGCCATAGTCAGTCAACCGCCATCGGCTGCCACCGGCATGGGCGAAACGAATCGGCCAGACACTTTGCAACCCAAGGTTGGCAGAACCACCCAAAGACACCAGCAGCGCCTTCAAGGCCACACGAATGTCTTTTAATGCGACGGCTGCGTCTTCGTACTCAGTCGCCTCACGACGACTGAGCCAATGATGCCACTGTTGACCGACCCACTCTTCCATCGAGTGCTATCCGTTGAACGCCACAGTGCTGGTTGATTTTGCCCCAACAAAGAAACTGCTGAAGTAACACAACAAGCCTATGAAAAAACCAACCCCGGCTATTTCACGCATCCAGAAGAAAACGGCCAGTTGATCCATGGTGTCCATAAAACTCAAGGCGTTACTGGCGTCGGGCAAACGCTGCAACCACACTTGCAGGATTCCCGCACCGGTCAGGAACAGCGTGATGAACACCATACTCACAGTCATCAACCAGAAACCCCACATTTCCACCACCTGCGCTTTTGGCGATGCGGCTTCGCCCTGCCCGCGCAAAACCGGCATGGCGTAGCTGATAATGGTTAGGTTAATCATCGCGTAGGCGCCATAAAACGCCATGTGACCATGCGCAGCGGTGATTTGAGAACCATGTGTTAAGTAGTTGACCGGTGCCAGCGTGTGTAAGAACCCCCAGACGCCCGCGCCTAAAAAAGCCATGACACCGGTACCCATTGCCCACAGCAGTGCAGCGCGATTCGGATGATTGCGGCGACGCTTGAAGACCATGTTGAACGCAAACACAGTCATGGCAAAAAACGGAATCGGTTCCAATGCCGAGAAGAATGAACCCAGCCACAGCCAATAAGGTTTTGGTCCAATCCAGTAATAGTGATGACCGGTACCAATAATGCCAGTGATCAGCGCCATAGCGATAATCACATAAAGCCACTTTTCGATAACCTCGCGGTCTACCCCGGTGGTCTTGATTAATACAAACGCCAGGATAGAACCCATAATCAATTCCCATACACCTTCAACCCAAAGATGCACGACCCACCACCAGAAGTATTTATCCAGGGCCAGGTTTTCCGGGTTATAAAACGAGAACAGGAACATCAGCGCTAACCCCAGTAACCCGGTGATCAACACCGTATTAATGACGGTTTTCCGGCCCTGTAAAATGGTCATGCCTATGTTAAACAGAAAACCAAGCGCCACCACGACGATGCCAACTTTTGCGATGGTCGGTTGTTCCAGAAATTCACGGCCCATTGTCGGGAACCACTCGTTTTTGGTGAACGCAGCAAGTTTGGCATAGGGCACTAACAGATAACCGGCAACGGTCAGTACACCGGCGGCGGCAAATACCCAGAACAGTATCTTTGCTAGCTTGACACTGTACAGCTCGACACCGGCTTCTTCGGGCACCAAGTAATAAGCAGCGCCCATAAAACCGAACAGCAACCAAACAATAAGCAAATTGGTATGCACCATGCGAGCCGCATTAAAAGGGATATACGGAAACAAAAAGTCGCCAACAACATACTGCAACCCGATGATCAGACCGAAGACGATTTGCAGCGCGAAGAGTAATAACGCGAACACAAAATAAGGCTTGGCGACCGCCTGTGATTCAAATTTCATCTCATTACCCCTCGATGTTTGGTGGCCAGTTGTTGTTGTCAATATTGCTGGTCCAGATCAGAAAATCCGCCAGGTCATTGACCTCGTCTGCGTTCAAATTGAATTGCGGCATGGCGCGTCGACCCGGTACATTCAACGGTTGCGCGTCCATCCAGCCCTTCAGAAAGCCTTTAAACGCCTGCTCATTCGCCATACCACGACGCTGGAATACATTGCCGAGTTCAGGCGCAAAATATGCCCCTTCGCCCATCAGCGAATGGCAACCAATGCAGTTGTTCTCTTCCCAGAGTAACTTTCCGCGGGCCACAGACTCGGTTAAATTTTCACGGTGATCACGCGTAGGCATGGACCTTACCGTTTCGAACGTCAGCCCTAAAAAAAACAGAATGAAAAACACACTGCCACCAATATAGATATTTCGGGCTGCGGTTTTGGTGAACACTTCAGCCATAAGGGTCCCCTCCTTTCAATAGCTGAAGGGCATGCTAAAGCACCGACGACCATTGGCGTTGATAGTTATCAAGGAGCGTCAGATTGCAAAGCGAGGTTGAATAAGCGCCACAGGTATGGAGGAAAACAAACAGCAACATGTTTATGAACAATAAAGATGCTGCCAATTGGCGGTCTAAGTTATTGATTTTATTAGACGACTACTTAGTGAGAAGTCATGATGCTATTCGCGTTATGACCGGCAGGTCTTTTTTACATCGGAAAACACAACACTAAAGTTGTTAGCTAAACGCATAAACACTAAGTACCGTTTTGCATGCGAGTAATGACTGTGGTCACAACGCAGCTGCCGCTAACTGTATCTTAAAGGAGGCAGGAAAAATCGCTTAGCGGCGGTTTGATGTAAGGTTGAGAGTGAGGGTCGTGACACGAGGTGGACATTTCAACGACTAGCTTAGCGGTGAGCGACGAAAGGGGCGAATCCTAGGCATGCCGCGAAGCGGTGAAAAGCGGGCCAAATGCGGCTACTATTTGTTAACTACTACGATCAAGTACCTTAGTCAAATAATGTAACTGATCGGTTTCAGGACAATTGTCCAGTGTCATTCTAAGTTCGTAACCATTTTTCTCATAGAACCCTTTGGCCTGAAAACTATAGGTTTCCAAGACTGATTGTTTTGCACCAAGAGAAACTGCTTTCTCTTCAAGTTTGGACAACAACTCAGAGCCAATACCTTGCTGCTTTTTTAATGGACTAACAAATAAGTACTTAACAGAAAGCTACGCACCCCATACTTCCCCAACAATTCCACAGGCAATACTTCCATCCTCGAGCGTTCCATGCACAGAAAGATCAGTACGCAATACGTTTTCTAGAAAAGGTCGATTGTGGTTCTGAAGCCCAGCCCTAATTCCATCGATAAGCTCTTGATCTGGTTTTTCAGTAACAATTAAATTCAATGACTAATACCTAAAGCAGTTAACTCCAAAATAACTGGCGAAATTGCGCGCCAGCGTGATTGAGCCCAGTGCCTACCGCGAAGCGGTGTTTACGCACGAAGTTCATTTTCTAGTTACTTTATTTCGGTTTTTGTAATACTTATACATCCAGTAAGAACCACCGAATATGCATATTAATCCAAAACCGTATCGAAAAAATGGATCGTTAACATCATTCTTGATGCTAATTGCATATCTATTGGTCGAAACGCCGAATATCACTAATAGAACCCCGTACCCGATAATCCATGCAATTCCACTAGCTTTTTGGTTGTGATCATTTTGTTCTAATTCTTCTGCATCACGAATAGCTTTATCTCTCCGTGTATTATGCAAAAACACAGGATCAGCAAGCAGGTGCTCAATTTCTTCTACTCGCTCTGGAAATTTCCGCTTGTCGATATGTCTCAACACATCTCTAAGCTGGGCTTCAGTGTAGGTACTAAATTCTGGTTTCATAATTAAAGTAACAGTGTGATATACGGACGCAACTGCAAAAGACGGGTCCATATATCACTATTTATGCGCCTCTAGTTGATCACTATATAATGATGGCTTTATATTTCGGATCTTCTCCATGAAATGCCCTCCCACCAGATTTTTTGTTTGCGATTTTAAAATTTTCAACCGAAATTTCTAATTCCTCCCTCTCAAAAGCCACCATACCAACAATAAACTCAGCCTCTCCGATATCTTGGCGCCCCTTATTATATACAGGAGCTAATACCGCCCACGTCCAAGCCTTTTCCAGATTATTTAGTATTAATGAAACTTTAACTCCATACATGATAATAAAAAAAGAGTTTCGAATTTCGAATTTTGGCTCAGGAATAGAATTCCAAAGATCGTCAAGTTTGTCGAGAGCACTGGAATAATTTTGTTGTTTGTATAGATCGCCAATCTTTTTAAGCTCTTCCATTACTTCAATCATGTAAACCTCAATTATTGAGTTACCATATTCTACGCATAACGCCTTTGTCAGTTGCGTTTTGGTTGTAGTGGAGTTTTGGGGTAAAGTGGCGCGGCCACCCCAAAACGGAGCGTAGACCAAAACGTCAACTGGACAAACTTGTTAAGCTTTTTTTGCTTCATAGGTACAGTTTTCATGCTGAATTACCATTGCGTAATTTTTAAGCTGCTTGCCAGTATGCCTAACTTCAATTTCACCAGTAATTGTACCTTTACTTGTAATTCCGCTTCCGTCTTCAGGACCTATCCAGATCTCAGACCGAAAGGCCATTCGATACTTACCAATCCGCTTAACCTTAATATTTTCTAGACCATCGCACCACATTAATATTGGACATAATGTAGTTTTTAACTTCCAAGTTAACAGCCACTCTAGGTTGCTACTCAAACGAGGCTTTCTTTTTGGCTTAGTGCCATATATTTCAAGATACTCTGCGACTGCTGAGGCTACAAACCTCTCATGCCAAAGAACTCGATTTTTAAGCCGCCTTTTACTTGCGTACAAACTCGCGAAGTATTTCTTGTCTCGGGGAGTAACTCTCTTTTTCATTTAATTTGCTTCTAATTGAAGCCGGTTTGATTGTAGAGCTTAACGCAAAGCTTAGCGGCGAGCGTGAGCGAGTCCACAGCCCACCGCATAGCGGTGAATTTAAGGCTGCATTGCTACAGCGTATTGTTAACTTATGGCTATCCCAGCTTTAATAAGGTATTGCTTTAGCTTATTAGCAAATTCTGCCATTTCATCTTTATTAAATTTTGGAGCATTTTCCCAATCATAAAACCAAGCCGGATATCTTCGTATTTCAGGCTCTTCAGACAAGTAGCGAGGGAAAATATGTGTATGTAAAGCTGGTTCGCTATTACCCAATGTTTCGTAGTTGACACGATAACAACCGGTTAGTTCTAACAGTGCATCTCCAATCACTGTTGTCTCATAGAGATATTGCTTACGCTCTTCTTCAGTCAAGCTATTCAAAGACTCAACGACTGGATCTGCTAACAAAAGGCAATAACCTTTTAAAAACTGAACGTCTCCGATTACTACCCAGCCACTTTTAGTTTTGCAGACTACTGTTTCATTTTTACCATTTCGTGCTGCTTCTACACGGTCATGTATGAGTGTTCCCAATTACTTCATTCCTTAAGTTAACGCCCGCCTCAACTGCCGGAGACTACTGGCGCCTTTTGTGCGGATTTTTGCACAAAAGGTGACAGTGGCCAGAGGTCAGAGGTCAGAGGTCAGATTGCAGGCGCTTGTTATGTGATGCCTTGGTGTAGCGCAGACCTAGTACATCTATATCTGTTGAAAACATACATTTTCACAATAAATCATTCCATCGCAACCATATGATGGATTAATAGTAACGAGCATCATTTTACCGCTTTCAATGCTTTCCTTAACAGTCTGAATGTATGCATTATATTTTTCGAACATTGCCATGGGAGGAATAAACAACTTTTCCAATCCATGGTCTGAAACATGGACTTCTCTCTCAATGGTTACATCTAGAACTATATTTCCTTCTCGAAAGTCATTACAAACTAGTCGCTTTACATTAGTGAATATCGCTTGGACTAATTCACCTGATACCAGTCTGAATTTTAAAATGGCCTGACCTTGATCATTCTCAACTGAAAACAAATTAGAATCATGTAAGTTCGGCTCGATAACCTGAAAGTCATCATTTGTTTGGTGTTTGATAGTTTTCACAGACTCTCTCTACGTACCCTCACATAACGTTTGCCCGCAGCGGCGAGCGTAAGCGAGTCCAAAGGCCAGCCGCAAAGCGGGTAATTAGCTGGCCTTGTTGTTGCCGGGTTTTGTTATGAATTTCGAACCTCGGTCAATTAAAACTGGAACAGCAGTAAAAAAGCTTATTTCAACCAAATAAACTATATAGCTATTTATGAACTGTGGCTTACTAATTATTAGCAACCATATATTTATTGCAAACCCTATTAAGCCAAGCAGCACAAGCCAAACAGTTGTGTTCCGAATCCGAAGCCTAGACACGATAATCTGGACAGGTACCCAACAAAGTAAGCAATACAATAGTATTTCAACAGCCCAAGCCACTCGGATAATCTGTATTCCAAGCTCTGGCTTAATACTTAGAATTTCAGAAAGATTCAACGCAATTAACGGCAAGCTAAATCCAAACGTATAAGCCAGAGCAGAAATTACAATCCATAAAAAGCCGTATAAGACACCAAGAGATAGCAGAAAGTACTTATTCATTATTACCCTGATTCATAACGATTAAACTCAGCCGCGCCGCTTTTTGGCGTCGGCTGGAGTGACTTGTATGATTCATTTATTAGTTATTCACACACATTCATATATTCGATAAGGTGAAGCCCAAACCTGCCCACCAGGTTTTCAGTTCAATAGCTCGATGCTTGGCAGGTGATGCTTTAGCAATCCCGTTAACAAGCGTGAGCGTTGAACTGAACTTCAATTTTAACTCGAACAGTCGAAGGGGCTTCGAGCCCGAATGTAGCAAGGGTGAGTCATGGTTACAACTACTAATCGTTACAGTAATAGTTCAGAAAGACATATAGGTATTGATGTAGGCAAAAGCACGCTAGATGTGTTCGTTCTCGAACGCGATACTCATTGGCAAGTACAGAATTCAACAGATGGTATAAAACAACTCATACGTGATTTACGACGCATGAAATTAACTCGGATATTGATTGAAGCAACAGGCGGTTATGAACGCGCTTTCGTGGAAGCTTGCGTCGAAAAAGATATGCCTATTATCGTTGCCCAACCTATCCTCATTCGTCAATTCGAAAAAGCGCAGGGGTTAATAGCAAAAACAGACAAACTAGACTCCAAGCTAATTGCAGAATTTGGAGCGGTGATGAAGCCCGAGATCAAGCCTATTGCCACTAAGGAGATCCGGTATATAAAGGATTTACTGCTGCGTCGGCGTCAATTAACTGAGTTTAGAACTCAAGAACTGAATCGCAAACAAAAGGCGCCTAAGGCTCTGGCAGCGACCCACCGACGATTGATCAAAGTAACAGAAAAAGAGCTCGAATGGGTCAATGCCAAATTGGACAAAGCCGTCGCTGAAATATCGGAATGGAAACGTCGATATGAAATTATCACCTCAGTACCTGGAATGGGCTCTGGTGTGGCCTACACCTTACTTGGAGAGCTGCCTGAACTTGGCCAGCTTAACAGCCGTCAAATAGCGGCTCTGTGTGGTTTAGCGCCCTACAACAGGGATAGTGGCTCCATGAATGGAAAGCGCCGCATTCGAGGCGGCAGAGCCCCGATCAGGACGATGCTTTATATGGCGATGATGTGTGCTATACAGCACAACCCAATTATGAAGAATTTCTATCAAAAATTAGTGGCACAGGGAAAGCACAAAAAGGTCGCATTGACTGCGTGCATGCGAAAAATGGTGACCATCCTAAATACGATGGTCAAGAATGATGAGGTTTGGAATATCGCCTAAATTAGTTAATGGGGTATTGGGAAATAGGGTTGTTTTTAATCACAGTCGCTTGTTATGCCTTTTTTGCCCGTACAATTTCCGAAAGCTCTGATACAGAATAGTACTTTCCATCGACTTCTCTATGTAACATTGCATGGCAGTTAGGGCAAACAGGAACTAAGTCATTTATATAATCTATTTTGTAGCTCTCACCTATTGTATGGATAGGTACAATATGGTGCACATGAATAAATTCTTTACCCACACTACCGTATGTTTCTTCAAAATTAAGGTTGCATACTTTGCATGTATAGCCGTGGGCTTCAATGCATTTTGCGCGAGCTATAGTGCTTCTTTCATATTTATTTACTGAAACTTGCTTCTTGACACCCTCGTAAACACCATGATCTTCCTTGATAGTGTCTGGGAAATATTCATCGTCTTCTGTACTGAAAACACCAGATATATATTCCTCAAGGTCTGAATTTAGCTTAATTGGGCCTTGTGGTGCTGCCTTTAATCCTTTTTCTGTGAGGCTTGATAATGATAGTTTTTCTGAATCAACTTCTTCGATTAACTTTAGGTTAAAGTATTTTCCAACTAGTGATTTTTCATATTCTTCTTTATTGATCCAGTAGCGCTCATCATCTCTTATTTGGGATGAGCTTTTATTTAGCTCAGTTACTATGCATTTATATCTGACGCGCTGAATTGGGTTTGTGCAATAAATATATACAGTATCACCTATATCATATTTCACATTTCCTTGGCGCCAATCAATTGAGCCAAAATGTGCAAATGAACTTGCATGATCATACATTTTTCCATTTGCTGAAATTAACCAATTCATATCATTACTCTAATGGCATAACGCCGCGCCACACCGGCCGAGCGTAGCGAGGTCCAGGCCACAAAGTGGCCGATGGTGATGGCGTTTGTTAGAGCTTTCACTCTGTAACTGTTCCTTGATGGAATATCATCTGCCACTTGCCTGCGTTTAATTTCCATATAGACGTCCTATAGCTAATTCTAGCGAGTGTGCCGATAGGCCTATAGAGCCTGGATTTGTAAGTTAAATGCGCAATTGATTCTGACATTCTTCGATACTCGAACTCACTAGCTTCTATTTTTGATTCAATTTCGCTAGGCAATTGCTCAAGCACTTCGCTTTTGCCGAAGTAGACTCCACTGGCTCCTATTTCTCAGAACTCATCAGCTATTAGCTCATCCAGGACTTCTTTTGATGCCCTTATTTCGGGTTTGTGGAGCCGCAACTCAAGCTCTATCAGTTCTCTTTCCGTTGCATTCATGCTTGCTCCTTGCTCCTTGCTCAAGCTCTAACGCTCACATAAAAGGCGAGCG
>NZ_JADPQG010000039.1 GCF_015687175.1 Reinekea sp. G2M2-21 | reverse complement strand
CCAATGGATGTATGCGGACAAGGCCGAAGGTGGCGATTTATACACACATCTGCGTATCGCTTCAAAGCCTTATCGTAAGCGCTATGGCCACTACGATCGTCGAGGCAAGCTTCGCAATCGCGTGGATATTGATGAGCGCCCTAGCATTGTTGATCGTCGATCTAGAATCGGAGACTGGGAAGGTGATACGGTCATGGGCAAGGGGCGCAAAAGTGCGTTACTGACAATGGTTGAACGAAAGACGCTCTACACCATTATTGCTCGCCTAACAGGCAAGCAGGCCGACTTATTGGCTGATGCAGCAATTGCAGCTATGGCCGGATTAAAAGATCGAATAAAAACAATCACCTTGGATAACGGTTTGGAGTTCGCAGAACACGAACGAATTGCAGAAGCACTTGAGGCAAAAGTCTACTTTGCTCATCCTTATGCATCCTGGGAGCGAGGAATAAACGAAAATACCAACGGTCTGATCCGACAGTATTTTCCAAAAGGAACTGACTTTAACGAAGTCAGCGATGAAGACATAAAAAGGGTGATGGACAAGCTGAATGACCGTCCCAGAAAGACAAGAGCTTGTCGATCACCAAATGAATTATTTATGGGGCTGCGAAAAGACTTGTTAGCAGCGTAAATCAAATGAAATTGCAGTTATTA
>NZ_JADPQG010000038.1 GCF_015687175.1 Reinekea sp. G2M2-21 | reverse complement strand
CACCTGTTTTCAATTCAACCTCACCGTCGCCAACCCCAATTACCGGGTGGAACCCAGCACCTTACTCAACGAGCCCGCGCAACTGACCTTTCAGGACAGCACCGGTAATTTGCGCATCATCTGCGCGCGCATTCACGGTGTGGAAGACGTCAACGAACAACTGAACCTGCGGTTACAACCGATTCTGGCGCACGGCGACGCGCTACACCAAACCCGTGTGTTTATGGGCAAAACCCGACGTGAGATCGTTAACCAGGTGTTAACCGAACTCGGCTATGGTCAACATCAGGTACTCTGGCACGGCCAGATTAACGACCACGATTTGCCCGCCCCCCTGCTGCAGGCCAATGAATCGCAACTGGCGTTTGTGCAACGGCTGTTGGCCGAACTCGGCTGTTTTTTCTGGTTCGACAGTGACGGCGAAGAAGAGAACCTGAACATCGCCAACAACCTGGCCATGACGCCCTTTACCCCACCGCTGATCTCGTTGGATGACACCCAACGTCAAGCCATGGCGGGGAAAGACTCCCCATTGCGCCGCCAATGGACGAAGGCCACCCCGGCGGCAACCTACATCAGCCATGCGCGACCTCAGCGTCCGGTTCGCCCCAGCCCTGCCACGCAAAAGAAGAACGAGCAAAAGGCCGCACACGCACAACAGGTGTTTCAACCGTTGCCGGAAGCCGCGCAATCGCGCGTGGAACGGCAAAACCAACA
>NZ_JADPQG010000037.1 GCF_015687175.1 Reinekea sp. G2M2-21 | reverse complement strand
AGCGTAATAAGCCATAGTCGGCGGCGAGTTTAATGAAGGGTTGGGCACCGGCGGCGTTCAGTTCCAGCTTGGTTTGGCCGTCGAACGTTTGCAGAATGATGTTGGGTAATTCGTCGTCGAAGGTCAGTTCGTTCTGGCCGGGGGTGACAATCCGGCTTTGGCTCGGGTTGCGGTCGGTCACCGGGCCTTCCTGTTTGAGTTCGCTGGCAAAACCCATGACGCAGGGTCGGTTCGGGTCGTTGTTGAGTAAGGTGACCAACACGGTACTGCCATCCAGCAAGGGGAAGTGCCAACCGGTGTTGAGCGGTTGGTTGGCGTTGGCAAAGGGCACCAGGCGTTCCACGCTGGGGCTAGCCTGGGTGTGCTCCAGGCGCTCAGTGTTGTGGTGGCTGAACCCCATGCGCAATTGATACTGGCCCAGGTCATCCAGGTCTGCGTAACGGCCGCGAGCTTCGATACGGGCCGGAAACGCCAAGGGCAAATCGGGCATGGCCGGAAACGTGGGTTGATACCCGCTGGCCCGGCTGATTAAGGTGGCTTTGGCGTGATACCGCAAGCCCAGCTGCGGTTGGCTGGCATCGAAGGCTTCGCCTTCGTGCGTGAGTTCAAGGGTGGTTAAATCCCCCACGGCTTCTTGCGGGCTCCAGAACGCGGGCAGGGTGCTGCTGTGGCCACAGGCCAGCATGGGCAAGCTGCCCTCGAGCAACCAGGATCGCGTCACCGCATGGTGC
>NZ_JADPQG010000036.1 GCF_015687175.1 Reinekea sp. G2M2-21 | reverse complement strand
GGCGTAATAAACCATAGTCGGCGGCGAGTTTAATGAAGGGTTGGGCACCGGCGGCGTTCAGTTCCAGCTTGGTTTGGCCGTCGAACGTTTGCAGAATGATGTTGGGTAAATCGTCGTCGAAGGTCAGTTCGTTCTGGCCGGGGGTGACAATCCGGCTTTGGCTCGGGTTGCGGTCGGTCACCGGGCCGTCCTGTTTGAGTTCGCTGGCAAAACCCAGGACGCAGGGTCGGTTCGGGTCGTTGTTGAGTAAGGCGACCAACACGGTGCTGCCATCCAACAAGGGGAAGTGCCAACCGGTGCTGAGCGGTTGGTTGGCGTTGGCAAAGGGCACCAGGCGTTCCACGCTGGGGCTGGCCTGGGTGTGTTCCAGGCGCTCGGTGTTGTGGTGGCTGAACCCCATGCGCAATTGATACTGGCCCCGGTCATCCAGGTCTGCGTAACGGCCGCGAGCTTCGATACGGGCCGGAAACGCCAGGGGCAGCTCGGGCATGGCCGGAAACGTGGGTTGATACCCGCTGGCCCGGCTGATTAAGGTCGCTTTGGCGTGATATCGCAAGCCCAGCTGCGGTTGGCTGGCATCGAAGGCTTCGCCTTCGTGCGTGAGTTCAAGGGTGGTTAAATCCCCCAAGGCTTCTTGCGGGCTCCAGAACGCGGGCAGGGTGCTGCTGTGGCCACAGGCCAGCATGGGCAAGCTGCCCTCGAGCAACCAGGATCGCGTCACCGCGTGGTGT
>NZ_JADPQG010000035.1 GCF_015687175.1 Reinekea sp. G2M2-21 | reverse complement strand
GTGGGCGAATCCGGCAGCGGCAAAAGCACCTGCGCCCGCGCCCTGTGCCGATTGTACGAACCGACCTCCGGCAAGATCTACATGCAGGACGTCGACGTCAACGCCAAAAAGAACAAACTGAGCCAGCGCCAATACGCCAAAGAAGTGCAGATGATTTTCCAGGACCCGTTTGGCTCCCTGAACCCAGTGCACACCATCCGCCACCACCTCGCGCGGCCAATGAAACTGCACCAGCCGCACCTGAAAGGTCCGGCGCTGGAAGACCGGGTCATTGAAATTATTGAACGGGTAGGCCTAAGCCCCGCCAAACAAACCGCCGACAAATACCCGCACGAACTGTCCGGAGGCCAGCGCCAGCGTGTAGCCATTGCCCGCGCCCTGGCCGTGGGGGCCAAGTTCATCCTCGCCGACGAACCGATCTCCATGCTCGACGTCTCGATCCGGCTGGGCATCTTGAACCTGATGGCCGACATGAAAAAAGACGGCATTGGCTTTTTGTACATCACGCACGACATTGCCACCGCGCGCTACTTCGCCGAACGCACTGCCGTGATGTACGTCGGGCACATGGTGGAGTGGGGCAACAGTGACTCGGTCACGCAAAACCCGCAGCACCCGTATACCCAGTTGCTGATCAGTGCCGTCCCGGAACCGGGCATCCGCAAAGAGCGCACCGAGATGGCGAAGAAAGCGGACATCCCATTGTGGACCCCAGAGAGCCGGGGCTGCCCGTTCGCGGAGCGCTGCCTGAAGGCAACGGATCAGTGCAAAGAAGCGATGCCGCCGGTCACGCAGTTGGC
>NZ_JADPQG010000034.1 GCF_015687175.1 Reinekea sp. G2M2-21 | reverse complement strand
TGACGCCTGGCGGCGTGATCTTAAACCACTTTAGTGGACACCAATCTTAATATGAGAGAGGTGTCTAGTATGGGACAGACCAAAAAGAGAAAGTACGATCGATATACTTTGGCTTTCAAGCTACAAGCCGTTAAGTTAGCAAATTCTGCTAAAGTTAAATCGAAAGATATTGCTGAGACTTTAGGCATTCATCCGGTAATGCTCTATCGATGGCAAATGGAACACCGTAATGGTGAATTGCGCGAGAATAAGCATATGAAATCTACTAAGCCTTCCCCTAAGCGTCGCCCCGATCGCACAGATCCCGTGAAAGCCCTAGAAGATAAATTGGCCGCTGCCGAACTAAGAATCAGAAAGCTTGAAAAAGCCCTTGATAATCGAACAGAGGAGCTTGATCTTTTAAAAAAGGCAGAACGGTTCTACGCCAAGAAATAGCTGGTTTATATAAGCTCATTGACGAGAACCGGTACCTACATTCTGTTTCCAGGTTGTGTGCAGTTTATGGCGTCTCCCGAAGCGGTTATTATGCATGGAAGAGACGGGAACCAAGCACTCATAGTAAGGAAGATGATCGCCTTAAAGCCGTCCTGCAAGATCTCCATCGAGGGTTGAAGCAATCCTACGGTGCGCCAAGGATGCGCAAGTTATTACGCGCAGATGGCTATATATGCAGCGTGCGGCGTGTGAATCGTCTTATGAGAGAGTGTGGTTTAAAGGCTATTACGACAGGACTTTATGAATGGCGCCCAGGCCAACATGCTTTCTATGCGGCCCAAGGCAACTTGATCAAAAATCTGCCTGAACCAAAGA
>NZ_JADPQG010000033.1 GCF_015687175.1 Reinekea sp. G2M2-21 | reverse complement strand
GGTTTTCCGTTTACTTCGTATTTCACTTCACCGCAAAAACATTCACCGGTTAACTTCACTTAATTCTCCATGATGCATAACGCCAAAAGCAGCGGCGCGCGTTAGCGCGTCCAGCCCGCAGGGCGATGCTGCCTTTGCTTGTTATGTGGTTAGCGGTTTGATGCGATAGCATTGAATATTGCCTGAACTGCTTGCCACTCTTTATTGTTGAAATCAGCAAAACGCTGCATTCCCGATAGCTCCCGAAATAGATCTTCACAGACTAACTGCTCATTGTTGGTGTTACTCAGTTTATCTATATAGGAGTTGAAAGTATTAACGCCTTGCTCAATGTTCCGTTCTTTGGCGGAGCAAATAAGAAAACGAAGATTTTCTATGATTTCGGGATTCACGATTTCACTCCATGAACACATAACGCCTGCAGCAGTTGCGCGGGGTTTTTCGCGTCGACTGCCTGTGATTGTTAGGAATCAAGGCCGCTCGTACAGCCAACGATCCCGTATAATTTCTTTTAACATACCATTTTCAAAAATGAGGTGGATGCTGTTTACCCACTCCGCAGGAAATTCAATTTCCCATCGGTCAAAATCAGAAATAGGTGATGCTAATACAGAAAGCTCATCTACTTTGAGTCGATAATAGCAACTTCGTTGAGTCGCGGGCCCTCTACATTCACTTAACTCAAAGGACTCTAATCTGTTGGTTTCACCAGTCTCTGTATAGTCTCGAATAATTAACAGACTATCCCTATTCGAAAAATTGAGCTTTATCTTTTTGAATGTCGACTCCTTCGAATCGCCAATTACGAAACCATATTTCTCGCCTTCATAGTAACGCCAAGTACCTTCAATAAACGGCATTGCGCACGAGGACATAACGAAAATAATTAGTACATAAAACAAAATACGCATGTAAATATGATTCCTAACGC
>NZ_JADPQG010000032.1 GCF_015687175.1 Reinekea sp. G2M2-21 | reverse complement strand
GAAAATCAATCATAGGAAAAATCATGGCTCATTTAACCAACATTATCACTCACGCTGACAAGAATGCCCGAGCAACTAACGCTTACTGGACGGTCAGAGGGGAAGCCGCAAATTT
Organism: Reinekea sp. G2M2-21; assembly: GCF_015687175.1. Classification (GTDB taxonomy): domain Bacteria; phylum Pseudomonadota; class Gammaproteobacteria; order Pseudomonadales; family Natronospirillaceae; genus Reinekea. The sequence goes on along the minus strand of NZ_JADPQG010000032.1, from coordinate 888 downwards.
TTCAAATTCATTCCTTTTGATGTCAGATTGCAACAATTCGCTCGGTGATCACAGCCATGGTGATTTTGTCAAAGCGCTCGTTTGCTCTGTTTTTAATCATGATGAGACTGAGCTTTTACCGGTGGACGGATTATATGTCGAATTCACACACAGTTCATTCGGCAAGCAGTCAGGAACACGATACATGAACCCTACCAACGAGGGATATGTGAAACTAACCGTAAAGTCTAAAGGTATTTTCGATGAGGGAAGAGGTTGGTATGTGGTGGAACAGTTCGACCTGAAATTTTTCATTATGCACACGGCTACTAAGGCTGACTTCGAGAAAGCCGTTGAGTCATTACTCAGTCCTATTGCGCTTACTGCGTGGCAGGAACATAAACGGGTCGAACAGGCGGCGTAAAGTCATCGTCCTCCACTCAACATCAAATATCCTAAAGGAAAAATTGATGTCAGTTGAACAGTTAGTAGTTTTCTACGACGAGGCTGGACCAAACAGCCTTCCATCCGACCATGGTCGCACCTGGGTTCAGGAACGGATTTACAGTCATCGAATTGGAGATCGACTTCCACGCGGAAAAAAGTTTGAGCAATATCGACATACCAAAGAGTCGAAATTCAATGCACAGCAAGCTGGGAAAGCAATTCTCAGTGAGCTTTCATCACTGCTTGGCAAATAAAGAAGGAAAAATCGTGGATAAGTTATTAGATGCTATTGAGGGTGTAATTGCCGGTCATGAAAACGCATATAGTCCCGCATCGGATCTCAAAACTGAATTAGTCAGGTTAATTCAATATGCAATTAATGAGCGTGATGGCTGCGCAGTACGTGATTATCAACAACCTGTCAGTTTACTAATGGCTCAGGCAGTTACAAAGCTTGGTTTC
>NZ_JADPQG010000031.1 GCF_015687175.1 Reinekea sp. G2M2-21 | reverse complement strand
GCAGTTTAACGGTTGTTTTCGCATCACGCCTTCGGGTAACGATGCTCTCCAAAACCTAAAGGAATAAACCAAGTGAATATCATTATCCAGATTGCATTGTTATTGTTGATTGCTTGGGCGCTGATAGGTGTCATTGAAGATGTTTGCATTAAGCGACAGTATGACTGGCTAATAGAAAACTATTTCTCTAATAGAATTTTGACGGACCCTTCTGTTATCGCTGCCCTCCAGGATATCAAATCTACTGGCGGGTGTTCAAAATGGGTGTTCCGAAAGAAAATTAGGCAGGCGGTATATGGCGACTAAAACTTGTATAGGAAAAATATGGATAAGCAGTTTGTATACACATTAAGAGCTCTTGTTTTGTTAGCGTTTAGCATCTTAGTGCGTGAATGGTACCTCTACAGCTCCGAACCTGAGTTCAACATTTATTGGATGGGATTCGTAAGCTTCGGAATATTTGTTGGCGCTATCTGGACGTTTACTTTAAAGCCGTCAAAATCAGAACCAAATAGTTAAAGGAAAAACCATGAAATTACCGAACTTTAGTAATCCTCAGTTAGTATGGTTCATTTCCACAACATTAATAGCGCTAGCCGCTACTAGCTATGCATTTTCTAGTTATTTGAAATTGTAGGAAAAATCAAATGAAATCAGCGATAGTACGGAACACCGAAACAGGTAACATGTGGGAGGCTATGGCAGTCAACGCGCTAAATCTAATTCCAGCAAAAAGCCGCTCCATTGACTCAATGCCCACTATCCAACAATTCTTTAAAATTGCGACTGAATCTGGGCACGAGGATTTTCTGTTAAGATTCCCTGGTTATGTAGGACAAGAAAGCCAAATTCCGGAAATTACTCGGCAGCAGGTAGAATTAGTTTTTCTCAAAATCATGTACCTAATCTGTCCTGAGATTAACAGCGAAGTCGCTGAGAAAAAAGCACATTCATTGTGCTGGGAAAGTTAAAGGAAAAATAAGATAGGAAAAAATCCATGGATCTAACGAATGAAGAATTGGACCGTTTGAAAGAGACTATTAAAAAGCTTAATTCAGGCGATGACGGTGTAACGTATTCCCTTGTAGAAATCAAAGGTACTTATTTCATTCACCCAAAATTCCCGTCTGATGAATAGGAAGGAAAA
>NZ_JADPQG010000030.1 GCF_015687175.1 Reinekea sp. G2M2-21 | reverse complement strand
TTAATAAGTCCTTCACTCAATGCTTTATCTATTACCGGCCTAACATCAAAAGGATCTTCGTTTATCGTCTTAGCTAATACGCCCAGCGTATGCGGCGGACTCTTCTTAATTGCAGCTAGACTTTTTTTTAAAATCACACTCACGATTTCTCCTTAAGTTATCCAGTGTCAATATTTCTTGTATTCGAGTTGTGACCGCAACTATCACAAGGCTCTGAATGCTGACCTTAGCCTTGATGTGAACAGACATTGCACGGGAAGCCAAATCCGTTCCGAATTACTTTATAGTCAACTTCGAATTTATCAGAAGCTATTACATATTCATTTAGAGCCATGCGATTTTTCCTTTAGGACTTTGGTGTTGGTAGCCATTTGATGGCCAACCACGACAATGGAGCAACTACCATCATCGCCAAGTAGTTATTTGGCTCTTCTAGCCAAAATATTACAAACACACCGACCACAACAAAAAATACGGCAACGATGATAACTAATGCAATGTGCTTCACGACATTTCCCTCTTATTTCCACTCAATGAGGCTTAAAGAAGCCCATGTACCAAACCCGAGCGCTGAAAAGAACACAATTGAGGAAATGAACAACTCTGATTGTAGGGCTCCCCATTCAATCAAGGAACCGCTACCACCAAAAATTACTGCTATGTTCCATGCAGTTGAAATAACGAAGAGAGCAATAACTGGGATTGCGGCAACAAGAACCCCTACGAAAAAAGACCTTACATAGTTATTAGTTATCTGCATCGTTTTTCCTACACTAATTACTAGTGGCCGCTACCATGTGGCACTATGAGATTACCATCCTCGTCGAACTCATTTAGGGTGTTCGAAATATATCCCAGCAACCATTCTGATAAAACCGGCACTAATACCAATATTTTCTCGTCACCAGAACTCTGAAACCTAAATGCTAACTCTATGTCATGGGATCTTTTCACTACGCCAGACACACCTGTAACCACACTTGAAACCGGAGGTTGCTCTACATCATCTTGAGTTAATCCGGGTTCATTGCTCTTTAGAATTAACTTATGTGCATCGGCATCGTACGAAACCTTACGTACCGTAAGATACTGAATGTATTCCGTAAGTGCCTGCAATAACCTTACAATCTGATCTCTACCAAAAGAACAGAGCAACGTACTTTTATCGTCAAAAACAAATTTGATAATTATAGCTGTGAACTTACCTTTTACTAAAGTTGATCCAATCGAAAAGCTACTTATGGTTGCCATGACATTTGTCCCCTTAGATTTTTTTGTAGTCTGTCATAAAGGACATTCCACCCATTAAAGCTTGCGATACAGGTCCTTCAATTCCACGAACACAAACCAAACCATTCTTAACTTGTGTGACACGTACAACGCTACGGGGATCTTTCTTTGACTGGTACCGTCCTGGAAAGATTTCGTTCTCTTGTTGTTGAAGAATTGAAGCCATCAATTTTTCCTTTA
>NZ_JADPQG010000003.1 GCF_015687175.1 Reinekea sp. G2M2-21 | reverse complement strand
CCCAAACCGAAAGCCCGGTCCAGAGATGGATCGGGTTTTTTTATGCCTGCGAGAAAGGCATGGCGAGAATAGACGCCTGACCATCGTCAGGTCGGGGTGCCGCACCATCCCAAACCGACAGTCCGGTCCAGTGATGGATCGGGTTTTTTTATGCCTGGGGAAAAGGCCGCACTAGCAGATAGGCTGACAGCGGGAACTGAACAATGCATGCATCGGTAGAAACGACCCATCGTTAGGTCGGGGTGCCGCACCATCCCAAACCGAAAGCCCGGTCCAGTGATGGATCGGGTTTTTTTATGCCTGCGAGAAAGGCATGGCGAGAATAGACGCCTGACTCATCGTCAGGTCGGGTTACCGCACCATCCCTAACCGACAGCCCGGTCCAGTGATGGATCGGTTATTATGCCCGGGAGAATGGCCGCACCGCTAAGAGTCTGAGAAAACCTCACGGGAAAACAGTTTATTGGATCCTTTATCCTAGTGTGCCGTTGCGAGCGTTTACAAGCCCGTACAACAATGTGCATGTAAGTCGTTGCTGTAAGAGTCTGGCAAAACAGCCTACTTCTACTTTCCCCCATGCTAAGCTGCCTCATAGTGCTCTTTGTTATCGAGCACGTTGTAATGCGCTTTGGCATTAAACTGAATTCCAAATATCATACCTGTTTGCAACTTTCTCACATTAAAGGTGACGTCTGAAAAATCTAATCCCTCTTCTATCTCTCTTACAAAGCAATGCCTTTGTGTCAGGCGAAGTGTTGGCAGAAAAGCTTTCTGTCACTCGGGCGACCATCTCAACTTGGATAAAGCAGCTGGAACAATATGGCTTGGTTGTTAACTCCGTGCGTGGACGAGGGTATCGTTTGGTCGAGTCTTTGGCATTACTTGACCGATCACGCGTGATTCAGTTTTTAGGCGAGGGAGTAGCGCAACAGTTGAAAGTTGTTGATATTGTCGCGGAGTCGGAGTCCACCAATCGTAATGCTATGGAAGCTGTTTATCAAAGTGAAGATTGGAAGCTATTTGTCAGCGAATATCAGCACGCCGGGAGAGGTCGTCGGGGTAAGACTTGGATTAGTCCCTTGGGTGCAAATCTATTGTTTTCGCTTGGCCATAAAACCATCTGGAAACCCGATGTTTTATACATGGCGTCTATTTTAACGGGCTTGGCGATCGCTGAAGTGATTGGTGAGATAACCAGCAAGCCGGTAAAAATTAAGTGGCCTAATGATATCTATGTAGAAGACCGAAAACTTGCAGGCGTGCTTTGCGAGTTATTAGGTAATCCTCAGGACGAGGCGCTATTGGTTATTGGTATAGGATTGAACGTATTGTCCTGTCCCGAAGCAACGGACATTGCATCAATTAAAATTAACGACCTGGTTGATGATAGGGCTGACCGCGATAAGCTTTTGGCGCAGCTGGTTACGTCGGTGATAAATACGATTAACGTGGCTAATGAATTTGGTATCAAGGACATTCAGCAAAAATATGCAGCTTATGATTATCTTCACGAAAAATCCGTAAAGGTTATTCAGGGGCCAAATGTTTATTCTGGGGTTGCGCAAGGTATCGATAATTCGGGGCAGTTGTTGGTAGCAATGGACAATGAGGAAACTAGGGCATTCAATGGCGGTGAGGTCTCTGTGCGATGGTAGATTCTATCTTATGCCTTGATTCGGGTAATACTCGGATAAAATACAGCTATCAGGGTTCATATGGGACGTTCGATACGATAACCGAGCTATCTGCGTATCTAACTCAAAATCCTCCTCTTGAGGTCGTTGTCGCCGATGTCGGCGGACGTTACTCGGATATATCAAGGGTATGCGAACAGCATGCGATACCGTGTACCCAGTGTCGAGTGGTGGATGGTTTTTATGGTCTTAAACTGGCTTATGCCGATGTCACGAAGCTTGGTGTCGATCGTTGGCTGGCCATGCTGGGAGCCATGTCCTTGTTCCCTGAGCAACCACTACAAGTGATTGACATCGGTACAGCCGTTAAGATTGATCATGTTAACGCTCAGAGTCAGCACTTGGGCGGTTCGATCTCACCGGGTTTGCGTCTGTCCGCCCGGGCATTGAGTCAAGGTACAGATTTATTGCCAGAAGTTGATCTTCAATTTTCAGGTGAGCTTGGTAAAAGCACTACCGATTGCATAACTTACGGTTTGGTCATGAGTGTGGTCGCGCTGATAGAACGAGCTATGCTACAGTTTGAAACACCGGTCACTCGCGTTATCACGGGTGGCGATAGCGGCATTATCTGTCAGTTTCTGGTGGGTGAGGTTACCATAGAGCATCACTTGGTTATGCTTGGCCTGCGGGTTTATTGTGAATCAGACGAATTTAAGACAAAGGTAAATACATGAAATGGACGCTGCTGTTGCTATTAGTGATTAATATCGCGCTAGGCGGCTATCAATACTGGGATGCTCAGCAGCCTGAACAGATGGTAGAGCAAGGGGCGTTGACCAAATTCAATAATTTGCAGTTGACTAAAACTCAGCAGCAGAGACTCAATGAATCCAGTGAGCGAACGCCGGTTGTGAAAGATACAGAGTCTTTACGTTGTATAAAAATCACCGGATTAGTGGCAGACGACAGCTTGCCTATTGTTGAATCTCGGTTAAAAGCCCTTGAAGTTGAGGCTAAAAAAGTAACCGACACAACCATACTCCGACGCGACTATCAGGTCATTTTAGGTCCATTTGCGAGCATTGATTTAGCGCGTGCCGAGCTCAATAAAGCTTCAGCCAAAGGCGTTGAAAGCTACGTTATTACCACAGGGGATAACAAGAATGCCTTGTCTCTGGGTGTTTTCAGCAATGATACGAATGCCAAACGTAAGGTTGATGAGCTCAGTCAATTAGGTATCAGGGCTAAAACGATTATCAAGGAGCACACTGGCACAACCACGAATCTTGTTATTGGCAAGGATTCCGCTGCGTTGTTATCGGATACTACTCTCGAATCGATACTGTCGGCCTTCGAAAATACAGAATTTTCCAGGTTCTTGTGCAATTAGACTTGCAATTCTGTTTTGTACCTCCTAATATGCGCGCCTCCTCGCTAAGCGAGGAAGGCAGCAAAGTAACGTCGCATCGCTAAGTGCTTGTTATAACTGAAAAAGTTTTACAAAACCTTATTGACAGTGACGGCCTGTTACGGCAAACTTTGCGCCCGTTCTGGAGGGGTTCCCGAGTGGCCAAAGGGAGCAGACTGTAAATCTGCCGCGTAAGCTTCGATGGTTCGAATCCGTCCCCCTCCACCACTTCCTTCTTAGGAAGATTAGCGGGTATGGTACAATGGTAGAACCTCAGCCTTCCAAGCTGATGATGCGAGTTCGATTCTCGCTACCCGCTCCATTATCCCGGTACTAATTGCTCGCGTAGCTCAGTGGTAGAGCACTCCATTGGTAATGGAGAGGTCATGAGTTCAAATCTCATCGTGAGCACCATATTGAAATTTTCAAAGGCAGGCACTAAAGTGGCTGCCTTTTTAGTATGTGTTATCAACTAACTAGTGAAGGCGAACCTAATGGGAAAGGCTACATTTGAGCGTACTAAGCCCCACGTAAACGTGGGCACAATCGGTCACGTTGACCACGGTAAAACCACTTTGACTGCTGCGTTGACTCGCGTATGTTCAGAAGTATGGGGCGGTGCTGCCGTTGCTTTCGACGGCATCGACAACGCGCCTGAAGAGCGTGAGCGTGGTATTACCATCTCAACTTCACACGTTGAATACGAATCACCTACTCGTCACTACGCGCACGTTGACTGTCCTGGACACGCCGACTACGTGAAGAACATGATCACCGGTGCTGCTCAGATGGACGGCGCGATCCTGGTTTGTTCTGCTGCTGACGGCCCAATGCCACAGACTCGTGAACACATCCTATTGTCTCGTCAGGTTGGTGTACCTTACATCGTTGTTTTCCTGAACAAAGCTGACATGGTTGACGACGAAGAGTTGTTGGAACTGGTTGAAATGGAAGTTCGTGACCTGTTGTCACAGTACGAATTCCCAGGCGACGACACGCCTATCGTTATCGGTTCTGCACTGATGGCGTTGGAAGGCAAAGACGACAACGAAATGGGTACAACCGCTGTTAAGAAGTTGGTTGAAACTCTGGATGAATACATCCCTGAGCCAGTTCGTGCAATCGATCAGCCATTCCTGTTGCCAATTGAAGACGTATTCTCAATCTCTGGTCGTGGTACCGTTGTAACGGGTCGTGTTGAACGCGGTATCGTTAACACCGGTAACGAAGTACAGATCGTTGGTATCAAAGAAACCACAACAACAACTGTAACCGGTGTTGAAATGTTCCGTAAGCTGCTTGACGAAGGTCGTGCAGGTGAGAACATTGGTGCGTTGCTGCGTGGTACTAAGCGTGATGACGTTGAACGTGGTCAGGTTTTGGCGAAGCCAGGTTCTATCACGCCTCACACTCGTTTCGAAGCAGAAGTTTACGTTCTGTCAAAAGACGAAGGTGGCCGTCACACTCCTTTCTTCAAAGGTTACCGTCCACAGTTCTACTTCCGTACAACGGACGTAACTGGAGCGTGTGAACTGCCTGAAGGCGTAGAAATGGTTATGCCAGGCGACAACATCAAGATGGAAGTAACATTGATTGCTCCTATCGCGATGGACGAAGGTTTGCGTTTCGCGATCCGTGAAGGTGGCCGTACTGTAGGTGCGGGCGTTGTTGCTAAGATCATCGAGTAATCGATTGATTAAGCAGTAAGCTTCACAAGAAACCCGCTTCGGCGGGTTTTTTGTTGTTTAACGGAAATAGTACGAACCAAGTTGCGTGCTCTCAGGCCGCAGCGTTGACTCTCACTAACCATAGATTCGCGTCTCACGCTGACAAAACTGTTTAACGCAATTTCTCCATCAGCAGGTAATACCACATTCCTACCGCCAAAAACTGATTTCCAATCCATTCACTGCCGGGAATTCTTATGTGGGAGCAGGCGGCAAAAGTATCGAATTCTGTCATATGCCCACTGATCGCGTTGGCCATAATTTCTGAGATGATGTGCGAAGTTGCGATTCCGTGGCCACTGTAGCCCTGCGCGTAAAAAACGTTATCGGACACCTTGCCCAATTGAGGAATCCGGTTGATGACTATGCCCATCATGCCGCTCCACTGAAAATCGATCCTCACGCCTTTTAAGCGCGGAAATGTCTTTTCCAGGGAAGGCCTCATTTCTGCTTCGATGTTGCGGGATTCACGGCCAGAATAGTTTGCGCCACCACCGAACAACAGTCTTCGATCACCGGTGAGTCGATAGTAGTCGAGTACAAAACGGCAATCGTACACAGCAAGATCTTTCGGGTTAATTGTCTTGGCAATCTCTTCAGACAACGGTTCCGTCGCGACGATGCCGCCCGCTGCGGGAAAAATTTTGCCGCTCATTTTGTGTCGTTCGAGTCGATGATAGGCGTTGCCTGCTAACAACACAGTATTGGCCTGCACCTGACCATGTTCAGTGACCACGACCGGTATTGCGCCATGGTTGATCGTAACAACTTTAGAATCTTCAAATATCTGCACACCCTGCTTTGCTGCGGCGGTAGCTTCGCCAAGGCAGAGGTTTAGCGAATGAACGTGCATGTTTTTGCGGTTGTAAATGGCACCGTGATAAATATCGGTTTCCAAGTAGTCTGACATGTCTTCGCGCTGCAGTAAGGTTACTTGCTCGCCCATGCCTCGTCGAACCGCTTCTTCATAACTCGCCCTCAGTTCTGTCATGTGACTGGGTTTGTAGGCGGTATGCAGATGCCCGTGTTTAAGGTCGCAATCAATACCGTATTTGGCTACTCGGTTCTTGATGATGTCATGACCGCGCCAGCGCAGGTTCCAGACGAAGTTATCAGCGTCTTCCCCCAAGGTTTTGCGCATTTGTTTGCGCATGGCGTCATCGCCTGAAAGGCTGCCGGTAATCTGACCGCCATTGCGACCCGTCGCCCCCCAAGCAATCTTATTGGCTTCCAGCAACGCGACAGAATAGCCCTTTTCGGCAAGTTCCAAAGCGGTGTTAACGCCGGTGAAGCCGCCTCCGATAACGGCAACATCGACGCGGATATTTTCTTCCAGGCGAGGGTAGTTGGATTCTTGATTAACAGTTGCGGTGTAGTAGGCACCGCAGCGAGATTCAGCCATGACAACCTCGAGAGCTGAGAATGGGTTTGAGCCGCAACGATGATTGCGGCGAAAAAGTCAGATCAGAGTTTGATCCAAGTCGCTTTCAGTTCGCTGTACTTGTCAAATGCATGCAGCGACTTGTCGCGACCGTTACCCGATTGCTTAAAGCCACCAAACGGGGCGGTCATGTCACCGCCATCATATTGGTTGACCCAGACTGAGCCTGCGCGCAGACCTCGAGCAAAACGGTGTGCCCGGCTCAGATTGCCGGTCCAGACGCCCGCAGCCAATCCGTAGATCGAATCGTTCGCGATGGCCAGAGCTTCTTCCTCTGTTTTGAATCGGATAACCGACAGCACAGGACCAAAAATTTCTTCCTGCGCAATTGCCATACGGTTGTCGACGTTTTCGAATACGGTGGGTTGCACAAACAATCCCCCGTCTACAGGCGTTACCCGTTCGCCTCCGACGGTGAGGCTGGCACCTTCGGATTTTCCTTTTTCGATATAGTCGAGCACGCGGATCAGCTGGCCTTCATCGACAATCGCGCCGACGTTGGTGTTTGGGTCAAGTGGGTTACCCGGGCGCCAGTCGATGACCGAGGCGCGCACCTTCGCCATAAATTCATCGGCTATGCTGTCTTCAACCAACAGTCGTGAACCGGCCGTACAGACTTCACCGGTGTTGTAACAAATGGCGCTGGCAGCTTCAGCCGCTGCTTTGTCCAGGTCCGGTGCGTCTGCGAAAACCACGTTGGCTGATTTACCGCCGGCTTCGGTCCAGACTCGTTTCATGTTAGATTGACCAGAGTAAATCATCAACTGTTTGGCAATGCCGGTAGAGCCGGTGAACACCAAAGTGTCGACATCCATATGCAGCGCCAATGCCGCACCTGCCGTATGGCCGTACCCTGGCAATACATTGAATACTCCATCGGGTATGCCTGCGTCGCTGGCCAGCTGAGCAAGACGGATAGCGGTAAGTGGTGACTTTTCAGACGGTTTTAAAATCATCGAGTTGCCCATGGCCAGCGCCGGCGCAAATTTCCAGGCTGCCATGATCATGGGGAAGTTCCATGGCACGATAGCCGCGACGACACCGACAGCTTCGCGAGTAACCAGACCCAGTTCATCAGGACCGGTTGGCGCAATTTCGTCGTAAATCTTATCAACAGCTTCGGCGGTCCAGCGTAAAGCTCGAACGGTGCCATTAATATCTACCGTGCGGGAATCGCCAATAGGTTTACCCATATCCAGAGTTTCCAGCAGCGCTAATTCGTCGGCATGTGTCTCAATCAGGTCAGCAAAGGCTAACAGTATGGTTTTGCGCTTGGCAGGTGGCAGGTCTCGCCAGATCCCAGATTCAAACGCCGCGCGGGCAACCTTAACCGCCTGATCGACATCGTCAGCTTTACAGGAGGCGACTTTGGCGATGGTGCGGTTGTCTACCGGAGATATGCAGTCAAACGTGTCTTTATCGAGTGCATCGATATAGGCGCCGCCGATAAATGCCCGGCCTTCTGGGGAGAGTTCGCTGGCTAACTGTTGCCAATGTTCAAGGGTGTGCAGATTTGCCATGATTTAAATCGCTCTGATCGGCTAAAAAGTTGCCGTCCAACATACTGCACCTTGGGTAGGAAATTCAATATTTTGAACACAATTTGGCTGAATTAGCCTAAATCCAGCCAGAACTACCACTGTGATGGCCGTTAAATTCAGATTTTTTTACACAAGAAGGCCATTTAGGGTTGATGTTTTATTTAGTTGACATACACTCGCCAAAACTGTTCAAAATAAAAAACACAAGGTGTGAATCATGAGCACGTCAGACACGAACAATCTGGACGCCTTTTGGATGCCGTTCACGGCGAATCGACAATTTAAAGCCAAACCGCGGATGTTTGTCTCAGCGGAGGGTATGTACTATCGCAGTGATGATGGTCGTCCGATTTTGGATGGTACGGCAGGGCTCTGGTGTGTCAATGCGGGTCATGGACGTACGCAGATCTCCGACGCGGTCAGTAAACAGATTGCGAACCTCGATTTTGCACCGACTTTCCAACTGGGTCACCCGATGGCCTTTGAACTGGCGGAGCGGTTAACTCAGTACACCCCTGACGGTATGGATCACGTGTTTTTCTGTAATTCCGGGTCGGAATCGGTGGATACCGCGTTGAAAATCGCTTTGGCCTATCACAAAGCCAAAGGGGACAGTGGTCGTACTCGGTTAATCGGCCGGGAAAAGGGTTATCACGGTACCGGTTTCGGTGGTATCTCTGTTGGTGGTTTGGTGAATAACCGGCGCGCATTCGGTTCTCTGTTAACCGGGGTGGATCATCTGAAGCATGCCTGGACACCCGGTACCGAATTTACCCAAGGCATGCCAACCCAAGGGGCTGAGCTGGCTGACGAATTGGAGGCCATGGTGGCATTGCATGGTGCGGAAACCATTGCTGCCGTTATTGTGGAGCCCATTGCGGGTTCGGGTGGCGTCTGGATTCCCCCTCAAGGCTACCTGCAACGGTTGCGGGATATCACCCGAAAACACGGCATTCTGTTGATCTTCGATGAAGTGATTACCGGCTACGGGCGCATTGGTGGTGCTTTCGCCGCGACACATTTTGGCATTACACCAGACATCATTACCTCCGCGAAAGGACTGACCAACGGCGCCATTCCTATGGGTGCTGTGTTTGTCGCCAATGACATTCACGACACGTTTATGACTGGACCGGAAGAGATGATTGAGCTGTTCCATGGTTACACCTATTCCGGACATCCGGTCGCTGCGGCCGCTGGGTTGGCAACATTGGATATCTATGAGCAGGAAAACCTGTTCGCCAAGGCGGATCAACTTGGCGCTTATTGGCAGGAACAGTTACACAGTTTACGGGAGTTTGATGTCATCAAAGATATTCGTAATTACGGTCTGGTCGGTGCGATTGAGTTTCATCCCGGTGACAAGGCGGGAGCCAGGGGTTATCAGGTGTTCGAACATTGCTTCTGGCAAGGCAACGCCATGGTGCGTTATACGATGGACATATTGGCCATGTCGCCACCACTGATCGTGGAAAAAGAACACATCGATGAGTTGATGGGCGCGTTGCGCAACGCCATAAAAACGCTTTACTAACAGACTTGAATCACTCCGCAGCAGGCGGAGCAAAGGTGAACCATGAAACAGATTACACACTTTATCAATGGCGAAACAACCAACGCCAGTGCCCGCAGCTCGGCCGTTTTTAATCCTGCACTTGGTACGCAGACGGCATCGGTGTCGCTTGCCTCAGTAACGGAAGTCGAAGCAGCTATCCAGTCCGCAAAAGCCGCGTTCCCGGCTTGGTCTAACACCAGTGCACTGAATCGCGCACGTGTTTTGTTTCGTTTTAAAATGATGCTGGAAGAGCGCATCGATGAGCTGGCTCGAATCGTCAGTGCTGAACACGGTAAAGTATTTGAAGATGCCAAGGGTGAAATTATCCGTGGTATGGAAGTGGTTGAATTTGCCTGTGGTGCACCTTCTATCCTGAAGGGCGAAATCACCGAGCAGGTCGGAACCGGAGTCGATGCCTATTCCGTGAATCAGGCGCTCGGGGTTGTCGCAGGAATTACGCCTTTCAATTTCCCAGCCATGGTACCGATGTGGATGTGGCCGGTCGCTCTTGCCTGTGGTAACACGTTCATTCTGAAACCGTCGGAAAAAAATCCAACGGCGTCTATTGTGATCGCCCAATGGTTAAAAGAATGCGGTTTGCCGGATGGCGTTTTTAATGTTGTCAACGGCGACAAAGAAGCAGTTGATGTACTGCTGACGCATAAAGATATTCAGGCCGTCAGCTTTGTCGGTTCAACGCCGATTGCCGAATACATCTATACCACGGCCAGTGCAGCCGGCAAGCGTGTACAGGCCTTGGGTGGCGCAAAAAACCACATGATTGTGATGCCGGATGCAGACCTGGATGCCGCCGTCAATGCCCTAACCGGTGCTGCCTATGGTTCGGCCGGAGAGCGTTGCATGGCAATTTCAGTGGCTGTCGCGGTCGGTGATATAGCCGACAGTCTGGTGGAAAAATTAGCGGATAAAGCACGTAATCTGAAAATTGGAAACGGTGCCGAGTTGGGTCTGGATATGGGGCCGTTGATCAGTAAAGAACATCTTGCGAAAGTGACTGGTTATGTCGCAGCTGGTGTTGCCGAAGGCGCTAAGCTGGTGGTCGATGGTCGAGATATTCAGGTCGAAGGTGGCGAACAGGGTTACTTTCTGGACGGCTGTTTGTTCGACCATGTCACGCCGGACATGACGATTTACACAGATGAGATATTCGGACCGGTTTTGTGCGTGGTTCGCGTCGACGATTACGCGACCGCGGCCAAGTTAATCAACGATCATGAATACGGAAACGGAACCTCCATTTTTACCCGCAGCGGCGCAGTCGCCCGCAAGTTCACACACGATATTCAAGTGGGCATGGTGGGTGTTAACGTGCCGATTCCGGTACCTATGGCATTCCATTCTTTTGGTGGCTGGAAACGCTCCCTGTTTGGCGGGCATCACATGCACGGACCTGAAGGGGTTAAGTTTTACACCAAGCGTAAAGCCATCACCGCCCGTTGGCCGGAAGGGGATATGGCGGCTGAGTTTGTCATGCCAACCATGAAATAATTCCCACGTTTGTTCATGAAACCGAAGTGCCACGGAACGTTGTTGCACTTCTTTTGCATCGGAATCCTATATGAAAGCCACATCAGACATTGTGACACTCACCACTGAAGGTGTTGCGCCAGAAATATTTTTACCGGCTCCGGAAAAAATCGTCAGTGGGCAGCCGCGACAATCCATTTGGAACAACTATTCCTCCACGGATGCCAAGTTTCATTCTGGTATCTGGGACTCGCAAGCGGGCGAATGGAAAATCAATTACACCGAAGATGAGTTCTGTCTTATTCTGGAAGGTGAATCGTTGATCACCGATGCACTGGGTGAGCAAAAATCAGTGAAAGCTGGTGATCAGTTTGTGATTCCGGCTGGGTTCCAGGGTACGTGGACCGTACCGAACTACTGCAAAAAAATATACGTCGTATACGAGGCATAAGGCATGACAGAACGTACTCCTCATACCGGTTCATACTATGCCGCCACGCGGCATGACGAAAACGATCGGCCGAGTTTGCAAGATCATATTGAAGCCGACGTCTGTATTGTGGGGGCTGGGTTTACCGGCATTTCCAGTGCATTGCATCTCGCGGAAGCGGGATTCAAAGTGGTTGTACTCGAAGCAGCGCGAATCGGTTTCGGTGCCAGCGGGCGCAACGGTGGACAGTTGGTGAACAGTTACAGTCGTGACATAGACACCATTGAACGAAACTACGGCGCCGAGCTGGGTAAAGCGCTTGGCGATATGGCGTTTGAAGGTGGCAACATTATTCGTGAACGTATCGAGAAGTACAATATCGATTGCGACTACAAGCCGGGTGGCATCTTCGCCGCATTCAATAAAAAACAGATGCTTGAATTGACCGAACAGAAAGCGTTGTGGGAACGCTATGGCCACACCGGTCTGGAACTCTTGAATCAGGATGGGATTCGTGAGCAGATTAATTCCAATGTTTACGTTGGTGGTTTGCTGGATCACACCGGCGCTCATATTCATCCGTTGAATCTGTTGTTGGGCGAAGTCGCAGCGTTCGAGAGCTTAGGTGGTGTGGTGTACGAAGACTCGAAAGTAACGGAAGTTGTCCGAACAGACGCCCCGGTCGTGAAAACGGCGCATGGGCAAGTGACCGCTAAATATGTATTGATGGCGGGCAACGCCTATATGAGCGGATTGATTCCTGAACTGGCCGCGAAGTCGATGCCCTGTGGCACTCAAATCGTGACGACTGAAGTGTTGCCAGACGATGTCGCTGAGTCGCTGATACCCAATGGCCATTGTGTGGAAGACTGCAATTACAAACTCGACTATTACCGGGTTACCGGGGACAACCGTTTGCTCTATGGCGGCGGCGTGACTTACGGTGGTGGCGACCCGGCCTCGATCGAGAATTTTATCCGAGGTCATCTGGAAAACACGTTTCCTCAATTGAGGGGCGTAAAATTTGATTACGCCTGGGGCGGGGATTTTCTGTTAACCATGAGTCGCTTGCCGCAGTTCGGTCGGTTAACACCATCGATCTATTACGTGCAAGGCTACAGTGGTCATGGTGTCACCACCACCCACTTGGCCGGACGATTGGTCGCCGAGGCGATGAAAGGCCATGCAGAACGTTTTGACGCTTTCGGACAATTAAAACATTTCCCATTCCCCGGAGGGCGCTTGTTCCGCGTGCCTTACACGGCAGTTGGCGCGGTCTATTATGGCCTGCGTGATAAGTTAGGAATCTGATCGCGGCATAGCCGAATGAACAGGAATGCGGCTTGAGTCCCGTCCGAAATTTATTTGCTGAACGGGCTGGAGGAGCCCTCGAACAGAGCCAACTGACTAGCGCAGTTGGTTTTCTTCGCTTACTGCAATTGCTCTAGCTGTTGGCTTAACCCGGTCGTGACGGTCTGTAACCAGTGTGCCTTATTGGCATGGCACAGATAGTCTTCCCAGCGGAAAACATTGCCAATGACCTTGTATGCCAGCCAGGGAAGCGGTTCCGGCTCCCAATTTCGCAACTCGCTAAGACTCTGCCGGCAAACCCAGGGGTGTTGGACTCTTACCGAACTTTCTTCTGCGATTAATTCCGCCAGGGTCTGACCATATAGATGGCTTGCACCCACATCTTCTCCGCCATAGTCGCCCGCCGTCACAAAACCGGATTCGGCATCGTAGCTCGCAAAGGGACTGAAACGGCGCCTCATCGCTCGTGCGGACGTAACTGCTGCAAAAAATACGCTGTCTATAGTCCGGTAAAGCCGGCACCGATAATCCCAACATCAAAAAACGCGTCAGCCTCAAGGCTGGCGCCTTCAACAGGTTCCTTGTTTCGCCATCATATGCAGTCCTGCATGAGTGCCGTCTGTCCTCCGGCAAATGAAGTGGGTGTACGGGTAAATGCAAAAGGGCTGCAATGCGCAGCCCTTGGTATCTGTTCCGTTAATTGTGTGTCTCAGAGGTAAGGTAATAGCAGTTCATATTCCATGGGGGTGATCTGCATTTCGAACATCCGCAGTTCAGACCATTTGCAGGTCTGATAGACATCGATGAAGTCTTGCGTAAACCAATCCACGACGCGTTCGTCGCCCAGCATTGCCCGCAACGCGTCACGCTGGTTGTCCGCGACCATTGGATGCTCCTGATCGTAGGAATTGCCTTCAATAGGTGCTGGTGGCTCAATCTTATTCAAAATACCTTCGGTGACACCGGCCAACAACACGGCTGTTCCCAGGTATGGATTGGTGTCTGCACCAGATAACCGGTGTTCGATACGGGTTGATTCCATACTGC
The DNA here is from genome assembly GCF_015687175.1 of Reinekea sp. G2M2-21. GTDB lineage: Bacteria > Pseudomonadota > Gammaproteobacteria > Pseudomonadales > Natronospirillaceae > Reinekea. The sequence continues at coordinate 646,674 of NZ_JADPQG010000003.1, read as the reverse complement.
CGGATGGAATGCGCAGCGCGACGGTGCGGTTATCGTAACCCCAGGTTTTTGATGTTGGCGCAAACGCCGACGGAGCCAAACGTCGAAAGCTGTTTATCGACGGTGTCAGAAACGCCTGTGTGGCGTCAGCCAAATCAATCAGACCACCGATCGCCCAACGCAACATGGGGTTTTGTGTGGGATCGTCTGCGGCGAAGATATTCTCACCATCCTTCATCAGACTCAGGTGTAAATGCATGCCGCTGCCCGCTTGATCGATATAGGGCTTGGCCATAAAGGTCGCCTCCATATCGTATTTTTTAGCGACGCTGGCGATCAGTCGCTTCAGCAAAACGGCGTTATCGACCGCCTCGAGGATATCGTTACCGTAGTTCAGGTTTACTTCGAACTGGCCCGGCGCGTATTCTGCGATGACCGTGTCCGCGGGAATCCCCTGTATTTTGGCGGTTTCCAGGATGTCACGGATGAAAAAGTCATAGTCGTCCAGATCGTCCATCGAATAGACCTGGCAGGATGTCATGCGTCGATCTGTTCCAGGAATCAGGGGTGGTTGAATCGCACCGGTATCTGTACGTTGCCGATCAATGAGGTAAAACTCCAATTCAACGGCGATACCCGGTGTGCATCCCAGAGCTTCGAATTTCTGAATGGCTCTGACCAGAACCTGTCGGGGGTCAGCAAAGAAGCCTTCTTCATTATCATCGTACATGGTGCACAGTACCTGTGCTCGGTCGCCATCTTCATGCCAGGGCACTAAAGACAGCGTCCCCGGAATTGGAAAACAGGGGTAATCGCGGTCTCCTTGGTGCATCCCTAGACCGGCTTCTTCAACGGTGCTGCCGGCCGCATCCAGCGACATAACCGATCCGGGCAAATAAAAGCCAGCGCTGAAGATTTTCAGCAACAATTCACGCTCAATGCGTTTTCCTCTGAGCACGCCGTTGAGATCGCAGATGAGCAGCTCGATAGTGGTGACATTTGGGTACTGGGCTAAAAACGCTTCAGCCTCATCAGTAGCTATATTAATGGTCATCTATTTATACCTTTAGTGGAGCGTGTAACGGAACTCGGTTGTGGTTTGGTGTCCATGTAGCCGGGCGATGCTCTTGACTAGGGCGCCAAATATACACCGTTTAAAAACTGAGTCTCAGGGTTTGAGGTTCCGTTTCGTAAAACGTTTCACAGGTGATTTATATATTGAACACAATGTAGCTTTTTTTATTTGGCACATCAAACTAATATCGCTAGAGTGGTCAATATATATGACGCCTATACGGGGTGAAATTGCCCCGGGACCGTGCAAAAGGGCTATATTCGCACCATTACAAGACAAAATGAAAAATTATGAATCTAAGGTGTTTAAAATATTTTATGGTCGTGTATGCTGAACCTGTTCAAAATATGAGTGCAAATGGATGAGTAACAACAATAAACCGCTGGTGGGCGTCATCAGTGATACTCAGATAATCGCGCCGCATTTATTTCACACAGCGGGTGACAAGTACCTCAGAGCTTTGTCTCAGGCAGCGGATGTTATTCCCGTAATTATTCCGTCACTGCTGTCAGATCAATCGATTGATCAGTGGCTGAGCCGACTGGACGGTGTCTTTCTGACGGGTGCCTATTCTATGGTCGATCCGGCGAACTATCAGGAAGAAAAGATTGATAGCGCCTACAGTTATGATGAACTGCGGGATGAAACCTCATTTGCCACCATCCGTGCGGTCATTGATCGGAATATCCCTTTGCTGGGTGTTTGTCGGGGATTGCAGGATATCAATGTCGCGCTGGGCGGATCTTTACATCAAGCCGTTCAGGATGTCGACGGTTTGAACGACCATCGCGAAGACAAGTCCGCCACACTGGAAGAACAATACGCCGATGCTCATTTGGTCAATCTGACCGAGCAGGGTCGGCTTCATACAATATATGGTACATCTCAGGTTAAGGTTAACTCTTTACACTCACAGGGTATTCATCGTGTGGGAAAAGGGTTATCAGTAGAAGCAACCGCTTTGGACGGATTGGTCGAAGCCGTCGCAATTGATGCGATGGATTTTGGTCTCGCTGTGCAATGGCATCCGGAATGGCAAGTAACTAAAAACCCTGTACAAAAACAACTCTTCGAGGCCTTTGGCGATGCGTGTCGAACGCGACAGTCAAAGTGAAGACCCATGGAACAATTAAAAAAGTGGTTAAAAGATAATAAAATCACTGAGATCGAATGCATCACGCCGGATCAGACCGGGATTGCCCGAGGCAAAATTATGCCAACGGACAAATTCATCGCGGAAAAGGGTATCCGGCTGCCCGAAAGCGTTATGTTGCAAACGGCAACGGGTGACTACCCAGATGATGAGTCCTATTACAGTCTGCTCGACCCCTTAGACATTGATATGATTCTGCGCCCGGATGAAAGCGCGGTGTTTACCGTGCCCTGGGCTGTGGAACCGTCTGCGCAGATTATTCACGATTGCTATGACACCATGGGAAACCTCATGGAGTTGTCACCGAGGGCTGTACTGAAAAAAGTGTTGGCTCTGTTTGAGGAAAAAGGCTGGAAACCGATCGTTGCGCCGGAGATGGAATTCTATCTGACCAAGCGCAGTACCGATCCGGATTTACCGCTGGAGCCACCCATTGGCCGCAGCGGCCGACAGGAAAGTGGTCGGCAAAGTTTCAGCATTGACGGCGCCAATGAATTTGATCCGATCATTGAAGACATCTACGAATGGTGTGAAGAAATGGGGTTGGACATCGACACACTGATTCACGAAGAAGGTGTGGCACAACTCGAATTCAACTTCCGTCACGGCGAAGCTTTAAAGCTGGCGGACCAGGTGTTTATTTTCAAACGAACCGTTCGCGAAGCAGCCCTGAAACACAAAATCAGTGCCACCTTTATGGCCAAGCCTATTTCGGGTGAACCGGGTAGTGCCATGCACATTCACCAGTCATTGGTCGATGTAAAAACCGGCGCCAATTTGTTTTCCAATGAAGACGGTGGCGCTTCGAAGATGTTTTACAGCTATATCGCGGGCCTGCAGACCTACATTCCGCAGCTGATGCCGATGCTGGCACCGAACGTCAACAGTTACCGCCGGTTTATGCCTGGTGCCGACGGCAACGCACCGGTGAATACGGAGTGGGGCGAAGAGAATCGCACGGTGGGTTTGCGGGTACCGCAAGCCTCGCCTTCGGCCCGTCGCGTCGAGAACCGTCTGCCCGGATCAGACACCAACCCTTACCTGGCCATGGCGGCTAACCTGCTGTGTGGTTACCTTGGAATTATCAATGAGTTGAACCCACGTAAACCGGTTCAAACCCGGGTTGGTGATGAGTCGGAAGATGATATGCCATGGAACCTTGAGGCAGCGCTGGAAGCAATGACCGATGCAGAAGAAATCCGCGAATATCTGGGGGATGCTTTCGTGGATGCGTACGTTGTTACTCGCTGGGCTGAATACGAAGGCTTCAAACGGGTGATCAGTTCGTGGGAACGGGAGTTTCTGTTATCGGCGGTATAATCGCCGATAACATGAAAGCTGTTAATAAAAGAAGCGTCTGGAGCGCGATAGAGAGCAGTGTAGGGCATTGATGCTGATCGATGGCCTAACATCAGTGAACATTTGCTGATGTGCCGATACGCTAACAATAATAAATACCGACAATGGTAATAAGAGGCAAGAGATGAAAGCGATTATGAAACCCGTACTGGGTATAGCAGTGGCGACCGCCCTGTCTTCCGCTGTCATGGCAGAAGACCGTGTGGTTCGTATCTACAACTGGTCAGATTATATTGCTGAAGACACTCTGGAGAAGTTCACAGCGGCCACTGGCATTAAAGTCAGTTACGATGTTTTCGACTCCAATGAGGTATTGGAAGCCAAGGTACTGTCTGGTCAATCCGGTTACGACGTTGTGGTCCCAACTTCCGACTACATGGCACGCCATATTATTGCCGGAGCCTATCAAAAACTCGATAAGTCTAAAATTCCCAACTGGAAAAACCTGGACACCGAACTGCTTGCAAACCTGAGTAATTACGACGAAGGTAACCAATACGGTGCTCCTTATCAGTGGGGTACTACCGGGATAGGCTATAACGTGGCTAAAGTCGAAGAAATTCTGGGCGAGGACGCACCGACCGACAGTTGGGACCTGTTTTTCAAACCGGAAAACTTAGCCAAACTCAGTCAGTGTGGTGTCTCGGTGTTGGACAGCGCAGGTGAAGTGTTGCCCTTGGTCATGTCCTACCTTGGCTTGGACCCGAATTCCACCAACACTAAAGACTATGACAAAGCCGGAGAGTTGATGTCTTCTCTGAAGCCATACATTACATACTTCCACAGTTCACGTTATATCTCTGATTTGGCCAATGGCGACATCTGTATAGCCATCGGCTGGAGTGGTGACATCTTCCAGGCCATGGTACGTGCCGAGGAAGCGGAAAATGATGTCGAGATCGGCTATTACATTCCGAAAGAAGGAACCGCCATGTGGTCTGACATGATGGTGATTCCAAAAGACGCCAAAAATGTAAATGAAGCTCATGAATTCATCAACTTTATTCTCGATGCACAAATAGGCGCTGATATTACCAACTACGTTTGGTATGGCAGCCCGAATGCCGCCGCACGCGAGTTCATCGATGCTGAAATTCTGGAAGACCCAGGCGTGTTTCCGGTCGAAGGGACCAAACTGTTCACCTTTGCTGTTCTGCCACAAAAGGTAAATCGGTATATGAACCGTACCTGGACGTCAGTCAAATCTGCACAATAACAACACCGCCGGACGACCGTCCGGCATTTCCTCCCTCGGTTTTATTAAGAAGTTTTATATTATGACCTCTTCGGAAATTACGCGGAAAAATTCTCGTGCCCAGGATGAAGTGCTGTTAAGCATTAAAAACATCACCAAAAAGTACGACGATGCCCTGGCGGTTGATGACATCAGTCTGGACATCAAAAAAGGCGAGATATTTGCGCTGTTGGGCGCCTCTGGATCTGGAAAGTCTACGTTACTGCGCATGTTGGCCGGTTTTGAAAAAGCGACTTCCGGAAAAATATGCATTGGATCAGAAGACATAACCCATTTGCAGCCAAACGAACGCCCGTTCAACATGATGTTCCAGTCCTATGCTTTATTTCCGCATATGACGGTGGCGAAGAATATTGCCTTTGGTCTACAACAGGACGGTATGGCGAAAGCAGATATCGACGCACGTGTCTCTGAAATGCTGAAACTCGTGCACATGGAAAAATACGCAAAGCGCAAACCTCATCAATTGTCCGGTGGTCAGCGACAGCGAGTTGCCCTGGCGCGGTCACTTGCGAAGCATCCTAAATTATTATTGTTGGATGAACCCATGGGTGCGCTGGATAAAAAATTACGCACGGAAATGCAGTTGGAAGTCGTCGACATTATTGAACGGGTTGGTGTGACCTGTGTGATGGTAACGCACGATCAGGAAGAAGCCATGACCATGGCCGACCGAATTGCGATTATGGACGAAGGCGAAATTCAGCAGATTGGTACACCCGTGGATATTTATGAAAGCCCGTTGAATCGAATGGTGGCCGAATTCATTGGTTCGGTAAATATATTTGAGTCAGAAATCATTGAAGACGAAGAACACTTCATGAAACTTTTCTGCCCGGATATCGACACCGATATCTACGTTGGACGGGGGGTATCGTCCGGTATCGATGACCGCAATATGTTGTTCGCGTTGCGGCCAGAAAAAACCTTTATCAGTGTTGAAAAGCCGGATATGGATCATAACGTTACGGAAGGTACGGTGGAGGATATTGCCTACCTCGGTGGTCACACGGTTTATTACGTAAAGTTAACTTCCGGAAAGATTGTTCAATGTTTCCTGGCAAATACCGAACGTCGGGCCGAGCGTCCGGACTGGGACGAGAAGGTTTACGTCTTCTGGCAAGATGACGCTGGCATGGTTATGCGCTCATGAGTACTTATACTACGATTAAACGACTGTTGCCAAAAGGACGCTGTCTGATCCTTAGCGGACCTTTTTTATGGTTGCTGGTTTTCTTTCTGATGCCATTTATTTTTGTGGCAAAAATCTCAGTTGCTGAAGCTGAATTATCGATACCGCCTTACACCGCCATGTTTGATTGGATAGATGGTGTGCTCGGTATTCGAGTCAGCATCAATAACTTCCTTTGGGTGTTGGATGATCCGTTGTATGTTCAGGCGTATCTTAATTCCATCAAGATGGCATTTTTTTCCACATTGTTCTGTTTATTACTTGGTTATCCCATGGCTTATGCCATTGCGAAAGCACCGAAGGAGCAGCAAACAGTTTGGCTATTGTTGGTTCTGCTACCCAGCTGGACGTCTTTCCTGATTCGAGTATATGCCTGGGTTGGTCTGTTAAAAAACAATGGACTGATTAATGGTCTGTTGATGTGGCTCGGCATCATTGATGACCCTATCCAAATGATCAACACTAACTTCGCCGTGTATGTTGGTATTGTTTATTCGTATTTGCCTTTCATGGTACTGCCGTTGTACGCCAATCTGGTCAAACATGACAACGCATTACTGGAAGCTGCAGCGGATTTGGGAGCTGGACATTTTACCCGATTATTCCGCATCACGTTGCCGTTGTCGATAAACGGAATTGTCGCGGGTTCGATGTTGGTGTTTATTCCCGTGGTCGGAGAATATGTGATTCCTGAGCTGTTGGGCGGAACCGAAACCATCATGATCGGCAAAGTGTTGTGGCAAGAGTTTTTTAATAATCGGGATTGGCCGGTGGCCTCCGCGTTGGCATTGATCATGGTATTTATCCTGATTATTCCGATAACGCTGTTTCATCGCTTCCAGAATAAGGAGGCTAACCTGTGATCGGTTCAAAATTAAGTTTCTCAAAATTTATGTTCTGGTTTGGTATCGCGTTCTTGTACCTGCCAATGGCCGTGTTGATCTTTTATTCGTTCAATGCGAGCCGCCTGGTGACTGTTTGGGCTGGCTTCTCAGGTAAATGGTATGTGGAACTGTTTCAAGATCAGCAGATTATGTCCGCTGTGGGCCGCTCACTGCAGATTGCTTTTTATTCGGCCTCTTCCGCGGTAGTTCTGGCAGTGATGGCGTCAATTATCATGGTGAGGTTTAAAAAGTTCACCGGTCGGACCCTGTTCTCCGGCATGGTGACGGCACCGTTGGTGATGCCAGACGTCATTATCGGTTTGTCCATGCTGCTGTTGTTTGTCGCGATGGGGCAACACCTGGGCTGGCCAGAAAACCGTGGTATGTTGACCGTGTGGATAGCCCACACGACATTTTGTTTGGCATATTCCACTGTGGTGATTACTTCTCGACTGACTGAAATGGATAAATCGCTTGAAGAAGCCGCACTAGACCTGGGTGCCAGTCCCTTTAAGGCCTTCATGCAGATTACCTTACCTATTATTTCACCGGCGATTATTTCGGCCTGGCTGCTATCCTTTACTCTGTCTCTGGATGATGTTGTCATCGCCAGCTTTGTCACAGGACCAGGGGCAACAACCTTGCCGATTGAAGTGTTCAGCTCTGTTCGCCTGGGTGTGACACCAAAAATCAATGCGTTAGCAACTTTAATTATCGGTGTGGTTTCGCTGGTGGCGATTGGTTCCTGGTTCTTCACCCGGAAAATGAATGAGCGCATCAGTGCTCAGTTGAATGTCGACTAACGATGCAGATCGAAGCGAACAACAGAGGGTGTCATGGTTGATACGTTTGAACAATATGGCATGGGCGACTTGGCCTTTACGCGCGAGTCGAATTTAGGTACGCAGGTCGAGGCAATGTACGCAGGGGCAACAAGTTTTCTGCGCCGTCGCTACAGTCGTGATCTGACCGATGTGGACGTTGCGGTCATTGGCGTGCCTTTTGACCTAGCGACGTCAAATCGCCCAGGGGCACGCTTTGGACCTCGAGCTGTCCGTGCTGCTTCTGCACAGTTGTCCTGGGCGCGTCCATGGCCCTGGCGGCATGACCCTTTTATTAGCCTGAATGTGATTGATTATGGCGATTGCGTCTTTGACCCAGGCCTGCCTCAGAATTTTGTTGAGGATGTGTGCCGGTGGTATCAGCCCATTTTGGCCGCAGATGTTATTCCGTTGACCATCGGTGGCGATCATTTTGTCACTTACCCGATTCTTAAAAGTCTGGCAGGCAAACACGGTCCAATTTCGCTGATTCATTTTGATGCGCATTGCGACACCTGGCCGGATAAAAAAGGTCGGATAGACCACGGGACCATGTTTTATCACGCGGCGAACGAAGGTATTGTTGATGCGAAACATTCTGTGCAACTTGGCATGCGTACAGTTAATGAGCATGATTTGGGCTATACTGTTCTGGACGCACTGTGGTTGCATAGCCATGGTGTCGATAAGGCGATAGAGCAGATCCGAACAACCGTCGCGGACCGCCCATGTTACATTACATTCGATATTGATTTTCTCGATCCGAGTTGCGCACCAGGCACCGGTACGCCGGTATGTGGCGGTTTCGACACCATCACCGCGATTAAATTGCTGCATGGATTACAAGGTCTTAATCTGATTGGCTGTGACGTTGTCGAAGTAGCTCCGCCGTACGATCACGCTGAAATAACGGCGTTGGCGGGTGCCACGATGGCCACCAATCTGGTCTGTCTGTTGGCTTCTCGTCAGAAAATCTGACCTGAATGTCTTCAGCGAAGAAAAAAAACCGGCCTCCGCCGGTTTTTTGGGTGTTTTAAAACAGATCTTTTGCCCGATGGTAGAGCATTCCGGCAGCCAGCAACGGTGAACGTAATTTACGACCACCCGGAAAGCGCATGTGACGGATGCGCTCAAAGATTTCCATCCGGTCGGTCTCCCCAGAAATGTGTTCCGCAATGACTTTCGCAGCCATATGCGTTGCGTTAATGCCGTGCCCGGAATAGGCCTGAGCAAAATAGACGTTTTCCTTCAATCGACCGATTTGCGGCATACGGTTAGCTCCGATACCGATCATGCCGCCCCACTGAAACTCTATTTTGACGTCCTTGAGGTAAGGAAAAACCAGATCCATGTGCGGCTTTAGCGTCGCTTCAATGGACCGTGGATCACGTCCGGAATAATTACACAAACCACCAAACAGCAATCGATTATCGGCGCTGAGGCGGTAATAATCGAGCGCTACCCGCTGATCGCACACGGCCATATTTTGCGGTAGAACACGCTTTGCCAGGTCATCGCTAAGCGGCTCCGTGGCAATCACGTAACTGCCGGCCGGTAATACCTGACTTTCCAGCGTCTCGTTGAGGCCAGCAACGTAGGCGTTCCCGCAGATGATCAGCCGGTCACAGGTTATCTGGCCGTGCGCCGTTTTTACCACGATCTGTGCACCGTATTCGATGTCGATCACCGCAGAGTGTTCGTAAATACTCACTCCGTTATCAAGTGCGCCCTGAGCTTCGCCAAGATTCAGATTCAAAGGGTGAACATGGCCGCTGCCCATATCGATGAGGCCACCGATGTAATTATCAGACCCAACCACCTCATGCATGTCAGCTTTATCGAGTAGTCGGGTTTCATAGCCGTAACCGATACTGTCGAGCCAGGCTTTGTCGTCGCGGAATGCCTGCAAATGCCTGGGTTTATGGGCGAGATCGCAGTAGCCCATGACTAAATCACAGTTTATCTGGTATTTGGCGATGCGAGCCTTGACTACCTCAACGGCTTCGAGCCCCATCTGGTCAATAGCCGAAACCCCTTGCTCACCGATTTCGTTGCGAAATTGGTCGGTACCATGACCAATTCCTCGGATGAGTTGACCGCCATTGCGGCCCGAAGCTCCCCAGCCGACCTTATAGGCCTCCAAGACAGATACCTTATACCCACGCTCAGCGAGCTCCAATGCGGTATTGATGCCACTGAAACCAGCGCCGATAACACATATCTCGGTGGTGACGGTACCTTGCAAGGATGGTAAGGCCAGTTGGTAGGCCACAGTTGCGGCGTAATACGATTCTGGGTACTTATCGGTATGGGTTCTTGGATTCAGCATGAGTCGCCCGTTTAATATATTAATCTGTCTGTTTTATATAATTGACGATACTAGCAAAGGGCAATGACTTGGGGAACCGCTAAATGTGTAATATCATTGACACCTGTTCATGATTTTGATTCATTGAATCGAAAATGAGCAATTGAGTTTTCTTTAATTTGTGAGGTGCAGACAATTGGAAGATGTCGGAAGTCGGCTTAAGGAAGTAAGAAAAGCAGCAGCGTTGTCTCAGCGGGAGCTGGCAAAACGCGCGGGAGTCACCAATTCAACAATTTCCATGATCGAAAAAAATAATGTTTCGCCAAGTATCAGTTCCCTGAAAAAAGTACTCGCAGGGATACCAATGTCGCTGATCGAATTTTTTGACAATGGCGAAGAAGAGCAAGTTGACCGTCCCGTGGTCTACCGTGGCGACGATGTTCAGGTAATTACCACCGAATCCGGCATTGAATGGCAGGTTTTCGGTAAGAATTTCCCCAATCGCCAGATGAACCTGATGCTTGAGATATATCCTCCCGGCTCAGACACTGGCATTGAAGGCTTCGTGCATGAAGGTGAAGAGACGGGCTTTGTGATCAGTGGGCAGATCGAGTTGACGGTCGACGACCAGGTTTACACGCTGCAGCCTGGCGAAGGGTATTACTTCGAATCTCACCGCCCACACCGCTTTCGCAATCCTTTTGCTGAGCCTTGTCATCTGGCCTCAGCGCTCACGCCTCCCAATCTATAGAACGGTTAACCCGAAGTCCCAAGTCTTTGCTGGGACTTTTTTTAAAGTATTTTCTTAAAAAGATGGAAATAACGGTTAATTTTCAATAACATGCGCAACTTCAAATCGACTTACCAATACTTTTTTGAAGAATCTTCGAAAAAGCATTACGAAGTGCTTGAAAAGCACTGGGTGGTAGCTTAGAATCCGCCGCCCAATTAAGTAATAGGCCAGTAGTTCAATTGGTAGAGCGTCGGTCTCCAAAACCGAAAGTTGGGGGTTCGAGTCCCTCCTGGCCTGCCACATTATTTACAAATACCAACAGCACAGGTGTCTTGCTGAATGAATGCTCAGGTGAATTCATCAAACTCAGCGTTTGATATTTTTAAGTGGTTTATCGTTGTTGCACTGATTGCAGCAGCCATTGGTGGTAACTACTACTTTTCTGCGGAGTCGTTGATCTTCCGTGTATTGGGTGTGGTTCTGGCTCTGGTCATTGCTGTATTGGTTGCTTTGACCACTGAGCGCGGCAAGGCAACTAATCGTCTGCGTAAGGAGGCCTGGGTTGAAATACGCAAGGTGGTCTGGCCGACGCGTCAGGAAACCGTGCAGACGACCTTGGTTGTCTTGGGTTTTGTGTTTCTGGTGGCGGTTATTTTGTGGTTGGTGGACACCCTGATCGGGTGGTTGCTGTCGATGGTCTTTGGGTAAGGTTGCACTATGACAAAACGATTCTATGTCGTGCATGCTTACTCTGGCTATGAGAAGCGTGTAGCAAATTCGCTGAAAGAGCAGGTTGAGTTGCAGGGTATGCAAGATCTGTTCGGAGAAATCTTGGTGCCAACCGAATCTGTGGTTGAGATGCGAGACGGCAAGAAGCGTAAGAGTGAGCGTAAGTTCTATCCCGGCTATGTGTTGGTCGAGATGGAAATGAACGATGATTCATGGCACTTGGTGAAAGATACTCCGCGAGTCATGGGTTTCATTGGTGGTACTGCTGAGAAGCCAGCTCCGCTCTCACCGAAAGAGGCTGATGCGATTCTGCAGCGTGTCAAAGACGGTGCCGATAAGCCAACTCAGAAGACGATATATGAGCCAGGCGAAGTTGTGCGAGTAACTGATGGTCCGTTCGCTGACTTCAATGGTACGGTAGAAAAAGTGAATTATGAGAAGAGTCGATTGCAGGTGTCTGTATCGATCTTCGGCCGGGCGACTCCGGTAGAGCTTGAGTTTTCTCAGGTCGAAAAAGGTTAAGATTTGTTAAGAATGAAAACACCTGGTCATTGGCCGGGTATTTTTCGTTCTGATGTGTGAAGCGGGGAGCTGAAAGGCGTTAGAACCCATTAAGAGGAAGCTATCATGGCTAAGAAAGTCACGGCTTATATTAAGCTGCAAGTGAAGGCCGGTCAGGCCAACCCAAGTCCACCAGTTGGTCCAGCACTGGGTCAGCATGGTGTGAACATCATGGAATTCTGTAAGGCGTTCAATGCTGAAACGCAGAAATTGGAGCCAGGCTTGCCGACTCCGGTTGTTATCACTGTGTATGCAGACCGTAGCTTTACCTTTATCACCAAAACTCCGCCAGCTTCTATTCTGTTGAAGAAAGCGGCAGGCATCAAGAGTGGTTCTGGTCGTCCAAATACTCAGAAAGTAGGTACGGTTAGCCGTGCTCAATTGGAAGAGATTGCGACTACTAAGAATCCTGACCTGACGGCTTCTGATATGGACGCAGCAGTGCGTACTATCGCAGGTACCGCTCGTAGCATGGGTCTAAACGTTGAGGGTGTTGAGTGATGGCTAAGTTGACTAAGCGCGCTCGTTTAGCGCAGGAAAAAATTGAATCAACCAAGGCTTACAGTTTTGAAGAAGCTGTAGCAGTGTTGAAAGAGCTGTCTACTGTTAAGTTTAAAGAGTCTGTTGATATCTCTGTTAATTTGGGTATTGACGCTCGTAAATCGGATCAGAACGTTCGTGGCTCTACTGTATTGCCAAACGGTACTGGTAAAGACGTCCGCGTAGCTGTTTTTGCTCAGGGTGAAAACGCTGAAGCTGCTAAGGCAGCGGGTGCAGAAGCTGTAGGTATGGATGATCTGGCTGAGCAAATGAAAGCCGGTGACCTGAACTTCGGTGTTGTTATTGCTTCTCCGGATGCGATGCGCGTTGTCGGTCAGCTGGGTCAATTGTTGGGCCCACGTGGTCTGATGCCAAACCCTAAGGTTGGTACTGTCACCGCTGACGTTGCAACCGCCGTTAAGAATGCGAAGTCTGGTCAGGCGCGTTTCCGTACTGACAAGAACGGCATTATTCACGCGTGTATCGGTAAAATTGAATTCGACGCAGCAGCCATCAAGCAAAACGCAGAAGCGTTGATTGCTGATCTTAAGAAGCTGAAGCCAGCTTCTGCTAAAGGTGTTTATGTGAAGAAGGTGTCACTGTCGACCACTATGGGTCCTGGTGTCACTATCGACCAGAGCACTTTAAGCGTCTAAACGAACTTTGGGGTGTGAGGGTGTTTCGGCATCGCTCGCACAGTCAAAGACCGTAGGTGAATGGTTACATTCTTAATTTCCTACGCAGACGGTAACCCGAGCACATATTTTATGAGCTTACTCTGTTGCCGTTAAACAGGTCGATTCGCAAGAATCGAAAAAGAGGTAGGCCCGGTTTCCGGGCTGTTAACAGGAGATTTTTCAGTGGCACTGAATCTCGAAGGCAAAAAAGCGATTGTTGCTGAGGTACAAGAGCAAGCGCAAGGCGCCCTGTCTGCAGTTGTTGCAGACTCACGTGGCGTTGCAGTGAATGACATGACTGCATTGCGTAAGCTGGCTCGCGACAATGGCGTATGGCTGAAGGTTGTACGTAATACGCTGGCTCGCCGCGCGGTTAAAGGCACTTCTTATGAAGGCCTGGCTGACTCTTTTGTCGGTCCGACGCTGATTGCTTTCTCAATGGAACATCCAGGTGCGGGCGCCCGTATTCTGAATGACTTTGCGAAAACAAACGAAAAGCTGGAATTAAAAACTGCGATGTTCGAAGGTGAAATTACACCTGTCGCAACATTGGCAAGCTTACCAACTTACGACGAAGCAATTGCGAAACTGATGATGGTTCTGAAAGAAGCATCTGCAGGCAAGCTGGTACGTACGTTGGCCGCATTGCGCGACCAGAAAGAACAGGAAGCTGCGTAATTTACCCTCAATTAATGAGAGTTGCGTAGTTTATTTAACGGTTTATTGGGGCGAAGCCTCAAACAGATTAGGAATTAAGTCATGTCTCTGACTAAAGACGATATCATCAATGCTGTTGCTGAAATGTCTGTAAAAGACGTTGTAGAATTGATCGAAGCAATGGAAGAAAAATTTGGCGTATCTGCTGCAGCTGCCGCTGTTGCTGGTCCTGCTGCTGCCGCTGCTGAAGAAAAGACTGACTTCGACGTCGTTCTGACTGCTGCTGGCGACAAGAAAGTTAACGTTATTAAGGTTGTTCGTGAAATCACAGGTCTTGGCCTGAAAGAAGCGAAAGGCCTGGTTGACGGCGCTCCTTCTCCATTGAAGGAAGGCGTTGAGAAAGCAGAAGCTGAAGAAATCAAAGCTAAGCTTGAAGAAGCTGGCGCTAGCGTAGAATTGAAGTAATTCATACGCATTGGATGGCGCTCTTGTCATTCAATTGATATTGGCTGGTAGCCTGTTTGGTTACCGGCCTTTTCCTGTCTTACAGGATTTAGTTTTCTAAGTTGGCTCAAATTGGGTTAATTTACAGGATTAAGTGCTTAGGCACTGGGGCTCATATAACGAGCGCACAGGAAGTGAAAGTCGGAGTTGTTAGACCTGTCTGCTGACAACTGTATTCCGATAAGCCGCATTTTGCGGTTCAACCACTCAGACACACCGTTGGTGAACAAGCTGGGGATTGCTGATGGCATACTCTTACACCGAGAAAAAGCGAATTCGTAAGGATTTCGGTAAACTTGAGCCCGTTATGGATATTCCATACCTGCTCGCAATTCAATTGGACTCTTATCGGAGTTTCCTGCAAGCAGATTTTGACGCCGCCGAACGTCAAGATAGTGGCTTGCATGCTGCCTTTAAATCTGTTTTTCCAATTGTCAGTTATTCTGGCAATGCTGCACTGGAATATGTGAGCTATAAGTTGGGCAAGCCAGCGTTTGACGTGAAAGAATGTCAATTGCGTGGTGTTACTTATGCTGCTCCGTTGCGAGTGAAAGTGCGTCTGATCATTTATGATAAAGACTCGCCGAGCAAAGCAATCAAGGATATCAAGGAACAGGAAGTCTACATGGGTGAAATCCCATTGATGACGGACAACGGTACCTTTATCGTCAATGGTACCGAGCGTGTTGTTGTTTCCCAGTTGCACCGTTCTCCTGGTGTGTTCTTTGATCACGATAAAGGCAAAACGCACAGCTCCGGTAAGTTGCTGCATTCTGCTCGTGTTATACCTTACCGTGGTTCATGGTTGGATTTCGAGTTTGATCCGAAGGATCAGGTTTTCGTCCGAATCGACCGTCGCCGTAAGTTGCCAGCAACCATTCTGTTGCGTGCGCTTGAGTACACAAACCAGGAAATGTTGGACATGTTCTTTGAACGTGTGTCCTACACGGTGAGTGGCGAAGTCATCGAAATGATGATCGTTGCGGATCGCCTGAAAGGTGAGACCGCTGGCTTTGAAATCAAAGATGCTGAAGGCAATGTTATTGTCGAAGAAGGTCGTCGAATCACGGCCCGGCACATCCGTCTGTTGGAACAGGCTGGATTGGACAAAGTTATCATTCCCGACTCCTACCTGTATGGCAAGGCGCTGGCGACAGACATTGTCAATGCCAAGACCGGTGAAATCGTTGCTAACTGTAACGATGAAATCACGCCAGACGTATTGGAACAGATTAAAGAGCAGGGTATTGGATCATTCGAAACTCTGTACACCAACGATCTGGATTGTGGCGCCTTTATTTCTGACACCTTGCGTAATGACCCGACCAGCACGCCGTTAGAAGCATTGGTCGAAATCTACCGCATGATGCGCCCTGGTGAACCACCAACAAAAGAATCTGCGGAAACTTTATTCCAGAATCTGTTCTTTACCTCAGACCGTTACGATCTGTCTGCTGTTGGTCGAATGAAGTTCAACCGTCGTTTGGGACGTGAAGAAGACGTGGGTGAGGGCACCCTGTCCCGTGAAGATATCGTTGATGTTGTGAAAACATTGATAGATATCCGTAACGGCCACGGCACCGTCGATGACATCGATCACTTGGGTAACCGTCGTGTACGTTCAGTCGGTGAGATGGCTGAAAACCAGTTCCGTGTCGGTCTGGTGCGTGTTGAACGTGCGGTTCGTGAGCGACTATCCATGGCAGAAAGCGAAGGCTTGATGCCTCAGGATTTGGTGAACGCCAAGCCTGTTGCTGCTGCGATTAAAGAGTTTTTCGGATCTTCTCAGCTGTCTCAGTTTATGGATCAGAACAACCCGCTGTCCGGTATTACCAACAAGCGTCGTGTTTCTGCATTAGGACCTGGTGGTTTGACCCGTGAACGTGCCGGTTTCGAAGTGCGTGACGTACACCCGACGCACTATGGCCGGGTATGTCCTATTGAGACGCCGGAAGGTCCAAACATTGGTTTGATCAATACGCTCTCTACTTATGCGCGTACCAACAGCTACGGTTTCCTGGAAACACCTTATCGTAAAGTTGAGAATGGCAAGATCAGCGATGAAATTGTCTACCTGTCTGCGATTGATGAAGCACGCCACACCATTGCACAGGCAAACGTGCCTGTTGATGACAATGGCATGATTCAAGGCGAGTTTGTTCAGGTTCGTCACCAGAATGAGTTCACCATGGCACCGCTTGAAAAAGTCGACATGATGGATGTATCACCTCGTCAGGTAGTATCTGTTGCGGCCTCGCTGATTCCATTCCTGGAACACGATGACGCTAACCGAGCCTTGATGGGATCGAACATGCAACGTCAGGCGGTTCCTACTCTGAAGTCTGATAAGCCGCTGGTAGGTACCGGTATTGAACGTAATGTTGCGGTTGACTCCGGTGTCTGTGTGGTTGCGGATCGTGGTGGTGTTATCGAATACGTCGATGCATCGCGTATCGTTATTAAAGTGGATGACGACGAAATTGGCGAAGATGACGCCGGTGTCGATATCTACAATCTGACGAAATACACCCGCTCTAACCAGAACACCTGTATCAACCAGCGCACTATCGTCCGTCAGGGTGATGTGATTGCTCGGGGTGATGTTTTGGCAGACGGTCCGTCTGTTGACCTGGGCGAGTTAGCGCTCGGTCAGAACATGCGCATCGCCTTCATGCCTTGGAACGGTTACAACTACGAAGACTCCATTCTGGTATCTGAGAAAGTTGTTCAGGAAGATCGTTTTACCTCTATCCACATTCAGGAACTGACCTGTATCGCTCGTGATACTAAGTTAGGGCCTGAAGAAATTACTGCGGATATTCCAAACGTCGGTGAGTCTGCGCTGAGTAAGCTGGATGAGTCGGGTATTGTGTACATCGGTGCCGAAGTGGGCCCTGGTGACATCCTGGTGGGTAAGGTTACGCCTAAGTCTGAGACACAGTTGACCCCTGAAGAAAAGCTGTTACGTGCGATCTTCGGTGAGAAAGCCTCTGACGTTAAAGACACGTCTTTGCGTGTTAAAGGTGGCATGCGCGGTACCGTTATCGATGTACAGACATTCACCCGTGATGGTGTCGAGCGTGATCAGCGCTCAAAAGACATCGAACGTCAGGCTCTGGAAGAGTTCCGTAAAGACCTTAATGCAGAGTACCGTATTGTTGAAGATACCGTGTTCGAGCGATTGAACGATGCCTTCGTCGGTCAAACGGTTGCTGGCGGTCCAGACCTGAAAAAAGGTGACGTGCTGACTCAGGATTACCTGAAAGCTCTGCCACGATCAGACTGGTTTAAGCTGCGCATGCAGGATGAAGCATTGGCTGCTCAGTTGGAGGCTGCTGAAGCTCGACTGAAAGAGCGTAAGCACGATCAGGAAGAGCGTTTCGACGACAAAAAACGTAAGTTGCAGTCAGGTGATGATCTGCAGCCTGGCGTATTGAAAGTCGTTAAAGTCTACCTTGCCGTTAAACGTCGCATTCAGCCTGGTGACAAGATGGCGGGTCGTCACGGTAACAAGGGTGTTATCTCCGTCATCATGCCTGTCGAAGACATGCCGTATGACGAAAAGGGCAACCCGGTTGACGTGGTTCTGAACCCATTGGGTGTACCGTCACGTATGAACGTTGGTCAGATTCTGGAAACGCACTTGGGTGCCGCTGCCAAAGGTCTGGGCGATCGTATCAACGAGATGGTGGAAGAACAGCGCAGTATTGCTGAAATCCGCGATTTTATGGACCAGATCTATAATCAGTCCGGTAAAGGCTACCGTAACGAAACCCTCGGCGACTTCTCGGATGATGAAATCCGTGAACTGGCGAAAAACCTCAGCAAAGGTGTGCCTATTGCAACGCCGGTGTTCGATGGTGCGAAAGAAGAAGAAGTTAAAGGTCTGTTACGCCTTGCAGGTATGGATGACTCCGGTCAGATCCAGCTGTGGGACGGACGTACCGGTGACCTCTTCGAAAACAAAACGACAGTCGGTTACATGTACATGCTGAAGTTGAACCACTTGGTTGACGACAAAATGCATGCCCGTTCTACCGGCTCTTACAGTCTGGTCACACAACAGCCTCTGGGTGGTAAAGCTCAGTTTGGTGGTCAGCGTTTTGGTGAGATGGAAGTATGGGCACTGGAAGCATACGGTGCCGCTTATACCTTGCAGGAAATGCTGACAGTGAAATCGGACGACGTGAATGGCCGTACGAAGATGTATAAAAACATTGTCGACGGCGACCACCGTATGGAGCCGGGCATGCCGGAATCTTTCAACGTATTGGTGAAAGAAATCCGCTCTCTCGGTATCGATATCGAGCTGGAAAACGAAGAGTGATGAACGGTGGGCAGCCAGCAATGGCTGCCCGGTTGCCAACTCCCTGTGGAGCTGAAACATGAAAGATTTATTAAACCTGCTGAAAACACAAGGCCAGGCCGAGGAATTCGATTCTATCCGCATTGGTCTTGCCTCACCGGACATGATTCGTTCATGGTCTTTTGGTGAAGTGAAGAAGCCGGAAACTATTAACTATCGTACGTTCAAGCCTGAGCGTGATGGTTTATTCTGTGCCCGTATTTTTGGGCCTATCAAAGATTACGAATGCTTGTGTGGTAAGTACAAGCGTTTGAAGCACCGTGGTGTTATCTGTGAGAAGTGTGGCGTAGAAGTGACTCAGGCGAAAGTTCGTCGTGAGCGCATGGGCCACATCGAACTGGCTGCGCCTGTTGCACACATTTGGTTCTTGAAGTCACTGCCATCCCGCATCGGTTTGATGCTGGACATGACGTTGCGTGATATTGAACGCATTCTCTATTACGAGAGCTTCGTTGTGATCGATCCAGGCTTAACCAGTCTGGAAAAAGCGCAGCTGCTGACCGATGAAGAGTACTACGAAGCCATTGAAGAATTCGGTGACGACTTCGACGCTCGCATGGGTGCGGAAGCCGTTCAGAAATTGTTGGAAGCAATCGACCTCGAAGGTGAAATTGCGACATTGCGTGAAGAAATTCCTGCGACCAACTCTGAAACCAAGATCAAGAAGCTGTCCAAGCGTCTGAAACTTCTGGAAGCCTTCTACAAGTCAGGCAACAACCCAGAGTGGATGGTGATGACCGTTCTGCCGGTTCTGCCGCCAGATCTGCGTCCTCTGGTGCCTCTGGATGGCGGTCGTTTCGCAACGTCTGATTTGAACGATCTGTATCGGCGCGTGATTAACCGTAACAACCGATTGAAGCGCCTGTTAGAGCTCTCTGCTCCGGACATCATCGTGCGTAACGAGAAGCGTATGCTGCAGGAGTCTGTAGACGCGCTGTTGGATAACGGTCGTCGCGGTCGTGCCATCACAGGGTCGAACCGTCGTCCGCTGAAGTCCCTGGCTGACATGATCAAAGGTAAGCAAGGTCGTTTCCGTCAGAACTTATTGGGTAAGCGTGTTGACTATTCTGGCCGTTCGGTAATTGTGGTTGGTCCTACTCTGCGTCTGCACCAGTGTGGTCTGCCGAAGAAAATGGCGTTGGAATTGTTCAAGCCGTTCATCTTCAGCAAGCTTGAGCACCGTGGTCTGGCGACTACCATCAAAGCTGCTAAGAAGATGGTCGAGCGCGAAGAACCTATCGTCTGGGATATCCTCGACGAAGTGATCCGTGAACATCCGGTCATGCTGAACCGTGCACCAACGTTGCACCGTTTGGGTATTCAGGCATTCGAACCTGTATTGATCGAAGGCAAAGCGATTAACCTTCACCCTCTGGTGTGTGCGGCTTATAACGCGGACTTCGACGGTGACCAGATGGCAGTCCATATTCCGCTAACGCTTGAAGCTCAGCTTGAAGCTCGTGCGCTGATGATGTCGACCAACAACATTCTGTCACCTGCTTCCGGTGAACCGATTATCGTTCCGTCGCAGGACGTTGTGTTGGGTCTCTATTACATGACCCGTGCGCGCGTCAATGCGAAAGGCGAAGGCATGGTGTTCGCCAACATTGAAGAAGTGCAGCGAGCCTACGGCGCAGGTCAGGTTGCCCTGCAAGCGATCGTTAAGGTTCGTATTCGCCAGGTTAAGATTAACGAAGACGGTACCCGCGAAGAGAAAATCTCTATCGAAGACACTACCGTTGGTCGAACGATCCTGTTCTCGATTGCGCCAGACGGTATGCCATTCGACATGGTCAACCAGCCGATGAAGAAGAAGGCGATCTCTGGCTTGCTGAACGAGTGTTACCGTTCCGTGGGTCTGAAGGAAACCGTCGTCTTTGCCGACCAGGTCATGTACATGGGTTTCAGCTATGCAACGAAATCCGGTTCATCGATTGGTGTTAACGACTTCGTTATCCCACAAGCCAAATACGATATTCTGGCCGCGTCAGAAGCGGAAGTTCAGGAAGTTGAAGAGCAGTTTGCCCAAGGTTTGATTACTCAGGGTGAGAAATACAACAAAGTGGTTGACCTTTGGTCTCGTGCCAACGACCAGATTGCCAAAGCGATGATGGAAGGTATTTCTAAGGAAATGACCGTCGACCGTGATGGCAACGAAGTTGAAACTGACTCTTTTAATGCCGTATTTATGATGGCCGACTCCGGTGCTCGTGGTAGTGCAACCCAGATTCGTCAGCTTGCGGGTATGCGTGGTCTGATGGCTAAGCCAGACGGCTCGATCATTGAAAACCCAATTAAGGCTAACTTCCGTGAAGGTTTGTCCGTTGGTGAATACTTCATCTCGACGCACGGTGCGCGTAAAGGTTTGGCCGATACCGCATTGAAGACAGCATCCTCTGGTTACTTGACCCGTCGTCTAGTTGACGTCGCGCAGGATGTGGTCGTGACCGAACTGGATTGTGGTACCGAAAACGGCATTACCCTGGAGCCTATCATTGACGGCGGTGACGTTGTTGTTGGTTTGGGTACTCAGGTGCTAGGTCGTGTTCCTGCGGAAGATATTATTGATCCGGCAACGGATGATGTAATTATCCGCGCTGGCGTCATGATTGATGAAAAAATTGCCGAGCAGATTGACAGTGTGGGTGTCGATACTATTAAGGTTCGTTCGTCCATCACGTGTGAAACCCGTTTTGGCATCTGTGCGCAGTGTTACGGCCGTGACCTGGCACGTGGCCACCGCATCAACATCGGTGAAGCGGTTGGTATTATCGCGGCACAGTCGATCGGTGAACCGGGTACACAGTTGACAATGCGTACGTTCCACATTGGTGGTGCGGCGTCCAGTTCATCAGCCATTGATAACGTACAAGTGAAGCAGGCCGGTAAAGTGCATTTGCATAACGTTAAAACGGTTACCCGTGCAGATGGCCATTTGGTGGTGGTTTCCCGTTCGGGTTTGTTGGCGGTTGCCGACGAACACGGGCGTGAGCGTGAGCGCTACAAGTTGCCTTACGGTTCTGTGGTTGCTGTGCAGGATGGTGCCAAAGTCGATGCCGGTGACGTGATTGTTCGCTGGGACCCACACACACACCCAATCGTGTCGGAAGTTGCTGGTAAGGTTCAGTTCATTGGCATGGATGATGGTATTACCATTAACCGCAAGGTCGATGAGCTGACTGGTGTAAGCACCACGGAAGTGATTCCGCAGGCGCAGCGAAATGCAGCGGGTAAAGAAATTCGTCCATTGATCAAGATTGTCGACGCCAATGGTGATGACATCATGATTGGTAACACGAATCAGCCTGTTCAATACTTCCTGCCAGATGGTGCTCTGTTGAGCTTGTCCGGTGGTGCGGAAGTGCAGATTGGTGACGTTATTGCCCGTATTCCGCAAGAATCTGGCGGTAACAAAGACATCACCGGTGGTCTGCCACGAGTTGCTGACCTGTTTGAAGCCCGTAAACCAAAAGAATCGGCGATTCTGGCGGAAATCAGTGGCACCTTCTCCTTCGGTAAAGAAACCAAAGGTAAGAAGCGTATCGTTATTACGCCGACTGACGGTTCAGAAGGCTATGAAGAGCTGATTCCGAAGTGGCGTCAGATGAACGTGTTCGAAGGTGAACGTGTTGAGAAGGGTGAGGTTCTGTCCGACGGTCCGATGAATCCGCATGATATATTGCGAGTTCTTGGAGTTGAGGCACTGGCCAAGTTCGTCGTTAAAGAAATTCAGGAAGTTTACCGACTCCAGGGTGTTGTCATTAACGACAAACACATTGAAGTTATCTGTCGTCAGATGCTGCGTAAAGCTCTGATTACAGACAGTGGAGATACTGAATTTATTAAGGGTGATCAGGTTGAATACATGAACCTGCTTGAAGGTAACGACAAAGCAAACGAAGAGAACAAGATTACAGCTAAGTTCGAACGCGTATTGCTGGGTATTACCAAGGCATCCTTGGCAACGGAGTCGTTCATTTCAGCGGCATCGTTCCAGGAAACAACACGCGTTCTGACCGAAGGTGCGGTAACCGGTAAGCGGGATTATCTACGCGGTCTGAAAGAAAACGTGGTTGTGGGTCGACTGATCCCAGCCGGTACCGGTTTGGCGTACCACGCAGAACGTAAGCGTAAGCGTCTCGAACGTACCGGTGAAAAGCCGTCTATCAGTGCTCAGGAAGTCGAAGCAGCACTGAGCCAGGCGTTAAACAAGTAGACAGTACGCGGGCTGAACCGGTGTTCTATAACCGATTTCAGTCTGCTATTGACTAAGAAATGTGCGATAACGTAAAATCGCGCACCTTTCAGTACCCGGGTAGCTTGTCTGACCGGGTACTGTTAGTTCATGCGAAGTGAAATGAGAGAAAGAGGCTTAAATGGCTACAATTAACCAGCTAGTCCGCAAACCGCGTAAGCGTCTAGTGGAAGCAAGCGCGGTTCGGGCATTAGAAGCATGTCCACAACGCCGCGGTGTGTGTACTCGTGTATACACTACTACACCAAAAAAACCGAACTCAGCATTGCGTAAAGTATGTCGTGTTCGTCTGACTAACGGTTACGAAGTGTCTTCGTACATCGGTGGTGAAGGTCACAACCTGCAAGAACACAGTGTTGTCCTGATCCGTGGTGGTCGTGTTAAAGACTTACCAGGTGTTCGTTACCACACCGTTCGTGGTGCCTTGGATACATCAGGCGTTAACGATCGTAAGAATGGCCGTTCTAAGTACGGTACAAAACGACCTAAGAAGTAATCGTTGTTAAATTTTTTAGTCTCAGAATAAGCAGTAAGGCTGAGTCTGATACAAAGTTCTGAAAAGACGCGTGTATCAATGATCTCAGATCTGCCTGAAGACCTAATATTAAGGGGCTTATCAATGCCAAGAAGACGCGTCGCCGCCAAGCGAGAAGTATTGCCAGATCCAAAATTTGGTAATGTCACATTAGCGAAGTTCATGAACCACGTCATGGTTGATGGCAAGAAATCTATCGCTGAAAAAATTGTTTATGGTGCATTAGACATCGTAAAAGAAAAGGGTCATGACAACCCTATCGAAATGTTCGAAAAATCACTCGAAAGTATCGCGCCACTGGTTGAGGTTAAATCTCGCCGTGTTGGTGGTGCTACTTATCAGGTTCCTGTCGAAGTACGTCCTGCTCGTCGTGAAGCACTGGCCATGCGTTGGTTGGTGGATTACTCGCGTAAGCGCGGTGAAAAAAGCATGCGTCAACGTCTTGCTGGTGAAATCTTGGATTCCGCCGAAGGCAAAGGTGCTGCTGTTAAGAAACGTGAAGACGTGCATAAGATGGCAGAAGCCAACAAAGCATTCTCTCATTATCGCTTCTAATTTAACCTGAAACGGAGACTGAGTCGTGGCTCGTAAAACTCCACTGGCACGTTACCGAAACATTGGTATCGTTGCCCATGTAGACGCTGGTAAAACAACGACTACGGAACGAATCCTGTTCTATACCGGTTTGTCTCATAAAATCGGAGAGGTTCATGATGGCGCAGCTACCATGGACTGGATGGAACAGGAGCAAGAGCGTGGTATTACTATCACCTCTGCTGCGACCACTTGTTTCTGGCGTGGAATGGGTGCTCAGTTTGATGAGCACCGAATTAATATCATTGATACACCGGGGCACGTCGACTTCACCATTGAAGTTGAACGGTCTCTGCGTGTATTAGATGGTGCAGTTGTTGTTTTGTGTGCCTCTTCCGGTGTACAGCCACAAACCGAAACCGTTTGGCGTCAAGCAAACAAATACGGCGTTCCGCGCATGGTGTTTGTGAACAAGATGGACCGAGCGGGTGCTGACTTCCTGCGTGTTGTTGCGCAGATGAAAGACCGGTTGGGTGCTAACCCGGTACCACTGCAGTTGCCAATCGGTGCTGAAGATGATTTCAGCGGCGTGATTGACCTGATCAAGATGAAAGCCATTCATTGGACGGAAGAAGATCAGGGTATGACGTTCGATTACGGCGACATTCCTGCAGATATGCTGGACATCGCGGAAGAATACCGCCTTAAGCTTGTTGAAGCGGCTGCTGAAGCCAACGATGAGCTGATGGAAAAATACATGGAAACCGAAACCCTGACCGAAGATGATATCAAAGCAGGTCTTCGTCAACGGACTCTGGACGGTGAAATTGTATTGACCCATTGCGGATCGGCATTCAAAAACAAAGGTGTGCAGGCTGTTCTGGACAGCGTGATTGAGTACATGCCATCACCGACCGAAGTGAAAGCTATCGAAGGTGAATTGGAAGATGGAACCAAGCATGCTGTCGATGTTGACGACAGTGCACCTTTCGCTGCATTAGCTTTCAAAATTGCCACAGACCCCTTTGTTGGTACGTTAACATTCGTTCGTGTTTACGGCGGTGTGTTGAAGTCCGGTGATGCGGTTTATAACTCGGTTCGTGGCAAGAAAGATCGTGTTGGTCGTATGGTGCAGATGCACGCTAATAACCGTGAAGAAATCAAAGAGTTATTGGCCGGTGACATCGGCGCTTTAATTGGTGTGAAAGATGTAACCACTGGGGATACCTTCTGTGACCCAAGCCGTATCATTACGCTTGAGCGCATGGACTTCCCTGAACCGGTTATTTCGGTTGCGGTAGAGCCGCGTTCAAAAGCGGATCAGGAGAAGATGGGTGTCGCGCTGGGCAAACTGGCTCAGGAAGATCCATCTTTCCGTGTTCATACCGATGAAGAAACCGGACAGACCATTATTGGTGGACAAGGTGAACTTCACCTGGACATCATTGTTGACCGTATGAAGCGTGAATTCAAAGTTGAATGTAACGTGGGCGCACCGCAGGTCGCTTACCGTGAACGTATTCGTACCTCAGCTGATATTGATTCCAAGTTCGCCCGCCAATCTGGTGGTCGTGGTCAATACGGTCATGTTGTTGTTAAGTTTGAACCCGCTGAAGATTCAAACGCAGAAGGTTTGGTATTTGTTAACGAGATCGTTGGCGGTACCGTACCGAAAGAGTATATCCCAGCGGTACAGAAGGGCATCGAAGAGCAGATGAAGAACGGTATCCTCGCGGGTTATCCGTTGCTCGGGTTAAAAGCCACTCTGTACGACGGTTCTTACCATGACGTTGACTCCAACGAAATGGCATTTAAAGTTGCAGCCTCTATGGCCGTGAAGAAGTTAAAGGACAAAGCAAACCCTGCGCTTCTGGAACCGGTCATGAAGGTTGAAGTCGTTACCCCTGAAGATTACATGGGTGACGTAATGGGTGACTTGAATCGTCGTCGCGGGACGGTTCAGGGCATGGAGGACAGCCCAGCAGGCAAGGTAATCAACGCTGAAGTACCGTTATCTGAAATGTTCGGATACTCAACGGACTTGCGTTCCATGTCTCAGGGTCGTGCATCGTACACAATGGAATTTGGTGCTTATAAAGAAGCGCCGTTGAACGTTGTGGAATCAATTATTAAGCAATCTTAATTAGTTAGCGCTAACACTAGAGGAAATCCAAATGGGCAAGGCTACATTTGAGCGTACTAAGCCCCACGTAAACGTGGGCACAATCGGTCACGTTGACCACGGTAAAACCACTTTGACTGCTGCGTTGACTCGCGTATGTGCAGAAGTATGGGGCGGTGCTGCCGTTGCTTTCGACGGCATCGACAACGCGCCTGAAGAGCGTGAGCGTGGTATCACCATCTCAACTTCACACGTTGAATACGAATCACCTACTCGTCACTACGCGCACGTTGACTGTCCTGGACACGCCGACTACGTGAAGAACATGATCACCGGTGCTGCTCAGATGGACGGCGCGATCCTGGTTTGTTCTGCTGCTGACGGCCCAATGCCACAGACTCGTGAACACATCCTGTTGTCTCGTCAGGTTGGTGTACCTTACATCGTTGTTTTCCTGAACAAAGCTGACATGGTTGACGACGAAGAGTTGTTGGAACTGGTTGAAATGGAAGTTCGTGACCTGTTGTCACAGTACGAATTCCCAGGCGACGACACGCCTATCGTTATCGGTTCTGCACTGATGGCGTTGGAAGGCAAAGACGACAACGAAATGGGTACAACTGCTGTTAAGAAGCTGGTTGAAACTCTGGATGAATACATCCCTGAGCCAGTTCGTGCAATCGATCAGCCATTCCTGTTGCCAATTGAAGACGTATTCTCAATCTCTGGTCGTGGTACAGTTGTAACGGGTCGTGTTGAACGCGGTATCGTTAACACCGGTAACGAAGTACAGATCGTTGGTATCAAAGAAACCACCACAACAACCGTAACCGGTGTTGAAATGTTCCGTAAGCTGCTTGACGAAGGTCGTGCGGGTGAGAACATTGGTGCGTTGCTGCGTGGTACTAAGCGTGATGACGTTGAACGTGGTCAGGTTTTGGCGAAGCCAGGTTCTATCACGCCTCACACTCGTTTCGAAGCAGAAGTTTACGTTCTGTCAAAAGACGAAGGTGGCCGTCACACTCCTTTCTTCAAAGGTTACCGTCCTCAGTTCTACTTCCGTACAACGGACGTAACTGGAGCGTGTGAACTGCCTGAAGGCGTAGAAATGGTTATGCCAGGCGACAACATCAAGATGGAAGTAACATTGATTGCTCCTATCGCGATGGACGAAGGCTTGCGTTTTGCGATCCGTGAAGGTGGCCGTACTGTAGGTGCGGGCGTTGTTGCTAAAATCATCGAGTAATCGATTGATTAAGCAGTAAGCTTCACAAGAAACCCGCTTCGGCGGGTTTTTTGTTGTTTAACGGAAGCGGCCCGAACCAAGTTGCGTACTTTCAGGCCGCACAGTAGGCCGGGATGCCGGACCAGCGACGTTGTTGCTAAGATCATCGAGTAATCGATTGATTAAGCAATAAGCTTCACAAGAAACCCGCTTCGGCGGGTTTTTTGTTGTTTAACGGAAATAGTACGAACCAAGTTGCGTGCTCTAAGGCCGCACAGTAGGCCGGGATGCCGGACCACTCACATCTCACATCGGGATGCCTTACCACTCGCGTCTCAGCTCTCTTCAATTACTTCAGTGCCCTGAATTGGAACGCCAGATTTCTTGATGCACCAATCTACAACTGAATCGTGAGCCATTTTGCAGCGAAAAGCCGTTAAACAGCGGAAACACAAAGATGGCCAGATTTATGCTTAGTTGTCCAAATGGACAACTTTGGTTAGATTAGCAGGCCCTATTCATGAATTCAGTCACTCAGCATATGAGAAGCGCCGCAGGATTTTGCACACATGGACCCAGTCGGTGGTCGACCTCAACCACAGGTCCACTGCTCGGTCAGCGGCTGGCAGTGAAAGACTTATACGCGATCGAAGGGTACCCCAATGCGGCGGGGTGTCCGGATTGGCTAAGCAGTCATCGTCCCGCTTCAGAAACCGCAACCGCCATACGTCTGCTGATGGATGAAGGTGCGGAATTTGCCGGGTTTACTCATACCGATGAACTGGCTTATTCGTTAGAAGGCAACAACGAGCACTACGGTAAAACGGAAAATCCAAAGCTACCCGGTCACGCCAGTG
Organism: Reinekea sp. G2M2-21; assembly: GCF_015687175.1. Classification (GTDB taxonomy): domain Bacteria; phylum Pseudomonadota; class Gammaproteobacteria; order Pseudomonadales; family Natronospirillaceae; genus Reinekea. Next base: position 618,353 of record NZ_JADPQG010000003.1, on the reverse strand, counting down.
GTGGCTCCAGTATGGGCAGTGCGGCGGCGGTCGCCAGTCATTGGGCAGATATCGGCCTGGGAACCGATACTGGCGGTTCTGTGCGGGTGCCGGCTTCATACTGTGGTTTATTCGGTATCCGGCCATCACACGGCGCCGTTAGCACTCATGGTTTAATTGGTTTGGCACCGCGGTTTGATACTGTCGGGTGGTTTACTCAAGACCCCGAGCTTCTGAATCGTGTGGGTCACATACTGGTTCCTAAAAGTCGTAGCGCGAGATCATCGGTTTTGGTTTTTGATGAACAGCTTTTTGAATTGGTGGATAGCTCATTAAAAGCGCCGTTAGTCGACGCACTGGCACGCATTGTGCCCTGTTTCGATCAGGTGCGAATGGTTGATCTGGGTTTGAGCCGGGCTTATCACGGCATCAGTGACGTTTTCCGGGTGTTGCAGGGTAGAGCAATTGCCAATTATCACGGCAAATGGATCGACGAGGTACAACCCAGCCTATCTGCGGCGGTGCAAGCGCGTATTGAAATGGCGCTGGCTATTACTGATTGCGAAGTTCGCGATGCAGAGTTCGTGCGCGCCAGTTTTAAAAGTTCGTTAAGTCATATACTGGCGGATGATGTGACGCTGTTTTTGCCGACAACTCCTACTACTGCACCGGCGCTGGGCGAAGACACTACTCTGTTGCGACCTCGTCTGTTAACGCTGACGGCCATTGCCGGATTAACCGGGGCCGCGCAGGTGCATTTACCGTTAATGCCTCAGGCGCATGGTCGAGGTGTTTCACATCCTTACGGTTTTTCTTTACTGCAGTTGGCGGGTAATGATTACGGGTTGCTTGACCTGACTGAAGCCGTCACGAATCATTGGAATGGAGACTTGAACCGATGAGTACATCTGACATCGCCTTTACGGCACCCCATTGGGCCGCAACCGATGCCGGTATGCACATCCTCCGTCTTGGTGGCACTGCAACCGAAGCAATGGTCGCTGCAGCGGCCGTGATAACTGTGGTGTACCCGCATATGAACTCCATTGGAGGTGACAGCTTCTGGCTGGTACACAACCGGGGTACCACTCAGCCTATGGCAATCGATGCCTGCGGCCGGGCAGCACAGAACCTGTCCTGTTATTCAGCCGATAATCCGATACCCGACCGTGGCGGTCGTGCCTGCATCACGCAAGCAGGCACCATCGCCGGTTGGTCGCAGGCGCTGGCTCAGGATCTGGGCGCGACATTGCCGCTGTCAACGCTGTTGGCACAGGCCATCCAATGGGCCGAGACGGGAATCGAAGTAACCCAAAGTCTGCAGGACGCCATTGATAAAGTATTGGCAGAGCCGGCCATACCTACGTCATTTCAACGACTGTATGCCCCTGACGGACGTCCATACCGAAAAGGCGATCTGTTCAAAAATCCGGAGCTCGCGGCCACTTTCCGGCAACTGGCTGAGCGTGGTTTACAGGATTTCTATCAAGGCGAGTTGGCATCTAAGATCAACGCCACCTTGGCGGCGGTGGGTAGCCCGCTGGAGTCGCTCGATATTGCGCAAACGCAAGCGGAAATGGTGGAGCCCTTGCGACTGACGCTCGATGGTCTACGTTGTTTCAATTTACCGGCACCAACACAAGGTGTGCATTCATTGCAGATTCTGTCGATGATCGAACAACGCCGTGCTGAAGTGCACACCGATGCGCAGTGGATGCACCTCATCGTTGAAGCAACCAAGCAGAGCTTCACCGATCGTGGACGTATTCTCGCAGATCTTGCCCACGTACCACCGGACTATCATCGCGCGCTGACGTCAGAACGACTTGTCGAAAAGGCGCGGCATATCGATATGCAGCGAGCCAAGCCGTGGCCCTTTACCTCTGAACATGGCGACACGGTTTGGATGGGTGCGCGTGACAGTCACGGTCAGCTCGTGAGTTTTATCCAGAGTATTTACTGGGAGTTCGGCTCGGCGGTTGTTATCGATGGTGCGGGTTTTGTCTGGAATAATCGCGGCATCAGTTTTAGTCTGGAACCGGCCGACATCAACTGTCTCGGTGCCGGAAAAAAACCAAGGCACACATTGAACCCTGCCATGGCCCTGTTCGACGACGGCCGTCGTTTAAGCTACGGCACGATGGGAGGGGAAGGACAGCCGCAAACCCAGGCCACTGTGTTCAGCCGGTATGTTTGGCAAAAGAAATCGTTGCAACAAGCAATCGCTGAAGGACGTTGGCTACTGGGGCGCACTTGGGGCGACAGCAGTCATGACCTGAAAGTTGAACAGAATATTGCCGATGAACTGGGTGAGCAACTGACGGCCTTAGGGCACCAATGGCAGCCAGTTCCCGCGGTCAACGAAATGATGGGGCACGCCGGAGCGATTGCGGATAATGTGGTCGAGCTTGATGCCGCCACCGATCCCCGATCAGACGGCAAAGCCTGTATCGAACAACCTTAAAAACCAAAACAACTATCGAAAATAACAATCAACAACAAAGAACAGTGAGAGAGTAATGACCGAATTATTAAATGCGTGGCCCATTGGTGTGGCCTTGATTGCCACCGGCATGTTTGCCGGGATACTCGCCGGGCTATTGGGCGTCGGTGGGGGTATCGTGATCGTGCCGGTGTTGTATTTTCTGTTACAGGGCTTCGGTGTCAGTGCGGCCTCCGCAATGGCGATTGCCACCGCCACCAGCCTGGCGACCATCGTTCCCACGGCCATCTCGTCGATCCGCGCGCACCATCGCAAAGGAAATGTGGATGTCGAGTTGTTGAAATTTTGGGGCGGTATCATTTTGGTGGCGGCCATTGGCGGTAGCTTGCTGGCATCGTCGGTCTCCGGTAACTTTCTGACTTGGATGTTTGGCATTATCGCTTTGCTAGTGAGTCTGAATATGTTGTTTCGCTCCGGGGCTCCGGCGTTATTCAATCAACTGCCCGGAAAGCTCGGGCAAGCCATGATGGCAACTTCGGTGGGTGGGTTGTCGGTGATGATCGGCATCGGCGGTGGTACGATTGGTGTCCCGTTACTGACGTCGTTTAACGTTGCTGCGCATCGGGCGGTGGGCACCGCTGCCGCTTTCGGTTTACTGATCGCCTTGCCCGGTGTCTTGACCTTGCTGGTTGTTGGTGAAACACCCATCGATGCACCAATCGGCACCTGGGGTCTGGTTAATATCCCTGCCTTTCTGTTTATCATTCCGCTGACCATTTTATTTGCACCGGTCGGTGCCAAAATTGGCGCTAAACTGAATCCTCAGCAATTGAAAAAAGCCTTCGCAATAGTGCTGTTTTTTACTGGTGCCCGTATGTTAATTCAGGTGGTAGGAGCCTAAGTCTATGATCAACACACAAGCTTTGAATCCACCACCAAGACTGTTAATGGGCCCGGGTCCGATCAATGCCGACCCCCGAGTCTTACGGGCCATGTCGGCTCAGCTGATTGGGCAATACGATCCAGCCATGACGGGTTTTATGAATGAAACCATGGCACGCTACCGACAGGTGTTTAAAACCCAACAACAATGGACATTGCTGATCGACGGCACTTCGCGTGCCGGTATCGAAGCGGTGCTGGTGTCGGCCATACGGCCGGGTGACAAAGTTCTGATACCTGTTTTCGGTCGCTTCGGACATCTGCTGGCCGAAATTTCTGAACGCGCCGGTGCTGAGGTTCACACCATTGAAGTGCCTTGGGGCGACGTTTTTAAGCCGGAGCAAATTGAAGCAGCCATTAAAAAAGTTCAGCCTAAAATGCTGGCAATTGTGCAGGGCGATACGTCTACAACTATGTGTCAGCCTTTGTCTGAACTGGGCGCGATTTGTCGTGCACACGATGTGCTTTTTTATTCGGATGCTACAGCGTCTATCGTGGGTAATGAGTTTAAAACGGATGAATGGCAACTGGACGCCGTGTCCGTTGGGTTGCAAAAATGTTTGGGTGGTCCGTCTGGTTCTGCGCCCATTACCTTGAGTGATCGGTTTGTAGATTGGATTCGCAAACGTCGTCGAGTTGAGGCAGGCATCCGCACAGAAGCCCATCAGGATGGTGTAGAACCCTTTATCCGTTCTAATTATTTTGATTTGCCGATGATTCTCGATTACTGGGGTGAAGAGCGTCTGAATCATCATACCGAAGCGACAACCATGTTATATGGAGCGTCGGAATGCGCACGCATTGTCCTTGAAGAAGGTGTCGATAACTGTATCGCCCGGCACAAGCTGCATGGCGACGCCATGCTCGCAGGGTTGCAGGCGCTGGGATTAAAAACTTTCGGTGACCTTTCGCATAAAATGAACAATGTCGTCGCCGTGTATATTCCTGACGGTGTGAATGGAGATGCCGTCCGTTCGCAGATGCTGATGGATTTCGGTATCGAAATCGGTACCTCCTTTGGTCCCTTGCACGGCAAAGTCTGGCGCATCGGCACCATGGGATACAACGCGCGAAAATCGGCGGTGTTGCAAACACTCTCCTGTTTAGACGCCTGTTTAGCAGCGAATGGTTATCGTGGTCCGAAGGGCGAAGCCGCCACTGCCGCGTTAGCGTGGTACGCCAATGCCGGCTAAAACACAGGACATCGTTGCCCGAGTATTAGCGCGCTGTGATCAGCTCGCACAGTTCAGTGAGCTGGAAGATGGCGTCTTGCGCCAGTACCTGACCCCGGAGCATCGAGCCGCAAATCAGCAGGTCGCTCAGTGGCTCAACGACGCGGGGCTGATGAGTTGGCAAGACAGCGTGGGTAACCAGTGGGGTCGGCTGCCTGCAGCAAAAGAAAATGTCCCCAGGTTGATTCTGGGTTCGCACCTGGACACCGTGCCATTCGCGGGTAAATACGACGGTATTCTCGGCGTTCTGCTGGCAGTTGAGTTGTTGAGTTATTTTTCCGATCAGGCACCGCTGCCCTTTCATCTTGATGTGGTTGGCTTTGCCGACGAAGAAGGCACGCGTTTTGGCACGACGCTGATCGGTTCGAAAGCGCTTGCCGGTCAGTTTGCCAGTCACTGGTTGCAACTGACTGACCGGAGCGGGACAACCATGGCAGATGCTCTTCAGGAATTTGGATTGTCAGCCGATCAAACGTCTGCCGCGACGCTTAATGCGCGCGATATTCTTGCCTATTGGGAAGTTCACATTGAACAGGGACCGGTGTTAGAAGCGTTGCAGCAACCGTTAGGGGTGGTGTCCGGTATTGCGGGCGCCAAGCGCGCGCACATTCGTATTCAAGGCCAAGCCGGACACGCGGGTACTACGCCAATGCACATGCGCCAAGACGCATTGGCCGGGGCGGCAGAGTTGATTCAGTTTATTGAAACCAGCGCGCGAGGCGGACAACACCAGGAAGTCGCCACGGTCGGTAATGTTAACGTTAAACCCGGCGCTGCGAATGTCATTGCTGGCGCCTGTACTCTAACGCTGGATGTCCGTGCGTTAAACGATGCCGACCGTGACGCGTTGGTGCTGCGCATCGAAGCATTCGCGCAACAGATGGCCGCACAACGTCAATTAAATTGTGAGTTCGATTGGTATCACGAAGCGCCCGCCGTTCTTTGTAATAATCACATTCAGCAGCAATTTCATCAGGCTGCACGCAATGCCGGTTTACAGATTCCAACCTTACCGTCGGGCGCAGGTCATGATGCGATGGCCGTTGCTTCGGTCGCACCGGTTGGTATGTTGTTTCTCCGCAGCCCTGGAGGGATCAGCCATCACCCGGATGAACGGGTAATTGCCGACGATATCGGGTTGGCGTTTAACGTGATGAAAGAAGCCTTAATGTTACAAGCTCTAAAGTAGGTGCGCTTTCAGAATGCTGTATAGCTCTGGCCGATGCGTTTTGATTTCCTCAACCGTCAGGCCTTCGAGGGAATGTGGATACTTAAGCCAAGCCGACGTTTCATGAACAAAGTAGTCGGGTTCGAAATCAACTTCTCGGCGACTGGGTTTGTAAAATGGGATCGCAATACGCACGTCTGTTGGCATGTTACGACGTGTCTTGGCTTTTAACTGATCGAGCACCGCAGCAATGGAACGGCCGGTGTCGAATACGTCATCGACGATCAAGAGTTTGTCGTGGTCCTGAACATTTTTAATCAGATAGTTCAGATCATGAACCTTGACGGTTCTTGCTTGCTGATCGATTCCGGCCGCGTAGGACGAGGTACGGATGGCAATGTTGTCGGTTACGATGCCGTGGTAACTGAGGAACTCCTGTACCGCGATGCCGATCGGCGCTCCACCACGCCACAGTGCAATGATAAAGGTGGGACGGAAGCCGCTGTCCAATACTTTTTTCGCCAGGGTGAACGAATCCATCAACAGTTGTTCACCGGATAAATAGGTTTTTTCCATGACCAGAACTCTTGCGAATTAACCACAACATCATACGCAGTAACTATTAGATCGGACAGGTAAGCGATGAAAAAAATCTACCTCAATGAAGATCAGCTTATACAGGATTCATTTCGTCTGGGTGTTCAGATATTTGAGTCAGGTTTTCGCCCAACCTTTATCGTCGGTCTCTGGCGCGGTGGCAGTGCTGTCGGTATTTATGTGCAGGAGTGTTTGCAGACTCTGGGTATTGAAACCGATCACATTTCGGTTCGAACGTCTTATAAAGGATTGCCCAGCTATGAATCCATGGTCAGCGAACCGGAATCCATTCGGGTGCATGGCACGCAGTATCTGATCGAAAATTTAAACGCAGACGATGCGCTACTGATCGTAGACGATGTATACAGTACGGGTTTAAGTATTGAGTCGACAATAAACCGGTTACGAAAACAACTGAAAAAAAACTGCCCTGCAGACATCCGTATTGCCACTTTGTATCAGCGTAATGGTTATCAACGGACACAAACAACGCCACACTATGTATTACATGCCACCGATGACTGGTTAGTGTTTCCGTATGAACTTCAAGGGTTGAGTGCCGAAGAGATTAAAGAAAACAAACCGGGCTTGCATGCGGTGTTGCAGGGCAAGTGAAGCGGTCAGCAGTCGATCCATCCGGTGCCAGTTATGAGTAATTTTCACGAACGCGCGAACTTGAGCGTCGATTTCGGTGTTCATTGTTTACTGACATAGCTGTCATCAGTGCTCCAGCAATAAAAAGTTGTGAGGCTGTTCATGCTTTTAGCAAGGAAGTTGAGAATCTTTTAAGAACTGATAGCCCGTTCTGATTTGATCTGACGAAACCAGTTACCTTAAGCACTCAATCAATATAAGGACTGATGAGTGAAATCATTTAAAACCCTTCTGGGCAGCATAATGGCTGCTTTTTTTCCGTTACTGGCCATGGCCGATTTTGGGCTGACCACCACGCAGCAGTATTTTGATGTGGATACGGGAGCAGGGCTGACGTTTAAGATCCGGCGTTTGGATAATGGCGTCAGTGTTCAATCCGCAGGCGATATTGCCTCACTGAAATTCAATGGTGTTGAGTATCAGAATCAATCACGGGGTTCACAGGTAAACTCCGGTTTTGACTGGCTTTATTCGGGGGTAAGTGCAGTAACCGTGGATGCCCGAGTCGTTGAAAACCAATTTGTGGTGGTTACCGTCAAGGCAGGGGATTTAACGCACTACTATATGGCACGCAATGGTTATCCGCATATTTACATGGCAACCTATTTCACCACAGAGCCAAATATTCATGGACACGTCCGCTACATTCTGCGGCTCAATGCGAATCTGTTGCCGAACGGTCCTGAACCTTCGAATATCAGCCGTACCGTTTCTACCGTGGAAGCGTCTGACATTTTCGCGTTGCCAAATGGGGAAACCCGGTCCAAACATTACTCCAATATGCGCTTGAAAGACTGGCAGTTTATCGGCGCTACGGGCAGCAATGTGGGCATGTGGGTTGTGCGTGGCAATCAGGAAGGCGGATCAGGTGGACCATTCTACCGTAGTTTATTGAACCAAGGTGGTGGCGATCAGGAAATAACTTACATTGTGAATTATGGTCAAACACAGACGGAAGCATTTCGGACACACATCTTAAACGACTATACCTTTGTGGTGACGGATGGCTCAGAACCGGGAGCGGTTGATACGTCTTGGTTTTCCAAGCTGGATTTACTCGGGTATATGGCGCCATCGGAACGAGGTAAGGTCGCTATGGTGGCTATTCATGGTCGCGACAGTGCGTCGGAATACACCGTTGGGTTTGCTAACGAGACGGCCCAGTACTGGACGACGCCAGACAGCGCAACCGGCTATTTTAAAAGCCCGGATATGCGTCCGGGTGAATACACTATGACACTCTACAAAAACGAGTTGTCGGTATTGGCGAGACAGGTGACAGTGGTTGCCGGTGAAACGACTATTTTGAATTCGCACACCATTGAGCACGATCCAGACACCGACGCAGCCGTCTGGCGAATTGGCACCTGGGACGGTTCGCCGACAGAATTTCTGAACGGTGACAAACTGACAATTATGCATCCGTCTGACTCTCGGATCGAATCTTGGGGCTCCGGTCTTTTTACCATTGGCGAGAATGTTGACGCAGATTTCCCTGCTTATTTTTGGAAAGACATCAATAACCAATATCGGATTCAGTTCAAATTAACTGAGGCTGAACGGCAACAAAATCGCATTTTAAGAATCGGTATTACCTGTGCCTTTTCCGGTGGTAGAGCGCGGATAAAAGTGAATGGCTGGCAGTCGGACATTAAAGCGGCATCGGTACAACCCAAGACACGATCACTGACGACGGGTTCCTACCGTTGTAACAATACAACGTTCACTTATGCCATTCCGGCCAGTGCCTGGCAGGCGGATGCTGAGGCATGGAATGTCCTGACATTAGAGGTGATCAGTGGCAGTGGCGGCCAACAGTTTTTGTCGCCTGCGTTCAGCGTCGACGCCATCGATTTATTGGCAACAGAAGCCGATGAGGTGGACGAACCGCCCGTGACGGATGAACCGGAAGTTCCTGAAGTACCGGACGACCCAGAAGATGATTCTTCTAACGATGGCAATGGAAACGACAGCGACTCGGCTGCCGATGATGAACAGAAAGACGAGACTGAGGTTATTAACGTGTCGATTGGTGCCGTGCCGTTTCCTCTTGTCTTCTTATTGACGATGTTGCTCCTGCCCGGAAGAGTCGCAGCACGCTTTATGGGTGTAAACCGACGTTAATCGGTTGATGTTCCGCTCAGCATTACAGGCCTTGCCCTGATTCGTCTTCGCCGCGATTCAGGGCTTGGCGGATCATTGACTGGAAGGGATCGCTTCCAACGGCACCAGACACTCCTGACCGGCTGCGCATTTTACGATGGTCCAGCGTCGGGTCATGGTGCGTAAGGTGCCGTCTTCATAGACTGGATAGCCGAACAACTTATCAGCCGTTTCCTTATCGGGATAGATCGATGGATCTTCTTTTATATCGTCGTCGATAAACGGCAACGACGCAGGAACGGCGTTCGCGTACCACACGTAGTTGGTGATACCGGCAATGTTTTTTGGATCCATTAAAGCATTCACAAACTCATGCGCCAATCGGGTGTTATCCTTACTGGTAATAACAACCGGGTCGAACCAAACAAAGGTGCCTTCTTTGGGAATGATGTACTCCAGATTCTGTCCGTTGTTTGACTCTTCCGCTTCAAAAATTGCCTGATAGATATCACCCGAATATCCAACCACGACACACAGTTGGCCATCGCGGAAGGGTTCCATATATGTCTCGGAAGTAAAGCTACGTACGAATGGAGATACCTGGCTGAGGAGTCCTTCGGCTGTGCGAAAGTCGGTGCGAGATGTAGATTGAGGATCCCGACCAGAGTAGTTTAGGCCCAGAGGCAGCATCTCAATTTCGCTGTCTAACCACGAAATACCGCAGGCTTGAAGTTTCTGTGCGTACTGCGGATCAAATATCAGCGCCCAACTCGGCGGCACTTCATCCACCCCGAGTACGGTTTTAACTTTGTCGACATTTACACCCAACCCGGTAGTGCCCCACAGGTAGGGTAGTGCAAATTGATTACCTGGGTCGTATGTTGAAAGGCGCTGCAATTGGGTGGGATCGATTTGCTTCAGGTTAGGCAACCAAGTTTTATTTAGCGGGATTGTTAGGCCGCGGTCGATCATGGTTGGCATTGAGTCGATGGGTGGAAACACCACATCGAACTGTGTTTCGCTGAGGAAAAACTGGAAATCAAACTGATCGACATCCTCATAGGTTACGTAGTCGACCTCGACATTAAACTGCTGTGAAAACTGGATCAGAAACGCTTCGTCAATGTAGTCTGACCAGTTTAATACCCGTAACGTCGCTGCACCCGCCAACTGGCCCAGCATCAGCAAATTGATAATTAGCACTCTCATGATGGTGGTTCTCTTTATAAGTTGTTATCAAGCATAGTCTAATATTCGCGGAGGTGGGGCTTTCAGCGAAAGGCACTTGATTTAGCGTAATCGGCATGGAGATTTACATTTCGAGAGTACCTACGGTCTGGTTTAGCTGTGCATCCCTCGTCATACAAAACCAATCAGATCAGACGATTCGTTTATAGTTCTGAATGAAAGAATCTTTCGGAGGTTTTTCATTCCAAGGGGCGATCCCCTTGATCCGGCCTTCACCAGAGGTGAAGTCGTTAAAATCGAATCGAAGCCCATTGGGGCTTCGCTATTAATCGATTTTACCCCCCCTTTTGTCGCCCGCTTTGGTACTCTTCCTGAATTGACACGAACTTTGAACGGTCGCTTGAGCGTGCGTCCCTGCACGCGCGGCGCTTACAAGGGCTTCCCTGCCCTTGAATCCGTTGCGACGTGTCAATGTAGTCAGCCAAAGCAGATGCGACGGAGCGGTTATTTACACCATGGTCGGCAATGGCTTTCGATTAGTAGGTCAAAAGATGGTTTGACAGAAATCGATTTTAGAAATAATCGCTAAAATGGCGATTCATACGGCTGTTTCACCACCTTTTTTTAGCGACCACACGAAGCATTTCTCGTCTCACGGGTTGGTCAAGCAGGGATGCTTGAACAAGTGAGCACAAATCGTCGAACCGGCGCAGCCCTTGACGGAGAAAATCTCCCAACGAAAAAAGGTCGCTAAATGAAGAAAATGCCGAAAATATAAACTACATCTGCTTAAGCAATTACCATTCGGCTTTCAGCCGAAAACTTTCAATAGGTTCGATTCAAACGTTCTTCCATATAAATCTGAGTGGTGACGGGCTCGTAATGAATGTCAGGGTTGAGTGCCGTACAACCGGGTATCGTTTCAATGAGTTGGTTTCGGTTGGGCGTACAAAAAAAGGCTATGGAATATCGAGATTTTTTGCGGCTTTTCTCGGGTTGCCGAACGCGATGAGGATTCGAGGAAATCACGTTATTCGTCCAGCGTTGCATCAGATCGCCGGTATTAACAACAACGGTGCCAGGAATTGACGGCGCAGTCACCCATTCGCCGGATTTTTTTTTAACTTCTAAACCGCCAACGTCGTCCTGAAATAACAGCGTGATGCTGCCGTAGTCCGTATGCGCACCGGCGCGGTTTTCTCCATCCTGTAACACCACATCGTCTGGAATCGGCGGATAGTGCAACAGGCGGAACGTATGTTCCTGCTGATCATGCGCGCGCACGAAAAATTCTTCATCAATGTGCAGAGAAAGCGCCAACGCGCGTAATACCTGATTCGCCGTGTCGGTGCATAAGCGGATAAATAGCTGTTGCTGTTCTTTAAATTCGGCAAGCCCGGTTGGCCATTTGTTTTTGGCCGGGTGCGATGGGTCTTGCTCTTGCCATTGTGTTCCAAGGTTAAACGCTTCTTTTAAGTCACTTTTCTGGGTTGGGTCCAATGTCTCTCGTTTCACCGCAATGTAGCCTCGGTTGCTCGCGGCGTTTTGCCAGGCGAGAGCATTTTTCTCGGACGCAGGTAATTGGAAAAACGTGTGCGCAGCACGAAAGGCTTTGGTGACTTCGGCGTCGGCGATACCCACATTACTCAGGTAAAAAAATCCAATCTGTTGACTGGCTTGAAGAATGTCGTCAGCGACACGCTGACGATCTGTTCCATTGAGGAACGCACTGAAATCGATAACGGGTACGGTAAGCATAGTATTCATCTCTTGCCAAACGCGGGCGTTGCACTCGCATTTGGGTTTGTTTTAAGGGCATCTCTAGAAAGTCCATCTGACTCTGGATTTAAGAACGGACTTCGGGCGAGGCGAAAATTTGCAAACCTAGCGGGCTAAGTTAAGAATTTTCAACAATGCCATAAGTTCGTTCTTAACTCCCCGCAGGGCGCGGGTTAACAACGCACAAAACATCGTTAAACACTTTGAAAAGGACTCGTCATTCCCTTCAGTGTTTGCCTTGTTTTGCACGTTGTTAGCACACGCGCAGAGATCGACGGACTTTTTAGAGATGCCCTTAAGGATGTTTTATTCCAGCTTGCCTTCCACACCGGCGACGTAATAGTTCATACCCAGCAGATCGCCGTCACTCATGACTTCACCTTCCGCCAGCACAGACTCCCCAGCCTGATTCGTTAAAGGTCCGGTGAACGGGTGCATCTCTCCAGATGCGATCTTCGCTTTCAGGGCTTCGACTTCGGCAATAACGTCAGCGGGAACCGAGGCATTGATGGGCGCAATGTTTGTCATGTTGGAGGCGATACCCTCCCAGGTGTCCGTCGACGACCAAGTGCCATCCATCACTGCTTGTACACGACTCACGTAATAGTCATTCCAGTTGTGTACCGCAGCCGTCAGGTGTGACTTAGGACCATAGGCACTCATATCCGAATGGTAACCCACGGCGTAGACACCCGCTTCTTCTGCTGCTTGAACCGCCGCCGGTGAATCTGTGTGGAAGGTGATCACGTCAACATTCTGGTTGATCATGGTCTCGGCTGCCTCACGTTCTTTGGATGGATCGAACCAGGTATTCACCCAGATGACCTTCACTTTGATGTCAGGGTTGACCGATTGCGCACCGAGAGTGAACGCATTAATGCCGCGAATCACCTCAGGAATCGGAAACGCGCCGATATAGCCAATGGTGTCGGTTTTCGTCATACGACCTGCCACCACACCAGACAGATAACGTCCTTCGTAGATGCGGTCAAAGTATGTTGCTACGTTGGTGTCGCGTTTATAGCCGGACGCGTGTTCAAATTTTACGTTCGGGAATTTTTTGGCCACCTTCAACGTCGCGTTCATGTAGCCGAAAGACGTGGTAAAAATCAAATCGTGTCCACTCTTGGCCAATTGCGTTAATACGCGTTCCGCATCCGCGCCTTCGGGCACGTTTTCAACAAAGGTGGTTTCAACCTTATCGCCGAACACGGCTTCTAAGTTTTTACGGCCTTCGTCATGCTGATAGGTCCACCCGGCTTCGCCGGTTGGGCTGACGTAGATGAAGCCGACCTTAACGGGGTCTGCGGCTAATGCCGAGGTTGCGGCGGTTAATCCCAGGGCTAAGCCCAGTGTGGTGATCGCTTTTTTCATAATACTCTCTCTTGCTGTGACCAGTGGTGACTGATTAGTGTGTTTTGTGCCACGGCTTGCCTAACGCCATTGGCTCAAACTGTTTCAACCGTTCGATGTTTTTACTGAGAAACACCAGAACGACGATGGTGGCAACGTAAGGCAGCGTTGCCAGTAAATTGGATGAAATGGACAGACCAAAGCCCTGCAAAACCAAATGCATAATGCTGGCAAAACCAAACAGGTATGCGCCGAGCATGATGCGTCCGACTCGCCAGCTGGCGAAAACGACCAGAGCCAAGGCAATCCAGCCGCGCCCCGCCGTCATGTTTTCGGTCCATAACGGCGTGTAGGCCAGACTCAGATAGCCGCCGGCAAGTCCGGCCATAGCGCCCCCAAACATGATCGACAGATAGCGGATTTTCAGAACCGGTAAGCCTAGGTTGCTGCCTACAGTAGGGTTCTCGCCAGCGGCGCGAACTTTCAATCCGCCTCGACCTTGTTTGAAAAACAGATAAATGGCGATAAACAGAATCCAGCTGAAATACACCATGGCATCCTGGGCAAACAAGGGGCGGCCAATGAGGGGAATGGTTTCCACAAAACCAACCGCTAAGGTTGGCAGTGCGGTAATGGTTTTGCCCTCAAAGCTGGCACCGATAAAGGCCGACAAACCGGTACCGAAAATGGTCAGTGCCAGTCCCGTGGCCACCTGATTGGCGTTGAGTGTGACGGCGACAAAGCCGAACACCAATGACATGGCAATGCCCGCGCAAGCCGCCATCGCAAAACCCAGATAAACATTGCCGGAATAGAACGCGGCGATGAATCCGACCACCGCACCCATTAACATCATGCCTTCCTGGCCGAGGTTCAGTACGCCGCTTTTTTCACAGACCAACTCACCAAGGGCGACGAGCAACAGCGGCGTTCCGGTGCGGATGGTGAGGTACAAAATATTCGTAAGAAGATCCAAATCCATCAGGCGGCTCCGGCTTTCATCGGGTTAGATGCCCAGCGGATGCGATAGCGAATCAACACATCACTGGACAGTAGGAAAAACAGGATCAGCCCCTGAAAAACACCGGTAATGGCGTTGGGCAGACCCAGAAATATCTGCGACATTTCGCCGCCCATGTAAATCAGTGCCATCAGCAATCCGGCTAACGTGATGCCGACAGGGTGCAAGCGCCCGAGAAAGGCGACGATGATGGCGGAATAACCGTAGCCGGGGGAGATGTGTGGCACCAACTGGCCGATCGGCCCGGCTACTTCACCCGCACCGGCCAGCCCTGCGAGTCCACCGCAGATCAACAGCACCGTCAGCACCAATTTGGTTTTATTGAACCCTGCCATTTTGGCCGCGGCCTGATCCTGACCCATGACCTGAATCTGAAACCCAATAAACGAACGGCTGATGAAGACCCAGGTAGCGGCCAGTGCCAGCAGCGAAAAGGCCAATCCCAGATGCAGGCGGGTGCCCTCAAACAGAATGGGCAATAGGGTACTGTCTCCAAACAGCGCGCTTTCCGGAAAGTTAAAACCATGGGGGTCTTTTAACGGACCGTGCACGCTGTAGAGTAATAAATTCAACGCGATGTAGTTCATCATGATGGTGCTGAGCGTTTCGTTGGTGTTCATTTTCAGTTTCAGAAAAGCCACGATGCCAGCCCACACCATGCCACCAGCAACGCCAGCCAACATGGTGATTGGCATGGCCAGCCACGCGTCGGAGTCGACAAACTGCACGGCGATTACCGACGCAAAAATGCCGCCCATCAGTAACTGGCCTTCGGCACCGATGTTCCAAACCGCAGCGCGATAACACAAAGCGAGACCGTAAGCACACAGCAAAATGGGTACCGCTTTAACAAACAGTTCTGTTATGCCATACCAGTCAGCAATTGGGCTGATAAAGTAAATATGTAAGGCTTCCAGCGGTGCTTGCCCAAGCGCCGCGAACAAAAACGCGCCGGTAATGAGGGTTAATAAGACGGCGGTGACCGGTGAGGCGTAGGTCCAGAAGCCGGAAATTGCCGGACGGGGTTCGAGTCGGATCATCAGGCAGCGACCTCCTGCGCATCCGCGGCAAAATCGCCCGCCATCCATTGTCCGAGCTGCGCCAGCGGTAAGTCATCGGTTGCAACAAAGGGTGATACCTGACCATCGCAGATCGCCCCGAGCCGATCACAGATGTTATACAGCTCGTCCAAATCTTCTGAGATGACCAGCACCGCGCAGCCTTGTTCGCGCAGCGCAAAAATGGTGTTGTGAATCGCCACCTGGGCGCCGATGTCCACACCCCAGGTGGGGTGTGCCATGATCAGCAACTTGGGTGCCTGTTCAACCTCGCGGCCGATAATGAATTTCTGCAAATTTCCGCCCGATAAACTGCTGGCCGCGGCCAGTTCGTTGGGGGTTTTAACCTTGTACGTCTGAATGATGCGTTTTGCCAGTTTGGTCACTGACGGAAAATGGATGAACCCTTTCTTGAGCAAACCAGAGTCAAAACTGGTCAGCAGGGTGTTCTCCGCCAGACTCATTTCTGGAACCGCACCGCGACCGAGCCGGTCTTCGGGAACAAACGCCATGCCCAAGCGTCGGCGTTGCATGGGCGACAGGGCATCCACGGCGGTACCAGCGAACCAGATGGACTCAGAGCCATAGGGTTGCTCACCGGATAACGCTTTTAACAACTCTTCCTGGCCGTTTCCGGCTACGCCAGCAATACCGACAATCTCGCCCTGTTTGACAGAGAAATTCACGTTCTTCAACGCAATCTCGAAGGTATCGGCAGCGGTCGTGGACAATTGCCGGACTTGCAGGAAGTCAGCGCCACCGATAGCCCGTTTGGCGTTGTGCGTTATCGGTGTGTCTTCACCCACCATCATGCGGGCAATGCTCGCCGGGGTTTCCTGTTTGGGCTCACAATTCCCCGACACTTTGCCGTGCCGCAAAATGGTGGCGGATTCGCACAGGGCGGTGACCTCGTGGAGTTTGTGACTGATAAACAGGATGGAGCACCCCTCTTTGCTGAGCAGGCGCAGAGTCTCAAAAAGACGCTCGACTTCCTGTGGTGTCAGCACGGAGGTCGGTTCGTCCAGAATCAGTAACTGGATATCGAGCAACAAACAACGAACGATCTCTACCCGTTGTTTTTCACCGGTGGACAATGACGCGATTCGACGGTCCGGGTCCAGCGGCATCCCGTACTTTTCCGAGGTTTCACGGATGCGCGTCGCCAATGTGGCGGAATTTCCCGCCTGATTGCCCAACGCCAGTTCAATGTTTTCACGCACGGTCAGCGTTTCAAATAAGGAGAAATGCTGGAATACCATGCCGATGCCCAAGGCGCGCGCATCCGCTGGGTTGGCCAGGCGAATTTCTTTACCATTCCAGATAATCGTGCCGGTATCCGGTTTGGTCACCCCATACAGAATTTTCATTAATGTGCTTTTCCCAGCTCCGTTTTCGCCGAGCAGGGCGTGTATCTCGCTGTGGCGAATCGATAATGCGACCTGGTCGTTTGCGACCGTCCCCGGGTAGGTCTTGGTAATGCCGATCATTTCCAGTCGTTTCGTGTTATCCACCGTTACCACCTGTGTTTTATCGTTACGGCTACTTTATTTAGCGTCATTCGGTGTTATTCTTAGTGAGCTGACCAAGCGGTCAGATTCTGGTACATAAAATGCAAGAAGCTAACCAACTTTAGAAAAATAAAGACAAAACAGAGAGAGTGGCCGGAAACATGCGAGATACAGGCATTGCGGTCGCCAAGAGTTTGGTAGAGGCAACAACGTGATTGAATTTTTAGTAAACCATACGCCCGTTGAGATTGATGACGTGGCACCGAATACGAGCGCACTGGATTGGCTGCGCACCAAAAGCGGGCTGACCGGCAGCAAAGAAGGTTGTGCGTCGGGCGATTGTGGTGCCTGCACGGTCATTGTTGGCGCAAGCACCGGTGACGGTGTGCGTTACCAAAGCATGAATGCCTGCTTATTAATGCTGGGAAATCTGCACGGTAAACATCTGATCACCGTCGATGCTCTGTCCGATATGTCGGCCACCACCGTTGAGCAGTTGCATCCGGTCCAGCGCGCGATGGTGGAATGCCACGGCTCGCAATGCGGTTTCTGCACACCCGGTTTTATTATGAGTATGTTCGGGTTATACCTGAACTACCGTGAATACCCGGGCCGTGCGACGGTGATTGAACAGCTTGGCGGTAACCTCTGTCGCTGTACCGGTTACCGGCCCATTTTGGAAGCCTGTCAGCACATGTATGAGTTCCCGCGTGTGGCGGATCCGTTTACCGAGGCTGCCGATCAGTTTTTTCAACGGCCATTAAACCCTGAACCTTGCCTAACTCATAACGGGCAACAATTTTTCCTGCCGCAATCTCTGCCGGATTTACTGGCGTTGAAAGACCAGTATCCGCAGGCAAAACTGCTCGCCGGCGGGACTGACCTGGCGTTGGAATTTACCCAACAACTGCGCGACTACGACACCCTCATTTCCGTAATTGAGGTCGCCGAACTGCAGCATATTCGCGACGACGAAACCGGGCTGACTTTGGGGGCCGCTGCCACCTATGCCGATCTGGTGCCGACGCTGTGCGCGCGTTACCCGGAAGCGAAAGAAATGTTTCATCGTCTGGGGTCGGCGCAAATCCGCAACGCAGGCACACTGGGCGGCAGTCTCGGCAATGCCTCACCCATTGGCGACCCGGCACCGTTGCTGATGGCACTGGATGCGCAATTAATTCTGGCCAATGCTCACGGTGAGCGTTCGGTTCCGGTCGGTGAATTTTTCCTGGCGTACCGTAAAACGGTCTTGGCGGACAACGAAGTTATTGTCGCGGTGCGTATTCCGCCGCGTCCGCCGTCGCTGACACTGGCGTGCTATAAAATTTCCAAACGTATGGAAGACGACATTTCCGCAGTGTTGCTTGCCATTGCCTTTGAACAGGTTGATGGGGTAATGCGAAACGTTAAAACCGGCTTTGGTGGTATGGCCGCAACCCCGGCTGCAGCACAGGATCTGGAGACGTTTTTAGACGGCAAACCTTTTACTGAGGCTGTCATGGAACAGGCAGGCGATGTGCTCGTGCACGCGTTCAACCCAATGACCGATGTCCGGGCATCACGTGATTACCGCCTAACGACGTGCCGGAACCTGTTGCAGCGCTTCTGGCTGGAACAATCGGAACAAACCATAACGAGGGTTTCCCATGCGGCACTTTGAAACCAAACTGAATCCGAACCAGCATAATGTCGTGGGCACATCGATCAAACATGACAGCGCCGTCGCGCAGGTTACCGGTCGTGCTCATTACGTCGACGACACCCCGGTGCCTGCCGATTGCCTGTATGCCTATCCGGTCATGTCGACTATCACCTGTGGTCGCATACAAAAGATCGACACGCGTGTAGCGCTCAATTGCCCCGGGGTGGTGAAAATTCTCAGCGCCGATGACATTCCGGGTAAAAAAGACATCGGCCCGATATTTCCCGGCGATGTTCTGCTCGCCGAACAGGACATCAGTTACCACGGTCAACCGATTTTATTGATGGTGGCAACGTCCTACGAGGTGGCGCGCAAAGCAGCGCGACTGGTGCAGGTTGAGTACCTGAAAGCCGATCCGCTGCTCGACATTCAACAGGCGATCGCCAGCAAAGATTGGGTGCGCCCGCCGCAGACTTTCGTGCGTGGTGATATCGACCAAGGTTTTGCCAGCGCGCCTCATAGGTTGCAGGGTGAATTGAGCATTGGTGGCCAGGAGCATTTTTACCTTGAAGGCCAGGTCGCACTGACCGCGCCGACCGACGATGGCGGTATTTTCGTCAAGAGTTCCACACAGCACCCGACCGAAGTGCAACACCTGGTCGCCGAAGTACTGGGCAAGCCCTTTAATGCGGTGACTGTGGAAATGCGTCGCATGGGCGGCGGTTTTGGTGGCAAGGAAACTCAAGCAGCGCCGTGGGCGGTACTCGCTGCATTAGCCACTTACCATACCGGCAAAGCCTGCAAAGTGCGTTTGGCGCGCGCGGATGATTTCCGCCTGACCGGCAAGCGGCACCCATTTTTTAACACCTATGACGTCGCCTTCGACGACAACGGTATCGTTAAAGCAGTCGACATGGTGTTGAATGGTTACTGTGGGTATTCCCCGGATTTATCGGACTCCATTGTCGACCGCGCCATGTTCCATGCCGATAACAGCTATTTTTATGAGAATGTGCGCATCACCGGGAACCGTTGCCGTGCTAATACCGTCAGCCATACGGCGTATCGTGGTTTCGGCGGACCGCAGGGCATGATCATGGCCGAAGCAATGATGGATGATATTGCCCGCTATCTCGGAAAAGACCCGCTCGATGTGCGCATGGCGAATCTCTATCAACCTGGGCGTGACGTCACGCCGTATCACCAACCGGTCGAGCAGTTCATTGTCGATGACATGATGCATCGGTTGATGGATCAGGCGCATTATCACCAACGGCGTAAAGCATTACGTGCCTTCAATACTAAATCGCCGGTGGTGAAGCGGGGCATTGCACTCACGCCGGTTAAGTTTGGAATTTCGTTTACCGCGCAGCATTTGAATCAGGCCGGGGCGTTAGTGCATGTTTATACCGACGGCTCCATCCACCTGAACCATGGCGGAACGGAAATGGGGCAAGGTCTGAACATCAAAGTCGCGCAAGTGGTGGCACAAGTCTTTGGTGTCGATGTCAGTCAGATAGGCATTTCGGCGACGCGTACCGACAAAGTGCCTAACACCTCGCCAACGGCAGCATCTTCCGGCAGCGATTTAAACGGGATGGCCGCACTCGATGCCGCGACTAAAATCAAACAACGCCTGATCGATTTTTTAGTGACGCAACATTCAGTCGACGCCGGTGATATTCATTTTATTAACGGAAAGGTCACCGTCGGCAAACAGCATTTCAGTTTTAAAGAAGTTGCAAACGCTGCCTACATGAACCGTATTTCCTTGTCGGCCAATGGCTATTATTCGACTCCGAAAATTCACTTCGATGCTGAAAAAGGCGCAGGTCGACCGTTCTTTTATTTTTCGCATGGAGTGGCGTTAACCGAAGTTGAATTGGATACGCTGACTGGGGAGAACAGCATCACCCGTGTGGATATTCTGCACGACGTTGGACATTCGTTGAATCCGGCCATCGACATCGGCCAGATCGAAGGGGGTTTCATTCAGGGCATGGGTTGGTTAACCACCGAAGACCTGCAATGGAACGCCGCCGGCGAACTGACCAGCTTTGGTCCGGCAACCTATAAAATTCCGGCCATTGGCGATACTCCGGCGGAATTCAACGTACAGTTGTTTGATTCAGAAAACCCAGAGTTCACCGTTTTCCGATCCAAAGCCGTCGGTGAACCACCGTTCATGCTGGCCAACAGTGTCTGGTGCGCGCTGCGAGATGCTCTCGCCAGCGTCACCGATTATCGTTTCGCGCCGCAACTGAATACCCCCGCAACCCCTGAGCGATTGCTGAACGCCGTCACGCAAGCGCAACAATGGCTGCGCCAACATCATGAGGAGGTGAACCATGCTGAATAAAGATCATGCCGGGTTTCATCCACAACGTTGGTCGGAAGCCGTGCATCAATTGAGCGCCGGGCAAACCGATTACGTGTTGGTGACACTGATGGGTACCGCCGGTTCCGTGCCGCGCGCAGCCGGGACCAAAATGGTGGTCACCGCGGATTCGATATACGACACCGTGGGCGGCGGGCATCTGGAATTTCTGATTATCGAAACCGCTCGTGCAATGCTCAGCGGACAGGGTGATGCGCAGCGACTGGAGCATTTTCCGCTGGGTGCCAGCCTCGGGCAATGTTGTGGCGGATCAGTGAGTGTTCTGTTTGAGCGCATGACGCACGATGCGCTGGCGATCGATGTTTTTGGTGCCGGGCATGTCGCCAGTCAACTGATCCCGCTGTTGGGGCAGCTGCCGGTCACGGTACGCTGGATCGACAGCCGCGCTGAATTATTTCCCGCTCAGTTGCCACAGAATGTCACGGTGGTTATTGACGATGAACCCGAGCAACAGGTTCGGCATGCGTTACCCGGTACCGCCTTTATTGTGTTGACGCACAACCATCAGTTGGATTTCGCGCTGACTGAAAAGATTCTTAAGCGAGACGATGCGGCGTTTCTCGGTGTAATCGGTTCGCAGACCAAAGCGAAACGATTCCGTCTGCGCTTGCAGCACAAACAGTTTTCACCTGAGCGTATTGAGTTCATGACCTGCCCGGTCGGTTTACCAAGTGTGACCGGCAAGCTGCCCATGGAAGTGGCGGTCTCGATTTGTGGTCAGCTGATTGCTTTGTATCAACAGGGCGCGCACAAACGTTTGCGACAGGGTTTGCCATGGAAAACTTTGAAAACAGAATTGCAGACAGTGGAGACCAACGTTGAATATGATGATGTTTAAAAGCCAGCGAGTGATCACGCCAGAAGGCGAACGCGCTGCCAGTGTCATTGTTGGTGATGGGCAGATTGTTGCCATAGAGGCGTACGACTTTCACGCCGATGATATTCCGGTGGTTGACTATCAGCAACGCGTATTGATGCCAGGCATTGTCGACAGTCATGTACACATTAATGAGCCCGGCCGAACCGATTGGGAAGGTTTTGACACCGCCACGCACGCCGCCGCAGCCGGTGGCATTACGACGGTCGTGGACATGCCTCTGAACTGTATCCCGGTAACCATTACGGCGCAGGCATTGCAGGAAAAACTGGCGGTGCTGGACGACAAACTCTGGATCGACGCCGGCTTTTGGGGTGGCGCCACCGCCGATAACCTCGGTGAGTTGCCAGACCTGTTGGACGCCGGGGTATTGGGCGTCAAGTCCTTTACCATTCACTCCGGCATCGATGAATTTCAGTTCGTTAATGAAACGCAACTAACCGATGCCATGCGTGAACTGGCGAAACGCGGCATGCCGCACCTGGTGCATGCTGAGCTGGATCATGCGCACAGCGAGCCGATGTCCATCGCGTCAAGCTACCAGAGTTTCCTGAAAACCCGCCCACCCGCCTGGGAGAATGACGCCATTGCCATGGTGATCCGGGTTATGAAAACGCTGATTGCTGAAGGACTGCAACCGCACGCACACATTGTTCACCTGAGTTCAGCCGAAGCGTTACCCATGATCCAGCAGGCGCGCGCCGACGGGTTGAATCTGACCGTGGAAACCTGCCCACATTATCTTGTGTTAGAGGCCGAAACTATTCCCGATGGGCAAGCGACGTACAAGTGTTGCCCGCCGATCCGCGAAAAATCGAATCAGGATTTGCTCTGGCAGGCGTTGCTCGATGGCACGATCGATTGTGTGGTGTCCGATCACAGCCCCTGTACACCACAGCTGAAAAACATCGATAGCGGCGACCTGGAAAAAGCTTGGGGTGGCATATCCGGTTTGCAGTTTGGTTTGCCGTTGTTGTGGACACACGCTCAGGACAAAGGCATGAGCTTAACGCAATTAATCGAGTTAATGTCTGCACGGCCTGCCCGGTTAACCGGGTTGACGAACAAGGGCAGTATCGCCATCGGCCAGCAAGCAGACTTTTGTGTTTTCGATCCCGACGGCCAGTTCACGGTAACACCGGAGATTATTCATCACCGTCACAAAATTTCGCCCTATGTGGGAAAAACATTACAGGGCGTCGTGGTGGCGACGCTGTTAGCCGGACAAACCATTTATCAGCAGGGCGAATTCGTCGGTTCGGCGCGCGGGCGGGCGTTATTGAAAGAGGCCGTGCAATGACGTTGACTGAATTGAATACTTTGCATGAGGACCAAGCGCGTGTTCAATTGGCAACGTGCTGCGTCGCGAACGGGTGGTTGGATGGGGTATTGGCCGAACGACCCTTTGATAATACGCAAGCCTTATTAGACAGTGCCGATGCGGTTTGGCAGCGCGCAACACAGAGCGATATTCTGGAAGCCTTTGAAGGTCACCCTCGTATTGGTGATGTCTCCACGCTGAAGAAAAAGTTCGCCCATACCGCCAGTCTTGCCGGGCATGAGCAATCCGGTATGAGCGCGGCAGACGATGCCGTGCTGCAGCGCATGGCTGAACTCAACGATGCCTACTACGCTAAGTTTGGCTACATCTTTATTGTCTGCGCAACCGGTAAAAGTGCGACCGAAATGCTGGCATTACTCGAAGCGCGCTTGCCGAATGATCCGGCAACTGAGTTGCGCATAGCCGCAGCAGAACAGGGTAAAATCACCCGGTTGCGATTACAGAAACTCGTGAGCGAATAACATGACTAAAAGTTTGATTACCACGCATATTCTCGACACCGCACTGGGAAAACCCGCTGCTGGCGTGCCGGTAACGCTGTCGCGACTTGACGACGATAACTGGACGCCTCTGGCACAGGGCACGACGGACGCGGATGGCCGCATCATGCAATGGTCGATACCCGATGCCGACTTGCCCTATGCGACTTACAAGTTAACCTTTGACATTGAATCTTATTTCGGTGATCAGAGTTTCTATCCGTTCGCGGATATAGTGTTCGCGCGACGTGATGATCGCCATCATCACATCCCGCTGTTATTGACGCCATTTGGCTATTCCACCTATCGAGGCAGTTAAGTTTGAGTAAGAAAATTATTATCGGTGACCTGTTGGATTTTCTGGATGATCCTGCACACGCAGGCGAGTCTGCGGTGCGCTACGTTGAGCAGGGTGCGCTGTTGATTGAAAACGGCAAGATCACCCAACGTGGCAGCAAAGAGGAGGCGTTGGCGCTGGCTGCGAAGTCCCCTGATATTGACCTCGTGCAATACGACAATAAGCTGATCATTCCCGGAATGATCGACACACACGTGCATTACCCACAAACGGAAATGATTGCCGCCTATGGCGAACAGTTGCTGACCTGGCTCACTGAACATGCTTTCCCAACGGAAAAACAGTTCGCCGACAAAGCTCATGGTTCGATGGTCGCCGATGTTTTTCTCTCCGAATTACTAAAAAACGGCACCACCACCGCGTTGGTGTTCGGTACCGTGCACCCGCAATCGGTCGATGCGTTTTTTGAGGTCGCCCAGCAAAAAGGTTTGCGCATGATCTGTGGCAAAGTGATGATGGATCGCAACTGTCCCGATGATCTGCAGGATACCGCCGCCAGCGGCTATGCCGACTCTAAAGCTTTAATTGAAAAATGGCATGGTGTGGATCGTCTCAGCTACGCCGTCACGCCACGTTTCGCGCCCACGTCAACACCGGAACAATTGCAGGCCTGTAAGAAATTATTAGACGAATACGAGGATGTGTACATGCACACCCATGTATCGGAAAACGTCGACGAATGTGCCTGGGTTAAAGAACTGTTCCCGGAATCCAAAGATTATGTCGGCGTGTACGAAGACGCTGGCTTGCTGCGCAAGCGCAGTGTGTTGGCGCACGGCATCCATTTCAATGAACGGGAATTGTGTTGTGTGGCGGATAACGACACCGCGATTGCGCATTGTCCAACCTCCAACCTGTTTATTGGCTCGGGTCTGTTTAATATTCAGCAGATGCGTGAACACAATATTAAGGTCGGTATGGGCACCGATGTTGGCGGCGGCTCCAGTTTCTCATTACTGAAAACCTACAATGAAGCCTACAAAGTTCAGCAGTTGCAGAACAACAAACTGTCGGCCTTCGAAGGGCTGTACCTGAACACCTTGGGTGGCGCACGCGCACTGGATTTGGAAGGCATTATCGGCCAATTGGAAGTGGGCTGCGAAGCAGACATTGCCGTGCTCGACTACGCCGGTACGCCTTTCATGGACTTCCGATTGCAGCGTTGCAAGGGCATTCATGAAAAGCTGTTTGCCCTGATGATGTTGGGTGATGATCGCAGTGTGTTCGCGACGTACGCAAATGGCGAGAAGGTTCATCAACGTTAATACCGTACGGCATTGCCGGGAACGTCCGAAAGGAAGCGGTGCGCCGATGCACCGCTGATGCAAAACATGCCAGACGGCGCGGTCTAGTCGCCGCGCTGATAAAACCAAAAATATAAACTGATACGCAAAAAACGAAAAACTAAAAAAGCAGAGAGAGTCACTCATCATGATCAGTTATTTCCTTGAGGTTGCGCACCTGGTGTTGCGTTACTTCCATGTGATTGCCGGCATCGCCTGGATCGGCGCATCCTTTTATTTTATCTGGCTGGATAACAACCTGCAGGAACCACCACAATGGAAAAAAGACAAAGGCATTAAGGGTGACTTATGGGCTGTCCATGGCGGGGGTTTTTACGAAGTCGCCAAGTACGCCCTGGGGCCGGAGCAGATGCCAACCACTTTGCATTGGTTCAAATGGGAAGCCTACACGACGTTCATCACCGGCGCTTTGCTACTCAGCCTGCTCTATTACATTGGTGCCGATGCTTATTTGCTCGACCCAGGTAAATCTGCACTCACCGCGCTGCCTGCCATTGGTCTGTCCATCGCCAGTATCGTGATTGGATTTGCCGTGTATGAATTGTTATGTCGGACGAAGCTGGTCGAAAATGGTTTGGCGTTTGCGGCGGTTATCACCGCTTTGCTGGCACTCTGGACCTGGGGGCTGGATCAATTTCTGTCGGATCGGGCGGCCTATATTCATGTGGGCGCGTTAATCGGTACCTGTATGGCCGCCAATGTCTTCACCACCATTATTCCGGGGCAGCGTTATATGGTGAGTGAAATTGCCGCCGGTCGTGTACCGGACAGCAAACCCGGCTTGCTGGGTAAGCAACGTTCTGTGCATAACAACTACGCTACCATGCCCGTAATTTTCATCATGCTCAGTAATCACTTTTCGTTTACCTACGCACACCCTTACGGCTGGTTGGTGTTGGTAGCGTTGTTTGTGAACGGCATGTGGATCCGTCACTACTTCAACTTAAAACATCAGGGCGTTAAAAAGCCGCAGGTTTTAATTTCAGGACTGATCGCCTTCTTTGCCATCATGCTGGTCATCGCGCCCTGGGATGCCATCGCTGCTCAGAAAAACAGCGCGGGCATTGACGTAAGCGACGAGCAAGGCATGGCGATTATCGAAAGCCGTTGTACTTCGTGTCATGCGATAAACCCCAGCTCAGAAATGTTCACCACCGCACCGGGCGGTCTCGTTTTAGAGACAGCAGAACAAACCAAGGCAGCACAAGCGAAAATCCTTCAACGCGCGGTGGTCGCAAAAGATATGCCATTGGGGAACTTAACGCAGATGACAGAAGAAGAGCGACTGCTGTTAAGTGCTTGGTTGATGGACAAATAAGTCGAAAGCTATTAGCTGCTCTTTACGATTTATGCAAAACTCAACGCACTTGATGGCGTTGAGCGAGCATGATTCAGCGGGGAAGATTCGTTACTCTGTTCATGGGTGGTTGCTTTTTTCCAAGGGGCGATCCCCTTGAACCCCCTTTGTCGCCCGCTTTGGTTTTCTGCCAAGCCGGACACTTTCTTCGAACGGTCGCTTGAGCGTGCATCCATGCACGCGTGGCGCTTGCAAGGGCATCCTGCCCTTGCATCCCTTGCGATGTGTCAGTCATGTCAGCCAAAGCAGATGCGATGGTTGTGTTATTTACGCCAGCCCTAGGTTTTTGGGATTTGGAGGTTGGTTCTATTTGTTGAGAAAGCTACTCAACTCTCTGTTTTCCCACCTTTCAAACGACCATTGGAAACAATGTACGTCTTACAGTTTGTTCAAACAGGGATGCCTGTACTAGTGAGCTGGCCGAGCCCGAATCGTCGGGACGGTTTGACCCTTGACGGCGAAAACCTCCCAATGGAACCAAGTCGAAAAAATGCAGCATATGCCGAAGATAAAACAATTACTGCTTAAGTAAGTAGCATTCGGGCTAGCCACCTTAAAACGGCTGAATCTTGTGTGATTTTTGAGGTTCCTTTCTATGTTGCGGTTGGTTTATAGTGCGATCTACACTCAATGAAACGCTAAGACAATGAGATTTCGTTTTATACCCAAAGCCGATACGCCTGAAATATGTTCTTTCTTTGCCGAGCATTGGGGTGATACGTTCATGGTTACACAGGGCAAGGTACGTCAGTTGAGTGAGTTGTCAGCCATTGTGGCAGAGGAAGACCGGCAATTGGTTGGCTTGGTGACTTTTACGATCACGCCAGAGTATTGCGAGATCGTTTCGCTTGATGCTGTTGTGCCGGACCAGGGAATTGGCACTGCGCTTCTTGATCAATGCTTGTCCCAACTCTTGCCTCACTCAAATCCGATTGTTCTGTTTACGACTAACGATAACCTCAATGCATTGAATTTCTATATGAAAAGGGGGTTTCGTTTGCATCGTGTTCATCACGGAGCGGTGGCATTGGCCCGGAAGATTAAACCCAGCATTCCTTTGCTGAGTGAACAGGGTTTGCCCATCGAAGATGAGATCGAACTGCGCTATACCGGTCAATCCATTTGCTGAACTACTGATGAAAAAGTTACCGCCATAACATCGCCAAATTATTCTGTGCTAAGTACACCTCCATCAATGCCTCGAACACCCACTGGTCTGCTTGATTTTTTAAGTAGTTCTGTTGATCAACTTGCAGAAGCGTACGGTCTCCCTGCTGTTGCAATAAGATCATTTCCTGCCAATCTTGCTCGGCAAGCGCAGCTTCCAATTGCCGGGCGGTAAGTGCGCTTTCACTTAGGGCAAGTTTCTGTGTTAACAGCTGGTACTGTTGCTGTAATTGGTCGCGCTGTTGGGCAAGCTCCATTGTTTTTAACGCCAGTTCCTGATCGAGGTCGGTCAGGGTATCGGCACCGAATTGGCTGCGGCTGAAACTCAGACTGACACCCAGTTTTACGGCGTTGTCATCAATATCGTATTCGCCGGTAAGACGCACATCTGGGTTGTAGACATGAATATCTGCCATATCACTCGTTAACGTTTGCTGTTGCAGCAAAAGTTGCTCGATGTTTTTAGACTGAATTGTTTCCACGGATAGTGTCGCTAATTGCTTCGAGCGCTGAGAAATCAGTTTGGTGAGCGTTTCAACGTTAATGTCCGGGACCACCACGTCAGTACCGACGAGTACCTGCAACGCTTGTTGAGAATCCAACAGGGAGAGCTGCGCGGCGTATACCGCCTGTTGTGCGCTGACGCGTTGCTGGGTAGCCTCGGCAACATCGCTGGCACTGGCCATACCCTGTTGCAGTAAACTGCGTTTGGACTGTTCCTGCGCGGCGGTTAATGTCGCATTCTGTTCTGTCAGGTTTAACGTTTGTTCAGCCTTGATGACCGCTAACACCACTTGCTCAACATTGTTAACCAAAGTGAGTTGGTCATAGGCCAGTGTTAGTTTTGCCTGTTGCAATTGTTCACGTTCGCTGGCACTGACAAAGTCATCTGCAAACGGGCTGTAACTGAATGAGACAGACGATTGTTGGTTACTGTCGATTTGCGCACTGACAGATAAGGTTGACGTCAACGCCACATCCCCTTTTACAGTGACCACGGTGGTGGCCGGCAAATCCTGTTGCAGATTTTTCTGTGTCAGCGCGCTGGTGCTGATGCTGGCACGGTCCAACAAATCACTTTGCAGAGCGTCCGCTCGTTGTGACAATGTCCAATCATCGGTCTTGAGTGTCAGACTATTGGTTATCGCCTGTTGCTGAATCTCTGACAGTGGCAGTCGGTCCAGATCAACGGCAAAGGCAGATCCAACACAAAGCAACAGGGTCGCGGAAAGTAGAGTTACGACATTACGCATCTCGCAAACCCTCCGCGATCGGGCGTTTCGCCAAGCTTATTAAAGGCAGCACCCCAAAGACACCGCCAAACAACAACGCGGAGCAGACGCCCACCCCGATTGCGATCGGTTGAATCAATGAATCACCCAACTCGCTGGCTTCCAGCCCGTTGAAAACCGCCGCAACCATGTCGGTCAATGGGGCAGCAAAGAAGTAAGCCAGGGCGATACCGATCATTGCACTGATGCCGCTGAGGACGAGCGATTGCATAAAGAATTTCTGAACGATTGCGGGTATTGATGCACCGAGGGCACGCTCGAGAGAAATGGCGCGTCGTTTACCGAGTATCTCCACCAACATAATACTGAGAATTCCGATTGCGCCGGACACCAGCAAAATGAACCCGAGCAGGTTAATCACCAAAGTAAAACTCTGAACGCTATCGCGGGTGTCCTGAAGTGTGGTGGAGGGGGATTGCATAGTGCCTTCCCATATATTCAGGGAAATATCGTCACCGTATTCCAGAGTTAATACATCGCGGATCTGTGCGTCTGCGTTATCGTTGTCAGCCACCTTTACGACGAAGGTACTGGCGATAAATTCCAGCATGCGGCTAACGTTACCGTCACCCCCCTGAAAAGCAGCCGTATAAGGCACGATAATATCGGCAATACCATAGGCTGTACGCTTAAGTTCATCGGCGTCTTCGTATACACCGGCGATGGTATAAAGTGTGGGTGCCTGCGTTGCATTGTTGTTACGCGGACCAAAGGTACGGGCAGGAGTTTGTACCTGTTGATCGATGGCGCTGTCGGCAGAGCCAAACAACAGAATGGCGGTACTCTCAGACAACCACATTTTTTTGCTGCCGTTGTCGACGTCCGATTCGCTCATCGACAGTCCAGAAAGCAAGTCGAGGTCCATTACGTCCAGATACGCTTCGCTCGTGCCCACCACGGTGCGCAGTTGATATTTCTGACCGTGCGTGGTGACCTGATTAAACGGCGTCGGCATCAGTACCGCTGCTTCCGTGGCGCCAGAAACGCCTGCGGTCACCAGGTTGGAAGCCTGCATATCGAGTTGCGCCGGGCGGACGCGTTCGTATGTGCCGTCGGCTTGCAGCTCGGTATTGCTGACGGTATAGACCACACCTTCGGCGTTCACTTTGGTGTCCAATAACTGGGTAAACAGGGTGGAGATACTCAGCGCGAAAATCAGAATACCCACGCCAATGCCGAGTGATAAAAAAGTAATGAGCGATTTAAACGGATTGTTCCGCAAGTTTTCGAGAGTTTCAAAAAAAACATTCATGGTTCAGCTCCTATTCCACTCGGATTGCAACGGCGGGTGGAATGCGCGCCGCGTAAACGGCCGGTACCAGGGTAAATAACAGGGCAATGCCCGCAGCGGCCAACATGCCGAGTACGATTGCGTACACAGGTAACGCGCCATCGGTGCCGGACTGCATCAGTAACACAGAAAAACCGAACGCAATCGCCATACCCGCAAGTGCCCCCAGGCTGACCACGACACCGCTTTCACCCAAAAATAAATTGAAGATATGCCGGCGCGAAGCTCCCAGCGCCATTAAAATACCAACCTGCTTGCGTCGACGAATGGCTCGCGAATACAAAATGTTGGAAACATTCACATTGGCGATTAACAAACCGGCTAAGGCCAGAATCAGTGTCATCAATGCGGTTTTTTCTTTGCGATCGATCGCCTGTTCAACTGCCGAGCGAGGTACGCTGGTGGCGGTATTGCCCACGCCGTATGTCGTATCGAACCAGCTGCTTAACTGCTCGGCGGCAGCGTTGAGTTTGCTCGCGTCATTCACAGCAAAATGTAACGTTGTGTTGTTGCCACCACCGGGTCCTCGGAAGGCCAAAGCCCCCGTGTTGTCCTGCGCCAATCGCGATGGCATAAACACCATGGCGTCCAGGGTCGTGCCCGTGGGTTGTAACGTTCCAATGATGGTGTAAATGTTGGTAAAGGACGCCAGTTGGCGATTCAGATTTTCACCATCGGCAAATAAAGTTTTTGCCAGTTCAGCACCCAACACCACCACTTTGTTACCCTGAAGCAAGTCGGCTTCCGTGAATAAACTGCCGTCAGCAATGGTCAGGTTCATCGCTGGAAAATAGTCGGTGGTGACTGAATAACCGGACACTTCATCGAGTTGCGGCTGAGGGCCTTCCACGGTCGCAAACTCCAACGGCGGACGTTCGTTAAATGCGGCGTTTTCGGTGCTGACGTCAGCTGCCGCCGAGTTCGGATTGCTGTTTGTGTCACTCGTCTCTGGTGGTGCATCCGGTGGTGCGAAATTGATATCGCTGGTGTTAAAGCGTAAACGGGTGCGTTCGGCCAGGTAGGCGAATTCAATGTCTGGCGACAATTGCGCCGCCTCCAGATCATCAATCGATAACGTCACGGTCTCATCCTGAGTTAACACCACCGGTGTGGTCATCTGATCAGACGATTCGCGGCTGGAGACCACAATTTCGCGGTATTCCGGCAACTGCAACAAAGCGTCACCGTCGACACGCGCTTTCTCGACCATGGCCAATCCAGAGGTGGTTGCACCAATGGCAATGGCCAAACCGAGTACCAGTAACAGAGACTCTAACGGGTGCGCCCACAGCATGCGCAGACTGAGCGTCCAGTCTTCACGTGTTTTCATCGGCGGACCTCACTGTGCAGTAAACCATCCTGAATATTGATGACACGCTGGGCCATGTCGCCCTGCGCGTCGTTGTGCGTGACCATCACGATGGTGGTGCCGCTGCGGTGCAATTCCGTCAGAATGTCGAGAATTTCCTGACCCTTGTCGGTTGGTAAGTTGCCCGTTGGTTCGTCGGCCAGTATCAGGTTGGGTTGGTTACTGAGTGCACGGGCAATGGCCACACGTTGCTGTTCACCACCAGAAAGCATGGTCGGTAAATGCGTCATGCGATGCGACAGCTCAACGCGGTCAAGCAGCTCTGCTGCACGCTGTTTGCGTTCGGCAAAACCGATACCGGCGTAGCTCATGGGCAACATCACGTTTTCGATCGCAGATAATTCCGGGAACAGGTTGAAACTCTGAAAGATAAAACCAAAGTGCCGGTTGCGGATGCGCGCCTGTTCTTTATCGGGCAGGCTGGTGATGTTGTGTCCTTCCAGAAAGTAAGCGCCACTGCTGGCATTATCCAGGATGCCCAGAATATTCATCAGGGTCGATTTGCCGGAACCGGATGGTCCCATGATGGCAACAAACTCACCCTGTTCAATGGTGAAGGAAATGTCATCCAGAGCGCTGACATTGGTGCCGCCCAGGTCGTATTTTTTGGCAATGTTTTCTAAGCGGATCATGATTATTCCCCAGCTAAAGTGATGTTGGTTTCATTGATGAAGTTTTGATAGCCGGAGGTGATGACGGTGTCGCCCGCACTCAGGCCAGACAGGATCTGGACGGTGTTACCTTCGATACTGCCGATTTTTACACTGACTTTTTCAGCGCGATTGCCGATGACGCGGTACACGTATTTTTGTCCGCCGGTGGTCAGGTAGGAGCCTCGTGGCAAGGTCAGTACATCCGGCTGTGTGCCAAGCGTGAAGACGCCCACCGCGGTGCTGCCCAACAGATAATTCGCGCTGCTGTCGTTTGGTGTCACATCGACATCGATGGTGGCACCGAGACCGTCCGATGAAGTTTGAGCCACCTTACCAATCGCACTGATGGTACCGGTGGTCCAACTGGAGCCGACGTTGATTTCAACCGGGTCCTGCATCGAAATTAACGAGGAATACTCTTCGGCCAATGCCAGATTGAAGACCACACTGCTCGGGTCGGCGATGGTGAACAGTTCTGCATTCATCTCAATCGCGCTGCCGGGCACCGACAGTTCACTGGCGATACTCAGAACTTCGCCAGCCATCGGGCTCTTAATGCGGGTGGCCTCTTTGTCGGCCAGCGCGCGCGTTAATTTCAGTTCAATGGTGTCGACATTGGCTTCACTGGCGGCGAGATCGTATGCCTGTAATTGCTGGTTTCGCTCGTTGCTGCGCAACGTTTCGGCCAGTTCACGTTGCTTGTCGGCCAGTTCTTCCTGTTTGGTTTCCAGATCGGTCACCGGCAAACTGTTCAGTGCAACCAGCTGCTCGTACTTGGTCACGGTTTTGCTCAGTGTTTCAATGTCCGATTTCAGCTGCACAATCTGATCGGCATGATTTTCGTTTTCGATTACCTGCGTCAACGTTAAGCGCTGCAGCGATAGTTTTGCGCTGTCCATGCTGGCGCGTAGGTCTTCAATGGTTTCATCCAGGTCCGGTACGGTCAGTTCGGCCAGTACATCGCCTTTGCTCACTGTGTCACCGACCGCGACCAACAATTGGTCGGCGTAGCTTTCCTGCGGGTTGGTTAGCACCATCTGGCGTGGAATCTGCGTGGTGCCGCTGGCCTGTTCGGTTTGCACCAGGTCCGTTAAGGTCACAACGGCGGTGTCGTAGTCGGTCAGCACATAGCCCGTATCGCGGGGAATCAGCGTGTAATAAGCGGCCCCGCCCGCAATGGCGAGTGCCGCAATTACGGTCATGGCCAACTGGCTTTGCTTTTTCGCCCCGGCACTGCGTGCCGGTTTGACACTGTCGGTATTCACAATGGCAGTCATAGTGGGTTGTCCTGTTTGGTTCGGAAAAATGGTCAGAAAATGCATGACACCACTATATCCGCGCGGTTATTGCGCTGGGTTAAGCCGGGGTAAACGCTATGTTAAATTTGTAAAAAGTGACGCAAAGGGGCTCGGGGCACGTGGCGAAGCAGGCTACACTGAAGGCATGAAAACGAAATCGACTTTGATGAAACACATCGCGCCTCGTCTGACATCCGCCAATGGTTGGTTCCTGCTGCTGGTATCCGTCGTGTTACTGGTGCTGGCGTTGTTAGTGCGGCAACAGATCAACTGGTTGAACCAAGCCTCAGCCAGTGCGTTGTTGTCTGGGCAGAAAGAGTTGGCGCTGACCCTCACCCAAGGCATAGACACCATCCGCAATGAACTGCAAGCCGTTTATCGGGATATTGAAGCCGGACAAACCCAAAGTGATCTTGTTGAAGAGGTATTGTTGATTCCGGTGTCGAAACAATGGCCGGAGTATCCAACAACCGATGCCCGCCACACTTGGGTGGAGACCTTTAAGGCCGTCACCCCGGACCGCAGTGGTCCCTTTGATCTGGAACGACTCTTTGGCAGGCAGCGTACCGCCAATCAGTTTCTGCTGATCAGCGGTCATCGCAGTGAGGCTGACAGCGTGAACTTGGAAATCCGAATAGTCACGCTGGATCTGACTAAGCTGACCAAAACACTGTTGCAACCGGCTCTGGCCGAAACGCTGTTGAATTACGATTACCGCATTGCCTATGGCAACACCGTGTTGCTGCAGGTCGGAATTATTCCCGATACTCAGGCGCCGGAATTGACCTTGCCCTTAACCCGGCTTATGCAAATACCGGTGGCGGAACGACGGCAACGACCCGGTAACGACGACAACGCGAATCCGCGTTCTCAATTCGATCGTGATTTTGCTTGGTTGTTCGACGGAATCCTCAATGCCATTCAGCAAACTGAAACGACCATCGCAGATACCGACATCGCGCTCACGGTTTACTCACCAAAAGGTGCGTTGACCGAACAAATAGCGTTTCAGAAATGGCGGAACAGTGTGTTTTCGATTTTGGTGTTGGGGTTGTTGACTGTCACGGTTCTGCTCTTGGTCGGCATGACCCGTCGCATGCGCGCACAGCAACAACGGGAGCGGGATTTTATTGCGACCATCAGCCATGAATTGCGTACGCCGCTTACGGTGATCCGTTCCGCCGCAGACAACTTAAAAGACGGCATGGTCACCTCGCCCGAAAGCATTACTCGCTACGGTTTGGAGATCAGCAAGCAGAGTAAGCGCCTGTCGCGCATGATCGACACCACCTTAACTTTTTCCGGATTGCCGGGCCGAGACAGCCAGCAATTGGAAACGGTCCAAGGCAGTGCGTTTTTTGAGGAGTTGTTTTCACCTCTCGTGCAACTGGCCAGCGAACAGAACGTGACCTGTCATCTGGCCATACAACACCTCGACTACTCCATGAATATCGATGTCGATGCGGTTCGGGTTATTGCCCAGAACCTGCTGATGAATGCGCTGATTCACGCCAAACCGAAAACTGGACCGGCACATGTTTGGATTCAGGTCGATGTGCCGTCGTCAGATACGTTGCGACTGCGTGTCGCCGATAACGGACCCGGCATTGCCAAAAAAGAACAGCGCAAGGTGTTTGCGCCATTTGTGCGCGGTGCGCGCAGCGAACAAGAGCAATTGCCGGGCACCGGGCTGGGCTTGAGTCTGGTGCAGCGAACCGCTGCCATACTGAATGGCTCTGTCACCTTGCAGAGCCCTTATCAAAGCGATACCGGGCCAACCGAACAAGGTTGCTGTTTTACCGTGGAACTGCCGTTGGAGATTGTTGATGAACGCTGATGTTCTGTTCATTGAAGATGATGAGGGGATAGCCTTTATGGTGCAGGACCGTCTGCTGGCCGAAGGTTGTCGGGTCACACATTGTGCGGACGGGCTGCAAGGTGAGAAAGCCGCGCGCGAAGGCGCATTCGATATTATCCTGCTCGACGTGATGTTACCCGGCAAAGACGGTTTTCAGATTTGCCAGTCGCTGCGAGAAGCGAAAGTAAGGTCGCCCATTCTGATGCTGACAGCGCGCACCACCAATATTGATACCATCATGGGCTTGAAACTGGGGGCGGATGATTACCTGACCAAACCCTTTGACATGCAGATCCTGCTTGCTCGTATGGAAGCCTTGCTGCGCAGAGCGGGTGAACACTCAATTAATAAAAGCGCCGCACCTGAGCAACACCACTTTGGTGACTTCATCCTGAACGATACCACCGGAGAGCTGACCCGCGGAGAGCAGGTGGTGAGCCTGAACGCGCAGGAGTACCGCTTGCTGTCTTTCTTTGTGCACCACCCGGATCGTGTTTTCAGTCGCGACGAACTGCTCAACGAAGTATGGGGTATCGAATCCGACGTCAGCACCCGAACCGTGGATGTGCACGTGGCCTGGTTGCGTAAAAAAATCGGCGATGTGCCGGTGGCCAAGCATCTGTTCACGTTACGCAATCGTGGTTATAAATTTGTTTGCTGATCATCGGGTGTTTCCTGCGGTGTAAACTTGCCACGTTGAATTAAAAACTGGACCGCCTCACCGGCGGTCATACCCTCATTGGCGCAGGAATGAAAACGCATTTCTTCCCCGAACGTCCCGATGATCGTCTGCTCCAACGATTCGCGGCTGTGTGGTCCCGGATGGTTAGCCAGCACAGTTAAAATATCATGAACGTGCGTTTGCATGATGGCGCTTTCCCTGTTTTGAAATGTCACTATTGCAGCGCAATGCAAACCGATTTACCTTGAGAACAGTCAAGCGATGACGGCGCCTGTGTTTCGACACAAACGGTCATCAACAACGCCATGAGGTTCACCAAGATGGAATATCGACTGTCCAGTGCATACAACACGGAACTAAGGCAGAAGGGCTATAAACGCAGTTATCAGGTGATCGATGAAGCCACACAAAAAACGCTCGCTCATAGCGATGTGTTTGGCTATGTGTCTCACGATGCGATTACCGTTCAAAACGACTTAGGTGATGTCGCGACGTTAGCACCGAACCGCAAAATCATGCCGTCTGAGTGGACCTTGTCCGATGCAAAGAAGTTACCGTTATATACCTATGCTCGAATGTCTTTGGTCAAAGCCATGAACCCGTTTGGGCGCGATGTGATGACCGTCACCGATGCCCTTTCCGCTCGCACCTTTCATTTGCGAAACACGACTGAAAGCAAATTGGATTTGCTGTTAGGACCCTCCTCAACCGATTGGGTTTTGTTTGAGGGCGACGCGGTTGTCGGGTATTTGGATAGAAGAAAAGACCCGAATGCGCCGTTACCGGGTAATAAAGTTTTGGCCTCATTGAAGCGGTTTATGCAATCGTCAGATTGGGTTTTTGTGTCAACGGAATCCGAGCCTGCGTTGAGTGCCTCCGGTTACCTGATATTGATGTTATTGTTTGAAGAATTGACCAAAGATACCGGTTGAATGGGTCGGATTCATTCGATACCCAACCAGGCGTTTGCCTGTTCTACGTTACTGAACGTTTCGTATCGCACGTGGCTTAAACTCATCATCACTTTCCAGCCATCGAACGCACCTTCCAACCGGCGTTTACCGCCGGTCACGATGGCCACCTTGGGTTCACGGGACACGTCTTTATGGTTGTTAATGGCATCGGCGGTTTGCTCCCAAAAACCCGGGTCACCGGAAATTTTTTCCACTGCCGAAAAATCATATAAACCGTCCTGATTGCCATCAAAAAGAGGATCTTGCGCCAGCTCTTTCAGATGGAGATTGAAGTCGACATAATCGAGAGTGGGTTCGCTGACAGCGGTAATAAGATTGCGATTGGGGTCAATGCTGAAATGGATTCGGGAACTCGGCATACGGCGTCCTGCGGCTACTGCTGACAGCAGAATAGTCCGAAACCCTGAAATTTCCAGCCAGAGGCCTGTCAAAAAGCTGGTTTGCTACGAGTGATCGTGTATAAATACCCGCCGAATGCACACCAAAAAGACCATTATTCTGTTTGACGTCTGTTGCGCGTTGAACCTTTGAACTTCTGACTCAGGACACTAGGAACCCATGTTATGCAAACGCAATTGAAGAGTCGTGATGGACATGAACTGAACGTATGGATTGAACCTGCCACCGGTGAAGCCAAAGGTGGGGTCATTATTCTGCAGGAGATTTTCGGTGTCACCGAGCAGCTGAAGGGCGTCGCTCGCCGGTATGCCGATCTCGGTTATCTGGTGGCAGTCCCGGCGTTGTTTGATCGAGTCGCGGCACCGACCGTGATACCTTTTGAGCAACCTCAGCAGGGGTTACAGACAGTCGCGCAATTGTCCTTGGAAAACACTGTGGCAGACATCGCCGCGGTCGTGGACTATCTCGGTGGACAGAATTTAAAAGTTGGCGTTGTGGGTTTTTGTTGGGGCGGCGGTCTGGCATTACGTTGCGCGCAAACACTCGACATTCACGCGGCTGTGTCTTTCTATGGGACCCGCTTACCGGAATATCTCGGACTGCCGCTCAAGGCGCCGTTTCAGGGCCACTTTGGTCGTGTAGATGGACATACGCCGAAGGACGTGATCGATCAGGTGCAACGCTCGCTGCCGGAGATTGAGGTGTATTGGTACGACGCGGGTCATGCATTTGCCAATGACGCTCGGCCTTCATACATGCCCGAGGCAGCCGGTCTGGCCCACGCTCGTGCGGCTTCGTTTTTTGAGCGGTATCTGACGATGCCATGACCATTGCGTGGCTAGCCGCGCATTACCTCCAATGTGGCGTGTACATCGTTATATTGCATTTTGATGTTGGCCACGGTGTCAGGGTAAAGGTTCAGTACCGTAACGATACTTTTGTAGTCCGGGTGCTCAGACAATTCACTATCCGGTGCGGCACTCCATTGGCACAGCATCCGTCCGGCACGAACCAACACCGCGATCTCCGGCATGGTTTTCACCTCCATCGGGTATTGCGTGATGCCCTGTAAAACTATATCTGGCAACTGCCAAGCTTGCACCATCGCCCGATTTGCCTCCAAAAAAAGCGCTTCTTCCAATTCTAAGGTGTCGGTTTCGTTTAACACAGACTCGCCATTGGTCACCCATTGCAACAGCATCGGCCGTCCGATGTTGTGCAGCAATCCACACAAGAATGCGGTATCCACGTTGCGTCGGCACGCCCGTGCGGCCTCTTTGGACCACAGTCCGGTCAATAGTGAATCACGCCAGATCTGCTGTATTCGCTTTTCAAATCCAGGCGCGTGAAACAGGGTGGCGTTTACGCTGGCAGCAATAGCCACCTCAGCCAGAACGATCATGCCCAGACGGCTGACGGCCTGCTGCAGCGATGAAATATTGCCATTGGGTGAGTAGGCGGGTGAGTTTGCTATGCGCAGAATATGGGCTGCCAGAGTCGGATCACTTTGTATCACCGTGGCCAACTGACTGGCGTCAGAACCCGCATCCTGGGTCAGACCTAAAACTTTCTGTGCGACCTCCGGTAATAATGGAATGTCGACATCGTTCTGGGCAATACGTTTGGTCAGCGTTGCGCGTACCGTTTCAAGCTGAGAGTTGGCTTCAGACATAAAGACTTCCTGCTTTTATCAGTCATGCGGAAAGTCTAGTCTGAAATTTCAACCTGCAATGAGAAACTTCATTGAGGACTTATTGCTCGTCTCGCAACTCGGCCAGCAAACGTAAACTGTGTAACCTTGCTTTGGCATCATGAACCGGAATCGATACGATCAACTCATCGGCTTCCGTCATCGACAGGAAGCGTTCCAGTTTTGGTTTAACCGACGCCTTGGTTCCCACTAACGCATAGGTGAGTACGTGGTCGACCATTTGTTTATCTGCCGCCGTCCAGCGGCCATCCATGCTATCGACGGGGGCCGGAAACGGCGTGTTACCGCCGGTGCGCATCTGTTGAAACTTTTGCTGTACCGACGTAAAAAGATAAGCCGCTTCTGCTTCGGTATCGGCCAGTACCGCCATAATGCCAACCATGGATAAAGGCATTTCCAGCGGTTCGCTGGGGCGGAAATAACGTCGGTAAACCTCAAGTGCTTCGGTCAGTAAATCGGGCGCGAAATGGGACGCAAACGAATAGGGTAGACCCAGTTGCGCTGCCAACTGAGCACTGTAAAGGCTGGAACCGAGTAGCCACAGGGGAACGTGCGTGCCCTGCCCCGGCACCGCGATCACCGGTTGTTCGGCATCGCTCAAATAAAGCTGCAACGCCTGAACGTCATTCGGGTACTGGTCTACCGATGTGTCACTGTTCCGTCGCAATGCCTGGGACGTGCGCATATCGGTGCCCGGAGCCCGACCCAAGCCTAAATCAATGCGCGGTCCATAGAGTTCCGCCAGCGTACCAAACTGTTCGGCGATCACCAACGGAGAATGGTTCGGTAGCATCACGCCGCCGGCACCTATACGGATACTCGACGTCGCTGCACCGATATGAGACAACAGCACTGCGGTGGCGGAACTGGCGACACCTTTCATGCCATGATGCTCCGCCAACCAGTAACGTTTGAAGTTCAACGCCTCAGCCTCCATGGCCATGTTTCGGGTCATGGTTAAAGAGTCCGCAACGGACACCCCTTCGGTAATGGTGGCAAGGTCAAGAATGGAGAACGGGATCATGTTGGGTGCCCAAATACAGAAAGATTGGCTACTGTATTTAAGGGCGTTCAGCCCGGAAACAAGGGCACCGACGTTAGCTCGAAAATGTCACCCTATCGCTCAAAAATCGCGGTATTCCAAAACTCTCGACCTATGATGAAATTTTTTGGGCTAGCGTTTTCTATTTTACCGCTTTTAAAAAAAACACATCTGAATTTACCCTCCGGTGGCGGAAGATGTGTTATTGATCGAGGCACTGACACCGTATCGAAATGCAAAAGGAAATTTGAGTTTTTCACACAAAGACCCAATGCCACACGAGTTGATTGAACGAGTGTTTATGGCGTTGCATAAGCTCGTTCTTAAATCCCCAACGGGCGCGGGCTAGCAACGCACAAACCTTCGTTAAACGCTTTGAAAAGGACTCACCATTCCCTTCAGTGTTCGCCTTGTTTTGCACGCTGCTAGCACACGCGCAGAGATCGACGGACTTTTTAGAGGTGCCCTTAACTTCGATCGCTCGCGTCGGTGTTCCTGTCAGCACACGAGGGGTTTACGAGGTCATGGCGATATTTTTAGTTGATATCACTGTTCGCTTGTGACAGCGAGTTTCCTTTT
This sequence comes from Reinekea sp. G2M2-21, assembly GCF_015687175.1. Lineage (GTDB taxonomy): Bacteria > Pseudomonadota > Gammaproteobacteria > Pseudomonadales > Natronospirillaceae > Reinekea. The sequence goes on along the minus strand of NZ_JADPQG010000003.1, from coordinate 577,256 downwards.
TTATATCAAGTCAACTCACTGACCGGCAGGGATCCGTGTTAGGATTTTTCCCTTCGTGAAATTGAGAGTCGTCATGTCGCTATTGAACCAAATTTCCAACTGGATATCGGGATTGTTCCGAAAGCCGTTGCCGCAACACGGCCAGATCTGGCAGCAGAGATGGTCTGATTATCTGCAAAAAAAAGTCGGTTTTTACGCGAATTTGAGCGCGGAAGATCGCATCGTTTTCGAAAAACGTGTGCTGCTGTTCTTACACTCTACGGCGGTTGAAGGCGGTGTTGCGGTGGACGTCACAGATGAAGACAAGTTGCTGGTGGCAGCCAGTGCCATTATTCCGGTGTGGGCGTTTCCCAAATGGCACTATTTTAATTTGAAGGCGGTGCACCTGTTGCCCGCAGCCTTCGATGAAAACTTCGTTTGCGGTGGACCCAATGCGCGCATATCCGGTATGGTTGGAACCGGGCCGATGGCGGGTAAGCTGGCGTTGAGTAAGCCGCATCTATACTTGGGGTTTGAAAACCAAAATGACAAAGAGAATGTCGGAATTCATGAGTTTGTTCATTTAATCGACATGGCAGACGGCGCATGCGATGGCTTCCCCGAGCGCTTGTATGATCACACCTACGCCATTCCCTGGTTCGAATTTGTGCATGAGAAAATTGCCGATATCCACACGAAGGAAAGCAATATTCGCGATTATGGCGCGACCAATCCTGCGGAATTTTTCAGTGTCGCCAGCGAATATTTTTTTGAGCGACCGATGATGTTGCAAAAGAAGCATCCGCAACTCTGTGCTACGTTAGAAGCCTTCTATCAACAAAGTGTCCAAGACATTCAACAAGACAAACAGTTCAGCAAGAACGGTCCATGTCCGTGCGGCAGTGGTAAAAAATATAAACGTTGTTGCCTGAGCTTAATTTAGATGCGGCTAAGGTCGGATTGGGTAATATCACAGATCACTTTACAGTGTGTGCACTACGTCACCACAAGACTCAGGAGGTTGTATGTTTCAGGGGTTGTTAATCGAAAAAGACGAAGCCGGATACCGCACCAGTTTGCAGAGCATCGATGAAACGCTGTTGCCGCAAACGGACGTCAGCGTCGATGTGCAATACAGCACATTGAATTACAAAGATGCGTTAGCCATCACCGGTAAAAGCCCTGTGGTGCGTCAGTTTCCGCTGATACCGGGTATTGATCTGATCGGCACCGTCACTCGCAGTGACTGCAGTCATTTCAGTGTGGGAGATACGGTGCTGCTAAATGGTTTTGGCGTTGGTGAAGTTCACAGCGGTGGTTTAGCGCAGAAAGCCAACCTAAACAGCGACTGGCTGATTAAACTGCCTTCCGGGTTCAGTCCGCGGCAGGCGATGGCTATCGGTACCGCCGGTTATACCGCCATGCTCTGTGTGATGGCGCTGGAAAAACATGGTGTGACGCCTGAACACGGACCTGTGCTGGTCACCGGAGGCAATGGCGGTGTGGGCAGTTTTGCGATCAGCCTTTTGGCGAGCCTGGGATACACGGTGGTGGCGTCGACTGGGCGTGTCGATCAGGCCGATTACCTGAAAAAACTCGGTGCCACAGAGATTATCGACCGGGCGGAGCTGTCTGAACCGGGCCGGCCTTTGGGAAAAGAACGGTGGGCCGGTGCGGTCGACTCGGTGGGCAGCCATACGCTCGCCAACGTGTGTGCAACAACGCGATATGGCGGCTGTGTGGCCGCCTGTGGCCTGGCTCAAGGGTATGATCTGCCGGCCACGGTTATGCCATTCATTCTGCGCGGTGTGACACTGGCGGGTGTGGACAGTGTGATGCGTCCCTTGGCCGACCGCGAGCAAGCTTGGCAACGACTTGCCGAGGTTTTGGATGTCTCGCTACTGGATGACATCGTTCAGGAGATCACCTTGGCTGAGGCTATTCCAGCGGCGGAGAAATTGCTGGCCGGTCAGATTCGTGGTCGTGTGGTTGTTAATACTAACAAGTGAGAACTACGCAGCTTCTTCGCTTGTTGGGATCAGCCTGTATAAAATGGTTCAGGGCTAGTTTGGTTTATCGTTCAAAAAAGTTTGTTTTTTGCCAAGAGGGTCGCAAAAAACAGATAACCATAAAATATATGCCTGGAGTCTGTTTTATAGTACTCGACCAATTTGTGACGGAAGATGAATCAGGATTGCTTGCTAGGTTCTGAATGTCGGGTCATTTTTTAGAAAACGTTAAAAGGATATTATCATGTCAAAGACAATTTTCTCCGCGAAATTAAATGCTGTTGATGGTTTTAATGAACCTGTCCCAGTTCAGGGTATTCCCGGGTGGACCGTATTTAAAAAACGACAAAGTGAAATTTATGAAGTAACCCATAATCTCGGGCTTTCGCATCCGGAGTTAGAGTTTCAGGTAGTGGCAACCCCCATGAGCGACAACGCGAGAGTTGTCGTGGAATCAGTTGATGAAAACTCTTTTACTCTGTCAACATGGTCTGTTAAAAGTGGTGGTGCTATGCAAACCGATCTCATGTTTATTGCTTCGAGCAGTATTTCACCACCATCGTCTCCTCAATTAAATAATTCTTAATTATCCAATTTATGGTCAACGCTAACTCAGCGACCACCCACTAAAATCTCCCGGTTCTCGTAACCGGGTGAAACGGCCCAACCCAAGGTCCGGGTTGGTCGTTCAAAATCGTCAAAAAAGGGCAACGACACAACACGAATCCCAGCCACCTTATCCGACGGAATCGGTGCGAAGCAGACACCGAAGCCTTTGGCGACCATCAGCTGCGCCCATTCCTCGGTTGGGGCCTGCGCGCTCACCGTTAAGGTCAGGCCCAACTGTTGTTGCAGTGCGACCCACAAATGCCGGTTTTCACAAAAGGGTCGCTCAATGAACTCAAGTTTCTGTAAACCTTCCCATCCCGTTGTTTTGAAGTCGAAGCGCAGGCTGTCTGGCGTCAGCAAACAATAGTCGTCTTTCCACAGTGGAATGAAGTCGTAACCTGGCGGGCATTGGGTGATAGAACAAAGGTGCAAGTCCGCGTTGGGTGTGTCATTCACAAAATGCCAACGGGTGTCTTTGGCCGTTTTGCTCAGCACATCCAATACCCAATTGAACCGGCTTAACGGTAAATGCACATCCAGGTTCACCAAGCGCTTGGTCTTGCTCGGGGCCGGTTTGAACAGACTGATAATCGAGTCACTGTCGGCCAGCAGCCGTTTAGCGTGTTGGTACAGAAGATTTCCCGCCTCTGTGGGCGTTACCCCCGTTTTTTCACGGATCAACAGGGTGCAATGCAGTTCACCTTCCAGTTTCTGTATGGCTTGTGAAATGGATGGTTGGGCGACGTGGCAGGCCTGAGACGCGGCGGTGATGGAACCGGTCTCATAGGCACTGACAAAATATTTTAAGGTTCTGATTTCCATAATGGCCCTGCAAGTCCTTGAGGGAATTGTGGCAAGGTTGCCACCTGTTGTTCATCGTGCACCGGCACGATCACAAGATCCGGATCCTGTAAGCTTAGTTCATGCAGCAGATCCAGCGTATCTTGTGTTTGCTGTTCGTCATCATTTAATTTCACCAGCCGTTTAATCAGCCAGGAACGTTTTTTGTTGTTCTGTATACCCTTCACAGTCCAGGTGGCATCGCCGATAAAAAAGTAACGCTCATTCGCCGACAGCTCTAAATACAGGCCAAGCTGGCCTGCGGTGTGACCGGGCAGATTCACCAGAACCACGGTACCGTCACCAAACACGTCCAGACTGCGCTCAAAACCTAAGAAGGGACGGGCAGGTAAGCTAATAGCCTGCCAGTTGACGGACTCCGTTAAGGTCTCAGGCAGAAAGCTCGGACGTGTTCCGGCTCGGGCGGCGGCGAGTTCCTGTGACTGCACCCAGACCGGCGTCTCGGGAAAGTCCGGTAAACCGCTGGCGTGGTCCCAATGCAGATGGGAAGGCACGATAAAATCGATCTGCGTGAGCGGAATGCCTGCCGCCTGTAATTGCTCCGCGACCGGTGTTACCGCGCTGTGGGCAAATATCTTGCGCCCCAGCCAGGAGAATTCCGCGAATTGCGCGTCAATGTTTTTACCTAAACCGGCGTCGTATAAGAACAGGCTGTCGTTGTGTTGCACCAACACCGCCCCTTGCACCAGCGCTCGTTGGTGCCACAGTCGACCGCCTTTGACGAGAAAGGCTTCTGCCGTTGGGTTGGCGTAGCTGGTGGTGATAAAGCTGAACGAAAGAGGCTGTTCATTCCGTGTGTCATCAGCCCATGTCAGGGAAGCCAGGCATAGTAGGATTGTTAGTGGGAAAAATCGCATGGAAGTTACTCGGTTTTGAATGTCGTGCCAGTCTAAGACGAGCTTAATAATAGTTAAAATATAATATATATCTATTATCCATAGTTAATATGTTGCTATACGTGGCGTGCTGCGGATAAGCCAACGACCTAATCCTTTCGAGGGAGTGCAGCATTGGGGGTGCTGTACTAAGCTGAACGGGTTACTGACACGTTCTTTGCCGGTATATTGCGCTCGGCGATCAATACGCAATTTGCGTCATCACCTGAAAAAAGTGAAAAATCAGATGTTTAATGTCACCGAAGAAAAAGCCAAAGATGTTGTAAAAGGGCTCATGGTGCCGCCCCAGCCCGAGGTTTTGCTTAAAATTCAGCAACTGCGACAAAATGAAAAAGATTTTTCTGTGAAGAAATTGGCCGACCTGATCTCGACCGATGTCGGCATCTCTGCCTTTGTGTTAAAAACCATTAATTCGCCCATCTACGGGTTCAACAAAACCGTCGTCGACATCGTGCAAGCCGCCATGTTATTAGGCGTCGACAACGTCGTAAACCTGGTGGCATTTTATGAATATCGGCAAGCCATGCTCGGCAAACCGAGTTGCATTTCGATGGAACGCTATTGGGATACGTCGTTAGACATTGCCGCGCTCATGTCTTTAACCGTTGAACGTTTAAATATGCTCAGCCGTCTACCCAAAGAATACGCTTACAGTGCCGGTTTATTTCACAATTGCGGTTTGCCGGTTCTCTCTATGCATTTCAACGATTATCAGGAAATTCTGCGTCGGATTAATGAGTACGCCGACCATGAATTTACCGAACTGGAAGACGACAGCCTCAACACCAACCACGCCATTGTGGGTTATTTTGTCGCGCGCAGTTGGCACTTCCCGGAAATTATCTGTCAATTTATTTTGATGCATCACGAACATGACTTGTTAACGCAAACGGGCATCGACCCGCAGATCAAAGACTTATTTGCGCTGCTCAAAATCTGCGACAACGTCATGAGCAAGCATCGACGTCAGACCGAAGATAATGAATGGAGCCTGGTTCAGGAAGCGGTACTGTCGCATTTTGTGTTGAGCGACGATGACTATCAAGACCTCGAATCCTTCTTGCTGGACGAACTTGGACCCGTAAGGGGAATAACATTTTAAGTTTTGCTTAGAAGCCAAATTAAAATTTCAGGAGTCCTTGAAACTTGGTACAACTACGCATTCATTGTCGTGAAGAATTATCCAGAACTGACGATTCGTTAATGGTTTTTAATGAAAGAATGGATGCTGATTTCTTAAGCGTAGTTCGCTTATATCTGTATCATTAACATTATTCTGAGGCATGGTTTTATTGGAAGTTTATTTCCAAGGGGAGATCCCCTTGCACCCCCCTTCTGTCGCCCGCTTTGGTATTCTGCCCTAATTGTCACTTTCTTCGAACGGTCGCTTGAGCGTGCGTCCCTGCACGCGCGGCGCTTCCAAGGGCATCCATGCCCTTGAATCCGTTGCGACTTGCCAATTAATTCAGCCAAAGCAGATGCGACGGAGCGGTTATTTACGCCGATATCGGCAATGGCTTTCGATTGGTTGGTCAAATGAAGGTGTAGCAGAAATCAACTATAGAAATATCTCTCCTGAAGGCAACTCATGCGGCTGGAATTGTTAAGGGCCGAGCCCGAATCGTCGGACGGGTTCCTCCCTTGACGGAGACAATCTTCCAACTAAATCTCAAAAGAATGATGCCAATGCAAAAGTAGGTACCATGGTAGATCTCCCCTTGGAAAGAAAAATCCTCCAAGAAATCCTCTTATTAAAATGTAATTCTCTTTTGCATACCCTTTAAAAAACCCTACCCATCACAATGCCGATCCTTAGGCAGTACGTAAGATCTTCTCCATCTTTTTGCCTTTGGCTAACTCATCCACCAACTTATCGAGATAGCGAACTTTTTGTGTTAACGGGTTTTCAATGTCTTGTACTTTGTGACCGCAAATTGAACCGGTAATCAGGTGTGCGTTCGGGTTTAACGTGGCCTGCTCAAAAAATGTTTTAAAGGACTCTTCTTCTGCAATCAGTTGTTGAACCCGCGCGGGGTTGAACCCGGTTAGCCACTCTATAACGTTATCCAGTTCTGCCTGGGTGCGACCCTTCTCATGGGGTAAACAGAGCCGAATATCATGTTAGCCATGCGTTCGTCGTGTTTGGCGGTGGTGGTCATGTGGTTTTCCACGTGCGTACAGTGATCGGGGCAGTTTAGCGCAGGCACTTTGGCGACGACATGCTTTTTTACCGGTTCGCCGCCACGGCGCGGTTGCACATTATTTCCTTATTCATTGCACAATCTGCGAAGTTTTTTCCATTACAGTAAGGATTCCATCAATGAATGCCGAGGTGACTTATGTCGTTGCGTATCTTACTGCTGTCCAGCGCGCTTGTGTTTTTAACAGGCTGCAATGAAATCTTGCAAGCCGCCGATTCGGCGAACAACAGCGAAGACCCGCTCGACAACGCAACGAGCGAACGTGTGAACGACACGGAATTGCGCCAGTTACTGAGCATGCGGAACCTGGATCGGCCGATTCGAATTCCAGCCAACCTGCCGGACATTCAGTCGCCCATCGCACAGCTGGGTAAGAAGCTATTTTTCAGTCAGTCACTCAGTGGCGATTTGAACGTGGCCTGCGCCAGCTGTCATTACCCGGAACTGGGTGGTGCGGATGCGCTTTCGGTGTCTATCGGTGTGAACGCGGAAGACGCCACTATTCTGGGTGAACTCCGCCGCGCCACCAACAATGACTTCGCCGTGGGCCGCAACGCCCCAACCGTCTTTAATACCGGCCTGTGGCGTGAGCGGTTGTTCTGGGATGGCCGCGTTGAGTTCATTGATCAGGGCAGCATTAGCACGCCGGACTCTGGTTTTAATCAGGTCGACGCGAACGCCGGTACCACACTGGCCGCCGCCCAGGCAGGTTTTCCGGTAGTCAATGAAGATGAAATGCTCAACACCAGCTTTGCAGCTAACAGCACCACGGCGGAGGTGCGCAGTCACCTGGCACAGCGCCTCGGCAGTTACGGCGCACACCCAGATGCCTTCGACCGCAACGAATGGCTGAATGAGTTTCAGCAGGCTTTTGGTTCCAATGCGTCGGCAGAAACACTGGTAACCTTTGCCAACATCGTCTTTGCCATTGGCGAATACGAACGCAGTATGGTGTTTGTAGACTCGCCCTTTCAGACTTATGTCAGTGGCGACGACAACGCGTTAACAGACGCTCAGAAACGCGGCGCGGTACTGTTTTTCTCTGATGTTAATTCCGGCGGTGCCGACTGTGTGCGGTGTCACCGTGGACCCACCTTTACCGATGAAGGCTTCCACCAGGTAGCGTTCCCTCAGTTTGGTCCTTTAACCGACAATACCAATGGCGATACCGGACGGGAATCGTTCACTGGCCAACGACGCGACCGTTATCGCTTTCGCACCCCGTCTTTGTTGAACGTGGCACTCACCGCGCCATACGGACATGCCGGCACTTACGCGACCCTGGATGACGTCGTGGCCCATTACAACGACCCTGAACTGAAAGTCGCCAGCTTTTTCAGTAACCGCGACTGGTGTGAATTACCGCAGTTTTCACACTTGAATAATTGCGCGCAACTTTACAGCAATGCACAAACACACTCTGCCAGTGCGCTCACCGAGTTGCGAAATCAACCCAATGACGCTAACGCCCCTCGCTTGCCGGACATCAACCTCAGCGCCGACGAACAGCGCGACCTGGTGGCCTTCTTGCACAGCCTGACCGACCCATGCGCCGCCGACGAAGAATGCCTGACACCCTGGGACGCCGACCCTGTTCTGGATAATCCGGACGGGCAAGTACTCGACGCCCAGATTTAAATCGCCGGTCGCAAAACGAACAACGCGGCAGAGGCGGTCGATATTGCATTCCCGTGTTGTTATCGACAGGGTTATCCCCAGAAAATGGGGATAACCCTGTCGAGATAACAAGCACTGACTCGTTTTTAATGCACCAAACTAGCCTTCATCATGGATTCTATAGTGGTTGTCTGAACGGCCACATCTAAAGCGATCCTAAAAATTAGGCTGATGACGCGCTACCGTGCAATTGGCGATACTCCAACGGCGCCATTTGATGTGTTTTACCAAAGGCTCGGATAAACCCGCTTTCACTTTGGTAGCCGCACATATAGGCGATCCACTTGACCGGTTTGTCGGTCTCTGTCAGGTATGCTTCCGCGCGTTGCAGGCGCAAGCGTTTTAAGTATTGGTACGGCGGCAAACCGAATTCCTGATGAAACAGATAATTCAATTGATTGGTGGTCAGATTAAAATTTTCCGCAATGCTTTCGGTGCTCAAATGTTCGCGGATGTTCACTTGCAAAAAATTCAGAATACCATCCAGTCGGCTGCCGCCATGTTGGTTGGCTTCGGCAAAGGGCACTAAGTGCAAACGGCAGGCACTGTACAGGTAATGGCAATAGGTGAGCGAATCGTAACGGCACCGTTGCAGGCAGTGCAGGGCGTCATCGGTAAACTGCTTTGGTGTTAATGGTCCTGTCCAACGATACAAATTTCCATCGCTGGGCGGTTGGGCTTCTTTCACCAAAAAAGACAGCACCACGCATTCATAGGGCGTGCCGTCCGGGTCACTGTGAATGGTTTGTTCGCCTTCGTGCATCCAGATAACATCGCCGGCACCCACCAAGGTTTCCTGACCGTCTTTTTCAAAGACGGCGCGACCAGACAGCACAATTTCAAATTCTTCGTGTTTGGGTTTTATGATACGGGACGCAAAGCGTTGATTGCCGGTACGGAACGGCATAAGTGCCCAAAGACCAATGACGTTACTGGTAGACAACGTCGAACCTCACTGTCTTAAAATCGAGCCTCACCTTGCCACAGAACCAAAAAAATCGGAACCACTTTGGGTTCCGATTTCGCTACGACTTTTTGCTAACGCCTTTCGGCATTAACTTTTTTAAAACAACACTGCTACGACTGCAGGGGATTAATAACCGGTCACGCTGACTTCGTAAATGGAGTACCCCCAATTGTTACCGACGCTGCGTTGTAACATATTCAAACGCAGGTATCGGGCCGACTCCGAAAGTTCAAACGAATCCTCACGGTTGCCAAACGTACCGCCGTTTTTCAGTGCCGCCAAATCCCATTGCAGACCATCGGTCGACACCAACACTTCATATTGTTGAGCGTTCGCCGCTTCCCAGTTCACGTTTAAACCGTGCACGGTTTTCACGCTGCCCAAGTCCAGTTGCAACCATTGACCGTCGTTAACGTGCTCACTTTCCCAACGGGTACCGGCGTTGGCATCCACCGCCAGCGCTGCCGCCTGCATTTCACTGCTGGCGGTTGCCTCGCTGACTGTGAGTGGCTTGTCCACCGGGTCGACAGGGCCATTCAGTAAACCCGTAACCTGCCACTCGTATACCGAGTAGCCCCAGTTGTTGCCAGCACTGCGCGACACACATTCCAGTTTCAGGTACCGGTAGCTGCCGCTCAGTGCGAAGGTGTCGGTACGCGCTCCAAATTGACCGCCACTGTGTTGGTACAACGGAGTCCAGGTTTGACCGTCGTTGGAACCGAGCACGTTATAGCTGCCCGCATTCGCGGCTTCCCACATCAGGCTGGCGGAGGTCAGTGACGCCGAAGTGCCAAAGTCCAGTACAACGTCGGCCGTCGCCACATCAAAGGTGGATTCCCAGCGGCTGGTCTCACTGTTGTCATTGATCAGCGCAACGGGTTGCAGCGCACTGCTTGCGGTGGCGCTCGCCAGCAACGCAATGTTCTGGCCCGGTGGTGGCGTGACATCATCCCGGAAACTCACGGCAATGGTGTGGGTTTGATCAATGTTATTCAGCGTGAATTGACTGACCGCACCGACCGACACACCGTCGATCAACACATCGGCCACCACTTTCCCGGGGTCGGCGCTGAACGTGTAGGTAGCTGAATCGGTTTTCGTCATGGCATAGCGTGCACCACTGGCCGGGCTGATGCTGCCGCCGTCCGTGAGTGGCAATACATACACCCGGTAAGGTTTGTGGTCGATCGCCATCAACTGCACGTCGGTGACCTCAACCAAACCGCCAGCCGGTGGCCGGAAGAAAAACTCGAAATCGCGTTCGCCGACTGCAGGTGACTGCGCGAACTGCGAGAACGACTCATAAACGCCATCGGTCGTGCTGGGTGTCCAATCGAGCATGGTTTGGTTGTTGCCAAAATTCACCTTGAACTGATCCAGGCTGCGCTCTGGTGAATTGTCACCCGCCACCAACACTTCGGTAATTTCAAAAAATTCCGGAATGCGCACCTTCAAGGACAGGTCTTGCCCTTCGGCAACACCGTCGTTACCACTGGCACGCGTCGCCAGTGAACCGTCTATCGCCCGGCTGGCAACACCCCACCATTCGTTTTCCCAACCCGCGCTGGTGCTGACCAGATTGGTCGCATCCAGAGCCGCCACACTCGGTAAACCCGTGCCCAGGTAAACCGTACGTCGCAGCACTACATTGTCGAGACTCAAACCCACTGTACCGAGGTTGCCCATTAAAAACGCCACGCGACCCGGTGCATTCATTCCGGTGTAATCGAAGCTGAACGTCAGGTGTTGCGGTACGCCGGTTAACGACACTGTTTCTTTCAACGCGGTCATGGCCGGAGAAGGATTCAGGTCGTCCTGCGATACCCGTACCACGAATTCGCGTGCCGCGTCTGAAGTCACATCCAAACTCAATTCATAACGGTAATCGCGCTTCAGCGTAAACCCAGATTGATGCAACTGCACCGAACCTTCGTCCGCGCCAGCATTGGTCAGGCTTAACACCGCCGCACCGGACTCTGTGTTAAACACCGGGTCCGCGCCGTTAAACGCTTCGCGTGTCCAACCTTGTATGCCTGAGCTGAAATCGCCATTGTCGAGTACGTTAACCGCAGGGTCTTTCATCACGGTGCCCGCAGGCATGGGGTATTGGTCGGCCACATCTTCAAAGGCCATGACTTCCAATAGCCAGATCGGGTTGGCCTTATCCAACCGCCCTTTGGTGACCAGTTTTAACTGGCGGAAAGTTTTCTGAATAGGCATGGTGTGCGTCGCCCAGCTGGTGCTGGTTTGTTCGCGGGTGGTCACTAACTCCCACTGACCGCCGTCGCGCTTGCCATAAATGTCGTACGCTGCTGGCAGGTTCCAACCCCATTCAATCCACAGGTAATCGATCAGCTTATCGCTGCCGTAATCGATATCGATCCAGTGCAATTCATCGTCGGCCGGCGTTGCCCATTTCGAACCGACATAACCGTCGGCCGCGTTGTCCGGCCCGTTATTGCGCAATTCATCCGGGTAGCCCGTATCCTGGTACGCATCGCCCGTTACCGCAACCGGCGCCAACCAACCTTTCAGATTATAAAACCCTTTTGTGTTGTTGCTCTCCCGGAAAAAACTGGACTTGGAATCGTCCACGTATTTCGCTGTCGGTTCCGACGCTGGCAGCGGCCAATGGGCGACGTAGTCGATCAGGAAGTCGGTACCGTCGCGACCGATGTTGGCATCCATCGCGGCCACATCGAGGTATTCGTACTGACGTACACCCTGCGCATCCACATACGAACCGCCCGTCGCATTCGCCACATTCGGATCGGTTGACCATTTCAGGTAATGACCCACGTCCGGCCACTCCACATGGCTGATGGCGTGGTTCAGAATCATCCGCATCGGTGTGACATAAGGCCAGGGTTGATCGTCCCCCTGGTTCTCACGTGAAAACGTCTGCGTCAGCACGCCATTCACATACCACTCCACCTTGTCCGGCGTTTTAATCACACCGAACGTGTTGTAACTGTTGCTCGGCTCTGGAATGCCCAGATTCTGATACGACAGCCCAACGCCACCGTGTACCGTGTAAGGCGCTGTCCAAAAGGTTTGCGGCAGTAAATCTGGATTCGCCCCAGTGAACTCGACAATGTCCAATTCCTGACACGCCGTCCAACCCACATCCGGGTAATTACCTAACAACCACCAGGCTGGAAACTCCGCATGACGGGCCGGTGGCATCTTAATTCGTGCTTCAAACTTCCCGTAGGTAAAGGTAGTGTCGTCGGTAATTTGCGACTCAATTCGACCGGAACGTATGAACAACGGTTTACCATCTTTGTTGTAGTAATCCTGAATTTCACCGTCCATAAAGCGCGCTTTTAAATTCAGCACCGCCCCATCGGTCGCACCGGCATCCGGCTGACCGGTACGAATGGTCCAATCCGCCGCCGGGAATTCTACATCCTGGTAATCGATATCCTCACCGTTTACAAACACATCGCTTTCTACCTTCCACTTACTGCGGTCAAGCGTACTACCGTCGAATTGGTCCACGAAATCCGCATTGGTATTCGGTGTTGCCCAATAGGCATCGTTGTAATCGAGTGCCCACAAAGGCGTCGCGCAAGACATCAGTACAGCCGATGTCAGCAGTTTGGTTTTGTAGATCATAAGACCTCCGTAGTTATATTTGTTGGAGTACTTCTGTGCGTATTCTTCTGAGCTCAAGCACGCAGTCTAACAATCTGCAAACCAACCAAACCCGTAGATGACTGACCAAAATCGTGATGAATTGACCAAAACAGGAAATCACCCGATAACACGCCAGTAACATTGGACAGCGTTGGAGTGAGGGCGGTCGTGATATTTTTTTTACCTTAATTCTTTTGGTATTCGTGCGGGTAGGTGGTTTAGTTTTTTTCCTTCCAAGGGGCGATCCCCTTGAACCCGTTGCGACCTGCCAAGTAATTCAGCCAAAGCAGATGCGACGGAATGGTTATTTACACCTATACCGAAAGTGGTTATTTATTCGTTTTGTAGGAGCGAACAACCGAGGCACGAGGGCGGTCGGGATATTTTTTGCATTCGATGCAGATAATTGATGTTTGTGCTGGCAGACAGTTCAGTTTTTTCTTTCCAAGGGGCGATCCCCTTGAACCCCCTTTTTGTCGCCCACTTTGGTGTTCTTCTTTAATTGCCACTTTCTTCGAACGGTCGCTTGAGCGCTCGTCCCTGCACGCGCGGCGCTTACAAGGGCATCCATGCCCTTGAATCCGTTGCGACGTGCCAATTAAATCAGCCAAAGCAGATGCGACGGAATGGTTATTTACACCTGTGTCTGCAATGGAATGCGATGAGGTTTTCAAAAATTGGCGTGAAAGAAATCGGTTGTAGAAATGTCTTTCGAGTTGGCGGCTCAAGCCAGTCTTTCACCGCCTTTCAAACGACTGCGCGAAACAATTCACGATTCACAGGCTGCGTATGCTGTAGTCAGCACCGGGCGGTCCGATGTTTCGGGAACCTTCTGTTCAGGCTCGCTTTACAAAATAGGATAACTCTGGTCAAAATACGGTTTTGCGTGGGCGTTAAATATCTTTCACTAGCTCGCGCCAATTAAAAGGTACTTATAAGGAAGCCCAATGGAAAAGAAAGCCATAAATTTTAAGGAAAAGTTTTCAAAATTTTCTGAGCACTGGTCACCTCGTGTCGTTGCTGAAATGAACGACTATCAGTTCAAACTTGCCAAAATTAAAAATGAATTTGTTTGGCACAATCACCAAGATACCGACGAAGTATTCATTGTTATTGAAGGCGCAATGGATATTGAGTTTCGAGATGGAAAGGTGCACTTAGAAGCAGGGGAAATGTTCGTGATTCCGAAGGGCGTAGAGCACAAGCCCTTCGCAGAGCACGAATGCAAAATAATGTTCGTAGAACCCAGAGGCACAAAGAATACAGGCGATGTCGAATCCGAGCTTACCGCAGAAGACGATGTTTGGGTTTAAGCGTTCGGCAAAGTGGTGTTGATCGCCACGTTTTCGACAGCGAGTACGAACCGGCACATTCAATATTGGTAGATGAGGCGTAAATAGCTGTTCCGTCGCATCTGCTTTGGCTGACATAGCTGACACGCCGCAACGGATTTAAGGGCAGGGATGCCCTTGGAAGCGCCGCGCGTGCAGGGATCGCCGACTTGTCGGCGCACGCTCAAGCGACCGTTCGAGCGATGTGTCAGTTATGGAAGAGAGCCAAAGCGGGCGACAAACGGGGGTGCAAGGGGGCTGCCCCCTTGAAAAAAAAATACATAATTAAACCACGTCTTGAAATATCCAAATGCCACAAATTTAAATTCAAACTCGATAAAACGATGAAAACCCAAGGCCATCAATCTGATGAAAAAAACACATCTACACTTTGAATAAACCAAATTTTTTAGACGCCCATCACAATAACCTCACCTCACACAAAAAATAAATTGTGTTCATTCCTCACCCAGTGTTTTATACAGGTTGGCTTTTCAGAAAATTCAGGAGGCAAATAACAGAAAGAAAGTAGCGTAAAACTAAGCGCTACCCAAGAGTGCGTCAACACTCAAGGGCAGCTAACCACAACCGATACTATGGATATCAATTATGGCTAAGCAAGATTCTAAGCTAGAGCACCGCTCGTTCCAAGAAAAAATCCTCTCACAAGAAAAACTAAGCGCACAAAACAGCGACCTTCAACACCCCGTTGAAGCGAAAAACCCTTGTGACCCCGCAGTAAAACAAACAATGGCCAACCGGCACCGAAACCCACAGATAGAAACCGACCCCGCGTATTTACGCGCCCTACACTGGTGGCGTTTTCGTATTGCCCTGGCGTTGTACACCGGAGCTTTTCCAAATTCGATGCGGCTAAAGCCGTGTTCCGTGACATTCGTGAGTTATAAACAGCTGTTACGCCTGTACAAAACGCGCGCGCTGTACCCGCGCAAAAAATAACAGCACACGCACTAATACACAGAACACATTGCTTAGCCACACATCTTGCCTGCGCACGCAGGCAAGGTTTCTGATGCTTAAAAACAGAAAACGAACTAACGAAAAGCGAGAAAACCATGTACAAAAAAATCACCAATATCGACGTTGAACTGCTGTTCACCCACGCCCACCAACGTGAACTGGAAAAACCCAACCCGGTTATACTCGATAGCATCGCCCGTGCCGAGCTATACATCGCCAACACCTTCATCCACTTAAAACACGAAGCCATTCACGCACTTATGCTCAGTACCCGCAGTGTGCTTTTGGAAAGCCGACCCATTCTCACCGGTAAATTCTCACTGAAAGAACTCACCACCAATTTACTCATCAGCCACATTATTCAGGCTAACGCTACTCGTTTAATACTCATTCACCACAACCCGAAAGGAAACTTATCAATCAAAGACAAACACTTATTGGAAGCCACGCGAATAAAAGACCGCCTACTGGAATACTCCATATGGCTGGACGACTTCTTTCTCATCACCAAAGCGGATAGCAATAACAATGGCTACAACCGAATGAACACCACTTCACTCGCCAGACTCGGTTTGGTGTAAATCGATATACGTAGGAGCCTTCGGAGCAACGCGGAGAGGCGATATCTTAGTGGGACGGGTTTCAGCCTGACAAATTAAAATGTCTACGCTGAATCCGGCTTTGCAACCTAGAGACGCGAAACTATAAGCCCCTTTCGTTCGCACAGAGCGCGAAGCAGTCGAAGGGGCAATGATTTTGTAAGTCGCGGCGTCAGCCCGACAAACCAGTACCTCTGCGCAGTAACCTTCGGCGCAATGCGCAGACGCACCGATTATGTTGGTTGGTCTTTAGGCCAACAATTGAATTTTTGAAGCGAAGTCAGCCATGCAACCACCCCCATGGTTCGCGTTTTCTCCCCAATTACGGGTAACCTTTGCCCAGTCACTTAAAAAGAAAGCCACATTCGCGCTAAAAAAGCCGTTGCGCCGCATTTTCCGGGAAATGCCAGGATATCTATGCACGCGCGGCAAAACCCAGGCGAAAACAGAATGACCATTTCCCGCTTATTAAACTAACCCTCATGAATAGGGCGTTTCAGGCGCACGAGTATTTCGGTATAAACCGCTCGTGCGGTTTTTTAGGGTGATCAGATTGACAATAGTGTTTGCACCGCCGAATATGACTGACATTGAGCCGAATATGAACAGAAACCAATTCTGCATATGCGGCGCCGGAAAAAACCGCAGTGGCGGCATATGAAACTGTTAGCTTCTAGTATATGAGAGATAACTTAAGCAAAAAGGAAGTTCTTAATGAGCTTTCAGAGGCAAAAAAGGTAATTTCTGGTTCCGAGCTTTCCTCTGTTTGGGATGACGTCCAAGTTGAGCCGATACTATGGACGCAGAACCAGTACAACTTCGATGAAGAGTTTTGGGTAATCGCCGTGGTTCAAAATTATTGTCTCTATTTCAACTTTGTTGAAGAGGGATGGGGTTGGGGCAAGTTCGTCACTAAGGGAACAATATCGTCCTACCAGTGGGAGCAAGAAGAGATTCATGAGGCATTTCTATGGCGGTATAAGGAGCTTGAGCTTGAAAGCTAACAAGACACTGTTGCAAGTTGCCCCGCCAGAAACCGCTAGCGCGGCGGGCCAATGGACTCGCTCCTTCGTCGCTCGCCACAAAGTCGAACGTTAGGTATCTACTATGGACTTCACTTATGAGGTAGCGACCGTACATGTACTGGATGAACTTGGAGTTCCAAAGTCATTTCAAAATGAAATTGAGGACAATTTGTTTGGATATCCTAAAATTGCTTATAACCTCGAAAAAAGAATAGCGATCATACCCGAAGTAACAAACCCTTTTGTACTTCCAAACCATTCATTTGTTCTCTTTATCAATGATTATTCATTTCTAATTTCAGTAGTAGGAGCGGCCGTGCGAGATAACATGATGGTTGAGGCATT
Organism: Reinekea sp. G2M2-21; assembly: GCF_015687175.1. Taxonomy (GTDB): domain Bacteria; phylum Pseudomonadota; class Gammaproteobacteria; order Pseudomonadales; family Natronospirillaceae; genus Reinekea. The sequence continues at coordinate 560,137 of NZ_JADPQG010000003.1, read as the reverse complement.
TGCAAATGAAGATTTGTATTTATTCAATGACTTCTCACTTGTAGAAATAGTAAGGAGTGGACTCAATTACATAAAAGACGTTAGATTACCTATCGAAAATATTTCAGTTAGAAAACCCCGATCCGAATTTAATTGCGTAGTACGCACCACTGAAGAAATAATTGAGTATATAAATCTAATGTCTGAGAAAGTATCTTTCTATGAAGAGAATGATGCCTACTCACTGTTATTGTCACTAATTCGCGTTAGTGAGCAAGTTCGATTTGTCGAACTTGGCGACCGTACTAATTGGGTCGGCCTAACAGAAAAAGCAAGGGAAATTTTTGAAAGCACATTTACGCAGGTTGCGAATAAATTACGAGCTACCTAACAAAACCGTGTTGTGGATTAGTATCCACCGTTACTGAAAAACGTTAGTTTAATGGAAGTATAATGCCGCTACCTAGATTTCTCTCTTTAATTCTTGCTTTTCCAGTTTTTGGTTACGCGTGCACAGTGGGTGATCGATTCTCATATTTTGACTCTAGCAAAAAAAATAGCGACTACATTTCTTTAGAAATTATTCAATATGGTGAAGAATTACCTGAACCAAAAGCCGTCGAGTTGCAGAGACCCCAATTGGCAAGTAGCTAACATTGTCAGAGGAGTATCACCAATCACTGAATACCAGACTTCTTGTGATGATATTGGCCTGATTGAGTTAAAGATTGAAGTTAGTGAAAGAAATAGACATGTTGGTTATTTTTTTGGAGTTCAGGGCTCAGAATCATCGACTTTTTTCCCGTCTGAAGCTATATCATTCATCGAGAACGAGAATGGTGAAGGTATTGTGGGATTTTACTGGCTTGATGGGTTCGAAGAGTATCAAGAAGAAATTGACTTTTATGCCTCAATAGTTGAAGTAGACATAAATGGAAAAACTGGAGATGAGCAAGTATTGCATATATATGACCAAGGCAACCCACGTCCCGCACATTCTGAAACCGACAAGCCAATAAAAGACAAACCTTGGTGGTTATTTTGGAAGAAATAATGCTAACAAATTCAATCACCCGCCCACAAATCCACTACGCGGTGGGCATTGGACTCAATCAGGCTGCGCGCAATTTCGCCGGTGTTGAAAAACGTTAACTTTCTCAGGAGAAATCATGGAATTCCCGAAGTTTAAATATCATCCAGACCCGATTTCGACGGGTGCTATCAAAGAAAGCAATGAAACTTGTGAATGCTGTGGTGAAGCTAGAGGTTACATATATGCCTCTAATCTATATGCTGAAGAAGAAATTGAGTTTATCTGCCCTTGGTGCATAGCAGATGGCTCAGCAGCAAAAAAATTCGATGGTATGTTCTCTGATGATTATCCGCTGCAAGAAGCTGGAGTGTCTAAAGAGGTAATCTCTGAAATATGTGAGAGAACGCCGGGTTATAACTCTTGGCAGCAAGAGGTATGGCAAGCCCACTGTGGAACCCCTTGAGAGTTTCACGGCGACGCCGAGAAAGAGGAACTGACTAATCTGAAAGGTGAGGCGCTAAAGACCTTCCTCCGAACAGAAATGATAAATTCGGAGATATGGCAAAATATCCTTGAGCATTATGAGAAAGGTGGTAATCCAGCAGTCTACAAGTTCAAGTGCACTGACTGTTCAGAAGTCATTTACACAATGGATTTTGCATAGTGCCAAAAGTTAACAAGCGCATGTGGTCGGACTGTTTTTCCGCTGCGCTCAAAACCAGCCGCAAGTGCGGGCGTTAAATTCAGATTATGGAGCTCTAAATTGGGTAATACTATCTCGGAAAAAGAAAGTCAAAACACACCTCTATCCCAGGCATCTGGAAGGAAAAAATTTTTAGTTGCAGTCCCAAGTGCTGCTGTAATTACTTTTTTGGCTGCGACAGGGGTGGCGGTTAGCTTTACAAAGATGTTGGCAGTGATTCTCTGGGCCTATGCGGTAGTCGGGCTTATAGAACTACTTACAGGTGGAAAACTTGCAACGCTATCTGCCTCTTGGGAAACAATGGCAAGTTGGAAAAAATTCATAATAAGCACTCTTGTAATAGGATTTTCAATAGTACTATTCCTAAGTTTAATGCCAATTGTTGCGCAGTTTGTTTAGTGGCTTTTACAAATTCAACAGGGCCCGGCACCATCAGGCTCGCTTAAAGTCGGTTCGCGGCGGGCCTTGGATTCGCTCCTTCGTCGCTCACCGCTAGTTTTGAGTTATGTGTTTTAGAGAGTTATATGTGCCTTGTAGTTTACTTAGCAAGTAGTATGGAACTGTCGCAGTTAGCATGGGATGAGCATCACCCGAGTATTCATTTGACCGATTTGTCGGAAGGCGAAGATGTCATACGGAAAAAATTTTCTTTAGAGCACGTTTATTCTTTGGGTTCCCATCAAGGATGTGGCTGTGGATTTATCAAGGAAGGAGCTTCAGATGGGATTGAAAAAGTCCAAATCCAGAAAGACTATGATGCTCTGGGTTACCTGATTTCAGCTGGAGTATTAAAAGGATTCAAGTACCAAATTTATACCTGTTGGGACGGGGATCAGTGGAAAAAACACGAAGATTCCAAAGGCCTAAAGTTATCAGAAATCATCTTCCCGGAATTTGAATTTAGGGAAAAGGTACTTTTTGAAATCACATAAAAAATTAGCTCCAGGGCGCTGAGTAAGGCGTTACATTTGAGGTAGAACATGCGTATAAGAAGGAATCAACAACAAATATCTGTAAGAGGGGAAATTGCACCTCATGAACTTGTTGATGAGTCAGAATTTAATAGCACTCTATTTCGTGAAAATGTTGTAAAAGCGGAGCTCAGTAACTATAGCGACCATTTAATAAGTATCAATGCCGCAGCAGATCTTCAGTTATCAGGTGAATATGATAGTTCAGTAGATTCATTCAATTCTGGTGAGCACTTGTTTTACTTTCGAATACAAAACCCTGAAGAGGTTCTTGAGTTGAGGTTTCGTCAAGGTGTAATAGACGTCGGTCAAAACGGAAAGAACCATCTAGATCTACTTTTCAAACTGGCTGACTCTTTGGATGCTGAGTTACTGAGTGATTTTGGTCGACCTTTAGATAAACCTATTAGAAAAAAGAAGTTCCTCGGATTGTTCTGATTAAATGTAACAGGCCCGTCTTGTGGATTAGTTTCTGCTTCGCACCAATTAACCTTAAACGGAAACGTTAGTAGCAAGGAAAGCCATGAATCAAGCCATACATTTCAAAACCTCCTTGTTTGACGTGGCAGCAGAAAGAGAAAATCCGATTAATCCAATTTACGGATTATCCCTGCTTGAATGGCTACAGAGCGAAAGCTTAGCTGAACTGACTTTTGCAAAGCCTGAGCCAGAAGATTGGGGTTGGTATTGTAAGATTTATTTCGAGGGTAAATCTTATTTAATTGGTTCTTGTGCATTGTTGGAAGTCGGCGAAAAGCAAGAGGGTGAAGTTGAGTGGGTCCTTCAGGTCGTTAAGCACCGTAGTTTTTACGATAAATTATTAGGGCGTGAAAAAATGGACGCTTCTGATCCTTGCTGTCGTTACTTTATGAATCTTTTTGAAAGTAGGCCAGAATTTAAGGATGTTCAACTTGGTTAATTAGTGAGCAGGGCACGTTTGCAAGTTGTCCCACCAATATCCGCGTCGCAGTTAACAAAAAGGGCACTAATGCATTATGAGCACAGTTTATTTGGTCCGGCTCGGCGAGGCCGGTGACGATCGTATCAGCGATGTTACCTATACAGCCAAAACGAGTACGACAAGGCATTGACTAAGCACGGATTCAAAAAGGGCAGAAAGTTAACGCTCAGCTGATTCTCTTTCCAATTGAACATGAGGATTATGAAATTGGATATGTCCTGAACCCGAGTTTTTGGGGTTTGGGTCTGGCGACAGGAATCGTCACGGCTCTTACGGATTTTGCATTTTCGTTGCGCGCGTTGTGCGTAAAGGCCTGCGTCAGAGAGACGAACCTCATTTCTAAGCGGATAATCCTGAAGCTTGCTTATGTTGAGGTAGGTAACGAGTTTGGGGAGGATGGTGTCAACCGGTTGTACTTTAAAAAAGATAAAGCGACGAGTTGACGTCTTGGTAGTAAATCAGACAAAAATTCTGGGAGATGTATCGCGTAGCATGGTACTCCCGGATTGTTAACCATCGAATAATTTCGATGGCAACAAGTTGTGTTAAATTGAGGTATTTAGAATAGTGATGAAAACTGTTTCATTGAAAAGAAGTAAGGTTGATTCTATTTATCCGGTAATCCTGTTGCTCTATGTCGCTATTTTCTTCGATGAAACGTCTAGTAGACCGATAGGCATAGTGTTTATGGTATTTTTACTATTGATGTTGGTGCTGTTGGTCGTTCGACCCATCGCCAGTATATCGGGTGAGTATCTCAAGGTTCAAAGAAACCTTCTTACCAAGCCGGTCAGTATTTTAGTGCGAGATATCATACGCATAGAATCTTACGGCTCAGGTGAGGTGCCAAAGAGATTTGTTGTGTTTTGGCGGTCCCACAAGCAAGAGTTTAACTTTGCGCAAAGCAATTCGCTATTTCGCGATTTTATTGAACGTCATCTGAATTTAAATGTCGTTCATACGATAGATGAGAAAGACCGTTCGTTAGTGTTGCCGGATAGGGTCTTGATTATCGGCTCATCTATCGCGCTTTTGCTGCTGGTGATCTTCCTCGTTGCCACCGGTGTCCTCGGGAAATGAAGAGTCCTTTTTTTAGTTGGTAATTACTGTGTTTTTTTAATAGTGCTATTAAGGTAAAAGACTATGGTTGTAAGAAAAGATATCTTGTTGGTGTTCGTTGCCGGTATTGTATGTTCTTTTTCTTTCGGGGTTTACCAGTTCTATGCGGTTAAAGCGAGTTCCAGTAATTCCTCTGGTGCTGTTTTCTACCTCTTTTCGATCCCTGTGCAAATCATTTTTCTGAGTCGGTTTTTCTTTAAGCGAAGTGTGAGTCACAATCTAGAAAATAAGATTTTCCTACTTTATGGTTTGCTTTTGGTAATAAGCTTGGTCGCAATTTTTTGTATCTATTTTCAGTTTGGCGGTCGGTTTTAAATGATATATCTCTATTTTAGGAGCAAAAGCTCTCTGGGAAAATTCTTTTTTCATACAGGAAGGGTTTAGGCTTGGTAGCGCTAAAAATTTTTGTTCTTATATTTTTCCAGCATTCTTGTTTCAGTTCTCATCCATGAGCTGGGTCATCTGGTGGCCATTCTATGGAACGGACATAAGGTTAATAGTTTTGTTGTGGGTCCAAATGTTATCGAACGAAAAGAAGAAAAGTACGTTTTTTGTATTTCGGAGGGATCTGGTAACAGGATATGTAAAGTACGAAAGCAATCTAAAAAAACCACTTTACTGGGTGAATTGGTGATCATTTCCAGTGGTATTTTGTCTAATTTAGTTGTCGGTTCATTACCGGTTATCAGTTTCCATTTTCTCACTTAGAATGGGTTTTTTATTTGTGAATGGGTGGTTTTCAATTGGATTAGGCTTGTTGAATATTCTGCCTTCTCGTGTTAAAGGCTTGGGTATTGAAAGTGACGGGAAAGCTTTTTTGGTCTGCTCGCATTCGCGAGAAAGGTTAGGGCTGCAAGAAGGTATGATTTTGAAAAACCACTGGCTGACGCTGAATTTATAGATCGTGACCAAATGAATGACAGTTTAGTCCAACTGGAGTTCGAGAACGAAGACACAACTGAGTTTGAGTTCGTTATCGATGTATTCAGAAACTACTTAAATCTAAACGATCTGAGTGCTGCACTTTTAACGGTGGAAGTGCATAGGAACGGGTATGCTCGATTCGGCTGATTGGACGCCCTGAGTGCTACTAATTTAGTGGAGCTAATTGCAAAGGAAGCGAGTAAGTACGGATTCTCCTTTGCCTGTAAGGTTGTAAAGGCGTAAATTAATTTACATGTTGAATAGGTTCCTCCTGGAACGCCCTGTCTATACTGTTCAATAGTATTAAGATCTATCAAAATTTTTATTAACTTTACTGCGTCAAGTTTGCTGCTGTAGCGAAACGCTATATGTAAAGTAGAAATCAAAAGGACCAGTGAGGGTGTTTATGAAAATATACGCAGGCAGTACAGAAGAAAAGAAGCAAAACACGGCAAGCACGGTAGACAATAAGAACACGAGTAGTAGTCAACAAGCGCACAACATCGTCGATAATAGACCAGCCGTTAAGGAGCAGAGAACCTTACAGTTGATGATGCAAATGAACGGAGGAAAAAAGAAGGGGTTAAACCCTAATGCAGCAGACTTTGTTCCTCAAGCGCAACAACCACAGCCTCAAGCACAGGCTCAGCAACCTCTGGTGGCTCCCTACCCGAACATAGCAAATAATGCGCCAGTTAATGCGTTGGCGTTGAACCAAATTATTAATTTGCCACCAATTGTGAACGGCCACTATGCCATAGTGGGTCAATGGCACCACGGCTTTGAAGGGTGGGCCTTGCATCATGGCTTTAACGACGGCATGGTCGCGCATTTTAATGTGCAGGCTAACAACGGTCCTATGCTTCATGTCTATTACAATGCGTTTGGGCAGTTAGAGGTTGTTGGGATCGGGCAAAGGCCTCAAGGGTATTAGTTTCACTGTGCAACACTTTTGGTAGCTCTGGTAGTGGCCTTAGGTCTGCACAAATAATTCGGTAAGGTCAGATCTACTGTGCTGACTGTATGAGTCATTGAATTGCAAAGAAGAGAGGGGGTACCCTGTTTTATCGAATTGGGTAGTCGGTTATATTAGATTTTCTTAATGCGGTTTAGCATGCGTTAAAAAGTAATCAACCAACCCCGCATTACTGTGTTTACAGGGCGTGTTTCATAGCCCTATCTCGTATTCAAAAAGGTTTAGTGTAATTCCATCGCATGAAGCAAATCGATCAACGAAAAGGATTTTAAAAAGTATCATGAGCACAGTTTATTTGGTCCGGCACGGAGAGGCCGGTGATGAACGCATCAACGAAGTTACCTATACACCCAAAAATGAGTATGACAAGCCATTAACCAGGCTCGGGCTTACTCAGGCGGAGCGATTGCGTAGTGTTTTTACCCACCTGAACTTCAGCCATTCCTATAGCAGCGATTACCTTCGCGCAATTGAAACCTTTGACCAGCTGAATGTCAGTGCGGCTAAGCACTCGGTGTTGTCCGAGATTCGGGAAATATTCTGTGAATGCATCGGTAAAAACCTGGGCAATACCGATTTGGCGGAGTTCCAGCGGCAAAAAGAACGGGTGCAGCGTTTTATAGATAATCACCTGCTGACGTTGGCCGGTAACGATCAGGTGATTGTTGTCGCCCATGGTTGTTTCATTCTGTATTTATTAAAGAAGCTGACCGGCAAATCGTTCGGGCATGATATGGCGTATACCGGAGTAACCAAGTTAACCTATAACGGCAGTTGGGATTTTGAGTTTTTCAATGAATCGGCGCACCTGTTTGAGCCTGTTGATCCAGGCATAACGCGCTTGGTTTGCTGTTAATGCTGGTATCCGGTGGCATTGGTTGCAACCAACCACTGCTCTCGACCCAGGTCTCAAATAGTAGATTGAGGCAACCCGATATCAACCGTGTCTGGCTCTGTTTAACAACACATTTATCTGCAAGGAGTTCCAATGTCGTCTACCAACAACGTCACGTACCGCAAGGCGGATGCTGACGATATTCCGCAATTAGTGGACTGTCGCATCCAACAGTTGGTTGATGAGGGTTACCCGGAAATCAGGGATATCCGCGCAGAACTGACGCATTACTTTACTGTTGGCCTGGCAGATGGTTCATTGATCTGTTGGGTCGCCGTTGTCGATGGGAGCATTGTGGGTACGTCCGGGCTCTGCTTTTATCAGTTACCGCCCACATTCAGTAACCCCACGGGTCGAATCGCGTACATTACCAATATGTATACGCGGGTACCTCACCGGCGGCAGGGCATATCGTCGCATTTGCTGAATTTGCTGGTTGAGGAAGCGAAAGCGTTGAATTTCTCGTCCGTCCGGCTGCATGCTTCTGAACTGGGTAAAGGCGTTTATGAACGCGCGGGTTTTACCGACCTAGACGGGTACATGTACCAGCCGTTGTAGTATGTAGGGCGGGGTTGAGAACAATCGTATTAATGGAAGAATAGGGGAGTCACGGTGGATTTTGATCAACGCATTATCGAGCTTGGGCTGCAGTTGCCTATTGCCAGCAGCCCTCAGGGTAATTATGCCAATGTTGTGCAAACCGGGAACCTGCTGTTTGTCTCCGGTAAAGGGCCGGTCGCAGGGTTGGCTGAGGTCCCGAAAGGGAAGTTGGGTGAGCGTTACAGTGTGGAAGAAGGCTACCAGTTTGCCCGGCTGACAGGCCTGGATATTCTATCGGCGCTGCAACATGAACTCGGTACGCTGAATAAGGTTGCACGGGTGGTTAAGTTGCAGGGGTTTATCAATGCCACAGCACAGTTTGAACAACACCCAAAAGTATTGGATGGTTGTTCAGATTTAATGGTCGAGGTGTTTGGCGAAAGGGGACTGCACGCACGTTCGGTGTTTGGTGCAATGTCCGTCCGGGCGAATCTGCCGTTGGTGATTGATTCGATTTTTGAATTGATTTGATGTTTTTCGTTGTCGGCGATTTCTGCAGAAAACAGAGTTCACGAAACGAAAGAGCTTTTTGAGGGATTACTTTGAAGTTGGGATGCGTTTAATGTTACAGAAAATCTGCCCCTGGTGTGGGAAGCCCGTTGCTTTAATGCAGGTCAAGAAGAAACCATTGAAAGAGCGTTATCGATGGTACGAATTATCGCAGACTGTAAAAGTCTGCCCGCATTGTGGCGAGGTAGTAACCTTGAGTAGTAAGTGGAGTAATTGGATGTTCGCGTTTATGCTCCCTTTATTTTCAATCGTATGGATTGATTTTCTTTTTGGAGTCGCGCTGTTCGATATTCCCTTTGTAGAAGCAGTTTGTTGGTTTCTTGTATTGGTGGGCATTGGCGGCTTCTATATGTTTACGAAGTTCGAGAAGCCCTAGAGCAACTTTGATTAATTCAAATCAGCTCAGACCTATCAAATCGATGACTGAGTATTGTTTCGTGTTTTGAAAAGGGCTCGCCATTCCCTGCAACACACGCTTCGCTCATCCTTCGATCTGATAGGAATGAAGTGAATTGATCAGAGTTACCCTATTTGTGGGCCGGGTTATGCTTGGTGGCCGCCGTGTATTTTATGTTTCGCAGCAAATTTTCTTAGCGGTTTTTCATGCGGGCTTTCTGCGGTCTAACCCTATTTGGACCATCCTTGGTCCTGTTAGGCAAGCGTTGTTGGAAATGCGTGCACAACAACGCTTTTTCAACCAATGGATTGAGTATCCACCCGATGGTTCGCCGCCAACCAAGCGGCGATGGGTACAACGCGCTGATTCTGGCTTCCTCGCCAAACCAATCTGGGGTCTTTGAGGGGTTCAACAAACGGTCCGTCAATCAGCACGTCGATGAACGACAGCACACGTTGCTGTTGCTTGGTTAACTGCCCCAAACGGTAACCCGTCCAGCACCAGATATCTTTGTCGGGTAATTCCTGTTTAACTCGTTTTACCAACGAAAACACAGCGCTGAGGTTCGCTGGGTACAACGGGTCACCGCCACTCAAGCTCAACCCTTGGCGTGGAATATCGGTGTCGGCCAGATCCTGCAGAATGCGTTCTTCGAGTTGAGGCGTGAACGGTAATCCGTTGTGGGGGTTCCATGTTGCAGCGTTGTAACAGCCCCGGCACCGGTGTTCGCAGCCGGATACAAACAGGGTGCAGCGAGTTCCGGGGCCATTCACCACATCAATAGGGTAGTAGGCGTGATAGTTCATAACGGAGTCGCCAAATGCTTCACACGCCGCTTTACCTCTTCCTGCTTACCGGCATTAAACGGTCGCGCATTTGGTGCGCCCAGGTAACCACAAACGCGTCTGGTCACCGATATACTTTGCGGGTCATGGTTCGCGCAGGCGGGGCAACAAAAGCCTTTTGCCGTGCAGTTGAATTCACCCTGAAAACCACAGCGGAAACACTCATCAATAGGGGTGTTGGTGCCGTAGTAGGGCACGTGTCGGTAGCTGAAGTCCCAGACATCTTCGAGTGCTTTCAAGTTGTGTTGCAGGTTGGGAAACTCACCGTAACAAATGAAGCCGCCACTGGCGATGCGTGGGTAGGGTTTTTCAAACAGTATCTTATCGTAAGGGGTGACTTTTTTTTCCACATCCAGATGAAAGGAATTGGTGTAGTAGCCTTTGTCGGTCACGCCCGGTATGACGCCAAATTCCTTGGTGTCGAGTTCGCAAAACCGCGCGCACAAACTCTCACTTGGGGTGCTGTACAAGCTGAACCCTAAATCGGTTTTTTGTCGCCATTGGTCGGTGGCTTGTTTGAGCGTTTCCACCACCGCAATGGCGAAGCGTTGTTTGTGCTCACAGTCGTAGATGTGTGGTTCACGCCCAAACAGCGCATTCGCGGTTTCGTGCAGACCGATGTACCCCAGTGATACGGTCGCTCGCCCGTCGTGGAACAGTTGGAAAATATCGTCGTCGGCCTTCAGGCGTATTCCGCAGGCGCCTTCCATGTACAGTATGGGTGCCACTCTGGCTTTAACGCCTTTTAACCGGTCAACGCGAGACATCAACGCGCTGAAGCAAAGCGCCAATCGTTGGTGCAGCAACGCGAAAAAACGTGCACTGTCTTGCTCGGCCAGTAATGCGATGCGCGGCAGATTAATACTGACCACACCGAGGTTGTTGCGCCCGGCGTGCGGGTGCTCGGAATTCTGTTGACGGTTGTCCAGGAAACTGCGGCAACCCATCGGCGTTTTGAACGATCCCGTGGCAAGCACCACCTGATCATAGTTGAGTATGTCCGGGTACATGCGTTGCGACGCGCATTGCAGTGCGAGTTGTTTAATATCGTAGTTGGGGTCGTTGGTTGAACGGTTCAGTCCCTCTTTAATGGCGAGCACCAGTTTCGGAAATACCGCCGTTTTTCGGTTTCGGCCGAGCCCGGCCAAACGTACTTTTAAAATAGCTTTTTGTATCAGTCGTTCCTGCCAACCCTGGCCCAGACCGAACCCAAAAGTCACAAATGGGGTTTGGCCATTACTGGTGTGCAGCGTGTTAACTTCGTATTCCAATGCCTGAAAAGCGTCGAAACATTCGCGTTCGGTCTGCTGCATGGCGTAGGCGTTTACGTCGGCAATGTTCCATTGTTCGGCGGTGGTCAAGTGTTTGTGAAAACTGGCGGTCACGTACGGTGCGAGAATTTCATCGATGCGGTCAATGGTGGTGCCACCGTAAATATGCGAAGCCACCTGGGCGATTATCTGCGCCGTGACATGCGCCGCTGTGGTAATGGATTTCGGCGGTTCGATTTCCGCATTGCCCATCCGGAATCCTTGCGTGAGCATGCCTTCCAAGTCCACCAACATGCAGTTAAACATTGGGAAAAAAGGGGCGTAGTCGAGATCATGATAGTGTATATCGCCGTGCTCGTGCGCTTGCACAACGTCCTGAGGCAGCAATTGGGTTTTGGCGATATGGCGGGCAACAATGCCCGCCAACAGATCGCGCTGTGTGGGTATGACATAACTGTCTTTGTTGGCGTTTTCGTTAAGCAAGGCGGAATTGCGTCGGGAAATAAGGCCAACGATGTCATCATTCAGTTTGCTGCGTCGTTCGCGTTCGATATCCCGCGTGCGACGGTAGGCAATGTAGCTGCGCGCCACATCCACTAACCGGTGGCGGATGAGCGCAGCTTCGACGACCTGCTGAATGGTGTCGATATCGCACGGCTGGTGCCCGGATAGTTCGCGTTCGATGTCCGTGCATAATAAAGGCAGCAGATGGGTTTGGTGGCATTGTACCGAGCCCATGGCTTTCACGATGGCGGTTTCAATGCGGTGGATGTTAAACGGAATCGTCTGTCCGTCTCGTTTGATGACGTGTTCTGGCATGATCACTCAACCCCGAATGATAATGGACAGGCATGCGCCACCTTGTGCACGGTTTCCGGTGACTCTGGTGCGCCCCGCCCAGATTGGATTAATGAAGTCGGCGGCTTTATGCGCGACTTCTCTTTGTGTGTCAGCAGGTCTCCTGGCTCTGAACTCCGCGCTTTCCAACCCTTCCCAGCGTGATGCCAGTGGTTACCTTGGTTAGCTCGTTCATTACAGTTGCGGGGGCAGCTCTTGTTTTTCACAAGATTCCCTTTTCTGACACCACATATAGTGGTCTATGTTGTATTTAAGTCAATATATGGTGTTTTTGAGGGTTGGTGAATGTGCTGGTTCGCTGATCTGAGTCATGTTGAGATAAACAAATGACCCGCGTTTCCCGTTTAGTCCTTGGTTTGTCTACTCCGGTAGCATGATTTCTTAACCCAGTTTAAGGAACAGCGGATAAGCCTAGGGGATGATCATGGTTCACTCTTAAAGAGACGCTTCATGAAAAATCAAACCATTGTTATTACCGGAGCGACACGTGGAATTGGCCAGGCATTGGCCGCTCAACTGGCGCAACATAATCGGGTGATCGCTGTCGCTCGCGACAATGAGAAGCTCGCCGAATTGCGCCAGCGTTACGGTGTGGACACCGTCGTGGCCGATTTAACCGATCTCACCCTGGTTAGGCATCTGGCGACGGATCTCGCGCAACGTTTTCCGGAGTTGAGTGTGCTGATCAACAACGCTGGAGTGCAAAATAAATGGAACGTTTTGCAACCGCAAAGCATGGATTATCTGCACGAGGAAATGAACCTTAACTTTCATGCACCGTTGGCACTGAGTGCATTATTGCTACCGCGGTTAATGGCTCAACCAGAAAGCTGGTTGATTAATGTGACATCGGTTTTGGCGGTCGCCCCGAAGCAAAGTACGCCGGTGTATAACGCGTCGAAAGCGGCATTGCGCTCCCTAACGCATTCACTTAGGTTTCAATGCCGTAACACTGGCGTGAATGTTGTTGAGGTTTTGCCTCCGGTAACGGCAACGGGCTTGGGGGAGCAAGGCAATAGTGAACAAGCCGTGTCGGCCGATTGGGTGGCGCAAGAAATTATTCGACAATGGCAGGCAGGGCACACCACCATTGCGGTTGGCAAAGCGCGTTGGGGATTGCGGTTGCATCGTTGGCTGCCATCATTGTTTGAGCGGATGATGATCGCGGGTTAAGGGACTGTTGTTGATAACGATTGCTGGGCGCGAAGACGTGAAGTTGAATAAAGGTATTTGACTCTGCTTTTAGAACTTGATCATAAAGTGACCTTTATCGGTTTTCATCGAAGATACAACATCGTACGCTCATGAGAGGGATCAGAAGTGGGATGTGAATGAACAGAATTAATGGAATGCGGTTATCCGCGGCAACCTTTCTTTTGTTACTGCTGCCGGTCATTAAAGTGTGGGCACTCCCCTTTAGCAACCAAATGAGTGTTGATCTTTTTGCTGGATTTTACCCCTTATTCAGCGGCTTTGTTTTCTGGGTTTTAGTGTATGGCTATATTGGTCGTTTTGGCTGGCATATTTTGTGGCAACAGTTATTTGGCGAAGCGATATTTATCATTATGTGTGTGGTGATGTTGTTTTACTGTCATCGATTGTTGTCCATGGCGGGCTATCAGATTACGTTGTAGTGTCGTTTTTTCTTACCTACGGGTCTGCGCGAATGGCACTTTCTTCCGCTTAATTGGTGTGTCAATTTTCACTGCGAAAGCAGCAGCGAACTGGTTTAACGGTGTGTCCCTTGCCGTGAAGAATCGGTCAGATCTGACGATTCGTTTATAGTTCTGAATGAAAGAGTCTTTCGGAGGTTCTTTCTTTCCTAGGGGGCGATCCGAATGGCACTTACTTAAGCGTATTTGGTTTTTATCTTTAGCGTTTGCATCATGCAGTGACCTGGTTTCGTTGGGAGTTTTTCGCCGTCAAGGACCGAATCGTTCCGACGATTCGGGCTCGGCCCTTAACGATCCCAGCCGCCGCCACAAACGAGTGATCACACTTCTCAATTTCGTCTTCGACAGGTCGTTCGCGACGGCCACCGAAACGTCGGACCGCCATTTCCGACTCACTTGCGCAAGCATCCCTGCTTGAATAACTTGTGAGACGCGAATTGCTTCGCGTGGTCGTTTGAAAGGCGGAAAAAACTAAACAAGCGCCGATGTTGGCAATGTCTTTTAGCGAGTTTCCGTCTGACTATTGCTAATAATTCGATTAAAAAAACGCCAGAGCTGGCTGGCGTTTTGGTGCTTTTTGAATTGATCGTTATGCGGACTCGGCGTCTTGAATGGTGGGTTTAATCATCCATTCGTGGCCTTTGAGCATGAGAGACCAATAGATTTCCGGCAACAGGCGTTCTTTCATGAACCAAGCCGCGCGGGTGGGTTTAAGTCCATTGATGACCCAGTTCGGAAAGCTGGGCAGCAGTTTGCCACCGTAACCGAATTCGGCGAGGACAATTTTTCCTTTTTCAACGGTCAGTGGACAGCTGCCGTAGCCGTTATAAAGCGACTGCCGATTACCTTCTTGCATGGCGTTGACGAGGTTGTAAGCAACCACGGGTGCTTGCATTCGCGCAGCGGCAGCGGTTTTGGCGTTCGGTGCGTTCATGACATCGCCCAGTGCCCAGACATTTTCGTAGCGTTTGTGTTGCAGTGTATGGGCGTCGACGTCGACCCAGCCGGCCTCATCTGCCAACGGGCTGACACGGATAAAGTCCGGAGCGACCTGCGGCGGTGTGACGTGCAGCATGTCAAAGTCGACTTCAATCAGTGCCTCTTCTGTGTTCTCACCGACGTGCTTAAACCAGGCTTTTTTGTTGGGTCCGTCGACTTTCACCAGTTGGTGTTGGAACGTCAGTTCAATGCCATATTTATCGATGTATTCCATCAGAGCAGGGACATACTCTTTAACGCCAAACAGAGCTGGTCCGGTATTGAAAAACTGAACCTTGATGTCCTTTAGTGTGCCTTGGTCACGCCAGTGATCCGATGATAAGTACATGACTTTTTGAGGTGCACCGGCGCATTTGATTGGCATCGGCGGTTGCGTGAAAACTGCTTTGCCGCGCTTCAGGTTTTGCACCAGATCCCAAGTGTAGGGAGCAAGATCGTAGCGATAATTTGAGGTGACGCCATTTTTGCCGAGCGTGTCGTTCAGCCCGTCGATGGCGTCCCAATCCAGTTTCAAACCGGCGGCAACAACCAGTTGTTTGTATTTGATCGGGCGGCAACCTTCCAATTGCAGTTGGTTCTTTTCTGGCTCGAACAGAGCAACAGCGGAATTGATCCACTCCACGCCGGTAGGAATCAACCGGGCCATGGGGCGTCTGGTTTTCTCTGGCTTAAAGATGCCCGCGCCGACCAATGTCCAGCCGGGTTGGTAATAATGGGTGTCGGCCGGATCAATGAGCGCGATGCGCAGGCGGGGGTCACGTTTGCGGATACTGCTGGCGGCTGCCAGACCTCCGGCACCTGCCCCGACGATGACGACATCATACGCCGGAATATGTTCTGCGTTGCCGGTAAAGCCGGTTAACCGACCCGCTAACCCGCTGATGTCGTAACCGGCTTCAGCCAATCGATTCTGAATGTATTCAAAACCTTCACCTTCGGCTGTGCGGTGAATGGCCCACAAAGTTGCGCTGCGCATGCCGGTGCGGCAATAGGCGTGGACGCGGCCTTGAGCGTTACTCAGCAGCGTTCCAAATTCACGCGCCTGTTCGTCGGTCACCGCACCGGATGTGACCGGCAGATAGTGCACGTTTATGCCCAGCGCGTCAGCAGCGGCTTGAATTTCTTCGACATTAACCTGGTCCGGACCTTCGCCGTCCGGACGGTTCACAATAATAGTTTTGACATTGGCCTGGGCCAGTGAGGTCACATCGGCAATGCTGATTTGGCCAGATATGCTCAGGGTTTCGGTAATTGCGCGGCTTTCCATGGGAAGCTCCTCTTGTATTATTAGATAATTCTAATATAGATATTATTAATATACTACAGAGACTTTGGTCGGAAATTGTTCTGTACAGGGAGTGACGACAATCCTAGGTTGGTTTGTGTTGACGAATGAGGAAGTAGGCCCCTACCCGAACCAGTGTCGAGCAGGGTTTGTAGGAAATCTAGCCGGTTCAGCCTGCAGGCGCACACTCTGGGGTCGCGGTTTGCCGCAATGGGGGTTCTTCTTTCACCAATAACAACAGCAGCAACGCAACTAACGTGACCGCTACGCACACATAAAAAATGGCGTAGTAACTTAAGAACTGTGCGACTAGTCCGACCGTCAGGTTGCCGATAAGCATGCTGACTTGCTGAGCCCCGTTGAACAGGGTTGTCGCCATGCCCATTTCTCGTTTCATCAGATCTTGCGCCAGTAGCATACCCAGACACGCAATAATGGCCACGTAGACACCGTTGAATAATTGCAGGAACAGCAGTTGGGCGACGGAGTCCGCCAGCAATAAACCGATAAAAAAGGCGGTGCCGAAACCGAGGCCGACGACCATCAAGCGCTTGTTGCCAAGCTTCGGACCGAGTAGCCCGGCCAACACCATAAACGGGATTTCAAAAAAGGCGGCAAGGCCCATGAAATAACCCGCCCAATGTGAGCCGACAGCCAGCTCTTTGGCCAGATACAGTGGAATGGAATTGATGTACATGTTGATTGCACTGAACATTAAGGCGGTGCTCAGTAAGAACAGCACCATGGGGCGATTCCGATACCAGCCTTTTTTCACGGTGGCGCTGTCTTCGGCGTGCTCTGTTGCCTGTATTTCCGGCAATAACATGACGATGGCCACCATGAGCAGGGCGCTGATCAGCGACAGCGAAAACGCCACGTTGAATCCAAAGTGTTCTTTTGCCAGAAACGCCAGTGGCGGGCCAACGACCCAGGCAACCGCAATGCCTGCACGCATCAACGACATGAACAGGCTGCCGCCGGTTTTGATATCACGGTCGGCGTAGAGTCGGCCCATGGTAAAAATCTGTGGCAACGTGGCACCACTGACGCTCAACAATAAGATCGCCGCCGCAAAGGCGAACGCCAGATCCCGGGTGAAGATAAACACCAGCATGGCCAGCGCATAACTGACCTGCGCCACCAGTATGATGCGCTTGCGCCGCCAGCCCTGATCCGATTTTTTACCAATATAAGCGGACACGACAATGCTGCTTAACACCATGCTGGTCAGGAACAGGCCCATGACCAGCGGGCTGGTGCCGATCTCATCGACCAGATACAGGCTGACCAGCGGAAACATAAACGCAAAGGCGAGCCCACAAAAGAAGGTCGCGGTTAAAAACAATAAACGGGTAGGGTGCAGCATAGAGCCTCGTTTCTGATAACAACATAGATATTGCAGGCGGCAAATCGTACGGATTCCCACTGCAAAAAGTGGTGAGCAGGGTGCATTTACTGATACTATCGTTTCATTTTTAGCGTACTTCGTGGGGCAAATGAGCAAGTGAAGCCATATATCGAGCAAGTGAGTCGTGAACGTCATTTCAATTGGCGGCTCAAGGCTATGAATTACCCGCAAAGCCGTTTCGACTGGCACTACCACCTGGAATACGAGATCGTCCTGTTGCGGCACAGTCATGGCCAGCTGTTTGCGGGTAACTACAGTGGTGACTTTCATCACAATACCCTGGCCATGTTTGGACCGCATCTGCCCCACACCAGTTACATGGAATCGCGGGGGCAGTTTGATCAGAACAATGCATATGTATTGTGGTTCAGCGCGGGTTGGGTCAACCGGATTCTGGCGGTTATGCCTGAGTTGAGCGTGTTGGAAACCCTGCTGGCCGATGCCCGGCATGGCTTGCTCTTTGACACCCACACCGCCGAGGCGGTGAACGCGTTGATAGAAAACTTCGACGATTTGGATATCAGCCTGCAAAGCCATCGTTTCCTCGAAGTGTTAATCGTCATGGCCAATGCGCAGCGCCAGCGAATGAATAAATACGGACCTCTGGCGTTGGTGGTGGACAGTAAAGATCAGGACCGCGTTGCGCACATTGCGCAATTTATCGATGAGCATTACCACGAACAGATCACTATCGAGCAGATGGCTGCTCAATTGCACACCAGTAAAAGCAGCCTGCAACGTTTGTTCAGTAAACACTACCGCGAAAGTTTCTCCGAACATCTGAAACAATACCGTATCGGTAAGGCCTGTGAGTTACTGATTAATACCGAGCGCCCTATTGCGCTGATATCCGAGTCAGTCGGTTTTCTGAACCTGTCGAACTTCAACCGTCATTTCCGTCAATGCAAAGCGATGACACCGAGGGAGTTTCGTCAGCGATATGTGAATGCGCAGGCATTATCCGACAAATCCGTGCGGGCCAGGGCTTGACGTTTTAATCGCTTTTTGTGTACGAATTTCATTAATTCGGGGGCAAACTTGCGCCGTGCGAGTTCACCCGCCACGATAGAGGCATTACCGCCATCCGTTTCAAGCTGTAGCGCTGGTCGAATAAAAACAACAACAAACGAATGAGAGAGCAACATGAGCGAGATTCAGCGCCACTATCGCACCTGTAATATCTGTGAGGCCATGTGTGGCCTGGTGATTGAACATCGGGGCCGTGAAATCCTGTCGATCAAAGGCGACAAGGAAGATCCATTCAGTCAGGGACATATTTGCCCGAAAGCGGTCGCCTTGCAGGACTATTACACCGACCCTGACCGACTAAAAACACCCCTAAAGCGCACCGCCGACGGCTGGCAGGACATCAGTTGGGAGGAGGCGATAACTGAAATTGCCCAGCGATTACGGGCGACTCAGCAAGCGCACGGACAGAACGCGGTGGCCGTGTATCTGGGGAATCCGAACGCGCATAACTATGGCAATGCGCTGACCTTGCCAACGTTTTTCAAGGCGCTAGGCACTTTTAACCGCTTCAGTTCCGCGTCGGCGGACCAGTTACCGCACCATGTGGCGTCGAATTTCATGCTCGGGGCCGGGTTACTGATTCCCGTGCCGGATATTGACCGTACCAATTTTTGGTTGATTATTGGCGGCAATCCGGTGGTCTCCAACGGCAGTATGATGAGTGCGGCGGGTGTGGAACGGCGCATGAAAGCGATTCAGGAACGCGGCGGAAAAGTCGCTGTGGTTGATCCTCGACGGACGGAAACCGCGAAAAAAGCAGACCAGCACCTGTTTATCCGACCGGAAACCGACGCGCTGCTGTTACTGGCCATGATCCAGACGCTGTTTTCTGAGCAGCGAGTGTCCCTGAGGCATCTGGCCGATCACGTGGACGGTTTGGCCGAGCTGGAAGCCGTCAGTCGTGACTTTACGCCCGAACGTGTCGCGCACACCTGTGGCACAACCGCGCAAACCATCCGGCAACTGGCCCTGGATTTCGCGGATGCTGACAGCGCTGTTTGTTACAGCCGTATGGGCGCGTCGACGCAGACCTTTGGTGGTCTCTGTCAGTGGTTAACCAATGCACTGAACATAATTACCGGGAATTTTGATCGTGCCGGTGGGGCAATGTTCCCGCAACCTGCCTTTGAAATGGTTCGCCCGAAAAAAGGCAAGCCAGGGAATTATGGGCGTTTTAACAGCCGGGTGCGCAACTTGCCGTATTTCAACAGCGAGTTCCCGGTTGCGACTCTGGCCGACGAAATTCTCACCTCGGGCGAGGGGCAGATTAAAGCGCTGCTGACCATTGCCGGTAATCCGGTGTTATCCAGCCCGGGCGGTGAGCGTCTGGCGCACGCGCTGGAAAGTCTCGATTTCATGGTCGCCGTAGACATATACATCAACGAAACCACGCAACACGCTGACATCATTTTACCGGCCGCCACCGGGCTGGAAGTGCCGCACTATGATCTGTTTTTTAACGCGTTCGCCGTGCGCAATACCGCGAAATATTCAGAACCTTTATTCCCCAAAAAAGACGAGCAACGTTATGACTGGGAAATTTTGAAAGCACTGTCGCTGGCGTTGACCGGTATGGCAGACGATGACACAACACCGGAACAGATTCTGGATGCCGGTTTAAAACAGGGCGCCTACGCTGAACAAGGCATGAGCTTGTCCACGCTCCGGGACAATCCTCACGGTGTCGACCTTGGCGCGTTGCAACCGTGCCTGATGCAGCGTATTCAAACCGACGATGAACGGATCGTTCTCGCACCGGATTTTTTTGTCGCCGATTTACCCCGGTTGAGTCGTTGGCAACAGGAGCAGGATGCGTTGCGCGAACACTTTCCTTTTACATTAATCAGTCGACGTTTGGCGCGCAGTCATAATACCTGGACGCAGAATTCGCAAAGATTGGTGAAAGGCAAGAACCCGGTCACGGTGCAGATGCACAGTGACGATGCGGCTGTGTTGAACGTGCAAAACGGGCAACAGGTTCGCGTGGCGTCACGAGTTGGAACCATTGAATTACCGGTCGTGATTAACGATGACATTCTGCCCGGTGTGGTCAGTATTCCGCAGGGCTGGGGGCACAACCGGTCGGGCACTCAAATGCACGTTGCCCAATCGCAGCCGGGTGTCAGTATAAATGACATCACGGACCCGAACCGGATCGACGAGCTGACCGGTAACGCAGCGTTTAATGGCACGCCGGTGGCAATATCTGCCGTGAGTGGCGAGTTGTGAGACAGACATCTTTGACGGTCGTCGAAAATATGGCAGATTACCGGTGATCACCTGGGAGCGTGTAAGATGCAGAATGAATACGACTACAAAAAATGGGCAAACGCCGAGTTGATTGACCACATCCGTCAGATCGATTCTGATACCTTCCCAGAAAAGTTCCGGTTGGCGGTGCGATTGCTCAACCATACCTATGTGACGGATCAGATTTTTAAAGCGCACATTTTGCAGCAAGAACATGGTTACCATTGGGTAAATACCGATGAGACGCCTTTGCTGACTGAGTTGCAGAAAAATATTGCTCACAGCGATCAGTGGTTTATCGATTACGTTGCGAAAGCCACCGACGACACGTTGGACCGGCTTGTCTCATTCACCTTTACCGACGGTGACAAGGGCAATATGACGGTGCGCGAGATATTGTCGCACCTGTTGATCCATGGCGCCTATCATCGCGGGAACATCGGTATGATCCTCGCCGACTGTGGTGTCGATAAGCCCATCGATATTTTCACACGCTTTCTGCATATGTCGCAGCCGCAGCGCAGGGTTTAAAATCGCTAACCTTTCGGTTAAGGACTTTCGTGTGATTGAGTATAAAACGTTGTTACAGGAACAGGATTGGCTATTGTTGGTCGATCTTTATGACGAAACGGATATGTTTCTGGGGCATGGTAAACGTCGTGATTTGGCGAAAATCCGGCGGGCTTATGAGAACAGTTATCGCTATGTCACCGGCTGGCAGGATGGTCGAATTGTCGGTGCGGGCCGGATGATTTCCGATGGCGAATGCTATGCCTGGATTCATGACGTTGCGGTATTGCCAGCGTACCGGAAACAGGGAATAGGCAGGATGCTGATTGAAACGCTGCGTGAAGGAAACGAAGCACTCTTAACCGGATTGACTTCATCGTTTGAGGCAGTGAACTTCTACAGGAGTTTGGGTTTTAAAAAGCACAAAACAGCCATGGCACGATACCCGGGGCGCTCGGATTATTTGATCGCAGACTGAGCATGCCAACAACAGGACGAGACAATAAAAATGCAGCCAGAGCGGCTGCATTTTTTTTTTTTGGTTATGCCGTCTGTTTGAACTCAACAACAGGGTGCTTTTCGGCTAACCGTTCCCGTGCGATGGTGTCTGCCAGATGCGACGCCGGAATATTATCCGCCGCCGAACGCTGGAAAATTTCCATCAGGGTGTCGTAAATACCCTCGATGTGTTTGTTCACCGCAGCAGGATCATATTGACCGATCTGTTCATAGCAGACATCGATAATACCGCCGGCATTGATGACGTAGTCCGGTGCATAGCAGATGTTGCGAGCGTGCAGTAACTCGCCTGTCGACAGCGTGTCGAGCTGATTGTTGGCGCTGCCGGCGATGATACTGGCCGTCAGTTTATCAACCGTCGCTAGGTTTACTGAGGCGCCCAGTGCGCAAGGGGCAAACACGTCCATTTCAGCGCTGTAGATATCCTCCAGGGAGACGATGGTTGCGCCCAATTCAGCTTCCGCTTTACTTAGCGCCTCGTCGTTGATGTCGCAAGCGACAATCTTGACGCCGTCTTTCGCAAGCATTTCAGCCAGTCGGTAGCCGACGTTACCCAAGCCCTGAATGCCCACGGTTAAACCCTTTAATGTATCCAGATTCAGGCGGTGTTTTACCGCCGCTTTGATGCCGAGATAGCAACCGTAAGCGGTGGCCGGCGATGGATCGCCCGATTTGTTGCCGCCGTGGGCGTCTTTTTTCTCATGATAGCCACTCACGTGATTCGACGTTTCATGGATGATTTTCATGTCGGCAACGGAGGTGCCGGAGTCTTCTGCAGCAATGTAACGGCCACCCAGTCGATTCAGGCTTTGCGCAAACGAACGTAACAATTCCGGGGTCTTGTCTGTTTTCGGGTTACCGATGATGACCGATTTACCACCACCCAGGGGTAATCGCGCCATGGCGGATTTATAGGTCATACCGCGCGATAGCCGCAGAACATCGGTCAGGGCGTCTTCATCGCTGGCGTAAGGGTAAAATCGTGTGCCGCCCAGGGATGGACCGAGGGTGGTGTTGTGTATGGCAATAATGGCTTTTAAACCGGTTTTCGGGTCGGTAAAAAAGGTTACCTGTTCGTGATTGTCAAAGTCTTTGTGGTCAAAAAAACTCATGGCCCAGTCCTTCTCTCTATTATGCGCGTTCGGCAGGATCACTGCGTCGGCTGTTGTGTTGTGAGCGGTTATAATCGTTGGGCCTCTTTACTTGTGGTAACAGGCCCTTTGTTAAACATAAACCGCCTGTCGCGGGTGTCCAGATCCCAGACGGCAAAGGTCCCAATTTTGAAGGCGTTTGTCCGTACGCTTTTGTTGCCAAATCGCGGTTGTAACGCTCCGTAAATTGGTTAAAAACTGTCCGTTCATCTGTGTTAACATCCGCTCCCTTTTTCATTTCAGCCTGTCTTTTTGATAAAGAACCGGCGGTTTGGATACCCGTAAACAGATTTTAGGAAGCCAATGACCATTTCGACGACTCAGCCCGTAGTGCGCGGCCCATCGCTGCCGGAATTTATTGCCCTTATTGCGCTCATCACCTCGTTAGTCGCGTTATCCATTGACGCGATGTTGCCTGCGCTGCCCAACATTGCTGATGATTTATCGGTGGTTGACTACCGCCAGACACAGTGGGTCATTACCTCGCTGATCTTCGGAATGTCCTTCGGACAATTGTTGTTTGGACCGCTGTCCGACGCCTATGGTCGTCGTTTTGGTATTTTGTCTGGCATTGCGCTGTTTTGCGTGGGGTCGGTGGTGTCGATGA
The DNA here is from genome assembly GCF_015687175.1 of Reinekea sp. G2M2-21. Lineage (GTDB taxonomy): Bacteria > Pseudomonadota > Gammaproteobacteria > Pseudomonadales > Natronospirillaceae > Reinekea. The sequence continues at coordinate 536,664 of NZ_JADPQG010000003.1, read as the reverse complement.
TGGCCACCAGCTTGCCCATGCTATTGCTTGGGCGCGTGATTCAGGGCATCGGCGTGTCCGGTCCGCGTATCGCATCTATGGCGTTGGTTCGGGACAAATACGTGGGCGATCAAATGGCGCGTGTTATGTCGTTCGTTATGATGGTCTTTATTTTGGTCCCCATGATTGCCCCGATCGTCGGTCAGGGCATACTCCATCTCTGGGGTTGGCGTGCAATCTTTGCGTTGTTTATTGGCTTGTCGGTCTTTGCCGCGCTGTGGCTGAATGTCCGTCAGCCGGAAACGCTCGCGGTTGAATCCCGCCGTCCGTTCCGCTTGGGCAGCGTTCTTAAAACCGCATTACAGGTGCTCAAGCACCCACGGGTACTGGGCTTCTCGATTACAGCGGGTCTGGTCTTTGGCGGGTTGCTGTCGTATGTCGCGTCAGCGCAGGCAATCTTTCAGGGCATCTATCAATTGGGGGATAACTTCCCATACTACTTCGCGGCACTGGCTTTCGGCATCGGGCTGGCGTCTCTGGCCAACAGCTCTCTGGTTATGCGTTTCGGTGCGCAACGGTTGTCGATTCTGGGCTTACTGGGGATGCTGACTTTGGCGACCACTCTGGTTGTAATCGCGTTCTTCTATCAGGGCGTACCTCCGCTGGTAATCTTTATGGGGCTGGGCTTTGCCATGTTTTTCTGCGTGGGCATTCTGTTTGGTAACCTGAATTCGCTGGCCATGGTGCCCCTGGGTCGCATGGCCGGTATTGGTGCTGCAGTTATTGGTTCGGTTTCTAACGTCGTCGCGGTCTTGGTGTCCGGTGTGGTGGGTTGGTTTTTCAATGACACGCTGTTGCCTATTTTAATAGGTCTGTGTGTGTGCGCTGTGTTGGCGCTTGTGCTGATTCTGTTGATTCGACACAGCGACGATTCCCCGCTGGCGTAATCGGAGCTGAAAACAAGTAATTGAAGCAGCCTTTTTGTTCGGCTTCAGACGGGGTACCCTGCCTTGTGGATGAGCTTGCAGTCCATCAACTGAATCTGAACTAAAAGGAGGACACGATGAAACTTGGTGCGTTTTCGGTCAGCTTAAGTGTGAAAGACTTGCAGGCCTCAAAAGCTTTTTACCAAAAACTCGGTTTTGAAAAATTCGGCGGTGAAGAAGATCAACGCTGGCTGATTATGAAAAACGGTGACCATATTATTGGCCTGTTTCAGGGCATGTTTGAAGGCAACGTGTTGACCTTTAACCCAGGCTGGGATCAGGATGCACAAACCTTGAATGCATTCGACGATGTACGCGTTATTCAACGGCACCTGCAAAGCCAGGGTGTTGAACTGAAAGAAACGGCCGACCCAGACGGTTCAGGACCGGCCCACATCTCTCTGCTGGACCCAGACGGTAATGCGATCTTAATCGATCAACACGTTTAGTGTCTTTAGTCGGAAGTTCGTATCGTTTCAGAGCTCATGGGAAGCGCTGAAGACATGCGAACTTTAGACTCCGGACACAAGTAGGCCATGCGGAAAAAAGGTGGCAGATCGCTTCACTCTCGTACCGAAGCCTGCGTTGGAATAGTTCGACAGAGCACCACTTTGCCTTTGCTTTTCCACCTTGCCTTCGGCGCAATTGCTATGCGCTTTACTTACCTCATTTCACGCATGGACCACTAGGGCAGGTCAAACACCAGCGCTTCGGTATTCGCCTCGCCGGTAATGTGCAGTTCGTTCTGCGCAACGTGCAGACCATCGCCTTCCTGCAGTGTCGTGAGCCCCACCTGGATTGGTCCGGTCACGGCATGCACGTAAAACTGTTGGCCGTCACTGGTCATCGCTGCGGGTTGTCCGCCCAGATATCGATACACCCGGGCGTCGCTGTGCGCACGCAGGGCGCCGTCGGCTGAAGGGTGAACAATGGCCGTTAAACCCGCCGTGTTTGCAAAAGTTTTCTGACCATAGGCTGGAGTCACGTTCATTTGATTCGGTAACAGCCAGATCTGTAAAAAGTGCAGTCGCGCGTCCTTCGAGGCGTTGTACTCACTGTGTGTCACCCCGGTACCGGCGCTCATGATCTGGAACTCTCCGGCGCTGATCTGCTGTTTATGTCCCATGCTGTCTTTATGTTCGATAACCCCATCCAACACATAAGACAATATTTCCATATCACGGTGACCGTGCGTATCAAAGCCGGTGCCCGGCGCGACCACATCGTCGTTGATCACCCGCAGCGCTGAAATTCCCATGTGTTTCGGGTCGTAATAGTGTCCGAAAGAGAAGGTGTGATGGCTGTCCAACCAGCCAAAATTTGCCCGGCCACGTTCGTTTGCCGCTCGAAATGTCATGTTGCTTCTCCTGTCTGTTTGTTGGCAGCAGAATAGGAGGAAGAACGGGGACAGGATAGCGAAAGAATTCGTCAGCCACGTTCAAATTTCCTGAACGTGGCGGTAGTGCCATGAGCTCTGAAACGATACGAACTTCAGACACAGGACACTAGTGTCCTGAGTCTGAAGTTCGCATGAATTCAGCGTGCCATTCAAGTTCTATAGCTAGGCGTGTCTCGCAGTTAATGGTTGTTCCATTGGCAAGAGGCAGAACAACGCTAGAGAGCTTGAATGTCGCGCCCGAAGGGAGCTCATGGAAAACACTATTACGGCGTTGCTCTCCTTGAAAAGATCTCGATATTCTCTACGAAGAGCGCCTTGTACTAGCGCTTCCCATGAGCTCTGAAACGATACGAACTTCAGACACAGGACACTAATGGGCGACTTTGTCGAAGATGCAGAAAGAATAATCGTACGGGTTAGGACCATCGGCCTGAAAACCATCCCGGCCTATTTCCTGGTAAGCGCTCAAGTCGAACTCCGGGAAATAGGCGTCGCCGTCGACCTGAGCGTGGACGAAGGTGATGTACAATCGGTCTGCCAACGGCAAAGCCTGACGGTAGATTTCAGCGCCCCCCATCACAATGACTTCATCGGCACCAGAGATCAGGCATTCCGCTTCTGCAAGGTCGATAGCCGATTGCAGATCGTGTACGACCTTCACACCAGACGCGGAAAACGACGGATCACGCGTTACCACAATGTTGATACGGTTTGGCAGTGGCCGACCGATGCTGTCATAGGTTTTACGGCCCATGATGACTGGCTTGCCGGTGGTCAGGCGTTTGAAATATTTAAGATCGTTCGGCAGATGCCATGGCAGTTTGTTGTCGCGGCCAATCACTCGATTTTCCGCCATTGCCCAAATCATGGCGATGCGCATGATGAACTCCTGTGCTGGTTCAGTTGTCTGAGAGGGGTCTGCTATACTGCAGCCGAAAATCGCAGTGTATCATAACAACCCGCTGGGCTTAGCCCGCGTTAATTATCCGCAAGCACACAAGAGACAAACATGGTTTCCATTCCCTCCGAAATTAGACAGGTCATGCAGGACGCTGAATGCCTGTTTTCTGAATCTCAGGTCGAGCGCGCTATCGACAACATGGCCGCCGGTATCAGCGAACACCTGGCCGACAAAAATCCTATCGTGTTCAGCGTGATGAACGGCGGCATGGTACTCACCGGCAAACTGGTCACCAAACTGGGCTTTCCGCTGGAAATATCTTATTTGCACGCCACCCGTTATGGCGAGACAGAGGCTGAACCCGATCCGGAGCCTAAACTGCAATGGCGTACTCGTCCTCACCAGACCCTCAAGGGTCGCAACATTCTTATTGTTGACGACATTTACGACGAAGGTGCCACGTTGGGCGCGATTGTCGATCATTTTAAAACCGAAGAGGTTGGTGACATTCATATCGCGGTGCTGGTCGATAAGCGACACAATCGCAAAGCTCGGCCGGATATTATTCCGGACTACATTGGCTTGCAGTGTGAAGACCGCTATGTCTTTGGCTACGGTATGGATTACAAAGGTTATTGGCGTAACGCACCCGGCGTTTACGCGGTTAAGGGACGGTAAACGTCACGTTGGGCTACTGGTCGGGCAGCGTGAAGCCCGATACACTGGCCCATGCTTTATCTCATTCAAAGGGTTGCACAGACATGGCTTCAATCAAACACGTAGCGATTACCGGTGGTACGCATGGTAACGAGCTGACTGGCGTTCATCTGCTCAAGCATTGGCGGCAGAAACCCCAAGAAGTGGCGCGCAGCAGCTTCGTGACCGAAATGCATCTGGCCAATCCGAAGGCCAATGCTCAGAACCGGCGCTATATCGATCAGGATTTGAATCGCCAATTTAAACTGGCGGATCTGAACAATCACGAGCTGTGCGGCTATGAACAGAACCGCGCGAAATCCCTAAACGCGTTATTGGGTCCGAAAGAAGATCCTCGTGTAGATTTTGTTATTGACCTGCACACGACCACGGCCAATATGGGCATGTCGTTGATTTTCAATACCGATGATCCTTTGGTGGTGGGCATGGCGTTTTACGTGCAACAGAAAATGCCTCACGCCACGCTGTTTTTTGACCCTGCTGACCGCCTGGAAGATAACTTTCTGACCTCCCTGGGAAGACACAACGGATTTTTGATTGAGGTGGGTCCTATTCCGCAAGGTCTGCTGCGGGCCGATGTCTATAATGAGACTAAAACCGCCGTTCTGCATTGCCTGGATTATCTCGAAGCCTACAACTTGGGCACGGTCCCGGATTTACCGGAACGGCGTGAAGGCTATCGCTTCATCCGCAAAGTGCAGTTACCGGAAAATGAATTAGGTGAGATCACAGCCATGTTGCACCCGGCGTTGCAGGATCAGGATTATCAGCCCATCGCGCCAGGGGATCCGTTTTTCATGACGCTCGACGGCGAAACGCTGCCCTATGATGGCGATGGCGTTGTTTACGGGGCGTTCATTAACGAAGCCGCCTACTACGACGCGCACGTGGGCTTAAGCTTGATGGAAAAAATTCAGATAGAACGCAAACCGGGCTGAGCACACCCGCTATCGGTGTGCATAGCCTGCGTTATAGCGTCACCAGCAGCTGGCTGACTACTTTGGCTAAGTGCCCGAGAAATAGGGTGTCCGTACTGGAGCGGAAGTGACTGGCGGAGCGACTACCCAGCGCAATAATGCCAATTCCTTTGCCATCTTTGGTGATGGATCCGATTGCCACGGACTTGATCTCACTGTCGCCGAACAGCAATTGTCGGGCTTGCAGGTCAAATTCGCCACATTCGTGGCGGGCTTCTTTCATAGCCGCTGGGAAATGGTTCACCAGCGTGTCGGTGTCGCAATAGAGCCAATTGTCACCGTCGGTGGTTAACCGGTTGGTTAACACCATTTGCACGTCATCGACGTCAAAGCGTTCGGTGAGTACACGGTTCAATGTTTTGCTGATTTCGTTAATGGAACGGCAGGCGATCAACTCGACGACCAGCGTTTGCAGGTTCAAAAACAACTGGTCGTTACGTTGAGCGACGCGGATAAACTGATTCAGACGGTCAATCAGGTCAGTGTTTTCTTTGCGCAGGATGTGATTCTGACGCTCAATCAGAGATACCGCCATACCACTGTCGTGTTTGAGATGCAGCTTTTTAAGCAGGTTTTGCTGGTCTTCGAAAAAGTGCGGATGCTGTTTCAGGTAACGCACCACATCGTCTTCGGATACTTCAATCGGGTCGTACATTTCAGTCACGACAAAACCCCTTCGAATACTCGACTGACAGGCCCGGTCATCATGATGTTGCCTTCGCCGGGCCAGTGAATGGTTAAAACACCACCGGGCAGTGTGACAGAAACCGTATCGTCAAGCCAGCCGTTGATAATCCCTGCAACCACGGCCGCGCAGGCGCCGGTGCCACAGGCCAGGGTTTCACCAACACCGCGTTCAAACACGCGCAGGCGGATTTTGCTTCGGTCAACCACTTGCATAAATCCGGCATTCACCCGTTGAGGGAAGGCCGAATGGCTTTCAATGGCCGGTCCCAAGGTTTCGACATCGGCTGTGAGAACATCGTCTACGCGCAATACACAATGGGGGTTACCGATGTTTATTGCGCTGATTTGCAGGGTTTGGTCACCGACGGTCAAGGGGTAAAGCAACGCCCGGTCGGTGGCCAAAAAGGGGATTTTTTCAGGACGTAACCGTGGGCGGCCCATGTCAACGGTGACTTGGCCATCATCCTGAACTTGCAGCTCCAGATCGCCGCCGGCGGTTTCAACGCGGATGTTGTGCCGATTGGTGAGCTGAGCATCCAGGACGAAACGGGCAAAACAGCGAGCGCCATTGCCACAATTTTCCACTTCGCTGCCATCGGCATTGAAGATTCGGTAACGGAAATCTCTGTCAGGACGTGTGGGTGGCTCTACCAACAACAGTTGATCAAAACCGATACCAAAGTGTCGGTCTGCCCACCGTTCGATATCTTCGGCATTGAGCTCAACGTTCTGGGTGACGCCGTCGATGACCATGAAGTCGTTTCCCAGTCCATGCATTTTTGTGAACTTAAGCCGCATTGATACCTCAGTCTACAATGGACTCCAGCGCCCAAAGATCGGTTATTGTTTCGCGTTGTCGCACCACCTGGTGCAGCTCGCCCTGAACCATAATCTCGGCAGGACGTGCCCGGGTATTATAGTTGGACGCCATGACAAAGCTATAGGCGCCCGCCGACATCACGGCTAACAGATCGTCAGCCTGCAGAGACAAGGCTCGGTTTTTGCCTAAGAAATCGCCGGTTTCGCATATGGGGCCAACAATATCCCACTGCGCTGATTTGCCCTGGTTGGTGATTTTGACTGGCTTGATGTCCATCCAGGCTTGATACAGCGCCGGTCGGATCAGATCGTTCATGCCCGCATCGATGATGCCGAAGTGATGCTCACCGTTATCTTTCAGATACTCAACCTGGGTGACCAGAATACCGGCATTGGCCACAATGCTGCGACCGGGTTCCAGGACCAGTGCCAGCTTCCGATCTTTCAGGTGGTTCACCAGCCGTGCAATATAGGCTGCGACATCCGGTTCGATGTCCTTGTCGGTATACTTCACTCCTATACCGCCACCCATGTCGATGTGCTCAAGTTCGATGCCTTCCGCTTTTAGTTCATCCGCTAAGGCCAATAAACGATCCACTGCGTCTTCAAACGGTTTCGATTCCAGCAATTGAGAGCCAATATGGCAATCCATGCCAACGATCTTGATATGATCAAGGGTTTGAGCGCGTTGATAGAAGGATTTGGCCTGGCGGAAGTCGACCCCGAATTTGTTTTCTTTCAAGCCGGTTGAGATGTAGGGGTGCGTTTTCGCATCCACATCCGGGTTGACGCGTAAGGAGATCGGGGCGATTTTGCCCAACGAAGCGGCCACCTGATTCAGGCGTTCAAGCTCGGCGCTCGATTCCACGTTAAAACAGTGAATACCCACTTCCAGCGCACGCGCCATTTCATCAGCTTTTTTGGCAACACCAGAAAAAACGATTTTGTTAGGGTTGCCACCTGCGGCTAAAACCCGCTCTAATTCACCGACGGAAACGATATCAAATCCGGCGCCGCGCTTTGCCAAGGCACTGAGTACTCCTAGATTGGAGTTGGCCTTAACGGCGTAACAGATTAACCCAGGGTGATCACCCAGGCCTGCCTGGTAGGCATCGAATTGCTGCTCAATCGCGGTACGGGAGTAAATATACAGTGGCGTTCCGTATTGCTTGGCCAACGCAGCAACCGAGACCTGCTCAGCCTGGAGTTCATTGTTCTGATACTGAAATGGAACTATTGTCATGTTGTAAAGCCTTTTAATTTCCGGTCGGTGCCGCGTTCTCGGCGGTTGTTGGCGTTTCGCTGGGTAGCTCAAGTTGCACCGGTTTATTTCCGCAGGCCGTTAATATTGTGATGGAACACATAAGCAAAAAGAGCGTCGGCAGGAATGAGCGCATAGTCAGGAGCCTGATGGAATTAAAAAGGGGCAGTATACCGAAAGGGCGCATGGCTGCGAACGCTTGTTTTGTCAGGGCTGTATTCCATATTTGGCAAGAATACGCTGGTAGGCCTCTGTCTTTTTAAATTGTCGAAGCTGGCGCGCAAAGGCGTCGCTGATGGGCTTGAGTGCTTCGCTTTTGTTAAAGGCGAGATAAACATCGGAAGGGTCATCAATTTTCATCTTCAAAGGGTGCACGTATTGCAGGTTCATTTGGTTCAGAGTGAACTGGCCTACGGTGCGGTTGACCAGATAATAGTCCGCTCGACCGCTGATCAGCATTTTGAAGCCTTGTTCGAAGTTGTTCACTTCGAATTTCCGAATGTTGGGGTTATTGCCAAAACGAGCGTATTGATAACCCCGGTTGATGATCATTGTTCGCCGCTCGAAATCGGCTTCCGTGACCTGCTGGTCTGGATCACAATTCTGGCAAAACAGAGCGGTTTCGGTGCTGCTGATGGGCTCATCCGGAAACCAGTAGAGTGCTTTGCGTGGTTCGGTGATGAAGACATCCAACAGTGCATCCGCTTCACCACTTTCTGTAATCAACTGAGCGCGCTTCCACGGGTAGATTCTGAAATCGACGTCGTAACCCAGTTGGTCCAATACGGCGCTCATCACTTCCACGTCAACACCGGGCATTTCTGGAGATTCCATGACAAAAGGGGGCCAGATATCCGATACGACGGTCAAGGTTGCTCTAGCGTCGGCGAAAGCGCTGTTTGAAATTAGAAAAGAACTGAACAGTAAAGCAAGAAATCGCATTGAAACGGAACTACAACGGCAACACCAAGGCGCCCATTGACTGATAAATGTTTGCTCAGTTTAGCACTTTCTGGCCAGTCGGGGAGAACCGATGCTGACCAGAGGCTGTTCAATAGTTGGCTAGCGCTCGGATTCTGCGGTTAACAAGGCTTCCCGGCGGGATTTCAGCCAATCGAGCCCTTTACGGGCAATTAACGGAAACAGGCCAAGCAGGGCGAACGAAATCAATAAACCCGGTGAAGCAATGCCTGCCAAGCTGTCTAGCTTCGCCAGTTGTGTCCCGGCGTTGGCGTAAACGGCTGCTCCGGCAATCATGCCGACGGAGCTGACCCAAAAGAAGGTCAGGGTTTTAATTTTGGTCAGCCCCATTACAACATTGATGATGAAGAACGGAAACAAGGGGACCAGTCGCAATGAAAACAGATAAAAGGCGCCATCCTGTTCAATCCCCTTGTTGATAACGCTAATACGTTCACCAAACTTTTGTTGCACCCAGTCCCCAATGACAAAACGGGCAATTAAAAAGGCTAGTGTAGCGCCTATCGTGGCGGAAATGTTGGCGAAAACAGTGCCCCATACCACGCCAAATATCGCCCCGCCGGACAAAGTCAGGATAGTCGCGCCGGGCAGAGACAAGGCGGTGACAACGATGTAGGTAAGGATATAGACCAAAGCCACTAAGACGGGATGCTGGGCACGGTACTGCTCAAGCCCGGTTTGTTGCGCTTTGAGCTGATCCAATGTCAGCCATTGTCCCAGATCGAAATAAAAATAAGCGCCGACAGCGATGGCGAATACGCCCAGTAATATAAATTTTTTCATTGTGAGTCCCGAACTTCGTTTAATGACCAGTCATATTCATATTTTATGTTGCCTGTATAGCCTTTGAGCTGCGCTCTTAGTTTTGGTTCCGCAAACTGAGCAAGAAAGGTGGTCAGTTCGTCTTCAGAGGCCACAAAATCGGTTTGATACCAATCGAATATTTTCGACACGATCAATGTCCCGCCCTGAAATCGTACCCCTCGCTGATGATTGACGAAACTGCGTGTCCCCTCTGATAGCAGCGCTTCGATATTCGCGCTGGTGTAGGCGTTTTGTGCCAGATTGGGGCAGCCCATTGCTGCGCAGTTCAGCGCGAAATGCACCCGGTAATCGTTGAATTTCGGCCTTACAATGGCGTGTTCTATATCGTCTAGGCTCAGTGGCTGGCCATTAATTTCGACCACTTTCTGTTTCCATGGGCCGCTTGGAATAAAACCTCCGAAAGGTCCGCCGATTTTGCGGATACTGGTAACAGGATAGTTTTGCAGGATAATCCTGACCGTGGTCGCGTTATACAGATTGAACCAGTAAGCCTTTTGCTCGTTTTTATTCAGGGTTAATGGGTCGGTGTCTTCAAGGCTTTGGATGTAACGTTCCAGTTCTTGTTGTTTTGTTGAGCTAACCTGCGCATAAGCAAAGTAAGTTTGGCCAAAATCATCTTTGCGCAGATAGTCGTCAAGAAAGGTTTGCCAAAGGCCGTGATCAACCGTTGCCTTATTGTTGTCATTCCAGCCTGACCATTCAGGCAGTACTTCTGCCATGCTTACCGAACAAGACAGCAAACAGACTAAAAATACACGTAACATTTTTATACTCCAAAGTGTCTGAGCGTCTGACCAGTACGAACGGATTTAGTTCAAAGACCAGTGAAAGATGGATAACTCAATCGTTTGGCCAAAAAAAAGCAGCCAATGTGGCTGCTTATTCGGAAGGGGTTGGCTCTACCCAAGGTTCATCATGCAATATCTGCCACAACTCAACCATACGCTCGCGATCGAGCATGAATTCAGCCCTAGACTCATCCTGACGCAGCTCGACCTGTCGGATTTCCAGTTTGAATTGGGCGATTTCTAGTTCGATAGCTTTCATCTTTCCCAGCAGTTCTTCATCGATCGCCTGCCCGGTTTTTTCGAGGTTCGCTGCTCTAGCTTGCAGAGTATCAAATTCGTTTTCTTTGATGCGGATGCGGTTTTGCTTCACGCGTACTTCCATATCCATACGAGACAGCCAGGTCTTCATGGCCCGGTCGACGTCAGACGGGGAACGATAAAGCTTGAGCAATTCTTCGTCCCGCGCACGTTGCATTTCAGCGGAGACCGTCGCGGCCTCATTGGCACGACGCTCCGCGTCACTGATCTGAGGTGCAACAGTTTTCAGGACTACGCCATTGTCATCGATAACCTCATAGCCACCGGCAACGTATTCTGGCGGAATACTGCTTTGAATGAAGGTGTTGCCTTCACTGTCGACCCAGCGGTAAAACTGACCCGCGTATGCGGCGGTGCTAAGGCAAATACATGTCATAATCAGACTGCGAATAAAGGTCATAGAATTAACGTCTCAATTTACGATTCTCGAATTTGGTGGACAGCGTATACGATCACATCTGAACCATAGCTTAATTCACTATCGCGTCAGGCGACACCGTGCTTTTGGCGATAGTCTTCCATTTGCGGTAAAAATTCCGCAAACGCGGGTTTCGTGGCGATATGCGCCATAATCTGATCCAGGCGGATGGCTGGCAGAATACGCAAGCCAAAATCGCGCTCCAATGATTGAATGGCCGACAATTCCGAGTCTGCGAGACGCTCCATCCGGTCAATCAAGACCACAGCCGCCACCAATGTTGCCTTGGGGTGATGTTCGAGAATGGCCAGGGTTTCGCGAATGGCTGTCCCCGCGGTAATAACATCATCAACCAGAACGACATTGCCCTGCAGGGGCGCACCCACCAGGTTTCCCCCTTCGCCATGTTCCTTGGCTTCTTTACGGTTAAAAGCGAAAGGCACATTGCGGTCATGTTTTGCGCTGAGTGCGTACACGGTCGATGTCGCCAATGGAATGCCTTTGTATGCAGGTCCGAAGATCATGTCAAATTCGACGCCAGAATCTAACAGGGTTTGCGCGTAGATTTCGCCCAGCTTCTGCTGCGACAAACCATCGTCGAAATGTCCAGCGTTAAAAAAGTAGGGGCTTTGACGGCCAGACTTTAGCGTAAAATCCCCAAATTGGAGCACGTTCTTGGAAATGGAAAAATCAATAAATTCTTGCTGCCAGTTTTGCAGTGCCACTGTACTTTGCGTGGATTTTGTACTATTCATTCAACAGGCCTTTCAAAAACAATAAAGAATATAAGTGTCATCAGACGATATTTGGCCGCATTGTACCGCAAATTCAGGTAACATACGCAGTTCGGCGCACTGCTCGTATTGAACGGTGTCCGGTATTATAGTGCGAAGAATACGATTGGAAGGAACAGATGAAGGTCATCACCCTTAATGTAAATGGCATTGTCAATGCAGCTGCGCGTGGTTTTTTAGAATGGTTAGAGCAGCAGGATGCAGATGTGGTTTGTGTTCAGGACACTAGGGCTAAGGAATATCAATTACCTGAGGCGTTTCTGGAAGTCCCCGGTTACAACGCATTTTTCTTCGATGCTGAAAAAGATGGCCACGCGGGCACTGCCATCTATAGCCGCACGATGCCGAAGGCCATTATTCGTGGCTTTGGTAACCCGCTTTATGATCTGGAAGGTGGCTTCATTCAGGCCGATTTCGACAACGTCAGTGTGGCTTCCGTGTGGGTGCCTGAAGCTTTGTATCTGGAAGATATCGACAGCAAGCTGGAATATCTGGACGCTCTGCAACAACATTTAAAGCGAACGCGCCGTAAACGCCGTGATTTTATTTTTGCCGGTTGTTATCAGATCGCACATCGTTCTGTCGATCTGGGCAATTGGGAACGCCATCAGCGCGATCCCAGCTTTTTACCGGAAGAGCGAGCTTGGATGGACCAGGCGCTTGGCCCCATTGGTTTTGTGGATGCCTTCCGTCTGCTGAATAAGAAGGATCGTCAGCACACCTTCTGGCCTTTCGATGAAGCGCAGGCCAATGGTTCACGGTTGGATTACCAATTGATCACCCCGAACCTGGCCGATTTCGTCATCAGTGCGCAGATTCTCCGCGAGCCACGTTTAAGCCCGCACTGCCCGGTGGTTATCGAATACGATATGGATCTGTAATCGACCATCACAGATGGTCGTCCCTGTTTCTTTTTCTTCACTTACTGCCGGCCCGTTAATTTCTCCAATTGCCGGCAGTTCAATGCTTCAATGATGGCCTGTCGGTCAATGTGGTTTTGTCCATTTAAATCAGCAATGGTACGAGCGACGCGCAACAAGCGGTGATATGCCCGAGCGCTCAGGCCGAGTTTATCCATTGCTTTGTCGAGCAACTGAAACTCACTTTCCCCTAACATGGCATGCTGTTCCAATGCTTTGCCCGTTAAGGCTGAATTGGCACAGCCCTGTCTGGTCATCTGCACATTCCAGGCCGCAATGACACGCTGACGTACCGTGGCGGAATCTTCGGGTGTTTCGTTAGCCATCAGGACTTCTTTGGGTAGTGAGGGGACTTCGATATGCAGGTCTATTCGATCCAGAAACGGCCCCGACAACCGCGATAGGTATTTTTGTATCTGTTCTGCGTTGTACCGATGCGAGCGCGGATCGTCCGCCGCATAGCCACCAGGCGATGGGTTCATCGCCGCGACCAGTTGGAAGTTGGCAGGAAACGTACATTGCTTGGCCGCGCGTGAAATGCACACTTCGTGGCTTTCCAGCGGTTCGCGGAGCACATCCAATACCGTACGCGGAAATTCCGCTAACTCATCCAAAAATAGAACACCGCGATGGGCTAGAGTGACTTCTCCCGGGCGTGGCACGCTGCCGCCACCGATCAATGCCGCAGCAGAAGCGGTATGGTGGGGCGCCCGATACGGTCGGCGACGCCATTCTAGGGGAACGCCGGAGACCGACTGCACTGCCGCTATTTCCAGTGCTTCGTCATCGTTCAAGGGCGGTAAGATACCTGGTAAACGTGAGGCCAACAGCGTTTTCCCGGTTCCTGGCGGACCAAAGTAAAGCAGATTATGTCGACCGGCAGCGGCGATTTCCAGAGCGCGGCGTGCTGCCTGTTGCCCTTTAACATCGCGCAGATCCGGGTAATGGGCGGGCGCGGCTTCCGGTTGAAACTGGGGTTCGGTTAACCGGTATTGATCATCCTTCAGTGCCCGAGCGACCTGCAGTAAATGCTCTGCCGCCAACACAGAGGCGTTGGCTACCAATGAAGCCTCCTGAGCATTTTCCGGGCTGCAGACCAAAACCCGACGATCTCGCAGACAACTGATCGCGGCAGGCAAAGCGCCAGGACCTTTGCGCAGATGACCACTTAGCGCTAACTCACCCAACCATTCGTATTGGGTAAGTTTGGCGGCATCTATCTGTTCACTGGCGGCCAAAATACCCAGTGCAATCGCTAAATCAAACTGACCTCCCTGTTTCGGTAAATCCGCCGGTGCCATGTTGACGGTGATGCGACCGTTGGGAAAATCGAATTGGCTGTTGAGTATGGCAGATCGAACCCGATCTTTGGCTTCACGTACCGCCGCTTCGGGGAGTCCGACAATATTAAAGGCAGGTAATCCACTGGATAGATGCGCTTCAATGGTGACCAGAGGAGCCTCCATTCCGATATGCGCGCGGCTGTATGTCACTGCGAGTGGCATAGGACATCCTTGCTTTGTTGAGTAAAGTCTGACAACGTATCCGTTATCGGTTAGCGCTCGACTGGCTGGCCGACAAATCCTTGGTATCGTGTTTATCTGATTAAGACTTTAAGAAACTGAAATTGTGTATATCGTTACAACGTCAAAACGAATTCATCAAATTACCGCGCTGATCTTCGTCTGTCTAGCCTTGTTGGCCAGTTTTGCGATCTACCGCTACTATCACAACTATTCCGCCCAACCTCAGGCTTTGATGCAGCATTTGTTAAGAGTGGTGAACCAGTCCGAGTCGCTGAAAATTGCGGAGGTGGATGTCGAGTCGATCCGTGCAGAGGCACAGCAGATAACCCTGCGTCAGCTGATTGATGATTTGTCCAAAACCGGGGTCCCTGACCCGCAGGCCAGCGCGCAATTGTTGCTGCCTCAAGCCAGCAGTTTCCTGACCAATGACAAGCAGTTTTTACGTTGGCTGACGAGTTATCTGCAACAACGTGAAATGCCCGATGAGTTGCTGAACTTTGAGAAAACCGATTTATCGCGTCGGGAAATCATCAGCAACAACGAATGCCTGGTGATCGAGAAGAAAGCCTCTGGCTGGCAGTTGGTGTCCTTATTGGGCTGCCAACTGTTGGATTGATTCGGATTCCACCACCGAGACCGGTGTGGTTTCATGCGTCGCCAAGTGAATCATCGCCCGGGCAACATCCTCGGCTTGGACAGGCTTATAACGCGCCAGCTTTCCTTTGAATAACGGCGACAATAGGGTTGCTGCAAATTCCGCAAACCGTTCCCCCATGCGAAACTCAGAACGTTGCCCGAGTAACAGCGATGGTCGAACGATGACAAGCGATGCGAATCCCAGATCGGTTAAAGCGGCTTCCATTTTTGCTTTTGTGGCCAGGTAGAAATTCGTTGTGTCCGGCTTTACGCCTAAACTCGATACCACGACAAATTTCTTAAAACCCGCGGCTTTCGCCGCTGTCGCTAACTCAACCACGAGTGTCAAGTCTACTTGTTCAAAGGCTGGTTTTGAGCCGGCTTTTTTTATGGTTGTACCCAAGGCACAGAATACGGTGTCTTGAATGGATGTGCTGGCGGGTAACTGGCCAGAGGTAAAGTAGTCAATATTGGTTTGCTGGTGAACGTGAGGCGGCGATATTTTTCGTCGAGACAGCAAGGTGACCCGTTGTTGTGGGTCGGTTAATTGTTGTGCGATATGGCTTCCAATTAACCCCGTGGAACCGGCGACTATCATGTGGCTCATTGCAACATCCCCTTGTGAATTCAATGCAAAAAAAACGGGCCGATGTGCATTGGCCCGTTTGAGTATATTTGCTTTGATTGACGGTTACTTAACCATGATGTCGTATAGGAAATATTTACGACGAATACGCTG
The DNA here is from genome assembly GCF_015687175.1 of Reinekea sp. G2M2-21. Classification (GTDB taxonomy): domain Bacteria; phylum Pseudomonadota; class Gammaproteobacteria; order Pseudomonadales; family Natronospirillaceae; genus Reinekea. The sequence continues at coordinate 520,993 of NZ_JADPQG010000003.1, read as the reverse complement.
ATATTCACCGTTTTCCTTGAGTTCTTCCAAGGCCGCGTCCATGGCTTTGCGCAAGTCATCGTCGTCTTGACGGAACGCTAGGCCTACACCTTTACCGAGGCTAACGGTGTCACCGACTATTTCATAGACCTTCTCAAGGAAAAATTCTTCTTCCCACTGAGGGTAGTCGGTAAATACCAGATCTGCTTCCGCGGCACGGAAGGCGGCACTGACGTCTTCCCAGCCATCCAGGGCCATAATTTTCACGTCATCGCCATATTCTGCCAGCATGTAATCGTGCTGCAATGTTCCACGTTGTACCGCCACGGTTTTGCCAGTCAGTTGACGCGCAGAATGGCCACCGATGTTTTCTCCCCGACGAGCAAAAAATACGGAAGGCGTGGAATAGTATGGCTTGCTGAAATCGACCTGTTTTGCGCGCTCACTTTCAATGGACATAGACGACATAATGACGTCGAATTTTCCGGCATTCAGATCGGGAATAATGGTATCCCAAGGGGTCACCAACCATTCGCATTTCAATTCGAGGAATTCACATACTTTGTTGCCCAGCTCAATTTCAAAGCCAGTCAATTCGCCTTTACTGTTAAAAAACTCATAAGGCGGGTAAGGCGCGTCAACTCCGAAGGTGATTTTGTCGTATTTGGATAAATCGTATGAAGAGGGAAGGAAAAACAACCAGCCACTTGCAGATGCAGTGCCGATGATGATGAGGCCGACCAGGGCTAATAATTTCTTATTCATATGTACTCTCAGTTAAATTGCGATAACGACCGTGGCTTACGCCAGTGAGGGGTCGCGGTAAATCGTGTTCAGGACTTTGCGTATCATCCCATTCCGTCCGTTGAACCAAGGTATCTTGGCGCCTTCCCAGTCAATCGGACGTCTGTGTGACCTGCATTCCGTGACGTATAAATCGCTTATTATTATGGGTTCACCAGTCTATTACGCCTGAAAGTGACATAGATTTCAAAAAAGAGACACGATTTTTCTCAAATTAATGAAAAATCATTGAGGGTCAGCCCAGTATAAACGGTAATTGGCCGTACAGTAGGGGGGGGCTGTCGCCGGTCTCGATGACCTAACCTCATTATTCAGATCGAGATGGCTTTATGGCGCAAGCGCCCTACGGCCGCCACGATCTGCTCCAGAGAAAGCAACATCGCGGGGACAAACAGCAAAATCAGGGAAGTACCCATTAATAGCCCAAACACCAATCCAGCTGCAATCGGTTTTAGGAACTGAGCATCCAGGCTGGTTTCAAACAACAGCGGGGCGAGTCCGGCCATGGTGGTCAGAGTGGTCAGAATCACTGGACGCAGACGACTGGCCACGGCTTCCTCAAGAGCGCTTAACATTTCCAATCCTTCGTGACGTAAATCTCGGTAGACAGTAACCAGCACAATGCTGTCATTGATCACTATACCGGCCAAACCAAACAGCCCCAAAACGGATAACGATGACAGCGGTAAATCGATTAACCAGTGGCCGTATATAGCGCCTGTTAAGCCAAACGGAATGGTTGCCAGAATCGCCAGCGGCCAGATCCAGCTTTCAAAAACCCAGGCCAGAATCCCGTAAATGAGCGCTAAGACTGCCAGCAATACTAACAGCGTATCGGTAAAAAAAGCCTCCTGTTCACGTGCTAGACCACTTAATTGTGCGTCAATGGTGCCGAATTGCGCCTGAAATGCGGGTAATACATCGGTTTCCAGCAAACCGTACATATCATTACTGGTCATTAGTGAGTCATCGAGTGTGGCGAGGACGTTTAACGAAATAACACCATTTTCCGCGCTGATTTGATTTAGCCCCCGTGTGTAGCGGCTGTCTATCAGATCATCCAGTGGAATGAGTTCGCCATTGGCGATGCGATAAGGCAGGCTTAGCAAAGCAGGTAGGTTGCTGCGTTGTGCGGAGGGCAGCAACACTCGGACGGTGAGGGTTTGCAAGCCGATTACCTGCTCCGTCGCGATAACGCCTTCCAAGTTCTGGCGCAGAAACTGGGCAATGCTGGCTTCACTGATACCCAGGTTTCGTGCCAGAGGTGTCAGTGAAAATTGTAATTGTTCATCACCGTAGGGCAGGTCGTCGGTTGCGTCAGATAAGCCGTTCACTCGGTTTAACTGCGTCTGCAATGATAACGATGCGTTTTTCAGGTCTGCGATGTTGTGGCCGGACAAATTGATCACAATATCGCCGCTGTCACTACCGAAGCGGCGCCCCCGGCCAAAACTAATGGTGTCGATTTCCGATGGCAGTACGGTTTGTGCTCGCCATTGATTCACCAGTTCCTGATTGGTGTAAGGACGATTCTGATCACTGATCAGTTCTACATCAATGCGGGCTTGATTAACCTTATTGCCTAGGTTCTTGGTGACCACAGCCGTTTTGATGAAGTCGTAACCGGTGTTGTCCTCCAATATTTGCAGTTGCTCTGTCAGGTGATCAACAAATCCATCGACTTTCGCTGCCTCAACGCCTTCCGCGAAGGTTACGCCTACCGAGAGGGATGGTGATTCGACATTGGGTTGAAACTGAAACGGTACTGTCCGGCTGGTGATTAAACCAATGGCCAGGATGAAATTAGCCAGAATGAACGCCAGTAAAATCATTCGGTTGCGCAAAGTTGCTCGGACTACCGGTCGGAATAATCGATCGCGTACATAATTAAACCCAGCGTCGAGACGCAGTCGGATAGGGCGATCTGCTTTGTGGCGGCTGTGTGACAGGTGACCGGGCAAGATCAGAAAGCATTCAATTAGTGACGCCAGAATGGCTATGGTGACTATAATTGGTATATCGATCGCCAAACGACCAATGGGGCCGCCAATCAAGGTTAATGGCAAGAACGCGGCAATGGTGGTTAAGCTGGAGGCGAGCACCGGAGGCCACATGCGTTTCGCCGCTCTGACTGCGGCAATATTGGCTGGCAGCCCCTGTTGCTGATAGGCGCGGGTTTGCTCGCCCACCACAATCGCATCGTCCACGATGATTCCAAGTGCAATCATGAAGCCAAACAGGCTGATGGTGTTCAGGCTGGTGCCGGTCTGGGACATAAACAGGAACGTGGCCATAAAACTGATTGGTATGCCTATAGCAACCCAGAAAGCCAAGCGGGTATTTAAAAAGAAGAATAATGAAATCAACACCAACGCCATGCCGAGTGCGCCATTTTTCAGCAGCATGGACAGCTGTGATGCGACGATCTGCCAGGTTTCGTTATAAACGTGCAGTTGCACCGAAGCCGGTAAGGTTGGCTCGAATTCGGCCAACCAGGTTTGCATCGACTCGGCGTTTTCTAGAGTGTCTTCTCCGGCAGTACGCAAAAGAGACAGGCGTATTGCTGGTTTGCCTTGGTAATAAAGCTCGTTCGAATTGCGACTGATGACGCGTTCAACACCGGCTATATCGCCCAGTCTCAACGCGCTGCCATCCGACCAGGTGAAAATGACCGTGTCCAGCAGGCTCTGCAAGTCAATACGCTCGGTTTGACTGCGTAATTGTAATGTCATGCTGTTGCTTTCGGTGGTACCGGCCGGTTGCGGAGTATATTCATTGTTGACTGCTGCAGCGATTTGGCTCAGCGTCAGTCCGGTGTCGAGCAGCGCGGTCATATCGACGGTAATTTCCAGTTGCTGCTGTGGCAAGCCAGACAGGTTGATCTGCGCAAAACCTGCGGTCAGCAATCCGGTTTGTATACGGTACGCAAGCGCCGCCAACTCGTCGCGTTCGACATCGCCGTAGACCAATATGTCGGCCACTGATTCCCGTCGTTGCGGTGTGCTGACGCGTGGCGACTCCATATCGGATGGCAAGGCGACGCCGCTGATGGTTGTCTCAATTAGGTCGGCGGCACTGGACAGGCTCTCCGCGCGATCGCTAATGCCGATGGAGAGATCAACCCGCCCTTCTCGGGCCCGTGTTGTCAGCGACTCAATCTCGGGCATGCCCAGCAGCGCCTGCTGTAACGGTACACCGGCAACATCGTACATATCTTCGGCGCTGACGCCATTCCAGCTGGCCGACACGTTAATTCGTTCGAATTCAAAGTCTGGAAAAAACTGATTGTTTACCTGGGACATACCCCATAAGCCGGCTGCCACGATAATGATCATTGCGCCGTTGGCGGCAATGCGATGGCTGGCAAATAACTCGATCCAACGGTTCATGACCGGTCTCCTTGCTGCCCTCGCGACGGCGATACCCGCATGCCTGTGACGGGGTTTTTAAGCCGGGTGGTCACAATCGGAGCACCGTGCTTGAGTCCTTCTGCATCAATCAGATAGCCGGACTCTGAGCGGCCAAGAATGGTTATGTCGTTTGCCTGAATGGCACCGCTGTCTCGGTCTAAACTGTACACTCGCTGCTGGTCGTAAACAGCTGTTAACGGAACATCGATGGTGGGCTTCGGTAATGGGTAGCTCAATGTCAGTGATAAATGTGTGCCGGGTAATGATTCAATTTCCTGACCGGAAGCCGGAATGAGCGTCAGCCGTTGAGCGCCCGATTCATTTACCGGGCGAATGGCCTTGGCCTGCCATACGATACCCTGATCATCTATGGCATTCAGGTCGGACAGCTGATTCTGATCCAACCGATAGCGAATAGGCACTCGAACAAACAAGGCTAAACTGTCTGGGTTATACAGTTCAACGACAGTATCGCCAGCACGGACTTCCTGACCGTCGTTTACATTTATTTTTGCCAGCACACCATTGAACGGGGCACGTACCATCAACTCTGTGACCAATTGCTCTGACTGGCGGATCTGTGACTGCAACTGCGCGCGTTGGGCTTGCCATTGTTTCATGTTGTCATCGTACTGGGCGATGATCAGCTCTCGGTTCTGCACCGACAGTAATTGGCTCTGATAACTGCGCAAGGCAGTTTCGTAGTCGGTATTCGAACTCAACTGCTGGGCATTCAAGCTGGTGAATCGGTCGACGGAATTTTTACTGATGCGCAGTAATTCACGCTCCAGCTCGAGTGCCGCAAGGTCATGTTCTTGTTTTTTCTGTTCATTGCGGATACGGGCATCAATTTCGGACAGGGCGGCGCGTCGTTGCCTCAGTTGTTCTTGGGCATTGTCACTGGCGAGTGTGATAAGCAGATCTCCGGTACTGACCCGGTCACCCTCTTGTCGGTGCACCTGTATGACGCTTGCGCCACTGGTCGCGGTCAATGCCGTGGCCGTTTGAGCATCAATGACGCCGAAGACACTGAGTTTGGCGATGTGCTGTTGCGGAACAGAGCGCATAACTTCCACCGACGTAGAAGCCTGGCGCGCCAGTATACCTGCATTCATACCCATGCCGCCGCCTCGACGCTGTTGAGGGCGTTCGGCATTGGCATTCTCCGCAAGGTTCGGATTGGTCTCATTGTTCGTTTGGGACTGGCCACTCGGTTTTTGAAGATTAGGCGATTCCTGGCCGGAATTCGCTGGTTGTGGTGTTGGTGCTGGAGGCGTTTGTGGCGACGCAGTTTGTGCCGATGTCGTCGTTGGGCGCGGGCCACCGGCTCTGGGCGCACTGTCTCTGTTCAGCCATTGATAACCGGCTATGCCCAAGGCCAAAATAAACACGGAAATCGCGAGTTTTTTTATCATTGCTTTTATACTCTGTGCGGACAGACAAAATTATGTCCAATCTAAACGTCAAATGTGCAAGAAAAATGGCCGCGAATTCAACAAAACAACAATGGTGGGTTTATTTCGTTGAGTGTCGTGATGGCACGCTCTATACGGGAATTAGCACTAATCTAGATCGTCGACTGGCTCAACACAACGGTGACCAGGCCGGGGGTGCAAAATATACCAAAAGCAGACGTCCGGTCAGGCTGGTGTATTCAGAGACCTGTGACGACCGTTCGGAGGCTTCAAAACGTGAGTATCAATTACGAAAATTGCCGAAAGCTGGGAAACATCGGCTGATCCTGGAACAAGAAGATAGGGGCTAGAGGTCTATAGCCAAAGCTGCACGCCTCACATACATCTTTTCTTTTAGCGCGAACGTTCCCAGTAGCTGGCTTTGCTTCTAAACTGCGGCGATGGAACATAATTTAAAACACTTCTACATACCTGAAGAGCAAAGTATCTATTTGCTGTCACATCAGGATGCCGCCAAGCTCAAGGCCTGGATTAAACTGTGCATCCGACAGTTGGAACGCTTGGGTTACCAGGATATTGAGCTGATCGGAAAAGGTGCTTTTGGGTTTGTCTTTGGTGGCACGACATCGGCTGGAACGGAGTTGGTATTTAAGTTTTCGCGCATTAACCTGCCTCAGCACGTTCAGGATCGGCTAGAAGAAGAAAGCTATATTCAGTCGTTGTTGAGCCACCCTCGTATACCTAAAGTCATTGATTATGTGCGTGTGGGTAAGCAACGGATTCTGGTGATGACTCGGGCACCAGGCAGGGATCTGGACTGGTATACCCTACAGCACGGCAGTTTCTCCCCTCGATTGACGGTAAAAATAGCCGCTCAGTTGGCCGAACTGCTTCTCTACCTGAGACATTTTCAGACGGAAGACCGTCTGCATAGACCCATTGTGCACGGTGATATCAAACCTTCAAACCTTGTCTATGATGATCAAACCGAAACCATTCAGCTGGTGGATTGGGGTTCATCTGTGTTTGCTCAACTCGATGCTCAAGGCCAGTTTATGGCGAATGGCGTCATGGATCTGATGTCGAGTGACTTGCAATCAACCAATGCCAAGTTAGGGGATATTTACTTTATTGGCGATGATCAGCTGAACGGTGGGCTTTCCAGCCCACGCTTCGATGAACAGGGCGTGGCTGCCACCCTCTATGCTTTAGCCTCCGGACAGGGGGCTCGTTTTGGCCGCAAGGTCGTGACGCCATTGTCGTTAGGGTTGCCATTGGAATTCGCTAAGATCTTGAACGGCATGATGAATCATGAGGTAAAACAGCAGCACGAAGCGGCTGACTATTTCCTGAGTCACATGGGGCGCCTGCAGCACTTGGTGTTACCAGAGCTACGCGAACCGGGTCCGGTGCCAAAACTTCCGGTCTGGATCGGCGACACCGACCGGAATATAGATACCGTCGTGTACAGTTCGCGTAAGTCTTTTTTACGTCAGCAGCATCCGGATATTGATGTGGATGCCATTGAAGACGAGCAGCTCGACAAATATTACAAGAACTATTTACAGGGCATGGGTGAGACTGAAAAAGGTTTTGTCGCAGCGGTATCTCGGCTGGGTCGGTTCCCGATTGTGGGTGGGCTAACGGTTAAATGGCAGACGGATGGTATTCGCATTGAATCGGCGTTCAGCTTATTCGATGTACAGATGAAGAAGTCCTTTATTCAAGCGCTGAACAGCATGGTGTCACTGGCTCGAGCGCTCTATCAGGAAGGCACTTTCAAGGCTGTGATGTACGATGCGCGCGATACGATCCATATTGACCGAGTATCAGAGCAACAACCGTTTCGGGTGCCCAAGCGTATTCGTATTCCGTTCAGTGTCACGCCAGCGCCGGAAGGCAGTTTAAATGAAAAAATGCACTCATACTTTGAAGACGGTCGCGATCCGGATGAGCACTTAGTACTGCCAGACAGCATCATGAAGGAGATTCAGGCGCTGGATGATATTCATCATACCGGTTGTATCATTTTTGAAGCATTGCCGAAGAATCTGAAAATCCATAATTACTATCGATTGCTCGACCCCAGCCGAGAGCAGGAATTCAGCCAGCATTTGCTGAATATTCTGAACGCGGTTCAGGATATCCGGGGTATTGGTATTGGCGGGTTTATGAAAATGCCCTACAAGGATACCCGTTTCTTCGAGCATATTAGCAGTTGTCCTGAACGTTATTATCCCCGAAACCCTTTGAATGCTGTTAGAAGTTGATGCTATACGATACATCTTCGACATTACTGGATCGTGATGTAAAAGCTAGTTATGATGTATTGAAAGGAAGTAGTAAAAATCAAAGGACATGACGCCTAATGAATTATCGAATTAAAGGCCTTGACGGGATGCGGGCGATCGCCTGCCTTTTAGTGCTGGCTCACCACACCTTGCCTCGCCTACCAACGTCAGAAACACTGTTAAGCAAGCTTGTTCAGTCTTTCGGAGAGTTTGGTCAAGCGGGTGTTTCAATTTTTTTTGTTCTCAGTGGCTATTTGTTGTCCATTCCGTTCTGGCGTTCTCTCTTTTATTCGACGAAAAGACCGAGTTACACCGAGTTTATTAAAAGGCGTTTAGCCCGCATTGCCCCTGGCTACTATCTTGTGCTCACAGTGACCACATTTTATGCCTTGTCCAGCTCTATATCGGTGTTTGACAGTCAGCTGATTGTTCGTTTCACATCCGCATTCTTGTTTTTAAACAGCTTTCACCCAGTCACATTATTTCCGGCCGACATAAACGGGGCCCTGTGGTCTATCGGGTTTGAGGTCCTTTGCTATGCCATGCTTTTAGTCAGCATGATGATACTATTCCACTTTTTCCCATCACTTAAATATTCTGCGGCTTTATGCTTTATATTGGTCGTCGGGCTATTGTCCATCTTCTTCCATTTAATATGGGTTAGCATTGTAGGCATTCCAACCAGATTTATAGGGTGGGATTATGGAATTATTGGATATGCGCGATCGTGGATGCCATATACCAATCCTTTTTCACTATTTAATCATTTCGTCATTGGAATTATTTTTGGTTCGTTACACATCTATGCTCATGCGAAATGGAAACAGCATGGAAAATTCGATATTTATCTAATTTTAGGGACTATTTTGTCCCTATTTGCTGGAATTGTAATGATTTTTACAATTGATGATTCATTTAGCGGTGTGTTTCACAGCTTGTATTTTTGGCCTGTATTTCCCAGTTTAATAGGATTGTGGCTAGCAATACTCCCATTGACAACTCATCTGTTTCGGGTGTTCGACTTTGCGCCACTTAGGTTTATTGCAAAAATTTCCTTTGGAATTTATATATGGCATATGTTGGTAATAGAATGGGTGACCGTTTGGTTATTTCCTTCTTTTACCTTTAATGGGGGGATGCCACTCGTAGATTGGTTTATCGCAATGATAGTGACAATCACCTTCACCATCGGTATTGCAACTTTGTCCTGGTACCGTGTCGAGAAGCCTTGCTTGGATTGGTTTTCGGGTCGACCTCGAAACAAAATAATAGGTCTATTGGCCAGAGAATAGTTCCTAGACCTGCTAAATGATTTCGAAACGATCTGATATAGTGGCGCCCTTATCGATTTACTGAGGTTTCCGTCACTATGGTTCACCCACAATTTGATCCAATCGCGTTCAGTATTGGACCTCTGTCAATTCATTGGTATGGCATTATGTACCTGCTGGGCTTTTTGGCGGGGCAGTACCTGGGTATCTGGCGAGCGGGGCGGGATGCTTGGCGCAATTTCACCCCAGATGAAGTTAAAGACCTGCTGTTTTATATCGTCGTCGGCATCATATTAGGCGGTAGAATTGGCTATGTTCTGTTCTACCATATGGATTTGTTCTTACAAAACCCCCTGTATCTGATCAAAATCAACGAAGGTGGAATGAGCTTTCATGGTGGCTTTTTAGGCGTGGCGGCTGCCGTGATTCTGTTTGCCCGGAACAAGAAAAAACACATATTTACCGTTGGCGATTTTGTTGCGCCGCTGGTACCTCCGGGGATATTTTTTGGCCGTTTTGGCAACTTCATAAACGGAGAACTGTGGGGCCGGCCGACCGATGTTGCCTGGGGCATGATTTTTCCGAATGTCGATTCGCTGACGCGTCACCCATCGCAACTTTATCAAATGGCGGGTGAAGGGTTTCTACTGTTTGTGTTTCTGTGGTGGTTCAGTCGCAAACCTCGCCCGCGGATGTCCGTTGCAGCTATGTTCATGATTGGATATGGGGTACTGCGTACCATTGCGGAGTACTTCCGGGAGCCGGATGCGCATATTGGTTATTTATTGGGCGGTTACCTGACTCAGGGGATGTTGCTTAGTTTGCCGATGGTGTTCATTGGTGCGGTCATGATGGTTTTCGCGTATCGAACGCCGGTATTTGAGGTGGTTGAGGTAAAACATCCAAAAACACAGGGCGCAAAGAAAGGTAAGAAAAAATGAAGCAGTATTTGGATTTATGTCAGCGAATCATCGATGAAGGTCATTGGATTGAAAATGAACGAACCGGTAAGCGCTGCCTGACCGTCATAAATGCTGACCTGACATACGATGTTGCCAACAATCACTTTCCCCTGATCACAACACGTAAGAGTTTTTACAAATCGGCCATCGCTGAGTTTCTTGGGTATATCCGCGGCTACGATAACGCGGCGGATTTCCGCAAACTGGGCACTAAAACCTGGGATGCGAACGCCAACGACAACGCCGCATGGCTGGCGAACTCGCATCGTAAAGGCGACGATGACATGGGGCGAGTTTATGGTGTGCAGGGGCGCGCTTGGGCGAAACCGGATGGTGGCAGTGTTGATCAACTGCGTAAGATTGTCGATAACCTGAAAAAAGGAATTGATGATCGTGGCGAGATCCTGAGCTTTTATAATCCTGGTGAGTTTCATATGGGGTGCTTGCGACCCTGTATGCATACGCATACTTTCTCGTTGCTGGGCGAGACCCTGTATCTCACCAGCTATCAGCGATCCTGTGATGTTCCACTGGGTTTGAATTTTAATCAGGTCCAGGTATTTTTCTTTCTCGCCATAGTGGCGCAGATTACCGGTCACAAACCAGGTAAGGCTTACCATAAAATTGTTAATGCACACATCTACGAAGATCAGCTTGAGTTAATGCGCGACGTGCAATTGAAACGTGAGCCTTTTCCTTCCCCAAAATTGATTATTAATCCAGACATCAAATCACTTGAGGATTTAGAAACCTGGGTCACGATGGATGATTTCAGTGTGGAAGGGTACGAACACCACCCGGCGATTGCATATCCGTTTTCAGTCTAGTCGCACCTAGGGCAATTCTGATTAATTCAAATCACCTCAGACCTATCAGATCGAAAAATGAGTGAAGCGTGTGTTGTAGGGAATGGCGAGTCCTTTTCAAAACACAAAACAAAGCTCAGTCATCGATCTGAAGGACCTGGAGGGCGGGGCTGAAATGGCCAATTTCTTTGTTCAGTCCTTTGCCAAGATGATGAATATTGCCTGCAGAAATTGCATCGAACTTTGCGCATTTATTCACCCGCTGAGGTAGATAGCAATTATTCAGAGTTGCCCTAGCAAAAAACCGGCCGGCGCCGGTTTTTTAGTTGTCATTTATAGAGTATTAGTAAAGAATTTTTAGGCCGAAATCAGCAGTCCAGTTTTGTAACGCGTTCTGATTGCTTTCCAGATTGACGTCCAGAGAAACGATATCATTAGCCTTAACGGTGAAGCCTAGGTTCAATGTGTTAGTAAAGTTCAAGAACTCTACATCGGTGGCTTCGGAGTTGATTTGTACATAATCCTCTTCATAGCCATCAGCTGCTTGATTTACTTTATTAACTTTGGTTGTTGTTGTCGTGCTATTGATATCCAGCAGACCGATAGTGGTGCCAGCCCGCCAAATCCATTTTGCACTGGTTGCATACTCAGCCTGCACGGCTATATTACCGGTGATGTTAGTGCTCTCAATGAGTTCAAGATCGGTTACACCAGTAGCTGCTGTTGTGTTGGCTGCGGCGTTAAGGGTATTCGTAAATGTGTCTTTTACAACACTATTTTTGGTTTCTGTTTTGCTGCTGGTATACCAAACGGAAGGTTGCACCTTGAACTTTGCGGCGCCCAAAGCAACTCGATGATCCAGACCCAGCATTAAGGTGGTATTGTTGTCAGCAACTACTGACTTTGTTTCTTCTTCAGTGAGCTGATCGACATTGGTCGTAGGACCAGTAAGATCAATATCAAGTTCGTCAAAACTTGCTGAAATGGTTTCTGTCGTTTCATTGTTATCAATGCTCAATGCGCCGAGAACAAACATGTCGTCACGTAGTTGGAATCGACCGCTAAGTGACGTGATCAAACCTCCAGTTCGTTTCGTTCCTTCCGTGTATTCCAGTGTGTTAGTGGTTCGATTCGTCGCCGTAGTTTGCCCGTCTGTATTATAAACATCGGTCACGTTAAACGTGTCTGTCTCATCTGACGTCGGTAGCGAGAAACTGAAAACAAGGTCTAAAGGCAAGTCATTCAGTTTTAAACCAGCTTGAATTTGGCTCATGCTGGCATTGTTGACCGTTTCATTCGCATCCACATCCAGACTAGCTGTATCCGCAGCGCCAACATTAATTGTCGTTGTGCCATCATTTTCAAAATAGTCATAATCGGTTAAAGCATCTACATTTAACGAACTCAGACCGTCGGTAGTTAAGAAGTCCTGTTTAAAGTCGTCTTTATTGGTATCCAAACCGTAACCAACTCGTACACCAACAGCGCCAATGCCGACATTTCCAGCCCAAAATAAATCGACGTTATTTATGGTATTACCCAGGTTCGTACTCAGGCGCCCAACATGTATTCCGATTTTTTGGCCAAATGCGTTGTTAACATATCCGGCTGTACCGAAATCACTGAATGATAGCTGATTTTCTGTTGTTGCTAGGTACGCAGGATTATCAAAGGCTGTGTCGTAGTCATAGACGGATTCGACGGGATCCTGTGACAAAAATGTGGATGCCTGAGCAGTTGAAAATGTGGCAAAGGCCACTGCGCTGACAAGTAATTTCTTTTTCATGTTGATGACTCCCAATTTGGACGTGTGAACAGATGAGGTCAAGTCTGACCAAAGTGTAAAGCTTAGATTTGCCGGTTATGGGTGTCAATTTGAAAGCTATGAAACACTTCTACCTCTTGTTCAGGGTGTGACATACTAGTCAAAACTCCGTATTAGGCTCCATTGAATGACCACAAAGATTGCCCCGTTAAGCGCGACTGAGCTTCGTGCACACATTGACCTCAGCTACCTAAACATTGAATCAACGGCAGATTTAGAGGGCGTTTCCAGCTTTCTGGGTCAACCACGAGCCAAAAAGTCGTTGGAATTCGGCATCGCCATGCGAGGCGGTGGTTATAACCTCTATGTGATGGGCGATACCGGAACAGGTAGGCAATCGTTGGTGTCTAAATACGTACGGGAATTGGCAGAGTCACAACAGGCACCGAGTGAATGGGCCTACATTAATAATTTTGAGAACCCTCGGGAGCCGAACTCGCTGGAGCTTCCCGCTGGACGGGGAGATGAACTGAAGGCTCAGATCAATCAATTCCTGAATGATCTGATGGACACTTTCCCAGCCGCTTTTGAAAGTCCGACCTATCAACGCAAACGTTCTGCGATTGATCGCGACTTTAACCAGAAGTACGACGCTGCACTGAAGATGGTCGAGCGATTTGCCAATGAAAAAGAAGTCGCCGTGGTGTCTGATGGTGGCTCGGTTATGCTCTTGCCGGTTGTTGAGGGTCGTGCGCTGGATGACACGGAATTTGCTCAATTGCCTGAAGAGATCCGCAGCGAGTTTCAGAGTCGGATCAACGACATTGAAGAATATCTGAACGAACAGGTGTTGGAATTACCCACCTGGCGACGCAAATCTTCAGAGAAGCTACGTCAGCTGAATCTGGAAACCGTTCAGCAGGCAATTAAACCGCTGTTGAAAGACTTAGAAGTTAAGAATCAGAGTTTGCTGTCAGTGTTGCGGTTCATCCGCGCTATAAAACACCACTTACCACAGCTGATTGTCGATCTGTTCGCTGAGGAATCTCTGTCGGATACCCGCACTGATCAGGATCGTCGCAAATCGTTGGAGCATTGGCTTATCCCGAATCTGATGATGCAGCACGACATCAATAGTGGTGCGCCAGTGGTCTATGAAATGCTGCCAACCTACCAGAACCTGTTTGGTCGGATCGAATATTCCACACAACAGGGTATCCCCATTACCAACTATCAATTGATTCGTCCTGGCAGTCTGTTAAAAGCCAATGGAGGCTATCTGATTCTTGACGCAGAAAAATTGCTGATGGAACCCTTTGCCTGGGATGCGCTAAAAATGGCGCTAAAAACCAAAGAACTGAAAATGGAATCACCCTATGCGGATGCCAGCTTGATGCATTCCGTGACCTTGAGTCCAGCGTCAATCAAGCTGAATATTAAGGTGATTCTGCTTGGCTCCCGCGACATATATTATCAGTTGCAGGAGTGGGACCCTGAGTTTATGGAGCTGTTTCGTGTGCCAGTCGATTTCGACAGCTTCATTCCCCGTACCAAAGACAACATCGACAACCTCATTCTGCGCATTAAGGATTACGGCGAAGAAAAGGGCTTTAAGCCTTTAACTAAGGCAGCCATTGAAAAACTGATCGAATACAGCCTGCGTGAAGCGGAGCATCAGCAGCGGTTGTCTGCGCAAGTGGTTAAAGTATTTAAGGTGTTTGCAGAGGCGGATTTTATCTGCCGACATCAGGATGCCAGATTGATTAACGAAACGCATGTATCTGCGGCCCTGGAAGCGGCCGAGTATCGCAATGGCCGAATTGCTGATCAGATGTTGATGGAAATTGAAGAAGGCACAATTTTGATCGATACCGAAGGAGATCGCATTGGCTGCGTGAATGGTTTAACCGTGATGGAAATTGGCGAAAGTCGCTTTGGTTCTCCTGCGCGCATCACTTCTACCGTGCACGTTGGCGGTAAAGGAGTTGTCGACATCGAACGGGAAGTCGAGCTGGGTCAATCCATTCATAGTAAAGGCGTGATGATTCTCAGCGGGTTTCTGGGGCATGAATTTGGTCGCAGCTTTCCACTGACCTTATCGTCACATATCGCTATGGAGCAAAGTTATGGCTACATCGACGGTGACAGCGCGACCGTGGCGGAATATTGTTCATTGATTTCCGCCATTACGCAGACGCCGGTCAAGCAGAGTTTTGCGATTACCGGTTCGATGAACCAGCTCGGCGAAGTGCAGGCCATTGGTGGCGTTAACGAAAAGATCGAGGGTTTTTTCAAGCTCTGTGAAATCCGGGGACTGAATGGGAAGCAGGGCGTTATTGTCCCCCATGACAATATCAAGCACCTGATGCTGCACCAAGATGTCATCGACGCGGTACAAAGTGGGAAGTTTCATATCTACGCGGTTCGTCACGTCTATGAGGCGTTGCACTTGCTGATGCAAATGGAAACCGGTATCGCAAATGAAAAAGGTGAATTCCCGCCGGAAACGCTGAACGGCAAAGCACAAAAAGCGCTAAAGACTCTGTTTGAGCTCTACCAGGAAACGGAAGAAGAGTGAGATCAGCGACCAGCTATCAGCCGGGTGCTGATAGCTGTCCGTTTTAAAACAAACTGTCCAGCCCGAACTTGGCACTCAGACCAACAGATAGACCCTCCACATCCTCATTGGCACCGATCAGGTACCCAGCCTCGATGGCAAACAGAACATAACGGTTCAGTGGCGTGGGAATGTTGGCATCGGTGAACAGGTAGGTGCCAAAGCCATCCGTACCATAAACAAAATCCAGCCCGTAGCGAAAGCTCTCCGAATGATCCAGCGCGGCGTTTACCCCAGTACTGACAAACCAATTGCTACCATAGGCGCCACGAAAACGGAATGCCATGTCACTGCTGAAACCGGATTCAACGTTGAGTCCGGCATTCCAGATGGATTGGGTATCGCCCAAAATGCCAAAGCTTGTTTGTCCAAGTAGTAGCTGGTTGCGATGTAGATAGCTGACTTCTTCAATGGTGTCACCTTCGTTAATCAGCGCTTTTGCCAGCCGATAATGATCGGACCGAGCGATTTCGCCGCGCGCTCCATTGGCATCGACATCGGTAATGCGGATGCGGCCTATGATTTCTCGGAATGCGTCGTTTTCATCGATTTCCTTGATGTCTTTATACACGGCAAAATAAGCGCCTGGCACCACACCGGTTTTACGGCCAATATTAATGGCAACTTGCTCGTCCAGCTTAGACAGCACCTTACCTTGAATCTGAATGCTTTGATCGGCAAGCTCGACCCAATCGTTATTGCGAATGGAGCGGCGGCCCAGGCGGATGTCGGCGACGGAGTAGATTGAACTGATGTCAGTGACCTCCAGAATGCCGCTCTGTTCATCGACAAAGCCAAAACTTTCACCGCTGCTGCTCTTAATTTCGGTGCCGCGGCGGAATACGCGGAAAATCTGGCCTACTTCAATCCCTGCGTTAGCGCCGAGGTCAAAATAGACCTGATCGGCTGTGACTTTCACCACCGATCCCAATTCGCGGAATTCGCGTTTCAGCATCAGAGGAAGTTCGTACTCGAGTTGTGCCAATAAAGCGGGAATCTCCTTAAAACGAAATTCCAACGCACGTTGAATGACCAGTTCGCCGGTACCAACGTTATAGATAGAGGCAGTTACTGTGGCCTTGCGGCCTTTGTTGTAAAGCGTGACAACGGCAACAGCCTGCAAGTTCGCTTTGGCTGCAGCGTCAATCATGGCTCCTATTGCTTCGGCGCTGTTGGGTCGGACTGCGGTCTTTGCGTTCGCGACTTCATAGTCCTGCAAGCGATTTATAGCATTCGTGGCAATCAAACGCAGGTCAGGTCGGTAATTGAGGTTCTCATCGCTCAAGTCGGTGACCAGGAGCAGGTTGCCCGCTGCCATTGCCGAGCCGCAACAGGTGATGAAAAATAAAGCCAGCCATAGTCTACCCATGTCGAATCCACCTCTTAACCTGCCCAATTTGCAGTATAGCCAGCTTTCCTGACATGCAAGGTTGCTTCAGTATTGGCTGTTCGGTTTCAAGCGTCGCAGTAGAACGCCGTTATGGTGGGTGTTTGATTAATTTTTAGGCTGCTAAACTGGAAAAAACTGCGTATAATCCCGCACCCTTTTGAATTCAAGCTGGTCTGAGTGCAGCCAGTTCCTGTCCCGTAATTGAGGTGATAAGTGGATTTTCCGAAACAGTATGACGTCATTGTCATTGGTGGTGGCCATGCCGGTACTGAAGCAGCTTTGGCCGCCGCGCGTATGGGCAGCCAGACCCTGTTATTGACGCATAATATTGATACCGTTGGTGTTATGTCGTGTAACCCGGCTATTGGAGGTATTGGTAAAAGCCATCTGGTGAAGGAAATTGATGCTTTGGGCGGTGCGATGGCCCGCGCGACGGATCTCGCGGGCATTCAATGGCGTGTGCTGAACAGCCGTAAAGGGCCAGCCGTGCGTGCAACCCGGGCACAGGCGGATCGCCAGCTGTATCGCGCGGCTATCCGACAAATTGTCGAACAACAACCCAATCTGGACGTATTTGCTCAGGCAGCCGACGACCTGATTCTGCAGGGTGACAAAGTCATTGGTGCGGTCACCCAAACCGGCATCCGAATTTTGGCCAAATCGGTCGTTTTGACGGCCGGCACCTTCTTGAACGGTAAAATTCACGTGGGCACCGACAACTACGCGGGCGGCCGAATGGGCGATACACCCAGTATCTCCTTGGCGGAACGCCTGAAAGAATTACCCATGCGCACTGGGCGCCTGAAAACAGGAACGCCGGCACGAATTGATGCTCGTTCGGTTGATTTCAGTGTGATGGTCGAACAACCCGGCGATTCACCGTTGCCGGTCATGTCCTATATGGGGCGTGTCGAACAGCACCCTCGCCAGGTGAGCTGCCACATCACGCACACCACCGAGCAAACGCACGACATTATCCGCAATAACCTCGGTCGCTCGGCCATGTATTCCGGCAATATCGAAGGCACCGGGCCACGCTATTGCCCATCGATTGAAGACAAAATAACTCGGTTTGCGGACAAAACCAGCCATCAGATATTTGTTGAGCCCGAAGGATTGACTACCTACGAACTTTACCCGAACGGCATTTCAACCAGTTTGCCGTTTGATGTTCAGGTCGATTTTATCCGAACCATGAAAGGGTTCGAAAATGCGCACATTACGCGACCGGGCTATGCCATTGAATATGATTACTACGACCCACAGGACCTGAAACACTCGCTGGAAAGCAAGTTTATTGAGAACCTGTTTTTTGCCGGTCAGATAAACGGTACCACGGGCTATGAAGAGGCCGGTGCACAGGGTTTGCTGGCTGGTTTGAATGCGGCCCGTAAGGCGCAGGGTGAGGAGATGTGGTATCCCCACCGTGACGAAGCCTACATAGGGGTGTTGGTTGATGATCTCATTACTATGGGTACCCGCGAGCCCTATCGTATGTTTACCAGCCGAGCGGAATATCGCTTACTGTTGCGAGAAGATAATGCAGATGCCCGCCTGACCGAAACCGGACGTAAACTCGGTTTGGTTGATGATCAGCGCTGGGCTGCATTTAGCGCTAAGCAGGAAAGCATTGCCCGGGAGCAGGAGCGATTGCGCACGACCTATGTGCAACCGAAATCTGACGCAGCTGCTGTGTTGGCTGAAAAACTGCCGCAGGCCTTGGCTCGTGAGTTCAGTTTGCGGGATCTCCTGAAGCGACCCGAGCTGACCTATCGCGATATTCATGCGGCTAGTGCGCCAGACGTTGAGTTGGACTTTGCTGAACAGGAGCAGGTGGAAATCTCCGCTAAATACGAAGGTTACATTCAGCGTCAGCAGGATGAAATCGACACCATGCGTCGACATGAGCACATGAAACTGCCAACAACGCTGGACATTGACGCCATTGGTGGCCTTTCGAACGAAGTGAAACAGAAGTTGAAAGAGGTTCAGCCGGAAACGCTGGCCCAGGCATCGCGTATATCCGGTGTGACACCAGCCGCCGTCTCGATGTTGCTGGTACACATTAAAAAACATAATGCGAGTCGGCAAAGCGCATGACCGAAGCATTTAAAGCACAGTTAGAGCGTGGGCTGCAGCGGCTCACATTGGAGTTGCCAGAGGAAGCGATAGCGCGTTTGTTGGCCTATCACGCCTTATTGGTTAAGTGGAATAAAGCGTATAACCTGACCTCGGTCCGTGACGCCGCGCAGATGATCGACCGCCACCTAATCGATAGTCTGAGCATGGTGCACACCCTGAGCGACGGTGACTTAATTGATGTCGGCACCGGACCTGGACTGCCGGGTATGGTCATCGCATTGATCAAACCTGAATTGAAGGTTTGGTTGTTGGACAGTAACGGCAAGAAAACCCGGTTTCTGAATCAGGTGAAAATGTCTTTGGGTGCTGACAACGTCACTGTGGTACATCACCGTCTGGAAAGCTGGCAGCCCGATGTCAAATTTGCGCAGATTACGTCTAGAGCGTTCGCTACCCTTTCTGATATGGTAAGCTTTTCGCGCCATTTGCTGGCTCCAAATGGTCGTTTTCTGGCCATGAAAGGTCAGTTCCCTGAAGCCGAACTCGCGGAACTGCCGGCTGATGTAACGTTAATCGCTGTAAAACCATTACAGGTCCCAGGTACGGATGGTGAACGTCATCTTGTTGAATTGGGTCTTAAGTAACCAATAAAGGAAACTGCCTTGAGTCATATCTTCGCTATTACCAACCAAAAAGGCGGCGTTGGCAAAACCACCACAGCAATCAATTTGCCGGCATCTCTTGTTGCCATGAAGCGCAAAGTGCTGGTGGTCGATATGGACCCACAGGGAAATGCCACCATGGGCAGTGGCGTCGATAAAAGTGATCTTGAATTGTCCGCTTATGACGTACTCACTGGTAAATGTCAGTGCGCCGAGGCCATTGTCCATGCAGAGCAGGCGGGTTTCGACTTGTTGCCTGCGAACGGTGACTTAACCGCCGCCGAAGTAGAGCTGTTGTCGATGAAGATGAAAGAACATCGTCTGCAGTATGCTCTGGCCGAAGTGAAACAGAATTACGACTACATATTTATTGACTGTCCGCCCTCGCTCAATATGTTGACCGTCAACGCACTCACCGCTGCACAAAGCATCTTCATCCCCATGCAATGTGAATACTATGCGTTAGAAGGGCTTGCGGCGCTGCTGGAAACCATTGGCGAAATTCAGAAGGTAGTGAACCCCGGTTTAGAGATCGGTGGTCTGTTACGCACTATGTATGACCCACGCAACACCCTGACCAATGATGTATCCGATCAGCTGAAAGAATATTTTGGTGACAAAGTCTACAGCGCTGTTATTCCCCGTAATGTCCGTTTGGCTGAGGCGCCCAGTTATGGGATGCCCGCGCTGCATTACGATAAGACCTCGACCGGCGCCAAGTCTTATTTGGCTCTGGCCGGGGAATTCATTCGCCGTGTTGAAGGCGAAAAGGCGGACATCTCCGTCTCCAGTGATATTGAAAAGGTAACGGGTTAAGTAGGTATGTCAGTGAAAAAGAAAGGATTAGGGCGCAATTTTGGTTCTCTGATAACGACCCAGGCCGAAGTCAAAGAGATATCTGAGAAGCCGGTTGAGCATGTTAAGGAAACAGATGGAACGTTAAAGCACCTACCCATCGAGTGGGTGCAGCGGGGCGTGTACCAGCCACGACGAGACATGTCGACCGATGCGTTGGAGGAGTTAGCGAACTCTATTCGCGCTCAGGGGGTTATGCAACCGGTTGTTGTGCGACCGCTAGGACCCCAAACGTATGAGTTAATCGCCGGAGAACGCCGCTGGCGAGCATCGCAAATGGTTGGCCTGGATACTATTCCGGCGGTAATCCGTGACGTTGCCGATGAAGATGCCATTGCCATGGCACTGATCGAAAATATTCAACGTGAAAACCTTAACCCTATTGAAGAAGCAATCGCATTGCAGCGTCTGCAGAAAGAATTTGACTTGACCCAGGCGGAAGTGGCAGAAGCCGTGGGTAAATCCCGGGTAACGGTGACCAACCTGCTGCGTTTGATCAGCCTGGAAACCGAAGTTAAAAAAATGCTTGAGCATGGTGATTTGGAAATGGGTCATGCCCGTGCTTTGCTGGGCTTGCCCGGTGAAAAGCAGATCGAAGCGGCACGTCAGGTAGTGGCGAAAGGTATGACCGTACGCCAGACCGAAGCCCTGGTTCGGTCGCTTTCCCAACCGAACAAAGTCTCACTGCCTAAGAATGATTCTAAACATGACGTAAATATTAAGCGTTTGGAAGAGATGCTGTCTAAGCGCCTTGGAGCTTCTGTGCAAATTAAGCATGGTGCCGGCGGACGTGGATCGCTAACTATCAAGTACACCAGCCTTGATGAGTTGGATGGCATTCTGGAGCACGTAAAATAAGGCCTGCAGCGCTTTTACAACGCATTGTATGGATGGCAAGAGTTCCTCGCGAGGTCATCGGAATATGTCGATTACTCTTGGTAGGAAAATTGGTATACAAAATACGCGTAATATCATCATTACGACTATTGATGTACGTCATTCATCGATTGGCAACAATAGGTTACGGCAACTGGTTGATGCGGTGCTGGGAACCCAATATACTCTGCGGCTCAAATTTTGGCACCGATAGCGCCTGTCACAAGAAAGCAGGATAAATGTCATACTTTAAGGTACATCGTCAAACGACAATCAGCCGACCTATTGCATCTCGGGTATTACTGATTGAAATGTTGGTCACGATGATAGGTACTTTAGTCGGCATTTTAGTAGCACCCAATATTGGTGCGTCGGTAGCATTAGGTGGGCTGATTAGCATTGCAGGCCAGGCATTTTACAGTTTCAGAGCATTGCGCCATTTTGGAAGCGGTAACGTAGGTTTAGTCATCTCGGCAACCTATAGCGCAATGTGGGGTAAGTGGCTGATCATAATTGCAGGTAGTTTGCTCGCCGTAATTAAAATAGATGAATTAAACGCAGGAGTGCTCTACTTGAGTGTCTTTTTTGTGCATACCCTGGGCGCACTTCTGTTACCGGTTTTAGTTAAAAGAGTGGCTTCATAGCCATCCATTAAAATTAAGGGGCTTTGGTTTTTATGGCGAGTAGTGGAAACGAGGAACACGGTTACGCGAATGCTTCGGAGTATATCCAGCATCACTTAACCAATCTGACTTATGGGAAATTGCCAGTAGGTGCAGAAACCTGTGACGGGCACACCGTAACAGAAGCACACTGGGGCTTTGCACAGTGTGGTGCCGAAGCGAAAGCCATGGGGTTTAATGCAATCAATGTCGACAGTATGGCTTGGTCAATAGGACTTGGTTTGGTATTTCTGTTGGTTTTCTGGCGTGTGGCCAAATCGGTCACCGCGGGCGTACCCACAGGTATGCAAAATTTTGTTGAAACCATCGTTGAGTTCGTCGACAACAACGTTCGTGACGTCTTTCATGGACGTAACCCTTGGATAGCTCCGATCGCGTTGACGGTATTCTGCTGGGTGCTACTCTCTAACCTGATGGATATTTTACCGGTGGATTTGGTGCCATGGTTGCTTGAACAGGCTGGTGTCAAATTCCAGAAGATTGTGCCGTCAACTGACCCGAATGTTACCCTGGGTACCGCGGTATTTGTCTTTATCTTGATGCTCTATTACTCCTTTAAAGTGAAAGGCTTTGGCTTTATAAAAGAGCTGTCATTCACGCCATTTAATACCCCATGGTTGATTTGGTTCAACCTGCCACTCGAATTAGTCGGCTTGATCGCGAAACCATTTTCACTCGGTTTGCGATTGTTCGGTAACCTCTATGCAGCGGAAATCATCTTTATCCTGATCGCACTGATGTTCGGTGGGGGTATCATTTTCGGTGTGCTGGGTGGTGTAATGCAATTGGCATGGGCTGCGTTCCACATTTTGGTCATTCCATTGCAAGCCTTTATTTTTATGGTGCTGACGATCGTTTATCTGTCGCAGGCACATGAAGATCATTAATAGAATTCGCAGGGGGCTGTGCTCGTTAGCAGCTGCTTGCAAACTGGGTTATACCCTTACTTAAAACACAAAACTTGGTAATTAAAAAAAACTAGGAGAAACACATGGAATTTATCTTCCTTGCCGCTGGCTTAATGATGGGTTTAGGTGCAATCGGTGCTGCAATCGGCGTTGGTTTGCTTGGTAGCAAATTGCTTGAGTCCACGGCTCGTCAGCCTGAGCTTGGTCCAATGTTGCAAACCAAGTTCTTCATCGTTGCTGGCTTGATCGATGCGATTCCAATTATCGGTGTTGGTATCGCGATGTATCTGATCTTCGTTGTTGGTGCTTAATTCTCACTTCGTAAGTGATGACTTTCCACAAACTATTAACGAGGTGATGGCGTGAATTTTAACGCAACATTTATTGGCCAAATCATCGTCTTCGCTATTTTCGTCGTGTTGTGCGCAAAATATGTCTGGCCGCCAATTATGGCCGCCATGCAAGAGCGTCAGAAGAAAATTGCCGAAGGTCTCGATGCTGCATCACGTGCAGATAAGGCTTTGGAAGTTGCTCAACACGACGCAGCCGGCAAAATTCGCGAAGCGAAAGAGCAGGCAGCGGCGCTGATAGAGCAAGCCAATCGCCGTGCGGCCGTTATTGTTGACGAGGCTAAGGCAGAAGCAGAAGCAGAAGCCAAACGAATCGTCACAGCCGCACAGTCTGATGTGGACAAAGAACGCAATCTGGCGCGCGAAGAACTGCGGGCCAAGGTAGCTGAATTGACGGTAGCCGGTGCAGAGAAAATTCTGCAGGCTGAAGTTGATCAGAGCAAACACAGCGAGTTGTTGGATAAGCTGGCAGCGCAGCTGTAAGGGGACGGAACATGGCAGAATTAAGTACGCTCGCCCGACCTTACGCTAAGGCTGCGTTTTCAGCCGCAGTTGATTCCGGCGATATCGCCGGTTGGTCAACAGCCCTGCAAACGCTTGCGGTAATTACGAAAACTGACAAAGTGGCCGAGTTGATTCTCAGTCCGTCAGTAAGCGCATTGGTTAAAGCGAAAGCAATTGCGGATGTAGCCGGTGAAGACTGTAATGAAGGCGCTTCTAATCTGTTGACCGTGTTGGCAGAGAACGATCGTTTCGCATTACTACCGGAAATCAGCGCTCAATTTGAACTGCTGAAGGCAGATCACGAAAAGAGTGTTGACGTAGTTGTAACCAGTGCATTTGAACTCAGCGACGCACAGCATAAAACGTTAGTTGAAAAGTTAACCGCGAAATTTTCCCGCGTAGTGACTCTAAACGTAAACGTCGATTCGGCACTTATCGGTGGCGTAATCATAAAAGCTGGCGATCTTGTTATCGACGACTCCGTTCGCGGAAAATTGTCGAAACTCGCTGACGCAATGAATTCCTAATGAGGGAAAACGCATGCAGCACCTGAATCCTTCAGAAATCAGTGACATTATCAAAGAGCGTATCGCGAAACTGGATACAGGCTCTAAAGCACAAAATGAAGGTACTATCGTTGGGGTTTCCGACGGTATTGTACGTATTCATGGTCTCGCCGACGTGATGTATGGCGAAATGATCGAATTTGAAGGTGGCGTCTTTGGTATGGCGCTTAACCTTGAGCAAGACTCTGTTGGTGCCGTTGTTCTTGGTGAATACAAGAACTTAGCGGAAGGCCAAACCTGTAAATGTACCGGTCGTATTCTGGAAGTCCCTGTGGGCCCTGAATTGCTTGGCCGTGTCGTTGACTCGTTGGGTAATGCTATTGATGGTAAAGGTGACATCAACGCAAAGTTGACAGACCCCATCGAAAAAGTGGCACCAGGCGTTATTGCCCGTCAATCAGTCGATCAACCTGTTCAGACAGGTTATAAGGCAGTTGACTCCATGGTACCTATCGGCCGTGGCCAGCGCGAGCTGATCATTGGTGACCGTCAGACGGGTAAAACCGCATTGGCCGTCGACGCTATTCTGGCGCAGAAGGGCACAGGCATTAAATGTGTCTATGTTGCTGTTGGCCAGAAGCGTTCTACCATTGCTAACGTGGTACGTAAACTGGAAGAGCATGGCGCAATGGAATACACAACGGTTGTTGTGGCTTCAGCGTCCGAACCCGCGTCAATGCAATTTATTGCACCATACGCCGGCTGCTCTATGGGTGAGTACTTCCGTGACCGCGGTGAAGACGCCCTGATTATTTATGATGATCTGTCTAAGCAAGCGGTTGCTTACCGTCAGATCTCACTTTTGTTACGTCGTCCACCGGGCCGTGAAGCCTATCCTGGGGACGTCTTCTATTTGCACTCCCGTTTGTTGGAGCGCGCCTCACGCGTTAACGCTGAGTATGTAGAAGAGTTTACTAAAGGTGAAGTGAAAGGTAAGACCGGTTCTTTGACCGCACTGCCAATCATTGAAACTCAAGGTGGTGACGTTTCTGCGTTCGTACCTACCAACGTAATTTCGATTACTGACGGTCAGATCTTCTTGGAAACTGACTTGTTTAACGCGGGTATCCGTCCTGCAATGAACGCCGGTATTTCGGTCTCACGTGTCGGTGGTTCAGCGCAGACCAAAGTTATTAAAAAGCTGGCCGGTGGTATTCGTACTGCATTGGCTCAGTATCGCGAACTGGCTGCTTTCTCGCAGTTTGCGTCTGACTTGGACGAAGCAACTAAAGCACAGTTAGAGCACGGTGCTCGTGTAACCGAACTGATGAAGCAGAATCAATACTCACCAATGACGGTGGGTGAGATGGCTTTGTCAGTTTATGCAGCTAACGAAGGTTATCTGAAAGATCTTGACGTGAATCAGGTACTGCCATTCGAAACGGCTTTGCATGCTTACATGAATTCCGAACATGCCGATTTGATGAAAAACATCAATGAATCAGGTGCATGGAATGATGAAATCGCCGGAACCTTTAAGTCTGCCCTTGATACGTTCAAGGCAACTCAAAGCTGGTAATGAATCAGGCCGCGTAAGCGGCCACTAACTGAGGCTAATGCTATGGCAGTCGGAAAAGAGATACGAACGCAGATAAATAGCATTAATAATACGCGTAAAATTACGTCGGCAATGCAATTGGTTGCCGCCAGTAAGATGCGTAAAGCTCAGGATCGTATGCTGACCAGTCAACCTTACGCACAAAAAGTCCGTGCGGTGATTGGGCATTTAGCGAATGCGAATACTGAGTTTAAACACGTTTATCTGCGAGAACGTGAAGTAAAGCGTGTAGGCTACATTGTAGTCTCCACTGACCGTGGTCTCTGTGGTGGTCTTAACGTCAATTTGTTTAAAGCGGTTGCTAAACAAGCAGCAGAGCTGAAAGCAAAAGGCGTTGAGACTCAGGTTTGTGCCATTGGTAGTAAAGGCACAGGGTTCTTCAAAGCACGTGGCTTCGACGTAGTGGCTTCCATTACTCACGTCGGTGAGCAACCTGCGGTGGCGGACTTGATCGGCGGTGTCAAAGTCATGTTAGATGATTTTGAATCCGGCAAGATCGACCAACTGCATGTCGTTTACAACGAATTCGTAAACACCATGGTGCAGAAACCGAGAATTGATCAGTTGTTGCCGTTGAAGTCAGGCGATGATGATACCAATCGGGCCTATGCATGGGATTACCTGTATGAGCCGGATGCGGAATCACTGTTGAATGGTCTTTTGTCCCGTTTTATCGAGGCCCAAGTGTATCAGGGTGTTGTTGAGAACGGAGCCTGCGAGCAGGCATCTCGGATGATGGCAATGAAAGCCGCAACCGATAATGCTGGTGATTTGATCGATAACCTGAAGCTTGAGTATAACAAGGCGCGTCAAGCGGCCATTACTCAAGAGATCTCCGAAATTGTTGGCGGCGCTGCGGCGGTGCAATAACGGATTTAAGAGGACACAAACATGAGTAGCGGACGTATTACGCAAATCATCGGTGCTGTTGTCGACGTGGAATTCCCACGAGACAGCGTACCAAAGGTTTACGACGCACTAATTATTGATGCCAAGGGCATTACACTGGAAGTTCAGCAGCAGCTGGGTGACGGTGTTGTACGTACCATTGCGATGGGGTCTACTGAAGGCCTGCAGCGTGGTTCAAATGTCAGCAATACTGGCGCAGGTATTTCGGTACCGGTTGGTTCTGCGACACTGGGTCGAATCATGGACGTTTTGGGTAACCCCATTGACGAGCGTGGCGACATTCAGACAGAAGAGCGCGCGGTTATTCACCGTGATGCCCCTTCTTATGCAGAGCAATCCCAATCTCAAGACATTCTGGAAACCGGTATCAAGGTTATTGACCTGGTATGTCCGTTTGCCAAGGGTGGTAAAGTTGGTTTGTTCGGTGGTGCCGGTGTTGGTAAAACTGTAAACATGCTGGAGTTGATCAACAACATCGCAACAGAACACTCAGGTTTGTCTGTTTTTGCTGGTGTTGGTGAGCGTACTCGTGAAGGTAATGACTTCTACCACGAAATGTCTGATGCGGGTGTTATCAAACTGGATAACCTGCCTGAATCAAAAGTTGCGATGGTTTACGGTCAGATGAACGAGCCACCGGGTAACCGTCTGCGTGTTGCGTTGACTGGTTTGACTATGGCAGAGAAGTTCCGTGATGAAGGCCGTGACGTTTTGTTCTTCGTCGATAACATTTACCGCTATACTCTGGCAGGTACCGAGGTTTCGGCACTGTTGGGTCGTATGCCTTCTGCGGTAGGTTATCAGCCGACGTTGGCAGAAGAAATGGGTGTTCTTCAGGAACGTATTACGTCAACAAAAGCGGGCTCTATTACCTCTGTGCAAGCGGTATATGTACCTGCGGATGACTTGACTGACCCATCTCCAGCAACCACCTTTGCTCACTTGGACGCAACTGTTGTATTGTCTCGTGACATCGCTGCACTGGGTATTTACCCTGCGGTTGACCCACTTGACTCAACTTCACGTCAGTTGGACCCATTGGTTATCGGTCATGAGCATTACGATGTTGCCCGTGGCGTGCAGGGTGTTCTTCAGGGCTACAAAGAACTGAAGGACATCATCGCGATTTTGGGTATGGATGAATTGTCTGATGAAGACAAACTGACTGTAAGCCGTGCTCGTAAGATTGAACGTTTCTTGTCACAACCATTCCATGTGGCAGAAGTGTTCACAGGCGCACCAGGTAAATACGTTTCTTTGAAGGACACCATTCGTGGTTTCAAAGGTATCTTGGATGGCGAATACGATCACATTGCAGAACAAGACTTCTACATGAAGGGTTCAATCGAAGAAGTTGTTGAAGCGCACAACGCTCGCAGCTAATCGGCACCGGAGGTAACAGCACTATGGCTATGACAGTACATTGTGACATCGTCAGTGCCGAAGAGAAGGTCTTTTCAGGCCTTGTCGAGATTTTGGTGTGTACCGGTGAACAGGGCGAGCTGGGTATCAAACCTGGCCACGCCCCTTTGTTGACTCGTTTAAGTCCGGGTCCAGTGCATATGGTAAAACAGCATGGTCATGATGAAGTGGTCTATGTTGAAGGTGGCTATCTCGAAGTACAGCCTAACCTGATTACTGTATTGGCAGATACGGCGGTGCGCGCATCAGATATTGATGAAGCCGCTGCCAATCGCGCCAAAGATGCTGCAGAAAAACAGATTGCAGATAAAATGGCGAGCAAAGAGTTTGCTGAGGTTGCTTCCCAACTGGCGAAAGCCATTGGTAAGCTTCGAACCATCAAAGAAGCACGAAAGGCACTAGGTAAGTAATATATCCTTTGTCATAAAAAAGCGGCCAATCGGTCGCTTTTTTTTGTCCGCTCTATTATGTCATCGTCCCAGAGTTCCAGTTTAACTCAGACTTTGTCGATCTCTGGTATTCGCGCAGATAACGTTTGAGGTTCCGGAACGTGTGTACGCCAATCATTTGTCCACAAAATACTGACTATTACAGTCGGTGTTTAAAAATCCTGCTATGTTACTATCCCAAGACAGTCCGGCCCTGCAGTAGCTCGGTATCTTAACGATACGAGAGATTCAGGACACGATACTGTGGAGCCCAGCCGCCGAACTCGTTTATCGGGTTTAACAACTACAAAATAATTGGGCAAATACGACTATCAACCTGGCATCTCCAGCGGAGACAATATGGAAATTACCAAAACTCTCGGTGAATTTATCATCGAAAAGCAGTCTGAATACCCCGATGCGACAGGGGAGCTGTCGTCAATTTTTGCATCCATTCGTTTAGCGTCAAAACTGGTTCATCGCGAAATCAACAAGGCTGGCCTTGCGGATATTACTGGCGGTGTTGGCAGTGAAAATATTCAAGGCGAGCAGCAGCAGAAACTGGATGTCTATGCGAATGAACGTTTTAAAACGGCTTTAGCCGCACGTGGCGTAGTTTGTGGCCTGGCATCGGAAGAAGAGGATAGCTACGTTCACTTTGATGATGGCCTGAATCTGAATGGCAAGTATGTGGTGTTAATTGACCCCGTTGACGGTTCATCGAATATCGACGTGAATGTGTCCGTAGGTACCATATTTTCTGTTTACCGACGTTTGTCACCCATTGGTGGACCGGTGACCGAAGAAGACTTCCTGCAACCTGGTAATGCTCAGGTCGCTGCCGGTTATGTTATCTATGGTTCCTCTACCATGCTGGTCTACAGTACAGGTAACGGTGTTCATGGGTTTACCTATGACCCTAGTCTCGGAATTTTCTGTTTGTCGCATCCGGATATGACTTACCCCGAAGACGGTGTGATTTATTCGGTCAATGAAGGTAACTATGTGCATTTCCACGATGGCGTGAAGCAGTACATCAAGTATTGTCAGGTGGAAGATCAACGCACGAACCGACCTTACACCAGCCGCTATATTGGGTCATTGGTCTCAGATTTTCACCGAAATCTGATCAAAGGTGGTATTTTTCTTTATCCATCGTCGTCGCTGCATCCGTCCGGCAAATTGCGTTTGTTGTATGAGTGTAATCCAATGGCTTTCTTGGCAGAGCAAGCGGGTGGTAAAGCAATCGCGGGTGTTTCTGAACGCGTGCTAGACATTAATCCGACCGAGCTGCATCAGCGTGTCCCTTTCTTTGTTGGCTCTGTCAACATGGTCAACAAACTCGAACGGTTCCTGCGCGAATTTTCCTGATTCAATCTGCGACCTATGGCGGAGGAGACCCTAAGTCTTTTCCGCTATAGTAGGTCGAAAACAATAATACAATCAGGGGTTACTCTTGCGACAATCTGTTTTGATCGCTGCCGCGTTAGCGGCAGTGGCTAATCTGTTCTGGGCGGCTAATGCCATTGTCGGAAAGGCCGCCATCGCCAGCTTACCGGCATTTACCTTATCTCAATTTCGCTGGAGTTTGGCGTTTGTTTTTTTGGCTCCATTTGGTATCCCCAGAATCTTGCGACAACGACTCTGGTACCGTCAGAATCTGTTAGCATTAATAGCGCTATCGGTGCTCAGCGTTACCTTTTACAACACCTTGCAGTATTGGTCGCTGGAGTATACCGAGCCAGTCAAGGTTGGTGCGATGCTTGCGCTAATGCCATTAAGTATTTCCATTGTGTCGAGTGTGTTTGGCGGTCGTCGACAAACCTTGATGGAATGGGTGATGTCTGCGGTCGCTGTGACTGGAGCCATGACCGTAGTGACGGATGGACATCCGCTGCAGGTATTTTCTGGCCAGTCAGCGGGTGTTGGCGAGGTGCTGATGGTACTGGCGATTACAAGTTGGGCGCTTTATTCGGTGCTGCTGAAAAAAATGCCGCACCAGGCCGTGGATATGATAGGTCTGCTAACCTTCTTTGTGGGCATCGGAACTTTGTTAATCTTGCCTTTTTGGGTCTTCGATATCGTCACTGAACCAGTGTTTGTTCCTTCGGGAACGCTGTGGTGGTCGGTACTGTTTGTGGCTGTCTTTCCGTCCATCGTGTCCTTTATGTGCTGGAATGCGGCCGTCAAAATTGGCGATGCCACCATCGCCGGGTTAATGGTGACCTCCGCTCCACTATTTAACGCGTTACTGTCGATCATCTTCCTGCACGCAAGTATTTCGTTGGCGCAATGGATTGGGATCGCGGTAGTGATTGTCGGTGTTGCTGGTGCGTTGTTGATTTCCCGTCGAACCGCTGCTGTCAGTCCTTGAATAATTGTCCGCAGAACATACAATTACGCGCCGCTTATCGCATCTCAGTCTTGTGTTGCTCAATACTGAGATGCGGTAGCAAGTCTTCGATGGCCGTTGGTTTGAAGAAATAGAAGCCTTGTAACTCGTCGCAATTCAACTCGCGCAGAAAACTGACCTGTGCCGCGCTTTCGACACCTTCTGCCACCACGCTCAAGCCCAGAGTATGTCCGATACTGACAATGGCTTTGACCAGTTCATCCGATTTGTCAGAAGCGCCAATGGCTCTGATAAAGCTCATATCCACCTTTAATACATGCAAGGGTAGTGATTGTAAGATTCCCAGGTTGGAGTAACCGGTGCCAAAATCGTCCAACGCAAAACGAAAACCCATGGCATTCAATTCGCGCATGTTGTTCAAAACTGCCTCCGATTCTTCGGAGATAGAATACTCGGTGATTTCCAATTCAAACTGACACGCTCTGACTTTGTATTTTTGCACAAGTTCTTTAACAACGGTGACCAGTCCAGAATCTTCCAGTTGCCGAGGTGACAGGTTAATGGAAATGGACAGTTGCTCGGGAATTGCATGTCCATATTGGGCAACCGTTGCAAAGACGTGCTCCATGACCCATTGACCGATATCGGCGATCAGTGAGCTTTGTTCGGCAATCGGAATAAATTCACCCGGTGAAACAAAACCTAATTCAGGGTCATTCCAGCGCACCAGTGCTTCCATACTCGTGGTATTTGTTGTGAGGTGGCTGTTCACGCGCGGCTGATACACCAATGACAGATGATTGTTGCGAATAGCAGCAGGTATGGCCGCCAGAACTTTCTGACGCCGATCCGTTTGTTCACTGAGTTCAGCGGAATAAAACCGATAATGACCACGAGCGTGAGACTTAGCGGAGCTGAGGGCAGATTCAGCCATGCGCAGCAAAGTGTCATAGTTGTAGCC
The DNA here is from genome assembly GCF_015687175.1 of Reinekea sp. G2M2-21. Lineage (GTDB taxonomy): Bacteria > Pseudomonadota > Gammaproteobacteria > Pseudomonadales > Natronospirillaceae > Reinekea. Next base: position 489,166 of record NZ_JADPQG010000003.1, on the reverse strand, counting down.
GTCGTCAGGATACATAGATGCGCCCAGAGTGAATTGCGGATAAATGTCTTCCGTCAGCACATAAGGTTCTTTCAATCGACGCAGGATCTGCTCAATCACCAGAACAGACTGCTTGTTTTTACCGATGTCCACTAAGGCAATCGCAAAAGTATCTCCCGATAAGCGGGCAATGGTGTCAGACTTGCGGGAACTGGATTGCAATCGGTGAGTCACTTGCTTGAGTAATTCGTCGCCCATGACATGGCCGTGTTTTTCATTGATCGCGCGGAAATCATCAATATTGACCAGAACCAGTGCGAGCGTGGTACGTCTTCGTTCGCACACTGCCAGATTCTGAATGGTGAGCTGTTTGAAGTAATGCCGATTCGCCGCACCGGTTAATGAGTCGAAGGATTCCAGCAGTGCTACCTGTTCATCGCGTTTGCGCAACGTGTGCACATCCCTCAGTATGCCGGTACAGCCTTTTTCTTTACTCTTCGCAATGCGATGCTCAAACCAACGATAGTCATCATTGGCTTTCAATTGATGCTCGATGGTTAGATTTTTTTTGTCGCTGTTCAGAAACTGGCGAATTTGCTTGCTTTCCTGTTCGCGGGTCGCAGGATGCAGCCGGGAGAAGAAGTCGTCTAGAGTCATCGTCTCACTGGTGGTCAGTATAAGTTCTTGCAATGGTTCCGATAAAATCATGGTGGCGCTATCGTCGCTGCTCCAGGAGCCCATTTGTCCCAGCCTTTGCGCTGCAACGAACTTCGATTCACTTTTCTTCAGCGCTTGTCGCTGCGCCTCTCGCATACGGTAGTTGATATGCTGCAGGCTGAGAATGAGCGAGATAGCGAGCCAAAACGCAACCGCAGACGTTCGGGTGATGGTCTGTGTTCTGTTGATAATGTCGTCAACTTGGGTAGAGGATACCTTGAGGGATACGTCGATTTCGCCAAATTTCAATGAGCGTTCCAGTTGATTCAGTGCATTGGTATCTGGCGTTTCCATTAATGGATAACTCACCGCCAGCGTAGAAATATCGACGCCCAGTCGCACGTAGGTTGGCAACAATAACTCCAGATCCGTGCGTAAAAAATCAAGTGACAGAACCCCGGCCAAAATTAAATCGTCAGTGCCCTTTACCGGACGGACATAGATAATGCCAGGCACACCCTGTAGTAGCATCACCGGACCAATAATCAAGGGTTGCCGTGTGCTGGCGGCGTATTTATACAACAGTCCCTGATTAGGAATGTTCGCCTGGTCCACTCCGATGACCTTCAAGTTGGTATCGGTCCTCGGATAAACATGTTCAATAACGAGATCTCTAGACAGGGCTACATTCAGAAACTGATTGCGCGCGGCCGGCAGAATCTGCAACAGCCATCGTTGGTAGAGAGCGTCATCGATCTCCTGTTCATGGCCGATCAATACTTCAATGGACTCAAGTGCCGAGGCGTTGTTCAGAAAAAATTGATTGATGCTACCTTCGACTACGTCGAGTTCACTGTTCAGTGCCTGTATTTCGGATTCAATTGCCTGTTTTTCAAAGGCAGGTTCAAACCATTTTACGAAAGGAATAATCGGTGCAGCGGCCATGATCATGAGGAATGGCAATACATTCGTCGCGTGAACGAGGATGATCGCCACGGTTGCGGTTATCGCGGCCAGCGTTAAAGTAACATCGAGCCAGGGTGATGATGTAAAAGGAATCAACACCAGACACGCCAGTGCGACCGCGATCAGGGCCATTTTTAGTATCGGAAGCAAAATTGCCCCCAAAGTATCGGGTTGAATGGTTCCATCATGAATATTGTCTGATCAAGTATAGATTGCATCTCACTGCAGTATAGACAGCATCTGGCCTCTGTCAGCAAATGCCATAAACATTAATGAAGCGACATTCATGGCTGACACTTTCTGTAGATGTACTGAGGCCTCGGTTTACGAGGTTGTTTAAGTCATAGGGTAGACGGTTGCGTGATTTTCATCTTTAATGACTCGTTTTCGCGCACCGTAAAGAGTGACCGCACATGGATTCAAGGGCACCCCGTTTCGATAAAATTGAAATACCACTGACGCTACAAGACCGACAAGGTCGGGAATGCCAGTGTGCCTGTTTGAACATATCGAGCACGGGCGCTCTTCTGCGGTTTTTGAGTCCAGAGGTGGCTTTGCAGCAGGGTATGTTGTTCCGCAGCAAAATGCTGCAGCGCGGTCAGTTGGTCGAAGTCTGGATGCAGGTCGAGCGAGTGGCACAAGACGGGGTGGGCGTCCGTTTTCTTCAGCAAAGTGAAGTTAACCCCGAGGCCTCACCAAAGCGTTCCGAATCCGGTTAAATTAGCTGACTATTCAGGGGTGCCACTTATCGGGCAGGGCGCAGAGCCCAAACCCGTTCCAAGGGTCACCATCATCGCAGGGTGTTTAAACCGGAAGGCCAGTGCGGCAGCGGTGCTGTCATGTTCTAGCAGCGCCAAACCCTGCAAGCCACAATCCGGTAGCCATTGCTCATGTAAATCCGTCGCCAGATGGTGGCAATCGTCTCCCAGACGATGATAGATGCCACTGTGATAATCGAACGGATGACCCTGGTGCAGGTAGCATGCGATGCTGATAGCGACAGGCATGGACTGATCGAGCATGTCCCGGGTGTTACGGAACATTTCCAATAATGCTTCTTTTCGAATCAGCCCATCCGTTTTAAAAGGCGCCACCTTCAAGTCGGGTAACAGTTCCAGGCGATTCCCGTATTTGCGGGCAATACCGCGTTTTACGCCTGTCGCGCCAAAATCCATCACCAATAAATCATCGCGCTGACCTACCGTTTGCGCCAGGCCATACAGTGCGGTTAAGCCGCCCCACGGCGAGCTGATAACCACCAGATCGGCGAAATTGGCTTCAATCCGCTCCGCCAGGCTCAGACCAAACTGATGCGAGGTTAGGCCGCCGGAAATGGTCAACGTCTGGCACTGCTGCCAATGACGGGTTAAGGCTTGTTGAAAATCACTTCCACAACGCCAGTGATCACCACCGCGTGCGGTTTTAATGATGGCCGTGAAACGCCCGGCAAAGATGTCCAGAATCGCTCGATCCTGTGGATTATTAGCATCAAATTCGGTCAGAAACTGGCGCACCGAGTGAGCCAAAGGATGTCCGCTGTCACTCAGCAGTGTCAACAATGCATTGCGCGATACCAATGTCGCACCAGTCACTTGTTTGTGATTCAGTAAAGGGTCCTGAGGGCTCAGCAGCAGAGTGTTGACCGGCAAATGATTCAGTGAGCCTTCCGGACGCATGGTTAATGCATGTTCAATAAATAGATTGTTAAGCATCCAGAGGGAACCTGCTAGACTTAAGGGCTACCTTAACTTGTAGCTCACGGACAAAATAATGACGACACTTTATCATGAAATTGAAGTGATGACTTCGCCCGACCGTGTCTGGAGTTTGTTGACAACGAGGGCTGGGTTGAATCGTTGGTGGCCCGGTGAAATATCCATTCACGGCGGTGATAGTTGGCGCTTCCAGCATGAAGACCATGACGTGACGTTGGTGTTTCGCGTGGTTGAAGAAGTACCGGACAAGGTGCTGGAATGGCTATGTGTGCAAGGTGAAGATGATTTTCATAACACCTTGGTGCACTGGCGAATAGGACGCAAAGAAGCCGGTCTCAGTTTGATCGCAGAGCATCGTGACTTGCGCAAATCCGCTGAACAGCTTGCTCGCCTCAATACGCAATGGGGCATTTGGATGGAGCGGTTGCGCGATCAGCTTCAGCAAGAAATTGACACCCTGGACGATGAAGACCTAAATGCCTGGACCTGAACCATCGTTGGTGTTCGACCACGTCGATTTCTGGATCCTGAACAAGCCTATCGGCTGGACTGTACAACGGGACACCAACGCGCCCAGTGTATTGGCTTGGTTGAATGAGCAACATCAAGCCACGGCGTACCCGGTTCATCGAATAGACAAACCAACCTCTGGTTTGCTGATTGTTGCCAAGCACGAGCAGAGCAATCGGCTGTTAAGTCAGTCGTTCGCCCAGCGTCAGATCCAGAAAACGTACCTTGCCATCAGCGACCGGAAACCAAAGAAAAAACAGGGGTGGGTAAAGGGCGACATGGCGCCGAGTCGGCGTAGTCAATGGAAATTGCTGCGCACCAATGAGCGTCCGGCTATCACCCAATTTCGAAGCCTCGCACTCGACGATGGCAACCGGGGTTTCGTATTGTCACCGAAAACGGGGAAAACGCATCAACTGCGCGTGGCGCTGAAATCCCTGGCTTGCCCGATCCTTGGCGATACGCTATATGGTGGTACCGAAGCAGCACGTTTGTATCTGCACGCCTGGCAACTGCAATTTGACTATCAAGGGCGGATGATTCAGGTTTGCGTTGAGCCGGATGAAGACTGGCAACAGAAATGGGCAACCGCTTCGCTTGAACACACCTGAAGGACATATTTTGCTGACTTGGATAACTACGCATTTCCAGATACTGCTTATCGGCCTCGGCGCCGGTCTCATTCCCGCACTGTTGATTCTGGCCCTGGTCATGCACCGCAATCAGCGTCGCTATGACGCACTGGATCGGCAATATACTCAGATCCTGGGACAGCATGCGTTCTTAAAATCGACCTTGATCGAGCGCGAAAACGCCCTCGATCAAAGTCGGGATCAGGCTCAGGATCTGCAGCGTCAACTGAGTCAGTATCAAGCTAAGGTTGCCGCTCTCAGCGCGCAAATGGCTCAGCTTCAATCCCTGCAAAACCAATTGACCGAAAAAGATGCGCTGCTGACGCAGACCCGTGAAGCCTTGCGGCTGGCCGAAAACCAGCTTGCAGACCTAAAGGCGCGCGCAGAAAGCGAAGCTGCACACCATGCCGCACAACTGGCGCTTTTACAGGACGCCAAAGAACAGTTGAGCAAAGAATTCAGCGTAGTGGCGAATGCGATCTTCGAGCAGAAACAGCGTACCTTCAGCGAAGCTTCTCAGCAATCGTTGACGGCGTTGTTGGATCCGTTCAATAAACAGATTGAGCAGTTTCGCAAACGCGTGGATGACATTCACACCCAAGATACCCAAGGGCGTTCTCAGCTGCTGGCTCAGTTAGGATTGTTAAAAGATCTGAACAGTCAGTTGCATAAACAGGCCGGGGATTTGACTCGGGCGCTGAAAGGCGACAAGAAATTGCAGGGCAATTGGGGCGAACTGCAGCTTGAGCGTATTCTCGAAAGTGCCGGTCTTCAGCAAGGACGTGAGTTTGAACGCGAACCTAATTTCAAAGATGAACAGGGGCGCAATCGCCGTCCGGATTTCATTATTCATCTGCCAGAAGGCAAGCATATTATTGTCGACAGTAAGGTCAGCCTGAATGCCTATCAGGCGGTCGTGGGTGCAGAAAATGAACGAAGCCGCGAACAATCGCTTCGGGAACATGTCGGTGCCATACGCCAGCACATTCGCAATTTAAGTGATAAAAACTACCCCGCTTTACCAGCCCTCAATGCACCGGATTTCGTGTTGATGTTTATGCCCATCGAAAGCGCGTTTATCGCGGCATTTGAAGCCGACCCCAGCCTGTTCAATGAAGCTTTTGAACGTCATATCGTTGTGGTGACGCCTACCACGCTGCTGGCAACATTACGCACGGTCGCCAATCTTTGGTCGCTCGAACGTCAGAACGAAAACGCCAAAGAGCTGTATGCCCTGGCCGGCAAAATTTACGACAAAGTTGCGGTATTCAGCCATAAAATGGAAAAACTGGGTCAGCAGATATCCGGCGCCGATAAATCGTTTCATGACGCGATGAGCAGCCTGACCGAGGGGCGGGGTTCCATGATCAGTTACGTGAACCGCCTGAAGGACTATGGTGCGCCGGTCAGTAAAACGCTGGCGCCGAGCTTCAGTTTGGAGCGCGATACCGGATCCGAGGCCTCAGAACCGGTAGACGGGTTGGATGCGTTAGCAAAAAACGGCTAGGTCAACTCGAAATTGGCGCATGTCGGCTGCCGTTAAGATAAATTGTGTTGTCACGGTAGAGCCCAAGTGCCACGCCCTTTCTGATCCGGTTTAAATACCAATGGATGCCAGTGTTTCCAGAATATTTTTGGCAATGGCGGCACTTTTCGGATGGTCCGTTTCGATATCGCCGATCAACGCCTCAACCGAACTGCGTAAGCTCGGATCGACCGGATCCGGGCTGCCTTCGTCGTGTAAATGGTAAGCAATCTGATCCATCAGCATCTTCTGTTGGGCGCTGGCTTCACCCTCGGGTAAGTGATCACGCAAACGTTGAAAAAGGCTTTTCAGTTCTTGTTTTGGCATAGTGCTTTCCTTCTGAGGAGGTTGCTAAGACTATAGCAAAGAACCGCTTGAACTGTGTCTGAATTATCGTTCTACTTCTGATCCGTATCAGACTTCCGTCACGTACTCGGCTCAGCGATTACGATCTGCTATCGTTGCACTGTTCTCAACTCATCAGAGGAAATCCTATGCTTAGCCCGGAAGTTGCCCGTTCCGTGATCGATTACGCACTTAGTCTTGGGGCCGATTTCGCCGAATTGTTTGTCGAACGTCAGTTGCGATCGACGCTGACGACCTTATCCGAAAAGGTCGATTCCGTGCAGTCTGGCGTCGAATTCGGTATTGGTCTGCGCATGGTGTTCGCGGGCAAAGTGCTTTATGGCTATACCAATAAGCCACACGCGGACGAACTCAAACGAATCGCCAATGAGTTGGCCGTCAAGGATCGGCGCGACCCAAAAGTGGTGGCGACCGCCTTTGATTTCCGGCAGGTTGAAGCATTGCACTCGGGTTTAAAGCCTTTATCTGCAGATGCCATGATCGACGCCAAAATTGAGTTTCTGCTCGCTGCCAGCCGGGCGGCCCAACGGGCAGGTGCTCAAATCACTCAAACCAAAGGCACGCAGTTACAGCGAGAACAGCACATCGCGCTGTTCAACAGCGAAGGGTTGCATGTTGAAGATACCCGGCACTATGTTCGAGCGGTGATGGTAGCGATAGCCTCCGACGGTAGCGCGCAGGCACATGGGCAGAAAGACATGGGCGGACTACAAGGCTGGGAACTCGCTGATGCAGTAGATGCTGCCGCGTTGGGTGCCGAAGCAGGCCGCCAGGCTCTGGTCAATCTGTCTGCGCGCCCCTGTCCCGGAGGCGAAATGCCGGTAGTCATGGGTAATGGTTTTGGTGGCGTTATTTTTCATGAAGCGTGCGGTCATCTTTTGGAAACCACCTCCGTCGCGAAAAAAGCTTCCGTATTTCATGATCAGATGGGTGCGCAGATCGCGCACACCAAGGTCAGTGCCGTTGACGATGGTACCCTGAAAAATGCCTGGGGTTCGATCAATATTGATGATGAAGGCATGGCCACACAACGCACTCAACTGATTAAGAACGGGCAGCTGACTAGCTTTTTGGTTGATCGATTAGGCAGTGAAAAGACCGGCTACGCCAGGACGGGCAGTGGCCGTCGCGAATCCTATAAATACGCCCCTGCCTCGCGCATGCGCAATACGTTTATAGAAGCCGGTGATGATCGGTTTGAAGACATGATTGCCTCCATTGATCGGGGGATTTATGCATCGCACCTGGGTGGCGGTTCGGTGAAACCGGGAACCGGGGAATTTAACTTCGCCGTACAGGAAGGGTATTACGTGGAAAACGGTAAAATTTTATACCCGGTTAAGGGGGCGACATTGATCTCGACGGGACCGAAAGTGTTGAAGGAAATCTCTATGGTCAGCGACAATCTGGAGTTGGCGTGCGGTATGTGTGGTTCGGTGAGTGGTGCGATTCCAACCACCGTAGGGCAGCCCGCGATCAAGGTTGACCGCATTTTGGTTGGAGGTAATGCCTGATGAGTACTCAGCAGATCGCCGAAAAAGTCCTGCACTGGGTTACCCAACAAAACGCCGAGGCAGACTTGGTTATGCAAACTTCGCAGTCTCTGACCCTGAAGGCGTTAGATGGCCGCCTGGACGAACATTCGGTGAATTCCTCGTTCATTGTAGGTCTGCGGGTGGTCAGTGACGGCCAGGTTGGTATGGCGTCGTCGGAAGCGGTTGACGATGAATCGCTCAAGTTCATGGTGGGTCAGGCGCTCATTAATGCACGTTTTCAAGCACCGCAGCAACATGAACGCATCCCGCAAATTAGTGGCCAGGAACGTGCGGAAGAACCTTCGTTACTGCCGGAAGATGACACGGATATCGATGCAAAAATCAACTTTATCGTTGGCATAGAGCAAGAACTGCTCGCTCGCGAGGGAATTCGAAACGTGCCCTACAATGCACTCTCCGACGTGACCTACACTCAGGCGCTGTTCAATTCTTATGGCCGACACACCGAGCAACAGGCGCGGCGGATAATGGCTTATGCGTACCCCTTGGCAGAAAATAACGGCCAAACGGCCATGGCGCCAGGAGTGATGGCTGGCCGACATTTTCTCGAGTTGAATGCCGAGCAGATTGTCACGACCGCTTATGATGACTCACGCGCGTTGCTCGCGGGCGGACCGATTCAAAGCGGTCAATACGATGTGATCTTCGCGCCGAACACACAGGCTGAACTGTTGGGTGCCTTCAGTCTGATGTGGTCGGGCAAGGCTGCCATGGATCAGGTAAACCCGATGCGTGACAAGTTGGGACAGGCTGTTTTTGACCGGCGATTGAATTTTGTGGATCAACCCCGGAACATCTCCGGTTTGGGTTATGAAGCCTTTGACGCAGAAGGTTTTTGCACAGCACCAGTCACGTTGGTCGAACACGGTGTGCTGAAAACTTTGGCGCATAACTCCGCGACCGCTGCCTATTTTGACGTCGCTAATACTGCTCACGCGCAACGTAGTGCAAAAGCGGCGCTCTCCGTTGGATTGCATCAGTTACATTTACTGGCCGGCGATGCTAGCCCTGACCAACTGCATGAAGGCTGTGTTTTTGAAGTAACCCAATTGGACGGTTTGCACAGTGGTACTAAGCCAATATCCGGTGATTTTAGCTGTGGCGCCTCTGGTTATCTGTGGCGGAACGGGGAACGGGTGCAGTCGGTCCGGGGTGTCACCGTTGCCGGTAACCTGTATCAGATGTTCAACCAGGTGGTTACTGTCGGGAATCAGATGCTGTGGAATGATAGCCGATCCTCGTGCATGGCGCCGATCCGCTTTGCCGATCTTTCCGTTACCGGTCAGTAGCGTTAAAAGGCCAATGTTGGGCATGGGCAGGGGGTAACCTGAACGGTTCGTACTTAGTTGGCATGTGACTTTTTATTTCAATGGCATCTGCGATCTGGTTGTACTGTGTATCCCTTGTCCTGAATAACCAGTCAGATCTGACGATTCGTTCGCAGTTCTTAATGAATGTTTCGGAGGTTTTTTCTTTCCAAGGGGAGATCCCCTTGATCCGGCCTTCACCAGGGGTGAAGTCGTTAAAATCGAATCGAAGCCCATTGGGGCTTCGCTTTTAATCGATTTTAACCCCCTGTATGTCGCCCGCTTTGCTTCTCTTCCATACCTGACCCTTGACGGCGCAAATATCCTAATGAAACTATGGCACTGTATTAAACAAAACCTGATGACATGAATTAAATCTGGTTAAGTAAGTACCATTCGGGTCAACCCGGTTTATCCTAGCGAGCCACGCCGCACAGGCTAAAATCTGCTATTCTGTGCGACCTCCGATTTTCAGCGCCGGTTTTTTTTGTGCAATACACCACCGAACAACAGACGATTATCCACCATGGCGGTGGGCACGCTCGTATCATCGCAGTGGCCGGTTCCGGCAAAACCCAAACCCTTACGGCGTATGTGCAAAAAAGACTGTCCGACGGCGCTAATCCGCGTCGCCTGCTGGTTCTGATGTATAACAAATCGGCGCAGGTTGATTTTGAACGTCGCTTGGGCATTGCCCTGCAGGGAAATACAACCCCAGATATCCGTACCTTTCATTCGCTGGGTTATCGCATCTGTCAAACCTTGGTCCGTCAGGGTGACATGCCAGCTTTCAACAAAAACCTGATGGCAGACGCTGACATCGAGTCGGCGACGTGGCGAATTCTGCGTCATTTGGCTGATGAATCGATCGCCGACGATGTGCTGACCCGGAAGAAAAAATGGGTAGAGCCCGCTGTCGCCTATTTCGAACTGGTGAAAAGCTCATTGGACAGCCCGGAACTTGTATTTGAGCGAATTGGTCTGCCTGCAGTATGTCAGTTTTTTATCGAGGCTTTTTACCGCTTTGAGGATTGGCGAAAAGAGCAGGGCTGCTTGACGTTTTCCGATCTGATTTACGAACCGGTGCAGCGTTTCCGCAAAGATCCTGCCCTGGCGGAGCAGTTTTCAGGGCACATGGCGGAGATCATCGTTGACGAATTTCAGGACATAAACCCGGCTCAGCATTTCTTATTGGAAACCCTGGCTGGCGACGTGGCACAAGTGATGGTGGTTGGCGACCCGGATCAAACCATTTACGAGTTCCGGGGCTCTAAACCCACTCTTCTGACGCAACATTTTGAGCAGATCTTTCGCGATTGTCAGGACTATCAGCTCAGCCATACGTTTCGTTTTGGCGACGGTCTGAGCCTGTTGGCGAACCAGGTTATTGCCGGCAACTATCCCGACCCATCGAAGCGAACCCAGTGCATATCGCACGAAGCCGCCAGCGCTACCGATGTGCAATTATTGCCTGCTAAAGACAGTGCCCAAGGGGTACTGAATTCCATTGTGCAGTGGTCAGAACAGTATCCGTTATCCGATATTGCCGTGATCAACCGGTTGTGGGCTAACAGCGCCAGGTTGGAACTGCTGTTGCTGGCGAATAACATACCGTTTCGCCTGGATAATCATCAGACGGTACTGGAGCGGCATGAACTGCGTCCGTTTCGGGTTTTGCTGCAGCTGGCCAGCGGTCAGGCAGGTGACTGGAACTTGAAAACACGACGCATTGCCTGGCAATCGCTGCTGACACAACCTTACCTGAAGATTAAAAAGAGTATTGTTGACGAGCTGATTCAAACATTGGCGCATGCACCCACCCGCTGGGGACAAGCTTTGCGCAATGCGGTACCTGAGCCGTTGTCAGCGTATCAGAGTGAGGCACTTTTTGAACGTGCACGTTGGATCGATAAAGCCGAGCGCGGACAGGGGGATACCTACAATCTTATTCAGGGTTGGATTCAGGCCACAGACTATATGTCGGCATTGCGGGATAACGCTTTTTCGGCCGCTGCGGTCGAGGACCAGGTGGCGACGGTGAAAGCCTTTGCTATGTTTGTGCGTCAGCAGCAATGGCCATTGGCCAGCGCATCGGCGCAATTGGCCGAGCTGATGGCACGTAAAACGCCGAACGACCAAGATGCCCTGTTAATCACCTCGATTCATAAATCGAAAGGGCGGGAATGGCCGTGCGTGATAATTCCTGAGTTCAACCATCGGTTTTATCCCTATCAGCCCGACAGCGACATGACCATTCCAGCCAGTGTGACGAGTGAGCGGCGGCTGTTGTATGTCGCGATGACCCGGGCGAAACAATCGCTGATTTTGGTGACACCGCTCGCCGAACAGGTGAGTGACCATTCGCCGTTGATGCCCATCGACTATGTTTCGGGTTTGTCGCCCTTTCTCAGTTGGTTGCAGCAGCCCGATTCTCCCGCTGTGTTACCTGCGGGGATGCATCAGGCCAGTGTGGAACATTATGCCGTGGTGAAATCATTGGGACCCGTGTCTTGGCGGGCAACGACCTCGACGACAGAATTACTCAACAGAACGGTCAGGCACCCGAGTCTCGGTCTTGGGCAAATTGTGCAGGAAGACACACAGCGGGTTGTCATTCAGTTTGTGCGTGACACTCGCCAACGATCGTTTGATCGAGCAATTGTCTTGCCCATTCTGGATATTTTACCGGGTTAAAAAAAAACCGCTCGCAGCGCGGGTGCATTGAGCGGTGATGGCAAACTTTAACAGGGGGAATTTCTCAGTGAGTAGCAGGCGTTTTTTTATTGGAGATACATCATCGCGATCATGGTGCCGAGCAACAGAATAACGGCACCGCCAACGACGGTAAGTGCCAGAATCTGACGATAAGCTTGTTGTTGTTTTATGGCGAGACTTCGATTGGGCATAACCTTTCCTCCTCTGGTACCCATCCTTTACTGTCGGCGATTCGTGTTGAATCGCCCGGCTTGTCTTGCAAGAAAAAACAGCACTTGAGACACCCGTCTTTGTCGTGGGTGTGGCCAGATTAGATGAAACAAAGGAATAAACTGCCAAAGAAGTCACACTATTGCCGATTTAAACGATCAAATGAACAGCGTGTGAACTGTAGCCATAAGTGTTGCCAACTGAGCACGCTGAAGGTGTGAACGGCGTTTAAAGAATTGCTGAGAGGGATTGGCCGCTTGTTCTGCATGATGGGAAACTCAAGGTGCAAAAAGCACCGAACTGAAGATCGTAGGAAGTTGAAAGTCAACCGATGACATGAGTCACCGGTTGCTGTCGATTCTAACCGTCAGAAAAGGGAAGGTTGATTATCGGCTTTGGTGAACGCCATCTTTGGTGAGCAGTGGGCTGTACTCGCTGGGGCGACGATCCCGAAACAGGCCCCATTCCTGACGCAGTTGATCGAGAGCTTCCAGATCGAAGCTGGCGCAGATAACCCCCGTTTCGGTTTTATCGAGTGTTTTTACCATGGCACCGGTTGCATCGGCGATAAATGAAGAGCCGTAAAAAGTGATGTGCGAATCTTCGATTTCTTCGCGCCCAACACGGTTACTGGCGATCACCGGCATTACATTGGCAGCCGCGTGTCCCTGCTGGGTACGTTGCCAGTGGCCGCTGGAGTCGATCGCATCATTGTAAGGTTCACTGCCGATGGCGGTTGGGTAGAGCAGCATTTCTGCGCCCATTAAGGCCATGGCGCGCGCAGTTTCGGGAAACCACTGATCCCAGCATATACCGACACCGATGCGTCCGAATTGCGTTTGCCAGACTTTGAAGCCGGTATCGCCGGGAGAAAAATAGAATTTTTCACAATACCCGGGGCCATCTGGAATGTGTGTCTTGCGGTAGATGCCCAGAATGTCACCGTTGGCGTCTATCATGACAACCGTGTTAAACGATACCTGCCCGGCTCGCTCAAAAATACTGATTGGCAATACCACGTTGAGTTCCTGGGCAATAGTCTGAAAATGAGCCACAGCGGGGTTCTCATCAATTGGCGTTGCAAATGCTCGGAATGCTTCCCGCTGATACTGGCAAAAATACACCCGCTCAAACAGCTCCTGCAGCAGGATAATATTCGCGCCTTCGGCTGCAGCCTGGCGCACCAGTTTTTCTGCACGCGCAATGTTATCGGCAACATCCCATCCGCAGGGCATTTGCGTAGCAGCGACGGTGACCTTTCTCACGTATCCTATCCTCTCGAAGCGATGCAGATCAGCAAACGTCTGCATTCGGTTAAAAGCAGCCATCATAGTTGAAAAACAGCGATTTGAAAGTGAAAAGGGGCTGTTTCGATCCAGTATCCGTTGCATCTTCCGCTCGTAGAATTGTTCATAGGGGGCATAGTCGCTATAATCGCCCGACTTTTAGAATAATGACGTTAATGGAACGGATAAACTCATGAAAAAACTGCTCGTGTTGGTTGCCACCTTAGCTGTCGGCTTTGCGATTGCTGAGTCAAAAAGCTATGAAGAACAGGTCGCGGAACGTTTAAAACCCGCTGGAAATGTCTGTGTTGAAGGCCAGGTTTGTGAAACCGCGACAGCAGCTGTTGCCAGTTCCGAAAGTGCCGGTCCGAAGAGCGGCGATGAAGTTTATACCACTGCCTGTGCCGCCTGCCATGGTACTGGTGCGCTGAATGCGCCCAAACTGGCAGATGCAGAAGCATGGGCGCCGCGTATTGCACAGGGCGTTGATACCCTGTATACCCACGCGATTGCTGGCTTTAACGCGATGCCAGCCAAAGGCGGCAATGCCTCGTTAAGCGATGAAGAAGTGAAGGCAGCGGTTGACCACATGGTTGCGTCTGTGCAGTAACCCAAGTCGTCGATAACCTAATCGTGGAAATAGAAAAGGCGCTGCGGCGCTTTTTTTGTGCCTGACGTATTTACCCGCTGTTGAGGGCTATGCGTATTAGCCATGGTGATTCATCATGACATTTGCTTGTGTCGCTGACAGCTGTCCAGTGACATCACGCGGCAATGTCATGACAAAGGTTGTTCCCTGACCTTCCCTGGAAGTGAGTTCAATATTGCCCTTCAGCATCCCTCTGACCATTCTGTGTACGATATTCAATCCCAGTCCGCTGCCGCCTTGCCCCATTTTTGTCGTAAAGAATGGATCAAAAGCACGTTTGATATTTTCTGCCGGCATGCCAATGCCATTGTCCCGCACCGTGAGCAGAACTAAGTCATCTTTGAGGTCCGCCGAAATGTTAATGGTCAGGCTTTTGTGATTGTCGCTGAGGCCATGATGCACAGCGTTGTTAATCAGGTTTGTCAGCACTTGCGATACAGATCCCGGTAATGAATGCATGTCGATATTTGCGGGTACTTGAGTTTCGACATGAACCGGCGATCGTTTGAGTGTCGGTCGCAAGGTGACCAGAACCTCATTGATGACCGTGGCCAGATTAAACGTCCGCAGGTTGGAGCTGGTTTGATCGACAGCGACCTGTTTGAACGAGCGGATTAAATCAGAAGCACGATTCATGTTGCGCAGTGCCATATCGGCAGTCGAGTCAATATCTTCCATGAATTGATCCAATAAACTTTTGGTCAGCCGACCCTGTTCGAGGTCTTGTCGGACATCGCGGATATAGTCTTGTTGTGAGGTCACCGCAATTTTTGCATTGCCGATGGGCGTGTTCAGTTCGTGGGCGATACCTGCAACCAGACTACCTAACGATGCCAGCTTTTCGGACTGCACCAGTTGTTCCATAGTGGTTTCCAGTCGTAACACGCTGTTGGTCAATGCTTCGTTAATGCTCATTAATTCCGCCGTTCGTTCAGCCACCCGGCCTTCCAGTGCGGTATTCAAGTCGTTCAGTTCACGTTCTCTGGATTGGATTTGTGAGGCCATTGCAATGAAGGCATTAGACACGCTTTCGAATTCGTCAATGTGCGTTTCAATTCGCGGTACATCATAATTCCCTTGGGACACAGCTTCAGTCATCGCTTGTAGTTCGGTAATAGGCTTGCTTTCTCGAACGGCTGTCCGATAGGCGATGAACGCTGTGATGACGAAAGTCGCACTGGCCAGCAGCAGCCAGATTACTGTTAGGTACTGTATGGTGGCGTTGAAAGACGTCAGCGGTTGTGAGACGACAACTTGCCAACGAGTGGCTGCTAAAGGCACAACTGTCGCAAACTGTTCGATGCTGTTCCATATGAAAGTACCGGTACGCAAAGATGCCATGTTTTCCGTGAACAGGGATGCGTATCCTAGACTGAACTGTTGCTGACTGATATCCATATCTGGGTGTGCGATTAATGTCGCTTTGTCGTCCAATAGTAAGACCATAATCTCCCCGCGAGACAAGCGTTGCGACAACGAGGGTAGTTCGCGAAGATCGATTTCCGCAATCAGATGGCTGGTGCCGATGGCGGTGAACAATGCCACCGATTGTTGACCACTGATGGGCGATATGAACACGTTTGACCAATAGTAACGGCCCGGCTCCAAAGGCTGTTGTTCCGCGCTCAGTGCCGTAAATGAAACGTCCATATCCTGGAACAGGCGACGTGTACTAATGTCAGCAATCGGCAGACCAATGTGGTCGATCTTGCCGTCCATACCGGTCACGTAAATCGCCTCGAAAATATCGGACACTTGGACAAAGGCATCGAGCCGGTTGGCAAGAGAAGCCGCGTTAGGGTTGTTTATGATATCCAATGCAATCAACTTCAGGTGATCTTCAGAGGACGCCAAGCGAGCCTCAACCTGCTCGCCGACGGACAGCGCAAGTGTCTGCCGGTTTTGACGAAGCTCTTCGGTTAACCGTGGGAACAGAATCTGGTAGGCGACGCCGCCGATTAGGACGATCGGTATCAGCGCGACAGTGAACTGCTGTCGGAGCAACTCCAGAAACAGAGTGCGGCGCATCGGCTTATGGCTCCAAGGTCATAAACTGACCATCCCGGACTTCTGTGATGAAGTAGAAGGCATTGCGCACTTCGTCGCCAAATTCATTGAGCTCAAAATCCGCCAACACGCCATCAAACACCTTCGTTGATAACAGGTACTCCTTAATCGATTGTTTTTTATCTTTCTGAGTCATGGCCGTCAGCAAGAGTTGGCTGGCGTTATAGCCGAGCAGCGCGGCATAGCCCATACGTTGTTGAAAACGCTCTTCGTACTGGACCTGCAGAAGCCGGAACCGTTCAGAATCGCTGGCATCATTTATATAGCGGGGAATGATCAATCCTTCGCCATCACGTCCGATTAAACGCAGAAATTCGTCGGTACCGGCCCATGCGCTGGTGGCAATCGGCACGTTCGTGTTAATACTGCGGATTTGTTTGATTAATAAGGCAGAGTCCCGAGCATTGGTGACCAGAACAATCAGATCGGTATCCATCAGCGCTAATTGCTGCGATACGTCGAGTAAAGCCAGGTTATCGCCGGAGACAAAATCCTGTTCAAAATTGGGTTCAATCCCTTTCTCGCGCATCCATTGCCCAAACTGGGCTTTCCAGCTACCGGTAAAGGCTGCATTGCTCAGGTCGGTGATAATGGCATAGTGTTGAATAGAAAATTGGGCAGTTAGAAAGTCGCTGAGTTGTTCGGTACCTGAACGGGTAGAAGCCGCAGGCCGGAAAAAGTAGTCGTCCTGATCATTAAACAAATCAGACGTAACGGTTGTCCCGATGATTGGCATCTGAGCCTTATTGGCCAACGGTATGATCGCTTCTGCGTTGCTGCTGCTTGTGGGGCCGATGATGCCAGCCACACCCAGCTCGACCAGAGCATTAAAGCTCAACTGGGCAATATCAGGTTCGTTTTTATCGTCTTTTGTTACCAGTTCGATGGCTTTGCCGTTGATACCGCCAGCTTCGTTCCAATGCTCAACGGCAAGGATGGTGCCGTTTCTGGCCTGGCTGCCGATATCCGCGGTGGAGCCGGTTAAGCTACCGACGAAGCCGATAGTGACTGTGTCTGATTGATCACAGGCAAATAAGGGTAAGCACAACAGTAATCCAAAGTGACGTAGCATGGATGAGCCAAACGGTTAACGACTTGAATTGAGTGTAGAAGTGAGCCTGACGTTTGTCTAAAGAGTCCTTGGGTCACGTTGATTTTTTTGAGCGGCATTCGCGGGTAGTCCGTTTAAGAGTAGGACTCTGCTGGTATTTGTAGGGATGACGCGTCATTTGTATACCGGGAATTGATCTTACAACCTTAGTTTTGGCTGTGCTCGGGTATTTCGCTGCGACAGACAGGTTGATTGTTCAGGAAATTTGAAGGTGAAGGTCAATATCTCCCGCTTTTAACACGACGGACAGGGCGTATCTTATGCACCGTTAACCATCTAATTATCGGAGCACATCATGAAAATTTTATCCATACAGTCGGGCATTTTTGGCGACCACTCCAACTCGACTCAGTTGGTCAAGCAAGTCGTTGATAAGCTGAGTCGTGAAGCCGAAAACGTCATCGTGACCGAGCGCGATTTATCCACTCAACCATTGCCATATTTCGATGCTGAAGTGGCTATGGCACTGAACAGCGATGCGCCAAACCGAACCGCTGCCCAACAGAAGATCGTTGCGCTGTCGGATTTGCTGATTGAGGAAGTCAAAGAGGCCGATGCCATTGTTCTCGGTTTGCCCATGTACAATTTCGGTATACCGGCGCAGATGAAAAGCTGGTTCGACTTACTGGCGCGGGCCGGTGTTACCTTCACCTATACTGAGCAGGGTCCTAAAGGCTTGCTGGCTGATAAGCCCGTCTACGTGGTTGCTGCGCGAGGTGGCGTGCATCAGGGGCAGCCGTCGGATTCGCAAACCCCCTTCATCCGCACGATTCTCGGATTCATCGGATTGCAAGACGTTCGTATTGTGTATGTTGAGGGATTGAATATGGGTGACAGCGCGAAAGCAGAAAGTTTGTCAAAATTCGAGACCGAATTGGTTGAATTCGCTTAGACCAACTTAACAGCAGGAGGTGCAGTGATGGGATTGCTTGTAGATGGTCAGTGGACCGATAAGTGGTACGACACCAAAGCCAGCGGCGGTAAGTTCATCCGCAGTGAAGCGCAATTCCGTCATTGGGTCACGCCAGACGGCAGTGCGGGATCGACCGGTAACGCTGGCTTCAAAGCCGAAAGCGGGCGTTATCATCTGTATGTATCCTTGGCCTGTCCTTGGGCGCACAGAACGTTGATTATGCGCCAGCTAAAACAATTGACCGAGCACGTATCGGTCTCCGTAGTGCACAGCGATATGCTGGAAGAGGGCTGGATGTTTATCGGCCCT
Organism: Reinekea sp. G2M2-21; assembly: GCF_015687175.1. GTDB lineage: Bacteria > Pseudomonadota > Gammaproteobacteria > Pseudomonadales > Natronospirillaceae > Reinekea. The sequence goes on along the minus strand of NZ_JADPQG010000003.1, from coordinate 470,693 downwards.
GAAATCGATAGCCATGCACTGGTAAAGGACCATCTGTACAACAGCCGTTGTTATCATGAACTCTATACTCGGGCAGATCCGCACTACAGCGGCCGGGTAACAGTGCCGGTGCTGTGGGACAAACAGCAAGAGACGATTGTCAGTAATGAAAGTGCGGACATCATCCTGATGATGAATTCGGCGTTTAACGGTTTGACCGGGAATACCGATGATTACTACCCCATTGAACTCAGGTCTGAGATCGACGCGGTGAATGAACGGGTGTATCACACCGTGAATAACGGTGTGTACAAAACTGGCTTTGCGACGACACAAGAAGCCTATGACGAGGCCTTCAATGAGCTGTTTGAGAGTCTGGATTGGCTGGAAGACCGTCTGTCTCGCCAGCAGTTTCTGGTCGGTTCTCAAGTCACTGTTGCGGATTGGCGCTTGTTCACCACTCTCGTTCGTTTTGACGCCGTCTATTTCGGGCATTTTAAATGCAATGCAAAGCGGATTGTGGATTACCCCAATTTGTCAAATTACGTAAGAGCTCTGTATCAATGGCCCGCTGTGGCGGACACTGTCGACTTCACCCACATCAAACGCCATTACTATTTCAGTCACCGTACGATCAATCCAACAGGTGTCATTCCGAAGGGCCCAATACAGGACCTGAGTTTGCCGCACGATCGGTCAAGATTTCAGAAGGTTTAAAAAACGCAATTTTTAAACCATTGCATTGCAAAATTGGGTCATCAACCGGCTAATGGCTGTGATAGAATTCGCGCGCTTAAACTTCGCCATAGAGCCTAACGATGACTCAAACTTCTCTGGATAAAAGTAAGATTAAAATCTTATTGTTGGAAGGCGTGCATCAAAGTGCGCTGGATACTTTTCAAAAAGCCGGTTACACCAACATTGAATATCTGAAGGGTTCCTTACCTGAAGATGAGTTGGTCGAAAAAATCAAAGACGTACATTTTGTTGGCCTGCGCTCGCGAACCCAGCTGACTGAGCAAGTATTTGCCGCAGCTGAGCGTTTGGTGGCCGTCGGTTGTTTTTGTATTGGCACCAACCAGGTTAATCTGGATGCGGCAGCTGTGCGCGGCATTCCAGTCTTCAATGCGCCTTTTTCCAACACCCGATCGGTTGCAGAATTGGTGATTGCTGAAGCTATTTTATTGCTGCGCGGTATTCCTGAGAAAAATGCGTCCTGTCACCGGGGTGGCTGGATTAAAAGCGCCACCGACAGCTTTGAGATCCGTGGTAAAACCTTGGGTATTGTCGGTTACGGCAGCATCGGTACACAGTTGGGTATCATGGCCGAAAGCTTGGGTATGGAAGTCATTTTTTATGACATCGTAACCAAGTTGCCGTTGGGTAACGCCCGGCAAGTCGGCTCACTCACTGAGTTGTTGAGTCAATCGGATGTGGTGACACTGCACGTACCTGAAACGGATTCCACCAAGTGGATGATGGGTGAAGCGCAATTCGCTGCGATGAAGCAAGGCAGTGTCTTCATCAACGCGGCACGCGGTACGGTTGTCGATATTGATGCCTTGGCTGGCGTATTGCGCAGTAAAAAGCTATTGGGTGCCGCGGTCGATGTCTTCCCGGTCGAACCACGATCTAATGACGACGAATTTGTCTCCCCTTTGCGCGAGTTTGATAACGTAATTCTGACCCCACATGTCGGTGGTTCCACGCAGGAAGCACAGTACAATATTGGTATCGAAGTCGCTGAGAAACTGGCTACCTATTCCGACATCGGGACCAGTCTGTCGGCGGTTAACTTTCCGGAAGTGGCGCTACCAGCTCATCCGAACGCGCACCGAATCCTGCATATTCATGAAAATATTCCGGGTGTACTGTCTGAGATTAACCAGGTCTTTTCCAGCAACAACATCAACATCATGGGGCAATATTTGCAGACTTCCGATAAAATTGGTTACGTTGTAATCGATGTTGCCCAGGAGTGTTCGCAAAAAGCGTTGGAAAAAGTACTGGAAGTCAAAGGAACCTTGCGCGCACGGGTTTTGTTTTAAGTCTTCTTACGCCAAACTGAGCAGGCAGGCAACTGGCTGCTCTGTCACCAAAAGGTGAATGGATCGTTTATCTCGCCTGTTCATCGCTGTTAATGGTGCTTTATTCAGTCAGCCATTTGCTATCTATACAGTTTGAAAAAGGTGCAATGTATGAACGCTGCGCGATATGTTTCGATATTAATGGTTCTTCTGTTGGCATTAACGGCCTGTAGCACGCGCTCAGTGGAGTCCGAATTATCCCGCTGCGCGTTTCCGGACAGTCCCCGAACGCCCGGTCCAGCGTTTCTTTGTGATGCGACGATTCCTGGTTTTCCGTTAACTGTATTGCGCTCTTCCGAACCATCCGATACTTCCGTCAGCGAGCGCATAGAATTAACCTTGAACGATCAACTGGAACAGTGGTCCGAGCAATGGTCGCAACAGTGGTTCAGTAGTGAGTCTGAACGGGCTGCCGCGCAGCAATATTTGCTACCCTGGTTGGTCGAGCAATCCAGGGTAGTGCGCAGCCGGGTTAGCCCTAAAGGCTACCTTTGGTTGCTGATCGGTTTACCTGTGACGCTTGACGAGATTGAACAGCAAACCCGTTTAGGGCTGGCACCTGCAGTGGACTGAGCCCGGTGAAGAGACGGTACAGTACACTGATCATTCTTGTGTTGTGCGGGCAAGTCATGTCCGCTTCAGTCGGCGACCCTTCCTTGCTGTGGCAGTCTTACGAAAATCAGTTTCAGGGGCAACGTTTGCTGACATCTGCTGAACGTACATGGTTGGCCCTTCTTACCAATCCCACAGCGAGCACTGTCAGCGTCACTCAAATCCGCTACCGAGCATCCATAACGCTAGATCCAGTTGAGCAGGCTGTTTCGTCTGTTCCTGTTGCGCCAATGAGGGGCACGGCCGAGCAGGTGTTTTCAGCGCCGGTGGTGAGGCGAACGCCCAATGTATCGCAAACCGGTATTGTTGTTGAGCAATCTGGTCAAACGCTCAAACTGCCAGAGTTAACCCCTTTGTCCGTGCCTAATCTTGCGTTTATCGAGGCTGTGCAAGGCTGGCTAAGCCGGGATTTAACCTTCCTGATTCAGCGCGTTATGGCGGTGCAGCAGGAAACCGGCTGGAGTGACTATGAAGTGGTCAAACTCGTTGGCTTATACAGCGCCACCTCGCTTAGCCCTGATCAGCAAAACGCCTTTCTGACGTCTTTTTGGAAACAGGCGGGGTTCAATGTTCAGCTCGCCCGCGCCGGTGAGCAGTGGGTCGTGTTGCTGGCCTGCCGTGCGGTGAGCGATTGGCCGCTGTATGTGCAGAACGGGTACCATTGGTTAGCCTTGAGCGAGACCTCGGCATCGGATCTCACGTTCACGCCCGGCGACTGGGGGGGCAAGACGCAATCGGTCCGCTGGGTATCACAAAACCACCGCGCCGCAACGAACGATTTTACCTCGGTTGGCTACCAAGTACCGACCGCCAACAGAACCGTGGCGGTGAGTCTGTCCATCCCCTCGCATTGGGCACACATTGCCTTGCGTCCGGCCACCATTGAAACGCGTTTTAACGAACCCTTTCCGGATTATCTTTTCGACCAGGTTCAGTCGTTATGGGCGTCGGAAGACGTATTGACAAAGACCAGGCGATTCGCGTCTTGGTTAAAGATGGACTTCTCCCAAAGCGAGATGCCGGTATCGATTCAACAGGGCTTCTTAACCAAACAGCTCAGCCAGGAGAGTCGACTGGTGTTGATGACTCGGTGGTGGCGGCATTTGACCGGGCGGAATGTCGCGGTCGTTGAACAGGCTAATGCCAGGTACCTGGCGCTGCAACTGCCCAATGAACTGGACCTGCCCGAAGCATTGCCATACCGTCGTAAGTCCTGGTGGATATGGTCAGCAGATCTTACCCAGGTTTCAGACATCTCCAGCTCAGCGCAGTGGTCCTTTCTACCCTAAGTTGGATTCAACTTGCGGGGATTATATTGCTTTCTAAACTTCAGAAATTGGTTTTGTGGCCGTTATCTATCCATGACCTGTTTAGACTCATCGTCACGGCAACGATGTCAAAACCAGTGTAACCGTTTCAGTTAAGGCACCGAACGGCTCTGACCTGCGTTTCCACAGCAGAACCGATACAGAGTGCTACGCTTGAATCAATCGCAGTGTTATTCGGAGTATGAAAATGGCAGCTAACCCTATTCAAATTGGTAATGGGTTCACGATCAAAGTGAAAACCATTGCGTTAGTGTCGGTTATTATATTGATCGTGCTGGTTGCGAACGCGTTTATTGTTGGGCAGATTCGAGGGATCAACGGGCAGGTTGCCGAACAGGCCAAGCAAATCGATAGTCAGATAACACTGGTCGAACGGCAGCAAACTTCGATTCAGGATGCGCAATCGGTCATCGAGCGAGTGAATAAAATCAACGCCGCGATTACCACCATTGCCGATATGAATTACTGGTATTTTCAAGGGGCACTCACCCTGTTGATTGAGTCAGTTGAGACGGGGCGTGAATTGCAACAGCAGCTACTCAGTCAGTTGGCGGATCTGGAATCTCAGGACCCGGCCAGTACAGAAGTCTTTGCGTCCGTTCGGGAAGAATTGGAAACCTACAAACTTTATGTTGAGCGTATGTTTGTCATGTACGAGTCTAATTCGGTGTCAATGGGGGCATCAATGGCACAGGGTGCCAAAGATCAGTCTGACAAAGTATCGACTCTGCTCAACACTCTGCGCTCAAAATACGTCGCGCAGCAGGCAGATGCGATGCAGCTGGTGGTCGATGCTGCGGGTAACGTAGCGGCCGCCAGTAAAGTGGTCGATCAGGGTGGAACCTTGATTCGTAAACAGGTGGATACCAGCGTTCGCGCCGCGATCATGGTGACCTTTATTGTGGTGGTGATTGGCGCGGTGATGGGGTTAGTCTTTTTACGGGGCTTGCTCATTCCGATCCGTAACCTGACCCAAGTCATCCAGAACATTGAATCGACCAATAATGTGTCGCTACGAACCCAATACCACCGTAAAGACGAACTGGGCTATATCGCGAATGCCTTCGATTCGATGATGAACAAATTCCAGGGCACGATCGAACGTATGTCTGAAAGCGCTAGCGATCTGATGGCCATTGCCAATTCGGCGCGCAGTGGCAGTGTTGAACTCTCAGCCAGCGTGCGCGCTCAACAGGAAGAAACCGATATGGTAGCCACGGCTACAACACAAATGTCTGCCTCTGCCCACAATATTAAACAGAATACGGATCAGGCCTCTGACCTTGCCGCAGACGCGAAAACAACCACCAATTCGGGTCGGCAGACTATGGAACGCAGCGTCGCCAGTTTGGAAGATCTGACTAATAGGGTGACGGCTGCTGCGCAGGTGATCGATGATCTGGCTAAAAACACGGACGAAATCGGCAGTGTGCTGGACGTGATTCGCGGTATTTCCGAGCAAACCAATCTCTTGGCATTGAATGCCGCTATTGAAGCTGCGCGTGCCGGTGAGCAGGGTCGAGGCTTTGCTGTCGTCGCCGATGAAGTGCGTAACTTGGCCAGCCGAACCAATCAATCCACCATCGAAATTCAGGAAACGGTAGCCAAGTTGCAGGAAGGTGCTCAATCGGCAGTGGCTGAAATTGAAAAAAGCAAAAGCAGTGGACTGGAAAACATGCAACGCATCCGCGAAGCCGCCGACACTATGGCCGAAGTTGCCAATGCGGTAGAGCAGATCAATGAATTGAACGGACAGATTGCCCAAGCCTCGGGTGAACAGTCCGAAGTGGCCGGTAGCATCGACGAATCCATCAGCCGCATTTCTTCGCAGGTCAGTGAACTGTCAGAGAACGCCTCAAAACGTGAACGTGCAGCGGAATCACTGCGGGATATCAGTGAGCAATTGAAATCGCTGGTGGACAGCTTCGTTACGCGATAAGGCTCATCAGGATCCGGGTCAGCTACTACGAAGGGTTGGCCCGGCCAGTTATACTTCCCCACATGACTCAATACCCCTTCTTTACTTCGAAGTGTTTACCCCTCACGAAAAACCTTCTGCGCTAAGGTGGCAAATTGTTGACATCCCAAGGATGTTTTCTCGCTTTTTTAGCGTGTCAATTTGATCTGCTTGTTTTGCGATGTGTCAAAAAAAGGTCAGTGCGTAGAAAATTGTTTTTGTGAATGGCATCACAATTATCAGTGACTACAATCCAATTCATGGGTTTTGGATCAATTAGAAATGTCCATCAATCGGGCATTCAGGAGTTGGGTATGAAGTGGTTATTCTTGATGGTGGTCGTGGTGGCTTGCGTTATGCTGGGAGCGGCGATGGTCTTTATTGATAATGGTATTTTCCGTGATTCAGTTATTTGTGCACTTGGAGCTTTGTTTGGTTTCTTGCTGGCGTACCAAATGCAGGCCCGATACTCCATACTTGACGATGCCTGACCCACCATGAGTGCCAATTCAAAAAGAGACTTCGGTCTCTTTTTTTTATGTGTGATGAAAACCGAATAAGCGATTCGAATGTGAAAACCTCTCCTGCCAGATGGGAATCCTATCATTCAGTTGTGGTTCAGCGGTCTGTGTCACGATTCCACCTATGGCTAAAGTCGAACTTTAGCTTAGAAAAGCACACCCGATACGCCGGGGGTTTGATTAGGTGGATTTTACCTTAGAACGGAAAAAGAGGTCTTCAACCGCTAAGGAATTGCAGTTAATTTAAGCTCCGTTAAGAGGTAACTCTCTACAACAACAATAAGACAGGAAACGCAATTATGATGAAGAAAACGCTTGTTACTGCATTGGCCGTCGCTGGTGCAACTATGGGTACTCAAGCCCTAGCTTGGGAAGAAGGCAGCCTTTTAATCTGGATCAACTCAGATAAAGGTTATAACGGTTTGCAGGCAGTGGGCGACAACTTCGCTGCGGACACCGGTGTTGCGGTGAAGGTTGAAACACCTGACTCTGTCACAGAAAAATTCCAACAAGAAGCTTCTATTGGTAAAGGTCCAGACATCTTTATTTGGGCGCATGACCGTTTTGGTGACTGGGCTAAGTCTGGTTTGATCTCTCCAGTAGAGCCAAGCAAAGACGTCATGAAAGACTTGGATGATGCTTTCTGGGGTGCTGTACAGTACAACGGTCAGACATTTGGTTACCCAATCGCGATTGAAGGTCCAACTCAGATCTGTAACGCAGACATCGTTAAGAAGCCTTTCAAATCAATCGATGACGTTAAGAAAGCTGCAGCTGAGTTAGCAGCTGACGGCAAGAAAGCGTTGATGTGGGATTACAACAACACCTACTTCACGTATGGCTTCCTGACTGCTGAAGGCGGTTTCGCATTTGAAAACGTTGATGGCGTTTACAACCCTAAAGTTACTGGTATGGCGAATGCTGGTGCCGTCGCTGGCGCGTCTATGATGAAAGACCTGATCGACAGCGGAGTTATGCCAGAAGGTGTTGATTACGGTGTATTCGACGCAGCATTTAAAGCGGGCGAAGTCGCTTGTGTCATCAATGGTCCTTGGGCGTGGGCAGACTATGAAAAAGCCGGTATCGACATGATCATTGGTCCATACCCTAAAGTTGACAAAGGCACACCTGCTGGTTTCACTGGTGTACTTTCAGCTGCTGTAAACGCTTCTACGCCAAACAAAGACTTGGCGGTTGAATTCCTGGAAGGTTACTTGCTGCAGGAAGAAGGTCTGGCGTTGGTTAATGATGACCGCGCGTTGGGTGCCGTTACTCACAAGAAATTCATGAAGTCTCTTGCGAAAGAAAACGACACTTTGGCTGATGCATACAAAGTATGGCAAGCTGGTGAACCTATGCCGAATATCCCTGAAATGGGTGCTTTCTGGAGCAACATGGGCCCTGCATTGACTGCGATCACTCAAGGCCGTCAGGGCGTTGAAGAAGCATTGAACGACGCAGCAGCACGTATCACTAAGTAAGTGCTGATTTAAAAACTGAGCCCGTCCTTATGGGACGGCTCAACCTGAAAACGCAAAGGAGCTTAATACCTGCAAGGGTTTTAAGCTCTTTTTTTTTACAAAAATCCACCCAATTTTTTCGGGAAAATCCACCCAATGCCAACCGGCAATTCCGGTGGAAAACACTAATATACGCACTCAGAAGAGTGATGATTGAAAAGCCACTTTGGTTTTTGAATCATTATTTACGAATGGAACGTTATGAAGAGGTTAACTATGGCAAACGCTAACGCCATCCCGATGGTGCCCGAAGCGGCGACCCAAGCACGATGGAAAACCTGGCTACAATACGCAGTGGTAGGATCTTTAACGGTCTTCTTCTTATACATTACTTTGGTGATGTACGCGCAAGGTGAAATGCTCTACGGCACCATGATTCTGGTGTTTACGGCATTATTTGCCTTTGTTTTTCTGTCCAACCGCGCTTATGTCTGGCGTTATGTTTTTCCGGGTTTAGTAGGCGTTACCGTGTTTGTGATTTTTCCGATCATGTACACGCTGGGGTTGACCTTCACCAACAAATCCAACCTTCACCTGTTGTCATTCGCTCAATCTAAAGCCTATTTCTTGCAGCAAACGTATGTGGCTGAAGGCTCTCACAAGTTCGATTTAGACCTGTACCTGGACGCCGACTCAGACGGCTATTTCCTGGCCCTGGAAGACGAAGCGGGCAACATGTACATGACCGACGAAGCGGTGGACATGACCCATTTGGAGGCCATCGTCGTTAAGGCGTCCAGTATCTTAATGGAGCCTGCGTTAGAGTCAGCGCCGCGCAATGCCACCATTACTTACCGAAACGAGTTGTCCAACGTTAAGATTGAGTTACCAAATGGGACGGTACTGGCGAAGTCTAAATTGCGTGAATACGCGGAACAGTATCCTTTATGGCAAGCCGATGAAACCGATCCGTATAAAATCGTCAATCAGAAAGACGGTATCGTATTGACCGCCGATATGGACGAAGGCTTTTTCTTCGATTCTGAAGGTTCCTATTTCACTCCCGGTTTCCAAACCAATGTAGGTTTCGACAACTATGTCCGGGTGCTGACAGAAGACGGTATGTTTGCCCCCTTCCTGCAGATCTTTACCTGGACCATGTTCTTCGCCATTTTTACGGTGGTGTTTACCTTCTTCCTCGGCATGATGATCGCCAGTTTCGTGCAATGGGAGCCGATCAAGTTCCGTGGTCTGTATCAAGTGTTGTTGATTCTGCCTTATGCGGTACCGAGTTTCATTCTGATCATGATTTTCCGGGCGTTGTTTAACCAGAATTTCGGTCAAATCAACCATGTGTTGGAACTGCTATTCAATATTGCGCCATCCTGGAACGCGGACCCGAATATGTCACGTATGATGATTCTTATGGTCAACTTGTTCATGGGTTACCCTTACATGTTCATCTTGAGTTTGGGTATGTTGCAGTCTATTCCTAAGGATCTGTATGAGGCTTCCAGCCTGGAAGGTGCTGGCCCGATTACAAATTTCTTTAAGATTACCTTTCCACTGGTATTGCGACCCATGTTGCCGCTGTTGATTGCATCCTTTGCGTTTAACTTTAACAACTTCGTACTGATTCAGCTGTTAACACGTGGCGAGCCCATCATCATTGGTTCATCGCCACAAGCGGGTGAAACCGATCTGCTGGTGAACTATGCGTTCCGTCTTGCGTTTATGGGTGACACTCAAGACTTCGCATTGGGTGCTACGGTCTCGACCTTTATCTTTATGATGGTTGGTATCTTTGCAATCGCCTATTTGAAAGCCGCTAAAATTGAAGTCGGCATTAAGAAATAAGAGCAGGAGAGATAAATCATGGTTAAATCTAAATCACACACTGCTCGTGTTATTGGCGTGCACTTATTCTTACTGACGTTTTTGTTCTTCGTCATCTATCCGTTGGCGTATGTGGTGTCTATTTCCTTCCGGACCGGGCACACGCTGGTCGACCCAGAAAACTTTTTATTCCCTTCTAACCCCACTTTAGAGCATTGGGCGTTGGCGTTAGAACAGAATTACACCGGCATGAACCCGTTGAAAAAAGATATCGATGGACAGGCGAAAGTGTCCTTCAACAACGGTCTTGGTGATGTCACTGTGAACGCGGACGGTTCCTGGAGCTTCACGGCGAACCCGAAATTCGACGAAGCGGATTTCCCGTTGAAGTCCTACCTGGCAGTGTCGTTTTTGAGTAACGTTGGCGACAAAGTTACGGTGCCCGGTGCTGATAAAGAGGGTTATCTTGGTCGCACTGACATCATCCTCGATTTGGCTGAAAACGCAGCTGCCTATGGCGATGACGTGCTGTTTGTGACACCCGATGGAAGGCTGCAAGGTAAGCTGGACATCCCGGCGATGCCGGCGGGCGCTTCCCGCACTACAATTCAATATGGTGGGGCTTATGTATCTGAACCGCCGTTTCCAGTATTGAGCTGGTTAATGAATACGGTGAAAGTCGCGGTTATCACGTCGATTCTGGTGTTGTTGCTGTCTACCACCAGTGCTTATGCTTTCGGCCGGCTGGGATTCACCGGCAAAGGTCCGATGTTGAAGACGCTGTTGGTCTTACAACAGTTTCCGGCAACGTTGTTTCTCGCGGCCTTGTACCTGATTTTTGAAAAACTGGGTAGCTTCATTGGCTTCATGAGCCTGAACACACACTCCGCGTTGATTATCGGGTACATGGGTTCGATGGCGTTGAATATTTTCATGATCATCGGTTATTTCGACACCATTGATCCGGCGATGGAAGAGTCTGCGTCGATTGATGGTGCGACACCATGGCAAACGTTTTACCGTATTCTGTTGCCATTGAGTGTCCCCATTTTGGCCGTTGTGTTTATTCTGACCTTCATTGGCATTGTCAATGAATATGCTCTGTCATCGGTGTTGATTTCCGATATCGATAAGATGACCTTGGCCGTTGGCGCACAGCAGTATATTCAAGCACAGAACCAGTTGTGGGGTGACTTCGCGGCAGCGGCCGTGTTGGCGGGCATCCCAATTACCATTGTGTTTCTGATTGCACAGAAATTCCTGGTCGGTGGCCTGACATCGGGCGGCGTTAAGGGATAAGTCTCTCTGAATTGTTGTTCTGAAAAGCCCCACGGGGCTTTTTTTGTTTTTGGCTGTGACGAGTTTTCAGCGAACACTCAAACACTGTCATATAATTGTCATTATCTTGCGCGCGATTTCAGATAGGATAGGTCTATCGAAGTGAGGATTGATAATGACGGATGTAGAGCAGCTACCAGACACAGTGACCATTGGCCCGGAGCATTTTCTAAACCGGGAACTGTCCTTGCTGAAATTTCATCAGCGGGTCATGGAACAGGCCAAAAATGATAGTATTCCGTTGCTGGAACGACTGCGGTTTCTCTGCATTTCCAGCACCAATCTCGATGAGTTCTTTGAGGTACGCGTTGGAGGCCTGAAAGAGCGTCACGAAGCCGGCTCGACCTTACCGGATATAGATGGTTTGTCGCCGGAGCTGCAGCTTGAAGGCATTGCTAGTTTTGCGCATGAATTGGTCGATAGTCAATATGACATTTTCAACCATGTTCTGCTGCCATTGCTGGCGGCCGAAGGTATTGAAATCGTCAAGCGCGAGAATTGGAATAAAGCGCAGATTGCTTGGTTGAAAGATTACTTTCATCACGAAGTGCTCCCCCTGTTGAGCCCCATCGGTTTGGATCCCGCGCATCCGTTCCCCCGAATTCTGAATAAATCACTTAATTTCATGGTGTTTTTGCAAGGTAAAGATGCGTTTGGCCGCAACAGTGGCCGCGCTATAGTGCAGTGCCCTCGGTCGTTGCCAAACCTGGTCCGTTTGGAGTTGCCCGATGTTGAAACGGGTAACCAGTTCGTGTTCATGTCATCGATCATTCACTACTTTATGGATGAGATTTTCTTTGGCATGACAGTAAAAGGGTCTTATCAATTTCGAGTAACACGAAATTCCGACCTGTTTGTCGATAAAGAAGAAACGGATGATTTGCGCCGCGCGATTGAAGGTGAGTTGGTTTATCGTCAATACGGCGATGAAGTCCGCTTGGAAGTGGCTGAGAACAGCCCACCGGAAATGGTCGATTTTTTGATGGCGCAGTTTGAAATCCGGGCGCTGGATTGTTACCGGGTGAATGGTCCGGTTAATTTAAACCGGTTGTTGGAGCTGATAGATCATGTGAATCGCCCGGATCTGTTGTACCCCCAGTTTGAACCTCATTACCCTAAGGTTTTGAGACGCAAAAGCGGTATCTTTGATTCCGTTGCGCGCAGCGATGTGCTCTTGCAACACCCGTTCGATTCCTTTTTGCCGATTGTTGATCTGATCCGACAAGCCGCCAAGGACCCGGATGTGGTGACTATCAAACAGACGCTATATCGAACCGGTGCCAAGTCGATCATCGTTGATGCGCTGGTTGCTGCAGCTCGCGCCGGTAAGGAAGTGACAGTGGTGATTGAGTTGCTGGCCAGGTTCGACGAAGAGGCTAACGTTGCACTGGCAACTCGTTTGCAGGAATACGGTATCCACGTTGTGTACGGGGTGTTCGGTTACAAGACGCACGCTAAATTGTTGATGATAGCGCGCAAGGAAAAGAACCGTCTTCGTCACTATGTGCATTTGGGAACGGGGAACTACCACCCAAAAACGGCCACCATCTATACCGACTATGGATTGATTACCGCCAATAAGCAGATCGGAGATGATGTGAACCGAATTTTTTTGCAGCTGACCAGTCTGGGTCGGGTGTCGAAACTCGACAAAGTCCTGCAGGCGCCGTTTACGCTGCATAAAACATTAATGCGTCATATCGACCGCGAAATTCAATTTGCCAAAGATGGGCGAGCGGCACGGATCATTGCCAAGATGAACTCACTGGCCGAAGAAAAATTGATTCATAAGCTGTATGAAGCCAGTCAAGCCGGGGTGAAGATCGATCTGATTATCCGGGGTATTTGTCAGGTTCGCCCCGGTATTCCCGGTGTATCCGATAACATCACCGTTCGCTCTGTGGTGGGGCGGTTTCTTGAGCATACTCGGGCATTTTGTTTTCACAACGATGGCGATCCGGAAGTGATTCTGGCCAGTGCGGATTGGATGATGCGCAATATGTTCCACCGTGTGGAAACAGGTTTCCCGTTGTTGTCTAAGAAGAATCGGGACAAGGTAATCGCAGACTTGGAACTCTATCTGCTCGATAATGTGCAGGCGTGGGAACTGGACAGTCAGGGCGATTATCACCCGGTCACCGCGCTGGAGGGTGAAGAACTTATTTCGGCCCAAATGAGTTTGCTAACCGCGGCAACCGCTCGTAATTGAGCGGCTGCATAGAGTGTCGGTCATTGGGGTTGATTGAGCACCAGCTGGAGTTCACTTTTTTTCATGTAACTGACTTCCGCATTGAGATCCGCCGCGGCGAGCGGTTGGCTTTCCCACCATACCGGCGGCGCGTTGAACGCCAAAGACGACGCTTTCAGACTCAGCGACCAACCGATATCCTGGATATCATTGCGAGCCCGCGTCAGTACACAAGCCAACCGGAAAATGTGCAACACAATAGTAAAGCTAGTGTGTTCTTCTTCGGGTAATCGCTGAATCTGCAACCAATCGGGTTTTTTACGTTGGTTGCGTACCAAACAGGTCAAACGATGTTGCTCATCATGTCCGAAACCGGCGAGGTGGCTGTTTTCAATAATGTAGCCGCTGTGGACATGGAATTTATCGTGGTTTATGTCTAACCCAATTTCCTGCAGCAGGCAGGCCCAATGTAAGTATCGGGACCAGTGTTCATCCAGCGGCACCTGCTTGCTGATCTGCGCGAGCATTTTTTGGGCGACGTTGTTGCATTGCTGAGCATGATCAAGGTCAGCGTGAAAGCGCTTCGCCATTTCCATGACTGTGCGTTCGCGCATGTCAGACATCGAGTCGTGCCCCAGCAGGTCAAACAAGACGCCTTCACGTAACGCCCAAGGCGAAGCTTCCATGCTGTCCAGCTTTAACGCATTCATACAGCTGCGCAACACGATTAATCCGCCAATGAAAACCGGTTGCCGGTCGCTACTGAGCCCAGGTAGTTTGAGTTCGTCGATCGTGCCCGTTGCCAGGCACTGTTGCAGTATCTGATCAATGCCTTCAGGCGTGATGGCCGGATGTCCGTTCAATTGTTCGAGTACGCTGGAAATGGATTTGATCGAGCCTGAGCACCCGATGACCCGTTGCCATTGACTGCGGCGGAAACTGCTACGGATGGGTTCCAGTTTACGCTGACAGTAGATGTCGGCGGCGCGTACCGACGCTGCGGTGATTTGGCCGGAGTCAAAGAAGCGTTTGCTGATCGAGACGCAACCCATGCCCAAGGATTCCAGTGAGATAGGCGTGAAATCCTCTCCGATAATCAGTTCGGTACTGGCACCACCGATATCAATTACCAAACGGGTTTGCTGGTCGTCTTCCAGGCCAAACGCAACGCCTTGATACACCAAGCGAGCCTCTTCCGCACCAGCGATAATCTGAATATCGAACCCCAACGCACGTTCGGCTTTGGCCAGAAACGGGTAAACATTTTTCGTCATTCGCAAGGTACGTGTTCCCACGGCGCGGACACTCGACGGGGGCAGATGCTTGATGCGCTGCGCGAATCTTTCCAGACAATCCAGTGCTCTTTTCTGTGACAGCTCGTCGAGATTCCCGTCTTCGTCAAGTCCGTAACCCAAACGGACGGTCTCTTTCAGGCGGTCAATGATGCTGATTTGCCCATCGGCCACGCGGGCTATAATCATGTGAAAGGAGTTGGAACCGAGGTCGATGGCGGCAATCTCTTCATTTCGATGTCGCCAGAATCCGGAAAGTTTTAACATGGGGCTGCTCAAATTCTTGGAATCAATTCTAACTATAGTAAAGGGGAAGGTGTTTTGGCGATACATTCATTTCGGGGAGTACAACCGGCCATTGCCGATCGGGTGATGATTTCACCTCAAGCCTATGTCTTGGGGGATGTCACTATTGGCACCGATTCGTCAATCTGGCCGGGTGCTATTATACGGGGCGACATGCACAGCATTCACATCGGGGAGCGAACGTCGGTTCAAGATGGTGTGGTGTTGCATATTACCCACGCCAGTGACTACAACCCGGAGGGTCATCCATTGGTCATCGGCAATGACGTCACCATAGGACATCAGGCATGTTTACACGGCTGTCATGTCGGCAATGAAGTGCTTATTGGTATTGGTGCAACTATCCTGGACGGTGCAGTCGTTGAAGATCAGGTTATCGTTGCGGCTGGCGCTCTTGTACCGCCCGGTAAACGCCTTGAGTCCGGCTATATGTACAAAGGCAGCCCTGTACAGAAAGCTCGCCCGTTGAGTGATAAAGAGAAATCTTATTTCAAATACACCGCAGGCAACTATGTGAAACTGAAAAATGAGTATCTGACCGAAGGGTTGACCGACTGAACAGACGAGCCGATGCAACGTCATACGGTTGTCACTTAGTTGGGGTAGGTTGGACGTGTTTTTATCTCCGGTCGTCTTGTCGGGGGGCTGCCCGGTGACATTGCCCCATTCTATGGCCACATGGGGCGCTGGTGACACCGTTACTAAGCTTTATTGAAAGATTTGGGCAGTAGGTCTGGGCAGTTCGATCGGCGCATCACGAGATGAACGGCGGTCAAAGCAATCCTTATAGGACAGCTGGCCGTATGACGTTAATAACGATGAGGTTCCTATGCGTATTTGTGCGGTATTGCTGTTTGTCTTGGCTCCATTGGCTGGGTTGGCACAGACGACTATCAAAGTGGCCACTCTGTATCCTCCGGGTTCCGAGGTTGTCGTTTCTCTGCAGACATTATCTGAGCAGCTGAACGTTGCGTTGGGTGGCAAAATCACGCTGAAAGTCTACCCCGGTGGCGTGATGGGCGATGATGCAACAGTGTTGCGGAAGATCCGCATTGGCCAACTGCAGGGCGCCCTGGTCAGCGCCGCAACGCTTGAAAATCTGGAAGCCGATGTCAGTGATCTCAGCGATCCGTTTCAGTTCGATAGTTTGGATCAGGTCTATCGACAGCGTGACGAGGTTGATGAGGAATTCCGGCAGCGACTGCTGGATGCCGGCTGGTTGGGCTTTGGTCCGCTGGACGGTGGATTTTCCTATCTGATGTCCAAACAGAAAATCCCGACCCTGTCGGCTCTACGGGATGCCAAACTCTGGTTGCCCAATACCGCCGATATTCAGCGGATGACTCGTGAATTGAATATCTCGTACTTGGTCATGAACATCGGTGATGTCCTGACCGGGCTCGATACCGGCGCGATCGATACGTTGATTGCCCCACCTGCCGCCGCGCTGACTTTGAATTGGCACAGCCGTTTCAACTACGTGACCCAGACGCCAGTTATCTATACCTGGGGTATGTTGCTCATTCCGGAAAAAACACTGAACAGGCTTTCAGAGCAGGAGCGCGAGCTGGCTCGGGGTTTGTTGACCGAATGGGCGGAGAACTTGGACATCCGATTACGCGTCAGTAATCAGCGCGCGCGTGACGCGATCCAACAGCTCTTAACCCCGCAAACCTTCAGCGAGAAGGATTTGCAAAACTTGCGCATCAGCCAACGCTGAAACAGCGAATCCTACGCCGAATGGTACTTGTTTAAGCTGATTTAGAATATGTATGCAGCAATAGTCTCATTCCGTGACATTGCTTCATGTGGTCGTTTGAAAGATGGTGACAGACGGTGCCGTTATTTTCGCGATAGATATGGTTTTCTATGCCTCTGTTCTATAAATAGTTCAAACTCATCAATTGAAAGACATTGCCGGTATCGGCGTAATTAACCATTCGGTCGAATCTGCTTTGGTTGATTTAATTGGTGCGTCGCTACGGATTCAAGGGCATGGATGCCCTTGCAAACACCGCGCGTGTAGGGATGCACGCTCAAGCGACCGTTCGAAGAAAATACAAATAAGGCAGAATACCAACGCGGGCGAAAGAAGGGGGGGGGATCTATTATGAGCGAAGGTCTTCGATTCGATTTTCACGACTTCAACTCTGGTGAAGACCGGATCAAGGGGGTCTCCCCTTGGGAAAAAGATCTTTTGGTTAAAAACGAAACCATAGTCTTCGAAACAGATTTAGTACTTTAAGTAAAAAACCTCAGTGAAACGAAGTTACGCATTGATGCAAATTCCATTGGACAAGCCTATGTAAGTACCATTCATCCTACTCCCGGCTAACAGGTAACGGTTAGTAACACTTGAAACTAAATGTGTTGTTACCTCCGGTGTTGATTGAGGATTCTATATTTGGAAACTTTGCCTGTTCGCAAGACAAGAAAACAGATACTTTCTGGATCATTCAGGGGATTCGTCGCACAAAAAAAGGGCGCCTTCTGGCGCCCTTTTCAAGTGAACAAGGACTAATATATCTCAAGTTCCAGATCCTGATATTCGCTTCGCAATCGTTGCTGCTCCAGGTGGTCCTCAATGGCCCGTCGCGCGGCGAGACGGCGGTGATTCTCGTTGCGCTTGTTTTCACTGGCATCAGCGGGTTTATGAAGAATGTTATCTTCAATGTTGGCGAGTTCTAGCTCAAACAGGTTCGTAGACATGGTGTTTAGCTCCTTCGTGGCGACTGCCGATTTTTGTTATTAAATCAGTACTGCTGTTGGCGCTGCCGCTGGATCTCAGCGTTGGCGTCTTAGTCTAGTTTATTCCTGTTTCAGTTCTGTGAAATGGATCGAAGCCTCCACAACATCTTTGTTACTAAATGAAATAGGAATAAAAGACTTCGCTATAAAAAGCAAGAATGATGCCCAATTTGAAGGGGTGTTGAATATATTAAAATATCAGAAGTCAAGCGCCGAATTCTGTGACCAGAGCAGACCTTGAGGTCTGCCGGATTTGAGCGCTGTCGTTAATGCACGGAATCGCTGGACTGAGTCAGCGTCTGCAGATTGCTGTGACGGATTAGGGTTAAGACCTCAGAGGCTGGCAATGCTCGGCTGATGAAATAGCCTTGTGCGTAGTCACAACCCAGTTTTTCCAGGTAATCCAGCTGCTCTTTGGTTTCGACGCCTTCCGCGACCACATTCAATCTCAGGCTTTCTGACATGGCCATCACCGCCTCCACGATCGGACTGGTCTGTCCATTGCGGGCTTCAGCGACAAAAGATTTGTCGATTTTCAGCGTGTCGATCGGCAATCGCTTGAGATAACTCAGTGACGAATAGCCGGTGCCAAAGTCGTCGAGCGCTAAACGCACCCCAAGAGAGCGTAATTGGTTTAGGAAGTCTTGCGCGTGATTAATATCTTCCATCAGCATGCCTTCGGTCAATTCCAGCTCCAGGTACTCCGCTGGTAACTGGGAGTTGCGCAAGGCGTTGTGTACCACGTCGTACAGATCGTCTCGCCGGATTTGGTGGCTGGATAAATTCACCGAGATGGATATGTCGCCAAAACCGCTTTCCCGCCATGCTGCGGCTTCGATGCACGCTTTGTTGAGAACCTGCTCACCTATAGCGGAAATCAAGCCGGTTTCTTCGGCAAGCGGAATAAAATCATCCGGTTCGATAAGCCCTTTGTGCGGGTGGCGCCAGCGGACCAGCGCTTCGACAGAATCAATGATGCCTGTGTGTAGATTCATCTTCGGTTGATAGCTGACTGAAAATTCATTATTAGCGATGGACTTGCGCAGCGCTTTTTCCAACTGCAGTCGCTCCAAAGGTGAGGTGGCCAGCTTCTGGTGATAAAACTGGTAGTTATTTCCCCCTTGGTAGCGAGCCTGATTCATAGCGGCAATGGCGTGATTCAGCAACTGGGCAATATTGCCTTCCTGAACGATGCAGACCCCGATACTGGCGGTGACGATGAGCTCATGCTCACTGACCAAAAATGGGCGGGTAATCTCGGCTTGCAAATGTTCCAAGGTCTTTAGCAGGGCGTCTCTGTCCTGCTCATATTCAATAACCAGGGCAAATTCGTCGCTGGCCAGACGGGCAATTTGCCGGATCGGTTCCTCGAAATTACTCAAACGAGCCGCCAGGTCTTTCAGTAACTGATCACCCACTTCCAAACCGAGGCTTTCGTTAATCGATTTAAACCGGTCCAGATTCAACACACATACGGCATAGTGATTATCCTGCAATGGCTGATGCTCACGAAACTGTCGTAACACTTCGTGGAAATAAGCGCGATTGAACAACCCCGTGAGTTTGTCGTAATTGTTGAGATAACGGATTTCTTTTTCCGAACGGTGCGACTCGGATTGGTCCCGGCAGATGCCCAGATAATGCGACACGCTGTTGTCGTCACGGCGAATGGTTGTCAGGGTTAAGGACAACGGAAAACGTTCGTTATCGGTGCGCATCGCCATCAGATCGCCGCTCCAGCGTCCGTTATTGACCATGCCCTGGCTAATCCGGTGGTTTTGCTCCGTGCGGATGACATCGAACAATGGCTGATCAATCAGCTCGCCTTTCTGGCGGCCGAATATCTGGCAAAAAACACGGTTGCAGGTACGGAAATGCTGGTGAGCGTCGAGTACGAAGACCCCTTCAGAACTGTTATTAAACAGGCTGGAAGACAGACTCAGGTCTTCTTGTAATTGCATGTCTTTACTGATGTCGCGTCGGGTTCCGATCATCCGTGTGGCAATGTTCTTTTCATTCCGTTCGGTGACTTTACCGATATCTTCTAACCAACGTGGCTGATTGGAGTCTGGCAGCAAGACGCGGTAGCGGGCCTGATAATAATCAGTTTGACCTTTGAGGTGCGCACTCATGGCTTTGCGTACCGCGGGAATATCCTCCTGAACGATGTGATCGGACAAAGAAAACTGATCTTCTGTTAATGAATCGCCATTGCCGAAAAATCGCTCACTGTCGGAATGGTAGACTTTGCGGTTGAGGATGTCCCAGTCCCAGAATCCGATACCCGAGGCTGTCATTGCGAGATTGAGTTGTTCCTCGCTTTGAATCAATGCCTGATTGACTTCTTTACGTAACTGCACTTCAAGACTGAGGCGTTTGTTGGCTTGTTCAATTTCCGATGTTCGTTTCTTGATCTTAGATTGCAACTGCGACTGGTTGTCGGTGAGCAGACGGTTAAGCCGTTCAGATTCCATTTCGGTGCGGGTATTGCGCACCGCCAGACGGTGCCCTTGCCAACTGGCCACAATAATCAACAGCATCAGTGGAAAGTGAACCTGAAACAGGACAGCATCATGATTCCATAATAAAAACGGGATCGGGATGAAGGCCACCGGCGCAATACCGGCAATCATCAGGCGACCGTGAGACACCAGGTATACGCCCGCAAAACCCGCTTCTGCAATTGCCAATGTCGTACACAGCCCCCCATTACGGGCAGTCAGTCCCCACAATACGGCATTAGCACTGATCAAGGCCGCAAACCAAAGAAACGGGCTCCAGAAGGGTTTTTGCTTGAGCATTTTTCGACTGTAATCAATGGAAAACAGACCCGCTGCGGAAATCAGACAGATTAGTACCGCCCCGCCCACCGCGTTGAAGGACGCGGTAATCAGCATGGAAGTGACTGCACACAGCAGGCTCAATGCTATAGAAGACCACCAAAACATATGGGCGTTATTCAGCAATATCTGTGTTCTCCGGTATCGGAGTGTTTCGTTGGTCGACTGCATAGATTCTTATTTTTTATGGTTCAGTTCAGTATAGGCATAGGATCGCATAAAGACCGCTTTAAAGCAGTGTTCTAGTGACTGATTTGCACGATTTATTTGAGTTATGGGGCTTATTGGCGGGCCAGGCCCCCCTGTGAAAAATACTCGCATCTGATACACTCTGCCTGTTTTTATATACAGTAGCCCGTCATGAACTCATTACAACTTGATACCCTGAATCCTCAACAACGTGCAGCCGTCACCAGTGATGCTCAGAATTTGTTGGTATTGGCCGGCGCAGGTTCCGGTAAAACCCGAGTGTTGACTCATCGTATCGGCTGGCTGATTGCGGCTGGGCTGGCTTCGCCTTACAGCGTGTTAGCGGTCACCTTTACCAACAAAGCGGCACGAGAAATGAAAAGCCGGATTGAGACTTTGCTGGAAACTTCATCTCATGGGTTGTGGATTGGCACCTTTCACGGTTTGGCTCATCGGTTACTGAAAGCGCATTGGCAGCAGGCGAAATTACCGCAAAATTTTCAGGTGATGGACAGTGATGACCAATTGCGGCTGGTAAAACGAATCATCGCAGAGATGAACATTCTCGATGATCGTATTCAGCCGAAACAGGTGCAGTGGTTTATTAATGGACAGAAAGATGAAGGTCGCCGGGCAGCGTATGTGCTGACGCACGGGGATTGGTATCAGGACACGGTTAAAGAAATCTACACCCGTTATGAAGAAATCTGCCAGCAAAGTGGTTTGGTTGACTTTGGCGAATTGCTGTTGCGCGCCCACGAATTGTGGTTGAACGACGTTTCCGTTTTGGAGCACTATCAGTCGCGCTTTACTCATGTGCTGGTAGACGAATTCCAGGACATCAACGACATTCAGTACGCTTGGTTGAAAGTGTTGATTGGCGATAAGCTCAGCATGACCATTGTCGGTGATGATGACCAGTCCATTTACGGTTGGCGCGGCGCGAAAGTCGAGAACATCCAGAGTTTTGAATTGGAATACCAGAATGCTGAGGTGGTGCGGTTGGAACAGAACTATCGCTCGACCTCCACCATTCTGGCAGCGGCCAATTCGGTCATTCAGAACAATCAGGGGCGACTGGGTAAGGACTTATGGACAGATGGTGAAAAAGGTGATCCGATCCGTCTGTATGCGGGGTTTAATGAGCAGGACGAAGCCCGTTATATCGCCGATGAAATGAACCGGTTAATAGAATCCGGCGTCAATCCCACACAGATTGCGTTACTGTATCGATCTAATGCCCAGTCCCGCGTGCTAGAAGAGTCGTTAATTCATTTGCAGGTGCCTTACCGCATTTATGGCGGCGTCCGCTTTTATGAGCGAATGGAAATTCGCAATTCGGTGGCTTATTTACGATTGATTTTGAATCGGCAGGACGATGCTTCGATGGAGCGTATCCTGAATGTGCCACCGCGCGGTATCGGCAATAAAACTCTGGAAACATTGCGGGTGTTGGCCCGTGATCAGGGTTGCTCCTTATGGCAGGCGGCGGAAATGGCATTGACCAATACGGTTTTAGCCAAGCGGGCGGCCAATGCGTTAGAAAACTTCATGCAATTGATCACCGATATGGATGCGGCGGTGCTGGAGCAGAATGATCTGGGCGACATGGTTAAGTTCGTTAACGATGCCTCCGGCATGATCGAATATCACCAGAAAGAGAAAGGGGAGAAGGGTCGGGCCCGGGTCGAAAACCTGAATGAGTTGATCAGTGCGGCGCAAAGCTTTTCGACCGAACTGGATTTTGATACCTCTGCTGAATTGTTGGCGCAGTTTATTTCCGAAGCCTCACTGGATGCAGGCGATGCGCAGGCGGATGAATTTGAAGACAGTGTAAACCTCATGACCTTGCACAGTGCCAAGGGCCTGGAGTTTGATCATGTGTTTTTGGCCGGACTTGAAGAAAATCTGTTTCCGCACAAAATGTCGATGGGTGATCCTGGCGGTCTGCAGGAAGAACGGCGACTGGCTTATGTTGGCATTACCCGGGCGCGGAAAGAACTGACCCTGACGTACGCGGAGAGCCGCCGTCTTTATGGCAGCGAAACCTTCAATACGCTGTCACGCTTTGTGCGTGAAATTCCGGCGGAGTTGGTCAGTGAAGTACGTTTGCGCTCTACTGTTTCACGACCGGTCGATTTTGGCATGCAGCAGCAGATCGCCGTCGAAGATGCCGGGCTGGCCATAGGTCAGCGAGTGTCACATGCCATGTTTGGCGAAGGGGTCATTGTCAATGCAGAAGGTGGCGGTGCACAGACCCGGGTCATGGTGGCTTTTGATGATGGAAAAGAACGCACGCTTATGCTGCAATACGCCAATCTTCAAGCGTTGTAACAGTGTCGCTGATTCAATCCTTTGAGCCTGAAGCAAAGTCCGGAGCACGGGTTCTGGTGTTAGGGTCGATTCCCGGCGTGGCTTCATTGCAGGCCGTTCAGTATTACGCGCATCCGCGCAATGCTTTCTGGCCGATCATGGGTGCGTATTTTCAATTTAATCCGACGTTGGCTTACGAGACGAGGTTGGCTCAATTGAATCGTCATCAGGTAGCTCTGTGGGACGTGTTGCAGCGTTGCGAGCGACCAGGCAGCCTCGACAGTGAGATAAGAACGCAAACGATTCAGGTGAACCCAATTGCCGACTGGTTGCAGTCACACCCGGAGGTCGCGTTGATCTTGTTGAATGGTGGTACTGCGGGTCGGGAATTTAACAAGCACTTCAGTGGGATTTCGACGCAAGGAGAAGTGAGCGTTCTCACCCTGCCATCGACCAGTCCTGCCTATGCTGCAATGCCATTCCAGAAAAAACTGCAACGCTGGCATGCAGCGCTGGATCTGGTTTACCGGCACTAATTTTATTGTTCTTGCTGACCGTTAACACCCGATAGTCTTTCTAACCAGTGGTTTCGACTATTTTCGATCACGGATGTTTTCCAACTGATCGATATTGAGAGTGTCTGGCCGCGGCGGTTGACGTACATGCAGTGCAGCTTTCGACAGCATGTGTGCGGTAATGGGCGCCGTTAAAAACATAAACAGGGTAATGAGAAATTCTTTGATGCTGACGCCATCTCCTTTGAAACTGTAAAAAATGATGGATGCCACGAGAATGGACCCTATCCCCAGGGTAGACGCTTTGGTCGGTGCATGCAGTCGCATGTAGAAATCCGGTAAGCGGAACAAACCGATGGACCCTACCAGCAGAAAAAAACCGCCAATTAAAAGAAAAATAACCGTTAAATATTCGAGAATTATCATGTTATTCCGACCTATTCGATGATGTCGCCACGCAAAATAAATTTGCATACCGCCGA
Source organism: Reinekea sp. G2M2-21 (assembly GCF_015687175.1). Taxonomy (GTDB): domain Bacteria; phylum Pseudomonadota; class Gammaproteobacteria; order Pseudomonadales; family Natronospirillaceae; genus Reinekea. The sequence goes on along the minus strand of NZ_JADPQG010000003.1, from coordinate 446,702 downwards.
TGTGCTGACAAAGCCTAACATTGCAATGAGTAGCGCACCTTCGTAATACAGCGGTGAGCCCATGTAGATACCCAGCAAAACGATGAGTGCAATGGCGTTAATGTACATGGTGTCGAGTGCCAATATACGGTCCAGCATGTGTGGCCCTTTCATGAAGCGCCAGAGGTTAAGAAGCAGCGATACGCCGATGGCCGCACTGACCGCCAAGACTGTGTTTTCTAGCATCCGAAAATCTCCTTCAATCGCGATTCATAACGCTGCTTAATGCTGGCGATCAGAATTTGCTCGTCATCGACATTCAACGCGTGGACATACAACGTTTTCAAGTCGACAGACACTTCGGTACTGACGGTACCGGGCGTCAGCGAGATGGTACTAGCTAACAAGGTTATGGGAAGCGGGTCGGTCAGATCGAGAGGAATGGCTAGAAAGCCCGGCTGCAGATGGTGGGTGTTGCCTAACACCTGGCGCGCAACCACAACATTGGAGATTATGATGTCCCACAACAAGATGAATAGATACTGAGCCGCTTTAAGTGGTTTTTTGACCCGAGACGTTTCCGATTGCAGTCCACTGATCAGAAAAGGAATGCCCCAAGCCAGAAACGTCGCTAAAAGAATGTTGCCGATCGTAAAGCTATTGGTCAAAAGTAACCAAACCACAAACAGCAGTACGAAGTTAAATGTGCTTGGTATCCATGAGCGATTAGTGGGTGTCATAAGTTAACTCCTCAGATTCTGCAATCACCTGTTGGACGAGTACGGTGCTCTGGCGAATATCCTGTGCGGCTCGTTCGGTAAAGGATGTGACTGGTCCAGCGAAGAGGGTTAATAACGGCGACGCCAATAACAGCAGTGCAATGGCGACCAATTGCGCTAGTTTGGCGACTTCAGTGCCCGATTTGCTACCCGACAAGTGCCAGAATAGCGAGGTTCCAGCTCGGCTGAAGGCAATGAGCGCAAACAGGCTGCTGATCAGTAAGCTGCTCCAGACCCAGATCCTCTCCGAGGAATCAGTGACGCCCTGTAAAAGTAACGCCTTGCCGACAAAACCAGACAGCGGTGGCAAGCCAATGATCGCGATGGCGGCGGTGAAGTAAAACGCGCCCAGAATACCTGCCTGCTTCATAGGGCGAGACACCACGAAGCGGTCTTGGGCATGACCGCGCTGAACGTGGATTTGATCCGCGAGTAAAAAAAGTGCCGCGGCTACGAGCGTTGAATGCATCAGGTAGTAGAGGCCTGCGGCGAGTGATTGACCGCCATTCATAACAAAACTGAGCAGCAGCGTGCCGACTGAGATCAACACCATATTGGCGGTCAACAAGCGCAACGAAGGTGCCGCTATGGCCCCCAGCATCCCAAAAACCAGCGTGGCTATGGCGAGCGGCCATATCCATGGTGTCGCAATGTTGGCCAGATCTCCGGCACTGTCGCCGAAAATTCCACCGAAAACCCGGTAAATAGAATACAGGCCGACCTTGGTCATAATAGCGAAAAGCGCGGCTACTGGAGCTGCTGCAGCCGCGTAGGTTCTAGTGAGCCAGAATTGCAAAGGCATCATTGCCGACTTTAAACCAAACACCAACAGCAGCAGTAAGGCACCGGCTTTGGCAATCGCCTGTGTTTCTGCGGCTAACAATGGCACTTTGGCAGACAGATCCGCCATGTTAAGCGTTCCGACGGTTCCGTACAGCGTACCCAGCGCAATCAGAAAAAAAGCAGAGCCAAGTAGGTTTAGCGTTATGTAGTGGAAACTGGCTTTGGTTTTTTCCTTGCCTCCGCCGTGCACCAACAGCGCATAGCTTGCGATCAGTAGGACTTCAAAAAAGACGAACAAGTTGAAAATATCGCCGGTCAAGAAAGCGCCGTTAATACCCATGACCTGAAACATAAACAACGGATAGAAAAAGCGACCGGTGGTTTCTTCATGCGCAGAGCCATACAAGCAAGCGCACAACGCCAAAAACGCCGTTAAGGTCACCAGCATTACTGAGAGCCGGTCTGCCAAAAGCATAATGCCAAAGGGTGGCTGCCAACCTCCAAGCAAATAAACTTGGGTTTGCTGATCTACCTGTAGCAACAATGCGGTACTCGCTGCCAATAAAAGGACAAAGCTGACCCAGGCCAACCAGCGCTGCAACACAATGCGTTCGGCAAGCGGAGGTAACAACATTAAGATGGCAGTGATGGATGGAATAAGAATAGGCGCAATTGTCAAGTGGTTCATGAGCGCTTATCCTTATGTTGCAGAGTCTGTTCCAACTCCGGAGGATTCCCATCGACGTGATCGTTACCCAAGTCAGCTCGGGCACGCATGGCGAGGATGACAGCAAAGGCGGTCATGGCGAAGCCAATGACGATGGCGGTAAGTACCAGAGCTTGTGGCAGCGGGTCCGTGTGTTGCTCTGCCTGCTTGAGTATGGGGGCAGCATTTAATGCCAGGCGACCACTGGCAAACAGAAACAGATTCACGGCATAAGACAGTAAAGTCAGCCCAATGACCACCGTAAATGTGCTGCCACGTAAGGTCAGGTAAACGCCGCAGGCAGTTAAGATGCCGACGCACAATGCAAATATTAATTCCATCTTATTGATCATCCTCCACGCGCAGTCGTTCACTGCTGGTCAAACCGCCCAGGTTCGCCAAAATTAACATCGACGCCCCGACCACGGTGAGATACACACCCAGGTCAAAGGCCATGGCACTGGCTAGTTCAATCTCGCCAATCAGCGGAATGTGCACATAATCGTGCCAGCTTTTCAGGAACGGTTGCTGCCAGATAAAACTCCCGACGCCGGTCAGAAAGGCAATACTGAGCCCGGTACCGATCAGGGTGAGATAATTAATGCGGATGCGATCCTGCAACCAGACATAACCCCGTGCGATATACTGCTGAATGATCGCGACCGAGGTAATCAGGCCCGCAATGAAACCGCCACCCGGTAAGTTGTGACCGCGTAAAAAAATGTACACCGAAACCATCAGCGCCAGAGGCAACAACGCTTGTGAGATGATCTGAAACATAATCGGGTGTTTGTCCTCTGTCCAGGGCAGGCCATTGGTATCGGCGTGCAGTTGGAATAGGCGCATACGCGCAATCAGCTTATAAATACCCAATGCAGCAATTCCAAGTACTGTGATTTCACCAAAGGTATCGAAGCCCCGGAAGTCGACAAGAATGACGTTTACAATGTTGGTGCCACCACCCAGGGTCTTGGCATTTTCCGTGAAAAAACCCGAAATGGTATCAAACGGACGAGTCATTAATGCATAGGTGATCGTGCCCACCACTCCTCCGATCAGCACAGACAAAGACAGGTCGCGCACAATGCGGCTTGGTGAGGAGTAATTTCGTATGCGTTGCGGTAGGAAATATAACGCAAGCAGCAACAAGACAATGGTGACGACTTCAACCGACAACTGAGTCAGTGCTAAGTCTGGTGCAGAGAACAGGGCAAACGCAATGGAAACGATCATGCCAACGACTGACAGTAACAACAACGCTAACAGACGCAAATGATGCCAGATCACTGTCGCGATAGACGCAACGCAGAGTAAGGTGGCACCCGCTAACATAACAGTATCCACAGGAATCTGTGGCCTGTGCCCCGCAGTGGTATTTAACTGCATTAATGGAAACAAGGTAAAAGCCAGGGCCAGAAAAAGCAGCCAGAAAACAGAGCGCTGCGTTGAGCCGTTATCAAACCAGGCTAAAAAGACACGGATGAAATCGCGCAGTTTTTTAACGGACGTATCAAATAACTGGCTTTCATTGCGCTCAGGGAAATGCGCTTGAAAGCGAAACAGGCGTTGTCTATTCAGGTACAAAACAGCGCCACCGGCCATCGCGATAATACTCATGATGAACGGTAGATTCAGTCCGTGCCAGATATAGAGATGGTATTCTGGCAAATAGCCGCCAAGAACCGACGTTGAGGCCGCCGCCAGCAGATGGCCCACGGTTTGCTCCGGGAATATACCGACGACCAAGCATAGTCCAACCAGTATTTCGACCGGCACGCGCATGTACCTAGGTGGTTCGTGGGGCGTTTTCGGTAAGTCGACCGGCTCACCATTAAAGAAGACGTCGTGAATGAAACGTAACGAATAGGCTACTGAGAACGCGGCACCAATGGTGGCAAATACGGGGATCATCCAGGAAATGGAACCCAACGTACTTTGATCCAGTGTTTCGGCAAAAAACATTTCTTTGGAAAGGAATCCGTTCAATAACGGAACACCCGCCATAGCGGCCGCGGCGACCATCGCCAGCGTGGCCGTTTGTGGCATGTATTTCCACAGCCCGTTCAATTGGCGCATATCCCTTGAGCCGGTCTCGTGATCGATAATTCCGGCGGCCATAAACAGCGACGCTTTAAAGGTAGCGTGATTGATAATGTGGAACACAGCGGCGACAGCAGCCAGATCGGTACCGATGCCCAGTAGCAGAGTAATAAGACCCAAATGACTCACGGTCGAATAGGCCAGTAAACCCTTCAAGTCGTGCTTAAACAATGCCATGTAGGCACCAATGAGCAACGTTAATAAGCCTGTGATGCTGACGATCAGGAACCAGCTTTCGGTACCAGCCAAGACCGGGAACATCCGGGCCATTAGGAATATACCAGCCTTTACCATGGTCGCTGAATGCAAGTACGCACTGACCGGCGTCGGTGCCGCCATAGCGTGAGGCAACCAGAAGTAAAACGGAAACTGTGCCGATTTGGTGAAGGCCCCGAGCAATACCAAAACAAGGATGACCAAGTAGTTGTCAGCGTCACGGATCGCATCGCCGCTGTTCAGCACGACATCCAGATCGTAGGAACCGAGCAGTTGCCCAATTAAGACAATACCGGCTAGTAGCGCCAGACCCCCAGCACCAGTAATGGTGAGCGCCATACGCGCGCCCTTGCGGGCGTCACTGCGATGATGCCAATAACTGATTAACAGAAATGAGCTGATGCTGGTCAGCTCCCAGAAAAACCACATCTGTAATAAATTGTTGGACAAGACAAATCCGATCATCGCGGTCATAAACAGCATCAGGTAGCCGTAAAATCGTCCCATTTGTTCTTTTTCGGATAGGTAATAGCGGGCGTATAGAATAACCAATAGACCAATGCCCAGAATCAGCAACGCAAAGAGCAATGACAGGCCATCCAGCCGAAAGCTGATGTCCAGACCAAGGGCTGGAATCCATGACTGGCTAAAGCGTATATCTTCGCCATGCAGGACCGCACCTAGATTCTGCAGCACAATGAGCAGCGCCAGTGCTGGAAACAAAGCTGTCGCTGCCGTGCAGAGACTGCGTCCCCATTTGACAGTTGCCAGCGGGATAAAGCACCCGATAAACGTTAGTAGCGGAATCCAATACAGATTCATCCTGACCTGCTCTCCGTATAGTTTTTTAGATTTGTTTCAGAATAGCTGTAAATTGTAACAAAGTTCGAACCGATCGCGCGCTGTCTACAGCCAGGTAATGTTCGATGCTAGGCTTTGCCCGTTAATCCGGGATTCAATCCACGCCAGCAGATGTTCACTTTCCTGTTCGACATTACGTTTGTCGTTACCGGCAACAATCAGGGAAAACTGTCCGCGGTCGTTGGTATCGAATGATTCGATCGACAACGCAATATTATCCTGTTCTTTGCAGAACCGCTTAAGTGGCCCCAACGCGCGATGTAAATCCGATGTGGAAGATACGTTAGGTAAATACATTTCGATTTGTAAAAGTCTCAGGTGTAATGCCATAAATTTCAGTTTGGTCGACAATAATGGGAATCATCCTAACTGCTTTTTAGTCGTGATTTGAATAAATTCAGTATAGTTGCCGTCAATTATTATTGAAGTTGCGTATTATTGATCTTTGTTTGTTTTTGATTTTTTATTGCGTGTATTATATTGGCACTATTCGTGGTGTGCACAGAAGGATCTTTCATGAAAATCAGTACATTGTTTGGTGTTGTCGGGGGGCTGTTGGGTGCGGGGTCGGCACTTGCTGAACAGCCTGATTATAAAGTTCATATTGATCCAACCATGGCGGCTGCCGGTTACGCGAATGTGCAACTGGATCGGCAGATATCGTCGATGGTTTCGGCTGGGCTGATGTTTTGGCATTTGGACGATGCCAGTTGGGGAAGCTTTGACAATCAGGACGAGACTTCAATTGGCGTGCGTCTGGACTGGTTTGAGGAGGGGGTCTTTGCAAGCGGTTGGCATTCCAATGCCATGGTGAAGGTGGATCTGCAGTCCGCGCGTTACGCCAGAACACGCTTGAAGCTGACACAGACATATCAGGTTCTCTGGCGCGATATATATGCCAACTTTGGTATCGGGGTGCAGTTTCTGGTGGAATCAGAGCAAATGTCTGATAGCCGATATGACGGATTTCAGTCGTGGATGTTGCCCGCGTGGGAAATCGCAATTGGCCGCGCCTTTTAACGCTGATGAGAAGGAATTTTGAAATGACATTGAAAAAGAGCGTGATGCTACTCCTGCTGACACTTCCATTGTTTAGCCGAGCGGATGATTTTTTAAATATCCAGACGGATCCATTTATGATCGTCGGCAGCCAATATGTTGATTTGGCTGTCGATATGAAACTTAACAGTCATTGGGCGGTGGGTCCCTATGCGCGTTCGGCGACCGATCAACCACTTTACGATGTCGGTATACGCGCGACTTACTTTGAGCAACAAACCTATCAGCCCGGTTGGGTGACCGGTTTTGAAGTCGGTTACAGTCAGGATGTTTATGATGGGCGCTACTATGACTCCGACAAAGGTTCCTACTGTTTATGGGATATTGATCAGGAGCAGTGCGGACTTGACGCGCAGGGTGCACTGCGAACGCGTATTGATCATGGCTATTTTTGGCGCTGGAAAACATTCAACGTCAGCTTCGGACTGGGCGCGGCGTTGCTGTTTAAAGTGGATGATCCGGCCGATGTGGCCTTATTACCAGCTATTCATTTTGCCATCGGATGGGTACGTTAATCGATTGTAAACTGATCACTACGAGGCGTAAGCAAGCCAGCCTTTCCTCTATGTGACACGCGTATTGGAAAGGTGTTCATATTAGTCTAGGCTTAAATGATAACAGTCCGTTATACCCAACCCTGTGAAGAGATGAATGCATGTACCCAAATTTAACCGCTATCGGCATTACCGACGTTGATCGCATCGAGAAATATACCGTTCGTACTGAAGGCAAAAGTGATGTACTTAAAATCTATTACTCGCGCGATAAGGGAGACCTTTTTGCACGCAGTGAAAAATTCAAGTACCCGCGTCAACAAAAGCGAGTGAAAGTTGATAGTGGCACCGGCACTTACAATGACACCAGTGAAATCGCATCGACGTTGCGGTACGTCATAGAAGAACTGGATCAGATCGCCAAGCGTGAAGTTTTGAAAGAAGTGGATCTGAAGAAGAAGATTTTGTCTGACCTGAGCCACTTGGAAAAGGTTGTCAGTGCAAAGATCGCGGAAATTGAAGCTGATCTCGAACGTCTATAATTGCCAGTTCTATTGATTATGGTCAGGTCTGCATTGCAGTCCTGACTATTGACTTCTGATACACTGCAAAGCCAGATGCAGACGCCTCTGAAGCCCACCTTGGTCGACATTCGTCGCAATCTATTTAATGCCATTTCTTAAGAATCAGCCTTATCTTTCCTGGAGCCAGCTGTGTTGTCATTATTGTTGTTTTCACTGCAAGTTACTCTACCCATTGCCGTTCTGGTTTTGCTCGGCGTTTTGTTTATGCGTCTGGACTGGATTAATGAGCCTTTTAATAAGGGCGCATCTAAATTGGTATTCAATGTGGCTTTACCGTCTTTGCTGTTCGTCAGTATTGTCAAAGCCGACGCGGACTCAGGTATCAATTGGACAATAATCGGCTTTGGTGTCGTGTTTACGCTGGCATCATTTGTCGTGTTATCGATTCTCAGCCATTGGGTCACAGCCATTCGCGAGGAGCGTGGTGTCTTCGTGCAAGGCTCGTTTCGCGGCAATATGGGTATAGTGGGTTTGGGTTTCTGCATTAGTGCCTTTGGTGCCGAGGGGGCGACACTCGCGTCCATTTACTTGGCGGCCCTGTCTTTGTTGTATAACGTGTTGGCTGTGGTGACATTAAATCGCTGGAAGCAATCGGGCGAAAGCACCAATGTGGTGTTGTCTACCCTAACAAGCTTGGTTAAAAACCCTCTGATTATTGCAATTGTTATCGCCGGTTGCTGGCGGGTATCAGGGATTCATGTGCCTGAATTTATCGTGGAGTCAGCGGGGTATCTTGCTCAGATGACGTTGCCGCTGGCCTTGCTTAGTATTGGTGCCAGCCTTTCATGGGCTGGTTTTGTCTCGGCTGGCAAGGTTACCGCCTGGGCATCGGTCTTAAAGTTGATTGTGATTCCATACCTCGCGGCGACTGTAGCGTATCTGCTAGGTTTCCGTGGTATGGAGCTCGGTGTGATGTATCTGATGATGGCAACCCCAACGGCGGCAGCCAGTTACATGATGGTACGTGCGATGGGGGGGAATGCCAGTTTGGCCGCCAGTATAATCGCGGTCACCACGGTATGCAGTCTGTTCACCACCAGTTTTGGGCTGGTGGTGATGAAAGCTCTGCACTGGATATAACCATTTATCTGGATTAAGCCAGCTTGTGTACAGCGTTCGCTGCTGAAAATTTACCGCGATCATCCTGTTGCAATGCCGCCGACGCAATTTCCGGGTCATGGGTAAAAAACAGGTGGCCCCCTCTGGCGTGTAAGTCTGCCAACAGCCTGCGTTTTTCATCAATCAGCATTTCTGGAAACCGGTCGTAACCCATGGTAATGGGCAAATGTACCCAGGCGGTGCCTGGGATCAGGTCGGCCGCAAACACCAATGCGCCGTCATCTGTTTCGATTTCCGTCAATAGCATGCCTGGAGTGTGGCCGTCGCTGTAGTGGAACCGATAACGGTCGCCCAACAGAGCACTGCGTGTACCCCTGACCCGCTCCAATCGTCCGGATGCTTCGAGCAGTGGTTGAAGGTCTGCAATAAAGGAGGCTTTATCTCTGGCATGCGGGTTCAGCGCTCGTTGCCAGGCTGTTTCACTAACTATGACTTGTGCGTTTGGAAAAGCGAGTGTGGGCGCTTTCAGCTCTTGGTAGGCCTTCAATAGCCCCCCCGCATGATCAAAGTGTAGGTGTGAAAGTACTATGATATCGATATCGCTGGGTGAGAGCCCCAACTCAGATAGAGCGTTGAGTAGGCAATGTTCGTCTTCTTGTACACCGAAGCGTTGTTTCAGCTTTGGTTCAAAAAAAGCACCTATGCCGGTTTCAAACAGAATGTTCCGATCGTCTTCCTGTACTAACAGGCAGCGACATTGCAGATGTATGCGATTTTGTTCGTCGCATGGATACCACTGTTGCCACAAGGCTTTTGGCGCATTGCCAAACATGGCTCCGCCGTCTAGTTTCTGGGAGTTGCCAAGTAGTGATGTTAGTTTCATAGCCATCTCTGTTCCTTGTTTTAACACTCACCTTAATGGCAAAAAAAAGGACCGCCAAGCGCGGTCCTGATGTTTCACCTGATTGATGTGTCAATAACAGCTGACAGCCAACCCGTTCTAATTGCCGTCTTTCAGCCGCTTGCGGGCCTCCTCAAAGAGTCGAATCTTTGGGTTGTTGGCGTCCACCAGATGATCCAATTTTGCTTCGATACCTTCCAGTGCCATGGCAATACGCTCCAACGCGTTGCCATTAGCGGCAGACTGAGCAGCCGCAGTGGCTTCACTTGCCGCCGCCTTTTTGGATCGGGTCTGAATAATATCATCCGTCGAAACCAGCAGCTCATGGCGAATTTCATCAATGTCAGTGCCTTGCAGTGTGAACCTGTCTTCTGCAAATGCACAAAGCAATAATCCATCACTGATTTTATTGATCAGCCGAGGGATGCCGTTGGAATTCTCGTGAATGAGTTTAATGATCGGTTCCGGAAACAATTCTTTATTGGTGAATCCCGCAACAGTCAGACGGTGATAGATATAGTGTTGGGTGTCTTCAAACGAGAGGCCTTCCAGGTGAAAAAAGAGCTTAACTCGTTGCGTCAACTGTGGAATATCGGCGATGTTATCTTTTAATTCCGGTTGTCCCAGCAGGATGACCCTAAGAATCGGTCCGTTCGGACCCTCCATGCCGGCAAGCATTCGGATGTCTTCGAGATTCTCATGTGTGAGGTTCTGTGCTTCATCTATCGCCAGCAAGACTGGTGTCCCACGGGCTGCCAGTTGGCGTAAATGCTCATTGATGGCAAACAGCATGGATACCTTATTGCTATCGGCAACACGTATGCCAGCCTGTTGCATAATCAACTGAAACAGGTCATCGCCTTGTAAATTTGTGTAAGCGATGTGAAACAAAGTGACTTCGTCCTTAATGTCCGAAATCATTTTTTTCAATAATGTTGTCTTACCAGAGCCTATTTCCCCGCTGATCACGACAAAACCTTCAGGACTCCAGACGGCGGAGTCCATAAAAACGAAGGCTCTTGAGTGCTGTCGCGACATATAGAGAAAGTCTTCTTCCGGGGCCATTCGGAACGGATGACGCTCGAAGCCAAAATGGTCTAGGTACATGACGATTTCCTCAAAACTATGTGTTTACAGACGCCACAAGCGCACGCCTTCACGTGCAAAGCTGTCTCGATCCATAATGGATTTGATGTCATACACACCGGCCTGTGGCTTCAGCATCTGTTTAAAATCACTCGAAGTCATACTGCGGTATTCGCGGTGTGCAACGCAAGTGACGACGGCGTCAAGATTGGTAAATTCACTATTGTCACTTAGACGAATACCGTATTCATGCTCGGTATCAGCGGAGTCTGCATGAGGATCGTGCACGATCACTTCTAGCCCCCAGCTTTGAAGTGCGCGGATAACGTCAATGACCTTGGAATTGCGGATGTCAGGGCAGTCTTCCTTGAAGGTTATGCCCTGGATGCCCACCTTGGCACCCTTAACCGGTTGGTTGTGCGCAATCATTTCCTTCACGACTTGTCCGGCAAGATACTCACCCATACCGTCGTTAATACGTCTGCCGGCAAGAATGACGTCTGGGTGGTAGCCAAGCTTCTCTGCCTTGTGGGTAAGATAGTACGGGTCGACACCAATGCAATGTCCACCAACCAAGCCTGGACGGAACGGTAAGAAGTTCCATTTCGTGCCAGCGGCCTCCAATACCTCAAGTGTATCAATGCCCATATGGTTAAAAATAATCGATAACTCATTCATCAACGCAATATTCAGGTCACGTTGCGTGTTTTCGATCACTTTCGCTGCTTCGGCCACTTTGATACTGGCTGCACGATGGACACCGGGCTTGACGACGGATTCATAGACTTTCGCGACGATTTCAAGAATTTCAGGAGTCTGGCCAGATACAATTTTTAGAATATTGGTAAAAGTCCGTTCTTTGTCGCCTGGATTAATGCGTTCAGGGGAGTAACCAACAAAGAAGTCCTGACCACATACCAGGCCTGACGTACGCTCTAAAACCGGTACACAGTCTTCTTCCGTGGTGCCGGGGTATACGGTGGACTCATAAACGACGATATCGCCTTTTTTTAATTGGGGGCCAATTGTTTCAGATGCTTTTATCAGCGGTGTTAAGTCTGGTTGCTTTGAATCGTTGATCGGTGTTGGAACGCCGATGATGTGAAAATCTGCTTTGCGCAGGTCTTCTGCATTTGCGGTAAACAGGATATCTGTCGCGGCTAACTCATCCGCGCTAACTTCCAGGGTATTGTCTATACCATTACGCAACTCTGCGATGCGTTTTGGGTTGATATCAAAGCCTACCGTTTGCTTTTGTTTGCCAAAGGCAACAGCGACAGGCAGGCCGACATAGCCCAAACCGATCACGGAGACGGTGCGATTGTGTTGCTGAGTCATAATGTTTCCTTACAAATTAATTCAGGCGAGCCTAACCAATGCGTTTTCCAGATTGGTGTAGGTTTCAGTATTTTGGTAGCGATCAAGGCTTTCGGATAGGGTGCCGAATTGAAAGTCGTCGATCAGACGAGTCAGTCGGTTTTCACACTTATCTAAATTAGTGTAGTGGCGGAACCGAGAGAACCAGCTGGCTTCATTAAACCGGGGTTGGTCAGCGTCAATTTCCCATGGGTGCAAATAAAAAATCTTTGGAACTGTATTGTTTGCACTTGCTGTTTTGAACAGGTAACGAAATAGTGGGTAAGGGAATTGGCGGAAGTAGCCGCCACCTGCAGCAGGCACTGACAAACCTAACACTTTTGCGGATGTAATTGGGAATTCCCGGATCTCTCCCCCACTTCGGGTTCGAATCAAATAGGGTTGATCAGGTGTGTCAGGAATACCGTAATTATCGTGATAAATAGGGAATATGCTGGAGTCCCATGTAAAACCCAGTTCACTCAAAATATCCAATGCCCATAACGACTTTTTTGTGATGGAATAGCTTGCCGCTCGATATCCCAGAACAGGTTTTTGTGTAAGATTTTCTAGGATTTCTTTAGAACGGTAAGTTTCTTCCCGAAATACAGATTGGCTTTGCGAATAAATCAGTTGGTGACTGTAACCATGTGAAGCGATTTCATGTCCTAGTTGGTCAATGTCACGCACTAGGTCCGGAAATTTATCCGCTACCCAACCCAGAATGAAAAACGTCGCCTTGATGTTTTTTTCGTCGAAAAGCTTTAATAATCGTTGCGTGTTATTTACAACCCGTGACGGCTGCATATCCCATTGTGAAGGGCTGACAACCTGGCTGAGTGCGGCTACGTGGAAATAGTCTTCAACGTCAATGGTCATAGCATGAATGGGTGAGTTCAACGAATTCTTATCCCTGGAATTCAACATCTTTTTACATCCTGTAACATAGAGGTGACTTGTTTTCTAACTTAATGCTTACTTGAGTGGAAATTCTACCGCCAAAGGGGATTGCTTGTATAGCGTATTGATAATACTGCTACTTGTAGTTTTGGTGTGAAAAGCGCAAAATACCGGCACATAGAAAGTTCTGTAAGGTGACTGGATGCCGTCACCGAACGCAAAAGCAAGGAAGCCATTGTGTCTTATATTCGCATTCGCAAGCACTATTTGCATGTCCCCTATCTGATTCTGGGCTGTCTGGAATTCATTTTACTGTTTGCCAGTTTTTATATCGTGCTCAATATTCAGCAGGCGTTAAACGTCGTACCTGAATCGCATATTCCAGCTAATCCTTTACTCGCACTTACATACGCTCTGTTATTAAGCTGTGGTTCGTTAGCCATGGGCGTTTACCTTGCATTGATGCGTGAAGGGTTTACCGCCATGTTTTTCCGGACACTTGTTGCTTATTGCTTCCTTGGTGCGCTGGGAATCACTGTTTTATCTTATATATGGCCTGTTTTTAATCTTGGTGGAAGCAATTTGTTTTGGGTCGTTATGGTATCCACAGGGATGACTTTGACGGCAAGGCAGGTTTTCAGTCAATTGGTGGATTCAGATCAATTGTCGCGGCGGGTCATTGTACTGGGTACGGGCAAACCGGCGAGAGAGTTGCAACGAGCGTATGAGCGTAATAAGCGGGGCCTCAGCATTCGTGTGCTAGGCTATATTGGGCGGTCTGATGACGCGATTGATGCAAAACATTGCCTGAATGAGCCACAGGACTGGCTGAAGTTCTGTAAAGAAAACCGCATCAGTGAAATTATTGTTGCACAGCAGGAACGGCGCCGCTCCGACGGTGGAAGTTTTCCCCTGGATCAGTTTATTCGTTGTAAATTGAGCGGGATAGAAGTTATTAATGCACTTAGTTTCTATGAGCGGGAACTCAATCAGGTGAAACTGGATATCCTGCAACCCTCTTGGATCGTGTTTTCAGACGGATTTCGCGTATCCAAGTCACGGGACTTTGCGAAGCGTCTTTTTGATTTAGTCGTCAGCGTACTGCTCGCAATCATCCTGCTACCTGCCATTATCCTCGCTGCTGCACTCGTCTTTTTTGAAACCGGTCGACCCATACTCTATTCTCAAATTCGTACCGGTAAAGATGGCAAACCATTCAAAATATATAAGATCCGCTCTATGCGACAGGATGCGGAAAAAGGTGGTAAAGCAGTATGGGCTAAAGCGAATGATTCACGAATCACTAAAGTTGGTGCTTTTATTCGCAATACTCGATTGGACGAAATACCTCAGTTGTGGAACGTGGTTAAAGGTGAAATGAGTTTCGTTGGCCCTAGACCTGAAAGGCCTGAATTTGTCGATCAATTAAATGAGGAAATTCCATTTTACCGTCATCGGCATGCTGTGAAACCGGGGCTTATGGGTTGGGCACAGCTGAACTATCCTTATGGTGCATCAGTCGCAGATGCGAAAGGCAAGCTAGAATACGACCTGTATTACACTAAAAATCACAGTTTTATTATGGATATACTTATCATGATTCAGACAGTCGAAGTAGTCTTGCTCGGTAAAGGAGTACATTAGTGAATTCAAAAGTGAATGCATTTTTATCCTTCGTTCTTGGGCTTTTCTTGTCGTCGTGTGCCTTCTTGGGTCAGAAGGATGAAATTTCTCAACCAGAATTAACCTATAAACAACAACCGTATGTTATAGGTGTATCAGATCAGTTGCGAGTTGATATTTGGCGTAATACTGATTTGAGCAGAGCGGTCACCGTTCGACCTGATGGTTATATCACTATGCCGCTTATGGGTGATGTTGAAGCAGAAGGGCGAACGCCGGAGGCGTTGGCTGAAGTTATACGAGAAGCACTTTTAGAAGTGATTAAAAAGCCCGAGGTGACTGTTACGGTTGAGACTCCAGTCAGCATCGCTTACCAGTTTAGGGTTCGAGCCATGGGGCAGGTAAATCAGCCTGTTTCTGTTGCTTTTGTGGACGGGATGACAGTCATGGATTTGGTTCTTGCTGCAGGAGGCGTTGGTACATACGGAGCTGGAAATCGAGCGAGTTTAAATCGACTAACGCCTACCGGGTACGTTGAGTATCCAGTTTATCTAAATGACATTTTAGATGAAGGTGATATCACTACCAACTACTACTTGCAGCCGTCAGATATTTTGACAATACCAGAGAAGAAATTTTGGAGAGGTGAGTTCTAATGGATCCGACGAACATCAAAGAGCTTTTGTTTGCCTTGAAAATTGAGATTCTTAAATATCGTTATGCAATTGTGGTTCTGTTTATATTAGTTTCGTCAGTGGTACTCGCGGCAGGCTTTTTTATGCCTAAGACTTATACATCGAGAGTAGTATTGCATGCAGATGTTACTAATATTATTGGAAATTTGCTTGAGGGGAAGGCAGAAATTACCAAGATAGATCGGGCGAAGGAAGCCAGGGATATAATTTTTACAGAACGAATTATGCGCTCAGTCGCGGTGAAAGCAAATTTGCCCGAGAACGAAAACACGGTTGCAAAACTTCGAGCCAAAATGAAGATTACTGCTAACGGTGACTATGTTTCTATTCTGTATTCATCATCTTCACGTGATGAGGCGTTTTCTGTTATAGATGCTGTTACGCAAGCATTCCTAATGGAAACTAGTCGAAAAAAACGTGAAGAGTCGCAATCTGCATATGAGTTTATCGACGCTCAGGTGTCGAGCTATAAAAGACAGCTTGAGGAAGCTGAAGATGCTTTAAAAGCGTTTTCAGCGCAAAATATAGACATTACTGAAGATAGTGTTGCCAATAGAGTTACAAATTACAAAAATGATATTCAAATTTTAACCTTAGAAATAGAAGATAGTCAGTCGCGGTTAAGTAGTTTTGAAGATGAATTGGCAAAAGAGTCTGAGTTCTTAAAGATAGAAACAGAGCGACAAGAAAGCTTTGAAGAAAGGCAGCTGGAATCATTTGAACGTCAATTGGCTGACCTTAGGTTGAGCTATCAGGATACGCATCCAGATATTGTTAGTTTGAAAGATCAGATAGAAACATTGCGTGTTAAAGTAGATTCAATAGTCGAGAAATCTGAGCAAAACAAGCAATATACACAAGTTGAAAATACTGCATATACGCAATTAAAAGAATTGATCAACAGTGAACGGGCTGATTTAAAAGCTGCCAGGAACCGCTTGTCCAATACTAAGCAACTCTTGGAAATAGCACTATCAAATGCGGAAACAGTCGCCTCAAAACAAGCTACATATAAGGATCTCACACGAGATTACTCTGTTACTAAAGAAGTATATGAGGACATGCTGAAGCGCAGAGAAAGCGCTCGTTTATCGATGACTCTAGATATAGAGGGACAGGGCGTCTCATACAAAATTCACGAGCCAGCTTCCTATCCTGTCCACTCTGACGGTCTTCAGCTAAAGCATTTTGCACTAATTGGACCTGTATTGGGCTTTATCACTCCGATCGGTCTATTGGTTGCAATGGTTTTGATGGATCCACGGGTTAGATCCGGTAGTTTTATGGCAGACAACCTATCTGCACACATAAATGTAATTACGACTATTCCACTTTATGAAAGTGCTGTAAGTGAATTTGCTAGTAAGCGCAGTCTTATTGTTCTCTCTGCACTTTGTATATTGTATTTAGTCCTATACGCGGCTCTCAGCAATGGTGTTGGAGTGCTGGCGTTGATTGGAATTTCGATCTAATTATTGGAGAATTGGTTTTGGCCCAAAGCAAGTTATTTAAAGCTTTTGAACGTGAGAGAGCTAAGCGTGAGCTTGATGCATCCAATCCTTCCGCGACTCCAGACAGAGATGCATATACTGCGCCGACAAAAGAGGAGTCTGCATCGAAAGTAATTTCTGATCTGGTACCATCCTCAACAATCATGGATAGGAATGCAATTTTAAGTGAAATGCGTAATCCTAATCCGATGAGTATTGCTGATATGAGAAGAAAGAAACTAGTTTATTCGGGTATGAAGAATCGGTCTGTTTTAAATGCATATCGAGAACTTCGAATCAAGCTTATAGACTTAAGTGAGTCACAAAATATAACTGTTTTGTTAAGTTCTGTGGATGCGAAAGATAACTCGATAGTAACTGCAATGAACCTTGCTATTTCGTTTTCACTAGATGTTTCTTCCTCAGCTCTACTTGTGGACTGTAATCCGTATGGAACTGAATTACAAAGTCTGGTTACCTCAAAGTTTGAAGCAGGTATAACTGATTTTGTTCAGGACGATAATCTTTCTCTCGAATCAATAATATATCCCAGCGGAATTGAGCGTGTAAATGTGATTCCTGCAGGTAATAATCCTGCAGCAGCGGTTGAAATGTTCTCATCTAAGGCCATGCAGAATTTAGTCTATGAGTTGAAGAATCGGTATTCAGACCGTTTTATCGTCATTAATGCTCCGCCAGTCCTGTCTAGTAGTGAAGCGCGTGTATTGACGCGATATTGTGATCACACGGTATTAACCGTCCCCTATGGGACAGCAAGTGTTGATAAAATTGAAGAGTCAGTAGATGCCATTGGTGCCGCAAATGTCACGGGTGTGGTATACCAACAATAGATGTTAAGAGTACGATTGATGCGAAAGCGGCAAATAAGCCCACTGCTATTGGGTGTTCTTTTAACTTCTTATGTTCAGTCTGAAATCAACATGGATCTTGGTGTCGTAAGCCAGGTTGCGCTTTCCGACACCGGTTCTTCAGTATCTGCATCCCCTGCTTTTGATTTACGTTATGCACATCCCCAGATACAATTAAATTCAAGCATCAGCAGTGAAGTAGAATACGAAAGAGGCGATACCAGCTTTGAATGGCAAGGAGAAACTACCCTGTCTTTCTTTGAAAAACAGCCGAGCATTTCGCTGTCGATTGAACAATCACGTCAACAAAATAACTCAGTTCTTACCGATATTACTCAGACTCGGGACCAGGTTTATTTAAATGGGCAGATGAGGACGGTAGGTTTAGGCTTGATTGGACAACTATTTGGTTCGTCAATTGGGACAAGGCATGTCTGGGATTCAATGGGGAATGATCTCAATGAAACTCAACTAACCGCTGAATATCAGTTGTCGTACAATCCATCGCGGGGTATCAGCTATAACACCCAATTGAACATTGCTTCTATAGATTCTGGGTCTATTGTTCGTTCAGCTGGAGTTGGCGGTCAATACGTAAAAAGTTTATTAGCACTCACAGCATATTTAGGTATATCTGATTCTGAACTTCTTAATAATAGATCGAATAACTTGATTTGGAATCTGGTCGTTCAGCGAGATCTTTCTCCTGCTACGGTCACATTGTCGTTAACAAAAGATAATACCGATACTATCTCACTTTTCGAATCCTTCGAGCCCGCAGCCGATCTGTCCGTTCAAAGTATAATAACTTTAACGCGATATGCTCTTTCCGTTGAAGGCTATCGTCTTACTCCTAAGTTGACTGCAAGCGCCGTGATTCAGCTGAGCGAAGTAGAGTCTTTACTTCGCGACAACCTTTCTAATGCTAGTAATGTTGAAAAGAACGGGAATATTGATGTTTCTCTGGACTTTGCTCTGTCCAGAAATTCAATTCTAGAACTGGGTTTCAGTAATACTTGGAATTCAACTGATAGTGTGTTGCTAACTGAGCTCTCCTATCAAGACGTCATGTCGTCACATTGGTCTAGGTCTATAACTGCTCAGTACATAACAGCTGAAACTGTTTCTACTACTTACAATGTTTCCTTTGGTTTGGGCTATCAATTTTAATAAAAGGGATGCACATGGTTACTCGAATTCATGAGTACTTTACTCAATCGGCGCAACGTTTTCCTGATAAGTATGCAGTAGTGCATGATGGAGACAGGCTGACATATTCTGAACTCGATCACAATTCAAATCGATTAGCATGTTTGCTGCAAAACAAGGGGGCGACCGAGCCAAGATTGATTCCATTTTTCATGCCAAAATCAATTGACGCGATTACGTGTATTTTGGGTATTCTAAAGGCTGGGTTTGCGTATGTTCCCATTGATTACAATTCTCCAAAAGACCGCTTTGAAGCCATATTAGCTGCAACAGGTAGTAAGGTAGTCCTGGTCAGTGAGGAGGCTGAAGCAAAAGCTTTGCTTTATTTAGAAGGAACTGACATTGAAGTCGTCAACGTTTCTGCTCTGGCGAATGAGGTTGAAAGTCTGCCTGTGTCTGAAGCGTTATCTGTTGACTTGGCATATGTATTGTTTACATCTGGATCAACTGGTGTTCCGAAAGGTGTTATGATCTCACACCAATGCGTTACAGATTATATTGACTGGTGTGTTGCAGAGTATGATCTTAATGAAAGTGACGAGATATCCAATCATGCTCCTCTATACTTTGATAACTCTACGTTTGACCTGTACACAGCTTTCAAAACTGGAGCGACACTGCACCTTGTCCCGGAAAGATTGAATGCCGTGCTTCCTCGGCTGATAAAGTGGTTGGAAGAAAGCCGAATAACGGTGTTTTTCTGTGTGCCGTCAGTTCTTACCATGCTTCTGAAATCAAGGCGACTAAAATCTGATTCATTCAGCTACTTGCAGCAGGTTTTAGTTGCGGGGGAAGTTTTGCCGCCATATGTTATTCGGCAATGGATGATGCTATACCCAAACATAAGATTTACCAACATGTATGGTCCGACTGAAATTACCGTTGATTGTAGCTTTCATCGAATAGTGGATTTACCTTCGCCCGAATGTACGAGTATCCCAATTGGCAAAGCTCGTCCAAACATGGAGCTATTTGTGAGAGCTGAGAACGGGCAGTTATCTCAGCAATCTGGCGCTAAAGGTGAGTTGTTGGTTCGAGGCAACTCAGTTGCGTATGGCTACTTAGCAGACGAGCAGAAAACTTCTCTTTCGTTTATACAGAACCCTGCAAATCAATATTTCTATGACCCTCTCTATTGCACTGGTGATATTGTCACTATTGATGATAATCTGGATTTTCATTTTGTTGGGCGAATAGACAATCAAATAAAATATATGGGATATAGAATTGAACTTGGCGAAATAGAGTCTCGTGTTCAGGCGATTGAAACGGTTTTAGAGGCTGTTGTTGTTTTTAGCAAGGGGACTGGTGATGGAGATGACTTTCTGGCGCTACTCGTAAATCTGAAGGATAACGACGACCTCGATTCGTTGACACTAGAACTGAAAAGTCGACTACCTTCTTATATGGTGCCTTCTGTCATTGCTACTACCGAGAAAGATTTTCCAAGGACTCCAAATGGGAAATATGACAGAAAAGCAATCTTAATGGAAATTGAAGCCCGTCAATCTCTATAAACTTAGTCATTATAGGCGGTTACTATAGCCGCCATCTTCTATTTATACTGTAAGCAATATTCCGTAGCCTCAGAGATAAGGCTACTTCTGCTTTCAATCGTGGTGAAAGTATGGTCGCCAGCTTCGCATACCTTTAGCTCAACTTTTCTGTCACTAATTAACGTGCGAAAGGTTTTTCCAGTATTATTCTTCAAATTAGTATAGCCGGGTTCGTTGGGGGAAAAATAAAAAAATATTTTAGTGTTCTGATTTACAATATGAGTGAAATCTTTTTCAAGTTTCGATGTTCTATTTTGTGTGGTTGCTATTCGGGCGTGAGCTTTGGATTTGATAACGTGCAGTATGCGCCTAGTTAAAGGTAGCCATTTAGTTGGTGTTCTAGCCACTTTTAACCATGCACTAAGATCGCGTGCTTGGTCTTTATAGTAAGCTTCGCTGATCGCTTCAGCCGCCGAGTTAGGGATGATGGGGTCATCTCCTTCCTCCCAATAGAGCGTGTTGCTGTTCACCAGAAAAAGCGCGGCCAAGTCTGTACCCTTGCTCTGCCGTGCATAGTCAAATGAACTAAAGGCGCCAGAGCATAATCCGAATAAGATAAATCGACTGTAACCCTTAGTTTTCAAGTGCTGGATAACAGCTGTAATATCCCGTGTCGCATTTTTTGTATAGGCGTGATTATTGTTCGTGGCTGGGATGCCGCTATTGCCTAAGTTCGAAAGATCAAATCGATAGGCACTAACACCTCTCCTGGCGACACTACGTGCAAGTGAAGTATGTAAACCATTTGGTCCCGCATGATGACCAGAGCCAGTGTTGGGTATCAATAAGCATACTTCAGCCTCTGTTCTTGTAGGTTCAGTTAATATTCCAAATAAGTTATCTGGAGTGGCTAACACTCGTTCACTAATACTGCTGTCGTTAAAAAACTGATTAGATGTGTGGAATTGCCCAAGCGCGTCATGATCGGTGAAAGTAGATACCCAATTGGTAATGCCACGGACATCGTTCCAAGCAATCTTTGAGACTTCGGGAGATCGCATCATTAAACTCAAATCAGACGACTCTAGTTTCTCTATATTTGTCCCCCCCTTCTGCATACTGTCTAAAAAAGAGAACCGTCTGACTGTTGGAGCATGAATGTAAAGTGCCTTCTGAACTGAAGGGCATTCAAGTGAAGCCAGTTTCGCTAGCTTTAGTTTTTCAATTTCTGAAACTTTAAAAGGATACCCGCCTGCGACTATTAGTTTTGGATCCGAAGAAGACAGCCCTAAACTGTGATCTATCAACTCGAGGTCGCGAACGAATGCCGCACCCTGACTATAGGCATGCCAAAATACGATTCCTGATTCATGGTCTTCCAATAGATCTCTGCTGAGAAGAAGTGAAGCGCTACGAAGGCAAATAAGAATCGGGGTGCTGCCTGTCTGTTCCTTGATATGGCGATTTAAATCTTTGATTACAACAGCGTTGTCTTCTATAGCGTTTTCAAGCGGCAACATCCCACTGCTATTTCCGTAACCAGGAAAGTCAAAGGTCCATGCACTGTGACCGTTTTCTGCAAGGTTGTACGCGAGCTGCCGAATAGTGGCTTTACTATGCATATACTCCGGGCCAATCGGAGGAATAATGAGTATCGGTGCGCGAGTCCCTCTATTCTGGTAGACGAAAGTAAATATGTGGTATTGGCCGGAGCTTATCCAGCATGAGAGCTGACTAGTCATTTTCAGGAATAATTATATTAAAATTTTGATAGTTGAAATTAGAGTCGTTTTGCAAGCTACTTAGTTCAAGGGTTTTATCTGCAGACGAATGGTTCTTCATGAACTTCTGCATAGGAGTATTCCTTTCCGTTTCGAGGTAGTTCATCTTAATTGAATTTATGTCTAGGTGTTGCATAATTGCTGATATGAAAGCGTGCTCTACAGTGCGGTTCAATACCCTGCAGGACATGGCGAGATAGGTAATGCAGTCTCTATCAACAACGGCAGTAATGACTTCTCCGTGTCTACCAAATTTGTCAGAGAGTGATCCAGTGAAAACGACGAGATTATCATTCAAAATTTTATGCTTGGCATCTTCGGTTATTCTTAATCCATTAAGGTTGAACTGATTTGATTTATTGAGCAATTGAAATGCTCGATCGGCTAATGAATCAGTAACAGGCCTGATTGATAGTTGCATTTCTAAGCTATTTAGAAAATCGCCTAGTTCGGAGCCCGCGCATTGTACAGCGAGATCACTATTGAGTTTTGCCTGATAGAGCTCAGTTCGATTTGCGTCTTCTTCTGAGAATGCTTCTGCTGGAAATAATGAATTTAGTACCCTAAGTAAAGAGACGTAAGAGTCTTTATCTGCCGAGAAAAGTAGGCTTGTGACTTCTGGGAGGGCTTTTTGGACTTCGGCAATTTCAAGGGGGTTATCATCAACAAAAACGAATGATTCCAGTCCAAGGTTAAGTTTCGTTGCTAGCGATGCAATTTGTGCAGATTTTGCTTCATAGTTACCAATAATTGCGACAAAGTCACGCTTATTCAGGAGCATCTTGTTTTGCAAGAAGGGTAATTCTGCTAGATCTTGATCATTCTTACTTACTGCGGCTAATAGTATTCCTTTGCCTTTATATGTCTTCAACAAAGACTGGTAAATATAGTGAGGGTATCCTGCCCCTTCTGCATCATACTGTATTCCGTTAGGACCATCTTCTCCAATAATTCCTGACCATATTGTATTGTCCAGATCCGTAACTAGTATTTTTTTAAGCTCGACGATACCTGAGAAGTAAGTTTTAGAAAGCTCATTCGCAAGGAGACTTATAGTTCGTCCATTGAAGGGTTGGCCAGTTTGTAAGTAATTGGCCAAATCAAAATCAATATTCTCTAGCAGATTAATGCCCATTAACCTTAACTGTCTTTTGATATAGAGCTGAATTAACTGGTTGTCACTATCATGCTGGAATATAGGTTTACCAGGGACGTCTAAGTAGACACCAAAATCCACTCGACTAGAGATTTTTACACAATTTTTTTTGGCTAACTCCAGGAGAGATTCGAGATCTTCCTTAAAGTCATGGTAGCCCAAGCGCCAATCTAACTGCGGTAACACATCCCAAGGATAGATAATTGCCAAATTTCTTCGATCAGTTTTTGCATTGTCATTTATAAACTGTTGAAAATTTCCAAAGGGTATGTGCTCAAGAACTAACTTGAAGTTTCTTAATGCAAATTGAGCCTGAAGATAGATGTCAATGGCATCAGACTGAAATGAAGTTGCTAACAATACTGTCTGAATGTCAGCATTGTCGTTTAACTTGTCTATAGTTTTCTTCGCTTCTAAGAATTTCATTCTTCTGTTAGGGCCGAAATAAGTGTTACACAATCTTGCATTGTATTCAGGTTGATTGCGGCTGCGGTATCGATTACAACATCAAACTCGCCTTCCAAGGCGGAGATCAGATTAACATGCAACATGGAATCCCACTGGTCGCTGATATCCCGCTTCAATTCAGACAACTCTGAATCACTATGATTCGTGAAGAAACATTCGAATACTTCTTTGGTGATGGATTCAATTTGTTGCATTTCCATAGGTATATCCTTTCTAAAGTTCCCTAGCGCGAGCGCTAGAGTTAGGAAGTGAGCTCGAACTTAGTTTAGTTTGCAGTAATTTGCTTTCGGAGTCAGATATGTACTGAGATAAAATCTCAGCTAGTAATGAACAAAGCTTTCTTCGTGATTCTTGTGACGAAAAAGTATGATTTGCCCTGGGTATCGTGTGCCCTTTTACCCTTAAGCGCTTTAAGAACTTAACCTTCGATAGCATACTATTATCTCTAATGAGCCCCCAACCTGGATCACTGTCTGAGATTATGAATTCAAGGTTGGTATTCGACTGTCTTATTGTAGCAATGTCACAATTAAACCTTGTATTAGGTATGGGTTGTAATATTTCTTTCATGGAAGAAATTAAGTTCGATGTTTTTTTTGTAATAAATCGCTGAATGAATAGCAATATATACCGGACATTCGCCTTTCCCTTTAGTAACTTAATCCAAGCATTTGGATCTCGGATTACATTAGCGTAATAGTTAGCATCGACAGTAGTCCTTTGCTCCTCTGGTGTCTTAAGAGACATTCCTTCTTTCCAATAGAATGTCAGCGGGTTAATGCAGATTGCCGCCGAGACATTGGTACCATGTTTCAATGCATAGTGAAATGAATGATGGGAGCCAGAGCAGATTCCTCCAATGACAAATGTGTAGTCAGGATACTCGAGCTTTAAAGCCTTAATCATTGCGTCATAGTAGTGCGTAGATTCTTTTGGGTAGCAATGGTTTTCTTGTTCTGTGCCAATGGTATAGCTGTCGGCTAGATTCTTCATATCGAATCTTACTGTAGTAATCCCAGAATGCACTAAGCTCCGGGATATTTCTACGTATACCCGGTTCGGGCCAGTATGTGTTCCGCTTCCTGAGTTGACCAAAACAAATAACAATCGTCTGTTCACCTGAGTAGTGGTTGGAGATGTTATGATTCCAAATTGGCCCAGTGAGTCTGTGAAGCAGGATTCTATGAAATCATTGCCCTCAACTTTAGCTTTCTCCGAAAGGCGTAAAGCAACTGGCTTTCTTACTTTTGTTGGTTGCTCATCTGTAATTTCCGTAACAATGCTAAAAATTAAATCTTCAGGAATTCTCGTGAATTGTGGCTCGGCGATGATATCTTCATAGTGCCGTAGTGTTTGAGTCTTAACATGCTCTAAATTAAGTCGTTCTAAGGATTTTCGGGTTCTCTCTGACTTCGTATAGACTAGTACTTTTTGTTTCTTTGCGCTGAAATC
This sequence comes from Reinekea sp. G2M2-21, assembly GCF_015687175.1. GTDB lineage: Bacteria > Pseudomonadota > Gammaproteobacteria > Pseudomonadales > Natronospirillaceae > Reinekea. The sequence goes on along the minus strand of NZ_JADPQG010000003.1, from coordinate 421,600 downwards.
CAGTTTAAGCGTACTAATCCAGTCTAGAAATTCATGAGTGTATTGAAATCCGCCAGCTTCAAGAAAATCCTCGGCTAGGGAGTTGGTTTCTGAAACGCGACTGGTTGCATTTATTTCTCTAGAAAATCTCTTCCCAGAAAGAACCGGTTCTAAAGCAATAAAGCGCTGAACTCGACTACTTCTACCGCAAAAAAAGTCCGCGATAGTGGCGCCCATTCGAAATCCAATTAAGGTTAAATCTGTATTCTCTTGGAACTGAGATTCTAACAGCGACAGGCATTCTGGCCAGCAAGTGAAAGTTTGCTTGTCAGTGACCGTACCTAATGAATCCTGCGTACCTGGAAGATCAAATCGGATTACTTCAATGTTATTTGCACACAATACTTCGGCTAATCGGTTATAAAATCTATGACAATGGTATGCCTCATGTCCGATTGACGGTACTAACAATACGCTCGCTTTGCAATCAACTGGTTTATAGTACCAATAGAAAATACTTTGATCCCCAGCCCGCAACCAGGAGGGTTTTTTAGTTGTATTCTCAAAATCCATTACTGCAAACTCAACGATAGTCTTTTAGACGCAATCATGTTCGTACCCTTTACAACAAGAGAATACTCGTCGCCTAGGATGCCATTTTCAGGGGATGCTATAAAAGAATGACTAACGCCTGGAATCAAGGTTTGAAAATTTTCCTGCAGTTGCATTCCTCTAATTGTTATTTCAGCAAATGCAATTAGCGCATTTGACTTAAGCATAATTAGGAGCTCATTATTCTGTATCCTATGTTCTATATCTATTTTCAAGTTTTCTAAGTTTGTTTTCATTGGCAAATTTAGTCCGCTTGGAAAATGCACATAGGATATTGTCTTGCTCTGGTATTCCATTGATACTGCAATGGCGTCCCACGCTTCTGGCGTAAAACTATACGCATTAGTTGTATCTCTGAACTGGCCTATAATGCTATTAACGGAAAAGCACCCACGGCTGTTCGATAATAGGCTAACTTCAGTGGGGAAGTGCTCAATGTGATCTCTATATGTTTTAACGCAGTGTACCTTAATAGTTGTTTCAATATCTGTATTGGTTTCATTTTGCCAACAGATGTTATGGCCATTAAGACCGTTATCAATTATCGATAAATGAATTGGTTGAAGTTGACTTTTTAATATATAGCCAGCTGGTTTCATTCTACCGCTTGCCGATATCAGTCCCCATCCCGATCCTGGATATAAGTCATTTAGCCACCAAATAAGAGCTCCATTGCACTTGCTTCTGTCGCTTCGCCAAAAATTAAATGCTTGAGCCAATAGGTACCCCGTCGTTACTCGGCTAATTTCCAAATACCTTGCGGTATCTACTTGTCTGAGGTTGGACGGTTCTATCCCGAAGTAACCTTCAACATAGTGATTGCGAATGTCCTCGAAATCCCAGCCAACGTTGGCGTCTCTGGGTACACCATGTTTCCATGCTGAAGATGTTGTGTTTGGTGTTGGGGTGCCATAGATCGTTTTGGTTTCACTAATGTCTGGACAATGAGAATGACCTAAGCACTCAGAGGTAAACTTTACATCTGAAAGCTCTAAATCTGATTCATCTCGTTTGTATGCGCCAAGGCCAAAGTAGTGTGATAAACCAATGTTTGTGTCGAAAGCGAAGTCACCACCAAATGGTGATGAAGGCACGTACGGTAGCTTTGAATTCGCATTGGAGAGTTCGGCAGGAATCCAATCGTAGAAAAGAGGTAGTATGTGTTCGTCAGTCGAAATACCTACCATGTTGGCCTGTTGCTCGACTTCACTATTGCCGCACCAAATCGCAACACAGGCATGTTTTTCTAGTCGGTTAATTTGAAATTGCAATTCAGGTTTAACTAGTTCTCTAAATTCTTCTGAGTCAGGGTAATCGAAATTCGCGAACATAAAGTCTTGCCAGACTAATATCCCTAGTTCATCACACATTTCATAGAGGCGACTGTTTTCGTAAGTCATAGTGCCCCCGATCCGGATCATGTTGAAACCGAGCTGGACTGCGTTCTTCAGTATCTTTTCGGTTTTAAGTTCATCAAACTGGTAATCAGTTATATTGCTGTGTGTCCAGCACGCACCGCGTGCAAAAAATGACTGACCGTTAATGCTAAATCTAGGTGCCAAATTACTGTCAATCAGTTCTGAACTTTTGAAGCCGCATACTTGTTTAATAGATAAACTTGAACTGGCGAATTGGATATTGATATCTATTTGGTGTAAAGCTGGTTTGCCATGAGTATGTGGCCACCATAATTCGAGGTCGGGTAGAGCAACTTGAATTGTTTTTTGGTTTCCAAGCCACTCATGGATATACTCTCTGTTGCCTGTTTTAATTGTGATTTTTTTTACCGAATGCAAACTGTTATTGGTGCAATCCAGTATCGCGATTCCATTTTTTTCGGTAGCGCGGAAAGCAAACTGATCTGCATCTGTTTTTGGGCTCGACTCAATAGTTACGGGTCCACAAATACCGATTTCTGGCGTCTGGGCTGCCCAGCCAACGATATGTCCTAGCAAGCTAGTACGTATAAACCTCAAGTTATTATTTGCAAGATTGGTTTTCCATCGTGGACGAGGTTTTTTTTCCGACAGTTTTTCATTTAGTGATGGAAACTCGACTCGAATACTGTATTTTCTTGTTTCGGTATTTGGTAAGCGTACTTTGTGCTGATGGAATCGATTACACGCAGTATGCAAGAGTTCTCCATCGATAAAAACTCTGGTCTGTGGTGATAGAGCGCTGAAGTTTAACTGATTTTCCTCTGAATTTTTGAGCTCAATTGAGGTCTCATAGACCCAGCGTAAGTCAGCAGCATTCGTTATTTCGGGAAAAACAGAGTTAACATTCTTAGCTTTATCAATAACGCGTTGTACGATTGGCTGGCTTGAGTCATCGTCATAGCCTGTGAGCGTCCATTTTAATACGCAGTTTTCCATGGATGTTTCTACCCAAGACTTCTTTGTAATTCACTTTGGGCAATTTGCCATTGGTTACCCATAGCTTCCAATGTAGCGAGGGATACTGGCTTGTCTCGGCTTACCGCTCTTGCTAGTTGGAATTGCATCGATTTGCTTTGCTTGCTAATTTCTAAAAAGGATTCTACGGCTACCTGTAAGTCCAGAGGGGTATTAATGGATAGCCATTGTAGGTATGTAGAGGCAAGTTCAAAGCATGCGCCTAACTGCCTCAATGTTGCAAAAGAGTACTGGTGAAAGTGCTCTATTCCTGCATTTTTTAACTTAGGCAAATCTTTTTCAAAGCTGCAAAGAAAAGACTCAAACGGATTTCTATTTGGTAGATATTTGAGTTGCCTTTCAAGAGCCAGTAGTGACTTATCAACGGTTTCTTGCAGTGTGATTTCTGAAGGCTTTTTGTGCAGTTTCACCAGCTCAATATAAGGTGGAAGGATTCTTGGGTGCTCTATGCCATTGGTCTGAAAAATATTACGGAAATCATTGCCTTGTAATTGATAGTAAGATTGCCCGTGGAAGTAACCTAGCCGTTGTTCTTGTACGCTTATTGCATTTACAGCGACCGTGGATTTAACATGCTCGCTACCATATGTCGTGCCTGCTGTATCTGGCAGATAGTATGAATCAAGTTCGACCAAAACGGGCCGACCCATACCTATCTGCTTCTCAATATGAGCTTCAAGGTTTTCCCAAGGGTTTAGTTCTTGTATCTCAAGTCCATAAAGCTCAAATAGATCCTGGTGTGAATATTTAAAGAAGGTCCATTGATCGCCTTCGAAATCAACAGTTAATGTAAAGGGTAGTGCTGCGACTGGGTCGAAGCCCAAGGCATGTATGAGCTCAATCACTACGTCCACGTAGCAATTGGTTTCGGTCCAAATTCGATTTGGACCGTGAATATAGTGAGGTTGATAAGTTTGAACGTCCAGTGTTCTTATTTGCTGCATGTCAATTTCCGTTGGCGTGCGATTGGTTTGTCTAGTTGAGTCGCTTACCGCGTGTCAGCTTTCTTTAATCGCTATCTGCATTGTTGCGTTATGTCCGCGTATGCGATCATTGTTTACCATAAGTGCAGCTCCATAAGAATCTCTTAATTCCCGACTGAGGCTGTATTTACTGTCATTTCGGTAGCCATTGATACCGATTACCAGCATAGCCTTTCCAACTACATCTACGATAAGTTCAGAGCAGCGTGTTTTTACATTATTGATTTGGGTTGAAAATCCATATTTTTCTGCTTTATATAGATTTTGGCTGTCGAGTATGGATTGGTATTCTTTTAATGCCATTTGAACACCGCCTTTCATGCTGAACAGGACTTCGTCCAACTCAGCCAAACGGATAGCGGTAATCTGTGGCATTTCGTTTGAGCGACGCATCATATCTCGAACAGACTGCCGGGCTTTATTTACAGCTCCTTGAGCGATTCCGGTCCAAAGAGAGCCCCAAGTAAGATGAGATACTGGGTGCATACTGTGAGAGAGGACTAATGCAAACGGGGTAGGCAGAATTTGATCTTTCGAGCCACTTCCTTTAAGGATGAAGCCGCTGCTGCACGTGCCGCGAAACCCCAGAGTGTCCCAACCTGATATAGGCTCGAGTTCCAGCTGACTTTTATTAATCACAACCTGAACCTGATCACTGGCCGGCGCTTCTTTATTGGCTCTACAGGTAACTAAAATGGCGTCTGCGTTCAATGCATAGGAAATGACTGGCGCTTTTTTCTCTATCGTAAATGACTCACCATCGATATCGACATGACAGATACTGGATCGAAGGTCGCCGCCAACGCCAATTTCGGTCGTTGCACTCGCTAGTAACAGCTGATTCTCGGCTATCTGCTGCAGATAAGACTGGAAATAGCTACTTTGTTGTCCATGATGAACAATGCAGGCAACTTGGATCTGATGCATTGCATAGATCATTGCAGTAGAACCACAGTAAAGGCCTAGAATGCGACAAAGTTCGCTAACTTCTGTGATGTTTAATCCGTCTCCCCCGTATTCCTTGGGTACATAGACACTAAGCAGTTTGTTGTGCTTGAACGCAGAAAACGCTTCATCAGGAAATCTCGCTTTTTCATCTACATCTGTGGCATGTTCTGATACAACGCTGCTACCTATTTCGTGCATTGTTGACTTGAGTTGTTCAAAGCTGCGGGCTGTGAGCGCTTCCATGTGCGATCTCCTTGAGGAAATTAGTCGAGTAATTCAGATATGGCTTCGTTTAATGCCGCTATGCTTTCAAATGTATGTCTTGACAGCATGGCATCGTCAAACTCAACGTCGAATTCGTCCTCTAATGACAACATTAGATTAACAGTGGTCAGAGAGGTTAAGCCCAATGAATAAAGGTCATCGTTGTTGCTGATTTCAGCGATATTTTTGGCGAGTTTGACGTTTTCGGCGACAATGTTACGAATGCGATCTATTGACATATCTCTACTCCTTGAGAATTTGGAAGGTTAGTATATCTTTTATGTGCAGATATGCTAATGCGAAATGTGAACCATTTCCATTTTTTTTTGCCGTTCCATATGAGTTTTAATAGACCTTTTCCCTCAATGCAAGCTGTTGGGACCTTGTGTTTACTATAAAAAAGGGTGTTGTTTTGTTGCTGCTTCGTGGGTATGACTTAGATCTAAACAGTAACTTGTTTCAGAGTGATGCTTGGCATTCTGCCTGGACCGATGTTTGGGGGGGCAGCAATCCAATTCAAATGTCTGATGCTCCACATCATAAGCATTTTTACCAGGTTACTCAGCAGCTAAAAGGATGGCTTTATGTTGATAGTTTCGTTCCATGTGGCAGTCATTCAGACGCAAACTCGGGTGTACGCAGCGAATATTTTCAGATATCGGAAAGGTTCTCTGAGGCTATCGTTGCTCAGGCTATAACGAGTTTCGCTGGGCAAATGATAATACCAGATGTCATAGTCCAAGGGCCTACCGCTAAAGTGATAGCCTCTCTGGTCGCTAAATCTGGGTGTCAATTAGTTGTTCGCAACAAAGAGCTGGCTTATTCAGTGGATTGCAGAGAAGGGGACTTTGAACGCTACCTTTTTCAGCTGTCCGGGAATACGAGGGCAAAAGTCTTTAATCGCAGAACGCGACTAAAAACAATGGGCACCGTAACTGTTGGGAACATGTGGCCTGATGTTGATGCTTTCATAGATATTTTAAATCATTTTCATGAAGCGAGGTGGTCAAAACCTTGTTTTCAAGGCAAAAACTTGAGTTTCGTTAAAACGCTATTATTAAATCTTGGCAAACAGAATAAGGCTGTGAATCTATCCGCTTTGAAACTCGACCAGCGAGTTGTGTCTGTTGCACTCGATATTGAATACGGCAACAGAGTGTTTAATTTGCAGCTTGGTTACGATCAATCATTGAGCAAAGGGCTATCACTTGGTTTGTTGCACTTAGGCTACTCGATAGAAGATGCTATGAAGAAGCCAGGTATTTACTGGTATGACATGCTGGCTGGTCAAGGCAAGAATACAGCGTATAAGCAAAAGCTCGCAACATCAGCAATTGAGCTTGCTGACTTTGTAGTCGTTAAGCCGAAATGGTTGCAATGGCTATATCAAATTAATGAACTTCGGAGGTCTAATAGATGACCGTCTTTAGACTTATACCGTGTTGAGTTTAACGTTGATCGACATTTGAGCACACAAGAAACATCTTGTGATGCATTATTGGCCTGAATGATAAGGGAATAGCTGTGTTTGAGGCATATAAGTCAGTTTTGCGTGAGTATGGAGTTCGCTGCTTTATTGTAGAGGTGCTTAATTCTATTGTAGGCAAGTTTGGAATTTCAAGAATTGAAAGGCTATATACATTAAGCTCTTGGTCCAGTAACTCAGCGCCTTTGATAGCCGTGCAAACTCAAGTGTTATCTCCGGAAAAGCTTCGCGAAGCTATGTATTCTGCTGAGATTCACTGCAAAGAGGAGGATGTTCAACGTATTATTGATGGCGTATCGATTTGTATCGGTGGCTTTGTGTCTGATCGGCTCGTGGCCTTGGGCTGGTATGCGTTAAAGCCATATCACCATAGCGATTCGGTGTATGCTTTTTTTAATTCAGATTGGATTTGTGGGTATGGAGCTTGGGTCCACAGCGACTTCAGAGGAAAAGGCGTAAGATCTGGAATCGTTAAGGCTGCGCTTGATTATGCTCAAACGAATGGTAAACGCGGGATTCTGTCCGCGATCGCTTGGAATAATTTTCCATCTATCCGGTCGGGGCAGGCAATGGGGTATTGCTATTCCCGGTTAAATTGGTTTAACCGGTATCGCCCATTCGTACAAAAGAAAGATTATTGGTTGGGTTTGCCAGGACCTGAATTTGAGAGAACAGGTAGCGTGCCAAGCATTGCTTTTATTACTCCCTTCATTAATCCAGCTCTCGAAGTGGCGTTCTCTACAGCCGGACTGAAGCTAGTAATTGATTGCGGCGCGCCAAATTTCTCAATGATCCAGAAGTTTAAGAAGCGGATACTATATCGACTAAATCGTGATCTAGACTTGGAAGATTGGTGTCGATATCGCCGTGTCGGCTACATGAATTTTAGTTCTGGTGATGACATCTTTATCAAAGATTCGATAAGGCAAGCGGGGATCGACTACCTGATTTCCTATGGCGCGCCTCTTTTGCATCGGAACGTGTTTGAGGCACCGAAAAAACAAACGTGGAATATACATCCATCTTTGCTACCGTCTTATCGGGGTGGCTTGCCTTTGTTCTGGCAGGCTTGGGATGGAGTTCAATCCACAGGCGTTACGGTTCATCTTGTGAATGAAGGAATCGATCGCGGTGCTATATTAGCTCAGCAAGCCTTTCCTATTGCTGTAGATTCGAGCAAATATGTAAGGTCGATGCTTGCTCGTAGTAATGCTGCTAGTGTACTCAGTCAATTGCTTGTGATTGCGAGTCGGGAGGGTGGTGTTTCTAGCGTGGAGCAGCCAGCTCAGTCGGACACTGTTTTCGCAAAACAGGTTACGCTAAATCGTTGGATTAAAGAATGCCCACTTGACTGTTGGTTGGCAGGCCAGCTGATGAGGGTCTGTTCTTATATTCAAAAGTGGCCGGAGCTCTTTCCTAGTCCAATAGGATATAGAGGTTGGTTACCTTATCAGGTCTCAGGTTATCAGGAATGTGAAACCGATGGAATGCATGGGTTCCATACTATTAAGGGAGAGCTACGGTTTTATGTGGCTGATGGTTTCGTTTCCTTCTCCCGGAGAAAAGGAATCCTGGCGTTCGTGAAGTTTTCCATAAATAGATTAAAGATTAAGTTGGGGCAACAGTGTCCGACTATCTATTTGTGAAGATCTTAGTACTTAAAAAACTCGGATATTATGGCAGCCTCGGGTCAGGACCCCTTACTCACTTTTTGGCGACTGCAGTGATAAGAAAACATGTGTCTTAACTAATTTTTCTTACCGCGCAGTCTTCACCTGCGGAGATTTTGAATAAACGAGAAATCAAGGTAGTTCCCATTCTTCGCATTGCCGTAACTTGTTATACTGCTGATTTATCTCGCGATCTTTGTTGTTGATAGACTCATGGAGTCTGCTTAATTTAAGGAGATGCTGTATTCGGCGAAATCTAATGTGACTACGCAAATCATCGACTGCATTTTGCTTAAAGTGCTCAAGATCAGACAAGCTATTCACTAGGTCTTGATATAAATCTTTTTGCTCGATCCATTGGTTTATTTCTAGTCTATGGTCGCGATAAAAGTCGCTGAAGTCTGAACGATATGGGGAGGCTAGCTGTGGCCATAGTGATAGAATTTCTTCGCGCAACTTTGTCTTAATAGAGCTTATTGATTCTTCCTGTTCTTGGATCATCTTCTCAGATGCTAAATAGGATGTATGTGATGTGGTAACGCGTGAGTTGAGTTCGCGGTTATAGGCGATAGTTCCAAATGCGGAGTCAAAATCCATCGACAGTTCTATCGCTACATGGTCAAATTCATTGAGTTCGCCTTTCGGTTGATAAGATTGCCAGCGTTCATACCATCTTTCAGTCGAAAGTAGGAATACTTCACTCGTTGAGCGGGGTATGTCAGTACTGATAGTGTGCCCGATAGTGTATAGGTGAGCCTCGCGTAACGAAACATTCCCGTTTTTATTAAAGTCTGCATCGATGGTTAATGCGAATCCTGAGTGATCTGAGTTGGTAATTGCTCTCATCATTGCACTGCCATAGTCCCTGTATTCATCGGTATTAATACTAACAGTGCATCCCTCTGCAATTGAGTCCTCCGCTACTGAAGTAAAGCCACAAACTTGGCCATTGCTTTTTAGGCCATCTTTGGGATTCAGGTTGTTAAAAGGTAATAGTGCGAAAGCACCAGAGTAGCATTGAGGCAAAATAAATCTGACGGTAGAGTCATTGGGTTGAGATTTTAGTGTGTGATAGAGAGCATTAACAGTTAAGCGAGTATCATCCCATAGTAATAGGGAGTTTTCTGGATCAGTACTGGCTCGACCACCATGTCCACTGTAAATCATAAATACAGAGTCACCGTTAGATGGCTTTGCAATGGTTTCTTTAAAGTAGTTTGTAATGGATTGTGGGGTGGCGGGCAGGTCAACCGAAAGAAGATCTGATATTTTTCGAAAATCAGACTGAATATCTTTTGTAGTGGAAAATACATTTTCAATAGCATTGTCTTTCGAGGCATAATGCTTAGCGCTTGGAATCATGACTTCGTAAGCGTTTTCGCGACCACTACCAAAAAGTGTTTTGATATCGTGGAATTGTTGGTCAGACATTATTTGCTGAAACCAAATAGCATTCGCCTCTATTGAGACTTGGGTCTTTGAGGGATTGGATCCGCCACCGATAATGACTGCATAGTCATTGGCTTGTGCAAATGCTACTAAGCTCATAACGACAGGTAGTAAAAAAGAATTAGTTCCTAATATCTTCACGATGAAACCTAATGTGAAATGAGAAAAAAACTGAAAGGCTTAATGCCCATGCCAGGAGTAATCCCACCTGAACGTGGGACAGTATTGCTAGTAAAATTGTAGAAGAAAGAGGAACTATAAAAGATATTCGATGAAAGTGACTCTGTTTGAGAAGTAGGGTTATTCCAATAGTCGTCCAGTAAGGTATAACTAAAAGGACCGTAAAGCTCATTAGGTCAAGTGCCAGTTTTCGTTTAGATCCGAATTCCCAGTCTTGAATTAATTCACCCGATCCAATTAGGATGTCGGGTAGGATGGAAGCGAAAACAAGGAGTGCACTAGAGATGGTTGCCAAGAAAAGAAAACGTATCAAAGTTTAGACCCGCTAGATAGTAGGTTTAGTATCTGTAGTTTTATCGGTCTAAGAGCGTCTTTAAGTACTGCTTTGATGTAACCTAGCGCGCCACAAATACTGCTTCTGAATATTATCAGTTCATTAACTTCAATGGATTCGGGATGCCACCTTTTTGCCCAAGAAGGGCCAGTAACCAAATTACATTCTAAGATGTTTTCATCTTGAATTGCCATATCAATAGTCATGCCTAATAATATGCTACCGACGGAGTATTGCTCATATTCTGGATCGTATGCAATCTTGAGAATAGAAAGGCGCCCTGATTTTTGCAAGGCTAATTGACCGGAAATTAACCTTTGGTTGTCAAAGAGCCCGACAATCTTCAATTGGCCCGTCTTTGCATAACGGTCACAAAGAGTACGATAGAATCCAAGTGTTTTTTGATCGCTTTCGATGTTCGACCGGCTTACTTGTCCTTTCCAGCTGAGATTCTCCAGCTCAATAAATTCTGCAAGAGTTGTCTCGTGCATTTGTAGTTGCGCCCCTGTGGCTTCCAGTTTGCGCTGAAGTCTAGTTATGTTTTTAATTTGTTTTTTTGAGATTCTGGTACATTTTTCAGGTGATGTCGTGTTAAAAAAATAATTAGAAAGATGAGGGTCTATATGTTTAAAAGCTTTTGCGTTGCCTAGTAACTGGGCAGCTCCACTAGTCGTTCTAATTGGAGAGCATTTAAGTAGCTTCCATCCAGGTCTTAATGAAGATAGATAGTTAAGGAAGCCGTTTGCCAGTGCCTCGTTACAATGCTTCGGGTCGATGATGAAATCGACTAGATCTGTTTGCGTACAGTACGGAATTGTTAAAACTTTAGAACAGGAGAGATCGATTGGAAATATGGCAATGAGCTTGCTTTCACAAAATGCAGTTACGAGCGTTACATTTCTCGTTAGGATAGTAGCAACTGAATGCAGCCAGTTAAATTCATGGACGAAGCTGCTATCAATACACGTTTCAACGAGTTGTTGCCAATGATCCTTAAAGTCAAGCAGGCTTGCATCGTTTGCAATTTTTTTAAAACGATAGTTCGATTCTGATGTCATTAGCCGCTACCCTAGTTCCTTGAGAGTAAATATCTGGGCATTTTGATTTTGTACGATAAGCTTAGGTTGGGTATTGACTGGAATCAAATCCTGCCAGTGATAATTTCCTTGGCTCGCTCAATCCAGCTGCAGTACTGCTTGAATTGTGTCAAATCATTCATTGGGAAACTAAACCGTTTCAAGGCATATAGGTCAAGATCTGATGAATTGAGGTTTGCGTAACCAGGGTCTGCAGATACAGCAGCGGTTAGTTCGCTATTTTTCACTAAGATCTTGTCCCTTTCAGTGAAATCCATACCTTCTCTGCCAGTTGGGTAGCAGAAAATGGGTGTAGGATTGGTGAGCTCATCTTTAAGTCTTTGCCAGCTGTGTTCGATTTCACGCTTCGCTTGGTCACCATCTAACTGGGTTAGAATGGAGTGTTCGCAGCTATGTGGACCAAATTCAACAAAGTCAGATTCCAACTCACGTGCTTGATCCCATGACATTGGGGTAAATGACGCTGGGGCTGTTTTAGGGATATCTACACACAGTACGTTTGCAATGTGTAAAACCTCTCGACGAGATACATCAATCCCTTTTGTTTTAAGGTGGGACCTCACTTTTCGAATGAGGTTTCTCCTGTCAGTTGGGTTGCCTAGAGTCGATTTGAAAGGTTTGCCAGCAATGATGGCGTTCAATTGCTTTAATGATGTTCTAGAAATAACGTAATCCAATTGAAAGTCCCATGACCAATATTGCCGATCCAGCATGTCTGTGGCTAGAAAGAATGTGATTGGGACTTGATATTCTTCGAATATTGGTAGAATTTTTTCTGCTTGGTCTGAAAACCCATCATCCATTGTGAAGCAAATTGACATTTTGGGCAGTGGGTCACCGTTAACCGCTGAATTTACCAATTTTCTCAGCGAAATGGCAGTGTAGCCTGACTTTTTCACAAAATTGAGAGCTTCACTAATGAATTGCTGGGAATGACCGGAAACCCCAAGTTTCGGGTCACTTGGCCTGTGCAGCATAAATATGGGGATGCTGTGTTTTCTTACAGGTAGCATGACAGCACTGATGGGGCGGCTTGCCAAGGTACTAACTGCAATCGTGGTGAGCGTCTTCCTTAACATCATCAATCGCTAGCAGTGAACAAGAATAGATATAACTGTGTCACAAAAATTAGAAAATCTAAAGAAAATAATTGTGAATGAGTCTCAATTCTAATCTGTCTATGGTATAGACTTAATTATCGTCGGGCCTATTAAGTTCGTTACAAAAAGAGGTAATCGTTTCCATATTGTAATGAGCAGCTTGTATTTTGGGTTGTCTGGGTTAGCGGTATTAATCGTTTCCGAAGCTCCAGGGTAATACCAGTAGTGAGGGATGGGTTCTGCTCCCCATTGCTTTTTAAAACGATATGTTGGGGCATCTTTAGTCGATCGCCCAAAATCGAAGAATTGATACCCGTTTTTTACAGAAAACTCCAATATTTGATGATATGTCCACATGTTTATGTTCATGTGGTTAGCGCTTTTAAGTGTTGAAGCCCACGGTATCTCAAGAGTATTGTTATGTCCAAGTAGAAAACCACAGGATACTGGCTTGCCCGATACATACGCCACTGCGACAGTTGTATCGAGACTTGTGCATTCCAATATCAATCTAAACCATTTCTTTCCGTATACTGGGGTTCCAAGATCTCGCATGTTGCGAGAGAAAACTGCGTAATAGTCATCGAGAAGATCCAAACCGCCAAAGCGAATCTTTGGATTATAGTCATTGGCTTTTTTGATCTGCGCACGTACTTTGGTGCCGAGTGCGCTGTTTAATTCGGCGGTCGATGATTCTAAACGCCTCACCATACTGACTTTTTTGTCAGAACATGGAAATGGTAGGGAAGGAAAGGTTGTGCGTATTTCAACAAGACCCAGAGTTTTACGGCTGGCTAGTTCAGCGGCTGATCTGATGAGCTCAGTTGATACGTTTATGAAGCGACTAGCCGGCCCTCCATAATTGAAGAAAGGTGTTGAAACTAGGTGCTCTCCAAACAGTCTGCTCTTCATTGCCGTCAATGTGAGTCCTCCAATTATCTGGTTATCATCACTACGGGCAATCAAGGTTATTGATGGGTGTTTGAAAGCGGAGCTAATAGTGTCGAATATGTCTGTAAGCTGATAGGTGTTTGTTAAATCGATGTTTTGCTTCAAGTATTTATTCCATTGAGCCCTGTCGCTGTCATCGAGTTCCGCAATAGTAAAACTACCATTGTAATGTTCTGTTGGTTGGTCAAAGCAAGGCGGGTATGAAGGTAGGCTCTGCACTTCCTGTGCTTGCGCGATCAGCTGTTCAGTCTGTTTAACAGTCTCTTTCAGTTGAAGTTCAATTTCTTTAATGCTGGCGGAAATATGTGCCATCTCGGCTTTTAACATTGCCAGGGACTCAGGGTTACCCTGTAGTTGTTTGAACTTTGGAGTTAGGGTTTTCTTTTGCTTTGAGGCGGATTTTAGTGCCTTTTTTTGCTTTGTAAATTTCTCTGACAATGCCAATAAAGTTGATTGGGATTCTGAGTTGACTAGTGCTAAAGTTGGCAAGTATTGATGAGGTGCAGCTAGCACATCCTTTGCATTCATGATCACATTCCATTGTAATTGCGTGTAAGTGCTGGAGGTAAAGATATACGATTAACTTGCTATTGTACTTAAACATATCAATTTAGGGCAATGTTGTTTTTCAGTGGTAATCAAGGCAGGTGAGATTCAGTGTTAAAAAGGATTTTGTTGCAGTTTGAGGATGGCCAAAGGATCGTTCGACTGGTCTCTTTTTCGATCAGCTTCTTCTTCATTCTTTTGGGAATGAGTGATGCGGCATTTGATCTGCACAGTCGATGGATCAAATGGGATGAGGCCTATTCTCATGGCTACCTGCTGATTGTTGTTTGCGGTTACTATATTGTTTCTGCGGTGCTTCGAGAGCCTGTACCTCAGTCATCTTTTCTTTGGCGCCTTCCTCTTTTGCTTATTCCCTATGGCTTTTGGGCTGCGGGTTATGCGATGCAGGTAATGATTTTGCAGCAAATTAGTCTTTGGTTGGCGGTAGCGTTGCTGGTGACGATACCAATGACATATCAAGGTATTCGCCGCGTGGCCGTGCCATTAGCGCTATTGACCTTGACGCTGCCGGTTTGGGAGGTGCTGCTGCCCATGTTAAGAAATGTGACAACATATGTGAATATGTACTTCGTTCGAATGTTGCACATACCTGCCTATATCGATGGATATTCGTTTTCATTGCCTTCGGGGACTGTCATGATCGCAAATAGCTGTGCGGGATTGAGCTTTTTCTTGATGGGGGTGGCTTTAGGCGGTATTAACGGGCTAGTTAAAAAATATAAGTTTACCCATCTGGTTGCTACAACAGCGTTATTGGTGTTTTTTTCAATAGTAGGCAATTGGATACGCGTCTATTTGCTCATTCTTGTCGCTCATTACAGTGAAATGCAGCACCCTCTGGTCTCGGATCATGGTTATTTTGGGTGGATTATATTCAGCTTGTTCTTCCTCCTTTTCTTGTTCTTTTTACGGTGGGTTCCAGAGCAGCGAGAGAACTTCTGCTTCCACAGTGAGTCTTCGAGCATTGAAAGGTGGTTTTTTATATTGCCTTTCTTAATCCTGCTTGTCCCAATTGTGTTGATTTCTAGTATCGATTCGAACCCGCAGGTTAAAGATAATCAGGCTTCAATTGCGAATGAACAGATATACTACCCAGTATACGGTGGATTCGACGCTGCAGAGCAGTCAGTTCGTTATGCAAACTCTGTGTACTGGAATGAGGGTCTACTTATCTATTACATTCAGAAGCAAGGTAAGGAGCTGGTGTCTGATGAGAATCGCCTAAGTACTTCTGGCAATGTGGTGCCAACAGTTATGTTCGTAACTGCAGAGAAAACCCCTTTTCTAGCTGATGTTATTAAGCATAAGGGGCGGAGTTTGCTGGTACTACATACCAACATCGTGGGTAGCTCAGTCGCAGTAAGCGCTACAGAAACAAAAATCGCACAGTTTGCAGAAATCATGAAAGGTAATAAAACCGTCGCTCTTTGGTATTCCAGTGTCACTTGTAAGAGTGATACTTGTTCGGCGGAGCTAAACTTCATCAGTCGAAATACCAATGTAGTCGAACACTGGATAAGTGAGGCTAGGGCTAGGCTTTAGTTGCGCCATCCAGACAGTTTTCCTCTGAACTTTAACGGACTGTTGGTTGCATCTTCGTGAATTGATATTCGTAGAAGCTCGTGGAGTTCAAGATTGCTGGCCTTGTTTATGCCGTGTTTTGTCGTTACAGCTGCTTTGTAGTTGCTTTTCACTTTCATTAAAGCGGCATGGGAATAGTCGCCGTTGGGGTAGCAGAAGTGACGAACCTCTGTTTTGAGTTGATTTTCTATCTCGCGTTTACTGTGTACGATTTCATTCAGTAAGGTTTCCTCAGAAAGGGAATTGTCCAGTCGAAAATGGTTGTTAGTGTGGCTCTGAATGCTAAAAAGCTCATTGTTATTTAGAGCTTTCACTTCTTCCCAGTTCATGAGTGATCGGATCTCCCGCTGTTGATCACTCACTGTTTGTAGTGCTTCGTAAATTTCCGCATCAGAATGCTCTTTTAGTTTCTCGATTATCTGCGCAATGCACTCTCTATTAAGTGGGTATGCGAGTTCGCCTATGGCTTGAGCAAAAAGAGGGTGGCTTTTGAGTGAGTTGCTTTGCGCTAGCAACTGCTCAGCTACCTTGTTTGGCCAAAAATTAAAAGTTGTCCCTATTTTATTCTGAACAATGAATATGGTAGCGGGGAGTTGGTGCTTCTCTAATAATGGTGTCGCATATTGGTAGTTGTCTCGCCAGCCGTCATCGAATGTAATCGCGCATGCTTTACGCGGTAAGTAAGCGCCTTGTTCAAGCTTTGTCATCCATTCGTCCAGGGCGACCACCTCGAAAAACTTCTTTATTTCTGATAAGTGCATATCAAAAGTTTCAGGAGTGACGACCATGCCAGGCTCCTCTGAAGCGTAGCGAGGGTCTGTGGCTGGTAAGACGCGATGATACATTAATACCCACAGTTTAGGTGTTTTTGACGCTGAAAAGCGGTGTGGGCCAGACAAGTCGCAGACAATATCCAGGGCGCTTTTTATCGTATTTTTCATGTCATTTAACCTGAAAAGTATTGTTTAAGTTCTCGGAGGAAGGGGCGGAAATCCCCTGTACGGTTGACCTCGTGTTTGCGACGATTAAACCGAGGAAGTAAAAAACTCATCGCTCTGTGCATTTTGTCTCGAATGGAATGCTTCCGCTTTAAGTAGATATAAAGACTGTCAAGGTCACCCAAAAGCCATCGGAGTTGTTGTTGCTTTCTATAGGATTCTACCGTTTTAAAAGGTATCCCGAGCATAATGCTGACTAACTGGACTGGAAAGTTCACATCGCTATCGATCGCGAGTTGTAAGGATCCCCAGAAGCGAGTGTTTACTTCCATCAGATAGGGCGTTCCATCACTAGAAACCCTGAACTCAACCATTGCAACGCCGTGCCATTTTGCTTCATTGAGTAGCCTGACAGCTATGTTCTTTTGGGTTTCATCGACATCCGCAGACTGGCTCAGGACGCTGACACCACCTTCAGGTGGTTTTTCACGCAAGCGTTGATGTGCAAAAAATTGGACGGGTTCGCCTTGGTTGTATAAGCAGAATAATCCTGCGCCGTGACCAGGTATGTACTCTTGAATCATGAAAGGATATTCGTGCAGGTATGCTTCTTGATCAAGAATCTGCTCTAAATGGTGCAGCGACTTGACGATTTGCACTGTTGTTGAGATCCAGCTAGAGCCAGTGAATATCTTCGATAAAGCAGGTTTTAAAACGCAGGGGAATGCCAGGTTGTCAACTTGTAACTGACTGGCATTTTCAAAATATTGCGACTTAGGGACAGGGATATCATTCTTAATCGCCAGTTTAACTAAGTTGGCTTTGTTGGCGATCTTCATGACAGTATCTATAGGAGCTAATGCTACCGGCAGGTGCGCTAGTTCATTATGAAGAAGAATTAGTTGGCAGGTAATCTCTGTCATAGGCAGTATCAAATCATACCTATTACCTTCGCAGTGTTTTCTAAGCCAGTTTACAAATTCTCTGGGTTGAACTGCAGTATCAGGGTAAGTCCATTGCGCTTTGGAATACTTTGATGCTCCCGCCAAAGCGTCGGATCGGCTCTCCGCTGTTTCAACTCTAGAGCAAGGGAAGTGCTTACCAAGTGCACGCGTGACTGCCAAAGCGCTCCGTTGGTTAGCGTCCAAAATTAAAAATCGAAAAGCGTTAGAATCCATTCCAATAGCCTGTAGTTATAAACCCAAGCTATTTTAATGAATTTTGGCCTAAATTATAGAGGTTAAGCCTTTGAATGTGGATAAGTCGCGCTCTAGTTATGGACGAGGGGCTTATAAATCGGTTTTTCACGTGAACTTGGGGCTGGAGTGCACAGTTGTCGTGCGGTTCTTAGGGCTTGATATGTTCAAATGCGTCAATCTAATTTTGCGTGGATTTCTGGCTCAGTTAAGGGTAAAATTTTTAGCGTGAGCAATCCCCGATCAATGGAATGGTCAAAGTTTGACAAATCTCACTGTTTCACACCCATCCCAATTTATGGGGTTAGCGTAAAAAAAGGAATTTTATGCCTAGATTCGTGTTTTGGTTTTAAGTGATGAAAATTCTTGTCGCTTTTGCCGTCCTTCTTTCGATTCTGTTTGCTGCTATTTTCGCTATGGTTCCGGCGCAAGACAGGCCTATTCGATACAAAGACAAAATTCCTTACGCTGAGAGCCGCCACTTGCAATTAGTGAGGGAGGCAGAGTCTATAACGGCGGATACACTGGTTTTGCTTGGTGATAGTCATATCGAATTTATGCCTGTCCACGATTGGGATAAAAATAATGTCAATTTGGGTATTCAGGGTGATTCGACTTATGCAGTTTTGGATCGAATCAAAGACTACGAAAAGATTTTTGATGCGAACACAGTTGTAATTGCAGTCGGCATCAATGATTTAGTCATGGAGTATAGTGCTAAAGAAACACTTGCTTCCTTGCTTCAGCTTATTGAGCGATTTCCGCAGTCTACCAGTGTTTATGTATCTCAATTGTTGCCTCTGTCAGAAGCCGAAGGCTGGTCTTACATAAATAAAATTTCCATTAAGTATAATCAAATGCTCACTGATGAAGTCCGAGAACTACCTAATGTATCAGTTGTTCCTGAGCCGTTCACAATCCGTAACGGTGAGTTTGATTTGCTGGAAATCGATCATCAGGGAGATGGTATTCATCTCAGTGGTTCCGGATATGCTCTGTGGCTCGAGAGTATTGACAATGCGATTCGGGGTGGTCTGAGTGCAAAATAGTGTGTCACCTTTAGGGTCTCAATATTGGTTTTCCGACACTTTGATCGTGACGCCGACCCGACAGTCGGTTGTGGATTTGCTGCGATTTATTGCTGCAATGATGGTTTTATTTTTCCACTATCGGTTGCTATCTGACGTGCCGGGTAATCAAGTTGTTGTGGATGAAATTGTTCAATATGCGACTTTTCCATGGACGTTACCAATAACCAAATTTGGTTTTATGGGCGTCAATTTGTTTTTTATGATCAGTGGATACATCATCTTTATGACAGCGCTGTCGAAAACTGCGCTTGGGTTTGTAGCCACTAGGGCTCTGAGGCTCTACCCTGCGTATTGGTTGGCCGTTACTGTAACTTATCTGCTGTGTGTTTTTTTGTTCCAAAATCCCTGGCAAATTTCGTTTTCAGACTACCTTGCAAATCTGACAATGATCCAGCCCTATTTAGGTGTTTCTTATGTAGACCCTGTCTATTGGACCTTGGTTGTGGAGCTGCACTTTTATTTTTTAGTTTTTGTCTTGCTGGTATTTAGGCAGCTTTCAGCGTGGCGATTCTGGTTGTCCATATGGCTTATGGCCTCATTCCTTGATACCTTGGGATATTTACCTCACCTGCTATCCCTAATTTTTCCAAAGAACTACGCCGGCTATTTCATAGCTGGAATGATTGCTTTTAGCTGGAATTGCAGAAAGCCTGATTTTTGGAGTGTCATGATGTATCTGGCTTCATTTTGGCTCTGCACGATTCATATTGAGGAGCAGCTCAGACTATATAACTTTGGGTTCGCCAGTCATCAAGAAATTTTGATCTCAATTGCTCTTATCGCAGCTTTTTTTGTCACTTTGTTTATGATTTCCTTACGGTACTTGCAGGTCAAAACAAGTAAATGGGTTACCTTCCTTGGGGGGATTACTTATCCGCTGTATCTTGTGCACCATGAAATTGGACGTCAATTGTTAAACCGGACTGGAGAGCAAATGACAGCATTTTTGGCTTTTACTTTAACGTTATCAATAGCCTTACTGTTGTCCTATGTTGTGTATTGGTTCGGTGAAAAGAAGCTTCGCTATTTGTTGCAGAAGTACTATAACTTTGCGATTAAAAAAGTTTATAGCTGAATCGTCGCATTTTCATTTAATGGGTAGAAATTCTTGAATTGGAAAGGAAAATGAAAACTGTTCTGTTAATGCATTATGGCGGTGATATAGTCAGAGGGTCTGAAGTGTGTTTGTTCAGAACGATACAATCACTTATCGATTACGGTTATAAAGTTGTTTTGCTTCGTAACAATCCTGTTATGGATAAGTCGCTTCCGTGTTATGGCGATGACCAACGGTTAGTGATTTTAGACTTTTCGTATCCTGAGATCATGTTTGATAAGGGTAACCGTTCTTTTCCGATTA
Source organism: Reinekea sp. G2M2-21 (assembly GCF_015687175.1). Taxonomy (GTDB): domain Bacteria; phylum Pseudomonadota; class Gammaproteobacteria; order Pseudomonadales; family Natronospirillaceae; genus Reinekea. The sequence continues at coordinate 401,400 of NZ_JADPQG010000003.1, read as the reverse complement.
TTCGCTATCTATCAGCATTGAGAAAATTAAGTCGTATCATTAAGCAATGGTCACCCCAGTTTTTGTTGTGCAATAGCGGCATGCCTTGTCAATTAGCTGTCCCGGCGGCTCGGTTGTCGCATTTGAAAGTCGGGTGCCATTTTCACCATCCGGCTCCAAAGCGATATCTTTACCTATGGTTGCTCCCTTTAGTGGACTATGTTTTTTGCCCAAGTAAATATACGTCTAGAATAGTCGCTGATAAATGTGGCAAAGAGTCAGATGTTGTTTATAACACTGTGGACTTTAATCGGTATAAGTCATCTAAGAAGTTTTCAAATCGAACTGAGTTATTTTCGAAACACAATATCCCCAAAGACTCTATCGTATTCTCCCAGGTAGCTGCCTTAGTGCCAATTAAGCGACCGATCTGGCTATTAGAAGCATTTGCTGAGGTTAAAAAAGAAATTCCGAACGCGCACTTAATATTTATCGGGAAAGGTCCGGAACTGGAGGCTTTGCGCCTGACCGCGGAGAGGCTACTCTTAACCGGTTCTGTGACTCTAACGGGCTTTGTTGATTCTATTGTTCCTTATTTAGAGAGTGCAATTGACATAAATATCTTAGCTTCCGAGGAAGAGGGGTTGGGGATCTCAGTTATCGAAGCTAGTAGTTTTGAAATCCCCTCAATTGCGACTGATTGTACAGGTTTAAGCGAAGTCATCGAGCATGAAAGAACAGGCCTTAAATTTGATATTAATGACAAAAGCGCCCTTATTTCCCATATGGTTGCTCTTGCAAAGGACTATGAGGTCAGAGTTGAAATGGGCAAGCAAGCGCGTGAATGGTCAGAAAGAGTGTTTAGTGTTGAAAACTACGATCAGGGGATTAAAAAAGTGGCTGATTTGCTGTCGATGAGCGTAGAAGTGTGATCAGAAAGAAAATGAATATACTGCATGTGATTGATACTACAGGTCCAGGAGGAGCTGAAACCGTATTCGTGGAACTTGCGAAGCTAAGTAGGGAAGCTGGTCATAACGTTGTTACCACTGTTCGAGGCTCTGGCTGGGTGGCTGATCAACTAAGTGCAAACGAACTTGATGTTCGTGTTATTCCTTGTAAAGGTTCATTTAATTTAGGTTATCTTGTTGCTTTAGTTCGGCTTATAAGATCTGAAAAGATTGATGTGATCCAATCGCACTTACTTGGTTCAAATGTTTATACGAGTATTGCAGGTAAAGTGACTGGTGTTCCGGTTGTTTCTACTTTTCATGGACATGTTGATATCAGCCCAAATGAACGGTTTAAGTGGCTGAAGTTGAAAGCTATTCAATTGGGTAGTAGTCAGGTTGTTGCAGTAACAGTGCCCTTAGCTGATGCAATTAAATCTATAGAAAGTGGAATGCTTAAATCGAAAGTAAAAGTAATTCCAAATGGCATTTCACTTGACGGATTTGATCTAAATCGTTCCGTTCAAAGTGGTTTTTCTAATCCACTAAAGATATGTTGCCTGGGAAATGTACGCGTCGCTAAAAACTATATGTTAGCTCTTGAGGTGATAAAGTATCTGGTAGATCAGTCTATTGATGTCAAGTTGGATATTGCAGGTGATGACAGCAATAAGTTGGCAGCAGATTTGAAGCTAAGTCTGGACTCTCTTGGTCTTTCTGGCATTGTGAGGTTCATTGGGTTTGTTAGAGATGTGCCGGATTTTTTGCAGCAATATGAATTGTTTTTAATGTCATCGAGTTCCGAAGGACATCCACTTGCACTTACGCAGGCGCTTGCCTCTGGACTCCCTATTGTAACAACACCATCAGGTGTTGAGGCTGTGGTAGGGAGTGACACTCTATTTATTAGTGAAGAACACACTGCTGCTTCAATCGGCTCTTTGATTTTGGATGTTCTAAGTATCGAGCAAAGCGAGTTAAGCACGCGAGTGAATCGAGGTAGAAATTTAGCCGTAGCAACGTTCAGTAATAAAGCGATGTATCAGCGGTATGAAGAGGTTTATTTGAATGTCATCCACTAGAATAGTATTTAAAGATAATAGTCTTGATTTGCTGCGTCTTATTGCGGCGGCTCAAGTGATGATTAGTCATACCTTGGATGTTACATTTCCGGAGACCAGTCAAAATGTTTTTATTCAAATTTTAAATTTTTTTCCTGGTGTCCCTATATTCTTCTTTGTGAGTGGCTTCCTTATAAGTCGCTCTTATGAAAATGCGAAGAGCCCAATTCATTACTGGCAGAATCGGATACTAAGGATCTATCCTGCGCTCGTGATTTGTGTTTTTCTGAATATTTTCATGGTTGGATTAACAGGTTTTTATAGTAAGGTCGGTGCAGGTTTTTTCGATCTGAGTTTGCTTTTTATCGCAAAGTCTACAATTTTGCAGTTTTATAACCCTGACTTTATGCGCACCTTTGGCGACGGGGTTTTAAATGGTAGTCTTTGGACAATTTGCGTGGAACTGCAATTCTATATAGCCGTGCCAATCCTGTATAAGTTCTTCCTTGAAAAAACACGTCACGTCAATGTTTGGCTTGTGGTATTGATTTTCTTATTTTTAGGATTTAATCGTCTGTTGAATGCCACAATTATGGAATATGGAGATAGCATACCTTGGAAGTTATTCAGAGTTAGCTTTATACCGTGGATATATATGTTTTTCGTCGGTCTTTTCGTCCAGAGGAATTTCGATAGGCTTAGCGCTGTATTTTTTAAAGTGCATTTACTTCCACTTGTCGGTGCATACGTGGCTTTGTGCTACTTTTTGACCTCAAAGAATTTTGAAATTGGTAACTATTTATCACCAATCTTGTTCTTCCCCCTTGTTCTTGTGATTTTTAGATTTGCATATAGTGGTGCATCACTCACACGTAAGTTGCTTAAGGGCAATGATATATCATACGGTATTTATATCTGGCATATGCCCCTATTGAATCAGTGTTTGTATTTGATTCCAGAGATGAAGATTGCTACCTTGCTTATAACGCTAATCGGGACATTAGTTGTTTCACTTTTGTCATGGAACTTCGTTGAGCGCAGAGCTCTGAAATTGAAAAAGGTATCTTTAAAGTGAGCTACTATGTCGATTGACTATTTACGAAGTGAGTATGGTGGTCAGAAATATTTTTTGATAACGGCATACTATATCCTTCTCAAGCGCTTCCTTCCTTCTTTTTTACCTGGAGACCGGGATATTAAAAGAAAACCAAACAGGGTCGTCTTTGTATGTAAGGGGAATATTTGTCGCAGTGCATTTGCACATCAGTACCTGCTATCGAAGGGCTTTCACAATGTTGCTTCCTTTGGTCTTTGTACAAAAACCGGATTGCCAATAGAGCCAAATATTGGAGGTATAGCGAAGGGGTTGGGCATTGAAACTGATCAGCATGTCTCGACATCGCATATCGATTTTGTACCTGAATCAGGCGATCTATTTGTCTGTATGGAACCAAAGCAAGTTGCTCAGATTCGAAGTGTACTTGGTGATGTGTCTGTTGTCCTTCTCGGTAACTTCTTGATTGACAAGAGGCCATATCTAACTGATCCATATGCAACGAATGCGAAGTATATGAGGCGTTCTCTTGAATTGATTATGCAAAGTGTAGATCGGCTTTACTCGGATGAGATTTCATAGGTATTGACACTTTGTAAGGACTAACTAAATGTATTTATGGTTTCGAAAGTAGTGTATGACTAAATTCCTTGTGAGTTCTATGTTTCGCGCTTTCAAGTGATAATAACAATTTTATTTGGTTGTCGCTGCTAACAAGTCTTTGCGCAGCCCCATAAATAACTCAATTGGTAGTCGACGATCTCTCGTCTTTCTGGGACGGGCATTCAGCTTTCCTATGACCTTTTATGTATTTTGATCACTGACCTCGCTAAGGTCAGTTCCTTTTGGAAAATATTGTCGGGCCAGTCTGTTACTATTTTCGTTTTTTCTTCGCTCCCATGATGAATAAGGATGAGCAAAAATCGACATTGACCTCAAGCGCTTGAGCAAAACGATTCTGTTCTGTGAACTCTAAACCATTGTCCAAAGTGATTCTTTTAAACAGTTCCTTTAATCCCCTCATAGCTGTTATTGCGGCATCGGCCAGTAAGTCCACCTGTTTGTCAGTCAGGTGAATGTTGATGGTGTAGCGTGTATTTCGCTCAACTAAGGTCAGTAACGCACGTGTGTGCCCTTTGACCATGCGCGTATCACCTTCGAGTCATCGATTCAAGATCAACGATTAACAACACAGCGATGCACATTAATGTCTACGCGATTGCGATGCTTGCCTGGACGATAGAAGAGCTTATAACTCTTGCGATACGGTTTTGAAGCGATTCTCATTTGTGTGTCCAGGTGCTAACATCGGCTTTATCAGTATATATCCACTGGTAAGCTGTTTCATGTTGCGGATCTATGCTCTTATGTTTGTTTAAGGAGTCGACAACCTGATGCGGACTAAGCTCCAGCCGGATCAAATTTGCTATCCATTCAGGAACCTCTTCAGTCAGCTTGAAGTACTTGTAAGCATGTATACGCCTGTGATCACAAAGCGATTGCGCTAGTTTTAGGATATCCTCGAATTACTCTGTGCCGTTTTACTACTCTTGATATCGTCGATCGACTCATTTCTAAATTTTCTGAGCTTTGCTTTTGGTTAAGCCTAATGGTCAGTAGATCCGGTATCGCTTTTTTTTGCCAGCTGGTGGAATCTCAAAGTGCTTTATCTCTTGGTCGGCAGAACCGCAACTCTATGAGCTGGCTCTGCAATGACCAATTGCACTTACTATGCGAAACTGCGTTTTACTATATCGGTCTTATGAGTACCCAGTACTATATCGTTATTCCGCTGCGTGTATGCGGCGATTTTATGTACTATTTTTTTGATACCATTGGATAAACATCAGTATTGACCAAAGTTTGTTTGAGCTATCTCTTTTGAAACTGCAGTGGTCATCTAATGCCTTTTGAACGGCAGTTTGATTTATGAATGGCAGTGAATTCAGGTTGTCACTACTCAGTAAGCTATAAGCCCAATCTTTGAGGTCGGAACGTATCCATTGCCCAATAGGGACACTGAACCCCATTTTCGGCCGATCGACAAGCTCTTTAGCAACGACCTTGTACAGTGTGTCCTTCAATATGCGTTTAGGATTGCTGGCATTACCAAAATAGCTTGCGGGGAGTGTGTGTGAGAACTCTATAATCCGTCGATCTAGGAGTGGGACTCTAACTTCGAGTGAGTTCGACATGCTGATGCGATCTGATTTGTATAGAATCTCTCCAGGCAAGTACCACTGTTGGTCCCAGTCCATTGCCGTACGCACAAATTTGGAATGCGAAAACGCCTGTTTTTGCGGATGTGTAATGATACTTTTACTGCGTATGATTTCACTTGGCTCTCCCCAATAGCTGACCAAGTAATCATAGACATCGGCATCTTCTTTCAAGGCTAGCAAATCAGCTATTTTTTGGAATTTGAAGCTTAGATTGGCGGCACCTTTGCTTCCTTTAAGCTTGTGTATTGCATTGTATGCCTTTTCAATTGATTGGAGGGGAAGTGCGCTCACAGCATTGGAAGCCATTTGAGTGCACCATTTTGGATAGCTTTGGCGAATAGAAGTAATTCGTGCCGCTTGATGATATCGGTTGTATCCACCAAAAAGCTCGTCGCCGCCATCACCAGAGAGGCAAACTGTTACAAATTTTCTTGCATCACAACACAGAAGGTCTAGAGCGATAGAAGATGGGTTGGAATAAGGCTCGTCGAACTTCTGACTGGAATCTTGGATACGATCACGGATGTCAGTACTTGAGATGTATAATTCGTGGTGATTTGTCCCTATTGACTTTGCTAGTGCCTTGGCGTGCTCCGCCTCATTGAAGTCTTTTTCATTAAAGCCAACAGTAAATGTATCGATAGGAGTCGCTTGTTGTTTTTGGGCAAGTGCCGTTACAAGTGTCGAATCTATGCCGCCAGACAAGAAGGAGCCTACTGGAACATCAGAAACCAGTTCTTGTTCTATCGACTGATTCAGCAGATTTTGAAGTTTAATTTGGGCTTCGGAATAAGATAGACTTTCGGCATCATTAAGTTTAGAAGGTAGGCTCCAAAAAACTTCCTTATGCGAATTCATTCCTCCTTTTATGTCAAATGTTATAAACGTCCCTGGCTCAACTTTATATACATTGTTATAGATCGTTTCTGGCGCGCTGATATAGCCATATTTGAAGTAGCTGCCAAGCGCATTGAGGTTTATTTCTAGTTCATTTCTGATCAGTTCTTTCAAAGCCCCCAGCTCAGAACAAAAGGCCAATGCTTGGCTGTCCACATGATAGTAGAGTGGTTTTTCACCAATTGGGTCCCTTACTAACGTCACAGTTCTTGAATGGTGACAATATACCGCGAATGCAAACATGCCAATCAAGTTTTTAACGGTAGTTTCCAAACCCAGCTTTGCTATCGACTCGACAAGGACCTCAGTGTCTGAATGACCCTGAAAAACAACATGCATTGATTCAAGCTGCTTTTTCAATTCGAGGAAATTATATATCTCACCATTGAATACTATGGTGTAGTGTCCATCTTTACTTGTCATCGGCTGGTGACCTAAAGGACTTAGGTCCTGAATGGAAAGCCTGCGATGTCCTAAAAATAAATCGTTTGACTGACTTGCAAAAACACCCAAATCATCGGGTCCTCGGTGCTCGAGTTTTGCAAGGGAGCTACGACACCGATCGTTCAGTTCCGCAGCATTTAAATGCTGGTTATAAAGGCCAGAAATGCCGCACATATCAATTACAGTCCTTTGTTGAATTCTGCTTGGAGATATATATTAGTCGATAGTACCTTAAGATAATAGGCCAACTGTCAATCATCTATAGAAAGTGTTGGTGAGACAGAGCGTTCTTGTGTGTTTTAAAAATAACCGGTCATTCCCTCTAGCGCACGCCTCGTTCAACCTCTGATCTGAAAATACAGAGATGTTTGAATTAATCAGAGTTGCCTTAACTATTTGCAATGATTGTCGCTCTATTTTGGAGTAAAATGAGCTTGCTATTTACTACATCTCATCGATTTTGACATCTAAAGTTATATCGTTTGATTACCATGTCTAGATTAAAATAATTAGGGAAGATTGAAATGAAAAAGCCAAAACTATTATGGGTATCACACATGGTGCCATACCCACCAAAAGCAGGATTGCTCATTCGTAGCTATAACCTGATAAAGGAAATAAGTTCTGAGTTTGATATTAGTTTGTATGCGCTAAGTCAGTCTAGTTTGATTGAACCCTATTTTGAGAGTTATGAAGAAGGATTACGTGCCGCACACACTGAAATGTCTAAGTACTGTACTGATGTCTATTTTGAGAGCCAGCCGGTGTCGAATTCTACACTGAGTAAAGTGACTAAGACGCTGCGCAGTCTTATAGGGAGTTACCCCTATTCAGTGAGGTGGCTATTTAAGAAGAAATTCAAGGAAAAGATCGATGTCTTGCTAGAATCTCATGGTTTTGATGCGATTTATTGGGATAGTATAGGCTTGTACCAGTATTTTCCGAAATCTACAGCTACAAATGCACCGCAAATCTTAGGCCATCACAATATAGAATCCCATATGATGAATCGACGGCAGGAAATGTCAGAGTCACTTATCTATAGATTTATATACAAGTTAGAGTCTAGGAAGTTAGAGCAACTCGAGAAAGCATCCGGAGCAATTTTTTCAAGCCATGTTGTTTGTTCCGATGAGGACAACAAGCGCTTGGGTCATTTGATAGATTCGAAGTCTATTGTCACCGTTCCAAATGGGTTCGATTTTGATTTGGTCGCTGACTTTAAAAGAAAGCCGAAGCCAGGCCACTTACTATTTGTAGGAACGATGGATTGGTACCCGAATGTACAGGCTGTCGAGTTTTTGATCAGGTCTGTTTTTCCGAAAGTGGCTACTGAGCTTCCGGGTGTCCGGCTGGATGTGATAGGTGCCAACCCTCCGCAAGAGCTAATACAGTTGGCTTCTGAGTATGCAAACGTTGATGTACACGGCTATGTTGATGATCTCGTTCCATATATGCAGAATGCATCGCTTTACATCTGCCCAATAAGTGATGGCGGCGGAACGAAGTTGAAAGTTATCGAAGCATTTGCATACAAAATTCCAATGATCGCACATCCTATTGCTTGTGAAGGCTTAAATGTGGAAGAGGATAAGCATGTTAAATTTGCTATTGAGGCCGAGGACTTTGTGGAAAAAATACTGCGCATGGAAAGTTCAATATCGGAATCTTCGGAAATGGCGCAAAACGCTTACGATCACGCATTGGAAGAGTTTAGTTTTAGTAGTGTAGCAACCAAGTTTTCATCAGCACTGAAAGCTAGCATTTCCGAAACAACATAAGTGCAGCGAGATTTGTGAGCTTAAGCCAGCGTGCGGCTGGCTGAGCTCTTTATTTGGCTATTGCCTTGTAGGTTCTTCCAATACAGGTTGTTTTGAAATTAGCGATTCTAGATAGGGTTTGCCTTCGCTATCAAGAGTGGGCGGCGTTTCATTAGTAAGAGTGATTTCATCTACCCACATCGTCTGTGTTTTCGGCGAACCTCCATTCCAATATGTAAATAGGAATGTGAAATCTGCAGTATGGTTATCTGCATTTAGTGTCTTGGAGTCTGTTACCTTTCCGATCAATTGGTCATTCTTATAAAACCGAACTTCAGCTAACCCCCCTTGATCAACGGGTATAGTGTCAAAGGTTGTTACAATCTGATAGCTTTCCCAAACATCAAAGTTAATGTGGTCATCCATGCCTCCTATTTGCTTCCACTCATCTTGTCCTTCAAAAATAAATGCTAGGGGCGTACTGCTATCAGAGCCTTCCCAATATATGTCGTTATAGCAGCAGTGCGACCCGCTGGAATCAACCGTATGAATTCTTAAAAACTTCAGTCTACCTCCAGCTGAATATGAATAATTATCATATCCTTTCGGGTAATATGCGTGGACTTGTAACCACAGAGTATCTCCCTTGCCAAGGGCCTCTGGGAAATTGAATGCGCCTCCCCAAGAGCCAAATCCTTCCTCCCCCTGTTCGATGCTGATGCTCGCGCTATTTCCCTTTAATTTCTGAGCATTGGAGTACAAGGTTTCACTTCCATCTCCATGGAATCCATCGTTACCTTGATCTGCACGTGCTCCTAGATTGCCATCGTCAAAATCGGCATTAATGGTCCATGCGTAAACAGGCATGCAGAGCATGCTTTGAATAAAGGCTATAGCGAGTTGTTTTTTCATTTTCTGCGTCACACACGGTTGAGGAATGCTTACAGTTTACGTCGGATGAAGCATAAGTAAAGAATGGCTTCTTTGTCTTGTGACAGAGTCAAAGTTTGTACAAGTGTTAACAAATGGTCGGATTTTTGACATGGCTGTCAATAATATCAAACGCGTTTGCGTTTTGGTTTTTCATATACGCCGCTGATGTTTGCTAACGCTGAAACCATGCACACTTGCACCCAGAGGAATGGGTAATAGGCCACGGTGATAAAAGCGCTGGATATCATGTATCCAATAGTCCCGAAGCTCAACGCTAAGGCAATGGTTGCGTTGGCGGTGCCCGGAGCTTTCTTTCTTATTTTATTTGCTGTACTGATTATCAGGTAGGCCATTAAGTAATAAAGAAAGAAGCCAACACTGCCTAGTTCCGCCAAAACTGTGACGGGAGTACTGTGCGCGACCTCCTGGATTGGGCCTCTCAGTGACTCACCCGGATATTCTCTCTGGTAATAAGGTATCCAGTTTTCATAGCCTATACCAAGAACTGGGTTGTCAGCGAACATTTCAACTCCTCTTTTCCAATATTTGAGTCTAGAGTTCGAGGTTTCGTCGCTCCCTATATTGTCGAAGCGAGCAAGAAAGGCGGCTGGCATAACATTTATAAATACAATTGCAGCGAGAGCAATTGCTAACCCTGATTTGACTTTTGATTTTGATTTGTACCAAAGGTAAAACATGGCCACGCCGAGCCCAAGAAGAGGTCCCCGTTGACCTGTGGCAATTAGAGCCATCAGAGCCGTGACGGGAAATAGGAACGTAATAATTTTCAAAAACTTAGGTAGTTTCTGCCTGAATGCCAAAAAAAAGGCAAAGCCTAGTGGTAAGAAGATAATCATTTCTAAACCTAGGTCTGCTGCATTCCCAAACCACCCCGGCGTGCCGGCAATTCCCCATCTTTCGAACGAGAAGCCCCTTTGGGCCCACGAAATGGAAGCATGTTGAGACATTTTAAAGTTAAAAAGTAGGTAGGCGCAAAAAAAGAGGAGGAACTTCTCTTTGGTAGTAACAATTGAGGCGAATAATATGTATAACAATGTCCAATTGATAATGATTTTGTAATATTCAAATGATCGCGAAGGAAACGCTGAAAAAATAGAAGACAGAAAACACCAGATGCAGAAACTAATAACAACGAAAGGGAAGGGGCCATGTAACTGAAATTTCTTTTTTTCGAGGACAAAAAATCCAAATGCACCTAAGAAGAAAAGTTGCGCCCAAGGCAGAAAGTTTATTTGCGGATATACATGTTGTGGACTTACATATTCAATAAATATGTAAAGTAATAAGAAGATAAATGATGCCTCGGTTTTAAAGAACTGGTTGACGCCGTCTTTAATGCCTAGTTTGCCACTGCTATCAAATATGGCCGCATTAGTAAGTACAGTCGACTCATCTATATTATTAGACTGTTGTTTCATTTTTCAAAAGCCTTTGATATAAACTGGCAACCTGCGCACCAATAGTTTCGTCAGAAAACCTTGCATTGATGTCATCTGATAGAGAGGTTGACATAGCATCTCTTAATTTGGTGTTTTCGACCAATAGTTCTATTGCGTCTGCAAGCGAAGAAGTCTTAGTTGGGTCTACAACAAGCCCGGTTACTTTGTCTGTTACTAGTTCTGGACCCGCTCCGAATGCTGAGCAAATGACGGCGCAACCGTATTGCGCAGCTTCCGTAATGACAAGTCCAAATGGCTCTGGCTTAATGGAGGAATGCACAAAGACTTTGCTCCTTCGGTAATAGGCAGGAGCATCGGTAATGTGGCCAACAAATGACACGTTCTCTCCTATATTGTTATCTTGCACAAAGACCTGAAGCGATTTTTTATAGCTTGAATCCGGCGTGTCTGAGTCTCCGGCTATAATGACTTTGTAGTTCTTGTTTCGTTCTTTCAGATGTCTAATTGCCGCAAGAAGTTCTAATTGTCCTTTCCAAGAGACCAGCCGTCCTATGCTAAAAATATCGATGTCCTTAACCTCGCCTTTTATTCTGGTTTCGGAATGTCCCGCAAGAGGATTTGAGATTTGGACAATCTTTCTTTGGTCAATTCCATGCTGAATGAGGTTGCTGGTTACAAATCTGGAAATGGATATGACGCGATGGCAGTTCATCATTGCAAATCTAAAGGTAAACGATTGCTCAACCGGACCATGAGCATGCCAGATTACTTTCTTCCTCATTATTCTGCCTAGCAGCGCGGCAGAAACGGAGTTATTTGTATGAACTATGTCAGCGCCTGAAACTGCAATTCTCCATAGCAATTTGGCGAATGCTAAAGAGTTAATTAATATGATTAGTATGCCCACAAGATAGAGAATGACTTTGAATTTCCCTTTGGTGAGTTTCGAAACCCTTAGTTGGATGGCGCTCTCTCGCAAAAATGTAATAGGGAAATTAAAGTAGCTGATCCTTGAAAAGTCATTTGCAATTTGTGTTCGGTCTTTCCCTCGACAGTCGGTCATTAACTCGACCTTAATGCCTTTCAATGCAAGAATTCTGGCTAGACGATTTGCTACCTCGAGAGACCCACCAAATGATATCGCTTTATCTACGATAAGTGCTTTCATTTTGCATTCCTGGTTATGGATGAGCGAAGCCTTCGCAACAAAGGAAAAGCCATTGCTAAATCAACATATTTAATGAGATCTTTCTGACCGTTTGTAGATAGCTGCTTGTATCCGATAAATATCAAACCGCAGGAAGCGGCTATATAAATGATGATGCTGGTCACAAAGTTGAAAGCATTTGATTGTGTTAGGTAATTCTGAGCGACAAAAAAGACAGCCAGCATTAGCATGCACTGCCACATGAAACCAGTGAAATTAATGTTTAGGTCATGATATTTTTTGCCGGAAAAATATAGCCAGATAGTTCTCGAGGACAAGGATACTATCGTGCCTACCGCAGCCCCATATGCGCCAAACTTTGGAATCAGAAGTAGGTATAGCAGTACGGCAAGAGTTGCAGTGAATATGTTCGCATACAGCATATGAATAGTTTTTTTTGCATGCATGAAGCCGAGCTTCACGTAGTCACCAATGCTTTGTGCTAGATAGGCAATGCAAATCAAGTAAGCCATACTTTTTGCATCGTGATATTCGATTGCAGCCATAATATGAATGACATAAGAAGAGAATAGTCCGACTCCTAAAGTCCCGAGAAGAACAAAGGTAAAGATTAAATAGTAGTTATCATGAAAATATTTTTTGTGAGGTAGATTATTCACTGCTCGGTATGCAATGGGTTCCCATGCCATGGATACTGGATACCAGGAAATCATGACTAGTATAAAGCCAAATTTGTAAGCCAGCGAATAAATCCCAACGTCAGTTAAATCATGGAATTTAGTGAGCAGGAATCTGTCCATGTATGTAGTAATGAATTCTGCTCCGGCACCAAGTGCTAGTGGTGTGCTAAACAGTAGAATGGCTTTGATTGCTGCTTTCGAGGTTCTTATGCGATAGTTTTTTGCAAAATAGATGAGTTGCACTGCTACTAGGAACAAACCAGTTATTACACTTGAGTAAACAAAACCGGTAGCTTTTAACTCGAGGAAAACGATGAAGTAAACGTTGAGTGCTATTTGCAATGACAGTTTGAAAACAGAAAATACCAGATAGGTACGCGGACGTTCCTCGCCACGTACCACGGCCATGAATACCTCACTAATGAGCATTGCAAACAGACTGATTGAGAAAACTTTAAGCAAATATGCGTTTTCTGTACTATCAAATAGTGCCATTGACAACAGGTTGGATGTTGATGTGATTAGTATGACACCTGTAATGCTTACTAGAATTGCAATTGTCACTGAAGCGGTAACGACTTCCGATTTGTCTAGCTCGGAATGGATTAGTCTAATTATGGCAGGCCCCAGTCTCAATCCCGCAATGACAGCAAATAAGTCAAGGACCATGGTTAAGAGCTCAATAATCCCGTAGTCAGAAGGAGCGAGAAATCTGGTGTATATTGGTAGCATCACAAGGCTAGCTGCAGACCGGATAAGTTCCGAAGCTGCATAAATCGAGCTGGATTTAACGGCAGTAGGCATAAGGTTTTTCCTGAGTCTTACTGATAGACGCGATTCAGTAGGTTTTCAATATAGGTGTTAATGTCAAACTCTCGAGTTTGCTCGGTTATTGTCGTTTTCGTACTGAGTAATGCATCAACATAGCTTTCAGGTTTGTTATTTGGAATAAGTATATGATTTGGGTGGTTGAGCTCAACCAAACCTCCCACTTGATGTGAAATTAGTAGCTTTTCCAGACAAAGGGCTTCCAATGCAACCATAGGCAACCCTTCGTGATCGCTGCACATAATAACGGCATCAAGCGCGGCAATGCAGCTGGGTGAGTCGGTTCTAAAGCCATGGAAGATGACCATATTCTCCAGATTAAGACACTTGACCTGTTCATTCAAAGCTTCTCTCAGTGGGCCATCACCAATGATATGGAACTGGTATTGATCAGGCTCTTTGTTTTGGATCAATTTGGCGATATTGATGAATATATCTGCTCGCTTAACGCTGACAAGCCGACCTACCAGTCCCACATGGGTCTTTTGGGGATTTAATGTTAGTCCAGCGCCTTCTTGAGCTTTTTGCCTTAGTTCTTTCAGGTCAATAGCATTTCGCAGAACGAAAAGTCGGTCTGATCTGAATTTGTGAAGTAACACTTCCTTTAATTGACTAGAAACAACGATAATCTTGCTCTGTAAGTTGTTTCCGACCCAATTGTCGATCAGGTTGATAATTTTACTCTTCAGGTTCTCTTTGTGTTCTGAATCTCCATGAACCGTACGAACGCACTTAGTTCGAGTTGTAAAGGCATTTGCCAGAGATGCCAAGATGTTTTCTTTTAGTCTGTGAGTATGAATGACGTTGGGGCGATCGTTCCGAATCAGCTTCGCCAAGCGAAGGAATATGGTCAATGATGAAAGCTTTTGCTCATCTAATATAATAACCGTCACGCCGCAATTCATTAGCCTGTCAGCAAGCTCTCCGTGGTTCAGTAATACCGCGGTAACGTCGCTATGGGTGAGCAAATTCTTTAGTGTGTAATAGGCCTGTACTTCTGCTCCGGCCCATAGGTCACCAGAAATGACATGCATGACCTTAAGTCTTTCTCTGCGGGGAGAATTAGCCATGTAAACAACATCCGTGTTTCAGTATAATGCCGTTATTATGCCTTAAAACTAACGTGGATTAATAGTCTATTCTGCTCGCAGCTGCGGGCACCAAAAGGAGTTGAACAATGTTAACGTGGCTATTCTGGGTGCTGTTGGTTGCATCTCTATACAGTTACTTTCTTTATCCGGTGGTCCTTATCGTTTTGAATCGTATATTGAACCGCCCCCCTATAAAACCGGTTTCAGCCAGTGATAGTTCAGAGTTGACATTGTCACTTATAGTGACTGTTTTTAACGAAAAAGACCGAATAGAGGATAAAATCAAAAATTTGATGTCCCTTCAGTTCGACTCGTCTCGATTAGAAATAATTATTGCGTCTGATTCTAGTGATGATGGTACCGATGAGATTGTCGCATCTTATGCTGCTCAGGGGATTAAGTTAGTCAGGGCTACTGAGCGTCTTGGAAAGGAGAATGCACAACAGTCTGCAATCAAGGTAGCGAACGGTGATGTATTAGTGTTTTCTGATGTGGCAACGGTCATGGATGTTGATGCGTTATCTAATCTTGAACGATATTTTGCTGATAAGACGGTTGGTGCAGTTTCCAGTGAAGATCGGTTTATTAGCAAAGACGGAACTGTTGCTGGGGAAGGTGCGTATGTTAAATATGAGATGTGGTTACGCAGCCAAGAAAGTCGTCTAGGGGGGCTGGTAGGACTAAGTGGGTCGTTTTTCGCAGCGCGCAAGGAGGTTTGCGAACTTTGGGATATTTATTCCCCGTCGGATTTCAATACGGCACTTAATTGCTCGTTTCTTCAGTTACGTTCTATTTCGGCTCCTGATGTACTTGGCTATTATGAAGACCTTAAAGATCCCTCAAAAGAATACGCAAGGAAGGTTCGAACCGTACTCAGAGGCATGAATGGTCTCTCACGTCACATCGATGTTCTGGATGTGCGAAAATACGGACTCTTTTCAATGCAGGTTTTTAGTCATAAAGTCATGCGATGGGGGGTGCCTTGGTTCCTTTTGGCCTTACTGATAGTAACAACATTGGTATTATCTGATGGATTGATATATCAGCTAGCGTTTGTAGGCCAAGTTTCATTTTATACTGCTGCAATATTGGGCCACTTAAATACTAACGCGCGTCAATTTTCAGTGATAAAGCTCATTTACTTCTTCGTGCAAGTCAATATTGCACTGATGGATTCAAGCCTGAAATTCATTCGTGGTCAGAAAATGACGACATGGAAACCTTCAGCACGATGAAAGTAAAAAGCTATGCTCCGACAGGCAATCGAATTTCTCTTTTAAGGTCTAAATCTTCACCAGAAAGCCTTTTCAAAGGGTATGGGAAGGAATTCTTAGATTCTGGCACATCGGCCTTGAGTATTGCTCTTCAACATATATCGTTTGCTCATCATAAACCCGAAGAAGAACTGCCAGAGGTTATTGTTCCAGCTTATTGCTGTCCCGATTTGGTTGCCGCTGCATTGCATGCTGGCTATAAGCCTGTCGTTGTTGACATCTCCAAGAATGATCCATCTTATGATTTAGAAGGGTTTTCTGCGGCACTGACTGAAAATACACGAGCGGTTATCGCGGTGAATTTCCTTGGTATTAAAGAGCGTTTTTCGGAAATTCGCTCAATTATTGGTAGTTCCGATATCAAAGTGATAGAAGATAATGCGCAATGGTTTCCGGAGACTGAGGAGCAGGAGACTTTGTCTGGTGACTATGCAACGTTTTCTTTTGGACGTGGAAAAGCGTTAAGTTTGCTAGGTGGAGGTTTGGTTTGTGTGAAAAACGGCGCTATTAGTAGTTCTAGCAATGCTGTCTGTAATGCATCGGATGATTCATTATGGATAGCGAAAGTTCTCTTAATAGATTTTCTCACAATGCCCCTGATATATCGTTGGGTTGAACTTTTGCCTTTTCTGAATTTAGGTCAAACAAAATTTCACGAGCTGCGTCAGATCTCAGGCCTCTCCAGCAATCGTAAGCGGCGTGTAGTCGCTAATGTCGAACAATATAGGCAAAGAAAAAGCGCGTCTGAAGAAATCTATATTGAAAGGCTAACAGAAATAAACGAACTCTCTGTTTCAAAGTGTCGACGTGGTCGGTTGTTGCGCTACCCCTTTTTATTTAAAAATAAAGATCAAAGGGATAATGCCTATCGGGAAGCTACGTATTATGGTTTAGGAGCTAGTATTATGTATGGAAGATCACTTCCATATATAGACGGCATAGCACAACTGGAAATCGACACAGGAGAGTATAATAACGCAGAGTCATTTTCTGCTCGGTTATTAACATTACCTACTCACTCCCGTATATCCCCTACTGATGCATTGCGATTAGTTGAAATCGTGACGCGTAACTTTGAAAGAGAAACAACCTGATGCTTTGTGTTGAGGTTGTTATTCGTTCGAGGTGCACTTCTTTGGCAAAGCCATTCTTGTCTAATGTTACGTTCTCCGGTAAGGGTCCATAAGTAAATAGAGGTAATTGTATTGCATATCACGATTCTGCTTTTTGCTCTAATAAAAATACAGTTACTGTAATTCAGCCATTCTATATTGATGAATATCGCAGCAGTACTTCTCTCATGAGTTGTGTAGTGCTGCGTTATTTATTTGGCAGAACAAAGTTTAGTTGATCGAGCGTCTGTGTTGAATAATTTCTGTATTGCCTGGGTCTAACTGAATGGCTTTGTCTAATATCTTAATTGCTTCCTCAGTATTGCCACTTAGGTGAAGCACCCAACCATAGGTATCGAGTACGGAAGCGGAATCAGGAGCGATGTCTGCAGCTGTTTTCGCATACTGGAGGGCGCTCTCTTGTTCACTTTCTCTTAGAAGCCAAGCTAAATTATTAAGAACAGTAACGTTTTTTTGATCATTCACTAATGCCTTTTTGTAGAGCTCAACTGAAGCATCAATGTTGCTTTCTTCCAGTTCGATGCCCGCAAGTGTGATCAAACTAAGAGTATTGTCCGGGTGTAATTTCAATAGGTCTAATATCGATTGGCGTAAACGCTCAGGTGCGTACTTCTTTTCCAAATTATAGTAGAGTTGCGCTATTGCAGGGGATGGCCTATCAAGCCAGTAGTCACTTAAAAAGCTATATGCAACTCGACCACGTTCGTCTGCTGTTAAAATTTCCGCTTTGGCTTTAATCAACCTAATGTCGCGGCTCTGAGAGATTAATTTACTGTCCAGTATTCGTATTGCTTCGTCGCTATTGCCATTTCTCGAATGGAGGCGGGCTGTCAAAATTGCTAGCGGAACTGAATCAGGTACGAGACTATAGGCTTTTTTCGCTTGTTCAAGTGCTTCTTTAAAAGAATTTTGCTCTGCCAAACTTAAGGCGCTTCCACTTAGTACATTGGCTTCAATTAATTTAGAAATGCGATTACTTTGGCCAGTATAAGCTGAAGCTAGCTGTGTCGCCTCCTCCAAACGCTTAAGTTTTACAAGCAATTCGACGGAAGCGGCATGAAGCGGTAGTGCTGCTTCTGGCGTGATACGAGCTTGTTCATTTAACCACTCGATTAATTGCGCTGAACTTAAAGAGTCACGTTTTAATCTTATTATTTCAGCAATCGGTTGCTGACTTAATGGCTCTAGAGCCAATGCTTTTAGCCACATATCGGCGGCGAGATCGCTGTTTGCCTTCTTCTCATATATTCTTGCAATGGCTTTGATAGTGTTTAGATTTTCTGGGGCTTCGGTATGTAGCTCTGAAAGCAAAGAGAGTGCTGATTCAATTCTTCCAAGCTGATAGTCGGCCACTGCTAGCGCCCAGCGTGCGGCTGGGATAGCTTGAAAACGATTTGAGATTTGCTCCCTTACCTTTAGGGCCTCTGCTTCTTCATTCAATTGAATTAGCGTTGTTAAATAGTAAGTTGTTGTTGGCCAGTCTTCCGGATTTTCGTTAAATGCGGATCGTAGGTGTCCTAAGGCAAGATCGTTTGCACCTACATTAGTGTAATACTGACCAAGTAGAAGCCTTAATCTAGTTCTTGAGGGGTCGAGCTGTAGAGCTTTGCTTACAGCTCTGACTCCCTGATCTGTCTCATCGTTACCCAGTGAGATAGTGCCATAAAGAGACAATAATTCGATATCATCAGGTCTCACCATTAACGCTTTTTCTAGAACAGACAGTGCGGCTTCAGGCTTCCCTTGCTCAACTTGGGCAAGTGCAGTTGCTTGAACAATGTTTTGTGGCGCTGTTTCTGGGTCTAAATTCTCGGTAAGCAAAGATTCACCCTGGCTAATGTTGCCCTCTTCGAGATGGATAAGGCCCAGCATAAGGGCTGCTTGGCGATTGTTTGGAAATTGTGCGAGGATATCTTCAAAAGTGGATTTAGCAGATAATAGATCACCCTCACTTGCTGCATCTATAGCATCTTTAAACTGCTGTTTTGCAAGAAATGCATCGGGATTGGCTTTACGGATTATTTGGTTGTAGACGATAGCTTCCTCAAAACGTCCCAATTCGGTAAGGACGCTGGAGAGAAGTTCAAGTATCTGGAGCTTAGAATTTAGCAGAATATCTGTATCTTGACTAAGAAAAAGTGCTTCAGTTAGCTCTGCTTCGGCGGTATCGAGTTGACTTTGGCCGTAGTGTACTTTGGCAGCCAAGTACAGTGTTTCAGGATCTTTGACTTCAGCGCTAGTTAAATGTTGAACAATTTTCGTTGCCTTGCTCCAGTTTTTAGTTTCAATAAGAAGCTTGGCTAATTCAATCTTAAGAGCCCGAGAGTTCTCATGTGCGCTAACAGCTTCGCTCAACAAGTTGATCGCACTTTCTTTATCTCCACTCATATATGTTTGAAGAGACGCTAGTCTTATGTATTCTGGGTCAGTCTTTTTTGAATCAGGCCATATATTCAGGTATTTACTTGCTGATACAAATTTCCCTTGCATTAGCAGAGCGTTAGCTAGAGGCAAGGCGATGGCTTCATTGTGGTCTTTATCCTGTGAGGTTAATAGTTTTTCGGCCTCGGCAGGATTTCCAACGATCATCAGAAGGTCTGCATAACGCAGTGTGTATTTAATATCGCTTGGGTCTGATTGTATGGCATTTCGAGATTCAATGAGTGCGGCGCGAAACTGACCTTGTCTTTCATAGGCAATACTGCGTTCTAAAAAAGCACTGGCATCTTCTTTTTTAGAATTATCTGAGCAGCCAAGTGAGATTAATGCAACGAAATAAAACGGGAGCAGCTTTAAAAGATTTGTATTCATTTGTTGTGACTCACTTATCAGTTTCTGACGGTAAATTATATTTTCGCATCATGTCGTAGAGTGTTGGTCGGGTAATGCCAAGTAACTTCGCCGCGGCAGATATGTTTTGCTTGCTGATTTCTAGTGCTGAATGTATCGCTTCTACTTCTGCGTTCTTTCGTGCTTCTTTCAGGTTGATAGATGAAGGTGTATTTGGTGAATCCTTTATATTCAGATCCGATGCATGAATCACATTGTTCTCAGATAGGATAATTGCTCGTTTGATTCTATTTTCTACTTCGCGTATATTTCCTGGCCAATGATATTTTTCAATGGCGATAGAAGCCTCTTCGGACAGAATCATAGCTCTTCCTACGATACTCGTGGAGAGTTTGTTAAGAAGATGGTTTGCAATCAGAATGGAATCGTTTCCTCGATCTCTGAGAGCAGGTATATCGATTACAATCTCAGTAATCCTGTAAAACAGGTCCTCCCTGAATGTACCCTCTTTCACCATTATCTCTAAGTCTTTGTTTGTAGCGCAAACAACCCTTAGGTCTACGTGGATCTCTTTTCTTCCCCCTATTCGTTCAAATACCCGTTCCTGTAAAAATCGCAATAATTTGGCTTGGAGAGGTAAGGGCATATCACCAATTTCATCTAGAAATAAAGTGCCGCCATTAGCTTGCTCTATCTTTCCAATATTACTTGCAACCGCACCAGTAAATGATCCTTTTTCGTAACCAAATAACTCGGATTCGATTAAGTTTTCAGGAACTGCAGCACAGTTGATTGCGACAAACGGTTCGTCACTCTTTGAACCAAATTTATGGATCGCACGTGCTAATACTTCTTTACCTGTCCCGCTTTCACCGATCAATGTCGCTGTCACCCTAGTTTGTGCGACTTTTTCGACGACCCTACAAATATTTTTCATTTTTACGTTGGCTGTAACAATGCCTGGTATAACTTCTAAGTTTTCACTCAAGGCGTTGTTTTCGAATTCAAGTTGCGCAATTTTAAATGCCCTTTCTACAACATGATCTAGGGTTTCTGTTTCAACCGGTTTGAAATAGAAGTCAAATGCACCGTGTTGTATCGATCGCAAGGCATTCCTATGTTCATTCTTACCTGTAAGTACAATTATTTTTGCCGACGGTGAAATTTTTAGGATTTCCTTGATACATTTAAACCCTTCTTCTACTCCTTCTGGGTCTGGAGGCAGACCAAGGTCTTGAATTACGATAGCAGGGCGATAATGACGTACGGCAGTTGTTGCTTCTTGAACGTTTGATGCAGTAACTATCGTTGTCTCGAAGTCATCAAAGTGCCATTTTAACTGGCTTTGTAAACCTTCATCGTCTTCGACAATTAGTATGGTTCGTTCTAATGCATCCATGTGGCTTTTCTCCGTTAGCTAAATGCTATTTCAAATTGACTGCCTTTCTTCAACGTACTGGATACTCTTAATGATGCCCCAATATCTTCCAGATAGGACTTTGTTAAGTAGGCCCCAATACCCACGCCATTCTCTTGTTTGGTGGTAACAAAGGGGCGGAATAGTTGTTCGTTGATGAATTGCTGCGTCATTCCGTTACCTTCGTCTTCTATAACAATGATCTTTGCATTGTTTTCAAGTCTGATGATTATACGAACGCTACCATTGTCAGGTGAAACCTCTTGTGCATTTCTGACGAGGTTTTTGAGGGCGAGTAGTAACCTTTTTCGATCAGCATGAATGATAAAATCATCATTGATGGTTACTTGCGGCGTTGGTGAATATATAGAAACTTCTTGCACAAGTTCTGCTGCGATATCGCTAGCAGAAAATGAAGTGCGCTTTTCTTTCGAGGATGGGTTGAACTTCTGAATCAGACCTTGCATTCTAGTCGTCGCGTTGTGTACGGTTTTTATCATGTCTGTTACAAACGCGGGGTTGTCTTTATGCTTCTCGGCGTTCTTACCTATTAACGCGAGCTGGGCAATAACATTGTTGATGTCATGCATGATGAATGCAGATAGACGATTGTAAGTTTCCATCTGTCTCGAATCACTGATAACTTTCTCTTGTTGGTGCAGAAGTAAGTGGCTCGCCACTTGGGTGCTTATGTTCGTCATTAAGTCCCTGTCTTCGAAAGTAACAGTGGTATCAAATCTGGGCTTGGAAAGAAGTACAATACCTACAATTTTCATTTGAATGATCAAAGGGGCGACCACCCATATTTCTGTGCTATTTTTAATCCAATCGGGGAGTAGGACGTTGTTTTTGTTTAGACTTTTATCTAGGCTGTTAGGTACAAATATCCAAGACTCTTTAAGCATTGCTTTAACGAAGGGTTCATCGACTTCGATGAAATTTGGTTGATTTTCTATTACAAGTTCACCAGATACTTTCTTTATTAGCGAATCGCTATTTATCCATAAGCTCCCTGCATGGCTTCTGAGTGCACTTTTTAAAATGTCGAGAACTTGCTCGTAATAGTTTGGTTTCTCTGAATTCAATTCAGATAAAAAGCGAATCGCATTTAGCCATTCAAGTCTGTAGTCATACTTCAGTGAGAAAAAGTGTTTGCTCAAAAAAACTTCAAAGTTTTGCCGAAAAGTATTCGAAATTATTAGCGAAACCGTCAGTAATAGTGCAAAGATTAAGGTGAGTGAGAAAAGATATGTGCTTAAGTAGCTTTTATTGCTCCAGAAAATATTGGCAAATATGACACTCAGTATAAATATGGTAGAGGCCAGAATAGTTGAGGAATAAAATGCTGCGGGCCGGGATACCGAGAAAATATTTTGGTGGTTCTTAGATTCGTTGAAAATCAAGTTTCCCAGAGATAGCAAAGATGCGAAAACGAAAGCGAGGGCAGATCTTCCTTGAAGGATTGGCGCAGCAGTGGTATCCAGTACAATGGACGCACCTCGCATAAAAAGATCATACGAAAATAAAAAAGTTAAACTAAGACCTAATAACTTTATCATTCTATGTGAGTTAAGGTTTCTGATGACCTGCTCTGTGGTTACTAAGCACAGCATAGTTAATACTAATAGAGTGTATTGGAGTGCATCGACTGGTGTTTTCTGATTAAGTGCGAGAGCATATCCAGAAACACAGATTCCTACTGAAGACAGGGCAATTAGTTTTGTCTTGAATGGCCACTGTGAAATTGTAAGTCTAATAGACAGAATACCGTTTAAGGCAAATAACCATAATGTTGCCCTTAACAGTTCAGAATGTATTAATACAAGAGGGTTAATGTCGGTAATATAGCTCGTTAGAAGTGAGCTAGACCATATTAGTTGGCCAAGAATACCAATTGCGAGATATCTTTTCCAAGTTTCTGCAAATGCCTGAAAAGCTATGATAGCCAACAACAACGTCGTGGCGGCAACTGCTGTAAAATTGGCAGTTAGGGCTACTGATATATAGTCCATCTCTAAGTACTCACTATGACCAGTATTTCAGTCATTCAAATCCATGTGATCGCGGTTTAAGAGTATACTCTTCTCGGATCAAGGATTTTAACAAAATATGGAGATGGTGACGATTTTTTTTACAGTGTAATTTGTCGTTCTGGGGCTTTTAAGGAGAAGAGGCTCTAACGAAATTGCTGTAGATCCCTTCGGTATCAAACGCCGCAACTTCAAACGTTGTCTTTGCTAAATTGACATTCTGAATAGAAAACTGTGTCACGCTGCTGTCTGTTACTCTTATATACTGATAGTTAGCATCGTCCTTGCTTTTGTATCTAACCTCATAGCCGCCAATGTCAGAGTAATTTAGTGGTTCACCGTTCGCTCTTAAAAGAGGCTTTTCCCAATATATAGTAACCGAGCCAAATAAATCAGACTGAAACAATTGCAGGTCGCAGCTGGAGAGTATGAATATAGAGAGCCAGGCAATTATTATGGATCTTTGCATAATGAGTAACAACAACATGATGACAACTATTCTCAGGAAAGTCAGTGTAGCCCAAATTCACTCTGAACTGAGTTCTAATAGGAAGAAATGTGACGTTGATAACATATTTCATCCATATCTGGCATTAGATGTGGTTGTTTTTTTGAGTTGTCCGCGTTCGGCAAGTTAGAGAAAGTAAAGTGGCGCTCGCTTTAGAGTGAATGGGGTGAGGCCAGAACAAAATTACTATACAGCCCGTCTGTATCAATGGCGGCAACTTCAAATTCATATAAAGTCGCATCGTCTAAGCCGTCAATAACATGCTGAGCAACACTAGTGTTGCTAATAACAACGTTTGTGTAGCTGGTCTCTGACGATTTCTTGTAGCGAATTTCATAGGCACCGATTTCGCTGGTCGCTATGTTTGCTCCATTGGCACGCTCTACGGGCGCGCTCCAATACAGCGTTACAGAGCTGGCGGTGATATTGCTTTCACCATTCTCCATTTCACCGCCGGTATCTTTGCTGTCTGTTTCAGTTATGTTTGTTGCCTGGCTTGTCAATCCAGCATTGTCCAAGGGCGTAACTTCAATCTGGCAGCCTACTAATATAGTGGACAACGCGATTAAGGTTAAAAGTTGGATTGCTTTCATGTGTTTGGCCTTTAAGTTGGTCAAAAGATGTGCAAATGGTACGGACCCGCTGAATTTATACGTGTGACGTAGTTCCGCTTGTGCTGTTGGTGACATTTTTGTGTCAAAAGTCGTATATCTGGCGTTTAGATGGGTGTTTTTTGTCGCATGGTTGACGTATTCAACTTGGTATGTGCTCAGATACTCAGTTTGCTGAGTGCATTCAAATAATTGACATTGCCTGTCGACTGTTTTGTCGATAGCGGACGATGTTCAGTTGGTGAAGTCGTAACGCATTTGGTGATTTTGGGGTTGCTTAGAATTGGATTTCGTTTATTGTCAAAAAAAAATTGACGTAACTTTACTTGCTAATAATGTTTGCGTGCCTAGAATGGCCGACATTATTGAAACGACATGAAGACAAGAGGAAATGATATGGAAGTCAGCGTAGTTGTATTGGCAGCAGGCCAAGGTTCGCGTATGAAGTCGGCGTTGCCGAAAGTATTGCATCGTCTGGCAGGGCGACCACTGGCAGCTCATGTGGTGAACACCGCGCGTCAATTTACTTCGGACATCTCAATGGTTGTTGGGCATGGTGCAGAGCAGGTGCGCCAGTATTTTGCCGACCAATCGATCAAATTTTGTGAGCAAAAGGAGCAGCTAGGTACCGGGCATGCAGTGGCTCAGGCTTTGCCGGAACTGCCTAAAGAAGGCGCCGTTTTGATTCTTTATGGCGATGTACCTCTCACCAAAAAAGAAACATTGGAAGTTCTCGTCTCAAAAGTTAGTAAGAACAGCATGGGTTTGCTCACTGTTAATGTGAAAGACCCTTCCGGCTATGGTCGAATTGTGCGTGATTCCGGTGGAAACGTTCAAAGTATCGTTGAGCATAAAGATGCCAGCAAAGAAGAACTGAAAATTGATGAAATCAACAGCGGTATAATTGCTGTCCCGGCCTGGATGCTGCACGAGTGGCTTCCCAAGTTG
The DNA here is from genome assembly GCF_015687175.1 of Reinekea sp. G2M2-21. Lineage (GTDB taxonomy): Bacteria > Pseudomonadota > Gammaproteobacteria > Pseudomonadales > Natronospirillaceae > Reinekea. The sequence continues at coordinate 376,201 of NZ_JADPQG010000003.1, read as the reverse complement.
TCCAACAATAACTCTCAGGGCGAATACTACCTGACTGATTTGATTGCAATGGCTGTTGCTGAAGGTGTTGCCGTGCAAACGGTGCACCCTGTTGACGAAGAAGAAACGCTCGGCGTCAACAACCGAGTTCAATTGGCGCAGTTGGAGCGTTGGTATCAGGACCAGGTTGCCGAATGCCTTATGGTTGCTGGAGTGACCTTACAAGACCCATCTCGGGTCGATGTGCGTGGATCGCTCAAAACCGGTCAAGACTGCTGGATTGATGTCAATTGTGTCTTCGAAGGTGAGGTGACGTTGGGCGACAATGTCGTTGTTGGGTCTAATTGTGTTATTCGCAACTCAACTATAGGTGCAGGAACCGTTATTGAACCGAATTCTGTAGTGGATCAAGCGGTCATTGGTTCTCTGGTTACGATAGGTCCGTTCGCCCGAGTTCGGCCAGGAACTGAAATGCGTGACGGCAGCAAAGTTGGCAATTTTGTTGAAACAAAAAAAGCAGTTATCGGGGAAGGTAGCAAGGTTAATCATTTGAGCTATATTGGCGATACTGATATTGGTCATGGTGCCAATATTGGGGCCGGTACCATAACCTGCAACTACGATGGGGTTAACAAATTTAAAACGCTCATTGGTAACAACGCTTTCGTTGGCTCCAACTCAACCTTGGTTGCACCGGTAAACATTGAGGATGGCGCTTTCATCGGGGCGGGCTCGGTTATTACCAAAAAGGCACCGGCTGACCAACTGACCGTTGGCAGAGCACGGCAGGTGTCTTTATCGCATTGGCAAAAGCCTGAAAAGAAAGGCTGATCTGTCAAAGAATTTCTGAAACGGGCGCCGACCTTTGAGCGGTGCCGTTAACTAAACACCGTACGTCCAGCATGGCTTATTGGTCGGAACCATTAAGTTTTGTCGGAAACGTAACAATGGAATGAAAGGAAAATATTATGTGTGGAATTGTAGGCGCTGTGGCACAACGGGATGTCTCAGATATATTGGTTGAAGGCCTCCGTCGATTAGAGTACCGGGGCTATGACTCGGCCGGTGTGGCTATTATTCACAACAATGAATTAGGTCGTGTACGCCGGGTAGGTAAGGTGTCTGAATTAAGCCAAGCGTTGGTTGATGCGCCGTTATCCGGCGGAACGGGCATCGCGCATACCCGTTGGGCAACGCATGGTGAGCCAAATGAAACCAATGCACACCCTCACGTATCTTCCAATATTGCTGTCGTTCATAACGGCATCATTGAAAACTATGAAAACCTGCGCTCGCAACTCAAAGAGCTAGGCTATGTGTTCACATCTGACACTGATACCGAAGTGATTGCGCACTTAGTAGCCGAAGAACTGAAAACAGCAAATTCCTTGCTTGAAGCGGTGCAGCACGCTCGTAAAAAAATGGTCGGCGCTTATGGTGCTGCCGTGATCGATCAACGCGATCCTGAGCGATTGGTGGTTGCTCGTTCTGGTTCACCTTTGGTTATAGGTTTAGGTATCGGTGAAAACTTTGTCGCATCTGACCAATTGGCGTTGCTGCCGGTAACCCGTCGTTTTGCATTCCTTGAAGAAGGGGATGTGGCGGAAATCACGCGCAAATCCGTACAGATTTTTGATTTGAATGATCAGCCTGTTGAGCGTGACGCCTCGGAAAGTGATGTGAAACACGATGCTGGCGATAAAGGCGAATTTCGTCATTTCATGATGAAAGAGATTCACGAACAGCCGAAAGCACTCGCCGCCACGTTGGACGGTCGAGTTATTGGTGACGAGATCGTAACGGAAGCCTTTGGTGTCAATTCCAATGAGATTCTGAGCAAGGTTGAAGCCATTCAATTAATCGCTTGTGGTACTTCGTATAATTCCGCCATGACCGCGCGCTATTGGTTTGAAGAAATTGCCGGCATCCCTTGTCAGGTTGAAATTGCATCTGAATTCCGCTATCGAAAATCAGTCGTATTGCCAAATTCACTACTAGTGACGCTTTCGCAATCTGGCGAAACCGCAGACACATTGGCAGCATTGCGGTTAGCTAAAGAATCAGGTTATATGAGTTCTCTGACCATCTGTAATGTTCCTGGGTCCTCGTTGGTTCGTGAATCAGATCTTGCTTATATGATGCGCGCGGGTGTAGAAATTGGTGTTGCTTCCACGAAGGCATTTACTGTGCAGCTGGCCGGTTTGATGCTGTTGGTATTGAGCATCGCTAAGCATCGCGGAGTTGATATTGCACTTATAAAGGAAATCACCAAATCCTTAACAGAACTGCCAGTCCAGATCGAAAAGGCACTGCAGATGGAGCCGGCAATTAAAGAGCTGGCGGAAGATTTTGCGGATAAACATCACACCTTGTTTTTAGGCCGTGGTAGCCAATACCCTATCGCGATGGAAGGTGCGCTCAAACTGAAAGAGATCTCTTACATTCACGCTGAAGCATATGCTGCAGGTGAGTTGAAACATGGTCCCTTGGCACTGATTGACGATGACATGCCAGTCATTGTGGTAGCGCCTAATAACGAACTGCTTGAGAAGTTGAAGTCCAATATGGAAGAAGTCCGAGCCCGTGGCGGCCAGCTTTATGTGTTCGCTGATAAGAACGCCGGGTTCAAAAGTGGTGAGGGTGTCAAGGTGTTGGAAATGGATCACATCAGCGACTATATGGCGCCCGTGTTATACACCATTCCTTTGCAGCTGCTGAGTTATTATGTAGCCATCATCAAAGGAACCGATGTGGATCAGCCTCGAAACCTAGCTAAGTCAGTCACGGTGGAGTAATTCCGTATCGTTGCGCTACCAGAAATGTAGGTGAACAATAAAGTTGTTAACAAAACAATAAAGTTATTAACTTTTGCCATCTGAGCTACTTTACATTGTAAGTCAGTTCAGGTGGCAATTTAGTATGAGCAGGAAGCAATACTGGAATTCGGAAGCTAAGAACCAAAGCTGGATCAAGGAAGGTAGAGGTCGAGGTGCCGGGGCAGAATATAAGCCGTGGCTTACTATTCGCGATGTTCCTTCAAAAGGCCGCTCTCATAGGGTATTTGGTCATTTAACGCAACGTATTCACCACCTTCTTTCCGATTTGGAACTCGCAACATACTTTCTACTTCAATGGCGGCGTTCAACCTCCGATATTCGTGAGCAGTTTCCCCTTGATCGCGATACTACTCGAGAAATTTGTCGACGTTTAGGAATTGCTCATCCTAATGAACGCGGTATCGATCAGTATATGAGTAGCGACTTCGTGGTTGATTCTAACGAAAAGAACAACTCAAAATTCGTTATCCAGGTCAAGCCTAAGGGACTATTCAACGATTCTAGAACTGTCGAGAAGCTGCAAGTGGAGCGGGAATATTGGCGCGAAAAGAGAATTCCTTTTTATCTGGTTACTGAAGCGCAAATACCGCGGACAGTTTTTGAGAATATTAATGTTCTATATAACTATATGGAAGATGACGTTGATTATGATGAGCTTCATATGTCTTTTAATCTTTTCCAGGATCAGATATCACGAAGTGGCTCTATTCGAGTTATTGATATTTGCAAGTCAATAGATGCATCCTATCAGCTGGATCTCGGTGAAAGCTTGGCTCAATTGAAGCTGCTGTTAGCGCGACGTTATTTTCACTTTGACATATTTAAGCCATTCACAGAATTACGCTGTTCGGACTTAGTTGCTGAGGACTTTGAGTCGCTAAGAGGAGGGTGGCGTGTTTCAAGTTAACGAAGTGCTAATTTTCAATGGCGATTTCTACCGCGTCTTAAAGATAATTGAGCGCAATGTTATCTGGATATCCATTGATGATCAAAAAGCATTCCCAGACTTTATAACCCTAACTCAGCTGCACGATTTAATACTGCAAGAGAAAATTACTCGCGCGCAAGATCCTTTCGAATATGTCCAATATTTGCTACCAGAAAAACAGTCGAAAGAAGCAATAATTAGAAATAGAAATTATCGAATAATCGCTCCGATCGTTGAAAATGCCAATTTTCATATTAAAAAAGTACGTAGTCGGCTCATTGCGGAAGTGTTGTCGACTAATGAGGTGTCTCGTCCATACGTATATACTTTGATTCGCCGCTTTTGGCAGCGTGGTCAAACGCCAAATGCGTTACTACCAGATTATAAAAACTCGGGCGCTAAGGGGAAAACCAGAAGGGCTAAAGGCAAGAAACTTGGCCGGCCTCGGGTGTATATGGAAGGTGTTGGTGCAAAAATAGATGATCAAACCGAGAAACTATTTCGGATAGTCATCGACAGATATATTTTAAAGAAAAATTTCTCAATCGCTTATGCTCACCGTAAATTTAAAGGGATATACGAACAGGTATTTCCCAATGTGCCAGCGTCAGAAAAACCAACTAAACGCCAAATGAGTTATTTCTTTGAACGTGAATATAACCATGTTGAAAAAGTTAAAGCTAGCTTCTCAGAGAATGTTTATAACAAGGATATTCGCCCACTTACAAGTACAGCGACAACTCAGGCAATGGGACCAGGCTCACGATACGAAATAGATGCGACAATTGCGGATATTATTTTGGTTTCAGATCTTGATCGCAATCAACCAGTGGGCAGACCAACAATTTATGTAGTCATTGATGTTTTTTCTCGGTTTATTGTAGGTTGGTATATTGGTTTTGAAAATCCTTCCTATGTAGCGGCAATTCAAGCGTTGTATTTAGCTTTAACCGAAAAAGATTATGTTTTCAAAAACTTGGAAATTGATACTGACAGTTTTACATGGCCCGCTCCTGGATTGCCCGAGGCAGTTCTCGCGGATCGAGGTGAGCTCAAGGGGTACCAGATCGAGGGACTTGAATCGGTACATAAAGTCCGTATTGAGAATACAGCCCCATATCGTGGCGACGCGAAGGGTATTGTGGAGCGGCGATTCAGAACCGTTCAAGCTGAGTTCAAAGGATTTGCGCCTGGTGAAGTAACTGGCCTTACTGTTCTTAAGCGCGGTGGAAAGAACTATTGGTTGGATGGTGCTCTGACTATATCCGAATTCAAAGAAATCATCGTATCGTCTATAGTGATGCGCAACTTCGTTGATCCCATGAACAAATATGATCGAGCTGGGGATATGCCGGCAGATTTGCCATTAGTCCCAGTGCATTTATGGAATTGGGGATTACAGAATCGAACTGGACGATTGCGTAAAGCGAATCCTGAAGCAGTCCGTATTGCATTGCTGCCGAGGGTAAGTGCAAGTACTTCAATCCAGGGTGTATGTGTTTTTGGTCTTTATTATTCATCGAAAGAGATGTTGGAGCTAGGATGGCTTCATCGCACTGGAAATACCCCGAGACCAGGAAGTGTTGATATAGCATATGACCCGAATTTCGCTGATGAAGTCTACTTATTTCACACTAAGGGCAGTAGCAAATATTGGGTTTGTCGTCTTTCAGATTTGTCTAGAGAATATCGTGGATGTACATTTTGGGAAGTTTGGCGCAAACAAGAACTAAAAAAAGTTCAGGCAGCGAAAGATCAGTTAGTTGCGGATGAAGTGCGTCGAAAGCATGAGAACCGAGTTGAAGAAATTATCACGTCTGCTATTAAGCAGACTCCAACAGCGACAACTACAAACACCGAACGCATGAGGGGTGTCGGGCGAGCTCGGGCGGATCAACTATTGAAAGAGAGAGACCAACGACGTCCTAGAGTTGTAAAAAATGAGGACCCCTCCAAAATTGTTAATCTGTATCCGCCAGATGATAGTGATGATTATCCAGATTATATTGATGAACTGTTTGATCCAGGGGAGGATTAATGGCCAATCCGATCAACTACGTAAATGCCAAATATAAGAATACGGGTGTGAGTCGATATGAAGGCAATCCGTTTATCCAAGCCCTGCCTCCAATCCTTTCGACCGAAAGAGTAGGAAAGAAAATTAAAGGGTGGGTTAAATATCACGTTTCTGAACGGTTAGAAAAATCCTCGATCCGTATACATAACATAGTCTCACTACTAGACGACTATTTTCAGCCTCTCGGTCAGCATATTCAACTTCAAGAAAAAATTGACCTCATGTTGCGAATGGGCTATGTCGGAAGGAATCTAAGTGATGGATCCTTAAATAGAAAGTTGCAGGAAGGTTATGAACGACTAATGGCGGGTGGAGAAGCTTCGGCTAACTTCTCAGTTGAAAAAACTACTGCGAGAAGTATGTCGCTAATTGGTGTTTCTGGAGCAGGTAAGAGCAAATCGTTAGAGCGCGTATTAGACATCTACCCACAAGTGATATTTCATGAGCAACACAATATCTTTCAAATAGTTCATTTGAAAATAGAGTGTCCAAGTAATGGCGATCTAGAGAGCTTATGTTTGAATTTCTTTCGAGCTGTTGACAGCGTATTGGGTACAAGCTACGAGCAACACTATGCAAAGCAACGTCTTTCTGTTCCTAAGATGCTTGCACTTATGCAGCAGACTGCGAATAACCGAGCCATTGGAATCTTAGTCATCGATGAGATACAACGTTTAAGCCAAGTGCGTTCTGGTGGTAAAGAGCAAATGCTAGAGTTCTTTGTTGAACTTGTAAATAAAGTAGGGATTCCGATCGTTCTTGTGGGTACACCAAAAGCTCGCCCCATTTTTGAGTTGGAATTGCAATCAGGACGGCGAAGCGTCGGACTTGGTTCCATATACTGGGAGACAATTCCCCAATATGTCAAAAAAGATATTATTGAATTCGTCAATCCAAATTGGTTACGTTTCACCGACGACTTATGGAAATACCAGTGGTTGAGGCATGGTGATGATCCTCTGACTGATGAGATAAGGGAATGTTGGTATGATCTATCACAAGGAGTACTCGATATTGTAATTAAGCTATTCGTATTGGCTCAATTACGTGCGATTGCCAACAAAAAAGAACGAATAACCAAAAGCATTTTGCAGTCTGTGTACAAGCAAGAATTAAAGCCAGTACATCCGATGCTTGAAGCCTTAAGGTCTGGCGATGCAGATCGAATCACTAAATACTCGGATCTTTGCATTTCGGATATTGAGAAGCGCGTTATCCAATTAAGTAGCCATATTATCGAGAATCTACAGAGTCAGGATGAGAAACGATTCGAAGGAAACCCTACTGCTCTACGTCTCTTTAATATGATGCTGCAGATCGAACCGGGGTGGAAGGAAGAAAAACTAGAAAGTCTCGTAAAAAATGTAGTCGCAGAATACCCTGGTTTGGGTTTTTCTGAACTCATTCAACTTTTGATCGAGTGGAATAGAGTTGGTGGCGCTACTCCCCAAAAACCAGCAATAGTCAAAAAAATCACGAAAGTTCCGAGGAGAGATTGGATTCAATTGGGCGTAGACGATTTGAGATACCAATATGCATATTGTGAAGAGGAAAACCTTTCTCTCGTAGAAAGACTGGAACAAATGGGTGAAATGTTTGACCTAGATGGCTGGGCAAGCGGTTATTAATGCTCGGATTTCCGGTCCCATATCCAGAGGAGCTGGTGTATAGCATTGTTGCCAGATCAGGTGTGCACGAAGGAGAAACGTCCCCAAAACGATTGTTAGACCATGTATTTGGCAATCGTAAAGTGATTGCAACGATAGATTTACCGAGCCATTTACAATCAATTGCAAACCAATATTTCCTTATTCCTGATTTCAACGTCCAGAGGCTTATCAGCCGACACACCTTGTGGCCTCTCTACGCGCCTTTCAGTTCAGCCGAACGCAACGAGGCACTAAAACGCTGTATGTCGACGCGTTCTAATGGTGCGGCTCACTTGGCAAGTGGTGCCGCTGCGTCTAGGTTGAAAACCAAACGTCATCTGTACTTTTGCTCAAAGTGCTTGAAGCTCCAGTATGCAGACTATGGCGAAGGGTTTTGGAAGCGCATCTGGCAAACCCCATTAGTCAGGTGTTGTCCGAAGCATGGTCCATTGATTAAGACAAACATAACTCTTGAAGGAGAGCATCGGCATAGGTATTACCCTGTATCGGAAGCTACGGTTCTAAGTGAAGAAAGGGTTGAAAATTCAGATTTTTTGTTTTCAGAACAAGCTGAAGAGCTGTTTAAGTTTGATGTAGAAGGAATTGGTCAAGAAAAGTGGACTGAGTTTTACAAGCAATTGGCAAATGATACAGGGTTCATGACTGGTTCTCGAATAAATCACTCCGGAATCAGGCAAGCCGTCATCCAATATTGGAAGACTAGCTGGCTTACCCAAGGCAATTTTTATCCAACAGTTTCCGATACATCATGGACGTGCAGTCTCTTTCGTAAGCACAGGCACTGTTTCAGCTATGCTGCACACATTATTGCAATTGGCGCCCTCACTGACGGAAAGCTAGGTATTCAGGAGGCTGTTCAGCAAGCAATTAACCTCGCAGCGCCGCAGCACGGAATCGAAGTGATTGTACAAGTTACAAGTGCTTCGACGAGTGGTGCATTATTAAATCAAGATCAGATACAGTGGCAACAGTTAGTGGCGAGGTTTGCCCCCAAAGCTGCTCGACAAAAATACCCTGCCCTCTACGCACGATTATACAGAAGACATTACGCCTGGCTCATGCGTATTAATGACGGGTTTAGAAACAAGTCTCCGGTTGTCAGCAAGCGAGTTAATTGGCTGGATCGGGATCGGCAGTTAGCGCGCGAGCTTAAGAAGTTAGGTGAGGAACTTCGTGAAAGACTGGATACACCTCGTATTACCCCAACATTGTTGCTACATAGGCTCGGACAGTACGCCACTGTCAGAAAGAACCTATTTCGGCTTCCGCGATGCAAGGTAATCATCAGTACATATACAGAAAGTGTTGCGGAGTATCAATCTCGCAGATTGACACGTGTATATATTGAAATGAAAAAGAATTGTGAAAATGTTAAGCGATGGCAATTGCTCCGTCGAGCGGGATTGAGTGAACATACAATTACACCATTAGCGGAGCGGATCTTAGATGACATCATGAGTTACGACTCCAGTAAGTAAGTTAATGAAAATGTGCCTGCGTGAATCGAGACTCTACGAAAGGTAAGGAAATAGAAAAAGGGAGCTATAACTTTGACTAAGAAGGAACACAGAAAGAAAGCTGGCAGTAGTGCGCAGATAATGGACTCTGTCGTCGATTATGTTGGATGCTTTAAGAGGCGCTCTGATGGTAATGTGAAATGGTCTATTGAGGTGGGCTTTGAGGATGGGATGACCACACATGTAGGAATTTCCGTGGCTCCACTTCTCGTGAAGGGTAAGGTGCTCAATCCAAGTGGTAGTGACAAAACTGAAGAAAGTCAATTGGATATTGTCCGTTGGATCGACATCTACGATGACATTGAGAGGGCGCAGCCCCCTTCAGAACTCAACTCTAGATGCTCATATTATGAACTGAATAGTATTGGTACGCTTTACTTCGTTCCCGCATTTGAACTGGCGAGAGCTTTATTTTTAAAAGACTCTTATTTTGCAAGATTGTCTGTGAGACATAATTCTTTGAATGAGGAGTTCTACATTGAAGAGACTAAGTCCAAAATAAAAATAAGCATTCTAAGTGGAGCTGATTACCCTCAGGCGCATTTTAATAGCGATAGCAGCCTAGAGGTCCTGAGTTGGATGTTATTGAACGAAAAGGCTCGGCGGTCATTTGATTCTATTGCAATGAAATTAATCATTAATTCAGAATACACAAGCTCTTGCGAAGAGGAATCTGTATTTGACTTTCAACCCCCAGGGCTTTTTGGTGCAAAAATGTTGGTTCGAGCAAGTAAAATGTCGACATCGTCTCAATATTTGGTCAATGAGATTATAAGCATTGTAGGTGTATCTCATTCGGCCGACCGTCCAATTGAATTCCACTATCCATTAGAGAGAGTCAGCAGTATTCCAAGCGATAGATTGAAACCGAGTACTGCAGTAAGTAATGATTTGGTAGATGTAGATTTTGGTGCCATGGAAGATGCGAGTGTCGATCGAGAATACGCCAAAATTGACTATAAGCCCACTAATATTGTTTTTAAAGAAGCACCGCTTATCAGCAGAGAGTTTGTCGTAACAGTAGTTGACCGACTGACTGATGTTAAAGAGGTCAGTGATGTTGATTCCGTAGGTACGACCGTAGGCGATTCTGCATTTGGGGGGGAAGGTCAGGGAGTTGGAATTGGACCAAATGCTCAAGATAATAGTGGGCATCCTGCTTTCTTAGATATCGAGAAAATGATCAATGTGTTAGTCAGCAGATATCGATTTCAGTCTATTTCAAAGAATATCTATGCATTGCCTATGATAGCTGGTTCGAAAAACCATCTGTTGACTGACGGTTTGAATCCTAGATCACTACTGGTGTGTCAACTGAAAGTTGCTACCAAGTATGTTGTAGTGTTAGAAGTCGATATCTCAGACAAGGCGGATCACGTTTCGACTTTAGTTTTGTATTCTCACAATGATGAAGTTCTATTCACTTCGTTGAATTCGGTTGTTAAAGGACTCATGACCAACTCCCTTCACTGGCCATCACAGCTCCTGGATAAATATAGAGGGGAGGTGCAATATTTTCGTTTAAATCATCCCGTGAAAGGTCGGAGCCAGGAGTTTAGTAGTGCCGAGATAGAGTCATGGGCAGCCAGATTTATATCTAATTTGCCACTTTTAATATGAGTTTAATTTGAATAGGTATTTGTGGGGAGCCAGCTAGTTGCTAACCTAGGTCCAACAACTAGCTTTTGGTTTGGATCGACCTTTTGGTGACTTAGGTGGTAAACTCCAATAGTTTACCATAATGTATCGGCTATCCACATTGGTTGAAGTAGAGATCCAAATTGTTAACTACGAAAGCGACAAGCATTTTTAAATTCCCTCACATAATTAAAGGGTGGAATATTGTCGTGTTAGTTGGGAATGAAACAAGGACTGAAGATATTTGTTCGACGGATGTAATAAGGAATTCCTTATAGTCCCCATAAAAAGTCTCTATCTCCCCGATTTGCGTATTTAGTCTATGTTCTCTATGCATTAAGTATAGTATGGAGTCGCCCAGAGTCAGCATTGCACCTAGGTCAAAACTGCCGATATGCTGGGTACCAGATGGGTCATAGTATTCAAGTTTACATTCCAGGCGATCTTTAACTGAAATATTCCATCCTTTTGGGAGATTCAATAATTCAGGGAGGTCTTCGCTGATTTCAGACTCAACTTTTTTTGTGTCAGACAAAATCTTGTTAGGTACAGAATCTATCTCCTGTTCGGTCCAGTAATAAACTTTTTCTATGCCGTAGATGTATGCATTAGCTTTCCCTCGATTTGATGGTTTCTTACTAGAAAAATCTCGATCCATAACGATATCAAATGCAATGCCGTTAGTCTCATAGGTAGCTTCATATTCATTTTTTATTGAGGTTTGAGTTGCTGAAACTAGCAACGAATTGAAGTGCGCTATTTTTATCATATCCTTAACTCTTCAGTTTATGTACATGGACATGGTCTAATAAGCACAATTTGTATGTGCTCATTGCTTTTTTTACAAACGGTCGCCTCATTGATTTTGCGCCGACAAATTCGGCTATCAGAATTGGATCACTTTAAACTATTGTAAAGTTCACTTGATGAAAGGGTTGGAGATATAGATTTGATTAGCTTTGAGCAAGATTAGCTTCACTCTGAAGTGAGCGAAGGAAATTGAGATTGATGCATCTGAAGTTAATAATTTCAAGGGTCCTACTCGTTTTGGTAATGATTTAATGAGCTAGGATGACATGCAGAGGTATTGGTGGTCTCAGAGGTAAATCACGACTTTTAGCTGAGAAGGAGCTCGGATATGGGCTGTTTAAAGATTAGATAGTTTAATGTTCAGTTTGCAGCTATTACCCTTAATTAAGGATGCGATACAGGACAGCCACATCGGTTTGAAAATGTTGGAGAACAAAAAAGTAGTTAACAACACAATTAAGATGTTAACAAAGCAATATTGTTGTAAACAAAATACTGTTATTTCACTGCTCTTAATAAGAATTACTCTCATCTACTGGATAGAAAGGTCTATTTCCTAATGTCGGGAACTTACACAAAGCAGTCATTATTTGCCAATGAGGTTTATTTTTAAAAGTAATACAAGCAGACGTTAATTTGGCAAAGGTTAGGATAGCAATTCCTAAATTACTTACCCTATTTGTCTGATTAGTTGAGAGCGCCAATAATCGATGCTTTTACTAGCAATATTTAAGTCAATCAAAAGCGTAAATGTATCGGTAAGGGGGCGGAACACACTCCCTAGAACATTCATATAAATAGGAGTTCGATATTTGGGAATGACTTATTTACTGAATAATAAATAAAGGTTGGCTTGACGCAAATACTTCGCTCGATTAATTGACCGCTTTGACTAAGAAATCTACAGTTTAAATCGTGAAGTCCAAGGTTGATTTATCGACGTCTCTCAATGTCAATGGACCAGGGAGTTAGCATGTTATCACTCAAAGCGTGTGCGGATCGAGCTCAGTATATGAAACTTTCCTTTCTTGCGCAGATACTGTTTGCAACCATTCTGGTTTTTCACTCACTACAATCTCACGCTGACTATACAGAAACCGACGCTGAGTATATAGAATCCGTGTTTACACGTAAGTTTGAGTTAGGGAGTCGATGTGCAATGATCCAATTCCCAATTGCCTCACTACCACTAAACAACTCACAGTTCTTTATAGACAAACTATCCGGACAATATTTAGCTCAAAGGTACGGTGTATATAAGGCTCACTGGGGAGTAGATATATCAGCATCCGGCGACAAATTAGCAGCACTCATAAATCAGTCATCGCCAGCACGAGAAAATAGTATTCCGGTAAGTGCCATCGCAGACGGTCGCGTAGTCTATAGCGAGCTTAACGATGATCCCCCGCAAGACGGCTTATTTCTAAATAAATTTACCGGTTATACACTGGTTTTAGACCACGGTGGTTGTCTTTCGCTATACTCACATTTAGCGACTCCGCCTGTCGACAAAGACGGAAATAAGTTAAAAGCCGATTGCGATAACACTTCCAATTGTCGAAGTACGGTGTCACAGTCGGAAACAATTGGTTATCTATTGTTAAAAGGTGCAAATTCGAATCTCCCTGAGGATATTCGAGATCAAGCAATGCGGGTCAATCCTTCTGGCCAAATTGAATGTCTCGCACCTACCGGAAACATTGCTAGAGTACGAGGTGAACGTAGTGTTCATCTGCATTTCGCGATTATCGATTCTTATGCTCCATTAAAGGTGCAGCCGACAAATATCTTCAGAGAAGCATTGGGTGTTAGGCGCCCCAATCAAACACTAGACAGTACTCAAAAGTTCTTAGAACCTCGCTTGATTCTTGGTGACGGTGTTTACGTCGAAAGAGAAGCATCAACAAAGGACTTTATTCACTGTAAACCAATAATCCCCAGTTTGGAGCCGTCATTCGAAGGCGTGTTAAATGACCATTTCGGTGTATATGTAAAGAGCCCTAAAGACCTACCAATCTACCGATCGTTAGCGTCTGGAAGTTCTTCATTAGAACGGACGAAAATTGCATCACTGCTCATAACTGGTCTAGATATGACTGTTCAGTCATATGAACAAATTAACTCTATCGCTCCAGAATCATCCGAGTTTATAAATATTGACAGTTTCGATGATATCGAGCTTAAAACCGAATCATTTGCCATGCTAACTCAGCAGTTGACCCACGAACTCGATTTGCCTATAGGGTTTATTAACTCGATACGCAATGAGTTGGATGGGTTAAATTGCATTCAAATCGATGAAGCATGTGAACTACTCTATATGGATTATGCTTCATCACGGATTACGGAATATACACTTAAAGTTGCAATAAATACTGAGGCGGGCCAAAAAGTTAATGAGGTAATGACTCAGTATACTCAGATACAGAAGAATATAGAAAGAGTTTCCGCGGGTTTTTCCGACTCATACAATGCTATAGCTCTTGCAAAAGGCACACGTGCAACACTTCAGGGTGTGGCGTCGTTTAGCACAAATGTTTCCTCAGCAATTCAACTGGCTAACGATGAGTTAGGAAAAACTTTGGGTGAAGACACGCGGAAAACACTACAAAAGATCTCAAATAATGCGAATAAAGTATCATCCGCAATCAACACCGGCATGCAACTCTACAGTATGTTTTCAGGTGGCGGCGCTTTAACTGTAACAGGCGTTATAATGCCAAGTACTCCTCCAACAGACCCAGTTGTACTTGAAACCTTAAATACGATTTCAAATCAGTTGAGAGATATAGACTCAAAGCTTCTAGCAGTTGCAGAGTCTGTTTTAGAACTCCATGAAAAAACTGATCTTGTTTTGGAAAATCAGAAAAGGATAGAGACAAAGATAGATCAGTTGGCACTGAAAGTTGATGATGTTTTTTCCGCGCTGAACCAAAATGATCAAAAGCAGATCGATTTATTAGCGGATATAAAACTCAGTCAAATTGTTAATCTAGACAGAGATGACTCTAATTGCTCAAACGCGTTTGGTAGCATACTTAAACTCGCCCCGTTATATGAGGGGGAGCAATGGATGATCGAATTCTTGCTCAGTGGCGCATACAGAAATGAAGTTTTTCGTATTGAAACATTAAAGAGGACTAGAGGTCAAAAACAAGAATTCGAAGCGTGTATATCGGATGGCATAAATAGTTACTTAGCTGATGTAGGCTGCGGGGTAAGTGTTTTAAGTTCAACGTCTGTCGCTGTACAAGATAGGCTGAAGGTGAGAATCAAAGAGCTTTTCCCCAATAACCTTCAGAACGACAAACATGTTAATCATCTCATGTCATTGGGCATACCAGGTGGCCTATCAGATCAGGATTCTATTTCAGTAAATAGCCAACGCGTTGAATCTTGCTGGCCGTTAAGTCGAGCAAAGAGTTCTGAATATTTTAAAACAGTCTCGAAAGCAGTCGGAACACACATCGATATAGAACGTCTATTGGAGGCAATATCTCTCCACATAGCGCTTAATGCTTATTATGTAGTTCCGAGTTTGGACAGCAATGACGAAGAGTTTATGAATGAACGAACTACATGGACGATAAACAATGATAGCCAGCGTCTAATTTACTTATTGAAATTGGCATTGGTACAAGAGGCGCTTTTAACGGGTGGATTCCCTGCTGATGACAAAAACATGAACGCCATTTTGAATGACGACTTAAGTTCCTACTCTTTCACTGCCTTATTGAATGTGGGTGAGTATATGTCAAAACAAATACGACCTGGTTTGTTCGAACTATTAACTACTTGCGAGTTTGAAGAGGCTAATCACATTCACTATAGCAATTGCGCCAAGATTGTAGTGAACGCACTGAATTATTGCGGCGAGGGAAAAGGGTGTTTAGGCTGGAGGTTTGTTTCAGCTGATAAAACTCCAGTAAGGAGGTGTGTGTTCTCAAGTGACATTAGAGAAATGAACACTTCGGGCTATCTGTTCTTCGTAAAAGAGATCACGAATGACAATGGTAGTTATATTTGCTTGCCCGTTCCTAAGTATTCTATGAAACATAGTTACTATCAGACACAAGAGCAACGAATGCTGCTCAATGCATTGATGAAATTGGACTCGTTCGATAAATGGATGAAAACTGATGTTTCAATGCAACTGAATTGAGACGTTGAAGCAGAGATAGATATGAAAGGTAGCATTGGAAGTATTGTAATAGCTTTTTTCGGGTTTTCAGATATGGTGAATGCTCAAACCTATACATATGACATAAGCGAATTCGAATTATGCAAAACAGCGATTGTTCACTATGCGATGACTGGGGTTTTTAGGAACTATAATTACGGGGTGAATACAGAGTTATTTTTCGACGAAATCGAGAACTGCATCAATGTGGCATCGACGACTTACAGTAGCTATTCAACTGACTACAGGCCAACCTTGGAAATTAAACTAGATGACATTCTCTCTAAAGAATTTATAAATCGTAGTTTCGTTAAAGAAAGTGACGAATTGTATGTTCATTACCGAAAGTGTGGCGACCAATATGACGCGTCCAGAAAATGTCCTGCTAAGTATCTGATTAACTATACTTGGAAAGAAATAGAGGCTAAAAAACTTGGAACCACTTCTCCACAAAGCTGTTTTGATTCGGTTAGAGCCGCATATCAGAACATAATTCCTGAGATAGCATCAAAGGATGCACTTGACCGTAATACTGTCGAAGATATTTTTAAACGACTACAGATGTCATGCGGCAGCAACACGGTGCAATTATATAGATCCAAAATTTGTAGTAACGGCACCCCAAAGTCTTTGAAAATATCCGTCACTCAGAAATGGACGAGTCGAAGCTCTGCGGACATAAAAGAAATGTCACAAGATCACGGATTCTTTGAACTTGGAGTGTTCTGCAGATGATCTGAACACTTACTCTAATATTATGAATTTAATACTGTGGTTCAATTGGCTTGGATAGAAGCTAAGTTCGGACCTCAGTATATTGGGCAGTAGAGAAAGTTTGAGGTATCCACTTGAGGGCTGCCTAAAGCACATGGCCAACCTGAAAATTACTAGGGTTAATAGTGGCTTAGCCTTGGCAACCGAAGTCGGAATGAAGCCTGCTTTTAGTAATTCAATTCATTTCCTAACCAAGTCAATAATCTGACTTGGCTTTGATAATGTCCCGAAAGGGACGGTAATCCCCCCCGGAATTTAACAGGGGTCAAAAGTAGAGTTTTCTCGTAACCTATACGCAGGAGATTCTGCAATGAAAAAATCACGTTTTACCGACAGCCAGATCCTGGCCATTCTGAAACAAGCTGAAGCGGGCACGCCAGTACCAGAGCTGTGCCGGGAGCACGGCATGAGTAATGCCTCATTCTATAAGTGGCGCGCCATGTATGGCGGTATGGACGCATCGCTGATGGCTCGCTTCAAAGAACTTGAAGACGAAAACCGTCGCTTGAAAAAGATGTATGCCGAAGAACGCCTCATGTCTGAGATCCGCAAGGAAGCGCTTGAGGGAAAGTTATAAAGCCATCTCATCGCCGAGAGATGGCGCGTGCAGCGATTCAGCAACATGGCTTGACGATTCGAGAGGCGTGCAGGGCTCTGGGCATCAGTGAAACCTGTTTCCGTTATCAAGCCAAGTTATCGACTGAAAACGCCGAGATCGCTGACTGGCTCATTAGGTTGACCCATAACCTGAAGAACTGGGGCTTTGGTCTGTGCTTTCTGTTCCTGCGCAATGTGAAAGGCTATGGCTGGAACCACAAGCGCGTGTATCGGATCTACAGGGAGTTGGAGCTTAACCTGCAGAAACGGATCGTTCGAGAGAAGCCAGAGGCCCTAGCGGTGCCCGAGGCCATCAATCAGTGCTGGTCAATGGACTTTATGCATGATCAGCTCGAAGACGGCCGTACTTATCGCCTGTTCAATGTGCTGGATGATTTTAATCGCGAGGGGCTGACCATTGAAGTGGATTTGTCTTTGCCAGCTGAACGGGTTACAAGGGCACTAGACCAAGTGATTGAATGGTGAGGTAAGCCACGAGTATTGCGTTGCGATAATGGTCCGGAATACATCAGTGGCACCTTGGCTATTTGGGCAGAAAAGCGAGGTATCCACCTGAGCTTCATCCAGCTGGGTAAACCACAGCAAAATGCCTATATCGAGCGCTACAATCGAACCGTACGTTATGACTGGCTGGGGCAATATCTGTTCGAGAGCATTGCGCAGGTTCAAGACCATGCCACACGATGGTTATGGACGTACAACAATGAGCGGCCTAATATGGCGCTCGGCGGCATAACTCCAAAAATGAAATTGGAGCGTGCTGCCTAATCTTCTACTTTTAACTAAGATTAAAAATGGGGGGATTACCACAAGAATCGTCTTTTCAACAATAGACGCAGACCTCGAAGAACTGGAAAACCCCTTTAGAGTTGAATTTACAGCATGGTTATGAGAAATACCCATGAATATCACATTGATATGTTAATCCGTTATATAAATATCTCGTCTATCCATAAGTCAAATCATACCAATCCAGACTTTCTATATATATGTGACATAGCCAACTTAACCATAATACGCTTCTTATTTAATTGTAGAAGGCGTTTGCTATCGTCGGGTCATTTAAAGACTTACCGCCCTTGATTTAGTGGCTAACCTAGGCAACTATTAATCGTACAATTTCTGATAGAATGAGTATGGAAAATGCTAGAATTCCTAGAATCAGTTTCTGATCAAGACGGATTTATCCAACCTAATTTAGTCGCAAGGTACTTTGATAAAACAGTCGCAGAGATACTGGACATGTCAGACATCCCGAGCTCCGCAGCAGAAGACCCAGTTATTCAACGATCTAATACAAATCAACAACGTCTGCACACTGCGATTGCGATCATCAATCAAGTTAGACCATGGACTAAAGATCAATTTGAAGCGTATGCCTGGTACAGGTCGGAACCGATCCCAGCCTTTGGTAACCAGACCGCAGAAGCAGTCGTAAAATCGGGAAAAATCCAGGCACTAAAATTATACCTTGCTACAATTTCATTAGGTGGTTTTGCTTAATACCCTCCCAATTTTACATTTCTATATACACCTAAGTTTGCCCTCAATATAAACGTGAACCTTTTAATATACTCCAATTGAGTAACATTTTTCCTTAAAATCGCACAAACACTTAATATTCGGTAGGGTCCGGTACGGCAATATTCCATTTTCCTTCTCTAAATTTTACGCTAAAAAGACCTTGAGAGATTTCTCCGTTTTAACCTTGGCAAGCCCCTGGTATTGTAGACACCTGTTAGCGTTACAATAACGCAAAACGATAGGTAGTCTTATTATGAGCGGTAAACGCTACACCGAAGAATTTAAGATTGAAGCCGTCAAGCAAGTCACAGAACGTAACTACAAGATTAGCGAGGTTGCTGATCGATTAGGTGTGACCACTAAAAGCCTTCACGACTGGATAAAGAAATAAGGTTACTCCAGCTCTCAGCATCACACCATTGCTGACCAGCAAGATGAACTCAGGAAGCTCAAAGCAGAGCTCAGGCGGGTCACTGAAGAAAGAGACATACTAAAGGAAGCCGCCGCGTATTTTTCAGTCGAGTCAAAGAAAAATACGCGTTCATAAAGTCACGGCTCGAACGTTTTTCCGTGGCCGCTATGTGCCGAGTGTTAGAGATACATCCCAGTGGTTTTTATGCCTGGCTACAGAAACCAAAGTCTAATCGAAAATTAGAAGACGATCGCTTGCTGACTAAGATTAAACAGTTCTGGACGGAAAGCGGATTTGTGTACGGCTATCGTAACATCACCAAAGACCTCAAGGACGACAATGAGCACGTTGGTAAGAATCGGGTGTATCGCATTATACACCAACACGGCATCCTCTCTCATCGTGGCTATAAAAAGCACAAAAGGTTTAAGGGTGGCGACTTGAGTCAGGTGGCACCTAACACCTTAGATCGAGAGTTTGAAGTCATTGAGCCAAATCAGGCTTGGGTTACGGACTTCACGTACAACAGAACCCATGAAGGCTGGTTGTACTTAGCGGTGGTACTCGACTTATTCAACCGGCAAGTCATCGGCTGGAGCATGAAAGCGAACCCTAGGGCGGATCTAGTTATTGACGCCCTTATGATGGCGATCTGGCGTCGCCAACCTAATGAGAAGGTACTCATACACTCTGATCAGGGCGTTCAGTACACATGCAGTGATTGGCGCACGTTCCTGAAAAGCCACAATCTGGAGGCAAGTATGAGTCGGCGAGGCAATTGCCATGACAATGCAGTCGCTGAAAGCTTTTTCTCGAATCTAAAAACGGAGCGCATCCGAAAGAAAATTTACAAGACTCGAAACGAAGGGCGAGCAGAAGTCTTTAACTATATTGAGCTTTTCTACAACCCAGTTCGACGACATGGAAACAATGATGGGCTGTTTCCGGTCGAGTACGAGAAACAGTATTTTGAGAAGCTAATGAGTGTCTAAGAAGCTAGGGGCTTGCCAGCCATGTCTTTTCTGATTCATCACGAAGACCTTAAAACGGCCGATTTAGATAAGTACTTGACCTCGATTGACGAAATTGAAAGGCGTTCTGGTGTCGACCTTCTAGCACTGTTGGCTAACGCATATCAAGCAGTAATTGAAAGTATCAGGCCGTCGAACCAACAGTAGTGCAGAATATGCGAATGGATGTAGCGAGAACTTGCTGCCACCATAGCTCGGCGTACACAAGTAGTGTGGTTAACTTCCTTCAAATGCCGTATATAAGCTAAAATGGGTACATCTAGTGAGCAAAGTTACTTTTATGAAACCTGTAATCCACAAGCCTCGATCAGTGTAACTTTGTTGATCCATTGCCGGTACCAGTGTCTCGAATGTGGCGATATTGTCGAGAGCAATGGCAGTTTGGTGTACTGTTCCCGTGGGAATCTAGAATTAGACAGGCGCCCAGGTCCTGCAGAAACTCCATATCGGCTCATTGGAAGTCCTGATAAACGGTGAAGTAAGTGTGTTTGGCTATGTGGAGATGGAGTGTTGATTTGTACTTAGGAGTGACACTGTGGATCAAATTTGGGTGCAAATCAATTAGGAGTTAGCTTGGAGTTCGGAAGCCGCCTATAGTGGGATAGCATTAATCATGATAGAAAAAAGACAGATTCTTGTCGGTGTTGTTGTATTAGTTTTCGGTATAACTTTTTTGTTAACTCGAGAATATTCAAGTTCTAGCTTAGGCAGCGATATAAGAATATTGACACAATATCTGAATGCCTCAGTTCAAGAGAGCGGTAGATTTGTGTATAAAATCCCAAGGAAAGAATCAGATTCAATTGACTACAACATACTTCGTCATGCCGGTTCTATTTATTCAATGGCTACTTCCGAATATTCCGATGAACATTCGGTTGGAGCTGCGATAGATTTTTTAGTTGAAGAAAGCTCTAGTCCAGTCGAAGGGTTAGATAACTCATTAGCTGTTTGGTCAATTCCCAATTTCAATTCACCAAAAACCAAACTTCAAGCAAAACTTGGAGGAACGGCTCTGGCGGTTGTTGCTCTCTCAAATCTACCTAATTGGCATGACTATGAAAATGAGTTAATCCGTTGTGGGAACTTTCTCGCATTTATGCAGAAAGAAGATGGGTCATTTTATTCGAAATACTATCCAGAAACTGTTGGTAGAAGTGATGAATGGGAGTCCTTGTATTACCCAGGTGAAGCTGCATTAGCATTTGGTTATTTATTTGAGTTAACCAAAGATGAGATTTGGCTTGAGCATTTGGAATCTGCCCTGCATTATTTAGCTGTATCTCGTTCAGAATCAGGAGAGTACATAAAAGATCACTGGGCTTTGATTGCTACAGCGAAATACTTTGGTTTTAAACTCAGTAATGAGCAAAAACACAGGGATATTTATTTGCATGCAGTTGAGGTAACAAAGACTATGTTGTTGCAACAAATTACGGAGGATAAGATAAATAGATTCTTAGTTGGAGGGTTCTCCAACAATGGCGCCATCACGCCTTCAGCAACAACCCTTGAAGGGCTTATCGCAATTTCCCCTTTTATTAAAAACAGTGATATCGACAAAAAAGACCTTTATACAGCTATCGAATTAGGTATCGAATTTATACGAAGTGGAATTATACGTTCAGATGAGCTTAAAGGAGGTGTCAAAAGAGCGATCGCTCAATTTGACGTAGATCACCCGATGGCAACCGATCATAATCGCCGCGTGGATGAAATTCGAATCGACTATGTGCAGCATGTGCTTAGTGCATTGTTGGGGTTCAGGGAATTGAAGAAATAGGCGAGTATACTTGTCTAACTCTATTTACTCGCCTAAAGCTCGACTAGAATAAATTATAAGAAAGTCCTAGCGAGAATGATGTCGAAGCAAATGAGCGATTATTTTCATTCCCGGGCGTGGTAGTGGAAGAAAGCGTGTATTCTGTCGCACCTTTACGTTCGCCAATCTCAATTTTTGCGTTAGAGAAGAGGCTGAGTTTATCTGTAAGTGGATGCTCTAATCCCATGCCAATGGCGCCGTCAAACCCCGACCACAAATAGGTTTCATCTGTCAGGCTGTCATCGTCGAAATCTTCGTAAGTAGAATAACGGTAATAGCCAAGCTCTGCTAAGGCGTAAAGCTCAGCAGAAAAGAAATACTGTATAGCTGCCTGCACGTCAATCGTTAGCTCACCCTCAACCCTAACGGGTTCCTGTGAATCAGTTGTCGCATTATAAGACTTTCGGTCATTGTCTTCTTTGTCAAAGCTATCGACTACCAAGGACAGTTGTATGTCGGGGCTGAAGGTATAGCGAACTCCGGCAGAAGTGTCACCAATCGGTGTAATAATTAAGTCCACTTCCCCAGTAGATCTAGTATCTGACGCAAACAAAGAACTAGAAAGCAAGCCAGCGGCAAGCAAGACTGCAGGTTTTTTCACGGTAAATTACCTCTTGCATATTAAGTGATTGAATTAATGAATTGATCTGACCAGTGGTTTTAGAGATTACAGCATTGACGGAAACTATACAAAATCATAGAATTTGCTCAAATTTAGAACAATTCCTTCTAGATAATGCCGTTCGTTATGCCTTTCTATGACTAAAAGGTCATTTAGCGATTTGTTAAGGAGTCAAGTCATGTCACGAAATCTTACGTTTTTACTCATGTTTGTTGCTATTTGGATTTTGAGCAGCTGTCGATCTGAAGATACCGCCGGTGTCAATACTATTCAGGAGCGCTGCTGGGAATGCGACCTGAATGATGGAGACTACTTTGGCGACGACGATGACGATGACGATGACGATGACGATGACGATGACGATGACGATGACGATGACGATGACGATGACGATGACGATGACGATGACGATGACGATGACGATGATGATGACAACACAGAACAGAGTCAGTTCGATAATCAAAAACCGTTAATTGACAGCGATGCAGACCTGGCCCAGACCGATATTGAAGGTACGGTTCCGACATTAGGTGATCATCAAACTCCCGCAGGTGTTGCTGACCAGATTGATGGCGCCTCAGATGATGCCGCTGCAAATGGCCTCGAAAAAGCAGATGAAGATAAAGACGCGACAACCCAAGGTGGGGATAACCCAGACGGAAAGCCTTGTCGGAACACTTCGTACCCCGTCGACTTCGTAGATGGCTGTAAGATTTGGTCGACTCATGATGTTGGTGGGGGCGAATCAGATGTAATTTCGCTGCTAAGGCAGTATAAATCTTCCTTTGAATACGATTTTAGTCTTGGTAAATATCACACCTTTCCTTTAGACAGTCGTATTGTTGTAGGGCACGACCCAGTTCAGCCTTTATTAAATATACGAACTCAAACAAATAATTTAATTGCCGCTCAGCAAGCGGTGATTAATAAGGTAAATTCAGAATCTACTTCACTTAAGAATAGCTATTCACCTTACCAAAACAGTTTAATCAACAGCTATATTGCGGGAATAGTAGGTGACACTGGCTCTACCGGTTGGAAGCAAACCTATTCAGAACCCGCGGCGACATTGATTTCCAATTACAACGCCATCCTACCCGGTTTAAATTCCGAAATTACCACTGTGCAAGGCTTAATAGGCAAAAACCGATACTCGATGGTAGGTGCCAAGCCTGATACTTCAGAAGTGGGCAACAGCCGCCTGCGTTGGTTTTCACCGAATGGTGGTGTTTATTTATTTGAATTAAATGATTCTGGCACCTACGAACCTCGCAATCACCTTAACTCTATTTCAATATCAACTGATGGGTACGAGGTTACGACTACTGCAGGCAAGTCGTATATTTATGATTCCTGGGGTTTGCTAACGCGGATTGAGGACCCACAACAAAACATAGTGACGATTGAGCGATTGTCTCATTCGGAATCCAACAATTTAGACCACTTACAGATTCAATCAGTTTCCGATCAAAATGGTCGAAAGTTTATCTTTAGTTATGGCAGTGATCATCGTCTTGACACAATAACAGACGAAATTGGGCGGACGCTGACGTACGAATACGAGACGAAGGACTCAGATAACGTACTATTAGATAAAGTAATTGGTTTCGATGGACTTGTTACCGAGTTCGAATATGTCAAGAAAGGTGGCAAGTGGCTGGTCGAATCCCGTAAACAAGGTGCAGGTCAGCGCAGTGTAACCTATGTTGAGTCTGATGCTCTG
Source organism: Reinekea sp. G2M2-21 (assembly GCF_015687175.1). Taxonomy (GTDB): domain Bacteria; phylum Pseudomonadota; class Gammaproteobacteria; order Pseudomonadales; family Natronospirillaceae; genus Reinekea. Next base: position 352,039 of record NZ_JADPQG010000003.1, on the reverse strand, counting down.
GGTAAATTCGTAGTCGATACACAGACAGATGAAATCGGCCACACTTGGTCTTACAAATATGAACAAGGCTCGACAGTTGTAACGAATCGTGATGGTGTAAGTTCTACCACTTACTTCTATAACGACGAACGCCTGTTGACTTCTAAGACTTATGACGATCTCGAACAAGGATTCTCTGCAACTGAGAGTTTTTCATATACAGATGATGGTCTGCTTGAATACCAATGGGACGAAGAAGAAAACTTAACCAGCTATGGTTATGACTCTTCAAACAAACAATCATCGAAAGTAAATGGAGTAGTTAGTCCTGTATCCATTTCTTGGAATTGGCAAAACAACCTGTTGGAAGATACAACGAACGGTGAATCTGAGAAGGTAGATCATGAGTATGTCAATGGCTTACTGACATACACACATTTCCCAACGGATTCGAACATAAACGGGTCAACCATTGAGTATGTCTATTACGAGGGTACAAACCTTGTAAAAGATAAAATCCAAGAAGATGGTGCCGGTGACTATAAAACGACATACACGTACGATGCCTATGGATATGTAAATAGCATCTCTGAATACACTCCTTATTCGGAAGAACCCGTGGCAGTTACTTCCATCTTGAATGATGCCATCGGACGCAAACGTTCAGTCACTGATGCTGCGGGTCGTACTACTAAATATTACTACTGCGAGGCGCATGTCGACGGAGGTGTTGAACTTACAGCAGGCTGCCCAGCGAGTAGTCGCAGCCTTGATAAGCCCGTTCGTATTGAGTTGCCGACTGTGGAAACTGAGCTGAAAAACGGTACTGTTTTGGTTGATAACTTTGCCATCACTTTTGAGTATGACCAGTACAATCGATTAGAAAAGAAGACGGATTACACTGGTATAGTCACAGAGTTTACCTATTTCCCCAATAATGATGTTAAATCGAAGACTGAAACTATTCCTCACCCTGCCGGCGAAATTAAGCGTTCTTGGTTATACGCCTATACACCGGAACGTAAACTTGAGTTTGTAACCGAAAAGCAATCAATTGATGAAATTGATGGAGTCGGTCGTAGAACGAAATACGAGTACGACTACCGTCAACGCCTGACCAAGAAAGTCGTCATGGCTTCCGCGGGAATAGACTCGGATCTTGAAACAAATATCAAAGAAGTATTCGAATACTACGATAATGGCTGGTTGTATAAGAAACGTGTTTTTTCCAATGCAAACGCGTTCGATGAATGGATTTATACATACTATGATTCTGGTTTGTTAGAAACAGAAACTAATCCAGATGGTGGTGTCGTTACCTACTATTACGACGCCGCAGGCCGGTTGACAGATGTAGATGAAGACATCAACCACGTTGTCGTTAGTAACTCAACGGCATCGCAGACTATCAAGCCAACAACCCGTGGTTGGATCGCTGCAGAAGAAAATGCCGATGGTGATATCTGGACCTATAACTACAGTGTTACGGGTGCAGAGTTATCACGCAGTATCAACAATACCGACAGCTCAACTTGGACGAATAACCTAGTTAACCATCTCGGCCAGGCGCTCGAAACCGAACTGCCAAATGGTGAACTAATTACGCGAACTTATAATGGTGTCGGTGAGCTGACTTATGAGAAAAACGCCGAAGGCGACGAGACGTCTTTGCGTTACGATTCCATGGGTCGAGTGACTTACCGAAAAGATGCCAATGGCTTAGAAACGACTTGGGTCTACGAGCAGCTAGCGGATCATCTTTTGGTTACACGTGAGCAAGTAGATACACTATTGCCAATCATGCAGATTGGACGTACTCGCATCGAACGTAACGGCTACGATTTTCTGGGGCGTTTGATATATACCGCACAGGACGTCTCAGCGACGCAATTACAAGACGCTAAAACCTTAGTCTGGGACTATTTTTACAATGACCAAGGTTTGCTTGAAACCATTGTTTATCCAGAATTGAAATCAGACTCTACCGAGAGCTGTTCAGCAAAGATATTCGCATCGCCAAAAGCGCGTTTGGATAGCGAATGCTATCTAACAACGCAGTATGAGTATGACAATTTTGGTTATTTAGAGAAAACGACGAATCCTGGGGAAGAAGTAACAGAGTACTTGGAATTAGATGCACTTGGTCGTGCAGGAAAAGTAATACAGCCAGATTTGCGCTCTCTGCAATACCAATACAATTTCCGTGGTCAACCGACATTAATTACCCTGCCGGACGGGAATAGTACAGAAGTACTAGAGTATAACAGTCGAGGTGAACTCGAGCGGAAAACGGGTGCAACCGATCTGGAAGTTACTTGGTTGTATACCAGTGCAGGTCGATTGTTAGAGTCTCAAAATAACGGTTATGCATTAGTTTCAGATGATGATATAAACCCGACCAAGTACACCTATACTAAACTCGGCGCAGTCGAAACCATTACAAACCCTGAAATGGAAGTTACTGAGTACACTTACAATTCAAACGGCTTTGCTGACGGTCACTATAATGCCCTGAATGTGTTTTTCGATGTCACCTCAGATGCTCTAGGCCGAGTTACCAGCCGTAAAGAAGCGGTGATGGTAAACAACGATTATCCGGAAACTAAGACAGAATACTTTGACGGTGGTCGTAAGGTTGTTGTTACCAACGCTCATCAGCAATCCACGACTATGCACTACAATGCTTTTGGCGAATTGATCAAACTGGTGGATGCCGAAGGAAATGAAGTTGGATTTGCGTATAACGAACGAGGAGAACGTATCGCGCAGTGGGATCAGTTAAACAACGTTGAGTATTATGCCCACAACACTCGTGGTCAACTCATTCTGATGCAGGACAAACTGTCTCGAAATATTTCTATGGGGTATGACGCTGCCGGTAATCTCACTAGTATGTCTCAGCCTGAAATCGGTACCACTTGGTATGGCTATTACGGTGGTGGTCGCTTGAAAACAGTGACCAGCGCTAAAGGTAATGCAGCGAACGATCCTGAGTATACGCAGCACTATTCTTACGACAACAACGGTTATCTTGATACTGTTACGAATGAGATTGGCAAAATCACCGATTATGAGTTTGACGATGCAGGACGACTGTCATACGTGACGTTACCAAGCCAAGATCGCATTGACTACACCTATAATGCTCTTGGTCAGATGACGCAGCGCCAAGCCAACTACAGCTCAGAGACGAGAGAATCCTGGGGTTACGATGGTGTCGGCCGCTTAACCAGTATCAGTAATGCAAATTACGAGGAAAGCTACCAATATACGGATACGGGCGCATTGGATTTGGTTACCAATTCAACACTGGGTCAAACCATCGATTACAACAATGATGATAATGGTCGCCGTACCGGCATGGTTAGTTCGAACCAAAGCGTTACCTACGAGCGTGATGAGCTGGGTCGTATCTGGAAGCTAACAGAAGGCGACGAGGAGTATGAGTTTGGTTATGACGCCAATAACCGCATTACTTCCAAAACCAGCCCGAATGGTACGCGAGATTTAACGCTCTATAACGAACGCGGTGAAACCATTGCGGTGGTATTGCAGCGTAGGCAAACCACTGACGAGGTTTATGAAAATGGTCAAATCTATGGTTTTGATGATGCCTTCGTGCGTAACTATCAACGCAGTAACAACATTCCTGTAGGGTTTGATGTCTATTCATTTGAAGCGTTGTTGAATGGTGTGAGTGATCAGGCCGCAGAACAGTTCCCAGAAAATGGCTATATCACAGAAGACTTGTTGGTGTACCAGTGGAATGCCGCCGGAAACCTCATTGCTAAACAGTACAATGAAAAGTTCAGTTTCTTCTACACATACGATGACGCTAATCGCCTTGACCTGGCATACGAACCTGAAGGGCAAATCACCGATTACAACTGGGATGCCAACGGCAACTTGGATAACAAAACGGTACGAGACCTTTATTACGACTTTAGCTACAACGAAGCCAATCAGTTGGTCACCAGCACTAGTTGGCGTTTAGAGCATACTGGTAACGGCAACTCACGAGGAAACAGTGGTAATGGTCCTCATAAGGGTAATGGCACCCAAGAAGATTGGGATTGGCACCACCATGACCAGTTCCACTTCTTTGAATATTTGCTCGACCCAAGTGTGAATTTGAGCCAGATGCAGTTGAGCACCACCCATCAATACGATGACAATGGCAACCTGGAAACGGAAACCACCACTAGTGCCGAAGGCACCGAGGTGCAAACCTACCAACACGATGTTTATGGCCGATTGACCGGTATCGACACCAAGTACGGTGCCCAAGTGCGCTTCGATTACGACAGCCGTGACCGGCGTATCAAGAGTGCCCAGACTGGCTGGAGTGACCAGGTTAACCAAGCTCAGCAGAGAACCAGTGCCGATTACGCCTACAGCAGCCTCTACGACGGTCGTCAGGAACTGAGTCAGTTTGACCAAAGTGGAAGCCTGTATCGCCAGCTGACTTACCTGCCTAATCAAGTTGCAGGACTGTATGGGCAATTACTCAAGCAGATCCTGCCACAATGGCAAAATAGCGAGTTTGATGTTAGCGGATGGGGTGAAGACCTAGCACCACAACTGTACTTCCACAGTGACTACCAAAACAGCACGATCAAAGTGACAGCCTCGGATATGGCAGAGGGTGAACTGACAAGCTATCGCTATGCTTACACACCTACCGGAGAGGCCTATGGCTTTAAGCATCGTTACAGTCATGAACAGTTAACGCGAAGCTACGTCACTCATGGTCCTAACCGTAATCATGTTCAGAATTTGTATACGGGCAAATACGCGGAAGCACTAACCGGCCTCAGCCATATGGATGCCCGCTGGTATGATGCAACGAAAGCAAGGTTTATCCAAGCTGATCAATATAATCATGCAAACCTGATGTTGCCTGCCGGTGCCCAAAGTGAACTGATGCGTTACATAGGCCGTAGCCAAAGTGATCTTTTAAGAGATCCTGTTCAACAGATGAAGTATGGATACGTAAGTGGAAATGTCCTTTCCTGGGTGGACCCGTTTGGACTTTGTATTCCCAGTGAGGCTGGATATGTAGCCGCTGCAGATCAAGATCCATTTAAAAAGTTGGATAGATATAAAGACTACAAAGTCAAGTTAGATTCTGGTGCAAAACCCGAGTCATGGGAAACGGCACTAATTCAGAGCGATCTGGTTAATGATGGGCATTATTTGGGTGAATGGGGACCAAATAAAAATGGAGTCGACGGCTCCGCTGGTAAGGCTACTAAAAGAGCTTTAGAAAACCAGTTGAACCAAGACCGAAGAATAAACCCTCAACCTGCAGGACCACTTGGACCGACAATTACATTTAATAATGATGTTCGAGGCGGCCCAAGTACGGACCTTTCCGTAGATCCACGAATTGCAGATGCCGTAGAAGATTCCGTAGTAGAAACAGGTTTTAATATTAATATTAACAGTACTACAGGTGGAAATAGAACATCGAAAAGCCCTCATACAGATGGTCGTGCTGTAGATATAAATGTTGTAAATGGGAAAAAAGTAGACGATGCGTCTAATGGTGCAGATGTAAAAACTTTACAGGAAGCACTATATAATCACGAGAATACTAACCAAGTATTGGGGCCACAACTTAACAAAAATACTTGGGGGACTACGCCTTCTCCTGCTTTGGTAAAAAACCATAAAGATCATATTCATGTTGGAGTTCCACCACAATGAAATCATTACCAGTTATATTGTTAAGTGTTTTTGTTGCCCCGATAAGTTCATGTGCTGAGGAAAAATATCAAGGCTTGTTTATTCATTACGAAGGTATGGAATATGAACAAACCTTGATTGTTTGTAAGACAGGTGAAGTTTATCAACTGAAATCTTCACCTGTTACAGATGGTTTATTGGAGAGATATCATGCTCTATCTAAAAATGAATATGGTGAAGTGTTAGCTGTGTTCTCTGGTGTGGTTGAACCCGAAGACTTTGAAAAGTACCCAAACTCACATTATCAGGGATATATAGATATAACTGATATTCTTCACTTCAGCTCGAATCAAACCGAAATTGATAGTTGTTATGAGGTTATGCCTAATTAAAGTTGGCTCGATATAGATATGCAACTGGCTGAAATTAGAAACCAGATTGCTTTTATTTAGTGGCGGTTTCAAATTTGAAGTGCAACTCAATTGTCGGATCAGAGAGTGAGTTAGGGTAACCTCGTCGCTTTTCGTTCCGGCCAGAATGAGAAACATGAATAGAAGCTACACCCAACTCACAGAAATCGAACGTTTTCAGATTTGGATTGGACTTTCACTGGGAAATACCCAAACCAAGATCGCCGAATGTTTGGAAGTCCATGAATCGGCGATTAGCCGAGAGATTAAACGAAACAGTGGGAAACGAGGTTACCGACCTAAGCAAGTGCACCAGCTGTCTTTAGCGCGTTGACAAACGAACAATGCCGCTAAACTGAATCATGACCCTTGGAAAGCTGCGGAATCCTTGATACGAAAGGATTGGAGCCCTCAGCAGACAATTGAATGGCTTAAGCGCAATACCTCCTATTCGGTCAGTCACGAAAGTATTTATATGAATGTGTATAAAGATCAGCGCAGGGGGGGGGGGGACATCGTCAAACACTTGCGGTGTCAGAAGCAGCGGAAAAAGCGATATGGCAAGATTGATCGTCGGGGTCAGCTAAAAGATCGACGTTCGATAGAAGAGTGGCTAGATACCTCCGGCTATCCGATAATATCGCAAACTAGCGACAGGTTCGCCAAGACGAGTTGCGTTGTCAAATGGGTCATCAATTTGCATTTCACTCATACCCCATGGTTGTTCAGTTAACTCTTAGCGGAATGGAGCCTCTCACTCTTTCAGCTCTTTATAAAGCTCAGGCACATTTTCAACTCTAATATTGCAACTACTATCAGAACCTATAGTTCTAGCATGATTTTCGCTTTCCGGACGCCAAAAGTGAATTTCAGCATCATCCCGGGTAAGAATTAAGTGCCCATAATCTGGAAATTTTGCTTTTACTTTAAAGCCGAGCATCGATTCAAAGAATTCAGCAGTGATTTCAATATCACCAGAAGGTAATTGAGGAATACCTTTCCCTAGATTCATTACCTAATCTCCAATTGGACATAGCAGTGCACTATACGGACCCAACTACACAAGATGGGTCCGTATATTACAATTTAAGTTTAGTTACCCCATATATGGAAGACCTTGGCATAGTACAGTGAAAGGGATATTTAGCGTTACCGCCAGGGTATAGATTTTTAATCGCTGATGATTATGATTATGATTATGATGATGTATGGCATGACTCATCGCTTACCAATATGTATCAAGGCGCTGCTGCAGACAAGCGGCAGAGGGCGGCGTTTTAGGTGTAGATAGGGTCATTAGTGAAAAACAAGCATATTGAAATTTTTGTTCAGTACTTAAGGTTACTATCGAACCTACTTGAAAAGATCGAGGAACATTTTGGTGGTGATGAAAGTATTCTCCACGGACGTCTTAGTCCAGATATGTTCCCGCTGTACGTTCAAGTAGAGATAGTAGCGAGTTTTGCCTTAAGGTCTTGTAGTCCAATTGCGGGCGTGGAAGTCAATTCGTATTCTCGTGAGGTTAAGTCATTTGCAAATCTAAGGGCCCAACTTGAAGACACATTAAACTATGTTGCAAGTTTAGATGAAAAGGAGAATAACCTTGAAGTAGAAATTGAGGATATAGCTGGTCCTGCGCCAATCTCCATGAAAGCAGAGGATTTTCTAGTGCGTTTTGCGTATCCTAATTTCTATTTTCATTTTGGTATGGTCTACGCTATAGCACGGTTTAGAGGTGTACCTCTTACCAAAGGTGCCTTTGATGGGCTTCATCAGTATCCTCCAGGTTTTTCGCTTGAAGGAAGTAATACCTAACAAGGTGCTCAAGCCGAACTATCACCTGCGTTCCACACAACGCATGGATGTATTTGTTAACAACTTTATTGTTGCGTTTTTAGGGGTGAATATGACTAGAGGAGCGAAAAGTTAACAACTTTATTTATTTCCTTAAAAAAGCCCCCCAAGAAAATCAATGACTTAGAGGGCTATTTGTTAACAACTTTATTGTTCGCCAACAAGAAACCAGCTTCGGCTGGTTTTTTTGTCTGTTATAAAAGTGTGTTTTGGAGTTCGTGTGTCTAATGTGCCTTTTCCCCTGTTGGCATAAACGTAACTCGCTATTGTTCAGGTCGTTAGTTTTGTAGGGAGGTTAGATCTGGTAGTTTGTATCTGAAAGTGAGTTCGTTTGTTTTTTGCGGGCAAAAAAAATCCCCGAATTCACGGGGATTTTTTTGGAAAATCAAAATTAAGCTGTTTTGCGACGTCGCGCAGCGAACAACCCTGTAATACCCAATGCAAACAGTCCCAATGTGGCTGGCTCGGCAACGTCACTGCTGAATTCAGTCACGTGGCTGATTGTCAGGTTGCTGAGGTTTGCAATGTCTAAATTGGAAAAGTTGATGAAGCCCCAAGAGGTATCGTTGTTATTCAGGAACAACGCAGTATCAAAGGTGCCGCCGGCGTTAGTGCTGGCATTTTTTATCAGATAGTAGCCAGGCCCGAAATCCAAACGGAAAGCCAGATGTCCAGTAAACTCGGTTTTATCATCATTGAACACCTGATAAGCCGTGACTTGGTCACCGTCATTGGTTTTTCCTTCAAGGGTCGCATCAGTGCCCAAGTAGCCAGAAACGATGGCTGTTTCAAGGTTTACACCGCTGGCGCTTCCGGTATACCAGTCTGAATAAGAGCTGCTGTTTTTGGAATCCCAAGCTATTTCCAGTGTGTCCATTTCGCCAACGTCGTAACTAACGCTGTCTACTTCTACATAGTAGGCTTGGGCGGCGCCGCACAGTGTGGCTATCGCAAAGCCAGTTCCTAGGATTTGTTTGATGTTCATAATTTGTCGTCCATTGAGCGAATGATAATTGCTTTTTCTAAGCGATTATCGTGCCATATTTCTTTAGGCCTTAATCTACGTGTCTCTTGGCGAATTTCTCGTTTCTTTAGGAATGGATTTGTAAAAATTATCGACACAAAATATGTGACATGTATCGAAAAAATGTGTGATGTGTATCACATTTTTGGCTTGGCCATTATTTTCGTTGCGTTCGCTCGTTGTACGGTAGATTCTAAGGTTTTGTAAAGTTTTCCGACATCGTCGACTTTTCAGCTGTCAGGAATTTTAATGGTCCACCCATTCAGTTTGATGCCTGCTGTGCGCCTCATATTTCTGGGATTATGAATTACTTGTTGAGCCTGTTTCCAAACTCTCTCTACAATGCCAGAAAACAACAAGAGTAATCGCCATGAGCAGAGAGTTCGATATTGTCCTGATGGGCGCCACTAGTTTCGTTGGTAAAATTACAGCGAGACGCTTTGCGAAGCTACTCAGCCGCCAACCTGAGGCTTTTCGACTGGCGTTCGCTGGCCGGTCTGAATCGAAATTGGCCTCCATTATTGATGACCTAAAGCGCGAGTTTCCCAATGTGGCAATACCCGTGTTAAAAGGGGATTCGATGTCCGAACACGATATGACCCTGATCGCGAAACGGACCCGAGTTGTCGTATCGACCGTTGGTCCATACGATCTCTATGGCGATGCACTGGTCAAGGCCTGTGCTGAGAATGGCACTCACTACTGCGACTTGACTGGTGAGCCGCAGTTTATTCACCGAATGTTGGCGAACTACGAACAGATCGCCAAAGACAGCGGCGCTTGCATTGTGCATTGTTGCGGTTTCGATTCAATTCCTTCCGACATTGGAACCTACTTTCTTCAAAAGCGCGCGCAGGAGGCCGGAATGGGCCAGTGCGTAGATGTCGATATGCGGGTTAAAGCGATGAAGGGCGGGTTTTCTGGCGGAACCATTGCAAGCCTGATAAATATTGTGTCTGACGTCCGGAGGACCCCGTCGCTTAAAAAAGTGCTGTTCGACCCCTACGCCCTGTGTCCGCAAAACAAAGGCATAAAGCAAACCTATATTGGTAAGGCTCAGTCCGATTGGGTGACCGATCAATGGGTTGCGCCGTTTGTCATGGCACCCATCAACAGTAAAATTGTTATGCGCAGCGCGCAGTTATTGCCAGATTTATACCCTGACGGTTTTCGTTATAACGAAGGGATGCTCGGTGGCAAAGGCAGTAAGGGCCGGCGTTCAGCCAAACTGATATCAGCGGGCATTAAAACCATTGTGGTTGGCGCTGCCATGGCTCCAACACGCTGGTTGCTGCAATCTTTCGTGTTGCCAAAACCCGGTGAAGGACCCTCGCCAGCGGAGCAAGAGGCGGGTTTTTTCGTGGTACAGGTGCACGGAAAAACCGAGACTGGTCACCGGCTTTCCGTTCAGGTAAAAGGGGATCAGGACCCGGGTTATGGTTCCACCTCAAAAATGCTCAGCCAGGCGGCGCTGGCATTGGCTTTTGACTTGAATGATGATCAGGTCGGTGGTTTCTGGACACCCGCCAGCTTACTGGGCGAAAAATTGATTGAGCGTTTGGCGGCAAATGCTGGCATTGAATGCTGTGTTCTGAACTAAACGCGGAGTCACACAGCTTCTGTTTTTTTTCCTTGTTGCTGATCAAACCATATCGCCCGGGCGTTATTCGGGCGTGGGTTTCAAGGCAGGTTTGATCAGCTGTACCGTAATAGCTGTTCCCAGCAGGGTCACAACCATGCCTATGATCAACTGCGCGCTGATCTCTTCACCCAGCAGTAGTATTCCCCAGCTGATAGCGAAAAGCGGAACCAAAAAGGTGACTGTCGAGGAAGCCATGGCACCTGATGTTGCCAATACCTTGAAGAACAACAGAAATGCTAACGCGGTACAGACGACTGCTAGCAAAAGGGTGCTGCCCCAGGCTTGTGCTGACGGGTTGATGTCTGGCCAAAACAAGATGCCCGGAATGAGTAGGAGAGTTGCACTGGCGCCCATACTGCCCACGGTAATTTCGCGTGCGTTCAGGTGGCTGAGATATCGCTTGGAAAAATTCACTGAAATGCCATAGCAGAATGTGGCGAGTAAACCCGCCATAATTGCCCAGCCAGTGCCGCCGCTGTGAAAGGTTAATTTATCCGCGGATAGGATGAAAACACCTGAAAAAGCCAATGCCAATCCAAACTTCTGTTGTCGTGTGATTGGTGTGGAAAACCAAGCCGCACCTACAATGGCAGTAAAAATCGGCGTCGTGGCATTGATCAGTGAGGTAAATCCGGCTTCCAAGCGCAAGGTTGCAAAAGCCAGCAGAGTAAAGGGAAGGACATGGTTTAAGCACCCGAGCACGGACAGTGGCACCAGACTGCCAAGGATCCGTAGCCGGAACGTTTTTTTCAATAACAGGGGCGATACCACAATAACCGCGATGGCCATACGTAAGAAAATGAGCGTGACGGGGCCAAATTCTGGGGATGCTACCCGCATAAACAGAAAGGAAGCGCCCCAAATGGCGGAAAGTAGCAGCAGTAACAATGCATTGGTTCGGTTCATCATCATTCCTTAGTTGAGTGCGGTGAGTAAAGCACATCGGGCGTCATTGGCTGGCCATTTTCGGAACCGGAATAACGTTGGTTTTTGCAAACGTGAATGCATGTCTCCCGCTGGCGGCTGCCGGACAGGCATTCAGACTGAAGCGGTCTGCCCCATCAGTTTAGCGGCTAAGTCTCGCGGAATGCTGGGCCGTCCGCGTTCGTTCATGCCTGTGCCGGTGATCATTGCCTGGACGCACACCACGTCATCGTCACGGCGGTGAATTATTTGCTCAAATTGAAACCGGACCCGGTCTCTCATCGAAAAGTTCACACCGACGTAAAATTCATCGCCACTGGTTAAGGGGCGTTTATAGTCAAGTTCGGCGCGAATGACGACGAGATTGACACCCTGACGGGCCAGGTCGGCGAAGTCGACACCTCGGTATAGCAGAAACTCGTGACGGGCATGCTCCAAATAATTCTGGTAGACCGCATTGTTCACGATTCCCTGAAGGTCGCATTCATAATCTCGTACTTTGAAATGTTCGGTATATTGATACATGTTAATCACAAGCATTGTGGGCGTTATTCGAGGCCCGAACCATATCGGGTTGCTCTGGAATTGGCAATAAACCTCGTTATGGTGAGTTTTCCGTTTTTTGCGATCTGAGCCTCACTGGACTAACGTCTAAGTTCGAACCCTTTGAATCCGCTGGTATTTATTCAGAGGTGCCCTATATTTCAGGTTGGACTACTGTTTTCAACAGGGGTGTTGAGGTGCTAAAAAATATTCTGGTGGCCGATGACAGTCCCAGCATTCGCAAATTTTTAGTCGCTTTGCTGGAGCAGAAAACCGAAGCGACTATTCAAACCGCCCTCGATGGCAAAGACGCGCTGGAAGTGATTTTGTCCAGTCCTCCTTTCGACCTGGCGTTAATCGATCTGAATATGCCCAGAATGGACGGCGTGCAGTTGTTAAAGCGACTGGCCGAGCTGCAATTTTCAGCGCCCATTGTGATTATCAGTGGCCTGTCACGGCAAATTCTCGGTGCTATTGAAAAACTTTCCAAGGAATATCGGTTAAATGTGGTAGGTACCATCGGTAAACCCATTGACGTCAGTGCGGTTGAGCACATCCTGACGCAGCTCACAAACCATGAACGTCAACGAACGGTCGTCGAAGAGATTAAAACGTATGAGATTCTCGACGCCTTACAAAATGGCAAAGTTGAACCCTGGTTTCAGCCGCAGGTTGAACTGATCCGTCGGCGGCTGGTGGGCTTTGAGGTGCTGTGCCGAATTCGCCATAAGCGTCATGGCCTGATGTTGCCACAACAATTTATGCAAACATTGGAAAAGTCTGAGTTGATTCAGGTCGTTACCTTTGAATTGTTTAAGCAGGCCATTACCCGGTTTTGCAGTCTGCCGGACGCCTATCAGCAGTGCACATTGTCGTTTAATTTATCTGCGACGTTGTTTGACTCTGAAACCTTTATCGAGCAATTGATTCAGTTAATTCATGATTCGCCCATGGCCAATGAACGCATCATGATGGAAATAACCGAGACAACGATCGCGACCAAGCCGCTGAACGAACTTGAAGGTACCGCGCGTTTGGCGATAGCCGGCTGTGGCTTGTCGATCGACGATTTTGGCAGTGGTAAAGCAACATTGGAGCGTCTGCATTCATTGCCGTTTTCAGAACTGAAAATCGATCAGCAGTTTTTGCCTAAAACCCAGATTTCAGAAGCTCAGCGGGCGTTGCTCGAGTCGACTATCAACATGGCCAGACGCTTGGGTATGAAAGTGGTGGTGGAAGGTGTGGAAACCTTCCACCAGTGGGAGCTGGTTCAACATCTGGGCTGTGAAATGGCACAAGGATATTTCATTGCCGCCCCGATGCCATTCGAATCCGTTGCTGAATGGATCAATCAATGGCAGTCGTTAACCTGATCCGCTAAGCGCTCGGCCAGTCCGGCCCAGCGTTCTACTTTGGTTTGCACGCCATGGCGCCAGCTTTTTTCGTCCGCGATCAGTGTGAATTGCCGTTTGGCTCGGGTGAGGCCAGTATACAGCAGCTCCCGAGTGATCAGCGCTTGAGGTATGGGTGGCAGTACCATCGCCACGTGGTTGAATTCCGAACCTTGCGTTTTGTGTATGGTCATGGCGTACACGGTTTCTGTGGCAGGCAAACGGCCCAAAGCAACGGGCCGGTAACCGTCCTGTGCTTCAAACCAGGCCAACAGTTGACCATTGCCATCTGGCCAAACCAAGCCGATATCCCCATTAAATAGTTTCAGACCATAGTGATTTTGCGTCACCATGATGGGCTGGCCTTTATAAAACGGCTGGCGAAGCCGGTCCAGCTGTTTGCGGATTACTTCGTTAATGTGATCGACGCCAAAGTCTCCATCTTTTACGGCGCACAGGATGCGGAAGGTTTTTAACTGCGCAAAGGCTTCAGGCAGCGTCGGTTGCGATGCAATAGCGGCGTAATACTGCTGAATCCAATGTCGAACCTGTTCACTCAATGTGTCGGTTGCGATCTGAGTTACGTCATCAAATTGAGCGAACCGTGACCATGAAGATGGATAATCACCGGCAATGACATCGCGTGCTAGTACACCAATACCCGATTGACCATCGAAGCGGCGGCTGTGAATTAATTCACTGACATGATCTGCTGGAGCTGATGATGTTTGAACGGGAAATTGGCTGTCGAGTTGATGAATTGCCTGCGCGCGATCCGTGCTGTAGCCGGGGTGCGGTCGGCTGACCAAATCGCCCAGTACGCTGCCCGCGGCGACCGAGGGCAGTTGGTCGGCATCACCCAACAGGATTAATCGAGTTGTCGGTTTTATCGCTCTGCACAGACGTGTCATCAATGGCAAGTCGACCATCGACCCTTCGTCGATTAACAGCACATCGGCTTCTATGGGGTTGTCAGCATGGTGCCGGAATTGAATGTGGTTGGGTATCACGCCCAAAAGACGATGTATCGTTTGTGCGTCATCCGGTATGACCGCCGTCAACAGCATATCCAGATTCATCTGTAGCTTGGCCTCGCGAATCGCTTCCCCGAGTCGTTGTGCGGCCTTGCCGGTGGGCGCCGCTAACTTGATGTCCAGTGGGTGATCGCTTAACGAGGCCAGTAACGCCATGATGCGCGTGACGGTGTATGTTTTTCCGGTACCCGGTCCGCCCACAATAATATTGAGATTACCGAACAAGCTATTAATCGCGGCTAATTTCTGGTGATCAGGTTGTTGCCCCGAGTTCGGGAAATAGTCCATCAATAACTGCTTGGCTTTTTTTATTTGCGCCGGTGTCAGATCGTGCGTTGTTTGTCGTTGACGCTTGAAGAACCGCACCAGTTCGGATTCGAATTGCCAATAGCGCCGCAGATACACCCGTTGGTCGTCCAGGATCAACGGTGAGTTGGACGATGGGTCTAAGTTGAAAGCGGATAACCGTTCATACCATTGCGCTGCCGTTGGGAAATTTTCACCACCATAGAGTTCCATTTGGTGGAAAGGAGGCTCGTGCTGGCACAACGTCAGGTTCAGACAACTGTGTCCCTGTTGCAGCGCCAGACTGGTCGCAGCGATGGTCTGCCACAGCAGGGCGTCATCGCTTTGATGCCACTGACAGATACGGTCGGCTAACGCACAGTCGATAGGTTGAAAAGGTGATTTCAGATTAAACATGGTCACTGGCTCCTGCGTGAGCATGACCGAAGATGTCATCCAGTGTTGCTAATTCCGAAGCCGAGAAATTATCGTAAAAGATGCCGGACGACTGTTCAGGATGCATGCCGCGCAAATAAAGGTAATAAACGCCGCCGAAATGCTGTTCTGGCTGGTAATTGCGGATGCGTGTTTTCAGATAGCGGTGTAATGCCAGCGCATAAATGGAATATTGCACGTCGTAACTGCTGTTATAAATGCTGTGGCGCAGTTGCTCGGGTTGATAGTCATCCAGGTGAAAACCGAGGTGGGTCGATTTGTAGTCGGCGACATAATAGCGGCCATTGACTTCAAAAATAAGGTCAATGAACCCATGCA
Organism: Reinekea sp. G2M2-21; assembly: GCF_015687175.1. Classification (GTDB taxonomy): domain Bacteria; phylum Pseudomonadota; class Gammaproteobacteria; order Pseudomonadales; family Natronospirillaceae; genus Reinekea. The sequence continues at coordinate 336,491 of NZ_JADPQG010000003.1, read as the reverse complement.
TCATTCCCTTTAACTTGTGGCGATCCGGTAATTCGTAAGGTTGTTGGCGTCGTTGGCTGATGAACTCGGATAAACGGCGAATGTGACTGCCCTGCATCGGAAAATAAAACTCACTTTCTCGCAGCGTTTGCGCGTAGGGCAATTGCGACAGGGACGTTTCTGCCAACGGAGTGTCCAGAATTTCCTGCAACCATTGTTGCAGCTCTGTATCTGTAAAGGTTGCACACAGACTGCTATAGCGCTCACGGGCTGTGGCCAGCAATTCAGAAAAGTTCGGCGCGCTGAAGTCACAATGCTCCAGGGTATCGTGCAGCAGGTTACCGGCTTCCGCACCTTTGGTCAGTCGGTAACGTAAGGGTTGATCTTCTGGCAATGGAATGACCTTGTCTTCTTCATCTCGATCCGGCGCGCTGTGGGCGCTGTGGCCAACATGCCGGGTGAGGGCTGAAAACGAACTTAACCACCAGTCCCGTTCAATATGGCCGTGAAAGGTTGCCGGCGCTAATGTCTGAGTCGGTTGTGGATGGGTGATTTGTGCGAGGTGGATGTCGGGTTCCGTCACCGTGAGTAGAGTGGCATCGTTCCCGGTGCAGACTTTTTGTTCTATGACGCTCAGATCATAAGCAGAGACCTTCAGCGTTTGCGCTAACGCGGACTGAGCAAAACTTGCAAAGGGAGCCATGCAGGCATACAGGCGTTTTTCTGCTCGGGTGGCTGCGACATAGAGCAACCGGACAAGTTCGGCCTTTTCTTCTTCCATCGTCAGGGCGACTTCTTCAGGCCCGGCGAGAAAGGATAGTTTCAGATCCAGACTGGTGCGGTCATGGTAGCGATATACGGCCGGTGCCATTGGACTGGCCCCGTAGTAACTGATGAACGGTAAGAATACGATCGGGTACTCCAACCCTTTCGCGCCGTGCATGGTGATTATTTTGATCAACGCGTCGTCGCTCTCCAGACGCAGCAGATTTTCGTCCGCGCGGCTGTCGTCGGTTAACGCACGTTCAAACCAATGCAGCAAAGCATCGGGCAGGCGATGGCGCCCGCTTTCCATCTGCAGCCGTTCTGCCAAATGCAGACGGTTGGTTAAACTGCGCTCTAACGTGGTGGTGCGTGGCCGGTAGGCCGTTTGCAGCACATCCAGCAGCATGCTCATCAAACCACGCATCTGCCAGTCCGTGCGCCAACGTTCAAACTGTAATTGCCATTGGCTCCAACGATGCTCATCGTGATTGATTGCATCGAGTGTGGCCACGTCGAGACCAATCCAGGAACTGGCCAGGGCGGCCATGAACAGGCGGTCGTTTTCTAACTGCCAGATACCTTTTAGTAACGTCAGCAGTGAGGTGGCCTCTTCGGTTTGCAGCACGTTTTGACGTGAGCTCAGGTACACCGACGCCAAACCGGCATCGGTCAGGTAGGACTGCAAAAGTTGTGCTTCGCGGTAGGACCGGACTAACAACGCAATGTCACCAGCCTTGACGGGATGCCCATCGCAGGAGACCTGTTTGAGTAACACGACGATTTCCTGAGTGACCCATTGCGTAATGCGTTCCTGAAAGGATTTCGCAAGTCCGCGCGAGGGTAGTTCGTCAGGTTGAAAATGAACCCACTGAACAGCCGCCCTGTTGTCTGAGAAGACAGGATTCGTTTTGTCCTTCGCCGCGTTCACCCGACGGTAGTCAATACCGAAGCCAAAGACGTCACTGTTTGAGTCTGTCGCTGCCTGAAGAAAGGCCTGGTTGTAACCGTTAATGACCGCAGGCGATGATCGATAGTTGGTATTCATGGTCCACTGATAATCGACATGACGTTTTGCCGTTAAGTAGGCAAAAACATCACCGCCCCGGAATCCGTAAATCGCCTGTTTCGGGTCGCCGATCATGCACAGAAAGGTACCCGGTTGTTGTCGGTAAATGGTGTTTAAAATGCTGTACTGGTCCGGGTCGGTATCTTGAAATTCATCGACCAATGCGGCCGGGAATTGACTGCGCAGCGCTTGGCTCATTTCGGTGCCATGGCTGCCGCACAACGCATCGCGCAGTTGTAGAATCAGGTCGTTGAAATCAAGTTGGTCGAGTCGCTTCTTATCTGCACGGATGTGCTCGCGGATGTACTGCGCGCCCGTCAGCGCGGCGCTCAGTTTTCGGGCCGCCTGATTCTTGATCAGGGTGCGGATTAACTGGAAGCTGGTGGGCATCAGCGTCTGTTTTTTGGCTGTGCTGTAAGCCTTGTCGAGTTCAAACTTGCTGAACTCAGGCTGGGTGTCTTCTGCCAGGATAGCATCCAGCTTTTCACATACGCTCTCGTAGGCGGCCACTGTGGCTGCGTTGCTGCGCGCGGTCACTTTATTCAACGAGGCAAACTGTTCGCGTTCGGCTGGCCAATACGCGCGCACCTGGTCCATGAGTTCAGTTATGTCCTGTTCAGCCGGCGCGTGAATGGCTATGTCTGAGTCGAGAACCGATTGCCAGTGTGTGGCAAAACTGTCTGGTGTTGGCCAACGGTCAACGATATCCAGAAATACATCGGTTTGCTGAATGGTACGGTACCAATCTTCACAGGCTTGAAGTTTCAGCAGACTTGCGTCGGCTTCCATGTCAGCGTTGAAACTTAAACCGCTGAAAAATGCCTGTTGCGATAACGCGCGTTTACAAAAACCGTGAATAGTGTAGATCGCCGCTTCATCCAACGTCAGAATGGCTTGCTTTAATAGCAACCTGGCTCGGGTTGGGTCGAGTGACCGGCGCAGTTGTTGAATCAGTTCATCGTCACTGACATCCCATTGTTCGAGAGCGTCGCGCAAAAACTCGTTGAGGCGATTGCGGATTTCCGCGGTTGCTGCCACCGTAAAGGTCATGACCAGAATCTGATCGACGCTGTATTCCTTTTCAAGCAGCAGGCGTAAATACAGGCGAACGATGTTATAGGTTTTACCCGTACCGGCGCTGGCTTCAATCAAATGGCTGCCGTTGAGAGGTAAGGTTTTGCTGTCGAGCTCTGCAATAATCTCAGCCATTCATCGTCTCCTCCAAAGGCTCTATTGTTGCGCTGTTCAACAAGCTGTCGTAGATCTGATGGAGCGTGGCCAGTGTCCGGCTGTAGTCGGGTTGTTCCGGCCAGAAAAATTGAATATAGGGGTCGTAACTGAGTCCGCGCGCACGGAAGGTATCTGCCCATAACGTGTTATAGGTTTTTTCATCATCGTTGTCGTCGAGCAGCGGTTTTAACCATTCCGACGGCGCGAACAGTGGCGTTGTTAACCCCTCCAATAACGTGCTGTGCAGTATTTGTAATTGAGCTCGTGCATGGCTGATGGGCGCGAAAGTTACCTGATCAATGCTCTCCTCTTTGCCGCGAAACAGGCCTTTGCTGGTGGTCGGTTGCTGACAGTTGGCCACTAAATGCAATAACCAAAGTGTGATCAGGTCTTTGCCTTTGATGTTGGCCAAGCGCCAGATCAAGATCTCGCCATCGCTGGTCAGCGGAATATTGGTCGCCAGGGTGGCACTGTCGAGTTGGATCACCAGCGGCAGCGATGTAACCGAGGATGCGCCGTGCGTTTTCAACACGTTGGTAAACGACATGGCCTGACTCTGCCATTCGAGTACGGTGGATTCTGTCGTGGACGATAATGGAAATGCGCTGGCAGCCAGTTGCCGCTCCAGTATGTTTTCCACGGTCCCGCTATCGAGCAGCTGCGCGATGGCAGTGTGTTGAATCTGGTATCGATCCAGGTGGCTCAACGTAAAGGGTTCGCTGTCCTTTGGTAGGTTGTCGTCGTAGCGATCCAGATACAAACCCAGTCGGTTTTGCGCAAAAACCTTTGCTGGGTGAGTAAAGAACTGAATCCATTCGTTCAGCAACCAGTCTTTTTGGGGGGCGTCTGTCGGCACTAGGTTTTCGTGACTGTCGTGGGTATTTTGCCCGCGCAGATGAGACCATCGATCTTCAAAACTTGGGTAAGGACCTGCGTAATTTTTGTCACTGAACGGCTGTAAAGGCATCACGCGAATGTGTTGTTTTTTATCGAAGCCAAAGGCGGGCGACAAATAGGCAAACAGTTCTTCCAAGACCAATGACGGTGGCCGCTGTTCGTTTTTATGAATATCGAAACCCTGATAACTCAGGTACAGGGAATCCCGTGCGGACAACATCGCCTCCAAGAACAGATAGCGGTCATCTCCGCGCCTTGAACGATCACCAAGCCGGGGTTTATCCTGGGCCATCAAGTCAAAACCAAGCGGTGGACGGGTTCTTGGAAACTGTCCGTCATTTAAACCGAGAATGGCGACCACGCGAAACGGAATGGAGCGCATAGGTACCATAGAGCAAACGGTAATCTGACCCGTCATAAATTGGCTGCCGGTTTGTTCCGGGCTGGCGAAGGCGTTTTCCAGAACATGCCGAATGACCGACAGTGGAATCTCGATGTCATCCAACCCGGCTTTGTTGGCAAACTCGGTGACATCGTTGATGGCTTTGAGGATGGACTGGTTACTGCGTTCAAAACTTTGCTCGCTGGACAAAAGCGCGATTTGCAATTGATGGATCAGATAGTCTTGCCACTCACTCGGTGTGCGCGACCGGGTCAGGTCCGAACGTAATTGCTGCAAACGTTCAATAATGTCGGTGATTTTGCCCAACAGCAGTGCTTCGCTGCCTTCGACTTCTGGCATCAATGCGTATCCCTGCACAAAACCTTCCTGATCGCTGTACGCAAACCCCAGCAGTAATCGATCTAAGCCCTGTTGCCAAGTGAAGTGTGCGCTGGTGTCGACATCCAACCATTGCGATTTGTGGTTAGCACTCAATCCCCAGTGAACATTTGCGGCGGTTAGCCAGCGGGTCAGCGTTTGCAGGTCTGCCGGTGTTAATTCAAATTTATGGGCGATAGCGGGAACCCTTAACCAGCTGAGAATCTGGCTGACTTCGAAGCGAGCATCGGGCAAGGTCAATAATTCCAGAAAAGCTGCCACCGACGGGTCGGCGTCCTTCAGGTTTCGGTCGGCCACTGAGCAGGGCAGAGGTGGCACTTCATCGGGTAATTCCGCAAAGCTGCGTGCGAACACGGCGTGCACAAAGGGCGCATAGTCTTCGACGTTTGGACACATCACTAAGACATCTTTCGGCGTCAGGCTTGGGTCGTTATTGAACTGATGCAGCAACCAATCGTGCAGGCCCTGAACTTCTCGAAACGCGCTGTGAGCCGACGTAATGGTGATACTGTCGTCCATCATACGGTCGGTTTTCTCGCTTCGGCCGTCCCGGGCATTGAGTAAATCTGCTTGTAGCCAACTTAATGTGGTTGTCGCTTCAATAGTGGAAAAAACGTGCGCGTCATAATGGGCGCGTTCCGATAGCAGTTTGACAAAAGCCTGGCCCTGTTGCCCGAGACTGGTTAGTAAGGGGTTCCCGGCCTCCGATGTCCAAAAACCATCCTCATTGTCTTGTAACCAGGCGGCGCGAGGTTGGGCATTTTCCCGCACCAGCCGTTTTATCTGTTGTATTTCGGATTGCAGTGCATCCCAGTGCTCGGCACTGGGATTTAGATATAAAAGGTGAATGTCGGTACTGGTTTGCTCAGTGATCGCGGTCAAAAAATCGAGCCAGATTGGGGCCAGTGCATTCAAACCAAAAATAAAGAAATGGTCCGGTAACGGTAGCGCTGGCTGTTGAATGTTGGCGATTGCTTGGCGCATCAGCCGCAGAGGGTGGTTGGCATCCGCTGCGACCAATCGTTTCCAGATTGCCGCTTGCCAGTGTTGTGCCGGGTCTTGTTCCCACTGCTCAATCCATTCCGGACGAAACATCAGGTATTGCTCATACAGGTCGGCCAATTGTTCGGCGAGTTGAAATCGTCGTCGTGCCTGCAAACCGGAGGGTTGATCTACCCAATACGCAGTCGGTTCACGCATCTGATCCTGGTGTTTAAGTTTTTCATCATCCAGTAAACGAAAAATGCGCCAGGCCAGAATTTCCCGTGTGTAGACTGAGCGGTCAGGAACAACGCCCGGACCGAGAATCAGCCGAATCAGATCCCAAAAATAGCGGACCGGTAATGGATACTCTGCGTTCATGCAAATCTGGTGTTCCGAGCGTTGAGCCAACTCCATGCTGAGCCAATGTTGCATGCCCGGATGTTGCACCAGAATTGTATCGGCAGAGAGGGGCGAGCGTTCCAGATTGCGCAGCAGTGTGTCCAGCGCGCTGACCAGATTTTCGAGTTTGTTTGATGGATAGGTATAGAGCATGAATCATCAACACCGGAATGTGAACGCAGTTTATCACGTCTTCGTAACCTCGCTAGCGCATGGCGAAATGAAGTTTGAATCACAGAATAAAAATTAATTTGCAATTAGTGAAATATTGCGGTTGTTTTTTTGCATCGTAGTGGTAGTCTAGCGCCTGTCAATTCAACATTGGCAAACGAACTGCGAATTAAACCATTCTGGTCTCGCGCAACAAAGGATCTAAACGATGATGATTAAGCATATGCCTAATACGTTAAATCGTCTGACCTCATACGGTCAGGAATGGTCTGTTGTCTGCGAAAAAGCACCAGTGGCCACGCGATTCGTTTAATCTTTTTTTTAATCGAACCGCGGAAATTAGCAGCGGTTCGAGAACACTTCTCATTATTCCTATTCTGATTTCCCCGGTTCATCACTAACCAACTGATAATTTTTTTTATTGGAGTTACGTTATGAACTTAGCAAATACCTTTGCTCGTGTACGTGCATTATTTCCACGCCGTGCGGCGAAAAGCATTCGCCTGATCGGAGCCAATGAACACCTGCGCCGCGACTTGGGGCTGGACAACGTGAACAGTGAGCGACGTGTGCATGAACGTGCACCCCGTACTCAGGAATACATTGTATTCGGCGCTGTTACGCGGGCCCCATAAGAGAAGCCTCCACCGTGTTCGTAACAGGGACGATTATCGCTCACAAGGATGTGAGTTAACCGTTAATGAGGAGTGACCGTGAAACTAGTCTTGAATCCGCAAACCAAACCTCAGTCCGTCACTTTGGTGGCAGACGATGTGGTGATCTGGACGGTCAATGACAGTCTGGATTTACTGGGTAACGCCAGTTACCTCGGTGCGCAGCATATTATTGCCCGGCAATGCCATTTTGCCGATGAATTTTTTGATCTGAGTACCCGGTTAGCCGGGGACATATTGCAGAAATTTGCCAATTACCGCGTTAAGCTGACCATTGAAGGTGAGTGGCGGGAAATCAACAGTCGGGCGTTGCGTGATTTTATTCGCGAATGCAATCGCGGCGAGGCCATTGAGTTTCTGAACGTGTAATTTTTTTATTCACTACGGAAACAAAAAAGCCCTCCGAGGAGGGCTTGTTGTCCTTACTATGATGCTGACTTAAGGCGCAGTAGTGACTGTGACAATGGTATCGTTGGCGTTAAATGTAAATACATAATCGCCAGCGGTTGTCGTCGTAAATTCGAAATTGCCGCCGTTGTTCGTCAGTGCGAATTCGGTTCCCGTCGTATCGGTACCAAAGCCCCAGTTCGCTTGTCCCCAGTCGGAGTGGGCTACTTTAAACTGATAGCTGGTGGTCGCATCCAGTGTCAGCGTCAGACTGTAGATGCCGAGACCATCGTAAGTCATTTGATCGGTTGTTCCGAAGCCGTTCATCGATCCTCTGATATACAGATCCCCTTGTGGTGCGACATCGGCGGAGACCGTCAATTCAGGGTTCAACAAACTCTTCATCGTATCAACTTTAAACTTGTAGTAACCATCGCTGGGTATAGCAATGTTAATGTCACCAGATCCATCCAATGGTAATGCTGTACCCAAAACAACATCGGTAACACTGCCCGAACCAAAGTTAGTGCCAGCCGTCCAGGCGTCATCCGCTATTTTGAATGCATAGTTTCCAGTAGCAGCGTTGATCCATACGAAATATTCACCTGCGTTGTCGTAGGTGAAGAGTCCAGTGGAAACAGCTGCCCATCCAGCATCGGTAATTGAACCTCGAACATAGATGTCGTTTGCTAGTGCGTAGTCTTTTGCAGCAATCGTTACTTCTGGTACGGAGTCGCTGAGGTCTAGAGTAAACTCATAATCACCTTGTTCACCCTCAGCCACGGTCAGTGCAAAGTTGTTATCGCCATCTCCAGCTGCCGTTAACACAAAAGCCGAATCCACACCGTTGGTGAAGCTGTCGGCATTCGTACTGTTCCCCCAACTGGCATCCGTGAATCGGAAGGCATAGTCGCCGGCAGCATCTATATGGACAGCAAACTTATAAACGCCTTCACCGGCATAATAGCCATCATAGACGTGTGACCAACCCGAAAGTGAGCCAACCGCAAAAAGTGTTGTGTCTCCAAACGGCGCCACATCACCAGCGGGAATACCGGCTCCCTGTGCGCCGCCCTGATCGGCAACGAATACCGCTGTCGTTAAGGCAGGAACCGTAAAGGTTGACGTGCCCGCATCAAAAGCTACCCCAGTGGTTTCTGTTTGGGCGCTGTGCTGGGTGAAGCCAGCGGCACCGTCAACCACAACGTCTTGTGAAGTATTGGTGTAGTTGAAAATCACCACGATCGCGTCGTAATTTGTGTCCAGATCGCTTGGCGCGTTCACACCATCGTCGATGGACATCGCAATCACACCGGCGGTTTGATCCGCACCTGTATTATGGAACGCAATACGGCCTTTGATTTCGTCAGCAGTGGTTAAACGGAACAGAGGGCTGTCGGCGCGAATAGTCAACATTTCCTGGAACTGATCACGCATCCATTGGACATCCGTCGTGCTTGGGTCGGAATCGGCGTCCGCGATGATCGTGCCAATGATATCCCAGTTGCTGCCATCTTTGTCTTCACGTGGTAATCCGACATTCCAGTTTGAATCCGCGTTGGCTGCAAAGTCGACTTTGTTGAACCAGTCGCCGGAATCATAGGAGTCTCTTTCCATCGACTTGGAGCGCAACAGGTCAACACCCATATGAAAGAACGGTACACCTTGTGCAAAAGTACTGGTGGCAACTGCCAGCGCTTGCATACGAGCGCGCTCTGTACTGGTGACCGTATCCGCTGCTTTATACGCAATGATGTCCCATAAGGTTTGATTGTCGTGCTTGGATACGTAGTTGATGATTTGCTGCGGATCATCGGCATAGCCCGCTGCGCTGTCGCCATACAGGACCGTCGCTCCGGTTACGGATGTGTCCTCGTAGCCTTTGAAGCCAAAGGTTTTCAGGTTGCCTGCCAGACCTAAACGAACCAGGTCAGCATTTTTCAGGATATTTTCCGCTAATTCTTGATCCGGTGTTTTGGCATTATCGTCAGCAGTACCTGCGTCAGGGTCGACAGAGGTGACCAGGTTGAGCTCATTTGCAACGGCACTGTTTGACAGACCCTGATTGCGACGCAGTGACTGTTCGTCACCGTCCATATTATCGAATGGACCACCACCCCGTACGCCGTCGCGCAGTCGGTCGGTAAAGGTACCGATTTCAGAACCTGCGATATTGGATTGCGATGCGTTTTCACCACGGCCATTGCTGCCGGCCGCACCATAGTCCCAACCTTCGCCGTAGAAGTAGACATCCGGATTCACCGCTTTCACTTTCGCCAGCGCATTTTCCATCGCTGCTTTGGTTTGCAGACCCATCAGGTCAAAGCGGAATGCGTCTACCTGGTAATCGCGAGCCCAAACAACCAGTGAGTCGGCCATCAGTTTTGACATCATGTCATGTTCGGTCGCGGTATCATCACAACAGGAATCTTTGGTCACGGCGCCCGATGCAATATCGCGACGGTGGTAGTAACCGGGAACGACTTTATCGAGTACGGATTTCTCGTGCAGACCACTGGCGTTGGTGTGGTTATACACCACGTCCATTACCACCATGTAATCCATGTCATGCAGTGCTTCGACCATTTCACGGAATTCAACAATACGGGTTGTACCTTCCGGATCTGTGGCGTAAGAGCCTTCCGGAACAGTGTAATGGAATGGGTCATAACCCCAGTTGAAGCTGTCAACACCGCGCAGGTGGCTGTAGAAGTCCTGAGCATCCCCGGTCGTAACGTCCAGAGTACCCAGAGCCGTTTCAATCACGGTTGCATCACATGACAGGCTGAGGTCTGCCGCTTTGGCCGCTGCGTCTGTACTGATGGCACAGTAGTCGGCCATGGTGTCAGTGATGTCGACGCGCATGCTTTCATCTTCATCGATGGTGGCAATGTCGAATGCTGGCAGAATCTGGACGGCCGTCATACCGGCATTGCGCAGTGCCTGCAGATGTTGCATCGACTCGCGCGATGACTCAGTGAACGCTTTAAACTTACCGTTCAGCGCTTCAGTGCCCGCGCCATCCCACAACGTAATATCCCGCACGTGGGTTTCGTAGACAGAAATATCTTCGGGGTTGGTGACATCCGCAAACGCTTTGTTAACGGTCCAGCCGCCAGCCGGTTGCAAGGATACGTCGTCGAGATCAACAACCTGAGAGAACAGTGAGTTGGTCGACAGGCTCAAACTGTATGGGTCACTAACGGTGTAGCTTTCAATTGCGTCAGTGGCGTGATGGAAAACACTGATGTCGTAGATATAGTACTTACCGGTTAAGTCCGACGATGCGTCAGCGCCCCAAATCCCTGTCGTTGCGTCTTCGGTCAACGTAATGGTTTCGCTTGGTGTTAAATCGGTCGGTGCATTGAACACCTGAACGGAAACACTTTGTGCAGTAGGTGCCCACAGCGCGAAGTGAGTTACACCGCTGTTGTCATAGGCACCGAGTTGGGCATCTTGCGCTGCCGTTGCATACAAGGCGTCCAATACATTCGGTGTTTGTACACGGGTTAATTGAACCGCTTCACCGTCCGCGTTCGACTCAACAACCCAGAGTTGCTCTTTTAACAAAGACTTTGCTTCGCTGGCCGTGGTATCTACCCAGAATCCTGTCAGGCCCTTCAGATGAGGCATCGCATCTTGCTGGGTTTCAGACATTGGCTCTAATGCCATATCGATCGCGGTGCCACCGGATACGGTTTTCGTTTCTGCATCGAAAACCAGGCTGGCGGTGGGCGAGTGCCAGAGTTTGAATGCGTTGGACTCTACCCGTGCCGGGAACATAATACTGGCTCCGTCCGCATCCAGCACATCAATGAAGTGTGCAGATGCGCCGGACAGCATGACAGGAATTTCTTCAATCGGGTCGGCAAAGAGTTCGGCGACACCCTGGAATGAAAACACGTCATCACCGAATTCAACCCGATCGTATACCAGGTCTCCACCACCGATGTCTTTCGCGTCACCGTTGTGTACGATGAAGTTAAAGCCGGTCCAGTTTTCATCGGTCAGATCAACGAGGAAATACGCACCGTACAACGGGTGAACTCCGTCGGGCAGCAAAGGCGTGCCCCAAGTGATGCCTTCTTCCGCCATGTCATCACCCCAAAGATGAAGACCCCAGCCGTCGTAGTCGCCGTCTTGGCGTTTGTAATAAACGACCGCTTGGTTGGCTGCTGGAACAACCAGCGCGTTGGCGTCGTCAATACAGGCGTCACCCGCCTCATTCAGAATTTGCGGTGCGATGCAGGTTAATGGATCGTCGTTGCCCGGATTAGACTTGTCACAGGCCGAAAGGCCGATGACCAGTGCCAATGCCGAGTACTTAAACAGCGTACTGGTTTTACTCATGTCATTTCCTGTTTTGTTTTTATAAGTGTTGAGTGGGATGGAAATTCGCGGCGCCGGGAATGCTCCCGGTGCCGCAAGGTTTGTTGTTATTCCGCCGGATCAATAATGTGCACGTACTCACTTGCTGATCCATTCGCATCGATATCGCCGACCAACAGATACAGGTCGTAGTTACCGGCGCTGCTAATGGTTTGATTGAGGTTGGCAGGGTTGCTGCTGCGAACCAGACCAGACTCCGACACCGGGCCACCAATGTTCACGCTGGCCCAGGCCGCATCCGCGAATTTATATTCAATATCGCCAACCGGCAGCGTCACCGTGGCGGAATAGGTACCGTCGGCATAGGTCATCGGTGTGACCCCCCAACTGTTCAGTGAACCGCGCACATTTAGGACTGGCGTAAATGGCGCCGCAGCGGATTGATCAAATTTGACCACCGGATTACCGGTGTCATTGTCAGTACCGGCGACGGAGCCTGCGGTGTTGATAAACAGGGTGGATTCCAATTCCCCGGTGCCAACATTGGCGCTGGCATTGGCCATCACTTGATCACGAGTGATCCATACCGGTTGATCCGCACTGAAACCGCCAGACGTTGTAAAGAAGGTCACTAGAGCATTGCTTTTTTCTGTCCATGAGAACGAGACGGTGCTGTCGGCGGCAAGCGTTTGCGTTGAACCGTTGTCGAAGGTGATCGCGACTTTTTTACCGGCGGTTGCTCCTTCATAATCCAAGGTGACCATTGGTGATCGACTGTCGACCGTTAAGGTGGTGACCGCTGACGTTGCGGCATCCATTGCGAGGTTTTCAGCGACTATCCGAACCTGAATGTCCGTGCCATCGTCGATATCGGCGGTATTGAAATAGAGTTGATAAGGGTAATCGTGATCAACAGCGGCGACCGACCAGTTTGTTCCGTTATCCATCGAGTATTGCAGGGTGACGGTGTAAGTCGGGATATCTCGACTGTCCGCGTCCGTCAGTTCGGCAATAAATTCCAGATTCCCAGAAACGTAACTACCATCTTCAGGTCCGGTAATCGTGTTGATCACCGGTGCGGGCATATCGGCGATGCCGGTGGTCTTAAGAATGACCAAGCTGCTGGCTGGAACCGGAATGTTCAGCTTGTCGTCGACATCTTTGGTGATATCTGTGTCGATTCCATAGACAGCGGAATAGGTATTGCCCAGAGCAGGTACCACAATGGTTTTGCGTCGATCCGGATTGAAGTTGAACACCACCAGGTATTCTTCCTGTGTTTCTGGATTGAAACGTGCCAACGCATAGCCGTTGGATGTATCGGTCTTACGAATGTGCTGAATACCGTGGCGTAATGTGTCGTGCTCGCGCAACACGCGAGCGTATTCGCGCCATTTCAAGTACAGCGGATGATCGGTATCGAAATTATTGTCGGCCGACGTTTTGTCACTGCCCAGAATGTCGGTCGCGTTGTAGTACTCGACTTCGGATGGCATCATGTCCTGTCTTGATGCCTTGTCACCACCCGTTCCAATAAAGCCCTGTTCTGCTCCATAATAAATCACCGGAATGCCTCGGCTGAAATACATCGCTGCGTGCGCAAGATCGACCTTAGCCAACGATTTATCTTCCCAATCCAGAGTGTCGCCAAGGAACGACGCGAATCGGCCCATATCGTGGTTGCCGACAAAGTTAATCAAAGTCGACGCATCGCTGTCGGCATCCGAATAGAGGTCGTCTTTGGTAAACAGATCGGTAAGCGGATGTGTGGCATCACTGGCCACAACACCGTTATTGTTGATGGCGCTGGTCATGGATGCCTGGAAACCAAAGTCCAGCACAGACGGAATTTTGGCTTCGGTGGTAAAGTAACTTAACGTGCCAGGATCGGACGAATAGACTTCGCCGAACATGGTGAAATGTGGAATGCCAGCGCCGTTGGTACCTAAGCTATCGTCATCCTCTGCACGAGCGTAAGCCAGCACAGCGGGCGTAAATTCTTGCCAAAACTCCGTATTAACGTGCTTCACGGTATCGACGCGGAATCCATCAGGGCGGAAGTCCCGGACGATATCTTTGAATACGTCTATGAAGTTATCAACCACAACGGGATTGTCCGTGTCGATATCGTCTAGGCCAACGAAGTCCCCATACAGGGAGTTTTCGCCTGCCCAGGTCGACTCACCCTGGTTGTGATAATACTGAGTGTCATTCAGCCAGGCAGGAGTTTTTGCTGTTTCTTCACCGACCGGAATGAAAGGCGTGTAGTCGTCGCCGCTGGCGACCTGTGCCAGTGATTTGTAGTCGCACTTCTCAACGCCGGTCAGCAATGAACCATCCGGGTTGTGGCACTCTTCGTACTTGATGACATCGGCACTGTGATTGACGATGATGTCAAAGAATACCTTAATGTTCCGCGCGTGTGCCGCGGCAATAAATTCACGCAATCCTTCATCACCACCCAGGTGTGGGTCGATCGAGGTGAAGTCCAATGTCCAATAACCGTGATAACCCGCCGAATCTCCTTGCAGGGCCTTATTTTTCAGAATTGGTGTGAGCCAGATTGAACTGATGCCCAGATCTTCTATATAAGACAGCTTTGCGGTTAAACCCTGCAGGTCACCACCGTGGTAATAACCGTCACGTGTTTTATCGAAACCACCGAAAGCCAACGGGTCGCTGATATCGCCTTCGTTGTTCATCGGGTCACCGTCGGCGAACCGGTCGGTCATGACAAAGTAAAAAACTTCATCTTCCAGCGCACGGGCTTTATAGTCACTCAGTTCCGGTAATGGATTGTTCTGCGCAACATTAATTGTGATGGATTTTTCGGTTTTCGCTTTTCCATCATCCGCGGTTATCACAATGGTATGACTGCCCGCGTCCGGGTTGGCTGGACTCATTTCGAGTTTGTTGTTGCCCAGATAAATCCAACCGGGATTATCTTCGACGCGGATATCCAGCGAGTCGTTGTCGGCGTCTATCGCACTAAAGGTGACGAGTGTCGTTTCCAGCGCGTTTAAATTCAGAGTGGATGAACTGAACTGTATTTCTGGAGCACTGTTGTTATCGGTGTCGGAAGGTTTGGATGAGTTGCATCCGGTGGCAAGCAAAACAGCGGCCGTGAGCGCGCTGACTACAAAACGTTTCTGGCTCATGATGACTTCTTTTTTTGTTGTTGGATTTAACGGCACTTATTCAGCCGTACTTCTTGCGCGTAGTGTATGAAGCAAGAGAGGGTAAGAACGGATAGAAAAAAAATAGGGTTGGATAAGCCAAAATTTTTCCCGGGGGTGGGGATTTTTTTATCCGTACACCTCAGCGGAAAAATTTTTTAAAAAAAATTCAAAGCGACCGTTTTTCTTTCAATGCAGTATAAATTGCAATGATGATAGGCGCGAAAATACTGGTCAATTTAAGTCGGATCGCGTCACGTCTGCGAAGGTCGTGCGACAAAAAAAATAACATTGTTCGAGAGATTTTTAACACTGTAATGCGCTAAATGTAGGCCTTTGGCTACCGCAGCAGGCATCCGGCTTCAGCTCATTTTTACGTACTATAAGTTTTATGAATGGTATGAAAATCAACGGGTCCACTTTTTCCATCTTCAGGGTTTGGCGCTTCAACCCTTACCCACTTCTTTAACACCATATACTAAGCGCTGGATTTAGCCTCCTTTTAGCGAAGGAACGCAGTCTCGTTAAAGGATTTGGCTTCGCACAACAACAATACACTGGCGGAGTAAGAGCAATGAAGTTGAAGGCAAACAGGCTGACGGCAGCGGTTTTGGCCGCGTCGGCATTCACGATAACCGGTTGCTTACCGGAAGTTCCCTATCTCGATCGCGATGTTCGCGACGATGTTTTCTATTTTGTCATGCCCGATCGGTTCGAAAACGGCGACCTCAGCAATGACCTGGGTGGCTTGAGCGGTGACAAATACATTCACGGATTCGACCTTTTCTCGAAAGGGATGTACCACGGCGGTGACATGGTTGGCTTGGAGAGCCGGTTGGATTACCTGAAAGACCTCGGTATCACCGCAATTTGGATGACCCCTATTTTGAAAAACCAGGCTGTTCAAGGCAGCCCGGAAGACTTCAGTTCGGCTTACCACGGTTACTGGACGCTCGATTTCACGCAGATTGATCCGCACCTGGGCTCCAACGACGACTTGCAGTCACTGATTGACGCCGCGCACGAGCGCAATATGAAGGTGTACTTTGACATCATCACCAACCATACCGCGGACGTGATCAAGTACGAAGAATGCCATGACGCGGACGGCATCAGTAACGGCAAACCTTGCAGCTATGTATCGCTGGAAGAAAAGGCCAACGGTAACGGACTCACCCCGTTTGTTCCTGCAGGTATGGAAAACTCTAAAGTGCCCGAATGGTTGAATGATCCGCAGTATTACAATAATCAGGGTGACAGCACGTTCTCAGGCGAAAATGCGATTTATGGCGACTTCAGTGGTCTGGACGATCTGGACACCACACAACCGGCTGTGGTGGAAGGGATGATCGACATTTTCAAAAACATTGTCTCGGAATTCAAGCCCGATGGCTTTCGTATTGATACCGTCAAACACGTCAACATCGAATTCTGGCAGCAGTTTTCGCCAGCGATTTTGGAGCACGCTAAGTCAGAAGGCATTCCAAATTTCTTTATGTTCGGCGAAGTCTACGACGGTAACCCGCAATATCTGAGTCAATTTACCACCGTGGGCAAACTGCCTTCCGTTTTAGACTTTGGGATTCAGGGTGCGGCAAGTTCTGTGTTTGCGAACAATGGCGGTACCCATGCGCTGAGCAATCTGTTTGCACAAGATGATGTTTACAGCGATGCCGACAGCGATGCTTCCCTGCTCATGAACTTCGGCGGCAATCACGACATGGGTCGCATTGGTATGTTCATTAATAATGGCAACCCGCTGGCCAGTGATGATGAAAAACTCGCCCGCGCGAAACTGTTTAACGCCTTTATGTTTTTTGCCCGCGGTATTCCCGTCATTTATTACGGGGATGAGCAGGGTTTCACCGGTGACGGTGGCGATCAGGACGCACGTGAAGACATGTTTCCTTCGATGGTTGACATTTATAACGACAACGATCTGATTGGTACTAACGCGACTACCGCGGTGTCCAATTTTGATCCGGAGCATCCGCTGTATCAGGCTATCGCCGACTATGCGGATGTCTATAAAGCGCACCGAACCCTGCGTTACGGTGTACAAGTCAATCGCTACAGTGAAGATGGCGGCCTGTACGCTTTCTCACGAGTGGACGAAGACAACCGTGAATACCTGGTGGTGTTTAATGCTGATACCAGCAACCGCAGTTTGACTCTGCCCGCGACGGCAAACCTGTATAAGCCTGTGGTTGGTGCGGACAAAATTAAAGCGGATGCCGAGGGTGACATCACCTTGGATATCGCTGCGTTAGATTTTGTGATCTACCAAGCGGCGAGCCCCGTGCGTAAATCACCGAAATCGAACTTTATGCTGACCGGCGTACCCGATGGTGCTGCGGTGGCGGGTCGTGTGGATTTAAGCTTGGAGCTTGAAGAATCACTGTCCGTCTTACCAACCTACACCGCGACTTTCGAAGCCTCGACGGACGGTGGTTTGAGTTATACCACTCTGGCTACCGACCGGACGGCGCCATATCGCCTGTTCTGGCAAACCGGTGATCTGGCGGATGGTACCGATGTCATTGTTCGCGCTACGTTAGACAATGGCCAAGGCAAAACCACCACTTCGCAATTGTCGATGATCATCGACTCCCGCGTTCCGGAAACGGTCACTGTCGATTACGAAAACGGTAACCTGCGCGATAGTCTTTATGTCGCCGATCACAATGGTGGCTTGCAAGGACCGATCGCACTCGACAACGGTACCTTTACCTTCAACTGGGATGAAGACGACGACAGCCAGCTGTTGGTGTTTGTGAACCAAAATGGTGATGAGTTTGCCATAGACAAACCTGTGCAGATTACCCGTTCCAATATTGTGGCGTTGTCTGAAGAAAATGCAGAAGGCAATTTGCAAGCCTACGTGTACGTGAACAACGCGGGTGATGTGGCCAAAGAAGACAACGACACCGGATTCCTGGCGACGGAATTGCCCTTGGACGCTGGCGCGCCCGCACCGTTGGGAGATGATCTGAACGTGCGAGGCGGGCTGAATGGCTGGGGTACCGATGCCATGACCTATGTCGGAAATCAAACCTATAAAGCGCAGCTTGTCGTCGACAAAGGCGACGTTGAATTCAAGTTTGCCGACAGTACCTGGTCTTCCGTCAACATCGGTGGCCGTGTTTCTGAGTACGGTTTGGTGCGTGGTTCCAACCCAGGCAACTTGACCAATCATTTTGATGAACGCGCGCTGTATAACTTCTATTTGGTCTCCACAGAGCTTGAGGGGAATCCGGTTATCCTGCATTTCATCAACAAAGAAGTGGGACCGGTCGGTGAAACGCTCTTCGTCAAAGGTTCCTTAAATGGGTGGTCCAATGACACGCCGTTGACTTATATCGGCAACAATACCTTTGAAACGACGGTAGCGCTAACCGCAGGGGACTATCAATTCAAACTCGCGAACAACGACTGGAGTTGGGAGCGTGTTATTGCCGATGGACAGGCGGATCTGGATGTCGCAGAAACGGTCGTCACCAGTGGCGCGAACATCGCGCTGAACGCTCAGTACGATGCCAACTACACCTTCACCTATCTGTACGACGAGACACTGACCGTGTCTTCCGATTACGTCAGCCCCGACGAGCCAGCGCTGCAAGTGGTTTTCAAGAAGCCAGACAACTGGGGTGACGCGATCAATATCTATTTCTGGGAAGCGGCTACGACGGAAACGCCAACTTGGCCAGGCATCGCTATGGCCGACTTAGGTGATGGCTGGTTTGGCTTTACCTTCAACGAAGGTTCCAACACGGCCAACGTAATTTTCAACGACGGCGCTAACCAGACGGCGAATCTGTATCGCGATAAGAATGGCTGCTATGTAGACGCAACCTGGCAGGACAGCTGTCCTCCGTATCTCGGCGATTCAGAACCGGTTGATACCTTGTCTGTTCGTTTCGAAGCGCCAGCTGATTGGGCAAACGTCAATGTGTATTACTGGAACACGGCGCCCGTGCCCGCCACTGTCGACTGGCCGGGTGTGGCGGCAACACCACTCTATGGCAATTGGTGGACGTTTGAATTTCCAGAAGGTGTAACAGCGTCCAATGTGATTTTCAATAACGGTTCAGGCGCACAGACTGGAGACCTCTATCGCGAGGGTGACGGTTGCTATGAGTTCGACACCGCAACCTGGAGTGACGACTGCACCGTGTCGATGACCGTTTATTTTGAAAAACCAGCGGACTGGGGCACGGAACTGAACACCTACTTCTTCAATGCCACTGCGCCCAGCCCAGCTTGGCCCGGCAACGCAATGACGGATCTGGGCAGTAATTGGTACAGCTACGCCTTCCCGGATGGCGTTTTCGCCGCAAACGTTATTTTTAACGATGGCGCAAACCAGACCGCGGACCTGTATCGCGAAGGCGACGGATGTTACGACTTGGCAGCCGATGCCTGGAGTGACACCTGCGCGCATCCATAAACCCGTAAACACTTTAAAAAACCCAGCCTGGTGCTGGGTTTTTTATTACATCGACACATTCAAAACCGACCTTCCGCTTTCAATATGTTCAGATTTTTTTCAATGTCGGGAAGCAGATCGGCATTCTCTTTTGTGAGCCACACGTAGAAAGGAATGGTCAACAGAGGTTTGTCGATTAAGCGCACATCATACCCTTGGTCGATAAGTTGCTGGCCGATATCGCGGGTGACTGCAACAAAATCAACCCGCTCAGCGCTCATCATTTTAAACGTCGCTTCAATCGATTGTTGTTGCACCAAGGTTGCGTTCATTTTTTCGGCTACCATCATCTGCACCCTGGTTCCTCGCTCTGCCGCCATGCGCTTACCGATTAAGTCATCGATCGTTTCAAAACCGGACCGTTTGCGGACCATCGCCACCAGTTCAAGGTTGGTCAGTACAACGTTCACGGGGATCGCATCGCTGACGATTTCATCAAAGGTTGCCAGACGCATGATTTCGGCATCCAACTCGGACGTTTTAAACATCACAATGGCTCGTTCGCCTGGAAGCAACAGTTTATTGACTTGATGGCCCGCCATTTTAAACGCTTCCACAACCGCTGAAGATATACCCGGAAAATAGGTTTCTACGGTTGTACTGGTACCCAGTTCAATCGTTTTTGCTGAGAGTGTTGCGCATTGCAACCCTATGAAGACAGCAAACAAAGTTACTTTCATCTTGTTGGTTTCCTGTTGGATAGAGCCGAGTATAGTCGGTTATTTCGTTAGCAATACTGAGCGCGTAACCGGTTGGAAACGAATGTAGTGTGAACATAACCAGCATTTGAACGCTGTTTTAGCGGATGCAAGAGTTGGCTTTTGCGCTAAACTGGTCTTTTTAACTCTGTTTGAGGCTGGGTATTTGAAGGCACGCGTTGACGCCAATTCGATCGGAAAAGAGCAGTGGGTACAGGAAAACGTCCTGAGATTCTTAATGCAAAACGCGCTGTCGTCGATCATCCCCAGTCTGATAGTGGTGCTGATTTTTTCGTGGATAAACTGGTCGCAACTGAAAGTATCCGTCGGTGCTGATATCTGGCTAGCATCCGCCTTGTTGCTGGGCGGTGTTCGTTTATTCCATTATTACCGGTATGTGCAGCCAGACAATGGCTTGTCTATTCATCAGTGGCTGGTCAGCTACCGGATTCTTGCCTTACTATCAGGACTGGTTTACGGCTTTATGACGGTGTTGTTTTTTAAAGGTGCCTCAACGCCATTGCAGGTGTTAACTATGTTTATTGTGGTCGGCATGCCTGCCGCTGCCGTTGGTACCCACGCTGTCGATCGATATACATTCCGGCTGTTCATGTTAGCCATCATTATCCCTTCGGCCGTTGTCTTATATTTAACGGGTGATCCAACCTATCGTGTGGTCGCCTTTCTGATTACCATCTTTACCTTTGTGATGGATCGTTCGGCGCGACAGTCAGCAACATCGATACGCGATAATTTTAATATGACGTTTGAGATGAGTTACAGAGCAACACACGACCCATTGGTCGGATTGTTTAACCGTGAAGAACTGGAACATCAGTTTGAGTTGCGCGCCCCTCGGTCCAAAAAAGCAATCGCCATGATGTTTGTAGACCTGGATAACTTTAAACCCCTAAACGATACACTAGGGCATCAGGCGGGTGATGACGCGTTGATCAAGGTGGCCGGTATCATAAAGCACGCCATCCGTTCCGATGATATCGCTGCTCGGTTAGGTGGTGATGAATTTTGTGTCATCCTGTTTATTCACGATGAAACGGATGTCATGGCGATCGCGAATCGAATCTGTGAAGACGTGGCTAACCTTAAATTTCCCGAGCAATACGGTGGTCTGAGTACCAGTATTGGTGTCAGCTACAACACACATACGCAGGTCAGTTTTTCACGACTTATGCGGGTGGCCGACATGGCCTGTTACGAAAGCAAGGAGTCTGGCCGCAATCAGGTCACTCTGTTGCAATACGGTGTTGATGCTTAAGGGCTGCTTTAAGAGATCTGTCGATCTCTGCGCGTTTGCTAGCAACGCGCAAAACGAAGCAAACACTGAAAAGAATGGTGAGTTTTTTCAAAACACTCAACAATGCTCAACGATTGAAACCATAGTCTCGCTCAACCTTAGCTACTCGTGTTTTGAAAGTTTGATACCATTTTTCTCGACCAGTCTGCCGCGCGAGTTGATGCTCTGCGTGTTGTTTCCACGCGGCAATGGCGGCTTCATCTTGCCAATAGGAAATGGTTATGCCCAGACCATCGCGAACACTCTCGTGACCCAGATACCCCGGTTGTTGTTGGGCCAATTCAACCATACGGTCGGCCATTTCGCCGTAACCGTCGACCTGATCCGACAGTTCATTGGTAAATATCACGGCGTAATAGGGCGGTGTTGGGGTTTTTGCTATGCTCATGTTTCTTCCTCTAATGGTCGGGTTGCTTGTTGTATGCCGGTATCAAACCCGTCTATCGATTGATTGTTTTTTGCTGCCCAGTATTCAGGTAGAGCGTCGTCACCTTTCTTTTGCCAGTGCTCGGTCAACATTATGCGCTCACCTTGGTACTCATAAAACGGAACCGCAAACCCACAACTCGATTGCACTTTATGGATGTGCAGCTCAAAAATCTGACGCGCACCCTGGGTTACGGGAAAGTGACTGATCAGAGTTTTCCAACGCGGGTCGGTGTTGTGAACGGTGCGTGCTTGGGCGTATACACGCAAAATAAGCGGCGTTTCGTCGAAGCTGCACCACATTAACGTCATGCGGTTTAAGCGTTTTAAGTGCGCTGCGGTTTCGTTGCCACTGCCGGTCAGATTCAGCCAAAGCAATTGGTTTGGTGAGAGAACTTTGAGGCTGTCCATGCCCTTCGGCGAAAGGTTTACTTCGCCACGTTCAGCGGCCGTTGCGACGAAGAACAGATGTTGTTGGGCGATAAAGTGCTGATGTTTATCCGATAATTCCGAAAAGAAAGCCGCCATGTCTTCGTATCCCTGTTGAAAAAACTGCTCTATAGTTACAGAAAATTACCAAAATTGGGAGGGTAGTATGATCGGTTGGAACGAGTCTATTGAAATCGATGCCAGTGCGGCACATTGCTATGCCAAAGCGACCGACCTGGATGCCTGCGCGCAGTGGATCCCCCAGGTTGAAGGTATCGAAAAGCTGTATCAGGGTGAGATTACCGTCGGCAGTCAATGGAAAGAGACTCGTCGCGAAGGCAAGCGGGTGCATACCATGACACTGGAGGTGTTCGAGAGTCATTCCCCCGCGCAAGGTCAGCCTCCCTTTATTCATTGTGCCGGTGCCGATATGAAGAGCATGAAGAGTTACTATCGGTTTTTTTTCGACCCAACGTCCGATACCACGTGTCGAGTAACGCTCGAAGCGCGGGTGGAGCCGAAAAATTTGGTGATGAAACTGCTTAGCAAGTTAATGGTCAGTTTTATGCGGAAATCTGAAGCGGGGTTACTGCAACGCCTGAAAACATTCTGCGAGCAATGAGGGTGTTTGATTATTTGCCAAGATCATAATACTGTCCTCCTATTCTGCCTCGACATTGCTTTCAGCGTCTTAATTGAGGAAGATTCGAAATCCCCCGTGCTGAGTAAGAAAGACGAGGTGTTATTAAATTACCGAATCCACTTAAAAAATGGAGTTTTAGAACGAAATTGAGTCATATAGAGCCCTGTTCAGAGGTTTTCCACGAAAACTGACACGTATCAAAGGAAAATTCTGAAAATGGGTCCAAACTGATTTTACCGTATTGCAAAAGGACGCATGCCTATGGCGTCTATCCTGCGCCAAAATCCGACCTCTGCCCGTGTAGACAGCCTATGTCACACGCATTACGGCCGAGGCGGAATCCGGAAACACAACTGGCCTTAATGAATCCCCCCGCCGCACATCTTTGCATTGCCAATACAAACAATAAAAACACATCAGGAGACCACACTATGTCTGTCGAAAACATTCGCAACATAGCCTTTGCTGGGCAAGCAGGCGCCGGAAAAACCACTCTTATAGAACGCCTACTGTTTACCACCAATTCCATTCCGCAGATGGGGGAAATCGAAAAAGGAACCACCCTCTGTGATTACGATACTCAATCGAAAGACCGCCAGCATTCGCTCAATCCTACCGCGGTATTTTTTAGTCACAACGATCATCAGGTGAACGTGCTCGATACACCGGGAATGCCCGACTTCATCGGACGTTCAATCAGCATTTTGCCCTCTGTGGAGACCGTCGCACTGGTGGTTGATGCCAGCGATGGTGCCGGAATCGTGACCGAACGGATGTATAACGTCGCGGGCGATCGGAAAAAATGCCGACTGATTGTGGTGAATAAAATCGACGCGGACGATCTGTTTTTGTCAGAATTGCTGACCGAGTTGCAGGATGAGTTCGGTACCGAAGTTCTGCCGATTAATTTACCGGATGAAACCGGCACCGAGGTGATCGATTGTTATTTCGAACCTGCCTACGATGCGTCGACGCTGTTCAGTTCTGTGCAGGAAGCCCACGACGCCTTGGTAGACCAGGTTGTCGAAGTGGATGAGGCACTGATGGAAATGTATTTGGAACAGGGTCAAGCTCTGAACCCAGAACAATTACATGAGCCCTTTGAACAAGCGCTGCGTAGTGATCATCTGATTCCATTGTGTTTTGTTTCCGCGAAAACTGGTGCCGGTGTGGATCTGTTGTTAAAAGTGATCACTGAACTGATGCCGACGCCGCTGGAAGGTAACCCACCGTTGTTTTATAACCACGACGAACCGGTCACGTTAAAACCATCGCTCGATGATCATGTTATTGCGCATGTGTTTAAAGTTGAGATAGACCCGTTCATGGGGCGTTTGGCCATGTTACGTGTCCATCAGGGCTGCATTACGCCCGACAGTCAGCTGTACATTGGCGATGCGAAGAAACCCTTTAAAGTGGCTCACCTGTTTCAGTTGCAGGGTAAGGAACGCATTGAAATTCAGCGCGCTGTGGCTGGTGACTTGTGTGCGATTGCCAAGCAGGATGATCTGGCATTCGATGCCGTTCTGCACGACTCACACGATGAAGACTACTTCCATCTGAAATCACTGGAGTTGCCGCCACCGATGTTCAGTATGGCCATTCACCCAACGCGCCGCGGCGATGAGCAGAAATTGTCCGAGACGTTAAAGAAGATCGTTGCGGAAGATCCCAGTTTAATGGTGACGCATCGCGCCAGTTTGAATGAAACCCTGCTGACCGGTGTGGGTGAGTTGCATCTGCAGGTCGCCATCGACCGAATGGAAGAGCAGTTTAAATTAACAGTTGAGACCTCGGCTCCGTCCATCGATTATCGAGAAACCATTACCAAGCCCGCTGAAGGGCATCATCGTCATAAGAAACAAACCGGTGGTGCCGGACAGTTTGGTGAAGTCTATCTGCGTGTGCGACCGTTAAAGCGGGGGGAAGGCTTCCGCTTTGTTGATAAGGTTGTCGGAGGTGTGATTCCCGGCTCATTTATTCCCGCTATCGAAAAAGGTATCCGGCAAATCATGGAAGAAGGCGCCATTGCTGGTTTCAAGATGCAGGATATTGAAGTCGAGGTCTACGACGGTAAGCACCATGCGGTCGACTCAAAAGAAATTGCCTTCGTCAACGCCGGTCGCAAGGCATTCCTGGCCGCAGTGAAAGACGCGCACCCCATTATTCTGGAACCGGTCGTTGATGTGCAGATTGCCATACCCAGTGACTGTATGGGTGATGTGTCTGGCGACATGGCCACGCATCGGGGGGTTATTACGGATACCCGTATCGAAGGAAAAAACAAGACCTTACTGCGCTGCAAAGCACCGCTGTCGGAAATGAGTGATTACTCACATCGGCTGAAATCCCTGGCCAGCGGCGAAGGCAGTTTCACGTTGGAATTGTCTCACTTCGACCCAGTGCCGCAACAAACGCAAATTGAGTTGTGCAAAGGCTATGAGGTTAAAGAGCTGGCCTGAGGCGGTCCTTAGCAGACGGGTTCGCGTCAGCGCGCGGACCCGCTGAAACCCGTCTAAACTCCTAAAAAAACCGTGGGAGTTGGGTGTGACTTTATTAGACGCGTTTGGTTATGTAGGGTCGGTGCTGGTCGCCATTTCATTGATGATGTCGAATATCAAGCGCCTGCGCTGGATTAATCTGATCGGTGCGTTCGTCTTCAGCACCTATGGCTTTCTAATCGGAGCCATTCCTGTGTTTCTGCTCAATGGTTGGATCGTTCTGGTCGATATCTACTATCTGGTGCGGATATACCGGTTTCAGGACGACTTTGATATGGTCCGGCTCAGCTCGGTTCACACCCCTTTGTTTGATCTGCTGATGACCCGCTACGGAGAAGACATTCTCACGTTTTTCCCCAACGCTCAGGTCGATCAATTGGACGACGCTATAGCTCTGCTTATCTTCCGTAACATGAAGCCCGTGGGCCTGTTTGTCTATCGGCGCAACCCGCATGAACCGGCAACGATTGAAGTGCTGGTGGACTATGTTATCCCGGAAGCCCGGGATTTTAAAACCGCGCGTTTTCTCTTTGACCGGCACTCCACGCAATTGCGTGCAGAGGCGATTAACACCCTCATTTCAAAATCCCAAAAGCCCGGTCATATTGCATATTTGAAAAAGATGGGTTTTGTCGAAACGCCCCAAGGTTATGTATTAGACTTGCGCTGAATGTTGCGGCATAGATGGACGCTCTGGAAAAGGAAAGATGGATGGAATGGAAACCGTATGATTTTCCTACCCTGCAGCGGGCTCTGGCCGGTTTTGAGGGCTGGTTTTTGGCTGGGGGGCAGTCAATATCGATGTTTCTCAACGCAACCTGGCGTGATCATGGTGACATCGACGTTGGTGTATTCGCAGACGATTTTCAGCCGCTCCTGTTATGGCTGTCTGCTCAGGGTTTGGCGGTGTCATTGTGTGAACAACAGCAACTCGTCCCGTTTGTGGGACAGGCTATTTCGACAGGCGTTCATAATGCCTGGATCAGTGACAGCGTTGCTCATCGGTTTGAGGTGCTGAGCTATCCCGTTCAGGGAGATCGGGTGTTGTTTCGGCGCAACCCGTCGGTGAGTTGGGCGAAGCAGGACTTTGTTATTCAAAGAGGGAGTATTCTCCTCGTCAACCCGTTGGTGACGCTCGCCTTTAAATACACCACAAGCGAAATACGCCGGAAAGACCAGGCCGATATCGATTACCTAATAAAAGTATTCAGTGACGGTATCTAGTGAATGGTTTATTGATCGGAGAATGAGGCCCATTGCTCAACGAGCCCTACCTGGTGAGTCACCTTGAGCTGTGAGGTCAGGTTCGTTTATGGCGTTTAACGTGCGTTTAATTAGGACGAATTGTCGATGACGTTAAAAAGTCTAAAAAAGTTAAAAAAATAAATCAAAAGGATGTCGGAAATCGTGTTGCTGGTTCGTCATTGGGATAACCAGTGACAATTCAGTCGCCGGATCATGCAAATTCACCAGGAGAGAGATCATGCAATTTTTAGCCTTAATTTACGACAACGAAACCGAAATGGCCGCCAAATCTGACGAATGGAAAGCCAAAAACTTTCAGGAATGGATGGATTACACCCAACTATTGAAAGATGCGGGTGTCTTTGTTGGCGGTGATGCCTTATTGCCAACCAACACCGCGACTTCAGTGCGCATTAGCGACGGTAAGGTGGTCGCCACCGATGGTCCATTCGCAGAAACCAAAGAGCAGTTGGGTGGTTATTATTTGTTTGAGTGCAAAGACGTGGAAGACGCCATCCACTTCGCCAGCAAAATGCCCGCTGCGAAGACAGGTACCGTCGAAGTTCGTCCGGTTATGGTGTTCGATCAGTAACCGATGTCGGATGTACATCGCCAAATACAATTGGCATACCCACAAGCATTTTCGATCTTGCAGGCCAGCCTGCAAGATTGGGCGCTGGCCGAAGATGTTCTGCAAGATGCGGTAGAACGGGCCTTGCTGAACTGGCCGGGGAATATGCCAACAAACCCGGTGGCTTGGCTCATTACCGCCGCAAAACACCGCGCCATAGATCAATTCCGGCGGGATCGTAAACAAGAACCCTTCGAACAAGACGAAACGGACCTTCCGGAACGGTTGCGCAGTAAGGAACTCAGTGAAGATGTCCTCGGGGATTCCATCGGTGATGATGTGTTACGGCTTATGTTGGGGTGTTGTCACCCCGCGTTAGCGCCGGAAACGCAGCTGGCTCTGACCTTGAAACACGTAATGAGTTTTACCACCGCAGAGATCGCCAGTGCGCTTCTTGTATCTGAGAAGTCCATGGAGCAACGCCTGACGCGCGCCAAGCAGAAAATCACCGCGCTGCAACTGTCTTTCGATTTACCATCCACGCAAGAACTGAACGAGCGGTTGCCCGTGGTTCTGCATGTGCTTTATCTGCTCTACAACGAAGGCTACAGCGCGACAGCGGGTCTTCAGGTGCAACGTGCAGACCTGTGTCGGGAAGCCATTCGGCTGACGCGCTGGCTACATACCCTGATACGTCATAAGACCGGTATCGTGTATGCCGAACTGTTGGGTTTGTTGGCTCTGATGATTTCGCAGCAAGCCCGGGCGCAAGCGCGAAGCTCCGCGGAAGGCGAGCTGATTTTGCTGGCCCACCAAGACCGCACCCGATGGGATCGGCAGGCCATTATTGAATCACAGGTTTTGGTCGAAAAAGCGCTTAGAATGGGGCGCGTTGGCCCTTATCAGATTCAAGCTGCTATTTCCGTGCTGCACAATCAAGCCGCCAGCTACGAAGAAACGGACTGGACTCAGATCCGGTTGTTGTATCAAACTCTGTTGCGCCACCAGGATACGCCTGTGATCCGGCTCAATTACGGTATCGCTTTAGCCAAAGAGTTTGGTGCTCAGCACGGCCAGCGTTTCATTGAAACCTTGCGCCCATCCTTAACAGATTACCTGCCATTTTATGCCGCCATTGGTGCATTGCACCGCGAACTTGGGCAACACGCGCAAGCCATAGGTGCGTTCGAGCACGTTGTCCGGTTGTCTGACAACGCCGCTGTCAGCGCTTATTTTAAGGCGCTAATTTGCCAGCTGTCGGGCGATGAACAGGGTCCTGAATAAGTGTTATAGCTTCCTGCTATGAGTTTAATTAAATAAGCTTTATTGTTTATTTAATTATGGGGACCTACAGTGAGGGCATCTGCACAAAACAGGAGTCAGGGATCATGAACACACCTTTACAACATCCGGATTTCGGAAATGGATTGACCAATCACGAGCCTATGGTTGTCAGCGCGTTAAAAGAGCTGGGCGCCAGCACAATTCATATTGCCCGTTACCAGGCCATGATGGCGGAAAAAATCCGCTGGGTGGACGCTCAGGCTATTGCCATTGAGAACGATAACGATCTGAAAAGCTGGCTGGGCAAAACACAGAATTACGCGGGGTTGCACGCTTACATGGAATCTCAGCAACAACGCCTGGGTAATCGGTCTTTAGTCAACCGCTATGTGCCCATGCTGGCAGACGGTATTACGGGCGGGGCATTGCATCCGGTGATTCGTCTGGGGCACTCAGTGCACGACGAAAACGATGCCGAAATTGTCGCAGGGTTAGCGTATTGGGCATGGGCTTACCAGTCACTTCCCTTTCCGCAGGCCGATACTGGAACCGAGGCGGATGTCTCTCTTGCGACAGTGATCGAGCATCTGGTGGACGAAGTGGATTGGCCAACACAGCGCATTAACAGACCGACCATCACGGAAGAATTTGCAGTCCTGACGGCTTTGCCGGCGTACCAGCAATTGCGCTTTAAAAAGGCGACGGCGGCGTTAAGCTTCGACGCTCTGCGCACCATGGCGATTTCCGCTTTGTGGATGCACGACGATTTTACTCTGCTACACGGCGTGACCGGTATGTTGGCTGCAGAACGGGTCAGCCAATGGTTGGATGACAAAACTCTGTTGTTGCTGCCAATGTGGAAAGCACTGGTTGTAGCCTGGTTATCAAAAGGTTTGCGTTGGAAGGCCATGCCCGCGACAAAAAGCACGCCGGTCTTATCGCTGACCCAGCTGAAAACCCTGGCCGCGCATGGTACGCGCGATCACACCGTGAAACTGGTGGCCGCTTGTCTTGCCTACTACCAGCAAACGCAAAACAAGCTTTTTTGGTTGGTTGCCGAACGGGAAGTCATGAACGATGCGCAGTTACAACCGATGATAGGCAACGTACAGGTGGAAGTACTGTGACTCAGGTACGAATCGCTATTGCCTATTTCAGTCAGCGTGGCAGCACACAGCAATTGGCTGACGCCATAACGAAAGGCGCCGGAGATAACTCTGACATCGACGTAATTTTGCTACCGGATTGAGGCTTCCAAAATTTTCGCTGGCCGCTTTGTCGTTAAGGATCTTTTTTAAGCAATTGTCGTCGGTCGATGCCATCATCATGGGGTCGCCAACTTATATGGGCGGCGCAGCAGCCCAATTCAAAGCATTTATTGATGCCACCAGTGATGAGTGGTCAAAACAACGGTGGGCAAACAAGATAGCGGCGGGTTTCACCTGTGGCAGTAGTTTAAACGGTGATCAAACTGCCTGCCTGCAAGCGATGAATACTCTTGCCAGTCTGCAGGGAATGCTCTGGGTGGGCTTGGATACGGCATGCGGATATAAAACTCTGGTGTGAACCGGCTTGGGTGTCAGTTGGGTGTTGTCGCACATGTGACCAGTGGTCAGCTTCACCCGACAGACCGAGCGAGTACATGTTATCTGGGAAGGCGAGTTGCTGCAGTTGCTATTGCCAATAAATCCTTACGTCCTTTGATTTGGAAAAAGGTTGAGGAAATTGTTGACCGATAGAAAAACGGGAAAGGCGATCTATACTCTTCTAGATGACCAGTTAGACCATCTGCTATGCCGATGCTCAAACGGGTATCCGCTTCGGAACGCAACCGGATGGACCGATGACAAAACAGTCTTTCGTCAATTCTCCAGCAGCAACACAGACTCCCATGCATACAAGGCTGTATCAGGTCATGGGGTTGATGTTGGTTGTTGCTACCGTCATGTTTGCCTTGGGGATATACGTCACTGAAGTGATGAACAACGTACGCGCCTATGTGCGTGGTGAAAATCTATGGGCAAAAGCACAGAACAGTGCTGTCACTGAGCTTTACCGTTATGTATATACCTCCGACCCATTGCACTTTGAAAACTTTAACAATAGTTTGGCTATTAATTTAGGGGATCGCTTAGCGCGGGAAGCTCTGCAATCAAACCCGGCCGACAGAGAACAGGCCCAAATTGGTTTCTTGGCCGGAGGCAATCATCCGGATGATATTCCCGGCATGATTTCATTCTTTCTGATGTTTCACGAAGTCTACTACTTGAAGAAAGCGATTGAATATTGGAGCGAAGCTGATGTGTTGATTGAGCAACTGCAGGCCTTAGCCATTAAGCTTGAGTTCGCGATCCAGCATGATCAACCTCAGCGGGTCGCCGTATTGCTGACCCAGCTGGATGCATTGGATGCCCGACTCACCGAAAAAGAACTGCAGTTTTCCGACACCCTCGGCGATGGCGCCCGTTGGATTCGGCTGGTACTGACCTGGGTAAACTCCGTTTCTTTTTTGCTGCTCTTACTGGTGGCTTTTTTGTTTTCCAAAAAGATCGCCCGGCAGCTTCACCGTACTGAACTTGAATTGCGAATCAGTGACAATCGTTTCACCAGTTTGTTTCAGTCCGATCTGGTGGGTATGTATGAGTTTCACTTTGATGGCCGCATTCTGGATGCGAATGATAGTTTCCTGCAGATGTTGGGCTACAACAAAACGCATGTCACTGAACATGAACTCAACTGGCAGTCTTTAACGCCCCTTCGATACTCTGAATTGGATCACAAAGCGGTTGCTGAATTGCGTGAAACAGGGGCGTGCAACCCCTATGATAAAAAATTCTTGCACATGGATGGTCATAAGGTTCCAGTATTTATTGGCAGTGTTATGTTGCATGGAGGAACCGGTCTGGCATTCGTGATTGATCAAACTGAGAAGCATCGCATGGAGCAGGAGTTGCGTTTATCCTCCATCGTTATGGACCACAGTCAGGACGGTATTGTTATTCTCGATGAAAATCAGTATGTCATGTCTTCGAACGAGGCATTCTGTAAGCTTGCGGTCTGTACGACTGAGAAGTTAGTTGGGCAGGTATTTTCCATCACCCATGACCAGATGGAAGAGGAGCAGCGTTTTGCCATTACCCGAGCGTTAAAATACAAAGAGAACTGGGAAGGGGATATTGACTTTAAAACCACCCAAGGTGACCTGACGCCGGTACGGTTGAGTATCAGCATCGTGCAGGATGACCAACACGATTACGGCCAGTACGTCCTCATGTTCAGTGATATAAAAACCCGCAAAGCAGCGGAAGATCGTCTTAAGCACATGGCCAACTTTGATACCCTGACCGGCATCGCTAATCGCTCTCTTTTTCAATCGCGCTTGCATCGGGCCATCGCGCGAGCTCAGCGACATGCAAAGGAGTGCGCAATTTTGTTTATCGACCTGAACAAGTTTAAACCGGTTAATGATCATTACGGTCATGAGATTGGCGACGGTTTATTGGTGCAGGTCGCGCAGCGGCTAAAGACATTAATGCGTGAAGTAGATACGGTTGCGCGCATTGGTGGTGATGAGTTTGTAGTGATCATTGAAGATATTGATGATCATGACGTCATAAAGGAAATTGCGCAACGCATTATAGATTCTGTCGGTGAGCACTATGCTATCAACGGTATTGATATTGCCATCAGTTGCAGCGTTGGTATCAGTGTGTATCCACACGATGGCCTGAATGATATTGAACTGACCCGTTCGGCGGATATAGCCATGTATGCAGCGAAAGGCAGTGGCGAAGGTCGTTATTTTTTCTTTTCAGATCGACGAGAGGCGCGCAGAACTGGAATCACAAATGATACGGAAATAATTAAGGGTACTTCTTGAAGGTTCATCTGACTCAGGATACTGGCGGGCTTAGTTAAAGATTTTTCTTAAGCCTTATCGCTTTTTCTCGTTCGCCTTGTCCCCTTGCGTTTGCGAAAACCTTTTGCAGACCCCAATCCATTCAACGCACTTGGGATAATCGACCGGCTTTCTATCGTCATCTGTTTTAGTGATTCGCTTAGAGGCGACATCAGTGCCTCATATTTTTGTTCGCCCTGGGCGATTGCCGAGAGCGTGGACTCCCACTGTGCGGTCATGTCCGGTAAGGTTAAGGCTTCTGGTAAGGCGGTAATAAAGGCTCTGCCGGATACGGTTGAGGTAATCGTTTTGCCTTTGCGTTGCAAAAATCCCCGCTTAAACAGCAATTCAATAATGCTCGCGCGCGTTGCTTCAGTACCCAGACCATCGGTGTCTTTTAAAATTTTTCGTATGTCCGGATTGCTGACATGACTGGCAATTCCTGTCATCGCCGCGAGCAGTGTTGCATCAGTAAAGTGAGCCGGAGGTGAGGTCTGTTTTTCATGCAATTGCGCTTCTAGCGATTGAAGGGAGTCACCCTTGTTCAGCGTCGGCAATGGCGGGGTATCTTCTTTCTTGCGCGGGAACAACACTTGCCAACCAGTCTCGAGAACTTCATTCGCCTTTGCTAAAAATTCCCCGCCTTGAATGTCTATCGTTGCGCGAGTAGCCGCGAATTCGTAGACTGGTAAAAACTGAGCTAAATAGTTTCGGCAAACCAGACTGTAGACTTTCTCTTCATCAGCGTTCAGGCTGGTGCTGGATTTCAGAGTTGGAATAATCGCGTGGTGCGCCCCGACCTGTTTGTCATTCCACGCTCGGTTTTTTTGTTGAAACTGGAAGTTGAAGGCATCCCATGGTTGCTTATTCAGTCCGCTGATGGTTTTCTGTACCGCGCCGAACACCTGGGACGCTTCGCGATGGTGTTCTGAGGGCAGATACCGACAGTCGGAACGAGGGTAGGTAATCACTTTGTGTCGTTCATATAAGTTCTGACAGGTATCCAATACCTGTTGCGCACTCATACCGAAAGCTTTACCCGCGTCTATCTGCAATGCGGATAAGCTGTAAGGTAACGGGGCGACCTGTTTTTTCTGTTCGCGTTTTACCGTCGTTACGCTGGCCGGCTGATTGGAAATACGTTGCACTACATTTTCGGCTAAGGGTTTTGATAAATTGCGCCCTTGTTCGTCCAGAAACCGCTGACACGCTTCGCTGGGTTGCCATTTGGCCAGAAATGTTTCGCCTGACTCTGTGCGTAAAGTAGCCCACACATCGAAGTATGGCACGCTGACAAAGTTTTCAATGGCTATGTCCCTGCGCACGACCAAACCCAGGATCGGAGTTTGCACCCGCCCAACGGATAACACCCCCTTGTAGCCTGCTGTTTTACCTTGCAGTGTGTAGGCCCGAGTCAGGTTTATGCCATACAACCAGTCGGCTCGCGAACGCGCTAACGCCGACGTTGACAGAGATTTGAAATCTCGGTTATCCCGTAATTGGGCCACGGCTTTGCTGACAGCAGCAGGATTCAGGTCATTGACCAGGCAGCGCATTACCGGCTTGCTGTTTTTAGTATCGATAAAGTGAATCAGCTCATCCACCAACAGCTGACCTTCGCGGTCCGGGTCCCCCGCGTGAACCAGGGTATTGGCTTGCTTGATCAGCTTACGCAGTACACCAACTTGCTTCGCCGTTTTTCCCTTCACCTTTAATTGCCAGTGTTGTGGAATAATAGGCAGGTGCTCGTGTGACCACCGCTTAAACTCTGGGTTGTATGCCTCCGGCTCTTGTTGCTCCAGCAAATGCCCGATGCACCAGGACACCGTATCGCCATTCGCTGCCACGATGTAGCCGTCTTCTTTCTTGTGCGGTTTGGGCAGAACCGCTGCGATAGCTCGCCCCAGACTGGGTTTTTCAGCAATAAATAAGCGCATGGTGTGTCATAGAGTTATAGTGCTGTATTTATATACAGTATTTTATCTGTGTCGGTCAAGTAGCATTGGCGATAAGCCAAGTTCGAATCGGTAGAAACCCGCTTTGTATCCTATGATTATTTCTGACTCGGTCCAAAGAGGTGGGTTTATGACGGCAATACGCTTACAGCAATTTTATACCATCGTCGTTGTAACCTGGCTTGTTGTGTTATTGACAGGGTGCAGCACTCAGTCGGTAGCAACAGAGCCTGCTGCCACCGGAGACTTAACACAGCCGACCGTCACAGCAGAGCCTGACATTGTTTCATACTTGCCACAATCAACAAACGGCTATCAATATGAGGATTTCCATATATACGACGAGGGACTTGGTTACTCTGTTCGTTATTCGAGATCGGGTGAATCGGTCCACAAAGCGGATTTCTATATCTGGCCAGTGGACGATTCCGTGATTCCACTAGAGCACAAGGAAAAAGTCTATCAAGTGGCAAAGTGGAGCCTGCAGGACATTGTCTCCGCACAAGACGCGGGTCTTTACAGCAATATTGACATACTCAGCAGTCGGGAAGTCAACAGCGGCGGTTTCGTATTTATCGTTATCAAACTCCGCCTGGTCCAGGAAAATCTCGCTCTGTATTCACTTCTTGTCGTGACAGAACATCAGGGGCATTTTGTGAAGGCACGGTTAACCTTAAAAGACAATGACACGAACAGAGCGCGAAAGGACACCGAAGGTTTTATTAACAACATGTTCAATGTCATTTTAAGTTATTTGGCGCAAACCTCAGTTTAATGAAGAGCGTCGTGTTCCGCACCGTTGGCATGGGCTGAGCTCTTGTGCACAGTCTATATGTATTTGACCTTTCACTTTTAACAATGCGAATAGAGTTGCGGTACTATCACATCCCATGACTGTTAGCCCCAATGGGGCGGGTTTCAAAAAAACAAAGCGAATCCGAGTTCAATTCGTTGTTGTTGGATAACGAATTGAGATTGGTCTCCCAATGTGAATTTGGTCCAAAACCCAGGCTTTGCCACTGCGCAAAAGTCAGAGCATTGTTTTGGCCGAAGATAAATGCGTCTCCGGCTGATGGGCCTATCCAACAGTTTCCATCCGCAGTCAACAGCTGAGCGGGAATGTCCTCTTTTGGGGTGTATCGCCAAAGGGTGACCGCATTGGCAAGGCTGTTATTGGTACTGAAACCAGAATCGGATTTAATCACATTGTCTGAAAATTGAATGCCGGAATCTTGAGCGTAGGTATTTTGGATTTCCAGGTTTTCGGCGCTTGCATTCAGTACGGTGTTGCGTTGGATAATCATGTCACCCTTCGTATTGTCATTCGGGTCAGCGATTCCCACATAAATGGCGCTTTGATTATTACGGAATTGATTAAACTGTACCAGCGAGTGATCATCTATCCCACCGAACCCTATGGCGCTGCTATCGTCTACATTGCCATGAAAGACCGCAGTACCTGCTCCGGCATGCTTAATTTTGTACCCAACAATGCTGCCTTCTGAATGGCTGTCAATTACAAAGGTATTGTCATCAACGTTGTCGGCGTAAGCGAGAAAGTTACTGCTGTTCCAATGATCACTCGAGCGGTCATAGTTATCGACGGCCGTGCAACGATGACAGACGGTGCGGTTACCACGCAGCAAGAAACCGGTGCAGTTTTTACTGCGACTCCAGTCAGCGTCTTTCACGGTCACCTCTTGCGCAATGTTGTGATGACCACCTAACATCATACCTGCTCGTTCACCAACCTGTGCGTTGATAACGGTCAGATTCTTGTACAGCCAATAGCTGGCATTGAATGTCCAGAAGCCATGCCCGCCGGCGTCCAGAATAACCTCTTCACCCGGATACCCCATAACAACAAAGGGCTGTTGAGGATTCCCATGTGCCCCGTTGGTGGGAGAGACTTTACCGTTGATTTCCCATATCCAAGTTTCCTGATAGGTTCCGCCACGAATGACCAACGTGCCTTTACCCAGTTCGGCTAGTTTACTAAGGCCTGTTTCAATGTCTGCGAGTGGGGCTATTAACGTCCCGGGATTGTTATTATCGCCGTTTGACGCAACAAACAGAAAGTTAGCGTCGTCGACATACAGTGTTGTGGATAGAGTTACCGGTTTCTGTTGGCCATCATCAACACTTATTTGAAACGTGTAGGTGCCTTCCACGTTTTGTGCTGGCCAGTGAATAGTACCTTCACTATTGATCGTCATTCCGGTGGGCGCATCAATCAGTGAAAACGTCAGTAAGTCGTTCTCTTGGTCAAACGCAACCATGGTGAAGTTCAGTGGGATACCGGTATGCGCGTAGACCGGGGTTGGCCAGAATACAATCGGCGCTGTACCGGTGCCTTCCGCACTTTTTGTGTCGGGTATTTGCTTTGACGGCGGCTGAGCCAAATCGCAACCGGCGAGAAAAGGTGTAGCGATGAGTAGGAGGCTGGCGAATATCCGTTTGCAATTCAAAAGGTTGTGTCCTGACGATAGTCCCGAAAACGTAATGATATACCAAAGTGAACGGCGCCTCTGAGGCTTTACTCACAAATTTCCAGGTAAACGAACACCTTTGCTATGCGTGATGTTAATTGACTGTCAACGGGTGTCCATTGCCTAACTCCACCGACTTATATCGGGGAAAGGTATTTCCAGCGCATAGCAAAGTCGTATGAGCTGGGCCTCATGCACTGTTTCATGCTCCAGTAAATCCAGTAGCAAGGTCAGCTGGTTTTGCGACGGGGTGTCGAGTTGGTTGAACGCCTTTAAACAAACCACTGTGC
Source organism: Reinekea sp. G2M2-21 (assembly GCF_015687175.1). Taxonomy (GTDB): domain Bacteria; phylum Pseudomonadota; class Gammaproteobacteria; order Pseudomonadales; family Natronospirillaceae; genus Reinekea. The sequence continues at coordinate 299,423 of NZ_JADPQG010000003.1, read as the reverse complement.
TGGACTTTAGCGCTTTTTGGTAGATTGCTAAGCTTGCATCTTCATCCAGTGAGCACGCAAAACCCTGCCATTGACCGGCTATCAAGGCTTTTGCATAGCTTTCACGCGCGCCGACTACACACCAAAGGTGTTCAGCAATGGTTTTGTATTTGGGCAAATCAATGCGAGTGTGTAACTGTTCGAAGTCTAAGGATTCTGCCAGTGAGTCAAACAACTGAAACTTATGCGACACCCTTTCTTGAATTTGGGTAATCATGCTGGGTGCCGGGACATCATAAAGTTCAAATTGCTTTTAACCGCAGGCCATTCATTTTCGATAATCGAGAACACCACCGTATCGCGATAGGTGCCATCGGGCATAATTTTGTGATTACGCAATATCGCGTCTTGCTTAGCACCAAGGCGCGCAATCGCATTACGTGACTGCCGGTTGTGCCAGTGGGTGCGAAATTCCACGGCTATACACTGGAGGGTTTCAAACGCATGGCGTAACAACAGGAACTTCGCCTCGGTATTGATGCCGGATCGTTGCACACTCTGTGCGTAAAAGGTCGCGCCAATCTCCAACCGACGATCGGCGAAGGCAATATTCAGAAACCTAGTGCTGCCTACTACCTTTCCGCTTTTGTTTTCAACAATGGCAAAGGCATTGGCCGTGCCCGCTTGTACGTCCCGTAGTGCTCCCTCAATGTAATCGCGAGTACCTTCCGGTGTCGGTACCCCGGTATACCATAGCTCCCATAACTTCCCGTCGCTGGCGGCCGCAACCAGTGCGTCGGTATCGTTTATTGAAAGCGGTCGCAATGTCACCCGGTTACCAGTGAGCGTTACAGGTTCAGACCATGGAAAAGTCATGCGTTTAATCCTTAGTTGAGCGAAGACTAGAAGGCGTATTAAACCGTTTTGCATTCGAAAATGCACGCGTATAAAACGATAAAACCCGCGCGTAAGACCATATTGGATTGCTATATCATCATTCTTAGGCTTTTGACGCTACGGTATTATCGATTACGTCCACTTACTATCGGACGAGATAACTTAGGTTTTTATTTGAATTATTATTCAACGATCCAGATCAGTAATCACCTATCTTGAAATTGACAAGTTTGGCTTTAAACCAGACTATACAACGGATCAAATGAGCTCGGACTGAGGCAGTCCCTGATTCTACAGTAGTCGTCTTATTCATCGCTAAATCCGAACAGAATGGACGGGTTCATTTCAGACTTGAAGAAAAGTGAATTCGCTGCGCTAAAAGACAGTTGTTTGAGAATGGGTTTGTCGTCAGCTTCAACGTAGGTGATAAGTTAACTAGGTGTTTGAATGGATAAGAACGAGACATTAGTTCAACGTCAGTTGGATGCTTACAATAATAAGGATATTGATGGTTGGCTAAATACCTATGCGACAGATGCACAACAATTCAATTTACATGGCGAATGTACAGCGTCTGGCCATGACGAAATGCGACAACGCATAGCCGTTCGATTCGAAGAGCCTGATTTATATGCAAAACTGTTAAGTCGAATTGTTATGGATACTATCGTCGTTGACCATGAAGTCATTACCAGAAATTTCGCTGAAGGGAAGGGCGAGATTGAAATGCTGTGTATTTATGAAAATACAGAATGACTTAATTGTTAAAGCGTCGTTCTCTGTTGGTCAGCCGAAATTATATCGCTAAGGGTCTAATAAGCGTTGCTTCATTTGGCTTAGTTCAGAAAGCTGACTGCAATGGAGGGCCAGGCTACTTCCTATTTCAATTCGAAGATTTGATGTCATCAAGAGGTTAATTTGGATTTTACATTCTCAGAATATTCCACCAGTCGACTTACTATAAGAAAGCTCAGACAAGATGATTGTGATGATCTTATGGAGATATACGCGGATGCGGATGTTGTGGTGCATTGGGGTATGCATCCCCTGGTGCATAAAGCTGATATAGAAAAAATCATATCCAGTGCAGATTTTAACTTTAACCAGGGTCAATCCATTTCTTTGGGAATTATAGAGAATGAGACTCAAAAGTTAGTGGGGATCTTGCTTATGTTTAATTTAAATGAAGCTAGTGTCCTGAGTCAGAAGTTCGCATGTACTCAGCGTGTCATTCAAGATCTATAGCTAGGCGTGTCTCGCAGTCAATGGTTTTTCCATTGGCAAGAGACAGAACGACGCTAGAGAGCTTGAATGTCGCGCCCGAAGGGAGCTAATGGAAAACACTATTACGTCGTTGCTCTTCTTGAAAAGATCTCGATATTCTCTGCGAAGAGCGCCTTGTACTAGTGCTTCCCAATAGCTCTGAAACTATACGAACTTCCGACTCAGGACACAAAAAACGATCAGAAATCGGTTACGCCCTGAATCGACATTACTGGGGTCAGGGATATATGCAAGAGGCGCTGACTTTCTTTACGCATTATCTGTTTGACGAGTTGGGTTTACGGAGGCTTGAGGCAGATATCAACCCAGATAACGTCGCATCGGCAAGAGTACTGACCAAAGCAGGGTTTATCAAAGAAGGCTTGTTGCGACACCGGTGGGAGTTTGATGGGGCTGTGAATGATAGTGAAATATATGGGCTTCTAAAATCAGACCTGGATAAAACTCGGGACTAATCTGGCCGTTGCTGCCGCTGGATTGGTCTAAAAAACAGAGCATATTAAAGTTTAAGGATAAGCATGAAAGTTAAAACATTGTTACTGTTTGTTGTGTTTCTAGTCATATATGGTTGTGATAAGCAGTTTGCTGAACTCAGTCCTTGCGGGGATCTTAGTTCCTACCCGACAGAGTTCGACATTATTAATATGTCTGTTCATATTTTGGAGGCACAGGAATCTAAAAGTTACCCAGGTATTATTTTGGGAGAGGTTTATAGCGAAGATAGTGAAGTAAATTTCAGTGACATCGTTTTCTCGATAGATTCGGAGGTTCAGATGATTGCTCTGAAAACTGGAAAACGAAAGAGTCCATTATTTTCAATGATAAGTTCGGCCTATGCCTGTTCTCCAATGATGCCGAGTGCGAAGGAAAAAATAGTCGCCGTTAAAATTAGTTCTTCTTCTGCCTTTAATAGTTCGTTGGCGGCCGGAGATTCGCTGGTGTCTAAGTTTGATGTTGTTTTTGCTGATTCAGCCACTTATTTCTACAGCTACGAAGATAGCTCAGTCAGCTATTTCAGCCTCGAGCGTTACCTCGAACAAGATGAAGTTTATGCCAGTTACAACATGCAACTCAAACTGAACGAATCTCCCGAGTTTGAAGGTCAACATATTTTCTTTATTGAAATTACGTTGGATAGTGGTGAGAAATTCATTCTAGAAACACCTGTAATTAGTTTTTTAACGTCATAAAGGGAGCTCCTTTTTTTGAGTGGCTTTTATCCGCATTTGGTGGTCACTTCATATTCTGAATTTATTGAAGAAGAATGTTGTGGTTTAGGCGATAAGTCGTTTGGCGTTTAACGCAAAAATTGCGGAATTCTCATCTGTTTGAGATGGCAAGCTGTGGTGCACTGAAACGTATCAATATTAGGATGAATGGGAATGGGTGAAGCTATGCGATATGGGAAATTATTTGGACTATTGATCTCGGTTTTTATGTTGTCTGGCTTAGCAGTTTCTTATTTTAATGTTAAGAAACTGCATTCATCACCTATGGTGATAAGTCGTTTCAGCCACTTTGATATACACTCGGAGTTTGAGAATGCTGAGCTACTCAAAGAAATGGATTCCGTGTTAGAAGCTGCATACTTGAAATCGGTTGATTTCTTTGAGTTGGAAATCGGAACTACGAATGTCTATGTGTATGAGAAGCAAGGGACTTTTCAGAATAAAAAATACCCCATTCTGTCCTCATTTTTAGATTTAAGTTGGTACATTGGCGACAATATAGGTGAAAATGTGTTAATTGTCTCCCCTGCGGCCAGTGTCGCTGGGCACACCTATGAGAGCATAATGAATGCGACTGGACATGAGTTCGTGCATACCGTTGTTTATCGAATCGCGCCTAAGTCCAATCTTTGGCTTAACGAGGGTTTGGCGTTGTATTTGTCCAACAGAAATGTTGATCATTTTGATCTTAAGGGGTATTCAAATATACCGGATAAAGACGTTTGGTACACAAACAATCCAGTTAAGTTTTCCAATCATGGTGGATACGATTTTGCAGATAAGTTTGTCGAATATATTGTATTCAAATATGGTAAAGATGCTTTATTGAAAATGTTGGTATCTGATGATTTTAGTGACGTACTTAAGATCAGTGATGACACTTTGTTCGATGAATGGGTTCAATTTTTAGAAGACAACTATGCATAGTTGAAAACTGGTTGAAAAGTCTCAAGATCGACGCGGGTATCGTACTGATACTGTATTTTCTGTAGGGCTTTGTATTCACATGAACCGGTTTGGTCAACGGGTAAGGTAAGGCTGATATATGGTTTTAGATAAGCTTTTTGCTGCGCTGGTAGCTGAATTCAACCGTGTATTAGGTGACCGTTTAGTGGGTATATATCTGCACGGTTCGTTGGCAATGGGGTGTTTTAATCCGTTATCCAGCGATATTGATTATTTGGCTGTTGTTAATAATGAGATAAGTAAGACAGAAAAAAAGGAAATTATTAATTTTTTGTTGGATCTGGCCAATAAGTTCCCCGAAAATGGTATGGAAATGAGTATCGTATCTCAAGTGGTGCTTGCTGATTTTAAGTACCCAACGCCTTTTGTTCTCCATTACTCCGATGATTATAAGGAGCGTTATCGTCAGGACAAAGACTATCTTTGCGATGATGGTGAAGACCCGGACCTGGCGGCACACTTTGCGGTAACGATTAGCCGGGGGCGGTGTTTATACGGTCAACCTATTGGCGAAGTGTTTCAGCCGGTTTCCGCGCAATATTTCCTCGCTTCTGTTATGAACGATCTTGATCGCGTAGATGAACATATACTTGCTAACCCTGTATACAATATCCTCAACCTTTGCCGGAGTTTTCGATATATGCGGGTAGGCGGTATTGCGTCAAAAGCTGAAGGGGGTGAGTGGGCGCAAGGTACCTTGCCAGAACTGTATGCGCAGACGGTGCGAAAGGCGCTCATAGCATACAAAAGCCATGAACCAGTATCTATAGATTTTGACCAGAAAGAACTGGTCGATTTTGCCCAATATATGATGTCGCAGATTGCTTCTGAGGCTGACAGGTCTTCCAGATGAGTAAATTTTCCTGAAGTCAATGTTCTTGATTAATTTCCTCGTGTTGTACGACAGGATAAGTGATTCACCTGAGAGTCTGCAACGTCTAATAAGAAGCGCGAACGTTGAGTAACTGTATTTTGACTTCGTCGTTTTTTTTTCTTATTGAGTTGCCACTAAGTAACGTATTAAAGTAAGTGCGTTTGTTGTTTTCAGTTTAGTAAGGATGTTTGAATTATGCTGGTGGGATCTTGTTTGTGCGGTAGCGTTGAGTTTGAAATTACAGGTGATCTGCCGGACTTTTATCAGTGCCATTGTTCATTGTGTCGCAGGCTTTCTGCGTCAGCGTCCGATACCGCTACCTTCCTCAACAAAGAGCAGTTTCGGTGGCGAAAAGGGGAGGCGAATATCCGGCAATTCGCGCTGCCTTCTGGGTATCGCTCTGACTTTTGTTCAACCTGTGGTAGTACGGTGCCTCATGCGATGGGTAATCAAACCCAGGTTTGGGTGCCTGGTGGTTTACTGCCAGGCGATGTGTCAAGCCGGGTCGCCTATCACCTGTGCGTAGGTTCCAAGGCGCATTGGGATGAGATTGGTGATTCTGGCACGCAACATCCTGACATGCCGGACATGGATACTCTGAACGATATGCTTCAGAATCGCCGTAAAATCCAGCCTGAGTGACTGAAAATTAACTATGAATCCTTCCATTTGTCGTAGGCTCGAACTGACGTTCATACTGCTGTATCCCGTGTATTTTTTAATTCTAGTCCTTAGCTCGGTTTTATATCCTGAGTTCTATGCCTTTCTGCTGGGTGGAGGGATTATCGGTGGTGATGATGGACCAACTTCTGTGTTCATAGTCGTTGGTCAGTTTAATCTCGGCCATTTGGCTAGTATCATCGGTGTAGTGCTTTTATCGATATTGGTTATGTATCGAAAGGTTCGTGTAAGTAATAAACTTATTAAGGCTGCAATGGCGTTGACCGTGCTCATCTGGTTGTTATCGTCGCTGGGGTCGCTTCAATTGTTGTTTTTAAAGTATCAACCCTCAGTGTTTCAATAAGCTACTTTTTAACTTCGTTTAGTTAAAGTAAGGATTTTTAGTCGCTGTCCACGCGACAGTAATTTAATCATGCATTGGTCTCTAAGGTGTTTTTTCTAAAAGCCAATTCATGTGACACAGTCCTAAATATTGGCACGCAAACTTTCTTTTTATTGTGGTCAACAAATGACCGGTGCTACGTTCCGCGCCGGAAGATTTGTCTCTGGCGAATGACCGGCGACATACGAGACGAGCTGCGTTTTTCTGTGGGTCCAACCTCGTAGGCTTCCGACCAAAACAATAACAAAGGAACACTCAGACTATGCTAAAACGAAACTTGGTTATGGCGAGTATGCTCGCCGTTATTGCTGCGTCTATTGCGCACGCCGCGGTTCCCGCGAAACCCTCCATCAGCTGGATGCCGACAACGTACGACAGCGGTCAAAGCATTTCGATTACCTGGAACATGTGGTGGGGTACGAATGGCACACAATGGGCTGTCGCAGCCAATGGTGCCGATATTTGCTCTGCCACCATTGCGGCCAATGGCAACAATGCCCAAACCGGGCAATGTGTAGCCGACTTTGAAGCAGGAAGTTACTCGCTGGTCGCTCGTTTATGTACAGCAGACGGTTGCAGCCAGTCGTCGGCGGTGACGATTTCGGTGGCCGGTGCAACAGGTCCCGACCCTGATCCAGACCCGGATTTACCAGGTAGCGACTGCGGTATTCAAACGGACGCAAATGGCCAGTACACACTGTGCCGATCCGATATTGAAACCTCGGAGTCCGCCAAAACCGCGAGCGATCTGTTCGTCCGAGTCAAGAAAGATATCCAGGTTTTACCCGAGTCGGATACTCAGTCAATCGCGCCCGGGCGTTTAGCCAACCCGGAAAATGTCAAACGGGTAGAGCGTATTGTCACGCCTGCAGCCTTTGAATATATGTTTTCTATGCGGCACCCTGCTTATACCTATCAAGGCTTCTTGCAGGCCGTTGGCAAGTTTCCAGGCTATTGCGCAACCTACGAAGGAAAAGACTCCGATGCAATTTGCCGTAAGCTGATTGCGACGCTGGTGGCACACGGTGGACAGGAAACCGGCGCGCACGATCCCAACGCGAGTATCGAACAATGGCGTCAGTCAATGTATTACCTGCGCGAAGCGGGTTGTACCGAAGGTGCACCGGGCTGCGGTTATGATGTCACTTGCGATCCGAATTCCTGGCAAGGGCAAAAGTGGGCCTGCGGTGCGGGAAAACAATATTATGGACGTGGTTACAAGCAGTTAAGTTATAACTTCAACTATGGACCGTTCTCGACCGCCCTGTTTGGTGACTCATCGATTTTCCTGCAGGAACCCGATAAGGTTGCTACATCCTATTACCCCATTGCTTCGGCCATCTGGTTTACGGTGACACCTCAGTCACCAAAACCTTCGATCCTGCACGTTGTGGATGGAACATGGCAGCCAAACGCGGTGGATGCCAGTCGTGGTATTAAAAAGGGCTTTGGCGCTACGACCAATATCGTCAACGGAGGCATTGAATGCGGTCAGTCAACCGATGGAATACACGAGAAGCCGCAGTCGGCCAATCGTATACAGTATTATCGCGGTGTCGCCGCGTATCTCGGTGTCGATATCGCCGCAGATGAAGAACTCGGTTGCGCAGGGCAAGACGCATATGTCGTCGAAGGCGCAGGTGGTTTACTGCTGAACTGGGATCAAGACTGGCGTTATGTTGCTGAAAACCCAGGCGGCAAATCGTTCGAGTGTAAATTGGTGGGTTATCAAACCGCTTACAGTGTTCTCGAAGCTGGTGACTATGAGAAGTGTCTGGTGAAGTATTTCGATGTGACCATTCTCGAAAAATAAACTTAAACTGACCGGGCTGTTCAAGCCCGGTTTTTTCGGCTTTCTTTCTTTATGGCGTCCATTTAAGCCCTAATATTCCCAATGGCATTGGTTTTTTACTGCGGCATTGCAATACTTACCGCATTTTTTTTTGCTAGCCTTGCTTATGTCATTGGCCATTCATGTGCATTCCAACACGTGCGCACTTCAATGAAATGTTCCACTGCGAGTAGAGCCGGGCGTTGTTACTCCCGTAGTTAAAACATTGTGTACGTGAAATAAATTGCAAGAAAGTTTGGTCGTTAATCTGTCATCTCAACGCAGTGGCCGGTGATGTTTCTGGACAAAAGAAGTTGGAGAAATATATGAGTCAATCATCGACTCGACAATTGCGTATCGCCCTGGTGGGTTTGGGCGACATTGCAGCGAAAGCTTATTTGCCGTTAATGACGCAGCGGGCGGATATCTGCCCCATACTGTGTACCCGAAACGAACAAATACTCAGGCAGTTTGCGGCGCAGTATCGCGTGTCGGAGACGTATGTGGATTACGCGCAACTGCTCAACCAACCTGTCGATGCGGTTATGATCCACAGCGCTACGTCATCACATGCTGCGTTAATCGAACAGGCGCTCACACGTGGCATTGCTGTCTTCGTTGATAAACCGATCAGCGACAGGCTCGATCAAACCGAAACGTTGATTGATCTGGCTTTGCGTAAAAATACGCCATTGTTCTGCGGTTTTAATCGTCGCTATGTGCCATTGTACCAACCTGTGCTCGCAAACAGACCCCTGCAAATCCACTATCAGAAAAATCGACATAATTTGCCGGGGGATGTGCGAACCTTTGTGTATGACGATTTCATTCATGTACTGGATTTCGTACGTTTTGCTATGAATGAATTGGTCAGTGAACCGATGGTTTCGGCTTATTTTCAGGACGTTGCATTGGGCAGTCTGCAGGTAAATTGGCAGGAGAACGGTCGAGCGGTGTGTGCCAGTATGAATCGGCTTTATGGACAAACCTGCGAACGGTTGGATATCAGCCAATTGAATGAGGCCTGGCAACTCGACAATCTGACAACGGGTGTGCACCTGCGTGATAATCAACGACATGTGTTACTCGTGGACGATTGGACCAGCACCTTGGAGAAACGAGGTTTCGTTGCCATGTTAGAGGCGTTTGTTGCGTCGGTACGAGCAGGCGTTGCGCAACAAGGTTACCTGGAAGGTGTGCGTTCAACGCACCGGCTGTGTGAACAGGTTGTTTCGAGTATCAAACAACCTTGCTAAAAAAAGCCGCGAAAGGCGGCTTCAGTTTTATAAGCGTTTCGAATGTTTAGCCGTAAATGCACAGGTAGGCGGTATCGACCGGTACCTGCAACTGGAATTTACTGTTGGCGGGTACGTGGAATTCGCTACCGGTTTTGAATGACTCAAATTCGTCTGAACCTGGTAACTTTACGATCAATTCACCTGCAACTACTTGCATCAACTCTGCCGCTTCGGTGCCGAATTCATAGTCGCCTTTGGCCATGACGCCCACAGTGGCCGGTTTTTCATGCCCTTCCAGTGCCAGTGACTGAACAGTACCGTCGAAATAAGAATTATGCTTGATCATTGGCTTTCCTCATTTTTCCAATTGAACAGGTCGCCATAGTACGTCGTTGGGGTTGAAAGTGGTGAACCTATTTTTGCACCGGCATATTGCAGGTAGAGAGTGGTTTTGGGTTGTGCGGATACGGGTGTCCAGAATGGTACTTGCATAAGCTCACGAGGCATGTGAATTATCAATTTGAGAGTAGCTACGACCTGTTTTAAATGTGTGTCCTTTGCCGTGAAGAAACAGTCAGATCTGACGATTCGATTTTAACCCTCCTTTTGTCGCCCGCTTTGGTTTTCTGCCTTATTTGACACTTTTTTCGAACGGTCGCTTGAGCGTGCTTCCCTGCACACACGCGGCGCTTGCAAGGGCATCCATGCCCTTGAATCCGTTGCAACGTGTCAATTCTGTCAGCCAAATCAAATGCGACGGAATGATTATCTACGCCTGGTCGGGCTAAATAGAATTTGGAAGTTAGTTTATCTATTGAGAATGTGGCGCAGGTTGTTTCACGGCCTTTCAAACCATTACACAAAGCAATTCGCGTCTCACTGGTTGGATATACAGCGGTGCTTGAACAACAGCGTCGGCCATGGTTGACGGTTGCGAACAATCTGTCGAAGACGAAATTGAGACGTGTGATCAGACCTTTTTTGGTGGCGGCTGGGATTGTTAAGGCCGAAACCCAAATCTGCAGAACAATTGAAACCCTGAACGGTAAAAAAAAGCCTTGCAAAAATAGTACGCCCGTACTATTCTTAAAATAAGAACAGTTGTTCTATTTTGGAGGGTTTATGGCATTTGACTATTTTCAGCAAACACAGCGAGATTTCTGGCTGCAACGGGTTTCGCTATCGTTTACCGGGGGTCTCAGCCGTTGGTTTCCTCACCTTACCGCGCGTATTGGTCATGCGTTGCTATTGAATCCAAAGGCCCCCAGAACGGTCACCTTTGGGGCAGACCTGGTGTCGAAACCGATGGTGGTTGCCTCACAGGCAGGTGATGTACGAGTGCATCTTTTTGGTGATGGCAATCGTGTCGCTGTGCTCAGCCACGGTTGGGGCGATACCAGCGGCAGCTTTCAGGCGTTGGTGGAATCGTTGTTGGAGCAGGGGTTCAGTGTCGCAGCGATCGATCATATCGGTCATGGCACATCTGCAGGAAACCGCGCCCATTTACCTGCATTCATTGAGACTCTTGAGTTGGTGATTACTCACTTGCAGACCAGTGGTAAGCAAGTGCACGCGCTGATCGGGCACTCCATGGGTGGGTTGGCGATTCTGAATCTGCCCGTCAGCCTGCTTCGGCAATCGAAGGTGGTGTTAATCTCGGTTCCAGTAAACATGTTTAACATCATGTTTGCGCAAGTCGAGCGTTTTGGCATTTCCCGGCATTTCCTGACCCGTGTACTGGATTCGGTCACCCGGCGCTATGGTAAAACCTGGACCGATCTGGATGCCGAACAGCATTTGCATAAAGTCAGTGACAATGTGGTTTTCATTCACGACGCCAAAGACCGATACGCACCATTTGCGGATGTTGAACAGTACGCTCAACGCGGGAATGTGACCCTTATCTGTACCGAGGGGCTGGGACATCGGCGCATTCTGCGCGATACTGACGTGATCCATCACATTTCGGAGCAGTTGTCGGCAGTATGAACAAGGGTGAGCGCACGCGCGACAGTATTTTAAATCGGGGCATGCTGCACAGTAGTCAATATGGCTTGGCGGACATCACCATCGGTACCATTTCCAGCCTGACTGGAATGTCGCGCACGGGTGTGATCTCGCACTTTAAAAACAAAGACGACATGCAGATTGCGATTCTCGACTACAGCGAAAAACAGTTCATCGAGAACGTTCTTAAACCATCCCGGCACGATGATGCTTATACCCAATTACAGCAGTTAATTTCAAACTGGGTAAACTGGACAGCGCGAGTATTCACGAAAGAGCAAACCAGTTGCCCGTTTGTCAAAGCCATTGTTGAATACGAACACAGGCAAGACTCCCCTGTGCGGCGTCATGCTTTCGAGCAACAGCGCCGGTTGTTGGAAACCTTGACCGGGTTGGTCGCGAAGGCACAGGCGCAGGACTCGATGGTGCGCAATGTCAGCAGTAAGGAAATCGCATACGAACTTTATAGCCTGTATGTGGGGTCGTCTGTCGCCAGCCCCATTCAAGAAAACACGAAAGCAACCGCACGTCAGCACAATATGTTGCTTCGAGCTTTGGCTCGGTTCGCTGCTTAATGCCGTGATTGCTAATACATGGCTTTTATTTCATCGGCAAAACGCTGACTGATCACCTTGCGACGCAGTTTCATGGTGGGGGTGATTTCGCCGTCCTGCATCGAAAATTCTCTCGGTAAAAGCGTAAAACGTTTTATCTGTTCATAACGTGCCAGCCCGACTTGCACGGCCTGCAATCGCGCTTCGATGTGCGCCAGAATTTTGGAATTTCTCAGCAGATCGAGTTTGTTGTCGTATTGCAGATTGATGCTGCGGGCGTAGTCTTCCAGTGCTTCCCAAGCCGGCACAATCAAGGCGGTAGCATAGTTGCGCGCGTCAGCAATAACCGCAACCTGCTCAAACAATTCTTCGCGGATCAACACGCCTTCAACATGTTGGGGCGCGATGTATTTTCCGCCGGAGGTTTTCATCAACTCTTTCAGGCGCTCTTCAAAAACCAGATTGCCTTCGGTATCGAAATGCCCAGCATCGCCCGTGTGCAGCCAGCCGTCCTGTATCAGTTCGGCCGTCGCTTTTTCATCTTTATAATAACCGGGTGTCATGCTCGGACTGCGAACCAATATTTCATGGTTCTGTTCAGCGATGCGAATGTCGATGCCTGTCATCGGTTTGCCAAGAGTGCCTAAGACATAACCGTTATCCGGCATGAAACTGACCGTGGCCAGGGTTTCAGTCATGCCATAGCCAATTTTTACATGGATGCCCAGGCCCATGAAAAAACCATGAATGTCTGGATCGAGCGCAGCGCCACCGCAAGGCATGAAGCGGATATTGCCACCCAATGCGTGCGCGATCTTCCGGCCTACCAATAGAGTTGCTAATTGCTGCATGGCCCGGGCGAAACCATTAACGCGCTTACCCTGTTGCTGACGTTGTTGATTGCGTCTGACACGTGCAGATGCCCACGCCAAGATTGCAGCGTTAAGCGGTCCCGCTTGTCGCGCTTTGTGAACAATGCCCGCGTAGATTTTTTCGAATATCCGCGGTACAGCGCAGAATACATGAGGCTTTACCGACTGTAATTGCGTTTGTAAGTCGTTGATATCGGCCACGTAATGGTTATGACCGCCCGCGTAGAGTGCTATTGCCGTCCAGCCGCGTTCAAAAATATGACTCAATGGCAGTGCCGCCAAAGACCGATCGCCAGCATTGAATTCAATGCCGCTGAGATGCGCTTCAATGGCCGCCAACAGGTTGCCATGGGTAATCATGACGCCTTTTGGGTTGCCCGTGGTGCCACTGGTATAAACGATGGTCAGCAGGTCGCCTGGTTGTGTCGGTTCAACGCGAATGTCGGGAAAAGTTTGCGTTTGCCAATGCGCCAACGTGTCTAGCGTTTCGGCCGCAGCGGGGTGAACATTCATATTGATCACAGCGTTTACTGTGGGCAACCGATTATCTAAAGCGCGGATCAGAGCAACTAATTCGGGTTCTGCGAAGACCAGTTTGGCTTCGCTGTGATTCAGAATGTACTCAATCTGTTCTGGACTCGACGTGGCATACACCGGTACCGACACCGCACCAATTACCATGCAGGCAATATCAACTAAGGTCCACTCGATACAGTTGTTGGCCATAATCGCGACCCGGTCGCCGCGTTTTACCCCGTACGACGCCATCCCGGCCGCAATATGCAGAGAAGCCTGCCAGCTTTCAGCCCAAGTCAGGTGGCGCCATTGCCCGACCACTTGTTGAGATAGGGCAGATTGATCGGGCATTAGGTGTGCGTGCGATTGGATTTTTTCCAGAAATAACAAGGGGACCTCGGTTAGGTGTATACACCTTAAAATAATATACAGTTGTATATTTTATGGCGATTAAGCCCGAGTGGCTAGTCCTAGTTCGCTTTAATTACCGCTAATATGATTCAATGCAGGTTTTTCAGCATTTCAGAGCGGTAAATTCCGCTATTCAGAGGTTTCTATGTTCGACGCCATTTTTATCGATGCCGATAACACACTGTTTGATTTTGACCGGACACAGGAAAAGGCCCTGGCAGATAGCTGCACGCAATTTGACCTACCGCTGAGCGAGGACGTGCTCACCCTTTATGAAGGCATTAACCGAGCATGCTGGGCCGATTATCACGCCGGGCTGATCCGCAATGATGAGATTAACTTGCGCCGCTGGTCGCAATGGCTCATCGCCATTGGCGAAAACTCGAGAGTGTCCGCCCAGGCACTTGCGGATCATTACGCGCAGAGTTTGGCACTGCAATGTGAACTGGAGGACGGGGCTGACGATCTTATGCAATATCTGGCTGCCAAACTCCCGGTGCACGTTATCACTAATGGTTTCCCGAGTTCTCAGCAACACCGTTGGCGGAAAGCAGGCTGGGATGGCTTGCTGCATGGCATAACCGTCAGCGCGGTAGTTGGCGTGCAGAAGCCCGAAGCGGATATTTTTCACATTGCTATGGCAGCGGTCGGCGTAACCGACCCTGGTCGGTGCCTGATGATTGGCGATACCTTAGAAGCCGACGTGCGTGGACCTCAGAACGTCGGTATGAAAGGGTGTTGGTACCAGCGAAAGGGCGCTGAGAATAATACTGACGTTCTGCCGGATTATGTGGTGACGCAATTAAGCGACATTAAAGGGTTGGTTTGAAGGTTTTTTGATCGGAAACCCGCGACTAGATCTTTAATAAGTCACTGAGAGTTTTCTTGTTCAAATCAGACCTTCTAACTCTTGGCACAACAAAACGACTTCGATACGATTTTTTTTGGCTAACTTACTCAGGATTCGTTTGGCGTGTACTTTTGCTGTACCTTCCGCCATAAATAATTCTTGTGCAATTTCCCGGTTTGATTTCCCCCTGCCAATGAGCCTCAAAACATCTTTTTCTCTTTCTGTGAGTTTGGCAAGTAAAGGGTGTATGTTTTCCGGTGGCGGATTAAAGACCATATCTCGAACAATATCTTCAATGGCGCCACTCACCACGTGACGACCGTTAACACAATCCCGAATGCTATTGATAACTTGGTCGGGTTCTTCGTCCTTGAGTAGAAAACCATCGGCGCCAGCACGAATGGCTTTATGAATATCGACCGGTTCTTCGGATACGGTGAATACAATGACTTTCGCTTTTATATTGGCCTGTTTGATTTTTATCAGTACTTGAATGCCGTTGATTTTCGGCATGTTCAAATCCAACAACACAATGTCAACCGGGTCGTGCTTCAGATTTTCGACAACCGTTTCAGGTTCGCCGATGCAAACCGTCACTTGCAGGTCGTCTTCCAGTTCCAACAGCTGTTTTAAACCTTTTCGGATGACGGGATGATCATCAACAACGGCAACTCTAATCATAGTAACCAACCTGTATTAAACCGTATCGTTGATATGGGTGTTGTCTGATATCGACCGAGAGTAAGACGTCCGTGCTCGGGTTAAGTCCAACTCATTCAACGCGTCGCTGACATGATAGGGTATAGCGACGGCTTCATCGCTGAAACGAATCAATTTGCCTTCAACCATTCGATAAAGATTAGACACAATGGTTTCACGCAGGCTGGCCGGTGCAGTTTGGTAACCTTTCCTCAGGAACAGATACAGTTCACTTACGGTGTGTAGACCATCGGCCAAAGAAAATATCTGACTGAACCACGCATCAAGCGTTGTTTGGTTGTTCAGGTTGTTAATATCAGCCAGTGATATCAGGTGCCCCTGTCGCGTAAAGCATGCGGTCCGGTAAAAATAACTGTTTTCGAATGGAGATAACGAATCATAGTTCATAACGGTTCCCTATATAGCTATTGCACCAGCGGAGATTGTGATCCAACAAAGTCGACACCCGTGATGACTGAGTTGCCGGCTAATACCTGAATATATTGATTAACTGCTTTGTGTATGACGGACTGGTGCAGGTAGGTGCGAATTTTGTCGCGAACCGCATCAAACGGCAGTGCTTCGCCGTCCACCTTGTGTGCGATATCCACGATATGAAATCCGTATCGGGATTCAATAGGCGAACTGCACAGTCCCTGGCGCTGACGCATGAGCGCTTTTTCAAATTCAGGAACTGTTGAGCCTGGTGATATCTGACCTAAGTGCCCACCGGTGTTCTTCGATGGACAAGAGGAGTGTAACTTAACCATAGATTCGAAATCGGCCAGGTTGTCGGACAGCTGTGTAATGAGTTGCTCCGCCTGTTGGCGCATATCAATGCGGGCATTAATGTCGTCCGGCGCGCAGGCCAACAAAATGTGCCGCGCTTCGATTAATGGCGGCGATACAAATCGTTGCCGGTTGTTATCGAAGTATGCCTGGCAGGCGTCGTCAGATGTTTCGGGAATGGTGACTTCCTGCTCAATTAATTTTTCAATGGCCGATTCGGTGGTGCGTTCATCATTGATATCTTCAGCGGAGCCGATGATACCAAGTTGTTGCGCGCGTTGGATCAGCAGTGTTTTGATGACCAGCGCTTCCATGGATTGGTGCAGTGCCTGATCAAATGATTCGGCATGATGGTACTGCATTTCTATTGCGATCTGGTCCGCGTCGATGCGTAAACCGTTGACGGTCACTTCTGGGATTGATTCTGATGCTTGTGTCAAAACGAAGTCCTCAATAGAAAGGTCGCAGGACGCTGTCTGCGACCCAGTTAAGATTAGCGGTATTGCTGCTTTCGGCGAACGATCTGATAGTTGCGCCCGAAGTACCAGATCGGAACGCTCAAGATGTGAACCAGACGAGTAAACGGGAATACTAAGAGCAAGGTCAGACCAAAGAACACATGTAGCTTATAGATGATGTGTACGCTGGAAATCGCCTCTGCCGCTTCCATTGGCTGCCAGGTTACGGTTTTTTGAGCCCAGGTTGCCAGTAACACCATCACCGAACCGTCCAGGTGATGAGTTGAGACGACAATGCTTGATAAGCCCAACAGCAATTGAATTAATAACAGAAACAATACCAGCACATCAGAAAACCGACTGTTGGCCCGCACACGCTCATCTGTCAGGCGCCGGTAGATGAGCATGAGCAAACCAACCAGCATCATTACTCCGGCCAAGCCACCGATAGTCATCGCCACCAATTGTTTGGCCTGCGAGGAGATGACATGATGATAAATCGATTCAGGCGTGAGTAAGCCGACGAAATGACCGCCCAGAATCAACAGCACCCCCAGATGCATCAGTACACTGGCCATGCGCATATTGCCGCGCAGCAGTTGGCTTGAACTGGCCTTCCAACTGTATTGGTTGGTGTCGAACCGAATCCAGCTACCTACCAGCAGGACGATAAAAGCGATGTAAGGGTAAACCCCATACAAGATAAAATTAAGATTGGACATGTTCTTTTCCCCTGACCTAGTTAACCCAGTGAATGGCTTCGTGTACGGCTTCTTTTGGCATCGCCGGGTTCTCTGGTGCTGAGCAGCCACCGCCCTGAACGGCTGTATCCCCGGCACCAAAGGTAACCTGTTCTTCCTGCCAGACCTTGTCGAACGCTTCGGGTGTGTCGTCACGTTCTTCAGTGGCCACTTTCTTTTTCAGTTCAACCATATTGACTTGTTTGCCGCTGATCACGAGCAAGGCATCAAATAACACCTGATATGGGCTTTCGCGTTCACTAAGGCGCGCACTGAGCAAACCTAAGATATGCGCGACGTCTGCCAGACCCTCGCGGGCAGTCAAATCGTCCTGGGAAGACAGAAATTCCAGATACATCGGTATGAAGTCTGGCAACTCCCGCACATTGATGTGATAGCCGTTCTGGTTGTACAGATCCATCAGGTCGACCATGGCCTGACCCCGATCGCGACTTTCGCCATGAACGTGTTCAAACAGCAACAGAGAGGTGGCTCGGCCACGGTCAAAGTGCTCACTGTAGCGTTCCTGCACGGTCATTAATTCAGATTCACAGAGGTGCTTGATCAGTTCACTGATACCGTCGCGTTGCGCTTTGGGGATTTCGCGGCTGCTCTGGACCACGTCGACCAATTCGTCTTTAGCCTGCTGCATCGGCTCACTCGGGTAGTCCAGTAAAGCGGAAATCAGTTTCAGAAGTTGCATGCTTATTCCTCCCAGATCTGGACACTTTTAATGATGTCCCGACGTTTGGTTTTCTTACCACCAAACAGATTAAGACCGCTGTTGCTGCCTTCACATCCGTCACCGAAAGAGAATCCGCAACCACCGCGTTCGCCAAAGGCTTCGTCCATCTTCATTGCTTCTTCTTTATGAGATGTTGGAATGACGAAACGATCTTCATAGTTTGCAATCGCCATATAGCGATACATGCTGTTCACTTGTTTTTGGGTCAGACCGACCTGCGTCAGAAGGTCCAGATTCTCGACACCATCCACTTCGATTGATCGTTTATAGGCACGCATTGCCAGCATTCGCTTCAACGCTAATTTAACCGGCTCAATATCGCCGGCAGTCAGCAGGTTGGCCAGATACTGCAATGGAATTCGCAGTGAATCGACGTCCGGTATAACACCATCATGACCCAGGGTGCCGGTTTCTGCGGCCGACTGAATCGGACTCAATGGCGGTACATACCAGACCATCGGTAAGGTGCGGTACTCTGGGTGAAGTGGCAGGGCAACCTGCCAATCGATCGCCATCTTGTAAACAGGTGAACGGCGGGCTGCTTCCATAACGGAGTCAGGAATGCCATCTTTTTTCGCCTGTTTGATAACAACTGGATCGTTCGGGTCAAGGAACACTTCCAGTTGTTTTTTGTACAGGTCTTTTTCATCGGCCACACTGGCGGCTTCTTCTATTCGGTCAGCGTCATACAGAATCACACCCAGATAGCGGATGCGACCGACACAGGTTTCCGAACAGACGGTGGGCATTCCAGCTTCAATCCGCGGGTAACAGAAAATACATTTTTCGGATTTTCCGGACTTCCAGTTAAAGTAAATTTTCTTGTAGGGGCAGGCAGACACACACATGCGCCAACCGCGGCATTTGTCCTGGTCGATTAATACAATGCCATCTTCTTCGCGCTTATAGATGGCACCTGAAGGGCAGGATGCTGCGCAGGCTGGATTTAAACAATGCTCGCACAAGCGCGGCAGGTACATCATGAAGGTGTTTTCGAATTCGCCATACATTTCTTTCTGCATGTTGTCGAAGTTTTTATCTTTACTGCGTTTCTTGAATTCGGTACCGAGGATTTCCTCCCAGTTAGGACCCCATTCAATTTTTTCCATGCGCTTGCCGGTAATCACCGAACGCGGACGCGCAGTAGGTTGGTGGCTGCCCAGCGGTGCAGTTTGCAGATTCTGATAGTCAAAATCGAATGGTTCATAATAATCGTCAATCTGCGGCAGATCCGGGTTGGCAAAAATATTGGCCAGAATACGGAATTTGCCGCCAATTTTTGGTTCTATCTTACCGTTGGCCTTGCGTACCCAGCCACCGTTCCACTTGTTCTGATTTTCCCATTCTTTCGGATAACCAATGCCGGGCTTTGATTCAACATTGTTGAACCAGGCGTATTCCATTCCCTCTCGGGAAGTCCAGACGTTTTTGCAGGTGACTGAACAGGTATGACAACCAATACATTTGTCAAGATTCAGGACCATGCCTATTTGAGAACGAATTTTCATTTGGTTTCCTCTTACAAATCTTGCGGTAAAGGTTGTGGCAACGCGTCACCGTTTTCGCCGTGTTCACCTTCGAGCCAGTCCACTTTGGACATCTTGCGGACGATAACAAATTCGTCACGGTTGGAGCCGACCGTTCCGTAATAGTTGAAGCCGTACGATTGCTGGGCGTAACCACCAATCATGTGCGTCGGTTTGGTGACAATCCGGGTGACCGAGTTGTGGTGCCCACCACGGGTGCCGGTGGTTTCGGCGCCGGGCACGTTGATGATCCGTTCCTGTGCGTGATACATCATGGTCATGCCTTCGTTAACGCGCTGGCTGACCACCACACGACAGGCAATAGCCCCGTTGATGTTGAATACTTCGACCCAGTCGTTATCTTCAATGCCTACTTTTGCGGCATCCACTTCAGACATCCAGATGATCGGACCACCGCGGGACAGCGTCTGCATCAGCAGATTGTCGGTATAGACCGAGTGGATACCCCACTTCTGGTGCGGTGTAATCCAGTTCAATGAAATCTCCGGATGACCATTGGGTTTTTTGCCCATGATCGGCGTCACCGTCTTGGTGTTAATGGGTGGTCGGTAGCTGACAAACTGCTCGCCCATCGCTTCCATCCACGGATGATCCTGGAAGTACTGTTGACGGCCAGTCAGGGTGCGCCATGGAATCAACTCATGAACGTTGGTGTAGCCGGCGTTATAGCTCACATGCTCGTCTTCCAAACCGGACCAGGTCGGCGAGGAAATAATCTTGCGAGGCTGCGCAACAACATCGCGGAAACGAATTTTTTCTTCCTGCTTGGGTTTGGCCAGATGCGTGTGATCACGACCGGTGATCTTGCCCAGAGCATCCCAGGCTTTCACGGCAACATGGCCGTTCGTCTCTGGAGCCAGCGTTAAGATCATTTCCGCCGCATCGATAGCGGTATCCAGATTTGGACGGTTTTCGCAAACGCCATCTTCTTCATTCAGGTGATTCAGTTTGCCGAGCAATTCAACTTCTTCCTGAGTCTGCCAGCTGATGCCTTTGCCACCGTTACCCAGTGTCTCTAACAATGGACCGACGGAGGAAAATTTCTTGTAGGTATTCGGGTAATCCCGTTCCACCACGACCATGCTCGGTGCGGTTTTACCGGGAATCAGTTCACACTCTCCTTTTTTCCAGTCTTTTACGCCAATGGCTTGGCCAAGTTCTCCCGGCGTATCGTGCAGCAGCGGTACGGTTACCAGATCTTTTTCCACACCAAGTTCACCAACGGCGACAGCTGAAAATGCTTTGGCGATGCCTTTGTAAATTTCCCAGTCCGATCGGGCTTCCCAGGCCGGGTCAACCGCCGACGTCAGTGGATGGATAAACGGATGCATGTCCGAGGTGTTCAGGTCGTCTTTCTCGTACCAGGTTGCCGTCGGCAGAACAATGTCGGAATACACACAGGTGGACGACATGCGGAAATCGAGTGTGGTGACCAGATCGAGTTTGCCGGTTGGTGCGTCGTCGACCCAATCGATTTCTGTCGGTTTCGGTCCGTCACTGGTGCTCAGGTCGTCGTTCATGACGCCATTAGTGGTGCCGAGGAAGTACTTCAGGAAATACTCGTGACCCTTACCGGAAGAACCGAGAAGGTTGGAGCGCCAGATAAACATATTCCTCGGGAAGTTTTCCGGAGCATCGGGCGCCTCTGTTGCGAAACGCAGACGGCCGGCTTTGAGTTCCTGCACCACATAGTCTTTCGGCTCCATGCCTGCCGCTTCAGCTTCACGGGTAATCTGCAGCGGATTGCGGTTCAACTGTGGTGCGGATGGCAACCAGCCCATCCGTTCTGAGCGCACGTTCCAGTCGATCATGTGTTCCGGGAAGTCTTCATGATTGGCCATCGGCGACAAGACTTCGCGGGCGTTCAGTTTTTCGTGGCGCCACTGGCTGGAATGCGCGTAGAAGAATGACGTGGAGTTCATGTGGCGGGGTGGCCGACTCCAGTCAAGGGCAAAGGCCAACGGTGTCCAGCCGGTTTGCGGCCGTAATTTTTCCTGCCCCACGTAATGCGCCCAACCACCCCCACTCTGACCGATACAACCACACATGATCAGCATGTTGATCAGACCGCGGTAGTTCATATCCATGTGGTACCAGTGGTTCATGGCGGCACCGACGATGATCATTGACCGACCGTTGGTCTTGTTCGCCGTATCGGCGAACTCGCGGGCAACCTGAATGACTTTTTCGCGACTGACGCCGGTAATTTTTTCCTGCCATGCCGGAGTATAGGCGATGTCGTCATCGTAGCTCTTGGCGACATTGGCGTCGTTCAGGCCACGATCCAGGCCGTAGTTAGCCATCATCAGATCGTAAACCGTGGCTACCTTGACACGAGAGCCGTCGGCTAGGGTTACCTCGCGGGTCGGCACTTTTCGAAGCTGGATCTCATCCTGCTTGTTCGGTGTAAAGTGCGGGTTTTCTTCACCCGCGCCAAAATAAGGGAAGGCAACGACAGCGGCGTCATCTTCACCATTGAGTAATGACAATTGCAAACAGGTCGCCTGGTCATGACTGGCTTCTTTTTCTTCCAGATTCCAACGTCCGGTTTTGTCTTCCGATTCACCCCAGCGAAATCCGATGGAGCCATTGGGTACGACAATGTTGCCTGTGTTTTCATCGTAAGACAGCGTCTTCCATTCGGCATTATTATCATGCCCAAGACTGTTTTCCAGATCTGAAGCACGCAGGTAACGGCTTGGTTTCAGTGAGCCGTCTTTGAATTCATCCAACAGCACCAGCATGGGCATGTCAGAATATTTTCGCGCGTAGTCGGTAAAGTATTCACTCGGATTATCCAGATGGAATTCACGCAGGATGACATGACCGAATGCCATCGCCAGTGCGGCATCGGTACCCTGTTTAGGGTTAAGCCACTGATCGGTTAGCTTGGAAACTTCTGCATAGTCCGGTGTAATGGAAACCGTTTTGGTGCCCTTGTATCGAACTTCCGTGAAGAAGTGAGCATCGGGTGTTCGTGTTTGCGGAACATTCGAGCCCCAGGCAATGATGTAATTTGAATTATACCAATCGGCCGATTCCGGTACGTCGGTTTGTTCCCCCCAGGTCATCGGTGACGACGGAGGCAAATCACAATACCAATCATAAAAACTCATGCACACCCCGCCGATCAACGACAGATAGCGTGAGCCGGCCGCGTAGGACACCATGGACATGGCCGGGATAGGTGAGAACCCGATGATACGATCCGGACCGTATTTTTTAGCGGTATAAACGTTGGACGCCGCGATGATTTCATTCACTTCATCCCAGCTTGAACGGATGAAACCACCCATACCGCGCTTGGATTTATAAGACTTCGATTTCTCTGCGTCTTCGACGATGGAGGACCAAGCCGCTACCGGTGACAGCGTACGTCGAGCTTCCCGCCAAAGTTTCAGTAAGGGTCGGCGAACCATAGGATACTTAACGCGGTTTGCGCTGTAGGTGTACCAGGAATAGCTGGCGCCACGTGGGCAACCGCGAGGTTCATGATTTGGAAGATCCGGACGGGTACGCGGGTAATCGGTTTGTTGAGTTTCCCAGGTAATCAAGCCGTTTTTGACATATATTTTCCAACTGCAGGAACCGGTGCAGTTGGCGCCGTGAGTTGAACGAACGATCTTGTCGTACTGCCAGCGTGATCGATAACTGTTTTCCCATTCCCGGCTTTCATTGGACACTTCGCCGTGACCATTGGAAAACTCACTTTCTTTCTTTTTGAAAAACTGCAGACGATCTAAAAAATGACTCATAAAAAATTCTCCTGATGTGGCGGTGCTTTCCGTCACGTCTTAGCTGTATTAAGGATTCTTGAACTCAGCGCCTGGGCGGAGATAGAACCACCAGTTCACCAAAACACACAGGGCGTAAAAAGCGGCGAAACCATAAAGGGCGTACTCTGGCGTCGTGGCTTTAATCTGCTCTCCGATGACCTGCGGGATAAAGAAAGCGCCATAAGCGGCCACTGCAGACGTCCAACCCAGAACCGGCCCGGCCTGTTCTTTGTTAAACACCATGGCGATAGTGCGGAAGGTCGAACCGTTACCAATGCCGGTCGCCGTGAATAGGATTAAGAACAGGACGAAGAAGGGGACAAAAAATTCTTCAGGTGTCGCTGACTGATAAGCTGCCGCCATGTAGTAAGCAACCCCCAACGAGCTGATCACCATCACCACGGAGACGATTTGCGTGACCAGAGCGCCGCCTACTTTGTCGGCCATCCATCCACCAACCGGGCGAATCAATGCCCCGATGAAGGCACCCATCCAGGCAAACATCAGCGCACTGGGGCCATTCGGATTTGCGATGTCATGGGTCATGACGCCGTCTACTTCGACGTGTTGAAAGCCGAAAATAACTTTGATCGCCAACGGGAAAGCCGCCGAAAAACCGATAAATGAACCGAAGGTCATGGTGTAAATAACGCTCATTACCCAGGTGTGGTGGTTATTGAAAATTTTGTACTGACGGGCCAGATTCTGGCCGACCTGGCCGGGAATGGTGCGCAACATAAAGACAGTGGCTGCGATCACAGCGGGCATCACCACCCACTTAGAAATTTCGAGACCAGAGCCATTAACCTTGGCTGGTAATAACAGCCATAAGCCGAGACCAGCGGCAAACAGTGCAATGAGTAACATACCGGAGACGATCGCAAAGGATACCGGTGCTGCGGGTACGATCGGAGTGACCTGTTCATTTCTGATATTGTTCATACCCCACCAACCGATGATGGCCAGTGGAATCAACAGCAGCAACCAAACATAACCCGCATTATGAATGTAGGTTTCTGACCCCGCTGGAATTTTACCGATCAAGGTGCCTGATGTATTCACCAGCGTCATCGACTCACCCCCGAACAGTCCGAAGGTCATGACCAACGGCACCAGAATCTGCATCGTGGTTACTCCGAAATTACCCAGACCAGCATTCAGGCCCAGTGCCAGACCCTGTTGTTTTTTCGGAAAGAAAAAAGAGATGTTGGACATCGATGATGCAAAGTTACCGCCGCCGAACCCAGACAGCAAAGCCAGAAACTGAAACACAATGAGTGGCGTACTTCTGTCCTGCAATGCGATACCGGTACCGAGCGCGGGTAACATTAATAATGCCGTGGTAAAAACAATCGTGTTTCGGCCACCCGCAATACGGATAAAAAAGGAACTTGGTATCCGTAACGTAGCGCCAGATAAGCCAGCAATCGCCGACAGAGTGAATAACTCCGAAGCTTCAAAGCTGAAGCCAAGATTCATCATCTGAACGGTAATCACACCCCAATATAACCAAACGGCAAAACCGGCTAACAGGCTGGGGATTGATATCCACAAATTACGATTGGCAATAGCTTTGCCTTCTGATTGCCAAAACTGTGGATCTTCAACATCCCACTTTTCTAACTCACTCATTTAGACCTCCGTCTGGAAATTTGATGACAGTTACAGGAACTCGGGTTCGTTCTTTTGTTTTAATATTGAGTAGTTCATCCACACCATGCATATCGCGACGAGCCCGAACAGCAGCATGAAGCAGGAACTTCGAATACCCACCAGGTCAGACGCAATCCCGAATAAAATCGGGAGAGAAAAGCCGCCAAGCCCACCCAGTACCCCGACCATGCCGCCGACGGAACCCATGTTGTCGGGGTAATAGTCATGGATGAGGCGATACACGCTGGCCTTGCCAAAACCCTGGGCGATCCCGACAACGAAAATCAAAAAGGTAAACGTGTAAACGTTGAGGCCAATGCTGAGTTGAATCGGTCCTTCAATGCCATTGATGGTGAGTTGAGTGGCAGGATATGAAAGCAGTAATAATGCGACCGCTGAAATCCAGAATACATACCAGTTCACCACTCGAGCGCCAGCCTTATCCGAAACATATCCACCGAGGGCACGAATAACGCCGGATGGCAGAGTAAAGAGCATGGTGATAAAGGAAGCCGTTTTTAGATCCAGGTGGTATTCATTGAGGTAATACTTTGGCAGCCACAGTGCGAGCGCGACAAAGCCACCAAATACAAAGTAGTAGTATAGGCCGAAGCGCCAGACTCTTAGTTCGCCCAATGGTTTAAGTTGTTCGCGTAACGTCTGATGGGTTTTATGGCCTGCTTTGAGTTCTGCGTGTCTGGGGTCGGTGTATGTAAACAACCAAAACAGGATAGCCATGATCAGCATGGCAAGAGAGTAAATCTGCGGAACGGCACGCCAGCCCAACGCAACCACGATCAGCGGCGCCACCAGATTGGTGATCGCAGCGCCGGCATTCCCTGCACCGAAGATCCCCATCGCGGTGCCCTGATGTTCTTTGTCAAACCACGCCGAGGTATAAGCAATACCGATCGCAAATGATCCCCCGGCTAAACCGACAAATAGCCCTATGAATAGGTATTGCCAGTACTGATTTGCATAAGCTAAACCATAGGTAGGTATCGCAACGAGCAGCATCTGCGTAAAAAATACAATTCGCCCACCGAACTTGTCGGTCAGGATGCCCAGAGGCAAACGAGTTAGCGAACCGGTCAGAATTGGCGTCGCAACGAGTAGACCAAATTGAGTCTCGGTCAAATTCAATTCATTTTTAATTTTAATACCGATGATTGAAAACATGGTCCACACCGCAAAGTTCATGGCGAATGACAGTGTGTTCATGGTCAGTACGAGATTTCTTTTTGTTGTTATGTTGTCCATGTCAATTCCAGAAAAATTGAGACGGACCGCAACATGAAGGATATTGAATCGTTGAACAATACCACTTAAGGAATGCGCAGTGGCTTTTATGGGGTATTTGGTTGTTTAGTTTCCGTAAGCATGATTCGACGCAAGTTAAGTACCTAGGCGTGAGTACGTCACGAAAATCTAAGTTATTCTCATTCTCAAGATTTTTTATCAGTTTAGATAGGTTTGGTAAAGGCTTATAGGTTCATGAATTGAATCCTGGCATCTGCGAATCGGTGGAAATTTCAGGAAGTTGAAATGGATGTGGAAAGGTAATTTCTTGACGTCACATTCCTATCTACTTGAAACAACTTGATAGATATCAAATAGGTTACCAATATTGAAGTACATACAATTTCGATTTGCTGTGTGATAGTGGTGGTGAATATATCTACTGAAATTTAATGAAATGGAAACTATCCCAGTCGTTTATTCCTGTTCAGGTTGTTCCAGCGTGGCGCAGTTGGCGAATGATATTGCGATCACGTTGGATCGAGAACATATCGCTGAAATGTCCTGTATTGCCGGATTGGGAGGTGACGTTCCTTCGTTGGTTAAAAAAGCAAAAAGTTCAACAAACATCATTGCCATAGATGGTTGTCATTTGCGTTGCACGAAGGAAACACTGGCACGGCATGAAATTATTGCTGCGGTTGAAATAGTATTGACAGATTTTGGTTTGAAGAAGAAGCTGGAACAGAATGTTTCTGCAATAGATTCGATGTTTGTATACAAGAAAGTATTTCAAATAATAGAGTCCAAAATACCGTGAAAACGAACCTGTTTAAACGTGGCAAAGCGCTACTAGTCAATTATATTTAGTTTTTCAGAAAGCCACATACCCATTCCATATTTTATAGTTTACTCGTTTTCTTTGCGGGCGATTATTCTGAGAATATCAATCCGTGAAATTTTCTATTTTATTGTGTCATCGTATCTTCGGAGGTTTCTTGATGCGGGTTGAAAATTTCGGACTTTCCGGTTACGAAATTTGAATTTCATTTATTGATAGATAGTACGCAGATTACCCTAAAGAATAGGTTGCTATTTGTTTTTCAAAGTAATCTTGCTTACGTTACTTTTTGTTTTCTCAGTATTCAAGCAAAGAAGTCCTCTGCGTTGGCACGTACAGTGGCGAAAATCGTTGGCTTTCTAAGCTGTGATTTTTTGTGGACACGTCAGCCGCAACAAAAACTGGGTAACTGTTCTATCTTTGTGGGCAAGGATAGGAATGATTTCGAGCGAGCCGAGATGAAACCGAAATCTGAAATCATGAGATTAATCTACTCATTATTCATAATGGTTCACTGGAATAGGTGGCCCTAGGATGCTTGTGCAGATGCTTGCCGAACGCTACACGCATAGCAAGGAGTAGCAACACCATTGGTGAACTGCGGGTTAGAGGGGGGGGCTGCCTGGAACAACCCTCAGCGCGGATGTCGTCTTGCTAAAGCCCGAAGTGGATATTTTTCACATCGCAATGGCTGTGGTCGATACCTCAATAGTGGCTATACCTCGGAAGCCAGACTGCGTGCAGCGAGGAACGCAGATATAAAAGGGTACGAATGCCAGTGTAAAGGTGCTGAGGATAATGCCGATATTGAGCCAAATTATGTGTAAGGCAAGAAAGCGACATTATAGGGTTGAAGGAGTAACGCTCTGAACAGATATGTTGGGTTACGCCCAAGCACCAAGATGAGTAGATTTCCAACCAGGTTTACGTTAACAAATGCTGAGTTCGACGGTCCCAAGAATCAATAGGACTGGTCTCTGGTGTCTATAATAGCAAGACACTTCGCACTACATTTCTGTCGGCACTCCCTCTTCTGAATTAAGTAATGGAGATGATAATTACCTACTAATCATGACAAATGGATCAGAGGAGTAAGTCGCAGGATTATTGACTTTCGCAAGCTAAATACAAATAATGCCTAGAAATCGGTCGGTCGGTCGACCGACAAATTAAGCACCAGCGGAGAAAAAAGTATGCTGTTTAGGCTTTATTGCCGTTTTTTCCAGTTTGTTATGCGTTTGGCTTCTTATGGACTTCCTTGGCGACAACCTTCGGTGTTGGACTCTGCAACGAGCTTGGCTGTGCAGATTAAAGCTGAATCAGTTTCACGTGTTTTCGTTGTTAGTGATGCGACCATCGTGAAACTGGGTCTAATGCAACCGTTGTTGCAAGCATTAGACGACAACGCAATTCGTTATGAAATATTCTCTGAAACCTTACCGAATCCGACAATTGAAAACATCGAAGAAGCCGCAGGGCGTTATCAAAAGAAGGGCTGTTATGGGTTGCTAGCGTTTGGAGGAGGTGCCGCAATCGATTGTGCTAAAGGTGTCGGAGCCAGACTTGCTCGACCTGATAAGTCATTTGCCCAGTTACGAGGGCTGTTGAAAGTCCGGCGTAAGTTGCCGCCTTTTTTCGCGGTTCCCACGACGTCTGGTACAGGAAGTGAAGTGACGTTAGCTGCTGTTATCTCTGATTCGACAACGCATGAGAAATACGCGGTAAATGACCCTTGCTTAGTTCCTGCATATGCATTGCTCGACCCTAAGCTGACGTTGGGGTTGCCACCAAGTGTCACAGCGACAACCGGTATGGACGCTTTAACGCACGCCGTTGAGGCCTATATCGGGCGCAGTAATACGGCACAGACCAAAGCTTTTGCGCTCGAAGCAGTTCAGCTCATAGTTGCAAATCTCGCGTTAGTTTATGAGCAAGGTGAAAATCTTCAGGCTAGGGCTAACATGCAGCGAGCTTCCTTTCTGGCGGGTCTTGCGTTTACGCGAGCTTATGTTGGATATGTGCATGCCATTTCTCATGCTCTGGGTGGTTTGTATTCTGTTGCTCATGGCCTCGCTAACGCAATTGTGCTACCTCACGTATTGCGAGCATACGGTAAACATGTCTATCCTGAACTGGCTGAGTTGGCAATCGCTTGCGGCATAGCGAATGAAAAAGCCAGTGTGCCTGAACGGGCCTCAAAAATGATTGCGTGGATTGAGGCCACCAATGCCACGATGTCCATTCCAAAGGCCGTCAGCGAGTTGCTTGAAGAAGACATCCCATTGATCGTTAAGCGCTCTTTACAGGAAGCGAATCCGTTGTACCCTGTACCCTGTATTTTTGATCAATATCAGATGCATGAGGTTGTTAGGAATATATTGCCAGGAATCGAATGATGAGGACGAAATCAAGAGAAAATATTATTGCAGCTGCAGATAGGTTGTTTAACGAGCGTGGTATTCAGGTAACCAGTTTAGCGGATATTGCAACTGCTGCGAGGGTAAGCAAAGGCACCCTGTTTTACCACTTTCAAAGTAAGGATGATTTGATTCTGGAAATCGCGACTCAGCATATCGAATTGGTGAAGACAGAAGTCTTATCATTGATCGATGAAAAGGCCGAAATACAACCTTTGGCAACATTGGCTTTTCAGCTAGTAACGCGCGTCTTGGAAGCGAAGCATCGGAACCACTTACATTTGTATTTAGTTGAAGAAAGCATTAATCGAAGCCCTGATATTCGAGAAGCTCTAAATAGTCTTTACAATGAGTGGATAGGAATAATTACGCAAGCAATAGAGCCTTGGATCGGCAAGCGTGCAGGAATCACAGCTCAGGTACTCTTAGCGTTGATCGATGGATTGGTTATTCAGAAAACCCTCGAAGTAAGTATTGAGAATATTGAAGGCCTTCTTAGAGTCGTCTTTCCGGAAAAAATTGAAGCGGATGGCCCATGGAGTGCAGCCCTTGTAAAAACTGACCCCTAGTGTCCTGAGTTAGAAGTTCGCTTGTGGTCAGCGTGCCATTCCAGTTCGATAGCTAGGCGTGTCTCGCAGTCAATGGTTATTTCATTGACAAGAGACTGAACGACGCTGGAG
Organism: Reinekea sp. G2M2-21; assembly: GCF_015687175.1. Lineage (GTDB taxonomy): Bacteria > Pseudomonadota > Gammaproteobacteria > Pseudomonadales > Natronospirillaceae > Reinekea. Next base: position 269,268 of record NZ_JADPQG010000003.1, on the reverse strand, counting down.
AGCTTGAATGTCGCGCCCGTAGGGAGTTCATGGAAAACACCATTACGGCGTTGCTCTTCTTGTAAAGATCTCGATATTCTATAAAAAGAACGCCTTTTACTAGCGCTTCTCATTCGCTCTCAAACGATACGAACCTCCGACTCAGGACACTAAATAATACAGCCTAAAACTGCAACCCTAACCAAACGCCAAACTCATGCCCGCCAAAGTTCGCTTCCTCCGTTTTGCCCACATGCAACCAATGGGTGTAACGCACTTGTGCTTGTAATGGGCCTATTAATTGCAGGTGTGCACCGATATTAAGGCCAATGGCCCTGGTGTTCAGTCCACGTTTGGAGGGACGGACCAATCCGTCCGTCCAACATCAGCGAGTACCTGTACAGATGCTTGCCGAACGCTACACGCATTGCAAGGAATAGCAATGCCGTTGGTGAACTTCGGGTTAGGATGGGTGGCCACAGGGAACAACCCTCGGCGCGGATGTCGTCTTGCTTAAGCCCGAAGTCGATCTCTTTCTCTTCGCAGTGGCTGTGGTCGATGCCTCAATAGTGGCGATACCTTAGAAGCCGATGTGCGTGGACCTCAGAACGTAGGTATGAAAGGGTGTTGGTACCAGCGAAAGGGCGCTGAGAATAATACTGACGTTCAGCCGGATTATGTGGTGACGAACTTGCGGGACATAAAAGCTTTCGTCGACAACTCTGGCCGTTGATATTCACATGCCGTGTCAAAAACAGGTCAAGACAGCTATGTAGACAAATGACTGCTTTTTTTTCGCCATGTTTTTGCGTTAATCCCGTGACGGCATGATGTGCATTGTGGTCGAAGGCCGCTGTTTGGTCCTGTGCTTTTCAAAAATGTGAACTATGCACGTTTGATACGGTGTTCTGATTTCCCTTGTAAGCCCATTCGTGGCACCATTTCAGCGCTCTTCGAGTCATGAACTCATGGCATCGGTGTAAGAGCATGTTCTCAAGAAGAACGTCCAAAATAGGGACATTTTGGCCACATGTTCCCATCGAAGGTATCGATGGCGACTCCTCATTCGAGTTGCATTCTGCAATGTAACTCGAGCGTTGCGCAGAAATGTTCCAGTTTCAATTAAGTAAAACGAAGGAAGTTTTATGAATTCGCGCAAACTGGTTACTGCGGCATTTTCAATCTTTGGGATTGGGGTCGTGCATGCCGCTCCCACTATTAATAACGTTACCTCAATTGAGTCGGCTGTTACAGAACCTTCTTCTTATCATTCTCGTTTGTATTCCCCATTGAATATATATGGCATGAATACAGATCAGAACGGCGATTTGTTTTTTTCGGATAGCAGCAAGAACAAAGTATTTAAGGTCAATCGATCCATGCGGGTAACTCTGAATGCCGGTAATGGGGGGAATACAAATCTTTCATCGACACCACAGGGAATCGCCAAACCCTATTTGGCTGATATTGATGGATCGGATTGGTTCATTATCGAAAATTCCCTATGGGTTTACAGCGATATTTTGAAACGAGACAAGGTGACCAATCGATGGGCGCTTGCACATGATGGCCAGTCGAGCTATGGCGCACTTTTTCAAACAGTCGATTTCCTGGCTGATGATGGCGCACTTTTTTACACCAACACCTACAGCACATACAACTATAAAGTGAATAAATGGGATGCTCAGACGGGTTTGCAAACTGCTTTAGGCGGCGGTACTGAGGTGGTTCCCACTGATGGTACGACTGTGAGTAGCGAAAATATCCGATTCTCCAGTTCAGTATTGGGTTTGGCAAAAGGCAGTTCAGGTACGATTTTTTTATCATCAAATAATCGTATTTACGCGTGGAATAGGTCAGATGACACCATCAAACATATTTATGGAAATGGTGGAAACACTATCGTACCAGGCAGTGACCCTTTCCAGAGTGGCGGTACGGGTCTGACCGACATCGAATATGATGCAGACGCTAACACCTTATACTTTATCGAGGAATACCAAGACTTGATAGGGGCTCTCAATTTAACTGATGGCACTGTCAGTATTGTGGTAGGTGGGGGGGCTGATACAGGCGTGGACGCAAAGTCTCCACTGGCCGTGAAGTTCTCCAATATTAACGACTTGGAAATCGGACCTAATGGCGAACTGTTCATTCAAGACAACAACAAGATTATATATGTTGTTACAGAAGACACCGATAGTGATGGTGCCAATGATTGGGTAGATCAGTGGCCTGCTGATGCATCTCGTCAATACGATTACGATTTCGATGGCATTGATAACAACATTGATACGGATTCGGATAATGATGGCGTCTCTGATGTCGATGAAGAGACTGCAGGAACCAGCAAATATGCCGCAGATTCAGACGGCGATGGGTACAACGATTCTATGGACGCATTCCCGCTGGATCCCACAGAATCACTCGATAGTGATGGTGATGGCGTTGGTGACAACACGGATAGATTTCCCTATGACGCGACCGAGTCTGAAGATGTTGACGGTGATGGTATAGGTAACAATTCCGATTTAGATAATGACAACGATGGCGTCATTGATATCAACGACGCTTTCCCACTCGATCCATCTGAGCAAAGTGATTCAGATGGGGATGGTGTGGGCGATAACGTGGATGCATTCCCATTTGATGCAGCAGAAACGACCGATGCAGACAACGATGGTGTTGGAGCCAACGTCGACGTCAATGATTTCGATTCATCGGTAACCATTGATAGTGATGGAGACGGCTATGCCGACGAAGTAGATGCATTTATTAATGATGCAACAGAGTATCAGGACAGTGATGGTGACGGTGTTGGCGATGTGGCGGATCTGGATGATGACAACGATCTAGAACCGGATAGCTCCGACGCGTTTCCGTTTGATCCAAGTGAACAAGCCGATATGGATAACGATGGTTTTGGCGACAATAAAGACGTTGATTCCAACAGTGCCACTCGATTTTTAGATGTGAATAATAACGGCATCGCCGATGCTGATGAATTGAAAATGACATCCTTAGTTGGCCCAATTCTACCTGCTCAATTGCAACTATTTGGTGAAGATTCATTAGTCTTGGCTACTGACAATACCCTGATGGTCTTTGATCAGGATTATGGGGTTTTCTATCGTTTAGACGAGTCCACTGAACAGTGGCTGGAATTCAAAATTTTTGAAACTGATCCTTTGTTGACCAATCGAGGTGTTGATGCCAATGACATAGAGGCCGTATCGCTTGCGCCGAACAATGTTGTCTATTTTTCCGATGACGTTGACAATATCTATAAATGGGTTGTTGGTGGCGCCGTAGAGCCGTTGATTTCCGGTTTCGATAACCCATTTGATCTTGCCCCTTTTGGACCTGAGTTTGAAGAAGGTGTTTCGGATGTCTTTGCATCTTCAATCGGTGACCTTTATGTGGTTTATAGAGACGACGATGTTATTTATCAATTGGATGTAAGCGCTCAAACATATACCCGAATTATCGGCGACGGAAATGCCGCCGACGTCACTGAACCGGCAAATGATGTTTACGATACAGCCGATGGCGTGAATGCGAGAACGGCGAAGTTGAATCTTAATCAAGTCGCTGCAACGGCTGCGGGACAGGTTTTCTTTACAGACAGTAACGGTGGCTCCGGTGACGCAATTCGTACCGTAGATTCAAATGGTAATTTGCAGACTGTAATTCATGACGGAGACTTGAATGTCCATACGTTCGTTGCGGAAGATGGACCTGCTGCGCAATATTCTTTGGCATGGACGACCGATTTGCAGGTTGGAAATAATCGATTGTTTGTTTTGGAGGACTTCGATGATTCAACTCAAATTCTGGAACTCAGTGAAGATCGACTGTCTCTTCGAGTGGTTGTTGGCGCGCAAACATATGACAATGAAGATCGACTGTCTCTTCGAGCGGTTGTTGGCGCGCAAAGAAACGACAATGAAAATCAAGTTAAGTTAGGTCGCCCAGCCAGATCTTCTTATGCTCATATTGAGACAGCCATTGGTTACTATAAGAACCAGATTCATTTTTTATTTTGGGACGCCTTTACGGATGCTTCCCCGACGTTGGGCACGGTTACGCAGGATGGCTATTTGTCAGCATTGAACAACTGGACTGCATATGAGGTCGGCAATAGTGGTGCATCATACTGGTCAAACTTGGTCCTGGATAATAACGGGAAGATATACGTTACCAACGGTTCTCGCGTGTTTGCCTGGGAAAATGGTGGTTGGAACCTCAAAGTCGGCGGTGGTAATCAATCTGTTATCAATGACGGCGTGGCACCGCTAGATGCCAGTATTGGTTCTATTCAACACGGTGGTATAGCGTTTGACAGCCAAAACAGATTGATCATTGGCGATTCAAACCGTTACGTTTTCTATCGATTAGAGTTGGACGGCCAATTGTACCGCATCGCGGGAACCTACAATTCATTTGGTAATGTAGATGCGGTAGATGCGCGTAATGGTCGCGTGGGGCGTTATCTGCGCTATTTGACGACAGACTCAAATGATCAGATTGTCTATTTTGATGATTACTACGATACCATCCGAAGAATCAATGCTGATGGATCATTGTCGACTATTGCGGGTAAAGGTTCTAATACGCCATCGTCTATTTATGGGCAGCCTTCAGAATTAGTACGTAGCCTCACCGTAAATGCTTTGTCCTTTTTGGAAGATGGGCGTTTGGTAGTCTCGGCAAACTATGATTTCAATATTCTTCCAAATGGCAATGTTGAGCCCCCATTCTTCTCGCAAACAGTTAATTCGGTTTTTGAACGTGACGGTCGTGTCTACATCAGCAACGGTGGTTTGAGTGTTCGTAATGACAAAGGTCAATTTGTCAGCTTGCACTATAACCCGGCCAGTAGTGGTGACGCGGATATTGTGGCGTTCAGTTCGATCAACAAAGCAGTTGCTTCTGGCAATACAGTTTATCTGTTGGTGAACGGGCAAGTAATGGTGGCTGATTTCGATGTTGACAATGATGGCTGGGTCGCAGCTTTGGATTTGGATGATAACTCTGCAAGCATTATTGGTGATTTTGATGGCGATGGTGTTGCTAATAATATTGACCCTGATATCGATGGTGATGGTGTACTTAACGGCGTGGACCTATTGTCTTTTTCTGCCAATATCTCCATCGATACTGACGGAGACGGCATACCGGACGCAATCGACGCAGATGATGATAACGATCGGTTGTACGATGAAGATGACCTGGCACCGCTAATAAAAGATATGGTTCTGGATTCCGATGGTGACGGGTATGCCGATATTGTTGACGCATTTCCATTTGATGCCACTGAGCATGAAGATTCGGATGGCGATGGTATCGGAAATATAGCCGATAATGATGATGACAATGATGGCGTATTGGATATTAATGATATTGCACCCTTAAATCCTTCTGTTTCTACTCTGAAGACGGACTCAGGTAAGAAAGGAGGCTCATTGTCTACTAGCGGGATGCTTTTGCTTCTGTTTCTACTGATGTTAAGAAGGAAAAAACGATTCGGGCTTATTTGATGATATTCAATAAGTAGCGAAATAAAATCACTAAGTAAGAGTCAAATTCCTGCGAATTTGGCTCTTTTTTGATATAGCTCCTTGAGAGAGAATACGTATCAAAAAGTGATCCGCGGACCTTCGATGTAATGATGTCGCGCCCGTATAACATTGTGCAAAAAAGAGTCTTCAGAAATACGCAGCGACCGGGCGTTTACATCATGAGTTCATTGAAGATGAATCATACGTTTTGATCGCTGTTACTTTAATACTGCAACCCCAACCCAACGCCTAACGCATGCCCGCCCAAGTTCGCTTCCTCCGTTTTGCCCACATGCAACCAATAGGTGTAACGTACTTGTGCTTGTAATGGGCCTATTAGTTGCCGGTACGCACCGATGTTAAGGCCAACGGCGTTGGTGCTCAGTCCAATTGCGTTTTGACGGAACTGACCGATCTGACCGTTCAATATCAGTGAATAGCCATTGCGCACATTGCCATTGGGGTACAGGTTGGCACCGACACCCAGGTTGGCTGCGTAAATTGTGCCTTCGGCGAAGGTGGGAAATGCGTCATCAGCCGTAACTTTTGCGCCTCCCTGTACCATCCACCCCAAAGTGGGAGACAGCGATTTTCCAAGGGCTACGGTAAATTCACCACTGATTAGTGACTTGGCGTCTCCAGGGTAATTCGGGTAGTAGTTGTAGTCGGTGCCCAGACTGATCCGTGCAAGTGAGCTGGAAGAGGCTTGAACCGGGGACGTTTTTTTCGGCGGTGCGGATTTCGGCGCCGTCACACTTTGTTGCGCGGGTAAAGCTTTACCACTGACAAAATAATTTAAACAGGCACTGGCATAACGGTTCAGAAAATTAGCCACGGGTGCGCCATTCTGATTAGAGAATGCGCGTACCGTTTGCGCTTTGTCCGGTTCTGCAAAACGGCATTGGTCCTGTAACAGATATTTTCCTTTTTTGCGGTCAAAAACTGTGAACTGATACGAGGCTTGCAGGTAAAACAACGGCGTGTCTTCCTTCCGTTTGAGCGCCAACTCGCTGACACGAACATCAATCAAGTAGTCACCTTTGTTCAGGGCTCCGGCCAGAAATTTTTCGTCAATGTTGTTGATGGTCCCTTTGGCCACGAATTTAATCTGATTTTGTTTTTGATAGTATTTATTCAAAGCATTAAGAATATTGACGCTTGGGTCGCTCACGGACAGCGGACCGCTTAGACGGTTGCCGTTGGATTGAAACGCAAACTTATAATTCTGTTCGTCGACCAGCCGTAAAATGGATAGATCGGAACGTTTTTCGCCCGTTATCAGGTTTAAGTCCAGCTTAGCAGCGGGTACGGAAATGACGAATGACTTACCCGTCGTCGCGGCCATGCGGTCTGCGTTGCTTTTCTGCCCGAGACCGGCACACGCGGTTAAAGACAACCCTAACAGGAGAACCAAAACGTGTTGTAACGTTGAGCGGCGATACCCGGCACGTATAGTTGGCGTCATCGTTAATACCACTGATAAGAAAAGGTGAACTGGACAGAGCTGATGGTTTCAATATCGCCATTGGTCGCAGGATTGGCCACCGATGAAAGTGACAGATAGTTATAGCTAACATCCAACACAATATGGTCAGTTAAAGGCCGACCGACACCGAGCTGTAACCCAAAACCGTTGGCTGAGGCATCGGCCCCAAAGATGGTTTTGGTTGCCAGCCCTGCACCAGTGTTCAAGTACAAACCATAGAGTTCCGGAACAAAGTAAGTGCCACCCACACCGACCAGCCCCGTGTTGTAGATGCTTTGCTCGCTGTCGATGTACCAGTTATGCTCCGCCAGCGCATAGACGGCGTAGAAGTCGTTAAAGACCGTGCCTGCGTGGACTGAAGAGTGAAATGCGGTGACGGTTGCGCCTGACGCCAAGAGATTGTCAATTATCACCTCTTCAATGTAGATGGGGGCAAAGCCAGCGCCGACGCGCAAAAATAAACCGTTATTATCGATTAACCCGCGTTCGGCAAACGTGAAGGGCGCGCAACACAGCAGCAGTAGGCTTCCTGTCCGAATATTCACTGGTCTTCCTTTGGTTCTCGCGTAAGACGGTCAATATACCTAATTGGTCCGACCGCTCGCAATGCACAATTCATCATCCTGTCGTTTTGCCCTGGTAATGTGAATGGCTTTATTGCCGGTTTAACTGACCCGTCTCAATGGACATGGTTGCATTCTGGCCGCGAAGCGCCTATTCCTAAGCCCAGACTAAAAATAAAAAAGTTCATTAATCGCCGGGTTGCAAAACCCGCCATCGCAGGCAGGTGAACATGAAAACAGTCCAGACGGATCTCGTCATCATCGGCGCCGGAGGTGCTGGCCTTCGTGCTGCTATCGCCGCCGCTGAAGCACACCCCGACCTAGATATTGCTCTGGTCTCAAAAGTCTACCCGATGCGCAGCCATACTGTGGCTGCGGAGGGGGGCGCGGCCGGTGTCATTCAGCCACATGATTCCACCAAGTATCATTTCAACGACACCGTTTCTGGCGGCGACTGGCTGTGTGAGCAGGATGTGGTCGACTACTTCGTGAATAACGCCACCCAGGAAATGATTCAGTTGGAACATTGGGGTTGCCCTTGGTCCCGCAAACCCGATGGCGATGTCAATGTACGTGCTTTTGGCGGAATGAAGATCGAACGCACCTGGTTTGCCGCCGATAAATCAGGTTTCCACATCTTGCACACCTTGTTTCAGACCTCGACCAAGTATCCGAATATTTATCGGTTGGATGAGCATTTTTGTCTTGATTTACTGGTCGATAACGATCATTGCCAGGGCGCCTTGCTGTTTGATTTGGCCGAAGGCGAAGCGGTACAGGTACAGGCCGGTGCTGTTATCCTCGCCACCGGCGGCGCCGGACGGGTATACCGCTACAACACCAACGGCGGTATCGTCACGGGGGATGGCATGGCCATGGCGTTCCGACACGGTGTGGCGTTACGGGATATGGAATTTGTTCAGTACCACCCAACCGGTCTGCCGGGTACAGGTGTGCTGATGACCGAAGGATGTCGCGGGGAAGGGGGCATTCTGATCAACAAAGACGGATACCGATATCTGCAGGATTATGGTCTGGGTCCTGAGGTACCTGTCGGAACGACCAAAAACAAAACCATGGAGTTGGGGCCGCGTGACAAACTCAGTCAGAGTTTCTGGCACGAACAACAACAGGGCCGCACTATCCAAGACCCGCTGTGGGGTGACGTGGTGCATCTCGATTTACGACATTTGGGCGAGGCAAAGATCAATGAGCGTCTGCCGTTCATTCGGGAACTGGCTAAAGCCTTTGTCGATTGCGACCCAGTGGCAGACCCGATTCCGGTGCGCCCAACGGTGCACTACACCATGGGGGGCATTCACACCGATGGGCGTTGTGCGACTCGTCTGGCGGGGTTATACGCGGTTGGTGAATGCGCCAGCGTCGGTCTGCATGGCGCGAATCGGTTAGGTTCCAATTCCCTGGCCGAATTGCTGGTGTTTGGCAAGGTTGCCGGCATCGACGCCGGCGCTTTTGCGCTACAAAGCCAGCGCAGTAATGCAGCGCGACTCACGGAACTGGCAGAGCAATCGCTATCTGAAGCGCTGGCCATAAAAGCCAAGCAAGGCGATGAAAATATTGCTGAGTTACGCAAAGAATTGGGGCTGACTATGGAAGCGGGAGTCGGTATTTATCGTTCGGCGGATGCCATGCAGGCTACCTGTGACAAACTCGCCCAATTACAGCTGCGTTATCAGAACATTGGGTTTACCGACACCAGTAACGTCTTTAACACCGAATGGGTTTATGCCGTGGAACTGGGTTACTTGTTGGATGTCGGTCAGGCGATGGCGCACAGCGCGTTGGCCCGTACCGAAAGCCGTGGTTCACACCAACGTATTGACGGTTATGAAACCCGGGATGACGAAAATTTTCTCAAGCACACCCTGGCTTATTGGCAGGCAGGTGACGCCCCCAGGTTGGACTATCAACCGGTCACCATCACCAAAAGCCAACCGGCGCAACGGCTGTACGGTGCGCAACTGGATCAGCAGGAGGCGAAACCATGAACACTCAGCTCTTGGTGAACGTCAGTGTTATGCGCTATCGGCCGGAGCAGGATGACGAGCCCTGGTTGCAACATTTTGACGTGCCATTCCGCAACGACATGTCTATTCTCGATACCCTGCATTACATTAAAGACGAATGCGACAGCACGTTAGCCTATCGTTGGTCGTGCCGCATGGCAATCTGTGGCAGTTGTGGTTTTATGATTAACGGCGAGCCCAAACTGGGCTGTAAAACTTTTCTGCGAGATTACCTCTCCGCCAATGGTGGCGACAATAGCGTGCGCATTGAGCCATTGGCACATTTCCCGATTGAACGCGATTTAATTGCCCGCATCGATGATTTTGTTGAAAAACTGGAAGCCATCAAGCCCTATATTATCCGTGATCAGGAAGACACCGCGCTAACCTCGGTATACCCACAAACGCCTCAACAGATGGCGAAATATCACGATCTGTCGATGTGTATCAATTGCGGTCTCTGTTACGCAGCGTGCCCGCAATACGGCCTGAACAATGCGTTTTTTGGTCCGGCGGCATTGGCATTGCTGCAACGTTACAACAAAGACAATCGGGATCAGGGGCGGGCACAACGGATGCCGATGTTAAACGCAGAGCAGGGTGTCTGGGCTTGCACCTTTGTTGGTGAATGCTCAGAAGTGTGCCCGAAAGGTGTTGATCCGGCCCGGGCTATTAACACCAGTAAGCTGGAAAGTACCGTGGACTATGGCGTGAATCTGATCCATTGGTTGCGAAAGGATGACGCTGGGCAGGAGGGCGGGCGATGACAAACCGAAAACCTTATCCGCAATCGTTGACGGCTCACTGGTGGTTGAGACGTCCGGGCTACCGTCGCTACATGCTGCGCGAAGCGACCAGCTTGTTGGTTTGGCTGTTCACCGTAGAGTTATGGCTGGCTTTGCTGGCATTGGCGCGCGGCGAAGCCAGTTGGACTCAGTTTGTTGAGACGCTGCAATCGCCTTGGATGCTTGCTTTTAACTTGGTGTGTTGGCTGGCAGTGCTGTGGCATACCGTGACGTGGTTCCAACTCACACCGAAAACACTCGACCTGCGCTGGCGAGGCGAGGCGTTCGCACCGTCAACGATAAAAACCGGGCATTACGTCGCATTGGCCGTGATCAGCGTCGTGGTGGTCTTTATTTTAGGAGGGTGGTTATGAAGCGTACACATGAACCGATATTCTGGAGCTTATTCGCCGCCGGCGGCATGGCTACCGCGCTGGTGCTGCCAGCGGTGCTCTTGATACTGGCGTTTTTCTTGCCGTTGCATCTGGTTGATGGTCAGGCATTTTCCTACACCCGAATCCTCAATATGAGCGGCCACTGGTTGGGGCAGTTAGTCTGGTTTTTTGTTCTGTCGTTGCCCGCGTGGCATGCGTTACATCGTCTGTTTCACTTAACGCAAGATTTTAAACTCGGTCGAGCGCGGCTCTTTGCGGTGCTCTGTTATGGGTTCGCTGGGGTGATGACCGTGGCGACGTTAACGTTGCTCTTAGTTATTGGGCAGTGATTCCGACAATGCCTGCCAACTGAGTGTGATGCATTTGTGACGATTGACGCTGCCGGCCGCACCGGCCAGCGCTTCACAGCCAGCGGGCCAATCGGCTTTGCCAATGACCGCGGCCTTAATCTGGTGAATTATCTGCCGGGCTTCTTCGGTGGTCCGTCCGATCATATGTTCGGTCATCATTGACGTGGATGCGGTGCATATCGCGCACGCACGTGCCTGGAACTTCACTTGCTGTACCCTGTTGCCCTCCAAAATAACACCAAGTTTTATCTTGTCACCGCAGTTGGCGTTAAAGCCCTCACTGAAATGATGTGCACCTTCCAAACTGCCCTGATTGCGAGGGTGCCGGTAGTGGTCAAGTAAAATGTCTTTGTAAACGGTGTTGGTCATGACGGGTTTTGGTTCTGTACGAAGTCTGCCGGTTCAAACATCAGTTCTCCAGAACCTTGCCGACGCAACAGAGTGATTTCACAAAGAATGGATTGTGCAATTTCTTCCGGCGTTTTCGCACCCAGATTTAAACCGCAGGGCGTTCGGATTCGTCTTAATTGCTGCGCCGGTAAGTCGCGTGATTGAAAGTGTTCCAAAACCAAGCGTGCGCGCTTTCGGCTGGCAATCAGGCCGATGTAACCGACCTCCGTATTAAGCACTTGCGCCAGTGACTCATGATCACCCTTGTGCTGAGTCGCGATCACCACGTAATCGTCACGATGCGGTTGCAGCAGTGAATAGTCGAGGTCGTCGGTGATCAGTTCATCTGCCGCTGGAAAATACTGGCGGTCGGCCATCACGTCATTAATGGTCACGCGGAAACCGAGCTCTTTTGCCTGATGGCAAAGTGACTCTGCAATACGCCCATGGCCCAGAATCCACAGCGAGGGAGCCGGCAGAACCGGCTCAATAAAGACGCGCATGCTGCCTCCACAGGGCATGCCTGCGCCGAGCATCTCATCATCGAGATCTATATCAATGACAAAGCCCTGGGCATCAGCAATCGCCTTAACGGCACTCTCGCGACACTGACTTTCGGCACAGCCACCGCCGATCCAGCCGCTGAGCAATGTACCTTGTGCATCAATCAGTGCTTTCGCGCCAATCTTGGCCGAGACCGAACCCTGAGTTTCCACGACTGTTGCCAATGCAAAAGGTGTGCGGCTTTCACTGAGTTGATGCATATAACTGTAGAGGCTTTTTTTCATCGGTTTTCCTTGCGCGTATCTCAGTTACGACGTTCTGCGTCATTTGGATGCCACTCAGAACCCCTTGTATCAGAACGCCAATTGGCTGCCGGCCTTGTTCTGGACCTCATCCGTTGCCAGCATCGCCAGTGTCTGGCCGGGGCTGACATAGAATTCGTTGGTGAGACTGAATACCAGACCATCGCACGGTGCAATAATGGCAACGCGAGTGGGCATAGGTTCATCGAGCAACACGATGTCGGCAATTTTGTCGCCACGGCGAACGTGGTCATTCAACTGACAATGATAGGTCACAATGCCGGGGGCCGTCGCATTGATCAGTTTCACCTGCTCAACTGCAATCGCCGTTTGGGCAACGGTTGATGGTTGCGCGGGCGGTAAGCCGGATATCAGGTCTTTCGCGGCGAAAAAGGCCAATAAACCATCGCAATCCTGTTTCGCCAGCTCGTCGCTGACATCGGCATTGCCGCGCAGTTCAACCGTGGCCGCAAAGCAGGGTTGCTCAAAGGCGGTGTCAGTCAGATGTTGCTGCGTCAGTACCCAGGGCTGAGTGTGGGTTGCGTCAAAGGCGACTGTGCCAGTGACATCTTCTTCCAGACAGACCGGGAAATTCAGGCATCGTGCCAGCAGACGGCCTTCGTCAGGCTGGTGGCTGCCGTAAAACACGTGGGGCAGGGCGACAACGTCACAATGCAAATCAATTACGTAGTGTGCGTCGATGGATTGGCTGAGTAACAGCTTGTGCAAACTTTCAACTTCAAACCCGACCAAACGTTGATTAACCATCTCACGTAATGATGTGCGCATGCGTTGGTCATTCGCTGCAGTATCCGCGCTGAATTGAGCCGCAAATTCGCCTGAGAAGGCATCCCGATCCAACGCCATGCCCCGATTGAAATTCTGACCGGTATGCCAGTCGCAGCGACCGACCACTTTGCCAAAACTACGCTGTTTCAGGCCGATCGGGTTGGCGTACGGTACCACGACAAAATGAGCATGCAATTGATGGTTGGTTTCCAGGGCCGACAACTGTTCAATCAGATGTTGTGCGACCAGCAGGCCTGGGTGTTCATCGGCATGCAGGCCAGCTTGAATATAGACTTTTTGCCCGTTCTCAGGACCAAAATGATGTACATTGATCACGGTGTGCTGACCTGCATTCGCGGCCGGTAATGTGAGGCGAGTTAAAGCCACAAAAACTCCAGTACAATAAGATGAAGGTCTGCCATTAAATCATTGGCCCGCAGTAAAGCCAACCGCCGTGACGCGGTTCTGCAAACGACCTATCACGCATTTGTCTCACCTGCGCAAGAAGGATCTTTTCTGTGATACGCTCAGTGCTCTTGAGGACGATTAAGTGGAAAAAACATGCAAAACTGGCAAGCAGATGTGCGGGTGTCCAAGTTGAACTTTTTCCCGGCCAAGGGGAAATTGCGGGCGATGATGGTTATTCACGGTCACACCACCGGTTTAAAAAGCTCTTCAGTTATGATGAAGGCTTATGGCAGCAATGCTGAGCATGCCCATGAGTACCTGCAGCCGGGTTCATTATGCGCGGTATCTGGTGTGTATCAAGTAGATACCAGTGAGAAAGAGGGAAAAACTGAGTACTTTCATTATTTCGAATTGACCCGTCCCATCGAATTTATCGCGGGCACCAAATCCCACATTGAGCGGCTGAAATTACCGGCAGCGGATTCTTTTGCGAATGCGAAAGCAGCAAAAGATTACTGTGCAGACATCATACAACCACTGGGTTTTATGTTTTTGCCGACCATGCCTTTCTCCTATTTGCAGGTCCGAGTCGAAGCGGCAAACGATGACAGCCTGACGAGAGTTATTGCCTGGCTCAAAGAGCTGTCTGCGCAGTGGGATGCATAAAAAAGCCCGGACGGCAGCCGGGCTTTTTTTGAACTTTTTATGAACCCTTACGAGGCCGCTTTCGCACCGCGGTTCTTAAACTTACCGATCATCCGCTTGTTAAAGGCGTTGATGCTTTCGATGTATGTCAATAAACAAGGAATAACCAGTAACACCAGTAATGTTCCATAGCTGATACCAAACGCCAATGAGGCGGCCATGCTCTGGACCAGCTGCGCCTGAATTGAGTCAGACATCAAGATGGGTACTAATCCGCCAACCGTAGTGATCGAGGTCAGTAGCACGGCACGCAAGCGTTGGCAGCTGGCATCGATGATGGCCGGTTTGATCGCTATACCCTCTTCGCGCAGTTCCTGATAACGATTAATCAAGATGATTGAATCGTTAATAATGATGCCCGATAACCCGAATAACCCGAAGAAACTGAGGAAAGTCAGGTTCAACCCGAGAGCCCAATGTCCGAAGATCGCTCCGGTTAAACCAAAGGGAATCGCGGCCATGACCGCCAGCGGCCAGCTATAGTTGGAAAAAGACCATGCCAAAATAAAATAAATCAGAAGAATGCTAATCCCATAGGCTATGAGCAAGTTCAATAGCATTTCTTGAATATCTGCAGCGCTGCCCTGGATTTCACCGGTTAGACCGAACTGTTTCAGGATCGGCTCCACCTCGGCTGAGTAAATCTCCTTGGACAGGGCGTTACTGTCTGTCTCTTTATCGAGTATCACCGCATTAACTCGAACCCCGAGTTGCCCGTTGTTGTGAAACAGCGTACCGAGTCCCTGTTGTGTGGTGAATTCCGCTATGTCACCGAAACGAACCCAGCCGCTGTTCGCGGTTTGTATCGGCAAGTCTTGTAATTGCGCGGTGTTGCTGAACGAGTCCTTCGGCAAGCGGATGTGCACGTTAAGGGTGGCGTCGTTTTCGGTGAAAGACTGTGCCTGTGTGCCCATCAGCGCCTGACGTAACTGCGCCGCAACACCGCGTTCAGTTAAGCCCATGCGCTTTCCGGCGGCGGTCAAGGAGAAGACAATTTCGTCGCCACCTTGCGGCAGGTCATCGGTGATGTCTGACAGGTTCGGGTATTTTTCCAAGCGAATTTTTAACGCTTCGGCACCGGCTTTCAGTTCGTCCAAACTTCGGCCTGCCAGGAAAAAGCTTAATCGAGATCCTCCGGAAGCGGATGATTCGTCCTCGTTTGTGGATATTTCGGCTACATCCGGTCCTCCTTTGATTTTACTGCCCCATGTTTTCAAAAAGTCAGCATTGGAGACAGGGCGGTCATCACGGTTGACCAGTTTCGCCTGAACCTGAGTGAAGCCTTCATCGGCGCTGTAAATCTCGTACACCTGCGTCACTATAGTATTGCCTTGGCCGATTTCCTGTTCGGTCGCATCGAGTGCGGCTTTTAATTGCAGAGTGTAATCTTCAACGACGTGCTCGGACGTACCTTCGTGAAAGCTGATCCAGGCCGTTACCATATTGTCTTCCACATCAATATCCGGCGAAAAAGGAACTGTTTTTGAAAGCGGCAGCGCAAGAGCAATTGCCGCCATAGCAATAGCTAACAGAACTGAGAGTCCTCGATTTTCAATGGCTTTGGTGACAAAAGGACGGTAAATATTATCTCGGAAATGATTGAAGCCGCTGTCCATCTTTTGGCGGAACTTTGATCGCTCACCGGTGCGCTTGGCCAAGCCGTGATTTAAATGCCCAGGTAAAATGATAAAACATTCGATGAGGGACGCGATAATAACGGCGACAACAATGACCGGAACCGGCCGAAACATTTCCCCAAAAACTCCAGGTAGAAAAAGTAAAGGAACAAATGCAGCTACAGTGGTCAGTGAACTGGCCATGATCGGACCGAACATACGCTTCGCACCAATCAGCGCCGCTTCATTGGCCGGAAGACCCTTTTCCATCTGGGTTACGGTTTCTTCACCAACGACGATGGCGTCGTCAACAATGATTCCCAGCGCCATTAGAAATGCAAACATTGAAAGGAAGTTGATTGTGCCGCCTGTTCCATAGAGGATTACTAAGGTTCCTGCAATGGACACCGGAATGCCGACGGCACTCCACCAGGCGACGTGTCGGTTGAGGAAAGTAAATAAAATACCAACGACCAATATCAGGCCCATAAGCCCATTGCTCTTCAGCATATCCAAATTGCCTTCCACGACCTCACCTAAATCCCACCAGACCACAATGTCGATACCTGTGGGTAGCGTCGGTTGTACTTCATCTATCCACTGATACAGAATGTCGCTCGTATCAAGACTGTCGACTTGTGGAGAACGGAATATCAGCAGGCGGACGACTTCTTTGCCTTCCAGCACATAATGCCGGGCACCGTCTTTGGTTTGACGGGATACACTGGCCAACGCGCTTAGGGGTTGTTGATTGCTCATTTCCAGATTACGGATGGCGTTGGCTTTTTCGACCTTGGTGTCGGTCACGACCGATATCTGAGAAACATCCGACGCTAGTCGACCACCGTGGCTGTTCTGGTTGCTGCTGGCGATCTGTGCAGCCACCTGATCAATCGATGTGTTGTTGCTATACAGGTTAAGCAGATCGGTTTCGACCCGAATTTCTTCATCGGGAAAACCACGCACATCCACTTCGGCAATGCCACGCGCGAGTAAGTCGTTGCGGAACTGCTGAACCAACGGGCGCAGTTCTGTGACTGGTCCGTCAGTGGCAACCAACACAGAAAATACCGCTTCTTTGTTTTGTTCCAGAGTGACTTCCGGCCGTTCTGCGCCTTCCGGTAAATCACGATAGCCGGCGATGAAGTTGGTGGCCTCGGCGAGAGCCTCATCCATATCGGCGTCCAGGCGATAGCGTAAAACGATGTTACTGTTGCCCTGCGCTGACCAAGACCAGACTTCTTCGACATCGTCCAGATTACGCAGTGCGTTTTCCAACGGTGTTGTCAGGTTTTGTTCGACGCCCTCTGCACTGGCTTCGGTCCAGGTAGTGTTGATGCTGATGGCAGGAAAGGTGACATCAGGCATTAGCTGCTTGTTCAACCGGAGATAAGAAATGACGCCAATTAATAGTACAAGAATCATGATCAGGTTGGCGGCAACCCGATGTTCTGTGAAGTAGGCGAGAATGCCGCGGTCGTTAAGCGTCTTCATCGCTCACCTCGTCATCTGTTTCAATGTCGTCGTTTTCAAGAGCCGGCTCTTCTGTCGCTTCGACGGGTTCAGGGTCAACGCCCGCTTCGTAGATTTTCATGCCGGTTGTCGGGTTGTTTAAGCGGGTCAGTAATAAGCGTAATTCCGAGTCCGTGGCGTCGGTCGCCTGGACCACCAATTGTGATGAATCGCCTTCTGATAGAGACCCTAACACCTTAACTTCCAATGCCTTTAACCGTTGTTCTTCATCAACTTGATAAATCCATCGGTCTTGAAAGACAGAGGCCGCCGGAATTTTAATCGTTTGTGGCTTCGCAGCGAGATTAAGCGTCAGATACGCGATGTCACCGGGTAACCATTGGTTGCCTTGTGCTAGTTTAAACCAGGCTTTAAAACCGCTTTGCCCCATATCGATCTGCGCTTCACTGCGATCATACGCCACTTCACTGGCGCGATTCTGTTCAGTGGCAACACCGTTGAGTTGTTCTTTTTCAGCCAACAGGCGAGCCGGCAACTGCACCAGTACTGCCATGTCATCTTCCGAATATAAGCGGAATAACGCTTGACCGGGGTTAACATGCTGCCCTTCAGTCACCAGCACCTGAGCGAGCTTGCCGGTAAAGGGCGCTTTAATTTGCGTGTTGGCCAAGTTGCGTTCAGCGGCACGTTTGGCTAATAGCAGTTTCTGTTGCTGGCTGACCAACTGGGTATTCGTCGCAGCGTGATTGTTAATGGCGGTTTCCTGTTGCAACACAGCAAAACGCTGGCGCTGAATCTGTTGTTCTAGTTCTTCAATCGCTTGCTGGGTGTTAGTAATCGCTTTTTGTTTCTTCAGGCGGTCTTCCAGCATGGCCAGGTTGGCGCGTTCAACATCCAGTCCTTCGATTTCTAACTGCTGTTGCGATTTCTGCAGTGTAATGCGTGAATTCAGGTCATCGAGATCCGCCAGGGTCTGTTGCAATTGCATCTGTGCGTCAAAATCATCGAGTTGAATCAGCAGTTCACCCTGTTCAACGCGCATGCCATCTTTTACATACAGGTTGGTTACACGGGCCGACAGCTGCGCAATTTCGTTCAACTCTCGCATAGGCTCTACACGGCCAATCAAGGTGATTTGTGGTTGGTATTCACCCACTACGGCCAGCGTTGTTCGGGCATCCCAAATCGGTTCATCGGCGACGTCAATTTCTTTGGTGACATCTGGTTTAAACATTAATGCCAAAGCACCGCCGGTGGCAGCGACGATCAGGCCGCCGGTGAGTAGCGATTTCCAGAGTTTCATTGGGGTTCCTTGTTGTGTTGTTTTATCAGACGAAGCAGTGTGCGATGGTCGGCACCTTTGCCACAGTGCCGACAGTCATGGTTTTGTAAATGACTTTTAGTCAGAGTGGCTGATGGAGGTTGCACCAGCCGCCGATTGACTGACCACTGGATTGCCGGAATAAACCACCTTGACCGCACCCGCAGCGGATATCGTTAAGGTTTCAGTGGCATGTATATAGGCCGTACCGGCACCGGAGATATCTATGTCGACATCCTTGGCTTTCAGGTCGTCTGCGTTCAGGTCTGAAGAGCCGCTGAAGTCTACTTTGAGCGTATTCACTTCACCGGACAGGTAGCCGTCGAACGATCCGGACGCGTCGATAGTCAGGTTGCTGGCATGCAATGTCAAATCCACATCGCTGGAGCCACTTGCCTCTATGGCCAGTTGTTCGGTGCGGTAGTTACCGCTGGTGAGGTCGATTGCGCCTCTTATTATGACGGTATCGAGATGGTTGGCGTTCAGCAGGAAACGCGGTGGTTCATTGGTTCTGAACTGATACCCTTCGCGCGGACCGATGATCAACTGGTCGTCTTCCTGGCGAATACTTAAGTGGTCATGGATTTCTTCCTGTGCGAGAACCACGAGCTGGTTTTCTTGACCATTTTGTAACGTTAACTCACCGATTCCATGAAGTTCGACTTCACGGATCTCGGTAACGGTGTGGTTGATTTCATAGCTGCGGCCGGTGCCCTGTACCGTTAAGGTGTTGCAGGCGGTGAACAAAAAGCCGGTCAGTATCATCAATAGGGTTGTCGGGGTGCGTTTCAGTCGATTGTGTTTCACGGTTCAGTTCCTTTGTGGGGTTGAGGATTCTTGCAGCTTCTTTTGCAGCGGCTGTGCCAACCTTTAATTCTGGCTACAACCCCTTTGTCTTCTGGGGGTGGTGTGATGCTGATGGTCGTCGTTTGTCTTGTTTTGGTTAAATTGCTTAACTGGCTTAGTCATATTCACTATCCGCAGAAATACAACAGCAAAGCGTATGGATTCAGAAAATGACTTCCGGCGTGCTTGAAAGGCCGCACAGGCAGTCTTAAATAGTCGGCACTGACGAATCAAATTTTCTGGAGTAATTCGATGTTACGTGTGGGACTGTTTCTCGCCACCAACTTTGCCATTCTGCTGGTGTTGGGTGTGTTCTTGAATGTGATACTGCCGATGTTCGGCATTCAGCTTGGTGACACCTCAACGCTGTTGTTCTTTGCCGCGGCATTTGGCTTTGGCGGCAGTTTTATTTCCTTATGGATGTCCAAATGGATGGCCGTTCGTTCAACCCGAGCTCATGTGATTACTCAGCCATCGAGCCCGATGGAACGCTGGTTAATGCAAACGGTGGCTCGTTTGGCTCAGGGGGCCAATATTCCCATGCCGGAAGTCGCCATATTCCCGAGCCAGTCAATCAATGCGTTCGCCACCGGGGCCAGCAAGCGCAATTCACTGGTGGCGGTCAGTAGCGGTATGTTGCAGCAGATGACTCAGGACGAACAGGAAGCGGTGTTAGCGCACGAAATTGCCCATATCGCGAATGGCGACATGGTTACCATGGCCCTGATCCAAGGCGTTTTGAATACCTTTGTGATTTTCCTGGCGCGCATTATTGCCAACGCCATTTCCAGCGTCGTGGCGCGCGGCGAAGAAGGGCGTGGACTGGGTATGTTTGCCTACATGGGCGTCGTGTTTGTGTTGGAAATCGTGCTGGGTATTCTGGCCAGTATTGTCGCCATGTGGTTCTCGCGCCAGCGAGAATACCGGGCTGACAAGGGCTCTGCCGATCTAGTGGGTGCACCGAAGATGATCGCAGCGTTAGAACGGCTGAAGCGATCGTCCGAACCCGAACTGGAAGGTCAGTTGGTGGCCTTTGGTATTAATGGTAAGCGCTCTGAAATGTTTGCCTCGCATCCCAGTTTGGACAGCCGGATAAATGCACTGCGACAACGTTGATTACCTGATCTGTATCCACTAATGACCCTTTATGCCCGCGTAAGCGGGTGTTTTTTTAATGGCGGCGTGGCTATGATGCCTGTCTCGTTAATAAAGGGTATGAGTGTGCTGAAATTCAGATGCCTGGTCGCCGGGTTACTTGTTGTTTTATCGTCCGGACTGGCAACCGCGAGCAGTGCCGAGCCCTGGCTGCAGATTCAGCAACCCCTGTTTCAACTGATTTTCCCGCCTGAGCAGGAGGCCGAAGCTCAGCGGGTGGTGACCTTGCTGAATCAATACCTGGCAGAGCATCTGCAGGACTTGCCCATTGAGGGAGACTTTAAACCCGTTCCTATCGTCTTGTTTGCGCAGTCGCATGTCAGTAACGGCAAAGTCGGTTTGCCGCCATTTCGTTCGCATTGGTACAACAAACCTATGCCGCTAACCGGTCTGGAATGGTATGACACGTTAGCCGTCCATGAAGGCCGGCACATGGTGCAGTATCAGCAGTATTTTGATCATGAAACAGGGACATGGCTGCACTTCTTCTTTGGTGAGTCGGGAGTTGCGCTGTTCAGTCGTTGGTTGATTCCGGATTGGTATGCCGAAGGCGATGCTGTTTGGGCAGAAACCGTTTTAACCTCTGCCGGTCGGGGTCGAAATGCTGCCTTCAATCTGTGGTTGCGAACCGATTTGCTCAATAATTCGCCTTACCGCTATGAGCGAGCAATGCTCGGAACCGGTTTTGATCGCACTCCCTATTTATCTCCCTATGTTCTGGGTTATTTTTTTACCGACTATCTGCAGTCAAGGTATGACACCGGTTTAATGGATCGCGTACTCGCCAATACCGGCACGCTGAGCAGTGTGAGTTTTAATGGAGCGTTGCAAGATCAGACCGGCCTTAACCTCAATGAGCATTATGATCAGTGGATCTCACAGCGCACTCAACAATGGCAACAGCAGTTAGACGCGCTGAGTCTGACGGAAGTTCTGCCGTTGCTGCAGAATCCTTCGGACTCTTGGCGAAGCTGGTACCCGGTGGGTGTTCGTGGCGATGAGATTATTGCGGTTGAAGTGGATGTAACCCAAGGTTCGTTTCTGGTGGCCGTCCGTAACGGTCAATCCCGCAGGTTGACCGATCTGTCCCCGAAAGTCACGGCCAGCTATGTGTCTGGCGCGAAGAGCAAAGCGGTGTTTTTGGCGGATGACCGCGTGTGTTGGGTAGTCAGTGTGCGGCATGCCACGCGACCCGATGCCGGTAGTGCTAACCTGGAGTGCTGGTCGGATGCTGCGGGTCTGGCAGTGGTCCTGTCAGACCAGAAAATTACTGCGGCCAGCTATGCCGATGGCGAGTTTTTGGTTCATGAATTTCGTTCCGATCGCAGTAGCGCCCTAGTGGTTTACTCTGCGGATGGACAGCGTTTGTCTGACTTGGCCTTGCCGCAGCGTGCACTGGTTTATGACATTGCCCCAAGTCGGGGAAGCTGGGTGTTCGTTATGCAACTGGATGACGGGCACGGGATCTTTCATGTCAATGGTGCCTTGACGGATCTGACATTGTTGAGGGCCGCAAACCAGGAAAACCTGCGCGCGCCCTTACTAACCAATAATTGGCTGCTGTATTCTTCCGATGCTAGTGGCATCGATCAACTGCAGGCCATGTCGCGAAACCAGTTTGACTCCTACCAGGTGATGAGCCGTCCATACGGCACTTACTTTCCGGTTTACGATGTGGATTCCAACCGTCTGATTGCGGCGGATTACACGGCAAAGGGCCAGCAATTGATCGCTGTGGATTTTGACGACGCCATGCAGGTCAGCGATGCCTGGCAGCCACAGTCTGTCGCAAACAACTTGCCAATGACCATTCACAAGGGTGCACAGGTGGAGCGGGCTCGGGCTGAAGTGCTGCCCTATCGGCGCTCTTCGAATTTGTGGAACCCGCACAGTTGGTCGCTGAACTACGACAGCGAGCGGCTGGTGGGCGAAATACAATCTACCGACGTCTTCGGGCGCTTGAACGTCACCACCCAATTAGGTTTGCAGCAATCACAAGCGGACTGGCTGGGCTCGGTAAACGTAAATTGGCTGACGGATGAGGGGACGCAACTGGGTTATCTCAGGCAGAGAGACTTTCTCAGCTCTGGTGAAGCCTTTACCTTGCACGGTCTCTCGCTGGCAGCGCCACAAGTGTCAGAGAAAGGTGCGTTGCAACAGCGTGTGCAACCTGAGTTTCGCCTGATTCACATCATGCCGGAAGAGCTGGGCAGTCTGACATTGGCGGCCGCCAGTTTGGGGTATGTCTCTTCGCGGGCACCGGCGTATCAGGATATCAATGTGCCGTGGGGTTTTGCTCAGAATCTAACCGGACAGTTGGCGCTGCAGACCGGTGGTGTCGTCTTACTTTCCGATACCAGTGGAGTACAGCGTGGCTTCAATCACAAGGCTTCAGTCGAGTGGGGGCTGCAAGCCCAGTACCGGGTTGGCGACATATTTTCGTTGTTGCCAGCAACGATATTCTTCCCGGACTCACTGCAAGAGGAATTGACAACACGAACGCGTCTTACCTACCGGCATAATTTCGGTGCCATTGGGCAGACGTTGACGCCTGCCTTGTATTGGCGCAATACCGAATTAAGTTTGACCGCGGTCGGGCAACAGGATTCTGCGTTGACCAGTGCAGTTGGCGTGACCCTTTCGCCGAACATAAACCTGTTCCGTAATGCCTCCGTGATGATTTCGCCTTCTTTTTCGGTTTACTATCAATTAAATACACAGCAATGGTCGATCTATTATCAACTAGGGCTAGCTGGCTGGTAAGTCGATCGTGATTGAGAAAGTCGACGCCGTTCGGGTATTCAAAACCCAGTTAAGCAGCTAGACTCAACCGAATAGCCGTGCTCTGCATCCGCCGGTGATCACCAGCGACGGGGTCCGGTCATTTCTTTTGGGGCACAATTAAACGGAAATCGGACCATGGAGGTGTCACAGACCTTTGAATTCATTGAGAAAGATCAGCGAAAGCCCGGTTAATCTAAGATGAGCTCCACCTTCATGATTTTGCATCTCTCAACTTAGGTTACGATCCGTTAGCATGGCGACAAATAACTATTTAGCGCTTCGGTTAAGACAACAATTCAAATTAGGGGGACCGACCGTCCAATGACTATTGCAGAGCAGATCAACAGTGTTTTAGAAGCCCGACCGTTTGATAATCTGGGACTTTTCCAGCAACCCCAAGGCTGGTTAATTCGGGTGTTTCTGGCCAACGCCGACAGTATTTCGGTTCATTCACTGGACGGCAGCACCGACTACGGTGTTATGAAGCAGGTTGATCCTCTGGGCTTGTTTGAGTTGTCGATAACAACCGCTTCCCGTCCGATTTACTGTCTGCACGTGACGGAAGGAAGTCAAACCTGGCAGTTGATCGATGCCTTTCAGTTTCAGGAACGGGCACTGACCGATTTCCCGTGCGATTCCGATACTCTCTATAAAACCATGGGTGCGCAGCTCTGCAGCGCTGACACGGATGAAGGTGAGGTGAAAGGGGTCCGTTTCGCGGTTTATGCCCCCAATGCCCGCTGTGTCAGTGTCATCGGCAATTTCAATAACTGGGATGGCCGTCGCCACCCGATGCAAAGCAACAGTGATGGTATCTGGCGTTTGTTTGTCCCGGAAGTCAGCGCCGGTGACTCCTATAAGTTTGAGTTGAAAGACGCCAGGGAACATCTGCTGCCGCATAAATCAGACCCGTACAATTTCTATTGTGCTCAGCACCCGGAATTTAACTCGATCGTTTTCGACCATAGCCAGTATCAGTGGCAGGACGACGCTTGGCGTAATCGGACGCCGGTACCGCCGACCAAAGCGCCGATGGCTGTGTATGAAATCCACGCAGGTTCCTGGCGGCGCAAAGATGGGCATGTGATGAATTTCCGCGAACTGGCAGACGAACTGGTGCCGTATCTGGTCGATATGAACTTCACTCACGTCGAATTTGTCCCGGTCAGCGAGCACCCATTTGATGGCAGTTGGGGATATCAACCGCTGGGGTTGTTCGCACCAACAAGCCGATTCGGATCGCCTGATGATTTTAAATACCTGGTGGATCGATGCCATCAGGCAAACATTGCCGTGATTGTCGATTGGGTTCCGGCGCATTTCCCATCCGACTCGCATGGATTGGCCCTGTTTGACGGCACCGCACTGTATGAATATGAAGATCCGCGACGCGGTTGGCACCCGGACTGGAATTCCTACATCTACGATTTTGGCCGTTTTACCGTGCGGGATTTTCTGATCAGTTCGGCGTTAGTCTGGTTGGATTATTTCCATGTTGATGGCATTCGTGTTGATGCCGTTGCTTCTATGCTGTACCTGGACTATTCCCGGGAAGACGGTGAATGGGTGCCGAATGTCGATGGCGGAAACCACAACTATGAAGCCATTGAGTTTGTGAAGCGTTTCAATGAGACCGTTTATGGCAAGTTCCCGAAAGCAATGACCATTGCAGAGGAGTCCACCGCATTTGACGGGGTGACCCGTCCGGTGTTTGCCGGAGGGCTGGGCTTTGGATTTAAATGGAATATGGGTTGGATGCATGACTCACTGGAGTACATGAAGCGGGACCCGATTCATCGCACCTAT
Source organism: Reinekea sp. G2M2-21 (assembly GCF_015687175.1). Lineage (GTDB taxonomy): Bacteria > Pseudomonadota > Gammaproteobacteria > Pseudomonadales > Natronospirillaceae > Reinekea. The sequence continues at coordinate 244,023 of NZ_JADPQG010000003.1, read as the reverse complement.
CACCACAACGAAATGACCTTTTCGATGGTTTATTCGTTCAATGAAAACTTTGTGTTGCCACTGTCTCACGACGAAGTCGTGCACGGAAAAGGCTCCATTTTGGACCGTATGCCCGGCGACGAATGGCAGAAAACCGCGAACCTTCGTGCCTATTACGGCTTCATGTACGGTCACCCCGGGAAAAAGCTGAATTTCATGGGCAATGAGATTGCCCAAGGCATTGAATGGAACCACCAGACCGAGTTAGATTGGTATCTGGTGCAGTTTGACCGCCACAAAGGCATGCAGAACCTGTTCCGGGACTTAAATCGACTGCACCGTGATGAGCCGTCATTGCATGAGCGCGATTGTGATCCCGCCGGTTTCCGGTGGATCAATCACGACGATTCGGCGGCCAATATCTTCAGTTGGGTTCGCTACTCCGATGCCAATGACATCATTGTTGTCGTGGCCAATATGACGCCCAATCCGCATGGCAGCTACCGCATTGGTGTGCCGGGCGCCGGGCGCTATGACGTTATCCTGAATACGGATTCCCATTTTTACGGCGGTAGTAACTACGACGTTGGGGACGCGTTTAACTCGATCAACGAGTCAGCAAATGGCTTACCTTTTGCTTTGGATATCCGCGTGCCGCCGTTGGCTACCCTGTTTTTCAAGCTGAAACCGGTTACCATTGGCTGAATTAAAGTACGGTGACTGTTAAAGGGTTGAGGTGAAACATGATGACTCGGGTAAGTCCTGCCCTGGGTGTTGAGGTCGGGCGACCATTTCCATTAGGTATTAAGGTGCATAACGGCGGTGTGAATTTCGCCGTTTACAGCCCGGATGCACATGGTATTGAGCTGTGTTTGTTCGATGAACAGGATAACGAGCTCGGTCGACACCGGTTGCCTGCGCGGACCGGGGATATCTGGCATGGGTTTATTAATGGGCTGACACCTGGGCAGCGTTATGGTTACCGGGTTCATGGACCATTTGAGCCGTTTCATGGTTTGTGGTTTAACCCAAGTAAGGTGATCCTGGACCCTTACGCACCGGAAATATCCGGCCCGATTGTGCCTAATAAGTTGATGTTTGCGCACGACATTCATGTGACTGGAGAGATTGTTCCAGATGAACAGGACAACGCCAAACACATCCCGAAGGGCCGTATTCCCTACAACCGGTATTTTGAGTGGTCTTCTGAACGTCCGCACGTCAATTGGCGGGAAACGATTATTTATGAACTTCACCCAAAAGGGTTTAGCCAAACTAACGCTGCACTGCCGGAGGACATCCGCGGGACCTATTTGGGCATTGCGCATCCCGAGAGTATTGAACATCTCAAGCGGTTGGGCATAACCACCGTAGAACTGCTGCCCTGTTTCGCTTTTATGCCGGAGCACCGAATCTCAGAGTTGGGTCTGACGAACTACTGGGGCTATAACCCGGCCTTATTTTTTGCCCCGGAACCCCGCTACGCCAAAGAGGATGCCGTCGTTGAGTTTAAAACCATGGTAAATGCTCTTCATGAGGCGGGCATCGAAGTCATCTTGGATGTTGTGTACAACCACACTGCTGAAAGTGGCATGTTGGGTCCGGTTATCGCCAATAAAGGGTTGCATGCGCGTGAATTCTATCGTTACCTGGATGGTGACTACACCCACTATATCGACAACTCCGGTTGCGGAAACTCGGTAAACAGCCATCACCCCTATGCGTTAAAACTGATTCTCGACAGCATGCGACACTGGATGCAGGAATATCGTATAGACGGCTTCCGTTTCGATTTGGCCGCCAGTTTAGGCCGAGAAAAATGGGATTTCTCGCAGGAATCGGCTTTTTTCAAAGCCATTTTGCAGGACCCGTTACTGTCCACCGGAAAAATGATTGCCGAACCCTGGGATATTGGTCGCCATGGCTACCAACTCGGGAATTTCCCAGAACAGTGGTATGAGTGCAATGACAAGTTCCGTGACACCGTGCGGAAATTCTGGCGTGGCGATGATGGGGTTACCGGCGATTTTGCGACTCGACTTATGGGCTCCAGCGATGTGTTTCATAAGGGCGCTACCTGCTATTCAGCCAGCGTCAATTACGTCTGTTACCACGATGGCTTTACCCTGCATGACCTGGTGTCCTACAACAGTCGACACAACGAAGCGAATAAAGAACATAACCTGGATGGTCACGGTAATAACCTCAGCCGAAATTACGGAGTTGAAGGGGAAACCCAGGACAGTAAAATCCTTGAAATCAGGGCTCGGCAAAAGCGTAATATCATTACGACGTTGATGATGTCCCAAGGCGCAGTGCACTTCCTCGGCGGGGATGAAATGGGCCGAACGCAGAACGGTAATAACAATGCCTATTGCCAGGACAATGACATCAGCTGGTACCAGTGGCAGAAGCGTGATGCCAAATTGGAAGCTTTCACCGCACAGGTTATCGCGCTGCGTAAAAGCAGTTCACTGTTTAATGACCTGATCCTGAAAGATCAGCAGGGTTACCAGTCACCCTTTTCGTCAGATGAGGTGCATTGGTACCGCGCTGATGGTTACGCCATGGAAATAAAGGATTGGCACAACCCGAAAACCAAAGTGTTCGGAATGTTGTTGTCCAGTGACATCAAGAATCCGGCAGTCAATCTCCATTTATGCGATGAGTATTACCTGGTGTTGTTCAATGCCAGTGAAGCGGATATAAACTTTGTGCTGCCTGCCAACCCAATCAGTGGCTGGGTCGTACTCTGTGACACAGCGCGTAACGACGGTCTGTTACCCGAAGAGCCCATGCTGGCCAAAGGCAATTATGATTTATTTGCTCAGTCGGTAGTGGTATTAGGTAAAGCGCACACCAATTAGCGGGAATAGAAACAATAATATCGATGAAGGTTCGACAGTAAGATGCCTGATCGCCCACACGGTGACATCCTGCTGACCACGCAGGGAAATATTCTGATCGCCCAGTATATCGGCATGTTCAATCTGGATGGCATGCAGCTGGGTGTTCAGGCCATGCAGTCGGCCATTGCACGGTTTGATGGAGAACCCTTTGCCATGCTGATTGATGACCTTCAGGTCGAAGGCGGAACCCCAGAAGCCTATGAAGCCCTGGAAATCTTTAATCAATGGCTGAATTCTCAGAACATGGTGGCCAAAGCCACCGTGATCACGTCGAAAGTCAAACTAAAAATCATTGACTCACTGGTGGCCAGTCGTAAAAAACAAAATCATCAGGCCTTTACTACGATGTCAGACGCCATCAGCTGGTTAACGGAACAATTGAACCAGACCAATGGTTAACTGACTCCCCCATCTTGCATTGCACCGGTGTCCGCGCCGGTTCAGCGTGATTTGAAGTAGCATTCGGGCTAGAATGCCCGTTCGTTTCCAAATCACAGATTATTGCCTGCTATGTCTATTACTCACGCCATTGTGCATCAACTGTTTCGCAATTCGACCACGGCTGAACTCAACCTTCGCGAAGAAGAGTTAGAGCAGAATGAGCAGTTGTCGGATTTGATCAATTTTATGAAAACAGCGTTTTACAACCGCAGCAGTAAACAGTACGGTCAGTTCAGTGAAGAAAGCGGTCATTTCAAAGCATTAACCGGGCAATGGCAGCAGAAAAGTGTCGGCTTCGTTACCATGAGTCAGCAGCTGATGAAGCAACTGCAATTGGAGATCGAAGAGAAAGAACTTGAGTTTGAAGGTCATTGGTTGTTTGCTAATGAATCACTGGAAGATGGCGACTACCTGTGGTTTTTTCATCTGAAGCACAAAAATGGCATCGCATTGACGCAAAAGATGGACATTACTGATTCCTCTATTATTGATTTTTCAAAACTGGGTTTTGGTGGCGTGGTGGACTTAACGGCTTTGGCCGGACAAGACCAGAAATATCTGACCGTAAGTTTTGGTTTTGGCGACCGTCAGCTGCAATCGGCATTGCTGGAGTTTGTGAATTTTGTCGATACCATCAATACGGCGGTCGATACCGAACGCTTCATGGAGATAGTGAAAGCTTACAGTGAAACCCTACCTCCGGAAAAAGGCGGTAATTATCGTCGCAAAGCCATCGAATATTGTGCGGAGCAGGACAAGTTGGGTGAGACCGTGGTGGCCAATGAAATATCGGTTGTCCTTAACGATGAGGTCGCCCCCGGAGTGTCACAATCTCTGGTAGCCTATATGGAAAACACACAACCAGAAGCCAAAAAAGAGTTTATACCCGATCGCAAGAGTTTAAAAAAGTACTTACGCTATACCGGTAAAAGCAAAGAAGTATCGATCAGTTTCAGTAACGAAATACTCGGCAAGAATGTGAACTTTGATCCTAGTACGGAATCACTCACCATCACTAATTTACCGGCAGCGCTGTTAAAACAGCTAAAAGAAGAATTGGGCATTGCCTAAATCCCTCTTACACAACCTTTGAGAATTCGACCATGACGAACAACGACATACTCCGTCGCTTGCGCTACACCCTGAATATCACCAATCAGAAAATGATGGATCTGTACGCGCTGGGTGGTTTGCCGGTGGATGAAAACAAGGTAATTACCTGGTTAAAACGCGACGATGATGAGGGCTATAAATCCTGCCCGGATAAAGCGTTTGCACATTTTTTGAATGGATTGATAATTAATAAGCGCGGACCACAAGAGGGGGCAGTGCCTGAAACCGAAGACGAGCTGACCAACAATATTGTGCTGCGTAAATTGAAAATTGCCTTCAATCTGCAAGCGGAAGATATTCTTGCCATTCTTGAAGAAGTGGATTTTCGATTGAGTAAATCGGAATTGAGTGCCTTTTTCCGAAAACCAACCCATAAGAATTTTCGTGAGTGCAAGGATCAGGTGTTGCGTAATTTCTTAACCGGACTGCAGCATCGGTTGCGTGGTAAAGCGCCGGAATCCGATCCGTCCTGAGGTGTCATGATGAGAATTCCGTTTGTCGTCAGTGATGTGTTTACGGATCGGCGGTATGGTGGCAATCCATTGGCCGTGGTGCTCAATGCCCAAGGCCTGGCCACCGAACAGATGCAGCAGATCGCCCGTGAGTTCAATTATTCCGAGACCACCTTTGTCTTACCGCCTGAGCGCGGCGGTGATTATCGGGTCCGAATTTTTACCACTACGACGGAGTTTCCGTTTGCCGGTCATCCGAATATCGGGACGGCGATCGTGTTGGCTGAACAAGGCTTGCTGCCGGACAGTGGCCGCTTTGTTTTCGAAGAGTTAGCGGGTGATGTGCCTGTGACCGTCCAGCGTGCGGATAATGGTTCCTGGCAGGCGGAGCTGCGCGCTCCTGAAGCATTGAGCAAGGGCCAGACTTTTTCTGCAGAGTTAATCAGCCAGGTTTTATCGTTGCCCTGTGACGATATAGTTGTGTCGCAACACCAACCGATGGCGATCTCCGTTGGACTGCCCTTTATTGCGGTGCAATTGCGGCATGTCGAGGCGCTGCGCAAGGCGAAAGTAAACAGCGTTGCACTGGAGGCGCTGCTGACAGAAAGTGAGTCACCGTTCCTGCATGTCTATGCCCATTCCGACGATGAAGTCGACATCCGCTGTCGTATGTTTGCGCCAACCGATGGTGTGCCGGAAGATCCAGCTACAGGCAGCGCGAACTGTGCCCTGGCGGCGCTGCTGGCGGATCTGGATACGCGGGGAAACCATGAGTATTGTTGGACGATTGCGCAAGGTGTGGAAATGGGGCGCCCCAGTGAGCTTCGCGCCCGGGTGATCAAACAACACAATCAGGTTTGTGATGTCTATATTGGTGGCGGTGCGGTGGTTTTCAGCCAGGGTGAAATTCACCACGAATAGACTTGGAATGACCTAATTTTTGAAAAGGAAGACGCATGTCAGAAGCATCTCTATCGACTCTTGATTCTGTGAACGGCCAATCGAGCGGACCGATTCTCGCGCAGCGCGCATTGGCTTGGTCCATCCGGCTGATATCTGCGTTGGTGTGGACCAGCACCTTGCTGTTCGGTTTGTATATTCTGGCCTTTTACGCGGTACCCTTTTTCCAGCAGGACATGCACAGTTGGAATGCAACGCTAAACAATTTGTACAGTGAAGATACCACGACAGCGACCGCCGGTATCGGTCTGCACTTTATGGCCGGCGGCCTGATTCTGATTTTCGGTTGCGTTCAATTGATGAGTTCAGTGCGCGCCCGTTTTCCTGTCTTGCACCACTGGCTTGGTCGTATTTACGTGACCGCAGCGCTGCTAACTGCCATCGGTGGTCTGGTGTTTGTGGTCAGCAAAGGCACCATTGGAGGCTGGGTCATGGATCTTGGGTTTGGGCTGTACGGTGTTTTAATGATTGTGTGTGCCGTCATGACGATTCGCCTGGCCATGGCAAAACAGTTTGTGGATCATCGCCGGTGGGCTTTGCGGTTGTTTGCGCTGGCCGTCGGTTCCTGGCTGTATCGCATGGATTATGGTTTTTGGTATCTGCTGACGGATAACGCCGGTCACAATGAGACCTTTACCGGCCCGTTTGATTATGTGATGGACTTCTTTTTCTTTATCCCGAATCTGCTGGTGGTTGAAATTATTCTGAGGGCACCGGTCGCCACGTGGCGCCCCGTCATGCTCTGGTGTTTCAGTGGTGTGTTGGTCGTGGCTTCCGGTTTTGTGATTTTGGGTACTTACGCGTTCACCACGCTCTATTGGGGCCCGGCGATTCTGGGGATTTTCTGATCGGTTTTGGTTTGAAAGCCGAAGCATGACTTGCTTTAAAAGTCTTTGACTTTGCCGCGCAATGCTTTGGTTTTACCGTGTTTGGTTTTCTTATCCACTCGCTTGCGTTGTGAGCTTCGCGTTGGTTTGGTATCTCGGCGGGCTTTCTGGGTTTTGGTCGCATCCAGGATCAACGCCTTGAGACGCTCAAATGCATCTGTTCGATTCTTTTCTTGTGTTCTGAAGGTCTGCGCCTTAATAACGATCACCCCATCTTTACTGATTCGGCTGTCGCTCAACGCCAGTAACCGCTCCTTATAGAACTCCGGCAACGATGATGCGCGAACATCAAAGCGCAGGTGAATAGCGCTGGAGACCTTGTTAACGTTTTGACCACCCGCACCCTGCGCACGGATCGCGGAAATCTCCAACTCCTCGTCGGGAATAAAAACGGCGTTTGACAGTTGCAGCATGAAGGCTCCTTAATCTGAGCCAGCCAGTATACCGAAACTGAAAAGAAGATGCCGTGAGAGGGTTCAGACATCTGTGTCTTGTTGCAAAGAACCAATCTGGTCCGACGACTATGGTTCGGTTCTTCTTCTACGTTTTTCTTCGCGGTTTTTTCTTTCCAAGGGGAGATCCCCTTGCACCCCCTTTGTCGCTCGCTTTGGTTTTCTGCCCTGCCTGACACGTACTTCGAACGGTCGCTTGAGCGTGCATCCCTGCACGCGCGGCGCTTACAAGGGCATCCATGCCTTGAATCCGTTGCGACGTGTCCGTCATGCCAGCCAAAGCAAATGCGACGGTTGGGTTATTTACACCTGATCAAGCTAAATAGAATTTGCTGGTTTGCATTAGTTATCGAGAAGCTGACGCATACTGTTTCATCGCTTTCCAAACGCCCGAGCGAGATAATTTCGTTCACCACGGTTGTTCAAGCAGGGAAGCTTGAACAAGTAAGCCGGCCATAAATGGCTGTCGTAAACGATCTGTCGAAGATGAAGTTGACGACAGAGAATAGTCGTTTGTGGCGGCTGGAATTGTTAAGAGCCATGCCTGGTTTGACCAGCCGGTTAGTCCCGTGACGACGTAAAAGATCTCCTGAAACCGTGCTATAGAAATTAAACAAAATATCTCGAATACACGCTAAATTCCCTTCAGAAAAGTGCCATTCGGCTCAGTGCAACGTCTTATGATTTTGGTTAAGGTGATCGTCGACCGCACCGGGGACGGTGCTCACGCCAGCGTTATTAAGGACTAAAACATGAACAGACTATTACCGTTAGTCGCCGCGGCCGCGTTGGTCGGGTGCAATGAAGTACCGACATCGGATTCGGACGATGTCAAAACCAGTGGTATTGAGGCGGAATTTTTTGTGTCGAACTCGGGCGATATTTATACCGTGCGCGCTGAACTGATTTTTGGTGACGATGAAGAACCGACCTATTTACTAGCTTCCGGCGGGGATGAACTCACGGCGACCTTAGCGGGTCAGACGAAAACGTTGCGTCGCAGTGGGCACGGTCACGAAGCGCAATTTTCGGCGGCAGATGGTACGTTAGTGATCGATTTTAACCGCACCGAATTTTTGTCAGCGCTGGGTTCTTCAATTCAGCTGACTGCAACCGGTAGTTTTTCCTCACCCTCAGAAGGGCAAACGTTCAATTACGACGAAGACGGCGTTGAGTTGCGTTTTCCGGCGTCGGTCGCGGAAGATTATAAAAGCTTAAACTGGACGGTTAGCTGTACCGCAAGCGGTGACACCGAGACTCGGCAGGGCAGCACTTCCCAAGGTTTGCAAGACGGTTTGGCTTATATACGCTTTTCAACGATTTTCAGCAATGGCCCTCAACTACTGGATTATCCCAGCCAGGGTTGTGAAGTGGCGTTTACGCTGGATAAAGACGTTACTGGTTCGGTCAGTGCAGAATTTAAAACCGGGCAGTTCAGCGGCCGTTTACGCAGTCACGTTTCAATCGTGGTTTTGCCGTAAAAAAAGGGGGCTCAAAGAGCCCCAAAAGGTCGAGGAGTACTAGAACCTCAAGTGAGGGTCTAATGCCAGCTGTGGGTCCTCCGCTGGCCCGAGGACAACATTTAGGAATCAAATGCTAAATTGAAAGTAGCCAGTCTTGTCTTGGTTTCTGTTCGCGTTGATACGCTTCGTCAAAAAGCGATGCCTGTTTCTGGTTCATCGGTGTCCATTTCGCATCTGGCCAGCTGTGTTTAATATCGGTTAACTCGGGTACCCAGGTCTCTTCTGTCGCTTCATTGACAGCACCCCAGGCCAAAATGGTTTTCGCGGCACGTGGGCTGGCAATAACACCCAAAGATGCCCGGTAACCCGGATGCTCGCTGACGTATTTGAAAACCTGATTAATTGACTGTGGCATTGGGTGACTCCTTGCTGATTTCTTGTTGGCGGTGAATATAGGGGGTCTTTGACCGTGACCAAAGCAGTATCCGCAAAGTAGCCATTTACGATACGAACAGTGGCATCATACTCACCAAGACTGTCTTTTTGATAAGTATTTTCGGTAGCAACCTGAGCAAAGAATACCGAATGAAACTGAATTGAAGCTGAAACTCGGTCTCACAAAACGCTGCCCGCTGTAACGGGCAGAATTTTTTGGTAGGTCAGGTCCGGTTTAAAGACTCAGCGATGTGCTGATATTCTGCGAGAACATCGGCATTGGCCAGCGCCGTCACATTTTTGGGGCTCTCGCCGCGCAGTATTTCTGTGACCGCCAGTTCCACTTTTTTCCCGGAACGGGTATAGGGAATGGCTGATACTGCCATGATATGTGCCGGTACATGGCGGGGCGTGGTATTCGTACGGATCTGTTTACGCAGCTGAGCCTTCAAGTCCTCGCCGAGAATGACCCCTTCTTGCAATACCACGAACAGGATGACTTCCATATCATCGTCTACCGGTCGACCGACGACGAGAGAGTCAGTCACGGCGTCAATCAGCTCCACCTGCCGGTAAATTTCTGCGGTGCCAATGCGTACCCCACCGGGATTCAGAGTAGTGTCGCTGCGCCCCAGTATGACAACTTGGCCCTGTGCATCGATGGCACAAAAGTCACCATGCGCCCAAACACCGGGAAAACGCTCGAAATAGGCGGCTTTATAGCGGGCTTGATCCGGATCCTGCCAGAATCCGATAGGCATGCAAGGCGCGGGCTGGGTGCAAACAAGCTCGCCCCGCTGGTCAATAACTCTGTGTCCATCGTCATCCCAGGACTCTACAGCCATACCCAGATTAGCCGCCTGAATTTTTCCGGTTACGACCGGTGACCAGGGGTTGCCTCCCACGAAACAACTGACAATGTCGGTGCCGCCGGAAATGGAATGCAGCATCATGTCCTTTTTGATGTTTTGGTAGGCCCATGCAAAGTCTTCAGGCGCGAGTGGTGAGCCAGTGGAAAAGACAACGCGCAACGCGCTGAGATCGTCTTGTGCCGGGTTCACCCCCATTTTACGGCAGGCTGAAAGGTATTTTGCGCTAGTGCCAAAGTGCGTGAAACGGTACTTCTCGGCGAGTGCCCAGAGTGAATCCGTTGCTGGGTACATGGGGTTGCCGTCGTAGAGGACCAGAGTGGCGCCGGTAACCAGACCCGAGGCCAGCCAGTTCCACATCATCCAACCGGTTGTCGTAAAATAGAAAAAAACCGATTGCTCGGATATATCACCGTGTAAACGCAGCTCTTTCATGTGCTGCAGTAGTGTTCCTCCGGCGCCGTGCATAATGCATTTTGGTTTGCCGGTGGTACCTGAGGAAAACAGAATATAAAGCGGGTGATTAAACGGAAAACGGACACACTCAGGTGCCGGGCGATCCTGAATGACGATATCCGCCAGGTTTACCGCATCAGGCAAATCATCAAGATTGGTGAGGATCGAGACCGAAATGAGGTGGCGCACAGAGCTGATCTTTTCTCGCAAAGCGTTCACGACATCTCGTCTGTCAAAGTCTTTGCCGCCGTATCGGTAGCCGTTGCCTGCGATTAAAACCGTTGGTTCAATCTGGCCAAAGCGGTCGTATGCGCCTTCAAATCCAAAGTCTGGCGAAGCCGATGACCAAGTCGCACCGAGATAAGTCGTTGCCAGCATCCCGATGATTGCTTCCGGGGTGTTGCCCAGGTAAGCACAGACTCGATCGCCCGCGCGGATGCCGCATTCCTGCTTCAGATACGCGGCCAGTTGCATGACTTGCTGGCGCAATTGTGCGTAGCTGAGCGTGCTGTCCGGTCGGGATTCACTGACATTAATTAAGGCAATATGCTCCGCTTGACCTATGGCCAGCAGATTTTCGGCGAAGTTCAGTGTGGCCTTTGGGAACCATTGAGCACCGGGCATAGTGCGTTGACCAAGAACGATGTCTCCCGGCTCACCGATAACGCCAGAGGTGTCCCATAGCGTGTGCCAGAAGGTGTCTAGGTGGTCGATGCTCGCCTGATGCAAACTCGCGTAGTTCGGGAAGTCTTGCCCGATACGTTGGCCGAATTCTGTCGCAAAAGCGGTCAGTTGGCATTGCGCTAGCGCAGTGGGAGTGGGCTGAAAAAGCACATCCGTCATAGTTTTCTCTCACGGTGTTTTTGTTATTTGCCGGTAAGGGTAAACGCAGAGCGCGTAAAGGCAAAGGCAAGCGAACTCGTCAATTTGTCTGGCAGACGCAACAGCTGTCAGAAATTTGATACGACTGCCCCAGGCTGTCCTTTCAGTTAGTCATTGCTGAATCGGTATATTCAGCGTGCAGCGAAGTCCGCCAAATTCGGACGGACCCAGGTCCAGCTGCCCGTTCAACCAGCGTTCCACGTAATGTTGAATGACATTTAGACCAGAACCCAGCAACTCGTTTGGTTTTGACGTGACGAATAATTTCAGTACGTCTTCGAACTGATCCTCATCCAGCCCCGGGCCGGTATCTTCTACTTGCACCGTTAACCATGGACCTTTGCGGGCTAATGACACGATCGTACGGCCAGATTGACAGTGTTCGAGGCCGTGGTTCAGCGAATTGGCGATTAATTCTTTCACCAACTGTGTCAGCAGTATCAGCGGCAGAGAAACCTCTTCGGTCGGGTCGTCTGTGCGCACTTCGAGATGATGCGGTGTGTTGCGGAACAGGGAATTGAATTGATTAAACCAATACTCCTGAACCACTGCGGCCGGCAAAGTCTGGACATCGTTGTCCGTCGCATCATGCACTTTTTGATCAAAGTGCCGGAAAATCCTAGATAGTCGGTCAGCGGATTTTTTTGCAGACTCCAGTAATGCCTGATCGGACTGGCCAAATTGTTCAGGTGTCAGCAGATTAATAAAGTTCAGCAAATTACCCACAGCACGGGTGCTCATGGGGACCAGACCTGAAAGCCGTTCGGCCAGGACAACCAGTTTCCGGTTGCCTTCAATCTGCGCTTCCAGCCGATGTACCTTGTCCAGAGCATTCATGGTCAGATCTTCGTTGGATGCCAGCGAATCCAGCGCCGCCAACAGAGTATCTTCCATTTTGCTGCGTACAATCAATTGGCCCAGTACGTTGGAGAATACCTTGACCGCTTCAAATTGTTCGGTAGTGAGAGGTTGTTGGTTAACCAGATTGTCAATAAATATCCAGCCAAAGAGCTCTTCACCGGAAAAAATAGCAGCCTGAATCAGCCAGCCATTGCCGACCGAACGGCCTTCATCGAGCAGATCGATGTTTTCGACAAGCCGTACACGGCCTTCGCGCTTGTGCAGTATATGTCGGTCATTTAAGGGCAGACGCAGGTCATGTTCATCGCGCAAATTGCCATGAACGTCCGTGCCCCAGGTGCCCAGTATTTCCTGGGTTCCCGGTTTGAACAGCAAAATACCAGCGCGATCGAACTTAAAAAGGTTCAATGAGATCAATACAGCCCGGCGAATGAGATCATCCAGGTTTTTTGCCGCTGCCAGTTCTTCAAACGCGTCATCCAGTAATTGCAAATAAGACATAAACCTTTTTGCCTGCCGGCCGATGATAGGGGTGAAAGAATAAGTCTAGCAGGGAATTGTGAAAGTATGAGTTTGCGAAGGTCGCAGAAGCTAACTAACCTGTTTAAGCCGTAGTGAGGAAGAGGGTAGACAATGTCGACAAATGAAATGTGGGTTGTGGTGCAGCTGAATGAAGAACCCTTGGCGTTTCCGGCAACCTTGATCAAGGAAGTTGTCCCCTGGCAGCCGTTAAACCCGGTCCCCAGTCAGGCCACCGGCGTGATGGGGCTGATTAGCCTACGTGGTGAAACTCTGGCGGTCATGGACGTTTTGCAAATGAATGGTCTGGGTTATGTAGAAAATCCGAGCTTCATGGTGGTGTTGGACTTCCCGGAAAGCCGGGTCGGCTTGGCGGTCGATAAGGTCGAGGGAGTGCAGTATTTTAACGCCGACCAGATGGATACCAACATGGCCGGCGGTTATATTCAGGGCACTATTACCCGGGAGGATCGGCTGTATCAGTTGATCAATCCCACGGCGTTAGAGCAACTGATGGCTCAGTTTACAGACGTTTCCGCTCTGGGCTCGATGGATTGATGATTGTGCCAAGCTGTTTCCAGTAAATTCCATAAGGCCAGCCTGTCTGCTTCACGTTCCCGTGTCCAGAAAAAGGGATGGGTCTTGCGGGACTTTCGGTCGAACCAGAAATTTCCGCTTTTTAACTTAATGCCTTGTTCCAAACACCAGAGAATCGTGTCCGCGCCCTGTTCCGGGGTGCGCAGTCGAGCCCCCAGTTTGTTCGTAAAGCCTGGTAGCGCTTCGGCTAAGGCGGCCGTCCCGACCCAACCGGGATGTGAGCAGGAAAATACGTAGCCTTTGATACGTTGCGCCAGTAATTGATTTAAAATCACCTGAGCCCGTTTTGCATTGGCGTAGCTTTTAACTTTGTCGTACTGCTTTTGTTGCCAGCTCAGATCCGATAAATCCAGTTTTTGCAGATACATTCCGCCGCTCGATACCCAATGAATGGGGCTTCTTGGCTTGATACGGCGTTCATCGATAAGTCGGCGCATTAAGAAGTAGTGGCCCACCACCTGTGAGGCAAAAATGGTATCGTACTGGCCGTCTATGATGGTGAGCTGGTCCGGCATGCCACCTGCGTTTAATACCACACCATCGAAATAGCCAAAACTGGCCGTTAACACCTGGGCAAAGTCGGCGAGGTCTAATGCCACAAAATGTACGCCTTCTACGTCAGCGAAAGCAGTGTTGAAATCTTTGTCGGTGCGGGCGGTTACCGTGACACGTGCACCCATATCCAGTAAGCCGCGGGTTACCGCTTCGCCGATACCCCGTGTTCCGCCCGTCACCAGGAAGTGCTTGCCGGCCACCGCTGTCGGGTTCAACGCAGAAAAATGCCGTGCGTGGCGCTTAAACCCGGTTTGGTCAAAGGAATAAACAATGCTGTAATCTTTTAACTTGTCGAACATGGGAAAGACCCGCTGAACATTTGCAAGCTATACGCACAATGACCGATTCTGGTTCATTAAACCAGCAATGATAACCGCGTTGCAGACTGCATTTTCTTTGCACATTTGCATGTTAGTGTCCTGAGTCGGAAGTTCGACTAGTTTCAGAGCGAATGGGAAGCGCCAGTACAAGGCGCTCTTTGTAGAGAATATCGAGATCTTTTCAAGAAGAGCAACGCCGTAATAGTGTTTGCCATTCGCTCCCTTCGGGCGCGACATTCAAGCTCTCTAGCGTTGTTCTGTCTCTTGTTAATGGAATAACCATTGACTGCGACACACGCCTAGCTATAAAGCTTGAATGGCACGCTGAATTCATGCGAACTTCCTACTCAGGAAACTAGTCTGTGTTTGTTATGGAGCAGGCTCAGCTCGATTATCGTTGAGCTGACAGTGTTATATTGATGAAAGAGTGAAATATTGCCTATGTTCGTGTCGATTCGGACGAAACTGTTTATTGTGATCGTATTGGCCAATGCCTTGATGGTCAGTGTCTTGTTGGCGTTGAATGCTGCAACGTTTAAACGCAGCTTCAGTGACTATGTGGCCAGCCAGGAATCGCGTCGGATGCAGCCGCTGCTGTTGAATATCGCCGATGAGTACGAACGTCAAGGCAATTGGCGTTGGTTGCGTTGGGATAATCCGGGCTGGATCAATGTCGTGCAGAGCTCTTTTTCGGCGCGCGACTTACGATCGATGGATCGCGGTCAACCCGGTCCAAGGCCGGGCGACATGCCGATGAATAACCGTAATTTCCTTGAACGCTTGATTATCCGCGATACTCGGACTGGGCAGGTATTACTGGGTCGAAAAAAGGCGCCGGATCAGATGGTTTGGTTGCCAATTGTATCCGCCGATGACGTTGTAGTGGCGGAACTTGGGTTTGAAACCCGCACGCGCCTGGATGCTGAGTTTGATCAGGTGTTTGCGGAAAAACGGCAACGGGATCTGATTTACATCGGCGCGCTGGGGTTGTTGATTGCCGGTGCGTTGGCCATACCGTTTTCCGGTTGGCTGGTCAGGCCGGTTCGTAAAATTACCCGCGCGGTTCGGACCATGACCAACGGGGACCTGGATGTCTCGGTGAGCGTAGCGGGTAACGACGAACTCGGCCAGTTGGCTGCCGACGTAAACCGACTGTCTCAGACGTTGCGGAAAAACCATGAGGATCGTCAGCAGTGGGTAAGTGACATTGCCCATGAACTGCGCACGCCGGTGGCGATTTTTCAGGCCGACATCGAAGCCGCACAAGATGGCGTTCGCAAAGTCGATGCAGCGTGGCTTGAGTCGATGCACAATCAGGTGGTGCGGCTGACGCGGTTGGTCAACGACCTGCATCAGTTGTCCCAATCGGATGCTGGCACGTTGTCTTATCGATTTGCGCCAATTGATTTGGGCGCATTGGTCGACAGCGCGGTTGAGCAGTTCCGTAAATCCTGCGAACAATGCCACATTGATGTCCATTGGCAAACGCCGCCCAAACCCATCTGGGTGCGCGGTGACGATAACCGTCTGAACCAGTTGTTGACCAATCTGGGGCAGAATACCTTGCGTTATACCGATGGTTCCGACGCACGCCATGGCCACCTGAAAGTCACCGTTACCGAACGAGCGGGATGGGTCGACATCGGTTGGAGCGATTCAGCGCCGGGCGTTGGTGAGCAGGATCTGTCTAAACTGTTTGATCGGTTGTATCGCGTGGATGAATCCCGTTCACGCGACAGTGGCGGAAGTGGCTTGGGATTGGCCATCGTGAAAAGTATTGTGACCGCGCACGACGGCACGGTTGTTGCCAAGCACAGCGAGTTGGGTGGCCTAACCGTAACGGTTTCGCTGCCCACTCAGAAAGCAAAGGATATTTAAGATGAGCCATGTTTTAATTGTGGAAGATGAAAGCCATTTGGCTGGGTTGGAGCGAGACTATTTGCTCAATGCTGGGTTCGAGGTCACGGTCATTCATCGTGGCGACGAAGCGTTGGTCTGGTTACAGGACAATACGCCAACATTGGTCGTGCTCGACCTGATGCTGCCCGGTGCCGACGGCTTGGATATCTGCCGGGCGATTCGCCGCAGCGGTGATGTTCCAATCATCATGACCACTGCTAAAGTTGAAGAAGTTGATCGCTTGATCGGTCTGGAATTGGGCGCCGATGACTACATGTGTAAACCCTTCAGTCTGCGTGAGTTGGTTGCCCGGGTAAAAGCGGTATTGCGCCGCTTTGAGGCGTTGCAGAAGCCGCAAACCACCGATTCGGGGGCGCTGACCCTGCAAGCAGAAAGTGCCACGGTACGCTTTGGTGAACAGCAGGTGGAGTTGACGATGGTGGAAGTGAACCTGCTCAATCTGCTGATGACGCATCCTCGTCAGATATTTTCGCGGGATCAGATTATTGACCGTATTTATGATGACCGGCGGGTTGTGTCAGACCGGACCATCGACAGTCACATCAAAAAACTGCGGAAAAAATTGCTCAATCTGAATGCGGAGCATGACTACATTCATTCCGTCTATGGTGCCGGCTATCGTTTTCAACCGGTGCTTGAATAGTTCGGGCGATCAGGCAAACAACGACGGGCTTATGTAGTGTTTAACATCAATTCCGCCGGTGCCATTGGGCACTTCCGAGGCGATTTCGATGGCGCTGTTTTCCGGTTTGGCCAGGTCAACGAGTGTCGGTCTGGGCAACTTCTGCCCTTGCGGCGTGGTGACCACCAGAACCAGCGGCCGGGCGTTGTCGGCTTCATTGGCTTTGATGACCACCGCAAGTTGGCCCATTTTTAACTCCACCAGACACCCGGCGGAATAGAAGCCAATGCAACGGACAAATTCGCGGGCCAATTCGCGATCAAACTGTGTACCTGCATTGTCCATGATGATTTTTAACGCCAGATAAGACGTTTTGGGCTTGCCATAGCAACGCTCACTGGTCATGGCATCGTAGGCGTCGACGATGGCGACGATCTTGGCGTAATAGGAAATGTAGCCCGCAGAAAGGCAGCGTGGATAGCCCTGACCATCAATCCGCTCATGATGACTGTGTGCCACGTCTACCGCATGACGCTGATCACCACTGGTCGACATTAAGATGTTTCGACCATAGGTGGTGTGTTCAGCCATGATAAAGGCTTCTTCTTTGGTGAATCGGCCAGGTTTGTTCAGAATTTCCAATGGAATTTTGCTTTTGCCGACGTCATGCAACAACCCGCAGAGCGCGATGATCTTAATTTCAAATTCCAGTAGTCCGAGATGTCGGGCAAAGGTGGCACACAGAATACAAACGTTCATGCTGTGCTCTGCGGTGTAGGCGTCCTTGTTTTTAATCATCGCCAAAAAGCGCAAGGCGTCTTTATTGCTGAGCACGCTTTCCACGATGGTCGCGACCTGATCGCGGCATTCTTCCATATCCAGCGCACGCCCAACTCTGAGTCCATCCATGATCGCGACCGCCATACTGCGTGCCGAATCGAAGGTCAGCATGGACGATTTCACCGCTTGTTCGAAGCTGACCTGGTTGATGTAGGTGATTTTCTTTTTAGTTGCCGGTCCACGCATGCTCTCTGGCAATGTCGCGGCATGAGCGCCGTATTTATTCTTCTTTGGTCCGCTGTCACTCGCTGCTGAGGCGTGGTGTTCTCGCAAGCGCTCGACATGTTCAATGCGCGCTTGAATCACCACCTGTCGGCACTGGCGCTGTAACTCCAGAATGTCTTGTTGCGACTCGATGATAAAGCCCTGCAAGAGGAAATTGGTTTCTTCCCATGGGCGATCCAGTGCGACCACATGCATGCCAATTTCCAGTTTTCCGACGGCTATCGTCACATCTTGGAATTCAGTACTCTTCATTAATGCCTGCCGACCTGTATCTGTTTTTATTCTTAACATTGCCGCGACTTCGGCGGAAGCAGAAATTACCTGACAACGAGGCAGATGCTGCTGGCAACATTTTTATATGGGCCAAGGTGTTTGCTTGGGCCTTGGTCTTTAGTATAGCTCAGCGATCGTGTCAGCCCTTGAGATTGGCTTCTCAACGGGCTGATATTTCCGTGTTGGGTTACAAATTGAAATCAGCTGTCATGGTTGTGTTGTTTTGTACCTCGACATTCTGGGCTTGATCGGCAATAAACGTGACATCGTCATCAACTTCCGGGTCATCTGCCGGATCGCACGCCAAATGCAGGGTATAGCTGCCCGGAGTCAGGAAACCGAGTTCATATTGGTACTCCGACGCCGAGGTATCTACCCAGGCCACCAAATCTGGTCCGGCGTCACCGAAGACATCGTCAGCCGTCTGGTCCGATCCAGCAAAGGCGTAAACAGCCATTGTTGCACAACTGTTGTCAGCGAATATATTTCCATCGACGATTCCCGAGACATGCCCCACCTGGGCGTTGTCGATCAGGCGCATGACCGGTTTGAGTTTGTAGCCTCCATTGCTCAGAACGAGCCCTTTATACAGGTCAACATCCACCGTGAAATTGGCGGCTGCGTTTGCCGGTACGGAAAAGCCTGAAACTAGTTTCAGCTCGCCGGATGGTATGGTGATTTCGTGTGGAGTATCGCCGATCATGACGTAGCTATCGCCATCATCTTGAGTGTTTACGTCCAAACGCAACCACTGATATTCGCCCGCCGGAAGTGACCAATCACTGACCAGCTCCATGCTTTGTGCACCTGTTAGAGACAACAGGTCAATGCTTTTGGCTTCAGGTTCGTTATCGTCTCCCAAAAACACAAATTTCTGCTGCCCATCCGGCCCTTTAATGGTGACACCGGCAACGGATAAAACGACATTGTCCGCATCGGTTACCGCGGAATCGGTCAGTTTCAAGCTCAAAGTGCCTGAATCTTCAGTAAAACAACTGCTCAGACCGACGGTGGCGAGCAGAGACAGAGTGAGGGTTTTTCTTAACATGACGAATCCTTACTGCTTTGTGTTGTGTGACTAAGCATACGCTCATTTTCCAGGCAAAAACAAAAGTTCATCTGTGTTTTGAGAACTGTTTTGTCAGGATTGTGTCTTTGCACATTTCGTCCCTATTCGCTGCACTTTTAAGGACGAAACTGTCTCTCGTACCAGGCAATAGTGCCTGACAGAATTTTCACCGCAGGAGCATTATTATGAAAGCATTAAACAAAACACTGATCGCCACCGCCATTGCCGTTACTCTCACCGCCGCAGGTGCTAGCGCCTTCGCCAAAGGTGGCATGGGAGGGCAAGGTGACCCGGCGACACGCATGAGTTATATCTTCACGCAATTGGAACTGACTGAAACGCAACAAACCGATGTGCTGGCTGTCTTGGAAGCGGTTCAGGAAGAGCACCGTCAGGCCATGTGGGACCAGATGCAGGCGTTGCGTGATCAGGAAGATCGTCCAACTCGCGAAGACATGCAGGCATTGCGAGATGCCCAGCAAGCGGCACAATCCCAATTACTGACCGACAAGCTGAACACCGTGCTCAGCCCGGAACTGACCGCAGAATTAGTCAAATACCTTGATTTCCATCGTGGTCCGGGCATGGGAGGTAAGCAGGGCGGTCGTGGTGACGGAGATCGTCAAGGACCGGGTATGGGGCAGAACATGGGGCCCGCTCAGGGCGCACGCTCCAACTGATCGGTTCCCTTTTTCCAGATTACTGTTTGGGCCACCTTCGGGTGGCCTTTTTTGGTTTACGAGGGTCCCAGCCGGAAATGGCTAACAAGATTAAGGGTGCGCGCGCGACTGAGTTATAATCTATCCGGTTGACTGTGCATATGTGTCCTATAGTTAGGCTACTGTGTGCCGCTAACCTCTGTATCCAACTGTGGTAAGGATAAATCTGTGACTTCTAAAGCTGAGCATTCTCAGGGCTTATTGTTGTTTCGGTTGCATAACAACCGTCAATTTGCGCTGGGGACGCTGAAAATCCGCGAACTGGTGCCCTATAAACCGGTTACGCCGATGTTGAACTCGCATCCCGGGGTGATGGGTGCGGTCACCATACGTGAGCAAACCATCCCGATAGTCGATATGGCTCAGGTGATTGGGGCAGGGGCTATTCCGGAGTCAAAACTCAAGCATTCCTTTATTGTGGTGACCGATTGCCAACGTAAAGTCATTGGTTTTCTGGTGGATTCCATTGAACGCATTGTTGAGACCAATTGGCGGCAGATTAAATCGCCGGATCGCAGTCTTGGCAAAGATATCTTCATTACCGGAACCGTTGATGTGAAGGGTGAGCTGGTGCAATTGATGGATGTCGAAGTACTGCTGGAACGTATTTACCCCAGCGACCCCAGCATGATTAAAGCCACAGTCACCGACGTTGAACGGGAACAGCTGAAACCACTGAATATTCTGGTGGTGGATGATTCCCGCACCGCTCGCAAACAGTTAACGGATGTCCTGAGCTACCTGAATATTCCTTTCGAAGTGACTGATAACGGCCAGCATGCATTGGATATTATGCATAAGAAAGCCAGTGCTGGACGGCCTATTGATTTGTTGGTCAGCGATATTGAAATGCCGGGTTTGGATGGCTACGAACTGACTTTTGAAGTGCGCAGTGCTCCGGCGCTGGCTAACGCCTACATTATTTTGCACACGTCGTTGTCGAGCGAAATTTCGGTTTCTCAGGCGAAGCAGGTGGGGGCAAATGAGGCGTTAACCAAGTTTGACGCTAAGGAATTGGTGACCGCCATGTTGCGGGGGGCGCAGCATTTAAGCCGGCTTTAAAACGCGTATTGCGTCGGCCGGTTGTTGGTCAACGCAACATCGATAGAATCAGTCCCGCATATTGTTGAATTGCAAATCCTGTTCGATCTTCTTGTTTTCCCGCAACATGGCCATCACGGCTTGAAGGTCATCGCGTTTTTTACCTTCCACACGGACCTTATCGCCCTGAATATTGGCTTTCACCTTGATGCCACTTTCTTTGATCAGTTTGACGATCAGTTTCGCGGTGGCTGACTCCAGCCCGTTTTTGAATTTCATGTTTAACGTGAAGGTTTTGCCGGTATGAATCGGATTGTCTTCTACATCCGCATAACCTGCGTTAATGCCGCGCTTGATGCAGTTGTTGGCGGCAATGTCCTGTAACTGTCGGACTTGGAAATCGGATTCACACTTAAGGGTGATGGTGTCTTCGCCGGTTAATTCGATGCTGGCGTTCACACCACGGAAGTCAAAACGGGTGGCCAGTTCGCGGTTGGCGTTGTCCACGGCATTTTTCATTTCCGGCTTATCGATTTCCGACACGATATCGAAAGTTGGCATTCGTCAGTCTCCAGATTAGATAATTGGGCCGGATTATAACAGCCCGAACGCCTCGCGAAACCCGTTTTAGCTGTTCAGTCGCTGGATTTGCGCGCGGCAATCGGCTTCGGCTTGCGTCAGCTCTTCCAGCGTTTTTTCCAGATCCTGTTTTTGCTGCAGCAATGTCTGTTTATGTCTGCTCAGGGTTTCCAGGTACTTTTCCAATTGTGGCCGTTCATCGTCCGGGGTTTCGTACAGATCAACCAGATGCTGGATTTCGTCGAGACTGAAACCAAGACGCTTACCGCGCAGAATCAGTTTCAGGCGCGCTCGGTCCCGTTTGCTGTAAATTCGTCGCTGTCCGGCTCGGGTTGGCGTCATCAGACCCTTATCTTCATAAAACCGGATGGTACGGGTGGTGATGTCAAATTCGTCCGCGAGGTCCCGGATACTGAATTGTTCTGTCAGGTGGTCAATGGTCATCAATACGGCGTCTCGATGATAGATGGTTGATGCGAATCACTCTTGTTGCGTTCAGTTTACGGAATACTGTCGGCATTGACTTGTTGCTTAGGTTGACGTTAACGTAAACGAAAACTAGGCTGCAACGCAAGCAATCGGTCAATATTTTGCGAATTCTGGTTTGAGGGAACCTAATATGACAATTAAAACAGTGGGTGTGCTTGGCGCAGGCACCATGGGGAGTGGGATTGCACAAGTCTTCGCCCGCAACGGCTTCACCGTGCATCTGGTCGATAACCAACCCAGCCACCTGCAACAGGCCGTGACCAAAATTCAGAAAGGGCTCGATAAGTGTATTGAGCGGGGCATGATCGATGAAGCCCGTAAAGACAATGCCTTGTCGATCATTCATACCTCTCCGCAAATGGATGTTTTTAAAAGTTGTGATCTCGTGGTTGAGGCGGTTACTGAAGAAGAGCCGACCAAAATCGCGTTGTTTCAGAGTATTGACCGAATATGCCCGGATCACACCATTCTGGCGTCAAACACCAGTGCTATTTCTCTAACCCGTATGGCAGCATCAACCAAGCGTCCGGATCGTTTTATGGGTATGCATTTCATGAATCCGGTACCCATCATGGAATTGGTGGAGCTGATCCGTGGTTTGCAAACCAGCGATGAAACCTTTAATGCCCTGTTTGAGATCAGTAAGCAGCTGAATAAAACGCCAGTAACCGTAAAAGATTTTCCGGGTTTCGTCTCGAACCGGATTCTGATGCCGATGATCAATGAAGCCATCTATACCCTGTACGAAGGGGTGGCGACGACAGAAGACATCGATGCGGTGATGACGCTGGGCATGAATCACCCGATGGGGCCCTTACGTCTGGCGGATATGATTGGACTGGATACGTGTCTGTTTATCATGAACGTCCTGCATGACGGCTTTAAAGACAGCAAATACCGACCTTGTCCGTTGCTGCAACAAATGGTGGACGCTGGCTATCTCGGCAAGAAATCCGGTAAGGGTTTTTACGACTATTAATATCTTGAACGAACCAACCGTAGAACATAGCAGTGGTCGCGCAATCGTGTGCGGCCAGCCCGTTGACAGTCCACCAAGTTGAGGTGAGCGGGCACCCGGGGGCCATAAGCCCCGCATTTTTCAGTGTTTGCCGCATGGGCTAAACACAGGTCAGCCAACAACAATAAATGATCGGCAAACCCACAAGGTTTATGTCGACAGACCGGAGAGAACAATGAGTACAGAAATTCCGCTGCGCGTGGTGACAGCTGCGAGCCTGTTTGATGGTCATGACGCCGCCATTAACGTGATGCGACGGCTTATTCAGGATCGAGGGTGCGAAGTCATTCATCTGGGTCACAACCGTTCGGTCGATGACATCGTTCAGGCAGCGTTACAGGAAGACGCCGACGCAATTGCCCTGAGTTCTTATCAGGGTGGGCATAATGAATTTTTTCGCTATCTCGTCGACCAGTTACAGGCCGCTGGTGCACCACACATCGCCATTATCGGTGGCGGTGGTGGCACGATTACCCCGGAAGAAATCGGCGAGTTGGAAGCCTATGGCGTCACCCGCATTTATCATCCGAATGACGGTATGACTTTGGGGTTGACCGGCATGATCGATGATGCCGTCGCTAAGATCGAAAAACACAAAGCTAAGCACCGTGCGCAGCTTTGTGAAACCGCACATCCATTTCTGAAACAGGCTCGCCAACTGAGTCTGATTGAACAGGGACAAACACGCGCTCCAGCAACGAAAACCGCCTGCCTGACGGTTGGTTTAACCGGTACCGGTGGCGCCGGTAAATCCAGTCTGACCGATGAACTGGTGTTGCGTTTCGCGACCGAGTTTCCGGACCGTACATTTGCGGTGCTGGCGATCGACCCGACTCGTCGGCGTACCGGCGGTGCCCTGTTGGGGGACCGGATTCGAATGAACAGCTTGCGCCAGGGTAATGTGTTTTTTCGTTCCATGGCGACGCGACGTCAGCATTTGTCGACCAATGCCATGCTACAAGAGGCGATTGCAGCCTTAACGCATATGGGGTTTGATCTAGTCTTTGTGGAAACCGCCGGTACCGGCCAGAGCGACTCCGCTATCGTCGACCTTGTGGATATCCCTGGTTACGTTATGACACCGGAATTTGGTGCCGCCAGTCAGCTGGAAAAGATAGATATGATCGACTTGGCGGACTGGATTGTCATCAATAAGTTTGATCGCAAAGGCGCGCACGATGCGCTGCGCGATGTACGCAAACAATGGCGCCGAAATCACAACGACTTTGCCACGCCGGACGAGCAGGTGCCGGTATTTCCGAGTATCGCCAGTCACTTTAACGACACCGGTGTGAACGGTTTTTTTAATGCGTTGTGCCAAACCCTGACGGCAAAAGATTCCCGTCAATGGCAGGCAGAACTGCCTGCCGGAGAACCCAAAACTCACATTTTGATACCAGGCAAACACCAGCGCTATCTGGCCGAAATTGCTGAACAGGGCCGCGACGTACATAAGCAATTGGCGCAACAGGCGGAGCTCGCGCGCCGTGCGCAACACCTGTTTGAAAGTCTGCAGGTGTTGGGTGTCGAGGTGGGTGAGCCGCTGGAAAAAATTCATGTCACCGCCGACGATACCGGATTGGCTAAGCTCATCGACCATTATCACGACTCACTGGCCGCGCTCACACCGGAGACAGTCGAGGCCATACAAAGCTGGTCGCCGCGCATGGCTGGCGTACAAACAGAAACCTTCTCTTATGACGTGCGTGGTAAAAGCATCACCGGCGAAAACTACCGCACCACACTCAGTGGTCAGAAGATTCCAAAGGTCGCTGCCAACCGAAGCAAAGACTGGGGTGAGCAGGTGCTGTTCAGCGGTCGAGAAAACTTACCTGGACATTTTCCTTATACCGCCGGTGTTTACCCGTATCGACGCGCCGGTGAAGACCCAACGCGGATGTTCGCCGGTGAAGGCACACCGGAACGCACCAATCGTCGCTTTCATTACCTGTCACGTGGGCAAAGTGCGGCTCGCTTATCCACCGCTTTTGACTCAGTGACGCTCTATGGTGAAGACCCGGCCGAACGGCCAGATGTGTATGGCAAGGTGGGTAACTCCGGCGTGTCGATCGCCAGTCTCGATGACATGAAAAAGCTCTATTCCGGGTTCGATTTATGTGCGCCGACGACGTCAGTCTCAATGACCATTAACGGTCCCGCGCCAATGATCCTGGCCATGTTCATGAACGCAGCCATTGACCAGCAGGTTGAAGTGTATTTGAAAGAAAATGGCCTGTGGAATGATGCTCAGAAAAAAATCAGCGCATTGCGTGGTACACATCAGGTGGCGTATCAAGGCGAGTTGCCCGAGGGGCACAATGGTTTGGGTTTGGGGCTGTTGGGTGTCACCGGCGATCAGTTGGTCGATGAACAAATCTATGCGCAAATCAAGCAGAAAACTCTGCAACAGGTGCGCGGTACCGTTCAAGCTGACATTTTGAAAGAAGACCAGGCACAAAACACCTGCATCTTCTCAACCGAGTTTGCCTTGCATCTGATGGGCGATGTGCAGCAATGGTTTATTGAACAGGGCGTACGGAATTTTTATTCTGTCAGTGTCAGCGGTTATCACATTGCTGAAGCCGGAGCGAACCCGATTACCCAGTTGGCCTTTACCCTCGCCAATGGTTTTACGCTGGTGGAATATTACCGGGCCCGAGGTATGGCGCTGAACGATTTTGCGCCGAACCTGAGCTTCTTTTTCAGTAACGGGATGGATGCCGAGTACGCGGTCATTGGTCGCGTGGCGCGTCGCATTTGGGCCAGAGCGATGAAGTACCGTTACGGTGCCAACGCACGTTCGCAAATGTTGAAATACCATATTCAAACGTCGGGTCGATCGTTGCACGCGCAGGAAATTCAGTTCAATGACATTCGCACCACGTTGCAGGCGCTGTACGCGCTGTTCGACAGTTGCAACAGCCTGCACACCAACGCCTTCGATGAAGCAATCACAACGCCGACCGAAGACAGCGTGCGCCGTGCGGTGGCGATTCAGTTGATCATCAATAAAGAGCTCGGCTTGAATCAGATCGAAAACCCATTACAAGGCTCGTACGCAATTGATTACCTCACCGACCTGGTGGAAGAAGCGGTGTATCAGGAATTTGAGCGACTCAGTGAGCGCGGCGGTGTGTTGGGTGCCATGGATACGATGTATCAGCGGTCTAAAATTCAGGATGAGTCCATGCTTTATGAACACAAAAAGCATTCCGGTGAATTGCCGTTAATCGGCGTTAATACGTTTCTCGGGAAGGACAGTCAGGCGCAGAACAGCGACCTTGAGCTGGCCCGCTCAACCGACGACGAAAAAGCCCAGCAAATATCTGCCGTCAAAGCGTTTCAGCAACGCCACCAGGCGAAAACGGACGCTGCGTTACAGGCACTGCGAAGCGCCGCAGTCCACAATGACAATGTGTTTGCTGTGTTAATGGACGCGGTTAAGGTGGCCAGCCTCGGACAGATCAGTCACAGCCTGTATCAGGTTGGCGGGGAATATCGGCGTAATGTGTAGTTGACCCATTAATTAGGTTGCCAGACATAGCCCTTACCGCGAATGGTTTTAATCCATTCCGGGTTGGGCAGTTTTTTGCGCAGATCGGACACCAAGATGTCGACGGTTCTGGAATAACCGTCGTGTTCAATACCACGCACCGCCAGCATGACCTGATCCCGGCTAACGCTTTGCCCTTGGCTGTTCAGCAATAATTGCAACAACCGAAATTCAGGTTGCGACAGCGGCAGCTTTTGCCCCTGGTACTCTATGATTTCGGCTTCTGCAAATACACGGAAAGCGGGTTTTTGTGAAGCCGGTTCAGCTGTTGGCTCGCGCTGACTGCGGCGTAAATGCGCGCGTATGTGAGCCAACAGTAAGCGCGGTTCGACGGGCTTGGTCAGATAGTCATCACCACCGACTTCCAGACCCAAAATTTCATCCAGCGCGTCGCCTTTGGCCGTTAGGAAAATGATGGGTCCCTGATAGTCGGACCGCAGCTGACGGCAAACTTCCACGCCATCGATACCGGGCAGCATAATATCGAGTAACACACAATCGGGTTGTTGTTCAGGGATTTGTGCAACGGCTGAGTGGCCATCGCTGAAGTGGGTAACCCGATAGCCCTGTTTTTCTATGTAGGTTTTTGTTAGCTGTGCCAACGCCTGATCATCTTCAACCAGGGCGATGTGGGCGTAGTCAAAAGTGTTGGTCATGGTTTAAAACGGCTGCCAGTTCAACGTCAGTTTAGTGTACCAAAGCGTGCTTGTAGACAGCGTAGCACCGGTTTGCGATTGCAGCCCGATTTGCGGCGTTATTGGCCAGGTGACCTGAGCATAACCGCTCAGTTCTGCGGTTGGCGCGTCATACTCTGCCTGCAGAGTGGGTTTCCATCGGTTGTTCAATCTGAATTTTGTGGTCAACTGGTCGAATTGCCATTGTTGGCTATCGTACTGAGCTTCAAGACTCAGGCTCGCCGTCCAGTCTCCAGAATTCACCCTGGCCGATTCGGTGATTTTAAATTGTGGACGTTGCGTGGACCCTTGCAGGGCGGTCGTCAAAGTCAATATCGCAAACCGAACAGACAATTCAGATACGGCTCCAACACTGAGTGAGTCACTCTGATTCTGCAGCGTGGCGCCCATACTGAGTGATGCCGGCGCGGCCTCGGCCATCACGCCTGCGGTTACTAACAGGCTGCTGAGTGAGGTGTCGTTTTGCCAGTAGTAGCGGTTGGTTCCCGAAAATTTGCCATATAGGCCGGGTGTCAAAGGGTATCCCCAGGCATCTGTGGAGCGACCCCTGTGTTGACCTGCGGTGACAATGGAGAAATCATGGCTGACACCTGAATCGCTTTGGTACCGGACGCCAGCGCCCAGCAGCATATGTGCGCGGTCAGACGACGGTGGTGATAGCTTTGCCTGAATGATGCGCAGTTTGACGGCGGCGGCGACTTTAGCAGGTAATTCGTCTTCGGTTAGTGCGGACTGCCACCAAGACAAGGCTGACTCCAGATCTCCCAACTGTAGGTACAAAGCCCCCAATTCAAGTTTCAAGCGAGGGTGATAGCAGTTGCCCAGTCCATCTTTCAGCTCATTAATGGCCGCAAATGTTTTGCCACGCTCTGCCAGGGACTGACTTAGGGTAATCCGTTCATCGCTGCTACAGGCCAGTGCCGGTGCAGACAGGCAGATAAGACCAAGCAATGACAAAAACCTTTTCACCGTCACGGCCCCTCCACTTCAGGCTCGTCCGGTTCATCGATTTCGTCAATCTCATCTAATTCGTCTTCCAGATCATCCAGTTCGTCTTCGCGTTCGTCATCCAGCTCATCTTGCTGCTTTTTAAGTTCTTTCAGATCGTCCTCGAGGGCATCGTTGGCGTCATCCAATTGGTCCTTCAACCAATCTTCAATTTCATCGGCAATGTCTTCATTGGATTCCCCTTGCAGGCGATCGAGCAAGGCTGATAACTCGCTGTTGTCCTGAAAGTCCAGATTCAACGTCAGTAGCCAGTTTTGAAGGTCTTCTTCCCGGCCAGCGAGATCATCAGAAGAGCGGGATTGGAGTTGGTCATAGAGCCGATCAATGGCTTGGTTCGGATCAGACGCTGTGGTCAGCAGGTTGTCAGGCAGGTCGTCCCAGGAGCCCCATTCGTCAGCACCTGCGCTCGCCACCGCGACTAAAACTGATACCACAAGCAAACTAAATTTCACGTCAACGCATCCAGTGCCATATTAGGATTGAGAATACCTCGCCGGGCCACGTTATTCGAGTCCTACATTGTTCGTAAAATGTAGGTGGACACAAAAACAGCTGCCACCCAAAGGACTGGTACATACACTGAAATCGCCGCCGTAGTGGCTTACGGTGGCGTCCACAATGGCCAACCCCAATCCATGATTGTTTTCATTGAGGTTGCGGTGTGTTTGCTGGCGTTGAAATGGTTGCTTAAGCGCCTCAAATTGCTCATCCGATAACCCTTTACCGTTGTCGTGCACACTGAATTCCAAGACGTTGCCCTGACATGACAGATTGACCTTCAGCTTACCGTGCCCGTACTGAACCGCATTTTTAATCAGGTTATCGGTAATCCGCCGCCAGTGAGTAGCTAACATGGGAATCTGACGATCCTGTTGAGGGTGCACGACATCCAAATGAGCCCCTTCTGGAACATTGGCCAGGCTATGGGTCAATTCTGCCACCGCCCAGCACTGCACTTCATCGGGACTCGATTGTTTTAGCTGGTGGTACAGCAGCAATTCTTGCGTCAGGTTGCTCAATAAGGTCACATCGGTGCGGATCTGTTCGACATAGGGGTTTTCATCGGCATCGGGCAGCAAGGCGAGGGCAAACTGAATGCGCGCAAGCGGCGTTTTTAAGTCGTGTGATACGGCCTGATTAAGCTGCCGATTAAGGCGAACCTGTTCAATCAGCCGGTGCGCCATGCGTTCAATATGTTTTGCCAGTTGACCGACATTGTCGTTGTGATCCGTGGGTAACCGGACACTGTCAGATTGCTCATCAATATGGTCTACGGCGCTTAGAAGTTCTGTAAAACGACGCTGGATTGGACGTACCCAAAGTGAAAAAGCCAGACTCAGCAGCATCAGGCTGAATACAAACAGCGACACCCATTGCTCTGGCGTAAAAAGCTGAAAAGTGGGGATGGGACCCAAACGGATGAGTTGTCGGGCACCTGCGGGAAAGTAAAACGTATCGGTACCGGCTTCCGCGTCCGTGACACGGATGCTCTGGCCATTGCTCAGCTGTCTTAAAAATAGCGCGTTGAGGGCCTCGTTGTCACGGTTGACTCGGTCTAAGGGCCAGGGTGTTTGTGCGATTAATGCCTGGAACTTTGCTTCACGCAAGTCGGCAGGCACGTTAGATAGCGCTCCCAAAATCAGCCAGCCGTGTGCTTTATGCCAATCGTCCCAGTTTTCCACCGGTATCGCGATGGCCCGGTTTGAGTCCAGCGGTATCTGTACCGAGACGGTATTGTTAAATGGATTGACGGACAAAAGGGTGCGCGAGTCCGTGGTGTCCTGTAATTGCCATTGAGTGCCGGAAAGGGTCGACATCAAGGCCAGCCAGTTGCTGTGTTCATCGACATCCAGGGACAGCCAGGCTGCCTTGGCCAGTTCCACTACCGGATCAACCCCTACCGTCGCATAGCGTTGCAGTTTTAAGTGACCATAGCCATAGAGCGCCGCGCCGATGATCGTCAGCAGAGCGACCAGCGTGGCGGTGAATGTCAGGTAAAGTCGGGAAAACAGATTCGTCATGAATCTCGCTCGTTGCTTCATTAAAAGATGTTTTCAAAGTTCGCACACTGTACCGCCTGGCCATGTGACTGGCTATGTGTCGCTACAAAACCCGAACACTTCTCTAACATTGTAGGTGAAAGATCGGCGCTAGAGTTAGGTCACTGACCAACGAGGTAGATCCTATGAAAGCACTTTTCCCAGTTACTCTTTTTTCTGCACTGACGCTTGTTGCCTGTAATCCATCGGCCACTCAGGATGATGGCAAAGGCGCCGTAACATTGTCTTTTTCGGCATCCCAGACCGCGCGCACCATGTTGCGCACCACCATTAATGATATTCCCGTGACGGATACTGCCGGTAATGTCAGCGGAAACATAAACATGACCGAGGCGTGGATGGTCGTTAAGGAAATTGAACTGGAACACGAAGACGATGATGACACCGCGGATCTAGATGAAAGCAAGTTAGAATTCATTGGCCCGTACGCCTTGGATTTATTGTCCGGCATGACCTATCCAGCCTTACCGGAGGTGACGATCGACACCGGTCTGTATGCAGACATTGAACTGGACATTGAGAAATTAGCCAGCGAAGACCTGGTTGGTATGCCGGATCTGCCACAGGGTGTGGCGGATAAACTGCTCACTTATTCGTTGTACATTGAAGGCAGTTACACCAGCGCCGATGGCACCACTTATGTCGCCATACCGTTCACGCTGTCTTATGACCAGACGGATGAATTTGAGTTTTCCGGAACCGATTTCAGCGCTGGCTTCGTCGTTGATGATCAGGGCATTAATGACATAATCGTCGCGTTCCGCCTGAATGAATGGTTCCGCTTTGATAACACAGAAACCAACAGTGACAACTGGACGTTGGAAGACGCTGTTATTAACAACGGAAACGGCGATGAAATCATGTTAAGCGGCAATACCAACAGTGAAGTCATGAATGTTATTGAAGACAACATCGAAGATTCTGCGGAATACGGTAAAGATGAAGATGGCGATCACGAACTGGATGAAGACGAAGACGATGATGGTATCGACAGCTGAACCTCAATGACGCTGATATTGCCTATAAAAGACCTCTCCTGATGAGGTCTTTTTGTTAGTACGCCTCTGATCTGACAAACCTTTCAATTCGCCTCGTTTTAGTTGAAGTTCGGGTAATGACATCAATCTGGTTTCTCCAAATTGCCAGACCAAACAGACGAAACGATCCCGAGGTTTGGTAATAGAAGACACTGCCTTCTGCGGTGGACGTAACATCTTGAACCTTAATTTCGTCAAAAGTAGCTGCAAGCCCAGCAAATTGGGCGGGTCTGCGAGTTCGTCGTATACCCGATCTGCTCGGGCTTTAATGGTTTCGTGAAGGTCAGTTCAATTATTTTCATGGTTGGCCCGTTAAAAACAGGCCATAACCACCCGTGGTTCAGGTATGTTGAAAAAAAAATTTTTATTTTTTTGCATCTAAAACCGGATCGGCCGTCGTTTCTAAAGGTGAACCTAACACACAAAAGGAAAACCCATGAAACTTCAATCAATGATCATCGCAACTTTACTTTCTTCTGCCGCTCTAACTGCCTGTGCTGGCAACGGTTATGGTAGCAATACCACAACCAATGACAGTTATGGCAATAAAGCCGTTACCCTGGCTCAGGCAGACACGGTGGTGACCAAGGTTAATACGTCGCTTGGTGAGGTATTTGCAACATCCAAGGGCTTAACGTTGTATATCTTCACCAAGGATGAAGCTGGAAAATCGAACTGCGACGGTGGCTGTGCCGCAAATTGGCCACCATTTATGGCCAAAAAGGACGCCAAAACCTGGGGCGACTTTACGGTGATTGAACGAGGCGACGGGTCTTATCAATGGGCCTACAAAAATCAACCTCTTTATACCTGGGTCGGAGACCAAAAAGAAGGTGACATTAATGGTCACGGCATTGGAAACGTGTGGTACGCTGCGCAAACCAAATAAAAACGAGAGTACTCCGTTTTGAACCAAGACGCGTGGAAGAGAGAAGTAGAGCAGAGGCTCGCGCAGGTGAAGCTGAGACATCAGCCTGCGTTTGCCGAGCTCTATGATTTAACGAACGCCAAACTGTATGGCCTGATTCTGAAAATTATTCCCGATGAAGGCCTCGCGGCCGATGTATTGCAGGATGCCTACAGTAAAATCTGGACCAATGCGGATCAGTACCGGGCCGACTTAGGCTCGGCCTGGTCATGGTTGTGTCAGTTAACGCGTAATCAGGCCATCGATCGTATCCGGCAACGCAAACGTTTAAACGAAACCGATGACAGTACGGTTGTCGAAGACTTCAGCGCGGATACCTCAACATTGTGGCCAGAACATGTGGATTTGGGGCGGTGCCTGCAGTTGATTAAGAAAGAGCAGCAAAACGTCATTATCTCGTCTTACGTGTATGGCTGGTCTCACGCAGAACTAATGGAGAAGTTTGACGCACCATTAGGCACGTTGAAGTCGTGGATACGACGTGGGTTGCAGGAGTTGCGCGAATGCTTAGAAGCGTAAGATACCAGAACCCCAAGGTTCGTGATCATCTGGCGAGTCAATACGCCATGGGCTTATTGTTGCCTGCGGTCAAGCGACGGGTGGAAAAACTGATGCAGCAAGACCCAACCTTCGAACGTGAGGTGATCGCCTGGCAAGAACGCCTGGCACCGCTGAATGAGCTGCCTAAGGAGGTAGCGGCCCCGGCCTATGTTAAAGAAAAAGTTATGGCTCAGATTCAGGGGAAATCCGCACCGGGTACCAAAACAATAGCGTCCTGGTGGCAATCGCTTTGGTTCTGGCAAGGTATTGCTATGGCCTCAATGGCATTGTTTATTCTGTTAGCGGTACAACCGTTCGGCACGAGTGTTCCTGAGATTCCAAAACTTTCCTATGTGGCGGTTATGCAAACGGCCCTGGCGAGCGGAGAAGCGCCGCTTGTGATTAGCGCTTATGGCAAAACGGAAAAAACACCGTCACGTCTGGAATTGCGATGGAACGATCGCACCGATCGACAAAGCGTTGATCAGGCCACGCTGTGGGCAATTGAACGAGACACCGGCAACGTGACGCAGTTAACCACGTTGGCGGCTGGTGCAACCCGCATCGACTTGAATGGAAGCCAATGGCAGGCCGTTAAAAACAGCTTGGAATTGGTTGTCGTAAAAGGCAACGACTTTAACGGCGAAGTCCTGATGCGCGGTATCTGTATTCAGTTGGCGGATTGGAACCAAGCGTAAATTCGCTTGGTTCCGGGCTTGAATTCATTGATGAATGGCACTTACTTCAGTTTATATAGTTTTTATCTACGACATTTGCATGACACGGTTTCACTGGGATATTTTCGCCGTCAAGGATCAAACCGGTCTGACGATTCAGGCTTGGCTCTTATCAGTCCCAGTCCCAGTCGCGGTCACAAACGACTGATCAAACTTCTCAATTTCGTCTTAGACAGGTCATTTGAGAGGCGGCAAAATCCGCTGCAAGAGTTACTTTCTCGATAGATAAAACCAACCTCTAAATTCTATGTACCAAAGACTGGCGTAAATAACTGTTTCGTCGCATCTGCTTTGGCTGACATGACGGACACATCGCAACGGATTAAAGAGCATGGATGCCCTTGTAAGCGCCGCGCGTGCAGGGATGCACGCTCAAGCGACCGTTCGAAGCACGTGTCCGGTATGGCAGAAAACCAAAGCGGGCGACAAAAGGGGGGGTTAAAATCGATTAAAAGCGAAGCCCCAATGGGCTTCGATTCGATTTTAACGACTTCACCTCTGGTGAAGGCCGGATCAAGGGGATCGCCCCTTGGAAAGAAAAATCCTCCGAGAGATTCATGCGTTAAAAACTAACAAAGTTCAAGTAAACATCATCCCGGGCTGTCGCCTTGAAAAGAAAAATCCTCCTCCGAGCGGCTCTAGTATCAAGAACCGAATCACA
The DNA here is from genome assembly GCF_015687175.1 of Reinekea sp. G2M2-21. Lineage (GTDB taxonomy): Bacteria > Pseudomonadota > Gammaproteobacteria > Pseudomonadales > Natronospirillaceae > Reinekea. The sequence continues at coordinate 209,859 of NZ_JADPQG010000003.1, read as the reverse complement.
GTCGCCGGACTGGATTGGTTCTTCACACCAAGGAATTCACCGTTGAACTGGTTCGCAAAGGTCCTCTAAGCCTGCTGCCGCCTTTCCGGGCAGGAATTCGGTAATGCGGTAGTTCGCAACATTCGCTTGATAAAACGAATCTTCTTCAATTAACGCTTCGATCGCCTGACGTGAATTCGCTTTGGCAATAATGATGCCCCCGCTTCGGGGTTCTTTACGACCAGACATTACAAATACGCCTGCGTCGTAGTATTTATTTAAAAATATGACGTGCTCTGGGATCAGTGGGTCAATTTTATCTAAGCTTACGGTGTACTCGATATCAATGATAAACACGAACGATGCCTTTCTTTGCCAGAAAATGGGTGAGATTACGGCCATTAACGTGCCATGACAACCGGCGACAAGTTGCATGGTTGTTTGTTAGCATTTACCAACGCCAGTACAGGAGATTATTTTTTGGCTGTCACATTCCGTAAACCAAGTTGGCCTGCGTTGCTCTTTTCGTTGCCGTTCTTTGGTGTTGGCCTCGGCTTTCTTTTCATCAGCGTTATTCCAACCTTATACCTTGGTGCGACAGTACCGGGTTGGGATCGCATTCCAGCGACGCTCTCGTCTGTTAACCTGAGCGTCTCACATGGCGACAGCACCAGTTATCAGGCACAAGCCAGTTACTACTATGATGTTGACGGCCAGCGTTACCAGGGAAATCAGGTTGGTTTCAGTAAGGGGAGCGATAATGTTGGCCGCTGGCAGCAGAACGCCTACCGAGTGTTGAAACAGGCATACGACAGCAACGAACCCATGTTTGCCTACGTTCATCCTGACGAACCCGAACGGGTCTATTTGTTTGCGGATATCCGCTGGGGGTTGCTCGGATTCAAACTGATTTTCGTCGTTGTGTTTGGTGGAGTTGGTGGCGGCCTGTTTTTTAGTTCCTTTTTGGTATCGTCCCGGAAGCAATCGCCGCTGAATGACGGTGTGCTTGACGCAGAAACAACGGCAACGGCGTCCTCGTCGCCTATTTATTCATCGGCCCGTGTGATTGTTTGGAGTTATTTAGGAATCGCGGTGTTTATCGCGGCGGTGAGCAGTCCAATTTTGTTCGATTTCTGGGATGAGTGGTCCAGCGGCAACAAGGCCATTCTGATCGCAATGGTGTTTCCGGTTATTGCCGTTGGCTTCTTTGTCGCGTTCTTTAAAGAATGGCTGAAACTGTTAAAGTTTGGTCGAAGTCCATTGCTGTTATCACCTTACCCCGCCTCTGTTGGCGGTCATTTGGCCGCTACCGTGAACACAAATATTGCCTATCAACGCGGCCAACAGGTCCGGGTTATTGTGTCCTGCATTAATCGCTACACATCCCGATCCGGTGGTAAAAGCCGAACGCGTGAGACGACGATATGGCACAGCGAGGGATTGGCTTATATCGAGCGCAGTTCGCAGGGAAAAACCCGTTTGCGTTTTGCGTTCAATCTGCCGGACCATGTGCCAACCACAACGCCTTCGTCTAAAAACTATCATTTCTGGCGCGTGGATATTGACACCACCGTCGGGGGGACGGCATTTAAACGCGCATTTACAGTGCCGGTCATGCGAGTCCGTGGCGCACAACCAACTCAACAGTTTCTGGCAGACCAGCACCCGCAACTGAACGAGTTAACTGAAAGTCGGCTGGCGTTGCTGCATATCGAAGAACAGGTAAATCAGCTGGTCATTACCGAGCCACGCTTTTCTTATATCTATGAACGAATGGGCGGTATTTTATTTGGCGCTGTATTTATGGGTTCTGGTATTGGCGTGTCGATGGCGGGTGCACCGTTTATTTTTCCATTGGTTTTTTGCCCGATCGGATTTTTGTTTTTCTGGATTTCACTGCGGAATCTGTTGACCAAAGTGGTCACCACCGCAACGGTGGATGGACTGCATCAGCAACGTTCATTCATCGGATTGATTCGAAAACAGCAGACCATCGCTGCGGATGAGCTATCTGCGTTGGACATTAATAAAGCGACGGGTTGGGAAAGCTCGCAAACGGCCAAGCGTCATTTTTTCACACTGCTGGCAAAAGGGCGCGGGAAGCAAACCATGAAGTTGATTGAACGGGTCGAAGGGAAAGAAGCCGCAACTGTCTTGAAAGATAAAATCATCAAACAGGTGGGGCCAGGCAATGTGCGTCGGCAAGATTAAACCTCATGGCGCTTGACTCAGTCGACACTCACTTTGATACAGTCCACGGCTTGCAGCCTGTCGAAAAACAAATCCACAGGAATCACCGATGGTGGCAAAAAGGCGCCTGTGCGTGACACTGTATCGTCTAACAGCAATCGCGCGGTCGTACTGACCGCTGCCGCTGTCATGAAAACTTCATCGCCGACACACTGAACGGATTTGACTGCTTGAAGACCTTGGTATTTGCCCGAAGCCGTCACGAATATCATTGATTCGGCCACGGCCGTTGCAGACTGCCCCGCAGATTTCAGCAGTTTCAGAAACAGGTGCCTGGTTCGTTGGTGTTTTGCCAGACCCAGTTTCATGCCAAGGTACATTAATGTGCCCTGAAATGTTGACTGGCAACCGGACCAAGCAGAGAGCCGGTTTAAGTCGTGTATTTCGGTCGCGCTCATCATGTCATAAGAAAAGGAAGGGCCCAGATAAACGGATTTGTGAAATGGTGGGTTGAATGTTTGCTGTTTACCCGACACCTTGTTGAGTTGCCATGTTTGATGTTGCCAGAGCAGAGGTGGATTCTTAAACAGATAGTGCATTTCCTGCAGTGATGCTGGGGACAGTGTTTCAATATTGGATCCAAAAATAAAGTTGATCTCTGCTTCAACGGGGGGCTCCAACTGTGACGCCAACCAGCAAACAGCAAGCGACGGTATGCCTGGGTTTGCGCCCATTCCGGTGATCAACGTGGCGTGATTTTCCTCAGCTGTCGACGCCAGTGAGAGAAAGCGTTTGCTGTACTCCATGCTTCCTGAGACATCGATATAGTCTATCCCTCGTTCCGCAGCAGTAGCCGCTAAAGCCAGTGGGGCATTGGTAAAAGGACCACCAAAACAATTGATGACCAGATCGATATTGATGAGCGCTTCTTGAACCGAAGGTAGCTCGTTAGCATCCAATGTGCACGAGGATGCGTTGAATTCTTGCGCGGTTTCCTCGGCCTTGATGCGATTACGGCCTGCAATAATCAGTTGTAAATCTTGGTCGCCACAGAGTTGTTCAACAACCAATCGCCCAACCGTGCCATAGCCACCAACAATCAATACTCGTCGTTTTTCCATGCCTTCTATTCCTTTAATTCTGCTTCGCTCAATTCACCTCAGTTTCGGTAAATCAAAGGCTGGTTGAGGTTTTTCGTTCATGTTTTGGCGCAGAATAGTAACGGAAGAGCGAATAAGCGAAGACCTACTCAGATCAAACAAACGGCGTTGCTCTTCTTGAAAAGATCTCGATATTCTCTACAAAGAGCGCCTTGTACTGGCGCTTCCCATGAGCTCTGAAACGATACGAACTTCAGACTCAGGACACTATTATGGATTGTGGCGTCTTACACGGCTCATTGCTGGGTTGAACGAGCGCTTGCTGATTCGTTCATAGCAATCCAACGAGGTGAACCAAGCCAATTAACAGGCACACAATGGAACTCCAAAACCAGAATGCCGGGCTGTTCTGTGCGATCGTCGGGTGTTGGTTAAACAACATGGCGACAAAGCCTAAAGTCCCTCTGATGAGGTAAATAATGGTGATCAGCCAGAGCACCGGTATGGTAAAGGGTAAGGGGGGCAACCATTGTGCGGCGGACCAGGCATAAAAGGCCCAGATAGTCAGGACCAGCGCAATACCACTGGTGATCAGGGTGGGTCTTGGTGAGCCTTGTTCCGCAAGCGTTGCCATACGTTCACCTGCACCGAACAGTCGATACCAGCGAGGCCCTTTGATCATCACGCCAACATGGAGAAGAGCGGCTAACAGGCTACATGCGCCAGCTATGGTCATCATGGTAACTGCCATCATTAAATTTCCTCAAAGTATTCGCAGGTACATGCCAGCGGATTTGGGCAACTCTGCTTTAGTAAAACCAAATTGCTGGTAGAAATCTGGCGTGCCGTGGTCGGCCATTAAACTGACATACGCTGTTTTTGGTGCGTTTTCCTGAAGCCAGGCAACCAGCGCGTTCATGATTATCCGACCCACGCCCTTGCCCTGATGTTCCGGCAAAACCGCCATGTCCGTTATTTCAAAAAAACAACCACCGTCGCCGATGATCCGTCCAATGCCGACACGTTGCGATTTGTAATACACCGTCACGGCATGCAAGGAGTTGGGTAGTCCGCGTTCTGCGGCTTGTTCCGATTTACGTGACAAGCCAGCGGCGAGCCGAATCGCAATGTAGTCCTCTACCGGGGGAATTTCGATTTTCAGTTGGTACATAACTTAAGGTTGTCAATTGGAATTCAGCGCCAGTATAAAGGCTAAACTGTCGTTAATTAACAAATAATATTGCGCGGCAAAGGCCGCCGACACGAATGCAGGTATTATAAATTCGGGCTTGAGAAATATCGGATTGAAAAGACAGAAAAGCATAGCCGGTGCGGCCATGCTCTTCTGCAGGGGCTGTTAACGAGGACCCGCCTGAGTGGCAACGGAGTCAGGTAACGTTGCCGGGTCATCTAACCGATAAGAGTAGAGATTCACGTCGCCGAACACCGCGTTGCCGCTGTCCCGTTCTGGGTCCGTGGCAGAGATGCCGGTATAGATGTTCCCTAGCGCGTTCATATAGCCTGATTCGTTCCAGTGAGGACGACGGCTGTTTTCGAACACATTGTTTTCGATCAAGGCCTCGGCTCTGTTCGCGGTGCTGATCGCGAAATAAGTCACGTTCTTCCAATAGTTGTTAAACAGATGTACCCGGGTTTTGTCTCCAACCAGTTTAGGGTTACGACCGGAGACGTGATCAAAATAATTATGATGCAGTGTCGCCTGAGAATCTTGAAGTAACAGGGTGTAGTGATGTTGTCTGCCGCAAACATAACCGTTAAATCCGTCGAAATGGTTCCAGCTTAACGTCATGTTCTGGCTGCTACGAGCATCCAGGTGTCCATCGCTGATGCGCTTGGTTTTTACATGGTCTATCCAAATGTGACTGGCGTTGTCGGCGCTGATTGCGTCACCGGCTTCCACCAAATGAGGGTTGATTTCTTCAATACTGAGATTACTGACAATAATGTTTTTCTGGCCAGACAGGTTCAGGCTAACGCCCAGTAATCGACTGTTGGCACCGAGCCCTACCAGCGTTTTGTTGGACTTCACGTTAATGCGTATATCGTATCGGGGTTGCGTCACCGTTGCGTTGGTATTGCTGCCAAGCTCTGTACAGGTCTGGTTACCAACCGGCACCCGATAGAACGTTTTTTCAGGTTCTCGATAGGAGGGACAAGAAATCTCACAGGCTTGGATCTTCCGAGGCTGAGTTCGGCAGTCCAATGTGGTATCCGGAATGAAAACGGTCAGTGCGCTGTCATTGGTTAAGGCGTTCTTCAGTTGATCACAGGTTTCAGCGACGATCATCGATCCGGCAGCACCGCCCGTTGTGCTTTGCAGGCCGTCAGAGCCCGGTTCATTGGCAAAACCAACGGCATCTTGGCAGAAGCCATTGGTCGGATTGAAATACCAGCGCTGTAAACCTTCTCCCTGTTCCTGCTTTTGAACAACGGCCGCGCCAATCTGATCCGAAGATGCCGTGAGCGCTTTGCCAGAATGTCTGGCACGTACGCTGAACCCACCAGAGCTGGATTTGACTAAATGCCACTGTTGATTTGGTCCGCTCAGATAAGGCCATTGCACGATAGCGGCGTTGTCGTAATCCGCAAAACCCAATACGTCCAGTGACATACCGCTGTGAGTGGCTTCAATGTTCCAGTAATTGCCATCAACCCGGGTGACTTTGAATGTTTGATTCGCCGCGCCTGTTGGTCGCCATTGAATGATCGCCGTGCCGGCTTCTGTCTCTTTGCGGTAAACATCCAAGGCCAGTCCGGATTGTCGATTGACCAGGGTGTACAGTCCTCCGCTTATCGGTACCGCATTACACATTGACGTTGCGCCAACCTCAGTCAGCGATGCTTTTGCTAGGCTTTGATCGGAAACGGGCGTTGCATCAGGCTCGTTGAGTGTTTCCACCTGACAGGCCGTAAGCCAGAGACAGGCAAGCGTAACGATGCTTTGCTGTTTGATTTTATTGAGCGTGTTTTTTTTCAGCATAGAAATAATTCCTTTTACGGGACTCGACCTTCCCGATTGTCCATTGAGTTGTTTTTTTTTAGCACCGGCCATGCTAAGGAGCGAAACGGTAGTCGTACAGAGAGCGTCACAAAGGATGAGAGATTGGTCACACAGAAAAAGCCCATTTGAATCGTAACAAACGGTTTTAACCGTTGCTGTTTCGTAGTTCGTGAATTTGTATGTTTACTTCTGAGATTAATTCATGAATGCACTGGAGCGGGAATCATCTGATCCGAAACTTATGATTGCACTCATCGATGAAATTTTTGGGCGGGCTAACTAAAATTAGATGGTCGAAATGATGACAAAAAAATCCCCGCATTAGCGGGGATTTTTAAAAAGTGTTATCTATTGGCGTGTATAGCGGTGCAGAGTTGGCTCGTCTTCTCCACTTTCTAAACAATAGAAACCGGTGTCGTCGTTGGCCAGAACCTGACAGGTAAAGTCATAGGGTTCATCTTCGTACCATTCTTCGTCACAACTGTCGCGGTATTGGTTAACCGATTCTCTTTGAACCATGATTCCCATCGCGTTGTTCCACTGGTAACGGCTCTCGTAGACATTACAGCTGCCGCTTTCATCTTGCTCTGAGTACATTCCGGTGCCGTCGTCATTCAATGTTTCGGTGCCGATGGCAACCCAGCTGCAGTCGTAATCCAGATATTCAAGCGCGTATTCACCGCTGATGCTGTTGCCGTAACGGTTCATGATGCTTTGAATGTCACTCATCGACATTGTCCAATTGGCTTCGAAACCATTGGCCGTAATATCGTCGCGCCCTGTGAGACGTGCCGGGAAGCTCTTAAGCATCAGTGCGGCGCTGTAAAACTCAGTGCAACTTTCATCTTGAGAATAAGCAGACCAAGGGCCAATGGCTGTCAGCAGAACGTCGGCGGTTTTCTGGTAATCCAATGCCAGCGCTGCTGTGCCGTTTGCGGTGTTGGGTTCGTTCGCCATAGCATTGGCGACCTTCGTACCCTGTTCGCCGCTGTAAGCCACCAGGTGTTTGCCTTTGATAGCCAGGAAGATGTCCATCGGCAGGCCGTTGTCAGCCAGGTTAACCGGCGTCCCATCTGTCGGAATCTGAGTACCCTGCAACATGGGCAGGTAGTTACTGATTAACGCAGCCAGAACCTCAGGCTTTTCGGCGGTGACGGATGCGATCATGTCAAAACGACCACCCGCAGGCAGAGATTCATCCAGCATAACGTCGAACACACCTGCACTGATGCCCGATAGTCCCTGCGCCATGCCGGTAAACATGGCGATCATCGCTGGGTTAAAGCTACTGGCTTGCGCTTGCATTTTCTGCAACTGCTCGCAGCTAAATTCAGCTTGAGTGAATTGCGTCCATAAACTGGTTAATACCGGAGATAGCGCATCGGCTGAAATGCCGAGGCTGATGCCGAACGCTAATGCATCGTTGTTCGTGATGTAACCGGGATTGAATCCACGCAGTTTTTGCAGCTCGCCCAATACCGATTCATTTTTAACTTCCAGCGCGTAGCTGAGTTCGCTGGTCATGGTAGAGCCATCGAGTTGATAGTCATTCAGGCCAATCACGAATCGTGGCGTACCGGCAACCATGTTCAGAACGTCGTTTTTGCATTGCCCCTGCAGTGCCGAGAAATCGGGTGCGTCGTCTCCGGCAAAGGCCAGAATCTGTTGAATCGCTTGAGAATCTTCATTCAGCAGTGATTTGGCGATATTCAGCAAGCTGACATAGCCGCGGAAGTACTCATTAAATTCATAAGTATCACCGTCTTCGTCCCAAAGGTCTGGGTTCATTGCCGTGGCTGGCTTCGCCAGTGCGAAGCGTTGCGCTTTTGCTGCGTCACTGTCTTTGTTTGACAGGGCAGAGAGGGTTAATACCTTATCCTTAACCAGAATGCCGAGATGAATGGAGGCATTGTCTTCGTTGACCAGCTCAATCGTGGTTAGGCTGTTGCCGTCGATGGTTGCCGTGCCCAATGCCAGGTCTACTGTCTTTGCACCGGTTTTCAGCACGTTTAGAAACGCTTCCTCGTCTTTAACGGCAACTCGCATAACCGGATACAGGCCGTCCATATAAAAGACACTGGCGCCTTTGGTATCCAACCCATAGTGCGCATACAGTTTTTCTGTGCCTTCAGGCAGGGTGGCGTAATAGTCATCAAGCATCCACGACAGAATATCCAACCCTTTGGATTCCGGTAGTACTTCAAACAGCTCCGTGAGTCCTTTGCTCATCTCGCTGTAGTCAATCGATTGAATCATCTGATCTGCACTTTCCAGATATTCAGGATCGCTGATGCCGCCAAAGAAAAAAGCCGTATCCGCGGGAACGTGCTCGATCATGGCGTCAATACTGTTGTCTTTTTTGAACCATCCGAACAGGTCAAAGGCGTAGCTGGGGGCTGTCACCACAGTCAGGCATGCGGCGAGTGCGGTGGTTTTCAGTAGGGTTCTCTTCATCATAATTCCTTGAGAAGGGCACGGATGTGCCGAGAAAGTGTGGCCGGGATGATAAAGAATCCGGGTCATATTGGAAAGTGCACAGGTCACGGTGTTATTCGCTTATTTGATCTGGATTAATGCCAACACGCGTTAGGGTTCATTTCTTGGCTGGAAATTTTCAGGTGGAATTGCGATATTGGTGCATTCGACGAAAACAGGGAATCTCATGGATTGGCAATTAAACGTGTTGCAATGGTTGCAGCAATTTCGACATCCAGTGTTGGATGGTTTTTTTCAGTTCATCTCTTTTACTGCTGAGGAGACCTTTTATATAGCGATTGCCGCCTGGCTGCTTTGGTGTCAGAACAAGCGTATGGCGCATCAAATCGGCTTTGCCTTTTTATCCAGTATGGTACTGAACCCGACGCTAAAAAGTGTCATTGCGCTAGAACGGCCCATTGGTATGGAGGGTATCGACTCTCTGCGCACCCACACAGCGACAGGCCACTCCTTCCCCAGTGGGCACACCCAGGGTGCCGCTTCGTTTTGGACAGCCATCGCCATTCAGGTGAAAACGCGTTGGTTTAGCTTGATGTGTGCGGCCATGATCGTGCTGGTCGCACTGTCTCGTTTGTATTTAGGCGTACATTGGCCAATGGATGTACTGGCGGGCATCGGTATTGGTTTGCTCTGGGTACTGTTTGTCAATTGGTTTATGGCCTATGCCGAGCGTACGCATCGCGGGTTATTGTGGCTGTTACTATTGCCGTTCTTTTTGGCCTATTTTGCCTACCCGGACAATAAGGATTTGGTGACTGTTTTTGGTGCCGCGTTAGGGTTTCTGGCCGGTATGCAGTTAGATCTGAAAGTTCTCAACTACCAGCCAGGCGGACGTTGGTGGCAAAAGGCGGTTAAATTTATCTTTGGGTTGGCAGTTCTTCTGTTGTTAAAAATCGGTTTGAAAATGCTTCTGCCGTTCAATTCTCACATCGCCGATTTAATTCGCTACGCCATAATTGGTTTTTGGTTGTCTTTTGGTGCGCCCTGGGTGTTCATGAAAATATCCACACTGCGTACTTGATAGTAACACACCTACTTTTCACAACGTTGAGTTCGCAGGAGAAGACGAATACATGCAGTACGAGAACAGGATTGAACCGGAAAAGTGTAAGGGGATGGATGACATTCGCCGGGAAATCGATGATATGGACCGCGAAATCATTGCGATTCTGGGCAAGCGATTTCAGTACGTGAAAGCGGCTTCATCCTATAAGAAAAACGAGTCTTCTGTGCGAGCACCGGAACGCCAACGAGCGATGTTGGAACAGCGACGACACTGGGCAGCCTCTGAGGGATTGAGCCCTGATGTGATAGAAAAAATGTATCGCGATCTCGTGCATTATTTTATAGAAGAAGAAATGGCGCAGTGGCAAACGGATTCAACGGCGTCCCAACCCACTCGCTGATACACCTTTTAAATTGTCGGTATTCTGAAGCCTAAAGTTTTTGGGTATTGGTACTTGCTAAATCTGACAAAGCGTTTCGCCCAAAGCAGGTAAGTTTTTTCTGTGGCGTAGGCGAGACCGCGTGAACGAATAAATACTCTGAATTGATCTAAGAAGCCTTTGGGCTTTTCGGGTAATGCGGTACGGATATCAATCGGTCCTGATTTTCTCGTAAATGTACATTTCATTGTACATCGAATATGTATATCCAAGCAGTATGGAGTCGGATTTGGAAAAGACCCGAGAAACCGATCACAAAATAGTGATGCTTGCGCTTACATATCCGGGGAATTGGCAGATATATGAGCTGATGCTTAAAAACTCAGAGGAAGGTCCAGAAAACGAATATCTGCGATGAGGGTCGACACTAGGAAAATCGGGTGTTTGAAGTGCTTGGTTATTTAAAATACTTGTGCTGGAGCACAAAAATAAGGATGGTCAAATTGACATCCAATGCGGAAGCTCTCAATATGCTTGACTTAGAGGCGACATAGGATTGTTTCAGGCAATTACATATGTGCGCATTAAAAATACGCAGTAGCGTACGAATAAACTGTTAATTTCTAGGGTATGGAAATGAAAGGATTCTTAAAAAACGTAGCAACAGGAATAGCATATGGAATCGGCTTTTTAGTCGTTATCTCTGTAACTGCGTTTATTGTGGCTGCATTAGCATTCCGTATGGATACTGGCGCAATTTCTCCGGCTGATCAGCAGACAGTTTTCTTAGGAAAGAGAATTGATCCCACGGACATTATATTGGGGCCGGTAACTACATCATCTGGTTTTGCTTCAAGTCTCATAGTGAAGACTTCTATCCAAAATCTCTCAGATCAAGTATATGAAAATATACATGTTCAAGCTTTTATACTGGTAAATGACATCCTCGTTAATTCTTGTAGCGAGAATTACTATTCAGCAATCGAGCCAGGTGGAACAGCTTCAATTAGCATTAGCTGTAGATATACAAACGCTGAAGCCGCAGAAATCGCAGACATTGAGCTAAAAATAACAGAGGCAAACTATGCGATCAGCCTCTGAAATTAACAAATGCAGGCAGTCGACGCGAAAAAGCCCGCGCAACTGCTACAAACGTTACATGCCTAAACGGTGAATCATGGAAAACGTAAGTAGCAAAGAATATTTAGAGGCGAGGGATAGCTATGACAATACCGTTAATGTCATAGACAAGCTGAACCATTGGAAAAAGGAACTTGAGAAAAAGGTTACTGAAGATCCAAGAGATGTAGAGGCTCATGGTCTAATAAGTGAAATAGAACTTTCAATCTCAAGGTTAAAGTTTTTGGCTGGTTCAGAAATAAGAAATGCGAAACCCAAGTTGGTACGTATCGAAGATACCCCTGATGATTATGATTATCGGTTAATGTGTGAATGGGGGTATTCAGATCGTGAAAAATGGGAAGATGCAAAATCTGATGGTATGGAAATAAAGGTAAAAGCGGGCGATTATATAATCGGCATGTAACAAAGCTATCTACCGGACTCCATTTCCGTCGCTTGGTTTTTATGCTGAGTAGCATAAAAATCCAATCAACTACAATTCGCCGGTAATAGCGGCGTTACATTCTATTATCGAGAGGTCTAAAAATTGAGGAAATATCTGATTGTATTGTTTGGTTGCTTTCTATCATCAGCGTGTTTAGCTGCTTTAGAAACTACACCGTATGGGAAAATAGTTGGTATAGAAACAAGAGCGTGGGGAATGCATATCCAGGTAGATTATACTGTAGGATCAACTCTAGGCTGCAAGGTAGATCCTGGCGCGGCATATATGTTGGATCTTAATAAAGCATCAATAAGCCAAACTGGAGAAAACTACGAGTTAGTTTCTTCCACTATATTGGCTGCATTTATGGCTCAAAAGGATGTGTCGTTTCATTTATACCAATGCGGACCATCTCGACCAATTGTCGGCCATGTTCGAGTCAGAAACTAAATGTAACAAGTCGCACCAGCTGACATTTTTTCCATCGCCTTTTTGTGTGGTGTGTACCACACAACGGCGCTTCCAAAAATGCAGCTGTGCTCAGCGTTAAGACTAATGGAGAGAAAATGACTGAATTTTGGTTTAAAGTCGCCAATGTATTCAACCTACTGGTTGCAAACATATTTGCCATCTTAGCATTGCCATTTGCGTTACTTTTTCTGTTTGTAGGTGTTAAAGGGCTACTAACTTCTGTTATGGCGATAATTGATAAAGTAGAGGTTGAAGGGAGTTTTTCAGCCGGTGCTGTATATGGTGGTGTCGTAACCGGACCACTTATGGTTCTGCTTGCGCTTTGGCTATTTAGACTGTCGTTCCGGATTTTCAAAAGGAACTTCAAAAAGGGACCGTACAAGTCAATTGATAATGGCTAGTCTTAACAAAAAGTTGTTACTCAGGCCCTAAATACATCGCTTCGCGGTGGGCCTTGGACTCGCAAGCTCGCCGTAAAACGAAAACGTTAGGTCAAAAGGAAATGACTGTGGGTAATTTAAACTTTTTCTTTGTTTATAGTTCAATAGTTTTTTATTTCAGCATGATGGCACTACTTACTGGACAGTCGACTAGTAGCTATGTTCTGAATACTGCGACAACTTGCATCCTTTCTTCACTACCCTTACTTCTAATCATCGGAGTATGGATAAAGTGGGGTTTAGTTCCCAATAACATATCCATTGAGCGGAAGAGTAGAAATGCTTCTGGGCAACTTTTGGTAGCTATTGGCAGTGGGTTAATATGGGGGACGGTAGCGCTCCCTTTACTCTTAGCAGAGTTATATAATCCCTCGTTTGCATATATAGCATGGTTCGGTATCTTAACAGTCCCGGTAACATTGGTACTATGGTTAGTTGGGGGGATAATGGTCTACTCATCTAGGCAAAAAAGTACCTAACAAATTCAAGCACCGCCCACCAATCCGCTTCGCGGTGGGCATTGGACTCAATCACGCTGCGCGCGATTTCGCCGGTGTTGAAAAACGTTAGTGACATATGAGATATATACTATTTTCACTCCAAATACTGTTTGCGGCTAGTAGCGTGAATGCAGAGGCAATTCAGCTGGGCGTTCTAGATGAATCACATATCGACGGCTTTGATTCCCACAATCAGTATGTAATACCTTTATTTGAATATGAGAATGGTATTTGGCAAAAGTACAGCGGAAAATTCTTTGAGCATGAAGATAGATGGAAGGTAGTCTTCGATGGCCGTGATGTTGGAACTATAAAATTAAAAGACATTTCTAGTTGTATCCATAAAAAAACCGTTCGAAACTGCGATTTTGAACACAGGTATGAGTTAGTAGGGAGCGAAAGTACCTTTAAAAAGAAAAACATAGGAAATGCGTTTGGCTGGGGAAGTCTCTATCGGCCTCTAGTTGTTGGAACGAATATTTCTCACAAAGATCGATTGCAGTGGAAGCCTTACATACCAGCTTCGAAAGAATTCTTACTAGCATTTGATGCGCTAAAGAAGTCGATTCCATTAACACATCAATTCATTTGTACGGATAATGAGTTAGGCACTGCAACAGAGTGGAAGCCAGAGTACTTTGAAGCCAAGAAGAGTTATTCCTCAATTAAGGAACACAAATTGGTACAAATTGGCTTCAAGTATGAATATTACCAATGTGATGGACCTCCTGACGAAGGTTATTTAAGTACTTGGTACTACTTTCTTGATGCAGAGAATTTCTTACTATTGGAAAGGGATATGTCTCTAGTAGAGGCGGCTGACTTTGATAGTGATGGGAGTGTAGATCTCCTTTTTAAAACGTATGGTTATTTTAGTTATGGATATGTCTTGTTTTATGACAATTTATCGAAGTCTTCCCATCGAGTGTGGTCGACTGGCGGATAGCACTAACAAATGTGGGCAGTCGACGCGAAACAGCCCGCGCAACTGCCACAGACGTTAAGCATATGAAACTCACCGATCGCGAAATAAAAATCGAATATATGGGGATGAAGTTGGACCAAGATCTAATTCCACCCAAAGAATTTCGAGCCGAACGGTCACGAATTATGTATATCGAAGATAAATCTGGCGGTCTTCAAGGTCCAGCTAGGATAGGTAGAGTATATTTTTCAAAGTCCGGAAAAACTTTGTACTATCGTGGTTCAGTATTTCAAAGCCTTAAAGGTAGCGGCTATAAATCTAACTATTACGAAGTAGAAAGTGGCGACGAATACTGGATATCTGGACCGCGCAAGGACCAAAACAATAGGCTTTATGGTGGCAATCGGGGTGTCGAAGTAGACGAAGACGTTGCTGAGGAATATGCAAAACTTATCAAAAATGCTTAACAAAGCCAGCAGCCTGAAACAGCAAGCAATGGCCTTGAAAAGCAGGCCATTAAAACGCTTGTTGTTCAGGTTCTGGCGGCGTTACTTTCAAAGAGCTGGCAATGAAACGACTTTTCCTATGCTTACTGTTACTGATTGCAGCAAAATACGCCTTTGCTGGAGGTACAGTAATTGAAATAGAAGTAATTGACTTTACGGAAGCTAAGAACGGGTTTGTTATAGGTTTCACTAGCAAAAATCCTAAAGGCGAACTCTTGGAAACTAGAGTTCTCATTGAGTTCGGATGCTCTCAAAGGTTGGCGTGCTTTACGCAGAAAAGAGCCTTCAGTAAAACTCAGCACGAAGAAGCTATATCTGTATTAAGAAAGATAGCTACTCCTAAGGCAAATATTAAACTCGGCCTTATAGCAGGGGGCTATGTTTTGACAAAAAGTGGTGAGAAGCGCTCTTATGGCGCGTATTTCGACGGAGATATTGTTTATCTATATGGAAACTCTCACCCGTGAAAGTAACAATCACAGGCAGTCGACGCGAAAAAGACCGCGCAACTGCTGCAAGCGTTACGTATAGGAAATCATGCAAGTAGCTCTTTTACCTGCCGTTGAGGAAGATAAATCGGATATCTGGAACATGTTTGTTCCTGCTATGAAACCTCATATCGAGAAGATCTGGGGCTGGGAAGAGAATTGGCAAACGAACGAATTTAATAGTCGTTTCTTCGAGTTGAATACTTCTTTCATAGTTTTAAATGAGAATAAACTTGGCTATGTACAGTATTCTTTGAATGATGCCGATACATATCTCAATATGGTAATTATGAGCCCTAATTATCAAGGTCAGTCGTTAGGGAATAATGTGCTCAGTAAGATACAAGGGCTTCAAGAAGGAAAACCTTTAAGGTTAAGGTGCTTTCACGTTAATGAGAGAGCTCTTAAATTTTATAAAGAAAACGGGTTTAGCGTAATTGAAAGCGAAGAAAACTGTGTGCTACTAGAACGTCATACGTAACAAGGCACTGTTGCAAGTTGTCCCGCTAAAAGACCGCTTCGCGGCGGGCCAAGGGATTCGCTCCTTTGTCGCTCACCCCAAAGTTGAACGTTAAGCATCTAAAGAATGAAATACTCTGAGTTAGAAATTGAAAGAAGGTGGTTAGTGCATGACGACAAACTACCAGATTTATCTGAGCTGAAAGCTAAAGTGCTTACTGATCTGTATATAGCGGATTCACGGCTTCGTCTTCGGAAAGAAGAATCAAGTATTGGTACTAAATATAAGCTTTGTAAGAAATATGGAAAAACTTCGGATATTTGCGAGCCAATAACGAATATATATCTATCGGATATTGAATATAGCTCTTTATCTAAGATGGAAGGAATAAAAGTTATTAGGCATCGATATTACTTTCCTTACAATGGAGTCGAGATGTCGATAAACGTTGGTAAAGGTATTCCCACCATACTTGAAGCAGAGTTCAAAACTGAAGCCGAAGCCTTAGCGTTTATGCCTCCTGAATTTTCTGCAAAGGAAGTGAGTGGTTCAACGGAATATGAAGTTGCTTCACTGGCTCCCCATGCTTAACAATCACGGGCAGTCGACGCGAAAAAGACCGCGCAACTGCCGTAAGCGTTATTGAATCTATGTGGAAGACTGAACTAAATACTGGAAGAGTCTACAACCAAGATGGGCTCTCAATTGGCTCTTATGCGAACAACTTCTGGAAGGTTGAAGGTGGAGACTTTGATTCTGTAGAAGTTCTTTCTGACGCCCTGAATGTATATTACAGAACCCTCTTAACAAGTGGCTTGTTTCGAGTTATACGTTCATCCGGTAAGAAGCCCTTAGAAGTTGCTTCTATTGTCAATGAAGTTATTACAGTAGAAAGGAAATCTGATTTTTCATTTACGGTTTTTGTTCAAACAGGAACTGAGGCGTTTCCAGTAACAATTGCCGACAAGGTTTCGCCAATAACAGTTGATGATTGCCTGTTGTGGCGTAAAGGTATTTCCTTAAGTCCGATATGGGTGAATGAATACTTTAGAGCGGGACTTAACTCGAACTATCGAAAAGAAAAGGGGCTGGAACTTGATATTACTGACAATGAACAATAACAGGCACCAGCACAAACAGGCACTCCGTGCCTTGGACTCGCGACAAGTTGCTCGCCTGTATGGCGGGCGTTCCAGCTAAAAATAGATAAGGAAAATCTATGAACTTTAATCTCACATTCTTAGGTCAGTTCTTACTGATTTTTTGGTTTCTTCCATTTCTAATAATCATATTTTCAAAGAAAGTAGCAGGCGGTGAAAAACTATCTTGGCTTATAGCCATGGTCTTTATATCGTGGTTCGCATGGGTCTTTTATTTGCTGTTGGCACCGATCAAACCGAAACAAATAGAAATCCAAAACTAATTCAATGGTGGGCGCAACTGCTCGTAACAAAGCACTGTTGCGTCAGGTCCGCCTTAAACCGCTAACGCGGCGGGCCTTGGACCGCCGCAAAGCTTGGCGTTAGAAGTCCTTAACTATGGCACGAAGGAAACAATTAAAAGGTATAGCTGGCAACCTTGTTCAGTGGTGCCTGAGTCGAAGCTTCGACTATGAGGGATATTGGGCTATCGGGAAGTTATATAAACATGCTGATGCCAATGACACAGATGAATTTGTCATAAATTTGGTTGATCAGTTTGTTTCTATTGATGCTGAGGATATTGAATTTTCTCCCGCAATCAAACTGCTATCTAGTATTTTAAAGAGGGACTTAGAGTCAAGAAAAATACCTAGTGGGTGGTTACGGGATGTCAGCATTACTTTTAAATTTGATGCAGAATACAAGCATAAATATCATTATTGGGGCTCTGCATTAGGTGGTAAGCCATTTATGTGTTCAGTAAAAATCACCACTGACCTAGGTAAAACATATTCAAAGGAATGTGGCTGCAATGTATGGGTACATAACCCTAAAAGGGAGCAGCGTCGCAATGGATTCTAACAAGCGCATGTTGCATCGGCCACTGTGTGGCTTGGACGGTTTTCCGTTTGTGTCTCACTACAAAAGCGCCACAAATGCGGGCGTTAAAAAACCTATGAAGCTAGTATTAGCAACTGCTCTTTTATTTATTTCAATTATTGCTTCTGGTAAAGAATTTTGCCCAATGGAATTGAACAAGGAGTCGTTCTCAAGTGATGAATATGCGAAGTGTGTACGACAGTTAACTATCCGAGGCTATCGTGGGTTGTCTGAATCAGAAAAGCGGTTCATTGCAGATTCCCTACAAGAAAACGTTTTTTACTATTTCGGTATGGAAGCTAAGTACAATAACGTTGATTTCGCTAAAGTAGCGCTAACATTCAATTATCAAGAGAACTTCAACAGCTTGATGCGAGGGGTGCAAACAGGGTCTGAGGAAACACTAGATCTAAATGTATATCTCTTTCAACGAGACCCAGATCTTTTCTTATCGTATGCTGGTTCTCGACTTAGTTATGTTGAAAACTTAGCTTGGTCTTTTAAAAACGTAAGTTTCTACGAACTTACCTGCGAGAATGCTAGGATTTTGCCAGCGGCTCATAACTACCACATTCTGGAAGCAGACTATAAGTTCTCTGATGAAATCAGTATTTTGCGGTCTGAGCTAGAACTATTGTTAGAATGTCCGCACCATTCTTTAGCAAAATGAAGCACCCGCCCATGCCGGGCTATGGACAATAAAACTCACTGGCGTTCATTATTTGTCGGTGTTTGAAACGTTGAAATGTCCGCTTTGAGCCTTTCATTTCTCCCCTGATAAACCATCAAACCCTCCGCTTTGTGATGTTCTCTGACTTTGCGAGTTGCCTCTTTAAAGCTGGCTATTTAGCAAAACCGGCCAAACCATGGCATCGCTGCAATAAATGGATATTGCCGGCTGAATTTTAATCAAACTAAACTTAGCGCTGGCAGTAATGTTTTCAATAACCGTTAAACAATGTGAGCAGTATCCAAGTCGTTATTGTCGACAACGACGGTAGCTCGTAAGGAAGGGGTACAGCGGTTTTGATAAATTCTGTTGCCTTCTACATAACGGAAATTGCTCGTATGCGCCGGATCTGGGTTGAGCCCAAATCTGGCGTTACCCCGGCGAACTGATATCTGGAAGTTGGTTTGTAAGTAGATGCTGTAATCCCAGTATTGTTCGAGCTCGTCTCTGTGCAAAAACAAACCTTCAACAAATACGATATCCGTATTCCCGATATCACAGGTCCGCAGACAGGGTTCATCCAATTCACTATTAAATATTTGGCAGGTGACGACATTCTCGTTGTTTCGTACCGGAAGGATCAGCTTGTCGATCAAGTCTTGCAAATTGTGAGAGTCTTCAAAGAAACCTTGGGGTGAGTTCTTACCAAGCCGGTAGCGCAGGTGTCTGGTTTGGTGAAAATGATCGATAGAGCAAACCAACGAGGTTAGGCCCGATTTCTGCAAAGACTCACTGAGTTCCTTAGCGAAGTAAGATTTTCCACTGCCATCGTTGCCATCTATACCCACCAGAAGGGGTCTGGTCCACGTGCGCTTTTGTTTGACGATCTGTATGCTGATTTCATCGAGGGTTGCGGCTCTATTCATACGTTGGTTGTACTCATAAAAAGTCTTCAAGTGTCAGTGTTTCAGATCGCAAGATACCCTGTAACGGACTCCGCTAAAGATCGCGTTCTTTGAGCGCTCGCTATTTTTGTGTAAATCGACGCTTGTTAATAATGACTGCGGTTTTCCTTACGAATCACCACCTTCAGCGCTGACCAGACATCACTTACCGCGCAGACTTTTACATCAACTAAGCCTAAAGGCAATATGGCTTTGCGAATGACATCCTCCGTTACATCGGTAGGGACTTTCGAAGCTTTCTTAGGCCAGGATACCCAGATCATGCCTTCATTCTTGATCTTCTGCGTGATCGAAGGGATGTTGGATTCCAGCTCCCGTCATTCAAGCGTAAATAAATGAACCATGTCTACATTGGCCCCAAGCCTCTTGAGTACCGATATTTCGTCTAATGCCGGTGCTATCCATTGCCAATAGTCATCCGGTGCGTTCTTCACGTACAGCCGCATGCCCGGTTTTAAGCCCAGTTTTTTAAACAAAGGTATGCCGGAGTAGCCCGGCATCACAAAGTCCCCATTATTGGCTGTCGTTAGCCTGATACCGTGTAAGTCATCGGTTGAAAGCCGATGCCGTCTTTAAAACCTGTTGCGTCAGTTTCGATAAAACCAAACTTCCGGTACACCGGTACTGCATACAGCGACGAGCGCAGGGTGTATGTCTGTTGGGGCACTAACTTACAAACATGCTCCCAAAGCTGTCTCGCAATACCTCGGCCCTGTGCGTGTTCTGCAACAAATAAATGGTAGAGGTGGCCATCATTCTTCATGGCAATGTACCCAAGCACTTCATTACCAGAGCGATAAACCCAGTTCTGATAATCCGGGTTATTGAGCCGATCTTCGAAGCTCTGTTCGGTAAGTGTGTTGGAAAACCACTCGGGCAAGGGAGCCGTGGTGTCTTCCAGGTAATAATGCGCTAGAGACTCCACCAACGCTTTAATCTCACTTAAATGGTGTTGTTTGGCAGCTTCTATGGTCATCCTTTGTCCTTAATTCCGTTTAATTATTTGGGTGTGATAGTTTTAAACGCTGCGGTTATAAATTGCAGATCTCAATAACGCAGGTTGTCGGTTTCTCATCTCATTAAGATTGGTTTTTTGAGACGATCTAAACTTTCCCCGTGCGAGTGTAAAACAGGAATGCAAACACGTGCAATTTTGATGCTGCGTCCTAAGAAGTCACGTACGGTTTATTCGAGACCAGAATAAGTCAGCTCAGTGACAAGAGGCTTGTGATACGTTTCTAAAAAAACAATCGGGCAATGATCCTTCTTTTACGCCCTTTAAAAATGTTGTTTAAATCGTTTCCAAGTGCGTCACAAAAATTCGGAACTATTCATCAAAATGACATTGTATTGCGCGCATTCATTCCTAATACTTGCTGGGCTTCGTCAATACATTGTTTTTCTTTTGTAAGGTTTATTCAGGGATGATCATCAATCTCCGCAGAAAACATGTAGATGTCTCTATCCGCTTTATTGCACATTGCCTGTTAATCCTGTCGCTGACGGTCAGCGCGTCTGTCATTTATGCGCGCACCAGTGATTCTGCCAAACAAATCGCGGAACCACTCGCAGAGCAGCTCGCGCGCTATTTTCTACTGTCCGATTCCGTCTCATTCCGTGATATTACCTTGCCTCAGGCGTCAGGTGACATTAAACAGCTGCAGCAAACCTACGCGGGCGTTGATATTGACCAGGCTATCATTGCAGTTCGGGTCAACAAAGCGGGAGACATTTTACGTGTCTACGGTTCCGTGGTTGACACCGCTGCCGTTGACTTGCCCATGGCTCAACAGCTGCGCCATACAGCCAAAGCATTTACAGACACAGACGCCCAAGCCGTGGCTCAATCGTATCTCGCAGGTATTGAACAGCAGGGCGACTGGCGCATTCAACAATGGAAAGAAACAACCGTGGTTGCCCGGGTGAATGATCAGTTTGTGCGTGCACTGCGCCTCGGTTTTCTGGCAACGAACGACGCGCAGGACATCACCGTTCGTCCCGTGTTGCTGATCAACCCAAACACCGGTGAGCTGTTGCGTGTCGAAGACAGTCTGCGCAGGAGTGTGCAGGCAGGTAGTGGGTTAGGTGGTAATACCCTGACTGGTCAGCATGATTATTCTTTCACCCCAGATGCGACAGATGCGTTGAGCAGTGGTACTTTCTTGGTGACCCGCACGGATACCACCTGTGCCATGTTCGTTACGCCAAACGTTGGTGAATGGCAAAACAATGTGCGGCTGTTTAAGGGTAACGACGGAACTGACGTCTATGAATATACCTGTACCGAGATAACCGAAGGCGATGTCAATACCGGCCGGCACGATGAGAACCAGGTGGCGACATTGCAAGCCTATTCCCCCATTAACGATGCCGCCTATCACGCTCAGGTCGCGTTTAACCTGTACGAACGTTTTGCCAAAACCCGCGACCTGGGGCCTTTACGGGAAATCGGGCGTCCGCTTGACGTGCGCGTGCATTATAAATCCAGGGGCTTACCAAGCGACAACGCGTTCTGGAATGGTGAATTCATTGCCTTGGGCGATGGTTTGGTCAGTTTCCTGCCCAAGGTATCAGCGGATACCTTAGGTCACGAACTGGGCCATGCGTTTCTGGAGCACTACAGCCTGATTAACCAGAATTCCGGTGTGCCTTTGGGTATAGCGGAATCGTTTGGCGATATAGCGGGTGAAGCGACGGAATACGCCATTGCACAGATGGAAGGCGCCGAGAACGATTGGAAATACGCTGCCGAAACGTTCAAGCCAACGTTGGAAGACGCTGCTCGCTATTTCGAGAACCCAGAATTGGATGGCAAATCCATCAGTTCTGTTAAAGACTGGAACGTTACAGTAAAAGGGCACCATCAGGCGGGCCCATTGAACAAGGCCTTTTTCCATCTGATTACCGAGAATGCGGGCTGGAACCCGATCATAGGGTTCGATCTGTGGATAACCGCGGCGACCGATTGCTGGGTTCCCGCCACCCTCTACCCGACGGCAGCGCAATGCCTTGTTGATTCGGTCGACACCTTTCGCGCCAACAATACGGAACTGGCGCCAACCTGGACATCTGCCAATATTCGCCGCGCATTGATACTTGCCTTTGCCAAGGCGGATGTTTTTGCCACCGATTCAACCGCCTTGATCGCCCTGTTCGATGCAGAACCCTATTTCGACGATGTGCAGTTGCTAAACGCCAGTTCAATACCGGGACCTGAAGGCTATCAGTTCCAATGGTTTGCCCGTGGACAAACCGAGCCCTTTGCACAAACCCAATTGTTGACCGACAAGGTTATTGTTGACGTCGCCGAGAATGAGACGAACATCGATGTGCGTTTGACGGCAACTGGCGGTGACGCGAGTGACGAATACCAACGCAATATTTTCCTCGGTAGCCGATTTTGTTTGCCCGCCCGTAGCAATAACGGGGCTGACTATATTCAACAGTTCGGCTTGAACGGCGCGCGTTACGCCGAAACCGGCGCAGACCCTGATGGTTACGGTGACCATACGGCCCAACCGCCGCTGCCTTTGTATTTAAATGCCGAAAACTCGTTTGTGGTGACACCGAACAATAGCGAATCCTCCTATTGGTCCGCCTATGTCGACTTCAACGGAGACCATCGATTTGATAAGACCAGCGAAGTGTTATTTGACCTCAGTAAAATCACCTCAGAAAAAAGCGTAACCGTCGACGTGGATCGCTCGCTGGCGGTCGAAGGCAAACAGACCCGGTTGCGACTGGTCCGAAACTGGAGTTTCCAGACCGACCCCTGTCTCGGCGATGCACTGGGCGAGTATGAAGACTATACAGTCACGTTGGTTCGCGTGCCGGAAGCCAATTTCACGGCAACTGTGACACCTGGCACCTACTCGGTCACACTGAGCAACACCAGCGAAGCCATTCCAGAGGGTGCCCAATGGGTTTGGCGCTATCAGAAAGATTCCGCAGACTGGGCCGTATTCTCCAATGAACAGAATTCGGTGCTAGAACTGGCGAGCTTTGGCCCGGTCACCGTTGAGTTGCAATTGATTACCACGGAGCAAGTTGTCTTCCAGAAGCAGCAGACTGTCGACGTGCCTGCAAAGAACCCTGAACCGGACTTTGAATTTAGTGTAAATAAAAAGACCGCGACGGTGACCTTTACCAACATCAGCGAAAAGTATAGTGAAAGCGCGCATTGGCGTTGGGATTATGGTGATGGAAATCATCAGGAGTTCACTGAATTTAAAGCCACGCATGAGCATAAATACGACGTCGATTCCATCGGAAAAGACGTGCAGCAAATTACCGTGACTCTATCATTAACCGAGAATGGACGAACGTTCCAACAGCAAAAAACCATGTCCCGTGATGCACTGCCAAAAGCAGGGGCAATCACATTTTTATTTCCACTCTTCATTGGCTTGCTTTTGTTGCGGCTATTCCGGGTTCGCCGCGTATTTGACGGCGATACTTCGGTCGTCGGGTTCGCAACAGAAAGGTATGAAGTTCAAAAAACAAGACGTACCTATTCGCAATAATAACTTTATAAAAGGATGCCTGTATGCACTTCTCTAAGATAACAACATGACCCATTGAGTCGCGCGTAACCTAAGGCGATAACGTTTGCCCCAGTTACCTGCGAAGACCACGCGTCGATCAAACCAACGAGTAATTTCTGAAAAAAGGGCAATGGGCTTCTGAGCGCCCATGGGTTTCCTTTTGCCTGAAAAACGTCGGTTGTCGTCGTCAGACACTCAACATTTTAAAACACATTTTGCTCAAGCCGGGGAGGGTTGGGAGAGCCATGCTATTGCCTAGAGAAAACCAAACATTCAATGTCATATTCAAAGTGAAGACACTTGTCATGGCCAGCGTCATTGCAGCATCGGGCGCAACATTGGCTGCGACAGAAAAATCGCAGGTCAACAAAGATACAACAAAGAACACCTCCTTCCAGACAACGCTCAAGGCCAGCGGAGTGAGCGCCAACAGTCTGTCGCAGCAGGTTTCGTCTTTCTTAAATACTCAGGAAGCACTGAGTTTTCGTGACATTACACCAGACCACGTGCTGGCGCGTTTCAAGCATTTACAGCAAACCTATAACGGTCAGGATGTTGAAGGCGCACGCATCGTGGTACAGCTCGATAATCAAGGTCGTGTCCAACGTGTGTTTGGCTCTGTCTATGATGGCATTGCGGCCGACCTGAATAAGAATATCCAAAAGTCAGCGACAGCCATGGTGAGTTTGTATACGGCCGATGAATCAAGTTCCGAGCAGGCGAACGTTTGGATTGAAAACTATCTGGCCGATATGTCTTCTGGTCAGTGGGCTGTGTCTCAACCGCTTGCAAAGCCGGTGGTTCACATTGTCGATGGACAGGCACAGTCCGTCATCCGGCTTTCATTTAATGCTGAAAATAAAGACGCCGGGCTTTTCCTTCGGCCTTTGCTTTTCGTGAATCCGGATTCTGGAGACATCGTTGATTCACAGGATACTCTGCATCGCTCTGTACAGGCCGGTCGTGGGCCCGGTGGTAACGAGATGACGTCTCAGTACACCTATTCGCCAGTGAATTCAGAGCTCGATGCCCTGTCCGCACAAACATTTCTGGTCGACCGAAATGGAGACCGTTGCACCATGGCATTGTCGCCCAGTGGTACCTGGAAGAACAATGTGGTGGTGATGGATGGACCTGACGCCACTGCGGCGTATTGGTATCGCTGCAACAGCGATGGCGGCATTAAACCCGGAGAGAACACTTACCTCAATGGCGCGTTTGCTCCGTTGAACGACGCTGCGTTTCACGCGCAGGTCGCGTTCAATCTTTATGAGCGATTCACCCTCACGCAATGGCAAGGGCCGTTGAAATCATCCGACCCACTTATTGTAAAAGCGAATTATGGCGCAACGGATAACGCTTCGTGGAATGGTCAATTTATCGCGCTTGGAAATGGCGATGTCGACTTCTACCCGAAAGTCTCGGCGGATATCATCGGTCATGAACTCGCGCACGCGGTTCTTGAACGTTACAGCCAGATCAATCAAAGCGCCGGTATTTCCATGGGCATAGCGGAGTCCTTTGCGGATATTGCCGGTGAAGCAACCGAATACGCTATTCGCCAAACGCAGTCGCGCTCAAACGACTGGAAGTACGGCGCTGAAGTGTTTAAGCCAACACTGGACGCCGCCGCGCGCTACTTCACACAACCTTCACTCGATGGAAAATCGATCGACTCAGCAAAAGACTGGAATGTGGAAGTCACCGGGCATCATCTGGCCGGTCCAATGAACAAAGCTTTTTATCATCTGGTCAATGATAACGATGACTGGACGCCATTAATTGCGTACGACCTATGGATAACCGCCGCGGCCAATTGCTGGTCTTACTCGATGCAATACGCCGATGCCGCGCAATGTATGTTGTCTGTCGCGGATACCTTCCGTTCGAATTCCGAATTGCCAGACAGTGTCAGTCTGCAAGACGTTCGCCGGGCCGTGATACTGGCGTTCGCCAAAGCCGATGTTTATCTGGCGGTCACCGATGATTTGGTTGCGTTGTTCGACTACGAACGCGTTTTCTCTGACATTCGGTTGATTAACAAAACCTCCTCGCAATGGTCAAGTACCGTCGCGTACCGTTGGGATACCAATTACGACGGCAGTATTGACCAAACCACCCACTCAAAGAACGACACACTGCTGCTAACACAACTGGAAGGCATTGAATCTTTGGCAGTGGCGTTAACCGCGGATGACAGCCGTCGTACCGATACTATTGTGCGCGAGTTGGATCTCACACCAGACTACTGTACGCCCAGCGGGTTTGGCGGTACGACCGATTACATCAAACAGGTGTCTGTGAATGGCGAGTCGTTTCCGCAAACGCAAACCCAACCGAGTGGCTACGCCGACTACACCCATCTGGCACCGTTGTCGTTGCTGACCTCGGGTGAAAACACTATCACACTGACGCCAAATGATAACGACTACCGCCGGCGATGGACCCTCTACGTGGACCTGAATGGTGATCATGACTTCGATGATGCCGGTGAACAGCTGTATAACGCACGCAGTAAAGGCGTTGTGAACGCGAGTTTCTCCTTACCCGAGATCGATACTGCGGCGCGCGATCAAATCACCCGGCTTCGTGTGGTGATGGACTGGTCGAATATGGAGCGCCCATGCGCGCACGCAACCTCCGGTGAGTACGAAGACTATGCCGTTCGTTTGTCGTATCAGACAGACCCAACGCCAGACCCTGTCGCGGCATTCACACCCAATGTGCCGCCAACCGGATTTACCGCAACATTCACCAACAACAGCACAGATGAACCGGAAAACGTCGCTTGGTCCTGGCGTTACCGCGCCACCGGTGGTAGCAGCTTTATCGATTTTGCATCTACTCGTCATGCATCGTTAACCGTGACCGAAGCCGGTCGATACGACATTGAGTTGCGCATGTTCGATAACACAACCTTGGTTTCTACTGCTCAACATACGGTGACCATTAGCGGCGACGACAGTGGCGGCAACGATGACTATTGTCAGGCTGGCAGTGCCACTGGAGGTATCGCCATCAAAAAGGTCGCCGTGCACCACGGTGGTTATGAAAACGTTTTGGTTAATGCCACCGATGCCAACGTCAGTTCTGGTTACACCCTGTTCGACGCATCGTTGATCAAGCGAACCATAACTCAGCCCGCCAACTTTTATATCAGTGTTGAAGTGTCACATGCTTTCAACGGTTTCGATCGTCACGTAGGTATCTGGCTCGATAGAAACAAAGACAAAGTATTCGCTGACGATGAAGTCGTCTATCTCGACAGCATCGCTCAAAAAGAACGGCAATACGCCAACATAGTGCTCAGCTCTGGTGAAATCGAGGCCGGCGAAACCAGAATTCGCGTATTCGCAAAGGCTCGGGCAAATCCGTCCGCTTGCGAAGAGGTGAATGACGCGCAGTACAACGGAGAAACAGAAGACTACATTTTAAGATTTGAATGAGGTTTACCCCTGTCTGATTGCTCTGGCTACACGCAGTGCATTGAGCATTGGATCCATTGAACGCAACGAAAAGGAAAAACAATATGAATAAGAAGTTTTTAGCCGTCGCCATCTCCGCAATCGCGGTCATTGGCACGTCCGCGGTCGCGGGCTCACTGGTTTCGGAAGGCTCATCGGTGGTTGTTGCCAAGAGCAAAGACAATCGCGCACAGAAACCATACGTGAATCAGCGTCCGGGGACGAACGGTTACCTTAATCCGGGCAACAGTGATGACTTTGCCGTGATTATGGAACACATCGGCTACGCCAATACCACACCAGAAAAATCGCCCATGTTTTTCAAAATGGTGCAGCAGGCCCGCACGGAAGCCCTTATGCGTCCTACGCTATACCCAGAAGCGATTTCACGGCTGGCGGTTGAGGAAACCATGCACCATTCCGTATTGGCACCAAAAGCGTTTGTGAATGCCAAGACAAATGAAGAACGATTGATCAACTCAGCTACGGTTAACGTGACTGGTGATTTAAGCTTTGGCTATACCACAGTTGTGTTGAAAGACCCTGCCGGTAAACAGATTGGCGTGCCGGGTTCACGTCGCACATACGCATCTGAAGCGAACCGGTCACTGGCGTTAGGCGATATCGACGCTTCATACATCGCCGCCAATTATAAAGAGACCGATCAGTTCACCATCGAATCCTTCGCGATGACGAAAGACACGTCCGGTCAAAGCCAGTTCCATAAGATGACCAACAAGGTTTACGCTCGCGCGTTGATGAGCGGTGAGTCCAGCCACAATGGAACCCTGACGGTTGATGCGCCCGCGCAAACGCCTGAAAATCAAGCCGCAGGTGCACCCAATATCAAAGTTTGTTTGAACCGCGACCACGGTGACTGCGACATTCCGCAACTGTATCCACGTGACACCCCGAATGCGTTATTGAAAGTAAAGATTCCATTGCGTGGGCAGATTGAAACCTTCCACGAAATTACCGACATCTTCGCTCCGGGTGAAGGGTCAGCTGCCATTTTGGGCAATGAAACAGGTGCCTGGATTATGGCCGGTAACGCCAGCGCAGCAGGCGAGTGGGCCAGCATGCGTAACCCGACCACCGGTGAAACCTTCGTCGACTACGTCGAAAAACGTCACTTCGTGGATGCCGAAGGGTTCGTGGGAACGCGTTTAACGTGGGACATCCCCATGGACGAAGCGATTTTTGGTGTGGGCGCCGATACCACCGGTACGTTGTTTAAACGATTTGAAAACGTGCAATGGGAAATCCGCATCAAAGTTAAGTCGCAGGATACGATCGACCTCGACGGTGATGTAAACACCACTGAAGACCGCTTCCACCCATTTACGGACGACATGGGTAATCCGGAAACTATCGAAACTGTGTTTGTTGCAGAAAACGCAGACATGAGCAACGTGCACAGCGACTGGGTGTTTGAAGACAAACTACCGTTCTTGTACTTCGAATACAGCTGTATCGCTAAAGGCACGCTGATTTCCATGGCCGATGGCACCACCAAAGCGATTGAAGACGTTTACGTGGGCGATCTGGTGGCCACTGCCGACGGCGTGAAGGAAGTTCAAGATACGTCGATTGGTTACGAAGCCATCCCAATGATCAGCCTGACAGACAGCTTAGGAAACAACGTGCTGTTAACGGAGACACACCCTGTTGTGACGGCACGCGGTGTGGTTTGGGCGAATGAAGTGGTCACCGGTGATGTGCTGTCAACCGATGCCGGATCGTCCACCGTGGTTGCCGTGAGTGCTGTCATGTTTAACGACACCGTTCATAACCTTGAACTGGAGCCGGTCAAAGGCACTGACGCTACCGAGGAAACCATGTTCGCCAACGGCATTGCGGTAGGTGACCTGGGTTATCAGTCTGCGTTGACCTTTAAAGACAAGGCCAAAACGACGGTTGAATCCATGCTGGAAGCATTGCCAGAAGAGTGGCATCAGGATTACCTGAATTCTTTGAAGCAATAATTCAGCGGTAACGAATACCGGCGATTTCATCGCCGGTCAATCACTCTCGTTTTCTTATGCTGGCCAGTGCACAAGTTGCACAGGCCCGGGCATTGCTGTGCTGACGAAAACACACTGTGTCATTACGACCTCACTGAGGAAGCTCACATGATGAAACTAAAAAATTGCATATTGCCTGCAATTCGAACGATACGAAAACCGGTTTCCGTTGCTATCGGCAGCGCGCTGTTATCTGGCGCGCTGTTCGCAACCGAGATCCCTGGCATTGAAAACGACCACATTCCATTAGGCACGGCTTATCACAGCGACAAGCAAGGATTCTATGGGTTCCAGTCGGTGAATGGGTTGATCGACGAGACCTACGGCAACACCGAAAGTGAAATCCAGTTTTCTGTGGACCTGGGGTACAAGCAACTGTTGAACATGGTGAACGGCAGCTTGGACGCATCGGTTAAGTTAACGGCGGTCAGCGTCGATGCAGGCGGCACCTATGCGTCAAAAAATGCGGCCGATGAATACACCGGAACCTACACGGTGTACATCAACCTGAAGCCGAAAAAGCGTTTGTTGGTACCGGCAAACTCGGACGGCTATTCGCCAACCGCGGCTGCCGTGCAATTGGCCAATGCCTATCCGGGTAATCGTCTGGAAGAGCTGGGCGATGAGTTTGTGATGGGCATCGAGTACGCCTCCTACCTGATCGTCAACATGAAAGTGGAATACCGCAGCGCTGAAGACAAGCGATTGATTGGTGGTTACCTTTCAGTCGACGTAAACGGTATTGTCAGCGTGGATGGTGATTTGTCGTTCGTGGATGAAGACATCAAACGGTCGGTAAAAATATCCATCTCAGCGAAACAGGTGGGTGGTGACCCACTGGAACTGGCGAAGATTATTCCGAATGGTTTGATGCAATGCAGCCTGAATAACCCTGACCCTTGTTTCAACCTGTTCTCCGAAACGGTGAACTATCTGAAGGCGGATTACATCAACCAGTTCCCGACGTTGGACAAATACAACCCCGTCAAACTGTACACCCACCGCTATGAGTACTCCGGACCGAACCTGGATATTCTGACGCCGGTGACCGGTTACGAAGAAGTAGGCTACCTCACCAAACTCACCATCAACCGTATGAGTGACGAGTGGGTACAAGCCATGTTGGATAAACGCCGTGCCGAGAACATCGTTAACTATTACGCCTCCAGCCTGACTTCAGCGCAGAAAGCGGCCATTAACGATATCGCGGACAAAGCGCGCGCCAATGCTTACCTCTTTGCGGATTCTGTGGACTACTGCAACCGCAATCCGTTAGGTCCGCATTGCCGTCAACGTGAACAGGAAATTTATGACGGCGGCTACGTGAAAACATATGACGCAAGCCTGCTCGATCTTGAATCGTTATAAAACCGAATTAAGGAAATGGACCAATGAAAAAATCATTACGCACACTGGCCATCGCGTTTGTGGCCATGGTCACTGCCGCGCATAGCATGGCTACGGACTACCCCAACTACGGTATGTGGAACGACCAGCTATCACCGGCGCAAGCCCAGGGGCGGTTTCAGTGGATGGAAAAATGTTTTGAAGGGCTGTTGCTGGAAACGTGGGAAACCATGTTTGATGTGACCACGCCCATGTCAACCGAAGAAAAACTTAACCAATTGAAAGACGCTTGGTTGTATGAGCGTGGTGCGCTGCGCATTAATCCGCAGTACCCCACCTTTGGTGACAAAAACCACGAGAATCCGGAGCAGTGGTACGCCGGTACCAGCGCCAGCGAAAACTGCAAAACCATTCCGCGTGGTTACGGTATGATCGGCTTGCTGACGTCATTCGACTTCAAGCCATACTGCCCGGCGAAGTCCGCTAAGTCGAACTACAACGCCATTATCAACGTCACCGTGGGCGGATTCACCAACGCCAGTGGTGCTGAAAAATACTCAAACTTCAGTGGCCGGATTATCCAGGTGAACCGTGGCGACCGCGTGCGCATGACCATGCAAGAGCACCAGGTGCACCCACGCCTGAAAGGAACCTGGCATGTGTTTGCCGACTGGAACCGCAACGGCAAGCTGGACGACGCAGGCGAAATACTGATGCGCAATACCACCGCAGTCGCGGACGAAGTATCGCTGAATCTGGAAGTCCCTGAAAACGCCACACCGGGCTACATCAAACTGCGCATCACTGACGATTACGCCGGAGGCAGTGCAGACCCCTGTCGCGACATTCAGTACGGCGAAGTTGAAGATTACACATTGAAAATTAACTAAGCGGGATACCGACGATGAAAACATTTATGAAATCCGGTCTTGTGCTCAGCGTCCTTGTCGCAGCGACACACGTTTCTGCCGCTGGGCTGAATAACAATGACCTTATCCAACCCATGCAGGCGCAAGCGTTGGACGCGTTCAGCACCACCATTCCGGGCCTGGTTAACGACCACGTTATTATCGGCACCGCCTATAACAGCGCCACCAAGGAATTTCTGAACCACCAACCGGTTACCGGGCGGGTCACTGAAGAATACGGCGGAGTTGAGTTCAACTTCACGTACGACACCGACACCAGTTACGACGAAATCCTCAGCGCGCTGAACGGCAGCATCGATGCATCTGTTAACATCAGCGCGGTACAGGTAAACGCCGGTGCGCACATCGCCAAAGAGTCTGCTGAATCGGAATTCTCCAGTTCCTACACATTCACCGCCTCAACAACGCCGAAGAAAAAAGTTTTTGTGCCGGTGAATGCGAACCAGGGCTTTACCCTGAGCCCGGTGGGTAACGCCATCGCAACGGACTTTCAAGGCCAGTTAGTTGAAATGGCGGGCGATGAATTTGTCACCTCCATCGAATACGGTGCGCAGTTGTTTGTGAACATGAACATTGAGTACCTGAACAGTGAAGACAAGCGCGACATTGGCGGGTATCTCGGTGTCGACATTGCCGGTGGTATCGTCAGCGTGCAGGGCGAGCTGGACTTCCTCGATGAAGAGTCGAAAGAGTCGGTGAAAATCACCGTCCGCGCAATTCAAAAAGGCGGTGACCCAACGCAATTGCTGAACATTATCCCGAACAACATTGTGACCTGTTCGCTGAGCTACCCACAACCTTGTTTCGACTTGTTTGCTCAGGCCATTCAGTACGCGAAGAACGACTTCCGGTATCAGTTTAATCAGCTATCGGATTACAACGTGGTGAGCTATAAAACCACGCGATACGATCGTTCTACCGCCGATGTAAAACGCCTCGCGCCAACGTATCAGGACATCAGCTTCGCCCGTAATCAACTGTTGTTCGAGTTGACGGACAAGTACAAAAAAGCTCTGGTCGATGAACAGCGTGCCGCCGATGTGCTCAGCACCTACTACAGTTGGATTCCAGAAGCGCAACGGGCCTCGGTCGTGCAACTGCAGAAAGACGCCTACAAAAATGCCTGGCTCTTTTATGACGCGGCGGAATACTGTCAGTCACATCCCTACGGTACCGAGTGTGTGGACTATTGGAACAACATCAATAATGTGTGTGTCAATACGGGTGAAGGCTGCGTGGTCGCTTACGACCGAGACTCGCTGGAAATCCCGACTCAGGAACGTAAAGTCAATCAATGCGAAATGGCGCGTCAACGCGCGACCAACAACGGCTTGATTGCCAACTCATTGTCGCTGTCTTATCGCAAATTGCGTTGGGCACCGGTCTTTGTTGATATTACACAAGCGACCGACGGCATTATTGAATGGACGCCTTGCGAATTTGCCCTAACCACGTACGGCGCTGAATTCGAACGGTAAATCATAACCCTAACCTGCAAAGGCCCCCGTTTAAAACTGGCGGCCTTTTCGGGTTTGTTTGCAAGGAGAGTCTGTATGTTGATCCACAAAAAAGTCTGGCTAACCACCGGGCTGCTGTTCTGTGCCATGAACCTGTCGGCGACAGAATATTTCGGTGTCCACGTTAATCCTGAACAGTTGGGGCAGGGGTTCGACAGCCAACTCACTATGTTCCGTGACACCTGCGTAACCGGCGAGTTGGTGGAAACGGGAAACACGCAGGGCGAGCTGAGCTACACCGGCGCGAACACCGTTGAGCGCCACATGGAAGAAACCTTCGGCAAAGTAAAAGGCGGCATTAATCTGATCCTGTTCGCCGGGTCTGTCAGTACATCACTATCGTCCCGGGTGACAGACAACTCCCGTACCGCCTCTTCCAGTGTGCAGTTGATTTACGACGCCCGCGACCTGTCGCTGGAAAATCGTACCCTAACGCCACTTGGAGAGTCTGTTGCTGCGCAAGATGACTTACAGGTCGACGCCGTTTGCGGAGACTCGTTTATTCATCATGTGAAACTGGGTTCTGAAATTTATGTCACGGCGCGTTTGTACTTTCGCTCCATCGAAGAATACCAAAAGTGGGTCACCAAAATTAAAGTGCGCTTTTTATTCTATTCAAAGACCAAAACAAAAACCAAAGAGTGGCTCGACCTAACGGAAAATGGCGTATACAGCATCACCGTAGACACACGCGGCGGTATGACCGACCGGCTGCAATCTATTCTGAACAACAACCCAACCTACTGCACGACCGACAACATGGATGCCTGCATCGACACCGGCAGCAAAGTGTTTGACTACCTGTTCAGCGAAACCGGCTACAGCGCCGACATTCAAAACGCGCCCAAACAGGTCATATCGTTTACCACACAACCCTATGGCGCCTCCGCTCACTTTTCGCTGGCAAAACCACATGTTGATAAAGGAACACAGTTCGCACTGGAAGAAGAAAAACTGCGTGTCCGCTTGTACGCCAACCAACAAATTCGTGAATCTCTTTATGCTTTCGCACAGGTCGAAACTGACGACACCGAAAAAGAACAGTTACTGGCCGATGTCGCACTCGCCGAGCAAAACATTGCCGCACTGGACGAAGCCGCCGATACTTGCAGAGGCACCACCTTGTTCGCCACATGCCAACAAGCCGTAAGCCTGGCCATAGCCGCACAGGTTTTTATTAATTATTAAAAGTGTTTTTAATCACAGCTCTTTTTTGAGATGAGTACACATCATCTGTGATTTGGCACCAAGGTAAGGTTCGTTCGGTTTGAATCAGAGGACCCAACGCCAAGGATGGCTGAATAAAGACCTCGTTAGAGCGGTAACTACCAATTGAAGGCGGTTTGAATCGATGACATATGCATTATTCTATGACGTAGCTTCCATGGGCGATATTTTCTGTCGGAGGCCAAACCGGTCCGACGATTCAGGCTCGGCTCTCAACAATCCTAACCCCCACTCCTTTGTCCATTGAGGCAGATTACAAAATGTAAACTTGACCGAGTCGGCGTAAATAACCATTCCGTCGCATCTGCTTTAGCTGACTTAATTCACACGTCGCAACGGATTCAAGGGCAGGATGCCCTTGGAAGCGCCGCGCGTGCAGGGATGCACGCTCAAGAGACCGTTCGAAGTGAGTGGTAATTAAGGCAGAACACCAAAGCAGGCGACAAAGGGGGTGCAAGGGGATCTCCCCTTGAAAAGAATAATCCTCCAAGAGAACTTTTGGTTAAAAATGGAACCATAGTCTTCGGAACAGATTTAGTGCTTGAAGTAAAAAGTCTCGGTTAAACTAAGTCACCGAATGACGCAAAAGTCTCAAATACAATGTAAATATACTTAAGGCCCATTCGGGCTGACCCCTTGGAAAGAAAATTCTCCAAGAAATCTGTTGGTCAAAAACCGAACCAAAGCGTCCGACACGTTTGATCCCAAAATTAGCATAATCCCCACACTACCAAGCACCAACTGAGAGGTCCTATAAAAAGACGAAACATCGAACCGCTCTTATCGCCCTCACCGCGTCAGCAAAAACTTATCGCTTTGCTGCAGGCAGTAATCCGTAAACTGCTTAGCCGGATGCGTTTTACTGAACGACGCGTCGTAATACACATACATCCCGATGCCTTTAATCCAATGCGGCTTCAAAATGGGTTTCAGTTTTCCTTCCTGCAACAGTTTCGACATGGTCATGGTGTTGTATGGCGCGTTCACAATGCCCAGCCCAGCGCAGGCTAAATCCAGCACATGATTGGTTACCCGCAGTCGGTTACGGGCTTTAATGGTTTTAAAGCGTTCAGAGGCGTTCCGGTCGAAACAGAACAGGCTGTCATCCGGCAACCGCGAATAGGACGTGATAATATGATGCGACTCCAGCGCTTTAAGCGTACTGGGCTCACCATGCTTATTTAAATAGCTGCCTGCGGCAAACAGACCATAGTCGATATTCAACAAAGGCTTTTGCGTCAGCTTCGGGTTCATCTGCTTGAAGTATTCACCCACACCCCAATAAACGTCCGCCGTGTAAGAGCCGTGTCGCACAATGGGTTTTATCTGTTCGAGCTGAATGTTAATACCCGGGAAGCGATTACAAAACTCCGGCAACAACGGCAGCAGCGTCGCGTGGAAAACTTCTTCGTCGTGGTACGCCACATGCACGGTGCCGGAGGCTTCGACATCTTCCACCGTGGCCCATTGTGTCACACCTTCCAGCTCTTTCAGTATGGTGGCATAGCGTTCCGCAATTTCAGCACCAAACTCCGTTAACGACAGCCGTCGCGTAGAGGAACGATAGGTGATCGACCGCCCCAGGATTTGCTCAATCTGCCGAACCTGACGGCCAACCGCCACATCGGACTTTCCCAATTTATGACCAGCTTCTACATAGGTTTCCGACCCCAGCAGGGCAGCAACCGTCTCCATCTGCGACAGGGACAACTTCATAATGACTCTTAAATGGCGAAGGGTTTTACTCAACATTAGTCGAACCTAAGGTTCGGATCAAACAAACTTTAAGTGTATATGCTTTGAAGACAGCTCCCATACCATGAAAGGCCCATGTTGGTGAACAGTGAGAGCGATGATGAAGTACGTGAAACAACAGAAACCCAAGAAAAAACTGATTGTGTTTGTCCCCGGTGGCGGCCCGTGCGCTTGTTGATAACGCGGATTTAAGGGCAAACCCCATGGATGTTTTCGAAGCAACACGTCTTCAAACACTGTACCAGGAGCTGCTGCCTTTTGGGATAGAGCCAGAACGCGTGTTCTTCGAAAACATAGCCTTTATGCAACGCATTGCCGAAGACCGATCCACCCTAACATTGGATGCCGACTTCGAAGTAATCGTGAATCCGCCCGATCTCACGCAACCCCAGGGCATGTTATTCGTGTCTATCCATTTCGATACCCAGTTTGCTTGCATTCCCATATTCCTGGCCAAACAACTGGCACCCCAACGACCGCTCACTTTTTTAATGAGCCGTCAGGCACGGGCCGCTGTGCCCGCGTGGAAAAACGAGCTTTATACCCGTGCCCAAAAAGAGCTGGGCATAGACATTCTCTACGCTGAAGAGCCCAGCAGCCTGCTTACTGTAGCCCGCAGGCTGCGCAAGAAAGAGGCTGTATTTACGTTTATAGACGCCATTGTGCCGAACGCCGCCGCCAACCGTACCCAAGCCGTGCAACTACTGAACCGCACCGTGGCCATGCCAACCGGCGGCATCGAAATGGCGTTGGCTTGCCAAGCGGATGTTATCCCCGTGTTTTGCCGTACCACCGGAGGGCAGCACCAACTGTCCTTTGCGGACGCCTTAACCAACGAGCAGGGCATACCCGATGTAGCACAAGCCATTGCCAATTTTTTTGGCCGTGCCTTACTCACCGCACCCGATAAATGGACCCAGTGGGACTACTGCACCGCCAACAGCTTGAGCGAAGAACCCATTGAAGTCTTAGGACTGAAGAAAAAGGCCAGTGAAGTGATTGCCTACCGGAACGAGAACTACCTGTTCGATTACCAGTTTGGTGTTTTGGAAAAAATTTAGGGATGAAGCGTAAAAACAGAAAAATGCAATAAAAACGCAACACAATCGCAGTAAGAAACAAGTGAGAAGAAATTTCAAGCAATAAGAAACAAACAAAAAAAACGAACGACAAATTAAAAACGAATAAATAAAAACGAGCCAGTTACCAAAACCAAACAGCTTTCTGACCAATGACAGCTGATGGGACAACAAAAACAACAGGAGGCCGTGTGCCATTTATCACGAAGTCGGACCTTAAATACAGCTACGCCTGGCCGGACAATACGTCTGACCACAAACACCATCAACGCCACACCAGCCAAACCCCAGACACCACCGTACTGGATTGCAACAACGGCCACGATGTTTTGGAATTCATCAACCGCTTTATCATGATCCATGAAATTCAGTATCACGAATCAGCACGAAAAATCGAAAACTTGCTCAAGGAACACCTGCCCGAAAATACGCAAAGCCACAAAGATGTCATGGCTTGGTTAGTGAAGAATTGGAATAAGTTTGATTGAAGAGTTCTAAGTCGTAATAACTTAACCACTAACGATCCACGTCATAGCGGTACGAATCGACATTAAATTAACGTGTAATCAGTAAAGGATAAAAGAATGGCTGTCAAACATATACCAACAAAGGAAGTTCATAAAGGCATCAAAGGTGGGAAAACAGCATGTGTTTTTATACTAGTGATAATCCAAGCCATTGGGTGACGAGTAGAGAAAAAATCACCTGTGCAAAGAATGGCTGCAAAAGTTAAGTATGTAAATAAGCTAGTTAATTGAGCGCTTTTACAAGGGATGGAGAAATTAAATTAGAGAAACTCACTATTCGGAAATTTCGCGGGATTGGAGTTTCTGAAATCAGTGTTAACAAACTTACAGCCTATGGCAAGTCCAGAATAGCAAGATACCAATGCCAGCAAGTAATGACAGATTTCATGAAAATCAGGAAGGAACCTAGCTATTCGAAGCTTCGCTCTGTCGATGTGGCTATGATAAACAAGAAATCTGTGAGGTGGCTTGAGTCCGAAGTAAATTCCAAAACAAGGAAATCTGTGGTTGTAACGCACCATTCGCCAAGTGCTCAGTCTATTCCCCGACAGTACGAAAATGATATTTTGAGTGCGTCTTACGCCTCAAACTTGGATAACT
This sequence comes from Reinekea sp. G2M2-21, assembly GCF_015687175.1. Taxonomy (GTDB): domain Bacteria; phylum Pseudomonadota; class Gammaproteobacteria; order Pseudomonadales; family Natronospirillaceae; genus Reinekea. Next base: position 171,661 of record NZ_JADPQG010000003.1, on the reverse strand, counting down.
TAGTCCGAGAGTTAGAGCCTGATCTTTGGGTCCACGGGCATATGCACGAAACTTGTGACTACCTGATAGGGAAAACTAGAGTTGTGTGTAATCCTAGGGGCTATCCGGATGAAAGAAATCCCCAGTTCGACCCGACACTCGTTGTTTCTGTATAGCAAGAATAGATATTCTCGAAGCGGTCACGAACCACAGATTTGTTCAATGAGGCCATGACTCAACTGTATTTCAAATGACCGTGCTTGCGTTTTTTTCTTTGCACCCAGTAGGTCTAGAACAAAAAAAAGCAAACCAACAATGGTTTGCTTATATGGTTTCATTAACCATTGCGAAGGATGGTTAAGCGGTTGTCTTTAGCGAAATGATTCCGCTAAAGCGATTATTGCCCCCAGATCTTGTTCAAGAGGTTGGTTTTACGTTGGTCGAAGTCAAGCCATTCACCCCAGCCAGCTGTATTGGAGATTGGATCGTATGCGTGACCGTACCAACCGCCTGTATCGCCAGACTCAGGGTTCATTCCCCAGTAACAACCATCGATGTCTTTTTCAACCATATAGTCGGTGAAGGCTATCTGCCAATCTTGGTCAACTCCTGGTGTGATGTGACCTTTCCAAAGCTTCTGGTCGCCCAGAGAGGCTTTGTTTGGCCAATCCATGTTACCACCGAATTCACCCATAATGACTGCATAACCTTGGTCGCGTAAGTAGCCAAAGTGCTCTTCCCAACCAGGAACTAATCGGTCTTTGTCGATCACAATGTTACATTTCGCGGCACCTGCCTCGTGGCCTTTTAAGCCTTCACATTCGGGTTGTGCTGGGTCCATAAACATGGGCTGCACAAACACAGATGGGCCGTACGTATGAGGTGAAATGACAAGACGTTCTTTTGGAATGTCGAGTGGGTTTGCAGCAAACTCGTAGAAGTTCTCACCCCAGTTAGGCGTTGTGTCTGGGTCGCCATGTGGAGAGTTTCCAATGTCGTCTGGCGTGCCGTCTTGGTTATCGTAACTGTCTGAAATACCCTCAACGAAAATCAACACGTTTGGATTCACTTCATTGATTGCAGCGTACGCTTCTGTAGTCAGATCTTTCCATTCACCCCAAGAGTAGTCCCATGGCTCATTGAACACGTCGATACCCAGGATGTTACTCACACCCAGCAACTCAGATAAACCAGCTATTTCGCGGAGGTCATCAAGCCACTTCTCTTTGTCATAGGCTTGAATGTGTTTCACACTGTCTGGGTTATTGGTTGCTGAACATGAATAATCTTCGCGTAAGAAGTCGTAGTCCGTTCTGGTGACGTCGACAAATGGAGGTCGAGCATCCAAACGACCCGCACGCCAGCCAAGGTAGTTCGAGCAAGAGTGGATATCAATAATGACTTGCAGGTCATTTTGGTCTGCCAACTTAATGAAATCTTCCATTGCTTCACGCGCATTATTGGAACGCACAGACGAGTGGTTTTTCAGGAAGGGAGCCTTACCTTGAGGATCGTTCGGATTCAACGTTTGCGGCGCGATAGGGAAGCGAATAACGTTCATTCCCATACCCTTGATCTCATTCATAGTCTGCTGAATGGTACGACCTGTTCCCGCGCTTCCATTGGCCCAGAATGTATTGCCCACGTATAACTCCATTGGAGCGCCACTTGGGTTTGTGACATCATTTGATGGTTCATGACGACCTTCTAAACCAAACCAGTTTCCGCATTGAATCGGCATTTCTTCACCATCTTTGGTGATGTTACCTTGCGCATTAACTCGGAATTTACCCATTGGGTCTGGATCTGGATCAGGATCAGGATCAGGATCAGGATCAGGATCTGGATCTGGATCAGGATCTGGATCAGGATCTGGATCAGGGTTAGACGTGCAAACGGAACCGGTAACAATAGGCGTTTCAACAACGTCACCATTTAACGTGCCTTGAAAGCCGAACTCGATGCTTTGTCCAGGTTGAATAACGGCATTCCAGCTTAAGTTTGTTGCTGTGTAGGCGCCCGCTAAATTAGCGTTCCATGAGTTGGAAATGACATTGTTGCCATAGTTCCAGTTCACTTCCCAGCCATCGATCGCGGTGGTGTCATCGTTGGTGATTTTTATCGAGGCAACAAATCCGGTATTCCATGAATTTTGTACCGTATATGTACATTCACCTGCTTGTGCACTTGCGGCGGCAATGGCGAAACCAATAGCCGCCGCGAAGCGGGTTGGTCTCATTATTTTATCTCTCATATGTCTTCCTCTTGTGAAGAGTAATGCTAGTTGTACTTGTTTTTTCGACGTAAGCATAACGCGACAGAGTTAGTCGAAATGGCTGCAGCGTATTTGCGACGGTTTAGATCACAAATTCTTTAGCTTCGATTGACGACCGGGCTAGACAATTGAAAACTTAAGGCACCTCTGAATAACTGTTGTCTTCCTCAGCGGGTTCAGAAATACGCAAAGTTCGAGGCAAGTTCTACGGGCAATATTCATTATCCTAGCAAATGACTTAACAAAGAAATTTGTCATTTGCGCCCCGCCCTTCGGCTCCTTCAGATCGATGACTGAGCTTTGTTGTGTGTTTTTAAAAAGGACTTGCCATTTCCTGTAACACACGCCTCGCTCATCTTTCGATCTTAAAAGACTGAGGTGATTTGAATTAATCAGAGTTGCCTTAATTATATTTTCACTGTAAAGCCGTTTGTATCGAATTTTGCATGAGTATTTTTTAAGCGCGTACTTGTCCTGAGACCAAGCCTGAAACCTTATTAAGGGGCTAGATCTTAATCGCTCTTTTCATGAGGCACTGAATTCCACTACTGCAAACGTCTGTTATTTAGATACGGCTCACAATGCCAATTTTGCTAGTTATATTTATTCGAAAGTTGCTAAATTTAATTTCTAATGAAATATTCCAACTTATACTACATTAGTCGAGCGAAGAGTTATGTCAAATGTTCATAGATCATTCTGAGAACTGCATCTATAAATATTGGATCTAGAAGTTAGGATCATTATTGAGTGTTACAGATATGCGTCTTTTTGGAGTGAGTAGAATGCGCTCGATTTAGTCTGGTGCGCCCGTGAACAGACAGGCCGTATGATGGAAACTCCGTTTTGGGGAATCGGTATTTTTTTGTATGGGCAAGTAAGGTTGTTGGCCTTGGGGCGGGGCAATGTGCCCTGAAATTGGGTTTTACCTAAAATCCGGGCCAAAGTAGCGCGGAATTGGTGAAAAATGAAAGCAAACGAAGTCAAACCAATTGCTTTGACGTGCAAATAATAAAAATCATGAAATAAAACCAAAGTCGTCCCTGAAAACTGATGCTTATATTTCGAGAATCGTAACGTTGTATTTGTGGTCTCGTGAGTGGTAAGTTGGCAGAGTCTGGATAAAAAGCCTAAGGAAAGTAACTCATTAGGTAACTTTGTCCGTCAGTATCATTGTTGAAGTTGGTACTGTTTCTGTTAGGTGTTAGTCAAAAGGGGAAGTTTCTTCAATAAAAGACGACCTGATTCTCTTTGGTTTTTCAACAGGAACTTATACAGTGGTTTCTGATTTTTGTTGAGGCGAGTACCAAAATTGAACCGACTAAGAAATGACATTCGAGAAGCCAAGAAGCAAGATTGGAATGCCATATGGCCAATTTTTCACAGTATCGTGTCAGCGGGAGAAACTTATGGTTTCGACCCCGATATCTCAAAACCACAAGCCAAGAAAATTTGGTTAGAGACGCCGCGCAAAACCTTTGTCGTTGAAGACGACGGCGAAATCTTGGCAACCTATTACTTGAAAACAAATCAAGCAGGCCCCGGTAGCCATGTCTGCAACTGCGGCTATATGGTTTCACCTTTGGCGCGTGGTAAAGGGCTGGCAACCATAATGTGCGAGCATTCTCAGCAAATCGCCAAAAAACTTGGCTATAAGGCCATGCAGTTTAATTTTGTAGCATCCAGTAACGAAGGGGCTGTGCGCCTCTGGCACAAACTTGGCTTTGAAACAGTCGGCTGTTTGCCAAAAGCCTTTAATCACCCAGCAAAAGGCTATGTGGATGCCTTTGTGATGTATAAGTGGTTGTAATGACAGTAAAAACTGTCAGTCATAGCATTCGCTTCCGGCACTTGATAAAGTTCTCGAATTCGTTAAAAGGAAGGATAAATCGGAGACATCTATGGATAAAGATGAAAAAGTCGTATCGCTGTCAGGATCACCAATTTTTACCTATACCGATGGTGAAAAAGAATGGGAAGTCCCAAGCGGCGAAGAATGTATAGAAGAAATCTCAGATCATATTGAAGCCCATATTGGAAAAATTCCAACGGTCATGCACGAGCTGGTATCGGATACCGTACATATCGACATACACCATGTACCGCCTACCAAAGAGCGACCATTTCATACGCTGGTGACATCCGGCATGAGTGACCTCCCTATGAGTGTCCCGGAAGATGCAGATTCAACGAAGTACATGGAATTAATGGTCTCACTTCCTGAAAGCTGGAAGATTGGTGACGCAGCATTTAAAGATGAAGTATGGTACTGGCCTGTTAGACAACTCAAATACTTGGCGCGTTTTCCGCATAAGTACGAAACTTGGTTTGGTTGGGGGCATTCAATTCCAAATGGAAACCCCGCGGAGCCGTTTGCAAATAACACCGAGTTCTGCGGTGTTATTCTTCTGCCTTCTGTCACGGTACCACCAGACTTTCATAAGTTGAAAATCAACGACCAAAAGGAGATTGAATTTTACAGTATCGTTCCTTTGTACAATGAGGAAATGGATTATAAGCTGGCCAAAGGGACAGACGCGCTGTTGGATAGGCTTGAAAAATACCACCTATCCGATGTGATAGACATTAACCGAAAAAATGTCGCTAAAAAGCGTTTTGGATTTTTCTGATTCCTCCTATTGGAAAAATCGAATGGTTTAAATCGAATTAAAATCCGACGTGATAGACATTTCTGTTCAAGCGCCAAAAGAGCTAAGTGACTCGATCAAAGCTTAGTTAGTACTGGGTTCTGGTTGGAAGTCGTAACCCGAACGCAATGGGTTCTCTTTTTTTTAACGTATTTCATTTAACAGCCCGAATATTTTTAATTCGGGCTTTATTCCTTTCCCGAAAAAGATCTCATTTTTTTAACTCGATCACAAAAAACAAACCTGAAAAATTTACCGCTTGCGTGGTGTTTTCGTAAGGTGTTTTATAAGCGTTGGATGAAAAACAGAAGGAGGTCTATCGCAAGAAAAACGTTGAAAAACTAAGCGCTACCCAAGAGTGCTGGTAACACTCTGGGGCAGCTAACCAAAATCGATAATATGAGTATCAATCATGGCTAAAGATCATTGTAAGCTAGAGTCCCACTCGGCTAAAGAAAAATTTCAGTCCCAAGACACACTAAGCGCACTCAACAGCGCCGCTCAGAACCTTTCTGACGCGGAATCGTCTTGCGAACCCCACACCCAATGGCAACCCCAACCCACCCACACAGAAACCCATCTGGCGACTTTACGCTGCACCCCTTGGTGGCGTTTGCAGCTTGCTGTGGTGTGGTTCAGCGGTATTTTTCCAGAATCGGAGCGGCTTCAGCTCTGTTCTTTGCCTGTGTTGAGTATCACCACCGTGGCTCCGCCGCGGCCGTCCCGGTATTCATTGTTGTAAACACAGCCCAGAACGCAATGCTTTAGCCGCATTCCCTTGCCTGCGCGCATCGCAGGCGAGGTTTCTAAAGCGTTTGCCAATATTTTTTCATGTTATTTCAACTGTAAACGCGAGAACATTATGTACAGAAAAATAAGCATCGGCGACGAAGAACTGTTGTTCACTCACCGCCACCAGGAAGCCTTCCAGAAATCCAACTCCGTTCTGTTGGATACGCGCTTAAAATCAGAACAACACATTGCAGATGCGCAACATCGGTTTATTAAAACCGGCGTGTACGGGCTTATGCTCACCACATCGCAACACCTGATCGAGACCCGAACCTTACTCAATGTGCCATCATCACTGAAAGCGCTCACCACCGGTCGGTTGCTCAAACACATCATTCAAGCCAACGCCACGCGGCTGATTCTGGTGTGCAGCAACCCAGCGGGCGAACTCAACGTGCCGGAGGCACAGCGACAAGAAGCCAGTCGCATTAAATACAGTTTGCTGGAATTCTCGTTGTGGTTGGACGACGTTTTCATAGCCAATAAACCAACCGGAAAACCAGATCGCATGAAGCTCACCTCGTTAGCGAGTATGGGGGTTATTTAAAAGGAATTTTTGGTCCGTGGACGAGGGCGTTAGTGGTTAGTAGTCACGGGAATTGCGTTCCAGGTAGCCGTTTTAATCGCACTTGTCGTTATTTCGGGAGGTCATAAAAATGACATATGTTCATATAAAAAATTCTTACCATGGTAGAAAATGCTGTTGATAATCATTTTGGTTAACTGTAGTTTGGTCAATAAGTGATCAGCAAAGGGGGTGAATGTTGGCCTAGCGCTTTGCCAACGAATTGCTGATCTTTGTGAGTAAGTCACCAGTAACATACTCATGTACAGAGTTTTTGTCTGGCGCTGTGCGCGCCGAATGGCGTTGATAGAGTTCAACGCGTTACTGTGGAATCTAAGATTACAAGGACGTAGGTATGTTAAAAATTATTCAGAATGTTGCGCAATGGGCAGTCGTGCCATTCATTTATTTTGGCAGCCTTAAAGCCGCGTTGGGCATAGGGCTGTTTACTTCGCCAAGCCTAGAAAGTCTTTTGTTGTTTTGGCTGCCTGGCGTTGTTGCCGTTGCTACTGTTGGCTTGAACTACGGTCGCGCAATTACTCAGTTCGATGCTTCCAGTGTTAAAGCCAGCGATATTCAACCCGATCCTATCGCGAAAAATTTTGATCTTTTGCGGCTTGGTTATTCAGACCGGGCCGCTTACTTAATGTCTGAACTCGCTTACTTTGCTTACCTGACACCAAATGATTTTTATAAACTCAATATCGAAGAAGGTATAACCAAGATATTGGAAAATAAGGATCACTTAACGGCGGATAAGATCAGAAGCTATCTTGGCAAATATGAAGACTCCGACGCTTTCAAAGAAATTCTGAACCATCTCAAGGCCGTTAGTATTGAATACAAAGAGTTCCGGCAAGTCGATTCCGCTGAATACTATGTGTTAACCGGGGTATCTAATCGTAAAAAATTTGTCGTGTTCAGCTTTAGGGGAACGGATAAAAATGTCAAAGATTGGTTGTTAAATGCGAATGCCAAGCCGAAAGGAGGTGACGCAGGTAACGTTCACCAGGGCTTTTACGATTCTTTTCAAAATATTCTTCAACAACATTTAATAGACGACATTCAACATTATGTTAACGGAGAAACCAAACCAGCCATCGTATTTCTAACTGGGCATTCGCAAGGTGGGGTATTCGCGCAAATGGCAGCGCAACAAATAAGCGATGACGTTCGCAAGGTATGTTACACCTTTGGTGCCCCCCGATTCGCCGACTACCTGTATTTCCGATTCTATAAAACGCCTGTGTATCGCGTTGTTAATTCTGCCGACATCGTCCCCCGTTTACCAACGAACTTGCTGATCCAATTGCTCACCGGCGTTTTGATCGTGATTAAGCGAGCACTCACTTCCAGTAGCCGAAACCAACAACCAACGCTGGATAAAGCAATTCAGTTTCTTGAGAAAATGTCGCTGTATCGTCACTGGGGCGATCTCCGTTACCTGACGGATATGAAATCTGGCAATACTAAACAGGTTGAAGTGTATGTTGCACCGGTCTTTTTAGACCGACTCCGCTGGTTCCTGAATAGCATCAAAATTAATCCGCGATCTACGATCAGTAGTCACAGTATGAAGATATACCGAAACAAATTAAAAGAGATTGCGAAGTATCGCAACCGATAATTACTCGATATTGGCATACACTTAATGCACGATGTTGTAGCTAATCTCGTTTATGTGAAAGAGGATTTTTAATGTCTCGAAATAGATAGAAAGAAAGGAGAGCTCTATGAATAAAACCGAATTGATTAAGGCAATTTCCAATGACACAGGTCATGCAATTTCAGATGTCAGAGATATTCTGAATTCCTTTGTTGGAACGCTCTCAAATGTATTATCACCAGATGAAAGTATTGGCATTCAGGGCTTCGGGACCTTCAAAGTTGAACATATTCCTGAACGTACCAGTAGAAACCGACGAAATGGCGAAGTGGAAAATTACCCTGCAAAGAATCTGGTGAAGTTTAATGCTGGCAAAGCACTTAGAGACGCTGTTAACAAAAGGAGCTAGATATGAAAATGTTAACTAAAGATTTACTGCTAATATTGCTTTTGGTATTGCCAAATCTTAGCTATGCAGATGATGCCAGCTTGGGGGATGATGATCTCGAAACACCAGAAGATTTTGACTTTAAATATATGCAGGAAAAATTATCCTCGGGTCCTTGTTTAATATGGGGGGAGTGTGATCCTTTGAATGTTCAAAAGCTGAGCTTTTTTAGGGATAACTATCTGAATTACAGGTTGTTTTCATCTATGCAGCTTGGAGGCGAAGATAGGCAAACAGATGAGATGTCTTTAAGAGGGCAATACTCCATAAAGTATACATTTTGGGAAAGCACTAATTGTGAATATGAGAATAATATACAGGGAAATGGCAAAAGTGATGGACGAAAGTATTCATATAATAGTCGAAGCAGTATTGCCTATTTGGCTTGTCTGGATGAAAAGAACTTAAATCCGGATAAATGGTCGAAGCGATTTTTCTTTGGTATGACCGGTATGTTTGACTTCTACCTGATTACGAGAGACTCTGGTCCAGTAATAAACCGCATTTCAAATCCTGGAATTTATTTGGAGTTTTATACGCCTTACCAATTTTTTAGCCCAAGTGAAAGTGAATCCCATCAAGAAAAATCGCTATTATTTGGATTGGAGCATAGATCTGATGGTCAAGTCCTCGATGAGACCGACGAAGACGGAGAACCAGTTCCCACACAATTTAACGACAAAGGCGAACCTATCGCCTATGTGTTGGATGACATAACTGATGCGTTTAACAGTAATGATCATCAAGCTCTTGATTCTTTGGGGCAAGGAGCTAATTTCGTTTCCATAAATTATAGTCGGTACTTTGAGCCCACCATCGGCGGGGAAGTCTATGGTTATGAGCTTAACGTTAAACCATTTTGGTTCCCTGATAACGGAAATAGATTTTGGATTGCCGGAAAAAATGTCGGTTTCAAAGGTTATGATATGATAGGCGGAAAAGTCAGTGTGGAAGGAATGTTCGGCAGTGCCCTAAGTGGCAGTGCATCTGTTAGGACTGGTACCTTGCTGCTAGATGGGATTTCTGGTGATCTGCAATTAACATGGGATATTTGCATACGAGGTACATCGTTCCCTCTACAGTTAAGGACTCATTTGGGGCCAATGGATTATTTGGCGCACTATTCCACAAGTACGTTTAGCGTGGGATTGGGATTGAATTTGAACAACCTGGCGACTGGTCGCGGTTGTTTTTTAAGGTATTCGAAAACTTAATAGTTTTTTTAGTCGATTTGATGGGGATGAAAGGAAGCCTTTTCATCCCCAATACCCGTTAAACTATCTTGTTACCTGAGTGTGGTTGAATTGTTGTATTAGGGGATTGTTGGCTTTTTAATAAAGTATTTCTTATGACCAATTTAAAGCCTTTAGTGGTATTGACGAAAATATCAGTGCGAAATTACTAAGTTAGAAGGATTTATGTTATGAACGTTGTGGATCACGTGGAAAAAGCGAATTACTTGATAAATATCGTACAGGTTATGATTCCCGTACTGACAGGTGTTTTGGTGATTGGTGTTAAGGGTATTACAGAGCAATGGGATAAACTTGATGTGTTGGATAGAAATATAGACTTCGGTGCAGTATGTGGTATTGCTCTACTTGGAGTTGTTGCTCTGGGTCTATGGGCAGGCGTGATGGGCTATGGTTTTGCATTTTTGAGTGAAAATGGCCATGTGAGCCCTTTTCCGTTACCAAGTACAGATAGTTTTTCTGAGGCATTCTACTTTGCGCGTACAACTGTCGCGGCAGCCTATATTCTAACGGTAACGACTGCCATTGTTACTGGGATATATTATCTTCATCTGCATATTCGGGTAAAAAGTTTGACCAAGCCTAGTTAGAATGGTGGTGGGTAAATCATGTGGATATATTCTGAAATATTTTTGAATGATGATTGTATCTGAGGTGCTACTTTGAATTGTAGACCCTGTGCGTTTGTTCGTAATTTGAAATTCTTATGATTTACTTTGGATTCTAGATTCTCGCCTCATGCAAATCTTCGGTGTGATACAGATTAAATAGTGCTTCTTTGGGATAGCTATTGTTTTAGACTGAAAGTCTTTCATTACATTTCTAATTACCGTTTCTAGTGCGTGACCAGTGTGTTTATTCTGAACGTATAACAATCGATTCCTCGTTAGTAATTCCATATTTACGAACACCATTTTGCGGCTTTGACTGAAAAATTTGTTTTGAACTCCTGTTAATGCTGAGAAAATGTCAAATATCATTGTAGGTTGAGGTCTAAAAGAGAAAAGCAGTATTCAAAAAAAAGATCCAGAGCGCTCGCTCCGGATCCAACGAGTTCTTCTACATTACTTCCATGGCGCGAAAATAAGTACGGGCGTGTTGAGGTAAATGTCGTAGTCTTGGGCGGTCTTGTTGAGCAGTGAGTTCAATTGTTCGCGGGTCTGGTTGTGCAATAAGTAGCCCAGCCCATTGTCGGTTTCCACGTAAGTCATGTGATGTGCCATGACGCGCGCTGTGCCACCAATGTCGTCCACGTTATAGGTGATCGTATAGTCGGTTAAGTTACCGTCTGCGTTATACGCCAGCTCAATGGTCTGTCGGTAGTTTTCAACGCCGTTGTAGATCTGATTCGAGTTGATGTTGGTTAAACGCCCGCTGTTGGCGTCGTACACGTAATTGTAGGTGATCACGCGGTGTGGCTCCGGTCGGTCTGCTTCGGCGGTGCCATAAGCCCAGGTTTGTTCGGTTTGAACAATGCTTTTCATGCGACCCAGTGTTGTTCCCTGTTCCTCGTAACTGTATTTCGTCACGGTTTTGGTCACATTGGTATTGTTCGAGTTTGAGGTGCGGGACTGTTCAACCAAAACACCCTGGTCGTTATAGGTGTCGATCTTAACCCCATACTCGTTTTCAAGGTCTAAACCGTCTTTATCTAAGTCGCGTAACTCGATTTCTTGTATCGCTTTGCCATTGTCGTTGTATTCGAAGTTCTGTTGACGACGAAACGTCAGCAAGTCGTCCGTGCCATAGTAGCTGGACTCTTTTTCCAACACTTGACCTTCAGAATTGCGTTTAATACGAATCTCCTTGCGGCTATTGATGACACCGTCATTGTCGCGGTCATCCGAACGGGAGGTTACTTCATCGCCGTTTACAGTAGAATAAACAGTGGTGTATAGGTTAGTAACGGTTTCAATCACAGCACCCGTGTCATCATGGCTGATGTAGTCCATACGCTCCTGTATTTCGCGTCCTTCGCTGTCGTATTGGTAGACATAGTCGTGCTGGGACGTAGTTTGGTTCCCATTGTCGGAAAATTCTTTCATGCGAATCGGCTGGTTCGCTGAATAGGTGCTTTCCATGCGATATTCCAGTTCCAAATCGTCAAGGCTGGTGCCGTTGAAGTCTTCTTCAAAGGTCACAATTTGGTAACCATTTCGGCCCATATAGCCATTGTTGATCAGCACGGTTTTTGCGACATAGGTTTCCGGTGTATCCGTATCCAGATTAAGTCGCTGAGTGGTGATCACTTCTTGAGGGAAGCCAAATTTGTCCAAACTGTATGTAATGGTATCTCGGCTCAAGTCCTTGTCTGTGCTTGTGCGTCGTACCAGATTATCTGTTTGTGTCAGTGCGCCCAGCGAATTGTATTGATAGCTGTTGATGTATTCTAAGCTACTCCAAGCGGACTCGTGTTGGATCATTCGCGGTGCGCGTACCTTTATACCTTCCATGTCGTACAGCGTAACGAGCGGTTCGGCGATATCAATAGCCACAGGTGCCGCCAGGCTGCCACTAAAGGTATCTACAAAAACGTCAGGTCGGTCAAATGCGTGATCCAGATCCACAAACGTGCCTGCCAGGCGTTGGTGCCAGTCGGTTAAGTCAATACCGTTGTCCGGGTTGCGGTCGTTGTCGAGCACCAAAAGTAGCTTCATTTTGTTCGAAATCACGTGAAGCGGATCAAGTGTTGCGGCGGCTTGTCCTGGTGGTGTTTCGAGAATCGACAGAACCGCATCGGCGGTATCGGGCAGCGCGTAGCCCTGGCGCAAAGCTGTCGAGAAATTCAGGTTCTCTGCTGCAGCCACCGTAAACAGTTCAGTATCACCCAGCATAAAAGTAATCTGTTCGCCGTCGTTGTAACTGAACTGACCATCAATTGACTTAGCGTTGACTGTGGCAGTTTTAAACCCCAACCCGTCGATATCGAACGGTTGGCTGCCGGCAGTGAGTTGGCCAACGTTATCGCCGCCACCCAAGTCCGGTTTGATCACTTCTGGTGAATTGCCGCCTGCGCAGGCTGTTATTAGCGCGGCTGTCAGGCTGACAGTAAAAGCATGTTTCATGATGATGTCCTGCAATTGAGGCGGCTTGGGTACTTGCCCGGCCGCCGCTGTTTTGTTGAATAGTTATCGAAGCAAGCCGTCTACAGGCAGATTGAGTGTGGCGTTGCTGGAGTTCGCGCCTGTGTACAGGTCTATTAACAGTTGTGTTCCTTCGGAGGTGCCATCGGTAATCCAGATTTCATTACCTGTGCCCGTGTCAGCAGCCGTAAATAAAAGTTTGCCGTTCAGCGGAGCAAATTGTTTTGGGTACGAAGAGTCGACGCCGTTAAGGTCGGCAAGTGTTTCGACGGTTTGTGGCGTATCTGCCTTAACTGTTCTCAATTCAAGTTGACCATGGCCCTTAATGTCAGATGCAAACACCAGATTGCCCCCTAAATTAACCATGTATTGCAGGTTAACAACGTCGTCTAGCGTGATGAGTTCACGGGAGTTCGATCCATCTTCAGTCTTAAGGGGTTTGGCGATTTGCAGCTTGCCTCGGTTACCGTACGCAATACGGTCCCCAAACGGTGTTAACGCGGTTGCCCCTGCCATGGTTTCACTGACAATGAGTGTGCTTTCCGGTGTACCTCGTGTGCGCCAGACTTCGCTACTGTATTCGCCGTTATAGGAAGATGCGATGAAGTACAGCGTGTCGCCGACCGCGACAAAGTTCTGAGGGGTAGAACTGCCGAGGGTGTTGATGTTCTTCAACATCACCGTGCCAGCTTCTGTTCCGTCGGATACCCACGGTTCTTTTCCACCGGGTTCTCCGGACACGCCGTTGTCGGCGCCAAAGTAGAGTCGATTATTAAATGCGACGGCGGTGTGGATTCTGGCATTTGGTGCGCCAGGGTTAATATCTTTGACCAATGAATATTCATGAGCGGCGTTCATACGATGCAGTTCAAAACCCTTGTTGCTGTGCAGCGCCATGAAATAAAGCTGTTCATTCATTACCGTCAATGGGAAGGCGTAGCTGGAATTGATGCCTGGGACAATGTCGGTCACTCTTTCAGTTCCTTCAGCAGTACCGTCGGTGCGCCACATTTCGGTGCCGTGATCAGCGTCGAAACCTCGGAAATAGACATATCCATTGAACATCTTGAAAGAATTCGGGTTTAAGTCGGCCAGTTCACCGTCATCCAGCAGAATGGTGCCCTCTGCTGTTGCGTCTGTGGAGGCCAGGACTGTTTTACCTGCCACGTTTTGTGCGGAAAAAACCCATCGGTCTCCGGCCATAAATGGCTCAGTGACGAACTCTCTGCCTTCGCGGCCAACTCCGGGGACAAAATTGCCAATGCGAACAGTGTTATCAGCGCTGCCGTCTGTCACGTAGAGAGCCTGGTCTTCGTCGAAGGCGGTGGCTGTGAAAAACAGGCGCTCTTTCGTGCGCAGTGTTAAAGGAGATGTTGCTGTTGGGGTACCAGTGGCGGAGCCGGAAGCCGCCGCCGGGGTCACTTCGAAACGAATCTCTTTGTCGTGATCCAGCCGCGAGGGGGTAAAGCTCAACGAGGTACTGACGGTTTTACCATCGACTAACCAGCGATACTGGTGACCTTCTACGTTGGCTGGGTCCTGTTCGGCGTCGGAGTAGGTAAAAGATCCGGTCAGTTCCACTTCTGTCCAAATATCGTCACCGGCTTCCTGCAGCGTGAGTTGGTCAGCTCCGTATAGAATTTGTACACCGTTCGCCGAAGGGGCACTGTTTTTGGTTTCGGGTTCGCCGCACGCAGAAAGCAGCGCGGTTGTGCACAGCGCCATGCCCAGGGTAAGTGGGTGTTGGGTAAATGATTTCATCGATACTGCCATTGTCTTTATTCCATCCTGAAAAAGATCTCAATGCGCGCAGTTTAAGAATGAAGGGGCGTTCGGGTGTCAGCCTTGGTCCAGACGGACGCTTTTTTATGCAGCCGAACGCTTTTTTTGGGCCAGGCGAACGCCAAAACAGCGGTTGGGAAGTCTCGAACGGTGTCTTTGAAGCTCTCAGCAACACATCGTTTCGAAGTGAGCGCCGTTAAAACGGTCCTCTTGCAGGACGTTTTTTTAGTGGTATTTTGGCCGACCTACTCGGTTGGGTAGTGATGTTCGTCGACTAATTTTTATACACTTATAAAGTCTTTGCAGGCGGTTGTCTGCATGATCGGTTGGTCATAAATAGAAGCAAGAGAGAGTTCGAAATGGAGTCTGTAATGAGTGTTGTTTACGGTGTTTCGCTGGCAGCTTGTTTGGCGCTCGCCACCCTGTTTATTGCGGTTCAGTGTCGGTCACGTAAGTGGCTGGTGGCCTTCATGTTGTTTCTGTCTGCTTATATGTCCTTAATTCTGCTGGACAGTTTCGATATTCGGATCTCCCCGCAGGCCTATTTAATATCGCTCGCTATCCTGTTCCTGCCAGGGCCACTGATTCTGGGCTATGTCAGTCATATTTCGACCCGCAAAGAAGTGCAGTTAAAAGACTTCACCTTTTGTTTTTTACCGGTGGTGACTGCTCTGCTGTGTGGCGATCTTTTGGGTGGCTACCCCATGTTTTCTCTGGTGCCTCGTGATGCTTACAAAATGGACAGCTACATCATGATATTCAACATGATCAGCGCTATGGCGGGTATTCATTTGCTGATGTACCTGGCCCGGGCGTCGCACCTTATTTTGAAGATGAAGAAAGACTGGAATTCCTACCAGAGTAAGACTTTGCCAGACAGCTGGTATGACATGATTAAGGTGTTGCTGGTCATATTCGTGGCCAATGCCACGCAGGTACTCAGTGCCTTTTTGTTCCCAACAGGTAACAAGGTATCGGTGGGTGATATTGGCTTTATGATTCTGGTAACGCACTTTGTTTACCTCAGTGTGCGTACGACATTCCGGGCCATCCGAGTCGACAACGACGCCGATGACATCATTTACGAACAGACCTCTTATTTTTCAAAAGTACTGGACGAAGAACAGTTGGCTTACAATGCCGACGCGCAACGCATTGAGAAAGAGGTGTTGGAAGGGCAATTGTTCTTACGCGAAGACCTGTCGTTATCGAGCCTGGCTCAAGCTGTGAGCGTCAGCCCGCATAGGTTGTCGGCCATTCTCAATAATTGCTACGAAAAGAACTTCTACGAATACGTGAACGATCTGCGAGTAGCCTATGCGGCCAATCGGATGATTCAGGAACCGAACAAATCGGTGACCGAGATTTTCTATTCGGCCGGGTTTTCATCGAAAACCACCTTCTATGGCTATTTCAAGAAAACTTATCAGGTCACGCCGTCGGAGTTCCGTAAAAGGGCTCAGCAAACCCCGGATTTCCAACCTGCTGAACCGAGTGTGGCGACAGCCGATGTAGTGGACATCAATAAGCAAGTGGTGCGTTAAGCACCACCGGCTAGCCCTGAAATGTCACCATGCTGCGCAAAGCATCGTTGTACTCCGTAGCGCTCTGCCTAGGATTAAATATCCAGTCTAGTGTACGTTTGGTTCGGTACTGTTGTAACCTGTTTTTGATGAGGCTGCCGGTTCCGGTTGCCACTCCGGCGGTGCCCAGAAGTGTTTCAGCCGTTTTGATACGCTTTTCTGGCCACTGAAGGCATCGCGGAACATGTCCTTCCATTCGTGAAAGGTGAGGTAGATCGGGTTGTGACTGACAACTTGCCGGGTAATGCCAAAATCGCAGACGATGTCGTCTTTTTCGGCGATAAAGGTGCCAAATAGTTTATCCCAGATAATCAATGTGCCGGCATAGTTCATGTCGATGTATTCCGCATTGCGCGAATGATGCACCTTATGGTGTGAAGGTGTGTTCAATACCTTACCCAGAAATTCGAATTTTGGGCTCAGCTGCGTGTGAATAAAGAACTGATACGCCAGGTTAAACAGCACCACCGCGATCACCGTCATTGGCTCGAAGCCCAGCATGACAAGCGGAATCCAAAAGACCCACATCCCCGAAATAGGGTAGGTCAGGCTCTGGCGGAACGCCGTTGAGAAATTCAGCGTTTGCGAAGAATGGTGCACAACGTGTGAAGCCCACATCCAACGAATTCGATGGCTGGCGCGGTGAAACCAGTAATAGCAAAAATCCTGTAGTACAAACAACAGAGCAAACGCCCACAGCGTGTTGGGTATGTCAAACAGTCGGAAATCGAACAGCCAATAGTAAATACTCAGTGTCACAAATGCGGCAAGACCGTCACCAACTTCATGCAGCAACGCCAGGGTGATGTTGGAGGCTGTATCTGCCAGACTGTATTGCGCGGTTGCCGGGGCGGAACCGGCTTGCTTACGCAGGCTGAGCCATTCCCAGGCAATGAAGGCCAAGAATATCGGCGCAAAGTAAATCAGTATGAGTTGAGGTTCAAAGGTCATCGGGCCACCGTGTTTATTATTATCGTCTCGGTCGGTTGTGCACCGGCCAGAGCGCTGTATTATTCGGATTGCGCATAGTGCCGGATTCCACTCCCCGGTGATAGATTCAAAACGTCAGGAAAATTTGCTGAACATGCCAGATACCCACCAAGACAGCACGGTTTCATACCATTACCTGCGCGGTATCGTTGAATACTTGAATCGGCGCGAATGCGCGGTAGAGCCGTTTTTTGCCCAAGCGGGCATTGCCTTGGAATTATTGAACGACGGAGACCGGCGATTACCCAGTACGACCTTTCTGACCTTGCTGGAGGCTGCAGGCAAGTTGGCTTCCGACCCGGCCGTGGGTCTGCACGTGGGGGAATGTATTAAGCCGGGCCAGTATGGCGTTCTTGGGTATGCGGTGATGAGCAGCCAAACCGTGCAGGAAGCGTTTGCACGACATGAGCGATACGAAGCACTGGTGTCGAACCGTGCGCAGTCCCGGTATCAACTTGGTAACGAGGAGTGTTCACTGACCTGGAATACCGGTGCAGATGAAGCCGCCTGTGCAATTGCTGAAGAAAACGTCGCCGCCTGGGTTACGTTCTCCCGCTGGATAACCGGGCAAAACCTGCGCCCATTGTCGGTTCATTTCCGGCATTCGGCACCAGAGTACCTGGCCGAATACGAGCGCATTTTTCAGTGCCCGGTGTTGTTTGAACAGCCGGTGGTTGAGGTGCGTTTTCCCACTACTTACCTTCATTTGCCCATCACGCAACACGACCCGCTCATGCAAGAAATGATGGATGCTCACGCCGAACGACTGTTGCAGCAATTTAACCAAACCGATAGTCTGATCCGTGATGTGCGTCGGTTGATTATTGAAGGTCTGGCGCAAGCAACGTTGACGTTGGAATCTTTGTCGGAATCGTTAGGCATGACACCGCGAACATTGCAGCGGCGTTTGCGTGAGCGAGATGAAACCTTTAACAGCTTACTCGAACGGACCCGTAAAGATTTGGCGATGACCTACATTAACCAAGCGGATGTCAGCCTTCCCGAACTGGCCTACCTGCTGGGCTATGCCGACCAGACGGCTTTTCAGCGGGCATTTAAAAAATGGACCGGGACAACGCCGGGTAAATATCGAAAAGGTGAACAGCTGTAAACCCACGGCGTGCATGCACGCTGCATTTCACCGTAAATGAATCACAATCAGGAGCAGTGGAATGTTGTTAATCTTCGCTTGGTCGGGAATATTGTTGACCATTATCGGGTTGTTAAATCTGATATTTTTTGACGTCTTACCACCTTTAATGACCGTCTCTCAGTCTGTCGGCTGTATTCTGTTTGGTATCGTGTTTATGTTTGTCGGTCGGCGGCATTTGCCAAACTTAGTGGCCTATTTGTTCTCAGGAGATGGGGTTAGTGGCGATGAAGATTAACCCAATAAATCAAACAACTCGATTTAACGGCAGTCGATTTCCACAACTTCACCTCGGCACTGTTCTAGCCGCCGCGCTGCTGCCTTTGCTATTCATGTTTTCGGCTTCTGCAAATGCAAACTCTCAGCCGCCAGTCTGGCTCACTGAAGGGCCAGTCTTAGCACAGCCAAGTGCATCGTTTGATGTCCCATTGGACGTGTTTGCCACCAAGCTATATGTGCAGGTGAACATCGCCGGGAAGGAACGTCGTTTTGTGGTGGATACCGGTAGCCCGTCCATGATCGATAAAGCGCTGGCTCATGAACTAGGGCTGGTCAGTGTCGGTAGAAGCCAGGGAACCGATGCGCACGGCGCTGTTATTCGCAGCGATATTGTGCAGGCAGATCTGCAAATCGGTGGTGTAGAGTTTCGTCGGGTGCCGATGGTGACTGCAGACTTTTCTTCTAATCCACTTACTGCAACGTTCATTGGCGACGGTGTGCTCGGGTCAGAATTATTGCCGTTGGGCGCCTGGCAGATAGACCTGCAACAGTCGATCTTGCGGTTTCGTACCGAGACGCAGCAATTGCCCAATCTCAACCGCGCCAAAAAATTAAAGCTATATCAGTTTGGCTATCCGTTTAGCCCGATATTCGACGTCACCTTTGCGAAAAAAGCACGCAGTAAGGCGATGTTGGATACCGGTGCGCCGACTTACTTCAATCTGTCGCCGGCTGACTTGGAGGGGGCCAGAAAGGCAGGCGGTGTTGGGCAAACGCGAACTGGTTTTGGTTCTGCCGGCAGCTCTTTAGGCGGGCAAGCCGCAGACGCAGAACAACGTCAGGTGATGTTGAATTCGTTGTCGCTGGGTAATTTAAAATTGGGCGCTGTGGTGTCGGAAACGCGTGACGGTTCGCCAAGTCTGATTGGTGCGCGAATGCTGGCGCACTATATTGTGACGTTGGACTCCACAGCAGGCGTCGCTTATTTCAAAGCGTTTTCCGATGCGCCTTTTGCTTATTCCGACTTTGGGTTTTCACTGGCTTTGGGCGATCATATTTCCATCGGTCTGGTCTGGCAAAACAGTGCAGCCAGTGCGGCGGGACTGAAACCGGGAACCGTGTTGACGGCTATCAATAGCGTGCCGGTGGACGCAAGTTCAGAAGGATTGCGTCACGCACTGACGGCGATGGCGGGTGATGAAATTTCTCTGACCTGGAAAGGCGGTGCGGTAACGTTAACCGATAAAGCCAACCTGTTGATAAACCCATAAAAAAGGAACCATCTTGCGATACAGACGTAATGCGCTAATCTAAGCCCGTGAAATATCATCGTACAGTAAAGTGACGTGGTTCTACTGTGCTTATAGAAATAAAGCTCCGGAGCCGCCATGTCACACCATGCCAGAAAGACCATGCCTTCACGCGAACCTAATGATTCTGCGAAGGGATCAGCGCAAAAAAACGTTCAACAAGCCATTGCATTTCATGATAATCGGCGCGACGCTGCGACTCAGCGCAAGCTGGCGAAAATGACACACTCTTATTCGCCTACACTGCCAACAGATGGCATTGCGCAGTTGAAGCGTATGGATAAGGAAGTCGTGAAGGCGGAATTAAATCAAGACGCGAAAGGTCGCCGAACGCTAGACATTCTGGATACTTGTGAGGTTCAGGAGGTCGACAGTCTGCTCTATAACAACAATCGTGTTGGCATTTATGGCTTAACACTTCCGGACGAACGGCCACCGGTTATTTTTATTGATCATACCAATACGCCGAACGATCAGGTCTCTGCCCTGACGTTGTTTCACGAATCACTACATGTTGTCGATAAAGACGCACCCGCAGGCACAGACGATTCGGTTCAGGCCGTGCAGCAAGATAACGTTAATGAAGCCAAGACTTGGCGCGCCGAGGCTGAATACGCACTAGAACGCGGTGGCGAATATCTCGAAGATGCGAAAAAGCAGAAATCGGTGATTCTGGATCCGAGTTCAGGTAAATATGTACTCAATGAAAAAGTATTCTCCGATTTGGCGAACGGTGCGTACGACAATACTGAGCCCAGATCGAACCGCTATACCCGCGCGCTTTATAAAGCGATTGGCGCAAAAGATCTCAGTGGCAATTGGAAAGTTGGGCTATCGACGGGTCAAAAAGTTGCGGCCGGTGCGCTCGGCGGTGGCATTGTCGGGGGCGGAATAGGCGCGGGTATTGGTGCCGCAGTGGGTGGTCCGGCGGGTGCATTAGTTGGCGCAGGTATTGGCGCAGGTGTCGGTGCCATAGCGGGTGCCGTTGGCGGTCTATTGGTTTAATCGACGAGGGCATTGAGGTTTCGTCAATATGAATATTATGGAAAAAGCCACTATCCAGCGCTTTCATCGTGAAAGGCTCGGCCAATTACCGCACCAGGAGCTCGCGTATCAAACCGAAGATGGTCAACGAATTCGTTTTGAACAGTTGTGCAAATGGGGGAACTTTGACGGACTTTCCGTGATGGATCTGGGTTGCGGGTATGGCGACTTTCGAGCGTATCTGGAATCGCGGTTTGATCGTGTGACCTACTTGGGTGTGGATTTGCTCGACGACTTTATCACAGGTGCCGAGCGAAAATATGGCCACTTACCACGTACGCATTTTATTCAGGCGGACTTCAGCCAAGTGACGTTACCAGAAGTGGATGTGATCGTGATGTCTGGTAGCCTTAACTATCGTAATTCCACCAGTGACTATCCCTGGTCGTTATTATCGTCTTTATGGAAGAACGCGCGCTTGGGTATGGCGTTTAATCTGTTAAATGCAAACAGCTTCGATGCGAGTCCGTTGTTAACCGGGTATTGCCCCGATGAAGCGTTGCAACGTTGTATGCAAATTACCCCTCACTGTCAACGTATTACCGATTATCTGGAACACGACTTCACCATGCTGATACATCGACAGTAGACTATTTTGATGAGGTTTGGGATGTGAAAGTAACGAGCGTCAGCATGTTAGATGGCTGGATCTAACACTGCGACATAAATAACGTCGACGATGGTTTGTTGGGAAAGTCGTTTACCTTGGCAATTATGGAAAAGTCAATAATATGTATGAGTCCAAATCTTTCAGGAAACCCGTTGTCAGTGTGGAGTCTGGGGCTACCCGCTCAGTGAGCGCGAATCACACTTTTCACTCGAAACGAGAGAATCAGCTTGCGCAATTGCAACGTGTTGCGGATATGAGTTCTAACCAACAGGGCCTACGAAAACTTGTTGACAGTGTTGCGTGTTTGAACCCTGAATCCAGTCCCTCGAAACAGTCTGAATCGAAGGTTTCAGCACAGAATCCTGGTATGAAACCGATGCAATTGAGGATTATTTCAGATGAAGCACTGCCGCTAGAGCTCGACAAGCATTATGGTGGTCAATATAAGTTGAAAACCTCAGGAATTGCGGACCCCAGGGAAGTGCAGTACCCCTATGTCAATTACGATTACATGGGACCACCGGTCAAGGAGACTAAGTTCGATGCGCTGAATCAGATGATGGCTGTACTACGTATGATTGGAAGCGTCGCTACTTCTAGTCGTATGCTGAAAGCCGTACGGAAAAAATCCAAGAAGGAATCCAATAGAGCCATAGAGTGGATGCAGGGACAGCAAGGTTGGGTCCCTGTTGATTCAAACCATTTCTGGCCTTTTGCAGTGGATATTGACTTTGACTATAAAAACACCTTTGGGAACGACGGCTTAGCAGGAGAGCTTGGCATCGAAGCGTTCTTTGGGTCGGCAAACTATGGGTACATCACCGAAGTGCGCGGTAACGCCAATGAATTTTTTCAAATGGGCATAAAATATGAACGTCCTGACCTGACGCTGCCCGATATGACGCATGAGAAAGATCAGTACGATGCCCGACATTTGGAAGACGGCACCGAAAACGAAGTGGAACGGGCACTTGGTGCCCCTGGCCCCGAAGGCGCCGACTCAGTAACCAAGTACGTGGCTGAGGGCGCGCGTTGGCAAGCAGTAGAAATATTGGGTAAAAAAGGTGGACTGACTAACACCAGTAAGTTTTTTATCAGTAGCTCAGCACAGAACGTACCACTTGAAAACGATGATTTTCCAACATACATCGAATTCCAAACGTTATGGAAACGTTGGCAAGATTTTAATAATTCGTGGGGAATTTCTAACTCCGATCTCAAAAGCGCACTAACAGGGAAACTGATAAGTGACAAGTACAAAGGCAATATTGATCATCCGACGATTTCCCTGAGTACGCTTAAGGCAGATGGCAAGAACTTTGACTTAGGCTAAAGTCAGAGTTTTCTTAGTCTACCCCCTGTGTGGCGTTGAACTTTGCCTGCGTGAACTAATTTCGCCTACAGGGCAGTCCGGGATGAAATAGCAGTTGATTCTGAGACCGTCCAGTTTTTCTTAATGTCGCTTACTTTTTCGGGGGCGGGCAGATTTTTAAAGGTGAGCCAGACCAAAAAAAGCCGGTGCATGCACCGGCTTTCGTTTTGCTTGGCTAAATTATTGGAACGTCAGGCTCCACTGATTAATGGTGCCAACATCTGCCCTGGCACGATCCCGTACCCGCAAATTCCAGGTTCCACTTGAATCTTTACTGCCAGCGTCAAAAGAGAAAGTGCCGATGATGTCGTTAGCCGAACCACCTGTACGGTTGTGCAGGTTATAAACGGTGCCATCCGGGTGTATGACATCGACAATTAAATCACCCTTGTACGTATGCGAAATGTTCACAGCAACGCTAACGGTGCCAGAGGCGCCGGTTCGGTTTACCGCTATTGGGCTGCTGATTCCGGTTGCGTCGTTGTCGGGTATTGCATAGCTGTTGGTGTTTTCAAAGGTACTCGGCACGGTGCCGCCGCCGTCTGAGATTTGGACGGTATAGTCTTCCACTTCACCATAGTTGAACGTACCACATGCACTGGGTGCTGCGTTGTAACGCATGGCTACGCGCATGCGTGTATCGCCTTCTGCTGTGCCTGCTGGAACAGTTAACGTACCGGTTCGAGTCGATGAAGATGCGGTTCCTGAGTTATAGACTTCTTCGCCGGAATCGGAAAAATCGCCGTCGGCATTCAAGTCAATCCATATCGTCCAATGCTCGTTGTAACTTGAGCCAGAGAACCCAGGCGTTAAGGTAATTGCGTTCGCCCCTGTGCTGACGGGAACTGTTTTACTGGTGAAGTCGGAGTAAGTCGCGCTACCAGAGGCGTTAGTGAAACTGCCCACGGTTATTTGCGATATCCACTCTTCACTGGCATTGGCTCCAGCGGCCGCGCAATATTCAACAGGTTCTGGTGTAGGGTCGTTATCAATCACCAAAAACTCGGCGGTGACCGCACCCCAGACGCCGTCTGCATCTTTGGCTCGGACGTAAACGATGTGCTGACCCAAGCTCAAGCCCGTCGTGTTGATCACGCCAGTGACGCCTTCGGTTTTACTATTGAATGAGCCATCGGCTGCGGAAAGTGCGATTGCCGTACTGCCAGATTGCCAAGGAGCAACGTCGATATAGTACTCCGCTTCCACAATGTTCTGCGTGGGTTCTGTACCGTTGCTGTTGTTGAAACGAGTATCGCTGGTGGTTGCGGTTAGTGTTACCGGTGTTCCTGGTGTCACGCCGCCACTCGACGCGCCATCGCTGAGCGCAAGATTGGTGACGTCCGGACCACCTGGCGTAATGTACGGCGCGCCAACCACTTTGGCGGCGTAAATGAGCGCTTTCAGGTTGTCTGGCTTAATGGTGCTTTCAAATGTTGAGCAGCCTTGAAAAAATGATGTACCCAGTTCAAAGGTGTAGGCTGGTACACCGAGTTCGCCGTAGCTGACGGCATCGCTGGTGCCATCGGTTGGGTAAAGACCAATGGATTGTTGTGGCCGGTAGTTGTTGAAGAAGGCGAATTTTCGACCCAGGGTTTGCATAGCAATACCGTTTGGCGCCACCTGATTGGTATCGCCCCAAGGCCATAAAACCAATTCGCTGTAACTGTGAACGTCAATGTGCATGCCGGTGGTATCTGTCGGCGCGGCATCGTTTTTGTTGGGACCTCGGCGATCCGGGAAAATACTGCGCACATAGGCTTCAATGGCCTGTACTTCGGGTTCGGAAGCGGGGGACGGACCGCGATAGGTCGCATCACATTGGTTGCCACTCGAGCCTTGGCCGTTGGTGATATTCCAACTGAAGCTGAAGTTTCGGTTTAAATCTGCGCCTCGGCTGTTGCTCGTCGAGCCGCAATAATTTTGGTTGGCATTTTTGCGCCAGGACAAGCCGGTCTCTGCTTTCTTCCGACCATCCGGGTTTGTCTGCAGCATCAGGTGAACTTCATGATGATCCAGAATCCAGGTGGCGTCGGCATTGTTGCCATAACCTTCAACCAACCAGTTTGCAAATGCCAGGTTTAACGGCGCTGTTGTGTATTCACGCGCATGAATGGCGCTGTTCACAAAAAGAATGGGTTTTGTGCCGGTATTGGCCTTATTGGTCAGCTTGAGGACCTTAATATCAAAGCCTCCGAGTCCCTGGTTTTTTTCCCAGGAATTACCAACGTCAATCCAATCCGCTAAATTTGTGTATGTGTTGGCAATGGTTTGCGCAGCAGCGAATGTTTCCTCTACCGTTTCATAGCAGCTGTAGCCTGGAATGCCAGCAATAAGCGCGGCGGCGTTGCTTTCGCTGTTTGTGGTTAGTGTTGTCTGCACGGCAACCGATTGCATTTGCGTGAGCAGGTCAACTTGCTGATTCATGAAATCTGTTGCAATGTCGACAGTAAACCCCAGTGACTCCAGTTTTTCAATGTCTTCTGTTGTCAGGTCGATAACATGATAACCCTGCTCTTTGTTGGTCTCCATCAGCTCAGCGTGATAAGAAATCGCAATTTTTGCGCCCTCCGCTTCTGAGCGATAGGTGACCTTGTAGTAGGTATTTTTCTTTTGTTGTTCTAGCAGTTGATAGGTTTCATCGGCCGTTTGTGAGGCAGCGAAAGTCGGGTAGCTCATCAATGAGCCCGCTAATAACGCGGCCATTGATAAGGCGCTTATGTTTTTCATTTAACTCTCCTAGGTATTATTATGTTTCCGTCATATGTCTTTTAAGACCAGGCGGTATTGCTTACTCTTGTGGAGTAATGCAATCCAATGTGTTGGATTGCAGTGTCTCAATAGACATCATGCTTAAAAATTTCCTATGAGGAACCTGCAAGCAACTTAGTGAGGCAAGCGCTAGAAATTAGGGGTGTTGTTTTCAATTGTCAAAAGAAAATGTACATCTGTTCATTAAAAGTGAAAGAGGCAATGACGTTTGAAAAACGGCCTAAATAAACAATTAATCCTTTTGCTGCTATCTTTCGCAGCGCTTGTGAGTGCTGAACCCACGACGGAATCAAACATAAATGGCACGGATCTGCGTACGCTGATTGCAGACTTTCAATATTGGCGTTCAGTACCAGGGCATTTTGAAGGTGCATCCTGGAATAGTCACGTAGATGCCTGGAACGGAACGCTACACAAAATCATGCAAGCGCTTGATGAGCAGGTCGAAGTTGGGCAATCCAGTTCGGAAGACATACTGGCGTTACTGGGCGAACCTGATCTGAAAATTTTAGACGCACTTCACAAAAAAAAGACGTTGGTTGCGCAAGTCGATTGGCAAGGAGAGCCTATTAGTGATATCTGGGTTTTCAATTGGCGCGGAAATCATGATCAGTATTTAATTTCAGTCGATAAAGGCATCGTAGTCGCGAAAGGCTGGTACATGGCTTTAGAGTGAATGCTCGATCATCTTCATAGAGTTGTCGTTATGCATGTACCGAATACTTTTTCTTTTTTAATCTTCCGAGCGGGCAAACAAGAATAGAGGTTTCTGTTGTCTGTTTTGTGTTTGAATTGACGGTTGGTCGGTAATCAACTAAGGTCATTTTTCGTCGGGTTTCTGCATAACGCGATCTGCGTCTCATGAGTTGTTTAGCCCTTGAATTTGAAGGAAACCAGTCCTATGAAATCACCTCAGGAAAAAATAGCGTCTGCTAACCACGGCCGTAAAGAACCTACAATACGCGCGGCGCAATTAGCCGCTTTTACCGACAATCGCTTAGCAATGCAACGGGTGGCGCAATTGCAGTATCTCGCGACTACATCGGGTGGATCTGGCATCGTTCAAACGCAGACAGTAGACACAGTGCAACGTCAACCAGAGGAAGAAGAATTGCTGCAAGGCAAGTTTGACTCAACTTCTTCGGACGGAACTCAAGCCGTTCACCAGCGAAAACCCAATGCCACCGGTCTGCCTGATAATCTAAAATCGGGTATGGAAACGTTGTCTGGTACTTCGTTAGATCATGTTAAGGTGCATTATAATTCGTCAAAACCCGCTGCCGTGAATGCGCATGCCTATGCGCAGGGCAGTGATATTCATTTGGCTGCTGGCCAGGAACAGCACTTACCCCATGAACTGGGACATGTTGTTCAACAGATGCAAGGTCGGGTTAAACCCACCATGAATGTCAACGGTGTTGAGGTGAATGACGACGCAGGATTGGAATCCGAAGCTACGCAAATGGGCGAAGCGGCACTACAACGTGCTGCAATACAGGCTATGTCCTCACTTGAAAAAGGTGAAACCTGACAGATCAAGCCTTTCTTTTTTTTAGTTCACATGAAACGAAAACCTAATTCATAGACTTTTTTTGAATTAGTACTGTCTATCTTATTCTTAATTCCTTTCGCGCGGTTTCGCTGCGTTAATCTGACAACAGCAGGCAGAGTGATTTCGTTACTTCGTTTGGCGTGAGAAAAAAATCAATGTTTTCAAATACTAATTAAATTCGGGTGGAGAACTCAGAAACGCCGGTCCGCTATCGTGCGGGTGTGATGAGTGTCTAAAATAATAAAAATATTGTCACTAATTTGGCAATAAGAAAACGAAATGGAATCTTTTTTGATTGACCAACGCGATACCGCTGAACTAGTGTAAGAAGCGAAGAGAGGAATATAAAAATTGTCTTCTGACAGAAGATAAACATAAAAATAACCAAGCCCAGGTCAGCCATGTTCATGGCACCGATGTTTTCCTTGGCGTTTTTACGCAATGACTCATAAAAAATACACTAATTGTGTAAGGGTTTTCTTTGCCCAAAAAACTTGAGTTGACGTTGTGTGATGGTGACAGGAGTGCAGTAACGGATGATTGCGGAAGCATTGGCAGCCGTACGAAGTCAGCTAAATGACTATTTGATCCGGCAATTTGATTTAACAGAAGACATTGCGGTACTCAGTAATCTTGCGGACACCGAAGGCCGTTCCGAAGAACGAGTCGCCAACAAAGTTGCGATCACGCTGGTGAATGTTACCCAGGAACGCAACGCAATGACTAACCAGCGCGGCTCCACCGGACTGTCTCGTTCAGACATTTCTTCGCCTATTTTGGTGAATGTTTCTATTTTGGTTTCCGCGCACTTTAGTGGTGTGAAATACGAGCACGCAGTGAACCTGTTGTCTGCGGTGGTCGGTTTTTTTCACGCGACGAGGGTATTTGATCACGCCAATACCCCTGGCCTGGATACCAATATCGACAAGCTCATCATCGAACTTGAAGATGCCAATACGCAGGATTTAAGTAACCTTTGGAGCATCCACGGCGGGCGATATACACCTTCGGTGCTGTACCGTTTGCGCGTGGTCAGCATCAATGCGGATCAGATACGGGGCGAAATTCCCAGTGCGTCTGAACCAGAAACTTCCGTGGGAGGGCGTTGATGGTGAACAAGCAATTAGACAGACCGACACCAGTGAGAGGTTGCTATGGGGTATAGCCGCCTGTTGTCTGTGTCTGTTGCACACCGGTATTTTGCGGATAACCGCTGCCGCCATTTACGCTTTACCGAACTCGGTACCACACACCGTAAGCTTGTTAATGCGAAGCTGATGGTGAAGTACCGTGACGATGGTCTGGATATGTTTCTGGAAGATTCTCCAGCCAATTGGATGCAGCTGGAAAGCCTGGCAAACCAGAAGCGATCGTATCGAAACATGGGTGAGGGTGAACCCATTGGTGAATATCGCGATATTGTCGACCCGTTTTGTGTGCATTTTGCGGCGCAATCGTTAGATTCAAATTTTACGCTTTACTCAGAAGCACTGGCGAGTCGGTTGCCAACTGAACGAGGGAAAGTCTTATCGTTGATGAATGCGGTGGTTGAACCCGATAAAGACGCCGACGTATTGCCATTACACGCTGGGGATGTGGTCGACAAAACCGCCTTGGTTAACGTACAGCAGTGGTTATCCAACGATCGCATTGAAACTTCCTCACCCCACGGCATTGCCTTGCTGCTGCGCCTTGAAATTAACCCGGCATTCTTCCGCACGATCAAACAACGCCATGACCAAGGCTTAACAGCCCTGCACTTTACCGCGCAGTTGGCAGCTACCGCCAGCTTATGGGTGTACCACTTCATGGGACGGTTTGATCAGTTTCTGTTGGAAGTGGTTGATCGTTCAAGAAGCGACAAAAGTGTCACGGTTGATGAATCGGCCGTCGGGGATGAAGAGCCTTTATTTGAATCGGTTGCCGATGGGTATGAGGACGCCTTACAGCGAAAAGTTACGTTGTTTCGCTCGACTAAGAAATTGCCGTTGCTTGAACGGTCGAATTATTCCTTTCAACTGAAAGATGCTCGAACCAACAAAGTCATTATTAAACGTTTGCCGGTTGCATCGCCTGCGCACCTTCAGGGTACGCTGAAAGGTGGTGTATACGCTGCGGAATCCAATATTTATGTGAACTACTGATGGGCATTTTATGCCGTAACTGTGGGAACAAATATATGCGAGACTACCAAAGGAACATTTTATGACAACCATGAAAACTCCCGGCGTTTATATCGTTGAGAAAAACGCCTTTCCCAATTCTGTTGTTGAAGTCGCTACCGCAGTGCCGGCTTTTATTGGCTACACCGAAAGGGCAGACAATGGTGGTGATAGCCTGCACCTGAAACCTTGGCGAATTTCCTCAATGGCGGAATTCCGCAATTACTTTGGTGGCATGTTTCAGCCGAAGTTCAAAATAACTGATGTCACTCCTGCGCCCGCCGCTGAAGCAGAACCAGCTTCAGCACCGGCTGAGGAGGGGGGAGACCAACCTGCAGCGGCCGCTGCACCCTCAGCTCCCGCCGTTCAAGCGGATGTCACTAAAAGCTTTTCTTACACGATGACCAAAGACGGAAAGCCCGTTTTAAAAGATGGGAAACCGGTTGTAAAAGACTACTTAATCGAATGGGAAAACGTAAAGAAACAACACATTCTGTATCAATCCATGCTGATGTTTTTCCAAAATGGTGGCGGCCCTTGTTACGTGGTTTCCGTGGGTGGTTTCGACAGTGAAGTCTCAGCAAAAGATTTAACGAAGGGAATCGATGAACTGGTAAAAGAGTCTGAGCCAACCATGGTAGTCGTTCCTGAAGCAGTGACTCTCGATTCTGCAGGGTATAAAAACGTTTTAGCCAGTAGCGTGAGTCATTGCGCAACCATGCAGAGTAGAATTGCGATTCTGGATGTGTTCAAGGGTTATCGTGATCGGCGCGACCCAACAGAGCCGGAAAGCGATCATCGTTTTCTGGGCCAAGGTGTTGCGACGGACGATTGCATTGATAATTTCCGTATGGACGCTGGCGCAAATTCATTGGATTTTGCCACGGCCTACTACCCATGGGTAAATTCAACCGTCATCTCAGACGCAGAGCTCGATTTTCAGAATTTCAGCGCGGATATGGTAAAAAAAGTCATCATTGAAGATCTGCAATTGCCGGAGCAGGCGCCAACCGAAGTGCCGACAAACGCAGAAGGTTCCACGGACGAAAAAAAACTGGCCGAAGCGAAGAAGAAGTTTCAGTACCAGAAACAGATCTGGGATGAGCTTGAAAAAGTTAAAGACAGTGATGTAACAGACGAAGATAAGGTGCAAGTACGAAAAATCTTGCGCAATGCCAGCCCTCTTTACGAAAAAATACTGAAAGCTACCGCGAAAACCATGAACCTCCTGCCTCCGTCTTCAGCCATGGCAGGTGTGTATACCATGGTAGATAACTCTCGCGGAGTCTGGAAAGCACCTGCCAATGTCAGCTTGAATGGTGTCATGTCACCGGCAGTAAATATTACGCACGCCGACCAGGAAGATCTGAACGTGCACGCGCAAGGAAAGTCTATAAACGCTATTCGTAACTTCATAAATGAAGGAACCTTGGTCTGGGGAGCGCGTACGTTAGATGGCAATAGTCTGGATTGGCGTTATGTGAATGTTCGACGCACGATGATCATGATTGAACAATCCATCGCGACGGCGGCAAAGGCTTTCGTGTTTGAAGACAATGTGTCTAAAACCTGGGTGACGATTAAAAGTATGATTCAAAACTTCTTAACCGGCGTCTGGAAGCGAGGTGGCTTGGCCGGTTCTTCACCTGCGGATGCCTTCAGCGTCAGTGTTGGGTTAGGTGAAACCATGACGGCGGTGGATATCTTAGAAGGGCGCATGAATATTACGGTGTTGGTAGCGGTAACCCGTCCAGCTGAATTTATTGAAATTACATTCCAACAGCAAATGCAAAAATCGTAATAACGTTCTTGCAAACTGTATAAACACATTGATGATGAAGGAATTTAAATATGGCAGATGACGGTAGCGCACAATCCCAAACAGTATGGCCAATGCCTAAATTTTACTTTCAGGTGAAATGGGACTCCGAAGTAATGTCTTTTCAGGAAGTATCCGGCTTGGATGTTGAATCGCAGATAATTGAGTATCGCGCGGGGGATAACCCTGTCTTTTCAACCATAAAAATGCCTGGGCTTGTGAAGTCTGGCAACGTGACCATGAAAAAAGGCGTGTACAAGGGCGATAACAAGTTCTGGGATTGGTTCTCAACGATCAAGATGAACACCATCAAACGTGTCCCCGTGGTAATTAGTTTGTTGGATGAAACGGACGCGGTCACCATGGTATGGACTCTGGCGAACGCATGGCCGACCAAAATTACCGGTACCGATCTGAAATCCGACAGCAATGAAGTCGCCATCGAGACAATTGAAATTGCACATGAAGGACTAACGATCGCCAACGGTTAACGTTTAGACGGTGCTCAGATATAGGAAGCTCTAGGGGCTTCCTGTATCTCAGTTGACACCGCATGTTCGCAAACAGCGCAGATCAAGCAGTCAATGCAGTAAAAGGGTTTATGTTTTATGGAAAGTTTAGCCGCACTTGCTCAGAGTTTAAAAACGCCGCCAACGGCGTTCTTCTTCCAGGTATCCTTTGTCAGCTCACTGGGTCAAATGGATACCTCTTTTCAGGAAGTATCTGGCATTACCACCAAGCTGGAAACCGATACTTATAATGAAGGCGGCGAGAATCGTTTTGCCTATAAGTTACCCAAAGGCATTACTCATTCAAATCTGGTGTTGAAACGCGGTATCGATATGATCAATTCTCCGTTGGTCATCTGGTGTAAGTCGGTTTTTGAACTGGATTTTTCAGTCTCCATTCAAACTCAACCGTTGGCCGTGTACCTAATGAATGAATACAACATTCCTATTCGCGCGTGGACTTTTTTCAACGCTTTTCCTGTTTCGTGGGAAGTGGACCCATTTAATTCAACCAAAAATGAACTGGCCATCGAAAAAATAGAGTTAAGTTACGATTATTCCATGAGGTTGTTTTAAATATGACGATAGAAGTAAAGCAATTGACGATACGTTCGACGGTAGAAGAACCTCATTCCGCCCATTACCGCAATGAGCGAACAGCCGAGTGCTGTGCGCCCGGAATAAAGGAGGAGATTCTGAAAGACGTTGAACGCCTGGTAAAACAGATGTTACGCGAAACCACGGATAGATAACCGATGAACCCGTCACTGGCGACAAAAACCAAATTGACCATAACCCGCTGTGTCGGTGAAAAGAAGGAACCGGCTTCAGGTGACAGCGATATTTTCACGGTCATGCTGAATCCGTCGACCATTTCTCACGCCCATGCCATTGACTACAGCACGGGTTCCAGCAAAGGCGGGCAATCTAAAACTCCGCTGGGTAAGCTCTCGGATGAGTCTAAGTTTACGGCGTACAAACCCGAGAAGGTGAGCTTTGAACTGATGTTGGATGGCTCCGGTGTGGTCGAAGCCGAGGACGATGTCAGCACCCAAGTCAGTAACCTTAAGAACATTGTGTACGACTACGATGGCGATGAGCATGAACCCTGTGTGGTCGAAATTGTCTGGAAGGATTTCGCCTTTAAGTGTCGGTTGGACTCGATGTCTATCGACTATACGTTATTTAAGCCCGACGGCAGCCCGATAAGGGCCAAGGTGAAGTTAGCCTTTTCCAGTTATATGTCCAATGAAGAGGAGTCTTTGCAGGCGAAGCGTTCCTCACCAGATTTGACGCACCATGTGGTCGTGCGCGCGGGAGATACGCTGCCGCAATTATGTCACCGGATTTACAAAGACAGTCGCTACTACGTCGCCGTGGCGAAATTCAATAATCTGAACACGTTCCGTTTTCTCGAACCCGGAACCCAACTGCGCTTTCCCCCGCTAAGGCAACCCTGATGGCAGATTCCCCGGCCGTCAATTCGGACGGTCCTGTACGAATTGCAATATACAGTGAAGGTGAGGAAATTCCCGACACCGTCGGGGTGACTTCTGTGGTTGTCAGTTATCAATTCAATCGCGTGCCCTATGCCATCATAGAATGTATTGATGGTGACCCTGCGGATCAATCGTTCCCGGTCAGTGATGCCGATATGTTCATACCTGGAAAAAAGATAAAAATCTGTGCGGGATACGACGAGGGTGAGGAAACGATTTTCGAGGGCGTTGTTGTGAAGCACGGTTTGCAGATTTCTGCAGAGAGTGGTTCCCAGTTACGTGTGGAGTGTCGGGATCCTGTACTGGCAATGACACTGGGTCGGAAGAATGAAAATTACGTTGACCAGAAAGACTCCGACATTATTACCGCCTTGATTGGAAACTATTCAGCGTTAACGGCCGATGTCGACGCCACCAGTATCGAGTACGCCGAACTGGTGCAATACCAGTGCACAGATTGGGATTTCATGATTGCCCGGGCGGAGGTAAATGGTTTACTGGTGTCCGTTAACGCCGGCAAGGTTTCTGTGAAGGCTCCAGATGCCAGCGCTGCGGAAGTCTTAACCGTTACTTACGGAGAAGATCTTATGTCTTTTGACGCCGATGTTGACGCGCAATTTCAGGTGCCGAGCGCAGACTATTCTGCCTGGGATATTGCTCAGCAAAGCGTGGTTAAGCAGTCTGCTGAAGCCGACGCTTTTACCAGTCAAGGCAATTTGACCGCCGCAACATTGGCAGAAGCATTGGATGTAAAAGCCGTTAAGACGCACACCAGTGCGGTTGTCAGTAGCGACGGACTGAAGGCCTGGGCCGGCGCGCAACAGCAGAAAATGGCGATGTCTCGGGTTCGAGGCCGTTTGCGGGTACAAGGTACCGAAAAGGCATTGGTCGGCAGCTGTATTGAGCTGGTGGGCGTAGGCAAACGCTTGAGTGGCAAAGCAATGATGACCGCCGTGATTCACCGATTAGAAGGCGGTCAGTGGATTACCGATATAGAAACCGGCTTGTCTCCTACCTGGTTTGCGGAGCAAAACGCGATATCAGCGCCGCCCGCGAGCAACTTTGCTCCAGCGGTGACGGGTCTGCAGATTGGCAAAGTTCTGAAGTTGGACGCAGACCCCGCAAGTGAACATCGGATTCAGATATCTCTGCCTGTGATGGGGGTAGAAACAGAAGGCATTTGGGCTCGATTGTCGAGTTTTTCAGCTTCTAATGCCTACGGCCATTTTTGCATTCCAGACGTCGGAGACGAGGTTATCGTCGGGTACTTCAACAGTGACCCAGCGCAACCGGTGGTATTGGGCAGTTTATACAGTAGTTCTTTGCCGCCGGCAGAAACCATAACCGCTGAAAACTACATTCGGTCGCAGGTGACGAAAGAGAAACTCACTGTTCGTTTCGATGATGAGAAAAAAGTGATCACGCTGAGCACACCGGGTGGTCACGTTGTGGAACTCAGTGACGATGCCAAAACCATATCCATTACTGACTTGAATAAAAATAGTTACCTGATGTCTGACGCGGGCATTACGTTGGATTCTCCTAAAGACATCAACTTAAAGGCAAAAGGAAAAATTAATTTGGATGCGACCGGAAATATTGCGATGTCCTCCAAAGCCGATGTCACAGCCGAAGGACTTAATGTCAATGTCACCGCCCAGGTTGGCTTTGTAGGCAAAGGCAGTGCCAGCGCAGAAGTGTCTGCTTCGGGACAAACGACGATTAAAGGCGCCATGGTCATGATCAACTGATGGTTCAAGCAACCAAAGGAGAACCACAATGCCGCCAGCAGCAAGACTCACAGATCTTCATGTCTGTCCGATGGTCACCGGTATCGTGCCCCACGTGGGTGGACCGGTCACGGGACCGGGAATACCAACGGTATTAATCGGCAGTTTACCCGCTGCGGTTGTTGGCGATATGTGCACTTGCGTCGGACCTCCGGATACCATCGCCAAGGGCTCGGCGACCGTGATGATCGGGGGAAAGCCCGCTGCGCGAATGGGTGATACCACCGCTCACGGAGGCAGTGTCGTGTTGGGGTTACCGACGGTCATGATCGGCGGGTAATGAGAAGCATTTTTACATCAATTATTAAAACGGGATTGTGATGGAATTTCTGGGTAAGGGATGGTCATTTCCAGTGAGTTTTACAGCGAAAGATGCTACCGCGCACATGGTCGACGGAGTCCGTGATGTTGAACAGAGTTTGTGGATACTGCTGTCAACCGAGCCAGGCGAACGCACGATGAATCCGGGTTACGGCTGTCGGTTGAAAAGCCTGGTGTTTGAAGTGATTAATTCAAATTCTATTGCCAGAATTCGACGAACGGTTGAACAAGCCATTCTGTACCACGAGCCTCGTATCATTGTGAATCGCGTTGAGGTCGACGCCGCGCAATCATTGGAAGGGTTGCTGAAAATCGTGATTGACTACGATATCCGAGCAACCAATACCCGACACAATCTTGTGTACCCTTACTACATTCTTGAAGGGACCAATGTTTCATTATGACTTCCTATTCTTCACACGGTAGCCATCGGTCTGAGCGCGCAATACGGTACTTTGAAGATGGTTATTTTCAGCCGGATCGAATGTCGTTTACCGAACTTCTGGTACAGGGCCGACACCTGGCCGCCGAGCTAAAACTTGCGGGTGTCCAAGAGAAAGACGACAGTTGGCAGAGTTTGTTCGATAACGATGACCTCGTCGTACTCGCGGCCATTCACTCTTGCGATATACAGGAACTGAACCGTCGTTTTAACCGTGCGATGGACAGTGGATTAGGCGAAGGGGCCTTTTTCATTTTTAAACTTTTTGTCGATATTAATCAATGGTTGAAGCGGACTCCTTCCGAAGTGAACGATAGTTCGCATAACTTTGATTTAATTCTCGACGCGGTTGTCAGAGATCGATTAGTGAGTGAGCTGCATCGCTTGGGACCGATTCTATTTAAATCTGCCGCACAATCTGGGACGGATCGCTATCGGTTGTTGAGTCAACACCTATTGGAATTTGAAAATCTCTGGGCGATAGAGCTCACACAAGAGGCTAACATTCCAGTTCGGATTCGGTTTCCACTGAACGACGTCCCCATGAATGGGGCGTATTCTGCGCACGAAAAAGTCGTGAAACAAGCCTATTCCCGCGTGCTCAGTGTACTGCGTTATCTACAAGCAGAAAGTGAACTGGCTTGGGTTGAGGTGTTGAACAACCAAAAGCACGACCCAGCCTTTGGCCTGTACGCCTCCTTTTTACAGCTCTATTCGAAAGTACAGAATCAGCTGAATGCCCTGACGCAAAAACACATTGATTTTTACTACCGGGATGTCCTGAAAAACGCCCCGAGATCTGCGACGCCAGCGAGTGTGTACGTAACCGTCCAACCGAGTCCAACCGCAGAGGCGATTACTTATTTGCAGGAAAACGATCTGTTCAGCGGCGGCGCGTCTGGAACGGCAGAGATTCTTTACAAGCTTGAACACGCAACGACGATTACCGATGCACGCGTCGCGAAACTAAAAACGCTGGGTTTTATGCGCAGCAAAAAAGTAGCGCCACAACGACAGTTTCAATTTGTGACCCATATTAAAGAGCGCACCATTGAGATAGGCAGCACAGACTCTGATGTCGCCGCTGTCCCCTTGTTTGGAGTACCTACCTTCGTTGACCGAGCAGAAGCCATCGGCGTTACATCCGTTGCTAGCGAGGTAAACGCCCGGTACGGGTTTGCCATCTCCAGCCCCGTTCTGCACCTTGCTCAGGGTCGCCGCCAAATAGAGCTTAGTTTGTATCTGCGCGAAGACTATGAGCACAAAGTCAGCCCAAAAGATTTCATTCTGCCAACCGCTAAAATAGATTACGGCAGGCTTTTTTCTTTTTTCCTCGAGAATGATGTGAGCGAGCGTTCGCATTTTGGCGTGTATAAACCCAGCGCGCGCAAGGAAGCCTTGTTATACCGCGCTGGAGAAATCTTTGACACGCTACCGAGATTTATAGTCAGCGAACTTGATTCATCAGAATCGAAGCCAAAAACCGAACACTTTTTTCGTACCTATTTGATGGCCAGATTGTTTAACGCGGTCACCGCAGAATCTTTTCTCAAAGAGTTTGGACGGGTGCTGAGACGTTACCTGTTGATGCGTGATGCTTGGTTATCGGATTATCACAAGCTGTTACTCTTGCTGCGCGCTCGCGAACTGCTGATGGATAACAACCTGCTTGATAGTCAGGTACAAACGGACTCGCTCATTACCGATGCCGTAAAGAACCTGACGTCCCTAACTCTGGCCGAACTGAGCGATCCGTTGATGACCGCCCTTTTAAACGAAGACTTATCCAGTGTGGTCCGTGCTGCCGTAAGTGAATCACAGCGTGAGCAGGTAGACAGTTACCATTGGCTGCGGATCAATCTGTTTAAAAACAAAGAGCGGCTGTTTTATGAATGGATGAAGAAAATCTTCGTGGTGCAGATGACGGGCGCATCCGGTTGGCTGACGATAGACAACTGTTTTGTCAAACCGGTACACGACACGGTGTCGTCTGTGGATATGGGGTTGGGTATAACGTTGACATTAGCCGAAGAAATGGAAGCGATTGTAGGTTATGACCCTGAGTTACACGGCGACAACTATCAGACACGTGAGCCCGTGGTTTCTTTTTTACTCAACGAGCAGGCGCAACATGCCAGCTACTCGATTCTTCAGGGGTTGTGTTTAAAGCGTGTATTAATCGACGTAAACGTTCAGGGCATTACCGACCTCGTGGTCTACAACCAGTTCGGTCGATTAGACCCCAGCAAGCCGTTTTTACCCTTTGGTCCATTGCCTACGACGAGTGCCTATTTGATATTCGGTAATGCCGAAATGTCGAAGAAGAAGGTATCGGACTTATCGCTGACCTGCCAGTGGGCCGATTTACCGAATCATCAAGATGGTTTTGCCGACCATTATCGGGATTACACTCTCATTGATGACCAGCAACCGTTGAATGTCGTCAACAGTGACTTTACCGCGCAGCTCGATGTACTCAGCAATAACCGCTGGCGCACGCTGTCTTCGGCGGATGAAAAATCCGTTATGGAGACGTCACTTTTTGATTCGTTACCAGGCAGCTTAACGTTAGACACGTCCAGAAAACTGGATTTTCAAGTGGGCAATTTGCATCGCCCCTATGACGGTGACTTCAGCACCGAACCCTTCGATTTTACGCCAAACACTCGTCATGGTTTTTTCAAGCTGCGAATTTCGCAGCCGGAATTTGCGTTTGGGCACAATGTGTACCCAGAGTTACTGACTCATGTCTTAACCTACAATGCCCGACATAAAAAACCCAAACCGCTACCGAAGCCTCCGTATACCCCTTCTCTGAGCTCGCTGTCATTAGCTTATCAGGCAAGTGACCGTATCGATTTCTATACCCGTACCCGAAAACAAAGTGAGCCTGCGACGACAGAACGACATGTCAGTAAAAAGTCGGATCAATTTTTTCATATCAGCCCATTCGGTGTTGAACCGATTAATCCGATTGCCTCCGGTCAGGGGGCGACATTAATCAGCTCGCAGGAGTACGACGGAAACCTCTACATTGGTATTTCAGCCAGTCAATTGGGCGGTAATTTGAATCTGTATTTTGACTTGACTGATGATTCCGCGCTTGAAGTCGACGCGGCGACGGGACAATCGGACATTCACTGGCACTACCTGACCCGTCAAGGTTGGCGGCAGTTGCCACCCGAACGCATTATCGCAGACACCAGCGCCGGGTTTGTTACCTCAGGTATTGTCGTCATTGATGTCCCCGACGATATGTCCAGCAGCCACCCGGTCGTTAACGACAACCTGTTTTGGTTTCGCATCAGTTGCTCACAGCAGTTTTCCCGATTTGGTTCATTGAGAACCGTCGTTACCCACGGCCTGCGCTTGGTGCATGCCGAGGGTGCGGCCATTGCCAATGACGCAGTGTTTCTACCTGAAAAATGGCTCGCCAAACGTTCGGTTGCCGGTCTCGGTGCCATTCGCAGTCGCCGAATCGCAACGGCGGGACGCGATGCGGAAACGAATGCCGATATGCGTATGCGATTGGCAGAACGGTTGCGTCACAAACAGCGAGCATCCACTGTCTGGGATTTTGAAAAGTTGGTCCTGCAGGCTTTCCCAAACGTTAACATGGTCAAATGCATGAACCATGTTAACCCTGCGGTTAGGGGAATTTCACCGAGCCATATCAC
The DNA here is from genome assembly GCF_015687175.1 of Reinekea sp. G2M2-21. Taxonomy (GTDB): domain Bacteria; phylum Pseudomonadota; class Gammaproteobacteria; order Pseudomonadales; family Natronospirillaceae; genus Reinekea. The sequence goes on along the minus strand of NZ_JADPQG010000003.1, from coordinate 132,412 downwards.
CATAGCCGTCGTTCCGGCCTGGTCACATTGCACGCATGCTCGATGCTCAGGTGCAAAACTCAGTTCAGCAGACCTGAAGGAAATTTATCAATACCTGGTGTTGCGCAGTGTGGATGACTGCCAATTGCATGTGTTGAACCCCATTTATGAGCGCATACAAGTTCGGTGCGCGGTGCAGTTTACATCCAACGGGAACCGAGGTTATTTGCTTAAAAAGCTGAACAGCGATATCTCAGATTATCTGTGCCCATGGACGGAGCAGGGTGGTTTAGGTCATTTCGATTGGAAGATCAAAACGGAGGAACTGGAGTCCTACCTGTCTCATTTACCCTATGTTTCTTTCATAACGGATTTTTCTATTTTAAGGGTCGTTCTTGATGAAGGTACAGCAGCCATTGACGACGACTATCTATTCAGTGACAGCGCCGAGATAACAGAACGGTTGATCCTGCCAAGTTACCGTTGGAGTTTGCCGGTACCTTGCGCAAAGCATTTCATCACCGTGATAGATCAGCAGCAACCTATTCAACCAGAACTCACAGGTATCGATGAGTTGGAAATAGGGCGGACTTTCGTTGTAAGGGAAGGGAAAGCAGAAGATGCCTAAACAAACACGTAACACGCTAAGAAACTTTTTTGGCAAGGGGCAATTGCCGACTCAGGAGACCTTTGCCGATCTGATAGATTCAACATTGAATATGGCCGATGAAGGATTCTCAAAGTCCTCAGAATATGGGTTTGAGTTATCCACGTTAGATGGCAGCCAGAGTCTGATGAGCTTCTTTCGCGATGGGCAACCCAAACCGCTTTGGACCTTTGGTTATATCGGGCGTTCAGACGGGTTCAGTATCAATTATCAACCGCTTGGTGAAGACGCGAAGCCTGTTTTGAATGTGCTGAGTTCGGAGCGAGTTGGTATTAATACACAAACACCAACGACCGATCTGGATGTGCGCGGTTTTGTTGCCAGCGATGGACGGCTCGGGCGCTCGCCGACGATAGATGCCCTCGGGCAGGGTGAACTTGTCGCCTATGCCGATGGCGACTGGCACAACATTACCGAGGAGCTGACCGGTTGCCATGCGTTCGAAATCGTTGCCGGCGTTGTGTCGTCGGAGGCCAATAAATCGCAGGGACAGTATGCGCTGGCTCATGCGATTGCCATGAACGCGTACCACCCAACGGGTTGGCTCTCAAACCCATTCGGATTAAAGAACCGCATAAAGTGCCACCATGCCTTTTACCGCTCCCTGGCGTATCGACTGAAATTCCGCTGGAATACGGTGGGCAATGCCCATGAGCATCGCTATCAGCTACAGGTACGCAGCAACATTAAATTTGGCAGCCGTCTCAGTGGGAAGAAGCTCATTATTCAGTATCACATTACGAAGTTGTGGACGGATGCGCTGAATACCATTGCGTATGCTGAGGGCGATGAGTAGGTGAGCGTTACCGAAAAGCTGCTCGTGTCTACGGCTCGATAATATGACTGAAACGTTGTTTATCTTCCGTGAAGATCACGATAATGATCCTTTAAGCTTTACCAGCCTTCGTCGTCTGGGGATTGAGTATGCTCAACGCGCCAGTGGCGAATTGTGGACAGACTTCAATGATCATGACCCAGGTGTCACCGTGTTGGAACAAGCCGTTTTTGCACTGACCGAGCTGAACTACCTGCTTGATCGGCCCATCGTGGAACATCTTGTGGGTGACGGAACGCGACACTGGCAGCGTTCAGGTTTGCAGGCACCGGAAGTCATTTATCCCTGCCGGGCAACCACGCTGAGCGATATCCGTATACTGCTGCTGGATGCAATTCCACAGATCCAGGACGTTTGGGTGACACGCGTGAAAGCAGAGAATAGCAGTCGGCTTGAGCTGTTGGTGCATTTACGGGACCAGGGAAATATGACTCGAGCACGAGTTCATGAGTTGGAAGCTACCGTATTTGCACAAGTCAGTGCGGTGATGTCAGCCAATCGTTCCATGTGTGAAACGAAGCCGGATATTCAATTCGTCTCGGAAGCTAACGTTCAATTACACGCCAGCGTTGAACTGGATGAAGCCTCTAACGCGTCAGACGTTGTGGCATCAATCTATTTACAGTGTCGTAAACACCTGGAAATGCCGTTGAACCGGATGAGTTTGAGTGAGGCCAAAGCTCAGGGTTACACTGCGGAAGCTGTGTTTACCGGACCAAAAACCCGGTCGGGCTATTTCTCGGCTGATCCAGAAATGCCAAAAAAATCAGAAGAACCGCAGCACATTCCCGTGGCCAGCTTTTACGCCAACCTGCGTCAGTTACCCGGGGTAAAAAAAGTTCACTATGTTCGATTCTACTGGCACGGTCATGATGTGGGCACCTCATTGCCGTTGCGGGAAAAAAATGTCGTTACCCAAATAGCCATGCCGGTCGAAGATGACCAGATTCATGTAATCGCCACGCGAAATGGACGCCAAATTCCAGTAGGGATTGACGAACTCAGCGTCAAAGCGGATCAGATTTTTTTTCGAAACAAGGCGCAACTCAAACGGGTTGAATCCGGCAACGATATTTTCCCCTTGCCCGCCGTAAAGCCGAATGCGCTTGGTCCCTACCATTCCATTCAAAATCACTTTCCGGCAGTCTACGGCGTCGGTCACTATGGCTTACCCAAAACTGCATCGGCGGACACTCGGCTTAAGTCCACACAGTTGAAAGGCTATCTCGGCTTATTCGATCAACGGCTGAGTTATATGCATCAACTCATAGGTCACCTGAATCAGGTTTTTTCAATTGATTTTTTGAGCGATGAACCGTCATTTCACGACTTGAGCAATGCCGGCATACAGAACTATGAAACATTGCAGCGCTCAGTGCAGACCGGCGAACGATACAGCGTCTTTGCCGAACAAGGCATCAATTCGTCTACGGAGCAACACAGTCGACTGCTTGACCATCTGTTAAGTTTGTATGGAGAAGAAGCCGCAGGTGATGCCATTGCGCATTTTAATCCGTACTTTTCTGAACTGGAGGTCAGTCATCGTTTACTGCGCCAAAAAATGCTGATGCTCGACGCCATTGTTGAAATCACCCAAAATCGCACGGCGCCGGTAGATCTGCACCGATTGCAATGGCGAGGAGAACCATTGACCGGCTTTCTGAAGCGCTGCGCGCTGCTGCTGGATGTGCACGAGCTGAGCTTTGGCTCTGTCGCAAATCGGTTGTTGCAGTCGGGGTTTGAATTTGCCAAAGACGATGCCGAGACATGGCGAAATTTACGTTCTGATATTGCGGGTCTGCGTGCGTTGAATACGGCGTCGGAGCTGGGTGAGCCGGTCCCTTGGCAAAAAGTGGACGAACAACCCCTGCGGACGTTAATACGCCAGTTACGGGAACAATGGCCGACTGTATTTTCAGGCAAGGGGCAGGGGTTACCTGGTTGGTTATTTCGCAGCGCGGCGACACAATCTAATTTTCGACTCGTCCGTGCAAAGGATGACGCTGGCGTTCGTGTTGTTTTGTGGAACCGGGATGCGCAACCTTCGGATGATCGCTCAGAAACGCTTTGCTCACTGGGGGCCTTCCCTTCGAGAGACAAAGCGATTAGCGCGGTGAATATATTACGCAGTGCTCTGGTCCAGATGAATCTGGCGAGTGAAGGCTTGCACTTGGTTGAACATCCATTGCTGCGTTCGGTCGCTGGTTTTAAACCCCTGAAGGATCTGGAAAAGACATTCGGGTTTGCGTCTCAATGCAGTGTTGTTTTGGCCGGTTGGAGCGCTCGCTGTGCGGATTTGCATTTTCGAAAGTATGCTCAAGAGCTGATCCGGCAGCAGGCACCCGCTCATGTGTTTGTGCATGTCATCTGGCTGGATTTCGCTGATATGGCCACGTTTGAAAGCCTCTACGCACGTTGGGTTAAGGCCTACCGTGATCATTCTGTGGACGTTGATGTATTGGATCGGGCAGCCTGGGCATTGGCCAACTGCCTGTCTGGGCATTGGCAATCTTCGGTTGTTGCGCAGGAGCAACCGCTATGAGCCGACACGGTATTGACGACGTGAACATAGATTTCCACTTCACCACCGAGTCTGACGCGTGGCATTTCATGCGTGATGCCGATGCCTGGGTGAAGCACGCTCTTTTTTCATCGGTTGAACGGGTGCTGGATGACTTCGACACCGTTGGCCAAACAATACGGTTCGATGAACTGGAGGTTGATCTTGGCACCCTGTCATTGCAAGCGCTGTTGGATGACGGTGGTGAAATTCTAGAACAGAAGTTACGGGCATTGCTGGCGGATCAAGTTGCACGATATCAACATGGGCAGGACAGCCAGTTAAAGTGGGTTTTCACCGATGAGCAAAAAGGGTCCCATGTCTATTTATTGTTTTTGCAGCAAGGTCACGCGGCGCTCCCGCAATCTGACGACGCTCAGGATGGATCATTCGATCAATGGATACAGGGTAATCTCAACAATCGCGGTCATCTGTTTATCCGTTTCTTGCTCCGCCAACCGCGTGCTCAATTTATACTGACTCGTTTGCTGCTGCAGTGTGAGCGGGACACTCTTGCCCTCTTTTTGTCAGTCTATTCGCGAAACCCACCGCCTGCTGAGTTGCAACAGAGAGAAAGTCAGTGGATACACGCCGCACTCGACCAGCGCTTTGCCCATGAAAAAACGCCCGACGCGATACGCTTGTGGCAAGTGTCAAACCCGTTGCTGGCAATCCCCAAAGACTCAGACATGGTCGACACGGTGCCAAATGCTATTGACCCTACAGAGTCCGACTCTCACCGCCTGACGCTAAAAACGAAACAACAGCAAGCCAGGTTGGAAAAATTGCTAATAGCCTCGGTTGCCACGCAGGATACATCCAAATTGATCGCCGTGTGGTGGCTTATTGTTCGACAGTATCCTTTGTTACTAAAACGTTTCTTGCGACGGCATGTCAACCGGGTGGAGACTCAGGAAGTGGTCGCGCGCCTGTACAGCGAACCGATGTTGTTGGATTGCATTTCGGTATTGAACCGGGATGCAGGTTCGTTTATGGAACAGGTCATGTCTCAGGCGGACACCATACACATCGCGCGCCAACAGCTGGTACCGACGATCCCAGCGAGTGAAGCCAGTTCATCGAAAACGACAAAGCAAGCGCTTTGGCAGGTAACGTTAGCGTATCTTCTGGTTGATCATGGCAGTCACTTTAACCGGAAACAGTTCATTCGATCCCTGATCCGTGATCTTGCTGCCCGCTTTAATGTGACCGCTGAACAACTGGGCCAGGAAATACTGCTGGTACTGCGTATTCGTCCCGCCCAAAACAGGGATGCAACGAGCTTTTCTCAATTGCTCAGTGACATTCTGCAGCCGATATTGCGCTATGACGATCCCAAACCCGAAACGCGTGAGGTGACGGAGCAAACGGATGCTGACATTGACACCGAGTTCCAGCAACGACTAACCGCCGCCGTGCGTGGTGATACTCAGGTATCTGTGAGTACGCTGCTCGCTGACGCTACGGCAGGTCAGCTGGAATGGTTTGTCTCGTTACTGCGTCAGTTCGCTTCGGACCATAGCGTTATTCAACGGCTCGTTCAGTCCTGTACGACTGCACAGTTGACGCAGCTGCTGACGGTGGTCAGTCCGCACCTCGCCGAAGTGGTCAGCGAGTTCATTCAACAGCCAATTTTTCGCCAGCGTGTACTCGCGAGCCAGAATCAGACACGAGTCGGAGTTTCAACCCCCGAACTGGTGACCCGTGAGGCGGTGTTGTGGGAGGCCTCTTTTCACTTTGCCTTATCTACGCGGGGAAGTGACTTCAGTGTCCGCGTGTATATCCGCTACATGCTTCAAAAAATCGCCAATCATCACAATATTCGGGCGAACGATCTTCTGCTCACGCTCATAGCCTCTCTGGAGAGCATCCAAACGTTGTCGTCTCGGGACGATCGTTTGCTGCGTGTTATGTTGTCCTTGCGTAATGAGTTTACCGCAACCATCAGTTCTCGATCGGAACACAAAAACGGGCACGTCACAACCACAGCGGAATCTGCCGGTGGCACATCACTTGAACAGAGCGCAACTTGGGAAACCTGGCGATTCGGCTTTCGAGTCTATCAACTCGCGCGGAACTGGCTCGGCGGTGGACGCAGTAGCCGTCTCAACCTAAGTGAGTTGCGCGAACTTCAAGTTGGAGTACAAGCGCCCGAAAATCCAACGTTTTTTTCGAGTTGGCAGTGGTTGGTATCGGTCACGACGTTCGACGAACTGCTGAACGGGCTGTATAGGTATAACCGCTCTTGGGCGAGAAGACTCATTACACATTTGACGAACCAGACATCACTGCTCAGCCGCTACACGCGTGCGGAGTGCTTAAGTTTGATGGCGTTGACCTGGGCGTGCCGACAGTCTGGAACCGTGACAGACATTTTTCAGAGCTTTGATCGTAGTATCCTTGGTCAGAACATTAAAAAAGTGGTTGCATCCGACAGTCGCGGCGAGGTTACCATTGTGTTGCTTAAGCAGGTTTTGGCGGGTGATGTTGTTGATCTGAAAAACGTGACTGGTCACCATAGCCAAACCACAATTTTCGATTCAAAGCCGTCTCAATCGACGTTGGCCAGGGATGATGCGAAGCAAACTCTGCGGGATGATCATGCCACAGACGATGCGAGACACCGCGAACAAGACCGCTCAGATTCGATTGAAAATACCCAGTGGATGCAGTCGATTTCCGAGGCAGATGTAACGGTGTTGGCAGACACTTTTATGAGCTACTTAAAAACGATCGCTCAACGCGGCTGGCTTTCCTTTGCAGACTTTCTGGCTCAGTCCGTTGCTCGAGGCAGTATTCCTCCGTTAACGACCAACGTTAAATCTCTGTCACAGCAAGACGTTAACGACCTGGTAACTTTGTTGATGTCTCGTCGTACCGGAAAAATGTCTGCAGCACTGCGCCGGTATTTAAATAGTGACCAAATACCACTATTTTTGGATGGCTTGAGTGATAAAACGGTCGCGGTCCTATTCGAACGTGAAAGCCCGATTGAGCCTTCGCGTTTGGCGCAAGAGACGCTAACGGAAGCGCAATTTATGGAACTCATGGAATCTCAAGAATTCTCTGCTGCAGAAGCTGGCGATAGTCTGTACATCCATAACGCTGGTTTGGTCATTGTTTGTGCTTACCTCCCTCGATTGTTTGACATGTTGTCGTTGACGAAAGAAGGGCTCTTTGTAACGTCGATGGCACAAGAGCGGGGCGTTCACTTAATACAATGGTTGGTCACCGGAAGTGAGGAAACCGTCGAGCCCGCACTGGCGCTGAACAAACTGCTTTGTGGGATGCCATTATCGACACCGATCGTCCGCAGGGTCGGCATCACCGACGATGAAAAAACGGTGTTGGAAGGGTTGCTGAAGGGGGTCTTACATAATTGGGCGCCACTGAAGAGTACGTCCATCGACGGGCTGCGCGAGTCATTTCTTTGCCGTGATGGCGTTCTGAGAATCACGGACGACGGGTATTCGTTGCATGTTGAGAACAAGCCCTTTGATATGTTATTGGATCAACTTCCGTGGAACTTTACCTTTATTAAATTCCCCTGGATGGCGCAATCTATTCAGGTTGAATGGCGATGATTAAGCGAGGTCTATCATGAATCAGGCAAGTGCACTAAACCTAATTGAGCCTGACCCGCTGGGCGGCGCAGAAGCAAGTGATATTCAGCGGTTAAATGCCGACGCTTTATCGGCTGAAATTGATTGGTTTAATCGTGTATTGACCTGTCGATTTAATTTGTATTTTGAACAGGGTGAGAACCCATTCTCGGATATCAACGAGATACCCGTGCCTGATTTGAGTACGGATAAATCAATGTATGCCCAAACGATTCGTCTGTTCGGTTTCGACGAACGTGAACGACTGATACTGATTCTGGCCTTGCTGCCCAACATCATGCCGCAAGCGCTGGATACTTTTTTTATTCGGAATAAGTTATTCGATAAACCCTACTCCGAGTTTGGTGGCTGGCAGAGTGGGCAGCACCGTGGCTTCATGCCAACCATTGAGACTGCGGCGTTTTTAATTGCCGGAGGAGATATAGAGAAACGTTTTGTCTTAACAGAACTCTTTGAGCCCGACCATCCATTCACGGCCCATAACATTTTGATGTTGGACTACAAGCAGTTCGGTGAACCCTTTTTTTGCACCACGTTGGGCATGAGTACTGAGTATTTGAATCTGTTTACGACAGGGGAAGTTCATAAACCTGACTTCAGTATGACATTTCCCGCCAAACGGTTAACCACCGCAGCCTGCTGGGATGATCTGGTATTGGCACATCATGTAAAGGATGAGGTCCGTCATTTAATTTCCTGGGCACATGGTGCCAGAACTATTATGCAGGACTGGGGCTTGGCTAAGGTGTTAAAACCTGGCTACCGTGTTCTGTTTTACGGTCCACCGGGTACCGGTAAGACCATGACAGCCAGTCTGATCGGCGAGGAAATCCAATCGGATGTCTACCGAGTCGATTTGTCTGCGGTGGTGTCAAAATATATTGGTGAAACCGAGAAAAATCTGGCCAGCCTTTTTGATCAGGCTGAAAAGAAAAAATGGATTCTGTTTTTCGACGAAGCGGACGCGCTGTTTGGCAAACGCACGCAAGGGTCCACTGCGAACGATCGACACTCAAATCAGGAAATATCCTACCTTTTGCAGCGCATCGAAGATTACCCCGGCATTGTTATTTTAGCGACCAACTTACAGGGCAATATAGATGACGCCTTTTCGCGCCGATTTCAATCGATGATTCATTTTGCCATGCCAGATGCCCAGCAACGTTATCGAATATGGAAGAATTCGATTCCCGCACAGTGCCCGTTAGCGGACGACGTAGATCTGCATGCCCTGGCCGATAATCATGAGCTGGCAGGTGGCGCCATTATCAACGTCATTCGGTATGCGGCCATACAGGTTGTTCAAACCGGATCTGATCACATTACGCAAGAGTTTCTGGACCAAGGTGTTGTCAAGGAACAGCGAAAAGAAGGTAAATCGCTTTGAACGTACAATCTAATGCCATCGTACGGCGTCGACGAAACGTCGATTTGAGAAGCTATCTCAGGAATGCTTGCCTAACCGTTTTCTGTACGATGCTCTTGTGGGTTGCCAACTCAGCTTTCAGCGCTCAGAGCGAAATGAGTAACCTGACTGGTTTTACCTGTGAGCAAATAACCCAAGACAAAGCACTGACTGAAGGGCGTATTCTTGCGGTTTTGATTCAAAGTGGGCTCGGTTGGTTTTTCGATAAAGAAGGCAATGCCATCCAGGTTAAATATGGCGCAGATAAAGCCATGTTGACCGATAACATTGTCGGCCCTGTAACCCTGGGATGGTTGCGAGATTATTGTGTCGAATCTGAATTTCTGGAAAAGGTTTCCGCCATTTCAGAAAACAGTCGGTTAATCGTGAATTCAAAAAAGGAAGACGCCACCCGGGTGTTGCTAGCGTCTGCTTTGGTTGAAGACCTGATTTTCTCGATGGAGTTGGAAAACAAATACCCTGATTGGCAAGTGTTGGTCCAGCAGCCTGATTTTGAAACCTGGTTTATGAGCTATCAACAAGGTCTTTCCGATCAGACAATGTCATCCGAGACGGACAGCGTCGCAGGGAGCGACACACCCACGTTATCCCGGGGCGATCTTAATACGCCGGTGACGTTGCATTCTTCCATGTTCATTTTGCAGGCCATTGATGCTTATGTCGCCCAGCATCAACCTACCGTAGTAGCGACACCCAACATCACGGTGACGACAGTGAATTTGCCCGACGTTTATTTTCAAGTGACGGAGGCGGATCTGCTGACGTTGCAAACTGTTAACTCGGTGGTCACCGCGCTAAACAACCAGCGCCCCGAAATGGAAACTCAGCTGGCGGCGCGGAATGCGATACGGACAACACTGCAACCCCTTATTGATGGTGGCGTAATATCGCCCGCAGGTGCGATCGACAATTGGATTGGCAATCTGGTGGTGCCGGTGGTCGTGAAAGCTGATGATGAAGCCGATGACAGTGATGCCAGCGCAAGTGCGTCCGCGACGAAGCAGGTCAGTGAAACGACGGCCAATACGTCGGCGACGACCACCGTAACCACAACCAATTCTGACAACACCACGACTACGACAACCAGTGTCAGTGAACAGAAAAGTACGGCACAGACCGAAATGGCGACTGACACGACACAAGCCATTGTGTACACGGTGACGGATGCCTCTTTTCAACAGTTCTTATCAGACAGTGGCTTTAGCGTGATTTCTGAGGACGCGATGGCGCAGCTAACGTCACTGGTCGCGGTTGAATTTAACACCGCAAATCAGCTATACATGGCGGTAACCCAACCGCAAGCGCTTGAGTTATCCCCGTCGCAGTTCACCTGGCTTCGTTCGGTGGCGATCAAATCCGGGATCAGCGATCAAACGTTGTCACCATTGTCCTGGTCTGGAAATGATTGCAATTGCTCACTACAGGCGACCGACAGTGAGTTGTATTCTAACTTCATATATGGAATTTACCCTTTTTGGCAGAGTGAATTGGGTGATTACGAACCGGAAGCTATTAATTATAATGTGTTAACCCGTATAGGTTACTACGGTGTTTCGTTAAACGAGGCCGGTACCGTGGATGACTGGCTTCACCTGCAGAATAAAAAGCCCTATTCAGAATTTGTCAACGATATTCACAAGTACCGGGCAAAGCTGGATATGGTGCTGACGGATCGTATTGATGTACAGAACAGCACCTTAAGCCGAACAGAGCTGGCGAATGCCCGGGTTTCCAAATTTGACGATGAACTTGTTCTGTCGTTAGCCTCGCATGTTAAAACCGAACTCAACGATTATTTTTTTAACCGTATCCGACCCACCATTTCTTTTGGAGTGAGCCGGGTGCGTACACTGGCCGACGGTATCACACTGGATCTGGACCTCGCCGATATGACCGACCCTGAGCAAATGAAGCAAGTAACCCGCTTTATCATAAAGTTAAAAATGACATTGAACGACGTTGCTTTTGATGAAAACAAACTCAGTGAATTACCCAATGCCAAAAATGACGACGACTTTTACGTCAACCTGATGGTGAATTATCACGATCTCGGCAAAGGCTACTACGTACAGGAAAACATGGACATACTAGCCGACTACTTGAATATCATTTTGGTTGTGGTCGACCCGATTGATTTGCCTTCGAGCTACTTGGACGCGAGCCAACCTGTTAGTACGGCGGTATCTTTGACACCCGTTGAAACTGACAATGCGCAAGGAGCATCTGAAGCATCCGATGGCGATTCGGCTGTTACTCAAACAGCGACTGACCTGACCCCAGCTATTTCATTGATGGAAGCTCTGCACGCTGAGTTGGACAGCAAGTCATCCGTTTTGAATGGTTTGAAAATCATGGAAAAATTGGTTCCAGTGTTAGCTAATAATAAATACACCGAAGACGAATTCATCGCCACCGTAAAGTACAGTGAATGGAATTACGGCGGCGTCGGCCTGTGGACAATGCCATTAACCGTTAATGAAACGACGGCTCTATCTTCGCTGTTTTTCGTTGAACCCAGCAGTGCGGTCGAGGTCGCGTTGGAGCCTGTGTGCAAAATCGTCTGCCCCAATCGCTGGCCTGCCAGGCTGCTGCTGTTTTTAGTCGTGGTGCTTTCCGTGACACTGGCGGTCGCTTCAATATGGTTTTATAAGTTGCAACGCTTTTATCGCACCAGTTGGTTTGTCATATATCTGGTGGCCTTGGCGGTATTTGTCATGTTGGTTTTGTGGTGTGACCCCTATTGGCAAAGTCAGCACTTGTTGATACTCGCGTGTTTGATGGCCTTCGTGATTGGCGTCGTGTTTGTGCGAGCACTGTTGCAGCGCAATGCCAGTCGATTTCCATAGCCCGGAATTTTCATCATAAGTCGAATTCTAAGGGGAATTCAAATCAATGGCTGAGCATTGTCATGCGTTTTAAGCATGACTCGCTGTGCCCGGTAACCCTCGCCATGCTCATTCGTCGATCCGACCGGACTGAAGTGATTTGAATCGATCGGCGTAGCCAAAGGATAAAACCATTGGCTAGCGACTCCTTAGTTAAGCGCTATAAAGCGTATACGCGCCAATGGCGATAAAACCCACGCCGGCAATGTAGTGCAGGTATTTTTCATTGATGTATTCAGACAGTAACGTACCAGCCAGAACACCTATCGCAGATGCGACAATCAATGCGGCAGACGCCGCAAAGAAAACCGTGTATTTACTGACGGCTTTATCGGCCGCAAACAACATCGTCGCAAGCTGAGTTTTGTCGCCCAATTCAGCGATGAAAACCGACACAAATATCGTCGCAAAAATTTTCCAATCCATCCTTTTACCTCATAAGAATTGCGTGCACGAGTATACCAAGAGCCGGTTGTTATGGTTAAAGGTCAGTTGTGACCAGGAAGTCTGCATTAAGGGCACCTCTAAAATGTCCGTCCGTCTCTGCGCGTGTGCTAGCCCGCCCCGTTGGGGAATTATGAACGAGCTTATGGCTGTGTTGAAAGCTTTTAACTTAGCCCGCTAGGTTTTCAAATTTCCGCCTTGCCCTAAGCGCGTTCTTAAATCCAGAGTCAGTTGGACTTTCTAGAGGTGCCCTTAAGTAACAGTTTGTTAAATTTTTGTGATCTCTTTCACTGAAAACTGCCGATTTTCTTTACAGTAAATCGGGGGATTCCTGAGAAAGAGTCGGAAACTTTAACGATGTCCGCAAAGTTTAAATGTTACTGGATGTTAAGTGTCTGATTTCAAGGAACATTCATGAAGCAGGCAGGTGTTTTGCAATGTATCGATGGCCGCTGGATTAGGGGAGAGGAAAGTACCTAGTTACTTTTCTTGCATATGAAGTAACACGGCGGTGCAGGACAGAAAGGACTTAAACTTGGAGATTATAACAATGAAAGCAACCACAAAGATTTTGGCAGGCACAATCGCCACCCTCGCAATGTCTGGTTTTGCCAGTGCATCCTTTATTACTTCCAGCGGTGATGCGTCGTTGTCTGGCGGTAATGTGATTGATTTTGAAGATCAAACCTTAGGTACATACACCTCATTGACCATTGATGATGTGACCTTCACAGCCAATGACAATAACCTTCGAATAGACAACACCTATCAACAGTACAATCAATCCGGTATTTATCTGGATAACGGTACATACGGTGGCAATGGTTTTGGGTCATTAACGTTTGATTTCGACGGTGGTACCAGTGCCTTTGGTTTCACCTGGGGCATGGCAGAAAGCTTCGCTTCCTGGAACCTGTCGGCATTCGATTCATCCAACAATTTGATTGAATCTTACATTTTGCCATCAACTGGCTCGAGCAATGCCGGTGAGTTCTATGGTATTTCTGCGGCAGACATTTCTTATGCGACCTTGTCCTGGGATGGCTCTTACGACTGGATCGCCGTTGACGACTTCACTTACGTCTCTTCAGTACCAGAACCAGCGACTTTAGGCTTGTTGGCACTCGGTTTATTAGGCTTGCGCGCCAGCCGTAAACAACACGCTTAAAGATTCGTTTTGCATCATCGAAAAGCCATTGCCACGGTCCCGTGACAATGGCTTTTTTTGGATCGGCTTTTATTCCTCCCTACTGCTCAGTTCCCGTTCCAGCCATAAATCATAGGTTTTGTCTGGCCAGTAACTTTGGAAACTGGCGATTAATTCTAATCGCTGCTCGGTGTTCAGAACCTGCCCCCAAGCTGGCATAACGCCTCCCAGTGGTGCACCACCGTCACGAATCACCATATCCAATACTGCAAGCGGATGGTGCCAGGCATGGGCGGTTCCATTCAAGGGTGGCGGCGGATAGTTTCCAGTGGCATCAGTGGTTCTCCAATTGGGTGTCGACTCGGCTTTCACGCCGTGGCAACCGGCGCAGTATTGAGCAAAGTTCTGTTTCCCCTTGTCAACTTGTGCCGGGCTGTACCAGCGACCGGTTTGCGGGTTGGCGAGCAATGAAACGGTTTTCGGATCAATGTTCGACGTCGCTTTGGCGCCTTGGTTATTGGTTGCCTGTTCAGTGTCATCTGAACAGGCAACCAAGGTTATCGCGGCGCAGATGGTTAACGTAATCGTTCGTATCATTTAACCGTCTACCACGTCAAAGCCAGCATCCTCGACGGCATCGGCCAACGCCTGTTTATCCGCACTGCCTTCGACCTGGGCAATTTTAGTCTCCAAACTGAAGTGGACTTCGTCGACACCGCTGACTTGACGGATGGCTTTTTCAATGGAGTTCACGCAACCCTGACAGGTAGCGCCTTCAATTTTCAGTTCAATCATGAGAGTTTTCCTTTATCGATGTTGGATTCCAACGCAGTAATAATATGGAGCTGGTGACCACGCTAACACTGGAAAATGCCATGGCAGCACCGGCTACGACCGGACTTAAGAGGCCGAAAGCGGCCAGCGGGATGCCTACGCAATTGTAGATGAATGCCCAAAACAGGTTCTGTTTAATTTTTCGTTGGGTTTTACGGGCAATCTGAATAGCTTCTGTAATCAAACCAATATCTGAACGCATCAATGTAATACCCGCAGACTCCATCGCAACATCGGTACCGCTGCCCATGGCGATGCTGGCGTCTGCGGCGGCGAGTGCGGGTGCGTCGTTAATGCCATCACCGACCATAATGACGCCGTTAGATTTCTTCTTCAATTGGGTAATCGCCTGGGCTTTGTGTTCGGGAAGCAGGTTAGCCATCAGGTCGGAGATGCCCAATTCCTGAGCAACGGCTTCGGCCGCATTCTGATGATCGCCAGACAACATCCAACTATTCAACCCGGCTTTGTTTAACCAACGGATGGTATCTTTGGCATCATTGCGAATCGGGTCCGTGATGTCGAAACGTGCGGCAAGTCGATCGTTCAACGCCACCCAAACGGTGCTGCTGGCGGCCAAACTGCTGTGATAGTCATCAGGTATGGACAACTCATATTCAGTCAACAGTCGCTCATTACCAATGAGTAGACGCTGGTCTCCACGTTTTGAAACGACACCTCGACCCGACAGGTTTTCAAATTCAGCGTCATTATCGTCTGCCCGGACCTCCGCAAGGTGCTCAACCATGGCACTGGCTAATGGATGTTGACTTTGACGTTGTACCTGTTTTACCCAAGGCAGTAATGAATCATCGTCAATCCAAGTTTGCAGAGCGGCCACTTTAGGTGTGCCCTGAGTCAAGGTACCGGTTTTATCAAAGACAACTGCATTGGCGTTAGCCAGAATCTGCAGTTGATTGATATTGCGGATCAGTACGCCACGTCGTGCGCCAACCCCGCTGGCGGCCATAATGGCTGTTGGTGTGGCCAATCCAAGTGCACAAGGACAGGCAATGACCAAGACCGAGACACTGGCAACGAACGCCGCATCAAGGCTGATAAACCACCATTGTAAAACGAATGCGACGAGCGCTATGGCAATAACAACCGGGACGAAAACGGAAGAGATTTTGTCGACCAGTTTTTGGATATCTGGCTTCTGCATCTGAGCATCATTCACCAGCTGCACGATTTGCTTTAACCGGAACTGGTCGGGTGAACTGTGTACTTTCAGCCGGATACTGCCATTGGTATTTTTTGTACCCGCCAGTACTGTGTCGCCGGTCGTTTTGGTAACCGGAATGCTTTCACCGGTGAGCATGGCTTCGTCAATGGCGCTGCTCCCACTGACGATAACACCATCTGCCGGTACAGTATCGCCAGGTTGAATTTGCAATTCATCGCCCAGCACCAAGTCGTTCACATCGGTTTTTACTAAGTCATCGCCTTGCCATTTCTGTGCCGTGGGAGGCTGAAGGTTCATTAACTTTCGAATGGCGTCGCTGGTGATGTTTTTGGCTCGTTCTTCCATCCACTTGCCGAGCATGACCAAACTGACCACAACCGCAGCGGCTTCAAAATAAAGGTGTGAACTGCCCAAAACCAGCCAAAGATAGAGGCTATAGAAATACGCCGCACTGGTACCCATGGCGACGAGCACGTCCATGTTGGCCGATTTGTTTTTCAAAGAGTGATAGGCGCCAACATAGAAACGATAGCCAAGCCAGAATTGAACCGGCGTCGTCAGAATAAACTGGACCCAGGATGGTAGCATCCAGTCCGCGCCAAATAACCCGGCAAACATAGTGACGACCATGGGTAGGCTAAGTGCGAGCCCGATCAGTGAATGCGTTAATAGCGTATTTGCTGACGCGGCTGTAGTCTGTGTTTCGTTCTCCGTCTCCACTACCGGATAGTTGATGTCGGCTAAGCGATGTTTAATCTGACTGAGTGTCGTCAACCCAGCATACCAGGTCACTTTTAACTGTGATGTTGCCAGGTTTACCGATGCCTGTTCAATGCCGGGCATTTTACCGAGAACTTTTTCAATGCGATTAACGCAGGAAGCGCAGGTAATGTTGTCTACCGTGACCGTCACTTCCTGTGTTTCCAGTCCGAAACCTGCGGCAGATACCCACTGTGGAATGTCGGCCAAATTGGTTGCTTCATCGACGGATAAATCGAGCGTTTCGAGGGCTAAATTTACATTCGCACGTACCACACCGTCGTGTTTATTCATGGCTTTTTCCAGCCGAGTCACACAGGATGCACAAGTTAGGCCGGTGACCGGCAAAACCACATGGGGGTTGTTGGCTGTTGTCATGTTCTCACCTCTGATTGTTCGGTGCGTGTTCGTTATCGATCATTTGGGTTAATGATGCGCTTTAGAGGGGCTCTAAGGTCAAGTTCACACTGAAAAGAAGCTGACTGGCAGGAAAAAGTTTGGTGCTGTTTTGATTACATACCTAAAAAAGCAACGTCCGTTCATCAGCATAAACCGATCGCGGACGTCTAACATCTAACGTCTCAAAGGCGTCGATCAGTGATGAACGCCACCGCGGCCATGCACATGCCCATGGCTGATCTCATCGGCATTCGCCGCGCGCACAGACACGATATCGATGACAAAGCTCAGTGTCTTGCCAGCCAGTGGGTGGTTAATGTCGCAGTCAGCATTGAATTTACCAACTTTGACCACGGTGACCTGTTTACGGCCTTGGTTTGAGTCAACCATAGCCACCATGCCGGGCCGCCATTTTTTGGATCCCTGAAGGTGTTTAATGGGAATACGCTGGATCGAGTTTTCCTGACGGACACCGTAAGCTTGCTCTGGTGTCAGTGTGACTTCGATTTTATCACCGGCTGCTTTGCCTTCGATGGCTTCTTCAATTGCGCCGAGCATATTCTTATGGCCTTGCAACATAAAAACGCTGTCACCTTCGTGACTGCTTTCAATCAGCGTCTCACCTTCGCTCATGGCGTAGTGCAGCTCAACAACGGTATCTTTGGTGATGTTCATCATAAATCTCTGTACGTGTAATTAACAAAAAGGAGGCTCTTGCCAGGTTGAATGCCTGGCAAGAGCCTCTGGATGGGGTGCAGTATAATGCGAAGTGGTCAGTCTGCCTATGCGCTGGACCGGTTAGGGCGTTGTGTTGGCAGTAGCGCCCGGTAGTACGGTTTTGATCTCGCCGAGCGCGACCCCTGGCAGCGTGAATTGCTCGGATTGTGCCTTCCATTGTCTGCGGTCACGCGCCAATGGTTGCAGAGTGATCTGGCCGAGCCCTAATGCACTCAGATCGATAGCCTGCTCCTCAAATGTCGCGTTATACAGCACAATTTCAGCAGTTTGATTCACCTTGAGTGGCTCGGACAAGCCGCTCCACTGACCGTTTTCAAACGTCAACTGTACCAGTGGAATCGCGGCCAGGTCTGTCAGGTAATCAATCAACATTTGTCGATCCGTTTCCGACAATACCGTGGCCAGTGGCTTCATGGGGTCATTTTCGGCCAAACTCTCGTTCAGACGTACCAAGCTGGCGCCGCGAATGTAGCCACCGGCCTGGCCACCTCCTTCCGCGCCCAAACCGTGGCAAACCGCACAACCATAACCGCCAGATTCGAAGTACAGCCTTTGTCCCGCTTCCAATGCTGTTTCTTCAGCTTGTGCCCCTGTCATGAGGAGCACAGCAAGCAATACTAACAGGCCCTTCATCAGTATTTCTTATACAGGAACAATTTATTCTGGTCATCGAACCCAATGACATTGAAGCCACTGTATTCAACACCTTCGGCCGCCATACCCGGTGAGTTAGCTGGCATGCCGGGAACGGCCAAACCACGAGCGCCTTCTGGAGGGTTCGCCAAAAACGCCATAACATCCTGCTCTGGGATATGGCCTTCAAATACGTAGTCATTGATGACAGATGTATGGCAAGAGCCCAATTGGTTCGGCACGCCGAGCTTATCTTTGGTGCGCTGTAAGCTTACAGGGTGTTTGATATGCACTTCATGGCCAGCGGCTTCCATGATTTTCACCCATTCAGAACAGCAACCGCAGGTGGGGGATTTATAAACGGTAATGGTTTCTGCCCAGACAAAGCCAGTCATAAAGGCCAGTGTTAACGCAATGCGAGTTAGGTTTTTCATAAATAAGCTCCAGAACTAATGTCAAATAATTGTTTTTCAAACGTTGTGGGACATTATGGACATACTCTAGACGGTGTTCGAGACGAGTTTGAAGAACGTCCTAGAGTTGCCCGATAGCCTGGGGTGGGCGATACAGTTGTTCGGTGCGTGCGCGAGGGCTGGTATAGACCAGTTCTAAGGATGGCTGGATAGCCGAAGACAGGGGCAAAGTTGGTATTGCTGGTACAGCAACCCAAGTGACGCATTGGCACCCAGCGGTCGTGCAGCAGTCTGATGCTGCGTCTGCCGAGTTGTTCAAATCACAACGATTCGCGGTTAGTGGCTGCTCAAAATCATCGGCCAGGGTAGTGGAGTGCATGCTGTGAGTAGGTGTGGAAACTTGCTCGGAACAAGATGCCGACATCGATGCAACGGCAGGCATGGGCAAGGAGGCCAGCAAGACGAAGGCGATAAAGCATTGGTAAACCCAACTATGTCGACGCAGATCGAACAGCATGGAATGTTCCGGTGGAAATATTAAGCGGATAATACCAGAGATTTTTAACTGGTTTAGTTGTGGCAGGTCAAGGCTGGGTAAGGTTTGCCTGTTGCTGACATTCAGCAGCGCTAAAATGGATACAAAGCATGGGTGGTGAGGTGATTTATGTTACACCCAGCAAAGTCCAAGTTACCTGTAGCGGTGCGCCGCGCGCTAGAGTCCCCGACTTTCGCTTCCAAGGCGCAGAGTTTCGGTCGCGCCTATGCTCTGTATTTTGCGGTCAAATGGGGTGTGCTGACGGTGGTTGTCGGCATCATGTCTCAAGTAGAAGGTTTTCAGCTGGCCTGGCTGTTGTGGTGGCCCGTCATTGGCATTCCTGGTGCGCTGGGTTGGCGAGCTCACCGAAAACACGCCCAGTCTTAGGACAGGGCGCTGATTATGGTGTTAGCCCAGTACAACGCGTCGCGGAACATAGCTTCAAACTCACCCGGCATCGGTTCACGTTTTTGTGAGTTTGGGTTGCACTTAGTGTCAATGATCATCGCCTGTTTAATGGTATTGCGCAGGCCGTAGTCCAAGTTCTTAATGGCTTCTTTGCGCTCAAGTGGCAACTTGAATAACAGGCTGATGGTTTCGGATTTCTGGATTTTTAAAAAACGTTTATGCGTCGTTAATGCAGCTATAAACGCTAGGTCTTTGTTAACGGGACCATTGGTTTTAAATAAATCTGAACAGAGTTTGGCCCTTACCATAAGCTGTACGATCTGCGCGCGAGTGGGTTGGGACACATCCAACAACAGGTAGGCAAAGAGAAACTGTTTACTGTCTATCAGACCAAGGAATACGATTGCATGATTCACCGTTTCAATACGAGTATCGCCATCTTCCTTGCGCTTATTGGCATAGCTGATCAACACCCGTGCGCATTCCGCATCGGCCTCAATACATTCGATCAGCGTACTCAGTTCGCAGTCGTACGTTACCAATTTGGGTGCCAACAAGCGCATATTGGCATTCAGCAATGTTGCGCTGGCCCCTGCAGGGCGGTTGTCTAGTTTGGGCTGTGTCACTCGTCATCCCTGTACAGCGTTTGAAAAAAGTCAAACTCAGGTAAAATTAATCGGCCGGTCTTTATAGCAAAACAGCCGACGAAATGCAGCACAAAACAGGGACATTTAAACGCGAAACGTTAAGGCCACTCTGAATAATTGCCATCTACCTCAGCGGGTGAAGAAATGCGCAAAATTCGAAGTAAGTTCTGCAGGCAATATTCATCATCTTGGCAAAGGACTTAACAACGAAATTTGCCATTTCAGCCCTCCCTCCGGGTCCTTCAGATCGATGACTGAGCTTTGTTGTGTGTTTTGAAAAGGACTCGCCATTCCCTGCAACACACGCCTCGCTCATCCTTCGATCTGATAGGACTGAGGTGATTTGAATTAATCAGAGTTGCCTTAAGCTCCGGGTTGGTCAGATTGACGCTGTTGGAATAATGGCTTTTTACAATGAGGGCACTGACGCAGGCTGTGCTGCATTCTTTTGACGTATTCGTGTGTCAGTTTTTCAACGTCATCTTCAGTCAAACCCAATTGGTCCCTGAGGCTATTGAGGTCTGCTTGCTCCAACGGGCTTAAATAGCCGTCATCGAAGACCTGTTCCAGTCGTTCTTCATAGGTAGAACGTCGACGATGAACCTGATCCGCGAATCCACTGGCAAGGATACCTGCTGGCAATGCAACCATGCCAACTCCGATTACGGTAATAAAACCGCCAAAAATTTTACCCAGCACGGTAATCGGAACGACATCGCCATAGCCAACGGTGGTCAGTGTTGCCATAGCCCACCACATGGCATCCGGTATGCTGCCGAATGCATCTGGCTGGACTTTATGTTCAATTACGTAAATTCCGCTGGAAGCCAGAATCAGTAACATAAGCAGTACGGAAAATGCAGCAAGAAACGCGTTGGCTTCTTCCTTGAGAACACTGAGAAGCAGGTTCATTGCACCAGAATAACGAGTCAGTTTAAAAATACGCAGCAAGCGAATAATACGTAAGAATCGCAGATCGATAACGAAGATAAACATCAAGTAAAAAGGCAGGATGGCGATTAAATCGATGATCGCCAAGGGGGTCCGCATATACTGCAGACGAGCCTTAGTTGGGTGTGTATCAGCGTATCCCGCGAACTCCACGCATGACCAGATACGAAGCACATACTCGACAGAAAAAACGGCGACAGAAAACGCCTCAAACGCAAAAAAATAGGCGCGGTAGCGATCATGAAATGCGGGTATCGATTCGAGCACAATGGCAATGACATTGAGTAAAATCAACACAATCAATAAAACATCCACCGTGCGACTGAAACGGTGGTTGCCATCTACGCTGAGTATGCGTGCAATTTGTTTGCGGTGAGTTTGAATCAACAGCAAGCCTCTTTAATAACTTAAACGGAGTTGGGCTCGATTGCCGCTTCAACTTCGCGGGCGAGCGATCTAACCAGCGCTATGTCAGCCTCCTGAAAGGGGGGCAGTTTTGGGCCGAAGCCAGAAAAATTCAGCGTACCAACAACTTTGCCATTCTTTTGCAGAGGCTCTCCAATGTAGGCCTCCAGTTGCATCGCGGTGTAAATTGGGTGCAATACCATGGCTTTTATTTTACCGACCTCGTTGTAGGTAATGGTATCCCCGCCTTCAACAACCGCGTGGCAATAGGTATTTTGAACCTCGAACAAATCACCTTGTTTGACAGTATCCAACACACCATCAACGGCGATCACTGTGTAGTCCTCACCAACGATGTGACTGATGATAGCAAAATCACAATTCAGCTGTGCTCTGACGGCCGCCATTTGAGGGTGGAAGTCTTTATTCAGTTTCATCGGGGCTTCTCGTACTCGGTGCGACTGTTGTTGATTGTAGATGATGTTTCATCTCTGTAATCAATGTTTCGAAGACGGCAATGCGAGCGAATCGTTTGTCCTGTGCCGGTATAACATGCCAATGGCAGTGTTCGGTATCGGTTAACCTGAGCATATCTTCAATAGCTTGTTCATAGGCGGGCCACTGCTCACGGTTGCGATAATCTTCATCGGTAATTTTATGCTGTTTATGTGGGGTGATCTCACGGGCTTGAAAACGACGCAGTTGTTCATCTTGGTCGATATGCAACCAGAATTTCACCACCAGAATGCCGTAGTCGGTGAGTTGTTTTTCAAATTGATTTATTTCGGTGTACGCGCGTTGCCATTGAACATCCGAGGCAAACTTTTCAACGCGTTCAACCAAAACGCGGCCATACCAACTGCGGTCAAAAATCGTCATCAATCCATCAGCCGGTATATGTCGCCAGAAACGCCAAAGATAATGACGGGCGATGGCGTCATCATTCGGCTTTGCGATAGGGACGATCCGGTATTGATCAACGTCTAATGCCGACACCAAGCGACGGATTGCCCCGCCTTTGCCAGCAGCATCGACGCCTTCGAATACGCAGATAACCGATTGCTTTGCCCGCAAAGCACGCTCGGCGAGTTGTCGTAACTCTGTGCTGTATGTCTTGAATTGATGTTGGTACTCGGCTTTGCTGAGTACACTTTTTTCTGCCAGGGCTCGCTGCAGTCTGTTTGGCGTTTGCTCTGTTGATGTTGACCAGGGTTTAACGTCCGTTTCGGGTTCTGTATCCGACACCTGTTGCAGGCACGTTAACAGGTGGCGACCCACGAGAACATTCCGTTTGAGTGGATGATCACTGTCGACGATTGACCAAGGAGAGGATTCGGTATTCGTTGCTGACAGTATCTGATCAATGGTTGCCATCGCGGTATCGTAGTGCTCATACGCCAACTCATCTTTTCGATCATAGTCATCGGCGTCTGATGTGTTTTGTCGCTTATTTTCGTGGGCTTCATAAGAAAGATGCAGCCAGAATTTGACGATAACCGAACCATTGTCGGAGAGACTTTTTTCAAAATCGTTAATGTCCTGAATGCGCCTGCTACGTTGAGATTTGTGCAGGGCACCGTTGAGGGTTTGCACGATGGTGCTGCTCGTCCAATCCCTGAAATAGAGCGCAAGCTGGCCTTGGGCAGGCAAGTCCTGCCAGTAACGCCACAAAAATGGGTGCTCTTGCGTCAGTTGCTCAGCGGGGCCGTACGCATTAAGTTTGATAAATCGCGCGTCCAACCAGGTCATCAGCGTATTAATCAGTTCGTGACGACCCGCCCGGTCATCACCGGCGATGACAACAATCACTGAGGTGTTCAGGCCGCTGATCCGGCGTTGCTGTTTGAGCAGTGCAACACGTAACCGATCAACCTCCGCTTTATACAGAGGTTTTTCAAGTACTTGGGGATGGGTTAAAGTAGGTCGCACGGTTGGCTATCTCGCCATGTTCAGCATTTACCCCTTTAACCATAGGCCATGACACACGGTTTTGTCATGCAAATCCAATGAGGGAACACCATTTATGAAACCTGCTCATCTAGCCCGATATTATGGCGATCAATTCCAGGACCAGTCTATTGTTGACCGGTATCACAAGCGTCCGGCTTATGACGAATGTGTTTTTGATGCACTGACTGCGCAGTTGCCCGCCCACGCCCGCATACTTGATGTCGGTTGCGGGACGGGGGAAATTGCCATTCCGCTGGCAGAGCGGGGTTATGTTGTTACTGCGGTGGATCCATCAGCAGCCATGATTGAAAAAGCCGCGCAGAAAAGCCAGCAGGTTGAATGGCACCAAGCTTACGCTGAAGCCTTTCACTTACCAGAAGATCTGTCGTTAATTGTGACCGCCAACAGTTTGCATTGGATGGATTGGCCGGTGGTGTTTCCGAAATTTAAGCAGGCGCTCCGGGCTGACGGCATGTTAGCGGTCATCACCGGCGGTGAGCTGAGTGATTACGCTGGGCAAGCTGAGGTGATGGCGCTGGTGAAGGCTTACTCAACCAATCAGGATTTCACGCCCTTTTCCTTAATCGAGTTGATCGAACAGGGTGGTTTCTTTAAAACAGAACGAGTGGTCTCGACCGATCCCGTGCCATATCGCCAATCCATTGCAGATTTTGTGGAATCGATCCACGCTCGCAACGGGTTCAGTATTGAGCGCATGGGTATCGATAAAGCACGTGAATTTGACGCGAAAGTCACAGCAGTATTGCAACAATACGATCCGTTTCAGGTCAATGGTGTACTGGTCACCACCGTAAATTTTGGTAGACCTTGTGACGGAGAAAGAGGTGAATAGTTCGAGCTTACTGAGGCTCAGTAGCGTATAGTGATTTTCGTCTGTGAACATCCGGTTAGTATTCAGCCCATGCGTGTCGTAATCTGCCTGCGCCGTGCTTTTCAGATCAATTGCGCATATATCTGTGTAATTGAAACACTTAAACTTAACGCACTCGTAAACCTTAAGGTATGACGGATTGTAGCGCGTTGATAAATCAACGCGTTACTAAGCGCAAAAACCTAAAGAAAGTTTACGCCATGATCGATGCAAAACCTTATTCCCTCGACCCATTACAAAACCATCTCCTTGCTTCACTTCCTGCCGATGTCCAAGACCGGTTGCTGCCAAATCTTGAATTAGTCAATCTCGAATTAGGCGCCGTCCTGTATGAATCGGGTGATGCGTTACACCATGCTTATTTTCCTGTTGATTGTATTGTGTCGCTGCTTTACGTTATGGAGGATGGGGCTTCGGCAGAAATATCCATCGTCGGTAACGATGGTATGTTGGGCACCGCCCTGTTTATGGGTGGCGAAAGCACACCAAGTCGCGCCATTATACAGAGTGCGGGTCATGCGTATCGCGTGGGCCGGAAAATCTTTAAAAGCGAGTTCTCCCGCCACACCGAATTGCTGATACTGTTGTTGCGCTACAGTCAGGCATTGCTCACGCAAATTGCGCAAACAGCCGTGTGTAATCGGCACCATACAATCGATCAGCAATTATGTCGATGGTTGCTGTTGTCATTGGACCGGCTGCCCAAGAATACAGTCGTCATGACGCAGGAATTAATTGCCAACATGCTCGGCGTCCGCCGTGAAAGCGTCACCGAAGCCGCCGGCAAATTGCAGAAACTGGGCGTCATATCGTATCAACGAGGCCATATTACCGTGCTTAACCGACAACGAATGGAAGAGCTGTCGTGTGAGTGCTACGCGGTAGTGAAGAAAGAAACGGATCGTTTATTGCCTCTGCCAAAACCCTGTCCCAGCTAATCCGATTCTGCTTTCCAATGTACGGTACCGTACAGACTTCTGCATTTTTTTCTCCGATAGTATTGCGGTAGATTGACGTGTACTGAATGCGGAATCTGACAGTTTTCGCAAAATTCCAAGCAGAAAAGTCTGCACGCAATCTCCTGTGTTTGATTCGCCACTTAAGTGAATTATTGAATCGGTCATTTATCGGTTCATTAACGAGGAGATTTATCATGAAAGTATTTACCGCTGAAACCAAAAAACAGCAAGCCCAGAAACTACCGGCAGAAGAGAACTCGGTCGTATCTCGCCACCGTTTGATTGAGCAAGAAGCCTACATGCTGGGACAATCGCGTGCCGAAGGCGTCGGCGATGCTTTGGACGATTGGTTGCTCGCGGAAAAGCGAGTCGATAAGCGACTGGCGTAATTGCGCCAATTAGATCGCTCAGCGATACTACGAACAGTTCTGAGCGCATTCCAATTCTTAGAGGAACAGCATCATGAGCAAAGAAAGGCACAGTAACAAAGAAGACAAGACCCCGGCGTCTTCAACCAAAAAAGAGAAGCGAGCGGCTAAAAAGTCGAAACGTGAAGAAGACTCTCGAGTATCGACCTTAGTCGAAAAATAGTCTCCTTCTAATCTTATACATTGGTTGTTAACACTGAAGGCAAAATTGTCCTGGATAGTTCATCATTCATAACGTCTAACATGGTTTGGTGGGGTGTCCGGGCTTTTAATTTACATTCAGTCAAGTCAAATTAGTTTGAATTTCTCTATTCTTGTCAGATTCAGGACTGGAGAGGTGGCGCGCATCGAAAGGAGTGGCGAGTTTTTAAAGCAAACAATATTGCTCTTCTGATGATCCTAATCACTGCGGGAGAGTGGGTAGTTGAAAATTGCTTTGCCAAGCTTGTGAATATTGTTCGTAGAGTTTGCTAAAGCCTGCTGGCACCGAGGCAGATAATTATCATTCTGCCGTGCCCAATTTTTTTTACACCTCATCAGGTTAGAGTGTTTTTAGATCACCGCAAAAGTGGCAAGCTTTTTTCTTGCGACACCTGTTTAGCTGTGTACATCTTGCTATCGGCATATTTGATAAGAGCGTGTTGATCTGCACCATGTTTAGGGTAAATAGCAACCCCGATACTCGCTGAAATCGAAAATGCTTGTTCGCTAATGTTATAGGGTTTGGCAATGCAGGCAAGGAGTTTGGATTTCAGCTCAAACGGGCCCGAAACGTTCTCCACATCTGGTACAAGTACAACGAATTCGTCACCCCCATACCGGTAAACTGAATCAGCATCTCGTATACAGGAATTCAAGCGGCTCGCAACGTTAATCAGTAAAGCATCTCCAATGTGATGACCGAAGGTATCATTAATGCGTTTGAAGTCGTTTAGATCCAACAACAGCACTGCAACTAAATTCTGATGTCTTATAGCATGCTTTATTGCCTGATTCAGTCTATCCCTTAACAAGCTTCGATTGGCCAAACCCGTTAACTCATCATGATGGGCGAGATGTTGTGCTTTTGATAACTTGTTTTCGAGTGCCGTAACTTTATGTTTTAGGGTACGAATAGTCTTCAGCATGACACCCGTCGTCTCTGACGCTGGCTTTGCATTGTTGCTATCGATGGACGTGAGACGATTGATAATCATTTTGTCTGTTTTCAGTAATAACATAGCAAGCACCTGAGCAGTCATACTTTGGGTTGATAAGGCACACCTAGGGCCTGTAAAAAAAGTGCCTGCTAGTCCATTGATATATGAGCATCCTGTCTCCGCCGCACGGTAGACCCCAAGTGCCACGGTAAAACTGAAGAGAACGATATATTTCGATATCAAATGATCAGCATTTGAGTATAAACAACTTGCAGATGAATACTGTACGATAGCGAACATAGATCGAATTGTTCACAGGGACAGCTGTCATTTTTTACTTAACAGGTCAATTGAGTGCGGAGGCTAGTCTTGTTCCTCCATGAGCAACGTGCTCACAGAGGTAAGAGGGATGGCTTTCGCGTTATTCGCGGAAATCGTCGATGGCCAACTGAATCAGAGTATCGATCAACTTGGAGTAGGAAACGCCGCTGTGTTCCCACAGTTTGGGGTACATGCTGATCTTGGTGAAACCGGGCATGGTGTTCACTTCGTTGATATACACTTGGCTGTCAGGGGTCAGGAATACATCCACTCGAGTTAAGCCCCGGCATTCCAATGTGGTGAAGACCTGCTTGGAAATCTCACGGATACGGTCCGATTCTTCTTCTGAAATCTGCGCAGGAATGCTTAACGTGGCACCGTCAGCTTCAATGTATTTGGAATCGTAATCGTAGAAGCCATGGTTTGCGGCAATCTCGCCACAAATCGATGCTCGTGGGTCATCGTTGCCAAGTACGGCACATTCAATTTCTCGGCCGACAACGGCTGCTTCGACCAACACCTTGCTGTCGAAGCCAGAAGCCTTGGCAACGGCTTCGATCAATGCCGCGCGATCGTCGGCTTTGCTGACGCCAATGGAGGAGCCCATATTCGCCGGTTTCACAAATACCGGGTAGCGCAAACGGTTTTCAATGGTGTCGATCAATTCGTTACTCAGGTTACCGCGCCGTACGAGTTCGTAGTCGGCAACGTTCAAACCGGCCAATATCAGCAGACGTTTGGTGAAATCTTTGTCCATTCCGACCGCGGAACCAATAATGCCGCTGCCCACGCAGGGAATATTCGCCAACTTGGCCAGTCCTTGAATGGATCCGTCTTCGCCATAGGGGCCGTGCAATACCGGGAAAATAACATCGACATTTGAAATGCCCGCCTGCCCGCTAGTGTTCATCACCTCGCCTTTATTGGCGCTGGCTAACAATGCGACGGGCTGACCATCGTCGTTCAGTGCGATGAGTTTGGGGTCGTCCTGATTCAACAGGCAAAGCGTCGATTCATTCAGTAACCATTCGCCTTGGGGGGTAATGCCGATCAACACCGGCTCATACTTGTCTTTATCAATGGCGTTAATGATGCTTTTAGCAGACTGCAGGGAGACCTGGTGTTCAGCGGAACGACCGCCAAAAATAATACCGACTCTTACTTTTTTAGACACTGACGACAACCTATTTCAACAAAGGGAGGAGACCCGGTTGGGTCTCCTGTCACAAAGTCGCCATTATGGAGTTGGACGCAGGGCAAAGGCAACTTTCAACGGCGATTTTAAGCCGCGATAGGGGTGATATCCGGGTGATCGGTCTCATCGTCGGTCAGATTTTTCAGCCAGATTTTCTTCAAAGCCCGGTGCGTCACCATCCCAGCCTTAGCGATTTCTTCGACTAATACCAACGCGTAAACCCAGACATAGCTTAACTCAAAGACGAAGGCGCCGATTAACACAGCAGGAATCGACAAGCCCCACATCGCAATCATGTCGACACCCAGGACATACTTACTGTCGCCGCCTGCCCGCAGTACGCCAACGATCAGTGTCATGTTCAACACTTTGACCCAGAATGTCAGGCACATCACCCACATCAGCTGTGCACTGAGCGAGTAGAGCGAACTTTCCGTATCCAGCAACAATGGCAGAAACAGAGGGGTGGCCGCCAGAATCATTAAACCGATAATCATCGACCCCATTGGTGCAAAGGTGGCGAAGCGCCTGGCGAGTAGCGTCGCCATGTCAAAATCATTACGGCCAAGGCTCTGACCCACCAAAACCGAGCAGGCGGTTACCAGACCAAAGAACAGCGAATGGTACATTCCCTCAATCGGACTGATCAAGCTGAGCGACGCTAGCGCATCGGTACTGACCTTCGCCGCCACACCGTGGTACACAAAGGTTCCGATACCCCAAACGGAGAAGTTAACCGTCAATGGCCAGGCCGTTTTAAAGAACTTGGGCACAAAGCGGGCAATATCGGTCACGCAGGCGATCAAATTGCCCAGCGCAAACGCGTGCCGGTGTCTGCCGAGGTATAACAGTAACAGGACAACCTGTACCAACCGTGCAATATCACTGGCAATGGCAACGCCGGACACACCCAACTCAGGAAAAACGCCCACACCGTGAATCAGAACATAGTTTAAGACTATGTTCATAACTATCGCCAACGACGACAGCAATAAAGGTGTCATTGTTTCGCTGCGTGCCCGCAGGGCACTTTCAAAGCTGATGATAATGTGTGTGAAGAACAGCAAGGGCACGGTTAACCGCAAGTAGTTCACGCCCAGTTCGATCATCTGCGTGTCGTCGCTGAGCAGGCTCAGTAATTGGCGAGGGAACGCAAAGAAAGCCACCGCAATCGGCACCAACAGCAACAGACCTGCTATATTGCCCAGCGTCAACACCGCTTGTGTGGCGTGTTTGTTGCCACGACCATGATACTGCGCCACGAGGATCGAAATAGCGGAACCAAAGCTGGCCATGACCATGATCAACACAAAATGCAGCTTCGCACCCAAGCCGATGGCCGCCACCGACGCAGCACCAAGACCGGTCACCATGAAGACGTCAGACATCCCCAATAACGAGATCAGCACGCTTTGCAACGCAACCGGTAGTGCCAGTTTCATAATTTGCTGAAACAACGGTGTTTTCATGTGCGAACCTCGCCACAGGGTGAAGGAAATCATTGTGCGGCCAGTTTATGAATCCGCTGGCGGAATAGTATGCGCAGAACTATGATTGGCATGTTAATTCCTATCATTTTGTGTTCGCCTATGAGTTTTAAATTCACCAATCGGTTGGAAATCGGCAAGGACTGCTTTGAAATTTTCTTAACCAGCGATGCGTTTCCGGAAATGCCGGTCTACGGCGTTCACATGGCCGGGATTGCGCATTTAAAACCGCCTTATGTGGTGGAACGGGTAGACCCGACAGTGCATACCCTGTTGTTCAGCTCCAAAGGGCTTGGCAAACTCACCACGGCCGCTGGCGTCAGCATGATCACTCCGGAAACCATGACGGTGGTGCCCGCACATACCGATGTGCGCTTCGAAATAGACAGCGATCAATGGGACATGTGCTGGATTCTGTTGCCGACCAGCCTGCACTGGAATGCATTGATGCCGCGGATTGGCGAAGTCCGCGCCACCTCACAGGCCATGAATATCTTTTATCTGAGTCACGTTATTGATCAGGAGCGGCATTTAGAGCGCGACTTCCGTGAGCATAGTTTCGCGCAATTGGCCCGTTATATTGAATTCAATCTGAGGGAGAAAGCGCCTAAACAGGAGGATCGGCTGACCGCCGCGTTTGCGCAAGTCGAACAGAGTTTGCACAAGGGCTGGACCGTTGCTGATGTGGCAAGCCTGACCTATTATTCAGAGCCGCACCTGTATCGGTTGTGCAAAGAACGGTTTGGTAAAAGCCCGAAACAGATCATCCGTGATTTGCGCATTGATCGCGCCAAACAATTACTGGAACATACCGACTGGCCTTTGGCTGAGCTCGCAGGCCGGTTGGGATTTTCGGATCAATTTAATTTTTCCAATCGTTTTAAAAAGCAGGTGGGCATAAGCCCGGTTGCCTATCGGCAACAGTTTTTATAGCACTTAAAAGAATGGGGTTAGAGGTTTTTAGTGAGTGAATACCTGCAGCAGTTGCAGCGAGATGCTTCTTCAACCGCGGTGAAGTTACCTGCGTGTGTGGTGATTCTGTTGAATGAGAATGCCGAATTTCTGCTGATAAAAGAAACAGAGCGCCAACAATGGCAATTACCTCTGGATGGTATTCGCGATGGTGAAACAGCCACCGAGGCCACGCTGAGGCTGACCAGGCAACAGCTTGGCGTCGAACCCGCTGAGCTGGAATGCATCGGCTACAGCAGCGCGGACCCGGCTAATAAGATTATCTGGCCAGCGCAGAATATCTTGGTGCAATTGCATGCCTTTGTCATGGTGTCCACCGATTGGCAAGGTGACATATCGCCCGCCACTGACTACGATTCAGCACAGTATTTTGGAATCCGGGATTTGCCACCGGTGCCCGCCCATGTGGATCACTATATTCAGATGTTTACTTCCTGGTTGCCGAACCGGGAATTTCGGTTTCGATAACACGACAACAACCGGGTTCTGAAAACTCAAATGTCGTCAACCACACAGGACTCCGCTTCCGTTATGGCAAGAATTCAGGTTAGCCTTTTTGATCCTGGCCACATTGAGCAGGCACAGCAGTTATGGCAAGCATCACCGGGCGTGGGCTTAAGTGATTCTGACCATGAAGAAAATCTGGCGCGGTTTTTACAGCGTAACCCGTCCACCAGTTTTGTGGCGTTGCAACAGGACAGCGTGGTCGGAACCGTTTTATGCGGGCACGATGGTCGACGCGGCTACGTGCATCACCTGGCCGTAGCCCAAACGCTTCGGCGCCAGGGGATCGGCACGACATTATTGGATTGCGCGCTGCACGCGCTGTATCTGGATGGTATTCATAAATGTCATTGTTTTGTCTTTCGGGACAATCCCGCGCGCGATTTGTTCTGGAACAAAGGGCATTGGACTTATCGTAAAGACTTGGTGGTCTATTCATCTCACACGAGGTAAACCCATGAAAATTAGTTTAATTGCCGCAACGTCAGAAAATGGTGTGATCGGCCGAGGTAAGGATGTTCCTTGGAAAGTGCGCGGAGAACAGTTGATTTTTAAAGCACTAACCATGAACCAGTGGGTATTATTAGGCCGCAGAACATACGAAACCGCTGGACCGTTACCGGGTCGGCATCTGGCGGTGCTAAGTCAGGACATCCCCGAGCCGTCTGAGTCTGACCCGTTGTTTTTTACCGATCTCGATACCGCGTTGGCCGCGCTGGCAGAGCGCACGGATCACCTGTTTGTCGGAGGCGGCGGTCAGCTGTATCAACAGTTAATTGAACAGGCAGATACGATCCATCTATCGGTCATCCACGCTCAGGTCGATGGTGATGTGCCGTTTCCGGACATACCGGCCAGTTTTAAAAAAATCTATGAGCAGCATTTTTCCTCGAACATTGATTACAGTTATCAGATTTGGGAAAAGATGGTAGGGGGGTGATCGAATGCTACTTACTTCAGATTATTTCCGTCTTCGACGGGTCGTTCGCAACGGCCACCGAAACGTCGGACCGCCATTTCCTGCTCACTTGCTCGTTAGATTAAACTAACCTCCAAATTCTACATTTCTAGGATTGGTGTAAATAGCGTAACGTCGCATCTGCTTTGGCTGACGCAATTGACACGTCGCAACGGATGTAAGGGCATGGATGCCCTTGGAAGCGCCGCGCGTGCAGGGATGCATGCTCAAGCGACCGTTCGAAGACAGTGACAATTCAGGAAGAATACCAAAGCGGGCGACAAAGGGGGGATCAAGGGGATCGCCCCTTGGAAAGAAAAACCTCCGAAAGATTCTTTCGTTATAAAACTAAGAAAGAATCGTCAGAACTGAATGGTTTTTCACGGCAAAGGAAATACAGTTCGACCAGTGGTGCAGTTATTCTTGAAATGAAAATCCCCATGCCAAGTAACCTTAAGTAAGTACCATTCGGGGCTGATCCTGCGCCCTCTGTTCGCTGTGGTTTACACATTTCGATTGATTGAAAATATATTCAATGGTCTGCGGCTTGTCAGCCCCAACAACAGAGTGCTTGAATAATACCAACTCGATAACGCCTCTAAGGAACTCCCTATGCCTCAGCCTGTTTACCAATGGCAAGATCCCTTTCAGTTACATCAGCAACTGTCTGACGAAGAGCGCATGATTGCCGACAGCGCGCACGATTTTTGTCAGGGCGAGCTATTGCCTGGCGTCACCCAAGCCTTCCGGCACGAACAATTTGATCGCAATCTGTTTCTCAAGATGGGTGAGTTAGGTTTGCTGGGTTCCACACTCCCTGAAGAATATGGCGGCGCAGGACTGAATCATGTCAGTTATGGGTTAATCGCGCGAGAAGTGGAACGGGTAGACAGTGGTTATCGTTCGGCCATGAGCGTGCAATCGTCATTGGTGATGTACCCGATATTCCAGTATGGCAACGAAGAACAGCGACAGAAGTACTTGCCGAAACTGGCCAGTGGCGAATGGGTCGGTTGTTTTGGTTTAACCGAGCCGGACAGTGGCAGCGACCCCGCCAGTATGCGAACCCGAGCCGTTGCGGCAGACGGTGGGTTTAATCTGATCGGCAGCAAAATGTGGATCACTAATTCGCCCATTGCGGATGTCTTCGTGGTCTGGGCTAAACTCGATGGCGTGATTCGCGGTTTTATTTTGGAGCGGGGGATGGCTGGCCTGAGTACCCCCACGATTGACGGTAAGTTTTCGCTGCGCGCCTCCGTAACCGGCGAAATTGTGATGGACAATGTCTTCGTGTCTGAGGCAAATCTGCTGCCTAATGCCGAAGGTCTTAAAGGTCCCTTTGGATGTTTGAACAAAGCACGTTATGGCATTGCTTGGGGTGCCATGGGCGCTGCGGAATTCTGTTTCAGTGCCGCCCGGCAATACAGTCTGGATCGACAGCAGTTCAACCGACCGCTCGCGGCCAATCAACTGATTCAAAGAAAACTGGCTGACATGCAAACTGAAATCGGCCTCGGCTTACAGGGTGCGTTACAGTTGGGACGGCTGATGGACGCCGGTACCTGCCCGGTTGAATTGGTTTCTGTGATGAAACGCAATAATTGCGGCAAAGCACTGGACATTGCCCGAACCGCTCGTGACATGCACGGTGGTAATGGCATCAGCGACGAGTTTCATGTCATCCGGCACGTGCTGAATCTGGAAGCGGTGAACACCTATGAAGGAACCCACGATATTCATGCGTTGATTGTTGGGCGCGCTATTACAGGCATCGCCGCGTTCAGTTAATGTCTGTTGCCTGGGTTGCCAGTTATCCCGGCAGGCGAGAAACCGAGAAAGGGGGTTAGAATGGTTTTTCAAATAAAGCGTCTGTCTGGCGATGACCAGGCTCTCATACATCAGGTCTTGGATTGTTTCAGCACCGTTTTTGACGACGTTGAAACCTACGGTACCAACCGACCTGACCGGGCATACCTTACGTCGTTGCTGGCCAGTGACAGTTTTATCTGCCTAGCGGCCATGCAGGGCGATGAGCTTGCTGGTGCGCTGGTGGGGTATGAGTTGAAGAAGTTTGAACAACCCCGCAGTGAAATGTATATCTACGATCTGGCGGTATATCCGCAGTTCCGCCGTCAGGGAGTCGCGACGGGGTTGATTGAATCGTTGAAGCCGATTGCCAGAGCGGTTGGTGCCTGGGTTATCTATGTCCAGGCGGACTACGCCGACGAGCCTGCGGTGCAGCTCTATACCAAGTTAGGCGTGCGCGAAGATGTTTTGCATTTTGATATTCCGTTGTAACGACAAAAAACATAAACGGGTGCAGGTTGTTTGTGTAACGGATTGGGAATACGAACAGGGAATCTTTGAGAAGTGTTGCCTGAAGCAACTGGTGCGGACGGAGAGACTCGAACTCTCACACCTTGCGGCACCAGAACCTAAATCTGGCGTGTCTACCAATTTCACCACGTCCGCTCAACGAGGACGCGCATAATAGTGATTTTTATTTTGCAGATCAAGCGCTTAGCGGTAAAAAGTTACTGCGCTACCAGTTTCCGGGCGTGCAGCCAATCGTCGATATCGGTAATGGGTTTCGGCTTGGCGTAAACAAAACCCTGTATATAGTGGCAACCCAGCTGATCGACCAGAGTTAGGACCTCTTCCGTTTCAACGCCTTCGGCAACAATCTGAATATCCAATGTGGCACATAAATCAATGATCGACTTCACCACGGCCTGCTGTTTTGGCGAGTTGGGTAAGTCAATGATGAAACTGCGGTCAAGTTTCAGGATCTGGAATGGCCATTCAGGCAGGCGTGACAGATTGGCGTAACCGGTGCCGAAATCATCCAGCGCCAAGCGGATATTGAATTCACGAATGGTGTGCAAATGTTGCAGGAAATTGTGGTCTCGCTCGGGTAAGCGGTGCTCGGTCAGTTCAAGTTCCAGGTAGTCAAACACCGCCGGGTTACGCACCTGCCAACGGTTCAGGTGCGCCAGCAAGGTTTCGTTGAAACTCTGCAGGCTGAGATTAATGGCCAATGGAATGGGCTCCACGCCGCTGTTCAGCCAACCCTGAATCTGCATCAGAGCGCTTTCCAGCATAAAGGTGTCGAGTTGGCGGATCAGTCCATTCTGCTCAGCAAGGGCTATAAAAGTACCCGGATATATCAGATCGCCATCGTCCATTTGAATACGTACCAGGCATTCCAGCGCCTGAATGCTGCCGTTCCGGCAGTCAATGCGCGGCTGTACATGAATGTCCAACAATTGTTCAGCAATGGCCTGCCGCAGGACCTGTTCTTTATTGAGCCGCCGTATGGCTTGATCGCGATAATCATTGTGGTACCAATGCACCTGATTCCGCCCCAGTTTTTTAGCGTTGAACAGGGCGACACCGGCATGTTGTTTCAGTTCGCCCAGAGTTTCGCCGTGTTCCGGGGCAAAGGCCACACCAAAGGAGGTGGTAAAACTGTATTGAATGTCATTGATGCTGACAGGTTGGTTCAACTGCTCATGCAAATCGTCAATGCGTTGTTTCAGTGAGTTTTGGCTGTCTTCTGTTAAAAACAGCACAAATTCATCGGCGCTGATCCGCGACAAGACTTCACCCTTCTCACTGGCCAGCAAAATTCGCTCAGCCACATGTTTCAGCAGTTGGTCACCGGAATCCTGGCCGAGTGAGTCATTCAACACCTTGAAATGGTCGATATCGATGTAGACACAGTGCACGCCATGGGCCGCTTGTTCCTGCTGTTCAATGTAGCGGGTCAGTCCCGTCTGGTTCATCAACTGGGTCACTGAGTCTTTCAGCAACTCAGACTGCGGCACGTTATCCTGTTTATACCCGGAAATATCCGTGGCAAAACCCAAAACACCGACCGACTGACCGTCATCACCGACCAGAGCATACCGTTCTATGCGCATCCACTGTGCCGTTTGTTCAGTGAAGTCGAATCGGATTTCCAGAATCTGCGGTTGCCCGGTGCTCAAAGCCTTCTGGTCTTCCAAAGCAAAGGCATCGACTAATTTTGCGTTAAGCAGCTCAGCATCGGTTTTGCCTTTCGGGTCGGCTCCGTTGCACCATTGCTGAGTAAATGCCTGGTTGGCGACCAGGTAGCGGCCAAAACGATCTTTCAACCAAATGGGAAAAGGCAGGTTCTGCATCAGCGATTGCAGCACAATGTGGTCGTCGCGTAATTGTTTGCTGGTGTCGAGCATGTCTTTAGCTTGAATCAACGCGTTTTGCAGGTGTTTTTGATCGTTCTGCGCCAGGTTCAGGGAAATGTGCGCGTAAATACGCAGTGCAACCAATAAACCGGTCAGGCTGAGGAAAACCAGAATAATCGCAAACAGCGAACTGGCTAAGCCGAGATTGGTGTTGAGCAGCCAAAACCCCCCCAGCATGAACATACCGGCGAGAAAACTCGCGGTGACCAGCGAAATGATCGGCCCTTTAAAGGTGTGCGTGGTTTTGGCAGCTTTAGTGAGGGGCGTTTTCGGCATGTTGGTCTCGGCAGTAAGAATGAGCGCACCGATCTGTAACAACAGCAAAGCCTGTCGGTGCACAGGCCTTGCATACTCAAGACTGCTATTTAATGCGCTTGTATTTAATGCGGTGCGGGCCGTCGTTACCGGAACGCTTTTTGTGATCTTCTGCGTATTCGGTGAAGTTACCTTCAAAGAATACCGCTTTCGAATCACCTTCGAAGGCCAGAATGTGCGTCGCAATTCGGTCGAGGAACCAACGGTCATGCGAGATCACAATGGCAACGCCCGGGAACGCGAGTAAGGCTTCTTCCAGAGCACGCAGTGTTTCTACGTCGAGGTCGTTGGTCGGTTCGTCCAGCAGCAGCACGTTGCCGCCTTCTTTCAGCAGTTTAGCTAAGAACAGTCGGTTACGTTCACCACCGGAGAGGTTTTTCACCAGTTTCTGTTGGTCGCTGCCTTTGAAGTTGAATCGGCCAATGTAGGCACGGGACGAGGTTTCCCAACCGCCAATCATGATGTTGTCCAAACCATCGGACACTTCTTCCCAAACGGTCTTGTTACCGTCCAGTTCGCGCATCTGACCGACAAAGGCCGGCTTCACGGTTTCACCAATGCGGATGGTACCGGTATCTGGCTGTTCCTGACCGGCAATCATTTTAAACAGGGTAGACTTACCCGCACCGTTACCACCGATCACCCCGACAATGGCACCCGGTGGTACCACAAAATCAAGGTCTTCGTAGAGCAGGCGACCGTCGAATGACTTGCTGACGCCAGAAGCCTCAATCACGATATCACCCAAACGAGGACCCGGTGGAATATAAATTTCGTTGGTTTCGTTGCGGGTCTGGAATTCCTGCGAATTCATCTGTTCAAACTGCTTCAAACGCGCCTTAGATTTGGACTGGCGGCCTTTTGCACCCTGACGCACCCACTCCAATTCAGCTTTAATGGCTTTCTCATGCGAAGCCTGCTGTTTGGACTCGGTCTGCAACCGTTTTTCTTTGTTTTCCAGCCACTGAGAGTAGTTGCCTTCAAACGGAATACCGTGACCACGGTCCAGTTCGAGAATCCAGCCTGCAACGTTGTCGAGGAAATAACGGTCGTGGGTAATCGCGACCACGGTGCCGGTGAATTCATGGAGGAAGCGTTCCAACCAGGCAACCGATTCAGCGTCCAGGTGGTTGGTGGGTTCGTCCAGTAACAGCATGTCTGGGTTAGACAGCAACAGACGGCAAAGCGCCACACGGCGTCGCTCACCACCGGACAGGTATTTCACTTCGGCGTCCCAGGGTGGTAAACGCAGCGCGTCTGCCGCAATTTCCAGACGATTTTCGGTGTTATGACCGTCAGCGGCATTAATGATGTTTTCCAGCTTCTGCTGCTCAGCGGCCAGCTTGTCGAAGTCGGCATCCGGTTCGGCATAGGCGGCATACACCTCATCCAACCGGGTCTGGGCTTCTTTAATGTGATTCAGTGACTCTTCAACGACTTCGCGCACGGTTTTGCTGTCATCCAGCTCCGGCTCCTGAGGTAAGTAGCCAATGTTGAGATCGGGTTGCGGACGCGCTTCACCAAGAATGTCGGTGTCCAATCCCGCCATGATGCGTAATAAGGTGGATTTACCAGAACCGTTTAAACCCAATACACCGATTTTAGCGCCGGGGAAAAAGGAGAGGGAGATGTCTTTCAGGATTTCACGTTTTGGGTGAACTACTTTACCCACGCGATTCATTGTAAAAACGTATTGAGCCACGAAATAAGCCTTTGAATATGTTTTGTGAAGGGCGGATTTTAGTGCATGGGGGATGGGTTGTCACTTGGTGTCTGTCTTGCGCCGGGTTCCTAAGCGTGAGGTTAGCGAAACAGACCCGTCGGTTTTTTTTGTGGGGAGCTGGCTTTTGTCCGTCTGTGACGGATACCCGGTTTTGGTTGGTTGAGTGTGTCCAGGTGTGACGAATTATGTTTCAAGGGTACCCTCGGGCCGCGATCCCTGCGCGCCCGAATGGTAGGGGAAATCAGCGCACGCGACCCAGCGCCAGCCAGCCCAGCAAAAACACAAACAAACCCGCGCCCAAAAAGATGGCCGGTTGCGTGTAGGGCATGGTCATGTCAGCGCCCAGCGCATTGGTGACACTGCTGAGCAGCCCGCCCAAGGCATTGTCAGATTCTTTCAGGTCTTGGTTGTGGTCCCAGGCCAAAAACAGTTGGTAACCACCGTAACCGGCAGAAGCTAACCCCAAGGGAATGAACACTGCGGCTAAAATTTTGGCTTGTAATGCGTTCATAAATCAGTTTTTACCTTTTCCATTACCGTTGGACTTACCTTTACCCGATGACGCTTGTTCACCCAGAACCGAGGCTTGCCCATAATTGCCCGATTTCAGCGCGTGAAATTCTGCCGAGCCTGGCTTAATGCCCAGCTGTTTGGCGAGATTGCCCCAGCCTGTGGATTTTTCATAGGCGCTCAGCACCTCACGTACCGGGCGGTCTGAGATGTCTGCCAGTGCGATCACATTAAATGCATCGGCAGGGTCTTTCGTGTTTGACCAGACAAGATCGATTTCAGCGCCGTTAATGTTGAATGTCTTTTGCAGACGCAAACGAACGCCGTCTTGATCGGCTTCAGCGCGAACGTTGAAATCGCGCATCCAATCAAAATCATTGGCAGTAGAAACGGTTGGAAGCAGGAGACTCAGCGTCAATACGGCTAACGCTAGAAAGTGTTTCATGATGATACCCATCGGTAAGGTTGCTGACAGGCAAGAACGTCCATGGGTTGCCTGATGAGTATCCATAAGCCCAATGGGCCAACAACAGTGAGTTATTTATTCAGCGGGGCAGTATAAGAGCCGTGTTGCATGGCTGGCAAAGGCTTTACCGTAAAACTTTTAAACAGTGCACAGTTTGGGTTGAATGGCAGCGTTTACCAGATGAGGCAGGAAAGCCACCTTCAATCAGCGAAGGTGGCGAGATTGCGGTTACAGGTCTAAATCGGTCCGCCAGCCGAAGATTTTTCCGGCCCAGATGTACATGATCCACACAAACAATCCGAACGGCAGGTAACCGTAATAGCCCAACAGCGGCATTTCAGAATAGAGGTGAATCACGTTGACGTAAGGCACGTCATAGATCCAATAGTTCGGGTTGGTCTGCGCAATCGGGCCGGACATGTTGACCGGGTTCAAGGCTTCGCTGCCGTGATTCCACAACTCCCACAAAAAGCCATTGAACAATGAGGCGACGGCGACCAGTATCGCCGGGCTCCAGTTGCCCTTTTCGATGGATTGAAACGGTGTCCAGATGCCCAGGCGCATCAACTGGCCGACCAACATGGCCATCGGACCAATCCAGACGCCCCAGAACATCAGGTGCGGAAAAGCAACCATGCCAGCGGTGACCAGCATACCCAAAATTAACAGAACATTACCGTTGAGCGTAATTTTCCAGCCTTCGCTGTAGCGAGCCACCAACTTCGGAAAACTGTTCAGCAGGGTGTACCACTCAAAAATGGCGGGCCAAACCGTGGAATAGGCAACGAGGAAAATGCCGACGATAGTGGCGTGGGAGAGTTCCGACATGTGTCCATTCGGGTAATACCAGTTACTGAGCACGAAATAGTCGAAGTATTCGAAGTAATACCACCCAGCGACCGAAAATACGGCAGAAATCAAAAACAGGGCTGGTCGGTTGACGATCAGGCTCTTGCCTCCGGTACGGTAATAGACAATGCCATCCAGCATCACGATAAAGCCCCACCACATCGGGCTGAAGGCGTAATACACCAGATCACCGAAAACGAATGAGCGTGACCACATCAGCCACCAGAAAAACAGCATGAAGGCGGCACCCACGTAAAACCACCAGGGAAAGCTGTGCGTGACCACAGGCGGTGTCGGTGGTGTGACTTTTTTGAAGCCAAACAAGGTTGGGAACAAGATCAGCGCTGTCACTGCAAGCGCGCCTATCGCCAGAACGATGAAGTACAGCAGGTTAAAGCCGGGTGTCGGCGTAATTTCTACCGGCGGGAATACCATGAACTCCGGCGGAACATGGTTCGGGTAGACGAACCAGGCGACGATCAACGGAATCAGGATGGTTAACAGAAAAGGCCAGATCAGTTTCAGTTTTAGCGGCATAGCACTCTCGTCGTTTTTTATTGTGATTCTACCAACGTTAGCAAGGAGGGTGCGCCGCCACAAATTAAAATTTAGTTTTTTATCGCTTGGCCGAGCACAAAGAACGAATCCTCAGTGTCGGCTTCGGAATAGGTTTCAATGCTGAGCACGTCAAAAAAGGGGGCCATCAGCTCCGTGATGGCTGCGGGTTGGTAGTAGTAAGTTCGGTCTCCGGCAAATTCCTGAGAGCCGGTGCCCAGCCAATAGGAATGCAGGATTAAACCATTATCCAGTAAGCGCGCGTGTTGCTGTTGAAAGGATTCCGCCAGTTGTTCTGGCGAGAGCTGATGCAACACCTTGTTTGAATAGAGGGCGTGGAACTGGCGTTCGGTGTTAATCGATACCGCATCCAGCACCAGAACGTCGGCATTGGGATGACGCTGCAAATAGCGCTGCACAAAAACGGATGAGGCGTCGGAGCCGGTGACCTGAAAGTACTGACTGAGCAGCGCGACGTCTTTGCCTTCGCCCATGCCCAGTTCTAGTGTCCTGAGTCAGAAGTTCGCATCGTTTCAGAGCTCATGGGAAGCGCTAGTACAAGGCGCTCTTTGTAGAGAATATCGAGATCTTTTCAAGAAGAGCAACGCCGTAATAGTGTTTTCCATGAGCTCCCTTCGGGCGCGTCATTCAAGCTCTCTAGCGTTGTTCTGTCTCTTGCCAATGGAATAACCATTGACTGCGAGACACGCCTAGCTATAAAGCTTGAATGGCACGCTGAATTCTTGTGAACTTCTGACTCAGGACACAAACACGGTGGAACCTTCCGCAAGTTTGGCTGCCAGGGCATTGACCAATAGGGCGCCATCGTAGCCTTGGGACATGCCGATGTATTGCTCAACATTTTTGGGATCGTCGAAAAAGCTCATTAGGGATTCTCCTGAATCGGTGCGATGCCGGTATCTTGAATCGTAGCGGCTTCTGGCGCAAAGTAGGCGGCCTTATCGTAGCGTCACCATTGCGCGCAGAGCCTGGGGTTAAATCGACCGCCAGGCCAATCCTGCTCAGCCTTTGAAGCCATTTTAACTCTCATCGAAAGCCCGCTTTACTTGCCTGCAAACGGAACAGATTGTTGCGAATTAAATCAGAACTGTGTCTGGGATTGCCCGAGCGTTTGTGTAAAATACCCGCTTCCTGAAATCGCTTGATTTTCAGGCAAAAAACTGACTGGTTGTACGAGTTTTGCAGGCGTTACCTAAACAGCCCATTTGAGCTTTTTAGTTAACGGTTACAACGATCCGGAGAGTCCCGATGTTTGAAAAAACAATGAATATTGCCGATTACGATGCCGACCTGTGGCACGCCATGGAAGCGGAGCGTGTGCGCCAGGAAGAGCACATCGAGTTGATCGCGTCTGAAAACTACACGTCACCACGCGTGATGCAGGCACAAGGCTCTCAGCTGACCAACAAATACGCCGAAGGGTATCCGGGTAAGCGTTACTACGGTGGTTGTGAACATGTCGATGTGGTTGAACAGCTGGCTATCGATCGCGCAAAAGAACTGTTCGGTGCCGGTTACGCCAACGTACAGCCACATTCCGGTTCACAAGCGAACGCAGCGGTGTACATGGCGTTGTGTCAACCAGGCGATACCGTATTGGGCATGAGCCTGGCACACGGTGGTCACTTAACCCACGGTGCTCCCGTATCTTTCTCTGGTCGTATTTATAATGCGGTGCAGTATGGCTTGAACCCTCAAACTGGCGAGATCGATTACGATCAGGTTGCTGCGCTGGCGCGTGAGCACAAACCAAAAATGATCGTGGCGGGTTTCTCTGCGTATTCTCTAATTGTCGATTGGGCCCGTTTCCGTGAAATCGCCGACGAAGTGGGTGCTTACCTGTTCGTCGACATGGCGCATATTGCTGGTTTAGTCGCCGCCGGTGTTTACCCAAGCCCAATGCCTTACGCCGACGTTGTTACCACAACAACGCACAAGACGCTGGGTGGCCCACGCGGTGGTCTGATCCTCGCGAAAGAAGATGAAGAGCTGAATAAAAAACTGAATTTTGCCGTATTCCCAGAATCTCAGGGTGGCCCATTGATGCACGTTATCGCAGCGAAAGCGGTGTGTTTCAAAGAAGCCATGGAGCCTGCGTTCAAAGAATACCAAGCTCAGGTGGTTGCGAACGCAAAAGCCATGGCTGCGGAATTTATGGCGCGTGGCATTAACATTGTGTCTGATGGAACGGAAGATCACCTGTTCCTGGTCGACCTGATCGGCAAAGAATACTCTGGTAAAGATGCCGATGCTGCTTTGGGTCGCGCTAACATCACCGTCAACAAAAACTCCGTACCGAATGACCCTCGTTCACCGTTTGTGACCTCAGGTTTGCGTATTGGTACACCTTCCATTACACGCCGTGGTTTCAAAGAAGCCGAAGCGCGTGAATTGACCGGTTGGATCTGTGACGTTCTGGACGCGTTGGAAAACGGCAACGCTGACGCCGTAATCGAAGAAGTAAAAGGTAAAGTGTTAGATATTTGCGGCAAGTTACCGGTTTACAAATAATCTGAACACAGCAATGAACCCGGCCTATGCCGGGTTTTTTTTGCACGAAAAATTTCCCAAACACCGTACTATTTCATAAGCTGTAGAAAAAGTGGTCAAACCACAACAATAAAGAGAGAGTCAGAACCGGTGAGTTCATCTGATA
Source organism: Reinekea sp. G2M2-21 (assembly GCF_015687175.1). Taxonomy (GTDB): domain Bacteria; phylum Pseudomonadota; class Gammaproteobacteria; order Pseudomonadales; family Natronospirillaceae; genus Reinekea. Next base: position 88,812 of record NZ_JADPQG010000003.1, on the reverse strand, counting down.
AAACCATCAATCAGGGTGGGCAACAGACGACCAGTGGCGTTGTTGCCTGGCTGATTGTCGTGTTGGTGCCCTATAGCATTTTCTTTCTTAGCGGACCCCATTTAACGTCGGATCAACGTTGGTTTGTTGCGATCGCCGCGACCGCTGTGGCAATGTGGGTGTTCCGTCTCGTGCCGGACTTTGTCCCCGGGCTGGCCGTCATTCTGTTAGCGACTTTGCTGGAACTGGTACCGCAGGATGTCGCCTTTAGCGGGTTCTATTCGCAGATTTTTTTTCTGGTCATGGGCGTGTTTATTTTGGCGGCTATGCTGTCGGAAACCCATTGGCTTGATCGCTTAAATGCCGCTTTAGCCCAAGGGGGCGTGTCGAGTCTCAAACAGATCCTGACTCTGTTGGCGTCGGCGTTGCTGCTAACCCTGATGGTGCCATCACCGTTGGGCCGGGCGACCATGCTCAAACCCTTGCTTGATAAATTCGCCTTGTCGCAGAGTGCCACCGGTAAGTCCATCTACGCGTTGTTACACGTGCACGGCACAACCTTAATGTCGACCGTATTCCTGACCGGTAATCCACTGAACTTTATTTTACTGGCTATGCTCAGCGAACAGACGCGCGGCCGTTTTCAATGGTTGGGTTGGCTGCAAGCCAGTATGGTTGTCGCGCTGGTGTTGTCGATTGGGTTGATTGGCTTTGCGTTGTGGGCACAACGCTTCGTATTGCCACCCCAAGCGGAACCGAAACTTGAACGCGACACATTGGCTGCACGAACACCTGGCACCCTCATCACCCGAAAAGATTGGGGCGTGTTGGGGCTGTATGGTTTGTTGTTGACCAGCGTCTTTACTCAGAGCCTGCACCAAATTCCCTTGGCTTGGGTTGTGGTGTTTTTGGCGCTGGTGGTTTTTTTATTTCAGGGGCTGTCGTTGCAGTCTTTGCGCAGCAAAGTGGATTGGCCCACCTTGATTTTTATTGCCACCGTGGTGGCCTGGGGCGACATGCTCGATCACCTGGCGTTGAGCCAATGGCTGGTGGCGCAGATTGAATTGATCAAACCTATTTTTGAAGCCAACTTTGCGCTGGGTATTGGTCTGATCATCGGTTTTGTTCTGCTGGTGCGTTTGGTGGTGCCCGGCGCACCCGCGTTTATTTTATTAGCCGCGACGCTGTTGCCCTTTGCGGCCAGCGTCGGCGTGTCGCCCTGGCTGGTGGGCTTTATTGTGGTGACGGTCTCTGAGAGTTTTCTGTTTCCGTATCAACATGGAGTGTATTCGCAAACGATCAGTGAACTGGATGCCCAACAGGTCGCCTACCGGCCGGGGCTGATGTTGTTGGTCAATGTTGGTTTTCTGTCGCTGCGGATTGTTGCGATCTACGCCAGTCTGCCGTGGTGGCAGTCGCTCTATTTTATTTAGGATTGCCCGAACATGACTCAACTTTTAGCGCTCATAAAATGGTTACTGATCCTGGTGTTGCTGGCCACTGCGGCGGTTGTTGTTCTGCAGCACAACAGCGATCAACGAAAAATTCTGGTCGTACATTCCTACAATAAAGATCTGGCCTGGGTGAATGATATTAACGAAGGTATCTCCCGCTCGCTGGCATCAGCGGATGTGCGTAACCTGAATGTGCGAACGCACTACATGGATTTAAAAAACCACCCCAACTGTAACTTTTATCAAAATGCGGCGGCGGATGTGCGCTTTACCATCAGCGACTGGCAGCCGGAGGTGGTTGTGCTGGTGGATGATCTGGCACAGGCGCTGGTCGGCTTCAATCAATTGCAGACGGCGGCGGATTTCGATCGCTCCGCGCAAGCCGAAAGCATTGCCGAGTGGTTGGCCAGTGGCCGATGCGAGAACCCGGGTGTGGACTACTTTGGTTTGCAACGCGAAGCGAGTCTGACAACCCCGACCATTATTTTTGCTGGCGTTAACGGCACTGTCACACAATACGGCTACGACGCTGCCAGCAATGTTGCCGGTATTTATGAACACAAAAACTACAAAGCCCTGATCGAAACGTTGCAGACGTTAAGCAACGCCAGTGAACTGGACGTGGCCGCCATCCAAATGCTCAACGACCATTCCGCCACCGGTATAGAAGAAAACCGCGGCTATTTGTTGCAAGACTGGTCGCCGTTTAACGCCAGGGCGCCGTTGGCGGTGAGCTCTTTCGAGCAATGGCAGCAAGCGGTGTTACAGGCCAATGCCGATAACACCATGTTGTTGATTGCCAACTACCAAAACCTGACCGAGGGCGATTGCCCAGAGCCGACCGCTAACGAAGCCTGCAAGGCTGTTTCCCCCAAAGAGGTGATCAGCTGGACTGAGCGCAATGCCCTGTTACCGGTGTTGGGCGCCAACACCAATTTTGTTGCAGACGGTGGTTTGATGACCGTCGCTATTTCGGGAACGGAACAAGGGCAGGTGGCCATGGACTTGGCGTTGGACGCCCTGTCAGGCACCTTATCGCCGGACTATCTGGAAGCGAAGCAGTTCATCATTGGTATGAATCAATCTCTGGTGCGCAAACGTCAGCTGGACTTGCCGGGGATCTACGAAGCCTTTAGTCGCGAAATCGGCCAGTTTGTTGACGTCGTTGAAACACTTTATATGGAACAGGCCAGTGCGGAAAATGAATAATTCGCAGCGGTCTGTTCAAGCGATTGTGTTCGATCTGGACGGCGTTTTGATCGACAGCCTCGCGGTGATGAAGCAGGCACTGTCGCTTGCGCTGGTGGAGGTCTACCCGCACCAAACGTTTGATATCGACGCGCTGTTTAATGAATACCGGCGTTTTCTCGGGTTGGGTTTCAAGCAAATTATGCGCAACCTGAATTTGACCGAAGATATGTACGAACCGTTCCGCAAATACAGCCGGGCAATGGCGCATGAGGTGTTGCTGTACGACGGCGTAAAAGAACTGTTGGAATGCTGCGCCGCAAGACAGTTACCGCTGGCCATTGCCACCGGGAAAGATTCTGAACGCACCCTGGAACTGTTACAGTCGCGCAATATTGGGCACTACTTTTCTCAGGTTTACGCCAGCGACACTGTCGCGCAACCGAAACCCGCACCAGACATGGTTCTCCTGTTCAGCGAATACACGCAAATAAAACCGGAACAACTGCTTATGGTGGGCGATGCCCGGGCAGACATCCAATGTGGCCTGGCGGCCGGGTGCCAGACAGCCGTTGCCCGATGGGGTTACGGCGGCAAGCATGAATTCCAACACCTGACGTACGACTACGAGTTTGCAACGTTGCAGGACGCACTTTCCCAGGTTCAGCACCTGACTGACATGAGGCTTCAACAGCATGACTAAATGGCACCGTTTTTTGGTTCTGGTTTCTTTGCTGGCCTGTGCCAGCGTCGTCCATGCGGCACCGTCCTATTGCCCGAAAATTGATCCGATTACCAGCGAGCAACCCATTCGCATTGGCACCAAGTTTTCGCCGCCCTTTGTGATGGGTCAACTGAGTAATCTGGAAGGGTTGAGTATTCGCTTATGGCAACTGGTTGCCGATTGTCTGGATCTGGATGCATCGCAATACCGGTTCATCGAATATGGCACAGCGGATGACCTGATCCTGGCTGCGCAACAGGGGGAAATAGATTTAGCCATTGCGGCGCTGTCGATCACCCCCGCGCGCGAAGCAAAAATCGATTTCTCGCACCGCTATTTTGAAGCGTCGCTGGGCACGCTGGTGGCGGACCGGGACAGCGGCGCCAACTTTGGTTTGGTGCTGGCTAAAATTTTTCGCTCCAACCTGTTAAACATTATTCTGGGTTTGCTGTCTTTCATGTTTATCGTCGCGATTTACTACTGGTGGACAGAACGGCAACGCGGCAATGAATTTTTTGCCGAAGGCCCGCTGAAAGGATTTTACCGCGCGTTAATCTGGTCAACACTGTTGGTGTTCCAGGGGCGGGGCGATCCGTTTTCATTAAACACCCGGTTCGGTCAATTGTTTGTTTTGTTTCTGATGTTTTTTGGCGTCACCATTATCTCCAGTTTTACCGCCGTGATTACCTCCAGTCTGACCCTGCAAGCACTGGAACCTCAGGTCACCAGCGTGGCCGATCTGAAAGGAAAAACCGTTGCGGTGAAGAACCTCAGTGTGGCCTCGGAGTGGGCCGAAAAGCAGGGCGTTTTCGTCGAACAGCTGCAAACCTTTCCACAGCTGCAACGCAAATTTGACGAAGGCGCGGTCGACGTGTTTTTGCACGACAAAGAAATTCTGCAGTATCTGGTGACGACCAAAGCACTGGTGAATGTAAAACTGGCGCCACTGAGCGTGGAACCACAGGATTACGCGATCGCGTTTCCAGAAGGCAGCGCATTACGGGAACCGGTCAACCGTGCCTTGCTCAGTATTTTGGACGAAGACGTGTGGCAAACCTATCTTGATCAATATCTGGGGAAAGAGTAATGAGAAAAATTTCTGCACCAATAGGGTTGCTGGTGTTTTTTGGCTTGGCGGTGAGTGGTTGTACCACTCTGTCGTTGGATGAATCCTATCAGCAGGCGGTGATTGACGCCGCGCAAGTGATGGATGGCGAAAACGTAAATCAGTTAACGCCGATATCCACCACAAACAATCAGCTGCTCCGCGATGACCAAGGTCGCATCAAAGTTGTCACCTGGAAAAGCACCGCCGCGTTTGAAAACTACATCGCCGGTACCACGCAAACTCCAGCAAACCCAGAGTTTGCCTATTGGGTTACGGTTGCCCCACAAGTGCAGACATTTTGCCAGCAATGGACACAACAACACGCCGACAATGCCGACCTGGATGCCGTACGCGACCTGCGCTTGAAACAGTTGCTCGGCCTGCACCCAAGCTGGCAATACGACCTGTTTGTTGAAATGTGGATTCAGCCACAGGACGTATTCCGCCCCTGCGTCGACCCCAGCCCCGAAGACACCCAATGCAACCTGAATTTTGATGGCAGCGCCCCAGAGGTGGACGGCATTAACGACTACACGCAGTTTTACCAGCAGCTTTACATGAAAAGCTTCCGCGCCGCACCGGGCGTGCCCTGGACTGGGCTTGGTTACACTTACGACTGGGCCGATAACGGCACCGCCGTGGGTTTGTCGGAATTCATGACCAAACCGGCCGCCAGTATTGAAATCATTCGCGCTGTACCCACCGCAGACTATTGCGCCGCGATGTAAAGGGCGAAAGCATAAACGCGCAGTAAAACCACCTGTGTCAGCACGTGCGCTGACACAGTCACACCCCATCATTCACGTTCACGTGCATGCTCACGAAAGCGGACAGCCGTCACCTTTGCCTTAAAAAACGCAAAGTAATCGCTCGTACCGAACATATTGCCAGCCTCAACATCAAAGGGAACATGAAAGCCCTGTACTTCACGGAAATCTGACAGATAACCGCCAAAAGGTTGCAGCCGGTGTTGTTTTTCAGCATTGGCATTGGTCCAACGCATGAAATGAACCTCGACGGGCCGACCCTCGGCATCAACCTTTACATCCACCTCTTGGGTCAGGCCATTGCCCGTCACGCTTACGCGGGCAGAGTCCGACCCCAATGCTTGCCAGACCACCCCCGGCCCCGGGAGCACAGCCGCAGGCGTCCAAAACACAGACTCGGCAACATACCGGCCGAATGCCGACCGCGTGTGGTTTACGCTTTCCTCCATACGGGCAACAGGAATAAGACCTAGAATCCTAAAACGCGTCCAGCGGCCACTGTCCGACCCGGTTACCGACACCGCCCCAGGAATTTTCAGCTTCCAGACAAACCCCATAGGCGAAGCCAGAATCTGCCTGGCATCCATCGGCTGGTAGTTAGGCTTATCTTTCGTCCCTAAACTAAATTCACCCCCCATATCGATTTCAGCCACGCTCAGCAACGGCGTACCGGGTTTGATCGCAAAATTGAAAAACCGACGAGCAGGCTCAGGTAAATCCGCCACCAAACTTGAGTTAAACGTAGCCGGGTTTGACGGCTGCAAAGCAGACAAGCGCGCCCACTCCAATCGCTCCGCATGTTCATCAAATAAACGCAGCGCCAGCAGTGCCAGCAGCAAGAAAAAGATTAAACCCACAATGATCAAGAACGGATACACAGAAACCCTCCTTAAAGCAAAAGCACCGCTGAACAAAAAACAACCCTGGCATGATAGCAGCCAAACAGCGCAGATACCGGTAACCCCAAGTGACGCAGCTCAAGGAAAACGCACAAAGGAAACCAGTCGGGGCTTTTCGGTGGGTTTTTGTTTTTGCAGCGCAGCTGTTTGTGCTGGAAGAGGGTTTGTTTTTTTTCTAAGGAGGCAGCCATGCCCTTGAACCCGTTGCGACGTGCCAATGAATTCAGCCAAAGCAGATGCGACGTGGCGGTTATTTACGCCGATATCGAAAACGGTTATTTATTTATTTTGTTTGAGCCAACAACCGAGGCACGAGGGCGGTCGCAATATCTTTTTTTGGACCTTGTTTTCGGTGTTTGTGCTGGTAAACAATTAAGTTTTTTCTTTCCAAGGGGCGATCCCCTTGAACCCCCTTTTTGTCGCCCGCTTTGGTATTCTTCCTTCATTGCCACTTTCTTCGAACGGTCGCTTGAGCGTGCGTCCCTGCACGCGCGGCGCTTCCAAGGGCATCCCTGCCCTTGAACCCGTTGCGACGTGCCAATTAAGTCAGCCAAAGCAGATGCGAGGGAGCCGTTATTTACGCCGATATCGAAAACGGTTATTTATTTATTTTGTTTGAGCCAATAACCGAGGCACGAGGGCGGTCGCGCTATCTTTTTTGGACCTTGTTTTTGGTGTTTGTGCTGGTAAACAATTCAGTTTTTTTCTTTCCAAGGGGCGATCCCCTTGAACCCCCTTTTGTCGCCCGCTTTGGTAGTCTTCCTTAATTGTCACTTTCTTCGAACGGTCGCTTGAGCGTGCGTCCCTGCACGCGCGGCGCTTCCAAGGGCATCCATGCCCTTGAACCCGTTGCGACGTGCCAATTAAGTCAGCCAAAGCAGATGCGACGGAGCGGTTATTTACGCCAATATCGGCAATGGCTTTCGAATGGTTAGTCAAAAGATCATGTGACAGAAATCGATTTTAGAAATATCCAATAAGATGGCGACTCATGCGGTTGTTTCACCGCCTTTCAAACGACCACGCGGAGCAATTCTCGTCTCACAGGTTGTTCAAGCAGGGATGCTTGAACAAGTGAGCCGGCCATGGATGGCCGTCGCGAACGACCTGTCGAAGACGGAATTGAGAAGAGTGAACAGTCGTTTGTGGCGGCGGCTGGGATTGTTAAGGGCCAAGCTGTTGTGGCCCTTGACGAAAAAAACCTCCCAAATAAACCATGTCTCGAATGGACCAAATGCTACAAATTAAAATTCAAACTCAACAAAACGAAGTAAGAGACCATTACACTGATGAAAAGAAACTCACATCAACACACTATACAAACAATTTTTTTTAGACGCCCATCACAATAACTTCACCTCACACAAAAAATAAATTGTGTTCAACACGCACCCAGTGTTTTATACAGGTTGAATTATTAGACAGGAAAGGAGGTAAACCAGAGGCAGACTCAGACAAAACTAAGCGCTACCCCCGAGTGCTACCAACACTCAAGGGCAGCTAACCACAACCGATAGGCTAAGGTATCAATTATGGCTAAGCAGGATTCTAAGCTAGAGCACCGCTCGTTCCAAGAAAATTTCCACTCACAAGAAAAACTAAGCGCACAAAACAGCGACCTTCAACACCCCGTTGAAGCGAAAAAACCTTGTGAAACCGCTGTTCACACAACAGCAAACTCCACACACGCCAACCGGCACCGAAACCCACAGATAGAAACCGACCCCGCGTACTTACGCGCCCTACACTGGTGGCGTTTTCGTATTGCCCTGGCGTTGTACACCGGAGCTTTTCCAAATTCGATGCGGCTAAAGCCGTGTTCCGTGACATTCGTGAGTTATAAACAGCTGTTACGCCTGTACAAAACGCGCAGGCCGTACCCGCGCAAAAAATAACAGCTCACTACTCATATACACAGAACACATTGCTTGGCCGCACATCTTGCCTGCGCCCGCAGGCAAGGTTTCTGATGCTTGAAAATTTTTAAACAGAAAACGAATTTAAAAAGCGAGAACATCATGTACAAAATAATCACCAACATAGACGACGAACTGCTGTTCACCCACGCCCACCAACGCGAACTGGAAAAACCCAACCCCGTAATACTCGACAGCATCGCCCGTGCCGAGCTGTACATCGCCAACACCTTCATCCATTTAAAACACGAAGCCATACACGCACTCATGCTCAGCACCCGCAGCGTGTTATTAGAAAGCCGACCCATCCTCACAGGCAAATTCTCCCTCAAAGAACTCACCACTAATTTACTCATCAGCCACATTATTCAAGCCAACGCCACCCGGCTCATCCTTATCCACCACAACCCAAAAGGAAACTTATCGATCAAAGACAAACACTTGTTGGAAGCCACGCGAATAAAAGACCGATTGCTGGAATACTCAATCTGGCTGGACGACTTCTTCCTCATCACCAAAGCCGATACCGCTAACAGCAGCGGCTACAACCGAATGAACACCACCTCACTCGCCCGACTCGGTTTGGTGTAATTTTCACATGTAGGTCGGGCTTTAGCCCGACAATCTTTAAAATGCGTCTCCGCTAAAGCTGGCTTCCACAGGTACGTGATTAAATATGTGCCTTCTAACCACGTAGGAGCCTTTGGAGCAACGCGGAGAGGCGATAACTGTGTGTGTCGGGCTTCAGCCCGGCAAATTAAAAGGTCTACGCTGAATCTGGCTTTGCAACGCGGAGACGCGAAACCATCAGCCCCTTTCGTTCGCCTTGAGCGCGTAGCAGTCGAAGGCGCAAAGAATTTGTAGGTCGTGGCTTCAGCCCGACAATCGCACACCCTGTGCGAGAGGGCTTTAGCCCCGATTAAACAGCGCTTGCTCCAGGATAATGCGACATCAAGGCTGGTCTTCACACTAACAATCAAACTTCAAATGCATAACCTTCACCGCAACAACCCCATGGATCGCGCCGTCTCCCAAATTATGGGTAATCTTGGCTTTTTCACTTTGAAAAAAGCCCCAATCGCGCTAAAAAGCCTTTGCGCCGCATATTCCGGAGAATTCCTGAATATCTATGCACGCGCCGCAAAACTCGGGCGATAACGGAATTTCCATTTCCCGCATAGTAGACAAGCCCCCATGAATAGGGCGTTTCAGGCGCAGCAGTATTTAAGATACTTGGGCATGCGCTCTATGTAATGACAACCAAATTGACAAGGGTATTTGAAGGCTGCAGTATGACTGGCAGAGAGCGATACTGTGGTTCTTTCAGCTAATTACATATGCGCTCATGAAAAAATAGGCGGTGGCTTAAGAAGAAACTGTTACCTTCAGGAAATTTTAATGAAACTTAGAAAATTGGCATTAACTTCACTATTAATCACTTCGTCATTCTCATTTGCTGGTGACTGGAGTCAGCTAACTAAATTGGGGCAAATTAACGCTGGTTATAGCTCTGATATCATTATTTTTTCTGCAGACGATATGCACAACCCAGCGGGCTGCGCTACCAATCACTATGAAGTCAATCCTTCAGACGCAAATGTTGAGTTTGCGTTATCATTGTTGCTCACAGCTCAATCGAGAAGTGCTTCGGTACAAATTGCAGTACACCCCACAAAGTGTGGTGTATCAAATTATCCATTAGTTACCCGTATTAAGCTTCACCCTTAAGGTAACAATCTCATGAAATATCGCGCGTTTAAAGATACCGCTTCGCGGTACGCGCTGGACTCGCAACAAGTCGTTCGCCATTTATGCGGGCGTTATGGCAAGACATAAATGAAGTTCAGTAGAGTTTTCAAAGAAACTAGATTGCTTTGGCAGAGAGAAATTGAAATTTCAGATGGTAAGATCCTCTCTGGTAACGGAGGGACTTTTCCTCAACTGAATATAGCTTGGGCTCAAGCAGAAGAAAGAGCAACGTCACTGAGTGAATGGCACCAGTTAATGGTTTGGGCCATATTCTGTGGATTGCATAAGCTGGCTCGTGAATCTTTTGCGAGACATGAAGTTCATATCGGCATTCAACAAATTGATAAGAGATATGTTCAATCTAAATTCAGGGGAAACCTTTTTTCTAATGGTTGTGGTTACGGGCGACAAATGAGGCGAGCATATGTCAACGACCTACATCCATAACAATACACGGCAGGCAACTAGCCCGCAAAATTCCGCTATCGTGGCGGGCTATGGACTCGTTACGCTACGCTCCACTCGCCCCTGCGTTTTGCGTTATGTTTTTAAGGTAAACGAATGAAGTGGATTAAGGAATATTGGAATGAATCTCGTGGTGATAAGTATGACCACTGGGGTGAAACTTGGTATTTCTTTGAAATTAATGGATCAGATTCATTCGCAGAACGACAAATCAACAGATATTCGAATGGTAATTCCATAAAGTACGACCGCGGAGATTTTATGGATGATAAATATGGTTTTCTATGTGATCAGCCTATCGAAATAACTTCAGAGTCTATCGAAATATCTAAAGAAGAGTTCGAGACCGAGTGGAATAGGAGCGGGATAGTAGATGGAAATCCTCAGTGGTAACTAATTCCCAGAACATAACAAACTGTAGCACGCAGCCCGTTCCGGGCTTTGGACTCAAAACTCACTGGCGTTCGTTTTTCGCCCGTGTACAAGAACGTTCTGTTTCAAAGGTAGAGAATGTCGATAGGGTATAGTCTGTCAATGTTACAAGGAAGGAACAAATACTGTTTTCAAACCTTCCGGTAAGTACTCGGCATGAAATTGAGTCAAATGCGGTTTCTGCTTTCATGGTTGAATGGTATAGAAAGTCATATTCAGGTGACGAAATAGATTTTCTATCTGATACATACGAAGATTGGCCCTTTGAGGCTGGCTCAAGATCTGACCTGTCTTCTTATGATGATGTAACTGATAAAGTCACTACTAGATTAATAGATCTCGGTATGATTTTGGATCTTGGTAACGAATGGGAAGACGAAGAAGAATCGAGTACAGTGTTTATTCGAAGTCTTGCACTAATTAATACAGAACAAGCCGTTACATCGGACCAAGACAAGCTTGGTCAATGAACAGGGGCGTTAGTTTCTTTAGGCTGGAGGATATTAAGTGGTACTTTTTATAACAAGTAAATCAGCCTATGAGGAAATGAAAGTTCTGATTCATACTGGGAATCATGCTACATGGCTAGCTTCTGGAATACTTTCAAATGATGAAATCGAAAAGCTCTGGGAACTAGACCTTGATATATCGGTTCTTGATTATGTAGTGGACACATCAGATGAGAAAGATCTTGAATGCGCAATGTCTACTATAAGAGAACATCACCCGGGGAAGAATATCTGGGCTCAGTATTTGAACTAAAACTAACAAGCACGGGTTGGGGATTCTGAACTTCCCCCGTTTTAGTGGACACCTCTAGATAACGCATCTGGAGGAAAGAATGCCAAAATATAATAATCCACGCAAAACGTGGCACTATTCAACAGAGTTTAAAATTCGGGCCGTTAAAATGAGTTATCAGCCCGACATTCAAAGCAATCAGGTTGCAGAAGGACTTGGCATCCATCCATTTATGTTGTCACGTTGGCGCAAGGAATATCGAGAAGGTTTGCTTCAAGGTGATGGAAAGAAGCGAGTTGGCTTGTCTAAAAAACGTATATCGAAATCCCAAAAGAAAATCACTGAGACCGCGCAACTTAGAGCAGAAGTTGAGCGCCTTAAGAAGGAAAATGATCTTCTAAAAGAGTGGCAACAGTATCTGGCGGAAAAACATCAGAACGATTTGGATTTGTCCTCAGATACAAAGAAACCTTCGGAGTGAGCTTTCTTTGCCAGTGGGTTGGAGTTTCTCGTAGCGGGTATTACGCTTGGCTGAAACGACCGGCATCTAAGTCGATCGAGTCCGATCGGCAATTGCTGAAGACCATCACACAAGTCTTTGAGAAGAGCCATTGACGCTATGGCAGTCCCCGAGTCTTTAAAATGTTGAGGAAAATGGGCATACGAACTAGCGAGAAGCGCGTTGCTCGGTTGATGCGTGAAACTGGACTCAAAGCAAGGGTTACGCTGGTAACTCGACGCCAGCCAGGCTTAAGACAGTTTAGAAATAAGGGTGAAAACCTATTGCTTGATGCCAATCCAACGTCAGGCATTGATCAGGTTTGGGTCGCCGATGTGACGTATATTAAACTCGCCGACAAATGGACGTATTTAGCCACCGTGATGGGCCAGTACTCACGGCGAATTCTTGGTTGGTCATTATCCTACACACGAACAACTGAGTTAACGACTTCGGCCCTAAGGTATGCCATGAACAAAGGTAGAAATACCCGCAATGTCATCTTACACAGTGATCGGGGTGTGGAATTTACGGGTTCGGAGTTCCAGCAATTGTTATGTCAGTACGGCATGCATCACAGTGTAAACCGGCCACGTCATTGCACAGACAATGCTTATATGGAATCGTTCTATCATTCACTAAAGGGAGAACTCATACGTAAAAGAACATTCCTGAGCTTTAAGGATTTGCATCGGGAGTTGGGGCGGTATATAAATCAGTTTTATAACTCGGTTCGGTTACACTCGGGATTGGGCTACACCTCACCGATTAAATATGAGCAAATGATAGCGTAGAAAAGATGAGTGTCCATTTTTGCGGGGGAACATCACTGACCCAAAACACGCGGTGCGCGCCTGCACCGCCGTTTAAAAGCGCGAACCCACAAGGTACGCATGAAAAAACTGATATTAATTGAAGGGCTGCCTGGCAGTGGTAAATCCACCACGGCGCAGTGGCTGCATCATTCCTTTCGGAAATCTGGACTAGTCTCGCGTTGGTTTTATGAGTTATCCGAACATCATCCACTTACGTTGCCTTCATGCGAAGGTAAGAGTTCAGGTAGCCATTTACTATTGGTTAGTGTCGATATATGGAAAAGATTTATTCGATCTGAGATGAGTGAATATGACGCGGTCATCATCGACAGTGGTTTCTTTCAAAAAAACATCCTGCATTTGATGAATGTGAACATAGGTGCAAAGATTATTCAGAATTACGCGTCGCAGGTTGAAGCCCTGTTAAGCGACTGCGATACGCATTTTATCTATTTGGACGAAGGCGATGCCCAGATGCATATGCGGAGAGTTTTTCAGGCTCGAGGAAAGAGATTTCAGAACGTTTTAACCGAGTGGACGAATAACACTGACTATTCAACAAGCAAAGGATATACGGGTCTTGAGGGGTGTTTGAATTACTGGACAGATTATAAAGACCTTTGCGATCGAATTTATGAAAAATCGCAATTCAGGAAAATCGAGATCGGTGTGAACACCGCTCCTTGGGCTGAACACTATCAGACGCTTTCTCGGGCCTTACAAGTTAGCCATGTTGATAATAGCAAGAGTTCGCCTGTTTTAAGCGGCCAAGTATCTGGAGACTATTTAATGCGCAACTCGGATATTCGTGTAAATATTACAGAGAAGTCTGGTTATTTCACCGTTAAGAACTTACTTCATTCGCTTGAGGTGGAGTCGGTATTAATTCCAGACGGTTCAAACAGGTTTTTTATCAGGGGTCATGACGTTAGTCTTCAGTTTGAGGAATTTCGACAAGGGACCGCTCACGTGATGAAAGTTGCAAGCAGTTGGAATCAACTGAATGGACGAGTTTTTGATCGCGTGACGTTGTCCTGAAATGGCATCTAACGATAAATTGTTTTTCTAGGTCGAAATTTACCGGGTAAGAGAAGAGGTTCGAGCTCCTTAACTCGTCGAAAAACACGGGTAGTATGTACATACAATGTTAAAGGTTAATTTTCGAGCGGAAGTTGCAACTATTGAAACTTTAAGTCGTTAATAGCGGTTTGACCGGGTACCTAATTTACTTTTTTAGACGTTACATTTTATGAAACACTTATTAGCCATTGCATTCGTGTGCGTTCTTACAACATGCTCTGATAAAAAGGCTGAAGACGCGGAAGCTTTGGTTATTTCCATCGAACAATTTAGAGATCAAAACGGTGTCATACCAACCGACTCGGAAATACGTCAGTTATACGAAAGGTTAGACATAGAGTATTCAGAAAGCTGTCCATGTTATCAGTACATAGATGAGAATGAATACAAAGTATACTGGGGGAAAAGCTTGGGGGAGTCTGGCTATTATGACTCAAGAACCACCGAGTGGCGGAAGTAACCATTGATCAAGATCAGCAAGAGACGGCCTGCTAATTTAATCTACTCTCGCGGTTATGCCTTCTACTGGCATTTACCGCGTACAAAACAATGCGTTTTAGCATTAAGGAATAAAAGTGAATAAAGGGATATTTGCAGTACTCGTTCTCCTTCTGGTAGGCATAATTCTTTTCTATATCAGCAGGTCTACGTCCTTCCAGTTTTTTGGAGAGCTTGTCGATAGAGTAGATACCGAAAGAAAGGTCGTCGCTTTAACATTCGATGATGGTCCAACAAAATACGCTACAGATGAAATTCTTAGAATCCTTGATGAGAAGAATGTTAAAGCTACATTTTACTTAATGGGCCAGTCTATAGACGAGAACTTTCCGTTGGCCAAGTCCATCGTATCGAGTGGTCACGAAATAGGTAATCACTCTTTCTCTCATTCTCGAATGCTGCTTAAATCCTATCGTTTCATTAGTAACGAAATAGACGATACGGATGCATTAATACGCGAATCTGGGTATGTAGGTGAAATAACGTTCAGGCCACCATATGGCAAGAAGCTTTTTTTGTTGCCGTATTATCTGAAGCAAACGAATAGGCAAACCGTGATGTGGGATATTGCCACTGAAGCGAATCTGGGCAAAGACGCCACAACCCATGAAATAACGGAATTCGTCGTAAACAATACACAGCCAGGTTCCATCATTCTTCTCCACGTGATGTATCAGTCCCGAAAGCAGGTTATGGCTTCCGTTCCGGAAATCATCGACCAGTTAAAATCTGAAGGCTATGAGTTTGTGACGGTCAGTAATTTGCTTTCTCTCAGGTAGCGCTGAACAAGTCGCGAGAGCGAGTGTTTTAAAAGTTGCATTCCGTTGAGGGTTTTTATGCCGGGTATCCCAGAAAACGCTAAAGATCCCGGCGTTTTGCTTCTCTTTGTATTCAACTGTCCTTTTCGTCACCAATCTCACTGACAACCCTGCTAACATCACCAACCTTAAGCCGCATGCTCGGCAAATAGCTGTTCAATTTCAGTTGCGAATTGTTCGGCAATATTTTTTCGTCGCACTTTCATGGTGGCGGTCACTTCACCGTCATCGTGGTCCAGTTCTTTCGGCAGTAGGTAAAATCGTTTTATCTGCTCAACACGAGCAAGTTGTTGGTTGGCTTTTTCTACTTCGCTGGCGATGAATTCGATCACGGCTGGGTTCAGGGTGAGCGATTTGAAGGTGGTGTAGGTTATACCGGCATTTTCAGCCCAGGTGGGTATCGCGTCCGGGTCAATTTGTATCAACGCGGCCACATACGGGCGTTGATCGGCAATGCATATGCATTCTTTGATGTAGGGCGATGCCTTAACGGTGTTTTCAATTAGGCTGGGTGACAAGTTCTTGCCTGCGGCGTTAATCATGATGTCTTTCTTGCGGTCAACAATGCTGAAGCTTCCGTCCGGGTGCGCGGTGGCGATGTCGCCGGTGTGCAACCAACCATCGGTTATGGTATCCCGGGTGGCTTGTTCGTTTTTGTAGTAGCCCTTGAAGATGATGCCGCCTTTTACCAGCAGTTCGCCGTCTTCGGCGATTTTGCATTCCACGCCGACGGTTGGAAACCCAATGCGCCCGTCACTGTTCATATCCCATGGTTGCACGGTGGCCGCACCGGTGGTTTCGGTCATACCAAATATTTCACAAAGTCGAATGCCCATGCCGCGCAGCTGCGCGAGCAGCGAGGGTGAGATCGGTGCCGCTGCGGTCATCGCGTAGTGGCAATGCGCCAGCCCAAGGTAGCTGCGCAGGTGACGGTACACCAGTGCATCCCAGAACCGGAATTCGAGCCGTTCTTTGCGGTTCCAGTTCACTGGCAGCTTACTGCCTAACGCGTGTGCTCGGTTCATGGCCATACCAATCAGCTTTTGTCGCAGCGGTCCGCTGCGCGAGGCCAGTACCGAAATCTCCGCCTGCATTTTTTCCCAGATTCTCGGTACGCCAAAGAAAAGGTCCGGCGCTATTTCCTGCAGGTCGGTGCGAATGGTGCGCAAACTTTCACCGAAATTAATCACAATTCTGTTTCGCATGGCATTCAGGTTGGACACGGCCTGTTCGGCAATATGGCACAGCGGCAGGTAAGAAAGGATGTTCTGTCCAGGTTCCGTGCGAATGGTTTCAGACACCACTTTCATTTCGTGCCACATGTTGGCGTAGGAAATCATCGCGGCTTTGGGAAGTCCGGTAGAGCCGGATGTAAACACAATCAGCGCCGTGTCGTCTGGGTGTTGGTGTTTGTGCCACTCGTTCACGTAATCCGGTTGCTGTGTTAACTGCTGCCGTCCCTGTTCGATCAATGTGTCCAGGCTGACCAGTTTGTCGTGTTGGTAGTTCTGCAACCCTTTGGTGTTGAATACGATAATTTTTTTCAATAAGGGCAGCTGACCTTCAATGCTCAATACTTTGTCGACCTGTTCCTGGTCTTCCACAAAAACCATGCTGCAATCGGCGCTGGTTAACAGGTGCAGTATTTCATTCGCCGGGCTCGTGGGGTAAATGCCGCAGCAAACGCCCGATAAAAAATTCGTCCCCAGTTGTGCCAAAATCCATTCTTCGCAGTTCTCGGCAATAATGCCAACGTGGGCAGCGCGCTCCGCGCCGTTCGCCCGCAGCCCGGCAGCAATGGTTTGGGTAATGTCGAGGTAAGCTTGCCAGGTCATTTCCTGCCAGATGCCGAATTTTTTTTGACGCAGGGCAATGTCATTCGGATATTTCCGGGCATTGTCTTCCAGCATTTGCGTAATGCTGAGGTAGGTTTCCTCTGTCATGTCAGGCCCTCAGTTTAACCAGCGTTTGCGGCGCTTATAATGTTTAACATCGCGGAAGGACGACGCATCCTGATGTTCCCCCATACCGAGGTAAAAGGTTTGAATGTCTTTATTCTGCTTAAGTTCGTCGATGGAGCCTTCCAAGACCACTTTACCGTTTTCCAGTATGTAACCCTGGTGCGCAACGCGAAACGCCGCTGCGGCATTTTGCTCCACCAACAACATGCTGACGCCCTGTTCCTGATTAATGCGCCGCACAATCTCAAATATTTCATCCACAATTTTAGGGGCCAGCCCTAACGAAGGTTCATCCAGCAATATTAATTTGGGTTGCGCCAGAATGGCGCGGCCAATGGCGAGCATTTGTTGTTCGCCACCCGAGAGCAGCCCCGCTAATTGTTTGGATCGTTCTTTTAAACGTGGGAAAAAATCATACACCTGTTGGTAGTCTGCTTTTTTATGTCGGCCGGTGAGCGCGTAGGAGGCCGCTGTCAGGTTATCTTCAACACTCATTTCAGCGAAAATCCGTCGACCTTCACGAACATGAACCAACCCGTTGCGGGCCAGCATGTGCGGTTTTGTTTTCAGGATTGACACACCATCGAGCTGGATCTGGCCGTCTTCTATGTGGCCATTTTCCAATCCCAGCAGGCCGGAGGCGGCTTTCAATACGGTGGTTTTCCCTGCGCCATTGGCGCCGAGCAGGGCGGTGATCTCGCCCTGGTTGACGGTCAGGGAAAAGCCCTTCAACACCTGCACGGCGTGATGATAATTCACGTTGATGTTTTCAATCGTTAACATAGGGTCTCGTTTTTCAGTGCGTTTACGTCCAGACAATTAGGCGGTTAACGCCCGGAATAGTTTCAGGGCATTAACCGTGTCAGGGTTTGGTTCAGGTGGTTATCCAGTCTGAAACCGGGGTAAACAATTTGGTTTCGGCACTGTATTTGTAAACGCGACCTTGACCGATTTTATGCTCGGCCAGCGAAACCGGGCTGCCAAAGAACCCGCCTGTGTCCCAATTGCGGATGGAGCGCATAGAGGCCATCAGGTTGTCAGCGGTAATGGGTTTATCGGCTTCGATGGTGATCTCCATCGACTTCTTCCAGATCAGCAAATTGATGTACGCTTCCAGCGCCCAGGTGACGATGTAACCCGGGAAATCAGCGTTCTGTGCTTTTTTCCAGGCGTTAACTTCCTGATAATAGGGCGCGTCTTTCTGGTCGTAGAAATAGCGGTACGGCATAACACCCTGATAACCGTCGAGGAACGGTCCAGCCTGTTCGGTAACACGGTCCGCCACCACCTTTTCCATTCCCCAGAAGGTGCCCATGAATTGCGTGCTCAAGCCAAAGGCGCGCGCCGCACCAATTAACTGTGGCCATACGCCCGTCACGTAACCCTGCAGAATGGCGTACTCCGGGTTCGCCTGCGCCAGCTTGGTCACGTGGGATTCGATATCCGCACCAGCTGTCTTAGTCACTTCTTCCAGCACAATTTTAATGCCCAATTGCTTGGCAATGTTGCGGGCGTGTGGAATGGGGTCGCGGCCGAATTCAGAATCGGAATACACCAGAGCGACCGTTTTACCGCCTTTGGCGCTGATGTCTTTTAGCAGAATTTCCACCTGATCCTGATAGCTCGGTCCGGCCATAAACTGGTACGGACGTTTCGCCGGGTCAGCCAGCGATGACGCGAAAGAGGTCGACATCATCATGACCGCTTTGTCACCGGTCAGCGAAGGACCCACCAATTCCATAAAGCCGGTAGAGTCACCAAAGTAACCGTGCAGGGGGCCGCTGGCCAGAGCGCGTTCGAAATTCGCCAGTGCGTTTTTCGGCACGTAGCCAGAGTCTTCCACTTCGATTTTCATGGGCTTGCCGCCAATGCCGCCTGCGTCATTCACCATCATGGTGAAATCGGTCAGTGCTGGTGCAACCAATTGGCCCGCTGTTGCAAAAGGACCGGTCATGGGCAGTGACCCGCCAACGCGCCAGACTTTTTCTTCGGCCCGAACAATGGCAGGTGCCAAACTGGCGGCTGTGATTGCGGCGCCAGCTTTGATAAAGGTTCGACGTTTCATCGTCATGTCTAATTCCTCTTGTTGTTATTTTGAGAATGGCCAGCGCGCGACAAAGCGCCAGAAACGATCCCATATCGACACCAAGCCCATGGGTTCGAAAATCAGAAACAGAATAATCAGCAGGCCGAACACAATGTCTCGGATCGAGCTAAAATGAATAAGGGCGTTGCCATCACCACCGGTAAAGACGCCGCTGATAATTTTCAGAATTTCAGGAATCAACAAAATCAGCAGGGTGCCAAACAGCGGCCCCAGCGTGCGCCCCATGCCGCCTGCGATCAGGCAGACCACCAGAGTGATCGACATGTTCAGGCTGAAATCTTCCGGCAGAATCGCCGGGAAAAAATAACTCCACAGCGCGCCGGCCGCGCCGCAATAGGCGGCAGAAATAGCAAAACTTTTCAGCTTATAGGCGTACAGGGATATGCCCAGAATTTCGGCGGAATGGTCGTTGTCACGAATGGCA
Source organism: Reinekea sp. G2M2-21 (assembly GCF_015687175.1). Taxonomy (GTDB): domain Bacteria; phylum Pseudomonadota; class Gammaproteobacteria; order Pseudomonadales; family Natronospirillaceae; genus Reinekea. The sequence continues at coordinate 69,188 of NZ_JADPQG010000003.1, read as the reverse complement.
ATGAGGGCGCGACCAAAGCGGGTGCGAAACAGATTTTGGGCAAACAGAACGAACACCACAAAGACTGGCGCAATTAAGTAATATTTGGCGGTGTTCGAGGCCAGCTCCCAGCCGAATATCACGGCGTTGGGGGTTTCGATGCCTTGACGGCCTCCTGTCCACGGTGCGGCCCAGTCCTGACGGATGAGAAACAGAATAATAAAGTTGGCTGATAAGGTCGCCACGGCAAGGTACAGGCCTTTTACGCGCAACGATGGCAGCCCGAACAGCAGACCAAACAACGCGGCTACACCGGCCGACAACGCCAATGTAATGAGCGGGAATAAATTCTCGACCGCGTTATGCGCGATAACGGCGGTATAGGCACCAACGGCGAAGAACGCGCCATGCCCGAGCGACATTAAGCCGGTGTATCCCACCAGAACGTTCACTCCGGTGACGGCAATCATGTAAATCAGGATTTGTCCGGCAATCAGCAGCAAGTAATTATTGGCAAACAATGGAAAGGCAAACAGGCCGATCAAGGCAATGACCAAACCTGATTTTTTCGCCCAGTTATTCCAGATGCTTTCGTCAGCGGCGTATGCCGTTTTGTAATGTCCGGTAATCAAAATTAAATTCGCTCTATTTCGGCCTGACCCAACAAACCGTTCGGTCGCCACAGGATAACCACAAGAACCAAGACGTAAGGGACGATCTCGGCGTATTCACCACCGAATTTCCATTGCGTGAACGCTTCCATAATGCCGATGATCATGGCCGCAATGAACACACCCGCAAACGAATCCAGCCCGCCCATTAACACCACCGCCAACACCGACAAACCAAACAGGCCGAGTGTGGGAGACAAGCCATTGCGACTGGCCAGAATTGCGCCCGCAACGGCGCCCGTGGTGGCGGCAACAACCCAGGCCGAGGTGAACACTGCAGGCACGTTAATGCCCATTGCGTAAGCCGTGGATTGATCTTCAGCGGTGGCGCGTATGGCGACCCCTGAGCGCGTGAAGCGAAGCACCAACATGAGTGCCGCGAATAACAGCAACGCAATGACAAAGTTCACCACTGAGGCGCTGAACAGAAATACCTGATCACCAAACAGTTGAAAACGAATCGGGAAATTAGGACCCAGGGCCGGTACCTGGTCGATATCCGCTGACCAGATTAACGAAGCACTGCCTTCCAGTACCCAGATTAAACCGACGGTGCACAGAATCATCGACAACGAACTTTGCCCAAGCAGCGGGCGCATAAACAACCGTTCAATGACCACGGCAAGCAGGGCATTGCAGATTATCGAACCCACCAAGCCCAACACAATGCGCGGCAGGTTACTCACCCAAGCGGCAATGGCGGCTTTGGGCGAAAACATCATGGCGCCTTCTTTGTAGGCGAGTAACCACTCGGGTTCCCATTTAGCAACCCAGTCGGGCATGAATTCCGCACCCGGCAGAATCACGGCAAAGGTGAAGTAGAAGTAAGCCCCGAACATAATGACGTGCCCGTGGGCGAAGCTGACCACTTTGGTGGATTTAAAAATGGAGACAATGCCCACCGCAATTAACGCGTACAGTGCGCCATTCATCGTGCCGTTCAGCAGATACTGCATAACTTGTCCCATTATGCGGCTCCTGCTTCGTTGCTGCCGAGGTAGGCTTCGATAACAGCTGGGTTTTGCTGCACCTCGTGCGGGGTGCCTGCGGCAATCTGGCGGCCAAAGTTCAACACCACCACCTGATCGGAAATATCCATCACCATGCCCATGTCGTGTTCAACCAGCAAAATGGTGGTTCCCCATTGCTCTTGAATGTCCAGAATGAAACGGGCGATGTCTTCGGTTTCTTCCCGGTTCATACCGGCGACGGGTTCATCCAGCATCAACAACTTCGGCTTCATGGCCAGCGCACGCGCCAACTCGACACGCTTCTGTAAGCCATAGGGCAGCGCAGCGACTGGCGCCTTGCGGATATGGTCCAGTTCGAGAAAATCGATCACGTCGCGCTCGATCTCGGCACGGAACGCCACTTCTTCGCGTTGCGCTGCACCGTAAAACCAGCCGGAGGCAAACAAGCCGGACGACAATTTATTGTGGCCACCCAGTTTGATGTTATCGAGCACGGTCATGCCCCGGAACAGGGCGATATTTTGAAAGGTACGGGAAATCCCCAGTTTGGCCCGCTGGTCGGGTCGGATGTGGGTAATGTCTTTGCCTTCAAACAGCACAGCGCCTTGCTGTGGCTGATAGAAACCCGAAATTACATTGAACAAACTAGTTTTACCGGCGCCGTTCGGGCCGATAACGGAGGTGATTTCGCCTTGTTTCGCTGTAAAACTTAAATCAACGAGTGCGCGAATGCCACCAAAACTCAAACTCGCGTTTTGAACGGTTAGCATGCGTTATAACTCTCTTAAGCAGGCAATGTGGGTTGCTTGCATTTTTATTGTTTTTATTTTGTTACCGGCCACCTTACCGATTCCTGTTATGTGGGGTCAACAGAAATAACCGTCTCGGTTGTTTGCCAATGCGCTTGTCTTTTAAAAAGGGTAGACCGGTATCAAGGTTACGCCAAAAGGCGCCAAACAGATTTGTTTAGCGGTGCGGGTGTTTGTGGCATGCGACTAAAGTTGGAGCCAGAACCCTTTGAATGACCTTATCAGCGTGTTCAGGCAGTGCGTTATAGGTGCCTCTTTCGATTTATTGTTGCTAAAACCTTCATGAAAGACGGTGCTGTTCGGAAGATTAATGAATTTTTAAACGCGATGAGGCTGCCGGGTTTGAGAAACTTTATTCCACTTATTCCACAAAAATAACTTGATCCTTGCCTTTGTTCTTGGCCTGGTACAAGGCAGAGTCGACCCGGTCCATTAACGTCAATTCCGTGTCGGTTTCGTTCACCAACGAAACACCGATGCTTACCGTCAACCTAGGTTGAATGGATTCAAAGTTATGTTCGCGAATCATGGTTTGCAGTTTTTCTGCCAGCAATAGAATAGCCTCGGCGGATGTTTCACTGACAATAATGATAAATTCTTCACCGCCCCAGCGACCAAGAAAATCCACCTCACGGATGCGGGACTGAACAAACTGCGATAATTCAATGAGAACTTTGTCCCCGGTCAGATGCCCATGTTCGTCATTGATCCGTTTAAAGTCATCGATATCCAGCAGTAGCAGGCCAAATGGTCGTTTATCGCGACGGTAGCGAATCATTTCCAGATCCATAAACTCTTTAATGCGGTATCGGTTCCACAGCTTGGTGAGGGCGTCTTTACGGTACAGTTCTTCCAGTTCGAGTGTTCGCCGCTGCAGTAGTTTGCTGCTTCGGGATTTGTCCATGTTGAGAATGGCGAACACAAAGAGCACCAGTGAAAAGATTGCCGCGAACAGTTGCAGATAGATCAAAGCGCTATGCGGATCTGCCTGATAGAACGGTCCTTTGTTCAAGGCAGTGGCCACCACCGCCAAAGACAATGCCGCCACCTGCACGGAAAACACCAGGCGTTGACCCAGGTGAATCAGGGCGTAAAACAGCGCGGGCAAAAATAAAAACAGGCCGTATTGGGCAAGTTTGGGCAACCTCAGAATGTCGAAAATCACGCCAGTTATCAGCATCGCGTACGCGGTCACTACGATCAGTGTGAACAAGGTTCTGCGCGTGAAGTGCTCTTCTGGGTACAGCCAGGACAGTAAAAACGGAGTGAAAATAATGACGCCCGTGCTGTCACCGAGGAGCCAGGTTTGCATTACGGTGCGATACGCTTCCGATTCAATGTGACCAAACCACAGCAAACCTGTCGCCCCGAAAAGTGCGCTGATGAAAGGGCCGACAAACGCACCGAAAACGATGAAAATCGCCAACGATTGGTGGCTGTTTAAAATACGGTTTGAACGGTTGAGGTGAACGATGAGCTGGGCCATGACCACAATGCTGATAACGTCGCCGATGCCGTTTAACGTAGCAGATGCGACCGCCGCCAGCATTCGCGTCAGGCTGTCTGTTGAAAAATATGCCCAGATATTGCCAGTGAACGCGCCCAGAAAGATACCCGGCCAAATTTGAGGTCCCAGTCTCAGGGCTACAGCCAACAGTATGCCGGAGGGGATCCAAACGGGCGTGACATTGGCGGGGTCGATGGCGAACATTTGCCCGATGCGCGCGCAAATGACATAGGTAATGGCGACCCACAGTGACTGGCCCACTCGGACATTCCGGAAGGCCGCTGTCGCATCGCTGTTCAGTTTAAGAGCAAACATGCCGGGGCTGGTCTCCGATTCAGAGAGCGCTATTTACTCTATGAGCCTAAACCATAAAGTGGTTCTGCGACAGTTTTTCACGCAGGTGATTGCAACCGGCCATCTAAGCCGGTTTAGGGCAGTTCGGATTATTGCTCAAGCTTAAGCGACGAACAGGAAATTCCGGATCAGGTCTTTCCCGCCTTCGGTCGCAAAGGATTCCGGGTGAAACTGGATGCCGTAAATCGGGTAGTCGTTGTGCTCGACGCCCATGATTTCGAAATCACCGGCGGAAGTCAGTTTGTCGCGGTTATTAAAGTCTGCTTTGGTCAGCGAACCGACTGTAGCGTTCACGCGCAGGCATTCTGGCAACGTTGCCGCGCTGGCAATCAGGGAATGATAGCGCATAACCTCAAGCTGATCGGGCATCTGCTCAAAAACACCGGTGCCGTCGTGATTGATGGGGCTTATTTTCCCATGCATCGGTAACGGCGCTTTGACAATGTTGCCACCAAAGCAATGCACGATGCCCTGCATGCCAAGGCAAACGCCGAGCAGGGGTATGGTTTTACCGAGTTCTGTGATGACCTCAGCGCACACGCCAAAATAGTGTTTATCATCCGGAGAGCCAGGCCCGGGGGAAATAATAATGCGGTCCGGTTGAGCATTGCGGATGTCGGCCAGGGTGACTTCATCGTTGCGTTTTACGGTGATGATAAAATCGCTGATCGTCCCCTTGTTTTTCTCACTTTGCAGAACTTCACCGATAAACTGATACAGATTGAAGGTGAACGAGTCGTAGTTGTCGATGATGTAAATGTGCATACTTAATTTCTCAGTGTTGTTCGGATCGTTTGTTGGCGAGACCGTGCACGTTGCGACGGTCACGGTACGATCGGTTACATAAACAATTCCAGCACTTTGCGGGTACCGGCAAATTTACGCCGGATCTCCTCATACTCATCGTCCGGGTTCGAGTCGTAAACGTTACCACCACAGGTTTGCACATAGGCTTTTTCGCCATTGGCAAAAACTGTTCGAATCGGAATGGCGAAGGTGCAATCGCCATTAAATGAAAAATGGCCAACGGCACCGCCGTAAGGTCCACGCCCATCCGTTTCCAGATCGTCGATGATTTTCATAGCCTCAATTTTAGGCGCACCGGTTAAGGTGCCTGCCGGAAAGTTGCTGGCCAACGCGGTAAACATATCTTGGTTTTCATCGATAATGCCGACAATCTCACTGGAAATGTGCTGCACATGGCTGAATCGTTTGATGTCCATGAGCGAGCGGACTTTCACCGTGCCGAAGCGCGCAACGCGGCCAATATCATTGCGGTGTAAGTCGACAATCATGTTGTGTTCGGCGATTTCTTTCGGATCATTCAGCAGTACGCGAGCCAGCGCGGTGTCTTCTTCTGCGGTGGCGCCACGTTTGGTGGTTCCGGCCAGCGGAAAGGTTTCCATTTCGCCTTGGCGTAAACGGAACAGCAATTCAGGACTTGCGCCAATCAGTTTTTGTTCGCCGAATTTAACATAATACATCTGTGGTGACGGGTTGATGTCGCGTAACTTCTCGTACAGGTTGATGCAGTCGCCTTCGAGCTTAAAATGTTTTTTAAAGCCGACCTCGGTTTGGAAAATTTTCCCGTCGATAATGTCCTGCTTCACCTTCATGACCGCATCGCGATGTTCTTCGCGGCTCATGCTGTCGCCTAGGTCGGTGATTTTCAAGTCACCATTGCCGGTGTAGGGCGTGTTTAGCAATTCTTCGATTATGGCAATGCGGTTGTCATCGTAATAGAAGTAGAAAACTTCGCCGGTCATTTTGTCGAAAACCAGCCCGTCTTTGTACAGACCAAACCGGAAGGTATCGAACAGCTCACTGGCCTGAATGGACATGGTCGGTTCAAAATAATTCATCGCATCGTAACCCAGGTAACCCGTCAGGCCACCCGCGTACATGCGTGAAATGATGTTCTGTGGCATCAAGTCCCGCAGCAACATGTAAGGGTTGTCCGTGGTGACGGTTTCATGCTGACCTTGACGGTCTTCCACGGTCAGTTGATCAGCGTTCGCGTATATTATTTTTTCAGGATCGAAGCCGATGATGGTGTGCCGGGCGATGTGGCTGTCTTCGCCGAGGGATTCCAGAATGAAGCAGTTGTCATAGCGTTTTTCGATTTTCTTGAACAGTTCAAAAAAATCACACTGATCGGCAACTTTGACGTATTGCGGCTTACGCGGTAATTCGAAAGGGAGCAGACTCATGAGGTTCTCAATTAAAGTTCATTCTTTAAGGCTCGGGCACCACGCGATACGGTGGCAATGCCCACACCCAATTGTTCAGCGATTTTCCGCTGCGGCAGACCATCTTCGAGCATTTTGAATATTTGCAGTCGTTTTATGACTTCTTCATATTCCGTTGGCGTCAGCAATTGCTCCAGCCGATGCGCCATATCTTCACGGGATTTGGCGCTCAGCAGGTGGTCGAGCAGTTCAGTTTTTTCAGTGTTTGATGTATTCATGTACTAGTATGCTATAACAAAATGCGATAGAGTCAATGCGTAGTTTCAAAAAAGTGGCTCGTGTTACCATTCGCGTCACCGAATTTTGAGAAAACTGCATGCTGTTAATGATCGATAACTACGATTCCTTCACCTATACGCTGGTGAACTACCTGGAATCGCTGTCTGTTGACGTTGTTGTTCGTAAAAATGACAACATTGATGTCGATGGCATCGCCCGGCTCCGGCCCGATCTGCTGATGATCTCGCCCGGGCCCTGCACGCCAAACGAATCGGGCGTGTCGTTGCGGGCCATAGAAGCCTTCGCCGGTAAGGTGCCTCTATTGGGCGTGTGCTTGGGGCATCAGGCCATTGGGCAGGTGTTTGGCGCTAATGTCGTGAAAGCTGCCCGGGTTATGCACGGTAAAACCTCGCCCATTCATCACGCTGGGCAGGGAGTGTTTCGCGGATTGCCGGATGTTTTTCAAGCGACCCGCTATCATTCACTGGTGTTGGAAAAAAATAGTTTACCGGACTGTTTTGAAGTGACGGCGTGGACCGAGACTGAAAGCGGTGCCGTGGACGACATTATGGCGATTAAGCATCGAACATTACCGATTGAAGGCGTACAGTTTCACCCAGAATCGATTTTGACCGAACAGGGTTTAGAGCTGCTCGCCAATTTTATTCATCAATATTCATCCGCCGACGAGCAAGGCGCAGGAGAAAGGCATGGACATTAAAAAAGCACTGAATCGAATTGCCAGTCATGGTCACTTAAGTTTGGACGAGATGCAGCAGGTCATGCGGCAGGTGATGACCGGAGATTGTACCGACGCCCAGATTGGCGCTTTTTTAATGGGCTTGCGTATGAAAGGTGAGACCATCGAAGAAATAACCGCCGCAGCGACGATTATGCGAGAGCTGGTGACACCTGTGACGGTTAACTGCGAAAACCTTGTGGATACCTGTGGCACCGGAGGTTCCGGCCAGAAACTGTTTAATATTTCCACCGCCAGTGCCTTTGTAGTGGCTGCCGCCGGGGCGCACGTGGCCAAACACGGTAATCGCGCGGTATCGTCTACCTTTGGGAGTGCTGATGTCCTTGAAGCAGCGGGTGTGAACCTAGCGGCAGGCTCCGATGTGGTCGCCCGGGCCATTGAGTCGGTCGGCGTTGGGTTTATCTTCGCACCGGCGCATCACAGCGCCATGCGTCATGCCATTGGCCCGCGTAAAGAGTTGGGCTTGCGAACCATCTTCAATATGTTGGGTCCACTGACCAACCCAGCGGGCGTAAAACGCCAGGTGATTGGTGTCTTCAGTAAGGAGTTGTGTGAGCCATTCGCGCAAGTTCTGAAGAATCTTGGCAGCGAACATGTATTGGTCGTGCATTCACATGATGGTATGGATGAGTTCAGTTTGGCAGCCCCAACTTTTGTGGCCGAGCTGAAAAATGGTGTAGTAACCACTTACAACGTGCAACCTGAAGACTTTGGTTTGGCGACACAAGGTCATGCTGGTTTGGGCGCAACCGATGCTCAAAGCAGTTTGGAACTGATTAAGGCCGTCTTCAATGGCGCGGGCCACGAAGACGCCGCTCGCGCCGCCGATATTATTGCCTTGAACGCCGGTGCGGCCATTTACGTGTCCGGCGTGGCGAATTCTTTCGCGGACGGTGTGGCTATGGCTGAAGACGCGATTTCAACCGGATTGGCCGGTGAAAAACTCAAACAACTGGCTGAGCTGACCAGCTCGGCCAACGCATGATACGGGAACAGTAACGAGTACTATGAGCAATAGACCGACAATATTAAAGAAGATTCTCGACCGTAAGGTGGCGGAAGTCACTGAACGAAAGCCGTATAAAAGCCTCAAGGATCTGGAACAGGAGTTTGATCGCTACGCGCCGCCAAGAGGTTTTACCGCGGCCATGGAAGCCAAAATCGCCAACGGTCAAGCGGCAGTCATTGCCGAAATTAAAAAAGCGTCTCCGAGTAAGGGTGTGTTACGCGATCCATTTGAACCAGCCGCCATCGCTGAAAGTTACGCGCAAGGTGGTGCCGCCTGTTTGTCTGTGTTGACGGACCGGGATTTTTTCCAGGGCCACGAGGACTACCTGATCTCCGTTCGCGAGGCGGTGTCGTTACCGGTGATTCGCAAAGATTTCCTGATCGACGCCTATCAGATTGCCGAAGCCCGTGCCATTGGAGCCGATTGCGTATTGTTGATCGCCTCCGCGCTGGATGATCACCAGATGGCCGATCTGCACGCACAAGCGACGGAGTACGGCATGGATGTGCTGATTGAAGTGCACGATGCCGATGAAATGCATCGCGCGCTGAACATCCGAAATAAATTGATTGGCGTAAATAACCGCAACCTGCACACCTTTGAGGTGTCGTTGCAAACCACCTTGGATCTGCAAAACCTAGTGGACAGCGATCGCATCCTGGTCACTGAAAGCGGTATTTTGACCGGTGACGACGTTGAACTGATGCGACGTAATAACATCCATTCGTTTCTGGTGGGCGAAGCTTTTATGCGCGCAGAGCAACCGGGTGAAAAACTGGCTGAACTGTTTGGAGTGAATTGATGCCTGCTATCGTACAAATTCTGTTGGTCTTGGGTATCGCGATTGTGGGCGTTCTGATGATCACTTCGCGTAACCCAACCACTTTAACCGATGAACAGGCGTCAAAGTACGCCAAAATCATCCGTATTCTGGTGCCTTTGGTGCTTATTGCCGGTGCCATCAAATATTTCGTCGGCTAATGGAAGTCTGCATATGAAAGTATTACTACTACCTGGCAGTCGCCGACAGGACTCCATTAATGTTCGTCTGCTATTGGCAGTTGCACACCGTCTTGAACAGCACGGTATCGAGGCCGACCTGGTGACCGCCGAACAGTTGGATGCACCAATTTACGATGGCGACTGCGAAGCTCAGGTCGGTGTGCCGGATAGCATTAAACAACTTAACCAGCGGATGTTGGACGCCAGTGGAATAATCGTCGCCAGCCCGGAGTACAATGGTTTCTTTTCCCCGTTGTTGAAGAACACGCTGGACTGGATGAGCCGTTCGCAAGACGACCAACCCGGTACATTGGTGTTCCGAGAAAAGGCCGCGCTGGTGCTTGCGGCATCGCCAGGCCCGATGGCCGCCGCACGTGCATTGCCGCACATCCGCACGCAATTGAGCAATCTTGGTTGTAATGTGTATCGGGCGCAATTGGGCATTGGCCGCGCGGTCTCGGTACTGAGTGAACAGGGCGATGTGTTGGATGAAAAGATCGACCAGCAACTGACCACCCTGATTGCGGATTTCGCGACCTTTGCAAAGAAGTTGGTGTAGTCACTGTTAATTTTTTTGACAGTCATGATATGCCGACCAATCGTAATTAAGGACCCGTTGGTTTTGGAATGGTGTAGAAGGGGACGTGGAGTTTTGATTGACATGATTACGGGTCAGTGCCTTTTCGGTGACATCCGTTTTGAGTATCGCGGTGAGCTGGGCCACGCAAGTTACTGCCATTGTTCAGATTGCCGCCGACACACCGGAAGTGCCTTTAATACAGTCGTTGCCGTTTCTGAAACTGGGTTTAAGTTAACGGGCGGTAAGCCTGCTGAATACACAACGCAGGGTGAAAGTGGTCGTGGCATTACACGGCATTTTTGCTCGCGTTGTGGTTCGCCAGTATTCGGTTCTTCGCCATCCCACCCGGGGCGAATTTATATTAAAGCGGGTGCGCTCGATAACCCCGAAAATATCCAAGTTTCACATCAATCTTGGTTTTCTTCAGCTGTCCCCTGGGCTTTTATTTCGGCAGATTTGCGTGCTTTTGAAAAAGGTTCGGTGGGCGCTTCAGATTCGTTAGAGTTTTCCAAATGACATCTCCAGCTTACACGCGACACACAAGGTATCCATTGCGTTAATCGTGGCTCCGCAGTGTCCGCAAGCCGTATTGCCCGCCTGACGTCGCTCCCGTTGGCGATTTAGGATTTGTTTTATCGGCCCACCCGGAAAGGTAAAGAAATAGACCAGGCCAAAGTAGGTGAACCAAAACAGCAAGCCAATTGAGCTATGGAGCGCGGCACTGATCAGCAGGCCAATGGCAATAATCATTACTATGAATTCCATCTTGTCCTGCCTCTGTTGCGTTGTTGTCGTGGGATATTCAAGCGAGGCGCAATGGATTGCATCGCTCAGTTGATCCGTATCAGTTAATGCTCATCCTGTTCTTTCTGACCATAACTATTGCTGATATAAACCCATAAGACAAACCAATAGTTTTAATGCGGATTATCAGGAACATTGATGTGAAATTCAGTCTACGGCAGATGCAGGTCTTTCAACGGGTGGCAGAGTTCCAGAGCGTTTCGGAGGCGGCGAAGGCGCTGAACATGACTCAGTCTGCCGCGAGTATGGCGTTGGCGCAATTGGAATCGTTGCTGGGCAAGCCGCTGTTCAACCGGCATGGCCGCACCATGGCGCTGACCAGCTGGGGAGTGTGGTTGCGACCACAGGTGCAACAATTGCTCGCCAACTGCCATACCATTGAGATGGGCATGAAAGAACGTGATCTGGTCAGCGGGCAAATATCCGTCGGTGCCAGTCAAACGCCAGCTGCGTATTTGATTCCCGAATTGATTTGCCGACTGGATCGCGATTTCCCCCAGTTGCAAGTGCGTCTGGGTATTGAGAATACGGAGCATGTGATCAATGGATTGCTCGATTACCGCTTTGATCTGGGCATGATTGAAGGCCATTGTGATGACGAACGTATTGAACTACAGCGACTGTGCGAAGACGAACTGGTGATTGTGGCCAGTGCACAACACCCGTTTGCACAACGAGACGAAACCAGCCTAACCCAGTTGGAAATGGCGCATTGGATCTTGCGGGAACGCGGCGCTGGGACGCGGGAAATTTTTGATATCAGTATTCACGAGCACCTCGACCAGATCAAAGTACACCGTGAATACGACCATGTCGGGGTGATTATTGCGTTGGTGAAGCAGGGTAATTATCTGACCTGCCTTAGCCGCCGCTCGGTGCAACAGGCGGTCAGTCAGGGCGAGCTGGCGATTCTAAATATTCCGGAGCTGGACATGGCCCGTGATTTCAGCTTTGTCTGGCGCAAACAGGAAGCGGCCTCACCCATTCGCTCTGTGATCATGAAAACCGCAAATAGCGTGGTTGCTGCTCACTATCAATAGTATTGATAGTGCCTATTGGTTTGACTGGCGATATTTAAAGCATGTTTGCCTTAACGATTCAGCGATGCCTGAATTCGGTTGAGCAGCTCAATGGAGGCATCGACCTCTACCTTGCGGATGGCCACACTTTCAATATTGCAGCCCAGCGGGATGCCTTTTTCGTCCGCAAATTCTTTTAGTTCCAGCCAGCTTTGCTCTGAGAAATCGATCGACTTCTGCAGGATATCCTGGGAGTGGATCAGATCATTTTCCAGCCAGCGCGGAATACTGATGCCCAACCATTTCATAAAAGACAGGGTTTTTGCTGAACCACAGGGCGTGAGCGTCAACAGTACCGGGGCCAAAGGCAAGTTGTTTTCCAGGCCGTGGTAGTAGTAATCCGACAGAAAATTCTTAGAGGCGTTCACGTCGTAAACCCCTTGCGAGACAAAAAAAGAGCAACCCTGCGCCATTTTCTGGAACACGCGTTGTTGTTCGTCGCCTTTCGCTTGGTGCCGTTCTGGAATGGTGACGCCGCCCAGCAACATGTGCGATGCACTGTTGGCTTTTAGCTCATAAGCCTGTTTTAACGATAGGTGTCCGGCATCGGCGGTGGTGGACGCCGCACCGACGAAGACAGTTAAATATTCGTCAGCCGGAGCGCCGTTGACAAAGCCGGCCAGCTCGGTTTGGGTGTACTTTCCACTGGCTCGATACACAATTTTCGGAACGTCCAAACCTTTCAGGTAAGTTTCGCTGTAATGGTAGCCATCCAGTGTTTCGATGAAGGGGAAGGGGCGTGCGTCGGAGGTTCGTTCCGCTTCGTCCTGAATGTCGTAAAGAATCAGCCCATCAATGTTCTGGTCCCGCAGTCGTTCAATTTGCAGATTCGCAATATCCTGCAGTTTTTCCGGGCTGTTGCCGGTCTTCGGCGGAGTAATACCGTAAACAACAATGCCGCTGTCACGGTTGTTTATTTTATTGATGAGCATGCTGAATCCTTGGTTTGCTGTTCGCACAATGCTTGCCTGAGACGTTTGGTCGGCATTCTGCGGAGAGCGCATTAAGAAACCCCGACCGGGGGGATTATGATACGGGAATCGAGTGGTGCGGGCAGCGCGAATCTGGCAGCAAACTGTTTCCGTTCCAGCAATAGTTGTCTACAGTGCTCTTTAGGGTGGCGTTAAAGTCTGAAAGTTAACGAAATATAACCGTACAAATGGCGATGAACGCATTATAATTTGCCCAAACGGTTAACTTTGGTTTAGGTCTGAGAAATGACAAATAAAGTGTTTATTACCTCGCAAGAGTTATTGCAGGACTCTTTTCGTTTGGCGCATCAGGTATTGGAAGATGGTTTTCGCCCGGATTTCATCATCGGAATCTGGCGCGGTGGTGCTCCAATCGGGATTGCCGTGCAGGAATATTTTGATTTCAAAGGCATAGAAACGGACCACATTTCGGTTCGTACCTCGTCTTATTACGGCATTGGCAAGCAATCGAAAGATATTAAAGTCCATGGCTTACATTATTTGATTGAGAATGCGAACGCTGACGACTCTCTGCTGATTGTGGACGATGTTTTCGACTCCGGTCGCAGTGTGGACGCGTTAATCAAACAGATTCAAAAGCTGTCGCGCTTGAACACACCAAAGGACATCCGCGTTGCCTGTCCTTGGTACAAGCCGGCTAATACACAAGTAGATATTCTGCCTGATTATTACGTGCGCAAGAGTGATGACTGGTTGGTGTTTCCGCATGAACTCTCCGGACTGACACCAGAAGAGCTGATCGAAGGAAAGCAGGAACTGGCAGAGATCCGCGACATCCTGCTGTAAACATTCATACAGAACAAAAAACGGACACTCAGGTCCGTTTTTTATGTGGCAGGGTTATTCCGTCATGCGTGCCGGGACTGTGCCAATGCTGTCTGTTTGCAGCAGCAGAACAGAGCCGGCTAAAGGCTCCTTAGCCAGCGCAGCTTCAGATAGGGTTTGTGCTGCGGTGGTTATAAGCAGTTGATCCAGGTTTGGTCCGCCGAACGCCACCATGGTGGGTTGACTGACGGGCAATGAGATTTCACGAATACGTTGCCCTTGCGCTGATATCACCGCGACCTTTCCGGCACCATACATCGCTACCCAATAATTGCCTTCGGTATCTATCGCAGCTCCGTCGGGAAATTCATCGGACTCGCACTGATAAAACAATTCCGCTTCGCCTAATTGCCCAGTTTCCGCCTGATACGGATAACGCATTATTTTCTGGTTGGGCGTGTCGGTGACGTAATACCAGCGACCGTCAGGCGAAAACGCCTGCCCATTAATAATGGTGTAGCCCGACTGCAACGCACGAGAACGCATGGTTCTGTTGGTCAGGCTAAGCCGATACGCCGTTCCCTGTGGCTGGCTTCCATCGCCAATTGTGCCGGCGATAAAAGCACCATCCGGGGTGGTCACCCCATCATTAAAGCGGTTTGCCGGTTTGTTCGACTCCGGGTTGATCAGCAGGCGTGGTGCGCTGTTGAAAGTATCGAGCCAATACACACCTTTGGCGCTGGTCAATACAATGTGGTTGCGTTCAGTAAAGGCAAAACAGGCCGGCGCAAAATCGTACTGCTTCGTTTCTAACGTTTCCTTTTGGGTGTCGAATCGGAAGAACTGGCGACCGAGAATATCAACCCAATACCAGGCTTGTTCCTGTTCGTTCCAGCGCGGGCATTCGCCCAACGCCATATCAAGCTTTGCAATGACGGTCGGACTGTTCATTAATCGTTAATCCCGAGTAATTCGACATCAAAAATCAACACAGAGCCGGGCGGAATTTTGCCTGCTGCACGGTTGCCGTAAGCCAGATTGCTAGGAATATAGAATCTGGTTTTTTCACCCACGACCATCAATTGCAAACCTTCAGTCCAGCCCTTGATCACCTGACTCAAACCGAAGCTGATCGGTTCGCCACGTTCAACACTGGAATCAAATACAGTGCCGTCGATTAGTGTACCGTGGTAATGCACTTTAACTGAATCGGATGCTTTTGGATGCTCGGCACCCGTCCCGGCCCGCAGAACTTCGTATTGCAGACCAGAGTCCGTGCTTTGCACGTTGACGTTTTTGGCGTTTTCGAGCAAAAAGGTTTTGCCTTGCTCAATATTAAAGCTGGCAACCTTGGTGTCGGTGGTGGTACGGCGGATGTACAACACGATCACAACAATTGCGATCAACACTAAGAATATTTTTGACATGGCATTTCCCTGTTTCGGTGTGGGCGCAGTTTACCAGAAAAAGAAAAAGGCGAACCGAAGTTCGCCTTTCTATTCTGTTTTATTCTCGCTGTTATTCTGAACGGCGACGCGGTTTACGATCCGCCGGTGCACCTTCACGACGTGGCTTGCGATCGCCACTGTCACGGCGTGGTTTACGGTCGCCGCTGTCGCGACGCGGACGACGGTCACCGCCTTCAGCAGCTAACGGCGCTTCATCTTTCCACTCACGCATGTTTAAAGGGCGACCTTTAACGCGGGTTTTCTGCAAATGCGCAAAAATATCCGCCGGCATGCCGTTTGGTAAATCCACCAATGTAAAAGTGTCACGGATGGTGATGTTGTTAATGAAGCGGCCTTCAATGCCGCCTTCGTTGGCAATAGCGCCAACAATAGCACCCGGCTCAACATTGTCACGACGACCCACATCCAGCCGATAGGTTTTTGCATCGTAATTCAGTTCGCGCTTACGGCCGCGACCTTCGCCACGCTCGCTTCGCTCACCGCGTTCACGACGAGGGCGGTCTTCACCTCGATCGTTCTCACGTTTGCGTGGTTTGAACTCAGGATCTTTCGGAATCTGCAGCGGCTTGTCTTCCTGCGCCATAAAGGCCAGGGCAGCAGCAATATCGAGAATGTCGGTATCGGCTTCGTCGACCCAACTGGTGATCATCGCCTTGAAGTAATCGAGCGTGTCTTTTTCGACATGCTCCAGCACTGTATCTTTGAACTGTTCTGTTCGGTATTCACCCAGTTTTTCGGCTGACGGCATCGGATAGTCAATCAACTGCGATTTGGTGGCCCGTTCAATGTCACGCAGAATGCGCTGCTCGCGCGGCTTGCAGAAGAGAATGGCTTTACCTGAACGGCCCGCACGGCCAGTACGGCCAATTCGGTGTGTATAGGTAGAAACGTCACCGGGAATATCCCAGTTAATGACGTGAGTAATCCGCTCAATATCCAAACCACGGGCTGCAACGTCGGTCGCGATGACGATGTCCAGCTTACCGCGCTTCATGGTGTTAATGATTTCTTCGCGTTGTTTTTGCGCGACTTCACCACTTAAGGCTGTTGCAGCGTAACCACGCGCGGATAATTTTTCAGACAGGAATTGGCATTCGATACGGGTGCGCACGAAAATGATGATGCCGTTCCATTCTTCGACTTCCAAAATTCGGGTCAGGGCTTCCAGCTTGTCGATACCCTGTGCGCGCCACACAAACTGTTCAATACGCGCCAGTTCAGTGTGGTTGGCTTTGATTTCGATTTTAACCGGATTTTTTTGGTACTGATCGGTAATGCGTTTAATCTGGCTGGGCATGGTGGCCGAAAACAACGCCGTTTGTTTGCTCTCTGGCGTGTGTTCCAGAATCCAGTCGATATCTTCAATGAAACCCATGCGCAGCATTTCGTCTGCTTCGTCGAGTACCATGTGTTTCAGTTCAGACAGGTCCAGTGTTTCGCGTCGCAAATGGTCCATAACACGACCTGGCGTACCGACAATAACCTGTGGATTTTGCTTCAGTTGACGTAATTGGTTGCGCATGTCCGCACCGCCGTAAATGGGCAATACGTGGAAATTTTTATTACCGCGGGCGTAGGTTTGGAAGGCTTCAGCTACCTGAATGGCCAATTCGCGGGTTGGGCACAATACCAGCGCCTGAGGCTTGGTGGTATTGGTGTCAATTATACATAACAGGGGTAATGCAAATGCAGCGGTTTTACCGGTACCGGTCTGCGCCAGACCCAATACGTCGTTGCCTTCCAGCAGAGAGGTGATGGCTTGTTCTTGAATCGGGGTTGGGTTTTCGTAACCCAAAGAATCCAGCGTAGATAAAATAGCGGGCGTTAAGCCCAGATCTGCAAAAGTCAGATTTTCAGACATTTAATGTTCTCGATTGTCAGTGCCGTTTCATCATCAAAGGCACAATAGGATAATTCTGGTGCCAATATTGGCGAACCAGTTCAATAACAGCGATTAGCTGATGACGACGCTCGTTGGTCGTCGCGAAGGTGTGTACAGGCTGCTCCCCGTGTCGCGTATTCGCGAATATGATGATGTGTCTTGCTGTTCGGCATGGACTCTGTTGAAAACAAAGCGCTCCAAAAGCACACAATTGCAGGCTGGGTCACCTCAGCGGCGCGGAGTATACAGATTTGAAAAAAAAATGTCTGTTTATTTTTTATTCAGTTGTACTTGGGGGGAGGGCGTCTCCGTCTTCGTCAGGAACCAGAATAACCGGGTTAATGGGTACGACGTTGTGCCAGAGGTCGTCGGCGTCCACCCAACGTTTCAGGCGCATGGCACGGTCTTCAATGAGTTCGCCGATGGTTGGGCGTTGTTCGATATGCTCAATGCGGAAGTCGCCGTAATCTTCACCGGCCTTTAGACGTTCGGCTGCGCGTAACCATTTGTTGACAAAGTGCTCCAGAATAACCCGTGGATCGCCATTAAAATAATTCAGCGGTACGACGTCGGTAGGGTGATCACCGGCAATGCCAAACCACCCATCGAAACCCGGTGTGCCAAGGCTGGGTATCTGCCAGATCGATGTGCGCGGCACTACGCTCCAGTAAGGGTCTGTGCCGATACGCCCGTTGTTGATGCTGCGGGAGTCGAAATAATGGATCAGATCCCGACGGCGCTCTTCCAGCCACAGTCGGCGATTGAAACGGTTCTTGTAGTCGGTTTCCACGGTGCCATTGGTCTTTTTCATCGCGTTACATCAGCCAGTCAGACAATACGCAGGCAATACCCGATGTCACTGGGTCGCCGGAAAGTGAACATTATTTAAGCACAATATAGTTAAAAACACTCGAATAGTGTCAGACATTTATGGAACGTCAGGTACGCGTGTCGCGCAGGACAGGACCAGACCGAACGCAGCCTGAGCCCCAGGTGCGCACGCGACGGGTATTTCTTGGCCAAAGGTTGCTCTGTACCCAGATTGCGCAGTAAGCTTCGCGGTCGATTCATGAGGGCAGTTAAAGATATGAAACCGAACCATTATCCTGAGCAACCGGCTCAAATTTGGGAGCATTTTTATCAGATAACGCAAATCCCGAGACCTTCCGGTCAGGAAGCCGCCATACGCGAATACATCATTGGCCTGGCCAATGCACGTCAACTGACGACCCGAGTGGATACCGCGGGCAATCTGGTGGTTTATGTTCCCGCCACTAAGGGGTATGAGTCCGCGCCTACGGTAGCGATTCAGAACCACCTGGATATGGTCACGGTGAAAACCGGTGAAACGGTACACGATTTCACCCAAGATGCGCTGTCGTTAGTGGTGGAGAATGGCTGGCTCAAAGCGCAGGGCACCACGCTCGGCGCGGACAACGGTATCGGTGTCGCGGCGGCGCTGGCCGTGATGACCGATGACAGTGTTGTGCATCCAGCTTTGGAATTACTGTTTACAGTTGAAGAGGAAACCGGCCTTTTTGGTGCGGTAGGTTTGGACGCGAGTATGCTCAGCGCTACACGCATGTTGAATCTCGATACCGAAGATTGGGGGGAAATTTATATCGGTTGTGCCGGTGGCTATGGTTATGAAGCCAGCCGTCAGGTTATGTTGAAGCTACCCACTCCCGGGTTGAAGCCGTGGATCGTTCATCTGAAAGGGCTTTCTGGCGGTCATTCCGGGGTGCAGATTCACGAGCAGCTTGGTAACGCCAATAAATTGTTGGTGGAGGTCCTGAATGAAGCTCAGCAATTGACCTGGCAGCTGGTGTCGTTCCGCGGCGGCGTGGCCCACAATGTCATTGCCCGTGAGGCGAGTGCTGTATTAATGCTGTCCGAAGATGACATCGAGCAATGGCGTACTTTGCTGGACTCTGCCAAAGAACGCTGGTTGTCCTTTCTGCCTGAAGTGGAACAAGGTCTGGAGTGGGTATTTGAACCCACCGAGGTCGAGCAGCCTCTGGTTCTGGGTAAAGCGGACACCACATCATTTTTAAGCCTGATTTCCATTCTGCCGCATGGGGCACAGAGTTATAACCTGAAACAACCTGCGGACCTGGTGGACTTGAGCTGCAACCTCGCTGTGGTGAAAGTTGTCGAAGGTGAGCTGAAAATCCTGACCAGTTTGCGGCATTTCAATGAGCGACAGACCACGGGCTTGAAGCAGACCATTGAGCATGTATTCGATGCCTTTCATTTAGCCCATAAAGTTATTCTGAATTACCCTGGGTGGAATCCTGATTTTAGCAGTGCTCTGGTGGCGAGAACGCAGTCGCTGTCAGCTAAAATTACTGGTCATCCGGCTGAGTTGAAAGCCATTCATGCCGGCTTGGAATGCGGCATACTGATCAGCAAAAAGCCTGACATGGACGTGGTCAGTTTTGGACCCACCATTAAAGGTGCGCACAGCCCATCTGAACGCCTGCAAATAGACACTGTTGAGCCGTTTTGGCGCCTGGTGGTGGCGTTGTTGGGTGAACTGGCGGCTGACTGACCCGCCTGACTTGTGAGAAGCCTGCCCAACGGGCAGGCCTCTGTAGCTCCGGGAGCGTAATTTGCTGCATCTGACCATCGGTTTTTCACTGGGCTGCCTGTTGGTCATGGCATTAGCTGTGTTGAAAACGCATCGACAGTTTCAGGTCAGTTATATTTTCATCGCTTTGATGGTAGCGACAGCCGGGTTTCTGTTGCATCCGGTGTTGCCTGCGAACTGGCAATGGCTGACCACCGACATACAGACGACGATTCCTGCATTGTTTTGGTTGTTGTGCCATTTTGCGTTTCGCGAGCGCCCCTCCATTATCTGGCCCTGGCTGCTTTTGCTGGTCTATTCTGCGCTGGTGCCAGCCCTGTATTTGTTCTCGCCCGGCCTGGGTGCCTATCAACCATTGATGGAAGTCCTGTTTCTGGATATTCCGGGTTATGTTGAATACCTGTTGATTGCCTCAGGCTTATGGACGGTCATTCAGTATTGGCCGGATGATCTGGTGGCGTCTCGCCGCCGCTTGCGGGTTGTGGTTATCGTCATGGTCGGCGCAGCCGTGTTGGTTAATGTGTTGTCGGTCAATTTTGGTTGGGGTGGGGCGTTGTTTCAGCGCCTGGTGGTGGCCAGTTGTGCGTTGGTGATGGCGTTTCAGATTATGACGGTGCCACAGGGCCTGTTATTTGGCATAACGTTGGGGCCGCCGGGAGAACCGACACCGCCAGAACCAGAACCGGTTAACCCAGAGTTAGCCCCGTTGTTGGCGTTGATGCAGCAGGGCTTTTACAAACAGGAAAAATTAACGTTGGCGCAACTGGCCAAAACCTTGAACCGACCGGAATATGTTGTGCGCTCGTTGATTAACGAACAGTTGGGTTATCGCAATTTCAACGACTTCGTCAATGAGTGGCGTATTGAAGACGCCACCGTTCAGTTAGTGCAAGCCCCGAACAAGCCGATTATGAACATTTCGCTGGATCTGGGGTATCGCACCTTAAGTTCGTTTAACCGTGCGTTTAAAGAGCGAACTCACAAAACCCCGACCCAGTTTCGGCAAGATGCCCTGAACCAGGCGGAAAATTGCCAAACTCAGTAGAGTAACCGCCAACCCATGCCAAATGGTGCCTATGCCCCAGTGTTGAATCACCGGCGCCAGGGCGAACGCGGCGCAGGCGCCGCCACCTTGCAACACCAGACTCATGACACTCTGCATGGTGGAGCGAATCCGATCTTCCGTATGCTCATTCAGCAATACCGTAACGGGAATGTTGACGCAGGCCATAACCCCCATAAACAGAAAGTACAGTAAGGCGAAGCTCCAAAGGGTTTGACTGCTGCCCAAGGCATAGAGTACGGGCGCGACGGCGGCAAAAATGATGGTGATCATGGTTTCTGGCGAGACCTTGATGCGTTCAACAAGCGTGGAAAACAGCGCGGGGCCAGCGGCGGCACTAAAAAAATACCCGGTCGCGATCCAGCCGAAGATGTCGTATTTCTGGTCAGGCGCCAGCGTTTTCACAAAGGGTTGCCAATAAGCTTCAAGATTGGACAGCACCATGCCGAACAGAAAGCCCGCAAGCAACAGAGGGCGGATGGCACGGTGCTTCAGGCCATGTTGGACGGCAACGGTGATTTGTGATTTCAGGGTAGGGCGTTCGTCGGATGCGACGATGACATCCCCTTCTTTGAATAACCAGGGCAACAGCAGGATGTGAATCAGGGTCAGCGCTAAGACGATGACCAGATTGTTGGTGGCTGGCGTCAGCCAGGTCAGTGTTCCGGCCATGAGCTGGGGAACGTAGCCGCCGCATAGCGCACCCAGGGCAATACCCAGCGCATTGGTGGCCTGAAACTGTCCGATCAATGTCGCGGTCTTGTCGGCCATGCCGTGATGGCGGATCTGCTCTATTTCCCACGCGCTGACGGAACCGGATTCCAGTGCCCGGCTGAAGCCCATGAGGCTCATGGCAAGCAATATCCAGATGAAATGACTAACCGTGATGGCGATCACCAGTGCCACAACGCTCACCATCAGAGACCAGCGGTAAACCCGTATTCGACCGCGTAAGTCGGCCGTTGCGCCTAGTGGCAGTTCCATGATCACCGCGGTTAGGCCAAATGCACCAAAGGCCACACCAACTTGCCACAGAGCCAAGCCTTTTTCGATCATAAACAGGGTTAACACACAGAGCAGCAAGCCCTGCCCAAAGCCGATCAGTGCGTAGTGCGTCAATAAACGTTTTACCAGCGACATCGTGATTTCTCTTTGCTTTGTTTGTTTAGGCCAGAGTAAACTTCTTCTTAAGTAAACCAAATAGTTGAAATGGTTAAATTAACTAAACTAAAAGTTTAATCTGGTGTCTTATGTTGAAAGTAGAGTGGCTGCGAACCTTGAAGGATGTCGGTCTGCAGGGGAGCTTTTCCGCTGTGGCCTTGAAACGGGGTGTGTCCGCGATGGCCATCAGTAAGCACATTACAGGTCTGGAACAACAGGTCGGCGAGGCGTTACTGAACCGCTCTACCCGTCACATCACTCTGACGGAAGCCGGGCAATCCCTATTGGAAAAAAGCCAGATTCTGCTGGAAGAGCACGGCGCGATTGAGGCCTGGTTGGCAGAGCGGCATGGTGAACCTGCGGGAAATCTGACGGTCATCATTGCTGAAGAATACATATTGCGCATGACCGTGACCCCTTGGGTGGGAGAGTTCCTGCAACGCTACCCGAAGGTAAAACTGACGATCCACCTGATGACCGATTTCAACCAATTGCAGTCCGTGAAGGCCGATGTGTTTTGGGGGTTAAGTAAATATCTGGGTGACGTGATGCCGGGTCTGAAACGCAAATCTCTGATTGAAACCGCGTTTGGTGTTTACGGTTCGCACGAGTATTTTGCTCAGCACGGTGTGCCACAAACGCCGACCGATCTGGCTAACCATTATGTGATTGGTAATACCCACAATACACCGCAGAACAGTTTGGTGGTGCGTGGAGGCAAGGACTTCAATGATGGCTTCCTGGAAGGAGTGTTTTTACCCACCTACGTGGTGACCGACGCCAATGGTGAAGAGTATGCGGCACAGGGGCTGGGGTTAATTAACGGTGCGACGGCGATGGTGGATCACACCCGCTCACCTTGGGACCGGCTTATTCCTGTATTGCAGGACTACTGGGTTGGCGGTGTGCAGGCCTACGCCTATTATCACCAAACCAAAATTGAGCAACCCAAGGTTCGTGCCTTTATCGATTTTTTCTTTGGCAAATGCGAGCAATGGGTGCAGCGCTAATCGCTCTCGTTGGGCGGCAGCCGCAAAATAGCCTGCAGTGGATGGTTTTGTGGTAAGGCGCGGAGGTTCTTTAGGCAATCGTCGCGGACCTGTTTGCTTTGAAACAGAATGCCATTCGGGCTGGCGCCGAGTAACTCAAAGCGGTCAAAAGCCAGCTGTTTATCGACAATGCCAGCGTCGATAAATTTGTTCAGGTAATAGTTAAAGATTTCCTTGTCCATCTGGATGAAATCAACCCTCCCGGACACCAGCAGCCGGACCTGAGCTTCCTGACGGTCAATTTCTGAGTAGTTTCGGTTGTTTTCCGCCATACGCTGGTACTCCCCGCCGATGACAACCTTGGCTCCTTGCCATGACACAACGGAACGTTGCCCGATGTCAGAAATCGAACTCAGCTCGAACTGATTGTCTGCCAGGGCATAAAAGTAGTTTTCGTAGGCATACAGGGTGTCGGTGTAATAGCCGGTTAAGGCCTGCTCAGCGATGAGTTCCGGAGTGATATCGGTCACTGCGTTCACTCGCCCGTTTTTGTATTCCAGGATACGTCGCGCGTAGGGTACGAGCTCGACATTGACGACATGGCCAGACGGCGTCAGGCAGGCGTCCACTAAGTCAATCAGCAGGCCGCGTTGACCATTTTCAATGACCCATGGCGGTAAGGTATCGCCGAACGACATATTGAGTTCTTCCGCACCAACGGACTGATATTCCAATACTGCAATAATGATGGCTATCAGCACCTTGTTCATGTCGTTCCTGCTCGATCAGTGATAGGGGCGAGTTGTTGCTATGCCCGTCTGTGTAACACGGCCTCTGTCAGTTTAGTTCAACTTTGGGTGGGTGATGAAAATTGGACGCGAATTCGCAATCGGGTCGTCGAAGGCTGCTGGTGGGAGCCTTTATGACTGGAAACCTGAGGCGGCGCAATACGATGGATTAGCGCTTTGGTTAGCCTTGGCAAAATTTTAGACGGGAAACCGCATGGAACAGATTAAATTAACCGAGTTCAGCCACGGAGCGGGTTGTGGTTGCAAAATTTCACCGGCGCTACTCGAATCGATTGTGAAGAGCACGTCGGCCGAGGTGCCCGACAAGCAACTGCTGGTGGGCAATCACACTAAGGACGATGCTGCGGTCTATGACTTGGGTGATGGGTCTGCCGTGATCAGTACGACCGATTTTTTTATGCCAATCGCCGATGACCCGTTCACCTTTGGCCGGATTGCTGCCGCGAATGCCATCAGTGATGTTTACGCCATGGGCGGCAAGCCGATGATGGCGATCGCGATCTTGGGTTGGCCGGTCGATAAACTGGCGGCTGATGTGGCGCAACAGGTGGTTGAAGGAGGGCGCGCAATGTGCCGGGCGGCGGGCATTCCGCTGGCAGGAGGACACAGTATTGACAGCCCTGAGCCCATTTTTGGCCTTGCCGTGACCGGGCGCGTGTTGCTGCCGAATCTGAAACGGAACGACACGGCCAAAGCCGGCGATCTACTGTATTTATCCAAACCTCTGGGCGTAGGTATTTTGAGTACCGCCCAAAAACAGAAAAAACTGTTACCGGAACATCAACATATTGCCATAGACAGTATGTGCCAGCTCAATGACATTGGCGCAGAGCTCGGTGCATTACCCGCCGTTCATGCCATGACCGATGTCACAGGCTTTGGTTTATTCGGCCATCTGTTGGAAATGTGCCAAGGTTCTGGCCTGGCCGCGCACATTGATGCGGAGCGTGTGCCTGTGTTACCAGAAGCTGCGCACTACCTGGCCGCGGGGTGTATCGCTGGAGGCGCGCGTCGCAACATTCAAAGTTATGGTCAGCATCTCGGGCCAATGACCGACGACCAGCGTTTTCTGTTTTGCGATCCGCAAACCAGCGGCGGACTACTGATTGCCCTTGATCCACAATATCAGAGCGCGTTTGAGTCTCAATTCAGTACACGAGGGCTGCAGCGAATTGGTCAGCTGGTTCCGGAATCCGGTCCTTTCCGGATTCAGGTGGCGGAGACGTGATCGAATGATACTGACCTAAGCGTATTTAGCCTTTGAGTTTTCAATTCGAGAGTACCTTTGGCCTGGTTTAACGTTGTGTCTATTGCCGTGAAGAACCAGCCAAATCTGACGATGCGTTTATTGGTTCTAAACGAAACAATCTTTCGGAGGTTTTTTTCTTTCCAAGGGGGCAGCCCCCTTGAACCCCCGTTTGTCGCCCGCTTTGGTATTCTTCCTTCATTGTCACTTTCGGTCGCTTGAGCGTGCTTCCCTGCACGCGCGGCGCTTCCAAGGGCATCCATGCCCTTGAATCCGTTGCGACGTGCCAATTAAGTCAGCCAAAGCAGATGCGACGGAACGGCTATTTACACCTGATCTGGCGAAATAGCGTTTGGTGTTTCGTATTCGTTATCGAGAAGGTGGCACTTGACAGCGAAAATCGCCCATTGAAACCAAATTACGGAATGATGCAAATGCTACCGATTGAAATCAAATGTGATCAAGTATGTGCTATTTAGTCATCACCAGTTTGCCCTGAGCATGATGGGCCTGATCCAAGTCCAAACCCAAATTAGACCCCTAGAACGTGCCTGGCAAAAGGTGAGAGCGGTTGATTTTCGTTAATTCACGCTCACCGCAGAACGCCATAGTCAGGTCCAGCTCTTTATGGATAATTTCCAGCGCTTTGGTAACCCCTTGTTCGCCCATGGCGCCCAAACCATAGAGAAACGGACGGCCGATATAGGTGCCCTTGGCGCCTAAGGCAATAGCTTTCAGAACGTCCTGACCGCTGCGGATGCCGCCATCCATGTGGACCTCAATAGCAGGACCGACTGCATCCACAATGGCTTTTAACGCAGAGATGGATGACGGCGCACCGTCCAACTGACGCCCTCCGTGATTTGAGACGATCAACGCATCGGCGCCTGATTTTACGGCCATCTGTGCATCTTCAGCATCCATGATGCCTTTCAGGATCAGCTTGCCGCCCCAGCGATCTTTAATCCATTGAACGTCATCCCAGCTCAATTGCGGGTCGAACTGTTCCGCGGTCCAGGCAAACAGTGAATTCACATTGGAGACGCCCTTGGCATGACCGACGATATTGCGAAAGCTGTGTCGTGTGGTCATGGCCATACCCAGACACCAGCGCGGTCGGGTCAGAATATGGGTCCAGCCTTTCACGGACAATAGTGGGTTAGTCGACAGACCATTGCGGATGTCTTTATGGCGTTGACCGAGAATCTGCAAATCCAACGTGAGCACCAAGGCGCTGCAACCGGCGGCTTTCGCCCGGTCGATCAGGTTTTGTGCGAATTCTTTATCCTTCATTACGTACAGCTGAAACCAGAATGGTGCTGACGTGTGTTGGGCAACGTCTTCAATAGAGCAGATGCTCATCGTTGATAAGGTAAAGGGGACACCGAATTTTTCGGCCGCTTTGGCCGCTTTAATTTCGCCATCGGCGGTTTGCATTCCCGTGAGTCCAGTCGGAGCCAAAGCGACCGGCATTTTGGTCTGCTGGCCGACCATGGGCATGGCGGTTGATCGGTTGGTCATGTCCACTGCAACACGTTGCCGCAATTTGATTTTCTGGAAATCAGAACTGTTTTCCCGGTAGGTTGTTTCTGTCCAGGAGCCGGAATCGGCGTAGTCGTAAAACATCTTGGGAACCCGTTTACGGGCCAGTTTTTGCAGATCTTCAATGGTGCAGATGGTCATAGTCGGCTCTCTTGCTGTTGTTATTTTGGTTTTTCCAGTGTCAATCTGAGCGCTGTTGCTCGCAAGGGGGAAGGTCAATATTGCCCGTCGCGGACGCAGGGTCAAGGAACAAAGGCTAGAACTGGCGCGGTTTTGAGGCTATCCGACATTGGTCTGACCAATTCGGTTTAACAGGCCATACGTCGGTGAATTTTTGGTTCTGGTTCTAAAAAAACGAATCAAACTGGACCCTCAGTAGACCGCCGTGCCAATATCCAATAGGCTGTTGCGCAGATCAGCCGCGACCTGTGTTAGAGGATTACATGAAATTAGCGTTATTCGCCGTGGTTTTACTGCTGTTTTTAGCCACTGGCATTATCACCCTGTTAGGCATTATTCAACGCGTTGAAATTGAACGGAAATATTTGAATGCCCTGTTTTCAGCGCTGATTCTGGAATTGATTGCGGCGGTGTTATTTCTGTTCAGCGGAACCGACTTCTTCTCACAACCCAGCGTGGATGAAAAAGTCATGCGCGAGGTGGCGTTCTTCATTGAACAGCACCCGGAAGTCTACGTGCCGGATTTATTAGCGCAGGGAATGCAGGCTGGGCAGTTATCCGCCTTTTTGCGGGATGAGCGTGCTGCGCACGCCAAAGATGGTCAGACATTGGTGCAATTGCAGTCGGAGCTGGACGCGTTGCAGAGTAAACTGGCACAACGCAATGATCAGATTAAATGGCTTAACGAAGAGTTAGAAGCGCGCAAAGAAGCGACACTTCGTCTGGCTAAGCTCGAACGTCAGTTTCTGGTTCGCATGTCTGAGTTAAACAGTAAGATCAGTGAATGGGGGACCTCGGTCAACTTCTCCTGGCAACCGGAAGAAAAGCGGGAAATTGCGCTAATGCTGCAGGAAGCGTTCAAGGAAATCGGGTTTATGGAGGAGCTCGAAATCCCCAACGATGACCCCTTGCTCGCGAACGATATTCTGACTCGCTACCAAAGCGAGAAGAATTTCAAAGAGGTGGGGTTTCTGACTCACCAGACCATTGCCTTCATTATTCAGGATTACCTGAAATCTCCGTTATAAGCCCAGGTGAGTACCGGTTAAGTGATCCAGAAACCATTGCAGGGCCGGACCTGCCGTGCCTTTTCGCCAGGCCAACATGGCTTTGCTGGGGTTGGCGTTGACTTTCAACGGCACCAGTTCGCCACGGTCCAGATCCGCCTGAATCCGGTGTTTGGGCAGGTAGCCAACGCCAAGGCCGGCTTTCTGTGCGGCAATTTTTTCCGCCATATTGCTGACCGAAATGACTTTGTTCTGTCGCGTCCAACCCAGCGTTAAGGGTGTCAGCAATTGGCTGGAGTCCGGCACCACAATGATGGGAAACTCTTCGATCATTTCATCAGTGACTTCGCAGGCATCTTTGGCCAGTGGATGTGATTTATCTACGGCGAAGATCATCTCGAATTCACCCACCACACGTTTATCGTAGCCTTCGACCTTCGGGTCAGTGCTATCCGGGCTGAAGATCAGGTCTGCAGACTGGTTCAACAGTTGTTCCCAGGTTCCCGACAGTGACCCATGTTTGACATTAACGCGGACAAAAGGGTGAAGCTGATTAAACTCTTTGATTAGGGGGTACAGATAATCGGTGGCAAAAATGGTGTCGACAACCAGCGTAATGGCCGACTCCCAGCCACTGGCCAGCTTTTGAGCGGAGTTCGCCAGGCTGTCTATATCCCGCAAAATCAGGCGTCCCTGATCCAGTACCAGCTTGCCGGCGGGTGTCAGTTTGGCGCGGTGTCCGGAGCGGTCAAACAGGTTAATGCCCAGATCCTGTTCTACCTTCTGAATGGTATAGGTCAGCGCTGAAGGAACTTTGTGCAGCGCTTGGGCGGCGGCAGCGAAACTGCCACGGGCATCTATAGCATCCAGCGCTTTCAGCAGGTCGAGTGTTATCGGGTTATGGGCCATGGTTCAGTTCTTTTGAAGAGATTCGTCAATATATTCCGCTTTTTTATGCAGTTTCAAGAGATTAAGGTTCAATAATGTTGAATAGGAGGATGGTTGATGAACTATCGAGGTGTAAAACAGGTTGCGAGGGGCGTCGCTGCGTCGGATGGTGCTGGCGTTAAGCTAACCCGTGTGATCGGTAATTCTTATGTCCCACGAGTCGACCCTTTCCTGATGTTGGATGAGTTTAAATCGGACGATAAAGCCGATTATATGGCTGGCTTTCCGATGCACCCACATCGTGGGTTTGAAACGGTTACCTACATTCTGCAAGGGGCTTTCCGTCATCGGGATAATCAGGGCAATGAAGGTTATTTGCGTCCGGGTTCCATTCAGTGGATGACCGCCGGGCGTGGGATTGTGCACGAAGAAATGCCAAACCAGGACGATGGTCCGGTCTGGGGTTTCCAGCTGTGGGTGAACTTACCGGCCAAAGACAAGATGACGGCGCCGCGCTATCAGGATATCTCACCGGAGGCGATCCCGGTTGTGCCCACGCAGACTGGGCAGGTAAATGTGCTGGTGGGTGAGTTTGGTGATAGCCGCGGTCCGGTCACGGATATCGCGACAGATCCGTTGTATTTGGACGTGTCTATCGATCAGGCAAAAGGCGAACAACAAATTGAGGTCCCGGCGGATAAACAGGCATTTGTCTATGTTTATCAGGGTGAAGCCTCGATTGAGGGTCAGACATTGCCGGAGCGTCACTTGGCGATACTGGGTAAGGGTGACATCCTGAAAGTGACCGCGTTGACGGCCGATACCCGTTTCTTGGTGGTTGCCGGTCGCCCGATTAACGAGCCGGTGGCGCAGTACGGACCTTTTGTGATGAATACCGTGGCCGAAGTTGAGCAGGCCATCACGGATTTTAACGAAGGGCGGTTTTAGACAGCTAACGTTCAGCGTTAATTTGCGGACATAAAAAAACCGGCCTGAGCCGGTTTTTTTACAATGTCAGCGATTAAGCTTTCAATGCTTTAACTTTAACGTTCAGTCGGCTCATAGTTCGGCTTGCTTTTGCCTTGCTGATGATGCCTTTGCGTGCCATGCCGTCTAATACAGGCTGTGCAGTCAGCAACGCTTTGTTCGCATCGTCATAGTTACCAGCTTCAATTTGAGCTACAACTTTCTTAACGTACGTACGAACCATTGAACGCATGCTTGCATTACGAGCGCGGCGGACCACTGCCTGACGAGCGCGCTTACGAGAACCAGCAGAGTTTGCCACAGGATGCTCCTTAATTAGTTAGTTAATCTGGTGTTGATAAATTCGGAGGGCGGATTCTATTGACTCGCTAGAGGGCTGTCAACGGAAACATCGGCATAATTGTAGAGTTGTGTTAAAAGTCGGCCAGATGATGTGTCTGTGGAAGGTCTGGCCGCACCGGCGCGCTTGCCGGAACCGGCTCCCTACCAGTAAACTGCGCCGCCAACCGGCACGGCTCAACAAGGAATCACGTTGTCTACGAAAATCCGTAAATCCATCCTACAAAGCTCGATTGTAGTCTCTGTCGCCACAATGCTGTCGCGCGTGCTGGGTCTGACCCGAGATATTGTATTTGCGACTTTATTCGGTTCCGGTGGGGCGCACGATGCGTTTCTGATTGCCTTTAAAGTGCCTAATTTCCTGCGCAGGTTATTCGCCGAAGGGGCGTTTAATCAGGCTTTTATACCGGTTCTGTCTGAGTACCGTCATGCTGAGGGCGACGACAGTGTGCGCAAGCTGGTGTCAGCAGTGCAGATTTATCTGGGTGCCGTGGTTGGGGTGATTACCCTGGTGGCTGTCATCGGATCGCCTGTCTTGGCGTGGCTGTTCGCTTCCGGATTTCACGACGATGGCGCGAAGCTTGAGCTGGTCGCGGATTTTCTGCGCCTGACCTTTCCCTATCTGTGGTTTATATCCATGACCGCTTTGGCGTCCTCGGTGCTGAACAGCTATCAGCGATTTGCCGCGCCGGCACTGACGCCGATTATTCTTAATTTGTCCTTGATTGGTTCCGCTCTGTTTCTGAGCCCCTTGTTCGCGGTACCTCAGACTGGCATTGCTATGGGCGTATTAATTGCCGGGGTATTGCAGTGGCTGTTTTTATGGCCGTCTTTGCTGAAAACCGGCGTATGGTCGCTGACTGAGTGGCATTGGCAGCACCCAGGTGTCAAAAAAATCCAGATTCTGATGCTGCCTGCGCTCTTTGGCGTATCCGTCAGTCAGATTAATCTGTTATTGGATACGGTGCTTGCCTCTTGGTTGCCGAATGGATCGGTGGGCTGGCTCTACTACTCGGATCGACTCACCGAACTGCCCTTGGGGGTTATTGGCATTGCTATTGCCACTGTTTTGTTGCCCAGGCTGTCGGCGTTACACGCAGAGAGTGATGGCGATCGGTTCGAAAAGACCTTGGCCTGGGCGATTCGCGTGGTTTTGTTGATTGGTTTGCCCGCGATGTTGGCTCTGGTTATCCTGCCTGAGCACTTGTTGACGTTGTTGTTTCAAAATGGCGCGTTTACATCGGAAGATGTTCATTTCGCCGCTGGAAGCCTCGCCGCTTACGCGTTAGGTCTGCCAGCCTTCATGCTGATTAAAATTCTCGCGCCGGCGTTTTTTTCCCGCCAAGACACCAAAACACCGGTCAAGATTGGTGTACAGGCGATGGTCTGGAACATGGTTTTTAATCTGTTGTTGATTGTGCCCTTGGCCCATGTTGGGCTGGCGGCCGCAACTTCGGCTTCAGCCTGGTTGAATGCGGGTTTGCTTGCCTGGCATTTGCATAAGGAGCAGCGTTTGCCGCGTCGCGCGTTGATTTTACCTTCCATCGTGCGCACAGCGCTGGCAAGCATTGTGATGTCCATCGTGCTGGTCATGTTGTTGCAATTGCCCTGGTTTGTAATGACTGAACTATTGCTGCAACGCTTAATGGTGGTGTCTGTATTGGTGTTTGCTGGGCTGTTCAGTTATGCGGTGGCCTTGCTGATGGTCGGTGTACGTATGGCGGATCTGCGCCACCCAGCCTGATCGTTAGAACTGTCGCTGGATGGTGTTGGCGAAGAGCACGACACCGGCAACTATTTTCAGTATACTGCGCGGCCAATTTTCAGCTTCGAATGACTATGCGCATCACGCGATTACCCCTTATGCCCCTGTCCAGATCTGCCGTGACCATCGGCAGTTTCGATGGCGTGCACCTGGGGCATCAGCAAATCATCCGTCGCTTAACCGATTATGCCAAGGCTCATAACCTGCAATCTGTAGTGATTACCTTTGAGCCGCAGCCCCGGGAGTTTCTGACGCCTGACAAAGCACCAGCGCGACTGTCATCACTGACAGATAAGGCCATGCGACTGCAGGCTATGGGCGTTGATCAGTTGGTGGTCTTGCCCTTTAACAGCCGTTTGCGGGCGCTCAGCGCAGATGCCTTTGTCCGTGAGATTCTGGTCGACAGACTTAATACGCAATGGCTGCAGGTGGGTGACGATTTTCGTTTTGGCGCGGATCGCATCGGTAATGTCGACTTTTTGCGGCAATATGACTTTGAAGTCACGGATCTACCCTCATTGTGTGTTGAGGGTGAGCGAGTCAGCAGTACGTTGATTCGTAATTGTATAGCGAGTGCCGATTTTGCTCATGCCGAAACCTTATTGGGTGATCGGTTTCAACTCAGTGGTCGCGTGATCTATGGCCGTCAATTGGGCCGTACCATTGGTGTGCCAACGGCGAATATGTTGTTGCCCCATAAGAAACTGCCGACCAGCGGGGTTTTCGCGATATCCGCTGACCTGGCCGGTAAAACGGTTTCAGGTGTGGCCAATCTGGGACCAAAACCCACCGTTGGCGACCCTCGTTTTTGGCTGGAATCCCATTTTTTCGACTTCGAGGGTCAACTCTATGGCCAGCGAATCACCGTCGCACTGCATAAGCGGCTGCGAGGTATAGAAACATTTGATAATCTTGACGCGCTGAAATCTCAGATTCAGCAGGACATTCAGGCTGCGAAGGCCTGGTTTGCAAACTTAGGAAAGTGAAAACTTAAGATGACTGACTATAAAGCGACATTAAATTTGCCGCAGACGGATTTTCCGATGCGTGGCGATTTAGCCAAACGTGAACCCAAAATGCTCCAACAGTGGGAAACGAACGGCATTTACCAGAAAATTCGCGAAGCAAGCCAAGGTCGTCCTAAGTTTATTTTGCACGATGGTCCGCCGTATGCGAACGGCTCGCTGCACCTTGGTCACGCTGTTAATAAAATTCTGAAAGACATCATCGTAAAGTCAAAGAGCTTCATCGGCTATGACGCACCTTACGTGCCCGGTTGGGATTGTCATGGGCTGCCGATTGAGCACAAAGTTGAGACCATGATCGGCCGTGCCGGTGAAAAGGTCGATTTCAAAGAGTTCCGGGCGAAGTGCCGGGAATACGCGCATACCCAGGTGGGTGGGCAGCGAGAAGAATTCAAACGCATGGGCGTATTCGGTTCGTGGGACGAACCCTACCTGACCATGAATTATCAGACCGAAGCGGACATCATCCGTGCGCTTGGTAAAATCGCGCAGTCAGGACACCTGGTTCGCGGTTACAAGCCGGTGTACTGGTCTGTTGTTGGGGGCTCTGCATTGGCTGAGGCCGAAGTGGAATACCACGACAAAACCTCTTTCAGTATCGATGTCGCCTATGCCGCTAAAGACGAGGCTGCGGTATTGTCCGCGATCGGTAGCGATCAGGGCGAAGGTCCTCTGCATGCCGTTATCTGGACCACAACCCCCTGGACCTTGCCTTCGTCACTGGCAATCTCCGCTGGGGCCGAGATCGAGTATGTGATGGTGCAGGTGCAGCATAACGGTAAGCCGATGCGGGTCATGGTGGCTCAAGAGTTGTTGGCGGCCTTCTGTGAACGCACGGGTTTTGAAAGCCCAAGCGTATTGGCTACCTTTACTGGCGATGTCCTTGAAAATCTGGTCTTTAAACATCCATTTTATGAGCGGGATATCCCGGTCTTGTTGGGTGAGCACGTCACCTTAGACGCCGGTACCGGTTTTGTGCATACCGCGCCAGACCATGGTATGGAAGACTTTGTTGTCTGTAACAAATATGGCATCAGCACGATCAACCCGATGGACGACAAAGGCGTCTTCCGGGCTAACGTTGAGTTATTCGCTGGCGAGCACGTCTATAAAGTCGACCCAAAAGTGATTGCCGTGGTGAAAGAACAGGGTCATCTGCTCAGCGAAAACAAAATCACCCACAGCTACGCGCATTGCTGGCGTACCAAAACGCCGCTGATCTACCGTGCGACACCGCAGTGGTTCATCAGTATGGAAGAAAACGGCCTGAAAGATCAGGCGATGAAAGCCATTCAGGGGGTCCGTTGGGTGCCCGGCTGGGGTCAGAACCGTATCGAAGCAATGGTCGGTCAATCACCGGATTGGTGTATCTCGCGCCAGCGAACCTGGGGAACGCCCATTACGTTTGTCGTGCACAAAGAAACCGGCGAGCTGCACCCAAAACTGGCCGAAATCATCGAAGCCGTTGCCAAAGCCGTGGAAAAAGAAGGGATGGATGCCTGGTATGATTTTGATCTGGCCACCGTTATCGATGACGCGGATCAGTATGAAAAAACCAAAGATACGTTGGACGTCTGGTTTGACTCCGGTGTGACCCATTCCGCGGTTCTGCAGAAGCGCGAAGAGTTAGGCCAATATCCGGCGGACATGTACCTGGAAGGGTCTGACCAGCATCGTGGTTGGTTCCAGTCGTCTCTGAAGACTGCGGTTGCGATGAATGGCACGGCACCGTATAAGCAAGTGCTGACCCACGGTTTTGTCGTCGATGAGAAAGGCTACAAGATGTCCAAGTCGTTGGGCAATGGTATGGAGCCGCAGGAAGTCTTCAACCAGTTTGGAGCCGACATTCTTCGTTTGTGGGTTGCCTCAACCGATTATTCCGGTGATATGGCGTTCTCAAAAGAGATCCTCAAGCGCACGGCTGACTCGTACCGTCGTATTCGTAACACCGCGCGCTTTCTGGTGTCGAACCTGGCAGGTTTTGACCCGAATGAAAACCTGGTCGCAAATGCTGACATGCTGGCGTTGGATCGTTGGGCCGTTGACCGTGCTTTAGTGGTGCAGAACGAGCTTTCTGAGCTGTACGACAACTACCAGTTCGTGCAGGTTGTGCAAAAAATCCACCATTTCTGTGCGTTGGATATGGGTGGTTTTTATCTGGATATCATCAAAGATCGCCAGTACACCACACAAGAAAATTCGCTGGCCCGTCGTTCTGCCCAGACCGCTCTGTATCACGTATTACAGGCCATGGTGCGCTGGATGGCGCCGATTCTCAGCTACACCGCGGAAGAGTTGTGGGCTTTTGTTCCCGGTCAAAGCAAGGAAACGGTCTTCACTGAAGTCTGGTATGACGGCCTAGAAGGATTCTCTGAACAGGAGGCACTGGGTGCTGACTATTGGAGCATCGTCCAAGAAGCGAAAGATTGCGTGAACAAAGCGCTGGAGAATGCCCGTAATGAGGGTGTTGTTGGTGGTTCACTGACGGCGGAAGTAACCCTTTACTGTGATGAGCAGCTGAAGAGTGCTTTGAGTCAACTGGGTGATGAACTGCGCTTTGTGACGCTGACCAGCAGCGCACAACTGGCGAACCTGGAAGACGCACCGGCGGATGTGGTGGACACCGAGATGTCCGGCCTGAAAGTCGCGATCGTCAAATCAAACCATGCCAAATGCGCCCGTTGCTGGCATCAGCGCGAAGATGTAGGTAGCCATGCCGAACATCCGGAACTGTGTGGCCGTTGCGTAGAAAATGTGGATGGTGGTGGCGAAACCCGTCAGTTCGCCTGATTTTTCTGGAAAGGCCGCCCTTGTGGGTGGCCTGCTCAATTTGATTGTATTCCCGCCTACGCGGGAATCTTGCGTTTAAGGTGTAGCCGATGTCTCAAATACACGAAAATTCAAAAGTCACCTTGCACTTTGCCCTGCGCCTGGAAGATGGTCAGGTCGTTGACAGTACCTTTGAAAAAACACCTGCGGTACTGACCATTGGAGACGGGAATTTACCGGAAGGTTTTGAAAAGCACATTCTGGGCTTGGAAGAGGGTGATCGACGAACGGTCCGGGTTG
The DNA here is from genome assembly GCF_015687175.1 of Reinekea sp. G2M2-21. GTDB lineage: Bacteria > Pseudomonadota > Gammaproteobacteria > Pseudomonadales > Natronospirillaceae > Reinekea. Next base: position 33,427 of record NZ_JADPQG010000003.1, on the reverse strand, counting down.
AACCGGAAGATGCGTTTGGGCAACAGAACCCGGGCAATATCCAGAGTTTTAAGAAATCTCAGTTTGCTCAAACCGGCGAGCTTGAGGCCGGCATGGTTGTGTCCTTTCAGGATGCCGCTGGTGCCGAGCTGCCTGGCGTGATTGTTGATGTATTGGATGAGCAGGTAAAGGTTGATTTCAACCACCCCCTGGCGGGCAAGACCCTGGACTTTGAAGTGGAAATTCTGCAGGTAGAGGCGGCCAGTCATGGACATTAAACTGGCAAACCCCCGAGGCTTCTGTGCCGGGGTCGATCGCGCGATTGATATTGTGAACCGTGCGCTTGAAGTACACGGTGCGCCGTTATATGTACGTCACGAAGTCGTGCACAACAAGTTTGTGGTCGAAGATTTGAAATCCCGTGGGGCCATCTTTGTCGACGAACTGGACGAAGTGCCTGATGACAACTGGGTGATTTTTTCCGCTCATGGGGTTTCACAGGCCGTGCGCAAAGAGGCTGATCGGCGGGGTTTACGCGTTTACGACGCAACCTGCCCGTTGGTGACCAAGGTGCATTTGGAAGTCGCCCGCTACTCCAACGATGGCATGGAGTGCATCCTGATCGGCCATCGAGGGCATCCGGAAGTCGAGGGCACCATGGGGCAGTTCGATACCTCACATGGCGGCGCCATTTATCTGGTGGAAGATGAGCAGTGTGTGGCGAAGCTGACAGTAAAAGACCCGTCGCGACTGGCTTACGTTACGCAAACGACGTTGTCGATGGACGATACCGCGAAAATCATTGAAGCCTTACGTGCGAAGTTCCCGATGATAACCGGCCCACGTAAGGATGACATCTGCTACGCCACGCAAAACCGACAAGATGCCGTCAAAACCCTGTCCCAGGAGTGTGATGTGGTGATTGTTGTCGGCTCACCGAACTCCTCGAACAGCAATCGATTGCGCGAACTTGCGGAGCGGATGGGCTGCGCAGCCTATTTGGTGGATACCGTCGAGCAACTGCAACCGGAATGGTTCACAGGCAAGCAGCACATAGGCGTAACCGCTGGTGCCTCCGCACCGGATATTCTCGTTAAACAGGTCATTAACGGCCTGCAAAGGTTAGGCGCAACCAGCCCTATTGAGCTGGAAGGTGTCGAAGAAAATATCACTTTCTCCATTCCCAAAGAATTGCGCCTGACGCCTCTCGACTGAACAGACCTCAAACCTTGACCGGTTTCGCAAAACAGAGGTTATAAAGTCCTTTCATCTCAGCATATTGACCGTTTATCCTAACGGTCAAAACTCTTTAAAATGCGCACCTAAAATAACCATCAGAATAATATGTGGGGTACATATGAGATTTTCTAAAGGTTACACGATTGTGGAACTCATGATTACAGTCGGTATATTTGCTGTGATCAGTGCGATGGCATATCCGCAGTATCAAAATCTTGTAATGCGTAATGGTGTCGATAAGGTCCGTGATGATTTGTATGTCGATATGGTGCTTGCAAGGTCTGAAGCCTTGAGTCGAAATCGTCGAGTAACCATGTGCGCTACAACTAACCCAATGGCAATGACGCCGGTTTGTACCTTTGGTGCTGCTGATTGGAATACGGGTTGGATAATTTTTGCAGACACTGATGGTGATCAGATATTAGACGCCTCTATTGACGCCAATGGGGATGGTAATCTTGATACGCCTGCCGATGAACTGATCCGCGTTTATGCAAACAAAAATGCGGTCAATATGACACTTCGATATGCCGCTTTTAACACAAATTATATGACCTTTGACCGGCTTGGGCGTCTAGAAAATACAACAAACGGATCATTTTGGGCGTGCTCTGGACTAGCAGGATATTCTGCCGCATTAGTAGTGAACAGAACCGGGCGGCCTTATTACGAAGAAGGGGACATGAACGAATGTTAAGAATGTCTTTTTTTAAGCAAACGGGCGCAGGCTTGTTGGAAGTCCTTATCGCAGTGATAGTGTTAGCTGTTGGCCTTTTGGGCTTCGCTGCTTTGCAGACACAGGCACTGCGAATGAACTACGAAACATTGCAGCAGGCTCGTGCGAGCTCACTTGCTGAAGATATCCTTGATCGCATGCGTTCTAACCAGGTGCACGCGATCGAAACGGAGGATTATGAACGTGACTTTGGCGATGCATTACCCGTGGTTGCAACCGACTGTGCGGCTGCGACTTGTACGCCTGCGGAAATGGCCGCTTGGGATATGAACCAGTGGATAACGGCTCGATTGCAGGCGCAAAACGCTACTGCCGACGCGAGGATTATTCAAGACCCGAATAATCTCGGAACTGACGATGCTCGACGTTTCTACCAGATAGATATTCGAATGGTCGAAGTTTCACAGCAACGAGCACAAGGCGCCGCTGCTTTTAATGCGGATAACGCAGAAGATCAACTGATTACTGTCAGTTATCAGACTTATCTATGAGGCAAGTAATGGTTAGACAAATAGGTTTCAGTCTTGTTGAGCTCATGGTTTCGATGGTTCTCGGGTTGGTATTGATTGGCGGTGTTGTAACGGTAGTGACCAGTTCTCAAAGCGGGTATCAGGAGCTCGTCGAACAGGGTCGAATGCAGGAAACCGCCAAATTGGCTATGGATTATATTGTTCGCGATTTGCGTAATGTTGGTTATTGGGGGTGCAGCGGCAACGCAATTCCTACAGCTAATACCCTAGAAAAAGGCAGTGCCGATTTTTTCCGAGCGGAGGATGCTTTAAGGTCCTGGGCAAACACAGAAGCGACGTTACCTGCCGAGTACGCGAACGCAAGAGACTATGAAATATCCGTACAGGATCCTCTTAATCTGGCAAATACGATTATACGTCGACCCGACGTCATTGAAATGCGGGTTATCGATCTGGGCGGGGCTTTGACTGTTGAGAAGCAACCGGGAGGGAGCTCAGCTGCGATTCTTCTCAGTAAACCTCATGGATTCAGTGACGGGACTATTTGGGCTATTGTCGAAAAAGACTGCTCTAACATGGGGATATTTGCCCAAAAAGGGGCCGCAGGCAATTCGTCTACGGTACCACATGGTACAGGTGCCAGCCCTATTGCTAAAAATTGCGTGAAAGAGTTAAAAGGGAATTTCACCTGCGACGACACTAGTGGAAAACTGGATACTGCATATTCTCCTGGTTCCGCTATCTTCGTGGTATCCAGAGTCGCTTATACCGTTGAAGACTCTGCCAGTGGGCAGAGCGCACTGTACCGGCGAACACCCAGTTTCGATGAGGATGGTGATGGTAATACCGTAGACGCAAACGAAGAATTGATTCAGGGTATATCTGATCTTCAATATTTATTTGGACTGGATCAAAACGGTGACGGGGCCGTTGATCGGTTTGCCAATGCGGAAACCATAAATGCAGCCTATGTTGATGCTGTTGATAACGATACCGGTGCCGCAGGTTCTGATGACCTGTGCGACCCTACAGCTTTGTGCTTCTGGCAAGCCTTATCCATTGTCATCGAAGTTGAAGTTGAGCCGTTGAATAATCTTGCTATACCTCCGCAACGATTCACTACGTCTTTACGTTTGCGCAATCGAGGGCTTTCATCGTGAAACAAATTTCACATCAAAAGGGCGTTGTACTGTTGGTCGCCTTGGTTTTTCTACTCATATTGACGGTTGCAGGGATTTCTGCAATGCGTATGTCCACCGCTGAGGAGCGCATGACCAGTAATTTCAGTGAGCGGAACATCGCCTTTCAGGCAGCTGAAGCTGCTTTGATCGAAGCTGAACTGTACTTGGATGAACAGAATTTCCAGCAATTGAATTTTTATACTGGGGGTGCCTGTAATCAGCAGGACTGTTTTTATACGGAAGACGCCAGTGGCAATGCAACTTGTGCTAATGGACTTTGCTTTTTAGGAGAGTTTGAACCTGCAAACAGCTGTGTATTGGAACCTAAACTTAATCAAACTGACGAGATTTATCAGTCTGCGGAAACATGGCGAGATGGTTCAGGAATGCATAGGTTAGCGACTTTCAATGCGGGGGGATTGGCAAACGCAAAATACATTATTGAATTTCGATGCTTTGCCGTGAAGGATCCATTGAACCCCGCGAGCGATCAATATGATGCGTCGAACGAATACATACCCTCATATTGGGAACCTTTGTACCGAATTACTGCAATAGGCTACGGCAGAACTCAAAACAGCCGTGTGATGTTGCAGTCAACTTATCGAAGAGATTGAGGTGCGTTATGACTCATACTAAATTCTTAATACCGGCTTTATTGGTCGCTGCGGTTAATTCCATGGTAAGCGTTTTCGCGGTTAGTTCTTCCGACTACGCATTGACGCCTTTGTCACTGACCAAGGAAAATACGCCGTTAGTTATGCTCGCAATGTCTAACGACGAGCAGCTTTATTACAAAGCCTATAACGACTATACCGATATTGATAATGATGGGGTATTGGATGTTTTTTATAAAGGCGCAGAAAAACCTGATTTGGGGTTAAAGGCGTTCGACTACGCCGGCTATTTTGATCCTGCACTTTGTTATCGTTACGACACAACCAAGCAAATGTTTATCGTCGCGCGCCCATCGATCAGTCGATATAACAATGATGGTATCGCAAGTACTGCTAATATTGTTCATAGCTGTGATAACGATGATTGGTCTGGAAATTTCTTGAATTGGATTTCTATGACCCGTATAGATGTAATGCGGCACGTTTTATATGGTGGTAAGCGTTACGAAGATGATACAACCGTGCTTGCGGCACAGGATAGAGGCCGAGCCGTTCTTGAGGTGTCATATCTGCCTAATGATGTACATTCTTTTTCTAAAGTAGTACCTAAATATAACCCTATTACAAAAACTCCTGCAAACATCCCCGATCTGTTGCATATTGTTCCAGACGCTTATAATAAAAGTTCAGGCATCACCCTCTGTACAACATCGAGGAGCGGAGTGCCTGTACTGCGGGTAGTGGAGGGTCAATATCCTTTTTGGTCTGCAAAAGAAGGAAATCAGTGCAATTATTCTGGCTTAGGCGCTCCGGTTAGCTCCGCTCAAATAGGGTCAGATTTAATACTGCGGGTCGAAGTTTGCGCGACTACCTATGAGTTGACAAACCCTCGTTGTCGACAATATTTCGACGGTACTGAGACATATTATAAACCAGCAGGATTGCTACAGAAATTTGGTGAAGACTCTCGAATTCAATTTGGGTTAATTACAGGTTCCTATCACCGCAATGTTGAGGGTGGTGTTATCAGGAGTCAAATCAGCAAAATTGCAGGAAATGACGACTCAAATGAAGATGAAATTAACCTTAAAAATGGTTCGTTTAACAAGTCTGTGAATGGCATTATTCAGACGATTGAGAAGTTAAAGATTGTAAATCATAACTATTCAACCTATACCGATTGCTCTACCTATAAAATTGCTCCATCTTATTTGAAAGAGCCGACACGGGATGACAGACGATGCTCTAACTGGGGTAATCCTATTGCTGAGATTTACTATGAAGCGCTTCGGTATTTCTCTGGAAATACAGAACCGACTGCGGACTATATCAACGATAATTTCTTTAAATCTGACGTCGATTTTCTCGCTGGACTGAATTCTGAATTTAAATGGACGAATCCGCTGAACAACAAAAATGGTTGTGCAAAGTGCTCAATTATTTTGATTTCTTCAGGAGCTCCATCATTTGACATTGACGTCGTGGATGATATGGATGGATCGGTTCCTCTATTAACAAGTGCATCGGATCTTATTAACCAGACCGATTATGTTGGAAAGCTAGAGTACGACACGCTAAAAGGAAAGAATAAACTGGCGTCTGATGGTGATTTCTGTGTTCAACGTGAAATGGGCGTGCTGAGTGAAGTGTCCGGTACCTGTCCCGATAAGCCACAGTCCGAAGGTGGGTATCATCTAGCAGGATTGGCTTACCATGCTAAAACTACCGACTTGCAGACGCTTGCGAAAATGCAGACAGTTAATACTTATGCCATCGAGCTCGCCGATAGTGTGCCAACCTTCGATTTTTTAGTTAATGGAAACAAGATGTCGTTGATTCCTGCCTGTCAGTCTTACAACACGGGGCAGACAGACTATACCTATTGTTCTTTGAATGATGTGAAATTCCACACGTTAGATTTTGATGCAGCAGGCAACCTTAAGTACGCGCGGATTTACGTCATGTGGGAAGACTCTCAGTGGGGTAATGACTTCGATATGGATGTTGTGCAGAGAATTGATATTTGTACATCACTCGATACCGATTCTACTCACTGCACATCCGATTTCGATAACGATGGCACTCGCGAAGAAGTAAAACTTACCGCTGATCAATTTGCGGTTGAACAGCAAATGGTATTGTCTTCAGGTGGCCTGAGGTTCAGAGCATCATACTCCGTCGCTGGTACAACGAATGATGGTTTGGAAACCGGCTGGAGTGATAAGTCGAATGGCCAGGATGGTAGAGCAACGGACCTTAATTGGGATCCGGCAGCAAACGGTCCGACGCGTGAAACTGCAATTCATACAATTGATCCTACTGTCGCTGTTGCCGATCTGTTGAAGTCTCAATTGTATTTAGCCGCCAAATATGGAGGTTTTACTGAGTTGGAGGATCTTGATGGTGATCCGACAAAAGATACAGTAGCGCCCGATTCAACCAAAGAGTGGGATAACCTGATCAACGAAACGGGTTTTGCCGGATCTGATGGAATACCTGACAATTACTATAAAGTCCGCAATCCAAATACATTAGAAGATCAATTGGGTCGAGTTTTTAACACTATCGTCGAACGACTATCGTCGGGGTCAAATGCAGCGGTAGTTGCAAACCGAGCGTCAGGTAACGGTGCTATCTATCAGGCTGTTTACTTTCCAAAGCTGACTCGAGGTAATTCATCTGTAACCTGGGTTGGACAGTTGCATTCGTTATTTGTCGACAGCGCTGGTTTGATTCGAGAGGATTCTGATGGTGACAAGTTGCTGGATGAGCCCCCTTATTATGATGCCGGTGGTAATTTAGTTCCCGGCGACTTTATCGTTCAAATTAAATACGATGCCAATCTGGACGATACGAAATTCCAGCGATATGCGTTGTTTGGTAATACCGGAAATAGTGCGAAAGTAGCCGTGAAAGTTGGCGGGCTGGTTGACTTGGAAGAGCTATCTTCAACTTGGAATGCAGCAAAACAATTAGCCCTTGTCGCTGATGCTGATCTTAAGGATCAACGCATTTATTCTGATGCAGCGGATGATGGACGTTATATTATCAGTTCCTACTACTACGAGGATTGTCCAACAACAACTGATATAAATGACCCTTGTGAACAAGTAGTGCCTTTTACAAAGAACAATGCGGCTTTCTTGAGTGGTTATTTAGGATATTCCGCTTCTGATTTAACAGATGTTGAAAACCTAATTAACTGGACTCGCGGTATTGATGTTTCTGGCTTGAGAGAACGGCAGATTGATGTTGACGGAGACAGTATTGATGATACGTGGCGTCTTGGCGACATCGTCCATAGTACTCCAATTGTTGTCGAACGCCCAACAGAGTCATATGATCGCTTTTTTGGTGATCAAACGTATGCTGAGTTTGCAAAAAAATATAAAGATAGACGTCGCATGATATATGTAGGTTCCAATGACGGCATGATACATGCGTTTAATGGCGGTTACTGGGATCCTGTATGTAATGGCTTCCTGAATTCCGCTTCGCCTACGGGGTGTGCACAAGATCCAAACGATCATTCTTTGGGCTCAGAAATATGGGCATATGTGCCCAGAAACTTACTTGGGCATATGAGATGGCAAGCAGAACCTGACTATCCTCACATGTTTTATGTCGACGGTGAACCTCAGGCTTTTGATGTTCGAATTTTTGATGAAGACAGTGATCACCCAGGTGGCTGGGGAACAATTTTGGTTGTTCCAATGAGGCAAGGTGGTGGTGATATTAGCGTCGATCATGATAACGACGGGAGCGCGGGTGATACTCAGGTTCTTCGTTCAGCAATTGTAGTACTGGATGTTACCAATCCGGAACTTCCACCGACATTGATTGCAGAGATTACCGATTTCAATTTAGGGATGACATTGAGTAAACCTACTTTGGTCAAACGGTACATACCAACTGCGATAACTTACGACGCCAGCGGACGGCCAACTAATTCTGGTTACGAATTACCATTGGCTAGTGAATGGCACTTGGTATTCGGCAGCGGTCCTTGGCCTCACGGTGTAGGGCAGGCAGCCAACAGTACTTCTTCGCAAGATGGCTACGTGTTTTCATACGATCTGGGCGAAAAACAGTTGTATAAAAAGCAAATTCTCGACGCTCCGTCTAGCTACTTAGTTGGATTTGAAAGCAGTGATTGGGATCAAGATGGTAGTACTGATGCTGTATACTTTGGTTCAGTTTCTGGTAGTTCAGTGAGCGATCAAGCCGGTAAACTATTTCGTTGGAACCTCACTTTAAGTGGTAGTGCTTATTTGGCAATTGACGATGCCGATGATATCAGTCCAAGCGTCATGCTGGATACCCAACAGCCAATTGTTGCAAAACCGACTTTAACTCGGTCACCTAAAGCCGATCGATGGGTTCACTTTGGAACGGGTCGATACTTGGTCAATGAAGATCGTGTGTCGAAAGTTCAGCAATCTATGTATGGGATAATGGAGCCGAGAAATACAACCAGCGGATTCTTGTGGTCTGAAGTCTATAAGTCAAATCTGGTCGATAGTACGGAGTTAAATATTACAACGTTGGGCGGTGTTCTAGATGCCAACGGTGAAAACCCGACAATAGCAGGAAGCAAAGTCCTTTATTATAAAGACTTGGTTAAAGCAGTAGCGGCTAAGGGAGGTTGGTATCGTGATTTGACCAATGATGCTTCCATGCCGACTGGGCGCGTGCTTCGTGAAGCTCTGGTTTATCAAGATCAGTTGATTTTTACAGAGTATCTGCCTTCAGGTGATCAATGTGACGTAAATGGTCGTTCAAATCTTTATGTCACAAGCTGGGAGACTGGGACTGCGCTGGCGTATGATGCCCTTGGATCTACTACCGATGTCGATTTGGACGGTGATGGAACCCTAGAAAAAATCGTGGATGTTAGTTCCGACTTAGGAGAAGGCGAGTTTTCAGGGGTTACAGTGTTTGAAACAAGTTCGACTGTGACGCTATTGGATATGGCTTATGATTCCAATATTAAGCCTGAGGAAGAGATGGATGAATCAGATGGTGGTAACTGTGTTTTCGTACAGTCTTCAACCGGTGAAATGATTTGTCGTCGAGTAACTGAAGGCGTAGTTGATGCGGCTGGCCGCCAATCGTGGCGCGAAGTTGAAATTTTGTTTTAAGGTTTTCAATATGAACAAACAAAAAGGTTTTACCATTGTTGAGCTAATGATTGTCGGTATATTAATTACCGTGATTGCGGCTATAGCATATCCACGTTACATCCAATATATGCAAGAAACACGAAGAAGTGATGCAACAGTAATGTTAGTTGCAGCAGCAGCTATGGAAGAGCGAATATTAACTCGAACTGGGAACTACACTGACTCTGTGGTTGACATAAACGGGGGAGTAAATGTATCTAATGAGGGCTTCTATCAATTAACAATTGAGTTTAATGACTCAGCAGCAGCCATACCAACACCAGATGCGGGTGGTGTAATTGACTCTATCGACTTGGACTGTGTTGGTGCAAGGTGTTTCACTTTAACAGCAACTCCTGTTGTCAATAGTCCTCAATTGGCTGATACGGTTTGTTCGATATTTCTAATGGATTCAGTTGGCCGTCAAAGATCTTTTGATAATGCCGGAAATTTGAATCCAGCGGGTACATGTTGGTAACTAGCTATTGCAGATGTTTGGGAACGCCAAGCGTTCCCTGTTCTTTCATTAATCCAACCCTAGTTTCTTCAAGCGATACCGTAACGCCCTGAATGTTATGCCTAGTTTTTTAGCAGCGGCAGTGCGGTTCCAGCGAGTTTCTTCGAGTGCCTGCTCAACTACATTACGTTCAATGTCCATTAAATAGTCTTCTAAGGACACGCCTTCAGGTCGCTCCCCAATGCTGGTCGAATTGAGCGGTTTAACCGTTTGTGATGAACCATCTTTCAGATTTAAATCATCCTCGGTAATTACATCGTCTTCACACATGGCAAATGCGCGTTCAAGGATGTTTTCCAATTCGCGGACATTGCCTGGAAAACCGTATAACTCCAGAGCCTTCTTGGCTCTAGTCTCGAGTTTCGCTGCCGGTAGTTCGTAGTTATCCGCAATGCGTTTCAAAATTGCGTCGCATAACAGCGGGATATCTTCATGACGATCTCGCAGTGCAGGAATGCGGAGAGAAATGACGTTTATACGGTAGAATAAATCTTGTCTAAATTCCCCTGCATCAACCATCGCTTCCAGATTTTTATGAGTGGCACTTAGCAAGCGCACGTCAACGTCAATTTCAGTTTGTGACCCAATGGGTCTGACTTTCTTTTCCTGGATAGCACGCAGGAGTTTCACTTGCATTGTCAGCGGTAAGTCTGCGACCTCATCTAAAAATAAAGTTCCGCCATTCGCTGCTTGGAAAAAACCGAGCTTGTCTTCTGTTGCTCCGGTAAAGGAACCTTTCTTATGACCAAAAAATTCGCTTTCCATTAGTTCAGACGGGATTGCTCCGCAGTTGACGGGGACGAAAGCGCCCCCCGATCTGGGACCCAGTGAATGAATTTGTCGGGCGGCCAGTTCTTTGCCGGTGCCGGATTCGCCTTGAATAAATACTGGCGCCTGGCTCACAGCGAGCTTCTGAATTTTCTTACTTAGAGCTTGCATCGGGGCAGAGTTGCCCAGTGATAGGGTTTCCGTACTCGGTTTTTTAGCTGCAGCGGTGTTTGCGTCCTTAACCGCTTGTTTTACTTTCAGTGCTTGGTTGATCAAGTTGCGCAGCTTATGAATATCCACGGGCTTTGACACAAAGTCGAAAGCGCCTGACTTTAAAGATTCAATGGCTAGGTCCATGTTGCCGTGGGCGGTAATGACGGCGATTGGTGTGTCAGGTTTGAATTCGGCGACATAGCGAACTACATCGAGGCCATTGCCGTCAGGCAAGCGCATATCGGTCAGGATCAGGTCGACTTCATGTTGTTTAATGGCAGCAATCGCGGAATGAACATCGATAGCCACCTGACTTTCGATGCCCATTCTCATTAGCGTAATTTCGAGTAATTCACGAATATCAGGTTCGTCATCGATAATGAGTACGCGTTGAGTGTCAGACATGAGGCGAAAATCCTATTCTTTATAATTAGTGTTTTGTTTGGTGATGGTATGGGAAAAGATGAGTCTAAAACAACCTCCCGTTTTGTCATCCACATATGATAATTGCAACCGATTCGCTTCACATAGCTCTTTGGCGATATAGAGACCCAGGCCGGTGCCGCTATTTTCCGTGGTATAGAAAGGTTCAAAAAGGTTTTTAATCTGATCAGCCGGTACACCGGGGCCCTGATCTTCGATATCTAGATAGTGCTGCCCGGTATCGTTGATTATTCCAGAGCTGACGACCACTGTTCGCTTTCCGGTGTGTTGTTCGCTGTAGCGCAGACCATTATCGATGATATTGTGTAAAACTTGTTTGATTTGGTTCACATCCAACTCAATTTCCAGATCCGACAATCTATCCACGGTGATTTGATCTCGGTGCATTTTGGTCTGCATCTCTCGTTCCTGAATTAGATTATGGATTAAACCTGAGATAGAGGTGACGGATACGTTGGCCGGGCGCCGACGGGAGAGTTCCAGGATGGTTTCAATGATGTTATTAACCCGCTGGGTGTGAGTATGGATGATATCCAACAGGCGAGCATCCGATGCTTCGAGGCCGGGGGCTTCTTCCAGTAACTGGGCAGCATGACTGATAGCCCCTAAAGGATTACGGATTTCGTGCGCAATAGACGCGGTGAGCCGACCCAATGACGCGAGCTTTAGCTGCTGAGCCTGTTGGTGCATACGCCCGGTGTCCTCCAGAAAAACGATCAGATCGCTGAATTCTGTGGGTTGCAGTTTTGCGAAATTGATATTCACTAAGGCGTGATCTGGGTCGGCCTGATAAGGTTTAATGGTTGCATTTGCATCTTGGCGCCAGGCTTCCAGACGGTCGAAAATGGGTTTTGACAACCAGAAGGGGCGTTGCTCGGTGATATTCAGCAAGTCTCGTGCGGCATCGTTAAGCAGTCTAATCGCGCCTTCATTGGTAATCACGATAATCCCCGTGCGCATTCTTTGAACGATTAACTCATTCAAGTGCCGCAAATCAAGGATGGTGTCGGCCTGTGCTCGGGCTAATTGCTCGGTGGTTTTAACCCGGTGGCCAACGTATTGCAAAAAAATCGTTTCAGTGAAAAAGCCAACCCCTAGCAGAGCTGCCTGTAACAGGTCTTTTCCGGCTCCCGCTAGCGGTAGCATCTCAGTGTACACCAGTGTGGATGACGCAATGGCTGCCACTAGCAAGCTTTGCTGAAAAGGCAACAGTAGCCCGCCAATGCCGACGCTGATGAGCATCAGGTTGCCGAATCCGGAATCTACCCCGCCGCCATAACGCATGATTAACATTAACAACAGAATATCGGTGATTAACAGAATCGTAACGGGTGTTTTAGATAACTGTTCATTCACGGTGATCAGCATTCCGATGACACAAAGTACCAGATATGAAATTGTTGCGTATTGCAGCGATTCCAAATTGGATGTCGGCAATATATCGCTGACAGCATTGGGAATAAACGCCAGTACGCAAAATCCAGTCGACAGTATCAGGCGGAAGATACCGAAACCAAACAGGAGCTGTTGTGCACGATAGGATGGGTGTGCGAAGGAAAAAGCCATAGACAGATTCTTAACAGTGAACGGGGCATTATAAACACGCCTGAGCGTGCTTTGAAACTTGTTCCCATCCAACATAAGCCTCACAATAGCCGGATTTAAGATGTCAGGTCATAGATTGGTATGAAGATAGCGCTTGCTCAGTTTCGTTTCCCGGTGGGGGATATCGATGGTAACGTCGACAAAATACTGGACTTGTCAACGCAGGCGGTGAATGCCGGCGCAGACATGATCATTTTTCCGGAACTGACCCTAACAGGTTACCCACCGGAAGATTTGTTGCTGCGCCCAAGTTTGGGTAAGCGAGTCAGTGATGCTCTGCACCGGTTGTTTGATGCCCGCCTTCCAGTCGCAATGGTTGTTGGCTATCCGCAACGGGAAGATGGCAAACTTTTCAACAAAGCTATGGTCATTGATCATGGTCGAGTGCTGGCCGATTATCGGAAACAACATCTGCCCAATTACCAGGTATTCGATGAAAAACGCTACTTTCAAAAGGGTAGCGAAACCTGTGTGTTTGAGTTTAAAGGCGCGACGTTTTGCCTGAGTATCTGTGAAGACATCTGGTATGACGGTCCCGCCCGGCGAGCTTTTGAGGCCGGTGCTGAGATAAATATCAATATTAACGGCAGCCCATTTTCGATCGATCGAACCACGGAACGTCAGGCTCAGGTTAAAAAAGTGGTCAGTCAATGGCCAATGACGACGCTCTACGTGAATCATGTTGGCGGTCAGGACGAACTGGTTTTTGATGGTGGCTCTTTTGTGGTGAATTCGGAAGCTAAAGTGGTCGCCAGTCAGCCAGAATTTGCTGAAGATCTGAAAATGATCGAGTTGCGTCAAAATGAATCAGGATGGAATGTCGTTGAACCAGCAGTCGTTCCGCAATTATCGACGGAAGCGGCACTTTACGAAGCATTGAAGTTAGGTCTGGCTGACTATGTGAACCGAAACGGTTTTCCTGGCGTGGTATTGGGGATGTCAGGGGGGATCGATTCCGCCTTGAGTGCTGCGATTGCAGTTGACGCTTTAGGAGCCGATCGGGTCATGGGTGTGATGATGCCGTACCAGTATACGGCCCAGATATCGATGGACGATGCTGAATCCGAGGCTAAACGACTCGGTATTCGCTACGAAGTCTTGCCAATTAAAGACGCATTCGAATCTGCCTTGCATACCCTGAATCCTGTTTTTGGAGGAAAACCAGTAGATGTGACCGAACAAAACATGCAGTCGCGTATGCGAGGTGTGTTTTTAATGGCGTTGTCCAACAAGCTTGGCTATATGGTGTTAACCACCGGAAACAAAAGCGAAATGGCGGTTGGCTACGCAACCTTATACGGGGACATGTGCGGTGGTTACAACTGCTTGAAAGATGTTCCCAAGCTTTGGGTGTATAAACTATCCAGATGGCGCAATGAGCAAAGCGAGGTCATCCCGGAGCGGGTGATTTCGCGGCCACCGTCTGCCGAATTGGCTCCAGACCAGCTGGATCAAGATAGTTTGCCACCTTACGAAATTTTGGACGAGATCATCGCCCGGTACGTGGAAAACGACGAGAGCCTGAATTCGATTGTAGATGCAGGTTTCGACGCTGAGACCGTCCGAAAGGTCATCCGCTTGATCGATCTGAATGAGTATAAACGCCGACAGGCACCAGAAGGTGTACGGGTGACCAAACGAGGTTTTGGGCGCGATCGCCGGTATCCGATTACCCATGGTTGGAAACCGGGAGTCTAGCGGGTGATTACGTTGCTTTGGGATCTGGACGGGACGTTGATTGACTCGATGCCCGCGATAGCTCGTTGCCTGAACCGGACCGCAGAACAATACGGTAAGGATCCGTGGCCAGAGTCTCGAATTCGTTCCAGGATCGGGCCTGAACTGAGTGAGTTGTTGGCCGTCTTGTTGGATCTGCACCATTCGCTGGATATAGCCGACGCAAAACAGAGCTATAGGGGTTTCTATCAACAGCAAATGTTCGACAGTCCCTTATTCGATAATGTTGAGTCTGTGTTACGCCATTTTCAACAGGTCGGCGTCGAACAATATGTGGCCACTGCAAAATACCAGCGCTACGCGCAACAAATCATTGAATCTCACCAACTCGGTTCCTTATTCGCAGGGGTATACGGTTCCGACGAAGACGGTCGTTATGGAGATAAAAAGGAACTATTGGCCAAAATCGTAAAGGATGAGCAGTTGCTGCCGGCACAGACGATCATGATCGGGGACACGGTGTTTGATATTGAGGCCGGCCGCCACCTGAATATGACCACGATTGCGGTGGCGTGGGGATACGGTAATAGCGAGGTGTTAAAAAAGGCGGGCGCCCATTACTTTGTCGAGCGACCCGCGCAATTGATAGAGACCGTAAAAGCAGCCATGACCTGCGGCTGTTAGCTGGTGATTCCCAGCGTCAGTACTTTCAGCCACCACCGATCTTCTTCCCATTTAGGGGAGGTATAGGAGCCACTGCGCAATGATGCGTGTTCGGGATACTGCGTTGTGAGTTTATCAAGTACAGTCGCTCGATCGTCTGGCATTGACAGTGCGTCATAGGCTTCAATCAGGACGACATAGGCGTCTGCCACGGCGCTGACGCCTGGATAGTGTTCAACTACCACCTGGGCTCGCTCTGCGGCAGCTATCCAGGCGCCACGGCGGATGTAATAGTCCGCAACTACGAGTTCGTGGCGTGCCAGTGCATCTTTCAGAATGACCATCGCTGATAAGGCATCAGCCCGATAGGGACTGTCGGGGAACTGACCGGTGTAGTTGGTCAGCGCTCGGAATGCCTTATCTCCTTGCTCAGCTGAGCGTTTGGCCGGGTCTACTTTACCAAAAAGGCCGCGATTGGCCAAAAACAGTTCGTAGTAACTCATGGCACGCACGAACCAGGCATAGTCGACATTGGGATGATCCGCATTTAATCGGGTGAAGCGGTCAGCTTCGATCAATGCAGAACTGAAATCTTTCGTTTGGTAATGGGCATACATTAGGTCCAACTGACTAGCCGATGTATAACGACCAAATGGAAAACGGTTTTGCAGTTCATTTAACCGTTCAATCGCCAGGCTGTAATTACGGTTGTCAAGGTACTGCTGGGCGGTCTCATAGTAAGCTGTTTCGGTATCCGCGGTCTTTTTTCCGGCGCTGGCGCAGCCGACAAGCGTTACCGAGAGTGCCAGAATCAGGGTCAGACAAATCTTTTTTGCGTCAGATGCCGCTGTAAACATGCTTATTCTCATTAAATCAGTAAAATGGGCGCTATTGTAACCACAGGAACCTCTCCCCTCCAATGACTGATGCTTCAGAAACTATAAAGGAAACGCAAATTGTCCCGGCCGACATGGGTCATACACGTTTCGACCAGATTGCCGCCAAGCTATTTCCGGATTATTCACGGTCTCGAATTCAGTCATGGATTAAAAACGGACAACTGACCGTCAATGGCAAAACACTGAAACCCAAAGAGAAGCTTGTCGGCGGGGAAACATTGACGATAGACGCTGTTCTGGAAGCCAATGAACACTGGCAGGCCGAAGACGTACCGCTGGATGTCGTCTTCGAAGATGAGCAGATTATTGTCATTAACAAGCCCGCCGGTTTGGTTGTGCATCCCGGTGCCGGTACACCTTCCGGCACGGTGCTGAACGGTCTGCTGTATCGATACCCTGAGTTGGCGGCTATCCCGAGGGCTGGAATCGTTCATCGACTGGACAAAGATACCACCGGATTGATGGTCGTCGCGCGCACACTGCAAGCGCAAACGTCATTGGCCGCGCAGCTGCAGGACCGCTCGATGGGAAGAGAATATTGGGCCATGTGTATGGGCGTGATGACCGGTGGTGGTACCGTTGATGAGCCTATCGACCGGCATCCAAAACACCGTACCAAGATGGCCGTGGCACCAGAAGGTATGGGTCGAGATTCAGTTACTCACTATCGGGTAGAACAGCGTTTCCGCAATCACACCTTGGTGCGCTGTAAATTGGAAACGGGCCGTACCCATCAAATTCGGGTGCACTTGTCACATATCGGTTATCCACTGGTGGGTGATCCGCTTTATGCCGGACGTTCCCGTTTGCCAAAAGGGGTGTCCAGTGAGGTCATGGCGGTTTTGAAAAACTTCAAGCGCCAGGCGCTGCACGCAGGTTTTCTCGAACTGGTGCATCCGATCACTCGCGATCTGATGCAGTGGGAAGCGGACATTCCTGACGACTTTGAGCAGTTGATAGCCGCAATGGAAGCAGAGTTAGAACTCTACGGGACAGACGACTATTGAGTTTTAATTACGCCCCCTGGCCTTCGCCAGCAAACGTGTTTATGGGCTGGTCTACTCGCGAGTCCGGTTTCAGCCGAGGTGCTTTTGCGCACAATAACGTCGCCAGGCACGTTGCTGGCGATGTTAACATGGATTTGAACCGAGAGCTGTTGCGCAATCGACTGAAGGGGCAGCCGGATATCCGCTGGTTAAATCAAACACACTCGACCAACGTCGCCTTGGCAGAAACCGCTAATTGTATTGATGCGTTAGATGCGACCTATACCCGGCAAGTCGGGACTGCCTGTTGTGTGATGACCGCTGACTGTTTGCCGGTCTTTTTCTGGTCACTGTGTGGCAGTCAAGTCGCCGTCGCCCATGCCGGTTGGCGGGGGCTGGCCAACGGTGTTTTGGCAAATACGTTAGCAGCCTTTACTCAATCCGAGGTCGCTTGCGGCATCGGACCCGCCATATCCCAGGCTCATTTTGAGGTTGGTGACGACGTTCGCGAGGTATTTGCAGGTTGGCCAGGAGTAGATACTAACTTTCTGCCTGGGAATCAACCCGACAAATACTGGTGTAACCTTGCTGGGTTAGCCTCTGCCCAACTTAGAGGCTTGGGGGTAAGCCAAGTCTATTTGTCGGATATTTGCACCTATGCCAACGCAGACAGGTTTTATTCCTTCCGGCGTGACGGTTTGACCGGTCGGATGGCAAATCTGATCTGGCGAGTCAGCCGTTAGCGGCACAAGCCTTCCTATTGTTATTCTTAACATCGCCAGAGGATTGCAATTATTTTGCGATGCACGTCGTTTCGCACTTGTCGATAAAATAACCACTTGATTCTCAGGTTAATTACCCTCACGTTTAGGCATATGAACTTGATAGGTGAGGAAAAATCATGCGCATCGATCGTTTAACCAGTAGTTTACAAATCGCGTTGTCCGATGCTCAGTCCGTTGCTCTTGGTCACGACAACAGTTTCATTGAACCAGTGCACTTACTGTTAGCCATGATGAATCAAAAAAGCGCATCGGTTACCAGCTTGTTGCAGAAAGCCGGTGTCAACATTCAGAGTTTGAAAGTCGCCGCAGAAGAATCTTTAAGCCAATTGCCTAAGGTGTCGGGTGCAGACGATGACGTACACATGTCCAATGACCTTGGTAGAGTTTTAAACCGTGCCGACAAACTGTCCCAGCAACGCAAAGACCAGTACATATCCAGTGAACTGGTGCTTGTGGCCATGCTGCAGGACCGCTCACGCATCGCAAAACTTCTGCAGGAAGCCGGTTTACGTGAAGATGTGCTCGCCAGTGCGATTGAAGACATCCGCAACGGTGAATCCGTCAACAGCGCTGAAGCTGAAGAAAACCGGCAGGCGCTGGACAAATATACAGTTGATCTGACCGAGCGCGCCGAAGCCGGCAAGCTCGATCCGGTTATCGGAAGAGATGATGAAATCCGCCGGACCATTCAGGTCTTACAGCGTCGTCGTAAAAACAACCCTGTGCTAATTGGCGAACCGGGGGTGGGTAAAACCGCCATTGTCGAAGGGTTAGCGCAACGCATTATCAATGGTGAAGTTCCTGAAAACCTGAAAAATAAGCGCGTCTTGTCTTTGGATTTGGGCGCGCTATTGGCCGGTGCGAAATACCGCGGGGAATTTGAAGAGCGGTTAAAAGCCGTACTCAATGAGCTGGCCAAACAAGAAGGTCAGATTATTCTGTTTATTGACGAGTTGCATACCATGGTTGGTGCGGGTAAAAGCGAAGGCGCAATGGATGCCGGCAATATGCTGAAGCCAGCGCTTGCCCGCGGTGAGCTACATTGTGTCGGCGCTACAACCTTAGATGAATACCGCCAATTTATTGAAAAAGACGGTGCGCTGGAGCGGCGTTTCCAGAAGGTCTTGGTCACTGAACCCACCGAGGAAGACAGCATCGCCATCTTGCGTGGCCTCAAAGAGCGCTATGAAGTGCATCATGGTGTGACCATCACGGATGGCGCCATCATTGCGGCCGTGAAGTTGTCGCAGCGCTACATATCCGATCGTCAGCTACCTGACAAAGCCATTGACCTGATTGACGAATCAGCCAGTCGCATACGCATGGAAATAGACTCCAAACCGGAATCAATGGATCGTTTGGAACGACGCCTTATTCAGTTGAAAATTGAAGCCGAAGCGCTGAAAAAAGAAAGTGACCTGCAGGCCAAGTCCCGTTTGGAAAAGCTGAAAGAAGCCATTGTTGAGGCTGAACGGGAATACGCTGATTTGGAAGAAATCTGGATCACTGAGAAAGCGGCCGTGCAGGGGTCGCAGCACATCAAAGAACAGTTAGAACAGGCGCGGGTCGATCTGGAAGCCGCGCGTCGCACCAGTGATCTGGCCCGTATGTCAGAGCTGCAATACGGTAAGATCCCAGAGCTTGAAAAACAGCTGGATATGGCCAGTCAGGCTGAAATGATGGATATGCAGTTGTTGCACAACAAGGTCACTGATGAGTCTATCGCGAATGTTATTTCCCGCTGGACCGGGATTCCGGTTGATAAAATGCTGGAAGGTGAACGGGATAAGTTGCTGCGTATGGAAGAGGTCTTGCACGATCGGCTCGTCGGCCAGGAAGAAGCCGTGGTCGCGGTCAGTAACGCGATTCGTCGTTCCAGATCCGGCCTTTCTGACCCGAATCGTCCGAATGGGTCGTTCCTGTTTCTGGGGCCAACTGGTGTGGGTAAAACAGAGTTATGTAAATCGCTGGCACAGTTTCTGTTTGACACCACGGAAGCGATGGTGCGAGTAGACATGTCCGAGTTCATGGAGAAACACTCTGTGGCCCGACTGATTGGTGCGCCTCCGGGATATGTGGGCTATGAAGAAGGGGGTTATTTGACCGAAGCGGTACGCCGCAAACCTTACTCCGTTATCTTGCTCGACGAAGTCGAGAAGGCACACTCTGATGTCTTTAATATCCTGCTACAGGTATTGGATGATGGCCGTTTAACCGATGGCCAGGGCCGCACCGTCGACTTCCGCAATACCGTGATCGTGATGACGTCAAACCTGGGTTCCGATCAGATTCAAAATCTGGCCGGGGAGGCTAACTATGAGGAAATGAAGAGCGCAGTGATGGACGTCGTCGGCGGTTATTTCCGTCCGGAGTTTATTAACCGACTCGATGAAGTCGTTGTGTTCCACCCTTTAGGTCAGGAGCAGATTCGCGGAATTGCAAAAATTCAGTTGCAACAACTGCACGAACGACTCGGCGATCAAGAGTTGGGATTGGAAATCAGCAATGCTGTCATGGATAAACTGTGTGCAGCCGGTTACGATCCTGTTTACGGGGCTCGCCCATTAAAACGTGCTATTCAGCGCGAGTTGGAGAACCCCTTGGCATCTGCATTGTTAAGAGGCGATTTTGAAGCCGGGGATAAAATTGTTGCGCAGCTCATCAGCGATACCATTGAATTTCACAAGAGTTGACCTTCACAAACGCAGAACGCCGGTGACTCACCGGCGTTTTTTTAAATCGATTCTCAGACAAGCACTTTACAGCGAGCGAAGCCTTCTTTTTCTGCCCGAAAGCGCCATTTATTGGTGGACATTCTTTAACCGCTGGCTAGAATGGCGGTAACCGCTGGCCGTCAGGTCAGTTCATGCACAAAGGTTACAGGCAGCAATATCGATGTCTGCGTTGTGAGGATTCCTCGACAACCGGTCGGTTGTGTTGGTGGTCAGGCTTACCGGTCTTGCCATTTGAACACGCGCTGAAGATATGCCCGCAGGGCGAACGCGTTCCTGAACCGCAGCGAAGGTCCAACAAAAAATGTCAAAATCACAGCAGCAGCCAGAAATGCTTTCTGGTGGTGAAATGCTCTGTCGTGCATTGCATGACGAGGGTGTTGAATATATTTACGGCTATCCAGGCGGTTCCGTACTGCATATCTACGACGCCTTGCATCAGCAAACCAAAATCAAACACATTCTGGTACGTCACGAACAAGCCGCGACTCATATGGCCGATGCCTATGCGCGGGCGTCTGGTAAAGCCGGCGTTGTTCTGGTTACCTCGGGTCCAGGCGCAACGAATGCGATTACCGGAATTGCAACAGCCTACATGGATTCCATTCCAATGGTGGTTATTACCGGACAGGTAATGAGCCATTTGATCGGTGGTGACGCCTTTCAGGAAACCGACATGGTGGGTATCTCCCGCCCTGTGGTGAAACACAATATGATTGTCCGAGATCCGAAAGATATACCGGGTATCATCAAAAAAGCTTTCTATATTGCTGAGAGCGGACGACCGGGACCAGTTGTGGTGGATATTCCGAAGGATATGACCATGCCAAACGTCAAGTTTCCTTATGAATACCCGGAGCGGGTTAAAATGCGCTCTTATAACCCGGTTAAGAAAGGGCACAGTGGGCAGATCCGCAAAGCGGTCAACATGCTGATGCAGGCCAGAAAACCGGTAATTTACACCGGTGGTGGTGTCATCCTTGGCAGAGCCTCCAAGGAGCTGACCAAACTGGCTAAAACGCTGAATTTTCCGGTAACCAATACCTTAATGGGGCTCGGCGGTTTTCCGGGCACCGACGAACAGTTCCTGGGTATGCTGGGTATGCATGGCTCCTATGAAGCGAACATGGCTATGCATAACTGTGATGTTATCTTAGCGATTGGTGCACGTCTTGATGACCGTGTGACCAACAATACCGCGAAGTTCTGTCCTGACGCGAAGCTCATTCATATTGATATTGACCCGGCGTCCATTTCAAAGAATATCCAGGCGGACTTGCCCATTGTTGGCCCTGTCAAAGCGGTATTAACCGAAATGTTGGAACAGATTGATAATTCGTCATTACATGTCGATGATGCCGCCTTGGATCGTTGGTGGTCACAAATTGCGGAGTGGCGCACCCGTCATGGTGGACGTTACCGCACCGATGATTCCAAGCTGATGAAACCACAGTTCGTCATTGAGACCTTGAGCAAAGTAACTCAGGGCAATGCCTATGTCTGTTCCGATGTGGGTCAACACCAGATGTTTGCCGCGCAGTACTACAAGTTCAACAAGCCGAATCGTTGGATCAACTCCGGAGGTCTCGGCACGATGGGCTTTGGTCTTCCCGCCGCAATGGGGGTTCAGCTCAATTATCCGGATGCCGATGTCGTCTGCGTCACCGGGGAAGGGTCAATTCAAATGAATATTCAGGAACTGTCTACCTGTCGCCAATATGGGCTGCCGGTTAAGATTTTGTGTCTGAATAACGGTTACCTGGGCATGGTGCGACAATGGCAGGATATGAACTATGAGTCTCGATACTCCCATTCCTACATGGATTCCCTGCCTGATTTTGCCAAGTTAGCGGAAGCCTATGGCCATGTTGGTATCGTTGTCGATCGCGCGGAAGATCTGGAAAGCAAGCTGAAAGAAGCGCTCGCAATTCGCGACAAAGCCGTGTTTATTGATGTCCGGATTGATCCGGAAGAACACGTTTATCCGATGCAAGTACCGAATGGTGCCATGTGCGATATGTTCTTAAGCAAAACGGAGCGCACCTAATGAGACATATACTGTCAGTTTTAATGGAAAATGAGTCTGGTGCGTTGGCCCGTTTGGTTGGTTTGTTCGCGCAACGTGGTTATAACATTGATTCACTTAATGTGGCCCCTACGGACGATGTTACTTTGTCGCGTCTGACGCTGGTGACCCGGGGTGATGATCAGATTATCGAGCAGATAACCAAGCAGCTTAATAAGCTGGTGGAGGTCGTTAAGGTTGTCGATTTAACCGAAGGGACCCATGTCGAACGCGGGCTGATGATGGTAAAAGTCCGTGCCGCCGGTGCCCAGCGTGAAGAAGTAAAACGCACATCCGATATATTCCGAGCGCAGATTATCGATGTTACGCCGACCACCTACACTATTATGGTGACCGGTGATGAGGAAAAGCTCGCGGCGTTTCTAGAGTCATTGTCCGGTACAACGATCATGGAAGTTGCCCGGACGGGGGTATCTGGCGTAGCCCGTGGTGAAAAGGTATTGAGCCTTTAAAGACTCAGCCGACCAAGCGCGGCGGACGAGCTGTCCGCTTGCGCGGGTCATTTACGCTTGTCGCGTCTGAATCGAATAGCATATTTCTTTTGACGCCGGTTTTTGACTTCTTTGGCAATTTTCAGCCCAAGCCCAAGCATCAACAGGCCAAGTATCAAGGCCAGACCCCAGCCAATCCCATTGCACAGCCAGTCTGGTTTACAACGTAAACCGATCTGAATCACCATACTCAGATTCCTTTAAAATCCATTCATGTCGGGCCAGCAAACTGGCAGAAGGTTGCTATAGTTAACCTAACGACGCAATTCATTTCAATTCAATCTATTCGGTGGAGTCCTTGCAGGAAAAAGTATTATTTGCGCGACAGCCCATATTTGACGGGCGTCAGCAGGTTTATGGCTACGAACTGTTGTTCCGTAATGGCGAGTCCGATAAGGCTGAGTTTATCGATGGGGATCTGGCAACCCGCTCGGTGCTTCTGCACGCCTACACCGAAAGCAGTGCCCCCCAGGTATTGAATGGCAAGCCAGGCTTTTTGAATGTCGGGCGCACCATGATGTCTGCAATACCCACCTTTGCCCGGGAGTTTCTGATTGTGGAAGTCCTGGAGGATGAACATCACATCGGCACTTTGCCTGCGGAAATCGAGCAGTTACGTAAACGCGGTTTTCAGGTCGCGTTGGATGATTTTGAAATGACTAACTATCGACCTGAGCTGATAGACGTTGTTCACATTGTGAAGTTGGATGTCCTTACATACAGCGAGCAAGATCTGGCCGAGGCTGTCGACACTTTAAGTCAACATTCTGTCCGATTACTGGCAGAAAAAGTTGAAAGCCATGATATGTTCAAGTATTGCCAATCACTAGGCTTCGACCTGTTTCAGGGGTTTTTCTTTTGCAAACCCGAAGTGGTGCGCGGGCATATTCTGGACGCCAATAGACGGGCGATTTTTGATCTGATTCGGGAGCTGTATCAACCGGAAGTAGACATTCAGCGCTTAACCGACATCGTGAAACGCGATGTGGTTTTGTCCTACAAGTTACTGAAACTGGTGAATTCTTCGTTTTATCGACGAGTACAGGAAGTGGATTCTATAAGTCATGCTGTGATGATTCTTGGCATTAACCGCATCCGCAGTTGGGCAACCCTGGTGAGCCTGGGCAAGCTCAATCACAAACCAGATGAGTTGCAAACGGAGAGTTTGATGCGCGCCTATATGTGTGAAAATCTGAGTACGAAGTTTTCCGCCGAAGTTCAGCAGATGAGTTTTTCCGCAGGATTGTTAAGTTGCCTGGATGCGTGGTTTGACTATCCATTGGAGCAATTGATGAAAGTCTTACCCTTGTCGCATGAGTTGCGCGATGCTGTGGTGCTAAAAGCTGGCGAGACTGGCCAGCTGTTGTCTGTGGTTGTGAAGTATATGCATTCACAATGGGATCAAATACCCGCAAATCAATTGAGCGAATTAGGACTAACCTTGGCGGACTTAAGTGACGCCTACGCTTACGCGATTGCCCGCACAGACCAAATTTCTGAATTGATGATCGAAGAGTAACCGCTATGTTATTGATGGTTAAACATCCCGAAAGCTGGATTCACAAAGCTCAAACTCAACAATTTTTTGCGTTAAAGAACTTTGATGCGGGAAAGTCGACACGGATGGTCTTCAAGCGGGAAGAGTTGGCGGAAACACCGGCAGAAGATTGGGCGCTGGTTCGTGTTGTGGATGGCCTGATTGGATTGAAGATGGACGATAACCGCGTTATGGCCCTAGAGTCCGGTGATTGTTGGTTGGGATATCCAGGTGGCGTGATGCAGTGGTATCAGGAAGGCGCCGTGACTTTGGATGTCTGGACCTGGAAGGGCGTCCCTCAAGCCGTGATACCGAGTGTTATTCATGGGTTTAGTGACCTGGTCATGAGCCTGTTAAACCACAATACTCAGGTACCGCCAGATCCCATGCCGGGTTTTGAATTCTTTAAATCTGGTGAGGAAATCATTAAAGAGGGCGAAAGTGCCGATTCCGTTTATACCTTGATACAAGGTAAAGCCAAGGTCACCGTGCAGGGGAAGCAGGTAGGTGTGGCCAAAGAGAACGAAATCATAGGATTGCAGGCCATGTTGTTGAAAACAACGCGCACTGCCACGGTGGTAGCTGACGGCCCCTGTTCAGCAGTGCGTGTGGCGTATGACAAGTTTCGCTCACTGATCGAAACCCGACCTGAGTTGGTGTTGTCGACTATGGAGACCATGGCTCAGCAAATTGAGCGTGCGAACAAGCGGATGACAGAATAGTCAGGCAAAAAAAGCCCGCACAATGTGCGGGCTAACGCTCACTCCCTTTTGGGGACCTCACTGAGATCGTTAACTGTCAGGAAACTTCTACAATTCGTTTCATGTCAGTCATATAACCACGTAACTCTTCACCAATGTATTCAATAGGGTGGTTGCGGATGGCTTCATTGGCTTTGACCAGCGCCAGGTTGTCTACAGAGTTAGACTTGCTGTTCAAGCCCTTACCGATAACCTCTGTTGTTACCTTTGGCATGATAGTGTCGGCCAGCAAAGGAATCGCCGCATTGGCGAATAAGTAATTCCCATATTCAGCGGTGTCGCTGATGACCACATTCATTTCGTACAATTTTTTACGGGCAATGGTGTTGGCAATCAACGGCAGCTCGTGCAGAGATTCATAGTAAGCACTCTCTTCGATAATGCCGCTCTCAACCATGGTTTCGAAAGCCAACTCAACACCGGCCTTCACCATGGCAACCATCAAAATACCCTTATCAAAGTATTCCTGCTCATCCAGATCATTAGCCACTTCAGGGGCTTGCTCAAAGGCTGTTTTGCCGGTTTCTTCACGCCAGTTCAACAGATCTTTATCATTTGCTGCCCAATCCGCCATCATGCCAGACGAAAATGCACCGCTGATGATGTCGTCTTGGTGTTTGCGGAACAACGGACGCATGATGTCTTTCATTTCTTCTGACAGCTCAAATGCACGCAACTTAGATGGGTTGTCTAAACGATCCATCATGTTGGTGATACCGCCCAGTTTTAAGGCTTCGGTAACGGTTTCCCAACCATATTGAACAAGTTTCGCAGCATAGGTGCTGTCAATGCCATCAGCGACCATTTTGTCAAAGCATAGAATCGAACCAGCTTGCAACATGCCACACAGAATGGTTTGTTCACCCATCAGGTCTGACTTAACTTCGGCAACAAAAGAGCTTTGCAAGACACCGGCGCGATGGCCGCCCGTTGCTGCTGCCCATGCCTTAGCGATTGCCATACCTTCGCCTTTTGGGTCATTTTCCGGGTGTACGGCAATCAGGGTAGGCACCCCAAAACCGCGCTTGTATTCTTCACGCACTTCGGTACCAGGACACTTAGGTGCAACCATGACGACCGTAATGTCTTCACGAACTTTCAGGCCTTCTTCAACAATATTGAAGCCGTGAGAATAACCCAGCGCAGCCCCTTGCTTCATGAGCGGCATAACTGCATTGACCACAGAAGAGTGCTGTTTATCTGGAGTGAGGTTAACGACCAGATCGGCCGTTGGAATCAGGTCTTCGTATGAGCCCACGTTAAAGCCATTTTCATTGGCGTTTTTCCAGCTTTGACGCTTCTCATCGATGGCTGCTTGACGCAAGGCATAAGAAACATCCAAACCAGAGTCGCGCATGTTCAAACCCTGGTTAAGACCCTGCGCGCCACAACCGACTATCACGACCTTTTTGCCTTTCAAAAAATCACATTCATCGGCAAATTCACTGCGGTCCATGAAACGGCATTGGCCTAACTGAGCCAATTGCTCGCGTAAATTCAGGGTGTTGAAATAGTTACTCATTCTGTTACCTATAAAAATCTGGAAGTGGTTTCATACCACGGTTAAAGCGCAGTCTAACCAAAGGATGGTGTTGCTTAAAATGAATTGTTGGCAATCAAGTGTTGCAAAAACTGACTTGAATCAGTTTTAGTGTGGATTGCCGGTATTTGCGGCGAAATGGTCAGATATTGATCGCATTCTAAGGCCAAATTAACTAGTTTTCCGTCATTGCGGTTTTGTAACAGAGTGTCGCAGATGTTGTTTCAACAGCGATTTAGTTTGTTGACGAGGGTGGCGGACTTTGTTGTGCCTTTTTGGCTTCCGATTTTTCCTTGTCTGTTGTGGGTGCCTGGAGCGGAATGCTCAAGGTCACCGTTGTCCCTTTTCCTTCTTCAGATTGCACGTTGAGTTGGCCGCCCAACGAGACAGTGGTTAGGTTGTGCACGATATGCATGCCCAAGCCGCTGCCACCTTTGCCCATTTTGGTGGTGAAGAAAGGTTCAAAGATGCGTTTTTTAACGTCATCTGTCATGCCGATTCCATCGTCACTTACGGTAATGTCTATCGAACTCCCTTGGCTTCGGGTCGACACAGTGACGGTGCCCGTGGACTGATTTTCGAATCCATGCATGATGGAATTGTTGATCAGGTTTGAAATGATCTGGCTGAGTACGCCAGGAAAGGAGTTCAGCTCGGCGTCCTGTTCTTCAAGATCAACAACCAGTTCATAAGGTTTCGATTTGAAGATATGGTGAAGTGTTGACTCAATCTCATGGATGAATTCGTTGATTTTAAACACCCGTCGACTGTCGCTGGTGCGATCGACTGCGATTTTTTTAAAGCTCTGAACCAGATTGACGGCTTTCAGAAGGTTCCTTTCAATCAGGTTCGCCCCCTGCAGTATCTCATCCAGTGCGCTTTCGAATTGGCTTTTGGTCATTTTTCCATTTTCGAAGTTAGCCTTCAGCTGTTTCGCTGTTTCATACAGTGACGAAGACATGACCCGGCCGTTGCCAATCGGGGTGTTGAGTTCATGGGAAACGCCTGCGACCAGAGCACCGAGCGCAGCCAGTTTCTCAGTCTGAACCAGGCTGTCTTTCGCGTCTTCCAGTCGTTGTACGGTTTCGGTTAGCTCTTTATTGACCCGTGTTAAGTCTTCAGTGCGCTGCTTTACGCGATCTTCTAAGTGGTCAAACGACTCTTTCAAGGCAACTTTCATAAAATCGAGCTCATCGGCCAAATCCGAAAACTCATCGTCGTGCACAGTCGTGATATTTGCATCGAAATTCTTTCTGGCCACTTCGTGTGCGAACTCCTTAAGTTTAGCCAGCGGTTTGTTCACTCGACGATTAATGATGAACAAAATAACGGTTAACGACAGCAATACCTGTGCGGTGGTGATGATCAGAACTTGTTGCGTTTCGAGCCGGGCTTGCGTACGTGCCGGTTGTAAGCTGTATTCGAGTTCTATCTTGCCTATGATTTTTTCTTCACGAACCACATTGTCGGTTAACGTCAGTGCGTCTGGTTCTGGGGTATAGCCAACTCGATAGTAATCAACAAAGAGATCGCCCAGGGCATCAGTCACAGTAATGCGATTTACCGCTGAGTTTAGGGCGACACCGTCAATAAGGTGTTCTGCGTTTTCAGGAATGAATGACCACAAAGGCGGATTGAGACCTTCTTTCAACACTTCCATCAAGGCTGTCGCTTCTTTGGTGCTGCGATCGTTTATTTCTGCGTTGAATCGGAATGTGATTTCGATAGTGCCGACAATAAATGCCGGGATAATAATAGAACCGACCACCACGCTGGATAGAAACCAACGTAGGCGATTACTTGTTTTGTCATTATTTGAATTGGACATGTATTTTTCTTATCGACTATTCGTCAGTTGATCAAGAACAGCTTGGATATTCTTATCAACAATCGCTTGATAAGTACCGTCTTTTCTCATGTCTAGCAACGCTTTGTTAATGTCTCGGAGCAAATAGGATTTGCCCATGCTTTTTGGAATGCCCAGATAATTTAAATCTTTCTTATAGGCGCGGGGCAGGATGATAAAATCGTCACGATGCTCTGATAACCACTCGTTTTCTGCGATAACAGTCTCTAATGCCACCCGACCGGGGCTGATTAGTACTGCGTCGACCCTGTTTAACTCCAGCATGCGCATCTGTCCTGCTCGGTCAGTGGACTCGACAATGGCGATGTCCCCGTTTTTACGTGCTATCTCAAAGTCATCACCATAAGAACTGCCTTTTTTGATCGCGAGTCGTTTTCCGGTCAGGCTGGCCAGCCCGGTAAAATCAAAGGTCTTTGCCTTGGTGGTGACGATTACCAGTTCATCTGTGTACATCGGTTCCGAGAAGTCCCACAGCTGCTGTCTTTCTGCGGTTTTGGAAAAGCCGATAATCGCGCCTTTCCCATTTGAACTGAGGGTAAAGGCTCGGTTCCAGGGTGAAAGATCATACGTGAATTCAATTCCTGTTCGATTCGACACGTCGTTCAGTAGGTCTATCATAATGCCCCTGGGTTGCCCTGTAGAGTCCAACCAATTCTTTGGCTTTGCTTTATCGTCACCTACGATCGCTAAGGTGTCGGCATGACAGGTCATAACCAAACCGGAAATTAAGAATAATGCCAATGACATAATACGACGATAGGCATTCATGGGGTGGGTATCTCACGTAGGTAACTTCATTGAACTTAGTTCAGATCAAAGCGAATTTCAAAATCCGAGTTGCCTTTTTACCTCCTGGATGATCCTGCGGAACAATTTTAAACGAAATATTGTTGCAAATGCTGCAACGTAATCTATGACATGCCATAATTCGCTGAATAATTAGGAGGGGAATATGGATCTACGGGCATTACGTCAATTTATACATTTATCCCAGACTCTGCATTACGGTAAAACATCAGAAGCCATGCATGTCAGCCCTTCAACGCTGAGCCGTAGTATTGCCAGACTGGAAGATGAATTGGGTGCGACGCTGTTTGAACGGGATAACCGGACCGTCGTCTTGACTCAGGCAGGTCGACAATTTAGGGAGTTCGCTGAAGCGACTCTGGCACATTGGCAGGATTTGAAGCACCGTTTGAAGAATAATCCTATTGAGCTGACTGGCCAAATCAGGCTGTATTGCTCTGTTACGGCGACTTATTCATTCATGTCAGAGTTATTGACATTGTTTCGCTCAGAATTCCCCAATATTGAAGTAATCCTGGAAACCGGCGACGCAGCTCAGGCCATTCAGAAAGTAATGGATGATGAAGCCGATATCGCCGTTGCGCCATTGCCTGACCAACTTCCGAACCCTTTGTTGTTTAAATCATTGGTTGAAACATCGCTAGAGTTTATTGCTCCGGCAGTGGAAGGACCGATAACGGCATTGCTTGATCAAAACCCGATTCCTTGGGGGCAAGTCCCTTTCGTGATGTCGGAATTTGGTTTAGCCCGTAAACGACTGGACCATTGGTTTCGATCTCAAAGCGTTAAGCCAAACATATACGCGCAGGTGGCCGGCCACGAAGCGATTGTAGCGATGGTGGGTTTAGGCTTGGGCGTAGGTGTTGTGCCCAAGTTGGTTTTGGAAAACAGCCCGCTCCAGCAAAAGATCAAAACTATCGATGTCGATAAAAAACTCCAGCCCTTTGATGTCGGTGTTTGCGTCCTGAATCGGCGCTTGCAGGACCCATTGGTTAACGCATTCTGGAAAACAGCACAGAAAATTCAGCAAGAGATAGGTTAAATGTCACAACAGTCTGAACAAAACGAAACCGGCTTGAGTCCCCAAGCTGAGTCACATCATCGCCGTGGGGTTTACCTGATACCAAACCTGTTAACCACGAGCGCTTTGTTTGCTGGCTTTTACGCGATTATCGCTTCCATAAATGGAGATTTTGCCAAAGCCTGTATAGCAATCTTCATTGCACAGTTACTGGATGGTGCCGATGGTCGTGTTGCCCGTATGACACATACGCAATCTGAGTTTGGCGCACAGTATGACAGTATGTCTGATATTATTGCTTTTGGTCTGGCACCGGCTATTTTGGCCTTTCAATGGTCATTGAGTGGCATGGATAAAGCGGGGTGGGTTGCTGCATTCATTTATGTTGCTGGTGCAGCGTTAAGGCTGGCAAGGTTTAATGTGCAGATCGGAAAGGTAGATAAAAAATACTTTATCGGTTTAGCCAGTCCCGCTGGTGCCGCTGTAATTTGGTCGACAATCTGGTCACTAGAAGAGTTTGGTGTCACCGGTCAGCAGGTGTCTTGGCTGATGGTGGTGTTAACGCCTTTGGTTGGCATAATGATGGTCAGTCCTGTGCGCTACTTCTCCTTCAAAGATATCAGTGCTCAACGTAGGGTGCCGTTTTTTGCTCTGCTGGCAATAGTATTGGTACTGTCCCTTATCGCGCTAGATCCAGCGCGCGTTTTATTAGGCTTTGCACTGACTTATGCATTGCATGGTCCACTGTTAGAGGTGGTGAGGTTTCTTAAAAAAAATAAATCAGGAACTTCCGCACAGGAGTGAGGTCATAATGCCGTCTCAATCATAAAATATGGAGGCGGCTCATTATGACTCGTCGATTCTCCGAATCTGAAAACCATGTTACACCCAAGTCGATGTTTCTAAATCGGCGCCAAATAATGCAGGGGGCAGGTGCCCTGGCAATGACCAGCATGATATCTCCCCTAGTTGCAGCCAAAACAGCAAACGCACCTAATTGGCTTAACCGGAAAATCAACTCAACGGTATATCGCAGTGTCGACACCGATGATTCTGTCACCGATGCTTACGATACTCAGCGGTATAACAATTTTTACGAGTTTGGCACTGGCAAAGACGATCCTGTCAAAAACGCAGGCGATTTCAATCCCTACCCCTGGGAAATAAGCGTTTCCGGGCTTTGCGATAAGCCGGGCGTTTTGTCTCTGGAGGATTTGGTTACCAGTAGCCAAACAGAAGAGCGCATCTACCGGCTTCGCTGTGTCGAAGCTTGGTCTATGGTAGTGCCATGGACTGGGATTCAGTTATCATCACTATTACGGCGTTTTCAGCCAAACAGCAAGGCCAAATACGTTGCCTTTGAAACAATTGTCCGAAAAGAAGAAATGCCTGGGCAGAGGGATCGCTTTTCATTTATTGAATGGCCCTATGTCGAAGGGCTACGTATGGATGAAGCATTTCATCCGCTTGCTTTTCTGGCGATAGGCATGTACGGCGAAGCACTGCCGGTACAAAACGGTGCTCCAATTCGTCTGGTGGTCCCTTGGAAATACGGTTTTAAGAGTATCAAATCCATCGTCGGCATCAGATTTGTCGATCAACAACCCCCGACGACCTGGAATCTTGCCGCGCCGCGCGAGTATGGTTTCTATAGTAACGTTAACCCTGGACGATCTCATCCCCGTTGGAGTCAGGCGACCGAACGAAGATTTGGTGCGGATGGCAAAATCGATCGCATACCAACTCAGCTTTTTAATGGCTACAGTGAAGTTGCTGGCCTCTACAAAGACATGGATCTGAAGCTTTTCTACTGATGAAAAATAAAATTCTATGGTGGGTCGTGTTTCTTACTGCGGCTGCGCCCTCCGTATATTTGTCGATAATGTTCTTCTTCTTCCCGCGTCTGTTGGGGGTAGACCCGGTTGAGGTGTATTTGCAACAAAATGGTCTTTGGGCCCTCCGTTTCTTATTGGTCACTTTGGCGTGCTCACCGTTGCGACGCTTAGGCATGAAGACGGTAGTGCGTTATCGTCGGATGCTGGGGTTGTATTCATTCTTCTATGGGACGCTTCATTTAACGACATACGTGGCAGGGTGGATTGAGTTCGACTGGTCGCTGTTTATTGAAGATCTATATAGACGTCCATTTATCTATGTTGGTATGTTCACCTGGGTTTGTTTGTTTGTTTTGGCTGCTACATCGCCGAGATGGATGGTCAGGCGTTTAAGAAAAAATTGGGTGGTCATTCATAAAGGTGTTTTCATAGCAGTCTGTGCAGCATGGCTGCATTTGTGGATGCAGAGCCGAGCGTCAGCGGCTGAGCCATTGGTTTATTTAACAATCATCCTGATTTTGCTCGGTGAGCGAGTGTTTCGGAGATTCTACAAATCCAGCCTTGTAAAACCTCGATCCTGAGCTACCTTTATATGCCCCGAGCGAATGTTAACTAATTTCAAATAAGGTGTTGACGCGGGTAATTAAATCCTTAATATACGCCTCCCTGCTGCTGAGGCGGCAGGGAAGTCAACCGAAGTTTGGTTTCTTTTGAAGTCTTGTAAGTGATTGATTTTAAAGGAAAAAAATTAAAAATAACGGTTGACACGGTGGTTTGAATCATTAAGATACGCACCACTGAAACGGCAG
>NZ_JADPQG010000029.1 GCF_015687175.1 Reinekea sp. G2M2-21 | reverse complement strand
CTTATAGTTCTTCCATTCATTGATCTAGAGACTTTCCTAGCGCTCTTACTCAATGGAACATGCTTCTGTTAGTTACGAATAAGCCTGCGCCAAACATTGAATGTTCATAACAAGACTCTCGAACTAACAGAAGTCATTTTGGTTCAAAACGCACACTCAGGGAACGTCGCCGACCGACTATCTATAAGACTTGCGCGAACCAAAAATCACGCACGTTCCGTGTCCTACTTTAACCAAAGGTTCTCTTTTATGAAAGTTCAATCTCCTAATGATTTTGCTTGTCTCATCGGTATTGACTGGGCCGATCGTAAACATGATTTTTGCATAACTGATCAGTCTGGGAACGAACATACCTATGGTGTGATTTCATCCAAGCCAGAAGCCATCGATAAATGGGTACTGGAGCTTCAGCGAAGGTTCCCTAAGCAACAGATCGCTATCAGTTGTGAGCTCAAGAAAGGCCCCTTAGTGCATGCTCTGCTGAAGTACAGTCACATCACCGTATTCTCAATCAATCCGTCGACGGTGGCTAAGTATCGCAAAGCCTTTACCCACAGTGGTGCCAAAGATGATCCCACTGACGCCAAGATCCAAGTCGATCTGCTCCGGTTGCACATGGATAAACTGCACCCGATTAAATCCGATACCGCTGAGATACGGGCGTTAGGCCAGTTGGTCGAGTACCGGCGAAGTTTGGTTCAAGATCGAGTGGACCTCACGAACCGAATCACCGGTATTCTTAAGAGTTATTACCCGCAAGTCCTTGATATCTTTAAGGAACGCGATACGGTTATCTTCTGTGAGTTCCTGTCACGTTGGCCAGACTTAAGTGCCGCTCAACGAGCTAGGCCCGACACCTTGCGGAAGTTTTTCAACCAGTTCAATTCACGTTATGGTGAGATTAATGAACAGCGTATTAAGCAAATCAAAGGAGCAATGCCGTTAACCGAGGACTTCGGTATTGTTGAACCCAACGCCCTGATGATCAAATTGCTCATACCTCAGCTTAACCTACTCAATTGGTGCGATTAAGGACTTGGACCAGGACATCAAGCGCCGACACAAAGCCCAAGAGCAACACACCATCTTTGACAGCCTTCCTGGTGCGGGTCCTCAACTGGCCCCAAGACTGTTAGTCGCTTTTGGTACTGTGATGGACCGTTATCAGTCTGCCGCAGACTTGCAACGGTACGCTGGTGTCGCCCCGGTCATTGAGCAAAGCGGTAAAAAATCGTGGACACATTGGCGTTACAGCTGCCCTAAGTTTTTGCGACAAACCTTTGTTGAATGGGCAGGACAATCTGTACGCTTTTCATTTTGGGCTAACGCCTATTACCGTCAGCAAATGGCCAAGGGTAAGCCACACAATACGGTGATACGATCACTCGCTTTTAAATGGATACGAATTGCCTTTACCTGTTGGAAAACCAATACCCCTTATGATGAATCGAAATATTTGGAGGCTTTAAAGCGAAGAGGATCTCCGCTTTTGGAATACGCGCTAAAGAGTTGAAAAAGAGTTGTGGTCCACCTCAGGGCGTGTTGTTATG
>NZ_JADPQG010000027.1 GCF_015687175.1 Reinekea sp. G2M2-21 | reverse complement strand
AACATCGAAACCAAGCTTTGTAACTGCCTGAGCCATTAGTAAACTGACAGGTTGTTGATAATCACGTACTGCGCAGCCATCACGCTCAATAATTGCATATTGAATTAACCTGACTAATTCAGTTTTGAGATCCGATGCGGGACTATATGCGTTTTCACGACCGGCAATTACACCCTCAATAGCATCTAATAACTTATCCACGATTTTTCCTAGAAGTTATTGTTCGTCTTTTTTAAATGCGAAGTAG
The DNA here is from genome assembly GCF_015687175.1 of Reinekea sp. G2M2-21. Classification (GTDB taxonomy): domain Bacteria; phylum Pseudomonadota; class Gammaproteobacteria; order Pseudomonadales; family Natronospirillaceae; genus Reinekea. The sequence continues at coordinate 1,817 of NZ_JADPQG010000027.1, read as the reverse complement.
CTAAAAACAGCCATGATCAATGCGACGATGGGTAGCCACCAATGTTCTTGCATTTTCCCGTCTGAAACAGTGCCTATATCGAGTTCAACACCTAAGACCCATGCGATATAGCTAATCAACAACCATGAAGACAACGTCAGCATAATCGAGAACAAAATCCGTCCCAACTCACTAAGCTGCTTCTTTGAAGCATTGTAACCAACACCACCTATTACAAATGATGCCATCCAAATTAATATAGTTGCCATGAACTAGTGTGCCTCGCCGTATGCTCTTTTGGCATTTCTAATTTCACGCCCCTCAAGTTCATCGACCATTTTGTTCGACACATAAACCCAGAAAAACAACCAGCAAACTGGGAGTAAGAAACCAAGCTGAAAGACTATATTCTGCGAACGATCAACTAAGTTTAAATGTGCCGACAACACAATCGGACCAAACAAAAATCCAAAATATAAGCATAATGCGAAAATCGCTATAGCTATGATCGCCACCAAAGAAAGGAGTTTGGTAAACAGATCACGGACAATGCTGTAGAAAATTACCATCACTTCGTGTAAACATTTTGAGTTCTTCACCATTTTTTCCTATCTATTCTGAGATGACCCTATAGCCATTAGGGCGAACAAGATATACACGGTTTTGACCGGCATCCGATGTAGTCCACATCTCTTGAAGCCCGTTGGATAAAGTTACGAGTTGAGCATCCCCAGGGCGTAAAGAGAACTTCCAACACGGGTATGTGTCACCAAATCCATTGTTGCATTGATCTGTACCGACAATTTCCACAAACTCACCACCAATATCTACAGCTGTACCGCCTGGAATAGCCCAGATAGATGGTGAATGCACGTCGTAGATCACCGTTACCTTTTCACCAATTTCTCCAAAACAGCCAGTCAGTCCGAGCATTACTGAAATGTAAACTACAATACGCACAATTTTTTTCCCTTAAGATCTTGCTTTATCAATTCGGCCTTGAGTGATGCCTTCTTTATAGGCACTGTTTAGGCAGCTGATCAGCGTGCACACAAATATGATTGATCCAATGAAAGGATGCTGTGCAAATGCTTCTTTAATCGAGCTACCCCATGAAAATGGAAGCAAGGCCAGTAAAAAAACCATCAGAAATCCGAGACTAATGGTCAGATGAACAAAGTACTTTTTCGTCATAATTTTCCCCTCTTATTCATGGCTCTTTGATTAACTTGAAGATCTTCAAATTTTGACACCCCCAAAGGGGATTCTGAGTCATAAAACAGGCCATCGAAAAATAATGCGGTATGACCGATCCAATCTTTAGATACAGCTTGCTTGAATGAATCGGAGGACTCACAAGGCAACAAATCAACGTCTTCTACATCGTAAACACCGGTAATCATACATTGGATCTGGCTGGCTATTGCAGAGGCAAAGTCAGCGCATAAACCTTCATTAATTTCTCCAGCATTGCGTACTTCACCAGTCTTTATCCAGTCAGCAACTTTGTCAGATATGATTTGCTGAATCATTGCTCGTTTTTCCTACTACTTATTGAACAATAGAATATTCGTCATCGTGGGCGCGAATTGTGATCTGTGCAGAACCAGAATCAGCACTCAGCTCAATGTCACAATTTGAATTATAGATATAGCATACTGGGTAGGTATTGCCCGGTTGAAATTCTGAATCATGCTCACACGAACCATATTTACGCCCATTCCAAATAACGCTATCGCCGATTTTGAGCATTTCATGGAGCCCTACAACTTGGCCAGTGGCATTTAATACTTTAGAACCATATTTTCGAGACATGATTTTTCCTATGATTGATTTTT
>NZ_JADPQG010000026.1 GCF_015687175.1 Reinekea sp. G2M2-21 | reverse complement strand
TGCTCGCCTTTTATGTGAGCGTTATGAGTAGAAAGGATGAAGTGTAACTACTGCAAAGGATATATACCGGTTTCAGAAGCTTTTTCATCGAGTTATAAGAAACCGGTGACGTGCAAATCTTGTCAAAGGAAACTGTATCTATTTAGGCCTGTTACGAAGTTTTTTGGCTATTTCGTAATGACCACGATTCCTTTCATTTGCATTGTTTACTTCTTTCTAAGATGGGATCTATTGCTTGTTTTTAGCCTAGTCTCATTGTCGCTTTGGTATATAGCTTTTATAGTTGAATATAAAGTGTTTGGGTTCACTGATATTCGAGAACCTCGCTACGGCTTTACCGGCAAAGGCGACTCCTCATAACAAAGTGAAGCACCCGCCCGTACCGGGCTATGGACAAAAAACTCACTGGCGTTCGCTTTTTGCCGGTGTTCAACGACGTTACTGATCAGGGATGAAGTATGGAACTAATAGCAAAGCTTAAGCATTGGCAGGTATTTCTCGTTCTATTTGGCACGATGTATTTGCCGGTTCTTACAGTTGGTTCTGAAATGGGGAAACTATCAAGTGTCTTCTTTTTTACACTTAACTTGGTGATGTATCTTGTTTGGGTCCATACAATAGGGGTTGTTTCCAAACGCTATGTAGTTCAAGAGATTAAGCGAAATTTACGGTTCAATATTTTTGCAAGTGTTTACGTCGTAGTTTTCATTGCTTCAATGATTATATTTGTTGAACACTTAGGTAGTAATATATTTATAATCTTACCCTTCCATATTGTTGCATTGGGATGTTTAGCATTTAATGTTGGGACCGCAGCCAAAAGCCTGGTCTCCGCTACGAGTAAAAGCGATGCTCCTTTTAGTAGCTATAGTGGAACGATTTTTAAGATTTGGATTTATCCTATCGGGATATGGAAAGTACAAAACCAGCTTAATAGTTTGGTTGAACCAAATCAGTAACAAGTTTATGAACCGCAGCCCAAAGACCTGCACTTCGTGCAATGGGCTTGGACTCAATCACGCTGGCGCGCGATTTCGCCGGTTATAAAAGCGTTATGAGTAGCTATGAACTTTGATATCTGCTTCAACTTTGATTTCAGGGAATTAAGCAATGAGGACATCATTGAGATCTTTGATGAAATTGAAGATATAAATTCTGTCGATGATCAGGGTAATACGCTATTACTTTGGGCGTGTAAAGATTATAACCTCCAGTTGATTGATTACGCTCTAAGTCGTGGTGGTGATACTAACTACATAAATGAATGTGGAGAGACTCCAGTTCAAGAGGTTATAAATATTGCAGAAGACAGAGAAGAAATTGCTTTAGCTATCTTACAAAAACTCATTGATGCTGGAGCGAACCTGGAAGTCAGAGGGTTTATGGAGAAAACGGCTTTTCTGAAGGCATGTAGCCGCAACTCAAGAAAAGTAATTGAGCTGTTGGTGAGAAATGGAGCTGACGTAAAAGCTACAGTTGAAGAAGACGGAAAACTCCTAGATGGTCGCTTTTACGCAGACATCTTTGGTGAAACACCTGAAATCAGAAAATACATTGATCGGCTAGTGAACTCATAACAAGAAATTGTTGTGCAAGCCCGCTCGAAAACCGCTTACATGGCGGGCTTCGGACTCGTGACCTCGCCGCAAAATAAATACGTTATGCAATACGGAAGTTCTAATGGATCTAAGTAATTGGGTTGAGATTGCAAAGAAGCTCGGTGCAATCAACGAAGAGGGGCAAGAAAATTCATCTAGCGATAAAGCTCGGGAGGCTATAGAGCTTCTTTTAGGTGAAGATTTTTGTCGTGAATCTGTTAGGCATTATGTGTCTTTGGGGGCTGGCAGAGAGCTTTTGAGGGGTGTTCTTTGGCAATTGCACCCGTTCAGCGCAATGGATGAATGCTACAGAATATTCAAAGATGCTCCGGACGTACAAAATAAAAGAGATGCAGTAGAGCTTCTTCGGGTTGTTGCTGATCGTAGGGCTTTGAACTGGGTTTCCGAGTTTCTTGAATATGATGATGTTGGGGTACAGAATTGGGCGATTGGCATCGTTGATCAACTGATATTTTCTGAACTATGTGAGCCCGAAGAGGTTGAGAGTATTTTATGTATAGCCGCTTCTCATTCTAACGAATATGTTAGAGATCAAGAGAAAAACATTAGAGCTATGTTGGCGTCAAACGAAGAGCAGGATAAGGTTTTATCCGAGTTTTATGAGCGTAAAAATGCATAACAAGTTGCTCAAAT
>NZ_JADPQG010000025.1 GCF_015687175.1 Reinekea sp. G2M2-21 | reverse complement strand
ATCTAGTGTGTGAGCTAATAACCGTTACAGTAGAAATGCCCGGTATAAATATTGACTGCCCACATTGTGGTCACGAAGAAACTCACTATCGTCTATGGACAGATTCTGATGAAATCAACAGTAACGAGGGCGATCAGGGCAAGACATATTGTGATAAATGCGAAAAATGGTTTCGTATTCACATAGACTTTTAGTTAAGGGAAAAAACCTTGACTCAGCTATTTAAAGATATCCAATTTACAAAACGCGTCTTTGACTTTGAAGCGATTAAAAGGGAAATCGATGAGTACCTTGGCGAAAACCCCATCGATGGTGACACATATAAAGTTGATCGAGTCATAGAATGATTGGGTTGGTGATACTCACTCATTGCAGGATGATTTTGAACTCTCGAATAGAAAAACAACTGCGTCATTCTCGCCAGGCTAGTGGGCTGACCAAGAGGCATCAAATGTTGTGAGCTTACTTGATAGAAAATCATAATGGTGAAAACGTGACAGAGCCGAAATCTAAATAGGGGATAGAATATGGCATTTAATATTTCAGAAAGAAGGGGCGGCTGGCCTAACCCAGAACGTGTTCCCATTGAAGCATTAGAGATTGAAACATGGACTCAGGATTATAAAAGCCATTCAGTCGAAATTTTCTATTATGATAAAGTATTGAAATCCGGTATGACTCAAAGAATTACTGAGACTCGTCCAAATGATACCGATGGATGGGGGGGGAGTAAACCGACCTTTGAAGTAGAAGGGCCTTATCGAGTTCCTGATATACAAGCATGGAATGAAAGGATTGACAGTACCCTAGAGATCTATTCTAAAGATTCGCCTTATGAAAAATCGGATATTCGTAGGCTATCGCCAGGTTCACTTCAAGCATTTATAAGTGGATTGCCAGATATTACGATCAGCGAGGCTCAAGATTATCGAAAATTACTCACGAGTAATAAGGATGAGTCTGGAATCCCCAAAATCGTAATCACATCTGTAATCGACGATTACAACGGAACACCGTTTTCTCGATTTGGTTTCAAGGTAGTTAATAGTAACCCCGTTCGAGAAATCGTTTTGGCAGCTCTCAAACCGTTCGATGACGCTATTGAACAGTCTCTGTCTTACGATGTAAAAACTTGGCTTGGTTCTTTTCAAACAATTGATCATGACTTTGAGAAATGGCAGGAGATTGACATCCTCCCAGGAAATAATTAATTGAAGGAAAAATCATGAATGAAGTAGACATTTATTTTGGTAACTTAAAAGCTGGTTTGGATGCCATGACAGATGAAGCTTTGACAACGAGTGACGGGAAAGGAAAGCGACTAATTCATCATGTTTCCGGAAGCTCCCAAAACAAGTTCGTTATCGGCACAGAGAGACCAGGTAAGAGCGTACTGCCTGATCACATCAATGGTAACTCAGATCAACCATTCATCCATATCAATGCTGATTCCATTTCAAAAGCCGAATTGCTTGCTTTGGTAGAGGGATTTCCAGAGAACACAGCAGTGTCTATCAGCAATAATATTAAATAGGAAATATATTAATGAAATGCCGACACGGACACGAGCACCCAATAGTAGGTCCTTCAGGACCACTTACCAGATATTTGGTACCTTTCGAGTTATCGCCGGGCCGCCTAATGTTCGGAATGTTTCTAAAATGGTCGTGGGGATTATTGGCATTAATTACGGTAGTTGTACCGATAGTTCTTTACAACACGTCTAGTGATCCCAGCGATACGCAATTGAAGTGGTTAACCATAGTCTTTTTCTTGGTTTTTGGGTTGGCATTTTTCAGGTTTCTCAAAGCAACATCAGACTATCCAAAACATATAGGATATTTCTCCGTTGAGCCAGATGAAATATTAAGCAGTTACAGCTTTAGGGTACGCAAAGAAAAGGGGTGTGATGTTTATAGCATTAAAGTTGGTCGTCATAAGCTGTATGGTATAAACAGTATTGAGCCATTCGAAGCACTCAGAGAGACCCTAAAAGGGCAGTTAAAGGATTAGTTATGAACTTTGCACTACGTGCTGATATTCTGATTCAAGACGCTACCGATGATGAACGAGAACATCTTAGCGAGGCATTTGAAGATTTCCTGAACAGCTATAAGCCACATACAGGCACCGGGATTGAACACCAAAGCCTGGTAGAAAATGCCCAATTCGAGAACAACGAAGATGTTACTAAATCACAATTAGTGACGGTCGTAAGTAGGCTTCTTTCATCTATACCTGAAGAAGACCAGCGTACTCACCTTGTTAACGTTTGTGGCCCAGCTAAAGCACTGCTTGCTCGTGTCAACGAACTTAAAAATAGATAAGGGAAAAATCGTGAATAATACA
>NZ_JADPQG010000024.1 GCF_015687175.1 Reinekea sp. G2M2-21 | reverse complement strand
ACAGTTTAACGGTTGTTTTCGCATCACGCCTTCGGGTAACGATGCTCTCCAAAACCTAAAGGAATAAATAATATGTCTTTTCAGTATAGGGTCTACTACAGATGGCCAAAAGACAGCAAGATCAATGATGGTTCGAAAGGGGTTTGTAGTGAGATTACAGTAGCAAATCCTGTTTCTGTCGGTGACATTGTGGATTCGCCAGCCAAGGGGCATGGCTTTCGTTTGAAAGTGGTGTTGGTTGTTCATGAGGAAGAATATAGCTGGCTATTCGTAGAGACACCATCTGAGTACGAGCAAGAAATCATTAAAGATGTACCGCAATTTTAGTGAAAATTAAACAAAGGAAATATCATGTCTCGAAAATATGGTTCTAAAGTCTTAAATGCCACTGGCCAAGTTGTAGGGCTCCATGAAATGCTCAAAATCGGCGATAGCGTTATTTGGAATGGACGTAAATATGGTTCGTGTGAGCATGATTCAGAATTTCAACCGGGCAATACCTACCCAGTATGCTATATCTATGATTCAAATTGTGACATTGAGCTGAGTGTTGATGCTGGTTCTGCACAGATCACAATTCGCGCCCATGATGACGAATATTCTATTGTTCAATAAGTAGTAGGAAAAATAAATGAGTAAGAGAAGCTGATGGAAAGCAACGAACTACAAGATTGGTTAAACCGATGGGGTTTACAGCCGAGTGATGGAGCCAAGGTGTTGCAAATTCAGAAGTCGAAAATGAGTGAGTACTTGTCTGGCACGAGAAAGGTGCCAAACTACATTTCAGCACACATCGAAACCTTGGATAATTTGGCTGATTTAAAGGCTACACGATTAATAAAGAAAAGACTTGAATAGTTCCCATTGGGAACTATAATGGAATGCATACTTAAAGAATTTAAGAAAAGGAAAAATCGATGATGGAATCAAGTATTTATCAGTTTGTCTATACCGCTGTCATTGTACTGCTGTCTTTCTTTACTGTAGCTATGGTTTGGGCATCTATAGCCGACAAGAACTACTTTAAAGCGGTTGGTAATAGTGTAATCGCTACATTCTGCATCTTTGCCTGCTTGGTTCGTTTTGGGTTAATTAGTTAAGGCAGCTTAATATATGAGCAAAGTCAGCATAGCGACAAAAGGGAACCTTAATCTTGAATCTCACTTGCAGGAGGCCCACCGTGATCAGGCTTTTTGTAAGTTTTCAAAAGGCTGTTCGGATTGGTTTAAAGAGGATGGGGGAGTGTACTGCGGCACTGATCCTTTTGGCCAGGACTTTGCTATAAATACTCACGATTGGCTCGAATCTGTTACAAATAAACTCACCTATTGGGATGAAGATATCGACGAAAGCGGCCACATCATAAACTGAAGGAAATATCATGCTAGATACAATATTAACAGATCGATGGTTACTGTTGGCAATAATGCTAATGGCGAGTATGGCTTTTTTTCCCTTTTTGTATTTTTGATATCGAAGCTAATAGGTTGGGTAAAAAATCTATGTGGTTTTGGTACGAAATCTAATGTTGAACAGATTGATGACCAAAAAGTCATTGTTGAAACGGCTTCAGTAGGAATGTCCGAACCTAATCAAGAGGAGTCTTGAGGGGAAAATTGAAGCCGACAGAGATATTTGCATTTCTATTATTTGTATCTCTGGTTTATGTGACGCTGGCATTTGATGATCTAAAAAAGATATTCAGAACTTGAAGGAAAAATCATGTCCTACACAAAAGAATCACTTCAGGCTGCTCTTATTTACGCCATACCAAACGCAGAGGCAGTGCTTGAGTCCATGACTATTCCAAGGGCGATAGATGAGGCCGCTGTAGAACTCTTTCGGAGTGAGGATTTCCATTCTGAAGAAGCTGTTGTCATCCGAGACGCCGTGAACGACATTCGCAAAACCGGGCAACTGAACTACACGAATTTATAGTTGAGGGACAAATTAATATGTCAGAATTATTTAAGAAAATTATCGCTGTAACTATTGTAATTAGCTTTTTCTCGTTGAGTATCTTTATGGGCTATTCAATCCTTCCTCTCAACGGAATTTTCATTTTTCTTGCCTTCTTATGGGTTATCTGTGGCGTTGTATTTGGAATGGCAGGAAAACTCTTCATTGAACAATATGATTCAAGCTTTAAAGCTACAAATGAACTTTCCTCTGTAGTGAAAGGACCACTAGTAGTTCTTGATATTTTTCGAGCCTATTCGAATGAATCGCCCCAGCAAGAATCAAAGGAATAATTGCCTATGCCTTGCGGTTTTTTAAGTGCCGAAGAAACTGCCAAAATCGAAGAAGCACGACGTATTGCAGCCCAGGCGGACGAGTTAGAAGAGCAAATTAATGATCTGTTAGATCCGATCGCAAGACGTGTAAGTAGCCTAACGGATGAAGAAATATTGGCTGTGGTAAATATTTTACCTCGCGGATTTTATAGATCAGAACTTCGAACTCTGGTAAATGAAAGAAAATAAAGGCAAAGTAAAGGAAAT
>NZ_JADPQG010000023.1 GCF_015687175.1 Reinekea sp. G2M2-21 | reverse complement strand
ATGGCTTTTATATTCCGGCGCTTGGCTTTCTACATCGTGGCCATCTTTGTCGCCATTACCTTTAACTTCCTGATCCCCAGGCTCATGCCCGGCGATCCGGTCGACGCCCTGTTTGTCGCCGCCGGCGGCAAGATCCCACCCGAAGCCCTCGCCGGCTACAAAGAGATGCTCGGCTTCGTCGACGGGCCATTGTGGGTGCAGTACCTGCAGTATCTGAAAAGCGTGTTAACCCTCGACCTCGGCCCCACCATCATGATGTTCCCGGTGCCGGTCACCAAAATTCTCGGTAACGCCTTTCCATGGACCATGACCCTGTCGCTGATCGCGATTTTAACCTCGGTTATCATCGGCTGTTTCATCGGTCTGTACGCGTCCTACAACCGCGGCGGTTTTGTCGATCGCTTCTTTCCGATCTTCTGGCAGTTCGTCGCGTCCATGCCACAAGCCGTCACCGCGCTGTTCATCTTCTTTGCCTTCGCCATGACCCTGAAGTGGTTCCCGCTGGGCTTTGGCTTTGACCCGGATCTGGATCCGGCGTTCAACTGGCCGTTTATCCAAAGCATTCTGCACCACGCGGTCTTACCGTTGGTCACCATCATTCTATCCGCCATCGCGATGTGGATCTTCACCATGCGCAACGCCATGGTCAACGTGCTCGGCGAAGACTACATCACCATGGCCAAAGCCAAAGGCCTGAGCTCGAACCGCGTGATGATCCATTACGCCGCGCGTAACGCCATCTTGCCGGTGGTCACCGCCGTCTCCATGGCGCTCGGCTTTGCCGTCACCGGTCAGGTGTTTATCGAGCAGGTGTACAACTACCCCGGCGTCGGTCAGCTGATCATCAAAGCCACGTCCGCGCGCGACTACCCGCTGATGCAAGCCTGCTTTCTGCTGATCGTGGTGTTTGTGCTGGTGGCCAACTTCGTGGCCGACGTGCTGTACGTCTTCCTTGATCCCCGTTTGCGTAAGTGAGGCCCGCCATGACTCAGAGACTGGCTGACATGACCGCCACCACCGACCCCCAACATGAGAACACCGCGATGACGTTTATCCGCAAATTATGGGCGCCCGCCGCACGCTTTTTTAAAGGCAACCCCGCGGGCATCATGGGCACCGCCATTGTCACCACCATTTTAGTGGCCTGTCTGGCCGCGCCGTTGCTCACCGACAACGCCCCGAACAAACGGGTGGCCCGGGGCCACCAACCGCCCAGCGCCGAGCTCTACTTTGGCTCGACCCGGGCCGGGAAAGACGTGTTCAGTCAGGTGCTGTACGGCGGCCGGGTGTCGATCATGGTGGCGTTCTCCGCTGCCACCGTCACCACGTTAATCGCTCTGTTGGTCGGTGTCAGCTCCGGTTACTTCGGCGGCAAGATCGACGAAGTGATGATGGCCATCACCAACATTGTGCTGGTGTTCCCGCAGCTGCCGCTGCTCATTATCCTGGCCGCGTTCTTAGGGCAGGTCGGACCGTTGATCATCGCCATGATCATCGCGCTCACCTCCTGGCCGTGGGGCGCACGCGTCATGCGCAGCCAGACCCTGGCCTTGCGCAACAAAGAATTTATCACCGCCGCCGAAGTCATGGGCGAAAGCAAATGGCGCATCATCCTGGTGGAAATCATCCCCAACCTGATCAGCCTGGTCGCCGGGATGTTCGTCGGCACCAGTCTGTACGCCATCGGCATGCAGGCCGGTCTGGAATTTTTGGGCTTTGGTGACCCAACGGTCGTGTCCTGGGGCTCCATGCTGTACTGGGCGCAATCCAGCGCCGCGTTCATCGTCGGCGCCTGGTGGGACTTCGTCGCCCCCGGCACCGTCATTGCCCTCATGGGCGGCGGACTGGCCTTGTTGAACATGTCCATCGACCAGGTCTCCAACCCCAAACTGCGCACCGGCGCCTACATCAAAATCTGGCGGCGCATGAAAGCGGACGTTGAAGCCAAACGTAAGGGGGCCAAAGCGTGAGTATCTCGAAACAGCCACTGCTGCAAATTAAAAACGTCTGTGTCGACTACGTCACCGACAACGGCAATGCCCGTGCCGTCAACCACGTCTCCCTGGACATCCACCCCGGTGAGACCGTCGGCCTGGCCGGCGAATCCGGCTGCGGCAAAAGCACCCTGGCGTTCGCCATCGCCAACCTGCACAACGCCCCGGCGTTGATCAGCGACGGCGAAATCCTCTTCGAAGGCCGCGACATCCTGAAAATGAACGACGCCCAACTGCGCCAGTTCCGCTGGAACGAAGCCGCCATGGTGTTCCAGAGCGCCATGAACTCGCTCAACCCGGTCATCACCATCGGCGACCAGCTGATCGACGTCGTGCTCGCGCACAAAGACGTCAGCAAAGCCGAGGCCTATGCCAAGGGCGAAGAGATGCTCAAAATCGTTGGCATCCACCCCTCACGCATGAAGTCCTATCCGCACCAATTGTCCGGCGGTATGCGTCAGCGCGTGGTCATTGCCATCGCCCTGATCCTGCGCCCCAAACTGATCATCATGGACGAACCGACCACCGCCCTCGACGTCGTCGTCGAACGCGACATCATGGACGAACTGTACCAACTGAAAGACCAGTTCGGCTTTGCCATCCTGTTCATCTCCCACGACCTGGGCCTGATGGGCGAGATCGCCGACCGCATCGGCGTCATGTACGCCGGCAAACTGGTCGAACTGGGTAACGCCGAAGAGATCCTGCACCACGCCAAACACCCATACACCCAAGGCCTGGTGCGCTCGTTCCCCACCATCCACGGCCCCAAAGTGCGCCTGGAAGGCATCCCCGGCAACCCGCTTAACCTGCTCGACACCCCCAACGGCTGCTACTTCCAGGCCCGTTGCAGCCAATGTGTGGACCG
>NZ_JADPQG010000022.1 GCF_015687175.1 Reinekea sp. G2M2-21 | reverse complement strand
CTTGAAAGCGCGTTGAATACAAAGGCATTTCTAACATCTAAGAGAGTGAGTTCAGTGAGAGGGAAGTAGACGTCCTGTAAAGAGATTGCAGCATAAATGTATTCAGGAGGAACGTTTTTCCCGAGCAGGAATTCGACCGTAGTCCCATCGGATTCGGAAACGATACCTACGATTTCTTTAAGCCACTTCTTATATTTTCGAAGATTCATCCCATAGGTGTAGTCGTAAAGTAATTCGATGTTTTCTGCTTCGATTGGGTTTATATCGTCTTCGGCGACGATAGCGTAAGTGATGCCGGTGCCTTCTAGAAACCTCTCAATAGCAGGACTAGAAAAAGTGTCAGTTTCGGGGTGATAAGTAATGAAATCGGGGCGATCGCGGGATTCGATAAGGAGCTGTTTTTTCTTTTTGCACTCCAGATATTGAATTTCATCTTCAGCAATGAATAAGTAGTCAAGAGTGTGCTTTTGTTTGTGTCTGGGATTCTTGCCGGTTTCGTAACATAGAGGAAGCTTGGGGGGGCTGATCAAAGATTCCAAGAATCTTGCTCTTATTTTCAGCTTCTAAGAGTTTGGGGAATTCGATTGTTGAGCTTTCTGCTTGAATTATGGCTGCCATCTTACGGCTGGGGAATCTTATCGCGTAGTTCTTCCCGTTTTTGCTGGCTTTAACTCTTCTTGCTGGTTCCGAATTGATTGCCTTTTTAACAAGCTCAAACCCTTTGTCATTTTTAGTTAGCTGTTTTGCTTTATGAAGAAGTAAGCAATTTGCATCCATAAACCACCTCCTGTGGTGTCTCTGAATGAACTTGACCGCAATTCAAGTTATAGGCTAATGCTGGCAATGTCAACAAATGAATAAAAATTATATAAATGTATATTTTGCTGGTTCTGGTAGTAGCCTCTGAGTTATTATTTATTTATTAATTTTTGAGATATTAATTCGCTCATGAGTGATCAGATCGTTTTTGCAGAACGCTTAGTAGCTGAAAGAGTGCGCTTAGGCCTTAAAGTAAAGGAGATGGCTAGCTTGTGCGGTGTGAAAGTCGCTACACAGTATTTGTATGAGCGCGGTGAGCGGTCGCCAAATTCAGATTACATCCAAAAGGCTTTTGAAGCTGGTGTTAAACCAGAAAATCTATTCGATTTTAAGCATCTGAGTTATCCGAAAAGGAAAAATGAGAACATCGATTGGGAAGCTTCCCTCAACAGCGCATTTCTTGAAACGGAAATAGAATGCCGTGATCCACAGGGAAGGCTCTTAGATCCCTATTTCAGACTTCAGAAAATACGTGAAAAGCTATTTTGCAGAGCTTCATAATAATGATTGTAACCCTTAGTTGCGATCCCTATCAGATTTAGCAAGAAAGTACACTCCATTACTTAGTGACTTGTGGAAAGTCTAAACCATTGCTCAATAGGCAAAACCTGGCAAGCCCCTAGCCCGTATATTTCACCAAACCAGACAAAACCATCTTCATCTCAATTCATTTGCTAATGTCGCCTGATCCTTTGCTGATTAGGCGCTTTTAAGCTTCTTTTTCAAATTTCAGGCGCACTTCCCCTTACCCCATTCTTTATTTCGTGCCGGGTCAGCACTTATTTTTCTATCCGCTTTTCAAAGTACTGTGTGCTACTTCAAATTCATTCCGGAATGGATAGTGACTTGGCAGCATGAACTTTATTCGCCGACTATTTTTCATCACAACCGCGGCCACTTTGAACAACTTCAGCCGGATTGTATTTACTTGGGCATGAGCCAGCTCTGTGTTTTCCAAGGCTAATCGTCAAAGCCCATTCACGAGCGTATAGCCCAGTCCAGGGAGCAGCAACCGGAACTGATTTAGCCACCAGTGATGGCAGGAAGTACGATCAGAAAACAAAAACTACTGTTCTTTGATTCGGTTTTCCATGTCACCACGGGCACAATACCAGTCTCTATAAATCGCTTCGGGTGGGTCGGTTAGGCTGGGAACAACATAATGAGGATTTTCACCTTGAGGACTATGCTCCGCTTTGACAATCATCCGACGTTCCTGCTGACGCCAAGAGCCGGCACTGTAGCCAAACTCATCAAACAACACCGCTTTTCTGCCCGTAATTTCACAGTCTAATTTAGCCAATAAGCGCGTCGCAGAGCTCTTAGACTTGAGCACGCTGTTCTTGGTCATGCCGATGACGTAATCAACCCGATTGCGATCACACCAAGACAGTAATAAAGGTCAACAAAATCCCGCATCAGCCCGCACGATAATATGTATCTCGGGCCATTGTTGTCGCAATCGTTTAACCAGGCACTTCAGAACCGCCGGGGCATTATAGGCGGCGTCCCGGCAGGCCGAGCGAAGATAAGCGGTCAGCAAATGAGAGCCACAGAAAACGAACAGAGGTAGGAAGCAGTACTCGTCGTAAAAGGCATTGAAGTAACGCCCGATTTGTTCACCGTGAACAGGGTCATTGGTGGCATCAAAATCCAGAACCAACTCGGCCGGAGCTTGATCGAAGCTTTGAATAAACTGGCGCATTAGCACCTCATGCATCGCCCAGCTGGAGGCTTCATCCGCTCGCTGCTCCAAGCGGTAAAGTGTGGGTGCGCTTGCTAACGGATCGAGAGAAGAGGTTGCGGTTTTCAAAGCGCTGTCATGGCGTAACGATTGGTGATCGTTGAGATCTTCATAACCGGCGGCTAAGGCAAACAGGCGTTGGCGAAGCAGATTGATTTGCTTGTGCTGAGTGCGGCCAGCACAACGAGAATCTGGTAAGAGTTGATTTGGATGCGCAGTGAGGCCGAGCTTTAGGTCGACTTCACGCAACAATAATAAACCTGCGTCGGAAGTCAGGTCACCACCGCAGAAATCAGCTTCAACTTTACGACGTTTAAGAGGCGAAAAAGGTAAGATCATGTGGTAGCATTCCGTTACGGCTTTGAGTGGTGAAGATAATTGGTGTGGTGCCTTTATTATCAGCATTCCAAAGCCGTTTTGCTATCCGAGATGTGATTTTGGTGAAATATTCGGGCTAGGGCCTCGGGCTTCTCTCGAACGATCCGTTTCTTCGGTTTGATGCGCAGGTTAAGCTCCAACTCCCCGTAGATCCGATACACACGCTTGTGGTTCCAGCCATAGCCTTTCACATTGCGCAGTAACAGAAAGCACAGACCAAAGCCCCAGTTTC
>NZ_JADPQG010000021.1 GCF_015687175.1 Reinekea sp. G2M2-21 | reverse complement strand
AGTTTTCCGTTTACTTCGTATTTCACTTCACCGCAAAAACATTCACCGGTTAACTTCACTTAATTCTCCATGATGCATAACGCAAAGCTTAGCGGCGAGCGGGAGCGAGTCCACAGCCCACCGCGAAGCGGTGTATTTAGGGCTGTATTGCTACAGCGTTTTGTTCTGTTTATTCAACCACTTCAAATATAGAATCGATGATGATTGGCAGATTACCTCTTACCGAGGCCGCTCCAAAGACTGAGCGTGCATGGACGCCTTGCTCACCAAAGACTTCTGCCATTAAATCAGAGCAGCCATCCAAAACTTTCGGATGCTTCTCAAAATCCTCAGTAGCGTTAACAAAACCTTGAAGTTTAACAACTCTGCTAATTTTATTAAGAGAACCTAGTTCAAGCTTTAATGCAGCTAGAATATCTAGCCCGGTCTGCCTAGCAAACTGATAGCCTTCCTCGACAGTATATTCTTTTCCTATTTTCCCTTTGGGTACCTCATCAAGGCCGGCTACAGGTCCTTTACCGGACACAAAAAGCAAGTTTCCTGTCTTCACGATATTTGTATAACTACCTTGCGGATTACTTGCTTTAGGTAAAACCAGTCCTAACTCGATTACACGGCTATCAAAGTCCACTTTGTCTCCTTTGGACAGAACGCCCAGCACACCGGGTGGCAGAGCTGGCACGTAATTGCGCAGCAAATTGAGTGACAGGTTTGCCAGTCCGATGCTGCTGTTTGTTAACTTTAGGTTACTGTTCGTCAGTAATGATCTCGTATTCTGGGTGCTTAAAGTACTTCCCACTACGAAGGCCGATATCTAGGTCACCAAGGAAGTCATTAATGCTTAGGCCTTTATGATACCTAATTGAGTCATCGTGGATAAACTCAATAACCTGTCCTTCTGTTCCGGTAGGCCCCGGAGACATATCAATACAATAGTGATCCCCAGATATCATATATCCGAAAGGTATCCAATCCGGCTTCCACCATACGTCAGTTATCGCACCAGAATTTCCGTAAACTTCACGAAATTGACTGTTAGAATTATAGAGATCTAACATCATCTCATAATTAACCCGAATAGCTGAGATTGGCATAAAGTCATAACCATTCTGAAAAAATGGCTGATTCTTATCTTGCTGACCATTAGCTAACCTATACAGTGCTTTAAAATCTGAAGGTAATTCCTTCCCTATAAGGGCCTCCAAATCAGAAATTTCTGTTTCAGTAGCTGGGCCATTTAGAGATGCAGATATCTCTGGATAATGTTCAGAATAATAAGAAACAATACTTCCAAACGTATCAGCAATATCCCTTGATTCTTCGTATGTATTTATCTCAATATCACTCAAGTCAGGCTCCTTAAAATCACTACATCCCGATAACAAAATGAATAAAGTTAATACTAGTAATCTCATATGAAAGTTAACGTTCCTAAACTGCGGCGCAATGGAGCGCAGCGTAATGGAGTCCGATGCCCGCCGCGGAACGCGGTTTTTTAGCGGGCATGAACAGCTTTGGTTTGTTATGAATAGTCTGCGTCTAAGTACATTAAATAGACTTTGACTTTTTCACCTTTATTTAGGCGATAGAAATAAACCTTTTTCCTTAGCCACTTCGTAAGGAAAAGCTTATACCCTCTACCAATTTCATATGGGATATCAGCTACCATAACTTCTTTAGTGTTGCTCCAAGGCATTCCTCGACGATACCACTGATTATTATTCTCCGGGTCTCTTTTAAATCCCTGAGATTCAGGGAAATTAGCCATATCATTATTTACGAGATGAAATTCCCATTTCCAATTGAGCGGAATACGTTTCAAAAGATCCCAAACTGCAGCACTTACTACTCCTAAAATTATGACACCAATTGCTGTAGTAAGTAGGAAATCAGTCATTGCATACCTTTTGATTCATAACGCCCCCAAACAGGGGCATATTTTGCGTTTTGAGCGCAGCGAAGCAAAAATGTCTCCCACTGCTTTGGTTGGTTAGGCGTCCAAGTTCGAATGACCTACGGGACATAGATAAGCCCCACTGTAAATTGTGGCTTACCGTTCAGTTCATTTATGTGGCCCGTTAGCACTAGATCGCTAGCTCCCTCGCCCTTGATATATAGGTCAACTAAAACCTCCCAATGCTGCCCCATCCACTGCGCACATGATGTAGCCCATGTATCTTCCGGCAACTCCACCAAAAGCTCACCATAGTTTCTGACATAAGCTCGGTTTTGGGATGCAATGCTAGGATCAACTGGCGCCACTCCGGGGACTACCTGGGAAAGCTCAAAATCATCCTCCGCAAACGCCTTTACAACATCTCGAAAGATTGGCCGCCAGCTCCCTGCTATGGGATGAGCTGATTCTTCATCTTTGACGGCTCGTGGCTCAATAATCATAGGTTTTTATCGCCTAACGTTTAGCTAAGCGGCGAGGTCACGAGTCCACAGCCCGCCGCGTAGCGGTGAATTTAGGGCTGAAAGCTTCAGCTACTTGTTATTGCTTGCCAAATGCCGACGAACTCAGAAAAAGAAGATAGCTTAAAATCTACGAATTCAGGTTTTGACTTTGTATCAGCACTTACCCAGATTGTGTTCATGCCAAGATTTTTAGCCGGTTCCATATCAGCTTTTAAATTGTCACCAACGAACACTGATTCCTCTGCTTTAGCCCCTAATTTTTCGAGCGCTACATTAAAAATAAAGGGATCTGGCTTCTTAACATCCAACTCACCTGAAGTAACAATAACGTCGAAAAAGGTATCCAGACCAAGAGCTGTAATTTTATTTCGCTGAAAGAAGTTTCGACCGTTTGTAACACAAGCCATCTTCACACCTTCGTTCTTAAGGTATTCCATACACTCAAGAACCCCATAAAAGCGTTTTGAGTAGTTTTGAAAAGACTCGTCAAAATACATAAGCATTTTAGATTCGATTTCTGAATCAATACCAAATTTAACTCCGAGTGTTTTAAAAACATCAACTTTCGGCTGGATAATGCAATTTTCACTAACAAAGGCTTTGACAAATTCATCTGCATTTATACGATCATCAAGAAACTTTGAATAAATTGACCTTGCACATGCATACAGGCTTTGTTTCTTATCGTGAACGGTGTCATCTAAGTCAAATAGTGCGTACATCCAGTTTCCTTGCAATAACGTTAAGCGCTGGGGCGAGGTCACGAGTCCCAAGCCCGCCGCGTAGCGGTTTTAGGCGGGCTTATTCCAGCCGCGC
>NZ_JADPQG010000020.1 GCF_015687175.1 Reinekea sp. G2M2-21 | reverse complement strand
AGCCTGACGATGACCTACTCTCACATGGGGAGACCCCACACTACCATCGGCGATGCATCGTTTCACTTCTGAGTTCGGTATGGGGTCAGGTGGGTCCAATGCTCTATGGTCGTCAAGCAAACTTTGAGGGTATCGATACAGTGGCTCTCACACACTCCATCACCCAATTCGTTTACTAGAACAAGTTCTCAATCTTCAATTCTGTATGTCTACACACCAACTTCTTCACGCTTTAACTTGCGTACAGCCACACCAGATCTCTCTTCGAGACCATTTCGGCGTTATATGGCCAAGCCGCACGGGCAATTAGTACAGGTTAGCTCAACGCCTCACAACGCTTACACACCCTGCCTATCAACCAGTTAGTCTTACTGGGCCCTTCAGGAGACTTAAAGTCTCAGGGAAAACTTATCTTGAAGGAGGCTTCCCGCTTAGATGCTTTCAGCGGTTATCCTGTCCGAACGTAGCTACCCGGCAATGCCATTGGCATGACAACCGGAACACCAGAGGTTCGTCCACTCCGGTCCTCTCGTACTAGGAGCAGCTCTTCTCAATTTTCCAACGTCCACGGCAGATAGGGACCGAACTGTCTCACGACGTTCTAAACCCAGCTCGCGTACCACTTTAAATGGCGAACAGCCATACCCTTGGGACCGGCTTCAGCCCCAGGATGTGATGAGCCGACATCGAGGTGCCAAACACCGCCGTCGATGTGAACTCTTGGGCGGTATCAGCCTGTTATCCCCGGAGTACCTTTTATCCGTTGAGCGATGGCCCTTCCATACAGAACCACCGGATCACTATGACCTACTTTCGTACCTGCTCGACCTGTCCGTCTCGCAGTCAAGCTGGCTTGTGCCATTACACTAACCTCCTGATTTCCGACCAGGATTAGCCAACCTTCGTGCTCCTCCGTTACTCTTTGGGAGGAGACCGCCCCAGTCAAACTACCCACCACACACGGTCCGCAACCTCGTTTCGAGGCCTGCGTTAGAACCTCAACGTTATCAGGGTGGTATTTCAAGGTTGGCTCCATGGCAACTGGCGTCACCACTTCAAAGCCTCCCACCTATCCTACACAAATAACGTCAAAGTCCAGTGTGAAGCTATAGTAAAGGTTCACGGGGTCTTTCCGTCTAGCCGCGGATACACTGCATCTTAACAGCGATTTCAATTTCACTGAGTCTCGGGTGGAGACAGCGCCCCCATCGTTACACCATTCGTGCAGGTCGGAACTTACCCGACAAGGAATTTCGCTACCTTAGGACCGTTATAGTTACGGCCGCCGTTTACCGGGGCTTCGATCAAGAGCTTCGCTTACGCTAACCCCATCAATTAACCTTCCGGCACCGGGCAGGTGTCACACCCTATACGTCCACTTTCGTGTTTGCAGAGTGCTGTGTTTTAAGTAAACAGTCGCAGGGGCCTGGTATCTTCGACCGGCAGCAGCTTACGGAGTAAATCCGATCACCATCACCGGCGTGCCTTCTCCCGAAGTTACGGCACCATTTTGCCTAGTTCCTTCACCCGAGTTCTCTCAAGCGCCTTGGTATTCTCTACCTGATCACCTGTGTCGGTTTAGAGTACGGTTTCAATACAGCTGGAGCTTAGAGGCTTTTCCTGGAAGCATGGCATCAATCACTTCGGCATCCGTAGATGCACCGTCATCACCTCTCGGTATTAAGAGACCGGATTTGCCTAATCTCTCTACCTACCGGCTTAAACCACGACAACCAACGCGTGGATGACCTAGCCTTCTCCGTCCCCCCTTCGCACTGTATTCAAGTACAGGAATATTAACCTGTTTCCCATCGACTACGCTTTTCAGCCTCGCCTTAGGGGCCGACTCACCCTGCCCCGATTAACGTTGGACAGGAACCCTTGATCTTTCGGCGTGCGGGTTTTTCACCCGCATTATCGTTACTCATGTCAGCATTCGCACTTGTGATACCTCCAGCAAGCTTCTCAACTCACCTTCAACGGCTTACACAACGCTCCTCTACCACTTGCCATAAATGACAAGTCCGTAGCTTCGGTACTATGTTTGAGCCCCGTTATATCTTCCGCGCAGGCCGACTCGACTAGTGAGCTATTACGCTTTCTTTAAAGGGTGGCTGCTTCTAAGCCAACCTCCTAGCTGTCTGAGCCTTCCCACATCGTTTCCCACTTAACATAGATTTTGGGACCTTAGCTGACGGTCTGGGTTGTTTCCCTTTTCACGACGGACGTTAGCACCCGCCGTGTGTCTCCCGGATAGTACTCACTGGTATTCGGAGTTTGCATGGGGTTGGTAAGTCGGGATGACCCCCTAGCCCAAACAGTGCTCTACCCCCAGTGGTATTCGTCCGAGGCTCTACCTAAATAGATTTCGAGGAGAACCAGCTATCTCCGAGTTTGATTGGCCTTTCACCCCCAGCCACAGGTCATCCGCTAACTTTTCAACGGTAGTCGGTTCGGTCCTCCAGTTGATGTTACTCAACCTTCAACCTGCCCATGGCTAGATCACTCGGTTTCGGGTCTACACCTTGCAACTTGACGCCCAGTTAAGACTCGGTTTCCCTACGGCTCCCCTATTCGGTTAACCTTGCTACAAAATGTAAGTCGCTGACCCATTATACAAAAGGTACGCAGTCACAGAACAAGTCTGCTCCCACTGCTTGTACGTATACGGTTTCAGGATCTATTTCACTCCCCTCACAGGGGTTCTTTTCGCCTTTCCCTCACGGTACTTGTTCACTATCGGTCAATCAGGAGTATTTAGCCTTGGAGGATGGTCCCCCCATATTCAGTCAAGATTTCTCGTGTCCCGACCTACTCGATTTCACAATGATCAGCTTTCGTGTACGGGGCTATCACCCACTACGGCCAAGCTTTCCAGCTTGTTCCACTAACATTCACATTGCTTAAGGGCTGTTCCCCGTTCGCTCGCCACTACTTAGGGAATCTCGGTTGATTTCTTTTCCTGAGGGTACTTAGATGTTTCAGTTCCCCTCGTTCGCCTCTTTACCCTATGTATTCAGGTAAAGATACCTGCCTTATGACAGGTGGGTTCCCCCATTCGGACATCGCTGGATCAAAGCTCGTTTATCAGCTCCCCAACGCTTTTCGCAGATTACCACGTCCTTCATCGCCTCTGATTGCCAAGGCATCCACCGTATACGCTTAGTCACTTGACCATATAACCCGAAAGGGTCTATGGGGCGGGTTCAGAGTTAATCCATCGCACAAGCTATGGCGACAGACTCCAAACTCACCGGACTGTACGATAAGTTTTTACGCTTGAGTCAGTGTGCTGCATTGTCGATTCGGCTAAGAACAACAACACAACATACAGTTTTTTCTCGCTTCTCTTTCGAGAAACTTTTGAGAACTCTTCTAGATTGTTAAAGAAC
>NZ_JADPQG010000002.1 GCF_015687175.1 Reinekea sp. G2M2-21 | reverse complement strand
GTTCAGTACCTCTGTGTTGGCCGCGCAATGTTTAAAATAAGTTTTGGTTTAGTCTGCGAGTAAAGCAAAACTCACTTAGGGGAATGGAGGTGCCGACACCGGCACCTCTTGCAGTCGCGTTGCTAGCGCTACAAATTACTTCGCATACAGGTTTTCGAACACAAGCAACTTACGGCCACCATCGTAGAACACAGGGTGAACGTAAGCATTGTCAGCCGTTGGGAAGCCATCAACACGAGTGGTGTTGTACTGGAACCAAGTGGCGTTAGACATAACCGGGATGAACGGCAGGTTTTCAGCGGTGAAAATCATCAGCTCGTCGAGGATTTCTTTACGGCGCTGTTCGTCATCGATACGACCATACTCATCCACCAGCTTGCCGAGTTTTTCAGACGCCATGCCGTGACCGGCGTGCCAGATCTGACCCACACGGGCTGGGTGGTAGTATTCACGATACGCACTGATCGGGCTGGTTTGGTTTGTCGCTGACCAGTTGAAGGAAACGTCGTAGGTGCCGTCTTTCAGCGCAGAGTCATAAGCAGACCATTCCACTGTGTGCGTAGAGGCTTTAATGCCGATATCCGCCAAGTATTCGGTGGTCATCTGCACTGCCTGCACCACGTCGGTCCAGCCGTTCACGATATCAATCTGGAAATCGATCTTAGAACCGTCTGGGTTTTCCAGGTAGCCGTCACCGTCGACGTCTTTGTAGCCAGCTTTCTTGAGGATTTTCTTCGCTTCTTTTGGATTGTATTCCGCCAGGTCTGCGTACTTCTTATTGATTTTCTTATCCATCGCCGCTGCGTGGAATTGACCAATACCAACAACGGTATCTTCCGCAGTCGCGTAGCCATAAGTCGCTAAGTCAACGATGGTGTCGCGGTCGATCGCCATGGAGAAAGCTTTACGGAAGTTCACGTCATTGAAAGGTGCTTTACGTGTATTGGTGTACAGGTTCCACAAATCGTTTGCTGGGTACCAGTAGCCGTGGGTGTCTGGGCTGGGTGCGACATAGGTTTTGTCAATGTCGGCCACAAAGTTAGAACCCCAGTCGATCTCATCCGCCATCAGCGCCGGTTGAATCTGAGAGTTGTCGGAGTACTGACGGAACTTAATGCAGTCCAGATACGGCAGACCTTCAGCAGCCTTGTAGTAGTTCGGGTTGCGGCAAATCTCGACCTGGTTACTGCGCACTGTTTTAACTTCAGTGATTGGACCAGAACCAACTGGATTCGCGTTGTTAAACGTCAACAGATCGTCGACTTTACTGAATACATGCTCAGGTACGATGAACAGCGACGCCATGTACCAATCCAAAGTTGTATTCACTTCGTTGAAGTCAATGCGCACAGCCGTTGGGCTAACTTTCGCAACAGACTTAATAACACCATTTGCCCATTGCCCTGTTTTGTCCATCTTTACGTCATCACGGGCAATTTCGAGAGTAAACATTAAGTCGTCTGCATCAAGAACTTGACCATCTGACCAAGTCAGACCTTTACGCAAATTGATGGTCATCGACTTCTTGTCATCGCCATAACTGAAGCTTTCGGCCAAACGATAGTCCGTTTCACCGGTCATCGCGTTGTAGATCCATAACGGCTCGTACATGGTTCCAGTAACTAAATCCAACTGAACATCATTCAACGGGTTGAAGTCTTCAAGGAACGTCTGAGTAATGATTGGCACCGTTAAAGTACCGCCTTGTTCGTGTTTTGCAGCAGCTTGTGCTTGCATCGCTACGCCGGCAGCCAATGCTGAGATGGCGAGGACTGAACTTAACTTCTTCATGGTTTACCTCTTTGTTTTTGTTGTAGTCGCGTTGGATCTAACTCACTTCTATCAGTCAAATCACTCAACTGGGTCATTAATTCACTTTTTGTAAGCGTTTACATTATTGCTTCAAAAAAAGGCTTTCAGATGATCTAATGCACCAAATGAAAGCGCTTACATTCGCAACAATAATCATAGCCTGTGCAATGGTCAACCCATTTTTTGTGATCCAATTTGAGGAAGAATGATGAACTGTGTCCAAACAAGTCGCCAAGATGGCACTACAGTGTCCCGGGTCAAATTGGCCCCCTGGCAATCGGAACGTGCCGAAATCCCTGAAATATCAATCAATAAGGCAGTTGAGTATCAAACTCATTTGGGCCTGGGAGGTGCATTCACCGAATCCGCAGCGGTGAACTACCAGCGTTTGAGTCAAGCAGCGAAAAAACAATTTTTAACACAGTATTTTGACCCTGATCAGGGGAGCGGATACAACATTGGCCGCATCCATATGAACAGTTGTGATTTTTCGTTAGGCAATTGGGCTTGCCAACCAACGGTCGATGCCGATTTCTCAATAGCGCATTATGAGCAGGCCATTTTGCCCATGATTCGGGACGCGGAAGCAACACTCGGGCAAAAAATAAAGTTATTGGTCAGCCCTTGGAGCCCGCCCAGCTGGATGAAAACCAACGGCGAAATGAACAACGGAGGCCAGCTGAAGGCGGAATATAGGGAGCAATGGGCCTATTACTATGTTCAGTTTATTCAAGCATTGCAGACCAAAGGTTTCGAAATTTGGGGGCTAACCACACAAAACGAACCCGATGCGACGCAAATCTGGGATTCCTGCCGTTACAGCGCGGAAGAAGAGCGGGATTTTATCCGTGATTATCTTGGACCTGCGTTGCACAGCAATGGTTTACAGGATATCCGCGTTGTTTGTTGGGATCACAACCGCGATTGTCTGTATCAGCGCGCTCGGGTCATTTTAAGCGATCCGGAAACCGCAAAATACGTTTGGGGTTCAGGCTTTCACTGGTATATGGATGACGCTTTCGACAATGTACAGGCGGTACATGATGCTTTCCCAGACAAGGGGCTTTTGTTTACCGAAGGTTGCCAGGAAGGCGGTCCGCATCAGGGGGAATGGGCGGTCGCGGAACGTTATGGTAAATCAATCATCTCGGATTTCAACAAGTGGACGGTCGGCTGGCTCGATTGGAACCTGCTTTTGGATCACACGGGAGGCCCGAACCACGTCGGCAATCTGTGCTCTGCACCAATACTGTGCACTAGCGCCGGTGATGAATTGGACATTCAACCGTCACAGCGCTACCTGCAACATCTTTCACCCCGCTTTATTCCCGAGGGCAGTGTGCGGATACTGGCCGCTTCTGCGAGAGACGACTTACATATCGTCGCCTTCAAAAGACCGGATGGAGCGATCGCCCTTGTGGTGATGAACCTGGCGGAACAGGAGTATGCGTTTCAGATCAGCCTGGATGAGCGATATTTGCCGACACAGATTCCGGCGCGCGCAATGCAGACATATATTCTGTAACTCAAGTTATTGACCACTTTCACCCTTGACTCGATGACGCAGAAACCAAGGTACTGATTCATCGAGTTACAGGTGTGACTGCCTGCACAGGTGCTCAACCGGCGCGACGCCCACTTGCGCTCTTATTAATAGGATCTTAAATGCTGACCGATCATTGCTGTGGTCAATGAAGGTTGCGACACTGCTCTATTTTTTAGAACCGCATTGCTCGCCGATAAGCCATCGGTTACGAAGTTCAATAAACCCTGCCAACGGTCCCGTTTTCAATCCGGCTATGCATGCAGAAAGAAATCCTTAAACAGGCGCCCATTTGGTCTTTAAGAAATTTGACGTTCCGCTCACGATAACCACATGGTGATTTGTGTCGGCATAACATTGATAACTTTTGGTTAAAATTCTGGGCAACCGATAAGCCTCGCCTCTATGATTCACACCTAAACTTACGGTCCTCAGGAAAGATCGACGGCATAGGCTTTAAGCAATGCCAACGGCACAATGTCCAATGCCTTGATATGTGTCCGAGCCAAATACACTTGCGGAGCGGCATCATTGTCATGAGCTTCCAACCAGCGGGACGCACAAAGGCACCAATTATCACCCGGGCGGAGTCCGGTAAAACCAAACTCTGGACGCGGCGTGGACAGGTCATTGCCCAGGTATTTTGAGAATGCCAAAAACTCCGCATTCACCTGCACGCATACCGTGTGTGAGCCAACATCTTCGGTACAGGTGTTACAACAACCATCTCGGAAAAATCCCGTGAGTGGGTCATGGCTGCAAGGTAGCAGTGGTTCATTAAAAACATTCAGTGAAGCGTCTTTTTGCATGGGTTTATGACCTGCCTGTAAGCACATTTCCAAACCGGGAATTAAATCCGGTGCTGCAAACACAATACACGGGTGTGACAGGGACGCAAAGAGTGTAAGGCGTGTGTTTAAGCTAGTTTGGCTTGGAAATTGGCACATCGGGAACACCGGTAACCTCGTGCAATTGCATGTTCCTTGCTGTGAGGAACCAATCCGGTCTAACGACTAGAATTGGTGTTTAACCCAAGGGTTTCTTGGAGGTTTCTTTCTTTCCAAGGGGCGCACCAAATGGCACTTACTTAAGCAGGATTAGTTTGTATCTTCGGTATTTGCTGCATTTTGCGACTTGGTTTTATTGGGAGATTTTCGCCGTCAAGGGCCGAACCGGTTCGACGATTCGGGCTCACTTGTTCAAGCATCCCTGCTTGACCAACCTGTGAGACGAGAATTGCTGCGCGTGGTCGTTTGAAAGGCGGGAAAACAATGGCATGAGCCACTTTCACGATAGATAAAACCAACCTCTAAATTCTATGTACCAAGGGCTGGCGTAAATAACTGTTTCGTCGCATCTGCTTTGGCGGTCATGACGGACACATCGCAACGGAATCAAGGGCATGGATGCCCTTGTAAGCGCCGTGCGTGCAGGGACGCACGCTCAAGCGACCGTTCGAAGAAAGTGTCCGGCATGGCAGAAAACCAAAGCAGGCGACAAAGGGGGGGTGCAAGGGGATCTCCCCTTGGAAAAAAAATCCTCCAAGAGATCTTTTGGTTAAAAAATGGGACCATAATCTTCGTAACTGATTTAGAAATTGAAGTAAAAAAATCTCGATGAAAACATGTCACCAAGTGACGCAGAAGTCGCAGATACAACCAAAATGAGCCTATGTAAGTGCCATTTAGGCAAAGAACCAGTTAAATGTGGGTGGCACAGAAAACCATACCAATAAGATTGACACCACACATGTAAGCGCTTACATTGGCCGTCCGATACTTTGTATCCGGCACAAATCTATAACAAAAATAATGCTAGCCGTGCCGGAATATTCGCTGATTCGCAGCCGCACTGTCGTACCAATCAATACCTGGCCAGACCTGCTGCACACCACTTTGTTAAAACATAACGAAACAAGCACAGAGACTGTCTCTTGCCGCAATTAGAGCTAGCTCTAGTTTTCGATTAAAAAAATGTAAGCGCTTACATAAAAGTGTTTAGCCAAAAACAAAAAAAAGAGGTCACACCATGATAAAAAATCAAAGCCTTGGCGTTTCGCTGATGGCCCTAACGCTGGTTACCGCCTGTAACGTAACAGACCCTGACCCAAACCCTGAACCAGGTCCGTTGCCAGAAAACACCGCCCCCATTGCCACGTCCACTCCCGTGCTGACCGCGGATGCAGGCGATACCTATTGGTACCAATTAACCGTGTCAGATGAAGATGGTGACGAGGTCGCTTTTTCTGCCCTGTCGATTCCGTCATGGCTAACATTCAGTACTGTGACAGGTGTGCTGCATGGCACACCAGATATCAGCGATGCGGGGGAAGCCAATGTGGTATTAGGGTTCACCGATGGCATTGATGAAGCGGAGCAAACTTTCACGATAGTCGTGAACGAAACGTACCTTCTCGACCCTCCTCCGCCACCGGCTGCAGGTCCGATTGTCGATCCCGACAACCCGGCAACTTACACCCTAACCTCGTTTGGCGCAGGGAATATTGCGGACGGCATTAACCCCGCGGGATACGGCTGCGCATACGATTATGGACACTGGATATACAACGCTGGCGTTGTGGAACCGGGTGTAAGCAGCTGTGATCCGATTGGAGCCCCGACGAAGCGTCACCCACAATTGATTGGCGCCATCACCGAACAACCCGTTCCGACTCACAAATGGTGGGGGTCCGTGTCGTTCCACGGTGAAATGAACATTGGGGATCCCGATTCTGCGGCGTACATCACACCGGATCCGATTACCGCTCGTGTCTCCAATGCCGGGGTTCGTATCATGGGCATACCCAACGGATTAGGCGCCAGCAATAACGGCTACCTGTACCAGGTTCCAGATCCATTCAATGAGGTGTTTGACGGAATTGCAGTAGCTAATTCCGACTACACCGACCTTGACGCGTACGTTTATGACCACAGCGATGCCTCAGTAACCGTGCAGTGGCAAGACGAGAATAAACCCGTCATGCGTGCAACCTTTGTGCATGGTTCGCCATACATTTTCTTCAAAACATTCCGTGGCGATATTCAGATTAAAACAAAAGCAGCCGACGGTGGAGAGAAAGGTACTTTCCATGCTCAAGGCAATAGCCTGGGTATCTGGACATCCGTCGCGGGTAACCGCAATGATTTTCTGATCACCGGGGAAGGTGAAACGACCTTTAGTGATATCAATAGCAATGTCATAACACTGCACAATGACAGCAACGAATTCACGCTCACGTTGTTGCCATCGAGCAACAACCAGGTACCGAGTGAAGCGACAATTGCTTTCTTCGAGGCCAATGCCCGCAATGTCATCGCATCCGCCAATGTGAGTTACGAAGTGGACCGCACCACCAACAGTGTCACGGTAACGCATACCTATCTGGACGCGCTGCAGCAACCGACAACAACCATTGCCGGGCTACATCCATTGCATTGGAAAAACAGCGACATAACAACGTCAAATCATCAGGTTCGAAGCGCTCGCGGTATGGTCAAGTTCGCACCCACCAGTGAGTTCAGTTACACCCTGCCCTTTGTTGGGGTATTGCCCTATTTACCCTCGTCTCTGGGCTCTACGGATCTCGCAACACTGCAAGCACTGGTGTATCAAAGCATTGCCGAAGGCACCGAAAACTGGAATGACCGAACAGACACCTACTGGGCCGGAAAGAACTACGGTAAATACGC
Organism: Reinekea sp. G2M2-21; assembly: GCF_015687175.1. Classification (GTDB taxonomy): domain Bacteria; phylum Pseudomonadota; class Gammaproteobacteria; order Pseudomonadales; family Natronospirillaceae; genus Reinekea. The sequence continues at coordinate 816,161 of NZ_JADPQG010000002.1, read as the reverse complement.
CGAACTAGCAGCGATTGCCGATTCCATTGGCATGGATGAAGAAGCGAAAACCATTGTTGACTGGTTGAAAGCAGAACTTGAAGATTGGTTTACCGCCGATACCAACGGCAGCCTCGACACGACTAAGTATTTTGTCTACGACGAAGAGTGGAGTACGTTACTCGGACTGGAAGAGTCATTCGCTTCTCATCAACAATTGAACGATCACCACTTCCATTACGGCTATTTCGTCCGTGCGGCAGCCGAAATATGTCGCCAAGATGCGAGCTGGTGCGGTGAGGACCAATACGGTCCTATGGTTGAGTTACTCATCCGCGATTACGCGGGCAGCAAGAATGACGATATGTTCCCTTACTTGCGCAATTTCGACCCGGCAAATGGTTTTTCCTGGGCGTCGGGCAATGCGAATTTCGCGTTAGGCAACAACAACGAGTCAACGTCAGAAGCAGCCAATGCGTATGGTGCGATCGTACTGTACGGATTGATCACTAGTAATCAGGATTTAGTAGATAAGGGGATGTACCTACACGCTTCATCGACATCTGCTTATTGGGAGTACTGGAATAACATCGACCGATTCCGTAACGCAGACGCCGACTTCGACAACTTCCCGACTTATTACGATAAAATGACCACGTCGATCATCTGGGGGCATGGCAGTGTTTTCGCAACCTGGTTCAGCCCGGCCTTCGCCCATATTTTGGGCATCCAAGGGCTGCCAACCAACCCTCTCAATTTGCACATTGGTCAATATGCAGACTACATGGCTGACTATGTCGAACTGGGTTTAACGGAATCAGCCAATGGAAAACCGTCGGGTCTAGTCGATGATATGTGGCGCGACATCTGGTGGAACCTCTGGGCCATGACCGACGCCGATGCGGCCATCGCGGACTACAACAGTATGCCAGCTTACGATGCCGAATTCGGTGAATCGAAAGCACACACTTATCATTGGATTCATGCGTGGGAACAACTGGGTCATTTGCTTACCGGAACCGGGGCAGTGACGTCCAATGACCCGACCGCGGTAGCCTTTGACAAGAATGGTGTCATCACTTACCTGGCATATAACTTCTCGGATCAGGCCAAAACAATCAGCTTCAGTGACGGTCACACGATTACGGTTTCGCCTTTGAGCATGAGTGTCAGCCTGTCGACCGACGATGTGGCGAATGACAACAGCGCACCGAGTAACCCTGCGGATTTAACCGTAACCCACATTGGGAAAACAGACTTGTCCTTTAGCTGGACAGAAGCCACGGATGATCACCGTGTCGCTGAGTATCGGGTAAAACTAGTCGATGCATCAGCCAACGTCATTGCAGAAAAAACGGTGCATTTTACGCAGTTTGCTATTCAAAATCTCAATCCAGCCAGCACCTATACGCTCAGCGTAAAAGCAGTGGATGCGGCTGGTAATGAATCGGCATGGACAAGCGTGGATGCGACAACATTTGATAGCAGCGATGACCTGCCACCGCTGTTATCAGGCAACGTAAGTGCTGCCAACATCGGACCTATTTTTGCCACTCTCAGTTGGCTTGCGGCTGAAGACGATGGCAGTGTTGATCACTACACCATTGACGTTACCGACGGTGGCAGTCAAAACCTGACGGCCGATTCGGTTACTACGACGGTCAGTTTTGATACGTTAACCGAAGGGACTAACTACACGGCAACCGTGACGGCTTACGACGACGCACTGCAAAGCTCTAACAGCATTTCTGGTACGTTTACCACAACGGTGAATCCTTTTACGGTCGACTGCGACCTGATCTGTGTTACCGAAGACAGCGCCAGTTCGATACTCATAAACGTAACGGAAGCCAACGTTGTGATCGTTCATTATCGGATCAACGGCGGAGATCAATTAAACGTGACGATGAGTTCTAATGGTACGTCGAACGAATACGGGATCAGCGGCCTGACCCAAGCGGATCAGATAAACATGTCCTTCACCGTCATTCCACTCAATGGCGGTGCCTACGACACCGCATGGTCGACCTACGTGTTCACGCAATCTTACTGAGCTCGCGTTCACACAACATCACGCCCTGCTTAACCGCAGGGCGTTTCCAGCCCAAAACTCTTTGAATTAGTATAGATGCCGACAAGGTCAGGTAAATAAACAGCCGGTGTGATCGCCCCATGAGAACTGCATTTTCTAACACACTAAGCTGTCTCCTCTTGTTCAAGCACATTGAGGGTATTTCATGCAACATACCGAACCCGCAGACCTCTCACCAGAGTCTGTTGATATCACGCAAGCACTGTTCGCATCAGCGTTCACCTGGGTGTTTTTTGGGGTGTCAGCCACCATTCTGGTCACCTCACTGTATACCGCTATACAAAGTTTGTTAGGTAACGGCGATGTGACCCAGTTTACCATTAAGGTCGTTAATGGCAGTGTTATTGCCATCGCGCTGTTCGAATTGGCCATGGTGATTAAAACGGAATACGGTTTGCGTCATGACTCGGATGTGATTGTCATGATGCGACGCACGCTGCCGCGTTTTATCGGCACAGTGGCCATCGCTCTTTCCCTGGAGGGGCTGATAATGGTGATCAAATACAGTCAACTGGAACTTGCCGGCAACCTGTATTATCCAGTGGCGATAGTAACCAGTGCGGCATTTTTACTGATAGCGCTGGGGGTGTTTCTCAAGCTAGCACCCTCGAAATCTGAAACGCAGGGGAACTGATTATTCCGCGCCAGATTCGTCGATGAAAATGTCTTCGATCGTCAATCCAAAAAGCCGTGCGGCCTTAAAAGCCAACGGCAAACTGGGATCAAACTTACCCTTCTCTATCGCGTTGATGGTCTGGCGTGACACGTCGAGCTCCGCGGCCAAATCCGCCTGTGTCCAGTCTCGTTCTGCGCGTAGTACTTTCAATCGGTTTTTCATGAGTACCTCCGTATCGCGACAATGAGCGTCACCATGTAGGTCAGGCCCACCAGCAATACGACATGTGCAACCTCAACCTCGATCGGCAGTAAATGAGTGGTCTCCACTAATGACAGACTCAAACCAAAAACGACAGCGACTCCCAGTGAAACACCCATCGCAATAAGCTGTATTTTTTGTTGCAGTTCATCCTGAGCCCGAATATGACGCATGTTCGCCAGCATCATACCGACGCCGAACATAGCATTCAGCGCAATGACCAACGCCGTGATGCCCTTTGCATCCCACAAAAGCCCGGGGCCAAACGAAGCCAACGCCATACTCAGCACCCAAGCGAGCGTCACCAAGCCCAGTATTTTTGTGTTTCTTATCAAGGTACGCTCAAAGGTGGTTTTCGATTTTGGTTCCATTTTGATCTCTCCGCCTGCATTAAAGCAAAATTAACTTTACATAAAGTATATTTCTAGCGCCCATAAGTCAAGTAAGCTTTACTTTATCTTCAATGACCATGAAGTACATCGGATGGCACAGATCATTCATGACTTTCTAGGTTGGTATCGCGATACGAGTACTAAGGACTGCTAACTCTAATTTAATCTAGCGTTGTTACGTTCTACAAACCGTTCAATCAAGGAACGAGAAGCGTCGTATGGTGACTCCATATCAGCGACGAGTAACAAAGATTGACGGCTTTGTAGGCCTGATGGGATTTGAATTAATCAGAGTTGCCCTAGATACTGTATCGATCTTGCTCACCCAAAGGATGACCTCATGAAAGCTGCTGTTTACCATCGCTATGGTCCACCCTCCGTCTTGCAATACACCGAGGTCGTCGAGCCTCGCCCAGCTAAAGGCGAAATCCGCATTCGGGTGAAAGCGTGTGAAGCCACCAAGGGCGATTGTGAGTTGCGTAGTTTTCACTTCGCCGTGAAATGGTTCCTGGTGCCACTGCGCATGGTGTTAGGAGTCCGCAAACCCCGTCGGACAATATTGGGGGGCTATGTCGCCGGAACCATTGATGCATTAGGGGAAGGGGTTACCCAATTTAATATCGGCGATGAGGTGTATGGCAGTACCCAGTTGCGTCTGGGTGGCTATGGGCAGTTCGTCTGCGTACCGCAAACCTACACCATGGTGAAGAAACCCGAAAACCTCAGTTTTGCAGACGCCGCGTCCGTACCACTGGGCGGCCTAAATGCCATCCATTTCATGACTTTGGCGGATATTCAACCCGGGCAGCGGGTGCTGATTAACGGCGCCGGTGGCAGCATCGGATCCTTCGCACTGCAAATAGCCAAGTTAAAGGGCGCTCACGTGACGGCGGTGGATGCCGCGCGTAAGGCCGATTTTCTTCGCAACCTGGGGGCCGATGCCGTTCTGGATTACCGCGAAAAACCTTTTTATGAGACCACAGAACACCCCTTTGATGTCATCCTGAATATGGTGGCGCAAGGGCGATTCAAGAATTTCGTCAGTGCACTCACCGACACAGGTTGTTACCTGATGGCTAATCCAAGACTGGGCGACATGGTGCGCGCGGCGTGGCTGAACCGCACTGGGCGTCGGCGTGCAGTTTTCGCCTTTGCAGGTGAAACAAGAGAGGAATTACAGCAATTGAGTCTATGGTTGGCCGAGGGTCAAATCAAACCCGTGGTCGACAAAATTTTTCCGCTAAAGGACGCGGCTCTTGCACATCAGCACGTTGAAGCCGAGGATCGATTGGGAACCATTGTGTTAGAGCACCCCGGCGACGACTGATCTTTGTAGCATAGAAAAAACCAGACAGATTCTAAGTATTGTCTGGCAAGGGAGTAGAAAAACGAACTGTGTTGTTATTCTTTCGTTGATCATCGGCTCAAAATGCCTGTTCCGTAAGAATAAACTCCGCTTTTCCGCAACATCTCGCTTTGGACTTACTGCCTTAAAAACCTGTTTCACCAGACTACTAGACGGTGACCGATGGTGATTTCCATGGCTTCAGCTAAATTAAAGTTATTAATGGCCCCTATCTGGAACTGATCGCTGTGCAATACATATTGGCAAGCCTTGCTGTTAGTTTAGTGATGATGTTTTCGACAACCTTTGCCACGGAGCTTAAAAGGCCCGAGGTCACTGGCTGCTTCACCGAATGGCCGCCCTATACCAGCACTCGGCAGGGAGAACCTTACGGTATTTCAGTAGACCTCATAAAGGCCGCCGCCGACCGGGCCGGCATCGCAGTTTCACTGTATCCATTACCCTGGAAACGCTGTCTGATTCTGGTCGAAACCGGTGAACTCGACTTCGCGATGGATAGCTTGCCGCGAGAAGGCTTTATCCAGGGCCAAACGCCCAGTGCGCTCTATACCCAGGCTTTCTGGGTGCGCAATAATGATCCGCTGAATCGTTTTACCGGCTTTGATGCTTTGTCCGGTAAACGGCTCGGCCTATTCAAAGGGTATCTTTATCCAGACGACATTCTGCAAGCGGGTTTCGCCTTGATTGAGTGGATCGACTCAGAATTAACCGCCGCAAAAATGATCGCAGCCAATCGTTTGGATCTGACCTTTGCCGATGTCGCGGTCATGCAAACAGTCTTGGCAGACAGCGACATCCAACTAAAAATGCTCACACCGGTGTATCAAACCCAACGGCTATACCCGGCTTTTCTTCCGGCCAATCAAGTCATCATGGATCAGATGGATAAAGCGCTGGCGGAGCTTTACGAAGACGGCACAGTCGATACCATTTATCAGACCCATGTCCAACAGACCTTTCAGACATTCAATCAACTCGACGAAACCTTTAAGCTTGTCGACACCCAACCTTAACGTGATCGAAACTGATACACTTTGATACAGTTTTACCGAACTTGTTACGACTTGGACAGGCGTACGCGATTAGGCTATCTCGTACGTTAACCACACACAGGGATATCACATGACATTTTCAGCCAAACCACTTCTACTGGTCAGTGCCATCAGTTTAGCCAGCCTACCTCTCAGCTGGGCCGAGGACACCGACACTCATCTTAACAATGACCCCATCAACGAGACGGAAACCGTTGCCGACGCGCCGGAAATTACCGTCATTGCCACCGATGATGAACCCGACACCGACACCGAAGCCGGCCATGAAAAAGGCAAAATCACCGTTGAATTCTCCATCGATGAAGGTGAAACCGACAGCGATGATGACGACGACGTCAAAGTCACTATTAAAAAGAATGGTCGCGAGTTATCACAGGAAGAAACCGACGCCGAGTTGGAACAGTGGGAGCAGGAAATCATGGAGACTCTTGACGGTGCCTTTCGCGGCACGCCACGCAAGGGTATTTTCGCGCTGCAGCAAGACCGTGACGGCGGCTTTGCGGAACTGGGTTTCGGCCTCAAGTATTCCGACGGATTAACCATGATGCGAGAAGGCTATGAAGGTCTGGAATTCACCACTGAATTTAACATCGGCATTCAGTTGGCCGGATTATTCTATGAATATTTCTCAGCCAGCGATAACCGGGGATTGTTCGGTTACAACTTTTATAACAGCGATTGGGTGGGACTGGATTTAATCGTCGGTAAAGAACATTACGACTTCGCTGATGACAAAGAAGACAAGCTCTTGTTACCCATCGAAGTTAGACATGGTGACTGGACCGGCGGTCTGCGATCAACCGTTTACCTGGGACCATTAGTCGTTCAGGGCCAGGTCCGACGTGAAATTTCCGACTACCACAATGGCTATACTGCCTCGCTGCAGACAGGCACCAATATTCAAATCAAAAACCTCAACATCCACGGGTTAGTGGGCGCCTCGTATCAGTCCGAAGAAGTGATGGACTACTATTATGGTGTCACCGCCGCCGAAGCTTCCAGCAACTTTGCCGCTTACGATCCTGGTGAGGATATTCGCTACAACGCTGAAATCGGTGCCTCCTACCCAATGAGCAAAAACTGGATTCTGCGTGGCCAGGTGAATTACACCCAATATTCAGACGACCTGGTGAACAGCCCCTTCTGGGACGGAGATAACACCGAGCATCTGAGCAGCCGCATCATGCTCTTGCTGGTTATGTAAGCGGTAGCGTTATGTTTGAGAACATGATTAGCAACAGAGGTCAGTTAGCGAAAACGATTCTGGCATTGTTTCTGGGTCTGGCAGCAGCGCTGCTGGACCCGGTTCATGCCGAAACGACTGCGCAACTCGACTTGAGCCCGGAACGCTGTGTCGCATTAAACGAAGGACAAACTTGTTATCAAACGGTTCTAATCAGCTGGCAAGCGGATCATCCAGCGGACTACTGCTTGGTTCGTGAGCCGCAGGAAGCTCCGTTGGTCTGCTGGGAAAACCGATCACACGGAAAAGCCAAAATGGAATTTGCCTCCAGCGAGACGGTCACGTTCCGTTTACGGTTAACCGATAAGGTGAGCCAACGTGATATCGATGTCGCCGAGAGTGCGGTCATCGTCACCTGGGTTTATAGCGATACAAAACGGCGTCGCAATAGCTGGAGATTATTTTGAGCGCAACGACCCCACGCATGAATAAACACATCATGTTAGTTGAAGATGATGATTCATTGGCCGTCTGGATTGGGGACTACCTAACCAGCCAGGGCTATGATGTGACGGTTGCTTCCAACGGTATCGACGCAGTGACTATGATTCGGGAAGACAACCCCGATTTGGTCGTGTTGGACATCACGTTACCGGGTAAAGACGGCTTTGATGTTTGCCGTGAAGTCCGCGCCTTCTATGCTCACCCCATTCTGATGATGACCGCGCGTATCGAAGAAACCGATGAAGTCCTGGGTCTGGAACTGGGCGCTAACGATTACGTCACGAAACCGGTACGACCACGCGCCTTGCTTGCACGTATCAAAGGGTTATTGAAGCGCGATCATCCGGAACCTGTTATCGAAGATACCGACAGCCAGCGACTGTCCTTCGGACAATTTTCAATTGACGCCTATTCGCGGACCACACTGCTGCATGGTGATGTCGTTGGAATTTCTTCGAATGAGTTCGATGTCCTATGGTACCTCGCAACGCACGCGGGACAGATTGTCAGCCGTGATGAACTGCTCAAAGAAGTGCGCGGTATAGACTACGATGGCTTTGACCGTTCAATAGATGTACTGGTATCACGCATCCGCAAAAAGCTGGGCAGTGCACAGTTTCCCGATCGCATTAAAACCATTTGGGGTAAGGGCTATCTGTTCGTACCGGATGCGTGGGAATAAGCGATGAAAAAACTGTCGCTATCGCTACTGTCCTTGATTTTACTGTCGATTATCGCGTTGGGAATGTTCATCGATGTGCTATTCGACCGTTACTTTTCAACCGAAGAGATCGACCCACTACGGCATCAAAAAGTATTGGCAGAACAATTGGCGTTTGCGTTAAATGAACAATCTTCGCCCGAGGAATTTATCCAGGCGTGGCAAAATAAATCACCCCAGAATGAATTGCTGTTACTCAGTGAAGAGGATTTACCCCTACCTGAAAACCTCTGGCAACAACTGAAGAATGGACAGTCATTGGTTCTTGAAACGGAAGTGGGTCTGACTATTTATCTGTGGTTGGCGCAGCATCAACAACTGTTAGCCTTCAGCCCCGATGAACTCATCAACCGAGAAGAAACGCCCATGGTGAATTTGCTGCTGACCACCGGCTTTTATCTGGGTATTTTGCTGCTGATTCTGCTCTGGTTGCTGCCATTGGTTCGCAGCTTGCGCGGCTTGCGCCGTAACGCACTGGCTTACGGCAAAGGCGATTTCAGCGCGCGGCTCGCACCCAGTCGTTTTACTTACATTGACGATATCGAACATACCTTCAATCGAATGGCGGAGCAGATTGAAACGCTGATACAGGACAATCGACTGATCAGCAGCGCCGTTTCACATGATCTGCGCACCCCCTTGGCCCGCTTGCGTTTCGGTATCGATATTTTATCTGAAACGGAAAACCCGGAAGAGCGCCAAAAATATCAGGAACATTTGAGTAACGACATTGATGAAATGCAAAGCCTGGTTGAAGCGTTACTGAACTACGCAAGGCTGGAGCAGTCTCTGGTGACTGTACAAAAAGAGCCGGTTGACGTGTTAAACATATTGGTCAATTTTCGTGACAGTCACCCCCTGGGCGTTGTCACCATTGATGCTGCACCTAACACCAATACCACCATTGCCGGCCAACCGACCTATTTGAAAATGTTGCTCCACAATATTCTGAATAACGCGCTGCATTATGGTAACAGCAAGATTCTGGTGCAGGTATCGCGAACCAAAGAGCATTTGGACATACACATACACGACGACGGTCCTGGCATCGCCGAGCAGCACCGGTCCACTTTGTTCAAACCTTTTGTTCGCGGTGAAACACAAAACAGTCCTCAGGGATTTGGGATGGGGCTGGCAATCGCAGAACGAATCGCGTACTGGCACAATGGCACGATATCTATCGCGCAATCGTCGAAACTGGGTGGGGCAGAATTCATTATCCGACTGTCATCGTGACCGGTGACGAGGGTATGGTCAAATGATAGATCAGTCCTGAAGGGTCACCGTTCGCGGCCTCAATTTTACCGTTAAGCCCATGGGTTACCGTGTTGTACACCATGCTGGCTCCCAGTCCGGAACCTCGCTGTGGATTGTTGGTATAGAACGGATCGAACAGTTGAGCGAGCGCATCGCCCATACCGACACCATCATCCGCAATGACTAGGTCCAACGAACAGAGCTCCGATCGCTCCGACGTTTTTATCTCCACACAAAGGGTACCTGTGGGCTGCTCTGAAAACGCGTGCAGCATCGCGTTGCGAAAAATCTCACGAATCACATGAGTAAAGCTCTCTTCCGCCAGCCACCAGCATTGTGCTGAGATGTTTGCGCGCATTTCCAGTATCACGTTGTGGTCAAACTGCCGGGCTACATCATTGAACACCCGCTCAATTACCGCTTTTACATCTGTCGCTGCCTGGGGCACGGTATGTTTACAGGCCACCAATTGTTTAAAATCGCGAATCAGCTGACCCGCGCGATCCACACTTTGCAAACCAACACTGGCCGTTTCGAGAATGGCGTCTAACGACGATTCCAACATCGATTTAGATAACGTACCGGACACATATGTCTTTCTTAATGTATTGGCTAGCTGCTGAATGTGGGAGACCGCGGTCAACGACGTACCAATCGGGGTATTTAACTCATGAGCAATACCGGACACCAACCGTCCAAGCGATTTCATTTTCTTAACTTCGGTTATTTCGTGTTGAGCTGCTTCCAGTTGTCGGATGGTTTCATTGAGCTGCCGGTTTTGCTCTGTCAACGCTGCCTGCTGATTTGCCCTGACCATTAACTGGCCAACGACGGTACTGAAAAGATGGATGAATTCAATATCGGCCTGAGAAAATGCCCGGCCAGTTAAAAAATTATCGACGAACAGCCAACCCAGCAGTGCATCGCCATCAAAAATGGCGCATTCAATCAGTGTCCCTTGTCCGAGATACTGATCTTGGTGATACAGTGAATGATCGGTGAATACCAGTGGCGCGTTGGCCTGGTGATGTGGAATCCGCTCGTGATCCCGAATAGGCGCGGTCATACCTCGTTCATCGGCCAACTGGCCGTTATCGTCAATACCCCACATACCTAACTTCTGATTATTCGCTGCATCATACAGAAAGCAACCGCAACGATCGAAACCCAAATCTTCGGAGCAGCTGATGACGATACGACGGCACAGGTCATCCATCGAAGGGGCGGCAGACAACCCTTTAATAACATGCGGCAATAATACGCTCCGCTGCTGGGTTAACGGTTCAATCACGACATTGGTATTCATAGTTTGCCTAAAGCGAAGGTGGCCCTGTTACGCACATAAGTTTCCAGTCCGTTTGTTTCAAAGAGTGCACTGAATTCAGCGCGGACCGGGACGCGCACCTGGCAAATTCGATTCAGAAATGTCTGGATAGCAACGACCGGAAAATTGGTCGAATAGTAACCAGCTTTGGCAAAGGTTAATGTAACAAAGCGTTCTGATTTTGTACGGTTTGAAATAATACGTTGGTTTCATTTGTTCGATGTGATGAGTTGAATGATGACAGGAAAGCAACCGACGGGTTGCTTTCCCTTAGCGCACTCAGTTTTTTTAACGCACCAGCTTCACGTCATCCACCAACAGGACCACGCCCTTCTGGTTACCCCAGTCAGGGAATATTACCAAAGGAGTGTTAATGTTAGTCAGATCCAGTGTAGAACCAGGATGCTTTACAAGATCCTGCAGCGCGATACTGTAATGGGTCCATTCACCTGGGGCAGGTGGCACAATTGGGTAATCGCCGGTACCACAAGGATGGAAACAATCGATCTTCATCATCAAGCCACCACTGCTGCGCGAGTCGGCCAGTACCTGCAAGTCAAACTCCAAACGTGAGAATTCGCTAAAATCGAATCCTAAGGGTGCCTGCCAGTAAACAACAGACTCATCGGTGTTGTAGGCAAGACGAGTGACCTGGCCGCGCCCTTCAACCGCGATCTGGCTCATATCGACACTGCCGTTGCCCACGTATTGCCCCAAACTGAAAGGCGACACGTCATCGTTATCAAACACGTTGACGACATCCGCTTTTATGAAGTCTGGATCGAACTCGACTTTGATAATTTCCGGCGGCTGATTGCCAAAAACACGTTCCGCGCGCGGGTTTTTAGTCGCACATCCGACCAGCGACGCCTGTGCTCCCGGACACTCAAACACGCGAACGTAATCCACTTCCATTTCCACCGGAAACTCAGTGCTGTCATCTGGATTACCTGGCCAATTGCCGCCCACAGCAACATTCAACAGCAGATGAAATCGCTGATCGAACGGAGCTGATCCCGGCACGTTATAGAGCTCGCCCTCATCATTGACGGCTTGCGAAAACCAACCTGTTTCGCGTTGAGTTGCGTAGTGAACGTCATCAACATACCAGCGGATTTCGCCATCTGCCCATTCAATCGCATAGGTGTGAAAATCCGTGGTGGGATCACTGTCGACAAAGTCAAACGAGGCACCACTATAGCTGTTGGCTGGCCATTCTTTGCCGTAGTGCAATGTGCCGTGCACCTGCTTAGACTCATCGTCGGTTAAATTTACCGCCTCCATGATATCGATTTCGCCACTGGCGGCCCAGCCACCGTAAACCCAATCCGTTGGCAACATCCAGATGGCAGGCCAAATACCCTGACCACCCGGTACTTTGGCCCGAACTTCTATACGTCCGTACTTAAAATCGCCCTTATTCAGTGTACGCAGACGAGCCGACGTATAGGGTAATGTCTTAGTCGGTACCGGAGTGCCATCATAATCTGCCGGTAGAATATCCGCCGGACCTGTAAATGTTTCCTTCTGTGCGCGAATAACCAGTTTACCATCGCGAATAAAGGAGTTATCAGACCGATCGGTGTAACACTGCAGCTCGTTATTACCGCCGCCCCAGCAATTGGTCTCAAAGCCCCACTTGTTCAGATCGATCGTTTCGGCAGAAAATTCATCGTTCCAGACCAACTGCCAGTTGTCACCCACAAACGCATCAGGTTGCTGAGTTGGCAGCAGTTGGCAGCTACTGAGCACGATGGCTGTTGCAGTCATTCCGGTTAGGGTATTCAAATGAAGGTGTTTCACGTATATCTCCTTGGCCAACAAATGGCGGTCGGCAGGTCGGTTAACAGTTAAACTCAATTTCGGTTCAGTGTAGTGATTTTCACCCTCAAATGAAAGCGCTTACATTCGAGTAAACAACGCAATACCATAGGCCTGAACGGGCTGAGTCGGCAGGAACAGAAACCGGTTATCCCGCCATTTTCGACTAAACTTCTAGAATAGTGATTTCTCAGAGCGGTATTGTGACTGATCATCCGATAAGACTGTCAAAAGAGTTCATTTACATCAGCCTGATACTGATCAGTATGGGGTTGGTGATCTGGCAGCATGTTGGCATGAATACCCACTTTATTGTTCCTGTCAGCCAACGTTCGGCGCTGTCTATCTTGAATGATGATATTAACGGCGGGCAGTCGGTCGGACGAATTGCCTTTCATGACGGAGCCCCAAGCCTGGAATGTCAAACACGAACGTCCGGCACCTTTGCGTTTTGCAGTCTCATTATCAATCTCAACAATGGACGCCAGGACGGCATAGATTTACGACCGTTTGACACGCTGACACTGGATCTCGACTATCGGTCGTCACAGCGTGATACCCTGCTCGTGTACCTGTTAAACAAAGAACTTCATGACAAAACACGGGTCAGTCGCGCCAATATGCAAACTCTGCTGCCCACCCAACAACGTCAAACCTACCGACTGTCAATGCGTCATTTTCAAATCCCTTCCTGGTGGATATTCTCGCAATCTGAAGAAGTCGCGACAGACGTTAACCTGAACAACGTTGACCGACTGCAGATTTCAACTGGTGATAACCCTAACCCCCGGCAAGTAGCATTTGATATCCACTCAGTGACTTTTTCCGGTAAATGGGTCAGCGCACAAACACTTTATCTGAGCATACTCGTCGGTTGGTTACTCGTGGCGCTAACTCAATTGGCGGTATCCGCCAAGCGGATGCAACAAAATTATCGCATCAGCCGTCAGCGTGCCGCGGACCTTGAAGGCATCAATGCATTCCTGAAAATTGAACGTGATAAGTTTGAGACACTGGCCAAGCGAGATGCCCTTACCGGCTGTTTGAACAGAAATGGGGTCCGTGATGTGCTCAACCAGGTCCTGCAAAATTACAAAAAATTCAAACAGCAAAGCACGTTAATTCTGTTTGATATTGATCATTTCAAAAAGGTAAACGACCGTTTCGGGCACGAGGAAGGCGATGTAATACTTAAAAGTCTTGCGCAATTGGTACGCAAGCACATCCGTGACAGCGATCATTTTGTACGTTGGGGCGGTGAAGAGTTCCTCATCGTCAGCGAACAGACATCATTAATGGGCGGCATTTCCCTCGCAGAACACTTACGAGAGCAGATTACTAATGCGAAGCTGTCTGAAGACACCAACGTCACTGCGTCATTTGGCGTTGCACCACTGAACTCAGCAGCCATCGATCAATGGTTTCGCCAGGCAGACGAAGCACTTTATGACGCCAAGGCGCGAGGCAGAAATTGCGTCGTCGCCTACTCGGCGTCTTAATCTGTTCTGCGCTTGTGAATGCTTGCGGATGTGTTCCGGTCAGGGAGCCAGCCTCAGCCTTTGAATTAACCGTCGGCACCAATACCAGCCGGCCAACGCGATTACCACCGCACCAATGCCTTGGCCAACCAGAATACCCGCTGCCCCACCGACTTGAGCGCCTACCCAAACGAAGGGAATGGTGAACAGCGTCGCTTTGGCCACATTAAACACAGTGGACGCCTTGGGCGCGCCAAGGTTGTTGAATAACGCGTTCGTCGCGAAGGTTATACCGTTGAATATAAACATCAGGCTAACGCCGTAGGTAAACCAACGAATCAGAGTTGCGGCATCATCAGACGCTTGAAAGACGGCAATGATCCAATGTGTGGTTAAAGCCAACACACTGCACACTACGACACAATAGACCAACACAAACCGAATCGAATCACGCAAGACATCTTCGACACGGCTAAACTGTCTGGCCCCCCAATTCTGTCCGGCAATAGGTCCGACGACACTGGACAATGCATACAAGCCCACAAAAGCGACCATCTGCAACCGGGAAATGATCGCATTACCGGCCACCGCAGCGACACCAAACTGCGCCATACTGGCAGTGACAAAAGCAATGCCAATGGGCGTGGCTAAATTCGTCAGTACAGACGGGATGGCAATGCTGCTCAACTCCTGCCAGTCTCGGCGAACCGTCCTTATAGTCGGTTTGCTTCGCAATTGATACACCTGCAAAACTTTATAGATACCGAAAAAAAACATGGTGAAGCGACTGACCACACTAGCGATGGCGGCACCAGGCAACCCCAGACCGAGCGCGAAGATAAGAATCGGATCCAAGACAGCGTTTACCAACGCGCCACTGAGCGTTAACCACAACGCACCACTGGCGTCGCCCTGCGCCCGCATCACACCACCCATCGACATACCAACGGCTAAGAAAGGAAAGGCGGGTAAAATGATGCCCAGATACATCACGGCGAAATCCAACGTTGCCCCTTCGGCGCCTAACCACGACAAACACTGTTGACGGAAAATCCACACCAAGGCAGTAATCAACACGGAAGAACCAAAGACCAGCACGATACCACTGGCCACCAACTCAGCAGCTTTCGCCATAGCATCACTGCCAATGGCTTTCGATACCGTCGCACCCACCGCAATGGACAAACCAATGCTCAGACTCTGCGTAAAAAACATCACCGAACCGGCAAAACCGACTGCAGCGGCGAGTTCCTGTTCGCCAATCAGACTGATAAAAAACAAATCCACCAGGTCCACGGCGAACAGCGCCAGCAAACCCAAACCGCCTGAAGCGGTCATACGCACAATGTGTCCCCAGACAGGCCCCTGCAGATAACGAGCACCGTGAATTTGCTGAGTCATGTGATTCCCTTAGTAAATGGTGACAACGGTAGTGTCCTGAGTTAGAAGCTCGCACGAATAACACAGGCTCACCCTGTCCCGCAACACGATCACATCACAAAAGCAGGCCTGTAATGTATCAACTTGTAACACCTGCGTAGCACAGTGCAACGGTCATGCGTCTAAGTGTAAGCGACTGTTTAAAAATGATGTACATCAAATTTCTGCACCCCTGCTCCAGCATAGAATCGCGGCAATTCAAAAACAGGAGCGGTCCATGTCGACGCAGCACATAGTTTCCCAGGCGCTTCCGCCACTTACGATTCTTGCCCCGGTCGCGGGTCAAGTCATACCTCTTGAACACGTTCCGGACCCTGTCTTTGCGGAAAAGATGGTGGGCGATGGTATTTCCATTGATCCGATTGAACAAATTCTGAAAGCGCCATTCGACGGCCAAATCATTCAACTGACCAACACCCATCACGCGTTGACCATTCGCGCGACCAATGGTCTCGAAGTCCTGATGCACATTGGCATCGACACCGTGTTGCTCAAGGGCGAAGGCTTCAATGCATTGGTCGCTCAGGGCGACGAGGTAAAACAAGGACAACCGTTGATCGAGTTCGACGCGGACTTTGTCGCAAAACATGCGAAGTCTTTGATGACTGAAATTATTTTGACCAATGGCGACGCCATGAATTGCGTAATCACGCCAACACAACAATCGTCAATCCAGTGCGGGCAGCAGTTACTGTCGATTGGTTTCGGCGAAGTCGTACCGATGGAAGAATCATCACTGGGAGAATGGTTAGACAGTGAACAAATCTCATTACCCAATCCAGCAGGTTTACATGCGCGCCCTGCGGCCGCGTTGGTTAAAATCGCCAAAGAGTACAGCGCCGTCGTTGAATTATCCTGTGGTGAAAAACGTGTCGCGGCTAAAAGCTTAACCGCCATTCTGAATTTAGGCACTCGACAAGGCTCGGTTATTCAAGTACACGCGAATGGCGCCGATGCACGCGACGCGCTCAGTGAGTTAGTGCCAGCTATCCGCGCCGGTTTGGGTGAGGAAGGTGTCACCGCTGCGGCCAATGACCAACCAACCCTGGTTGAAGAGCCGTCGCTGCTGTTCCCACCAAGTCATGATCAACAACTGTTGAAGGGCGTTTCTGCATCACCCGGATTTGCCATCGGTGTTATCCACCAACTGGAAGAACAACACTACGACATTCCCGGCGAACGTCAGAACACGGCTATCGAATTGGCGTTGTTAGCGGATGCCATTGTGATCGCCGCGGATCAGTTGCAAACATTGCAAACCGAACTGGAAAAAAGTGAACCGGAAAAAGCCAAAATATTTACCGCCCACATCGAGTTGCTCAGTGACCCGGAATTATCGGACGTTTCCAACACGTTGATTAAAGACGGCGCGAACGCGGCAAGCGCTTGGCAACAAACGGTGGACAGTCAAGTGGCTCAACTAAAATCACTTGACAATGCCTTACTCGCGGAGCGCGCAACCGATTTACGTGACGTCGGCTACCGCGTGTTGCGAATACTGCTCGGTATTGAGGAAAGTGCGCTCTCACTACCGGAACAATGTATTTTGGTCGCCGAGGATTTAACCCCTTCAGATACCGCCAATCTGGATAAAAACAAAGTGATCGGCTTTGTCACTACCGGCGGTGGCGCAACCTCCCACAGTGCGATTCTGGCACGCTCGATGAACATTCCGGCCATCGCTGGCATCGACGATTTTGCGCGTGAACTGACGAACGGTACGCGAGTGATTTTAAACAGCGACCAAGGTGAATTGCAGGTTAATCCAAGCGATGATGAGATCGCGGACATTCAAGCGCAGATGATTGAACAGGAGAAAATCCGCACACTCAATCGCACACACGTGCAACTACCCGCGCTGACTCAGGACAAAGTAAAAATCGAAGTGGTGGCGAATATCGGCAGCGTGAAAGATGCCATGACTGTGAACGACGCCGGTGGTGAAGGGGTAGGCTTGCTACGTTCAGAGTTTCTGTTTCTGAACCGAAGCTCCGCACCCAGTGAAGAAGATCAGTTTACAACTTACCGCGCTGCCGCTGAAGCACTCGGAAAAGACAAACCGTTAATTGTACGTACGCTGGATGTTGGTGGCGACAAACCACTGCCCTATTTACCACTGCCGAGTGAAGACAACCCTTTCTTAGGTGAGCGCGGTATTCGTATTTCACTCGACAAACCAGCCTTGTTTCGACAGCAATTACGGGCGCTTATTCGCGCGGCAGAATTTGGCAACATTCACATTATGTTCCCGATGATTTCCGACCTGAACGAATTGCGTCTTGCGAAGCAAGTCTTGCTGGAAGAACAGAAAAAACTCGGCGCTCAACCAGTTCCGGTTGGCATCATGATCGAAGTACCTTCCGCTGCGGTTATGGCCGATATCCTGGCGCCGGAAGTTGATTTCTTCTCCATCGGGACCAACGACCTGACGCAATACACACTGGCGATGGACCGAGGACATCCCAAACTCGCCAGTCTGGCAGACGCTTTGCACCCCAGTGTTCTACGCCTGATAAAGATGACCGTGGATGCGGCGCAAAAGCACGGGAAATGGGTTGGCGTCTGTGGCGGAATTGCCGGGGACGTTTTGGCGGTGCCATTACTGGTGGGGCTTGGCGTTAAGGAGCTTTCAGCCAGCGTGCCGTCACTACCGGATGTTAAAGCCTGCGTTCGTGCATTGAACAGCTCGAAGTGCCGCGAATTAGCCGAGCAGAGTTTGCAGTTTGCCACCGCCCGCGAAGTACGCGAGTACCTGGAAACAACCAAACAATATCTGAGCTGATGCAACCGAATTAAAAACAACACGCGGTGTCGGAGTAACCCACAACGCGTGGAACACCACAATTCAATTTAGAAAACAACAAACTAGGAGAAAGACTATGAGTGCAGGAAAACAAGGTTTTGCCGCTCTGCAAAAGGTCGGTAAATCACTGATGCTTCCCGTATCCGTGTTACCCGTCGCAGGTATTCTGCTTGGTGTCGGTGCCGCAAAATTCAGTTGGCTGCCGGCGATTGTGTCGCAGATTATGGAACAGGCCGGGGGTGCCGTCTTTGGCAACATGGGGCTGCTGTTCGCCATTGGTGTGGCACTGGGCTTCACGAAAAACGACGGTGTGTCTGCTTTGGCGGCCGCTGTTGGTTACTTCATTATGATCAAAACGCTCGGCGTTCTTGCTCCGGGTACCGACGTGGGTATTCTCGGCGGCATTCTGGCCGGTAGCGTAGCTGCATGGGCGTTCAACAAGTTCTTCAAACTGGAATTACCGGCTTACCTCGGTTTCTTTTCCGGCAAACGCTCTGTGCCAATCATTACCGGTTTCAGTGCTATTGCGTTGGGTACGGTACTTTCTTGGGTCTGGCCTCCGATTGGTGATGCGATTAAAGCATTCTCATTGTGGGCTGCGTATCAGAACCCAGAGCTGGCCTTTGCCATCTATGGCGTGGTTGAACGGTCGCTGATTCCACTCGGTCTGCACCACATCTGGAACGCGCCGTTCTTCTTTGAAGCCGGTTCTTGTGTGAACTCAGCCGGTGAAGCCCTGAATGGTGTGTTGACCTGTTATCTTTCTGCCGATGAAGCAACCCGTGCCACCGGTAATGGCTTTGGTCAGTTAGCCGGTGGTTACATGTTCAAGATGTTTGGCTTACCCGCTGCGGCTATTGCTATGTGGCACACCGCGAAACCAGAAAACCGCGCCAAGATCGGCGGTATCATGATTTCTGCAGCCTTCACGTCTTTCTTAACCGGTATCACTGAACCGATTGAATTCGCATTCCTGTTCGTTGCACCAGTTCTGTATGTGATTCACGCACTGTTGGCAGGTTCAGCTTTCTTCCTGATGAATGCTCTGGATGTGGTTCACGGTACATCGTTCTCACACGGTTTCATCGACTACGTGGTCCTGTTTTCCAACTCACAAAAAGGCTTCCTAATTCCAGTATTCGGTTTGATGTACGCAGTGATTTACTACGTAGTTTTCCGGGTCACTATCCAAGCCCTGAACTTGAAAACACCTGGTCGTGAAGACGAAGTCGTATTGGCTGCTGAAGTTCGCGAAGGTGGTGACGACGCCCGGGTTGGTGGCATTGTGGCAGCCTTCGGTGGTGGTGCAAACATTGCGACACTGGATAACTGCATCACGCGCCTGCGCATTGAAGTGAAAGACATTAACAAGGTCGATAAAGAAGCGATCAAGAGCTACGGCGCTTCTGCAGTACTGGTCATGGGTCAAGGGGTACAGGCAATCTTTGGTATGGAAGCAGAAATCCTACGCACCAAAATGGCCGATTTCTTGGAAAAAAAAACGAGCTGATTCGCTCTGACGTCGTTAGAACGGAACAGCCTGACATCAGTGCTGATGTCGCTACAGAACACCGTGTTCTGGCCTCAGCACTGCTGGCTAGTCTAGGCGGTAAATCCAATGTGGTTGATGTCCTGGCTTGCGCGACCAGTCGTTTACGACTGGAATTGAACAGCCAGGTCACCCTCGATGAAGCCGAACTGAAAAAGCTGGGCGTAACGCATGTGATGAAAATCAACGATCGTATCGTCCACTTACTGCTGGGTAACAGCGCTGCTGAAACCGGGCAGGCCATGAAAGCACTGCTGGTATAGCTTTCAAACATTAGTCAATAATCATGAACAAAGCCTGCCACGCAGGCTTTTTTTATGTCTTCTGTCGGCTAACGACGTTTTCAGTTCATTGGCATTAACCTTAAAAACGCAACGTTTTCGTACAGCTCTTTGTACAGACGCAGCGATGAGCAACGAGCAAAATCCCCAAAAACGCCTGCCAACCGCGCTTAAAATAATGCTATATTCGCCGTCTAATAATAAAACGTACTCTCGATACGTGCGATTAACCAAGAGAGACCACATGAAACTAGTCCCTGCTGTTTGGCTGTCAGTATTTCTGATGGTACCTTCGCTGCTATCCGCAGCACCGATCACCCTACTCCATTCCTGGCAAACGCCCAGTGAAAAAAAAGCCCTGGAAGTGCTGGAAAAAGACCTGCTGAAAAGCGAGCTTTCACCGCATTATGAAATACCCACCCACGATCAGATGAAAGATGCCGCGAGCATCAAGGCGTTGGCCAGCTCACTGGCACAAGGGCCCACCTTTCTCGCCTTGAACAATGAAGCACTCCGACATTGGTACGATCTGCGGCTGGTGCACAGTTTGACCCCAGTTGCTCAAGCACAGGGTTGGGCTGATATTTTCCCTCCTGTCGTAATGGATACTGTGACCCATCGCGGCCAGATTATTGCAGCGCCGATGAGCGTGCACACCAGCAACTGGGTTTGGGCCAATAAACAGCTGGTCGATGCCACCGGATTAGCGCTCGATAACAGCTGGGCGAATTTCATTGCCCTGCTCGAGGCCCTGCAAGCACAGGGTGTCACGCCCATCGCGCACGATGGCAGTCAGACTCAGGATATCCTGTTGTTTGAAACGCTGTACTTGGCGATGTTTGGTGCCGAACCTTACGTGCAATTGTTTGATGATCTGAATGCCACCGCATTGCGCAAAGCTGAACCCGACTTCGAAGCGGTGTTTCAACGTTTGCAAACTATGAAACCCTATATCAAACGCGCACCCGCCGGCACCTTATGGCATGAGTCCGCGCAGCTATTGATGGACGCCGAAGTGGGCCTGCTCATCCAAGGCGATTGGGTACACGGTGAATTTGCCCGCAAAGGTCGCATTGCCAACCAACACTATTACTGCACCGAGTTCCCAGGTGAACACCAGAGTGTTGCGATCAAAGTGGAGTCCATTGCCTCATTGAATTCCACCGCGTTGCCGATGGGACCAGATCAGACTTCGTTCTTCCAGACCATCACCAACAAAGACACTCAGTTCCTGTTCAACAACTACAAAGGCGGTTTGCCTGCCTACAGTGGCACCGGTTTGGCAGCCGTCAGTGAATGTTTAACGTTTGCGGCTCAACGAACACAACAAGCTCAAGACAATGGCAGCCTAGTGCCTTCGCTGTCACAGGGGATGGCGGTACGTGAAGTGATCAAAGATGAGATCGGTGCGGTTATTACCGAGTTCATGACCACCGAATTAGCACCGGCAGAGGCGGCAAATCAATTACAGAAGCGGATGAAATACGCCAGCTATCTGATCAACTGATTCGCGCTGCCCGGGCGATGGAGGATAACCAACCGGTTATCATCCATCCGCTATACTTTGTCGTATCCTACTTTGTTTGCAGGTAGTTTATGACCGATATCGCGCTGTTCCCGATTCCAAATTGTGTCGCCTTTCCGGGTACCGTGTACCCCTTGCACGTGTTCGAACCCCGTTATCGGAAAATGGTGCAAACCTGCGTCGACCAACAGTTACCCATGGCGGTTTGTCACGTCGAAAAGGTTGTCCATCAAGCCCCTGACGATCAGCCTATTGAACTTGCGTTGCAGTCTAATCAAGACACCTACAAGCCTGTTGGAATCGTCTCGGCGGGTCCCTGCGAAATCGTGAAAACTCTACCGGACGGACGTCTGATGATTAACGTTCACCTGCGTCAGCGGTATCAACTCATCCAGGAAACGCAGACGCTGCCCTTTTCCATCTACCAGGCCGAGCCACTGGAAGACCACCCACTTTCTGATTCGCAGCAGCAGGAAGCTATCGAACTGAAAGACAAACTGCTTCATCGGTTAATTGCCCTGACAGCGGATCGACCCGAGATTTCCGCACTACTACAAAGCGAAGAATGGCAGCAAAAACCAGTAACCGCCTTCTCTTACGAACTGTTTGGCATTCTGCAAACCGACCCGAATGTGATGCAACAAATCCTGGAACTGGAGTCACCACTGTATCGCATGAAAACCGCCTTGGCGCTGCTCAGTGAAGTGCCTGCGCAATGGTGATTAAGGCCGCTCCGGCACGACTCGTCGCATCGCCTCCCGTGATTACGTCATCTCCGACTCATTCTGATTTTCATCCGAAAGCTGATATGCCTCAATCTTAATATTAGAAAATTCTAATATAATTACCAGGATAACAGCAGAGGTGACTATGTGTGAATTGTTCGCCGTCTCGGCACGGCATCCAACCAGCATCCAGGTATCCATGTCTGTTTTTGCAGAACATGGCGGGTTAACAGGGCCACACAAAGATGGCTGGGGTATTGCCTATTATCAGGGTAATGACGCATGGCTGATCAAGGCGCCGGAAAGTGCGGCGAACTCGCAAACTCAGGCATTGGTTCGCGCCAGCGCGCCATTAACAACCCTCGCGCTTGCCCATATTCGACTGGCCACTCAAGGCAATGTCAGCTTGAATAATACCCAGCCGTTCTCATTTCCCCTGCACGGCAAGAAAATAATTTTTGCGCACAACGGGCACGTGCCGACTGTCACCGATGCATCTCTTCGTCAACTGTATCACCCCCTGGGCAGCACCGATTCAGAAATCATATTTTCGGCTCTGCTACAGGTGATGACCGACAATGCAGACAGAGATTTTTCGACACAGGTTGGGTTGCTCGAACGTTTCCTGACTGACCTAAGCCATCTTGGTCCATTGAACATCATTTTCAGTGACAGTGAATATCTCTATGCGTTTTCGAACAAGCGCACCCAGCCGGATGGCGTTGTTCGAGCGCCCGGTATGCACTACCTGTGTCGGTATTGCAGTGCGGACTCGGAGGCCAAATTATCCGGCGTGACCATCAACGGGCATCAGCAAAATCTGATACTGTTCGCCAGTGTGCCCCTCTCCAATGAAAACTGGGTGCCGATGACACCCAATACATTGTATGTCGCCAAGGCGGGCGAATTAGTCCAACCATTAACTACCAGAACGCTACCAAGCGTGAGCCCTGGCCAGAATTGAGTTAAACGCAGGCCACAATCTACAATTACCACACAGCCAATCAATCGCCTTGATTACTGGATCCAAGATCGAATCTCCGCGAAATTCTCGTTATCAACATAATCCTTTGGTGACCACCCCATTCGCACAATGACCAGCTCGTCGTCAGGAATAACTAAGACGCGTTGTTCCCTATTCCCCATTGCCGCAAAGGTATTTGCGGGCAAATCCTGCCAGCGACGTTTCTCTGGATTGGTGTTCAGCCACCATTGATATCCATAATCTGTTTTGTTTTCAGAGGTGTTCGGAGTAAGTGAGCGACGTACATAATCTTCACTGAGAATTCGGGTTCCGTTCAACGTACCGCCATTTAACATGAGCTGCCCCAGACGTGCCCAATCGCGCGCTGTGGCATAAAGGTAGGAACTGCCAATGAACAGCCCTGACGCATCCATCTCGTATTGGACACTGGTCATACCCATCGGTCGGAAAATCTCATTCACGATGTAGTTCACATCCTCCTGCACACCCCCGTCGATGCGCTGTTGCACAATATCCGCGATGATGTTCGCGCTACCCGACGAATAGGTAAAGTGAGTCCCCGGCTCATCCCGATACGGCAATTGCGCAACGAACGCTGCGGCGTCAGGTTCCTGAAACAACATCCGTACGGCAGGCTGCCCCGGATCGTATGTTTCGTCATAGGCCAAACCGTCGGTCATGTGTAAAAGGTCTTCCAGTTTGATATTACCGCGGGCGTCATTGCGCCAGTCCGGATACAGCTCT
The DNA here is from genome assembly GCF_015687175.1 of Reinekea sp. G2M2-21. GTDB lineage: Bacteria > Pseudomonadota > Gammaproteobacteria > Pseudomonadales > Natronospirillaceae > Reinekea. Next base: position 792,063 of record NZ_JADPQG010000002.1, on the reverse strand, counting down.
GTTTCAGCAACGTTCACCTTGCCGTTCATTTCAAGATGACCCAGTACGACAGAATTCAAACTTTTAGTCATCGACCAGCCAAGTAACGGGGTGTCAGCGTCAATGCCATCAACGTAAGATTCTGCGATGACTTTACCTTTATGAACAACAAGTAACGCGCGAGTGTCGTGCCCGCTTGTGTTGTCTGCCACCAACATGGCATCGAGCTTTTGCTGCACGTCAGAGTTCACGGTAAAAATCACGTTCCCTTTTGGCCAAGCAGCCATGGGTGACTTCATGACAGGCCATTGAATCTGCGATCGCTCATCTATACCAGCATACTCCAGCGCGCAGCCAACACCGGGCCGATATTGGGCGGTTCGCGTTTTCAACCCCAACAAAGATGCAGACACCGCCTGCTGCGATTCATCGTATTGATAATCCAACATGGTCAAAATAGGCGAATAGACCTCAATATCCTGTGCGGTTTTCTCGATGTCGAATCCACTGACAAAACGTCCGGAACAGGCAAGCTTCGCACCAATGCCTGTAGCGACAGAGGGTGCGTTATAAAGATAGACCGGTGAATATCCCACCAGAAAATTGGCCAGACTGAAAACTGCGATAACCAACAGAATAATTGTCGCGATACCCGCGAGAAGGATTTTTTTCAAACGCATGGAGAGACTCGGAATTATTATTGTAGGTGGAGAAAGTATCGAGGTTAGCGTTAAGATTCAACTGCACACTCGCATTAATGCCGCAGGAAGACACAAAGCTGTCTTTTACGCGGTGTTTGTTGTCATCCGGTGATTTATTCGTCTAAGGCATCGTTAAGCTTTTGCTGTGCTTCATCCAGCGCCCGTGTTACATCCTCTTCCACTTGCTCAACCTGGTTAGTTGCCTTTTCCAGGTCCAGCCGCTCAATGTCCTCCTTTTTCAATACTAAAAAATAAAACATACCTAATAAAATCAGAACCAGAAGAATACCGCGCATTGAAACTCTCCGGACCTACGGTCCACGGGTTGGTTAAAAAAGTTGGTTGGCTGTAGCAATAACCGTGCAGTTCTTGCCACTGTTCTTTGCGCGATACATAGCCGCATCCGCTTCTGCAATCAGCAATTCGACAGTGCTATGATCGGCGATTTCGCAGATGCCGGCGCTGAACGAAATAACACGGCCATCGATTTCTTGAGCGGCCTGTACTCGTTGACGAATATTGTCCAGATACAGATAGGCTTCCTGTTCACCTATGCCTTTGGCCAAAATCAGAAATTCCTCGCCGCCCCATCGAGCTATGATATCCGAACGACGGGATTGCGCTTGCAACAGATAGGAAAATGATTTCAGTAAGGTATCGCCAATATTATGCCCGTATTGATCGTTAATCTGTTTAAAGTCATCCAGATCTATCAGCATGATGGTCGATTTGTTTCCATAGCGTTGAAACTCGGCCATGGCTTCTTCCAATTTGGGTAAAAAAGCTCGCCGGTTAAATAACCCTGTCAAGGGATCCTTCATTGACTGTTGTTTCAGATATTTATTTTTCTCAATCAGCTGTTGCTTGGCAACGTGCAACTTTTGATGCGAAATGCTGAGTTTTGCATTGATAACCCGTACTCGAGCCGCCCAGAAAACACTCAACATTGTGGTTGAACTGAGAATCAGAATGATCCAGGAAATGTGTTCTACGTTCCGTTGTAACCATGGATCTCTGTCGTTACGTAAAACCGGATTCATGCCATCTACAGACAAGGGTAAGTGAAACTTGTTGGCCACCGTCACATCCAGAATACTTTGCGTTGCCGGATACACCTTGCGGAATCGGCCTGTATCGACATAGTCTCTGATGGCCTGCAACGAACTTTCTGCGGTTACTTCAGGATCGGACAGGTGCCCTCCGACCATGCCTGTATCGAGAAATGTCGAATACAAACCATAAACCGGCACCGGTGACACAGCGGCGACCTCTTTTAATACGTCACGGGGGATTTGCGCTTTGCCTTCCCTGTCTTTAAAAACAGCGCCATACAAGACCAGGCTGTCTGCAGAATAGTCCGCAACTCGTTGCAACAATTCCGGTATCGTAAATTCTCGCTCAATCACCAAGCGAATCGATGGGTAATGGGACAGGTAATCGGACACCAGATCAATAAGTTCACGTTCAGGTGGTCCACCGGCTTCAATTAAGTACAGGCTCTGAGTTGCCGGGCTTTGCGCCAACATCATATCTAATGTTTTATCGACATAGTAAGAATCGTTGTTGCCAAAATACAGCGCATGAGCATCATCTGACTCCAGCACACTATTGAACTGAACCCGAACAGGCCAGTTAAATGCATGCTTTTGTCTTTCAACGTAGGTGGCTGCTGGCGCAGACTCCCCAATCACGGCATCAAGTTCGATGTGCGCATATTTAGTCCGTAACAGGTTGCTGAACTGAACGTCTGTCAGGCCACCTATGCGTGTCGCATCCAGATTTTCAAAGTACAGCTGCCATTGATGTTCCGAGTCCAGTTGCGCACTGAGAATCAGCCTTTCATTAAATGCGTGCGTCCAGGGAAGCGCTTGGTGGTAAGAGTTAATGACGAGCACGTTCCGTGGCAGGGATTGAGTTTGCGCAACGTTACTCAACGCCAGACAGCAGATTAGAGCAACCAGAACTGGGTGCTTCGGCTTCAAGGTCATTAACTGATCCACTCCTTTCGTGCCTCTACCGCTCAGGCCCAACGAACAACGGTTCATTTTGAATACAACTGCCCCTCATTGTAGTGCCTGCTGAGGGCAATACAAGCTAATCATCAACAGCATGTATCGAACACGTCGGTCCGGTTCCACCCCTTTGACGTCTGCCGTCTTATGCGCAAAAGGGAACATGCGGGCATAAAAAAACCGAGCCAAAGCTCGGTTCTTCAGATTGACCAAAACTTAGTTTCGGTTCAGGGCATTCAACTCAGTAAACGCCTGCTCTAAACGAGTCACCATGCCAGTTTGCGCAGCACGTAACCAAACACGTGGGTCGTAGTACTTCTTGTTAGGCGAATCTGGACCTTCTGGGTTTCCAATCTGACCCTGCAGGTAGTCATGGTTTTTCGCTTCGTATTCACGAACGCCATTCCAGGTTGCCCACTGAGTATCGGTATCGATGTTCATTTTCACCACACCGTAAGAAATAGACTCTTCGATTTCAGCAGCAGATGAACCGGAGCCACCATGGAAAACAAAAGTCAGGCCATTGTCAGCCAAACCGAACTTGTCCGCACAGTACGCTTGTGAATCACGCAAAATAGTTGGCTTCAGTTTCACGTTACCTGGCTTATATACGCCGTGAACGTTACCGAAAGAAGCCGCAATCGTGAAACGAGGCGAAACCGCGCTCAATACTTCATAGGCACGCGCCACTTCTTCTGGCTTGGTGTACAGATCGGCCTGGTCAACATCGCTGTTATCAACGCCATCTTCTTCACCACCGGTGATACCCAGTTCGATTTCAATGGTCATACCCATCTTGTCCATGCGCTTCAGATATTCAGCACAGATTTCCAGGTTCTCTTCCAGAGGCTCTTCTGACAGGTCCAGCATGTGAGACGAGAATAAAGGCTTGCCGGTTTCAGCAAAGTGCTTTTCACCCGCATCCAACAGACCGTCGATCCATGGCAACAGTTTTTTTGCTGCGTGGTCAGTGTGCAGAATGACCGGGATACCATAGCTTTCAGCCAGTGCGTGAACATATTTAGCACCAGCAACAGCGCCTTTAATCTGGTTTTCCTGACCTTCGCCTTTCAGCCCCTTACCTGCGAAGAAAGCTGCGCCGCCGTTAGAGAACTGAATGATAACCGGTGAATTGACCTTGGCAGCCGCTTCCATTACCGCGTTGATGGAGTCTGAGTTGACAACGTTTACCGCTGGCAACGCAAATTTTTCGGCTTTGGCGATTTCAAAAATCTTTTGTAAGTCTTCGCCAGCAACGACGCCTGGCTTTACAACATCAAGAATCTTAGTCATGGGTTTACCCTTTCAAGATTAAGTACATTAGGTTGCACCCGCAACGGACAAGCACAACGGACAATTTCATATTTTAACAACAACGAACCCCGGCAGTCGCCGGGGCCTGTCTGATTTTACTGCTTGGCGCGTTCTTCAAGAATTTCAACCGCGGGCAGTTTCTTACCTTCAACAAACTCAAGGAAAGCACCGCCACCCGTGGAAATGTAAGAGAACTTGTCTTCCATATCGAACTTCTGGATAGCTGCGATACAGTCACCACCACCGACAACAGAAAACGCGTCGCTCGCAGCAATGGCTTCGGCAATCGCACGAGTGCCTTTGTCGAAGTTATCAAATTCAAATACGCCTGCAGGACCATTCCACAAAATGGTTTTTGCATTCTTAATAACTTCCGCGTAAACCTTCTCTGTTTCCGGTCCCAAGTCGAGAATTTCTTCGTCATCCGTAACCTGGTCAACCGGTTTAATGGTCGCTTCTGCCGTTGCTGAAAATTCAGGCGCTGTACGCACGTCGACGGCTTCCGGAATATCCAGTTCTGCCATCAGCTTCTGAGCCTGAGGAATCAGGTCTTTTTCATACAGTGACTTACCCACATTGTAACCACGCGCTGCTACGAAGGTGTTGGAAATACCGCCACCGACGATCAGTTGGTCACATACTTTTGACAGGCTTTCCAAAACAGTCAGCTTGGTTGAGACTTTAGACCCACCGACGATCGCCACCATAGGTCGCGCCGGGTTGTCCATTGCCTTACCTAATGCGTCGAGTTCTCCAGCTAATAAGGGACCGGCGCAAGCGATAGGCGCGAACTTGGCCACACCATGTGTCGATGCCTGTGCCCGGTGCGCAGTACCAAACGCGTCCATCACGTAGACATCACACAGAGCGGCCATTTTTTTAGACAAGTCGTCTTCGTTTTTCTTTTCGCCTTTATTAAAGCGAACGTTTTCCAGAATCACCACGTCGGCATCGGTTTCAACACCCTCTACCCAATCTTTGATCAAAGGTATGTCGCGCCCGAGCAGTTTACCCATGTAGGCTGCGACTGGAGCCAGGGAATACTTTTCTTCATATTCACCTTCAGTTGGACGCCCCAGGTGAGACATGATCATCACCTTCGCACCTTTTTCCAATGCCAGCTCAATACTGGGCAGCGAAGCTTTAATACGCTTGTCCGACGTGACTTCACCCGCGTCATTCAAAGGTACGTTGAGGTCTTGACGAATCAGAACTCGCTTACCGGCGAGATCCAGATCAGACATTTTGATCACAGACATGGCAGTTCCTTAAACATTGACTAAAAGATTTATTCTTAGGTCGCGTATTGTAGACACATGCTGGCCGTTTATCACCCGAAATGTAGTTTTATTACAAAATAGTTGACCCGCATCACCGAAGCACCTGCCCACGAATGGGCGACAAATGCTTCAGAACCATCTAAAATTCCCGGAACTTATCTTACGTTCGCAGCGTTTAACCGCCTCACACCGCCATTTCGCCCCTGTTTTGCGTTGTTGCGCCGGTGAAAAACCTGCATTGCACTATACGGAACACGCATGAATTCACCTTCCATCTTCATTGGTATTGCCGGTGCCTCGGCATCCGGAAAAAGCTTATTGGCACAGACAATCCATCATGAACTGCAGTATGAGCTGGGTGAAGGGGCGATTTCCATCATCAAAGAAGACAGCTATTACAAAGCTCGGCATGACCTCAGCTTTGAAGAACGCGAACAGATCAACTACGACCACCCCAATGCGTTTGATCACGACCTGTTAATTGCGCATCTGGACGCACTGGCCAGGCAAGAAGCTGTAGAAGTGCCTGTTTACGACTACAAAATTCATAATCGCTCCGAGCAGACTACGACCCATTTACCGTCGCGAGTGGTCATCGTGGAAGGAATTTTGTTGCTCAATGACAAAATTATCCGAAAAAGACTCGATGCCAAGGTCTTTATGGACACCGATCTTGACATTTGTCTGCTCCGGCGCCTGAAACGTGACATTGAAGAACGCGGTCGTACCGTGGACTCTGTGATCGAGCAATACAAGCGCACGGTACGCCCTATGTTCATGGAGTTTGTGCAGCCCTCCAAACAATATGCCGATATTATCGTCCCACGGGGCGGCAAAAACCGCGTTGTTATCGAAATGCTGAAAGCCCGCATCAAGCAGATGCTGGAATAGTGCAACCCCCCTCTACTCGATATTTAATTCACGATTCATTGCGCCGTCTTAGGACGGCTAATCACCCTTAGTCCTCCGATGGTCCTGTCACGCAACCGCTCTCGAATTGTGCCCACAAAATTATAAATTGATACTTTATTAGTTGAAAAATAATACCGAGAACATTATTGTGATACGCATGCAGTAAACAATAACCATTCTAAGGAACGAAAGAAGGGACGAAATATGAATCGATTTTACCTGTTAGGCGCATTACTCGCTGTCACCACGTTGGTGAGCTGCGCTAAATCTGACGAGTTTGCTACCGACGAACTGATATTGGATATCGACATTTCTGCCGATGATGCAGACCTCCGATTGGATACAAAACTACTCACCTATTCCGAGAGCTGGGCTGGTATGCCGACAACACTGTTCTTCGGTGGCAAAGACAAGCTATATGTATCTTACCGAGACGGTGCAGATTCAGTTTTACTGGCCGATCAGCACTCAGAAAGTGAACTACACAGTCTCACTCTTGACCGCTCGACGGTTCAGTATCTGGAGTTTTATTTCAAACGGAAAAAATACGACGATGATCGGGTTTTTATCGAATTACCTCAGCCTGTCACCGTTGAATCTGAAGCCTTTGATCTCGGATTAACAACAGACCAACTGACATTTGACCTGACCATTACCCCGCTGGATGACTCCGTCCGTTTTAAATCGATTGATTTAACCTGTGGGCAGGAAAGTGCGTTGCAAAGCTGGGCGATCGATAAAATGCTGGTAAACACTACGCAGTTTAATCTAGAAGAAATCATCGACCCGAGCGGTGACGAAGGTGTGGATTATGATAGCCAGTTGAAAGGCTGCGATTTACAGCTCTCGTTTAACAACACTTCCTATGACTACCTGAAAGCGGAACACTTAGAAGAAGTCTATTTACGGTACTCCAATACGCAGGTACGCGAGATTCATCTGTATTAAATGATATCTTCCATTCCATAGGCTGTTCATCGGTAATAAATAGAGCCAGCTGAAGTAAACGCCCCGCATAAAAACGGGGCCATATTAGTTTGACAGCAGCGTCCGTCATACTGGTTTTTTGGTGATTTTGTCCAGATAGCCCATTACGAACGCGGACAAAACAAAGGTCAAGTGAATCAAAACATACCACATGATTTTGTAGTCATCGTCGATTTTTTCCACATTCATGAATACCTTCAACAAGTGGATTGACGAGATGGCGACGATCGATGCGGCGACTTTGTTTTTCAGACTATTGGCGTCCAGCTGACCAAGCCAGCTCAGTTTTTCATCCCCTTCATCGATGTCCAATTTAGATACAAAGTTCTCATAACCGGAGAACATGACCATCACGATCAAACCGCCAACCAGAGCGAGGTCAATCAAGGTTAATGTCACCAAAATCAGGTCCACTTCTTTCATGCTGAAAATGATTGGCACTAAGTGAATGACTTCCTGAAAGAATTTAATACCCAGCGCAAAAAGCACCAGACTGAGACCTAAGTATATCGGGGCCATAATCCAGCGCGAGGCATACATAAGGCGTTCAAAAAATCGTTCCATTGTCTGTTCCTGATGATTGTTAACCGCCCCGATTGTGGCGAAGGACAGCGTGAGTTGCAATTTTTCATACACAGCTTTACCTTGGCGAGCCCATAAATTCAAAGGAACGAAAATGGACTTGTCGTACAAGAACGAAAAAACACTTTTTACCATTGCAGCGATCATCGCCGGTCTGTTTTGGCTGGCTCTCACCGTAGTAACCTTCGGTGTGCTGTTAATCTATTTGCTCATTGGCTGGATCGCGTTTCTGTTCGCCCATTCGGCGTTTATCTCTTACCTGAAAGGAACGGGCGTTAAAATCACGCCGGAGCAGTTCCCGGACCTGCACCAGAAACTGCTCACTGCCTGCAATCATATCGGCCTGAGCAACGTTCCAGAGGCTTATATTTTACGCACCGACATGTTTAACGCCCTGGCCACTAAATTCCTCAGCCGGCATTTCGTCGTGCTGTTTTCGGACGTGGTTGATGCTTTGGAAGATACCCCGGATGCCATCGATTTTTACATCGGACACGAGCTCGGTCATATTCACCGAGGGCATTTGAAATGGCATTTTTTCCTGGCCCCGGCGCTCATCTTGCCATGGCTGGGCGCTGCCTACCGACGCGCGGAAGAATACACTTGTGACCGCTACGGCGCGCATTGTACCAACAGTGAAAACAACATCATCAAAGCGTTGTCTGTCATTGCGGCCGGAAATTCCCGCGCAAAATCGCTCAATGCCACAGCGTACATGGCTCAAATTAAAGACTCGACGAGCTTCTGGATGTCCTTTAACGAACTGACGTCCGACTACCCATGGTTGACTAAGCGTATGGCCAGCGCGATCGCCTTCAAACGAGGGGAGTCACTGTCACACCCACGACGACATTGGTTTGCCTGGGTTTTGAGCTTGTTTATCCCTCGTATTGGGTTGGGCGCCGGTGGCGGCATACTCGGGTTAATCATGTTGGTTGCCATCATTGGTATTCTGGCAGCGGTCGCGATTCCGGCGTATCAGGAGTATACCGAGCGAGCCACAGACGTCGTTTCTGCCTTTGATTATTTAGATTTCAATGATGACGTGGACACCGAGGCAGCCTATGCGTTTGCCCGCAGTGTGCACAGTGAGTTTGAAACCTATGTGCTGACCAACAACCAATGGCCGGTCTCGTTTACCGACCTGGGCTTTGCAAACGACACGCTGTACAGTGAAGACGGGGCGTTGGAAATGGATATTTATGAGAATGGCGTCATCGGCGTCTGGTTAGGCTCAGACTCGGAAGGCGATGGCCAATACCTCGTCACCGAAGCTTTTTTTGATGACGATGACAATCTCTACTGGACCTGCTACGGCGAAAATTACTACGGCACGTTACCGGCAGACTGCCAATAACCAGCAGTAAACGGGCACGAAAGCGCCCGTTTACTTACAGCGTTTATAGCAATCCGGATCGCGCGGGCAACCGCTGCTGTGCGAACAGATCAGCTGAGCTGGCGACTCAATACCGCGCTCTATCCAGTTGATATTCAGAATTTTCGCGACACTGGCCAACTCGGTTTTGACAGATTTTGGTATGTTTGCCACACCGCCTTTGCGAACACAGGCATCCTTCAGCGAGTGGGCAATGTCCAGCGCATTCCGACCCTGAGTTTCCAACGCTGGGATCAGGTCGATACCCGCCGTCAGCACATGGTCGTTACCGGCCATGTCTTTCACCTTCACGGATTCACAACAATACAACCTGGGCTGGCCGTTCACATCCAAAATAGAGATCTGCGCACTCGACTCGGTAGAGGGCTCATTGATTTTTCTAAACACCGCCCATTGCGGGCACGGGTCTTCAATGGCTCGCATATTACCCCACGGTAGCGGAATCCCGTTGCCACGATACACCGCCTTCAGTTTACCGGGTGAATAGGCATCGAAATAATGCCAATGAGAATAGGGTGACACGGCAGTCATCCGGCGCATGGCGACAGAAGCGGAAACCTGTACCTGTTTATGCACCGAAATTTCATAACCGCTGCGGTCCAGCAACTGGCGGAACGGGACACGGGGACACAGCAGCGCACCGGCAAAAAAACTGGATTCAAAAGACCGCCAGGCCCGGAGAATGTTTTTGGCGTTCACCGAGCCGGAGGCGGTGTTGATATCACCTGCCTTATTGAACTTACCACCGTGACTGCCACCAACGGCCTTCACGGTTTGGTAGCCATCGCGACTGTGCAGCACGCAATGACCTATATGCACGGCCAACTCGTATTTCAGCCGGGTTGGAAAATCTTTCAGTACTTCATTGAGGTAGAGGGTCCCATCTTCCAGAAACGATGAAATGATGTTTTTGGAATAAACCCCCAACTCATCAATGACCCCTTTGGGCGGCTGTTTAATCCACTGAATGCCCAAACCTTGCTGCTTCACCAACATCAGCAAGTCATCAACCGTCAGCGGCATTCGTTTTTTACCCACATCTTCCGCCGCTCGCTCCAGATCAGGGAAATGGTTCTGGTGATGTTCCTGATACGCTCGAATCAGCAACTGCGCGAACTGTCGACCTGACACCCCAGCTTGTGACAACAACTCCGGTATGGCGATTTGCAGAATATCGTTGGAAAACAAAAAGCTCGGCTCTAAAGGCATGCCCAGAATGCCACCCTTACTGTCACTTTTTACCGGGGCAATGGCCTCACTCTGTGGTTCATCGTCCAGAAACCACTCAACATCTTTCTGAAACACCGCAGCAATGACTTCAAGCATGTCCACGCTCGGTACCCGTTTACCGCGTTCAATCATCGATAGATAGGATACCGACGGTGCAGATTCCGGGTCTACTCGCACACAGCGGGCGGACAGGTCTTCCATGGTGAGATTGCTGCGTTTGCGCAGGTTACGGATTTTGGTGCCCAGGAAATGGGACTGACGGATCAGGCTTTTGCTTGTTTTCATTTTGTAAAATTCACACTGTGAAATTTTTATTGTGAAATTGTAGTGAAATATACCCTATTCTACCAACCAAGCGATAACGATTTAGGCTTGGCATAATCAACAGCGTAAAACGGAAAGTCGCAGAGCTGAGCGTTACCACTAAATGACATGAGAGAATAACGATGACTGCCTTATCAACTAGCACACTTCAAGCCATGGAATCTAGCCAAGGATTCGAAAGCTTCATTAAAGAAGAAGTCACGCTGATCAGCTCGTTAAACGATGCGCGCATTCAGCAAATGATGGATTACTCCAAAAACTTTCTGGATAAGGTTTTCCCCCTGTCCAAAGGGTCCCACAAAGATGTCCGCAACTATGTGGTTTACTACCAGCACCTGTTGGCCTTCTTTGAAGACGGCAGCCAGGCAGGTTTAAAGCAACCTAAACAATTTGTTGCCCTGAGTGGCCACAAAGAAAACCCGACTTCTATCGTGCTGAAGAATGCAGATGGTTTTCATGTCGAAGTCATCTTCAACGCTCATGGCAAACGCGGATCTCGCGATAAAGCGAACGTTGACGATATCCAGATCGAAACCAAGAGTATGGATTTAGGGGATGTCACGATTGCCGCGAACGATGAGCAAACCGACTCGCACTGGTTCAGCATGGTTCGTGGAGACAGTGAAATCACCACTAACCGGGCTGGTCAACGCATCTGCCGTTGTGTCGATCAGCGCAAGCATTTTACTGGCAAAGATGGTGAAGAGTACCGCATTGGTTAAACAGCCACGCCAATCACAGGTTTGAAACAAAAAACGCCACTCTTTCAGTGGCGTTTTTTTGCTGAGTAAATAGCCGACGCATGTAAAAACCAAACCCCTGAATCAACGCAATGCCCATTCCTGACGTAAACTTGCGGTTACACATTTCACCAAAAACTTCGAACTAACGCGCAAAGCGGGGCAAAGTCACTTGATTCACCGCCGGTTTAGGGTAGTTTTACTACCCAATAATAACGAAGCATGCCGGTTGAGGATCGATATTAATGGAACACGCACGTTACCATTTGGTGTTTGAGGGCTTTAAACCAGAAACGAATAAAACAGCGGTCAGCTTTTCACTGAAAGACCAGCTTAGTCTAACCGATACCCAACTGGCCGATATGATGGCCGGGCGACGTACGGTCCTGAGACAGAATATGGACAAGGACGCTGCACTGAAATTGGGAAAAGAGCTCACGCAGGCTGGTCTGGTGATCAAAGCCCAAGCGCTGGCCGTGAACCAGAAAAACAGCCCAGATGACGTGCGCAAACACTTGCTGCAAGGAGGACTGGATCAGTATTTCGCCAGTAAATACCGCCATCCGGAAGAGGAGCTGGACACCCGCCTCAGCCTGATTATTCTTGCCGCATTCGCCGTGGCCACTTACATCCTGCTGCCCATTATCGGTGTTCTGCTAATGTTGCCGTTACTGTCCTTTTCGACCTGGGGCAGTCAATTTATCCCCGCGCTGATCCAATTGATCATTGCCCTTTTCTTATTCGCACCGGCCGCCATCCTGTGGCCTAAAACAGCCAAACCAGAAGGTTTACCGCTGGAAAAAGATACCGAAGAACTGCTCTGGCAAATGGTCGAGAAATTAGCCGATCACCTGTCCGCACCCAAAATCGATAAAATCATTCTGGTCGAAAACCCCGTTCTGAATGTGCATCAAACACCCCTGCAGTGGGTAAAGGGCTCCTCCACACTGGAACTGGGCCTGCCGATACTGGAAGCACTGAATATGCAACAGTTTGTCGGAATGCTCGCTATGCGCATGACACCACTGGCCTCAACCTTCTACAGCCGCACTTGGGGGCTTTTTGTGCAGTGGTACAACGCCTTACGTAATCGCTATAAACCGTGGGCTATGTTGTTGAACAATTGGGTTCTGCCCATGCGCGAACATCAGAATGCCCGGGGCACCAACGTCGCCAGAGAGTTGGTTGGATTTTCAGAAGCACTACGTTTACAGCGTATCGAGAAACGCTTTGAACTGTTATACCGGGATTGGCCGGAATTTGTGGAATTCTGCAGTAAGCTGCGTGTGCGGGGTAAGAATTGGTCGGCACTGGTCGCCAAAGAGGCCAAGAGTGAGAAAAAAGCCGACGAAGTGCAGGCTCTGTTCCGCATCGAATCGCCAGCTCTCTGGGTCCTCTCCACCACGACCGGCTATCAGAAGGTGTTCACTCGCCAGGGCGACGGCCCGTTGTTTGAAATGGCCGGTGTACAACTCTGGCAACAGTTCCAGCGACTCATCCCACTGCAGGATCGCATGGGTGAGTTAATGATTAAACCGGAAGCACTGGTTCCACCAACAGAAAGCGCCAAGAAAAAGAAACGACCCAATGCTTTGGCTCTCAATAAGCAGGCGTCTGATGTCTTAAGCGCTCAAAAAGCGATTATTGAGCAAGCACTGGGGATGCACGAAAAACCTAAGAAACTCAAAGACGTCAACCCGCTGATCGCCAAGTGGCGCGCGTCCAGTGCACCATTCTGGCCAGAAGATTTCAACAGTCACAAAATGATGCCATTGGCAAAATCAGTATTCCTGGCGCTGCAAACCCTGCAACAAATTGACCTGTGGGCATTTGACGATGGAAAAATTCCGGCTGGCAAACACGCCGCACGGGACAAGCAAGTCATGACCCTATTCACCAAGTGGCTTGACCAGACCCGGAAGCTGCCCGCGTTACCCCTAATTTCCAGTGAAGGCGATAAACTGTTCGATCAGGTATCGGTCAGCTGTGCGCAACAGAACCCCACTACCATGTCTGCAGCGGATGTCTTGCAGCGACGCACCTACTGGTTGGATCTGATGATAGTGTACTGGACGTTTATTGCAGGTCAGATTCTGAAACCCAAAACCTTTGCTGATGAAATGGCAGAGCAGGCATGAACCAGCCTGTGTGGGAACAGGTTCTGGATTACTGGTTTGGAGAACAGGCCATACCCGACGATAGTCAGAAAAAGAAGTGGTTTTCCGGTGGCGACTCGGTTGATCAGGAAATCCGCCAGCGCTTCGGCCATTTGCATCACCAGCTGACCACGGTAGGCATCCCTGAAGACTGGCCAGAAACCGGGCCAGCGATCTTGGCCGCCATCATTGTCATTGATCAGTTCAGTCGCAATCTTTTTAGAGGCAAGCGGGAAGCCTTTGCCTGGGACCCTTCAGCGCTCAGTTGGGCTGACGCAGGATGGCAGCAAGGCATCTTTGCGTCATTACCCGCCTGCCAGCAAGCCTTTGCAGTGCTCCCCCTGGTGCACAGCGAAGATCTGGCCGCGCAGGACCGGGCTTTAAAACTGCTGGAAGGCATTAAGGCCGAAGTTTCCGGTGCTGACGCAATCATTACAGGGTTTTACTCGTCTGCCCAACAGCATCGCGATATTATTTCACGCTTTGGACGTTACCCTCACCGCAACGAGGTACTGGGGCGATCATCAACAGAAGCTGAACGACATTTTTTGCTGGCCGGCGCCCAACGCTTCGGCCAATAGGTCCGGGAACTTCTGACCATCGCCTGAGTCTGACGCCTATAACCACGCTTGGAGTATTCATGTTTAAACCTAAATTTCTGACGCGCACAGCTTTGGCAGCCTGTGTCATCGCCACCAGCGCCTGCAGCGTGCAAGCCGAAGACTACAACAAAGAAGATATTGAAAAGATTGTCCATGAATACATCATGGAAAATCCGGAAATCATCGCGGACGCTATCTATCTGCTGCAGGAACGCGCCGAACTGGAAAAGGCTGAAAAAGAGTCCGCTGCACTCAGCGACATGAAAGACATGCTGTTCAACAATGCGATAGATCCGGTTGGCGGCAACCCAGAAGGCACTGTTACGCTGATTGAGTTTTTCGATTACAACTGCGGTTATTGCAAGCGCGTTAACCCGGTTTTACAAACGCTGGTGGCCAATAATCCTGACCTGAAAGTTGTCTATAAAGAGTGGCCTATTCTGACCGAAACATCAGACCTTGCCGCTCAAATTGCCTTAGCGGTAAACCTGACTGAACCGGATAAGTATGAAGCACTGCATCGGGCACTATTATCCGTTAACAGCCTCAAAACCGCTGACGATATCTGGAAAGTCGTGAAAAAAGTAGGTATTGATCGCAGTACCGTGGAAGCTAAGCTGGATCATCCAGACGTGAAACAGCATCTGCAGCAGACGTCGACCTTGGCGCAACAACTCGGAATTACCGGTACGCCAGCATTTATTGTGGGTGATCAGATCCTGAAAGGGGCCTACCCGATTGAACAGATTCAGGCAGCCATTGATTCGCAACGCTAAATATTCATTTAGCGCCAGCATCCTTACTTATAAGCGACCTACACGGTCGCTTGTTCGTTTTCCTGATGCAAAATCCGATCATTTCGATCTGAGATCGCTGACAACTGGGCTGTAATTATTCGCTCAGCTTCGACAATCAGCTCAACCGGATCCCGATCTTTGGTTTCGATTGCCGGATGTACAAAGATATCGATTACGCCCGCTTTTTTAGCGAATGATTTGTTTAACCAGAATGAACCGGAATTGTGTGTGACTGGCACAATGGCACAGCCCGCCGTTTTTGCCAGCACAGCACCGCCTTTTCGGAATGGTAATGGATAGCCAGGCTCTGAACGCGTTCCCTCGGGAAATATGAGTACCGAACAACCTTCAGCAATACGCTGCGAACCCTGCTCAATCACTTGTGCCATGGCCTGACGCTTATTACTTCGATCAATGGCAATCGGCTTCATCATGCCAAAGGTCCAGCCAAATAACGGAATTTTCAGCAGGCTGGCTTTGGCTACTTGGGATTGTGGCTTGAACAAATGCTGCATGTAGTAGGTTTCCCAAGCAGACTGATGATTCGAGATGATCACGCACGCCTGTTCGGGGATGTTCTCCCGACCGTGTACCCGCACCCGAATACCCAACAGATAGACCGTAAAAAAGTGCATCACATTAGCCCAACCGCCAATAACTACATGGTAACGGGTTGGATACGGAATCAAATAGGCAAACAGGCCAAAGATGGCTGCCCAGATCATCGTAAAGGGCACACTGGCCAGATAAAACAGTATGGTTCGAAAAGTCGCGATTACCACGTCGTTTGTCACTCCCTCAAAGACGATCAATTTTTCAACAGTTTACGAATGGTTAGTTTAATGTCTGCGCCCTGCAAGTGAAATAATCAATTCCAAAATGGAAAGGACGACTGTATAACAATTGGTGTGGCCGGAGCTTTCAGGCAGAATCATAGCTTCTAAGATCAAACAGACACGCAATATGCCCATACGCAACATGCCACCGAATCATTCTGGCTATGGTGACCCTGCATTTGAATTCGCCGTTTATATCGGCAACACTCCGGGTGTGTACGAGCATCCCAGACATTCAGACCTGCAACCGATGAAGCCAGGGGACATTGCGTCCATCGTGCAGCAAACCGGTAACCACTGGCGAAAAATATTCAATCTATACGCCAAACTGATGCACCAGCTTGAACCTGGCTTTGAAGGTGAATGGCAACAGTATCGCGAAGGCCGTCTGTTACAGCGCGGCAGTAAACAGGCCCTGTTGTTTTCACAGCCGCTACTGGGCAAGTCTTCTAAAGCTATACACCTCATCACCGGTAAGTCCTACGCAGAACATCTGGGACTGTTGGCGCGCTGTGACGCGGTTAATGAGCATTTCTACCTCAACCGAACCGCCAAGCTGATCGTTTCGCCTTACTTTGACTATCGCCAGTTGTCCAATCGCAAGCTGGAAACACTGGTAGAGATTATCAGATCAATTCGATAGCTCTCTTATCTCCCAATCATCCCGTCGCAGAATACGGCAGGCATAAAAAAACCCGGTATAAACCGGGTTCTTCGAGAATCTAAATCAATTACTTGATTTTAGCTTCTTTGAACATAACGTGCTTACGAACCTTAGGGTCGTACTTTTTGAATTCCAGTTTGTCTGGAGTATTACGCTTGTTCTTGTCAGTGGTATAGAAATAACCAGTACCAGCTGAACTTACTAAACGGATCAAATCACGTGCCATGAGTCAGGCTCCTTAAACTTTTTCACCACGGGCACGCAAATCAGCCAATACTGATTCGATACCACGCTTGTCGATGACACGCATACCTTTT
Organism: Reinekea sp. G2M2-21; assembly: GCF_015687175.1. Classification (GTDB taxonomy): domain Bacteria; phylum Pseudomonadota; class Gammaproteobacteria; order Pseudomonadales; family Natronospirillaceae; genus Reinekea. The sequence goes on along the minus strand of NZ_JADPQG010000002.1, from coordinate 775,234 downwards.
GAAGATACACGCAGTTTAACGAAGCGCTTTTCACCCTCAACCCAAAAACGGTGAGTGTGCAGGTTCGGTAAGAACCGACGCTTAGTTTTAATTTGTGAGTGGGAAACATTATTCCCGGTTACAGGACGCTTACCTGTAACTTGGCAAACTCTAGACATTTCTGTCGCCTCCAGTTGTCGGTGACACCGCATTCAACAATAGTTAATTCGACCACAGGAGTTTTAGATTTCAGCACGAGCCGTTTACAGTGCAGTAACATCATCAGATGACTGATTGTCTCCGCACTAACAGTTTTACAACAGTTCGCGTGAGACTAAAACAGCGCTTTAACCGGTTTGTATGCGATGCTCAAAACGATTAAAACTCAAACTAAAATCGTTGGGACCTGGGGCCCTGATTCAAAGAGGCGCGATTTATACCAGAACAAAGGTCCAAGCTCAAGTGATATTGCTGTTTTTTTGTTCTGATTCCGCTTTGATTACAAGACCTTACAAAGCGTACCCTCCCCAGGGAGACGCTCATTATACTGACTTCTTTGCGGGACTAAAGCAGCCCTCGTTCCGCAAAGCTGACGACAATCCCCTGGCCGACGACCATATGATCCAAAAGCCGAACATCGATGGTCTGCAACGCCTTTTCAAGCCGCTGGGTAATCATCTGGTCCGCCTGACTGGGCTCTGCGATGCCGCTCGGATGGTTGTGCGCCAGAATGACCGCTGCAGCGTTGCAACCTAACGCAGCAGCGACCACTTCCCGGGGATACACCGCAGCACTGTCAATGGTGCCGTTAAACAGTGTTTCAAATTTAATCACCTGATGCTGAGCGTTCAACCAGATGCAGCCAAATTGTTCACTCTTCAATCCGCTCATCTGCGCCAGCAGAAACTGACGGGTATCGGCAGGTGAAGTTAAAGACGGCCGGGTCAATAAATCGGCCTTAAGATACCGGCGCCCCATTTCCAGTACCGCCTGCAATTGCACAAATTTCGCTGGCCCTAATCCCTGGCTTTCACAGAACTGCTGCTGGTCGGCGGCAAACAACTGCGCCAGACTGCCAAAGCGATTTAAGATCGACTGTGCTAACCCAACGGCATCCAACCCGGGGATCCCGGTTCGCAAAAAGATGGCCAACAGCTCGGCATCAGACAGAGTGGCAGCCCCTTGGGCCAATAGTTTTTCCCTTGGCCGCAATGCTTCAGGCCATTGTTTAATAGACATGGTCATTCCTTTTGTTGGCAACAATCCAATCCGTTCCGAGCTGTGGTATTCTGCCCATCCTGAGCTGCGCCGGAACGTTGCCGCCACGATAGCAAATTCGCGCAGGAACTCAACAACGGTTACCCGGCTCTAAGCCCGCGAATTAATTGATCGGATGTTTAATAGTCTATGAACGCACTATCTTCGCAAAGCCAACAGTCCTTAAAGAACAAACGCGTGCTGGTAGGCATTACCGGTGGCATTGCCGCTTATAAATCTGCAGAGTTGGTACGACTATTCAGTAAAGCCGGAGCCGAAGTCCGCGTTGTCATGACACCCGCCGCCACCGAATTTATCACCCCGCTTACTCTGCAGGCCCTGTCTGGCAACCCTGTCAGTCAGAGTTTGCTGGATGAAAATGCCGAAATGGGCATGGGCCATATTGAATTGGCTCGGTGGGCGGACCTGTTAATCGTTGCGCCGGCCACTGCGGATTTCATTGCGCGCATGAACGCCGGCATGGCGAACGACCTGCTCACGACATTATGTCTGGCAACGACCGCTAACATCGTGCTGGCACCGGCCATGAATGAAAAAATGTGGCTCAACCCGGTCACTCAGAAAAACCTGGCCTCACTTCAGGAAGCGTTGCCGGAATTGCAGGTGTTCGGACCCGCCAGTGGTGAGCAGGCCTGCGGTGATGTGGGCTTCGGACGCATGCTTGAACCCAATCAATTGTTTGAAATGAGTTTGTCGTTGATGCAGCCATCACAATCGCTGCTCAATCAGAACATAGTCATCACCGCCGGGCCTACCCGAGAAGCCATCGACCCGGTTCGTTATCTGTCGAACCACAGTAGCGGAAAAATGGGCTTTGCTTTGGCAGAGGCCGCGGCTCAATCTGGCGCATCCGTCACATTGATCGCCGGACCAGTGAACTTGCCAACGCCCGCTGGCGTTCAGCGTATCAACGTCACCAGCGCAGACGATATGTTGCGCGAAGCCTTGGCGCAGCTGGATTCCTGCGATGTTTTTATTGGCACCGCCGCCGTAGCTGACTACCGACCCGCACAAGCGGCGAACCAGAAGCTGAAAAAAGACGGTCAGGGAACTGATTTAAACCTCACACTGCAAGAGAACCCAGACATTATTGCCACGGTCGCGCAGCATCCACAGCGTCCAGAACGAGTCATCGCGTTCGCTGCAGAAACACAGAATGTTGCGGACTACGCGCATAAAAAACTGACTAAAAAAAACGTCGACGCCGTCGTCGCCAATGATGTGTCGCGACAGGACATTGGCTTCGGCGCCGACCAAAACGAAATACTCTGGGTCACGGCATCTCAAACCGTAACCTTTGGACCGGCCAGCAAACTCGACGTCGCCCGATTTATTCTCAACCAATTAACCACGATGGATACAACTAATGACGCATAAACTGCAACTTAAAATCCTCGACCCACGTGTCGGCACTGAGATTCCATTGCCCAGTTACGGGACCGATGGATCTGCAGGGATGGACCTGCGGGCTGTACTGGATGCGCCGTTAACACTTGAGCCCGGACAAACGGAGCTGATTAAAACCGGCTTGGCTATCTACATCGAAGACCCAGGCTTAGCAGCGACCATCCTGCCCCGATCAGGCTTGGGTCATAAGCATGGTATCGTACTGGGGAATCTGGTTGGACTGATCGACTCAGATTATCAGGGTGAGCTGATGGTCTCTTGCTGGAACCGGGGTCAGGACAGCTTCACCATTGAGCCGGGGGATCGCATCGCACAGCTGGTTCTGTTGCCAGTTGTACAAGCCAGCTTTGATATCGTCGATACCTTTGAACACACCGAACGAGGTGCCGGTGGGTTTGGCAGTACCGGACACGGTTGACGGACCTGCGCGGCGAAGTAAGCCCTGACTATTTTTATCGAAAAGCGGCCGTGCCTATTAACGCTCGGCCATTGTTCAGCTAAAGTAAGCATTAACTGACAAATAATTTGTCGCCGGATGATCGCTGCCTGACTGATTACTGTTCTGAACACATCACTCAAACCTGCAGCGTTGCCAACATCGAACCCAATAAGACCAAGAGGGCATTTTTGTGGCCAAAAAGAAACCCGCTAAACAAAAAGCGGCGCGCAGTAAACCGACCTCTGGCAATAAAGGTATATTGTCATTCTTAATGCTGCCGATAGGCATCATCGTAATTGCGCTGGCTGCTGCGGCCTATCTACTGGTCAGCACTCAAGCGGCGCCGGTCAACGACCGTCATCGCGCTGCGTTAATTGATGGTATTGCCAACCAGTACGAGGCCTACATTAACAATGTGCTGGATCAGCACAATGCGTTAATGTCTCAAATCGCCTCCAGTCCGATCGTCATCGACCAAATCAGTATTGGTGATCCGGCACAGCTGCGTGAAGCAGAGCAATTCATCGTCAGCCAGATTCCCAATGCACTCACGGTTCACGTATTTCCGGTTCGAGAAGCGGCGCAGGACAACACCAGTAACCCACCATTGAGCTTTGCCGGGCTCGACATGATCACCCGCGCTGAACAGGGTCAAAACCTCAGCATCGAAGCTCACCAATACAACGGTACGGCTTATCTACAAAGTGTGAAGGCCGTCCGTAATAGCTCAGGACGACTGATCGGCACCGTCGCTGTTGCACAGTCCCTGGAATACCTGGCAAACCAATTGGGCGGAATCGATGGTACGAAAGGTAACCTGCTCATCGAACAACAGTTTGAAGGTGCGCCCAAACAAACCCTGGTCACTTATGGCGCTAAAAATACCAACGAACTCATTAACCTGAGACTGAATAATCCGAACTGGACACTGACTTTCCAGCCTGCCGATGAACTGGCTTTCGCGTCCATCCTGTCGACCGGTCTGATTTGGGTTTTCTTCGGTGCTCTGATCATAATCTGTATCTTACCGATCCTGCTCACCGGCCAACGCTTGCAGTTGGCACTGCGGCACGATGCCAATACCTTCGCGAAGCTAGTGCAGAACCTGCTCACCGGTCAGAAAAGCGCGACCAGCGACTTTGAATTCGCCATCTTCAGTACTCTGGCCAAAACCATTAACCGGATGCGCATGGGTCGTCAAGGCGTTAAGTCCAACGATCCAAACCAACAGGCCAGCGTACTGGACCTGAGTATCAGCAAACCGGTGAACGCCGATGAAGTGGAAAACTTCGATGTGCCAATGATGGATGGCGACGCCGACCTGTTGGGTATGCAACAACAACCGCGCGCCAAAGCGCAAATCAATGTCAGTGAAGAAATATTCCGCGCTTACGATATCCGGGGCATCGCTGGACAAACACTGACCAATGATACGGCCATGCAAATTGGCCTTGCGATTGGTTCTGAGTCTTATGATCGAGGCGAACAAACCATCATCGTTGCGCGCGACGGACGACTGTCCAGCCCAGAATTATCTCAAGCCTTGATTCGTGGCCTGGCAGCCAGTGGCCGCGATGTGATCGATATCGGCGTTGTACCTACGCCGGTCTGTTACTTCGCCAGCGAGCATTTGCGAGTCAGTTCCTGTGTCATGGTTACCGGAAGCCATAACCCGGGTAACCACAATGGTTTCAAAATTGTCATTGGCGGTAATACGCTGGCCGGAGACGAAATCAAAGGCTTGTTCCATCGTATTGAAAATCAGAACTTCCTGTCCGGCACCGGCAACACTACCACCCAAGATGTATCTAGTGCATATCTGGCCCGAGTCTGTGACGATGTAAAAGCACAGCGACCACTCAAAATTGTGATTGACTGTGGGAATGGTGTTGCTGGCACGCTGGCACCTCAACTAATTAAGGGCATCGGTTGTCACGTGTTACCTTTGTTTTGCGATATCGATGGTAACTTTCCAAACCATCACCCGGACCCTTCCGATCCGCGAAACCTGCAGGATCTTACACGCACCGTGGTTGAAACGCGTGCCGACTTGGGTCTTGCCTTTGACGGCGACGGCGACCGTTTGGGCATCGTCACCAACAGTGGCAAAATCATCTACGCAGATCGCTTGTTAATGCTCTTGGCGAAGCAAGTATTGCAGACCAATCAGGGCGGCACAGTTCTGTTTGACGTTAAAAGTTCACGCCGGTTAAAAGACCTGATTATCGGATTTGGTGGCAAACCGGTCATGTGGAAAACTGGCCATTCATTCATGAAACGAAAGATGCGCGAAACCGGAGCCGTTTTGGCCGGTGAAATGAGCGGTCATGTTTTCTATAAAGACCGCTGGTATGGCTTTGATGACGCTCTGTACACTGCGGCGCGTTTAATCGAAATACTGGCCGGCCAAAACGAAACAATAGACACGCTGTTTAATGAGTTGCCGCAGGATCTTTCAACACCTGAGCTTTCCATTGCCACATCCGATGAGCGCAAATTCCGCGTCATCGAAGCGTTGCAACGCAATGGTCAATTCAGCGGTGGCCAGGTGACGGATATTGACGGCGTGCGCGTCGATTTCCAGGACGGATGGGGCTTGGTACGAGCGTCCAATACATCACCCAAAATAGTATGCCGCTTTGAGGCCGATAACGAAGCCTCTTTACGGAAAATCCAGAATCTGTTTAAACAGCAATTGCTGGGTGTCGACAGCCAGTTACAGATTCCATTTTAACGTAACGGAGTTTCAGCGGCCCATCAGTGCCGCCAATGCTCCGACAAAAATGTTGTCTCCTGTTGGCGGTGTCTTGACACCGCCGAGCCGTTAATCCGATCACAAATGGAAACCTATGTCCTTGGATATTTCAAACAGTCGCGAATTCGTCAAAGTTCTTCATGAAGCTCTGCCCTACCTGCAGCGCTTCCAAGGTAAAACCGTGGTTATCAAATACGGCGGTAATGCCATGGTGGACGAGAAACTGAAAGCCGGTTTTGCGCGCGATATCGTGCTTCTAAAAACCGTAGGTATCAACCCGGTCGTGGTGCACGGCGGTGGTCCGCAAATCGGTGAGCTACTTGACAAACTGGCCATTAAAAGCGAGTTCGTCAATGGCATGCGGGTGACCACGTCTGAAACCATGGACGTAGTCGAAATGGTTCTCGGCGGCTTGGTCAATAAGGACATTGTGTCCCTGATTAATCAAGCCGGTGGCAAAGCGTTCGGCATAACCGGTAAGGATGCCCACTGCATTAGAGCCACCAAGTTGAAGGTGTCCCGTTTGAGCCCGGACCTGCAAAAGTCTGAAATCATCGACATCGGTCATGTCGGAGAAGTCGCCAGCATCGACCGTGAATTTATTGAACGCATGAGCGCTGGTCGCTATATCCCGGTTATTGCGCCCATCGGTGTCGGCACAGACGGAGCGTCTTACAATATCAACGCTGATCTGGTCGCCGGAAAAATGGCTGAAGTTCTGGACGCGGAAAAATTAATTCTGCTGACCAATATTGCTGGTCTGCAAGACAAAGAAGGCAACATCCTGACCGGATTGACCACACAGCAGGTGGATGACCTGATTGCCGATGGCACCATTTACGGCGGCATGTTACCCAAAATCAAATGTGCCCTGGACGCAGTACACAGCGGTGTTACCAGTGCCCACATCATTGATGGACGGGTCTCGCATGCCACCCTGTTGGAAATTTTCTCAGACCGAGGTGTCGGCACACTCATTACCAATACAGCGGAGGGGTAATCGATGACTGAGATGACAGAAGCCACATCCCGACGCGACCAGATACTGCAGGCTCTTGCGCATATGCTGGAAACCAACCCGGGGCAGACCATCACCACCGCCAAGCTGGCGAAAGCGGTTGGTGTATCTGAAGCGGCGCTGTATCGTCACTTTCCCAGCAAAGTTAAGATGTTCGAAGGGCTGATCATTTTCATTGAAGATACTTTATTTTCACGGGTTAAAATGATTTTGCAGGAAGAAGAAGCCGCAGTGCCCCGCTGCGAAGCCATTTTAACCTTGCTGTTGGCGTTTGCGGAACGTAACCCCGGCATGTGCCGCATACTTATTGGTGATGCTTTGGCAGGTGACGTCGAGCGCCTGCGCGTGCGCGTCATACAGGTCTTTGATCGACTGGAAATGCAATTAAAGCAGGTAATCCGAGAAGCCGAGATCCGCGAGGGTTTGCGGCCTACGATTACGCAAACGCAAGCTGCAAATCTGCTGCTTACCTTTGCTGAAGGCAAAATCAATCAGTTCGTGCGCAGTGAGTTTAAGCGGAAACCGACGCAAGATTGGCAAACCCAATGGCAGGTCATTTCCCGGTCACTGTTTCCAAACCAATAAACCGGTTGCGGCAAGGATGGCTCCGCAAACTACCCGCGATATGACTGACTTAAAATACCATGCGCAAACCCGCGCCAACGTAGCTGGTCGCATCTTGCAGATCGTTTGCCAGCTCCAGCTCACCAAAGCCGTATAGGGATATCCGGCTCGATAGCGGATATTCATCCACAGCACTCAAATACAGTTGCGACGTCTGGTTTTGATTGATATCGGTCACTTGATTCAGCGACATTAGCGCTTTTGCGCGTGTTTCAACTGCCCCTATCGTGACCGGCACATAGGCAAAAGCAAAATAACTGCGTGCGGAACTATCGGTATCACTGTGGCTACTCGCCTGCAGGCCCAGCCCCAACTGCACCCGCTGGAATTGCCGCTGTCCGATCGCTCGCAACAACTGGCTATTCGGTGTTTCTACATTGATTTCAAACGCCAGGCTGGCTTTCGTCTGGCCATCCTCGAAGTGGCCAGCGAATGAAAGTCCGGTTTCACCACCAATCACTTCGGCAGGCACTAGGGCAGCGTCAAAAAACCACTGTTCCGAGACCTTGGGTGACCGATACCAGATGCCATCGACGGCACCCAGCCCGACTGGCAAGCTCAAAGCAGAGGCGGCACTGGAATTGAAGGCGCTACTGAGCGCATCTGGGTCCTGATTCATTAAACGCATATAGTCATTCGTTGCCGACAGTGGTGACTCGCCGAAAAAGTAATCCAATCGTCCATGCTGACCGGACAGCCCAACCCGACCGTGACGTGTAAATACGTACCATGTGTCCATGGCACTGTAGCTGAAACGCACATCAAAATGGGCCTTCATCGACTCCGAAACTGCTTCCTCATTACGAAAACCAAACTCAGAGAGATACCCAGCCACCTGAAAGGCGGAACCATCGGCATTCGTCTGAAACTGCCCAAACGCGTTCGCCTCCCCGTAGAGTTCGGTTTTAGCGGTACTGGTGGTGATCAGAAGAACGGAGCACAGGCAGAAAACGACCTGCTGCTGTGAAAAAACCCAACTTTTCATAGTGATACTCTCCAAAATATGCTTTTACCCTAGTGTAATAAACCACCAGCAAGCAAATTTTTCGCTATACTTGTGTGAACTACTTGGAAAAACCGACCCTCTTTTGCTGTTGAGGAGTCCTGAACAGGAACTCAACCGATATGAGCACTGTCATCTCTTCCGCCTCGACCGGGAATACACAAGCCATGAACTTTGAGCAGCTGCCCCCCAACACAGCAGCCATTGCTTTCAATAACCGGCAGGTCATCGAAGCCGCATCTCCTTTAGCGCTCGAATGGTTTGGGAACCTGCTTAAGGCCAACACACAGTTCGATGACGCTTTGCTGACGACGCAAAGCATTCGACTGACCAATCGACATTTCCGAACCATCAGCCTGCAGGACATCCTGAGTAATGCGATTACCGACCGCTATATAGGTATCGCCTTCAGCCACCAAACGCGATGGGTGCAATGGAGTTTGCACCGAAGCAAACAAACGATCCTCTTTCTGACTGACGTCAGCGATTTGATGAAAGATGTTCACGCCTTGCAGCATCGCGCGGAAGAGGCTGACACCCGAGATTTTTCAACCCGCCTCTACAACCGTCGCTATGCCATGGAACGACTTGAGCAAATGCATCATCATGCCAAGCGCTATCACTCGACCTTTACCATTGCGATGATCGATATAGATCACTTCAAGCGCATTAACGACACCTTCGGTCACGCATATGGCGATGAAGTACTGGAACGGTTAGCCAGCGTTATCCGCAAGAGTTTCCGCGAAACGGACCTGTGTGCCCGATTTGGTGGCGAAGAATTTCTGGTGCTGATGCCGGAAACCGAGACGCACGATGCCATGTACTCATTGGACAGGCTGCGTCAGCAGGTATCGGAGTTGAAGTGGAGCAAGATGCAACGGCCAGTGACCATCAGTTCCGGTGTCATTGCCTGGCAACAGAATAAATCGATTGAGCAGCTCATATTCCTGGCTGATCAACGCCTGATGACCGCAAAAAAAGCCGGTCGGAATCAGGTGTGTGGCGATTTAATTTAAGGGCCCGTCGAAGTCAGCGAGTCGGATACTCGCTTTTGCAGAAAAACTCTGTCGCTCACCGCGACAGAGTTCGTAGCGTCAGGACGCGACGCTGACGGTGTACCGATGCTCTTCAATTAACGCTTCATGCAGTGCCGCAATGGTCATTTCATAATGGTCTTCTTCGATCACAATTCGCACATCCACTTGCCGGATACTTTGGTAAATAGCCATGATATTGATGTTTTTTGCCGCTAAGGCCGTGGACAGGCTGGCGAGAATACCCGGTACGTTCATATCCGATCCGATAACCGACACCATCGCCACTTTTCGGCTGCTCATTTCCGCATTCGGGAAATGACGTTCCAGGCGTGCCTGAATACGTTTTACCACTTTCAGGCCGGTATCGAGATATAAGGTCACGGTATTCGCATTGTGTTCTTTGGCCAACAACGGCACGTTGAATTCCATCACCAGTTTCTGAATTTCTAAGAACTGTTCCGGCTCCCCAACCATATCCTGATCAAACACGTTCACCGCGTACACATGGCGAATCCCCGCAATGATTTCAACGCGCGGTGTTTTAGAACGATAGTCGTTGGTGATCAAGGTACCGTCGTGATCCGGTTCAAACGTGTTTTTAACCCGCAGAGGAATGTTTTTCTTGCGCAAACCTTTTGCCGCTTTCGGGTGAATGGCTTCCATCCCGATCAATGATAGCTGGTCAGCCACATCGTAGTTGGTTCGGCCAATAGGTTTGACATTTTGCTCACCGACCACCATTGGGTCTGCGGTCGACAAATGGTATTCCTTGTGAATCACCGCTTCGCGAGCCTCCGTCAATTCCGCAATTTTACTGAACGTAATTTCCGAATAACCGCGATCGAAAGTGTTCATCAACCCTTCTTCACATTGGGTGTAGCCGGTCACAATCGGCATCTCGTTCGCCAAATCGTAACGGGAAAAAACAGAAATAATTTTCTCATCCAGTGGCAGGTTATCCGGTTCGCGCCAACCGGACAAATCGACAAAGCGCGCATTGATCCCTTCCGACTGCAACAGCAATGCGGTATTGAATGCACTGTGCGCTTCACCAACGCCGGCGAGCATTTCCCGCACGGTTGCCAGGTGTTCATTAATCTGGAAATGCCCGTAAGAGCAGACACGCTGCAGATCCAGCAAACAAGACCGGATGCCTTCCATACGTTCAGTAATAAACTGATCCGCCTGCTTCAATAAATGTGGTTGTTCAAACAAGGTTGCGTTAAATTCGCGCATCGCCTTTGCAGTATCGGTCAGAGCTTCACTCCATTGCCAGTCTGAATCGTTATTGGCAAACAGAGCATAAACACCCGGCTCTCGGGTTTTCTTATGTTCCAGCAATCGATTGGTCATGCCACCGTAGGCTGAGACAACGAAAACACGGTTGTACATCTGCGCTTGTGAACGGTTAATTTGAATAATGTTGTCCCGTACCGCGGGATAATTAGACATTGAAGTGCCGCCAATTTTTTCAACAGTATGCAAAGCCATTCGAAAAGATTCCTGTAGAGAGCTGACTACCAGCAAAAAAGGTAAACGCAAAAATGCGAACAAAGTGTACGTTTTTCGCCGCACAGCGCAATTAGGTTACTCACAGATAATAGTGGCAATTTAGCAAGGCGGTATTGACCAAAGCCGAACGGACAGCATAAACCACCGTTAAAACAGAGTTTGAACTGAAAAGACAGGCTAAACAGTGGTCTTATTGACGGCCGTCAACAGAGTTGTACCAATATGTAACCGCCGCTTTCCTTTTAGAACTTTCCAGCTATGTTAATGAGTGTTGGACGGCACTTAAACGACCAACAAACCTGTGATGGGGAGTTTCCCCAATAAGGGCGCGCGGGCTGGCTGTCGTATTGCTCGAAAGAGCGCGACACCCGGCGCCCTGGCTTCTCAAACAACGCTCACTCAATCCCACCTCAACTGATCGGTTTTGCGAAACGCCAGGTTCCCGCCTAACCTTAGTGTTACATCTTCATCGGCAACGATTCTCATGACTCATCAATGCAATTGCTATCAGGGCCTCGACTTTGGCATCACTATGGCATTCCAACCCATTATCAATTGTCAGACTCAAACCATCTTTGCTTATGAGGCTTTGGTGCGGGGCGAACAGGGTGAAGGTGCGGCTGTCGTACTGGCGCGGGTCACCGAGGGCAACAAGTACAGCTTTGATCAGTCTTGCCGGATCCAGGCTATCAAGTCGATGGCGGCACTTGATCAGCAGGCCAAAGTGTCGATCAATTTTATGCCTAATGCGATCTACAACCCCAGAACCTGCATTTCACGGACACTGAAAGCCGCCGATCAATATGGGGTCGATAAAGACAGGATCATTTTCGAGGTCGTCGAATCCGAGCAACCTATCTCCAATGGCAAACTCAGTGAAATTTTCAGAGTGTATAAAAATCAAGGGTTCACAACCGCTATCGACGACTTTGGTGCAGGCTATTCAGGTTTAAACCTGCTCACCGACATGCAGCCAGATATTATTAAACTGGATCGCCACTTAGTAGACCGGATCGATTCCGACCCTTATAAAAAGATCGTGGTTCGTAACACCGTCAACATGTTGCTGGAACTTGGTATTACAGTGCTGGCGGAAGGCGTAGAACGGCGCGAAGAATATGTGTATCTGAGGGAGATCGGCGTGGCGTTAATGCAAGGTTACTACTTCGCCAAACCGGCACTGGAAAGCTTGCCAAGCGTTCCTGCCGACTGCTGGTGACTCAAGGATGGACCGTGTCAACTGGCCCATCCATGAAGGAGTGTCGGCTATTTCGCCAACTTAATGGTACTGCCGCCCACCAATTCCAATTCAATGGACTTCGAATCATTGGCCGAAACGCGCACGGTCATAGGGATCTGCTGGCTGATCTTGCCATTCCAATGACTTACCGTGAGATCAACCGTCGCGGGTTCATTAGAGCGGTTATCCAATGTCAGCTTCCACTGCCCTTCTCGGACCTGTTTACTGGTGAGACTGACCAACGAACTCTGCCCCAGATTCAAAACTGCTTCCTTAGCACTCGAAGGCTGATAATAACTTTCAAGTAAGGCAATCTGCTGATCAAACACCCCAATTTTGACCGGACCAGCCAGATCAGGCAACGCCTGCTTAGCCGTCAGTTTCAAACTGGACTGAGTTTGCTGCAAGCCCTGTTGACGACTGTCCCATTGAACGCTGTAGAGACGTTCAACGGAGTTAAGCAGAGTTTGTGAGACCGGCAACCAAACATGAGAACCCGCTTGAATCTGAATCGGTTGTTTCGAAATCAAGGTTGGCACACCCTGGCTTTGGCTGGCTTCTGGCGCTTGGATGGCCATGTCCGACATTTCCAGACTCATGGTTCTGGCCAGCATGGGAGGTTGACCAGACGCTTGCGCAAAGCTGTAACCCGGTGCCGCATAATCGCTATCGGATAAATTGGACACGATCAATTCCTGGTAGAGGCTGGGAGCCCCTTCGGTGTCATCTAACCGATAGCGTACCTCAGCGCTGAGATCGGGCGTTTGCCACGCGTAAAACAACGTGTTCTTTGTTTTTTCAGGCTGCAGTACGGTTAGTGACATGCCGTAGTCGAGTGAAGACGTCCAGCTCAGTAAATGCCATTGTGACTGCGGCCAGTAACGGACGTTTTTGCCCTGTTGCAGCACCAGATGACTGGCGCTCACATCTTTGATTAACCACAAACCGGCAATACCGTCAATTTCTACCGGCGCACCCACTTTTGGCAAACCCATTGGGTCCGGTTGAGCCCAGACAACCTGGGTATTGGCGTTGTCTGCTTGCCACCAGAACTGACTGGCAGATAAGTTGTCCACCGGCAAATGCAGATTATTCTCTGAATTTGAAAGCGTTTCTGTACGGGAAATCCAGCTGCCATTATTGGAAAAATACAACCAATCCACTTCCAACGTCTGAGCAAACAAAGCGCTGCTGCTGACCAAGGCCAGCAGCGCTGGCATTCTAACGAGAGCACGAGTTTTCATAAACAAACCTCTTTTAACACAAATGCCAGACTACGTCGGAATGCCTGAACAAAACCTGAAATGTAAACCGCAAAACCGGAAAGGTTAGCGGCGTTGTGGCATGACCATCAGAGCCAACGCACCCAGTGCTATGATCAGCAAACTGATCGCAGCAAACACTAAGCCTTCACCCATGGTAAAACCAAACAGAAATTTTGGCGTGTAGCCACACATGGTCCACACTTCAAACACTTGCGGGAACCAGGTATCCAGTGAAAACCAAGCGGGAAATCCCGGGTCCATGCCGCACTGACCATCGTAGAGTCCGCGTTCAACCAAGACCGAAATCCAAGAGCGGTTGAGCAACCCAATCAAGGCCACAATCAAACCAACCTGTGCGGTCAATCGCACTGCTTTGACGCGATTGCCAATCAGTCCGACTATCCCCATGACCACACCAAGCAACACCCAAACACGGGCATGAATGCACAACACGCAAGGTGGCTCGCCAAGTACGTGCTGATAAAACAGCGCGACAGCCTCCAGCGACACACCGACCAACGTTACCGCCAGCCAATACCAGCGCGAAAGAACAAACCAAGTTAGTTTCTGCATGTATCTTAGTCCAAATAAGTAAAAGGGCAGTTTGCCATTGGCAAGTCTCGCCTTGTTGATAAGCGTCAACGATAACAAGTGCCATGCACAGTGGCAGCGCAGCAAAAGGTAAAAATCACATTGCCGGCCAGGGTCCTTCAGATCGACGACTGAGCTTTGTTGTGTGTTTTGAAATGGACTCGCCATTCCCTGCAACACACGCCTTGCTTATCCGTCGATCTGATAGGACTGAGGTGATTTGAATTATTCAGAGTTGCCCTAGGCAATTTCTTCTTGGTTTGAATCGAGTAACACCGGAAATTCCAAGGAGATACGCACACCATTAGGCTCGGTATTTTCACAGCGTACCTGTCCGCCAAAATCCTGCGTGACGAATTGATAAATAATGGTCAGTCCCAAACCCACGGTGGCCATCCGCTGTGACGTGCGCAACGGCTCAAATACTTTACCGATCAAATCCGGACGAATGCCGACACCATTGTCGGCGTAAACCAACCGCAGCTGCTGACCAGTTAACTCCGCACTAAACCCGATTCGCCCCTTGTGCGCAAGATCGGCCGGAAACGCATGTCGCAATCCATTGTCCAACAGGTTAGTAATGATCTGTGTTAATTTCGCCGGTGCGCAATAAAACCGAACATCACAGGCGACTTGGTTAAAACACGAAAGGGGACGGTTTTTGTACTGATTATAAAAGCTGCTCAGCACGTTAGCGATAATGTCATGTAGATTCACCAACATCATTTGTTCATCCGTTTGGTCGGTGGCAAGCTGTTTGAATGAGCGCACCAGTTCAACGGCGCGACGAAAGTTAGACTCCAACAAACTGGCGGCTTCGGAAATCTCCACGATGGATTGCGTTAACTCGGTTTTGGTCAACGCACCCAACGCGAACTGCTTTTGCAAATGGCCACTGAGGTACTGCAAATGGGAAACCGCCATTTGCGAGTTACCCAACGGTGTATTGATTTCATGCGCAACGCCTGCTACCAGATTGCCCAGCGAAGCATGCTTTTCCTGTTCGATCAGCTGCTGCTGCACCGATTCCAGTTCACGTAAACGATCATTCAAATCCTGAGTTTTCAACGCTATACGGTTTTCCAGTTCCGCATTCGCCTGCTGCAACGCCAGTTCCGCCCGCTTACGAACGATCAGTTGACCGATATTCAACGCGAATAATCGAAACACCTGTTGCTGGGCGGGTGTCAGCGGCTTCTGATGAATCAGGTTATCCGCTGAAACCCAACCGAAGACACGTTCGCCATCCCACAGATTGGCCATACCATTCCAACCCCGGCCAACAAATTCTCCCCAGTTGAGCAGGTCGACATCATCCCAGAAATGACAAAATTTCGGATTTCGGATCGCTTCCGCCAGCCAGGCTGTGTTTTCCAGTGGGCCTCGCCACCGGCTTTCATCAACCAGTTGACCATTCGTGTCGATACCCCAAGTGCCGACTTGCTCCTGCGTTTCATGGTCGACTAACAATATCCCGAGCCGGTCGAAACCGAGATGCTTTTGCCCGAGAGCCACGGCTTCCCGATAGAGATCACCCAAGCTCTCACAATGGGTTAGTTCCTGCATGACGTCATTGAGTTTTTCGAGCAAGAGTCGAAAGTGATGGGTATCGGCGACCAGCTCTTCAGATGCCAGGTGATGTTCCTCCATCAAAGGATTCCGGATTTTCACCACCAGCTGACCGGTTCCCAGCGTTTGACGGCGGCTGACCACGGACAAGTGCTTACCGGAGGGCAGTTTCATGCCCTGCACAACGGCGTGATCATCAAAATCGGCATTCGGGAAAAAGTCTTGGTAATCTCGTCCAATCAAATCGTCAGTTGCGGTGCCGAGAAACGACACAGCAGCCTGATTCACGGCAATCAGTTTGTGTTGATCAAACAACAGCAAGGCTGCTTCATCGTTGTAAAAGGACGCTTCGAACAGGGTCATCACATTGACCTCAGTGGCACGCAATCAGTGTAGCAATGAATTGCAGAGGCGTTGCGGATTCCGCTTTAGGTGGGTTTCGAGCGACTCAGACCCGCTCGATTTTGGAGACCGCTGGCAGGCTGTGAAGTCGCTTGAATACGCGTCCCAGATGAGTGCGGCCGGTCACCGACACAGTGATGTTCAGGCGTGACGTGGTGGCGTCCATGTCCTGCATCTGAATACTCTCGATATTGGCTTCTGCGTGTGACACCGCGTTAGCGACACTGGCCAACACACCACGAGCGTTGCTTAAATCGACACGGATATCAACCAGGAACTCACCTTCCATCGCCTTATCCCAGTGCAGATGTACACAGCGATCAGTGTTGTCACGGATATCCGAAATGTTACGGCAGTGCTCAACGTGCACGACCATGCCTTTGCCTTTCGACATGACACCGACGATGGCGTCACCCGGGATCGGTCGGCAGCATTTCGCGTAGTTGATCAGTAATCCTTCCGTGCCCTGAATGGTCAACGAACTTTGTTCCGTGATCACTTCTTCGCTGCTGGACAGCTGCAATAGCCGCCGGGCAACGATATAGACCGCCTTGTGACCGGTACCAATTTCTTCAAATAGGCTCTCACGATCTTTCAGGTTGGACTCACTCAATACGGTTTCGAACGCGTCTGGCAGCAGACTGTCGATATCCCGGTCGAAGTTCCGTAATTGGCTGTCGAGCAGTTTTTTGCCCAGGGCGATAGCTTCCTGCCGTTCCATGTGAGCCAGAAAATGACGGATATTAGAGCGCGCTTTCGCAGTAAAGACAAAATTCAGCCAGGCAGGGTTCGGCCGTGCTCCGGGCGCAGTGATGATTTTAATGGAGTCGCCACTGGTCAGCGGCTGACTGAGCGGCGCCAGTTTCCGATTCACCAAACAACCGACACAGGAATTGCCCACGTCAGTATGCACGGCGTAGGCAAAGTCGACCGGCGTGGCGCCCTTGGCCATTTCCATGATTTGCCCTTTCGGGGTGAACACGTAGATTTCGTCTGGGAACAAATCGATTTTAACGTTTTCGATGAACTCCATGGAGTCACCGGCACGTTCTTGCATTTCCAACAGATTCTTCACCCAGCGACGTGCGCGCGCGTGGGTTTGGTTACTCTGTGTTTCATCGGTTTTATAAAGCCAGTGCGCGGCAATACCGTGGTTGGCCATATCTTCCATATCGCGGGTACGGATCTGAATTTCGATAGGCACACCATTGGAGCCGATCAGCGTGGTATGCAGCGACTGGTAGCCATTGGTTTTCGGTACCGCGATGTAGTCTTTAAAACGATTCGGCACGGGCTTATAGAGATTGTGGACGACACCGAGAATTCGGTAACAGGAGTCGACCGAATCGGTCAGAATGCGGAACGCGTAGACATCGAGAATTTCTTTCAGCGATTTGCGCTTTTCCCGCATTTTTTTGTATATGGAGTAAAGGTGCTTCTCGCGGCCTTTCACATCCGCATTGATGCCTTCCTGTTTCAGCCGCTCTGCCAAAGCCGCTTCAATATGGTTAACGACTTCCTTGCGGTGACCTAACTGCTTGCGCATAGCCGAACGAATACGGCTCGCCCGCAGCGGATACATCGATTCAAACGACAGGTTTTCAAGCTCAACCCGCAAATCGTTAATCCCCAATCGCAACGCAATCGGGGCATAAATTTCCAGAGTTTCGCGGGATTTTCGGCGTTTTTTCTCCGGCGGCATAGAGCCCATGGTGCGCATGTTATGCAGCCGGTCGGCCAGTTTGACGAGAATCACACGGATGTCTTTCGACATCGCCAACACCATTTTCTGGAAGTTCTCTGCTTGCTCTTCCAGCTTGGATTCAAACTCCAGATGGGTCAGTTTGGACACGCCATCCACCAGCTCAGCAACGCCTTCGCCGAATTGTTCAACAATGGCTTCTTTTGAGACTGCGGTGTCTTCCAGTACGTCGTGCAGCATCGCGGCCATCAAACTTTGATGGTCCATGTGCATTTCAGACAGAATGTTCGCAACCGCAAGCGGGTGCGTGATGTAGCGTTCACCACTGCGTCGCATTTGCCCTTCATGAGCCTGTTCTGCGTAAAAATAAGCTCGCTTGATGCGCGCGACCTTCTCTTTCGATAGGTATTCGTCAAGTCGTTCAGCGAGGTTATGGACAGTTGGCAAAGCGATTCCAAAGCAGCAAAGTGAATATATCTGCCAATTAGTGTATTCACTGAGTTTCAAACGGCAATAAAAAAACCGAGCCAGGGCTCGGTTTTTTTATAAGACGGCTGACCGCGACACGGTCAGGCGCATTAATCGTCGATATTTTCGAGGATAGATGCGTTGATTTTGCCTTCGGCAATTTCACGTAAGGCAATAACAGTTGGCTTGTCGTTGTCTTCATCAACCAGGGCGTCATAACCGTCGTTCGCAATCTGGCGAGCACGCTTGCTGGCAACCATGATCAACTCAAAACGGTTATCAACCTTATCTAAACAATCTTCAACGGTAACGCGAGCCATGGTGTTCTCCTGTGTGCATAGCATTGCAAGCCGCGCAATTGTACGGATATTGGCCGGCTTGGCAAGGGTTGTCGGGGTATATCGCTAATTCAACAACTGTTCTATCAACCGCTCATAACGGGCCTGTTGCTGGCCGATGGTGACCCGATGCGCAGTAAAAATGGTACACATCTCGTCGAGCGCCTTATAAAAGTCATCATTTATGATCAAGTAGTCGAACTCAGCGTAGTGAGACATTTCAGACACAGCGTCTTTCATTCGCCGTGCGATCACCTCAGCGCTGTCCTGCTGGCGTTTTTCCAGACGCTCCTGCAACGCTTCTTTGGAAGGTGGCAGAATAAAGATGCTTTGGCAGCCTGGCATCAGTCGGCGTACCTGTTGCGCGCCCTGCCAGTCGATTTCGAGAATCACGTCGTGACCCGCATCCAGCTGATTCTGCACGTATTTCTGCGATGTTCCGTAGTAATTATCGAAAACCTGCGCGTGTTCCAGGAATTCACCTTCTCCAACCCGCTCAAGGAAGTCTTCGGCTGTTGTGAAATGATAGTGTTCACCGTCTTCTTCGCCTGGACGCATTGCCCGGGTGGTGTGTGAGATAGACAGGTAAACAAAGGGCAAACGCGCAATGAGCGCATTGACCAGACTGCTTTTACCGGCCCCGCTGGGCGCTGCAACGATATAAAGGGTTCCGGGTATTGTTTTCGGCATGAATGAACCTAAAGTGATAAGACGACGTAAGAATTGCACAATGATAGCAGGCGCATCTGAAATCGTCTGCTTTTGACTATCCACAGGAGGGTCTATGAAAGCGATATGGCACGATCAGGTCTTAGCAAACAGCGACGAAACGATTGTCGTTGAAGGTAACCATTACTTCCCACCCACCAGCCTCAATGAGGCCTTCTTCGAGAAAACCAGCCACACCAGTGTTTGCCCGTGGAAAGGCACGGCGGAATATTTTTCCATCACCGTAAATGGGCAAACCAACGAAAACGCGGCCTGGGTTTACCCGAACGCGAAAGATAAAGCGAAGAACATTGAAGGCTATGTGGCGTTTTGGAAAGGGGTTGAGGTGGTCTGAGATGTTGGGTCAACCTAACATGTTGACCCCATTCAAATTAGGGCAACTCTGATTAATTCAAATCACCTCAGACCTATCAGATCGATAGGATGAGCGAGGCGTGTGTTGCAGAGAATGGCGAGTCCTTTTCAAAACACACAACAAAGCTCAGTCATCAATCTGAAGGACCCGGAGGGCGGGGCTGAAATGGCCAATTTCGTTGTTAAGTTCTTTGCCAAGATAATGAATATTGCCTGCAGAACTTGCCTCGAACTTTACGCATTTCTTCACCCGCTGAGGTAGATAGCAATTATTCAGAGTTGCCTTAGCTTTCCGCAATATCTACCACGTTAAATGGTAGGTGCTGTCTAACCCGGTTTTAAAGTACTCCAGCGAGCCACTGGTTGTCGTGCCAGATAATGACCAGCTAGCATCCAACGTTACTGTTTCACCATCTTCGCTCGAGTCAAAATCAATTGAACCTGAGCAGCCTGCTGTTTCTGTTGCAGTCCAGTTGGTTTCTGCACTGGCGTAGGTGACGGTTTCTGTTCCGTTACTGCTTCGGGTTGCCGTTCGCGTTACATCGACCACGCCATTGTCATAAAACATAATGGTCAGGTTGCCCAGGTCTGTGAGCACGCCATCCAAAACAATCTGTGTTTCAAATCCGTCGCCCTCATCTAAAGAAACTGTCGTGGTGTATGCATCACCGCCACCCAGGACTGTTTCTACTTTCAATGTTTCATTGTTTTCGGTATCAACCTGCTCCCAGTTACATTGGTTCAATGCGTACACATCTGACGTGCAGGCGTAGAAGATGTTTAACCCGGAGAACGCATCGGTCAGAGAAGGGCCGATAAAAGAAGTCACGGCGAATGCGCCCACAAGATCATCTTCATCCAGCTCTATATCCGCACTGGCGCTGGACATACTGTCGATGAATAACCACTCCTCTGCGGAGTTCGCCGATTTGTGTGTAACCAGTTCATCCCCATTTCCATCGGCAAAACTGCAAATGCGAATATCATCACCCGCATCGGGCGGGGTGTTCTGGGTATCTTGTTCAGCCTTTTCGGGAAGACAACCCTGCAACCACGTTGCGGCAAAAATGCCAATAAGAAGTGTCCGTTTCATCGTTATTCTTCCATGTGTTGTTGAATGGACGGTCAGCATGCACTGCCTCTGAAATATTAGCCATTATTAATATTCGGAATTGAGGAATAATTCTCATTTTAATTGACTCATTCTGATTCGAAGCCGAGTTGACCAACAGAAAGCGCTTAATTTCAGCGGAAAGACCGAGTGCGCAGTTTTAGAGGAGGGTCACCAAACTGTCATACTCCGACCGTATCGTGCATGCGTCTTAAAAATTCCATCACGATAATAAAGAGAGCATCACCATGCGTTTGACGATCTCCGTCCTGGCGATTGCCGTGTCACTAACGGCATGTAACGAGGTAAAACCCATCGAGGCAACATTAGAATTGGTCGACCGCCATGCGTCCGGTCAGTTTGACGAAGGTGCGGCAGAAATCGTGGCTTTCCACGCGGCATCCGGCTCGGCCTTCGTCACCAATGCAAACGACGGCACGTTGGATCAAATCGATCTGTCCAACTTACCTTCCGAAGCATCGCTAACGCCTTATAGCGTGGCGAACCTAAAGTCATCCAGCCTACCGTTACCCGAAACCGTCGCCTTTATGTCGGGCGAAACCATGCAGGTCGGGGGTGCCAACAGCGTGGCCATTGCCAACAACCTGATGGCGGTGGCCGTACAGGCTAAAATCAAACAGGACGCCGGTGCCGTGCTGTTTTACAGCGTAGACCAAACCGGGACACCGGCCTTTCTGAGGGCGGTGAAAGCCGGGGCCTTACCGGACATGGTCACGTTCAGCCCGAATGGAAAACTGGTGCTGGTGGCCAATGAAGGCGAACCGAACGACAACTACACCATTGATCCGGAAGGCAGCATCAGCATTGTTGAGGTACGCAACAACATGCCGGCGGACACGGCAACGCAACTGACCTTTGCCCAGTTCAATGGCCCCCTGCCCTATGGTGTTTTGGTTGGCAACAACCCCGCTCCGGAAAGCACCACGCATGCGCAAGATTTTGAACCGGAATACATCACCGTCAGCAAAGACAACAAATGGGCGTTTGTTTCGCTGCAGGAAAACAACGCTATCGCGAAAATCAAGTTAACCGGTGACTATAAGATTACCGATGTTTACGGTCTTGGCTTCAAAGACCATGGTGAAGAGAGTAACGCTCTGGACGCCGACAAAGACGATAAAACCGCCCTGCTGAACACACACGCCAACCTGTTTGGCCGATACCAACCGGACTCGATTGCCAGCTACAGTGTCAACAACAAGCATTACATTGTGACGGCCAATGAAGGCGACGCACGTGAATACATCGATGACCGCATTGGGGAGGCAGATTGCAGCGCAGCCGCTCAAAATGACACACGCAGCAACACCACTTACCTGTGGGATGACGCGTGCATCGTGTACAAAGACGAATGGAAAATAAAAGAACTGAACGACTCCAGCACACCACACGCGACGGCCAGTTTCTCTAACGCAACGTCTGCGTTGTTGCATGACATCGAAGATTTGGCGGTTTCACCGGACTTGGGTTATAACGCCTTGGACAACCGCTATGACAGTCTGTACAGCTTTGGCGCGCGCTCTTTCTCCATTTTCAGTGACACCGGTGAACTGGTGTTCGACTCGGGTTCCGACTTTGAACGTATCACCGCCGAAGCCTACCCTGAATTTTTTAACACCACCGACAATAAAACCAAGCTAGACGACCGAAGCGACAATAAAGGACCGGAGCCGGAAGCCCTGACACTCGCCTATGTCGAAGGTCACACCCTGGCCATTATCGGCCTGGAACGGATGGGCGGTTTAATGATGTACGACATCACCGACCCGGAAAACGTCGAGTTCTTACAGTACATAAATCACCGTGACTACACTGCCGACCCAGAGTCTCCTGCAGCCGCTGACCTGGCACCGGAAGGCATGTCGTTTGTCGCGGCACAAGAGAGCCCGAACGGCAAACCGCTGGTTTTGGTGGCCAATGAAGTCTCAGGCACGCTGGCCGTTTATCAGCTCAACGTGACGGTAAAGTAAACGTCACTGCCCAACGCAAAACAGGGAGGCTATGCCTCCCTGTTTGGTTAAACGCTACTGTTCTCTCAGCTCAAGACACCACTGTTGAACCTGCTTCACGCTGACGCCCAACTGATGAGCCAGAGTAACCAGGGTGCTGAACTTACGATCGGATTGTTTGATGACTGTCAGACAGAACTCTTCACTGTAAACGGGTTTCGTTTGATGCATGATAGATACTCCTCTATCGCTGACATTTACCAGTATAGTTCATGTGCCATCTTTGCGCTGAAAATCAGCGGCATTCCGTGGCCAGATCAAACATTTTTAAAGTTGCCTTTTAAAGCCTTTATCCAGTACTACCCAAGTAGTTTGTAACCGCTTACAATTGCGCTCCGTTTTTCCGTGACCTGTTCTTATGCCGCTGTCTGCGTCCCTCGATGACAAAATGAATATCCGCACCATTGTCTGGCCCATCTTCCTGGAAAGCGTGGTTCGCATGAGTTTAATGACGGTCGATGTCTTCATGCTCGCCCGTTATTCGGATGACGCCGTGGCCGCTGTGGGTTTAACCGGTAACTTCATTTTTTTCCTGATGCTGACCTACATGATTGTCTCCTCAGGTACCGCTATTTTGACCGGTCAAAGTCTGGGCGCGCGCAACAAACCACTGGCCCAACAATACGCTCAGGCCGGGTTTTTGTTGGCCGTCATTATGTCTGGGTTCGTCAGTCTTCTGTTCTTCTTTGGCGTGAAATATTTCATTGGTTTTTACGATCTGGAACCGCAGGTAGAAATCTACGCCATTCAATACGCCACCGTCGTCGGTACACTATCGATCGGTATGTCACTGAGCATTCTGTTATCGACCATTCTCAGAGCACACGGCTTCAGTAAGTCTCCGATGATGATTCAGATGATGGCGGGCGTGGTAAATATGGTGGGCAACTACATTGCCCTGTTTCCGCCTTTTGGTCTGCCTCAAACCGGCGTTATCGGTGTGGGTATTGCCACGGTCACCAGCCAGTTTGCTGCGGCCATGGTCAGCATTGTGCTGATCAAGCGTCATTACATTGCCTTTTCGGTGCGTCAGTCTCTGCGTTCAGAACTGGTCCATTTAAAAGCCATTCTGAAACTAGGCTTGCCCAATGCGGGCGAAGGCCTCAGTTATAACTTCGCGCAAATCACCATTTTGTTTTTCGTCGCGCAACTCGGCACGGCCGCACTGGCTGCTACGGCCATTGCTCAAACGCTTTCCCGGTTTATGTTCGTCTTTTCCATGTCGGTTGGTAACGGCACGCAAATTTTATCGTCCTATTTCGTTGGGCAAAATCGACAATCGGAGCTGAAGAATCGCGTCCATAAATACTGGATGGCGGGTGTCACCGTGTCGTTTTCCGTCGCCTTCATCATGATGCTGGCCCGAACGCCGCTGGCCGCTTTTTTCAGCACAGACCCAGACACGCAAGCGCTGATTGGTTTATTGATCATGGTATCTGTGCTGCTGGAACCCGGCCGAGCCATTAACCTGATTGTGATTCAGGCACTGAAAGGCGCCGGTGATGTCGTTTTCCCGGTAAAAATGGGCATTATCAGTATGTGGGGTGTCGGAGTTCTGTTTGCCTACCTGCTTGGAATTCATTGGGCATGGGGCTTGGCTGGGGTCTGGCTCGGGGTTGCCATGGATGAATGGACGCGCGGTTTCATAATGATTATCCGCTGGCAGAAAGAAAAATGGGTGGGACTGAAGCGCGTGTAAGCCACGCGCTTTTACTCTGCAACCTCGCTTACAGCGAGTTGAAAAACGATCGGTTAATAATCCACACCTTGCCGCGCTTTTATACCTGCCGTAAACGCATGCTTGATGTCTTTTACTTCCGAGACGGTATCCATAATCTCCTGCAAGGCAGCGCCACCACCACGACCAGTGACCACCACGCTTTGTTCGACCGGCCGATTCTTCAGCGCTGCCAAGACTTCCGCTTCATCCAGATATTTATAACCTAACATGTACGTCAACTCGTCAAGCACCACCAGATTATAGGCTGGATCGGCCAACATGGGCTTTACCTTGGCCCAAGTGGCTTCGGCGGCTTCAATATCCCCTGTTCTGTCCTGCGTGTTCCAGGTAAAGCCTGTTCCCATCTGGTAGAAGTCGACCTGCGGGCAATGGTCACGAATATAAATCTCTTCACCCGACAATTGCTGCCCCTTAATAAACTGAACCACACCCA
This sequence comes from Reinekea sp. G2M2-21, assembly GCF_015687175.1. Lineage (GTDB taxonomy): Bacteria > Pseudomonadota > Gammaproteobacteria > Pseudomonadales > Natronospirillaceae > Reinekea. The sequence goes on along the minus strand of NZ_JADPQG010000002.1, from coordinate 750,206 downwards.
CCTTATGGCCATAGCCCAAGGCGCGCATAACCATACCAAACGCCGAGCTGGATTTACCTTTACCGTTACCGGTGAGTAAAACGGCAACGCCACGCTCAACATCGGCACGCTCTATGGAGGCATCCACATTGGCTTTTTGCTTCTGCATGGCCGCCTTGTGCTTTTCGTTCTTATCCAAACCTGTGTCCTTTTGTTTCGTTGCTTAGCTAATCATGGTCGGCGATGGTAAAACATATCACCGGCCTTGTGGTGGTTTTTATGAGTACCCCGTCCCAATACGAAAACCGGTTTGTAACAGATCCGTGTCAGGTTAACGCCAATTAAACCGTCTTCCATTTGATTTCAGGTCAATTTGGCGATATATGTAAACGTTCACACAGTATTGGACCGCTGTTCGAGTTAGGCTGTGCAGGCCATGGGGCTACCCGCCCTCTCTGAGCAGATGATCAACCAGCGTAAGAAATCCGGCTGTTTAACCGAACCAATGTTGGAATACTCACAGGATGCCAAAGGACGCCGCTGGCACAACCATAAACGAACACTACAAAAACAATCTTAAAGGAAGATACGCATGGCCCTTTTTAGAGCAACCGCGGCCGGAGTGGCCGCGGTACTAATGCTGGCCGCTTGCCAGCCAGATCTGCAAGACACCCCTGAATTGCTGGACATGGACCAAGACGGCATCGAAAACGCATTGGACCCAGACACCGATGGGGATGGCATTGACAACATTAACGATGACGACGATGACAATGACGGTGTCGCAGATAAAGACGATGATTTCCCGCTCGACCCGAGCGAATCTGTCGATACTGACCACGACGGCATCGGCAACAATAAAGACACCGATGACGACAACGACGGCGTAGACGACGCCAAAGACGTGTATCCATTCAATTCCGGTGAATGGGCAAACCACGATGGCGATGTTTTAGGGGATAATTTCGACCCCGATGACGACAACGATGGTGTGGAGGATCTCGATGACGCGTTTCCATTTGACGCCTCAGAGCAGCTTGATACCGACGGCGACGGCATCGGAAACAACGCCGATACCGATGACGACAACGATGGCGAGCCAGATTTAACCGATAGCCACCCACTCGACCCGGCAGAACAACGGAATAGTGATGACGATGCCATCGGCAATAATGAAGATACCGACGACGACAACGACGGTGTACCCGATGTCATAGACGCATTTCCATTAAATCGCCAAGAAAGTATCGATACCGATGGCGACGGCATCGGCAATAATAGTGATGACGATGACGACAATGACGGAGTAAAGGACACCGCCGACCTCGAACCGCTCAACGCAAGTCAAAGCACCGCCCCGAGTTGGCAGTTCACGGCGAATGCGCCGTGGGATGTCGTCAATGTATATCGACACAATCAAACCGTTCGTCAATTCGAGGTTGAGGATGTGGACCAGGACGGTCTGCTCGACATCGCCCTGTTAACTGACACTGAACTGCTTGTGTTGATGCAGCAAAACGATGGTAGCTTCGAAGAGTCACCAATCAACACGGACGGTTTGCTCACCGAATTTCGTTTGGGCAATCTGGACGAAGACGGCTACCTGGAAGTGGTCACCTTCAGCCAAGCTACACGAAAGGTTGAGCGTTACGACCTCAGTGGCAACAACGCCAGCAACTACGCCTGGACAGGCACGGACATCCGAGCATTCTCAAGTGGAAACGCGGTGTTTGCCGTTGCAGATACCGACGACAACGGCTACGCAGAGATCACCACTAAGCAAGGTGGAAGTACTTATATCCACGAGCAGAACATCACTCGAGCAATCTACGGGTGCGGTTCAGCGGATAACAGCATGCACGTTGCCAAATTTCAAAACAGCAACTTGCCAAAAGCGCTGGTCACCAGCAACACGGGGACCGTGGTTCAATGCACACGTTCCAATCAAAGCAGCCTTGTCAGTAGCGGTCCAGGTTTTCAACCCGTGGAGCTGCACGTGGCCGACCTGAATGGATTTGGCCCGCCTGAACTGATTATGACCGGCAATCACCTTGCCTTTTATACTGCTTTGTATGGTGACCCAAGCCAATACGCTCCATCGATCACAATTGCCGAGGGGCAACAAGTCAGGCATGCGGCCATTGCCGATGTGAACGGTGATGCGATTCCGGAAATCGCCTACAGTTCGGACATCAGCGGTAACCTGATTGTGCTGCAACGCACCGCAACGAACAGCGAGTATCAATCTAAAACTCTGGCGGCTGGGTTATCGAGCACGGCCAACCTGATGTTCAAAGATTGGGATAAAGACGGCAACATCGACCTGCTCGTCAACAGCGATGCAAACGGTCTGCAGGCTTACATTCCCAGCCATATGGATCATCAGATGTTTACACTGAGCGGGGAAGCATTTCGCTTTCAGGCCAGCGCCGCAGACGCGGACGGCAATGCCCTGCAGTTTGAACTGCAAAGCAGTTACGACGCGGCATACTTTACACTGAACAGCGAGACTGGCTTACTGGCGTCCAAAGCGCCATTGAACGGCGACACTCCGCTTGATGAAAACAGAGACAACCAATATGAACTCACCATCACGGCGAGTGATGGCACCTACGCCATCACTCGATCCTTTGGCATTCGAGTAATTCCGTAACTCAACAAAAAAGCCCGCGTGACAATGCGGGCTTTTTCCTGCAATGAAGGTTTTCGGTTCATAAAAAAAAGAGGCCGAAGCCTCTTTCGCTACAACCGAACTATTCAATAACCGGCCGCTTATGCGCAATGCCCTGGTGACAATCCACACAGGTCACATCATATTTAGCCATGTACTCTGCCGAGTGTTTTGAAGAAGCGCGCTGCGGTTGCATCGCCAGATCCATATTTTCAACCCGATGACAATGTCGACATTCTTGCGAATCTCTTGCTTTCATCGTCTCATAAACATGTTCCGCCAAATCGTTACGGTGCTCTTCAAAATTATCCAGATTGTAGGTACCGACCGCCATGTGATAAACATCTTTCAAGGCAATGATTTTCACCTTCATCTTCGGGAAAAACTCATGTGGTACGTGACAATCGGAACAACCGGCGCGAATACCTTTTTCATTTTTGAAATGAATAGACTCCTGATACTCCTCAACAATGGTATCCATACCAATATGGCAGCCGTAACAGAATTCATTCTCGTTCGTCGCGTGCATCACGGCATTAAAACTCACGAGCCCAACCACGCCGACAATCACCGCTATAAAACCACCGATAGGGATACCCAGTAACCACTTCCATTTTGTCGGTGTCCACAAACGCTGCCAGAATGTTTTTTCGTTTTCCATAATATCCTCGATTAAAAAACCTGCCGAAGGCAGGTTTTACCATGGTAAACGCGCTTACTGGTTAGCGTAGCGAGATTGAAACTCAGCCTGCGCTTTTTTGCGGGCGTCCTTCACATCCTGTGGCTCATTACCGGTAAACCAAAGATGTTCTGGGCTTTCCAGAATTTCTTGTAGCACCGCTTTCAGCGCCTCAGCGACTTCGGTTTTTCCATCGTGCTCGGCTTTTTCAATGTACTCGTTGTACTCGGGGATCAGTTCCATGTAGAAGCGTTCTGCCACTTCGTACATGCCGTGCCATTGGGTATAGTCCGGTGCCATCATCGCAGCCCCATGTCGGGCACGACGTCCTTCGTGATGCCACAGATAGAACCAGGTCCACTCAATCTTTTCATCAAAGGCCACCGGCGTCATCACACCTTGGGCGTTCAATGTATCCATCAATTTTTTACCGGGACGGGCAAACTTATCGTTATACAACTCAACCAGACTATCAAACTGCTGATAGAAGTTATCGATCATCGAACTGGTGTGACAGGCGGAGCAAACCGCTTGCATATCCGCTCGGCGATCTTGCCAACTCTTCGTTTCCTTGCCTGCCTTGATGGCCTGCGCGTCGATCTTTTCAGATATAGCCGGGCGCAAAGTCCAGGAAATGCGATCACCAACATCATGCGTAACCGGCAATTCAGATGTCGCAGACATATGGCACGTCGCACAGGTGGGTGCTGCATCGTAATCTTCGCCGACAATCCATTTAGACGAATTTAAATTCAAGCGGTCGACATTCGCCTGGAAGTTAATGCCATGCTTGGATTCTTCGTAAATTTCTTTTTGTGGGTGGTCTGGCCCTAAGTGACACTTACCGCATGCCTCGGGTCGACGCGCCTGCGCCAAAGAGAATTCGTGCCGTTGGTGACAAGCGGTACACGCACCCACTGAGCCATCGGGATTCAACCGGCCAATACCGGTATTCGGCCAAGTGGTTGGGTCCAGGTCACCATTGGCCATCACTTTGACTTCCGAACCATGACACTGCCAACAACCATTAACCGCCGCAGGGGATTGCCCGTTCATGGTGAGCGCACCTTCGATCACTTCTGCCAACATGTTATCCAACGAACCAATAATGCGTCCGGCACTGGCGTGGTGACTCTTGGCGAATTCTTCAACTTCAGCGTTGTGACAACTTGAACAGTCTTTCGGTGACACGATGACTGAAATAGTAAAATTTTCGTGGCGAATAGCATCAACATCCGACTCATTGGCCTGGTGACACTCGTAACAGCCGACATTCGCACCGTAATGTTTGGAATGCCCCCACTGGTTGTACAAACTTGGATTTTTTTCCTTATGGCACGAAGCACAGACTTTACTTTCTTCACTCAAGCTGGCAAACGGCTTGAGCATGAGTGCCTGCGACTCCGCGTAACTTTGCCCTGAGCCAAAAAAGGCGAGGACGGCGAACGCGGACAGCGTAAGCACATTTCTTATTATTTTCATGTCGAGTTTCCTTTCTGAATGGTATGACACGTGTTTGTTTTGGGTTCGAGCAAATAACCCTGAAATACTAAGGTCTTTCCTGACGCTTCGCTTACAAACAAATTGATTCAAATCAAAAGGGATACAAATAAATGAGTACGACGTTTCATATTTATTTACAGCGTCACAAAAATTTGAAACGACATACCCCTAAAGAGGTATATGCATTTATAGAAAAAAACCTTGGCAGAGGCCACTTCAAAAAAATCTATGAATTTTTTTCAGCCATAAGAAAAGGGAAAAAATTTAAAATACCAAACCATCTGCCAAGCCGAACGCATCACGTTCCTGCAGAACGTGTTGCAGAAACGTCTCACTTTTTAATGAACGATACTGCCGATGTGGCGACACCAAATAAAAACCAACCGGTTCAGGCCGATGATCAATCAACGTCTCCTGCAAATCGCCGCTGCGCAGAAAAGGCGTCGCCTCATAACGGCTCGCGTAGGTAAACCCATGACCCGCAGCAGCAGCCTGTAAACATTGCTCCATATCTTCAAACAACATGGTGGCACCTTTCGGAACCCAAACCTGATGTTTAAAACGCCAGGGCAGAATCTGCTGGCGGGCACCCGGGCTGATAATCGGCAGAGTGGTCAGTTGGTCTGGGTGTGTAAGATCACCCGTGGCCGCGAGCCTGGCAGGCGACGCAAACACACCGTATTCGATACTGAACATTCGTTGGGCAACCAAACCCGAGTCGGGCAACGGCCCCTGCCGAAACGCGAAATCCAGTTGGTGCGTCTGGAAGTCCAGGTAGTCGTTACTGTGGATCAATTCGATGTCGACCTTAGGGTACGCCGCCCGATAGCGAATCAACCAATTCGTTAACGGACCGCGTGCAAAGCTGCTCGGCGCGGTAATGCGCAAACGCCCACTGGGTTCGCTGCGCAATGTATCGGCCCAGCTTTCCAATTGAATTCTTTCCTGCCGCAACTGAGTCGCCAGCGGCAAAAAAGCCTGGCCTTCGGGTGTAAGCGCGAGTGAGCGCGTCGTCCGTAATAACAACGGCACGCCAAATTCGGTTTCCAACGCACTGACCCGTCGACTGACGTTACTGCTCGGTTGCTTCAACCGGCGCGCAGCTGCGGCAAACGAGCCTTGCTCCACGACATCCACAAACCAACAAACCGCTTCCAAATCCATCGAATTAGCCCATTTATGACTTAATGAAAGTCATATTAACCCACTAATAAGCGATTTGTTATTCCGTTAGGGTAATGGCCATATTCTGTGAGGAGTGAACTATGAAGAACATCGCCATAATCGGCGGCACGGGCATGCTCGGTGCCCCGGTTGCCAAACAACTGCGACGGAACGGCCATTCGGTACGCATCGTTACCCGCAACTCCGCCCGCGCATACGCCGTACTAGGCCCAGGCTTTGACTACCGCGAGGCGGACATATTCGACAGCGCTTCCTTAACCACCGCACTCGCGGGCGCAGAAGGTGTACACATCAACCTCAGTGGCCAAAGCGAACGCAGCTATTACCAACACCATGTGGTGGGGACGCAACATATTTTGGAGGCGATCAAACCGATGAACATGGCATTCGTGAGCATGATTTCGGTAGCGACCGCCGACTCCGAATACAGTGACCGTGCCGACAACCGCTACAAACTGGACGCTGAAAATCAACTGAAAGCCAGCGGTGTACCTTACCTGATCTTCCGCCCCAGTTGGTTTATGGAAACCTTACCGCTGTTTCAACAAAAGCAAAAACTCATGCACATCGGCCCTTCCACGAAACCGATTCATTGGTTGACCGCGCAAGACTATGCCGAACTGGTCAGCAAGGTGATTCAAGACGCCACCCTGCGCAATAAAACCTTAACGCTCTATGGCCCGGAACCCATCACCATGGCCGACGCGATACAGCAATACGCGCAGCACAAACAACTGCGCGTGCAGAAACTACCTGTATGGGTCGCAAAATCGCTGGGCTGGCTCCTGCGCGATGAACCGTTAATGGATGTCGCCGACTTACTGGAACACTATGATCGGCACGGTGAAAAAGCAGTCGCCGACGCCATTCGTACCAACACCACCTTAGCGCAATGGCTGGCAACGGAGAGCGCAGCATGACACTCGAACTGAGCATCCGATACGTGCATTTCTTGGGAATATTCCTGCTCGCCGCTACGTTGATCACCCAGAATTTATGGTTGGGTTCGCGCGTAGAGAAACACCTGTTCCGGAAATTAGTCGCCATCGATGGGGTGTATGGCGCAAGCGCCGCCGTTGTATTATTTACCGGCCTGACCATGTGGCTCTGGGTAGGCAAACCCAGCGTGTTTTACACGCAGAACAACCTTTTTTTACTTAAGTTCGGACTGTTCGTCGTGGTCGGCTTGCTGTCTGCTGTGCCCACCCTATTCTTCATACGGCAGCGAAAAAGTACCCGCGAGTTTATCGACATCCCGAGTATTCTTATTGGCATAAAACGACTGGAACTCGCGTTACTGATGTTCATTCCCCTGCTGGCGGTACTCATGGCCAGAGGCATCGGAATATAAATAGATTCTGGCGTGGTTCATGGCGGTAAAATTTCTCAAAGTTTTTTATTGAGAGGCGATCCCCATGCGGCTCCCTTTTTGCCAGCGCTAGCGTTTATCATTAATTGATACTGCATTTAACTTGCAAGAGTGAATAGCCGAGACACGCTTTCGGTCGCGATATTTTTTATGCACGTTGTTTTTTTGGTGTTTGTGCAGGTAAACATTTTAGTTTTTTCTTTTCAGTGGGGCAGGCCTTAATGGTGATTTCCTAAGCGCCTTTTTAAGTATCCGCGGCATTTGCATTAATGAGCGAAATGGTTTAATTGGAAGATTTTTTTCGTCGAAGACCGTACCGATCCGACGATTCGGGCTTGTCTATTGATAATTGAAATACGCTGAGACCTTTTTCTTTCAAAGGGGCGATCCCCTTAAACCCCCTTTTTGTCGCCTGCTTTGGTGTTCTTCCTTAATTGCCACTTTCTTCGAACGGTCGCTTGAGCGTGCGTCCCTGCACGCGCAGCGCTTCCAAGGGCATCCATGCCCTTGAACCCGTTGCGACGTGCCAATTAAGTCAGCTAAAGCAGATGCGACGGAGCGGTTATTTACGCCGATGTCGGCAATGGGATACATTTAGGTGGGTCAAAATATAGCGACAGGAACTGACGGTTTAACTGGCTGTCCAGAGAGTGACTCATGCCGTTGTTTCACCGCCTTTCAAACAACCGCGCGGAGCAATTATCGTCTCACAGGTTGTTCAAGCAGGGATGCTTGAACAAGTGAGCCGGAAATGGCGGTCCGACGTTTCGGTGGCAGTCGCGAACGACCTGTCGAAGACGGAATTGAGAAGTGTGACCAGTCGTTTGTGGCGGCTGGGATTGTTAAGGGCCAAGCCCGAATCGTCGGACCGGTTTGGCCCTTGACGAAAAAAACCTCCCAATTAAAACACGTCTTGAACTATCCAAATGCCGCGAATTTAAATTCAAACTCGACAAAACGAAGAAAGAGACCATTACTCTGATGTAAAAAAAAGCCACCTCCTCATTGAACAAACCAAATTTTTTAGACATCCATCACAATAACCTCACCTCACACAAAAAATAAATTGTGTTCAATCCTCACCCAGTGTTTTATACAGGTTGGCACTTCAGAAAAATTCAGGAGGCAAATAACGGAAAGAAAGTAGCGTAAAACTAAGCGCTACCCAAGAGTGTTGGAGCACTCAAGGGCAGCTAACCACAACCGATATTAAGGGTATCAATTATGGCTAAGCAGGATTCTAAGCTAGAGCACCGCTCGTTCCAAGAAAATTTCCACTCACAAGAAAAACTAAGCGCACAAAACAGCGACCTTCAACACCCCGTTGAAGTGAAAAAACCTTGTGAAACCGCTGTTAACACAACAGCAAACTCCACACTCGCCAACCGGCACCGAAACCCACAGATAGAAACCGGCCCCGCGTATTTACGCGCCCTGCACTGGTGGCGTTTTCGTATTGCCCTGGCGTTGTACACCGGAGCTTTTCCAAATTCGATGCGGCTTAAGCCGTGTTCGGTGACCTACGTGAGTTATCAGCAACTGTTAAAGCAGTACCGAAGTAAAAACAGGCGCTGAACTCACGCAGTAAAAAAAACACAGAACACATTGCTTAGCCGCACATCTTGCCTGCGCATGCAGGCAAGGTTTCTGATGCTTAAAAACAGAAAACGAATTTAAAAAGCGAGACCATCATGTACAAAAATATCACTAACATAGACGACGAACTGCTGTTCACCCACGCCCATCAACGTGAACTGGAAAAAACTAACCCCGTACTATTGGACAGCATCGCCCGTGCCGAGCTGTACATTGCCAACACCTTCATCCACTTAAAACACGAAGCCATTCACGCACTCATGCTCAGTACTCGCAGTGTATTATTAGAAAGCCGACCCATTCTCACCGGTAAATTTTCATTGAAAGAACTCACCACTAACTTACTCATCAGCCACATTATTCAAGCCAGCGCCACACGGCTTATCCTCATCCACCACAACCCCAAAGGAAACTTATCGATCAAAGACAAACACTTGCTGGAAGCTACAAGAATGAAAGACCGATTGCTGGAATACTCGATTTGGCTGGACGATTTCTTCCTCATCACCAAGGCCTATACTGAAAAGGGCAGTGGCTATAACCGAATGAACACCACCTCACTCGCAAGACTCGGCTTGGTATAATCTTCTTAGCAACGCGGAGAGCCGAAATAAAATAAGTCGGGCTTTAGCCCGACAATCCCATATCTTCCTCTTGCCATGAGCGCGAAGTATTCGAAGGGTAACTAAACACGTAGCCAGCCCCAAAAATTAGAACTCAGCAGAATCAGCAAACGGCTAAGCGCTATGTATTGCGACGCTCAACGAGAACGTCTCTCATCCGAAAGCTGTGTTCAATTCATCAGTTACAGCGAACCCAATGAGTAGCCCTAATTACCAATTCTCAAAAGTATTGCCATGTATCGGCAAAACATCGGAAAAACCGTAATAGTACCGCTGGGGCGGTAAAATCAAGGGGATATCAATATGGCGGGGAACAGCATCTTGCAAAACCCCTCATCATTAAAGGGCTACCGAGGTGGTACTATTTTTATTAGTAAAAGCGCAGCGGTTTTTTTCAACATAATCAAATTGACAAAGCATACTGAAGTGCGCAGTATGACTGGCCATGAAAGTGTTTTGGTTGCGAACATTTTTTTGCATATGCCGAAACTATAAAAAACCGCTGCAGCGGTAGAATAAGCTGTTAAGTATTTAAAGTGATGGATGCTTTTGAATAAAAACGACATAAAACTTCGCCTTCAATTAGTAAGGAAACATTGGAGCGATATAGCATTGATGGTTGTTTTTATTTCTCTGCTAACTTTATTTCCATTTGTTCATATGAATCTCGGGGATACTTACTTAACTACTGGTACTGTAGAGACATTGACCGGAGTTCCTTCAGATGAAGGTGATAAGCTGGTAATGTTAGTTCGCTTAGAAACCGATCAAGTCGTTCGGGTGCGCATTCGTCGTTCCACTAACTATAAGCAAGGTGAAATAGTTAGTTTGAAGGTTATAGAACCCAAATATTTTGGTACAAATAAGTATAAGTTTAATGGTTACGTAAACTAATACTTAACAAAACGCTGTAGCAATACAGCCCTAAAATCACCGCTACGCGGTGGGCTGTGGACTCGCTCACGCTCGCCGCTAAGATTTGCGTTAAATTAAGAATATGACTCGAATCCTAATCATCACATTTGCATTTTATCTTTCAGGTTGTGCATCTCAATATTTAAGCTCTTCGTATGGACTGGGAGTTGCAAGTCAGTATTCGCTCGAGGGCGAGTCAGAAACGGTTTGTACGAAACTAGCCACCATAGCGAATGAGTATGGGTTTGAAAGGCAAAACCCAAAAAAGGAAGAGACTTTCTGCTATTTCTCAGGAGATAAGCGATGCTATGAGGTTATTGGCGCTAGGCAAAAAGAAGAACGGCTAGTAATAGATTCCCAAAGCTTTAATTGTTTTAATGAAGAAAGATTCCAGCAGATTGATGAAGAAATCAAAAAGATGCTTGATGAGGACTACCCGGGCAATTATGAAGCAATTAGCACCTACTAATTTAGCAAGTGTGGGTTGTGGACTCGTACCTCACCACATCCACAAACGTTATGCATCATATGGAATTTCATGAATGTTGAAATTTAGAAAAGGATTTCAGGCGATAGTTGGTTCTTTCCTGTGGGTAACTGCGGCTTCGTTATTCTTTTTTAGAAACGGTAATATTTTGTCGTTTGCGGTACTTTGTATTGGCGGTATTCTTCTTGAGGTATCATCGCGAGATTTTAAAGAGACAGATGGAGTGCTGGGTCGGTTGTGGTATATGTTTTATTTTTTGGCATTTGCAGGCTTAGCTCAAGTTGCTTCCTCGCATCGCGGTTATATTCAAATAGTATCTGTCTTGTTCTCAAATCTCTTTTTGTATATAGGGTCTTCCGTCGCATCAATCGTATATGCTGTAATTCTTCTTAGAGAAGAAATGGCGAATGCCGGCGTAAATACCAGTAAGAATGCAAATGCATAAATAGTGATGTGCGGACACGTCATTTGCAGTTGGGTTCGTATATCACACTGTTATAACTGATGAGGGATGGATGGTTATTTTAACTTATGATGCGCCTAATGAGCTTGATTTCTTCGAGAAGGAATTTGGGCTGTCTAAGTATCATGATCACGACGAAGGAATTATTTCATATATTTATCTATATGAGAATGGAAAGAGCTTGATTCTTTCCCTTGAGCATTCTTCTGTAAATGTGAAAATAGTAGAGGCTGAGAAAACCATACTTTCATTGTCGCAAGAAGATATTGAACGCATTTGTTTTCAAGCATGGAACAGCGAGCAAGTAATTAGAGTTTACTTAAAAGGACTCCGCAATAACTTCTTGATTTACTATAAGCCGGATGCGCGGGTTATATTTGATGAGTCATAACAAGCGCTGAAGTTTGAATGGAGATGCCTGTTTAACGCTGCCGCAGGAGAAACCAAAAATACATCGAGAGCCACACAAAACTGCCAGCAAAAAAGCCTTCGTTTTGGTACCTAACTATAAACCAACAGGCAAGCAACAAAGTCACTAAGGTAGACAAAATTTTGGCATATTTAATTCTTCTTATGAACAACACGGTAACCGGGAACGGATGAAATACTATCGTATACACGAAAATGAGGTTGCCTGGGCGACAGGCAAGCCACGCGGAGTTTTTGTGGCAATCTGGAAACTACTAGAACAGGGTCTTTTCACGGAAGCAGAAAAAGAAACCTACTATAAAAACAAAGCGTATTTTGAACGAATCCTTCCAGTACCGCCATTCTACGATACCGGCAACCCAAATAAAGCGATAACCTGGTATAAAAATACCTAAGAAGGAAATGAAGTCGCCAGAAAAATGAGTTTCTATTTTGATATGGCTAACAAGTACGGTTTAACCCTCTATAAGACATCAGTATCAAAGGTACCTGGCGAAGTAGTATATGAAGATGACTTCCAGATAGCGGCAATTAATTCGAAACACGAAGGTGATGAGTTTACCGTTGAACGTTTTACTCTATAGCCATTTCTGTCATTCGACGGGAAAGATAGAACGATGCCATGTTAAATTTGACCAATATAGACAATAAAGTTCAGCTGGGGCTCTCAATCACCGGGTACGAATTCCCGGAACAGGCTGGCGATAACTGGCTCATGATTAAGGTGACCGTAGCACAAGCTGAGAAAGTATTCGAATCTGCAGACCCCGCCTTACAAACAACGGATTTGGTTGATTTACATGATTGGTTTGAGTGTCTTTCGAGTAATCGATTACCCCGGTATTCCCGCTTAACCTTTATTGAACCTTGCTTGGAATTTGAGTTTTTAGCCCATGAGGAATCAACGGTAAGAATCGCAATAAAATTAAAGCATGAGCTAAAGCCTGCGTTCAATCTAGAACAGTTCGGGCGAGCTAGCGAAAACTGGAGTATCGTATTCAACATCGGTAAAACCGAGTTTTCCGGAATACTGAAAAGTCTGTCTTTGGCAATCCAGTACTACCCGATTCGATATAAGATCTGATTAATCCCTCCCCTGACAACGCGTATCGCGAGCAACTGTCGGATGCAAAGGTTAGCATCCATCTGACTAAAAAGTAAATACCAAACACAAGCTGGTACTTTGCTGCCGTGTATCAATGTATGCATCTTAGAAATAAGTTGGAATTTCCAGGTCACGCCAAAGGTGTGAGTTAATGCAAGTCTGCCCTTGAGCGCACCACCACTTTTTAATGAATCCGTTTCAAGCACTCAATACGGGGTCACATGAGCCTGGGATTTAAGTCAGAGTTAATGATGAACAGAATATTAATTGCCCTATTTACTGTGTTGACCTTACCGGCACTGGCATTGGCCGACAAACAGTTAGAGATTACCCAGCTAGCCGAAAGTGTCTATTTACATACCTCGTATAAGCAGTTTGAGGGTTATGGGCTTGTCGATTCAAATGGATTAGTCGTTATCGATGATAACCAAGCTTACATTATTGATACTCCATGGTCAGAAGAAGCTACGGTGTCACTACTAACCTGGATTTCCGATCAAGGCTACACAGCTGCCGCCAGTGTTTCAACGCACTCTCATGACGACCGTACCGTAGGAATTGAACTACTGAATTCAAAATCCATCCCGACCTATACATCCGAATTAACGCATTCGCTTCTTGTACTGCAACAAAAACCCGTACCTACGCATACGTTCAAAGGTGACCACTACTCTTTAGGCAATGGGCTGATAGAACTGTTTTACCCTGGTGCAGGGCATACAGAAGACAATATTGTTGCCTGGTTACCGCAAAGCAAAATACTCTTTGGGGGTTGCATTATTAAAAGCCACGAAACGAAAAACCTGGGGTTCGTCGGAGATGCTTCTATTAAAGATTGGGCTCAGTCCATCGCTCGAATCAAGCAGAGGAATTACGTTATTGAAATCGTCGTTCCTGGTCACGGCGCCGTTGGTCATTCCGATCTTCTGGATCACACTATCAACCTAGTCGAATCGGCCAAGTAGAAACATTCAATGGCCAAGAAGACATTAAAATTTGGCATTTTTCTGATTGCTTTTACCATTCCAATCAGTTTTGCAATGTAAGGTTAGCAATTAACAGGTGGCATTAGGTAACACGACCATCACGCGTGTCGGTACTCCTTAGATTAGTGGTGGAATTCTAGTACCATAAGTGGCAGCAGGAGGTTATATTGATGAGAAGCGGAATGTCTATGGAACCCCTCCATTCCAGACCCAATTTTTTATATTCTAAGTACCGAAACTTCTGGCAGCCTAAGCATTGTCTTAATTTGTAAACCCCCGCAATTCCTGCTACCTCGTAAAAAGGCAAAGTTCAATTCCAAACGCTATTACGTTAAACGATATCCGCGACGACTTAGTTAAAATAGGATATTCACCCAACAGTATTTAGCATCTTAAATGATACTTCAAATCAAGATACGCCAACTCCAGATACTACAACGGCTCCTACCGACCTATCGCAGCCAATACTTCCAACTCCTTTGCTTTTCCTATTTATAAAAATAGACAAGTTAGATTCAAATAAGGAAAAATAAAATGAGTAGCCAGTGCTAACACTTCAAACAATGTTTTAAGAAACTTGAACACAATAATTTTGGATAGGACTAAAAATATCTGTATTTTCCTTGATCTGTTACGGTTGACGATAGCTACCCACTTCCTTAAATTCCGCTCACTCCATAGATACGTAGTACGAGTTTTAGATGATTGAAGTACTTTATAGATTAGCAAATGAAACCGATATGGAATCTGTTTACCGCTTGACCCATGATTCTTTTGTACAAGCGGGGCTCAGTAAAATTCAGAAAACGCGACAGTTAGTACATTTTCCAGAACTAGATGGCATTACCGAGACAAAGGTAATAGTTGCTGAAGTTGATAATAAAATTGTGGGAACTAACTCCATCACATTTGACAGTTCCGCTGGAGTGCACACAGACAAGTTCTTTCCGGAGGAAACTAAGTTAATTCGACAAGAAGGCAGGCGACTTGCATCGTCATGGCGCATCGCTGTTGAACCCGAATTTAGAAATCAACTCAAAGTATTGCGAGCCCTCCTAAAAGGAACAATAGAAGAAGCACTTAAAGCTGATATTGAAACTTGCCTTTTTACTTTCTATGAAAAACACGAAAGAATATATCAAAAGCTTATTAATGCCAAAAGCTTGTGTAGAAAAACTTACAGCAATGAATTCTACAGCGACAAAACTCAAGTGCTAATGAGGGTAGACAAGGAAAGTTTCCCTAAGTGGTAGCATTGCCACCGAAGACCCTATTCCGAGGCTTCTGTAACGGCCAATTATCTATTTATTGTTCCCAGACCTTGCTCCAGAAAGGTCTAGAAAGTGATAAAGTATGATCGCAAAGTTAGTCATTGTAGGTTTATCACGATCCCCAAAAACCTTACTACATCTAGTTTTCTTACATGGAAATACAAGCTAAAGAAGGAATGAATAGAATGATTCAGAAATGTTTAGTGTGCGCATTGCTGAGTTTAACGAGCTCAGTATGGGCCGATATCGAGCTGGGTATCGCTGCATATAATGAGGGGAATTACGCAACTGCGCTTGACGAGTTTCAGGAAGCTTCTGACTCGGGTGACCCTGTTGGCGACCACTTACTGGCGAGCCTTTACTACCAAGGTCATGGCGTAAAGAAAGACATAGCCAAGGCAGTGGAATTGTTCGAACGGGCCGCAAGCCAGGGATACCCTGCATCGCATGCCAACCTTGGGCTGATGTACCAAAACGGCGATGGTGTGCAAGCCGATTCAAAAAAGGCTCTTTTTCACTACAGTGAAGCAGCGAAAATGGGCGACTATCAGTCTTCTTTTCGCTTGGGCCAAATATACCGAAAGGGATGGCTCGACATAAAACCGTCGGCTGAGAAAGCTGTCGCTTTATATCGTATTGGAGCAGTCTATGGGCACGTCCCAAGTGTCAATGAGTTCGCTCTGATGTTTGCGCAAGGTATGGGCGTTCCGAACGATTTTGTCGAGTCGTATGCTTGGATGCAATATGCCGCGGCACACAAAGACCCTTCCGCAACCAAAAACTTAGCTCAATTGACTAAAATTTTGAAAGAGCAAGGCAACCTCGAAGCGGCAAAAGAAAGAGCAGTCAGTGTTAACGAACTCATTGCTGCCAATCTGGCAGAGGCATTCTGAACTTTGCGCACAGGTGCACTGCCACAACAGCTCAACACTAAAAAAACGTTTAAGGGTAACAGATGCAGCAGCTAACACTCACCACTGAACGTCTATTACTTCGGGCGTTCGAGTCCGCTGATGCTCATCAAGTTCAGCGGTTAGCGGGCAACGCAGATGTATCCTCTACCACGGCAAACATTCCGCATCCCTATCCAGATGGTTTGGCGGAAAAGTGGATTTCAACCCATGGTGAAAATTTCGCGAATCAGTCCAGAGTAACCTACGCAATTTGCTTAAAAGAAAATGGGGAGCTAATCGGCTGCATCAGTCTGATACACTTGAGTTCTGAGCATCCAGAACTTGGTTATTGGCTGGGTGTGGAACATTGGGGCCGTGGGTATTGCACAGAAGCCTGTAGAGAGATGATTAAATTTTGTATCGAGCGTTTCAGCTTAAAAGCTATCTATGGAAAGCATCTATCCCGTAACCCCGCTTCCGGACACGTTATGGAAAAATGTGGCTTAACCTACATTGGGTCGGATACCGGAAAAGATGGCTTCATGCTGGTTCCGGAAGAATTCAGAATCTATCGGATGCTTTGTGAATAAAAGACCTTTGCGGCATGTCTACTTCAACGAGGCTCTTGTCGTTCTTAAGAACTCAATCTGGAAATACACTGAAATACTGACATGAAAATAGCTCGTATACCTTGGGAACAAACCATCGACATCCGCCATGAAATGTTATGGCCTGACAAGCCGCGCACTTTTTGCCAGGTAGAGGGTGACGAACAGGCTGCGCACTACGGTTGTTTTGTTGATGAAATACTGGTTTGTGTGGCGTCTGTTTTTGTGAACGAAAATCAAGCACGTTTGCGGAAATTTGCAACACTCGAAAGCCACCAGAATCAAGGTATTGGCAGTGCGATGCTGAACCATATTCTCGAAGAGCTCTCGCAACAAACGGTGTCCTTGTTTTGGTTTGATGCCAGAGAATCTGCCCTTGGCTTCTATCGTAAATTTGGTTTCGAGCCGGAAGGCAATCGGTTCTTCAAGGGCGATATTCCCTACGTTAAAATGGCCAAACGTTTGGGGCTTGAGTGAACATCCCCAAACACTGGCAATTGGGTGTTGAATTTCTCGCTTGCTGCAACCTTTATCAGTTTTTAAAAGTCACCCTATCACTATGAAGGAATATAGATGAGAACTGTTTCAATACACCTGACAGCACTTTTAGCGTTTTTATTTTTGGCAGCACTCAGTGGTTGCTCCGTTGTAGATTCCAGCAATATCGCCACTGCTGACATTCATGCAAGGTATGAAGTAAGCACACAGGGCGATGGCTGGTCCACGGTAAAAGCTTGGCTCAGTGATGGCACAGGGCTTGATGCGCCCGATATTGACTTGGCGCCGTCGGATACGTTGACGGTTTATATCAATGGTATAGAGCGGACGCTTCGCAAAAAGCGACTCTTAGGTGTAATCCACTACGAAACGCCTATTAATTCCTCCAGAATTAACGCGCAGTTCGTCGTTGCCCTCATGCGAGAAGAACGGGTTAGCGCGCCCTCCTCTACGGTTATGTTGCCAGCACCTTACACGGCCAGTGTCGTAAATGCCGATCTGGTCGCGAATCAGAACCTGGACGTTTCCTGGTCGCCTGCCTTAGGCGATGGTTACACCATGGATGTTACATGGGAGCTTGCGTGCGGAAGCGAAACGGAATTCGGGTTTACGGTATCGGTAGAGGATGACGGCGACCATACCGTAAAAGTTTCAGACATGTTAACCCTGTTTGAGACAACGCCTTCGGGTGTTTGTGAGGGCTTCGTTACTCTGGAACGTCGACAATTTGGCGATGTTGACCCAAACCTTGACCGAGGCAGCAAAATAGAAAGCATTCAACACCGAACCGTGAATTTTACCGTGAGTAATTAAGATCCCGCCCCTGCTGGCAGTGGTGAAACATGGAGAAGAGTGAAAGGTAAAACGTAGAGTAAAAAGCTACGACAATCTCAAAAAACTGCCGTAGCTTCATTAACCTGAAAAAGTGCGATTATTCGATGTTCTGCACCTGCTCGCGCATTTGTTCAATCAACACTTTTAACTGAACTGCATTCCGGGTAATGCTTTCTTTAGTGGCCTTGCTACCCAAGGTATTGGCTTCTCGATTGAATTCCTGCATTAAGAAATCCAGCTTACGGCCAACCGCGCCTTTCTGTTTTAAAATGCTGTAGCATTCTTTTACGTGACCGTCGAGGCGGTCCAACTCTTCAGCAACGTCGGCTTTTTGAGCCAACAACACCACTTCCTGCTCTAAACGATCGGCGTCCAGGTCGACACCCAGATTCTTGGCTTTTTCACGCAGGTTGTCGCGGAACGTCTGTACCCATTCGGGGACCTCTTTGCGGATCTCGGCGACAATGGTAGTGATGTCATCCAAACGTTCTTTAATGGCCGCAGCCAGAACAGCGCCTTCGCGTTCACGCCCTGCCAGGAAGTCATCCAACGCGTCGTTATAAAGGTTGATTAGTTCCTTGTTGACCGCCTCCACATCCAGCTCGGCATCGATCAATACACCGGGGTATTGCAGCAATTCAACCGGGTTGATGGAAGAGGTGTTATCCACGGTGGCCTGAATTTTTTCCAACGCTTTGGTTACGGCATTTAAACGGGCTTGGTCGATGCCCAGGCTTTGCTCGCCATGCGCTAAATGGAACCGCACGTTAACTTCGAGCTTGCCGCGTTTCACTTTTTGTTTGAGCAATTCGCGCAGTTTCATTTCCGCCGGACGAACAGTCTCATGCAACCGAAAAGTAGGTTCCAGATACCGTTGATTCACCGATTTAATTTCAATCTGCAGCGTGCCGAAGTCGTAACTTTGTTCTTTACGCGCGAAGGCAGTCATGGAATAGGTCATGTGGGTTCCTTATCACACCGCTAATGCGTTGTTTTGAATCTCGAACAATTCTTTTGCGCCTTTCTCGGCTAACGCCAACATGGCCTGTAATTGGTCCGGCTGGAACGGTTCGCCTTCTGCGGTGCCTTGAATTTCAACAAAGCCACCGTTACCTGCCATCACCACATTCAAGTCGGTTTCGGCGGTGCTGTCTTCGGCGTAGTCTAAATCCAACACGGCGGTGTCATTCCAGATGCCCACGGACACGGCAGCCAGGTTGTGTTTGATCGGGTTCTTTTTCAGAACGCCATCGGCCAGCATTTGGTTAACGGCGTCGGCAAGGGCAACATACGCGCCAGTGATGGAAGCGGTTCGAGTACCCCCGTCGGCCTGGATCACGTCACAGTCAATGGTAATGGTGTTCTCACCGAGCAGTTCCATGTCGATACAAGCGCGCAGCGAGCGGCCAATCAACCGGCCAATTTCAACGGTACGACCAGATTGTTTACCTCGGGCAGCTTCACGACCGTTACGGGTACCTGTCGCGCGCGGCAACATGCCGTACTCGCCAGTAACCCAGCCTTTGCCCTGACCTTTCATGAAGCGGGGGACACCACTTTCCACACTGGCGGTACAGATCACTTTGGTATCGCCGAAGCTCACCAGCACCGAACCTTCCGCATGTTTGGTGAATTGACGAACAATGGAGATCTCGCGCAGTTGATCATTTTGACGGCCGCTTGGACGCATGGTGGCTCCTCGTTAAGGTAAAAGAAGCGCACGATTATATAGACCTACCCGCTTAATCACCACATTGGGGAACATTTGGGATCAAGACCCAACGGTAACTGTAACCCGGCAATGCACGCCACTGCGCTTTTGCCTGCCAGGGCAAGTTGTCTGGTGTGTGCCAATTAAGGGTTTCAGCCAGCTGGCGCTCAACAAAGGTAAAGCGGCTGTCCAATTGCAGTGAAGTAACGTCCATGAAGGTCAAGGACGCGACATTGGGTAGGTTGATTTTCACCGATTGCTTGCCGGCGTTGATCACCACCAGCGTCAGAGTGCCAGGCAACCGTGCGTGACAATGGGCGAAGGCATGCAGTGTATCGCGGGCACCCTGCACGGGCACGCCAACAGGACCCATGTTTTGCTGCCAGAGCACGCTGGCCCAGAAATCCGGGTTCGGCGAGTATTGTTGGTGATATCGCAACAGCGCATAGTCGCCCCCAACCAAACTCTGACGAATAATGGTTTCGTTGCCCGTTTTAGCGGCAATGCCCAGTTGTGTTAACCACCACAACGACGCACCAAAACGGTCGGTTAATTTGGCTTTGCCACCACACTGCGCCGGGCCGGTCTCACCCAGCCATTGCCTTGAGTCCGGTGAATATTGCGTTAACCAACGTTGAATAATGCGCGACCGCTTTTCAAATTCCGCCACGGTTTCGGTATCGAGCAGGCCTTCCCAATCGGCGCCTTCGGTTTTCACGCCACACCGGCTCGACTGAGTCGGGTAATAGTGCCAGGTAAAAATATCCGGCTTCGCACCGGCGGCCAAAAAGTCTTTTGACGAACCAAACACCTGCTTGAGCGGCTCACCAATTTCTGGCCAGAAGGCATTCGCCGGTCCTGCGAGCGGAATACTTCGCGGTTGAATCCATTGTCGGGCGTGCCGATATTCATCGGCCAACTGCGCGAACGGTATCTGATGAGCACGCCCAAATATCAACCAATAAGCGCCGGGTTCGTTGCCCCACTCCAGCGCGCCTGGGTAGTCCTGGGGCAACCAACTCAGGAGCCGTTGCAACTGGGCGGGCTGCCATTGATTATCAACACGCGTTAAAGGTCCGGCATTCGCAGTTATAAACGGTTTAGCACCAACGGCCTGCGCAAAACTCAGAAATTCCGTGATCTGTTCACGATTCAAATGGGGTCCAATCGGTTCGTCACCTGTCTCAGCCAGCCACAGTTTATCGGCTTCGGTGCCGCCAAGACGCAACCAGGCGGGTTGCAACACAGCCGTCCAAGCGAGCAGGTCGGAGTCGCTGAAATCCAATGGCCGTGGCGGTGAATCCGAGTTCGCCCACCATTCCCCTTCGGTGAGCATCGCAGCATCAATCGCAACACCCAGATAATCCGCACTGACGCGGTACGATGGCTCTCGCCAAATCAGTGTCACCTGTCGTGACTGTCCTTGCGACAATACTGCCACGCCGATCAGCCATCCCACAAAGAGCAACAAGACGCCCCAAATCAGTCGCCGCCGGTGCCAAGCCATAACCATCATCGTATTCACAGCAAAAGCAGGCTGTATAGCACACCGGTATGTCGAACAGATGACAGCACTAACTCGTTTCGCGGTTTGGTCAATTTGCCCCCGCTCCCTTGCAGACGCGAGCTTTGCCCTTATAGTTTTGAGTAACGAGAAAGGAACCCGATTATGAGTGAACAAAATTCCCTGTTACAGAATCACGAATTACCCGCATTTGACCAATTTTCACCAAGCGAAATAGAACCGGCCATTACACAGTTAATCGCAGACATCAAAGCGACTATTGATCAGGTACTGGCGAACCCTGCTGCCGCTACCTGGGAATCGGTAATTGCCCCAATCGAACAGAAAGAACGGTTACTCGATAACGCTTGGGCGGTTTTCGGCCATCTGAACGGCGTAAAAGACTCGCCAGAATTACGCGAAGCCTACGGCAAGGCGTTGGGTATGGTAACGGAGTTTTCCACTTGGGTGGGCCAGCATGAAGGGTTATTCAAAGCGTATCAGGCAATTCACGATCGCGACGACTTCAGCGAACTATCGCAACCTCAACAGGAAGCGGTTCGCAAAGCATTGCTCGATTTCCGCTTGAGCGGTATCGACCTACCGGAAGCGCAAAAAAAAGAATACGCCACCTTGGCAAACGAACTGGCGCAATTACAACAAAAGTTTTCGGAGCAGGTACTGGATGCAACCCAAAGTTGGAGCAAGCACATTACTGACGAAGCAGACTTAGCCGGCTTACCGGATTCCGCCAAGGCGACATTAGCTCAATACGCGAAACAAAAAGACAAAAGCGGCTGGTTGATTACGCTGGAAATGCCCTCCGTGATACCGGTGTTAACCTATGCCGATAACCGGGCGATTCGCGAAGAAGTCTACCGCGCCAATGTTTCCAAAGCCTCCGACCAAGGACCTGACGCCGGTAAATTCGATAACGGTCCAGTGATGACGCAGATCCTCGAAAAACGCCAACAGGTGGCTGAATTATTGGGCTATCGGAACCACGCGGAAGTATCACTGGCGACCAAAATGGCGGAATCGCCCGAAGACGTCATCGAGTTTCTGGATGAACTGGCCGACAAAGCCTACCCACAAGCAAAACAGGAATTTTCTGAACTGGCCGAGTTTGCCGCGACGGAACTGGGGTTGCCCGATCTGCAACCCTGGGATGTCAGCTATGCTTCCGAAAAATTAAAGCAAAAACGCTATAGCATTTCGCAGGAAGAACTACGTGCCTATTTCCCCGCACCAAAAGCCGTTGTCGGTTTATTTGAAACCGCAACTCGCCTGTTTAATGTGACCTTCGAACCCGCCGAAGGCTACGAAACCTATCACCCCGATGTTCAGCTGCACAACGTGTTTGAGAAAGGCAAACTCATCGCACGGTTCTACCTAGACCTGTACGCTCGCGAAGGCAAACGTGGCGGCGCGTGGATGGATGAATGCCGCACTCGGATGAAACTCGACGACGAGCAAACGCAGATTCCCGTCGCCTATCTGGCTTGTAACTTCACACCACCGATCGACGGCAAACCATCCTTGCTGACACATGATGAGCTGACCACCCTGTACCACGAATTCGGTCATGGTTTGCATCACATGCTCACCAAAATAGATGTAAAACCAGTCAGTGGCATCAATGGCGTCGCCTGGGATGCCGTCGAGCTGCCCAGCCAGTTTTTGGAAAACTGGTGTTGGCAGGAAGAAGCGCTGGCGTTTATTTCCGGCCATGTTGAAACAGGCAAACCCCTGCCAAAGGACCTGCTCGACAAATTGCTGGCGGCAAAAAATTTCCAGAGCGCGATGGCCAAAGTTCGTCAACTGGAATTTTCATTGTTCGACATGCATTTGCACATGAAGTCCGATGGTTTCGACACCAACAGCATTCAGCAGATTCTGAACTCAGTGCGCGAACAAGTCGCGGTGGTGCCCGCCATTGCCGAGAACAAATTCCAAAATGGATTCGGCCATATTTTCGGTGGTGGCTATGCGGCGGGTTATTACAGCTATAAATGGGCCGAAGTGCTCAGCGCAGATGCTTTCAGCCGCTTTGAAGAGGAAGGTATTTTCAACGAAACAACCGGCGCAGACTTCCGAAACATCATACTGGCCAATGGCGGCAGTAAGCCCGCGGCTGAACTGTTCAAAGAGTTCCGTGGACGTGAACCGAGTGTCGATGCTCTGCTAAGACATAACGGGATTCATGTCTGATTTGATAATAGTCTAATAAAAAACGGGGCAGATGCCCCGTTTTACAAATTCTTAAGTGTTAACTTACACCAATGGATTGATACCTATTTAAGGATTAATCAAACCAGTAGGGCTAATGTAGTCGTTGTACTCCGATATATTAAACAACACGGTATAGGCCCCATTATTAAAGTTTACGTTCCCTTTATCTGTCGCCAAAACAACGAATCCAAAGCGTTCATCGTATTTAATCGACTTTATCTTCAAGTCACTTGAATAGTCGTATAAATTAAATCGATCGGTTTCGTAACCACTGCTAAGCCTTACCATTTGTGTAGGCAGGTAACTGGTTGTCGACTCCCCACCAATGAGTACCTCATGCGTGGATTCATGACTGCCCATGACCCCATAAGCAACCCCAGTTGCATTCGCGAAAAAGTTGTAACTGGACGCTGGGTTAAACACTGTCGCACCTGCTCGACTCCAGTCACTGTATGCCACGTAGATATTTCCACTACTGTCGCGACCCAGATCATTGATCTGACCATTCGCCAAACCACCACCAGTTCGTGTTTTTGCGTTATTCAACGCACCGGACTCTTTGTCTAAGTGAAACAATACGGCGCCAGAGCCGGTCGAACTAATGTATTGATAGCTATCTGAAGAACCATCGTTACCGCCAGATTCCGACACAAATTTCCCGGCCGCGATGATGTCATCGTCTGTCAGCATAAATTGATTTACGGTGGTATATTCACCGCCAACAGGTTGTTCAACAACGGTTCGCTGAATTTCGTCTGTGTTTTGATCAATGACCTCGAACGCCAGTTCTTTATTGGTCAACCTTGAACGCCAATAACTGTCTGACGGGTCATTCTTGTACTGCTCATACTCAAAAGTCATCCGACTAACCAGTACCTGATCATCCGGCAACGCAACCACGCCATTGATAGATTCATTGCTATAGGGTTCAGATCCTATTCTTGGCACACCTGTGACCTGATAATCCCAAGTCACGTTGCCATTTGCATCCAGCTCAAATACGACACCGGTTCCCCAATTTTGCTTTCTGGCATTAACCAAAAAACCCTTGGGCGACAATGACAAAGCACTGGGGCTTAAATAGGAGGCATAAGTCTTATGCCAGGCCAACTCACCACTTTGATTGATTTTGGCAATATTCGCATTGTAGCTGTCACCCGAACCATCAGAGTAGTCGTCGGAGCCACTAGCCAAAACGATAAAATCGTCATCTGAAATCAGAAAATCGATGGGTTGATCATCTCGTTCCCAAGAGTAGCCATATTTTTTAATATCTAACGCAAAGGCAAACAGTCCCGTTGCGAACTGCGTTCTTTCTGTCCAAACGCCTCGCTCACCATCTGCATTTTTAGCTCGAATTCTGACCGTGTGTTTCGCTATTTCATCAAAGGTAACGGAAATTGAAGTCTCCTGTGTCTCAACAATACTGCCATCATCGATTTGGTACTCATAGGAACTTGCACTGGCCAGCGCGTTCCACGCGACCGTAACGTCAGCACTTTTAGGAAAGGTCTCACCTTGTACAGGCGAGGTGATTTGAAGGCTACCAGCGGCAGTATCATCAATCACAACCGAGACAACATCTGACCGCAGTACATTACCATCAACCATGTATGCCTTGGCTAACAAGGTCACTTTTTCCTGATCAGCCAGAAAGTAGGTGTCCAATGAAAATGTGTATGGGGCTTCGGTCAACGTACCGACAACAACTGTGCCGACTTGTAATGTGACTTTGTCGTATTCGACGCTATCGTCTACATCGACGATAACGTCGACAACACCGGATATGGTTTCATCATTACTGGGTTGGAGAATTTTGGGGTCTAAGGCGACTTTTTGTAGATTGTCCTCAGCACTGTCGATCCGGTCTCGATCTTCAGCAGTCAGGTTACAACCGGTTAATACTAATGACGTGGCGAGTGCAATTAATGCAGGCCATTGCGTTATTTTGTTCATTCGAGCTCCCTTGAACACTTTTTATACAACTGGTCTTTCAGCAAGCTGCTGACTATACCCAATTTGATCCTCTACTCCAATTGATACAGATCCAATATCCCGTTAAATAAGTAATCTGGTGTTAAATCAGCGGAAATCATCAGTATAACGTCACGCACCGCGCGGAATTCTTCAAAATCAAACGAGACCGGTAACCTCTTCAAGTGCCCTGTTAAATCGGACTCCAGAGCGGTTATGCGGCGATTTAGGTCTGCTTTCTTCGCCTGATATTGCCGATAGTCTGCAATAAAGCCTCGTCCAGAGTAAACCGACAGAGACTCAAGCTCTTGATTAAATTGGTCAAGGTTCTTTGCCGTTGCCAACGCCATTCTGACCTGATTTCGTTGCTCCGGCTGCAGTAAATCTATACGTGTTCTACTGCTGATCAAGGCATTAGCGATTGCTTGTGTCAACCACAGTCGAACATCCGTTTGCTTAGGCTGGGTGATGAATTGAGCTCGATAATCCGTCATGAAGCTGGGCGACACCAATAACGTCTTTGAGGTGCCTGCACTCGATATGGCCAACATAGCCACCTCACTGTCCATCTGAGCCACTAACGGTTCACAATCTTTTAAAGCTGATCGACACAAACGGTAGCGAATTATATCGGCCAAATAGGCACTCGAATCTTCCATCTGCTCATTCTTCAAAGATAGAAAGTACAACACCTGCAAATTCTGGATGCTAAAACGGTTTCGATGATACGCCCGCAGCGCTTCATCTAACGCAGACTCATGTTGCCCTAGCTGCAAAAGGCTATGGGAAGTTTCTGCGTCAACATCACGAAAATGGGCCAGTTCCCGTCTCACACGATAGGCGAACGCCAACGCGGTAGCATAGTCTTTATTGTCTTGAGCAATATCGATGGCACGCTCTAAAAGATATGGATCCGAAACATTCTCATTCAAAGCTAACTCAACCATTTGCAACGGATCTGAGCCCGCAGAGGCGATCGCATTGGTCAAACTGAACTGCCCACGTGCAAAGGAATAAACCCAAACGATCGAAACTGAAAGCAGACCGATCAACACTATCCAGGTGAGGCGGTGGCAAAGAATAGTCGATAGGCTACGTAGCTTATTAGTCAAATAGCCGCGTGCCAGGAAAAAAAGACAGGCTAATAAAGTACTCGTAATTACTTTCACCACAACCATGCGCGGAGCTACCGAAAACAATCCTTGAATGTGAATAGCCAACAGCCCGCAGACAACGCCCAGCGTAAGCATTCGCCGAGTCATCGGTTCATATTTGTTTTTGATCACACACCAACCCAGGAGAAACGACGAAGCCCACAAAGCCAGGTAAGCTAAAAGACCGAGTAGCCCGCCCTCTTGCCATACCTCCAACAGGTCATTATGTGCGTGAACAAAACTATTGATGTGCATTAATTGGATGTCTGGATCGGCAAAGCTGAAGACCAAAGCATAAGAAGACCCCAAACCGTAACCCAGAATTGGGTGTTCGAAAATGGAGTTCAAAGCGGCCTTCCATATACTGAGTCTTGTTATCGAGGAGCTGTCGCTGCCAACAGCAAGTAAACGATCTGCAAATTCATTGTTTAGTGTCACCAGAAATACGATTAACACACCAATAACCAATGGGACAGCAGCAAATGCAGTGGAACTAATTTTCCCTCGCGTAATAAAAACACCTAGCATGCAGAAAACCAACATTGACAAGGCAGAGGCAATGAATCCAGCACGGGATCCCGTTAAGACCAGCGTCACCATGCTTAAAGAAAAAGCAACAGCAAATAAACTGAGTTGCAAAGAGAAGCGTTTTCCCCTATGAAGGAAACTAGTGAAAAACAGAGATAGCAAAACAGGTGACAATTGAATCAGAACACCGGCCAGGTAGTTCGGATTTCCAGCGGTGGCTGCGACTCGATGATCGAACCCGTTATATGGAATAATGCCACCGGTCCACTGGCGATCAAAAAAGTTAATGCCTAGCCTTATCAACGGCTGTACGCCTAAAACCTGTAATACTGAAACAACAAACAAATAAAGTGTCAAAACTGCGAACCAAAGACCTAAGGATTCAACTGATTTGTCGTTTTCGAATGAGTGAAGAATATAGAAAACCCACAATAGACTGCATAGATGCAATACGTATTCATGAGTCGAGAAGTAGCGGTAATGAGACCCATTTAACAAATACCCGGGGACAGTTGCGACAATCGTTAATGTGATAAGAACAAGGAGCAGATTTAGTTCATGCCGGATATTTCCGACATTGAGCTTTCGCATTCGGAACATCCAACACGCTGTTAATATCACGATTGCGACGAAAAACAGAACCAGATTAAGTGTGTTCGTTTTATAAAAGACGTGGTCACCAGAGAAGTTAATCGCAAATACAAAGAAACCAAAAACAGCCACTGGCATAAAACGCTGTTCATTGCGGGCAGTGTTCGTCACAGAAAAAGTACCTTCATAACCAATCGATGTACGGAAAAAGCAGATGCGAAATGATACCTGACATTCATTGACAGCCGAAGTGACTATTATTAAGGCAACCATGGAGACCGATTATTATGAAACACGAATGGAAGAAACACGAGAAAGCGCTCTATGCACCGAAAACCGAACCGGAAGTCATCGACATCCCGTCTCTGAGTTTTTTCTGTATTGATGGCGAGGGGCACCCTGAGTCAGATCAGTTCAGAAACTGTCTGGAAGCGCTCTACGCAGCCAGTTACGCGGTTCGCATGTCTCACAAAGGGCAGAATCCGTTGCCTGGCTATTTCGAGTACACGGTATATCCGCTGGAAGGCGTTTGGGACCTGATCGACCCCAACAAAGGACCACTCGACAAAAACAACTTCAAATACCGCCTGATGATCCGTCAACCGGATTTCCTCACAGAGGCCCGGGCTAGTGAATTCATTGAGGCGGCTGCAGTCAAAAAGAAAAACGACTTTATCCGCAACCTGTCGTTTACGACCATGACGGAGGGGCGTTGCGTTCAGATGCTGCATGTTGGTTCTTACGATGACGAACCCGCCAGTTTCAGTCGCATGGAAGCCTTCTGTACAGCTCAAGGCTTGCAGCGCAAAAGCAAAGTACACAGGGAAATCTATTTAAGCGACGCCCGCAAGGTAGCACCGGACAAACTCAACACCATTTTGCGCTTCCAAGCTCTCAAGTCGTGATTATCAGAGTCGGCCGACGCTCCGGTTGAGCCGGGGTTCGGCCGATGTGACCAGTAGATATCGCTGTTTTCCTAAATTTTTAGACTTCGGTCAAAAAAACCTCAGCTTGCAGTTGCATGGCGACTTGTAAATCCGTATTGTAACCGGTTACAGGAAACAACAAAAATAGAAACTCGTCTACTTTCAGCTATTTTGCCCGAAATTAAGCACATTTCGATGAAAATAGACCCATTTAGGTATTAATTGTCCCTGAAAGGCCCAGTCTGCAATGTATATGTGGACTTTTTTTGGAAAACAACCTGTAACCGATTACATAAACCAAACAAAAAGCGACTTCCCTGTGACAGAATTGAATTCCAATATCCCCTCGTTCTTAGCGCAGTACGCTGAAAATCAGGTCACTAAACAAATCTTACCTGTGTGGGTCAAACACGCCATGCGTCAGAAAGAAGGCGTCATGGGTGCTATGTCTGCCACAGGCCAGCCCGTTGTAACTGGCCCCAAAGGGGCAGTGATGAATGCCCGTGCTTTGTGGAGTTTCGCATTCGCTTACCGTCAAACCCGAAACCCCCGGTTGTTTTTGGCCGCAGCGCATTGTTATGAAGGTTTTATCGACCAGTTCGAAGACCGCGAATACGGTGGCATGTATTGGACCGTCGACAGCGCCGGGCGTCCACGTGATGACAGCAAAGCCCTGTTGGCGCAAACCTATGCCCTGTATGCCTTTGCTCAATATTATGCTGCCAGCGGAGACAGTACCGCTTTAATGCGGGCCAACCGCCTTGCACAGTTGATTGAAGTGCGGTACCAGCGATCGGATGGTACCTACGCCAGTGAATTCGCGCGTGATTTTTCCGCAAGCACCCCAGAGATCGAAAATGAAACAGACAGCTGTCATCAACTGCATGTATTGGAGGCCTTAACCCAGTTGTATCTGGTGCAACCAACAGACGCAATCAAGCAATCGCTGACGCATATTATCGATTTGTTTCTGGTGCGGATCTTCCCTGCTGAAAAACACCTGCCCATGCTGTTCGACCGGCAATGGCAAGTACTGAATCCTGCCCGTTCCTATGGGCACAACTTTGAAGCTCCTTGGCTGCTCAGCTTGGCGTGTCAGGCCATTCAGGATAAAGAGCGCGGACTTTGTGTGGATCATGAAATGAAACGTCTGGTGGACCTAACCCTGGAAGAAGGTCTGCACAGCGAAGGAGGCTTTTTGTACGGCCTTGATTCTGCCGGACAACCCACCGGCACATTAACCTGGTGGGGTCAGGCGGAAGCCAGCAACGCACTGCAACACGTTTATCGCTTTACTCAAGATGAACGTTATCTCAATGCGCTGTCCCAACTGTGGCAGGACATAAAAACGCATTGGGTCGACACCGAAAATGACGAATGGTTTACCGATCTCGATTTACATCTGCGACCAACCGGTAATCTCAATAAGGCCGATTTATGGCGCTGCGTTTACCACAGTACCCGCGCCTGCTTTGCGTTGTCCCGTGGGGAAGACGCGTTACTGACACCCATTAAAAACAATGAAACCGACGCGTTCACGGCTGCCGTTGCACCGTCACTGATCGGCTTCTAATAAAAGCACTAAAGGGGCAATTATGACTGCGCATGAAACTGAACAAGAATACGGCTATTTCGATGACGCCAACAAAGAATACGTCATTACGGAGCCAAAAACACCGTACCCATGGATCAACTATTTGGGTGATACGGCGTTCTTTTCGTTGATTTCCAACACCGCTGGCGGCTACAGCTTCTACAAAGATGCCAAGTTTCGCCGCTTAACCCGTTACCGTTACAACAACGTACCGGTGGATACCGGGGGTCGTTATTTCTACGTCAAAGATGGCGATGTCGCCTGGTCGCCAAGCTGGAAACCACTCAAGACCGATTTAGACTATTACGAATGCCGCCATGGCATGGGTTACAGTCGCATTACCGGACGCAAGAACGATGTTGAAAGTTCGGTGTTATTTTTTGTACCGCAAGGTGAAAACCTGGAAGTGCAACAAATGACGCTGACCAACCACAGCGATGCACCAAAAACTCTAAAATTATTTTCATTTGTTGAATGGTGCCTGTGGAACGCAGAAGACGACATGACCAATTTCCAGCGGAATTTTTCCACCGGTCAGGTTGAAGTGAAAGACTCGGTTATCTATCACAAAACCGAATACCGTGAACGCCGCGATCATTTCGCGTTCTACTCGGTGAATACGGACATCCACGGCTTCGATACCGACCGCGATGTCTTCCTGGGCGACTATAACAGCTTTGACACTCCCGACGTTGTCAGCAACGGCGCACCGAAAAACTCCATTGCGCATGGCTGGTCACCGATCGCCTCGCACTATATTGAAGTCACATTGGCGCCGGGTGAAAGCAAAGATCTCGTCTTCACATTGGGCTATGTGGAAATGCCGCTTGATGACAAATGGGAAGCCCCGGCTGTTATCAACAAGCGCAAAGCGCTCGCTGCCATCGAACGATTCGACAGCGTCGAGAAAGTGCAATCGGCTTTCGCCGCATTAAATAGTTACTGGGAAAATCTGCTCAGTAAATACGTAGTTAAATCAGACGACGAGCGGTTAAACCGCGGCGTGAACATCTGGAACCAATACCAGAACATGGTGACGTTCAATATGTCACGTTCGGCATCGTTTTTTGAATCCGGTATTGGTCGTGGTATGGGGTTCCGAGACTCGAACCAGGACTTGATCGGGTTCGTTCACCTGGTACCAGAACGTGCACGTGAACGCATTCTGGATATTGCGGCAACCCAGTTTGAAGATGGTTCGGCTTACCACCAATACCAACCGTTAACCAAGCGCGGTAACGCAGCGGTGGGCGGCAATTTCAATGACGACCCAATGTGGCTGGTCCAGTCGGTCACCGTGTATGTCAAAGAAACCGGCGACTTCACGATTCTGGAAGAACCGGTTGCCTTCGATAACGATGTCAGCAAAGCCACCAGCCTATTCGATCACCTGACGCGATCGTTCAACTTTGTCACCCGTAACTTGGGAGAACATGGTCTGCCATTGATCGGTCGCGCGGACTGGAACGACTGTTTGAACCTAAACTGCTTTTCAATGGAACCGAACGAAAGTTTCCAAACCACAGAAAACAAAGAAGGCGGGCGCGCAGAATCGGTCATGATTGCTGGTCAGTTCGTTCTGTTCGGCAATGACTATGTCGAGCTCTGTGAACAGCTGGGTGAACCGGAGGAAGCCGAACGCGCCCGAGGTCATATCCGTGCGATGGAAGACGCCATTAAAACCCACGCATGGGATGGCGAATGGTTCCTGCGTGCCTACGACGCTGCCGGTAATAAGGTAGGCACCCATGAGGCCGAAGAATCTAAAATCTTTATTGAGTCACAAGGTTTCTGCACCATGGCCGGGGTCGGTTTGGAAAACGGTCTGGTGAAAAAATCTCTGGATGCCGTCAACCAATACCTCGCCTGCGACTACGGCATTGTGCTGAACTACCCGGCCTTTACCCGTTACTACGTGGAATACGGTGAGATATCCACCTACCCACAAGGTTACAAGGAAAATGGCGGTATTTTCTGCCACAACAACCCGTGGATCATGATCGGCGAAACCGTTCAAGGCAATGGCGATCGCGCATTTGAGTACTACACGAAAATCGCTCCCGCGTATCAGGACGACAAAGTTAAACTGCACAAAACCGAGCCTTACGTCTACGCTCAAATGATTGCCGGCAAAGAAGCGGCGACACCAGGTCAGGCAAAAAACTCTTGGCTCACTGGGACAGCCGCGTGGAACTATGTTGCCATTACCCAACATATTCTGGGTATCAAACCACAGTACCAGGGACTGCAGGTTGACCCCTGCATTCCGGCCGGTTGGAAAGGCTATGAAGTAACCCGCGAATTCCGTGGCGCCATCTATCACATCCGTGTGGAAAACCCTAACGGTGTGTGCAAAGGGGTGGCCTCGGTGGACGTCGATGGCACCACTATTGACGGCAATGTATTGCCCATTATTGAAGCCGGTCAATCGTGCCAGGTGACCGTCACTCTGGGTTAAAGAAAGTGCGCGCGGGGCCGATAGAAATGTATTAAAAAACCCAGCGCGCGTTCGACCACAATCGATGGAATTACGTTGTGCCGTGTAACGCGGCACAGACCAACTACCCACAAAAAGGTAGCGAGAAGGATTTTCTTCATTTGTCGAATATATAGACGCTGTTTTTGGAGAAAAATCACAGTGACCGCTCAAATCCCGACTCGCCTGAGTCAAAGCATGGTGTTTAAAATCACCCTCGCGTTCAGCGTCATTGCGCTGATATTTTTTGCCAACGTGGGGAAAAGCTACTTCGATGCACAGCGTACTCAGTCTCTGTTGACGCGCATGACCGATGAGGCATTGCCGATATTTTCCTCGGCGGCAAACCTGGCCTCGGATGTGCAGAAACTGGAACCGGTGGTGCTCGCCATTCTGGAATCGAAATCGAACGCTGATTTTGCGGCTGAGCAGCAAAGCTACCAATCGTTAGCCAGTGATATTCTGAATGAAATTACACGCATGCAAACGGTTGACATCAGTGAACCTCTGGCCACGAAAGTACGGCAACTGTTGCAAACATTGGATGGTCAAATCACGGCAATCGGTTCCGGCATCGATACCTTGTCGACCCAGCAAACCGAGTTGATCAGTACCATTTCAAAATTCAATTCCGCCAGTCAAACCTTAAGCGAAGCAGAAAATATCCTGACGCCATTGATCGGTGATTTCGTTTACGAATTAACAGACGACTACGTCATCAGTTTGATTCAGGAACTGGCGGCCTCAGCCAACTACGGCATGTTGATCATTGAAAAGCTGAAGTCGGCCAATGACCCACAACGCGTAGATGAATTGCAAACTGAGCTTTCCGGTTGGATACAGGATTTCGATTCCTTTTTTGGCATGCTCCCCAGTATGGCGGGCGACGACCCAGCCCTGTACCGGGATTTCCTGAAAACCTTCAGTGCCACCAACTCGCAGATTAAAATCACGGCGCAAGGTGAATACAACACCGATACCAACGACTACACCAACGGACTGGTCACCATAAAGCAAACGCAGGTGGGTTTGGCGCAACAGCAAACCCAAGCTCTGCAGACTTTCCGTGAACAAATGACGGCCATTCTTGATACCACAGACGCGATTGTTCGGTTAAGTTTTGATGACTTGCAACGGTCAGCCAGCACCACCAAGACAGCCTTAAAAACACAGATATGGGTTGGTCTGGTCAGCGGGTTAATTGCGTTGAGCTTTGTGTTGGCGATTTCGGTTTATCTGACTCGCTACTTCAAGACGGCTATCGCAAAAATCCAGCGACCACTGCACAAACTCGCACTCGGCGAACTGCATTCGACGCACGAACAAGCCAAAGCTGATGAGTTTGGCCGCATTCAGACTGCCGTGACCGACGTCAGTGACGGTCTGCGCGATATCGTTAGTGGTATTGGGCAGGCACAGGTCCAGATTAACGACAGTGTCGATACCGTCAGTAAACAGTCTGAAAACACGCTGTCGTTTGTCGCTGGGCAGAAAAACGAGCTGGACATGGTGGCCACCGCACTCACCGAAATGTCCGCCACGGCACATGAGGTGGCCCAGCACGCCAGTGACACACTGAAGAAAGTTAACGACGCCGGAAAAGTTGCCGGGCAAGGTCGGCAGGAAGTTGGCGAATGCCGCACACTGGTGGAGCAAGTGAGTGTACAAACGGCGGAAGCACAGAATGTTATTCATTCATTGAATAATGGCGTTCAGGGGATTGAATCGATTCTTACCACCATTGGCGGAATCGCCGAACAAACCAACTTGCTGGCACTGAATGCGGCTATTGAAGCAGCACGCGCTGGAGAACAGGGGCGTGGATTTGCGGTGGTTGCCGATGAAGTCCGCGCGCTGGCCAGTCGCACACAGGCATCGACGCTGGAAATCCAGCAGATGACCGACACCATGTTGAAAGAATCATCCAGCGCTGTCAGTGTCATGCAGCAAAGCAGTGAACTAGTGGCGAAAAGTCTCGAAAGTACGCAACGCGCCGACACCACCATTGCGGGCTTTACCGGGATCATGGAGGAGGTACAGGACCTCAGCCACCTGATTGCCACCGCATCCGAAGAGCAAGCGGCTACCGTCAATGAAATCAATAACAATGTGCTGCAGGTGTCTAACCTCGCCGAACAGACACAACAGTCGGCGCAAGCCATGCAAGCTGGCAGCCACCAGTTGGCAGACGAAGCCTCAACCTTAGCAGAAAAAGTCTCGCGTTTTAAAATTCTGTAACCTCGCCGGATCGCCCGCCGGCCACAGATAACGGTCCAGCGGGCGCCGTATCTGAAACAGCACCGCAACACGCCGCAAAAACCTGAAACAACCATCAGATATCTGCGCCACTTTTTGACTTTGAAGGGGACTTTCGTCCGATAAAACCCTAAAATGTGCTTGGCAAGCTCACTGTAACCGGTTACATTAAACCTCTATTCTTAGATCCTGACTGCTATGGCAACTATCCGCGAAGTCTCAAAACACGCAAATGTCTCAGTGGCGACGGTCAGTCGAGTCGTGAATGGCAACAAATGGGTGTCAGATTCGACGCGCGAAAAAGTTCTCGCCGCCATGAAAGAACTGGGTTATCAACCTAACTCCTTTGCCAAAGCGTTAGCCACGAACAAATCTGATACGGTCGGTATGGTGGTCAGTGATCTTGGTGGTCCCTTTTTCGGAGATATGATGCGTGCCGCGGAAGATGAAGTGCGCAAACTCGGCAAGCATCTCATCATCACCAGTGGCCATGACACCCTCGACAGTGAGCAGGATGCCATCGAATTCCTGATGCAACGCCGCGTCGATGCACTACTGTTGCATCTCGACTCCATCCCCGATGAAGACATCATAAAACTCAGCGACACCGCGAATATCCCGATCATTCTGATGAACCGCCTCATTCCGGAACTGCCGGACCAATGTATTTCACTGGATAACGACATGGGCGGTTATCTGGCCACGCAACATCTTATCGAGCTGGGTCACACCAACATTGCCTGCATTACCGGTCCGCTGTTTAAAGCCGATGCGCGTTCTCGCTTGGCAGGGTATCGCCGCGCCATTGAGCAAGCAGGTATGGAATACGATGAGCGATTGGTCATTGAGTCGGACTACCAGGAAGCCGGTGGTAAGGCATCCATAGAGCGGTTACGCCGTCGTAATATGCGCTTCACAGGTGTGGTCGCACAAAACGACCATATGGCCATCGGTGCCATGAACGCGCTGAAAATGCACGGACTGTCGGTGCCTGATGATGTCAGTGTGGTGGGCTACGACGACATGGTGATGGCGCGCTACACTGAGCCGGGCCTAACGACGGTGAATATCCCGGTAGCCCAATTCGGTCAACAAGCCGCGAATCTGGCGCTGAGTCGACTCGGCGAGAAAACCGGCAAGATATTCCAACATTTCCAACCGGAGTTGGTGGTCCGGGGTTCGTCCGGCCCCGCACCTAAATAACTCTGCCAATTTCGGCTGTCAATATCGGCATTCTTTGTTGTGAAGAACCCGTCAGATCTGAACGTTTGTTTGTAGTTCTTAACGAAATAATCTTTCGGAAGTTTTTTCGTTCAAAGAGGGCAGCCCGAATGGCACTTACTTAAGCGTATTTAGTTTTTATCTTCAGCGTTTGCATCATTCAGTGACTTGGTTTCACTGGGAAACTTTCGCCGTCAAGGGCCGAGCCGGTCCGACGATTCGGGCTGGGATTGTTAATGGCTAAGCCTGAATCCTCAGACCCTTTTGATTCTTCACGCAGAAATTTCGCTAACGGCTAATTGAGTACATTCGGTTTTTGAAAGAACTATCAACCTCTGTCACGACTTACTGCCAGCCTGTTGGCAGTAGCCTGTTGGTATGCTTTCGCCAAATCAACCAAGGAGAGCGCATATGATTACCCTGTTCCAACCAAAACCGATGTTTGGCCTGCCCAATGCCAGTCCTTATTGCTTAAAGCTGGAGGCGTTTCTGCGCTGGCAGGAAATTCCATTTACCATTCAGGAAGGTCTGCCGTTTCAGGGACCATTCAATAAGGTGCCTTTTGTCGACTACAACGCTGAACGGCTGGGCGATTCGAGCCTGATTATCGACCGTCTGATCCAAGATAAGAACATCCGTTATCCCGAAGGTTTGGACATGGCGATCGGTCACGCATTTCAGCGTTTAACGGAAGACCACCTGTACTGGGCGATGGTTTATTTTCGCTGGATGGACAACCGCGCCTGGCCGATTTTGCGAGACGCTTTTTTCGGTCAAATCCCGTTTCCGGTACGGCCGTTCATTGTGAGCAAGGCCCGTAAGCAAGCCAGGAACGCACTCTATGGCCAGGGGCTGGGCCGGTTGCCCGAATCGTTTATCCTGGAGCGCGCCCGCGCCGACCTGAGCGCACTGAGCCAGCGTCTGACTGAGCAGCCCTTCGTTTGCGGGCAGCAGATGACCCATTACGATTGCTCGATCTGGGCAGTGCTCAGCCAATTAGTGAATTGCGAACTGAAAATTCAATTAACCGATGTCGCCGCAGAATTTCCGAATCTGAAACTGTACATCGAGCGGGTCAGCGCTCAATTGGGCACTCAATGGGCATCAACAGACCGCTCTCAGGGCGCTTTCGTTGCGGCTTAGCCAGCTTTCTGCTGTTCAACAAAATCAGCCAGTGTCCTTCCGGGCTGGTCTGGAAATGCCTGGCCAAGACGATCGGCCTGGCGAATGCGGTCGACTCGAAAAGCGCGGAACGCAGTGCGCTGCTCACACCAGGCAGCGATGGTCCAGGCCTGTCCCCAAAAAGCTAACGCCAGTGGCCAGATGACGCGCTCAGACGTTCGGTCATTAGCGTCCAGATAATGAATGCTCAACTTTTGCTTCTGTTCAACCGCTTGTCGCACGCAACCCAGGCGTGCAGCGGTTGGCTCATCAATAATTGCGGCGGGTGCGTGAATTCGGGTTTGCCACAACAATTTACGGTGGTTATGAGGTACCACGGCATCAACCTTGTCCAGCAACTGCTGTGCCGCGTCTGCCAGAAACGGGTCCGCGACAGCCTGAACCAATCGGCTGCCTAAAGACAACGCCAACAATTCTTCCGGGGACAGATGCAATGGGGGCATATCGAAATCTTTGTCGATCCAATAGCCCTTGCCTGTTTGACTGATGATGGGTACACCTGCCAGCGTCAGGTCGTTCACATAACGGTAAACCGAACGCACCGAAATGTTTAAGCGGTCAGACAGATACGCTGCGGTAGTGTAGGGCCGGCTGCGAATGATTTGAGTCATCTGAAACAGAATATCAATTCGGCTCATGCCTTTAAGACAACCTCAACTGTGGTTGATAAATCATGATTGCGAAAATCGTCCACAAAGGCGTTCGCAGCGAAGGGGTCGTCCGCCCATTGCGGCGACTTAAAACCAATGACTTTGCATCCGGCCAGACAGGCCGCCATGGCACCGTTGGCGGAATCCTCAACAGCCACACTGCGGGCCGAACTAGCTGACATGAGCTCCAGTGCCAGATGATAGCAATGCGGTTCGGGTTTATGACGACTGACATCTTCCGCGCTGATCACCACCTCGAACACGTCAGCGTCAGTCAACAGAGCTAGAACGGCGTCGACCCGTTCGCGTGTTGCACTGGTCACCAGACCCAGCTGATAGCCCTTACTCTTCAGTTGCTGCAGTTGCTGTTCTATACCGGGCATGAGTCCCAATTGTGAATACTGCGCAATTTCGTCGGCCACAGGGTAGCTGGCCTGCAACTCTTCCACCGTTGGGGTCAAGCCATAGCATTGTTTCAGGGTTCGCCAAAACTGCGCGCCACTGAGGCTGCCCATGGCCCGAATATCGGCGACGGACAGCGTAATTCCATACGTCGCGGCAACCTTGGCTAAAATTTTGTGCGCACAGCGATGAGAGTCAATCAGAACGCCATCCATGTCGAACAGCACCGTACCGGGAGAAGTCTGAGTCATATCCTTTACTCCGCGTTCCTCGAGAGTTTTGCAATCGATGGTTAGATTTCACCGAAGGCTTATGCTTAGATGGTAGTCAACGTTTTGGGTTAAGGGCAACGTAAAAACATGTCGACTTTAAAAACCGCCTTCGTCACCGGCGCCACTGGCTTCCTGGGTACCAACATCGTTCGTCAGCTGGCGGCTTCCGGCGTGAAGGTTCACGCATTAAAGCGGGCAACATCGAACACAGCTGAATTTGATGGTCTGGATATCCATTGGCACAACGGCGATGTCACCCAACTGGAAACGCTGCTGGCGGGCTGCCCAGATAAGGTTGATGCTTTTTTTCACGTGGCAGCGGACACCAGCCTGTGGCGCAAGAAAAACGCCCAACAAGATCGGATCAACCTAACAGGAACGGAAAACGCCATTACCACCGCGCTGCAAAAACACGCCAAACGCTTCATTCATACGTCCAGTATTGCCGCCTACGGCGTTCACGAGGACACCATCACCGAAGCCTCATTGCAGTTGGGTGAAATGTCTTTCTGCAATTACTACCGGACTAAGCATTTGTCTGAAAAGTTGGTCAGAGATGCCGTCCAACACCGTCAACTCGATGCGGTGATTCTCAACCCCTGTCACCTCGTTGGCGCACCAGATTATCACAACTGGTCGCAGATGATGCGAATGGTTAAAAACAAAACCTTACCTGGCGTGCCACCCGGTGTCGGCAGTTTCTGCGACATTAAGGAAGTCGCCAAAGCGCATATTCGTGCTTACGACACAGGGCGCCGGGGCGAGAATTATATCTTGTCGGGCGACGACATGAGCTTCGTACAATTCATTCGGGAAATCGGCGCGTTGGTTGGCGAAACGACGCCGTCAAAAGCAATGCCCGCCTGGGTGCTGCAACTGGTCGGTCAGCTGTCTGCGCTCTGGGCCAACGTCTCTGGAAAGGAACCGGATGTTACCCCAGAAAAAGCCTTTATCGTCAGTGACAAACTGCAAGTGAGCAGTGCGAAAGCACAACAGGAATTGGGCTATAACGCCTCGATCCCAGTAAAAGAACCTTTAGCGGATTGCCTGCAATGGCTGATGGCGACCGGAAAAATGTAAACAGTTACTTCGCCTCAGAAAGTTCCGCGCTGTCATGAAATAACTCAATGACGTTGGGGTAAGGCCGGCGGGATTGCTGCAATTGGCGCGGTGTCAGCCCGGTAAAGGATTTCATTTCGTGGATCGCGTGGGACTGATCAAAAAAATCACCGAAGTCGGTCAGACCTCTCGGTGCTTCGCCGCCACCCAACCCCAGTAATGCCTGATTCAAGCGCATGAGACGTTGGTACAGTTTTGGGGTAATACCAGTGGCCTGTTTAAACTTGTTAATGAAGTGTTTGTGACTAAAGCCCATGGCTTCTGATATGTCTCGCAGAGACAGACAATCACTCATACGATCGGCTTGCAAATAACGGACAACTCGATCATCTGGCGACGAACGGGCTAACAACTGAGTCAATGATGATTCAAGAAACTGCAAAATATCTTTGGCCTCAGACAAGCGACAGAGTCGCTCCCGTAATTGAACGAAAGTCGGTCCCAGACTCTCCAACGCAATCATCTGGTTCGTCAACTCATGGCTTGCCAGTTGGCAAAGAGGACTCAGTGCCAACGCGTTAAACTGCACAACGACGGTCGTGGCGTTTTGCTCGGACTCATAATCAACCGGGTGGGTTTGAATCCCCATGAGCCAACCTTGTCTGAATTCGCAGGCGCCGATCTGCTGATGCCGTCTGACCCGGCGCACCTGATCATCCAGCGGGATCACCAATTGGCTGTAATTACCGGGAAGAACACGTTCCACAGGACATTCAGACGAATACCCTCGATAAAAGATAATGCAATGGATCCAATTCCTGAGCAGGCCTTCTGGCCTGTATTGACAGATCTCCATGCGCCCTCCGGTCGCTGTCCAATAAACGACGTTATCCTGATGCCTCAACAGTGTAATGCAGAATAGCCACACCATTGGAATATTGCCGCGAGGTTTTAAGCGTAGCTCGCGCTGGCAATGCGGAAGAGCGCCCGAATAGCGGTATGCCCTGGCCCAGAAAGAACGGGTTCACTTTCAGCTTCACTTCGTCGATCAGTCCATGCGCCATCATCCAGCCCGCCAGCTCTCCGCCACCGCACAACCAAATAGAAGGGCCGTTTAACTCTTTGCGTGACT
The DNA here is from genome assembly GCF_015687175.1 of Reinekea sp. G2M2-21. Taxonomy (GTDB): domain Bacteria; phylum Pseudomonadota; class Gammaproteobacteria; order Pseudomonadales; family Natronospirillaceae; genus Reinekea. Next base: position 709,248 of record NZ_JADPQG010000002.1, on the reverse strand, counting down.
GCAGTGTTGAGAGGACATCGTCCGACAGGCAGACAACCTCCTGGCTCGACGGAAATTTCAGATGTGTCGAGACCACCCAATGTTTTAGTCCTGGGTATGCAGGCTGGCCAGGTTGAATGCCATATTGAAAACCAAAGCGATACGTATTCGCACCCATGATCACATCTGAAAACTGCTGCAGTTCCTGTTGAAAGTCATCGACATGAGGACCTTCCATCAAGAACTTATCCACACCCCCGTCCTGGTCCGCAATGAAACCATCCGCAGACGTCGCAATATAATAAATGACCTTTCTCATAAGCCTTACCTTGTTGTTGCAGAAGGTGAAAGACTAAAAAAAGTACGCCAGAGAATGATTGGAAAAAATTAACCTGAAAGAAAAGAAAGTGGCTTTGTGAAGAACCTGCGAAGTATCAAAATAACAATAAGTTAAACTTGAATTGGCTTATGTTTGCGTCGGCAGCCGCGAAGGTCGTTCGGCCGCCGTTTCTAGAATGGAGGGCAATAACGCAGAATTCGCTGACGCAACGAGCGTTAATTCAACGAATCGATCTTATCCCTTAATTGAGATTTCTGATCCGTAACAATTCGTTCGAGCGTACGAATGCGGTCTTCCATGGCTTGAAAACGCTGATCAACATCGGCATTCATTTGCTGAGCGGATTTTTTTTCACTCTGTTTGATAATTTCGCGGACAATCGAACCGAAAGTCGCGATACCCACAATAGCGATTACAAATACGAATACATCCATGTCCTGTCCTTACAGCGCGTCAATCGTGTTTTTTAAATGTGTTTTTTCATCCGTGGCAATCCGTTCAAGCGTTGCCACTCGTTCTTCAAGCTGCCGGATGCGTTGATCCTGCGCGGTATCGGGCTTGGTATCCTTCGCTTTCAGTGCGAGCCATTTTTTCCCGAGGTCGCCCAGTGTGGTAATACCCACGATAGCGACGACAAACCATATCCATTCCATGAGTGACTCCTAAAGCGTGTTGATTTCTTCTTTTAATGATGCCGATTTATCCGTCGCAATCCGTTCCAGTGTACGGACCCGCTGTTCCAGATTAGCCACATGTGAGCGCAGTTTAAGCTCTTCTTCAGACGGTGTCGATTTTCGTCGCAACCCCTTGACCTGTTGCAGAATCAACAACGTTCCCACAATAAGTAAGAACACAATAGCGACAATCATCGTTGGTATATTCACATTGAAATCCTATGCGAGTGGCTGCGATCCGATTCAGTTTACAGAGCATTGACGATCATGGAATAGGGAAAAGTCACAAAAAACAGGAACCTTTGGGATGACTAATGGCCAATTTCCGTTAACCGCATTGCGCTTTGTGACTTTTGGATGAGTTCTGCCTTCAAGATTCGCGTATGGTATCGCGCTTGAAAGCCATCTCCCACCAAACTGAAGACATGAGCCATGATACGGAAATCACTGTTCACCTTACTGTTTTTATTCGCGACACCGTGGACCACTGCCCAAGATACCGACTGGGAGCAGCTGCTGAAATCTCAGTTGGCTGAGGCTGAGCTCGACACCCACCAGCGATTTGCATTTTCCCAAAGCACGAACAATCAGGATAACGAACGTCAGGTTGCCAGCTTTACGCCAAAACGCGAGCCGCAATGGCAGTTAATCAGTGTGGATGATCGCGCGCCCACGGACAAAGAACAAAGCAAATTTTTGAAAGAACGTGAACGGGCCAGTGAACGCCGGGGCGAAGACCGTTTTGCGGATCTGATTACTCCCGGCACCGTTGCCGTCGCAGACGTGACCGATTCGCGTATCCTGCTGACCTTTGCACCCTACCTGAAAGACATGAGCGCAGCAGACAGTCAGGCTTTTATGCGCGGCGAAGCCGAGGTAGACCCGCAAACCCTGCGGTTACTGTCATTGCGCATCTTCAGCATCGACGAATTTTCGCCCTCCTTTGGGGTTTCCATTGCTCGGCTGACCATCCAATTCGAATTCGCCACTTTTCTGGGGCAAACCCTGCCCGCGCACTATCTATTCTCGTTTCAGGGCAAGGTCGCTGGCATGAAAAAGATCGATGTTGAATCGTCGATCCGTTATGGGGACTATAAAGCAGTTGATGGTTGATTTATGGCAAACAAAGCGAATATTCACACCGACCCAGCTTATTTTGCTTGCCGTTGAGACTATCCAGTATCAACAACTTACCAGGGACTAATGTGAGCTTACTCAATCGCAACTTAAGCCTCAATCATGACAATTACAAACGGTAGGACGCAAAACGCGAAGATCGAACTCAGATCAAGTATCAGCTGATGCAGCTGTTCAGACTGTCCGATGCTGACACCTGCCATCACTCAACTTCCAGAAACGATTCGGCTATCTCGTTCCATTTCAGCAAGCCTTCTGGTAAATATCTGGGATATGAACACAAATGAATCCAATTCCTGTCTTTTTCAGTACAAATGTCGCTAGTGTCCTGAATCAGAAGTTCGCATGAATGCAGCGTGCCATTCAAGGTTTATAGCTAGGCGTGCCTCGCAGTCAATGGTTATTCCATTTGCAAGAGACAGAACGACACTAGAGAGCTTGAATGTCGCGCCCGAAGAGAGCGAATGGAAAACACTATAACGGCGTTGCTCTTCTTGAAAAGATCGCGATATTCTCTACAAAGAGCGCCTTGTACTAGCGCCTCCCATTAGCTCTGAAACGATACGAACTTCCGACTCAGGACACTGGTTACCCGAACTTTATCATTGGAGCCCGCACCATGATCACTCTGCATCATTTGAATAATTCCCGTTCGCAACGGCTGCTTTGGCTGCTGGAAGAGCTAGGACTCGATTACGAGGTTAAATACTACCAACGGAACCCAAAAACAATGCTGGCCCCGGCTGAACTGGAACAGATACATCCGCTGGGGAAGGCGCCGGTGATTACCGACGGAGAGATCGTCATGGCTGAGTCGGGCGCAATTATCGAATATCTGCTGGGTCGCTATGGTCATGCCTTTGTGCCGGATAAAACAACCCCAGCCCACGGCCAATATTTGTATTGGTTACATTTCGCTGAAGGCAGCCTGATGCCGCCATTGTTGCTCTCACTGGTCCTCGACAAAATTCGCACCAGTCCCATGCCTTTTTTTGCCAAACCGATAGCTAAAAGCATTAGCCAGCAAGTGGGCAGTGCCTTTGTTCAACCCAACGTCAAACGATTACTCACCTTTATTGACCAGCACCTGGCGCAACACACTTGGTTCGCCGGTGAAGCGCTGTCTGGAGCGGACTTCCAAATGAGCTTTCCACTGGAAGCCGCACAAGCACGAGGGCTAATCGATCGACGCTACCCGAATATTGAAGGCTACCTCAGACGGATTCACGCACTGCCAGCCTACCAGCGGGGGCTGGCGAAAGGCGGTCCTTACGATTACGCGGCATGATAAACCGTTGTTTAACGCCCTTCCGATTGCAGATAATGCTCAATACGTTCGGGCAACTGCGTTTCACGCAACTGCGCCAGTTCCGTCCAGATCGCTTCCGTTAGGTTCGGATGCTGTTCGTAAAAACGACGGCCAAACAGTAAAAAATACGGCTTGATAACTAACGGGGGGTCCAACCGGACAATATTGTCAAAGGTCCGGTCATTGGCGAGCAAATAGTCGCCGGTAACGGTTTGTAAGGCGGCGCGGTTAACGTGTCCTGCCTGCAACATTCGTAAAGCCGATGACGACTGCGCCGCTTCGTATAAGGTGTAACCGCGAGCTCGCATCTGTTCGTTAATAGAATAACCTTGTGGCGCAACCACTTTCTCAACTGTTTGATTCTCATTTCCCTTCAGCGCATACCAACTGTAACTGATAGTGGTCAAACGACGCGTATCATCCAGTTTGTCGTCATCGGTATGCGGATAAACGCCGTATTCAGCTCTGCTTTCGCTATAAGATGCATTAAAAATGGCATCCACCTGACCGGCAGCCAACAATGCTAAACATCGGCTCCAGGGGTAACGTACTAATTCAATTTCGATGCCTGGAATTCGTTTCGGCAACAGCTGAACGATATCCACAGCAGCGCCGGGCTCATCTAACACATGTTGAGAATCGCCCAAATAGTATGGAAACTGAGTTTTGTTTTCATAAGCAATTACCAGTTTCACCAACGGCTCTTCGGCATAAAGGCTGCTGTGCGCAATGGCAATAAACGTGCAAAGCAGCCAATAAAGAATGCGACGTTTCGCAAAGGCAAAACCCACGGATATACAAGCAAATATTAAATACCGGGACAAAATCAACTTCATCAGTAGAACCTAAGTAAAACACATTTAAAACCACAACCATTTAGGTATTCGAATACTCATGGCTGCAGGTAACGTCTCGGTCAGTATAGAGGAAACTGAAACAGGCTTGAGCCCAAACTTGAAAAAAATTCCGCACCCTTGTGATTTGAGTTAACCTTTGCGTCCCCTGACTTGGGCTTTCATCCCCGTCCGTTGTATAAGGTAGTTTATGTCTCGCCGTACGTTGACGCTCATCCTCGGTTTTATCGCGTTCATCGCTCTGGGTCTGCCGGATGCGTTACTCGGTCTCGCCTGGCCGTTCATGCGTACGGCAATTGGACAACCACTGGAGGCCAGCGGACTTATTGTACTGTCGGGGACACTTGGGGCGGCATTAAGTGGTTTTTTCAGTAGTTGGCTGGGGCGGCATTTGGGGATTGGACGCTTACTAGCATTAAGTTGTACCCTGACCGGCGTCGCGTTAATCGGCTATGCGCTGGCGCCTAACCTTGGCTTTATTCTCTTGTGCGCCATCGTCATTGGTATTGCCGCTGGTGCGACAGACGCGACGGTAAATGGCTACGTTGCGAAAAACTTTGGCGACCGGCTCATGCAATGGCTGCACGCCAGTTTTGGCGTTGGCATTACCATCGGCCCTGTCGTCATGACGCTCATTCTGGCCCAGCATTTATCCTGGCAGTTAGGCTACACCATTCACGCCGGTCTTCAGTTAGCACTGGCAGCCCTATTCTTCGTGACAGCCGGCATCTGGCTCGCTGGGAAAAAATCGTCTGCCGCGCTGCAACAGGAAAAGCATGCCGCTGACCATCATGACACTTCCATGATGCATTCAATCAGAGACATCCGCATTTGGTTAGCAATGGCCAGCTTCTTTTTCTATTGCGGGCTGGAATACTCTGTCGGTTTATGGACCTTCAGCTTACTCACTGAAAATCGTGGTGTCAGCACAGCTCAAGCCGGTCTATGGGTTAGCATTTACTGGGGAATGTTTACCGTGGGCCGTATGGTTATGGGTACCATTGCGCACAAGTTTGCACCTGCCCGGATGATTGTATTCGGTTTGATCTCTGCCGCTTTGGGCACCACCCTGTTTGCCATCAGCTCTGACGTTTATATCAACCTGCTCGCGATTATCATCATCGGATTTGCCTATGCACCGCTTTATCCTGCCATGGTGTCGACGACCCTGCGTCGGGTCGGTATTGAGCATTTCAATAATGCCATGGGGTTACAGGTGACCGGTGCCAGCTTGGGAATTGCCCTGCTACCCGGGCTTATCGGCTGGATCGCCGGGCAAACCTCGCTGACGCTGTACCCATGGCTGCTGCTCGCCATTACGGCCATTTTAATTCTGGTGTCCTGGACCGCTCACCGACTGCCGGAAAGCCAGCAACCCTAAAAGCGCTAAAGCAAAGTGACGCTGCGCACATAAACCAGTTCACAAGCGCCATCGCCAACATCGTCGCGGGTAAGAGAACTCTGCCAATGCCACCCGTCGGATGCATCCACCCGCACCAGAAATCCCGACAGCCGAATATGCTGCCCTGGGACAAGATCGTCGAGTTGAGCCCGCACGTATTCATCACCTGGAATCATATGCATGTTGGCACTGGACTGCTCTATTTCTCGTCGCGGTATCGGAAAATCCTTAGTCGACCAACGATACCAACGCCCCGATTGGGATATGTCGATATTAGCCAACACGGTTTCGTCCGACATCCTTCCCCACCCCAAAGCCAGGTCGTAAGGTGACAAATCAGCTTCCCGACCGGTTCGGTAGCGTTTTTTTGCGAGAAGCTTTGCCTCAATATCAAAGTCCGACAAGGGGGTAATCCGATAGTCTCCCAGGTTGAAGGGCTTTGCATTCGCCAATGGTTGCTGCATTGGCAACTGCGAAGCCACCACGCCCGGCCCCAGCGTCACGGTTTGAGAAGGCATGAATTGATAGGCGATCACCGCCAATGCAGCTATTAGCAATAATTTTTTCATTGATCCGATTCAAGCCCCCTATGACACCATGCAGTTAGCGCACGCCGTCTAAAAATTGAAACCCTTGTTATGCGCGTTCGTTTGGCATTCGCACATTGTGAGGCGCTGTCTATACTGCCAGTTAACGACTACCTAAAGTTAACTGCGCATGCACCAAAACGCAACGCTTCGCCCTACGAATTCACACATGCCACTGCTGAATCAGCGACTTTTCGCTGCCGTTGTGTTTGTACTGTACATCACCAGCAGTTGCGCACCAGAACACGCGCCACCTTTCCGGGTGGGTTTAAATAACTGGCCAGGCTATGCGCCACTATATCTGAGCAGTGTACTCAACCCCGCCTCAGCGTCTGATTTTCAGCTGATTCCCATGGCGTCATCAGCCGATGTTATGCACGGCATTCGTAGCGGCACCCTGGAGGCAGGCGCCTTAACCCTCGATGAAGTCATCACCCTGGCGAACGACGGTATCGAGTTACGAATTGTGCTGATATTCGATATTTCCATGGGCGGCGACGCGATTCTGGGCAAGCCCTTTGTCGAGTCATTGGCGGATTTGCGCAACCGTACCGTTGCCGTTGAAAATTCCACAGTCAGTGCACTGGTTTTGAGAAGGGCCATGGAAACGGCACAATTGTCTGAAAACGATATTGAACTGATGTATTGCCCCCTACAGAACCACCTGACTTGCTTCAACGAAGCCGACGCTATCGTCACCTTTGAGCCCATGAAATCGAAAATCCAGAACCTGGGGGCGCATATACTGTTCGACAGCCGGGAAATGCCGAACGAAATATTGGATGTTCTCGCCGTCACGGAATCCGCCTACCCGGCCTTATCGACCACCATCAATGCGATGGTCGCCGACTATTACCAAACTGTTGCCAGCATTAACAGTGATAACAACTTCGCGCATGCAACTCTGGCAGAATTTACCGGCTTAACCATCGATGAATTGGACCGCGCCTATGAAGGCATTGAGCTGCCAACGGCATGGCAGGCCAAGAATTTGATGAGCGGACAACCGTCACCGCTGTCACGGCTGATTGATCACACAACCGAGGTTTTACGAGACCAGGGACTGGTGCGAAACGACCACATGGCACGTCCGATCATCGACCACAGCCACATAGACGCAACGCCATGAAAACGACAGTGACCATAAAAATTAAATTCTGGCTGCCCTTCGGCATCATGTTTCTGATGTTTTTGTTATTAACAGGCACATTATTGTTCGACTGGCGGCAAGATCGGCAAGCACTCGTGTCATCTCGGCTGGAAGTGGTGCAGTTTGACATGGCAACTCTGGCACGCGAAGTTGAACAGCTACTGCAAAAACAGGATAGAGAAAGAGTGGCCAGCAGCTTGATGGCGCGAAGCGTCAATACAAAGTACCGCTCCATATTCATTGTCAACTTAGTAACCGGGCAGATGGAAATCACCGGTATTCAATCGCCACTGATTCGCAAATTCCAAAATGTCGATGCATTTGATAAACAGTATTTGAGTGACCTTAAAAGAACTAAAATTGCACAGGTCGCCTTCAATGAAGAAACCTTATTAATTAATGCGTATTTTTCTCTTCCGCTGCACATTAATAATGTGGATGACCGTGATGGCGTGCTCATTGCCCGCTATAACCTCGAGGAAGATCTGGCTCTCATAACCCGAAGGGCCTATCAACAAAGCATTTATTTTGCCGCCGTTTTCGTGCTTGTGACACTGATTTTTCTTTGGGTATACCGTCAATTCATTCAACGACCAGCGCAACAAATTATTGCATCGGTGCAGGAGTTTTCGAAGTCACGTGCTGAAATTGACCCTAATATTTCTGGTCACGGTGAACTGCGCGAGATAGCCGACGCCGTGCGCAAAATGTCCGCAGACATTGTACAGCTGGATAATCAACGCAAAGATGCTCAATTCGAAGTCAACCAGAGAAACTCGATTTTTGACTCACTCTTCTTGCTGCTACCCGATCTCTATTTTTTGCTGGATGCGAACGAAGCGATCATCGACTATCGCTCTATGACGGCGGACAACCTTTATATTCCACCCGAAAAATTTCTTCACAGGCGCATGTCCGATGTACTGCCCGCACACATAGGCAAACAATTTGTCGAAAATTTCTCGAAGGTCATGACCACCAACCGTGTGGTGACGTTCGACTATCTGCTCCCGAAAGATGGACAAGACTTGTACTTTGAGGCCCGAATGGCACCGGTTCCGCATGTCGATCAAGTCGTCATCGTGGTGCGCGATGTGACGCAACAAAAACAAAATGAGCTGCTGATTTTACATCAGGCGCACTATGACGCGCTGACCGATCTGCCTAACCGCTACCTTGCTTTAACGCGGCTGGAAAAGCTGATGGCTGAGGCAAAACGAGACCAGGGGTCGATTGCGGTGCTATTTCTGGATCTTGATGACTTTAAAAAAATCAATGACACCTTGGGCCACACGGCGGGCGATGAGGTGTTGATTGAAACAGCGCAACGTCTGACCCGCTGTGTCAGTGACAAGGATACGGTTGCCCGTTTAGGGGGGGATGAGTTTGTCATCCTGTTCAATCAGGTCGACTCACCGCAGCAACTGCTAACAACCGTAAAACAGATCAGTTTTGAATTGCATCAACCCATTCAGAGTGAAAACCGAGATCTGCTTATCGCTACCAGCATGGGGGTGTCTATTTACCCCGGCGATGGGGAAACCGCGACCGATCTGCTGCGCAATGCCGACACTGCGATGTACCACTCCAAAGCGCACGGCAAGAATCAGTATTCTTTTTTCACCAAAGATATGAATACCAACATGAGCCGGCGACTGCGCATCGAAGAATGCATGGTCCGAGCGCTGGAGAACCAGGAGTATGAAGTCTATTACCAGCCACAATTTGACCTGCGCGGACGCAGATTAGTCGGTGCCGAAGCACTGTTGCGTTGGCATTCTCCGGAACTGGGTTTGGTGTCTCCGGCAGAATTCATTCCTATTGCGGAACAAAATGGCAAGATCATTGCCATCGGTCATTTTGTTATTGAGCAGGCTGTTGCGCAGTGTGCCGAATGGGTTAATAGGCTTACCCCAGAGTTTCGTATCGCCATCAATCTGTCGCCGCGCCAATTCCGGGATAAGGATGTACTGAAGGTCGTCAGTCAAAGCATGGCCACGCATCAATTGGCGGGTCACCATCTCGAGTTCGAAGTCACCGAGGGGGTGTTATTACGCGGCTACGAAACCGTAAACGATGTGCTCACCGGCTTGCATAACCAAGGAATATCCATTTCCATGGACGACTTCGGTACCGGTTATTCGTCACTGAGTTACCTGCAGGATTATCCGTTCGATATGGTAAAAATCGACCGTTCGTTTGTCAGCAACATGACCACGTCTGACCACTCCCGCGAATTAGTGAAAGCCATCATCAGTATGGCACACAGCCTGCGACTTAAAGTTCTGGCAGAGGGTGTGGAAACCGCAGAACAAGCCATGTTATTACTGGAATTTGACTGTGACCTGATTCAGGGGTTCCTGATGGGGCAAGCCGTTTCCGCCAAGGACTTTTCCGAGCATTGGCGATCGCCGACCGCCGCAAGCGACCTATTAACGCAATAGCACGCAGGTCGCCCGTGTTGCGGCTAGTGTCCATGCGTGAAATGAGGTAAGTAAAGCGTATATTGATCGCGCCGAAGGCAAGGCGGAAAAGTGAAGGCATAGTGGTGCTCTGTCAAACTTTTCCAACGCATGCTTCGGTAGGAGGGCGAAGCGATTTCGCCACCTTATTTTCCGCATGACCCACTAGGGTTCAATCGGACGCAAATTCAACAGATGGATCAATCGTTCCGGAATACCGTTATGCACCTGGGGGCGGACAAACGGATTATCCTCTGTCACCCAACCCGTAAACCGCCGCGTCGAGTATTCATACCAGATCGGATTGGCAAACAACGGGATCACCGGCATGTTGTCTGCCACTGTTTTTTGGATGCTGGTCATGAGTGCATGTTGACGTGCAACATCATCGGTCAGCGCGAAGTCGGCTAGCCAACGCTGGATGGACTCCGACTGAAACTGATGCATCGCCTGATCCAATACTCGGCCCTTTACCATGTTGTTCGGGGAAAACATGTCGTTATACACCTTCCAGGGCGTAATGCCTGGACTGGTCCACATCACGTAGACATCAAACTCACCGGTTGGGATACGGCCAAACCATTTATTTTCATCCATAGCTTCCACATTCGCATCTAGACCCACCGCTCGGAAATTTTCCACAATGGTTAACACCGCGTTATACCAATCGGTCCAACCACTGGGTACGGACACGTTAAACGTCAGCGGCTGCCCATTCGGCTGGTCGCGCCAACCGTCGCCATCATTGTCAACATACCCAGCTTCGGCAAGCGCTGTTTCGGTCGCTTGTGGATCGTATTGCATAAGCTTTTTGTAGGGCTGCAGAGCCTGCTCATCGTACCACGAGGCATACAATGGACCGGTCCCCACTGGCCACAAAGTTGGGCTGGTTAAGCCAAAGGTATCGACATCTCTGAGTTGCTGTCGGTCGATCGCCATACTCAAAGCTGTGCGGAATTTCACGTCGTTGAATGGCGCTTTTGTGGTATTGAATTGAAGATTAGTGTTTGCGCCCGGAGCCAACCAAACTTTGTTTGTATCCAGGTGATCGGTGTATTGCTCGCCAGGTTGGTTAATGCCTTCACCCATCCAGTCAATTTTTCCGCGCCGCGCCGCGGCCCACAATTGTTCATTACCGGAGTAATGCGGGAATCGAAGACAATCTATGTGCAGATTAGCTGCATCGTAATAAAAAGGATTTCGGCAAATTTTGAAGTAGGTCGTGGTAAAGGCGTCGACCTCTGAAAAAGGGCCGGTACCGACCGGGTTGTTATTCGGGTAATTCAGTGGGTCAGCAATGTCGTCAAAGATGTGTTTTGGCAGCGGATACAACCGACCGATGGATTGATGGGCCAAGGCATTGGGCTGCGCCAGAAAAAAAGTCACGCTGTAATCATTGTTGGCCACGACATCCGTCACCAAACCTGTCTGCTTCTGCGTATTGTACAGGTCGATGTTTATCGGATACTCAGGGTGCGCCTTCGCATACTCAACGGTGAAGACAACATCTTTGGCCGTGAAAGCTTTGCCATCGGACCATTTCACCCCTTTGCGCAACTGGTAAGTTACACTGCGAAAATCCCGGCTCAATTCAACCGATTCCGCTAAACGCGGATAGTCATTTTCAGGGTGCCATACGTTGAATATCCACAGCGGTTCGTATATGAAATCTGTGGCGTATCCCGAGCCAACCGTCGCATCGAACGGATTGAAATTCCGTTCGTAACTGAAGGTATGAGTGGGCACCAAGGTCAGATCGGTACTGGCAAATACACTGGATGCAAACAGCCCTGCCGTAATCAAGCATTGTTTTAACATAGAAAGTGTCTCTTTTCTTTTTAATTGGTTATCACACCGCTGCCGAAACAGCGGCTGTTTGAAAATCCCTCTATTGGCGCTGTGTCAGCAAACTGAGATAACTTGCCCACGCAGACTGCCAGTTGATGGCCACTTCGTTGGTGGCCCAAGAGTCCTGATGATCGATATACACCTGCATCGGTGCTTTGTTGAACAGAGGCGCTGCTGCGGTGTCGCCTTTCAATTCAACAGAATTTGGTCCGCCAGCCAGTAGGCCAAAGGGTTGTGGCGCCGCCTGTGACACCAGTGGTCGGAAATGTGGCCGCTGAATATGGAAGCGGCTGTTACCGGTGGCGAAAATCACTCCGTGCGGGTTCAACCCGAAAAACCAATGACTGGAGCGATACGCTGCCTGCCAATAAAGCTCATTGCCGGTCAATCGATGCAACCACAGCAGTTGCGTACCCAATGTTGCGATGATGCCATTGCTGCCCCAACTAAACGCGTTGCCGGGACCGGCGTAGAGAATCCCATAAGGGTTTTGGACCTGTTCTTGAAGAAGTGGCTCAAACTGCGATTCAACTCTCGCCAGCAATTGCTCAAAGAATTCGGAGTCGTCGGACGGTTGCATCAGGGCCGAAAACAATGCCAGGAAACGAACGTTCATCCAATCCGGGGTTTCATCGCCAAAACGCGGTTGCGCGGCCAGAGCCAACAATTGTTCCTGGTCGTCCGGAGACACTCTTTTACCTTGCCAACTGTGAGACACGCGCGCCAGCAAGCGCTCATCGTCATCGTTGGCATCGGTATAAGGGCCGCCATACTCATGACCATCGTAGCGATCTTCGATCATGATCCGTTGCGGGTTCGCGTCGAGAAAAGCACTGGCCTTTTGTGCAACGGAACGATAATGCGCGGCTAGTTTTTTATCTGCCACCAATTCACTTTGACCGAACACGAACGCCGCCAAGTTCATCACCGCAGCAACGTCGGCGGTAGCGGTGGTCGAAATCGGCATAATGAATTTCTCATCAGTGTCATCCGCCGGTGCCACGGTCAGTGCGGGCCAGTCCCGTGGGTTAACTTTGTGATAGACAGCGCCGTCGTCACGTTGCATGGCCGCCAAAAAGTTCAACTCTGGCACCAGCAAATCGAGAACATCTTTGCGGGCAGGTTCGGTGCGCTGTAGTGGAGAAATGGCGACATCAAAGGCGGTAGGATCTGCGACGTAAGAGAGCAACATCAAATAAACGGACCAGGCACCGTTAACGCTGTAGCGACCGTAGTCACCGGCATCGTACCAACCACCGTAAACATCTTTGCGTTCGCTGGTACCAAACACCCTGGCGCTATGATCTTGCGCATGCGCACCGGGATAGGTGCGCATGTCAAACCAGTGAAATGCGCCTAAGGCCTGATCTCGGGCTTTTTCGTATTCGCTCAGCGAATCTCGAATGCGCAGCAACGCGGACGTGTGTTTCGTTCGCTTGACAGTCTCCGGAATGATCAACGTCGTGTAATCCGGTTGCAGCAATTTCAGATCCAGCACAGTCAATTCCATACCCGAATCGCTGTTCAATGCGCCTCGTTTCAGGTCCAGTTGAGTTTCCTCATGACTGGCCTGACGCACCGTTAACGGCAAAGTATCGGTGGTCAGGTCGGCTTGCCACTCGAGTAGCACCGGCTGCGACTGATCATTCAGGTAACCCAACCGGTTATAGCGCAGAAGGTACGGTTGGGGGCGTAAATCTTCTTCAGGTTGCACACTGATCACCACATTTTTGACTGTCATGTCGTAGCCACCGGCACCGGCCGTCATGAACGATAGGAACTGCACATCGGTTAAGTCTTTTTCCAACGCAAACTCATAATGACCGGAAACGGCCGGCACAAATCCTTTACCATCGTCACCAAATTCTTTTTCAAAACTGGCGACACCTTCTGCCGAAATGGCAACATCCAGCTCCCGGCCATTAACCTGAAACTGCATTAACCGGTTACCCCAAAGCGGCTTAATGCTATCGCCGACAGCCAAATCCAACGCGATTCTTTTTTCGCCATACGGCAGAGTTAACGGGGTATCCACCTTGAAGGTTTCGGCATCGTCAAACGGTGCGTCTTGCGGTCGCAGGTCATAGATTCGAAATCCGCTATTCCCAGGCAATACCTGACCTGCGAGTCGGTTTTTACTCCAGCCCGGTACCGGATCAGCAAAGAATTCCAAAGAGTACTGCAACGGCTCGACAGCAACTGAGGCACATAAAAACAAACAGGCGAGAAGCGTTTTCATGGTTTGAGTCCATTGTTTTTGTTTTATCGCTTGAATTGTAACCGTTTACAGGTCTTAGCTGTCAATGCTTAAAGTGCATTGATTTAGCAGCAATGGAGTAACTGCTTGATATATAAGGAATTGCAACGGATTGCGGGCAATCTGTATGACTGAGATCAGTTTTTTCTTTTATTAACGGTTGACAGTTTGCACGGTAATTCTTAATCTTTCCTGTAATCGGTTACAGGCTGATTTACAGCCGTTACCTAATTCGGGTGCTCAGCGCACCTACCAACAGCAATAAAAACAACAACGCGGAGATAACTCTATGAAAACCCAACTGAAAGCGGGTGTTGCTGCACTGTCACTTCTGGCAGCTGCGACCTTTGCAGCCGATATCCGAATTGACGGATTCCCGGACTACGATACACAAATCAACGCAATCAAAGATGGTTTGCCACAGCACAACATTGAAATGCTGAAAAACAACCATGGCGACCACCACAACAAACTGAAAACCAACCTGGCAACAGGTTCTGGTGCCGGTGACGTTGTTTTAATCGACGTTGGCTTTATCGGTTCTTTCGTGAATGCCGGTGGTTTCGTTGACCTGTCTGACTTCTACAAAGGCATGGCTGGCGACTACGCAAGCTACGCGGTTGAAGCCGGTAAAGGTAACGATGGTAAGCAATATGCAGTTCCTGTCGACTTAGGTCCAGGCGTTATGTACTTCCGTCGTGACTACATGGAAGACATGGGCTTCGACCTTGATGAAGTGATGACCGATTGGGACACTTATGTTGCATACGGCGCGGAACTGAAAAAGAAAGGCATTTTGCTGATCGGTAACGCCAGCGCGATTGCCAATGCTTACTACCGGTTCAACGTTGCAGAAGGTGAAGGTCTGTACTTCGACGCCGATGGCAAGTCTCTGGTCACCTCTGAACGTTTCGTCCGTGGTTTCGAATTAGCTAAAGCGGTACGTGATGGCGGCATGGACGGAAACATCAGTGAGTGGACTGAAGACTGGTACGCGGGCTTCCGTGAAGGCAAGTTTGCGACTCAAATGTCTGGTGCCTGGTTGCTGGGTCACCTGAAAAACTGGATTGCTCCTGATACTTCCGGTCTGTGGGGCGTGAGTAATCTGCCAGCAGGTACCTACGGTACTTGGGGTGGTTCTTACCTGGCTATTCCTAAGCAAGCGAAAAACCCTGCCGCTGCCTGGGACCTGATCCAGTACATGATCTCTGAAGACATTCAGTTGGCTGGCTTCAAAAACATCGCTGCGTTCCCCGCACACACAGGCACCTATTCTGACCCATCATTTAATGAGTCAATTGAGTTCCTGCGTGGCCAGAAAGCTCGTCAAATGTTTGCCAACATCGCGAACAACATTACGCCTGTCACACCAATGAACGGCGACCTGATCGCAGAAGACCTGGTCAACCAAGCATTGGATAAAGTGTTGAACGATGGTGTGTCTATCGAGAAAGCGCTGAAAGATGCTGAGAAGCAAATCAAGCGTCGTGTTCGTTAATCGAACGTTCGCAGAACCGCTATAGCACTTCTGCATTGTGCGACACACCTCCGGGTGTGTCGCAATGAAACGACAATCCTCTCGGATACAGCACGCTTCTCAATCAATCGGCCAATCTTTTTCATGGCAGACGTCGACTGATCGCAATAACCCACTATCTTTAATTAACCGCAAACCTGTGAGCGAGAACTGTTATGAACAGTGATATAGCATCCCCACATGATTTAACCCAGCTTGAAGAAACGGGTACTCAAAAAAGAGAACGGTTCTTAACCAAGTTCACACCCTATGGATTTTTGTCACCGTACATTTTGATCTACGGCGTATTTGGCATCTTTCCCGTATTTTTTATGATTTATCTGTCATTCCATTTGTGGAACCCGGTTGAAGGGTTGAGCTCCATGGAATATGTCGGTTTCGAGAACTATGTTCTGTCACTAACCGACCCGCAATTATGGCAAACCATGTGGAACACGCTGGTCATGGCCATCCTGTCGGGTGTACCCCAGCATTTATTCGCCCTGCCACTGGCCTATTTTCTGGTGATGATGGGCCCTAAAGTTCGTCATTGGCTGACTACTGCGTATTTTTTACCGTACATCACGTCTACCGTCGCCGTATCGATGATCTTCTATGTAATGTATTCAAAAGACAGCGGCATTATCAACGCCGTCTTGGCTTACCTGGCCGACGCGGGATGGAGCAGTTGGTTGTTCGGCGGGTTGAAAGACGTCCTTCCGCTGGGTTGGGTACAGGAAAACAGCCTGATCCGCTATTCAGTCTCTTTTGTCGTATGGTGGAAATACGTCGGCTTTAACACCGTCATATACACTGCTGGTTTAGCCACGATCAGTCACGATCTGTACGAAGCTGCAAAAATTGATGGCGCGAACTCCTGGCAGCGCTTCCGCCATGTATCATTACCATTGCTAAAACCGTTTATTTTCTTCGGCGTCACCTTAACCATTATCGGTAACATGAACTTGTTCGACGAACCCTTCGTGTTGACCGTCGGCGGCCAGTTTGCACAAACCGCCGGTAAGACAATTTCCAACTACCTCTATCAAATCGCCTGGGAATGGTTGGATATGGGAGCCGCTGCGGCAGTGTCCTGGATCCTCTTTGTCGTGATCGGCATCTTCACCGCGGTTTACTTCTATTTCTTCGGCCGCCAAGGTCTGGGGGGCGAATAACATGACTTTTAATCAAGCGACTTTTATCGTTAATCTATACCGCAAGCTCGGCAAGGGCGTGGTAAATGTTTTCCTGGCCGTGTTTGTTTTCATCACCGTCTTCCCGTTCGTCTGGTCGGCCATTTTGGCAACGCACGACCGCACCACGATGTTCAGCGGTGGGATCAATTTTGCCCTCGGTGACAAGATCGTTCAGAACTACGGCAATCTGTTGAAAATCATGGATTTCTGGACTGGCATGATGAACAGCTTCTCGATTTCCGTCATCGGCACCGCTGTTTCTCTGTTATTTTGCAGCATGGCAGGTTACGCCCTGGCGACTTATCAATTCAAAGGCAAGAACGCTATTTTTGGCATTATGGTCGGCTCCATGATGATTCCACCGGTACTGACGCTGATCCCATATTACATGGTGATTTCTGCGCTCGGACTGGCGAACACCCATCTGGCGGTTTGGTTACCGTTCACCATCAATCCATTCGGTATTTTCCTGATTCGCCAATACGTGGTGGCGTCAGTCCCGAAAGATTTGCTGGAAGCGTCTAAGCTCGACGGTGCGAGCGAATTGCGAACCTACTGGAGTGTTGTGTTACCGCTGCTGCGGCCAGGTCTGGCCACACTGGCCATCGTGCAATTTGTCTTCCTATGGAATAACTTCCTGCAACCGCTGGTGGTGTTAAACAGCCCAGACAAAATGGTTATCACGCAAATGTTGCGCGGTGTGCAGGGCGTGCCGAATACACCTTGGGGCGCAGTCATGCTCGGCACGACCATTTCTATTTTACCGCTGGTCGCGCTGTATTTAACCGCCAGCAAACAGATGATCGCGGGCTTAACCGCCGGTGCGGTGAAGTAACCCTCGCGTCTTGCGTCGACATTGTCCCGCCCGGTTTGGACCGGACGGGGCAATAGCAACCTACCGTAAACAAAGCAAAGGCAGTCATTCATGTTTGTTTTACCCAGTGACAGCACGTTGCGACAGAAGCCATTCGTCTTCGGCGTAGCGACTGCATCGTTTCAAATTGAAGGCGCGAACACCGCTGATGGCCGCTGTGAATCCATATGGGATCGCTTCTGTGCCACGCCCGGAAAAGTCCTCAATGGTGATGATGGTTCCGTTGCTTGTGACCACTACAATCGCCTCGAACAGGATCTGGACCTGATTCAAGAGCTGGGTGTCGACGCGTATCGGTTTTCAATTGCCTGGCCGCGCATAGAGCCTATGCCAGGACAATGGAACGAGGCTGGGTTTCAGTTTTATGAACGCTTGATCGATGGCTTAATTGCGCGCGGTATTCAACCTTACCTGACGCTCTATCATTGGGATCTGCCGCAGTATCTGGAAGACAAAGGCGGTTGGATTAACCGCGAAACGGCTTATGCCTTTGCGACGTATGCGAACAAAGTGACGGAGCGCTTTGGCGACAAAGTTGTCTCTTATGCCACCTTTAACGAACCTCTGTGCTCCGCATTTGTTGGCTATCGCTGGGGCAGTCATGCGCCGGGATACCAAGATGAACGACTGGCCTATCAGGCGGCTCATCATCTGTTATTGGCGCACGGTTTGGCCTTGCCATCCATGCGGAACAACGCGTCCAACGCACAACATGGCATCGTTCTGAATTTCACGCCGGCCTATCCATTGACGGACTCTGAAGCGGATAAACAGGCCGCTCGTTTTTCTGAATTGGACGGCGGCGATTGGTTTCTACACCCGTTGATGACGGCAGAGTACCCTCCTGAAGTCGTCGCCGCGCACACCGAGTTTATGCCCACGCAAATGCCTGGCGATCTTGCCATTATTGCGCGGCCGATCGATTTTATCGGTGTCAATTACTATACGCGTTGTGTGATAAAAGCCGGGGACAATGGCAAACCAGACGTCGTCGAACAGTCCAGTCCCAAGACAGACATCGGCTGGGAAATCTACCCGGATGCGCTCACGCGCCTGATGTCCGATATGAAGATTCACTATCCGAATCTGCCCCCCATTTTCATCACAGAGAATGGCGCTGCCGACAATACGGAAAAAGTCGATGGGCAAGTCAATGACGACATGCGTACCGATTACTATCAACAGCATTTGCTCGCCGTGCATAACGCACTCGCTGACGGCGCTGATATTCGAGGTTATTTTGCCTGGAGTCTCATGGATAATTTTGAATGGGCCTATGGTTATTCACAACGGTTTGGCATCGTTCATGTGGATTACGCAACGCAACAACGTACGGTCAAAAAATCTGGGCAGTTCTGGCAGGCGTTTTTGGCGGCCAGAGCCGCAACCGAACGATAAATCTTGGGGTAGTCGTGTGTTACTTCGCCGGGCTTTGCCCGGCTTTTTTTTGGTCGGATTTCTGGTGACGTAACTTCAGGTTTTTATTGATCTGAAAACATCAGTTCATTATGAACAGAATATTTCAAATTCTACTGAACCTAAAAGCACGACATCTTTTATCTCAACTATTCAGTGGCAAGGCCGATATCAAAAAAGCCCTCTCCTGGTAGGCACCCGGATTGTTCTCTGATGTTCTTGAAATGAGGTCGCTTATGTTCCACTTCAAAAAGCTGTTCCAAAAGTTATTGGTTGCTTTTTTGTCTTTGTCCATTCTCCCTATGATCATTTTGGTTTGGATTACCCTCAACAAAGCCAGCGACGCGCTGGAAATCCAGTCCCTCAATCAATTAGAAGCCGTCCGCGAAATTAAGCACAAACAGATCGACGACTTTATCGAAAACACACTAACCACCCTGAACGTAATTAAAGAAGACCCAGCAACGGTTCAGGCCATGTCAAAAATAAACAAAGCGTTCAAAACCGCCGGAAACAGCATTAAGGATGGACAGTGGGAACTATTGGAAAGTATCTACCAACCGCGTTTTACGTCTATTGTCGACAGAACACATTGGTACGATCTGTTCCTGGTTAACACGGATGGGTACGTTGTTTTTTCGGCGGCACGCGAGTCCGATTTAGGCCAATCACTGACCAGTGAAACCTTGAAAAACACGTCCTTCTACAAGGTTTTCGAAAAAGCCCAGACGGCACCAGATGATGTTGTATCGATAGCCGATTTTCTACCTTACACGCCGTCTAATAATGAACCCGCTGCTTTCATGATGACACCGCTGGTGGATGCATTGACCCGTAAACGGATGGGCTATCTGGCTATGCAACTGCCACTGACAGAAATAAACGCCATCATGCATCGTCGCGATGGCATGGGTGAGTCTGGAGAGACTTACTTGGTCGGCCCAGACAATCGTATGCGTTCCGACTCCTTTCTGGACCCCAAAGCGCGCTCGGTCGCTGCCTCCTTCACCGGCTCCGTGTCAGACAATGGTGTGGCGACAGAAGCAACCCGGCAGGTGTTTTCTGGCAATTCTGGAATTGCGCATATTTCCAATCCCGTTGGTACGGCCGTTCTGTCAGCCTTTACGCCAATCGAAATCGGTGACTTTACCTGGGCGCTGATTGCGGAAATGGATGAAGCCGAAGCGTTCGCTGCTATCACAACGCTGTGGCAAATTGCGATTGGCTTGTTTGCGGTGACCATTGTTATCGTCGTTCTGATCGGTATGGTCATCGCCCGCAGCATTAGTTTACCGATCATGGCCGTGTCCCAATCCGCCAGTGACATCGCTGACGGCGACTTAACCGTTGATGTTGCGATTACGCAGCATGATGAAGTCGGCACACTACAAAAATCCATGAAGAGCATGGTATCCAAATTACACACCATGGTGAATCACATTGCCACATCAGCAGACCAGCAAGCCTCTGCTGCCGAAGAGCTGGCGGCCATTACCGAACAAACCACCGCAACCGTCAATCGACAGCAACTCGCCACCGATCAAGTGGCCTCCGCCATTACCGAAATGAGCGCAAGCATTGCCGAGGTGACACAGAACACGGTGGAAGCCTCCAACGCAGCGAAAACCACCAGCGACCAGATGGACAGCAGTGCAACCGTCGTGCGGGACACGGTGACGGAAGTACAGGAACTGGAACGGCAGATTAAAAACGCCGTCGACCTGATTCAGCAACTGGAAAAGGGTGCCAGCGATATTGGCGGTATTCTTGACGTTATTAAGGGCATCGCTGATCAAACCAATCTGCTGGCGCTAAACGCCGCTATTGAAGCGGCGCGCGCCGGAGATCAGGGTCGAGGCTTTGCCGTCGTTGCTGATGAAGTACGCTCACTGGCACAGAGTACACAGAATTCAGCCGGTGAAATCGAGCAGATGATTACCAAGTTACAAGCAGGTGCGCACAGCTCGGTCAGCGCCATGACCAACGGTGCTAAGCAGACAGATATCATTGTTTCCAAGATAAAAAACCTGGCCGATGTCCTTAACCAATCTCAAGTGGCGGTCAACCAGATTTCAGACATGAGCCTGCAGATTGCCACCGCCACCGAAGAACAGAGTTCGGTCTCCAATGAAATCAGTGACCGCGCCAATGAAATCAGCCAACTGTCCACGGAAACCGGCGAAAGTGCCACACAGATCGCCACCGCCAGTGACGAATTGGCGCGGTTGGCCGGTGATCTGGCCAGCCAGGTGAGTCAGTTTAAAATTTAACGGCGAGATAACAGGACCGAGCGAATCAGTACTGTTTGTGACTCACACCGACGCCCATAATTGGGCGATCACATATAAAGACATCCGTCCTGCGGTTATGAACAAAACAGTCATCGCCCCTGAAACAACAATCCACGAGCGGGGCTGCGTAAAAGCACGTTTGGTAAAGACCCAAACGCTTATGCTCGCCAGCGCCGGACCAACGCCGGCCCAAAACACCAGGGTAACCAGACCCGGTATGAACGGCCAATGAATAAAAACGGCATTCAGCAGCAGATAGCCCAGTGTCGCCAGTATCAACACCAACACGAATGTCGTTTTTTATTGGTTCGTGCTGTTCGTGAATTGCGCAAGTACCCGTTCAATTAATTCTCCTTTTTGCTCGGTGTAAGTCCGGCGATCGTCCGCATGCAGTTCTGCCAACATTTCCTTCCGCTGCTGATACTTCTCTCTCAAAGCAACGTCACTGCGAAGCGCATCACAGAATATCAGGTAATGCTCAAAGCGATGACTGTCCGGTAAAGAAACGTGCACATAATGCGTCCGGCAGTGCTCTGCACCTTTGGCAAAAAAATAATCACCTTTAATGTGGCGTTCGCCAAAGTATTGGTAGCCCAGCTCGGTAAAGGGCGCTACCAGGGCTTGAATGTCAGCCAGCGTGGCCACTTCGATCGCGA
Source organism: Reinekea sp. G2M2-21 (assembly GCF_015687175.1). Classification (GTDB taxonomy): domain Bacteria; phylum Pseudomonadota; class Gammaproteobacteria; order Pseudomonadales; family Natronospirillaceae; genus Reinekea. The sequence continues at coordinate 687,300 of NZ_JADPQG010000002.1, read as the reverse complement.
TGTCGATAATCGGCTTGGCGGCCAACCCTGGAACCGCAGTGCTGCCGACGTGGGCAATGCGTAAATCTACGCGGCCACCGGCTTGTGTTAACCGTTGGCACTCAGAGTCATAGTCATTGGCCCAATGAGGGCGGTATGGCCGCAACTGAACTGTTCCACGTGGTAACCCGATCATAGTCGCCTCTGCTTGCATCTCATCCAAACCGGCATAGTAACCAACATCGCTAGCATTTACAGCGTTAGGCACCTGCAAGAACGCGCCAGAAGTCACTTGTTGCAAATGATAAGCGTTTGGCGCGTCAGGATAAGGGTGATTACGGTTCGCTCCGTAGACTGTGCCGTCCACTGGTTAGAACTGACTTGCAACATGAAACACCCCAAAACTTTATTCTTTTCCGTGCTGTTACTGAGCGCGGGTACCAGCATGGCCGATGTCTCCATTCACGAAGCCTGGCAACAACTACTCAATGAACACGCCGGTCTGGCCGCCGAAAACTTCCTCATCGATGCCGCTCAGGCGCAGGTGGGAGACGCAAAAGCCAAACGCTTGCCCGGCGTGGAGTTCAGCAGCCAGTGGAATATGCTCAATGATGAACTGGGCCTGTGGATCGACACCAGTGTCCTGATGCCGCAAGGTCAACCGGTGTATTTTCCAATTCAGGACGAAACTTTCTGGGATACGCAAATCACCACGACTTTGCCACTCTATACCGGCGGTAAAATCAGCGCTGGCATCGCGGCCAGCGAAGCCGACGTTGCCCATCAGCGCGCGGCTAAACAACAGGCGCAGAACGAATTGTTTACCCAATTTGTTCGACGTTTCTTAAGCGTGAATCTGACCGCAGAAAACGAACACATTCGCCGCCTGGCCTTCGAGAACCTCGAGCAGCATCTGCAGCGCGCCATCCGCATGCAAGAAGAAGGATCTATTGCCTACACCGAACGCTTGCAAGCAGAAGTGGAGCGCGACAAAGCACGGAGAGAATGGCGCAACGCCTACGCCGAACATGAGCTGGCGGTCAGCGCGTATCGTGCGTTGTTCACATCGCAGGTCGCATTACCGGAGCAGTCTCTCAGTTTCCGCTCTTACCAGCACTTAAACGACAATGCGCTGGCCCTGCGGGCTGTTCGCAATCATCCGGGTGTCGCCCAAATCAACGCACAACAGGCTAAGGCACAAGCCGGCTTGCAGGCCAGTCGCGCCGAATTCTTACCCACCGTGGCATTGTTTGCCAATGTGGAATTAGCCACGGATGACCTTACGCAATTGGATCCGGAGTGGGCTGCGGGCATTCATGTGCAATGGAAGCTCTTTGGTCAAGGCAATCGCTTCAAATCCAGTGCGCGCTATAAAGCGTCCATAGACGCCGCGGATCTGAAACGGTCGCAGGCGGCCAGAGACATCCGCATTCTCATCGAACAGAAACAGACGACCATTGCGTACGCCGAAGAAAGTTATCTGGCACTGCAGTCCAGCATCACCCTGGCCGAGGAAAATCTGCGTCTTCGGCAGTCCGCCTTTGCCCAGGGTATCGCCACGTCGCTCGATGAAATTGACGCCCAGTTGTTGCTGACCGGTTTGCAGTTGGAAAGTCAAAAGGCGCTGTATGACTATTACACCGCGCTGGCTGAACTCACGGCGCTGACCGCCCAGCAAAGTTCCTTTTTTCAGCTGTTTTAATTCTTGCATTAACGAGAGAGTCACATGAAACGTACCACCAGTATCATAACGGCACTGTACATAGCAGCGTTGGTCGCCTTTATCGGTTATGGCTATTTTTTGCAGAGCAACAGTGCCGATCATCTATTACAAGCGACCGTTGAAGCGCCTGAAATTCGCATCAGCGCTAAAATACCCGGCCGCGTTGAATCCATTTCAGTTCGCGAAGGCCAAACTGTCGCACCCGGCGATTTGATTTTCACACTGGAAAGCCCGGAACTGATCGCCAAGCGTGAACAGGCACTGGCACTGATTGAAGCCAAAAGTGCGTTAAAAGACCGCGCGGTTCGCGGTGCTCGAGATGAAGAAGTGGCGATGGCTAAAGACAATATGCTGCAAGCGCAGACGGCGTCAGAGTTGGCACAGAAGTCTCTGACCCGTTTATCCAATTTATTCAACGACGGACTGGTACCAGAGCAAAAATTAGACGAAGCCAAGGCACAGGCTAACGCGGCAAACTTTGCCATGCAGGCGGCAACACAGCGCTACCAGATGGCGACCAACGGAACCGATCAAGAGCTGATCAGCGCCGCTGAAAGTGACCTACGCGCCGCCGAAGGCGTGCTGGCCGAAGTGGATGCCGCGATGGCGGAAACCCGTATCAGCAGTAACAAGTCGGGGGAAGTGACATCTGTTCTGATTCACGAAGGCGAAATCTCACCGGCAGGGTTTCCTGTGGTGACGCTGGTGAATCTGGACGATGCCTATATCCGTTTCCATGTCAGTGAAGATCAACTATCTGACTTCAACAAAGGTGCCTCATTTAACGCCTACCTGCCTGCGTTAGATGTTACTGAACGCTTCACCGTGGACTTTGTCTCGGCCATGGGTGACTACGCAAACTGGCGGGCTACCAAACCCGGCGAATACGATTTAAAAACGTTTGAAGTTCACGCAAGACCACAGATTCCCTTGCAGAACTGGCGCGCAGGAATGTCCGCAGTCATTAATCTGGCTGAGTCACATTCATGAGCGTTTTTTGGCTGGGCGTCCAACGGGAATGGAGGCGTATTCTGACGCAACCGACCTATTGGGCGTCCCTTTTTTTGCTGCCTTTGCTTGCGTTTGTTACCGTCAATGGCGTGATATCGACTCCGTCAGTGAACAATGTGGCGCTCGATATTGTCGACCTGGATCGTTCCGCGGCTTCACGCGATTTGCAATTTCGCTTGGACGCCAGCTCATCGATCAGTATTGCAGACCAATTACCGGATGCGCACCGCGCTTTGCAACGAGCTCAGGATAAAACCACATTCGGGTACCTGATTATCCCAGCAGACTACCAGCGACAGCTGATCGCCGGTGAACAGGTGAGTATTAACGTTTTCGTGAACCAACAGAATTTCATGTTGGGTAACACCATCAGCAGCCAGGTACTGCGTCAGGTGATTGAAAGCAGTCTACGCGACAGCGCCAGCGCGCTGATGGTCGGTGGCCAAATGAAAGAACAGGCCCTGGCGAATGTGTTGCCGATCAAAAGCGCGCGCAGTGTTTTGGGCAACAGCTATTTGAATTATCGAACTTTTTTGCTGGCCACCATGCTGCCACACCTGTGGCACGTTCTGGTAATGGTGGTAACCGTGATCGCACTCGGCAAAGAATTCAAAGATGGCACCATTGAACAGTGGTACCGCGCTAGTGGCAATCACTTGTCGCTCGCCTTGACATCAAAGCTGTTGATACCAGCGGTGGTATTGGCGTTATGGATTGGTCTGATTGACGTCGCCATTTTCGCGGAGAATAACGCCGGTGGTTATGCTTCACTGCCGAGCCTGCTCGTCGCCAGTTGGCTAACACAGTTTTGCTACCATACGGCAGGATTGTTGGTGGTGGCGCTCACGGCCAATTACCGGCAGGCATTGAGTTTGGCTGCGTTTTACACCACCCCGGCTTTCGCGTTTATCGGCGTCACCTTTCCCACGTTCAATATGAATTGGGTTTCTCAATTGTGGCTGGCGTTTTTACCCATCGGAATTTTGGTGCGTTGCCAGAACGCCATCCTGCATTGGCAGCAAAATCTGTTTGATGTGTGGCCGCAGCTGTCTATTGTAGCGGTTTTTGCACTTTGCTTTGGCGTGCTCGGCATGATGTTGCTGCGCAGTAAAGTTTCCCGACAAGAACTCTGGCATCAGCATTAACAGGGCACGAACTATGAACACGTTAATCCAAGAAATTTCCTGGCTAAACCGACATCGTGGCGCATTGTTGATTCTGCTCGGTGCGCCGATTCTGTACGCATTCTTTTACCCGCTACCGTACCAGCACGCCGTGGTGGATAACATTCCACTGATCGTTTGGGATGATCAACAATCGGCGACCAGCCGTGACTGGATAGCGCAGTTCGACGCTCACCCGAAATTGCAGGTGATTGCGGTCTATCCCGGAGAGCCTGATCAAGCCGTCTGGCAACAGCAGACGGACGCGCAAGCTTTTCTACACATCCCCAATCTCGCTGACACGCGCATTGCTCATCAACAACAGGTCGTGATGGCTTATGGCGGCAAGGCAGACAATTTTTTGGTTTACAGCACGGCGATGCGCGCCATCGCACAAACACTGCAAGCCTTAAACGAAAGCTATTCAGAACAGGCCTTTCTGACATTAGAAGGTAATGGCATTACCGCTGCACAACTGGCGGACCCGATCAAACTGGACATCACGCAACTGTTTAACGACAACGCCAGTTACATGCAGTATTTGGTACCGGCGGTCTTTCTGGTGATTGTGCAACAGGTCATTATGATTGCACTCGGAATGCATTGGGGTTATCGCTTTGAAATGCAGCGACCGCTGGGGCAACCGGTTATGGTGTGGTTGGCTCACGTCAGCATTTACCTGCTCAGTGGTCTTGCGCTGATCGTCTTTTTTTACCGGATGATTCTCCCATGGCAAGGTGTTTTTATTGAAGGCAGTGGCCTGCAAATGCTGTCGGTCGTGACGCCCTTCTTACTGGCTGTGATCGGTTTCGGCATGGTGCTCAGTATTGGTTTTCGCGAGCAGGAGTCGGCCATTATCTGGCTGCTGCCTCTGGCAGTCCCCTTCTTGCTGATGGCCGGGGCCAGTTGGCCGAGCTTTGCGATGGCGCCCTGGGTGCAAACACTGGCACCCTGGATCCCATCAACCTGGGGCATAAACGCGATGATTGATGTCGCCTTTATGCACCACACGCCTGACTATACCGTTGGGTGGCGTAACGCGTTTATTTGGTTGAGTCTGGGTCTTTTGCTGCGAGTGCTTGTTGTCGGTAAAGCGCAGGCGGCTGCCCCGTCCATTGCTTAAACGCACGGGTAAAGTTTGCCGGTTCGGTAAAGCCAAGTTGGTAACCGACTTCGAGTACCGGAATAGACGCCTGCCGTAAATATTGCAAAGCCAATTCTTTACGGGTATTCACCAACAACTGCCGGAAGCTTTTGCCGTTGTCTGCCAGTTTCCGTTGCAGCGTGCGTGACGACATATTCAACGCCCTGGCAACGGACTCTTGGGTAGTGTTTCCCCGCGGCAGTTGGCGGATAATGGCAGACACCACCAAGGCACTGACATCGTCTTTTAAAACATTCAGATAAGACTGCACGATACGGTCGTGTAATTCAGCCAGTGTCGGATTCGCCGACGGTAAAGGTTTCAGCAACTGCTCTTTACGAAAGCAAACCTGAACGAAATCGGCGTCATCGATCAACTCACATTGCACATGCGCTTGATAGGCATCGAACAGATGCCCCAGTTTACGATTCAAATAGATCCGTTCAGCGGTGAACTGCACTCCAAAGAAACTGCGGCACAAACTCAGTAATGCCAGCGCGCCGGATTCACGTAACTGCGCCACACTTAGAGCCAGAGCTTCCACGGAAAACTGTTTGCGCAGGGTATTGATCAGCTCCGACGATTCCAGACGGATAGTGACTTCGTCGCCGTCCTCCAACAGTCGCAGAGAAATGGATGACGTAATCATCGGGTAGTACTGCTCGAGCCGTTTCAGCGCATCGAATCCAGTCTGGCTGGTAGCCATGGCAAAACCCAGGGCGTGAAAAGTACCCGCGTGTACGTTGCGTGCAACCCGCAACGGCAGGTCATGCCCCAATCGGTCAACACCTGCTTGCCAGAGCCGGATCACCTCCAGGGTGGATACCTGAGAATTGGGATCATCCAGCGTGGTCCGGTCGATCCCGGCGTTGCTCAACAGAGCGTCGACATCCTCTCCTTCCTGCTGTAATACCTGAACAATCAGCCGTGGCCAACTGCTGAGCACGGTCAGTGTTGTCATCATGGATGGCTTCCTTCGTGTTGCGCTTCGATAAGACGGGTTCCACAGTCCGTGCGCCCGTTTCGGTGTTGCCCCTTAAATGGGGTTAAATTTCCAGTCTTAAACTACACTTTTTTCTGAACTCACTTTTTGTGTTGCGCTCATGTCTCAAAATCGATGGTCAGCTATTCTGGTGGGCGCCTGTGTCGTTCTGTTTTCAACCAACATGGCGACAATAGTACAGGCCGAACCACTGCGGGTTACCATTTCGACGGTGGCCGCAGATGTTTTGACGGAAGAACGGATTCGGGTTACCAGCGCACTGATTAACAGCGGTTTCACGCCCGACATTATGGTTTTACCGGCACGCAGAGGACTGCAGATGGTCGCATCCGGCGATGCGGCGCTGGATATGTTACGCATTGAAACCGCCGAGCCCGCCTTGCAACAACTGATTCAGTTACAACCGGCTGTGGGATCATTCAAGGCAAACATGCTGGTGGCCACCAACCGAAAAGAATTATGCCAAACGCCGAAAACAGATCGTGCATCCCAATCCATTGCCGGTGTCATCGGGGTACTGACGTTCGAGCAAGTGCTGTACCCACAATTTAGTCGTGTAGAAGTAAGCCCAGGTATTGAGAATGCGCTGAAAATGGTCATCACCAAACGTGCCGACGTGTCGTTTTGGATACCCGAGCAACTGGCAGGGGTTGATCCAGCCATTCTGGAACAGATTTATGTCTGCCCCGAACAAAGCCTTCAGTTGTATGTTTACAGCTATTTGAATCCAGACTACGAATGGGCCCGGGAGCGAATCGAAAAGGCTTACCGTGACATGTTTGAATAATTCGATGTCTGTTATTGGCATGTATTTCTGTTTTTTAGTGACTGACTGTAAATACAAGGAGCACTCGTTTAAGGCTCACATTGGCTTTTAACTGTTGTTAGCTTTCAACGTGATCTGACGATTCAGTTTCGGTTCTTGAAGAATAAAGCTCTCGGAGTTTTTTACTTTTCAAGGGGAGATCCCCTTGAACCCCCTTTTGTCGCCCGCTTTGGTGTTCTTCCTTAATTGTCTCTTACTTCGAATGGTCGCTTGAGCATCCATGCCCTTGAATCCGTTGCGACGTGTCAATTAAGCCAGCCAAAGCAGATACGACGGAAGGGTTATTTACACCTGATCGGGTTGAATAGAATTTGCTGTTTCGGAGAGTGGATAGTCGTTTGTAGCGACGGCTGGAATTGTTAAACGGCGAGCCGGATTTGTCGGACCGGTGCGACCCTTGACGGCGAAAATCTACCAATGAAACCATGTCACTAAATGACGCAAATGCCTTTGTTACAAACCGACTTAGGTTTCAGCAAGTTCTATTCCCCGGCGTATTACTTGCTCCCCCTTTCATTAGCGAAACCCTGCTACGTCGGTTCTATCGAACCCAAGAAATGAATCAACCCCGAGGCTCGATCAACCGGAACCAAGCCTGAGCTGCCGGTTTTAGCCGCTGATAGAAGATGACCATCTTACGCTTACGCAAGCCGCGGATACCAACTCTGACAAGGTCTTCCGGCAGGGCGAACTCCGGAATAATCGCAACACCCAGCTGCAACCTGGCCAACACGACCTGAGCATCGACACTGCCGAGTGACATGGTTTTTTCCGGCCTCAACTGCTTACTGGCAAACCAATCCATGATCAGCTTACGTGACAAAGTACGCTCTTCCAGCAACAACAGGTTTTCCTGTACCAGCCGATGTGCCGTAACAGTATTTTGAGCTGCCAGAGCATGTTGCGGATTTACGGCGGCGACTTCCTGATACTCCAGCAATGGCCGATGAATCAGCTTGGCATGATCCTGTTCGTACAGGGCAATAGCCAAGTCGGCCTCGCCCATCAGCACGGCTTGCTGTGCGCCGTGGGTGGTGCGGTTCAGAATAGACATGTGGACTTGCGGAAATTGCTGGTTGAACAATGCAATCTTGTCGAGCAACGTGAACCGCATCAAGGTATCACTGCAGGCAATGGTCAGTTTGCCAGCTACCAGTGACTGCTCTGCCTGGACGAATTCGAGCGTTTGCTGCCATTGCGCCAGTATCTGCTGCGCGTTGACCAACAGATGCTCACCAGCATCGGTCAACCGTAGTGGATGCCGGGCAAACAGCGCAGTACCCACAGTCGCTTCCAGCTGCTTGATTTGCAGGCTCACTGCCGGTTGCGACAAATGCACTTGCTCTGCCGCTCGACTGATATTCCGGGTCGCTGCAACGGTCACGAATGTTTGTAACAAGCCTAAATCCATTATTAAAATCTCTTATGAAAATAATAAAAACAATAAAATTCTCTAATTTTCTATTTGAGCATAGTGTATGACCGGATAACACAACCGAAGAGCGTTTTTTTATGCCACAGAACCCACAAATCCGTATTGTCGTTGGAGCCAATTGGGGCGACGAAGGAAAAGGCCGAATGGTCGATTATTTTGCACAGCAGGCGGATATCGTCGTTCGTTATCAGGGCGGAAATAACGCCGGGCATACCGTCATTAACGAACTTGGAGAATTCAAACTGCACCTGCTGCCCAGTGGGGTATTTAACCCTGCTGCGTTGAATATTCTTGGCCCGGGGATGGTTATTAATCTGGCCGGCTTACTCGACGAGCTACAATCGCTGCAGACACAGCAAATTTTCCCACAGGTCATGGTGTCGGACCGGGCAACCTTGGTCCTGCCTATACACAAACTGGAAGATGAACTTGAAGAACAGCGGCTGGGCAACGCAGCCTTTGGGTCGACAAAGAACGGTATCGCTTACGCCTATGCTGATCGTTACGCTAAAAAAGCCCTACAGGTCGGCATGCTGACCAACCCTGATACTCTGCGCAATCATCTGCAGCGTTGGTACGATTGGAAAATTCCGATGATGAAAGGTTTGTATGGCGACTTTGAGCACCCGGATTTTCATCAGTTACTGACTTTGCTATCGGCACAGGCCGAACAAGTCGCGCCGCTGATCGGCAATGTGTCCCATTTATCCATCGCAGGGAAAAACCTCTTGCTGGAAGCTCAACTGGGCAGCCTGCGCGATCTTCACTTCGGTAATTATCCCTACACCACCTCGTCCTCGGTATTAGCCGCAGCGGCCGAAGTGGGCAGTGGGCTGTTTTGGCGCACGACCCCGACGGTCACCGCGGTGGTGAAAAGTTTTTCCTCTTCTGTGGGTCAAGGCCCCTTCCCCACAGCAATGACCGATATGACCGCTTTGCGTGAAAGTGCGTTGGAATACGGCGCAACGACCGGACGAGCACGAGACATTGGCCATTTCGATGCGGTAGCGACCCGCTATGGCGTTGCCTTGCAGAAAGCGGATGAAGTAGCGCTGACAAAACTGGACTGCCTGTCGGGGATCGACACATTGAAAATCTGCACGCACTATGAATTAGATGGTGTCACCTTGAGTAAATACCCCATGACCGAGGATCTTTTGCACGTCACTCCGGTTTACCGCGATTTACCCGGCTGGACCGAAGACATCAGCACAGTGCGTGAGTTTGCGCACCTACCTCAGGCAGCCAAAAACTACGTACTCAGCATTGAAGAGCTGATCGGCACACCTATTCGCTATGTGTCCGTTGGACCGGAACGGGCGCAGTTAATCAATCGCTGAGATGAATGAAACGGGCAGAATTGCCCGTTTGCAAACATTACGTTTTCTGAGTCCAAGTTCGCATTGCGATGAGGGCTGAAGACAACGACTCTTCCAATCTAGCAACTTCACACTCACAGCTCTTTCGTGCCACCTTTTAAACTGACAATTCCTCCTGTGTTTCATGACTATCGACCTATTCACAAAATTAATTTCAAATTAGCTGCAAAAAAATAGTTGTATACGTTGAATATTGGGAGTAAGGTCTCGTCATGCTCAAACATTAACCAAGGGTATAGGGAGTGTGAGTTATGGCAATGACGAACCCGACCAAACAGCTCATTATCGGTAGTAGCTTGGTATTGGCCATGTACGCATTAATTCTATTACTGCGTCTTTGACAGCAATGAACCGGCACACTGGAGACATCATGGAAACGTTGGAACGCCAGGTATTAGATAACCTCGTCCGCTTACGCAAGCGCGCTGGGTTGTCACAAAAGCAAGTCGAGACACAGTTGGCTTTGCGCACCAATACACTGTACGACATTGAAAAAGGCCGGCTAAAACTGCCATTTGTGCTCGCCGTGCAATTGATGGACTGCTATCACGCGCCACTGGACGCGTTGATTCAAAACGACTCGGCAGCAACCACCACCGGAACCGAACAACCTCAGAAGGCTGTCAGCAGTTTAGCGGCCCTGGGTATTATCGACAGCGGCATTCACCCGCTGGCCAATTTCATCGCTCAAGACCCGGTTATTGTTGCCGAGATTGGTGTTGGTCAGCTCGGTAAGAAACCGCTCATGGAATTGCTGCTGGCCAATCTCACCGAAACTCAACAGCAACATTTCGTTCTGGACCTGTATCGCTACATTAATTCGTTGATCAGCAGTGACGGAGAAATCCGGGACAGCGAAATAAAACTGCGCGACACACTGATTGCACAAGCTCAGGTGGAACTGTCGGAATCCGACAAAAAAAGTATCGCCCGTGCCTTTCAGAAACCGTTTTTTGGCAAATCTATGGCGAAAAGCTTGCCACGCAATGCCTACAAACACTTTCTCGTCTGGACGTTGCATCTGGTATCACGCAGCGATGGCAAGGTGCACTACAAAGCGCGCGACTACATTCATCAGGTTGCGGAACATATTGAATTGCCGATGAGCGCATTTCGCTTTATCGAAGAACAGGTAGCAACAGCCTACCGCGATGATGTTTAAGGAGAGACTATGGAAACTTTACCCCTTATTTGGATTGGGCTCGGTGTTGCGTTAGTTCTGCTGGAACTGGTAATACCCGGTGCCGTGCTCGGCTTTATTGGTGGCGCAGCTATTTTAACCGGCATCCTGATTTATCTGGGTCACCTATCCGGTCCGGTCGATATCATGATGACGTTTTTTGTGTCATCAATCTTTTTTATTCTGGTACTAAGGACCGGTTTGATGAAACTGTTTCCATCACAATCGTTAGTGGAAAATACCGACGAAACGAAAGATGCCATCGGTCGTATTGTCGACGTTATCGAACCGATCACGCCCTACCGGCGTGGACGCATAAAGTATTTGGACGTCAGCTGGGAAGCACAGGCTGATATCGAAATTGAGGCAGGTCATCAGGCTGTTATCAGCGGCCGAGACGGCAACTGCTGGATCGTAAAATCACTGAACTAAAGGACGACACTATGGTGCTCTTTACAATATTGGTGCTCATTGCACTGTTTCTGTTTAAAGTTTTTTTCGTGGTCGTACCGATGCGGGAATCTTACGTTGTCGAACGACTTGGCAAATTCCGCGCGGTCTTCGATCCGGGTCTGCATATCATCATTCCGTTTTTCGACCGCATTGCCTACCGGCACGAAATTCGCGAACAGGTTTATGACATTCCGGCGCAACACTGTATTACCAAAGACAATATTCAGGTGGAGATCGACGGGCTGGTATACCTGAAAGTCATGGACCCGAAACTGGCCAGCTATGGTATTGGCGACTATCGCAATGCGGCGATCAATCTGGCGCAAACAACCATGCGTTCGGAAGTGGGTAAGTTGTCACTCGGGCAGATATTCTCTGAACGTGAAACTCTAAACGAAACCATCGTTCGCGAGATCGATCGCGCCTCTGAAAGCTGGGGTATTAAGATGTACCGGTATGAGGTTGCCAATATCGCGCCGTCCGCGCACGTTGTGACCACGCTGGAAAAACAGATGGTCGCTGAACGTGACCGTCGCGCAGACATCACCTTGGCCACCGCGCAGAAAGAAGCCAAAATCAACATGTCCGAAGGTGAACGTCAGGAAGCGATCAACCATTCCGTGGGTGAACGTCAACGCCGAATCAACATCGCTGAAGGTAAAGCACAGGAAATTTCCCTGCTTGCAGAAGCACAGGCACAGGGTATCGCCATGGTCGCAGAAGCCATCAACAAACCGGGTGGCAACAAGGCCATCAAAATGCGTTTGGTCGATCAGTTCGTCGACGAGCTAGGTAAAATTCTCGATGGCTCTGATATTTCTGTTCTGCCCAGTGAAATGGCTCGCGTGAAAGGCATCTTTGAAGGTGTCGATCAGGTGTCCAAGACATTTAAGAATTAAGGAGCACAATTTATGTTTGGAATTAATGATTTTGGTGATGTCTTTGTGCTTGTGGTGTGGAGCATTATTTTTCTGCTGTTCATCGTGGCACTGTTTCGTTCGTTGTATTTTGTACCGACAAAAAGTGCGTTCATCGTTGAGCGTTTTGGTAAGTATCTGAAAACCATGGAGCCCGGCTTTCACGCCATTGTTCCCTTCATCGATAAAGTGGCGGACCGCGTCAACCTGAAAGAAATGACTATTGATGTACCACCGCAATATTGTTTCTCCATGGACGAAATCAACCTGCAGGTAGATGGCGTGATCTACATGGCGGTTATCGATCCGAGCAAGGCGTCTTACGGTATTGTCGACTATGTTGATGCCGCCGTTCAATTGGCGCGAACCACCACACGTTCGGTCATCGGCACACTGGAACTGGAACGAACGTTCGAAGAGCGCGACCTGGTCAGCGCGAAAGTCGTTGAGGTGCTGAATGCAGCCGGTCAGGCTTGGGGTATTCGCGTACTGCGCTTTGAAATTAAAAACATTCTGCCGCCTGTCTCAGTGAATGAAGCGATGGAACGTCAGGTCACTGCAGAACGAGACCGTCGAGCCATTCTGGCCAAGAGCTTGGGCGATAAACAATCGCGCATTAATGTTTCCGAAGGTGAAATGACCGAGACCATCAACGTCTCCGAAGGTGACAAGCAACAGCTGATTAACGAAGCTGAAGGTAAAGCGCAGGAAATTTTGACCATCGCCAAAGCCACGGCTGAGTCGATCACCAAAATTGGCGCTGCAATTCACGAACAGGGCGGTGAAGAATCAATCCGCCTACAGTTGGCTGAAAAGCTGTTTAACAAAGTGGGTTCTTTGGCGGACGCACACACTCGCGTGGTACTGCCCGCCAACGTGGCTGATTTCCACGGCTGGTTAAAGATGGCGGATTTGGAACTGCTGCCAGAGAAAAAGTAAGCATTGTCGGTTTGACATGGAAAGACGGCGTTTGCCGTCTTTTTTTGCAGAACGTTTCTATAAGCGTCTTGTCATCTTTATTCAGGTCAGCTTATCAGGCAAAAATGGAGTAGAAAGAGTAGGACCAACGGAACACACTATTGCCTGGCTAGCATCGTTTCTAATTGTTAAAATTTCTGTCCAGTTAAGTAACGCCTTCCTACTTAAAAGGCCAAAAACTGTCATAGTTCGTCGTCACGCACTTTCAATTTCCAAGCTCAAAAGGTTAGTTAAAACCCTTTGTAGATGCTTTCTGGTGTCTCATAATCCAAGCATCTTCCTGAGCGTTGGTTGAGCTTTTTTCACTGCTCTAATTTGAGCGTGATGCTCGCTTATTAAAGTCACTCCCTTTTGGGAAGTATTGTGTATCAGTCCGTTGGTATTTTCATTAAGGCCACGCTCCCAAGAATGATAGGGATGAGCAAAATACGCTGTTGATCCAGTCTGTTCCTTTATCTCCTTATGACCAGCAAATTTTTTTCCGTTGTCATAGGTGATAGTTTGCTTTTTCTCATGGTGACCCTTCAACATCTTTAGGATGGTCGTCGTAACGCTCTCAGAGCTTTTATACTTCGCCAGAACGATCAATGTATATCGACTTTTTCTTTCGGTTTGCGACTAAAGTCAAGCACCTGTTTGATGGCCGGTCACAGTATCGACTTCCCTGTTACCAATACGAACTCGACCATCGACAATGGATGGGCGCTCCTCTATGGAACGTTGATCTTTTAGCTGGCCCCGACGATCAATCTTGCCATATCGCTTTTTCCGCTGCTTCTGACACCGCAAGTGTTTGACAAGGTATCTTTCCGTGCGCTGATCTTTATACACATTGAGGTAAATGCTTTCGTATCAAGGGTTCCACGGCTTTCCAAAGGTCATAATCCAGTTTAGCGGCATTGTTCGTTTGTCGACGTTCTATAGTCAGTTTGTGTGCCTGCTTAGGTTTCCCACTGTTTCGTTTAATCTCTCGACTAATCGTCGATTTATGGACTTCCAAGCATTGGGCGAACTCGGTCTGGGTATTTCCCAGTAAAAGTCCAATCCACATATGATAACGTTCGATTTCTGTGAGTTGAGTGTAGCTACTATTCATGCTTCTCGTTCTGGCCGGAACGAAAAGCGGCGAGGTTACCCTAACTCACTCTCAGATCCGGCTATTGAGTTGCACTTCAAATTTGAAACCGCCTAAGTTTATAAAAATTCCTTTTGAGTTAAAAATTACGCATCCAGACTATTTGGGATTGTTGGATGATGTTTCTGAATTAATTGGATTTGATGTGGCAGATAAATACCTCAATTAGACCGGTAATCTTATAGGGGTTGATCAGTAACACACTTATCCCAAAACGAATACCTCCACCTGGCCAAAAACACCGTTGATAAAGGAAAAAGGGAAATATAGTCGAAACTGACTGCACAGGCTGTTTCAGCGTACCCAGTGAATGGCGAACTCGTTGACAGTTGTGGAACGGTCTTTGTCGATGCAGGGTAATTCGCTGAAGCCCAAGAAAACATCGAGCAGACTATTCCACATATGAAGAAACCTCTTAGAAAGCCCGTCCAATTGATTTACGGTTGTCGTCTCTTACAATACCCCCGGTCCAAACGCGCAATGCCAGATAGTCTTCGAGCTTAAAGGGGCAACCCTGGAGCATGTATAACCTGGAATTGCCTGCAAATGGCTTGAGCGCGCGTGACTCATAAGGAACTCTTAAGGTGCCTGGCAATTTAAGTCCGAAGTTCTTCACCTCCGGTCTTCTGACGATTGAACTCGTTGCACTGCCTGTCCATTTTAGTTCCGCTCGTTTCTTTGAGCCCACTTTTTTACAGTACAAGAAATCTTGGTAAAACTAGCACAGAAACCTTCATGCTTAAATAATGTATTCTCTAAGTTTTCTTTAACTTCAAGACTTTCGCTGTCTACCAGTAAAAAACCAATTTCGGATACTATAACTAAATTCCTCTTACCAAAAGCAATTGGCCGATAACCGGGCAATTCAATCATCCTTTTACCTCCATTACTTGTTATTGTGCGGTCATCATCATGATAAACGACAGCTTTAGCTCTAACATCGTATAGAGAATAGGTACTAGATAATCCACCGAAACTTAATAAATCACCATCAAGCCATCTCGCATTCCGGAAAGAGTATCCGTCCTTACGCATAAGTGTTGCTTGATATACGTTATCCTTGGAGTAGATAACAGTGTCAGTCCCCTCTTCTACTGTCAGAAAATAGTAATCTCCCGATGGAGAAATAAAAAGGTCTTTATAGATTGTTGGATTTACATCCCCACTACCAATATCAAGAGTAACTATGTCATTTTCACGAAAAGGCTTTCTATCAATATAGAGGTTGTTATCATGAGCTGCCCAATACAAAGAATACGCTGGTACATCAAATATTTTCACATCACTATTGCCAACCGAGTAGATACCCACGCCTTTAGCTCGATACGGTGCTTCATACCTACTTTTATCATCAATTGCATCAAAGCCTTCTGCAATAATAAAAGCTATGTTATTCCCATCCGGACTCCAGACATAGTTTGCAACGAATTCACGATTTGAAAGGTATATTTCAATGAATTCCTCTGTTTCTGTGTTGACTGCATAAAGTGCTGCCATATCATTATAATCTAAATCAGCTATTCGGAGCGCCAATAATTCGTTTCTGATATTTAAATTCAGATCCGTATAAGCTGCATTTTCAAATGGTCCCGCAATCGATCTAATTTCCTTATTCAGAAAATCCAACACCTGAATTCCTCGGGCACTAAAATCATAATCGAATGGATTTATTCTACTTCCTGAAACATAAGCAACGTTTGTTTTCTCATTCAATGTCCAATTTGTTTGAATAGGACCGAAGTCACTAGCCACTGCAGTACAATACAACAAGCTCAGAACAAAAATCCTATAGCCCATCATCAGATTCTCCTAAAATTTCTATTTCAATTTTACCTATAAAGTCGCTCTCGTTGACTGTATTAACAGCACCATCTGACACTTCCATTGGATCATCTCGTCTATATTCCTTTAGCAACCCTCAAAGTGCTTTCCCGTATTTATCAAAACGTTCAGTCAGAAAGACTAAAATGAGACAAGTGGCGGCAAAGCCACACAACCCAAACTGGTTCGAGTTCCTGCAATAAGAAAAGAAAACAATAATTCGTTCAGTTGACTTACGACGAAGGTGTGACAAAGGAGTTATTGCTGCACGTTATTTCTGACTACCCCAGATAATAATGTACGTATGATGATAGAAAATTACTCATCAAACCACGGAAACGAAATTTACATTCTTTCTTACTGTACCAAAATTCAAGTCGGGAAAATTCACCCAAACGGATGCCATACACACCATCTCGTCTATATTCTTGAATATCTTCCAAAGTGATTTTTTTCAGCGCAGTCACAAGCACGTCAAACTCATCCATGAAGTTCTTTTCAACCACCGCGTCAATACACCCCATCGCTTTAAGGTCACCTTTGTGCATGAAGTCCTTTAGAAAGTTAGCAAACCCTATGTTTTCAATATTTTCCAGTGCATTCAACATGGATTGTGCGCTTTCAATAACGCCGTGCTTGGATTTTTCCATTACACTGTCTCCCATTATAGAGTGGTTAATAGAGATACCTTATTTCAATGAATATAGCAGTCATATTAATATTGCAACTCCTTATTCCTGGTGCAGGTTTCGCCGCTTTAGGAAAATTGAAAATCGCAATTATTTATTCGGTCGCAGCCACACTGTTGTTTATCTGCTTTTCCAGAACACCGTACTTTTTTGAATCGACATATTGGTTAGCCTGGTGGCTTTTCATGTCGGCTATTGGTACCAGTACTATTTACTTTTGCCGCAACACTTTAGGCCTGCCCGACAAAATGCCCCTACCAACGTTTGGCTTATTCCTAATCTTTTCTTTTGCAGTCGCTGGCGGAATCTATTCTTTTCGACAAGCGTTACTAAAAGTGGATTTATTCATTGTTCCGAGCGACTCAATGGCACCCACGTTAATACCAGGCGATTTAATCGTAGTGCACTTAAATAGCCGACTTCCCGATACCCAAGAAATCTGGGTATTCGTCACTCCTGCTGGTAACGCGGTGAAACGGGTGCAACGAGTTGATATGCATGGAATTTGGGTTGAGGGTGACAATAGACGGCAATCTTGGGACAGTCGATATTTCGGCTATCTCTCGACAACACAATTTATTGGCCAAGCAAGCTTTATTGCCATAAACATTAAACAACTGAATCGCGTCTTTAAACCTGTCAATTAATCGATATCAAATGTTGGCACAACAAACTGATCATCGTACTCAGCCGCCAAAGCCTCCCATGCCGGTTCGTAGCCGATTTCACTGGCGATATTATCGATAAACGCCAATAATTCTGGTGCATAGGTTTTATTCAACCACCCTTCGAGCATCCTATAGCGAATGAATCGATTAGCCTTGATCTTCGTATATTCGTTTCTTGTTTTATAAAATTCGAGCGCTGCTGTGTATCCTGCTTTCAAATGACCATCACGGTTAATTTCAGGGTCTCCGGCATTGGCGAGCCGATACAGATAAGCCTCACTGACAAAGCGCGGGCACGAGAACATGGCAGCAAAGTTGCTAAAGGAGTAGCCCGCATACTTTTTAAAACCAATTTGTTTACCCAGGAATGACACTGCCAGCATTACCGCCTTGGGGTGCGCCCTAAATTCATACTCTACCCCTCCGCGAATGAACTTGTTGGGCCACAAAACACGATTGAACAGATAGGTTAGCAGTTCGGCCTTTGGCCCAAGGTAGCCGTAATCCGGACACAACCGGGCTGGGTTTGCGATATTTTGGTTTAACGGGCTTTTAGCAACAGCATCACCAATTCCACTCCATTGTATTTCAAATAATAAATCGTTTAACACTTTAGGGTCTGTTGATGGATGATACCAAAGATAATAGAAGACAAAGGCATGACCAAAATTCTCCTCTCCTTCAGGCCTGCCTTTTTGGATTTGTTGTTCAATTCCTTCAGGTATTGCTCCCGTCATAAAGAGCTTCTTGTGTACGCTTAAATAAGGCTTGCCACGAAACAAAAGTTCCGTTTCTTTTAGTGACTTTTTGATACATTGCCATTCTTGTTTTCGTGCCTGGATCTGCTCTTTGGATAGCTCCAGCCATGCCGAGTTGTCGAGCGCCATTCACGCCTCCTATATATCACATTCAATAAATTGGCCAATGGTGGTTTGCGCGGCAATCGTTTAAAAAAAGAAACAGCCGACCCACCCGGTTAAGCCTGCACAAAAATCACTGCCTGGCTAACACTCGCTCAGAACGATACAAGGCAACGGCGCCCACCAGCACAGCAAAGATGACCAAGGCGTTTGATACCACGATGGGAATAACGTAGCCGAATGCCAAAGTTCCTTTGAGTAACTCGGTGAACGCCAGGCTGGTGTTCATGATCGGTACCAGTGATGTTGGGCCACTCAGCTCCAGTGCACCACTGATCGTGGCGAACATAGGAATGAAAAACAACAGCATCAAACCACTGGCGTAGCTTTGTGCTTCTTTGAAGCTTTGAGCAAAACTGGCACTGACAAAGAACACGGCGGATACAAATCCGGCGGTGGGTGCCATGACGACGGCAGCCACCATGACTGTCAGGAATGAAAACACAGACAGCAGTTCATTAAAGTCACTGTTGTTGATAACCAGGCCGATGACGGCAGTTGCACCCCATAAGCTGACTAACGTCAGCATGCCCGCAAACCAGGCGGCCAGCGTAATCACAAGCCACTTTCCAACCACCATATCCATCAATGGAACCGGGCTGATGATCAGGGTTTCTAATGTGCCGCGTTCTTTTTCACCGGCCACCAGATCGGACGAAATCGCGATAGCGCTGCTGATCATCCAGATCACAATCAAAAAAGGCAGAAAGCTACCCAGCGCCTGTCCGATGTTCTCCTGTCGGGAAGCAAGGTTGTTATCCCGCAGCACAATCGGCGCTAAGAAGGCGTCTACCTTGTTCTGTTCAACGCCAATGTGATTCAATCGGTCAGCGATGATGTCGTCCGCCAGCGTGTCGAGAATGGCACGAATGCGTGCCAGTTTCGATTGCCCGATGGCCGTGTCTTTGTAATCAACGTCCACCTGGTATTGGTCATTATCGCGAGAAATCTGAATCGCGAAATCCAATTCGCCCTGGGTGATGGCCTCTTGCGTGTTGCCGATGGTTTCCAGAGCCACCTCGTCCAATCGCGGATTTTCCGCAAGCTGGTCGCGCAAACCCGGCAAAGTAATATTTTCGATCAGTGTGTAACGCAGGACTTCCTGATCACGCTCCTGTTGGGCGCTGGCCTGCAGCGCTCCGACACCAAACATCATCAACGGGGTTACAAGAATCGGCAACAATATGGTCACCAGCAGATGCTTTCGGTCTCGCAGCATTTCGCGGAGTTCTTTGAAAAATAGGGTACCGATCACAGGAGCTCCTTGCCAATCAGCGCTAAGAACGTTTGCGTCATGTTGCTGTGGCCGGTCTGTTGTTTGGCGTCGGTTACGGAACCATTAAAGCAGTTACGGCCTTGATCGATGAGGCAAAGATGGTCGGCCAGCAGCTCTACTTCATTCATATGGTGAGTAGAAAAAACGACGGCTTTGCCTGCGGCTTTCTGTTTACCAATAAAATTTAAAATGTGTTGCGCGGCTTCCACATCCAAGCCGGTTGTCGGCTCGTCCAGTATCAGCAATTCAGGATCGTGCATAATGCTGCGGGCAATCGAGGCTTTTTGCGTCATGCCGGTTGAGAGTTGATCCACTTTTTGGTCGAGATAGTGGGCAAATTTTAACTCCACGGCCAGCTGTTCAATTCGCTGCGTTAACGCAGCCCCTTCAAGCTGGTAAAGGGCACCAAAGAACGCCAGATTTTCACGCACCGTCAACCGGCGGTACAGCGGCGTACCGTTAGAAATAAAACCAATACACTGTCGTGCACGACGCGGGTACTGATGCACGGGAATGTCGTTAATCCAGATTTCCCCCGCGTCGGGTTCCAACGCGGTAGACAATAGCCGCAGCGCCGTGGTTTTACCGGCACCATTACTGCCCAGCAGTGCCAGCACCTCGCCCGGTTGGCATGAGAAACTCACATCTTGCACCGCCAACACCTGTGTTGCGTTTGCTTTTTTAGCGTCTTTTTTGGCCAGTGCAAATGACTTTTTGACCTGCTTGACGGTGATCACCGGTCATTCTCCATAAGGTTTTCGGAATCCATTAAAAGTCGGCCAGACGTATCCCAAACTTGATCGTCGTCGTGTCTGTGTCGGGCAAATAGTACAGAGATAAGGACGGATTCACGATCAGATTGCTGTTACGCAAAACATTGAACGACGGCTGTACGGTAACACCCAGCGCACTCTGCCACTGTGCATCAGCGAGTTGCGTTTCTCCGGTTAGTGATAGTTCCGTGTTTCGCCAATACAGCGGTGACCCAAAAGACCACCCCATAGGCCCCAGGTTCACCCGATAGTCGGCGCGTGTGCGCGAAGTCAACCCGGTGTTGGTCAGCGTCGGTAGCACCGGTGATGCCTCCATGAGGCTTTCACCGTTGTCCAACCATTGCCACTGGTGGTTAAACAGCAATGCCTGGCGGTTCGATAAACCCTGGACAGCCAGGTCACTGATCAGCAAGGCATTCACATCCAGATCTGCAGTCAAATTCAATTCTAACCCCTGATGAAAACCGAACGGTGTGCTTATGCTTTGAAAGGCTCGGTCTTTACTGAGCTGATAATCGAGTTGTATAAACGCGGCCGGGTCCGTGTTCAGGTCGCGCTTTACGCCGGTTTCGCCAAGCAGCAATTGGGTAAAGGCGCCGCGTTGCGTCACCACCGGCTGTGACACACTTAACCCCATGGCCAAGTCACTGTTCAGCTCGTCGGTGATGCTACGTGCCAGCATTGCATTAAGAAACGGACCTGAGTCCAATCGATAGTTTGCAGTGGTTGAGCCAAACCAATCGTTAGCATCTAAGTGGTACCCCGCACTTAACGACAACGACAATTTTTCCATCACATCATTGGAATACAGGTAACCACTTAACTGCGTGCCATCGTATAGCGCACCCCAAGTATGTGGGTTCCACAATGCCTGCAATGGTTTGTAAGGTTCAGGGCTATAGGTAGTTGCCGCGAGAATAGGCGGCGAGCTGAGACCAATTAACGGTGTCGCCACCGGCGTTGTGCGCGGCACACTATTCTGCGGCAGCCAAGATGGCGGCGGTGTAATCGGGTCTTCAAAACCCAAGCTGACCAGTTGCTGACCCTGTGCGGTGTAGTCGGCAAACACCAATGCCTGAGCGGACGCATCCCAACTTAAATAATAACTGCCATACGGTCGCGCGCTGATCTGGTAGACCAATCCATCGCTCAGCGACATGGCCATGATCTGGTCAATACCGGTTCTGTCCGAGGTGTACAGCAGCCAATGCTCCGTCAGTAATGGTGACCGCAGCGTTTCGTCATCTGGCGTTCTCAGTTGCACGATATGGTTACCGTCTGCACTGAGTTTGTAGATGCCGTCGGCCTCACTGTTACTCAACATAAACACAGTACCGTATTGGTCTATCCGTATATCATACGCGATGCTGTGCTTGGGCAAGGGCAACGATTTTTGCTCGTACCCTGTGCTATCAAACCAAACGAGCTCACTGTCGCGCTGCGCGCTAAAACGATGCGCAATAAAGCCATCGCCATGAAGTTCAACTTCTGTGAGTTTGTCTGCCGAGGTTAACCGTTGCAAACCTTGATCAACGGTATAACAAAACAGGTCGCCGCTTTCCTGAAACGGTTTGGTGGGATGTACCAGATCGGCTACCCAGCAGGTTTTGTGTCCGTCACTGGTGAGCCCCTGTGTTTTGGAGCCGCTGTAAAAGGCGCTGGCCACTGTCGCGGGGACATCGGTGATTTCATGCGGATGCCCGTCGTGGATGGACACCAGTTTGTTGCCCTGTTCCACGTCCACACGAACGGCGATCACTTCATTGTCTCGCGCAAACACCGGGTACAGACTTTGCCAATGGTCGCCATAAAACGAGCTCAATGGGGAAACATCGCTCAGGTTAAGTTGATTTTGCTGTTGCTGCCAACGAGCCTTCAGCTGCGCAATCATGTCCTGATAATGTTGGTTCAGATCTTTACCGGTTTGCTTCCTGATGCTGGCGTCGAAGTTGAAACTGTCGAGATCAGTTAATTGATTCACCACCTGATCAAAAATCAGCGGATCGTATTCAGTACGCAGATACGAGGTCAGAAAGTAACCCAAGACGTAAGGGCTTAAATAAGGAACGTCATCGAAACCGGTACCGAGCATTGCTTGATCGTAACTGCGATCCTGATCACTTAATACCGACGTACGGAACCACAGGTCAAATGCCGCCACACGCCCCCGGCCGCCATCGGTCATAGTGGTTTCAGCCACCACCGCGTCGCCTTCGAGATACCATGTAGGGACAAACAGCAGTGCGAAACCAGCGGTTCCACCTTCGCCGAACAGCACACTGAGCACCTGACCAACACCGTTATCGTACGCCTGATTAAACTGCACAATGTGTCGGCCTTCGTGCACCGCCAGCGCATCGAACCATTCCAGCCTCGCAAAGGGTTCCGGCTTGTTATACCAACGGGATCGATACGGCAATAAACCAACGTTGCCGTTTGCCGTGTGCGATTGACTGTACAACACGATGGGGATTTTACGCAGCGGCTGTTTAAGCGGCATTTCCTGTTGATGCTGATCCAGGTACAGATCCAGCTTTCGAGCGACCCGTTCTGCTTCACTCTGAATATCCGCCGGATAAATCAACCGGTAGAGTGGTTGGTCAATCGCCATCCATGTGCCGGTTTCGGCATTTGCGTATGCTGCTACACACAGCAGCCAAACCAGGCTGTGGCCTAAAAAACGTGTCATACGAAATCCTTGTGCTGATGTTGAACCGTGCGCAGTATTACCTTGGTCGGCAAAGAACGCCATGGTCAATGGTCATGGTTCAAATATCAACAGGCCAACTCCGGGCTATCTGGGTTAGAAAACCGACGCGAGTCCGAAATGACCGGTGTCGACAGAGGTTGAGATGTGCGTAACACTGGGTGTGTTGCCTGTCCAACGTTTATAGGCTTTGGTAAAGGCACTGCGATCGCTGTATCCAAGCTTCCGCGCAATCTCGTCGATGGACATACCGGGCGTTTTCAGATACATATCAGCAAGCGTCTCACGGGTACGCTGCAACACAGCACTGAAACTCAGATCAGACTCACTCAAGCGCCGTTCAAGCGTTTTTTCGCTCATACCCAACTGCCGCGCAACCTCTGCCCGAGTAACCGATGAAACCGCCAGTTCTTCGCGAATGATCCGCTGCACACGCATGGGTAACGTATCGTTCAACATCTGATGTTCGGCTTTCAGGCGATAAAGCAAGGCTTCATGGTATTGCGGTTCATAACTGTGAAATTCACGGGTCGCTGCACTTAGTGGCACAATCATGCTGTTGCGTCGCGCACAAAACTCCGGAATCTGATGCAAATGAGTCTGGTAATCACTCGGGTGGCACAATTTCTGGTGGGTAAATTCAAAGCGCGTGTGCTGCATGTTTTCAATGCCCAACCAGTCCGTGTATCGATACAGAATAGACAGCATCGCCTCATTGATCACCGCATTGGTTAAGGCTTGGGTGGCACGATTCGACACCCGCACGTGCACATGGCGACCATCAACACAAACGCTCAACGTCGCCAAGCGATGATAAAAATTAGGGAACTGCGCAATTTTCTGACAGGCATCCAATAGATTACGGGCACTCATGAACAAGTACCCCAGTCCGTAAAAAGAATTTGGCTGAATCAGTTCGCTGGACTTTAAGCCTATATTCGAGGGTGCGCGTTCAATGATCGTATCGATCAAATGATAGATGCTATCCAGATCAAATTGACAATGTTTTTGATTTTGACTTTTTTGCAGAAGGATTTCAGGTAGCGCCAACTTGTGGTGATGATTCAGTTGGGCTAAAAAACTTGTTAAATCACGATTCATTTTGACCATTCCTTTGTCTTGCATACAGCGTCAGGTTGCTCGATGCGCTCGATACTCCGGCTGAAAACTCCGCTGTTCATGAGAGAACACTCTCTCCTTGACTCATTTCAAGGACGCAAAAAAATTCTTAGGCACGTGTTTAGCGGACGGCATATTTCCATTGCCAAGCCAGTATAACGAATTCTCCGTGAAGCCTGAAAGCGCAAATTCCCAATAGGTGATGCGCGTCTGAAAACCAATTCGCTGACGCCAGCGAACACACACTTGTCCTTTTTGAACCTAGCCCGCCCCCTACGGAAACGCACAATGACCTGCGATCAAAGCCTGAGTCAAGGTTTCGCCATAGATGTCCACACCCATGCAGCTAACCCACTGGCTTCGCTGTGGAATCACAAAAAAATAATGCGGGACCTCATTGAGATTCAACAAAACAAATAAAGGAATTCACTATGCTAAATTGGAAGAGGATACGTTGGCGTTGGTACCTGCTCGTCGCACTGACCGCAGTCATTTCAGTAAACGTTGAGGCAGCCTATCGCGATACCGCTGCAAATTGGAAATGTTACAACTCAGTCAGTGGCAGTTGGACCTTTGGTCGCGCCCCTTACGGTTGTGATGTTTCGGCATTTGCCAACGCAACCGCGGCGCAGCAACGCTATCAACCCGTTATTTTTAACGATCAGGTTTCATCGAAAACGGCCGAACAACGACGATTTATGCAAGAGATGTTGCCGCTCGTGCGCGACACCGCCGTTTACTATCTGAAAATACGCAAACCCAATGCATCAACTGCGGAAACCAATGCTTGGATCAAAGCCGCCTATGCAATTTCGCATCAGGAAAGCTATTGGTCTCATTACCGAAAAGCCAGCGATGGACGGCTTAAAATGATGCGCGGCGACTACGGCCATGGTCATGGGCTTATGCAGGTTGACGATCGTTGGCACTATCCAGCGTTACAGGAAGGTAAGGGCTGGAATCTGGTCGAAAATATTACCTACTCCCTCGATGAATACTATGCCGCCTGGCAGCGAGCACCATCGCAAGCCTGTGTCTCGTCGGCGAGTGATTGGAAAAGCCGGGCACGCGCTGCCTATTCAGCCTACAACGGCGGTCCTTCAAAAATATGCCGTTGGACCAACCCAAAGGACACTTGGGCGCGTAACGATATTGGTTTCTTACAGAAATGGAACGCCCGCGATTGGGAAGACTATGTCGCCGATCTGAATCGAAACGCCAGTTTGGATGTCCCTTGCCTGATCAACGGCGGGAACAATTGCAGCGAATCCGATAGCGGAGAGGATCTCAATAATGCATTAATCAAGCTGACCACAGGTGAAGCCTGCGTTTTGAAAGACGATACCATGTACTGTATCGAATCCGACAAGCACGCGACTTGTCTGGCTGGCATTGCACCTTATGATGCCAGCAGTGTCATCCAGCGGACGCCGGCCGATGTCGGGCTGTATGATCGCAAAGTACTCAGCTCGCACGATGTGTGTCAGTCCACAGTGAACGGTTTGTTTGCGGTAACGGATGTGGTCACTCTTACCAAAAATAATGTACTCAGAGCCACACCTGGTGGTTTAAAACTCCTCGATATTCCCGCTGACAGCCAGCTGCAGATTCTGGATTTTGCGGTGACCAATACCGAAAATTTCAATCGCTTTTACCGCGTTCAATTCGACAATCAGGTTGGCTTTATCTGGGGCGGTGATCATCGGGATTTTCAGGACTGGTTAACCACCAGCGCATCGGACACTGCCACATCGTTGGAGTTAGGACGGCATGGGCAATGGATACAAATAAACAATGATGTCGGCGTTAATCTGCGCACAGCACCACAGACCGGTCAGGTACTGACGCGTATTCCGAAAGATGCCATCGTGTTAGTCAAAGACGTTTTGGTGTTCGACAGCGAAAACAAACTCTATTACCAGGTCGAGTACAAGGGAGTCGATGGTTACATCTACGGTGGCTTCGTGCTCGGAAATGGCACTGTTGAAAATTGGGCTTCTGTCGTCAGCGCACCACAAGACAACACCACAATAGCAGCGGTTTGTCCAAACGGAGCCTGGTACGATGCGACAGTCAATGCCTGTGTCGATGAACTGAACACGTACGGACCCTTTCCGGCACAATTAACCGAACGCTGCAAAAGCTCCATGTCCAGTTCGCAAGAAGCCCGTTCATGTGACGATGAGTTTGAAGTCGTCATTGACGGTGTCACTCATTTTATCCAACGCTGGAATCGCAATTTCCATCGCAAGTTGGCTCAGGACACGATCAACTATCAAGCTGTTTGTCCGTTTGGCGCGACGCCTTCCGCCAGTTATGGATTCCATTGTGTTGATGAAGTCAACAATACCGCGCAAAATGTTTTCGGACCGTTCAGCAGTGCGATGGTCGAAACGTGCTGGCAAATGGGTATGGGCGATGCCTGCTACCTGAATCGATGGGCACCGAGCGTTTACTCTGCGGTCATCAACGCCAGTGACTTGAATACACCCGATCAGCCAGATGAGCCCACCGACCCAGAACCTCCTCAACAAAGTGGTTACCCGTTATGCCCAGTGGGCAGCACTTGGGATAAAACGCTCGGCTTCTGTGCCTCTGCAACTCACGGTTACGGTCCCTTTCCACAGGCAATGGTCGACGGTTGTGTGAACTCGGATGGAGGCCCCGCCTGTACTGAAGGGATCGCAGTCGATGTCAACGGACACACGGTTAGCATTCCCCGTTGGTCAATCAACTACGTTCGCGGTTTACGCGGAACCAACAGCTGCCCGACCGGCACGAGACGGGTTGAACACATGAGCAATCGATGTGTGGAGTACCAGGACAATAAACCCGTCAATGTTTACGGTCCGTTCTCTGAAATTTTAGTTAAAGAGTGCGTCGCTAAACAAGGCGGGGACGGGTGTTACCTGCAACGCTGGAGTGCAGCGTTTTATGCATGGGTAGATGCCGATGCCAGTCTGGAGCCGCCGGTCAGTTCGAGTTTTCCGTATTACAACCAGAACTATAACGCCAGCGAAGGATGGCGTGCCTGTAACATCACGTCCATCAGTATGGCGCTGGATTTTTATGGCATCACCAGCAAAGAAAAACTCGGTAAACGCACACCGGATTACATCTATAAAAAATACTATCTGCAATTCACCATGGAAGGTTTGAAACGGATATTCGACTCTGAAGCAAAACGGGTCGGCAGCGGACTACGCGACTCCATTACATACGGTGGCACCGTATCGGCACTGCGTGCTCGAGCACAAGCCGGTATACCGACGGTCGTGCACGGCTGGTTTACCGGCGCTGGCCACATCGTTGAAGTCATTGGTTTCGACGGCTCCAACTACATTGTGCACGACCCAAATGGACGCTGGAATGAACGCTATAAAGGCGGTTACGTCACCACCCGTACCGGAGGCAGAGCTGTGCATTACAGCAAAGCTGCTTTCGAGCGGGCAATCGACCGCGGCGGTATCTGGATGCACCGTTTTAACTGAGCTGAGGTAAAGGATGAAATCACTATTGGTAACTCTCAGCGTATTGGTGGCCCTGGCGGCCACCGGTACAGTCGGTTGGTTGGTTTTGCATCAGCCGTCACCACAGTCAACTGCGGATCGCGACTTGATTCCATTGCACGAAATGACTGACGACTCTGAAATCGTCACCACACAAGGGGCAAACGAAGTAACACAGCCAGCACCTGAGACCTTAGCCGCAAACGAGCAAAATGTCATAAACGCTCTGGCAGATGCCCGTCGCTGTTATGAACAGCCGTCCGGCTGCCACTTTTCCAACGATGATCCGCGCATGGAAGATATACAAGCCGGTCAACACTATCGGGCTGCCTTGAGCGCATTGCATAGCGCAATAATGGACGGTCAGATATCCGGGGCCGATGGCCGTCAATACGCGTTAGATGCACTCGCGGCACAGGATGGTCACGTACAGGCCATGGCATTGTCCATTCTGGCGGACATTGACGCCCATCCCGAGATGATATACCCGCTGTTAACCGTGATTGAAACGTCGCACGACGCAAAAATTACCGAAACAGCGATGGTTTTGCTCAGTCACCAACCCATCGACGGTTATCAGCCTGACATAGATGACGTACTGCAAAACAGCCTGCAAACCGGCAGTGTGAACGTTTCACCCGTTGTCGCGCAATCCATTTTGCCGTATTTGAACGATGACAATGTTAACGAGTACGTTGATTTGTTGCTCACGTTACCGGATGGCAGCCAAACCCATCAGTTACTTGATGTCATGCTTGAAGAATACGCACTCATGCAAATGGGGGGTTAACGCCCGATGAACCGAGAATTTTGTGTAGTAGCCACCCTGTTAGCGTTTGCGCTGATGACCGGCTGTAATGTCTCAAGTCTGAATGAGGAAAAACCACTTCAAAACACCAGTGCTTCAGAACCGGTAAGTGACGAGACTGATCCAGAATCAGTTCCGCCTCAAGAAACAATGTTGGTTATCAGTGAATGGCCAAAATTTTGCAGTTCTACCGCGGAAAATTCGTGTCAGTCTGCGCCAAACTGGACGCTACCGGAGTCTGATATACTTCGCTTCCCCCGCGGTACGGTGGTGCTGAGTTCATCGCGGATTCAAAACACCCTGTTGGATGAGCGTTATTCAGATCGCTGGCCGAATCCCGCCATTCGTTCGCAACTGGTTACGTTTTTGACCAACCTGATACCTGAAGACCGACCGGAATTCGTTTTTTCGGATTGGGTTGCTTTCGTCACGGAAATACAAACGTCGGAAGTTGGTTCTGAACTGTGGTTGAGACTGACCGCCGCACAGCTCGATGTTCTCAGCGACTTGGTTTACGGACAGCAAACGCCGTTGTTCGCCGTCGACACTGATGCCCTGTCCCGGATTAACGCATCGCCCATTATTCAGAACCTGGCGCCGGATGACTACCAGGCGTTACAACAATTGTTGCTGACCTTGTACGAGGAAGACGACGCGACAAAATACAGTTGGTCGCAGTTACTCAACGCCTTCGCAGGCAAGCACATGACGTCTGCGGCGGTCACACTGGACGGTTGGCGTTTATACCACGAAACGCTGACGCCAACGACACGAAACTGGCTCAACACTATGCTGCAGGACAATGATCAATGGGTCATTGAAGACGCCACGCTAACAATACTTGATCAAGCAGAGGATGCCGACTGGGGTATAGACCCAAACGACTATCTGGCAACCAATGTTCGCAACCTTGTACTCGCGGTTATTCGTCGGTTACAGGGTATGCCAGGGCAACGCGTCGTTTTTCCATCGTTGAATTCTTTTGTTGAACAGTTTGGTGAGGTCTACGGTCAATGGGATGAAACAGCGCAACAGTTTTTGCCCATTGAGCCAGCTTACACAAACGGCCATGGTCTGCTTCTGCATTTGGGCGACGCGTTAGCGCAAGAGCTCATGGTCCAATTGTTACAACCTGCTGTCACACCCGGTAAGACCAGGCTGTTTGAGCCGCAGAACACGGCGCAACGTGACGCAATTAACGCGCTGGAAAGATATTTACCCGGTGGCAGCTCGGTTGTGTATGTCACCGGTGGTGCGCCGTCGAGCTTTGCGCAGGCAACCGACCTCGATTCTCTGTTCACTGCTATGTCAGTTAACGCCTATTGGCTTGCTGTGGACCCTGGACTGGCCAAAGCCCGTTTGCGACATCAATGTGATCAATACGCCAGCTGGTTTATTCGCGAAGGAGGTCAATTATCTGATCTCGCAGAATATCCCAACCGCACGCGAACGGCAGAACAGCAATGCGATGACGCCTCTGCAAATCTGAAGGCGATTGCCCAAGCAGACGTACTGATCATCGACAACGGTGACGTTATGCGTTTGCTGAATACCTGGCTGCCCGAAGTGGAACCTGGTAGCCGTCGACCGACACTTGAATGGTTGGCTATCGCGCAACGGATAGAACAAAAACAACTGCGCATTCTCTCTGTGGGACGCGCCGCTGCACTGTTCAGCGGACTCACTGATACTCTGGCCATCAATGACGCCACGCAACTTGTCTGGAATCAAACGGAATCAGAGGCGTTAGCCCGCGGCGGCATAAGCGCAGCCGGTACACTTCTTTCGGTTACAGACAGCCTGCTGACGGTTTCCAACCGTGAACAACCGGCCCTGCTTTCGGCAATCCGATTCGCCGTTGAGAACGGACATACAAACATCATCGCCTTAGAACCTCGCAGCCAAATCAGGTTGTCTCAGTCGGGCGATCGGTCTTTTTTGGACATCGACAACGGTGTTGCCTGGGCTATTGACCTCAGCAACGTTCAACTCTATTCGTCTGCGGATCAGCCACTTTCCATTGCAAACTTACGAATGAGTCGCTGGGTACAAGGTCAACGCGTGCTACGATCGGGAAACAATATGTGGGTCACAGAGCCACGGGAGACCAACATGGCGACCGACAGTAACGTCCATGTAGCAATTGCCAACGAGCCAAACGATGGTATTGCGTTAATTGAAACTGCATTACACACACTGTTAAACGAAAATGCGAACCAAGTCAGGACATCGCGCATCGCGGAAAGCGCAACATTCCAATTGCGTTGGGTTAGAGACAGTAAAACCGTTATTGCGCAAAATAATGGTGACATCTCGGTTCATCATCTGCGCATGGACATCATCCCGGAGTAACATGCTGACTTACTCAACCGGACCTGAGCGTCCGGTCTCAGTCCATCGTGCGAAAGGCAACGACGGTGAATTACAGCAAACGCCGCATGGACACGTTGTTCAGCGTAACCCCATTCAGATCCACTGCCTTTTCCTGGATAACCTGAAAGCCGCGCCGTATAAAGAAGGGTTGCGCGACCAGACTGGCATCTACGGTCAGTTCAGTCAGGCCGAAACCTCGCGCTTCATTCACCACCTGTTGGTATAGCTGGCCGCCGATACCCAGTTGCTGAGCCTTAGGGTCGACATAAAAACAGTCAATATGACCGGTCGTATCCAATTCGATGAAGCCAACCAACCTGTCTTGATACTCCGCAACAAAGGGTCGGCTTTGTGCGATACGTTGTCGCCATCGCTCAACGTCGATTTCCGCCGACCAGGCCTGTTTTTGCGCAGCACTATAAACTGAGTCGGGGATCGCATGCACAGCGCGATGAAACAGTTCGGCAATAGCCTTTTCATCGCCTGACTGATGCGTTCGGATATTCACCACATCGCCATCCGCTACCGCGTCGACAAGCCGTTGCAGGGCGCCATCGGTGTCTTTCACAATCGTCAGGCCACCATTAACCACATTCGCCGTCCCCGGATCCACAGGAACATTGCTCCAGTGCAGAGGGGTCAGGTTAAACTCAATCTCCAGATCTAGTAGCCAGAAGCGCAACGCGATAACCGGCCCCCAATGCTCGACACGCAAGTTTGTTGCGTCCGGAAACAGAGTTTTGAGCCACTGCGTATCTTCGGCATAGCGCTCGACTGCCCCGGTCAGCAGAGTGACATCAACATCCGAATCGGCATGTTGCGCTTGCCGCGCGTAGGAGCCGACAATAGCGACACCGCGTATATCGGGGTTTGCGTGCGCCCACTGATCGAGTACGGCTAAAAATTCCAGATAATTCAAACCTGCCTCCGGTTACTTTGTGTATCGGCGTTCAATCTGCACATTGTTTTGCACTAGACTGTTAAGCTTTTCGACGGCATTCCCGACGGATTGCGATGCTATCGTCGAACTATTTTACGCATCATCCAATACCCAAACCAATAAGGCCAGAGATTCACGGGTCATGCACCGTTGGCATGATTGTTGATAACTATTTGCAAAGACCAAACCGAAACCTCTTCGACACTGGTTACCAACTTTGGTTTATCCGAGCCTAAGTGCGTTCGAAAACAGCACGCGGGTAAACACACCGAAAACCTGAGTACGGATGCTCGGGGCAGCCTACGGGCTGCACAAGGGAGGTGAGCAATCACCTCCCTTAATTCTGCACAATTTCCACTTTGTTATCCCGCACAGGCTGGTTACACTGTCCGCTCTTCTGGGTATAAGACTCCGTCTTGAATTTACGCGTGTTCGCAAGGTTGCGAGCACACCGCAGTTAAGGAATATCGATGTTAATAGTGCCTACCGAGAAGCGGTTTGACTGGCAGCACGCGCCGGTTGTATTAATCGCTATCGTCCTGCTCAATGTTTTGGTGTTTGCGCTTTACCAATCCAAAGATGGTGAAAAAGCTTACGCGGCCGTGGAACCCTTTATCGAACTGGGTTATATCGACAAAGAATGGCCGCTTTACCAAGCCTACCTGCACAAAGAGAACCGTCAGGAAGATCTGGCGGACGTTGAATACTATCGCGACGAAGAAGACAACTGGACCGTCGCGCAATATATGCTCATGGACGCGGACTACTTCCAATACGTCAAACGTAACGCACGCAATGAATTCAGCTTCGACGAATACGACGCCTGGCTAACCCGGCGGACAGACATACAGACAACGTTCGACTCCATGAGCGCTAACGCTCTTGGCTTAAAAGCAACAGACGTTTCCATCACCACCTTACTGACGCATCAATTCTTACACGGTGGTGTGGGTCATATCTTCGGCAACATGATTTTCCTCATTGTGTTTGGCTTTGCCGTGGAAGCCGCCATTGGTCATCTGCGCTTTTTGGTCTTTTATCTAATCGGTGGCATCTGTGCCGGTATGGCGCAGGTGGTCATGAATCTGGGCAGTGACGTGCCGTTGGTCGGTGCTTCCGGTGCTATTTCCGGTGTAATGGCGATGTACCTGGCGGTCTTTCGACTGAAAAAAATCGAATTTTTCTATTGGGCCTTTTTCTTTGTTGGTTATTTTCGGGCGCCTGCGCTGCTCATTCTGCCCTTTTATATCGGTAAGGAAATTTATTCCTATTACACGATGGAAGATTCCAATGTCGCCTTTATGGCGCACGCCGGTGGCTTTGTCGGCGGCAGTGTGCTGATCGGGATTGCACTGATGTGGAACCGAAACATTCTGAACGATGACTACATTGAACAGGACCAGTCCTATTCTTCTCGTGATAAAGCCTTGGCCGATATTTATCAGGCTATTGAAGCACTTCGTTTCGATTTTGCCAGCAAACAGTTGGCTGCCCTGATCGAAAAAGAAGGACTGGATTTTCAACTGGCGATGTTGCAATACAACCTGAAAAAGATTCACAAAGACAAGCCCTTCATGTTGGCTTTCCGGCAGTTGATGACGCTGAAAAATCTGAGTCCGAAGGAATTACAGCAAATCCACGAACAATGGTTGGAAGAAGTTCACGCGTTTAAAATGCTGACCAAGGATGATCAACTGAATCTGGCGTTTCAGTTTACGACCCTGGTTAATTTATCGGGTGCTGAACAGATACTGGAACATTTGTTCGAACAGAAGCACAAGCCTTCTCAGTTACTATTGCTGGCCAATAAACTCGCGACCCGTTTTGCGCAGAAACATGATCACGCTCGCTCCCGGAAATATCAGGAACTGGCACAGCGATTGACACAGGAGGGTCACCATGGAGTCATGTAAATTTCACCCGATCACACCATCAGTGTTCAGTTGTGGACACTGTCAAGACGGCTACTGTGATCGTTGTGTCGACCATTCGGTGGGCGGTGAAGCGCATTGTTTCATTTGCGGCGGTCATGTCGAATACCAGGTCACGACTGATAACGTCGATCCGTTCTGGCGCAGACTCGAAAAAGCGTTTAAATACCCACTGAACAGCCAAGCACTGATGATGGTATTTGGGCTAAGCATTGCTTCTGCCATTCTCACAGCGCTTCCGTTACAGGGGTTGTTGGCGTTCATTCCACAACTGCTGATCGCCGGACTTACCGTCAATTATGCCTTTTTATGTCTGACCCGAACCAGTGAAGGGGAAATGGAAGCGCCACCGCTGGCGGACGCCTGGTCCGGCTCTTTGGGCATTCTGCTTAAGCTGTTTCTAATGGTTATCGTCATCTTTATCGGCTTGAACGCGCTGGTCAGTTACGTGCCGCCCTTTGTCGCCACAATCGGTGTCATCGTTTTGTTTTTAGGCTTACCGGCTATTTTAATGTCCTTTGCCCACACCAACAGCATCATCGAGTCAGTCAATCCGTTTAACTATGTGCGTATCATGTTTACCGTGGGCGTACCTTATTTTGTGTTGCTTATTTTCCTGTTTATCATGATGACCTCAGTCGGCATACTCTCAAGCTTGGTCAACCAAGAACTGGCTGCAGTAGCGACCATTTTAGAAACATCCATTGCTAACTATTACGCGGTCGTGGCGTTTCATCTGATGGGCTACATGCTGTTTCAGTATCAAGGGAAGTTGGGGTATTCCACCGGCGATGATGACGCGATGTTAATGAAAGCTGAGCCGGAAGATGTAATCCTGGCCCACGTAAATATTCAGCTTAAACAAGGCCATTATCAACGCGCTGCCGAATTGCTCCGCGAAGGCATTGCCGCCAATAAGCGGGCCAGACCGCTTTGGTTACGTTGTTTCGATGTTCTGTATCGAACCGAAAACCGAAAAGAATTACAAACCTTTGCCGACCCGTATTTTCATCACTTGCTGGAGAGTGCGCAGACCGATCGCATCGCCAGCGATTATAAGAAAATCAAACAGCGACTGCCCCGATACATGCCCGCTCACGCGCATCTGCGCTTTGCCATTGCCAATGCCTGTCATCGCGCGGGCGACGCCATGTCGACGATTCAACTGATCAACGGTTTGCATAAGTTGGCACCGGATTACGACAATCTCATTCCGGCCTACCAGCTTATGCACCAAGCGCTGCAGGATATACCGGCCATGGCCGGGCAAGCGGAACAGTGCGCGAAGATGATCACGCAACTGCAGCGTCAACAAAAGTCCGTGGCGAAACCACAACCGGTACCGGAACAACCACAAGAACCTAGAACTCCGACAGAATCAACAGCACCAACAGACAGTAGCCTGCTGTTTACGGCCAAGGATCCGGTTGAAAACCCCTTCCTGCGTAACAGTCAGGATGTCATGTTGCCCGACGAGGACATCGAGCCGATGAAAGAAAAGGACCTCGCCCCAATCGAATTTAAGCTGTAACGCATAGAACCTACGTTCGTTTAAATCAGACTCAACGAACGTGAGTAGCTCAACCAATTCCATTTGGCTTGCTGCTGTTCCGTTAAGAAATACTCAAAAAAAATGTCGCACTTGGCGACATTTTTTATAGGGACAAGCAACAAAGGCAGGCCCCATTTCCAGACAAGGTTCCGTCCGTTACAGCACAGAAATGTCCGCGACCAACATAAACAGGCCACGCAATTTCGCCAGCAGTGCCAGACGGTTAGCTCGGACAGCCTCATCGTCCGCCATAACCATGACCTTATCGAAGAAAGTATCAACGACCTCCCGTAAGCCCGACAATTGTGTCAAAGCAGCGGTGTAATCGGCATTGGCAACGGCATCCGTCACTGTATTAGCCACTGCGTCAAGCGCTGCTAACAAATCACGTTCTGCCGCTTCGCTGAACAAATTGCTGTCAACATCTGCGTTAATCTCACCGTCAACTTTCGACAGAATATTGGAAACACGTTTGTTCGCTGCCGCCAGTGCTTCAGCCTGTTCCAGCTTGCTGAAATGAGCAACCGCTTTAACACGGCGGTCAATGTCATATGGCTTGGTCGGGTTCAGGGCGCGTACAGCCTGGAAAATTTCCGTGCGAATACCGGCGTCCGCGTACCAGGCACTGAAACGGTCCAGCGCGTAACTGACGACATCAGCAACCACCGTATCCTGCTTTGGTAAGTCCGCATGCTGCGCCGCAGCAAAGGCCACCAGATCGGCCAGGTCGACATCCAACTCACGTTCAACCAGGATCCGCAAAACGCCCAAGGCCGCGCGACGCAACGCGAACGGATCTTTTGTTCCTGTCGGCGGTTGACCGATTCCGAACAGACCCGAGAGGTTGTCCAAGCGATCTGCCAGTGCGACAGCCATACCTTCACGCGATTCCGGTAAGGTGTCGCTGGCACCGGCAGGCTTGTATTGCTCCATGATGGCTTCCGCGACAGCTTCTGGTTCTCCATCGGCCAACGCGTAATAGCGCCCGGCAATACCCTGCAGATCGGTAAATTCAAACACCATGTCAGTGACCAAATCTGCCTTGGCCAGAAACGCGGCGCGCTCTGCTTCACTCACCGACGCATCGATTTGAGCGGCAATGTGACCTGCCACTTTCTGAATACGTTCAACTTTGTCGTAAATGCTGCCCAGCTGTTCCTGAAACTTAACCGTTTTAAGTTTTTCAACACGGTCGGCCAGAGGCGTTTTCTTATCGGTTTCCCAGAAGAAAGCCGCATCCGACAAACGCGGACGGATCACTTTTTCGTTACCATCGATAACCACTTGAGGATCTTTGGATTCGATGTTTGAAATAAACACGAAGTAAGGTTGAATCGCGCCGTTGGCATCTACCGTCGGGAAATATTTCTGGTGCTCTTCCATTGACGACATCAACGCTTCGGCCGGAACCGCCAGGAAGCGTTCTTCAAATTGGCCCACCAAGGCCACCGGCCATTCGTTCAGCGAGGTGACTTCGTCGAGCAGGTCTTCGTCAATCACTGCGACCACGCCCTTGTCGGCAGCCGCCTGTTTCGCACTGGTTTCGATCAGTTCCCGGCGCTCATCGTACGAGGCCATCACCTTACCTTCGGTGCGCAGCAGCTCCTGATACGCGGCCGCATTCGGCACCTCAATATCTTTGGGTGCATGGAAGCGGTGCCCACGGGTCACATTCGCTGAGGTAACACCATAGACTTCCGCGGGAACCACCTCATCCCCAAGCAACATCAATAACCATTTTACCGGCCGAACAAACTCATCACGGCGTGCGCCCCAACGCATCCGTTTAGCGATCGGCAGCGCGTCCAACGTTTCCTGCACAATCATTGGCAGAATATCCTTGGTGGCTTTACCCGGTGCAACACCGCGATAAAACAGCCAGGCGCCTTTATCGGTTTCCACTTCTTCCAACTGATCGACGCTGACGCCGCAGGAGTTAGCAAAGCCTTCAATCGCTTTTGCCGGTGCCTTGGCTGAAGGACCCCGACGTTCAATCTGCTCATCTGGTTGAGTCAATTGTAATTGTGACAGCGTTAAGGCCAACCGACGCGGTGCGGCAAAGCGTTCACTGCTGGCAAAGGACAAACCGGCTTTGTGTAATCGTTCGATAATGCCATCGGCAAAGGCATTCTGCAGATTGCGCAACGCTTTTGGAGGCAATTCTTCCGTGCCCAATTCAACTATAAAATCGGCGTGTGACATTATTTCTTCTCTCCCTTCGCGGCGGCTGCCTGTTCTTTCGCGATCACTTCTTCACGCAATGCCTGCGATGCCTGCGGGAATCCGAGCCGCAAGCGCGAGTCGTAATAGGATTTGGCGACCAGGCGCGACAGCGTGCGAATTTGCAGGATATAACGTTGACGCTCAGTGACGGAAATGGCCTTACGAGCGTCCAGCAGGTTAAAGGTGTGGGCAGATTTCAGAATCTGTTCATAAGCAGGCAACGGCAGTTCGGCGTCGATCAGTTTTTGGGCTTCCGCTGCGTGGTAGTCGAACTGATGAAACAGCTCTGGTACATTGGCGTGCTCAAAGTTATAAGTCGATTGTTCCACCTCATTTTGATGAAAAACATCGCCATAGGTGACCGGCGTACCATCCGGACCGATGGTCCAAATCAGGTCATAGACGCTGTCGACACCTTGAATGTACATGGCCAGTCGTTCCAGGCCATAGGTAATTTCACCGGTAACTGGGTAGCATTCAAGTCCGCCAACCTGTTGGAAATAGGTAAACTGGGTGACTTCCATACCATTCATCCAGACTTCCCAACCCAGACCCCAGGCACCCAATGTTGGGTTTTCCCAGTTATCTTCGACAAAACGGATATCGTTGGTTTCGAGGTCGACACCAATCGCCGCCAGAGACCCGAGATACAGCTCTTGAATATTATCCGGATTCGGCTTCAACACGACCTGATACTGGTAGTAATGTTGCAAACGGTTGGGGTTTTCACCATAGCGGCCGTCGGTCGGTCGACGCGAAGGCTGGACGTAAGCGGCATTCCAGGTTTCAGGCCCCAGTGCGCGCAGGAAGGTCGCTGGGTGTGAGGTACCGGCGCCCACTTCCATGTCCAGTGGTTGCAGAATGACACAGCCCTGATCGGCCCAATATTGTTGCAGGGTGAGAATCAACCCCTGAAATGTTTTGATGTCCGGTGTTGTCGTGGTCACGAGAATCTTCCATTTAACCGTTTGCGGTAAGCAGGTCTATGCCTGCAAGTTACTATTCGAAAAGGCTGAGCATTATACACAGCTGCGCCCTGTGGGTCATGAGGGGTTTTTGCGACTGGCTGAAATAACCGCAAGGTCGGGTTTGGTTGGGAAGCGCCAGCGAAGGAACCGGAAAAAGGGCATCGGTTCAGTCCTTGCTCAGCGTCAGCTTTTGGCCAGAGAAACTGTTTGGCAAATTGACGAGCATCCATTAAGGTCAGCGTTTAACCCTATCCGTGAACTAACCAGGAATGCAGTACCCGTGAAAACAACTACAAAACAGATTATTGCCAGCGTTATGGCAATTGGCGCAGTGGCGAGCGCGAATGCGCTGGAAATCGACATCTATGGCGCTTTCGGGATGGACGATGAGCCCATTTTTCAATATTTATACGACGATGGCTCAACGCAAGACTTAATGGCTGGAGGGGGTATAGGTGTATATGCAGGTCAAAGTCAACGCATCTTAGGTCCTGTAAAAGCGCAACTTCGCGGAGGTGTTCAGCATGGGGTCATTGAAGAAGTAGAAGGGCAAGTCAGTTATCGGGATACTTTCACGTATTTCCCCCTCTATGCAAACCTTATGGTCGAAGTAACACCGGAATTGTCTGTTGTTGGCGGTGTATTTTATCCGTTGAACCCATTTTATAAAAAAACCGTGAATGACAATCACGGTATTCAGAAGCTTCAAAGTGATGTTGGTTATAACCTGGCACTGCGCTGGATGGCGACACCTAAATCTCCTGATAACGACAATACGTTTTATATGGAAGTTCGCTACGAATATACCGAAGCCGAACTAACAACCTACTCAGATACTTTGGGTAACTCCGTCGACCTCTCGGGTTTGTTCGCGCCAGTTCCGATCACCAACCTGGGGCTTGCGATTGGCTTAAAGTTCTAGATTTACTCCAAGGCAGCTTCTCGCGCTGCCTTCTCTGCTCCGTATGTAGCCGCCATAAAATCCAGTGATTCCCGGACCAAGCGACGTAAGACATCGGTATCGACATCGTCCAACGATTTGATATACAAACAGGATTTTCCGGTTTTAAACTTCCCGAGCTTGGCCATCAAATCCGGGTAGGTATCGAAACCCGCCATGATGTACACAGTCAATGCGGATTTCCGGTTAGCAAAAC
The DNA here is from genome assembly GCF_015687175.1 of Reinekea sp. G2M2-21. Classification (GTDB taxonomy): domain Bacteria; phylum Pseudomonadota; class Gammaproteobacteria; order Pseudomonadales; family Natronospirillaceae; genus Reinekea. The sequence goes on along the minus strand of NZ_JADPQG010000002.1, from coordinate 647,540 downwards.
CGGTACGCATAAAATCACCTTCACGACCACTTTCGTAGCGGTAATGGTACTCACCAAAACCCACAATACTGCCCCACATTACTGGCTCGCAACCGCTCTCAATCCGCATCATTTCAATGAGTTTCTTGCAGTCCGACTGGCGTTGCGGGTTAACTATCGAGGCAATGAATTCCCCAACATCCAGATCCGTCGGTTTCGTTTTATTGTCAGCCTTTGCCATTTTCAGTCCCTCTACTGATATCTGCTACAGTTTGGTCAACAATATCGGCAAGTCAACTCAGGATAGGGAGTACAGCGATGGATATCTATCAACCCCTCAAAACACACTTTCACAACGATAAACGGGTATCCATAAACGAAGGCAAAGGCGCACAAGGTATCAAGATGTGCATCAAGGGCAAAGAGAAGATGTTTGCGATGTTTCTGAAAGGTGATTTGCTGATACTAACCTGCCCAGAGCGGGTAAACGCGCTTATCAATCAGAAATCAGGAGTGCCGTATGACCCGGGCACCGGAAAAACGATGCGCGATCGGGTCCTTATTCCAGCCCGCAACCAAGCGCAATGGATCGATCTGATTGAACAAACCATTCAGGCGCACCAGGTCTCTGAATAGCCGATTTCATGATATGCTTGCCCAGCATACTCAAAGGACACCGCGATGAATCAAGTCAGTCAGTTTTTGCGCCAATATCAATTACAGGATCAACATGTTTATCTTCTGGAACTGATCCCGCTGATTAAGATGATCTGGGCGGATGGCAGCAATCAAGAAGCCGAGATCGACATTCTGAAGCGGTTTGCTATGAACCACCTGGCGGTTTTATCGAGCCGTAATGAAGGTGTTTTGCCCATCAGCGTTGAAGCGACGAATGACTTCATGAATCGATTCATTCATGCCGAACCCTCACAGCAGATGCTGGACGATCTCAACGCGCTGTGCGCGCAACGCTTAAAGGGGCATTCCGATCTGACTTTTTCACGAAGTCGGGCCGAAGAAATTCTCAATTTCTGCATCGATATCGCAGCGGCGTGCGCGGCCCACTATCCCTACGAATTTGATGAGCGAATTGTTGAACAGGAGAAGAAAATCTTGAAAGAGCTGGTGCAGCAGTTCAATTTCTGAACTTTGATGGTCTACCATACGAATATGGCGAGATAGGCAAATATCTCCATAAGAATCGCTATGCCCAGATGCACTAGAACGCCACCCCATATTGAACGGCTATGATAGGCGATAATTCCCAATAACACGCCACCAAAAACAGCGCCTAGGGCCTCAGGCATAGGTTTAGTAAAGTGTAAAAAACAATAAACACTAACCATTGGCCAAACGGCGCCTTGTTTTAGATATCGGCCCACGCTGAAAACCATAAAACCGCGATAAAATAGTTCCAACGTCAGAAACTGCAAAGCATATGATAGCTGATAAACAAGAACTGTAATCCATGGAGATATGCTCCAGTAGGACTCTGCGGTGCTCGGCAAATAGCGGGGATACAGCTTTTGAAATTCAGGTTTAAAAGATGCCCAGAAAATAAAAGGGACACTGATAATCAGAAGTACCAGATAGGGTCGAAAATCAAACCTCTTGCTCAATAGTCCATAAAAACCCTTCGCGTTTGTTCTTATACTCCTACTAACTAAATAGTAAATCAAAGGAATGGCGAAGAAGAAAAACGAAACATGCACGTTATAACTGGTTTTACTTAACCAAACAAAGACAGGTTTGGGCGCAGTAGCCCACCAGCCTTTGTAAAGTAACCAATATTGATTCGCCCACAGTACGAAGCAAATCGAACACGATAGCAGTAAAAAATCCCATCTCATAAGTCGACTTATTGTCTTCGTACTCCACGCATACAAAAAACACGTAAGCACAAAAGGCAAGGTATAAAAAGATGCGCGAAATAACAGAGGATATGAAGCCCACCAGAACTCCAGATTGACTCCCGACTTATACCGCCACCAAATCGCGCTCGATAAAAGAATAATCCAAGGAAGGAAAAAACGTAGATTGAACGCCTCATGGAAAAAGGATATTAAATACCGGTACAAATTAAGGAAGCCAAAGTATGTATTTAAGTTCTTTGCACCATTGCCATTCATTGATCATCCTATTACTGAGATCGGTACAGGTTTTCTGGTCTATTTCTGAATAGTAAACCAGCTCGTATTCGCAGCCATGCGCATCACAATTGGTGTGAATGGCCACATAGAAACTATTTTCTCGCCCAACATTCAGTGGTCCTCTCACGTGAAAATTTCTACCAATGCTACCTCCAGTACAAATAGTAGAGCCCTGAACCAAGCTATGGCTATTATTGAGATAGTGATGCGCGGGGGGTATTCGGGTGTAGAAGTCACCCAAGAAAATGCCATTAGATTTCACAAAGCAAACCGGAAAATTATCCAATGGCTTGTCTGAGCCCATTTCCAATACCAAACCCGGCAAACGGAAGCAGGTTTCACCGTCGGGGCCTGCTTGGCTAAAGGATGTTAACAAGTCAGTTAACTCGTCATTCGCCCAAACAGGTTGGAAATGGATTCCCACTAACACAAAGCAGAGACAAACACTCATGCGCATGAATCAGGAGCGCCAGTATTGAGGTGTCAGCAGCACCAACAGTGTGAAGATTTCCAATCGACCCAGCAGCATAGCGAAGCACAGGAGCCATTTAGCCGTTGCCGGTATGTCCCCATAGTGTTGGGCAACATCACCCAAACCGGGACCAAGGTTATTCAAAGAAGAACCGACGGCGGACCATGTCGTTTCAAAATCCAGACCGGTCGCCAGCAAGCCAAAGAAAATGAAGGCATAAGCCATGATATAAACGCTGAAAAAACCCCAGACCGATTCGACGACCTTATCACTTACCCGTCGATTACCGACCTTGACTCCAAATACACCATTCGGGTGAATCAGGCGTTTTACCTCACGCATGCCCTGCTTCAGAATAATAATGACGCGGATAACTTTCATGCCTCCGGCGGTCGAACCCGCGCACCCACCAATAAACGACGCCATGAATAATAAAAAAGGCGCAAATAAGGGCCAAGTCGAGAAATCCGCAGTACCAAAGCCCGTGGTGGTTAACAAACTGACGGTTTCAAAAATGCCGTAGCGAATCGCCGCCGTCGGCTCGTAAGTTTGTGTGATCCACAATACAAAGACCGTGATCAAGCATAAAAACACGGCGATCATCAAGAAAAAGGTGTATTCCGGGTCTGCCAGATACTGCCGTATCGACTTCGAGTTCCACGCCACATAATGCAGTCCGAAATTCGCAGAAGACAACAACATAAAAACCACCGCAATCATTTCTATTGTTGCGCTGTCGAAATAACCAATAGAGGCGTCGTGCGTTGAAAAACCACCGATCGCAATAGTGGAGAAACTGTGCGCGACCGCATCGAACAAAGACATCCCCGCCAACCAGTAGGCAAAAGCACAGACAATTGTTAAGGTCAGGTAGATATACCAAAGCGCCTTTGCCGTTTCGGCAATTCTTGGCGTTAACTTGGAATCCTTCATCGGTCCTGGTGTTTCGGTGCGATACAACTGCATGCCACCAATACCCAACATCGGCAAAACCGCTACCGCCAGTACGATAATCCCCATCCCCCCTAACCATTGCAGTTGTTGGCGATAAAACAGTACGCTTTGCGGGAGGTCGTCGATACCGGTGATAACCGTTGCGCCGGTGGTGGTCAAGCCACTGAGCGACTCGAAGAATGCATCGGTATAGCTTAAGGTTACGGAGGGTGCCAAATAAAGGGGAATAGAACCGGCAACACCCAGTACGAGCCAAAACATGACGGTAATAATAAAACCATCCCGCGTTCGCAGATCCCGATGCCAGTTTCGTACTGGTAGCCACATGGCAAATCCGGCGGTAATAACAATCAGGAAGCCAATAATAAAAGCATTATGCGCGCTGTCATCGTGCACCAAAGAAACGAACACTGAGGGCAGCATGGTTAAGCTGAAAACCATCAGCAAGATGCCGAGCACTTTGATTGTTAAGCGAAACTGCATGGTGCGGAACCTATCCTTGGTTTAGAAAAACGAAAAGCCAACCTGGAACAATTTTTCGACATCAGCGGTTCTGCGTTTATCGACCAGAAATAAAATCACGTGGTCATCGGATTCGATTACGGTGTGATCGTGCGCAATTATTACCTCATCGTTACGGACGATCGCACCGATAGAACACCCTTCGGGTAGATCAATATCTTCGACTGCTCGACCAACCACCTTAGATGATTTGGCATCCCCATGGGCAACTGCTTCAATCGCTTCCGCTGCGCCACGGCGCAATGAATAGACGTTCACGATATCGCCGCGGCGAACATGCGTCAGCAAACTGCCAATGGTTGATTGAGATGGTGAAATCGCAATATCGATATCGCCACCCTGCACCAGGTCGACGTAAGCGGTGTTGTTTATTAACGTCATCACTTTGCGGGCGCCCAGTCGCTTCGCCAGCATGGATGCCATAATGTTAGCTTCGTCATCGTTGGTCAGTGCCGCAAACACATCGCAATCCTCAATGTTTTCGTCAAGCAGCAATTCCTGATCCGAAGCATCACCGCGCAGCACAATAGCGTGCTTCAAATGATTGCTGAGCCAGTTACAACGATCTTCGTTGTGCTCGATAACTTTAACCGAGTAGCGGTTTTCAATGTCTCGCGCCAACCGGTAACCGATGTTACCCCCACCGGCAATAATGATGCGTTTGTAGGCGCTTTCTTTGCGGCGCAATTCACTCATGACCGCACGGATATCGCTCGCTTCAGCGATGAAGAATATTTCATCATCGGCCTCAATAACCGTGGAGCCCTGAGGAATAATCGCACGGTCTTTGCGGAAAATGGCAGCAACCCGAGTATCGATAGAGGGCATATGGTGCTTCAGGAATCGCAGCTCCTGACCGACCAACAAACCACCGTGAATGGCCTTAACTGCGACCAACTGCAATTTACCGTCAGCAAAATCAAGTACCTGCAGGGCTCCCGGCGTTTCAATCAGGCGCTGAATGTAGTTGGTGACCAAGCGCTCCGGAGAAATCAGAACATCGACCGGCACAGCGTCCTGGCAAAACAGCTTTTCCCCTTCGCGGATGTATTGAGGATCACGAATCCGGGCAATCTTGGTGGGGGTTCGAAACAATGAGAATGCCACTTGGCAGGCGATCATGTTGACTTCATCGCTGTTGGTAACCGCTATCAGCATGTCCGCGTCTTCGGCGCCGGCGCGCGCTAGCACATCCGGTAACGACGCCAGACCCGCGACGGTCCGAATATCAATGCGGTCCTGAAGCTCACGTAAACGAGCGCTGTCCGTATCCACAACCGTAATGTCGTTTTCTTCAGACGCTAGGTTCTCGGCTAGCGTGCCACCTACCTGACCAGCACCAAGCAAAATGATTTTCAAAAAGCGTACCTTACTCTATTCAGCGATGAGAGATGTGTGCGCACATTCAAGTACGAATAGTGCTCGGTTTCAAGGGGTTTCGAATAACATTGCGGCCTAATCGGATATCTTCATACCTTTTTACGCTAAATACTGCTGTAACAGCTGATGAAGCCTTATTACATGCATTGGGCGATTGCTTTGAAAGGCATGTAACAAATACACAGGCCAGGTTGGACCTTCAAATTCGGGCAAAATGTGCACAAGCTCCCCGGCTTCTATATAGGGCTGAACGATCACATCCGGTAACAGAGCAAAACCCATATCACGCAAAACCAATTCTTTCACTGCTGGAAACGTTGTCGATCGAACATAGGGTTTCGGCAAAACCGAAAAGGACACCTGTTCATCAAAGCACGTCGTCAAATTAACTTTTTTGTTTTGCCAGGGGGTGGTTATCCAGCGATGACGCTCCAGATCAGCCAGTGCATTTATCGCCCCGTGTTTACTAATGTACAGAGGAGAAGCAGCAAATATCTCTTTCACTTGTCCTAACGGTAGGGCCCGATAGCTGCTGTCCTTTAGCTCTCCAAAACGAATCGCTACATCAAGCTGATGTTCGACCAGATCAACACTGCGATCATTGGCTTCCAAAACAAGCTCCAATGCTGGGAACTCAACGCCCAATTGCGTCACTGCTGGCAGCACCGCTGACAGTTCTATGCTATGCGGATAACCGATGCTAAAACGACCTTTTGGCGCGGTTTGCGCTGTATGTATGTCATCGATAATCAACGCAACCTGATCCTGCAACATTCGGCTGCGCTTGTGCAGACGCTCGCCCAAAGCAGTCAGCGACAACCCTCTCGTGGTGCGATGCAGCAACTGCTGTCCTATACGGCTTTCGAGTAGCGCTACTTGTTGGCTGACAGCGGATTTGGTCATTCCTAATGCTTCCGCAGCCAAAGTAAATGAGCCTTTATCTGCGACTCTGGCAAAGATTAACAAACGAGACAGTTCTTTTGGACTTTTCATATTTACTAAACAGTAAGTTCAATATTTGCTTATTGTACAGATTAACACAACAACATAACCTGAACGCAACTTAAAGAGGAGACCCACTATGAGCGCCTTACTGATTGTTTCATTTAACTTAAAAAATCCAGAAAAAATGCAACAGTACGCCACAGCTGTGGCACCATTACTGGCAGAACACAAAGCTGAGTTAGTGGTAAAGGGAGAAGCCCTATTGCTGAGCGGTTCATCGCAATATGGCATGAGGACCGTTATCTCATTTGAGTCGCGAGACTCTGCGCTAGCCTGGTATAAATCTGACGCCTATCAGAGATTGATTCCTATCAGAGATCAGGCTATCGACGCGCAATTTACACTCATTGGTTAATTATATAGCCTGCTTGCGTAACATAGCGTAATAGAAGCCATCGTGTCCGCCTTCCTGCGGTAGCCATTGAATCCCATGCTCAGTGTCGACATCGGGCGGTAGGTCAACCTCCAATGCGATAACGTCACTGTGATGTGCCAGAAAATTCTCGATCTGTTCACTGTTTTCGTCAGGCAGAATTGAACAGGTCGCGTAGAGCAATCGACCGCCGGGTTTCAATGTCTGCCACAGTTGCGATAACAGTTTTTTCTGCACTTGTGAGAGCTGCTTGATGTCAGCGGACTTGCGTAACAATTTAATATCCGGGTGACGGCGAATCACACCGGTTCCGGAACAGGGTGCATCTAACAAAATGGCGTCGAATGGCTCACCGTCCCACCAGCTGTCCAGTTCGGCAGCATCTGCGGCGACCAGTTTCGCCGATTGCTGAATCCGGGTCAGGTTTTCAGCAACCCGGCTCAAGCGTTTTTCATCGACGTCCAACGCTGTCATATCAATGTTGGCGCTTTCAAGCAGGTGGCCAGTCTTCCCGCCCGGCGCGGCACAGGCATCCAACACCCGTTCGCCGTCCTTCACATTCAGCAACCGAGCGCACATTTGCGCCGCTTCATCCTGAACGGAAACGTCCCCCTGTTCAAAGCCAGGGAGCGCAAAAACCGGGGCAGGTGAAACCAAGGTGGCACCAACCGCCGAATGAGCTGTTGCCTGTGCAACAATCCCTTCTGCGTCAGCTTTCGCCAACCAAGCCTCTCGGCTCAGGTGCTTTGCGTTCACGCGCAATGTCATCGGCCCCTGGACATTCGACTGGCGGCATATGTCAGAATAGTGTTCAGGCCACGCCTGTCGCAGTCGCTTATTGAGCCACCCAGGGAAGGATTCCGTGCGGCGCAGATCCGCCAGCAGGGCGTCTCGCTCACGCTGAAATCGCCTTAAACTGGCATTCACCAAATTCTTTGCCCAGGTTCGTTTGGCGGCCAACGTTGCTTCAACGGTTTCATTAATCGCCGCATGCTCCGCAACGTCCAAATGCCACAACTGATACAAACCTACGGCCAGTAACATGTGCACAAGCCGTTCTTTGGCCTTGATCGGTTTGGCAACCATGGCCTGAATCAACTCGTCCAGAGCGAAATAGTAACGGGTGCTGCCGTAAACCAACTGCTGCAGAAAAGCTTGCTGATCGGGCTCGATGTCGGCTAAGGCCCGGGGTAATTCGTCACTCAGAGAACGGCCTTCATCGACCACATTCAGCAGAATTTCAGCCGCAGCCAGACGTACATTTTTCATGGTTTATCCAAAAGTAGGGTGGGCTTCAAACTGATCGCGGCGAGCATTGAGAATATCGGCAACGGCCATGGCTTTTTTACCCGGCAATTGTAATGTAGTCACTAACAAAACACCGTCTGCGGTGGCCACTTCAAACCCCTGTTGACTCATACCGACAATGCTACCCGGCTCAGCAGTCGTGCTGGCTTCCGACACCTGTGCGTGATGCACGCGCACGTTGTCGCCTTGCCATTGCGTATAGGCACCTGGCCAGGGGGTTAAGCCACGGACCTGACGGTCAATCTCTTGGGCTGAAAGCTGCCAGTCAATTAACCCTTCAGCCTTATCCAGCTTGTGAGCGTAGTTTGCCAGGCTATCATCCTGTTTAACTGGCCGGGCGGTGCCCTGCTCAAGCTGGTCCAGAGCCTGCAACAAAGCCGGGCCTCCCACCTCGATGAGTCGGTCGTGCAGTTTTTCGCTAGTATCGTCCTGATGAATCGGACAGGTGGCCGTCACCAACATGTCACCGGTATCCAGACCCGCATCCATTTGCATGATGGTCACGCCCGTTTCCGTGTCGCCAGCCAACAAGGCCCTATGAATAGGCGCTGCACCACGCCAACGGGGCAACAAGGAGGCATGCACGTTTACGCAACCGAGGCGTGGCGTATCAAGCACCACTTGCGGCAAAATCAGGCCATACGCAACAACGACCATCAAATCGGCGTTTAACGCCTGCAGTTCCGCCACAGCTTCGTCAGATTTGAAGTTCAGCGGTTGAAAAACCGGAATGTCATGCGCCTGCGCCAGTGCCTTTACGGGCGACGCCGTCAGTTTGCGGCCGCGGCCTGCTGGACGATCCGGTTGACTGTAAACAGCAATCACCTTGTGCTCACTACCCAGCAATGAACGCAGGTGTTCAGCGGCAAAGTCCGGGGTTCCGGCAAATACGATGTTCAATGACATTGTTTATCGCGCCGCCATTTTATGCTGCTTTTCCAACTTCTTTTTGATTCGGGTGCGCTTCAGGCCAGACAGGTAATCGACAAACAGTTTTCCGTCGAGGTGGTCGATCTCATGCTGAATACAGATGGCAAACAGATCCGTTGCCTCAAATTCAATCGCCTCGCCGTCTTTATTCAACGCACGAACATGAATGCGGTCGGAGCGATCGACTTTTTCATAAAATCCTGGGACTGACAGGCAACCTTCCTGATACTCCACGACCTCACCCAGAACATCGTATTCCGGGTTGATCAAAACATGTGGCTCATTCTGATCTTCAGACACATCAACCACGATCAGACGAATATGGCGGTCGATCTGACTGGCCGCCAGACCGATTCCAGGCGCCTCATACATGGTTTCCAGCATGTCTTCGGCCAATTTACGAATTTCGTCGTCGACTTTTTCGACCGGTTTGGCAACGGTGCGCAAACGCGGGTCGGGGTATTCCAGTATATCGAGTATTGCCATAACTTATTGATTCACCAACATTTATTAAAAAAACACACCTTAACCGACGCTCATTGGAATGTTACACAGTTAACATTTTCCGAATTTATCTATTTAGATTTGGCTTTAAGGTGTTGCGCTAAGCGATTGACTGCTAAACTAAAAGTGTTCACTCTTGTCACTTGGATCTGTCTATTCAGGGTTTCAAATGCCACTGCGTTCTGCCTCGGTTTAACCCGGTAACGCCAGCCATGCTTTGAAAACAGCGCTGAACAGATCAATCTATTTCAAGAGTACTGACTAAGCTTAGTGCCTACAAAGCCAAATTGTATAGGGAATCTGGCCATGAGGAAAATCATCGCAGCTATTATTATCTGCTGTGCGACCATGGGACTCGCCGTGGCCGACGAATTAACCATCAATAAAAACGTGCCTGACCGGTATGTCGTCGTCAAGGGTGACACGCTGTGGGACATTGCTGAAATGTTTCTCAACGATCCGTGGAAATGGCAAGAGATCTGGTACAACAACCCTCAAGTCGAAAACCCTCATTTGATCTACCCGGGCGATATCATCGCGCTGATCATGGTCGATGGGCAGCAACGGTTAACGGTTCTGGATCGTGGCGAAAACGCCAACACACTGAAAATCACGCCCGATCAAGTCGATGAAAACGGTGTGGTGAAACTGCGCCCAGCCGCTCGTGTCACCCCCATTTTTGGAGCGATTCCTGCTATTCCCCGCGAATATGTTGAAGGATTCTTAACGGGCAACCGCATATTAGCCACAGAAGAACTGAAATCTGCGCCGTATATCGTCAGTGGTAGTGAAGGTCGCTTATTGTTAGGTGCTGGCGACAAGGTCTACGCTCGTGGCGAATTCATATCGGAATCCCCGGTTTACCAGATTTATCGAATTGGTAAGAAATACCACGATCCATTTACCAAAGAACGATTGGGTTATGAAGCGATCGAACTCGGCACTAGCCGTATCGAAGAGCTGCAGGGTGATATCGCCACCTTCATGATCGAACGTTCAACGCAGCAGATCGCGGTGGAAGACCGGATTCTGCCGTCCGACGAGACTTTGCTGTCCGCCATATTCTACCCAAGTGAGCCACCCGCCGGTGTTGACGGCGTCATCATCGACGTTGCCCGAGGTGTTCAGTTTATCGGCCAATTCGATGTGGTGCTGCTGAATGTCGGTGATCGCGAAGGCGTTGAAGCAGGTAATATCTTCCGTGTTGACCGCGCTGGCGATAAAGTCCGCGACCCGGTCACCAATCAACGCCTGCAGTTACCCAGCGAAGAAGGCGGCCTGGTGATTGTGTTCCGCACGTTCGAGAAAATGTCCTACGCACTGGTTCTGACTGCAAAGCTGCCAATGAAAGTCGGTGATTCCGTCGTGAACCCTGGCTTCTAAAGGCTGAGAAACACAATAGAAAGGGAGCTTCGGCTCCCTTTTTTGTTGTGCTGATCACAAAATCAATCAACGTACGAGCAAAACGCTCACGTTTTTCCCTCGCAGTTTGTATAGTCTAACGCGACCTGAAGGAATCAGGTCACCTCATTAGTGACATGAAGGACATGACATGCAGACCGACCTCCTCGCCTGGTTACGTTGGGTATTGATTCCCAATCTTGGCCTGAAGCGCAGCCATCAGCTATTGAACCTTATCGACTCTCCTCAGGCGCTGTTTTTGCATCCGGATCGCTGGCCACTGCCAGATTCGATCAAACAAACCATACGGGAAATGAATCTGCTGGGCGAGCAACACCCTATCCACCGACGAGCCGTGGAGCAGTGCCGCTGGGCCGAAGCCGATCAACATCACCTGATCTTACCGATGGATGACCACTACCCGGAAAAGCTGACCTACATCGAAGACGCGCCGTTAATTCTTTGGGGCGTTGGCGATCCGACCCTGCTCAGCAATACCCAGGTGGGCATCGTGGGCAGCCGACATGCCAGCCACAACGCGTTGCGACATACAAAAGCCATCAGCCGAGACTTGGCACTTGCAGGGGTTACCCTGACCAGCGGCGGTGCCAAAGGCGTGGATGCGGCCTGCCATCAGGCCGCGGTCGATCAGCAGGGAACGACAATCGCGGTTTTAGGCTGCGGTGTGGATGTGATCTACCCGAAAATAAACCGAACTCTATTTTCCGATATTCGTCAGCAAGGACTACTACTGTCTGAATACCCGCTGGGCACCCAACCCAAACCCGGACACTTCCCCCGACGCAACCGATTAATCAGCGCGCTATCGGATATTGTCGTGGTCATCGAAGCGGCCACACAAAGCGGCTCGTTGATAACCGCCGCGCATGCGCTTGACCAGGGCAAGGATATTTTTGCCATGCCCGGGGATATCGGCAATCCCAATTGCGCTGGCTGCCATCAGCTCATCCGCGACGGCGCTTACATCCTGACCAGCGCTGACGACTTATTACAGCACCTGAACTGGCGCGCAGATGCCCACGCGAATCGAACTAACAACAGCGCTCCGGAATTAACACCCGTGCAGCAACAGATAGTGAAGGTACTGCAATGCGATCAATTGCCGTTGGACAGTCTGGCTCATCAGCTCAATCTGGCTGTGCATCAACTGCTGGAACCGATTTTGGAACTGGAGCTAAGCGGTTTGATTGAACAGCAACCAGGTGGCTATACACTTTGCGACATTGCCTGAACGAGCCACACTCGCTAACCTTGCCAACATTCAACAACCATAATGTCGTTTATGAAGTATTCTCAATCTTCTCGTGTTGCCGCCTCCATTGTGATGGACGGCGGTGTTATTGCCTATCCCACCGAAGGCGTCTTCGGGTTGGGATGCGACCCCTTTAACGCCGACGCGGTTGGCCGCATTTTGGCGATCAAAAAACGGCCGGTCGACAAAGGCTTAATCATTATTGCCCACAATGTCGCACAGATCCGGCCCTATCTGGCAGCGCTGTCGGATAGCCAGTGGCAGACACTGGAAGCCTCCTGGCCTGGGCCAAACACCTGGGTGATACCGCATAACGGCTCACTGCCCGACTGGGTCACTGGCGGACGACCGACGATCGCGGTACGGGTGACTGCGCATCCTGTCGCCGCTGCATTATGTGCAGCATTGCCCTTTCCATTGGTGTCGACCAGCGCCAACCGATCAGGTCGCCCTGCCTTGCATAACCGTCTGCAGGTACAGCAACAAATGGCCGATGAAGTCGACTTCGTTGTCGGCGGGCGTGTACAAACACCGGGACAGGCCAGTCAGATTACCGATTTACTCACCGGCCAACACTTCCGTTTATAAATTATCCACAGGACTTCCGATGTCAGACTTTCAATTCGATATAGACCCCGTCAAACAGTATTTATTGGGGTTGCAAGACGCCATCTGCACCGGCCTGGAAACCGCCGACGGTCAGGCAACGTTCAAGGAAGAAAGCTGGCAACGACCTGGTGGTGGCGGTGGTCGCTCCCGCATCATCGAAAACGGGGCGCTACTGGAAAAGGGGGGGGTCGGTTTCTCCCATGTGATGGGCGACCAGCTACCACCAAGTGCGACGGCCAACCGCCCTGAACTGGCCGGTGCCCGTTGGCAAGCAATGGGCGTGTCTCTGGTCATGCACCCGGAAAACCCTTTTGTACCAACCTCACACATGAATGTACGTTTATTTGTGGCCGAAAAAGAGGGCATGGATCCAGTCTGGTGGTTTGGTGGTGGCTATGATCTGACACCCTATTATGGCTTTGATGAAGATTGCGTTCACTGGCATCAAACCGCGAAGCAAGCGTGTGACCCGTTTGGTGAGACCGTCTACCGGGATTACAAACAATGGTGCGACGAATATTTTTACTTAAAACACCGGGATGAACCGCGTGGTGTAGGCGGCATTTTTTATGACGATCTGAATAAATGGGACTTTGATACCAGCTTTGGCTTCATGCAAAGCATCGGAAACTCCTACTTGCCTGCCTATCTGCCGATTGTCGAAAAACGGCGCGCTCTGCCCTGGACGCAGGCCAACCGGGATTGGCAGGAATACCGGCGTGGACGCTATGTCGAATTCAATCTGGTGTTCGACCGGGGCACAATCTTTGGACTGCAATCTGGCGGCCGCACAGAATCGATCCTGATGAGTTTACCGCCGCACGTGCAATGGAAGTACAACTACCAACCGGAACCCGGCACCGCAGAAGCGAAGCTGACAGACTATTACCTGACCAACCGGGATTGGGTTTAATTTCGCGCGCAACGGCCTGTTTTAGCCACGGGCCGTCGCTTTTTTCGTGCGGTTTAGCCTTGCGCTGCTAACGCATCGTGCAGGCTTGACGCATCACCACTATCAAACAAAGCCTTTAAATCACTGTGTCCACCAACCAGGGTTCCTGCGACAAAGATCTGTGGGAAGGTTTGAAGTCCTGTCCACATTTTAATCGCCAACCGTTCACGCCACATTGAAAAATAACTGCCATATTCCAGATATTCGTAAGCGACGCCTTTTTCATCGAGCAGTTTCCGGGCAGCCTTAACTACAGGGTTCTGGCGCATGCCCACCACCACAACTGGATGTTCCGCGATGGCTTTTTTCACTTCGTTAACCAATGTTTGGTCTCCACCTAACTTGTCATGAATGGCTGGGTGAATGTGTTCTGTTTCTAAAATGGGACGCATGAGAGGTTCCTGTAACGGGATATGGACGACGCAAAGGATATGCAGCCAAACCTACTAACTTCAATACAGCCCTTTTAAATAGTGACTTCTGGCAACCCGAGAATGCTATCGACCTGCCGCAAAGCGCCCCGGTAGTCTTTGTAATCCAGCGAGATTTCGTACGCGGTTTGCTCGTGCACCAGCACCATGGAAGGGAAACCCTGTATCGGTAACCGGCGAGCGAAATCAATCTCCTGCTCAAAGGCTTTGTTTAGTGCTGCTGATACCAGGTCATCGGTAAATTTCCTGGCATCCAGTCCGATTTCTTCCGCCAGTTGAACCAACGTAGAGACATCCGATGGGTTCAATGCCCGCAGGTAATAGCCTTCTTGAATCGCGTCTATCATCGGCCGTTCGGCCTGCTGCCAGCGCGCGGCAAGCACGGCTCTACATGCCGGATAGGTCGATCGGCGCGGCGTGTTCAGAGTCCAGAAATCGAAGTTAAAGGGCACACCCAGCAGGCTATGAATCTCTTGCCAATAGCCGCGGATAGCCTCTTGCTGCGCCACAGGCATCGGTTCATCGCTGTCCGGGGCCAGCCCACCGACCCGATATTCAACTGGAACCCGTTTCGCTAATTCGGCTTCAAACAGCCGCCAAACCGGGCGATGCCCCCAGCACCAGCTGCACATGGGATCGTGTACGTAAATGAACCGGCTATCTGTTTTCATGACGACTGACCTATGCGTTTATGCTCATTACAGACTACATTACAGGGACGAAGTTCTGAACGGGATCGTCCAATGGCCTCATATCGACTCAACAGCGACGAATTACCGCTGCCTGGAGACCACCTGTGGGTCCACAAACGCGGCTACACACACCATGGTCTGTATCTGGGTGAAAATGACCAGGGAGAGCCTTTAGTGGCTCACTACGCCGGCTGGGTCGACCGTTTTGAAGGTGGGCCGTTAGAAATTACCGATCTGGACCTGTTTAGCGGCGGTAAAACCATCCATGTCCGGGACTACCCCGATCGTCAGTACTCCCGAGAAGACAGCGTGCTCAGAGTCCTGAACCGACTGGGCGAAGAAGAATACGATGTGCACACTAACAACTGCGAACATCTGTGTCATTGGGCCATTATGGGCGACCACCGCTCAAAACAGGTTGAATGGGTTGATACCTTGCTCGGCGCTATTCACCCTGGGCTCGAAGCGGCCAGTAAAGGACTGAGCACGGTCCGTCAACCGCGTCACACATCAACCCTGCAAAAACGCAAAGTCATCAACGACATCGCCCGTGACCTTGCCGTGGATTGGGGTTTAAAATCTGCAGCTCGCTGGGCGGCCGGACCTGTCGGTGTTGCGGTTTATGTCGGGTATCGGGTGTCGAAGCAACTCTGGCGCAACCGCCGTTAAGTGCCTTGCATCACGAAAGAGGTACAAAGTCTGATCTACAACAAAAGGCTAATAACCCGGCTGATTATTGTTTGACCTGAGGCAATATTGTGAGTTGCCACTACGCATAGGCTTTGCTGACGTTCCCCGGTAAAGAGACTACCTATGATTATTCGGCCCCCTGCCGTTGCCGGCACTTTATACGACGCCGACACTCAACGTCTGCTTGCCCAAGTTGAGTCCTGGCTTGAAAATCCGGCTGGCAAAATTATTCCCAAACCTCCGAAAGCGTTGATTGTGCCGCATTCGGGATACCACTATTCCGGCGAAACCGCGGCCAGTGCGTTTCGCTTACTGGAGCCGGTTTATGACACCATTCATCGGGTCGTGCTTCTCGGTACCTCGCACCGAGAGAGCTTTGAAGGCATTGCGCTCCCCGGTACCGATGTCTTCCGCACGCCCTTAGGTGACGTCAAAGTCGATGCCCACTCCGTACAGATTCTGTTAAAAAACCAATTAGTACATGAATTACCGGAAACTCATCGCCTGGAACACAGTATCGAAGTGCAACTGCCTTTCCTGCAAACCGCGCTGGAAAACTTTACCCTGGTTCCATTGATTGTCGGCAACTGCGATCCGAAAGCGTTAGCCGATGTCTTAACTGCACTCTGGGGCAGCGATGAAACACTGTTTGTGATCAGTACCGGTTTAAGCCGCAAATTACCATACGACCAAGCTGTCGCTCAGGATGCTACATCGGCAGAACAGATTCGCAAGTGCGTACCGGAATTCAAGTACGATCAAGCCTGTGGTTACAGTGCTCTGAATGGTTTTCTGACGCTGGCGAAATCGAAACAACTCGACTCAAAGTGTTTGAGCCTCACCACCTCGGCGGATAAAAACGGCAGAAAGGACAACGTCCGAGGCTTCGGCTCATTTGCGTTCTATTGACGCCGGTTGAGAATCGGTTAATGGGTTTTAGTCGCCCAACGATGCACGGCGTGATACCGAACGCCGTCATCGTCTACCAGCGATTCCAACAACACAACGTCGCTAAATGTCACAATGAGTTCAATATCACCCGACAAATGATGCGGGCAATTTCTTGCTAACGTAATGTGCGGAATGAAGTTAGGGTGACGCGCCGAACTGGGAATAAAAAACTCAAGAGAATTGGCCAGATGCGTCATTTCATAAGGTGTGTTCCAGCCACTGAGATACAACACCCCAGCGCGAAAATGACTGACCCGATTGATTTGCCACTGAAATGGCAATAGTCCCAAATCCATTTGCTCACTGGCGTATTCAATGATGTCCGGAATGTCCTGTCGCGGCTTGGGTCCGATAAACGCCAGCGTGACATGAAAATTTTCAGGTACTACCCATGCTGCCCCGTGGTCGGGAAGTTGATCTAGCCGCCACTGATGAATGAAATTTTTTGCATGATCGGGGAGCGGCAATGCAAAAAACAAACGAGCATTGGCTTGATTCATGAGCGTTGATAGTGACGAGTATTCTTATAAGTGCTCGCATCGAAATTACTGTAAGCATGACTGCGCATGACATCAGCAATGGTTTTATACACCGCTATCCACGCCTGTTTCAGTTCGGGCGTAAAGGCATCACCCAAGCCTGTTTTCAAGGTGTACAACAACGCATTACCGACGGGCGTGTAATCGTCGATTTTTACGCCATAGCCCTTGTGGCGTTCGGCAAGTTTTTGCAGTACGCCAACCAAGCCATCGATATCATCCAGACTTTTCACCGCCACTTTTAAAGTGGCCATTAACACCTTGCCCTGCTCAACCATCGGTTTTTTAAACAGCCCTTTCAACGCTGGATCGTATTCAAAGAGTTTCTTGTAAAAAATGTCTGCGGCGGTGTCGGCGATGGGCAGTACTTTCTCGAAACTCTGCTGTACCAACATTTTCTGACGAGCGGTAATGGTCATAGGGTCACCTGCGAACCGGAGATAGTTTGAAATTGAGTCTAGTCCGGAAATTTCACCATGTCGCTCTAAATATCATTGCATCCCAGTACAGGCATGAAATTCAGATAAATAGACTTCAGTGACACTTTGCGACCAAACTTCACTGAATCGCGAGGTAGGCACTGCGGTCAACGTGCAGGGTCGTGAACAGCTGACGCTATGGCGCAAAACAGACTTGCTGCAATATCTGCATAGGCCCCAATTCCCGGATGACACGTCGCTCAGTTTCATTTTTGGCTAACAACGCACCGGCAAAGCCCAGACTGTTCACCGAAATCTCGTGTGCCGATTCCTGCTTTCTCGGGATGACCAGCATCCACTGTCGGGTCATCAGCAAGTTATAAGGCTGCCAGGCAAACTCCAGCTTCAACCAAGCGTCAAGCAACGTTTCCGGTTCATAATCCGGCAACCAGTAAAGCCGATGTTCAAAAGGGAAAATCTGCCCATGCTGATGCTGTTGGCACGCATCGATGATGGTCTGAATGGGCAGACAGCCGGCGCCCATGTCGCGGGGAACAATTTGAAAGTGACGGTGTCGCTGCGAAGCCCCGGCGACTTCGCCTCCGTTATAGAAAACCAGTCCGTCGGCTTGTGCCAACACACGATGAACTGCCGCAAAGTCGTTCAGCTGCAGTTGATCCGTTTGCGCCACAAATGCGTTGGTGATAATCAAACCATGAACGGGCAGAACATTGAATTTATTGAGTACCAATTGATGATGGTGACCAATAGGGCCTACCAGCAACTCAGGTTCCGGCGGAAAGAATGGATTGTCTTTTTTTGGTGATTGACTGGCGCGGATTTTCTCAATCAAACCCGGTGCGTAGCGCACGACAAAGGGAACACCCTGTTCTTCGATAATCTCGATATCACAAGGAATCGATACCAAATGACCACTGCGTTGCGCGGTCGCAGCGAGTTGAATCATGTCTTGCCACAATTCGTTCATGACGAAAATCTGCCGAGTTAAGTTCCCGGCAGTTTAACACGAGAGCAACGCAGTGCGACGGGAAGCTTATCCGGCTTTTTGTTTTGCGGCGATCTCAGCGCGAACCTGATCCATATCCAGTTCACGGGCTTTTTGCAGAATTTCATCGATACCGGCGCCGGGCAATACACCGGCTTGATTAAACAGCAGCACACCCTCACGGAAGATCATCGTGGTTGGGATGGAGCGAATTCCCAAAGAACCAGCCAATGCCTGTTCGGCTTCCGTATCCACTTTACCGAAAATAACGTCTTCATTCGCAGTACTGGCCTTTTCAAAAATCGGTCCAAAGGTTTTACAAGGACCACACCAACTGGCCCAGAAATCGAGTATGACTATTTTGTCGCCTTGTATGGTCGATTCAAAGTTGCTTTCGGTGATGGTGATGGTCGACATGAGCGTGCCCTCTGGAAACTGGAATACCAAAATATTAGCAAACACTTATATAAAGGCAAGCTAATATTTAGTTTCCGCCCGAAGTCTAATTCCGTCTGAAACCTGTTCGATAACCGTTTTATGATCGCGATTCTGAGAATCGACACGTCAACAAGGATCAGCGCCGTGCGGAATACACTACTCACCCTCAGCTTAATCGTCAGCGCAGCTCTACTGACCATGGTTGCGCTGTTAGCAACCGCTCACAAACCATCGTCAATGCAAGCAGACAAGTCCGTCGTTGCTCAGGAAACCCAGGCGCAGAAAACGTATGTTGCCGCAGACGTTGAACCAGTTCCATCCGTGTTGGCAAACGATCTTAAAGACCAGACCCAATTCCGGATTCTCGATATCCGCGAGCTGGCGCAGCTGACCGAAGCGCAATTGAGCGCATATCTGATGCAACTGCATCAACACGTCTTAGGCACAGAGCACTCGATATACATCCATTCGGCTACGTTTACGCGGCAGTTTGAACAAGCACAACGCATCGATCAGATCGACAACCTTGAGTTGCAAACGTTAATCACCGCATTGTCTTTGGCGCCCAAGTCCACCCTCGATTTCTACCTGGCCCTACCCAGTAACGACCAACCCGAGGAAGATCTCTTTTTCAATTTTCTGATGTGGGAATATCCCAACACGAACCAGGTCATCAGCCAGGCCCTTAACGAGGGCGTACCGGTATCGCCGTCGGCTTGGATTCTGCTGGGCGAAAGCGGTGGCTACGAAAATATTGCGGATGGGTTACGCCAGTCCATGGTGACGGGGCTCGCACAAGGTGATACCTCGATGTATTTTTACCTGACTCAAGCGCATTGGACAGCCGACATCGGCGCTCACGAATGGGTATCGCTGTTTATGGCAGCCGACCCTGGGGACCTGAGTTTCGATATTGATATCGTCATGCGGGTTTTGGCTCTGGATCTGCCGGAAACCTATGCGCAACTGGCTGCCTTTGTGGAATTTCATCCCATGCGCTATCGCATTTATCAGGCACTGAAACGCAATGCCTCGATTGATCTGCAACCAACCCTGGATCGATTGACTGAAAAGCTGCCGGGTATGGAACCGGATCAGCAACTGCTGGCGGGATTAATATGCGCCCAGACCGGACGCAAGTCGGCACTGCAATTTGTGTTGCAACACCCAGACACTTTCGCAAACGCGGGAGCGGATCTGAATGTGAAACGCATAGCTCTGCGCTTGGTGAATCTGCCTGCGGATACCGAAGACGGACTGGCCTGGACATTGGCGAATCTGGACCGATTGCGCTTCAACCCTACCAGTCAACGTTTTGAATGAGCGCGCACCTCAGTGGAAGGCTTGCAAGATCTCGTTCAAGCCACTGTGTTCAATAACGAGTTGATCCAGTGCTCGGCACTCCTGCTGCTGGTTTAGCCAGGTCAGGTACTCGGTCACGAAACGCTGCAGCACAAAACCCAGGCGTTGTTGAAACAGAAGGTTATCCTTTAAAACAGAATGATCGGCCAAGCAGGTCTGCAAGGGTGCCAGCTGCTCGGGCGTCGGTTCCACGTCGAGTTGAGATAATAAGCGGATAAACTCAGCTTGCGCATCCGGTTGTATGAGACCCAGATTCCGCATCAAAAAAATGACCACCATGTCGGTCATGGCCTGCAGATCGGATACCGGCGATCTATGATTCATGCTTTGCTGATACAGCGCCACCATGCGAATTAAATTGGTTGAACGTTTCGCCTGACGGGGTGTATTGGTGATACCCGAAAAAGACCCCGCAAAGGCTTTCAAAATGGTTTTCAACTCAATAGAGTCGTCGGGTTGTTTCCGGTTTTCCACTCCAAAAATAGCGAGTAACACAATGGCCATCATCACCAGCAATAACGTTATATTCGCGGCATTAATATAAGAGCGGTTGGCGACCACAACCACTTCATCCGCCGTTACCGCCAAATTCGTCGTCGTGGCTCCGTTTGCCACGCCAGAATTGGTGATATTGGATGATGTATTCTCAGCAACCAACATTTGCACATTCACATTTTGCAACGGCGTTGCAATGGCCGAGGCTCCGGCATCGGTAACCTCATAATAAAGCGGTAGTGCCACGTCCTGCCGGAGTGACAATGCCAGCAACACCGCGCAGACTCCCCAAGCGGCCATACCGAACCCCTGATCCGCCCAACGGCTTCCCTTGTGCAATAAGTTGGTAAACCGCTCGCGTTTTGCCTCTTTGCCTGTCGTTTCACGTTTAACCGCCTGAGCCGCGATCAAGGCCTGATAATCCTTAACAGCCTCCGGCGTGAACACCACATTGACCATTTTGTGCAAGTAAAGCGCCGCGGTTCCGGCGGTGCCTTGCTGCTTTTGCAGCTGGCTGTCCAGATGATTGACCACCCGTTCGTAATCCATCCCCAAGACAAAAAAAGCTTCGCGATTGTCGCTGACCAACATGTTCAAAATCTCCATCAGTTCGTGGAGTTTTTCACTGTCCATGCGATCCAAATCGTCGATAAAGAAGACTAACGATTGATTGCCCGCCCAGTGCAGCGCCCAATTAATTTCACGCAGTCGCTGCTTCACAGCCGCGACCGCATTCGGGTCATTACCAGCGGCGGCTTTGATGTTGGAACGCCCTCGAACGTTGAAGCCGAAAGTACCAAGTAAATTACTGAGAGCGGCAACAAAACCGGTCATAAACAATAACGCCGGCAACACGTAACTGTTGGCTGCGAAATACAACAACGTCAGACCACTGCCCAGTTCCCGAGCAAACTGCTGTCGCAAGTAATTCTGACAGTCCGGTGGTAACAAAAACGTCGGCTGATCATCCGACAGCGTAACCGGAGCAAACAACTGCTGACGATTGGTAAAGGTGCGTCCGTTAAATTCCTTCCATCGGCATTGTTCATCGTTGGGTGGAAAATAAATGCGCTCATGCGCACTGACTCGGTTAAGGTCAAAGGTGACATCCAGGCTGAAGTAATCACTGCTGAAATAAAAAGGTTTGTTCAGGCGCGAATCCACCAGCGTATCAATGACAAAGCTCTGCTGGCTCAGAAACAAACAACTCCAGATCAGCAGACCGAGCAACATCAACGCACGAAATTGCAACCGCCGCACCAACAACAAACCGCGAAACAAAATACCTTTCAAATGCCATAACTTGGGCAGCCCCTGCTGTTGCAGCGCGACCATTAATCCACTCAGCAAATCAGTGTCCTGATGATGCCAACCATTAAACCAAACCGGCATGACACCGGTTCTTTTCAGATCGTCGGCGATCATGTACATCAGTGAACTCTTGCCGGAACCCCAATCACCGCTGATGCCTAAGGTAAAGGGTTTAGAGCTGGAACGATTGCGGATAAACTGACTCAACGCTTTGGCGATTGGTTGTCGATTCAGCAGATCCTCTGCCATGGCCGTAACGGGTTTGTCACTGCTGAATTCATTGCTCGGCTTTATGCCGTGAACAGGACTATTTTTATTGAGCGACACATAAGCCGCTTTGCGCGGCACCTCTTCGTCGGTCGACGCTGTTCTTGCGCGCACCTGAATCCACATTTGGCGCAAAAAAACCGTCAACGCCAAGGCATACAGCAGCAGTGATAAGGGTGGCAACCACCTCGAGTATTGTCGCTGCGCTTGCTGAAAATCGTCATTGCCAGCGATCGGAACCGCCTGTTGTTCCCGATCTAATAACTGCCATTGTTGAGCATCGTCACTGACATATATGTCATTTCCGTCACTCGCCACCCATTGTCCGTTGGCGAATTGCAGGCTGGCATTTTCTTGCGGGGCCCCGGGCAGGTTTGCTTCCACAAATTGCCATTGCAGGCCGTCTCGGCTGATCCACAAACCCAGTGAGTGCCAAAGAAGCCAGACAGCATCACTTGCGGCTATCGCCACCGGCTCACCTTTGGCCATGTCTGCGGGCAAAGCAACTTCGGCCCAACGTTGGCCATCGACACTCTGCAATAACCGTTGACCACCTATCGCCCGCCAACCCGATGGTCCATACGCAACGGCAAAGGGCACGGTGTTCTCGGTAAACGCCTGCTCGTCACCACTTGCAGACTTGCTGACGCTCAGTTGTTGTTTGATATCGATGGACTCCACGCGCGATTGCAGCACGGCTCGAGTCCAGGTCCAACCATCGTCACTGTTGAGCACGGTGTCGCGCAACACGGCGACCCAATATCCACCACCGTATGCAATCGCACGAAGACCTTGAATCTGGGCTTCAGCGCTGACGGACATAGGTTCCCAGCTGTTACCCGTGTCATAGCTGATATAGAAACCGCCCGCACCGGTGGCAATCAGTTCGTCGTGTTGTGCATCCAGCGCTATCGCGGTTAGTGGCTCTGCGAGCAACTGCCGTTCATTCCACAAGCGCAGATCAGTACTGGCCATCACCTGACCCGCTGAGGTCGTGGCCAGCCAATAATCACCATGCCAGTGAATATCGGTCAGTGCCCCCCACTGGGTAAAGCGTTTCTGCTGCACACCTGTTTCCACAGGTGCTCGCCAGACCTCGGCATCAAACCATTGTGAGGGCCAATACGTCAGGGGTTGGTGGGACAAGACCGCGGTCCACTGTACGGCAAAGCCAACCGCTACCAGTACCAACATCAGCAGAATCGGGATCGCTTGATGTTTAAGACGGGCAAAACCGCGAACTACAACAGAAAAGAAACGACGCAAGGACGAAGCTTGCTCGGTTTGAAGGATATCGTTGACGCCGGGTGCTTCCATCATTTTGCTCTCCATGGCAGCCTGTTCTGGCCTGATGACGGACACCGTTCTCGCCGTGATATCCAGCATAGCCTGTTTTCTGGGATTAATCCGCCAGCAGATCTGTTTGCCAATCGCTGCGTATAAGACAGAACCTGAACACAAAGGCAGTCATGATTGTCGTGAACAACATCAAAGGCATTATTTTTGATCTGGATGGCACATTGGTCACCTCGTCGCTCGACTTCCGGGCGATCAAAAGCGAAATTGGCTGCCCTGAGCACGAAGACGCACTCAAGTACATCCACCATCTACCTTCGCCAGAATTAAGAACGGCGGCACTGCAGGTGATCCACCGTCATGAAATGAATGACGCGTTGTCCGCCCAATGGATGCCGGGCGCACAAGAATTTGTGCACCGCTGCCTGGCCGATAATATTGCGCTTGCTATCGTCACCCGCAACTCCATGCAGTCGTCGCTGATTAAAATCCGTAACAATAAAATCCCGATTAACCAGCTGAAAACCCGTGAAGATTCCCCACCAAAACCCGATCCGACAGCGTTACTGGAACTGGCGGCATCATTTGGGCTGGCAAAGTCTCAAGTCATGATGGTGGGCGACTACCAATACGATATCGAAGCTGCGCACAACGCCAACATGGTCTCCTGCCTCATCCATCGCTGCACGTATCCAGACAACAAAAAACCGCCAAACCACCAATTTTCAGGGTTCGCAGAAATGAGCGAATACTTTTTCAACCCACCATCACAGCAAGGGACACTGGTATGGACATAAAAGTCGACGTCACGCAGGCCTTAGCGGCGTTTCAAACGGTTGTCGAACAGGGAGAAAGAGTCGATACAACCTTTCACTTTGAGGGTTTGCACGCCGAAAGTGACTATGACGGCTATACACTACACCTCGGTGATGGGCGCGTTACCTTGCACATTTACTTCCACAATCGCTTTGAACTGAACAGTAATAACAGCCGCGATACCGAGCAATTTCTGCGGAAACTTGCCCACATCACCCAACGCGGATAACCCCGTTTCGCCTACAGTTAAGCGTCTTTGGTGTATATCTTTAGCATTTGCATCAGTCGCTTTCTTAGTTTAGTTGGGAGATTTTCTCTGTTCTGGCGCGCACTGGTCTGACGATTAGGGCTTTGCGTTAAGACGAAACTCTCGGAGGTTTTTCTTTCCAAGGGGAGATCCCCGAATGGTACTTGCTTAAGCTTACTTGCATTATATTTGCGACACTTACATCGTTCACGGCATTGATAAAAGATTTTTGCCGTTGAAGGCTACACCTGTCCGACAATTCAGCTCGGTCCATAACAATCTCAACTACCGCCTCAAACGACTATTCACTCCCATTAGTTTCGTCTTCAACAATCCTTGGTTGTATGAAGGGTGGGAGAACGGCGAGCGCCACCTTCTCGATAACGAATACGAAACAGCACACTCTATTTAGCCCGATCAGGTGTAAATAACCCAATCGTCGCATCTGCTTTGGCTGACTTAATTGGCACGTCGCAACGGATTCAAGGGCATGGATGCCCTTGTAAGCGCCCCGCGTGCAGCGATGCACGCTCAAGCGACCGTTCGAACGAAATGGCAATGAAGGAAGAACACCAAAGCTGGCGACAAAAGGGGGGTTAAAAGCGAAGCCCTAATGGGCTTCGATTCGATTTTAACGACTTCACCTCTGGTGAAGGCCGGATCAAGGGGGCCTCCCCTTGGAAAGAAAAATCCTCCGATAAAACCACAACCCGTCTCAAGCCTGCCGTTTTTGCAACTTTAAGCATAGTTTGCTGCCAAATCCGCACTATTGATGAGATTTATATTCGACATTTTGACTTATAATGCGTCTCACTTACCTTTCTTAACCTGCTTTTGGAGCTTTTCATGGATATAGTCATTGTAGGCGGTGGCGCCGGCGGTGCGGAGTTGGCGACCCGACTGGGGCACAAATTCGGCAAGCGCAAAAAGGCCAATATCACCCTGATTGACCGCAACAATACGCACCTCTGGAAACCACTGTTACACGAAGTTGCCAGCGGTAGCCTGGACATGGGCGTCGATTCACTCAGTTATCGAGCGCACGCCTATAATCACCATTTCAAATTCAAACTCGGCACATTAAGCAATGTCGACCGTGAGAAAAAAGAAATCACACTGGCGCCGTTGGCCGACGAAGACGGCAAAGAAGTCCTGCCGGAACGACATTTGCCCTACGATATTCTGGTGCTGGCCCTCGGCAGCGTCACCAATGACTTCGGAACCAAAGGTGTACGCGAAAATGCCATATTCCTGGATGCCCCGAAGCAAGCCGAAAAATTCCACCGACGACTGCTGAATGGTCTGTTGAAGTTAAACCGCAGCGCGCTGACCAACGCCGACGCCGGATACAGCATTGCCATTGTCGGTGGTGGTGCCACTGGCGTGGAACTGTCCGCAGAATTGCACAATACCTTTAATACTATGAAAGCCTATGGCCTGAGTGAATTGAAATCCGAGCAGTTGAAGATCAGCTTGATCGAGGCCGGCCCACGCATTCTACCGGCCTTGCCAGAACGGATTTCCGGTTCAGCGCATAAAGAGCTTGTCGAACTGGGTGTTCAAGTCCGCACCAACACGTTGGTGGCAGAATCCAAACCAAACCAGTTCATTACCAAAGAAGGCGAAGTGATCGAAGCCGACATTTTAGTCTGGGCGGCCGGAATCAAGGTGCCTGACAGCTTCAAAGGCATGGCAGATCTGGAAACCAACCGTATTAATCAGTGGCAAGTCAAAGGCACGTTGCAGACAACGGTCGACGATACGATCTATGCCATCGGTGATTGCTGTGCCTGTCAGATGCCCGATGGCAAGCAGGTTCCGCCACGCGCGCAATCGGCGCACCAGATGGCCACACATGCCTATAAAAACATCTGCAAGCAGATGGCCGGGCGAACGGATTTAACCGACTATCAATACGTCGATTACGGCTCGCTGGTGAACCTAAGCCGGTACTCAACCGTCGGCAGTTTGATGGGTAACCTGACCCGGGGGAGCATGATTATCGAAGGCCGTATTGCCCGCTTCATGTATGTGTCGTTGTACCGAATGCATCAGCTGGCGCTGCACGGCTGGTTTAAAACCGGGCTACGCATGTTGTCAGATAGCATCAACAAAGTCATCCGGCCGCGATTAAAACTGCATTAATCACACCTCAGGTATCACTTTATCGGCCTTGCTCCTGGAGCGGGGCCTTATCCTCCCTAAAGAGCTGATCAGATTTTTTGGTGCCGTTCATCAGGCTGTCATCCACCCACCGTAAGTTGAGCGGACTTTCCGGCTCAGACATTGTTGTGCGTGAGGTTCCTGTATGTTGCCACCTGGCTTATTAATATCGCTGAAAGCAAATGTGCTTTCCATCTTTGACCAGTTAGGTTGTCAGGTCAGTTGTGAAGAACTGGTTTCTTTTCTGAATCGGGTACAACAATTGAGCACTGTGGAAATCGGGCACCACACCTATGTGGTCAGTGATGCCGCCTTTGACCCGCAGACTATCGGCATCCAGCCCTCCTATGTGGTGATGCTGCGATTGGATGCACCGGCCTTAACATCGCTGATAAACGGGACGGTCGAATGGCTCCGGGCAGGTTAACTGCTGCAGCTTAGTTCAACGTGCGCGTGAGGATCATCCGGTGGCTGCGCCCAGGTTGCCCACTCAGGACGAACCTCAAAGGGAGACTGAAGCGCGGCGAACAACGATTCAAACGGCTTAAAATCACCTTGGTGAGCAGCTTCGATTACCGCTTGCAGGTGATGTGTGCGCGCAACAGTGACCGGGTTTGTCTGTTGCATTTGGTGTTGGCGCGCAGTGTCGTCCTGAATCACTCGCGAGCTAACAGCCTCACACCAGGTCAGGAAGCGCGCCCGATCAACAAACTCATCGCCCAAGGCTACCCATTCCGACAATGGCCTGTCCGCCAACGCTCGGAAAAACAAATGAAAATCTTTCTGTTCCGCCGCCAACAGGGAAATCCATTCATCCAACAGTACGCCGTCCAATGGAGCCTCGTTGGAGCCTCCTAAACGTCGATTCAGCAATCCATGGTAGGCGTCGCGTTGTATATCAGCGTACTCCCGCAAGGGTGCTGCCAAGGCGTGGGGATCGGTCAGTACCGAAAGAGCTTGCGCCAACCGCTGCAAGTTCCACAGCCCGACAGCCGGCTGTTGGTTGAACGCATAGCGACCTGTTTCGTCCGTGTGATTGAACACAGCGTTCATTTTCGTGGCGTCCATAAAGGCATAAGGACCATAGTCGAAGGTTTCACCCAAGATGCTCATGTTGTCGGTGTTCATCACCCCATGGATAAACCCATAGGCCTGCCAGCCAGCAATCAGGGTGGCGGTGTTCGCCACGACCTGCTCCAGCAACGCAACAACCGGATCGTCGGCGTCCGCACACTGCGGATAATGATGACGGATGACATAGTCGACCAAAACCTGTAACTGGTCCGGCTGATTGGAAAACGCCAGCCACTCAAAGTGACCGAAGCGCACATGGCTGTGGGTCAGGCGCAACAGTGTGGCCCCTGGTTCTACCGTCTCCCGATAAACCCGCTCGCTGCTGCCGACCAAAGCAAGCGCCCGCGTCGTTGCTACACCCAACGCGTGCATTGCTTCTGAACCGAGAAACTCCCGTATCGAACTGCGCAACACGGCCCGACCGTCGCCAAAGCGACTGTAAGGCGTTTTTCCAGCGCCTTTCAAATGCATCTCCCACACCTGTCGCTGCGAGTCGGTCCATTCACCCAGCAGCAGCCCGCGCCCGTCGCCAAGGCCAGGGTTCCAGCCACCAAACTGATGACCGGCGTATTTTTGCGCAATCGGTTCATGGCCTTGGAATAACCCAGCGCCAGACAACACCGATTTCAGCGCATCGTCCGGCTCTACCGGCAAGCCCAGTTGCTCAGCTAAACGATTATTCCAGCCCACCCAATAGGTATCGGCCAGTGGCGTCGGCATGACTTTGCTGTACAGACCCGGCAGTTCTTTTACATAACGCGTCGTAAACACGAATCACTCTCGATAACGATTTAACCATGAGTATACGCAGTCATCACCCGAAAAGCTCAGCCCGGTTCGCTGTCAAACCCTTCGCACCTGCGAATGCGATCGCTATACTCATATGCTCAGCCCTGCGATGAAAATTCATGCAACATAAACCGTTCATACTGTTCTTGTTAACTGCCAGCCTTATCCAACCCGTATTCGCGTTCAATCGAGAATCGGCCATTGCCTTTTCAGTAGGTAGCTTGCTGGTGTGGAACCCCATGAAACTAGACGGCTTCGGGCTTGACTTTGGTGTTGACGAAGACTTTGATCGAACCCGCATGTTATGGCTTTGGCGAATCGCAGAACCCATTGGGCAATGGGGACCGGTGACACTGCAAGGGCACTATGAATTTGCATTCGGCCAAACGCAGCCCAGCCCGCAGGATGTATCGTTCGGACTGACGCCCGTTTTGGAATGGCAATTGCCCCTCGGTCAATGGGCGCCATTGATCGAAACCGGGCTCGGCGCTCACTACCTGACCCGCACCGAAAACCAAGGCAGACAATTGTCGACTCATTGGCAATTTAGTGAAATTCTGGGTGTTGGTGTTCGGGTGAGAAGTATCCAGGCTGGGTTGCGATTTCAACACGTCAGTAATGGCGATATCGTAAAACCAAACAATGGCTATAACTTCTACGGGTTCGCGGTTAAGTTCTGGTATTAAATTCCATTTTTCTTAATGTCATACCAGCTCTGGAATAGACAGTTATTTTAAGCGATAGAGTGAAATTTCGCCGCTAGTGTCCTGAGTCGGAAATTCGCATGAATTCAGCGTGTCATTCAATCTTTAAAGCTAGGCGTGTCTCGCAGTTAATGGTTGTTCCATTGACAAGAGACAGAACAACGCTAGAGAGCTTGAATGTCGCGCCCGAAGGCAAGGCGGAAAAGTGAAAGCATGGTGGTGCTCTGTCAAACTTTTCCAACGCAGGCGTCGGTAAGATGGCGAAGCGATTTGCCACCTTATTTTCCGCATGGCCCACTAGACCATAAGGTTGGAGACGACGGTCAAAATTTCTGCCTCACGCGGGTCCAGGTTACCGTCGCTGATCGCCAGCTCACGTAACATCGCCAGAACATGCGGGTCAGATTTCAACGCCGGGACAATCCCTTCCATATATTCCGCCAGATGATTCTCTTTCAACGCTCGTAAACTCTTTGCCACCATTTCCCGGTGATATGCTTCTTTGGAAATGTAATGGTTGTCCCATGGCAACTCATCAATCAAACGCTGGAACAGATCCTGCTCTTCCATTTTCACTTTGCCATCGGCCTGATACAGCAATGTGGTTAAGGAAATAATGGCTTCCGATTTGGCCTGATCGACGACTTCTTTCAGTTCCAACAACTCAAGCAAACGACTGAACATATTAGATTCCTTTTTAGGTGGCATGGATAGTTTGAGTATCCGCCAGGTAATTCATTCCTGTATACTAGACGGCTTGCCTGCAAATTAAAAAGGATCTTTTTAAACGTGAAAAAAATAACGACATCAATCTTGGCAACGACGTTCCTGTTGGGAACCAGTGCGTTCAGTCAGGCCACCTCTTTGGATTCAATGAGTGTGGGTTATTACATCAAAGGATACAAAGGAAGCGAAGACTTCAAATACTATCCCAGGGGACTTAGTACAAGAGTACAATTTCGGAACGTTGTACTTGAGCCCTTAAGTCTGTCCTTAGATTACAAATATCTAAACACCGGCTACCGATTTGGGCTTAGGGATTACGGCGATTCGATAACCCACATTGCTGATAGCACTTTAAAGTATGACCTGCTAACCGCAGGTGCCAACACGATCTCAACATTAGCAACGCTGTCACTGGAATGGGAAAGAATCGAACATACTTCCAACAGCAGTTACTTTGATCAGTCCGGCCTCATAGGAATGTCTTTGTATTCAGTCATTAGTGATCGCAATGCCACCAATGCGACTATTGCCTACCGAATTAGTTCAATAAATGCCTATGCCCAGGATGTTGTTTTTATTGCGACCTGGCAGATTGGCGTTAACTCAGCTCTTAGCGTTCTACCTCAAATACAAACGTCGTTGGACTTAGAAGACTTCTCTTCTTCGATATCCGTGAAATACCAGTTCTGAAAATAAGGAAATTTTGATGATTAAAAGCATTTTCTGCCTGAGCGCAGCATTCGCCGCGTCTGCGTCTTTCGCAGACTTCAGCGTAAAGGGCGCAGATTTTCAGGTAAACATTCGACAATCAACCTATGATGGTTTTGCAGAGCTGGTAAAGAACGACGGGCTCGCAACGTCTCAGGATTCCCTTCAATTTTCTTTAAAGGGTTACGGCATTACAGCTCATTATATTTACAGCCCGTTCACTTCCATCGGAACTTCAGCTTATATCATCAGCAGTTGCGAAATGCAGGATAATGATTACGGCGCATCCTGTTCAATAAGCAACGCAATACTAGGTACCAGTATCGATTTGCTGACCGGGTATAATTTGAACAAAGACGGGATCTATATCTATACTGGGGTGCGGTATTACTGGGAATTCAACGACAATGCAAAGCTGGGTTCGCCAACGATTCCAGTAGGACTCGGTTTGAGATTCAAGAACGTCTCGGCAGAAATCTCGATGGAATTACGAGATTCCTATTCAGATTTTGAAAGTTTCGACATTCTCCAAAATAGTGACGGCAACTATATTTTTGCAAGCCCTTATGGCGCAACAGCAGAAGCCTTTCCCATTCATTTCAGCCTGGGGTACAAGTTTTAATATCCTCGATCGCCACTTGTTGCACAGATATATGTCGACGCTTTTCAGAGCGTCGACATAATTAACATCCGCAACTTAGTTCCAGAGCAACTCTGAATAATTGCTATCTACCTCATCGGGTGAAGAAATGCGCAAAGTTCGAGGCAAGTTCTGCAGGCAATATTCACTATCTTGGCAAAGGACTTTACAACGAAATTGGCCATTGAAGCCCGCCCTCAGGGTTCTTCAGATCGACGACTGAGCTTTGTTGTGTGTTTTGAAAAGGACTCGCCATTTCCTGCAACACACGCCTCGCTCATCCTTCGATCAGATAGGACTGAGGTGATTTGAATTATTCAGAGTTGCCCTAGAACCGATAAATCGATTATTGCCATATCGATACGTCACCGCGAAACAGAAACCGTTCCAGTGGTTGATTAAAACAATCACCAAACTGCGCCCGCAATTCCGTCTTGATGCTGCCGAGATCTCGGTGGCCACATTCAACCTGACCGATCACGTTTGATTGCGAACACAGGTAATCCACCAATTGCGCCACATTCCATTCCACCCAAAACTCAAAAGGCTCTGTTGTGCCTGCCAAACCGACATTGCCGGCGTCAGCTTGAGTGGGGTGTTTATTGCTGCGCGCAGGCGTTGGAAATTGACTGGTGTAGTTCGCGTGCGCCTGCTGATATCGGTCATTCCCTGCCATGACGCCAGGAAAATAACTGTTATAAACCACCAGCGCGCCATTAGGCGTTAACAAGCGTTTAGCCTCAGCTAAAAAGCGTGGCTGATCAAACCAATGGTAGGCCATACAAACGGTAATCAGATCAAAACTCGCATCTGGAAAGGGCAAACGTTCTGCCGGGGCTTGCTGAAAAGAAATGGCGGGATGGCGCGTAGCTTGCGCAATCATTGCATTAGATAAATCGGTGCCGACAATCGTATTCGCAATGCCCAACAAGGCCATCGTTGAATGGCCGGTGCCACAGGCAACATCCAACGCGGCGTCGACTTTCGCTGGAAACGGCAATCGGCTTCGGATCATTTCGATGACATCCGGCTGGAAGTAAGGTCGCGCCTGGGCGTAACGTTGTGCCGCGGTTTCGAAGTCAAAAAAATTCATCCTGCGTCCTCTAAGCACTTTCGAACAGTGAAACACAATCCACACCGCAAAACCAAGCGCTCGATATTAGCCGCCACCCTTCATTCACGTTACCATGCGGGCGCAACATCAGTGGAGCCACCATGATAAACACCGTTAAACGAAATCAACAACAATCGTTGGATCACCTCGACGATGTCTGGCTGTTCGGCTATGGCTCGTTGATCTTCAAAGTGGATTTCCCGTTTCTGGAGCGAAGGCCGGCCAGCATCATGGGTTGGGCGCGTCGGTTCTGGCAAGGATCGCATGACCACCGCGGCACACCGGACCAGCCCGGTCGTGTGGTAACCCTGATTGAACAGGCCGGTTGCCAATGTCAGGGCATGGCGTATCGCGTCACACCAGATACCTTTGCTCATCTCGATCATCGGGAAAAGAACGGTTACCTGCGCTTTTTTGCGCCGCTTACCTTCACCGACGCACCAGACCATGCACCAGCCGAAGCGTTAGTTTACGTGGCCGGACCCGATAACGCGGCGTTTCTGGGACCTGCGCCCATTGAGGTTATGGCGCGACAAATTGCGACCAGCGAAGGCCCCAGTGGACGCAACAGCGACTATCTCTTGAACCTGGATGACGCATTAAAAACCATGGGCGCCGAAGACACCCATGTTTCTGAATTGGCCAACGCCGTTAAAGCATTGCTGTAGGCGCAAGGCGCTTGGCATCAGGCAGCGACGGATTCCTTGCCGAGTTTCGCGGCAACAACGCGGCGTATTTTTTCGGCCACGGCGTCATCCAACATACCAACCCGCAATCGACGGTTCAGGACATCTTCTGCGGTACAGGCGCCTTCAAACTGAATAATCCAATCCAATTCGGCTTCGATATAGGGCTCATCAGCAACCAACCGGGCTTCGCTACCACAGGCCAATACCTGAGGTGCACGGTCGCCATAGGCTTGCCACAGATGATCACGAATATCCTGCGGCAAATGTGCGATAGCGTGTTTTGCGGCTAACGAATCGCCACGAGCACCCACTAAGTGAATGTCATGTGTGTCACATTTACCGGCTTTAATGCCTTTCACTTTCAGCACATGGTCTACACAGTCTTCGGCCATTCGACGCCAAGTGGTCCATTTACCACCGGTTAGGCTGGTCAGACCATTATCGTCGAGTACCACATGATCCCGGGTTAAAGAGGCCGTCGTTTGCGCGTCTGGGTCGGCGACCAATGGACGCAAACCCGACCAACTGGCGGACACTTCATCGCGCAGAATCGGACGATCCAACCAGCTGTTGCAGGTACGCAGAATATAGTCAATTTCATCATTGGATACGCCTGGCTCTTCGGACAATTCCGCAGGGTCATCTGTGGTACCCACCAGCGTTTTGCCCAACCATGGCAACATAAACAGAACGCGGCCATCTTCGGTTTCTGGAATCAGAATGCCGCGACCTTCAGGCAACAGGTTACGGTTAATCAGCAAATGCACACCGCTGGAGACCGTCATCATGGGTTTGAAGTCCGGGTTAGCCATAGCGCGGATCTTATCTGTCCACGGGCCAGTGCAGTTGATCACCGCTTTAGCCCTTATGTTGAACGACATGCCCGACAGTAAATCGGTACATTGCGCCCCGGTGACCTGACCCTCGGTTTTCAACAAATCATTCACTTCGGTGTAGTTCAACGCATGGCCACCCATTTCCAAACCGGTACGAACCATCGACACACCAAAACGCGCATCGTCAAACTGGCCGTCGAAGTAACTCACGCCGCCGGTCAGTTGCTTAACGTTAATATCCGGGCAGATCTGCTTCAGTGTGCGCTTGCTTTCGATTTTCGAATCGCCAATCTGCTGTGAGCCGGACAGAAAATCATACACGCCCAGACCAATCCGAAAATAAGGCAACCCGATCGCGCTTTTCACGGGTGTCACCAGATTCAATGGCCAAGCCAAGTGCGGTGCCATTTCGAGCATGCGTCGACGTTCAGCCAACGCCTCTTTCACCAATTGGTATTTGTCCAGGTCCAACTGTTTCACGGCTTGTTCCAAATAGCGAACCCCTCCATGTACCAGTTTGGTCGAGCGACTAGAGGTACCGGCCGTGAAATCCTGTTTTTCGATCAGGGCACAGGACAGACCACGACTCAGCGCATCCAGAAAGACGCCGGCACCCGACGCACCGCCGCCTATTACCAGCACATCGACCGACTGATCGGCAATTTGGTTGAGTTGCTCCGCCCGGGACCAGGCTTGTGTAGAAGATAAAGTGGCCATGACCAGCTCCTTGAAATCGTTTTTAAATAGTCTGGTCGTCGTGTTCGTTTTAAGCAACAACTTTTCGTTTAATGTTCGTTTTGGTAAGATACGAACATTAAAAGCGCAGAAATACTTTACGTACCACATATAACAAATTGCAGTTTTTATCTGAAAATTGTGATCGATTTGACAGGTACGAAGACGGCTTGTCCGTAAAATCAAGTGCGCCTTAAAAACGCAATCCCAATCAAAAAGGACAAATAATGAAAGCAGTTACTCCAATAGTTTCCAGTCTGTTCGCAGCAGTTTTCTCGGTTAGCGCAGCGTACGCCGACACAACGATTACGCGCATTTACACCATTGAAATGGGCGATAACATGTCAGGCTCTCCCATTCCGGTTCTCGACCTGACTAATATTACAGGCGGGTCACTAAGTGTCGTTGAAAGCATGGCACAACCAATAGAATATATCGAAAACGTCACATTGGAATTTGAGAACGCTCCGACTTTAACCGTGGCTCGCTTAAGCAAAGTTACGGACGGATCAAAGCAGTGCAACGGCTACGGTTCGTATGGTGATGTTTATAATGGCAGCGTTAAAGACCAATGGCTGTTCCGAGAAGTCGAGCTGACGCTTTGCCCACAAGGGTATGGACCAATGCCGTTTCTGGATGCCAATTACACCATTTCAGCGAAAACATACGAGGCCTATGACTCTGAGACGCCATCTTTGCCTGGCTTCATGTTGGCTGAAGGTACGATTCATAGCATTGATGTAACTCCGAATCCAGTCACAGACGTTTACACAACAACCTTGAATGGTAAGCCGTTAACATTGGAGCTGTTAAAGCACTCAGGGGAAGTTGAACTTGAATCGCAAGGCATGCGCTATGGAATAATTTTAAATGCCAATTGGATGGGTAATGGAGAACGGCAACTTGTTATTGATAACAGCCCTGTCTCACCTTTTTCAAAAACAATTGCAATTATGGTAGAAACAATCCCTGGACCGGAGGGAGACATGGAAACACTGCGAATTGTTTACGCGGATGAATCCGGTCAGCGTCAAGAAACTTACCCAACTGAATTACGCATGCTGGTTGAGCAAGCGTATGGTCCGATCGATCCAATGATGTAACTCTATTATAAGAAATGTAAAAGGGCATACCAAACGTATGCCCTTTAACTCATAGATACAAATCCCTCAGGACCCTTTTTGGAAATTCTATTAGTTTAGCGGACCGAAGCACTGCGCTGACGTCGACTAAAAAATAGACCAATCAACCCAACAAACATCAATGCTACCGTCGACGTTTCAGGTACGGAATGAAGTACCAAACTACCGGGCATTATATTGGTAATATTACCGCTTTCTAAATCATCATGATTCAACGCCCAGAATGAAAACGCCTCTCCATTTGCCCACAAACCAGATATATGACCACTTGTATAACTAAAATCGGAACCATATAGATTCACTGTTGTGCTTTCGTCCATCAATAACCAACTGATTTGGTTGATATAATACAGATTAGCTGAACTATCGTCATACAAATGCAGCCAGGAAATTTCTCCACCTTCCACATCTACAGAAGATTGATCATATAAGCTTAAAAATGAAATATCTGCTCCTTCTACTACTGAGATAGAGCTATTTTCATAACCGTTAACAAAGGCGTCATAACCGTCTATTAACAAAGCTTCTGACCCACGAATTTCCGTCGCTTCTGCGGCTCCCATTAATGCAAGCAAAGCTACGCCGCTAATTAGTTCACCAATTTTCATATAATCCCTCTGGATGAATCAATCCATATTAACAATAATCTCTTGTTCACAAAGAATGTTATCATGTATTGCACGGCTAAATAATTGTCGAAATATTTAACAAGGTAAGGGAGAGACTCATCATTTTGTCGTTGCTGCGATATCAAACGAACTAAGCAGCATACGAAACGCATCAACAATCTTGCTTCCGTCTTCTTTATAGTCATTGAGAGACGACAACAGAGTTATTTCATTCTCAGTCAACATCAAATAATTAATCTCAGTCGGTTCCATCATTTCAGGATCTGAGCTCGCAATAACCAAATAAGGACTCATGATATCGTCAGATCCTCGAACATCCTGCATACCATATTCAACGATCGTAACGACATCACCCTTTAAATACTCAACCCAATTCTCTTTGTAGGCGCTATTTACCAAGGCGACTATATCGAATCCAGCCATTTGAGCGGATTTCTCCAGATCCTTTCGAATGCCCTCGTCAATGGCAACACCTACGGCAATACCGACTGGCCCCATCGTTGACATAAGAGCAACACCGGCGCCAGCGCCTCGGCCCGAATAGCTGAACTGGGCACCAGGCTGTACCTCAACAGACGGTTCTTTCACCGATAATGCACTGCAACCGACAAGCAGCGCGCATGCGAATATCCCTAGTAATAATTTTTTCATTTATTTATCCGACACAACGTAAACAATTTCGCAGGTATCCGCATCATTGGTTCTGACCCAAACCACACTTTGCGTGATGTGTGCGGTTAACAAGAGCGAATAAACCGCATCGTAGT
The DNA here is from genome assembly GCF_015687175.1 of Reinekea sp. G2M2-21. GTDB lineage: Bacteria > Pseudomonadota > Gammaproteobacteria > Pseudomonadales > Natronospirillaceae > Reinekea. Next base: position 610,052 of record NZ_JADPQG010000002.1, on the reverse strand, counting down.
TTTGATGGCTTCTATTGAACTTAATGTAACCATTAGCGTCAGCGGATGTACCGAAGATGCAATGAAATCACGAAAGAAATGTTTCGCGATATTCAGTACTAAAATTCGACTACAGCCCACTATAGTTGTCATAATTCAAAACATTCAAGTCTGAGGTAATGTTTCGACTAAACTTTTTTCGTCGTCCCGCCCCAGTAGATATTCAAGTCAATGATTGGTTCTATTCATTGACTGGAAATGAATGTCAAACAACTGCACAGTTTGTCATTTCAATTTTGAATGCTTATATGCTCTATCTCGGGTATGGACTGCATACACCCCTCCACATAAACCCAAACCTAGGCCTTTGCTAGGCTCGCTGCAAGAAATAAGGAATAAGCCTCTTCGTAACGTGAATGGTTTGAAGGCAAAATCAGATAGTCATTTCGTGGGCACTCATTCGCTAATCCCATACTCGAATGCTTTATCAGGATGCCGGTACGCCCTTCATAAATATGAACCACACTCACTGTGCCTGCTGGCACATCTTGCCCAGCAAAAGCTGTTACTTAAAACGACATTAATAGAAGCACAATAAGATTTTTTAACATGATAATCCTAATTTTAAAATCAAAAATACGCTGCATGCTTGCGATGGTTAAGCAACACATCCCGTTCGATGTTTGCATAAAATGCCATACAGAATGCAAAACGCCTTTTACGAATTCCGGGCCACTTCCAAAAACTACAACTGTTTAAATCTCACCTAAACTTCAGAACCGTTCTTCAATCACGTTCTATATGACCGTCAACGCTGCCATCAACGCTCCCAGATTCAGACATCTTGAGGGTCGGATTATCTTGCCTGGGTATTTCGCCTCTAGACTATTGAGCTGTTCACAAATCGCAGTGTCATTACCATAGAGATTAACGCTTTGCAGATTACCCGCTAGCAAAGTTTCCAAATAGTACACCACACCGATTCGATTATTCGATAAATCGATATTCTTCGCTGATGTCAATTGTTCTAACCCGCCAATTGAGCCAATGTCGGACTGTACGCACCTTAAACTAACAACATCGACTATTTCCTGCCCTTGGTGATAATCACGAATGCACCCTGCAAGATTACTATCGCTATAGGTTAGAAAGTCGACATCTGCTTCTTCGTGTGAAGCATAGATACTCTTGAACTCATTCAATGCACGTACAGAATCCGCTTGACCCGCACGACCACATGGACCCGCGCACATAGCATTCGTATAGACTGTTGGACTCGAAAACAACGGCAACTTATTGTTGTGGTTGGCAAAGCCGGTCCAATAAGCCACATGGTTACCCACCATCAACGTGCCATATTCGCCTGTTTCAAACGTTTCGTTCGTATAGTCATCATCCGCGTTCATTAAGCTCACAATTCGTCCCCATCCTTTAGAGTAGGATGTCAATCCATTATTATGCCCACTATTATTTCTTGCAGTAGCCACCTGAGAACCGTGAGCTAGCCCCATTAAGTGGCCGATTTCATGGACTAAGGTATCTTGTCCACAATCGGGGTCGGATAAAGCAATTGATTTTTTCGTCTTGGAAATGGACTGTAGATTTCTATTAACGTCGACTGCCTTACCGCAGAGCTCGTAGGGCGCCAATTCTGTTAGCGTGACAATATAGTCTGCGCCAACACGATCTGCCAGCGCCAACAAACCCGAAAATGCGCCTGATTCTTGCTGTATGTTTGCCAGTAGTTGGGTCGGATCTGTGAAGGAAAATGTCCTGAATGAAAAATCCGCCACACGCAGCTGAATATCGACTTTGCTATCAGTGTATATTTCATTGGATTCGAGAACCATCTGATCAATAAACTCAATCCAGTAGTCATTGTCTTCAAATGAACTGACGAGCGCACGATCAACGACGAAGTAAACGCCCAGTTGCTCTGAAAATGCAGATTGTGCAATCGAGAAAAATAGTGAAAAGAGAAGAATGAATTTTTTCATTTTATATCCTTAATCCGAAAAAAGAGCATTGTTTTGTTTTTTGTATTCGTAGATAGAGATCATGTAGCCGACACTATCATGAAGTTCATACATGTATGCCCCTTGCTTAGTGTAAATCTTTCCCTTTATTAAATTTTCACCGTGATAAACAGTCATATACTCTCCGGCTTCAGAAAAGGCTACTTTCTGGTACAGCGCCTGCTTCAACCCTGAAGGTTTCGATACTTGCAAAGTACCTTTAATGCGCTCCCCCTGAACATTAACCCAGACTACCGAATCCATTGGTAAGCTCATTAGCTCGCCTAAGTTCCCACTGACCAACATCCCATGGTTCACGAGTGTTGATTCAAACAAACGTGTATCTTCCGGCATGCGAACGGTGACATTTTCGAGCAATACTTCATGGTCATTTTCTTCGTGACTAAACAAAGAAGAGAACTCGCTGTCGACATCATCAACAATAATCTGATCAGCGACTGCTAAGCCATCAGAATTTTCTGCAACTGCTGTTGAAATCTGTGTCGACGCCGAATCCTCAACGAAATCTACGGAGCTTATTGAATTACTTTCAACAACAGCTTCTTTCATTGTTACGTCTATAACGGAAATACCCGATTGATAATTCCATTTCGAAAATACAATAAAAAGAAAAGAAAGCCCCGCAACAAAAACTGTCACCATCACAATCTTTTTCATTTAACTCGCCTTGTTATATGAAGCTGGCAATATTCACTCAACTAATACACCAGACTAATAATAGGAATTAGCATTGCTGTTGCCTTGTTTTGCAAATCTTCTAGGCGATAGGTATAAGTTACGGACCCTTCGCTGTTCAGACCCAGAGCAGTTGCGAGGTCTTTATAGAAATTCGCCTCTGCGTCTTTGAAATAGTCTTCAAACTCGTCTTTCGCGTCGAAATGCTTATTAGCCAGTTCCGTGACCATTTCCCAAAACCGATCTTCCGCGACAAACTCATTTTTCGAGAATACTAATAAATCACTGCCGAGAACGTTAAAGAAAATGCCTCTTATGCCCTCATGGTAAACTTCAAAGTAGCCATCTATATCAAAGCCATTAAACGGTAAAGCCAATATGCCGGACACACTATTAAACGCCGTGGAAAAAACTGACCACACAACTTGACCAAAGGAATTATTGCGACCTTCTTCACGAAAACTGAAATTCAAATCTTCCAGGAAGCTGCCCTCAAATTCTACAATTGGATTTAAGGTCACGCTAACAACAAATTCTGGTAAACCCGTTGAGCTGTTATACGTCTGGTTATAGCTGACTGTAGGCTCCAATGAAATAACGCCTCTGAATACGATTGAAGCCATTGCTTCGCCAATGTAATCGAAGTTATCTGTCCACCAATCCCAGCAGCCGGGGCCTGGCTTAGCAGAACCTCCAATCAAAGCTAAATCTTGATTGTACTTAACCGATACGGGGATCATCGCAGCCAATATTAAGGGCTCTAACACCATATTGCCGGTAATTTCAGTACCCAATACATTATTGGCGCGAGCTTCAAAAAAGCCTCCTTTACCTACCAAGCGAGTAGTACAGTTCCCATCGATTTTGCCAGTAATGAAACCGATGTCAGGATGGTTGTCCTGATGCGTAATCCGATAAACCAAGTCACCATTATGCAGTGTGATATTCGTTAAATTCTGGCTTGCCATGTTATCGATACTTTTTTTAACTTCTTCACAGGCAAGTTTTTCGACCCATGTTGCATCGCCACAATCCAATACAGATCCCGTTTGGTTTGCCAACTCCGATAAAAGCACAGCTTGGCTGGCCATCGGCACGCAGCATAAAGCCAGCAATGCCGTTGTATACTTTAATATGAATCGATGAAACAGCATTCGTAATAGTCTCCCTGTCATTAGTGCAACAAGCACAATGTACAAAACCGTCCTTATACATGCGGTAATAAACCAATTTACTTTCAGTCATCAGCAAGCTTTTTAGCTTGCTGATGATTAACGAAAAGCAGAAAGTTAATCCAGCTTTAAGAAATTAATTTCACGCGCCCAATAGTCGGGGAAAGTAGTCCCAACTAACCCCCGTAATGACGTTCCACCTTTGTGGTTAAAGTGTATCCGTTTACCTGTCGCTTTGGCCGTAAGAAAGACCGAAAGATAGCTTTCGAAGTTGCCATTACTCGCGTACTTGTATGCAGCGCGACAGTCTCCATAGTTGCCCGAAGCACTGCTAAAAGTAACCACCAGTTTATTGTCGAGTACGATGACATCGTCCACGGTCAGGTCATAACAATTTAAGTTTGCTGAGTATGCCGCCACTGACGCCAGGCTCATCACACTAAAAGCCAGAATTTTCAGCAGTGTGTATTTCATAAAAAGTTCCTTGAAAGGTTAATCCATTAACGGCGTGCTTTTCAGAGCAGAATAAAGTTAGTTAATGCGCATATTGTTGAGTCGCCCCATGGGCTTTTGAAAAGAGGCTCGTACCCTACCTTCACACCAGTACCAGCCAGCTGCGCGGAAATAACCATGGACATAGCGACAGGGTTATCGTTTACTTTAAGGTAAACACCGGTGGTACATCCCTCCTGTAAACCCGCTATTTTAATGACGGCATAGTTTCGAGCAGAAGGTACATTGTGATGAGTGGTGTGTACTTTCACTTCAGCCATTTGACTCGCGGATATTGTTACAAACCGTTCGGCAAATACATATGAGTTGATGGTTGTAAGCAATGCTAAAGCAATCAATTTCTTGGTCATGATTTTTCCCTGTGCAATGATTTATTCAAATTGGTTAAGTGCATTAAGCAATATTCACCGTAAGTGTCATACCGACGCTACAGCAAATTAAGCGCCCCACTTGAGGACAAGATATTGAATGTCGTTGTTGGTACCGCATACCATGTGACCGGTTCGCACGTATGGATATATGGCTGTACTTTTTTGCCCGCCATATAAGCTGCCAAAACAGTGGAGTAGATGGCGTCGTACTGTGGATGATCAATCTTCACGAATACCTTGTTACTTTGACTACACCCTCCCGCATTGCCGAAAGAACCATATATCATAAAACCATTTCCCCGCTCGATATCAATGCGCGTTGGTATCGCGGCTGTTGCCCAGCCGCCTGCCATGACATGACAACTGGCGAACAATACCGCAACGAAAACAGAATTTTTCAATGTGCCGAAGGTTAGAGACATAGAGCTGTCCTTAGAAATTAATAAAAACTGAATGTGCTGATAAAGGAGGCAAATGGGTTACCTTGTTTTATCAGCAATGCCGTAGGAAAGGACTCATTAAAACCACATGTGTGTAATCAGTGGCCGACCACCGTCACAATTCGGGCTCAACACTAACTTAACTGGCTTGCCAGCCATGTAGGCACTTAAAGCCATCGCATACATGGCTTGGCCTTTTTCTGAATCTAGCAGCAATGTGTTGTATTTATTCTGACAGCCAGAAGGAAGGTAGTCGCCAGGAACCCCTCCTGAGATAAGCACGAGGACTTTGCCTGAGTTATCAAAATCTATAATGATGTCCGAAATAGGCTTTGCCGTTGGCATCCATGAGCCTGGCGCGCCAAAGCAGACGCTTATGTTTAAGAAAATTACGACGAAGAAAGATAAGATGGGTTTCATTTAGTTTGACGTCCTTAATTACTTTTAGCGTTTAGTATGCACAGCATAAAAAAATATGACTTAAATACTCCAGGGGTCTTTTTGCACTAATTTCTGATGTCCTCGATATAAGGAGCATCGTATCCGCACCCTTTAAAGCCATCCCCCGTATTCACAGTCACGTTCATTGGCTTCCCCATGGCCTGTTGTGCGAGCACGAATGAAAACATGTAATCCGCAATTCTTGGGTCTGTATATTCACCTGTTGGATCGATGCAGACATATCCTCTCAAACCACATTCTCGATTAGATACTTTCAACATGGATTGATGCCTAGGGCCGGTTAGTATCTGCTCAACATATACGGAGCCACAATCTTGAGTGGCAGCAACGGCCGTTGTCGCTATGCCAACTGACAGTGAACAGGCTAACAAGTTTCGAAGAACAGATCCGATGCTCACCGATTTAAAATTCATTAATTTCACTGACAACTTTCCTTTTATTCAGTTTTTAAATTGTATTAAGACCACGGTCACAGCCATCCATTTGTATCATGCGCTATGGTTAAGGCGACCTAAATTATGACCGACCATCTGTACCGGATCGATGTCTAATGATTACCGGCATGTGCTCATTTAACAGCGCCAAACACACGCCCATCACCAACACAGCTGATGTACATACTTTGTAGCGCTGAATCACTTGAGCCAAAGTTATGTCGGTTAGAAAATGATACTTCCATGACTCACAATAGCCTTCCCAGAGACGCAACCGGACACCTCAATCCTAACCGTCTTTCCAGATACACCTGCGGAAAGAAGCAACGCATACATCTGATCGAAGTTGGTGTTAGTGCGTTTTAAATAGTAGTAATTATTGCCGCAGTCATTGTTGGTGGACAGACGGAACACGATATCAGACGGATCAGAATATAACTGTACCAGTTGACCAGAGTACACTGTATTTGCCGCATACGATTGCGCTATCAGTACACCTGCGAGGGCTGTCCGAGCGAATAACTTGATGAAATTTGTCATTGGTAAACCTAAAAATTATTTCCAAGAATTTAATTGTCTATATCAAACTCCGATGCCTCCGTTTGTCGCACGACATACATGAGGCATGAGGACAAGAACTGCCGCCAGTGTGTTAACGGAGCCGGGTTATTTTGCGATAGGCATTAACATTAGAACCCCACGGTTCGCAGCCGCCCTCGTTCACGTAAGAAACCGTAACAACACGGCCAGACGCTTGGGCCGCCAATAGCATGGAATACATTCTGGCGCGGCGCTCTTCTGGCATATCAGCACTGATGGCAAACACGGTTTTATCAGTACATTGGGCGACATTTGTGCCACTGACAGAAAGACTGACCAAGATGGTGTCCGAACCGGAGTAGGTTGTTATGCTGTTAACGGTACCGGCAGAGTCAATCCAGTAGGCGGAAAAACCTTTAAGTGGTAGAGCGATTAACAGAGCGAGCAAGAGCTTTTTCATCATAATTTTTCCTTTTACACATTCTAATAGTTCACAGAAATTAATTTACAGTTGGCCTTGGAGTGACCACTTACCACCCATGGTGGTGTACCGGTTGTGCATGGCATTAAATGACGCACCCGCTAGCTGGTAGACTTTGCGTGTACAAATTCACTACTTTTACATCGTCTATAGTTTCGGAAAATGCACCGCTAGCAAGCCACGCAACACTCAGCCTCAACGATGCGATGTTTTGTATCCTTTTAAAAAAACAATCGATACCACTGCAAGATATCCTTTTTGGCTAATGAGCATTGGCATTCAATTCGCCGATATAGCTCAAGTAAGAAATCAAATCTGACATCAATGAAACAGGGTGTCGGTTCCTGAAGAACGAATCTACTGGAAGCTCTTTCTGCTATTGCGTCACAAATCTACTAGTCGAGTTACAGCCCATGCAGTATGGCTGGTAACACATCAATAAAATTATACACGGTTACAGAAGCACTGGTCGTACGGCTAAATCGATTGCTAGGGTCTGTTGCAGTGAGTGACAATTGGTAGTGGCCGCGCGCAGAGTACCTGTGGGACAGACTTCCCGCTGTTGGTTGCGACACGGTTGCTTGACCATCGCCGAAATTCCACGCAAAGGAACTATAATCACTCAACCCATTAGGACCATGTGACGAGGAGCCGTTGAACGTAACGGAGTCGCCTAAATATACAGAATAAGACGATTGGTCCAAGTTAACTTCCCAGATGTCCTGACTTTTGTACCAATTGACATAGTCAAAAAGACCGTTACTGGTAAACTTCAACTCATTAAATTTGGCTTCATTGATGTGCAGCAGGCTTTTATTTGGTTGATAGGAGAAACCATCGTAGTCATGCCACCATGACCCGGCCCAGGCTCCCCAGGGGCTCTCATATAGAACGTTGAGTTTGTGCTTGGAAAAATTTTTGTCGTGCAGATAGAAACCCAACCATGAATATACATCGCGGCGAGCTTCTTCAGTTTCTAAATAGAGAGCGTTGGATGTTTCTGCGTTATATTGGCAGGTACCGGCTTCATAGCCCTTCTTCAGGTTTTTTAAGTAGGCTATTACCGCTGTTTGTGTTTCATCAAATGACTTTTTACCAGCAAATGCTACAGCCAAGTAATAGGCGTTGGCATCAAAAGTACAGGTAACAATGTTTGATGACTGTTTACACGCATTTATCAAATCCGTTTTAAATTCGCGATCGCAGTCTTCTCGTCTTTTTCCAACCGTCGCATAGCACTGGTCGTGCACTTTACATGCATTATACCAACCTTGCCCCCACTTATCGTCTGCACCGATATCTTCAGAGTAGAATGGATTATCTTCATCATGGTCGCTACAGACACTACTATCGCCAGTAATTTTATCTCGTTCAGTTATCGGGTGCTCATGCAATAACACACAATTCTGTCCTTTTGTCGCCCATTTGTTGATAAATGGTCGATCTGTGTCCATATGAGTTACCCAAGTGAAGTCAATAAAATCACCGGTTTCCTGCTTCATCACATTTGCTTCAAAAAAACCGTAAGGATTTTCATACGTTATAAAAGCTTCTCGATGTTCCGTAAGAATTAATTCATCTGCTGCTTGGGAAAAACCAATGCAAATAAAGCAACAGAATAGTCTCCAATTATTCATAAACACTCCTTAGTTTTCGAAAGGTGACGCCTTTCAAACACATTCTCCCATTTCAGCTTATTCAAGCTTGTGCTTTTAACACAACATCTATATGCATCTGTTCAGTAAGAATCGCCACCTGTTCAATACTTCCGCGTATATTCTTTTTACATTTAAAGGCTTTTGGTTCATTGTTAAAAATCAATGACTCTGACCCCTATTGATTCTTTCTTTTGATTCTTGCGCTTACAGACAGCATCAGTCTGCCCTTTCTTGGCTCACTTTTTAGCATTTGATAACTAATGTTTAATGCACGGACAAATACCCGATGTGACAGTAACCAGAGGCCATCTTGTTCGTATAAAGGGTTACGCGTCGTCCAGCCATGTGAGCTGCCAGAAGGGAACTCACGATAGCATCGTAGTTACTGCTACTCTTATTGACGTATGCCCAGTCACTCGTGGTACCGCATAAAGCAGGGGAGCCATTAAGGTAGACTCGGAAACCGTAGTTTTCGCCGTCTACAACGACATCAATTTTCGCAATCGTGTTGGTTACGACACCGTCCCAAGCGTAAGCCTTCAGGCTAAGCATTACTAAGACCGTTAAACCGATGACTAATTTCTTCACTTTAATCTCCTTTAAAATATTTCCATCATGTTGTTATCAGCAAGTATCAGTGTGTTCGTTTGCTTGATCAGCACCAAATTAATGGGCGATAATCCATCGTCTCGCCACCTTTCTAAAAAAGCCACTTATGTTACCAATTCCCCAGGTGTTGAATGGTCGCGGCATTGCCACTGGTTGGCGGGTTTCTTTCACTGACGTATAAATAAAGATCGCCACCGGATGCCATTTTCATGAGGATCGTCGACCACATGACACTTCCGCCTGCTGTCGTTGTATCTAACGCGAAGGCATAGCAACAACCGGTCACGGCAGCGTCAAATTCGTTTAGGTTGCGAAAGAACACAGTGCCTCCTGCAAATACCTGGTAGTGCAATTTACTGACGTTCGTAACATGAACATAACCGGGCGCAGCCATCGCTACATGCGCGACCAAAAACAAAGTCGCGGTCATCATCGCTTTAAAAACTTTTCCTTTCATACCTATCCTGTTGTATTTCATATCATTAGCGACACAAAAACTGTGAGCCTTAAGGGTCAACCTCTCAGCACCCTAATAACTTAGCGCTGACGTTTCTTTACTGGCTTCGGAGGCAGCATCAACAATGTTTGATTCTTACTTTTTTATCTTGAAAACACGATTTACCAAACGCATTCTTTTTAAACCTTTAATTCCTTACTCTAAAATCTAATCAAAGGTTTAGGAGTCATTATTAGAAATTAATAATTCCCCCGCTTTGAGCCTGATTCCTAACCTCTTTGATTCTATTGAAACATGGCAGGAAAAAACGACCAAACATTGTCTACTACTGAGCGCTTTTCTGTAGTTCGTTCTACATAATATTTATTAACCTCTGCTCCAACAACGGCAGCACCAGACTCAGCAGCGGGTACTACTACATGGTCGAGAATTAACGAGGGTAATGTGATTTCAGGAACCAAAACCGTTAAAGCAGTTGAAGTAAGTGAGGTAGCAAAATCTCCACCAGTCATATTACCTGTTTGCCAGGAATAGGTATCTAGCATTAAAGCGGATGCATCTAGAACTCCAGGAAGGGAGCCCAATAGGTTTGCGGTAGACTCTATACGGCTGACCGTTTTATAGTGATTATCTTTTATAAATGATACCCAAGGAGCGGGATGACCCGTTGCTCGACTACCCGTATAGTCCAAGGGAGCTGGGCCAAAGTAAACACTTGCAGATCTATTTATAGAGGAGATGGACCCACTTGGTGGTAAGTAGAACATGCCATTCATATGTAAATCCAAGGTCCCTCTAGAGTAAAGTAAATAAACCTCTTCCAAAGGACTAATCGCAGCAACCCCAAGAATGTCGGAAGTACTATTCAATGCTTTCCCAACATTATCATCTTTCTTCTTTGCATTAGTGTCTTTCGGTTGCCCTGCTGGATTAACGGTTGCGTTGTCACTCGTTGAATCATAGGCGCCACCGGTTTCACTTCTATCCGCAGGACAACCGCACACATACCCACTCGGATCCGTATACGCCCCTGGGTTATTCCAAACATAGGCATAGCGGTTGTAACTCAAAATCTGCCCTGGTGCCTGCACCACCAAATCGGCTTGCAGGAATCGACCGATGGTTGGGTCGTACACGCGGCCTTTCATGTGAATGAGGTCAAGTTCGTACATGTGTTCGTGGCCGGTGAAACCCTCTTTGCTGGCGAAGCCGCTCCAATCTTGAATGGAAGTGCTGGCGCTCGATGTGTAGAACTTGTTCGGTTTACCGAACGGGTCGTACATGATGCGTTGCTTGGTGAAGCCGTTTTCATCCAGCACGATATGCGTCGAGCCAATGTTATTGGTCACGCTGTATTGCGCTTCTTTTTGCGCACCGCTACCGGCGTCAATCACCAGGGTGACGCCTTCGGCGATGGTGTACACCTTTTCAGTCAGCCCCGCTTTTTTGGTCAACTGCATGTCACCGAAGTACCAGTTTTCCTGCGATACGGTTGTACCTACCGAATCTTTTCGGTACAGCAAGCCGTTATCGGCGCCATAGACGTATTCGGATTGGCGCAAACTACTGCCACTGCCCTGGCTGATACGGGTCGGTAGATGGTTGTGACCATAGATTAATGAACGGCGACCATCGTTGGTGACATTGCCGTCGTTATTGCCATAAACGTAGGTTTTACCGTTGACCGTTGTAACTCGATGCGGTGCGGTTGCATCTGTGTATGCGTAAGCCCCCATCTGTTTGCTGGAACGGATGTTCCCCAGGGCATCGTACTGGTAAACGAACGCACCAGCGTTAGTGGAACCGCCGGTTGTGACATCCACAGACGTCAGCTGACGGTGCGCGATGTCATCGTAATGATAGGTTTCGCTGTACGTGCTGTTATACAAAAACGCGCTTTCCGTCATATTGGTGACAAAGCCGGCTTTGTTATAGGTATAGTTTAGGTACGACGCGTAGGTGCCCGTATTGGACGTTACGGCTACATCGGCCATTCTGCCGGTGTTGGCATTGTAGTTTTTAATCACCTTGTTACCACTGCCCAATGTCACACCGGTGGCATTACCCAACGCATCAACATCGGTGAGTGTCCAGTGGGTTTTACTGCCATCTTTTACCGTTTTTAGAATGCCAGTATGACTGTCGTAACCGTAGGTGACGGTCAGCGAACCGCCGTTGCCTCCGGTCCAGGCTTTTGTTAAAGGCTGGCCCGTTGCGGTATAGGTGTAGGTGGCGTCGAAACTGCCGGCGCCGGAAATAAACTGGTCGTGATCAAGCAGGCGACCTTTGCTGTCGTATTTGTATACCTGCTGCGCGTAGTAACCTTCGACTTTGGCACTTGGGTTACAGGTGACACTGCTGCCTTTGTAATAACGCGTTTCGGTTAGCTGACCCACCGACGGGCCATTGCTGCTTTCGTCGTAGAAATAACACGCGGAGCCATCGTTATTGGTGGTACGCGTCTGACGGCCGAGCAGGTCGTAAGCAAAGGTTTGCGCGCTGATAGCCCCAGCAATAGCACGCGGTGTTTTTACGGTTTTCACTTCTCCAAACGGTGTGTACTCGTAAACAGTTTCGCCTTTGTCGGGGTCTATTTCAGATAACAACCGGCTGCGTTTGTCATAGGTTTTTACGATGACATGACTTTGGTTTTTATCGATTCCCGTATTCGCTTCTGGTGTGGTCACCGAGTAATTCGCCTTTGAATACCATTGGCGTACTACGTTGCCGTTCAGGTCGTACAGAAATTGTGTGTAAGACCCATTGGGTGCTTTCACCTTCACCAGTTGGTTCAGGGCGTTATAGGTTTCAACGGTATCTCGGTAGTTACTGGTACCGTCGACTAACACTTTGACTGTGCGCTGGTTTACGCCGTTGCCCTGATAATCCCAAATGGTCTTTGTAATGCCGCCAGCGCCGTCTTCTACTCGCACACTTTGATCAAAAACATCGTAATACTGTTTGCGTGCTTCGCCTTCGCTTTTGTCATCCAAGAACGAAATAACTCGCGGTGCGGTTGTCGAAACGACACGCTGATGTTTGTCGTATTCCGTAGTAGTTACAACGTAATCTGTAGTAGATTCGTCGGAATCCGATTTGAAATGGGATGTAATGGTCTTAGTATTAAGGCCACGTTTGTCATAATACTGATACGTTTCGGTGCCCGGGTAGTTCTTTGTTTTTATTAACGTTTTGTGTTTACCATCTATACATCCACTTAATGAAATAGCGCAATTGTGGTAACTGGTCTCAGCCACTTGGCCTGCTGACGAAGTCACTTTAGTTTGTCGACCAAATTTATCGTAGGTATATACCGTACTCAGCGCCTGGGTTAACGACTCAGGCGAACCAACGCCGACTGTGACTTTCCCCGGGTTGCCATATTTGTCGTAATTTTCGTATACCGTATAGTGCCCAGCGGCGTTTTTCTCCCAAAGCAGGAAGCCGGTGTCGGCATCATATTTCCACTCAGAAACTCGACTGATATGCTGAGGGAAGGTCGGCGTTGTTTTGTTTGACACAATTTGCTTAGTTAGTTGACCACGGGTGTCATAGAAGAATGTCGTATTTAGCCAATCGTCTTCACGATCACTAATGTATTGGCTGTAGAGCAGGTTGTTGCTGCCATAACTTCTATTCACGTAATAGAAGTCTGTCGTTGCCAAAGAATTGTTTACCAGTTCATCTTTCCAGTCGCCCAGTGCTGTTGTTGTTACTTTCTCTTTAACAACGTGTAAGGCATTGATAAGGTAGTCCGGGTTATTGCTGCCGGTTACTGAATCATAGACTTCGAAATCACGGCGAACTGACTTTACTGTTTTGTCGAGACCCTCGGTCGTTTCGCTGTATGTCGGTCTCGTCACCAAGGCAGGTCCTACCACTTCCCAATCATTGGAGGTAATGGTGCGAGCAAGAATAGTGTTACCATCTTCAGGGTCAAAGTAGGTATTGGCGGTTGATGCCAAAACTGGCCGAACTATTCCTGTGGTTAAGGTTTTAACCGTCCACTCACTAATGAACGTTGACGCGCCTTCTCCAACACCAACACCAGTCGAACCGGTAATACCGTTACGTGGCGATAGAGCCCGCGTATCCAACAGCGCCACATTGCTAGCGCCATACGCCGCAACAACAGTACCCTCTTTATCCTCAAATTTGAGTTGTGCAAAAACAGATTCCGATGAGCCATTCTTCACGCGCTTATACACTTGGCGAGGTTTTCCAACGAGATAGTCTCTTTGGTCTAAATAGGTTACCGCAATAATCGACTTGGTATGTGGGGCCCCTTCAGCGTCCTGAGATTCCCGCCCGGTCACAGATGAAAAAAGTTGAAAGCCTAAGTAACCTTCATCAAGACTTGACTGAGCACCACCATATTTAAAATAGGTATCGCCTTCTGACGTATTGGTCTTGTAAACCAATTTAGTGGCTGGATTCAAACTGATAGAAATCCCATCTCTAAACCAAGCTGGTGTCGATCTTTGATAGACTTGTGCATCCGTCATATTTTTGTAGTCAATAGACGTTTGGTTTTCGTAACTGTCATTGATTCTAGCAATACTTAGATCAGGCGAAGTTCCCTTCCTAATTTTTACTTTATTGTCTGCGAATGATGATCTATTGGTAATCGCTGCCACCGCATCTTTAGCTCCATCACCATTGATGTCAACAAATGTTAGCAAACCATTTCTTAGATCTACTGCTGGTAAGTTTATGCTTCTGCGCGGACCAAATAACCCATCGATCTGCCCTGGTCGATAGTCATTATCTATGACCATATCCGTTCGGCCATCACCATTTATATCCTGAAACTGTGGTGAAAATGGTTTGTTAGACGCTGTTGTGGCTTCATCCTCATCATAGGTCCACGGCTCCCTCAATTTAAGCGGAGCCGAACTCAACGAGTTACCATTGGAAAGATACACTGAGACATACCCGAGTTTGTTTGAGATAACTACGTCAGCCAGGCCATCTCCATTAATGTCTGCGGTGGTCAGACTGAAATTTTTCTTGTTATCACTTGTAAATGAACGAGTACCGCCATTTGAAAAAGAAACTGACGTTTGCGAACTCGTGGAATATCGGTACTCAAGAGTGCCGTCATCATGCAACATGATAACGTCTGCCTTGTTGTCGCCATTTATATCTGCAAACGCAAAATGCGTTTCATCATTTCGTTTTGCAAACTTCGGTGAACCGGTAAAGGAGCCTGAACCATCACCAAGATATACTGCAAACGTTTCTGACTTGACCAATTGACCGGCTGCATTCATGGCACCTGACGAGTGTACTAAGTCTGTGAGTCCATCGCCATTTACATCAATTAATGTTGAATCGTCATAATCCCATGTATCTCTAGTCTGGTTGGCATTACCAAAACCAAACTTTCCGTTACTATTGTAAGTTTGAATCCTGTTCCCGTTGTACCAGAATATATCATCTATTCCGTCGCCATCGAGATCAGAAATCATCAGTTGATAATCCGCAGACTGAGGGGCATTAACAACTTCATCCAGACGAGTACCGCCATCTATATCGATATCACTTACCAATAATTTCGATTTAAATACCTTAATTCTGTGTTTCCAATCACTATTTTTTTCAAAGCCAATAATGTCAGTAGTTCCATTACCATCAATATCACCAAAACTAATTCTCGTGTCGTAGTTATTATCTAAGGTTTCTGAATGCTCTGTGGATTCGAAGATGGTGTTGCTCGGTTGATTCCACGCAAATGTGAGTTCCTCGTAACAGCTGGATCCCACACATTTTTGAATGTCAGTTAAGAAGGATTGATCAAGCCGACTGTTGTATCCGTATTTGAACGAATAAGTGGCTATATTCTCTCCCGTACCATTGGTACTGATCGAAGATAATCGTTTCGTTCGATTTACTTTTGATCCGTTACTATCAAAGGCAAAAGACCTGTCTGGTCGCTCTTCATAATAGAAAGAAACGCTATGAGAGCCATATTGTATGCTTGTAAGTAGGGCTTCTCCGTTGGAATGATCAAACGAGTAATCATAAGTAGAATATGCTCCGCCTAACTGTGTTTCTCTCGTCAAGTACCAAGATTTGGTATTGGTTCCGCTCGCGTTGCGGTTGAGATGTGAACTAAATAACCTCTTTGTGCCGTTTTCTAAAACCGCAGAGAACTGGTTTGCTGCATAGTTAAACTTCAACAACGTTCCGTCGTCAATACGCTTTCGGTATAACTTCTGGCCGTCAGCAGTAAAAGCAACCAATGGATCACCATTCAAACAAAACGTATCTGTCGTTGAGTAGCTTGGTACCGATTTGCTACGGCCAGGTGCTTTACAACGAGTGATGCTCTCGGTAGCCGACAAGCTCCAACCTTTACCAAGTAGCCCGTTACCACCTTGCGAATAGTAACTTACCGATACATTCGGTCGAATACCGGCAGGTCCTGGGACCAGATCAATCGGCAGAGAATAGGTTGCCGCGCCGCCCTGCGACACGGTGAAGTTGCCTTTTAAATTACCAACGGCGGTTGCGGAGGCTAATGTTTTGGAGATGTTATACGGGTTGCCTTCACTGTCTACAAAAAAGGTGACCCCGTTGCGTGCCACTTTGTAAGCCTGCCCACTCGGTGTTGAAACCGGTGTAAAGGTGGTATTGCCATCGTTTTCAAAGCCTGCGAACGTGCTGCTGGAACTGGCACTGGAAGGTAGCTTGGTGGTGCCGCCGTTTACTTGAACCAATGTACCTGAAGTTGGCTTGAGCAACATGTCATTGATGCCATCGCCATTGGCATCGGAAATAATGATACTGAACCGGGTTGTTTTGGTTTTGCCGCTTGGATTAAAGCCGCCACGGCCGGCAACGATGGTATTACCGGTTAGATAGAAGTCGTCACCATCTTTGTACTTGATTGGAATGGAAACGTCGCCTGCGATCAGTAGGATTTTTTCTTTCGCGATGAATATGATTTCGGTAGTTGTGTCACCTGTTATGTTGTATTCGTAGATGTCATACGAGTCAACATTGAAGTTCGTGTTGGCAAACACAGTAACGCTGATGAGGCTGAGTAGAGAAACGGCGAGCTTCTGAAACATTTCATTCCCTTTATCTGACAAAAGATGGGTGCAGCAGAAAGGGCAATAAATGGAGTCACCCAGAGCTGCCGTTCAGAGGCAGGGGTGCCATGTGTCCATGTTTCAACATCTACGCTATCTTCCTTAGCGTGCGGTAAATTACGGTTACTGATGCAAATTTACAACCATTATTGCCAATTGACTGACAAAAACCTGACGAATGTCACATCAATGTAAGCATTTGTAAGGTTTATCGACACTTTCGATCGGCTTTCGACAAAACAGTCTACTCACCGCAACGACAACCACCGCATCATTGGCATTTCACGATTACCCGGTAAATAACCTATACTGCGCACTTTACTCATCCGGACCTCTGCTCTCATGGCCCAAATCGGCAAACACAATACTCTCGAAGTTGTCTCTAAAATGGATTTTGGTGTCTATTTGGACGGTGAAAACCTCGACACCATCCTGCTACCCTCGAAACAGTGCCCGGAAAAGGTCGAGATTGGCGATTTCATCAATGTCTTTATCTATCTGGATTCGGAAGACCGGTTAATTGCCACGCGTTTGAAACCTTATGTTGAGGTCGGTCAATGTGCGGCGTTAACGGTAAAGGAAGTGACCAGCTTTGGCGCATTTTTGGATTGGGGTTTGCCGAAAGACTTGCTGGTGCCTTTTAATCAGCAACGTAAGCCCATGGAAGTGGGTGAACGGCATGTGGTGTATCTGTATGTGGATGAGCATACACAGCGAATTACCGGGTCGGCGAAGCTGAGCAATTTTTTGCGCGAAGAAACGTCGAACTACGAGAAAAACGACCGCGTCGATCTAATGATTGTGAAGCGCACCAATCTTGGCTATCAGGCCATTGTCGATTCGCTGTACCTGGGCATGATCTTTAACGAAGATGTGCTGAAGCCGATGAAACCCGGGCAAAGGATTCAGGGTTATATCAAGCAGATCCGGGAAGATAATAAGATCGACCTGTCTATTCAGTTGCAAGGGCATGAGGCCCGCGTGGATATTGCGGATCGCATACTCAATGAACTGGCGCGCAATAACGGTTTGCTGAATCTGTCCGACAAATCATCGCCCGATGACATATACGATATGTTCCAGGTGAGTAAGGGCAACTTCAAAAAGGCGATTGGCCGTCTGCTGAAACTGAAGAAAATCCAGTTGGAGTCGGACCGTATTGTGTCTTTGAGCGAATCAGAGCGTTAGCAGGCAGTCACCAGCCCTGCTTTGATCGCATATCTGGCGTTTTTAACAGAACTGCTATACTGACAGAAACGTTAGACTGCTGCTTTCATGACCGAACAACGCACTTTTCATATCCTGGCCGTTGAAGACGATCCGGCCAACCTTCACCTCATTGCTGCCAGCTTACGCGATACTTACCGTGTATCGGTGGCAAAAACGTTGGCTAAAGCGCGTGAATTAATTCAGCAGCATCCGTTCGACATCATTCTGTTAGACGTACAGCTTCCAGATGGCAGCGGTATGGACTTCTGCCATGAGCTTTTTTCCAACGCGGATCAGTATGGCGACTTAAAAGTCATCTTCATGACAGGCTTGACCAGTGCAGCGGATGAAGTGCGCGGGCTGAACCTGGGTGCGGCGGATTATATTCACAAACCCATTGTGCAATCGGTCCTGCTGGCCCGTGTCCGCTTGCAAGCGCAACTGATCCGCCGCAACGAACTGCTTGCGAATCTCGCGCGAGTAGATGGTTTAACCGAGATTCCCAACCGACGCGCGTTTGATCAGCAAATCAACGATGAGTGGCGCAGAGCCAAACGTGAGCACAAATTGCTGACGCTGGCGATGATCGATATTGATCATTTTAAGCTGTACAACGACCACTATGGTCATCCCGCCGGCGATAAATGCCTGCACGACGTGGCCCAGTTTCTTAGCGGATTCTTCCGCCGCAGTGCCGACTTTGTGGCCCGCTATGGCGGTGAGGAGTTTGCGGTGTTATTGCCAGAAACCAACCTGGCTGACGCGGAAGCCTTGTTCGCACGCGCTCAAACAGAGCTTGAGTCTCTCGGGCTTGTACACGAGTTCTCACAGGTAAAACCGACCGTGTCTTTCAGTACCGGGCTGTGCTGCGTGAAACCTGAACGGTGCGACCTGGAAACCTTTATCAACACCACCGACCAACAGCTTTACCTCGCCAAAGAGGCTGGCCGAGCGCAAGCCAAAGGGTGCCAATTATAGAAACGCTTGCAGCCTCGGTTACGCTAACACAACTGCGGTTACAGCAGTTTCGTTAGAATATTCTGTGCTTCGTCGTATTCAAAACTCATCAGTTGATCCACCACTTTTGCCATCTGTTCCGGTTGCCCGCTGTCGTCTTGGCTGTTTTTTAATTCATCGACCAGTTCGATACTGACCACGGCATTTTCATTGAGCAGTGTGAGGATTTCCTGTGCGACATCACGCCAGTGACGAGTACTGGCCGGTGCGTCGGAGGCATTCAACTGCAAAATGCGCTCGGCATCCTGCTTACCTGTGCCGAGATCACGGCAGATTGCGTCGATCTGCTCGCCAGAACAGGGCTTACCCTGCTTGATCAACTGCTCAACATCGGCACTGAGCTGGCTGAGATCCACGAAACCCAGATTGGCCGAACTGCCTTTCAAGCTGTGCGTTTTTTCGCGAATCGTTTCAAACTGTTCCGCATCGAACGCGGCTCTCAAATTTGTGGCCAGACTGTCTGCCTGGTCACGAAAAATCGTCAGTGCGGCGAGGTACGCTTTTGCATATTTGGCAAAGTCTGGCGGTGACTGCCGATCGATACTTTGTAAATCATCCGGCCATTGCATCATTGCGGACGCACCTCCTTTCATTTGTTTAACGTTATTTTTTTCAGGTTGACGCTGGGTGTCGGCACCAGTTTCCGGCTTACCGGGTTTCTGCGACGAGTAGCGACTCAGTAGTTTTAAAAACGCTGATTCATCGATGGGTTTAGTCAGAAAATCATTCATGCCACAGGCAATACATTTTTCCCGATCACCGCTGAGCGCATGCGCGGTGAGTGCGATAATGGGAACCGTTTTTGCCCATTCCCCCGCGTGACCGGCCCGGATATTTTCGGTTGCCCGGTAGCCATCTAAAACCGGCATTTGGCAATCCATCAACACCAGGTCGATAGGGGACGAGGCACTGTGTTCGCTGAGTCGATCAATGGCTTCCAACCCATTACTGGCCGATTCGCACTGCAAACCAACACCTTCCAAAATCCCTTTCACAATGAGTTGGTTTATGTGATTGTCTTCCACCAGCAGAATTTTGAGGTCTTCCCGAATGGGTAAGTGTTCATGCGTGCTGGCCGATGTTGTTCGGTCCAAAGACTGCAAATACGCGCTGCTGATCAATACTTTATTTTCTCTGAGCGTCGAGGAATAAGATTTGATTAGGCTAAGGGCATCCTGCAAGTCTTTGATACTCACCGGTTTGGAAAAGTAGCCTGCAATATTCAAGGACTGCAGCCGTTTAACATGCATTACTTCTGTGGTGGAACTGAGTATCAGCATTTGAATGTCGTCAAACTGCGGCTGTTGTCGAATCTGTTCTACCAGCGTCAGCCCATCCATGCCCGGCATATTCAGATCTATCAACATCACATCTGGTTGGTTGGACGGGTTCCTACGTAATGCCTCAAACGCCGAAACAGGTTCAGCAACTTCAGTAACGCCGATGCCCCATTGCTGCAACTGCGCCCGGAAGATAATGCGGTTGACGTCGAGATCATCCACAATCATCACGCGCAAATCGTTCAGGCTGGTCACAGGTAAGGTTTGAATGACGGCTTCAGATTGTTCAACCTCAACGAAGAAAATAAATTCCGTGCCTACGCCAGGTGTACTGGAGACATGAATATTACCATTCATCAACTGACAGAGTTTTTTACAAATCGCTAAGCCGAGACCGGTGCCACCAAAACGGCGAGTCGTGCTGCTGTCGGCCTGAGTAAATTTCTCGAACAGAAATTTCATTTGGTCGGGCTCAATGCCCATACCGGTATCGACGACGTGGCAGGTTAAAAACGTTTTATCCCAATTCGATTCCAGATAGGGCGTTATTTTCACGCTGCCCTTATCAGTAAACTTGATCGCATTACTCAGCAGATTCAGCAGGATTTGCCGAATCCGCGTGGGGTCACTGTTCACATTGGTTTGCTTCAGTTTGGAAAAATCAACCGACAACGTCAAACCTTTTTCTTCCGCTCGGTAGGCGACGGTTTTAATAGTGTCTTCAATCAGGTCTCGCAAATTGAAATCGAGCGACTCAATGTCCAGTTTGTGCGCTTCAATTTTTGAGAAATCGAGCAAGTCGTTGATGATCTCCAATAAAGAACTGGCACTGTTCTGTGCAATCTTTAATCGTTCTTTCTGTTCCGGGTTCAGGTGGGTTCGCATGACTAAACCGATCATCCCCAGTACTCCATTTAAAGGCGTGCGGATTTCATGGCTCATACTGGCGAGAAACTCACTTTTTGCTCGGCTGCCTTCCTCGGCGCGAACTTTCGATTCCACCAGTTCTTTTTCAAGATCTTTGAAGTCGGTTATGTCCCGCGCGAAAGACACGATCCGCTCAACTTGCCCTAGCCGCACTATCTGCGAGGTGACATCCAATGTTCTGGGGCGCTTATCATTGCCCACAAACTGAGTCTCAAAGGTTTGCGGACCCGCTTGCAGTTCACTAACCACCTCGGCCAGCGATTTGTGTTGACCCTGATACTGTAACTGGACCAGGTTGTAATCTGATAAGGCTTCGCGCGGAATACCAAAAAACTGTTCGGCCGCCATATTGCCGTACATCAGCTGACCGCTGTTAATATCCGCCCAAAAGGCCATATAGGCGGCATTATCGATCGCATATTGCACAAAATTCAGTTCATCCAGGGTTCGTTTTAACGCTTGCTCCGTTGTTTTTCGTTGCGTGATATCCACAGAAACCGCCACCACACCCGTGACCTGATCCTGCTCATTGATCACCGGTGCTTTAAAACTCTGGTAGTAGGAAATATTTTGAGTCAGCGGGCTGCGCAGCGTTTCTTCGAATGAGGTGCTTAACCGTTGATGAATGATCTTCTGATCATTGGTTTCACTGACCATGGCGAAGTCCGATATGGAATAACCAACGACATCTTCCCGACGTACATTGAACACTTTCTCGAATTCCCGATTCACCAGTTCGTAGTTACCATCGATGTCTTTCAGATAAATCAGCGCAGGAATGGTGTCGAGCACCGTCTGCAGTCGACGCTCGCTAACCAACAACGCTGCGGATCGTTCTTGCACACGTTGTTCCAGTTCGGCTGAATTTTTCTGTAAAAAACGTGTGGTACGAATGCCAAGGCTCAACACAATAAAGGTTCCTAACAGCGCGACACCCAATGTTGCGGCCAGAATCAACAAAATCATGAGACGGGCTTTTACGTAGGGTAGATACGCTTCGTCGTAGTCGATCTCGGACGCAATGCCCATCTCATATTGTTCATCCCAAAGCCAACTGCCAATAACTTTGACACCGCGGTAATCTGCATACCCTCGCGTATTGAAGTTGCGCTCTTTCTGCAGAGCACTCTGCGCCATGAGCGTGTAGTTCGCACGCTGCCCTTGCGGCACCGGTGCCAGCAAGCGGATAGATAAGATACTCTGTTCGTTTTCGGTAAGGGTGCCGTTGGCAATGAGCTGGTCTGAAAACCGACTGTCCGATACCAACTGTGCTTTGTCATTGAACGCGTAGGTTTCGCCACTGTCACCAATACGACCTAGAGCAAATATCCGGGAGAAGGCATCCTGAGGGTTCAGTCGTTCGGTTAACACCGCGATGACCTTACCGTCTGTATCGTGAATCGGCGTCGCAAAAAACATAGTCGGCGGCACGTTCTTGTCTTTGATGTTTTGGTGATTGGCCAGCGGCACATCCGATTCAATCGCGTGCACCATAACGGTCTCGCCGTTTAGAACTCGTAAAAACAATTCAGGGCGCTGCCGCAAGATTGGATTCACGGCACCAAGGTTACTGTCTCGCATAGAGCCGATATTGATCCCGTTTATCGAGATAATAAAGAAACCGATGCTGTCATCAATCTGCGAAATGTCCCTAAACTGCTGACGAATGAAGGCGAGCGCCGTCGAATCAATTTGCCCCTTATTTTGTTGATGCCGAGCGATCAACAGCTGGACGTTGTCCTGAAATTCCGGGTCGCTGGCGACCTGACGCAAGCGCACCGTCTGGTCGCCTGCCCAAATCCGGAAGGCTTCATGCGTGGTTTCCAAGACGGTATCCAACGATTTACGGGCGCTGGTTTCCAAGTCGGAGCGAATTTCTTCCAAGGCAAAAAAAGCGATTGAGCCCACCATGCCAACAACGGAGGCTATGTTTGCCGCGATCAGGTAACGTCCACCCTTGGAGGTCAGCTGTTCTTCCCAAGAAAGACGGTGACTTTGGCGAACCAATAACCGCAGGCTGAGCGCAAACGTTGCGCTGCTGACAAAAAGCACGCATACGACGAATAGAATCATGGGTGGTTCAAGACAATCAAAGACATTACCTGAGATTAGAACAAATTCTTCGGCTTGCCTTTTTTCGGCAAAAATAGATGGCAAGCGAATGAAACGGTATGCATAAATGCGTAAGACTGAATCATTTTTCCAAAAAGACAGACACAACAAACCCGGCACATTCTGCACCGGGTTGCTTGCGGCAACGCTGAATAATTGCCATCTACCTCAGTGAATCCTTCAGATAGACGACTGAGGTGATTTGATTTAATCAGAAGTGCCCTATTGTTTTATAGACTGTGTTTACGCCGCTGTTGCCGGTAGTGCTCGGCCATACGTTGGGCGCGTTCTTTCGCCGGCAGGTGTCGAAAATCGTAACGCAGATAAAACACAAGACCCGCCGTAAACAACAGCAGCGTCGCTGGGAAAAAACGCAAGGGTGAGTCGTTTATCGCGAGAGTTAACACCGCACCAGCGGCATAAAGACCAGGTAACATTTCATAGAGGGCTTTCGGAATCATCAGACGCTCCTTTTGCTGATTCTTCCGTTCAATGTAGTCGACACCGTTACCACCAAGGTAAGTTATGGTGTCGATTTGTTAAGCTACGTAAGTTGCTTCTTCACACCAAGCTACGCAAATCTAAGCCACTGTCATCCAGCGGGAACAGCGTTGAGAAGTTTGCCGTATCCGTACCACTCCAATGGCGTAACAAGCGCTGAAAGTGCGCCGGGGTAATGATGGCGCCCTGTCCTTCGGGCTGTGCTTCAAAATTTGCATTAAGCCCCAATGCGTCGTGAGTCGCTGTTGTCGCGCCCACCACTGATTGGCTAAAGCCACCATCCTGCATCAGGATGGCACTACCGATAGGCCAATGGTCTTTGCCGTTACCGTCGTTGTACCAGGGTGTACGTGAGAAGTCAGAGGCGACGACCACGCGCAGCCGACTCACCAGATTGGTACTGTGTAAGGCGTCCATCGCGGCGGCTTCCGTCCAGATGTAGTCGATACCTGCCGCTAGGTTGCGCAACGCCACGCCATGGTCGGCATCGTGATTGGCGTGAGTATCAAACCCCCAATGAACCACATCTGCGGCAACGGTTAAACCCGCCGCCGCACTGACCAACACCAGTTGAATCTGACGCAACAGAGGAAACCAGTTGCCATCAATGTCCGTGGTGGACGCTAACGTCTCCGGCATAAATTCATTCAGTGAACTGAGTTGATCTCGCCCGGCTGCACTTTGTTCCAGAAACTGGGCCGACTGTTTTAAGCGCTCGGTCAATGCCTGCCGGGCCTGCAACCGGTCGAGCCGTGCCTGACGATACGCCTGCACGGTGCTCAGCTGTTCCGGCCGTTGGAATTGTGTCGGTCCCCACGGCGTCGCGTTGGTATTGATCAGGTTACCCAACGAGCTTGGGTCCTGCATCAACGAAAAATTAGTTAACCCGGCGGTTTCCCGGTAGCCACCGTTGCTGAGAAACGCCAGGGGCAGCCCGGCACCGTGCTGTGCAGCCGCCAGCGCCGTGACTGCCGGATAACCATCGGCAAAACGTCCCGAAAAGACATGGCGAACACTGGCGGAGTGCGCGTTGGTTTGCGCATCCAGCCCGTTAATGACCATCATTTTCGCGCCATGATTGGTAAACAGACTGCCGTTGTCGGCCACCGGTGCATACGAAATACCGTTTGCGCTCTGAATCGACTGTGTCGCCGACCATTGATTAATGCGGACATCCGCATTACTGCCCGGTGGGCGAATCAATCCGTCTTTAGGATCGCACAGACTGGTGACATCCCACCCACCTTCTGCGAACAGCACGATATACACCGGACCTTCGTAGCGGGTTACCGCAGCGTGCGCCGGCGCACTGAGCAAGCCGGCACTGGGCAATAAACCGGCAGCTGCCATGGCTTTTAATAGTTCCCGTCGTTGCATGGCGTTACTCCGTTAAAAACTGAATGTCGGTGAGCATGGCGGTTAAAACGCCGACCCAAGGGCGCAGTGTTTGCTCGGGGTTGTAGTTGCTGCCCAAATGCTCGCGCACTAAGGCCGGATTCGCCCAATCCGCCGGTGCGATACCCGCCCAATCCTGCGGATACTCGTCACCTTCGGCATTGATCAGTTGGCAAAACTCATCCTGCGCGGTGTCGGTACGATCACCATCCCATTCTGCGGCATAACTCAGGTAGTCAGCGACGTAAACACCACCGTTTTGATCGTCGTCGGTGCGCCAGGCAATCCGCTGATCGTAAAGCGCTTTGTAGAGCCCCCACAGCGCATCGAGTTCATCGCTGTCACTGACGCCCCACAACCGCCACATCATATTGTTGATAGCACCACGTATGGCGGCTTCGCCTTCTACGGTGTTTGGGTCTGTTTCAATGGCCACCCCGGTGAACAGGGTTCGCGGCATGGCGGGCCAAAACTCACTGGCCACAATTGAACAGGACAACTCATTCGCCATCCGTTCAGTGACCGAATACATCAGACTGTTCAGTGCCTCTGGCCGTTTGGTGATGCCATCGGAATCAATGCCGCCGTAGAACATATAGTAGCTTTCCAGCAATTGACTGTTGTCCTGCCATGGCCAGCGCCAGTTGAATCCCGTTGTGGCCACCAGCTTGCGCGCAAGTTGTTCCGGCGATAAGAGGCGTCCAAGGCCGAGCTGATCCAATGCCGCCAGGCGTTGAGCATCGCTATCCGTGGTGCTTTCGCCACGGAACAGTGGGGACATCATCATATCCACTAACAGAGTTTTCAAATTATCATTGGCCGCGCGGAAGTCAGCTGCCCATTCGGCAATGAGGTCCTGCTCATCCAAATAGGCTTGCAAGCGGGCCTCATAGTCGGCGTCTTCTGTTGCGGTGGGCGCTAACAGCGGATCACGACCAAACACGCCTTTAAACCAGAACTTGGCGGTTCCAGTACCAAAACGGGCATCGGCCACCAGCTGTTCGGCTAACCATTGCAGACCGTCGTCGTGTGTGGTGTTGCTGCCGTAGTCGCGGTTAACCGGCATATCGGTGCCATTGAATCCGGGTTTAAGTTGTCCACGGTACCAATGGTCTCCAGCCACGTACTCATCCCCGTCGACATAGACCTGGGGCAGGCTGTCGTTACCGTTGCGGACCAGATACTGGCTGGCATTGCCCCAACTCTGGAACGCCCCCGCAACCGGGTCCATGATCTTGTGACAACCAAAACAACTGCTGCCTTCTGCACCGGGGTTGGTCACGTTCTTCAGCTCTTCCGGATCCATGGCGCGCACTGCCAAGCGCTCAATATCGGTGCCAAGGAAGTAGTAATAGGTCCAGCGCGCTCGCGCACGGTTCCGATTGGTATCTGTCGATGGGTAACGCAGTAAAAACACCGGAGAACTCAGCACCCCAGCGGACGGCAGATAAGCCTTGCCTGTTTTGGCCTGCAGCGTGGTGTTCCAATTCACTTGGTATTGGCGGATGTGGCCGGGACGCCAGTCTGTTGCGTCCATATCATTGTACCCGGCAGACCAGGTTGCACCGTCGAGTACATCGTAGGTGAAGGGGTTCATCATCATGTAGTCTGCGGTCAGAATTTCCCGGTACGGCCGATCGTTACTGACCACATGGCGGATCAACTGCAAAGGCTCTTCCGCGATGGCCCGTTGCGTCTCTCGGTAAATAATGCCTGCCGTGGCGCGCAGCGCTTGCGCCTCACGACACTCGGGTTGCGCTGCATCGGCGGCAGGCATGCCACCCGCGTCCGCGCAAGCGACTTCCGCCGCTTCGGCGGCATCGAATGCGGCAGAGGTGCGGTCATAAAGGCCGCTGTAGTTATAGGTGTCCGCACTCAAGGCTTCCTGAGCTTCGGTCTGGCCGGTCACGTACTTACGGGTTAACAGGTGATCGTTGGCACTGTTCATTAACCAGGTATCAAAGGTGTCACCCTGTAAGTAGCCCATCAGGACGTCCGCTAATCCTTGCTCGGAACTTTGCGCACTGGACAGCTCATTTTGGGTCGGCATGCGGCCCTGCATCAAAATCGCGGCTTTTCGTACCGTCCGCGCTGCGCTGATGTTGATCACATCGCTGAAACCCGCCTCTCGGGCACTTTGCCCGCCGTTATCAAGACAGGACGCACCGCCATCCTGAACGCGTACCACGAACTCCGCTAACCCGGACACTTCCGTTGAATTTAACGTGAGAACCTTACCGCCGGTGTGGCCCTCACCGTTCATGGACGGTTTGTTGGCTAACTTGATCCCTTCACGCTCGACATAGTCGCGGATAATACCGTAGGCGTCCGAACGATTTGCCGGATACACCAGAGGTGGCGCGTCACTGCCACTGGCATTCGCTTCGCCATGGCAACCGACACAACTGGTCACCAGCGTCGGCCAGACGGCACGATCAAAAAAATCCTGATCGGTCTCTGTACAATTCACCACGACATTTTCCGTTAGGTTTTTACCGTCGGCGAAAACATTCTCGCCATTCAGATTGGTGAGATCCTGTGTACAGCCCGCGAGCAGAGCGAGGCCGCTAAAGGTCAGCCATAATCGAGTGGTCGGATTCCAAAAGCGATTGAAGTTCAGCATAGAGTTCTTTGATATCAATTCTCAATTGACTACAAAGTATGCAGTAAAGTTGCGAAAAGCCGAGGAACTGTGACGCATTTTTCTGTCGTAATTTGGTTACCTGTGTCTCAAAATCGCCAAAAAAACGTCGAAAAAGCCTTGTTTGGCAGCAAATGCGCTATAGCGGTGCGCTCTCTGAGCGGAAAGGGAATTGCGCGAAAAAACAAACACCCGTCGATCCAAATGACATCTTGGGGCTGAACCTTCAGCCTGCTAAAATCGCCGGCCGTTTTACCCAACTGAGACTCTATGGCCAACAAGTTAAACCCTCGCCAACAAGAATCTGTCGAATACATCAGCGGTCCATTGCTGGTGCTGGCAGGTGCTGGGTCCGGTAAGACATCGGTAATCACACAAAAGATCGCCTATCTGATTCAGGAATGCGGTTACAAAGCCCATAACATCGCGGCCGTTACCTTTACCAATAAAGCCGCCCGGGAAATGAAAGCCCGGGTCGGGAAACTGGTTAAGGGTAAGCAGTCGCATGGGTTAATCGTCTCTACGTTCCACAACCTCGGTCTGAACATTCTGCGCAAAGAGGCCGATGCTATTGGCCTGAAAAGCAATTTCACGCTGTTTGACGATCACGACTCCAAAGCGTTGATCAAAGACATCGTATTACGTACCGCGCCCAATGCCGTGGACGAAGCCGACTATTTCCGCAATTTGATCAGCCTGTGGAAAAACGACCTGAAAGAACCAGAAGATCTGCGCGGCAAAATGGAAGACGCCAACCATGTACTGGCCGTGGAGATGTACGCGGAATACAACCGGATGCTCAGCGCTTACAACGCTGTGGATTTTGACGATCTGATCCGTTTGCCCACATTGATGTTCCTGAACCATGCCGAAGTGCTGCAGAAATGGCAGCGCCGAATTCGCTACCTGTTGGTCGATGAGTATCAGGACACCAACATTTCACAATACCTGTTGGTCAAGCTGCTGGTGGGTGACGACCCACGTTTTACGGTGGTGGGTGATGATGACCAATCCATTTACAGTTGGCGGGGCGCGCGGCCCGAGAACCTGGTGAAGCTGCAAGAAGATTTCCCGCACCTGAAACTGGTCAAGCTGGAGCAGAATTACCGCTCGACAAAACTGATTCTGAAAGCGGCCAACACGGTGATCGACAACAACCCACACGTGTTTACCAAAACCCTGTGGAGCGAAATGGAAGAAGGCGACAAGATTCGCATTATCCGCACGCCAAACGATGACGCCGAAGCTGAACGCATCGCCAATGAAATTTTGCACCAGCATCTGGTGCGCCGCTGCAGTTACAAGGATTTTGCCATTTTGTATCGCGGGAACCACCAGGCCCGCATCATGGAAATGAAACTGCAACAGAACCGCATTCCATACAAAATGAACGGCGGTACGTCGTTCTTTGCGAAAGCGGAAATCAAAGACGTGATGAGCTACCTACGCCTGTTGATTAACCCGGATGACGACGCCGCTTTTCTGCGAATCATCAACACCCCGCGTCGAGAGATTGGTCCGTCGACGCTGGAAAAACTCAACGACTATGCCGCGGTACGTGGCGTCAGCTTGTCATCGGCTTGTGCTGAGCTCGGTCTGCGTCAACACCTGACGCCAAAAGCTGGGGAGCGTCTGGAGCGGTTTACCTCCTGGTTAAACCGTACCATTGAAAAACTGCATACTCAGGAAAACCCGGTCATGGTGATCCGCGAAATGATCACCGACATCAACTACGAAGCTTGGTTACGACAGGACAGCACGACGGACAAAATGGCCGAGAAGCGACTGGCCAACGTGCACATTCTGATTGATGGTTTGCAATCGATGATGGAGCGCGGCAACGAAGATGACGATACCGATCTCGCGATCGGCGAAGCCATTGCCAAGCTGGTGTTGCGCGACATGATGGAGCGACAGGAAGAAGAAAGCGAAGAAGATGCGGTGCAAATGATGACCTTGCACGCCTCAAAAGGTCTGGAATTTCCCCACGTGTTTGTCATGGGTCTCGAAGAAGAGTTATTGCCGCACCGTAACTCCATTGAAAGCGGCGACATCGAGGAAGAGCGTCGCCTGATGTATGTTGGTATTACGCGCGCGCAAAAAACGCTGGCCCTGACCTTTGCCGCCAAGCGTAAGCAATTTGGAGAGTTTCTCGACTGCACACCGAGCCGGTTCCTCGACGAATTACCGCCCGGAGATGTCACCTGGGTCGGCGCTGAAAACAACAGTACGCCTCAGGATAAAGAAAAAAATGCCAACACCATCAGTGATCTGCGGGCTTTGTTGAATAGTTGAAAAGCAATGACCATAAGACGTTCTGCGGAGGTACTTGAATCACTAAATGAGATGGTTTCATTAGGCAATTTTCGCCGTCAAGGGTCATAACGGTCCGAAGATTCGGGCTTGTTACTTAACAACCCAAACCGCCACTAACGACTATTCTCTCTCGGCATTTTCGTCTTTGACAGGGTCATTCGTGACCACCATCCATGGCTGACTTACTTGAGCAAGTATCCTTAATTGACCAACCTGTAAGACGAAAATCGCTCCGCGTGGTCGTTTGAAAGACGGGAAATACCGTGGCAAGAGTTACTGTCTCGATCGATAAAACCAACCTTTAAATTCTATGTACCGAGGACTGGTGTAAATAACTGTTTCGTCGCATCTGCTTTGGCTGAGATGACGGGCACATCGCAACGGATTCAAGGGCAGGATGCCCTTGCAAGCGCCGCGCGTGCAGGGAAGCACGCTTAAGCGACCGTTCGAAGAACGTGTCCGGCATGGCAGAACACCAAAGTGGGCGACAAAGGGGGTTCAAGGGGATCGCCCCTTGGAAAGAAAAAACCGCCGAAAGATTCGTTCGTTAAGAACGATAAAGGACACTCAGTTAAAACAGGCTGCCGTTGAACTCGGATATTATAGTTACAGCTAGTGTCCTGAGTCAGAAGTTCGCATGAATTCAGCGTGCCATTCAAGTTCAATAGCTAGGCGTGTCTCGCAGTCAATGGTTATTCCATTGGCAAGAGGCAGAACAACGCTAGAGAGCTTGAATGGCGCGCCCCAAGGGAGCTCATGAAAAACACTATTACGGCGTTGCTCTTCTTGAAAAGATCCCGATATTCTCTACGAAGAGCGCCTTGTACTAGCGCTTCCCATTAGCTCTGAAGCGATACGAACTTCAGACTCAGGACACTAAAATCAAGCTTAGTTACTGCAATTCGGAGCAGCGCCCATTTATACCTATTTTATGGCCGAAACTGATACGCCCTGTTCACTCGCACACAGCAGCACAAACGGTAAATATACTACTGACTAAACGACACCACTTCCCAACCACTGGCATCCGCGCCAGTAAAGGTCAACAAAACACGTTCATCGTACTGCTTGTCCGGATAGTTCTGATTCAGCAAACTGGCGTCCATTTTGCCAAAGCTCACCCGAAACAGTTTGTCGCGGTTCGCATCCCCTTTACCCAAATAAGATTTATCCGTGGCGAAATGCAATTCGCTGTAGCGCTGCGAACGGCTGAAATCGTCGAGCCAATCTTCGATCTGGCTTTGATACCCACTGAGTCCGTAAGAGGAATCCACCACAATCAGAACATCACGCGGATTCGCATCGTAATAGAGATGGGCGCCGACCAGGCCGCCCAACTGCAGAATAACCGCGAGTCCAATTGACAGAAGTTTACCCACCAGCGGCTCCATTACATCTGTGCGTTTAACAGGTTGCCGATCTGGTACGCGGCCGAGCCGGTAGACGATTCGGTGTAGGACGCTTCGACCAAGCCGGAAACGGTTTTCAAATCGGCCGATTCAAATCCATAGGCAATGCTGTGCACGGGGATTTGCAGCATCTGAATTATCTTGTCCACTTCATTCAGTGCCAGACCATTGCGGGTCTCACCGTCGGACAGCACGAACACGGTTAACTTGTGTTCTGGATGTGTCTTGGCAAAGTTTAACAACTCATACGCGGCAACCAAGATGGCATCGTTCGTTGCCGTACCACCACCGGCGCTCATGCGCTCAACCGAGCCCAGGAACTGCGATTTCTGCTGCAGGTCAAACTCGCGAATCGGCAAATCCACATTGACCCGATCGTTAAACGTGATCAACCCAATACTGTTGCGCGATGACACAAAATTAGCCGATTCGTTCAAGGCCACTTTTAAGGCTCGGATACGGTCGCCATCCATTGAACCGGATACGTCCGCAACAAACATAGCCGCGATAGGTCGACCACCGGATTTTTTGTCTTTCCACAGGCGTTGCGCGCTGAGAATCACAGCACCTTCGGATAACTCATAGGCTGACTTGTATTTCGGATTACGATTGAAGCCGTAGTCCCGCGCGACATTTTTGTTGTCTTCAATAAACTTGGCAAACGCTTCCAGCACCAAACGTTCATTTTCGTCGGCTTCCGCCGTGGCGTACAGCGGCGAATCGTGACGCACACCAAACGGCACAAACTCGTAGGCCCCGAGCCCCTTGGCATTAACAAAGGTTTGATACTCCATGACAAATGCGTCTAACACACCGCTGTTAACGGTGGCTTCGCGCATTTGTAAGGTATTTTGTGCCACAAACGGCACCCCGCGTTGAAAAGCTTCAAAGGCACTGGCCACATCCGGATCCAACATCTGACGCTCTTCACCCTGCGCAAAAGCATGCAAAACGGTCAGCAGAAAATTCAGGCCGGTCGACGACTGATAAGGGTTGGTGTAGCCCATGGCAAACTGGCCACTGGTTACTGCTGTCAGCAACTTCTGAATGTCCAACTCGCCGTTCGAGGTAATGGCATCCACTTTTTTGGTTTGCACAACGACACCGGCGACATTGGGCGCGGTTGCACGTGCAATTTCGGTCAACGCAACCCCTTGCGACGCCAACATCTGGCCCCACAGCAGGTTTGAAGGTGAGTAGGCATCGGGCACATTTTGATTGGCTAACAGGAATGATGCCGCGGCACCGCTGGCAATTTTTCGGACCGCAATCTGGCCGGTTTTGCCGTTGGGCAGCTTCATACGCTGAGCGTTAAATTGCTTTGCCAGATCCACATAGATACCGTCAACACCGGTACCTGCTTTCTCCGAACTGGTAAAAATCTCCACAGCCTCTATCTGACTGTTATCACGAACGTCAACGGCCATGCCAAACTCGTTAATATCGGGCAGCAGTTCCAGCAGGTTAGTTGAGCTCAGCTTAATATTGGCCCGATACTGATTCTCTATACGGCTGGGCTGAACTGTATTTTCCACAAGGTCATTAAGGCGCGATTCGGCCTCATCAAAATTCTTGACGTTGTTGGAGTCAAAACAAGCGGTTAATAACGGTAAAGTGACCGCTAGACTGATCAGTTTTCTCATACGTCTCTCCTGAAGGCTAATCCTTGCTGAACGATTGCGCGCGCACACCGAGATCGCGTAACCGGTTCAGAGATTCCTGAAGTTCAAATGAATTAATGTCTTTTATGTTGGCGACCTGCACGGTGGTTTCGTTGAGTGCCGTCAGCAGTTCGCGATTCTGTTCAATGAGCAGGCTGATTCGGTCATCCTGCTGTGTCAGTAAGGCCTGCCGCCGCTGGAGCGCCTCACTGCTGAGCGTATTGTCATCGGTCTGCTCGGTCTTAATGGTATGCACGGACTGGGCCGCAGCCAAAATGTCTTTCAGATTATTGATGGCCAGCTTGAATACCCGGCTGGTCTCGGAGCTGTAACTGGACATAGTTATAGTGGTATTGCCCAATTTTTGTTCAATGACTCGTCGATAATCAGCCAACATGCCCATTAAACGGTCGGCCTGCTTGGCGCTATCCGCTAAATTCAGCTCAGTCAAGTGCGACGCCAGCTTTTGAACTTCGGCGTATAAAGCCTCCTCGCGCGCGACTTCTTGTGCCACCAGGGCTACATGGGCATCTTTGCGGGCAAACCCGGCCAATACATAGAAGGCCAGAGCCAACACCACGCCCGCAACGGACACGCCGCTGTATATGGCCAAGGCGACGATATCAAACGGGAACCAGACGACGTATACGCCGATTCCAATTAACGCAGTGACGATTGTTATCAGGGCAATCCGACCCATACTCACCTCGTAAGACTATTCCGCTCACTAAGATAATGCCCTAACCCCCCAATTGAAAGGGAAGACCGGCCTAATATGCGTGTGCAGGCCGTTTTTATGACTTCTGACCGTGAATATCGGCTTTTCATTGGAGCGGGATTAGGGTCATAATCGAGCGCATTACTCCCTAACCATGAAGGATCTCGCGATGACGACACAAACTTCGATCGCACAGGTTGCGACCATGTCACCAGAAGAAATCGCAGCGGAAGTCGGCACCAAAGCACCGGCAACAATCACGGACGACATCCCTGAGGAAGTTCGCAAACGAGCGCAGGAGATGCTGGAGCGCATTAAAAATGTCGGTGATCGAGACATTGATGCACGCAACAGCCTGACCAGCGAGGCAAAAACCTTTGGTACTGAAATACGCCGAAATATAGCTCACCAGAGTGATCTGCTTAACGCCCCCATCAAAGACATCATGGGCAACAATCAGGACAATGGCGGCTTAAGCAAAGACCTACTGGCATTACGCGCCAAGGTTGAAGAAATCAACCCGAATAAATTCGATTTTTCTGAAAGCAGCTTCCGGCGTTTACTGAGCAAATTGCCAGGCATCGGCTCCAAACTGGAAGCTTGGTGGTCGCAATACCAAAGCGTGTCTACGGTGATCAACGATATTCTGACCAATCTTGAAAAGGGTAAGGATGTCCTCGCCAAAGACAACGTCACTCTGAAGGCGGATCGCGACAAGCTGATGGAATACACTTGGCAGTTGCAGGACCAACTGCAGATCGCCATGTTACTCGACAGTGAGCTGGCGGCTTGGTGCGCTAATTTGGAAGCGGCGCAGAAGAAATACATCGAAGAAGATATTCTCTACTATTTGCGCCAGGAAGTGCAGGACATGCAATTGTCGTTGGGTGCGTCGAATCAAGCGATTTTAGTGTCTGACATTATCCGACGGGCCAACGAGGAATTAATCCGTTCTACGGATCGGACTCTTAACGTGTCGGCCAAAGCGTTGCAAACGGCGGCGGCACTGCAGGTTGCTCTTGCGCATCAGGAAAAACAGATGGAAGCGGTTAAGGCAACCAACGATATGACAGTCGATCTGTTGAAGTCCACAGCAGAAAAAGCCAAGACGCAAGGTGTGCAGATTGTGAAAGATGCGAATGATGTCAGTGCGATGATTGAAGGTCTAAAACAAGCGTTCGGTGATACCATTGAAGCCATGAATTTGCTCGACAGCTACAAGCAGGAAGCGTTGCCCGCTATGCAAAATAACGTGAATCTGTTGGACGACTTGAACAAACAAATGAAAGAACAGGTTGAGCGAAATACCAAATAACAACTCGTTCTAACAATCACAAAAAAAAGCCAACATCGAGTTGGCTTTTTTATGGTCACGTTACCTGTTAGCTATTCCGCGTCGATGCATGAAAAATCATCTGCCAGGCTTTAAACCACAAGACAATCAGTGCCAACCAAACACTGTAGAGTATGAACACCAACCCGCCGAATTTTGCCTCCGCGGCCAACTTCAGATAATCCGGAGCGACTTTAGAAAACGCGAACAAGAGAACGGTCACCAGTAACGCAAAAACCATCTGACGAATGGTCGGACTGGTGGTTACTTTTTTGACGATTTGAATGGTTTCGGACATAAGCACCTCGCTCAAATTCTGAATACAACCGACATTTCAAAACGATCCGTGTTATCAACACATCTAAAACTATGCACATAGGTATAGTTCAATGAGCCTATTTCTGCAAAAGTTAAACGTAAAAATCCACCCAAAAAACACGCTCAATTCCGCACCTGGAACAGCTACTGAATTGGCTCTCCGCAGAGTTCAGCTTATCCGGCCATGCGTATGACATTAGAGTTCAAAGCGTTCAGCAACCATTGTTTGCGGTTTAATTGTCATTACCATGCGTCACACGAAACAACAGGACATACCTCTAAAGGGGTAGAGTTTCCTGTATCCGATGCTCTAACGCATGCCGGATTCCTCGATAATCATGACCCATATTTGCATCGGCTTGTGGGCAAAATCAAAACGCTTTGGAGGCGATGAATTACACCGATCACGGTGTGGTCTGAAATATTTATGAACTCAAACCCATTAATAACGTTTCTTGTTTCTGTCACTCTCACCGTCACCGCGCAAGCGGCCGATCCCCTGCGGGTTTTAAATTGGTCCGACTACATCGACGAAGACTTACTGCTATCTTTTACGAACTCGACAGGCATAGACCTTGACTACCAAACTTTTGAAGATGAAGAAGAATTCATTTCCGCTTTTTTTGATGCGGAAAAACCCTGGGACGTTATTGTCCCCTCGGACAATTTGCTGGCTTTTCTGATTTCCAAAAATGCACTGCAACCGCTGCGAAAAGACCGGATAAATTTTTATGATCAGCTCGATCCGCGGATCATGGCGCAATTGGCAACCAAAGATCCGGAAAATCCTTATGCAGTACCGTACATGTGGGGAACCACCGGTTTGGGTATTAACTGGACAGCCGCTCAAGCTCTCGGAGTAACACGCCGTAATTACCACGACTGGTCGGTTGTCTTTGACGACACGTTGAGATCACAGTTTACTGATTGCGGTATTGCAGCGGTTAATGAGCCTGATGAAATCTTTGCCGCCGCACTGCGATACACGGGTTTCAGCATTAATACGACTCAGAAAACAGAACTGGCAACCGCCAGCGAGTTAGTCAAAAAGTTAGCCAGCGATGTTCGCTATTTTCACAGCGGACGCTATACCGAAGACCTGGCCAATGGCAACATTTGCCTGGTTATCGGTTATTCCGGGGACATTATGGGGGCAGCCTATGAAGCAGACGATCAAGACATAGACTACTTTGTGCCTTCACAAGGCAGCTCAATCTGGTTTGATGTATTGGCCATACCGGCAAACTCAGCGAATGTGGAAGGCGCACATGCCTTTATCGATTATTTATCAACACCGGAAGTGGCTGCCGCCAACACCAACTACAATGCCTACCCAAACCCAATTTTAAGCAGTGCGCAATGGGTGGAACATTCCATATTGAACAACCCCGGTGTGTATCCGACCACGCATACCATTGCCTTACTCGAAGGCTTTGCCGTACAGGACAAACGCACCAGACGGCTGAAGAAAAAGTATTGGGTGTATGCGAACTGCGGCGCCGGTGCATACTGCGAAGTCCCCATCAGTCTGTATGGCTATTTTTAAACAGTCGCTCAAAGTGGTTTTTTAGCAATTAAGAAAACCACGGTGCCCTTTCCGGGTAACCAATGATGATCAATAGTAAAACCGGCTTGGGTCAACAAGCGTTCAACGTCCGCAACTTTGAACGACTGCACAAAGGGCGCTTTCCCGAGCAGCTTCATGATTGGCAATATGTACTTTAAATACCGTTGCCTTTCATCTATACACACCGTACTGGACACAAAGACCCCCCCGGGTTTAAGCAGAGTGAAAACCTTGTTGATGGCGGTTTGCGGATCGCGCAAAAGATGCAAGATGCTAAGCCCTAACACCATATCGAAGCTGGACGCCGGCGCCTGGAATTCCTCAATGGTTGCTTGTTCAAAGCTGATATTGCTTACATTAGCCTTGGCGGCTTTTTCTCGCCCGTACTGCAACATATTATCGGCGATATCGATTGCATGTATGTGTTTAACATAAGGGGCGTGGGTAATCGCCGTCGTTCCGGTACCGCAGCCGAACTCCAACACGGTTGAATCGGGTGTCAGGTATTCGCGGGTTTTGGCGAGCTTGGTCTGGTAACTCTGTTCATCGGCCACGGGCTGCTTAGCATAGCGGTCAGCGACTTTTTCCCAGAATTTTGCGGTAGCGTCCATGATGGTTCCTTTTCGGTTGAGCTGTAAGGAACATCATGAACGTTGTGAGAGAAGTGAACAATGGTTAAAAAGTCATCAATTCAATAAGGACTTTTGGCGGTTGAGAACACAGCGAAGTCAGTACTAAATTAAAAGTGGCTAACTCAATTATTAAAAATTATCCACTTTAACCCTAACATCAGCTCCACAACTTCCACCTGTATAGGTCGTCATTGCTTCGCCTAGAATGTTTATTGACGCAACCTCAGAAAAGTCATATGCGATGTCCTTTGCAGTAATGCCAGCACTACCGGTTGGAGAAAACTTTAAGCGACCACCGGCAAATTCGACAGCTCCCTGAAATCTTCCCGCATAACTTCCGAAAAACTCCGTCGAGTTAACCAACTCGACACCATCCTTCACCAAAATGAACCGTCCAGACCAATTCGCACTCACTTTCTCAAAGCGCAAGTAGCCATCTTGCTCTCCGCTTGGTTTCAAAAAATTCAATTGAAGGACTGAGTAGTCTCCCATCCAGCACATATGGTGAGCGACAACGCTGAGTTTCATTGTTTCAGTAAACGCAGTGATGGTGTTTTGACCAACAGCTGGCGTATTCACCGTATCATTTATATCAATGAAGACTCCTTCCTGGTTGTCTCCTATCCAGTCTGCACCGGGCTGTTCGGTTGAAGAAACTCGATTCTGAAGCCACAAGTATCCCCCCGACTTTGCCGACGCCTCATACTCTGCCCGAAGAACAAGTAACTCATTAAACGAGTTCTTTTCGCCACCTTCCCATTCCAAATCGATACGCTGGTAATAGGAATGGGTATAGAAATTCAAAATTTCTACGTAATCACCTAGCGAGCCGTAGTGCACCTGCAGATGATCATCTCTGCGAACGAGCTGAATATCTGCGATAGTACTCACACCAGCGATCCGAATCGTATCGCGAGTTGTGCTACTTGTTGTGTATTGAAAAATAGTGTCCTGTCCGTCACCTTCTTCAAACAAATAAACATCGAAGTTATTTGTTGCCGATGTGTTGGTACGGCCGCCATACAATGTATCGTTACCTGGTCCTCCAACGAGAGTGTCATCCCCCATTTCGCCGATTAAGATGTCGTTACCAGTACCGCCGTATAATATGTCATGACCATCGCCGGAAGTAATTGAGTCATTCTCTGCATAGCCGTAGACGATATCTCTCCAATTTCCGCTTAAGGAAATGGTATCGACACCGTCAGTGCCTCTGACTTCCGCAGCGTAACTTCCAATCAACGAATTAAATGATACCTTGTCCCCATTCTCCCATTCCATATCGATGTACTGGTAATAGGGATGACTGTAGAAATTCAAAATTTCTACGTAATCACCCAGTGAGCCGTAGTGCACCTGCAGATGACTTTCTCTGCGAACGAGCTGAATATCTGCGATAGTACTGACACCTGCGATCCGAATCGCATCACGACGAGAACTGCCTGTTGTGTACTGGAAAATGGTATCCTGACCATCGCCTTCTTCAAACAAATAAACATCGAAGTTATTTGTTGCCGATGTGTTGGTACGGCCACCATACAAGGTATCGTTACCAGGCCCGCCCACCAGAGTGTCATCACCATTTTCTCCGATTAATATATCGTTACCAGCACCGCCATATATGACGTCGTGACCATCGCCTGCATTAATCGTGTCATTGTCTGCGTAGCCGTAGATGATGTCTCGCCAATTTCCAGTTAACGAAATATCGTCCACACCCTCCGTGCCTCTGACTTCCGCAGCGTAACTTCCAATCAACGAGTTAAATGAAACCTTGTCTCCATTCTCCCATTCCAAATCAATACGCTGGTAATAGTAGTGACTGTAGAAATTCAAAATCTCTACGTAATCACCTTGCGAACCATAATGCACCTGCAGATGATCATTACTACGAACCAACTGAATGTCTTCAATGCTATTGACCGCTGCGATCCGAATCGTATCCCGAGTGGAACCACTTGTTGTGTATTGGAAAAGAGTATCCTGGCCATCGCCTTCTTCAAACAGATAGACATCGTAGTTATTGGTTGCAGTTGTGGTGGTTCTACCACCATATAAGGCATCGTTTCCAGGCCCGCCCACTAGAGTGTCATCACCATTGTCCCCAATCAAAATGTCGTTACCGGTACCGCCGTATAGGGTGTCATGACCATCGCCTGCATTAATCGTGTCATTCTCCGCGTAGCCATAGACGATATCTCGCCAATTACCACTTAACGAAATATCGTCCAAACCCTCTGTGCCTCTGAATTCTGCAGCAATGTCTCCTATTAAAGAGTTAAATGAAAAGCTTTCTTCGTTTTCCAATTCTAAATCGATATTCTGGTAATAGAAGTGACTGTAGAAATTTAAAATTTCTACGTAATCACCTTGTGAGCCGTAGTGCACTTGCAAATGCTCTCCATTACGAACCAGCTGAATGTCTGCAATGCTGATGACCCCTGCGATCCGAATCGTATCGCGAGTGGAGCTACTTGTTGTGTATTGGAAAACGGTATCCTGACCGTCGCCTTCTTCAAACAGATATACATCGTAGTTATTTGTTGCTGATGTGGTGGTGGTACCACCATATAGAGCGTCGTTTCCTGGCCCGCCCACGAGAGTGTCATCACCATTTTCGCCAACTAACGTGTCATTACCAACACCGCCGTGAAGCATATCATGGCCAGCACCTGCATTGACGGTATCGTCGCCCTCATTAGCCTTGAACAAGTCACTGCCATTGCTTCCATTTAACGTTTCACCACCATCGGTACCCACAAAAATTGAATTTCCGCGGTAGGTTGTTGCGAACGGTTCGAATTCCAAATGTGAGTTAATGCCATCAACAAAGCTGTCGATGCTTTCACCCTCAATTAAGTTCATTTCAATCACAACATCGATAAATGCCGCACGTAAAGGCAACGCCTCATAAAACTCGTAAGGAAGCCATTGCGCGTCGTTAGCAGCGTCAGCATAACTGGCTAACAACAACTGCATGTCAGCATCATAGAACCTAAAGCCAAGCCGGCTGATGTCCGCCAGTTCGCCCTGCTGCGCCGCTAACCAGGAAACCCGCGCCCGCGCGTTAAAGAAGAAATTGGTTTCAAATTCAGACAGATGAGCGTAATCGGAAATATCGAAACGCTGATAAGCAACGACATCGCTCCCGCTTCCTGAAAATACATAATTGCCTTCTGCGCCACCGTCGTTCGCTGCTTGCGTTAGACCACCTTGCCCGATGATCCAACCGAATTCCGTCAGGTTCTCAGCGTTACCATTAATAAGCGGCAAGGTTCGATTGCGAGTTAAGTTGCCCTCCAGCAGCACCTGAATTTCATTGGCCGGTTCGCCATAAGCTGTTACTTCGTTAACGCGCCCACCTTCCGGTAATGAGTACCAATCGGCGATTGTTAAAGAACCTTCGGCTTTAGAAGAGCTGATGAGCAGATCCCCTGCGTTATTGGTAAACAGCAGATCGTCGTAGTGAACGTCACCGCTAAAGTGGATACGGTCTTGAGCATTCGCGGAAGATTCGATCACGTCATGACTGTTGTCGAAGGCAAACACGTAGACATTGCTACCGAAACCATCGTTATACGTATCATTACCAGCGCCACCGCTGAGCGTATCACTGCCTTCTCCACCGTCGAGTGTGTCGGCACCGTCTCCGCCTAGCAAAATGTCATTACCGGCCAAACCGGTAAGCCCATCTTCGCCTTCATAACCGACGATCACAGTACTGGTTGATTCACCAAATAGCGAAGCATCCGTGGTTTCGGATCCTCTTGCGATGACATGCAATGCCACTGTTTGGTTGATCTCGGCATTGTTCCAGACCTCTCCGTTACCAAACTTGATTTGCTCAATTTGGTTTTCCAGGCTATCAAACCATTGCGTTACGGTGATGGAGTCCTGTCCGTTCACGTGAAACATCCACAAATCATTACCGATACGACTTTTCAGTATTTGATCCGATGTTACGGTTGAATCGAACTCAATGACATCTGCCGTTAATGCGTTATTGACTCCGACCGTGGTGATGGTGTCTTGACCAAAATCCATAGCAAAAATAAAGGTGCTCGACTGACCGGCTACGGCGTCGGTGTCAATCAGTGTGTCGTTACCCGTACCGCCATAGAAGGTGTCACTGCCGGTTCCGCCAATAAGCGTGTCGCTATCCGCATCGCCATGTAAGACATCATTACCGGCACCACCGTCGAGTGTATCGGTACCGGTATTTCCCCAGAGTTCGTCATTTCCGGCTAGACCATATATTTCGTCGTTACCACCATTGCCGTCGATACGGTCGTCGATGTCATCAAGGCCGTAAAGGGTTTCATCTAACCCGGTCGCCAAACTGATGACCGCTGCATTGATATTAGATTTCAACAATGTTGAATCGTCTGCGAACCGGATACGCTCTATCTGATACTCTTCACCCAGGAACCAATCTTTCACCGTCACGGTATCGGGTTGATTTAGAACCGCTATGAGCAAATCATCATCGGTTCGCTGGATCTTAACATCAGCCTGAACGATAGACCCGGTAAATACTATTTCATCAAATCTATCGTCATAGTCGGTTGGGCCAGTTGGCAAAATTGGCCCAATGCTTTCAATGGTGTCTTGGCCAAAGCTATCTTCAAAATAGAAGTAGTTGTGGTCACTGTTTCCGGATTCGTTATCAATCAGTACATCGTCGCCGGAGCCACCATAGAAATGGTCGACTTCTGGTCCGCCAGTTAAAGTGTCCGCTCCACCAAAACCATACATCCGATTCGACGTGGGGTAACCAAGCAGAGTATCGATTTCTTCAGTACCGTTAATCAGCCAGTTCGGGTGACGATCAATATTATAGTCAGTACTATAGTCGCCTAATTTCCAGCATCTATAGCCACCAGTATCACACATGTAATGGAAATTCTGGTCTTCAAACCAACCCTTGAACGTTATCGTATCGAGACTATTTGATAGCCGTAAAACGACATCGTTGCCAACCCGTTCAAAAAACACATCCCAATTTCGCCTCAAATTGTAGAAGTCGAGTCCTAACCCATATTCATCCAATATAATTAAAC
The DNA here is from genome assembly GCF_015687175.1 of Reinekea sp. G2M2-21. Taxonomy (GTDB): domain Bacteria; phylum Pseudomonadota; class Gammaproteobacteria; order Pseudomonadales; family Natronospirillaceae; genus Reinekea. Next base: position 567,032 of record NZ_JADPQG010000002.1, on the reverse strand, counting down.
TTGAATATTTAGTTTCAATGACATCCTGACCGAAATTTAAATCGAATCGGTATCGCTCCCCACCAAAACCAAAGCCGGCTGGTCCATTGCCAATTAACCTGTCATTGCCGAGCCCGCCATTAATGTATTCACCAATAAGAGGATTACCAATCAGCTCATTAGGGCCGTCATCTCCTATTAATGACCTTGCTTTATAATAAACAACCCCAGAATCCATACCCGTTTCATCAAAAAAATTAATCGTAATCTCATAAAGGCGAGCATAGTCATCGCCGGCCAAGAACGCCTCCGGGAATATAACTTTATCTTCGGTACCCGCCACACCAATAATGAGGTCGAGATTATGGGTGGTGAAGGTTAAATCCTCTTGTGTAATCCCGTCCCAGAATACCAGGGTATTTGTACCGTTTTTGTCGGTGATCGTATCCACACCAAACCCACTTGCATACCGGTAAGTATCGTCACCGGCACCTCCGTCCAGCACGTCATTTCCGGTACCACCTGTAAGTTGGTCGTTATCAACGCCGCCATACAGGTAGTCATTTCCGGCGAGTCCGTCAATAGTATCTTCTCCCTCTAAACCGTGGAGAACATCGTTGAGTTCCGTACCGACAAGAACATTGACAGCAGCATCGTCATACACCGGCGTGTTGTATGGCGCATCTTGGTTGCCGTCGCCATCGGTGTCCGCCTTGGTTGGGTCCAGCACGCCCGACAGGATTTCATCTTCATTGCTGATGCCGTCTCCGTCGAAGTCGGCACTTGGGTCAAACACCTGATACTCCAGATAGTTGGCAAATGAGATGTCCGTCTCTAACGCCGTTGAAGCATTCAGATAGGTCGCTTGTGCCGTCACGGTGAGAAGTTGCCCATCAACAAAATCCTCGCCAACACTCGGCACATCGATAATGGCATCTTGCCTGGCATTCGCACCAACTACGGTGACGTTTAACGACATCAACGCATCGGGCATCCCATGGCTGAGAAGTTTACTCCAATCTATTTGCAACTCATGGTCATCGTCAGCCAGCAAGAATGGACGACCATTTTTTAATTGTAACCTCGCATCGGGTGAATCAACTGTATGTTGGAGTTCTCCGACTAGAGGCGCCTTACCAACAGAAGCAACCAGACTACTATACATGAAATTCAGTTGCGCATAACTTGTAAGATATGTCGCAAAGTCAGGGTCGTTCGGATCAAATGTGAACCTTATTCTGTCCGAGCCATCGATATTGAAATATCCACTGAGCCATTGATATTTGCCTATATTCACTTCTGCAACATCATCAACAACATGAGAATATTTCGGCTTGTCCAAATCGATGACAACCGGCTCATCAAACCAAACATCAATGAATGGGGCCTCGTCGTTTTTAGCCAAGCCGTTTTCTAATTTTTCAATTATCGGATTACCACCAACAAAGTTGAGCACCAGGTGATTGGACTCTTCAATGTTTTGTAGATCGCCAGAACCCGATTGCACAAAGATATCAACCGGCCCCTTAGCATCTGGGTAAATCTGAATAGACCGACTGCCTGTGCTGAATGGTATGGCGGCCAACCCTTCCTGGTTATCGATTTTTGCTGCACCCGTCCAGGCCAGATTCAGTACACCATCGACACTTTGGTTACCCAGTTGGTTGCCGTACTGATCTTGCAGTCCAATATCAAACTTGTGCGGAATCTTGTAAGAAAGTGAGTTCAGCACATCGGCATCACCGCTGGATGCCGCGTAATTGTATGTCACTGTTCTGGGTTCGTCGGCCAATAGCCCAAAGTTGATATTGTATACCCGATACGGTGCTGTTGTTTCCACACCGTCCGAATCGTAATACGTGCTGATACCTGAAGATGAGATAGATAATAGAGCATCTCGGTATCCGCGTAAGGTTGGTACGTCCAAGGTGAGTGATGCGGCAGCATTCGAATAAGGAACCGTAACGGAAGTGCTTGTGTCACCGTAGCTCAAAGAATATTCGGCAGACGGGTGCGTAAACGCACCACGATCAAGATCGGCAATATTGCGATTTACCAAGGTAAATCGCACCGATTTAGAAACATCATCTGAGACTTTATTTCCCATTTCATCTTGCAGTTCACCGCTGATCGTTAGGGTGGTCCCCACGGTCACCGGGTCAATCTTATGGATGACGATTCGATCTGGATCACCCGCAACAACATTCCAATTCAACGAAGCAGGGCTGACGGTTTCGCTGCCCACCAGCGTTGCGACAACCTGATAGGCGCCCGCAGTTCTGAGTGTATCCAGACTAAAGGTCACTTTGCCGTTTACATCGGTCTGCTGCGTTATCGGCGTAATAACATTATTGTTTTCTTCGTCTAGCAGATGAATCTCAACCGCTTGCGATGGAATCGCAAACGCTCGATCATCCAACACTTCAACGGCGAAATTAGCCGCGGTGCCAACTTTGCTCTCCGAAGGCGACAAGTCATTGTCGGTCACAAAACGGATCAAGTTAGGTTGATTCAGTACCTTAACGTTAATCGTTTTCATCGCGCCTTGGCCGAGTTCATCAGTTACTCTGACGCTGACTGGCCAAATCAACTCCGTTAAACTCGGTGCGGGTAGAGTGACACTCAAATATGTCGAAGCGACAACCGGTGTGGCCAGAATCTCACTACCGGATACCAATTCAACTTTCAGGTCCTTGTAGTAAGTTTCATCGACGTAATTTAATCGACTGATTGAAAACGTCACGTTCTCTCCCGCATAAACCGGGTTCTTTGAAACGTAGAAATTTAAAGCCGAAATATTCGGTTTTTTGTCTTCCTTAACGGTAATACTTGCCGTTTTAATCGTTTTTTGGTCTCGGCTGTCGACAAATTCAAACGTGACTTCTTCCGTAACAGTGCCAACAACTCGGGTTGTTCGTGCATCCGGAACATTGAATTGTTGACCAACAGTCGTCCCAGTCAATGGGAACTCTGTTCGCATACCGTTCCAGATCACATTCAGCTGTTTGAGTCCGACGTCATCTGTTGCGTCAAAATAAACTTTCAGTTCTTTACGTTCGGTATTGGGCAAATTGTAAAAATAGGTGTATGAGATCACTGGTGGCAAATCCACCGCGATATTCAACGGCAATACCGCTGAATCGGCATTGCCAGCGTTATCCGTCGCCTGAACCGTGAGCGTATGGTTGCCTTGCGACAGCGGTGGCAAGACCAGTTTCGTTTGACCCTCACCCATAATAGGTTGAACAAAAACGCCATCCAGATACACGCTCGCCCGATTCAATCCACTCTGAGCATCGCTAATGGTTGCGTCTATCAGTACATTTTGGCCTTCAATCAATTCTCCGGAAATAGACAACACCGTAAGCGGCGCTTCAGTATCCACACTTCGTGTGATGCTCTGTATGTCGCTGTCCACCGAGCCTGCACTGCTGTCTGTTGCCACTGCGTAATACTCGTAGTCACCCGCAGCAGTGGCGGATAGCGACAACTGGTATGGCGGAATGGTATCTCGACCGGCGTATACGAACTGCGTAGCAGAGGGTGCCTTCACATAGAACTGAACCTGTGCAACGGTTTGGAAGTCGCCAACGACACTGGCGCTTAACAACAGCGGACTGGCGGTATAGCTACCCTGCGCGCTGCTTAACAAGGTGTAATTTACCGGTAATAACCGATCGGTCACTTGCAGTTCAACCCCGTTTGCAACCACGTCACCGCTGGTGGCAGCAACCGAAGACAAGGTTAAGGTTGTTGCTCCACCTATGGCCTCTTGTGCAACCAGTGCCACGTCCATACTTCCGGCTATTCCGGAATGCGCACTGTACAACTGGCTCTGAGTATCCAGCTGCACAGCAACCGGAGTGCGTTCATAATTGAAAACAACATTGTGTGCTTGACCAACGGTCCATCGGTTGGATGTTAAGTAGACACTTGGCAATACGGGTAAGGATGCAGTATCCAAACGGTACACAGATAAGCCTTTGTTACCCAGATTCGCAACCACTCGTCCTTTGGAATAGGCAATCGATTGAATTGCGACACCAAAGTCGGCGACTTCTGTGGCGACGTTATTCTCAGGCGACACCGTTTTCAGTACCGAAGGTTGATCATTTGCAACCACCAACGCCTGATTTCCGACTAACCCTACGGCATTTATGTTCGAAGCAAATGTCTGCTGCGAACGATGCCCGGTTAACGAGTTAATCCAGTGAATAACCGATCCCTGTGCAACAACTATGTTGTTGCCCTGAGTTGCAAGAGAACGTATGACCCCAGCCGGTAACTGTACAATGCTTTGCAATGTATCTGGATTATCCGGAGTTACCCGGTACACCTTATTAGTATCCGTAACGATAACAAGCTCATTGGCCACGGACATGGCAACAACGTTTTCTGTACCGAGGTCTAACAAACTGATATCTGTGTAGTTTCTGGCGTTTACGATTCGTATCCGAGACCCGGCCTGCAACACCAACCACTGATTATTCGCAGCGATGCGATCAATATCAAAGTTGGTATAGCTGAGGCTCCGACTTACGCCGTAATCGGTCAAACGCAATGCGAGTACGCGATGATTGTTGCGTTGGTAGACAAACGCTGTTGAATCATTAAGGGCAACATCGTCTGCTGTCGCTTTGTAGCCACCCGCAGGATACTCGTTAGCTTGCCATGCGAACCCAGTTTGCGCCCCAAGTACGGCACCAAAGTTGCCTGCTGCCGCTATGAAGTGGTCATCACTCAAGACCACTTTGTTTACGATACCTACGTTATCACGACGATGTTCTATGCCCGAGTTAACCGATGACCCAACATTCGTTAAGGCCACTCCTCCGCCATTAAACAGTAACCGATTGTTCCAAGCGGTAAGTGCAGTTGTGCTGTTAGCAGCAACAGACCAGTATCCCAGTACCTGTGCTCGTGCTGTCGCGGTTAGCGCCAGTAAACGATTATCGCCTGTTAATACATATAGCAAGCCGTCTACTTCGCTTACTTGCAGGACAGCAGCGTTGAAGGTTCGCGTCTCAATGCGCAGACTATTTCTTCCAAGTCGACTAAGGTTACCAAGCGAATCTACCAACCAATAAGCATTCAACCCTGGGGTTAAGGAGACAATTGGCTGACTGTGCGTGAATATAACATCGGCTTTGGCTGGCGACGTTCGACGTTTCAGCAATGCTCCTTGCCAGAAAAGCAACGCATCACTGTCTGCGTAAAGTCCGTCAACGGAAGAAAATTCGAAAATAACTTTTCCATTTTCAACGCGATACAGTTGGCCACTCGCAGAAAGAGCAAATAACCGGTTCGACGCTGTAACTAGTTTTGTTACCGGTTGATTGAAAGTCAGCACGTTTACGCGGCTATAGTTCTTTATGTTTATCGACCACAAATCATTGCGATCGTCGACCACTAATATCTCATCACGTACTTGCGCGAGATCAATGATCGTTGCCGGCAGCTTGGCAATTTGCGCGCCATTTAATTTTAAGGCACGGCCTTCTGCGGTAAACAACCCTGCTACTGTTGGCAAGCTTTCTGTTGCAGACCATTCATCGCCTTGCCAGCTAGCACCTGAAACCACGTCAACTTGCTGAGAATGTACGTACTCAATGCCTTCACTGTTGGTTGAAGTCAGCTGAATAACAAGCGAAGAAGCTTCAGTGGGTACGCTGAAAGTGACCTCATCATAACCGAATATTTGAGGCTGCCCATCTACAATGACTTCAATTTTATTGAACGCTGCCCCGACCGTTGATGCGGTCACATGCACATAGCTACCGGCGAGCGCATAAGTGCCAATACCTGCTAATTGAGGTTGTAAAACAGCCGAATCATTTAGAACTTTAATGGCGACCTGTTTACTGACAGGCGCAAGCTGATTGCCGACGAATGCCGTTAAGTTGACATAAAATACGCTTTGGGCATCGACCTGTGGTGCCGGTAGATGAATGGCAGTGGTATCCGCTGATAGGAAACGCTGTGACACCGTCACCCCATTAAAGTCGGTAACACTGGCTTTTAGCCAACGTACATCCGCATTTTCATTTGCCATAAATGATAAGTTGATTGTGTCACCTTCGATGAACACGCTGTTTTGTGCAGGTTCCGTCAGCGCGATTGCGTCTGCATCGGCCTCAAGCGGCAATAGCGAAAGTTCAATGCTTTCACTCTGAGCATTAGACGATATCTGAACATTTTGTGTATTTTCTTCAGGCAGTGTTGAACGCCAAATCTGCGCTGGCGTGACGTTGCCCGACTGGTACCCAAATCCGTCGACATCGATGACTTCGTTAGCTAGTGCAAGCAGAGACACTTCAGCCCTATTGGCTAAATCGGCCGTTTGAAGTGGTAGAACATTCATATACGCAGTAAGGCCTGGGAAACTTATAGTGTTCAACCCAGTCCATGACGCAGCATCTCGGTTAACCGTAACATTGCTACCATTCTCTGTTCCGGCGATAAAATAAACCTGCTGACTGAGTTCAGTCGGCAGCTCGATGCCGAGTTCACCAGCATTAGCCACGTAGAGCGCCGGTACCGATTCAAAACTGGCGTTTTCAAACGCAATACCGACCGTCTCACCATTGGACAGCGCTTTAACCCATAGCCCTGTTTCTGTAGTCGTGGATATCAGTTCTACAGATTGAGGCGAATAACGTTTGAGCAGAGTCTGAATGGCACTGGCGTCTAGATCATAAACCTGTAACTCAACAGCAGAGCCTGTCAGCGGCTGCCATTGATTCGACGCGAAACCGATTAATTCATTCGCCTGATAGATGGTCCATTGACCACTCGCACTTCGCGGCAACCAAATCTTTTCATCATCCACTAAGGCTTTTTCCGGCATAACCGACGCAGGCAAGACAACTGTCTCAAGGAAGTCATCTGTTTCGCGGTCGAGAACCGTGACCTCATTCGAGCTGAGCAAATAAACATACTGCTTAGTAGCCAGCACCCGGCTTGCAGCCTCGCCCACCGAATACGATGACGCCAGATTCAGATTTAAAACCGCAGCATTGTGTTGCACTGACAACCGGTAGAGTGCCGAGTCTGTTAACACAAAGATTTCATTACTTATTACAGCGGCGGAAATAATAGGCTCAGGAACACTTGCACCCAGAATGCTTACAGCCGACTGCCCTCCTAACTGCCAAGCCGCAACCATATTCTGTTGACTAACAATCAGTAAATTATCGAACAGCCCAACTATTTTATCGGTGTGTGGCAGGACGTAGGAATCCACAAACTGCCAGCCGTCCTGGTACTGATACCAATCAAGTTCTGCTTCGCTGTTCAGCACGGCTAAGTTAGCACCACTTATGAATGCTTCCGTTGCCTGCGTTAAACTGCGCAGATTCTGTTCAACGCCATCCATTAACAACTCATAACCACGGGCTGTATTCACGACCTGTACCGACAGGCCCTGCCCTTTAACGACAACTGGTAATGACGTTTTACTTAATTGAACAGATGCTATCGGTAACCGATCCAAATACGGAATTACCGGCACACTGACAACCGTTGAATGCAAGTTACCAGAAAGGTCTGCCAATGTGGCATCCACCTCGACAGTCGCACCCGAGACACGGATGCTCGTTAGCTGACCAAACGACGATTCAACTCGTGCATCCACACTGTCTAAGACCAATGAAGATGCGCTGCTGAAGTCATTCATGGCTTCCGGTGCGTTTGCATCTGCAAGCAGTGTTAGACCACTGGCCACTTGTGACGATGGCTGCACAGTTAATTCAGCAGTTTCACTCATTCCGTCGTCTGGTCTTACCAATAGCGACACGACGTCCGACGATTCAAAGCCTTCAACATTGCGCCCAGTGACGTAAAGCTGGATCCACGTTTCATTCAAGAGATCGGGCATTGTCAGGGTCGACTCGAAGTAGCCTTCACCGTCGACCGGTGCAATTAGCGTCGCTGGATTTAATTCATGACTCGCCTCGCCATTAACCCAGAGATCGATATTAACACTGCTCAATCCTTCGGCCTGACCGCTTAAAACAACTTCCTGCTTGGCAAAGACCAATGCGTCCTTACCTGGCTCCAGAATGCCGACACTTGGCAAGAGGGTCTGTTCGTCTACCAACGTAACAGTAACCAGCTCCAACGAACTTAGGTTGCCTCGGCGATCTTCGGCACTCACTGTCACCGTAATGATATCGCCAACACTGTGTTGACCCTGTATCGCATAAGTCAACGAAGATGACTGAGTACAACTCGATGCTTCGCCATTAACAGACTCACACCAGTTCAACGCGTCAACCCCGATACTGTCAGAGACTTTTACGGAAACGGTTGTAAAGTCGCTGATTGCTACACCAGTGTTATGCTTCGGAGAAACTATTTCGACCACCGGCGCTACCGTATCAGGAGCCAGTACAAACACGCTTTCGATTAACTTGACTTTATTCTCAAGCCCATAGGTTACGGCAATTCGAACCGGTATTTGGGTCGATGCGATTGTATCGGTGTAATATTCCAATGACTGACTACGCCAGAGGGCCTGTACAGTACCGATAGATGATGTCCAGTTTGATTCAACCATGTCACCATCGATAAACATAGTGATTGAGCTAATTTGCTCCAAATTTCCGGACAGCACTGCGCTGACAGAAATCACATCCCCTTCTTGAGGCAATGCCGGACTTGTGGCAAACCCGTTTGTGGCCAGCTCGATGCTTGCGTTTTGAACTGGGAACCTAAAGCGACGCGTTGTTGACTGTTTGCCATCGCTTACGCGCATATCCAAGGTTATGTCTGAGCTAAAACGATCGTCTACCGGCAGCACAAATTTCTGTTTATCGACCACTTGCCAACTGAGCGGGAAAGTTAATCCTGAATCTGCGGACAGTCGATAGTGATAAGTCAGCTGCTCGGAAGTCAATCGATTATCAAGCGCTGAAACTTCCAGATTATACAAATCACCACGCACGACGGAAGAACCATCCAATAAGCTTTGACCGCCTTTGGATAATGCTATCGACCCTGATTGCGGAGCGAGAGTATCGGCAGAGATAAACTGTTGAACTAATTCACCATCAACGAGGCTATCACCAGTTTTCAGCACTAAATTACCCGACAAATCACGCAGGCTCTGAAGTTTAAATTCAAACAGATGATTGGAAGGCAGAGTACGACCACTGATCAATTCAAATGCATAGGTGTGGTTACTGTAAGTTTGAACTTGGAACCAATCACTGATATTCGATGTGGTAGAAGCGTCGTAAGTCTGAGTCGTTGCGGTTGCTGACCAAGAATCCCAAACGATTGCTTCACTGCCTTGAATAACAATACGTCCCGCGCTGTCGAGCTTTTGTTTAACTGCGACCGTAGGCGCCACATTGTCGACATAGGTTAATTCGCTGCTAATAAACTGCTCATTCGTAGCAGCACGTACCAACGCAACTCGGGCAGTACTGTCTGCTGAACCGGCCGGTGCGACTATTGTCAGCTGACCGTCGATCAGAGTGAAGTCAATCTCGTTTAGTGTATTGGGCTGCTCGCCGAGTGTTAGCCAGTGGACCCTGAGTAAATGCGCATGTGTGGCGTTGGTATCGATGGTAACCAGATTGCCGCCTTTCATGGAAAGACCGTCGACCCGACCGGCAAAGTCAGACAACGGTTCCCCAGCAGTTAGCGAACGCAATACCTGTATTGCGTTCGCAATACGCTGTACTTCACCGACACTTTTCACGGATATGCTGTAGTTGCCATCAGCCAACCCGGCTACAGGCAACAACAAAGAGCCGTTGCCGATGCTCCAGTCGTCGGCAGTATAGGTTGAATTATTGAAGACAAGCTCATTTATAGTGGTAAGCCTGTCACCAGTTAGTTGCAGATTAAAACCAGTACCTGCTCGTACAACAGAAGGCGTAACATCGTCTATATTTGGTTTTGCCAAACCAAAAAGGCTAAGTGAAGGTACTGTAAACCGCACGGAAGAATTGGCGGATACACCGATCAGAGACGAATTAATATTGGATAATTCTATCTCATAGCGGGACGCTTGATTCCAATCGACTGACGGTGTGATCTCTAAATAACTGCCCGCTCTGGATACAGTAACAGGTACTGTCTGATTGCTGTTGACGTCCGTAACACTAATTTCAGTGTCTTGCCAATTGCTTAACCCTAGCCCTAACTGCACAGAGAGTTTGTCGCGATTGGATGTAAGAACGGGTAACTGTTCGTTAACGAATAGTGGAATCGGCAAAGCAACCGATAATAATTGCCCTTGTTGCTGGAACAATAGAGACCCGAAACTGTTAACGGACAACTGAGACAATGCCCCAGAACTTGGCAACGTTGCTCGGAATGCTGCACCTGTTTCGTTATGAACGAACGATAACTCGCTGCCGGAGCGATAGATCGACCAGTCGTCTAACAAGTACTGTGTAGACTCGTTTGAGTTATATTCATGTAACACTGCAAAACTGCCTTGCGTTAAGGCAGCCTTAGACAATACGACAAGCTGATCACTATCGCGCACTACAATATTTGAACGAGTAGATTCTACAAATGTTGGACTGGCACTCGTTAACAACAATGGATAGCTATAGGCGATGTCAGTCACTGTATTCCAGTGTCGATACTCTACTTTGTCGGGATACAATAGGAACAAACCAACATCATCTAATGAGACATCCTGCACAGCGGCTGGCAGCGCTATAAACTGTCCGGACTGTCGCTGTTTGACATAGATAGATTCACCTATAAATACGACATGCTGATGACGCATTTGTATTCGCCCGGTCGCTTCTGGTGCATTAAAGCTCTGTATTGCATTAGGCGTTAACGGTTTAGAAGTATCAAATAAATGAATTGTTCGATTAACGTCTAAAAGGGCGGCAACATGGTTATCCAGTGTGACGCTGATTACATCCGTTATCGGGAAAAAAGACTGGAATGCGAGTTCATTGCCTGATATCAGTTGGCTTAATTCAGCTTTACCTGCTTTTAGGCTGAGCACTTGATTCTCGCTGGAACTGTAAGCCGTCAGAGATTTCAACAGAATACTGGAGTTCAAAGCACTATAAACGTTGCCCGCCACATTGCTGTTTTCTGTGCCGTTGACTAACTGTACGTCCAACCGATCCAAGTGATTAACAGGCACTCGCAGCAACAGCGTTTGTTCGTTGAGTAATGAGACTTCACTAACCCACTGATTATTAATTTTTGCTCGAGTTATGCCGGACAAACCTTTGGCTTGAACAGCTAACGTTTCACCCGCGTTGAACTCTACCCGGTTGTCACCGTAATTTACGGTTTGAGTGGAAACGTTATAGGTGCCCACCTGTAAGATTTCGGGCTTAGATACATAGGTATAGGCACCGACCAAGGTGGAATGCCGCAGGCCATTCGTGACACTAACAGCTACAGAAGCATTGTGAGAAGCTGCATTAGCGTTACCTGGCACCAGGACTTCTAGACGATCTGCACTCAAAGACAATATGTCTGACTCAGGAACCGTAATCTGACCAAAGGTAACCGTCGTTCCCGCATTAAAACCGGAGCCATAAATGACAACATTGTTACCGCCTTCCCAACTACCGAAAGCCGGGGACAGGGAAATCAGCGTTGGTTGCTGAAGATCACTTCCATACAAACGCCACTGGCTGGCTCTACCCAATGTTTCACTGTGTAGGCTTTGAACGTCTGGTGACAAAGTAACGAGGTACTCGCTGTTGTCCTGCCAAGCGGTTAGTGGCCTGAAGCTAAGTTTCCCACCATCATTGTTAACGAGTTGTGAAACGAAACCAGGTACTGGCACCCCAGAGCGCGTTACACTTAATAAACTCGTTCCCTGTGAAGCCACCTGCTCATAGTTCACAATTCTGTTCAATTGAACATCAATAGCTTCCAAGTCAGCTAGATGGCCGCTGTGCTGAGGATGAATAGACTGCAAACTAAATGGCACATTAGCAAACGTACTTAAGCCTCCGCCGATCAGTGCAGACAACTCTGGCAAGGGGTTATCCACCGCTTCGCCATTTTTGTATCCAAAACTTACACCCGCATAGATGGCTGTTGGCTGAAGAACAAAGGTATTAACATTACCGACAACAGAATAGTAGTCGACCAGTGATGGGGCACTGGAAAAATCGTTATTTAACCAATCACTGGCATTGTATTGTTGAAGGTCACCCTCGCCGGATGCAACATAGAGATCTGTACCCTGCAGAACCATATAACCGGACGTTAGCGTTGAGTTACTGTTCAAATAGGTTAACGAAAACTCTGATTGATATTGCCAACCGTCAACGGTCGGTGTATAGGCAAGTACGCTTCCCAATGCCCCTGTCGAAACAAGCAAAAGCTGATCGGTAATAATCAGGGATTGAGCGCTTACGGCTCTACTGCTGTTATCAGCCAGGGCAAACGTATTCACGAGTTCAAACTCGCCGGTTTTTAAATTATGAACGCGGAGCTGCCCACTGTTTAACGCGATGTACAGCGAAGCTTCATGTATTGCAATCGTGCTAACTTCGCTCTCCGAAACAGTTATTCTTGTGACTTGTTTCGGGTTGAATCCATCACTGAGATCAAAGACTGTTATGCCGGACGTGGTGGCAACAAACAACCAATTGTTTGCAACCGTCATCTGTTTAGCCGTGTCAGTTAAGGTAATCTCCTTAACCAAAACAGGATCATTAGCAAGGGTAATATCGAAAACAAACAACTTGTTTCCGCCAATGACAAAAAGCTGATCTTCATGTCGTGTAACGTCGACAAAACCATTTGGCTGTAAGTTGTATTGATATTCAAAGTGATATGGCTTGGCGTCACCGTCTGTCACTTTTTTCTCAAGCACATATGGGTTCACGGGATCACTGATATCAAGCAATACCAGGCGTGACTTGGTAAACGCTAATTCACGCTGCCCGCCAGATTCATCCGTTATCAAGTGCATACCACCGGTGACCGCATATACCAGCTGGCCTTGGGCATCCATAGCGGATACCGGGTACCCCGCACCCTCACCCAACACAACTGAGCCTGTTGCCTGACCTGTATAAAAATAATCACTGCCGGAGAGCGCTTGTTCATCGCTGAACAACGGATTTTCAACACTAACCTGGACAGCACCAAAACTTCCTGAAGGAACCCGAACCGTCGCATAACCTGATGAAGATACCCGAACATCGCCAGCTATCTGAGAACCGAAGCGAACGGTCATACCAGGAACAAAGCCCGCCCCATAAAGTTTGACGGTATTCCCCCCCCTTACGGGGCCACTCTCTGGAATGAATTGCGAAATTTGTACTGCAGGTGAGACAACGATAGCCCCAACCAACCTACCTGTCGTATTGCTACTCGCCTTGCTGACAGAAACCTCAATCGAACCCTGCAAATTTTGCATCGCTAATGTCGGCATGATGAACTCTATGGTCGTATCATCGATGAGCGTTATTTCTGGCTCGGCTAATACTGCATTGCCTATCCGAACAGACAGATCATTTACGTCATTACCAAATCCAGAGCCCACTATTCGAGCCGTTTCCGAACCATTTGCATGGAAGTAGTTCGATTCAAAGGCACCCTTTGAATTCAAACGTAGGACCTGGCCAACATAAGGCGCCTCGCCTGAAGCGAAGTCATAAGATATCTGGGTTCCTGAAAACGCATCGCCTGCAATAGTCTTCAGTTCATTGTTTAGCGCAATAGTTACCTGCTGAGGAACTGAACTGATGTCTGCAAACCTGACAGATATTAATCCACCAAACACAGTATTGAAGGCTTCAATACTAACGCCATCAAGCGAATCGCCATCTTCATTTGTTACCACAACGGCTTGCTGAATAACTTCATCAGCGGTATTGAGCAATCGGCTAAAGCCTAACGTGACTTCACTGGTGTTGGTCAACACAGCCCCTGAAGAAGGCAAAATTGTTGTCATTGTGAAGGCAGGCAAAAGCTTTTCTTGCAGACCGGCGGTCGTGGTGATCATTGCCTGTTGATTCTGCATACCGACCACAGTATTAACACTATCCAACGCTTGCCAATATTCAGCTGTCCATTGGTCGTTATCAAGCGAAAGTAGTTGCCAGGTATCTGCGCTGGTTAAGACTATTTGCTCATCTAACATCATCATCGATACACGGCTGTCATCACCGCGAACGTCTATATCTTGTCTGCTAAGAGCGTGTGTATCGGCGTCAATACTTAACACGTACCACTGGTCAAGATTGCGCACAAGAATACGTAAGTTACCTTGTGAATCCCATGCACTTTGCATAGGGCTGCCTTGATAAACCTCTGCCAGTCCAAATTGAACAGTTGACCACTCCGAATCGTAGATAAAGTCAGTGGAAGCAGGGCTCAAGAAACGGACCGATCCCATGTTCCCAGAAGTATCAGCAAGCGTCAAGGCGATAACATGTGAAGCGGCATTGTAATCGACATCAACAACGTCACCACTGCCAAACTCTCGCTGATTAATTAACAGCGGATTATGCAGGTCAGAAACATTTACGACAGCTAACCCATCGTTCTTATTGGCCAGCCACAAAAGATTTCCGACTTTTGTCAGACCCACCACGGGTGCGCTGAGTGAAAGCTGTGAATGCAGAACTGGGCGATCCGTTAGCGAAACATCATATATCTCCACTCCGGCTTCCATTAAAAGGCGATTTGAGCCAGTTGCCTTAGCGCCTTTCGACACACCAACAAAGAGTGTTTCCCCCTCTTGCAAGAATGCGCCGACTTCCATAGGGGGGTAATTAGGCAATCGCATTTCACGACCGGCCCCATAGACATACGACAATGAACCAACAGCAAATACCTCGTTGTTGGGCAATATCAACTCAATATCCACAACTTCCGGAGTAATAACACCCGGCGTTTTGAACGTCATGTTGGAAAGTGAAATGACATCATCTTGCAGGTCAATCGTTACTTCTTCTTCCCCCTGCTCTTGTTTGGTGTAGCCGGTATACCAAATGGTATTTGACGACCTTCCGGTTAATCGCACTTTAGTGCCTGGCAATATCACGTTCCTGCTGGCTGATATACCGATCGTTTTACCACCCATGATATTCAGCGAATCATGACTCAAATACCATTCCGTTCCGGTACGTTCAGCACCGATTACGAGAGCACCCGCCAAGGAATCACTGAAGCCGCCTTGTTCGACGACAAGGCCATATTGCCCGCTACTCAAATTCAAAGAAGAAAGCGATTCTGCACTAACTTGCAACTCTTCACTACTTTGCCAAACCGAAGGTACTGTGACATTCGCTAATTTGACGACAGCGAGGGGGTCGAACTGAGTACCGCGAATGATCAACGTAGGCTCTTCACCCGCGTAAAACAGACCATTCTCAATACTCACAATCGATGGTTCAGCGACAGTCTGCGGTCCAGTAGCAAACGCCACCCGATACGGTACCCAGAGATTTGAGCCGCGCACGGTTCGCACATCACTGACAACTAATTGGTAATCCGTCAACTCCGTTGCGTTAAAACGAATAATGAAGGTATCTGTTGTATCGGTTTGGTTGTCAGAAAACACCGGTTCGACAGTGAAAGAAACTGGCGTTTGGATGCCGTTAGATCTGTCGATGGATATCAGAGATATCGTTTCATCGTTCAGTGACGTTACTTCGATAACTTCATTAAACTGGATATGGAAGTTGTTGGCGTTGGAGACCGAAAGCAGACTCTGGTTATCAGCACTGGAGCCTACGACAATGGCTGCCGGTAACTGCATGCTGCGCAGGCCTTGCGTACCTGCGGCTGCAATCATACGATCTTTAAACAAGTCAACGTCCAGAATTTGCTCTGTATTGCCCGCTGAAATGACCTGCTCATTTTTCGGCTCAGAAATATCCAATATGATCACGCCGCTGCGAGCGGCTACAAAAAGGACATTTCCATAACGGCTTAAGTTAAAAGCATTGGGCTCATTAGCTTGCAACTGCGCATTAATTGGCAGGAACCAATTGTTTTCAGGTCGCTCAATCTCGTAGGCAATTACGCCCAGATTCGAAGCGGCGATGTAAAGGTAGCCGTTGTAAATAAGGGCATCTTTCGGGGTTATTCCAGCCGGAAGATCTATTTGGCGAACATCATTGAAATCGGTACTGCTGGTCAACGTAAGAGTTGACAAGCTTGCATCCGATTCCTCCGCCAATGTCAGCGATGCAAAAAACTGGCACTGATCTCCGAGTACCCAATTACGAGTATTGTGATTCCCGCCGGCAATGATCCAACCGGCGCTGCGCTTCAAAATACCCGAGGCGTTGGTTGTAAAACTAGCTACCTGAACAGGATCGTCAGGGTCGATATTACTGTAAATGGAAATCCCAGCGCTGACGCCAGTATAAAGCGCATTAGAACAAGGCTCATCGGGGCCCTTACCCTCGCCTCTACCCGTATAACCAGTCCAAAGCAAATTCCCATCGCGCAAAACCGTAGAAGCCAAGCCACCGACTGTCTCTTGGTTTTCCAGCAATTGCAGACCATTTTGTTCGTCCGCGTTCAGACGAGCCACGCCGCCACTTCCTGTCGCGACGTAAAGCCGCTTGTGCTCAATACCGTTTTCAATTTCGGTCACCAACTGCATGCCGGCGGAGTCAAGCGACATCGGGACTGAAAGTTCACCGCTGCTTTGTATGAGTTCCTTTTCATAATCGGTAAGCGGTTGATTTTCATTATATTTCGTTAACGCGATTTGGGTTGCCGCAAATGTCGCTAACAGCGCATTGGCGTCATCTCCAACTGGCAGTGAATTGTTACCGCCAACGAGCAACAGATCATTTGGTTCCTGAATATCAAAAACGGTCGCGCGGTAACTGTCGGAGAAGACACCGCCATTCACAGACACCTTAGTACCATGCTGATAAAAATAACCCGTGTTGGTTATCGCGGTACCGTGCTCTGGATCGACCACAACTTCTGTTGGGTTTACCATGTCTGGATGTACGGTAGCCAACTGCTTCAAACCAAATCCATAAGCATCAGGCAATACAAAAATATCGCCGTATCGGTTTTCAATAGTCAGGTCATGCTTTCCAGACAACCCAATCGGCATCGTCATGGTTAAATCATGGGTAGATGTAACATTGAAACTGGTCACCGGAATATTTCCGATCGTTATTTTCAGGCCATTCGTCACCGTATTGCCTGGTTCAAACCCATCTCCCGTCAACGCGACGGTATTACCACCCTGCAAAGGCCCCCATAAGGGTAAGACTGTTGCCACGTTCAGCGCATTGTCGATCGCAATCGCACCGCTGAGAGCAGCCTTATAAGAGAGGTCACCAATGTCAGCCGTGAGGACAAGGCTGTACAAACCAGGCTGAGTGATAGCCGGCATTGGGGTAGCGAGTATCGACCAACCAACGTTGTCAGGATCCTGTTGGCGTGTTGGTGAAGCAAGCTCTTTGCCGCCTAGGTAGATTCGCACATCAGTTGCCTGCGCAAGTCCACTGGCGGATATCTGAAGCGTTCGCGGTTGTCCAACCAAAGCACGACGGGGGGTTACAGCGTGCAGTTCCAATACTGATGTATTCCGGACACTGTTGAACACGAAATCGTAACTGCGTGAACTTGCCAAGCGGTATAAAACATAAGCACTGTCACCACTGTCATCTGGTGCTCCGATACCCTGCTCAACAAACAATTTCAGGCGCTCTCCACCGGCTAAGGAGTCGGCAGTCAACTTATCAAGTGATACCAGTGCATCATTACCGACTAACACAACACTGGTCGGCAATGGCTCGTCTTGATCGTTGAGCCATTGAAATTTATTCAGATTATCAGCCAGACCTTCGATAACTTTATTGAATCGAACGCGGGCAACAAACTGCCCTTTGAAGTCAGGCATTAAAACGTGATCAACAGGCTCGATTGAAGCAACTTTAAGCGCGCTGTCACCTACGATACTGACATCACCGCTGCCAACCGAGTAAGCTGCGTATTCACTGCCTATAACGATAGTGGCAAAAGCATTTTGAGTATCGTTGGCACTCAAAATCAGAGGCTGTTCAGGATCACTGACATCAACAAGTTGAACGCCATTTGTGCCAGTTGCAACGTAAGCGATGCCCCCATTAACAGATACGTCGTATGCCGTACCAACTTCGGTAAAACGGCGCACAATGATCGGCGACGCAGGATCCGTAACATCCACGATGACCAGCCCGTCGTCTCCAGCGGCTAAATAAACAAACTGACCTTCCAAAACAACCCTGGAAGCAGGTTGATCCAGTGTGGCGACAACCTGATACCCCGTCGTTGAATTCAATTCAACCACAGAGAAGCCCCCAGCATTAGGTTGCGCAACACTCTGCAATGTTTCAGAACTCAGATCGTATTGTCCCGATACAACGGCCGCGTATTGTTGATTGTTGTTCTTACCGAACCAAGTGACGACATCTTGTGAAGGTAAGTCACCCGGTATGTCCACAACTTGAGAAATATATGTTTTGCTATGCAACCATGCATCGACAACGGTTAACCCTGTTTCGCCTGTCGCGACCAAGACCTGATTATTTTTGACGTGCATTCCGCGCGCATAGGCTGAAGCTAGTGTTTGTTCTCGTACCCAGCTGTAGGAAGAAATGTCCGTTGAATCAAAGGCCAAAATGAACAACTTAGCCTCACCGCGGCCACTAATACCGGTGACAAACACACGATCCAAACCATTTTCAAAATAGGGCTCGACGTCAATGGCCCGATAGCCATCGGGTAAAAGGGCTCGAACGAGTATTCGGTCATCAACTTTGTCATCATCTTCGTCAATAATTTTCAACAAATCATCAGGGTTAAATATACGATCTTGACGAGACGTATAGGTACTGGCGTCGACATTCATGACGATCACACCCGCGCTATCGGCAGCGGCAAACAGATAAGTATTCGTCGAATCCAATTCAATATCGTGAATTTTCGTCTTAGTCTGAATGACACCTTGCTGAGGCTGAATATAGCGGTAAGCCTGTGTCAATTTTCCTTGTTGGCCATCCGAGAAAGCAACAGAAATGTCGACTAAGCCGATCAGCCCAGCCGGTGCGATTGCCTCAATCGTTGTCTCATCGAGTACACGATATGACGTTGCTGGACGAGTACCGAAAAGAATTTGCATTTGTTCGTCGGCATGGAAGCCTTCACCTTTTATGGAAACGGTGTTCCCACCATTCAGTGAACCTTGCTCTGGAGTTACTGTTTGCAATACCAGTGGTTCGACAAATTGAATGGCACCTAACCGTTCAGCCCGACCGCTGGTCGAGTCTTCGACTGTCAGTTTTGCCAAACCAGGAACAGTCCCCTGCAACGACAATGCATACGTCGCAATATCGCCTTCATTGCCGACAAATACAGACGAGACCGGCATTTCAGCAACATAGAAGGCAGGCGTTGTTGTATTGCGAACCCGTACATTGACTGTACCACCAGTAACCAGGACGGCGGCGGGCTCAACAGCGACAATTTCGACAGGCGCAATTATCCCGTTGCCCGTGGAAAATTCCCATTGATAGTCCTGTAATCCTTGTGTTCGACGGCTACCGGATGTGCTGGTCAATTCAACCCGGTATTCGCTGTTCGCCGAGAGACCATCGTTGACGCTGATGTTGATTTCTCGTTTGTCGTCGCCTGCATACGAAGCCGTACTATTCAGAACAATACCGGCTTCACTGCCGTCCACTTCAACGACTTTAATAAAACTGTCTAGTGCAGAGTCTAAAACGGAGACCGGCGTCGAGAAAGTAACGGAGATTTCACTATCCGTAGAAACTTTTTGTGCATTGCGAAGCGGTTGAGTCGCGATAACATCCGACACCAGTGTATCCGTGATCGTGAGACGCATTTGTGTAGGCTTGGCTTTGAAAATATCCGCCATAACAATAAGGCCGTCGTCCGTGAGTAATAACGGAGCGTTATGCGCTCGACCATTCGGGTTATAAAATTGGACCGCCTCTCCAACGGTTAGCGCGTCCAATAAAACAGGCTGTTCTGGTGAACTGAAATCAATGAGCGACAAATACCCAGATGATGTGCCTTTCGAAATGCCGTTGCCAATGTCAAATCGCACTGCAACGGAAGACGTCGCATCTAAATTGTCTGTATTTCCCGGTACTTCAAAACCATTGCTGTTGTATTGTCCGTTTTCGACAATGTATTCAGCAGGCAGCCATTCATGACTGCTCATGGTATCGTCCAGTCGACTATTTATAACGAGGTCACTGGCTTGAGGAGACGCAACACCGGTGGCTCTACCGGCAACATTTTTTGTTGCCAATAGAGGAAGCCCTGGACGCGCCAAATCGAACACCAATACGACAGAACCAGAAGTGGCGTATAAGTAATCACCTCGAACATCCAGGGATGATATTTTTAACGTAACCTGCTCACCATTGATCGTTTTCTGAAGTACTCGGTTTACCAATACCGGTTTGGTTGGATCTGCCAGGCTGTAAACAAGCAATCCACCATTCACTTCAGCTGCTACGAGTACGTCGCCACTGGTTACAGCAGATGAAATTTCCTTGTCAGTCGGCAGCGGTACTTCAAACAGAATACTTCGATCAAGGCTTTCACCTTCGGGTAATGGCTCCAGCGAATCTATACGGTCAAAGACATGCAGCCAGGTTCGATTATCATGAATCGGGTCAATATAATTAAACTGATAGCCTCGGCTGAACACATACAAGGCTTCTTGGCCGAGGGTCATCGCACTCGGGCGCGTGTCTTTGGGTAAATCGTAGTAGCCCAAGCGATGCATCGGGGCGGCGTTAATAATATCATCACGGTCATAGTGCACGACGCTGATCCAACCGGGATAATAAGTTTCTTTCACATTTAAGTAGTCCGTCACCCTAGCCGGACTCACAATATGAGTTGGTTTCTCTGACCATCCATTTTCAGGGCGGCCTAAAACATAAATCAGATTCAAGTCTGCATCCGATGCGAGGTCAACAATGCCGCCCGGTGGTAAACGTACTGGATTCAGAACCTCTAAAACATCAACATTAGCGACTTCGGTTTCGAGTACGCGGTTCACATCCAAGCGCCCGTAAAACAGAGCTTTAGGCTTCAAATAAGTACGACCTAGACCATCAACGATTTCAACATCCACAAAACCACGATAGCCATTAGCACCATCAAATGTGGGGGCGACCCAAAACAGTTTCTCCGCGCTGTACAATGTCAGGCGATCGCCATCAACCGTAAACTCCTGTGTTGTCTCCGGTTGACCGTGCTTCCAAGCCCGTAATTTCATGTCCGGCTGAAAACCAAGACCGATGACAGACAGACGATCGTTTTGCCCCAGTTGAGCTGCAGAGACAACCGCCGGCTCTATAAAGTCCAGCCGCAATTGATTCACATAAGTAAACCCGCCAATCACTTCGTCATACACGTTATCGACGTTGTAGACACGCACACTGGCTGGACCAGGGTAATTTGGTGTGGTTTGCGCGACGATCTGTTGATTACCATCGTCTAAGGTGCTGATTTGTTCAATGACCAAAGTTTGGCCACCCAACACTAATGTTGGGCTGTCTGAAAAATCGGTTCCGGTAATCACCAATTCAGTACCGCCCTCGACACCGCCACTGGCAGAACAGAAACCGTCAGCCTCATATCTCTGTTTGGCACAGATTGAAAGAATATTCGGAGCTGCTAACTGGCTGTCCGCGGTGACAAAATAACTGTCAACATCTGCGCTGAGAACATCACCCGCTTGCGGCTGCAAACCTGCTAAAACGGATATGACATATTTCTGATTTTGATTGAGTCGCGAACCTTCTTTTAGCGTCAATTCGATAATATGACGCTGCACAATGCTTTCTGTTGTCACGCGGAAATTTATATCGAATAACTCGGTCACCTCGAGACCAAACAACCGACTGCCTTCGAACACACTGATATATTGGTCGGCTGTTTGGGATACATGCACAGGGTCAGACAGTTCGATAACAATCGGCTCCGGTGTCACACTGATTTGATCAGCGCCATCAGCAGGTGTAATGGCCAGTACATTTAACTCCGTAAACTCAATGGCTTTTATACCACCTTTACCAGCAGCTACCTGCAATTGACCGCGGGCTAATGAAAAGCCACGAGCACCAAGATTATCAATAGAAGAGTGACGCTCCACCATTACGGGTTTGGTTGCATCAATGCGTATGTCATTCAGTCGAGCAAGGTCAACAACCTCGATAACAGATTGCGCCGGCTTGTCAGCCTGATCCGAATACATAACGGAAACAAAGGCTTTGTTGCCAGTTACCTCAACATCATAAACACCATCACTAACCAAATCGGGGCGCGCGGGTCTCAGCTCTATGACTTGACTCAAGCGTGGTTGATACGGGTTACTTACGTCAACGGCATTTAATTGCGATACACGACCTTCGCCGGACAGATCACTGACATATAATGTATCACCCTGAAGGAAAAGCCGGTTGGCAATCCCGAGAGTATCCAGAGTGGCAACAATCGGCATGGCAGGATCTGAAATATCGGCGACTACGACGCCCTGGTAACTGGCGGCAATATAAGCGAATTGTCCATCGACGATGACATCGCGGGCATAACCCGCTGGCTTTATATACCCAACGTGATAAGGGCTGTTAAAGTTCTGTATATCGATAACCTGAACCCCACCGTGACCGTTCGCGACGAACACCAAGTTATCTTTTCGATCTAAACCAAGTACAGTTTCGTAAGGTAAATCAACTCGTCCAATCAGCGCCGTGGCTAAGCCAAAATCAGCGTCTCCATTACGATGACCAAATATTAATAATTCAGAATCTTTATTATCATAATACAAATTGCCCGAACCTTCCTGAGCAGAGCCATTTGTCCAATTGCTCTTAATACTTGTTTCGAAAGCACTGACAAATAGCGGCTTCGAAGGTTCTAAACTCAAATCTGGATTCTCACGTACGGCAGATTTCCCCGCTACAATGACATTGGCATCCGCTTTAAACTCACCTATGGTGCCTGCGAAAATTTCCTGGGCGCCACTGAGCAAATCGGAATAGGAGAAGAAATCACCGTTACCTGCAGATTGTTGCTCATCGACCGAATCTAAAATACTGAGACCGGTATATTGGGCCTTCAATAAAGATTCCCCGAAATACAGTTCTTCGAGCAATAGGGGATCTTGCGTATTCCAAATGCCGAACATGGCACCCTTGCGGTCGGCCGCCAGGTACTGGTCAACTGCGCTGAAATAAACTTCTTTAGCAGAGTTCCAGCCTTGCAAAGTATTTGCCGGGGCAACGTAACGCGCTTCCGAAAATGGCAGACCTACTTCATGTAACGTGACGTCTGTAACTGTATGTTCTTGCGTTGCAACCGTGGTCACTACTCGAACCCGTTCGCGCCCGTCATTGGTACGACGTAACACGAGTCCGGATGAAATGGATCCAGAATAAACGTAAAAGTGATTTTCAACATCGGACTGTGGTAGATCCGAGTCTTCCGCAGCTTCAAAACGCGCTAACTCAACTTCAACCCGATCCTTTTCCAGCCATTGACCGTTAGCCCCAAGTGATTCGCGAATCCACGTTTGAGTGACGCTGTCGATAACACCGATATCCCGGATACCGTAATAAATATCGATCGGTTCACCTGCGGTTAAAATTTCAAAAGGCAGCGGGTAGATGGGTTCTAATTGAGGTACGACGGTATCTCGTACTCGACCAATCAACACCGTTTCAGATTTCGCTTGATGACCTAAAACATCATAAGCAACCGCTTGCACATAAAAACCATCTACCCCTTGAGGTGCCGGAATAATTGCGCGATAGATATGATCCTGCAGATAGCCACCAGCAACGTCGCTATAACTCGACCAAGCCGTATAAAGCGGTTGGTTATTGACATAAAAGACCACTCGGTCAACGCCATCTGGACCTAAGTCGTCAAAAACCTCGGCATATATTTCGATGTCCTGACCATCAATGACGACCGATTCATCGGTCGCTGGTTTCACGATACTGACCAATGGAGCCACGTCTTCGACAATGGTGAGCGATCGCATCAGGGAATTATTCGATTCATAACCATCCATATCGGTCGCTGTCGCAGAGAACGATACAACCTCACCGACTTTCCCTGCGGGCACGGTAAAGTCAAAGGCAAACGGCGCAGCACCGTCCACACCAACCGAGACGTATTCCGATTCAAGTCCAACTGCTTTAAACAGCTGAACAGAGTCAACACCCACTTCAGGGTCATTGGCAGCAACCGTGACGCGTATCTTACGGCCTTCTGTTATTTCGGTAATACCGCCCATACTATTGCCACGAGCGTTCAGTATTTGAATAGCAGTGACTTCCGGCCTCGCGTTGCGAACTAATTTAGCCGGTCGGCTCATCGCCGTGGCATTCCCCACTCCGTCAATGGCGACCACTCGGAATTCCAATGCGACCTGCTCTGGGGCTTGGGTTTGCTCATTCCAATATTCAGCGATCGTTTTCACAGGTATTTTGCCCGCATAGGGCGGAGACAATAACACTTGTGACGCAACCGCTTCGTTATCGTCAAAGCTGCCATCGCCATTTCTATCTGCGAACAATGTCGCGCGGACACTGTTAACCGAAACGTTATCGGAAATATTCAGGCGATACGGTAAAAATCCCTTTTCAACAACAGTAGTACCCTGGGTGTATGGCTGTTCAATGATCACTTCTGGCGCGACGGTATCGGCCAGAACATCCAGTAATACGGTATTGACTGCAGCCACGGTCCTTGCCGTGCCAGTGTAGCGGGTCTCGGTTACATGAGCGGTTAAGGTTATTTGCTTTCCTGCCTGGCCATACGGTATCGGTAACAGCATTTCGTAAGGCGCGACCATATCGGTCAGGGTTTTAGGACCAGAGATCAGCCCCTCAACAAGGACTGACACACTGCTTACCGCAACGTCGTCGACGGCGGTTAATTGAACCAGTACATACTCTCCCTCCGTCACCACATCGCCAGAAACTGGCAGACCAAAGGCAACGATGGGGGGCTCATCTTTGACAATAGCAATGGTTCTTGGAGGTTCCGTCGTGCGGTGCAATGAATCTCCTGTACGGTCACCGTAGGTATCCAATGCTGTCGCTGAAATGGTCACAGTATTCTGCGCCAGGTCTGTTTCATTAAATGCGGGTACCGGAACTTCAAACTGCCAAGGCGGTTGACGCAACATACGGGTATAAGCCGGGTCACCATTGCCGTAAGTCGCTGTAAGTTCTAATTCAACGATTCCGACGTCATCAAAGCCGATAACATTGACATACATTGGGGTTTGTTCAACAACCTGACTGTTGATCAGCGGCTCGACAATATCGATAACGGGAGGTTCATCTCTGCGAATATTGAAAAATGACTCCGTTTCTATTTTGTTACCCCAAGCATCTTCAGCTTCGAGCTTAATAAACAAGGCCGCCAGTTCTATGTTGTTCTCCTGCAGGTCCAGGGCAGCGGCAACAGCGGCAAAAGTTGGTGTATTGACTTTCTGGTAAAACACCGGTGTTTCGACCTGGCTTGTGGTTAGCAGATCAAAGTCTTTAGGGTCGATGTTGGTTTTAGCTTGCAGCAAACTGTAATCGGACAAAGTGTAGACTGATTGACCAATGGTTTGAGCGGCAACGGCGACCGACAAACGGATGTTCTTAACCGAGGTGTTGTCAAATCCCTGGAAAGACAATGTGAAATCCGATCCCTCAACAGGACCGTAAGATGCCTGCGGTGTTAACAGATACACTTCCGGATTAGTATCATCGGGCATTAAGCTGATGCTGACCGTATCGACGGTTCGAACATTGTCAGAATCTTCAATGCTCGATTCCACCACCAGGTTCTGCTTGTCGTTAGTCAACCCACCATCGAAACGCGCAACAAAACTATATACACGCGCGTACAGGCTGTTTGATCGCCCCCAGTCATCCGCCATTTCAGGACCGTAGATCTGTTCTATCCGGTCATAAAGTTGGTCGAACGCCAAACTGACTTCCGTTGCTTGTTGTTGATCTAGTTCGTTAATTGGAACCTGACGCATCTGGGAAACAACCGCTCGTTGCCCGTCTATACGGAAGTTTAAATCCGCAGACGACAAGAGACGGTCATCGGTGACGGCGACCATCGCGCGTACATAATGTGAACCGGCAACAATGAGTTGATTGTCCGCCGGTGACATAATTTCAATCTGTGGAGCCATGTTCGTCAGCGGATGAACCAAAAAGCTACGTTTACTCACGTGGCCATAAAAATCTTCGACAACCCACTCGTATTCAGTGACATCAGGCTCATCAAATTTGATATTTGCAGTGAGTTTGTCTTTCAGTGTGATGGTCGAGCCACAATCGCGTGCCCATTCACGCTCAAACAAAGTGGCGCCAACGTATGCACCCTCTATGTTCTTTTTGAACAACCGCGCACTCTTCAATGACTCGTCGTCGAAAACGGCTATCTCGTGTTCGAAATTTTCGCCATAGCGTACCCAGAACTCAGCATAATTAACCCGGGATGGATCCGTGTAATTTTTCTGCCAACTGTTATTCACCAAATAGGAACGAAAGGCTTTCGCCTGGATTTCGGGCGCCTGATTGGGTTCCATCGGGAATTGCCAGTTGTTCGTCGTCAGTGACCCGGTTGTATCCGCTACCGTTACATCAAAACTGAACGTTGGTTGTGTCCAGTTGAGCGGTACGTCGACGGTATACGTCATTTGACCTGGTTCAAACAACGCACCATTTTGGTGGAGAAGCCCTTCAGGCGTGGTGACCCGCAATGCGTCAATAACACCAGAATTATCGGCCAGAGCGACATCGAGCTTCAGCCGCTGACCCGCAACCAAAGGTACGCCATTTTCTGGTGAGTTTATCGTCATGGAAGGAGATTCGTTGTCTTCCTGTACGACAAAAGACGCTAACGGCGTCGCCAATTCAGCATTTTGTTGCCAAGTAAAGCGGTCAAACGCGGCGCCATACACATTCAGTTGTTGATGTTGTGACTTAGGTACATACCAGGCAAGCGCGAAATCACGTGTTAACGTCATCGCAATTTCGTTTACCGGTTGCGTGACAAAATGCTGCTCACCATTCAATGACATTTGCCACAACAACTGACTGCGCCCTGTGAGAGAAAATGCGTTGGCATCTTTCTTATAAGGCTGCAACCGCAACATGTTGTTTACCTGATAACGTAAGCCAGGTAACCAACTAGGTAGACCCGATATGAAGCGCACTGACACTTCGGTCACCGCATTGTCATGGTTTCCAGCCAGGTCCAGTACACCGTCACTAACATTAACGAGCTCCGTCTGTGTTTCGTAACCACAATCGCCCACAAACCGACGCGTTACTTCGTACTGAAACGCAGCGGGTGCGCCGTCAGTCTGTTCTATTTTTAGCGCCGTCGGCATGCTGCTGCGGCTGCCATACAGGCGGACGTTGCCATCTGTGGCTGAGAGCAGAGGTTTGCCTAAACTGGTTTTAATGACAATATTTTCGCTCGCCTGAGCAAAAGAAACATACGGCAACCTATCGTCATCGTCCGCGACCGTCGCTGTCCAACCTGATAACGACGCCTGACTGGTGGCAAACACCAGCCCCTCTAAACCAACTGGTGAGCCGCTATAATCGTCACTTAAACGTAAATGAGTTTTCAGGATCGAGCCCTGAACAACATCGTTAGGCAGGGAGTCTATTAACTGAATCTGCGCTGGCAGGTCCGGTTTTACCGTGACCTGCACAACTTCCTGGTGGGTATTGCCTGCTATATCGCTCGCGTCAATAACAAAGACAAATCGTTGCTCTTCAGTGATGTCGCCAATAAAATCAAGTGTTGGCATAGGTATACGCCCAAAGACGTTTACCGATGCCTCGTTCACATTGGTTTCGCCTCCAACATCAATACTGTTGCCTTGGTACTCTATCCTTACGTTGTAGGAGTCAACCGCAAAATTGTCTGAGATTAGCAAGGATGCTGTAAGTGGTGTTTGCTCAATTTCGAATCGTTTCAGATTCTTGAAGGTAATTTCAGGCGCTTGCTCATCCGCCAGAACTGTCAACGGAATCGCAGCAGACTGAGTCGTGTTTATGCCCTTGTCTGCAACTTCAAAATACAACGAAACCGTCTGACCTGCGTGTGTGTTGATAAACGACTTAGGCAATTTAACGGAGCCATTTATATCACTGAAAAACCGACTGCTGACGGCAATTCCACCCAGCGTTCCTTTGTTGGGGACTTCAATGGTTTCAATGCGGTCATTTTTAACGAGTAACCCAAAAGGTAGTGAATATTCCACCTCATTTGCGTCAACAATATACGCACGCAACGTATCAATGCGCTTGTCATCACTCGCTTGACCGACAAAGGTAAAGCTCTGGCCAGGTAACAGAGAAAACGCAGACTCCGGTTTCTGCATGGCGAGGACCGGTGGCTCTTGGTCGTCCACTATTTCAATATCAACTGGCAACCAAGTCGTTTGGTTCGCGGTATCGGTAATAGCAAGTTGAATTTGTAAGCCTGCCGTTTTTGTTGGCGTGACGAGCGAAAATGCCAGATAGTCGCCATTGTCTTGGGCATTGTTCAGGGCGTGTACTGCCGCAGATTCACGTAACAGCTCACCACTATCATCACTGACCACCAAATCGACCGATCGAACGCCAAAGTCATCGTTCACCAAAGCGTTTATCGTAAAGTCTTCCCCTTCATAGTAGCGGGCACCAGATACTGGAGTTCTAATAGCGCCGGTCGGGAACTGATCTGCAATGTAGGTTCCTGTAACGATGGTTTCGTTAGTTTGTGCCCAGATATCCGTTGTTCTTACCGTGAAAGACCACTGACCATTCTGTTCGCTCAACGTACGAGCAGAGAAGTTCACATCTGTCGATTTTTCGCCATTAAAGGTTCGTTGACCGAGTAAGGTGCCATCGGCATCCAGAACTGTGACCTGCGCCAAGCCCGTTTCATCGATCATGCGAACTTGGATATCGGTTTGAGCTTGCGTAATTAATTCACTACCGGAAAGAGGCGCCAAAACACCGACCGAAGGTGGTTTCGTGTCTGGCAAAATTGAGATGTTATGATTTGCTAACAACGAGGTTACAGCAAAATTATCTACCGCCGATATCTCTACCCGGAGTTGGGTTGCAAGGTTATCCAGGTTCAGTGCCGCAAGGTCCAGCGAGACACTTTCTGCAATAAGAGGTCGCGGTACAAAGTCTGACTTGCTTGCAAACGTCTGTTGCGTTAACAGACTGTCATTACCGTCATACCAGGTAACCGTAACATCGGCGACGGCAA
This sequence comes from Reinekea sp. G2M2-21, assembly GCF_015687175.1. Classification (GTDB taxonomy): domain Bacteria; phylum Pseudomonadota; class Gammaproteobacteria; order Pseudomonadales; family Natronospirillaceae; genus Reinekea. The sequence goes on along the minus strand of NZ_JADPQG010000002.1, from coordinate 537,791 downwards.
TGTCGTCTTTCGCGACCACATTCAAATTTACCGTATCGTTAACAAAGTAACTGGCCTTGTCGGTATCCACTAGCGTGACAACTGGGATCTGGTTTGCAACAACAGCCACGTATACTTTCACGGTGGACGCGTTCCCGACGTTGTCAAAAGCCGTCAAAGTCACCGGGTAGCTCAGGTAAGGTAAGCCTTCTTCCGTTTTCTGAGTCCAGTCCTCAATGGTTTGATTGTCCGGCAGTGTGAAAGCGGGCGCGGACACTCGCAATAAGGCGGAATAGGCATTCAAAGCACCAGGGATTTCCTGCACGGTTATCTGGTCTGCACCCAAAACATCAGCGCTGTTGCCCGTAAGTACCAGACGGCCGTTAACCTTGGCCAGACCCGTGGCCTCTATCCGTGTCGTTGCGACATTGTCGAAACCGGCTACCTTCAGAACGAAATCTCGTTTCTCAACAACGTCTGCGCGTTCGCCATCGGCATGAGTGCCGGAAATATACGGAGACGCCCAATTAATCACGGGCGGTTCATAGTCTGGCCCGATAGAAACACTGACGGTCTGACTCTCGGCCCGTTGGCCTGCGGTATCAACCGCGACAGCTTTCATGGTAACCGTTTGCGCTTGAGTCAGGTTGGCAGGCGTTTCGTAAACAAACGAATAAGGGGACACTTTGTCAGTACCGACGAGATTGTCATTGACATAAAACTCGACGGACGACACACCTAAGTCGTCAACCGCGCTGGCACGCAATTCAGCCGTCAGACCAGAAATGAGCGCTTCACCTTCAATAGGGGCGGTTAGCGCCACGGTAGGAAGCTGATCCCCCATGACCGAAACCCGAACATCTTCAGTGTTCGCGGTTCTTCCATGGTAATCGGTTGCGCGCACGCTGAGCCGAAGGCTTTTACCCAAATACTCAGGGGTGATTGGGAATTCAAACCGAGCGGTTGTCGACATGACATCACGCGTCGCGAGCTGTTTGTCGGTACGATCCACACTGACATTTTTACTGCTGACTACGGAGCCATCAACAACCAACCGCACCGTAACGCCGTTATCCAACGTGTCGTCCACAATATCAGCCAACACCACCAGCGTTTGACCGACAACCAGACTTTGCCCGGTCACTGGTTCGCGCAGCGAAACTTTCGGTTCACCATTGGCCACGACTTTAACCAAGCGGCCACCGGCATCGGCCACTGATCCATTACGCCCAAAAACTTGGGTGTTAATAGCGAGCGAGGTTTCATTCAGACTGGTTTCTGCAACAGGTATGTCCGCACGCCACAGTTCGAAAAGATATTCACCACTGTTAATCGTACGAATTTCATAGGCTGGAAAACGCACAGTGGCCTTTCTGTCACCATCCAGGAAATACTCTACGCGTTCAACATCGCTGGTTGCTGGTGATTTAACAGACCCGAGATTCTTCTCGACCAACGCGACTAACTCAGTGCCACCCACAACAACTTGGGCAGGCATCGGGAGTTTCCATTCGTAACTGGCTTGTGGCGGTGCCGAACGGTACTGAGCCAGAACTGCTGCGGGTGCTGTCGTGACACTGTGCGCCGCACTGTCAGTGACCTTTGCGTATATATTCAACTGTTGACCCGCCAAGCTTTCCGCAATCGGCAAGTCTAATTGATAGGGCGACTGAGAAACCCGGCCGACCGATTGGCCATTTACAAAAAAGACGACGTCAGCAATGCCAACATCGTCTTGTGCGTCGACGACAATGGACAGGTTTTCACCAACATTAACCGTGGGTGGCAGCTTCATGATTGCCGTTGGGACGGCGTCATCAGCGGTCAATGTAAAGGAGCCTGTCAGCCCCTGACTGGTCAATTCTGCCTGAACAACCAGGTTATTGGTTGTACTTAAGGCTTGCTTGGCAAGAATTTTCCCGTCGTTAATCTCGACAATGTCTTTTGCCCAATCTGGTAGTGTGTATTCGATCGACTGATCTTCACCCAACACCACTGTCGAACCATCATCAAAAGTCACCTGCCAAGCCGTCAGGTCGTAATACTCGTTAAGCGATTCCAGATGCTGGTTCGATTCAAGCGGAGACAATGACGTCAGTACTTTGGAATAGTCGACAGTTACGGGGACGTTCACAGGAGGGAAGCCTGAGTAAGTGACGACAACATTTACCGGTGCACTCGTCTCCTGTCGAGGGTAGATAACACCTTCATTAGTCACCAAAAGCGCACTACTGTTTTCCGAACGGTAAGTCAGGCCGGAGGTTTGGCTGTTCAGACGAACTTCACCGCGAAACTCAAAATCCACAATCGTGGTGATTCGACGACGCTCTAATGCATTGGTCAGAACGATTTCACTGGGTTCAACCCGAACACCCAGAACGTTCTCCTGAACATCACTGCCCGTGAATGCAATTCGGTTAAAGCTCGCTACATTGCCAGAGGCATCAATCGCCTGAACGTCCATCAGAACGATACCATCGCGCTGAATTTCGGTCGCAGACAGCGCATCCTTCACCGGGACACGGACAACAAAATGCGTTTGTGTATCGGCCATTGGCGTCACAGTCACATAGCCGTTCGAATCGACAAAGGCGCTGCGTGCCGCAACATCAACAACGCCACCGGCATTGGACAGATCCGATGCTCGCAGACCAAGCAATTCAGCTTTGACAAGGCTGATATCGACATCGTCCGACGCGAATAGGTGCAGCTCTAACCACTGGTCTTGCGACGTACCAGAGATGGCGACTGAATCAAATTCTAAAGTGGGTCTATTCGTGTCTGCGACGAAGGTTTCACTGTGATTAACCACTGAACCCTGAATATCCGTCACCGATACCGAAGGAGAAAACCGCTGCTCTGCGGATAACAACACGTCGAATTCACAACGGCGCCCGGTGTCTAACGAACGAATTGCGCCGGATAACTCAAGCGACTGAGAATTTACCTTAATGTCCGCTATTTGCGGGCAATCCTCAACAGAGACGCGATAGCGCACATCTTGAAGGGTATCGGTGATGACTTGGTTTGCACGGATATCGATTTGACCAATCGAAAACGCAGCGGAAGAGAGGAGAGAAGCGCCTAAAAAGGCAACGGACACAGCCGCTTTTTTAAATTCCATTTGAGTACTTCGTCGCAAGTTAAATGGGTTTTCGCGCACGAAGCAAAGTTTGGCGAAACCTTTCGCCATGCAATCCGTGCACCTATTCCGTTCTATAAAACCGAGGCATTATATCAGTGGGTCATTAAAGCGTCGATAGAAGAGAGTCGAAGAAAAGTCAAATTTTTTGTGATAAGTCAGTTAAAACTTACAAAAAACAGAAAAATCGTTGGCGGTGTTAAGACGAACGAAGGACCAGCGCTCATTCTGTAAAGCAGCAATCGCATTTTACGTTTGAAATTTAGCCGTGAAGTAGGCTGAGTGAATCGAAAAACCAATACACTCAGTAAGCTAATAAAAAAGCCCGCCAACGCGAGCTTAGTGGTGTTTAAAAAACGTTATTTTAAAACATCCGGGTCGTTTAACAGGGGGTCGTGCATTTCGGGTATCAGCTGGCCTTCTTCACCGGGGCATTCGGACTTTGCCGGGTTGCCTTTGCTCCAGGTGAGGTTGTTCTCCGCGAGCCAGTCTTGGATGTCGGACTCGGCAGTTTCTTGAGGAATGTAGTGCCCTGTAATCCCATTTTTGGAACTTTCTTGCGCTACTAAATCACGCTCATAATGCGTCCAAGCTTCCTCTTTCAATTCATAGCCTGAAGTGGCATCGTCCGACCTGCGTGAAAGATAGCCTTTGTGCCAAGAAATAATATCTGGGTAGCCATCTTCATCGAAATCTCCAGTGAATACTTTGGTGTAATAGCGAATTGCGGGCATCCTTGGATAGCCATTAATTGCTGCCAAATCCGATACGAATTGCGCTTCTGGGAAAGCTTGGTCGCCGTATAATCTTTGGTAGGAAGCGGGATCTAATTCATCGACCAGGCGAACATAGTCTGAGAATACTACCCGTTCATATTTAGGGGAAAAAACAACAAAAATTCGACCTAGTGTTAGAACAATTTCTGATTCACCATCATTTTCAATATCGCCATATCGCAAAGGCGTGTTGCCCATGCAACCCGGCCCTATGCCACCGGATTCGAGGTCGAATGTTTTTATTAGAAACGTATCGATAGCACGGTGTTGTTCATTCGCGAGTTTGGGGGTGTATTGGTAAGGGCTGTAATTTAGCGGCCAGTTGCCTAAATATAATTTCTCCTGCACATCAATTTCGCCAATATGTAAACTTCTTGACAACACAAATGCTATATCTGCCGATTCATGAAAAGCAACTATTGACGAAAACTTATCTTTGATCGTAGGTGATACCCAATCTTCGTAATCCCAGATCTGCAATTTGTCAGCTTCAGAAAAACCTATTGTATCTCTATGTTCCGATCCGTTTAAAAGTTCGAAACCAAAACCATTCATACTTACAGAGGACAACAAAACAAATGTTAGAATTTTATTCATTGCAAGGACTCCTATAATCTTCATCGCCTTCTCTTTCTCTATTATTTTGAAAGCGTTCAGATTGCTCTTTGGCTACAGTAAATGTTGGCCCGTAAGTGATACTGCCATCGCCATTTACAGTATACGTAGTCCACTCTTCCTCGCCATACGCAAAACACCAAGGCACACCTGGCAAATTTATTTCTTGGATAAATCCGACTTCACCCAATTCACCGACATTCGCAATCACTCCGTCACCATTAACATCTTCGTTGCCACCGTTTGGGCCGCCTTGCCAAATGAAGGTTCTTAAGTTACCCCCAAAGAGTTCTTCTTTCGCTTGTATGGCGTAACGACAGGAATGGCAAACACCTGTGTCATTACTATTGCGATCGCTATTAGCTTTAAATCGGCCATACTTAATGAGCTTTGCAAAACTGTGAGCACTTAACCAACCATCGGCTCCGTTATAACCCGCAATAGCCTTGCTGAGTAAATCGTACTCATCTTCCTGTTCCGGAACTGGAATAATGTTGCCATCAGCGTGACGATAACCGACCAAGTCATCTACATTTGCAGCGGCAGCCCTAAATTGAGCGTTATCGTTCGCGAAGGTTTGCTGGTATCGCCCAGATATAAAAGATTTGTGAAAACCACCTTCACAACTCGCCAACCCATCTGCGGTTGTCGCATTCGATGCCGTGTGAATGACAAAACTCTTAGTCTGATCTAATGGTGAATATAAATTCAAACCGATTTCTCCATGCGCTGTACATGCGTAATTACTGTAACGCGCTCTATAAAGCAATTGGCTAAAACTCATACTACCATGCTCATCTGCGCCGCCTTCATACATGCGATAAGGTGTCACTGGTGACCCTCGCCCCCAATGATATCGTGCTTCTTCTTGAATCCATTCACTTAATAATACTTCACGATTGGTAGTTGCATTTGAAGTCAAACCGGCGATGGTTAAAATACCGTCGTGACGGGCGTTTGTATATACACCCGCCGGTACGCGGTTAAGATGATCCGCAACCCCGTTTTGCCAAATATTAGTCGCTTCGGTTACCCAAAGAGTGAACTGAGCTAAATCTGCATTAGATTGGATATCGATCAAACCATCTTCATATTCGAGAATGGCTCTCGAATAGTCACTCCAAGCTGCAGATACCCAACCTAGGAAATCATTCGTTGTGCGGCCATACAATGGGTTATCGAGGTCTTGCTGCCGTACTGTATGCCTGTTGCCATTGACATTCCTTGCAGAGAAACGCCGCACCATTGCTTCAATTGACCCTTTTCTTAGGTGGCAATTTGTTGCGTCAACATCCCTTACGCCTGTTTCAGGATTATTAATAACTGTTCCGTAACGATATTCCCAACCACCAGAGAATTCGTTTCTGGGTAACGCATAATCACACATTCCTGCGACAGCAGCGATATTGTCAATTCGGTCACCTTGGCGACCTGGAAAGCCCCATTGCGGACTCACCCCAAAATGCCAGAGCAGACTTTCTAACATGGCCACATCGTCCCCTTGCATTAATGGGTCACCATCGTTTGCGGGCGGACCTAACTCGCGAGTTAAAAAAAAAGTTCTTGGGTTTCTTCGGCATTACCGGGGTAATCAATATTCAATGTGAATTCAATCTCTAAGTCATTCTCCCAGCGGGATGATGACTCTTCCGTTGCTGGGGAGCCAGAAACACCCGTGTCGCTGGTTGGCTCCCACCAGAAGGCCCAGACATTCGCGGGTACTTCGTTCTGGAAGCTGTGCAGTATTTTCCGCTCTGGCATCATTTCTATTTCTTGTCCGTCAATCGTCAGCAAACAATCAGCGTGCTGATCGTATTCATTTAAGTAGCCGACTTGGTGTTTGCATAACCAGCCATTCGATCCACGAAACGTTACGTTAAAGTGCTCCGGTACCATCTCAACAAATTGGCCTTCGGCGTTTTGAATTTTGGGTGGTAGATATGCGTATTTCAGGCGCATTCCTCCCAGTGTACGAATAACTGGGGCGTCATGAACATGATCGTGCCCGTTGTCTGGGTCAGGACCACGATAGTCGACTTGCTTCATTCGTGTTTCATTATTGGAAACAGCAGGTATGTTGTAGTAGACCAACAATCCTTCTGATTCAAACGCGTACTGATACAACAGGTTGGCACTGTCTTCATTGCTATATAGCGCGAGGGTTAAATAATCTTCACTGCCGAGTTGACTAAAAAAATTCAGGTTTTCAAACAGAAAGTGTTGATTTTCTGTAAACGTGACCTTGGTTTCTGTTTGCCCAAGCGCTAATGTTAATGTTTGTTCGCCATCGAAACGCTGCAAAGGCGTTTGCTCAATCTCATTCAGCTGATACAGGATATCGATAATGCTGGATGGTGAAATGAAGTTTTCTCCCGTTTTCAGCAAGTCAAACTCGTCTGAATTCGGCTTGCGCTCACCGGTTTCCGAAAACTGTGCAATCTGGATTTGATTTAACTCTAAATCGTACACGCTGAACTGGTAGTCGGGTCGGTAGTACCAATCGTAAACAAGAGGCGGCTCCGACATGTTATCTGTCGATACACCTTCACCTTCACGGCGATTAAACTCTAACAGATAGGCTTGCTTCTGAAGGGTGCTGAGTTCTTCGTTAAATTGTGGTGTTTTGAATGGTACGAATCTTTCCGGTCGATATAAATTCTCGGCAACACCATCAAAATTAATGTCGCTGTCGCGATTTTCTTGCTCACCTGTATTTGCTTTTAATGCGAAGTCGTCGAACTCCTGCGCGGGTAACGCATTTACCTGAATATAGTAGTGCTCATTATTCAATCCTTCCGCACCGTTCGGAATACGCACGACTTCAGAATGGGTACCGGGAGTAACGGAAAAGCGCGCTTGTCCACTGGCGGAGGATTCCGCCAGCTCATTCTCAGCGCTGATATAAGCCAACCGACCCGTATAACCATATGCTCCTATTACATCCGGGATTGGCGAGCCATCCTCGCTGTACCAAGCGGTAGTGATTTTGATAAAAGCATCATTCGCTTCGCCGATACCTTCATTGCCGATGATATATTGCACTTCGCTTCCGGCATCGAGCCCGTCTTCAATTGTGTATTTCCGTTCTGCCCATATCTTCAGATTTGGAGGCCGCATTTCAATAAGGTTAACGGCGGAATCCAAGTAGCCTTCGTCCAATTGATCTTTACCCACCACAACCTCTTGGGACCCGATGTAACCCGTAACACGGTTTATTGCCCAGACTTCGAGTGCCTCACCGGATCGAATATGGTCCGAATTCTTCTGACTATAAAACTCTGGAGCCATGTTGCTTTCTTGTTGCCATTGATCGAAGGATTTCTTTGAGTAGTTGGACAAGGCTCTGGAAAACTCAGCATCCGCACCTCGGATGATCATTCTGAAGTCCACTTGCGTGCCAACAACTTGCGTATTAATTGAGTTGCCTGAATATGGGTAAGCACGCTCATTATCTTTCAAGCCCTGGCGCATGGAAACAAGCTGTCCGGTCGCTTTCCTGACCACAAAGATATCGGTATCTTGAATGTCTAAGTGAGACATCCTGACAACAAGCCCTATATCTCTATCAACTTTTTCAATATCGATTAGCCGGACAAATTGAGGCTGACACAGGGGTAATAGCGGGTCGTCCGGGCAAATATAAGGTCTGTTTACTGATGAAGATAAATAGATACCCTGATAATCGAACGCTGAACAACCGTTCAAGCCATTTGCAATGGGCACAAACAAATGATCTTCATTCAAGGCGCCACAAACTATGGTGTCATTCTCGCCATCTAGATCGAAGTCATAATAATCTGAGGTTATCTTCTTGAATCGCGCCAACTCATCGCCATCTGCATCAAGTCCAGGCTCCTTGAAATCATATACCAACGTTGGATACTCTGTAGGCAGCGCTTGCTCGACGCCACTGAACACTAAACTACCGGTAAGCATATTGACGTCAATCGGAAAATCGATACTCATTATGGGCATAAATGAAGATCGCCCGTAACCAAAACAGCTAAAAGTAAATTGGTTTAACAGAACCAAGCATCGAGAATTCAGCAAGCCTGGATCTGAACTGTGCCTGAAATTTTAAACCTGATCAATTTAACTGCGTTTTCACATCTGCAAAAAAAACAGAACGTTAGTTCTGTTTCAAAGGCATCCGCTACTGACGGAACTATTAAAGTGGGTGTCTTGATAAGTTTTTGATAGTTTGGCCAATTGTGTAATCAAAATTTGCAAAAATGAAGATTGGAAATAGGCCTACGGCTAGTATAAAAAATATTCTTCACTTAAGTCTTAAGTTAGGGTGCCGAGTTTGGAATCTGGCTTATACAGCGTGTGTCTGGAAACTTTTTGGTTATTTTGGAGCAAAACCCAACCTGCGAAAACAAAGAATTTTCTAACTTCATTTTAGTTACAAAATTTCGATTATTTATCAACAGAAAACCCCTTTCGGTTACAATCACTAGATTTTCTTTACCATAGGAGATAGGGCGATATCCAAGAACTTTAATCACTCGATTCCCGTCTTCAGTTTTAGTAATCATGCTTTTATCATGAACAACTGAGTTATTTGCTCTTACATCATGTAGAGAATATACAGTAGATAAATCGCCAAAGCTCAGAATATCGTTTGCTATCCAACGAGAATTTACATAAGAATAACCTTCCTCAGATTTCAGTGTGAAAAGATAATCTCCATTCGATTTATAAATGACTGTATCAGAATTACCAGCAATAGTATTAAAATAGAAATCCCCTGATGGTGATAAAAAAACGTCTTTAAGCAACGATGGTTTCGTTTTTCCACTTTCGATATCGAGGATGGCAATGTCATTTTCACGAAAAGGCTTTCTATCAATATAGAGATTGTTGTCATGAGCAGCCCAATGCAAAGAATACGCAGGCACATCAAATATTCTCACATCACTATTGTCAACCGAGTAGATACCCACCCCTTTTGCTCGATACGGTGCTTCGTACCTACTTTTATCATCATTTGCATCAAAACTTTCTGCAATAATAAAAGCTATGTTATTCCCATCCGGACTCCAGACATAATTTGCAACGAATTCACGATTTGAACTGTATATTTCAATAAATTCTTCTGTTTCAGTGTTGACTGCATAAAGTGCTGCCATATCATTAGAGTCTAAATCAGTTATTCGGAGCGCCAATAATTCGTTTCTGATATTTAAATTCAGATCCGTATAAGCTGCATTTTCAAATGGTCCTGTAAATGTTCTAATTTCCTTATTCAGAAAATCCAACACCTGAATTCCTCGGACACTAAAATCATAATCGAATGGATTTATTCTACTTCCTGAAACATAAGCAACATTTGTTTTCTCATTCAATGTCCAATTTGTTTGAATAGGACCGAAGTCACTAGCCACTGCTGTACAATACAACAAGCTCAGAACAAAAAGCCTATAGCCCATCATCAGATTCTCCTAAAACTTCTATTTCAATTTTACCTATAAAGTCGCTCTCGTTGACTGAATTAACAGCACCACCTGATCCATCAATCGATTCATCCGGTCTATACACCTTTAGAACGACCTGCCCTACTCCTTTTGGTTTCAATCTAATCTGGATCATTCCGTTTTCATCTGTGCGGTGAGGAACGATAGTGCCAGGACCACTAATACTAATCAGATCCGAATTGGTGGGTACGTTTTCTTGCAGACTTTCAGTAACGTAAACAACTGTAAAATGAGCATAGTCATACCTCGCACGTCAATAGGACTTAACTCTATGATTTCTTCGGATTGTTCGGTATCAGGCAATGCAGGGTTATATATCAAGGTTGCATCGTCTAGCACATAATTTGTGTCGGTTGCTGTTGCAATAGGTGATTCAAAATACTGAGCGCTGTAAATCCAGTTTTTAGGCTCGATATTCAAACGAGTTAGAATCGGTGGCAACTTTTGATTTATATCACCACGCTTGTCGTCTCTTTGAACGCGTCCGGTCCAATCGAGTAATTCCAGATAATCTTCGAGCTTAAAAGGTAAGCCTTGGGGCATGTCTTGTTTGGGGGTTGCCGACAAATGGCATGAGCGTGCATGGCTGATAAGGTTCGGAGGTGTGAGTTGGCGTCTTTTGGGCTTCCTTTATGCGTTTTTGCGCGGAAGTATGGTTGGACGTTTCAGGTGTGGCTGCCATGTTGGCGCGAGCAGGGTTTAAATCAACATAGGCTAAACAGGCGGCCAGTGCTTGTTCATCCAGCAGTGCCTGAGATTTGAACCTTCCTTCCCAGAATTTCCCAGTGTATTGATCTTCAAAGTTCGCTTCTTTGGCGATGCCTTCATTCAGCACTTTCATAAGCCAACTTAAACTGCCTAAGCGTTCGCGCCATTGTTCGGCAATGTCTTCAATAGCGCTTAGCTCTGCGTCACAAAGCGGCTCATTCTGCAAAAAACGACTCACCAAGTGATTGCCTTAAAATAAGGTATGCCAGCGCTCTAACACTTGCTGAGTGCTTAATCTGGCTTGCCGTTTTGTGTTGATGTGCAAAACAACGTGATAGTGATTGGACATAACGGCGTAGGCGCAAACATCGATGCAAAACAACTGACAAAGCTTTAATATCCGTTGCTCCACCCAACCTCTACGATGTTCGTAATTCTGGCCGTTGTAAGTGTCAACGCCACATAAAAACGCGCGGCGAACACAGCGTGAAACGCAGTGATAGTAAGGGGTTGCCTCTATCGAGACCTGACTTTTCCTTGGTTTAGGCATAAACGAATCCTTGGATATGCAATTTGCTGGTTATATAAACAGCACTGGGCGAAATCGTCAACCCTTAAAGTGCCTGTCCATTTAAGTCCCTTGTCCATAAGTGCCTGTCCATTTAAGTCCACTATACGCAGAAAAATTGCACTACTACTAAATGCGGCTCAACCTAGGATCCTGTTTTAGTTGTACCTATCCACTTAAACATTGGTAATCATTTTAGAGGCCACAAACTTTCATAAGTTTTTATCACTTTACCTTCACGAATATCTTCGACCTGAAATCTATTTTCTCGATAATTCCACTGTAAAACATAACCTGCAGGATCGAGAGCTAAATCATTAAAATAGATACTTATATCCTGCTTTTCGGGACCACTTACCAAATCATAATATGTGGCTGCCAGACTAATTGATTCTCTGTGGATGACAAAATCTGGAACCTTAAAGCTCACCCCCCAGAATTGATTGAAGAATACTCTAATGACGTTGTCGAATTGCTGACTAGCAAATATTTCGCTCTTAATAAGTTGATTGGTACTATAGCGGGCAACCTCTTGACCCTTTTTATTAATGATGAAAGCCGCACCCTCGGCTTCCATATCACCAGGCTCATCTTGGAATGTCACCTCTAACTCATTATCTTCTACAGTCAGATCTAGATCATAAGTTTCTATTTCTCCTGCTTCCGTTACTTTTTTAAACGACGAAATAGCAGCATAGGTATATAAAAAATCTTCAGCCTGAGCACTCCATTGAATTGCATCGAACGGCTGGTCAAATTTAACCTCTTGATATACATTATCAATCAGGTTTAACTCAATCGCATGCTTTTTATCAAGAGTGTAAGCCGCTAATCGATCGCCCCCACTCGACCAATAAAAGAGTGTGTTCTTACCTGCGTTCGTATTTAAACTGAAAGCAGATTCTTGATTAATTATGTCCCAAACGTTCAGTTGCCCATCTATCCAATAGGCTACAAACCTTGTACCACTGAACGATAGGCCACCCTCCGGCGAGCCTTCAACAATTAAATTAAATTCATTGGTAGAAAAATCAACACTGTAGATGCTGTTAAGTTTGTTTTTACCGGCGTAGTACATAAAAAACGTCGCTTTTCCATTCTCAAAATCAAAAGCGCCCAAATTAACTGCGAATGCATTCTGTGCGATGAGCAGACAGGATACCGTCAAAATAAGTGTGTTTTTAATCATTTTTATTGACATGTAATGGTTACCTCATCAAATGTTGTTGTAGTCACTTGCTCTTTCAACTCAATAGTTTCGGGTCCGCCAACTTCTTTACATCTTATCTTCAATGTAGCGATACCGAACCCAGCAGCGGTGTTTTCAAAATTAACCCACAGCTTTTGCGGCTGAGTTGAGTGAGTGGTACCAACATCCAGAAGGAGGGATTCATCATCCTGATTCCCACCAAATGCGCCATCATTTTCTACAGAAAACTTAATTCGCTGCCACGGCAATGCCCTCATTCCATGCCCATCCCAAACTACGAAAGACAACAGATGGGTAGACTGTGCAACCGATTCTTCAGCAGAAATAGTATCACTGGGTGGTACGTAACTGAAGACAACATTATCGGGGAGCGACGTTCTGGCCAAGACAGATTCTGCCGAAATTTCAAACCGAATATGAAAATGATTATCGTGCAATGATCGATTGTCATCCCCTACAGTTGTGTCATAAGAAGGATTCCAAGATGCATTTTTGTTATTCCCAATATAATTCTTATCGAATTGACTTGTATGGTAACCAAAAATCACAAAGTTAATACCGACCCCACTGTCGTCAATCGCATTTAGCAATTCAACAGTACGAGCTATGTCATGCTCGTCACTATCAACTGTAGTGGCACCTTCTTCGTATTCATCATTGTAAATGTTGTTTGCCCTGACATATCGCATGTCGACATCCAGCCCGTTATTATGGCTGGAATGATCAAGCACTGTCTGTGGAATGGCACGGCCAACTCTCAACATAGCAATTTCTGCGGTATTTTTATTAATTCCTCCCGCTTTTCCAGAAATATCATTAAGCCCAATTCGCAACGAACCCGGATATATATTTGCGGTACTGCGGGCATATCTGCCCGGATCTGCTAGCAATGGAGTGGAGTCAGGGTACTCTCGGTCCCAAATTCGTGCTGCAGCCTCAATTGTGTTTACGATATTTGATGTCGTGTAGGAGTCTTTATTACGATCCGTGTTGCCACCCATATCATAAATACCTGCCGCAAAGGTTGGTATTCTCAAGCCTGCGACTTCGGCACCTAAAGTATCAGACGTCACTACAGACAACTCACCTAAACCCGTACTTCCATCAGTTGGTTCAAAGTTTGTTCGGTTAGCGGCGTAAGGAAATCGTAGACTGTAACCGCCACGATGGTAGGCCGTTAAGATTCTATTTCCTACTCCACTATTTGTGACACTCAGTGGGTTAAAGACATCCTGTGCTAATGCAGTTGCGTTCCCACTTGTATCAAATTGAGTAGAATTTTCAACCTCAGCTAGGTTGCTCAACCCATCCTGGTCCCAGTCATATACACGATACAATTCATATATACCCAAGTCTTGATCGGTAAACTCACCTTCGTTTGCAACGGTTCGTGTTTCAATGTCATTAAGCGCCAAACCTCTCATCAATTCTGGCGTGAGAACACTGTGACGTAAGGTTTCTAAATTTAGTGAAGGGTAACCCTCGACCAGTAACGCTTGATCCTCTATTGACCATGAGCCCTTAGGCAGAATTGATTTGATTTCTGCCTCTACTTCATCAGTCAAGGTCGTGACATCACCCGTCGCTTGATAATCCTGCATTAGCTTCCGAAGGGTTCGATATGGTTTATCGCCAGCCAATGCAGTCAGTAGATCTTCATTATCCATGTGCGTCACTGGCCTTTTTACTGACAACTTGTCACTTGGACTAAACGTCTCATCTGGCCAGGCCACCTCATCTGATTCGTCAGAAATCAATTTCTCTATAACCATAGAGGTGTTATTCCCGAAGTAACCGTCTGGCACTAAGCTGTATTTGAAATTCTCTTCTTTCACAGGTGAAACCAACGGAATAGTCACCATGTTAATAAGGTATTGACCATAGTCAAATGCCTGTTGATGAGGGCTAGCTCCCACGGTTTTTCCAAATAAGTGACTGTATCGCATCTCCATGTCCGTTTTAGGAAACAGCCCTACGGTATGGTTTGTTGGCTTAACCCACACTGAACTGCCGTCAAGTAACTGGTCTAACTTCACATCTGCATTGTTTTTGACAGTGACAAAAGCATTTACATAGTAAGGTGGAGGTGAGTTTGGGAGATCACGGTTCGGTATTACCTGTAGGCGAACTTGGACGGGACTATTATTAATCAATCCGGCTTTGGTTATTGAATCGCCTCGCAACAAAATTTTCGCATAGCCATTAACAAATTCAGTCCGACTGTCAAAGTCACCCGCTTTGGGAAAAGTATCGAAATAGCTATTCTGGACACTGACAACTCTAACTTCATCACCTGAGCGGCCAGCGCCCCCATAAGGGGTGCCTAGATTGTCAGTACCAAATACAAACAATTTCTTATGCCCAAGATCAGGGTAAAATGTTTTATCTTCTAAATTGCTCTGTATTTGTCTGAAACCTCGAGTTGCGTTAATCGGCTCCTGAGCTAACGAATGATAAATGACAGATTTGGATTCTAGAGACATTTCCCACAATACGTTTTGAGCATCGTGGTTAGCGTAAAGCTTCAAAGTCAGAAAGTCTTCTGCGCCCAAGCTACTCATCGCAGTGAGATTGGAGAACTCTACTTGTCCGTTATTCCCGTAAGCAATTTCAAACTCTTGTGGTCCTAGGGAAAGAGTGAGTCTTTCGGGGGATTCAAGTTTAGACAATGCTTCTAACTCTGGTGCGATGATGTCGAATAAAACACTGATATTGTCACTTTGAACGTCAACTACATGAAAAGCGTTCTCCAATACATCACGATCATTACCGTCGCTAGTATTCGTTAGATTTACATGGTTAACCGTTAAGTCAAATACACTGAATTGATATTCTGGCCGATACATCCAGTCAACGCTTGGCAGGGGAGGGTGCCAATCTTCTGCGGAGCCGCCATTGGCCAAATGACTCTGTTTTGCAATTGAATAGAGTTGCTTTAGTTCTGTTGATAATTTCTCATCATACTGCGGTGTTTTAAACGGAACAAACCGCTCCGGGCGATACAGGTTGTGTTCTACCTCTTCAAAGGTGGCTTCGGCAGATCGGTCTTGCGTGGCACTGCTGTTCCCGGCGAGGCCAAAGTCATCGAACTGGCTTTCGGGGACGGCATTAACTTGCACGTAATAGTGTTGATTGTCGATATTGCCTGACAGCCGCACCAGTTCTACGTGGGTGCCGGGTTTAATGGCAAAGCGGGCTTGGCCCGCTTGGCTAGCGTCGGTGAGGGTATTCCCGTCACTGACGTACGCCAGGCGGCCGGTAAAGCCATAGTCGGTCAGCGCGTCGGGTAGCGCCGTGCCGTCTTCGTCGTACCATTCCACGTTAATCTGAATATAGGTATCGTCGGCTTCACCGATGCCTTCATTGCCAATCAGGTAACGGCGTTGTTCACCTTGGGTGAGCCCGGCTTCAATGTCGTACACGCGTTCGGCCCAAACTTTGAGGTTTGGGGGGCGCATTTCAATGGTGGGGACAATGGTATCCAGTATGCCGTTGCTGATTTGTGCGGGGGTCATTTCCAGCTCGGCTTTGCCCATGTAGCCGGTGACCCGGTTAATGGCCCAAACTTCGAGTAATTCGCCGGTGCGTAAGTGGTCTGCCTCATCCAGTTTCTGCAGTTCCGGCGCCATGTTGCTGTCTTGCTGCCATTGGCTGAAGCCGTTGCTGTCGTCGCGCAGGCGGGAATATTCAAACGCACGTGAAATGTGCGACTTTGGCCCCCGCATGAGCATACGGTAGTTGGCTTTCACTTCATTGGTGGCGGCTTGCAAGTCGTTGCGGGACGGGCCGTAGGCTTTTTCATCGTCTTTCAGGCCCTGGCGCATGGCCACTAACTGGCCGTTAGCTTTGCGCACAATAAACAGGTCGGTGTCTTGCACATGCTGTTGGGCCATTTTGGTCACCAGACCGATGTCTTGGTTGATCTTTTGGGTGTCCACCAGGCGCGTGAACTGTGGTTGGCATTGTGGGTCTTCGGGGTTTATCTGGCCGTCAGCATCGGTATCGGTACAGGTATTGGGGCGCTCAGGGTAGCCCGACAGGTAAATGCCCTGAATGTTGGTTTTGGTGCACTGTTCGCCGGAGTCGAGCGGAATAAACGCGCCTGCGTCGTTTAGGTTGCCACACACCGAAATGTCGTACTCGCCGTCCAGGTCGAAGTCGTATTGATCAAAGGTAATGTACTCGAATCTGGCCCCTTCTTCGCCATTGGCATTCGCGGTTGGTTCTTTAAAGTCGTACACCAATTTTGGGTCATCGGTTTCGCTGGCTAATTCGACATTGGGGAATAAAAAGTCACCATTAAGCAGGTTGACGTCGACAACAAAATCGGTGCGTTGCACAGGCTTAAAAAATGAAGGCCCATAGCCATTGCAGGAAAAATTGACCTGTTTATTCAGGTAGTACACGCTGGCGCCGGGCTGTTCTGGGTTGAACGGCCGGTAGGGTAATTGCGCTTCCAGATAAATAGGGTAGTCGTATGAGAAACGCGGGCAAGGAGTGCCACGAACATCTATGTTGAAACTACCATTGGCGTTGGTTAATCCTCCACCATGCAATCCTAAAAAGGTCGTAATAGCAACACCAGAAATGGGTGACACCAAGGACAAATCTTCTTCGGTGAAGTCCTGACGCATGGTGTAGTAAGAACCGTCATAGCGTTCGGGGTCGTTAAGTTCTCGGCTGGTGTCTTCGTAAAAAATAGAACGTAAGCTGATGCGGTCGGCGCGTTGCTGGCGTATTTTTCCGTCGAAGCCAATGATGAGTGAACTGATATCCTGCGGCAACGCAATGCTGTTGTCGGTTAAATCGACCGGGTACTGCGCCAACAGGTATTGCGTTGAGTCGGTATACAGCAGGGCTTCCGGAAACACCAAAACCGAACGGGTAGAGTCACGCAGGGTGTGGGAAGCCAGATCCCCGTTCCAGGGGGTATTATTTGCATCGGCGACCACCAGCGAGCCGCGACGCGCCTCATATTCTTCGGCGGTTAACAGTTCCGGTTCAATGCCCAGATCATTGCCATAGAAATCGGTAAAACTCTGCATTTGCTGGTTGTAATGAGCAATGTATTGATTGTACTCGCGCGCCGACAACAGAAACGACTTGTCGTATTCTCCGCTTTCTTCAATGGCACCTATTTCTTCTATTTCTTTTCCCGTCGCATCGTAAACCACATACACCATGTTGCCGTTTTCGTTGGTGTAAATACCGCGGGCATACATGTGACCCTTGTACAGGTTCACATTGTTAATAAAGCCCCACATGGGATTGGGACCTTCCAACCCCCCAAATAAAAAGGCCTGAGTGTGCCCAGCAAAGGCCATTGCCAGCAAGGCCGCCAGTAAACGGGATGGTCGCAGGTTAAGAGTCGTTAATTTCATTGAGTCACTTCCATTTGCTCGGGCTCATACTGTCTTGCCATTTCGGCCAGCTTCGCCATCATCACCGGGAAGCTGAATTCGTTGTTGTGAAACGCCTCTAAGGTCGGTTGGAATGCTTCGGGCAGGAATATCACCCCAAGGTGGTCCAATACGGTGACGCTCTCTGGGTTCAGGAATACGGCGTAGTTGCCTTGGCGTTCCGCGAGGCCAATCGGTTCTATCATTTCGTTATCCGGGTTCACTGCCACGGCCAACATGAGCGTGCCGTTGGCGGGCAGGTATTCCCAACTGTTTTGGTGTTTGGGCAATTTCAGTTTAATGGTGGCCGTGCCGGTTAAACGGATGCCCAAAGGCTGAACACTGTACAGCCAACTCGGTTCGGCCAGCGCATGCGTTGGGTAGTTGTAGCCAGCGGTATTAAATTGCACATGGGCATTACCTTGGGTGGCACCATTGGCGAAGGTGACTTGGGCATGGGTCAGGTCCAGCAGCAATTCGTCGCCATTCAAGCTGTGGTTCGCCCCCGAGCTGAGGACTGTCGCGCCAATTTCTGGGTTTAAGAAGCTGACCGGAATAATGCCAAAGTCATTCAAGCGCCCTGCTTCCGCAGGCACGGTAAGCTTGGTTTCACCGTAGTTGGCGTTTTCCATATCAGGGTTCACCCACAGCGTATAGTTGCCGTCTGCCAACGGTGTGCCCTTGTCTTTGTAGCCAAACTGCACCAAGCCATCGCCATTGGTGATACCGGAATACCCCGCAAACTCGACCCGCAAGTTGGGAACATCGCGGCTGTATTGGTCGCGGATAACCATGTTGATCAGGGTTGGTAACACTCGGGTTTGGTATTGATAACGGGCAAAGCTCTCGCCGTTATAGGTCACGTCGACAAACAATGTGGCGTTGTAAGCCGGTTCTCGGCCTAAATTAACCAACACGGTTTTGTTGCTGCCCACCAATTGGATATCCAACGGCACGGATTCGTGTTCGCGTTGCACATCTACCAGTTGGTGCCCTTTGGCGTTAAAGAACTCGGTGCCTTTGGCGTCCCGGTTTATCCAGGTTTTGCCAAAGGCGGTTTCATGCACACGGATGTCGAGCAAGGCTGGGTCGATGCTTTGGTTAAAGAACAGCGATATTTGCTCTTTGGTGTCGATGTTTAGAGAACCCTGTTCGGGTAACACTTTAATCAGCGACAACGGAACTTGCGCAGGCGCCTTAACACTAAACAGCCGCGGCGGCAGCGATGCCAAGCGTTGATCGTTAGCGTCGATCACGCGGAACTCCAGCTGATATTCGCCTTCGGTGCCCGGTAATGTCACTTCGGTGACGGCCGTGCCGTTTGAGAAGGTCATCGCCTGCCAGTCGCCAGTAGTGGCGGTGGTATTATTTTGCCAACGTGTCTGGTATCGGTCACTGGTGGTGGTTTCAGACGCTTGCACCACGACTTGTAATGGAAAGGCGTCGCCATAGGTGAGCAACTGGCTATTGTTTAACGGTAGTAGCCAGTTTACGTCGATGGTTCTGTCACCGCGCACCACGTGGCTGAGCGTAGACAGATTGCCGGCGCTGTCTTGTGCGGTGAACTGCAACGTCGTTTCAACACCATTGGCAAGCGGCACGGACGCGGTAAACGCAAACGTATCTTGGCCCACCGGAGATACCGTGAGCACATTACCGTTTAAGGAAATACTGCTGAAGTTAGGGTCACTGACTGTTCCGCTGAGCCGCAGTGGATCTTCTAAGATGGCGGTGACGCCTGGGTATGCCAGCAAGTTATTCGCCAGGCTGATGACCGGTGCGGTGCGGTCAAGGTGCAAGGTTCGGGTTTGCGTCAGTTGTGTGTTGTCTGCAAAAGTTGCGGTCACGACAACGTCGAATTCCGTTTGGTTTTGCGGTACGGCAATGGTTTCGTTAAAACGGTAGTAAGGCACGCTGGTGGCCACAGTGACGGCCTCGCCATTTATGTGGATCGTTGGGCGGTTATCTGCTTTCACTTCACCACTGACGATGACCCACTCGCTGTTCACCTGGCTGTCTGAGGCCGGCGAATGGATCGTTAATGTGGGCTCGTTTGCAGGTTCCGTTACCTTATCGTCTTTGCGTACCAGTCGAATGCTGCTGTTCAACGTTGCGGACGGCGAATTAACAAAAAGTTCGATTATGTTGTCGCCCAAGACCAACGGCAAAAGCGTCGACTTCACGCTGTATGTGTTTGTGGCCCATTCGCTGATGGTGGCGCTTTGGCCGCCGATCAACACCGACAAGTCTTCTTGCGGAATATCCGTTTCCAGCAGACCTTCCAGAACAATGGCGGCATCTACAACATCGGCGTTGTTGCTGTGCGACAACCACTGCCACTGAAAACCGTCCGCCTGTAGCTCAGTTTGCAGTTGCAAACTGCTGCTGTTGTTGAGTTCATCGGTTGCGACGATTCGTATTTGGTTGATACCCGGTTGTAATATCAGTTCCCCGGTAAATTGCGATGCCGTCACATTGGCCGAAAAAGGCACACCGGTCGTTATGTTTTCAATCGTGATGGATGCAACATTGGTGCGTTCATCCACTGCCGTGCCAGACAGCGTAATTACTTGGTTACTGACTGTTAACGGTAAACTGGCTTGGATAACCGGACCGGTTTGGTCCCGCACCACCGTCACCGTTTGCTGCTCAAGATTCCCCAAAGCATCTACAGCCTGAACCGTTATCACGTTGTCACCTTCAACTAACGTGATATCGCTGGCAAATTGGCCCTGCGCGTTCACGGCGACGTTTTGACCAGAAACCGTCAGGACAACATCGACTGCATCCTGCACGGAGCCACTCACGTTAATGACAGCACTGGCGGTTAAAGTCTCCAAGGGCAAAAGGGTTATGACCGGCTTTGTGGTATCGAGTAAAACCGTCTGCTGCAACGTTTGCACGTTGCCTGCGGTATCGGTCACACTCAGGTTAAAGGTATTAACACTTTCGATAAGGTTCACTGAAGCCTCATGCATATCATCAAGGGCGGTGAATGCCTTTTCTTGACCATTTTGTGTGAACTGCTGCAGCGAAATGCCACTGATGTCTGTTGCTGTCCACCGTGCAAGGTAAGCAGGATTGTTCGTTGGTTCAATGACACTCAGCCAGGTAACGGCTGGCGGCTGTTGATCCAGGCTAAAATGAATGCGCATGGAAGTACTGTTACCCACGGCGTCGGTGGCCACGATTTCCAACGTCTCGGCGCCAGAGTTCAATGTGAATGACATCAAACCACCGTCAACTGGCACACTAACGTCGACACCATCAAGCGTAGCGTTAACAGAGTTTAATTCAGTCCCGGTGCCGTCGACATCCAGTGCAAGCTGTACGTTTAAATCAGAGATTACAACCGTTGCGTCATGCGCGATGGCAACATCTTCTTTTTTGATCGATACCGTCGGTGAGGTGAAATCGGCTAAAACGGTCGTTTCAATTTGTGACTGATTACCGTATTCATCCGTGGCCCGCACGGTAATCCTGTTTAGTCCCTCTACCAACGTCGCTATTGCCATTGGTGGTGAGAGCGATTGAATTGCTATTGGCTCACCCTGATGGGTTACCACAACATCGCTAATATTATTTTCATCACTGACGCTCCACATGACGTAATAGGCTGGCTTAGCCGATATCGCTTTTTCGCCGATCCAGGCCAACACGGGAGGGGTACGATCCAGCGTAAAGGTTACCGTTTGCTGAGCCATGTTACCCGCTGCATCCCAAGCAATAACTGAAATAGTATTATTGCCTTCAGTTACAAAAAGTGGCCCAGAGAAATTGCCCTCACTGTCTATTGTTGCCAACCGTCCATTAATTTTGACTCTCTCTGCACCCGGAACGCTCCCTGTTACGAACAATTGATCGGCAGAGACCGTTTCTGGCAGTGGATCTAATGTTATGGTCGGTGCAACCGTGTCCACTGATATGGAAACGTCAGATTCTGCGAAGTTACCGGCGGAGTCTGTAAAACGTGCAGTTAAGTTGTTAGTTCCGTCGTTCAGCGTTACGTCGGCGGTGAATGTTGAGTTTACGTCGGTCAGGGGCAATAAGTTCCCATTAACTAAAATCTCACCACTGAATTCATTGGGTTGCTGAATTAGATTCAGCTTATTGTGGCGAAGTCGGGTATTGCTTACCGCTAAACGATCGATACTCGTTCCGCCAATGTTACCTCTTTCATAGGCTATGCCAATTCGTCCTGTCGGGTAGGCATCATCATAAAATATTGGACCCGTTGGGTTTTCATTAACGGTGAGTTGAAAAGCGTCGCCTTGTACTTTGACGCCAAAACGATCGCCAACTTTTAATTCGTGCTTTACATACCCGATACTGTTAACCGACCCGTTATCCAATCGTTTTAAATGTATTTCATCGACTGTGTTATCGATTGTTTTCGCTTGAACCAGGTAACCGTTGCCTTTAGCATCAGCCCTAACGATGAGTCCCGCATAATCGACGTTATATATTGCTGTGAGTTCTACAGAAATAGAAAGGTCATCAGCGAATGTTCTAAATTTTTCCAATGCGAATGTTTGACCTGAGCGACCTCGGATACCTCGATCCGTTGGTTCAAACCCAGTGTCGTTGAAATTTCCAACCGCTATGGTTTCAAAATCCAATGCAAAATCAGCGTATCCAGAAAACTGCGCACCCGTTAACTCTTGATTTCGAATATATAGATTGTCGAAGCTCGTTCCACCAAAGTTGCCGCGTAAGTACGATATACCGGTTCGCCCAGTTGAATAGGTCGTATCGGTAAAAGGTGATCCGACAGGAATATCGTTGACGGTGATCTGAAAAACACTCCCTTCGACCTGAACACCAAATCGGTCACCAGATTGCAATTCATGTGCGAAATAACCAATACTGGTAGTTATTCCGTTGTTTAGACGAAATAAATAAATTCGATCTAACTCATTGTCGACCGTTTGTGCCTGTACTAAATAACCATTTCCATAGATGTCACCTCTTAGTACCAACCCCACAAGATCCCATTCGTTTATTTCAACAAGTTCGACGGACATTGACAGGTTGTCTGCAAATAGTCGGTTCTTATCCAGCGCTAACGTTTGACCGACTAAACCACGAACGCCATTGTCCGTGTACTCGAACCCTGTACCATCGAACTCACCAACAACGACAGTTTCGTAATTGGAAATGAAATCTGAAAAGCCATCAAGCCTAATACTTGCGAGGTTTGAGCCTGCTACAACAACGTCTGTAAAACTGGTTCCACCCACATTTTCCCAATGGTAAGCGACGCCTGTTTGGCCGCTGGAGTACGTCGTGTCCACAAAGACAGGCCCAACTGGCACATCGTTCACAGTAACTTGAAACGAATCACCTTCAACCTGAATACCAAAACGCTCACCCTCTTCCAGCTCACGCTCTACATAACCAAGGCTTGTTGGAGTACCTTGATCCAGACGCATTAGATATATCCGATCGAGATAATTGTCGGTTGTTTGAGCTTGAACAAGGTACCCATTACCGAGTTCATCGCCCCTTACTAACAAACCGACGAAGTCATAGGATTTTATTTTCGATAGTTCGACTGAAATCGATAAATCATCATCAACCGATCTGTATTTGTCGAGTGCCAGAGTATTTCCAGACACACCTCGCAAACCATATTCAGTGAATTCAAAGCCGCCATTTCCATCAAACTCACCAGCAATGATAGGTTGGTAGTTGGTATTAAAATCCAACAAGACTGAATCCAGTGCACCAAAGACTTGCACATCTGGCTGTGCAAATGATGCATCAACCTCAACTATCCTTATTGCATCTGCGATGGTTGAATAGGTCGCGCCACTTCTTACGATAACATTCACAGACTGACCGACAATTAAGTCTACATAGCCAAGCGGGTGCCATATCGATCCGTTTTTGCGTTGATCCACCTCAGAAGTAAGAGATTTGTTCAACCCAGTTGTGTCGGACCAATATACTTCATAAATCGATTTTTGATTATGGTTACTGGCGGCAACATATTGTGCTTCGACTCTGTAGCGTGCCGTTTTTGGCGCATCGATGGTATACGATGCCTTTGAATAAGGTGTCGTGTCATCGCCAACTAAGATGGCATCGGCAATTGTATAACCATCAGCGGAACCAAGCAGAGTGACGGAACTATTCTCGTCAAGTTCAAACTCACCCAGCCGATACCATTCTCCTCCACCCATTTTCTGATTCACCACCACTTCAGTAGTACCAGCCACATGCTGTACACGATAGACAGCATTTTGTGTTCGACTGGCGTCACTGGTGAAGTTTACAGATAGACTCTTAATCCCTGTTATATTCGATATAGGCCAGGTAATTTGGTTGGCAAGCGGAGAAGGGTTTGCTGCGCTGTATAAATAATTGGCTCCAACATAACCCGGAATAGTCGTTGACTCTATCCAGCTGCCCGTTAGCGTTGCTTCAGCCGATTCAACCACATACTCTCCCGAAAGTTGAATGGGTTCACTTTTAGAGTAATCTCCGCCATTTGAACCATCCTGAGTCGGTACTAATGACCAACTGCCCTCGAAAACCGCCGTGTCATTATCGACGATTACGATTTGGCGTTCGGCTTGAGTATTTAGATCAATCGATATATCTGCTGTATATAGGTGGGAATTAGTCGCCGAAAGCGAGCTCTTCCAAGCAATTCGAGGGGTCGTGGTATCCAAAAACATTGCATATGTCGTTCGCGACTCGTTTCCAGAGAAGTCTGTGGCGATAACCGTAATGACATTTATGCCTTCTATGAACGTTAGCGGCTGCGAAAAGGATCCTTCCACTAGCGGCAAGTCAGATTGGGCACCATTCACAATTATTAACGAATTTGCCAGCGCTGAGCTGTTATCCGTTATTGTGCCTTCAAATTGAAATGTCGATTGGTTTGTATATGGATTAGCTGGAAGGTTTGTTGTTAGGGTGGGCTTCGTTGTGTCAACTATAGTAATTATTTGAACTGCTGTACCCGTGTTTCCGGCACTGTTTGTGGCGCTCCACTGAATTATTGTAGAACCTAAACTATACGGACCCAAATTATCGGCTGTCGCAGGGATATTGCCGTCTATCTCATCCACTGCCAAACCCGTGCCGATGCTTACATAAGTCAATGCACCTGTTGCTTCAGCAGCTATGTCCTCAGGCGCATTAACCTGTGGGAAAACAGGGTCTCCTAGGGTTGCGGCATAACCAGAACCCATTAACAGAGACAGAGCTAATAATCTTAGTGTGCTACTCTTGTGTTTTGCTAGAGTTAAACACTTGATACCTCTGATTAACTCCCTGAAAAAACTGCACAATCGGTAAGCGACAGTAGTTGCTGAAGACAAAATAATGCCAGCAACTAAAACAGCCACGGCCCTAGGTCTCACTTTCGCAGCTGGACGGATACCCTTCATTTTTCATCCCTGGATTAGAATTTTTTAATTACGTCACTTTCGCTTAAAGCTTCTTCGGTAAGAGACTTAATTTCTTTCTTCAACTGTGCCGCAGCTAATCGTTTGCGAATTTCAACACTCACATTACTTAAGGGTTGCGCAGGGATTTTACTTTCGGACACGACATGTATAACCGATATTCGGTGTTCTTCTATGACCAGAGGTGATCGGGACCCTATGGCGGTTCCTTCAACAACGGACTTTAATTTGGGCGACAAGGTTGCCATTGAATTAATTTCATAGATTTTCATATAGTCTGGCAATACTTGGGCAGACCAATCGGAGATTTTGCTGTATTCAAATACTTTTTTTGACAATTCTGCTTGCGTCAGACCTGCAGACGCTATATCCGCTTCTAGTACCTCAACCCGCCTTATCGTTGCTTCACCAAATTCCGCCAAGTGCTGTTGATAGTATTCAGCAACCATCTGAGCACTTACTGGCTCGACAGTGCGGTTTGCCTCAATGTATGCAGCGATCAGTCGCTCCTCACGATACGCTCTCACAGCTATGTCCAACTCTGCTAAGATTTCTTCGCTCAGGGCTTTTTCTGCCCTTTGTGACAATGCACGAGAAGCGATCAGACTGTCTCTAATCTTTTGGTCTGCGCGAGCGTCGACAAACTGATCGCCAAAAAAGCGATTGCGCGCAAACTGCAGTTCAGGCTCGGTCAAAGCTGAACCATTAACAATAGCCCAAGGCTCTTCTTGCGTGGCTTCCGCAGGCGAATCATTACGGCTGCATGAAACAAAAACCGCGACAAAATATGTCAGCACCAGCCACAACGATAAATTCTTTCTGGCCATGGTTAATCCACTTTGACAATTGAGACTGAGTCAAGTAACCGCTGTGTTTCAGCAATTTTCGCCTTTTGACGTAGCTTATATCGAATATCACCCTGTACCTGGGACAATGGTGAGACTTGAGACCGTAAAGGCTCCAATAATTTGATGACATGGTATCCATATTGGGATTCAACGATGTCACTGGTTTCGTCCTCCTTCAGCGACAATACTGAAGATGCAAAAGCAGGATCGATTGATGACGGAGAGACCCACCCGAGATCTCCTCCTTTATCTGCAGAATACACATCATCGGACATATTTTGAGCTAATACTTCAAACGCTTCGCCTTTTGCAAGTCTGGCGACAACGTCACGGGCTTTCTGATGTGCGGATTGCTTTTCAACATCGGTCATCGATGTACTCACACGAAAAACGATATGTGCGACATGAGCAATTTGTTGAGTGAACTCTTCTTGGTGACCGTTATAGTAGTTTTCGACAGCGACATCATTTACCGCCTTATCAAGATACTCCGCCATATATCTGCTAATCGTCATTTGCTTCTTGATGTCGGCGAATTCAGCCGCAAGGAGGGCGTTGTCGGTGAGTTCTTGATGTTCAATGGCTTGCGCCAGAGCAGTTTGTGTCAAATAGGAGTCGAGTTCGCTTGAAGCACGGTCCACATTTGTTGGATTTATTCGCTTAAATGCCAGATGCGACTCAAACTTTGCCTTAGAGATGGAGTCTTTGCCAACTTTGGCGATCGTTTCGCCCCCTGAACAGGCAACAACAAAAACGACGGGCAACAGAAAGACCGGCTTAAAGTCCATTTAATCAATACTCCCTTAGATTTTAGAACTGATTGGCATTTAGACCGCCAAGATTGCACGATTTTCGCATAAAAACAGGAGAGTGTCATTAGCACAAAATAGAGGGAAATCAAGAATATTTGCAAAAACCGTGAATTATGCACAAATTCAACAGCAAAACGTGAGGCCGATAGCTTGTAATCCGTAACCTGACGATTGAACGCTTACTTATCTAATGTGAAATGGAGATTTTCTTGGATTTCAATGTGGATCATGATCTGTGAGCACAAATCGAAGGGGCATGTCTCAAACCTGACAGCTGATGATCAAAAATTAATGAACATACATAGGTTAGCTACACTAGACATAGTACGAGATTCGAGCCTATCGATAAGCGCGGGTTAAATGAGAGAGTTAATGTTTGTTGAGCAACGCTCGCACAACCGTTTTGCTTAAATTGCCATGCTGAATAGTTCGCCTGCTTTAACAGCAGGGGTTATGGTACCGATTCCGCCATGACATTGAACGAGCTCAAACTTTGATAACTGCCGATACAATGCAACCGGTTGACCGTATAAAGATGTGTCATGTCGCGCCATGCAGTGACTTAGTCTTTGAGTTGCAGTTGATACAAACAGCATATTGCCTCATCTTGCAATTTTACCGGCACAACTATATTCAATGTTGTTTTGGAGTCCGCTCTCCTTTGGATAGCCAAACAGTTTTTTAGTGCCACGACCAAGCCTAGTTAATTGATCAGACGTACTGGTGAAGTGAAGTCCAAGGTAATTCGTCTGCTGACGTAAATGCGCAAAAAGATCACACTCCCGCTAATTGGCGATAAGGGTGAGGTCCCCACTGCAGATATCACTCGCAATTTCATTCGTAGGTAAGCCTGACTTCTGCAACACGGTACTGACGATGTTAAGATCAGTTTGTTCTAAAATAGAGATCCTGCCTCCCGGAAACGCAGACCACATATCCAGCGGGGAAGTGACTCACATGGTGGTCCCCCAAGTTGAACGCAAAGCAAGCTTTTTTAAAAAACCACTGGCGAAAACTTCACAGGGTAAGCCGAGCTTACCCTTTGACACAGACGACCTGTTTCAAGGTATGAACAATCTCCACCAGATCTTTTTGCGCGTTCATGACAGCATCGATATCTTTGTAAGCGCGCGGTGTTTCGTCAATCACCGCTTCATCTTTGCGGCACTCGACCCCTTCGGTCGCAGCGATATGTTCCTGAAGGGTCACCTCTTTTTTCGCTTGTGTACGCGACATCACGCGACCGGCACCGTGCGAACAAGAACAAAACGCTTCTTCATTACCCAAACCGCGCACGATGAAAGACTTTGCCCCCATGCTGCCTGGAATAATACCCAGCTGTCCTTTTTGCGCGCTCACTGCGCCCTTACGTGTTAGATAAACGTTTTTACCAAAATGGTTTTCCTTCTGCACATAGTTGTGATGACAATTCACGGCTTCTAAGCTCGCATCAACCGGTCGGCCTAATGTTTTTGAAACAGCGGTCACGGTGTTTGCCATCATAATTTCGCGGTTAATGCGTGCGAAGTTTTGCGCCCAGCCAACGGCTTGAACATAGTCGTTAAAATGTTCAGCACCTTCTGGCAAATAAGCGAGGTCTTGGTCCGGGAGCTGAATATGCCAACGTTGCATTTCTTTTTTAGCCAGTTCAATAAAATGCGTTCCGATTCGGTTGCCGACACCGCGCGAACCTGAGTGCAACATGATCCAAACCTGGTTCGCTTCATCCAAACACAACTCAATAAAGTGGTTACCCGTACCGAGGGTTCCCAGGTGGTTCACATTGTTGGTGTTTTTTAGCACCGGATGCTTTTCAGACAGCCATTGAAAACCCGCCGCCAAGTGGGTTTGCCATTGCGACGTCACCATTTCCGGCGCACGACCCCAAGCCCCGTTATCGCGGCGGCCACGGGTTAAATTCCGCCCATGTGGCACGGCCTGTTCAATGGCTGTACGTACCGCGTGCAAATTGTCTGGCAAATCGCTGGCGGTCAGATTGGTTTTTGCGGCCATCATTCCGCAACCAATATCCACACCCACCGCAGCGGGGATAATGGCATCCAGCGTCGGAATAACAGAGCCGATGGTAGCCCCTTTGCCTAAATGAACGTCCGGCATCGCTGCCACCCACTTATGCACGAAAGGCAAGGAGGCAATGTTCTTTAATTGCTGGCGTGCTTTTTCTTCAAATAAAACACCGGTTGTCCACGACTTAACAGGCACACCACCCGGTACGTTCATCACTTCTATGCTCATGGTTTTCTCCTTCGAATGGCATGTGATTTACCAGATGACATTACAAATGGTGTGCCAGTATCGTAACTCATTGATTTTATTATAAAATCCAAGATTCGACTTGTGATACGCCATAGTCGTTTTATCGAATTTGATCGTTACTGATCAAAAATCATCAAACTTTAATCCGAACTTCGCGAGATACTGACGTAACCGATGCCCATCATTGTTGGACGCCTTCTGCAGTCGCGATTGATCAAACAGTAAACGTCCGGCTTCGCTCAACGAATGCGTCTGCTGACAAACCCCAATCACGTAAGCCAGTTGGTGTTGGTCAAACCGGTCGATCGACGCCAGCTGCTCTACATTAAGGTAGTCCGCTAGGTCGATTTGACGTTCACCGGAGTCGCTTTGACGCTGCCATCGCGATTGCAACTGAAGAATCTCTTCTTCCACTATGTCGATCGTAATGCGCCCACCTTCAGCCAGTGTCGCCATGCGCACCACCGACGCATTCAGGTCACGAAAGTTTCCAGGCCACGTCGCCACCGGCGATTCCGCAAACGCCAAATAAGCGCGGCGCGCTGATTTATTCATGGATATTTTTTGTTTGCGCAGCCGCTCTAATTGCTGCAGTTCATAATCCAGGTTTGGGGCTATGTCTTCCTTACGTTGTGCTAGGCCCGGAAGTTCGTATGACCACAGGTTGATACGCGCCAACAGATCATCACGAAACAGACCGTCGCGAATGCTCGCCGTCAGGTCGCGATTGGTCCCCGCAATTAACTGAAAATTACTGTTCACTGTTTTATCAGCACCGACGGGATAAAAACACTTTTCTTCAATGGCGTGCAGTAACATCGCTTGCTCGTCTATGCCCAGCTCACCTATTTCATCGAGAAACAGCAAGCCATCATGAGCTTTACTGAGTAACCCTTGCCGCGCGCTTTGTGCCCCGGTAAACGCGCCTTTGGTGTGTCCGAACAACGCCGACATCGCGCCGTCACCACGCAACGTCGCACAGTTCACACTGACAAATTCACCACGCAGCAATCCCTGATGTTTTTTAAGTTCATAAATCCGTTTGGCAATCTGCGACTTGCCAGCACCGGTTGGTCCGGTAATCAACATCGGCGCATCAGAGCGGGTGGCGACCCGCTCTAACTGATCGATCATGCTATTGAATTTTTGGTTTTTGGTTTCGATCCCACTCTTGATGAATTGAATATTATCCGTCGCCTGCCGCTCGAATCGCGACGCTAATTTGTCGTACTTCGATAAATCCAAATCGATATGATGAAGCCGCCCCTTGGCACTTTGATCGGGTGTTGGGGAAGACTGAAGCAAAGTTGCGGGAATGTAATTCGCCTCACACAGCAGAAACCAGCATATTTGTGCGACGTGCGTACCCGTGGTGATGTGCAGATGATACTGCTCAGTTTCCGTATCGAAACGATACTGTGTGCAGAAGTCGAGCAACGCACCGTACATTTGCTCAAAATCCCACGGGTCCGACACGTTAATCGAATGCAAGACAACCTGTGTTCCGGGAGACGTCTCTTCAATGTCTTGCTTAATGCGGTGAGCAAAACGCGTGTAGTCCCTGTCATGAATCAGCTCAAAGCGATCCACTGGAAAGCCATCCTGCTGACACACACTCACGCTCGGTCGCCATCGCTCCCAACGCTTCGCTCCCTTGCCCCGCATGTCCAAAACGGTTCCGACCAATCCCACAACGACGTTTTTCATCTGATCTTTCTCGATAAGCTTTAATCGATAACGATCATATCAGCTCACTCTGAAACGGCTAGGTTTTTCAGCAAAAAACGCATTAAGAACTAAAAAAATCAATAAAAACAACAACTTAAAATTTATTTTTGCGCTCAACTCATGAATTGGCACGTCACTTGTAATAACGACAGTGTGTGCAGCTATTAACGGTGTTGGTTTTTCACCAACCTGGCACCTCTTCACTGAAGCAGGGTGTACCAATGGCAACGGGTAACCGGAACACATTGAACTTGATAGCTCAATTGGATAGAGCAGTCGGCTAGAACCGATTGGTTGTAGGTTCAATTCCTACTCAAGATCGCTAATTAGCTCAAATGGTAGAGCAATCGACAGTTAATCGATTTGTTGTGGGTTCGATTCCCGCATTAGCTCCAAGCCCTTTCACGGCTTTTGAGAAATAACCACAGGTAGCCGGAGGTGACGAACAAGCCAGCTTGCGAGTCACTTCCCGCCCCCAGACGGTTGAACACCGGCCTCTGTTTTGGGTTCGGGCTCCGTGAAACCAACGCGTTGCAGTCTAGCGTGTTGGTCGCACGCAGCGCTAACCCAATTCAAGTCGAGTGTCCCCGAACGGAACGGCAGGCTACCGAACATTTTAAAAAAGGAATGACGATATGAAATTTAAAACAACAATTCTGGTCGCCGATCACGAACGCGCCTTATTGTATAAAGACCGGCAGTTTGTTCGGGTATTGGAACCGGGCAAGCATGCGTTTTGGGACTTAAAGCAGGAATGTCATTGGGAAGTGATGGACCTGAAAGATTGCGAATTCAAACACACAAACGGCAGTGTGTTGGCACTAAAACCTGAACTGGCTGCACATTTGCTGGAAGTGAAAACCAACAACGCGCAAGCCGCGCTGATTTACAAGAACGGCAAACTAGCAACGATCTTGTCGCCAGATGATCAACGCTACTATTGGAAAGCGGCGGCCCAATGGGAAGTAACCCTGATCGACCTTAACGAGCACGTACGCGTCGAAACGGCATTGTTGCGCGAAATTATTCATCAAGGTCTAGAAAACGCTGCCTATAACAAGCCACGGATTCTGCACGCCGTGATTCCAGAGCAACACGTCGGTTTGCGCTTTGAAGACGGCACGCTCAAGGAAATCTTGCAGCCTGGCCGATACGGTTATTGGGCAATGACACGCGCATTGCATGTTGAAAGTGTCGACCTTCGTTTGAAAACGGAGGAAATCAGCGGTCAGGAAATCCTCACCAAAGATCGGGTGTCCATTCGCTTAAACCTGAATGCCATGGTGAAAGTTGTGGATGCCACCGTGTACACCACGATGGTCAAAAAAGGTGAAGATCATATTTACCGCGTTCTGCAACTCGCCTTACGGGAGGCGGTTGGTACACGAACCTTAGATGAATTGCTCGAAAACAAGCAGGCGATTTCGGCCACTATCTTCGAGCAGGCCAGTGAAAAACTGCGAGACATTGGTGTGGCGTTAAAGGATGTTGGCGTGAAGGACATCATTTTGCCTGGCGACATGAAAGATATTCTGAATCAGGTTGTTCAAGCGCAAAAAGCCGCCGAGGCCAACGGCATTCGTCGTCGCGAAGAAACCTCCGCGACACGATCACTGCACAACACCGCGAAGTTAATGGAAAACAACCCGGTGCTGTTGCGTTTAAAAGAATTGGAAAGCTTAGAGAAAATTGCCGAACGCATTGAAAAAATTCAGGTGGTCGGTGGTTTAGATCAGGTCCTGAACATGTCTAAGCTTCTGACCTAAAGGATGTTCATTTTCCAGGGACGGAATTTGAGCCGCTGATAATAAATGGAGAACAGTATCGTGATAAAGGAAACCGTCAGATTAGAAATAGTAGAACGTTTGGCCCGAGTCGAAGCAGAACACAACGTACGAATACTCTACGCGGTTGAATCTGGTAGTCGCGCTTGGGGGTTCGCCTCACCGAACAGCGACTACGATGTACGCTTTGTTTATGCACATAATACAGACTGGTATTTATCCGTTTTCCCGCAACGCGATGTCATCGAATACCCTATCGTTGATGATATTGACTTAACTGGTTGGGACGTGCGTAAGGCATTGCAGTTGTTTTATAAATCGAATCCATCATTGGTAGAGTGGCTGCAATCTCCCTTGGTGTATCGAGACGACAAAACCTTCGCGCCCGCGCTGCGTGACATGCTGAAAACACGTTACTCAAGCCCGAGTGGTTGGCACCATTACCGAAGCATGGCGAAAACAAACTATCGTGGTTACTTACAAGAAGAGGTTGTGCCTCTGAAGAAGTACTTTTATGTTCTGCGACCATTGTTGGCGATGCGCTGGATAGAAACACACAAAACCGCTCCACCGATAGAATTCGATGCGTTATTGGCGCTTTTAAAGGAAGAACCATCAGTACTGGCTGAAGTGAATGGACTCTTGGCGCAAAAGAAAGCCGCCTTGGAAAAGCAGCTCATTGCAAAAAATGGAGTGCTCACATGCTTTATAGAAGCAGAGCTGAACCGTGAAGTAAGTTTGGCGCCTATTCAGATCGACCGGCTAGCATTGGACGCCGTATTCAAGCAATGTATATACCCGCCGAGGTGACCCAAACCCTGCGCACGCGCAGGGTCATTCGCAGATCAATACTCAACGACCTTTGCGACATACTCGCGTTCATCGTCAAAAAGCCCTTCCGACTGAACCCAAACCTGAAAACCGTCAAAAATGTGATGCACATCACATTAATTGACCCTATAAGAACAGCGTTCGGAGGCTTAGTTCGGTAAATCCCTGCGCAAATTAGAGTCTTTCCCCCATAATTTAGATCTTTTTAATATAGTGCATTTGCAAGAGGTTTTGGGCTGTGACTTTTTTAAGTCTAAGAGGGTATCGGTGGTTACTGGTGTTTCTTATTCTGGTGACTCTGATTCTAATTGGCTGGCAACGCGTCGGTATGAACTTGACGCTGCCGATTCTTGGCCCGGATGCCCCGCAATACAATGTCTATAGTGTCGATGACAGTTCAAATGGAGGCAGCACACTGTCATTTCTGGAGACAGATAAATCTGTGACGACCCTTGTTTGTGAGCTATTTCCAGAAAACCAAACCTACTCGTTTTGTGAAATTGCCATTAATGTTACGCAGCAGGGCAAAGGCTTAGACTTATCCAAATTCGATTCCGTGACCGTGGAATTAGGCTTTAAAAACAGCCCGGATGCGAAGGTCAGGGTGCAGATGAAAAACCCTAACCCTATATACAGCCTGCCCGGAGACCCAACGTCTGAAAAATTCAACATCATTGAATTTAACCCTACCGCAGATGGTCATCGCCAAACCATTCCCTTGAGCTACTTCCAGGTACCTGAATGGTGGGTGAGTCAATACAACGTTCCTATCCGCTATTCACAGCCAGAGTTTACCAACGTTACTGTCATCGAAGTGTCCGTGGGCACGAACACACCGCCTGGTGAATACGAGTTATGGGTCAAGGAGCTGACCTTAACCGGTAAAGTGCTTTCGTATACCCAGTTACTGACCGTTATCTTGGCCGTTTGGATAACACTGGCGGTGCTGAGTCTGCTTAGTTTGGTCGTTCGAATGAACAGTGCCTTTCATCAAAAACAAAAACAGGTTCAGGAGCTCAATGATTTAAACCGCAAACTCAACACACATTCTCAACGCATGGAGTTACAGGCCAAAACGGATGCGCTGACTGGCCTGCTCAATCGCAACGGTGTTGCAAAGCGATTGTTGGAACTCAAAACGAGCGTTCAGCAAAACAGCGAGGAATGCTCGGTCATTTTCTGTGACATCGACTTCTTCAAACAAGTGAACGACACCTATGGACACGGTTTAGGTGATCAAGTGATTACTCAATTCGCTACCTTGCTGCAAACAAGAACCAGGACAAATGACCTCGTCGTCCGCTGGGGTGGCGAAGAGTTTGTATTGTTTTGTCCACAAACATCGCTCAACGCCGCCTCTATTCTCGCGGAAAATTTACGGCAGTCTATTGAATCGGCCGCTTGGCCTGAACAATTAAATCTAACCGCGAGTTTCGGCGTCTCACAAATGCAAAAAAGCGAAGACATTGAAACGTTCCTGAATCGCGCGGATATTGCTTTGTATCGAGCAAAGGAACGCGGCCGGAACAGAGTTGAAATCAACGAAAGCTGACTGGCTAAAACCGATGCGATAAAGAGACGGTCACCTCAAGTGCCTATTTCAAAATACGGACTAACTATTCAACTGAAACCAAAGGTAGAGGCAATCCAGTTACTTCTATCCTGTTTAGAGAACAGGTGTTTTCAACGTAGAGCCCCGTAAAGCCGTACATCCAACACATCACTGACTTTATCAATAAACCTATTGAACTCGTCGATATCTTCAATCGCAACGGTCTGGTGCGGCATTTCTATACGAGTGTTGACCTTCATGATGCCGTTTTGCACATCGCTCTCTCGAACAATGCGACCAAAGCGATGTTCAAATAATAACTCGGGCGTTGTTTTAGTTACCCGCCAATGCGAGGAGAAATCAATGCTTTTACGACTATTAAAAAGAAAACCTTGCACTTCTACCGGCTCGGTTGCTGTCTGAATTGCCAATGATGACAGTTCGTCAACAAACCAATATTCGTATTCAGTGAGATTCAGCGGTGCCTCTACATCCAAATACGGTTGGAAACTTACCTCGGTAGATACTTTGAAGGTCAACCGGTCGCCGTCTATCGGCGTGAGGATCTTAACATCAACATTGTCAACGTCGGCAACCACATCGCGGAACTGCTTCTCTAAGCTCTCAAGCTGTTTGTCACCGGTCGCATTTTCCAGTTGATAACGAAGCAATGACGCATACTCGCCAAAGTATGTTCGAGTCTCCGATTCGCGGCTTCCACCGTCTGGCATCAAGGTTATTTGGGTGTCGACGTTCATTTGCCAACGGTAAGTCGCACTGGTAATGACGCTTGGTATTGAACCATGATTCAGCGCTAGGCTAACCTTCCCTTGTATCCAATCGGATGTATAAGTCCAATGCGTATTACGGTCGGTTGGATCAAGGCAAAATGACTGACCATTACGATCAAAGCACAGCACTATATGATTAAAATATCCCAAACTCGGTAACACCAGACGACCTGCATCAGCACGGTATGTTGTAACCAGTACCGGTGTTGGGTTCAAGCCCGCTTTTACCAACAATGCGTGTAATAGTGCGGTTTTATCTTTGCAATCGCCATAACGATTAGCGATAACGGAATTATTGCTATGAGGCTGATGGGTGTGACCGGCAGTGGACAATGAAACATACCGGATGTCTTCGGAAACAAATCTAAATATTGCGTCAATAATATCTTCCTGACGGTTTTTACCTGCGGACAACTGATCGTATAAACGGTCAACCTTATCGGCATCTTCAAATGCTTGTTGATAGAGAGTTAACATGCTATCGATGACATCATCCCAACTTGCTTTTCTTGCGACGGAAAGACCACGCAATTTGTCCCGCATGAAAGCATTGTTGGTGGCTCTCAATGCTGGAATGTTGCTGCCGACACAGTGTACTTCCTGAACTTGTTGATCACATTTTAACATTGGATGAGAGTTGTCGGTTACCAGATCGATATTTTGCCAGCGAACCCGCAAATCTATGCTTAACAAAGGAAAGTAATGTTCAGCCCACAATGCGTCGGAGTATCCACCCTGATTCAGCCGTAAATTTTCGGTAACCACATAATCCGTAACCGTGAAACTGCCCTTAGTTAACCCGGGAATAGGGAGGTAAGCAACCTTTGTATCGTTGAAGGTATTGTAAGCATCCTGTTCAGCAAATTGGATCGTTTGGGGGTCAATCATGGTAACCGTGCCATCGGATTGCACGCTCGCGGCAACGTTAACCACAATTGAAGTATCACTTTGACCCATGTAAATCACATCAGTCCCGTAGTCCTCGACACTGACCACATCCGGGTAGAACCAGATTTCCTGAACCCTTTTAACAACGATGTCACCATTGATATCGATGACCATCCGCCGAAACACATTCGAAGTCTCTGATAGCTCACCTTCCAATGCGTAGATAATCGATTTTGCTTCTTGCACAAAACCTTGTTCGGATAGCGCTGTTGTGAGCCTATTGTCTGCATAACTTAAACTACCCGTTAACAGTAAAAGAAAATACATCAAACGTTTCATTTCAAACGGAACCCCGCTGCAGCTTTTCTGACGCTAGAGATCAATTTGCTGTTCATACTCTTCGTGGAGTACACGATAATGTGTAACTCAAAGGTTTGTTCTTTCGTTTCCAGAAATGTTGAGAACGCGCCATCCACCCCAAGTACGCCAGAGAAAAGACAACGTTGTTCAGCTCGAACATTTAGAGTGCCGGCAATAAAGGACTGAGTTTCAACACAATCAAACGCGTTATTTAAATCTACTGCCTCTGCGTATCGGTTCTTCGCAAGATCATTAACACTGCGTTCTTTATACTCGAAAATGTGGGCATAAAATTCTGCGTCAGGCCCCACAAAACTGAACAGTGCATCACTGTCGTCTTCGTTCTCCACTTGCGTCCAAACGACGGACTCAACGGGGAACATCAGTCCCGTTTCCTCGTCGACAAATGTGGAGCTTGGTACCCAGGTTTTGATGACACTTGTTTGCGTCGTGTCAATTAGAATGAAGAGACATAGGGAGACGACTATCAGTGTTCCAAGGGTCACAATGGGCCATTCCCACCATCGGTATTTGTTCAACACTGCTGGATCCTGGCTGGATTGAAGATGTGTTTTGATCCGCCGGATGCGCAGTATTAACAAACTCCAGAGGCTAATATGAATCAAATAGAAAGCCAGGAAGATGGTCAGTGGTGTTTCTTCCAAGCGACCGAGGTAATTGTTTAAGAATGTCAGGATTATTATGCTGGCGGCCCATACGCTGTAGCGCTGCTGCCAACTGGGTAAGTCCAGTTTGCGCTCCAGACGGTTGAGCTCACGATTTAAACTGGGCAGCGCCCAGAACTGAGTTAGCCCGATAAACGGCACAAACCACCATAGCCAAGGCTTAAAGGATTCCTCCCCAATTTTTTTAATTTCTCGCATCTGGCCTACCAGCCAGAAGGGCGTATAGATTCCAAAACTGCCAAACAGCAACAAAAAATCAAAAATAAAGAGCCGGGGCGCCGTTACTTTAACTGGCAACTTAAGCTCACCAACCACATCAAATGGTGTTCCCTGCGTCATTACCTCATCCCTTTTACGACAGAAACAGAAAACCGC
This sequence comes from Reinekea sp. G2M2-21, assembly GCF_015687175.1. Taxonomy (GTDB): domain Bacteria; phylum Pseudomonadota; class Gammaproteobacteria; order Pseudomonadales; family Natronospirillaceae; genus Reinekea. Next base: position 499,567 of record NZ_JADPQG010000002.1, on the reverse strand, counting down.
TACAGTGCCGTAAGGCGCTTTAAATGTGAACAAAAAAGACTGGTTTTAATGAGCCAACACAAACAATTCAACTAATGACATATAAGTAGGGTAAATGTTCTAGTCATGGCGATTTACTTCACCCTTTGCTGAGCAGATGAACCCAAACTGAACCATAAAATTGAACTAAGTCACACTTTGTTATCTTTTTTTTGACCAGTTTCACGTAATCGAGAATGATGTCGGCACAAACTGCTGAAAGGAAAAACAATGAAAAAGACAATTTCTACTGTGATTGCAACGTTGGCTATCTTGGGCTGTTCACCAGAAGAAGCCAAAGGTCCGTCACTTGTTATTACTGATTCAAACGCAAAGGCATTAGTGACCAATTCGCTGGCGTTGACCGATTTTGCCGAAGATTACAGCGATATTGGCTTCCGATCACTGCAAGATACAGGCACACGAAGTGCTACACGTGCAACGGAATCCTTCACGTTCTCATGCGACTCCGGTTCGCAAACCATGACTATTTCAGTCGATGATAGCGCTATCAGTGGTGATGATCTGGCAGCAAATGGTTCCATGAGCATTACAACAGCTTTCAATAATTGTGTGGAATTTGGCGAAACGTCCAATGGCTCTATGACCATAACCTTTGGCTGGACTGGATACGATGGCTATGACGCATCCACCGTTTCCCTGGTCATTGACTTTGATGAGTTCGAAACAAGCTCCTCAGAAGGCAGTGCCAGTATGGACGGGAAATTGAATGCCAGTATCAGCGGCGACTCGGTTTCTATGAGCTTTAACTATCTGGTTTCAGCGACAGAAACCGGAGGAGAAACCATCCGGATTAAAACCACCAGCAATATTGTTTTCAATACAGCTGACGCCTACCCAAGCTCTGGTGCCTGGCGTATTGAAGGAGCTGAAGACACCTTTATCACAGCGACAATTGTCGCAAATGGCGTCGAATACTCTGTAAATGGTGGCCAAACCGTCCTGGTAGCCTGGGATGATTATTAAACTCTAGCGCCATTCAGTAGGTGAGTAGGGGGAACTGGGTTCCCCCTTTTTTGTGCCTTTGGTCCCCGGTGTGTCAGCAAATCCAGCCACTTCTTTAGACGTAGTCGACCCCTCTCAAATCTATATCAAAATATTTTGATATAGTTCTTGCATTTCCCGAATCGACTGCTATCTTTCCCTCCCTATGAAAACTGAACATATTCCGAGCTTTTTTAAAGCCATCAGTGACGCTACCCGCCTCGCCGTTCTTCAGGTGCTGGGGACGGGAGCCTATGGGGTTTTGGAGCTGAGCGATTTACTGGATGTGAAACAATCCGGGATGAGCCACCACCTGAAAGTGTTGGCGAAAGCAGGCTGGGTAGACAGTCGACGAGAAGGCAACAGCATCTATTATCGCCGCTCGCTTGGGGATGCCCTGGGTGTGCAACAGCGCATCTTTCGCGAGCTGGACAGCAATCCATTGCCGAAAAGCGTGCGTATTCAGCAACAACAGATTCGTGAAGAACGTCTAAACGCCGCCCGCCAGTTTTTTGTTGAACACACTGAAGAATTTGAACTGCATCAAGAGCGGATCGTTCTGTTTGAACACTACGGTCCAGAAGCGCTGCAATTGCTTGATAGTCTGGATCGCCCGCGACAGCAAAGAGTTCTGGAAGTCGGGCCCGGTAAGGGGGAATTCCTGAAAGCCCTGTCACAGCGTTTTGATCAGGTTGTTGGTATTGATATCTCGCCAGTTATGTTGGAACAAGCGGGAGAACAGGTGAAGGATGCTGCCAACGTCACCTTATTGGAAGGCAGTACAGAATCGCTGCTGACCCAAGGGGCACAATTTGATGTCATCATTTACAACATGGTGCTTCACCATGTCCCGATGCCGGAGAGCGAAATCGCGCAATGCGCCAAATTGCTGAACCCGAATGGCTTGTTGATCATCACTGATCTCTGTCATCACGATCAGGAATGGGCGCGCGAACAGTGTGGCGACCAATGGCTGGGATTTGAACCTGAAGAGCTGCATCAGTGGGCGAAACGGCACGGCTTCGACCATGACCAAACACGATTTTTAGCGTTACGGAATGGGTTTCAAGTGCAGACCCAGGTGTATCGAAACGCCTAACATTATACAAGCTTAACCACAGGACACAGCAGATGAGCGAATATTCTTTATTTACATCCGAAAGCGTTTCAGAAGGGCACCCGGACAAAATGGCCGATCAGATTTCGGACGCAGTTCTGGATGCCATTATCAGTGAAGATCCCCACGCCCGCGTTGCAGTGGAAACACTGGTAAAAACCGGAATGGCGGTCATCGCCGGTGAAGTTCGCACTTCGACCTATGTTGACCTGGAAGACATCGTCCGTGATGTCATTAACGACATAGGCTACAACTCTTCTGACGTGGGTTTCGATGGTGCTTCCTGTGCTGTGTTAAATGCCATTGGCAAACAATCGTCAGACATCGCCATCGGTGTTGATGAAGCCGAAGACAAAGACCTTGGTGCCGGAGACCAGGGTCTGATGTTTGGTTACGCAACCAACGAAACAGACACCTTTATGCCAGCACCGATTTTTTACGCGCACCGTTTGGTTGAACAACAAGCCAAGTTGCGTAAAAACGGCACTTTGCCCTGGTTACGCCCAGACGCGAAATCTCAGGTAACGCTGCGGTATGAAAACGGCAAACCCGTTGCCGTTGACGCGGTTGTCTTGTCCACTCAACACAACCCCGACATTAAATTGGACGACTTACGCGAAGCTGTTCTGGAAAACATCGTTAAAGAAGTTCTGCCGAGTGATTGGCTGCACGCCGATACCAAATTCCACATCAACCCGACCGGTATCTTTGTTATTGGTGGACCGGTGGGCGACTGTGGTCTAACCGGACGGAAAATTATCGTTGATACCTACGGTGGTATGGCTCGCCATGGTGGTGGTGCCTTCTCTGGCAAAGATCCATCCAAAGTTGACCGCTCCGCTGCTTACGCCGGTCGTTATGTTGCGAAAAACATTGTCGCTGCCGGGTTAGCCGATCGTTGTGAAATTCAGGTGTCTTACGCCATTGGTGTTGCTGAACCGACGTCCATTTCGATCAATACCTTCGGTACCCACAAAGTGTCCGAACAGAAAATTGCCGAACTCGTTCGCGAACATTTTGACCTGCGTCCGCGCGGCATCATCGAAATGCTCGACCTGCGCAAGCCAATTTACCGGCCAACAGCTGCCTATGGCCACTTCGGTCGTGAAGGGTTCAGCTGGGAAAACACGGACAAAGTCGACGCCTTAAAAGCGGGCGCCGGTCTTTAACTAAATAACGATACCGACCCGTTTGCGAACGGGTCGAAACCAAACCTCATTTAGGAAGCTCACTATGTCAAACTTCACCGATTACAAAGTCGCAGACATTTCTCTGGCCGATTGGGGCCGCAAAGAAATCGCCATCGCCGAAAGCGAAATGCCAGCCCTAATGGCCCTGCGCACAAAATACAAAGCGGAACAGCCTCTGGCAGGCGCGAAGATCATGGGTTGTATTCACATGACCATTCAAACAGCGGTGTTAATCGAGACACTGGTTGATCTCGGTGCAGACGTGCGCTGGTCATCGTGCAATATCTTCTCGACACAGGATCACGCGGCAGCGGCTATTGCGGCTGCGGGTATTCCGGTGTTTGCCTGGAAAGGCGAAACCGAAGAAGAATTTCTGTGGTGTATTGAGCAGACCATTCTGGCCGAAAAAGAAAGCACTGAGGTTTGGGATGCCAACATGATCCTGGACGATGGCGGCGACTTGACTGAAATGGTTCACAGTAAATACCCACAGTTGTTAAGTCAGATTCACGGTATTTCTGAAGAAACCACCACCGGCGTGCACCGTTTATTGGAGATGCTGCAGGAAGGCATACTGAAAGTGCCTGCCATCAACGTGAACGATGCCGTAACCAAATCAAAGAACGACAACAAGTATGGTTGCCGTCACTCGTTGAACGACGCCATCAAGCGCGGTACAGACCACTTACTGGCCGGTAAAAAAGCGCTGGTCATCGGTTACGGTGACGTGGGTAAAGGCTCGGCAGCCTCTTTGCGTCAGGAAGGCATGATTGTGAAAGTCACAGAGATCGATCCAATCTGCGCGATGCAAGCGTGTATGGACGGCTTCGAAATCGTGTCTCCGTTTATCAACGGTCAAAACGATGGTACAGCGGCATCAATAAACACAGGTCTGCTGGCCAATACCGACTTGATTGTCACCACCACCGGCAACACCAACGTCTGCGACAAGCACATGTTAGCCGCCGTTAAGAAAGGCGCCGTGGTGTGCAACATCGGCCACTTTGATAACGAGATCGACACCAAGTTCATGCGTGAAAACTGGAAGTGGGAAGAAGTAAAACCCCAGGTGCACCAGATTTACCGCAGCGATGACACGTCTGACTTCATTATTCTGTTGAGCGAAGGTCGACTGGTTAACCTGGGTAACGCGACCGGTCACCCAAGCCGCATTATGGATGGCTCGTTTGCCAACCAGGTTCTGGCGCAAATGTACTTGTATGAAGCCAAGTTTGCCGACCTGCCAGAAGACGAGAAAGCCGCTAACCTGTACGTGAAGGTGTTGCCGAAGAAACTCGACGAAGAAGTCGCTGCAGAAATGGTCAAAGGTTTCGGTGGCGTGCTTACTAAACTGACGGCGGAACAGGCGAAGTACATCAATGTACCAGTGGAAGGTCCATTTAAACCGGAAGAGTATAAGTACTAAGCGTTAGACGAATGTGATGCTTAGCGCCTTAGGGTGTTAAGCATCACATCTTGCTTATTTCCTCAAGAACCCTTCCAGCCTAACTCAACTAAGAAAATAGCAATGAATACTCCAGTACCTGTTTCGTTTGAATTTTTCCCCCCAAAAACCGATGTCGGTTATGAAAAATTACTGAAAGCGCATGACGAATTAAAAGTTGCCAACCCGGAATTCTTCAGCGTCACCTACGGTGCTGGTGGTTCCACTCAGGAGCGTACCATCAACACGGTGATTGAACTCAATCAGCGTGGCGTTCCGGCTGCGCCTCATCTGTCGTGCATTGGTTCCAAAGCGGATGCCATTCGCGACTTACTGATTAAGTACCAGAACGCCGGTATTAAACGCATTGTGGCCTTGCGTGGTGATTTGCCAAGCGGAATGATGGGTACAGGTGGCGACTTTAATTATGCGTCGGACTTGGTCGCATTTGTCAAAGCTGAGTTCGGCAAGGCGTTTCATATTGAAGTGGCGGCCTACCCGGAAATGCACCCGCAAGCGCCGAATCTGGATAAAGACATCGACAATTTTGTGGCTAAGGCAAAGGCTGGCGCCGACAGCGCGATTACCCAATACTTCTATAACGTGAATGCCTATAAACATTTTGTTGATGAAGTTCGCCGTCGTGATTGCGATATTGACATAGTTCCCGGCATCATGCCGATTACCAACTACAGTAATCTGGCGCGCTTTTCCGATGCCTGTGGCGCGGACATTCCCCGCTGGATGCGACAAGCGCTGCAGACCTGTGGCGATGACGTCAGCCGAATCCAGCGTATTGGCCTGAACTTCGTGGTCGATCTGTGCCAGGAATTGATTGCCGCTGGAGCACCTAAGCTGCACTTTTACAGCATGAACCAATCCGCACCAACCTTGGCGATCCTTGAAAGACTTAAGGCTTAACAGACTCACACAGCAGTACTGCAAAAAATAAAAAGCCGGGTTGCGCAACTCGGCTTTTTCGTTATGGCATGGAATAGCCTATAATCGCGGCTCTTGCCCAGCGAATGATGACTTGCAGACATGGAAACAATTACCGCTTATATCGATGGCCAATACGGCACCACCGGCCTACAGATTCAGGAACGCCTCGCCGCACACCCGAATGTTGAGGTCATCAGCATTCCCGAAGCTCAAAAGAAAGACCCCGACCTGCGCCGTGAATTTCTGAACAAAGCGGATGTCGTGTTTTTGTGTTTACCCGATGATGCCTCGCGTCAGGCGGTTGCTTTGGTCGACAACCCGGATACGGTGATCATTGATGCCTCATCTGCCTTTCGTGTCGATCCCAACTGGGTGTATGGGGTACCGGAATTGCCCGGCTTACGCGCCAAGATCAAACAATCCAATCGGATCGCCAACCCGGGTTGTTACCCCAGTGGCATGACTACGCTGATTGCACCTTTGGTACAAGCCGATCTCATTCCAAAAGATTATGCAATGACGGTCCAGGCCATTACCGGGTTCAGTGGTGGAGGTAACGCCATGATCGCGGACTACCGCAGCAAAGACGGTAGCGAAGCAGCCAAAGCGTCCGCACGTTTGAAAAATCTGGATCTGAATCATAAGCACTTACCCGAAATGCAACAGATCAGCGGATTAACACACGCGCCTGTGTTTGTACCCACCGTAGCCAACGTTGAACAGGGCATGTTGGTCTCCATAGCGTTGCATGAACATGCGATTAAGGGCACTGCCGAGAGCATTCATCAAACATTGGCGCTCACCTATGCTGATGAGCCTTTCGTCAAACTCTTTGCGTTAAACGACGACAGCCAATTGGACCAGGGTTTTCTCGAAGCGACCGCCTGTAACGGGACCAACCGAATCGAGCTGTTCGTGTTTTCATCTCAGGATCGGGTGTTCCTCACGGCTCGCCTGGATAATCTGGGCAAAGGCGCGTCTGGTGCTGCCGTACAGAACATGAATTGCCGCTTCGGCCTGGATGAAACCATCGGGCTGACATTATGAAGCACGCGGCAGTGGGACTCGCTGCGCTACTGACCATGGTGACGGCCTGCGCAGACGACACCGCCATAGAAAAAACGCAATCTGTGGCAGAAACGACAAAAGATGACGCGACGGCCATGGTACCGTCGGTTATTTTTATTCAGTATCTGAATCAGCAGGCGCCAACGCTTTTGTGTGAGCAGGACCCGGGCATTGCCTGCCTGCAAATGCCCAGCGAACTGTGCGCTGCCAGTGTCGAAGCGTCCGCCGAACGCTGCGGACCCAAACTGCTGCAAGCCTGGCCTGCCAGCTTTGCTGAAACTCAGGAAAACGCAATTCAGTACGCCCAAGAGTATCGCGACTGTATGCTCCGAGACTGGGTCGCTGAGTTTGGCTTACAGGCCGAACGGCTAGCCGCCTGCGGTATTGAGCTTTAATCCTCCTGCTTGTCGAGTCTGAGAATCTGTTATGCGAACCATCCGTGCTTACCTTGAATCCGCTACCGCCGAAAACCAGATTTTGGACCTGCCTGCATCGGTCTTCCAACACTTGGTTAAGGTCCTGCGCTTAGGCGATGGTGCACCGCTTGAAATTTTCAACGGCCACGGTCAGCGCTTCGCTGCGGAGTTGTGCAATGTGGGCAAAAAACAGGCTCAGGTGAAGCTTCGCCAGGCATTGATCGGCACACCAGAATCACCGTTGCATACGCATATGGGCATTGTGATGAGCAAAGGCGACCGTTTCGATTTTGCCATCCAAAAAGCCACCGAAATGGGAGTGACTTCAATCACCCCCCTGACCAGTGAGCGTTGCGATCTGCGCCTGAATGCCGAGCGGGCGGAGAAAAAAATGGCGCATTGGCAGGGTGTTATCGTTGCGGCCTGTGAGCAATGCTACCGCGATACATTGCCGATTTTATACCCGACAAAGTCGCTGCAGGATTGGACGACAACGCAAGACAGCGACGTGCAGTTGGTCTTCCATACCGCCGCAACCGAACCCGCCTGGCCAGAGCAAACGCCTCAGTCGGTCAGCTTCCTGGTCGGTCCCGAAGGCGGGTTAACAGACGATGAAGTTCGTTTTGCGCACCAGAATGATTTTTTAAGCTGGCAACTCGGCCCAAGAATACTGCGCACGGAAACGGCCCCCGTGGCTATTTTGAGCCTGTTGCAGATGAAGTGGGGTGACTTCTAATGCACAAATACAAACACCACATCAGGAAGTCTTACAAAGGTATCCAGGTCGATTTATATCAGGATAAGGATGCGACTTGGTTTGCGTTTGTTCCGAATCGTGTGCAGCCAACGTTTCGGACAGAGAACTTCAAACTGAGCCAGGATGCGGTGCGTCAGGCTCAGGAATACATCGACAAACAACCCGCTTAAAGCGTCTCGTTAAACCGCCACACGATCCGCCTCAAACACTTTAACAAAGCTATCGCCTTTCTGAACAAAACCCAGTTCGCGGTATTTTTCCATCATCAGAGCGTTCTTAACATCGATGATCGTCTCAACCGAACGTACATCATGCTCCGCAAACCAGGCATCGCCGAGCTGTTTCATCCGGGTCGCTATACCGGCACGACGATAAGCGGGATCTACCCACAACGAACGGATAAACCCACGACGACGCACCGGTACTTCCAGCCAATAAATGCCCACAATGCGATTATGATCTTGCAGGTAAAATATGGTTTTCGGATAATGAGCGTCGAGCTTGGCTAAATTCTCTGCAACACCGTTGCTGTCGAGTGCCAGGTCGCCACCCCACTCCAAAGGGCAGGTGCAGTGAATGGCCAAGGCTTCCAGCACCAAACGCTCATTTGTCAGATCTAATTGTCGGATATCCATAAAGACAGAGAATTTCCATACCGAAAGCACCGCACTATACCGTAATGTTCTAGAGCGGTGGTAGAGCGCGCCTAAATAAATCAGTCACCTTAGAACGCGACTTTAATGGCTGAATGGTCAGAATTTTGCCTGTACACGAACCATCGGTTAAGCTGCTGCGCCTGATTATGCCCATTTCTACGAGTGTTTATGCCTGCGTCGTGCGTCCTTTGTCAGTCCGCCTGTGAACAATTCTTTACCGATGCTCGGCGAACCTATTTGCAATGTTCAAAATGTGCGTTGGTGTTTGCCGACCCGCAAAGCTGGCCAACGCAATCGGAAGAGAAAGCGGAATACGACCTGCACGAAAACGATGTTAACGACGCGGGATACAATGCCTTTCTGGCTCGGATGGTTGAGCCATTGCGCAACCGGTTACCAAATCAAGCACGCGTATTGGATTTTGGATGTGGACCGGCACCGGCCTTAGCCGAACAACTGAAAGCGCTGGGTTATCAGGTTTTTCTGTACGATCTGTTTTATTACCCCGACACACAGGCGTTAAACCAAACGTACGATGCCATCGTCATGACTGAAGTCATTGAACACCTGCATCAACCTCGACCGCAACTTGAGCAATTATGGTCACAACTGAGTCCAAGCGGCGTTCTGGGTGTTATGACGCAGCGTGTAATCAATAAAGAACGCTTCCAGAACTGGCAGTACAAAAACGACCCTACCCACGTCTGCTTTTATCATGAGAACACCTTTCGCTGGCTGGCCGAAGTCATGGGCGCATCTGAGGTCGCATTTGAAGGCCGGGATATGGTGTTTCTAACCAAGCCGCAGACTTGCAAAACATCGGCAACGACGGAAAAATAGACTTTTTAGTCAAAAAAAACATAGCAACGTGCGCAAATTATTTTCTACTTTCAAGGGCGTTATCTCCGTATTGACGCTGATCGTATACACCCTGTTTCTGGGCATCTTCCTGTTTCTCGCCATTCTGCTACGGTTTTTACTGCCGACGACCTTGGCGCGGACCTATGCAAATCCACTGATTGTGGAAGTCGCGCTGATCTGGGTCGGGGGCATTCTCTGGTGGTTACGCCGCATTCACCGAGTGCAGCTCGACATGGCGCATGACCTGACACTCGATATGCAGCAGTGGAACCTGATCATCGCCAACCACCAAAGCTGGCTCGACATTTTTGTGCTGTTTTTTGTGACCTATCGGAAACTCCCGGTTCTGAAGTTCTTCATTAAAAGTCAGCTGATCTGGGTGCCGGTGGCGGGTGCCGCATGGTGGGCGCTGGATTACCCATTCATGTCTCGATATTCGAAGAGCTATTTGGAAAAACACCCTGAAAAAGCCGGTAAAGACCTGGAAACCACCAAAAGGGCCTGCGAAAAATTCTCCGAACAACCCACCAGCGTGGTGAACTTCTTGGAAGGCACACGGTTTACAAAGGCGAAGCACCAGCAGCAACAGTCGCCGTACCGACACCTGCTTAAACCAAAAGCCGGGGGCGTTGCCTTCGCCTTGCAGGCGCTGGGAGAGAAGTTCAGTACAGTCATTGATGCCACTCTGCATTATGAAGGCGGCGCACCGAGCACCTGGGATGTGGCCTGCGGACGGATCGGCAAAGTCACCATCCGGCTGCAAAAACGGCACATTCCAGATGCGTTTTTGACCATGGATTACACCAATAACGCCGACGACAAAGCCGCGTTTCAGGCGTGGATTACGCAGCTGTGGCAGGAAAAAGACGCATTGCTAGAGTCGCTCGATAACACGCGCTAGCCCGGACTCTGAGTGCCACGCTGAATTCATGCGAACTTCTGACTCAGGACACTTGGATACAGAGTTGTTTTAAACGATATAGCAAAATTTCCGGGCTAAGGCTTACGACCAGAATAACCGCTGTGCATTCTGGTAACTTTGCTGTAGAACGTCATCGATGCTGGCGCCTTTTACATCGGCGATTTTTTCAATAATAAAGGGCAGGTACTTTGGCGCATTTGGACGCCCTCGGAACGGCACCGGGGTGAGATAGGGCGCATCGGTTTCTACGACCAATTGTGACATCGGTGTTGCACTGAGCACCTCGCGCACATTATCGGCGCGGTTAAAGGTTATTATGCCGTTAAAGCCAAGCATAAAACCTTCGTTCAAACAGTATTCCGCCAACGCCAAACCCGACGTAAAACTGTGAATAACACCCTTTTTCTTCAGGTGAGCCGAAAAGTTGCTGAGAATGGCGCGAGTATCGTCATCGGCCTCGCGCGTATGCACGACAATCGGCTTATCCAACTCAACAGCAAGTTCAAGCTGTCGCTCAAAGACCTTTTTCTGCACGTCACGGTCGGCGTGATCGTAATAATAGTCGAGCCCGATTTCGCCTACGGCCACAATCTTCTCGTCTTTTCCGTGTTCAAGAATTTCCGTTGCCGTCGCGTCTGTGAATTCTTCTGCCTCGTGCGGGTGCACGCCCTGAGTGCCCCAGATGTGGGGGACTTTGGTCAACTCACGGACCTTTGCCAGATTCCCAGGTGACACCGCGATGGTCACGATTTTCTCAACATTCACCGCTGCGGCATCGGCCAGGGTTTGTTCCAACGCTTCACCTTCGAGATAGTCAAGGTGGCAGTGGGTCTCAATAATCGGGTGTTCAAACACCGGGATGTCGCGTTTCTTGTTGCTCATGGCTGGCTCGGTTGCTGTGTTGGCAGAGCCGACAGTGTAATGATTGAGGGCTTAGGGGCAAGTAGCCAGGGCATTGGAGGAACACTAGGAGGAAGATCGACCAGGGTTCGGGGACGCGGCCCGAATGGGTCTTTCTTAAGCTTATTCAAGGGGATTTGCATCATTCAGTAACATGGTTTCATTAAAAGATTTGTTCCGTCAAGGGCCAAACCGGTCCGACGATTCGGGCGTGGTCGTTTGAAAAGCGGGGAAAAACGCGGCAAGAGTTACTATCTCGATAGATAAAACCAACCTCTACATTCTATGTACCAAGGTCTGGCATAAATAACCGTTTCGTCGCATCTGCTTTGGCTGTCATGACGGACACATCGCAACGGATTCAAGGGCATGGATGCCCTTGCAAGCGCCGCGCGTGCAGGGACGCACGCTCAAGCGACCGTTCGAAGAAAGTGTCCGACATGGCAGAACACCAAAGCGGGCGACAGAAGGGGGTGAAAGGGGATCTCCCCTTGGAAAGAAAAATCCGCCAAGAGATCTTTTGGTTAAAAATGGAACCATAATCTTCGTAACTGATTTAGTACTTAAAGTAAAAAATCTCGTTTAAGCGAAGTCAACGAATGACGTAAAAGTCTCAAACAAAACGGAAATAAGCTTAAGTAAGTGCCATTCCCAGTTTCCCGTTTGAATGAAACCTCATATGTCGAACAACCAACGTTCAATCTCACCCAGCCGTGGCACCTTGCCCCTCAAACCAGTAGAATGCGCGCAAATTTTGTACGGAAGAACCCCATGCGACGCGATCTCGCCTTTAATTTTTCACGTGTGACGGAAGCTGCGGCTCTGGCTGGCTACAACTGGTTGGGCCGGGGCGACAAGAATAAAGCGGACGGTGCCGCTGTTGAAGTGATGCGCTCAATGCTGAACAAGATCGATTTTGATGGTGAAATCGTCATCGGTGAAGGTGAAATTGATGAAGCCCCGATGTTGTACATTGGCGAAAAGGTCGGCACCGGCACTGGCGATGCCTGTGATATCGCGGTGGACCCGATTGAAGGTACGCGAATGACCGCCATGGGTCAGGCCAACGCCATTGCTGTTATGGCCGTCGGCGCCAAGGGTACTTTTTTGAAAGCGCCGGACATGTACATGGAGAAGCTGGTGGTCGGACCCGACGCTAAAGGTTTTATCGATCTGGCCATGCCACTGGAGCAAAACGTGAAACTGGTGGCCAAAGCGCTCAATAAACGATTGGAAGATTTGGTCGTGGTCACGCTGGCAAAACCACGCCATGACGACGCCATTGCGATGATGCAAAACATGGGTGTACGTGTGTTTGCGTTGCCCGACGGCGATGTGGCGGCATCCATCTTAACCTGCATGCCGGAAAGCGAAGTCGACATGATGTATTGCGTTGGCGGTGCTCCTGAAGGGGTGATTTCGGCGGCGGTCATTCGAGCCTTGGGTGGCGATATGCAGGGTCGCTTGCTCATTCGTACGGAGGTGATTGGCAAAGGCACCGACGCTGAAACGGTAAAACTGGCCGAAGACGAAGCTCGCCGTTGCGCCGAAATGGGTGTCGAACCCAATGCCATTTATAAACTGGAAGACATGGCGCGTTCAGACGATGTCGTGTTCTCAGCCACCGGCATTACCAAAGGCGATTTGCTCGAAGGTATCCGCCGACGCGGCAATCTAGCGACCACGGAAACGTTGCTCATCCGTGGCAAGAGCCGAACGGTGCGTAAGATTCAATCGACGCATTACCTGGATCGCAAAGACGACGATATCAAAGACGTGATTTTGAAGTAGAACTATTCAAAACAATAGAGAGCCGTTAGAAATTCCCGAGTCTAACTACTTGTTACATTCGTAGGACCATTCTCAGGAGAGAATGGTCTAGATGCCGATGTGTAAGGTTAAAGTAGACCATTGTTAACGTTGGCGTTGCTATGGCCGTAATGTCCCTAGTTGACTCAGATTGATATGGCTTATGTGAAGCTCTCAATTTGATTTCTGAGGGTGGACTTAGTTACACTTCCCTAATTTTTGAAGTCTAACAAGGATGTAAAATGTTATTTAACCCACGTGTTTTGGGCGTATTTCCTGCTGCCGTTTTACTTATTTCCACCGTAATGGCGGAACCTTTCGTAGAGACGCCTCAAATAACCATTGAGCCAGACTTTTGTTCGCTCTACCCCATAACGCTTGAAGATACGACCTTTGAAGGCGCTTCCATTGGTGAGCAATTCCCAGCGTTAAGTCTCGGAACGGGTCCTGGAAATTACAATTGGTTATCTTGGAATGGAACAAATAACGCCCCCAGCCAAGAAGCTCGCCTTATTCCGCCAGGCAATTCCAACACCTATGTTAACCCCAATGATGGGTTAGATAATCAAATCAATGTTGGTGATTGGGTGCAAGGCACACCCGGCGTAAAAAATTCAAATGGTATTCGTACTCAAATGGATGCCCTGATTAACCAACATATCATTATTCCTTTGTACTCTAGCTATGAAGGCAGTGGTACAAATCTCAATTATCAAGTATCCAAATTCGCGGTGGTTAAGTTATTAGATTACAAACTGAATGGAAAAGGATACGTGAGCCTTGAGTATGTTCGGCACACTCGCTGCTACAACAACCGACCTGTCGCCAATGACCAGATCATAGAGGTTTTGGAAGATCACACCATCGACATCCGTCTGTTGTATTCCGATGACGACTCAGACCAACTAGCTGTATCGGAACATTCAAATACTCAGTTTGGTTCTTTAGCGGTTTATGGCTTAGCGCTTACCGCGCATTATTCACCTAACCAAAACTATTACGGTGATGATAGTTTTGTATTTACGTTGCACGACGGAGAGCAACTTTCAAACCAAGCCCAAGTGAGAATTCGAGTAATACCCGTTAATGATGCCCCTGTTGCCGTTGGTCAAACAGTTACTGGATTGGAAGACTCACTAATAAAGTTGACATTTGACGCCAGCGATATTGACTCTTCACAGCTCACGTTTGAGCCAAGCCTTAATAACCAAATTGGGCAAATCTTGGAGGAAAATGGTGAGTATTTTTATCAACCTCCTGCAAATTTTTCAGGCGATATAACCCTGACCTACCAGGCTTATGACGGTGAGTTGTATTCAAATGTCGCCGACCTATTGGTTCGTGTGTTACCCGTTAACGATTCGCCAGTGGCGTTAGGTCTAACACTAGACGTTGAGCAAGGAGCGTCTGTCCAGTTTTTACCAGAAGTGACCGATATTGATAGTGATAGCTATGTTTTAGAAACAGTAAGTCACCCAGAAACCGGCACCTTAGTCATCAATGGCAATCAGGTAATTTACACCGCGGATTCGGACTTTGAAGGTCAAGTTAGCTGGCTGTATCGAGCGAATGACCTTGCCATTGGTGAATTTGACGAAGGCACCAACCTGTCAAATACAGCAACAGTTACCATAAATGTACTAAAAATTAATGAACCGCCGGTGATTACATCCTCAGCCATTGAACTCACCGATGAAAACTCCACCTATCAATATCAAGTAATTGCCGAAGACCCAAATGAACGCGATGTTCTAAGTTACGAGTTGAGTTTTGCGCCACACAACATGAGCATTGACTCCTTAACCGGCCGCATTGATTGGACACCGGATTCGTCATGGGTTCAAAGTGTTCCCGATTTTAACAAGCAATGTTATGTCGTCCCGACCGGCTCTGCAAAAGTCTATGAAGAGGGTGATGAAGATAACGCCCTTACTTATGTAGCGCCTTTATTTCAGCAAGTTAAAAGAGCGCTTGAGCACGCCAGTGACTATACCGGTGAGCGGACAGTGGCCTGGGATAGAAAAGAAAAATGCTTGGGCTGTCATATTCAAACTCAAACACTTCTAGGGTTGCAAGCTTCGTTAGGCAAAGCAGATGTAGACCTAAACTCTGCAGAATTCCTGCTGGAAGAATTGCTAAGTAGCCAGCAATCGGATGGATCAATTCGACAATCGCATCCTCAGTATTCTAAAACACAAACTGCGTTTGCACTTTGGTCACTTAGTTACGTCACGGATTTCGAGCGCACTCTGGAAAAACGGGGTCGAGCGCTGCGCTTTATGATGGATCGCCAAAGCACTAACGGCGATCAAATCTATTGGTCGCAGGACCACAGCTCTGGTTGGATGCGCGATTACGATTCCATCACGTCGGTAATCGCCCTTAGCGGCGCGCGATTTATTAAAGATTTAAAGAAAATTGATTCCCCAACGTCCGAGTTGCAAAACTATGCGGACGCTTTTCAAGATAACGTAGATAAAATTGTAAATTTTGAATTGGCTCGCGCTTTTGGCAACGACAATGAAACTCTGTGGCTTGCATTTCGGCAAATAGCATTAGCAGAGTTAAGACCACTCGTGAGTGATGCGACTCGCTTGGTAGAAATTGACAATGCAATAAATTGGCTTGATAACACATTACGAAGCCGTCAACTTCCAGTTGGCGGTTGGTCGCGTTACAGTTATGGTTCAAGCGCAGACCCTCTGACGTCCGCGTGGGTTGGGTTAGCACTTAATTATCTAGACCCGGCACTAACCGATAGTGCAGTAATAAACAACATCAAGTACCTGCTGGAGTCGCAATCAGCAAATGGAACTTGGGTCACAACCAGTGGCCTATTCAACACCCACTTGGCCACAACCAGCTTGGTTATGGCCTATTTGCCGGTTGCATTAGAGCATCTAGGCAACCCAGACGTATACGCTGGCACAATTCATTTAGTGGAGGGTGAGTCTGGATCGCATCAACTTACAGCAAAAATATCTAACCGGGGTTTAGCTGATATTACCTCTGAACTACTGATCCAATTTTTTAATGGCGAAGGTGAAAACGAGCTGTTAGGCACCACGACGCTGAACCGATTACTCAGTGGTGAGCAAGCGACTGCATCAATTAACGTTGAAGATAGCGCATTGACGGATCATGTCTATGTGACAATCACCAGTGCTAGCGATGCAGACGAATGTGAAATTACCAACAACAAAACCCATGCTGCCTTAGTCCGCGTTAAAGCGTCCGACCCTGATGAAGAGTTTGATACCCAAGTTTTCACATTGAACGTTTTAGATGTTAACGAAGCACCTGTCATCATAAGTGACGCTCCACTCACGCACCAAGGTGGGCAAGGTTTAGTCTATCAAGTCCAAGTTGCCGATAATGACGAAGGCGACGGCCATCAATTCACGTTAATGAATGCGCCGGACAATGTTTATATTGACCAAAATACGGGCAAGCTCACGGCGGCACCGGGCACTCTTGCCCCCGGCGACTACACCGTCGTCGTACAAGTGACCGACTTGCGTGGAGAAACGGATACACAAACCATTACCTTTACTGTGTTCGCGAACGAGCCACCACAAATTGTTTCCATAGCGGTCAGCGAAGGTTTGGAAAACGGCGGTTATGAATACGATGTCGACGCCATTGACCCGAACAATGACGAACTTGAATACGCGCTGGAAATTTTCCCGCAAGGTTCGTGGATCAATAAGAACTCCGGTTTATTGAACTGGGTGGGTCGTTCGGAGTTTGTAGAGCCGACGACGACAGCGAATGAGTTTTGTGTGTCGAATACGGCGTTGAACATTGGTGATTTCGAGCCCGTATTGAAATGGCAAAACCGAGATAACAAAGTCTTAAGCTTGCCCGTCGTTGCCCCGTTGATTGATTCAAATAACGACGGTGCCTTCGATGAAAACGATGAGCCGGTTGTGTTGGTAAATCAATACAGTGGTTTTGTCGACAGCGCCTCAGGAAATCTCGTTGCCCTAAACGGTAAAACGGGCGAGCAACTTTGGGCGCAATCTTCGAGCACAATCAAAGCGAGTTCCAGCATTGCTGTTGCAAATGTAATGGGCGACGCTGCACCCGAGATTTTTTACTACGACACCTCAGGTTACGTCACCGCAACGGATTACCAAGGCAATGTGCTGTGGCGCAATACCGACGCGCGTGTAAACGATCGCTACAATTACGGTGCCATCACCATTGCCGATTTAAACGCCGATGGCGAGCCTGAAATTCTTGCCAAGCATTGGGTGTTGAGCGCACAAGGTGATTTACTGTGGGTCAGCGATAAATCCATTGGGCATCGTGCATCGGCCATTGCCGTGGACACCAATGGCGACGGTACGCAAGAAGTGGTGATGGGTGGCTATCTGTATAGTGCCGATGGCCAACTGTTGGCTGATTTTGGTATGACCACATCATACAACGCCGTTGCGAATATGGATGGTGATGACGACCCAGAGTTGGTGGCCGTGTTTGGCGGTGCTGTCAGCGTCTTTAATTTTGATGGTACCCGAGTGTGGGGGCCGACGGCCATTCCAGGTGGCGGTGGTGGTTCACCGACCGTATCGGATTTGGATGGCGATGGCTTAGCCGAAGTGGGCGTATCGGGCCGTTCCGTTTATGTCGTATTTGATGATGACGGTAGCGTGCTTTGGCAAGCCACCGTTCAAGATTACAGCTCACGCACCACCGGTTCGACCGTGTTTGATTTCGATGCCGATGGCGACGCTGAAATTGTCTACGCCGACGAACGTAACTTGCGCATTTTTGATGGCGCGACCGGTAAAGTGGAATTCTCCGTACCGAATACGTCAGCAACAGCGGCGGAATACCCCGTGGTAGCCGATATCGATTCCGATGGCCATGCAGAAATTTTAGTAACCTCCGATGGCGGTTCGTCCGTAGGCATCCGCGCGTTCGAAGATTTGAACGACAGCTGGGCGCCAACCCGTAAGTTGTGGAACCAATACAACTACCACATCAACAACATCAACGACGATTTAACCGTTCCAGCAACGCCAGTTACATCCTGGTTAACGCACAACACCTTCCGTTTGAATGCGTTCCCTGATCGCCCTGCGTTGGGTATGGCCGATGTCACGGTCCACAACATTCGTTTCATTGAAAACACGAATACAGTTACGGCCGACATCGTGAACCGTGGTTTAGCCCCAATCACACAGCCGATGACCGTATCGTTTACACACGAACATCATTGGACGGGTGACACCGCATTGGGAACGGCCACCATCAATGCATTGGCTATTGGCGAAACGCAAACGGTCTCGTTGCCGATTAGTGATGTCTCTGTACTCGAACAAACGATTCGCATCGACGTTGAACCAAATTCAAATACGCAAGAATGTATAACCGACAACAACACCGCGCGTGCCGTGATGATGCAAGCCAGCGTGTACGACGAAGCGGGCGAGTCGGATAAGCAACTATTTGCGGCCTCCATCGCAAATGAAAACGACGCGCCTACCGTAATCAGCTCAACCAGCATCACGTTTGAAGAAAACGCGCCGATCAGTTTCGTTGTTGACGTCAACGATATCGATGTGGGCGATGACCATCGCTTCGAGAGTGTGGATGTACCTGCCGGCCTTGAGATCGATGAGTTTTCAGGCGAGATCACCAGCAACGGTCTGGCTTTTGGAGCCTATCCACTTGTTGTAAGGGTTTACGATTTAGCAGGTGCTTATGCCGACCACTCGATGGTACTTTCGATCGTATCTGCAACAAACACCGCACCGGAAATCACCAGCGTGCCCCCAACGTCGGTCACTATGGGGGAAACGTACGAATATGCGGTCAGTGCGACAGATACCGATGACGATGCAATTGAATTTTTCATGTCACGTACCCAAGCGGGCGTAAGCATCGATGCCACCAGTGGATTGATTCAGTGGACGCCCACACAAAACCAAGTCGGTTTGAAATCTCTGGAAGTGAGCGTTGTCGATGAACAAGGCGCGATTTCCAAACAATATTTCTTGGTGGATGTGATTGAGCCGGATCTTACCAATCAAGTGCCGGTCATCACCAGCGTGCCATCCGGTGTCGTAGTTGCCGGGCAAGAGTTTAGCTATCACGTAGTTGCGACAGACCCGGATGCCGACCCAATCACGTACCGAGTGATAAGTGACATTGCAGCAATTACCATTGATCACGAAGGTTTATTGACTTGGTTGCCCTCAACCGAATTGATCGGCCAAGCCATTGTGGTGGAAGTGATTGTGGAAGATGGCCGTGGTGGTGTCGCCAGCCAAAAAATGACGCTGCCGGTGAACGATTCTGCCAACAACCCGCCGATGATAACCAGCACACCAGCGCTTTCCGTTTATGCAAACGATGCATACCAATACGTGATTACGGCAGAAGACGCGGACGGTGACGCCGTCACGTTTGAACTACTCGAAAAACCAAACGGAATGAAACTCAGCGGCAACCAAATCGATTGGACGCCGTCGAGCGCACAAGCAGGCAATGTGTTTAACGTAATTGCTAAAGCCACCGATGCACGTGGTGCTGCGTCCACACAAACCTTTGGCATTACGGTGAACGAGCAACTACCACCGAATACTGCGCCAAGCATTTTAAGTACGCCAATATCACCCGCTTTTGCCGGTGAGGAATATCAGTATGCGGTAATCGCGAGCGATCCAGAAAACGATCCATTGACTCACACCGTCACGCCGGCACTTGCTGGTTTGGCGATTGACGACAACGGTTTACTGACTTGGACACCCACAGAAGACCAACTGGGCTTGCACCAACTCGTTGTGCGCGTTGAAGACGGCCGCGCCTGGGTGACGCAAACCTTCACACTCGAAGTGGTAGAAGCGCAGACGCCGGATGAAAACGGCAACACCAACACCGCACCAGAAATTACCAGCACGCCACGCACGCAAGCGGTCGCGGACGCTGAGTATCAATATCAAGTCACCGCGATCGATGCCGATGGCGATGCACTGACCTTTGCAGCGATGACAATTCCAGCCAACGCAACCTTCTCAACGGATGGCTTGCTCACCTGGATGCCGACACAAGACCAAGTGGGCATTGAAGACATCGTGCTGAGCGTCAGCGACGGAAACATACGTGCGATCCAAAGCTACAGCATCGCCGTGTTTGAAGACTTCCTGCCGATCGATGCGTTCTTGAATGTCACGCCACAAAACCCAGAATTTGGTGACCTCGTGGACATCCAAGTACTGGCCAGTGGTGGACGCGACACGCTCGTAAAAACCTTAACCGTTAACGGAACCAGCGTGTCGTTGGATGAATACGGGCGAGCAAGCGTTCTTGCCAATACCTACGGCGTGAACGATGTAGTTGCCACCGTCACCGACGGCACCGACACCCTAACCGAAAGCGGCTGGTTCTCCGTGATCGATCCTAACGACACCACCGCACCGGACGTGATGTTGCATTCACCCAGCGAAGGCCAATCCATTACCGAACCGGTGGATGTGATTGCCACCGTTAATGATGCGAATTTACGTGAGTGGTCTTTGATCGTAAAAGAAGTGGATAGCCCAGCGAGTGAATATCAAGTTGTCGCAACGGGGAATTCAAATCTAACGAACGAACGCGCCAGCACGTTCGACCCAACGTTGCTGCACAATGGTCTCTATTCCCTTATTTTGAAAGCGGAAGATGCCAACGGGCAAACAACATTCGATAAAACGGTTGTGCTGGTTGAAGGCAGTTTAAAACCAGGCGTTGTTCAACTTTCGTTTGTGGACATGACCTTGCCTATTGCCGGAATTCCCATTGTGATTGAGCGAACGTACGACAGCCGAGTAAAAACCTCGCGGGATTTAGGTGTAGGCTGGGATCTCTCTGTGCGGCAAGGCGAGTACGTCAATAACCGTGAGCCAGGGCAAGGCTGGTCGGTGGCAAACTCGGGTGGTTTCCTGAAAATCCCGTGTTATACCGCTGCTGAGGGCGCGCACCATGTCACGCACATTCGCATCAGTGATCAAGAAACGTATGAGTTCCGGCCTCGAATTCATCTGTCTGGGTACGGCAGCATGATCTCAGGCGGTTGCTTAGGTCAGGCCGACTTTGTACAAACGGGTGGCTTAGCCGGTGCGCAGCTGCAAGTGTTGGGTAACAACAATGTCTTTTATTTAAATGGGCAAAACCTATTTACGTTTGACCTCGGCGATGAAGATTTTGGTCTGCCGTGGGAACCTACGGATGTGCGCTTAACCACGCCGGATGGCCGCGTGTTCGATTTGAATGTGCAGACAGGCATTACTCGCTTGCAAGATTTAAACAACAACCAGTTATTCATTTCCGAAAACGGTGTGGTGAATGCGCAGGGTATCGGTGTCCGATTTACACGCGACGCCTATGGGCGAATCGTTCAAATCGAAGATCCGAATGGTCACACGATTCAGTACGGGTTTGATACGCAAAATAATCTGACGGTCTTCACGAATCAGCTGAACGAAACCACAACGTATCAGTATCACCCAGCGCCGTATCGTCACCATTTAAAGTCGATCACGTTACCGGATGGCCGAGTAGTGTCGGAGTTTAATTACGACGATCAGGGTCGCGTGTCCGAAGCCTGCAATGAAAGCGGCTGTTCAACAGCCACTTACGATTTGGCTGGAAGAACACAAACCAATTTCGATGCGACGGGTCGTCAAAAAACCTACGTGTACGATGCGCGAGGAAACGTACTTTCGGTCACCGATGATCTGAACAACACCATAAAATACCAGTACGACGACAATAATAATTGGACGCAGATGACCGATGCGGAAGGCAACATCACCACACAATCGTGGGATGCTTCGGGTAACCTTTTATCGCGAACCGAACCGTATCCTGAAGGTGCTGACCCTGCTGACTACACCACGGAGTATCAGTGGAATGCACGGAATCAAGTAACCTCCGTCACCAAACCAAATGGAGGCCGCCAGGACTTTAGTTACGATGCCAACGGAAACATGACGCAATTGGCCGACGAAACAGGGTTTGAACTTTTGGCGCGCAATTACGATTCGCGTGGCAACTTATTAAGTGAGCAAGACACCTACGGCAGTCAAAACTTTTCATACAATTCGAACGGATACATGAATGCCCTGACTATCGACGATGAAACGGTTGCCACGTTTGAGTACGACGCCGTTGGCAACCCGACACGCTTTACAAACCAAGGGCAGAGTTCTACACAAACGTTTGACCCAATGGGGCGAATGGAATCCGCAAACTATGATGGCGTAGCAATTGAATTCGATTACGGCTATGGACAGGACTGGACTCAAGTCGAATCCGACACGATTCCGAGCATGACCCGTCGTTTCTCGCCCGATGGAAAACCGCTGACTTTTGATTACGCCGACGGCAGTCAAAACCGTTGGGAGTACGACGCAGCTGGTCGAGTGATTTCCGAGTGGAACGCGTTTGGTGGCGTGACGACGTATGATTATGACGCCGCCGGACGGTTGCAATCAGAAACAGACCCAGTGCAAGGTGTGACCACTTACGAACTGGACAAAAATGGGCGCACCACCGCCGTCATCAACCCGACCTTAGCACGTCGCGAAACCACCTATACCCCAGATGGACGAGTCGCACAAGTGATCGACGGCAGTGGGCGCGGTTGGCAGATGAGCTATACCCCCAACAGTGCAACGGTGACGGATGAGTTGAACCGGGCGGTTGTGAGCACAACGAATAAGCATGGTCTACTGACCGAACTCACGCATGCCGATGGCACGAAACGAACTTGGACGTACCTAACGGAACATGCTGCGCTGGATGGCGGTGAGCACCCAACGTCGTTTACCGATGAAGCCAATCGAACGCGTCAATACCGTTACGATGACAAAGGGCGTCTGCTAGCGGCGTCTGATTTTGCTGAGCAAGAAGCGACGTACGCGTATGGCGATCAAGGCATCACTGAAATGACGAACGCAATCGACGAAACCATTTCGTTAACCTACGCGTCGAATGGCGAAGTGGCCGAACTACGCTATGCAGACGATAGCTTCAAGCAACTTGTCCGCGATGATGCGCGTCGTATCCAGCGCGTAGACTATGCCTCAGGCCGTAATAAAACGTATGACTACGACGCCTTGGGTCGAGTGATCTCAGAATCCGAATCCGGCACGTTAACCAAGCAGCTGAATTATTCTGCTCAAGGAGTCTTAAGTTCCACGTTAGATGGTTTGGGTGTGACGGAATACGACTATCGCTTGAATGGACAATTCTCTGAGATACGCACCAGCACCGGCGCAGCCATCGAATACCGGTACGATGCCGCAGGCCGTGTCATTGAAAAACGCCTCAAGAGTGGCGCGCAAGTGATCACGACCGGTTACACCTATGACGGTGCCGGTCGCTTAGCGAGTGTGACGGATCATCAACAGGGCACAACGGCGTTGAGTTACGACCGAGCCGGACGTCTGATTTCGGTGGTGCGGCCGAATGGTGTGGAAAGTCGCTATGTGTATGACCTGCGCGATCAAATCCTGTCTGTCACTCACGTAAACAGCGCCAACACAGTACTTCGTTCGGTGACCTATCAGCGAAACATCGGTGGTGAACCTAGCCGAATCGAATGGGAAGACGGGAGCTATGTCGAGATCGATTACGACGCCAATGTTCGTGTCACCGAAGAGCGTTTTTATAACTCTGAAGATGTGCTGGAAAAACGCATCGCTTACACCTATAACCTCGCCGGGATGCGTACGAAAAAAATCATAGATGGCGTGGAATCGACCTATCAGCTGAGTGCTGGAGGTCGCTTAGTAAGCGTGAGTGGCGGAGAAAACAAAGCATTGAGTTATAACCTCGACGGACAAACCACCGCAATTACCGAACTCGGTGAAACGACGAGTTATGCGTACACTGTCGATGGTCAATTGACCCGTGTAGAAAGCACCGAGGATACCGTGAGCATTCAATACGATGCACGAGGAACGCGCGCATCCGTCACGCACAACGGTGTGCAACGAAAATTCCTGCGAATGCCGGGAATCACGGGACAATACGAAAACCCACACGCGGTGTTAAACAGTGATAACGAAATTCGCCAGACTTACAACTACATTGGCGATGTACCGTTGCAGCGCATTGAGAACGAGCAAAGCACCTACTATTTAACGGACGGGCTGGGTTCGGTCATCGGTTTGGTGAATGAAGCGGGCGAGCTTGTGGGTTCGCAAACGTACGACGCCTTTGGCGATGTCGTCCATTCAACCGGGAATATGACGGTGGCCGCGGAGTCCGGTGGCGATTTCCGTTTCCAAAGTCAATGGCTGGATGCCGCAACGGGTTATTACTATTTACGTGCACGGGATTACGATCCACAAACAGGACGTTTCTTAACGGCAGACCCCGCTGAGCCGAATGTGCGACAACCCGAAAGTTTGAACCGTTACCAGTTTGCCAATGCGAATCCGTATTTGCATTCCGATCCATCCGGACGTTTTACGTTAGTGAGTGTCAATATTTCAATGAACATCTCGGCAACGTTGCGCAGTATTGCGGTCCATATCGCGAAAGACTATTTGATCGATAAAGCACAAAGTGTGATTGGGTCCGTCGTATTGAGTGCGGTGAAAAACTTTACGGCCATGAGTAGCTTTAGTCCTTGGGGTTTTGTCGGTGTTGGCCCGGTGGCGCAAGCGGGGCAGATATGGGAACAGAAAATTCAAAACTTTGTTTGTTCATTTGTACCGGATGTCGCGCGTGAAATTGTGTGGTTTGAACCCTCAATCAGCGGTGGTTTTGCCGCATCGGATGGTTACGGATGCCCAGGCGGCGGAGGCAGCTATGCGGCTGCAGGTTCTTCGAAACCGGATTTTGTGCTGTCGAAAACACCACCGTCGAAACTTGGGCGAACCGGTCATCGTCGCATAAAAGCGTACTTAGTCGGTGAAGTGAAGCTGTCATTGTCCACCTTCTATAAAGCTTATAAAAACGGTGGTTACAATGAGAACCAGTTCCGGCAAATCATTGAATTTGCTCAAAAACGTGTGTACGCCAGAACGGCTGTTTTCTTGGCGCTATACTCAGGTAAGGCCTCTGAGCGAGCTGCGTTGTCGGCATTGCTAAACAGCTATGCTATACCGAAAGGGGTGATACCCGTCATGGTCAGTGCGAAGTAATACTGACAGAGAAATGAGTTGAGGAAGAGCCATTGAAATTCGAAAACGAATACCAAGAACAAAAACACTTTTTGGCACAATTGCTTCAGGTGGAAGCCATGGAGTTCACCGAAGCGATGGAGCTCCTGAGCCTGACGATGGAAAAAGGTACAAGCTACCTTTGGAGTTGCTTACTGAATTTAAATTGTGGTGACACCTTATTTACCATTCGTGAAAAGCAATCAGGCGAGTATGTGGATGATGTCAATATCGTCATGAAAGCTCCGGAGAAGTTTCACATCGTCGTTGAACATGAGTGGGAAGAGGGCGAGCTAGAAATGTCCTCTCAGTACAACTGGGTCAGCGACCCCAACAATCAACAATCCGTGGATGACAATCAAGTTTACAAAGGCGTTGTACGACACGATTTTTTTAGAGTTGTGGGCGACGAAGAACTTGGCATGCAGGTTCGCGAGCAACTCATTCACTTTGCAGAATGGTTGGGTGTTCACTTGATGAAGCAGGAATTTGACGTGTTCAAAAGTCGTATCATTGAAAATGGTTCCTGCACTGGATCTCAGTTTCAAGAAGACTATCAAGCGCTCGATAAAAAAATGGGGGGCTTTGAAACCTTTTCGGTGAACCGAGTCGGCGATGTGTATTCCCCTGAAGGTGGAGAACAAAACGTTGATGATGAAATGCGTGTACCAAAAGGATTTGGTAGAGACCAACGGCGGGGCTCCGTGTGCATTCACTTACGTTCATTACTAACACCCAACGGCGTGCCCTTTTTTAATACAGAGCTGCATTTGAATGTGATTAAAGATACGGATCAGCTGTTAAAAATTGTCAGCTACAAATTTGTGGAAGTTTGACGGTTCCCAGAAAAAGTCAGCGGACAAAGCCTTTCGGTGACTTAAATTAGTCATTCTGAAAACGTGATGGCGTTGGTCAAAATGAAGGGGGGTTTAGATCAGGGTTCATTTCTCAAAACGAGAAAAACTCAAGTTGAACGATGTTTAACAAGGAGGTTTTGGTTTTAAGGGTACCTCTAATAACTCCGTCGCGACTCAAAAATCAAAAATATTGTAAGAGCATTCACGTTTAGGTTCTATGCTGGCCGCCGACGCGGCAACCTCGCGACAACTGAAACGTTGCTCATCCGTGGCAAGAGCCGAACGGTGCGCAAGATTCAATCGACGCATTACCTGGATCGCAAAGACGACGATATAAAAGACGTGATTTTGTAAGCTTCGTTTAGATTCCGACGAAAAAGGGCTCATTTGAGCCCTTTGTTGCAATTTACACTGCTATTTCTGCAACTGTAGAAATTTATGGTCTGTGAAAATGACCAAACCCTCATTTCTCGTTTACTGCTTCGCCATCAAATTGAGCCGACACAGTTGCCAATATCTGAATTCGGTCCATCAATTCGTTGATATTTAAAAACCGCATACAACTCAAGACCATCAATTTTCCCAATTGTAACGCTCTTTTCTTTTGCAGCAGTAGTTTCTAACTCAGCAAATAAATCTACGATCGTCGTTTTTTCCGCATGGTTACCTCCCCAGGCAGCGTATACGTAGATTTTTGCTCTTTGCGTGTCTCGAACAGGAAAGACATCCGAAAATTTGTCCCCGTAGTGATAGACCGCGAAATCTTTTCGAGCGAAAGTCGACTGCTGAGTCGTGTCGTATAAGACAACATTATCGGCTCCGTTTGAATTTTGTCGTACAATCTGGAATCGAATTGTTGCCTGACGTTTCTTATCTTTATCACCATTGTGGGTTAACCGTGCAATACTCACTCGAACGCACTTATCCGTATTCGCGGGATCTGTACCAAGTAACGTTTCATCTAAATCAAGACGTAAATCTTCATCGGTGTCCGCCTTTCCCGGGTGAGCACCAAACTGCTTCTCATCAAAGTCGTTCAATCCATCGTTGTCTGCATCCGAATCTGTTGGATCAGAACCAAAGTCTGGGAGTTCTACACCATTAATCGTTAATGATATATTCTCCAGGACTTCATAGTAGTCCCCTAAACCATCGCCATCGGTATCTTGTTTTTGAGGATTCGTACCCATATCGACCTCGTCAAAGTCACTCGAATAGTCGTTATCAGTATGGGTATTTGCGGGATTGGTAACATAAGCAGCACCCTGAACATGGGTTAATTTGATGCGTTCAGCTGATCCATTCGTTGTTGTTTTTATTTCAATGGACCAAGGCGCTTTATTGGCGTCATCTTTTTCATAGCCAAACACTTCATAAAAATCTGAAAGTCCATCACCATCGGTATCGGCCTCATTTGGATTGGTCTTGGGTACTAAATGATATTCTTCAGCATCGCTCAAACCATCATCATCACTGTCAGTAACAAAAGGATCGGATGTGACTCTGAAGGTGCTGGCCGTTCGGACCAATCTGTTGTTTACGACTTCACCCTCGATCACCACTACATCCCAACCTGATTCTTCGATCGCGTCCGGTAATCCATCACCGTCACTGTCGAAACTACTGATGCCATCAAAAAGCGTAGGATCTCCGGCGTGTTTAAATTCGAAACCATCCTTGGTGCCATCGCTGTCAAAATCACTGCGCAGCGGATCAGTCACATAAGTCTGTGCTGCCAATATGTCCAGACTGGCGGATACATTCGATTCCAACAACTGATTTTCACCAAAGCCGATGACTTTGACTCCTCCAGTGACGGACTCCCCAACACCCGCTAACTGAACATCATCCCCTTGTGCAGTGACATCCATGACGACAATGTCTGTTTCACTGCCCTTGGTAACCAACGCGCCTGCCGCCAGGTACCCATAGAGCTCGTCATAATCCGAGACTCCATCGTTGTCAGTGTCCATGGCCAATGGGTTAGTCGCAGGAATGTAATCATCCGCGACTAAATAGCGATCATCGCCCGATATGGTAGTGGCCAATGGCAATAGTTCACCTGAACTTTCGTCCACGCCGGCAACTATAACTGCCGTTCCATACCGCAGATTCTCCGTGCCTTGCGCATACAGCTCGATATCACCTCCCGAAAGGACGCTATCCACCGTACCATTGGGTCCGGCGATAATGCCTATAGCCTGTTGCTTTGTGTTATGGCTCGTTGCCCATGCTATATAGTCGGAATTGTTGATGAAGCCGCGACATAACGCGTCCGTTCTCGGATCGTTTTCAGTACAGAACTGACGTAAATCGCGTTCTTCAATATCGTATAAACCGTCATTATCGGAATCGGCCATGTAAGGTCTCGAATAGACATCAATCAAGCCCTTGTCTTCGGTGTTAACCTGCACTGGAAAATAAATTTCGCTGTAGTCATCGAGACCATCATGGTCGGTATCGCGAGAGTCGGGCCAGATATCGCCATTGGTTTGTCCAGCGTTGGCGACCACATCAAAGCCTGGACCAAACATAGCATTGTCATAAATGTTTGCAGCGCTATCAGCCGAGCCATATAACGCCTCGACTCTGGACACAATGCCATCACGGTCTAAATCTTGAAGGAAAGCGAGTGAATAGCGGTTGCCAGCTTTTAATTTGACCGCATTAAAGTCGGCTTCTGTTGGCATGCTTTCATCAACAAACACAAACCAGTCCCGGTTGAAGTCACCACTGCTCAATTGCTTGATTCGGGAAATACGCTCAGGTCCATTGCATTGGCCTTCCTCAACTTCCTCTGTAAAACAGTCGCGGTTAACCGTACAGATGTCGCCGGTAGTTTGGCTGTTACCGGTACAGGTGCGTCGGGTTTGAAAGCCGTCGATATAATCGAGCAGATCAAGTGGGTCAATGGTTGTATTTTCATCGAGAACACCGTCGTTACCCGCCGAAATGATCACCGCACCGTACGGCAATCCCTTGGTGCCGACGGTTCCATTTGCGATATCATCACCAAAGGCGACGGTACCCTCATTGAATACTCCATCCGGACCGGCTAACACCCCCTGCTTGGTAATTTCGTTGCCTTCTTTATCTACCGCCTTGGTGAGAACAATGTCATCACCTTCCGGTTGGGTTTCTAACCAACCATTGGCACCAGGCAAAATAATGCCACCTAGCATTTCATCGTCACTACCCTCCAACACGATCGTATCCAGTGTACCGTTGTCGCCCGCGTGAATAGTGTCGAAGGCATAATGGCGCTCTAAGCCCAAAATGCTTTGCATCACATAACTCAAGGATACGCCACGCTCTTTGCCGCTTTTATCTGAACCACCTTGCCATTCGCCATCCACGAAGGATTGAGAATCCTGAGAGCCCGCGGTTGAGACCAGAAAACGTTCAGCATTGGCATTATTACCATAATCAATCACAACGCCCGCGGTACTGTTAAAAACACTTTGGTCAGAATGGGTAAACAAGTTTCCGTTACTGTCCGTGATGTCGTAATTGGTTACCTGAAATACCAGCGTGTCGACGTTGCGCATCAGATATTCTATTTGGCTTTTCAACTCACTGGCGTTGGTATTTTCAAAAATGAGATCACCACCGAGGTTGGAGCTGCTCAACGGACTGATGGTGACTGGACCATTGGACATGGTTAGCGTCGTAATTGGCTCTAGCTCACCAGAGCGAGTTTGCAGAACGGAGATTTGGATATTGTTGAACGTTAAGGTGAAATTACTGTCGTTGTAAATATCGACGGTGGTCTTGATGATGCCCCCTTCAACCTGTCGGCTTTGGGTCTGCTGTGTAATGTATTCCTTCGCTTTTGAGACCGAATTACTGTAGGCCTGCTCCGCACTGCTCGCACTGTCGCGGGTGGTCTGCCAGTTGTGGGCATTTGTCCATTCTTTGCCACCTCCTACCGAAGCGCTTATTTTTGTCCCCCACTTTGTTGTTTGCTTCAACGATGGAACGGGTGCGATTCCGCTTTCGGTTTCAGATTCATAACTGGCCTCTACGGCGAGTTGTGAACTTATTTTCCCAACAGTCTGATCAATCACCGAATCGGTATGTGAATATGACTGCGACTGTGAACGCGAAAGCGTAACATCGTAATTGAGCTCATCTGAGAAGGAAGACGTGTTGGTGGCTTCGTCAAAAATGTTCACGTCTGCCCAAAGATTGACGCGGTCCACGGTTATCCGGAAGTTCGGTCGATCCGCAATCCGAGGGTTGCGATTCTGGTCAATTTCATCATCGTCGGAAATGTTGTCTCCGTCTGTATCCGTTAAAGTGGGCGACGTGAACTTATTATTTACTTCATCGCCATCGGCAAGACCATCGGCATCGGAATGCGCCTTGGTCGGTTTTGAAAAGATTACCCGAACTTCACGATAATCTGACAAGCTGTCCGCATCGCTGTCCGCATTACGGGGGTCAGTGAGCTCGGAGAATTCGAAGAAATCGTTAAGGCCATCGCCGTCTGTGTCTGCTTTGAGCGGGTCACTGGACACGAAATAGGTTGTTTCGACATAGTTTTTGTCTTCAATGGTCACCGGCCAACCCAGGGACTCACGGCTATCTTGCAGCCCATCGAAATCGTTATCCAGAAACCCAGCAACGATGTCACCCGCGTTTATCTCACCATCGCCATTCTTATCTTGCCAATTATCAACGATACCGTCGGTATTGGCGTCAATTAATCCAAAACCATCACCGGCTGAATTGGTAATGGCGTCTCCAACATCCACCGTTGAGTTGTTATTTATGTCATACCAGAAAGCAGGACCGTCTTCACCTTCCAGCAAAGTTATTTCAAATTGGCTGGGTGGCAGGCCAGTAAACTCTGCAATGGCGTCGTCCGCAGTAGCGCCCACGACTTTAATTGAATAGGGTTGTTGAGCTTGTGATGTGGTTTTTAACGTAACACTGAGTTGATCCACTGCTGGCGTTGCAGCAACGACCGGTAAAACGGCATTGGTACCGTTATCGGGGACAATGACGAATTTATTGATATCGCTGAAATCTCCCTTCACAGCTTGATTAAAACTTACCACCACCTGAGTATTCGAGGTTGCCGCGACACTGGTTAGTTTTAATGGTTGCTCTTCGCCTCCACTACTATTTGGACCACTCGGATTGCAGGCGATGAGTCCAAACACCGCCAGCGTCACCACACACCCTTTGCGAAACTTAATCATTGCTCTCTCCTTAATTTGCCAGGCCCGCATTGCTGTAAAATCAGCGCCTTTGCCTGTGCTTTTTTGTCAAAGCACTATTGACCAGTAGCGTGTCCATCGCCAGAGCGCGCGGGCGAATTGAAACGTTTGTGAAGTAAGTTGAGACGTTTGTTCAAGCGAATTTCAACGCGAAAACAAGAATGACTAATTGTTCGATTGGGTTTATTCCGTTATCTTGGGCTTCCAAACGCCAATTGACATCATGAAAAACTTGGAAGGTTCAGCATAAACGCACGCCCATTAAGGTTTTTGACCAGAACAGTATCCTTATTGCTATTATTACTGCCAATCGCCTTCGGCGCTGATAATACAACGCTGGAACTAGCGCCACGTTTGACCCTAATCGCAGACCCTGAGCAACAGCTTACGCCGGAACAGGCACTGAGTTCCCTGTCTAGCACCCCGATGAATGCGAAACCTCAATTAACGCTGAGTCACAACACCGGTACTTATTGGCTTTCATTTTGGTTGAAAAGCGGGGCTTCCGAGAACGTTCAAATCCTTGACCTCGATTATATTTTTATCGAACACAGCGAACTGTACAGGGTCGGAGAAACGGGCCTGCAGTTGTTGGATCGCGTGGATATCAATGATTCTGTCTTTAAGCGTAATGTTGTCTATCGTAAACCCGCGTTTATGATCTATTCGGAGGTTAACAGCGAAACACGCTATCTTTTTAAACTGACACTGATCAGTAAGCCCAATGCCGCGTTAGAATTGCGGCCGGTGATCTGGCCCTTGTCGACCTTCCTGCAAACGCAGTTGTCACAAAACATCGCCTTCTTTCTGCTCATAGGGCTGTTCACAGCTTTAGCTCTATACAACGCGATTTTATATCTGCGCATTGGCGTTAAAGGCCACATTTATTACAGCCTGTATCTGCTGTCGATGGTCTTAATCATTGCCAGCTATGAGGGTTTGCTGTTCTATTTGCCCGTGCCACCGCCCGCGTCGTGGGTGATCGCAAGTATCAGTATCGCCCCAACATTATCGAGCGTGTTTTTGATGGCCTTCGGGCTAAATGTGCTTCAACTGGAGCGCTTTCGCCCCACGATTGCCCGTTTCTACAAACGAGCAATCGTGATAGTTCTCTTGGGTTTGCCAATTACCCTACTAAAACTCAGTAGCTTTAATTTCTGGCTGGAAATCAGCGTGGTGCTGTTAACCATCGGGCTTGGGGTTATTGCTGCCGCCATGATAAAACAAGGGCAAAAGACCGCCATCTACTTTGCGACATCCTTCATCTTTATTGCCACCGGTTACGGTATTGAAACCACACTCTACTCATTACCCATGCTGGATATTCTGGGTTCGGAACTCGCCCTGAAGGTGATTCCATGGATGGAGCAGTATTTCTTTTACACCTGTTCAGTGATTGAAGTCTTCTTTCTAGCAATGGCACTGGCCAGCTATATCGACGCGCTGCGGCTGGAAAGCAATGAAGCCAAACGTAAGGTTCTGGAGCAATTGGAAACCACGGCACAAATGAAAGCCGACTACGCCCAGACTCTGGAACGCGAAGTGATTGAACGAACTTCTCAATTGGAAGTTCAGCGCAAAGTGCTGGCCCGACAGAATGAAAAACTTCTGGAAATGGACAGTATGAAATCACAGTTCTTGGCGAACATCAGTCATGAATTCCGAACACCACTGACCCTAATCAAGGGCCCTCTGCAACGGATTTTGTCCGGTGAACTGAAAGACAATACCGTGCAATTGACCAAAGCCATTGAGACCTCAAGTCGCAACGCCAATCGCTTAAGTCGGCTCATGGAAGAATTGTTGACACTCTCCCATCTGGAAGCAAACCAATTACGCTTACAGGTACAGGCAATCGAGGTTAACAGTTTCTGCCGCCGTATCACCAGCCTCTTTGAACACCAGGCGATTGAACGCGATGTCGTGTTTAGCCAACAATATTTGAAGGCGGACACCGTCTTGTTTTTTGATCCAAATAAGGTTGAGACGGTGTTGTGCAATTTGTTGTCCAACGCGTTTAAATACACGCCCCGGCAGGGTAACGTTCACTTTGGTTTAAGTCTTGAGGCGACGGGTGATGCTGAGCAGGGCGTCTGCCGATTTGCCGTAAGCGACACCGGTCCCGGTATTCCCCAGACGATGCATTCACGCATCTTTGAACGTTTTTATCGGTTGGAACAGGACGATCGAAGTGGCGTGGAAGGCAGTGGGATCGGCCTATCGCTGGTGAGAGAGCTGACCGACCTGCACGGCGGGCAAGTCGAAGTGCAAAGCGGTGAAACCGGTGGCAGTGTATTTACGGTCACTCTGCCACTAGGATTCAGCCACTTCGACAAGGGCGAATTCGCAACGCACAGCGATGAACACTATCGAGCAGACACGCCAACCACAGCATTGGATGCCCAACTGGAATCACACCCTACCGGCGAAGCCAAATCTCGACCAACATTGTTGTTGGTTGAAGATGTGGCGGATATGCGTGACTACATCGCCAGCCATTTTCAGAGCGACTACCACCTGATCACCGCCAGCGATGGTCTGCAAGCCTGGAACCTGATTCAGTCACAGCCGGTTGATATCGTTGTTACAGATCTCATGATGCCATTGATGGATGGCATGCAGTTACTCGCAAGCATCCGATCACAGACGGAATGCGCAAACATCCCGGTAATGATGTTAACGGCACGCTCCAGCCATGCAGACCGTAATTTGGCTCTGTCCAACCTAGCCGATGACTACCTGGCGAAACCATTTGATAGTGAAGAGCTGGTGCTACGCGTGCGCAATTTGTGGCAACGGCACAGTTCGGTCAAAGCAGAAGCCGACATCGCCGGTAGCACTGCACCACCGAGCGCCGACGAACAGTGGCTGGCTAAAGCGACGCAATATGTTCAGGAAAACCTAGCGAACCCTGCATTCGATGCGCTGACACTGGCGGATAAACTGGCCGTCAGTAAACCCACCTTACACAGACACATGGAGAAAGCCGCTCAGACCACACCAGCCGCGTTTATCCGCGATTTACGATTGCAAAAAGCACGTGAACTGATGGACGCAAATGCATTCCGTACGGTTGCCGAAGTTGCCTACGCCGTTGGCTTTGCCAGCCCTGGGTATTTTTCCCGTTTGTATAAGCAACGCTTTCCCGCGCAAGCGGCCGACTCCGGGCAAACGTCACAAACGTCTCAATAATGTTGAATCGTTTCTCAATGTACCTAACTCCACTGGGTTTATCAGGGCGCTGAGATAACACTGTCAGTCTGAGAAACAGATTGTGTAACGACAGGGAGACGGGCAATGCTTTCATTCATCCAGAAAAACGTGCGTTCAGGACTGCTGAGCCTGCTCGCGGTGATGACGCTACATCATGCGGCCGCCATGGGCATCGATGATGTCATCTCCGTCGACGATGTCGTCGACGGTGGCAATAACTTCAACTGGCAACGTATTGAGTTGCCAGGGACATACTGCAGTGACGGATCACAATACAAGTTTTGGGTTCACGACAGCGCGTTATCCACCAATCTCGTCGTGTTGTATGAAGGCGGCGGTGCCTGTTGGGATTACGCCACCTGCAGTGGCCAAACCGGCAAATTGGGCGCGGCGAATCCAAATGGCATCGCTAACGATTATATAAATAAGACCAAAGCACGTTTTGTATCGCCGATTGTCAACGGTGAAGACCCGGGCTTACCCCTGATCAGAGACAAAAACGCCATTGCGACCAAAGGCTGGGACGTTGCCTACATGCCTTATTGTACTGGTGATGTACATATAGGGAATAATGTTGTGACCTATGTTGATGACAGCGGTGTCTCGCCGCCATTCAACTTCTTTCACACTGGGTACAATAACTCCACAAAGGCACTCGACTTTCTGGCCAGCCACTTCCCCAATATCAATAAAATGCTGATTACCGGTTTCAGCGCTGGTGGCGTCGCATCGACCGCCATCTACCAGGAAGCGCGCGAACGCTTGCAACCGAAACAAGGCTTTATGTTGAACGATTCCGGCCCCTTGTTTCCAGCGCCGAATGGCAATTTCAACTCAAAGCTGATGCACAAAAAAGTGATTCAAGCATGGCGTCTGAGCAGTATACGAGGCGCCTTTCCGGATGATTTCCGGTTTTGGAATCTGGGCAAAATGGTCGGCGCGATGGCCCGTAAATACCCCAATGATAAATTTGCCTACACCGGCTTCAGCCGCGATTACAATTTTTCCCGCTTCTCCTACGAATTGTTTTACCCGAGTGCCAGCAAAGCAGACATTTTGCGCATGTGGCGAGAAGACCAGAACAACCTGATTGCGGAAATGAAAAAGTATCCGAATTACAGTTACTTTGTGCCGTGGAAACGTCAGATCAATGACAGCCATTGTTCTAGTATTCTGACATTCATGGGGGCCCGTGTGTGCCCAACGATACGACTGCGTAAATGGTATGAGCGGATCAACTTTAATCCGACGCAAAAATGGATATGCGACAAAAGTTTCACACCGATGAATGGCTTTTTAAACGCCTGGTTGAACCGATCAGTCACCGTGCGCATGGTAGAACCATTCAACAAATACAACGAGCAGGATGCCACCATGCGACTGGTTAGCCCCCTAATTAACGGAGCGTTGTAACAACCATGGCGCAGGAAAAATCGGTTTGGGTGTACTGGACAGGTAGCTTGCTGCTGGCGGCTACCGTCTACGGTTACGTGCTATTGATCTCATCGGAAGCAACCGATGTCATTACGAGCAGCGTCGAAGTCACTGCCGTGCCAGCAAATCAAGTCGCATTCACCCATACTGTAGAAAGTCGCCCCGAACTGTTCGACGACCTCATCGCGCAAATGCGTTCAGCACAGCCGGACAACCATTATTGGCAATGGACCGCCGAGACCGGAGACTCAAGCGCAGAGCGATTACCTGAAACCAATCGGGAACGACGTGACCAACTCAGAGGACGCATACAGGCAGGGGTTGCAGACCCTCTGGAAATTGATGCTTACTTCACCGAACAGAGACAACTGCACACAGACTTCATTACTTTTTCCACCTACGCGCTTTCGCATTTTTCGCAGGAATTGGACGCAGAAGCCAGCCAAATGCTGTCATTTTCTATAAGGTTGCACAGCAGTCGACTTAACGAGCTGGCCGCCGAAGTCACCGCCGCACAGCAACGTTATAATCACGCATTGGAAGCCCAACAGGCCTGGCTCAGTGACCCTTCATCGTTTACGGAAGCGTTATATGCGGAGCGCGATAAGATTATGGCGACCTTGCCTTCAATTGGCGAGGTAGATTAATTCTCAGGCAAAGCAAACTCAACCGGCCGCCGTATTGAACTTAACACCATGCTCAGTTAACTGTTAACCTCGCTTTGGAATTCCTTTTTTATAGCCTGAATAACCAATGGGCATCGACCTGACCGATGCAAAGCCACATTCGAGCAAAGGGTTAAGGAATATGCGGTATCGGGCAGATGCCGTTCAAGCTCAGATACAGGTCATCGCGCTATACCCCGGCATTCGGGTTCGGTTGCAGCTGACAGATCTTGATCATGCAGTTCATTGATCTGAGTTGATAGTTTTAGTTACCTTATCGACATCACAAGGGAAAGGAATATTCTGTTGGGCTCTCGTTTTACGCTTTCAGCGGGTCAACATCCAGACTGGGTAAGGCCATCGCGACTACCGGCAGTTTGGCGCCAATGTAAAGTCATTGCGCACATCGCACTGCGAACCTTGCAGAATCGTCGGCAGAAACTGCGGCGTTGGCAACCAAACACACAATGGCAGAACGCAAATATCGTTGCTGAGTTCCGATCACCCTTGTGGACGGATGGCAGACCAGAGGAGCACATTCTGGTCTGCGGTAAAATCCAAAACCTCAGAGTCGCGGCTCGTGCGTTCAATGGTATTGAAGTCCCAGCGGGTGAAATACTGAGTTTTTGGGCCCAGGTGGGACATCCAACCGCCAGACGCGGTTTCAGTATCGGCAGGGAAGTGATTGCCGGTTGCATTGTTCCGACCATCGGCGGTGGCTTGTGTCAGTTGTCAAATGCATTGGCCTCAACCGCGGTCGCTGCAGGCATTCGCTTGGTGGAGCGCCATCGCCATAGTGCGCTTATCGAGGGACATCAACCGACTGCACCAGAAGACGCAACGGTGGCCTGGAATTATGTCGATTTACGCTTACAGTCGGAGGTCGATTTTCGAGTCGAAGTGGAACTCACCACAACAGAACTCGTGGTTCGTATTCGCACACCAAAACCCTCGGTTAAAATTCCGCTCAGCATTCAGTCAGACGCTGTCGAAGAAAGACCGGTTGCACGTGGCTGCCTCACCTGTCACGAAACAACCTGTTTTCGTCATATTGCAAAAATACCGGACTCATCTCCCCAAACCGTGTTTCTGCTCAACGAGACCAGCCCAGAACTGAATCTTTGGCTTCGTCAGCACCCGAACTCAACACAATGGTGGCACCCATGGTCTTCCCCCAGAAACCGCATGAGTGCTTGGCAACCATCGACACCCAGCGTATCCAAAGTCGCTTATCGAGCCGCAATCCGAAGGCTATGGCGGCGCAGCCAAAAAATGGGCGAACTCGGAGCGTGGCAAGCTGAACGGCAACGTCAGGCCACTGACTTGGTTGATGAGTATCGCCGCTGGCTGAAACCAACGCACAACTCTCTGGTCGTCACTCAATCGCTGCTGGTGCCGTTATGGCGTTCAGGAGAGTTAGGCGGCCGTTACTATTCTGTCTATATGACTGAAATGCCAGTTGTTGAATTACAACGTCGCCTGGACGGCGCTGCCGACTCGGTTGCCCATCAACAGACCAGTCTGCGCGATTTCAGAGTCGACCGACAATGGCAGCTCGATGAACTTGCTGCTCTAAAAAACGCGAAACAGGTACTGACGGCACATACAGAGATCGAGCAAGTACTGGAAAATCTTGGCGTGCAGGTAATGAGACTACCATGGCAACTGCCCACATTGCCGGTAACCAGAAGGCAAAGAGATCGCGGATCGCGAATAACGCTAACGCTTGCGGCCAGCGCATTACCTCGGAAGGGCGCTTTCGAAGTCGCTGAACTGGCCAGGCGTTTAAGAGCGCGCGTCTTAATACTTGGCTCAGCGCCCACTGACATTGAACATTGGAACGATGTTGAGTGGCAAACCGTCGGTTACAACAGCGATTGGCTATCACACACCGATGTTGCGCTATTGCCGGCCGTTATCGAACATCGACCACGCGCGTTGCTGCAGGCACTTACAGCAGGACTGCCAGTGGTAGCAACCAAAGTTTGCGGCTTGCCCGATCAACCGGGCTTGTACTGGGTTTCCTATGGAAACGTCGATGAACTGGAAACGGTGGTTCGTTCAGTATTAATCGAATAAGGACTTGAAAACCGCCGGTTTACCGACCGGGTGTTGGTTTTTAGTCGTGCCTAAGGTTAATTTGCGACACAGGGTAACGCTGCTGATTTTGCCATGCGGGACTTGAACAGACGCAACGCAGCCCGCAGAGAATCAACGACCCAGCACCGATTCTCTGCCAACTTGGACCCGTTTAGCTGAAACTCAACTTATACCGGTAGTGTTTCTCGCGCAGCAAATATTCCGGATGCGCAGACGGGCTCCAGGAATCATCACCACCCACACCCATATGTTCGGCATCTAACCGCACATACAAACAAGGCTCATTAACCAGATCACAGGTATGTTTGGCGTCGGTCAGGTTACGTTGACTGACACGGCTGACGCCCAGATGGAAGTCACCCGTCACGGTAAAGCCCGCCAGATCGGCACGGCGGCAATCGGTCCGCAAGCCGCTTTCACTCGGGAAAATGTACGGCGTATAAAAGTCGCTGACATCGGCTTCGTAATGACCCACCAGAGCAGCGACCTGACGGTCGGGATAATTCTCCAACGGGCCGCGACCAAACCAACTGACCCTACTTTTGATGTCTTTTACCGGAAATTCGATTCCCACTCTTGGCAGTGGCGGCAACCCTTTTGCGAGTTCCACACGCACGGCCAACGTCCACTCGCCACTGGCAAAGAACTGATAGATCCAATGTGATTCAATCACCGGCTGTTCATCCACGCAATATTGCTGGACGGCCACTGCCTGTATGCAATGTTTGTGTTCACTGACATCCAGCCGCAACAATTTACGTTCAAGCTGGTCCAGTCCAGCTTTCTGCCAACGGGCAATCCAGGCGTTGGGGTCAACATGGTGCGCCTCGGAAACACCAATATCGTTATCCAGCGGAGCGCGCCAGAAATTGTCCACCGGCGGGCGATGTATGATTTCCTTACCCCGGGCTTTGATCCAGCTGGTCAATTCACCGGTTGCGGCGTTCACCTGCCATTGCGCGTGTTCGCAGGTAATGCGGTAGCCTTTGTCTTCTTTCAGGGCGATAAACCCGGTCGATTCGGTCTGCGCGGCCGGTAACGTCATCGACATAGGCAATTCAAACTGTGCATGCGCCATGATATGGCCTGCTTTGCTCCAGGTATTGGAGTGACGGCTGACCACTTCCACGGTGAGATGGTATTCACGCCCGGGTTTCGGTGCGATCACTTCATCGGCCAACGTCAGTCTGGTTTGTTCGCCCGGTGCCAGATCGAGCACCTGATGACCACTTAAGATCGGCTTGCCGTCTTGCAGGACTTGCCAGTTAAGCTGTTCGTTGTCGGTGTTACGGAATAAGTACTCACTTCGCGCCAGCACCGCCAATTGTCGACCCGGTTGGAGGGAGAATTGCAGATGCTGCTGACAGAATTTCGCCTCATAAACCGTCGGGTGCGGGGTTCGGTCCGGGAACATCAGGCCATTGATGCAGAACTGTCGATCGTTTGGCGTGTCGCCAAAATCACCGCCATAGGCGTAATAAGGCTTACCCGATCCATCTTGCAGTTCCAGACCCTGATCAACCCAATCCCAGATAAAACCACCCTGCAAACGAGGGTAGTCGCGGAATGCCTGCCAGTATTTATGAAAATTCCCCAGGCTATTGCCCATCGCATGTGCGTATTCACAGAGAATCAACGGCCGTTGTTCGCCGGGCAGACCCAGCCATTTTTTAATGGCCCACTTGGGCACCGCCGGATGCGGCAGGTCTGTATCCACCCGTGCGTACATGGGGCAAATGATGTCGGTCACGGCAGTGTCGGCACCACCACCTTCATATTGCACCGGTCGGGTTGGGTCCGTTTGTTTTGTCCACTGATACATGGCGTGATGGTTTTTCCCCACGCCCGATTCATTACCCAGCGACCAGATAATGACACAGGGGTGGTTACGGTCACGCAGCACCAAACGGGTCATCCGTTCCATATAGGCGTTTAACCAAAGCGGCTCTTCCGACAACCGTGAACAGGGCCACATACCATGGGTTTCCAGATTGGCTTCATCAACCACATACAGACCATATTCATCGCAAAGTTCATAGAAGTAGGGGTGATTCGGATAGTGAGCAGTGCGCACTGCATTGAAGTTCATCTGTTTGAGCAATTGCACATCCTGCAGCATGCCTTCGCGGGTCACGGCATGGCCACGCTTAGGGTCGTGCTCATGGCGGTTCACACCCCGGATCAATAACGGCTTGCCGTTTACGGTCAATTGACCGTTCTGAATTTCAACCTTGCGGAAGCCCACAGACGTTCGTTCCACATCCAGTACCGCTCCTTTAGCATCGAGTAAGCTCAAGACCAGGGTATACAGGTTAGGGGTTTCATCGGTCCATTTTTTCGGATTCTCGACGGTGATTGCATGATGGGCAAGTTCGGGGTAGCCACCGTGTTCATCCACCGGCAAGGAGCCAACATTCACTTTGCTATCGCAGACCAGATGGTCGCCGTCAAACAGCTGCGCCAGGACAGACACCACACGTGCAGGCAATTTGCCTTCCAACCGGGTTTCAATGTCGAGCACTGCATCTTTGTAGACCGCATCCAAATGGGTTTGCACGCGGTAATCGGCAATGGCCAATGTTGGCTTAATTAACAGTGAAACATCGCGGAACAGGCCGGATAGCCACCACATGTCCTGGTCTTCCAGAAAACTGCCATCGCTCCAGCGCACCACAATAGCGGTAATGGTATTGCGGCCTTCGTGCACATAGGGCGAGAGATTAAACTCTGCGGGCAATCGGCTGTCCTTGGACAACCCCACATAATAGCCATTGCAGTAAAGGAACAACGTGGAATTGGCGCCATCAAAAATGATGCGCACCTGTTGCGCAATGTCCTCTGCGCTCAGCTCAAAGGTTTGCCGGTAAACCCCGGTTGGGTTTGCCGCCGGCACGGTCGGGGCTGGCTCAGAAAACGGGTATTGGATATTGGTGTATATCGGCCGGTCATAACCCTGTAACTGCCAGTTCGAGGGAACATCGATCTGGTCGTCAAAAACATAGGTAGCTTTCGTGATGTCGTCGGGCACTCGTTCAGGCTGCTCAAAGTAGGCAAACGACCATGGACCGTTCAGGTCACGACGCTGACTGTACTGACGCGCTAGCGCATCGGCAGCGGAGCGGTAGCTGTGTAAAGGAGCGTGGGCGGGGTAACTATTCTGCTGCACAACGGCTGGGTTTTCCCACAAACGCTGTGCGACCAATGAGCTGAATGCTGGCATAACTTGTCCCGATCTTATTCGTTGGTAACGTTTTCAAGACCGAAAGCATAGCGCGGTTTTTGTTTGGACGCGAGTCGAATTCTGTCACGAAACCGAAGGTTGGATTCTGCCGTGCTTTACCCCGTGTTCACGCCGCCTTTGCCGAGACGTTTGATCTCATACATCGCTACGTCGGCGCTATGCATCAATGCATCCAAGTCACGACCCTTATGCGGATATTGGGCACTTCCGATGGAAGCCGATACCTGAACTGTCTCGTTAGCGGTGCTGATGGACATTTCAATCACGCCCAGCAGGCGAGACAAAAACCCCTGAAGGTCCTGCGCGCTGGCAAAGGCGTCGACGATCAACACGAACTCGTCGCCGCCAATACGCGCTGCGTAATCCCTAGATCGCAGAGACTGTTTGATGCGCTGAGCAATTTCGATCAACACGTTGTCGCCAACCCGGTGACCATAGTGATCATTGACCGGTTTAAATCGGTCCAGATCGATATAAACCAGATGAAACGATCGGTTTTTATCCTGGATACGTCGTTCCACGAGGTCTTCAAGGGCTTGCCGGTTCGGCAATCCGGTCAGAGAGTCGTGGTAGGCCATGTAGGCGATCCGCTCCTGAGCGCTCTCAATGGCCTGCTTTTCGCTATACAGACTTCGGTTCAACTGCTGCACCTGTTCATGCGCGATGATATTACTGACTGCAATGGAAATGAACTTGCAGATAGCCACCATCAATTGCACCTCTTCGGTGCCGAAGCGGCTGGCGATTGGCGATTGCATGGAAAACGCGCCAAGCACCTCATCCTCCAGAACCAGAGGTACAAATAGCATGGAACGGGGCTGCAAGCCGGCCGTTCCGACCGTGTTGAGGTCGCGCAACTGCGTGGCATCATCAATGATGATCGGCTTTCGAGTGGCAATGGCCCGAACCGCATTACTGTTAGTGCGCGTCAGAGGGATATCCGCCGCAGACATCGGCTCGCCCATATCGATAATAAAACGGAACTGCAGCAAGGCTTGATCTGGGTGCATGGTAGTGAGCGAAACAAAGTGAACATCGAGATGTTTGGCCAAGATGCCCCAAAGCCGTTGCCCCAATTCCTGAAAATCCAGCGTCATGGTGATCTGGTGCGCTATGTCATTCAGCAGACTGATGCGTTCATGACTCTGCTTGAGCAGCGCATTTTCTCGATCCACGAGCTGTTGGTTAAGACGCTCCTGATCCTGTTTGCGTTTGAACTCTCGTAACTCCAGTATGTGCTGGGTTTGCTTTGCGGTTGTCGAACGTTCAATACGCTGAATCTCGCGCAAGGACTCCGCTTCCCGCTGATAATCACCGAGTTCACGGTAGCCATGCGCCAGTTGTTCCAGTAAGCGCACCCGGTACGGTGAATACTGAGGTGGCTGGAACCGCTCAAGACATTCATGCAGGGATTTCAGTGCGTCGGCTGGCTGCTGCATACTGTAGAGCGCTTTTGCCAGTTCTACGTAGGTGGCAATGGCATCGGTGCCCTCGGTGTCCAGGTCGGGTTGCTGAGCCAGTTGAACCAACAAGGCGATTGCTTCCGGCAAATGCCCCTTCAAACGCAACATTCGCCCGCGCAAGGTTTGGCACCGAAGAATGGCGACTTTAAAACCGGTATCTCGTGCCAACGCTTCGGTCTGATCTAAGGCAATTTCAGACTCTTTAAAGCGAAACGAACTGAGCAGAATTTGGGTCTGCACAATGTTCATTTCCACCACGTTATCGGGCAATGCATGACTTAAATCCAGACCGATTACTTCGGTTATAATTTGTTCGGCGGTATCGAAATGTTCCATTTCAAACAGCAAACTGGCCATGTTGATCAATGGCGGCATCAGTGCATGGGGATCACCGGTCTTACGAGCGAGCTCTGCGGTGTACTCAAAGTGGTCCAACGCTGCGCCATAACGGCCGAGGGCGTGATAACACATGCCCAAGGCATTATTAATTAACCGGGAATTTTTGATGTGACTGTAAAGACTGATGATGCTCAGGGCTCGGTTTAACAGACCTTCCGCAGACTCGTAATCACCCAGATAGATGTCACACAGACCCATATAACCCATGGCTTCGCAATAGCGTTCACTGTTCAGCTCTGCCGCATCGAGTGCTTGCTGGGCATAGTCCCGCGCCAGCTTCGGGTTGCTGATCATCAGGTCCCAGCTGGTGGCCAGCAGGGTTTCAAGGCTTGCCCTGTCAGTTTTCATGATTTTCCAAATCGATTGTCAAGCACGAGATTAGCAAAACGAGAATTACATCTAAAATTGTTATGAAAAAAAGTGAATTGTGCGACTCTTCCTGACTAGTTTTCCAGCAAAAACGTCACTGGACCGTCATTAATTAGGGAAACTTGCATATTGGCGCCAAATTGACCCGTCGCGACGGTTGAATGACGCTCGCGTACCCGTTCCACCACCCGTAAAAATAGCCGCTCACCTTCACTGGGAATGGCCGCTGTGGAAAAACCCGGTCGCAACCCTTTGTGGGTATCTGCCGACAGCGTGAACTGAGAAACCAGCAAAATACCGCCATTTACCTGTTGTACGTTGAGATTCATACGGCCACTCTCATCGGCAAACACCCGGTATTGCAGCAACCGATCCGCCAGGGCGTCGACGCTGGCTTCCGTATCATGCGCATCAATACCGACAAGCACCAATAAGCCCGGACCGATTTCACCCACCACGTCACTGTCAACCTCCACTCGGGCCTGGCTGACCCTTTGTAATAATGCTTTCATGCTTCGTTATCCGGGGAGCCAAGCCTAAG
Source organism: Reinekea sp. G2M2-21 (assembly GCF_015687175.1). Classification (GTDB taxonomy): domain Bacteria; phylum Pseudomonadota; class Gammaproteobacteria; order Pseudomonadales; family Natronospirillaceae; genus Reinekea. The sequence goes on along the minus strand of NZ_JADPQG010000002.1, from coordinate 454,791 downwards.
TGCCAGGCGACGGGTAGAGCGCACCAAGGCATCCACCATAGCCCCGTCAAAGGCAGAATGCCCCCCTTCGCGGACCAGATCCAACTCAGCGCTGGGCCAGTGTTCGGCCAGTTCCCAGGCTTGGTCTGGCGGGCAGATCATGTCGTAGCGACCATGCACGATATAGCCTGGAATTCCGTCTAATTTGGCGACATTTTGCAATATCTGGTCAGTATCCAGAAAACAGTCGTTGATAAAAAAATGGCTGGAAATGCGCGCTAACGCTAAGGCGGTGTGGGTCGCGGTATAGTAATTTTGTGAGCTTTGATTGGGCCGGAAGGAACTGTTGGCGGCTTCCCAACGGGCCCAGGCCTTGGCGGCACCGACTTTGGCGAGCTCATTTTCGCCGTTGAGCACGTTGTAATATTTATGAAGTAGCGTATCGCCCTCGATTTCATCAATGGGTGCTTGAAACGCCTGCCATTCTTCCGGGAAAAACCGACCCGCACCTTGCCGGTACAGCCAATCGAGATCTTGTTGTCGCCCCAAGAACACACCGCGCAAAATTAGCCCGCAGACATGCTGAGAAAACTGTTGCGCGTACAGCAGCGATAAGGTGGCACCGAAGCTGCCTCCAAACAAGACCCACTTATGAACGTTCAGATGCTCACGGATACGCTCAATATCGGCAATGATGTCTACTGTGGAATTGTTGCGGATTTCAGCGTGTGGTTTGGAACGACCCGCGCCACGCTGATCGAAAATAAATATATGGTAGCGCTCCGGGTCGAAGAACCGGCGCATCTGGTCCGAGCAACCAGCACCAGGACCACCATGCACAACCAACACTGGAATACCCGTCGGTGTTCCGCAACGCTCAAGATAAAGTTCATGACCATCACCGACCGACAACCATTCGGTCTGATACGGGCGGATTTCCGGGTACAGAATTTTCATTATTTTTTTCTCCGGCACACTTAAGTACGCAGAACAGGGTATTAAGATGGCTTCTGGCCCTGGCAGCGCTGTTCAGTTTGGCACAAAGTCTCGTGATCGGTAAGCCCTGGATGTGGACAGACCACCGTGGCTAAGGCTTATCTTCGACATAAGGTTTAATAACGACACAATTTTTGCCAGCATTTTTGGCTTCGTACATAGCCGCATCGCCTTGGGCGATCAGGCTGATGCGAGACAAACCGGATTCCGGCCAACCATCAACCACGACGACACCAAAACTGGCGCTGATCCACTCCTGTTCTGGAATTGGGTTACTCGCCTGATCACCGTCACCAATTAATAGCGGCAACCACCAATCGGGCGCCGCAATGATTTTTCGCAACCGCTCCACCAAGGCTTGGGCTTCTTCGATACCGGTATCGTGCAACAAGATTATGAATTCATCACCGCCAACACGGCCGAGTTCATCACTGCCGCGTAAGTGACCGTCGACACATTGCACCAGGTTCTTTAATACCCCATCGCCTAATTCGTGCCCGAAAGTGTCGTTGAAATATTTAAAATGATCGAGATCGAAATAACACAGAGCAAATGGCGACGCCGGATTGCGCTGCATCTGCGCAAAGTGCTTTTTCAGCCGATCAAACAGTCCGATCCGGTTCAACACCCCTGTCAGCAAATCCGTTTTATTGCGGTATTCCAAATAGGCTTCACGCAGTCGGCGATCTAGAATCAACCCCAGTTGCTGAGCGATCAGGCGCAAAAAGGTGTCGTTCCAAACCGATTTCTGCTGTTCATCGCCAGCCACCACCAACCAGCTACAATCACTGGCGCCCATCTGCAAAGGCCAAGCACAACACACATGTTCGTCAACCTGAAACTGCTGCGCTTTGGTCGGGCTTTGCTCCAGAATTGCGCGCCACCCCTGTTGTATGGTCGGTGCAGAATCGTTACTCAGCAACTTGTCCAGCGGTTGCTCATTGTAGGTATGGTTGATCAACAGAATACCGAAATCATTTGCGGGCACGCGCCGGTCTAATATGCCGATGACCTGGCGTAAAAATACGTCGATATCCGGCTCGCTCGCCGACATTTCTACCAGCAGATTCACCTGATGGATTTCCGCCAGCTCTTGTTGCAGCGCCGATATACGGGTTTCCTTGCGCGCCAAATCCATCAACACGCGGTAAGGCTGAGAGATCTCTGGCAAAGCGACATCAGAGATACTGGACAGCCCCAGAGAAGCTCGAGAGATGCGCTGGGCGATGGTATTCAGATTCAGTTCGTGTGCCTTTTTGCGCAATCGCGCAAATATCGGCGGTCCTTCTTCCTGGCCCAGCTCCACCAGCAAGCGGGCAATTTCCATACGCAATGTCACATCAATATACAGATCGAGGTCGTTACTGGTCTCGAGCGTTTTTAATGCTTTTTTGGCATCGCGCACCGCGACCGTGACTTCGTTTTCGTGGAAGGCGACTCGGGAACTGAGAATGTTGCGCAACACCAACGTAAAGGTGGTTTCATGCAGTTCTTTGAAATCATTCAATCGCAGCAGGCAATACCGTGCCTGCACCGGTTGATGTTGCAAGATATGCAGCCAACCTTTGAGCACATACAGGTCTTTCAGATTACGAAAAGGCACGCTGTCGATACCACGAATGTGCATGAGTTCCAGCAGGTCATTGAGCACATCCAGTGCTCGCTGAATATTACCTCCCTGTGCGTACAACCAAACGAAGTTGTACAGGGTAATCGACACTTCGCTGAAATTGCGGTTCTCAATCAGCAACGTTAGCGAGCGATCGAACAACGACCAGGCTTTCTGCCATTCTTCCTGACCCACCAGAAAATAACCCAGGGCGTTTAGCATCGGTACCAGATCAGCTTTACGTTGGTAGCGTTCGCGAATATTCAAGCTAAATTCGTACAGTTTCTGCGTCTGCTTCACGTTGCCGATCCGCATGTAAACGACGCCCATGGCGTGTAGCGCGACAGACATACCCAACTGATTTCGGGTGTGACGCGAAGTACGTAGCGCCTCCACACAGTTGCGCAGATAGGCTCGCGAACTGACCTTGTCCAAATGTTCCGAGTGGGCGTAAACCTGAGTCAACATTAGTGCCAGAATGGTGTCGTAACCCAATTGCGTCAGCATAAACTTCAGCGTTTCCAATGACGCTTGGGTCAGCCGATGTTGAGCGATGTACGCATCAATATAGAAATCAGAGAACAGGCTCAGGACATACCAACGCCGATCATTGTATTCCAATGCCAGCTTTTCACATTGTTCTTGCGCCGCCCGCGCCAGCTTTTCCTGTGACTTCAGCGTATAGCATATGCTTTGCCAATAGTAGCTGGCGGTCAAAATCGCTCGGTTTTCCGTGGCCTGCAGCAGATTCTGGACTTTAACAAAGTCTCTGGCAGCCGTATCCAGGTCCCCCAACATCAATGCGCAATAAGCACTGATAAAAAGCAGCTGTCCGTTGTGTTGGTCGTTGTATTTGTGGCGCACCCACTCGACCATTTGCATCACATCCCGATAGGCAAACAGATCCGCTGCGGACAGCAGCATCTTGTACTGCCGCTCAAATGTCTTTAGTGGGGTTGGGCGGTACCAATTGAATGCAGCGGAATCGACATTTTCCTGAATCATGGGCAGGATAATCCCTTGGCGTTCCAGGCGGCGCAAGCAGTCTTGCCAGGCGTCTTGTTCCTTTATTCGTGTCGATTTTCGAACATGACTGACGAAGCCAAGAACCCCCCATTGCCGGATCGATGAGTGATTCTCAATAAGCCGATTCAACCCGTAAATCAACTGATTTGGGGCGTAATCGATTTGATTGACCAATAACAGAAAGGGTTTGATCGCCGCCAGGCGATTCATAATTTTCAGCAGTGATCGATTGAACTCGATCTCTTCATAGCCAGACTCATCAAACAACAGAGGCTCTTCCCGAACATACCGGTCATGTTCATACCAGGCTCGAAAAACCTTCACCAAAGCCGGGTAACAATATTCGTCAATTAGCGAAAGGATCAGCTGTGGACTTTCATGCTTGGCATACCAGCGCAGAATCCGATGAAAAACCAACAGAGGGTCATTGATCAACTTGGGTTGAAACTCAATATTGAACACCTGAATAGACAGCGTCTGGGCCTGTTCGGTTACGATGTTGGCTATGGCATGACTGGCATTGGTATCAAAAACCTGAAACGAAAGATCCACGTTGTCGTTGGCTATGGCGGACAGCCAGTTTCGCGCAATCTCCTGAAATGCCTGCATACCGTTCCTATACTCAAATTGCTTGTCGATCGGTCAACATCGACACACCCAGCCCACTTTCAGTGGCCATCCCGGCCGGATAACTCTGTGCTTCACAAAACCACCAGGAAGGGCAATCGAATTGTCGGATCCGAGTGGCAGGGCGGGTTAACCCGCCCCAATAATTCATAAAGCTTAGCATCGTTTGAGCAAACGTCAGGGAGCTTGAACCGATTATTGAGCCATCAGCGCCTGTAAACTGGCGGAAATGTGTGAAGGTTTATGAGGCGGCCGCATCAGAGCAACAAAATGCCCGTCGGGATCGATAATGGCGTAATTATCACTATGTGCCACTGTGTAGGTTTCGCCGCTGCCTTCCTGATAGAACACCGCCGACAGTTGCGTCGCCAATGTTGTAATATCGGCAGCATCACCGGTCAGACCGATAAAGCTGTCATTAAAATAAGGCACGTAATTGGCTAACTGTTCGACCGTATCGCGGGCAGGGTCAACCGTTATCATCCAGAAACGAACCTGATCGGCCAAACCCATTTCCGTCAATTGACGGTGAGCGATGTTCATGTCAGCCATGTTGGTCGGACAGATATCCGGGCAGAAAGTGTAACCGAAGTTAATCAGGTTCCAGGCTCCTTCGAACTGATCGCTGGTAAAGCCAGTGCCGTCGTGACGGGTCAAAGCCACAGCGGGCAGAAGTCGTGGTGAGGAAAACAACAGGGTATTGTTTTCTTCAAGAATAGCTTTTACATCTGGCTTCTCGTTCACAAACTTCAGCACAATGGCGACAAAAAACAGGCTTACAACCGCTACCAGCAGCAACACGGTCAGGCGGATGGTTTTCTGTTGTTTTATCTGGAGTGATTCGGTCATGGTTGTTCCGTTCGGTTCAGAAAATAATGACAACAGTCTGCCACAGATAGTGATCGACCAACAAAGCCAAGAACAGATATAACAAATAACTGATCGAAAACTTGAACGTTCCCCACGCGGCATCTATCCGTTTACCGGTTAGTAAGCGATAACTCCATTGCAAGAACCGGACGCCAAGCACCAGCGCCGACAACGCATAAATTCCGCCAACAACCCCCAGAGCCAATGGTAAAAATGACACTGCAAGCAACAACCAGGTGTAGAGCCAAACCTGAATACGGGTAAACTCCACACCATGGGTGACGGGCATCATCGGTACGTTGGCTTTGGCATAATCGTCTTTACGGTGGATAGCCAGTGCCCAAAAATGCGGCGGCGTCCAAGCAAAAATAATCAACACCAATAACAGTGGAAAGCCGGTGATGTGTCCGGTAACAGCCGTCCAACCAAGCAGCGGCGGCATGGCACCGGCCAGCCCACCAATAACAATGTTCTGCGGTGTCGATCGTTTCAGATACGCGGTATACACCAGCGCATAACCCACCATGGAAAAAAGTGTCAACCAGGCGGTAGTCGCGTTCGTGAACAACAACAGTAAACCGAATCCGAGCACGGTCAACGAGGCAGCAAACCACAGTCCAGCCCGGGTCGAAATACGTCCCGTGGCGACGGGACGACGGTGCGTTCGTGCCATGCGCTGGTCAATGTGCTGATCGAGAATGTGATTGAACGCCGCGCCGGCACCGGCCAACAATGCAATGCCGAGAGTTCCGACTATCACCGGTAACCAGGGTACCGCGCCTAATGGCGCCAGAGCCATACCGACCCATGCCGTGATCAGCATCAGCAAAACGACTTTGGGCTTAGTCATTTCAAACAGGTCAGAAGCGATTTCGCGCCAGACCGGAATAGGAGTGTTCATAATCTGATCAGACATACGCGAGTTCCTTTCTATGTAACAAGACATTGATAATCGCCGTACTGATCAACAGCAAGGCGCCCCCTAAATTGTGTAATACAGCAACGGCCAACGGTAAGCCAAAGACAATATTGCTGATGCCAAGCGACACCTGTGCTGTCAGTAACACTATCAACAACAACGACCAACGTCTCAGTCCAATCGAAAACAACGACACCGCCAAGACGGTTGTGAACAACGTCACTACGATAGCGCCCACTCGGTGCATCATGTGGATTGCCGTGCGTGCCGGTAGTTCCAGATGGCCACCCTGATAATTGGGACCCACCGGATGGGCGAAGTCAAACGCCTTGATGAAATCCGTTTCCGGCCACCATTGTGCCTGACATGTCGGAAAGTCCGGACAAGCCAGCGCCGCATAGTTGGACGTGGTCCAGCCACCTAAAAACACCTGTAGAATCACTACCGCCAGGGTCAACCCAGCTAACTTGGTGGGTTTGTTCAGCAACGGCAGAGAACTGAAACGGGGAAACTTCAAACCGCTTAAACGGAGACTTAAAATGGCCAGCAGGGTGAAGGTCGTAAAGCCGCCCAGAAGGTGAGCGGTGACAACCTGAGGCCATAGTTTCAAGGTCACTGTCCAGGCACCGAACGCGCCCTGAAGAATGACAAACGCCAACAGAAACAGAGGCAACTTGAACGGCTGACCGGCGTTTTTTCGTTGGCGTACTGCAACGACCACCAAGCCAATGATTAACAGCCCGAGACTTGACGCCAAATAACGATGTACCATTTCCGGCCAGGTTTTATCGAGATCGACGGGAATTTCGGGAAAGGTCTCGTTGGCCACCGCGATTTCAATCGCGGATTGTGGCGCCCAAAAATGACCGTAACAGGTTGGCCAGTCCGGGCAACCCAAGCCAGCATCCACCAATCGGGTAAACGCGCCCAAAACCACCACAATGGCGGCCATCAGAGTAGCGATGATAGCAAGGTAAAAGCCTGGTTTACGTTGGGTTTTGTTCATAACCGTTTATCCGATGGTTGAATTTTTTAAGAGTTTCTTAAGGTCGCTCATCTGTGCCTTGTAGTCCTGCTCGTGCGTGAAATAAAGCATGATGTTACCAAAGGGGTCTGCGACAAAGACCGGATTATCAGTCAGGTGCTGTGGAGGTATCCGGGACTTCAGAGCATCTGTCAGTGCCTGCGCTCGGAACGCGGAAATCGACAGGCTGGGGTATTCATTTCCCAGTTGAGCACTGACGTCGGTCTGAGTAATGAGCACCCGCTGTATGCGCGGTTGCAATTTACCCAGCGCAATGTGCATCTGCCTTTGCTCATAGATTTTATCCAGACAGCTTTGCCCGCAATTCGGTGAAAATTGAATCAGCTGCCACTGTCTGTCCTGGGTGATGGTCACTTCTGGAAATCCAAGGTCTGTCACCGACAACACCGGCGTCAGCAACACGCCGTTATTGGACCGTTCGTCCGGTATCAACCAGCCGCTGAAATACAGCAATGTTGAACTGACTACGACGAGAATAGGGGTTAACAGAATTATCAGCAGTTGCGTGCGATTGTATTTGACCGATGAAGCGGCAGCCACGTGTTCACTCACAAAAAAATCCTCATTGTTATTGTTGTATTCATTGCATATAGAGCAACCATTAGCGCTTAAAACCGGCGTATAGAAACATACCTAACAGAGCTATGGCCATGGTAAACCATTGCAGTGCATAACCGCGATGCCGCGCTGGGCTCATGACCGTGGGTTGCCACACCACGGGTCCGACGCCAAAGACGTCACTGTTATGCAGTTGCGCGAAACCCAATACGTTATAGCCTGTTACCCGGCTTATCCAGTCTGCTGTTAAACCTTGCACAATCCAGACACCCGATGGCGCCGATGGTGGCGGATTCGTGTCAACATCGAACAACGGGTTGACTGGCTCAGGCCGAAGGGTCAGCGGTTGTTGCGTTAAAGTCGTCGGAACCTCAATCACCGGAAGTTGCGTTCGGTCAGCCGAACCTGCCACCCACCCCAGAGAAACGACCAACACCGATGCATCGTGACGATAGAGTTGGAAAACCTCATAACCAAATTGACCGTTGTGCGTTTTGTTGTCGAGTAAAAAAGGTAACGCAGCGGCAGCATTACCCGTGAACTGGATATCACGGTAAAGTGGCAGGGCTTGCCAGTTAATAGCGTCACCCACCAACACAGGACTGTTTCGTTCTGCTAACAACTGTTCTTTCTGTACGGCTCTGTTAAGCTGCCAGACGCCCAAACTGATAAACAGTGGCAAAAAAAATACAACAAATGCCCACAACAACCGGCCCGGTTTAAAACGAGCCGAGGGCAAAGACTGTTCAGGAGAGCGAATGCTATTAAAGTTCATTTTGGTACTACTGGTTATTGCGATGCTGGTGTCGTTGAGCGGCGCATTGAAATCACTATTCCGGAATCCGGGGCAAGACACGTCGGCACAGACCTACAGGTGGTTAGTCATCCGTGTTTCTCTTGCCGTCGCCATACTTGCCGTTGTCAGTTATGGTTTTTTCACCGGACAACTGTCGATTGGTGCTCCTTGGACGGGTCGGTATTGAACCGGAGTTTGGCGTAGCGTGTTTCCGCTTCGCCAAACTCCAAGGTCGATTACAGAATATAAACGAACAAGAATAAACAGACCCAGACAACATCCACGAAGTGCCAGTACCACGCTGATGCTTCAAATCCAAAGTGATCTTCAGGCTCAAAATGACCTTTCAGTGAACGGAAAAACTGCACAATCAGCATAAACGTACCAATGGTGACGTGCGCGCCGTGGAAACCCGTCAACATAAAGAACGTCGACCCGTAAATGCCAGACTCCAGTGTTAAACCCAGATGATTGTAGGCTTCCGCGTATTCTTCAACCTGGAAAACCAGGAACGCTAAACCTAACAGAATCGTCAGTCCCAACCAGACATTCAACTTCGTGCGTTGTTTAGCACGCAATGCGTGGTGGGCGAAGGTCAGGGTGACACTGGAGCTAAGTAACAACAATGTATTGACCAGTGGCAGATGCCAGGGATCAATGACTTCATGCGGACCAACGAAGGCTGTGTTATCTGGATTCACCAGCAGAGGCCAGGTAAATTCAAAGCCTTCATAAAGATAGTTAGTAATACCTTTATCGCCTTCACCGCCTAACCAAGGACCAACAAAGTTACGCAAGTAGAAAAGTGCGCCAAAAAATGCAGCGAAGAACATCACTTCAGAAAAGATAAACCAACCCATACCCCAAACGTACGAGCGATTGAGTTGCGTACTGACCAGGCCGGCATGATTCTCACGAATCACCGCTGAAAACCAGAGATACAATACCGCAGCAAGGCCGACAAATCCGGCAAACATAATCCACTCAGCGTTCGTCTCAACGCCTTTGGACATAGCATTAAACAGGGATCCTGCTCCGAATACGGTCAGGAACATCGCGAATGCCGTATAAATCGGCAAACGACTCTGAGCGGGCACAAAATAATGTTCGTGTTCGCTGGCGTGGTTGTCGCTGGATGCAGACATATCACTCTCCAATATTTTTATTGTTGTTAAATTTGGCTACGCCTGTTTATGTCGGCTAATACGGCAAGCCGTTTCAGTAATTCGCAGCTAATTCTTCTTTTTCGGTTACGTCAAATAAAGTGTAAGTCAGGCTGATGGTTTTTACCCAGTCAGGCAAATCAGGATCAATTTGAAATACCAAGCCCATTTCTGTTTCTTCACCCGCCGCCAATGGCTGTTGATTGAAACAAAAACACTCTGTTTTGATAAAAAAGTTGGTCGCTTCATAGGGCGACAAACTTGGAACCGCTTGTGCGACCATATCGCGTGGACTACCGTTACGCGCGAAGTAGGCGATCTGAACCTGCTGACCAGGATACGCGATCACTTCGTTTTGTATCGGTCTGAACTGCCACGACATGGTCGCGTTATTCATCGCCAAAAACTGAACTTTAATCGGCCGATCCATCTGCACTTCGAAGTTGCGAGCTTCCTGAACTTCGAATTGCGAACCGGTAATACCCGTCCATTCACAGATAAGGTAATACATCGGCCGTAACACCAGAAACACAAACATCACCATGCCAATAACCACGACAACCGAGGTCAGGACAACTTTCAGGTGCGATTTCGGTTCTGGTATTTGCTCAGTCATAAGCTGTTAGTCTACCTTTGGTGGTGTACTAAACGTATGGAACGGCGCAGGCGAAGGCACCGTCCATTCCAGACCTTCGGCGCCATCCCAAGGTTTGGCCGGCGCTTTTTTACCTGCCACGATCGTGTGAATCACGATAAACAGGAACAGCAACTGGCTCGATCCAAACAAAAAGGCGCCCATGCTCGACACCATATTGAAGTCCGCAAACTGAACCGCGTAGTCTGGAATACGACGCGGCATACCCGCCAAACCAATAAAGTGCTGCGGGAAGAACGTCACGTTAACCCCGATAAAACTCAACCAGAAATGCACCTTACCCATGGTTTCGTTGTACATACGGCCAGACCACTTTGGCAACCAGTAATAGACCGCCGCCATAATGGAAAATACCGCGCCGGGGACTAACACATAATGGAAATGCGCCACCACGAAATACGTGTCGTGATATTGGAAGTCTGCCGGAGCAACCGCAAGCATCAACCCAGAAAAGCCACCAATAGTGAACAGCACAACAAAGGCAATGGAAAACAACATTGGGGTTTCGAACGTCAGCGAACCACGGAACATCGTGGTCACCCAGTTAAACACCTTCACACCGGTGGGAATGGCAATCGCCATCGTAGAAATCATGAAGAACAGTTCACCGGCAAAGGGTATGCCGACGGTAAACATATGGTGCGCCCAAACGATAAAGCTCAAAAAGGCAATCGACGCTGTGGCATACACCATGGAGCTGTAACCGAACAACTTCTTACGTGCAAACGCAGGAATAATCGCAGACACCACACCGAAAGCGGGCAGAATCATGATGTACACTTCCGGATGACCAAAGAACCAAAACACGTGTTGGAACAAGACTGGTGAGCCACCGCCCGCAGCGTCAAAGAACGACGTGCCGAAGTGAATATCCATGAGCATCATCGTCACCACACCCGCCAGAACCGGCATGACAGCAATCAGCAGGAATGCGGTAATTAGCCAGGTCCATACAAACAGAGGCAACTTCATCCAGGTCATGCCTGGTGCACGCATATTCAAAATGGTGGCGATGACGTTAATCGCGCCCATGATGGAACTGGCACCCATAATATGAACGGCAAAAATAAAGTAGGTGACACTCGGAGGTGCGTAAGTCGTGGACAAAGGTGCGTAGAATGTCCAGCCGAAGTTAGGTGCTCCACCTTCCATGAACAGGGTGCTGGCCAGTAACGCAAACGCAAATGGCAAGATCCAGAAACTGAGGTTGTTCATGCGTGGCAACGCCATATCCGGCGCACCAATCATCAGCGGAATCATCCAGTTGGCCAAGCCAACAAAGGCTGGCATGACCGCACCGAAGACCATCACCAACCCATGCATGGTCGTCATCTGGTTGAAGAACGCGGGATCCACCAATTGCAGTCCAGGTTGAAACAATTCCGCCCGGATGACCATGGCGAAAATGCCACCCAAGAAAAACATCGCAAATGAAAACCACAGATATAGCGTACCGATGTCTTTGTGGTTCGTAGAGAACAACCACCGGCCAATGCCTTTGGCTGGCCCGTGGTGATCATGATCGTGGTCGTGATGATCTGTTGTTGTCGTCATCAGAGATCTCCTTATTGGCCAGCTTTAATGTTGAGAATGTCGACAGGGGTGACCATATCGCCAGTGTTATTTCCCCAGGCATTTCGCTCATAGGTAATGATCGCGGCGATATCGACTTCACTCAGCTGAGGACCAAAGGCGGCCATTGCCGGATTCTTAGCCGAACCGTTCAACACGATATCGATATGCTCTGAAACTGCGCCAAGGGCAATCGGACTGTCTTTCAAGGCAGGGAAGGTCGGTGGCAGACCCAAGCCATTTGCCTGGTGACACGCGGCACAATTTTTGCCGTAGGCAACCTCACCCACAGCCATCAACTCATCAAAGGTCCAATCTTTCTGAGTCAGCTCGGCCAACTTACGGGCCTGATCCTGCTTCTCGGACAACCAGGCATCAAACTCAGCCTGTGGCAGTGCTTCCACAACAATCGGCATGAAGCCATGGTCCTTTCCACACAATTCGGTACATTGACCGCGGTAGGTACCTGGCTCATTAATCTTGGTCCAAGCCTCATTAACAATACCTGGAATAGCGTCTTTCTTCACACTCAGCTGAGGAACCCACCAGCTGTGAATAACATCTGCAGAGGACAAGACAAAACGGACTTTTGAACCCACCGGCAGAACTAGAGGTTCATCGACTTCGAGCAAGTAGTTTTCATTCTTGTCGGTGCGATTATTGATCTGTTCCTGTGGTGTGGCCAAGGTGGAGAAAAAACTAACTTGTTCGTTCGGATCATCACTTAAATAGGTGTAACGCCACTTCCATTGATAACCAACAATTTCGACGGTCATCGCTGAGTCGTCAAAGTCATACATATTCTTCAGCGTTGGATAGGCCTGCACACCCATGTAGACAATGATCAATGCAGGGATCAGCGTCCACGCAAGCTCAACCCAGACGTTTTCATGGAAGTTATCGGCTTTAGCGCCTTTTGATTTTCGGTACTTGAACATGGAATAAAACATGACACCAAAGACGATGGCGCCAATGACCACGCACACCCAGAAAATGAGCATGTGTAAACTGTAAACTTCAGCACTGATATCAGTGACACCTTGGGGCATGTTTAATTGCCAATCTGCATGCACGGTTGCGCTTGCAAAGGCAATTAGCAATGCCACGCCGCTTTTGAGCAGCTTAACTGGCATAATTCACCTCGTTGTTGTTTTTATTGTTAGGGCTTTTTCCAAGGACAGCAGTACTCTCTCCGGCACTCCTTAGCAAAACCATTTAGATTTTCACGTTGCCAGTATAAACAGTGTTTTTTTTAAAGCCCAAGGGGGATTCGCAGGAAAAATTTCAGGTCTCCCTGGTGAACTGCGATTTATTTATTTAAAAACAATGACTTAGCTCAACTCAGGAAGAATTAATTTTTTTATGTTTGGTTATCTTTTAAACAGTCAACAGCGGACTCAACTGTCGAAAACATGGGGTTTAGCTTGGCCAGTCATTCTGGCCAACCTCTCACTGCCGCTGCTCAGCTTGGTGGACGCCTCCATATTAGGCCATTTGCCAGACAGTGTTTACCTAGCGGGTGTCACTGTCGGCGGTAGCTTAATGGCCTATATTTTCTGGGGGTTCAATTTTCTGAGCATGGGGTTGTCCGGCTTCACGTCTCAATTGCTCGGTAAAGGTGACTATGCCGGAATTCAGCTGCAGTTAAAGAAGTACTGCCTCGTGGCAATAGCACTCATTGTACTGGTGCTATGCCTTCACCGGGTTTTCATTCAAGCTGGTTTGGCGGTCATCGGTCCAGCATCGGACATCGCGCAGGAGGCAAATGTTTACTTAAGCATCCGCATGCTGGGTGTCCCGGCTATTGTATTCAACACCATGTTATTAGGGTTCTTCATCGGCCTGCAAAACACCCGCATTAGTCTGTATTCGTTGAGCATTACACAGATCATGAATATAGGTCTTAACCTGTTGTTTGTTTTTGGCTTCGGTTATAAAACGGCCGGCATTGCACTTGGAACCGTAATCAGTGAGTACATGGGATTGGGGTTAATCCTTTGGCACTTGCGCAAAACCTGGCGTCATCATCAGTCGATAACCACCATAACCCACCGGTTGGCCTTTCGGTGGTCAGAGTTTACACCCATATTCCACGTCAGTTCGCACCTGTTCGTGCGAACATTTGTGTTGTTGACCGCGTTTGTCTGGTTCAATCGAATGGCGGCAAATTTCGGTAGTGTGGCTCTGGCGGCTAACGGTGTACTGCTCGCTTTCTTTACGCTGATATCGCATTTTCTCGATGGAACTGCTGCCGCGGCTGAAGCACAAACCGGACACGCGGTGGGTCAGAATAATCCCGCTTTATTGCGTCAGGTATGGGGAGCCAGCGCTACATTAAATGCTTGCTTCATGATCTCGCTCAGCGGTTTGTTTTTTGTAGGAGGCGGCGCGTTCTTACACCTGCTGACCAACCAAAACGACATCTATCAATACGCCTATGCTCAACTGACGTGGGTCGCCATCTTACCTCTCACCGGAGGTATCGCATTCTGGCTAGACGGAGTATTCATCGGCGCACGACGTTCGAAGGACATGCGGAACAGTGTGTTAATCGCTTTCGCTTTTTTTGTTCTCGGCTCGTGGTTTTTTGCCCAATCCAATACACAACTTTGGATGTGGTTTAATGTTTTTTTCGCCGCCCGCTCATTTTGGTTATTGACGGTTTTTTACAAAAAAATGCTCTCAGCGTCAGCGTAAAACCGGGTTCTCAACTACACTGTTTTTGGTTGGGTGACCCGTCGGTTTGCTTCGCTGGCTTAGACCCAACTCAGTTGAGTGTTTTATTTGTTTAGTGGAAGGACGTCTGCGACAAACTGATTTTTTATTAGATGACAAAGGGCGCTGCAGTTTCGTACTGCGGCTTAAGTTTCTTAGTTTTGTCATAGAAATACTCGTATTGCCAGCATTCACGCAAGGTAAGTTGAGTTATGGTTTCAGCAGCCGGCTACAGAAAACTTGATCGGGACAGACCTTTGTCAAGCGCATTAAAAATTCTTATCGACCAAGTTCGAATTGAACCCAATAGCCAACACACACTGCTGTTATATGCACATCGTTTTACACTCCAGCCGCAACCTTTCTTTGACCCGTCCGATGCCATTACGGAACAAAACTTGGTGCAGTTGATCCTGCAGTATGTGCAGTACTTACCCACTCATCTCGACGAATTCAACGCATATTGTCAACGGTGCCATTGGCAAATGGTTGCTGACCAGTCCAATAGAATTATCGCGTCTTTTTTTGAACGCAGTGAGATCATTTTGCTGCAGACTGGCATCATCGGTCTGCTCGATAAAGTTTATTTTTCGCATCGATTAATCGAAGAGTTACACGACCACATGATGTGCAATCTCGGAACGCCAGCAACCAGTTGGAACATGACGGCAGCCAACTTACTGGTGCATCAATGGCTGGGTAACGACTATGCAGCAAAGCTCGATGGAACGGTTATCGAACTGGCACATAAACTAACGGCACAGGCACCTCAATTAAATAACGATCACACACAAAAAAACCAGGCGAATGCCTGGCCCTGTTTTTGCGCACATCATGGTTTAAAGCTGAACTTTTAAAGTTCGTTCACCAACAGCCCTGCAACTTTATCTGCCCGAAGAATTAATTGTGTCTGATCAGCCGCGGTCACGGTGATGTGGGCAATTTTCCGTCCGGCACGCTCACTTTTCGTATAGTCATGCCAATGCACACCAGGTATAGACAACAGCTGCTGCACATCTGGCCGACGGCCAATAACATTGAACATGACAACCGGTCCAGTACTTTCCGTTGACCCGAGAGGCAAGCCCAATACCGCGCGAACATGATTTTCAAACTGACTGCAACGGGATCCTTCGATCGTCCAGTGACCCGAGTTATGTACACGCGGCGCAATCTCATTGGCGATCAAATCATCACCTTTGACAAAAAACTCAAACGCCATGGTGCCGACGTAATCAAGCGCATCCATAACGGACTTAACCGCATGTTCTGCCTGAGTCTGCAATTGAGAATTGGTCAGCGGCTGACTGCGGTACAAGATGCCCTGATCGTGTTCATTCTTCACCAAAGGATAAAACACGCATTGCCCTTGTTGATTGCGAACGCCAATGCAGGATACTTCGTATTCGAAATCAACAAAGCCTTCCAGGATCATCGGCACGCTGCCCAGTTCAGCGAATGTGTCGGTGAGATCGGCACGTTTGCGCAGCACTTTCTGTCCTTTGCCGTCATACCCGAGCGTGCGGGTTTTCAGCACACAGGGTAAACCAACGCGATCGACACCGGCTTCCAGGGATTCCTGGTCGTCAACCAGCGCCAGTTTCGGCGTTGCAATATCGAGTTTCTGGAACAATGATTTTTCAAACCAACGGTCACGGGCGGTTGCCAACGCGTCGACCGGTGGAAAGGCTGGCTTGCGCGTCGCCAGTGTTGCCACACTGTCAGGCGGAACATTTTCGAATTCAAACGTTACGGCATCTACCTGATCCGCCAGTTGTTGCACGGCAGCGGCATCATCGTAAGCGGCGCAAATCAATTGCCCGGCATCACCGGCGCAGGCATCGGTCGCGGGATCCAGAAATATTGTTTTAACGCCCAGTGGTAATGCCGCCTGCGCCATCATTCGACCTAACTGACCACCGCCGACGATCCCTAATTTCATGACATTTCTCCAGGTACCGGATTCGCCAATACCTGATCGGTTTGGGCGGTACGGAAGTCGACCAATGCTTTGCGCACATCAGCGTCCTGATTCGCGATTATACTGGCCGCCATTAAGGCTGCGTTAATAGCACCCGCTCGTCCGATGGCCAGGGTACCTGTGGGAATACCGGCAGGCATCTGTACGATGCTGAGTAAGGAGTCGACCCCGCTGAGCATTGAGCTCTGCACCGGGACGCCTAAAACAGGCAGGTGCGTTTTGGCAGCGCACATACCTGGTAAATGCGCAGCCCCTCCGGCCCCGGCAATAATTACCTGCAAGCCGCGTTCAAACGCTGTTTCAGCGTACTCAAACAACAGATCAGGGGTTCGATGGGCGGAGACCACCTTGCATTCGTGTTCAATGCCGAGTTTCCTCAGTGTTTCTGAGGTATGAGACATAGTCGCCCAATCAGATTGGGAACCCATAATGACACCAACACGAATGGCTTTGTTTGCTGCAGACACGGCAGGCTTCCTTTTTTACTCGAGGATTTTAATTACTTGCACAGCTTCTTGCTTGGCAGTTGTATCGACATCGGGCGATACCCGGGTCTGAATTTCTTTGGGAGTGTTAACCACCGTACTCATCCTGTCGTGGAACCCGCATTCGACACATTCCCGCAACAGAACCTGTTGCTCGGTATCTTCAGCGGCCATAATGCTGTCCAGGGTGCCGCATTTGGGGCAGACAACCCCAGCGATAAAACGTTTCTTCGACATGCATCACTCCTCAAAGGCGCGTAGTATACCGACCTCGCCTGCGTGCGTCATTGCTGTTTTTCCGCAAATTTTACTGCCCTTTTGGTCAATAAATCAGCTAAAATTCCCGCCTTCGAAAATGCCACCCGGCCCGTCTTGGTCTATCCTTCATTGATGAAAAATTCCTCAGGGACTCTATGGAACTTTCATCATTGGCATAGTGTGTGAATACCTTCAATGGCTTGTTTCATACGAGTGCAGCAACCGGCACAAGCCCAGTTGCACGCTATGCCTGTGATAGAAATCTGACATCCGGGAATATCCTATTATTAATGGAGTAATTATGACTTCACGTAAAACGAAGTGGTTTGACACCCCGAGTTCCGGGTTTGGTTATGCCAGTCGTTTCTATTTAAAAGTCTTTCAATCTCTGCAACAGGAAGAGTCCCTGGCACTGGATGCTAATTTACCGCCCATGAAAACGAGCTGGTTTCTGGACGAGGACAAATATCAGAGCTGGATGGACCTTGTCGACTATGATGGCGGTGCACCGCAGGCATTCACATTCAGCGCACCAGCGGGTGTTTGGGCGCTAATGCAGGTTTTGAAAGAAATCGGCATCAGTTTCAGTCGCATTATGCACATGAGCAGCCGCTTACTGATGTTGAACAAAGAAGGCTTCAGCCAGAACCAACATTACTCGACTTATGTGCATTATTTAGGCGCAACGCCACACAGCAAACGCGCGGTTTTGATTCGATTTCAGTCGGTGGTCAAAGACATTACCGGGCGCGACATTATGACATTGGAGGATGAGCTCTATGTCGCTGGTCTCGATGAGGAGTTTGTAAAAAGCCTGGCAATCGATACGCAAGCACAGAAACGACGACCATCCAAATCGCAGTTAATGAACAATGCCATGGCCGACCGCATGGAACTGCCGATCGCCAAATCGATGGGGCAAAAATACGGCAAACTGTCCGGTGATTTGAACCCATTGCATATCAGCAGCATTGGTGCGCGATTGTTTGGTCACAAAACCTCGTTTGTACAGGGGTTATGTACCTTAAACCTGATCATCGCCGCTCTCGGCAAGCATTGGAAGGGCAGTATCCGATCCATGGAAATCAATTTCATCCGACCGGTAGCGCAGCCGTCAACGCCAATCTTGATTTGCACGCTTGATCAGTTCGAGCTGGTCGATAAAGATGGCAATCTTCTGGTTTCAGGACACTACATTTACGGTTAACATCCGCCTTAACAGTAAACAGGTGAGGGATCACTCCTCACCTGTGTCAGCAATCATAGCCTCGTCTGGATCGGTCAATTGTTCATTTAGCCACTGATGAACTTCAGCAACACCTTCTTTCTTCAACGAACTGAACATGATGGCTGTCAACCATGGCGCGCGCGAATGCAACTCATTGCTAACTTTCAGAAAAGCACTTTTGGCCGGACCTTTTTTTAACTTGTCCGATTTAGTCAGCAACGCCAACAGGGGCATTTCAGTTTCAATAGCCCAATTCACAATCATCTGATCAAACTCTGTCATTGGGTGGCGAATATCCATCACCAGGACCAAGCCTTTCAGACTGTTGCGCTCAGCAAGATACTCACCAATATTCTCTTCCCAGTCCTGCTTCATGTTGCGATTAACTTTGGCGTAGCCATAACCGGGCAGGTCCACCAAACGGTGACCTTCACTGGACAATGTGAAGAAGTTCAGCAACTGAGTTCTGCCCGGCGTTTTTGAGGTTCTCGCGAGTTTGGAATTGCGCGTCAGTGCATTCATTGCTGAGCTTTTACCGGCATTGGACCGCCCTGCGAAGGCTACTTCAGCGCCGGTATCATCAGGACACTGAGAAAATTTTGCGGCACTGGTTAAGAAGGCAGCGGAATCGAATTTTAGAGATTGCATAACGTCAGCGTGTTTCTTTCATGAAATAGCCGGGTATTGTAGCGGTTTGTCGCCCACAGTGCTTGCGTTTCAATCTACTTAGACGCTATGAATTTCGGGAGGTGACCTTTATACTACCGCCAATTTCAGATCGGCGTTCATGCCGGTATTAGCCCTAAAATAAGATAAGTACGCAGGATTCGTCATGAAAAAACTGATCGTTAGCCTTTTCGTTTTAAGTGGTTTATTGACTGGCGCCCAAGCTGCAGGTAACGCCGAAGCCGGTAAGGCCCTGACTGCTGTGTGCGCAGGTTGCCATGGTGTAGACGGCAATTCTGCCGTGGCCAGCTTTCCTAAGTTAGCTGGTCAAGGTGAAAAGTACCTGGTAAAACAAATGCACGATGTAAAAGACGGTAATCGCGTCATCATTGAAATGACAGGACTGCTGAACGGTTTCAACGATCAACAACTTGACGATATTGCCGCTTACTATGCTGAACAATCTATTCAGGTCGGTCAGGCCAATGCAGATCTGGTTAAGTTAGGCGAATCTCTGTATAAAGCCGGTAATGCAAAAACTGGTGTTCCTTCATGTGCCGGTTGTCACGCCAGTAACGGTGAGGGCAACTCTGTCGGTGGTTTCCCAGCCTTGGGTGGACAGCATGCTGCTTATATTGCGACTCAGCTCAAGAAATTCCAAACCGGTTACCGCGCGGAAGCACCAAGCGCAGATGCTCGTCAAAATGATGGAGATACCATGGTCATGCGCAGCATTGCGTTCAACCTGAAAGACTTCGAAATTGAAGCGCTAGCCAGCTATATTCAAGGCTTGCACTAACAAGTCTGATCTCGGTTAAGCTCACGTTAACCAGCAGTAAAGATACTGAAAAGCGAGGAAGGACAAACCTTCCTCGCTTTTTTTTGATTTATAGTTCGTTGCCAAAGGGCTATACCGGTAGCTTCACTTTCTGATGCGAACATAACCAGTTGTTAACTAAGTTATGTTTGCCCGAAGCAAATAAACCTGCGCAAACAAGCCTTTGTAAAATAAATTCACTCGAGAGGTTACCTAATATGCTAAAACGGTCATTGGTGTTCATTGGCTTACTTATCACTGCACTTTCTGTCCATGCTGAAGAAACGCCTCGATATGTTGAAGGCGTGCATTATCAGGTGTTGTCAACACCGTTAAAGACGGCTTACCGTGGGGATGAGATTGGCGAGATTATGGAGTTTTTCAGTTACGCCTGTATCCACTGTTATAATCTGGAGCCTGCTTTGAATCGTTTCCTGGCAGAGAAGCCGGACAATATTCGCTTTACTGGTGTTCCCGTCATGTTTAACGAACGCCAGCAACCCGAAGTAAGGGCTTACTACGTACAGAAGACATTAAAATTAGGCCCTGAAGCGCACCAAGCAATCTTTGATGCCATTCATAAAGAGCGCAAGTCGTTACGTACCGACAAGCAGTTTGCCAAGTTCTTCGCAGACGAGTTAGGTGTTTCTGAAGAGAAGTACATGCAGACGGCTTATTCTTTTGGTGTTGATCCACAGGTACAGAAGTCCGTTTACCTGACCGGCGCCAGTGGTATTGGCGGAACGCCTTCGATCGTTGCCAATGGCAAATACCTGATCGACTCTGGTGCTGTCGGTGGTAATGAAATGGCATTGTACGCAGCCAAGTGGTTAATTGAGCGAGACGCTTCCGAGCAGTAGTCACTAACATAACTACCGAAAAACCGGCCGCGAGCCGGTTTTTTTGGCCTTGGTTATTATGTCCACCCTGCCAGACACCAAGTATTAACCAAGCTTGTTTTCTTTTGACATCGTTGATGTGACTTATGGCGGTGGTAACAACCAGTGCAACGATAACGGGTCTGCTAAACTTAGCGCAGACGATGCAACCCTACCGGATAGTCACCATGCGAATCAGTGGTAATCTAAAACATCAACCTAGCGCTCATTTGGAGTCCTGGCAGCAATTTATCCATGAAGAGCCGTTAGAGCATCGAGAAACACTGAGGCTGTTGTCGTATAACATTCAGGTTGGTATTCACACTCGGCAGTATCGCGACTATCTGTTGCGGAGTTGGCAGCACCTGTTACCGCATACCAAACGAGAGCACAATCTCCAGCAAATTGCGGAACTGATTCAACACTTTGATCTGATTGCATTACAGGAAGTTGATGGAGGAAGTTTCCGCAGTAAATATACCAACCAGATTTCTTATCTGGCCAAGGCCGCTAACAAGCAATTTTGGCATCAGCAGTTGAACCGTAATCTCGGTCGATTCGCACAACACAGCAACGGCGTTATTGGCGATATCACACCAGTAAGTATACAGAATCACTCTCTGCCAGGATTAAGAGGCCGAGGCGCTATCGCCGTCGAGTTAGGACAGAAAGACCCTCTGCTGATTGTCATCGCTCACCTGGCGTTAAGTCGACAGGCACAGAATCAGCAACTTGCGTATATAAAGGATCTGATTGAACGGTATCAGCACGTGGTGATAATGGGTGACCTGAACACAGACAGTATGCGAATTCTGTATGATTCACCGTTACAAAACAGTGGCCTGAAGTCATCACATTCCGGAGCGACCTACCCAAGTTGGCGGCCAATGAAAGGGTTCGATCAAATCCTATTAAGCCAGCACATTAACATCCGCAAAGTCGCGGTGCTGGACTTTGCATTATCCGATCATCTGCCCGTGGCCATTGAAATAGAGTCGCCACATTTGTGAGTGAACAACCCTGTACATCCTGTGGCTTTGACTATACTGAACGAACTCAAAATCGTTTCAAGGAAATCGGCCATGTCCGACGAGCAGAACTGGTTGGCGCGCGGTGCAACGAGTCTGACACTGATGATGATGGGATTCGATACCGAACTCGATCAGCAGTTAACTAAGTTACGTAACGTATTGCGTCAAGAAAATCTGCAATTGTCTGAATTCAAAATTGCGCTTGAGGATGTTGAGCGCGTTTACGACAGTCTTGAAGGTATTACGGACAAAAGCATCGATACCTACAAGAAAACCTTTGCAGTATTGTTAGAGGAAACCGGTGCCGATATCCTCAAACCGCTCGACAAGGAACAACCTCTGCTGTCGGACTTATTGAAAATTGCTGAACCACTCGCCCGACACATAAATACCCTGGCCTACTCGCCACGCATTGACCGCGCCGATGAGGAACTCGATCACCTGCGCTTACGCCTGATCCGCCGTTTTAAATCTTTATTGGAGACATTGACTCTGATGGGAGATGATAGCGGCTCGCTGCAACGTTTGGATGCCATGCTGGAGGGTGAACCCAGCTGGAAAATGCTGGATGAACTGGCCAGTAAAACCATCACTCTGTTACGGAAACGACTCAGCGAAGAGAAAAAGCAGTTCGAAGGATACCTCTCTCAGTTAACCGAAAAACTGACCCGAATAAACGAAATCGTCGAAGCCGATTCAGCGACCTTATCTGAACTGAAACAGATTAATATCGATTTCAATTCCAGCATTAATCAGCAGATGTCTGAAGCCAGGATGAAGATCGACAATCAACACACCGTGGCCACACTAAAAACCGATTTACTGGCTTCCTTGGATCTCATCGCCAACCGGCTTCAAGAATACCAATCCAGCTATGGCGCCAAGCTGCAAGATTTGCAAGCCAGCAAAGTAGAGATGAATGATCAGATACAATCGTTGGAAAAAGAAAACCTAGCGCTGCTGATAGAACTGAACAAAGAACGGAAAATGAGCCAGATCGACCCCCTGACTCAGCTGCCAAACCGACAGGGCTTTACCAACCGACTGGATGAAGAACTGTCACGGGCGAAGCGATATAAACACCCATTGAGCATCGCTATTTTGGACATCGATTTTTTCAAACGGATCAACGACGAATTCGGGCATTTGGTCGGCGACAAGGTCTTGCGGATGATGGCCAAAGAAATGAAGAAGGTATGCCGTGAATCAGACTTTATTTCGCGCTTTGGCGGTGAAGAATTTATTTTGTTGTTACCGCAGACCAATCTGCAGGATGCCAAAATTGCAGTCGACAAACTGCGCCGACATATCGCGCAATGCCCTTTCCACTACCAAAACAAACCAGTAAAATTAACTATTTCCGGCGGCGTTGCGGAACTCCAGGAAAACGAGGAAACGGATTCTTGGCTCGACCGGGCAGACACCGCGCTATACGACAGCAAGCGCAATGGTCGGGACCAGGTAACAGCCGCCTGAGGTCGCCTACGCTGACGGCGAGAACAGATGACTAATAGCTCTGTTCAATTGCGTGGTGTTGATCGGTTTGGTCAAGAAATCATTCATACCACTGGCCAGGCATTTATGGCGAACTTCATCCAGGGCATGCGCCGTTAGCGCAACGATAGGAATTGGTGGTAACCCGTTGTCTCGCTCGTATGCGCGGATCAATCGGGTCGCTTCATAACCGTCCATGGCTGGCATTTCACAATCCATCAGAATGATGTCGAAATGCGATTGCGGGTTGATTCTCTCTGCCACGGCGTCATCGCCCTGGGCCACAATCACCACGGAATGACCCATTTTCGTCAGCAGACCATGCACGACTTTCTGATTCACCAGATTATCTTCGGCGACCAATATGGAATAGGTGTCGGTAATCTGATTACGTTCCGCTGGTTTCGCCGGATGAACACCAACAACCGGTTTCAATGGCGTGAGTACAGAGAATTCAGAACCTTGATTCAATTGACTGTTGACGCGGATTTCACCGCCCATCAGCTCCACCAGCTCGCGCGATATCGCCAAACCCAGTCCAGTTCCGCCATAGACCCGCCGTTTGCCAAGATCAACTTGCTGATAGGCATTAAACAGATGGTTAATATCGGTGGCTGAAATACCAATGCCCGAATCCTTAACCTTAAGAACAAGGAAGTTGGCACCGCGTTCCTGCACAACGCCGAGTACGACGCGCACATAGCCGTCGTCGGTAAATTTAAGTGCGTTGGAAATCAAATTCGACCAAACTTGACGTAAGCGTTGTGAATCGGATTGAATCCACTTGGGTACGTTCGGTTCAATGTGCAATGTAAATTCAAGATTCTTTTGCACGGCTTGCGAACGAAAAAGCTCTACCTGATGTTTAACCAAATCATGCACTGCAATGTGCTCTTCAAGCAAACCCATTTTGCCAGCTTCAATCTTCGAGTAATCCAAAACATCATTGACTAACGTGAGCAGGGTTTTACCGGACGATTGAATAATTTCGACGTAGGTTTCCTGTTCTTCATTCAATTTGGTTTGTTCCAGCAAATCGACGGTACCGAGCACGCCGTTCAAAGGAGTACGGATTTCATGACTGATCTGAGCCAGGAAATAACTTTGCGCTTCCGCTTTCAGACGTTGTTTTTCACGCTCATCACGCAATACGCGTATGCGCCGAGCGAGAGCAAAACTGAGTAACATCGTCTCAGCAAAAGAAGCTACTTTAGAAACATATAATGGTGATACCGGAAACAGGTTAGTACCGGTAAAAACCAGAATCAGATAAACATTGCCCAAAGCGAAAACAACCCAAGCAACAATAAAATAGCGGGCGGTGACGAGACCTTTAATAGAAGCGAAAATACCGACACCTACAGCCACGACAAGCATCAATGCCATCAGCGGAACAGTCCATTTATCCATCGGTAAATGCGGGTAGTAGATCGACAGAGCAATGATGGGTACTTGCAGCGCAACACCAACGACAATGACACGGTGCATCGTGCGCAGATTATTTTTTAAATCCAGAAAATTCGTGATGAACAGAAATCCGAAAAAAACCGACAGAGATGAAAATATCGTATCGGGTACCGCACTGTAAGGTTTATCGTCTGGCCAGAAATGCTGGAAAATATAGCCATCAAGAGACAGGTGCAGTAACGCAAAACAGGATATGAACAGGACGTAATACAAATAACTGATGTCACGCACCGATGTGAACAAAAATAGGTTATACAACGCCATGGCCACAATAATGCCGAAAAACATCCAATTTAAAACATCTGCTTTCTGCAACGGTGCCCAAAATTCATTTGCCGGGTACAGCTGCATGGGCATATACAAGGTACTGCCGCTTTCAACACGAATGAGAAAACTGGCCGGGTTGTCGGGTTGATTATAAATTTCCAACGGTACTATGAAGTAACGGTGATCTTCATTGCGGTTATTGAATGCGCGTTTCATACCTGAGCGGTATATGAGTCGTGGTCCACTGTCATTAAAAACCTGGTACACATCAACATAGTCGAGTATTGGAGTGCTGATCACCAGATCCCATTGTTTGTGAATGGAGGCGGATGCGTCAACATCCATTCGCAACCAGTAAACATCATCAACATAGCCAAGGTTCAATACCGCTTGATCAACTGGCTGCCAGGCCGTCGTCCATTCAGGCAACACAATTTCAAAGGGTGAAAATTCGTTTTTTGGATCAACAAGGGTTTCGAGATAGGGGCCCACTTCGGTAAAAGGTTCGTTGCCCAACTGCACGACATCTGGTGAAAAATCGTCAACTGCAAATGCGAACGATGAACAATAACTCATAAGGGTCAGGAAAAAACCCAAAAAAATACGGTTAAGCTGTAAGGTCAATCCATTTACCCCGACACGTTGAGATGCTGTTTAAAGCGGCATTGTAGCATGAGTGGCGACGATCCCCAGAGCCATAAGCCAATAAGTGATAACTGCCCGGCGTAATTAGGATTCACTTTGACGGATAACGCCAGATGGTACGATGAGACTAGATCGTTGCCACTTGACGACGATCAGTGCTGTAACTCCTTCAAAAACCATCGATCACATGCATTGTGCTCTGTCTGAAGCAAAGGTGCTGGCAGGCGAATGAAACCTGACGCGCGATACAGCCGCTCCGCTTTTGTCATGGTATGCAGTGTTTCCAGATAGCACCAACCATAGTGGTCCTGCGCGAACGCTAGCGCAACGCTTATCAATTGCTGCCCAATACCCAGTCCACGCGCATCCCCGGTCACATACATTTTTTGCAACTCACCAACGGAGGATAATGAAGCGGATGCCAACTGACCTATTCCGCAACCGCCAACCACCTTACCGTTAACCTCGGCAATCCAGTAGGCCGTATCCGGTCGTTCATAAGCTGCGGTGAGATTGGACAATTCTGGATCCTGCCAGGCGAATCCAGGCCTGTTCGCATCAAATTCGGTTAATACCGTACGGATAATAGTTTCCATCTCGGAATTATCTGAGTAAGTAATAGGACGCAATATTATGTTGTCTGTCTGACTTGTATTCTTAACCATTCAACATCATCTTTGTTTTGTTAATCAACCATGTGTCTCCGAAACCCTAGCGTTTGAAAACGGCCGCTGAATTTTTTTACAAGCCCTCGTTATGATCCGTCTGTTGAATACTGGCAGCAATCATAACGACAACGCGGATGTTCGGAATCACGGATACGATTCACAAAATTAACCTAATTGGAAAATTAACTCTATGTCTATTCAAGTTGGCGAAACGCTGCCCAATGTAAACCTCTATAAAATGACGGAAACCGGTCCACAGGCCGTTAGCACAGAATCACTATTCAGCGATAAAAAAGTCGTACTATTTGCCTTACCTGGAGCTTTCACCCCAACGTGCAGTGCGGCGCATGTTCCCGGTTTTGTGGTGAAAGCTGATGAGATTAAAGCTCGCGGTGTGGACTCCATCATCTGTACCAGCGTGAATGACGCCTGGGTGATGGACGCTTGGTCGAAACACCAAAATGCCGAAGCTATTTTGATGCTCGGCGATGGCAGTGCAGACTTTGCGGATGCCCTAGGTCTAACCACAGATCTAACCGAAAAAGGCATGGGTGTTCGGTCTCGTCGCTACGCCATGATAGTCAATGATGGTGTGGTGGAGTGGCTTGGCGTCGACGAACCTGGCCAATTTGAGTTGTCCAGTGCCGAAACTGTCCTAACGCATCTTTAGCGCCGAATTCAACACACCAAATAAGTGAGTAGCAAAAGATACAAATGACTTCTAAAGATGTGTTTTATCAAACACTGGCCGCGGTACCAAAGGGTTATTTCACCAGCTATGGCAAGTTAGCTGAGCTGTGTGGCGTACACGTCAGGCAAATACAAGCCTGGTTAAGAACGTTGCCCAGGGATTCTGGATTGCCATGGTACAGGATTATCAACAGCCAACGTAAGATTACTGAACATCCTGGCGCGGCGCGCCAGTATCAGTATTTGGCGGAAGAAGGTTTGTTGCCGAATAAGAGTGGAAAATTTCCTGAAGAATTTTTCTGGCCAAAATAGTATTCTGCTCAACCTCCCTCACCTCTTCTTGGAGAAATTCAGGTGCCTTGTTTAATCCGTCCGGCCGAGTTGGCAGATCTTCCTGGAATGGTCCATATTCTTAACCCATTTATCAGTGAAACGGCCATCACTTTCGATACTGAGCCCTACACAGTTGACACTCGGCGCCCATGGTTTAGTCAGTTTTCTAAAACGGGAAGACACCGGTGTGTTGTCGCTGAAGTGGATGGACGCATTGTCGGTTATGCCAATAGCGGCCCACTACGACCTAAACGCGCTTACGACACTTCAGTCGAAGTCAGTATTTATAAAGCACGGGATTTCCATGAAATAGGCTTGGGCAGCGCACTTTATGACAGACTATTTTCGGAATTAGCAGAGGAAGATGTACATCGGGCGCATGCGTTAATCACGTTACCGAATGAAGCCTCTGTCGCCATTCATAGCAAATTCGGGTTTAAAGAAGTCGGCACATTAACTGAAGCTGGGCGTAAGTTTGGGCAATACCATTCCGTTTATTGGATGGAAAAGCATTTCTAATTTTATATATATTTGCGCAGTGTTCCACGTGGAACACTATTTGACTAGACCATGGAAACATAGCCAAACATGGTCCTTTCTCTAACGTACCTAACCTCCTTATGAAAACAAAAAAGGCGCTGAAATCAGCGCCTTAAAATGTGTAAAATAAGGTCCAGCGAATGTGACCTAATAATCCAGATTCGACACCATCAATGCATTTGACTCGATAAATTCTCGACGAGGTTCAACATCATCACCCATGAGAGTTGTAAAGATCTGGTCGGCTGCAATAGCGTCTTCAACCGTCACCTGCAACATACGACGTGCATCAGGGTCCATCGTAGTTTCCCACAATTGCTCAGGATTCATTTCACCCAGTCCCTTATATCGTTGTATTTGATAGCCCCGCTTTGCTTCATTCATGAGCCAAGTAATAACTTCTTCAAAACTCTGAATTTCGCGCTTCTTATCATTGCGTTGAATGTAAGCACCGTCTTCAATCATACCCTGCAAAATGGCGCCTAACGCCACGATCGCTTCATAATCATGACTGTTAAAGAAGTTATGGGAGAAAACGTAATCTGTTGATAATCCATGCGCTGTGGCTTGCACCATCGGCAACCAGAGGTGCCGTTCTTTGTCTTCCGTGATAGATGCCTGATACACCGTGGCACCTGATAACACTTCAGCAAAGCTCTCGCTGAGCTGATCGACCCATTCTGCAACGATATCCTGATCTTTCATCATCTCTTCGGTGAGCGTTGGCAAGTAGATCAAACGCTCCAGGACCGCTTTCGGATACACGCGGCTCATCTTGTCGATCCGCGCATGCACAGCATTAAACTGATTTACCAGATTTTCCAGCTGGGCATCGGTAATGGCCGGAGCGTTCTCATTTACGTACAAAGCCGTACCGTCAAGCGCCTGCGACAACAGATATTGTTCCAAGGCTGCTTCGTCTTTGATATAGCTTTCCTGCTTACCTTTTTTGATCTTATACAGTGGCGGTTGCGCGATATATATATAACCGCGTTCAATAAGTTGCGGCATTTGCCGGAAAAAGAACGTTAACAACAACGTCCGAATGTGCGATCCATCGACGTCCGCATCGGTCATGATAATAATGTTGTGATAACGAGCTTTCTCGATATTGAATTCTTCGCGGCCAATACCACAACCCAGGGCAGTGATCAGGGTACCCACCTCTTGAGACTGTAGCATCTTGTCAAAACGCGCTTTCTCTACGTTCAGGATTTTACCCTTCAATGGCAAAATGGCTTGTGTACGACGATTTCGGCCTTGTTTGGCAGATCCGCCGGCCGAGTCCCCTTCCACTAAGTACAATTCTGACAAAGCCGGATCTTTTTCCTGACAGTCCGCTAATTTACCGGGCAAGCCGGCTATATCCAGCACGCCTTTGCGGCGGGTCATATCTCGGGCTTTCCGAGCCGCTTCTCTAGCGCGAGCTGCGTCGATCATCTTACCGACAACCGTTTTCGCTTCATTAGGATGTTCAACCAGGTACTCAGCAAATATCCGCGCCATTTCCTGTTCGACCGCTGGTTTCACTTCACTGGACACCAATTTATCTTTGGTCTGTGAACTGAACTTAGGATCCGGGACCTTAACAGAAATAATAGCCGTCAAACCTTCACGAGCATCATCGCCGCCGGTGGTAACTTTATGCTTTTTCAACAGGTTTTCCTGCTGAATATAGTTATTCAAAGTCCGGGTTAAGGCTGCGCGGAAACCGGCCAGGTGGGTACCGCCATCGCGTTGAGGAATATTATTGGTAAAACAAAAAATGTTTTCCTGGTAGGTATCATTCCACTGCAAAGCGACTTCAACACCAATATCATCGTCTGGGCGCTGATACTGGAAGTGAAACACCTCGTTGATGGTTTGCTTGTTGCTGTTTAGGTATTCAACAAAGGCTTTCAAACCACCTTCATAGTGAAAGAACTCTTCTGCGCCGCTGCGCTCATCTTTCAAGCGAATCGCCACCCCGGAGTTAAGGAAGCTTAATTCCCGAAGGCGCTTGGCTAGAATGTCGAAGGAATATTTAATGTTAGCGAACGTTTCAGAGGACGGCAGAAATGTAATTTTAGTCCCTGTCGTGTCAGCATCACCAACCTCTTTCAAGGGTTCCTGAGGAACACCATGCTTATAGAACTGTTCATGTACTTTACCACCACGCCGGATGGTCAGTTTCAGTTCTGCGGATAAGGCGTTAACCACTGAAACACCAACACCATGCAGACCGCCCGATACCTTATAAGAATTATCATCGAACTTACCCCCTGCGTGCAGAACCGTCAGAATAATTTCAGCGGCCGATTTGCCACCTTCTTCTGCCATTGGTTCAGTGGGTATACCACGACCGTTGTCTTCCACACTGACAGATTCATCTGGATGGATAACCACCGAAATTTCAGAACAATGACCAGCCAGGGCTTCATCAATCGAGTTATCGACGACTTCAAAGACCATGTGGTGAAGACCAGTACCGTCATCCGTATCGCCGATATACATACCGGGACGCTTCCGTACCGCATCCAATCCTTTCAGTACCTTAATACTGGAGGAATCGTAATTATCACTCATGTCTTGTCTCCAAATTCCGTCACGAGCCGAATCTCGCCATGTTCCACGTGGAACATTCGAACTTGATTCGGGTGTTTCCAAAAATATTTCAGAGGTTCCGGGTCAACGCATGTCATGAAGACCTGACTGTTCAGACCTTCCATGAGTTCTCCTAACTTCTGAATATGGTGATGATCCAGCTCAGCCGGTAAATCATCGATCAAAAAAATGGTGGGCTGTTCTTGTTGTTGCTGTAAAAACAAACTCTGGGCAATTTTCAATGCACAGACCACAAGTTTTTGCTGCCCACGAGACAACTCGTCGGCGGCATTAATCTTTCCTACCTTAATACGCATATCGGCCCGTTGCGGCCCGGATTGGGTATATCCCAACTTAGTATCGCGCTCGCGCTGCTGTTCCAGTACATCGCGTAATGGCCGGTCTTTATCCCAACCACGATAATAATGAATCCGCAGCTCCGGTAAGTCGATCAGCTGTGCCAAAACCTGGTGAAAACAGGGCACAAAACCTTTCAGATAAGTCTTCCGGTAGCCGTCAATACGTTCGGCAGCTGCCTCGTATTCTCGCTCCCAGACCTCCAATTCCGAACGCTCGATTCTACCAGATCGCAGCAAAGAATTCCGGTTTTTAAGGCTTTTTTGCAATCTTTGCCAGTCTTCATGAAACGCAGAGGACTGATGGAAAACACCCCAATCCAAAAACTGTCTCCGATCACCCGGACTGCCTTCCAACAACAAAAAACTGTCTGAATGAATCAATTGTAAGGGTAAGTTGTGAACCAGCTCAGCCAAAGAATTGATCGGCTCACCGCGCAGACGAATTTGATACTGTCCTTTCTGGGTTCTACGCACAGCAATTCGGCCAAGCACCTGATGTTCACCGACAACGAGCAGCTCATCAGCTTCATGAGCAACAACGGTGCGAGTACGGGCTAGTCTAAAAGACCGAGCCATTGCGAGTATATGAATAGCTTCAAGCAGAGATGTTTTCCCCGCGCCGTTATCGCCAAAGAAGACGTTAACGCCAGGGGAAAGCGTGAGATGGGTATCGGCGAGATTACGGATACCCTGTATAGAAAGTGCCTGCAGAGACACTTGCGGCCGCCTCTAAACTACAAACGCATCGGCATAACAACATAAGCGGAAGCGTCATCATCAAAGTCCGTTAACAACGCACTGGAATTCGCATCAGCCAGGACAAACCGAACCTGCTCACCACTGATCACATTCATCACGTCCAACAGATAGCTGACGTTAAAGCCAACTTCCAGATCTGGACCGTCGTAATCCACTTCTACAGCCACTTCGGCTTCTTCCTGCTCTGGGTTATTGGCTTTCACCACCAATGACCCTGACGTCAACGTCATGCGCACACCGCGGTATTTTTCGTTAGCGAGAATAGCCGCACGGGAAAAAATGGATTTCAGTACCTGTCTATCTCCCACCACTTCTTTATCACCACCGCGCGGTATGACGCGTTCGTAGTCCGGGAACTTGCCATCAACCAGCTTAGTAGTGAAGGTAAACTCGACTGTAGTCGCGCGTAAATGAGAAGCACCTATATAGACTTGTACGGGTTGATCGTCGTCCGCCAACAACCGATTCAATTCAAGTATACCTTTGCGTGGCACAATCACCTGTCGGCGCTCAGAAACATTTAAACCGTCGACATGACGCGAACTCATGGCCAAACGATGACCATCCGTTGCCACTGTCCGCACCATGGATTGGTTCATTTCCAATGACATGCCATTTAAATAGTAGCGAACATCTTGCTGCGCCATAGCAAAGGCAGTTGCTTCAATAAGCTGAGACAACAGCTTCTGTGGCAAAGCGTACTGATCTGAACTGTCGTCTTGTTCAACATTCGGGAACTCAGTTGCCGGCAATGATGACAACGTGAATTTACTGCGACCACTAGAGACCTGAACCCGTTCTTCGATTTGCTGCACGCTGATAATGGCATCATCCGGCAATGATCGAACAATATCTAGGAACTTCTTTGCGGGTACTGTGATAGAACCTGCTGTCGCTGGTTCAGATAAAACAACGCGACCAACCAATTCAACTTCCAAATCGGTACCGGTCAGCGCCAGCTGAGACCCTTCCACTTCCAACAACACATTGGAAAGCACAGGTAATGTCTGGCGCTTTTCCACTACGCCGCTGACAAGTTGTAAGGGTTTTAGCAGCTGTTCACGTGCTAGAGAGAATTGAATCATGAGGCCTTTTCCATCCGGTCGTCAGGTGGTCAATGTTCTGAGTAAGTTACTGTAATCTTCGCGTATATCCTGATTGGTTTCACGCAATTCTTTTACTTTCCGACAAGCATGCAGCACAGTGGTGTGATCACGACCTCCAAAGGCATCGCCGATTTCCGGCAAACTGTGTTGCGTCAACTCCTTGGCCAGTGCCATAGCGACCTGTCGTGGTCGTGCAATACTGCGACTGCGGCGTTTACTGTGTAAATCGGATATTTTGATTTTGAAATACTCAGCAACCGTCCGCTGAATATTCTCAATGCTAACCTGTTTGTCCTGTAATGCGAGTAAATCTTTCAGGGACTCTTTTACAAAGGGGGTGTCAATAGCCGAACCGGTAAATTGCGCATTGGCGATAACTCTTTTTAGCGCACCTTCCAATTCACGCACGTTTGAACGAATGCGCTGAGCGATAAAGAAAGCAGCGTCAGCGGGCAATTTCACCTTCGCATTTTCTGCTTTCTTCATCAAAATAGCGACCCGGGTTTCCAGATCAGGTGGTTCGACAGCAACCGTCAGGCCCCAGCCAAAACGAGACTTCAGCCGATCTTCTAAACCGTCAATCTCTTTCGGAAACCGGTCACAGGTCAAAATCACCTGCTGGTTACCTTCAAGTAACGCATTAAAGGTATGAAAGAATTCTTCTTGAGAGCGATCTTTCTTGGCAAAAAACTGAATGTCGTCAATCAACAGCGCATCCAGTGACCGATAAAAACGCTTGAATTCAGCCATAGCATTCAACTGTAACGCTTTAACCATGTCTGCTACAAATCGCTCTGAATGCAGATAAACCACTTTGGCGGCGGGATTCTGTTCGATAATTTCATTACCGATTGCTTGCATCAAGTGCGTTTTACCTAAACCCACACCACCGTATATAAACAGTGGGTTGTAGGCACCACCGGCATTTTCCGCAACCTGTTGACTGGCTGCTAACGCCAATTGGTTGGATTTACCTTCAACGAACGACTTAAAGGTAAAGGATTTATTCAAATAACTTTGTACTTTCGTACGCCCACGCTTAGCACCCGTGGTTTTTACTTCCACGACGTCGGTATTGCTTATAATAGCGGGCTCCGCAATTGACTCGTCAATATTGGCCGGTTTATCCACTCTTGAAGGTCGATCTACTCCAGCTGAGGTTTCAACATGCACGGAAACGGGGGCGGTAGCACCAGAGGAGACAAAAGAACGTGTCGAACTCTTGGTCTTAACTTCAATACTGACATTTCCGTTAAACCCATACGATTCTGCGATAGCCGAAATACGACTCAAATACTTATCTCTAACCCAGTTGGCAATGAATCGATTAGGTGCGGACAGCACGACTTCATCCGGATGACTAACAATGCCAAGCGGTTTAAGCCAAGTATTAAATTGATGTGAAGGCAATTCGGTGCGTAACTGCTCTAAACACTGATGCCACAACGCGTCCTGCACATGGACTCCGGGTGATTGAAACGGCCGGTTATTTTAACTGACCCATCAGATAGCCGCTACCCTCATTTCAATTGGCTGCACATTTAACTGCCGCTGTTAAAACACGCAAACCAAGGACTCATTCTAATAACCA
Source organism: Reinekea sp. G2M2-21 (assembly GCF_015687175.1). Taxonomy (GTDB): domain Bacteria; phylum Pseudomonadota; class Gammaproteobacteria; order Pseudomonadales; family Natronospirillaceae; genus Reinekea. The sequence goes on along the minus strand of NZ_JADPQG010000002.1, from coordinate 420,415 downwards.
AGACAGGCAACCCAACGCGGCAAGAAAAGTGTAATGAAGCATCTATATCATTCACTGAAAAAAACACAACTCATGCTCATACCGCTAAAAAAGTGCCAACAAACTCTTCGATTTAACCTGTGAATAACAACACTCATAAGGCTGTTCATAACTCTGTTTACGAAATTGTGTACGACCTTTTGTGTATAACTCATCTGGTTATGCACACATATCCGCTCACATTTACAGCGGTTACGCGCTGGTTTCTCAGTAGTTATTACTAACGTAACCCATTGATTCTATTGCTATTTTTTTATTTACTCACAGATATCATAGACCTTAATAAGTAATAACAAAGAATAAGAAAAAAAATATATAAACATTTCTTTAATATTCTTATTTGCCATCCAAGATAAAAATGGAAGAAATGGACTCGGTGGTTAAATTCAGTTGTTTAAAAAAACAGCATTGATTTGATGCAACAAACTCTTTAGAATCCGCCGTCCAAATTTAAAGGTGATCAGATCGAATAATGATCTGGTGACAAAAAACCCTTGTTGTCGAGGTTGGTCCCGACAACCCAACAGAGATCGTTAACATGAAACGTACATTCCAACCAAGTAATCTGAAGCGTAAGCGCAGCCACGGTTTCCGTGCTCGCATGGCAACTAAAAACGGTCGCAAGTTACTCGCTCGCCGTCGCGCACGTGGTCGTGCTGTTCTGAGCGCTTAATCACTGAAGCCAGAACCATTGAACCAAAAACCGTTTGGCTTCCGTCGAAATCTGCGTTTGTTGAACGCATCGGATTTCCGAACGGTTTTTGATCAAGTCGAAGTTAAAGCCCCTTCTGAGCAATGCACTTTGCTCGCTCGTCGCAATTCATTGGGTTTACCCCGAATCGGTTTCATTCTTGCTCGCAAGAATATCAAACGTGCCGTTCAGCGAAATCGTATCAAACGCTTTTGCCGTGAATATCTGCGACTAAACCAACATCAGCTACCAGATCTGGATATTATCCTGATGGGTCGTAAGGGTCTGGATCAATTATCCGACGAACAACTGCATAAATTGCTGCAGAAGCTATTCGAAAAACTGAAGAAAAGAGCCAGTCGGTCTTAATACATTGATTTATTAAGTTAAATTCACGGTTAGTGCGGTAAATCAACTGGCAAAAATGCTGTCTGACAGGTACCATTTCGGCGCTTTTTTTCTGTATAAATCGCCGCTCTGACACCGATTGAGTGGTCATCCAACACTGGAACCAACTTATGGACGTACGTCGTATATCGTTAATTGCTGCTTTGGCAATTGTTTCATACCTAATGATTCTGCAATGGTCGAAAGATTATTCCACATCGGGACCGGAGACGGCTGCTGCATCCGTGATTGCCGGTGAAATCACCGCTGCCGATGCTTCAGAAATACCGGTTGTTAATGCGGCCGAGAGCTCGGATATTCCCGCAACGGCGGCACCCACTTCAGCCACCGACAAAGTGCAGGTCATGACCAATACGCTGGATGTCGTTATTGATTTACGCGGTGGCGATATTATTTACGCCTCATTGCCGCAATATCCGTTGAGTATCAATACTCCGAATATTCCATTTAAGATTCTCGAAAACGATAAACTGACATACTTAGCACAGAGTGGCTTGGTGGGCGAAAACGGTATCGATACTCAAGGTCGTGCGCAATACACCGCAACACAGTCTAAGTATCAGATGAATGACGGCCAACCATTAGAAGTTGTGTTAACTCACATGGCCGATAGCGGCTTGCTGGTCAAGAAGGTGTTTACCTTCAGCCCGGACTCATACTTAATTGACGTTCGATTTGATCTTCAAAATCAGGGTACCGATACCCTGCGTACCAATGTCTTTGCCCAATTGCGTCGGGATAAGTCACCTGACCCAAGCAGTACCGGCGGTATTGGCATGAGCTCCTATTTAGGCGCCACCTTTTCAACCACTGATTCTAGGTACGAAAAAGTTAAGTTCAAAGATTTGGATGATGAGAAATTCAGTAAAACCAGCGTAGGTGGTTGGGTTGCTATTTTACAGCACTATTTCCTCTCAGCTTGGGTTCCAGCGAGCAACGATACCAACAAGTTTTATGGCCAGAAGGGCTCTAATGGTGACTATTACGCGGGTTTTACCGCACCGACGCTAGTCGTTGGACCGGGTGAATCTATTTCTGCTGGCGCTCAACTCTATGTGGGTCCGAAAGATCAGGATGCACTGGCGGAGATTGCAGCGAATCTGGAAAAAACAGTCGACTATGGATGGTTGTTTTGGGTCGCAGAACCGATTTTTTGGTTGTTGCAATTAATTCAAGGCATGGTGGGTAATTGGGGCTGGTCTATTGTGTTACTGACCCTGTTGATTAAAACCCTATTATTCCCGTTAACAGCTTCTTCGTATAAGTCTATGGCTAAAATGCGTAAGTTTGCGCCTAAAATCCAGGAACTTCGCGATCAGTTTGGTGATGACCGTCAGAAAATGAGCCAGGAAATGATGAAGCTTTATCAGAAAGAGAAGCTGAATCCGCTTGGTGGTTGTTTACCGATGTTACTGCAAATGCCCATTTTTATTGCCCTGTATTGGGTATTAATGGAATCGGTCGAGCTGCGTCAGTCACCCTTTATGTTCTGGATTGTTGACCTGTCGATTAAAGATCCTTACTTCGTATTACCGTTGTTAATGGGTGCGTCAATGTTCTTCCAGATGCGCATGCAACAGCAACCGACGATGGATCCGATGCAGGCGAAAATCATGCAGTTTATGCCGGTCATGTTTACTTTTATGTTCCTTTGGTTCCCAGCGGGTCTGACGTTGTACTGGTTCGTGAATAACGTAACTACCATTACCCAGCAATACCTCGTCAACCGTTCTATTGACCGGGCGGACGCTAAAACCGCATCTTGAATAATTTCTGGAAATACCTAGAGGCAGACTTCGGTCTGCCTTTTTTTGTCACTGACGATTACCGAAATCATCTACACTGCTGCGTAGTCTGAAGAGGAAAGAACATGTTCACCAGTCATGACACCATTGCTGCGGTTGCCACGCCTCCCGGTCGCGGAGGTGTCGGCATTATTCGGGTATCTGGCGCGAAAGCACAGAGCATTGCTCAAGCGGTGCTAAAGCATTCTCCGAAACCGCGTTACGCCCATTATGGGGCGTTTTATGCAGTTGATGGCCAGATCGTGGATGAAGGCATTGCGTTGTATTTTCCGGGACCGAATTCGTTCACGGGCGAAGATGTCCTAGAGTTGCAGGGGCACGGGGGTCCTGTCATTTTGGAAATGCTCCTGGAACAGGTTGTGGCACTAGGTTGTCGGGTGGCGCGACCGGGTGAGTTTTCTGAGCGGGCATTTTTAAATGACAAGATCGATTTAACTCAGGCAGAGGCCATCGCGGATCTGATCGATGCCAGTTCGCGCGAAGCGGCTCGATCCGCTGTTCGTTCGCTGCAAGGTGATTTTTCCGCCGCGGTACATAGTCTTGTCGAACAATTAATTCAATTACGCATTTACGTCGAGGCGGCAATTGATTTCCCGGAGGAAGAAATCGATTTCCTGTCTGACGGTAAGGTCGAATCGGATTTACGCTCGGTGATGCAACAACTGGCTGAGGTTGAAAAAACCGCAAATCAGGGCAGTTTGATGCGAGAAGGCATGACTGTGGTGATTGCTGGCCGGCCGAACGCTGGAAAATCCAGTTTGTTAAATGTGTTGGCTGGTCAGGAGCGCGCAATTGTCACAGATATTGCCGGGACCACTCGGGATGTTTTGAAAGAGCATATTCATATTGATGGCATGCCGTTGCATATTATTGATACGGCAGGATTGCGCGATGCGCCAGATGCCGTGGAGCGCATTGGCGTTGAGCGTGCCTGGACAGAAATCAACAACGCCGATCGAATCCTGTTGATGGTTGACGCCAGCGATACCGACGCCATCGAGCCAGAACAGATCTGGCCAGACTTTATTCATCGTTTACCGGCGGATGCCAAAATAACCGTCGTGCGTAATAAAATTGATAAGACCAATGAACAGCCGGGCTTGGTGCAGATGGAGTCCGGAGCGGTTATTCGTTTATCTGCACAGCTAAAAAGCGGCATTGAAGAGCTTCGATCGCATCTGAAACAATTAATGGGTTTCGAAGGCCAGCACGAATCTGGCTTCATAGCGCGCAAGCGTCACCTGGACGCATTACATCGGGCCTCTGAAGCGCTGGACAATGGTCTGGTGCAATTATTGGGACCGGCCGCGGGTGAACTGCTTGCTGAAGATTTGCGTGCGGCTCAGAACGCTTTAAATGAGATTACCGGCGAATTCAGTCCCGATGATTTATTGGGTCGCATTTTTAGCAGTTTCTGTATTGGAAAATAAACTATTTACAGTGGGTGATTATGTGACAGATAGATCAATAGCCGTCACGGCTGCCATTATTGAACGGGACGGCTTAGTCTTTTGTGCTCGACGGTCTCCCGGTCGTCATCTGTCCGGTTATTGGGAATTTCCTGGTGGCAAGATCGAAACCGGTGAAACGCCGGAACAATCCCTGATCCGCGAATTAAAAGAAGAACTGAACCTTACCTGTCGGATCCTCGGGTATTTTGCAACGAACCATCATCACTACGCAGATAAAAAGATCGAGCTGATGGCCTATAACGTGGCAATCACGGGTGGCGATTTACGATTAACCGACCATGACTGTTATCGTTGGCTTGCCATTGATGATCTTCAGACATTAACCTGGGCACCGGCCGACATCCCGTTTGTGACGTTGTTACAGAGCCGGGCTAAATCCAATGACATAAAGTGTTCATCATAGTCCTCACCGTCCACCCTTAAGGCGGCTTTCATAGTGCCCCAGGTCACAAAGCCAGCCTGTTGATAAACCGCTAACGCGGCCGCATTACGCGCAGCAACGCCGAGTTGCAGATACCGGAGCCCTGTCCACGATTGCGCTGTTTCAATAACCTGAGCCAACATTCTTTTTGCAATACCCTGTCCCCGATTTTTCGGGTGGGTGTATACGGCATAGATATTGGCGTGGTGGCGCGTCTTCGGATTGGTTTCACGCACCAATGACATCAGACCGACCAACTGGTTTTTGAAAAAGGCCCCAAAGAACACTTTGTCGTCGGTTGGTGTACAACGGTCCTGAAAGAAACTCAGCGGCTGTTCACTTTCGTGATCGTAAGAGGCGCCGAAAGCATACGCATCGGTTTGTAATCCCAATAAGCGCAGTGCGCGCATTGCTTCGGCATCTTTGCAGTTTAAGGGGCGGATCACCAGTGACATTGCCGGTCTCAATAGCTCAGTGTCCCCTTAGGAAAAGACAAATGGCTATCGGTTGCAAGTGATTTTGTCACATCTGTGGATCTGCCCCAGAATACGCCAAACCGGAGTTTGGCGTGGAAAAGCAACGGGTCAGCGTTTCGCGCGGAATTGTCGATGGCAACCAGAGCAGGCCTCGCCAACCGCTTTCATGGACGCCTGTAAGGCTTCCAAGCCGTTACCGGCATTCATTTCCAGCGTTTTAGTGGCACTGGCCAGGTCACTGAGATGTTGGCCTGCGTCGGCAAAATTCTGCCAAAGCTCTGCCTTTGCAACTGTGTTGTCGTTGGCGGACATATCAGAACCCATAGGCCACATCGAGGCGTTGTTCATCTGTGCAGCCAGGGCCATGTTTTTAGCACTGGCTGTAGCCAGGTCGGCATCGTAATCCATTCGACCGCGAGCCATATTACCCAAAATACCGGAATGGTATCCCAGCAGATTCATCCAAGATTGGCGCGCCTCAATCTGGCTATCAAAATCCCCAGCCTGTGTGCCAGTGGATAACGTAAATGCAATCACGCACATCGGTATGGTAAGTTTCAGTTTGCTCATTGTTTCTCTCTCCCAGTGTTTTTTAGATATAACGCGATACTGCAGACGTTACATGCAGTTTAGAAGCGTTCTCCAAGATCACAATTCTACAAATTTGCAGGAAACCTGTGCGAATATGCACAATCAGGCAATTGAGGTCCCAAGGATTAGTATCATGCGTCATGTTGATTGGAGCGAAATACAAACCATAATTTGCGTTGCTCGACGAGGTTCGTTGTCGGCGGCAGCGCGCGAGCTGTCGGTCAATCATTCTACGGTACTACGTCGTATTCAGCAGTTTGAAGAGAAGCATCATGTGAATGTGTTTGTCCGCGAACCTCAGGGCTATCGTTTATCCCGCCACGGTCAAGCATTGCTGCGGGACTTTGAACAGATCGATCAGGTGATGTCGGGGATGGCACGACGCCTGGAAGGTTACGATGCGCATCTGCAAGGCAAACTGACGCTGACCAGCACGGAGAATCTGTTTGCGTCTTTTTTACAAACACCAGTCTTCAATTTCGCCAAACTTTATCCAGGCATTAACCTGGAATTATTGATTTCCAATCAGTTAGTGAACATGACCCAGCTGGAAGCAGATATTGCCATCAGACCCATGACTGAAGTACCGGCTCATTTTTTTGGACATGCCTTGTTTGAACTCAGCTTTTATTTTTATGCGCCACATAGCATAGCGAAACAGGTGGAAGAATCTGCGTTAGAACAATGGCCTGACTGGATTGGTTACTCCGGAGCGCTGGCCAGCGCCCGAGTTGGACAGCTGTTGCGCGAAACCATGAACACGCCGCCCGTCATAACGGCAAACAGCTTCGATGGGGTTGCCAGTGCCGCTCGCGCTGGGTTAGGTATTGCTTTATTACCCTCATTCGTCGGCGATTCCGTTGAAACACTTCACCGTCTGTCTCGCCCGGCACTCTTTTCCACCGACGTTTACGTAATAGCGCCGGAAGAGTTAAAAGCCTCGAAGCGCGTTACTACCCTGATGCACTATCTCAACACTTACTTCAATCCCGATTCGTGAACATGTTTGTGTCCTGGGGGTATCTTTCGCAGTTCATGTATGGTTAACGGTTTACACAAAAGAAATCCCTGTGCCTCGTGACAGCCCAAGGTTGTTAAGGTGTTCAGTTGATGCTCAGTTTCAATACCTTCGGCGACAACGGAGACATTAAAACCACTGGCCATGGACAATATTGCTTTGATTAACGTTTCGACTTTCCGGTCGATGTGCATGTCATGAACGAATGAACGGTCAATTTTAATTTCGTCGATTGGCAGCGTTTTTAACATGGCTAACGAGGAGTAGCCGGTACCAAAATCATCAATGGAAAAACGTAAACCCATGGCTTTCAGCCGGTGCATGATGGTGGCGCAATGGTTGATATCGGTTAGAGCGGCTGTTTCAGTAATTTCCAACTGTAAGAACGGCAACAGATGAGGCGTTCGACGCAGGGTGTTGGTCAATGCCTGCAGTAACGGTTCGCTGTTAAATTCAATGGCAGAAATATTCACGGACACTCGCGGGATGGCGTTACCCAATAAACGATTCTCGGATAATTCTTTCAGTGTTTGCTGCACCACAAAGGCTGAAATTTTATCCGATAGCCCATATTCCTCGGCTAACGGAATAAATACATCCGGTGAAACAAACCCCCGCTCAGGATGCTGCCAACGAATTAGTACTTCGACACCAGTAATCTGTAAATCCGGTAAATGGTACTGCGGTTGATACACAACGGACAAAGCGTGTTCGGCAATGGCGAGCCGTAAATCGGTAAGTAATTGCTGTCGGTCATTTTCCCGTTTCGATAAACGGTCGTTATAGAATTCTTCACTGCCACGAGAATGCTGTTTTGCTTTGTGCAAAGCCCTGGAACTGGAAGACAGCAGTTTTTTGGCGTCTTTGCCGTCCATTGGGCTCAGCGCCACGCCGATAGTAAAGCTGATACCGTCTGTCACGGACCCGGCGGCCTCAGCTAAAGCCAATCGCAGCTCACGTAATTCCTCGTCGATATTCTCATTGCTGTTTAGAGTCTGCAGTGCGATACCAAACTGATCGATACCTAACCTGGCCAGCAACGTATTAGCGGTATATTTATCGCGTAGCGTATCGGCAATACTGATCAGTAATGTATCGGCTTGATCAAACCCTAAGCGACTGTTTACATCACTGAAATCATCGATATCAACGTGAATAACCATCAGCGTTTGTTGTTCAGGTATGCGTTTCAGTTGTGCATCAATTAACTGTTTGAACATTGGGTGACGAAGCAGGCGCGTTTGCGTATCTATTCGGTGCAGGTTTTCAATGGACAAAAAGGCTTTAGAAACCAGGCCGAACAATAAAGAGGCGGTGACCAGAATAAACAACCACCCTTTAATGGTTTGTACCCGGGTTAACGTATTGATGTCGGTAAACAACCACTCTACCCATCGATCGGAGAACAGGATCCACAGGCTTCCAAATAACGCATAAGCAAGTGTTATTCGTAACGCAGACTGAATTGCGGGAGGCATATTATTGTCAAACTCAATTGAAGTGGTAGAGGGCATCACCGCAGTATAGACACATCTGGCCAGATTGCCTGAGTCTGGACCTGAGAGCGATATTAGTGGTTCGACGTTTTGGACAAGAAGGAATTTCGAAAACCTAGCGGACTAAGTTAGGAAATTCCAACGCAGTTGTCTGATCGCTCTCAATTTCGGAATATCGGACCACATGAAGGGCGCGGGTTTTCCTCGCAAAACTCATCGTCAAACACATTGAAAAGGATTCGTTACTCCTAGCGGTGTTTGCTTTGTCTGTTGCTCAGAATAAACTCGCGCAGAGTTTGAAGGACTTGTAATCAGTGACCTTCATTGCCCTTGCAGGACAATATCGCGAATGTCCTGCCACACTTCTTCTGCGTTGGTTTCGTTCACCAGTTCATGCCGGGCGCCCGGGTATAACTTAAATGAGGCGACAGTTTTTCCGGCAGCTTTCGCCTGATTAACCAACTTCGTAACGCCTCGACTGAATTCCCCTACCGGATCGTCCGTACCTGAGATGAAATGCACGGGCAGGGATGTCGGCCAGTTCTTTGGGTTAATGGACAACATGCCATTGATGAAGTCTTGCCACATCAACAACGTACAGGAATAACCGCAGTAGGGATCAGCCACATAAGCGTCAACGTGTTCAGTGTCGCGGCTGATCCAATCTGAGTCGGTGCGTACAGGTTTAAACTTGTTATTAAAAATGCCGAAGCTGAGAAAGTCGACCAACTTGCTGGTTCCGCGCGGACCTTTAAAGAACTTAATGAAACTAAGCATCAACAGGGAAACCATCAATTTTGCGCGATCAATGCGATTGGTACTGCACAAAATCAGTTGATCGATGTTCTGATATTTCTGCACATAGGCTTGGGAGATGAAGGACCCCATGCTATGGCCGAACAGCGTGACTGGTACATCTGGCATTTCTTGGCGTGCAAATTCGACGGTGCGTTGTAAATCTTCAAGTACCAGTGTCCAGCCAAAATGGTCTGCAAAGTGTCCCAGGTCTTTGTCGGCACAATCCATCCCGTGCCCACGATGATTCAGCGCGACCACAGCAATGTTGGCTTGAGTTAACCATTCTGCCAGTGGCGCATAACGTTCACAGTACTCCGCCATACCGTGGGCAATGACTAGGATCTTATCCACAGTTGCCGGGCGCCAAACCCGCACCGGTATCTCATGTCCGTCCGAAGAGGGCAGAAATTCTTCTAAATACTGCATGTCAGCGCTCCTTTACTATCTTTAAATTTAAGGTTATCCACACTCATCCACAGGTTATGCAAGCATTATTCGGCCACTGATTCAGAGGATACTCACAGCTTAGGGGGTTGCCGGATCAAAATAAAGACATGCACGCAAAATGCCTGTATTTGATCTAAAATCAGCCAATCATCGCCGATATTAGGGTCTTTTTGAATAATTGAGTTTGTTGGGTAAAGGCGACTATGATCGGCGCTTCAGAGTTGGTTGTACTGTTTATGATTCGCATATTGGCGCGGATAGGGTATGTCGAAGGACTTTCCTATCTTTTGTTATTAATTGTGGCGTTGCCCATGAAGTATTGGTTTGGCCTGCCTCAGGTCATGCAGATAGTGTTGGTGGTGCACGTCGTTTTTTTCAGCAGCTATTGTGTCTGCCTGGTGTTGGCTGCGTTTCGTTTAGTGATTCCAGCGTGGGCGATGATTTTTGGTTTGATTGGCGCAATGATGCCGTTTGGCCCCTTTGTTTTCGATCAGATTGTGTTGGAACCAAAGCGGCAGGGTGATGACGAGACGGAACCGTCTACCAGCTCATAGATTCTCCGTTGTATTGAAGAAAATGCCCAGTTTGCGCCATCGAGAGTTGTTCAATCAGCGGAACCAGTCCAGCGACACATTCGTTAACGGAGATATCCGCGTCAGTGCCGCCCATATCGGTCTTTACCCAGCCCGGATGAACCGGACAAACCACTATATTGTCAGCTTTAAGATCATGTGCCAGACATTGAATGGCTTTGTTGAGTGCGGCTTTGGAACTGCGGTAAGCATAATATCCGGGTTGGTTTCGCTCCAGAGAAGCCATTTGGCTGGAGATAGCTACGACTCGAGCGGAAAGGCTTTTCCTAAGATTGGGCAGTAACGCGAGAGTTAACTCAATGGGTGCGATGGTGTTAATGGCCAATGTCTGTTTCCATTCGTTAAAATCCAGATGGTTAATGGATTGTGCTTCGCCACCAAATACCCCAGCGTTATTCAGCAGGATATCCACTGTTTGGCCACGCAATTTTTCGGCAAAATTCTCAATGGCATGACTGTCACTGACTTCCAGAGGGAAGCACTGCAGCTGACCAGCTTGGTGGGGCAGAGACTGCAACGAAGCCAAGCCATTTGCAGAGCGATAGGTTGCAATAACCTGATACCCTCTGCTTAAGAATGCTTTGCAGGTGGCCAAACCGATCCCGCGTCCTGCACCGGTAATGACAATAGTCGGCATGGGTTTAAATCCTTTTGTTAACTGTTGAATCAGTTTTGCTTTAACGTGATGCTGTGATCCTGTTGATCGACCTTCGCTTTTAAATACTCTGCATTGTATTGATTAACATAGACACCGGTTTGCACGCGTTCCGTAACCTCAATACCGGCCTTCACCAGATCATCCGCCTTATGTGGATTGTTGGACAGTAAACGAATGCGTTTTAAACCCAGTGCTTTAAGCATATCGATTGCGGGAGTGAAATCACGTTGGTCATGGGCAAAGCCAAGCATTTCATTGGCGGTGTAGGTATCGACACCGGTGTCTTGCAGCGCATAAGCATCCAGCTTGTTATACAGACCGATACCGCGTCCTTCCTGGCGTAAATACAACAGAACGCCACCTTCGGCACTCATGATTCGCTGTGCTTCATGCAGTTGCTCACCACAGTCACAGCGCTGAGAGCCAAATACATCTCCGGTCAGACATTCTGAATGTATCCTGATCAAAGGGGCTTCTTGTTGTTCAGGGCTGCCATAGATAATGGCGATATGTTCTTTATCATCGTTCAAGCCGGAGAAGCTGACAAAGCGGGTGGCAATGGCCTTCTCGCTGAGCGGGATGGGAACATTAGCGCGTATTTTTGCGGAAGGTGAGGCAGGCATCGTATTTCCAGACTACTTGAGTGATCTTCAATATAGGGGCAACTTTTACGCATTAAAGTGCAAAATTCTGCGTAATTTCTGCTTTACTTACTGGTAGGCAGTTTTGGCAGTGTAGCTCAGATCGTATAGGTAAAGGTGTAAATTATGGCAAGTTTTGCGGTTGTAGGCGGTGGTTTGGCCGGTATCAGCGTCGCGCATCGGTTACATCATGCTGGTCATCATGTCGTTGTGTTCGAAAAGAGCCGCGGTCAGGGTGGTCGGTTGTCAACCCGACGCCTGGCAGACTGGCAAGTGGATCATGGCACTCAGTACTTCACAGCCCGTTCCGCTGAATTTCAAGCCGAAGTGAATCGTTGGCAAAGCCTGGGTTGGGTGCAGTTATGGTCGGTTGAGCCTTGGATGCTGCATCGTGAAACCTTCACACCCTCCCCTGACAACCAACAACGTTTTGTTGGTGTACCCACCATGAATGCCATGGTCCACGGGTTGAGTGAAGGATTAGAATTTTACAGTGAATGCCGTATCGACCGTTTGGAAAAACAGCAGCAAAAATGGCGGCTGTGGGATGGGCATGGCGAACACTATGGCTTGTTTGATGCAGTCATCCTGACCGCTCCACTAGCGCAATCGTTGGCCTTGTTACCCGCTGGTGCGAAAGCAGAAGCGTCGTTACGGCAAGCGACTATGACACCGACCTGGGCATTTGGACTTGCGCTGGCTGAACCTTCCGGTATTAAAGCGGACGCGCTGTTTGCCAATGACGGTATCGTCACCTGGGCCTGCAGAGATTCTTGCAAACCCGGGCGGCCTTCTCACTATGAAAGCTGGATTGTTCATTTTTCTCCTAAGTGGACTGCCAATCATTTGGATGCGTCTGAGGACTTGTTACACCAACAGGTGGTTCATTTGCTGGAGCGTTTGGCTGGCAAACCGATTCGAATTCACGAGTACTTTAAGCATCGCTGGTTACACGCGCGCAGTTCAAAACAGGGCAATGTTATCCCGTTGTGGGATGTGGATAATGGTGTTGGCCTTGCTGGGGATTGGACCGTTGGCAGTCGTCTGGAAGATGCCTGGCTCAGTGCACAGACGTTGGCCGAGCAGCTGCTGTCTGACTTTGCACAGTGATGCGCTTGTCTACGCGTATCAGCGTTTAGCACTGCCGATGAGCATCGCCATAGCAATGCCAGCTAATAAGCCAAACAAATGGGATTCAAAAGACACGTAGCTCTGCGATGGAATGACGCCCCAGAGAATTCCGCTGTAAAAGAACCCAACCACCCCAGCAATAAACAGTAATTTCAGTTCTCTGCTGATGATGCCCGCCGTCACCAGAAATCCAAAATACCCAAAGATTAACCCACTGGCGCCGATATGTACCGCTGCGCGTCCGAACAGCCATACCGCGCCCCCGCCCAGCAATATCACCCCCACGGTTGTTAACCAAAACCGCAACCGGCCATGTTCGAGCATAAGCGCACTGAACAGAAGTAAGGGCAACAGGTTACTGGCAAAGTGCACACTGTTGCCGTGAATAAACGGCGCGGTAGCGATGCCGTAAAGACCGTTCATCGTGCGCGGAATAATGCCAAAGCTGTTCAAACTGCGTCCGGTGAGCAGATTGATGAGTTCTACCGCGCTGACCAGCAGAAAAATCTGAATCACTAACTTTAATTGCGCCCGTAAAGGCACGGTTTTGCGTGGAAAACGGAAGAGCATGTTCAAACTCAGTAACAACGACGACGTAGCCGCAGTGTATCGTTACTGTCTTCGATACCGCAATTTTGTTCAATACCCAGTGCCCGTTGCACTGTTACGTTCTTGTTTTCTGCATTAAAGAGGTGACTATGTCGTTGCTTATTTCAATGGGTTTGTTTGCGTTGGTCGGCGCTATTACGCCAGGTCCGGTGAACCTGGTTGCAACCAATTCTGGGGCTCGGTTTGGTTTTCTGCGTACCCTACCTCATGTTATGGGGGCTAGCGTGGCGTACCTGATTGTAGTGCTTACCGCGGGCCTCGGCCTGAGTCGGCTACTGGAACACAGTCGACAATTACAGCTTGGTATGGCCATAGTTGGTGGGCTGTTTATACTTTACCTCGCATTAAAAATAGCGTCTGCTCAACCACAACGATGGCAAGCGGATGATCTGCAACGCCCGCCAGGTTGGTGGTCCGGTGCCTTACTGCAGTGGCTAAATCCGAAAGCATGGTTGGTTGCCTCGTCTGGGGTCAGCCTGTTTATACTCAACCAAGATGATCCGGTGTTTGTTTTGACAAGTTTTGCAAGCTTGTCTTTGCTCATCTGTGTGATATCCGTCGGTACCTGGGCGTTTTTGGGTCAAGCTCTGCAAATATTATTGACGACGTCGGATCGTCAGCGGTGGTTTAATCGAATCATGGCCTTATTATTAGTGCTGTCGATTGCCAGTTTATGGCTTTCTGACAGTCACAGGTTTATCCATTGAGGAACCTAACCATGACCGAAATAGCGCCTGTTTTTTTTCGCAGTCCGCAGTGTCCGCATATTGAAGTACGTACGACGGTGAATTCAACGGCCTGTTATCACACGCACAGTCATGATGAATTTTCATTCGGAATTATCGATACCGGCAGCGCTCGTTATCGCAATGGCAGCTCAGTGCAGAGTATTGGTGCCGGCTCGACGGTGACGATTAATCCGGGCATGGCCCATTCCTGTAATCCTCACCAAGGGGACTGGTCTTATCGAATGCTGTTTTTGGACACAACCTGGTTAGGCCAGATTCAGGCCGAACTCGATGGTAAATATGGTTCTGACTATCGGGAATTTTCTGCGAATAAGAACGAAGATTTTCGCGTTTTCGCCGCAATTCAGCACTTTTACTATACGCTAATGTCAGCGTCATCAACACTGGAGGTCGAAACGGAATTCCTCGCCTTAGTTCCCTTATTGTTTGCTGTGACTGAAGCAGAGTCACCTGCAAAGAACGGTTCGCTGCGCGCAGCCGATACAGCAAGAGAGATGATCATGGATCGGCTGGGGGATAATTTAACCTTGTCAGACTTCAGCGCGCAGACCGGGCTGAGCCGATACCAATTGATTCGAAGTTTCAAAGCTCGATTCGGTCAAACCCCACATGCCTTTCAATTAGACAGCCGCATTAAGCGTGCGAAGCAGCTGTTAAGATCGGGCCAGGCATTGAGCAGTGTTGCTCTGGAGCTTGGTTTTGCGGATCAGGCCCACTTTCAGCGACATTTCAAGCGCCGACTGGCGGTGACGCCGAAGTTCTATCAAACCAACCTGCTTGGCTGCTGAGCCAGGCAAATACCCTACAAACCCATGCCGATCAGCAAGAACAGCGAAATGGTTAAGGTAAATCCCTGTAAGAGCCCGACAACAATATAGGACTTACTGTGCGATTCAGAATCCGGACGACCCTTTGGCATTGGCATGGCAATCTCCATGAATACGACTTTGGTATATACGACTAAAGTCTAAAATTCCGTGGCTGTCGATTACATAAAAAAACCTGTTTTACCTTGAAGCCCAACTTTTTGCCGCCATAGCAGGGTATATCTACGTATCAAGAGAATTCACATTTTTGTGAAGAAGTGTTGCTATGAATAAGATGTCCATCGAAATCGTTTCAGATGTCATGTGTCCTTGGTGTGCAATCGGCTATAAAAACCTGGAAATAGCGCTGCAAGCGCTGGGAAACGACATTGACGCCGACATTAGTTGGCATGCTTTTGAACTGAATCCGGATATGTCGGTGGCCGGTCAGAATTTGCGCGAACATCTGATGGAAAAATATGGAATAACGCCCGAACAGAGTGATGCAAATCGCGAGCGGATATCTGTAATGGGTGAACAGGCGGGATTTACCTTCAATTTCGCAGACGATGGCATCATGATCAACTCATTTGATTGTCATCGGCTGTTAACCTGGGCTAAAGGTCAGGGCAAACAAACCGACTTGAAATTGGCGTTGTTCCAAGCACATTTTACCGACAACAAACGGCTTAACGATGCTGAAACCCTGCTAGACGTTGTTGCCAGTGTCGGGCTAGACCGAGCAACAGCCGCCGCTGTGCTTGACAGTGATGAATTTGCGCAAGAGGTTCGCGATGAGCAGCGCCGTATGCATCGAATGGGCATTCAGTCAGTTCCGACTTTCATCATCAATCAAAAATACGCCATCAATGGTGGTCAGCCAGCCGACGTCTTTAAAGAAGCGTTGCAGCAGATTCAACAGGAGCAGACATCTTCGGTGTAATTCGGTCTGGCCTGCTCCCTTTTACTTGGCTGTGCTACACTGCGCGGCCAATTTTTATCTCAAACCAGTGGAATAACTATGTCTAAATACGATACCCCGGAATTACGCGTCAGCTACGGCATTGGTCGTCAGATGGGTGGCCAGTTGTTGGAACAGCCTTTTGAAGGTCTGGATATCAAAGCGGTCACCGAGGGTGTGTTGGATGCCTTTACCCAAGTTGCTGATCCAATCAATCCAATGGATATGCAGCAGGCGTATGAAGTCATTCGCGAACGTTTGGCTGCGGCTCAAGCTGAAAAAGAAAAAGTGCTGGCCGGTGAAGGTGAAGCGTTTCTGGCTGAAAATGCCAAGCGTGATGAAGTCACTGTCACAGCTTCAGGTCTGCAATACGAAGTTCTGGTCTCAGGTGATGCTTCCGGAACCAAACCGGCGGTAAATTCCAAAGTAAAGACTCACTACCACGGAACACTCATTAACGGTGAAGTCTTCGACAGTTCTGTTCAGCGTGGTCAACCTATTGAATTCGCGGTAAACGGTGTGATTGCAGGTTGGACAGAAGCATTACAATTGATGGTTCCTGGTGACAAGTGGAAACTTTATATCCCACACAATCTGGCTTACGGTGCACAAGGCGCTGGTGGTGCTATTGGTCCATACCAGGCGCTTATTTTCGAAGTGGAACTACTCGACATCGTTTAATTCGGTGCTTGCCCGACAAATGACTGGTGGCAGCCCCCATCAGTCATTTACTTTGCCAACCGTTCAATTAACACTTCCGTAAGTTACTTTTTTAAAACTGCCCTATGTCAAAGAAGAAAACGTCATCCCTTGCCGGACTCGATGATTTGCTCGGCAATAACCGTCGTGTATACAGCACAGAGGACGGTAAAATCTGCCCCGACTGTGACCAGCCGATCGCTGCCTGCCGGTGCGCCGAAGAACAGATCCCCGAAGGTGATGGTATCGTGCGGATTAGGCGCGAAACCAAAGGCCGTAAAGGCAAAGGCGTGACGCTGGTTGATGGCGTGTTGATGACGCCAACTGAGTTAAAGGTTTTGGCTAAAGAATTGAAAAGCAAATGTGGCACTGGCGGCACGGTTAAGGATGGTGTCATTGAAATTCAAGGTGATTTCCGTGACCTGTTGATGGACGTATTACAGGCAAAAGGCTTCCACGTGAAAAAGGCTGGTGGCTGAGCTTAACAAACCGCACCACCCACGTTACGCTCGGTGAGTGCTTCAGAATGGAGAATCGACCATGGATAAACAAACCCAAACCGATATCGAAGCCGCCGTGTTCAGACGGTTGCTGCAACATCTCGACGCTCGTAAAGATGTCCAGAATATCGATCTGATGAATCTGGCCGGTTTTTGTCGCAATTGCCTGTCAAAATGGTATAGCGCAGCAGCTGAGGAACATGGCGAGTCGGTCGACAAAGAACAAGCCCGTGAAATTGTCTATGGCATGCCGTATGAACAATGGAAAGCGCGCTACCAGCAAGAAGCCAGCGCAGACCAGCTGGCTCATTTCGAGCAATCGAAACCACAGGAATAAGGTATTCGCGATGACCAATCAATGGGCAAAAAGCTACAGTTACCGAGAAGCGCTCGACGCTCTGCTCGCCCGGTTTAAAGAACGCAGCCAACAAGATCGCATCGTTAATCATGAATTGATGCCCAATCTTGCCTCCATCGACGGCTATCTGTTTGCGATTAATGCCGCACCGGCAGAGATTTCTCCAACGGAATGGCTCGGGGATCTGTTGCCACTTATCCAGCTGGAAGGGGAAAAGCCCGCTGAGGCCGTCAATGTGCTGATTTCGTATGCGTTGCACAGCAAGTCGCGCATGGCGCAGCAAAAATATGCTCTACCCGATGAAACGGATCCATTGCAAGCGTTAGCGCCGGCGAGTCCACTAAACAGTTTCAGTCATGGCTTTGAAGTCGGTTACCGGCGAGTTGAATCTGTTTGGTCTGCTTCCATTGCACAGGAATTGCGCGGTGAATTGCAGTCTCAGGTGTTTGCGCTGAAGTTTTTTTCCAGCACCGAACACGCCAACAATTATTTAAAACAACGCCAATCGGTCATGCGGCCAGATCAACTTGCAGAACAAGTACTCGCGAACCTGCCAAAGGCGGCTGACTTGCATGTCCGCTTGGGCATGGCCATGGAGATGGATCGTGGCATCGCGCACTGAGTTCGGGTCACGGAAGGGGAATTCCGCCGTGACACTTTGTTCTGGTTAAAAACGAAAATACAGACCGAACTGTCCAGTCGCGTTCATGATAACACCCGGTGCGCCCAGCGAGCTCCAAACCTGCTCCAGTTCGCCGATGGTTTTGTTCATCAGCCGCAGATCAAACGCCATGGCGTTACGGTTCCAGATCAATCCGACACCGTACTGAATACCCGAAAAAGGTAACTGCTGACCGAACAACAGATTGAAATTCTGACTGAAGTAGCCCGCTTCAACATAGGGATGAAAACCCAAGCGCGCTATGTTGGGACCGGCCTTCAAACCAATGTCCCAACCGGTCAGGTTGTAGTCCTCAGCGCCGGTCACATGAATCTGATACGCGTAGCCACCGTGCAGGGCCAGGTGATCGAAAGCCAATTCTAGTTCTGCAGCCGCGCCGGAAAAAACATTCATTGGACCGTCGCTATAGCGCCAGACATCCGTTCGACTGCTGATGCCGATCAGCGTATGTTGTTGTTTGGCCCGATCATCACTGCCGTGACAGTGGTATTCACCAGAGTCAAAATCACGATGACAATCGTACTCATCGACTGCGCCAGGCGTAGCAAAACACAAAGGCGCCAGTCCCGCCAGCAGCGGGATTAATACTGATTTCATGTACAACGATTCCGTTTGATTAAAAACGCCAGCCAATAGCTACTCGGGTATCAAAGCTGAGCACATCCGGTGATTGACCCTGATCGGTCAGAAACTCAGCCACTGCAGTGGCATCGCGGTAGGTTGCGATAACGTCAAAGACCAGTGTTTGGGTATTGGCACCAAAACCCGCACCGGCGTAATAGCCCGCAATGTTGGCATTGTTGGAGGCATCACCAACGTCAGTAACAACTGGATTAGACCACCCCGCGGTGACGTACATTTTTGACCCGAGCCGACCCACGCCCGGACCGAATTTCAACCCGGCTTCCCAACCTTGCAGGTAAATGGAATCGTCAAAGTTGATGTTTTCCGGATCCGCGTTAGTCACTTGGGGCATCATGAAGTAACTGCCTGTGGCCGCGATCCATTTATAGTTCACTTCGATATTTGCCGCGACACCCGCAAACAGGAAAAGACCGTTATCGGCTCCTGCCCAGCCCTGAACTCGCGTATCCGCACCGACGATGACACCCCCCAGTTTGGCCAGCTCAACCGGGCCATGGCAGTGATATTTTTTGGTTTCCTGATTTTTATGGCACTCGTATTTGTCGAGTACACCCACGTCTGCAAACGCGGTTACACTGGCGCCGACAGTGGCCAGTGACACCATGACCAATTTGCTCAAATGTCGCATGATAGGACCTCAATGCTGTGAAAGTTGAATAGGTTGAGTGTATCACAGCCTCACAATTTGCAAGTGGCACCGTTATCATTTCAGCACAGGATATAACGGTTTATTGGTCGGTTTGTAGAATTGGGTTAAGCAAACGGATGGCATGACCACTTGGTTTTGCCTCTGACAACAGTACTATGTGTTCTGCTCTGGCCTTAATTCTGGTCGCCGGGGCGCTGGTTTCGCAGTCCACTTTGAGGCATTTCCGTGTTGAATTTCGCGTTGTTAGCGGCCTTCGTGCCAACCTTTTTATTTGTCTCCTTTACTCCTGGCATGTGCATGACTCTTTCGATGACCTTGGGTATTACACTTGGCGTGCGACGCACCTTATGGATGATGGCAGGTGAACTGGTCGGTGTCGGCCTAGTTGCGATTGCGGCGGTTGTTGGTGTCGCAGCCGTCATGCTCGGTGCGCCCTGGGCGTTTACCCTGTTTAAATGGCTCGGAGGCGCCTATTTAATCTGGTTGGGTATGCAGATGTGGCGTTCCAAAGGCAAAATGGCGATTCCAGATCAGGTGAATCCTGACGACCCAACAATATCCCGCGTTACCCTGATGACTCAGGGATTTGTTACGGCGGTTGCTAACCCAAAAGGCTGGGCGTTCTTTATGGTGTTGTTGCCGCCCTTTATCGATGAGTCTTTGCCATTGCCGGGGCAATTAACCTTGTTGGTGGTACTGATCCTGTTAATCGAATGGATTGCATTGATGACCTATGCCGCAGGCGGACGCTCGTTAAATCGATTATTACAGAAATCGGCCAATGTCCGGGTACTTAACCGCATTGCTGGCAGTTTGATGCTGTTTGTGGGCGTTTGGCTGGCTTTAGGCTGAGCCCTCTTTGGGGCAAAAGGCGATTTATCCGCTGACACCGAGGCGCATTTTTCGCCGTGTTGTGTATGATTAAGGCAGAGCCCATTACAAACAGTCGATATGGAACTTTTTTCTTACCCCCTTATGGCCGCGGTGGTCGGTAATCTGGCTGCACAGACCGCGAAAGGTGTTGTGCAGGCCATCACTCACCGAAGCATAAGCCCGGATGTGATCTTCGCCTCCGGTGGCATGCCGAGCAGCCATTCGTCGACGGTGGCGGCTTTAACCATGGCCATCGGCCTGCACGAAGGGTTTGGCTCTAGCCTGTTTGCCCTTTCGTTTATCTTTATGTCGGTGGTTGCTTACGATGCGATGGGAGTGCGTTTGGCTGCCGGCAAACACGCCGCCGCATTGAATATTCTGATGGATGAATTCATGCAGTTGAGGCAGCTAGCCTTTAGTCGCGAACCCAATAAAGGCAAACTGGTGATACAGCGTTTCCGAGAACGTATAGGTCACAGTGTGGGTGAAGTATTTACCGGACTGGCTTTTGGTGCGGTTATCGCTTACGGGCTGCAGCTTTGGTGGACGGCCTGAATTCAATCCGCTCGCCCATTTGCTGCCTGCTCAACTTTAGCCGACCATCAAGCCGACAGTTTTGATGATAAGCATAACAATGGCCAGCAGTACCCCAAACCAGATGATAAATAACAGATTCTCCCACAATCCCACGAACCACCCTACCAAACCATGACGTTTTGGGTTGTGGTGCAAGGTCAGGCGCAGTAAGGCGTAGTTGGACAGCCAAAACGCCAATAGTGCGAACGAGAGCAGCCACAGACCGGTATCCAGATCTGGCCACACAAAGGGTAACAGGATCGAGACCAGCAGTTGAACGACTGCCAGTACTTTGAAAGCTCGATACCAAGCTGCCCAAGGCGTCATGATTTGAAATAATCTGTCTTTGCTTTTCATAGGTTTACCGGGCGACAAAAATCAAGCTAGTTCCGGCGACCACAATACAGGCTGCCATCGTAGAGCGCCAGGAGGGCCGTTCTCCGGTAAATATCCACAGTAGCGGTAGGATAATCACCGGAGTCGTGGCACTGAGGATAGTGGCAATGCCCAATGGCGCTAAACTGATACTGATCAGGTACAGACTCATGCCAATCGCCATGCCCATCAGTCCGCTGAACATCAGGATGGTCATCAGCCGCGGAGTTAACAGGCGATAACGACCGAAGCCACCGGAAAAACGGCTAAAAAACAAACTGATGAACAGAAACAACACTGCGACCCATACCCTTACCATGGTCGCGAATACCGGGTCTTGGTCGTCTCGTAGCAAACCGACGACAATCAGTGCGCCCACGGATTGACAGGTGGCTGCACCAAAACCCGCCAATATGCCCAGCCCTGTATGGCCTGCAGACTGCTCCCAATGATGGGTGCCTGCTTTGGCGCGAGCCATGATCGCAATGAAGACCCCTAGGATCACTGCGACCACACCGAGCAGATTCACAGCATTGACGGACTCCCTGAGAATGAAGACGCCAAACAGGAAGGACAACGGCGCGTTGGTTGCAAACAACAGACCAGCCATTCTCGGGCCTAATATTTTGACGCTGGTAAAGAGCAGGGTATCGCCCAAAAAAATACCAATGAAACCTGAAAGTATCAGCGTTGTCAGGGCGTATGTATTTGGCCAGGACCACTGTCCGGTTACCAGTAACCAAAGGGTGAGCAGGCTGGCGACAATTAACATTCGCAAGGCGTTAAACGGTATCGGACCCAAAACTCGAACCGGTCCAACCGCCAGTAAGCCAGCGACCGCCCAACAACTGGCGGCGCCCAAGGCGGCAACATATCCCAGGATTTCCAACAGACATTCCCCAAACGAAAAAGGGGCCTCAAACGAGACCCCGGTAATATCGATCCGAGTTTTTATTCGGCGACGATTGCATCCAACGTGATTTCAACACGACGGTTCTCGGCGCGACCCTCAGCGGTACCATTATCCGCAATGGGTTGCATTTCGCCGAAGCCGACGGCGGCAACGCGTTCAACCACGATACCTTCCTGTAAAACAATATTGGCAACAGAAGTTGCCCGTTGCTCAGACAGTAATTGGTTAAACTCTTCAGAACCGCTGCTGTCGGTATGTCCACCGATGGTTACCAACGTGTTTTCATATTCTTTCAACACTTTGGCCACCGATTTCAGAGTAGGGAGGAACGATTCTGCCACATCCGCGCTGCCTACATCGAAGGTGATATTGCCAGGCATGATCAGATCAATCTGGCCTTCCTCGGTTCGTTGCACCTGAACTCCGGAACCCACCAATTCATCACGTAATTCCTTTTCCTGTTGGTCCATGTAAAAACCAACCCCACCACCGGCGACACCACCGATACCGGCGCCAATAATGGCTCGCTTGGCGCGTTCTTCTTTTGGTGCGGTCGCCGCACCGATAACAGCACCAATCAGACCACCAGCAATGGCACCTTTTGATGCGCCACTGATTTGCGTCTCACCAGAGTACGCTTCTAAGGTGGTACAACCGGATAGCACAGCGCCGGTTAATGCCAGGGGAAGGCCAATTTTTGCCCAACGATTGATCATAATTTACTCCTGAATGGACTCTGATGTTTGCTTTGATCGCTAAGATTTAATGACTCTGTCAGCATACCTTAGCCTATTTTTTGCGGTTGAAAACCCCGCGTTCGAATTTGATGCAACGCTGGGCTGGAATTTAACGTTTGTTTTTACGGCCTTAAGTTCGAAAGCGATGACTGACCAAATCAATGGGTAGCTTGTCGGTTTGCTTCGACGCCTCCATGACGATATGACTTTTCGATTCACGAACGTGTGGCAGTGCCAACAGCAGTTCACCCAAATGTTTACGATAGCTTTTTAAATCCGGCAGGCGCAGTTTTAACAGATAATCAGACTGGCCGGAAATCAAGTGACACTCCTGTACGTAATTCAATTTCGCCGTGGCTTGATTAAACTCGGCAAACGCCTCCGGGGACTGACTGGCTAGGGTTATTTCCAGGAAGACCAATAATTCAAGACCCAGGTTATCGGGATCTAATTTGGCGTGGTAGCCCTGAATATAACCTGAATGCTCCAATCGTTTAACCCGGTCCATGCATGGCGTGGTCGACAAACCGACTTTTTGGGCGAGGTCGACATAAGACAAGCGTGCATTATCCTGCAGGGCTTTGAGTATTTTCAGATCAATGCGATCCAATGGTCGGGATTTTGACGTGTTTTGAGTCAAGGCGGGCACCGAAGTGAGCAGCTAACAAGGCCCAATGATATTGGGCCCGGGAGAGGACAAGTTGGTTTAAACCGCCATGTCCTTCAATTTTTTCAATGGACGGATTTTTACCGTCGTACTTGCTGGCTTGGCCGCAATCATAATTTCTTCACCGGTGAATGGGTTAACACCAGGACGGGCTTTACGGGCAGGCTTTTTAACGGTTTGAATTTTCATCAAACCTGGCAGTACAAATTCACCACAGGCGCGCTTCTTGATGTGGCGTTCCATGATGTCTGCGAGTTCGTCTAAAACCGCCTGAACCTGCTTTTTGCTTAATTCCGTGCTTTCGGCAATCTCAGTTAAAATTTGGGTTTTTGTGTAACGTTCTTTAATGGCGGTTGGTTTTTTAGCCATTGGATTGTCCTTTGTGTGTTTGATGGAATGACGTCAGTCGATGCGCGGAGTATTACAAAGTGGCACAAAAAGACAATAGAACATTCGTGGATTTTCTGTATAAAGCTGTACTATTGGTAATTATTCAGACGAATTCAGGCGTATCGTATGCAAGTTGGCCAGGAAACTGACCAGACCATTTGGGAAAATCAGCAAAAAATACCCAGTCACCAGCTACAGCTTGGGCATTATGTCGCTCGTTTGTCGGCTGCCTGGAGTGAAACGCCATTTCTTTTGCAAGGCTTTGTGGTCGCCGACGAGGTCGAAAAACTTTGGATCCAACAGCACTGCGAATGGGTCATTGTTGATATTGCCAAAAGTCGTAACGCCCAATCAGTGTCGGCGGCGATGCAGTCTATTTCGCCGAATCGCCCTCCTTCGCCTCTGATCAAGAAACCCATTACCGCGCAGTCGATGAAAGCATCGCTGACGAGCTATCTTGATCTGAATAAACAAGCCCGGCGCATAATCGATCATTTTAAAGATCTTGGTCAGGATGATGTCCGTACTACGGTCGTGTCGGTTCGCCGCATGGCCATGTCATTGGCTGACAACTTACCGGCGCTGGTTTGGCTTACACGGATTAAACATGAGGATGCCTACACTGCAGAGCATTGTCTGAATGTCTGTGTGTTGGCTATGGGGCTGGCCCGCACGTTGGGTTGGAATGATCGCGATGTGGCTCAAGTTGGTGTCGCTGGTCTGCTGCACGACCTCGGCAAAATCGATGTCGATCACCAGGTGCTGAACAAACCCGGCAAATTGACCCAAGACGAATACGAAGTCATGAAGCAACACCCCGTTTATGGCTATGAGCGGTTACGTCACGAACCAGAACTGAGCGAACGTATCTTGAATGGCATCCGACATCATCATGAGCGGCCCGATGGCAAAGGCTATCCGTCAGGTCAAACCGGTAGTCAGATTGATGATATGGCGAAAATAGTTGCGATTGTCGATGCCTACGACGCCATTACCTCCAACCGTGTCTATCAAAAAGCCCGATCCCATCATGAAGCCATGGGTATTCTATGGCGTCTCCGCGACAGCCAATTCGATGGCCAGATGGTGGAAGCCTTTATTCATTTCTTAGGATGGGTGACCCCAGGGACCCTGGTTGAGCTAACGTCCGGTGATCTCGCCGTCGTCATTCAGGCAGCCGAAGGCCAGCGTTTGTATCCAAAGGTCCGTATCCTGATGCCGACCAATCAGGGGTTCAGACTGGGGGCTATCTGGGATCTAACAAGCATGACAGCCGCCCAAGGCGAGACCCGGATTCACATTGCCAATGTGTTACCCGATGGCCATCTCGGCATTCAATTAGAGCATTTCGCCGAGCAGCTGTTTGATTGACGTTGGCCTTTGGCTCGCCTGTTGTTTCAATTCGCTGAACCTGCCAATTTGACGTATACTTCGCGCCCCTGAAAATTGGTGCCCGTCTTGCTATGTTTGCTCAACTCTCCCGTTTTCCCGCTGCCGTATGGGTCGTTTTGCTAGGAACTTTTTTGACGCGTGCGTCTTTTTTTATGGTCTGGCCGTTTATGGCGGTGATTCTGCACAATAAATTCGCCATGCCCCAGTCGCAGATTGGCGCCATTCTCAGTATGACCGCATTGGCCGGCGCCCTGTTCTCACTGTATGTCGGGTTCCTGTCCGATAAAATCGGCCGCAAGGGAGTCATCGTCGCGGCCTGTGGCATCTATGTGTTGGCCTTCATTTTGCTCGCGTTGGCGTCGGTCGCCTGGCTGTTTGCGATGGGTGCTGTATGTGTCGGTATGAGCCGTTCCATGCTGGAACCACCTGCCCGGGCGATGATTTCGGATCTGATTGCGGACAAATCGCAACGAGAGCTGGCGCATCATGTACGTTATTACTTGGTGAACGTTGGCGCCGCCTTTGGACCGTTGGTGGGGCTGAATCTGGGTTTCACTGGAGCGCAAACCACGTTTTGGCTGGTGGCCCTAGCCTATGGCACCTGGGGATTGAGTTTTGTCTGGGTATTTCGCCGTATCAACAGCAATGAAGAAGTGCCAAAAATTCCTTACCGGTTTCGCGATGCGATGCGGGTGCTGCGCAAAGATCACGCTTTTCTGTTATTGATTCTGGCTAATGCCTTAGTGATGTACAGCTATCTGCATCAAGAGACGTCGTTGGTGCAATACCTCAATCAACTGGGCGATCGGGTGGTGCAAATCTATACCCCCATAATGCTGATTAACGCATCTATTATTGTGCTGTTGCAGTTTCCGATACTGAAGTTACTGTCCAATCGCAGTCTGTTGTTTCGCGTGAATGTCGGTTTGATCGGGTTTATCGGCGCTTTTGTCATGTACGGCTTTATTCCGCTGCATGGTCCAGTGTATTGGTGGTATGTGGCGACCGTGGTGTTAAGTTTAGGGGAAGTGGTGCTGTTTCCAACCTTTAGTCTGCTGATTGACCGTATCGCGCCGGATCATATGCGCGGAACCTATTTCGGTGCCAGTGGTTTGGGTGCTATTGGCGTCAGCCTTTCGCCATTGGTTGGTGGTATTGTGTTGCAGTTTGCGGGGGGGCCGACGTTGTTTTTCTCAACGGCGCTGGTTTTACTTGTCGCCGCATGGTTGTATTTACGCAGTGATCAGGAGTTATTGAACCGGCAAGCGCAAACGACCGTTGGCTCCAGCGTCGTCACGGAACCCTAACTCCGGTTAGTTAGCAGTCGTCGATAACCAAACGGACGGTGCACATCGGGTCGCCGAACGAATCGTATTCCACAAAGCAACCCAGCTTGCCGGCGGACGGAAACTGATAGCCGACCCGGGTGAATTGATTGTCTACCTCGGTTTTCAGATCGCCGTCGAGTCCGGTTGGATTTGCCGTTAATTGAATGTAATCGAGCATTGACAACGTACTGTCTGACAGCGCATCGCCCCATTCTGGAATGCTTTCTGGACACAGATTCCGCCAATCAACTTCGACAGACAGCCCTTCGACATCCACAATGTAATTCTGCTGCCCATTGCCTGGATTGCTCGGCGCAATTTCCAACCCCTGAGACAAAGCCTTTACTCGGGTTATGGCCGCGGCAGAGCGCATGGCGGCACTGACACCATCCAACGTGGCGATTCGCGCCTGCCGGGATACCTCCCAATAACTGGGAATAAAAATAGCCGACAGGATGCCAATGATGATGATCACGAGGATCAATTCGACCAAAGTGAAACCCCTTTGTTTTGCACAGTAAGGCATGGTTGGTTTCCAATGCAGGTGGTTGTCGTCGATGCTGTCCATTTATAGACAATGCTGGTGATCATTCAACTGGTATGCCACCACCTGACCGTCCTCATCGAAACGAAAGCTGTTCAGGCAAGTGTTGTGCTGAGCGAGATGGAACCAACGGTCCATCGGCCAATTCAGCAACGCGCCGATTACGGGCCGAAACAGACCGGCGTGTCCTACAATGAGTAGATGTTCATTGGGCTCAGCTCTAATTCGATCTGCCAGCTCTCTCGCCCGTTGTTGTAATTGCGCGATAGACTCGCCACCGGGAATGACGAAGTCCTGCAGCGACTCCATATCGTCGGGCTCATGAGCGCGCAGCTGTGCCACTGGCAGGCCTTCGAATGTACCGAATGAGCGTTCTATCAGTACTTCCATGGTTTGGATTGGCAGCTGATGATGTTCATTGATGGTGATGGCCGTGTTCAACGCTCGGTCTAAAGGGCTGGACCACAGGCCATCAAATGTCTGCGATTTCAGTACTTCGGCCACTCGCTGGGCCTGTTGCTGACCGTCGCGGTTTAAAGGGGTGTTGGTCTGACCTTGCAGCCGACCTTGCCGATTAAAATCCGTTTCACCATGACGAACCAGGGTCAAAAAATTCACGCAGACTCTCCTAAAGGCAATTTCTGGCCATCGCCGTAGCGCTGATAATCCAGCCCTTGCTTGGACGACCGGTAGAGCCCAACTGCTGCGTTGGGCAAACAACTGAGAGCCAGGTAGCGATTGTCATGTATCCAAACAGCGGCGCCATCATCGGCGCCCAGTCCAACAGCATCGGTGTTCCGGACCAGTTCTGTAAAGGGTTGATGGCGTTGTTCAGAGTCGACATGCGGGCAAAAAATCTCCGGCGTCAGGTTTAAGCCCGCAACGGAAGCAAAGGACCAATCCGCCTCATCATTGAACGCGTCACTGTCCGACAGCCCGGCTTGAAACCAGCAGATCGCACCGGCGCTTAATCCACTGAGTACGCACCCGCGCTGCCCTGCCTCAAGGAGTAAGTGATCGACTCCGGTTTCGTGCCAGCGCTGCATCATCAACCGCGTGTTACCACCGCCTACATAAACCAGGTCGGCGTTGGCAATACGCTGTTCGATGTCCTCTTTGGTTAATCGCGGCTGGCTCAGGCACAAAAACTCAACCTGGCAACCCAGTGTTTTACCGTAAACGTTTCTGAACGTTTCGCAGTACCCGGCGGAATCCTGGCTCGCGGTGGGTAGAAACAGGGCATTAGGCTGTGGCTTCCCGGTTAAATCGACGATGAAACGATCGATTGGCAAGGTTTGCTCTAGCCGAAGCTCGCCTCCGCCGATGGCTACTATGTTCACGGGTGTCTCCTTACTTATGCCCTTCAATGGTTGATAGACGCTCGATCTGTATTTGACCCGGTTCTCGGTTCGAACACAATCGATAGCCATCAAGATTGGTGCTATCACGCGATGAAGAGGAATATGAATTGGTCTTGTTGTCTGTGATGTTAGTACCAATTTATTAATTGGGTTTATTTATTGCCTGTTTTTCAATCAAAAGGTACTATTTTGGTATTATAATAATACGAGGAGGCAACATGAAACTATTTCGCCTGATCTTCACCGCGTTCACTCTCACGACTCTGACCACCTTTTCTTTCGCTGAAACCGTACCCGTTTATATTCCACCTGACGTTCTTGCGGACTACCAATTATTCATGGCAGGCCGGGATCCGGCGACCATCACCGACTATTCTGGCAACGGGGCTCGACGTGATGTGGTCGAAGTCGTGCTGTTTCAACAAGCGTTATTGCGCACAGGTGGGCGGTTTCAGGTGCAGTTTGTAGAGCAACCCGACTATGGTGCCATGCTGGACGGCTTGGAAGCTGGCGACGCCATTGCTTCGGTTACCAGTTTATGGCGCAAAGATCTGTCGCCGCGCTGGGATAACCTTTATATCACCACGGCGGTCATTGAACGGGGCCAGTTTGAAGCTGGTTTTTACACGTCACCCGCGAACAGTCGAGCTCTGGACAGCCGGGATAATCTTGAATTGCAGACTCTGCAAGGTGTTTCGAGTAAAAACTGGGTGATTGACTGGAATACCCTGCAGGCCTTTGGTGCCAATGTTAGTCATACCGATACCTGGGGTGACATGGTGACTCAGGTGTTCAGCGGTGACAGCGACTATCTGCTGGCGCCATTTCAGGCGACACCGGATTTAGCCCTGGATTTACCCGAAGGAAAAATGGTACCCATTCCAGAAGTGAAGATAGCGTTGGTCGGCACCCGACATTTTGCCGTGTCACGGGCTCATGCGCTTGGCTGGGATTTCAACACCGCCCTGCACCGTGGTCTGATGCAGATGAAAAAGGACGGGCTGGTGGTAAAAGCCTACACCGATTGCGGATTTCTGAACCCGCGTGTCAGCGAATGGCAACTGGTCAACGGTCCTGATCGCTAACAGTAAGCCTTCTGTGACGGCTTATGAGTCGTCACGTCGGACTCAATGTAATTAAGTCTAAAAACCAAGGCTGGAATCGTGCTTTAATGCGGGCAATTCTCATTGCAGGAGCTGACGACTGTGATTCCAGCCTGGACTCAAATCCTTACCCGAATCCCCCGAATTGACCAGACAGACTGGCAAACCATGGGACTGGCGAAACGCTGGTTCATTGCCACGCGTTCTGCTGTGTTTGTGATGACTCTGTTTTCAGCGTTGATCGGTTTGTTGATGGCTGTGCCGAGCGGATCGTTCGATCTGGTGAATGCCATATTGGTGACAGTGGGTTTGGTGCTGGCACACGCCACCAACAATCTGGTAAACGATTGGACTGACTTTAAAAAAGGCGTCGATAAAGACAACTATTTCCGCACGCAATATGGTCCGCAGCCGTTAGAAGCCGGATTCGTCACTGAAGCGACGCTGTTCCGTTACATCACTGTAACCGGTGGGCTGGCACTGCTGATTGGCGCAGTGCTTATTTGGCGGACAGATATCAATACTTTTTACCTGATGTTGGCGGGTATGTTCTTTGTCTTGTTTTACACCTACCCGTTGAAATACATCGGTCTGGGCGAGCCGGCGGTCTGGTTGGTTTGGGGACCGTTGATGGTGTGTGGATCGGCATATGTCGTTAGCGGTCAGTGGTCAACCCCGGTGTTTTGGCTTGCCGTGCTCTATGGCCTAGGACCTACCACTGTCTTGTTCGGCAAACACACAGACAAATTGGAAGAGGACAAACGCAAAGGCATCAATACGCTTCCTGTGTTGCTGGGTGAAATGGTCAGCCGTTTCATGGTGCTGATGATCTGGCAGGTGCAGTATTTGGGCATCACCATCGCCGTTTTGCTGGGTGTGCTGAACTGGCCGTTTCTTCTGGTATGGTTGGCGTTGCCGAAAGCTTTAAAAAATGTTCGCTATTTTGCCAATGAGCGCCCGAAACAAGCGCCTGAGGATCTGCCAGAAGGGTTTTGGCCTTTGTATCTGGTCGCGTTTGCGTTTGACCATAACAAAGCCTTCAGTGGCTGCTTGTTCTTAGCGGTGTTACTCAACCTGATCGTCTAACCGGACAGAAACGTCGTACTCAGTGCAACGGATCGTCTTCGATGCGCGTACCGCAGAATCGACAAGCGGGGTGCTTAATCTGCACGCCGTTCGGAAATTCAAATCGCTGCGATGAGGCGATCAACTTCACAGTTCGTGTTTTAAAAACCGAGTAAAATCAGCCAGTTAGCTTTTTGTACAGGGCTTGCAATCCGGGCAAAAAGCCCTAATGATTGCGCCTTCGTCATCGTATTCCATTCATAGTTTTTTCAGGATTCTTATGTCTGCCATCGAACAAAAAATTGCCAGTGAGTTAAAGGTTCAGGAACGCCAGGTTATGGCCGCTGTTGCGCTGTTGGATGAAGGCGCGACCGTTCCCTTTATCTCTCGTTATCGAAAAGAAGTTACCGGTGGTCTGGACGATGGCCAGTTGAGAACGTTGGAAGACCGTTTGCGTTATCTGCGGGAAATGGAAGAGCGGCGCAGTTCGATTTTAGCCAGCATTGAAGAACAGGGTAAGCTGACCGACGAGTTGAAAAAGGCCATTTTGAATTCCGATACAAAGACTGAACTGGAAGACCTGTATCTGCCTTATAAGAAAAAGCGTCGCACCAAAGGCCAGATCGCCATTGAAGCCGGTTTGGAACCTCTGGCCGATGCCCTGTTGGCCGACCCCATGCTGGATCCTGAAACATTGGCAGCCGATTATTTAAACCCAGAGGCTGAAGTCACCGACACCAAAGCCGCCTTAGACGGTGCTCGCTATATTTTGATGGAACGCTTCGCTGAAGATGCGCAGCTGTTGAAAAAGCTGCGTGAGTTCATGTGGCAAAATGGCCAGATTCAGGCGCGCGTTATTCCCGGTAAAGAGTCCGAGGGCGAAAAATTTCAGGACTACTTCGAACACGATGAAAACATCAATAAAGTACCCAGCCACCGAGCATTAGCGATGTTCCGTGGCCGCAATGAAGGTGTATTGTCATTGTCTCTGGTTATTCCAGACGAAGATCCGCGCACCGGAGGAACTGGTGCCATGATGGTTGCAGAACAGTTTGGCTTAGAAGACCAGTCACGCCCGGCAGACAAATGGTTGATGGATGTGTGCCGTTGGACCTGGCGAATCAAGTTGTTAACCCATATCGAAACGGACTTGTTTGGCCGTGTGCGTGAGACCTCTGAGCAGGGCGCGATTGATGTGTTCGCCAAGAATTTAAAAGATCTGTTGTTGGCTGCGCCAGCGGGTCCGAAAGCCACCATCGGTTTGGATCCGGGTCTGCGCACCGGTGTCAAAGTTGCGTGTGTTGATGCCACCGGCAAAGTGCTCGACCATTGCGCCATTTACCCAACGCCGCCGCAAAACCGTATCGCCGAATCGGAACAGGTTCTGGTGGCCATGTGTGCAAAATACAATGTTGAACTGATCGCCATCGGCAACGGTACCGCTAGTCGTGAAACCGAACGTTTCGTTAAAGGTATGCTCAAGAACTACCCGCAAATCAAAGCGCAAGCAGTTGTGGTGAATGAGTCTGGGGCGTCTATCTATTCCGCCTCGGAGTTTGCTGCAAAAGAATACCCCGACCTGGACGTGACGATCCGTGGTGCGATCTCTATTGCTCACCGGTTGCAAGATCCGTTGGCGGAACTGGTGAAGATCGATCCGAAGTCGATTGGGGTCGGTCAATATCAGCACGACGTTTCGCAGGTGGCTTTGGCCCGTCAGCTGGACGCGGTTGTTGAAGACTGTGTAAATGGGGTTGGTGTGGATCTGAATACAGCGTCCGCGCCATTGTTGGCTCGGGTTTCCGGGTTGAACAGCACCATTGCCAATAATATTGTCGCGCACCGCGACGCCAATGGGGCCTTCCGTTCTCGCAAACAATTAAAAGACGTTGCCCGTCTCGGACCGAAAGCATTCGAGCAGGCCGCCGGTTTCTTGCGCATTATGGATGGTGATGATCCGTTGGACCGTTCCGGTGTGCATCCGGAAGCCTACTCGGTGGTAAACAAAATTGTCGACACCAGTGGTAAATCGGTTCGTGATGTCATTGGCGATACGCAGTTCCTGAAAGCGCTCAATGCCGCTGACTACACCGATGAAACCTTTGGTTTGCCAACGGTGACTGACATCATTAAAGAACTCGATAAACCTGGACGCGACCCGCGCCCAGAATTTAAAACCGCTGAATTTCAGGACGGTGTCGAGAAGCTCAGCGACCTGCGTCTGAACATGACACTGGAAGGCGTTGTAACCAACGTAACGCACTTTGGTGCCTTTGTGGATGTGGGTGTGCACCAGGATGGTTTGGTACACATCTCAGCCTTGAGTCATACCTTTGTTGATGATCCCTCCAAAGTGGTTAAGGCTGGTGACATTGTTAAAGTTAAAGTCATGGATGTGGATGTCGCGCGTAAACGGATTGCGCTGTCGATGCGTTTGGACGACGACGCCAATGAGCATGCCGAGTCTGGTTCATTGAAATCAGGTTCAGCTGAACGCGGTGGTCGCCGGGGCGCTGCGCCTAAAATGAAACAGAAAGCCG
Organism: Reinekea sp. G2M2-21; assembly: GCF_015687175.1. Classification (GTDB taxonomy): domain Bacteria; phylum Pseudomonadota; class Gammaproteobacteria; order Pseudomonadales; family Natronospirillaceae; genus Reinekea. Next base: position 387,208 of record NZ_JADPQG010000002.1, on the reverse strand, counting down.
CGCCGTCAACGACGTTAGATTCTCTGTTCGATCAGGCGTTGTCGAAGAAGAAAGCTCGCCTCTAATCGACCAGCATCTCAGTTTGCCCAGGGCATATATGCCAAGCTCTCACTGGCGCCACTGCAATGGTGGTGCCGGCTCTCTTCGATCCTCTATTTAGGAATTATCACGTCATCACTGAGCCGATGATATCAATGTCCGTGACAATGGCCGATCGACTGCCTTGACGTTCCTCGAATCGCCCCCATACTTTGAAGCGACCCAAATTGAGGATTCCCCTTTGCCTGTCATTTCCCGTCTGCAGCAACTGAATGAACTACACCGTAATGCCTTTACCTTTCAGCGTGGTATTGAACGGGAAACCCTGCGGGTGACCAAAGCCGGTGACATAAGCCAACGACCGCATCCTGCCGGTTTGGGTTCGGCGCTGACGCACCCGTCTATTACCACCGATTATTCCGAAAGCCTGTTGGAATTCATCACGTCAGTGCATACCGACAAGAAAAGTTTGATGAACGAATTGGATGAACTACATCGGTTCAGTTTTCAGTATTTGCAGGACGAATACCTGTGGAGTGGCAGCATGCCAGCCGCGTTGCCAGCGCAGGAACAGATTCCTATTGCCCAATATGGATCGAGTCACATCGGTACCCTGAAAACCATTTACCGACACGGTTTATGGCATCGCTATGGGCGTAAAATGCAAACCATTGCCGGGTTGCATTACAACTGGTCACTGAGTGAAGAATTTTGGCGCCAATGGGCGCTGGTGAATCATAAAACCGGTGACCTGACGGATTTTAAAACCGATGAATACTTTGGTTTGATTCGCAATTTCCGGCGCTACAGCTGGTTGTTGCTTTACTTGTTTGGATCATCCCCTGCGGCGGATAGCAGTTTCATCGACCATCGTGTGGATTATCTGCAGAGCATAGGGGATACGCTGTACCATCCATACGCCACCAGTTTACGCATGAGTGACTTAGGGTACTCAAACAAAGCACAGGCCGAACTGTTTGTCTGTTTTAATTCACTGGAATCTTACGGCAAGACCTTGTCTGAAGCGATTCAGCAACCCTATCCAGCCTACGAAGCCATCGGTCTAAAAGAGGGCGATGCTTATAAGCAACTTAATACCAGTATTCTGCAGATTGAAAACGAATATTACTCGGATATCCGACCCAAACGGGTTGCTTATTCCGGCGAAAAGCCGCTGCACGCACTTCGGTACCGTGGCGTGGAATACATTGAAGTGCGTTGCCTGGATGTGAATCCTTATCTGCCTCTGGGTATCGATGATCAGCAGATTAATTTTGTGGATCTATTTTTACTCTGGTGTCTGGTGCAGGATAGTCGCCCGATTTCCACTGAAGAATGCATGCATTTGCAGAACAACAGTCGCCGAGTCGCTATTAACGGACGTGATCCAGAAGTTTTGATTCGCCATTTCGGGGAAGATCACAAGTTGCCAGAATTGGCTGCGACGCTGGTGGATTCCATTTGTCAGTTTGCTCAAATGATCGATAAAAAAAATGGTGCGCAATGCTACACCCAAGCTTGTCAGGCTCAACACGATAAGCTCAACAATCCGGCTTTGCTGCCATCCCAACGCGTGCTGGATGATGTGAAAAAGGCAGGGTCGTATAAGGCGTTCAGTCTTGCGCAATCTCAACAGTTTGCCGACCAGTTTGCTGCGCCGTTGTCCCTTGACGACAAAGCGAAATATGAATCGTTAAGTGAGGAAAGTTTGCGGCGTCAAAAAGATATTGAAGCCAGCGATGTAGGTTCGTTTGACGATTTTCTGGCGGAATATTTACGCCAATAATCGGACAGTCAATGATGCACAGTTGTGCTGTTTTAACGCAGTGCCACTGTTCTCCAAAAAACCACCACTTATCGGTTTAATCTGTGACTCGTTAGTCACATTACAATGATATATCGTTTACAATGCGTGACATAGGGATCGGTACCACGCATTATCAGTACAGATCAAAACACCAGCTTGTCTGACGGTTTAAAGCGACCGTATGCACTGGAGAAAGGATGTTATGACAGAAACCCAATGGACTTTGGATTCGCTCAACAAAGCCTACCAGCAAGGTTATATGACTGGTCTGGCCGGAAAGGAAAGCGACTTTTGCCCGTATCAGAACGATGTTCTCATTGCCGCATGGGAAGCCGGCTGGGACGATGGCTTAAGTCAATATCGGCGAGCGATGAAAGATCGTGCCCATAAAAGAATGGCCTAACCCTTACGACTGCAAAATGAAGGCAGTGAACAGCACTCGGTCAATCAGTGTTTTACCCGTCTCCTTCAACATCAAATCCTGTAGTTCCCTCAACGCTTGCTCCAATATTTCATCACGCCCGGCACTGCTGCGGATTTTTTCCGCTGGCTGACGCGAAAACAGCATGATGATCTGGTGCCGGATGGCGTCAGAATGAGCGGTCACTTCCAAAGCCGCAGCTGCGTCTCTAACGCGTAATGTGATCGACGCCTGCAAATAACGGGTTCGTTTAGGGTCGCCGTAATTCAAGGTAAATGCCGGTTCCAAATCTACATAAGATGGTCCAACTGCCGCTGGTGGGTCTTCCGCAGCCGTATGTGTCGCTAAGGCAAGGCATAAAATCGTTGCGAACAAGGCGACGAAACGGCGCAAAATAGCTGGATGGAGCATGCGTAATCCCAATGTAAGGTGCCAAAAGAGTATAGGTTATCCCAGAGTATCGGCCAGCAAAGGCAAAGCTTAACCTCTGTAAAAAAGCCGTTAATGCTTTGTTTATCACCGTCATTGACGTTCTCTGGAGTGAAATGCACGCGCTGTCATGGGGTTATAATTAGTGTTGTTTCGTGTCTTATGGCTCTGAAGCCGAACAGTCAATTTGTTGATGACAGTTGTCTGATGCGGTGGCAACGCTTATATTGTAAGAACACTATTAAGCGACAACGGCAGGCATTGCCGTCTCAATACAGGTCATTTTTATGTTGGAAAATTGCAAAACAGCTCAGGAACGTTGGGGTGGGACACATGAAATGATTGACCGATGGTTGGCAGATCGCCAACAAGCTCTCATCAGTTATTTCGCCATTCAGGACGCACAGGGAAAAGACGAATTAAGTGACCATTTGCAGCGTTTTTGCCAACAGCTGGTGGATTATGTCTCCGAAGGCCACTTTGAAATCTATGAACAATTATTCCGCGAAGCCAAGGAATTTGATGATGGCGGTATCGAGTTAGCGCGCGAACTGTATCCGAAGATAGAAGAGTACACACAGCTAGTCCTCGATTTTAATGACAAATACATCTCTGCCGATCATGTTGAAATGAACATTCAATCGCTTAAAGAAGACTTGTCAGCACTCGGTGAGAAAATGACCGAACGCTTTGACATGGAAGATCAGCTTATCGAGCGTTTGCATAACGTCCATAAGAAAGTGATCGCCTGACTGGCGCTTGCTGAATATATCAGCTCAGATCTGAAACCCGCCCCTGCGGGTTTTTTGCTATATCGCGCTTCTGTTTTTTGAGGATTTGGGTCTTCAAGCGGCCTTTTCTCGCTCATTTAACCAGTGGTGCTACACTGCATTTGAAGTCAGCACCGATTAAAACTCATGAATTTTTTCCGTCAGACGCTGCTCTTGGTGTCGTTAATGTTCTGGCTAGTTGGATGTCTGCCAACTAAGCCTGAGCAAAAATGGCAGGTTGCCCTCAATGGGGCTTACGCGGCGTCCATTGATCTGCAGGGTCGAGGCATGGTCTTAGGATCATTCCAACATGGTGGTTCCTATTGGGACCTTACAAAGATCGCACGCAATTTCAATTGGAATCACAAAGAAGGTTTTGTGACGGAAATCCTTTATACCGATCTATCGGACGATGGCAAATTTGCACTCACGGCTAACTATTACAACCTGGTTTTGTGGAATACAACCAATGGCCAACCGATTTGGTTTTGGTCGGCGCCTGCCAGAATCGAAGCCGTGGACTTGTCGGCCGACGGTCGTTTTGCTCTGTTGGGTCTCGATAACAACAAAGCGGTATTGTTTGACGCTCAAAACGGTGGCGTATTGCGCGAATTTCTCCATGCGGGGCCGGTATCCTCGGTCAGCTTGAATGTTGCCTCGGGTCTGGTGCTCACCGGGTCGGAAGACACTACTGCGAAACTGTGGAATCTGCGCAACGCTGAATTGATCCGCACGTTTCAGTTCAATAATCAGGTTTCCCTGGTCCGCTTCAGTCGAAGTGGCACAATCGCCTTGATTACTCCTGCAAATGAAAAATCGGAACTTTGGAACCTTCCTCGTCGGCAGATCATCAGCAGTCTCAATACCGCTAAATTCAGACTCTACAGTGCAGAGTTTGTCGGTGACAGTCGCCTCTTGGTCGGAACTACCCATCGTAACATTTTTGAATTTGATGCCCGGACTGGGGAAAAAACCGCTACGTGGCAAATCGGCACGGAAGGTAAGCAAGCATTTAAAAGTGCCATTGTGCTCGATTTAGCCTGGAGGGGGACCCAATTGCTTGCGATTGGCTCAAATGGTTATTTGTATGCTTTTTGATTGGCGAAAATCTGCTAGCATGGAGGCGCATGGCGGGAGTACACATGGCAACCACGACACCACATTCTGAAACAACAGCAAGAGTCATTAATGCGCCGACTCCTAAACGGGTGTTGATCGCAAATGCCAAAGGTGGCAGTGGAAAAACAACCATTGCGACCAATCTGTCCAGTTTCTTTGCCGCACGCGATGAGCATTGCGCTCTAATCGACTTTGACCCGCAGGGTTCAGCGATACAGTGGTTGCAATTGCGGCAATCCAACCGATCAAAAATTCATGGTGTATCAGCTTTTAAGAAGTCGACGACTCAGGTTACCCGAACCTGGTATTTACGGAACTTGCCTGCCGAAACAACGAAAGTGGTCATTGATACACCCGCTGGCTTAACCGGGATGTTACTCAATGACCTGGTTCGCGAATGTGATTACATAGTGATTCCGGTGACACCCTCACCCATTGATATTCGCGCCACCACTTTCTTTATCAAAGAATTGTTTTTAACACCCGCCTTTCGAACGAATCCCCGGCGCATTGCCGTGGTTGCAAACCGTGTCCGTAAAAACACTCTGGTGTACTCAAAATTAGAGCTGTTTTTAAAGAGTTTGAAGATCCCTTTCATCGCGTCTTTTCGTGATACTCAATTTTATATTCGAGCCTCAGAATACGGTCTGGGCATTCACGATTTAAACAATGCGCACAAATCCGATGTCACGGATTGGCAGAAATTGGTTGATTGGATCGATACACACTGAATATTCGCCAAAAACTTGATTAAAATCGAAACAAACGCTTGAATTTTTCGTGTCGGATGACAATAGTACGTCGTCGGAAAATCATTGATGTAATGCTTAGGTAATTCTGGTCGATAAAGCTGGAAAATACCTTCAAAAAATAGAGGACTGGGGTCATGGCCGCTGCAAAGAAAAAAGCTACTAAAAAAGCAACAACGACAAAAGTTGCAACGAAGAAAGCACCTGCAAAAAAAGCACCTGCAAAAAAGGCAGCTGCTAAAAAGCCGGTAGCGAAAAAACCATCTGTGGTAAAAGCTGTTGTTTCTGAAGTGGATCAGTTGAAAAAAGAACTGGTTGCTTTAGAAGCGAAAGTAGCAAAAGCCCAGGAAAAATCGCTGAACGATGCCGTTAAATCGGTAGCAACTTTGACAAAACAGCTGGCAGCGGCAAATAAAAAAGCCAAAACAGAAGCTGGTAAGAAGGCTAAGGCTGTCGCCAAGGCGAAGAAATCAAACACAGCGGCGAACAAAGCTGCAGTTGTTAAAGCGTCCGAAGCTGTAGAAGTGGCCAAAGCCTCTGTCGCAGAAACCAAAGCTGCATTGGAATCTGCAAAAGCGACTCAGGAAGTCCTGAAGTTTGAAAGCGCATTGGCGAAGACCGTTGCTGCCGGTATCGACAAACTGCGTAAAGATGAAGACAAGGCCCGCCAGACACGTGCGAAAGCCGAGGCAAAAAAAGCGGCTGACGCTGCCAAGAAAGCGGCACTTGCTGAGAAGAAAGCCGCTGCTGCTGCCGCTAAAAAGGCAAAGGCTGCAGCGAAGAAAGCCGCTGCCAAGGCTAAGTTAGCAGCAAAAAAAGCAGCTGAAAAAGCGAAATTGGCTGCAAAGAAAGCCGCTGAGAAAGAAAAAGCCAAAGCTAAAAAAGCAACTGCCAAGAAACCCGCTGCTAAAAAAGCTGCAGCGAAAAAGCCAGCCGCTAAAAAAGAAGCTGCAGCACCTGCGGCAAAGAAAGCAGTAGCAAAGAAAGCCCCTGCTAAGAAGGCAGCGAAGAAGGCGGCTGTCAAGCCCGCTGAGAAAAAAGCGGTTGCGAAAAAAGCGCCTGCTAAGAAAGCGGCCGCCAAAAAGCCTGCAGCAAAGAAAGCCGCTCCAGTAAAAGCAGAGGCTAAGAAGCCAGTTGCTAAAAAAGCCCCTGCTAAAAAGCCTGCGGCGAAGAAAACTGTTGCCAAGAAAGCACCCGTTAAACCTGTTGCTGAAAAAGCACCGGCAGCTGTTGTTAAAGCGCCGGAAGCAAAACCGGCTGAAGCGCAAAAGCCAGCACCGGTCGCCGCTACACCAGCGACCAAGCCAATTGAAGCGCCGAAACCTGTTGCACCTGTGGTTAATACCGCGCCAACCACGGAAGGCCGTAGCATTTTTGATCCGACAAAAGACGCTTAACAGTTCGCGAGCGTATCAATAAAAGGGGCTAAGGCCCCTTTTTTCAATTTTAAACACTGCGTGTATTCTGCAATATTCGACTGACAATCGCCTGGAAGCATCATGCTCTGCAGCAGTTGAATCTCGACCCCCTCCATCATCAACTCCCAATCTTTCAGTTGAGGATAATAGGCCTCCCCTTTTGCAGTTTGACGCAGTGATCGTATTCGCCGGGTTAAGGATTGCGCCCTGCTAAACGGCGGATAACGCCACCACTGAGTGGGCAGTCTTTGTTGGTTGTGCTGGGCAAATGCCAATGCGAGTAAAATATTGACGCTGGCGTTTTGGGACGCTTGCCAGTGTAAAAGATCCGCTTGATGGTGCGGATAAACGTTAATTGCGTATTGCCACAATGGTATCGAAGCCAGTGCGTTGGTAAACTCCCGCTCCATGATAAAACTCTCAAATGTTTCTCTTCAGCTTGGTGGAAAAACCTTGCTGGATCAAGCCAGTGTCACGATCAATCCCGGTGAGCGAATCGCCGTGATCGGCGCCAATGGCACCGGAAAGACAACCCTGTTTAAAGTGTTGCAGGGCGAGCTTGGTCTCGATTCTGGTGATTGTCAGGTGCCGCTCGGTTGGCGATTGTCCCATATGGCACAGGAAATAACCGAGGTTAAGCGTTCAGCGCTCGATTTTGTGCTCGACGGCGACCATCACCTTCGTGCATTAGAGCATCATTTGCTGGTTGCTCAGCAAGCAGGCGACGATCATGCCGTCGCGGACGCCCTTGGCGCGCTGGATAATTACCATGCCTTCAATAAACGGCATCAAGCTGAACAGTTGCTTGCGGGTCTGGGTTTCGCGGAAGAGGCCTTTGACAACCCGGTTGGCTCCTTTTCCGGTGGTTGGCGGGTACGTTTGAATCTGGCTCGGGCGCTGATGTGTCCAGCAGATTTACTGTTACTTGATGAACCGACCAACCACCTCGATCTGCACACCTGTTACTGGTTGGAAGGTTGGTTGAAACAGTTCCAGGGTACATTGTTGTTCATTTCCCATGACCGTGATTTCATGGATGGAGTCGCCACTTCCGTGGTGAGTTTTGAGCAACAGAAGCTGATCGCCTACCGTGGTAACTACTCTCAGTTTGAAAGACAGCGCGCCGAGCGCATGGCTCAGCAGCAGGCTGCTTTCGAAAAACAACAGAAGCAGCGGGAGCATTTACAGTCTTTCGTTGACCGGTTTAAAGCCAAAGCCAGTAAAGCAAAGCAGGCACAGAGCCGCGTAAAAATGTTGGAAAAGCTGACCCTCAACGCACCGACGATTCTGAGTCATGGTTATGACTTGTCCATCAGCGCGGATGGTCGAGTTTCCGACCCCGTCATTTCATTGCACGACGTCCAGTTGGGGTACGGTGAGAAGACCATTTTGAGTCATGTGAATGTCAGCCTGCACCCCGGGACACGGCTGGGATTATTAGGCGTGAATGGTGCCGGTAAGTCGACGTTGATTAAAGCTTTGTTTGGTGACCTGGTCCCGCAGGCCGGCCATGTGCATCGCGGACAAAATCTGAAACTGGGGTACTTTGCCCAGCACCAACTGGAATCACTTGATGAAGATGGCAGCCCCTACTTGCACATTCGTCGGTTAGACGGTGTCGCTCGTGATCAGGATATTAAAAACTTTGTCGGGCGTTTTGGGTTTTCCGGGGAACGAGCTGACGAACCGATTCGGCACTTTTCCGGTGGGGAAAAAGCGCGGGTAGCGCTGGCGATGATCGCCTGGCAGAAACCCAACCTGTTGTTGCTTGACGAACCGACCAACCATCTCGACTTGGAAATGCGGGAGTCGCTGAACTTTGCCCTGCAGCAGTACGAGGGCGCGGTGATTTTGGTCTCGCATGATCGATATCTGCTTAACTCGACGGCGGAGGAATTTTGGTGGGTACGCAATGGTCGCGTTGAGCCCTATCACGGTGATCTAAACGATTACTTTCAAGAGTTGTTGAAAGCGCCTAAGGCGTCGCAAAGCCCCGCTCGGCACACGGCAGCAGAGCCCGACACCGTCGTCGATAAAAAATTGCAACGTCAGGCACGCGCGGCGGAGCGCGAAAAATTAAAACCCTTGATGAATCGGATCAAAAAGGCCGAGTCAAAAATGGATCAGCTGAACTCAGATTTGCGTAACATTGAAAATGAACTTTCTGACGCCACCCTATACGAGTCTGCGCGCAAAGAACGGTTACAAGTGGTACTTCGTCAGCAGGCGGAATTAAAATCTGCGTTAGACGAGGTGGAAATAGAGTGGATGGATGCTCAGGAGCAACTGGAGACCATTCAATCGTCCACATAAACTGTGGATAAGTCATTGAATAACATCTTTGTATCCACCCACAGTCGGCACGGTTATAGGCCTGTACGGAATTGATCCACAAATGATCAGCTCTGATTTTAGTAGGTTTTTCAATGGTTTAGCGGTTGACAGCGGTCGTTATTTAACATCCGGCAACCGCTGAGCCCGGTTAGTAAATAAATGTGTATAGATGACCGCGCCCAGCGTCATTGAACACGGAAAGAAAAGCTGATGTCTGGCGCAAAGACTGGCTATACTCACGATAATACGACAGCAATTTCAAAGAATTCACCTAAGGAGACCCTTGTGAAATCCGAACAATCTTTTGATCCGGTCGTCGAGCGGCTGTTTTCCGGTCGCAAAGTGCTTATTTGCGAAGAAATCAATCAGACCATGGCCAAAAAGGTCACTGCCCAACTCTTGGCTTTGGCTGAAGAGTCCGACGATGACATCCTGTTGTTTATCAACAGTCAGGGCGGTCACGTGGAAGCCGGTGATACCATTCACGACATTATTCAATTTATCAAACCCAAGGTTAAAGTGATCGGAACTGGTTATGTCGCCAGTGCCGGCACCCACATTTTCCTCGCCGCTGATAAGGGCGATCGTTACTGTTTGCCGAATACCCGTTTTCTGATTCATCAGCCCTCAGGTGGTGTGGGTGGTCAGGCGAGCGATATTGCCATTCAGGCTGAACAGATTATCCGTATGCGTGAACGTTTGGCGCGGATTATCTCGGAACAGACCGGTCAACCTATTGAACGGGTTCGTGGTGATATTGAACGTGATAACTGGATGACCGCTGACGCCGCAATCGAGTATGGTATTGTTGATAAGATCATCAAGTCTTCATCGGAACTGTAATTTACGCATTTGACCGGAGGCACGGTCAACGCAGCTAACCGTGATCGTTGGCGGTTATAAGAACAAACAAAAGGAATCATCCATGAAATTAGTCACTGCTATTATTAAACCATTCAAGCTTGATGATGTTCGTGAAGCTCTCTCTGAAGTTGGCGTACAGGGCATCACTGTCACCGAAGTTAAAGGGTTTGGTCGTCAAAAAGGTCACACAGAGTTGTATCGTGGCGCTGAATATGTGGTCGACTTTTTGCCGAAGATTAAACTTGAAATCGCGATCGACAGCGATAAGGTTGATGGTGTGATCGAAGCAATTACCAATGCCGCCGCAACAGGCAAAATTGGTGACGGAAAGATTTTTGTTTCACCTCTGGAACAGGTTATCCGTATCCGAACCGGTGAAACCGGCAGCGACGCCGTCTGATCGTCGTAGTCTCTTGCCAGTCAAACATCAAAAGGCCGTTCAATAGAACGGCCTTTTTATATTTAGATGTATGCTGAGGAACTTAGACGTTGCAGCAAGCACTTTTTTTGATGGGTTGGGTCTGGGACGGCAGATTATGCTTGGTTCGCCTTAAGATCCGGATTCAGTTTGCGAATAAGTGCGCGCACGCTCACAGTTGTTGCAACGGCAAACAAATAGCCCGCCGCATACACCGGCGCTGTTACCTGAATCATCGCTGCGTCATACATGACGACCTCTCGCAACAGGGTCACGGCAATACCCAGGCCGAACCCCGTAATGACATGGCGTTGTCCTTGGGTAAAAAACGCCCCAGTGATCACTCCCAAGCCGGCCATGGATGCCCACAATTGATACGGGGACTGAAAGTATAAACTGGCCAGCATCAACAGAATGGCCGTGAAAATGGCGGCGGTGGCGATTCGGGTTATCGGCATGGAATTGCTCCGGTTTTTTTTAAGCCTTATTAACCGGCGAATGGCCTTGCTTAGCAATGCGACTTTGGTGGCACAAAAAAAGCGGCAGATGCCGCTTTGATTTATGTTAAAACTTGTAGCCAAGTGTCCATTCAAAAGCGAGGCCACCAAACGGTAAATCTGCGGTTTCGTTATAAACGGAATCGTCTGAACATCGCCCCTCCAACGCGCCAACGGATCCTAGACCGTAGCCTGCGCCTACTTTTGCAATGAAGCCTCCGGCTGATATGAATTTGTAGCCACCAGTTGCAGTTAGCCCAATCGTACTGATGTTGCCTTCGCAAGTGAGTGAACCATCTCTTGAAGTGACAGAAAAGCTTGCCCTATTTGCACTTCCTGAAACATATAAACCTGAGACTTTATTTGTGTCAGGCATGTATTCTAGGCGACCACCCAGATTTAAATAGGTGTATTCATCAGAGGAGCCGAGATCAAAATTCCAGTAAGATACAGTAGGTCCAACTGATAAGGTGTCATTTATGTCGTATAGAAATGACCCATTAAATAAGCCGATTGCCAGTCCGAGTGGGTTAGCTTCTATAGCCATATCTTTTGCTACAGCGCATGTCCCTAATGCAGCAATGGCTGTCGCAAATATCACTTTCTTCATTTTATGTTCCCTAGATTAATTAGTCTGCTTGGTAAGCGCGCGGGATACTACCAAAAAGAGTCCAGTCCAGGAAAGTAATAGCTCTATGTTGATTTTTTCAATAAAGAATCACTAATTCAGCTTATCTTTGCCAATAATTCCGTGTTTCTTCAGCTGGCTACGGAACTGGTGATAGGTTAACCCCAATGCATCGGCTGCTTTTCCCTGGTGTTGGTCATTGCGGTCTAAGGCCTGACTCAGCAAACGGACCTCGTATCGCGCAACCTGTTCGCTGAACCCCAAGCTGGGATCAACATCCAGAGCAATCTCCGGTCGGCCACTGCCTTGCGCGCCTTGCGGTGACCAGGGCGAATCAAACGGATCAATGACCAGGTGTGCGATGGGTGTATCCTGCTTGCCCCACCGGTAAACACTGCGTTCAACGACATTCTTCAGTTCACGAACGTTGCCGTAAAACGGATGGGATGTCAGCTGTCGCAATGCTTTATCACTGAAACCTGGGAAGTCCTCCCAGCCCAGTTCAATGCTCATGGCGATAGCAAAGTGCTCTGCCAGTCGTTCGATGTCCTTTTCCCGGGCACGTAAGGGTGGCAACGTTATGACATCAAACGCCAGACGGTCCAACAGGTCTTCTCGGAACTTCCCCTCACGGGCCAGCTTCGGCAGGTTCTCATTGGTGGCCGCGACAATACGTACGTTAACGTGCAGACTTTTCTGCCCGCCCAAGCGCTCGAATTCGCCGTATTCAATCACCCTCAATAGCTTTTCTTGTAATGCCTGCGACATATTGCCCAACTCATCAAGAAAAAGCGTGCCTTCGTCGGCGCGTTCAAATCGCCCTTTGTGTACACGGTTAGCGCCGGTGAAGGCACCAGGTTCATAGCCAAACAGGTCTGCGTCGAGCAGCGACTCACTGATAGCGCCGCAGTTAACCTTCAGAAAGGGTTGCTCCCATCGGGTTGATAAGAAGTGCAGTCGCTCTGCGACCAATTCTTTACCGGTACCGCGCTCGCCGATGACTAAAACTGGTCGGTTCAATGGGGCAACCTGGGATACCTGATCCAGCACGTCGGCCAGCGCCATGCTTTCGCCGATCAATCGTTGTGGTTGGTTTCTGGACATGACTTCCGTTCTTGTTCGCCGAATTCGCCAAATAACTTAGTCTATTTCCTCAGGCGAGGCGAGTCGCTGGAAGTCACTTATTTGATAAATCCTTTTAATTCAATGACTTACCTAGTTGGCACGGTTTCTGTAATAGAGGATTAAGACTACTCAAAGGAGGTTGGGTTTATGGAACTCATGAACGTAAGCGAACGGACACCTATTTACCTTGGCTTGATCACGCTCAGCAGTGCGCTGGCGATAGTTACAGTCATCTGGGCTGGTGTTTTGGGATTTGGGCTATCAGCCCTGGTGTTGGAAAGTGTCAGTCGGTTGCATAAGTAAGCCTGACCGCGAATTGAATTTTAAATAGGAGAGCCACTATGGGTATTTTTTCAAGATTAAGTGACATCATTAACAGTAACCTGAATGCTATTCTGGATCGGGCTGAAGATCCGGAAAAAATGATTCGTCTGATTATTCAGGAAATGGAAGAAACATTGGTTGAAGTGCGGTCCAGCTCTGCTCGGGTCATTGCCGACAAAAAAGATGCGCAGCGTCGATTGAGTCGACTGGAAGGCGAAGCTGAAGACTGGGAAGCCAAAGCACGATTGGCGCTGGAAAAAGGACGTGAAGACTTGGCTCGAGCCGCACTGGCGGAGAAGCAGGGTTTGCTGGATGAAACCAAGATCGTAAAGCAGGAATTCCATGCTCTGGATGATCATTTAGCCCATCTGTCGGAAGAAATTGGCCAACTTCAGACTAAACTGAACGATGCTAAGGCGAAGCAGAAAACCATGATGATGCGTCAGAAGACTGTGTCATCACGCATGAAAGCCCGTAGCCAGTTGAACAAGGATGCCTTGAACGATGCCTTCGAGAAGTTCGAGCACTATGAACGTAAGATGGACAACATGGAAAGCCAGTTGGAAGCGGATGATTTGGGCCGTGATGTGAAACAAAGCCTGAAAAACGAGATCGACTCGCTCGCTCAGGATGATTCCATTAATGCCGAACTCGAACGCCTGAAGTCTGACATGCAACCGAAAAAAGAAGGCTAATCAGGGTTAGACTATAGCCTATATATGAGACAGGCCAGCTGCTGGCTGGCCTGAGGGATTTATCAGGAGTTATCCATGATGCAATTTTTTGATTTTATGATCGTACCGACCATCCTGTTTATGGTCGTCGTCATGCCGATCTGGTTGGTTCTGCACTACAAGAGCAAGGGCAAAACCGGTCGCGGCCTGAGCGACGATGATCAGGCGGTATTAGACGATCTGTTGCGAACGCTGGATTCCCTGGCCGATCGTATGGAAGCGCTTGAATCAATTTTGGATGAACGGAATCCACGCTGGCGTCGTGACGCCGAACGCGAATAAGGAGACAGTTATGAACCGTTCAAAACACCGTCATGGTCATTACCGCACACGCGGCCCGGAAAAATTCAATCCGGAGGATTGGTGGGATCGAAGACGCAACGGCCACGGAATGAATCTGTACCGCAATACCCGCGACCAGAAGATCGCTGGTGTTTGCGCTGGTCTGGCAGATCACTTCAATGTGGATCACTGGGTTATTCGACTTGCGGTTGTCGGCGGATTCTTTTTCTTTAATACGTTGATGATTTTTGCTTATATCGGCGCTTGGATTGCACTGGCTCCGCGTCCGAAAGGCGGGCTTGCGCAAACAGCGTATCGCTACGATGAAAATCTTCATCAGGACCGGCCGGTGAATATGTTTCGCTATCAGATGAGTCCATCGGACCGCTTGCGTACCGCGCGTCAGCGTATGGACGAAGTCATGAGTCGGGTGTCGACGATGGAGCGTTATGTCACCTCCCGCCGCTATGAACTGGACAAAGAGTTTTCTAAGATCGACAAATGATCGGCTTACGCAGACTCGATAAAGGGCGGTAACGCCCTTTTGCTGATTTCAACGTCTTAGAAATGAAACAGAAACGTGTATACTGCGCCCAAATTCTCTGTTCTTCCTAATGCTCATGAATACTTCTCGCCTGCCCCGCTTGCTGAAAGAACCAACCGGTTGGGTCATGATCGTACTGGTCATTGGCTTTTTTTATATGCAATGGCCAACTCACGTCCGCACCAGCGAGCAACCAAGCTATTATGTCCAAACACTCAATAATGGTTTCCAGGTGGAATGGGAGCAGGAGCCTCAGTTGCAATCGGTTGAATCACCACGAGTGTGGGGCTTAACGCGCAAAGGCATGTCATTTTTGGTGCAGACTGATACCTTGACCGAAGATTTTGCGTTCATGGTGTCTGCCTTTGCCGAGCGTGATCGGTCAACGGTCGGCGGTGCTGTTCAGGAGCCGTTGGAAATAGGTGAGGACTACGCCAGCTACTCCTTTTTTGACGCCGAAAACCGCATTCAGTCGCATCGGGTTTTCTTGCGCGATGGTCAATGGGTTAAAGTCTCTGTCCTGTATAAGCCCAGCATGGAGAGTCGGGTCGAACGAGCCCATGTGTTTTTGGCGAACGCTCACTTTTAGCGACGCAGTTCACATTTTTTAGGGTGAAATTAGCCATTTAGCGGTTTTATTGAGCGATTTTGAATGCGTTGACTAAACTGTAAGCAAGCGTCTGATCCGAAAAAACTTCATGAAAGAACCGCTCTTGACTGCATTACCGGTTCCGCCTGCCTTGGTATATTTGCTCCATCAGCTGCGGGCGAACGACATTAAATATCTGCTCTATGGTGAAATCCCGGGAACGGATATGGTGTTCGTCGATATTGACCGGCAGGTGGCCGGCCAACTGCAAACGGATAGGATACCTGACGATTGGTCGGTCATTTCATCCCATTTTTTATCTCAACGGGCGCTTGAGCGGGGTGAAAGTGATCCCATTATCGCTGAAGATGTTGTTCCCGAAGCGGTGGTTATCGCTTATGGGGGACGTGAAGCTGAACAGCTCGATAACTTTCAGGCCCTGTGTGACCAGGTGCGCTACTTACGGCAGCAATCGCCGAGCCGCTTGGTTTACCATAACCGCCAACCTCCCGAGCCGATGGAAATTCATCACCTGATTGAAATACTTAAAGTCGCGACCCGCGCGCAAGATGATTAGGCTACAATGTCACGAATTCTATAACCGCTGAAAAAACAGGGAAAAACGGATGATTCGATGGGCAGTATCGGGCTCTGGCAATATGGCCAGACTTTTTGTTAAGGATAGTGAGCAGGTATCAAATGGTCAGTTTGTGGCCGTCTATTCTTCGCAGCAAAGTCGCGCCGACGCTTTTGCCATGCAACATCAGTTAGCGCATGCCTATTCAGATTATGACGCTTTGTTAGCAAACCCAGATATAGACGCATTGTATATTGCCAGTACACATCCGTATCACGCAGCGCAGGCGATCCGAGCGCTGAATGCCGGAAAACATGTGCTGGTGGAAAAGCCGATGGCGTTGTCTCCAGCCGACGCGCGCAAGGTATTTGCCGCCGCCAAAGCGAACCAACGTTTTTGCGCAGAAGCCCTTTGGACTAAGTTTGCACCGGCGTACCAAACGTTAATGGCTCAATTGCAGCAGAACCGAATAGGCGACGTTCGCCACATCAACGCCAGTTTTGGCTTTGCAATTGATCTGGCCGATACGCAACAACGTTTGCTGAACCCTGAACACGCTGGTGGAGCGCTACTCGACATCGGCCTGTATCCGATCTTTTTGCCGTTGACTCTGTTTGGTGTCCCGGATGAGACTAAAGCTCAGGTCATCTTAGGCGATACCGGTGTGGATATTGCGACCGATCTGATCATGAGCTACAAGGACGGCCGCAGCGCGACCATTTCCTATCGTTTCGATGTCATGTTGCCGACAAAAGCCGCCTTTAGTGGCACACTGGGTTGGGCTGAGCTGGAAAGCCCTTTCTTCGCCAGCAACGCCATTCATTGGCATGAAAAGGACAAAGTGGGCACCACCGAACATATTCCGTTGGTCAATCGCGGTTGGGGGTACGAATTCGAAGCCGTCAATTCGGCTATTGTGGCTGGCGAGTTGGAAGCGGTTCAACACAGTTGGCAGGACAGTTTGCTGTTGTCCGAGTACCTGCATTTCCTGCGTAAAAACTGGGGGCCGCATTACCCGTTCGAAGGAATCAGCGAGTAGTTTTTAAGGACTCGCTTAATATCTTCTGGGCCGAAGACCTGTTCGGCCCGCAAACCTTCCGCTCTGGCCGCCATGACGTTCGCCAGGCCATCATCGAAAAACAGAATATTCTCAGGCTGGCATTTCAATTCTTTGATAAGCCGTTGGTATATGGCCGGGACTGGTTTCATCAAACCAAATTCAATGCTGGTGAAAGGGTTATCGATCCAAGATAAGAAAGCGGTATGTTCAATAATATGTTGCCAATGCGCGGTGTTGGTATTGCTGAGCAGGCTCAACGTGTAATGAGGTTGCAGCGACGCCAGCAGCTCGCTGATACCCGCAAACTCGCCGATGACAATGGCCAAGAACTCGCGCTGGAAGTCGCTGTGGCTGATCTGCAATTCTTGTTCTGCGATAAAGGCTTCGGTGAAGGTGTCGAAATCGCTACGGCCATGTTCAAAATCATTGACCGCCGGTGACGCAGCCCAAAGGGCATGAATTTCGTTAAACGGAATGTCTTTGCCGAGCAATTGAGATATCTTGCCGTGCCAGTCGATCTCGACCAGCACTCCACCCATGTCAAACACCAGATGCTGAATGTTGTCGTCTGCGCCCGGTTGCATAGGATCTACGCCGACGCGGCACAGATGGCCAGGTACTGGCGCGCGACATACGGCATGCCATATTCGAGGCATTCGATGATCAGCGCATGACCAATCGACACTTCCAGAATGCCCGGGATGGTGACGAACTTCGCCAGGTTGTCCAGGTTCAGGTCATGGCCTGCGTTCAGCTCTAACCCCAATTTCGTCGCCAATACCGCGGCATCGTGGTAACGCTGGTGTACTTCGGCATGTTTGGGGCTGTTGAATTCGCGAGCGTATTCTTCGGTATACAGTTCAATACGGTCGGCTTGGGATTTGGCCGCTAGTTCGACCTGTTCCAGGTCAGGGTCAAGGAACACCGACACCCGGGTGCCGGTTTTTTTCAGGCGATCCAAGATGGGTGCCAGAAATTCAGCCTGAGTGTGGAAGTCAAAACCATGGTCACTGGTTAGCTGATCTGGTAAATCGGGTACCAATGTCGTCTGATCAGGCTTAACTTCTTCAATCAATAGCAGGAACTCTTCTGAAGGGTAGCCTTCAATGTTTAACTCAATACCGGCCAGAGGGCGGATCAGGTTACCCAGATCGCGCGCATCCTGACGGGTAATGTGGCGTTCATCCTGCCGAGGATGAATGGTGATACCTTTAACGCCAAGGTCGATAAACTTTTTTGCGAACTCAACGACATTGGGTGCATCGTGTCCGCGCGAGTTGCGCAGCAGAGCCAGTTTATTCACATTAACGCTGAGTTCGGTCATGGTTTATCCTATGTTGGTGATTGCATCGCGGTTTCGGTGCGATAGTGTAATCATCTCAACACGATGTACTAGGGTCTGGTCGCAATAATTTCGTGTCCACTGGAATGCGCGGTTACAGAACCGGTACCAAATACCCGTAAATGGAGACAGGGAACGCTTATGTTAAAACGGTTGGGTTACGGCTTACTGAGTGCCGTATTGATAGGGGCTGCAATATTTTGCTTTCAATGGGGCTTTGCGCAATTGTCCGACGTCCGTCAGTTGGACCGATTACCGATGACGCCGCTATCTGCCTTAACCCATGGTGTCTATGCGGTTCAGGGCCAGGTGAAGGACGGTGGCAAAACCATTACCGCACCCTATTCCAAAGACAAAGTGGTCTACTTTCGTTTTAAGCTGGAAGAAGAATACACCGATTCCGATGGCAACCGGAAAACTCGGACACTGGATTCTGGAGAAAGCGCGACGGCCTTTCTGTTAGTGGATTCCGGCGCTGAAGTCGCCTTGCAACCAGGGTTTAACGTGTCGGCTATTGATTGGACAGCCCGGCAAACCCATCGGCAAAAATCCGGCAGTCGAATATACACTGAACATACCATCCGCCAAGGTGACAACCTGCAAATGCTGGCCTTTTATGATGACCAGTCTCAATCCTTTAACCTATCCGCGATGAAGTATGACTTGACGACTCTGGTTACGTATCAATCCCTGAAAACCGAAGGTGGCGATGCCCTGTTCTTATCTGGGTTGTTGATTTCCGCTGCGACTGGCCTGCTCGCCGTTGGTCTCGCTGCTCTGCTTGTTGTTTTTGGAGTGCATCGATATTGGGTATTTGTCACCTTCATGACCCTGGGGTTGTTCGCAGCACTGTGGGTGCTCGGTGCTGTGCACTTGCAAAAGGATTGGCATAACACTGCGGCGATATACCAGGAGCGGTCTGTTGGCGCGATGGCCAGTAATCGACAGGAAGCACTGGAAGACTTATACGCGATGTACGCAAGTATTAAACGCAGCGCAGACCAGTGGCCAGACAGCCTGCTGTTTACAGTGGCCGAAAAGCGATCCTTCCGTCCGCCCGCCTTGGACGAAGCGACGCAACATCGGATCGAAGGTCGTCTGGTGGACATCGATAACAGTCGGTTCGATAAACAGTGGTTAATCCTGACGGTGGCTGGTTTGAGTGCCTTGTTTACCGTGGGGTTGATCTTCTGGGCATTGAAAGCCATTCGATTCAAACGACTGGTGGAATTTATCCCCACCTCCCAGACCACGGGTTTAACCTACGGGATAACTGAATTGTTTGGCATGATTGATGTTGACGATGAGGTCGCACCGCCGCTCTCCAGTCGGTTAAATCAGCAGAAATGCGTGGCCTACAAATATACCGTGGAGGAAAAACGCGGCAGTGGTAAAAACGCGAAATGGGTAACGGTGGAAGAAGGGGGTGAAGAATCCCGTTTCTGGTTGGAAGATCAATCCGGCAAAGTGGTGGTTAATCCAGCGGGAGCAAACATTGTGTTTCCCGAGAAGCAGGTCGATCGTCGCGGCAAAATGCGTTACTCTGAATACTGGCTACCGCCCTTTCGCAACGTTTATTGCTTGGGATTTGCCGGCATTGCCGATGAGAACGCCGCGCAATTGTCTGTGCAGAACAGTGATGACTTTGAGTTCCTGATTACCACTCAGGAAGAAGACGAGGTGGTCAAAGGTAAAGGTGCCGCTGGCTTTATGTTGACCGGCCTGGCCCTTGGGTTCAGCCTGGTCGCCGGGACAGTATTGTTGTCCGGCAGTGGCTCCCTGACACCGTTGGATCTGATCAAGGTCTCGCTGGTTGTACCGCTGATGTTGTCATTCATTACCCTCATTCTGCATTACAACGGACTGGTGTTTCTGAAAAACCGGGTCGACAAAACCCGCGCGGATATCGATACGTTGCTGCAACGTCGGCACGATTTATGGCCTCAGTTGCTGAGTACTGTGCAAGGCTATATGGCCCATGAGCAAAAATTGATGGAAGCCATGACCAAAATGCGCAGCGGTCAAGCCAGTTATTCTGAAGATCCTGAGCAGGCAACCAAGCAGCTGCAGTACGAAAAAAAGGTCGTCAAAGCCTTTATTGCGCGTGTGGAGGCATACCCGGATTTGAAAGCGAACTCACTGGTGCAGACATTCCGCAAACAGATGGAGCGCACTGAGGATGAACTAAGTCTGATCCGCAACGGTTATAACGATTCTGTCGAGCTCTACAACACCCAAATTCAGAAACTACCTGACGTTTTCCTGGCCAAACTGTTCGGTTTTAAGCCAGCGTCAATGTTTGCTCGGCTGGACTGAATGGGCCTGGGACAGCAGGACGTCTAGCAAGGCCCCCGCAATGGTTTTGCGTGGTCGTTTGCAAGGCAAAAAAACACCAGCAGTCGCTGCACCGCCGGTCATGAAGCCTTTTAAAAAAGCTTGATGTCACTCGAGTTGGCAGAAACAGCGAGCCAGCACTGCGTTGGCTGACAGGTGTTGAGCGAGACAACGGATTCAACGCTAGGGAAGGCGTTGAAAGCGTTGTGCGTGCAGGGAATGCCGATGTGTCGGCGCACGCCCGAGCCCGTTTGACCGAGCACAGCAGCTGGAAGGTAACCAACGTTGGCGGAAAAAGGGGGTACAAGGGAATCACCCCTTGGAAAGGAAAATCCTCTGGGATTTTTTCGCTAAGAACAAACCCCAATCGTCAGACCAGTTCGACCCTTAAAGATAATAAACTCGCAGGTGAGCCAAGTCGCGGTAGCTTTCGACAATTAGATTTAATGACTAATGAAGTTTGAGTCAGTGCTATTCGGGTTGCCGCTGTTTTCCATAGTACGTTGTCATTTTGATAGACAAACATGCGGCTGTTTCGCTACAGTGCGTCACCCTTCGGCTTCATTCTTGCTCCCCCTGCTCACTGTTTCGTGAACATGACTTTGGTCACAACTTTTCATCTTACATGTGAAACTGTTTGACCCCTTACATGTAAGGTTCTAAATTCACCGCCATGCAAGTTAAAACGTCCGCCCATTATCAACGCGAATTTCGCCGCCGCTTGCGCGAGCAAGGGCTGGTTAAGAAAGAAGTGTGGATTCGCCCAGAGCATACCCAGCAGTTGTTGGCGTATGAGAAGCAATTGCGCCTGGAAGATGCGGAAGGAGCGGCAGTCGGAGGAAAAGCGATGGCGTCAGAAGCGTTGGTTTGGACCACATCCAGTTTATTTCATGCGTTAAAAGCCACCGAGTTGGTGAGCACAGGGCGCGCGCGCCTGGAATTCATTGAGGGTGCAGAACCGGTGTTGTTGATTGAAATGACCGAATTTGGTGACTTACCCCTGTTTCTGACGGTCAGCGGTGAACAGATACTGGTCGAGTGTTTGTTGTGGCCGATGTCGCATGTGCAGGACGTGGCGGCGTTTAACGAACTGGTATTGATGACGCACAAGTATTTTCCGCTGTCGACGATCAGCCTGGAGACCGGTGAAGACGGCCTAGCATCCTACACGATGTTTGGTGCGTTAAGCTGGGCTTCGGTGTTAAACAGTGTATTGATCGAGATAGAAACGCTCGCCACCAATGTGTTGCAGGTAACCGAAGCCTATGCCGACTACCTGATTGATGACGCGCGCAGGGAGGCATGATGAATATCTGGTCGAAGATGATTGCCGCGTTGAAAGGTGACGATGACGAACACAGTGAATCTCGCGCTGATGCGCGGGCAATCCGATTGTTGGACGACGAAGTGCGTTCAGCTTCCATTGCCCTGAGTGAAGCACGGGATGCCCTGGCTGAGTTGATGGCCAAACAGAAACTGGCCGACGAACAGGTCAATGATTGGCAGCGGAAAATTACCGAGCATGAGGACTATGCCCGTCAGGCCCTTACCCAAAATAATGAAGCGCTGGCGTTGGAAGTGGCCGAAAAAATCGTCGAGTTTGAAGCGCAACAGCAGGACGCTGTCGATGAAAGGGCTGCCTACGCCCGTCACGTCAAAGACGCTCAGCAGATTCTTCGTCAAACCGAGCGCAGTGTCACCCGCTTGAAGCAACAGTTGGATACGATAAAAGCAACGCAAAGTGTACAGCGTGCGCAGGCCGCTATTTCGCAACGTAGCGCCGGATCAGGTAAGCGCATACAAACTGCGCAGGATTCCCTGGAGCGATTGCGTCAACGTCAGGCACACAAAGCCGCGCAGTTTGATGTGGACAACGACTTGAACGTATCCGCTGAGAAAGATGACTTGCTGGCCAAATTGGAACAGGCCGGTATTAAAACCAATGGTACGCAGATCGATCGTGTGTTTGATCGATTGCAGGCTAAGAAAAAATAAGGAGATATTATGTTTGCTGTTTTCTTCCTCGAAGGGATGGACCCGTTCTATCAGAACATTGCATCATTCCCAACGGTGTTCTTTACCTTTTTCTTATTGCTGTCCATGCTCTATTGGCTAGTGGCTGTCTTGGGTCTGGTTGACATCGACGCGTTGGATGTTGATCTGCCGGAACCAGATACGGATATTGGGCAGATAAACGCCTTAGCTGGGTTGATGATGAAGTTTGGTTTGAATGGTGTCCCTACGACTTTGATCATCACCTTGATTTCCCTGATTGGCTGGCTTCTATGCTATTACAGCGTGCACTTTTTTGTCCGTCCGCTGGAATCGGTCTGGATGCAGTTTGGCCTGGGTTCACTGGTTTTGCTTGGGTCTCTTTACTTATCGACCATGCTCACTGCACAAATAATCAAACCGTTACGGAAATTTTTTACCAGCGAGACAACTTCGAATAAAAGCATTTTGGGTAAGGTTCTGATCGTGCGGACGTCTCGCGTGGATGAAAATTTCGGCGAAGCGATGCTTAACGACGGTGGTGCCGGTCTGATGCTGAAAATACGCTGTGACCAACCTAACTCTTTCAAACAGGGCGACCGGGTGGTTGCCTATGAATACCTCAACGACAAAAACGTGTATCGAGTCGTCTCTGAAGACGAATTCCTCGGCAACGCTTAATAACAACCTGGAAATGGAGAAACCATCATGGCGGATTTAGCAATTCTCGCGCCGATACTAACCGCAGTGGGCGTCGTGTTCGCTGTAATTATAGGCTTAGGGATTCTGTTCAAAGCCTTTTACGTCAAAGTTGAGCAGGGGGTGGCGTTAATCGTCAACGACCTGTCCTCAACACCAAAGGTCAAGTTTACCGGTGGCTTTGTGTTACCGATCATCTACAAAAAGGAATTAATGAGAATCTCATTGATTACCATGGAAGTGGATCGACGCGGTAAGGACGGATTGATCTGTGCCGACAACATGCGTGCGGACATTACGGTAGCTTTTTATCTGCGGGTAAATGAAACAGCCGAAGATGTACTCAAGGTTGCAAAATCGATTGGGGCAAATCGGGCATCCAGCAAAGACGCAGTGAACGATCTGTTCAACGCGAAATTCTCCGAAGCGCTGAAAACCGTGGGTAAGCAAATTGACTTTGTGAAGCTGTTTGAAAACCGTCAGGAGTTCCGCGACAAAATCATCGAAGTTATCGGCAATGACTTGAACGGCTATGTGCTGGAAGACGTTGCGATCGACTACTTGGAGCAGACGCCGAAATCGTCGTTGGACCCAAGCAATATTCTTGATGCCGAAGGTATCCGTAAAATCACCGAACTGACGGCGACGCAAAACATTCAGACCAACAACTTCTCCCGCGACGAAGAGTTGGCGATTAAGAAAAAGAATGTGGAAACCGTTGAGGCCATGCTGGAGTTGGAGCGTCAACAATCCGATGCCGAAGCCAAGCAAAAACGTGAAATCGAGACCATTATCGCGCGTGAAGAAGCCGAAACACGCAAGGTTCAGGAAGAAGAGCGCCTCAAGGCACAACAGGCAACGATTCTGACCGATCAGGAATTGGCCGTACAAACGGAAAACCAGAAACGTGAAATGGAAGTGGCTGAACAGAACCGATTGCGTGCTGTGGCCATCGAGCAGGAAAAGGTGACCCGTGCCCGTGATCTGGAAATTGTTTCTCGTGAACGTGAAGTGGAACTACAGCGCATTGAAGCCGAAAAAGCGGTTGAAGTAGAGAAGAAAGAAATCGCCAACGTCATTCGTGAGCGTGTGGCCGTGGATAAAACCGTGGCCGTGGAAGAAGAGCGCATAAAGGAAGTACGCGAAGTGTCTGAAGCCGACCGAGCCAAGCAAACGCAGGTTCTGGCAGCAGAAGCACTGGCCGAAGAACAGAAAGTGAAGCAGGTGAAAGCTGCGGAGGCTGACGAACTCGCCGCTAAGCACCGTTCTGTTGAAATTACGGTTATCGCACAGGCTGAACTGGAAGCGGCAGCCAAGGAAGCCGATGCCAAGAAGAAACTGGCGGAAGGTATTCAGGCGGAATCGGCGGCTCTGGGCTTGGCTGAAGCCAAAGTACAGGAAGCTAAGGCTGTAGCGCTGGAGAAAGAAGGTATTGCCGAAGCCAACGTCTTGAACGCCAAGGCGGAATCTCTTGAGAAGCAAGGTATCGCCGAAGCGAATGTAATTAAAGCAAAAGGTGACGCTGAAGCCGATGCTCTGTTAGGTACCGGTACCGCACAGGCTGATGTGACTCGCGCGCAATTCAAAGCCGAGGCTGAAGGTCTGGTTGATAAGTTCGAAGCCATGAACTCCATGAGCGAACAGGCACGTGAACACGAAGAGTTCCGCATGGGTCTGGAAACGGCCTTGAAAGAAGCGTTGGCATCGATGGAAGCCGGTAAGGAAATTGCGAAAGAAAACGCAGAAGTCTTGGCTGTTGCTCTGCAGAAAGCCAAGATCGACATTGTCGGTGGAGAAGACCACTTCTTCGATAACTTTGCCAAGTCCCTGTCTATCGGTAAGGCAGTCGATGGTCTGGCTGGAAAGAGCAATGTGATTCAGGGGCTGGTCGGTAAAATGATGCAGTCGGCTCCGGTATCGAAATCGAACCAGGAAGATGCCTGATCGCATCGTATGCTGAAACGGCGTAAGTGATCGTTAGGTCTCCTTACGCCAAATCGCCGTGATCTGTGCCGTGTCAGACAGACACAGCTCAGGGCTGCGGCGAATAGTTAACATAGTCTTTAAAGGATTAACGCATGACCCAGCCAAACGACCCGCAAGCCAATACCGTTGACAACGCCGTTGCCGAAGGTGGCGCTTATGAAGTCATCAGCAAGCGTTTAGCTGAGCAGGGAAGCAAGTTATACCAGCGTACCAAGCAGTTGAACGACGCCCGCCTAGCCGAGTTCGGCTCGTCGGATTTGGCCGTTAAGGGCCGTACTCGCGTGCGCACTGAAAACAACTGTATTGCCCGCGATATCGTTCAGGTCGGCGAGCATTTGTTGTTTGGCTACAACGTTTTTATCGGACTGAAAAAAGAAACCAAAGTAGATGACGTATTCGCCCTGTTTGACGTGCAGGAAACCGACGATGGCATTGAGCTGGTGCCGGTTTCGCACAACAAACATTTTCTGACAGACACCCGCTTCGTTAATGATTTCTCCGAACTGTACCGGTACTACAAAAACACCAAACTGATTCAATTGGTGGTGAAAGACGGTAAATTGCTGGCCGCCTTTCAAATTGGTGAACGGTTGTCCGACCAACGCGTGTTCCGTTGGAGTGTTTCGGCGGATGGTAAAACCATCACCTACATTGATAACCGCGGTGAACGAGACATCCAACCACCACCGCATTACGATTTCGAATGGACCGAAGCCACTCGCGACAACATCGTTAACGGTCGTCATCCGCATATTAATGTTCTGGATACGGTTTTTGTGGAAACCATCGGTGGCGACCTGACGGTTAAAATTGAAAACAACACGGAAGATGGTCTGGGTATTTATCGAGAACCGGTGGATGACGACACCCAATCCCTTGATGACTGCAAACTGTCGTACGCTAAAGTTGGTCATCTTATCCTGCTCAGTGTATTGCCTTATAAAGAAACCAAAACCCGATACCTGATTTATAACACGCTGAACGAGCAGGTGATGCGCGTGGATGCCATCGGTGAATCCTGTGTCCAGTTGCCCGAAGACCACGGGTTGATTTTCCCCGGCGGCTATTACCTTCAGAATGGCGAATACAAAGCCTTCGATGAGGATGTAAACGGTCTCAAATTTCAGCGAATGATCCGTTCGCCGAATGGCGAAGACGTGCTGTACGTTTTCTACGAACCCAACAACGGTGTGGTGGGTCTGTTCGCCTACAACCTGATCACCAAACAACTGCAAAACCCCATATTCGGTCATGGCTATGCGCTGGCAGAAGACGGCCGGTTGGTGATTTTTTCTGCGGAATCGGAGCCGACCCGAGTCCACCCAATGCAGGTTTGGCAAACGCCTTATGTCAGTGATGAGTTCGCCAGTACCCAGCCACAAAGCCAAAGCTTCTATGGCAAAATCGGTAACGCAGCCCTGGTGCGTGGGGTATCAGATCTATTTAGTATTTGCCGCAGCATCGACAGTCAATCGGTCTCCTCTCGACTCTATGAAGAGCTGAGCAAAGCCGCCAAGAAAGTATTTGACGATCACTATTGGCTCGACAGTGTTGAAAGCAAAACGTTGGCCGAACTGGTACGCGAGGTCGCGGCAACCTCCGAGTTGGTGATCGATGAATTTGAAAAAGTTCAGAGCATCCAGGCGCAATCCAAGCAGGCGATGGCAGAGGCCGAACAGAAGCAAACGGCCCTGCTGCAATCGATTCGTCCGGATTCCTGGCAGACGGCAGAAGAGTACGTCAAAGCCCTGAGTCAGATTCGTCAACAGCGCGGTCACCTGATCACTATCCGTGAATTACGTTACATTGACCAAGCCCGTATCGACAAACTGGAAGCTGACTTACAGAAGGTCAACGCTTCACTGTCGGAACAAACGGTGACTTTTTTATCGCGCGACGAAGCGCTGAATCCCTACTTTGACAAGATCACCCAGCTTGATCAAGAGATTGAAACAGCAGCAACGATTGCCGAACTGACTCCGGTCATCGAGGCGATTGAGCAGACGGCAGCGGGTTTAGACTTACTAACGGAACTGATGAACACGTTGAAGGTTGCCGATGCAACTGTTCGCACGCAGATCATCGACGCGGTCTCCAGTGTTTACGCTCAGTTAAACCAGAGCAAGGCCAACGCCAAACACAAACAGAAGAACCTGGGTTCGTCCGAAGCCGTGGCGCAATTTGGGGCGCAATTCAAATTATTTTCGCAGAGCATTGTAAATGCGCTCGGCTTATCCACAACGCCGGAAAGATGCGAAGAGCAGTTGTCGCGTTTGTTGGTGCAACTGGAAGAGCTGGAAAGCCAGTTCTCTGATTACGACCAGTTTTTAACCGACATTATGGACAAACGTGAAGAAGTCTATGAGTCTTTTGAAAGTCACAAACAGCAACTGCTTGATGAGCGACAGCGCAAAGCACAGAGTGTTACCGACGCTGCCGCCCGTATGCTGTCTTCGATTGAAAAGCGGTCACTTAAGTTTACCGAAGCCGATCAACTGAACACCTATTTTGCCACTGACGCGCTGGTTCTTAAAATCAGAGACTTGGTAGAGTCATTGCGAGAGCTGGACGCGGCGGTGAAAGCTGACGATATTGAGGCCCGACTCAAGTCCATTAAAGAACAGGCTTTGCGTTCATTGCGCGACAAAACGGATATATACGAAGCCGGTGGCAATGTGATCAAGCTGGGTCCACGACACAAGTTTTCTGTGAACACACAGGAACTGGACCTCACCATTATTCCGCGCAATGGTCTGCTGAATATTCATTTAACCGGAACCAACTATTTTGAAGCCATAGAGCATCCGGAACTGCTGGCACTGAAAGACTATTGGGAATTGTCCCTGGAGTCGGAAACGCCTAACATCTACAGGGCGGAATATTTGGCGGCCCTCATTCTACACGCCGCTGAACAACATACCGATGGCCTGTCGCTTGGCCAACTCAGTCAGGCGGTCGCGGAAGACGATCAGTTGAGTGCACTGGTACGCGACTTCGCCAGCCCTCGCTACAAAGATGGCTATGAAAAAGGGATTCATGATTTCGACGCCGCTAAGATTCTCCGCGCCGTAATGCCAGCACTGACATTGGCAGAACTATTGCGTTTCGATCCAATGAGTCGCGGCATTGCTGCCCTGTTCTGGAGCTATCTGCAGCAGCAAGATGACGGCCAGTTTAAAAGTTGGCCAGAACGAGCACAGTCTGCCTTGCAGATGAATGCTGTGTTTGCCAGCCATGAAGCGAGCCAGTTATTGGCCGCCGAGATCGGCCGCGAACTGACCAGCTTTATACAACAGCATCCGATCGATTGTGATGCCCTCACGATATCGCGTGCCGCGGATTATCTGGTTGCCGAACTGGCGCGTGAGCCGGTGGAGATCATCATCAGTCAATACGGTCGTCAGCTCAGTGAAGAGCTGCAGCGTTCTATGTCCGGTGACAGTTGGCGTCAGTTCGAACAATCGATTGCGAAACTGCAGGCATTGCCCGCAGAACAGTGGAAGCTCACCCGAGCCTGGTTACAGGCCCTGGTCAACAACAAGCAACTGACCCATCTGGCGCGCTATGTTCCGGAAGCCTGTGCGCAGATTCTGACCGCTCAGAACATGACGCATCGCTTCCTTGATGTGGATGTTGAACTCGTCGTTGATGGACTGATGGGCGATCACGCGCGTATTCAAAATCGCGAGTTACGTTTCAGTCTTGATGACTTTCTGGAACGCACCGAACATCACCGTACCGTGGTAGTACCGACTTACCACCGGTATTTGGATGTACGTCAGCGCATCATCAGCGACGAGCGCGATAAACTGCGTCTGCATGAATTCAAGGCACGGCCACTTGCATCGTTCGTGCGCAACCGATTAATCAACGAAAGTTATCTGCCATTGATCGGCGATAATTTGGCAAAACAGATGGGCACCGTGGGTGATTCTAAGCGAACAGACCTGATGGGTTTGTTGATGATGATCTCACCGCCGGGTTACGGTAAAACCACGTTGATGGAATATGTGGCGAACCGTCTGGGCTTGATCTTCATGAAGATCAACTGCCCGTCACTGGGACACGATGTGTTGTCACTCGACCCGCAGCAGGCACCGAATGCGACCGCTAGGCAGGAGTTGGAAAAACTGAATCTGGCGTTGGAAATGGGTAACAACGTGATGCTGTATCTCGATGATATTCAGCACACGCATCCAGAGTTTCTGCAGAAATTTATTTCACTGTGTGACGGCACCCGTCGTGTAGAAGGCGTGTGGAAAGGTAAAACCAAAACCTATGACATGCGTGGTAAAAAATTCTGCGTGGTGATGGCGGGCAACCCTTACACTGAATCCGGCGAAGCCTTCAAGATTCCGGACATGCTCGCCAACCGAGCAGATATCTATAATTTGGGTGATATTCTGGGCGGTATGGATGAACAATTCGCGCTGAGTTATATCGAAAACGCACTGACTTCCAATCCTGTATTGGCGCCATTGGCCACTCGGGAGATGGACGACACTTACAAGTTGATCAAGATGGCGCAGGGGCACGATATAGCCGCAACGGATCTTGCGCATCAGTACAGTGGCGCTGAAATTCAGGAAATCACCGGCATTATTGCCAAAATGTTTGTCGTCCAGGATGTGGTGTTAAAGATCAACAAACAATACATCGCCTCGGCTGCACAGGATGACAAATACCGCACCGAACCCGCGTTCAAGTTGCAAGGCAGTTACCGCAACATGAATAAGATGACGGAAAAAATATCGGCCGTGATGAATCAGCAGGAGCTGATGCAAATGATCGCCGATCACTATCTGGGCGAAGCGCAACTGCTCACCACCGGTGCCGAAGATAACCTGCTCAAACTGGCAGAACTGCGTGGCAATATGACCGACGAGCAAGCGACACGTTGGACGCAGATCAAGAAGGACTTCCTGCGTAACAAAGCCATGGGCGGCGACGATGCCGATGTTGGTGGCAAGGTTGTCGCGCAATTGGCCGACCTGGCCAATGGCTTAAGCGCATTGGCCTCTACAGCGGCTCAGCCAAACACCGAGCAGCAGGCCGCGATGGCGAAACTGATTGCGGCGGTCGAGGCCAGTAAACCGGATCCTGTTACGGTGCCCGATAACAGTGCCCTGTTGGCAAAGTCGTTTGAAAAAATTGCCAAGGCTATCATTGCCAGCAAGCCAACGGTGGAAGTCGTGAACGAACCGGTTCAGGGGTTGGGGAAAATTTTGGAAGTGCTGGCGACTACGATTGAGGAAAGCATATTCCCGATCATGCACACCATGGATAAAAAACTGGATATCGATCTGCGCACGCACGAAAAGATGAAAGAAATCACACAGCAGATTCGTGATCTGGATTCGGTGGTTCGACAAACCACGCGCACACGGGGCTAATGGGACGGCTGTACGGCAACAATAGCCCAGGGACGTTCGTGACGGGCGTCCCTGGCTCGGGAAATGAATCTCTTATGCGCGGCTGATAAAACGGCGCTCTTCGATGTTGATTTTGATTTTCTCGCCGGTGGCGATGTATTCCGGAACCTGAATGACCAAGCCGGTGGACAGTGTTGCTGGCTTGGTACGCGACGTGGCAGATGCGCCCTTGATCGACGGATCGGTCTCGGTGATCACCAGTTCAACACTGCTTGGCATGTCCAATGCAACCGGTGCTTCGTTCACCAGAATCACCTGAATGCCGGTGACTGAATCAGTAATAAAGGGGACTTCATCGGCAATGGTCGACTTATTCAGGTTGTATGGGGTGTAATCTTCGGAATCCAGGAATACATATTCGTCGCCGTCTTCGTATGAAAACATGACCGGGCGGCGGACCAGGTCTGCTAAGTTCAGCATGTCTGAATCTTTAAAGGTTTCATCTACTTTATAGCCAGTCGACACTTCATACATGCGCATGCGGTACAAGCTACCACCTGCGCGGCCCTGTGGCACAGACCGTTCAATGTCGTGAACGATGTAAGTCTTGCCATTGTATTCAACGGCGGCGTTTTTTTTGATCTCACTGGCCTTTGGCATGATCGGATTTCCTGAAATTCGTTTTTAAGGTTAACAAAGTCGCCGTATTCTAATCGAAAGTATGGGAAATGACTCCAATAAATGCGTGGAAAAAAAAGGGTTCAGAAATGACTTGTGGAAGCGATGCCCACGCTGAGCCAGCGTGGGCGATACCGACTACTTGCTGGCGGTTTTAAAACGGTCATCGCTGGGGGATTTCGAGTAAGCGCCCAGGTCATGCACCAATTTCTGAGTGCTGGACATCAGCGCTTTGATCCGGCTGGTGCTGGTTTGTGCACTGGCTGCGTCAGCACTGCTGTTCTTGATGGCTGGCGGGTTGAAGCTGAAGGACCAGAGGTAGTGCCAGGCTGCCGCGTGGTGTTTCTTGTCCTGTTCCCAGGACTGGAAATACCAGGGTTTGAGTTCAGTAAACGCAGTCTTCTTCATTAACGCGGTGTTGGCGTCACCTACAAACACGGTGTTTGTGACTGAACTGGATCTATAAGCCTCAATGGCTACACCAGCGGAGATCAAACGGTTGGCGGCCCAGCGCGATCGCTCTCCAGCCCAGTCGCCATTGAGATAACTCTTACTGCCATTGGAATAAAAGGGGTCCAGCAACGCGACCCGTTTGGGCAACAGTTTACTGGTTACCCTGCCAGCGTTGACGTCAGCTCGGATCAGATCAGACAGTGCCAACGCCACCTGATTGCCCAGCGAATGGCCGGCAATCCGCAATTCAGTACCTGCGAACCCGGACATGTTGGCTTTCAGGTCGTTGTACAATAGCCGCGTTACGTTGTCCGACGTGTTCATGCTGCTGTAGCTGCCATCGAGCCTGCGCCAACGCATACCACGGGGTCCGTTAGTCGTCCAGATTTTGGCTTCGGCATCCTTCACCTCACTTTCGTCGGCAAATTGATTCCAATACAGCACGCCCACATTATACCCGGCGCTCAGCCAGGCGGCCGCCAGGTCTGTGTTCGGGCCGCCGACACTGCTGCGATCAAAGGTTTCGCGGCTTTTGTTGGGCGTAGTGCCATTTTGCCAGCCGTGAATGTAAATCAGGGTTTTTTTATTTTGGTTGTAATAGGGGTTTGCTTGACCCGGAACCGCTTTTGCCCAGTTGTCGTCATAACCAAACCAGTACAGGCCATAATGCAATTGACTGAACTCTGAATTTGGCCATGTCGCCGTAAAACCGGCACTGGCTAACATCAACAGGCACGCGGTGGCCGTCCATCGCAGGATTGTGTTTCTCATTGTTTCTCACCTTTTTATTTTTGTTGTTCAGTTGGGAAACTGCTGACTCTCTATTCCCACTCATCGTATCGAGCAAGAGCACGCTAAAGACTTTTTTCAGGGTGTGCAAAAAATAAGCGATACCGGGATGGAACCTGTGAGCAAAGGTAGGGATGTAGTTACGCGTTCCGAAGATTCACGACAATTCATTCACAAATCATTCATATTTTGTAGATTCAATGAGTTGTAGACAACCGCTGTTTTCGGTTGATGGATTTGATGTGGCTGCGCACGGTGGACAGTTGAATGTTCAATTTTTCAGCCACTTCCTTGTTTTGCAGACCCTGCTTCAGCAGACAAGCCACCTTTTGCTCGGTTTTGGTCAGCAGTGCGTTTTGCTCTGTTGCCGGTGCAGTATCGCATTCCGGGTCATTAAACAGTCGGTACAGGGGTTGCCGCAGTGCTGCCGTGTTTTTGTCTGCGCTGGCTTGCAAGTCGAGGTTGATGTTTTGCCCCGCCAGATTGATGAGCACCTGGCAGAAAATACGCAGTTCGCGGTAATCAACCGCAGTGGCTTCATCACTCACTTCCTGTAGCAATGATCGCGCGGTATCGACATCGTGGCAGCCGAGCTTTGCCAATGCGAGATTAAACCGGGCATTCAGATTAAACCGACGCGTATTGAAGTTCATGTTTTCATAACGTTGTATCAGGTAGCGCAGAGATTTCCGATCCTGCTGTTGTGTCCAATAGAGAATCAGGGCTCGGTCGGCCGACAGTTGCCATTTCACGCTGAAATCACAGGTGCTGGCCAGATACAGAATCCGCTTGCTGATGTCCGCTTGGGTCGATGCCGAGGCTTGATTTGAAAAAAGATGCGTCGACAGCTGCTCGATGAGAATCGGGAACTGCCAGTAATCACCGAGCGGTCGCTCTGAAATATCCGTCGTTTTTAATACCCTGATGGCTTGCTCCGTTTGGCCTCGTAAGCGCAAAACCCGGGCGTACGTTCGTTGCAGATGGTCGATCGAAAATAACCTCGACAGGCCGCGCTCGCGGGCATAGCTCAACGCAGTTTCGAGCACCGTCTGCGCGTCCGCCCAGTCGCCCCGCGCAAGATGAATCTCTGCATGCAAATACATTACCTGTATTAACAAGGTGGTGTAGCGTTCGGTCTGACAAATCTGATTCGCGGCTACCAATGCTTGTTCTGCACCAGGAAAGTCACATTGATTAAGGCGCGCTTCTGCGATCGCCAAAAAGCTGTGACAGCGCTCCCAGGGGCGCGCTGATGATGCGCTGTTCAACGATTTCTGCGCCCAATTTTCTGCGGCAACAAAATCATCGAAGATCACCGCGATGGCCGACTTTACTGCCCAGTAGGACGCCTGATCGCTGGCCTGCAATGACGAATGGGTTTCGGACATTTGAATACTGCGGTTTGCTTGCAATGGGTCTTCGTGAATCAGTAACCACCAGGCGTGTGTCAGGGCCAGCGTCGGGTGCCTGGCGATGGTGGTTGGCGCCAGCTGGGCAAAGCATTGCTGCAGTAAGCGGTACTGACCACTGCGATAAAACGACCAACCGTGATCAAGCAGGAACGCGGCGATAACCGGCTCATGACCGACCTGAATCAGATGTTCCGCGGCTTCACTGTAGCAGGCTTGTTTTAACCACCAGTCAGCACAGATCTGTTCGGTGGCCTGATACGAGGTCGGGTCCGTTCGGCGATAATAATCGATCAGCGCCTGACGAAAGAGGCTGTGGAAGCGGTACCAACGATCGGTGGTTCCGGTGACAGAAATAAACGCGTAGCGCGTTTCTAGTTCGCGCAGCACCATATCAACATTGCTATTGGGACACAGCAGCGTCAGCAATGATCGGTTAAAGCGGCGGCTGATGGCGGCTTTCAGTGTCGCTGTTAACAAGGGTTCCGGCATGTTGCGGATAATTTCTTCAAAGATATAGTCGCTTAACATCGCTTGTTCTTGCGACATGGGCAATTTGTTCTCGCGAGCCAGTCGGAACAGTTGCAATCCTGCTGGCCAACCGGCCATGTCGGACAGCTGGGGTTGCAGTTGTCGGAAAGCCTCGTCATTGTAATGGCTGAAAAAATGTCGCATTTCGTGCGCCGAAAATTTCAGTTCGTGTGTGGTGATGAACTGGACTTGATCCGCCAACATCAACTCGTGCAGATTCAAAGCGGGCGCTGTTCGGCTGATTAAAACCAAATGCACTTGATGGCAGATGTGCTTGAGTAAGCGCTCGATAAAGTGGATGAGTGTTGGATCAGTGATCCAATGGAAATCATCCAGAACGATGACCGGGCGTTGTGGGTACTGCGCCAGATGATTGCTGAAATTAGCGACAATTTGTTCCGTATGAGATGGACTGATTTTCGACCAGTCGCGAAAGACAGTAGTGACGTCGGCTAAGGTGTTACCCTGTTCTATTAACGCAGATACATAGGAAATGAATTTCGGAAAGTCGTTATCCAGTTCATCCAAGCCCAGCCATCCTTTGGGTCGATCGAGCTGCGTAAACCATTGCGCAATGGCGGTGGTTTTCCCAAACCCAGCAGGTGCCTGGACAAAGGTGATGGCACGCTGAAAACCATCGTGGAGCTTTTCCGTGAGCGCAGATCGGTCGACACTGTTCAGGGTAATTACCGGACAGCGCAATTTGGATTGCAGGATAGCGTGTTGTTCGAAAAAGCTGTCTTGAGAATCCATAATTTCCCACAAAGGGTTCCGCAAAAATGACGCTAATTGTTCCGGTATTTGGTTGCGTTGTCAGTCGCGAATTGTCGAAAGTGATCTTTTAGATTATTCAGCATCACTGGCAGTGATAGTTTGGTACTCGTCTAAAAAATGAATGGGGGTATCAACAAAAACCCACAGAGACCTATGTCGACTGTGGGTTGAAATGATTATAAATCAAAGACCGATCAATTATACACCACTGGCACTTTGAAGTTTGCGCCATTGTTGTTATTCCAATAGGTCGCACCTTCCACTGTATATTTCACCGCAAACTCTACCGTATTTGCTGTCGTGCTTTGCGCTTCACTACCGTTGGTGTAGAAGGTCCACACTTCCGCATTGTTGGCGTTAGGGTAGGTTACATAGGAGTAGCCTTCGAAAACACCCGATGTAAACTGTGCCGCTGCCACATATTTGTGCACCCAGTTGTCGAAAGTGTAATGCACTTCGACATCTTTCGAGTAGCCGAGATTTTGCAGGATGAATTGCGCATTGAAGTAACCATTTACATGACCGGTGTTGCCATTGTAGTTGTAGTCGTATGGCGCATGCGCATAGGCGCTGTTTAACACAATCGGTTTCGGTGAGTATTCACCACTGCCAGCTGTGACTAAGTAATTCTGGCCGTCGTTGTTATCCCAATAGGTCTGACCGTTTACGTCATACTTCAAAACAAAACGTAGATCCAGTGGCGCATTATTGGAATAAGGTCCGGTAATGGTGCGTGATACATTGTATTTCCAGATTTCTTTGCCCGGACCGGCGTCGCCCTGGTAGGTCATGTCGGCAGTGACCCAATTCTGGGTCTCGTCTTCAAAGTAAAGCTGTACCGATTTGTCAAACGCCAGATTATCGACAATGGCTTCGACTTCAATGGTTTGCCAGGAAAAACCGTATTTGGAATGCATGCGGTTGTCGACCTTATTGAGTTCAATAGGCTCCGCCTGCGCGGCGATGGCCGATAGACTCAGACCCAACGCAATGATGGCTTGTGACAATTTCATTTTCATATCTCCGTATTCAAAAATTGAGTGCCGCCAGCAAAGATTTTTTTGTTCTGGTTTTAGAAAGCGGTGCGCTCAGGTTTAAGGCGCCAGCCTATGTAACCAAAATTTGGCCGTAGCGAGAGGGTTGTATTTCAAGTGTCCGGGAAAATGCACCGTTTTTACCCCAGGGGAATGGGAGGGGTATTTCGTGGTTCTGGTATAGTCTTAAACGATCAAATTGATTAGAATCGCCTGCCTCATTCTAAGTAGGGACAGTGAGATGCATATATTGATAGGACTCATAACGGCAATCGGAGGGCTTTTGTGGGCGCTTAACTCCTTGCAACGTGGCGGATTGGATTTGGGTTGGTTAAATCCTTTTGCATGGGCTCATCGTCGAAAGTGGCGACAAAAATACCAACAGGTACCTTTGTACAACCTTCATAATTCCATGGAGGCAGCAGCCGTTCTCATTGTAGGCACTTTGCAACAAGAAGGTGATCTGTCGCGAGAACAGAAGCGTTTTGCGATAGACACCTTCAAAGACACCTTTTCAATGTCCGATGACGATGCTACGCAGCTTTTTGGATCAAGTACTTTTCTGTTAAAGCAAGTGCATAGCAATGTGCACGAACACGTTGAAAATATTTTAGCTAACGTCAAAGCTGAGTTTACTGAAGACCAAATTAATAGCTTATTGTCGCTGATACATCAGGCCGCGGAAGTAGATGGCCCAATGACTGCGACTCAGGCTCTGACCTTGCAGAAAGTAAAAGACGTTTTCAATAAGCAGAGTTCTAAGCAGTGGTCGTAAACTAACGGTATTGTGCCCCTTCTCGAATAATCCCCGCTCGGCGTCGGCTCAAACCAGGCGGGGTACAGTGAATGGTACTTACTTAAACAAATGCAGTTTGTTTTTTTCAGCATTAGTTTGAACTAATGATATGGTTTCACTGGGAGTTTTTCACCGATATGGGCCAAGCCGGTCCGACGACTCTCGCGTGGTCCTTAGCAATCCCAGTCGCCGCCACAAACGATTGGTCACACTTCTCAATTCCGTTATCGACAGGTAGTTCGCGACGACCACCGAAACGTCGGACCGCCATTTCCGGGTCACTTGTTCAAGCATCGCTGCTTGACCAACCTCAAAATTCTATTCGCCAAGGACTGGTGTAAATGACTGTTTCGTCGCGTCTGCTTTGGCTGACATGACGGACACATCGCAACGGATTCAAGGGCACGGATGCCCTTGGAAGCGCCGCGCGTGCAGGGATGCACGCTCAAGCGACCCTTCGAAGAACGTGTATGGCATGGCAGAGCACCAAAGCGGGCGACAAAAGGGGGGGGTTAAAATCGATTAAAAGCGAAGCCCCAATGGGCTTCGATTCGATTTTTACGACTTCACCTCTGGTGAAGGCCGGATCAAGGGGATCTCCCCTTGGAAAGAAAAATCCCCCAAAAGATCTTTTGGATAAAAACGAAACCATAGTCTTCGAAACAGATTTAGTCACAAGCAAAAAAATCTCCGTGAAACTAAGTTACGCATTGATGCCAGTTCCATTAAACAAGTATAAGTGCGTGCCATTCGGGGTACGGTGACTCAATCGTCACGATAGGTCGTTTCATCGGTCAATTCAGATGCGCTGCATGAATGCTCGCAATAACGCCAGTCTGTCTCCTTCCAATTCAAACAGCGTAAGGGTTTTGGCGCTATTCAGAAAACAGGCACAAATTCGTTTTTTGGCTAAACTGCAGAGACTTGCCTGCAATGGAGTTGGCCTTGAAGTACCTGCTGCGTGTTGCTTTGCTTTGCTGGAGTTGCCTGGCACAAGCGGATGAGCTGCCAGATATGCTCACCCAATTGACCGTGATGACCGAAGATTATCCACCGTTAAATTATCTCGAAAACGGTGAGTTAACCGGCGCGTCTGCGGAGATATTGCATTTGGTCTACACCAAGCTTGGTGTGCCGTTTCCTGACATCGAAGTTCTGCCTTGGTCTCGTGCTTATCACCTGTTGCAAACAGACCGCCCCGGTATGCTGTTTACCATGTCGCGAACGTCCGCGCGGGAAAACCTGTTTCAGTGGGCGGGTCCGACACACGCCAGTCGCACCTTTTTAGTCACCTACGGTGACAGCGGCATTGACCGTTATGATCCGGCCACCGAGCATGATTTACCGGTGGTTGCGGTGAAATCTGACGTGACCCAATACGCTATGCAAGAGTTGGGCTATCCAGAAACCAAAATAGAGTTAGTCGATTCCAATACGACGCTGTTTCATATGCTGTTGAATAAACGAGAACAGTTGTTTTCGGTGGCGGACTCTCCCTTCGGGGTTATTCGGAAAACCGAGGATTTTAGAGACTTTCCATTTGTCGTTCTAGCGACGACACGTAATAGTCAGGGCTATTTTGCCTTCAGTCAGGCTGTGGATCCGGCCGTTGTCAGAGCATTTCAACAAGCGCTGGATTCGGTGCGCGATGAGCAACTCGCTATTCTCAGCAAGTATGGCCTGAACTACTGATTAACCTTGTCGAACACGCCTTTTATTTCGAATTAAAGCAACTCTGAATAATTGCTATCTACCTCCGCGGGTGAAGAAATTCGCAAAATGAGAGGCAAGTTCTGCAGGCATTATTCATTAGCTTGGCAAAGAACTTAACAACGAAATTTGCCATTTCAGCCCCGCCCTCCGGGTCCTTCAGATCGATGACTGAGCTTCGTTGTGTGGTTTGAAAAGGACTCGCCAGTCCCTGCAACACACGCCCCACTCATCCTTCAATCTGATAGGACTGAGGTGATTTGAATTAGTCAGAGTTGCCCTTAAAAAAAAACGGACGTTTTATTGACCGGTTTATTGCGTCACAAACGGGCGCAAAAGCTGAGCTATCGCTAATGTTGCATATAACGAAACGTTGAGTTGCAATTCGATTGCAGAATAATCAATTCAATTGGGGTTGAGATTGGTGTTAGGTTAATCCAGCTCGTGACTCACAAGGTCATGGGCGGGTTTGCTCAGGATGGCGTGGATGCTGTCTCAAGTTGTCGTCCATCAAGCTGATGAGACGTTGAGTTTCAAGCCGGTATAAGAGAGTAAACGGAATTTAATAACTATAAAAAACAGGAAGTACTTATGAAGTCAAAATTCCTCAAGAAAAGCCTGGCCGTTGCCCTAACCCTATCCGTAGTGGCACCGGCGATGGTTCTAGCCAGTAATACCTCAGGTGAACATGGACATAAGAAGGGCCATGTCAAAGAACACCCCCTCGGAAAAAAACAAAATGCATTGAAAGCCAAAGCACTGGAGGCCAAGTTAAAAGGCAACGCTTTTGGCAAAACCCATGAAGTCGCGCGCGGACAATTTGTCGAATTGGAACGCGAAGGAGAGGACCTCATCTGGACCGTGCTGACCGAGTTCAACAACCTGGCTCATAACAGCATCCCGCAACCGGACCGGTCGGTAAATAACTCGACGATATGGACCGAAGACTTCTCGCGTGATCACTTTATGAACATTCTGTTCAATGAAGCTCCGGGTGCGAATTCCATGCGTAATTACTACATTGAACAGTCGTCCAATCGTTACACCGTGGATGGTGACGTGACCGACTGGATTACCGTTCCAGGCAATGCGCAGGAATACGATGACGATATTTCCGGTGGCGTGTGGAACCTGATCGAAGATTCCGTGACCGGGTGGTATAACCAAATGGCCGCAAGTGGTATGTCCGACGCTGAAATTGCGGCAGAAATGGCCAAATACGACGTCTGGGACCGATACGATTACGACGGTGACGGCAACTTTGATGAGCCAGATGGCTACATTGACCACTTCCAGATAGTTCACGCCGGCGAAGGTGAAGAAGCCGGTGGTGGCGTGTTAGGTGGTGCCGCCATTTGGTCACACCGTTGGTATGCTCGCTTCGGTGGCATCGGCAGCGAAGGCCCTGCAGGTAACCTGTTGGGTGGTGTCGAAATACCGGGTACCGGATTGTGGATAGGTGACTATACCGTCGAACCAGAAAACGGGGGTGTTGGTGTATTTGCCCATGAGTTTGCACACGACCATGGCCTGCCAGACCTGTACGACACTGGCGGTGGTGAAAACTCAACCGGCTTTTGGACACTGATGAGTTCAGGATCGTGGCTCAACAATGGCACCTCGGACATCGGCTCAATGCCGGGTCACATGGGTGGCTGGGAGAAATTCCAACTAGGTTGGTACAACTATGAGGTTGCCTTTGCCGGAGAAGCTTCTGAGCATAAGTTAGGGCCTGCTGAAGCCACCACTAAGCATGCTGCTCAAGGGGTGTTTGTGGTCTTGCCGGACAAGCTGGTAACGGAAGAAATCGGCTCACCCTATGAAGGTGAAAAGTTCTATTACAGCGGCGCAGGTGATGACCTGGATAACCGTATGTACGCCTCCGCAACCTTAACCGGTAGCGAAACTCTGTATGCCATGGTGAACTACTCCATCGAAGTCGACTGGGATTACGCCTACGTCATAATTTCTACCGACGGCGGAGCAACCTGGGAAAATCTGCAAACCGATCACTCAACCATGGATGATCCAAATGGTCAGAACTTCGGCTGGGGCATTATGGGATCTACCGGCGGAGCTTGGGTACCCTTGACGGCGGATCTGTCTGCTTATACCGGTGATGTACTGCTTGGCTTCCGTTACTGGACCGATGGTGCTTACGTTGAGCCAGGCTTCATGGTTGATAATATTCAGATCGGTATGGGTCCGGTTTACGGCGCTGAAATGGATGAAGGCTGGACATTGGAAGGCTTCCGCACCAGTACCGGTACGGAATCGGGTGCTTACTTCAACGCTTACCTGGCGGAAAACCGTGTTTACCGTGGTTTTGATGCCAACTTGGCATTGGGTCCGTACAACTTCGGCTTCCAGGACCAATTGGGCGATTGGGTTGAACGCTTCCCGTATCAGGATGGTTTGCTGGTGTCATACTGGGATACGTCATACACAGACAACAACGTCAGTGCGCACCCTGGTGGTGGTCTGATCTTGCCAGTGGATGCGCATCCAGAGCCGATGTACCGCGCCGACGGCGGTCTGTGGCGTCCTCGTATTCAGTCGTATGACTCGACCTTCTCCATTGAAGATACCGACGCGTTAACGCTGCATTGGAACAGTGAAGCCTCTTACCATCCATCATTGCCAGGTGCTCGGGCCTTTAACGACCTGTACGACTACTGGACGGCGGCGAACCCCTACGCCAGCGTGATGGTGCCTAAGACCGGTACTGAGATTTATATCCACAACACCAGCGCTCAGGGTAACTTTATGAAAGTGAAGATATCGCCAGTGCAGTAATGTGTTGATTCTATAAATTGTCTAAGCGGCTCACGGGCCGCTTTTTTTTGGTCACCAACACAACCGTTTCTCGATGCACATCGCATTGAAAACGGCTTTACAGCCAAGGTCAACTTGCTAAAGTAAGGCCGGTTGGCTACGACCACTGTCATCGGTCATTCTC
Source organism: Reinekea sp. G2M2-21 (assembly GCF_015687175.1). GTDB lineage: Bacteria > Pseudomonadota > Gammaproteobacteria > Pseudomonadales > Natronospirillaceae > Reinekea. The sequence goes on along the minus strand of NZ_JADPQG010000002.1, from coordinate 345,622 downwards.
AAAAAATTACGCTTTCCTTATACCTTGGGCGTTTTCATTACGGATAGATTACCCCGGCTTTGACTATCATTTACCGTTTTACAGACTCGGCAGTAGTTATGAACGCCCTCCGACCTTCACTTAAAGTCGCTTCCTTTACCATGTTTATTTGGGCGGTGATGATGTTTTTGGTGATGGTACCTTTCGCCCACGAAGATCATCGGTCAATGCAGGGACTCTTCATCAGTGGTTCGGTGTGTATTGTGTTGTCTGTGGTGTTAATGATGCTCGGTCGGGGCGCGGTGCCGCGAGTCGGCTCTAAACCGATGTTTTACGTCACCACCATCAACTGGGGGCTGCTTTGTCTGACCGGTGCCCTGCCTTTTTATTTCGGGCTGCATGACATGCGTTTTGTCGATGCCCTGTTCGAGTCCGTGTCCGGTGTTACCACGACCGGATCTACGATCATCACCGGCATCGAAAAAATCCCTCCGCCGCTGTTGTTGTGGCGCTCCCTGATTCAATGGGTCGGCGGTATTGGCATTATTTTGATGGCTGTAGCGGTGTTGCCGTTTCTGAAAATCGGTGGCATGCGACTGTTCCAAACGGAATCGTCGGAATGGTCCTATCATCAAAATAACCGTATTGGCGCTGTTTCCCGGCAGATTGGCCTGGTGTATGTGTTTATCACCATTGCTGCGATACTCACCTTCTGGATACTGGGCATGAGTTTCTTTGATGCTGTTAATCACGCATTCACCACGGTTGCGACCGGTGGCTACTCAACCTCGGATGCCTCCTTTGGGCAGTTTAATGACAAACTCAGCCTGGTCTGGGCCGGTTCTCTTTATATGTTTATGGGTGGCATTCCATATCTGCTGTACGTTAGTTCGCTGAAATCCAAAAAGCCATTGGTGTTTAAAGACAGTCAGGTGCAGCTGTTTTTCAAAGTGGTGGCTATTTCGACGCTCAGCATTACGCTGTTCCGGTTCTGGCAGCATGAAGATCAGTTGTCCTTTGCGGTTTTTACCCACACCGCGTTTAATGTCGTCTCGATCGTCACCACCACCGGTTTTGCCACCGAGGACTACACTCTTTGGGGCTCTTTTCCGCTGGTGGTGTTCGCTTTTCTGATGTTCTCTGGGGCTTGCTCAGGCTCGACCAGCGGAGGCATCAAACTGTTCCGTTTTCAGTTGCTGTCACTGACCATGCGCGAAGGTATGTTCAAATCTCTGCACCCGTCTGGCCTTTATCCGCGCCGGTATAACGACCGACCGGTCAGTGAAGGCGTTCTGTCCGCATCCCTGGCCTATGTGTTTATGGTTTTGATCAGTCTTATGGTGTTTAGTGTTGCGTTGTCGCTCACCGGACTCGATCCTGTCACGTCGCTCACCTCGACCATCACCGCGTTGATGAACGTCGGCCCCGGCTTTGGCGATATCATCGGCCCCGCGGGCAATTTCACAACACTGGGTGAAACCGCCAAACTGTTGTTGTGTTTGGCCATGTTGATGGGGCGACTGGAGTTTCTGGCCTTATTGATCTTTCTGTCGCCCAGGTTTTGGAAATGGTAAACGTACGCTACTCGCAATCCGTCGGGTTCTGGCTTAGCCTGATAATCAGCATCGTGGCCCCAGTGCTGGTGACGGTACTGGGATGGGTTTACGTCGACTGGTTCAGTCATTCCACATTACTGATTCTCTACCTGGTGGTGGTGCTGTCGGCGGCTTTGCAGGGCAGCTGGCTCGGTGTCGTGGTTAGTTCTGTCCTCAGTTTTCTGTTGTTTAACTTTTTTCACACCCAGCCTAGCTTCAGTTTCGCCATGCACGACATACATGAACGTATCGCGGCGCTGGTTTATGTCGTGTTTGCACTGGTGGCCGGTGCGACCGCGCTGCGCGCACGCACACAGCTGGATGCGCTGATGTTTCAGAAGCGTTTCCTCAGTGCCCAGGTCGAGTTGTTCAGTGTCACCAAGCTGCACGGTGGTGAAGAAGAACTGGCTCAACTGGTCGCTGAATTCTCCGAACGAGTCTTTCAGGGCAGCGTTACCCTGAGCTTGCATCTCAACGCGTCGGATGACCGCTTGGCTCAGTGTCTGGATATCGACATTCATAACGAACGCAAACTCAGCACGGGTTGGCAGGCACTGGTGCAGGGGCTTGGCTTGCAGATTCAGGTGTTGCTGGATCGGTATCTGGCGCGCCAACAACTGGTGGAAGCTGAACGTCAAACCGATGAAGAGAAATTACGGAACGCTTTGCTGTCTTCGGTGTCGCACGATTTGAAAACACCGTTGGTGACGATGCTTGGCTCGGCCACTTCACTGCGTGATTTGCACGCCGATCTAAGCGTTGAAGATCAACAGGAATTGCTGGCGTCGATCATTACCGAATCGCACCGCATGGAAGCATACATTCAGAATCTACTCGACATGACCAAGCTCGGCCAGGGCGCCCTGAGTTTGCGTCGGCAATGGGTCTCGGCGGCAGAGCTGATTCATGCCGTAAAGCGCCGCTTGCGAATCGACAAAAGCGGCCTTCAGTTCCGCTTTGACATTGAAGATGACTTACCCGCGATTTGGGTACACGCCGCGTTGATCGAGCAGGCGTTGTTCAACGCAATTGATAACAGCGTAAAAGCATCCCCGGAGGGTGGAACGGTTATGATCAAAGCTGACCTCGATGACCGCTTTGTGGTATTCGACGTCTGTGATCAGGGACCGGGTGTGCCCAACGAGAAATGGGAAGCGGTATTCGACAAGTTTTATTCTTTTAAACAGGGCGACTGCTACTCACCCGGATCGGGTTTGGGCTTAACCATTTGTCGCGGCATGGCCCGAGTGCATGGCGGAGACGCTCGTTTAATCGAACCACCCGCCGGATTTGCCTTTTGTCTGCGGTTATCGGTCCCGGTGAAATTAGATTCAGATGATGAGGAACACGCATGACCCGAATACTGATCATCGACGACGAACCACAGATTATTCGTTTTCTAACCATTAGCCTATCTTCCCAGGGCTATGACGTCATTGAAGCGCGTGATGGCAAAACTGGCATTGCGCAAGCCGTTTTGGCGGAGCCTGATATTGTGATCCTTGATCTGGGTTTACCGGACATGGACGGCAAACAGGTCATGCGCGAAATTCACCTGGTGAAAAAAGTCCCGGTACTGGTGTTATCGGTTCGCTCTTCAGAGCAGGAAAAAGTTCAGCTGTTGGATATGGGCGCAGAAGATTACGTGGTTAAACCGTTCAGTGTGAATGAATTGCTGGCCCGTATTCGACGTATTTTAGCCTCACGGGCCAGTGCCGAAACTGCACAGGATCGCCGCTTCGATGATGGTAGGTTAGTCGTCGACTTCGCTGCCCGGCAAGTGAGTTTGCAGGACCACACTGTTAGCCTCACCAAAAAAGAATGGGCGGTACTGGAGATGCTGATGGCCTCTCCGGGCAAGCTGGTGACACAGTCGGCACTGCTCGCCAATATTTGGGGACCAACCCACGTCAACGACAGTCAGTATTTGCGCAACATCGTACGTCAGTTGCGCATTAAACTGCAGGACGATGCCTCAAATCCGACCTATCTGGAAACCGAACCGGGCATTGGGTATCGGTTCCTGGTGCAAAGCTAAACCCGTGTTAAATCGATCCTCTTGAAAGCGGACAGTTGAATCTTTGGTTGCTCGCTCCCCTGTTATTCGCTAGAAAACGACGCGACGCGTCGATGTCACCGTTGAACAAAGCAAATTTTGAAGCCGGGCGCGCACTACGACCCAGGTCATTCACAAAAGTAGAGAAGACAGTGTCAGTCGGGATTTGCTAGGATGCCGAAACGATAATCATTCATGTAAAGGTGACGCCATGAAGTATGCAGCTTTCCCACTGTTGTTGTGTACCATCCTGTTAGCCAGTTGCTTGCCAGAACCGCAACCCGAAAACACTGATAACGTCGACGATACCGGAGGGGAGGAGAACACGGATCGAGGGCCTTTTACGTTAACTGGGTCGATTACAGGCTATACGTCAGATATGGCGATTAAATTGGTTATTAATGGTGACACTGAAGAGGTGCAGGAGCTGATATACCTTGCAGGCAGTTTCCCGGATGTTGATTTTGCGACCCCTTTGTCCACAGGCGATACATTGGGGTTGGTTATTCAGACGGCGCCATTGCATGAACAGTGCGACGTCACGGCATTAACCAGTACCGTTCAAAGTGAAGCACCGACTTTCACTATCCAGTGCAGCGATGTATGTGGGACCGATGCGATTTGTTCGGCATGGCGTAATACACACAATGCGTTGCGGGCAAGCCTTAGTGAGGGCGCAGTAACTGATGGAGCAGGAGGGAACTATCCAATCCCTTCGAATCCACTTCCGGAACTAATCTGGAATGAAAAGCTGGCGCAAGTTGCGCAAACGCACGCTGATGCATGCGTGTACGGTCATAATACTGATCGGCAAACTGAGTATGTCGCCGCCGGTGGCGAGAATATCTATATAGGTGAGAACATTGCGTATCAAGCGTCATCCGCGGCGCTGCAGCCGCTTGAGAATTACGCTGAAATTCTTACCAATGCGTGGTGGGATGAGCACAAAGACTGGGAATATCAAACGTTGCAATCCGAGGATGTCTCAACAGTGGGACATTTTACGCAGATTATTTGGGAAAATACTGTCGAGGTGGGTTGTGGGGTAGCGTCTTGTCCAAATATGGTTTCTGGATTTCATACTGCCTTTGGCGTTTGCAACTATGCTCCGGGTGGTAACTACATTAACCAGTATCCTTACCAGATTAATTAAGTTCTTATGCACATCTATCGGGCTGTTGGGATCCAAATACTCGACAGCCCGAATTCAACTCATGTTGTTTGCTGACATTGGTCACGAACGATTAGCAACCCAAAGCCCATTCTTTCGTATCGAATCAAGAGTCGTTGTGAGGGGTATCAACTTATTGATGGCATTTTTCGTTGCCCGTATTCCAGATTCTGGCATGATGACGGCGCTATTAGGGATAGCGCATGCATTGGCATGATGAACGAAAATAAATATCAAAAGGAATAAAAAATGAAACAAGTTGGTGTGTATTTGTTGATCGCGGGTATTGGCTCAATTCTGTTGAATCAATTTGGCTATGAATTCAGTTTGCTGATGTGGATAGATAACTGGGGTGAAACCGTTGGTTGGGCTATTCGTGGCAGTGCTGTCGTCGCAGGCGTTATTCTGCTTGTCTTGGGCATGAAGGCCGAGCAAAAAGGACACGCAGAAGAAGTTAGTACGGACTGATTCACCCAACTCAGGGGCGGTAATAACCGCCCCGTCAGGCACCGGATCAGCCCTTAAGCTGCCGATACGCGCCCAACCCTCCGGCAATGACTTTCGCATTCACATAGCCCATGTCCCGCAGGCTCGCTGCCGACAAGGAGCCACGGTTGTTGGCGTTGCAATAGCATAATATTTCGGTATGCAGATCGGGGATTTTACCTTCGACGATCATTTCCAGCTTGCCGCGACTGATGTTCATAGAGCCGGGAATGTGGTCTTTGGCGTGTTCTTCGCTGTCGCGGATATCCAAAGCAATCGCACCGTTGGCGACCAACTCGTCTACCTGCTCTGGCAATACGGCGTCAATACGGGCTCGGGCGGCGTCACACATAGCTTGAAATTTTTCGGTATAGTTCATCGTTCTCTCCGGTATATTAATATACTTTAATTTAGTTTTTTCTAATGTAATGAAAGTGACGGCAATTGCAAGCAAAAAAAGTGGCAAGTACTTCTAACGGAGTATCGGGCTGAGAAATGATTCGCATCATCATCCGGTGAAAAGTTTTTGCTATGGTTAAGGTTGTACTTGGTTCAGGTCTGATGGGAAATGTCGTTAAATTTGCCCCCCTATTCTCCCCGTGAAGCGCTGCCGCTATCGCCCCGCCCACTGTTTGCCGCCGCTCAGCAACTCTGGTCTCAATTGCTGACGGTTCCGGTTCAGTTCAATCAACTCTACCGTTTCAGTTGCGCTGTTAGCTCGACACCCAGCACCTGGGCGTTGATGCGTACTGCTGAACAATTAGGCGTTCAAGGCCGTTTTTACTGGCAAGACCGACAACAGCAGCTTGAATTGGTTGGTCTGGGTATTGCGCACGACGTGCGTGACCACACCCAGCAGCAACTGAGCCATCACTGGAGCGACATACAAGCCATCACTGCGGGCTCCGATGCACTGTTCATGGGTGGCCTGTCATTTAATGGCCGTAATGGCACTGGTCACTGGCAGGGCTTCGACGCGCTTCGCTTCGCCTTACCGGTGGTTGAGTTGCGTCGACGTGAAAACCAGTGGCAGCTGAGTGTGCAGCTATTTGCAGAGTGCGCGGAAAAATGGCATCAGCAGTTCAATACGGCCCGGGAAATACTGCATCAGGTGTCGTTGATGCACGCAGACGACGCGGCACCGAGCATTCCTGCGGTGGTCGAACGCACCAGCCTGACCAGCGCCGACCAATGGCGGGATCAAGTTCGAAGCGCATTGAGCAGTATTCAGGCGCATCGTATGGACAAAGTAGTGTTGGCACGCGCCACGGCCTTTGCGTTTCAGCAACCCACCTCGTTGGCTGCTCTAGCTCAGCGCTGGCAAGCGCGCACGCCGGGGACCTTTGGCTTTGCCGTCAATTTTGGTGACGCCAGCTTTGTCGGGTTCTCACCGGAGCGTCTGTTACGACAACAAGGGCTCGATATTGCCACCGAAGCGTTGGCCGGTACGCAGCCTCGAGGTGTTTGCGCGGAACAGGATGCGGCCTATGAGCAGGTTTTGCGCCACGATGACAAATTAATCCACGAACACAAACTGGTTGCTGACTTTATCGCGCAGCGACTAAAACCGTTCAGTAAACACAGCCTCAGGGATGCACAGGTCGGGATTCTCAAACTCGCCAATGTCCAGCACCGCCAGGCGGGATACCGCGCCCAGTTGCATTCCGTTGCCGATACTCCTGCTTTGCTGCAGGCGCTGTTCCCAACCCCTGCTGTCTGTGGCCTGCCGACTCAATTGGCGTTTGATTGCATCGCCAAAGACGAACCGGTTCAGCGTGGCTGGTACGCGGGTGCTGTGGGGGTTATCGGTGAGCACTGCAGCGAATTCAGTGTCGCCATCCGCTCAGGCCTATTGCAAGAGGACTGCTTCATTAACTATGCTGGTGCCGGCATCGTGCAGGGTTCGGACGCCGATGCGGAATGGCAAGAATTGAACGACAAAGTCGCAATCGTGGAGCGGTTACTGAACTGATATGGCGCTGGCATGGCAAAACACCCGGTGGGCCGAAGCGCTGATCAACACGCTGGTGGTCTGCGGCGTGCAACACTTTTTTATTGCCCCGGGCTCACGCAATGCACCGCTCAGCATGGCCTGTCTGCGGTTGTCCCACTCACTGGGCACCCAGTGCCACACTTTCTTTGATGAACGCAGCCTGGCCTTTTGTGCGCTCGGTGCTGCCAAAGCCAGCGACACACCCACGGTCGTCATCACCACCAGTGGCAGCGCAGTGGCGAATTTATTACCCGCCGCGGTGGAGGCCAGTCAACTGGAATTGCCATTGATTTTGCTGACCGCCGACCGACCCGAGGAGTTGATCGGCGTTGGCGCGAATCAGGCAATTGCCCAACCCGGCTTGTTCTCACATTTTGTCCGTCATGCGCAAAATCTGCCATTGCCAGACGATGAAGATGTCCCTGAGCAGTTAGCGCTGTTGGCACAACAGGTGTTGACCTCGTTGCGGCACACACCGGGGCCAATTCATCTCAACGTGCCATTGCGCGAACCTTTGTATGTTGAGCCGTCTGAGTTAGATTCCACGCCTGCGGCTTGGCCCGTCGTGGATAAACCCATATTGCCCGAATGGTTGTCGGCCCGGGTGCCAGCAACGGATGTTGCTCCGATCTTACTCACATCGCCCACGGTGCTGGTGGCTGGGGAGCTTCAGCCTGAAGAAGCAGAAGTCGTGTTAAAGCTGGCGGACGCCTTACGGTTGCCCCTGTTAGCGGATATTGGCAGTCAATTGCGGCAGAGGCAGCACCCGAATGTTCTTCCGGTGCCTCACTTTTTGGCACAGACCGGGGCGCTTGATGCTGTTCAATCCATCGTTCAGTTCGGGGGGCGGTTGGTCAGCAAACCGCTGAATCAATGGTTGGAATCTACCTCGGCGCCACGCTATCTGTTTAGCGCGACGGCCGCATTGTTGGACCCATCCGGCCGCGCTCTACAACGCCAGGCCTGCGCGGTTGATTGGCCGACATTGCTGCCAGATACCCTGCCCGATCAGACCGCTTTTAATCAGAAATTGCTAGCAACAGGGGCCGAATTGTCGCGTATTGTGGGTAACTGCACGCATTCGATGTTTTCAGAATACAGTGTTGCAGACACCCTTTCCAAACTGCTGCCCACAGACCATGCATTGATGTTGGGAAATAGCCTGAGTATCCGCCTGTTTGATCAGGTTGCGGTGCAGCGAGAGCAATCGAACCGGGTGTATTGCAATCGTGGCGCCAGTGGTATCGATGGGCTTATCGCCACCAGCGCAGGATTAGCGCTGGTGGATCGTCATCCGGTGACAGCCATGATCGGTGATATGTCGGCCCTTTATGATCTCAACAGTCTCGCCTGGCTGCGCAACGTGACGCAAACCGTGGTGTTGGTGGTGCTAAACAACGACGGTGGGCAGATCTTCTCCATGTTACCGGCGGCACAGCAGACCGATGTGTTTGACGCCGCCTTTCTGCAGCCGCATGGCCTTGATTTCCGGGATTTCTGCGCAGGCTTTGGCGTGAGTTATCAACAGGTGTCGTCCGAGTCGGCCTTCCGGCAAAGTTATCAACAGGTCTGTGGTCAGCCGGGTGGGCATGTGATTGAGGTGACCGTGCCGAACAATGCCTTCCGTGCGCATCACGCGCTGATTCAGAGCCACGTGCATGGCCGCTGAGTTGTGTTTTCTGCCCGGCTTTATGGGCAGTGGCGACGACTTCAGCCGGGTGCGCCAATACCTGAGCCTGCCTGCGAGCGAGCCGTGGCAATGGCCCTGGCCTGACGGCGTTGACGATATAGCGGGTTATGCACACCAGTGTTGGTTGCGTTTTAACGCTGCTCACCCGGAGCCGTTTTATCTGTATGCCTACAGCATGGGCGGGCGCGTGGCGCTGCATTGGCTGAGTGAGCCCGACTTTATACGCAGGTGTCGTGGGCTGGTTCTGGCCGGCGCTCACACCGGGTTGCTTGACCATTCGACCAGACATGCGCGACAACAAAGCGATGCCGTCTGGGCAGAGCGCTTCACGTCACAAGCACTGCCGTTAACGTTGCAACAATGGTATGAGCAACCGGTATTCGGTTCGTTGAGCCAAACACAGAAACAGCAATTGATCGCCAGCAAAACCAGCCAAAACCCGCAACAGCTTGCGCAAATTCTGCGTTGCGCCAGCCTGGGGACACAAGCCGATCTGCGTCAGTCATTGATCGCCAACGCCGATGTCAGCTACTTGGTGGGCGAACTGGACCGCAAATTTTTAACCCTGAGCGATACCTTTTGTCCGCCTGTCTTGCGCCACTGCATTGCACAGGCGGGGCATATCGTGCATGTTGAGCAGCCTGAGCGCGTTGCCGCGATTCTGGCTCACACTATGACCACTGGAGACTTCTATTCATGACTGACCAAGCATCCGTAAACCCCGGCCACAGTTCCATCGTTCCGGCAGCCGACTGGCAGGATTGCTCCGCCCCTTATGAAGACATTTATTATCACAAGGCTGAAGGCATCGCCAAAATCACCATTAACCGACCTGAAGTTCGTAATGCGTTTCGGCCGCAGACGGTGAAAGAAATGATTCACGCGTTGGCGGATGCCCGATTTGACGCCGGCATCGGCGTAGTGATCTTCACCGGTCAGGGTGATATGGCGTTCTGTTCCGGCGGCGATCAACGCGTACGCGGTAACGCCGGTTATAAAGACGAGCAGGGGGTACATCACCTGAACGTACTGGACTTGCAGAAAGATATCCGTTCCTGTCCAAAACCGGTTATCGCCATGGTGGCAGGCTTCTCCATTGGTGGTGGCCACGTCTTGCATCTGGTCTGTGACCTGACCATCGCGGCGGATAATGCCCGTTTTGGGCAAACCGGACCGAAGGTCGGCTCGTTTGATGGCGGTTTCGGCGCCAGTTATCTCGCCAGCATAGTTGGCCAGAAGAAAGCCCGGGAAATCTGGTTGTTGTGCCGCCAGTACAACGCCCAGGAAGCGTTGGATATGGGCTTGGTGAACAGGGTGGTGCCATTGGCTGACCTGGAAACCGAAACCGTGGATTGGGCACGAACGATTCTGCAGCACTCTCCGTTGGCACTGCGTACATTGAAATCAGCCTTTAACGCGGGTCTCGACGGGCAGTCCGGCATTCAGGAACTGGCCGGTAACGCGACAATGATGTTTTACATGACCGAAGAAGGTCAGGAAGGCCGAGACGCGTATCTGGAAAAGCGTCACCCGGACTTCAAAAAATTTAACCGGGTTCCCTAGGTCATGACAGCACGTTGGTCGGCCTGGTCAGCAACGTTGGCGTTACCCAAGTCGGTCACGCTGCGTCATCACAGCATAGAGCAACGTCAGGTCTTATTGTTGTGCTATCAGTCGGCAAACGAAACCTTGTGGACAGAAGCTGCGCCGTTACCGGGTTGGTCCTGCGACACGGTTGTGGATAACCGAGCAGCCCTGCCACAAATACAGGGCCTGACGCCACAACAGGCGCTGTCTGTCGACCTGCCCCCTGCTTTGTCGACAGCTGTTGGGCTGCTAACCTTGCCGAACTGTGCACGGCGTGAGCCTGCCGTTGAATCGAATCTATTATTGTTGGAAGATGATGACATCCTCGGCGAAACTGTCATTAACGTCGGCAAACGATGCTACAAAGTGAAAGTCGGCCGTTTGCCCATTGATGTCGACATTGCCCGCATACAGAGCTTGCTGGCGCAAAGTTGCGAACACATCTGTTTCCGGCTGGACGCGAATCAGAGCTGGACCTATGAAGATATCCACAAACTTGATGTCGCCCTGGGGGACGAACCGCGCATTGCCTATGTGGAAGAGCCGCTAAGACCAGAATTGAGCTATCAACTCTGGCCGAGCGTGACCCGGTTGGCTTTTGCCCATGATGAACGGCTGCGACAACCCGATTTCAAGCCCGATCCCCATTGTTCTGCTCTGGTGATCAAACCAACCCTGCTGGGCTGGTCGCGCACGCAAGACTGTAATCAAATTGCCCGGCAGCAGGGCTGCTCTCAGGTGTTGAGCAGCAGTTTTGAAAGTCTGGTCGGCTTGAACCTGTTGAACAACCTCGCCCGGCATTGGCAGTTATCCACCGTGCAGGGGTTGGCGACGGCCGACTTTTTTCAACAGCAGTGGCACACACCCGACGCCGAGAACCCACTGCCCATTGCCCCCGTATTCGACGTCGAACAGGTACTGTAAACATGACTGTGTCTGAATCCTGGCGGATGTTAGACCGGGTCGGCTTTGCCAGAAATCCATTAAACGCACTGTGCAGTCGTACCGGCGACCTCAGTTATGCACAGTTACATCAAGTCGTGACACAGCGAGCCGATGAATTCCGGCAACAGGGGCTCGCAATGAATGATGTGCTGTTGTTGCCCATGGCCAAAGACCCCAGCGATGTGATAAACGTACTGGCCGCCACGACCGTGACCGGCGCGACGTTGCTCTGTTCGGCTCAGACGCCCCAAACGTTGCTGACTCAGTTGCAAACCCAGGCAACTGTTTACCTGACCGACCGTGAGCAAGGCATCTTCACCCGGTTGCGGGAAGGCTTGGATATGGCGTTGATGACCGAATCTGAGCCCCGGTTGGGTGTGCTCAGTTCGGGCAGTACGGGCACGCCCAAACGCATCTGGCATCGCTTATCTCACTTTATCCACAGTGCCGAAGGCAGTAACCGATTGTTACCGTTATCCACAGCGGGGTTTTCACTGGTCAGTTTACCCCTGCACCATGTCGGCGGTTTGGGCGTGGTGTTCCGTGCGCTGATCAGTGGCCGCCCGTTGCTGTTCGATCAACCGGCAGACGACGCGAAAACTTATCAACAGTATCCGATCGCACGAGTGTCGTTGGTGCCCACCCAATTGCACCGGTTAATGCAGCAGTCGATGCCGCGTAAACCACGACAGGTGCTCTTAGGCGGTGCCCCAATACCAGATACCCTGATCACACAGGCGCGCGAACGAGGCTGGCAGCTGCATCGTAGCTATGGGCTCAGTGAAATGGCCTCACAGGTAATGACAGAAGTCTCCGTCAATCATTGGCAATGTTTGCCGCATGTGCAGTGTGCAAGTCGCGGCGGCGAAATTCTGGTTCAGGGTGACAGCCTGTTTCTGGGCTATGGCGATCCCTGGCAACCACAGCAAACGCTTCTGGATGGTTGGCTCGCCACTGGGGATATGGCGGAAATCAGTGGCAGCCGGTTTCGGTTTGTCGGTCGTCGTGACAACCAGTTTATCAGCGGGGGCGAAAATGTTTGCCCGGAAACCATCGAACAGGCGTTTATCAACGCTGGTTTGGTGAATCACATTGTGATTGTGCCGCAGGCCGATGATGAATGGGGCGCAAAAACGGTGGCGGTGCTTGACCCGGTATCCGGTGTCGATCTCGAGCGGTTGCGCGATTTTGCCCGTCAACAGCTGTTGCCTCATGAGCAACCGAAACACTACTATCAGTGGCAAGCCGATGCCGCACTGAAAGTGCAGCGCCCGTCACTGATTGCAAAGGTAAATAACAATGATCTGGACGACCTTACCTGACATTGCCCGTATGACCGAACTCGGTCTGAAGGGTGCCACCAGCCACATGGGGATTGAGTTTACCGAAGTGGGCGATGACTTTTTGCGCGCCACCATGCCGGTCGACGAACGCACCAAGCAGCCGTTTGGCCTGCTTCACGGTGGTGCCTCTGTGTTGTTGGCGGAAACCGTCGGCAGCATGGCCGCCAATTTCTGCGTTGCAGAGGGTGAAGTCGCCGTCGGATTAGATATCAACGCCAATCATGTTCGTGCAGTGACGGAGGGATTGGTAACGGCGACAGCGACGCCGGTGAATATCGGCCGTACCATTCAGGTCTGGCAGATCAATATTGAAGATCAACGCGGCAAACTGGTCTGCGCGTCACGGTTGACCATGGCGGTGAAACAGCACGGTTAAGCTTTGAGGGCGTCCATACCGACCCTTTAATAAAACAGAACTGCCCTCAATTCTAAGGTGTTATTAACCGTTCAGGTTTTGAGGAATTCTGTTTATGCCAACCCTGTTTGAGCCGATTCAAGTCGGTGCTTATACCCTGCCCAACCGTATTATCATGGCGCCGTTAACCCGCTCACGGGCCAATAACCCTGGGCGTATCCCTAACGAATTGATGATCGAGTATTACCGGCAGCGCGCCAGTGCTGGTTTAATTCTGACAGAAGCGACGTCGGTGACACCGATGGGCGTCGGTTACCCAGACACCCCCGGAATCTGGAATGACGCGCAAACCGAAGGCTGGAAACCGATCACGGAAGCCGTGCATGCGGAAGGCGGTCGCATTTTCATGCAACTGTGGCATGTAGGCCGAATTTCCGACCCAACGTATCTGGGCGGTGAGTTGCCCGTAGCGCCGTCTGAAATTGCCGCACCCGGTCATGTCAGCCATATCCGTCCGTATAAACCGTTCGTGGTGCCTCGGGCGCTGTCGCTGGTGGAAATCAAAAACCTGCATACCATCTACCGACGCGCGGCTGAAAACGCTAAAACCGCTGGGTTTGATGGTGTCGAGTTGCATGGCGCGAATGGCTATCTGTTCGATCAGTTCCTGCATGAAAGTACCAACACCCGGACTGACGAATACGGCGGCAGCATTGAAAACCGAGCCCGGTTTCTGCTGGAAATCGTTGATGTGCTGATCGACGTTTGGGGCGCGGACAAGGTTGGTGTGCATTTAGCGCCGGCCAGTGATGGTGCGGGTCTGGAAGACTCCAATCCCGAAGCCCTGTTTACCTATGTGGCTCAGCAGCTCAGTGAGCGTCATATCGCGTTTATTTTTGCCCGCGAGGACACGAAGGAAGAGCATACGGTCGGTCGTTTGGTGCGAGAGAATTTTGATGGTGTGTACATTGCCAATCAGGGGCTTGATCAAACCCGTGCGGCGATGTTGCTGGAGCATAACCGCGCCGATGCGGTGAGTTTCGGGCAGCTGTTCATTGCCAACCCAGACCTCGTTGAGCGTCTGCAACAGGGCACCGAATTGAATCAGCCAAATCCAGAAACTTACTATTTCAACGCCGAGAAAGGCTACACCGACTACCCATTTCTGGCAGACGTGTAAGTGCTCACTAACGGCCGAGTTGACTCAAATACTGGGTCGGCTCGTCCTGGCTTGGTGCCAAACCACCCCATTCCACACTGGCCAAGGCAATCACCAGCAGAAACAATAACCCTTGCGATGTTCGGATAACGACTTGCATGCGACGGTCTGGCTCCCTGTTTGTTCATAGGTCGCCAGTCTAACGTAGCGGGCTGAATCCGGACTGAACAAAGAGCAAACTAACCGGCCGCTTGAATTATCGAATATAGGGACAGATGTTTCAGCGCTTCCTGTTGATTGCGGCGGATCTCCTTCAGCTCTTCCACCATGGACCGCAGTTCCTGCAACTTCGGATCTAACCGAGCTTGCTGCCATTGATAGCGGTCTGGCAGGTTATCCAGAAACCGGAACTCGTGCATCTGCGGCACATAGACAGACTCGTTTTGATCGTTGACCGAGGAATGCGGGGCGCTGGGCGTTAGCGTATTCATCGCCTGAGTGACCCAAGCCTGCAAGTGTCGTTGTCGCTGTTCAACGGTCATGGGAGATGTCTTTGGCGAAGAAAACAAGTGTACTTCTGCTGAAGAAAAACTCTGTATGGTGCCGATAGGCGGATTGCGTTGCCATTGCCGGACCGGCGCTGACTCAACAACCTCAAGCCCCTCATTGACGTTTTCCAGTGTCACCTGAGTTTGTGCATTGCGACCATTCACCAAGGCCGTGTTCAGGCCGGTAAAGGCACTTAAAGGTGTTTCTACCGGAGCGAAGTCGGTGCGGATTTGACCGGCCAGTGGGATGCCGTTCATCACTAACCGGTTAGCCGGTTCCGTGGCTTTTAAATCGACTTCCTGAACCATCAGGGTCTGACCCTGTTCACTCAAGGCCATGCCGGTGCGTTTGATGCGCGCCAGGAACTGGCCCTGGTCGTCGTTGAGGTCATACTGCGTTGCAGCACTGCCCAGATATATCGCGCCGACGTTTTCAGAACGCAGTGACGTTAACGTCGCGCCACTGGCATTAAAACCCAGAAACCCCAGACGTTCGTAGATGGCATCCTGTTCGTCGATCCAACCGTTTCCATCGTCATCGTAGGCACGCAGCTCGTTATAGCCTTGCCCGGTCGTGGGTCCAAACATTTCCCGACCATCGTCAATCACGCCATTGGCGTTTTTATCAAACACCAGATATCCGGTACCTGTCGCTGTTTGCGAGACGGTATCCAGGGTGCCGTCGGCATCGAGATCAAATTCAAAAAACGTGTTGCTCAAGGTGACCAAGCCGCCGTGCGTGTTGATCAGCAGTGGGTCCATCAGGTCGCGGTCACCGCTGAAGGTCTGATCCGATTCAAATGTCGTGTCGCGCTGGTAACGGATATCCATTAAAAACTGGATGGACTCGCCAGACTGGGTGGTGACAGAACCAAATGCCTCAACCGTCAGTTCATCCTGTAACTGCGTTCGGTTGATGCGCTGGATGGAGACCAATACGTTGTTTGCGCCGTCTTGCTCCGCTTGCGCCCGGTGCACGGTTATTTCACGTTGTGTCAGCACGTGTGTCAGTTGCTCGGCGACGTACTGCGAGTCGAACCGGGCGACTTCATCATTGGGCAACTGTATCTTCGATTGGCTGTGCAGCTGCTGGGTTTCGGCTGACTCGGTGGACAGTGTTAGCATGACACTGGCTTGGTTTTCGTCGTCGACGGTATCGAGGATGGTTTCAACGACTTGACTCGATGTTGCTACCGTCGTTCTGGAAGCATTTCCCTGCAGAACTACCATGGCCTCTTGAATTCTCATGTCGTCTCCTTCGCCTGGGCGCACGAATACAAAAAGGTTATCGGCCAAGATGGCTTTCAGATTAAGCGCGTTTGGCTATAACCCGCGGTCTGAATATAGCCGCACGAAAAACCGGATTCTGTTATGATTTTCGGCCACAACGGAGGGTGGTTCGAGCATGAATAAACGATCAGCGGACGAATGGATTGTTTTGGGCATCAGTTTTCTGTGTTTGCTGGGTTTGGCGCCGTTTGCCGTGATTCGCCTGACCATGGGCAACCACTGGGTGGCCGTCATGGATATTTTTGGTGCTGTGTGCGCGCTCAGTTGTTTTATCTACGTTTGGCGCACGCATCAAACACGGGTGATTGCGCCCTTAATTGCCATCGTGTCGTTGGCTGGCATGACCAGCAATATCTACCGATTGGGCATCGACGATCTTTACTTCATGTACCCGGTACTCATAGCCGCCTATTTCCTGCTACGCCCCTGGCCTGCCGTCATTGCCACCACCCTGGCGGTGATGGTGATCAGCCTTATTCTCGTAAACCAGGTCTCCCTGTTTGACACCGTCAAAGCGATGTTTTCCCTGCTGGCAACGGTGCTGTTTACGTTTTTGTTCGCCTGGCAACGTAACCGGCAACATGAAGAGTTAAAGCAGTTGAGTCGCGTCGACGCGTTGACGGGTGCCGGAAATCGCCGTGCATTGCGCGAACAATTGGACAGCCTAATCCATCTGCATGCCCGCGACCGGCAACCCATGTCATTGATCTTTCTGGACATGGACGACTTTAAAGTGATCAACGATGAATTTGGTCATCTCGTGGGAGATCAGGTGTTAAAGCGCGTCGCCGAACTAATTCAGCAACGTATCCGCAGCACCGACTATCTGTACCGTTATGGTGGCGACGAATTTATGGTGTTGGCGAATCACTCCGACATCGCGACCACGCATGTATTGGCCAATGATATACGTGAACGTGTCGTTCAAGATCGAGCGGTCACCGGTAAAGCGGTCTCGATGTCGGTTGGGGTTTCTGAATATCAAATGGGTGAAACCGCCGACCAATGGTTAGCTCGCGCCGACCAGGCAATGTACAGCGCGAAGGACTCAGGTAAAAACGCGGTCAGTATCGCAGAACTCACACCGAAGGAAATCTAGGGCACTAACTTAATGGATCTTATTCTTCAGTTTTGGGGTGGGTTGTTTTACCTCGCAAACAAAATTTTGTTTGCCCTTGCCGAGCGCCAGGCTAAGGCGCAACGACGACAGCTCAAGCTCATCGGTTGGCTTGTCTATATCCTTGGGGTTCCGGCCTGGGTCATTATCATGATCGATCACAACAACTGGATCGCTGCTGCCATTGAAGCGGGCGGTGTACCGGCTATGTTGTTGGGCCTGTACAACACCTATCAGGGCAAGCTCAGTGCTTCGCGCTTGATCAATCACAGTGTGGCAGCCGCCACCTACGCGGCCGTTGCGTTTGGACTGATATACAGTCTGTTGCTAAACGGTGGTGTGACATCTCTGTCTCAGGTTTTAGAACTGGGGATCATGACTGGATTCCTGTTGGGCAGTTACTTTCTGGCGAAAAGCAATCCTGTCGGTTGGTTGTTTTTCATGTTAATGAATCTGTCGATGGCGACCTTGATGGGCTTGCAGGGTAAGCCCATCCTCATGACGTTACAGCTCTTGTCTTTAAGTTTTGTCTTTTACGGTTTTATTCAGGTTCGGTACCAAAGCTGAGTTTTTTTAATTTATTTTTGACGCTTTTTGGTCGCTCAGGTGTTTAACACATATCGCAAGGCCATTAACCCAAACAAAAACCGGTCAGTGGAAGCGATGTGGAGTGACTCAACGGGTAACACGGAAAGGACATGACAACAGAAAATACGCTATTGGAAGTGGCAAACCTGTACGAACGATACGGGGGCATGGTGTTACGCCGGTGCCAGTCGATATTGGCGAATGAACAGCGGGCCATGGACGCCATGCAAGATGTGTTTGTGCAATTGCTGCAGCAGCAAACGCGACTCACGGCAAATGGGCTATCGAGCCTGTTGTACCGGATGGCCACCAATGTCAGTCTGAATGCATTGCGTCATCAGCGCGTGCGCGAGCGCGACCTGCTTTTGGACTCTATCCCAGAAGATGACCTCGAAGAAACCTCCACTGAAAACCAAATTATCAATCTGGACCGCATTATGAAAGTGCTGAACCGGGTTCCAGAGCGAACCCAGGAAGCCGCGCTTTATTACTATGTTGACGGTTTTACGATGGATGAAATTGCAACCATGATGCACATGTCGAATTCCAATACACGCCGTTTACTGCGTGAATTGCGGCAAGTGATTCCGCAAACGGAGGTGTCACCATGAACAAAATAACAGACTGGATGTTGGAGCAATACGTATTGGCGGAGTTACCCGCGGATGACATGCGCAGCATACGGCAACAGGCTAGCCAAGATACGGCCTTGCAAGCACGCATTAATCAAATTCATAACAGTAACCGCGCGTTAATGCGGGCAATGCCCCCTCAGGCTTTTGCGGCTTCGGTGGCGAACGCGGTTGCGGCAGACAAAATTTCGTCTACCCAGCAACGACAGCAGCGACAGTCGCATTTCTGGGCGCAATTTACGGGCTGGTGGCAGCAAAACATGGGTTCGCGCGCTTGGACAACCATTGGCGCAGCCGCGTTGATGTCGGTCTTTGTCATCATGCTGTTGCCGACGATCATCAATACACCGCAGACAGCCTCGGTGCAGGTGACTGAAGAGGGTGTGCGGTTAAAAGGCCTGACCCCCTCGTTTCGGGTTTATCGGCTGGAGCAGGACGAGCCTCATCGGTTGTCGGTACAAAACTCACTGCAAGCAGGCGACCTGTTGCAGTTAAGTTACGTTGCCGCGGGGCAAGCTTACGGATATTTGGTGTCGGTGGATGGCAACAATGTGACCACCGTTCATTTGGCTAACGCCGGTCAGTCGGTGGCTTTGCTCAGTGACGGCGAAGTGCGTTTAGCCGAAGGCTACCGGCTAGATGACGCACCCGGTTTTGAACGGTTTATTTTCGTCACGTCACCAGAACCGTTCCCGACGGAGATTGTGGATCGGGCGATTAACGCACTGCTTGATTCGCAAACGGCCGACTATGGACAGCTCGTGTTTCCGACACCGCCGTCGCAGAGTTTTTCGGTGACCAGCATGACGTTTTTGAAAGCCGATAAGGAGTAATCACCATGCGAGCTTTTCTTCTGTTCTGTTTAAGTGTGTTACTCAGTGGCGGGTTGTTTGCAGAGGCGGGTGTTGTTCGTCACGCGGTTATTGTGGGTGTGAATGACGGTGGACCGGAACGCCAGCAACTGAAATACGCCACGGTCGATGCGCAATCTATTTACGGTGTGTTCACCAGCCTCGGTGGTTTGTCCGCCGAGCGCACGCAGCTGATGTTGGAGCCTTCGGCGAACGATTTAATCGCCGCGCTGGCGAAGGTCGAAGGCGATATAGCCACGGCCAAACTGAGTTCTGTTTCGCCAGCACCGCGCGTTGAATTCCTGTTTTATTACTCCGGCCATTCCGATGAAAAAGCGTTGTTAATCGGCCAGGAGGCAGTCAGTTACGAACAACTGAAAGTCGCCATCGACAAAATAGACGCCGACGTGACCGTGGCGATGCTCGACTCCTGCGCGTCTGGCGCGTTTACTCGCCTGAAAGGTGGAACGCACGTGAAACCCTTCCTGGCCAACAGCGCCACATCGGTGAATGGGTACGCTTATCTGGCGTCGAGTTCCGCTGACGAAGCCGCCCAGGAAAGTGATGCCATTGGTGGTGCTTACTTCACCCATTACATGGTGTCCGCGTTACGCGGTGCGGGCGATCTCAGCGCGGATAACAAAGTCACACTGAACGAAGCCTATCACTTTGCCTTTAATGAAACGCTGGCACGTACCGAAGGCAGCCAGTACGGGGCGCAACACGCGGCGTACAATATCCAGCTGTCTGGTGAAGGCGACCTGGTGCTGACTGACCTGAACCAGACCTCCGGAGAATTGATATTGGGCAAGGACATTACCGGTCGGTTGTATATTCGCGATGCGCGCGGCAACTTGATGGTGGAGCTGTCCAAGAACGAATCCAAACCACTGAAAATTGGTTTGGAACCGGGTGCTTACAAAATCACTCTGGAGCGCGAGGGTGAGATCTTCCGTTCCGAATCGTTTGCCGTTAACAAAGGTATTTCCACCTTAAGCATGGATGACCTCTCGTTGGCGCAGACGGAACTGGCTTCGGCTCGTGGAGGTTCACTGGAGTCTCTGCCAGCGTTGGATGTGGTCGATGTAGACGTGAAACTTTCCTTCACCGAATCGAAATCCTCTCCCGCGACTCTGCCGGGTGAACGGCAGCGGGTGAAGTGGGACTTCAACCTGTTTGGTAACAAGACCTACACCATTGATGGTTTGTCTGCCGGTGCATTGTTAACCCACACCGAGCAAAACACGCGCGGCGTGCAATTGGCTGGATTCTATAATCGCATCGGTGGCGATCTGAATGGTGTGGCAATCTCCGGGTTAATGAACGATGTGGGTGGCGATGTCGAGCGTTCATTTATGCTCACCGGTGGTTTAAACCTGATTGGCGGCACTTTGGAGCAGGCGTTTACGATGGGGGCTGTTAACCTGGCCATGGTGAGTGCGGATCAGTCTTTTATGGCCGCCGGTTTGCTGAACTACACCCCAGAGTTTTCGCAGGGCGGGCAGTTGACGGGCGCGATCAACTACGCCGAGTTTTTTAACCAGGGTGTGCAAGGTGCCGGAGCATTGAACTACGCGGACCATTTTGCGGAAGGTGTTCAGATCAGCGGCGGCGTGAACTTTGCCAAATCATTTGAACAGGGATTGCAGTTGACCGGTGGTGTGAATACCGCACTGACCGTAGATCACGGCGTGCAGATTGGTACCGTCAACATTGCCAATACCATTCGGGGGTCGCAAATTGGCGTAGTGAATGTTGCCCGGGAACTGGATGGTGAAGCCATCGGCTTGTTGAATTTTATTGGTAACGGTCGGCACGGTGTCAGTTTGCGCTATAACGAACGTCAAATGCCAACGCTGGAATTAAAAACGGGTGGTCGTTCAACCTACACCGAATTGGCCGTCGGCAAGCGCATGGACGATGATTTAACGTCGGTCAGTGTGGCCTTCGGCGTGCGTATGCTGGATTTACGGTCCCATTTTCTGGAAGCCGATTTCGGACAGGTACAGTACCTGAAACCAGAGGGCTGTGTTTTCTGCAGCAACCCGACAATCACCGACAAATCCATCACCCGTTTGCGTTTCAATCTGGGCCAGAAAGTAACCCGTCATATCAACCTGGTGGCGGGCATCAGTTTGAACGGCACGTTGGATGGCTGGAATACGGACTATTGGTCTAACGAACCGATTGCCAACTTCGCGCAGAATTATCTGACCGATGCCCTTTGGCAGGAAGGCAACGGTCGTCGTTGGGTCGGTTATTCGTTTGGTTTGGAAATTCTGTAGTAGGGGTTGAGCGCGGTTTATCGGGATTGAACTGGCGGACGACTGTCCGCCATCAACCGGTCGAGTTCCCGTTGCGCACGATCAAGGTTGGTAATGTCGTGTGCTTCAATCATTTCACACTCATCCCGAACCATTTCACTCACTGTGGTAGGGTAATGGCGGCAATCGTTTGGGCGATCTGTGTAGATTTTGCAGGTGTACGTGCTTTGCCCTTCTGCTTTCTCCAGCCAGGGGCATTGCTGTAAGGGTTCACCGCTGGTGGGATGAATCCAGATTTTTCCGTTACGTGCGTATTCTCGTACGGTTGGGTTGTAGGTTTCCCACGCCGCAATCTCATCTTCATTGACGTCCAAACCCTGACCGCCGTATTTAATGCAGCACTTTCCGCAGGCGTTACAGGCTTTCATGTTTGGGTGTTTTTCATGATCGGTTCCGGTTCATTGTATCTCGGGCCTGTTTAGCACTACTGTCCCATCCTTAGCCCTAGCTCGCAAGTTCACGGGTGAAAAAGCCGCCGTAAAGAATGATTGCAACTCAAACACGTACAGGGCATAAAGACCGCAAACAATAAAAGAGAGTGGCGATATGTTGAAGAGAATCACCCTGGTTGGGTTGGGAAGTTTAGTCATTGTCCTTTCCGTCGGTGGATTGCTTTATAAAAAGGAACTCACGCAGCTGTATCACGTGATTCATCTATTTGATGACGACGTCATCGTTCACAACTTTTCAAACATCGACACGATGATCGATACCGTCACACTCACCGCGGTACCACCCAAGCACACGTTCGGTCGCGCACCACAACCGTTACCGACACGATTTGAGTTTAAGGGTAAAAATTATGAACTCAACGATTGGTTGGTGGACTCCTCGACGACGGCGCTGATGGTTTTAAAGGGGAACGACATAACCTACGAAGGTTACTACCAGGGCACCACCGAATGGGACGCACGCATCTCATGGAGCATGGCCAAATCGTTTCTCAGTGCGTTGTTTGGCGTTGCTGTTGCGGAAGGCGATGTAGCATCGCTGGAGCAAGCGGTGACCGACTACGTGCCTGAGCTGGTGGGCACCGGATACGACGGAGTCCGCATCAAAGACGTATTGCAAATGTCCAGCGGAGTGCACTTTAACGAAGACTACGGTGACTTTAACAGTGACATTAACCGATTCGGCCGTATCCTCGCCCTGGGTGGCAGCTTCGATGATTTTGCCGCAACGCTGGAACGCGGCCGGGAACCTGGCAACTACATGCATTATGTTTCTATCGATACGCACGTGATCGGCATGGTACTGCGCGCAGCAACCGGGCGAGACGTGGTGGACTATTTCAACGACAAATTGTGGTCAAAACTGGGTGCCGAACGTGATGCGTATTACATCATCGACACCGAGAAGCAACCTATGGTGTTGGGTGGCTTAAACATGATCAGCCGCGACTACGCACGGTTTGGTCAACTGTATCGAGACAACGGTCGCTTGAACGGCGAGCAGATCATCCCCGAGCAATGGATTATCGACAGTATTACCCCAGACGCACCGCACCTCATGCCTGGGCCGCGCGACAGTTCTGACACAAGTTTTGGTTATGGTTATCAATGGTGGATTCCAGAAAATTCCGACGGCGAGTTTATGGCTATCGGCATATATGGCCAATACATCTACATCAACCGACCGAAGGATGTGGTGATTGTTAAAAACAGTGCGGACCGGGAATTTATGGATAACAACTACGAGAGTGATTACAAAGTCGTTGCGGCATTCCGTGCCATTGCAGACTCTTTAGAATAAGGCGATTTCGCATAATAAGTGCATTTGGTAGTTGAGGAGCCAGCTGATAGAGTTGCGCTCCTCCCGACCAAGAGATAAAGCACTTTGAACTACCATCAGCTGACTGAAAACGAACGATACCAGATCTATTCGCTATTGAAAGAGGGATTCAACCAAAAACAAATTTCAGACAATTTAAAACGGAGTCCATCAACGATATCGAGAGAGACAAAGCGGAACAGTGGACTTCGAGGGTATCGCCCAAAACAAGCGCAGGCGATTAGCGATCACAGACGGGTAAGTGCTTACAAGCACTTCAAGTTGAGTGAAGAAGTTGTTGAATGGATGGAAAGACTGATTCGTCAGGAGCTTAGTCCGCAACAGGTTGTCGACTACTTAAAGAAGCATAAAGGTATCGATCTGCACCATGAAACGATTTATCAATGGATATATGCGGACAAGGCCGAAGGTGGCGATTTATACACACATCTGCGTATCGCTTCAAAGCCTTATCGTAAGCTCTATGGCCACTACGATCGTCGAGGCAAGCTTCGCAATCGCGTGGATATTGATGAGCGCCCCAACATTGTTGATCGTCGATCTAGAATCGGAGACTGGGAAGGTGATACGGTCATGGGCAAGGGGCGCAAAAGTGCGTTACTGACAATGGTTGAACGAAAGACGTTATACACCATCATCGTTCGCCTAACAGGCAAGCAGTCCGACTTATTGGCTGATGCAGCAATTGCAGCCATGGTCGAATTAAAAGATCGAATAAAAACGATCACCTTGGATAACGGTTTGGAGTTCGCAGAACATGAACGAATTGCCGATGCACTTGAGGCAAATATCTACTTTGCTCATCCTTATGCATCCTGGGAGCGAGGAATAAGCGAAAATACCAACGGTCTGATCCGACAGTATTTTCCAAAAGGAACTGACTTTAACGAAGTCAGCGATGAAGACATAAAAAAGGTGATGGACAAGCTGAATGACCGTCTCAGAAAGACAAGAGCTTGTCGATCACCAAATGAATTATTTATGGGGCTGCGAAAAGACTTGTTAGCAGCGCAAATCAGATGAAATTGCAGTCATTACTTGAAAGCGCGCTTTTAGTCTTTAGTAATAATAAGGTGTGTTCTCAGCCCAACTCGTATCAGGGTATTTTCTATGCAGCCTTTGAAAAAGAGCTTCTGATGACTCAGCGTCTTGAGGTCGACTTCCCCAACAACCCCTCATGCCGGGACGATCACAATTTATCATGAAAGACAATGCTTTTGCTTCATCGATGTTTTTTTCCAGTTCAGAAAATTTCCCGATAGACAAATGATAAAAAAACTGTGGCCCCCTGTAATTGTCAAGAAGTCCTCCTTTACAAAAAACGTCCGAATATTTATTTTCTAAGTAACTAACTACACCGGAATACTCCAGATAGCTTTGTTTGGCCTCCATAAAATAACCAATATTCATGTATGCTTTCCCTAGTGCCACGTTGTTGGCGGCCTGTTTAATAGCTGTTCGGACAAGTTCAAACTCTCCTAGTGTATAACCTGGAGAGTTAAATAATTGGTAGAGTGTCTCAAAATCCTTTCTTTGAATGAGGCTACGATATAGTATCTTCTGGGCCTCGAAAATGTGTGGGGCATCCAAATTGCTATTGATGTCTTTGGCTAAACTGCTAGGTTTGCAATAGGCCATTGCAACGTTGCTTACAAGTTCACTATTTCGAGACTGCAAGAAGGCAGATACACCCTTACTACGATAATCTAGCTCAGCCAAATATAGGTCTTTAGTATTGCCATCTAAGTATTGATCTATCGCTTTCCTTTCCAGTTGGAAGTCATTAGTTGTTTTTGCATACTCCATAATGTAGTTGAAGCCTGCAGAATAGTTTAAGGTCGCAAAAATAGGGATAGCCTCTGGTCTACTACCTGATTGATAAAGAATATGAGCATGTATGAAAGACAGAAAGTTAGCAAACGGACCGTCAGTAAGTGTCTGTGGGTTTTCTATAACATACTCTGACAAAAGTTTTTCGAACAATGGTTCTTTGTCGGTTAGAAAAATCTCACGTACAATTTGTGAGAACCACTTTGTATCCCTATTATCTAATGCTAAGGCCACTCGATTCGATAAGTTTTGAATGTAGGCCGATTCGTCATCAAGTAAATAGTCTATACGACCCAATAGTCCATACGCAGAGTCTGCATAGATGCGCTGTTCGTTAAAATGCGTTTCAAAGAAATATCTCGCCTTCTCTAATTCCTCAACATCTAAACCTTCTTTTCCTTCCCAAGAAATCCAATTTTCCTGGGCCTTAATCAAATAGCTTCGTCCAATCATGTACTCGGATAGCTGATGGATTGAACTTTGTGGTTCGGTTTTCTCTAGCAAATCTTCCAAAAATAAAATCGTAGAATGAATGTCCTGCTTGTACCACGCATAAGTTGCATTTAGGTACAATTCCCAGTCATCTGGAAGGTGAGAAATCTTACTTAATCTGAGATTTGGTCGGCTACTTGCACATTCCTTGGCAACCTCATAACGTGCTAATAAAATACCTTTTACTTCGGCATCACTTAAATTCTTGTCCGGCACAATAATGTCCAAAAGGTTAATTACACCTGATTGAGCTTCACTACCTTTGCATCGTGACCAGCCTCCGTCGTCTAAAAAAGTGCTCTTTACTATTGAACCAGAACGTCCATTTTCGGTTAAATAGTCGTTCACATACGTACTGAAATTTTTGCCACCTAGATCAAGGCTAGATCCCCAGTAGTTTGATATGTACCAATCAGATTCTGAAATGAGGTCCTTGATTAAGGCAGAATTTACCTCTGCCTGAATTGCCAAATTCGGATTGTTAAAATCTTCGAATGAATTTTCTCGGGTATATGGTTCGTCAGAACCACCTGAGAATGCAAATGTAGAGCTGAATCCAATATAGGCAATTGAAATAAAAGTTCGAAATCTCACTGATTAGTCCTTAAAATTCATAAAAACGATAGTTGCTATACAATGTCTTTTGCATAAACGTGAAACATTGTTAAAACCCTTGTCGGATGTAATTCCTATCTTATGTCGTAAACCTAAATTATTCATTTTGTCTATAACTTCCTCATAATTATCATGTGGTATTCGTCCTTGATAAAGCTGCATTGCTATATAACTAACATTCTGACCAATCTCACGCAATCCCGCCTGGTTGTCCCACAAGTATGTCGATAGACCCGTAACACTTAGTTCAACATTTATTAAAGGGTTTAACGTGCCCAACCAGATTGCATATTCTGAAAGCTTGTTGCTCGCACTGTCATAGTCGATCTGAAGCTCATTTACAGTAATGCCAAATCTAGCCCAATCATTGACTAGAGATTCAAAAAGTTCAGTGAGTTGTTGGACATCAACCAAGGTATATAGGCGAAGAACTACAGCAATATTCTTTTGAGAAATTCCAATAGGTTTTATACCTAAGGGTTCATAAAACCAGTCTTTAGATATATTACCTTGATAGACATACAATCTGCTTTCATTAGGTACAAATCGCATATCGTTATTTCGCCAAATCCAATACTCCAAAGAGCTAGAAGGCGAAAAAGTTTGAAGTAAGAAGAAAAAACCACCAATAGATATCGACAATGGCAATACCAAAATGGTTTTCTTTAGTCTATGCCTTAGCCTCATTAAAAATTCTCAACTTACTAGGATGATCCATAGGGCGCTAATACTATGGGAAAAATTTGTATTGGGTGAATTCCTCGTGGTGCCAATAGACAACTACGAGTTATTTTATATAGTGTGTTTATTAAGATCATTTGATCATCCAGTCAACCCTAATACTGTATTGCCAAATGAGACATTGGGCGTTAATTATTCACGAGATGCGCTCGGTGCTCGAATACTTGTAGTATCCCCGCACACACTAATTTGAGCAAGCTGTTTCCTGCAGGGATTTCACCTTGAATTTTGGTAAGAGTTACCTGACGTATATTAGGGCAAAGCATCGCAACTCAGTACTCAAGGCCATTACTGCCATCAGAAGAATTCAACAACTTTTAGACTAAAAGGATTATCTACACCCATATCATAATGCTCGACAAGGACGGAGTTTCTAGTCCATTAGTTTTACTGTTTACAAAGCCTTTATTAATGTCTGTTTTTAGCCTTAGTAAAAAGAGTTGTCTTTTGAACCTTATGTGGAACGGTGTCAATTCTACTAGAGATTATAAACGCGCTCGCCTCCCATAGAAGGGTTCGATGAATATTAAGTGTTAACACCCCTGTTGCTGAGTTAATCTTTTTATTGCTTGCTGATAAAAGTCGAAGGCGTGATCAATATAAGGAAATATCATAGTGCATGAAAAAATAATAGATTTATTCTGGGCTTGTTTTGATAAGGCTGACTTTTTCAGCGCGAGCAAATTTTTGGCAGACGATCTACAATTCATTTGGCCAACAAGCCGTGAGATGTTTACAAACGCTGAGTCATTTATCGCGATGAATGTCGCGTTTCCAGGCCGCTGGAATTTCAAGAAACACAAGTTGATGCCGCTTTCGAATATTGAATATCTCAGTATTATGCTGGTGACCAGCCCAGATGCGGAAGAGCAGTTTTATGCAACGTCTATTATGGCTGTAGAAGTTGGGTTAATACGAAAGATAGAAACTTATTGGGCGCAACTGGGTCAACAACCAGAATGGCGGCAGCAGTACAGCCAGTTATACTGACCTTTGCAGTGCCTTACCAATGTTGTTTAAATTTTGCAGGGCAATAATAAGTGACGCAATACTTGATTGACTGTATTTTTAAAATGGCTATTAAGGATGGGAGTATGAGGATTATATTAGTTTGCATAACCTTGCTTTTTAGTCCATGTATTTTTGCAAATGAGTTTGATTGGGCATACAGGGGATTTTTGTATTCTTTCGAAGCACGACAGTTCGAAGATTTGGAACCTTTTCTTGCCGAAAATACGTTACTGGGTTTCGGTCCGGGCGAAGTAGGATACAGTGCGTTTCTGCAGAAGTATGAAGAGGATGGAGCGTGTTTTCGGAAAATGCTCAATGTACTTCAATTAGGCTGTCGCTTAAACTCTGAAAGAAACTCGTGTGTTGCGCCGCCTCTGGCTGGTGACTCGGACGTCATCGGTATTGAAGCGCGAGCACATTTTGTTTTTGTGGATGGAAATATTCGTGTCTCATCGTTCATTTGTAACGGTGACTAGTCAAGTAAACCTAAAAAGTAAACAAAAACCCTGGCCGGTTAATTCGTTAGAGCATGAGGTAATAGAAACGTGACGTTATATAATCAACCACCGAGCCTTCCCCAAGTGTTGCAGGCATTGCGGGAATCTTGGTCGCTGGCCAGTTCAGAAGAACCTGAAAACTGGACACCTTCCAACCCCAGCCGGGGGCAATGCGGCATATCATCGTTGATTGTGAATGATTATTTCGGTGGCAACCTGGTTCTCTGGAAGGTCTTTGTCGAAGACGAGCAAGTGGGTTTTCATTATTCGAATGAACTGCCAGACGGAACCCGGATAGACGCAACCGGCGATCAATTCTGGGAAAATGAAAGCCTTAGAGACCCTGACGTGTTTGCCAGACCCAACAAACCACCAAAAAATGGTGCGGATCGGTACGTAGCCTTGGCCGAGTTGGTGAAAATAAAATTGGAAAATCTTTAGGGTCGGCTCTGGAAAGACCATTTGACTTAGGATTTAAGAACAAGCTTCTGGCGAGGGCTCTTTTGGAGGTGACCTTAATGAAACTTGATGTATTCGGTCGGCGGATCGAAGTTCTCAGGCAACATAATGAATGGTGTGTTTATTACCTCGGCAATGATGGGAAAAAACGCAAAGCACATGATATTGTGGTGCCGACCAATCTGGATGAAGCCGACGTTGCAGCGTATATCGCTGATTTATGTCATGAGTGGGCAACACCTGCACACAGTGAGGTGAAGGTTTTATAACCCGCCGTGTACGTTGAATCCGATTGTTGAGTAATACTTACCGATCACTCCGAACAAAGGTGGTTTATTGTTTCTGTCTCTGTTTCAGTGATGGAGAAAGCAAGCCGATACTTCTGCCTTCATGCAAAATGTCTTACAAGGTGACGTAAACCATGATTAAACTGTTGGACATAGACCAGCTGCAAGCACACGACATTGAGCAAATATGGCGACATGTCACGGTAACGACCGTACCGGCGTTGACCGGCAACGTTGCTTGGTCTTTTGAAGGGAACGGCATCCGTACCCGAACGACTTTCCTGCAAGCGTTCCAGTCACTGGGTTTGACTTACATCGAATTACCTAATTTTTTGAAGACCGATGAATCGGTGGCCGACCTGGCCGGTTACATGGATGGGTTTTACGATGTGTATGTCATCCGTGAACGCAATCATTCACGTTTGGTGGAATTCGCGGCCGCCACAAAACGGCCGCTGATCAATGCCATGTCCAGTGAAGCGCATCCCTGCGAGGTGTTGACCGATGCGTACTATCTGTCCACCCGCTTTACGTCACTGCCCGATGTTCGCATTTTATTGTGGGGGCCGATGACCAACGTGTTTAAGTCGTGGCATGCTTTGGCACGGGTGATGGGGTTAAACGTCACGCATTATTGCCCAGAACCGTTCCAAACCAACGAAGCGCCAGTTCGCTTTGTATCGCAATTGTCGGGGCATTATGACGTGCTTATTACCGATGCTTGGCCATCGGGATTTACCGATGACCGTTACACGCTTACAAAGAACACCCTTGCCGAGCTTGGCGACCCGCTGTTATTGCCAACGCCACCGGTGACGGTCGGCAACGAACTGGCGCAACCGTTGAGTGAGTATCAGGGTTTTGTAGGTTACGCGCAGAAGCAATTGTTGTTACCCGTTCAACGAGCCATTATTACTTATCTGCTTGGTTAGTGGTCCATGCGGAAATTAGGGTTGCACATCGCTTCGCCCTCCTACCGAATGCTGCGTTGGAAAAGTTTGACAGAGCACCACTATGCCTTCACTTTTTCGCCTTGCCTTCGGCGCGATTGCTATGCGCTTTACTTACCCCATTTAACGCATGGACTACTAAGTACTGTTAACCGCGAGAACAGACTTTTAAACTCATCCTCGTTTGAAAAAAGGCGACCTAATGAAAAAAGATGATCACTGGCTGGACTCATGGGCGAATGACATCACTGACCGTTCCGTTCTGGAATTGGGCGCTGGCAGTGGCATCGATACACAATCGCTTGCCTGCTTGACCGATCAGCTGATCGCCGGTGACCTGAACCCCCGCCATGCGTCTGTGACTCACCTGGATCATCGCGAGCCTTTGCCATTTGAGAACGACAAATTCGACGTAGTTGTGGCCAGTTTGACCCTGCATTATTTTGAGTGGCGCTTGACGGTTAATATTGTTAATGAGATTCAACGCGTCTTAAAAAGTGAAGGACTATTGATTTGCCGGGTGAACTCCATACAGGACATTCACTACGGCGCGGTAGGTTACCCTGAAATCGAAACCCGGCTGTTTCTGGTTAAGGAACAGCTCAAACGTTTCTTTACGCGAGACGATATTGTCAAATTGTTTAGCGACGGCTGGACATTAGTCAAACTTACCGAAAAACAAATAGACCGTTATGACAAAGTGAAAACGGTTTGGGAATTTGGCGCGGTGAATGCAAGGCCTTCCGTATAGCCAAAAACAACCACGGAAGAAACAAAAGTCCAAGGAGCATATTTTGTATCAGTTATATTACTATCCGTTAAATGCCAGCATGGCACCGCATTTTATTCTGGAAGCGATGCAGATCGACTACGAATTGATATTGGTTGACCGTGAGCACAATGCGCAAAAATCAGCGGAATACCTGGCGTTAAATCCGACGGGACGTATCCCGACATTGGTTGACAATGGCCAGCCCATCTTTGAAAGCGCGGCGATCTGCATTTATCTGGCCGATTCTCATCCTCAATACAATTTGATACCAAACGTGGGTGACAGCACCCGGCCTTTATTCCTGCAATGGCTGATGTATCTGACCAACACGCTGCAGGCGGAATTGATGGTGTATTTTTACCCGGAGCGGCACACTACCGAACTGGCGGATGCTGAGTGTATTAAAAGGGCTCAGGAACTCAGGGTAACCGACATGTTTCGGTTACTGGATCAGGAGCTTGAGCGTAAAGAATATTTGCTGGGGCACGCCATCAGCGCCTGCGACTATTACCTGTTCATGTTGGCCGTTTGGGCCGATGAGTTCCAGCAACCACCGCTGTCGTTCGCGAATTTGGCTCGTTACCTGCGCCAAATGGCTCAGCGCGAGGAAGTTTATACCGTGTGTAAGAAGGAAAATCTAAGGACAATCGATCTCGACTACGGTGTCCTGGATCGTAACGGATAGGCTAGTCATTCCGGCCGCTGAACCTGGTTGACTATTCGGGCTTCGGTGCTTTACTGAAGGCTACACGGCTCGCTTGCAGCCGGTGCATTTCAGAACTCCGAGGCCGTCGTCATGCATCCATATCTTTCCCGTTTCCTGATCGTTATTGGTTGTCTGAGCTTGGTCGCTTGTTCGCGTGAAGAAACCTTTCACTGGGCTCTGCAGTCCCACGCCACGGAAACCAGTTTTGATTATCAAGAGCTGGTCAAAATGACGGATAACATTCGTCTCATGAGTCAGGGTCGGCTGGATATCACACCGCATTATGCGGGCCAGATCACCGGAGGTGCGGATATTTACAGCGCCGTGAAAGATCGCCGTGTTGAAATGGGCAATGGCTGGCCAAATTGGTGGTCAGGGTATCACCCTGCGTGGGCAGTGATGAACGCAGGTCCTTATGAGTTCATGAATATCGATGCCTCACTGATGTTCTTCTTAAACGGTGGTGGTACAGAACTGGCGAACGAATTGTCCGGACGTGACGGCATACTCTGGAGACCTGCCTGGTGGCCTGGCATGGAATTTGGTCTGCTGTCGAGCACACCGATACTGGGCTTGAAAGATCTTGCAGGGAAACGCGTTCGCATGGGGCCCGGGCTGCCCAGCGAAGTTCTCGCGTCCGCCAGTGGTGCCGCAGCGATTCCGCTGGTTCCGGAAGAAATCAAACCAGCACTAACCAGTGGCGACCTGGATGCGGTGGAATGGACAACGACCGCCGGTGCCTGGGATTTGGGCTTGAGCGAGTTGGCGACTCACGCGATTATTCCGGCTGTTTGGCAGCCATCGGTACTGGCTGACTTCTTAATAAACGAAACGGCTTACAACGAGCTGCCCCCCGATTTGCAGGCGATTTTAATGACGGCGATCCGCTCATTTACGTTGACCACAACAGCGCTGGGTAAATCGAAGGACATTGAGGCACTGGAGAAATTCCGCGCCGCCAATACCTCCATTGTGCGTTGGTCAAACGAAGACCTGGCAGTCTGGAAATCAACCAGTGACAATATTTATCGCATTTATGCCGATCGTGATGAATACTCGCGACGGTTGATTGAGTCAAAACACGCCTTCAAGCAGCGCTACAACGATTATTATCAATTGTTTGGACCCTATGATTAAGCACCGCATAGACCCGACATCCGATCGATTTTTCGCCGTACTGTCTTTCTTGGTGTTTGTTCTCGTGGGGTATTTCTATCTTCAAGAATTGAATGGCATTAATAAACAGATGCAGCAAAATCTGCTGGAGCGTGCCGACGAAGCTGCCCAGCGGTTGACCAAAAGTGTGGCGCCCACAGCTTGGGAAGTGTATCAGCGCAGTACGGACCGTCAGTTCCCGGAACAGCTGGCCGCCGACATTCTCGACTCTGAATTGAACGTGGATTTTATCGTGGCCATTACCGTGTTGGGTAATTTTGGGCATGTGTTGATGGGTCGCCAGAAAACCGAGGACGGCCTGATTGTGCCGGTGACCCACGTTTCGGAAATCACTCCGCGTTATACGCAAAAAATTCGTTCCGGCATGGTGCAGGGCGCCATGACCATCGGCCATATCGAAATTTATTACACCGATGCCTTTCACCTGGCTCGCACCACTTCGTTGAAAGTAGCCAGTACCTTTCGGTTTTTTATGGTGACGTTCTTACTGCAGATGTCGGTGTATTTGCTGTATCGCGCCAGTCATCAGCGCAAACAGATTTTGCAAACCGTGGAGAATCTCAAAGAGACTCAGGAAAAATTAGTTGAGTCAGAAAAACTCGCCGGTTTGGGTTCCCTGGTGGCAGGCATTGCCCACGAATTGAATACACCATTGGGTATCGCGCTGACTTCGTTCAGTTCGGTAGAGACTGAGACCAAAGGAATTAAACGCGCTTTTGAATCGAACCAAATGACGAAGTCGAGTCTGGATGATTATCTTCAACACACACTGCAAACGGTGCATGTGTCGAATCAGAGTCTGTACCGCGCCATTGAGTTGGTGAACCACTTTAAACAGATATCGTCCGACCAGGTCGTGGAAGATACGCGTGAAATAAATATCCGCCAATACATCGATGAAGTGATGGTCACTCTGGCCATCGGGATTAAACGAGCCGGCTGTCAGTTCACCATCAGTGGCGGTGATGCTTTGGTGGTTCGTTCGATACCAGGCGCGATCGCACAGGTGCTGACCAATTTGGTGAATAATGCCCTGTTGCATGCGTTCAGTGACGGTGCCAGTGAACCGGGTGTGACCTGGACTGCGCCCGCTGAAAAACGGATTAACATTCGCATCGATGACTATGACCAGATCTTTTTTACCGTCAGTATCAGTGACAATGGCCGTGGTATGACAGAGAGCACTCGCAAACGGATCTTCGACCCCTTCTTTACCACCAAGCGGGGCAAAGGCGGCACGGGTCTGGGCATGAACATTGTGTTCAACATCGTCACTAAAAAACTGCAGGGCCACATCAGCGTGGCGTCTACGCCCGGAGAAGGTACCCGGTTCGACATTAAGTTACCGAAAAAACTGCAACGGATCTCGCATCGCCAATTGACCACCTGACGCATCAGACCGCGTTTCAAAAATGTACCATTTCTCCAAATTCATGGGCCAAAACTCTTCATCGATGTTTGATTGAGAGTCATTTCCATACAGTTCGGTTTCCCTACAAAAATAAAAAGCGGATCAACATGAATACGAAACCACTGTTTCTGGCCGTCGCCATTGCGCTAGCGGTCAGCGGCTGCGAAACCAATCAGCCGAAAGACGATAAACCCGATAACGAAACGGAATTCACATTCCGCACAGACCATACCGATTGGCCGGACATTACCAGTGCCATTGCCTTGGATCAGACCATTGAAGATCAGATCTCAGCGTTAATCGCCAACATGACATTGGCTGAAAAGGTTGGCCAAATGGTGCAACCAGAAATCAATTCAGCCACACCACAGGACGTGATCGACTATCACCTGGGTTCGGTATTGAATGGCGGCGGCTCCTGGCCGAACGGCAGCAAGACGGCGTCCGCTGCTGATTGGTTGGCGTTGGCCGACGCCTACTGGGAAGCCTCCATGGACACCAGCGACGGACACGCAGCGATTCCTTTGATCTGGGGAACGGATGCCGTACACGGCCACAGCAATGTCTATGGTGCTGTTATCTTCCCGCATAACATCGGCCTCGGTGCTGCAAACGACGCTGATCTGATGACGCGAATCGGCGCCGCGACGGCCAAACAGGTGACTGTGACGGGAATCGACTGGACCTTCGCGCCGACCTTGGCCGTGGTACAGGATGATCGTTGGGGGCGAACCTACGAAGGTTACTCGGAAGACCCGGAAATCATTTTCAATTATGGCGGTGCCATGGTGAAAGGGCTGCAGGGTACTTTTGCCGAAGACAACGTCGTTGCCACAGCGAAACACTACATTGGTGATGGCGGTACCGATGGCGGTGATGATCAGGGCGACAACCTGTCCACCGAGTTGCAGATGATTAACCTGCACGGACAGGGCTATTACTCGTCATTGAATGCTGGAGTTCAAACAGTCATGGCCTCGTTCAATAGCTGGAACGGGGAAAAAATTCACGGCGATGATTACCTGCTCACCGATGTTCTGAAAGGAAAGATGAACTTCGATGGCTTCATTATTTCCGACTGGAACGGTCAGGGTCAGGTGACCGGTTGTACTAACGATCATTGTGCTCAGGCAGTGAATGCCGGTATCGATATGATGATGGTGCCGCAGGATTGGAAAGGTTTTATTACCAATACCATCGCGGATGTCGACGCGGGCTTAATTTCCATGACACGCATAGACGATGCCGTGCGTCGGATCTTGCGGGTGAAATACCGCGCAGGTTTGTTCAGCAAACCGAAACCATCGTTACGTTTGGACGCGGGTGATGACAGCAAGCTGGCCACCGCAGAAATGCGTGCCTTGGCGCGCGAAGCCGTTCAGAAATCTTTGGTGCTGTTGAAAGACAACGACAGCCTGTTGCCATTGTCCAAAGACGCCAACATCCTGGTGGTGGGCGCGTCTGCCGACAGCATGCAAAATCAAACCGGTGGCTGGACCTTGTCTTGGCAGGGAACCGGTAACACCAATGCCGATTTCCCGAATGGTGACACCCTGTTGGATGGCTTTAGCGCCGAAGTCGCCGAAGGAACGGGCAGTGTTACGTTCAGCGCCGACGGTTCACTGGCCGACGGTAGCTATGACCTCATCATTGCGGTCATTGGTGAAACGCCTTACGCCGAAGGCAATGGCGATATCGGTAAGTTTGAAACCATGGCGTTTGACGGGCAAAACCCGGCTGCCAGCCAGCTGTTGGCGGATCTGGATGCGAACGATCCGAACACACCGGTTCTGACCGTTTACGTGGGTGGGCGACCATTATGGATGAACAAAGAACTGAACTTGTCCGAAGCTTTCGTCAGTGCCTGGTTACCAGGCTCGGAAGGCAAAGGCGTAGCGGATGTTTTGTTTGGCGACGTACCGTTCACCGGCAAATTGTCTTACTCCTGGCCTGCTGAAGACTGCCAGGTTCCGGTGAATGCCGGCGATGGACAAACCCCTCTGTTTGCGCTGGGGTATGGTCTGGCGACATCGGATTCTGTCACCGTCGGTTTGCTGGATGAAACCGAATCCGACCGAGGTTGCGGCGCGCCCGACATCACCGATGCCGGCACCACCAATGAGCCGCTGGATATCTTCACCTCCGGTACCGCGCAGGGTGAATACGTTATGCGCATTGGCGGTCCAAGCAATTGGAACGGAACAGCGGTGAGTGTTGATCCGCTGGCGTCGACCGATACGACACCGGGCGATGCCACCGACACCGACATCGTGGTTACCACCACAGACGGCGCCGTGCAGTACAGTGCCAAACGCGCGTTGTGGATCGGTAACGGGCAGATCTATCTGCAAAATGAAATCGACTCTGTTGGGACAGATTTGGCGGCGTACGCGAATTCTGAAACGTCCATTCAATTCCGCGTGAAAGTCAATGCGGCTCCGCAGTCCGCCGCGGTTAATCTCAGCGTGCACTGCATTTACCCTTGTTTGGGTGAAGTAAACATTGCGCCGCTATTGAGTGGCATGACGCTGAGTCAGTGGAATGACGTTTCTATTCCATTGCAGTGCTTCTCCGGTTTGGATGTCACCAACATCAATACCCCTTTCCTGATCTGGGCGGACGATGCCGGGCTTGATCTGGAAATAGAAGAGGTACGCTGGATGCCATTTACCGCCGGCAGCTCGCCAGACTGTTCGAGCTTTGAACCAGACCCAGCGCCGGAAATCACCACCAGTACCGATGTTTACATCGATGGCATCGCCGATACCGACCTGTTCAATGCTCCGGCGGTATGGTCAGCCAAGAGCGCAACCGACTGGAGTGGAATTCCTGATTATGTCACCGTGACCGATGTTGATCAGGGCGCGGGCGACCTGGCGCTGGATATTCTCTACGGGAATCATGACGTGGCCGACGGTCCGAAAGCCACCGTCTCCATACCGTTTAAGACCGCGCACAACCTGAGTGCCATGAGTAAGGTGCAATTTGATATTAAAGTGTTGGATTACGCAGGCGCGACCGAAATCTGGGGCAAGATGGTCAGCCCGGGCAATATGTCGACCGGCGATATTGTGTTGAACAGTACGCTGGATACCTGGGTAACCAACGAAATTGTATTTTCCGATTATAGCTCAGCGGACATCGACTTCAGCGAAGTCGGCACTGTGCTCGAGGTGTTGCCAAACTGGAACGAAACACACAACGATGTGCACTTCCAGATCGATAACATTCGCATTCTTCCGTAAATCATCAGGCGTTAGTCTTGGCCGGTTTTAACCGGCCTTTTTTGTGCCCGCAACCATGTAATACTTTGATACACACAACACAGGGCAAAGCACATAGAATGGGCAGCACTATAAAAACAACAAAAGACTGTCTACCATGCCCAACACACCGTACGTGGCGTCGTTGTTGTCGCTCATGTCATTTCAGACCTACGACCGGCATTACCTGCCGCGCATCATATATCCGGGTCGTGAAGAGATCGAACTCGTACTCGACGGCCAGGCGATTCTGAAAACACCCCATCAGGAATACCGGGTGGGACCCGGCGATGTCATCTGGCATCGTCCCGGCGATCAGACCAT
Source organism: Reinekea sp. G2M2-21 (assembly GCF_015687175.1). Taxonomy (GTDB): domain Bacteria; phylum Pseudomonadota; class Gammaproteobacteria; order Pseudomonadales; family Natronospirillaceae; genus Reinekea. The sequence continues at coordinate 307,588 of NZ_JADPQG010000002.1, read as the reverse complement.
TTGCAGCACGCGTGAAAGCCATCCTTATGAGTGCATTATTCTGGCGTTGGAGATAAACCCGCGTCGCAGCTTGCGCCGTTCGCGAATGAATCGCTGGAGCGGTGTGATCAGTATCCGGCAGTTTGCAGAAGATGCGCTGCGCCGATTGACTGAACACGTGAATGACCCCGAATTTGCCGAATATCTGTACTGTGCCCTCAAGGTGCACAGTGAACCCATGTTGGGCGCCGATTTTCAGAGCCTTTCGCATTCCTCAGCGTTGGCTTTCGACAAAGCTTTTCAGTTTATTTCCGATCATTTCAAAGACCCGGCACTGACCGTCGACATGGTCGCGGATGCCGCCTTTGTCAGTGTTTCGCAACTGCATAATATCTTTCATGAAAAAACCGACTTAACCCCGTACCAGATGATCAACCAATGCCGTATGGAATATGCGTTGACTTTGGTCTCAGAAAATCGCCCCATCAAACAGGTGGCAGCCATGAGCGGGTTTGAATCTGAAAGCGGCTTTATTCGCGCGTTTAAGAAAAAGTATGGCAGCAGCCCGGGCGCATTGAAGAAGCAACATCAGGTGTTGGGCAATTGGCGCGCGGTGACGGTGGCTTAATTTTCAATTTTTTGCATCCAATGAGGGGCTTGGGTTCGTTACCCGTATAACCCCCTCAAATTTTGGAGTTTCAACCATGCGCTCATTCACCGTACTGCTTTTCGCTTCTCTGTCATTAACTGCGCTTGCCGCGGATTATGGTACAACCACCAACCCCACCCCGAATATGGCGCATGCCCATATGGAGCACGTGGATAAACGATGGGCCAGCACACCGGATCAACAAGGCTTCCTGACCACGGCCATCGCCGAAGCCAGCATTGCGGAGCAACACAGCCTGGCCGCAACCCAAGCGAGTGATCTCGCGGAGTTAAAAGCCCATGTGCGTCAGGTTGCCCAAGCGCTGTCTGGTGAAGGCTCCGGCAATGGACTCGGTTTTGGCGTAGTCGATGCCGCCAAAGGCGCGAAAAAACACATCATGCTGGCAGCACAATCGCCCGGTTCGTCAGATGCCGTCCAACTCCACGCCCTGCACATCGGCACCTCTGCCAGCAACGTCGCGTTATGGGCTGAGCAGGCCATTGCGCTGACAGACAATGTGGCCGTCATGAACGACTTGTCAGAAGCCCGAACCAAGGTAAACGCAATACACGATCTGGTGACGGCCATCGTTCATGGGTCGGATGCCGATGGCGATCAGGTGATTACCTGGCACCGCAATGAAGGTGGGCTGGCTCAGGCTCAATGGCATATGGATCTGCTGAACACCGCCGAAGGGTTGTAACAATTAGCGGCAAGCGGCGTGATTTGAGCCTTTGGGCGATTTGCAAAGTGGCGGGCGGGCAGGCATTACCTTACTATCGCTTCCTGTACCGTCGAATTTGCTCCCGCTCAAGGTTATTGCCCTGTTATGTCCAAGCTGCACCCGCGCAACCCGCACCAAGACCGTTATAATATCGACCTGCTGTGTCAGGCAACGCCTGGGCTGAAACCCTTTGTCACCAAGAACCCGCGCGGCGAAGACACCATTGATTTCAGTAACGCGAAGGCGGTACTGGCTCTTAATAAAGCCTTACTTGCTCACCATTACGGGGTTCATCACTGGTCGATACCGGACGGATTTTTGTGCCCGCCTATTCCGGGCCGTGCTGATTACATCCATTACGCGGCAGATCTCTTGGCAAGCGACAACAACGGCAAAGTACCGGTCGGTAAAAAGGTACGTGTGCTGGATGTGGGTACCGGTGCCAATCTGGTGTACCCAATCATTGGCAGCCAAACATACGGCTGGCAGTTTACCGGCTCAGAAATTAATCCGGAATCCCATCGCGCCGCGGCGGCAAATATCACTCAAAACCCTAATCTGGTTTCGAAAATTAAATTAGTCGAGCAAACCGATGCCAGTTCTGTATTTAAGGGCGTGATACAGCCAAACGACCGCTTCTCGTTCACGATGTGCAACCCACCTTTCCATAAATCGGCTGCGGATGCTGCGGCCGGATCGCAACGTAAAAACCGAAACCTGAACAAAGGCAAAGCAATACAAGAGTCGACACTGAACTTTGGCGGGCAGCGATCGGAGTTGTGGTGCGAAGGCGGCGAGCTGGCATTTATTGGCAACATGATTGAACAGAGCAAAGTGTTTCGAAACAATGTCTGCTGGTTTACCTGTCTCGTGTCCAAGCAGGATCACCTCTCCGTCGTGAAGCGTATGTTGAAGAAGTGCAAGCCAACCGATGTGCGGATCATTGACATGGCGCAGGGGCAGAAAGTCAGCCGATTCGTCGCCTGGACGTTTTTAAGTCAATTGCAGCGCAGTGAATGGTTGCAGAAATCGTTGTAAATTGCCTGACAAATTACTTTGTTAAGCACGTAAGAAGGGATTTTAGATGTACTTACCATATTGGCTTGATAAAGCTGTTTATTTTGCTAAGTCTACGTTAGACCGCGCACCGTTGGTTCGAAGCTATCAGTCGCCGAAAGCCAGACACGCAATACATCATGGCTATCGCTATTTAAAAGCAAATAGGTGGGCTAAAGCAGAGTCACTTATTTCCAAGCTACCCACCGAACTCCAGGCAAACGTTATCGGTCATATTGCCAGTATGGAAAAAACATCCACACTGTTTTCCCGCTGGGCAAGCGAAAGACCCAATTCTTGGATAAGTCACACCGTATTGGCTGCAAACTTTATTGAAATAGGCTATCGCGCCAGAGGGACTGGTTGGTCTTCATCCGTTTCTGAAGAAAATGCCGAGATTCTTCTCAGGCGTATGAAACAAGCGGGTACCAGTTTAATTACCGCTATAAAACTTAACAGCAAAACGGTCGTTCCATTCACGTTTCTGATTCAAGTTGAAATGATTTCTAATAGATCAATCGAACATTTGTGGAAAGCTTTTGCAATTGCAGGTAAGCGTGAACCTAATAACTTCCAAGTACATTCAAGAATGGTCTATGCATTGTCTGAAAAATGGCGTGGTGAGCCAGGTGAAGCGATAGAATTTGCCATGAATGCAAGTAAGCAGGCTCCATTGGGGTCTGCAATCCATAGTTTGGTATGTGATGCCCATGCAGAAGCTTGGTTTTTATTGGGGTTTGAAGCGAACAAAATTCCTCAGAAGAACTATTTTCAAAACCCCGTCATTAAACAGCAAATTATTAAGAACTATGAAAAAACCGTTTGTCGACCAATGACAGATTTTGGGCATATTATTGCGATGAATAGTTTCGCGTTTTGTTTTTACTTAATGGGTGAAAAGAAGAGAGCTCGCCAAGCACTTAGAAAAGGAGGAACTCGGTTTTTACCGTATCCTTGGAACCTGATCGACACAGATGAATATTTCTATGATGAAGTTGTTGAAGAATTGCTCGGTGTTAGTTTAGGTTAAGTCGTTTATCTTCTTCTCTGGATTAAAAAGGGCATCAAAGCCCTTTCTTCACGCTGAGTACCCTACCCCAGGTTTTACCGTTGATCGCACTGTCGTAACCCAAAGCCTTTACCTCTTGCAACGCTACAGAAGATCGCATGCCAGAGGCGCAGCATAAAATGAGAGGCTGTTTGGCTTTGGCGAGTTTCTTCTTCGCTTTGCGGATATCGGTGTGCGGGATATTGATCGCTCCCGGTACTGAGCCACTGGCGAATTCGCCGGGTGAGCGTACATCAATAACCGTGCCGCCCTGTTTTAATGCTGCAACTAACGCATCGCTGTCGTCCGCAAATAACTTCTTTAAAAAACCGAACATAGTGTCACCTGAGAATTGAAGTTTGCCTAATATTAGTTTTTTCTAATATTAAGTGCAAGTGCCCATGTCTATTATTTCCGAAAGAGTTGTTCAGTCGACGGCGGACGCCTCCGGGGCAAAGCGCAAAACGATTTGCCCCTGCGTGTTTATCACGTGCAGCTCGTTGGCTTGGGTTAAAACGAACCGGTCAGCTTTCGCCAGCGTGGCGAAGAATTCAGGTTCCAGTGTTGCGGCGATGCAGGCTCGGCGCGTCGACATCAGTGGGCCAAACAGGGGTTCTGCCTTGGTCATGTTCAGGTCGCCTGCGTAACGGTTGCATCCGCCAAAACCGGAAGCGCGCCCGTCAGGGCTTATCAGCAACGTGGGCAATTGATTCTGATCGACGGTTGAAACGCTATTTAATTCCGTCAGCTGCCAGTGAATTCCGGCAATTGGGAGCACTACCCGGGTGTTATCAGCGACTTTCTGTAACCGATAGTTTTCCGTTAAATCACCTTGAATCACTTGGCCATTTTGGTCCAGCCAGCGTAACTGATTTTCTTCAATTTTCAGTTGCACGGTGTCTTGCTCGGGCTCGAACAGTGAAATGCGCAAGCCATCGGGTTGCCATTGAAAAACACCAGACGTATGGCTGACTTCCGTATTGCCCTCTTTCAGGTGGTGTTGCGTGAGCCGATAGTGCCCGGTATTGCTTGATCCGTCATGACTGTTGATCAGTTCAATAACCGTTTGAATGCCTTCACAATCGGCACAGGGTAACAGGCCCTGATAAGTCCCGGTCCAATCCAGGCTTGTGCGACTGTTGTCAGCGGAAACGGCGGCTGGTGGCATAGAACAAGCGGTGAGCAGCGCAACGATAAACAGACTGAAAATACGTAACATGATGTTTTTCCTCAGTATTCTTCCACAGCAGTATGCCTGCCCCGGCTGAACGTTGGGTGAATGGCACCGTTTCAGGCCAGCCAGGGTTTCCAGGCGTTATCGGGTAACAGGTGCAATCCTGCAGGCAGTTTGTCGGCCTCCGTCAACAGGCAGTGAAGTCCGCCCGCCATAATCGCCAACGTGACATCAAACGCATTAAGGCTGTCACCAAAGCCGGCTGTTAAGTTAAACATAGCGCCGTTTGCCAGCAGGTAAACGTGTCGATCATTCACCGGGTAATCAAACACAAAAGGCATCACTTCGGTCGGTGTGATGTCGGCTAATTCCTGAGTACGGATTTCACCGCTGCCGTGCCCGACATTCATCACAAAGGCACCGTCTTTCAGCTGTTCTATTTCTTGCCGACCCACAACACCGACGGCGCCGGTGGCGCTGACCAAAACATCGGTTGTGCTCAGCACAGATTCCAGTTCAGCTACTCGCCAGCCATCGTAGGCTGCCATTAGCCGGCGTGCTGGATCGCGTTCGACGACAGTCACGCAACCCCCGTAGGCGCGAGCGGCAGCAGCGACGCCCTGCCCGACCAAACCATAGCCAAGCAGAGTGACCTGCTTTTCATGCAAAGTCAGATGGGTGCGCTGGCAAAACGCTTGCCAGGCGGTAAGGCCAACCATGTGACGGTTGTGCAGGCCTTCTTTAGCATCCAGGTCATCCCAGTTCAACACAGGTGTTTGCAGATCCAGTTTTTTTAATTTAGCGACACCCGAGCCCGTACCTTCCATCGCCGCAATTAAGCCCTGCCCCGGTTGCTGGTGGTAGAGCGCGGTGAGTTCACCGCCAAATTCACAGATAAAGGAAGGTTGCCAAGCGATGGCCTTTTGCAGCGACGCGCGCCATTGCGCTTCCGACATGCCATGCCAGGCGTCCGCTTCAGCGCCCTTGCTCACCAGATAGGCGACCACCTCGTCGCGTACGGTATTTGGATCGCATGTGGTTATGAACAGTTCACAACCTGCGTTCAGCAAACCTTCGAAAACCGGAATCATTTTAATGTCGAGGTGAGTGCAGATGGCAATCCGGGTTTTCGGCAACGCCCGGAACGCGGTAAGGGCATTCCGGGTACGTGGCATCTGGTTTTGCACCCAATTTAATTGCTGGAGAAACGAGCTGGAAACATGAGACATAATTACCTGACCAATAAGTTAAGTTTGGTGCAGTTTAGGCCTTTCTGGCGTCGCTTCCAAGAGCATTCGTGCCCTTAAATCCTTTGTGACGGAATGGTTTTTTACGTTTGTACTGCAAAGGGAAATTGATTACATATATAGAAGCGAACAACCGAGGCACGCGGGCGGTCGCGATATTTTTTTGCACTCGATGCAGATAATTTATATTTGTGCTGGCATACAGTTCAGTTTTTTCTTTCCAAGGGGCGATCCCCTTGAACCCCCTTTTTGTCGCCCGCTTTGGTGATCTTCCTTACTTGTCACTTCCCTCGAACGGTCGCTTGAGCGTGCGTCCCTGCACGCGCGGCGCTTACAAGGGCATCCATGCCCTTGTATCCGTTGCGACGTGCCAATTAAGTCAGCCAAAGCAGATGCGACGGAGCGGTTATTTACGCCGAAATCGAAAATGGAGATTTAATCGTTTTGTAGGAGCGACCAACCGAGGCACGAGGGCGGTCGCGATATCTTTTTTGCACTCGATGCAGATAATTTATATTTGTACTTGCATGCAGTTCAGTTTTTTCTTTCCAAGGGGCGATCCCCTTGAACCCCCTTTTGTCGCCCGCTTCGGTGATCTTCTTTAATTTTCACTTTCTTCGAACGGTCGCTTGAGCGTGCGTCCCTGCACGCGCGGCGCTTCCAAGTGCATCCATGCCCTTGAACCCGTTGCGACGTGCCAATTAAGTCAGCCAAAGCAGGTGCGACGGAGCGGTTATTTACGCCGATGTCGGCAATGGGATACATTTAGGTGGGTCAAAATATAGCGACAGGAACTGACGGTTTAACTGGCTGTTGAGAGAGTGACTCATGCCGTTGTTTCACCGCCTTTCAAACGACCGCGCGGAGCAATTCTCGTCTCACAGGTTGTTCAAGCAGGGATGCTTGAACAAGTGAGCCGGCCACGGATGGCCGTCGCGAACGACCTGTCGAAGACGGAATTGAGAAGAGTGAACAGTCGTTTGTGGCGGCGGCTGGGATTGTTAAGGGCCAAGCTGTTGTGGCCCTTGACGAAAAAAAGCCACCCAACTAAACCATTTCTCGAATGAACCAAACACCACAAAACTAAAATCAGCAAAAGGTTTGAGTCACCAAGGCTGAAAATTTTTAACAAGACACTGAAAAAATCCCACCTCCTCATTGAACAAACCAAATTTTTTTAGACATCCATCACAATAACCTCACCTCACACAAAAAATAAATTGTGTTCATTCCTCACCCAGTGTTTTATACAGGTTGGTTTTTCAGAAAATTCAGGAGGCAAATAACGGAAAGAAAGTAGCGAAAACTAAGCGCTACCCAAGAGTGTTGACGCACTCAAGGGCAGCTAACCACAACCGATAAGTTAGGTATCAATTATGGCTAAGCAAGATTCTAAGCTAGAGCACCGCTCGTTCCAAGAAAATATCCACTCACAAGAAAAACTAAGCGCAACTAAAAGCGACCTTCAACACCCCGTTGAAGCGAATAACCCTTGTGACACCGCAATAAAACAATCAATCGCCAACCGGCACCGAAACCCACAGATAGAAACCAACCCCGCGTATTTACGTGCCCTGCACTGGTGGCGTTTTCGCATCGCCCTGGCGTTGTACACCGGAGCTTTTCCAAATTCGATGCGGCTTAAGCCGTGTTCCGTGACATTCGTGAGTTATCAGCAACTGTTAAAGCAGTACCGAAGTAAAAACAGGCGCTGAACTCACGCAGTAAAAAACACAGAACACATTGCTTAGCCGCACATCTTGCCTGCGCCCGCAGGCAAGGTTTCTGATGCTTGAAAATTTTTAAACAGAAAACGAATTTAAAAAGCGAGACAACCATGTACAAAAAAATCACGAACATCGACGACGAACTGCTGTTCACCCACGCCCATCAACGCGAACTGGAAAAACCCAACCCGGTTATACTGGATAGCATCGCCCGTGCCGAGCTGTACATCGCCAACACCTTCATCCATCTAAAACATGAAGCCATTCACGCACTCATGCTCAGCACGCGCAGCGTGTTATTGGAAAGTCGACCCATCCTCACCGGCAAATTTTCACTGAAAGAACTCACCACCAATTTACTCATCAGCCACATTATTCAAGCCAACGCCACACGGCTCATCCTCATTCACCACAACCCCAAAGGAACCTTATCGATCAAAGACAAACACTTGCTGGAAGCCACGCGCATCAAAGACCGCCTGCTGGAATACTCAATTTGGCTGGACGACTTCTTTCTCATCACCAAAGCGGATATCGCTAACAACAGTAGTTACAACCGAATGAACACCACCTCGCTCGCAAGATTGGGTTTAGTATGACAGTTTTTCTGTAGGAGCCTTCGGAGCAACGCGGAGAGGCGATAACTGTGTGTGTCGGGCTTTAGCCCGACAAATTAAAATGTCTAAGCTGAATCCGGCTTCGCAACGCAGAGACGCGAAACCATAAGCCCCTTTCGTTCGCACAGAGCGCGAAGCAGTCGAAGGGGCAATGAATTTGTAAGTCGGGCTTTAGGCCAGCAATATAGCTCCAAATGCATAACCACCACTGCAACCACCCCAGGGTTCGCACCAAAAAGCTTTTGCGCCGCATATTCCGGAGAATTCCTGAATATCTACGCACGCGCCGCAAAACTCGGGAACTAACGGAATATCCATTTCCCGTTTATTCAACTAACCCCCATGAATAGGGCGTTTCAAGCGCTGCAGTATTTAAAATACTTAGGCATGCGCTCATATGTAATGACAACCAAATTGACAAGGATGTTTGAAGGCTGCAGTATGACTGGCAGAGAGCAATTCTGTGGTTCTTTCAGCTAATTACATATGCGCTCAGGAAAAAATAGGCGGTGGCCTAAGAAGAAACTGTTAAGTGTAATCATGAAAATACTGCATGTGCTAAATGTTGAAAAGCTAAGAGATGGTGGTTCGCTCGTTGTAGCATTTCAGGCTGCTGATTCATGTGAGTACTGGTTAATGCTATCTATTGACAGTTGTTCTGTTGAGGAGCACTACCAGCCAAAATTAGTAAATCGTGCCACTGGAATTGAAGTTGATCTTAGCTGGCAAGACATGAAGTCCTGGGTTAATCAAATAAGTCAGGTATTTAGAGAAGTTATTGATTCAAAGGTCTTTATTGAAATTGAGGGGGTGGTTCGTGCATACACTTAACAAGAAATTGTTGCGAGTTGTCCCGCCAAAAACCGCTTTGCGGCGGGCCAAGGGACTCACTCCTTCGTCGCTCGCCCCAAAATAAATGCGTTACTTTTCATTAGGGATGCGACTGAATGACTGACTTGTATTTTGAGTTTCGAAGAAGATTGCCAGCGGATGTAATTTATAAGTACAAGCCGGTTGCAGATTCAGCTGAGAACGTCTGGAAGCGAATCGACATGGATCTCTGGATAAAGTTCATACCAAAACTTGGCTGGGTTTGTGTGAACGAGCATGACGAGGTTTTTTCTATTCCTTGGTTCATGCCGTGGGATGAGCAAGGTGAACTACCACCTGAAGGTAAGTGGGTTAGTTGTAAAGGTGACAAGTCATATGTATACGATTTCGTCTACACTAGCAAAAAGTAACAAGGCAATGTTGGGCAGCCCCGCCAACCGCTTCGCGGCGGGTCTTGGACTCGCTACCGCTCGCCCCAAATTTTGGCGTTATAAATTGACTTAAGGATAAGACTAAGTGTTTGATGAATACCTCAAAGTGGGAAGCAGACTCTCTGAGTTATATGCAATTCGAAGTACTGCAAAAAGCATGATCGCAGCTGATGCAATGAGCTTTGAAATAGGCCCGTTAGAAGAAAGGTATACGTATCTTGGTAAAAAATAGACGCGTTAACTGCGGGGCTTCTAAACGCTTATCTCGATAAGCGTAGAACAAATGCAGATGATCCTGAGCTACGAGCCTTAGAGGGAAGAATTCGAGAATTAGTAGAGACTGATTTATAACAATTACAGGCAGTCGACGCGAAAAATCCCGCGCAACTACTGCAAGCGTTAGCTGTCTGAAAGGATGATTTATGACACAGGATGATCCAGAGAAGGTTTGGGACGACTATTATGCTCGAAAGAGAGCACAGCGTATTGAAGAGGTTGATGTCTTAACTCGAAATATGCAGGAGTCTGGTGTTACTGAAGATACGGTTTTGGCACTGGACTTTGTTCATTTTTCTAAATCTAAAGAAGGTGCCGAAGCACTATCGAATCAGCTATCTGAAAATTACGAAATGAAAGTGGCTTTCGAAAAGGACATGTATTTTATCAAAGGTACTACTCGACCATATGGCATGAACCTATCTAATGAACAGCACAAAGCTTGGGTTGAATTTATGGCTGACGTAGCTCAATCGCATAACTGTGTATTTAGTACCTGGTTAATAGAAGCTCCTTCACTAAAACTAAAATTTAGTTCCGAAGCAGTGGCAAGTGCCAGCTAACAAACTGGTGTTGTTCATACCCACTTTTACCGTTAGCGCGGCGGGCATTGGACTCGTTTTCGCTGGAGCTCAACTCGCCCCAAACCAAGAACGTTATGTCTTTTAGGTAACTCGAATATGAAGACCTATTATAAAGTTTTAAACTTTACCCTTAAGGTTTTAGGGTGGTTGTTTATGTTCTATACAGGCTTGTTCATTGTTCTAACACTATATTCAAATTTTTTTGATCCTGAGCCTCTTTATCCTATATGGGGGTTGTTTGTTTTAATGCCGTTATTCTTCCTAAGCCGAGTATTAAGAAAATACGGAAATGGGCTTTAGACGCGGGCTTCATTTATGAATGACATAAATAGTAATATACGGACCAGTCTTTTGCAGTTGGGTCCGTATATCACACTGTTAATGGTAAATATATGAAACTGTCACGTTACAAAAGGAAAATGTTAGTAGGTTTCATTGTAAGTGTTTTAGCTGTATGGGTTGGTAGCCTAATTCTAAAGCACTTCGTATATCCAGTATTTGGAGTGCCGTTTCTTATAGGTGGAGGGTTTAGTAGTTTTTTCTTCTTCATTTATATGATCGGCGAATATGAAGAAGATAGTGCCGACTCACGCTCCATTTCCGATATTGCAAACGGCCATATTCATGGGCTAGAAGTAAGAAAGAGCAAACGCGATAAATGAATACCATTAACAAGGCAATGAACTACGTGCGTAAACACCGCTTCGCGGTACGCGCTGGACTCAATTTCGCTGGCGCGCAATCTCGCCAGTTATTTTGGCGTTAGAGACCATTTATGGAAAGATTGGGCACAGTAGAAGAAGCTTTCGAAGTCTTTAAAAAAGTCCCTGAACTAGATCAGTATCTTTCCATAGAACAGATGCGTGAAAAAATTCAGGATGGTGCTTTAATCCTAGTCAGCGAGAATAAAGGACAACTTATAGGGTTTAAGATTGGTTATCCTTTAAACGATAATGAATTCTATAGCTGGCTTGGTGGTGTAATTCCAGAAATGCGAAAACTCGGGTCAGCTAAAAGAATGCTCGCCCTGCAAGAGAAGATTGTACGGGAACGTTCGTTTACAAGCATTACGGTTAAATCCATGAATCGTTTTCGCTCAATGCTGCACATGTTATTAGCAAATGACTACGATATAACGGCTGTTGAAAATTACGGTAATAAAGACGGTGAGCGAATTTGTTTTAAGAAGGTATTTGAGTCGACCTATCTCTAACAAAAAGTTGTTGGGAATAGCCCGATCTATATCGCTGACGCTGCGGGCTATGGACTCGCGTTCACTCGCCCCAAACCATGCGCGTTAAGTATCTTTATGAACTTGTACACCATAATACACATCTTGACTTGGCTTCCGGGTATCTGGCTATTTTCGAAGATTATTTTTAGTGGGGAACACAAAAGAGAAAGTGTTATTGAGTCCTTAAAGGCGTCACTAGTATTAGCCCTACTTATTAGCCCATCATTTATAACCTATGGATACCTTCTGGTAATCTCACCTGTTTATATGGTTATTCCAATTTTAATTGCCTCATTTATCAGCAATTGGCTTGAAATTCTTACAGATCTTTCAATCTTTTTGGTAGTTTTCTACGTCGGTTGTATTGTATTGCCTTATTTAGTAATGACCGCTGTGGTTTTTACGGGAATACGCGTATATCAATACTTAACAAACCCCGGCAACATTAGGCCCGCTTAAGGCCGCTTACGCGGCGGACCTTGGACTCCCTCCTTGTGTCGGTCGCCATGCGGGAAACGTTATTGCATTTAAGAGAGGTTTTCATATATGGAAATAGATACTGAAAAAGTCGATGATGCAGTTTTAGCTCTTTTATACCTTACCCTGCATGATGAGCGTAGAGCTTGGAAGGGAATGGACTTTGAGGTGATGAATAGGCTCTATGAGAAAGGTTTTATTGACGACCCTGTCAATAAAAGCAAGTCGGTTCGGCTTACTAACGAGGGTTTGTCAAAATCAGAAGAATTGTTTAACGTACTATTCTCAAAATAGTCCCACCGTTAATTTATTTCTTGGTTATTAAATATGAACAATGTTTTTGGGGCAGTCAGAAATATGGTTTACGGAGTTGCCAGCAATAACAAGGCATTGTTAACTTGCCCCGCCTAAAACCACTTCGCGGTAGGCTTAGGACTCGCTGAACCTCACCCCAAAATAAAAACGTTATAGCAAAGGAGAAGCAGTGAGAAATTTTCTGGCAATATTGATAATTTTAACTATTAGCGGTTGCGTTGCTCCTGGGAGTCGAATGTATAGTCCTCCTGACTATTTGAAAGAAAACTTTAAAGTGGCAATTAAAGATAAAATGCCTAGCGATGTACTGAAAGCTCCCTCGGATTTTTTAGGCAAAGAAATACATTGGATTGGTATTCTAAAAGATGTTGAATTTGTTGAATATAAAGGTGAGCAAGTAGCTAAGCTTACCTTATCTCAAAAGTATTGGGACTATGTCGAAGATTACAGCATCCAAACTGAAAGGATGTTTCTTTCCAGTAAAGGTGGCGGTGACTTTATTGTTCTCTTCCGCTACAAAGAAAAGTCTCAATTCGAGCCTTATATACGAAGTGCAATAGGCAGAGAGGATCTGATGTTTGTATATGGACAATTTTTATGGGTCGAATCAGACAAACCTGTTTTAGGTTACCTAAACGGTAGCTTCGTCGATGAAAAATACTACTCAACTAAGATTTGGGAATATGATATAGAGCGAGATGAGGAAGGCAACGTCGTAGCAAATGAAATGGGACTTCCCAAAATATCAAATCTTAAGGTGCTGAGAGTTCCTGGGCCTGGACAGAATGATTAGCTATAACAATGTGTTCAATTGGATTTGGGCAAGCTGTCGCTATTTTCGCAAAAAGCCGTAAAAATACCGCCATCTTACCCAAACCAATTAGCACGGCGTTATTGCATTTAAGAGAAGTTTTCATATATGGAAATAGATACTGAAAAATTCGATGATGCAGTTTTAGCTCTCTTATACCTCACCCTTCATGATGAGCGTAGAGCCTGGAAGGGAATGGACTTTGAGGTGATGAATAGGCTCTATGAGAAAGGTTTTATCGACGACCCTGTCACTAAAAGCAAGTCGGTTCGGCTTACTGACGAGGGTTTGTCAAAATCAGAAGAATTGTTTAACGTACTATTCTCAAAATAGTCCCACCGTTAATTTATTTCTTGGTGATTAAATATAAACAATGTTTTGGGGCAGTCAGAAATATGGTTTACGGAGTTGCCAGCAATAACAAGGCACAGTTAATTTGCCCCGCCTAAAACCGCTTCGCGGTAGGCTTTGGACTCACTATCGTTCGTCGCAAAGCACTGCGTTACCTACAAAAGGATGCTATGTGGAATATTTGAAAAAGGGTGCGATGGGATTCGTTTTTGGAATCGGGTTCTCATTAGCCGTAGTCTTAGTTCTGCTTCTCTCAAATCGAGTTTTAGAACGAAATTTAGATACGGCAGAAATCATTGAGCCAACCAAGGAAGACATAGTTGTTATGCCACAAATGAAAAACTGGGCTTCTGAGTTTTCAATTGAGGATAGGGGCATGACTTTCAGTAGTTTTGGTCCTGAATTTATGGCTACATTAACCAATCACTCTGAAAAAAAAGCTACTTGGGTATTTGTGAAGACTGATCTCTTTAACGAGGCAGGTGACTTTATTTATCAGTGTGAAGGTAGCGAAAATCAAATCGCACCAGGTGCATCCCGAAATATTAAAGTCCGCTGTAATTTAAGCGGTCATCCTAGCGCGAGAGAAATTGCAGACGCTATTTCTTCTCATAAAACCTTTGTGGCTGACGTGCACTAGTAAGTAACAAGTGCTGTAGCAATACAGCCCTAAAATCACCGCTATCGCGGCGGGCCTCGGACTTATTATCGCTGGCGCTCAAATTTGCCGGTTACAGAAACGTTATTTGCGTGAGATATGAAATTAATAATTGGATTCGTGATTGGGATAATTATCGGTAGTTCGGTTACATTCTTTGTAATAACAGATGTTGTTGGTATGGCTGGGACTTATGAACTACTACTATCATTTAACAATGGAAATACTGGGATTGCAAAAGGACTTATAGAGGACAACAAAAAAGGTGTTTGTTACTACTTAATTGAGGTTATGAAATACAATCAACATGACCTATTTATGCAGACAGACATACCTAACTATTTAGAGCCACAGTTTTCTTGGCAAAAAGAAAACAACTTAGAAATGATGGCCGAATTAGAAAGATATATTGAAAGTGGGGGTCAAAACTGCCAATAACAAGCGTATGTTGCAACGGTCAAAAACCCCTTCATTCCACTCAGTTGGGCCTAGGACTCAATTTCGCTGGCGCTCATCTCGCCGCAAATACGTACGTTCTGTCGCCTAATTCAATAGGTGAGCGTCGGAGTTAGCAACGGTGGATTGAACGATGTTGAATATCACGTACCAACTTTATCGAGAAGCATACCTCAACCCAACCTCGTAAGAAAATTCGCCGTCAGCATATTTAAACCAACACTTTCAAATGAACTAGCTATTGTTTTGTGTTGTTTGGGGCTGCACTTTTTCCTGTTAGTTGGCGCCCGAAATAATCCAGAACCGATTGCAACGCGGTGTGAGTGGGGTGACCGACTTGATCGACAAAGTCTACGGTTAACACTGAATGTCCATGGCCGGGTAAGGATTCACAGTGAACACGCTGCCGGTTTGGCTCGTTAAAGCAGGCATCTATGGCGTCCAGTTTGGTTTGGCTGCACATCCAATCACCGGAGAATCGAAATACTTTCAGGGGTGACCCGTGGGAGGAGTCGATTGTGTCGATGCGCGCCTTCACGGCATCGATTTCTTCGGGACTCATGTGCAGCGCGGACTGACTTGTCAACGGCAGCGACGGTTGTGACGCCACCGCAGCCAAAACGTTGTTGTCCGCCATTAAGGAAATCGCAAAGTTGCCGGTTAAACACATGCCGATTACGCCGACACCCTCCACCTGCTCCTCAACCCGGACTCGTGCACACAGTGCTTTCAGCCAATCAACAATCGGGCTGGAGTGGTTTTTCGCAAACAGGTGGAATTCACGCCGCATACAAAAAACACGCGCCATATTACCGACGGTTCTGAGTTTGCCAATGGGGCCAAACAGGTGCGGCAGAATAACCTTGAAGCCATTCGCGCACAGTGTGTCGGCCAAACGAAATGTGGCCTCCCCGATGCCCGGCAATTCCTGTATCAGAATCACCGGCGGACCGTCTCCCTTGCTGTAAATGTCATGAACGATGCGATCGCCCCGCTGCGTTTTAGCCGCAAATTCCTCTTTACGATAATCCTTAAGGAAGTGGCGGGTATTCACTTAATTTGCCTCTGGCAGCGTGAAAACGGCCGTGACGGGTAAGTGATCAGACAGCGTGATGGCCTCGTCTTGTATCACACTCGAATCTTCTAACGTTAACCGTGAATCGTAGAAAATGTAATCTATTGTGCGATCCGGTCCTTTGACTAATGGATCGTTGGGGTAATGCGTGAACCATCGTTCGCGGTCACTGCCAGATACATTCGCCATGGAAGGAATGCTCGGGTACTGACGCACCAGGGGCGCAATTTCGGTTTCTGGGTTGTACCAGATCTGTTGATGATCCGGCAGAGCAGTGTACTGGTCTGGTGGCAGCAGGTTAAAATCACCACCAATAAACCAGGGTTGTTGCGTGGCTTCCAGTAAGGTCGCGACTTCGGCGACTTGTCGATCCATGGTATCCATACCTTGCGAGAAGGCATCGAGATGCGTGTTCATGGCAATGAGCGGTTCGCCACCCTGGACGGGCATTTCGGTTGTCAGAATGGCTCGTTTCAGGTTGAAGGCTTTGGTCACCGGGTCGGAATCCATTTTGGTCAATTGATATCGTTGCGCCGACTGCAGTTTATATTTCGAGAGCGTTACTAACTTCATGCCGACACTGCCCATAATGGAAGGGTGCGGCACAAACTTCGCCTGCCAATAAAACGCTTCACTGTAGCAGGGGTATTGGTCGCCAATCAGTGACAACAAACGCTCAGTCTGGTTTTCATAGTCGGTTGCTTTCGCACCCTCGTGCACCTCTTGCAATAACAGAACATCAGGGTTTTCTTGGCGAATCAGCGCGGCAATGTCATCAAAGGTTTTGCTGATCGCTTCGGGGCTCGGTCGGGTATCCGGCCCAGCCTCATCAGCGACATCGTAATAGAATACGTAATCCTTTCCGGCAAAGTACTGCACATTGTAATTAAGCACTTTCACGGACTGCCCGGCGGTCAGTGTTGGTGTATCGGCTGGGCAGGTTACCGCCGCCGCTTGAATGGGTTTTGGGTGAAAGGTGATCGCGTAAATGAGTGCGGCGATGGTGAATACCAGTGTGAGTAGCGTAGCGAAAAAGCCGACGATTATTTTTTTAGTTCTTAGCGACATCGATAATATCCTGCAGAAATTTTGTTCTAAAATGCAAACCTCAATAAGCTTGAGGGTCAGATCTTTTCTAATCTAACTGGTTGGATCAGTAAGCGAAAGCAGTTTCAACTAACGATCTCGTGTACGGATCTTGAGGGTCAGTAAATATGTTGGCTCCTTGCTCAACAATACTGCCCTGTTTCATGACTATTACATGATGTGCAATGGACTTCACCACCTTTAAATCATGAGAAATGAATATATACGTTAATCTGCGTTGCTGTTGCAGCTCCTTGAGCAGTGACAGGATTTGAAATTGTACTGTGCGATCAAGAGAGGAAGTTGGCTCATCGAGGATAACAACATCGGGGTTTAGAATCATAGCTCTCGCAATGGCAATGCGTTGGCGTTGACCACCCGAAAACTCATTCGGATATCGATGACTTAGCGATGGATCAAGCCCAACTTTGCGCATAATGTCTTCTACTGCCTGCTCTCGACTTTCCTTGTTACCAATTCGGTTAACCTCCAGCCCTTCCATGATTATTTGAGAGACAGACATCCTGGGGCTAAGGCTGCCGTAAGGGTCCTGAAAAACAACCTGGATTCGTCTGCGCAATGGTTGCCACGCCTTATGACTGAGACCTATAAGTGGTTGATTATCGAAATCAATGTCGCCTTGGGCTTTTTCAAGACCGAGCAGCGCCTTGGCGAGGGTCGACTTTCCGGATCCACTCTCACCTACAATACCGAGTGTCATGCCTCGCCTCAGCGCAAAGCTGACATCGTTAACAGCCTTAACATGTCCGACGGTACGTTTGAAAACTCCTTTGTAAACAGGAAACCATACGTGAACACTGTCGGCATGTAGGAGTGTAGTGCTGTCAGCGACTATTACCGGTTCACCATGAGGTTGAGCATTGATCAGTGACTGCGTATAGGGGTGTTGAGGCGAATTGAACACATCATCAACCAAGCCGGTTTCAACCAGTTTACCTTGCTGCATAACGGCGATACGGCTCGCCAGTTTCTTAACAACGCCAAGGTCATGGCTGATGAACAACATGGCCATGCCCAATTCCTTTTGTAGATCTTGTAACAAGTCAAGTATTTGTGCCTGAACGGTCACATCCAGTGCCGTTGTCGGCTCGTCCGCAATGAGTAACTTCGGCTCTGTTAAAAGAGCCATCGCAATCATAACTCGTTGACGTTCACCGCCTGATAACTGATGTGGATAAGATTTAAGCTTTTGCTGAGGTTCCCGAATTCCGACCCGATCCAACCAGGTAATCAGGGTGGACCTAGATCGCTCAACCGATAATCCTTTATGTAAAAACAGGACTTCGGCTAACTGTTTCTCAACCGTTTGCAATGGATTTAGGGATGTCATAGGTTCTTGAAAAATGCACCCGACGGTACTGCCTCTTAGTCGTCGCAGGTCCTTTTCATCTTGTCGGAGGATATCAATGCCGTCCAACATGATTCTGCCAGTTGGATGAAACATTTGTGGTTTTGGATTCAATTGCACAATGGAAAGCGCCGTGATGGACTTGCCAGAGCCACTCTCGCCAACTAGTCCGAGTGTTTCACCGTAGCCTATGGTTAGATTGATATCTTGGACTAAATCTTGAGTTCTATCGCCCTGTTTCAGCGCGATACTCAGATTCTCGATTGAGACTAATTCATTCATTGGCTATTTTTCAATCCGTATGTCGTGGGTCGAAAGCATTGCGAACACCTTCGCCGATAAACACCAGCAAAGCCATTAATAGTCCGATAACAAAAAAGGCGGATAATCCTAGCCAGGGCGCTTGAATGTTGGCTTTTCCCTGTGCTAAAAGTTCGCCCAACGAGGGCGATCCTGGAGGAAGCCCGAAGCCGAGAAAGTCCAATGACGTAAGTGTGGTCACTGAACCGCTCAACACAAAAGGCATCAGGGTAAGCGTTGCCACCATGGCATTGGGTAGAACATGCTTGAACATAATGCGATTATTACTCATCCCCAAAGCTTTGGCGGCGAGCACGTATTCGAAATTCCGGGTTCTCAAAAACTCAGCGCGCACGACACCGACAAAGCCCATCCAACTGAACAGCAATAAAAACCCCATCAGCATCCAAAAACTTGGTTGAACAACGCTAGCGAGGATAATAAGAATAAAGAGCGTAGGCATGCTGCCCCACACCTCAATGAAACGCTGAAAAAGAAGATCTAGCTTTCCACCGTGAAACCCCTGAAGCGCGCCCGCGATGACACCAATCAAAGCAGATATGATTGTTAACGTGAAACCAAAAAGGCAGGAGATACGAAAACCGTACAGTATTCTTGCAACTACATCGCGACCATTGTCATCCGTTCCCAGCCAGTTTGTCTGATCTGGTGGCGACGGCGCAGGTGTGGGTAAGTCATAATTTATGGTTGAGTAGTCGAAGCGAATAACCGGCCAAATTATCCATCCATTAGCTTCAATGAGATCTATGACGTAGGGATCTTTGTAATCGGCCTCAGTTTCAAAGTCGCCGCCAAATTCAGTTTCTGAATAAGCCTTTAAAAACGGAACGAAAAAATGCGATTCATATTTCACCAACAGTGGTTTGTCGTTCGCAATAAGTTCCGAAAAAAGAGAGGCCATAAAAAGTAAACTAAATAGCCAGAAAGAAATGATAGCTCTCCGATCTTTCTTGAAGCGATTCAGTCTACGTTGATTCAGGGGAGACAAGTGATTCACCTCGCTGAAAAATCAATTCTGGGATCGACAATGGTGTACATTAAGTCACCTATCAACCCAAGTAGTAAACCGAGTAATGTGAAGATATAGAGTGTTGCAAACATGACCGGATAGTCTCGCTGAGTCGTTGCTTCAAAACCGAGCAATCCGAGTCCTTCTAATGAAAAGATCACTTCGATAAGCACCGAACCGGTAAAGAACATGCTGATGAATGTTGCAGGGAAACCCGCAATAATAATCAGCATGGCATTTCGAAAGACATGTTTATATAAAACCCGGTTTTCAGAGTTACCCTTGGCTCGTGCTGTCACAACATACTGTTTGCTGATTTCATCAAGAAAACTATTTTTAGTTAACATGGCTAATACGGTAAAGCCTCCGACGACCGTCGCCACTATCGGTAGCGTCATATGCCAGAAGTAGTCGAGGATTTTTTGCCACCAGGGAAGGTCTTGCCAGTTGATCGACACAAGGCCTCGTAGAGGAAACCAATCAAAATAGCTTCCTCCGGCAAATAAGATGACAAGTAATACTGCAAATAGAAAACCCGGGATGGCATTTAAAGCCACTAGAATGGTTGTTGTCCAAGCATCGAAATGGGTGCCATGACGTAACGCTTTTCGAATGCCCAGAGGGATAGAAACCAAATATATGATCAACGTGCTCCACAGTCCCAGCGAAACGGATACCGGCATACGGTCGACGATAAGTTCAATGACCGTGCCTGATTTAAACAAACTGTCTCCAAAGTCAAAAGTAATGTAGTTCCAAAGCAGGTCGAAATAACGTTCAGTTATTGGCTTATCAAACCCAAAACGTTTCTCAATGGCAGCGACGATTTCAGGGTCGAGTCCTTGAGCACCCCGATAGCTAGTCTGTTCCGCATTGTCAAATGTCACAGAGGTTTCTTCTTGGTTAGCGTTGGTAACCCTGTCTAGAAGCTCCCCATTGATGCCTTGCATTTGTCCAAGAATTCGATCCACGGGGCCACCCGGAGCAATCTGCACAATGAAAAAATTCAGTGTAATTATTGCCCACAAGGTTGGAATCATAAGAAGCAAACGTCGGATGACATAGCTGCCCATTCGGATGCTCTCTTACTGTTTGAGTTTGTTGGCTTTTTCCTTGTCAAGCCACCAGGTAGATGTGCCCAGTGCGTATTTCGGTCGCTGCGCGGGTCGACTAAACTTGTCATAGTAAGCGACACGGAATTTGCTCAAATGCCATTGTGGAATGACGTAATGGTTCCAAAGCAAAACACGGTCAAGTGCTCTGCCCCAATGCAAAAGCGCATTTTCATCCGATTGGTTGGCGACGATACCGTCTATCAAATAGTCAACTGCCTCGTCCGTAACATTAGCCTGGTTATAAGTAGAATCGACAAAGTCGGATCGCCAAACAATCTGCAGGTTGCTCGACGGATAAGCATTTGCGCTATAGCGCATGGAGACCATGTCGAAATCATGGTCATGCCACCGATTCACAAATTGGGAAGTGTCAACCTGCCGAATAGTCATTTCAATACCCATTTTTTGCAAGTTTTCCTGCAACGGGATCGCTATTCGTTCAGTTGTTGGACTGTAAGTCAAAAGTTCGAAAGTGAATAATTCACCAGTGTCGACATTGGTTAATTTCTGATTTTTAACTTCCCACCCTGCTTCTTTCAATAAGGCCAGCGCAGCTCTTAAATTGCTGCGTATATTCCCACTCGCGTCGGTTTTTGGCGGCTCATAAATCTGGGTGAATACTTCTGGGCGAATTTTGTCACGAATAGGCTCCAGAATGGCCAGTTCCTCATCACTTGGTAGCTGGCGCGCCATATAGTCGGTGCCTTGAAAATAACTGACTGTTCGAGAGTATTGGTCGTAAAACAGATTCTTATTCATCCATTCAAAGTCCAATGCGTAATTCAGTGCCTGTCTGACTCTGACGTCAGAGAACACAGCTCGCTTGGTATTAAAAATAAAGCTTTGCATGTTTTGAGGAATGTCATGTTCTATCTCTTCACGAATCATTCTTCCTTGCTGAATTGCAGGTATGTCATAGGCGGTTGCCCAATTTTTGGCGATTGATTCCTGCCAAATATCGATATCCCCAGCCTTAAATGCTTCAAATGCGACTGTCTGATCTCGGTAATAATCAAAACGATATTCATCGAAGTTACTTTGCCCTTTGTTTACCGGTAGATCCGTGGCCCAGTAATCGGGTAAACGTTTATAAATGACGTACTGCCCAAATTTGAAATCACTGATGGTAAAACCGCCGCTGCCAATCGGGACTTCCTTTAGTGGCTCAGACAAGTCTCGGCTGGACCAGAAGTGTTCCGGCAATACCGTCAAATTGCAAAGAGACATCATTTGTTCTCTGTCAGCGCCCTCTAAGCTGAAGGTGACTGTGTTTTCCGAGGACACCTCAATGGATTTTACAAAGGCGTAGTATTTTGCAAACTGTGGCACACCTTGAGTTGAGAATTTTTCGAATGAAAATTTCACATCGTTTGCGGTTATTTTTTTACCATCTGAAAATCGAGCCTTAGGATTTATGAAGAAGGTGATGGATGAGTAGTCATCTGCGTACCGGATACGCTCTGCGATGAGTGGATAATAGACAGATATTTCATCGTCCGAATCGGTCATTAAAGTGTCATTCAGTGCGTCTGCGTTAATGACACGATCACCTCGTTGACCATATTGATTTAGCGAGTCAAATGTACCAATGGCTTCGCTGCGTAACATGCCTCCCTTTGGTGCGTCGGGATTAACGTAATCAAAATGAAGAAATCCGGGCGCGTATTTCGGTTGTCCTCGTAGTGCGATGGATTCGGCATCTATAAAAGATACGTCGGCAAAGGCTACGGAACAAAGCAGGGTCAGGGTAGCAATGATGCGTTTCATATCAGTCTCCGACGGCTTTTTTTATCGTTAAATTCAGGTCAGGTTCTTAACATAGCGTGTAAATGAGATTAATTGAAGAAGATACGTGATAGAAATAGGTTTAGTTTATTGCATATGGCTATACTGGAAATGATTGACGGGCGAGGTAAGACAAAGGGGTAAAACAGTTTGCCCCTTTCAGAGGTAAAATTAAACCGGCTCTCCGGCCTCATCGACCGGCAGGATTCCATCTTCGGCAAGGGCTGCTTCAACCCATAGTGCCATGGCCGGATGGGCCAATAATTTGTGCTGATACTGGCTGGCGGCTTCGTTTAATTCCACGCCATAGGTTTGGAAGCGGAAAGCCACGGGTGCAAAAAAACAATCAGCAATGCTGAAACTTTCAAACAACCATCCGGATCGGTGGTGATCTGCCCAGATTGCTTCAATCCGTGCAATGTCCTGTGCGACCGCTGGGGTGATATTCACTTTGCGCTTAGCTCGAATATTCATGGGCATCGCCCCGCGAACGGCGACAAAGCCCGAATGCATTTCACAGGTAACGGCACGTGCCTTGGCTCGATCTTTCGCGGTATGTGGCCAGCCTTTGCCTTCGAGGTGTACGTCATTCACGTACTCACAGATCGCCAGCGAATCCCAGATATGCAAGTCACGCTCAATTAACACGGGTACTTTGGCGGTTGGTGAATGTTCCAGCAGTCGTTCCCGTAAGCCTTCTTCGGCTAGCGAAACTTTCACTTCTTCGAAATGTACATTGAAAGCTTTAAGTAGCAGCCAGGGTCGCAGAGACCAAGTGGAGTAATTTTGGTTACCAATGACCAGTTTAACGTTCATGTTATTGTCCTATCCATGTGTGTTCGATCAGCAATTCATGGTCGTAATAAACACGACCGACAAATTGACTGCCCTCTTTTACCGTGCCTACGCCCTTAGGCGTGCCGGTCATAATAATATCGTCATCGTTGAGTGTCATGAACCGTGATAACTCAAGCAGGATGGTTTCCGGTGAGTAGATCATCAGCGAGGGATCACCTTGTTGCATCAGCTCGTTGTCGATATGCAGCGTGAACGTCAGTTTCGACAGGTCTTCCGGCACCGGTACGAAGTAACTGAAGGTTGCCGCACCATCAAATGCTTTGGCGCGCTCCCAGGGTAACCCCTTTTTCTTCAATTCGTTTTGCAGGTTGCGTTTAGTCAGATCCAGCCCGATTCCGACACCGGTTAGATCATCGTCGCTGACCAGAAAACAAAGTTCGGCTTCGTAATGCAGGGGTTCATCCTGCTCAGCCAACAGGCTGTCGGAAACAGCGGTGTTAGGTTTGCAGAACACCACCATGTCGTCAGGCATGTCATTACCGAGTTCTTTGATGTGGTCGACGTAATTGCGACCCACACAGACGATCTTTCCCGGTAAAAATGCTTCTCCATTAAAAACCAATGAGGTCATCAGGTATCCTTTTTTCTTCAAGAATCAGTCGAGATATTTAAAGCTGTCAGCGCCATCAAAGTGCCGGATAGTTATGTCGGCCATCTGATCAATGGCACACATGCGGGTATTGATGGCGATGCGGTCGTCTGGCTTGGGTTGCGCCTCAACACCGGAATAATGTGTCATGCACCCGCAATGTGGACAATGATGAAAGTCGATCATCTTGTTGCCCCAACGATAGGTGACGGTTGGTGTGTCGCGTAACTCGATGCTGACGTCGGCGACGGTATAATAAGCCCAGCGAGCACCATAGCGATGACAGATCGAGCAGTTACATTCGGTAATTGTTTTGGGATGCTTATTGGCAGTCAGTGTTATGTTGCCGCAATGGCAATGTCCGGTCAGCACTCAGAGTTCCTTCTGGTTACAGGTGGGTGATTCGAAGCGTCAAATACATTAGAGGTACATTTCAGTGTAATCGAAGTTGCAGGCGGTACAAGTCAAAATGAAGGCTTATTTGGCCCGTCTGAGTTTCTTACAACACGTAAAACAAGACGGTGCAGAAGTGCAGGCCAGCGCCGATCAGGACGAACAGGTGCCAGATGAAATGGTTGAGCCAGAGGCGGTCGTTCAGGTAGAACACCAGACCCAGAGTGTAGGTGATGCCACCGGCAATAAGCATACCCAAACCTGCCGGCTCAATGACGGCCATCAAGGGGCCGATCAGCAAAAGAGCCGACCATCCCATGATCAGGTTTAACACCACCATCATCAGATGGTAACGACGCAATGGCGTCAGATGCACGATGGTGCCCGTAATGGCACAGAACCAAACGAAACCAAAAACCAGCCAGCCCCAAAGATTTTGCAGACTGACCAGCGCGAAAGGTGTGAACGTTCCGGCAATCAGGTAGAGGATGGCGATGTGGTCAAAACGTTGCATCAGTGAGCGGATCTTGGGGTTTTGAATGCCGTGGTAGATGGCCGACGAAGCGAACATCGTGATCAGGGACGCCCCGTAGATAACCGCACTGACAATGGCCCAGTTGTTGTCATGATGAATGGCGACAATCAGCATCAGCGCCGTGCCGACGAGTGAGAGTGCACCGCCCAGTGCGTGCGAGGAAACGTTTAACTGATCTTCTAAACGTGAATAGGTGGGCAGTGCATCACTCATCGTTAACCTTCTGTACAACGACTACGGTTACCTATAAAGATCGACCAGTTCACAAAAAATTCCACAAAAACGGTGTTCAGGCTGCAAAAATACAACAAAGCGTCAAGTTGGTGACGGAAATCCTCGCTTCGGTAAAAGATCAACGGTCCGGGTTTTTGGGCATCAATGGGTTGATGGAAAACGCAAATCCTTACCGAACAGGTCTTTGTACAGGGCCTTGGCCGCCATAATAAAGTAGTCAGCCTCTGTGCGTGCACTCGCGCCAATCAAAGCCCCTTGCAGTGTCGCAAGCACTTGCGTCGCGCGCTGCACTGCCTGCGCTTTCGGCAACGCCGGTTGCGGTGAAAGCTGAAAGACAGAGGTCAGCCAATCGAGGTTTAGCGTATAAAATGCATCAACCGAATCTGTCAGCGCCGGTTGCAACAACATCTGCTCCACGCTTAAAACCGCGCATAAACACATTGATTGATTCTGCATCATTTCGGTGTAGAACATCATGATGTAATGACGCACGTGCTCGGGCGCCGTTAAGGTTGTTAACGACGGGTCGGGCAACGCTGCTTTGAAACGGTCGTTATAGCGCTGCATGACGGCCGTGCCGAGGTCCGTTTTTGTCGGAAAATGGTAGTGAACACTCGCACTTTTTATCGCCAGATCTTTCGCCAAATCACGAAAGCTGAAAGAACTGTAGCCGCCGGTGCGGATGTAAAACTCCGCACGGTCCATTAATGCGTCTCGGGTACTGCTCACCTGAAGTCTTCCTAAGTGTGTGTTGTTACTGAATTATGAACGCAGACAGTGGTGGCGAAAAGTGGTTAATCGGCATGTTTACCGAAACCCTTTTCGCAACGTTACCACTGCATATTGAAAGAAAATCAGCCGCGCTTTATGGCTTTTGGATTCGGCAAATCGGTGATGGTCCCTGCGCCCATTTCTGCCGCCAGGCCAACAGTTTCATGCAGTGTTGGGTGCGCATGAATGGTCAGTGCAATGTCTTCAATGTCGGCGTCGAACTCCAGCGCCAGGCTGAGCTCACCCAGCAATTCCCCGGCATTGATGCCAACAATGCCGGCGCCTAACAGCTTGCCCTTGTCTTTATCGAATATGAGCTTGGTCTTGCCTTCTTGGCGATCTGCGCCAATGGCACGCCCACTGGCCGTCCAAGGAAACGTGGCCACCTCGACATTCAGCGATTGTTGCTTGGCTTCCTTTTCGGTCAGACCGGTCCAGGCGATTTCTGGATTGGTGTACGCGACCGACGGAATGGCCCGTGGCTCAAAGGCAACGTTGTGGCCTACAATAACTTCCGCCGCCACGTGTCCTTCGTGAGTCGCCTTATGGGCCAGCATCGGATTGCCGTTAATGTCGCCGATGGCAAAAATGTGCGGAACATTGGTTCGCAACTGCGCATCCACCGGAATGAACCCCGCGTCATCCACCACAACACCTGCCTGTTCCGCGCCGATAAGCTTGCCGTTCGGTCGACGCCCCACCGCGACGAGTACCGCATCGAATTGCTCGGTCCGGCTCTCACCTTTGGCATCTTCCAGGGTAACGGTCAGGTTTTTAGCGTCGGCATGCACTGCCGTAACTTTGGTTTTCAGGTGTATCCAAAAGCGGTCTTTGTTGTAACGTTGATAAACTTTCACCAGGTCAGTATCGGCGGCCGGTACGAGCTGATCGGCGAACTCGACAACGGTGATCTGGCTGCCCAACGCTTCATAGACTGTGGCCATTTCCAGACCGATGATCCCACCACCGATGACCAGCATTTTTTGTGGTATGAAGGGTAGCTCCAGCGCCTGAGTGCTGTCCCAAATCCGGGAATCGTCATGCGGAATAAACGGCAAGGTCACCGGCTGTGAACCGGCTGCAATAACGCAATGATCGAATACAATAGTCGTCTGCCCTTCGCTGCCGTTTACGGTGAGAGTATGGCTATCCGCAAAGCTGCCGGTACCGTGAACGACCTGTACATGACGGGTTTTGGCCATGCCGCCCACACCACCGACGAGCTTTTGCACGGTTTTATCCTTAAAGGCACGGATAGCCTCAATGTCGATGTTGGGCTCTTCGAAGGTAACGCCAATATGTCCTGACTCTTTTGGCTCATTAATCACCTGAGCGACATGCAACAGCGCTTTGGACGGAATGCAGCCAACGTTAAGACACACACCACCTAAAGTGGCATAGCGTTCGACCAGGGTAACTTTTTTGCCTAAGTCCGCTATTCGAAAGGCGGCAGAGTAGCCGCCAGGACCTGAGCCCAGTACCAGAACGTCGGTTTTCAATTGCGTTATGCTGTTTGACATGCGCTACTCTCCTGTTACTGATCAACCTATCAGTAGGTAGGTTAGCACGGCAGAAAGGGAAGCCCCAGAATTACCAGAGGGTCATCCTACTATTTGACGATGGGTGTTTGCGGTTTAACCGGTGCTTATTCGCTGGGTACGATTTGCCAGTAATGGCCATTTGCGTGCTCAATTGCCAGCAAATTATCACGTTGATCGGCGGATTTGCCTTCAATAATCCACTGGTAGATGTCTGCAATGGTGTGAGCGCCTTGCGAAAAATATTCATGACCCAGCAGTTCGGCTTCGGCATCGCTGGCATCAACGGTATCTACGCCTGGGGTAACAATGATGTTGTCCCCTGCTTCACCCGCCCTTGGATATCCGTGCAACCTACTGGAGGCGGAAAGTGCCAGGTCACGGGAGGAAACGTAGAGTGTCATCGGCAGTTTGTAAGGGGTGAGCTTGGGCAGAAAATCCCGCGCGAAGATCTCACTGTCCATATCCGGTGCGGCAAAAATGACAGCCCCAATGCGAGCCGCGTATTGCGGGTGTTGGCTGAGCAGATGTATCAGCGAACGGGTTAACGCCCGATTCCCCAAACTGTGGGCTAACAGATACACCCGTTCAATGTCGGTTTGTGCGAACAGTTGCGCCAGGAAACGATCAATGTCTGGCTGACTCCATTGCAGGTTGACTTCATCGACGGTGTACTTGGTGGCGCTTTCTTCCGATGGCCAACTGAACATCACCACCGGACCGCTCAGGTTCAGATCATAGGCCATCTTGGCGCTGATGCGCGTTGCCCGTTCAAAGGTGACGTTGTAACCGTGAATAAAAACTAGTGCATCGTGCGGATTAAATCGTCGCGTTTCTGTACTGATACGCTCATAAAATGCCGCTTCTGATAAGGGAGCAGAATTCACTAAAGCGAGATGTTTTTCAGGATTGCGTTTTAGCGGTAAGTTCCAGTGAATAAAAGATGCGGAGTGTGCCTTGGGATAATCCGCGGGGATCGCAACCGTGTTAACACCAAAGCTGACGTCGGCTCGGTCTTGACCAAAGCGTTTGTTCAAGTTGGTCTTGTCGGTTTCATTGCGATTGGTGGCAAAATATACATGTCTTGGTGAGAACGCCTGGTTGTCATCCAGACCGATCGGCCGCACATTCTGCACACAGCCGATCAGAAACAGGCCGCTGAGGGCCGCGATGAAGGGACGGAGTAGGGTCATCGTCAGGGTTTGTGGCGCTCGACCAGCCACTGGCCGGCGATGATCAGACCGGCGCCAATCATGATATAGACGTCGGCGACATTGAAAATGCCGGTGCGCAATCCGCCAATGCCCATATTCATAAAGTCGACAACGGCACCATCGTTCATGGCCCGATCAATAAAATTGCTGAATCCGCCTGAGAAAATCAGGCTCAGAGCCGCTAAGCTTAACTTGTCCATCTGTTTTGCCACCAGCAAGTAGATGAACAGTCCTAACAGAAATAAACCGACCAGCCCCGTGAATATCAACATGCGTAAATGCGGGGGCAATGAATTACCGAGCCCCAGAAAGGCTCCGATATTTTCAGCGTATGCAATACGGATGGTGTCGCCTAAAAAACTGTAGCGCGGACCACCCTGCAAAGCGTTAACGGCCCAGATTTTAGTGAGTTGATCGAAAAGTATGCCCACGCTGATTATCGGGGCCATAATCCAAAGGCGGGCTTTAATCTGTTCCTTCATGGTGTACTGCACAAATCCAAGTGAATGAGACCGCGCAGTATACCGGAAAATTTAAAAAAGCAGTGTCAGTGGCATTTAAATGTATCTGGGGTACGTCTGAATAATTGCCATCTATCTATGCGGGCACGGAAATATGGGGGTATCCAGGCAGTTCGGTCGGTAATATCTTTATCTTGGCAAAGGGCTTAACAATGAAATCGAGAATTGCAGCCCCGTCCTCTGGGTCTTGCAGATCCATACCTGAGAACTGTTGTGTGTTTTGCAAAGAAGGCACCATTCCTGCCACACGCGCCTCGTTCAGTTTCTGATCTGCTAAGCCTGAGGCTATTTGAACGTGTCCAGGTAGTTTCCCTCGACGAAGTTCCCTGCTTTAAAAAGGGCTTGAGGGCTTTGATGACGCGTCTTGCAAACTGAAGCGGTTGGCTTGGGATGATTCAAATTCACCGTTGGCCGCAAACCAGCATTGGAAATCGTAGTCCCCATCGTTTCTTTCGACATAGCCATGGACGTTATAGCGATCGCCACGGTAAGCCGTGGAACGTTTATCTAAGCGAAGGCTGTCCACCGATAGATTGGACTTGCGCGCTATGTCTTCAAAACAGATGTTAATCAGGTCGCCTTCCGCGCGAGACTCTGACGCTTCGACGTAATTTGCCGGAACTCCGGAAGACGCAATTAACACCGGGACCAAGATTTTGGGCAATAATAGCGTGATCATAAGAGCAGAACCAATGATGATCATCAGGTCTTTTAGGGTCAGGTTCAGCGTAAAAGGCATGGCTCGTTGTTGTCTCAGTTTACCGCAATTTAAAAGCCGCGATCTTAAAGGCTGGTAACTCGACGTCAATGTGGCCTGTTTGGGCTGGTGAAGTTTTGATCAAAAAACGAGAGTTTGCGTCAAAAATCCGTTAACCGATGTCTTGGATGCGTTTGAGCTGTGACCAACACATTAATTTTGACGATATTTTGTCTATGTTGACGCAGTGTTTCTTTGATACGCAAATTCATGCTGAAAAAGAGTTTTAACTCGTACGGAAATGAAGTCGGACTTGCTAAGTGCGTATCGTATTCAATGCCAATTGAGTACCTATCCCACCATTTGCTACCGTTTTATGGTGAAAATTTCGAGCAATTCCTTGGTATTTGGATTCCCATTATGATTTCGCTACGGAGTACTTGTATGCAGCTAGGAATTCCGTTTAATCGCCGCTTGAACAAATATGCTCAATTGAACGGATTCAAAAGGAAATCAGTTTGAAAAACACAACTCTTAACATTGCCGTAGCCAGTTCTCTTGTCGCTCTATCGAGCTTATCGCAGGCGATTACCACAGAATCGGCGACGCAATTCTTCGATCGCTACCAAACGCTGAGCTCGAACTTCGATGCCGCTGTCGTCGATTTGTACGCTGACGAAGGTCAGTTGCTGTCCAGTCGAAGATCTGCCGATGGCACGGAACAAACAATGGCGTTACCGCTTGCCAGCCTTAAGGCAATGTTGCCTAAACTGTTAGTCAGCGCGAAACAGGCAGGTGATGCCAGCGACTATTCAAATGTTCGAGTGGCGTTGCTGGATGAAACCAGCGCTAAAATTACCGCTACTCGATATTCCAATTTGAACTGTTTTTCCGATGACAGTTATTACATGGTGATTCAAGAAAGCGACACCGGTAAGTTGGCGATTACAGAAGAGTACTCAGTGACATTAGCTCAGGGCCTATGCGAAACGAACAAGGCACTCATTGGAACATTAGCGGCGACAGCGGATGCTTATAACGCTCAGTTACCGGCTATGGTCGATGCCGATACTGAGCTTTCCAGTGTCATGGCTCAAGGAACATCTATGGCGTACAACTACAAGTTAGTTGGACTCGCCGCCGAGGACATTGTCGACAACCTTGCGGATGTTTTACGCGAAGGGGTCGTTCAAAGTTCCTGTGACATGAACCCGTCAAAAACACTGCTGGAACGTGGCGCGACGTTGGTATTTAACTACACCAGCTCGGACGATGTATTAATGGACACCGTCATGGTTAAACAGGCTGATTGCGAGGGTTAATATTGCCTGTTACCGGCCAATAAGCCCCCATAAATTGCGGGGCTTTTTTATGCGTGTTTTCTACGACAAGTATTTCAACGGTAATGGCTTGCTCTTAATGATGTCCCTCAGCAGAAAGCTCGAATGCACGCCGTCGACACCTTCAATAGTCGTGATGTGCTTGAGCAGCACATTGTGGTAATGGTCCATGTCCGGCACGGCCACCTTGAGTTGGTAGTCTGAGTCCTGACCGGTGACCAAAAAGCACTCAATCACCTCGTCGATTTCACGGATCGCTTGCTCGAAACGGGCAAAGCGTTCGGGCGTGTGTTTGTCCATGCGGATGCCCACTATGGCAATCAGGTTCAGGTTTACCGCCTTGCGGTTGACCAGCGTGATGCGCTGATCAATAAAGCCGCGCTCCTCGAGACTTCTGATTCGGCGCGAACAGGGCGAGGCCGACAAACCCACCTTTTCAGCAATGTCCTGATTCGATAACCCCGCATCTTGTTGGATTAACTCGAGAATCTGCCGGTCAAACCGGTCTAACGTTGTACTTTCTGCCATACCAATCCGCCTTTAAGACAATAACTTGCTGAAAATTTAAATATACTGGTGATTTCTTGCTAAATATGGTCAAAATAAATGAATAACGCAAGGACATTGCGCCCTGCTCTGCGTAGACTTTCTCCCAAGCTTAGGCAATGAGTGGTTTGCAGACTTCCTACCCAAAGTCTGATTCGCAAGGTTTGCTCATCGGCAACCATCGCCCTACCATGTCAACCCACTGATCCAGTGAACCGGTGCTTTAATCAGGCACCAAAAGCATGAACAGTTTTACAAAGGTGCGTACGGCCCCATCCGTGCGCGCCTTTACTTGTCTCTACAACTTCCAATGAATAATGCACAGGGTGGCATATGGCTAACGTAACGCAACACGACAACAAATCCGTTGCTCAGCAGATGGCTGAATCGGGTTCTTTTGATTACCGCAAATATAAGTCGTATGCGCCTCTGTCACTGAAAGACCGCACCTGGCCTGACAAACAACTGACCAAAGCGCCAATCTGGTGTTCTGTGGACCTGCGCGATGGTAACCAGGCGCTGGTGAAACCCATGAGCGTTGAACAAAAGGTTCGCCTGTTTAACCTTTTGGTGAAGCTTGGTTTCAAGCAAATTGAAATCGGCTTTCCGTCGGCGGCGCAGCCGGAGTACGACTTTGCCCGTAAATTGATCGACGATAACCTCATTCCCGATGACGTGACTATTCAGGTGTTGACGCAGGCGCGCGAACATCTGATCGCGAAAACCTACGAAGCCTTGCGCGGTGTGAAGCGTGCCATTGTGCATGTGTATAACTCCACATCCACTGTGCAGCGTGAACAAACCTTCGGCATGAACAAAGAAGAAATCGCCGCGATTGCCGTGCAGGGGGCGAAATGGGTCAAGGAATACGCGGCACAGAACCCTGACACAGATTGGCAATTCCAGTATTCGCCGGAGAGTTTTACCGGCACAGAAGTGGATTACGCCATAGATGTTTGTAATCAGGTGATCGATGAGTGGGATCCGCAAAACACCAAGCCGGTGATCATTAATTTACCTGCGACGGTTGAGATGAGCACACCGAACGTCTTCGCGGACCAGATTGAGTACATGTGCCGCGGTTTGCATCAACGTGAACATGTCATTGTGTCATTGCACACCCACAACGATCGCGGCTGTGGTGTGGCGGCAACTGAATTAGGTTTGATGGCCGGTGCCGATCGCGTTGAAGGCGCGTTGCTTGGCAACGGTGAACGAACCGGCAATATGGACACGGTTACCCTGGCGATGAACTTGTATTCGCAGGGTATCGACCCTGAATTGGATTTCAGTAATGTTCAGGAGATGATCGACATCTGTACCGAAGTGACTGACTTACCTGTTCACCCGCGTCACCCTTGGGTGGGTGAATTGGTCTACACCGCTTTTTCCGGTTCACATCAGGATGCGATCCGTAAGTCGCTGGAGTTCCATAACAAGAAGGGGCTCGAACATTGGGAAGTGGCATACCTGCCCATTAACCCTGCTGATTTGGGGCGCGACTACGAAGCCGTCGTGCGCATCAACTCGCAATCAGGGAAGGGTGGTGTCGCTCATGTTCTGGAACGGGATTACGGCATTGAATTACCGAAGTGGATGCACCTACACGTGTCCAAAGTGGTACAGAAAGTTGCCGAACAAACCGGCTCTGAACTGCGAGGTAAAGAAATCAAAGCCATCTTTGATGAGCATTTTGTCGCCATACCAGATGGTTGGAATTTACGCGGATACGATTTAAGCACGCAGGATTCGCAAACTCTGGCGACTTTCCGCATCGAAGCAGCGGAGCCATTGGAGTTACAGGGTAAAGGTCAGGGCGCGCTGGAAGCGCTGGCAGACGCCTTAAGTCAGCACTACGGTGTGACCATGAAAGTCACCCAGTTTGATGAGCACGCGTTACGTCAGGGTACCGACGCCGACGCCATCGCGAGTGTTTGTATCACCGTCGATGGTGTTGAATCTGTCGCCTCGTCCATTAATGAAGACACTACAACCGCAAATTTACAGGCGCTGTTGTCGGCCGTCGGACGTGCCGCGCTAACCGTTGGTTTTCTGCACAAAGAAACAACAGAAGCCTGATGTCATAGCACACACCTAATCGGGCCTGCGGGCCCGTTTTTGTTATCAGGAAAGTAAAGTCAGACTTGCCGCAAACATTTTTAAACGGTGCCGTGTTAAGGTATGGCAAAACTTTTCTGGTAAAACCTATGCGTTCTCTCATAACTCTTTTTTCACTTTTTCTCGGTGTGCATTCCTATGCTGCGTCCATTTGGCATGTCGATGGCGAACAGGAGTTCTATCTGTTTGGCACGATCCACGTTCTGAAGCCGGACTCTTATCCGCTACCGCCCGTCTATGCCTCGACATTGCAAAAATGCGATGCACTTTGGCTGGAAGCTGACAGTGATGAACTGAAGGACGCCAACGTATTGCACGAACTTCAACAAATGATGCGATTGCCCGTGGGCGACAAACTCCAGGATCAGTTGTCTGAGAATGCTTATCAACAATTGCAGATTCTGGCGGATAAGGCCGGCGTGCCTTTGTCGTTGTTGCAAGGACTAAAACCTTGGGCTGCAGCGAACCAACTGACACTAATGATTTTTCAACAGAGAGGCTTTACCGGTGAAGGGCTGGACATGTATCTGCAACGTTTCGCGCAGCAGCAGAATATACCAGTGCGCGCATTTGAAACCCTGCTGTGGCAACTGAATATGTTTGATGAATTGTCGGATGAGTATGGCGATGAGTTTGTCGAGTTTTCAACAGCCGATATGAACGATGTAGATCAACTGGTCCAGGACTTGTATGGAAATTGGCGCAGTGGTGACGTTGCAACCATGTACGAACAGGCCGCGTTCGAAGGTTATGAGCGTGTGGAACAACGCATGTTAGTTGAACGTAATAATGCGTGGATGAAATCCCTGTTGGGTTCTACTCACGACGGCGTACAATGCGTTGCGGTGGGTGCACTGCACATGGCCGCCGACCACGGCTTACTCAACCAGT
Organism: Reinekea sp. G2M2-21; assembly: GCF_015687175.1. GTDB lineage: Bacteria > Pseudomonadota > Gammaproteobacteria > Pseudomonadales > Natronospirillaceae > Reinekea. The sequence continues at coordinate 272,938 of NZ_JADPQG010000002.1, read as the reverse complement.
TTAAACAGGCCGGTTATCGCGTGACGCAACTGCGCGATTAACGCTGAGACAGGAGTACGCTGAGTTTGCCCAGTTCATGAAAGCCAAAAGGTTTTAACAGGGTGAACTCAGCGTCATCACCATAACCAACCAGTGTTTTTTCAGGAAAGCTGACCTGAATCGTTCTGACCAGACGCTGCTGTTCTTCTTTGCTGCCAAACAAATTTGTAATACCCAATACGTCACTGTGCTCGAACAAAATGGCACCGCATGTCATAACTGACTGTTCAGTTAAGAAAACAAAGGTCACATATTGGTGTTGCAGCAAGCGGTCGTTGAAAATAGTTTGTCCCGCGGGTGTTTGCCCCCAGGCTGCGACCCACAACGCTAATTGATGACTGTCTTTGACCGTTTTCAGTTGAGGGTAATGAAAGCCGTGGTCACGCAGGTTGCGAGGTTCGTATCCATACCAGTGCGCGGTAAATAAGTTCAGATAGGCGTGCTCAAACTGCTCTGCTTCGTGAAAGCTGTCTTTCATAGCCCAATCTGTGTTTAGTTTTCCCATCAGGTCGTTGAATTGCGCAGGGTTAAAATGCTTGGGTTGACGGGTAATGATGTTCGGGTAAAGCGGAGGTGTGGCATTGGTACAGTACCAATGATGTTCCGTGAAGTGTGTGGTCAGTGAATGGGATTGTGCAACGGCGTCGCACCAATGAATGTTGTTTTCGACAGCTTTTAACAATAGAGCAGAAGGTCTCAACGGTCATTCCTTTTTTTTTAATTGTTCAGAAAGTGTCGTTCTGTCTTGGCGATTCACTTCGCACGTCGTTCAGCTAATTTGCCCCGGTTTGCTATTGGCTGTCAATGCATGTTTTCAACTTCTTGTGACAAAATGGAATCTGCGTCTAAAGAAGCAATTGAAATACTTTCGTTCAATGGAATGTCGCCACTCAACTGCAGCGCAAGATAACGCATACTGCACACGCGCAAAAAAGAAGTGAAGTTACCGAGATCGTGACCGGCGTCGATTGACTCGTGGTAAAGTCGCGTCAACATCTGTGGGATATTCATTTCATCACGGGCGGCGATACGTTCCAGCACGTTCCAGAAATAATTCTCCAAACGGACACTGGTCACCATACCGTCGATTCGGATGGAACGGGTACTGCTTTTCCAGAGTTTGGCGTCGGCGCCGATAAAGAGTTTGCACATACACAGTTTCCTTTTTCGAGTCACAAGCCAGCGTGAGTATAACCCGATCTCACGGTCTGGCTATGCGACCAAAGCGGCAATTAACAATCCGCCGTGACTTTGTGTCGGGAGAGTTTTTGGCGACTATTTCAGCAGCGCCATGAACTGAGCCAACCATTGCGGATGCGCAGGCCATGCCGGTGCCGTCACCAGATTTCCATCGGTCACCGCGGCCGTCACCTCAATCGCGGCAAAAGTTCCTCCCGCAGCTTCGACTTCTGGCTGGCACGCTGGGTAAGCAGAACAGGTTTTTCCTTCCAACACACCCGCGGCTGCCAGCAGTTGTGCGCCGTGGCATATCGCGGCCACCGGTTTGTTGGTCACGAAAAAATGCTGCACCATGTTCAGTACCGCTTTGTTCAAGCGTAAGTATTCTGGCGCACGCCCCCCAGGAATAACCAAAGCATCGTAATCTGCTGCGTTCACATCTGCGAATGTCGCATTTAGCGCGAAGTTGTGTCCGCGTTTTTCGGAGTACGTTTGCTCACCTTCGAAATCGTGAATGGCTGTGGCAACGGTGTCGCCGGAAATCTTGTCTGGGCAGACAGCATCGACCTGGTGACCAACCGCAAGCAAGGTTTGAAACGGAACCATGGTTTCATAGTCTTCGGTGTAATCGCCGGTAATCATTAGAATTTTTTTCATTGTTCTCTCTCCATAATTTTTTGTTGTTGTGTTCTGGATGGTTTGACGACGCCCATTGCTGGTGCAGGAATATCGCCGAGTGTGAACATAGCAAGTTGACGTGATCGCAAGGTATTAGTTGAATACTACTTTATAGCTTTCTGTCATTGTGTCGGTGTCTTCTTACTAAGGGAAGGTCGGCATCGTCATAAGATGCCGACTTGGATTAGTTTATTGTTTGCTTTCAACATCCGCGACCAAGGTGCGCATGGCCAGCAAGGTGTCGGCATTCAGTGAGATGGATTCGATACCCTGCTCAACTAACCAACGGGTGATTTCCGGCCAATCGCTGGGCGCCTGTCCACAAATACCAATGTATTTGTGTTGGGCTTTACAGGCATCAATGGCCAGTTTCATCAAGACTTTAACCGCATCGTCTCGTTCGTCGTGTCCTGTCACCAGTTGGCTGTCACGATCCACACCGAGTGTCAGCTGCGTCAGGTCGTTGGAGCCAATGGAAAAACCGTCACAGTGTTTGAGGAATCGATCCGCCAATAACGCGTTGGTCGGAACTTCACACATAACAAACAATTGCAGATTGTCCTTGCCACGTTCTAACCCATGGCTTTTTAGTTCTTTCTGTACCGCCAGCAGTTCATCGACGGAACGAACAAAAGGCACCATGATGGCAACGTTTGTGAGCCCCATGTCATTGCGGACGCGTCGCAGTGCCTGACATTCCAACGCAAATGCGTCACGGAAACGAGAATCGATATAGCGGGACGCGCCGCGGAAACCGATCATCGGGTTCTCTTCTTTTTCTTCATAGGCTTCGCCACCGATCAATTGCGCGTACTCGTTCGATTTGAAGTCGCTCAGCCGGACGATAACGGGTTTGGGGTAAAAGGCAGCAGCGAGCGTCGCGATACCTTCGGTTAACTTGTCGACATAAAAGGCGACTGGATTTTCGTAACCGGCGATGCGCGATTGAATCTGCTTCTGCAATTCCGGGCCGAGGTCCTTAAAGTTCAACAGAGCGTTGGGGTGAATGCCAATGCCGCTGTTGATGATGAATTCCAGACGCGCCAGGCCGACACCGTCGTTGGGCAGATACTGAACTTCAAACGCTTTTTGAGGGTTGCCCAGGATAACCATGACTTTGGTCTTTAACACGCGGTCATCGGCCAATTCGTGACGCTGAATATCAAAGGCCAATTGCCCTTTATAGACATACCCGGTATCGCCTTCGGCGCAGCAAACAGTAACCGGTTCATCATCGTGCAGCACGTCGGTCGCGTGGGAGGTGCCGACGACCGCCGGTATGCCCAGTTCACGTGCGATGATGGCCGCGTGGCAGGTACGGCCGCCACGGTTGGTTACAATGGCGCTGGCCAGTTTCATGATTGGTTCCCAATCCGGGTCAGTGATGTCGGTGACCAACACCTCGCCGGGTTTCAGTTCGTTCATATGGGCTGCATCCAGAATCACCCGGGCACGACCGCTGGCGATTTTGTTCCCGACACTCTTCCCGGTAATGCGTACATCACTGTGCTGCTTCAGCACATAGGTTTCGATGACGGCTTGCTGACGTTGGCTGTGAACAGTTTCGGGTCGGGCCTGAACAATAAACAGTTCACCAGAGATGCCGTCTTTTGCCCACTCGATGTCCATGGGGCGATATTGTCCGGCCAGTTGACTGTAGTGATCCTCAATAGCCAGCGCGTACCGGCCCAATTGCTCTGCTTCTTCGTCCGTAAGCGCAAAGCGCTCCCGCATAGCTTTGCCGACGTGAATATTTTTTACCGGTGAACGATGAGGCTTGTGTTCGGCATACACCATTTGAATGGCTTTTTCGCCAAGGTGTTTGCGGATTATCGACCGTTTGCCAGACCGCAAAGCGGGTTTAAACAGCTGGTATTCGTCGGGATTGACCGCACCCTGAACGACGTTTTCGCCCAGACCATAGGCGGCGGTAATTAGCACGGTCTGATCAAAACCCGTTTCGGTGTCGAGCGTAAACATCACTCCAGAGGCACCTTTGTCCGAACGTACCATTCGCTGCACGCCGATGCTCAGAGCGACTTTCATGTGATCAAACCCCTGATCTTCCCGGTAACTGATCGCCCTGTCGGTAAACAGGCTGGCAAAGCAGGCTTTGCAGGTTTCCATCAGGGCTTCTTCACCCTGCACATTTAAATATGTTTCTTGTTGACCGGCAAAAGAGGCGTTTGGCAGATCTTCTGCTGTAGCCGAACTGCGCACGGCGACATCGGCCCCGCCTTCCTGACTGAGCTCGTGATAGGCTTGTCGCAACTCATTAGCCAGTTGCGCCGGCAGGGTGGCGTGGCGGATCAAGCTTCGGATGGTACTGCCACAACGTTTTAACGCATCCACATCGCGCTTATCCAGATCCGCCAGTAGTCCGGTAATGCGGTCGCGCAGATGGTTTTCATCCAGCAACGCCCAGTAGGCGTCCGCGGTGGTGGCAAAGCCATTAGGCACTTTCACCCCAGCCCCCGATAGCTCGCGGTACATTTCGGCCAACGAGGCGTTTTTACCGCCAACCAGAGGCACGTCAGTCAGACGCAATTCAGAAAAACGTTTCAGGAATGTATAGGACGTAGTCATGGAGGCCTCCTAACCGAGAGGTAGCCGCCATGGCTCACTTTTGTCATCCAAGTGGCTCTGGTGTCTACCAGAATTCGGATGTTGATGTGCAATGTTGGTTAAATGTTGCGCTTGTTGATGACATCCGGCATTGACCTGCATCAAGCGTCTTGGAGCGACATTGCACTACCGCGCAGGATTGGTTTTAATGCCGGACTCAAGAAAAGGAAGCTGTATGCAACATCGAATCCGCGCTGCTGGACTATTGGTTCGGGATAACACTGTACTACTGATCAAACACACCATGAATGGCCGTACTTTTTGGGTACCTCCCGGGGGTGGTTTGGAAACCGTCGACGCCACCACACGAGATACCGTTGTACGTGAAGTTAAAGAAGAAGCCGGGCTGGACGTCACTAGCGTCGGTGAACTGGTGTATGTTCGGGAATTCAAGTCGCTGTCTGAGAATACCTACCATATGGAGCAGTTTTTCCGGGTAACGGAATGGCAGGGTGAATTGACACTGGCCAATCTGGCTGGGCTCGGTGGTGATGAGCATATGATCAGTGAAGCTCGCTTTGTCCACCGCGATGAACTGGCGTCGATGCGGGTTTACCCGAAAGAATTGGCGGATGATCTGTGGGCGCGGATAGAGCAACCCTTCATCCATCCAGTACATTTGGGTGTTCAGGTAGAAGGCGATGATGCGGAATTCTGAAGCCCTGGCAAAGTTCCTGTTTGTTGTTACGTGCCTTCTGCTCACAACCGGTGCAGCCATTGCCGCCGACTTCAGCAAATACAAACACCATGACGATTACGACGACTACTTTCGCAAATACAGTAAACGTTTCTTTAGCCCTGCTTTTGACTGGCATTACTTCAAGGCGCAGGCCGTTGCCGAAAGTAATTTGAATCCTGAAGCAAAAAGCTATGTGGGCGCGCAGGGGATCATGCAAATTATGCCGCGTACGTTTGAAGAGATAAGAGTCAAAAGTAAGTTTATTGAAGGTACCGCTACAGAACCGAAATGGAACATTGCAGCGGGCATTTGGTACAACAAGCAACAGTTCGATTTTTGGGAAAAAGGCCGAAGCCTCGAAGAACGATTGCGTTTTATGTATGGCTCCTATAACGCCGGACGCGGTAACTTGCTGAAAGCTCAGCGCGAAGCCATAAACGCCGGATTAAACCCCAAAGTTTGGGACTCAATGGTGCACGCATTGCCCAAAGTTACCGGTGATCATTCGAAAGAAACCCTGAACTACGTTGAAAAAATATTCACTATTAAAGAGGACATTAAATAATGGATTGGTCCATCATTTTCATTAATTTCGTTTACGCCATATTTGGTTGCACTATCACCCTGGTATTCATGGCCGCAGGCTATTGGTTGTTCGACAAAATCACACCGTTTAATACCCACGATGAATTAGCCAAAGGCAATCAGGCTGTCGGTACCGTAATTGCGGCGATTATTGTCGGCTTAGGGATTGCCGTGGGTCTGGTGATTGGGATGGGATTAAATTGATCGTGAAATTATTTGATACGGGCACAACCCTCGCGCTGACATGTGTCGCAGCAACCTTGTTCAGTGGTTGCCCGACTGAAACAACAGCACCGGAAGGCTCCATTCCGCCCGTCGAGAATTTGGAGTTTTATGAAATCGAAAGTGATCGAGGGGTGCAACTGCACAACTTTTTTAGTGGGTCGGCTAGTGCTGGAACCTCTGGTTAATGGCAATATATGCTTCTCGCATCAGCCTCTTATTCGAATGCCAACTGGGAAGCTTTGGTGAAGGGCAGGCTTGAATCAATTAATCGCCTTGAATCTGATTATGCAGAGTTCCAGGCAAATCCAGAAGCCGCGACTGAAACCCATGAAGAGTTTTCTTGTGATCTCTATGGAACGCAGCATTTTTCTGCGAGTAAAACTGTAGACAGTAATGCGAATACGATAACTTTCAAATTCAAAACAGATGCCGAACGTTGTGTATCCAGCCTTAATGATGACGGTTACGATTACGAAGTAAATCATGGTGTATTTGAAAAAAGATTTGTTTTTTACCTTGATGATAGTGAAGGTGTTGAGCGAATTGATTATGAAGAGACCAGAACAGGTATCGCCGACTTAATTACGACTGATACCATGTTGCAGGAAAACCTGGATAACCTTTCTTTAGCCAAAGCAGAAGAGTTTTCTGTGATGATTGACGCTACTTGGTTGGCAACTACAGAAGAAACTATTTATCACATTGACGGTCGGAGTGTTTCTAACTTCGTGTTCTATGAAAATGATATTCGCTATAGTCTTTCAGGTACGGTGACTTATACCACTACTGATAATCTAGTAATAACCGACAGCGGTGGATTCACTTCGATGATATTTGATATTTCGACCGATGGCCACGTGATGCAGACAACGCTCGATTTAGGCACCACTACCAGAACCTGCGACGGCAGCCCCTGCTAACTTAATGAATCGGTGACTTCCTGCCGAATAAAATCCACCGCAACGCGAATTTTCGGAATCGCGTAGCGGTGCTTCTGATACAGCAGATACACACCCAGATCCGGTTGTTGCGTGATATTCACCGGATGATCGAAGCGTAGTTCCTGTAAGTGCCCATGCGCGATCGCCTCTTGCAATACCCAGCGAGGCAAGAACAGAATGCCTTCCCCATTGATAGCTTGTCGTACCAACCATTGTCCATTGTTGCTGATCAGGGCGGCGGGTCCTGAAACATCGTGCCATTGGCCGTCTATGTTGGTGAGCCAAGGTGTAGGTCCCATTGGCGTGCGGAAATAAAGCCCTTGATGTTGTTTGAGATCGAATGGGTTTGCGGGTATCCCGGCGCGAATCAGGTAGTGTTCGGCCGCGACGGCAATGAAATTGTTATCCAACAACGGTAACGCGACCACGCGTTCATTGGGCACGTATCCACCGCGTATGGCGATGTCGATGTCGTCGCGGTTTAACGTCGACACCTCATCCGTCAGGCTGACATCCAGTATGATCTTGGGGTACGCCGCTTTGAGCTTATCCAGCAATGGCAACAGGATTCGTTCACCAAAACCGACCATGGAGCTGATGCGCAAACGCCCCATGGGTTCGGTCTGGTAGTTACGCACAGACGCATCGGTTTGCGAGAGTCGTTCCAAAACATCCTTCACCTGACGATAGTATTCCTGCCCCACTTCGGTCAGCTTGACCAAGCGCGTGGTGCGCTGCAACAGATTTGCGCCAAGACTGTTTTCCAGATCGGCAACCCGGCGTGACAAAGACGACGGTGGTACGCCAAAGCGTTTTGCCGATTCCGTAAAGCTGCCGGTTTCGGCCACAGCAACGAAATACCGTAGGGCTCTGAGTTGGTCCATATCGCCTCATTTTTGTTTTAAAGACAATAAATATTCGCATTTTCACCCGTATATAGCACTGAATTTATCGTTAATATGGGTGCTATCGAATTTTCGACCTAATTTGGAGAGAGTTATGAGCACGTATACCGCGATTCAATTAATTGCCCGCCCTCATGGCGGTCCAATCGGCCCCGATCTGTTCAAGGTCGTTGAACAACCCATACCAGACGTCGCCGATGGCGAGTTTCTGGTAAAACAGACTCATATGTCCCTGGACCCGGCGATGCTTGGTTGGATGAGCCCCGCGACCGACAGCTATATCCCTCCTGTGGAACTGGGCACCACCATGCGCTCTTCTGGCATTGGTGAGGTTGTTGCCTCTAAGCACTCTGATTTTGCGGTGGGCGATAAGGTCATGGGAATGTTTGGCTGGACCGAATATGCCTTAAGTAAAGGTCAGGGGATTAATAAACTGGATTCGCAGATTGACCCTGAAATGGCGCTATCTGTGTTTGCACTGCCGGGCTTAACCGCCACTCAGGGTTTGTATGCCATTGGCCAGCATAAAGAAGGTGAAACGCTGGTAGTCAGCGGCGCTGCGGGTTCCGTGGGCTCTATCGTAGGTCAGCTGGCGAAAGCGGACGGCCTGCGCGTGGTCGGTGTCGCTGGTGGCACTGAGAAGTGCGATTGGATCGTCAATGAACTGGGCTTCGACGCAGCGATTGATTACAAGAGCGATAACTTGGCAGAGCAACTCGCTGAATTGACGCCAAACGGCATAGATATCTATTTTGAAAACACTGGTGGTCCGATTCAGTCGCTGGTTTTTGAGCGCATGAATGCCCATGGCCGAATTGCGGTTTGTGGACAGATTGCCGACTACACCACAGCGACACCACCTCCGGGTCCAAACTGGATGAACATCATCAAGAAACGATTGTTAATTCAGGGCTTCACCATGCCGGACCACCTGCACAATGCGCCCAAGCTGTTGGAAAAGCTGACGCCTTACGTGATGCAGGGCAAGATTAAATACCGAGCCCATACGTTGGAAGGTTTGGCTTCCGCGATGACCGGTTTAAACCTGTTTTTTACCGGTGGCAACAAAGGCAAACTGATCGTTAAGCTGTAAGCCGTTGTTCTGACGCCCTGTTCACACCTGGTGAACAGGGCTGTCATTCAAGCCATGTCTAAAGCCAGTTTACTGGCCAGTCCAATCAGCACCACGCCGAAGATCCGATCTAACCACACCGCTCGTGCTTGCAGCGTTGCCAGCCAACGCGGATTGGAAAATAACCAGGCGACGATCACATACCACAGACCATCGATCAGCATCGCCGTTGACGCATACACGAGCTTGCCCAGAACGGTGGTGTCGGTTCCCACTACCTGTGAAAACAGCGCGATAAAGAACACGGCGATTTTCGGATTCAGGAATACGATCATAAAGCCATCGCGGGCGGCGGTATGTGCTTCAATTTCCGGCAAGTTCTGGTTCGGGTTCGCACGGCTCATTAGGCCTTTGACGCCCATCCATGCCAGATACGCGGCCCCAGACCATTGCAAAATCGCAAACAGGGTTTCGGAGGTGACAATCACCACCGCCAAGCCTGAAATACAGATCAGCGCGTATAACCCGACGCCCAAGCCATGAGTAATGGCTGCCGCCATCCCTTTGCGACGCCCGCCGGCGAGCGTATGTTTAAGAACGACAGCCAGTGACGGGCCGGGAGACAAAGCGCCGAGCGCGCAAATGCCGACAATGGTTAACCAGGCGGTAAGTGTCATCTGAAATCCTGTGTTTTGAGTAAAAGTCTTTGGCGGCAAGCTTGCCAAAAATACCGGTCAATAGAAAGCAGACAATGTTCACAGTGGTCTACACTGCTTTTTTGATTCTTTTGTTATTGCTGTGAACCCGCCTTACCGGCGCGGTAAACGCATAGCCCCCTGTTTTTCGCACTATAATTGTTCGAGAGTTATGTTTAAACAAATCGTGAACATTCTGCACACCTTGTCTGGCACCCGAGATGTCGATTCGCTCGAAATGACGCTGGTAACAACCTTGGTTGAACATTTTGATGGTCGCAAGGCAACGTTGTACCGGATCAATGATGCACAATGCGAGCACGCACTGACCCTGTACCAAGATGAAGATGGGCAATACGAACTGGATGTACATTGCCGCACTGCGGATGACACACAACTGGTGCACTATCTCAGTACCACGGAGCAACCGGTGTTCATCCAGCGCGGCGACGCCGGTTGGCAGATAATAGTGCCATTGCACAGTGACCAGAAACCAGTTGGCGGTATTGATCTGCATTGTGAGCACGACCTATCGGGCTATGCCAATGAACTGAGCATCTTCAGTGAGATTTACCGAAACTACCTGGAAATCTTAACCGCCAGTGAGCAGGATACGCTGACGGGATTGTTCAACCGACAAACGTTCGACGTGAAGTTTGAACGTTTGGTGACCCGCCAACGTGCCCACTATGAGCGCGCCAAAGAACAGTCGTTGGCGGCTGTTGGTCGGGAGCATTCGCGATCCTATCGTCTTGATCAGCACCTTTGGTTAGCCATGATAGATATCGACCATTTCAAATCCGTCAACGATCAGTACGGTCATGTTTGTGGTGATGAGGTCTTGTTGGCCATGGCGAATCTTATGCGGAAATCGTTTCGGTATGAGGATTTGTTGTTTCGCTTCGGTGGGGAAGAATTTGTCGTGGTGCTGGCGCCCACGGCAGAACAGGAAGTGTTCGCAATTCTCGACCGCTTCCGGCGCAATGTTGCCGAGCAATCCTTTCCGCTGGTGGACAAGGTCACGGTCAGTATCGGTTATGAAAAAATCACCGAGAAAGACTACCCCATGCAGGTAGCCGAAAAGGCTGACAAAGCGCTTTATTATGTGAAGAAACATGGTCGTAATTCGGTCCGCAATTATCAGGCGTTGGTGGCAGAACAGGCGATTACTGAAGTGCGCGCCGACCAGAGCAACGACATTGATCTGTTCTAACGCGCTTCGCTGCTCGTGAGAGCGCCGGTTTCCTTCTCTACCGAAGCACTCTACAATTCTCCAACCAAAAAAATTTGAGTCTTGCATGCCGGAACTTCCAGAGGTTGAAACCACCCGTCGCGGTATAGAACCGCACATTAAAAATCGTCGGATCAGCCGCATCGTGGTGCGGGATGCCCGTTTACGCTGGCCGATCCCGGATGAGCTTGATGAATGGTCGCGCGATCAAACCATTTTATCTGTCGAGCGACGCTCCAAGTATCTGCTGATCCGACTGGAGCGGGGCACGTTAATTGTGCATTTGGGTATGTCTGGCAGTTTGCGCGTACTGATGGATGATCCGACTCCGGGTAAGCATGACCACGTCGACGTGGAGCTCGATAACGGTGTCCGTCTGCGCTACAACGATCCGCGCCGCTTTGGCGCCTGGCTGTATACCGAAACGGACATTAATGCTCATCAGTTGATCGAGCATCTCGGACCAGAGCCGCTGACCGATGCTTTCAATGTCGCTGATTTCTATGCCAAAACCCGAAAGCGCAAAACCAAAATAAAGTCGTTCATTATGGACGCAAGCGTCGTAGTCGGCGTGGGTAATATCTACGCCAATGAAGCGTTATTCTTAAGTGGTATCTACCCGCATAAACTCGCGGGCAAAATAACCCGAGCGGAAACAGAGAAGTTAGTGAGCAATATTAAACAGGTGTTGGCCCTGGCGATTAATCAGGGCGGCACGACCTTGCGCGACTTTGTCGGGGGCGATGGTAAACCCGGTTATTTTGCGCAGTCGTTGAATGTTTATGGTCGCGCGGGTGAGCTGTGTCGTCACTGTGGAACTTTGATTAAGGAATTACGCACCAATAACCGAAGTACCTGTTATTGCCCGCAATGCCAAGCCAGAAACTGAGCGCATATGGGTGATTAGGAACTGTTAAATCTCTACCAGGAATATTAACAACGTTCGGGACGGTTAAGCCGGCAAGCTGATCTATACTGCGGTAAAGAGCAAGCAAACGAGTAAACAATGAGTGACAGCCCAACCCCCACTGAACCCCCTCTATATGCTAAGCAACCTCTGTTCAACCGGGAATTGGAGGTCATTGGTTATGAGCTGTTGTTCCGGCCACAGGAAAGTTTGTCGATTACCGATGGCAACAATGCGACAGCCCAGGTATTGCTGAATTCGTTCACCAGCGATGACCCGGTGTTGGCCAATGAAGATCTGGCCATCTTTGTTAACTTCACCGCGGCCTGGATTATTCAGGGCGTGCCTATCGATCGCCCTAATTGTGTGATCGAAGTATTGGAAGATGTAAACGTCACGCCGTTGTTGACGTCCTCTATTCGAGCCATGAAACACCAAGGAAATAAGATAGCACTCGACGACTTCGACCTAAGCCTGAATACGTCGCAGTTATTGCCTGAAGCGGACATCGTAAAAATTGACGTACTTAACCTGCCTAAAACCGAAATCAAAAATACCGTGCGGGTTCTCAAAAGACACAAAGTCACGTTGGTGGCTGAAAAGGTCGAAACACAGGAAATGTTTGAATGGTTGTTACCTTTGGGCTTCGACATGTTTCAAGGGTATTTTTTCTGCAAACCCGAACAACGTCACGATAAGTTGGTTAAACCGCCTAAGCAAACAACCCTGTCTCTGTTGGCGGCACTGATGAAGCCGGAAGTAGAGTTCGATGACATTGCTCACGAGCTGAAATCTGACCCTGTTCTGACGGTGAAACTCTTACAGTTGGTGAACAGCAGTCGCTACGCGCGAGTAAATAAGGTTAAGAATCTGGAAGAGGCTGTTGTCATCATGGGTTTGGATCAGCTCAAGCGCTGGGTATCGCTGATTGCATTAACCGATCTCGATAATAAACCACCGGAACTCATTCGATTCACGCTGGTCTGCGCCTATGCCATGGAAATATTTGCCACGGATTTGATGTCGGATATCGGCCTAAGTGCCACCGACTGTTTCTTTGTGGGATTTCTGTCTCGGCTGGACACGCATTTCGATAGACCGTTGCCAGAATTAATCAGCAAATTACCATTGGACCCGGTTGTGATGAATGCCATTGTCCATCGACAGGGGAAAGTCGGCGAAATGCTGACGTTGATAGACAACCTCATGTTGGGTAATTGGGACGCGTTGGAAAAGCAGCCCGTTAATGTTCCGATGGCCGAAATATTCCGAACATTTCTACGCAGCGAACAGGAAGCCGATTCGGTTTATCAAATACTGGTGTAGAGCATACTTAGAGCTTGGTGATGTGTGTTCTCTGTTGTGAAGAACCCATCCGGTTCGGGAGGCTGTAGTTCGATTGTTAAAGCAAAGATCATTTGGTGGGTTTCTTTCTTTCCAAGGGGCGATCCGAATGATACGTAAGCTGATGCAGTTTATATCGTCGGTATTTGCTTCATTTTGCAACTTGGTTCTATTGGGATGTTTTCTCCGTTAAGGATCGCCATTTCCGGCTCACTTATTCACGAATCCCTGCTTGACCAACCTGTGAGATGGAAGTAGCTTCGCGTGGTAGTTTGAAAGGCTGTGAACCAGCCGCATGAGTCCCACCATGATAGACGCTTCTAAAGTCGATTTCTGACCTCTCAATTATAGACCAACCAATCGAAAGCCATTGCTGACATTGGTGTAAATAACCATTCCGTCGCATCTGCTTTGGCTGACTCAATTGGCACTTCGCAACGGATTCAAGGGCATGGATGCCCGAAGAAGCGCCGCGCGTGCACGGATGCACGCTCAAGCGATCGTTCGAAGAAAGTGACAATGGAGGCAGAACACCAAAGCGGGCGACAATAGGGGGTGCAAGGGGATCTCCCCTTGGAAAGAAACATCCTCCAAGAGATCTTTTGGTTAAAAACGGAACCAAAGTCTTCGTAACAGATTTCTAAAAAACTTAGGTGAAACTAAGTCACGCATTTATGCAAATACCACAGGTACAATGCAAATACGCTGTAGTCAGTACCAGCCGGGTTATTCCCCTGCAAAACCGAGAGCCAGACGCCTTCGGTTTTTGGCAGAATAGGGAACGAAAACAAGAAGCGTTTGACAGAATTTAAGGCAGACTTACCAATAAAAATTCGATTCAGTTATTTTCAATGTCTTCGTCTTCGGCAATGTCATTGCTGTCGTCATCCAACGGGTCTTCGACCGGTCTTGCTGTGCGTTGCTGTGGCACTGCCATCACTTCAAGATAAAACGACGTTAAACCCTGTGCATGAATGGCGTCGATTTTTTTATTGATCTCGGCAACATGAATGTCAACCGCATCGGCTTCTGTGTTGCCGAATCGGCAATCAAAACCCCAGAAGTCAGCCTCGGCTGGCAACGGCTTCTTGCGTTCGCGAGTCTGATATTTTTTGATTTCGTGTTTAATGGCTTCCACGCGTCGATCAACATTGATTTTCGGGTGCAGCAGGGAGAAGGTCTTTTTCATGATTATCCTGAACGGGAGGGGGTGGGGTGAAAAGTGGCTGAATTATAGGGTAGATGGGCAATTGCGCAAGGCATTTGCCCATGGGAGTGTCGTTTAACTGAACGTAAATCCGTTGTTGGTTATGGTCATGGCTTGCCCGGTTTTAATCGACTCCTGAGCCGCTAACCCCAGAACGACAGCTTTCAATCCGTCGTCGATGCTGACCTCAACCGGCGCACCTTCCGTGACGGCCTTATAGAACCCGAGGTGCTGGTAGTAGGTCGAACCGTTATGATCACCGGCAGCCAGCAAGGTCGGGTCGACAGGGATCGGAGTTTCAACCGGACCGGTTGGGCGGCGTGGGCTGATAATCAACTTTGGTACAGGTGCGGGTCCGAGGTCGGTGTTCCAGAATCGGCCCGGCCCCGGAACCTTGGCTTCCAGCTTGGCTTTTTCACCGACGGCGCAAAGCTCTTCTTGATACTCCGAACCTTCGGCAAACATGCACAGCTCCAACAGTGCCCGTTGACCATTGGCGAAATCAACGATAACAAAGGCATTGTCCAGAATGTCGGGTTGTTGCCCGTTATAACGTTCATCGAGGTGATTCACGTTTTGACCGCCAGACGCGAAAACACGAATCGCTTCACTGCCCGCCTGAAGTCGCATCAAATCAAAAAAGTGACAACATTTTTCCACCAACGTACCACCGGTGTTTTTGTTGAAGCGATTCCAATCGTTTACCTTTTCCAGAAACGGGAAGCGGTGCTCGCGGATACTGAATTGTTTGGTGTGACCGTGTGTCTGTTTATTGATTTCGTTCAACAATGCCGCCACTGGTGGCATGTAGCGATATTCCATCGCGACCCAAACCGGCGACGGGTGTTGCTCGGCGGCTTGACGAATCCGGGGGATGTCTGCGACGTCGGTGACCAGGGGCTTTTCTACCAATATCGGTAAGGTGGTTTGTTGGAATATCTGCAACAGCTGTTCGGCGTGCATGAAATTAGGACTGGCGATTAACAGCGCGTCGAGATCGTGCCGCGCCAAAAGAGCATCGATCGAGGGTTCAAAATCGACATTCGGCACCAATGTCTGAATGGCTGCTCGCATCCCCGCGTCAGGTTCAACAATGGCGGTGATGGCGGCATCCGGCAGCAGTTGAATATTCCGAATATGTTCCTGGCCCATCATCCCGCAGCCAATGATTCCGTAGCGTAATGTCATAAAATTTCCTGTTCCGTTATTGTTATTTACAGAAAATGTGACGATGCCAGTCTAGTCTCGGGTCACGCCATCCGGGACACGTAATGACAGACCGAGGGATCAAACCAGGTGCGTGAATACTCTTCCACACGGTCTTGATCCGACCAGCTTATCCGCTCAATCCAACCCAGAGGTGTACCGTTGGTTACGCCAAGGATGCCGGCCGCCCATGAAGTCGCCGTTGCAACACGAATGCGGTCTTCAACATGGCTGATCCAAAAGCCAAAGTGCTCGCGATAATGCCGGTACAACGATTCATCCAGTTCTTGGGCGCTCAACGTTTTGGCGTGTGATGCTCGTATCCACATTTCTTCTGCGGCAATGGCGGTCGCGTTCAGAAAACGTTTCCGCTCAATGCGCCAGAACAACGTGGAATTTGGCAAACCAAAATGTGCGGCAACCTCCGTATTCTTTTCCCGGCTGACCTTGAGCGTGTCTGCATGTGGCGTACCGCCCCCGGCCAGTAACTCCAACCGAAACAGCTGGTAGGCCGCTTCTTTGGGTGGTTTTTTTACGTAGGTGCCGGAACCCTGTCGACGCTCCAATAAGCCATCGTCCTCAAGTAAAGCCAGTGCTTTTCGCAATGTTCCTACAGCTACGTTCAGCTCAACCGCAAGGTCGGCTTCAACGGGCAAGCGTTCACCTTCACGCCAATGGCCCGCCTTAATCTCCCGGATCAGCAGCTCGCTGACCTGAACGTACTTGGGTCTGCGCTTGCCTGCGCGGGCGGCAAAATCGTCTGCATTCAGAACTGGGGTGTCCGTTGTCACGCACTGACTCCGTAGGGCGGCTGATAAAGGCTGTCAGACTATCACATTTTCAAAATCAAATAATTTCAGATAATTCATTCATTATTGATTTACATCAGTATCATACATTGCTAGTGTGTTCTCGCAAGACAAATATGAATGAATAGTGAATGAAAACGTTGCCTGTTTATTTATACTTAATGGCTGGTAAGCTAGGTTAATGCGTTGAAAACCTTTTCAAGGCTGACTGGACGAGAGTACGAGGAGCACCCGCTTGTTGCAGAGGTGTTACCTGACAATAAAAACAAAAATGGAAACTTATATGAAGTACGTCACCCGACGGGAGGGCAATGCATGGTTGCCCTGAAGCAATTTCTTGTACTGTTGGAACGGTTGAACTCTTTAGTAATGAGGGTTGGCTCCTCGGTTGCCTGGGTTTGTGTTGCGCTGATGGTGTTAACCATTCTGCTGCAGGTGTTTTGCCGTTATGTTCTGAACAGCGCCTTGCCTTGGCCTGAGGAAGTTGCCCGTGCTCTGATGATCTGGATGATGGCGTTAGTCGCCTCCAGGGCATACCGCAATCAAGCCTTTGTCGCAATAGAGATGCTGCCCGATGCCCTGCCCGCTTCCATCAGCCGCTGGCTACAACTGTTGCTCTTGGTTTTAGCAGGACTGGTGCTCTACAAACTTTTCTTTTTGGGCCTGGAATTTTTTGAACGTGGTTTCCGCACCCGCGCTGCGTCCTTCAAATTGGCACGAGCGTGGATCTATCTGGCAATGCCGGTATGTTTCGGCACCATGTTGCTCGTCAATATCGAGCTCATCCTGAAAAATCTGCTGGGTATGAAGACCGAACCAGCCGACGTTGTCATGTCCGGGGAATAGCCAATGCTAGTTTTGTTTTTACCATTATTTTTGGTTCTGATTTTAATCGGCCTGCCGGTGTTTTTTGCGACGCTGTTTGCGCCTGGCTTTATGTTGCTGCTGAATGATATGTCGCGTGATATCCCGCTGTTGTTTCGCAACATCTACAACGGTATTGATTCATTTCCTCTGATGGCGATTCCGTTTTTCATGCTGGCCGGTGAGGTCATGAACCGGGGCGGAATTACCGTTCGGCTGGTGAATTTTTCGCAAGTGTTTATTGGCCATGTCCGTGGTGGCTTGGCGCACGTTAACATTATGTCGAGTATGTTATTCGCAGGCTTGTCCGGTTCTGCGGTGGCTGATACCTCCGCCCTGGGATCAATGCTGATTCCTGCAATGGAAAAGAACGGCTACTCTCGTAAGTTTGCTGCCGCTATTACGGCAGCCAGCTCAGTCATCGGCCCGATTATTCCGCCTTCCGGCATCATGATCATTTACGCCTACACGATGGAAGTCTCCGTGGCGGCATTGTTTGCGGCAGGTATTGTTCCAGGTCTGTTAGTGGGACTGGCATTAATGGCAGTCACTGCCGTCATGGCCCGCAAACACAATTTTCCAAAGGCAACTGAAAAGGCCACCTGGCGTGAACGCGGCAGCGCCACCAGGTTAGCCATTCTGCCACTACTGACGCCGGTTATTATTCTTGGCGGTATTATCTTCGGCGTGTTTACACCAACCGAAGCGTCGGCCATTGCCGTCGCCTACGCGCTGATTCTCAGTGTTTGGGTTTTAAAGACGGTGAAGCTGTCCGATCTGCCTGCGATTTTTACCAAGTCCGCGATGGCGTCGTCGGTGGTGTTGCTGATCGTTGGCTCTGCCATTGCTTTTAAAACCGTGGTGAGTTTGTCACACGCGGCCGAGGATTTAGCCGGTTGGGTTTTGGCGATCAGTGACAATGCCTTGATCTTATTGTTTGCCATTAACATTTTGCTGTTCGTCGTCGGCATGTTTCTCGATGCCGGTCCGGCGATCATTATTCTGGGGCCAATACTGGCACCCATTTTCATTCAGCTGGGCATCGACCCGGTGCACTTCGCCATCATCATGAGCGTGAATTTGACCGTGGGGTTGGCTACACCGCCCATGGGGCTGGTGTTATTTGTTGCCTCTAGCGTGTCAGGCGAAAAAGTAGAATCCATCGCCAAAGCTATTTTGCCCTTTTTGGCGGTGGAAATTTTTGTGATCTTTTTAATTACGTTTTTCCCATCGGTGTCGATGACGATACCTCGGCTGCTTGGGTTGGCGTAGACAGATAAAACCAACGCAGGTTGTGCAGTCTGCCTGTGGTTTTGAGAAGAAAGGGCGCAGCGCATGCTTTGACCGCGTCAGAGTATCAGCTTTGCGTGTCCTGCAACCCGGACGAGAGAGCCGGAACTAACCAACAATAATAATGAGGTTACCCTTATGACTCCAGATACCAAGCATATGGCTAAAAAAATTGCCGGAGGCCTTGTCGCTGCTGCGCTGACACTGTCGATAGGCATCGCTCAAGCGGCAGATTTTAAATTGCGCGCGGTGGCGAACTCGAATGAAAACGATGAAGATTACGACGGTCTTGTTGTATTCAAAGACTTCGTGGAAGCTCATTCGAACGGCAAAATCAGTGTGGATCTGTTTATCGGTACACAACTGTGTGCAAACGGCACGGAATGTCTGCAGGCGCTGGAAGATGGTTCGGTGGATATATACATTTCCACCAGTGGCGGTACGGCCAATATGTTTCCTTACGTGCAGGTGCTCGATTTACCTTACCTGTTACGAGACGATCGCATTGCTGAAGAAGTTTTAACCGGAGATTTCGTTCGCGAAATGCGCAAAGACATTTTGAAAGATTCCAACAACAGTATCCGGTTAATGACCATCGGTAATACCGGCGGTTGGCGTAACTTTGCCAATACCAAACGCACGATAAAGACACCGAATGATATTAAAGGCTTGAAAATCCGTACCGTCGTTGCGGACTTGCCGCAGGAATTGGTGAAAGCCCTGGGCGCGAGCCCAACCCCAATCCCATGGCCAGAACTGTATACCTCGTTCCAGACCGGTGTGGTTGAAGGCTCCAAAAACGGCATTACCGATATCATGAGCATGAAGTTCCCGGAAGCTGGTTTGAAATATGTCACTTTGGATGGACACGCCTACATGTCCGCGCTGTGGTTCATGAATAACGAGATGTATATGGATATGCCAGATGATTTACGTCGCGTGGTAGTGGACGGCTTCAGTGCGTTACAACAAGCCACCTTTGCCTCCCCAAAGCGTAAAGCGATTCAAGCCTATCAGGACTTTGCCAAAGCTGGCGGTAAATTGTACGTACCCACGCCCGCGGAAAAAGAACAGTTCCGTAAAGCGGCATCGCCGGTATACAGCTGGTTTACTGAGAACGTGAAGTCCGGTCAGAAATATTATGATCTGTTGGTCGCTGAAGCTGGAAAAGCTGAAAAAGCAGTGGATGCCGAGTACGCGAAAGACCTGTAGTAAGGATTTCGACCAAGAATAATAACGCTGATTTTTCTCTGTTTGTTGTTGTCGAATTTGCCCACATTGATGTGGGCTTTTTTTGCTTAATCGAGCAGTTCGATATCCAGACTGAGCAACAGATTGACGGCTTCATCCCGACTGAACTTTGCGCCTTTGATGTTACTGTGGTTGAGATCGATGAAATAGTTTTCTGCGTACTCGAAATTGGCGGCTCCCAGGTTGGCGCTGTTAAACAACGCGTTGGTAAAATCCGAACCGGCAAACTGAGCGTCATGAAAATCGCCTTCCCGGAAGTCCACATCTCTGGCGGAACATTCCTCTAATCGCAATTCAGCCAGATACAGACCATAAAATGAAGAATCGTTCAGCACCGACTTGTAAAACCCGATGGGTGCAGGCAACGACATGTTTGACCATTGAGCGGTGGTCCAATCGACGCCGACCAGTTTACTCTCGCTGAACAACACGTCCATAAACCGGGAATACTTCGGTTTCATCAGGCTGAGATTACAATTGCGGAACTCACATTCGATAAATTTGCAATGATCAAACACGCTGTCGCTGAAGTTGCAGTCTTTGAAAACGCAGCCGTCAAATTCTTTATGCACAAATTCGGTATTGGCCAGATCAAGACCGACAAAGGTTTCTGAAACATATTCTGTTTGACTATCGTCCGGTGAGGTCATCGAACTACTCCTTCATTGAAATTCCCGCAAGGGTAGCGTGTGGCCGGAGTCAGGTAAACCTAGTGTCCTGAGTTGGAAGTTTGTATAGTTTCAGAGCGCATGGGAAGGGCTAGTACAAGGCGCTCTTTGTAGAGAATATCGAGATCTTTTCAAGAAGAGCAACGCCGTCATAGTGTTTTCCGTTTGCCCCCTTCGGGTGCGACATTCAAGCTCTCTAGCGTCGTTCAGTCTCTTGTCTATGGAATAACCATTGACTGCAAGACACGCTTAGCTACAAAACTTGAATGGCACGCATGAATTCATGCGAACTTTTAACTCAGAACACTAGTTTGTTGGCCAGTGGTTGCATTCAGTATAGCCACTGATGCGCGCCGAACCCCCCTGCCAGCAGCAACACAAACAGGCAGGACGACAGCAACAGGGGTTTGACCCCAGCTGTTTTAATGGCGCTGATTTTGGTTTGCAGTCCCAGGGCGGCCATAGCAATGGTTAGCAATATTTGTGCGGTGCTTTGCAACGCCGAGACGAACCGCGCCGGCAGTGGTAACAGACTGTTGGCCAGCACCATAATGAGGAAGCCAAGTACAAACCAAGGCCAAGGCACAGTGCGGTTATAACGGTCTGTCGCGTGCAATTGCTGGCGCTGGTAAAGCCAGGCGATGAGAGCAACAACCGGTGCCAGCATCATTACGCGCATCAGTTTCACGATCACTGCATTGTTCATCGCCACCGAGTCAATGGCCTGGCCTGCCGCAACGGCTTGAGCGACTTCATGCACGGTACTGCCAATATAGATACCGAAGGCATCACTGCTGATGTCCGTCAGGCTAAAGATGATCGGATAGCAAAACAACGCCAGGGTGCCGAACACGACAACCGTCGCAACGGCAACAGAGACATCCTGTTGTTTCGCTTTTAACACCGGTTCCGTGGCCAGAATAGCGGCGGCACCGCATACCGCACTGCCGACCGAGGTCAGGATGGTTTCTTCCCGGCCCATGCCCAGCAACCGAACACCCACCAGATAGCCAATCGTTAGCACGCAACAGATAACGATGGCGTCCAATACTGCAGCCTGCCAACCGACTGCAGCTAACTGAGCCCATGTCAGATGACTGCCAAACAGAATGATGCCGCCGCGCAGGAGTTTCTTCTTGCTGAATTCCAGTACTCGCATGCTGCGTTCAGACAGTGTGCGGTCAGCGAACACATTGCCGACCACAATGCCCAGCACAATCGCTATCGGCAGGGCACCCAGACCAGCCCGCTGAGCGGCCTCTGTTTGGGCGGTCAGGTACGCCAGTAAGCTGATCAGAGGTAAGGCAATCCACATAGGCAGGTCGCTCTGTTAAAGAAGCTGCAGCTTAGGTCGATTGCTTATTTAAAAATAATGGATATATTCAATAAAAAACATAAGTAAATCTAATGAATGTTACGTTACGGCAATTGAAGTTGTTTGATGCCATCTGTCGTTTACAGTCGCTGACCTTGGCGGCAGACGAGCAGGCCATCAGTCAGTCTGCGGCCAGTCAATCCTTGAAGGAGCTGGAAAAGCAACTCGGCTACGCGCTGTTCCGCAAAGCTGGACGGGTACTGGCGCTGACCGAAGCCGGTGCGCTGGCCTTGCCTAAGGTCCGGCAGGTCTTGTCAAACCTCGACAGCTTGCGATTTCCCAGCGATCAGTTTGTGGGTGGCGAGCTGAAAGTCTGTGCCAGTGAAACCATTGCCTCTTATCTGATGCCACAATTACTCGCAGCCTTTGTCGCCTGCTATCCGAAAGTGGTGCCAAAGCTGGACATCGACAACACCGAAAGAGTGGTGCACCAGGTCGAAAGTGGCCAGGCCAGTGTCGGCTTTATAGAAGGGCCTGCCTATTCGGCGTATACCCAGCAGGAAGCCTGGTTGCGTGATGAGCTTACTGTCTTTGCCGGAGCTGATTTTTTCTGGGCTGCAAAACGGGCCATACCCGACGGTGAACTGGCTGCGCAACCCTGGATCGTAAGGGAACTGGGGTCAGGTACCCGTGCGGTATTTGATCACGCTTTTGCACAGCGTCAGGAAACGCCGCAAATCAAGTTATCCCTCACTCGGCAGGAGGCAATCAAACAGTCGGCCCGCGCGGGATTGGGGGTGGGATGCCTGTCCCGGATGGCCGTTGCAGATGAATTGGCCGCGGGGTCCTTGGTTGAACTGCGGACCAGTCTGCAACTGACCCGCCGTTTTTCTCTGCTGTCCTTAAAGCAATCTACCCCGTCAGCCTTAGTTAAGCACTTCCTGGACTTCGCCCGGCAATGGCGGCCTCGTTCGCTGTCTGGTGACTGAACCATTTTCGTTGCAGGCCTGCGTCAATGTCGAGATCAAATTTGCGGGCAACCAATAAGGTCATACCCAGTACATCCGCTAATTCGTTCTCGAAAGCGCACTTGGCGTCGCCTTCTGTGCGGGTATTCCGCGTTTGCCCGGACTGTTTCAGGAAAACCTGAGTCAGTTCTCCAACTTCTTCCATGAGTTTTAGCATCAGCCATTGTCCCGTACGGTCAATCTGATAGCGCTGCGCATACTGTTTGGAAAGTATTTCCAGGCTAGTCGCCAGTTGGTTTACATCCATTTTCAATCCTCGATGTTAAGTGCACATCGTAGCGTAGTGGGTTATTGCGTCACACTTTGTCAGCATTAATTCATTCACTATTGATTTACATCAGTAACAATCGTTGCTAAGGTGATCTCGATTAAATTCATACAACATTGATTTATATTTTGAGAGAGTTGAACATGAGTCTGAACATCGGCATCATCGAAGAACAAAAACAGGTGAGTGGCTTAGATTTCCCTCTGGTGGTGTTACCTCCAGATGACCAGGTGGCCAGTGAACGCGCCGCGTTTGATCGGTGGATGGCTGACCATAAAAATGAACTGCACCAGCGGCTTATTCAGCATGGAGCCATTCTTTTTCGGGGCTTCCCGGTTCCGTCAGCTGATGCGTTTGAGGCCTTTCTCGACCAAACCGATTATCAGAATATGCCTTATGTCGGCGGCGCGGCGCCACGAACGCAGGTGACCAAATCCAGAATTGTGACCGCCAATGAATCTCCCGCGAGTGAGAAAATCCCGTTTCATCATGAAATGGCGCAAACGCCGCATCCACCGGGCTACATTTTTTTCTATTGCGACATTGCCCCTGCCTCCGGTGGGGCGACCTCCATTCTGCATTCGGCCGAAATCTGTCAGCGGTTTTTTGAATTAGCACCGGAGTTTGCGGCCAGAGTTGAGCAGGAGGGGGTTCGATATATTCGTTACATGCCGGCAGAAACTGACACTAACTCGGCCATTGGTCGATCCTGGAAGGAGACATTCCATGTTGATAACCGGGCAGATTGCGAAGCCCGTTTGCGAGACGACGGCATGACCTGGCAATGGCTTGAAGATGACTTGCTGCGCACGGAATCCCAAACCCTGCCGGCGATTCGGTTTGACGAGGAAACCAGCCAAAAGACTTTTTTCAATTCCATACTGGCGGTCTACACCGGCTGGGATGATGCCCGCAATGTGGCTAATAAAGCCGTGACTCTGCCCAACGGTGACCAAATGGACCCGGATGTTATGGCCAAAACCGTGACCGCCATGGACGAGTTGTGTGTGAACTTTAAGTGGCAGCAGGGCGATGTATTGTTCATCAATAATCACACTGTATTGCACGCGCGTGAGCCCTATACCGGCGATCGTCGGATTCTGGCGTCGATTGCCTACAAATAAGGGGATCTCCAACCCGACTTCGGTTGGGTAACCATGTCCGGCTAGGGAATTCATGGACTGAATTGCTGTCATTATTGAAAAACGTCCTAAATACTCAAACAATTGCCGCATTCGGCTTTGAATAGCGTGCGCCTTTCTGGGACAATTCGCGCTCTGGTGCCATCACGTGTACCGAGCCAACGTTGCTACCTACTCCGAGGAAAGAAAAAAAATGTCATCACGCAGTGATCTTGCCAATGCCATTCGTGCGCTCGCCATGGATGCCGTTCAAAAAGCCAAATCTGGTCACCCTGGCGCCCCAATGGGTATGGCCGACATCGCCCAAGTATTGTGGTGCGATTACCTGAAGCACAATCCAGCGAACCCAGGATGGTATGACCGAGACCGTTTTGTGATGTCAAACGGCCATGGCTCAATGTTGGTGTATTCACTGCTGCATTTAACTGGTTACGATGTCTCCATTGACGACCTGAAGAACTTCCGACAAATGCATTCCAAAACACCGGGTCACCCTGAATATGGTTATACCCCAGGTGTGGAAACCACGACTGGTCCTTTGGGTCAGGGTATAGCAAATGGCGTTGGCTTCGCACTGGCTGAGAAGGTTTTGGCCGGTCAGTTCAACCGCGATGGTCACGACATTGTTGATCATAATACCTATGTCTTCATGGGTGACGGCTGCATGATGGAAGGCATTTCTCATGAAGTCTGTTCTTTGGCGGGTACCTTGGGTCTCGGCAAATTGATCGCTTTTTATGATGACAATGGCATTTCCATCGATGGCGAAGTTGAAGGTTGGTTCACAGACGATACTGTGAAGCGATTCGAATCTTACGGATGGCAGGTCATCCCACGAGTAAACGGTCACGATCCAGAAGAGATCAAGCAGGCGATTGAAACAGCCCGTGCCAATACCGAACAACCGACATTGATCTGCTGCAAAACGATTATTGGTTACGGTTCACCGAACAAAGAAGGCAAAGAAGATTGTCACGGAGCGCCATTGGGTGACGACGAAATTGCCCTGACCCGTGAACGTTTGGGCTGGAAACACCCCGCGTTTGAAATCCCTGCAGACATCAAGTCAGCTTGGGACGCGAATGCCGAAGGTGCGCGTCAGGAAGCGGCTTGGGATGAAAAATTTGCGGCATACAAATCAGCCTACCCCGAATTGGCCGATGAATTCGTTCGCCGTATGAACGGTGAGTTACCGGGTAACTTCTCTGAGATCGCGGAAAAATTCATTGCAGACGTGAACAGCAAAGCGGATACGATTGCTTCACGTAAAGCATCCCAAAATTCGATTGAAGCGCTGGCGCCAGCATTGCCTGAGTTGTTTGGTGGTTCTGCCGACCTGGCCGGATCTAACCTGACTCTGTGGAGTGGTGCGCAGGGGGTCAGTGCCGCCGATCCATCCGGCAACTACTGTTTCTATGGTGTGCGGGAGTTTGGTATGTCTGCGATCATGAACGGTATCTGCCTGCACGGTGGTCTGAAGCCATACGGTGCCACGTTCTTTATCTTCATGGAATACGCGCGAAATGCTGTGCGTATGGCGGCATTGATGAAGCTGCCGTTGATACATGTATACACCCATGACTCCATTGGTCTGGGCGAAGACGGTCCGACTCACCAACCCGTCGAACAGTTGGCGGCTATGCGCGCCACGCCTAACCTGAATACCTGGCGTCCTGCGGATGCGGTTGAGTCCGCCGTCGCCTGGGTTGTGGCTATTGAGAGTACCGAGACGCCAAATGCTTTGGTCTTCTCACGTCAAAACCTGCCTCATTGCGAGCGCACAGCGACGCAGATTAACGACATTCGCAAGGGCGGTTACGTATTACAAGCCGTTGAAAAGCCGGATGCCGTGCTGATCGCGACCGGCTCCGAAGTTGCGCTGGCGGTTGAAGCAGCAGAAAAACTGACTGCCAAAGGTAAGCAGGTTCAAGTCGTTTCAATGCCATGTACCGATGTCTATGACCAGCAAGATGCCAGCTACAAAGACAGTGTTATGCCTGCAGGCGTTAAGCGCTTTGCTATCGAAGCCGGTGCGAAAGATTTCTGGTACAAATATGTTGGCCTGGAAGGTGGCATCATCGGTATGGAGAGCTTCGGTGAATCAGCACCCGCCGGTGAGTTGTTCAAGCACTTTGGCATTACCAGTGACGCCTTAGTGGAATTGGTCGAAGCTAACGTCTAAAGTTGACTGAGAGTTACGTTAAAGCAGCATTCTCATGCTGCTTTTTTGTTTTTGTGCTATTTAGTTGTATAGTTGGTCAGGAATTGTGCAGTGGAGTGTGCAATCAAGTAGATCAGGGATGTCATGGTCGAGCTTTCAGTCAATGAATTACCAGGCAGGTCGAATGATGTCATTACAAAAATTATTAGTCTCAATGTTAATTGTCAGTGCCACACCTGTGGCAATGGCGTCTGGCCCGGCAGTGGCTTATACCGAAGCTGGCAAATTCGACAGCTCCTTTAACGAAGCCGTCTATCGTGAGGGTGTCGTTCCCTTTAAGTCTCAGTACGGCAATGATCTGGTCGAAATTAACCCTAACTCGCCAACCCAGTTCGTGCAGGTATTAACCGATCTGGCCAATCAAGGACGTAGTCCCATTGTGGCTGTCGGATTTTCGTACGCAGAAGCCGTGCAGAAGGTGGCGCCGAACTACCCAGACTTGCAGTTTACCGTAATTGATACGGTGGTCGATCTGCCTAACGTTCAGTCTATTGTATTTAAAGAGCACGAAGGTTCGTTTGTGGTTGGTGCTTTGGCTGCTATGAAGGCGAAAAATGCCAAATTAGGCTTCATTGGTGGTGTGGATTTGCCGTTTATTCGACGCTTTGGCTGTGGATTTGCGCAAGGCGCGCACTATGTAAATAAGAAAACCGAAGTGCAGTTACGCATGATTGCCTCGGACTTTTCTGGTTTCTCCAATGCGGCAAAAGGCGAGGAAATCGCCAACGCGTTAATCGGCGGCGGTACGGAAGTCATTTATGCCGCCGCGGGTGGATCTGGCAATGGCGTGCATAAAGCCGCATCCAAAAACGCTAATGTGTATGCAATCGGGGTCGACTCTAACCAGAACTTTTTGCACCCGGGCACCATGCTGACCTCCATGGTGAAAAAAGTCGGCGTTGCAGCCTATGGCTCTTGGGAAGAGTCAAAGCGGGGCACTTGGCGAGCCGGTGTGAAATCCCTAGGCTTGGCCGAAAACGGCGTGGACTGGCAGTTGGATATCTTTAACCGGGGCTTGGTGTCACTGAAGGAAGAAAAGCGTATTAACGCCATTCGCGATGATATCATTTCCGGTAAGATCAAAGTGGTTGACTATCTTGACAGCAATCAATGCCCGGTGCCATTGCTGGAAAATTGAGATCCAAACTCATTCGCCCTGCTTCAAGTATTGAGTCAGGGCGTTTTGAACGGCTCCATCCACCATCAAATTCTCAACTTGTCCGTATCTGTTTTTCTTCCAGCTGGTTGATGTAGCATGGCAATGCAAGTAAGTGAAGTCTTGCGTTTCGGTAAACGGAAAAAAAGCCCCGCCAAAGCGATGCACTGCCCATCCGAATCGATTCATGAAACCGTGACCGGCGACACACCATTTAGTATTGCCCAATTTACGCCCAGCCCGCACCTGCGTGTGAGCACGATGATTGTAAGCACGTTCTTCATTGGCCTCAGGGAACACTCGCAGTTCCCGAAACGAAACGGCTCCTAGCCGGGCTGCGACTGCCGCATCAAAAACGGAAACAGACTTATTAGGCATCACCAACTCATCAATATCGACGCTCAAAATGGCTCGAGCGTCTGCGAACAGATCCTGTTTGATCAAATTGAACATAGAGGTCTGTAAAAAGCGCGGGCTGACTTCCAATTTCTTGCTGCTATCGACGGGTCCATAGGGAAAGGGCGCACTGAGAACGACTGCCGCCTTTAGCTCTGATACTGAGCGTAAAGTTTCAAGTACATCACTAGCCGTGTACTCCGTCGATGCATTGTCAATGATGCAAACTGCTTCCAGCCCATGTGCCCGCACATGAAACTGTGCCCAATCTCGAATCCAACTTAGTTGATTATCCTTACTGATGGCCAAGGCACAGTTCATAGCCGAGAACAGGTCTCGGTGACTGTCTCTTACGGGAATGACTCCGTTCAGGTGTTCGCTACGCAAGCTGAGTTCAGCATTGGCAGGGGCATAGACCTCAACCTGCTCGCAACGCTGCCAAGTATAGCGCTTCAGGCGCCCCCTAAAGCGACTTCCATTAACCTGTACAGCCTGTTTGAATTCAGGCCAAAGATTTAGAAATCGCGGCGCGGTAAAGGTGTAACAGCGCTTTTGGGGGTTATAAAAACAATCGTAGAACAGCGTTGTGTCGTCATAACGTGCCAGATAGTGCTCGTTGCGGCGGGATTCATTGCGGACGTGTTTGCGCCTCAATGAGCTCGCATTGGCTAAGTCAAAGCCAGATAACGGAATAACCTGAAATGGGTCGGACATATAAGATGAGTTTAGGCAAATGAAGTGTTGCCGCAGCTTACCACAGAAGGACTCATCACATTAAGAATCAGTTATGCTGCCGATTCAGTCGACTTATCATCTACTTCTTTTTCTTGATAGTTGGACAACTCATCTATATCCAAGGCTCTGCTTTTACTAACCAATTGATTGCAGTGATTGCAGAAATAATCGCGACAACCACAAGCTTTGATGATTTCTATCGGTTTTAAACAATCCGGACATACTAAATTCATACTATTCTCCAGTGTGTTGACTATGCTGTTCAGGGTACTTAATTGCCCTGTTTCTGTGCTGACTTCAATCAATGGAAGTCAAGATGGTGCGTGGCTTAGCGCGAGATGAACATTAAATGAATGAATCTCGCCGAGCACGGTGTAACCAAAGGTTTACTGTGTATAATGATTGAGTTAGTGACGGTAAAGTCTTGACCAAACGGTCAAGGTTCTTTAAGGTGTGTAAAACCACCTTGCAGTTACACCGTACGTAACTAAAAACCTAAAAAGAAAAACGCGTAAAGGGGATCCTCCATGAAAGCTATTTTAACGCTTGCTGCTTCTGCTGTACTCGGCATGTCTGCCACGGCAATGGCTGCTGACTTCGCACCTGCTGTTGTTTATGACACTGCTGGTAAATTCGACAAATCTTTTAACGAAGCGGTTTTCCGTAACGGCGCTGAGAAATTCGCTGCCGACAAGGGTATCCGTGTTCGTGAATTTGAACCTCAAAACGAAGAGCAACGTGAACAGGGTCTGCGCCGTTTGGCCAGCCGTGGTCAAAGCCCAATCGTTGCGGTTGGTTTTAATTTCTCTTCTTCAGTAGAAAAAGTCGCAAGTGAATTCCCAGATGTCCAGTTTGTCATCATCGACTCAGTGGTTGATCTGCCAAACGTTCAGTCTATCGTTTTCGCTGAACATGAAGGTTCGTTCCTGGTCGGTGCGATGGCGGCTATGGCGTCTGAATCTGACAAAGTCGGCTTCGTTGGCGGCATGGACATTCCATTGATCCGTAAGTTTGCTTGTGGTTTTGAGCAAGGTGCTAAGTACGTTAACGCTGATGCAGAAGTGTTCCAGAACATGACTGGTTCTACGCCTGCGGCCTTTAACGACCCTGCACGTGGTTCTGAATTGGCCAAGTCTCAAATCGCGAAAGGCGCTGACGTATTGTTCGCAGCCGCTGGTGGTACCGGTATTGGTGTTTACCAGGCAGCTAAAGACGAAGGCAAGCTGGCAATCGGTGTTGACTCTAACCAAAACTTCCTGCAACCAGGCACTATGCTGACCTCTATGGTTAAGCGTGTTGGCGTTGCAGCATACGGTTCATGGGAAGAAGCACAGGCAGGTGAATGGAAAGGTGGTCTGAAGGTTCTTGACCTGGCCGCTGGCGGTGTTGACTACGCTCTAGACTCTTTCAACGAGTCTCTGGTTTCTGCCGATATGAAATCGAAAGTTGATGCCATTAAAGCAGACATCATCGCTGGTAAGATCAAAGTTCATGACTACATGAGCGACAATACCTGCAACTACTAAGTCAGGTATCGGGTACATGAAATTATGTACCCGTTTTTTTACAGCCAAAGTCGAAGAATCGAACTAGGCTTAAACCGAACAGGCAATCACTGTAGCAGTAAATAGGGTTGTCTGTTTTTGTTGACCTCTTCCAATTTCAAACATCAGGTGAGTCATGACTGCTCAGACAGATGTTGCTGCTCAGATGGCAATCGAACTACGCGGTATCGATAAACGTTTCGGTGCAGTACACGCGAACAAACATATCGACCTTCAGGTCGAAAAGGGCACTATTCACGGTATCGTCGGTGAAAACGGTGCAGGCAAATCCACTTTGATGAGCATCATCTACGGTTTCTACGAAGCCGACGAAGGTGACATTCTCATTGATGGCAAGGTAACCCGGATCACCGATTCCAAAATCGCGATTGCCTCTGGCATTGGGATGGTGCATCAACACTTCATGCTGATTCAGAACATGACGGCCTTAGAAAATGTAGTGCTGGGCGCTGAGCGCGGTTTTCTGATCAATGAAAGCATGGACCATGCGCGCGCCGAGTTGGTTCGCCTCGCCAAAGAATACGGCTTGGATGTGCCATTGGATGTGCCTGTTGAACGTTTGTCGGTGGGCTTGCAGCAACGGATCGAGATTTTAAAAGCCTTGTATCGGGGCGCACGAATCCTGATTCTGGATGAGCCAACAGGTGTGTTAACGCCTCAGGAAACCGAACACTTGTTTAAAGTTCTGGATTCCCTGAAAGAGCAGGGCACTACGGTGATGCTCATTACCCACAAGTTGCAGGAAATTATGGCTGCGACAGACAATGTCAGTGTCA
This sequence comes from Reinekea sp. G2M2-21, assembly GCF_015687175.1. GTDB lineage: Bacteria > Pseudomonadota > Gammaproteobacteria > Pseudomonadales > Natronospirillaceae > Reinekea. The sequence goes on along the minus strand of NZ_JADPQG010000002.1, from coordinate 241,936 downwards.
TGCGTCGTGGCGAAATGGTGGCCCATGTTAAGACCCGCGAAACCAGTCGAGAACAGCTGGCGGAATTGATGGTGGGTCGCAAAGTTTTATTGCGAGTTGAAAAAGGCGAGCCAAACCCAGCTGAAAAACTGCTGGAGGTTGAAGGCCTGACTTGGACTGCGTCAGACGGTGTGGTCAAACTCGATAATGTTAATTTGAATGTCCGTGCTGGTGAAATCGTTGGTATTGCTGGTGTGAGTGGCAATGGTCAATCAGAATTATTGGACGTTTTGTCGGGCATTAAAAATGTGCAGTCCGGCACGATTCGCCTGAATGGTCACGAAATCAATCAGGGGCATCAGTTAAATCCGTCTCAGGTGCGCGATATTAAGGTCGGTCACATTCCGGAAGACCGCCACAAAATGGGATTGATCAACTCCTTCAACGCCGACGAAGCCTTCATTCTAGGTTTCCATCGCAAGCCAGAATACAACGGAAAAATTTTCACCAAACGGCAGGCGATTAATCGTGACTGCGCGGAAAAAATGGATAAGTGGGACGTGCGCCCTCAAGATCCGAATTTAAAAACGGCTAACTTCTCTGGCGGTAATCAGCAGAAGCTAGTTATTGCCCGTGAAATGGAACAAGACCCTGATGTCCTGTTGGTTGGACAACCGACCCGCGGTGTCGACATTGGCGCCATCGAAGCGATCCATAATCGCATTATTCAAATGCGAGACAAGGGCAAGGCCGTGTTACTGGTCTCAGTGGAGTTGGAAGAAATCATGAGCTTGGCTGACCGTATTTTGGTGATGTTCGACGGCAAAATTGTGGGCGAAGTTCCGGCCAGCAAAGCGAATGAACAGATCCTTGGATTGATGATGGCAAATATTGTTCCCGATGAAGTGAAGGCGTTACAGCAGGAGGCCAGCGCATGAGTCAACAACACGTTCCAGCCTGGATTCATGTCATTGTCATTCCACTGGCAAACATTCTACTGGCGTCTTTTGCAGCGGGTCTGGTGTTCTTATACTTGGATATCAACCCGTTGGATGCCGTTTCAACCATGGCCTATGGCGCATTTGGCGACTCTTATGGCTGGGGTTATACACTCTACTACACAACCAGTTTTATCTTTACCGGTCTCGCTGTTGCGGTCGCGTTTCATTGCGGACTGTTCAACATCGGTGGTGAAGGTCAGGCCTACATCGGCGCACTGGGTGTCGGTCTGGTTTGTTTGGGATTAGGTGGACACGTGCCATTTATTATACTGCTACCTATTTCCATTATAGCTGCTGGCGTATTCGGTGCTGCCTGGGCCCTGATCCCAGCTTGGCTGCAGGCCTATCGCGGATCTCACATCGTAATCACAACAATCATGTTTAACTTTATTGCATCAGCGTTGATGGGTTACCTCTTGGTTGAAGTGCTGAAGCCAGTGGGCACCATGTCCGTTGAAAGTGCGGTGTTCGATCAGGCCAGCTGGATTCCGAAAATGTGGGAAGTTCTGGGTTTCTTTGGCATTGACCTGCAGAAATCTCCATTGAACCTTTCAATCGTGTGGGCAATTCTTTGTGCTGCGGGCGTTTATTACTTCATCTGGCAGACGCGCTGGGGCTATGAGATCCGTTCTACTGGACAGAATTCTTCGGCCGCAGAGTATGCCGGTATTAACTTAGGCAAAACCGTTGTTTTGGCCATGTTGGTGTCCGGTATGCTGGCGGGTTTCTTTGCGTTGAATGTGGTTCAGGGTGAAGCCCATCAGATCAAACTGAGTTTAGTGAACGGTATGGGTTTTACCGGTATCGCGGTGGCACTCATGGGGCGTAATCACCCTTTGGGTATCGTTATCGCCAGTTTGCTATTCGGGTTCTTATATCAAGGTGGTGGTGAGTTGCAGTTTGAATACGGCGTTGACCCACGCATCATCGTTGTATTGCAGGGTCTGGTCATTTTATTCTCCGGCGCGCTGGAGAAAATGATGAAACATCCGATCGAAAAGTTGTATCTAAAACTGGCTTCGGGTTCCAAGAAGTCAGCAGCGGCGGAGGCATAAATCATGGAAGCATTTAACAGTCTGATCCTGATTCTGGATGCCACCCTTCGGGTCGCAACACCGTTGATTTTTGCTGCATTGGCGGGCATGTTTTCCGAACGAACCGGTATCGTGAATATCGCCTTGGAAGGAAAAATTCTCGCCAGTGCATTTGCTGGCGCTGCCGCCGCCTATGTCACTAACTCTCCTTGGATGGGTTTATTGGCCGGCGTCATGGTATCTGTTGTGTTCGCTTGGATGCATGCGTTTGCAACGGTCACTCACAATGGTGATCACGTGGTGTCCGGTATGGCGATTAATATCCTGGCGGCCGGTCTAACGGCGGCCCTGGGTAACTTCTGGTTCAAACAGGGTGGTAATACGCCCAATCTGGTTGACCCATTCAATGACATTGATGCGCGCTTCTCACCGATCACATTGCCCTTTGCTGACCAGCTTGCGGATGTGCCGGTGATCGGTGGCCTGTATTCTGAGTTGATTAGTGGTCACTTCTTATTGGTTTACATCGCACTGGCCGCCGTACCTGTTTGTTGGTGGGTAATGTTCCGTACTCGCTTTGGTTTGCGTATGCGTGCCGTTGGTGAAAACCCATCTGCGGTTGATACTGCTGGTATTTCCGTCGCTGGAATGCGCTATCTGTCATTGACGATCTGTGGTGTGTTAGCAGGCTTGGCGGGTGTGTATTTGTCAGTCGCGGTGACGGCCCAGTTCTTGCCGAACATGAGTGCGGGTAAGGGATACATGGCCTTAGCGGCGCTGATCTTTGGTAAATGGCGACCACGTGGCGCGCTGTTAGCCTGTTTGATGTTTGGTATTTTGCAGGCCATTGCTGACCGCTCTCAGGGCGTGTCGCTGGGTGGTTTCGCCATTCCAGTGCAGGCGATCGAAGCGTTACCATACGTGCTGACCGTCGTATTACTGGCCGGGTTTATTGGTAAAGCCATTCCGCCAAAAGCTATTGGCCGACCATATGTGAAAGAGCGCGAGTAATAACGGGCTCAACGCAAGCTTCGGGGATTCCGACGTTAGATTGGAACCTCACTGAGAAAGAGCCCGCCCGTAAAACGGCGGGCTCAACCATTTTAAGGGACACAACATGAACCAACCGACTATTCCCGTTCTGAATATTGCCGAATTTGACATAAACCCTGAACAATTTGTGAAAGAGATGGGCGAAGCCTATCAGGCCTGGGGCTTTGCCGGTATCACTAACCATGGCATTCCGATGGACGTTATCAAAAACGCGCTGAAAGCCTCTGAAGCATTTTTTGCCTTGCCAGAGGCCACCAAAAAGCAATACTTTCTGGATAACGGCGGCCAACGCGGTTATACCCCGTTTGGAACGGAAATAGCCAAAGACGCAGAATATGTCGACCTGAAAGAATTCTGGCATGTCGGACGCGAGATTGACGGTGAGCCTCCCTACCCACAACTGCTACCCAACTTGTGGCCCGCCGAAACACCTGAATTCAAACCGGCCATGCTGACGTTGTACACCGAGCTCGACAAACTCGCCAATCGAATGCTTCAGGCATTTGCATTATTTGTTGGTGAATCGGCCGACTATTTCAAAGACAAGGTGAACTTTGGTAACTCCATTTTACGGCCATTGCACTACCCGCCAATTACCGACCCGAATTTGCCGAATGTGCGTGCCGGTGCACATGAAGACATTAACCTCATCACATTGCTGGTCGGTTCTGAACAGGAAGGTCTGGAAGTGCTTAGTAAAACCGGAGAATGGGTAGGCATTACGATGATTGAAGGCACCATCATCTGTAATGTTGGCGACATGCTGCAACGGTTGACTAACCATGTTTTACCGTCGACGACGCATCGTGTTGTTAACCCAAAAGGAGAGGCTGGTAAAAAATCTCGTTATTCCATTCCGTTCTTCATGCACGCCAACCCGGATACGTCCTTGGATGCGTTGCCGCAATGTGTCACCGAGGATAATCCGAAACGGGAACCGGCAATTACAGCGAATGACTATTTAATGCAGCGGTTACGTGAGATTGGGCTGATCAAATAGACGGCTTGTTGAACGCCAGCTTTTCATGTTATGAATCTATGTGGTAAACATAGGTTCATTCATAGCCTTGAAATAGATAAAGGAGTTTTTCTTTTCAATGGAGCAGGCTTAATGGTACTTACTTAAGCTGATTTGGTTTATATCCGTAGCATTTGTATCATTCAATGACATTGTTTCATTGGACGATTCTTGTTGTCAAAAAGTAAACCATCCCGACGATTCGGGTTTGAACCCCAACAATCCCAGCCGCCAAAAACGTTTATTCACTCTCGGCAATTTAACGGCCATTTTTGGCCAACCTGTGAGACGTAAATTGCTTCGCGAGGTCGTTTGAAAGGCGGTGATACAGCGACTGAATCACCATCTCTATAGATTTTTTCTACAATCGATTTCCGTTCTGACATCTTTTGACTAAATAATCGAAAGCCATTGCCGACATTGGTGTAGATAACCATTCCGTCGCATCTGCTTTGGCTGACTTAATTGACACTTCGCAACGGGTTCAAGGGCATGGATGCCCTTGTAAGCGCCGCGCGTGCAGGGATGCATGCTCAAGCGATCGTTCGAAGAAAGTGGCAATTAAGGCAGAATACCAAAGCAGGCGACAAAAGGGGGTTCAAGGGGATCGCCCCTTGGAAAGAAAAACATTTCGAGCAACTCACTCTGCGAGATTTAAAGCTCAATCGTAGGACCGAACTCGTCATTAACAACGCTAAACGAACAGTTGATCAAAGTCCCGATAGCTTTCGAATTTTAGATATAAAAGCAAAAATGGGAAAGAAAGGAATTTAAAATATTCTTTCATCAAAGATCAAATCTAGTACCCTGCAAGAAAAAAATACGGAAAAAACTGACCACGTGATGGGTCTGAGGATGAGTCGAATTCACAGTTCCAGGTAACAACTATTCGGTCTTATCTGTCTGGTAAAGGAAACTCAAACGATGAACACCGCAAGCCAACAAAACCAAGGGCAATGGAGATAAACCAGTGCCCTTTTGACCACCACAACTTAAGCTAATTCTTTTGCTTCAGAATCTATTTTTTGTTCGCTTGTCGTAAACCACGTTGCGCCGGTTAACTCAACAGAAACGTCCCATAATTTTTTGGCAACGCTTTTATCGAGTGCGTGTGGCATGGCACTGACTTTTACCGGTTTGCCTTTCATTTCTCTCGGTCCGTCGGGGCCGGTAAAGTCGCCACCGTTAATGTCTTCTCCGAGCGCGGCGTACAACTGTGGTTGTGCACCATCGACAGGTAACTGGGACATGGATTTGAACAGAGGCGATGCCAAGGTCATTAACCAACCCGGAATGTAACGAGATAAGTTTGTGCTCGATACGCCGGGGTGCGCCGCAACCGAAAGCGTCTTGTAGCCATGTGCTTTCAGTTGTCGGTCTAATTCAAACGCAAACATCAACATAGCTAATTTACTTTGCCCGTAGGCTTTCATACGCGAGTAGCGCTTTTCAAAGTGCATATCGCTAAAATGAATTCGTCCGCTCTTATGCGCGATTGAGCTCAATTGCACGACACGTGCGCCCGCAGTTGTTTCCAGTGTTGGCAACAACAAACTGGTCAGTAAAAAGTGGCCGAAATAATTTGCGCCCATTTGCAGTTCGAAACCATCGACGGTCTTTTCATACGGTGGAATCATGACGCCTGCATTGTTGATGAGCAGATCCAGTCGTTTAAACTGTGATAAAAATTGTTCTGCGAATTTTCGCACGGAGGCAAGGTCGCTGAGATCTAGCGCTATGAAGTGCACATCGGCACTGGGATGCTCGGCCATTATCTTAGTTCGAGCTTCAAGCGCTTTCGCTTCCGATCGACAGGCCATAATCACAGTTGCTTGTTTTGCAGCGAGTACTTTGGTGGTTTCAAAGCCTAAGCCGACGTTTGCGCCGGTGACAATTGCGACCCGCCCCTGTTGCGAGGGGACATTGTTCATCGTAAACATTAGAAATTACTCCTGAGTTCTGCCAAAACATTTTCCCACCACGCATTACGGGGAATTGGCTCGTTGTTAACTAACATGAGTTCGCCTATTTGCGGTATCACAATAGGTTGTCCAGCTTGTTCCGCTGCCGCGGTTGCGCGTACAGCGGGTTCGAACCAGTCGTGCAGTGACAGGGTGAAGGCACCCCAATGCACGGGCATCATCACCCGTGCCTGTAAATCGCGAGCGGCCTGAACGGATTGTTCCGGTAGCATATGAATATCGGCCCAGTTCACATTGTATTGACCACACTCGATGAGCGCGAAATCGACAGCACCGTAGCGTTCAAACACTTCCTTGAAGTGAGGTCCGTAGCCAGAATCGCCACTGAAGTAGAGGGAAAAGTCATCGCTTTTTAACAGCCATGCACCCCACAATGTTTGATTCTGTCCGGTTAAGCGACGCCCGGAAAAGTGGCGTGCCGGAGTCAAGACCAGTTTTAAATCGTGTAAGGGTTGTTCTTGCCACCAATCCATCTCGGATATACGCGATGCCTCGACTCCCCATTTCCGCAAATGATTGCCGACCCCAAGTGGCACATAAAAATGTGCGACCTTATCGTTGAGTAATTGAATGGCATCCATGTCCAGATGGTCGTAATGATCGTGCGAAATGAAGACAGCGTCGATGTCGGGCAGGAGTTCAGGTTTAATCGGCAGTTCACCGCTGTAACGGGGTGTGCCCAGCCAGGAAACCGGTGATGGCACATCAGCAAATACCGGATCAAACAGATAGTTTTTACCACCATGCTGCAGTAAAAATGTGGAGTGGCCAAACCAGAGAATGCGGGTGTCGTGAGCAGTGTTGCTCAGGGCTTCTGGCGTAACCGGTATTACCTGCACGTCGCCCTTTTTTGGAGTGCGATTCGGATTGCCCTTCAGATATTGCCACAGAGTCGACCAGGTTGATCCCTTTTCCATTCCCATATTTGTCGCAATTTGATTCTCAAATATGCGGCCGTTGAAGGTTTGAGATTGTTGGTATCGCAGTCGGTCCTCAGCATTTGGTTTGGCCCCAAATTGTGAATTGAACGTCATGAATAGAATTCCTGTCAGAAATATAAAGCCCAGCAACAGGCCGATAATCGTGATTACCCGGCGCATGAAATCCTCATTGGGCTGGTTAAATCGTGTACTGATAATAGGTGACACCAAGTCTCTTGACAAGAGACGCTGTGTCACTAAAATGAAATTTGTGACTTTCGGCCAGAGAGCCCTAAAATGAGCACAAACAAATGCCATCATGGACACTGGCTAACCAAAGGGTAGTATGAAAAATTGCATAAGCTGGCAGCGCGCCCGCAGTGAAAATCAGATCGAACAGCGAACGGATGCCATTCTGGAGGCTGCCGCTAATTTACTCAGCCGTTATCGGCTAGATGAAATAACCTTGGCGATGATTGGCAAAGAAGCCAAGTTCACCCGCTCGAACCTTTACCGTTATTTCAGCACCAAGGAAGAAATTTTTTTGCAATTGCTGTCGCATGATATGAAGCAATGGCGCGAACAGGGTGTTGAATGGATAGAAAACGATAAAATTAATCAGGCTAACTTTGCCGAAGCCTGGGTGGGTCTGCTATTGAATTATGATCGTTTACTCACTCTGTTTGGACTGCTGTATACACTATTGGAAAAGAATGTGTCAGACGAACGCTTTAAAGCCTTCAAGTTGGCGACCGACGTGGATATCCGTGCCATTACAGGCAGCCTGAAGGCAAAGCACCTGTTTCGGGAAGAAGAAAAAGCGCATAAGTTTTTGGTGACGCAGACGTCACTAATGAGCGGCATGTATGCCATGGTGACAATGACAGATCGACAACGACAGATCATGGATGAGCTGGACTTGAGCTTCTCAGCTCAGGATGCTCAGCAAACGTTGGTGGAAGGTGTGCAGGCGCTCTATCAGTCTTTTAGTGGCTGAGCTTGCTTCTACGCGCCTGGGTTCTTAGTTTACTCCGTAACCCGAAACTGTATTTGCGGGCACCGGTGAAATGGCAAATCGTACAGAGGGCGAACAAACCGGTCAGCGCCGCTGTATAACGTAAAGGTGTCGCGTTCTTGAACGCATAACGAAATATAGTAGTCGCCTGCAACCTGCGTATCGACTGAGAAAGTGGGCGAATCATCGCCAACTTTTAAATAAATGCCATTTCCGTTCGCCGCTTTGTCAACGAATCCACTCCATAGAAAACTTAATTCGTCACCGTCCGGGTCCATGCTGTTACTGGCATCGAAATCGACACGGGAACCCACTTGAAACTCGGGTATGGCTGCACTGTTATTGTTCTGAAAGGTGTCGAATCTCAGGTCATCCTGGTTACAACCGGGCAATGGATCGCAGTCATCGATGCTGAAGGTGGTTTCATAAAAATACTGAATTGACGGAAAGTAACGTTGGTTTTCCGCATCAAACAGAAATGACATCGAGGCGGTCACGGCCGGATGACCAACCATATTGAAACTGGCGGTCGGAAGCTGATTGTCTGCTCCGCGTGCTACAAAATTCCAGAAAGCCTGTGTGGACTGTGGTCCGTTAACAGTAACGTGCCCGTCAAAGGTATCTAACTTGACCCGGTAGCTGCCTTCAATGCTGGGCGAAAAAACGAGTTCGTCTGCTGTTAATCCATAAGCAGACTCTACGGAATCTCTCTGGCGAACGCGGGTGCTGCGCCAACTGAAGGTGTGTGCTGTATCGTCATCATCGATCTCAGCGATCAGTTTTATGGACTCACCTGTTGGGATTAACGTCTGACAGGAAGTTGCGCACAAGGTTTTGAGGTTGACGGTATCCTCGTAAAAAAAGTCCACTAACGGAGCGCGATTCTCGGGCGCTTCGCCGGTTGCGTGTAACTCTCCGAACGATACACACGGCTGACTTGTCTGCACCGGACACCAGCTGATTTTATAGTAACCCGGAAACGGAACCGAAAACTCAGTGGTTGCCAAGGAGCGGTCCATTGAGCCAAACGCACCACTGTTCCAGCCGCGCGTACTCTGCTCTTCACCTGTCCAGGTAACCCAGTTGTAGTTCAGGTCGGTATCAAAATCTATCTGAGTCGCATCCAATACGATGGTATCGCCAACCTGAGCTTCGGTGATGGGTACATCCCACTCGTCATAGGCATAGAGTGGCAATTTGATCTTAGTGGGCGTGTCGAGTTCGTCTGGTTCTGGCGCAGGGTTAATGTTATCCGAAGGATGTTGTGAATCCGGCACACAGCCAGCCAGCATCAAAAAATTTAGTAACAGTATAGGTGCCAGACGCATGATATTCCCTTTTGTTGGTGCAGCTCGTCATCCCTTGCCTCCAAGGCAACATCCGAGATGGGGGTGCACAATAACTCATCATAATGATGATAACAATGGCGTATTGACCCATGTTCGAGGTTGAGTTCGTCGAATCTGTCACGTTAACGCTACAGCCATGCAAGTCGATTCAGCCCCAACCGATGGCCTGTGAAAATAAATGCGGCGCTGTTCGATAGCTTTTTTTGTGAACAATATTTTGAAAAGGACTCGCCATTTCCTGCAACACACGCCTCGCTATAAAGCTTGAATGGCACGCATGAATTCATGCGAACTTCTGACCCAGGGCACTAGAGGTTTCTGGCTCGCGCAGTTTCGCGGCGCTTGGAAATTATGGCTAATTCATCGCACTATTTGCCGATGATTTTTGAAATAAATTGTTTTACGGCTTGCAATGTCAAAAAAAGTCGCCTAAATTTGCACGACATCTCACACAGCTGTGTGAATTTTTTAACCCGCGGAAAACGCAACGATGAAGAATTTAATCTAAAAGGAAAATTTTTATGATTAACAGCATCTTCCATAATTGGGACGCACCAAATGCGTCTGTACGTTTTCGCTGACGGGTAAGCTTTAATTCCAGCTAAGCCCGTCGGTGTTGCGGGCTAGCAGCTGAAAACATCCTGTGATGTTCATGCCGAAAAGCTCGCAATTATGCGGGCTTTTTTCGTTTAGGTTCTTGGAAAAAGTTGATTGCATACCCCTTAAAAGGTAACTCGCAATCCAAAGCCCGCGCAAAGTAGTTGATTTGTAAGGGAAAAGAACGTGAATAAATCACAACATCATCATCGAATCCTCGTTGATCTTATTCGCAACAAGAAGTGGTATTACCTGGGCTCTATCGTGGCCGTCAGCATAGCCAGTTACTTCATGTTTTTAGTGCCGACGATCGGCAAAATTGTTATCGACCGCGTCATAACGGAACCACGAATAACCGACGAAGGATTCGTCGATAACGTGATCCAATGGTTCGGTGGTGCCGATTCCTTAGCGGCAAATCTTTGGTTTGCCGGCATTGCGATTGTCATCACTACCGCGCTTGCGGGTTTGTTTATGTACCTTAAAGACTATCTGGCTGCGACCGCGTGCGAGTCGACAATTCGGCGTTTACGTGAAGAACTCTTTGCGCACTTGCATCGATTGTCCGAAGCGTATTTAAACAAAGCGGACAGCGGTGACCTAGTGCAGCGTTGTACGTCCGACATGGATACCTTGCGTGAATTTTTAACCATGCAGGTGATGGACATGGGCCGAACCGTGGTGCTGATGTGCATCGTCATTCCGTTGATGTTCATGCAAAGCGTGATCATGTCGGTTATTTCTTTGATGTTGGTACCCATTGTGTTCACCTTCGCCTGGGTGTTCTTTGGTCGGATAAAAGCCTTGTTTCAGCAGGTTGATGAGGCAGAAGGTGCGATGACCACCATCGTCCAGGAGAACCTGACCGGCATTCGTGTGGTGCGTGCCTTTGCGCGCCAGGAATACGAATGCAAGAAGTTCGATGAAGGCAATCGTCTCTACAGCCAACTGCACTATAAATTGATTCAGATGTTGTCGAATTTCTGGGCAACCTCCGATCTGTTGTGCATTTGTCAGAACGGTATCGTGTTGATTGGCGGTGGCTATTTGGCCTCTCGCGGCATCATTTCCATGGGAACGTTCTTTGCGTTTATCGGATACACCATTATGTTGATTTGGCCGATTCGTCAGCTTGGTCAGCAGTTAAGTGAGGCCGGTAAGGCAACCGTTGCTATTGGGCGGATTCAGGAAATTCTGGATGCACCGGAAGAGCCCGAAAGTGATACCGCCATCGCCTTGCCCGCTGACTTTGATGGCAGTATCCAATTCCGCAACGTCAGTTTTGGTTTCGATGCACACAAGCTGGCATTGAATAACGTGAGTTTCGATATTGATGCGGGCGAAACCATTGCGATTGTCGGACCAACCGGTTCTGGAAAAAGTACGCTGATTCAACTGTTGATGCGCTTGTATGATTACACGGAAGGGTCGATAAAACTCGCTGGGCATGAGCTGAACGGTCTTGACCGTCGCAGCGTGCGCAGTGGCATTGGCTCTCTGTTGCAAGAACCGTTTCTGTTCAGTCGAAGCTTGAAGGATAACATTAAGTTTGGCCGCTTTGACGCAACGGACGAACAGATGGTGAAGTCATCACATGACGCCGCCGTGCACCATACGATTGAAGCCTTCACGCATAAATATGACACCGTGATTGGCGAACGTGGCGTGAGTTTGAGTGGCGGACAGAAACAACGGGTGACCTTGTCGCGGACGTTGATTCAGGAAACACCGATTCTGGTTTTGGATGACACCCTGAGCGCCGTGGACTCCAAAACTGAACGCCAGATTATTAAAGCCTTGCATAAAAAACGTGGCCAGCAGACGTTGATCATCATTACGCACCGCATCAGTGTGTGCCGCAATGCGGATCGGATATTCGTCATGGAAAACGGTAAGTTAACTGCGCAGGGGACGCACGAACAATTGCAACAGCAGCCGGGTTTTTACCAGCAGTTGTGGCAAATACAAAGCGGTCAGCAAGATCAGTTCGACTCCGATCTTGCCGTCACCGCCTGATAAGGATTAGGTATGACAACACAATACAACAGTACCCCCGCTCGAAAGGGGGCCTGGAAAACGTTATTCCTGATGGTCTACCGACCTCAGAAAAAACTATTCCACACTCTTATGGCAGTGGCCATCTTTACCGCGACGATAGACGCCAGTTTTACGCTGGTGACTAAGTCGTTGGTAGATGACATTGTCGCTAATGGTGTGGAGGCAAATTTGCTCAAGTATGCGGTCTTGTTTACCGTATTGATGCTCAGTATTGTCAGTTCCATCTGGTATTTCATCCGCCTGGCCGGACGACTTTCCACCACGCTGATGTACACCCTGCGCAAGCAAAGCTTTGAGCATCTGCAGAGCTTGTCTTTTACCTTTTTTGACAACAACGCCGTTGGTTGGTTGCTGGCACGTATCACGTCTGACACAACACGCATTGCCAATGTTGTAGCGTGGGGAACGTTGGACCTTTTCTGGGGTATTCCATTTATTCTGGGAATTTTTACGGTGCTGCTGATTTTGGATTGGCAACTGGGCTTGGTTGTTCTCGGTTTGTTCCCATTTTTAGCTGCTGTGGCCATGTGGTTCAACATCCGGATTCTGGATAGCTCGCGGAATCTCCGCCGGACCAACAGCCGGATAACCGCTGTGTATAACGAAAGTATATCCGGTGTGCAGACCAGTAAGGTCTTGGTGCGTGAAGACGAAAACCTGAAGGAGTTTCAGAACGACACGCGCAAAATGTACCGGCTATCCATGCACAACCTGTTGCTGACTTCCGCGTTTTACCCATTCGTAAACGTGTTTGTCAGTATGGCGGTTGGTGCGGCTTTATGGCTGGGTGGCGTCGACGTGTTGGCTGGAACACTGACGCTGGGTACCCTGGTTGCCTTCATGACCTATGCGCGCTCGTTGATGGACCCCATGCTGGAAGTCTCTGGAAAATTGGCAGAACTGCAACGCACAACGGCCTGTGTTGAGCGCGTCATCGGTTTGCTGGAAGTACAGCCGGACATCGCCGATTCAGAGCAGGTTAAGAAGCATATCGAGCAGGCTTTGCAGTCGGGCGCGGAAACGCTTGATGGCGGTGATGCACGCATAGACACCATTGAGTTCCGACACGTCGACTTTGGCTACAAAGCAGAAGAACCGGTGTTGAAAAACTTTAATCTGGCGGTGAAGGCGGGTGCCACCGTTGCGTTGGTTGGCGCGACGGGTTCTGGTAAATCCACCATTGTCAGTTTGCTGTGTCGTTTCTATGAACCGACCCAAGGACAGATCTTGATTAATGGTGAAGATTACCGAGGTCGCAGCCTCGCCTGGTTACAGTCAAACCTGGGTATCGTGCTGCAAACTCCGTTTCTGTTTACTGGTACCGTCCGTTCGAACATTCGCTATGGCAATCTTGACGCGACTGATGACGAGATTGTTGCCGCCGCCAAAGCGGTGAACGTGCATGACATTATTATGCAGATGGAACGCGGTTACGACACGGAGATTCAGGAAGGCGGTAACAATCTGTCGACAGGTCAGAAGCAGTTGATTTCGTTTGCTCGCGCGATCATCGGTAACCCGCAGATCTTGGTGATGGATGAAGCGACGTCGTCGGTGGATACTCAAACCGAACATCTGCTGCAGCAGAGTTTGCAAACAGTACTGCAGGGTCGTACCAGCTTTGTGATCGCTCACCGTTTATCGACCATTCGTTCGGCCGATACTATTGTGGTCATCGACCAAGGTGAATTAGTCGAGCAGGGCAGTCACGATGAATTGCTGGCGAAAAAGGGCCGGTACTTCGATTTGTATCGCAAACAATTTCAGACCGAAACGGAAGAAGAGTTACTGAGCCAATAACGGTCGCAGGGGCACCGAATGAGGTGCCCCGACAAGGATATTAAAATGAATAAAAACACACTTAATGGGTACTCGTTTGTCAGCCATTACGCTGACAACGCGCAATTGCGGGACAGCCTGAACCGGCTCTCCAACAGTCTCTGGGGTATCACCGTATTACAGGGGGGCGAGACGGATTATGTGCCCTTTTCGCAAATATTGAATGGCGACGTGGTTGCGAACGTCTGTGTTGGACGCTTTTGCTTGGTCGCGGACAATAAAACCTTTGATGCCAGCATGATTCAGACCGTGATGACGGCAGAGCCTCACCGCAATCAAGGGTTGATCCGTGCGCTGTTTCAGCCGGTGCAAGAGCACATCGCACAAACGACCGGCCGAACGTTTTTTACAGCCCATAAGCACATGGCGGACTTTTACGGCAAGTTCGGTTATCGCACCTTTCCGTTGACCGACTATTTTGCATTAGCGCCTAACGTTAACGCACCCGCCAGAAAAAAGATGCAGCCGATCGATTTGAACGACCCTGCCCAGCGCCAGCAGTTTGAGCGTGTCGCAGAACTCCGCCAGGCGGTCTCCCAGAAAATGGGATTCGTACAGCGAAACTGGTTACTGCATTGGTTTTGCCAATACTTTCATCAGCAGAATTTGTATTGGTTACCGGATTTGGAAGCCTACGTGATCGCAGTCTTTCAAGGTGACGATATTGAGGTAAAGGACATTATTGCGTTGCGGATTCCCAGTTGGGCTGAATTACAACCCTATTTTTCCGTTTCTGAGCAAACCGTTGTGAAATTCTTTTTCAGTCCGGACCAGTTGCAGTGTGAAGCGCAGCCCGTCATGAGTGACGAGGATTGGTTCTTTGCTGATGATGCGTTTCCGGCATTGGATATCTATTGTTTACCCGATACACAACGAGGTTAACAGCATGGACGACTTAGGTTTTACCTGGCAACAGACCAAGAACGGTGATGTGAGTATTTATCACCATGGACGTTATGCCACGCGCTTTTCAGCACACAAAGCACGCGGGGTTATTGAAAAGCTGACGCGGCTGGACTTTGCGGACCAGCAGCAGTTGTTGGCCAGACTTACGGGAAACTATAAGCGTGGCAATGAGCGTTTGGCGCAGCAGGTGTCCGCACAATTGGCGAAGCCTGCGGATTTTCAGTAAGCTCTGAGGTTCCATTTTTCCGGTGCGAGTTTATGGCCACGATCGCCAATTCAATTTTGCAGGCTCACTATCGGCAGGCTGAACAAGTGGGTTATCTGCGTCCGAATCTGTTGACCGAATCGGGGTTGCACCTCGATGCCGTTCGAATGGGGACCGGGCGCAGTGATGCAGGTGCTTTCGCGAAATGGTTGTCGACCATGTGGCAGGAAAATGATGATGAGTCCGGCGGTTTTCTACCGAATCCGGTTAAGGCTGGGACCTTTGCCATGAGCATGCACGCGATTATCTCCGCTGGGAATCTTCGTCGGGCGCTGTTGCGCAGTGCGCAATTCTATAAACTGATGGATATCGGCATTCAGTTCGATCTGACGGAACAGGGTGAAGAAGCAACGCTCTCGTTGCGCATTACGGGCAATGATTCTGCAGACTTACGGGTATTTTACGACGCCATGCTGGTCCTTTGGTTACGTTGGAGCAGCTGGCTTATTGCACAACCCTTGCTGTTGAATCGCGTGCACTTGCCGTTTGCCAGCCCGGATTGGTCGGACGAATATCCGCATATGTACCATTGCCACGTATTCAGTCAACAGACTCATTGTTGCGCGGTGCTTCCGTCTCACTACCTGAGCTTGCCCATTGTTAAAACAGCTAAGGATCTGCCAGAGTTTCTCAGTAACGCGCCAGAAAACCTGTTGGTGCACTATCAGCAGGTTAATAGCGTGTCGGCACTAGTGCTGGACCTGTTCTCACATCAGCCGAACGCCATTGCCGCTGATCAGAATGCCGTTGCTGAGCAACTCGCAATATCGGCCGCGACTCTGCGCAGGCAACTCAGTGCGGAAGGTCAATCGTTTCAGACGCTGAAAGATCAATGGCGGCGTAAACAAGCGATGCATCTATTACGCATGAGCGACAGGTCGATACACGACATCAGCACTCAGCTGGGCTTCTCTGAACCGAGTGCTTTTTCGCGCGCGTTTAAAAAGTGGACGGGGATGAATCCTGGCGACATACGGCAGTCACAGAACTCATAATTCCGTCATCTGTTCATCAATACGACTGCGTCACTCAGTACTCAAAGAATTGATGAATGCATGGACATAAGGAAACAACCGTATATGACATTGGAAGAGGTCAAGGCCTTCGCAAGCGACTGGATTGTCTCGTGGAACACACACGATATTGAGCGCATCATTTCTCACTACGCCGATCCGCTGGTGTTCAAAAGCCCGTTGATTGTCGAGCGTTACAACGATCCTGCTGGGACCATCGTTAGTCGCGACAAACTGCGCGAGTATTTTTTGATCGGACTGACTCGTAACCCGTCACTGACTTTCAAGCTACGGCAAATATTGATGGGTGTCGACGGTATAACCCTCTATTATCAGAATGCGCGCGGCGGTGAAACGGCGGAGTATTTTGAATTTGATACCAATGGTAAAGTCAGCCGATGCACGTCCTGTTACTCAGTTGACTAAACCTTAGGTTGAAAAGCAAAGCGGGCGGCTGATGGTGGTGCAAGGAATTCCCACTTTTGGGTTGTAAATCAAAAGCAATGATGGGTTGGGATTCGTGTGAGCTAAACATGACTCGCAAAAATCGATTGACGTCCATTCTATGCAGATCCGTGCACGCAAAACATAATTTCAAAAAGGCTAAAGGTACATTATGAGCTATAGTTTTTGCGACACTGTTAGCAGACGTCATGGCCTTCGTGCAGTATGTATACTCTGAAGTGAGTTCACAATATGGCTTTACCGGCTTTAACATTCTCAATGCCACAGGTGTGAGTGCACAACAATCCATTGATCACTTGCATTTTCATATCTTGCCCAGACGCGAAGGCGATGGCATTGATGCGTGGCCAGTACTTGGAAAAGGTAAAGACATGTTTAAGCAGTAAACAGATACCTTTTGAGCAGAACTTGCTTACGTCGGACCTCAGTAAGCAAGTTCAATTCTTCGAAGGTGCTTCGTACCAATGCCCGCCGCCAAATAGAATGCTACCATCGGTAGCCTATTTCGACTCCCAAACTATATGGATGCAAATTACGCAAATCTGAATAAATGACGCGATTCAGGTTCAAAGAGAAGTTAGTATTTCGCCATTGATAGTTTATTGGCAAGCCTACCGAAATCACATTTCCAGCAACAAGTTTTTTCTCTACAGTTCCTTCCTCATGATCTATTTTTAATGTCTGGGAAAACGGAAAAGGTTCTATTGCGTCGAGTCTTACCAGTAACTGTAGTGAGGGACTTTTCAATAATGTTCTTTCTATGCCGATACCAACGCTTGTGAAAGCTTTAGTCTGCTTCTCTTCATCGTTTTCCGGGAACTTATAATGTAAACGGCTTTGATAAAGAGCTATGCGATAGCCGGTCTTACCTGCGCTTGAATACGTGCCTGACACATATTGCCCATCTAAAGTCTTGTATCCGGCTAGTGATTCAAACGAAAATGACTGGCCAACAGATAGTGTAAGCTGCCCTTGTTGTTTTTCGTTTGTTGTTTCAATGATATCTTCATCTGTGGGGTTATGAAGAGTGATAAGCTTGGGTTTCTCTACGCCCGGTACGCCCCAAAGAATAGTGGCTTCGCAAACAAACACAGACTCATCAGAATAATTCAGTTTCTTATCAGACGATATCATCATGTAATTTGTTTCACCAAATTCGATATCGGCCATTGCTCGGTTTTTTAACGTTGCCTCTACACAGGCTTCAGTCTGCGTTTTATTTTCAGACACGCTCGTGACAGAGAATGTCCTTTTGTAATCCCCTGCAGATGCAACAGCGCTGATCAAGGTTAGAGATAGTGCGATCTTTGAAGTGTTCCTACCTACAGAACCTGTAAAGTTTTTATTCAACGTGCGTTCCTTATTTTCGTTCGCTATGCAACGAAATTGTCGTTTGTTGGAATGAATATCGTGAATTGGAATTAGGTGAAGGTAAAAAATAAGTGCAACCAAAAAACAATCATGTGTTGATTGGAATAACCACAGGGGCTAAGTCCACCTTGATTCCTTTTAGATTATCCTTGGGCGTTATTTTTAGATGTCTTGCGCTACATGTTGTAGATGCTCAATATTGTTTGCGCATAACTTCCCTGTTTGTTAGCCGTGTTTTCTCTCAATAACGGATCGATTCGCTGCAATGGTAAACCGCGAAATCGATCAGGTCAAAACGTTACGTGGAAATGCTATCTGGACTGATGAATCGTCTGAACCGGAATGGCTATGTATCGTTGGGATCAATGTTGGCAGAAACAAAATCTGAATTCGAAAATAAAGGTATGAGTTGTTTTTTCTCGAATGTAAAAGAAGTGTGTTTAACAAATGTCGTAATAATGTGGCCGATAGTGCACCAACTTTTTTAGGGTATGAAAAGTGACGCAAAATTCCTTGCAAAGTGATTGCTCCACATGCAATTTCTAACCGTGGGTAGTCACTACGTTTGTATATCAATCCCATTCTAATTCTTTTTTTTAGCCATTATTGGTGAGATATCGACATAAATTATTTTATGAGATTCTAATGTATGCCTTGTTTTTGTGATTTGTATCACATTTAGTATTATGTGATGTTGCGTAAGCATCTGTAACAATTTGTAATTGAGAGCCTTAGGTGATGGTCACCACTCAGCTCATGATTGCTGATAAACATCTCAACAATCACGGTAATTTCATCCCTGGTTTCAAAGTTACTAGCCTCTTGCATTCGCCAATAAATGCCAGCGTATCAAGCCTAAAAACTGACCGTTACCAACTGCAATTCTTGCGAGTATTTAAGTTTAAAATCACTGGGTGCTTATAATTTAGTTGCGGCTGAGTGACCAAAAACTCAATTAAATGGCTCAACAAATATCACAGCGCAGTCATTGTAAGTTTGCTGTTTTAAAGGAATTCAACAGTCATGGACACCGGGTTAGCCACGCTTGTGGCGCTTGCAAAGTATCATCAGATCAGTGCAAATCCTCAGAAGCTTCAACATCTTTATGGTCATACGCACAAGCCATTTGATGACATCAGCCTACTGCAAGCCGCTGAGGCTCTGGCGCTAAAAGCAAAAAAGATGTCTCCGTCGCTCGCGGCCCTTAAGCCTGCTAATCTTCCTTGTATTGTAAAAGGCGAAGATGGAAGTTACTTCATCTTGGCAAAAATTGCGAAGGATGAAGCCGGTGTCATATCGTCGATCCTTATCCAAGACTTGCGGAGCACTAAACCAGAAGTTCTGGATCTACCGAGTTTTGAACAACGCTGGTTGGGCGAAGTAATTCTCATTACCAAGAAAACAAACATAGCCGACGCCCTGGCCAGGAAGTTTGATATTTCATGGTTTTTGCCCTCGTTAGTTAAGTACAGAAAGCTTTTTGCAGAAGTTCTGATAGCCTCATTGGTATTGCAGCTGTTTGCTCTGGTAACACCGTTCTTTTTCCAGGTTGTTATGGATAAGGTGGTTGTGCATCGGGGATTTTCAACACTGAACGTCTTAGCGATTGGATTTCTCATTGCCATTGTATTTGAAGCCTTCATGGGGGGCTTTCGCAACTACCTATTCAGTCACACGACCAATCGGGTCGATGTAGAGCTTGGTGCGCGGCTTTATAATCATCTTCTGGCGTTACCTCTCCCATATTTCGAGTCCCGCCAAGTTGGTCAGAACGTAGCGCGCGTACGCGAGTTAGATACCATCCGCGATTTCATCACCGGTACGGCGTTGACCTTAGTGATTGATTTGTTGTTTGTGTTTCTATTTATTGGCGTACTTTGGTATTACAGCCCTACGCTAACTTGGGTTGTTCTGGGTACGATTCCGCTGTACGTCGTTTTGTCGCTGCTCATTACACCGGTTCTGCGTCAACGTCTAAATGAGAAATTCAAACACAGTGCTGCGAATACTTCGTTTCTGACCGAATCTATAACGGGCATTGAAACCGTAAAGGCGTTATCGGTAGAGCCTCAAATGCAGCGCCGTTTAGAAGACAATTTGTCTGCCTACGTCGGTGCTTCGTTTAAAAGTACGAACTTGACCAATATTGCGAGTCAGATATCAGGGCTCATAAACAAGCTAATGACGTTGGGCATTGTTTGGTTTGGTGCCCACTTGGTCATCAATGGTGAAATAACGGTTGGTCAGTTGATAGCCGTTAACATGATTGCCGGTCGTATCAGTGGTCCTGTGCTGAAGCTGGTACAACTCTGGCAAGACTTTCAACAAGCGGGTATATCAATCCAACGCCTGGGTGACATTTTAAATGCACCGAGGGAGCCGAACCAGGGCAAGGCATCGTCTACTATGGAGCACATTCAGGGCGACATAGAATTTAAAAACGTTGACTTCCGCTATGTGGTGGACGGCCCTGCGATTTTAAACAGCGTGAACTTCACCCTGCCCATGGGACAGTCAATCGGCATTGTTGGTAGTTCAGGATCAGGTAAAAGCACGATCGCAAAGTTACTACAGCGTTTGTATGTACCGGAAGGCGGTCGCATCTGCGTGGATGGTATCGACCTGGGTACCATCGATCCTACCGTGTTGCGCAGGCAAATAGGCGTTGTCCTGCAAGACAGCTTTCTGTTTAACAGAACTATTCGCGAAAACATTGCTTTAATCGATCCCTCAATTCCCATCGAGAAAGTTATTGAAGCCGCAAAATTATCGGGAGCCCATGGTTTTATTGCGGAGCTTCCCAATGGTTATGACACGTTAGTCGAGGAGCAGGGTAGCAATCTCTCCGGTGGTCAACGTCAACGGCTGGCCATTGCCCGCGCGTTAATCAACAATCCCAGAATTCTAATTTTTGACGAAGCCACCAGTGCGTTGGACTATGAATCAGAAAAAGTGATTCAGGAGAACATGCGCGCTATTTGTTCAAACCGTACTGTACTTATTATTGCGCACCGGCTCTCGGCAGTTGAACAGTGCGACCAGATACTGGTGTTAGAGAAAGGCAGGGTTGTTGAATATGGCCCGCCGCAAGCGTTACTTTCTGGAAATGGCCGTTACGCTCAGCTCCATGCCATACAACAGAAACCCATTAAGTCACGCAGCCCAAATGTACAAACAACGGGTAATCCAAACGTCGTTCTTAAACGAGCGACAGTCTCTGTTAAAACTGAGGCAGAGGCATGAAATTCTTTAACAAGTCTCACGCAAAGGCCGACATGGAAACTTACCAGTTCATGCCAGCGGCACTTTCAGTTCAAGCCACACCGCCGAATCCGTTATCGCGTTGGTTGGCTCGTGCGTTGTCGTTGTTGTTGATCATTGGTGTTGCCTGGGCTTGTATCGGTACTGTAAACATCGTTGTTAGTGCGGACGGAAAAATACTGCCGACTCAGCGCGTGCAGTATGTTCAGCCCTATGAAAAAAGTACGGTCACTAAAATCTATGTAAAAGAGGGTGAGCTGGTGACGCAGGGGCAACCCTTGGTAGAACTCAACAGCATTAGCGTTGGTGCGGATCTTAATCGTATCCAGAGTGACCTCTACGCCACTGAGCGGAAACTTTGGGTGAAGCAAAGCTATAGAAACCTTGTTTTGGCGGAGTCAAATAAGGCTGAAATCAACCTTCAGCCACGGCTCGTTATGGCGGATTGGTATCGAAACCGAGACGATCACTTACAAGACCAAGATTTACTGAATGGGCTTTGGCGACAATATCATGCCAGTCTACAAGGCTTATCTGAAGCCATGGCTCGTGTGGCAATTGAACAACAAATGAATATAACACTCATTGAAAAACTGCAAGAAACCGTACCTCTGACTGAAACGCGATTCGAGAAAGTGAGCACGCTTTACAAGTACGATGGTGTCTCTGAGATGGAAATGATGAGCCTTCAGCAGGAACTTACTGAAGCCACCTACTCATTACAGTTAGAGCGGGAACGAAAACAACAGCTGCAAGCCTCCTACGCAGAATCCGTTCAACGCATCGCTGCACTCACGGCGCAAACGAATAACCAGCTGCTGGATGAGATCATAGAATTACGACAGAAGAAATTGGCTTTGCTAGATGAGCAAACCAAAGCCGAGCAACGGCTGCAACGCTATACGCTGAATTCCCCGGTTGATGGGGTTGTGCAGAATCTGGTCATCAACACGCTGGGCGGAGTCGTTACCGATGCGGAAAAGCTGATGACCATTGTTCCAGAAGGCGATGCCGTCGAGGTGGAAGTATTCATCGCCAATCAGGATATAGGTTTTGTTCATGAAGGTATGAGCACCGAAGTGAAAATTCACACATTACCCTTTACAAAATATGGCATTGTCGACGCAGAAATACTGTCGATCTCCAGTGACGCAATACTGGATGAAAAGCGTGGCCTTGTATTCAGCATGTTGTTGAAGCTAAAGAAAAGTTCCCTTTACGCTGAAGGCCGCGACGTAAAATTCAAGCCCGGCATGGCTGTCACGGCTGAAATACAAACTGGCAATCGTCGGCTCATTGAGTTTTTCCTGTCGCCATTAATGCGAATGAAAATGGAATCGCTCAGGGAACGGTAACGAAGATGTCTAAATCGAAATTGGTTCAGAAACCTGCTTCAAAAAGCCCAGAACTGAGCATTAAACTTAGGATGAATATTAAAAAACTAGCAGTCATTGCCATGGTGTTGCGCGCTCCTTTCAGCGGTGCAGATATAAACCTAGGCGCTCAAGGTACAGTGGCGAAAACGCCAATAGAAATGCAGGTATACATCAAAGATGATGGTGTCGCCAAAGGGCACTACTTTTACTTAAAGACGCAAACGCCTATCGAGCTGTCCGGCAAGCTAGAGGGAAACGTACTGACGTTAAAGACTATTAACAACCCAAATATTAAAGAAACCTTTATTGGCGACGTTATTATACAAACCACAGACTGGCCAAAGGCAACGAACGTTGCTGAGTACTCGGGTACTTGGTATGGCGTGCACACACAGACCGGTGAACTACCAGAAGGCTATGCCTTTCAACTGACCGACCCTCTGGCGGATGGCCAAGTAAGCTGCGCCGAACTGGAAGCCTACCCGAGTCAGATCTTTCATACCGATCTCGATTTAGGAACCGGCCACGGCTCACCAATACAAGTAGACTTTCAGTGCCAAAATAGCCTCAGGCAATTAGCATTCTTAAAAGAACTTCTAACGCTTGCTGGACAAATAAGAAGCCCCGCATATGGCTCGACATGTGGCGGTTCTATAATTCACGCACAACGGAGATTTTACGACTTCGGACTCACATGGCTTGGGTACTCACCTCAAACCTACAACACTTACTTCTCAGATACCCAGCCAGCGCACAGCTATTTTGAGTACTGGAGTTATCAGAGTTTATACAACCGTCGCTTATATGAAGAATTTAACCGTGAACTTGCCAGTGTCACCGTAAAACTTACCGAGTGGTACAAAGCCAAACACAAGGCATCGAGCGCAAAAGCGACGATATTTGCAAGCAAAGCGACTGATGATATCTCCCGGTGGGCATTCGGTGCCTTCTCTTATCAGGATAAGGCCTGGGCAGTTGTGCCACATACGCTAGCGGCAATGAAAGGCGACATAGATCCACTTATTACTGCGCTGAACGAAGCAGATGATCAAAACAAATTGAATACGCTTCGAATGCTCATCACTCAGAACGCATCGCCAGATTTAATAGAGACCGTCGCACATTCAGTTAACGACAAAACGCAACTGTATTCGCCGGAAACCCCCATCTCTTTAGCAATCAATCACCCCGATATTGTTTCAATGCTTATCAACGCAGGCTTTGAGGTGGACCACGCCAACGAGTTCGGTAAAACACCGCTCTTTTATGCAATTCAATTCAATCAACATGAAACTGTAAAAGTACTGTTGGAAAATGGTGCCGACGTAAACAAGCCGTATCAAGAAAGTGAAGAAAATTACTATACCTGCCTGACTCTTGAAAACATGGGCAGAACCCCCTTGATGCATGCCGCACAACATGCGGATTTAGCAATGCTTGAGTTCCTGATTGAGCAGAGGGCTGATATTGATGCGACGGATGACAAGGGAAAAACGGCACTGGATTATGCGGTAGGTGACGAGAAAGTTGAGTACTTAAAGTCTAAGTCGAAACAGAATCAAGAAAACAAAACATGAAGCCAGTAAACGTAATAACAGTAGCTTGCTTGTTACAGATCATATGATCAAATTTCAAGTTTCTACAATTGGTATACCTGGTATAGCAATGGTGCTGAAGCGATAGAGATTGTTGGGAAAGTCGAAAGCGTTACATTGCCCCCGCGTAAAGGAGCTGGTGGGCATGGTATTTATTTCACGAAAGTTGATGGAGGGAAGTTAAAACTGAGAGCAGTACTTAAAGATTATGAATTTAGTGACATTTCCTTTCTCAGTGGAAATAGAGTGGGAGAATCGCAATATAACGCAAAGTATACAATCGGGATGTCTGGACGAAAACAGTTGTTCTATTTGGCATTTAATGGCCGAATCGTGTTCGAACGGAAAGAGCATAAAGGAAGTAGGGTTGAAGTTATTGTGTATATTTTGTTTTCTATCCTATGGCTACTGTTTTCGTTTGGAATAGGAAGAATGATCTTTAATGAAGTTAAAAAATAGAATGAATAACGTCTACCGCTAATTCAAGTGAGTCAAAATCAAAGGGGGTCAGAGTAATTGATATTTGAATTCGGTCTACCTGTGATCGTGATTTTAAAATTAATTATTGTGAAACTTTAAAATGGAGAAGTTGGGGTAACTTTTATGATTGAAGATTTTGCATCTAATGAGCAAGAAATGAAAGTGAAGGGTTCAGATCAATGACACTGACCCCTTTTCTTTAAAATGTGCACAACCCACTTAAAAAATTCTAATGAAAAAATTCAAAGGGGTCAGAGCAATTGATATTTGAATTAGGTCTCCCTGTGGTCGTGATTTTATAGTCAATTACTGTGTCACGTTACCATTAATAGATTGGAGTAACTTTTGTGATTGAAGTTTTTGCATCTAATGAGCAAGAATTTAAAAGTGAAGGGTTCAGATCAATGACACTGCCCCTTTGATTAATTACATTCCCATTGGGTGTCGTTATATGAACGGAAAATATAAAGGAAGATAATATGTACAAATTCAAACCCGTTGATGATCAATTTGTCGAGAGGTTTTTCTCGCTAGTTGATCCAAAAAGTAAACTCTACTTAAAACTTAAAGCACGAGGTGGCTATTTTAATAATTACGGTCAGTGGATGAACTATGTAATTAACCCAGGAAACGGAAATTTTTTGGTAGTCGGGCCAGATGAACACCTTATGACTAAGGTAAAAAGTTTCTATTTTTGCTTCGAAGATAAGTTATACGCTATACGTATTGAATCTCCAGTGACACGCGAAGCTGAAGTTATACAGCGCCCTGACACCAATAAATTAAAAGAATTTAGGGATGAGTTAGAAGCTGCTTTCGCTGTGCATGGTTACGATGGTGTGTTGGACGGGTTTATGGCAGTGGAGATTAAAGACGATGAGTGAACTAACTGCACAACAAGCATTCAATAGATTAGGTGACAAAAACCCTGATGGTACTGCAAAAATATTTACTACTCAGGAATTATATGACCTCGTTGACCAGGTTAGTGGTAAAGTCAATAATTCAACACCAGACGATACTTACTTACTGTTCAGTGGCAAATTTACAAATGGCACGAGGGCTGTAGAAATTGCGGGTGAGTTGGTCACGAACGCTCCTGAAGGTCAGTATGTGGATGTGGGGTCTAGTGAGATAGGTTCGTTTTTAAGTTCTCAACCATTTAAACAGGCACTGAGGGACTCTATTGCCTATGAGCAGGAAGGCGTTAGATATGAAGAGCTTTCACCAGAACAGCAAAGTAGTATTGACTATAAGTTTGACGTCGCCTACGAGGGTCGCGTTGATGGTGGTAGCCGAGTAAGCTCTACTTCACTTTGGGATATTGCTTCAGAAAAATATGTAGCCGAAGCCAACGGTCACTTTAGGCTTATATTGCCGGAAGTTCCTGACCCTTCAAGTGTGTTTATTCAATCAGAGCTACCAGCACTTTTGCAAAATTCGAATATTAAGTCGATTGACGGCGTGCCTTACGCAGATGTAAAGAAGCTATTTGATAGCTATGGTATTGCAGAGATTGAAAAGGTTCTCGTTGGAAATTCGATTACACAGTTGATCGCTTCAGACATGTTTAGCGGTTTTTCATTGGACGGTATGACTCGACTAATGAACTTTGATCCTGCGAGTTTAAACACGGAAACTCTTTCTACTGCACAGGTTGAGTTGTATCAGGAGCTGCTTGGTGACGGTGGGCTGAGAGACTACCTCAAATCCTCTTATACCGTTTCACTAGACTACGCAAATAAATATGGTGGGTCAGTCCTGAATAAA
Source organism: Reinekea sp. G2M2-21 (assembly GCF_015687175.1). Classification (GTDB taxonomy): domain Bacteria; phylum Pseudomonadota; class Gammaproteobacteria; order Pseudomonadales; family Natronospirillaceae; genus Reinekea. Next base: position 215,589 of record NZ_JADPQG010000002.1, on the reverse strand, counting down.
ATGGGCCCTGCTGCTCTTGTACTAGGAACAATGGTTGCTGTTTCTCAAGCACAAGCTGCAGAAGCAGCTGGTGATCATGAGCTCGCGAAGGGTATATTGGCTGAATTTGCAGTTGAAACAGCTGGCTCCGAAATTTTGGGATCAGCAGCAGGAGCGGTTGCAGGGCTAGGTGCTATAGCATTAGGTATCACTGGTGCACCTGCCGTTGCACTCATTATTGGCGTCGCGTTTTTGGGTGGGTATTTTGGTGAAGAAACTGCAAAAGATTTTTATAAGGCATTTTTCGGGTTCACAGTAGACCAAAAAAGAGACCTAATTGTGAGACTTGATAAACTGTTCTTCCCTGAAGGCAGTGATTCTATTAAAGCTTCTTTTCAATCGGGTGCTTTAAAGTTTGAAGATTTTAAAACAATTGACGAAACCAAACAGGAAATTCTTTCCAAAGTAAAAACCAGCGAAGCTTGGCAATATGCTCTAATGGAGTTAAACCCATTTGTTATTGAAGACGCTGACTATTCCGCTCACAAAGACAATCTGCTCGACTTCTACAATCCAGAAGCCGGGACAGGCAGTGCGACCGATGAATGGATAGATAAGAGAGCTTCTTATTTACTTCTGTTTAAACAGTACTGGCTGTCGGGCGATACTGATGGCACCTTTTCCGGGCCACTATTCTTTCCACTACCTATTCCCGGAGATATTCATTTTGTCGATGATGACGATGAGCTTTATGTCGATGGAGTCGACGGCGGAATTATCGATTCAAGGGAAATAGTATTCCATGGTGATCACTCTGGAGTGATGATTGGCGGCAAGGGTGATGATCACCTCTTTGGCATGGGTGGTGATGATATTGCCATTGGTACTGAAGGGAATGATTATATAGATGGGGGTGATGGGTCAGAAGACGAAGTCACCTACAGTAATATTGTTGACGGCGTACGGATCGATTTAGACGCCAACGTCACTAGTGACTCCAGTGGACAAGTAGGCAACACAGTAAAGTCAAAAGATGGGAGTTCGTGGGAAGACGAGTTATATCGAGTCGAAAAAATAACATTGAGCGATGCAGATGATGTCATCAATGTCAGTGAACTAACCAATGAAAGCATCAACGATTTAACTTCCGTTGACATGGGTGCAGAAGGGGAAGATGGCGATACCATCGACTTCACCAATAGTGCGAAAGCGGCAGTTGTTACTGGCCAAGGAGAAAATTCTGTATCGATCACAACCTCAGGAGATTCGCAAAGTTTAGTTGTAGAGGGTGCTGAGAATATTATAGGTTCGAGCTTCGATGACCAGATCAGTGCTAGCAATCAATCAACCGATATTTCAGGCGGTGAAGGAAACGATACATTGTCTGGGGGTGACGGTGATGACGTCATTGACGGCGGAATCGACGATGACCAAATCATGGGAGCCGGTGGCGATGACGTATTGACCGGTGGTGATGGAAATGACGTTGTCAACGGAGGTTCGGGTAACGACCAATTCATTGGAGGGGCAGGTGAGGATCTGCTGGTAGACACCGAGGGCTACGATACCTACATCGCTGGCGCGGGAGACCGAATCCTTGACGCCGATGGCAGCGGTCAAGTGTTTAACGACAATGGCAGCGGTGAAAAAGGTTTTCAATATACCGGTGGTGAGCTTATCGATGAGGATGACTCAGGCCGGTACTATCAAAATACGGACTCCGGTGAAATTTATCACTGGGATAACAACGGTGACCTGAATCTCGCAAACGGCACCAGCATCCTGAACTTCAGCAACAACGACCTAAGCATTCGCTTAAAAGGCGGTGACGATGACAACCCCGATAACCCCGATCTAGACCCACCACAGCGCCGCGACCCCATTGTGTTGGATTTAGACGGTGACGGTGTTGAAACAACCAACCAGTCCGTTCACTTCGATTTAAATTCAGATGGCTTCCGCACTCGCACCGGTTTTGTCTCGCCGGACGATGGCATTTTGTCTGTTGACTTAAACGGGAATGGTGTTATCGACAATGGTCGAGAACTGTTTGGTGACAGTACCGTATTGAACGACGGGAACATTTCACTACATGGTTTTGAAGCACTCGCGGCAGTCGATGACAACAACGATAAAGTCATCGATGAAAACGATGCGATATTCAAAAATTTGCGTGTTTGGCAAGACAAAGACGGTGATGGCGTTTCGACGCTTGATGAAATGATGACGATGGAACAAGCGGGTGTTAAGAGCATTAATATTGAACACCAATTGGATGGTACCATCCAAAACGGCAATGAGCTGTTTTATGCGTCATCGTACACTCGGACGGATGGTGATGTTCGTGATACCGCAGCGGTATTTTTCTCCGCCGATAACTACGACAGCTTTTTAGATATCGACATCGAAATTTCAGAGCTCATTAAGAGTTTGCCACAGGCATTGGGTTCTGGAAAAGTCGCCACGTTGCATCAAGCCATGGCATTGGACACAACCGGCCAGCTACAGGCCCTCGTTGAAGACTTTATCAGTGATGATGCCAACATAGGTAATACCGAGAAACTCAATGCGATATTGTTCAAGTGGGTGGGTACCGACTACATCACTGACAATACTCAGCTGCAGGCCATTCGCACGTTAGAGCGTTTTTCAGGCAGCGATGCCAATACCTTTAACGTGGGTAATTTAGGAAACCAGTTGCAAGGGTATCGCGATTATCTGAATGACCGAATGGTACGCTATGGTTTTCTAAGCAATTTCTTCACCAGTGATGTTTATGATTCTGAAGATGGTATATGGATAACAGATGATTTTGATGGCCATTTCCAACGCTATTTCGATGACCTCAATTCGATTGACCCAGCTAAGGCAGAGAAGTATCAAAAACTGTTCCTGGAAAACGAGCTGATTCAGTCAGACTTGCCATTTTATTACAACGTTGAATTGTTAGACGGTACCCGGCTGATAAAAGACACGGGGGACAGCAACACGCTCACGGGTTCTGATGTGGCGGATCAGATCGACGCTCGTGGGGGTGATGACATCATCGACGCTGGTAAAGGTAACGACAAAATCTTTGGTCGAAGTGGTGATGACACTATTTATGACGGTGACGGCAATGATGAAGTTATTGCAGGCAGTGGTAATGACATTATTCATGCAGGTTCTGGTTCCGACAAGCTAGGCGGAGGTACCGGTAACGATCGGTTCATTTTCGCCAATGGTTTTGGGCACGATGAAGTTTCTGATTTTGAAGGTGCGCAAGACCGAGTGGAATTTACCGGTGACTTCAGTTCTGAAAATGTTTCGTTTGAAAAACAAGGTAACAATCTGGTTATTCGTTTTACGAACTTAACCGATGTATTAACGGTTAGTTCGTTCTTCTTACGTAATGTTAGTTCTATTGACGAGTTTGAGTTTTCGGACGGTACAGTCTGGACAGCGGCAGAGGTTTGGGAAAAGACGCCTGGTGCGCCAAATTTCAATGCCCAAATACGAGTCTATGGAACTGAAGACGACGACACGCTTATTGGTGAGAACGGTCTTAATCAACGTATTTACGGATATGGCGGGAACGACACATTGTCCGGCGGAGTCAATAGTAATGATCACCTCTATGGCGGGAACGGTAGCGACTCTTACCTGTTTGGCCATGAATCCGGACAGGATCGTATTTATGAAAGCAAAGGGGTGGCGGGAACCGACAGAGTGATGTTGGATGAAGGTATTAGCGAAACGGATGTTGTGATCCGGTCGACTCAGAATGGCGTTATTCTGTCACTCATCGGCTCGAATGCATCGTTGACCTTCAGCAAACTTACGTCTGACTCGTTCGAGATAGAAGAAATTGTTTTTGCAGATGGCACCGTATGGGACGCTGAACAGATTTTAGCGCTTGCAAACCAATCTACAATGGGTAGTGATTATCTTGTGCAAGGCGATGATGGTCATGTTGTCGATGGGCTCGCGGGTCACGATCAAATATTTACTGGCTTAGGTAACGACACTCTTTCCGGCGGCGAAGGCAACGATACGTTGTCCTCGGGTGGTGGCACTGACGTTTTATTCGGTAACAGTGGCAACGATTTGCTATATGGCGGTGATGGCGAAGACACCCTCGACGGTGGTGCAGGTCAAGACCGCCTGGAAGGCGGTAGTGCAAACGACACATACCTATTCGGTTTCGGTGATGGCCATGATTACATCAACGATCGGGGCAGTCGTCAGCTCAATGGTGGCCTTTTTGTCGAGTTGAATAAACTGCGCTTTAAGGAGGGCGTTACCCAAGACGACGTCACGTTCTCGCGTTCAGATAAAGACTTATTGGTTTTATTGAAAGCGCCCGGAAGTGATACTACCAGTGACCAAGTAACCATTGAAGGTTGGTTTGGCGGTACGGGACATTTATCGATTCGTGAGTTTGAATTTGCAGACGGTTCACTGCTTTTACCCGATGACGTGATCGCGTTGACTGAAGCCCCTACCGAAGGCAATGACTATTTAGAAGGTTCAGCTGAGAACGATGTAATCGATGCGCTCGATGGTGACGATACTGTTTTGGGTGCGGCCGGTAACGACACACTATTGGGTGGGTTGGGTAACGATAAGCTCTATGGTGCTATCGGTGACGACAATCTTGACGGTGGTGATGGCAACGATGTGCTGTACGGTGCCGACGGCGATGACACCCTCAGCGGGGGCAAAGGCAATGATAATTTGTCCGGCGGGACTGGAGCCAATACCTACCTGTATGAAAAAGGTGATGGTAATGATGCGATCAACTTTGATCTCAACGCCTACGATACCTTGAAATTTGGCGAGGGCATTGCAGCGTCTGAGCTTCAACTTAAACGCCAGTATGGCACTTTCTATGTTACCAATGCAGATGGTGACGTGAACGTACGCTTCACCAGCGACCGTTTTAAATTCATTGAGTTTTCCGACGGCACGGTTTGGAATAGAAACGATGTTTTGCAAAAGCTAAAAACATCAGAGCTTGTTCCTGACGATGTTGAGCGTTCATTGCCTTTACCTGGCGCTGATCTGGAGTTTTTCGATACGGCGAACAATGTCGATGTTTACGCGATGGCGGCTGGTTTTGGTATCGCACGTATTCACGATGCTTCCGGAGATTTTGATGTTCTTCGCTTTAGCGGTGAAAACCCCGATAACCTGAATGCTTACCGCAAGGGTAAGGATTTTTATATTACGTTCAGCGACACCGACGACACGGTGATTATCGAAGGGTGGTATAACTCACCGGACTATCCTATTGAGCGTATCGAGTTCACCAATGGTGTGGTCTGGGAAAAGGACCAGGTAAATATACTGGCCGACAATGCTGGCGTACTGACCGATGAAATTTCCAGTATCGTTACATTAAACGAAGCAGGTGAGGTTACGGGCTCTAACAGAACTGAGGACATAACCGGATCCAGCGGAGACGATGTCATCACAGGCAAAGGCGGAAACGACTATCTTAAAGGCGGTGCCGGAAACGATACCTATCGTTATGGCATTGGTTTTGGTCAAGACACGATAGACGATAATTCTGGAACCAACGAAATAGAATTTGATGCCACCGTCACCTTAGCGGACTTAACGTTTTCGCGTACCGAGAAACATCTGTTTATATCGATGGGTAGTGATCAAATCGTCGTTAAAAACTGGTTTGTGAATAGCCCGAATATCGCCAATATTCGGTTTTCGGATGCAACGGTGTTGACGGCAGCTGATATTGCAAGCGCGGCTAACCAGGGTTCTGAATTTAATGATTTTGTGGAAGCAACCTCTGGTGACGATGTCATTGAAGGCGGTGCGGGGAATGATTCTCTCATAGGCAAAGAAGGTGCAGACCGTTACCACTTTACGGGTAGTTGGGGCGAAGATAATGTCTATGAAATTGCGGATGGAAGTCAGAATACTCTGTCTTTTGGCGCAGATGTTCTGCTTGAAAATCTGATCCTGCGTCACGTGGATGATGACCTGGTCATCACCGACACGTCGACCAATAGTTCTGTTGTTGTAAAAGATCAATTCCGACTATCTGAACGATTGATCAAAGGCCTCACCTTTGCCAATGGTGCGATTTTCACCTTAGCAGAATTAAATGCCATTCCTGTGGAGGTAATATCAGGCGCAAACACGCTGTACCTTGATGAGCATACGTCGGTTGTCAAAGTAAGCAGCGACCTGAGCTTTATTGGTGGCAGTCATGGCGGCACGACTTATCAGATCGATCGGAGCAGCGGGCATGTTGTCATTGAAGACCTCAGCAAAGACGCTAGTGCCATAGATAAAATCAAAATTACTGATGCATCTTTGACCAAAGACGATGTCGTTATTCGCCACAGTGGTGAGTTCGATTTGGAAGTGTCCATACCGGCAGATAACGTGAGTGTTATCTTTAAAAACTGGAAGCGTGAAGCTTCACTGATTGAGCTGATTGAATTTGCGGATGGTTCAACTTTGGATCAAGCCGAGATGCTTCGCTTATCGACCGTGGGTACAGCAGGTTCTGACACGATCTATGGTCGTGAAGGCGACGATGAAATAACAGGCTTGGCAGGAGTAGATAAACTCTACGGTAAAGCAGGCAATGACAAAATCTTTGGTGGCGCCGATAGAGACTGGCTATACGGCGAAGAAGGCGATGATGAGCTCTATGGTGGTGATGGGCACGATAGTCTGAGTGGCGGTATGGGTGAAGACACGCTGTTTGGTGACAGTGGGGTCGATACGCTGGATGGCGGTTCAGGTAACGATACTTTATATGGTGGTGAAGGGAATGACACACTCATCGGAGGCGACGATAACGATACCTTAGTCGGTGGTGAAGGTAGTGATGTCTTACGCGGTGGCGAAGGCGATGATCGCTACGTCTTTGGATCTGGCAGCGGATCGGATGTCATTGCGGATGATGCCGGTAAATTAACTATCGAATTGACCGACTTAAATCTGAGTGATGCGATTTTCAGACGTACCGGCAGTAATCTAGAGATCACGTTTACGACCGCAGAAAGCACCGATAAATTGACGATAACCAGCTGGTTCAATTCACCTGACTATTTCGCACGTGATGGACTCGAATTTGTTGATGCAGATGACCAAGTCATTTATTGGTCAGCGGAAGATATTGAAGCCGCCACGGTTATAGGAACTGCCGCAGACGAGAAATTGATTGGCAACGCAGGGGCAAACGACATGTTAGGTGCCGCTGGTAACGATACATTGTTTGGCCTGGGTGGCGATGACACTCTGTTGGGTGGCCAAGGTGACGACACGCTGGTCGGCGGAGACGGCAATGATACCTTAGCCGGTGGTGTGGGGGGCGATAGTCTCAAAGGTGGTGAAGGCGATGATCGTTACGTTTTTGGTTTGGGCGATGGTGCAGATTCTATTGTCGATCTGACCGGCAAGATGACCATTGAATTGACCGATTTGAACCTGAGCGACGCCGTTTTCAGACGCGCCGGCTATAACCTCGAAATAACATTCTCGACCGCGGAAAGCACCGACAAACTGACCCTAAACAACTGGTTCAGTTCGCCAGACTATTATGCGCGAGATGGAATCGAGTTTGTGGATGCGAACGATCAAATCATTCAATGGTCTGTTGAGGACATAGAAGAAGCAACCGTGAAAGGGACGTCCATTGATGAAGAGTTGATCGGAAACGCTCGTGGCAACAATCTGTTGGGTGCCGGCGGTAACGACACTTTGCAAGGGCTTGGTGGTGATGATACATACCACTACCAAAAAGGGGATGGTACCGATTCAATTATTGAGGCGTCCGGTAACGATGCACTCAATATTACCGGGTACACAATAGATGAACTCGTATTCAGACGGGAAGGTGATGATTTAATCATTTTAGACAAGGCCAGCCAGGCATTGGAGCAATCCACAGGGTCTGCTACTTCGCCAGTTGAACTTATCCGGGTTCGGAAACAGTTTGACCAGGAAAGTGAAAGTTCTGATGCATCAATCGACTCCGTAATCGTTGGCTCGACAATACTTTCTTACGCAGATATTTTGGCTCAAACGCTTAAAGGTACTGCCTTGAATGATCAGATTAAAGGTCATACGACGAACGACACCGTATACGCCGGAGAGGGCGACGATACCATTTATACTGGCGATGGAAACGACATCGTTTTCGGTGAAGCCGGGCAAGATGAGATTGTTGGTGGTTTAGGCGATGACGAACTGGATGGTGGTGCCGGTAACGACACAATAACCGACTACTCGGGAACAAATACGATTCGAGGTGGTGACGGTACCGACACCTTAAAAGGAACCGGTACCCTGCGTGGAGGAGAAGGGAACGACATCATTGATGGCACCGGTACTGTCTTCGGTGACGCTGGGGAAGATACTATAACCGGTTCGGGTGATTTGTATGGCGGCAGAGACAACGATGACATCTCTGGCGATGGAAATCTGTACGGTGAGTCGGGCAATGACACGCTCAGCGGTACAGGACGGCTGGAAGGTGGTGCAGGTGACGACACCATTACCGGTGAAGGCACGCTCGACGGAGGTGCGGGAAAGGACACGCTGTCTGGCAGAGGCACTCTAGACGGTGGGGAAGGAAACGACACCTTAACCGGTGATGCTAACTCAGCTGACATTCTGCTCGGTGGTGCTGGTAACGACACCATCTATGCTTCGAATGATGACTGGTTTTCTGGTGCCAATATTCGCAATGTCATTAACGGCGGTACTGGCGACGATACTCTTTATGGCTCCTTCGCGGCTGATACTTACCAGTTTAATTTGGGTGATGGTAATGACGTGATTATCGAAACAGTGTTGTCCGACAATCATACGTACCCTAACCAAAAAATTGCTGACAACAAGCTGGAGTTTGGAAGTGATATTGCCTTAAGCGATTTAACATTCGTTCGTCAGGAAAACGACCTGATCGTTGAACACAGTAATGGTTTGGATCAGATCACGATCCAGAATTGGTACTACCCATACACGAACAATGTTGAGCTGTTTAAAATTCAAGAATTCGTATTCTCTGATGGTCAAAAATTGAGTTATGAAGACATAGAGAATCGCGTTGTTTACCGGGGGACTGACCTGAAAGATACACTTTTTGGTTCAGGGGATCGGTCTGAAACGTTTGAAGCGGGTGCCGGGAATGACTACGTGGATGCAAAAGGCGGTGATGATATCCTCTTTGGCGAAGCCGGAGATGATCAGCTGAACGGCGGTTTGGGTAATGACATTTTGGATGGCGGTGACGGCAACGATAAATACATCTACGCGAATAACAGTGGTAATGACGTGATTCGTCAAACCGGCGATGGTAACGATGGTATTTTCTTTAGTGTTACCGGGGATAGACTGAACTACGCGAAAGATGGTAATGACCTTTTGATTACCATTGATGAAGATGCAAACCAAACCGTGCGTGTGGAAAATCATTTTGCTGGTGGCGATGCACGAATAGATTACATCGTGTTAGGCGGTGGTCAGGTCGTTCAGGCGGACGCTATTGAGCAAATCATCAATGCTGCGGGGACCGGTTTTGACCAAGTCATGACAGGTACAGAAACGGGAGAAACCCTGCAAGGTAATACCGGTAAGGATCAAATCAATGCGCTGGAAGGTGATGATGTTGTTTTCGGACTAGGTGGTGACGACGAGCTGATTGGTGGGGCAGGTAACGACACCTTGGACGGAGGAACGGGTAACGACGTACTCATAGGAGGTACGGGTAATGACACCTATTACTATCGTGCGAATTCGGGGCAGGACGTTATTGATAACACTGGTGGCGGTACTGACTCGGTGTTTTTCATTGGCATCGGTGAAAGCCAGCTGTCAACAGAGCGTGATGGTGATGACCTAATCATTCGTGTTGATGATGACACACAGCAGGAAATTCGCGTTAAAGATCACTATTTGAACGCGAATAATCAGATAGAACGAATTGGTTATGACAATGGCAACGGAGCAATCGCCGTCGTTTCCATCGATCAATTCTTAGCGTCCCAAACGGATGGTGGAGAACCTGATAATGGCAATCCTGGTGATGGCGATCCTGACACGGGCAACTCTGGTAACACTGATCCATCGTTAAACGTTGACCCGGCCGATTACGACCAGGTGATCAATGCGACCAGCAGTCAAACTCTGGGTTCCAATGGAAAAGATTACATTCGAGGTTACGACCAGGATGACCAGATTTTCGGTTTCAGCGGTAACGACTACCTTGAAGGTAATGCCGGTAACGACTATTTGTCAGGAGGCAACGGATCGTACAATGGCTCAGGTGACGACATTCTGGTTGGCGGTGCTGGCCAAGATACCTTGGTGGGCGAAGATGGAAATGACGTACTGGCAGGTGGTAGCGATAGCGATAATTACTACATTCAGGCCAACAATGGTCAGGACCTCATTATCGATACGTCAGGTGAGCAAGATGTACTGTTCTTCAATGATGTGCAAACCAGTCGATTGCATTGGTACAAAGACGGCAATGATTTGGTGATTCGGATTGATGACGATGAAACTCAACAAGTACGCGTGCAGGGGCACTTCGACGGCGCGTCTATCGAATGGGTACAGCCTGTCAACGGCGAATCGGCGATTAGTGCCGCACAAATTGCAACCTTGGTTACTGATTTACAGAGTTCAGCGGACAATGGTGATTCTGGCGAAGGCACTGACAGCGGTTCAGGCACTGACCCTGGTACCGGCACTGGAACGGGTGTGAATCCCGCTGACTTCGATCAGGTCATCGATGCCACCGGTGAGCAAACTCTGGGCAGTAACGGAACCGACTATGTTCGAGGTCATGCTTTGAAAGATCAAATCTTTGGTTTTGCAGGTAATGACTATCTGCTTGGTAACGAAGGTGATGACTATCTCTCTGGTGGAAACGGCTCGTTCAGCGGGTCCGGCGACGACATATTGGTAGGAGGTGCAGGTAACGACACCTTAGTTGGTGAGGATGGCAATGACCAACTTATTGGTGGCGCCGGCAATGATCAATACATATTCCGAGCCAATACCGGTCAAGATGTTATCGACGACTCCGAAGGCGGCACCGATTGGGTTTTCTTCAATGGTATCGGGCGAGACCAACTTAGCTGGTATCGTCAAGGGGATGACCTTCTTATCCGCATTGATGGCGATGAAAGTAATCAAGTGACTGTGACGGACCACTTCCTGGGTGGCGATCATGCAATTGAATACGTTCAACCAGGTGATGGAGGTTACGCTATATCCGCCTCCGCTATCGCCAGCATGGCTCAGGACATAACGCCAGCGGTTCAAGGTGTTGGAGTAGACAAGCTGATACAGGCGATGTCGACTTTTGATACCGACAAACCGTTTGATGCTACAAACACTCAAAGAACGACTCAAGAGGATATGTCTTTTGGCATCGCAAACGTAGGTTAGTGTTTAAGTGCATTAGATAACATTGTGCGCCTGCAATGTGTCTGACTTTAGAACCCTAGCTTTGCTAGGGTTTGTTTTTTTACTACGCTGGTGTCTTTTTTTTACAAGACATACTGTTTGGAGTACTGAAAGCTGACGCCAGTCTACACTGCCAAGGCGCTAGGTTTCTCACGATGCTCAGCAGAGAACATGAATCGAGAAGCGCTGTTGATTACCTTCAGCATGAACGTTACTCGTTAGAAAAAAGGATTTGATATGCAAGTACCATTTTTTAAAGAATTGTCGAAAGCCAAGTCTGTGCTGATTGTTGGAGCCGGAGGTGGATTTGATGTAATCAGCGGGCTCCCGTTGTTGGTTTACCTTAAGAGTCAGAATATCGAGGTAACACTCGCCAATTTGTCCTTCACCAAGCTATATGACACCAATGCGGACGAAGAGTATGAGCATGTGTTTGCTGTTAATGATGCAGCTTCAGATCTGCCTTATTTTCCGGAAAAGCGGTTGTATGATTGGTTGATCGAGAAGGACATGAGTGCGCCTATTTACGGAATTCTCTATGACTCTGGTGTAAAAAAGTTATCGGCAGCCTACCGCTATCTGATCGAAAAACATGACGTCGATACCCTGATCCTGATCGACGGAGGAACGGACAGCCTTATGTTTGGCGATGAGGCGCGGGTTGGCACAATTGTAGAAGATGCCTGTTCAATTACTGCCGCCAGTCAAATGAGTGTTGAACGTAACTTTACCGCTGCGATTGGATTCGGTGTGGAACATGACTTTAACCACTATGCCTGTCTTGAGAACATATCTACCTTAATAAAAAGTGGAGACTTTTTAGGATCGGTATCACTGACAGAACAAACGGATGAAGGCAAGGCATTTATAGACTTTGTTAACCATATCAACAGTAACATGCGCTTTAAGAGCATTGTCATTAATTCGATAAAAAGCGCGATGCTGGGCGAATTTGGAGATTATCACGCTATTGGACGTACCGCCGGAACCGTACAGTTTGTCAGTTCGTTGATGTGTATGTATCTTTTTTTCAATACGAAAGCTATAAGCGAAAATCTTAAGTTCGGTGCCGGTATTGAAGATACTGAGAGCATGTCCGAAGTTGCGAATGAGTACCGTCAGTTCCGCTATAAGGTGCGACCGCGCACAGACCGGGCCATTCCATTGAAATAATATCCAGCTACACTCAGTTTGTGCTCAAGCATTGTACCGAACATTTAAAATCTAAAACGGGATTCACTGTTATGGAAACACAAGTGACAAAATCAGTTATCGGCATGGTGCAAAATGGCGCTGTGCGCGCCGACGGTCGTTTTACCCTGACTGACGCCGAAATCAGTTTTGAACCGTTCAATAAAGAGTTCGGCCTGGGGCCGTATCACTTAGCCAAGGCCACGATAGCCAGCGCTGAGAAGTGTTTTGGTAAAGGTGCGGGCATTTTGCCGATTACGTCCGATGCCATCCGGTTGAAAATGACGGACGGGCACCATTATGAATTTGTGCTGGCTTCATCGGATCAATGGGTTGCTGAAATCAACCATTGGCTGGAAGCGTAATGACTAATGCATTGCGTCGCCGACAGGTCGTTTGTAAGTCGGAATAATAGCGTTATTTTTTTATCTCCGTAAAGAACGTTCCTCGGCTCTTTTCCTTCTTAAAAAAAAATTTGGAATGCTTTCATTTTCCATTTCCGATAAAGGCGTAAGTAACGATTTCACCTCTGGTGAAGGCCGGATCAAGGGGATCTCCCCTTGGAAAGAAAGTCCTCTAATGGATCCTCTAACGCTAGTAGCCCATGCGGAAAAACGTAGCAAATCGCTTCACTGGTGGTCTACCAGTTACCCGGCCGGATTGACTCACTCGGAAAGAACAAGCCGCAGAAACATTCTTACGTGATCACTTTTATCAATTCGCGTGATCGCTCAGGTCATTGAGAACCGGCTGAAACCCGCTAACCTGTGAGCAACAAAAACAATAAGAGCACGCTCACATGACTCACGAAGCATTGATCTTCGACGCTATCCGTACGCCGCGGGGTAAAGGTAAGCCCGGTGGTGCGTTGCACGAAGTAAAACCCATTCAGCTGGTGGCTGGCTTGATGCAGTCACTGATTCAACGAAATCCACTGGATACCGCTGCCATCGATGATGTGGTGCTGGGTTGTGTCTCGGCCGTGGGCGATCAGGGCGGTGATATCGCTAAAATCGCCAGTCTATACGCCGGTTGGGATACCAATGTGGCAGGCGTTACCTTAAACCGCTTCTGTGCCTCAGGGGCGGACGCGGTGAATATTGCGGCGATGAAAGTTCGTTCCGGTTGGGAGTCATTGGTGGTGGCCGGTGGTTTTGAATCGATGTCGCGTGTGCCGATTTTAAGTGACGGCGGACCTTGGGCGCTGGACCCACAGACAAACAACAAGACCGGTTTTCTGCCGCAGGGTATCGGAGCGGACCTCATTGCCACCTTAGCGGGCTATGATCGAGACCGGCTCGATGCCTTTGCCAGTGAATCACACCGCCGCGCGGCGGCTGCCTGGGCTGCGGGTAAAAATGCCGGTTCCGTACAGCCAGTGATGGATTTCAACGGGCAACTGATTCTCGCACAAGATGAACTGGTGCGTGCTCAAACCACGCCGGAAACCCTCGCTGCTCTCAAACCGTCTTTTGCGGGTATGGGGGAGATGGCGTTCGATGTTGTCGCTCGCGCTAAATACCCGCAGGTTGAGCGCATTCATCATGTACATCACGCCGGAAATTCTTCTGGATTGGCCGATGGCGCAGCCCTGTTGTTACTCGGCAGCGCAGCCGAAGCCAAACGCTGGAACCTTACCCCCAAGGCACGCGTGGTAGCCACCGCGTTGGTCGGAACCGACCCGACCATCATGCTCACAGGCCCGATGCCCGCTGCCGAAAAAGCGTTAAACGTGGCTGGCCTGTCTAAACACGACATCGACCTGTGGGAGATCAACGAAGCGTTCGCATCCGTTACTTTGCGTTTTATTGATGACTTCGAACTTGATCCGGCCACGGTCAATGTTAACGGCGGTGCCATCGCGATGGGGCATCCTCTTGGCGCTACCGGTGCCATGCTGATTGGCACCCTGATGGACGAACTGCGTGCACAAAACAAGCGCTATGGTCTGGTAGCCATGTGCGTGGGTGGTGGTATGGGTATCGCAACCATTGTTGAAAATCTGGTGAAGGAGTAACGCATGACCGACATACAACGAACGACGTTGGACAATGGCATTGTTGTGTTGACCCTCGACAGAGCCAACAGTAAAACCAACTTAATTGATGATGCTTTCACACTGGAATTCGACACCGTCGTCGCTGAGCTGAAAGCGCAGCAGGATTTGCGTGGCGTGATCGTTGAGTCCGCTAAAAGTACATTCGTAGCGGGTGGTGACCTGGCGTTGCTATCGACCGTAACGGATGATAACGCAAACCAGGTGATCGCCCTGTTGGATCGTTTCCGACACAGTCTGCGCGAGTTGGAAACGTTAGGGAAACCCGTGGTGGCGTGCCTGAATGGCGGCGCGTTGGGCGGTGGTCTGGAACTGGCGCTGGCCTGTCATCATCGCATTGCGGTCACCAATCCAAAGACCAAGGTCGGTTTACCGGAAGTGACTCTGGGCTTATTACCCGCTGCCGGTGGGGTCAGCCGCATCACGCGCATGCTCGGTTTGGAACAAGCCATTCAGTTTTTAACCGAAGGCCGTTTGCATTCGTTGAGCAGCGCGCAACGACTGGGCATCATCTCCCAAATGGTGACGACCGCAGACGAAGCCCGCGCCGAGGCTATCGCCTGGATCGACACGCACCCCGAATCCGTTGCACCGTGGGATGCAAATGGGTTTCGCATGCCCGGTGGTCTGCCGCAATCGCCAAAAACAGCGCAACTGCTGTCCATTGCACCGGCGATGATTCTGAAGAAAACGCAGGGCTGTTATCCGGCCGCGAATGCGATTTTATCCTGTGCAGTCGAAGGCGCGACCTTGTCGATGGACGCCGCAGGTCGGCTGGAGACGCGGTACTTCTTACCCTTGGCCAAGGGCGCGGTGTCGAAGAATCTGATCAACACGCTGTTCTTTGCCAAAAACAAATTAGAAGCCACCAGCCGCACGGATAACGCGCAAACTGTGACCACCGTCGGTGTGGTTGGTGCGGGCATGATGGGCGCAGGTATTGCCTGGGCTTGCGCCGTAAAAGGGTTAACCGTGGTGTTGGTGGATACCGATTTAGCCAAAGCCGAGCAAGGCAAAGCCTACAGTGAGTCGATAGTGCACAAACGCCTTGAACGAAAACAACTGACGGCCGAACAGGGGCAAGCCCTGCTGAATCGCATTCAACCCAGCGATTCCTTCGAAGCATTGCGACCTTGCGAGCTGGTCATCGAAGCCGTGTTCGAGGATCGCGCACTGAAAGCCGATGTTTTCCGCCAGATACAGGCAAACACTTCTGAACATGCGCTGTTGGCATCGAACACCTCCACGTTGCCGATCAGCTCGCTTGCCGACTCAGTCAATCAGCCCGAGACGTTTATCGGACTGCACTTTTTCTCACCGGTCGACAAAATGCCGTTGTTGGAAATCATCAAAGGTGAAGCGACCATTGAGGCGACTGTGCAGCGGGCGCTGGCCTTTGCGGGTCAAATTGCCAAAACCCCAATAGTGGTCAACGACGGGCGCGGTTTCTTCACCTCGCGCGTGTTTAAAACCTTCACCTACGAAGGTATGGCGATGCTGGCCGAAGGGATACCGGCAGCCGCCATTGAAAATGCTGCCTGGTTGGCGGGCTATCCGGTGGGGCCGTTAGCGGTCAGTGACGAAGTGACACTGACGTTGATGGAGCGTATTCGTCGCCAAACACAGGCCGATATGGCGGCGGAAAACCAATCCTTTGTGTGCCATCCGGGTGATGCGGTTATCGACCGTATGCTTGAGCTGAATCGGGTGGGTAAAAACAGCGGCGGCGGTTTTTATCAGTATCCGTCCGGGGCTAAAAAACAGTTATGGTCGGGCTTGGCCGAACACTTTGGTGGTCAGGCGTCGTTTGATCTGCAAACGCTGAAAGATCGTTTTCTCTATATCCAAAGTATTGAAGCATTCCGTGCGCTGAACGATGGCATTGTCACCAGTAAAGACGAAGCCAATGTCGGTTCCATTCTTGGTTTTGGTTATCCCGCTTGGACGGGTGGGGTTATACAGTTTGCGCACCAAACCGGGTTGGCTAACTTTGTGGCGCGCGCCCATGAACTTGAACAACAGTGCGGCGAACGTTTCAACGTGTCGTCGATGCTGATCGAATAAAAAAAGGAAAGTCCGATGACTGAACGCAGTGTTTACGACAGTTACCATGAAATGTTCCGTACCGATGTACGCAAGTTTTTAGAAACCGAAGCGGAGCCCCATCGCGAAGCCTGGGAAGCGCAAGGCCATGTCGATCGCAGCGTCTGGCAGAAAGCCGGTGAACTGGGTTTTTTGTGTCCGACCATGCCAGAGGCATACGGCGGTGTGGATGGCGACTTTCGTTTCAACTCAATCGTCGACGAGGAAGTTTACCGTGCCGGGTTAACCGGGCTGGGTTTTGGTTTGCATTCTGACATCGTCGCGCCTTACATTTTGCATTACGGCAGCGACGAC
Organism: Reinekea sp. G2M2-21; assembly: GCF_015687175.1. Lineage (GTDB taxonomy): Bacteria > Pseudomonadota > Gammaproteobacteria > Pseudomonadales > Natronospirillaceae > Reinekea. The sequence continues at coordinate 198,527 of NZ_JADPQG010000002.1, read as the reverse complement.
TTGAAACAACGTTATCTGCCCGCCATGGCTCGGGGTGAGAAAATTGCCGCCATCGCCATGACTGAACCCGGTACGGGTTCAGATTTGCAGGGCATTAAGACCAACGCCGTTTTGCGTGATGGGCAGTGGGTGTTAAACGGCAGCAAAACTTTTATCACCAACGGTTACATGGCAGACGTTGCTATTGTCGTTGCGAAAACCGATCCGGACGCCGGCTCGAAAGCATTCAGTCTGTTTCTGGTCGATGCCGGAACCCCTGGATTTGAGAAAGGTCAACCGTTGAAGAAAGTCGGCATGAAAGCTCAGGATACCGCCGAGTTGTTTTTCAATGACTGTCGGCTCGACGCTGGTCAATTGCTCGGCGAGCGCGGCATGGGTTTGATGTATCTGATGAAAGAATTACCACAGGAACGACTCAGCGTCGCCGTGGGAGCAGTTGCACACGCGCAGAGCCTGTTGTCGCAAACGTTGGCGTATGTCAAAGAGCGCAATGCCTTTGGTAAAGCCATCGCCAGCTTTCAGAATACGCAGTTTAAACTCGCTGAAATGGACAGCGAACTTACCGTGATGCAGGTGTTTGTAGATCAGTGTCTGGCCTGGCATATCGATGGCAAACTGGACGCCGTCATGGCCGCCAAAGCCAAATACTTGGCGTCTGATCTGCAATGCAAAGTGGCCGATGAATGTGTGCAACTGCACGGCGGTTACGGTTACATGTGGGAGTACCCGGTGGCGCGTGGTTGGGTGGATTCGCGCGTGCAGCGTATTTATGCAGGAACGAACGAAATCATGAAGCTTATCATCAGCCGCTCGCTGTTGGACCGGCAATGAAACCACTGGCGGGTCTGAACATTCTGGACTTCAGCACGTTGTTGCCCGGCCCTTGGGCGACCGCGCAATTGCAGAGTATGGGTGCGCAGGTGACGCGAATTGAATCACCGACGCATCCAGATTTACTGCGCGCTTACCCCAATACCTTCGCGCAGCTCAATGGCGAAAAAAACACGCTGGTGCTTGATCTGAAAGACTCAACGTCCATTGCAACGATTAAACAACAATTGCGCGATGTCGACATCCTGCTGGAGCAGTTTCGTCCCGGCGTCATGCAACGCTTGGGGTTGGGTTACGATGCCTTAAAAGCGGAATTTCCGCAGTTGATCTACTGCTCGCTGACGGGCTACGGGCAAACGGGTCCGCTGGCGATGCAAGCCGGGCACGACATTAACTATCAGGCGATGGCCGGGTTGGCGAGTTACAACGGCGCCGCGACCCCGGTGACTACCGCCGTGCAAATCGGCGACATTGCCGGTGGTAGTTATCCCGCTATGGTAGCCATATTGGCCGCTGTTATTGAACGCCAGCAAACCGGATTCGGCCAGCATATTGATATTGCCATGGCTGATGGCGCGCTGGCCTTAAACACACTCACCGCCCCTGAAGTATTGGCAGGTCAGCCGAACCCCAAGGCTTGCAGTAATCTGCTCAATGGCGGCTCGTTTTACGACTACTATGAAACCGCAGACCAGCAATGGCTGGCCGTGGGTGCTTTAGAACCCAAGTTCTTTAACGCCCTGTGCCAAGCTTTGGGCAAGCCAGGATGGGTCAGTCGGTTTGCCGATTACAGCGACGCCAATCAACAGTCATTGAAATCGGATTTGCGCGCCCTGTTTCTACAGCGCACTCAGCAAGCGTGGCTGAGCATTCTTAATGACGAATGCTGCGTGACGCCGGTGTTGAATCTGGCCGACGCGCTGCGCCATCCGCAGTTTGTCGAACGAGGAGTGGTCCGCGTCGACGATCAAGGAAAACAGTATCTGAACGTGCCGATCCGTTTTCACGCGGAACAGGACTCAACCGGATAACATGTCCAGATCCAGCCGGTGGGTGATCCGTTGTTGTTGCACAAAATAGTCGTCGTGACTGACCAAAATAATCGCTCCCTGAAATTGCGCCAGCGCATTTTCCAACGCGATGGTGCTGTCCAGGTCCAGGTGATTGGTCGGTTCGTCCAACAGCAGCAATTGCGGAGTGACCTTGCCCATTAATTTACTGGCCAACACCACCTTCAGTTGTTCACCGCCGCTGAGTGCGCCAAAGGGCACGTCTGCCTTTGTGTTGCGTAGACGTAGCCAGGCGAGACGGTCACGGCCTTCCTTTTCACTGAGCTCGGGTTGCAGCGCCAGCAAGTTTTCCAGCGCCGAATGTTGTGCCTGAAACCCAAAAAAATGTTGATCTAGGTAAGCCACAGGCACATGGGTATAAACCTCGCCCTGCCAGAGATTTTCACGACCTAAGATTGTTTTTAACAACGCACTTTTACCCGCCCCATTACGGCCGGTAATGTGCAAGCGAAAAGGACCGTTCAGGGACAGAGTCAGCGGTGGATGCAACGCCTGCGTGTAACCCGCACAAGCGTTCGTCAACCTTAAAACCACTTTTGCTGATGAAACTTTTGACGCCGGTAATTCAAAGCCGATGGGGTCAAACCACTCGCGCTGGTTTTCGGCCAACTGGGTATCCTGCAGGCGACGTTCGCTGCGATTATCCCGCAAAATCTTGGCATTGCGCATACTGTTTTCACCGGCCTCTTTGGCACCATCGCGTTCTAGTACGCTCCAGTTCTCACGCTTGGCTTTGGCTTTGCCCAGTGCCACCCGCTGCTGTTGTTTCTCCAGCGCTTGTTGCGCTTTTATGGCGGTTTGTTTTTGCTGCCGTCGCGCCTGATTCAACTGCGATTCCTGCTGTTCCCAGCGGGCGTGTTTGCTCTGAAAGTAGGCGTCGTAATTTCCGGGGTGGGTGTGAATTTGCGTGGGTGTCAGTTCGTAAATCGCCTCAACGGTTTGCAGCAGAGCCCGGTCGTGTGTCACTAAAACAAACTGCTTGTTGCTGGTTTCAAGCCATGTCGACAACAGCGCTTTGCCGTCTCGGTCGAGATGATTAGTAGGTTCGTCGAAAACATAAACATCTGGATTTTTCAGCAGAGCCGCAGCCCACATAACACGAAACTGTTCGCCACCACTGAAGCTCGCGATGGGCCGCTGTAAATCAAGGTCGTTAATAAAACCGACCGTGTTCAATGTAGTACGTAACTGTACCGGCCAATCCCAGAACGCTTCCGCTAATTCGAAATCGCGTTCGTCCACCGAGCCCGTTTCAATGCGTTCGATCGCAGCAACGGGCGCCGCCAGGCCCAGCACCGCAAGTACCGGATCCGACGCCTGTCCAGTCCATTGTTGAGGCACATAGGCAACGTGAGCAGGCGCAGTGATCTGGCCGTCGGAAGGCAACAGCCTACCAGAGAGTATTTGCGCCAAGACCGATTTACCAACGCCATTGATACCCACCAACCCGCAAAGGCGATGTGAAAACGGAGCTGTAATCGAGTTAAAAAGTGTTTGACCGTTGTTCAGGGTGAACGAGACGTTGTGTAACGCCAAAGGCATAGCCATAGATGATTCTCCAAATCCGATAAATGTGTGGTGCGGATGTGAAAAATCATTACTTCATTGGCTGAGGGACCTTTGCAGGTGAGCAGAAGCCGGTACTTTAACAGCGGTTTTCGGATATGTCTAATTTCTCAGATGTTGTTTTGGCCGAAAAAAGGGCTCAGTGAATGGTGATCACTTAAGCAGGATTAACTTCGGCATTCGCAGCAGTTTTCGACTTGCTTTCATCAGAAGATTTTCGCCGCCAAGGACCGGTGTAAATAACCCCACCGTCGCATCTGCTTTGGCTGACATGACAGACACATCGCAACGGATGCAAGGGCATGGATGCCCTTGTAAGCGCCGCGCGTGCAGGGACGCACGCTCAAGCGACCGTTCGAAGAAAGTGTCCGGCATGGCAGAAAACCAAAGCGGGCAACAGTGGGGGGGTTAAAATCGATTAAAAGCGAAGCCCCAATGGGCTTCGATTCGATTTTAACGACTTCACCTCTGGTGAAGGCCGGATCAAGGGGATCTCCCCTTGAAAGAAAAAATTCTCTTAGAGAACTTTTGGTTAAAAATGGAACCATAGTCTTCGTAACTGATTTAATACTTGAAGTAAAAAATCTAGGTTAAACTAAGTCACCGAAAAACGTAAAAGTCTCAAACAAAATGAAAATAAGCTTAAGTAAGTACCATTCGGGTTTGGGGGTTTTGCTCGGTGCGACGACTCACTTGAAACCCCCAAGGCAGAAAAAAAGGGCTCTGACAGACCCGTGCAGTCAATTTATTTCAACTTCGGTAAACACCGGATCATGGGGAACTCCCACTGGGATGATGATTTCTTTCGTTAAGAAACAATCGATAAACCTCCACTAACCCAAAAAAGTAAACCACTCACCATCAATGCAATTTAAAAAACGAAATCGATTGCACCAGATCCTTACTCAAATCACGCAGAATCTCCGTTGAGTTCAACGATGCTTTGGCGCGGTCGGTATTTTCCTCAGTAATCACACTCACGGCATCGACAGCGGCACTGATGTCCAACAAGGTTTGGTTTTGCTTTTCGGTCGCATCGGTGGTTTGGGCTGAGTAATCTTTGATGGTGGCGACAGCGGCATTAAAGTGCGAAATAGCTTCGCCAGATTCGGTGGCCTTTGCCACAGACGCCACCGATTGCTGGTGGCTGTTGCCAATCACGGTAACGGCCTGACGGGAACCCTGGCGCAGTTCTTCCAGTGTTTTTTGAATTTCTTCGGTGGCTTGCTGGGTGCGTCCGGCGAGGCTGCGCACTTCATCGGCGACGACGGCAAAACCGCGACCCTGTTCACCCGCGCGCGCGGCTTCAATGGCGGCGTTTAACGCCAGTAAGTTGGTTTGTTCGGCGATGGATTGAATGGTACCGATGATGGCGGTGATGTTTTCGGCTTGTGCGTCCAGCTGTTCAATGACTGAAACAGACTGTTCAATATCTGCCGCGAGGCTTTCGATGGAGCGGACAGTTTCCGTGACAGTGACGCTGCCATTTTCGGCATATCCATCGGCCTGGTTGGCCACAGTGAGCGACTCATTTGCAGCCTCCGTCACTTCACTGGCAAAGGCTTCTAACAGTTTGGTGGCTTCGGTTAATTGTTGCAGCCGTTGGTTCTGGTTTTCAGCGCTGCTTAAGCGTGCTTCGGTATCGACCAGTATTTCCTCACTGGACAATTTAAGGTGTTCGGCCAGTTCAACGACAGACTCCACAATGCTGCGCAATTTTTCAATCATGGTTGCAACCGATAGTTTTACTTCGTCAACTTCGTCGCCGTTTTCGCGGGCGACAATGTCGGCAGTCAGGTCTCCAGTCGCTAGTTGGTTGGTCAGTGACACAATTGCGTACAGGTTGCTTTTTAAATTACGTAATACACTGAACGAAATAATTATGGCGGCCAATGTGAGTAAGCCGATGATGATAATCAGGTTGCGAATGGTTGCTTGCTGCGAGGCAATCAGTTGCTCTGAGCGCATCGCCACCAGTGCGCCAAAACGGCTGCCGAATTCTTTAACGATGTTGTCGATGGGTACCATGGCCTCTAACACGCCTTTGTCGGCGGCGTTGCGGGCATTCCACGCGCCTTTAGCGATCCATACCTCTGCGGCGGATGCATACACCTCTTGCGCCTGGGAAACAGCGTCGTTGAAGCGGTTGGTAAAGTCAGAAAGGCTGCCACCTTCGTCTGAATTGGCCGCGTTCCAGCTGTTGGCAATGGAAATGTCGAGCGTCGACAGGTGATCGGCCAGTTCCTGTTCACGGCGTTTACCTTCCGCAATAATGGCTTCTAATTCAGACTGTTCAATCTTCTTGGAAAAGAATTCCGGTGCTTGCGCGCGAGACAGATTGTATTGCGCTTGCAAGTCTTCCCAGTGTTGCAACAGCTCCACTTCAAACTGACGCAGATTCGCCTCTTGTTGGCTTGCTCGAATGGCGTTGCTGAAACTACTGATAAAGAATCCAGCGGTGACCAACAACGCAACGATAAGACCCGAAACCAGCAAACTGATTTTCAGCGATATAGATAACTTCTTCACAATAAGGCTCTTTGGTTTGGTGGCAATCAATTAAGGGCACTTTAAAAAAACCTTAAGTCCCCTTAGCGTGCGGGCTAGCAACACATAGAGATCGACGGACTTTTTAGATGTGCCCTTAACTAGTGTAGAAGGTTATCGACAGATGGCCGCGAAAACTGAGCCCTTTGGTGAATTTTATTGCGCAATGGTAAACAGGTCTTCCATCGGGTGTTTGGCTGTGAATTCAGCCACTTCTTCGCGCAACCAGTGCTTGAACGCCGTTAAGTTAGTGTTCGCATGCTGCTCTTTACGGTGAATCATAAAATATTGAAAGTGGCTGGAAATGGTCACACCCAACAGCGGCACCAGCTGGCCACTTTCCACCAGACCTCGTGCCAGCGTGTTACGCACCACGGCGATACCATGCCCAGACAGTAACATTTCAATGGTGATACTGCCTTCGTTGATGACCTGTTTCTTGATGCGACGACCACGGGTGCTCACCCCGGTCTTGCGGAACCAACTTTCCCAGTTCATGCCGCTGTCGACCCAGCCATGAATCAACATGAATTTAAGCACGTCTTCTGGCTTTTTTATTTGCTTGGCAATCTGAGGAGACGCCGCAGCGTAGGCGTATTCATCCATCAACGATTCGCAGCTCAAGGCTGGGTAGTCGTCTACCCCCAAACGAATCGCTAAATCGAGGTCGCTGTTTAGCATGTCGACTTGGGTGTGGGTGGGGTTCAAGCGCAGTTCCACATCCGGGTAGCGGTGATTGAACCGCCACAAACGCGGCACCAACCAGCGGGCAGCAAAGCTCGGCAGCATGGTGACGCTGAGTACATCCGGTTGTTTGTAGTGGTCTAGTTTGCGCACGGCTAACTGCAGCAGTTTCAGTCCATCCTGCACCTCCGGCAGAATCAAATGCCCCTGTTCACTGAGGACCATTGTCCGGCCTTTGCGTTGAAACAACTTAACGCCCAGGCGGTTTTCCAGGCTTCGAATCTGTTGCGATACGGCGGCTTGCGTTACACAAAGTTCTTCCGCGGCGCGGGTATAGCTGCTCAAACGCGCAGCGGCTTCGAAGAAACGAAAACTTTCCAGATCGGGTAGTTTGAGTTGCGTCATAAGGAGTTGACCACGAGTTCAAATATAAGATTTGCTTATGGAATCTGTTAGGAACTATCGTTGGTATCATAACAAGATCTGCTTCAAAATGACCACTGTTTCAGTCTTTCACCGCCGTTCAGGCAACATCATGGGTAGGCATACCCGTCAATCAGGGAGACACAGCATGGCACTAAACTTCATTTTTCGAATTCCGGAAATGATGATGATCACTCTGCGCAAGGAACAGGAAAAGCGCAAATTAACCCGTCGCATTCGAAAAGCAGAACTAATGTTAGATCAAATGCCAGACTGGCAAAAAAAAGATCTCAACATCAGCATACGGGACTTCCAAACCTATAAACACCGCATGTAATTGCGCATGCCACGATTCACCGAATTCTGACCTTATAAGCGCCAACCCACGGTTGGCGCTGCTTAAAATAAACAGCCAAAACCGATCCGCGTTGCCGTCATTTGCCCAATCCAGAACAGAGACTAAACTTCCCATTATGTAGTCGTGTTAATCCGTCACGAGGTAGCAGATGCCGGTTTTCTCCATGGTTAGAGTGTTTTCGCTTCTGTTGCTTATAACCTGCCGCATGGCCGGTGCAGAGACCATTCATTTAGCCTACGCCGATACCGAGTCCTTCCCTTATCAGATTGACAATTCAAACCGCATATCCGCTCAGCCGGGTATCGCGGTCGATATTATCCAGACCATAGCACGACAAAATAATTGGACCATAGAGCTGGAGCGCTTGCCCGGTAAGCGAGTTATCTATTCGTTAGAGCAGGGTGAAATAGATGGGGCTTTTATTTTTTCCTACAACGCTCAACGCAGTGTTTTCACCCGCTACCCAATGCGCGATGGTAAGCCCGACCACGAAAAGCGCATTGCCACACTAAGTTATTATCTCTACACCCTTAACGACAGTGGCGTAACCTGGGACGGTGAAGTGTTCAGCCAACTTAACGGGCCACTGGGTGTCGATCTGGGCTATTCGATAGTTGGTAACCTGAAAGCTTTGGGTTATCCAGTGGAAGAGACCCCCGGAACACTGAACAATCTGAAAAAGTTGATGACCAAGCGTATACCGGCCTATGTTGGTCAGGGCGTGGTGGTCGACCGATATCTGAGCGACATGCCGTCGAGCCAGATTCAAAAAAGCACATTGCCCATCGTGACCAAAGATTATTTTTTGGTTTTCTCCAAGCCCTTTGCCGAACAGCACCCTGCGCTGGTGGAACAATTCTGGACGGCCATCGGCGAACAGCGCGATTCGCTGACCGCAACGTTTATTGATCGTTACGTATCCGATCATACCGATTGAGCAACTGCGGTTGGCGCTGCCCATTTTTCTGATACGCTGTGCCATCTGAAAATATTGGATGCAGCGCCATGGAAACTCTCATCAAAGCCTATCGTAAAGCCGCATCGGGCTGTCGTTACAGTGCCGCCCGACACACCGCGCAGAATTTAAAAATGCGATTGCAGGCTCTGGCCGATGCCGTCGACGATAACGAGCAAACGGATGTCTATGGTGACGGTGCATTGATCGAACAGTTCGAGCAGGAAATCGCCGCCTTGCTCGGCAAAGAACAAGCGCTGTTCTTACCCAGCGGAACCATGGCGCAACCTATTGCGTTGAAAATCTGGGCTGAACAGCAACGATCACCCAACGTTGCGATGCACGCGACCAGTCACTTGCAATTACACGAACATAACGCCTATCAAACTCTCTATGGTCTACGCGGTGTGACGCTGGGCAGTCATCATCGGGTGCCCACCCTGGCGGATATCCAAAGCGCTGCGGTAGAGCCGTTGGCCGCAGTTTTGCTGGAATTGCCCATGCGGGAAATTGGAGGGCAGCTACCGGCTTGGGAAGACCTGGTGGCGCAAGCCAGTTGGGCGCGTGAACACAACATAAAATTGCATATGGACGGCGCTCGGTTGTGGCAATGCCCACCCGCTTATGGGAAATCCTTAGCGGAAATTTCCGCGCTGTTCGATTCGGTGTACGTCAGTTTCTACAAAGACCTGGGCGGTATTTCCGGTGCCTGTCTGGCGGGCGATGCAAGCTTTATTGCCCAAGCAAAAATCTGGGTGCGCCGCGCCGGCGGTAATCTTTTCTCGCTGGCCCCTTATATCGTGGCGGCACGCGAAGGCTTAAAAAAACACCTACCTCACATAGCTGCGCGTCGCGAACAGGCGATATGGCTGGCGGAGCAGTTGAATCAGCTACTGGGTGTGACCACCTGGCCGCGCGTGCCGCAAACCAATATGTTTCGGGTACGAATGTCGGTCGATGTAGAAAGGTATCTCAACACTGCGACCCAGTGGATGCTCGACAACAACGTCGCACTTATCACGCCGCCTTACGAAACCGGCGAAGGCTATTACCTGTGTGAAATGACCATTGGTGACGCGTTCACAGAACAGACACCGGCAGAATGGCAGCAACACCTGGCCCGGTTTGCCGAGCAGGTTCTGATTTGAACGCAGTGTGATCTGAGCGACGGACTCACCGCGTATGGTTTGTTAGGCTGCAGCGCAAATGTTAAGAAGCCTGAGCCATGCTGCTATTGTTTAAAATGTTCATTGGTGCCATTGCCGTTATGTTGGCGGTGTTTTCCCTCGCTGAATTGGGAATTCGGTATCTACAGGACGCGTTAGTGTCGTGGCACAGTGCCCGCGCGCTAATGCAGTTGTGTGTGTTTTCAGCGTTGGCTTGGTACTTATCACCCACGCAGGTGCGGAAACGTCATCTGCCGTGAGTCGCTGGTAACTGGCCGCAGTTTCAGTATGATGCAGCTCGTTTGCATCGACCCGGGAAGAGTCATGAAATTAGAAGATATCCGTCGCGAATATACCTTACAGGGGCTCGATCGAGAGCAACTGAATGCCGACCCCATTGTGCAATTTGAACAGTGGTTGCAACAGGCGATGGACGCCAACCTCAATGCCGACCCAACCGCCATGTCATTAGCGACTGTGAACGCCGAAGGCCAGCCGAGCCAGCGTATCGTGCTGCTCAAGCAATACGACCCGAAAGGCTTTGTTTTCTACACCAATCTGCAAAGCCAGAAAGCGCAGGACATTGCACACAACCCCAAAGTAAGCCTTCACTTCGCGTGGACACCGCTTGAGCGGCAGATCATCGTCTATGGCGAGGCCGAGAAGCTGTCGGTCGCCGAAGCGACTCGGTACTTTCTGTCCCGTCCCCGTAATAGCCAGATAGCTGCCTGGACCAGCCATCAGAGTCAAAAGATCGGTTCTCGCAAATTGCTGGAGCAGGCGTTTGAACAGATGAAGTCGAAGTTCAAAGAAGGCGACATCCCACTGCCGTCGTTTTGGGGCGGCTACCGAGTTAAGCCGACCAAAATCGAATTCTGGCAGGGCCGTGGCTCCCGTTTGCACGACCGGTTCATGTACACCTTAACCGACGGTGCATGGCAGTTGGATCGTTTGCAGCCCTAGCCCGTTGGGTTGCGCTGCATCAACTATTTCGCAGCTTTCTCGTAAATTAGATTTTTATAATATAAATCTGGCCTACACTCATTGCATCTTACCTGCAAAGAGGGAGTCAACGATGAAAGTGAATATGGGCAATGTGGATCGAATCGTACGTTTAATACTGGCCGCCATCATGATTTTAGCGGTCGTATTGCAATGGGTCAGTGGCGCAATCGCCATTATCGTCGCGTTGCTCGCGGCGGTATTTGTGATTACAGCGACCGTGAAGTTCTGTCCCTTGTATCTGCCGTTTGGCCTGAGCACCAACAAATCGGAATAGCGATAAAAGATCGGATTGAATGTCACTAAATTAAGTGGCATTTCCGATCATCCAAGCGAAACACATAATTCGGACATTTTTGAACCGGCGGATATGACCGTTCCGTGGCATTTGCATTGGCGGAATTCGTTGGCGCGTCGCAACGGGTTTAGAGGGGGCTGCCCGAATGGCACTTACTTACGCTGATTTAGTTTTTATCTTCGGATTTTGCGTCATTCGGTGACTTGGTTTCATTGGTAGATTTTCGCCGTCAAGGACCGCTACAGCTCAGCCCTTAACAATCCCAGCCGCCGCCACAAACGACTGATCACACGTCTCAATTTCGTCTTCGACAGGTCGTTCGCGACGGCCATCCATGGCCGGCTCACTTGTTCAAGCATCCCTGCTTGAACAACCTGTGAGACGCAAATTGCTTCGCGTGGTCGTTTGAAAGGCGGAGAAAACCGCGGCAAGAGTTACTTTCTCGAAAGATAAAACCAACCTCTAAATTCTATCTACCAAAGACTGGCGTAAATAACTGTTACGTCGCATCTGCTTTGGCTGACATGACAGACACATCGCAACGGATTCAAGGGCAAGGATGCCCTTGGAAGCGCCGCGCGTGCAGGGACGCACGCTCAAGCGACCGTTCGAAGAAAGTGTCTGGCATGACAGAACTCCAAAGCGGGCGATAGAGGGGGGTGCAAGGGGATCTCCCCTTGAAAAGAAAAACCCGCCAAGAGATCTTTTTGTTAAAAATGGAACCATAGTCTTCGTATCTGATTTAGTACTTGAAGCAAAAATCCCGGTTAAACTAACTCACCGAATGACGTAAAAGTCTCAAAAAAACGGAAATATGCTTAAGTAAGTGCCATTTGGGGCTGCCCACTTGAAAAGAAAAACCTTCCAAGAGAATGGTAATTGAGAACTCAACCAAAGTTGTCAGACCAGATTAATTCTTCGCATCAAACAACACACAATTCCACCAAGTCGCAGGCACTTCAGACATTAAAAAATACATTACCAATGAGCTTTATTGGTCCAAGTTACATGAAAGGCCGAATATCAATACCCAGGGCGCGTGCGTCCAGAGTGTTGATAATTTCAACCTCCACTTTGGCATCCGCTAAATTTAGCAAGTGCGTTTCCACCTGGTGTTGATGACGGGTATTGAAAAACACCCGTACCAACGGCAGTTTGGGTTGCCGGCGGTTAGCCTCAACAATCACCCCTGCGCGACCATTCGACAGTTCGACCAACGTACCCACCGGGTAAACCGACAGGCAGCGGATAAAGTCATACACCAGGTCTTTGTCGAGATGAAAAATGCTCCACTCAATCAATTTTTTCAGCGCTTCATTGGGCGCCATACCAACGTGATAGACCCGGTCGGCAGTGACCGCATCGTATACGTCGCAGATCGCAGACATGCGTCCGACTTGGGTGATTTGGTCTTTTGGTAGGTTGCGCGGGTAGCCGCTGCCATCCAGCCGTTCGTGGTGCAGCGCGCATATACTGCGCGTGACGTCACTTAAGCCGGGCGTTACGTCGAGAATCTGTTCGCCATAAGACACATGGCGCTTCATTTCTTCCCATTCTTCCGGGGTCAGCTTACCGGGTTTGTTTAATATTTCGTCGGGTACCAGAATTTTGCCAATGTCGTGCAACAAGCCGCCGGCCACCAGTTGCCGGGTGAGATCATTGTCCATACGTTTTGAGCGGGCGAAGATGCCCATCAATAGGCCCACGTTAATGGAGTGTTCCAACAAGTACTCATCTTTAGAGCGAATGTAAGACAAACAGGCCAGTGCGTTTTCATTGGCGTCCAGCGAGCTGACCAGGTCCGCTGCAGAGTTATCCACCGCTTCGGCATCAACACTTTTACCCTGCTTGATGTCCTCCAGAATCCCGCCGATCAGGTTTTTAGTTTGGCCATAGAGTTTGTGGGCTCGTTCGCGTTCGGCCTCCACCGAGGTACGTACCGACGCACGCGTACCGCTTTGTACACTGATTGATCTGAACTGCTCTGCCTGTAATTGCTTAACAGCATCCACCGGTATGCCATCGGGGCAATCCACGCCTTTATCGGTATCGATATAAATTTCCTGAACGCCCAACGCACGTACCTTGTCGATGGTCGACTGATACTTAATTAAACCGCTGCGCGATGCATTGCTCTTGGGCACCCACTGATTGTTCAGGTCGGCCACGTACATGCCAGGCTTGAGTTGGTCTATGGTGATTTTTTTTATCAATGCACGAACTCAACAAATAACTAAGTTTCAGCATAGTTCAAGGCCGCCTCAAGTGTCAGCATTATTTGCCATAAAGCCGATAAGAATAAGTCGCATCCACGGAAGATATTCCCCGTCATATTAGATAGTCTGTAAGGCACTTTCACAGCTAATAAAAAGAATTCTATGTTGACCTACGCTGATTACCTGAAAATTGACGACCTGCTGGACCTGCAAGCCTTGCGTTCGGAGCCGCCGGAACACGACGAAATGCTGTTTATCGTGATTCACCAAACCTATGAGCTATGGTTTAAGCAACTGCTGCATGAAACCCGGTTCTTAATGGGCCGCATGCAGGCAGACGACATTTCTCGCAGTTTCCATGTATTGAAACGCATTTTGAAAATCATGAAAACGTTGGTGGGTCAGGTGGATATTCTGGAAACCATGACGCCGCTGGAGTTCGACAGTTTCCGGCACCGGTTGGACTCCTCCAGCGGGTTTCAATCTTATCAATTCCGCGCATTTGAGTTTCTACTCGGCTACAAACGCGAACAACCCTTGACGTTTCAACCGGAAGGTTCCGTAGGGCGCAAGTTACTGGAAGATTGTTTGCAAACACCGTCGGTCTGGCAGGTGTTCGTGCAGCTGTTGGCCCGACACGGTTACGCCATTCCGGAAACGGAATTAACCAAGCCCGTGACCGAAGCGACGGTTGAAAACGAGCAGGTTCAGCAGGTACTGATTGAACTGTACCGCACCAACCACAACCTCTCTGAACTCTGTGAACTGCTGGTGGATCTTGATGAAGGTCTGCAAGAATGGCGTTACCGCCATGTGAAAATGGTGCAGCGCACCATTGGTGCGAAAATGGGCAGCGGCGGCAGCAGTGGCGCGGCTTATTTACAGCAAACTCTGTTCAAACCGGTCTTCCCAGACTTGTGGGAAATCCGCTCCGCACTGTAGAGGTTAAGCGCATGGACAATTGGAATGCACGCGCCGAAGCCCTGCAGGCGCACTACAAACATTTTCGGGTTAATGAACGCATTTTGCTCACAGGCCATTCGCATCAGGCCTGGCCGGATGTTGCCCGAGCGGCGCAATTGGACGCCTTTGATGACGCCGCCCAATGGGTCGACGACAAATGGGACAAAGCCTTTGCCAAAGCCGATACCCTGCGCCAGTTTTATCTGGACCGGTTAGGCGACCGGCATGGCGAGATCGTGTTGGGCACCAACACTCAGGAATTGCTGGTGCGCTGGCTATCCGCTTTACCGCTGCAAGCACACGCAAAAATCATCACCACCGACGGCGAGTTTCACTCCATGCGCCGGTTGCTGGACCGCCTGAATGAAACCAACATCGACGTGGTCAAGGTTGCGTCACAACCGGTCGCAACGTTAGCCGACCGCCTGCTGGCAGAAGTCGACTCCAAAACCGCCGCAGTCATGTGCTCCATGGTCATGTTCAAAACCAGCGAGATTGTGCCGCACATCGATTCGCTCGCCCGCCAATTGCGAACTCAGGCCATTCCGCTACTGCTGGATGCCTACCACCTCGTGAATGTTGTCCCATTTTCAATGGACGACCATGAACTGCACGATGTGTTTGTGGTCGGCGGCGGCTACAAATACTGCCAGTTTGGGGAAGGCAATTGCTTTTTACGAGTGCCGAAACAATGCGATTGGCGACCTGTTGTTACCGGCTGGTATGCCGAGTTTGCCAACCTGAATCAGGCGCCAGGTCAAGCCGTGCAGTACGGCACTGGTCGCTGGGCGTTTGAGGGTTCAACCTACGACCCAACCAGCCATTACCGGGCCGCCAGCGTGATCGAATTTTTCAATCAACAAGGGTTGCACGTCGACACTCTGCGCGCCATCAATCAAGCACAGCTGCGCGTGCTGTTGCGTGAACTTCATCGCTATGCTTGGCCGCAAGACATTCAGTTGCCTGATGACAACATAGAACAACGTGGTGGTTTTTTAGTGTTAAAAACTGAACGTGCCGCCGCGCTGGTCAGTGCCTTGCGTGAGAAAAATATTTTCACCGATTCACGGCAGAACAACCTGAGGATTGGACCAGCACCGTACATTACCGAAGCGCAATTAATGGCCGCCGTGGCAGAATTACACCGCTGCGCGACCGCATGACATTAACACCAGGCAGGGACGGTTTCGGGTAACGGTGCAAACAGATCAATCGAATTCCTGTTGCCCTTTTCGCTGGTACCCTTCGCGATGTTAAAGCACTCCGCGCTGTGGCGTTCGGCTATGCCGACGACTTCAACATCCAACTTGCCGGACTGCGCCATGCCATCGAGAATCTCCAGGACTTCTTGCTCCGTCATTCCTTTGCGGTATGGCCGGTCCTGCACCAGCGCCTGGAAAATATCGGCCACCGCGATGATGCGAGCTTCAATGCTTAACTCACTATCTTTTAAATGGAACGGGTACCCCAAACCGTTGACGCCCTCGTGATGAAACGCCGCCCACTCCGCGACATCCCCCAAACCACTGATGTGCCGCAGAATTTCGAAGGTCTCGTAACTGTGTTGATTCATGATTGCCAGTTCCTCCGCATTCAGCGGCCCTGGTTTTTCCAGAATATGATCCGGCGTGTGTAACTTACCCAAATCATGCAACAGACCGGCGATTTCCACCTTGTCGCACAAGTAATCGGTCAGGCCGTACCTGTAAGCCAGAAACTTTGCCAAATCCGCCACACGGGCCGAATGCTGCGCCGTGAAAGCGCTCTTCTGGTCAACGATATAAGACATGATCAGCGACAGCTGTTTGATTTGCTTTAACGACAATGGCTCGCTGCTGGAGAACTGACCCATATCCCACGTATAACGCGTAATGTGCCGATCCGACAGCGTAATCCAGAAGGCTTCAGAGGCTTCTACCAGCGCAAAGGCATCGATCAGAAACGGATCGAAATACGTTTCCCGATACGAATTGATAGAAGCCAGAATCTCATCACGGACAATGAGAATATCGCTGTCGTAATGCGTTGCCGCCAGAACATCCACCCGGTCAGACAGGAAAATCAGATTCGCCTTACGTTTAATCTCGTCCGGCAAATCTAACGTTTTCAGCTTCTCCCAGGGCGTGTGATGATAAAGAATCGGCAACGCATACTTCTCCAGTGGTACAAAATCTTTTAACAACCGGTACCCGATCTCACAATGAATGTGCGCATCGCTCCAATCGAAATGATTCACCAGATTCGAATGCATCTGTTCCGTAGACACACCACAATCGTGCAGCATGCCCAGTTCGAAAATAGCCTGAATCTCGTCATCGGATTGACCCAGCCCCGAAGAGATCTGACTGGCAATATACCCCACCCGTTTACCATGATTGGTATCGTTCATACCCACCAACGACACCGCCGTTTCGATAGCGAGAATCATTTGACGTAAATCGATCGTCATTGAGGCGGGCTGGAACATAGAATCCTCGACGCGTAGCGTTCAATATGACCAAGTGTAGACCGGATTTTTCCAAAATCACAAAGCTGGCAACAAAGATTCACAAAGGCCTGTAACGCCGTTAGCGGCATGACTTCAACCCGCCAGTTAACGCAGCTAAAGCAGATGTGATTGAATGGTTTTTACTTTTATAAGAAAGTGGAATTTGATTCGATAGGTAGGAGCAAACAACCGAGGCACGAGGGCGGTCGCGCTATCTTTTTAGCACTTGCTTTTGGTGTTTGAGCGGGCAAATAATTCAGTTTTTCTTTTCCAAGAGGATCTTTGAAAGCTGAATTCTTTTTGCGCCCTGAAGTTTTTGCATCATTCGGTCATTTGGTGTCATTGGAAAATTTTCGCCGTCAAGGGCCGAACCGGTCCGACGATTCGGGCTCGGCCCTTAACAATCCCAGCCGCCGCCACAAACGACTGATCACACTTCTCAATTTCGTCTTCGACAGGTCGTTCACGACGGCCACCGAAACGTCGGACCGCCATTTCCAGCTCACTTGTTCAAGCATCCCTGCTTGACCAACCTGTGAAACGTAAATTGCTTCGCGTGGTCGTTTGAAAGGCGGTGAAACGGCCGTGTGACTTGCCTTCTTGATAGACATTTCTTCGGTCAATTTCTGTCACACCTTTCAATAACGAGCTTATCGAAAGCCATTGCCGACTTTGGCGTAAATAGCTGTTCCGTCGCATCTGCTTTGGCTTGTTAGTTACTCAACACAATCAACGAGCACAGAAGTTTTATTCTCGTTTAGGTGGAAGAAAAACTAGAGCAGATTCATGGAAAGCACCGGATGGTACTGTTGTACCGGTTTTCCTCTATTCATGGAAAGAGTTCGATGTAATACTAAATTGTTAACAAGGACCAGCAACACTAGGCCCTTTAATACCCCTTCGCGTTGCTGCGGGTGGGCCTTCGACTCACTACCGCTCGCGGTTGTGGGCAACGTTATTGGTTCTTGGGGTCAGTGTGTATTCAGGTGCTGTTGGCTCCACCAATGTCGTTCACCAGCGATTGCGGGACAACGCGTATGATGAACAGCATGGCTCCATCACTCGGGGCTAGCACACAAAGCCAAACTTCCCGGCCCGGGAAATCGCCTGGGTCCGGTTTTTAACGCCAAGCTTCACGAATATGTTTCGCAGATGCGCCTTGACTGTAGACAGTGAAATTCCTAATTCCCGGGCCAATTCCGGATTGCTCATGCCGGATTCCAGGAGGGCAAGTACCTGCCGTTCCCGGTCGCTCAGAGGATCGTTGGCCTCCGCCTGCCTTGGCACATCCACACCCATAGCAGCGAGAATCCGGCCTGCCTCCTTGGCCACTCCCTGATCCTCAAGGCAATCCTGCAGTCCTGATGCCAGACCCGGACCATCATCTAGAAAGGTGCGCAACTGGTCGTGCTGAACGGAAAGCCACAGAGCCTGATGCATGAATTGCCGGGCCGACGGCCGATCTTCCCGCTGTGCAAGGCGATAGTCCAGCAGGGCGGCCTTGGTTTGCCAGGTGATCACATTGCCAGCCTTCGCCTGTTCCCGGAAGTGTGACAGCGGATCTGCGATATCGCCACCCAGATCAACCTGCACGCGCAACCACACCGCCAGCCGGGCAAAGTCGAGCCAGGTAGGCATGTCGGGCAAGTTGGGGTCAAAGTGGTGGGTCCATGCCAGCAGAGTGTCTATCTGCCCCTGGGCGGCACGAAGCAGAGCGCGCATCAGGTCCGGCTCAAGAACCGTGTAGTGCCAGTGCTGAACATCCTGGCGAGAATGCCAGTACTCAATCTGCTCAATGGCTTGTTCCGCCGTGTCGAAATCGCCGCGGTTCAGGGCAATGTGCCAGCGCAGAAACTCAAAATACACCAGGCATTGGGGCATTAGCTGGTCCGTTGCCATGGTGAAGGCCTGGTTCAGTGATTCGGCCGCGGCTTCGAGCTTGTTCTGCTCGCGCAGAATCAGGGCTCGCTGGCAATACAGGTTGGGCGCCCACACATTGTTTTTCCATCTCGGGCCAATCGCTTCCTGCGTTCGATCGATCCAGGCCATGGCGTCCCTGTGTTCGCCCTGTTGAACCAGGCTTGTCACCAGCCAGATAAGGCTGACAATTTGGCAGGATGCATTCTGATTACGCCGCGCCTGATGGATGGCCCTGAAGCCGAAATCACGGGCCAATGGCAGATTCATCCGGTAAAACTGATCGGTGCAGCAGCCGGCAAGCGTCCAATCCAGCAATGGCGAATCAGAAAACTGTGCCTCGTCGCTAAGCCCTTTGGACAGCGCCATAGCGGTCTGGATATCTCCTCCGAGCCTGGCAATATGGGCCCGTAAAGAGGCCATATGCAGGGGGAATTCAGCTCGTACAACGTCGGGCAAGGATTGTCCTGCCGGGAAGAGCGGCTCTTCTTCCGGAGCCCAGTATGGATGATGGCTGAAGCAATGTTCCGCTTCGCGCAGCGCCTGAGCCGCATTAATCAGCTCACCACGCTGAAACAGAATGAACCCTTCCAGATACCGAAGCCAGGGGTTTGCGGCTAGCCAGGCGCGGGGGAACTGCTGCAGGCATCTCTCGGCCCTGGGCAGCCAGCCCTGCTGCCACCACAGCAAAAAATGCAGGGTGACCAGACGGGCGGCGCTGCTCCAGTCGCTCAACGCGACCCATTGCTCGAAGGCTTCATAGGTGTAACCCTGATTTTCCAACCAACGGGCTGCGCGTTGGCGAAGGGCGTGTTCCCGGGTGGCTGGAAGCGGCATGCTGTTCAGCCAGTCGCGGAACAGATCATGTAACCGGAACCACTCATGTCGGTCGTCCAATGCCTGCACCAGCAGGTTATGTCGAACCAGGTATTCCACCATTGCCTCGCTGTCCTCGCGTTGCAGCAGCGCACTGCAAAGCCCTGCCGAAAAGCGAGGAAGCCGGGCCACGTGGATCAAGAACGACTGGACGGCGTCCGGCTGACGCTGGAACAGTTCATTCATCAGATAATCGGATAATCCCTGTGCCTCATGCCGCGCGGGTTCTGGAAGCTGGCCGTAATGTCCCTGCTCCTGCCAGGCCAGGCCTGTGAGATGCAGGGCAACCGCCCAGCCTTCTGTGCGAGCCAGAATCTGCTGAATCTGATCCGCTGACAGTACCAGGTTGAATCGTTCGGCAAACAGTTCCTCGGTGCCTTCGCGACAGAATCTCAGCTGAGCTTCACCGATCATCTGATAGCTTCCGGCCAGGCGACGCCTCGCAAGACCAAGGTCGGGCTGTGTGCGCGACACCAGAATGATGCGCAGGTTGTTTGGCAGATGGTCCAGAAACCAGTCAAAGGACGACAGCAGGCCTGGATCGCTCAGCGTGTGGAAGTCGTCGATCACCAGATAGTGTGCATCGTTGGCGGCCCAACTGCGGGACCAGGCCCAAAGCTCGTTGACCAATTGATGAACGCCGGGGCGGGTACCCTCACCGGTGTCGGCGAAGTGGGGCCAGACATTGTTGATGAAACGGGCATTGAGTTGACCTAGCGCTGAACAGAACGCATACCAGAAAGCCACGGGGTCGTTCTCTCCTGCATCCAGTGACAGCCAGGCCGCTTGTTTTCGGCGTTGCTTCAACCAGTCAACCAGCAGTGTGGTTTTGCCGTACCCGGCGGGCGCGCAAACCAGGCATACCTGGCGGGCAGTGGCATCGTCCAGGGCCTGAAGCGGGCGGTTGCGGGAAAGAAATCCTGCGGGCAGGCCAGGCCTGAGAAGTTTGGTTGCTAGCAGCATCGTTCATCAGTGTCATGAGCTTGGATGGTTAAGATATTGGCTTCCCGGAAAGCCTGCAACCGAAATTGGCAGATCTCTGATGGCCCACAAAAAAAGGGCCAATACAAAAATTGGCCCTAGAAACACTGATCAGGTTTAAGCTTGCAGCTACCGGATGACACCCACCCCCACGCCATCAGCGAGGACGTCGGCAAGGTTGTCCAGTTCGTCCAGGTAATAACTGTAGGGAGCACTACTGAAGCTGCCCGTCCGGGTGATTTCATTGTTGCCACTGTTCAGGTAACGGTTATTGCGCTCAACCACGTAGCCGTCTTCGCGGCTGTAGCGGTTGGTGGAGATGGGCAAATCTACCGAATCGAAGATATTGCCCTCTACCAGCATCTGGGCGCCCATCCGCGAGTTGATCGCGAAATCTGCGTTCACCACCAAGTTGTTGTAGAAGTGGCCGGTGCCGAAACGCAGGCTTGGGATGCGGGAACTCACATTTTCGAACAGGTTATGGTGATAGGTCACCTTCAGACGGCCGCGGTCGCTATCGCCGTGGTCATCGCCAGCGCCGACCAGACTGCCTTTGATGTGGTCGTGCATGTAGTTCCACGACACGGTCACGTAGCTGCTGCCGCGGGTGATATCCACCAGGCCGTCGTAGTAGTCCTTGTCGTGGTTGCGGTCGTTCCAGAGTTCATTGTGGTCGATCCAGATGTTTTCGGATTCTTTGACCTTGATGAGGTCGTCTCGGCTGAAGGACAGCTTGAGGTTGCGAATAATCACGTTGCGCACGCGCCGAATGTCCAGTCCACCGCCGGTGAAGCCGCTGTTATTGCCAACACCCAACACCGTCGTGTTGGAGCCGACCCGCACCATGCCCGTGAGCGGAATGATGCCCTGAACACGAATGATGTGAGGCTCGTCGCTGTCCGCGTAGCGGGCAAACTCCTCCAGGTTGCTGACGGTGACTTCGCGGCCGCCCTGACCACCGATGGTACCGCCGTTAAGGGTCGCAAAACCAAGCATCTGTGCCGGTTCTGGCTCGACGGGTGTGTCGTCGTTTTGCCAACTAATAGCCAGTGAATCGATGTTGGCGCCGCCATTCGCACCGGTACCTGTCAGGCGGATTCTGTTTTCACCCTGGGCGAAGTAAACCGTTGCGGAATCTGTCTGCCAGCGATCCCAGCCACCGGTCGGCCCGAAGTGCAGGTTGGTTACGGACTGGTCGTTAATTCGGATGTCGCCCGGGCGCGAGTCGCCAGCCCCGTTAGCATACCGGAATTCAAGCTTGTAGTTGCCGGCTCTTTCGACATCCATGTGCCACTGGATAAAGCCGCCTGGTTCATTGGGCTCGAAGTTCACATACGCAGAACCCTGAAAGCCTCCATGTTCGTTCTGGCGCACCGCACCGGACAACCAAATGGCATCCTCTGCCTGCTGCTCCTGGGGATCCGGTATCGCAGGCCCGACTGGCAGGATTTCCCAGCGCTGGTGGGCAGCTCCATAATAAGAGCCCTGCACAATATTAGCGCCACTGCTGGTCGACCCATCCAGCACCTGCAGTGCTTTCTGGCTGTGGCGTGCCATTAAACTGAAAGACTGGTCGCCCAGTTCGCGGATTTCCCAGCGCTGGTTGGCGTTATTGGTGGATTTCCAGGGCCATTGCAGCACATTAGCGTTTTCCTGGACGGAACGGCCGGCAACGTCCAGCGCTTGGCCGCTGCTGCGGTTGATCAGCCGATGAGAGCCATCGCCGTTATCAATTACCTGCCATTGCTGGTGTGCGCCTTCCCAGTAAGACCATTGAAGCACGTTGGCGCCGTTTTCTGATGAGGCGCCATTCACGTCCAGAGACTGGCCGCTTTGTTGATTAACGATGTAATAGAACTGATCTGCGTCGAACGCCTGGGCCGAAGGCACCAGCATCGCCGAGACCAGCAAACAGCCCGTTAACCCGCTAACTATTCTTGTTCGATTGCGCATCGGGAATGTCCTTTTTCAATGAGAAACAAATGGTCAACTTTCCTTGGCCAGTCTATCCCCAGCTCCTGCTCATTGAATCGGTCAATCGGTCATTTGTGCATTTAAAACTGTGACAGAACACGCAACGCCCGCCGAAGGCCCGGTGAAGGTCTTTATAAACGCCGTCAGTTATGTCAAACCTGTCGTCACGCAGTTTTAAAGGGAGTTATCCGATGGATTCCAAAACAAAAATTACCGTTGCCTGTTTTCTGCTGCTCTGGCACGGCCTGGTGATGGCAGATGCTGAAGTGACTCGTCAGAACGATGGCAGCTGGTGGTCCCGCGTGGATGGGAACACCGTATACCAAGGCGACCAGTTCTTTGATGCAGTAAACGCGGCGGCCAATAGCATGGGCGCGGGCACGATTAATGTGCGCAATTCCGGTGCTAGCGGGCTCGATACCGGCCGACTGCACGCGATACGGCCTCGAACCGATCAGACACTGGATTTCCACGGTCACCGCGTGATAGTGGAAGGGGGCGAGTTCGTTGTGCCGATCTACTGCGATAATCGAAACAATATTACGGTGCGCAACCTGCATGTGACCGGCGCCCCACGATACGGCCTCTGGTTTCGAGGCTGTTCGGATGTGGTCCTTGAAGACATTACCATGGACCTGACTCGCCACAGATCAGTGGGCCTAGGCATCCGGGTGGATGACTCCACCGGGCTAGCCAAAAATCTGACGGTGCAGGGCACTATCCATATTAAAGGTGCCAACGGACACGGCCTGGAAACCTATGGTGTGGACGGCTTTACCATTGGTGACGTAACCGTAGTCGATTCCGGAGGATCCGGCGTGTTGCTGAATAATTCCCGGAATGGAACCGTAGGCCATGTGGTGGGCCTGAATAACGACACCGGCGGCGGCTATGCCAGTTTCCGCGTAGCCAATAATAATGGCCCTAACGTGTCTGTGCGCAGCGTTTACTCGCGGAATTCCGGGCGAGGCGTTTTCAGCGTCAGCGGCAGTCATGGCACCACCATTGGTTCTGTTGATATCGAGAGTTCTTCCGCTCAGGGTATTTTGCTGGAGGACGCAACGGACACCCACATTCTGGGTGGCCGTGTTGCCGACGGCCGGCCCAATTGTCAGTTGGTTCGAACCGATTCGTCCAGTATCCATGTGAATGGCTGCGACCCCATAGGAACACCACCGAGCGGCAGTGACAGCAACCTCATTGAAGGCCGTTACCGAATTGTCCCTGTACACAGCGGGAAAACGCTGGACCTGCAACAGTGCTCGACCCAAAACGGCAGCGAAATCGGTCAATGGGACTGGCTTGATAACGATTGTCAGGTCTTCACCATCACACCGGTGGATGGCCAATGGCACACACTCTCCGCGGAGCGCACGCCCGGGAAGGTTCTGGATGTAGAAGACCAGTCCTTGGATAACGGCGCCAGGATCCTGAACTGGGACTACTGGGGCGGTGCCAACCAGCAATTCCGTTTTCAGAATGCTGGCGCTGGGAAATGGCGTATTGTTAACCGGCGCAGCGAGCTTTGCATGGATATATCAGGGCGCTCGGGCGCCAATGGAGCAAAATTGATTCAGTGGGAGTGTACGCCTTTAAGCGCCAATCAGCAGTTCCGGTTGATCGCGCACTAACGGTTTTCCGGGCGACACCAATGAAGACAGGGATTCAATGGCTGGGGTTCACGAGCCGACGTCTGATTCGTAGCTGATCAGGTCCACATCCGCCGCTTCCTGCCGCAATGGCACCAGCGCCTGATAGGCGGCGGACTCGTGCCAGCCATGAACCGCCTAAAAGTCCGGGAAGGGCAGCACCACGATGCCCGTGTGATTGTGGTGACCACTCAGAACCCTGGCATTCTGGCCCCTCATAAGCACCTCCGCATTCCAAGGCGCGAGCGGCAGCGACGCGCGACATTGCGCTTCCGACATGCCATGCCAAGCGTCCGCTTCTGCGCCCTTGCTGACCAGATAGGCGACCACCTCGTCGCGTACGGTATTTGGATCGCATGTGGTTATGAACAGTTCACAACCGGCGTTCAGCAAACCTTCGAAAACCGGAATCATTTTAATGTCGAGGTGAGTGCAGATGGCAATCGGGGTTTTCGGCAACGCCCGGAACGCGGTGTAAGGGCATTCCGGGTACGTGGCATCTGGTTTTGCACCCAATTTAATTGCTGGAGAAATGAGCTGGAAACATGAGACATAATTACCTGACCAATAGGTTAAGTTTGGCGCAGTTTAGGCCTTTCTGGCATCGCTTCCAAAAGCATCCGTGCCCTTAAATCTTTTGTGACGGATCGGTTTTTATATTTGTGCTGGCATACAGTTCAGTTTTTTCTTTCCAAGGGGCGATCCCCTTGATCCGGCCTTCACCAGAGGTGAAGTCGTTAAAATCGAATCGAAGCCCATTGGGGCTTCGCTTTTAATCGATTTTAACCCCCCTTTTGTCGCCCGTTTTGGTGGTCTTCTTTTGATTGTCACTTTCTTCGAACGGTCGCTTGAGCATGCGTCCCTGCACGCGCGGTGCTTCCAAGGGCATCCATGCCCTTGTATCCGTTGCGACGTGCCAATTAATTCAGCCAAAGCAGATGCGACGGAGCGGTTATTTACGCCGAAATCGAAAGTGGAGATTTAATCGTTTTGTAGAAGCGACCAACCGAGGCACGAGGGCGTTCGCGATATCTTTTTTGCACTCGATGCAGATAATTTATATTTGTGCTGGCATGCAGTTCAGTTTTTTATTTCCAAGGGGCGATCCCCTTGATCCGGCCTTCACCAGAGGTGAAGTCGTTAAAATCGAATCGAAGCCCATTGGGGCTTCGCTTTTAATCGATTTTAACCCCCCTGTTGTCGCCCGCTTTGGCGTTCTTCATTAATTGCCACTTCGTTCGAACGGTCGCTTGAGCGTGCGTCCCTGCACGCGCGGCGCTTACTAGGGCATCCATGCCCTTGTATCCGTTGCGACGTGCCAATTAATTCAGCCAAAGCAGATGCGACGGAGCGGTTATTTACGCCGATATCGAAAGTGGAGATTTATTCGTTTGGTAGTAGCGAACAACCGAGGCACGAGGGCGGTCGCGATGTCTTTTTTGGACCTTTTTTTTGGCGTTTGTGCTGGGAAATAGTTCAGTTTTTCTTTTCCAAGAGGGCAGGTCCGAATATCACGTACTTAAGCGTGTTCAATGGAATTTGCATCAATGCTGCGTGAAGTAGTTTCACTGAGATTTTTTACTTCAAGTACTAAATCCTTTCCGAAGATTATGGTTCCATTTTTCACCAAAACTTCGCTTGGAAGTATTTCTTTTCCAAGGGGAGACCCCCTTACACCCCCCTTTGTCGCCCGCTTTGGTGATCTTCCTTAATTGTCACTTTCCTCGAACGGTCGCTTGAGCGTGCGTCCCTGCACGCGCGGCGCTTCCAAGGGCATCCATGCCCTTGTATCCATTGCGACGTGCCAATTAAGTCAGCCAAAGCAGATGCGACGGAGCGGTTATTTACGCCGATGTCGGCAATGGAATGTATTTAGGTGGGTCAAAATATAGCGACAGGAACTGACGGTTTAACTGGCTGTCGAGAGAGTGACTCATGCCGTTGTTTCACCGCCTTTCAAACAACCACGCGAATCAATTCGCGTCTCATAGATTGTTCAAGCAGGGATGCTTGAACAAGTGAGCCGGCCATGGCGGTCCGACGTTTCGGTGGCCGTCGCGAACGACCTGTCGAAGACGGAATTGAGAAGAGTGAACAGTCGTTTGTGGCGGCGGCTGGGATTGTTAAGGGCCAAGCCCGAATCGTCGGACCGGTTTGACCCTTGACGAAAAAAAGCCTCCCAACTAAACCATTTCTCGAATGAACCAAACACCACAAAACTAAAACCAGCAAAAGGTTTGAGTCACCAAGGCTGAAAACTTTTAACAAGACACTGAAAAAATCCCACCTCCTCATTGAACAAACCAAATTTTTTTAGACATCCATCACAATAACCTCACCTCACACAAAAAATAAATTGTGTTCATTCATCACCCAGTGTTTTATACAGGTTGGTTTTTAAGAAAATTCAGGAGGCAAATAACGGAAAGAAAGTAGCGAAAACTAAGCGCTACCCAAGAGTGTTGACGCACTCAAGGGCAGCTAACCACAACCGATATAGTAGGTATCAATTATGGCTAAGTTCAATGGTAAGCTAGAGCACCGCTCGTTCCAAGAAAAAATCTCCCCGCAAGGGAAACTAAGCGCAACTAAAAGCGACCTTCAACACCCCGTTGAAGTGAAAAACCCTTGTGACCCCGCAATAAAACAAGCAATGGCCAACCGGCACCGAAACCCACAGATAGAAACCGACCCCGCGTACTTACACGCGCTACATAGGTGGCGTTTTCGTATAGCCCTTGCGTTGTACACCGGAGCTTTTCCAAATTCGATGCGGCTAAAGCCGTGTTCCGTGAAATACATGAGTTATCAGCAACTGTTAAAGCAGTACCGAAGTAACAACAAACGCTGAACTCACGCAGTAGAAAACACAGAACACATTGCTTAGCCGCACATCTTGCCTGCGCACGCAGGCAAGGTTTCTGATGCTTAAAAACAGATAACGAATTTAAAAAGCGAGACAAACCATGTACAAAAAAATCACCAACATAGACGACGAACTGCTTTTCACCCACGCCCATCAACGTGAACTGGAAAAACCTAACCCGGTTTTACTGGACAGCATCGCCCGTGCCGAGCTATACATCGCCAATACGTTCATACATTTAAAACACGAAGCCATACACGCACTCATGCTCAGCACCCGTAGTGTATTATTAGAAAGTAGACCCATCCTCAACGGGAAATTCTCCCTGAAAGAACTCACCACTAACTTACTCATCAGCCACATCATTCAAGCCAACGCTACGCGTTTAATATTGATTCACCACAACCCAAAGGGAAGCTTATCGATAAAAGACAAACATTTGCTGGAAGCCACACGAATAAAAGACCGACTACTGGAATACTCGATCTGGCTGGACGACTTCTTCCTCATCACCAAAGCCGACTCTAATTCTAACCGAATGAACACCACCTCACTCGCCAGACTCGGTTTGGTGTAATCTTTTTTGTAGGAGCCTTCTGAGCAACGCGGAGAGGCGATATCTTTGAAGATCGGACTTTAGGCCGACAAATTAAAATGTCTACGCTGAATCCGGCTTCGCAACGCAGAGACGCGAAACCATAAGCCCCATTCGTTCGCACAGAGCGCGAAGCAGTCGAAGGGGCACTAAATATGTAGATCGCGGCTTTAGCCCAAAATGCATAACCACCACCGCAACCACCTCATGATACGCACCGTCACCCCAATTATGGGTAAACGTTGCTTATTCATTTTGAAAAAAGCTTCAATCCCGCTAAAAAAGCCTTTACGCTGCATTTTCCGGAAATCTCCTGAATACTTATGCACGCGCCGCAAAACTCGGGAACTAACGGAATATCCATTTCCCGCTTATTAGGCTAGCCCCCATGAATAGGGCGTTTCAGACGCACAAATATTGATGTTAAAACCGCTCATGCGGTTTTTAGGGTGACCAGATTGACAATAGTGTCTGCACCGCTGAATATGACTGACATTGAGCCGAATGTGAACAGAAACCTATCCTGATTATACGGCACCGGAAAAAACCACTGTAGCGGCATAAGAAACTGTCATTTGAAGTATCCAACATGAACGAACCTTTAGTAGTTGACTATTTAAACATTGAGCGGGAAGACAATATCGCTCGCTATTGCATTAACAGGATCTTTGAACTTAAAAACCATAAAGTACTTGTTAGCTTAATGCTTGCCGAAGGAGGAATCGGAGGTGATTTAGATTGGGGGATTCACAAATTCGATGAGCATTGCGTAGAAGACTATGGTGTATCTGAATTTAAAGGGTGGCGTTTTTACTTAGGCGCTGACGAGAGCCCCAACAACCAATTTGTAGAATGCTATTTGAGCGAAGAATCATTCATTGAGTTACTCGGACGAGTCTTTCCTGATTTGAGCAGCTCAATACTTACTCGTAAATTGGAAAAAGTGCCACCTACAAAGACTGTTTTTAGTACGCTGCCAGATCAAGTTAGGAGTGCATTGATTTCAATTGGTCGTGGACCTTGCACTGAAACTGAATTATGGCTTAATGAATCTATTCCCGCACTTGGTCAAAAGTCAATAATTGAAGTCCTTAATCACAGCGAAGAAGGTTTAAGACAAGTGATTGCTTACTGTAACTCGGCTAAATCGAAATTTTGGTGAACTTAATTTAACCCAAATAACAAACATAAGCAGTCGACGCGAAAAAGCCCGCGCAACTACAGCAAGCGTTAAGAGATTATGGAAACTTATCAATCATTTATAACAAAACCGGATATAAACAAATGTTCAGACTTCATCCATTATGATTTGAAACGTGCCGCTTTGGCTATAACTATAGGTTTAGATCAAAGCATAGATGGAGTCTTGTCAGATCTTGTAGTTACTTTTAGTCACATTGTTGGCTTTACTTCCTTTGACGAGCACTGGCATCCTATGGATTACCAATACCCTGAGACGCTTCCACGTCTGACTAATGGCTCATGTTATCCATTTCTTCTTGTAAAAAATTCTTATTGGTTCAAGCACTTGCCGGATTCTGAAATATTAATAAGCGGAGAACCAAAGAACTTTCGTTTTATTAGTAATTTGAACACTTTAGATGTCCTGTCGCATGATGAACCGAAATTTAAATGGGTAAAGTCTGAGTCTTTGATATCTAAAAAATTCAACTCAAATGATGATTACTATTTTTATTTGCAGTTAGGTGCCGAAGATGGCGTTCAAAATTGCAACGAAATTGGGTGTGATCACTTCCATATACTGCAGTCAAGAAAGTGTATCAAACACCACTTTAAAATGATTAAGGGCTATGAGCCACCAGAACAAGTCTCTTAACAAACAATTGTTGTTCAAGCCCAAAAACCTTGCTTCGTGCGTGGGCTTCGGAATGGTAAATTCGCTGAAAAATAATGGTGTTAGAAATACCTAGTGGAAATAGAGTACGCCAAAGAATACGGGGAAACCCCACTAGACAATGCATATGACATGTTGTGGGTAAGATCTACCTGTGGATGCAATCACGCAGAGTTTATTTTCGTGAGGTTCTCTGAACATTTAACAGAGCATCCCGATCTTAAAACTTGGTTTCTGGATGAACTCAAAGTAACTCTTTCAAAAGACTGGCTACATTTGGCAAAGGAAACTAAGAGACCTGCTGGTTTTATACCTTCTGAACTTGCTGATTATATTGCTCATGTTACAAGGTGGCCTGAGTTTAAAAAATGGCCATTGATGAATTGAACGAAAGGCAGGGGATCAAGCTTATCTTATGAGTAGAATCTTACCTTCGACAATTCTGGAAGCTTTGGAAGATAGCTGGGAAGATTTAGATATGTACAAATCTTTAGAACATGAAACAGCAGCTTCTATCAAGTGGCTGCGCCGGACAAAATACTCGCTGTGCTCCCATGTTTCAGGTGAGCTAGGTGTTCAACGACATTAGGTACTGAATGAAGCTGAACTACAAATCGTACTCTTATGAACAGCTGACCAGCGCCCTTTTTTTTTATGACGTAGCAAGAAACTCGGCTTTGGCAATATAGGACTGAGCTTGAAATGTTAGCAGCGGGGATATAACAATGAAATTGCTTAGTTTGGTTCTGGCAACAATATTAATGACAGGATGTGCGTCGATTAACCAAGAGCGAATGAATCCGCTATCACTCACCGTCTTTCCATTTGTGTTTGAGATAGAGCCAGAGGTTTCTCAATTACAGGCATTTCAATCATCGGGCGTGTCGCTAAGCGTTGGAGACATAGAAAGTGGATTCACTGTATTCAAGGACTATCCTGAAACTCTCTTTGCGGATGCGCCAGGTAAAGTTGGTGTTCTTAATCGTGAATTTCTACAAAGGCTAGTAGATCCATCTTTCAGTTCTGAACTTGGTCTAAAGCTAAAACAAGTATTTTCCGTTTCAGAATCAGAAAAAGTTACTGTGATGGAAAAAGGGGACTGGCTATTCGTTATTACCACAACAGAGCTTGGACCAACCGCGTACGGTGCGAGCGTAGTTTCGACTTGGTCTTTCAACTAAATACCAGTAATGATGTTGATAAGCTAACGTCTTTGATCGCAAATATGCGGCTCGTGGAAGAATAAGTGGCTTTGTTAAGCAGTCATAATTAGCTATCAGAAAACGGTAATAATACTTAGTGTGCAGCTGTGTAGTTAGGAAAATCCGATTTGAGTTTCCAAAGCACCTGTTGTAAAGTTCGCGCGTCCTTAAGGGAGTAGTCTTCTCTGATTGAGAGAACCGGTCAACATACTTGAGCCCTCATGGCTTATGGTCGGTTCGTACCCCGTTTGGTATTGGCAAGACTTAAGGCAAATAACAGTTCCTATGGTGGGAGGCTGTTGTTTGCCTTTTGTATGATCAATCCCACCGGAGCCCTTATATGGAACCTCTCTACATTTCCCTGTTCACCGTGGCATTGGCCGAAATTGGTGATAAAACCCAACTGCTTTCTCTGTTTCTGGCGGCAAAATTCCGCAACAAATGGGCTATTGTGGCTGGCATTTTGGTGGCGACTCTGCTTAACCATGCCGCATCCGCTTGGTTGGGTGGTTGGCTCGCCCAATACCTGCAAAGCGAGTTAGGCCAGTGGCTGCTCGGCGGCAGTTTTATTGTTTTAGGGTTATGGCTGTTGGTGCCGGATAAAGACGACAGTGAAGATTCTGCATTTCAAAAATACGGTGCCTTTGCCGCGTCGACGCTGTTGTTTTTCCTGGCGGAAATCGGCGATAAAACGCAAATTGCCACCGTGTTGCTTGGCGCGCAATTTCATTCGGTTGTGTTGGTGACACTCGGCACAACACTGGGAATGCTGCTGGCAAATGTTCCGGTTGTTTTTGCGGGCGAATACATTATGAAACGAATTCCGTTGAAAGCCGCGCACCTTGTTGCCGCGCTGGTGTTCGTTCTGGTTGGGGTGTTCCAGATTATCGGGTAATGCGCTTAACAACTGGGGTTGAGCATGACAACTCTGCCGCTCTGTTGTACGTTACACTCTCTGGTTTTTCAGATGAACAAACGAAAAGAGAGCGGCCTTTGCACTGCATTATTTTTGATATCGACGGCACCTTAACGCAATCGACGGGTTTTGATGCCGCTTGTTTTAAAGAGGCGGTTCTGGAACACATGGACGTCTCCTTTAAAGACGATTGGGGCGAATACGCCCATGTGACGGATTCCGGTATTTTAAATGAAATTGTCGTGTCACATGGTTTGCAACAGCACGAGGCGGAATTAACACGGCGGGTAAAAGCGTCTTTTATTGCCAGGATAGAAGCGCATTTGCAGAAAAACCCGGTACGGGAAGTGCCCGGCGCCAATGCGTTCATCGCTCACCTGCGTGATTATGAACATGTCTGCTTGGGCATTGCGACCGGCGGCTGGGGTGAAACCGCGATTGCCAAATTGAATTCCGCTGGTATCGCAACTAAAGGTTTACCGCTTGTCTCAGCAAACGATGCCATTTCGCGAGTCGATATTATGAACATTGCACTGGCTCGTGTTAAACAGGGTAATACGGTGTTGGAACCGAACAGCAATAACGTGTCGATCACATATTTTGGTGATGCCTCTTGGGACAAAAAAGCCTGCGCGGAATTGAATTGGAATTTGGTGGTCGTGGGAGATCGGACAAAACACCATCAGCGGATAAACGATTACCATCAAGTTGCTGCGCTGAATGAGTATTTGGAATTCATGCGCCTGCAGTTTGGTTAGAATTTAAAAGAGTCTATGAATCAGAATCCCAATGTATTAAACCTTGAAGCGAAGCCAGTGAAGCCGGATCACGCAGACTGCATTGCGTTGGTGCAGGAACTTAATTTAGCACTGACGAAGATCACGAATGACTCCGGTGCAAGTTCGTATTCGGCAGAAGCATTTGATGAAACTCAGGATGGATGCGTAGTAATTTATGCAGATGCGACGGAACGGTTATTTACGCCAATGTCCGCAAAGGCTTTCAATTGATTAGATTGAACTATTTATGAATAGGAATCTTAGATAACCCTGTCCATCAGGATCGATCTGTCGAAGACGAAATTGAGAAGTGTGAAGTCATATGTGGAAGCTGGAATTGTTATGGGGCATGTCCGAATCGTCGAGTAAGGCCCTTTAAAAAGAGCCCTAAAACCGAAAAGGGTAGAACCCACATTGCATGAAGTTTTTGGTGCTTGCTAACTATTGTTTTAAACTGAGCCCTAACCTGGCCCTGGTTAAATTCTAAAAAGGAACGCTCTTGTTACCCACACTTAAAACAAACCGATTAACACTGCGACCGTACCAACTGTCAGATGCTAAGAGTGTTCAGCGTTTGGCGGGTGAAAAAATTATTGCGGACATGACCGCAAATATTCCTCACCCTTATCGCAAGGGTATGGCGGAAGAATGGATATCCAATCACCAAGGTTGGTTTGAAAGCGGTAAAGCCATTGCACTGGCGATTGAATTGAACAGCACCGGCGAGCACTTAGGTACGATCAGTCTCACACAAATTGAAGATGCGAGTGGTAATTTGGGTTACTGGGTTGGGGTTCCGTTCTGGGGTAAGGGGTACTGTACTGAAGCGGCAACCGCGTTGATTCAGTATGGGTTTGATCAGTTTGGTTTGACGCTTATTTATGCTCGTCATCTGCCGGAGAACCCCGCGTCGGGTCGTGTGATGATCAAGAATGGCTTTGTCTATCAGGGTGACGTTGGCGTTGGTGAGCGGCAGTTAAAGCACTATGAGCTTCACAAGGTGGATTGGATTAGTTGAGTCAAACGCGATTGCCTTTAGCGCCGCCACGAGCAGTTACCAAGTTTGTCACGGTCACACACCGCTGAAAAAGTATTTTAAAATAAACATAGACAGCGACCCACTAACTCTATACTGTGGGTCGCAGCTAGAAATTAAGTCTCCTATTTACATCCTACATTTCGTTGTTTTATTCGTAACACCACGTCCTGCAGTTTTTAAGTTCCAGTCTCTGTTTTTACGCATTCAAGCCTTTTGAAGGCACATTTATTTTTAAATTTCAGGATTATTATTATGTCTAATACAACAACAGGTACCGTCAAGTGGTTCAACGAAGCGAAAGGTTTTGGGTTTCTTGAGCAGAAATCTGGTCCAGACGTCTTTGCACACTTCAGTGCTATCGTCAGTTCAGGTTTTAAAACACTGACTGAAGGTCAGTCGGTTGAATTTACGGTGACAGCAGGCCCTAAAGGCCCACAAGCGGAAAACATCGTCGCTGTGTAATTGCTAAACCGTTTTAAAAAAGGGCAGGGTCGTTAAGACTCTGCCCTTTTTTTGTTTTGGGCTGTTAAAAGTCAATCTGCAACGTATCGCGCTTGTGCCATAATTCTGCGTTCTGAACTCATCAACTTTGTTTTGGAATTGCTATGGCCGAGACCACCAATATCATTGCTTTCCAGGGGCTGGAAGGTGCCTACTCTCATTTATCCTGCCGCCATGTTTTTCCGAACATGCGGGCCATTGCCTGCGAAACCTTTGCAGAAGCCATGTTTATGGTGGAACGTGGCGACGCCAAACTGGCGATGATTCCATTGGAGAATTCAACCGCTGGACGGGTTGAAGAAATGTATCGGTTAATGCCTTCCACACACCTGCACATTATTGGTGAACACTTTGAACCGATTAATCATTGTTTGTTGGCGTTAAAAGGGGCTCAGCTGAGTGATATCAAAACAGTCACATCGCACCCTCAAGCCTTAGCGCAGTGTGACCAGCACATTCATGAACTGGGGCTGGAACCCATCGCAGGGTACGACACCGCCGGTTTGGCTTGTGAAATTGCCCAAGGTAGCGATAAAAGCCGGGCAGCGATCGCCTCCAGCCTGGCGGCCGAACTGTATGACCTGACCATTCTGCGGGAAAATTTTCAGGACGTAACTGGCAATACCACACGGTTTCTTATTTTGTCGAAAGACGCCGGTCTGCCAGACTTCGATGCGTCAGTACCGTTCATCACCTCGTTAATGTTTACTGTACGCAATATTCCGGCGGCGTTGTATAAAGCGCTGGGCGGTTTTGCGACCAATGGTATTAACATGGTAAAGCTGGAAAGTTACATGGGCAGCGGTGTGCCGAAGGGCAGTAGTTTTCACTTGGATGTGGAAGGCCACCCTTCCGAGCAACTCATGCAATATGCTTTAAAAGAGCTGGCCTTTTTTACCCAGGAAATGCGCATCATGGGCACTTACGTAGCGCACCCGTTTCGGTTGACGAATCAACGGGTGCTGGAGCAATAAAGGGTCACGCTGAACGGTTATTGCTTACGCGTATTTGCATCATCTCCTGGCTTAGTTTCACTGGGCGATTTTTCGCCGTCAAGGGCCAAACCAGTCCGACGATACGGGCTTGGTTCTTAACAACCCCAGCTGCCACAAACGACTGATCAATCTTCTCAACTTCATCTTTGAAAGGTCGTTTGAACGGCGAAGAACCAACCGCATGAGTCGGCTTCTTGATAACCATTTCAAACCAGCAAATGCTGATAAGCCCGATCAGGTGTAAATAACTCGATCGTCGCATCTGCTTTGGCTGACATGACAGACACATCGCAATGGATTCAAGGGCATGGATGCCCTTAAAAGCGCCGTGCGTGCAGGGACGCACGCTCAAGCGACCGTTCGAAGAAAGTGTCTGGCAGGGCAGAATACCAAAGCGGGCGACAGAAGGGGGTGCAAGGGGATCTCCCCTTGAAAAAAGAAATCCTCCAATAAACCTTTTGGTTAAAAATAAAACCTTAGTCTTCAGAATTGATCCATTACTTGTAGTAAAAAATCCCAGCGAAACCAAGTCGCCGAATGACGCAAAAGCCTTATGTGCGCCGTAAAAAAGCTAAAATAAGCGCCATTCAAGTGCCGCTAGTCGGCACTCACGGTGGGCAACTGTTTAGTCTCCCGCCACCACCATTGGGTCAATTCCATTGGTGTTGTGGGTGTTGGCGTATAACCCGGTAACGATTCATACCACGCCGCCAATGTGTCTAAAATGGGTTGCGGAGCGTGCAATTTGGGTTTGGAGGGTGTGATCTCTTCTTCTTTTTCCCATTGCTCAACCAGGTCCACACTGCTGTGAAACGCTCGGCGAAAATCCTGTGTTTGTTGCAGTGATTGCTCCAGCAGTGCTCGGCCAAAGTAAGTGAAATCTGCGTCATCGCTGCAACCAAACGAGGTTTTGTCTTTCGCCGCTGAGGTCATCACCAGCGTGGTGTCATCCTTCAACGCATCGATAAAGCCGCCGGAATAGCAGGCAGAAATCATCACGACCTTTGCGCGTACCGGGAAGTTCCGCAGCAGTTGCGCGAGGTAGTCGGCAGATAAATCCACTAACCCCATACCTGGCTGATTCAAATAGAGTTGATGGTCGGCACTGCCGTGGCTGGTTAAGTACAGCAGCAGAATATCTTTTTCCGGGTTCATTTTACCGGCCAATACCTGCAACGTTTTTTCGATGGACGTGACCGTTGCCACGGGATACGCCGCCGCTGTTTCTTTGCTGTTGATCAAAACCACGCTACGGTCTTTGGTCGCAAAGCGGGTGTCGAACAATTGCTGCGCGTACAACACTTCGCGGCGAAACACTTCCTGATTGCCATCTCCGCCTACAGCGAGCAGGTAGGCGTTGGTTTGTTCCGGGTTGCTGTCGAGCAAGGCATCAAACTGGGTTTGCAGCAGATCGTTCTGGTTGTACAGCACCTGTTCCGCCAAGTTGCCCAAGTGCTCGATGCGTTCGTCATCGTGAATGCGCGCAACCAATTTACCCGCTTGCCAGAGGCCTTTTACCAGAGTGTTGTCGCTTTGGGTATACCGGCTGCCGGTGCCCTGATACTGGTTATTAACGACATTGCCTTCGTACCAGTCGCCGTTGGGGTAGTCGATACGACCGGTTCCGTTGAGGTAACCCCAGTCGAAGACCCCGGTTCGGATTTCGCCGTCTGGCAGCGTTTGCTTGCCGTCGCCGGAATATTCACCGTATTCAAATTCACCGACATAAGTTTCTCCAGATGGCAGTGTTAATTCACCGTGACCCTGGTATTGACCATACTGAAATTGCCCAACGTAATGTGTGCCGTCCGGTAAGGTCAGTTCGCCGTCGCCGTGGTAGCTCCATCGTGCGAAGCCGCCATCGTAACGGACGCCCGCTTCATTTTCATAATGCCCTTTTCCGTTTATCACGCCATTTTTGAATTGACCGGACCAGGTGCCTTGCTGGGGAAAGGTCGCTTGACCTTCACCGGATAATTGCCAATTAGCAAACTGGCCCGTCAGCGTTGAGCCATCCTTGTGCACAACGGTGCCCTGTTGAAATTTCCCTTGCTCAAATTCTCCGGTCCAGACCGAGCCGTTTGTATCGGCGTACTCGCCCTGACCATGGAAATATCCCTGCAGAAAATTCCCGCTGTAATGGGCACCGAGTGCATAGGTCAGTTCGCCAGCGCCGGCCATTTGACCTTCTGAAAATTCTCCCACATATACATCGCCATTAGGCCATTTCAAGGTGCCTTCGCCGTGCAAGCGGTCATTGACCTGAGGGCCTTCGTACTCGCTGCCATCTGGCAGAGTTAAGGTCTCCGCTTGCAGCGAAGCGGTGGTCAGCAGAAATATGGTACTGAAAAAAATAGTCCGAACGAGCATGATTTGTAGATCCCTTTTTACAGGCGTAACACCTTGTTGCGAATTGAGTTAGTTAACGAACGGTAATGGGTTTCGAGTTGGCTTCGGTGACTTCGCCAATTTTCCACACATCACCTTGCGCCAGAAGCGCCTCGGCCGTAGCGGGCGGCACCGAAATTAACAGACCTCCCTGAGTTTGTGGGTCGAGCAAGCAATTCACTAAAGCTGTGTTCTCGCACTCGACTTTGCAACGCAACAGCAGCGGCGTCAGTTGCGGCAAGAGTGTGGAGTGCACACCTTGCTCACTTAAGGTCAGAGCGTCGCGCATCAGCGGCACAGCGTCGGCATCCAGCGCAATACTGCAGCCGCTGCCATCGGTCATTTCCAAAAGGTGGCCGATCAAACCAAAGCCGGTCACGTCGGTTGCGGCATGCACGGTGTGTGTTTGCAACTGCTGGAAAAATGCCCGATTCGAACGCAGCAACTGCGCCCACAACGCTTCGATCGCCAACGCGTGTGCTTTGCCCTGCATATCGGCTGCCAGCAAAATGCCTGAGCCAATGGGTTTGTTCAGCAGCAACCAGTCGCCCGCTTGGATGTTGCTTTTGTGCCACTGCGCGGTGCCTTCACCGTTCACCACCAAGGCGACGTGTGTTTCTAAACCTTCGGTGCTGTGGCCGCCAATGAGTTCAGTATCGTGCTCGGCTAATGCGCTTTGAATGCCAGACATAAGCAGCCTAAAGTCGCGACGGGCAATCCGTGGGTGACTGAATGCGAGGTTCGCCCAGACCTGCGCGCTGCTGGGAGCAATGCCCATGGCGTAACTGTCATTCACCGCATGGTGCGTCACCACCTGACCCAGGCGATATAAGTCATCTGTGAAACTGCGAAAGCCGTCGATGCTTTGCCACAGTTGATGGCCTCCGCTGTTAAACGCCAGGGCCGCATCTTCGGCTTGGTGGTGTTTACCCTGATGCAGCTCCGCCAACGTTTCGCTGAGCAGTTCCGGGCCTAATTTGCTGCCACAACCGGCGCAGTGCATGGTGTTATCGCTCATGCTGTCACTGGCTTGCATTTGCGGTAACGCGGTGGAAAACAACGCCATAAATTGCCGGTCGATCCGATCTTTCCAGCGCCAGACCCAACGCCCGGCAAACGAAAAACCGTTGCGCATGCCAACGGCTCGTTGGTCGCCCAACGCCAGTAACGACAGAAAATCTTTTTGCAGCCGAACCGGCCGCATGTGTTGGTCGGTAAACGCGGCGGTGAGGTTGTGGCGCAAAAACGGCGCTGAACGAACCGCAAAAACACCGGCCTTTGGTCTTGGCGTTAAGGTCATGGCGCTGACATCGCCCACCGCAAACACGTCCGAATGACTGGTGCTTTGCAGGTATTGGTTAACGGTAATAAAGCCATTGTGGTCAACATCCAGACCGGCGTCCTGTGGCCAATGTGGTGCTGTAGCTGGCGTACACCAGATGGATTTATCCAGATGCAATTCGAGATTATTGGCACTGATCAGGCGGTCTTTGCGCACTTCGGCGACAGAAAAATTCGCCACCCGTTCAACACCGGCTTTTGCCAATGCGTCGGACACAACACGTCGAATGCGCGGTGTGTAGTTAGGCAAAATATCGGCACTGGAGTACACCAGTGACAGGCGGATGGGCTTTTGCAGGCGGGCAAACCGGTGCGCAATGGCCAGGATCACTTCCACACCGGCAGCGCCGGCACCCACCACCGCCCAATGCGGTGTTTTGCCTTTATAGTCAGCCTCCAACAATCGTTGCCACATGGCGGTCAGCTGGCTGACCGGTTTCACACCCACGGCAAATTCAGCGGCACCGGGAATGGTCAGGTTGGGTGTTGAGCCGGTATTGATCGATACGCGGTCGTAACGCAAGTCGCCATGGTTCGCCAGGCGAATGGTTTTGTGCTGCGCATCCAGCCCGATGACACGGTCGTGAATCAGCCGTACACCGGCCGCGCGGCACAGCTTGTTCAGGTCGATATGGGTGTCGTCCAACGAGTAGTGTCCGGCCATATAACCCGGCAGCATACCGGAATAGGGCGTGAGTAGAGTGTCGGTAACTAAGGTCAGGCGAACGCCGGTTAACGGCTTCATGGCCAGCATCCGCAACACCAGGGCGTGGCTGTGACCGCCGCCAATAAAAACTAAATCACGTTCAAACACAGCAGCTACCTTGAGGGTTGCGAGACGCCCCAAAGGACGGCTCTGCTGATTTGATAGCCGCTCCATAAGGTGCCTACGGGAATAATTATGCTCTTGAACAACATGCCCACAATCAGCGTGACCACAGATGCGGAAATACGGCTGCCGATGTCTTCGTTTTGCAATACCGGGTCGTTGTTGCCGAAGATCAGCTTGCCGAGGTCGATACTCGTCAGCGATTCGCGAATGTTCTGCACCACTTGAGTGGTGGCTTCGAGTACTGATAAAGCCTCGGCGCCGGTGGCATTGAAATAGAGCCAGTCAAACAACCAGACCAGCCCGACTTCCAGCGTCAGCAGGAAACGCAACAACAAAACGGCGATGCCGATGCGCACCCAAACCGGCGCTTGTTGTTCAATGCGCCAGACGACGAGCAACAGAAAAACGGCAAAACTGCTGAACGCAATTTTCAGCGCCAGCGAAGTGGTGAATAACAGAATGACTTGCTGAATACCGAGTGCGGTTAAGGTCACCAGTAGAAGACCAGAAAAGCGTTCAATCAGGTCATTGACCGGGTCAAAAATTTCGCCCAACCCCACACTGGCAACCCCGATGCTAACTTCCGAAGACTGCACCACCGAAATGACCCCGTTCAGAGTTCGAACCACGCCAAACACAATGGCATTACTGCTGATGGTGTCGGTCAGGTACGTTTGCGCTTTCGCGTCGATCATTGGCAGCCAGTTGATGACCACCGCCAATACGATACACGCCGTCAGCGCCGTTTTAACCCGCGTGCTCAAGCCTGTTGTTGCTCGCTCAACCATTGCAGTATCTCC
Organism: Reinekea sp. G2M2-21; assembly: GCF_015687175.1. GTDB lineage: Bacteria > Pseudomonadota > Gammaproteobacteria > Pseudomonadales > Natronospirillaceae > Reinekea. Next base: position 158,454 of record NZ_JADPQG010000002.1, on the reverse strand, counting down.
GTTTGGTTGCCCCTGAACACGACATTTTGGGCTTTTTTGCCGAATTGGTAAGTGTACATTGGGTCGTAGTAGTCTTGCAGCAGACAGGCGACGATGTCATCGAACCCCTGCCAGCTTTGCTGGTTCTGTAAAGCGACCAAGCTGTCATTGAGCATGGTGGATAACTGCGCAAAACGGTCGCCGCCCAAGCGTTTGCGAATACGGGTTAAGGCCGAGCGGACAAAGTCATCCAGATACGCGATTGCTGCTTCTTCACCGTGGGTTTGTTTGTGCGCAAACATGCGTTCGGCATAGTCGCGGCGAATGCGTTCTATGCGTTCCTCAACGGAAGCTTGCAGCAACACGACATTGGATCGTTTGCTCAGTTCCAGGAATTCCGGTAACACGGCGATGCGACCGATCAACCGAGATTCATCCTCCATCAACACTGGCGCAGTATTGTGCTGCGTGCGTTTCATCCAGGCAATGGACCAAACGTTTTCGAAGTCGATTTGCGCCGGTTGTTCGGTTTCGGTGCGACCAAAAGCACTGCCACGGTGATTCGCCAAACCTTCAAGATCGACCGAATGTGGCCATTGCTCGATCAGTTCGGTTTTACCACTGCCGGTGGGACCCGACAGAATCTGCACATTGCCCTCGCCGATGCGCTCATGCAATTCGTTCAACAGGTAACCCCGCATGGCCTTGTAGCCACCGGTGATGTATGGAATCTCCAACCCGGCTTCGGCTAACCATTGTTGAGTAATGCGCGAACGCAGTCCGCCGCGAAAACAGTAGAGCACGCCGTCCGGGTGCCGTTTGAAGAAGTCCTGCCATTGCGCCAGCCGATCCGCTTTAATCGCTTCGGTGGCCAATTCGTTACCGAGCTCTATGGCGGAATCCTGCCCCTGTTCTTTGTAACGGGTGCCAACGCGTTCACGCTGTTCGTCGTCCAGCAGAGGGCAGTTTTCGCTGTGGGGAAACGCCCCCTTGCTGTATTCGATGGGCGCACGGACATCCATCATCGGAACGTCCTGTAAAAACAATCGTTGGTAATCGGTAATCGCGTGCAAAATGTTGCCTACCTGGTGTCGCTGTTGAAAGAAGAAGCCGATGTTTTCAGCCACAGGGCGGATGCCAGACTCAATGCTAACATCAGAATCAGCATGACGGGAAAACCAAACCACTCGGCAATGCCGCCCATGATTAGCGCGCCAATGGCCGGACCCACTAGCGCAATGGTCAGCCACAGGCTCATGACGCGGCCGCGTTTGCTGTCGTCACTGGTCAGTTGCAGTACGATCTGCGAACCGGTGCCGAGGACGGTCATGAACAGGCTGACGCCGCCGACCAATACCGCCATCGGCCAAACTGGCAAGGAAAACAGCATAGGCACCAGCAGCAGTGCGGTGCTGAACATAGCAAAGGCGAGCAAGTTAATTAATGTCGATACCGCACCACGTTGGCGGGAGATATACCAGCCACCGACAATACTGCCAGCACCGGCGCAGCCGGTGAGGGTGGCGAGATCCGCTGCGGTGCCGGTGGTCAGCGTACCGGAAAGCGCTGGCAGCAGTTCCATGAGCGACCGGGCAACCTGCGAGTTGGTCAGTGTCAGGATAAACAGCACACGGATCATCGGGGACGCCCAACAGTATTGAATGCCCGCGATAAAATCTTGCCAGCCACTGGTGCTGGACTTTTTCACCACCCCCTGCACATTGGGTAACCCGGCATTGATGATCCCCGCGCAGATAAATGCCAGCGTACACAGAATAAAGACCCACTGCGGCGGAAACAGGGTTAAGCACCAGGCCGCTATTGCTGGGGCAACAATACGCGATGTATTGAACAGCATGGCCCCCCAGCCGACGGCATTGGGCAATTCGGCAGCATTCACCAATTTCGGGATCAGCGTTAACCGTAAGGGAGAGCCGGCAGCGGCCACGCAGCCGAACAGAAAGGTCATCAGCAGTAGCAGCGGCAGTGATTGACCGACAAACTCAAACACCAGCAGAGTCACCAGAGTGACCAGCGCTTGGCTGGCGAGCCAGGCGATGACGCCAAATTTAAGGTTGATGCGGTCGGAGATCACCCCAAAGATCGGTGTGATCAATAAAGACGGGAACAGGATGCTGGCGCTGGCAACGCCTACCCATAAAAACGATTCGGTGGTTTCCCAGACCAGCCACCCGAACATGAAGCGGGTCATCCACACCGCTAAGGTAGCGAAGCTGGAAGCGATAAAATACCGGCGATAGTCTGGGTTAGCGAGCGCAGAACGTTGGGACATGCAAAACATCGGTCACAATGGAGCGCCAGTTTATCATAGGGTGCTCAAATTGGCGTGTTTGCGGGCAAATATGGCGGTTTTTTAACGCGAAAGGTTGAATCATCCGTCAGCTGCCCCATACTTGTTTCCTTGGATAGCTGTTCACAGCGCCGAACTGTTCACCGCGCGTTTGCGATTATTGCCTGTCATTGGTCTCGTTTAAGCCCGCCAAACCTTTCCAACCAAGGAAACCATCATGATTGAAGAAAACAAAGTTGTCTCCCTGAACTACACCGTTAAAGACGAGCATGGCGAGGTTATCGACACCTCTGAAGGCGGAGATCCGTTAACGTATTTGCACGGTGCCAATAACATTATCTCTGGTCTGGAAGCTGCGTTAGTCGGCAAAGCCGCGGGTGACAGTTTCGACACAGTCGTCGCCCCAGCAGATGGCTACGGCGAATACAACGAAGAGATGGTACAGGTAGTACCTCGCAGCGCGTTTGAAGGCGTTGAATCTATCGAGCCTGGCATGGTGTTTACCGCCCAGACTCAAGGCGGCCCGGTCCAGTTGATGGTCACCGGTGTGGAAGAAGACGACATCACTGTCGACCCGAACCACCCGCTGGCTGGCAAGACACTGCATTTCACCGGTTCTGTGGTTGAAGTGCGCGATGCAACGGAAGAAGAACTGGCGCACGGCCACGTGCATGGCCCTGGTGGTCACCACCACTAAGCAAGACCGGTACCGTCGGTTGTGACAACGGCAGGCGATTAACTTGCCTGCCACAGCATACGGTATTCATCGAACGGCAACTCTGTGTTGCCGCGTTCCTCGACTATTTCAAAATCCTGAGCGTGATAAAAACGTTGCGCCTGGTAGTTATCCACAAAACAACACAACTCAAGACGCGGATGGCGCTCTTTTACGTGATTGAGCAAATCGCTGCCGATCCCTTCCCGCTGATGATCAGCCTTCACGAACAGGCCGTTAATGTGATCGTCCGTCAACGAGACAAACCCCAGAATCTCACCCTGCACCTCATAGACGAAGCTTTCGTTTAAGGGCAGATATTCATCGCGGACCCGCAGCCGGTCACCGGCAATAAATTCCGGGTCGATAAAGGGATGCGCAATTAAACTGGCGTCGTGATAAATGTCCGCCAATTCCGGAAAGTCCGTGTTGGTCGCTTGTCGGATCATCGAGTTTCTCCTGTGCCGGGTTTGGGTTGAGAGATCGGACCAGTGTTGCCTGCCCATGCGCGAATTGCGTTGACGCAGATCAGCGCATGGAACTGCCGTTAGCCATCTTGATTGATCTGAGCAATCAGCTCGTTCAGCACCTTATCGGCCTTGTCGTTGTCCACCTGACAGGTGCCCGCCGCCTGATGACCGCCGCCGCCATACTTCAAACACAATTCACCCACGTTGGTGTTCGACGAGCGGTCCAGAATGGATTTGCCGATGGCAAAAACCGTGTTCTGTTGCTTCAAACCCCACAGCCGGTGGATGGAAATATTGCATTGCGGGAACAGCGCGTAAATGATGAACCGGTTGGTCGCCCAGATCTCATCTTCGTTTTGTAAGTCGAGCACCACCAGGTTGCCATGGACCGTGGCACAACGCAGAATCTGCTCATTCGCCTTGGGTTGATGCTCCAGGTACAGCTCCACGCGTTCCTGAACGTCCGGTAATTTCAATATATCGTCTATGGGCATTTCACGGCACTTGTCGATCAGTTCCATCATCAACTGATAATTGGAAATTCGGAAATCCCGGAAGCGGCCCAACCCGGTGCGCGCATCCATCAGGAAATTCATTAAATCCCAGCCGCGCGGGTCGAGAATTTCCTGCTTGTTAAACTGCGCGGAATCGCCTTTATCCACCGCCACCATCATATCGTCACTGACGTGCGGGAACTTGTCTGCACCCCCGTAATAGTCGAACACTACCCGGGCGGCCGAAGGCGCGTTCGGGTCAATTATGTGGTTGTCTGCTTTTTCATTACGCAGTGTTTCCGACAGATGGTGGTCGAATGCCAGATACGCCGCGGAAACATAGGGCAGGTTGGTGGTAATGTCCCGATCGGTAATCTCGACTTTGCCGTCCTGCATATCCTTAGGGTGCACAAACAGAATGTCATCGATCATGTCTAATTCTTTCAGCAGCGCAGCACAAACCAGGCCGTCGAAATCGCTGCGGGTGACCAGGCGGTATTTGGTAGCAGACATAGAGAAGGGTTCCCATTTAACAGTTCGAGACTGAGTATAGGCGGTTTTTTTGGGGTTGCATGGTGGTGAAGTACAATCAAAAAACACTGGTTAGTCCTCAATAACGTCAGTGTCTATAGCTCTTTTTAGTCGCATTTCATAGCCTTATTCCGAGCTTAACCGTTGCTCGCCCAAAACGGCGAAACCGCGAAAAGTTGACCAACGACAACGAGGTAATGCCAGTGAATAAAATGTGCGTTGACATTTCTAACGGGGCAAAACACTAACCTGCTGAATTATTCTGCGGTGCACTTGGATCAAGAGAATTCGACCAGTTCTTGAAGGCACTACCCGAGAAGGGTTAGTAAACGGTAATTCGAATCGAACAAAATCGGTAACTTATTAAAACTTGTGAGGTCAGGATCAAATCGATAAATGGACCAACCAAAAAGTCTTTCAATATGCCGTGCGCAATTGCCCAGATGTTGAGGTGAATTGGTCTGGTCAGTTAGTTTATTTATTTTAAGTACTACCTTGCCAATACATTGATTAATACCTGAACAATTTGTAACAATTTTTCCAGACAGGTATTAGTGTAAATACAGAAAATCCTAAGAGTCTTTGTTTTTTTGTGACACAAGTCTCATTATTGGTGTGATTTGTATAAAAAATATTGTTTCGAGATTCTTGTTTCAATATGGTCCTGCTGCCGGTATCACCTGCATTGGAATGCCGTTTGGCACAATCATGAGTCTATCCAAGCTGAAACGAAAAATTTCAATAGAGATAGAAAGTTAAAGGGATTAAATGGCTATTGTGGCCGGTTTCTTTTTTTCAGTTGACTATCGGAAAACATGTTCGAGTTTTTGTCGTACGGGTTCAATAAAAGTTTCAAAAATAATATTCGAAACTGATTTTGCCCCATAACTACTTTGTATAGGGAATTGCAGATGATCCGAAGTATCAAAACGTTGTTACTGACGCTATTTTTATCTCAAGTTGGCGTTTTAGCCTTTGGTCATGGGTATAATATCAGGCACGTACATATTCTCTCGAATTACTTTGAAGCTCTTCTAGAATGTACGGATAGAAAATCAGCTTATGAAGCCGTGTATCTCTATAATAAGTATGCCTGTAATTACCTGCCCAATTTTTCTAGTCTAGATGATGGTATTCATGGTTACGTTGCATTAGCGCTTGTTGAAACTAACCTAAATATTACTGATCACTACTTTGCATATCCAGATCCAAACCATAATGACGAAACAGACAGTAGATACAGTTCTGAGGCTAGTGCTCTTAATGCTTGCAACAGTGATTTAACAAAAATCAAAAAATCGTATTCGAATAAAAGTCGAGTAGGAGACTACTATTGTAAAAAGCATTCTGATTCGAAATCAGAGTATTACGATCATGAGTACTTTGGCGAACTAACCTGCAAGCACCACTATCGTTTCAACTTCAACACCTCCCCAACAATATCCATACAGTCGCCTGCAAACGATTCACAGTATTACAACAATAGAGATATTACGTTCCGTGCCACCGCGGGGGACGCTGAAGATGGCAATAAAGACTATTACATACAATGGTCCATTGGTGGCACTGTAGTCGAGAGCAATAAGCCCTATTTTACTAAAGCCTTTGAGGCGGGAGCTTATACGGTCACTGCTTCTGTGACAGATACTGGAGGTCTGTCCGCAAGTGCTTCTCATCAGTTTGAAGTAAATGAACATGGTATCGTGCTTAGCAATATTAATGTGGATATTCCTGACGACCATGAAGCCTACATGCCTGTCAGCTTTTCCGTTTCGACAGCGACCATTGATGACAATGATAGTAAACATCTGGTTCGATGGTTTGTCGATAGCAATGACGTTGCAACGGGCGGAAGCTACACAACAGTATTGGCAGAGGGTAGTCACAATATTCGCGCTGAGCTCTCAATGGATGGCAATACAGCGGTTAAATCGACCACAGTTGAAATTCTACCATCAACGCCAAAACTTGAGATTGCGTCGCCACGTGGCGGCCAGATATTCGACATTAAGGAATCTATCAGTTTTGACGCCAGCGTCTATTTCAAAGGTTCTGTACTGGCTGATGCCGCCATCTCTTGGCAGTCAGACCTGGCAGGCAGCCTTGGCAGCACAAAGCAATTTTCACTTTCGGGACTCGAAGAAGGATTGCATTCAATTACAGCCACGACAACAGTCGAAGGTGAAACGACATCACGGAATTTTGTCATTACCATTTATGATTCTGAAAAGAATATGGGTGATCAGAATGACGGCCAGTGCTTTGGTGGCAATCCGATAAACTTGATCACAGGGAACAAGTATCACTCAGAAGTAGATTTCTCGACGAAAACTGAGATGCCACTGCACATCAAGCGCAGTTACAACAGTACTTCCAAAAGTGTGGGGTTATTCGGTTACGGCTGGTCCAGTAATATTGAAGAGCGCGTCGACTATGACGCAGAAGCAGAACAAGCCAGTGTTGTCAGCGATACCGGCGCAGTTCAGCGATTTGATTTCACTGCAGGCCAATGGGTTGACGAAAGCTCGAATCTCGGGACGCTTTCCAGAAATTCTGACGGTACGTGGGTTTATACCCTGTTTAACGGTACAGTTAAAAAATATGAGCAAAGTGGAAAAATCACCCAAGTAACGGCTTTAACGGGTTTGTCGCTCACGTATACCTATGAATCTGGGAGATTAAGTTCCATACAGGACTCGTTTGGAAACGCCATTACCTTTACACATAACGGTAGCGGATTCATTGAAAGCTTTACGGATCCGGATAGTTTCACTTTTACCTACAGTTACGAGAATAGTAATTTAACATCTGTAACGTATCCGGATGAGACAGAAAATGTACAAACGGATAATCCAAAAAAACACTATCTATACGAGAATACGGACTATCCACATGCACTGACGGGGTTACTCGATGAAGAGAGTATACGGTTTGCGACATGGCAGTATGACGCTGAAGGTCGAGCTAACTTTAGTAAGCACGGCGCTGATGTGGAAGAGTTCAACATTGCGTATAACGCCGATGGTTCTGTAACAACAACCAACGCACTGGGTAAGAAGACAACCTATTGGTATGAATCCATTAAAGGGATTTTAAAGGTCACCGGTGTCACTGGGCATCAAAGTGCAAACTGTGCAGCAACATACGCTGAAACCAAGTATGACCCAGAGACCGGATTTGCAAATGAGAAAATAGACTGGCGTGGAAACAGGGTTCTATTGGTTACCAACCAATATGGCCAAGTTGAAAGTACGACAGTTATTGACACGGGTGCCGGCTGGACCGGAACCATTGATGAGCGGGTTACAACAACCGTCGAGTATAACGCTTTACGTTTGCCGTATATCACAACGAAGCCTGGCCTTCAGATTGTAAGTGATTACACACCTGAAGGAAGAATAGACGCAATAACGTCTACTGACACCACAACTCATGTGTTGCCATACTCGACAAATGGACAACAGCGCATCGTAGACTATGGCTACGAGTACTATCCGGACAGCAAAGTCATCAAGAAAATCACGATAGACGGTTCACGAGTCGACCTCAGTGATATCACAACTTTAGAATACAACAGCCAGGGTCTATTGAGCCAAAGTAGCAATGCGCTTAACCATGCTATTGAATATCGAGACTATAACAGTCGCGGTTTACCGGGCACGATTATTGAACAGAACGGTATTGAGGTTTCCTACGAGTATTGGCCCAGAGGTTGGCTGAAGTCACAAACTGTTAAATATTCACAAGGCTCAGCCACTACCAGCTACAGCTACTACAAAAATGGCTTGCTAAAGAGCAAAACCTCACCTGACGGCTCGTCTTTGACCTATGTATACAATGATGCAAGGCAACTGGACTATATCCTTAATAACTTGGGTGAAAAGCAGAATTTTGAGCCGAACAAACTCAACGGAGATTGGACGAAACTGCAATACGTTGATTCTGCAGGTAGTGTCCGTTTTGAGCAATCCAGACTGTTTGACGAAATGGGGCGTGTAAGGGAAATTACGTCACCAGAAGGTCACCAGACTATCTTAAAAAGAGATTCTTCCGGAAACATCACATCTCGGATAACGCCGGAAGAAGATGGTCTTGGCTTTGAAACTATTGTGCAAGACTCTACATATGATGTTTTCAATCGGGTCAGGATGGAGTCAACTCGTCCGTATTTGTCATTGAGGGCACTGGGGGATGCCCCAGTGGTCGCGTCTACATACTATACTTATGACGAAGCTGGAAATTTAGTAGAGGTAGACAGGCCGATAAAGATCAATAGTGGACGAACGACGGTTCATCAAAAAACGACCTTCGTCTATAACGGTTTTGGAGAGGTCATTCAACAGCAAAGCCCTGCTACTGGAACAACAATTTATAAGCTGGACTCAGCCGGTAATGTGGTTGAGGAGCTGAACAGTGAAAATCAAAAAACAGTAAAAACGTATGATGCTTTGAACCGGCTAAAAACAGTTCGACCCACGGGTGCATCTGCTGAAAACGTCGATTTAACATACGATGAGGGCCTGTTTGGCATTGGCCACTTGACGACGATCGAGGACCAAAGTGGTGCCCAGACGTTGACGTATGACGAGCAAGGTCTTATTGATGTCATCGACTACACTATTAACAACCGGCTTTATTCAATCGACTATGATTACAATACGGTCGGTCAGCTGGAAGCGATACACTACCCGAGTGGCAAAACTGTCGAATACGGTTTTGACGTCTTAGGTCGTGCTAATGAAGTAAGTATTTCTGGCGCAGGCGTGGTAGCTAAAACGATTGTAAGTGACGTTACTTATCTGCCTTTCGGTCCGATTGAAAGCCTGAGCTTTGGAAATCAGTCTACTCGTCACGTTAGCTACAACAAGTCTTATCGGCCAACGACTCTTACGCACGGATGGCTTACAGAAGATGAGGTTATTCAGTACGGCTATGACACGGCGGACAGAATAACGAGCCAGAGCCGTTCGATCATCAATGCAGATAGAACAACCCTCTGGGATGCAAAGAGCTATGAATACGATATCGGAAGCCGGCTGACGGCGACACGTTGGACGAAATCGCATGGCAAATCGCTGAGCAATAATGAGTATCTTGAGTTTGATTATGACTCATTTGGTAATCGCATCGCTAAGCGAGGTCGCAGTCAGACATTCAATAACTTAACTGAATCTTGGGCGTACAGCATAGCTCCAACCAATAACCAGATTGAAGACATTAACAAGTCCGTTAATGACGGCGCTTATGCGTTGACGAATTCTTATGAATACTTCGGTACGGGTCAAACCAAAACAGATGGACAAAAGAATTATGTTTACAACCGCAGTCAACGCCTAACGCAGGTTAAAAACGGCGCTGCAGTAATCGGAACCTACTCGTACAACGCATCCGGCCTTCGCGTCAGCAAAGTAGCCAATGGCGCGGAAACACACTTCCACTATAACCTGGCAGGACAACTTATCGCTGAGTCGAACAGCAGTGGACAAGCAATTCGCGAATATGCCTATTTAGGTGGAATGCCGGTAGCAATGCTAACGGGTTCAGATGCCTATACGGGTGTTGCCAGCACGTCACAGACATTAGTGGGCAGCACCGAGTTTCAGTTGGATGCAGGCAAAAACGCAGAATCTACATCTCTTATGCGAATAACCGGCAATCATGAAATCAGCGCAAAGTTAACCGATCTTAGCCGCAACTCTGGCAAAGAAGCTTATGGACTAACACTGCGTGAGCAACAGGATGGTTTGAGCGGAGCCAAAATTACGGCTGCCTTTACAGCAACCAATTCATCAACGGTAAATATGCTGACGGTAAAAACACCGGAAGGCAAAATCGTACCAATTCCCATGTTCAGTAAGTCGACAAGCAATGAGAAGCTCGAAGTCTCCATTGTTTATGCCGGGGGCACCACCAAAACGGATAGCTTTGAACGCACCGGCGATTGGGTGAAACTGGAACGTAACGCCCAATTTGTGACGGTGCTGACCTCGGTAGACGGAATAAATTGGACGACTGTACGCGAATATAACTTACCTACAACCGATGAAGCCTATGTGGGCGCTGTCGCGGAGAATACCAAAGCAGAGATTGAAACGCGTTTTACGGCAGCGAATGACAACCTGTTTTATCTGCACAGCGACCATTTAGGCGCCGTCTATGCTGTCACCAGTAACTCGACGAAATCCAAGGTTTGGCAGCGCCGAGACTTCGAAGTTGGCGCTTCACCTTTCGGACTAAACCTGCTGGCCAGTGGTGAAAAGCTGCATGACGGATTGTTTGAGATGCCGCTGCGCTTCCCTGGACAGTATTTTGACAAGGAAACTGGCACGCACTATAACTACCATCGGGATTACGATCCGAGTTTGGGGCGGTACATTCAAAGCGACCCCATTGGGTTGAATGGTGGCTTGAATACTTACGCGTATGCTTATCAGAGCCCACTGATGTACACTGATCCAACCGGGGAAATAGTTCCACTGTTGATTTGGGCTGGTGCTGCACTGTGGAGTGCTGCGGAAGTTGCGATGAGCGCCTATGATATTTACGACACTGGAAGGACCCTATTGGATCCATGTGTTGGTTTAGGGGCAAAAATAGTAGCCGTAGGCTTAGTTGGTGCGGGTTTCATCCTTCCCGGTGGTGGGTATAGCAAACTAGATGATTTAGGTAATGTTGCAAACACTGCAGGCTCTGCTGCAGATGCCGCGCTAGCTGCTGGCAAGAAATCAGGTGCTGCAGCTGAACTTAGGGTTGGTGATAAAGTGTTTACCGGAGTCAGCGGAGAGAAAGTAGCTCATAACCCTCAAGTTACTGGCGCTCTTATGGGTACGCCAGCTTCCGCGAGAAAACCATGGCATGGTGGCTGTGCCGAGATTGTATGTCTCGATAAAGCTCTAAATGCAGGAGTCAATCCCGCGGGTGGTACGATGAAAGCCGTCAATATTGGTGTGTCTGGTAAGGGGCATAGAACACCCAAAAAGATATGCTCATCATGCAACGACGTCTTAGATCACTTCGGAGTTAATAAATAAGATGAATATTGGATCTATTGTTTGGCCTTCTGATGGGCGTGTTGCGATAAAACTTTATCTTGGATTTCTAATAAAAGTTATTGAGGCACTAGGGATTAAGTTTTCATCAGCAGGCCCTGATCCATTAGCTACAACCAAAAGCTACATAGCTGGGTCGCTACCAGAAGATGAATACAGATCTTCTGCTAATGTATGGTGGGGTTATCTAGACGGTACTGGCGCAACTCGTGATCTTGAAAGTAAAGATGCTTTGAATGCCAGAATTGCGATCTGTTTGCTGTCAGTAACCTTGGACGATGTTGAAGACTTAGGGGAGCACCTTTCGTGGTTCTTTGAGGTGCTAGGGCAGTTGGGTGTCGATTTAGATATGCCTATTGATATGATGACAGAGTATTTTAAGTTCGAGGATTAGTTTAGTTTGTAGCCTTGCCGCATATAACTGATGCAGTAATGTTGCAAAGAGTGCAGAAGCTGCTCAAGATGCCACCGCGAATCAGCTTAAACGAAAGCATGCTACTTACGCCGGCGGCCATAAAGACTAAAAGTTGTTTCAGGATGTTCTAGTAATCCAATAGGGTGCGCGGAAGATGATATTGCTCGTCAATTGGGTTCCGACGCGCAGATGACTGGCGCTAAAGGTTTTAGAAGAAAAAAAGCAACGGGGGAGCTTGAGTATACAGATATTCCCGTTTGTACGAGGTGTCAGTCTAAGTACGATAAAAGTCAGTTTTCTGCAGATGTCAAATACGATAAAGGTGGAGCATGGGACTAATGGTTCCATGTAGCAAACGGCCAATTTTGAAAAAATGATTACTCACAATTTGAAAGAAGAAATTGCTAGTGTGGATTGGTCGAGCTTTACCGGCCCGCCCACGTATGATGCTGAGTCTGTTCCATCAGCACTTTATTCGTTGATAGAGCTTGATGATTCGAGTAAAGCTGAAGAGGTAGGCAATGGATTGATGAATGCTTTGGGCAATAACCATGCAGGTGTTTATTATCCGGTTTTACTCAAGGCGTTAGATTTTATTATTGCCATTGCAAACAGAACGAATAGTAAGGCTTGTAAAATATGCGCATTGGCAGTGATAAATGATTTTTATTATTTTGAGCCTGATGTTGAAGGATATGGTGCATGCACCGCTGAGGAACTGAAAAAGGCGGTTTTAGAAAAGTTGGCACCCTACTCAGATGAATCAATAGAGTTTTAAACCCGCATTCGCTGGCTTTTTTCACTTCAGGCCTTCAATCAAGGCAAATCCTTTGCTGCAAAGTTCTGCTGCTGATGGATCACGGCAGCACGTAGCGTTTAGTGCCTTCAACCTCGCAGTTAAGATGGACAGAGTTTTAGATGGACATATTTGGACGCCCTGAAGGTGTCAACCAATACCACCCTTAACAGCTCAGATTGCTGGGCTGTTCAAAATCCTTTTTTCTCACTTATCGTTCCTAACTATGAGCAGTCGTGCTGACAAATATCCGGCTTCTATTTGGAAGTTTGATGATTCTTCCGAGCCCTGATGAGAGCTGCACCTGACGTTCCAAAACAGGAAACTTAAATGGACTGGCACGTTACACAAAATGTTTGCTTCAGTTTCTTCTTTTAAAAACCAGCAAGCACATATTGAGTGGTTGCTTAGCCTCCAATTTATTACACTGGCAAATGTTCAGTTACCGACAGAAAGGCTTACTTATGAATATTCATGATTTAATGGCTAAGTTGAGTTCCGTGAACGCCACTGAATTTGTTGATATTGCATCGACATACTCAATCGGTTCTGCGGACGGCATTGTCATTCACTATCAAATCGGGGACGTTGAGTTGTCCATTACATTTGCGGTGTCGTCAGATCTAACAATCGCTGGTGATCCCGTCGTGGTACAAGACGGGGAAATTCAGTCGACAGACTGGTCTGCTGAAGCCAAAGACATGTTGTCGAACCACTTTTGCACTGGCGATTTGTATGTATTGATTAAGAGGTATCAGTTTTTATTTAACTCATCGAAGCGAGACGATTCTCTGCATGAGTTCTTTATGGCCGATGCTCGTGGTGAAAAATCAAAAATTAAGTTTTATCCGCTGATGAATTTGGTCACGGCCTATTACGAAAGCCATTGAGTTCGTTAGGATATTAGTCGACCATGCGATAGCAACTTAAATGGACAGGCACTAAAAGGATTCTGGTATAGACTTAAGGTGATCAAATCCCTGAAGAAACGACCAACTTAGCAAATTTTGGTGTAGGATTCCGTTGTGTTCTTTAGCGTGCCTGTCCATCTAATTCTTCGTTGCTCGAAACGACCCTATATCGATCTCAACGTGGTTAGGGCTTGCACCTAGAGCTTTCTCTAGTGGTTAGAAGTAGGTAAGATAAACAATGTTCTCGACCCGGAAAATGAGAAAAATATTAGTCGTATTACATTGAATTTGTATGAATCGAAATAAACAGGGAGAAATGGTATGAGAATCAGGAATTTTTTAGTGGTGGCGGTACTTGCAATGTCGGCTTTCGCCAGCGCTTCAATCGGGCCGGGACATGTTACCGGCAGTATCACCAATATAACCAGTATTACCGGCGGTTTGCTGGTAAGAATCGGTCCGAATGAAGTTCCTCAGAATTGTACCAGTGGAAAAGTTTGGATGTTTATTCCGCAAGACCAGACTGCAATGGTATCGTTGACACTCATGGCCTGGACAATGGGAAAAACTGTTGCTGTTTATACAGCCCCAACGAACACAGGCTATTGCTTAATTACACAGGTCGATCCCGCGGGCTAAATCGCTTGTATTTGCAATAGGCTGAACCGTCTTTGCATGTATAGAGTTCGGCATTACCTTAAACATTTTAAGCCCCATCTTTCGATTGGGGCTTTAATTTTTCTGCTCCTGCAGTTCTTTTTTGTGATCTGGTAATCTTACTTAGCTAACGCTTTACGCTCATGTCGAGACACGAATTTTTCAGCTGATGTCCTATGGATATTGCTCATGCTTTCTTGCAGGAACATTCAGTAAACTAGATTGTTATTTGACGTTTGACGTTTGACGTTTGACGTTTGACGTTTGACGTTTGACGTTTGACGATTGACGATTGACGTTTGACGTTTGGCAGTTCTTATACTCGTAAGGAAAAGCGACGTTGCGAGTACTGGCATGGTTACCGGCGTTTTTACTGAGAAACCGCCTCTAACAATAACCCAGAAATTTGCCACAGGCGTCGCAATTTTTGCGATTGGTCCTTCGCTTTCCAAGACAAAACAGACTGTTTCAACTAGATGTTATCTTTCAATGATGAGCGACGTTCTTCGACCTAAAAGAGGCGAAGGCGCTGATCGTCGTTTATCAACGTCTGGTGGTGACAAAGCCATGTTATGGTGAGCAGGAGTGAAGTTTATGATCAATCGTAGTACGGGAAAGCTGTCGAAAACATTAGCACGTTTATTTTTTATATCGCTGATGTGCTTGAGTTCATCCTTGGTGTTCGCGGAAGGCTCTGTTGGCATCGACTTGGTGCAAGCGGAAAGAGCATTGAAGTTTGCCGAGAAAGAAGCGTCTAAAATGAATACAAAAATGAATATTGCTGTGGTGGATGCCGGTGCCAATTTGGTTGCGTTCATTCGCATGGATGGTGCGTTTATAGGCAGTATCGACATTGCCATTAAAAAAGCAAAAACCGCACGATTATTCGACATGCCAACCGACGAACTCGGTGCACTCTCGCAACCCGGCGGTGATTTATACAATATTGAATTGTCCAATGAAGGCCTCATCACCTTTGCGGGTGGATTGCCCATTCACAATTCAGCGGGTGAAGTGATTGGTGCGATCGGTGTCAGTGGGGATACTGTCGAAAACGATAAGATTGTCGCGCAAGCGGGCGTGGATGCCGTTAAATAGGTTTTCTATTGATTCGAAAATTTCAGTGGTATTGCCGTCCTTAACGTTCAATGATGATAAACAGAAGCCCCGTCCTTTGATGGGACTTCGGTCTTTTTGGAAAACTGGAAACGTTGAAAGGCGTTAACTGTTCCGTTATTGCGTGATTCGTCGAAAAACACCTTCCAATGGCCCTTGCTTGAAATAACGTGCCCACCCGTTTGCGAAAACAATACCGCCCACCACATATAACGCGGTTGCCAGAAACACTTGGTCGATGCTGGCGCTGTTTAACATGCCCAGGGTCTCCATAATGCCCATACCAACAAAAACATGGGCGACATAAAGCGTTAAGGACTGGCGACCCGCCACCACCAACCACTGTAAGAGCCGCCAATGCGAGCAACGTTCATACAGTTCGATACTCAGGCAGATCATGATGGTACTGGAAGCGATTGCCGACAGAACATAAAGAGGCATGGGCGGTATGACATCGGTGCCGAACAAGAAGCTCAGGGTTTCGGCCTCTGCCGGTGGCAGCGACAGTCCTTGTACCCATTGGTTGCCCGACCAGGCGATGACATGTACGGCGAGCCATAACAGGCTGGCACGCCATAAAAGATGGCGCGTAAAACGAGGTTGGTGAATGGGCTGACGCCCCAACCAGATTCCGGCCAGCAGAAAACTCATCCAGACCAGTACCGGGTGAAAGCCATTGTAAAACCAGTGCCGGAGAAACCCGGAAACGGTCCAAAGATCCACATAGGTCAGGGAATCCCAATCCCACCCTTGGTTGTAATCCAGAATGACCAACAGAACCAGAAAGCCGATATTACCGATAATGGCCAGCCACACCAGGGTGATTGATTTCGCGTAAATAACCGACGCAGCCAATACGAAGTACAGCCCGTAAAAGTGCAGGATATCGGCGGGCCAAATGGGCAGGAAGGCGGTTCCGGCAACAGCCAAAACAACACCGCGTTTGAGGATATGTCGTTGCGCCTGGTGTCGGCGATGTCTGTCGCTGCTGTCGCGTGCGGAACGGGTCATCAGGCTCAGGCCGACGCCCGCCAACATGACAAAAAGCGGTGCTGCTCTGCCTTCAAACAGGTTGGCGAACAGGGTAAGCCCATGATGAGTGTCGGTGGCGTGAGTGACCAGTTTAAAGTTAACCAGTACCATGCCGAATATGGCGATACTGCGAGCAATGTCGAGGCCTTGAATGCGCATGTCCTTGTTATCTCCTAGATTGAAACGAGAAGACCAAACATAAGGGTTTGCGCGGGGTTTAGGGTCCGGTTTGGCGAATCCGTACTTCTGTCTCTTGCCAATGGAACAACCATTAACTTCGAGACACGCCTAGCTATAGAACTTGAATGGCACGCTGAATTCATGCGAACTTCTGATTCAGGACACTCGTTTGCGGTTGAATCGCTCAACCGGAGATTTGGTTTTGCCGGTATTGCAGGGGCGTGATGCCCTCGCGTGCTTTGAATTGGGTATAGAAAGTCGACTTCGCGTTGTAGCCACAGCTGAGGGCAATATCCAGCATGTTGAGATGCTGTTGAGTCGAGTCCGCCAACAATTGTTTGGCGTGTTGGATGCGGTAGCCATTCACGTAGCTGAAAAAATTTTCCTGAAACACATCTTTAATCACCATGGAAAGGTGATGTTCGGGTGCCCTAATGAAATCTGCCAGGTCGCGCAGCTTTAACGCGGGGTTTAAAAACAACTGTTTATCGTTCATGGCACTGTCCATACGCTGGGCGATGGACGTGCGGCGTTCTGGAGACAGCTGGAATGTCGGTTTTTCGGATTCTCGCTCTGTTGGCGCTGTCTCGGTGCGGTCAACGTGGACATCTACATCGCCGAACATTGCGGCGGGGTTTTTAATCGCAAGATACCCCATAGCATACAGTGCCAACGCATACGCCAGATTAGGCAGGGTAAACGCGAACTCCGAAGGCGACTGTGCCAACAACAGGAGTGACCATTGCATCAGACCAGACACCCAGATGACCGCAAAGGTGGCGGTGAGCGATACCAACCAACCGACTTTTCGGGTTTGTTGATACGAAATCTGATCCGGCAATTGTTGTTGGTACCGGCGCACCATACGCCAGCAGATCACGCTGTACACCAGGCCAGAAAGAATAAGCAGAGCCCACAAAAACATTGAGTCGGCATCGGCAGCAGGTTGCGCGAACAGCGCTTGCAAATGGGCGGACTTCTCGGTGGCGGTTAGGCGGTAGAACGGCAAAAGCAGTACCACTGTTAGCAGCGCAGGTAACAGCTGCCAGCTGTGCCAGAGGCGAGGAGGCTGCTGACGAGTGGCGGTGTAGCAGTACCACCACAACGCGGGGCCATAGAGTAAGTTGATGGGGAATTCCGTCGCCGTCGCATGCGGTACGGCCAGAATGTCCCGGCTGAAATACAGCGCTTCCATGAACAGGTCATAAGACAGCAAACCCGTTAAGGCCGCTAACGGTAACCGTGCAAACCGGACATCGCGATGGCGCTGCATAAGCAGAACCACGGTCACGAACAACCCTTGAATAGAACCGGCATACATTAACGTACTGATCACTGAACCTTTCCTTGGCGTGGTATTAGGCGGACTTTTAACAAGGCAGGCATTGTCCTGTACTGCGCCGGTGGTTTCAACCACTGGCTAGTGTTCTGAGTCGGAAGTTCGTATAGTTTCAGAGCTCCCTTCGGGCGCGACATCCAAGCTCTCTAGCGTTGTTCTGTTTCTTTTCAATGGAACAACCATTAACTGCGAGACACGCCTAGCTATAGAACTTGAATGGCACGCTGAATTCATACGCACTTCTGACTCAGGACACTAGTGAACAACAGGTTGCAATAACCACCGCTGGCAAAATTGTCAATCTGACCGCAGCGGCGTACTATGCCCGCCTCTTTTATTCCCTCCTTCCGCCGCGACGGTGCGCGCCTGGAACGAGCTATTGAACTAAGGATACGCATGCGCAAGTTTCCGTTACCGGTCTGGGTCATCATGGCCGGTACCCTGATGTTTGGCCTGAGCTATTTTATGACCTGGCCGTTTCTGGCCATTGTTCTGAAAAGGGACTTTGGCATGAGTGCCGCGCAAATCGGTGGTGTGTTGTCTATGGCGGCGTTCATCGGCGCCGGTGCGTCCTTGATCTCGGGTAACCTGTCCGATCGCTTTGGCCGTAAGGCGATTATTCTTGGCGCCAATATCACCATTGCGGTCGCCTTTGCCATTATGGCGTCTGCTGACAGCGCGCTGTTTATCATAATTGGCGCGGTTTTGGTGGTGGCGACCCGTCATGTCGTCGATCCACCGACCCGAGCCATACTGACCGATCTGACCACCGACAAAGCCATGCGCGAAATGGCCTTTCACATGAATTACTTTATGGTCAATGTGGGCGCAACCACCGGGCCGTTCATTGCACTGTATCTGGGGATTACGGCGCGACAGTCTACTTTCTGGGTTACGGCGGCGGTTATTGCGCTTTATACCTGCGCGTTGTTTGTGGCGTTGTGGCGTGTGCCGAACAAACATGTGAATACCGAACAAACGCACTGGCGTGAGGTGATGCGTGTACTGCGTGCGGATAAGGTATTCCGCTGGCTGATGATTGGTAGCATTCTGATCGCATACACTTACGCTCAGCAGGACAGTTCCATCGTTCAGTATTTATCACATTATCTGGATTTCGAACGCGCCGCGTTTATTTTCAGTTTCGTGGTAGCTGGCAATTCGGCCACGGTGGTGCTCGCGCAGTTTCCGTTACTGGCGATGATGAAAAACTGGAGTTACGACGCCCGTATCCGCTTCGGTGTGGTTGGTTTTTTGCTGGGGTTCTTGGTGTACGCCCTGACCCCGGTTGACTGGCTGATTGGTTGGGTGATTGGTACCATTATCCTCAGTATTGGCGAAGCCGTATTGTTCCCGACGCTGAATTTAAAAACCGACCAAATCGCACCCGATCATCTTAAGGGCACCTATTTTGGGGCCAGCAATCTTTACGCGCTTGGCTATGGGTTAGGTCCTTTGTTCGGCGGGTTTTTGATTGCCGCCAATACCGGCAGCACTTTGTGGTACATTGCCGGTGGTGTTTGCGTGATATCTCTGCTGGCGTATGCACACAGCGGCCGCCTCTTTAAACATCAACAGGAGTCAAAGTGAAAAAAGCAATTCTAATGTGTTTATTGTTGATGAATATCGCCTATGCCGACGACACGGCATTCGGCAAAGTGTTCATCGGCACCGTTGATACTTTTAAAGTGAATCAGGATTCCCAGTACGGTGTGGAGTTTCAATTTGCCCAAGGCAAAACCCGTTACGATTTCAAACCCTTTGTGGGTTTAATGCGCACCCGGGATGCCTCCCATTATCTGTACACCGGTTTCAGTCGCACGTCGAAGTTTACCGACTCCGCCACCGGGCTCGCCTTAACCTTCAGTTTTGGTCCTGGTTTGTATTTGCACGGCGGTGGGGAAGACACCAATCTGGGGCACATTTTTGAATTGCGTACCAGTGCCGGACTACTCTGGCAGTTTGCCGATGACACGCGCATTGGCGTGCATTTCTCGCATCTGTCGAACGCCAGCATTACCGATGTCAACCCTGGTACTGAACTGATTACCGTCACCTACGAGCTGCCCTTTTAGTGACCGCAACGACCAATCACCTTGATCAATGGTTAATGGCGTCGCACCGCACCGAACATATGCGGGGCTGGCGCCGGTTTGTACTTGAGTTTTTGTTTTTTGGTTTCAAACAGGCGCGCGCGTGTTTGTTCGCTGGGCTGTTTTTTGTCTCGGTGTTTTTAACGCCAAATGCGGGTATCGCCGGTATCGCCAAGTACGATGTATTGCTGGTGATTGCCATCGCTTTGCAGGCTGCCATGGTGTGGTTGAAACTGGAGACGGTCGATGAACTCAAGGCCATTTCATTGTTTCACCTGGTGGGGTTTGTTCTGGAAGTGTTTAAAACCCATCCGACAATTGGCAGTTGGAGTTACCCGGGTGAGGGTGTTACCAAAGTGTTGGGTGTACCGTTATTTTCCGGCTTTATGTATGCCGCGGTGGGCAGCTACATCATTCAGGCCTGGCGATTGTTTCAGTTGCGTATTCATCATCATCCACTGTATTGGATGGCGACACTCATCGCGCTGCTGATTTATCTGAACTTTTTTACGCACCATTTCATTGGCGATTACCGTTGGTATTTAACCGCTTTTGTTTTGGGCTTGTACGCGCGCAGTTACGTGACGTTTGTGCCCATACAGGCGGAGCGACGCATGCCTTTGTTGCTGGCGTTTGTGTTGATTGGTTTTTTTATCTGGCTGGCGGAAAACATCAGCACGCTGATGGGAATCTGGCAGTACCCGGATCAACTCGGTGCCTGGAGCGTGGTGCATTTGTCGAAGTGGAGTTCCTGGTCGATGCTGGTGATCATGACCTTTACCATTGTGACGCATCTTAAGCACATAAAGGCGCTCGTGCATGTGGCCCCCTAGGCGGGCTCAGTCAACCTTCAGTTTTGGGTTATATACCGCGAGTTGATTGCGACCCAACTGCTTGGCGCGGTACATCGCTTTGTCGGCATGGTGGATCAAATTAGTCAACGTGCGGCCGTGTTCGGGGTAGAGACTGATGCCGACACTGGTGGATACCTGGATCACATGACCGTCGATGCCGAACGGTTCAGAAATGCTGTGTATGACCTTCTTGCCGATGTGCATGGCATCGTCGGCAAACTGAATATCTTCGGCCAGAATCAGAAACTCATCGCCCCCCAGCCGGCCAAACGTATCGCATTGGCGAAGAATCGATTGAATGCGCATGCTAACGGCTTTCAATAGACGGTCACCAATACGGTGACCCAGTTCATCGTTAACTTGCTTGAACCGATCCAGGTCGAGAAACAAAAAGGCCATTTTCTTTTTTCGTCTTTGACACCGGCTGAGGGCGAGATTGGCCCGATCCTCTAACAGCGAACGATTAATCAGGCCGGTAACCGGGTCGAAATGCGCTAGCCGCATCAGTTTTTCTTCGTGATCGCAGCGGTGACTGATGTCGCGGATCGTCAACAACACCTGTGCCGTTTGTGGCCCCAGCTTTAAACCTTTCGGCAACTGTTTCATGCACACTTCGACCGGAAATTCCGACCCGTCTCTGCGGCGGGCAAACCATTGGAACATGGGGGTGCTGGCTTGGCTGCTGGTATCTGTCCGGTAATATCCGGGTAATGACTCGCTGCTGGTTTTCTTACCCATGAAGTGGCTGAGCGATTGTTTGTATAAGTCAGTCTTGCTGTAACCAAACTGCTTAAGGGCGGCGTCGTTGACATCAAGCACTATGGACTGATGACCAAGGATGAAAATCATGTCCGGAGAGGCGTTAAAAACCGTCTGCAAAAAATGCAGTTGCGCGGCGTCCGTATTGTCAGTTCGCACACTGTTCGTCTTCGTTGAATTCACATTCGGTTGTTTCGTTGCCATTGTTATTTATCTTGTCCAACGATGCTTCAGCATACCTAGGTTCTTGAAAGGGATAAAGGCAAACACGGCAGATTTTCCTCCCATCGCAGTTTTCCTTGCTATATTGAGGTGAGTTATCGGAAAAGTTGTCGTTATGCGCGTGTTAATTGCCTGTTTAGCGATGTTCTTTCTGCTTGGCTCCGTCAGTCATGCAGCGGACATAGTTTTCGTCAAACAGAACTCAGAACCGAAATACTTACCTGACCAAAGTGGTTTGTGTGATCAGATTTATGCCGAGTTATCGAAGCGCCTGTCTGAGCAAGGTATCACTACCACCGTTGATGAGGCTTTTTATCCGGTTAAGCGAATTCTGGCGATGCTGGAAGCAGGCCAGGGGCATGCGTTTTGCGGCGCAGGCATGACCGATGAGCGAAAAACCCTGTATGTCTATTCTAAGATCCCCGTTTATCACGTCTCTAACGTGATCTTGGCACATAAAGAGGAAACGGTTATCCCAACAACCTTTGCGGAGATCGCGGAAAAGCAGCTGGTCATTGGCAGTTTTTATGGCACCAGTTCGTCGGCTTGGCTTATGCATCAACCCGGCGTACAGGTTAGCAATAATCACGTATCGCTCGACAATGTCGTGAAACTTATTTCCGATCAAAAAGGTCTGCGATATTTCTTCTATCATGATTTGGGATTGAACTACTACGTGCGTACCCGTGGTCTGCCTTTGCAAGTGTTACCGACTCGCTACCGGACAATTCCACAGAATATGTTGTACAGCCGAGCGCTGCCGGAAGCGTTGCGGAATGCTGTTGAGGATGCGCTGCAGGACATGCAAGATGAAGGCGTCATGACGCACATTCAACAACAGTACCTGACCAACGAATAAATTAACCATGACGGTTCTCGCCCGGACCGGGTGTTGAATTGAAGGACGACTGAGAATACAGATGAGTGCAACCATTCTAGTTGTTGACGACAGCGCCTCGATGCGGTCGATGATCACATCGCTAGTTGAATCCTTGGGTTACAGGGCAGTCCCCGCGGGCTCTGGCGAACAGGCTTGTGAGTTGTTTGTTGAAAACAACATTGATATCGCCGTACTAGATGTCACCATGGAAGGCATTGATGGCTTCGAAACCTGTCGCCGTTTGCGGGCTATCGCACAAGATGGTTGGTTTCCGGTGATTTACTTAAGTGCTACAAACAGCACTGAATACATCGTTGAAGGGCTGGACGCCGGTGGCGATGCCTACGTCGCCAAGCCAGTCAATCCACGTGTGTTGGAAGCTATTTTAAAAGCGATGGGACGCATCGCCGATATGAAAATGGCCTTGAATCGAGCCAATGAACAGCTGCAGCATTACGCCACGCATGATGGCTTGACTAAAATACCAAACCGCAGGGCTTTTGATGACACATTGCGCCGTCACGAGTTGCAAGCGCGACGTGAAAATACTGACTTAGCTTTGCTATTGATTGATCTTGATTACTTTAAAACCTACAACGACCATTACGGTCATGTGGCGGGTGACAGTTGCTTGGTTCAGTTTGCAGAAGTACTGGCAAACAGCCTATTGCGACCAATTGACTTTGTAGCCCGTTATGGTGGCGAAGAATTTGTGGTGATTCTTCCTAAAACGTCCGGTGAAGGCGCCGCGGAAGTGGCCGAACGGATACAACGTAACTTGGAAATACTGGCTATTGCGCATGAAAAGTCTCAGGTCAGTTCACGTGTGACTGCCAGTATCGGCATCGCCATCTCACCCAGTGGTGAAGTGATGGCCGACCTGTTGTTGGAACGCGCCGACCAAGCGCTATACCAGGCCAAAAATGACGGGCGCAATCGGTTTGTAGTGGCAGACTGATCGACACAACCGTATCGATCTGAACGGCCGTTTCTTAAATGCCATTTAGCCGGTAAATTTCACTGTCGGGCAAACCCTTAGCTAAGTTCACAGCGTGTGCATTGTCGTTGCGGATCTAAGCGATCTGATGATTCGGTTTTTAATCTAGAAGAATTAATCTATCAGAGTTTTTTCTTTTCAAGGGCTCCGCCCCGAATGGTACTTACTTAAACGTATTTAGTTTTTATCTTCAGCGTTTGCATCATTCAGTGACTTGGTTTCACTGGGAAACTTTCGCCGTCAAGGGCCGCAACAGCTCGTCCCTTAACAATCCCAGCCGCCGCCACAAACGACTGATCACACTTCTCAATTTCGTCTTCGACAGGTCGTTCGTGACGGCCTTCCCTGGCCGGCTCACTTGTTCAAGCATCCCTGCTTGAACAACCTGTGAGACGCAAATTGCTTCGCGTGGTCGTTTGAAAGGCGGAGAAAACCGCGGCAAGAGCTACTTTCTCGATAGATAAAACCAACCTCTAAATTCTATGTACCAGGGACTGGCGTAAATAACTGTTTCGTCGCATCTGCTTTGGCTGACATGGCAGACACATCGCAACGGATTCAAGGGCATGGATGCCCTTGGAAGCGCCGCGCGTGCAAGGACGCACGCTCAAGCGACCGTTCGAAGAAAGTGTCTGGCACGGCAGAACTCCAAAGCGGGCGACAGAGGGGGGTTCAAGGGGGTCGCCCCTTGAAACAAAAAACTCTGAGAAATTCTTTTGTTAAGAACGAAACCGAATCATCCGATTGGTTTGGTACTTGAAAGAGCCCCCCACGGAAGCCCGGTTTTAAACTTTTAAAACAAATTGACGGAACGCCTTTACCGCCATCAGCAATAGGGGGGCGCTGTGCATGAGCAAGTCGAAGATGTCGATGGGTTTTACCAGTGTCCCTTCGCTGAGCATGCGCAATTTTTCCACCAAATGGGGTTCGGGCTGCATGGGCGCAATGGCCAGAAAAAGGCCTGCGATTATCAGCATGGGCCAATCTAAGTTGTCTAACCACATCATCATAGCGTTAACCTGTGTCATTGTTCGGATATGTTTATTAGTATATTCTAATGTTATTAATTAGGGAATTCTAATATGCGAATAAACGAAAAGTCTCTGCACCAATATCCGTTTTTCATCCGGCCGTTTTTCTGGCGCCAACGTCGTAAGTACGGCCAGGTTCTGAAACCTGGATTGCTCTGGGGCCGAAGTCCCTGGCTGTTTGCTACCGTGGCACTGCTGTATGGTGCGTTGGACAGGCGTTCTTCGCCGTTAACACCGGTGTTGCGCTCATTGGTCACCGTGCGCGTGTCGCAAATTAACTGGTGTGCCTTCTGTGTGGATATCAACTCCAATACCCTGATGCAACGCGCAGGTGCGATGCATAAGGTGGAGGCCCTGGAACAGTGGCAAAACGCGGACTGCTATACCGAGCAGGAACGGCTAGCCTTGGAGTACACAGAGGCCGTCACACGCTCGGACACGCAGGTCAGCGAAGCGCTGATGGCGCGCCTGAAGGCGGTGTTCAGCGATGACGAAATCGTCGAGTTAACGGGTTTAATCGCGTTCCAGAACCTGTCCAGTAAATTCAACGCAGCCTTGGATGTCCCGGCTCAGGGATTCTGCCGAATACCGACGAGTTAATCATTTGATTAAATTTGATGAACGATAGTCCTGTTACTTCCTAACCTTCCTGACTACCCTACTAATCAATTGATTAGTTAAGGGTATCGGGATGTCAGAAATCACCCCTCGTTCGGAAGACGATAAGCGCGCGGCCTTGCTGACGGCAGCCCGTGAGCTGTTTTTAAAAAACAGCTACGCCAATATTTCCATCCGCAAAGTTGCTGATAAAGCCAAGGTGAACTCAGCGATGATCGCCTATTACTTTGGTTCAAAGAGCGGTTTGTTCCGGGAAATGATCAAGTCCTACATTGAGTCGGCTATGGCCCGGGCGCAGGAGTCGGTCGAGGATGTCAATGAGATGAATTTGCAGGATTTCCTGATCTATTTCTACCGAACGGTACCGCCTGAGTTAACGCATTTGGTGGTGCGAACCCTGGTATATGAACGCAGTGAAATGCGCGACTGGATTTTGGAAAACCTGATGCGCCCTGCGCTGGCGACGGCCACCAAAATTGCAGAAAACATTATCGACAAACACGGAAAACCGGTAGACCCGCTAGTCCTTCGGACCGCGTTGCAAAGTCTTATGCTGGGTCCAAAACTGCTGCAACCGATATTAAAGGAACTGCATCCGGATGAAATCAATGAAGAATTTTTCGATAACCTTGCCGTGCTGAATACGGCCATGGTGACCTCTTATTTTGAACTGGAGACTAAGTAATGTCGAACTGGAAGCACCGGCTGGAAACGAAATTTTCGTTCTTTAGCCTTGCCATTATGAAACGACCTAAGCTGTCGTTATTGCTCTTTTTGTTGATCATTGTCGGCTTTGGGCAATCGTTGCGTTTTGTCGAGATCGATCCGGAAATGGAAAGTTTTGTCGAAGAAACTGCGCCGGTGCGGGTGATCTACGACCGCGTAAAGGAAGAGTTTGGCCGTAACGACATCGTTATGCTGGCGTTGCGCGGTGATGTGATGTCGACCGACTTTCTAACTCGCCTGCAAGCGATGCAAAGCCGTATTGAAAACGACGTCCCCTATGTGGAAGAAGTCACTTCGATCATCAACGCGCCTTATCAACGTGGTACGGATGATTCACTCGAAGTGCTCGACCTGATTGAGGCGATTCCGCAAACACCGGCCGAACTTGCGCAGTTGGAGCAACGTATTCAGGAAAGCACGTTGGCCAGCAGCGTCTTAGTGAACGATGCCCGTACCATGGCACTTATGATGATAGAACCGGCCACCTATGACTACGCAGCCGCCGGTGGTGAATCAGCTGACGTGGACAGTTTCGACGAAGCATTCAGCGATGATTTGTTCAGCACCGATGCCTTCGAGGTCGATGCCGGCGACGCCAGTGTCATCGAGAATGACATTCCCTTTGTCACCCAGTTTCAGGTCCGCGATATGCTCGCGGAACTGGATGCTATTCAGGCTGATTACGCGGACCTTAACCCACTAATGGCCGGAATTCCGGCCATGAACGACGCACTCGAAGGTACCATGCAATCGGAAATGCTGTTCTTTCTGCGTTTGACGGTGGTGTTGATTGTGTTGACGTTGGTGGCTTTTTTCCGCCAGGCAAATGCCGTCATCGCTCCCATGTTGGCCGTGTTGGCTGCACTGATTTTTACCATGTCGATGTTGGTTATCAGCGGCAACAAAGTGCAGATACCGCTTGTGCTATTGCCGTCGTTCTTGCTGGCCATCACGATTGGCGATGCCGTGCACCTGTTAACGCATTTTTACCGAAAAATACAGCTCGGTGAAGACAAGAAAGACGCGATGTTTCACGCCGTTCACCGAACTTCCATTCCCATGCTGTTAACGTCTCTGACCACGGCCGGAGGTTTGTTGTCGCTGTCGATCGCCGATGTCGTACCGATCCGCAACCTCGGTATATTCTCAGCCATCGGCGTAATGATGGCCTTCCTGCTCACGGTTACTGTTATTCCGGCTTTGGTCATGGTTATTCCCATGCGCAAAGTCAAGGCAGACAGTTCACATGCCGCTGTTGCCCGTTGGATTGATTGGATCGGAAAATTTAGCTGGAAACACGGTGGTAAGATTGCGTTGTTCTGGTTGGTGGCGTCGCTGCTTTCTCTTACACAGATCACCAAATTGCAGTTCTCGCATGACCCACTGAATTGGATGCCGGACAATCTGCAGATCGTACAGGCCACTCAGACTATCGATGAAGAACTCAGCGGCACGATGACACTGGATTTAATTCTGGATACCGGCAAAGTGAATGGCGCTAAAGATCTGGAGTTCTTAAACACGCTGGCGCAGTGGCAGGAGGAGCTCGAAGTTTATAAAAAGGGGCCGGTTGAGATCAAAGGGGTAAATTCGTTAATCGACATTATCAAAGAATCGAACCGGGCACTGCAGGGTGGTGGTGACGAACATTTTAAATTGCCGGACTCTCAGTCATTGCTGAACGAAGAAATATTTCTATTTGAAAACTCCGCCGCTGACACGCTGTACCAACTCGTCGATGCCGACTTTACCAAAACCAAAGTCACGCTGGTGTTGCCCTGGAGTGATCTGATGTTCTATTCGGCGTTTGTCGATGAGATCGCCGTTGAAGGTAATCGTCGTTTCGGGGATATGGCTCAGGTTGATGTCACCGGCATGATTGCGCTGATGTCCGGCACCATGGTCAAGTTGGTGTTTGATACAGCGTCCAGCTATCTGGTGGCGGCCTTTGTCATTGCACTGATGATGATGCTGTTACTGAACTCGATTCCGCTGGGATTGCTGGCCATGATTCCGAATATCGCACCGATTCTGGTTGTCATGGGCTTAATGTACCCGCTGGGCATTCAACTGGATATGTTAACCATGCTCGTCGCGACCATTGCTATTGGTATTGCTGTCGACAACACCGTGCACTTCACCCATCACTTCCGCCATGGCCTGGAGCAGGGGCACAGTGTTCAGGCTGCCATGCAAGATGCGTTCGCCGGTGCGGGCCAGGCATTATTCACAACCTGCATCGTGTTAACCGCAGGCTTTTACGTCTTTTTGTTCAGCGATGTGCACAGCATTTTTAACCTCGGCTTTTTATGTGGCACCGCCTTTATTCTGGCCATGATTTCTAACTTTACCCTGACGCCATTTTTACTGCGTTGGTACTACCGTCATCACAAAGAGAGCGCTGTTACAGCGCACTAGGAGCGAAATATGAAAAAAATGATAGTCACCCTGATCGCTGGTTTGTCTGTCCCGGCCTTCGCTATGACCGCTGACGAAATTATGCAGCAAGTTGATCAGGTCGCTGAACCGCAATCGATGAAATCGAACATGACTATGGTGCTGGTCGACAACAAAGGCAAACAGCGAGTGCGTTCCATGCAAAGCGTCAGTGCCGAAATTGATGGCGTTGATAAATCCTTGATGTTTTTCCTGGAACCCAGCGATGTGAAAGGCACTGGTTTTTTAATGTTCGATTATGAGGCGGCTGACGCCGATGACGATCAATGGATGCTTCTGCCGTCGCTGGGTAAAGCGAAGCGTATTGCCAGCGGTGATAAAACCGGCTCCTTTATGGGCAGCGACTTTACCTACGCGGATATGTCAAAACGCAACCTGGAAGAATGGACTTATGAGTTGGTCAAGGAGGATGACATTAATGGCGTGAAGGTTTGGGTGATTGAATCAACGCCGGTCAGTGACGAGGTTGTTGAAAAAACCGGCTACACCAAATCCATTGCCTATGTCCGGCAGGATAACTTTCACATCACCCGTGGTATCAGCTATTTGCAGAAAAAGGGCGAAGTGAAATTGATGAACATCGCCAATTTTGTTGAGATCGGTGGCTATTGGATTGCGACGGAAACGCAGATGGTGTCGCAGAAAAATGGTCAGACTGTGCACCGTACACTAATGAAAATGGACAACATCGATGTGGACTTTAATGTAAACCCTGACGATTTCACCCTGACACGCTTAGAGCAGGGTCTATAACCTATGGCATCGCTTTGGCAACGAGGCTTTCGAGTAAAAGACCGGAAGAAAAAGGTAAAAACGATGAACAAATTTGTGTTTTCTGTGTTTTGTTCCGTGGTCAGTGCGATAGGCGCAGCCGACGATTTTGATGACATGTTCAGTGACGATGCCTTCGCCGATATCGACGTCGAAACCAGCGCGGCAGAACCCAGCTTGTTCAGTCTGTCGCATGAGGTTGGCGCGCAAACGGTGATTAACGTGAACAGTGATAAAAGTAATGCCGTGGAGGATTTGTATTCCGGGGTTACCAGTGGACAGCTCAGTTACCGCCCGTCATTCAGCTTTCAGCCCAATGAACAGCTGTCTCTGAGTGGCGAAGCGCTGTTGAGCGTGGATGGCATTTTCTGGTTGCGTGGCGATGACGATTGGTCCGAAGCAGACATCGACGCCCGTCAGGTTCAAGCGGAGCTTAAAGAATTGGTGGCACAGTATCGGATAAATAATTGGCAAGTCAGCACCGGGGTGCAAACCGTCACCCTGGGCTTGGCCGATGCTTTGTCAGTGTCGAACGTATTAAACGCCCAGAATTTATCGGTACCCGGTTTGCAGGATATCGATGATGCCGTGCTACCGGCGTGGACCTCACTGGTCTCAGGTGCGGTGGGTCCGGTGCGGGTAAAAGCCGGTGTGGTGCATAGACACCAGTTGAACCAGTTGCCGACACAAGGCAGTGATTTTGACACCGGTATACAGATGTTACTGGATGCCGTTAACCTTGAATTGACGCAGGAAGGATTGGCGTTTGAAAACGCCGGTGGTTTTACGTCGCTGTCTGGCGTTGTCGGTCCGCTTGACTGGCAGTTGAATGTGATTTCTCAGCTGGAACATGCACCGGTAGTGGAGTTAGGGATGACTGGTATGGGACCTGCCCCCGTGGCATTGCATTATCCTCGTACTACGACCGTGGGTGTCGCGGGCAGTTACGTCATGGGTTCGGTACTGTGGAAAGCCGAAGCGGCGTTCGTTGATGGTCTGCAAGCTCAGGCGTTGGACGGTATGCTGCCCGGCGAACTAGTCAGCTTTGAGCGCGCTGCGGGTACCGTCGGCTTTGATTTCAATCATAGCGTTCTGGGGCGTTTGGTAGCTGAGGTGCAGACGACGTCCATCTTGGATTACGACACAAAGAACTTTCTGCAAACCGATGAAAAGTCAGTGCAATGGGCTGTTATGTACTCCAAAAGTTTTCTGCGTGATAGCTTAACCCTGACTGGTCAGGTGATAGGTTTTGATATTGATGCCAGTGGTGGGCGTTTGCAGGGTGTTACGGTGGAATACGATGTGAACGATCAACTGTCGACGACTCTGCGTTACATCGATTATGTTGATGGCGATTTCAGTTTCCTGAATGGTGCGGATGATCGCGACCGATTGATAGCGTCAGTGAGTTATCGGTTTTAGGCCAGCTCTGAATAATTGCTATCTACCTCAGCGGGTGCAGAAATTTGCCATGTCAGGCCGCCCTCCGGGTCCTTCAGATCGACGACTGAGCATTACCGTGCATTTCGTATAAAATAAAAAAAGCCCTCTAACGTTGAGGGCTTTGAATCAAATCAAGCGTTTACTGACTTACTTTTTTTCTAAATCAATAAATAAATCCACATCCGAAAAGTCTTCGAACGCTTGAACGCCGACGTACCAATCACCAAGTACTAAGTCAGTGCCTTCCAGGGTACAAACCTCTTCATTGCCATCGACAAAGGGTTTGCAGTCTGCAACACGACGAGTTGGTGCTGCACCCTGACGTAAATACAGGTCCGCGTCACCACTGCCACCTGAAATGGTGAAAGTAACTTTCTTCATGGTATCGTCAACAGTGACCACAAAGGCCTTGCCATCTTGATCGAGCAGCATATCGCCCTTTTTCGCTTGCAAACCTTCAAACAGAATTCGTTCGGTTTGGCTCACGGGCTCTTGGTAGGAAGCCTTCAGGGATACGCCGGCAAAATTACTGTAGGCATGCAGCATGATGTACCAGTCACCAGAGTCTGGTTTCGAGATCGTGCATGTCTCATTGTTGCCCCAATTGTAAGGACGGCAGGTGTAGGCTTTCATTTCAGGTTCCACGCCATGACGAACATATAAGTCAGCGTCGCCTGAACCACCGGAAATTGAAATGACCAGATCCGTTGCGTTGGTCGGTACATTGAGACGATAAGCGATGGTCGGCAATGTTGCTGACTCTTGTCCACTGAGCTGACTGACGGCGACACCATTGCTGAGATCCACGATACTTGGGTCAGTTGGATCGGTCGGATCGGTCGGTCCGGTATCGCCAGAAGCACAGCTGCGGGATTCCAGATTCGTTTTCATGGCCAATGCCTGTACTAAACCGTAACCATACGATTGATCTCGTCCTGCGCTACCCAAGTCTTGTGCGGAGTTGATCATCGCATCACGCAATTCTGCCGCTGAACAGTTCGGAGCGTAGCTCCAAACCAGTGACGCAACCGCGGAAACATGTGGGGTCGCCATGGAGGTGCCGTTGTAAGAGGCATAACCGTTATTTGGAACCGTGGATTTTACCGCGACACCCGGGCCGGATATTTCGACCTGTGCATTGTATTGCGAGAAACTGGCTCGGTTTCGGTTGCGGTCTACCGCGGCGACAGACATGACCGCATCATACGAAGCAGGATAGGAGAAGCTGCTGTTGCCATCGTTACCGGCCGCTGCAATGAGCAACATTCCGTTCGCGTAGAAATCATTCATCGCATTACGTTCGTAGTTAGACGCACCACCGCCGCCTAAGCTCATGCTGACAACTTTGGCACCATTGTCTCGACATTGCGCGATGGCCTTAACCAGATCGGAACCCCATGCCCAGCCATCGGCGGTGAAGACCTTCACAATGTGCAAGTTCAAGTTACCGGATTGATGAACACCACGAACGCCAATACCATTGCCTCCTAAGGCTGCAATCGTACCGGCAACATGTGTACCGTGGCTGTTTTTGTCTACGTTCCATTGACCGGCTGAAGAGGCGGTATTGCCGCCGGTTACACCGACTTTTTGCAGGTCGTCATGGGCAATGTCATAGCCACTGTCAATAATACAAAGTGTTTGGTTTCCCGCATATTGGTCGGACACCTTGTCAGCTTGGACCAGGGCAATACCATAAGGTGATGACTCTGCGGCAAGCAGCGGACTGTTATCGAGGAACGGTTCAATGAGTTTGCGCTTAACGTCGGGTTCGACCATGGCAATTGGCGAGGTCGCGATGTTTGTCATCGCTTGCAGCTCAGCCAACTGTTCGTCATTCAACGTGACGACGGTAGCGTTGTTGCTCGGTAGATGTTCGATAATGTTATTGACGTTGACATTGAACGTGGACAGCGTTCGTTCAGCTCTTCGAGTTGAAAACTCGCCGTTATCCCGCAGCACTGAGTTTCTGTCTTTTGCCGCGTTGTTATAGACAACGACATATCGGTTTTCTGCGTTTTTTGGGACGTTAACAATAGGTTGTTCTGCTTGTACTCCTTCATTTTTTTCTGCATCGGTAGCTGAATCAAAGCTACTGACATTACAACCGGATAGCACCAGTGAAGCAAAAACGGCGCTGGTGATAATTTTTTTATTAGGGGTCATGATCGTTCCATTATTTTTTTCTGAGCTCTATTTTTTTGTGAAAATGAGCGCTCAATTTCCATTTTATCGCAGGGTAGTGCGACGCTTTCCAGGCTCATGACAGCAAGACGCTGAGCGGACACGATGGTCTCATACTTCGTAATTGTAAAAAGAGAACTGTTGAACACTGGTTTTGTGAAGTCGGTTTCGTGTTTTTCTATTTGACCAGTTTGAATCTTTTTTTTGTGAATTAATGATCCAGAATTCGAGGAAAAAAAGCTCGAAAGTTCCCGATATCGAATGGAATAGCGCGCTTAAAAAGGCGTTGTGTGACTGGGTTCTTATTTATGGGTTTTGCGGTTGACTTTTCATTTTTTTGCAATGTTTTGAACAGGATCACAGGAGTAATTGTGCTGGCGTGTCATTCAGATCCATAGCGGATCGTTGTTGTGAATTTTTTATAGCGGTTTGCTCATGCTCGACGCTTAATTTGATTAGAGTAAGGTAAGCAGAAAGAATCAAAGCTGCCTTTTTCCGTCTCAATTTTATCCTTCTTCCGCACGATAATTTCACAGTGTCGCTATTGGTGAACATGTCTTTAAATGATTCTCATTGTGAAGGATGCCTTTGGAGATGCGTCCGACTCAGGAGACATTAAAACGCGATCGAAACGGCTCAGATGTGTTGTAAGTCAAGACGAAATCTAAGCCGATCTTAGTTTTAGTTCTGTGCAAATATTTAGCAGAAATCTGATCAGGCGCGTTTGTGCTGAGAATACAAAAAAGCGGTTTCGTCGTGCCGTGCCAAATATTCGCGAAGTTGCCTGGGGTTCAATGTCTGCCAGCGTGCGGTAGGGTGTTGGGAAAAATACGCGTCCATATCTGGCACCACACAGTCACCGGTTTGCGTGTTCAATGCCGCCCAGCTAAGGATGCCCTCGGCAATGTTGCCCTCGGTAATGATACCCAGCATGGCTCGATAACCTTCGTTTTTAGCGGCAAACAGCAGGGCGGCGTCGATGGAATTGTTCATGTGCGTTCTCCTTGGCAGCAATGACCTGCATTGCACAAGTAAGAATACGCATGGCCACCTGAAACCCCAGCACTGTCATCAAAGTAGCAATGAGGTCACTTTGGGTAGCACCTGAGTGGTTGCGAACGTTGTGTTATGGGAATAGCTAACTTCGCTGCAGCATTTGCCGGAAGCGATACTTCACCGCTCGCCAGTGCGTTCTGGGCAATGCGGGCGTATGTACTGAAAAACAAGGGTGGTCGGGCGTGGTTTGCAGCTCGCCCCCGTGTGCTAACAGCACATAATGTGGTGCCAGTGCGGTCACCCGCGCAACGGATTCGCGATACCGGTTAGGGTGAAACAGCGGAAACGGCGTGATGAACTTATCGCGCACTTTCACAATCAGGTCGGCCACGTAGATGCGGTGTGTCGGCTCATGCAGCAGGGAAATATCCCGGTCGGTGTGGCCATGGGTTTCGTAGACGCGCCATTCGGGAAAGCCAGGCAGCGTTTGCTGATCGGCCAGTACACAGTCTGGTCGCAGTACCGGCGCATACCACATGTTCTTAATGGGTTTGCCGGTACGGTGGGCAACGTACCAGCTCAGCAACACATCCGTCAGGTGCATCAGTCGTCCGCTCGGACCCGCGTACCAGGGTTTGTCCGCCACGCCGGTGGCCACTTGGCAACCGCTGAGTTTGCGCAGGGCGTGTGCCGCGCCTGCGTGGTCCGGGTGCATGTGTGTTACCACCACAAGCTTTAAGTCCGTTAATGGTCGCTGCAAGGTTTCGCGAATAAACCGAGTAATGGTGGGAATGTCGCAGCGGCAACAGCCGTCCAGCAGCAACAGTCCGTGTGGGTACTCCACCAGATAAATATTTTGAATGTAGCCTTTAAGCGTGTGCAGTTGCATGGCGATGCTTGTTGTTATTAAAGCCCTGCAGTGTACAAAGGAATGGCACTACCCAACAGGGGCGCGCGAAGGATCGACTTGGTTTAACGTTGCCGATGCTAAACCGCCCGCGTGCCGGGGCGGTTTAGTGCCATTTTGTCATCAGTTAGACAGCGACAGTGACGACTGACTGCGTTGTCTCAGATAGGGGTGGTCTGTGGTGGCCGCATCATCGTCGCAGTCTTCAATGCGCCATACCGGTATGTCCTGTAACGATTGCACAAACGCCAGGGGATGGCCTTCCGGACCATCAAAGTTATCCAGCACCGGTTCGTCAATAATGATCAACTGCACTTCAGCGTCGTCCTGCAGCCGCGTCAGGAATTGCTGTAATGGGAAGCTGGTGACGTGGTAGGCAAACATCAGGTTGGGATACTCGGCCTGTATCTTCATCACCTGCCGATCCATGGTTTCGTATTTCAGATACTGCCCCATGCGTTCGGTTTGTTCCTGGTAATTCCGAAGACTATTGTTTTGGCCGTTTAGGCGGGCCGTGGGTGTGTGATGCATGATCAGGTGGACAGTTGCGTGACGTTCATTGAGATGCGCCAGCGCGTCGGCGTAGCGTGAATCCAGAGCAGATTGGGCATTCATCGGTAGCAGGGCATGAAATGATTTCATCACGATTCCTCCGTAGGTCTGTGATGTAAACCAGTTTGTGGCAAGATACGTATCAAGAAAACTAGATGTTTCTTATAGTTTCTATAAGCTTTTTACAATGGAGTGAGTGATGAGCGTAAACCGGTTGGGCACGTTGCGACAGTTCGAAATACTGTTGGCGGTCTATCAGTGTGGGTCGATCAGTAAAGCCGCCGAAACACTAAACCTGACACAGCCGACTTTGTCGATGCAGTTGAAAAAATTGAGTGAGCAGAACGATATCCGGCTTTACGACCAAGTCGGTAAGAAACTGGTTTTTACCGAGGCCGGTGAAGTTTTTGTACAGTCGGCACGTGCTGTTTTGCAAGAAATGGAAACGCTGCGCGAAAACCTGGATCAGTTGCACGGTTTAACCAAAGGGACGTTGCGCTTGGCAGTAGTCACCTCTGCGAAGTACTTCATTCCTCATTTGCTAGGGCCTTTTTGTCAACGCTATCCGGGCATCGACGTTCAGTTAAAGGTCGGTAACCGGGAGCAGGTGATCGAACGGTTGGCCATGGCTGAAGATGATTTTTATGTGTTCAGTCATGTGCCGGATCTGCCGCATATCAGCGCAACTGCATTTCTGCCCAACCCGCTAATCGCCATTGCAGCGCCTTCCCATCCGCTGGCAAAACAGACGAAGGTGTCGCTCGCCGACCTCAGTCAACACGCGTTTCTGGCGCGGGAGCCCGGCAGTGGCACCCGACATGCCATTGAACGCTTCCTGCACGAACGAGGTATCGACCTGCAGGTTCGCATGACCATCGAAAGCAATGAAGCCATTAAGCACTGCGTGGTGGCCAATCTTGGGTTCACTATTTTGTCGGCTCACGCCTTGAGTTTCGGGGGTGATGAAGGGGTGGTTAAATTGCCGGTGGACGGTTTCCCGATTCCCAGTCAGTGGTCTTTTGTCTGGCCGAACGAGAAGGCCTTATCGCCCATCGCCAATGTGTTTCTGCGTTACTCCCAAGAGCTGGAACAGCAGGTGATTTGGGATCAATTGGTTTCAGTCTGATCCGGTACCAACAGGTTGGGCAGCAGTTCACCGCTGAGCAAAGCCTGGCGTACCAGAGCGTAACCGCTGTACCAAGGGCTGTCGTAAAGGTCTGACCGTACTACGGCAACGTTGTTTAAACCCTGTATCTGCAAGCTCTTGGTTTTAAGTTGCTGTTGGATAACCGGTTCAATGATGGCCCAAGCCTGAGTGATCTCGCCCGCCAGAATGATGCTGTCCGGGCGCAGTACGTTCACCACCATGGCAATGGCCGACCCCAGGTGCGCCGCCGCATCTTTGAGCACGGCAATGGCGGTGGGCTCCAGCGCAATGGCGCGCGACACCACATCTTTGATCGTGAGCGTTGTGTTGCCTGTTTCACCTGCGCGGTACGCATAGTTCAGGGTTATGGCGCCGTCAGACACCACCGTTTCCAGGCAGCCAAAGTTGCCACACACGCAATGCTTACCGAGTGGATCGACCTGAATGTGGCCAATCTCGCCGACACCGGCACCACTGTGCAACTCATCGTTGATGATCAAACCGCTGCCGACGCCGTTGTGAATTTCGACAAACAGGCTGTTTTTCGCGTGAAACGAAGCCCCAATCTGTTTCTCCGCCAGCGCCATGGCAGAACTGAAACTGTTCAAATAACAGGGTAAACCCAGAGCGTCCTGCAACAGCTGGCGTAACGGCAATTGGTTAACTGGCACGTGTGGCATGAAATTAACAACGCCGTTTTCCGCATCGACCAGCCCCGGCATGGTGACACCAACCCCGATAATGTGGCGAATCTGATCTACGTGGTCGGTTAAAAATTGAGTCAGGGTTTGGGTGATCTGCGCAACAAAGTCTGCCTCGCTGCGCGCGTTTAGCGGCACCGAAATGCGATGCAGCAGGTTTCCGGACAGGTCGCACAGACCTACGTAGAGATATTGCCGGTCAGCCCGTGCGGCGAGAATCTGGATATCGTCAGATTTGGGGGCCAACAGCACGGCTTTGCGACCGCGCTCCGATGCCATGTGCGCCACTTCATGCACCAGGCCCTGGTCGATCAGCAAACGAGACAACTTGGTGACACTGCCTGCGGCCATGTTGGATACGTCAACCAACTGAGTCCGGGATATGAGGCCATACTCGACAATGATTTTAAACAGCCGCGCCAGATTGAACTGTTTTACGGAGTCGAGATTTGCGACCGGATTTTTGTCCATGGCACCTTCTGTTGTCGGAAATACGTCGGCTTTTCAGTCATTGGTCATTTTTACCATAAATCAAGCACTTAGAAACGCACAATGTTCATATATTTCATAGCGTAAAAAATATAGCTTAAAAAATCTAATAAATATTGCATTTTCTGGTTGAAATACGATCATTTCAGCGCTAGTGTTAGCCAATAATTCATAGCGTGAATTAATACAACAACAAACAAAAACAGAAAAATGAGGCAAACTTATGAACATCCTCGGATATCTCCAAAAATTGGGTAAAGCGTTAATGCTGCCCATTGCAGTACTGCCAGTTGCGGCATTGTTACTGCGTCTGGGTCAGGGCGATCTGTTAGGCATTCCATTCATGGCCGAAGCCGGTGGCGCGATTTTCGGCAACCTGCCGCTGTTATTTGCGATGGGTATTGCCGTTGGCCTGTCGAAGGACAACGCCGGCGCTGCAGCCCTGGCAGGTGCGGTGGGTTACTTTATTCTGACGGCGGCAGCCGGCACCATCAACCCAGACATTAACATGTCCTTCTTTGGTGGCATCATTGCCGGTATCGTGGCTGGGCACAGTTACAACCGCTTCCACGCGACGCAGTTGCCACGTTACCTTGGCTTCTTCAGCGGCAAGCGCCTGGTGCCGATTATGACCGGCCTGATTATTCTGGTGGTTGCTTTCGTCGCCGGTTATGTCTGGCCATTCATTCAAAGCGGTATCGACGCTTTTGGCCACGGTATCGCTGAATCCGGCTCGGTGGGTCACTTCCTCTACGGAACCCTGAACCGCGCGTTGATTCCTTTTGGTCTGCATCACGTATTGAATTCGTATTTCTGGTTTGGCTTGGGTGATTTCACCAATGTCGCTGGCGAAGTTTTTACCGGTGACCTGAACCGATTCTTTGCCGGTGACCCATCTGCCGGGGTGTTCATGAGTGGTTTCTTCCCGGTC
Organism: Reinekea sp. G2M2-21; assembly: GCF_015687175.1. GTDB lineage: Bacteria > Pseudomonadota > Gammaproteobacteria > Pseudomonadales > Natronospirillaceae > Reinekea. Next base: position 119,701 of record NZ_JADPQG010000002.1, on the reverse strand, counting down.
ATGATGTTTGGTTTGCCTGGTGCGGCGTTGGCGATGTACTTAACCGCCAAACCTGAAAACCGCAACCAGATCGGTGGTGTATTGTTCTCGGTTGCACTGACCTCGTTTTTAACCGGTATCACTGAGCCACTTGAGTTCATGTTCATGTTCATGGCGCCGGTGCTTTACGTGGTACACGCTATTCTGACCGGCTTGGCACTGGTGCTGGCGAATGCGCTGGGTACGTTGGCTGGCTTTGGCTTCTCTGCGGGTCTGTTCGACATGGTTCTGAACTGGGGCCTGGCCACAAATCCGGTGACTTTGGTTGTCCTGGGTCTGGTTTACTTTGCCGTTTACTTTGGCATTTTCTACACCCTGATTCGGGTGATGAACTTGAAAACGCCAGGCCGTGAAGATGTGACACCCGCGGTTGCCGTAGCTGGCGATGCTGCGCCGGTTGATGTGCAGCCTGCCGCTGCGAAAACGGCAGCGTCGACCAAATCTGACCTGGCACTGAACTACGCCAGCCTGTTAGGCGGGTTTGATAACATGACCAAGATCGATGCCTGCATCACGCGTCTGCGCTTAACCTTAAAAGACACCAGCGTGATCGATGAAGCGGGTATCAAAGCCTTGGGTGCTGCCGCCGTTGTACGCATTGGCAGCAATAACATTCAGGTGGTGATTGGCCCTGAGGCTGAGATCATTGCCGATGAAATGAAGTCGCTCAGCCCAGCGGTTTAAGTTGAACGGGACCTGTTGATCCCTTTGAAATTGTGTGGCCAGAGTAGTGTGCTCTGGCCGCCAGGCGCTACAGCCCATCCATCGGCAGGTCTTTTCACAGCAATATTGGCCGAACAACATGTATAACCGGCCCAAACAAAGCAGGTAAACCATGAACGCTCGAAACACAGCCCTGACTGCGCCATTGGACGGTACGTTGCAATCGATAGAACGCTCAGCCGATCCGGTTTTTGCCCAGCGCATGGTCGGTGACGGTGTCATGATCGAACCCAGTAGTGAACTGTTGCTGGCACCGTGCAGTGGTACCGTCAGTCAGCTGCATGATGCGCATCACGCCATCGCCATAAAACAGCCCGATGGTGTGGAAGTGCTGATACACATCGGTATTGATACGGTGACACTTAAAGGTCAGGGCTTTGAGCCTAAAGTCGCGTTGGGTCAAACGGTGACTCAGGGCCAACCTTTAATTCAGTTCAACAAGCAACAGATTGAGGCTCAGGGCCTCAGTGCGCAAACCGTGGTGTTAATCACGACCGGTGAAGCGATAAAAACACAAACCTATCCCCGGCAGATTATCGCGCAACAGGATCGGTTATTTGAATTCGCGCTGGCAGACAATGCTGAGCCAGCAGACGACGTTGAGTGGACCGGTGCTGACACCGTTACCGCCAACGTAGTGATTAAAAACCCACAGGGATTGCACGCGCGTCCAGCGGCGCAGTTGGTCGGCGTGGTTAAAAAATTTCCCGTGCAGGTCACCTTGCGTAACGAATTAAATCAACGTGAATGTCTGGCCACCAGTGTGACCGGCATCATGGGATTACAAACCAAATTAAACACGGCCTTGCAGGTGACGGTAACGGGCCAAGATGCACAGCTGGCGATGAACGCCATAGTCGAAGCCGTTGAAAAGGGTCTGGGTGAAGATGTCAGCCCAGCGTCGGCTGGCCAGGAAGTTGACGAAGAATTTCCGGTAGAAGCGCCGTTACTGCAACAGGGCACCTTGAGTGCCGATGTACTGCAAGGGGTGAAAGCGGCGCAGGGTATGGCCGTGGGGTTTCTACAAGTTCGCAGCAAACAGTTGCCCAGTTATCCCACCGACGGAGTCGACAGTGCCGAAGAACAGCAGCAATTAACGTATGCCTTGTCGCAGGCAACCCAAGGGCTGCAACAACTGATTGAACAGTTACAAAAGAACCAATTGACGACGCAGGCCGATGTATTCAGCGCACACATTGAGCTGTTGGATGACCCGGCGTTGATCAGCGTCGCACAGACAGGCATTAAAGACGGCCTCAGCGCTATGGCTGCCTGGCATCTGGCATACACAACCGAGGCCAAAAAACTGGCCGAACTTGACGACCCATTGCTGAAAGCCCGCGCCACCGATATTGCCGATGTTGGCTACCGGGTCATGAGTCTTTTATTGGGCGTAGATGAACAGAATGTATCGGCTGACGCGCAAACCATTTTGGTGATGGACGACATTACACCTTCGGAAATCGTCAGTCTGGATCGCGAAAGCATTGTTGGCCTGATTACCATCGAGGGCGGCTCCACCTCCCACGCGGCGATTCTGGCCGGGTCACTGGGTTTGCCCTATGTGGTGAACGTCCCGTCGCAGATTACACAACAGGCCGCCGGAACCCGGGTGATTCTGAACGCGCTCAAAGGCACCGTGCAGCTTGCACCGAGCGATGCTCAGGTGGCGGATTTCAAAACGCTACAAGACACCTTAGCGCGACAATTGCACATTGCGCAGGCCCAGGCACACGAAGCGGCAATAACAGAAGATGGCGTCCGCATCGAAGTGGCCGCGAACGTCGGCAGCGTGACCGATGCCATCAACGCGGCCAAGGCCGGGGCCGATGGCATAGGTCTGGTGCGTTCCGAATTTTTATACATGGATCGGGTGTCAGAACCGTCGCTCGCAGAACAGACAGACGTGTATCGCGGTTTGTTGAACGGTATTGGCGCACAACGCGGTTGTATTATCCGTACCCTGGATGTCGGTGGTGATAAACCCTTAGCGTACTTGCCCATGCCCGCTGAAGAAAACCCCTTTTTGGGTGAACGTGGTATTCGCATCGGGTTGAACCGACCTCACATGCTGCGCAAACAGATTCGCGCCATCCTGCAGGCGGCGGGAGCGGGCAAACCGCGCATCATGTTCCCGATGATCGCCAGCCTCGATGAATTCCGCGCGGCGAAAGCGCTGGTACTTGAAGAACAGCAGCGAGCCGGTGTTGAGGATCTGGAGATCGGCATTATGGTGGAAGTACCTTCTGCCGCGCTGATGGCTGAACAGTTCGCCACCGAAGTGGATTTCTTTTCCATCGGCACCAATGATTTAACCCAGTACACCCTGGCCATGGACCGTGGTCATCCTAAACTGGCTGCTCAGGTTGATGCTTTGCACCCGGCGGTATTAGCGCTGATTAAGCTGACCGCGCAAGCCAGTCAGAAACATGGTAAATGGACGGGTATCTGTGGCAGCATCGCCAGTGACCCAATGGCCGTACCGGTGTTGATCGGTCTCGGTGTGACAGAGTTATCGACCGGTATTCCGGCATTGGCACTGATCAAAGACAAAGTGCGTCACCTGCACATGGAAGACTGTAAGCTCCTTGCCCGAACAGCATTGAGCAAAGGCACGGCCGCCGAAGTTCGGGCATTGTTGCAGCACCATGCAGGCTAAGTTTTTTCTGGAGTAACGCAAACCTTCATCGTTGTTGAGTTGTGTTTTTTCGGGGTCCTTTGGACCCCTTTTTTGTGTCACCTAATCCCTGTATTCGTGACGCGGGCGTTTTGGTCAGGCTGATACGAGAAAAAACGTCCACGAACCTTGGGCTCGGGACGTTCTGTAGACGGATTAATGTGCGTTGCGACGCGTTACAAAGCCGCGTTATTGTTGATGAAAATTTCTACCCGTCGGTTGGAAGACCGACCTGCACTGGTGCCGTTTGACGACACGGGTTTTTCCTCGCCATAACCCACGGCTGTAATCCGGTTCGAGGTAATGCCACCCACATCCAATAAGAATTTGGCGACCTTATCGGCACGATCCTGAGACAGTTTTTTGTTGCTGTTGCCATCGCCCTGGCTATCGGTATGACCCGAAACAACAATCGTCGAATTCGGAAATTCGCGGATGGCGGAAATAATTTTATCCATCATCGCAAAGTTTTCAGATTCGATTTCACTTCGGCCGGAGACAAACTGAAAACCGTGGGCGTTGATGAGAATGTCGTCCGCTTTTCGATAGACATCTGCTTCATTGTCGGTAAACAGCGATTGGACTTTAACAAATTTAGCAGCAACTTCTTTGTCTTTAACGGCACTGGCGCTAGATGCACTGACTAAGGCTGCATTCTTCGCGGTTAACGAGGCAATCTCCCGATTCTTCTCCTTGACGATGCTGGCAGTGGACTCGTTGGTCGACATCAACAGTGCGTCATTCTCTTTGGTTAAGTTGGCGATGACCGCATTTTTGTTCTTTTCCATCGCTGTGTAATTGGTTGCCAACATAGCGACTTTTTGGTTGATGCTTTTAATCACAACTTTGTTTTCAAGATCAAAGGGCAGGTCTGGGTAAACGGGTTTCACCGCATCGCTAAGTTCCCCCTGATACCATAAAACGATGTCTTCCGACGTGAAATCAGAAGTATCAAAACGTTTAATCACTTCAGTAATTTCAGTTGCCCGTTGCACATGATATAACGCGACCTTCGCGTGTTGATCGGCTTTTTCGGTGCTGTTTCGATCGGCATCTAACGTGTTGGACGCAATAGCCAGTTCTTCTTGAGCCAAGAGCATGGTTTTGGGAGCGTAGTCGCCAACATCATTTTTTTGTGCCGACAGAATTGCCGCCTTGGCTTTGTCCAGCGAATCGCCTTTCAAGGCCGACAGTTCCAGCGCCGAGTACAGAGCTACAACCCGAGACCGACCGGCCTTGGCTTTATCGGTTTCACCGTTTTCCAGCAAGGTGGTTAATGTCAGTAACGCTTTTTCTGCCGAGGTGAATTTTTCGCTGGAATAGTGCTTCGCACCTGCCTCGATTGCGTTATCTCTGGCTTCCAGAACGTCTTCGAACACATCTCTGGCTGTGTTGGCGTTTACATTAGCCTGCTTAATATCCTTCATGCCTTCTCTGGCTATCTGATCGCTGGCAATGTCATTCGTCTTAGCCAACGTTAACGATTTTTCATAGCGTGTATTAGCCATGTCGTAGTGTTTAGGCGATAACATTTCAACATTCGTCAAATCCGCCGCCAGTAATTCCGTTTTAAGGTTGGCAACGGTTGGGTAGGTTTGCAGTGCGGCCTGATCACTCAGTGTCGCTTTTTGCGCACAGCCGGTAATCGCGAAAAGCGTAATTAACCCGGCAGCGATGGGTTGAAGATTCATAATGGTTGTCCTTTCAATAGATTTAATATTGCTGGCTAACAATCAGAACAACGTGGGAATAGGACATTAGAAAGCAAACACAGTTCAGCTAAACAGCCCTAGTCTGGCGAGGTTTGCAGGTGGTGTCTGTGCGCGAGCGTACCAAGCGAGCCGTTTCAGCCGCGCTTTTTGGCTACCCTGTGTCGCCTGTGCGGGCTCTTATGCCAGTTATTGACATTGTGCATGTGTTTTTTATAAAAAAATTTTACAAAAAACACGCTTGAAAAGCCTCCTACACAGCCCTAAATATTTTCCTGCCGAGGCGGTACGTCTGACCCCTTTATAGAGTGCTGGTGCAATGCGCACATTTTCCCGGCCACAGTTGTTTTATTTTATGTTGCTTCAACAGGAGAATGTATGATGAACACAATTGATCTGACTCCCTTATACCGAAACACCATTGGCTTTGATCGCCTGGCAGCGATGCTGGACAACGCATTTGCCGTTGATACCAGTGCGCACACCTACCCACCTTATAACATTGAGTCGCTCGACGATAACCGTTACGCCATAACGCTTGCGGTTGCCGGCTTTGAAGAGTCCGAACTGGACATTCGGGTTGAGAAAGGTGTGCTCACCATCAGCGGTAAAAAGACCGACGGTGAAGACCGAAAATATCTGCATCACGGTATCGCCAATCGCGCGTTTGAACGCAAGTTCAATCTCGCCGATTTTGTCGAAGTCACCGGCGCAGAAATGCACAACGGTTTATTAACCATTGGTTTGGTGAAAGAAATTCCCGAGGCGATGAAGCCGAAGAAAATCACCATTGGCTCTGGCGCCAAGGTGTTGGAACACGGTAAAGCCGATTCCGCCGAAGATTCTGCGGCGGCTTAATCAACGGGAAAAGTGCGGCCGGTGAACGCTGATATTCAGGTTCACCGGCCGCGGTTGGGAGGTAAAAAAACGATGAAACTGACAACGCAATCTTTACCGAAAAAACTGAACCCCTGGAACTGGTTCAAGCATGAACAAAGCAACGAACAGGGCGCGCAAATTCCTGTGACCCGTGCGCAGAGTGTCGCGCCTTGGTTTGATGGTGGACGCGACCCGTTCACGCAACTGCACCGCGCAATGGACGCTCTGTTTGACGACGCGTTCCGGTCATTTGGTATGCCCGGTTTGCGTACCGGCTTCAGCAGTGGACCGTATGCCGAAGGCAGTAACATGGCGGGCTTAAACGCGCCGTTGGATGTGAGTGGCGACGATAAGCAGTACCACGTCACGCTGGATGTACCGGGTTTGCAGGAACAGGATCTGCACATTGAAGTCAGCCATGGTGCATTGACCATTCGCGGTGAAAAAGAAGAGCAGCAAACGCAACAAGAGCAGCACTACTATCGCAGTGAACGGCGTTATGGTTCATTCCAGCGCACACTCAACTTGCCGGACGATGCGGCAGCCGATGACATCAGCGCCGAACTGAAAGACGGTGTATTGCGGTTGACGATCCCCCGGGTTGCGTTACCGGCATCCGACGCAAAACGAATTGAGATTAACGCGCATTAACCACTCAGGCTGGCCCGTTCGGGCCAGCCTTTCTACAACATAAAATTGAAAGGACAATAACCATGTTGCACCGACGATTCATAACCGGTTTTCTGTTACTGGTGCTATCTGGTGGTGTAACAGCTGCCTTACCCATGACCGACAGCCAGGGCAAACCATTGCCATCACTGGCGCCGATGTTGCGCGACGTGAACCCGGCCGTGGTTAACATTGCCACCTATTCAACGACCCAGTACGCCAATAACCCGCTGTTGAACGATCCGTTTTTCCGATACTTTTTTGACCTGCCCGATGCCTCATCACGCTCGCCGCAAAAGCAGCAGCGCAGTGCCGGTTCTGGCGTTATTGTGGACGCCCAACAGGGCATCGTGCTGACGAACTTTCACGTCATCAATGGCGCCGATGAAGTGCAGGTTAGTTTGATTGACGGGCGCAGTGCTCAGGCCACGGTACTCGGCGCCGATCCAGACCTGGATATTGCCGTACTGCAGATTCAGGCCCGGCCCTTGCAGGCGGTTCCGTTAGCTGACTCCAATGATGTGCAGGTGGGCGATTTTGTGGTGGCGATCGGGAACCCATTTGGATTAGGGCAAACGGTAACCACCGGTATTGTCAGCGCGCTCGGTCGCAGCGGTTTGGGTATCGAAGGGTTTGAAAACTTCATTCAGACCGATGCGTCGATCAACCCCGGTAACTCCGGTGGCGCATTGGTCAATTTAAACGGTGAACTTGTGGGTATTAACACCGCGATTTTGGCACCGTCCGGTGGTAACGTCGGCATTGGTTTCGCGATCCCCATCAACATGGCCAAAGCCTCGTTGAACCAGATTTTACGTTACGGTGAAGTGAAACGCGGCCAAATTGGTATCAGCGTGCAGGACTTGACTCCCATGTTACGTGAAGCGTTTGCATTGCCGCCCGGGCAAATTGGGGTGTTGATTGCCGATGTTATTCAGGGTTCCAATGCCGAACAGGTGGGGTTGCAAGCCGGAGACATTATTCTGAAGATCGACGGTCAGCCGGTAATATCCGCCAATCAATTACGGAGCCTGTTTGCCACGTATGAAATTGGCAAGGGCATGACCTTAACCGTGGTCCGCAATGGCAACGAACGTGCGGTAAAAATTTTGGTTGAAGACCCGAACCAATTGTTGCGGTTGGACGACCAACTGCATCCATTACTAAAGGGCGTCACCTTCGCCATGAATCGCGACAACCGGCTACAAATAGATGCCATGCAACCGAATTCCCGTGCTGCCTATGCTGGACTGCGCCCGGGTGATATTGTTCTGGCGGTGAATCAGGTGAGTGTGAAAGACCTGGAGCAACTACAGCGGGTGTTGGCACAGGCCAAGGGTGAATTACTGATTAAAATTGCCCGCAATAATCGAGCGTTTTACGCCGTGTTGCGATAAATAGCTGCGTTGAACATCTTCACCTGTCGAACGGTGCTTTAAGGCCGCCTGACGGAGTTTACGCGGTGGCTGTCGGGCTACTGTCGGGTCGTTTTCGTCACCGCCAACATAAAAAAAATGACAATGTGGCAGCACAGAGATGCGAGGACCCATGATGATAGTGAAAAAGTTACGAGCGGAACGAAATTGGTCACAAGAACAGGTTGCACGGTTCAGCGGACTGAGTGTGCGCACCATTCAACGTGTAGAAAGTGGCCAGGGCGCAAGTCTGGAAACGCTGAAATCACTCGCCTCTGTATTCGAAGTCGATATCACGACGCTAACGGAGGATATACGGGTGATAGACAAAAAATCGGAACATTGGAAAACACAGCCATGGTGGTTCAGAACCTGGGCATGGGGTGTAGACTCGCGACAAATGCAGGTTACGCTGAAATATAGTCTGCTGGCGTTGGCGGTTGTTTTCACGGTCGCGGGGTTTTGGGATGCTCAGTACACAGGCATTGCGCTGATTCTTATGTACTTGCTTTGGGTACAGACCAGTTGCATTCATTACGGAGATCGTCACAAAGCCTGGGGACTCGCGCAATAGCCTAGCGTGGATAACCTTTCAACTGTGGGCGGGCAAACGCCGCTCACGTTCTTTTTAACCGGCACGTTATGCCCTGGAACATTTGAATTAGAGAGGCGAGACAACCAGCCAAAGGTTGAAGCCATGCAACCGATTTCCCGTGCCGCCTATACTTGTCTGCGCGCGAATGATTCAGCTCTATATGGGTGAACCATGTCAATTTGACCAAAAAAAGGGCGGCGACTAAAGTGAAACTGACGTTTTACTTTGGTGTTGAACATGGCTCGACAACAAGAGGATTTATCTTTACTCGCACCTAAACTTTTGGAGCAGGAAAACATCCTGCTCCATTTGGTTTTGGATAGTTCAAACAACATTCAGTTTGTTAGTGATAACCTACTCCGCCTTTGTCATAGCCGGCACCAAGACCTAATCCATCAACCTCTGTCTTCATTGCCCTTGTTCTTTTTAGACAAAGATGAGCATTTACGCCCATTGTCTGATATTCCTGTACTCAACAGTACCTTGGCGGAACCTCATTGGTCCGAGATTCTGCATTTGGAAGATCGCCTGGAAAATATCTTCAGGATGCGAATCGATGTTTTGAACTTGCAGCGTCATAACGAGGGCTATACGTGTATCGCTTTTTCAGACCTGATCATATGTAACAACTTATTGTGGGAGTCCTCGCTATTCAAGCTAGTGTTTGAAGAAAGCAATGAAGCCATTCTGGTGACCGATTCTTCTGCAAACATTCTGTTTGTAAACCCTTCTTTCAGTGCAATAACCGGGTACCAAGCTGACGAAGTGATTGGCTACAACCCGGCTATTTTGTCTTCCGGCCATCAGGGCGCTGATTTCTACAAAGCCTTTTGGCATGATTTGAAAACGCATGGAAGATGGGTTGGCAACATGGTCAATCGCAAGAAAAGTGGCGAAGTATATTCCGAGCAGCTGACCGTTAAAGCCCTGAAAGATGTAAAAGGCAACATCACCAACTATGTAGCAATATTCAGCGAACTGACGAAAAAAACCGAAGAAAGCCCACATGTCTCATTGCCTACAAACCAGGTGGATATTCTGACTGGGCTGCCAAAACGGAAAGCGCTTATTGCAAACCTTGGTGAAGCGATTGCGTACGCAAAAAGCCACCACCTTAAACTGGCGGTCATTTATATCGACATTGACCAGTTCGAGCGGATTAACCAAAAATACAGTGTTAACCAAGGTGACCGCATCCTAAAGCGTCTTGCTGTGCGCATTCACGATCACATTCGTGATGAGGACATCCTTTCCCGTGTGGGTGGCGACGAATTCATACTGGTTCTAAGGGACTTACCTCAATTATTCAACATTGAAGATTTCTGCAAAAGATTGTCGAACATCATCAGTCAGCCACTGACCATAGATGCTCACAACTTGTCCGTAACCGCTTCAGTGGGGATCGCATACTACCCAGAGGACATTGGAACGGCAGAGCAACTTATTCGACATGCCATGCTGGCCATGAGTTTGGCAAAAACGGAGGGGTTGTCGCAAGTAAAGTTCTATTCCTCGCTTTATGAAAAACAAAAACTGCTGGCGAACGAGTCTCGAACAGCCGTATTGAACGCGATCGAAAATCAGGAAATGCGTCTGTACGTGCAACCCCAGTACGATGCAACAAACGAACGCCTATATGGTCTTGAATGTTTAATTCGTTGGCAACAAGATGCCAATACATTGATCTACCCGGACAGCTTCTTAAATAGCCAGAAAGCGCCAGATTTACTCTTTGCAGTGGACCAGTGGGTGGTCAACAAAGTTATCAATCTTATGCAAAATGAATTGCGAAGTGCGGTGGAGCAGGGCTTGAAAGTCGGCATTAACATAACAACTTACAGTATGCAGGACCCAAACTTTCACCAGTTTCTGAACGCCACTCTCAGTAAAACAGACCCGGCAATCTGCCGACTAATAGAAATTGAAATACTAGAGCACGACGCCGTCAATAATCTTAACCTCATGCAAACCTTCATAGAATCGTTACGACCTTATGGCGTGACCTTCAGCCTCGACGATTTTGGAACAGGTTACAGTTCATTGAGTATTTTTAATCAGTTAGATGTTGAAACGGTTAAGATAGACAAATCGTTCGTACGGGATATGTTGATCGATGAAAAGAATTTAAGCTTGGTCAAAACAATTTGCGAAATGTCAAAAATCTATGGCAGGCAGACCATTGCCGAAGGTGTGGAAAAACCCGAGCAAGCAACCCTGCTAACTGCGATTGGGTGCCATATATTGCAAGGCTACGGTATCGCGCGGCCGATGCCTGTGGAAGAATTTACACAATGGCAGGCAACGCAATTACCGCCGGCTCTTTTACGCTCGTCGTAATTGGAAATCCGGCGAGTGAGTGTTTTTTAGACGCGCATCACAATATTTTCACATCACTCAAAAAATAAATTGTGTTCAATCCTCACCCAGTGTTTTATACAGGTTGGTTTTTCAGAAAATTCAGGAGGTAAATAACGCAAAGAAAGTATCGTAAAACTAAGCGCTACCCAAGAGTGCTGTAACACTCAAGGGCAGCTAACCACAACCGATATAGTAGGTATCAATTATGGCTAAGTTCAATGGTAAGCTAGAGCACCGCTCGTTCCAAGAAAAAATCTCCCCGCAAGGGAAACTAAGCGCAACAAACAGCGACCTTCAACACCCTGTTGAAGCGAAAACCCCTTGTGAAACCGCTGTTAACACAACAGCAAACTCCACACACGCCAACCGGCACCGAAACCCACAGATAGAAACCGACCCCGCGTACTTACGCGCCCTACACTGGTGGCGTTTTCGTATCGCCCTGGCGTTGTACACCGGAGCTTTTCCAAATTCGATGCGGCTAAAGCCGTGTTCCGTGAAATACGTGAGTTATCAGCAACTGTTAAAGCAGTACCGAAGTAACAACAGCCGCTGAACAAACGCAGTAGAAAACACAGAACACATTGCTTAGCCGCACATCTTGCCTGCGCACGCAGGCAAGGTTTCTGATGCTTTAAAAACAGAAAACGAATTTAAAAAGCGAGACAAACCATGTACAAAAAAATCACCAACATAGACGACGAACTGCTGTTTACCCACGCCCATCAACGTGAACTGGAAAAACCCAACCCAGTGATACTCGATAGCATCGCCCGTGCCGAGCTGTACATTGCCAACACCTTCGTCCATTTAAAACACGAAGCCATTCACGCACTCATGCTCAGCACGCGTAGCGTGTTATTGGAAAGTAGACCCATCCTAACCGGGAAATTCTCCCTCAAAGAACTCACCACCAACCTACTCATCAGCCACATCATTCAAGCCAACGCCACGCGGCTTATCCTCATCCACCACAACCCCAAAGGAAATTTGTCGATCAAAGACAAACACTTGCTGGAAGCCACGCGAATAAAAGACCGCCTGCTGGAATACTCAATATGGCTGGATGATTTTTTTCTTATTACCAAGGCTGACTCGAATTCCAACCGAATGAACACCACCTCACTCGCCAGACTCGGTTTGGTGTAATTTTCACTTGTAGGTCGGGCTTTAGCCCGACATCGCCTTTCCATACCGTTCCGCCTGAGCGCGAAGCAGTCGAGGCTTTAACATCAATCTGGAGACGTACCGCTCAAGTAGGTTGATCTTTAGGCCAACAATTTAACTCTAAATACATAGCCACCACTTTAACCACCCCACACGGTTCGTGCCGTCTCCCCAATTACGGATAAACTTTGCCTCGTCACTTGCAAAGAAGGCCACTTACGCGCAAAAAAGCCTGTGCGCCGAATTTCCCGGGAAATGTCTGAATATTTAAGCCGGCGCAGCAAGACCAAGGCAATAACGAAATTTCTATTTCCCGCTTATTAGACTAGCCCCCATGAATAGAGCGTTTCAGAGGTACGAGTTTCTCGATAATAACCGCACGTGCCGTTTTTTAGAGTGATCAGATTGACAATAGTACCAGCACCGCAGAATATGATTGGCATTGAGCCGAATACGACCAGAAACCAAGTCTGACGATGCGGCGCCGGAAAAAACCGCAGTAGCGGCATATGAAACTGTTAATTTCAATAAAGGACAATCATGAAAAAACTGACAATTACCATTCTATTAGTGTGCACTTCTGCTCTAGTTTTGGCAGAAAATTTGGGAAGAACAATCCACGTAAATCGGGTTTTTTCTGAAGGGGCAAGTACAGCAGGATTCTATCCCGTTGAATCGCTTCCTGAGTGTAAGTGGGGATTGATGTACATTGACCTGTCTACTGAAGGCGGCAAAGCTATATTTTCTTTAGTATTAACCGCTAAAACTGCCGGACATGCAGTGATAAGAGTGGACTATACCAAAGACTCTTCAGATAAGTGTTTAGTAACCGGCTTTCATACGCAGTAAAAGTAACAATGCGCTGTTGCATCAGGCCCGCTTAAGTTAACACGCAGTTCCGGGCGTGCATTCGCTCGCCACAAAGCATTGGCGTTATAAGGAAAACGATGGATCGCATTCAGATAGGAAACGAATCAGATTTTTGCGTAGTACTAGATAACCCACGATTCAACGATGAGGGATGGGTTGAGTACTATGACCTGCATCTAAGATCGGATGCAATGAATGCGACTATCAAGGTAGAAAATTCGGCGTATGCAGTTTCAGTTTGGGATTTCTTTAAGGAGCTTGATGACAATTGGTCTGGCTGGGATGGACAGAAATCTTGGCGGGCACTGGAGGATGAGTTCAGGCTAGAGGCCACAATGTCTAAAACAGGTCACATCAATTTATGCTTTCGATTTAACCTATATGACTATCAGTGGCTTGCTATTGCAAATATATGTATTGAGTCGGGGTAGCTAAACCAGTTGTCATGTAACATCCACAAATTCTTCCGAATCAATGCAAACTTATAACAAGGCCAGCCAGAGGGAACAAAAAACCGCTGCTTCGCTTTGGTTTTTCGGCCCCTGCTGGCGGCGTTAGTAGTGCAACCTCATGAGTAAATGGCACATAGTTTTTAATAAGGAGTTAACTACTACTCCAATTAGCTTTTGGGTGCATGCGAATGTAGATGGCGATACTTGGCATGATGCAAGTAGCTACGACCCACCGTTCCATAAACCCATCCCCATGAAGGGTTTCCCATTGTTGGTAGTTGAAAACAAGGGGTATTTACTGGAATTTGCCTCTGTATTTGAAGCGGAGCATTTTCTAGGAGTAATTGGGCAAAAAAAAATGCCTTCAACTAATGAGCTATCTCGAATAAGGTCGGATGACTGTGGTCCAAATAGACATTGGCTAAGTCGCTTACCATCTAAGCTAAAACCTTGGACTAAGAGAGATAAACTTATTTCTTTGGTCGAGGCCGTATTGAACGAATATAGGAAGGTTTGTCAGTAAAGTACTACAAAAAATCCAGTGAACCTCAGGCCAGGAATCCTTGCTTTGCAAGCTGGTCTTGGACTCATTTTCGCTGGCGCTAAAATTCACCGGTTATAGAAACGTTAGAAATCGTATGGAAGTTTATGCATGACAAGTTGGGGAAACCTAAAACACGCATACGGCATCGCCGAAGATATTCCAGGACTATTAGAGCAACTGGAGTTCTTCCCTGAAGAATCCTCTTTTGAAAAAGAGCCTTGGTTCACTCTGTGGAGTAATCTCTATCATCAAGGCGATATCTTCACCGCTTCTATCGCTGCTGTTCCAGAAATTGTCAGTATCCTAAGTGGTAATCCCGCTAAAGCAACTGCTAGCTTTTTTTCATTGCCTGCAGCAATTGAAGTTGCTCGATTTAAATCCGGAGTAGTGGTCCCGGAAGAGCTCAAATCATCATATCACGAGGCAATTAAACAACTTGGATCTTTGGCAGCGCTTAATAAGTACACTGATTCTGGTGTATCGCGGGCAGCGCTGGCAGCAATTGCTGCATCATCAGAATTGCATTCTTATGCTGAGTTGATACTTGAAGTGGGTATTGAGGAAGTATCAGAAGTATTGAATTGGTACTGGGACCGATAATTTCTAACAAATCCGTGTTGCTGATTGGCTTCTGCTTCGCACCAACCAACCGCAAACGATATACACAAGCTGATTAAACTACAGCATTACAACCAATAGAGATACATTGGAGTAGAAGTGGAAAATAACTGCGAATTGATGATCGAACTAGCTAATGATGAGCGGTATCTGGATTTAATGAAACAGCCAAAAGGAGAATGGATTAACTTGGACACATTCTATTCCATCATCGGTTCTAGCTCTCCTCTTGCAACTAAACATGGTTTCAAGTTAATGGATTGCATTGAAGACCGTTAGCGAAAGTTCGTTAAACTTGAAGTAAGTATTAACGATGAATTCGATGCTGAAAAACTAGGGTTATTTCTTGTTGGTTTAGATGATGTTAAGAATCATTGGATGGTCCTTTACGATTTCGAAGGTTGGGGATGGATTATCGGTGGTGATAAGAACAATAAAGCATGTGATTACTTTGATAATGTTGAATCTGGTGAAGAAGCATACTTAGACTGGGCTGCAAACCTTCCGTCATGTCACGATCTGGGTGTTTTTAGCGAAAATTTCTTTGACTAAACTCGCATTGTGATGGATTGTTGTTCAAACCTGTACAAATACTATTTTCGCGGCAGGTCTTGCTCTTGTGAAATGGCCAAATAATATGGGCGTTATCGATCATGAAATGTTTTCTGTTAACAATATTTATCGGAATATCTGCTAATTCATTTGCATTACAGTGCAAAGAATATAAAGCAAGTGAAGATGAGATAGTTTCTATTGTGGCTAAGGAAGGATACGAGGTTCAAATTTCGGTTCCGCTGTTTCTGGATCAAGATATGCTTACAATTATTACTGCACAAACATCTAAGAAGGGCACAAAAGGAGCAGAAAGGTATTTTCGGTTTCCTCTAAAATATATTGAAACTGGAAAGGTAGCCATGTCGACGATTTATCACTATGACAAAAGCATAGGCCTAGAGATATGGGCCAAATATGGATATGATATTTGCAGTCCGGTACTCCACGCAACTTATAATCAATAAACATCACAGGCAATGGACGCTGAAAGAAACGCCCAATTTCCATAAACGTTAGGTGTCTATGAAGCCTAAACAACGAAGGTCAGTTGAGGAAATACTGGAATCCACGAAAGAGTTCCTTTTTCCAACTTGGCCTCCAGATAAAAAAGTTAAACTGAATTCGCAAGATTGCATGGGTGATACACCCTTACATATCTTGGCAAGTAGAGGTGATGCTTATGGTGTACGAACTCTTGTCGATGAAGGCGCTCGACTGAATGTTCAAGGGGATATGGGACTTACTCCATTGCATGCAGCAGTCAGCTCTGGGAATATAGAAGTTATCACTATTTTGCTGGAAGCCGGGGCGGACCCAAGTATTGTCTCCGAATTCGGTACAAGTGCCAAAGAACAAGCACTTCAATCATCAAAACAGTTTAACTCGCTATTTAAAAGGTACACCTAACAAATAGCAGTAATCGGCCGTATCGGGCGTTGGACAAATAATTCACTGGCGTTCGATATTTGTCGATGCAAGGCGTTAAATATCAGGGAGAGTATGCCTAGTTTCTTAAAGTTCTTAGCCCTAGCAATACCAGTATTGGGTGTTGGTGTGTTTATGAGCATTCGAGACCATGACGAGGTCGAGAGAATGGCATTCTCTGGTCGCGTATCTTTCATCGAGTGGGAATCGCACAATCACAATATGCCATTGATCGAGATCAGCAGGAAGAATGGCACAAAGATAAAATTCAGCAGTTCTCGAATCATTCTTGATTCAAACCAGCTTAAGGTTGGAGATTTAATTACTAAAGTGAGTGGGTCAACGACCTGTGATATAAATGAAAAATCAGTGCCATGTATCAAGTAGCACTTAACTAGATAACGCAGTATCGCCACTGCATGGCTGAAAGGATGCGTCGCCCTTGTTTTGGGCGACAACTTGCACACAACAGATGGATCTACTAAATGAGTAAATTTAAGAATATTTTCTTTATCGGACTTATCCTAATTTTAGGGAGCTATTCGGTCGCTGACACCGTATCACTGTTTGAGAATTCAGTTGTATCGAATGAAATTGATTTCATAACTGAAGATTCAACGACCATTGGACACTCATTGCACTTTTTAGGGAGAGTGCGTGCTGAAATGCCAGACAAAAGGAGTGACGACCTTTTTGATGCAGACTCTTTTCACTTCAAAATATCATTCAAAGACGAAACATCTATAAATGTGTTTTCACATTCGAGCTTTGGTTCACGAAAAAAAGCTGAAAAATACGTTATAAAGCTATTAGGCCCCCTTGGTAAGCTACCTGTATACATGCGTGACCGGTTATCACACGTTGTCATTCACAAAGGTAACGAAACCGCATTTTCAGATCATTTAGGTCACTTTTTTGTGGTTTATTCTGAAAACATGGACATTCGTATTGGCAATCATGATCTTGAAGAAACAGTTTTTCATGAGTCTGTACATGCGACACTGGATTATTTGTTTAGCGATAATGAACAATGGTTAAATGCACAAAGACTAGACTGTTGTTTCGTAACTGACTATGCGAAGTCCCATCCTATGGGCGAAGACCTTGCAGAAACTTCGCTATTTGCATACGCCTATTTTAGGTACCCTGATCAATTGCCCAAAAATGTTAAAATTTGGTTAGAGACAAAAATACCGAATAGGTTGAGCTTCTTTAGGGATCAGATATTTGAGTCGTATTTAAGATAGAAAGAACGCGCAGTGGACTAAAATTTTCTGCGCATTTTAACCACTGGCGTAAGTGTTATGTACAAAACACCATGAAGAGAATGTCTGCACGTTACGAACCTGATGATCGAACAACGAAAGGTGAGAAAATCCTTCCGGATGAAAGTATTTCTAAGATCCGAGGGGCACATAAGCAGGGTCCCATCTTAGTTCAGCAATTGTTTTACCGTGGCGCTAGCTGCCCGAGAGTATTTGGCTTTGATGACTTCGAGGATTTCGAAGAACTATTAAAAGACAATGCAGTTCCCGGGGATGCTTACGATATTTAGAGCTTTAATAAAGTATGTGCTAATGACAAGGTCGTCGCCGAAGGTAAACTTCACGACATCGATGGTTGCGATCCTAATGGTGGGGCATACCAAAGTTGAAAAACAGGACCAAGCACTCGCGCATTCCTCACTTTCGACCAAATTTCACTGGTGTTCAATTTTTCCGGTGTTCAACGGCATTAGATTTGTGGATGAGACATGATTGGTTTTGGATCGGGCTTAGAAGAAAATGATGAGCTAATAACTAAAATGAAAAAATTAAGGTGGTTTAAAATAAGCTACCCAAAAGGTGGGCACTACAATGATGGGTATGAACTTTATCTCACTTTGAATTATGACTCTGCTGAGAGTTTGATTAGTGATTTGGGTGTATTCGGAATTGACTATTTAATCTTAGAAAGTGCTAATAGAGGCGATAACCAAGACTATAGAACAGGTTTGTGTGAATACAGGCTAAACGGTAAAACTGTTGTGGTGTCTTATTCAAAATTTCAAAAGGTACTGAATTACAGTGCTTATATTAGTATTGGCAGTGATTATCTTTCGATCAACTTAAACCAAAGTAGTTGGTACTACGTCACTTTAGACGATATTAATGCTGCAACTGAGGTTGAAAGGCAAATCCTACCGAAGTCGAAATCTATCAACCTGTAGCAGCTTGGCATAAAATCCTCGCGTTGCAGGGGCGGGCTTTCGACTCAATATCGCTGCGTTTCACGAAGCCGCGGTTTAGGGGCGTTATGAGAATAAAAATGGTTACTCCTCTTAGAGTATTTTTCCTCATCGCTTTGACACCAGTTTGTCTTGGCAGCGAGAGTCATCTTTCGCTAGGTGGTATCACTCTTGATCTTGATCCTGATCTTGATGAAGGTGCTGTAATTTCTATCCTTGGCGAACCAAATTCTCGTGAGGAAATATCGGATTTCATAAATCTTATCTTTAAGTATGATGAACTGGACATCTATTTTAGCGGTCAATTTATAGTAGGTGCATTTACTACCTCACCTAATATATGTACTTTTGAAGGTGTATGCCCCGGTTCATCAATAGATAAGGCTGTTGGTATCTACGGGCAGTATCATGAAAAATCAGAAGACTTATACGAGTTTTATCCAAATATTGATTTAACTTGCTGGTATAGGATGGGAGTAATGATTGCAAAAGTTACTTCTATTGAAATTGTATGCCAGCCTTAGGTTCTCATAACAAACGCCAGCAACCGGCCCGTTCTGGGCGGTGGACTAGAAATTCACCGGCGTTCATTTTTTGCTGTGGCGGTCGTATGTAGTCAAAAGGAAGTTCATGAAACCTGGAAACATCTTGAAAATCGATACTCTTAATGGAGGGTGGCGGGATAAAGATTCAGTCATGCTCCATGCTTGCTTCCAGCTGCTGTCTGATTGCATTGAGAAGGAAGGGTTGCTAAGCGGTCATACAGATTGGGATGCTGATAATAAGCACCGAGCAGCCAAGAAGGAACTGGAAGAATTATATGCTTGGTGGCAATCTCATGAGGAAGAGGATATTCCTAGCAGCGACGAAAAGCATCAAGAAGAAAACCAGATGCTGATTCGTTTAATTCACATCAGGTGGGCGCTTTGGACATAGTTACTAACAAGGGCAACAATTTCGCGCCTGAACTTCCTCGTTTTGCGTTAAAAAATCGAGCACAAAAAATTCACTTCTGCAGTGGTCTTATGGTCGTAGAGTTAATAGGCACTTAATGGTTGATACACTAATAACAGTCAATACTTCTTGTATGGCGCTGTGTTCAGGTCTGTTTTTTATTAAGGCTTTTTATCATAAAAAAAAGCACGAAGTAATTTCAAGGAAGGTAACGATAGCCCTTGGATTAGCGATGCAGTATTACTATTTCCCAATCTCTTTAATGAAACCGGAAAGTACCATCGGAAAAAGTTCTTTCAGTCGATTGCGGGTTTCGTTTTGCCATTAGCAGTAGTGTTAATAACAGCTCTGATAGCAAAAGTACATTTCGGTATCGAGATTTAATGATAATGCAACGTCCGACTATAATTGAGTGCTGGGTGCAAGCACCTATTAACAAACGCATTGTCGAAGGTGGCAGATCAATTCGTTACTTCTCGCGAAATCAGGATTACCTTACATTGTTTAATTGATGATATTGAATATGAACAAGACATTTTGGATAGAAGCAAGAAAACGGAAGCGAATATACATTCTCATTTGGCTTAGCTGGATTCCGTTTGCGCTTTTTACAATATCAATTTTAGTATATGTTGCTGGCCTTCAACCAGGTGTCTTTATGGGGCTCATAGTCATGCTAAGTTGGTATTCACTTTGGATGTGGTCGGCACGCCAGTTCAGAAAGCTAGAATGTCCAAGCTGTCATAAATTAGCTTTTGAAAACACTTCAATAGTATTCACAAAAATGAAGTGCAAGAATTGTGGGCTTTCCGAAGCAAATAACGTTTAACAAGGGCTACGGGAACTTATTCTGGTCGAGCATCATAGAAGTCAGGGTTTTGAATGGTCGAGCACGCTAAGAGTTGCAGAAAAAGATTGATTCCTTGGCTTGAAGGGTAGCCCAACATTTGACAGGTCTATGAATCATAGCCCAATCAACTACGCTCCGTGCAGTGGGTTTTGGCGGAGTAATGCAGCAAGCAGTTTATCGGTGTAAATACGTTAGGTAATGCATGGGACTAAATAAAGGGAGTTACATTTCAGCGTTCTTCGGAGGGGTCTCAGTCGTCTTGATTCTTCTTTGCGAATACTCTTTTAGGGAATTTTTCTGGGATATAGCCGACTACGTGAATTCGATCATCCCATTTCTAAAATACGAAGTTGAGTATCCGGTTCAGGGAGTTCAATATCTTGTTCCCGGGTTTTGGTTGAGCGATAAAAACGGGATCATCTTTGTGTTAGTCGTCACCTTTCTGTTGTGTACTGTCAGTCTGTTTTGCAGTTTTAGAACTAAGAATAAGTACGGGTACAATGCGCTCATTGGTTTTGGTTTCAGTATGAGTTTAGTATCAATCTTGTATGGAGTCCTTGTCCTATCATGGTTGATAGTCCCTGGCTAAAACGAATGGCCACGTAGCCTAATAAATATTCGCTAAGCACATTCGACTTGGGCTTAAGCGCTCTGACGCGTGTCTTTGCTGATACTTAAGTCGTTAAGAATAGAGTTGTTTTATGAACTGGTGGTTTGGTGCAGGCGGAAATTGGGTTGCCTCAGATGAATGCGATGGTCGGATAGTTTATATTTCGAACCATCTGCGAATAGGGTCTTTCGGCATCTCAGAAAGAGAATTGTTTTTGAGTGAAGTTATTGGCGACGACCTGACAGAGTATTCTTCTGGCCTATCTCTTTCGTTCGACCATGTCTGTTATGTAGAGAGATTTGCCGGTCTCAATTTAACTGAAATTGGTTGTGCGCTGCTAGAGGATGAACATGGTATTGAGTTAGAAAGGCTTTGCTTATTTCACGGGTGTAAAAACCATTGTCTGAAGCGAAAGCAGATATGCTCTCTACATCAACTACAAATATAGTTTGGGCTTTAAATGAATAATATGCGGGTAGTGACCTCGTTGCTCGACCTAGCCACAAGTAAAGTGCTTAAGGGGGTCTATGAACGAAGTTCAATGTAAGAAACTCTATTCACTGGAACATTGGCAAGGAAACGATTTGGTTTCCAGTTGCTGCGCTTTCTATGTCCTCTTTACGAATGGCGACTGTTTAAAAGCTTCATACAATGATGAAAGTTGTATTTGGGAAGTAACGGGGGTTAGGCAAAACCCTAATTTCTCATCACTTGATGGGGATGATGATTTCAGTTATAGGTATGTGGAATATGGACATAGTGATGATCAAGCAATTGGTAAACTGAAATCATACGAGGTGATTGGTAACAATTGCCTTTGTATCAGGTTCTCCGGTGGTTTGGAAGTGAGCTTGGTATATGACCCTAAAACTGAAAAAGAGAGCATCACTACGTACGTATATTGAATGTAAGTTGGTTATGCAAGCCGGCGACGCCATTGCTAGAAAGGATAACTATCATTGAGTATGTGGATTAGACTGTTAGTTGTTATTGAGCTGGTCATAGGATATGGCGTTGTTTTCTATATGTGGATTCTTGGCGTTATCGCTTTGCCGCTTGTTTTATTCACAATGTTTTTAGGGGTCGGATTTAGCGCTCTGCCCCTGGTATTTGCAGTAATCTTTGGTGGGTTTGCGTTGTGGGGGGTCATGCAATTGGTGATGAAGATATTCGATCCTGCTTTTAATATTGCAGATATTAAAGTAATTCGATTTTATCTTTGTCTGGGTTTATCAGCGTTCGCAATATTCATCGAATATGTGAAGTTTAATTTATCTTATTCATTCGTTATTTTTGGACCGCCATTGTTCGTTACCGCACATTTGATCTATTTAGAGCGAAGGAACGTTCTTAAAGCTAGCTAGCAAAGTAAGTATTCGCCTGTAACAGGCAAGGATTGAAAACTCACAGGCGCTCAATTTCGCTACTAAGTAGCGCCGACATAATTATTGATGACATTGAAGGATTAGAATGAAAAGCGAAATCCAAAAGAAGATAGAAGAAAGCGAATACAGAAAGTATCTAAGCAAATTCGATAAATATACGGGGTTATGGAAGCTTGATGATGCGAAATGGGTTAAAAATAGAAATGAGACTTGGGAAGCTATTAAAGAAAGAGAGCTGAAAGAATATCCAAAAACCCCTAAGTCCGAAATCGGTCAAAAAGAGAGGTTTTACTTGCGCGCAAAGCCAAGAAAAACTGATCGTGAACTCTATGTGTATCAAAGAATAACTCTGTCACCATTTGAGGGGGTCGAAGATATCCGTGAAATATTCTTCAATGAACATGTGTCTCAGAGGCGTAACTTGCATGAACAGTTGTTGACTTATGCATCACGCATGTATCGCGCAGTTCCAAATGAGTTTCATCGCGTAGAACTTATTTCAGAAGCGCTATATTGTTCCGAGTTTTTAGCTATGAAGGAAGAGATGGGATACGACAAACGACTAGATTTTGTTGTTACGAGGCCTAGAGATTTCATAATTAAGTTTGCCTGGGAAGCTACTCAGTTTCTGAAAATTTCAAAGCTGGACAATATTCATGATCTTAAAAGTCGAAATAACCAGCACTGGAGTGGAAATGAACGAAGTTATGTAGAAGTTTCCATTGAGTACTTTTTAGGTAATTTAGAATACCTAATTCGCAATGCAAACGGTAGTAAAAGCGATTCAATCAACGAATTGGCTATAAATGGAATTAAAGAATTATGTTCGGAAATAGAAAATTATAGTCCTGATTTCGACGCTCATAATCGGGATGCATTTGTAGAATCAGCGCGTACTAAGATTTTAGGGCATGACTTGATTTCTGATATTCGAGAAAGCTAATAAATTCTGATAGTTGTTAACAGCCAGGCCGGAACCTCACCACGAATCCAATAAGGCGTAATTTCAATGAGCGAAAACGTTTTAACCGCTACCTTCCAGCTGAGCCGGAAGAGCACCGAGAAAGTCACGGCTGTCATAGAGCAGTGTAACGAGAGCATTCAAGCGAAAGATGTTCGGGTGACCAAAAAGGGTAGCGAGTACTCGGTAGAACTGGCGTTTGTCGAGTATGTTGAGGACTATTTCCTGACACTTAATACCGCATTAGAAGCTTTTGGCGCAAAGAACATCGTGTTTCGGTTTTATTTCGAGCAAGCCCATGAAGAGGCGTTCCTGTGTTATCTCAACGGGCAGCTAAAATCCTTTAGCGCGCTCGATGTTTTGCAAGCGGAAGTAAAGCAGAGTCAGCAAAACACAGAAGGCGTTAAGTTGTTTGATCTTCCCAGAAAAGGGTCGGGAAACTATGCCTTATGTCGGTTTCACTTACCCAAAGAGAAAGACAGGGAGTTTCTGTTTTCCTTGTTTAACAACATGCATGGCTTAACCCCTGAGGAATCTCGTGCACTGTTTGTGGAGTCGACCCAAAAGAAATTCA
Source organism: Reinekea sp. G2M2-21 (assembly GCF_015687175.1). GTDB lineage: Bacteria > Pseudomonadota > Gammaproteobacteria > Pseudomonadales > Natronospirillaceae > Reinekea. The sequence continues at coordinate 95,946 of NZ_JADPQG010000002.1, read as the reverse complement.
GAAAATGGAATGGGCAAACCGTTCGCTGGTGCGAATGGGTCCGGGTAGATGGCGACACAGAAAGGGTTTACGAGGGGTTCAACAATGTTGTGGATGTTGTTGTGTCCGTCAAGGTTATTGGTGAATTTCTCTACGTCGCTTTCGATGTCACCGCTATGGCAAGCTTGCAGGGTATAGACGATTGGGAAGCGAAGCTGAGTGACACCTCCGTACCGTTGGGTATGTTGCGAGGGGTTAAAAGTGTGTTTGTTAAGTATCGTTGCAAGTTGTTTGATGTTAAGGAAGTCAACGTGGCCGGAGTGTACGGCGGTGTCGATTATCACAACAAGTTCTCGCCAGATGATCTTTGGCAACGCACCTATACTTGGTAGCTGGGCATTGCCACAATCGGTTTGTCCTCCGGGCCAAGAATACGCGGCCACCGGTAGTGGTGGCCGTGCGGTCTCTCGCCATTAAGTGCTTCGTGATAAACACTTCATCCCATTTTTCCTCAAAACTTCCTTCCAAATAACAAACCCGGCACTCGAAGAGTGTTCGTCTATACTCACGCTTAGGGCGCCGTCAAACGGTGATCGCAGGCATTTTTGTCTTTATAACCGCGGGGGTTCATCTGATTTGCACCCGGCTGCGAATAATAGACATCCATCACACAAATCATAAAGGCCGGGCAGTTGTATGAAGGTAACCAGGGTGGGCAGGCAAATGCTGTTGGGGGCCGCAGGGTGGCTGGCACTGCAAGGTGTTGCGGCAGAACTGACACAGGTGCAATTGCACGATTCTGAAGGCAAACCGGTGGCGAATGCGGTTGTGGAGTTCGACGCGCAGACGGTAGATTCGATGTACCCGGTCGATGGTGAATACCGGATGGATCAGAAAGATTACCAGTTCACGCCACGGGTGCTCATCGTTCCGCCCGGTGCCTCGGTGCAGTTTCCGAACAGTGACGAATCCCGCCATCATGTGTATTCATTCTCCGCACCCAAGCCCTTTGAATTGCAACTCTATGCGGGTAATCAGGCGCCCCCTGTCCTGTTTGACACCCAAGGTGTGGTCGCCATTGGCTGCAATATTCACGACAAAATGAGTGCACACATTTATGTCACCGACGCGCCGATAGCGCAGGTCAGTGATGGTCAGGGGCAGGTCACGTTTCCCCGGTATCAAAGCGGCTCCGAAGGCGATCTTCGAATTTGGCATCCGTTACTGAACGCGCCGGTCGTTTTAACGCCTGAGCAGTGGTCTGCGCTCAGTGGCGGTGTGCTGACCGTGGACTTGCCAATGACTGTGCCGATTGAAAGCGACGACAAGGCTGGTTCCAGTCTGCGCGATCGCCTGAAGAGTTTTAAAAGCAATGGCAATTAGTTTCCGCAACCGCCTGCTGGCCTCGTTTATTCTGTTACTCGGTTTGGCGTTGTTTACCACCACCTGGGCGGTTTTACGCGCGGTGGACAACACCGCTCGTGCCAATGCCGAACGTGAGTTACTGGTGGCTGAGCGCGTGTTCGATACATTGCTGGATGAAAACAGCCGGCAGTTGACCGACCGCACCGCCTTGCTCGCGGAAGATTTTGGTTTCCGTCAGGCCATTGCCACCAATGAAGAAGAGACCATCATCAGCGCGTTGGTGAACCATGGTGAACGCATATCCGCCGACTTAATGCTGTTAATGAGCCCGCTAGGTGAGGTACTCATCAGCACGCACGATCTCGGCGTCACGCAGGCGGCCTTGCAGCAGAAAATTAAAGGACAGTCGCAACCCTTTAATGACCTGGCGGTAACGGAGCACAAACCATTTCAGCTGGTGATGGTGCCAGTGAATGCGCCTGAATTGATCGCCTGGGTCGGCGTGGGTTTTGCGATCGACTCCGACTTGGTGACGAGCTTTCGGGACCTGACCAAAGCCGACGTCAGCCTGTTGTTTCAGGATGATCTGAACCGCGCCACCGAAACTGTCAGCACGCTGAATGAGGAATTCACGCGCTTTACCACGGCACCGGTTTCGTTTGATACCACCGTGCAACAGTTCACGGCAGGTCTGGCCGACAGCGAATGGCTGAGTCACAACACCACGTTGTTGGATCGTGAGCCGCAACAGATTTCTCTGGTCATGTCCGTTAGTCTGCGGGAGGCCGTCGCGGCCTATCAGAACCTGCAAACACAGATGTTAAGTATTGCCGCCGTGGTACTGCTGTTGGCGGTTATCGCGTCTGTGTTTATTGCCAGAACCGTCACCAAACCGATCGGTGTGTTGGTGCAGGCTGCGCGACGTATCGCCAAAGGCGATTATGAAAAACGGTTGTCGATTCCCGGAAAAACAGAATTCAATGAACTGGGCGATACCCTCAACCAGATGCAACGAGACATTCAGGACCGTGAGCAGCGCATCACCTTTCAGGCACAACACGACATGCTGACCGGGTTACCAAACCGGCATTACATGGCAACGCTGATGCAGAACCGGTTAATTGCGTCGCGGGTAACGCCGTTTGCAGCGGTGTTGATCAAAATTACCAACGCCGAATCGCTGAGCGATGTATACGGTACGGCCATTATGGACCGGGTGCTGAAACTGGCCGCTCAGCGATTGAAGTCCGCCTTGTTGGCCGAAGACACGGTGGGCTTGATTGCCAGTGACGAGTTTCTGGTGCTGAGTGACATTCGTCCGCAAGCTCCACTGGAAAGCCGCCTCGACCTGTTAACCAGCACCTTTGCACAGCCGCTGCATTGTAATGACATTGAATTTACCCTGAATATCCGATTGGGTGTGGTGCGTTGCCCGGAGCAGGCCGACAATTACGAAGACATGTTGCGCCGCTCGCATATTGCCCTGAGCGAAGCCCGGCTCGCCAATAACCGGCAGTGTGTTTATTCGCCAGGGTTGGAAGAGCAGTATCTGCGCAAGTTGAAAGTAACTCAGCGCCTGCAACAGGCCATCAGTGAGCAAAGCTTCACCTTATTGTTCCAGCCTCAGCTCGATCTGCATGGCCGCCGCATTCATTCTGCGGAAGCCTTAATCCGTTGGCACGATCAAGAACTGGGTCCGGTCTATCCGGATGAGTTTATTCCGCTGGCGGAAAACTCCGGAGACATCACCCTGATAACCGACTGGGTGTTCAGCGAAGCGTTAAGCCAGTTGGAGCGTTGGCATCAGGCGGGTTTTGATATGGGGGTCAGCATCAACCTGTCGGCAAAAGATATTCTGAAAGATGACTTTATTGATCGGGTTATCAAGCTGATTCAAACGCGTGATATCGACCCAAAACAACTCATGCTGGAAGTCACCGAAAGCGCCTTTGTCGAAGACATGGACCGGGCACTGCACAACTTGGGTCGGCTCTATGACGCAGGCGCGCATTTGGCGATGGATGATTTTGGCACCGGCTTTTCTTCGTTGGCGCAATTGAAAGTGATGCCGGTTCACGAACTGAAAATTGATAAGTCGTTTGTCTTGCGTCTCGACCAAGATCAGGACGACCAGAAAATCGTCCGCTCCACTATAGAAATGGCACATCATTTAAGGCTGACCGTGATCGCTGAAGGCGTGGAAAACGGCGCCTCAATGGCGTTGTTGAAGCAGATGCAATGCGATGCGATTCAAGGTTATTTTCTCAGTAAGCCCATGTCCTCCACCGACATGCTGACCTGGCTTGCGCAATTTCAATATCATCAATTGGAGTCTTCCCATGTTTAAAGCCGTTTTTATCTTGCTGGCGTTAAGCTGTGCCGCCTCTGTCGGAATTGCCCAAGAGGCCAGTAAAATTCTAGGTACGTCGGCACTGCAGCAGATCGAAGGCGCGGGCGGCGGTGGCATTGTGCCGTGGGCCACCATTGGTGGCTACGGCAGTGAAGGCGAATGGGGTGGTGCGGCCAGCGCGGGGGGCGTGCAGGTCAGTGATTTGGTACTGGACGCCGGCGGCGTGCTGATCGGTTGGAACAACCGTGTGGAAGTCAGCTTTATGCAGCAGACTCTGCAGGTGAATGAATTATCCAGCGGGCCGTTTGATGCCGTCATTCAACAGCATATTTACGGAGCCAAGGTACGCGCTTTTGGCCACCTGATATATGAGCCGTGGCCGCAAATCAGCGTCGGTGTGCAGCAGAAACTTAACTTGAATCCGAATATACCGATCGACGTTCTCGGGGCCGACAGCGATCGCGGTACCGACATCTATGTCAGCGCCAGTAAATTGTGGCTGCACGCATTGGCTGAACGCAACTTGTTGCTGAATGTCACCGCACGTTACACCAACGCCAATCAAAACGGCTTATTGGGGTTCGGCAATGGCGACGGTAGCGATTACCGCTGGGTTGCTGAAGCCAGTGCCGGGGTGTTCTTGAACCACCACTGGGCCATTGGTGGCGAGTATCGACAACAGCCAGACCGATTAGCCTCGGTCGACGAAAGCCCCTGGTGGGATGCATTTGTGGCCTGGTTTCCCAGCAAGCGCATTGCGGTTGTGGCGGCTTATGTCGACTTAGGAACGGTTGCGTTGTGGGATGAACAGCGCGGCGGTTATGTATCTATTCAAATCACGAATTAGGGTGAAGACCATGAGAAACAGAGTTTTGATTAATCGCGTTGCTGGTTGCGGTCTGGTCCTTTTTCTGGCGGGTTGTGCTTTGAAGCCCTCGCAGCAGGCGACACTTTATGATCGGCTCGGTGGTAATGAAGGCGTGACAGCCATCGTCGACAACCTGCTGTATGAACTCGCCGGGAACGAAAAACTGATCGGCTTTTTTGAAGAAACGGACATCAACCGGTTCCGCACGAAACTGATCGAACAGTTATGTGAAGTCAGCGATGGTCCTTGCCGTTACAGTGGCGATTCAATGGCCAAAGCGCACTCGAACATGACGCTGAACCGAAGCCATTTCGATTCGCTGGTCAATGACCTGATTGCCGCAATGGACGCAAACGACACGCCGGTCGCTGCCCAGAATGATTTGTTGGCGCGTTTAGTGCCCATGTACGACGAAGTGATGCACCCGCAAAAATACCTGAGCGATGCGGATCAATACTAGTGTCCTGGCAACGTCTACGCGGTTGCGACGACCCGGTTGCGGCCTTGTTGCTTGGCAAGGTAAAGGCGTTTGTCCGCGCGGTTGATGGCGTCGTCCGGTCGATCATTCTCCTCCATTTCAGCTACGCCGATACTCAGGGTAATGTGCAACGAATGTTGGTCATGTCGGATCGGATAGTCCTCAAGCTGAGCTCTGATTTTTTCCGCCAGGGAGGCGGCCTGTGTCAGTGACGTGTCGGGCAGCAATAAAAGAAACTCTTCTCCGCCCCAACGAGCGACGGCATCCTGCTTGCGAATTGACGCAGTTAGAAACAGGCTCAAGGCCATCAACACCGTGTCGCCGGTTTCGTGGCCGTAGCTATCGTTGACCCGCTTAAAGTGATCGACGTCGATCAACAGAAACGACAACCCGGTTTTATTGCGTTGCTGGCGGATGAACTCCTGCTCAATCCGTTCGCGCATACCCCGCCGGTTAAGCAGATGGGTCAGCGGGTCCAGTCGAGCTTGCTGTTCCAGTTCAATGGTCAACTCGTTGAGACGCTGGAACGACGACTGCCGCGAGTATTCGTAAAACGAAGCGAGAAACGTCAAGGTTAAAAACGAATAAAGCAGACGCGTTTTGAATTCGTAGGAATAGGTCACCGGGTGCAGAAAATCGAATGGCGCAAACACGATGATGGCGTACGCGGTGACGAACAACGCGATGGTGATTAAGCCGCGACGGAAGCCGGAAAAAAACATGACCACCGGGGGCACCAGATAAATCCACAGAGGACCAGTCTGGTTTGTGCCGCCGCTGTACACCAAATACAAACACAAAACGATCAATACCGATTGCAGCAGTAAACTGCCGGTTTTATACGCTCGGTGTGACGATGAAAAACGCAAGTACAGATGAGAAGACAAGAACAGGAAAAAAGCACCGAATAGCGCGCTGGCCAGCGTAAGCCCTTCATGGAAACTGGCGCGTATACCCAGTACGAAGGTGATGCTGAAACCAACAAAAGCAAACAAGTTCAATACAGTGATTTTGCGGGCGGTTTCCACAGACGTGTCGCTGGTGATGCCTGAGTTCAGGTAGTTGGAGATGATGCGTTGCGATACGTCTTTGATTCGAAACATGAGCTAGCAGCGTTCCCTGAGTGATCTGAATTACGCACTGGTTTGCAAAGTTTAAACCAAAAAGACGACCTTGGCGGTGCTCCATATCGTTTGAACATAGTTAAAATTTTAAAGCAGTCCTTCGCGTGTGGACGCTGAGTGTTTAAAGCTGGCCTTCAAACCAATGCGCAATATGGTCGCGAACTACCTGAATACGCACTGGCAGTTCATCCTGCTTTGCCCATATCAACCAAAGGTAGGTCGGTACAATGCGCCACTGAGGCATGACCGGCACCAGACGACCAGACGTGAGCGCCGGTTCGGCAAATTTAGTTAACAAGCGGCCGACGCCCAGACCATGTTCAATCGCCACGCTCTGTGCTGCCGTGCTGCCCGAACGCCAGTTAGCATTGGGCGTAATCGTGCGCAGTTGCCCGCTTTTTCGGTGCTCCAGTTGCCAGGTTTTAGGCGTGCCACACACCAAGGGAAGCGCGGCCAGATCATCCGGCGATTCGGGAAACGGGTATTGACTGAGAAACGCGGGACTGGCGCACAGAGTGTGGTCAATTTCGCCTAAACAGAGCGCATTGACGTCGTCGCCCGGCGCCGAGCCGATGCGCAAAATCAGATCCACCGGGCTTTTTTGCAAGTCGATCATGGTGCTGGTGTAGTCGATAGTTAACTGCAACTCCGGGTGTTCTTTCACCACGTCACACAACGCCTCGGCAAGATACTTTTCCCCGAACAGTCCACCAATCGCGTTGATGCGAACTGGACCGGTTAAGCGGGTCGACATCAGCTTCAGGTTAGCCTCGGCGCTGGCCAATTGCCGCATGCCGTCGCGGCAATGATTAAAAAACTGCTCACCTTCCGGCGTCAGACTCAGCGAACGGGTGGTGCGCAACAGTAAGCGCACACCCACCCGTTGTTCCAGACCCGCCACCAACTGACTGACCCGGCTGCGCGACAGCATGAGTTTTTCTGCCGCCAGCGTGAAGCTGTTGAGTTCGCAGACACTTAAAAAAGCTTCCATCTCGGTAAATCGGCTCATTGTTTAGCTGTGCTGACCAATAGTGTTAATAAATAGTAGATTATCTTCTATTGCAGACCAATTAAACTAGCCACACTCAAAATTCCGACTTTATCTATCCGTGTTAAGGAGTGCACCATGACAGTTAAACAACGTCCATTAGGCCAAAGTGGCCTGCAGGTTTCTGAAATCGGTCTGGGTTGCTGGCAACTGGGCGGTGACTGGGGGCCTATTTCGCAACACGAGGCGGACGCCATATTGCACGCCGCAGACCGTTCTGGGGTGACCTTCTGGGACACCGCCGATGTTTATGGCGGTGGTCAGAGCGAGACATTCATCGGTGAGTTCATGACCGCTCACCCACAACCGCAGCGAGTTGTCGCCACCAAGGCCGGACGCTCTGCGCAGCTGTATCCGGAACAATACAGCCGGGAAGCTCTGCGCACATCCGCCGAACAGTCCCGCGACCGGTTGCAGGTTGACACGCTTGATCTGCTGCAACTGCATTGCATTCCGTTTGAAGAAATGAAGCGTGGCGAGGTCTTTGACTGGCTTGAAGAGATGAAAAGCGACGGCCTCATTGCCCATTATGGCGCCAGTGTTGAAACCGTTGAAGAAGCGCTCTACTGCCTGGATCACACCCATGTCGCGTCGTTGCAGATTATTTTTAACGTGTTGCGACAAGATATGGCTGATGCGGTGCTACCAGCGGCGGAATCGAAAGGGGTGGGTATTATCGTTCGTTTGGGTCTGGCCAGTGGTCTGTTGTCTGGTCGAATGACCAAAGGTCAAACCTTTACTGCGCAAGACCACCGTCATTACAACAAAGATGGAGCCGCATTCCATGTCGGTGAAACCTTTTCCGGTTTGCCGTTTGAATTGGGCGTTGACCTCGCCGATCAACTGAAGCAGCAATACGCCACGCAGATGAGCCTTGCGGATTTGTCGCTGCGTTGGTTGCTGGACCACACGGCGGTGTCGTCTATCATTACCGGCGCCAGCAAAGCCGAACAAATTCAACGCAACGCCGAAGTATCTGCGTTGCCGCCACTCAGTAAAACGTTGCACGAAGAATTGAGTGCGTTCTACCGACAGAACGTGCGTCAACACATTCGTGGCACACTCTAAAAACATAACGGGGGATATTTATGAATTATCGTCGCATGGGAAAAACCGGCCTGCAGTTGAGCGAATTCAGTTTCGGCTCGTGGGTCACCTTCGGTAAGCAAGTTGATCAGAACGATGCAAAAAATCTTATGGCCGCCGCCTACGATGCCGGGATCAACTTTTTCGATAACGCCGAAGGTTATGAGGCTGGCGAATCTGAACGTCTGATGGGCAAAGCGCTGGCCGATCTGGGTTGGTCACGGGACAGCTTTGTGGTGTCCTCGAAAGTGTTTTGGGGCGGTGAAAAACCCAACCAAAAAGGGTTATCGCGCAAACATGTTTTTGATGCTTGCCACGCCGCGTTGAACCGGTTACGGGTCGACTACCTGGATTTGTACTTTTGCCACCGCCCGGATATCGACACCCCCATTTCAGAAACTGTTGCCGCCATGACCGATCTGGTCCGCCAGGGCAAGGTGATGTATTGGGGCACCAGCGAGTGGAATGCACAGCAAATCACCGAAGCCTGGGCATTTGCCAAAGCCGAAAACATGGTCGCGCCGGTGGTTGAACAGCCAGAATACAATCTGATTAACCGTGCCAAGGTCGAAGGGGATTACGCACCGTTGTATGACTTGGTGGGGCTAGGCCTGACGACCTGGTCACCGCTATCGTCCGGACTGTTAACCGGCAAATACCTCAACGGCATTCCGGAAGGCAGCCGGTTAAGTTTGCCGGAATACGCGTGGCTGCGAGACATTAAAATGGGTGAGGGCAACCAGGGCGAACTGAATAAAATTCAGCAGCTGGCAGAACTGGCCAACCGCATCGACGTACCCATGCACCATCTCGCCCTGAACTGGTGTCTGGCCAATCCGAATGTCAGTACCGTCATTCTCGGTGTCAGCAAAATGAGCCAGTTGGAAGACAACCTGAAAGCACGCGAATCGGCGGCAGCACTCACACCGGAAGTGATGCAGCAACTCGATGACATCATGGGCAACAAACCAGCGGCACCGCAACGCTGGTAAACGCCTGCCCATTGGGGCCTCATTTGTGAGGCTCCGGTGGTGTTTTTTCGTTATGGACCTGCAATAGTTCGGCGATAGTGGCTAGGTCTTCAACGAAAGATATTCTCAGATGTTTTTACTTTCCAAGGGGAGATCCCCTTACCTCTCGCAGTACTTGTCAGCCAACGCAGTGCGGCAGGTTATTTACATCGACGCGAGTGTGACCACCATCTCACATCGCACCCCCTACCATCATTTTCAATGACAGTGACATTCTGACGCAGTTCGGACCTATTGTATGAGTGCTGACAGTCATGTTGTAAGTCATCCTTTGGTGACTAAGTGCTTGTTTTTTAGGAAAAAGGACCTTACGTTACTCGCGCATTTATTAAGGAAAGTAAAATGAATAAGACATTCGTATCCCTTGGCCTTGTAGCCGTCGTTACCTCAGGCTGTGCCAGCTTAACCTACGAAGCCCGTTGTGCGGCTCCAGTGGAAAAAACTCCATCCGCCATGCAAATTAATGCGGCAACCAAGACAATCCGCGAAAACTATGTGTACACCGAGCGTGTGTATTACAGCGCCGATGAATGGGTGATGTTTGCCGACAAGACAAACCGCGATATGTCGGCCGTCGAAGGAGAAGGTGAATTCATTATGGGGACCGGGAACTTCCTGACCGATAGTGAGCTAACGGTGACCGAATCGTCGTTTAACAAAGGCCAGTGGTCGATCAGTCAAACCCATCCGAAGTGTTATTCACTGCTGGCCGATGGCAGCCAGAGCAAAGGGTTTTTAGCGACATCGTCTGCCTATCCTTTTGCCATGAAAGATGAAAATGAAGCGAGCTGGAAAGTCGATTATTTCGATTATTACTATCCGCAAAGAATTGCGAACGATGGTAAATTGGCGCTGAAAAATAAGGATGCTGTGAATGATCTGCTCATTGAAGCCGACGGTGATCGCTTCGTTGTCAATGGTGAGTCCGCTCGCTTAATCCAAACGGATACACCGTTTGCGAACATGGCGATTCAGGTCGACAGCAACAAAGACACTTATTTGATATTAGGTGTGTTACGTCTGGCGAATGGCAGTAAGTACTATGTGTTAAAAAACAACAAACAGCTGTTGGTGATGAGTGGGCCAAAGCGCTAACCGACCGTGTTGAGAATTGCCTAAAGCCTCATAAAAAAGCCGTGAATATTCACGGCTTTTTTGTGCCCGCGTGCGGTACGGTTTAACTTACAACGTTTTTAGAAATTCCAGTAAATCCAAGCGTTCTTCTTTGGTCAGTGCGGGCAGAATTTCACCATTGAGCTGTTCTGTTTTCCCGGCTGCGTATTCATGGCCGCTGTTTAAATCACCGGTGCGAAGCGCTTTAAATTCGAAACCATCATAGCCTTCAGTCCGGAAGCCAACTTTGACAGGGTCGAACTCACGACTGCCAACCGAGAATGTGTCAGGCCGATATTCGCCGTCGTCAGGGTCACCGTCACGCTTTACCGGAAGCAGTAAATCATAGAGCGTAGGCACCGATCCATTATGCAGGTAAGGCGCGGTCGCCCAGATGCCGTTTAACGAGCGGGCTTTATAGGACTTCAGCGAAGCGTAGGGATCAGCCGTGGTATCGGGGTTGTAGTTTCCGGCTTTAATGCTCGACTTAATCGGGTTATCGAAGAATGACGAAACCAGGTTGTACAACCAGTCCAACCAACGGCGGATGAAATTTTTATCTGGATCGGGGGTGCCAACCACGCCCTTTGTGACGGACGTCAGCAACTGTGCCACCGGCGCGCGCTCGGCAATCACGATATCGCCGACATCGGTGCTTTGGTAGGTGTGCTTCAGGTTTCCGGACCACCCGGTGTAGCTCACGCTGTTGGTAGCCATGGCCGGGTCAGTGCCTACTTTTTCAATGGCCGAAAATTTTCCGATGATGATACGGTCGGCGTTATTGCGGTCGACAATTTCGTGGCAGCCCTGGCAATATTCGGAGTACAACAGTTTCCCTTTCGCGGCGCGATCTTTGTCGATGTTGCCAAGAATGGCTTCTGGCCACTGGGGTGATTTTAACGAACGTAAATGGTTTTCGATTCGTTTCAGGTTCACCAGGTCAACCGACGATTCGAAGTCGACCCGCTTACGCTTCTTTTCCTGTTTGGTCAGATACGCGGAAATGCTGAATCCTGGATCTTTGGCTTGCCAATCGAGTATGCCAAACACACCAATTACTTCACCGGTGTTACGTCCTATCGGACCAATCCCTGCGTTGCCTGCGATGCCATTCCATTGCACGTAATCGGATTGCGCGATATCCCACAAAAAGGGATAACTGACCGGCGCATTCGGTTCATTGAAAAGCGCGTTACGCACTCGCAACATGTTGCGTTGATTGAGCGCGGGGTATCCCGCTTCGGACGATTGCAGCCGTTGGATGATCAACACAAACTGGTCATTACCGATAATGGTTTCGTTGATGCCTTCCAGCACTTTATGGGCCTGGTCAACGGTGAGCAGGTAATTGCCATCCGCACCCAGCACCGAGGTTAGGGTGTCAAACACGTTATCTCGGTTAGGAATGTACTGCAGTACCCGGTTGTAGATCCGCCCAAATGCATCCAGTCGCGCATAACCATATTCGATATGACTGTGATTGACCGTGTTATACAGTTCGAGCGTGTTGGTCCAGGTTCTTAAATCGGCCAGAACATCGGCCTCCTTCTTATAATCGTTTTTCTGTGCGATGACTCGATCAACAAAGCGTTTTTGTTTGTTGGTCTCTTGCAAGGTTTGTTTCATGGCTTTTTCCATGGCCGTCAGATAACCCACCATGTCGGCCATCGCCGGTGCCCCATCTACCCGGATCGCTGTGCCCTGATAATTGACCTGACCGGTGTGGCAAGCGGCACAGGTAAAACCCATATAGTCTTTGTTTTTGTAGTTGTCTTTGACAAAGCCAACGGCTAACCCGTCTGGGTTAAAGAAGGTGGGTTTTTGCGGTAGGTAGCGGAAGGCGTCGATCACGTCCGGTGACCGGATCAGCTGTTCGGAATTTTCCATTTCCAGGCTGAGGTAGAAATCGTACGGCAACAAGGCAGACCCCTGTGTGATGTTGTAAAACCACAGTGAGTCAGCCTCATCCCAACCTTGGTCCAGGTACACGGGAACGCTGTAATCTTCCCCAAACTGACCATCCGATATCGCCATGCCACCGCGATCCGGGTCATCATCCCAACGCTGATAGGCTTTGCCGATGGCCAGGCTGATTGCCATGACGCCGATCACACCGATCAATACCAGTGCCAGGCGCTTACTCCATCGCTTGATTATTTTTTTGCGCGACATGTCTCTCTCCATCATTTTAATTGTGTGCGTATATCTGACGGATCGTTGAGAGTTCATTTTCGTCGCGGTGCGGTTACCTTGGTCGTTTCCGTGGTTCCGTTTGCGGTGGGTACCGTTCCATGACTTAAGGAACGCCGATGAAAAGGATATTCAACGTATCTGCAGACTACTTAAGGCGACTTGGTGGCGGGTCTTAAAGCGTGAGGGCGAACACCTGAGGGCGGGTACAGGTACGGCGGGTCGCGAAACTCGGGCTGAATATGGCGTGACCAAATCAGGCAAGTCTTCGCTACTCTGCCTTACCAGAGTGGGTTAATCCAGTGAAACGAGCACTGATTGTTGAGTTTTTAGATCAGGTCGACGGAACCAGACTTTCGCAATCTCGATATCGGATCGCAACATGGATCAGTACGTTATTCGATGGGTAAACCAGCGGCTTTCCATTGCGGAAACCCTTCCTCATAGCGACGCACACGAAAGCCTTTCTCGGTCAGCAAGAGCACGGCCTGATGAGAAAAAACACAATAGGGGCCACGACAGTAAGCGACAATGTCGATGTCGGTCGGCAACTGGTCGAGCATGGTCGCTAAGGACGCCATAGGCGCATTCACGGCATTGGGAAGGTGGCCATGGTCGAACTCGTGCGCAGGGCGTACATCGAGCAGCAGAATGCTTTGCTGTTGTAGCCCGGCCAGTAATTCTGCACGGCTGACCACATCAAAATCGGTTTTGGCGTGTTCGTCCGTAAACAGACCCGAGGCGAGTTTTGCGACGTCTGCAACATGCGTTTCGGCGACCTGGCGCAGTAATTCAATAACGCTGACGGTTCGGTTATCGGTTAACCGGTAAACGACCTGTTTGCCGTGGCGCGATGCGTTCACCAAGCCTGCCCGACGCAGCAATTGGAGATGCTGTGAAACGTTAGCGACCGGCAAATTGACCGACTGAGCGATAGCATCGACGGACAAATCGCTTTGTGCTAGCCGGTCGAGAATGACCAGGCGATGTCCGTTGCCCAACGCTTTGCCGACTTGTGCCAGCGCGTCCCAAACAGCTTGTTGTGACCCCACGGGTGCCTCCTGAGTGGTGTTGATTTTAGCCTTAGCTTGACAGCGTTACTGCAAACATTCAATAATTATATTGAATGTTTAATTATTGATCAATCGGGCTATGTATGGGTACACGGTTTTGTGTTTGGCGCCGCGTTTCCGACACAGGGTTGATGCTTTCCAGCTGAGGATAACCAATGCACACCACCATACGCCAATTGGGCATTCGGCCAAACCGGGTGCAAATCGGGTTGCAGCTGATTCAGATTTTTCTCGTGGGCCTGACGATCGGCATGACCCGAGTAGTCATCCCGGCATTGGCGGAATCCGATTTTGGCTTGGCTGCGCAGTCGTTTTTTCTGCTGACCTCCTTTGTGGTTGTCTTTGGCGCGGTGAAAGCCGTGATGAACCTGTTTGCCGGTCAATGGAGCGAGCGATTCGGTCGCAAAACTGTGTTAGTAGCCGGTTGGCTGGTGGCCCTACCAATTCCGTTTCTACTGTGGTGGGCACCAAGCTGGAACTGGATTATCGCGGCCACCGTGTTGCTCGGCTTAAACCAGGGCTTGAGTTGGTCGATGGCGTTAAACAGCAAGCTGGATCTTGCGCAAAGCAATCAGAAAGGTCTGATCAATGGCTTGAATGAGTTTTCCGGGTACGCGGCGGTGGCCCTGGCCGGTGTGGTCACGGCGGTTGTGGTTGATGCCCTGGGAGCGCGTTTGGGGTTGGCGGTGTTCAGCGCAGTGGTTATTGGCTTGGGCTTACTGCTGGCGCTGTTTACCGTTGTTGAAACCTTACCCTGGGCAGCCTTGCATCACTCACAGGCTAACGTGGAAGAAGCCAGCGCTGAGCCTCAAACCCTCATGCAGTTATTTGCCTTCGCCAGCTTGCGCAACAAACCTTTGATCGCCCTGAACCAGGCGGGGTTAGTGGAAAAATTCACCGACGCACTGGTGTGGATTTTTTTACCGGTATTTTTTCTTCAGCAAGGCATGAGCTTGGTGCAAGCGGGCTCGGTCATTGCCATCTATGGGGTGACGTGGGGAGCGTTGCAACTGGTTACCGGTCCTTTGTCTGACACCTGGGGGCGAAAGGGTTTGCTGTTCTGGGGCATGTCGATCTGCGGGCTGGGTGTACTCGCCATTCCGTTCAGTCACTCGGTGTGGTTATGGAGCGTTGAAGCGGCGGTTATCGGCATCGGCATGGCCATGGTGTACCCCAATCTGGGCGCCGCCGTCGGTGATGTTGCACCGGTCTCCTACCGAGCATCATTAATCGGAATCTATCGTTTCTGGCGGGATTCCGGCTACGCGGTGGGGGCATTGTTGATGGGGCTGTTGGCTCAGTGGACACAAAACATGATGCTGCCGTTTTTGTTTGTCGGGCTTGCCATGTTGCTGTCGGCAGTTTGGCTTCAGCTGTGGTTGCCGAAGCGATAAAGATAGCTACGCAGCAGTGCTCAATTGCGACATCAAAAATTCAATAACGCTGGACAGCTTCCGGGGCATCCATTGGCGGTCGAGGTAACACAGATAAATACCGCGTTCGTGCGGTGGCATCCAATCGGTCAACACCGGTCGCAGGTGCCCGTTATTGATCAGCGGTTGCGCCAGGTGTCGGTTCAGTAAGCCGATCCCCTGATCTTGCAGAATCAGATCCTGAATGGCGTCCGGTGAATTCACAATAAACCGGTGACTCGGATCGATGCTGAACACATGGTTAGCCTGTTGAAATTGCCACGGCATCAACTGCTTGCTGGCGGGCAAGCGAAATCCAATGGTTTGGTGTTGTTTGAGGGCGTGCGGGTTTTCCGGTTCGCCATGTGTCGCCAGGTACGCGGGCGTCGCTCCGTACACCATGTCCAGGGGCATCAATGGTCGCGCGATGATGTCTTCGTCCTGCAACAGCCCGACGCGAATCAACAGGTCAGTGTCGCCGTTTTTCAAATCCACGTATTGATCTTCCAGGCGCAGGTCGAGCACGATGCCCGGAAATTGTCGGCTGAACTCCGGCAGCAACGGCAAAATAGAAAGCCGGGCAAAGGCCGACGATGCACTGAGAATGACCGTACCGGTGGTTGTGTCGGCCAGCTCTGCCAAATCGTCGACAGCGCCGTCCCAGCGATCCAGTAAATGGGTCGCGTGGCGGGCAAAGGCTTGACCGGCTTCACTGAGGTGTATAGAGCGGGCAGTCCGTTTAAATAAACGGCTGTTGCAGGCACTTTCCAATCGTCGCATAGCTTTGCTGAGCGCGGCCGTCGACACATCGAGTTGCTCCGTAGCAGCAGCTAGCGACCCGGTTTTCGCGACTATGGCAAAGTAGTGAATATCCTGTAACGAGGGCAAGGACATACGGTTTTCCATTCTAAGGTTAACCATAAGTTAAGCATGTGCAAACCCAGGGCGTCTACTGGTTAATGTGAATTGCGCCTAGACTGGTGCCACTGAGTCAAAAACACCGTCAATAACAGATTTAAAGAGGATATTCACATGAACATCATTATTTTAGGCAGTGGTACCGTCGCGCAGACACTGGGCAGCGCGTTTATCCAGCTTGGTCATCAGGTTGCGATCAGCGCGCGTGAGGCGAGCAAAGCGGAAGCGCAACAATGGGCGACCAACAGTGGTGGCGCAGTGTTGGCCTTTGCCGATATTCCGGATACGGCGGATATCTACCTGAATTGTACGGCAGGGATGCACAGTTTGGCGGCGATAGCGACGATAGGGGCTGCAACGTTGGCGGGTAAAATTTTGATTGATGTCGCTAACCCGCTCGATTTCAGTCAGGGTTTTCCACCGACGTTGAGTATTTGCAATGACGACTCACTGGCCGAGCAGATTCAGCGCGCATTGCCAGACACCAAGGTCGTGAAGGCGCTCAACACCGTGGCAAATTCGGTGATGGTTGCGCCAGGCGTGGTGCCGGGAACGCATCACCTGCCTATTGCAGGTAATGATGCCGATGCGAAATCCGTGGTGAGTGAATTGCTGCAGTCGATGGGCTGGCAAGCAGAGCAGATTCTCGATCTGGGCGACATTGGTTATGCCCGGGGTACCGAAATGTATCTGGCGTTGTGGGTGCGGATGTATGGCAAGTTTCAAACACCGAACTTTAACCTGCAATGGCAGATCGGTGCCTAACCTGAAAAAAGAGCCAGCCATAGGCTGGCTCTTTATATTATTGCAAATAGGCCGCAACGCTGAGATCGGTCTGCCCATCGCCGGTATTGACCCGATTATTGTCGCCGGCTTGCCACTGCTTAATGGTCAGGCTGTTTTCATCGGCGATGACACACTTCCATTCAAGGTCGATATGGGTCGGTAAATCCGTGAGGGTCGCGCGCCAGGTCGGGTAACCGTCTGGCCGTAACCGTTGCGCTTGTGACTGGACCTTCCATTGACCTAATGCGTCTGTATTGCCGACAACATAAACACTGTCTCCGACATTGGTGTAGCCGTTATGGCAGGTGAAGCTGACGTTCGTCAGCACCGGAGCAGGCTCAACCCACTCCACGGAATAGTGCAGCGTGTTCTCATTGAATGAAACGAGATAGTCGCCCGCCGGTAAATTAACGCTTATGTCAGCGCCATTTTGTTCGGCGATTCCGTCCTGATTGTTATCGCCGAAATTCCGTTGCCAGTCACCGTAGGCATCAAATTTAAATCGGCCCTGCCATGCGTCACTGAAGCTGAGCGATGTCTGCCATTGGCACGTTTGTTCGGAAAATATCATGGCCGTGTTTGCCCAGCTGTTAAACGAACCTCGTACATGCATGGTGTCTGAAACCACAAGGCAGGGTTGAGTGGGCAGCGTTGATATTTGGGCGCGCGTTTGCTGCGCGTTGCCGTGGTCGAAACGCCAATCTGCAGTATCAGCATTCGTGTTGGCGGCCAATGTCCAGGCATAGAGAAAACCTTCCAGCGTGTGGGCAACGGCGTCCAATTTGCCGTCGCCATCGACATCGCCAAGCGCCACACCCCCGGAGACCGGTGCGACGCGTTTTGGCCAACCGGGCAGGGGTTGCCCGTTAAAACGTCGGGCTTCCAGTTGATTGCTGCTGTTCAGAGAGCTGTACATGAGCACCTGTTCGTTGAGGTTTGGCACGGAGACTGTCCGCACCGGATAACCGCGTGACGAGAATCGATCCAAATCAAAATGCGGCTTCAACGGTTCGCCTTGCGTGTTCAGCACCAGTGCTTCGCTGGCGCCGTTCAACACCAGGTCGAGCCGCTGATCATGATCCACATCGCTGACAATCAGGCTGTCCAGAAATCGCCCTGGCTCGCTGCTGTAACGCGAGGTGTCCGTCGGCAGGTTTTTTGGCCAGCCGGGCTTCATTTGCCCGTTCATGGTATAGGCCACCAACGTATCGCCCACCTGTACCACCAGTTCTTCGGCACCGTCATTGTCGATATCGGCCACCAATGGGTTCTTAACCTGGTGGAACGCACTGGCGTTCACTGGCAGCGACATCAGTTCCTGCCCTTGGGCATTGAATACCTTGAGCATCACGCCGTTTTGGTCGTCCGGCCAGATCACCACAAGATCGGTATGACCATCGTCAAACCAGTCGGCCACAGTCACAGGCTGCATGAAATCGGAATGGGCATACAGGTCTGACAAGGATGGAAAACGCTGTTGAATCGGAAAGCCAGGGAGCTTATTGCCGTGGCCATCAACCGCGACCAACTGCCAAAGATAATCGTCATTGCGGGTGTTATTCCAACTGAGTTTTTGCAGCACCAGTTCGTTGTTGCCATCGCCTTTTAAGTCAACCGCGACGATCCGGTCGTCGGTTGAATTCACGATGGCCTCGTTGTGGTACGTGTCACCAAACCAGCCCGTGGGAAAGCCCGGCAGCAATGTTCCCTGTTTGTCGTAGGCAAAGATCGATTGACGCGCCGTGGTGGATACGACGCGGGCCGCAAACAGGATGTCCTCTTCACCATCGCCATCCACATCCGCAATGGTCATTGGCGTGGCGATTTCTTCAACGGTGGGGTAGATGAACGCGTTGTTGCCGTACCGGGTGCCGTTGTGTTGCCAGGCGCGAATTGTGCGGTGGTTGCGTTCATTGTTATCGACAGCGAGAATTTCCAGGTCGCCGTCGTTATCCAGATCGATCAGCGCCGGTGCACGGGCGACCAATTTGCCGTCGCTGTGTCCTGCCGGGTGCCCGAGCCAATAGCTGTTAAAGATCGGCCAACCGTTTTTCAGATCCGGATCCACATCAACCTGTTGGAAACTCTCGGTCTGTTTGCCTTGCGTATCGACACTGCGCAGCCGGATAAAGTAACGACCACTGGCATAACCGCTGGTGTCCCATGACATCAGTTCGGCGTCGGTCACCGGCTGGTAGCCGGTGTGCAGTGTTACAAATTGTCTTGGGCTATCGACATCGTTAGCGATGGCCACCTCGTAGTAAGCCAATGAGTCGGTGTGCGTGGAACCCTGAACACTCACGACGCCGTTGACCAGCACATTGGCATCGCCCGGCAGGTTGATGGCTGGTGCCGTGATCTCCGGATACCCAGTCGCGGCGAGCCACTCACTGGTTAACGCCGCCGAGGGCGAGACCATGCCGTAAGCAAAGGTTTCATCCCAGCCGGTTGCGGCGTTATTTAATGTCAGATCGATCGCACTGTACGTCAATCTGCCCTGTATCTGCGCTGGGTTCAGTTGTGGGTTTTGACTGCGCATCAACGCAACGACACCGGCCACATGTGGTGCGGCCATCGATGTACCGCTTTTTGTAGCGTACTGATTGTTCGGTGCCAGTGAATAGATGTTACTGCCCGGCGCAAACACATCAACGCTGACACCGTAGTTGGAAAAGGTCGACTTGGCGAGACCGGAATAATTCTGCAGAGCGCCGACACTGATCACCCCGTTCACATTGGCCGGGTATTGATATTGCGAATTGATGTTGTCGTTGCCAGCAGCCACGACCACCACAACATTGCGTTCCAGCGCGTATTGAATGGCGTTGGCCAGCGTATAGGAGTTGCCTTGTCCTCCTAAACTCATGTTGATGACGTCCGCGCCCATATCGGCCGCGTAGCGGATGGCTTTGGCAATGTTAAACGCCGAGCCGCTTCCCGTATCCCCCAGCGCTTTTAACGCCATGATGTGAGCCTGCGGCGCAACGCCAATGATGCCGATGTTGTTGTCACCGAGTGCGGCGATGGTGCCAGCGACGTGTGTCCCGTGACTGTGGACATCGTTGGGTATATTGTCCTGATAGGCAAAGTCCCAGCCGCTGACGTCATCGATAAAACCATTGCCATCGTCGTCGATTCCGTTACCGGCCACTTCCTGGCTGTTGTGCCAGATGTTAGCCGCCAAGTCGACGTGTGACTGATCCACGCCGGTGTCGATGACCGCCACCACGGCACCGGCGCCCTGACTGAGATCCCAGGCAGAACTCATATTCAGCGTGTAGAGTCCCCATAACTTTTGATTACGGTAGTAGGGATCGTTCGGGACGCTGTTGACGGAGTAGCGGTAATTGGGTTCGGCAAAATCAATACCCGGTTCTTGTTGCAGTTCATTCACCAGAGCTGTGACATCCACATCATCAACATGCAGTAAGTATTGAATAGCGGTGACGTTGCGCAGGGTGCGCGCGCGACTGTTGCCTTGCACAGAATGGATTGCAACCGGCGTTAAGCGTGTTTCCGACAGTACACGTGCGTTGCTGCGCGCCAACAGTTGCTGCACTCGGGATTGACCTGACGCGGTGGCGGCGGTGGTTAACCCTTTGGTGTTGGCGTACAGAGAAAAGCCAGGTTGAAATTGAACAATCAATTGTTGTTCGTTAAACAGCGCATCGGCTTGGTCAGCCGCAAGCGGTGACGAAAACTCTTCTCCGGTTGCTGAAACAAAACGCCCATCGGCCATACAAATCGACGCCGCAAAAGCGATGGGCATTAACAGGGGTAAACTAAATTTCCTCAACGTACTCTCCTTGCCGATTTCACGCTTGCGCAGCAAACGCGAAAATCTCTTCAATAGTTAACGCAGTTAAACCAGCGGTTTTTTTCCGTGCTTGACGAATGTGCACGGGTAAGCCGCATTGGCTTTTTGTGCTGTCTTGCGTATAGGCGTCAGATTGTCGGGGAACTGGTTTTTATTTTGAGGGCGTGTTCGCGATCTATTATAAAACGAGGTGGGTGGCGCAACAGGTCCAAACTGTCGCTGGCGGGTTTTTGTGTTCCGTGGGTTGTCCTTGTCTGTTGGTATTCGCGTGGTGTGAGCGGTCTTCGAGGAAACCTGGACACGGCATTCGAATGGAGGACGACCCGATAGTGCCCGAAACCGAGGGGTGAGTGCGCTGTTTTTCCCCCGGGGGGAGGGGGGGGCCGGCAACCGGGTGGTTGCCGGAAAAATGGACGCTATTCGTACATCGGATGGAAATCGCTGGCTTCGCGGGTCGCCATCTCTTCATAGGTTTGCCAGCGTAAATCCAGCGCTTGATTCGCCAGTCCTAACAGTCGATCGGCTTCTTCCGGGTTTTGTTGCATCAGTTGCTGATACCGGCCTTCATTTTGCCGGTAGTATTTCAGTGTCACACTCGGTCGCAGTGAATCGAGTTCAAACGGATTCATACCCGATTTCCGCAGCAGTGGATTGTAACGCAACAATGGCCAGTGACCGCTGGCGACCGCCAGTTTTTGTTGTCGTAATCCATCATCCATATTAATACCGTGAGCAATGCAATGGCTGTAAGCCAAAATGATCGACGGTCCCGGGTAATTCTCGGCTTCCCGGAACGCCTGCAGGGCCTGTTGTGGATTGGCACCGAGTGCGATACGGGCGACATAGACGTTACCGTAAGCCATGGCTTGCATAGCCAGGTCTTTCTTGCCGACCGGCTTACCGCCCACCGAGAATTTAGCTGAAGCACCGAGCGGTGTTGCTTTCGACATCTGTCCGCCGGTGTTGGAATACACTTCCGTATCCATCACCAGAATGTTGACGTCACGACCGCTGGCCAGCACATGGTCGAGTCCGCCATAGCCAATGTCGTACGCCCAGCCATCGCCGCCGACGATCCACACACTGCGTCGCACCAAGTGGTCGACGATTGACAGTAATTGCGTTGCATCGTTGTGTTCGATCCGGCGTAACTGCTGTTCCAGTTCATGCACCCGAGCGCGTTGCGCGCGTAACTGGCTTTCGCTTTGTTGCGGCGCGTTGAGTAATTGCTCGACCAACTCTACGTCCAATTGCGGTGCCAGTTTTTGCAGCAGATCAACGGCCTGTTGCTGGTGGTGATCGGCCGTGAGCCGGAACCCTAAACCGAACTCCGCGTTGTCTTCAAACAGCGAATTGGCCCAGGCCGGTCCCCTGCCTTCTTCGTTTTTGGTCCACGGTGTGGTGGGCAGGTTACCGCCGTAAATGGATGAACACCCGGTCGCATTGGCGATTAACATACGGTCGCCGAATAACTGTGAGATCATTTTCAGATAAGGTGTTTCCCCGCAACCGGCGCAGGCACCGGAAAACTCAAACAGTGGCTGCAAATACTGCACGCCACGCACCGTGGCAAAGTCCACTTCAGACCGGTTTGGATACGGCAGTTGAGTAAAAAATTCCAGGTTGATGACATCAGCGTCGACCACATCTTGCAGAGGCGTCATGTTGATGGCCTTGCGTGTGGGTGCCTGTTCGTTGACTGCCGGACAAGCCTGCACACACAGTTCGCATCCGGTGCAGTCTTCCGCATAGACCTGCAAACTGTAGCGCGTTTCCGGGAAGCCGCGTGCAGTCGTCGGTGCCGATAAAAAGCTGGCAGGTGCGTCGGCCAGCAAGTCTTCATGATAAAACTTCGCGCGGATGGCCGCGTGTGGACACACCACTACGCAGTTCCCACATTGAATACAAACGTCGGGGTCCCAATGAGGTACATCCAGAGCAATACGACGTTTTTCAAATTGGCTGGTGCCACTCGGGTAAGTACCATCCACCGGCAGCTGACTGACCGGAATCAAATCGCCCTGGCCATGAATCATGGCCATGGTGACATCTCGGACAAACTCAGGATACTCGCTTGTATCCGGCTCTTGAGGTGCGTGCGCGTCCGGCGAGTGCAGTTCTATTTTTGCCAGTCCAGACAGCGCCTGATCAACCGCGGCAAAGTTTTTGTCAATCAGCGCCTGTCCTTTTTTGCGGTAGCTTTTTTCAATGGCTTTCTTGATCAGTGCAATGGCCTCATCCTGCGGCAGGATATCGGCCAGGTAGAAAAAGCACGTTTGCATGATGGTGTTAATGCGTTGACCCATATCCGCCTGCCGGGCAACATCGTAGGCGTCGACCGCGTAGAGCGTGATATTTTTATCCACTAACTGTTGCTGGAATGTGCGCGGCAGATGCTGCCACACTTCCGCTGCCGGATAGGGCGCGTTGAGCAAGACCGTGGCACCTTTCGCGGCGAACTGCAGAATATGTTTTTGCTCGACAAAATTGAATTGGTGAATGGCGACAAAGCGGGCTTGCGTAATCAGGTAAGGTCGATCAATCGGTTTGGGTCCATAACGGACGTGCGACACCGTTTGCGAACCGGATTTTTTGGAGTCATAGACAAAGTAACCTTGAGCAAACAGCTCATCTTCCTGATTGATAATCTTAATACTGTTTTTGTTGGCACCGACCGTTCCGTCTGCACCCAGACCGTAAAAAAGCGCTTCTTTGGTGTCGGTATCGGGTAGGATAAATGTCCTACTGAGCGGTAAGTTTGTGTGCGTCACATCGTCAATAATGCCAACGGTGAAATGGTTTTTCAGCGGCGTCTGTTGCAGTGCATCGAAAACGGTTTTCACCATGGTGGGATCAAATTCCTTGCTCGACAAACCGTAACGGCCGCCAACGATTTTTGGCATCGTACTGAGACGATCCGTCTGATAGGCGTCACTCAGAACAGAGACAACATCGAGATACAACGGCTCTCCGAAACTGCCCGGCTCTTTGGTGCGGTCAAGTACGGCGATGTGTGTGACCGTGTCCGGTATGGCCGCCAGGAAAGCGTCGGTCGGGAAGGGGCGATACAGTTGCACAATAGCGACGCCGACCTTTTCGCCCTGCGTGTCCAACGCTTGCACCACTTGCTCGGCCGTTTGCGCGGCGGAACCCATTAACACAAGAATGCGTTCGGCATCGGCTGCGCCGATATAATCGACCAACTGATATTGACGTCCGGTCAGTTGAGCAAAACGATCCATCGTGCCCTGTACAAGGGCGGGTGTTGCCTCGTAAAAGCGATTCGATGTTTCCCGCCCTTGAAAGTACACATCCGGGTTTTGTGCTGTACCGCGGATCACCGGATTTTCCGGATTCAGTGACCGAGCACGATGATCACGCACCCATTGGTCGTCGATGAGTTCGCGAATAACGTCGTCGCTTATCCAAGAAATTTTATTCACTTCATGCGAGGTGCGGAAGCCGTCAAAGAAGTGCACAAAGGGGACTCGGCTCTGCAACGTTGAAACGTGGGCGATCAACGACATGTCATGTGCCTGCTGCACAGAATTGGCCGCCAGAAGCGCAAAGCCGGTGTTGCGCACCGCCATGACATCCTGATGGTCGCCGAAAATAGACAGTGCCTGCGCCGCCAGCGATCGGGCCGCGACATGAAACACCGTAGGCGTGAGCTCCCCGGCTATTTTGTGCATGTTTGGAATCATCAGCATTAAGCCCTGCGATGCGGTAAAGGTGGTCGATAACGACCCGGACTGCAGAGCACCATGCAGTGCCCCCGCCGCTCCGCCTTCACTTTGCATTTCCATGATGCAGGGGGAATCACCCCAGAGGTTTTTGCGACCTTCGTTTTTCCATTGGTCTGCCAGTTCGGCCATTGTTGACGATGGCGTGATCGGATAAATGGCGCACACTTCGGACAGTCGAAAGGCAACATCGGCCGCCGCCTCATTGCCATCCATCACTTTCATGATGGGCATGTTCTGTGTGTGATTATTCATGACTGTGCCTCCGAAACTTGCGCAACGGGTATTAACGAAATCGCGTAGGTGGGACATTGCAGAACACAAGCGCCGCAGCCGGTGCACTTGCTGTAATCGATGCGGTAACCACGTCCTTTGCCGAGCCGCTCTATGGCGTTTTCCGGACACGCGCCGTAACAACCGTCGCATTCAAAGCAGTTGCCGCAGGAATAGCAGCGACTGGCTTCATAGCGTGCTTGCTGTTCCGTAAACCCTTGGAGGATTTCATCAAAACCGGACAATCGTTGTGCGACCGGCAGTTCAGCCTGCTCTCCGCTTTCGGCTTCGGTGTGGTACCACAGGTGAAGTTTCTGGTAATCCACGACTTCCGGGCTCGGTGGTTTGGTCCATTGTTGGTCGACGAGCCAAGCATTGATGTGCGCGGCAGCCTTGCGACCGTGGCCGGTTGCGAAGGTAACCGAGCGAGTGCCTGGTGTCATGTCACCGCCGGCAAATATGCCTGCACAACCGGTCATGAAGTGTTCATCGACCACTAACACGCCGTCTTCAATCTGGACACATTCGATATCACTGAACAGGTCGGCCTCAACCTGTTGACCCAGCGCCAGAATCAGCGAGTCGGCGCCCAGTGTTTCAAATTCGCCGGTGGGTTGTGGTCGGCCCTGATCGTCCAACGTCATTTTTTCAATCTGGATGCTGTCGCTGTCGACTTCCTTCACCGTGCTTAACCAATTGATCGTAATGCCTTCTTCAATCGCTTCCTGGGCTTCGAAATCGTGGGCGGGCATGTGCGCCCGATCACGACGGTAAATAATCATGGTTTCGCTGGCGCCGAGCCGCTTGGCCGTGCGTGCTGCATCCATTGCGGTATTGCCACCACCATAGACGGCGACCCGTCGCCCCAACACCGGCACGTTGCCGGATTCGACGCCTTTCAGATAGGTCACGGCATCTAATACTTTGGAGGCGTCGCGGGCAGGAATATCAACCTGTGTCGCAATGTTGGCACCCACGGCGATGAATACCGCATCAAAAAAACCACGACGTTTTTCTTCCTGAACATTCTGCACTTTCCGGTTCAGATGTATTTTCACGCCCAGCTGCTCGATACGGCCGATTTCGGCATCCAGGATCGCCCTTGGCAAGCGATAGGCGGGAATGCCAAAACGCATCATACCGCCGGGTTTGTCGCTCGCTTCGAAAATCTCAACGCTGTGGCCCTGGCGGGCCAGGTGATAGGCGGCTGACAACCCCGCCGGACCTGAACCGACTATCAGGATGCGTTTGCCGGTTGGTCCGCGCTTAACCTCAAACTGCCAATTGTTCTCAATCGCCAGATCGCCAAGGAAACGCTCAGTTGCGTGAATTTTTACCGGCGAATCCACTTCTGCCCGATTGCAGCCGCTTTCACAGGGGTGATAACAAACCCGACCATGAATAGCCGGCATCGGGTTGACATCGGTTAGGGCACGCCAGGCCTGCTCCAGTTCATTGTTCTGCACTAACGACAGCCAACTCTGGATATTTTCTCCCGCAGGGCAGGCGTGGTTGCATGGCGGCAATAGGTTTTGATAGCGCGGGCGAAAGCGGGAAATCGGGCCGGTACCCTGAACATGCTGTTGCTCGGGTGGTAGTGTGAGATCGGAGTGTTTCATGGCGGACCTCTTCTGGTTATTGTCTAACCATATTAGGACTTTCTTAACTAAATGTAAGGCTGCACAGTTGCGTTGTATCAACTTGCTGCAAAGTTGACAGATTTATTAGGAATAAGAATGACGGCTATAAAGAAAACAGTAAAAAATGGCAGTAGCGCGTTTTAACCAGTCAAAATGTCTCCGAGACTCTGCTGGGCATAGGTGCACCGGGATAGTATTTATTGAGCAGAATTGACAGAGTACCGTCATCAATGAGCTTAGCTAGAGCATTGCGCCATTCATCAACAATTTCTATCGGGGTTTGCTTTGACATCGCAATGAACGCTTGCACATTATTTATCGGAAAGATCAATTTCAGATCGTCAGGCCTAAAGCCTGCTTCAATCGCATCCGCGCCAAAGGAGATGGAAGAAGCGGCATAAGCATCGATACGACCAGCCATCAGCATTCTGATGTTTTGGGTTTTATTCGTCACACGTTCTAGATTCCCAAAACCTAGGTTTGTTAATGTTTGATCTCGAATATCATTTTTATAGACTCCAATCGCGGGTAATTTTTTCGCGTCGGTGAGCGAGGATAGAACCAGTTCTGAATCCGACAAGCCGTACAGACCAGTGGTGAACTCCAGAACCGGTCCAATCCACTGAAAAAGTGGGGCGCGATTTTTGTCTCGTACCATTAAGAACAAAACTACATTCGGCTGAGTTTCAATCATCCGATAAGCACGGGCCCAAGGAACGGGCGTTATGGGGTCCTGGTTGCCTACTATCTTCTGAATCGCTTGTACAAGCTCTATAGTAAATCCAGTTAACTCTCCGTCTTTGTTAAAAAACTGTGCGGGCGGATCAATCTCCGTCAAAATGGAGAGTGAAGCGGCATTGGCATTTGCCAATAAGGAAGCAAAAAATGCGGAAATCGTAATGTGGGCAAATTGACGCCAATATCGGACAAGCTTGTTCAAAAGACTACTCATGATTCGTTTGCCTCAATTCAACATCACACTAAAAAAAGCATTCCAGACCAACAAAATTAGCCTGCATTCAGAATTATTCAAGTGATACCCCCACTGTATCAAGCAGGTTTAAGATATCATGTCATGACGTTTTCTATTTGAAATGCTTTGTTTGGGCTGGTGATACTTTACTGAAGTAAACGATGATAAAGATGGATCAAATCATTTTAGATTACTTGTTAGTGTGCGGTCCTAAAATGCGAAAAAGGCTCCGTTAAGGAGCCTTTTTTTGAGCGAAGCTCAAAAGCATTTTAGCCTTTCATGCTTTTGAAGAATTCGTCGTTGGATTTGGTCAGCTTGAGTTTGCCGATTAAGAATTCAATCGCGGCAACATCTTCCATTTCCGCCAGCAACTTACGCAGAATCCACATACGTTGCAGTTCGGCTTCGCTGGTCAAACGGTCTTCACGGCGAGTACCGGATCGACGAATGTTAATCGCAGGGAATATGCGTTTTTCAGCAATCTTACGATCCAAATGCACTTCCATGTTACCTGTGCCTTTGAACTCTTCGTAAATGACTTCATCCATCTTCGAGCCGGTGTCGACCAATGCGGTTGCGATGATCGTTAAAGAACCGCCTTCTTCGATGTTACGTGCGGCACCAAAGAAACGTTTAGGTCGCTCCAGTGCGTTGGCGTCAACACCACCGGTCAGTACCTTACCAGAGCTCGGTACAATGGTGTTGTAAGCACGAGCCAAACGAGTAATGGAGTCGAGTAAGATGATGACATCTTTTTTGTGTTCAACCAGTCGCTTGGCTTTTTCGATAACCATTTCAGCAACCTGAACGTGGCGAGCGGGTGGTTCGTCGAAGGTCGACGCGATCACTTCGCCGCGCACGGAACGCTGCATTTCGGTTACTTCTTCTGGACGTTCGTCGATCAGCAATACCATCAGATGCGCATCGGGTGCATCGCGGGTAATCGCTTGAGCGACATTCTGCAACATGATGGTTTTGCCGGCTTTTGGCGGCGAAACGATCAAGCCACGCTGGCCTTTACCAATAGGCGAGGCGAGATCAAGAATACGACCGGCCATGTCTTCGGTAGATCCGTTACCGGCTTCAAGAACGAGACGTTCATCCGGAAACAACGGTGTCAGGTTTTCGAACAAAATTTTGTTTTTTGCGTTTTCCAGCGGCGCAAAGTTGATGGTATCAACCTTCAACAATGCAAAATATCGTTCACCGTCTTTTGGTGGGCGAATTTTTCCGGCGATGGTGTCACCGGTTCGCAGATTGAAACGACGGATCTGGCTTGGCGATACATAGATGTCATCCGGACCAGCCAGGTAAGAGGCAGACGCTGAACGCAGGAAGCCGAAACCATCTTGCAGGATTTCAAGTACACCGTCGCCGTAAATGTCTTCACCACTTTTTGCGTGACGCTTTAGTATGGTGAAAATAAGGTCTTGTTTACGAGTACGGTTAACATTTTCGAGGCCCATCTCTTTGGCAATTTCCAAAAGTTCGGACACGGCTTTGGTTTTTAAGTCACTAAGATTCATAGATTTTTTGGCTTGAAGTGGGACGAGCGCTAAGGCTCAAGGGTTGGTTTGATATAGAGTTATTGTTCGATTTGCAAACAATATAGGCGTGTAAAACGTCACTGTCCAGAAAAAATTGGACAATGAGCGCCATTGGCGCTCAATTTAAGGCAGATTGCGGGTTTTAGCTATTGCTTTGTATAAATTCCAGCAATTGTGACTTTGACAGCGCGCCCACTTTGGTCGCGGCGACTTCGCCACCTTTGAAAATCATCAAAGTTGGGATACCACGAATACCGTATTTAGGCGGTGTGTTCGGGTTATCGTCGATATTCAGTTTCGCTACCACCATTTTACCGGCGTATTCATCTGCAACTTCTTCCAGAACTGGGGCAATCATTTTGCATGGACCACACCATTCTGCCCAATAATCAACCAGGACAGGGTGTTCGTTGCGCAAGACATCACTTTCAAAGCTGTCGTCAGTTACATTAAGAATATTTTCGCTCATTGCTCTTAGATTCGTTAAGAATTGAGAGGCTGAGTTTACCGACAGATTTGTCGGTGTCCATTCTTTCGCGGCAAAAAGTGAGCAACCGATTGTTCCATATTTGAGATAATGGCCCTGGGTAGGCGCTTGCAGGCCGCCGTTGGGCAAATGTCGAAGTTGTGGAAAATCCGGGTATTTGGCTTGAAGTCTGGTGGAGCGGGTCGCAAAATGCCCGCCAACTCACAATTTGTTGGAGCCTTGAAATGGCGAATGATGCTTCTTATACCCCTTTGCCGCAGTTCCGTTTTCGCCGGCTGCGCCGTACTGCGGCGTTACGGGCAATGGTGCGTGAAACCCAGGTGACGGTTGATGATCTGATATTGCCGATCTTTATCGAGGAAGGAATCACCGAGCCGGTCGCGATTGCCTCCATGCCCGGTGTTTACCGATACCCCGAAAGCCAGCTGGCGGATATCGTTAAGCGAGCTTCAGGCAAAGGTATAAAAGCGGTGATCCTGTTCGGCGTGTCGCACCACAAAGATGAGTGCGGGTCCGATACCTGGAATGAAGATGGGTTGCTGGCCCGGATGTGCCGTGTCGCTAAGCGGGCGGCACCCGAGATTACGGTGATTTCCGACAATTGCTTCTGTGAATACACCGAACACGGTCATTGTGGCGTAATTGCCGATGACGATGTGGATAACGACGCTACCTTGGTTAATCTGGCACGTCAGGCGGTGGTTGCAGCCCGTGCCGGAGCCGACATGATTGCGCCTTCCGGCATGATGGATGGGATGATCAGCGCCATTCGATCAGGTTTGGATGAAGCGGGCTTCAGTCATATTCCGGTGATGAGCTATTCCACAAAATTTGCGTCGGCTTTTTACGGACCGTTCCGTGATGCGGTAGACAGTACCTTTAAAGGCACGCGTGAGACCTATCAGATGGATCCGGCCAATGGTCGGGAAGCACTGGCGGAATCTTTGGCTGATGAAGATGAAGGGGCCGATATCCTGATGGTTAAGCCCGGTACCGCGTACCTGGATGTGATTGCCGATATTCGCCGACACAGTGAGCGGCCACTTGCTGTGTATCACGTCAGCGGTGAATACGCGATGATCAAAGCCGCGGCCTCTGCTGGTGTTATTGATGAAAAGGCGATTGTTCTGGAAACCATGACGGCCTTTAAGCGGGCTGGTGTGGATCTGATCATCACTTATTATGCAGAGCAGTTGGCCGATTGGCTGTAAAATTCTGCAATCGGTGAAGGAGTCAGCCAGTATTCAGCGGAGCCCAAAACAGGTTGGTGTCGTAGCCAACCTGTTGCTGAACTCCTGAACCCGTTACAATGCCCTCAGTTAACCTATTCGAGCCCACCATGAACGAGCAAAACAACCCGCAGACGGAACAGAAAACAACCCATTTTGGTTTTAAAACAGTCCGGGAAGAAGACAAGGAAAAGCTGGTCGCTAACGTTTTTCACTCTGTCGCCGGTAAATACGATCTGATGAATGACCTGATGTCTTTCGGTGTGCACCGGTTGTGGAAGCGCTACACCATCGAAATGTCTGGCGTGCGTCAGGGCAACAAGGTGTTGGATATTGCTGGTGGTACCGGTGACCTGACCTACGCGTTTTCCAAGCGGGTCGGCGCGCAGGGCAAAGTTGTTCTGGCTGACATCAATGCCTCTATGCTGAAAGTTGGTCGCGATCGGTTGGCGGACCGCGGTATCGCCGGTAATTTGGAAGTGGTTCAAGCCAATGCTGAATTTCTGCCGTTCGAAGACAATGAATTTGATGTCGTGACCATTGCTTTTGGTTTGCGCAATGTGACGCATAAAGAGGTCGCTTTGAAAGAAATGCACCGGGTTCTGAAACCGGGTGGTCGGCTGTTGGTGCTGGAATTCTCCAAACCCAATAATGAAATGTTGAGTAAGGCCTACGACGCTTATTCTTTTAAAGCATTGCCCATAATGGGCAAGTTGGTGACACAAGACGCCGAAAGTTATCAGTACCTGGCGGAATCGATCCGCAAACATCCTGATCAGGAAACCCTGAAGGATATGATGCTGGAAGCGGGTTTTGCC
Organism: Reinekea sp. G2M2-21; assembly: GCF_015687175.1. Lineage (GTDB taxonomy): Bacteria > Pseudomonadota > Gammaproteobacteria > Pseudomonadales > Natronospirillaceae > Reinekea. The sequence goes on along the minus strand of NZ_JADPQG010000002.1, from coordinate 64,598 downwards.
CGCGCGACATACCACAACCTCACCGGAGGTATTGTTGCGTTGCACCGGGGCGTGAAGGCATGAGCGAATGGCTGATGCCACTGCAGACGCTGATCAATGATGCGTTGCGGTATGACCTCGCTGCCGAACAGAAGCTCGCGGCGATGGCTGGAAAAACCCTCGTGCTTGATGTATCTGAACCGGCGCTGAGCATGAGTATGACCATTGAAGCCAATGGTTTTGTGTTTCTTCAATCAGGCACCATTGACGCTTTTGATGCGCGAGTATCCGGTAAAGCTAAAGACCTGTTTGCGGTCATGCGTGCCCAGGATCGGACCGCCGCTATGATGGCGCATGAAATTCATATTCAGGGTGATACCCGAACCTTTTTTTCCATTCAGGATGTGCTCGCTCAATTGGATATCGATTGGGAAATGGCCCTGGCTGATAAAATCGGGGATCTAGCGGCTCATGTTGTTGCCGACGGTCTGCGTTTTTTCGGTTCGATTGCAAAAAATCACCTGGCCTCCTTTTCGCGCACCAGTCGCAACTTTCTGCGCGAGGAAAGCGGCTGGTTTGTTCAGAGCAGTGTTTGGCGGACTCACACCCAAGCCGTGCAGACCGCGCGACAAGATGTCGACCGTATTGCCGCTAAAATACGGCGCCTCGAACAACAATGGCAGGCTAAACAGTCGGAGCGCGAATAATGAACTTTCTTCGCGCGCTCAGGATTATTTGGGTAGTTGGTCGATACCGGCTTGATACCCTGCTGCAACATCAAGCCCTGCCCTGGTTTATTTCCTTTTTGTTCTGGCTGTTTCCGCTGCGCTGGGTGTTCCGCGCCAAAGACAATGAGGGGCGTCGCCTGCGCTTGGCGCTGGAGCGTTTGGGTCCTGTCTTTATCAAATTCGGTCAAATACTGTCTACCCGACGAGACCTGCTGCCTGAGGAAATGGCGGATGAACTGGCCTATCTGCAGGATCGGGTGGCGCCTTTCGCCGGAGAAGTGGCGCAACGGATAGTGGAGCAGCAACTGGGCAAACCCATTGCTGAATTGTTTGCCGAGTTCGATCTGCAGCCGCTGGCTTCTGCGTCTATTGCACAGGTGCACACGGCGACTTTATCCAATGGCGACAAGGTGGTTGTAAAAGTCATTCGCCCGGGCATCGAGAAGGTGATACGCAAAGACGTTCGGTTGATGAAAATGATGGCCGGTCTGATGAACCTGATTCCCGATGGCAAGCGTCTGCGCCCACTGGAAGTCGTGGAAGAATTTGAGCGAACCATTCTGGATGAACTTGATTTGCTGCGCGAAGGGGCGAACGCCGCCACGTTACGGCGCAATACCATTGATGATGGCAAACTCTATGTGCCTGTCGTTTATTGGGAGTACACCCGGAAACAGGTGTTGGTATTGGAACGCATTTATGGCGTGCCGGTCAGCGATATTGAGACACTGAAGGCCAGCAACACCAATTTTAAGGTGCTCGCCGAACGCGGAGTGGAGATATTCTTTTCACAGGTGTTCCGCGATTCTTTTTTCCACGCAGACATGCACCCAGGTAATGTTTTCGTCGATATCAGCAATCCGGATATCCCTAAATACATTGGAATCGACTGTGGCATTGTCGGTTCGCTGTCACGGGAAGACCAGAGTTATCTGGCACAGAACCTGTTGGCGTTCTTTAATCGGGATTACTACCGTGTGGCCGAACTTCATGTTGAGTCCGGTTGGGTGCCGGCCAATACCCGCGTCAATGAATTCGAAGCTGCCATTCGCAGTGTGTGTGAACCCATCTTTGAAAAACCGATCAGTGAAATCTCCTTTGGTTTATTGTTAATCCGCCTGTTTCAGACAGCGCGTCGCTTCGATATGAGCGTACAGCCACAGCTGGTTTTGCTGCAGAAAACACTGCTGAATATTGAAGGTTTGGGCCGTCAGCTTTACCCTCAATTGGACCTATGGAAAACGGCGAAACCATTTTTGGAAAATTGGGTAAAAGAGCAGGTGGGTCCGAAACGTTTTGTGCAGGCGCTGGTGCAACACGGTCCCAGCTGGTTGGCGAAAGCGCCGCAGATGCCGGATCTTATTCACGAAACTCTGTTGCAAATGCGCAAACTGGGGACCGCTGATGAGCGCTTGCGAAGCGAGTTATTACTGCTGAAACAACAGGAGCATCGGGCAAATCGCCGTGTGCTGCGCAGGATCTTTGCTGTTGGAGTGCTGATCGCCCTGATGTGGCAAGCGCCATTGCAAGATACCCTGGCAAATTTAAGCGCGGGGCAGTGGCTGGCGGGTCTTGTAGCCCTGGGTTTTATCCTTTGGCCTTGATTAAATACAATGCTTTGTAAACGGGAAACGATATGATTGATATCCTGACGAAACTGGCTGACACTCTTGAAAGTCGCAAAGATGCGGCAGCAGACAGCTCCTATGTGGCCTCCCTGTACAGCAAAGGACTCGACAAAATCCTGGAAAAGGTCGGAGAAGAGGCATTTGAGACGGTTCTGGCCGCCAAAAACGCAGAGATCAACGTAGATCAACAGGATAAGGTCGTTTATGAAACAGCCGATCTGTGGTTTCACACGTTGGTCATGTTAGCCAAGTTAAATATCCGGCCCGAAGCCATACTGGCGGAGCTGGCGCGTCGCGAAGGCTTGTCCGGGTTGGAAGAAAAAGCCAATCGCAGCAAAAAATAGGGTGCATCATGACAGACTGTTTGTTTTGCAAAATAATCGCCGGTGACATACCGTCGAAAAAAGTTTACGAAGACGATCAATACTTGGCATTTTGGGATATTGCGCCCAAAGCCCCGGTCCATGTGTTGTTGATTCCGAAGCTGCATGTAGCCAGTCTAAATCATATGGATGATAGTAATCAGGCCGTGATTCAGGCGATGATAGGTAAAGCACCGGCTATCGCCCGAGACATGGGTCTTGAAGAAGGCTTCCGCTTGGTGGTAAATACCGGTGCCGGTGGTGGTCAGGAAGTCGACCACGTACATTTTCATATTCTGGGCGACGTCCGCAAATCAACCTGGACCGGTTTTCCGGTCATCGATTAATTAAAAGAGGGTAGTTCAATGGGTTTTGGTGGTATTTCAATTTGGCAATTATTAATCGTATTGGCCATCGTCATTTTAATCTTCGGAACCAAGCGACTGAAAAACCTCGGTGGCGATGTTGGTGGTGCAATAAAAAGCTTTAAAAACGCCATGAATGAAGATGACAAAAAAGAACCTGAATCATTGGAGAAAAAAGATGCCGCTGATGCGAATTTTTCTGAAGTGAAAGACGAAGAAAAAACCAAGTAATAGGTGGTATTCGTCTGATAATAGCGTTGGTTGAGGCAATACATGTTTGATATAGGATTCTCAGAACTCGTCGTGCTGGCGGTGATCGCAATGGTCGTCGTCGGACCGGAACGGTTGCCGGGTGTGGTGCGTACTGTGGGTAAAACCATGGGCCAAGCGCGTCGCTTTATGACCGGATTGCAAAATCAGATTGAACAGGAAATTAAGCTGGATGAGCTGAATAAGAAAATCATGGCCGAAACTAAGGACATGGATTTCACTGCCAAAAACCAACCGCACTCTCATCAAAACGAAGATGCGGAGGTGCCCTCTATTGCGCCAACCTCCAATGATTTACCGGAGCCTCCGGCTGCAACTCAAGCAAGTGATAACACAGTAGAGAAAACGAATGACACCGACCGATCCTAATCAATTTTCGATGCCATTGGTCGAGCACCTGCGCGAATTACGGGATCGTTTGCTACGCAGCGTTGTTGCCGTGCTGATCATCTTTATCGGCCTGTATTTTTTTTCCGGCGAAATGTACATGATCCTGGTGGAACCACTGAATGCGTTGTTGCCTGATAAAGAAAACGGCGCGCTTATCGCAACCGGCGTGGCCTCGCCGTTTCTGGTGCCATTGAAACTGGCGTTTGTAATGTCGGCGTTGTTGGCCATGCCCTATATCCTGCATCAGGTCTGGGGCTTTATTGCCCCGGCTTTGTATAAGCATGAGCGGAAGTTAGCGGTTCCGTTGTTTATCACCAGTGTTATCCTCTTTTATTCCGGCGTCGCCTTTGTGTACTTTGTGGTATTGCCTTTGGTGTTTGGCTTTTTTACCGGTGCAGGACCTGAAGGCATCAATATCATGCCCGACATTTCCAATGTGTTGGATTTCTGCCTGAAGATGTTTTTTTCCTTTGGTCTTGCGTTTGAAATACCAATCGCTACCTTTTTGTTGGTGCGTGCAGGGATGGTTTCAGCGCAGTCGCTGGCCGAAAAGCGACCGTACATTTTTGTCAGCTGCTTTGTTATTGGCATGCTCCTGACACCCCCTGATGTCATATCACAATCAATTCTTGCGGTGCCTATGTATGCTTTGTTCGAATTGGGCCTGTTGATGAGCCGGTTTTTACCAAAAGCGGTTGCAGAGGAAAGCAACGGGGAGAAGGTCGACTGACCGCGTTGGTCAATAAATCAAATACCTCATAAGGGGTATTTTCTGCGCCTCTCCAATAGCCTGAAACCTATCTGCTCTGCGAATGTGCTGGGCAATATTTATAACGAATAATTATAGGAAGTTCGACATCTTCCTGAATTTCTTTTTCTTTCAGTCAGTGTCTCACGCTTTTTGCCAACTTGATCACATCCTTCTTACAAATTATTACATCCAACTTCTCTTCGCCGACTATAAATAATCATTGAGATCATCAGAGTAGTCGATATGCAGGAGAAACTTCATATTGGTCTGTTCCTGTCAGAATCTGACTTTGTAGCGGATTTACCAACCTTGCTGGAATCGCAAGGCCATCGTGTATCCAAAATCAACTATTTCAATGACACAGACAATATTGATGTTGTCATGTTTTATGCTGATGAATCTCACTTAGATTCTTTTCTTCTAAATCAAAATGAAGCGGTCTGGGTCGCGTTAGAACCTCAGTTTCTTGAGCCCCGTTTCAGCGCACTGTTGGAACTGGGTATTCATGATGTTCTGTTGCTGGACGAGTTGAGCTATAAAGCTGTCAGTCAGGTTTTGTTGCGCGCTTTTCACCGCCGCGAAGTCATACAACGTATGTCAACACATGACTCACTGACGGGGTGTTACAACGCGGAAGGATTTACCGCTCGGGTTGAGCAGGCCATCAAAGACATGTCATCGACGGGCCGTCCCTTTGGTGTTTGCTCTGTGGATCTGGCTGATTTCCAGAAAGTGAATGAAATTCATGGCTATGGATTTGCCAACCAGGTGTTGTGCATGGTGGCACAGCGCTTGGCTCTGATTATGGGTGGTCGCTTTTGCGTTGGTCGGCTTGGCGGCGACGAATTTTTATTATTGGTCGAATCTCTGTCGGATAAAGAGGAGCTCAGCCAAGCTCTGGATATGGTCAGGTCATCCTTTACACATCGGTTTGAATTGTTTGGTAAGCGAATTGACGTCGTCGCGTTTATTGGCGCAGTTTTGTATCCGGAAACGATTGGCAGCGCCGAAGAATTAATTGCCCAGGCACACGAAGCGATGAAAACCGGGAAACGATATAAGCAACAGGTCTTTCTGTATGACCGTACGGCAACACCGTGGTTTCAAATGGATATGTCCGCAGAAATACGCAGGGCACTGCGCGAAAATGAGTTCCAACTGCACTATCAGCCCCGCGTTGACCTGATAACCAACAAGGTTGTTGGGATGGAAGCATTAATTCGCTGGGATCATCCACGCTATGGGTCTATTCCGCCGTCCGATTTTATTTATGTCGCAGAAAACAGCGGCATGATTTTACCCTTGGGTAATTGGATTTTATCGCAGGCTGAACGAGACATCCTGTTGATGGAACGGATGGGGTTAACCGGGCTTAACATTGCGATTAATCTCAGTTTTAAACAGCTGCAGGATCCGACGTTCTGTGAGAATTTACCCAAGCGAATTCGTGCCTGGAAAAGCTCACGCTCGCAACTGGAATTTGAACTGACTGAAACGGCGGTGCTCAGCAACCCAGAACTGGTTAAGAAAACGCTCACCGAAATTAACAATCTGGGGGTGAAAATATCACTCGATGATTTCGGGACCGGTTATTCCGCCTTAGTTCATGTGCAGGAATTTCCTATCTCCATTGTTAAAATTGATAAAAGCTTTGTGCAACGGATGAACTTGGACCGCTCAGCTAAAACCATTGTTGAGTCCATTGTCAGCTTTGCGCACCGGTTAAAACTGGAAGTGGTGGGTGAAGGTATTGAGCAGCTCGAACAACTTGAACAGCTTCGTGAAATGGGCTGTGAACAAGGGCAGGGGTACTATTTTGCCAAAGCCTTGCCCCTGCCTGCGTTTGTTGATTATGCGTCTAAGTCAAATCGTATTAAAATAGTTCGCTCTTTGTCAGAGTAAGGTGCTGACCTGTAGCGTCTTCGCTGTTTGCCTTTCCCGTTCCTTTTTGTCTTCGTTCCGGCCAGTACAAAATCATTTTTCTAACTATCGCTAGGGCCTCGGGTATTGCTCGTTTTGACAAGTGATTGTCATCGGATTTGAGAATTGATCAAATATTATTGCTGAGAGTGTCTATACTTTTCAATGTACCTAAAAAAGGCGCTGAATAGTGTCCAGATTAATCTGTCGAAATTCGAAAGGGCATAGACAAATGTCACGAAGCTCTTTATCGTTTTCACTATCCGCTATTGAAAAGGTTGTTTAATGGATCGTTACGCTGTTATTGGTCACCCGATTACTCACAGTCTGTCACCTCAGATTCACACTCTGTTTGCCGCGCAAACCAAACAGTCGTTGCAATATGAAGGGATAGAGCTGCCTATTACCAGTTTCGAGACACGGGTCTGGCAACTGTTCAAAGAGGGCTTTCGTGGTTTCAATGTTACTGTGCCGTTTAAGGGCGATGCATTTGATTTTGTCGATGAAATGACCGAGCGTGCGAAGCGGGCGAGAGCCATAAATACACTGATGAAGCTCGACGACGGACGGATTTTTGGTGATACCACCGATGGAGTCGGGTTGCTGGCCGATTTGACTGAGCAATTGAAATGGCCGATTGAAGGTCAAAATATTCTGATTCTCGGTGCCGGCGGTGCCGTCCGTGGTGTTTTGGAACCGCTATTGGAAGCCAATCCCGCCAGCTTAGTTTTAGCAAATCGAACTCTGAAAAAGGTAGAAGAGCTAGCCGATGACTTTCCAGAGCTGACGCCCTCAACCTTTGAAGACTTAACCGGTCAGTTCGACATTGTCATCAATGGAACTTCCGCAAGTTTGTCAGGCCAGGTACCACCGCTGCCGCCGGGGACGATTAATGCTGGCAGCAAATGTTATGACATGATGTACGGGAAAGAACCGACAGCGTTTATGGTTTGGGCGAAAAAACAGGGTGCCGTTCATTGTGCCGACGGGCTGGGCATGTTGGTGAACCAGGCCGCCGAGAGCTTTTCGATCTGGCGTGGTGTGCGACCAGAAACTCAACCGGTCATAGAGCAGATCCGTCAGTCCTTGAAAGACTGAAACGGCCCAGTCATTAACCTGCTATTCTCAGCTCAATGCTTATAAAAAACGAGCCAACCACCTCGGCGTGGTTGGCGGTTTGGGTCTGGAGAATGTGAGTAGGGGTTTAATGTGCGGCGACTTGTGTTGGTGATGTGCCTGATGTCTGTTGTTTGGGCACACGACGAACATTTTTCTGCGTTTGTTGTGTCTTCACCACTAAATGTTTTGAACCCTGGCTATGGCGTTGAATTGGCGGGTACACTGGGCCAGAGGACGGTTTTTGCTGCCGGTATGGATTTAACAGAACCCGGTGCTGAATCGCAGCGCGCCTATCGAATCCGCTTAGATAGTCGCCTGATTTACAGCTCCGAATTGAACACTCAGTGGTATCCGACCGCGAGTGTGCAATGGCAACTACCCAATAACAGACTGACCGCTTGGCTGGGAGTTGGTTTTCAACGCAATCTATTAGAACCTCTGAGTTTGGTGGCAGAAACTCAATGGCAACCAGGCAGTGCTGATTTTCAGCTGAGATTTGGACTGCGTTTCTGGTTAATGCGTTTTCAATCGTTGGATGCGCGAGTCAAAACGGCAGACCCATTGGGCGCTGTTTATGTGCCCGGTCAACGACCAATCACCTCCTTAGTCAACCAACCCGTTGTATTAGACAACACATCTTTCGCCGGAGCAGAAGAATCTCGCTCAGGTCAAATTCCATTAGTGAGTCCGCGAGCTGACTCGTCGACGAAACAAAAGATTGCGGAAACCCATGACACCCGCTCTGCAGCGGTAATTGAAGAGTCGCCTGAGATGTCTATGGGCAGTAAAAAGACAGCACAGATGTTAGCACCAGGTTGGTATTTGCATCTGGGATTGTTTACCTTAGAAACCTCAGTGCAGCAGATGTCGTCAGATTTACGGTTACGCGACTATCAATCGCAATTAGTGACTTGGTACGATGCCACCAAACAGGGGTATCGGGTCTTACTCGGACCATGGTTACCCATTGAAGCTCAAGAGGTCTCTGGTCTGCTGAAATCTCAGGGGCTGGATAATTTTTTATACAACGCTGATGCGCCCTGAGAAGGGTATTATTCAAAAAAATCAGAACCGGTCCTTAATTCCGGGCAATTTTAATAAATTGGCCTGAGTTGGAATGCATTAGGAATCCGCCGGTAAATAAGAAGCGGAATTGGAGAGCAATATGAGACCATGGTTAAAATGGTTTATCGCCATTGACACGGCAATCGTCGCAATATTTCTAGCGGTCGTTTTTACACCTGTTGGTGAGCAACGCCCCGCGATAGAACAGATTGGTGATGTTGCGCGAGGACAAACGCTCCTGAATACCGCCGGTTGTTTTGCCTGTCATACAGATACCACGGAAGATGCCGCGTTGGCCTTCGCTGGCGGTCCCAGGTTGGACACTCCGTTCGGTGACTTTTACGCGCCCAATATCACCGCCAGCAAGACGGCGGGTATCGGCAATTGGTCGTTAGCTGAGTTTGAGGCAGCGTTGCGTCAGGGGCGTAATCGACAAGGGCAGTCCTACTACCCGGCATTTCCGTTCTTAAGTTATCGAAGTCTTTCAGATCAGGATGTCGCTGATCTTTTTGCAGCTTTACAAAAAACTACAGCGGTTGATCAGCCAGCACCGTCTCATCAACTCGCCTTTCCCTATAATATTCGCTTGGGTTTAAAGCCCTGGCGTTGGTTATTTGCGTCGACTCAGTCATTGAATATTGATCAATCAACAGCAATCGGGCGAGGACGATATTTGGTGGATGTCGTCGGTCATTGCGGCGAGTGCCATAACCCACGAAATTCCTTGGGCGCTTTTATTGCCCCCTATCTAGGCGGAAGCCGTGATATACCGGGCGGGTTAAGCGCTCCCTCTATCGTCGGTGCCGCGCTGGAACGCATGGACTGGACCGAAGAGGACCTGGTGTATTTTCTGGCCGATGGTATGTTGCCGGATGGTGATTTCGTCGGCGGGTCCATGGTGGAAGTGATCGAACACGGCACCAGTCGCATGCCGGAATCTGACCGTCGGGCCATCGCTGAATACCTGTTTTCCTTGCGTTAGCCATTTCGTGGAACCCGGTCCGCTTTCTTTTTTCGAAGCCAGACTGGGCGCCTCCTATAGCTTTGAAAACGTGAACTGCGTCTAAATAATTGACATCCCCAATGGGAATAGCTCTCAACCAGCCGACGCGATTCCATCAATACACTATAGTGTGATCACGTGAATATTTAGGTGTCTGAATGACTCGGTTCGGTATTGTCATTTTGTTAAATTGCATGTTGGCCTTTCGGGTTGATGCGGCTGACGTACGTATTGTGGGCAGCGAAATATCGACAAGCGCGTTCTACTTCGAAGGCGCAAAGGCAAAAGGCGAGATAGGCGATAGTTTTCAATGTGTGCTGCAAAAAGCTGACTATCAATACTTCGTGGATGTCGTCCCGTTCGCCCGTGCTGTGGCGATGATTGACCAAGAAAACAGTGACGTAATCTTTCCTCTCGTCGAGTCCCCAGCTCGCAGTGACTGGGCGCTTGCCAGTGATGCTGTCGCCGTCATTGAGCCCGCCTTTGTGACCAAAGATCCTATGTTGGATGACGTCCGTAAACTGAAGGGCAGGACAGTTGCAACGGTTCAGGGCTCGGTTTTTCATGAAATTCTGCTGTCCGTCGGCGCCTCTGTTTCGCCGGTTAACCGCTACAATCAGGGGATTCTCATGGTGGAGAATGAACGCGTTGATGCCGCGCTGTTACCCAGACTGATGTTAGTCCAAGACGAACAGACTTCCTTTGACACCCTAAATATTGTTACTTTGCCAGACGTCCGCCTTGTGTTCTATGTATCCCAAAACGCACCTGAGAAGCTGAGTATACTGGCGAACCTGAACGAAGCTATTCAACACTGCAAAACGGTAAATTAGACATAGCTGTTAAGTGGTTAATAAGTAGGCTGGCCTAGTCAATTTTGACAAGAATGCGAAACTCAGGCCCAATAGGTCGCATCAAGATCTGAGTAAATACTATGACGTTAAAAGAACTAATGGCTGCTGTGTATCAGCACCCTGAATCCCTTATGTTTGCCGATGTCCTCTCTGCCATCGATTCTGAATTTGACTTTACCCCTTCTGCATTTGTTAACGGTGAATTGCGCAATAGTGAAACCGAAAATCAGGGCTCCTGTAAGGTACTTTGTTTTGCCCATAAAGCAGGCATGTCGGAAGGGCACACCCTCGCTTTATTTGGCGAACATTACCGAGACGTGCTGGCCGACCCAAATGGTACTGACCATGCCAATATCCGTCAGTTTATGGCCCGCGGTTGGATGGGGGTCAGCTTTGCAAAGCCGCCGTTGAAGAAAAAGTAGTTTCGGTGTCTTCGATAGAAACGCACAGACTAAGTATGGTTTGACGCAAAGCGGATTCATTGTGATGAGGCGTTACGAAAAAACGTTAGTTGAGTAGTCTTAACGAAAACGGCGACACCATCTGCTGCTATCGCCGATCAAATGTTCAGAAGAAGGTTTGACTTAACCTTCACTCAGCGTCATATAAACTAACGTTTGGTTCAGCAATTGATACGCGACTTCTCCAAAGGTGATCGGCCCTGTAATGTGACCGGTCTTCTTGCCTTCCAATTCAGAGTAAAGAAAATTCAGAATACAGTTGCACGAAAAGGCAATGTTGTTGGTGTCGTTTTTCTTCACTTCGTTTTCAAAATCGTGCATATAATCCGCGACTGGTTCTGCGAAGTGATACGTCACACCTTCAAACACTGGCGCATACAGATCGACTCGTCCTGCCGCAGCGTCGACATTCTGAATACTGACGTTCACTTTAATTCCGGAATAGTCAGCGACCAACGGTAAGCGTGTGTCGATGTTATTTTCCTGAATATACTGCGCGAGATTGCCAGCCTGACCATTTATTGAACAGGTGCCTGCCGTGAAGCCGGTGGTTGGAAACTCAATCGCAGGACCTTTGCCTTCTTCAAACAGATTGATGATATTGACGTTGGCCACCTGTGTATCCGGTAGCGGAACGTGCAGTGCAACCGCTTGCTGATCCATGAGCATGCTGCCACCAGGACCGAAACCGACTTTCGCATGCGCTTCATCTTCCAGATGGTACCCAGAAATCCAACCGACAATCGGCGTGAAAAACATGTTAGGGAACTCAGGCGCGTTTTGCGCATAGTTCAGATGCACATCCGAAGAGGCCGGCATAATCAATAACGTAAAGCCATGGGCGGGCGCGTCTTTGGCGATGCGTGATATCGAATTATTGTCGTATATGGTGATCCGCGGCGGGTTATTCGTCTGCACCCCTTTGATCGAGTGAACAAAAATTTCGTCTCGGCTGACCTTACCACCCTTATCATCCATAAAATAAGGAATGGTACCGCCTATCCAATTGCCTGCAGGCAACTGAGACAGAACTGCTTCATCAGCTGCAATTGCCAAGTATTCACCGGCCTGGATCTTTGCTTTCACGGTATTCAGGTCGAGCATTTCGCTATCAATGGAGATGACTTGTTTGTTTGACATAAAAAATCCTGATTATTGGGCTGCAGCGAGACTGTTAATGACTTTTATTTCATCGGTCATGGCACGAGCATTCTGACTGAAGAAATTACGCAATTGTTCAATGCTTCCTTCATCGTGGTTACGCCGATAGGTGCTTTTCAGGCGCGACAATAAAAGGCGGTAATTGATCTTGTCGGTATTGAGCAGTTGATCATCCAGCAACAGCTTTTTCCAGATGTCATGACTGACAGGTGGTAGCTGAACACTGCTGGTTTTCTGCGTCTCAAGCATTTCCGTGAGAATCTTGAGTTCTGGGATCAGGGTTCTTGCGTTGTGTTTGAAAAACAATTGGATATTACGGATCACCTCAATACGCTCAGCTTCTTTGGTCGCGGCCATGTAAGCACGTCGCTGCTGTGCGATACTGAATTTCAATGGCATGCTTTGTGTGCTTAATTCGAACTCACCGGTTAACAGCTGATGCCATAAAACATTTTTGGTTCCAGGCAGGACTAACTTGGTTTTACTGCTGGTGTTATTGCGAGGGCTGGCACTCTCCCGAGCGCCAATTTGCTCGTATTCATGCGTTAATTGATGCGCGTGACGAATAAAAAAGTTTCGCAACTCGGAGACGGACTTTTGCATTATATCCGGGCTCTCCATGTTTTTTGAAACATCCAATTTCAATCGCGAAAGCAATAATTTTAACGGCAATAAACGAGTCGACATCTTGATTTGGTCGGTTAGCACACCGCGCCAGACCGGGTTAGACTCTAATGGTAGCAGGCCAACATTGCGTTTCTGTTGTTCTTCGGTTTCGATCTCTCGAATTTCCGCATCTACAATTTCATGTGAAATACCCAACAACCCGCTGATCATATCGGTATTCAGGTTTCTGGAATAAGCGATGCGAATAGTGTCGGCAAGTTCTCGGGTAATAGTTTTATTCTCAGAGCCCAAAAATGCTGGAGGGCGATCGCTGGAGATCTCGGCCAATTCTTCAAGTGACATACTGGCTTGGATGAACGTATTGAAATGTCCGAAGCGGATATGTTGCCAGCGGCGAGTTACCTGTTGACCTTTTTTACTGGCAGGTAAAAACGAAAAGCGTCCCTTTTCGGATTGTTTTTCCAGTGAAATGGTTATCGATTCAGCGTCGGCGGCCAGTTCTATGTCTTTGACGATCCAGGGAGAATAGAGGCCGAGTATTTGCGCTAAATCTTGGGTTTTTAAACTGTCCATTGCTTCTTACCTACAACCTGACGAAACGGATTGGCGATCACACCCGCGTCCGCGCGGGCCCTTCACCAGAAACAGTAACTATTTGTAAGCCAATTTTCTATAGACGCGAATCAATTCAGAGCTCATCAAATTGGTTAGTCAGCGTAAGTATTGACTGAATTCTGTATCCAGCAAATATTAATTTTAATTTTATAGATGTGCGTCACAAAAAATATCGGATTTGATTCTCAGATTTTAGAACCGTGAACCAGCTGAAAAATTCGTTAGATACACGTCACAGAATTTTTGCGATGAACAACGAAGATTAAGTCAGCCAATCACCGATGTTGGTTATAATTTTTAGTGATAGTCTGCGTTAAAAAAGTAATTAATATTTTTAAAACGGTACAAACTGTTTTTTATTCTGAATAAAAATGTAGCGCACCGAATTGGCGCATTTTTATTCCGGTAAATTCAAAATTGAACAGATAGAGCATTTTTATTGGCAGAACAGTCGAGCGACGCATTGGAGATCGGGTTAACAAGCAAGAGAAAATGCAGTAACCAAAATGCATTATAACGATATCAGAAACGTAATTTTCATGACGTACGGTATCATTTTTTTTTGGTGTAATCAGAGGGCTGAATGTTGAATCCGAGTAGCATCGATACCGCGATGGAATCTCTTTCCAAACTTGGGCAAATTGAGTTTGTTCCCGCAGGCGGCATTTTATTTCGTGAAGGTGGTGCGCACCGAGGTGTATTTCTTGTGCTGGACGGTACCGTTGAAACGTTTATGGTCGATGATGAATTACAAACCTATACAGTTCTGCATCAGTATTGTGCTGGTCAGTTAGTCGGCTTCAATATGGCATCGGTTGTTGGTTCTCAGGTGTCCATTCGGGCACGAACCGATTGCAAAGTGTGTCTTTTATCTTCTGACATTCAACAAACTCTGGCCAGCGGTACACATACAGAGTCACCCTCCTATATCCTATTGTTGCAACATTCGTTGGTTTCGATAAATCACAATCCGGCACGCTCCTTTAATGAACAGCAACAAAGCAGTCCGGTTGTTGATGCGATTGTGAAGCGGTCCGTCATTGCACAGAACAGCTTGCTGAGTTGGCCAGAAGACCGGATTGATCTGTTAATTGCAGATATTGCCGACGCAGTTAATCGTCAGGCATGGGAACTCGCCGATGCCGCGATCGCTGAAACGGGCATGGGGGTGGTTGCACATCGAGTGCAAAAAATTCTGTTGGGAACCATGGAAGTCGCGGCTTCTTTACAAGGGCAGCCGGGGTCTGGCGCTTTAGCGATTGAGTCTCCGAATGTAGATACTATAACGGTGCCAATGGGTGTGATTCTCGGTCTGATTCCTGTCACCAATCCGGTTGAAACTTTAGTATTTAAAGTGCTGATTGCATTGAAATCGCGTAACGCAATTGTACTGAGCTGTCACCGCAAAGCCCGTCAAGTTAGTTTACGCACCGTTAAAATTATTCGGGAAGTTTTGGCTAAACATGAGGCCAGCCCAGATCTCGTACAGACCCCCGATCTACCACCAAAACGTGAGTTGACGAATCTGTTGATGTCGCACCCAGACATCAGTTTCATTCTCGCCACTGGTGGCACAAATATGGTTCGCAGCGCTTACCGGTCTGGAACACCAAGCATCGGAGTCGGCAAGGGCAACGCGCCGGTGTGGGTTTGTCACGATGCGCACTTGCAGCAGGTTGCCGAACACATTGTCACCAGTAAGGCTTTTGATAATGGGGTCGTTTGCGGTTCGGAGAACAACTTGATTGTCGATCATGACATCGAACAACCGTTTATCTCGGCACTGGTTGATGCTGGCGCTGCCGTCTTGAATGCCAAAGAAACGTTGCGACTGCTCAACGTGGCCTTTGCTGATGGCCATCTGGATGAGCAATGGTTGGGCAAGAGCGCGCAGGCTATTTGTCAGGCGGCTGGTATTAGTCGATCATCGACGATCGAATTAATCGTGGTTCCGCAGTCCACTCAACAACTGGATTCAGCCTTGTTCCGAGAAAAGTTAGCCCCGATTGTTTCCATGGTCACCGTGCGTGGCGAGCAACAGGCGCTATCGGTGACGCGTGCAGTGCTGTCGAATGAGGGTAGAGGTCACACCGCTATTATTCATACCCATGATCAACGAAGGATCGAAGCATTTGCACAGGCTGCCGACGTTTGCCGGGTGTTGGTGAATTCGCCTGGCACTCAAGGGTGCATCGGCGCTTGCAATGGGCTGGCGCTATCGTGGACGTTAGGCTGCGGCACCGCCGGCGGCAGTTCCACCAGTGACAACGTTACTTATCGCCATCTGCAGAATACCAAGCGTATTGCCCACGCTACTCCAGCGGTTACTCATGCGGAAAAAGACGTCCGTAAGCTGGCGTAATCGTCTATAGTCTTCCTTGACGCCCGGCCATAGTCGGGCTGTTGTACGAAAAGGAGCTAAGATGATTTTTCGGCAATTATTTGATTTAACCTCATCTACCTATACCTACTTACTGGCCTGTTCACGTACCCGTGAGGCGATTTTGATCGATCCCGTATTTGAGCAGGTGCAACGCGACATTGCGCTGGTTCAGGAGTTGGGTCTCAAACTGCAACTGGTCCTGGATACTCACTGTCACGCGGACCACGTGACAGCCGCGTGGTTATTGAAGCAAAAAACCGGATGTGCCATCGCCAGTGCCAAAGCTATCGGGGCCAGTGATGTCGACCGCAGTTTACAGGAGGATGATGTCATTGCCTTCGGCGATGAAAGCCTGACCGTATTGGCAACACCCGGTCACACCGATGGTTGTCTGACCTACGTGACCGCCGACCAATCCATGGCGTTCACCGGCGACGCCCTGTTGATTCGTGGTTGTGGTCGTTGCGATTTCCAGCAGGGCAGCGCGAAAACCCTTTTTCATTCGCTGACCACGAAATTACTCACACTGCCGGATCAATGCGCTATATATCCTGGGCACGATTACAGCGGACGTACACAAACCACGGTTGCGGAAGAAAAAGCATTCAACGCGCGAGTGGGCGGTAGTGCGTCTGAACAGGACTTTGTTGGCTATATGGACAATATGCAGCTTCCGCATCCAAAATTGATGGATCATGCCGTACCCGCCAACCTGAAAAGTGGTAAGCCCGCCGATGGCGAAGTGAAAACTGAGCCCGACTGGGCACCAATACATTACACTTTTTCAGGGGTCCCGGAAGTGGACGCCGAGTGGGTAATCAGTCATCGCGATCAGGTACATGTGCTGGACGTTCGTGAAACCAATGAGTTGGAATCGCCGGTTGATCGTCTGACAGACACCCAGGTCATCCCATTGGGTCAATTACGAGGTGCCACGGAATCCGTTCCGCAAGACAAGCCTGTGGTCTGTTTGTGCCGGTCGGGCCGGCGTTCCGCCATGGCCGTCGCCATTCTGCAGAAAGCTGGCTTTGATCGCGTAGCCAATATCAGTGGCGGCATGCTGCGCTGGCAGGAACTGCAGTAGTGCTATTTACTGTACTAGTGAACGAGGAGTACCAGGCTAGGAGTTATCCATGAATGTTGAGCAGCTGTTAATCGCTGAGATTGATTTTTTGTGTCGTTACCCTGGGGGCTTTGAACATCCCGATCTCGTAGAACTGGGTAAAAAGCATAAGATGTCCAAGATGATCGAGATGACACAAGCCGCCTTTGCTCGCGATCAGTTTGATAATCTCGATGCGGTAATCGAAAACTGGATTCGTATCGTCAGTCGCAGCTCGATGGTGTCTGTCTTTGAAAAGCCGACCTTTAAAACTTGTTTGCAGTCGCTCTCTTCAAAACAAAAACAGTCGCTGATATCAGGGCTGTATGCGCAATTACATGGCGATGAAGAGGCGGGTTTTAATCAAATTCTTGAGGTACTGGCGTACCACAAAGTCGCGAAGTGGCCGCTGCTGACGATTATTCCGGCCTACTATGCACCGACTGATGCAGTATTTATTAAACCGACAACTGTGAAAGGCGTGATCGCCAAATACGAACTGTCTGACCTGCATTATACCCCAAGGCCAAATTGGTCGTTTTATCTGGGGTATAAACAGGCCATTCACGAATTGAAGGCGAAGGTTGACGCCCAGTTGTCCAGCAGCAATGCGGCATTTTCAGGCTTTTTGATGATGACCTTGTAAATCCACTTGCCCCGAAATTCATGACCAAAGGCAGTAAAGGCTATTTTAGGTCTTATGGCAGGTTTACCTTTGCTGTTGTGAACGGTATATGTATATCCCTCGTTCGAATCACTGATAGGAAGTAACTATGTTGATCAGCAATCTGGAGTTAGTCCCCGGCAAGAAAATCCTCAAGCACTTGGGTTTGGTCCAGGGCAGTACGGTAAGGGCCAAACATGTTGGTCGTGACATCATGGCTGGGCTGAAAAACGTCTTTGGTGGGGAGCTTAAGGGTTACACAGAATTGCTTGAAGATTCGCGAACAGAAGCGATCGAGCGGATGCAGAAACAAGCCGAAGCGATTGGAGGCAACGCCATTATCAATGTGCGATTTTCTACCTCGTCCGTTGCGCAGGGCGCGTCTGAGATTTTTGTCTATGGAACCGCGGTTGTCGTGGAGTAAGCCATGGAAAACTTTATTGGTCTAATCAGTTTTCTGGTTTTGATGATTGCGGGCTATCTATTCGGCTCGTACGCCGAGCGCAAACACTACAAGTCGATCCTGCAGCGCGAAGAACAGTATCGTAACGTGGTATTAATGGCATTGCGCTTGCCGCGCGTCAGTCACGTAGAACACACTCAGTTAGTCAGCGGCAGTGTGGTCATTTCTGTCGATTACTTCAAACGTTTTCTGGCGTCGTTGCGAATGTTGGTTGGCGGGCGTCTGAACAGTTATGAGAGCCTGTTGGACCGAGCCAGGCGCGAAGCGATATTGCGCATGCAGAAACAGGCCAGTGACATGAATGCCAGCAGCGTCTACAACATCAAGTTTGAAACCAGCTCGATATCCAAAGGGCAAAAAGACCGTGTGGGCAGTATCGAAGTGTTGGCTTATGGCACGGCGATTGTCGGCAAATGACAGACGATCAGGAACCCATGCCATCGCAGAACCCGGTTATCCCGGAAGGGATAAACGCCGTACGCGAGAACCCGTTTAAAGAGTTGTTATTACTGACGACCGGTATTGCGGTGGCGTTGGTTATTGTCAGCCTCGTATTGTGGCAATCTCTGAGCTGGGGAGCGAAATTTATCCCTCTGTCTTGGGAGATGCGCATTTCCGATTCTATTGCACAGCAATTTGAGGACACATCCGAACAATCCATGATGTTACAAGCGCGGTTGGATCACATCCTCCAGGCTATGGAATATGATGGCAAAGTGCCCTTACAGGTTCACTATGTGGATGATGATTTGGTTAATGCATTTGCGACCATTGGCGGTCACATATTCGTGTTCCGTGGGTTAATGGATATCCTTCAGACGGATATTGGCTTGGATATGGTGTTGGCCCATGAAGCGGCGCATATTCTGAACCGTGACCCGATTCAGTCGTTGGCGGGTGCTGTGGGTGTGCAATTGGTGGTGGCACTGATTACCGGCAATGGTGACTTTGGTCAGATGAATGGCATAATCGATATGGGCAATCAATTGATGTTTCTGACTTACAGTCGCGAACAGGAGAGGGTCGCCGATGCTATGGCGTTGGATGCGTTGGCCTCGCTTTATGATGACTTAACCGGAGCGGATGAATTGTTTGTTTGGTTTGCTCAGGATGATAACGATGCACCGGAGTTCTTATCCAGTCATCCGTTGCCGGATGCGCGTATTGAGGCTATTCGTAACCGCTTAAGCCAGTGAAAAACCGGAGTGGCGAAGCCACTCCCTAGCCAGTCTTTTCGTTTCATCCTTTGTCTTTCGGCGCTCAGCAGATTTTGCCGTTTCATGTACGCCACCTTTTTTCATGATGGGATGAAACGCATGGCCGTTTCGTTTTTTCTGTTTCGTTTTCATGATTTTTCTCTTCTTTTGCCTGGTGTAAATTTCGAGAGACGACTGACAGGCTCCGGGGTCGTTCTTCGTGTTAATTGTGGCGGGCTACGCAACCCATTTATAGAAAGCGACTTCTTTGTGAGCTTTCAATCGACGTTTTGCTCGACGATCGCTGGCTAAAAACCGCGGGATCGTTTCCGTCAGTTCGAAACAAAATTTCTTAGGCAAGCTACTGTAGAGTGACTTGGGTGGCTTGCGGAAGCCAATTGATTTCAACATCGCACCCGTCTCATAGGTATGATAAAAAATATTTTCCATACCTAATTCTTTTTTACAGAACCACAGCGCCGTCCAAAGCAGCGCTTCTTGCCACTGAGCAAATACCATCGAGTTAAAACCCCGCAAGCCATCTCGTACCGAAGCCGTGTTGAATAATCGGCCCCGGTATCTGAATTGAGCCTCCCGCTCTTTCCATGCCTGTTCCGCACGTCCATGCAGCGTCTTAATCCAGCGGACGAAATCGGACTGTACTTCTTCAATCAAGACCTCATTAGTCGTGAAATCCAAGTCCAGCCGAACCCATCCCAATGTGCAGGCGCGTTCGGTGTTGATCGGGTGGCCACAATCAAAACATTCATTGGCATCCATCGATAACGCACGTTGTAGTGAACGATTCCATTGGTTGCTCAGGTTAACCTGCAGGACGAGGTTCGTTCCCGGCCGCGAGGTCTGGTCTGAAAAACCATACCCGTTTCGTCCTTGTCCCCATTTCCCTAAGGTGATGACCAGGGGTTCGCATTGAGTCGACCAAACTTGCTCCAACATATCCGTTGAAATGTCCTGAGCCTTAGCCGTTAGCTGTTTCAGTATCGGCTTACTCAGTAGTTTCGCCAATGGTGATGTTTTAATGCTCCGCACCGGTACTGTGCCGCCGCGATTCATCAACCAGTGATGCAGCACAAAAACGGCATAGCAATCTTCATAGAAGTTAACAATCCATTTTTTCTGATCCAGGCAGGCCAGTATGTCGGCTAATTGTTCCTGTTCCATATTCACTCATCCTTATCCTTTAATACACATCACTTGTTTCAGTGTGTGCACGATGTCAACCAGGTCAGTCTGGTTGGCCATCACCTGATCAATGTCCTTATAAGCCGCCGGAATTTCATCAATGACGCCTGTATCTTTACGGCACTCAACCCCTTTAGTTTGTGCTTCCAGATCGGCGCGACGAAAGACTTGTCTGGCCGACGTTCGGCTCATTACCCGCCCAGCTCCGTGTGAACAGGAGCAGAAAGACTCTGCTTCACCCTTACCGCGAACGATAAAAGATTTTGCACCCATACTGCCGGGTATAATGCCGAGTCGATCCTTTTCTGCATTGATTGCGCCTTTACGCGTAACCAGAACATCGGCACCAAAGTGATGCTCAAGACTGACATAGTTGTGATGGCAATTGATGGCGTGTTGTTGAATGCTGAACTCTGGCAAAAAAGGCGCCATTGCCCGGAGCGTCAACTTCATCATTTCCTCACGGTTTAAGCGGGCATATTCCTGTGCGAAATTAAGCGCTGCCCAGTAATCCAAATAACCATCACTTCCTTCACTAAAGTACGCCAGATCACGATCCGGCAAATTGTGCAGATGGCGATGCATGTCTTTTTTAGCTAAGGCGATAAAGTGTCGACCAATCGCATTACCAAGACCACGACTGCCACTGTGCAACATGACCCAAACTTGCTTTTGTTCATCGATACACAACTCGATGAAATGATTGCCGCTGCCCAATGTTGCCATCTGCTTGGCCCAAAGCGTTTGCGGATGCTTCATCATTTTCAGTAGTGCCGGGTGCTTTGCAAACAAAGTGTCTACTTGCGGCTGCAAGCGCTTGCACACCGATTCACGAATCGACACCGTTTTATGTGCACGTTGACCGACGGGAATCGCCCTTTCAATCGCCAAGCGCAGAGTCTTTAATTGGTCGGGCAACTGTGCCGATGTTAAAGACAAACATACAGCCATCATGCCGCAACCAATATCGACACCGACGGCGGCAGGGATGATGGCGTTCTTCGTTGGGATTACGGCGCCGACCGTTGCACCGATGCCGCGATGTACATCCGGCATGGCCGCAATATGCGAATGTATGATCGGCAGCTGAGCTATATTTTTCAGCTGCGTCATCGCACCATGGTCTATGTCCCGGGTGAAAATTTTCACCGGTTTGAAACCATTCGGCTCATTCTTATTAAGTTCTATTTTAATTGGCATAAAAAATCCTGTGACATTTAAAATGTCATTAATCATTTGCCAATCGAGTTTGAAGTCTGGTTTTTTAGGTATAAAAAAACCCTAACAGATTTCTCGGCTAGGGTTTTTCCTAACTCGAAAGGCGTATGGTTTGCCTTCCGAGTGATAAGTTCTCAAAAGGCGATTCAGTTCAATGTGGTCTGTGAATAAAACATATGTTGAGAACTCCTGTGTGTACCTATCGATGTTGATAGGTGGTTAATCTTTGCGCGGCAGTTTATGCGCCTGAAAAATTATGTCAACCGTATTTTGAATTTTAATTATTTATTTTTTTTCGAAGCTGGGTCAGAGTTGCCCTAGGGCAACTCTGAATAATTGCTATCTACCTCAGCGGGTGAAGAAATGCGCAAAATTCGAGGCAAGTTCTGCAGGCAATATTCATTATCTTGGCAAAGGACTTAACAACGAAATTTGCCATTTCAGCCCCGCCCTCCGGGTCCTTCAGATCGATGACTGAGCTTTGTTGTGTGTTTTGAAAAGGACTCGCCATTCCCTGCAACACACGCCTCGCTCATCCTTCGATCTGATAGGACTGAGGTGATTCGTATTAATCAGAGTTGCCCTAGAATTTTGTCGAGTGAATTTGCGAATGTCATCTTATCGCGTTGGTTTAAGGTTGCAGGTCCTCCCGACTGAATGCCGGAGGATCTCAGGGTTTCCATAAAATCGCGCATATTCAGTCGCTGGCCAATGTTCTCTTTCGTCCAACGCTCTCCCCGAGGATTCATGGCCAAGCAGTTTTTAGCAATGACTTCTGCAGCTAACGGAATGTCCTGCGTAATAACCAAATCGCCTTCCTGTGCTCGGTTAACGATTTCATTGTCCGCAACATCGAAACCTTGAGCGACTTGGACCATTGAAAGGTAAGGTGACTTGGGCAGGTTTAAACTGTGGTTGGCGATGAATGTCGTTGTGAGCTGCTTGCGCAGTGCCGCTCGAATAATGATGTCTCGTATCGCTACCGGACATGCATCTGCGTCAACCCAAATTTTCATGGTTCCTACCTTTCATTCAGTAAATATTTTGTTGCGGAAGACTCGAATGTGACCAACTTCAATCAGCGGAAAAGGAAAGTGTCAATTACAATGCCGCCTTCAAAGTCTCCCTGGCCTACAACCTTGTTTCGTTGTGCTTAGTCATAATCTGTTTCAACGGCCGTGCCGTAGATCCTCGCGTGGCGTTGTGCATTAATCGAAAGTGCCATTATACTCAGTTGCTGTTGACAGGTACAAAAGGAATACCCTTATGTCTTTTCAAGGTAAGTTTGTTCCATGCGTTGCAGTGCTTTCATTGTTACTGCTGGTCAGTCGCGGTTGGGCCGCTCCTGAATTTACACCCGCGTTTGAGTCGCTTAACTTTAAGCAGCCGGTGCAGATAACGTATGCGCCGGGTGACGACAGTCAACTATTCGTCGTGGAGCAGGGCGGGACAATTAAGGTCTTTGATGCCGAGCCGGACGTAAAAAAGAGCCGGGAATTTTTCGATGTTCGTAAACACAGCTCCAACCTCTTTTTAAGCGGTGGGGAGCAAGGGTTGCTGGGATTAGCCTTTGATCCTAATTTTGCCGAAAACGGATACTTTTATCTGAACTACACCGCAAACGGGCCAAGACGGACAGTCATTTCCAAGTTTCAACTGACATCAGATTCGTCCGGTCAATATCAATTTGGTGGTGAGAAGATTCTGTTGGAAATCAATCAGGATTACTCGAATCATAACGGCGGAATGATCACGTTCGGACCGGATGGTTATTTGTATGTAGGCATGGGCGATGGTGGCAGTGGAGGTGACCCCAACCATCGAGCTCAGGACGGTCAGTCACTGCTGGGAAAAATGTTACGTATCACCCGTACCGGTGACATTCCTGCCGACAATCCCTTTGTCGAGGTCTCGGATATACGAGATGAAATATGGGCATTGGGGTTGCGTAACCCATGGCGCTTCAGCTTTGACCGAAAAACCGGGGCACTATGGGCCGGTGACGTTGGGCAAAATGCGGTAGAAGAAGTGGACGTTATTGTTAAAGGTGGCAACTATGGCTGGCGCTGGTATGAAGGAAGTCAGGCGTTTAAGCCGGACGTACAAAGTGAAAATGCCACTGTGATACCCCCGGTATTTGAGTATGGTCGGGATCAGGGGCAGTCCATCACCGGTGGTTATGTCTATCGTGGAGATGAGTTCCCAACGTTGCAGGGGCTCTACTTTTTTGCGGATTTCGTCTCCGGGCGAGTATGGGCGTTGCCAACGGATGGAGGTGATGTGTTGATAGTGCCGTCATTGCCGAATCCGTCAGGGTTTGGCGAAGACGCTAATGGCGAACTTTATGCCCTGAGTTACACAGGTAAGGTCTATAAGTTGGTTGACCGTTAGGACCTGTCCCGCTACTTTAGCGCGATAGTTTTTTCTAGGGCACCTGCTTTGCCGCAGTCATTACGATTTAGAGGGTATTGGCTCAGCCTGTTCAGTTGGCTGATGCTGACCTTTGCTACTCCTCTAGCCAACGCCGTCGCTGAAAGCGATGTTGGCTGGTTGCGGCTGTGTTCGACACAGGGTGCCAAGTGGGTACAGGTAGGTAGTGCCCCTCAGCATACCAACGATTCTGCCTGTGTCTGTTTGTCGTACGGATTGCCCTATCAAATCAACTCGGATCTGAACACTGCACAACCAGGCAATAGCCTGGTGTCTGTTGCTTATCAGTCCGTTTTGGTTATTTCTCCGTCCTCAGCCAATCAACCTCGATCTCCACCACTGGTTTAGAGTCTGTAAACGCTTGGGTAGCAAAGACACAGAGGTGTCGTACACCCAGTGTTCAGGCATCCGATCTGAATAAACCAATAAAATTATTAACTGGAGAGGCATCCAATGTTACGTACAACAGCGCTCGCGCTATGCGTGGGCTTATTTAGCTTATTTCACCCGGCCTTTGCGACCGAAAGCGGAGATATTCACATTTCCAACAGTTGGACGCGAGCCAGTGCACCCGGGGCGCCCAGTGCTGGGTTCATGCTCGTGACTAACAACGGCGATATCGATGATACGTTGTTGTCGGTAAGCGGCGATTTCGCCAAACGGCTGGAACTGCATAACACCACACAGGTCGATGGTGTGATGAAGATGATCCATCAGCAAAACGGTGTGGTCATCCCTGCGCACGGTTCGGTGCTGTTCAAGCCGGGCAGCTTTCACATGATGTTTATGGGGTTGTCGAAGAATTTCGTCGAGGGCGAACGCTATACGGTTATTTTAACGTTTGCGCAAGCGGGTGATATTGAAGTTGAATTGCCAGTACAGGCGATGATGATGGAATCGATGTCGAATTAAGCGAGAGTCCGGGTTCGCCGATCAGATCGGTGGACCCGGAATATCCAGTAACTTGTAACTGGTATGACGTAATCGCGCGGATATGGTTTCAGATATTTTCCACAGTACTTTGAACGCGATGTGCGGCTCCTCCTCTGACATTCGCATCAGCTGGCGCTTTGTGGTAATCACGAACTTGGTGGATGCCAGTGCCTCGGCTAGGCCTGATCGCGGCGAGCCATCTATCAATGACAGTTCTCCAAAGGTTTGTGATTCGCGCAGCACCGCTAGGGGCTTTACCTGATTGTCACTGCCGGTTTTACTGATGCGGATACTACCGGTCACGATTAAGCCCATGTAATCGGCTTTGGAGCCCTCGTAAAAAATGACCTGACCGCGTTGCGCTTCGTAGGCTGTAAAATACCGTCCGAGTATCGACACCTCTTCCCAGGTAAAGTCATTTGCCCAATTCGTTTTGTCTATTAGCTCAGCGACCGATTGAGCAGAATAAGTAATGGGTTTTATTTTATCCATTGAGACCTTAGCGAAACAACGTCGGTGGAAGCCAGATTATGACAAGGTTAAGTTAAGCATTGTACTGGTTTTGGAGCAAACGCGGGTGATGAAGTCAGCAAAACTGTCGACTGGTCGATCTCTTAAGCCATAGCAAGTGACCTTAAGCCAAGTATTTGCCGTGTTTTCCGTCTTAGCATCTTGGTTATTCGTCAACGATTTGGCTTCGTCAACGGTTAATTGACCAGTGCCATGATCACTTCATATTCCTGTTGGGTGACCGGAGACACGCTGAGCCGAGAGCTTTTCACCAGCTTCATATCGGCCAGAACCGGTTCACTTTTTATCTGTTTTAATGACAGTGGCTGTTTGAATTTGGTTTTAAAGGTGACGTCCACCCGACTCCAACGAATATTGTCGGGCGTACTTTTTTCATCGTAGTATTTTGATGACGAATCCAGCGCAGCCGCATCCGGATAAGCAGACTTCTGCACCACTGCCAGTCCGGCAATGGCCGGAACGTCGCACGCGGAATGATAGATAAATGCCAGATCCCCCTTCTGCATTTCCCGTAAAAAATTACGGGCCTGATAGTTCCGGATACCATCCCAAGGCTCACCCGCTTTACCTCGGGCTTTAAGATCGTCTATCGAAAATTCATTGGGTTCGGTCTTAAGTAACCATATTGATGGGCTCATGGGCCTGATTTCCTCCTAAACTCCGATTCAGCTCAACGAAAGATGTATTAGTGAATTTAAATACAAACAAAATTTGAACTCGATCACAGAATTACGCTATAAAACACCACAAAATTAATTTACACACGCCGAGTGACGTTGGGTTGCCAATATCCCTCGGGAGTAGTCACCATCATAAAACAACTAAAAATCGAAAATAACAATGATAAAGAAACGCAGCAAACCCGACATTATCGTCATGTTAGCGTTGATTCTGGGTCTTGGAATTACTCTTTCTGGTATGTCTCGCAGCGAGAGTCGACAGCCCCTGAGTCAGGCTGAAATGCAAGCCTCCGGGATTCTTTTCAGTCAATCGCGATAGTTCGAAAAACCCAGCGGGGTAGTGCGTTGCCCCGCTGGGTTGTTCCCATCTGGCTCGTTCAGAATTGCGACCTTTGATGTTTATGTTTGATAAAAATGCCGATCTGAAACAATCGCATCTAAACGGATATCCCAGCGTTCCAGCGGGATAGCATCTACCTTCTGACACTCATGAGCCACACCCAGCAATTTCGGCCGTTTTGGCCATCGAGCAGCGTGAGCAAAGGTGCGGTCATAGAAACCACCTCCCATACCTAGCCGATTACCCTGGGCGTCGAATCCCACTAAAGGTAGTAATACGATGTCTAACTGCCATGGTCGAACCGGAGCGCCGTCCAGTGGTTCGTCAATGCCAAAGCGGTTTGGGTATAGCAGGCTTTGTTCATCAAAACGCGCAAACCATAGGGTGGGTTTCAGCTTATGAAGTACTGGTAGGTAGATTTCAATTCGGTGATGCCAGCAATAATCCATCAACGGCAACAGGTCTAACTCTCCATCCATCGCGAGATAGGCAGCCACACGGCGGACTTTTTGTTTTGACAGGGCAGGGCGCAGAGTCGCTACCAATTGTTCGGCCGCTGTTTGCTGTTGATAGGGTGATAACGCTCGCCTGGCGTTGCGCAGTTGTTTACGGAGGGTGACTTTGGAACCAGCCTGGGTCATACAAAAGTTCTGCTCTGGGGGTCAGAGGGTATCGTGCACGAAAAACAAAGGTCAGGAAAGATCAGATGAAACAGGAAGACCCCAGACTACCGCTGTCACGGAAGACCTTGAACCAAACAGTTCAAGGCGGTGACCCCCGCAATGAATTAGGCTTCCTGCAAAGCAGACATGCTCACATCACTAACTAGGCGCCACCTAAATTCGTAAAATAGGCTCGAGGACTTTTCGCAACTGGCGAGTAGCCCAGGGTTGAAGTTGATTATAAGGAAAATTAGTTAAAAGACAGTCTTGACATTCAGGTTTCGTAAAAAGAATTCCGACCTTTTACACGAAAAGACCAAACGCAAAAATCCCTTGAAATTCAACGATCTATCACCGCTCTTTAATATGCACAATCGATTTAAAAATGCTCAGCGCGACGCCTCAAAATGACCTATGCAATCGGGTGCGCGTTGGATCCGAGGTAATCAATCAAGACGCTCCCTGAACTTGCGAGAAGGCTTTCAGAAACAAGTCGACTTTGGGGTCGGTTTTCCCGGTGTTCCGGGTGACGATGACGTGATCGACGCTGTAATAGCGCCGATCCGGTTGCAACAGGCGAACTTCACCCCGATCCAGAAAACCCTGTATGTAACTGAGTGGGAAAAACCCCAGGTATTTACCCGAAAGAATCAGCGGAGTCCGCGTATCGAACTGGTAAGCGCGGGCCGCCAGATTCATGGTACGGAACTGCTCTATGCCGCTCAGATTCACGTCTACGCCTGGGTGCACGGTTTGGCTGCCCAGAATGTCGGTGTCATCAATAAGGCTATCGTCCCGGTCAAACAACGGGTGCCGTTGCCCGACACACAGGTAGTAGGGTTCGGTGTAGCACTGTTGATAATTAAGGCCATCGATGTGGCGGTACTCAGGGATGATGCCAATCTGAGCCTCACCTTTGAGAATGGCCCGCTCGATATTGGGGATGGTGTCCGCGTTGATCGCGGGCTGCAAATTTGGTGCGTTGTCCTGTAAGTAAGCAATAACTTCAGCTAGTCTGAGTTGACGGGTCAAGGCGACTTGGTCGGAGCAGAGGATAGCAATTTCGCCATCCAACTCGTTATCGAGGTTTTGGACCAACAAAGCAAAGTCATTTAACGACTGAAACAAGACTAACAGGCCTTCATAAACTGTACGGCCTTCTTCGGTCAGGGAAAACCCGCCTCGACCGCGACTGGCGAGCTTGAGCTGCATACGGCTTTCAAGATTGGACATATGCACGCTGATGGTTGAGCGGGTAATGTTCAACACCGACTCTGCCGCAGCAAACCCGCCACATTCCACAACGACTTTGAAGATTCGCAATAAACGCAAGTCGTATTCGGAAACGGGGCGGGGGATCAGCGCGTGCTTTGTCGTCATGGTTTGCCTTAAGTTTTATGAGCATCAAACATTAGTTTGAAAGTTTTATATTTAACAGCTTTTACGAATGCATTCAAATACAACCACAACGAACCTTATGGAGGGCTTCAGTATGACCATACATCCCAAGTTGATGGCGGACACATCCTATGTCGGTGGGCAATGGCTAACGGGCGCAAAGACCTTTGCTGTGACCAATCCGGCAACAGGGGACGTGTTGGCGCATGTTGCCGACGCCGATGTTGCTGTTGCCCAACAGGCAGTTCAAGCAGCCAAAGATGCGTTTCCGGCCTGGCGCGCCAAAACCGCCAGTGAGCGGTCAGCTATTTTGCGCAAATGGTTCAACCTGATGATGGAATACCAGCATGAGCTGGGTGTCATCATGACGCTTGAGCAAGGTAAACCTCTGGCTGAAGCTAAAGGCGAAGTTGGCTATGGTGCTTCGTTTGTGGAGTGGTTTGCTGAAGAAGGTAAACGCATTTACGGCGATACCATTCCCGCGCCTTCAAATGACAAACGACTGCTGGTGATAAAACAGCCAGTGGGTGTTGTCGCTTCTATCACGCCTTGGAATTTCCCCAACTCGATGATTACCCGTAAAGCCGCGCCCGCGTTGGCAGCAGGATGTACCTTTGTCATCCGCCCTAGTGAATTAACGCCACTATCGGCACTGGCGTTAGCCAAACTGGCGGAAATGGCCGGAATCCCCGAGGGGGTGTTTAACGTCGTGGTGGGCACCGATGCAAAAGGAATCGGCAAGGTATTTACGGAAAGCCCGGACGTTGCCAAATTCTCCTTTACCGGTTCGACTGCCGTTGGCAAACAACTGATCGCGCAATCGGCCAGTACGGTTAAAAAAGTATCGATGGAACTGGGTGGCAATGCTCCATTTATCGTGTTTGATGATGCCGACCTCGACGCGGCGGTTACTGGTGCGCTAGCGTCGAAATATCGTAATGCTGGGCAGACCTGTGTGTGCGCGAATCGCATTCTGGTGCAGGAATCGGTACACGATGCCTTTGTGGAAAAGTTCGTTAAAGCGGTGAATGACATGCGGGTCGGCAATGGCATGAGCGAAGGCGTCGCGATTGGTCCTTTAATTCATGAAAAAGCGATGCAGGATATTCATCAACGCGTTGAAGATTCTGTGGCTGCGGGCGCGAAGGTGGCCTTGGGTGGCCATGGGCATGCGTTGGGTGGTTCGTTCTACACGCCGACGGTGTTAACGCAGGTCACCAATGACATGCCGATTTCTGCGATCGAGATCTTTGGTCCGGTAGCACCGGTGATTAAGTTCTCCACCGAAGCCGAGGCCATTGCCATCGCCAACGACACCGAGTTTGGTCTGGCCGCTTATTTCTATTCGCGTGATATAGGCCGTATCTGGCGGGTATCGGAAGGGCTGGACTACGGCATGGTCGGTATCAATGAAGGCATTATTTCCAACGCTGCAGCTCCCTTTGGTGGCATGAAGTCGTCCGGTTTAGGGCGGGAAGGATCGAAATACGGTATCGATGAGTACATCGAAATTAAATATTTGTGCATGGGCGGCTTAAACGCTTAATTTTTTGGAGAGAATCATGAGTAAAAACCAGCAGCTGCAAGAACGTAAAGTGGCCGCGGTTGCCCGTGGTATGGGCAACATGTACAGCGCCTATGTGACCAAGGCGAAAAACGCCGAAGTGTGGGATGCCGATGGTAACCGATACATTGATTTCGGCACCGGAATTGCCGTCTGCAATACCGGTCACAGCCACCCGAAAATCGTCGCCGCCGTGCAGGCTCAGGTAGCCAATTTTTCGCACACCTGCGTCATGGTTAATCCCTATGAGCAAGCTGTAGAACTGGCCGAAAAACTGAATGCACTCATGCCGGGCGACAGTCCTAAAAAGAGCATGTTTGTCAGCACCGGAGCCGAGGCCGTTGAAAATGCCGTTAAGATTGCCCGTGCTCATACCGGACGACGCGGGACCATTGCCTTCACCGGTGGTTTTCATGGTCGCACCAGCATGGGGATGGCGTTGACCGGGAAAACCCTGCCCTACAAACATCTGTTTGGGCCGTTTCCTGGCGATATTTACCACGCACCATTCCCGATGGCATTGCATGGCGTCAGCGTGGAGGATGCCATTCATGGCCTGCAGACCATTTTTAAAACCTCGATTGAAGCGCGTGACGTCGCGGCCATCATCATCGAGCCAGTGCAGGGTGAGGGTGGCTTTTACGCAGCGCCGACAGAGTTTCTTCAATACCTGCGTGAGCTGTGTGACAAAGAAGGCATCGTGCTGATCATGGATGAAATTCAATCCGGGTTTGGCCGTACCGGTTATTTCTTTAATTCCGAACGTGCCGGCATTGAGGCCGACCTCATGACCATGGCCAAAGGTATCGCCGGTGGTTACCCGCTGTCGGCCGTGGTCGGTAAAGCAGACATTATGGATGCGCCGTTACCGGGCGGTTTGGGTGGCACCTATGGTGGCTCACCGGTGGGTTGCGCTGCCGCGTTAGCGGTATTGGATGTGATGGAGGAAGAAAATCTGGTGGCTCGTGCCAACGACATTGGCGCTGTTTTTGAACAGCGTATCCAGGCCGTGGCAGAGCGCTATCCAGGGGTTGTTGGTGAGGCCCGAATTAACGGTGCCATGATCGCCATGGAATTGGTGGTCGATGGCAATCCACATCAACCCAATACGGAGCTTACTCAGAAGATCATTGCTAACGCCCAACAGGCGGGTTTGATCTTGTTGCCTTGTGGCTATTACGGCAACGTGATCCGATTCTTGCCAGCGCTGACCATCACGGATGCTTTAATTCACGAAGGGTTCGATAAGTTGGACGGGATATTGGCGAATATTCTGGTTTGATCGCAGATCGCCAGGGCCAGCCCTACGCGATCTGCTTGATTGGCTGTCAGTTGAACTTCTGCAACCACTCGCCGGTGGTATAGGTTTTGAAGTGCACACTGTTGAAAGACAGGTGCACACCGTTATTATCGTATTCGACGGTGAGCACGTTACCTTTGCTGTCGGTGTAATTTACTTTGCCGGTCCAGCTTAAGGTTGTCGAGCTGAACGAGATAGGTTCAACCGTTTCGACCGTGACCTTGCCTTTGTAGAAACGAGTGTCATAGTCGTAGACGCCGCCATGGCTCATCTCGAAACTAATATCAGTGTCAGACAGAGTAAAACCCAGCGACAGTGTCAAAGGGGCTAAGGCAATGGACTCATTTCCCTTTGATGCATCTATATCACCGCTTAACACGACACTGTAGCTGTCGTCTTCGGAAGTGAATTCGCCAGAAAGGGCGCCATCCAATTGGCCACCATCGTCCCCCGCGCACTGGTCAAAAACCAATGAGAACACATCGTCTGTTTCGGACCGGGTGAACAGGAAGCTCCCCTGATTGTTGTGACACTCGCCGGTCACCGTATTGTTACTAATGCGGCTGACCAGCAAGCGTTCGAGTGATTGATTGTTGATTTGAGGAGTAGAGAAGCCATCTACGGTCGCTTGTTGCATCTGGCTCAGGCGATTATTGACCGACAAAATGTCCACAGCATTATCCTGCGATATTTCCCGAGCCGGGAAACAGGCGGTTAAGCTGGTAACGCAAGCAGCGATAAGAATCCATTGTCGGGCGAACATGCTCAGTCCTCAAAATCCAGACCCAAGCCGAGTGGGTCTGCGTCATGGTTCGGTAGAATGGCGTCCAGTTTACCGCTTAAACGCATAATTGCTGAGTGATCGTTCGCATTTTCGGGTTTCGCTTGCAACAACTCGTGGGTTAGGTTCAGTGCCGCCATGACCGCGATACGTTCAATACCAAAAACCTTTCCGGTTTCCCGGATTTCCCGCATTTTATCGTTCAATGTCGAGGCTGCTTCAGTCAATTTCTTTTCCTGGCCAGCAGGACAGGCTACCAGGTACTCCCGATCCAGAATCGTGACCGACAGGGTTTTTTGTTCAGCCATTGGTTTGCTCCATGGTTTTCAAGCGCTCAATCATGGCTTCAACACGTGAACGCGCCAATTCATTTTGCTTGATCAGCTTGGCCCGCTCGGCCTTCCAGGCCTCGCGTTCAGCCTGCAACAGGCGTTTTTCCTGCTCCAGGTTTTTATAAAGTGTTATCAGCTCGTCAACTTTACGTTCGAGCGCGAGCAATTCTTGATTCGACATGGTGTACCAGACCCTATAAACCAGCTGAAAAAATAGGCAACGGAAGTAGCATTGTGGGAGAACTCAAGCCGTTTGTCACTATTGTCATCTAAGTTGTTGATATTCCCGTTCTTCATTCACTGTTATACGGTTTTTCAGCGCCGTGAAAAGCCATGGGTGAGCGTTCTGTGATGGGCTTAGCGTGCTGTGGTGTAAAAATCTCTTTTCATCGGTTTTTAATGGCATTTTCTGCTCAACACCTGTGCATTTCCAGTGGCCGTGATAGCATTGTCCGTTACTGATTTCCGGGCGCGCAATTGCGCTGCGCCCCAATTACTGGAGAACACATGTCCGAAGTAAATGCGGCCGGCATTGAACTGCAATTCGAAGACCTTGCCGAACTGTTTGTCAAAATGGGTTCAACCCTGTCCCCCACCTATCTGCATGGCTCGATCACCGGTGTGTTGTCTGCGGGCAAACGCATGACACAAGACGACTGGCTGGACTGGGCATTGGACCAGATGGCGCCCACAGAAGAAGTGCAGGAAAGTCATATCACCATTCTGCAGGGGCTGTATTTCAAAACGCTGAGCGAATTGCAGGACGAAGGGCTGGCGTTCCGGCTGATTCTGCCTGACGAAGAGACTCCGATGGCGGATCGGTTAGATGCTTTGAGTGAATGGACAGGCAGTTTCCTGGGCGCCTTTGGCGCCACTGGCGTCGTACAGGAAACCAGCGACATGCCCGCAACATTGCAAGAAATCCTCGAAGATCTGGCCGAAATTGCGCAAGTAGACGCCCTTAGTG
This sequence comes from Reinekea sp. G2M2-21, assembly GCF_015687175.1. Taxonomy (GTDB): domain Bacteria; phylum Pseudomonadota; class Gammaproteobacteria; order Pseudomonadales; family Natronospirillaceae; genus Reinekea. The sequence goes on along the minus strand of NZ_JADPQG010000002.1, from coordinate 31,153 downwards.
CTGAAGAACAGGACGCCGACGAAGACGACTATCTTGCCGTTGCTGAGCACGTTCGGGTCAGCGCACTGACCGTATTTTTAGAATATAACGAGCCACCCGCGACGACGGATGGCGAAACCACCGTTCACTAAGAGAGTGCCATGAAAAGTATCAGTGTAAACGAGTTCAAAGAGCGCCGTATTCGCCTCATGGAGCAGATGGAAGAGGGCAGTATTGCCATCATCCCATCCGCGCAGGAAATTATCCGGAATAACGACGTACACTTCGGTTTTCGTCAGAACAGCGATTTCCAGTACCTGACTGGGTTTGATGAGCCCGATGCCCTGGCGGTGTTAATGCCGGGCCGTGAACAGGCCGAATACGTATTGTTCGTACGAGACAAAGACAAAGAGCGAGAAATCTGGGACGGCTATCGCGCCGGTCCGGACGGCGCCGTCAGCGAGTACGGTGCTGACGATGCTTTTCCGATTGACGACATTGACGACATCTTGCCTGGTTTGATGGAAGGGAAAACGCGCGTATATGCGCACATGGGCGTTGATTCGGGTTTCGACCATCAGCTGATGACCTGGCTAAACCAGATCCGCAGCAAAGTTCGTCAGGGCGCGGTACCACCGGACGACTTTTCGGATATTGCTCACCTGTTACACGACATGCGCTTGAAAAAGTCCAAGCAGGAAATTGCAATTATGGCCGACGCGGCGAAACTCAGCGCTGCTGCCCATATGCGCGCCATGCGCAGTTGCAAACCCGGCATGTGGGAATATCAACTGCAAGCCGAAATTGAACATGAATGCATGATGGGCGGCAGTCCGCGCCCGGCGTACACCGCGATTGTCGGTGGTGGCCGAAACGCCTGTGTACTGCATTATGTTGAAAACAACCAAAAGCTGAACGACGGCGATCTGGTCCTGATCGACGCCGGTGCCGAATTGCAGTACTACGCGTCGGACATCACCCGGACGTTCCCGGTCAATGGAAAATTCAGTACCGAGCAACGGGCCATTTATGACCTGGTACTGAAATCGCAATACGCTGCAATCGATGCGGTGAAACCCGGCGCTACTTGGATCGAACCACACAACGTGGTGGTGCGTATCCTCACCGAAGGTCTAGTGGAACTGGGCCTGCTTAAAGGTGATGTGAAAAAACTGATTGAAGAAGAAGCCTTTAAAGAATTCTTCATGCACAAAACCGGACACTGGCTGGGTATGGACGTGCATGATGTGGGCGACTACAAAGTCGGCGGCGAATGGCGTGTGCTGGAACCGGGTATGGTATTGACCATTGAACCGGGAATTTATATTTCACCCGATAACCAGGATGTCGAAGAAAAATGGCGCGGTATTGGTGTGCGTATTGAAGACGATGTCGTTGTCACCAAAGACGGTTGCAACGTGCTCAGCGAAGCCGTCATTAAGGATCCACAAGACATTGAAGCGCTGATGCAAGGTGGGCAGCAGGGTTTGTTTTAATTTGAGTGAACAACGAAATACGACGGCGACATAAAAACCGGTCCCTTCTCCACCGCGATTATTGAGCACGGTCTTTATCTGTCGCCACCCAACATTTCGAATTGCGGTGTAAACATAAAAGCTGCCCCTTTACGGGGCAGTGGCGTAATTTTTCTCAGATCGGTTCGCTGCTTTTTTCAAGACGTTTTTTGATTCATGGTTTCTCTAATATGGGAGTGGGTGCCAACTGGTGATCTTCGGAAAAAGTGTGTCCATAAATATCTTGCCAATGGGGTTATCGCAAATTAAGTCTGGACGAGTTTTACGCAGTTCGCGCCAACTATGCCGACCCAAAAACAGCGCAGGTGCTAAGTTAAAGGGAATACAGACATTAGCACTCGTTGTTTCATGTTCGTTGGCGTTAGTCACTTGAATGCAGTGGCCATTATCAAACGCTATATCAATAGCTTGTCGAAACAAATCCAACCGCAAAACACCTGTGAAATCTTTCAATGCACTATTCTTCAGTCTGTTAGTAAATAACTCACTTTGTTTCTCAAGCCAGCGTCGATGGTCGACAATTTTAATTTGAAATCCGTAAGGCTCACCTTTTGGTGCACCCAATTGAAACGCGACACGACTTAATGAGGCATCATTACTCAAATTGAGCCGAAGATAGGGTTTTTGAATATCTACGTTCAGTTGTTTTAAAAAGCTAAGTATTTCTAAGGCTTGTGAATAGGTTAAACACTCGCTTGCTTCGCTGATAATCATGCCATCACCGAAACCGGTATAGTTCCGCCGGAAGAAAACCTGTGGCGCTCCATTATTCTCGCCTATCCAGACATCTGAACCATACTCGGTTTCCTTGCTATGGGTGAGCAAGTATTGCCAGGTTTTCTCATCACGTTTGTTAGTAGAGTCAAAAATTTGGGCAGCACTCTGTTCTTGCGCCATTAAAAAGGCAACGTCACTTAGCTTGGCTTGTCGGAATTTAAGTTTATTAAATGCTGCGTCCGGGATTTGCCGCCACTCTAAGTTAATGTGGTTATCTATTGGCAGGGCATAATAATAGTCAAAGGTGTGGTAGAATCCGGGTATGCCTTGAATGATGGCTAGGTCAGCTGCACGTATTTTCAGTTCTTCATCGAAAGCAGCGTTTAAACGCCTTTGCAATCCCAATCCTCTGAACTCTGGCAAGGTCGCTACAACACCCTGTTCTGCAACGGTTATGTCTTTACCAAACCAAGTCCAGTGCCACGGAATGAGTGTGAATGCGGCGGCAAGTTGACCCGATCTCTTATGTTCTGCCATGAACCAGCAGGCATGATTAGATTCCGGGTGGTGTTGAATTAACGTGCTGGCGAACTTGCCAACCTGTTCAGGAAGAAAGACTGCATCGAATAAGGATTCAAGGCGTGCGCAATCTGTATTCGAGTTAGCGGTACGAATCGTAAAGTCAGAAATTTTCAACGGTTTATTCCCTTGTGGAACAACCGGTTTAACTTGCTACTAGAACCGGGTGCTCATTGAATGAATGGTATGAACTGAAACGGATGTAGCATTGGAAACATTCATTAAATACTCCTGGCATTTGAAGTTGGAAGCCCCCAAAGGGCTAAATTGAGGCTATGTGATCGTGTAGGGTTACGCAAGCCTAATCATTCGGAGGTGCTATAGAAATAGACATAGGTCAATAGAGCGGCTTCAGAACGACTATGGACACGAAAGGCAACTCGGATCGGTTCAGATCACCTTTGCCAGAACACTATTAGATTAAGGGAAAAGCATGACGTGTGTGTTGCTGGAAATGACCAGTGCTGTTCAGAACACAAAATACTCGGTCCTTAAAGTCCAGCTGCCCGCCAAAAAAGTCGTCAGATAAAGCGGCCACCGTCTTACTAGCGACGACTAACTCGATGCCTAAACCGTTTGACTAAATACTCTTTTTAACCCGGCATGGATTCCCCGCCGCAACGCTGTTATCGGGAATATCTCGGTTTACCACGCTGCCTGCACCAATCACACAGTTATTGCCGATGGAAATCCCGGGCAGAATGGACACATTACCGCCGATCCAAACATCGTTACCGATGGTGATGGGTCGACCGAACTCGGTACTGCGTCGTTCGATTGGGTCAATCGGGTGTGTCGCGGTGGAAATCATGACGTGTGGGCCGAGCATCACGTTGTCGCCAATGACAACCCGACAGACATCCAGAATGGTCAAGTTGTGGTTTGAGTAGAAGTTATTGCCCAGTTCGATGTTATAACCGTAGTCGCAAAAGAAATTGGGCTCCATGTACACATTGCCTTTGCACACCAATAAATCTTTGATCAGTGCCATGCGCTCGTCACGTTTCACGGGATCGTAGGCATTGAATTGGTGGCAGATTGTTTTCGCGTGCATGCGTTCCTGAAAGAGCACATCATCCCAGGCTTCATAGGGAAGCCCGGCGAGCATTTTTTCTTTTTCTGTCATGGGAGTCTTATCCGGTTGAATTTTTTTGCTACGTTGCCACAACGCATAGCAGAATCAAATGGTCGTGGCTTCAATTGCGGAAGGAATGCGGTGCCACCTTGCGACAGATCAGTTCACCGCCTAAATGGCGGTTATGCTGAACAGCGTACCGTCACGGGCGTCTTCTTCGAAGATCAGCCGTTGCTTAATACAGCTCATCGATTCATCCTGCCGATGCGAAACAAACAATAAGGTGGTTGGCCCGTTGGCGAGTATTTTCTCCACGATGGACAGCACGTAAAAGCGATTGAAGTCGTCCAGACCCTGCGTGGGTTCATCGAGAATCAACAGGGGCGGTTGCTTGATGAGTGCGCGGGCGATAAGCACCAGCCGTTGCTCACCCATAGACAGCGATTTAAACGCGGCATTCCATTTGTCTGCCAGGCCGATCAGTTGCAGCCATTGCAGGGCCAGTTCTTTTTCTGTTTCGCCAACGGCCTGATACACGCCAATCGAATCCGTCAGACCGGAAATAACCGCGGTGAGTGCGTTGCCGGATACGCGGTAATCCCGGTGCAGATTCCCCGAGACATAACCCAAGTGCTTTTTAATCTGCCAGATACTCTCGCCCTGACCGCGTTTGAAACCGAGTACCGTTAAATTATTTCGATAACACTGCGGATGGTCGCCGGTGATCAAGCCAAGCAGGGTCGATTTCCCGCACCCGTTTGGTCCCTGAATATGGGTGTGCACGCCGGGCTTTAATTGCCAGTTAAATTGTTGGAACTGGAAGGTGTCATCGTATTGCACAAAGCCATCGACCAGCTCAACCAATGGCTGTTCTTGTTGCCAGGTGTCCAGTTGATAGCCGGATTGCCGATCCGGCAATTGCACGTCGTGATGCCGCACCGACAGCAGGTGTTGCCATTGTGCTTCCAGGTCGTCTGGCATGGCGCCGGTAAAGAGTAATTGTCCTTTGTCGAGTAACGCCAGGTGCGTGCAGTGACTGGCAATATCGGCCCGTTGATTCACCAGCAGCAGTAAGCCCTGTCCATGGTCGATCAATTCATTCAACACCCGGTGCAAATCATCGCGCGACTGCGCATCCAGCCCTTCAAAGGGTTCATCCAGAATCAGCAGGTCGGGCTGGCTTAACAGCGAGCGTGCCAACATAACCCGTCGACCCTCGCCGGTGCTGAGCATGCGGTATCCGCGTTGCAGTAACGCACCCAAGTGCAATTTGTCACAGAGCTCAGCAACGGAGGTTGACCAGGGCGTGATTTCCTCCAGTAGCGCTTTGACCGGTGTGCCTTCGTCAAGGTGGTCCATGAAGTCGGTGTCGTCACGGTACAGTTCGCGTTCGTATAACGCCTGTTGCGATTCTAAAGACACCCATTCCACACGCTTGCCGTCGGTATCCAGGCTGCCCTGATAATCACCCAGTTCTTGCGTTAACAAGCGCGCGAGTGTGCTTTTGCCGCTGGCGTTGGTGCCCAGAAGTGTCCAGCTTTCGCCACGATTCAGCGTCCAATTCAGGTTGTCCAGAATGCGGTGTTGTTCTTTTTGTACGGTGACGTTGGTCAGTTGCATAAGATTCGGAGGTGTTAATTAACGAAACAAGACTATACTCCGGCGCATGAAAAACCACATCGCAAATTCAGTTGGACTGCATTGTGAAATCAGCAATAGGACACCATGGCCGAGACACCTGACACTCCCCAGACAAACAACAAAACCCTGCGCACAAGTTTAGTTACCTCGCAACGCGAAAGCTTCGCTTCGTCGTTAATGACCGGCAGCTTCGACCAATATGTAAATGCCTTTGCGGTCTTTCTGGGGGCTAACTCGGTACAGATTGGCTGGCTGACCGCGCTGCCCCAGTTGGCCGGTGGTGTGTTTCAATTGCTGGCCGTGTGGATAGGGCAATGGCTGCATCGGCATCGCTTGATTGTGGTGAGCGCGGCATTGCAAACCGCCGCTATTTTGGTAGTACTGTCACTGGCATTGCCAGTCTGGACTCACCCTATCCCGGTATTGCTCGGCGCGCTCATCCTGTTTCATATTTGTGCCAATCTGATCATGCCGCACTGGCGCGCTTGGATGGGCCAGCTGGTGCCGGATAAAATTCGTGGTCGGTTTTTCTCTCTACGTTCACGCATCGCCATGCTAACCTCCTTTGTCACGTTCATTGCTGGGGGGGTGTTATTGTCCGGCAGTGAAAAGCTGGCTTATACCTGGGTTGGTTTTTTCATTCTGTTTTTTATTGCCGCCGCAGGTCGTGGTGCGTCAACCTGGTTATTGTCACGCATGCACGATGATGAAACGTTGCCGACGCATGGCGACCGCCGAACATTGCGCCAGATGTTCAGCCACTTAATTGGTTTGTTGGCCGATCGCGACTTCCGCCGCTTCGCCTTGTTTATGGCTGGCATGCAGTGTTTCGTGGCGTTATCCGGTCCGTTCTTTGCCGTCTATATGTTGCGGGATTTGGAGTTTTCTTACTTCCAGTTTGCCGTCAGTACCGGCAGCTCTATTTTCGCGCAGTTTTTAATGCTGCCCTTGTGGGGCAAAATCTGTGACCGTAAAGGCAATCGCTATGTGATGGCCGTCGGCGGTGCCATTATTCCGATCCTGCCGGTGTTATGGCTGTTTTCCGACTTCTACCCCTACATAATTTTTGTGCAGATTCTCGGTGGTTTTGCCTGGAGCGGTTTTACCTTGGCGGCATCCAATTACCTCTATGACCAAAAACCCCGTCACCTTCACTTTGCCAGTTACGCGGCAATTTCTTCGTCGATGGGAGCGTTGGCCGTTTTTATTGGAGCGTTGGCCGGTGGTTACATTATCGATTGGATTCCGCAGGACATCTCACTTTCCGGCATTCGCATTCATATTGAACGGCCCATCGCCGTTATCTTCTTGCTCTCAACCTTGCTGCGCGCCGCGGTAGCGTTGTGGTACTTACCTCGGGCTCCCGAACTGCGAATCAAGCAGCGTGGTCGCGTACGCGACCTGGTGATCCGTGTTGCCCGCTTCACACCCATCAGTGGTGTGATGATTGACGTGGTGAACAAACGCCGTCGAAAAACGGATTGACGTTAAGACTGCCTGGACGTGGGTGGCGTCCATTGACAAGTACAATTGTCGTGCCCAGTATAGGTGTTCGAACCGTCATACGGCGCACTGTGTAGACAGACGATGGTGTCGTAACGAATTTTTCATATCAGGGAATGAACGAATGGTACGATCCATCACACTGCAAAAATTTAGTAATGACATTGGTCTGGATATGGGCATGAAAATCATCAAATCGGCTCGTATCGCCCATAAAGATATTGCCGTTTCTGGACTGTCTGATATTGAAGATCATGATCTGATCGTCAGCGCTCTTGCCGAATAAATAAGTCCTCTAAATACATCCTCTACTGTGCCAGCAAAAACTCAGTAAACGCCACAAGACATTCGTTATGTCGTTTTTCAGAAGTCTGCAAAAAATATTGATTTCCGGTTTTTACGTGCAAAGGCATTGGCGCCAGTAAGCGTCCATTGTCCAACTCGTTGCACGCCAAGTTAATGTCTCCCACCACAATGCCGAAGCCGCGTGCGGCAGCACTGGTCGCTAAATCCAATGTCGGGAAGTGCTGGTTTCGATCCGAGCGTAGCCCGTTAAGGCCCGCCTGCTGTAACCAACATTTCCAGTCGCGTTGATCGGAGCTGGCATGTAGCCACGGATGTTGGTGCAATTGTTTAATAAACGTATTGGCGTCTCGACCCGCTAAGGTTTCCGCGTTACACAGTGGCGTTAGCACTTCATCAAACAAAAGGTAAGTATCGAATTCAGTGCGACGGAAACTGTGGTGCCGCTGTTAACCACTTACCCGAATCTGGTCGTACTCCGCACGTTGTCCAAAGCCTTTGGCTTAGCCGGTATTCGCTGTGGCTTTGTACTTGGACAGTCGGCAATCATCGATGCGTTGCGCAAAGTGATAGCCCCATACCCGTTACCGGATCCCAGTGCGGATATCGCGCTGACGGCATTGCAGCCCAAGCATGTTACTCAAATGTGGGCAGCCGTAGACCAAGTAAAGGAAATACGCGATTGGTTTGTTCGTCAGCTCGTTGGGTTACCAAGCGTAAAAAACGTATGGCCAAGTGAAAGCAGTTTTGTGCTCGTTCAATTTCATACGGGTGTGGATGCTTACAAGCACCTTGAACAACAGGGCATTATTGTTCGCCGTCTGCCATCCGAGCCGGAGTTACAAGATTGCGTACGAATATCCGTTGGCTCGAAAACCAGCATGCGAGAAACGTGGAATGCCTTGAAAAAGTTGAAGACATCAAAAAAAGTGATAAGCAGCGTGAGTGTGGCTTCTGAACCCAATAACTGACAAAGAAGTCGGTTATTGGGTGTGCATCTATCTCAACTTAGATCACTAGGTTGTCGGCTGTTCATGCCGTTTTTTGCGTGGAAGAACAGCACATAAAAAGCCGGCACTGCAATTAGGGTTAAGACTGTAGCAAATCCTAAACCAAAGCTCAGCACAACGGCCATGTCTTTGAAGAACGGATCAAAGAACAGAGGGGCCAATCCAAGAATGGTGGTTAAAGCAGCCATAAAGACTGGGCGCAGTCGGCTGATAGCTGCGTCGTGCATGGCGTTGAAGTGATTTTTGCCTCCCCTAATTTCCACGTTGACCTGATCGATTAATACGATTCCATTTTTGATGACCATCCCAGACAAACTGAGTAATCCGAGGAAGCCCATAAAACCAAAAGGGACGTCCAAGATCAATAGACCGAATGCTATGCCAATCATCATCGATGGGATACAAAACCAAACGACTAATGTTTCTTTCACCGAATTGAACAATAATACGGTGATGATAAACATGAATAGGAATCCCATAGGGAGAATCTTAGTCATGTTGTCTTTTGCCATTTTAGAATTCTCATATTCCCCGCCAAATTCCATGGTGTAACCTAACGGAACAGGGATAGCCTCGATGGCTGGTCGCACCATTTTCAGTAACTGGTCCGCATTGTATGGACTGTTGATGTGCGGATCGGCCATGACCGTAATAGTGCGTTGACGATCACGTCTTAAAATAATCGGATCCTCCCAAATAACGTTAAAGCCATCCGTGACTTCAGTAATATTGAAGTAACGGCCATTACTGAATAATTGAATGTCCTGTATTTGATCGACGCTGCTCCGTTCACTGTCGGGAACCGTGGCTATAATCGGCAGCAATTTAGTGCCGTCTCGAAACGCTCCCACCTGTTGGCCTTGCAAGTGTGTTAATAGTGCCGTGTCATAATCTTGTTTGGAAATACCCAATTCAGATGCTTTTTCTGCATTGAATTGGGGCTGAAGGACTTTAACGGGGTTTTTCCAATCGTCGCGTATGCCTTCCAGATTCGGTTGCGCACGGTAAATGGCTTTTACCCGTTCAGACAGTTCACGCAGTATCTGTGCGTCATTGCCCGCGAAACGAACTTCCAATTTAGCGCCACCGCCCGGACCAAGCTGCATTTTACGTAATGTGAACAAGACATCCTGCTGCTCGTTACCCAGATATTCGTGAATTTCAGACATGAGTCCGTCAATATCTTCAACCCGGTGCGTGCGTACCACCATTTGGGCATTGCTGGCTCCAGTTTCGATGGCTTGATAGGTCAAAAGAAAACGTGGAAAGCCCTGGCTCAGAGTGGTGCTGACAAAGTCAACCCGATCATCGCTGACGAGGAAAGCTTCCAGTGCCTGAATGCCCTGCTCCGTAGTCTCAATGTGTGTACCAACCGGGTATCGCAGCTCTAGAAAAAATATTGGTGTATTGGAGCTAGGGAAAAATGCCTGCTTCACTTGTTGGAACCCAACGCCTGCACTTGCGAGTGCAACCAATATCAATGCAACCGTAACCCATGGGTGGCCCATTGCCTTAACCAATATTCCTTTATAAACCGTAAAGAAAATCCCTTTGTAAGGATCGCTGTCAGTTTGTCGCCCAACAGCGATGGCTTCCTTAAACATCAGGTCGCACAGAAACGGTGTAAGAGACACAGCGGTAAACCAACTGATGGTCAAACTGATCAACAAAACCCAAAACAGAGAACCAACAAACTCGCCAATATTGTCTGGAGACAAACCCATCGGTGCAAATGCCGTGATCGCTATCACTGTCGCACCAAGCAATGGCCATTGCGTTTGTTTGACCACATCACTGGCGGCCTGGGTTTTTGTCTTACCGCGTTGCAGTCCTATCAGAATCCCTTCGGTGACCACAATCGCATTATCTACCAACATCCCTAGCGCGATGATCAGCCCCCCCAGCGATATTCGCTGCAGCGTCAGTCCCACCATATCCATAACGATGAATGTACCAAAAATAGTAATGGCCAGAATCATGCCAATCAGGATGCCGGATTTTAATCCCATGAAGATCAATAGTACGATCACCACAATAACGACGGCTTGTACCAAGCTGAGTAGAAACCCATTGACCGCATGGCTGACTTCATCACCCTGAAAATAGATAGCATCGAGATTGATGCCCAAGGGAATTAAGTCGGCAGAATCTGTCAGTTTTGCGCGGACACGCTCACCAACATCGACGACGTTGACACCCGGTAAAAAAGAAACACCCAACGCTATACCCGTTTTACCATTATGATGAATAATGTGGTTCGACGGATCCTGATACCCGCGAGTTATCTCAGCAATGTCTTTAAGTTTAGTGGATTGTCCGTTGGCAGGACTGACAATACTAAGAGATTCCAGTTCTTCAATTGTTGAAAACTCACCAGTAGGAGTTAGTCGAATGTATTCTCCTCCGACGTGGACATAGCCGGAGTTGGACACAACGTTCTGGCTGCTGAGCACGCCTGCAATCTGTTCGATCGGAATACCCATTGCCACTAGATTTTTCGTGGGTACACGTATTTCAATCTGCTCGCGCTGTGCCCCAGATATGGTGACCTTCGAGACACCTTCGACCAGTGCTAACTCTTTGCTCAAATCCGCCGCAATGCTCGCTAGCTCACGGTGCTCGAACATGTTTTTTGCATCGGCTGTAATAGCATATAGAATGCCGTAAACATCGCTGAAATCATCAACCACGATGGGCGTTTTAGCTTCTGGCGGAAGTTGGTTTTCAATGTCCCGTAGTTTCTTCCGAACTTCATCCCATACCTGCCCTAGCGTATCACCCGGTGTCGTATCTTTCATGACGATAGATAAGGTGGACTGTCCGGCAATGGATGTCGACTTAATTTGATCCACGTAAGGCAGGTTTTGCATTTCGCGTTCAAGCAAATAAGTGACTTCGTCTTCAACTTGTTGCGGAGAAGCACCGGGATATTGGGTGATCACGTTCACTTGTTTGATAGAAAATTCAGGATCCTCCAGCCGACCCAGGTTCATAAACGCCAACGCGCCGCCAACCAGTAGGATGAGCGTGACCATCCAGCTGGTTACTTTCTTTTCAATAAAATACCGTGCGATGTCCATGCTTATTCTGCGCTCCAGATCGCTACGGTTTGCCCCTGAGTTAGTTTATGAATGCCGGCGGCTACGACTGTATCGCCAGCCTTCAGACCTTCAAGCACGGTAACCTCATCGCCCACAAAGCTACCCAAGGACACCTGTGTTTTATGCACAGTTTGATCAACCACAGTCCAAACGTAGGTATTTCCAGCTTGTTCAAAAACAACGTGACTTGGTACAGTCAAAAAACGAACAGGGCTCAGCAAACTTAAGTCCAACATGACTGTGGCATCCATTCCCGGCAACAGCAAACCTTCGTTTTGAGGTGGGGCTTTCAGGGTCAGCGTAACATCGAAGCTTCGCGTTGCACGGTCCGAGTCGGCACTGAACTTGCGCACAGTGGCGGCAAATGGCGTATCTGAGATTGCATCGAATACTACGTTTACCTTGGCTTGATTGGCATCCCGATTCAGTTTTGCAACCAAATCGCTGGGTACCTGAAACGTAACATCAATATTATCGACCGACTGCAGATAGACAAGGGGTTGAGCTGCGCCAATGAAGTCGTAATGTTGCGTGTTAACGCGCACGACCGTGCCTGCAAAAGGCGCCTTCACACGTGTGTCGGATAATTGGTTTTTTGCCTGTTGTAAGCCGACGCTTGCTTTGTCAACGTTGGCTTTGGCGCTGTCAAAATCTGCCTGGGTGGCTATGTTCTTTCGTCTAGACGCATCGACACGGTCAAACGAGACTTTCGCTAACGTATAGTTTGCTAAAGCTTGATCGTAATTCAACTGGTAATCGGTTTGATCCAGTTCCAGTAAGATATCGCCTGCTTTGACTTCATCGCCAGCTTCGACAAAAACGTTCTTAACCTGTCCAGCGACTTTTGAGGCTATGTTGGCGGTTTCGCTGGCCGCAACTCGGCCAGGAAAACGACGTATCGGCTCGGCGACGTTTGTGCGCACGGAAATGACTTTTACAGGTTGGTTCTTCGCGATAACGGAATTGGCGTCGTCAGGACTGCAGGACGAAACGACCAAAGCCATCAAGATCACGATTAAGGCGAGAAAGCTAACACTGGTTTTGCTCACTGAAGTATTCTCCTGGTAGCGCAATTCGATGCCCAAAAAAGCACGATACGATACATATGTATTGAAAGCGTGCCAATATAACCGTAAATTGTGCCCAATCAATAACCATTCTCAGATACGAGACACGGCAGGCGACTTTGTATCGAAACAGTTTAGACAAGCGAGTCAAACAAACAACAGATCGGCTTTTTGACGCCATTTGTGAATTGCAGCAAAAAAAGGCATTCAGTGATATTGGCATTAAAGAGGTGTGTGAGTTGGCCATTATTGGTCGCGCCACCTTTTACCGAAATTTCGATTACGTTGATGACGTGTTTAAGCTGAAGTTGGACGAACAGTTCGATGAGTTAAAATCGATAGCGGAGCCGGAGTTCGATAAAGGCCCTGTTAACTTGACGCCTTTTTTCGAGTACTGGGTAAGACACTCGCAAGTGATTCTCGCGCTGTACCAGGCCGATCGCTGGGACATTTTCTCGACGCGATTTGTCAGTGCATCTAATTTGAAGTTACTGGAGCTGTCCGCCATGGTTGGCCTGACAGATACCGAGATCGAGTATTTGCAGAATACGCTAAAAGGGATGTTCAGCTCTATTTTACTGACATGGATTGACCGGGGCAGGCAGGAAACCGCAGCGCAACTCACGGCGATATTTGAAATTCCGTTCAAAGTATATGTGCATCAGCAGTTGGGAGCGTTGAGCGAAAATCGAGAAGAGTGAATGTTGATGAATATGCCGCAACGAGCAGCTCGACGGTTGGTTTCGGTCATGGCTTTTTTAGTATTTGGTGTGTTGGGTTGTGTCGTCTGGGTGTTCTTCGATGACGTGACTGTTTCCCCAATTTATGAACTGGTCAAATCACTTGGCAAGCCTTTCCTGATGTTTGGTTTGCCCGCCGCTTTTCTCGGATATTGCTATCCCAAAGCCATGAATAAGGCTTTAACGTTTGTCACGTTCTGGTGGTAATTCAGCACATTGCACCAAAATGCGAATCAACATATCAGGCAAAAAAAAGCACAGCCAGGCTGTGCTTTTTATCTATATATAACGCTGGTGTTAGCGTGTCTTAATTCAAGCCGTTATCAATCGCTCGAATCAATTCGCCATCCGTCGTGTCGCCACTCAGTTCCCAGAAGAATGCACCCGTTAAACCCTGTTGTTTTACGTAGTTCATTTTCGTCTGAATCGTGCTTGGCGTGTCATAGCTCCACCAGTTACCGCCACAGTATGCGTAGGCGGTTCCTGCAATGGTGCCAGTCGCAGGGCAGCTGTTTTTCAGGATCTTATAATCGTTGATGCCCGCTTCGTATTCACCTGGTGCTGCGCCAGTAGCGCTGCCACCCGGAGTGCTTTGTGTCACGCCGGTCCAGCCGCGACCATAGAAGCCGATGCCCAACAGGATTTTATCGCTCGGTACACCCAAGCTCTTCAGAACCTGAACACCTTTGTCGGAATAGAAGCCCGGTGTTGGAATGCCACTATAGTTGTTGAGTGCTGAATGCGGTGCGGTAGGTCCGGCAGGGTTAAAGGCGCCGAAGTAGTCGTACGTCATCAGCATGTAGAAGTCGACATAATCGGAAGCACCACCGTAGTCGGCTGCCCGCAGTTTCGATTCACCCGCACCAATGGCAGAGGTTACCAACTGTGTTCCAAAACGGGCGCGCAGAGCGGCCATCAGGTTTCGGTAGCCATCGAAGCCGCTGTTGTCACAAGTCAGGCCACATTCGTTCGGGTATTCCCAATCGATATCGATACCGTCGAATACGCCCGCCCAACGTGGGTCGTTCACCAAGCTGTAACAGGAATCGGCAAATGCGGCCGGGTTTTGCGCCGCTTCACCGAAGCCGCGTGACCAGGTCCACCCACCAAATGACCAAACGATCTTCAGGTTCGGGTACATTTTCTTCAAACGCTTCAACTGACCGAAGTTGCCACGTAAGGCACCGGTATCCCAAGTGTCCGCCACGCCATCAACACTGTCTGCAGCAGAATAGGCTTTGTCGTATGCAGCATATGAGTCGCCGACGGCGCACTTACCGTTGGTGACATTACCGAACGCGTACAAAATGTGCGTCAGCTTCTCAGCCGAGCCGCTTGTGTGAATATTTTTCACGTGATAGTTGCGGCCATAAATACCCCACTCGGCGAAGTAACCAATTATTTTGGTATCGCCCGGCGGTGGTGGTGGCGGAGTACCATCGGTAATAACGGCCGTGGTGGTGGCAGTGCTCTTAGCCCCATCATCGTCCGTAACAACCAAGGAAATATCGTAAGTGCCGGCTGCGCCGTACTGATGCCCAGGGTTCATGTCACTGCTGGATTGACCGTCGCCGAAGTTCCATGCGTAGCTGGCAATGTAGCCGTCGCTGTCGCTGGAGCCGGTGGCGCTCATGGCAATGGTTTGGTTTTTCTGCGCGCTGAATGGCCCATTGGTTCTTGCCACCGGTGGCTGGTTGCCCGGAGGGTTTGTGGTGTCGCAGGTGCCCTGCAGTTTCCATTCTTGCCACGGGCCAGAATGCGTTGCCGGGCTTTGGTTCTGTGTCCACCAGGCGGCGGTGTAAAGCTTGTTGGATTGAGTTGCTTTGTCGCCACCTAAGTAAACAGCGCTGGGCTGCCACTCATCAACGCCATTACAATCAACGGCCATGGCGGCTGACGAAAATGCCAGCGCGCCAACGGCTATCATCCATCGACCAGTTCGACCTGTTTTGCTGATAAAAGTCATGAGTTTACCTTTGTTATTAGTCGTTTTCAGTTGCTCTAATGCGATTCAGACGGAATACATCGTTGCCAGACAAAAGCGGAACATCACAATCTCACTATTTACCAACACTCTATCGTCTCGTTTATTGGTTCTACTTTGGTATTTCCTTAATCCCGGCGAATTTGGATTGAAACGCGCAATTAAATTGATACTAAGGTCTAATACCAATGTTTGCTTGGGTTTTGGATTTATTATTTAAGTACCAATAGGTTCAATGTAGTACCAATTGCGTTTTCGGTTCTGAGATCTGCGTCGCAAAAAAAGTTTGAAACAAACCTGTAATTTCCTGAAAACGGCGTGTTTTGTTACAGGTTTACGCATTGCACGCCAAACAATGTCACTAGCAACTTCATCTAGTGCCTTATTCATCAGGGTTCAATCGGAAAGAAGAACACGAAATTTATCGCGGCAAGTTGGTGACATCGCGCGACTCGTTAACGGTTTGGTGTAAAGATATGACATGCTGAATTTCGAGATGGACTTAACCGCAGAACAGAGAACGCTGCATCCCCGTCTGGGCTGTTCGTAATTTGTGGTTTGCTTATCCAAAATTTTTCCCAATAGGCGGTCGTGATCCAAAACAGCCTCACAGGCGTTCGGTTTTCTCAAGACCGTTCTTTTAGACAGCCCTCAACTGGCGCTTGCGACGCAAGTCGAAAAAATGAACATTCCTGAAGCAAAAGTTTCGAGAATGATCACTGGTGAACATTTCCGTCAGAATTACCTTCTATATTTTTGTCCCTGGCATTACGTGGTCTTGTTTGCAATGTAATGCAGGACAACGCGTTGAACTCATGGAGCGGCTTTGCAGGGCAGTAAAGCCGGAGGCATCGGTTGTCGTTTTTCAAATGCTGGTTGTGTTGTCGGCCCTTATCGATTGGTTTTTGGTGGGCTATTGCAGCATTTTTTAACTAAAAAATAATTGAGGTTAATAAAATGGAAAGGGTAATCAGTAAAAACCGAAAGAGAGAGTTTGCTTATAAAAAGTTATCGCTGGCGATTGTTTTATCTGCGTCGATGTCGTTAGGCCAGGCCGCCGATCTAAACGCCGATTCCGACAAAGACAGCATCGTCGATGTCATCGATAACTGTGTAAAAGTATTTAACCCATTACAGCGTGATACCGACGGTGATGGCTTCGGCAACCGTTGTGACGCCGACTTTGACAACAATAACATCGTGGATGACCGTGATATCAAAAGCCTACTGACACGCTTTAAAACAGATGACCCCGATGGCGATCTTGATGGCAATGGCACCGTCGACGGTGCCGACCTGGAAATCGCTGAGGCTATGTTCAAGCAGCCACCGGGACCGAGCGGTTTTGGGTTTGAACCCAGTTTTGTGAAAGCACCACCGCCAGCGCTGAATAACCAGTTGTTTGAACTCAACAAAGAACGCGAAAACGGCGATAACGCAGCCATTCTGGTGAGCTTTAAGGGCGTGGAAGGTCTGAAGTCGGTTATCCCGTTTAACTTCAGTGGCCGCACCATAGCTCTTAACGACTTAGGCATTCTACCGGACCAAGAACGAGGCGATGGTCTCTATTCGTCGTTCTTTAATTTCGATTTTAAATCGCAACTGCGCAATGAAGAAAAATTCATCAGCCGTGTCGAAAAATTTGGAGGCTCAACAGTCGAATTGTTCTCTGGGCGATCCGTGGTTGGCGCAGCGAAGTTTGAACCCAAAAATCCGCCGACTGGGCAGAAGCCAATTGAGTTAGAGGATGGAACGGTATTAACACCCTTCTTTCCGGCGATCGATTTTACCCCCCTGTTGCCGATGGCACACAATGAAGCTAAGAGCCTGATGGTGACGCATCCGTCGGTCACCGCCGATTTCTCCCGCACATTTGACCCATGTGACGTAGACGGCGACGGCAACCTCGGTAATGTGAATGGCGCTTGGTCCTTTAAAACGTTAATGACCAACATGGCCAATACCTCTATTACCGGCATCAGCGCACAAGAGTTTACGCACAATTGGTTGTTGAACTGGATGAGCCCACAAACCGTGAATGGCTTCACCGTTTTTCAACGAACCAATATGCAAAACTTCTTTGGCGGCTGGGATGGCGTAAACGCCAGCACGCTGGATATGAACAACCTGCCATTCCGTTTGTTGGCTATTGTGAATCGTATCGATCTGGCCAGTACATCTTCTTACGGGCAAACCGGCCAGCCGGGTGAAATTCGTTTCGTGTTTGGCTTGGTCGACCCGGCCAGCCCTTCCTGTACGTCGGGCAACTTAGGGTCTACCCAGGCTATGACGGTAATCTTCGAATACGGTGATACCTCCAGTTTCTGTACGTCGGTGAAATCGCGTGCCAATGAATGGATCGATCTGTCATCTATGGCATTCGGCACGGCCGCTTTTAACGCAGCGCTGCAAGCCATAACCGACGACGTTACCACCGCTAATGCAATGCCCAACAAGCCAAACGGCAGCGCGTTGAACCAATTGCGCACGAACGAAATTGCGTTGTCATTCCCTTGGCAGCTCAGGGAGTTTGTTATCGATGCCGGTAGCGCCAGCCTAGTTTCCGCCACCATTAAGCAAACACCAGATCCAGCCTTGTTTCGCAACAGTTCATTGGTGACCAAACAATTTATGGAAACCAACGCAGACGCTATTTCGTGTGAAAGCCACGTCGTGCCGGATACGTTTGCAGGCAACCCATTCTTAGGGTCGCATGCCGATTATGGTTTCGGCACCGTTTGGACCGCACACCCCACAACAACGATTGTGCCTGGTGCCGGTTTCTGTACTGAAACCACCGCGTCCGGCACTCCAACGCTGGAAGGGACCGTGCGTCATAAATTGTCGTTGAATACCTGCGACGATTGCCATTCAGGAGAAACGCAAACGTCGTTTACCCATGTGAAGCCACAGAGTTTTCCAACCACCTTGTCTGGTTTCTTAACCGGTATTACCGTGCCGGACCCATTGGGTGCTCCGGTTACGCGTGAGTTCGATGACCTCGCGCGACGCGGTCAAATTATGGAAGACTTAGCCGTTAAAAGCTGCAAGAGTGGCGTGTTTGTTCCCGTGTTGATGGACCCTGTAGTGCACTTCCCGCCGATTGACCCTGTGTTTAAAGTAGACCTGCCTCGCTTTAATCCTGAGGTGGTGGACTTCAGCCGGGTACAGCAACGCAGCACGTTTGTGCACTAGGGCATTGCTTTAATAAGTTTTCAGGGCTTAAACGCCCTAACACACATCACGCGACCCTCGGTTGAGGGTCGCCGATAAAGTGAGAATGTCATTTTCAAGGAAGTTATTACCCGTGATGAAAAAAAACACGGGTTGCTCTAATACTTATATTCGTATTTTTGAGAGGTTGCGCTACATATAAATTAAAAGCTGGAGATATCTTAGGGCAACTCTGATTTAATGTTTTGTTCAATTTCTTGTTTTTTCCGTTCACTTTGTGTTTTGATAAAGACAATCTAATTAAATGCTGCACTCCCCCTTGGTGTTAAACATAAGGACATTGAATGGATTCGAATACCTACAGAAAAGTTTTAACACTATTTAGTTTGCAGTATCCGCTCTATTGGTTGGTCCTTGCCCTTAGTGCAGCTTATTTCAGTGACTTCTATGTTTGGTTATTGAATGCTGAAATTTTTGGGGGAAATGGCGGGCCAACATCAATACTTGTTGTGCAGGGGACCTTAAATTTTAGTTTGGTTCTTGATTTAACAGGCGCAGTTTTTTTAATTACTTTACTGCTGCATCGAAGGCTATACCCAAAGGCATTTTACTTTCGTTTGGCTGGTTTTTTTGCTTTTTTGTTTTGGCTCTTATCAGTTTCAAAATACTTACTGTGGTTAGTGTGAAGCCAGTACCTGGCTTTAGATACAAAGCTTTCTACCGTTTATTTGTTTTAAAGTGACGTTTTGTGAAAAAAAATTATGGATAAAGTCTTCATATTGTTGGGCATTTCTCTAATCGGCTACACCGTTTTGGCAATGGTATTCGGGTTTCCGCTCATTACCGATTTCTTGCCCGTCAGTGGGTCAGATGGGAGTTCATTCCAAAAGATTGTTCAATCATCTGAAGCATCTTATGAAAATATAGGCACCATTTTGGCTGGCACAATACTCATATTGTTGCCGTTCATCGTAAAATCTGTAAAGACTAAATGATGCAAAGTCTTTTCTAGCAGCATCTCATAAAAATAAAAATCATCACTCAGCCCGAAAATCCTACGCAGTTTGAAACGGGCAATTGGCTTGAACAATACCTGGAGAAGAGTATGACACAAAACACCCTATTCAATGTTAAGTCGCGATGGATTAACGTCGCGTTGTTCCTCGGTCTATCCGTAACCTACCCTGCACACGCTAGCAACTTTTACCATCTGGAACAGGCGGTAGCCGACGCTCAAGTGCTCGCAATTGCACCTGTGTTTGATTTCGATGGCGACGGTTGTTTCCCTGCGGCGGGTATCAGTCGCGCTGGCGAACAAAACGCGGGACTAGATGCTAGAACGGGAACTTTGGGCGGCAATTGTCGTAACAGTGATTTCCTAAATTATTCCAATACCCTGCATCGTTCACTTTGCGTAGATCAGGGCGGTTCCGAATACTGTGGACACTTTTATTCGCTCTATTTTGAGAAGGATAAAGTATTGTCTGGCTATGATTTATTTGGGCACAGGCACGACTGGGAACAGGCCGCTGTCTGGACGAAGAATGGTGAGGTTACGCATGGCAGCGTTAGTGCGCATGGCGAAATGACCACAAGAGCCATCGCGGATATTCCGCACACCAACTCACACATCCGTGTGGTTTATCACAAAGATGGTATCCGCACCCATTCCATGCGTTTTGCTGGCGCGTCAGAAGCGGCGGAGAATCCCTATCAAGCATTCGTTACGCCACCCGTGATCAGTTGGTTCGAGCTTTACGGTGATAACAAAACAAATACCGAGATGCGTGCATTATTGAATGGGTTTAACTACGGTTCGGCCACCATCCCCTTAAAAGACAGCAATTTTTTAAATAATTTAAATCGGTTTAAACCCGATACTTATCCAGATTTTTTTGAAGGTGAAGACTGTCAATACAGCGCTTGGTTTTCCGAAGAAGGCGGCGCAGGTGCCGTTTGTACAGGTGATCGCGTTGTTACGGGTATTCAATGCTCTGGTCGATACTGCGATAACAAGCGGCTGAAATGCTGCAGTCTGCCAAGTGTCACTCCTCACGGAGGCCAGTGGACGAGTAACTGGATATCGGAAGAATCACCCAACAGTTGGGCATGGGATGACGCCGCTCTGGTGGGTCTTTCCTGCAGCGGCCGATACTGCGACAACCTAAAGCTCATCCTTCGAAATCACCTTGCACCCGCTGGGAGCTGGACCAAAGCCTTTTCTGAAGAGCAAGGCCTTGGCCAATGTGCCAAAGGCAGCTATGTCGCGGGGATCCGCTGTACCGGAGATTACTGCGATGATCTAAGTCTATATTGCCAGCAGCCGTAGCAGAGGTTTGGTCGTCACCTTTAAAAAAAATCGCCAGCACTTCTTTAAGCCATTACCAGAAAAAAAGAAGTGCTGTACTGACACCAGCCGTTTTACACCGGATAGGAAATAATCCCATTGCTCTTCAGAGTCTCGCGCATTAACGTAATCATGCTGCGGCTTTTCTCACTCAAATAAGGCAAAGACGCATAAACCAATTTCACCTGGAGATCGTCAAATCCGATGTTCGTCAGGACTTCCTTCAGTTGTTGATCTTTCAGGCACTTTTCAACCATCACCTTGGGCAATAACGCAATGCCTTTGCCATCGCGCGCTAAATTCCGTAACAAATGCAGGTCTTCACTGTAAACATAGTAAGGAAGTTGACTCGGTAACTGCGTTTTACTGTAACGGTTCCCCAGAATGTGGTGAGTGGATAAGTCTTGTATCGATTCGGGTGTCCCATGTTCCATCAAGTACGTTTCGGTTGCGACAGCCGACACCGGCAAATGGACCAGATGCTGCTGAATATAATCTTCGCTTTTGGGGCGATGATAAACAGGTAAAACTTGGATGTCCGTGTTCGTGCGACGAAGGTCAACCGCCTTGGTTTGGTGCCGAACTTCTACGCGGACATCAGGATAAAGACTGGTGTAGGTTTCAATGACTTGAGTGAAAAACTCGGTGACGCCAAGCACTGGAGGTATCACCATTCGAAGTTTTCCGTGTGGCTGTGATTTCTGGTCTTCAATTAACTCAATCACTTCATTCAGTGTGAGTAGCGGTGTGCTCACTTGCTCGTAAAGCCATTTGCCCTGTTCCGTCAGCTCGATGCTACGTGTGGTACGAATCAGTAACTGATACCCCAGCTTTCGCTCTAAAGCCTGAAGCCTCCTGCTCAGCTTCGAGCGTTGCATGCCAATGGCACCGGCGGCGGCACTGATGCCTTTGTGTCGAACAGTGAGCGCAAATAGGTGTAAGTCATCAAAGGTTGGCATGTTGTCAGCTCTCCAGATGTATGAGACAGGTTCAGCGCTTGATGTAAGTCAATCACTCGCCGTTGTTATTGTCCTGTTTTTAGGTCGCTTGCAGCCTATTTGCAGCTCTACAGACATTTCCTTTTCGTTTTTATACTGAATTTGGTCAATTCGCATATTGATTCAACGCACGAGCAAGTGCTCAAAACACTCATCGTAGGAGGCAGACTATGTTTCTGTTCGAACCCATTCCTTGGTATTCCGCTGTTGCCTGGTTCGTTGTTCTAGGCACACTAATTTTACTTAATGAAATCTCACGGCGTTCAGTCTGGGCAGCAGTGTTCTTCTTCATTGTCTTGCCCATCGTTTTGCCGTTTACACTCTGGCAGCACGATGGCGCAACGGGTGAAAGTGTTGGTACGTGGTTCCACTGGGTAAAAGTGTATTCCGCCATCGCCGGTTGCGTGGGATTCATGCTCATTCGATACACCGATTGGGCTAAGAAATACAAAGCGCTTTTGTTCTTTCCTGCCTTCATTTTAGGTTTGAACATACTAGAAGCGGTAATTCGCGAGTTTCAGGTGTCCACATTTGCGACGAGCCTGCATGACGGTATGGTTATCACTGGCGGGAAATGGAATATTGTCAATGGTATAGCTGGGATACTGAATATTGTTACCATTTGCGGTTGGGCTGGCATCGTCATCAGTCAACGTAAAAGCAAAGACATGCTCTGGCCCGATATGTTGTGGTTCTGGATTATCGCCTATGATTTGTGGAATTTTGCCTATGTCTACAACTGTGTGCCGGACCATTCCTTCTACGCCGGTGCAGCTCTGTTATTAGCCTGTACGATTCCCTCCTTTACGATGGCGAAGGGCGCATGGTTGCAACATCGAGCGCATACTCTCGCGTTCTGGATGATGTTCGTTATGGCGTTCCCAACCTTTGTCGATTCCTCTATGTTTGCGGTTAAGGCTTCGCAAAGTACCGATGCGATGTGGTTCGTATCGCTTCTGAGTATTGTGGCTAACGTCGGTGTTTTCGGTTACCAGATTCGCCGAATTTTTGTCCGAAAACTTAATCCGCTAAAAGACGAGTTGTATACCGATCTCAACGCATACAAAAGTGTGAAAGAAACTGCCGAGCTTTTGGACAACCAAGCAGTGCAGGGGCAACAACAACCCGCGTAATGTTGGTATTCGCGAAAGCAGCGGTGAGTATCCCTCGCCGCTGCTTATCATCGGGTAACGAGGGGAGTTTTTTTGTCGACCGATGGTGTTCCGTGAACAGGGTAAACTCGAATGGTACTTACTTAAGCTGAACTGGTTTATTTTTTCTGCATTTGCGTCAAACAGTAACAAGCCTTTATTGGGAGTTTTTTGCCGTCAAGGGCTGAACCGGTCCGACGATTCGGGCTCGACCTTGCGCAATCCCAACCACCGCCAAAAACGACTGGTCTCACTTCTCAATTCTGTCTTCGACAGGTCGTTCGCGACGGCCACCGAAACGTCGGACCTCCATTCGCGTGGTCGTTTGAAAGGCCGTGGATCAGCCGCATGAGGTGCCATTATGATAGATATTTCTATGGCCGATTTCTGTTATTCCTGCTTTTGCCTAACCATTTAAAGCTATTGCCGATAACGGCGTAAATAACCGCTCCTTCGTATCTGCTTTGGCTGAATTAATTGGCACGTCGCAACGGATTCAAGGGCATGGATGCCCTTGGAAGCGCCGCGCGTGCAGGGATGCACGCTCAAGCGACCGTTCGAACGTAGTGACAATTAGTGAAGAATACCAAAGCGGGCGACAGAAGGGGGGTGCAAGGGGATCTCCCCTTGGAAAGAAAAATCTTCCACAAAATCTTCTGGTTAAAAACGGAACCATAGTCTTCGAAACAGATTTAGTATGTGAAGAAAAAAAACGCAGTGAAACCAAGTCACGCATTGATGCAAATCCCATTGAACGAGCTTAAGTGATTGCCATTCGGTATAACTCCATTTACAGGGTAGTGAAACTTTTCGCCAATAAAATTTCCAGGATGGTGACCAAGCCTGATTGCAGGACAACAATAGCAACGCCAACTTCATCACAGCATCACATACGCTTACAAAACTCACACACTTCCGTAACGAAAACCAAATTTTTTTTAGACCTAATTCGCAAAACAGATTCGAAATTTTTTTATAGTGACATTGCTTCAAAGGATTATGAATGCAACCTTGCCTTAGCCAGGGAAAGGATTTCTGCGCGCACACACGCGCGTTAGTTTGCCCCTCGCTAACGACTACTTACTCGCCTGGTGCGCGTAAAAAACGTTACGTTCACTCAATCCTTTGATAGCACAACTCAATGAAAGCGTTGGTTAGCAAAGGAGAAATGCTATGAAACTAACCCCACTGATTGCCGTACTTCTCGGCATGCTACTCGGTTCCGCACAAGCGACAACCGTTCTATATCAAGACTTTAATGAACTGGTCGACACCAGCCAACACAGCGTGATGGGTACGGTGGCTAAGCTGAATGCTGCGAAAGCCAGCGATGGCGAAATTTACACCACCATTGTGTTGCGCAACGCCAGTGTCATAACCGCCGCCGGTGAAAAGCACGTTGGCAAGCCTGTGCAATTGCGTTTTAAAGGCGGTACGGTCGAACAGCTCGACAAAGCCAAAAATGTGATTGGCGAAGAAACACTGTTAACCCATGGCGCACCCGAATTTGAAGTGGGTGACCAAGTGGTGGTGTTTGTCAGCCACAATGGCGTTGCCGATATGCCTTTCGTTGGCTTCAGCCAGGGCGTGTTTAAAGTGAATGATCGGCAACAGGTGCAAACCGCAAACCGCGAACTGGTGGTTGGCTTTCAGGGCGCAGACCTGATTACCGAAACCGATCATGGCTTAATGGCGCGGGGCCAGTTGTTGGATAACGCCGAGCGAACGGAACATCGCTCATCCGAAGGTGTGATGTTGCTGGAATCCGACGGTGGGGAAGATCGCCTGGTGAACCGTTCGGTCGCTCAGGTAGAACGTGAAACCCTTGAAAAATCGACAGGTAAGGCTGGTAAAGCCAGTTACGCTCCGGTCGATGTGCGCAATTTCGTTTCCATGATTCAGGAACGTAAAGCACAAACCGCAACCTTGAGAGCGAATGCTCAGGTGGATATGTCTGTGGACGATCTGGTGCGTTTACCCGAAGTCGTTCGTGGTAAATCGGCACCTGCCGACGCACCGATGGGCGTAGCTCGCAAGCAAGATGAACAACGCACGGAAGCGATATCGCAGGAAACTCAGTTACCACTGGAACGTCCCGACGCATCAACACAGTCGGACGACGAGTAAAACTCACTGGGTTACAGAAAAAGGAATAATCTCATGAAAAACGTAAAAACATTAGCCGTAGCTGGCGCCGTTGCGGCCGCCTTAACACTGGCTTCACTGGATGTAAATGCCGCCGCCTGGCGCACCTGCGATGGCAAGAAACAACATTGGAAAAGCGACTGGACCAACATGTATTTGTCCACCACTTCATTCCCGATTGGATCCGACTGGGATTTGCACACCCAGTACATGATGTCGGAATGGAACGCGGTTGGCGGCAGTAACTTCAAGTTCTACGTAGGGCGGGATACCGACGGTAGCCACAGCAGTTCCAACGGTAAAAACGAAGTGTATTTCGAGTACAAACCCAGCGAAAGCTACCTGGGTGTAACCCGTTCGCGTTTTAATTGTTATTGGCTGTTTGGTACGCAATACGGTTACACCGAGGCAGACATCGGCATTAACACACGGTATGCGTGGACGCTCAGTGACTTTACCGGCGCCACCACGGGTTCACCCTATAACTATGAGTTGGTGATGTTGCACGAACTGGGTCATGCCTTGGGGTTGCTGCACTCGGATGGCCGCCCAGCCACCATGAACACCTACTACTACAGCGGTGGTCCCATTGGGCATTACAACGACGTAGAACCGCACGGCGATGACCGCTGGGGCTTGCGCCTGCTGTACCCAGACAGCACCACCGAACGGGATGTCTCCGTGTCCCGGTTCTACAACACCGGTGGTGGTTCAAGCAGCACCAACAAAGTGAGAACCACCGGTGGCAGTTGGGTGACGTCGTTGAGTCGTGGCAGCCAGTATGATCTGGAATACACTGTCGAGAACTTAGGTACGCAGACTGAGTCCGCTTACATTCAGTTCTTCATTTCCACGAACTCCTATATTTCCACATCGGATACCTATATTGGTAGCGCGAGCTGGAGTATGCCGACTGGGTCCTACGCCACAGCGGATAAACGCTTTACCGTGCCCAGTGGCCTGGCACCGGGAACGTACTACATTGGCTATCGCGTCGATCCGAATAGTGCCATACCGGAAAGCAGTGAAAGCAATAACTACGTTTCGTTGTTGCATCAGATCACCGTGTATTAAGCGGTGCGGCATCCCGCAATGTCATTCATTGTGCGATGCCGAACACAGAAACAAACCGAAAATTTTTTCATAGTGCACACCGCACAGTGGTGTGCACTTTTTAAGGATGTGACCATGCGCCGTCATTTATCATTTTTTCTCACCGGTACCGCCTGGGTTGTATTGAGCGGTTGTTTACCTTCTGTGGGGTCTACGCAAACCGCAAGTTGCTTGCCGCCAATCGACATGGCGCAGGGTGAACAGGTGTTGTATGCCGTCACACTGAACGACGATCAGTTTTCTCTCCGGTTATTGAAAATAGATGCCGACCACCTGACGCTCACGCGTATTGCAGGCGACACGGAAACGGACATCACTTTAACGTTTCAAGCCGAAGCGACTTGCCCAAACTTTGCGGCTGAGCAGACACTCACCGCCGTTGAAAAGTTCATGGTGTTAAACGAAGTTCCCTTTGCACTGCTGCAAAACCCGGCTGAAGGTGAGACCGACGCGGACGTTACCGCAACCGACGTTCAACAACAGAACCTGAGTTGTTCGGCCAACCCACCTTATGAAACCTGTGAAGCTGATATTCGTATTGAGAATGAAGACTACCACTGGCGAAAAGTCACGCTGGTCGACGGTGCCATGCCCGGCTTTGGCGTGAGTGAGTTTTCTATACACGACGACAGCAAAAAGGTGCTGGATATCGTGATGACGCAATGGAACGGTTTATAACCCAGCCGAAGAAGCACCTACCGGGACAACGTAGCGAATAAACAGCATGTCCCGGTTACGGTACGGCTCGCTTTTAATCTGGAGATTGTTACCGCACACCTCGCCGATTGTCTTCTTCCAGAACGCCAACGCCCCGGTGTTATCCGGCAGTACGCGGGTTTGCCAAGGCCCGGGGTGGCGCGCAACGCATTGTTGAAACGCGCGGGAACCAACGCCCTGGCGCTTGAATTTTCGCATTACAAAAAATTGCCCCATGTCGTATTGCCCGGAACCCTTTGGGAACTGGCGCACCAGCGCAAAGCCCGCCAGCTCTTCGTCTACCCGAATCAAATACGGAAAGTGATTGGGTTCTTGCCAGTAATCCTGTAAACCGGTTACCGAGTTATCCACCGCGAACGAGCCGGAGGCGTCTGGCTGGAAACCGGTGTATTCCGACATATCGTAAAGGTAATACTGAAAAAGGTTGGTGATCAGTGTGTCGTCTTCGGCCGGTGTTATGCTGACATTCATGACTCAGTTGCCCGTATAGTGCTGGTTATTTGCGGAATCTGGGTTACCATGGCCGCCCTTTGTGTTTTGTCACTTATCCCAGATAGCTGGCTTAGCGCTCATCGACTGAGGCCGCCACATGACAAAACTGCGATTAAGTTACCAAACCGTCGAGTTTGGTAAAATTGATATTCATTTATGTACCCTGCGAAATAACCAGGAATTTTCCGACCCGAACGGCGAAGCCGAAGAGCTGGGCATTTCATCGGCCTCGTGGCCGATATTCGGTGTTGTTTGGCCTTCGAGCCTGGTGTTGGCGCACCTCATGGCCGCGTACGATACCAACACCAAACGCATTCTGGAAGTTGGCTGTGGTATGGCGTTATCTAGCCTGCTGCTCAATAAACAGAACGCCGACATTACCGCCACGGACTATCACCCCCAGGTGCAGCATTTTTTAAAACGTAACACCGACCTGAATGAAGACGGCGCCATCGCGTTTGAGCAGGTAGATTGGGCCGCCGAAAACGACACGCTCGGCTTGTTTGATGTGATCATCGGCAGTGACTTACTGTACGAAGATGAGCACATTGAATTACTGTCGAACTTTCTGGCCAGCCACGCCAACCCCGCGTGCGAAATTATTATTGTGGACCCAGGCCGTGGCCGAAAAAACAAACTGGTAACCCGCATGGTGGCACACGGTTTTAAATCTACCGTTGAAAAACCGGCGCATACCGATTATCTGGATAAAGAATTTAAAGGGCATATTCTGCGCTTTGTGCGAGCGCAGTAGCCTGACAGGCAAGCGAATTTTTTAGACATCAATCACAATAAAATAACCCCACACAAAAAATAAATTGTGTTCAATCCTCACCCAGTGTTTTATACAGGTTGGTTTTTCAGAAAATTCAGGAGGCAAATAACGGAAAGAAAGTAGCGTAAAACTAAGCGCTACCCAAGAGTGTGTCACCACTCAAGGGCAGCTAACCACAACCGATATTCGAGGTATCAATTATGGCTAAGTTCAATGGTAAGCTAGAGCACCGCTCGTTCCAAGAAAAAATCTCCCCACAAGGGAAACTAAGCGCAACTAAAAGCGACCTTCAACACCCCGTTGAAGTGAAAAACCCTTGTGACCCCGCAGTAAAACAAACAATGGCCAACCGGCACCGAAACCCACAGATAGAAACCGACCCCGCGTATTTACGCGCCCTACACTGGTGGCGTTTTCGTATCGCCCTGGCGTTGTACACCGGAGCTTTTCCAAATTCGATGCGGCTAAAGCCGTGTTCCGTGACATTCGTGAGTTACAAACAGCTGTTAAAGCAGTACCGAAGTAAAAACAGCCGCTGAACGCCCGCAGTAAAAAACACAGAACACATTGCTTAGCCGCACACCTTGCCTGCGCCCACAGGCAAGGTTTCTGATGCTTAAAAATTTTTAAACAGAAAACGAATTTAAAAAGCGAGACAACCATGTACAAAAAAATCACCAACATCGATGACGAACTGCTGTTCACCCACGCCCACCAACGTGAACTGGAAAAACCCAACCCGGTTTTACTGGACAGCATCGCGCGTGCCGAGCTGTACATCGCCAACACCTTCATCCATTTAAAACACGAAGCCATACACGCACTCATGCTTAGTACTCGAAGTGTATTATTAGAAAGCCGCCCCATTCTCACCGGTAAATTCTCTCTCAAAGAACTCACCACTAATTTACTCATCAGTCATGTTATTCAAGCCAACGCTACGCGTTTAATACTCATTCACCACAACCCCAAAGGAAACTTATCGATCAGAGACAAACACTTGCTGGAAGCCACACGAATAAAAGACCGATTACTGGAATACTCAATCTGGCTGGACGACTTTTTTCTAATTACTAAGGCTGACTCGAATTCCAACCGAATGAACACCACCTCACTCGCCAGACTGGGTTTGGTGTGACAGGTTTTCTGTAGGAGCCTTCGGAGCAACGCGGAGAGGCGATAACTATGCGGGTCGGGCGCCAGCCCGACATCACCTAACCATACCGTTCGCCCTGAGCGCGAAGCAGTCGAAGGGGAAAAGAATTTGTGGGTCGCGGCTTTAGCCCGACATTGCCTAACCATACCGTTCGCCCAGAGCGCGAAGCAGTCGAAGGGGAAATGAATTTGTGGGTCGCGGCGTCAGCCCAACAATCGCCTAACCATACCGTTCGCCCAGAGCGCGTAGCAGTCGAAGGGGCAATGATTTAGGTAGGGCTTTAGCCCAACAAACCAATACCTCTGAGCATTAGCCTTCGGCACAAAGCGCAGACGCACCGATCATGTAGGTTGGGCTTTAGGCCAGCAATTTAGCTCAAAATGCATCGCCATCACCGAAACCACCCCAAGGTACGCGCCGTCTCCCAAATCATGGGTAATCCTTGCCCCTTCACTTACCAAGCAAGCCACAATCGGGCTAAAAAGCCTTTGCGCCGCATTTTCCGGAAATTGCCTGAATACTTAAGCACGCGCCGCAAAACCCCGGCAATATCGAAATATTAACAAGCCGTGTTTTAGACTAACCCCCATGAACAGGGCGTTTCAGGCGCGCGAGTATTTAAAATACTTAGGCATGCGCTCATGTGTAATGACAGCCAAATTGACAAGGGTGTTTGCAGGCTGCAGTATGACCGGCAGAGAGCGATACCGTGGTTCTTTCAGCTAATTACATATGCGCTCTGGAAAAAATAAGCGGTGGCCTAATAAGAAACTGTTATGTGAAGTGAAGGAGTTAGTAGTGGCAGAAAGTAGCATTATTGAAATAATTGATAAGTTCACAGAAGTTTCTAGAAAGTTCGGGTCTTCAACAGTTGACGTTCTTAAGCCATGTAACTCCGACGATCTAGAAAATATTCGGAAACTAGACTCTGTATCAATACCCGGCGAGCTCCATGAATTTCTATCTACCTTGGGGGATGTAGACGAAGATAAAATGGCCGAACTCGATTTATTCGAACCACATCTTGTTTGGGGTATGAGTATAATTCCAGTACAGGAAATCTCAGAGAAGTATAACGACTTCGCTGGATGTGGTGGTGAAGAAAATCCCGACTATTGGCCTTTAGGCTTCCTACCTATCCTAGAGGAAAACAATAGCAACTTTATAGTTATTAATTGTATCGAAAATTCAACTACATACGGTGCAGTATACGATATGAGTGAAGGGGTGGGTTGCAATATGGTATCCAAATCTATTGGTGCGTTTTTGAGCGCTTCAGCCGAAGAGCTAGAAAACGGAATTCGCGTTTTCACAGGTCCGGATTTTTCAGAAATTAAGAATTTTAAGAGCTATCTAAAAGATGCAGCCCCTTTGTTTGGGAATACCCCATATTTTTCTAGGATTGGGAAAATGGACCAACAGATAATTGATTGGTAATAGTTCACATAACAAACGCATGAAATGTCGCGCGTTTAAAGACACCGCTTCGCGGTACGCGCTGGACTCGCAAGCTCGCCATTTATGCGGGCGTTATGAGATAGGGATATGGAAGAAGAATTAAACACTCTTTGCGAATTCAACAGTACGTGGGATCTTATAGAGGTTGTGGTAGTTCGTAGTGCTTCAGGTTGCCCTTTAAATATTAAACTCACTTTTACGAACAAGTTAGAGAATAAATCTTTAGAGTTAATAGGTTGTAAGGAAAGTGATTCGATAGAAAACCTGCTTGAAGCAGACAGAATTAGAATATCAAAGATTGCGGGCTCACAACTGGAGTTCGGAAGCATATGTGTCGAGTGTTTTAGTGACGCATATTGTTATTTTACTTGCGATGGGTTGGCATAATGCACT
>NZ_JADPQG010000019.1 GCF_015687175.1 Reinekea sp. G2M2-21 | reverse complement strand
TTTGTTTTTAATAGAACAACAGCGCATAGAAGACACCAAAGAAAGCCAATGTACATGCCGTTATGGCTACTCCAAAGACAACTACTCCATAGTCATCTTGGAATTTACTTAAATGGTTGAGCAACTTCGCGAACATGGTGCATTTTTCCCTTATGTCTATTTTTTGCTTAGTACTGATGAAAGCTCACTGAGAATTGCTTTCCCAATTAGCCTCGCATTGAACTTCGACTCTTTGGTAAATCGATATTTGTCAAACCTTTTACCGCGAGGGAGTCGATCTCCAATTCGATGTCTGTAAAGCCGCTCCTGAACCCACGTTCGACCTAGGTCGGATGGCTGACTGTTTGGTTCTGCCTCGTCCCATAAAATCACTGACTGCTCAACTGACATCATTTTTTCCCTTAATTAAGTGATCGTAGACTTCGATGTTAATACTTCGCTAACGATGTCCTTGCTTCGAGGATCTAGTTCATTGGAATTTTCTAACCCCTCCAACAGATTTATTGGCTGTTTTAACAAGAACTTCCGATATTGAGCTTCAGGTCCAAGTCGGTCATGTACTCGCTTATGAATAAAGAAGCTCACTAAGAACCCACACGTTGCCAAAAAACCTAAAACATAAGACTGATGATAGAAAAATAACCCAGCAACAAGAGTCATGACTATCGGTGGTAACCGCGATACGTATAACTCTTTGCTAAATACGAACTGTGATTCAATATCGTATCTCATCATTTTTCCCTCAAGTTTTATTCACTGGCCGGGGCAGACTCTAGGGCTTTGACTGCATCCCCAAAATCATCCCAGCGGCAGCGCTGCTTAAACGAATCAGTACGCTCTGATGGAATAGGTTCATATTCCCATCCACCCTGCTTATTCAAAATTAAACCATCTTTACGTACCGCAAACTGCAATGCTGTACCCTGGCCTACTTTCGTGGCCTCTATCGTAATACCCGAATCTTGATCTATCCATCTATTGGCAACTAACGTGGTCACGATTTTTCCTTCAACTTTTTAGTTTAACAATTTCAAGCTTACGATCTAATTCAAGATCTGCTTTCGTTTGAGTATCTTTATACGCATTTACAAGTTCGTCGACATGCCAACTGCTAACGACTGGCTCAACCGTCCCTGAAATGCAAAACTTGGCTTTGACGTCTTCCCTTAAAGAAAATTCAGATAGCTTCTTATAATTGAGAAACCTTGCTGATGCTACGTTTTGAATAGAGTGATGCATCTTGTGTCCTTCAGATTATTGAGGTCTTAGAACCACCATAAACGCTTGAAGAGGAAATTAGCGGAACTTCATTCCACCAGACGCCATCCTTCAATTGATGGTCACTACATCCTTTGATTTTTCTAACGGTCAATTCTGGTATGTGACCTGTATTGACGTCTACCTCTTTTTGTCTATGATCTAATCCGCAAAGGATTCCTTCCTCAAAGTGGATGCAATTATTGCAAGGTTCACCATAGCGTTCATACACATCTGTGATTTCTTCGAATGAAGGGCGCCTCATAGTCTTTTCCTTTAGTTTTTAGCTGTTGGAATTTCAGGTAATGAAAAGTCGGCTTTGGACCAATAAGTAGTTCCATTGCCGCTATCGACTTCGATTAACTTTAAAGTTTCTAACGCTACTACGATTTCTGGTTTCAAAGAGCATTCCCATAATTGACCCGGTGGCTTTAGAGAATATGTTGGCTGCTTACCATAAAATGTGAGATCTCGGCCAATTTGTTCAATTTCACAACCAGCTTTCAAGTAAGCTAGTACCAGTTTTGGGTCATTGGGATTACTAATTTTAGGAAGTGAAGTCATTTGCTGTGCCCTGATCTGTTTCGCGTTAGGTCATCCCACGCCGGATTATTTACTGGTTCCGAATCGAGATGCTCGACACTATCTAATGGCAGTTCTATTGCGTCGTACCCATGGTCTAATGCAACTGAAACAGTTGCTCCTACGATTTCTCGCTCTAAGTGATAAACCACTCCTACTTCACCACGCCACGTATCATGGTTGGTTATTACTACTCGTGATCCAACAGCAATATCCGGCATGGATTTTTTCCTACTTGTTCTGTAACTCTATAATTTCATAGTCCAAGCCGTGATTCACGGCATACATCTCAGCATCGTGGGTTGTGAATGGAACCCCGACAATGTTGTAACCAATTTTAGATATGAGGCTTTTCGCTTCGGCTTCCAACGCCCGGCCCTGTTCTGCCGTGGCAGACATGAGGTTGGCGTAAAACTCCAACACTCGTGCATTGAGCGCCTGGATTTCATCCAGATGCGTCAACAAAGGCTCCATCTGAAGCCCTTCATTAATCAACAGCTTTAAATCACCCTTGATGATAAGAGCATATTTCATAGCTCGGAACCATCTTCAAAAATGATTTTCCCGATTCGCCCTTTAACTCTATCTATATGATTTGCACAACCAGCTGCTACCATTAGCAATGCAGCTCGGAGTGCATGATTCGTAGATTTATGATCTCTAACTAAACGATCGGCTATTGATTCATTACCCAAAAGTTTATAATTGGCGATATTGATGCACTGCGCCCTGTCAGCAGACGGTGGCAAAACGTTTGAATATTCATTCATTTTGTTTTTTGTGAATGTAAAAAGGCTCCTTCTATCTGTATATGATCGTTCTTCGAAATGCCTTAATTTCTTAATATGAACAATATCGGGCAATTTTTCTCGCTCCTTACGCGCATCAATTTCAGAATTAGATTCATGCAAATGCCCTGCGATTCGACCGAGCGAATAGCATCCCTTTAACTCTTGCGCGTCGATTTCAAATAAGTCGCCAGCCCGTTTAATGCTTGTGACGCGGTTGTCAGACTCTGCAAGTTCCAAAAAAGCAGAAATGGTTTGTTCGTCTATATCCTCTTTTCGCACGTTCGATAGCTTCAAGTAAGTAGTCATTTGTTTTCCTTCATAAAAACATGTCTTAGATCTTGCGCTTATTCGCAAGCCAACTCACAGATGTCATTCTTTCTACCGTTTTCACACCCGCTTATTTGGCATAATAACGAGATGGAACAGATACGAATCTTACTCCTAAATCTACTTTCATTGAATCGCAGAAAGACTCCCACTTATCATCTTCCGGAAAGTCTTCATCAATAGGAAACTCGCCGACCCGCTCTAATTCGATAGTGATGCCATCAATACCGCCTGTGACTCTATCAACTTTATATGTGTCACCATCGATGGAGTTTTCACCAAGGTACTTATCGACTTTCTTTTAAATCGCTTCAAAGTCATAGACGCGTTTTGTAACTTGAATATCTTTAAATAGCTGAGTCATGCTTTTTTTCCCTCAGGTTTTTAATTTGGGTTTTGATGCCCAATGAGTATGTATGTATTTCGCAGCCAGCATCGCAAGATAGCTATGCTGCTTGTGTGCTGCGTCCTCTTTCCATTAGTTAATTGTTATTTTAAAATCAAGAGCCTTCATAAGACCATCAAAATGATCGAACTCAATACCGTGATAGTCTTCGAAAGAGGAAACCGATGCGCCACCACCTTTCTTTATGTTCTTGTATTCTTCGAGTGCCAGAATCAAAGTATTGGCTTCTGAGCGAGCCGACTCAAAATCAGTAAAATTCGATTGGTATTCACTTAAATACGAAGGCACTACTACAACAAAATTATCACCATCATTTTCCACACCGATTATCTGGCTTTCGCCATTGCAGTGAATCTCTGCAAACTGCTGGCAATCGTTAATACCCGGAGCTGTGCATTCTTCATGTCGATCTAATAATTGAGCCATCGA
>NZ_JADPQG010000018.1 GCF_015687175.1 Reinekea sp. G2M2-21 | reverse complement strand
GGCGAGCCATCAGCGATGCGTCCATACCGCCATACTTGGCGCGCCACTTATAGAATGTGGCATTACTCATGCCGTGCTCCCGGCACAGCTCTGGTACTGGCGTACCCGCTTCAGCTTGTTTCAGAATGGCCAGGATCTGGCTGTCGGAAAAACGTGATTTTTTCAAAGCAGAATCTCCTGCGCATAGGTTACGAGAAAACTCTACTTTTGACCCCTGTTAATTTCCGGGGGGATTACCGACTGAGCTTATTCGGTACGCCGATGATATGGTGTTTACGTACGAGCACAAAGAGCAAGCACAGCGTTTCTTTCGAGTGTTGCTGAAGCGTTTAGCGAAATTTTGACTGGATATGCACCAAAATAAATCGTCGATTTGTCCTGCGGGCCATAGCAATGCCAAACGCGCTGCGCAAAGCAAGAACCGACTGCCTACCTTTCAATTTCTGGGGTTTACCTGCTACTAGGGGCGCTCAAGGCGCGGCTACTGGACATTAAGGTATACCAGCCGCCGCGATCGCTTTACTTCGAAGTTAAAAGGATTACGGCTGTTCCTGCGGAAACATCTCACCACGAAAGACACGCCTGAGTTGATTAAAACGGTCGTGCGGGTTGTGACGGGATGGGTGAATTGCCACAACATTTCTTACAGCCGAAAGCGTGTGAATAGTTTCATCTTGCTGAGCAAACGTATTCTGCTCCAATGGTTTAATCGCCGTGGAGGAAATCGAAAGCTGACATGGAAGAAATATCTTATGGTCCTGAAGGCTTTCAGGTTTCCAGAAAAGGAGCACTTAAGAGTTACGTCAGTACTTTAACGATCATTGAAATGGCTGGGGAGCCAGTTTATTCGGGAGCCGTATGCGGTAGTTCCCCACGTCCGGTTCTGAGAGGCGGCGGTCTGAGTAATCAGTCGCTCTCCTTACACGAAACCACTCAAACAAAGGGTTGGATAAAATAGCTACTTAGTTACTTTGATTTAGGCGAGTTTAAAAGCGATCATTTTTTGGTTCCGAGGATGACCCCACTCTCCCAAATAAACAGTTTCCAGGCCGTTGCGATTAGCAATCTGTTTAAGTTCAACAAGAGAGTAATGATATGGTGGTCGATCCAAGTGAGACTGCTTTCCTTTTTTATCTTGAGTAATTGAGTCGCTATACTGTGGCGATGGTGCTAAGAAAAAACTTGAGAAATATGTACCAGATGAAGAAAGGTACTCGCGTACAAGTTTTAAACAAGAATCTATGGCATCTAAAGTGAGATGCGTAAAAAGTGATACAGAAATAATGTATTTAAACCTCTTTTTAATATTGCCTATTAAGAATTGATCGTTCACGATTAAGTATGGATCCTTATCGGTCAAGTCATACTTACGTAACTCAATCTGACCCGCTTGAACAAGAGATTTATTTTTGTCAATTCCGTAGTAACGATAATTCTCCAAATATCTGATCAATGGGATTCCTCCTCTTAAGCAACCGCAACCTATATCTAGAACATCGTGGCTTGGAAGTAATCCTTCATTAACTAAAAACGTTAGGTGCAGACCTCCGATTTCATCCCACAAACCACCAACCATCTCCCTATGGGCATTCAATTCGATATCGGTTTTCGTCAATTGAGTAGTATAAATGTCCTTCATTTTATCCGCATATAAATGTTACTATTACCCTACAATAATAGTACTATATGAGGTTCTAGGCCATGCATTCCTGAAGAATGTGATTGTTAATTTATCTAATTTGTGAACTTGTTAGTAACGGACATTACACTTTTTGGTGACTCAAACTACTTTAACAGGAATTTTCGTTGGTCTTATAAACTCGGAGTTAATTTTCTGGAAAAGGATATGGTAGATTTATATTACTTAAAGCCATCAGAAGTAACTTATGAAAAGACGTTGCTTAATCTAACCTCAATCATTTCCAATGAAGAAAAATTTACAATTTCACAGTTCAGAAGGGGAAGAGATAGGCACTCTGCTCTAGTAACAAGGGCAGTAACGCGGTTGTTGCTGTCGAAATATATCAGTGCTAAACCGGAAGATCTGGTGTTTTCAAAAGTTAAAAACGGTAAGCCAATTTTATTCGATAGTGATTGTGAAGTACGATTTAATCTAAGTCATACTTCCGATTGCGTAGTCTGGGCAATTACTTCGGGAAAGGATGTTGGTATAGATATAGAGATAGTAAATGGTGCTAATGATATGCGTGAGCTATGGACGAACATATTTACACCTCAAGAATGTGCTTACATCGAGTCATTTTCTAGTGGAAATAGAGCATGCGCTTTCTTTGATTTGTGGACGCTAAAGGAATCATTTCTAAAAGCCACGGGTGAAGGGCTATCTGTTTCTCTAGGCTCATTTGAATTCGGAGTTAAAGATGGATGCTACACGTTAATTAATAGTCATTTAAAAAATATAACTACGCAAAACTATTTCTTCAGGTCTTTAAGTATTCCGCCAAATTATCGAGTAGCTATTTGTGTTGCGGGAAATAAAGATTTTGACCTTACAGTCAAAAAATTCAGTGTCTGAGCATATCGAACTAATGCACCTTGCCAATCTACCTAAACTTTATCGACTCTTTTTCAAGGTAGAAATTCAAAATTTTAATTCAACCATTAATTGTTCGATTAACGTTCGCGCAATACTTTATTGCATATTATGAAAGTGTATTCTTTGGCAATACCATTTCCTAATAATAATAACTAATGACTAGATAATTATTAAAGTAAAGATTATGCTAATGGCTATGATTCGCATTCGTGTCAAATTTTGAACTGTACTCTCCAAAATAAATGTCATTTGAGTACTTTCATCTGAAAGGCAATTCAAGCTTGAGAGTAAGCTGTAATCGGTACTTTGGAAATGAACACTAACGATAGGTTTGAAGATCAAAGACTAAGTGCATTAATTAGTAGTGTTGAAAACGTTTTAGAGCTAGCAGATGTCAAGGAGTCGGATTCCTTCATAGAGTTAGGTGGTGACTCTATAACTTTGATCTACCTAGTGAATGAAATTGAATCGAAAGGATACATGTTGAATCTTCAATCATTTGACTTTTCGAAGCCATTTTCTGAAGAAGTAGATCATGTGATGGAGATGGTCGGTTCAATAAGCGAGCAGTGCAAAGATAAACAAGATGTGCTTTATCAATTGGATGTCCAATCCTTACCACCAAACCACTTACTATCAATGAAAACTAATTCATCTAACAAAGGAAGGAACAGTTTTGTGATTGATGGATTGTTTTCTATTCCAGAACCAAAGCATGGATTGGATGATGTGTTGGAAGTCATCTGTAGCAGTGCTGAGGGACTTGGACTGAAACTCAGAGACATATTAGATAAAAGAATTGTTATTGATAGCACCAATCTGTATGGATTTTCTTCATTGGAAGTCGATAGGGTTTTGGAAGATGGCAATGAGATTTCTAAGAAAGTTGTCGAAGAATGCCGGCGATCTAAAGCTGAGATTGATGTTTTTGAGGGGCCATTATTGGTGGTCTGTTTGTTCAAAGATGCTCTTCTACAGTCTAATTTTATCTATATATGTGTGCATCATACAGTTTCCGACTTTGTATCATTCGTGCACTTAAAAAATTGGATATGTCTTGGATCGCACGATCTTCCAAAACTGAGAGTTTTGCTAAAAAATAAAGAAACTTCTTACATTGAATATTGTGAAAAACTGATATCGTACAAGAGCTCATTCCGACATGAGTTCAATGTTAATGAAATATTAGAATTCGTAAATAGTCCTAGTGAAGACGTAAGATATGAGCTAATGGAGTGTGCACATAGCAGTTTGGATAGCGCGTGTCAGAAGTATGTTGTTGCTGCTTCATTTGACGATAAAGGAAAAGTTAATACACGGGAAAGGGCTTATTTGTTTTGCCTTTCTGTTGCACGTATCTTAAATAATGAGTTCGGTTATAGAAGTATTCGATTTGAGGAAACTGGGAGAGACTTGGTCGGATTGGAATTGGATCTTAGCAACGTTATCGGTTGGATGGTACAAGACACCCCAATATATTTTAATGAAAGAGATTTAGCTGTAGATCGCGATGTAGACGTGTCGTCAATTTTGAGTTTATTCGATTATTATCATGAAAAGGCTTTAAGTTTTAATTTGGAACGATTCAAGAGGCTGGAGTCAATTTCATTTCCAAAAATCAGGATTGTATATTGGGGAGCGCCTACAAAAGATCCAAACGAATATTCGATTCATATTCCTTCCGAGTCAGAAGAAGAAGTGATAAAAGACTACGATTTTCGAATTAATGTAGTAGAGGAATCAGGGGCATCTCTCAATCTAGATGTAGAGTACTCAGCTAAGCAATTTTGCAAATCAACAATTGATGATGTAGTAAGAAAGATATCTGTTGAGTTTGAGAAAATAATGGTCTGGAATTTTCAATAAAGCATAGTAAAACAACTCATGTGAGCTCAAGTATCATGACAGTTACTAAGTGCTGTTCAGGTAACCATGGTATTTTTCGAAAGGAAGTTAATAGAAATCATGTTAGAAAATATTAGGGAACTAGATAGAGAAGGATATACAGTCTTCAAAAATTTCTATAGTGAAAAAATTGCTAAGGAACTAGTAGAAGTAAAGGAGAAATTGGTTGATGAGGATATAGGTAGGACTGAAGATGATGCAGATTTTGCAGCTCGTTCTAAGTCTACCTGTTTAACTTACATGAACATAGAATCTGCATTTAGTAGCTTTGCTTCGGTAGTTCAATCAGTACAGGAAACAGCAGAATTAATTGATGATGACCTAAAGTTTTACTTCAGTATGATGCAGTACAGTCCAAAAGGATCAGGGCGCGGTATCGGTTGGCATCAAGATATAGACCCCACCAGTAAGCCCTTCAAATGCAATGTTTTTAATTTTCTAATATACCCACAGTCAGTTACAGACTCTTCGCCACTAGTGCTTGTGCCAAGATCGCACAAAGATCAACAGGTTTTGCTCGGAAGGTGCGAAAAAGAGTTGCTAGATCAGTCACTAAAAATAGTGCCTAGCATTGGAGACTTAGTAGTGATAAATACATCACTGTTTCACTATGTACCTAATAATGACGATAGAGAAACAGATAGGTTTAGTATCTGTATTCGTTTTGGACCTGACGAATTAAAAGATAGATTAAATATCGGTGTTTACCCTAAGGGCCGGTTTGACTATTCAATTGGTGAATTCGTTTGAATCATTAGCA
>NZ_JADPQG010000017.1 GCF_015687175.1 Reinekea sp. G2M2-21 | reverse complement strand
GCTTGATTAATTTGTTAGATTTTTTACCTCATTTCTCTTACTTTTTTAAGCATATATTTAAGCTTATTCGATTGTCTTTTCAGTTCATCAATTTGAACGTCAAAAGCAAGATAGTAAGCTTCATCATCTTTGTCTGATGGTTTCCAAGGAGGTCTCAATTTCCATTCCAAATAGATTCTAAGCTCACCTTGTTTGTATCTAAACTCAAGCTCCGGCTCCAAAAATTCAAGAGCTGAGTCTTCGAAATTTCCTGGAGATACCAACCAATTTGATAGCTCTTCAGCCTCAGAGAAAGTTAAGCTCGGATCTTTCCCTTCCCAAGACCCCTCGTTATCAGTTCCTTGAATACCGATCATCAACCATTCCTCGTTGGGAAACTCCCAACTAAGAATTTTCAGCTCTAATTGATGTCCTGCGCTATTACTAAATCTCATACCTAATCTAACGCTTACGCCAGTGGTTAAAAATGCGCAGCAAATTTTAATCCACTGCGCGTACTTGTTAGGTGATTAGTGCCTGTGCAGATTGATAATCTCTGGGTTCTGGGCATCCATAAACATGAACGCTCTGCCGTAAAGAGCTTTCATACCGACTTCATCAAATACATTATTACCAGATGGCGTAATCAATACTTCATCAGTTGCCAGACCCTTTAAATGGTGTTTTTGTATTTTCCCCATATGTCCTTCAATAAACTCATCAATGACTATGTTGAAAGCTGGATGGTTATACTGAACAACCAAATTGCCATCTTTCATAGGAGTGGGATTCATGTCTGGGTGAAAGTGATAGATATCTGAAATCACTTTCAGAGCGAATTCATGAGCTTCTTCAGGGTTTAGACCATCAGGAACAATCACAATCGTCCCGTGCCTAAATTGAACAAGGTCTTTTTGGTTATTTGTATAGAAAACCATCATTTCTAATAAAGCTTCATTGCTTGGAGAAAAGTCAGGTTGCCACTCTGGAACGGGCGGGAATAGTTTTTCAGTCGCGTTCACTGTAATTGAAACTCCAAAAAAAAAACAAACCAAAGTCTTAATCTCAATTTTCTTCACCTAACGTTTGTGGCAGTTGCGCGGGCTTTTTCGCGTCAACTGCCCGCACTTGTTATGCATGCCGAATTCATATACTAACTGCGACACCTATTCTGAATTTGGAGGTGACCTGTAATACTAAGCGCTTTTCGCTCCCGCCAAGAAGTGAATTGCGTTTATGAAGTATCAACAGATCACCAGAGAAGAAAGATACACGATTGCAGCCTATCGTGCACAGGGTCTTTCAGTTTCCGAGATTTCTGCCCTGACTGAGAGAGATAGAAGCACTATATACCGCGAGTTTCAAAGGAATTTCTGTCACAGTACCGATGGAGCCTATCGGCCCAGCAAGGCAGATGCACGCGCTACCAGCAGGCGTAGTCTCTCTAGGCGCAATCGACAGTATTCTGAAGATGACTTTAAGATCGTTCGGGCGCTTCTTCGCAAAAAATTCAGCCCTGAACAGATAGTCGGTCACATTCGTCGGTTTAGGCTGATGAGTAGAAGTCTAAGTCATGAAACCATATATCAGTACATTTGGCGTGATAAGGCGAATGGCGGTCTGCTATGGACTCATTTACGTCAAGCATCGAAACAGCGCCGTAAGCGCTACAAAGCCTATGACAGCAGAGGTCGCCTCGCGAATAAGCGGCACATTTCAGAGCGCCCTGAAAGCGTTTAAACCCGTAAATATAAGGGCCACTGGGAGATTGATACTGTTCACGGCAGAGGAAGCAGCCACTGCATAGTCACTTTGAATGAGCGAAAAACAGGCTTTGTCATGATCGGGAAATTGCCGAATAAATCAACATCGGCCCTTAATAAGAAAACGATCCTACTAATATCGAAAAATCCCAGTATGTTTAAGACGATAACTGCCGACAACGGCACAGAGATCCATCAATATACTGAGATAGGGAAAAAGCAAAAGGTGAAGTTTTACTTTGCTAACCCATTTCATTCTTGGGAAAGAGGAAGCAACGAAAACCTTAATGGATTAATACGCCAATACCTACCCAAAACTAGTAGCATGGAAGATATCACCCAACAACAATGTGACGCTATTGCAGAAAAACTCAATACGCGCCCGAGAAAAAGATTTGGCTATAAAACACCAGAGGAAATGTACTATGGGATTTAATGGTTATTGTCGCACTTCAAACTTGATACTAGGCATTTCTAAAATCTCCAGAATCAAGATCACATTCCGGTGGATTTTTCGGGCCAGCTTTGAGTATCACAGGTGGGATTGTAGAATTTATAAATTCGTCATCCAATTCGGTAAACGCGCTTAGGAAATAAGCGACCTGGCATAGATAATCCGTAGCAACATTCCTGTAACCATCAAATGCTGGTTTGTTTTCTATTTGACCGAATGCTGCATACGCTCGTTTGATGCAAAATGGGATTGGATCGTAATTATGAGAGAGAACGAGAGCCACGATTTGGTTCACCATTGAAATTGGTGCATAACCAATTCTCGATGGCGTGTAACATTGCGCTGGTATTAACCCAGGAGAATTCAAGCAATTGTGAAATGCTTTTATTGTGGCTCTAGCTTGTTTCGAACCTTCTTTTCTCATCATGTCTTACTTCTTGCATAACGATTTTATTTTGTGGCGAGTTTACGAGTCCAAAGCCCACTTGCGAAGCAAGGAATTTGGGCTTGAACAACAATTTTTTGTTAAGTATTAGTTTACGTATCCATTAAACTTATACTTGTTAGCACCGAAATACTTTGGTTCTACAACCTTCAAGCCAACTATTTTACCTTGCTTATAATTAGTAGACCTATGAATACGAACTCGAACAACTTGATCACTTTCCAGGCGCACCAACATTACCAATTTGTCACCTTCGTCTGTAGGCACTCCGGTCAACGTTTCTACAGCTCCAGTAGTTAAGTAAGTATCCCCAAGATTCATATG
Source organism: Reinekea sp. G2M2-21 (assembly GCF_015687175.1). Classification (GTDB taxonomy): domain Bacteria; phylum Pseudomonadota; class Gammaproteobacteria; order Pseudomonadales; family Natronospirillaceae; genus Reinekea. Next base: position 6,190 of record NZ_JADPQG010000017.1, on the reverse strand, counting down.
AATAAATGGTAATAGAGTTAGTACAGAAATAAAAACAGCCATCAATGCTATTTCACTCCAATGCTTCTTTATTATCTGAACACCTAGTTTTATGTCGTTTCTATTCAATGGCATCCGTTACTCAAAATAACCAACGTTGTGTGCAGGGGCGAATGGAACGTAGTGTAATGAGTCCCTAGCCCGCCGCGATAGCGGTTTTAGGCGGGCGTTACTTGCCGCACCTTGTTAAAATTTATGAATTTTAGAAGTCACTATTGCTTGATAGCAAGCACAGCTAAGTCCCATGCATCACTTCTATAGGTACAAGAGTCTATGTATAAGCCATTAACAGTCGCTGATTGAGCATGTGCTGACAATATCATTGCAGAAAAAGTATTAAATAATGGGTGATTCGTTGTGACTGCAATTCGCTTATGCGTTGTGCCACATGCTCCGGGCAGGTTATTCATATAGAAATAGATTATGCCTTCTTGGTTTAAATCTGTAGAGCCGTGAGACTGTAGATGTGAACCAACTAAATAAATTGTACCTTCAAATGGTTTCATTTCTGAATATGCAAAAGTTGAAACAATGATAGTAAGTGCTGTGATAAGTATGTTTTTCAAGATATATTCCTTTTAACGCCAATGCTTTGCGGCGAGCGACAGCGAGTCCGAGGCCCGCCCGCGAAAGCGGGGTTTTAGCGGGCCTGTACAACAGCTAATTGTTCTGTGTAAGTTGGGCACCTAGTGTATTTCCACAAAAAACCGTAGAAACCGAATTACTTTGAAATGCCCGTTATATCTGTTAAGTGACAATGATTTCTAGAAGATGCTTCAGTGAATATGCTCACAGTTGCACCCATTGCAAACGCAGACAATAGTGATGAAACCTTTGTATCGTAATTTGAATCTGTTGATTCTATATACGCCCAATCTTCGTTCAAACTACAAAGTGAAGGGTTGCCTTGAAATCTAATGCGAAAAGCATAGTTTCCTTCGCCAAAAACCTCAACCTTGCTGATCACACCACTTTTCGATTCATACGCATTAGCATTGGTGACAACAAATGCAAATACAAATGCTACTAATAATATCGATTTTTTCATAGTTACCTCTTAGACTGGAAACACAGAACGCCTTGCTAAGGGGCGTTTTTGTAGTTGATTTATTTTGTGCTATTAAAGCACAAAATGAAGCGACGTAAAAAACGTCCCTCTTGAGCAACTTGTTATGCGTATTTACCCGAATAATAGCCATATGCCATTCGGACTAGATTGGCCTATATAGTTATGTTTTAACTCTAACAAATGACCGGCTAAATCTATTGTATTTATATTGATCCCCTGCCAAGAGGGGCTTAGCGCCCAATTCACGGCAATATTTTTAAGCGTTTCATCACTGGAACCTACGATTTTCTTAGTTGAAGATAGGGATAGCCTCCACAAATCATCATCTAAATATTCGGCACTTAAATGAAAGCATTGAAATAACTCAATCAATTGCGGCTTAGAAAACCTACCACCACCGAGAAACGATGATTCTGGAATTTGATCCCAATCTTCGACGATCTTACCTTCAAAATTATTGAAAAATAATACTTCCATGAACATCTCGTTTACGCATAACGCCCGCATAAATGGCGAGCAACTTGTTGCGAGTCCAGCGGACGGAGTGAGCGATATTTCATGCGCTTGTTACGTATCGATAGCACCATTTTGTTTTCTCCAATCTAAAAATTCGATTCCTAGATCATCGTTACCTAGTTTTATTCGATAGTAAGCTCTCAAGGCTATATCGTCTCCATGGTGCCAATATACTTCAGCGTTCTCCTTAGGAGAATAAGATGCTAAGCGGTAATTGTTATATTCACGCATAATTTCCTTAGCCTCTTCTTCAGTAACACCAAATCGTGCACATATAGTTTTTGCAAAACCATTCAGCAAATATGGTATGGAAAACTCTATTGGATCTTCGAAATCTGTATTTTCATCTAGCCAGCATTTCACTATCGATTCATATAGCTCTTGAGATAAATTTTGCGGAACTGTTGTTGTGATAACAATATCTCCACTTTCTTCCATTTTTTTCAAGACTTCAGATATTTTTTCGATGTACTTTTCACTTAGAAACACTATTCATTCCCAGATGCATACGTAACACTCCTAAATTGCGGCGAGCGGTAGTGAGTCCGATGCCCGCCGCGGAGCGGTATTGGCGGGCATGTCCAACCTTGGCTTGTTAAGCGAGTAATTTGAAAAAATGGGTTTTAATAAATTCAATCGACTCTCTGTACTCGTTTTCTGACCAATATCCGATTTCAATATGGGCACTTCCATCCCAGAGACAAATTACCTCACAGTCTGGGTCTAATTGGATTCCATAGTCGTGCCCTAAACCACTACATATAGCAAACGCATCTTCTGTCTGATAAGACTTAGCTCTATAGAACTTTAGGCTTTGGAAATGCTTAGGTAGCTCTGCTTCCATAAATTCAAATAGCCTGCACCCAAACCCATCATACCGGCTTAGTACTTCATTTAGACTTTCGCTTTCGTATTCCCAGCCATCGTTCAAAAGTTTATGCATTTTCTACGCTTAACGCCGCCATAAACGGCTGCCGAAGCAACGCGTAGGCAGTCCGGTGGAGGCCAAGCCTTTCGTGGCCGCAACAAATTTAATGGCCTTGTTATGTGTATTTCTCACAAATTTCTTCCAACTCCTCCTGAACCCACGCCAGAGAGGTTTGTTTTTCCAGATTTTGTTTCATGATTTTGGACAACGCTGTTGGTAGCCAAAGCAACTCTTCTTTCTCGCACCGCATGCGCCAAATATCCGCCTTCGAAGGCGCGCTATTTATCTGAGACTTCAGCAAATTCGATAACTTCAAGTTCTCATCGAGAACCAGCGCTGACATCTGTGAAATTGGAAATTCAATCATCTGGACACATAACGCCAAAATTTGGGGCGAGCGGTAGCGAGTCCAAGACCCGCCGCGAAGCGGTTGGCGGGGCTGCCCAACATTGCCTTGTTACTTTTTGCTAGTGTAGACGAAATCGTATACATATGACTTGTCACCTTTACAACTAACCCACTTACCTTCAGGTGGTAGTTCACCTTGCTCATCCCACGGCATGAACCAAGGAATAGAAAAAACCTCGTCATGCTCGTTCACACAAACCCAGCCAAGTTTTGGTATGAACTTTATCCAGAGATCCATGTCGATTCGCTTCCAGACGTTCTCGGCTGAATCTGCAACCGGCTTGTACTTATAAATTACATCCGCTGGCAATCTTCTTCGAAACTCAAAATACAAGTCAGTCATTCAGTCGCATCCCTAATGAAAAGTAACGCGAAGCTTAGCGGCGAGCGATAGCGAGTCCACAGCCCGCCGTGTAGCGGTGAATTTAGGGCTGTATTGCTACAGCGTATTGTTACAAATTAACTCTTGATTTTAAAAACCCTTGGTTCGATACCGCCATGCAAGCAATCATCTTCATTGTATCCTAGAACCATTTTCTTACTTTGAGCTTGAGCTGCTAATGCTAGAGAGAAAAACCGATCTGCATTTTTATTGCTGTCATCAATTTTAAAGTGCCTTTTATTGTCGCAATTAGAATTTGCAGCAGTTTCTTCTACGTCAATGAAAACGGTGTTTGTATTGTTACTTGCACCTACCACGTTAACTGTGAATTCATGTTCTTCATATGCAATCGCACTCGCTGATAATGCAAGACAGATCGAAATTCTTTTGAATAGCTTGTATGGCATTGTATTTCCTACTTAAGTTGTAACGCCGCTAGCAACGGCGATCAATACGCAGCTTCTTTTGTGATAATTTGGAGCGGAGCGACAACACAAAAGAAGCGGAGTGTTGGGCGTCCAAGCGCACGTATTTTTGTGCGCTGATGTTGCCTAGTCTTGTTATAGCTAGCCACCAGCTAAAAGTTCTATTTGAGAACTGGGGACCCAACCAGAGAGACATGGACCACTGTAAGCTTTTTCTTCAGGAATTGGGCTCGACACTCCACAATACTCGCCATTCAATGGAAAAATAACTCCTGACCATTCATTGCTGTAGGAGCAAGACCAACCTGTTAAATCCTTTTCTATTTTCATCAATACCTCATACCCCTCATTTGGCCCCACACGTAACTCGGTACCATTCTTTATCAGAATATACGCCGTACAAGCATCTAAGTTTTCATTACCCCCGACCATTATAGGAACAGAGTCTTTTGCTAGAGAAGAAAATGAAAGTAATGTGGTAACGATCAATAATATATTTTTCATAATGCTATAACGCTTTTGTACACGGGCGAAAAACGAACGCCAGTGAGTTTTGAGTCCAAAGCCCGGAACGGGCTGCGTGCTACAACTTGTTATGAGAACTAGTGTAGATGTCTTCCCCTAATCCCAGCTTTGGCCAGGCTTCAATGCCGTCTTCCTCTTTACGTGGAAGTATATGGATATGGAAGTGACCAACAGACTGTTGAGCGGATTTCCCGCTAGCATTCAATAGATTGAAGCCTGTGTAACCATGCTCATACTTTATCTTGTTGCAGCATTCTTTAGCAAAGTTCATAACTTCTGAGAGTGCGACCGAATAAATGTCTGTCACATCGTTATAGTGTACCTTGGGTATTACTAGTAAATGCCCATCAACTTCCATTTCTAACGGAGTAAACGCTAAGCAATTCTCGTTTTCCCAGATGACATTTGCAGGAAGATTTCCTTTCACAATCTCACAAAATGTACACTTCACCTTTGAACCATTTCCTTCTCATAACGCTTTGCACAGCGGTATTTTTGGAAGAGCCGTTGTGTGGTACACACCACACAAAAGAGCGATGAAAAAATGTCCGCTGGTGCAACTTGTTATATTTGAACTAGAAACTTCCGATTCTAGAGACTGATGCCTTACCCGAAAGATGCTGAACTCCGGCTGAACCACAACGGTCGCCATCTACGGCAACCTTTACATCTGTTCCCGACATTTTTGCCGCTAACAAAACCGACAATATCGACTGAACATCAGCATTATCTGGTTCAACAGAATATAAATCAAAACCAGAACAAGATCCCGGATTTATATGCGTCCCCGAGGTTTTAAATAAGATATGACCTTCCTTATATCCGGTATATATCTCGACAATTTTTACCTTGTCGGTCCATACATCTTCCGCTGCAAATGAAGAGACACTGATACCAACCATAAGAATTCCAAGTAAATTTTTCATAATACTCCTTAAAATATAACGCCCCTAAACTGCGGCGCAATGAAGCGCAGCGTAATGGAGTCCGATGCCCGCCGCGGAGCGATTTATCGCGGGCATGAACAGCTTTGGTTTGTTATGTGCTAAATGGTGGTTAGCCCTTGCATTACCACTGGCAATAAAACGACACTCAAACCCCAAAAACATATAGAAGCCACTTCTAGTTTCAAATCACGATGTTTAAACCACAGCACTGTCAATATGATTGCTGAGAATGTAACTGAAAATTGATAAAGACAAAGTGCAGTAATAAATGCACCCGAACCTATTGCATCAATAGCCATTAGGTTTAGGCCAACTATTCCGACCACAGAATAAAAAAGCGCAAAGCCAAAAGCCGTATTTACATCGAAGCCAAATAGAACAGAAAGGAAGAGCACCACTACGAACATACATGCATAAGCTTTTGCAGCGTATAGTGCTATATTCTTCAATGTAACTCCCTACACATAACGCCCATATTTTGCGGCGAGTTTACGAGTCCGAAGCCCGCTTGCGAAGCAAGTTTGTGGGCTTGCACAACAATGAATTGTTAGAATTAATTATACATCCAGACACTAACTATTTTGGGGTGCTTATTGCCTTGCCCTGAACAGCCATTAACCCAAAATTTAACGGTTTTACCAGCAAGCTGTGCCGCCATTAATGTTGAATGTAGTGCTGAGTAATTGGAATCACTAGGTATAATCGCGTAATAAGCAGTACTTTCACAGCTATCTGGATTTTCTGAAATACCCGAAACACTCACCATAGTCCAGGTATTATTAAGATATAAGTGTTCAATCTTTCCACTTGCGGTAGACCCACTCGCAACTGCAAAGGTACTAAAAAGACTAACTAAAATTATTCCAATATACTTCATAAATTTTCCTTAAATTCTAACGCTTTGCTAAATTGCGCTAATCTTACACCACTTTCGTGGACACTTTTCATACA
>NZ_JADPQG010000016.1 GCF_015687175.1 Reinekea sp. G2M2-21 | reverse complement strand
CGCTTGCTTCCAACCTTCTTAAAGGTCTTCCCTAAGCAGCGGAGGCGCATTATAGGGAGGGATTTTTCGGAGTCAACAACTAATGTTGAATTATTTTACAACTTTCAATGTTGGTCGATTTTCACGAGCAACCGACTCGGGCTTTTTCTTCTGATCACCTTCAGGTGGCTGAGGAGGCATTTCGACTTCAAAGCCCATTCCCTGACCATTTTCTTTTGCAAAAATGGCCACAACAGCATCAACTGGACCACTAATATCGGTCGGCACTCCACTGAACCGCGCATTAAATGAAATGGTATCGTTTGCCAGCTCAAGGTCTTTCACCGCCGACAGCGCAATGTTCAACGTAATTTGACCATCACGCACAAACTCTTGAGGAACTTCCACCCCAGGATACTCCGCCATAAAGACAATATATGGCGTACAGTTGTTATCGATAATCCACTCATGCAACGCACGAATCAGGTAAGGCTTATTAGTGGTCATAGCTGACATCAGTCACGCATCTCTTGTTCAACTTCAGAAAGACTGATCTGGAAAGACTCCCGCTCGAAAATTCGTTCCATGTATTTATCGATCGCTTTAGCTTGCTTTTCAGGGAAATCGATACCCAAAGAAGGTAAACGCCATAAAATAGGAGCGACACAACAATCTACCAGTGTGAACTCTTCACTCATGAAATAAGGCTTATCATCGAAGACCGGCGCAATAGCAAGCAAACTTTCACGCAGTTCTTTGCGGGCCCGAGTAACGCTATCCTTGCTTTTCGCTGCAACGATCGCATCTACACGAGAACTCCAATCACGGTCAATTCGATAAATCAACTGCCGGGATTCACCACGCGCTACCGGATAAACGGGTAACAATGGAGGATGCGGAAAACGCTCATCCAAATATTCCATCATCACGTGATGTTCAAACAATACCAGGTCACGATCAACCAGCGTTGGCAAACTGCTGTACGGATTGATATCAGACACTTCTTTAGGCACTGAATCCGGCTCATGATCTTTAATGTCAACAGTGACACCTTTTTCGGCTAACACTATTCGAACCCGATGACTGTACTGACATGCAGGGTCAGAGTAAAAAGTCATAGAAGATCGTTTTGCAACAACGCCCATTGAGTACGCTCCAAAATATACGATAAATTAAAAACACAACAAGCGCAGACAAAGCTGCGCTTTAAATTTCCACCTAAAATGGGTGAGGACTAGTGAATATCCTTGTGCAATTCACGCTGCAGCAAAACTGAAGGCACCAGCAGAATTGTCAAAAAGGCAAAAACAAACCAACCCAATCGCTTCCGATCGTTTTGATAGGGCTCACCCATATAGTTCAGGAAGTTAACCAAATCATAAACCGTTTCATCGAACTCCTCAGAAGACTGAGATCCTTCTACTGCGTAAGAAGTACAACCTTCTTCAGCAATTTCATGACCGGTTAATGGATCATATTCAGCACCTTCACTCGCGTGAGGTTTATCAGCACACAAGCCTTGTAACCCCAACAACACATGCGGCATACCAACATCTTTGAACACTGCGTTGTTTACGCCATAAGGACGGCTCTCATCTTTATAGAAACTGCGCAAGTAAGTATAAACCCAGTCCACGCCGCGAACACGGGTTACGTTTGTTAAATCTGGTGGTGCGGCACCAAACCATTTCTTACCGTCCTGCTCCGACATCGCAAACTTCATCAAATCACCAAATCGAGCCTCTTCACTGAAAACAATGTTCTCCATGAAGATTTCTTCTGGGATATCGAGATCTTTAGCGACACGGTTGTATCGAGCGAAACCTAGAGAGTGACAACCCGCGCAATTGTCCATATAGGTACGCAAACCTTTTTGCAACGATACTTTATCGTGCGCGTCAGGAGACATATGGTCGAGATGAACTTCACCACCCGCCGCATTGACCAAGGAAGCCAGAAGCGATGCTGTTAAAACTGTCAGAATTCTTTTGATCATTCTGGAACCCTCTCCGGAACTGGCTTTGTCTTCTCGATTTTTGTATACCACGGCATCAACAAGAAAAATGCAAAATAGATAACGGTACCTATCTTAGCCAATATACCGTTCAACGCAGTGACCGGCTGACCACCAAGGTAGGTTAACATGGCAAAAGCTATAGCGAAGGTGATGATTGCAACCTTACTCATCCAGCCCTTGTAACGCCATGAACGTACGGGGCTGCGATCGAGCCAAGGCAATACAAACAATATGGCAATTGCACCGCCCATGGCCATAAACCCGCCCAACTTGGCTTCAATGAAGAAAATCGGGAAGTCAATCGCACGCAAAATGGAGTAGAACGCACCATAGTACCAAGTCGGCGCAATATGCTCAGGAGTCTTCAATGCATTGGCCATTTCAAAGTTAGGGTGCTCAAGGAAATAACCGCCGCCTTCAGGCATGAAGAAAATGACCCCGCAGAAGACGAAAAGGAAGAGGACGACTTGAGGTAACTTTCCTACAGTGAAATAAGGATGGAATGGCACGCCATCTAACGGGACACCCTTCTCATCCACATGCTTTTTAATATCGATACCATCAGGGTTATTAGACCCTACCTCATGTAGCGCAAGCACGTGCAGTACAACTAACAAAGCCAGCACCAGCGGTAATGCGATAACGTGTAGAGCGAAGAAACGGTTCAGCGTAATGCCTGAAATCAGGAAATCGCCTCGAATCCACTCTTGCAGACCTTCGCCGATGACCGGAATAGCACCAAACAAAGAAATAATTACTTGGGCACCCCAGAAAGATGTTTGGCCCCATGGCAATACGTAACCCATAAAGCCTTCGGCCATCATGACGAGGTAGACGAACATACCGAACACCCAAATCAATTCACGAGGCTTTTGATATGAGCCATACATAACACCCCGGAACATATGCAGATAAACAGTCAGGAAAAAGAACGAGGCTCCCGTCGAATGCATGTAGCGCAAAAGCCATCCCATTTCGACATCTCGCATAATGTATTCTACCGAGTTGAAAGCTTCAGCAGCACTCGGTACGTATGACATAGTTAGCCAAATACCGGTAAGCAATTGGTTAACAAAAACAATCATTGCCAATAAACCAAACACATACCACCAATTGAAATTCTTCGGTGCGTAGTATTTAGACATATGCTTTTCATAAGCATTTGATACCGGCAGACGTCGGTCGATCCAATCCAGCCAAGCGGGCTTGAAGTTTTTATTACTCATAATCAGGCAACCTCACCAATCGTTAGAATGTTGCCATCAACTCGATGTGGTGGCACTTTCAGGTTTGACGGAGCCGGTACACCAGCAAAGACACGACCAGACAGATCAAAACGCGAACCATGGCAAGGACAGAAGAAACCACCCTGCCAATTGGCATCGTAGGCTTGTGGCTCTACTTCAGGGACAAACTTTGGAGAGCAACCCAAGTGTGTACATACACCTTCGACGACCAATAATTCTTCAGACAAACTGCGCGTATCGTTCTTGGCAAACTCAGGCTGCTGATCTACGTTTGACTCTGGGTCAGTAAGCCGCGATTTCAAACTATCGCTCTTTAAAACATCGATCATATCGGGTGTGCGACGAACAACAAAAACGGGTTTGCCACGCCATTCAGCGATGACCATTTCACCCAACTTCAAGTTGCCGATATCCACTTTAACCGGAGCCCCAACGGCTTTGGCTTTTTCACTTGGAAACCATGATTTTACGAACGGTGTGGCTACTCCAACTGCCCCAACGGCCCCAACGGCCCCTGTTGCAATATAAAGAAACCGGCGCCGACCCTGATTTACGCCGTTTTGCGTCATTATTATCATCCTCTAATCGAAAGGAAATTATGCTGCAGTAATCTCAAAATTGCCGCAGATACTAAAGAAAATCACGGTTTGTGACAAGGAAAGCTTTGTCAGTCAAGGCAGAAAGTCCATCAATTCTGGCAGATACCTGCATTTCAAAGTCAGAACCGTTATTTAGCCTAATTTTCCGTACAATTTTGGATCTCTCTACCACATTAAACGTGGCAAACCCATGTTGAATTATTCGAAAATAAAGACCTTTCTTTAACGAGCGAAATTTTTTCTGCTTTTGACACCAGCCTTGCGACCGGTAAAAAAAAACCCGGGAAAAACCCGGGTTTTGTATAATACCTGCAAGCAAAATTAACGCTTGGAGAATTGCGGCTTCTTACGTGCTTTACGCAGACCGACTTTCTTACGTTCAACCATACGCGCATCACGGGTAACAAACCCAGCTTCACGCAGAGACTTACGTAAATTTTCATCGTATTCGATCAATGCACGAGTAATACCGTGACGAATCGCACCGGCTTGACCATTTGAACCACCACCAACAACGGTGATGTACAGGTCAAACTTTTCAGTCATCTCAACCAGCTCAAGCGGCTGACGAACGATCATGCGAGATGTTTCACGGCCGAAGTACTCTTCCAGTGAACGCTTGTTGATAACGATGTCGCCTTTACCAGGACGCAAAAAAACACGCGCCTTAGCTGTTTTACGACGACCAGTACCGTAGTTTTGTTGAATAGCTGTCATATCTATCCCCATTAAATCTTAAGTTCTTTGGGCTGTTGTGCAGTATGAGGATGTTCAGATCCTGCGTACACTTTCAGCTTCTTCAACATTGCACGGCCAAGCGGGGTACGAGGAATCATACCTTTAACTGCCAGTTCAATTGGGCTTTCGCCTTTATGGGCGACCAGCTTCTCGAAGCTCATTGACTTCAAGCCACCAGGGTAACCAGTATGGCGGTAGTACTGCTTGTCCTTCGCCTTACGGCCAGTGACATGCACCTTCTCAGCATTGATAACAACGATGTAATCGCCAGTATCTACGTGAGGAGTGAACTCCGCTTTATGCTTACCACGAAGACGTCGAGCGATTTCCGTCGCTAGACGACCCAGTGTTTGCCCTTCTGCGTCGACGATGTACCAGTCGCGCTTTACTTCAGCTGGTTTTGCTACAAATGTTTTCATTTAACTCCGCCTAGAAAAGTGGGGGGCTCAGGGGAAGTTAATCCAATTTGAGGGCGCGGATCATACAGAAACTATAAGATTCGCGCAAGCCCTCATTCGGAATCAACAACCCTTAAGCGGGTCAGACCGAAGGCTAAACCGGCCAGACAACAACAAAGGGCAAATAACACTCCCACCAATGGCTCGCTGAGCTGCTCATCGGCCGGAGAAAATCGGGATTCGCCCCAGAAATAAGCCAAGCTGGTCAGCACAAACGTGACGAATACCAGAATGACCAAATAGAAACCACGCGCATCGTAAAGACCAAACTTCTGCTCTTGTATAGCAAGCTGCATGACCGAGAAAGCCAAGCCTGTCGCGCCTATAGCCATAAGAGCCAAGACTGTTAAATACAAAAACATAAGCTTCCCTTAATGTTCGCGGGTCTTTCTAAAAACAATCTCAGGATGACGTTCTTGCGCCATCTGCAGATTAACCATAGTCGGTGCAATATAGGTGAGATTATCAGAACCGTCTAACGCCAGATTGTCATTCGCCTTTTGCCTGAACTGTTGCAGAATCTTAGCATCGGCACAATCCACCCAGCGCGCGGTAGCGACACTGATCGCCTCATAAACGGCTTCAACCTTATATTCCGACTTCAATCGATGCGCTACTACGTCGAACTGCAACATACCCACAGCGCCAACAATCAGATCGTTATTTTTAAAGGGACGGAACACCTGAACCGCGCCTTCTTCAGACAACTGCATCAGACCTTTCTGTAACTGCTTGATTTTCAATGGATCTTTCAGTCGGATACGCCGAAACAGTTCAGGCGCAAAATTCGGAATACCCGAAAACTTTAAATCCTTGCCTTGCGTAAAGGTGTCGCCAATTTGAATCGTTCCATGATTATGCAAGCCGATGATGTCACCCGGGTAGGCTTCTTCAACAGCGGAGCGATCACCGGCCAAAAAAGTCAACGCGTCAGAAATCCGGACATCTTTACCGATACGGACATGTTTCATCTTCATGCCTTTCTCGTATTTACCGGACACGATGCGCATAAAAGCAATCCTATCTCGATGATTCGGGTCCATATTCGCCTGAATTTTAAAGACAAAACCCGAAAGTTCGGCATCGTCAGCCTTAACTTTTATGTCACCGGCTTCACGAGGCTGAGGTGCTGGCGCCCAATCAACGAGCCCATCCAGCATGTGATCAACCCCAAAATTTCCCAACGCAGTACCGAAATATACCGGCGTTAGTTGCCCCGCTAAAAACTCTTCTTGGTCAAAAGGATTTGCCGCTGCACCCAGTAATTCAACTTGTTCACGCAATTCCTCTGCGTAACGCCCCAAAACGACGTCAACCTCAGGGCTATCCAACCCCTTGATAACTTTACTGTCCTGAATCGTATGACCCTGTCCCGATTGGTAAGTAATTACTTCATCTCGCAGTAGGTGATATACACCTTTAAATTCTTTACCCATACCAATTGGCCAGGTAATTGGAGCGCAGCTGATTTTAAGAATATTCTCAACTTCGTCCATTAGCTCGATGGGATCACGAATATCACGGTCCAGTTTATTCATGAACGTAATAATAGGCGTTTCCCGCATCCGGGCTACATCCATCAACTTAATGGTGCGATCCTCAACACCTTTAGCGGAATCAATGACCATCAAACAGCTATCTACCGCAGTTAAAGTGCGATAGGTATCTTCGGAAAAATCTTCATGCCCTGGCGTATCCAGCAGATTCACCAGCTTATCGGAATAAGGGAACTGCATTACTGAGGTGGTAATTGAGATACCGCGCTCTTTTTCCATATCCATCCAGTCTGACTTCGCATGCTGGCCAGATTTTTTACCCTTAACTGTCCCCGCTTGCTGAATAGCGCGTCCAAACAACAACACCTTTTCAGTGATCGTGGTTTTACCAGCGTCAGGGTGCGAAATGATCGCGAACGTTCGGCGTTTAGCGACTTCATCTTGCAATTCAGACATGAATGTACTCGTATTCAGTAAAAACAGGGCGCGCATTATACCTGTTCCGGCGTTGTTTTCGAGCGCAAGCCGTATACAAAGACATAAATACTTAGAAGTTAGCTAGATCCGTATAGCGGTGTCGACACCAAACATCCGAAACAAGCACTAGTTTTAGCTCCACTCAGTCTGGCGCTGCCTTATCGGTCAGGTACAATACCCTCTTTTTTTTGTAGGGTTGCTGAAATGAGTCAGGAAACCGATAACATCTATGCTCAGCCACACGCAACATTGAACGATTTTCAGTTCGATGATCAGGTTGCCAATGTCTTTCCTGACATGATCAAGCGATCCGTCCCTGGTTATAGCCACATTATCGGCGTAATCGGTATTCTGGCAGAACAATACGCGCAGCCAAACAGTCGAATTTATGACCTTGGCTGCTCGCTCGGTGCAGCGACTGTAGCCATGCGACATCGGATTCATGCACCAGGGATCAAAATCATTGCTGTGGACAGTTCGCCAGCGATGATTGAACGCAGTGCAAATTATCTCGATAACGAAGACTTACCTATCGCTGTAGAAACTCTATGTGGCGACATCACTGAATTACCATTACACAACTGCAGTTTTGCCGTTTTAAACTTCACCCTTCAATTTATACCGCTCGAAAAGAGGTTGCAGACTCTGACAAATATCTTCGGCGGCATGCTACCCGGAGGCGCTTTAATCCTCTCGGAGAAACTGTCTTTCCAAGACAGACAGCAAGACGCGTTGCTTACTCAACATCATCATGATTTCAAACGGGCAAATGGCTACAGCGATCTAGAAATTAGCCAAAAACGACAAGCAATAGAACGCGTCTTACTACCGGAAACCGCTGAACAACACATCGAACGTTTATGCCAAGCTGGCTTCACTCAGGTGAGCCAATGGTTTCAATCTTTTAACTTTGCCTCTTTTATTGCGATCAAATGATAGATTACCAAGCCTTTATTAACCATATTTCTCAGACTAGGCTGAGCTCTTGGGTAGAGCCCCTTGAATCTCAACTCAAACAGTTATGGCCGAGCCTCAATGACGGTAATTTACCGCGGTTGCTTGCTGAAATAGATCAACTACCTGATCTGAAAGCGGAAAACATAGCGCTAAACGATGTCATCGACATTCGCGGTTCTGCAGGCAATCAGATAAATATATTAAATCAGTGTTTGGAAAATCTTAAACCGTGGCGAAAAGGACCGTTCAACTTCTTTGATACATATGTTGATTCAGAGTGGAGATGTGATCTCAAGTGGCAACGAGTGTGTCCCTACATCAGCAACTTAACCGGACGACATGTTTTAGACGTGGGAAGTGGCAATGGTTACTATGGCTGGAGAATGAAAGCCGCAGGCGCCGCAACTGTTGCTGGTATTGATCCTTCCTGGCTTTCAGTAGTGCAGCACCTAGCTGTCAATCACTACATAAAAGACCCAACCCACTGCGTATTGCCTTTTACGCTTGAAAGTCTGACACCAAATCTTGAGATCTTTGATACCGTGTTTTCAATGGGGGTTTTGTACCATCGCCGTTCACCATTGGAGCATCTATTTGAATTAAGAGGCGCACTTCGCCCAGGCGGTGAACTGGTCTTGGAAACCATCGTCATCGAAGGCGACGCGGGTGAATCGCTAGTACCTATTGGCCGATACGCGAGAATGAATAATGTCTGGTTCCTGCCAACGGCTGCGACACTTGCTCAATGGTTGGAAAAAATGGGTTTTGAGAATATACGCATTGCGGATCAGTGTGTAACGACGGATGCGGAGCAGCGCGCCACCACATGGAAACCGGGTCAAAGCCTAAATGACTACCTGGACCCTACGGATCAATCAAAGACAATTGAGGGCCACCCTGCACCTATCAGAGCCATTCTTATTGCCGAGAAACCTATTAATCAGCGGCTTAAGCGCTATCATCTTTAAGTTCAGGTTTACTCTTCTAGTCATGGCAGAGTCTATTCAACCCTGCCATATCAATTTTGAACTATCTCCGGATAGTGTTCGTCAGAGTAAAACTTCATTTGAATAAGGCGTAATAGATAACGTAGAACCAGCTAAAGAAGCCGTGGATAATTGCCCACAGGATAGACTTATTAGCGGTCCAGGACATGGCGATAGCAAGCGCTGAACCGAAAGACAAACCGTTTTTAACCACTTCATATTTGACTGTTTGCATCTTGCACCCTTCTTTAACCTGTATCACGTGAAGTCAACACCTTACAATCCGATACGATGATTGTTAAAGGGTTAGAAGTCACGAAATTCCTTTTCTAGCCAAAAGATTTAAATCTCGCAGTTAGCGAAGCACATATCTCTTTGACGTCGATCGGTCACCTCATAGCTATCTTGAATACTGCTGATATTCAGGCACTTACTACAATCGTTGCCCTTGTTTCTGCACAAACCTTTAGAGTACCAGTTCCATTAGCAATGCGTCGTAAAACTGATCCTTCACTCGATAGTAGTTCTTTCGAACACCTATTCGCTGGTAGCTCAATGCTTGATATAAACGTATGGCTGGGTCGTTACCAAGACGCACTTCAAGGAACACTTTCTTAACATTATTACTGACCAATTGCTGATGCCAGAGTAGTAAACTTCGATAACCCAGTTTTTGGTTTCGGTATTGCTCATCAATAACAATTTGATCTAGCTCTGCTTCCTCTAAGATTTTCCGAAAGGCAATATATCCAACTGATCGACCATCTAATTCGATGCTATAAAGACCATTATTATTAAAATAGTTTACGAGTTGACTGAACGTCATTGTCGATTCGGAGGTGCGTTCAGAAATAGAGCTAAAGTAATCAAGCTCCGAGCTACTAGGTACATTAAGAATCATTTTTGAACAAACTAGATTTCTGTATGAGATGCCATGCTTTTACTTTTTGTTGTGGGTCGTTGAGCATCTTATAAACGGAAGGAATATTAACCCGAGACAAACCAAATTCTTCGCCTTCCACCTCGTGCCATTGGTTCAATTTTGCGAGTACGCCTCCGCAAACCAATAATTTTGACGCCTTATGCTGCTCGACCAAATGCTCAATAACACCATTTACGTACTGTCTTGCAGGCTCAATCCCTTGTGACACTTGTCGATTGGAAAAAAACGGCCAAGATATAACATGATGATAATGTAGTGTGCCAGTACCGTCGGATATCGATTTCAGTATTGAGTGTATTAGTTTACCCGCGACGTCGTTATATTGCTGGTAATCGCTGATCAAAGAGCTACAGACAATCCAATCGTCAATCACATACAAGGCTAATCCAAAACGGATCGGTTTTTCGCTGTTTTGCGTAGCTGAATCTGCTAACAGTGCCTCTGGCTGCTCTTGTTGCTCTATGTTTCTAGTCTCTTCGAGAACTGAAACCGCTTGAAGAGTCGATTCGGGAACTTCCGATAAGGACGTTTCTCCACGCTCTATCGTGTCTAATACCAGGGCCTGCGCAGGTTTGGCATTTATCAACACCATGCGTGGGTACCAAGGCTCAATCCCCAAAGCATTTATATAATTGGACTTCTGTTCTGGCGTTAAATTCACAAATCGACCTCAATCACGAAGTGCAGAGTTTAGCAGTTTGCGCTTCTCAAATTAACGAGTTTTGACGTTAAATTAAGTTTCGTGAGCTT
>NZ_JADPQG010000015.1 GCF_015687175.1 Reinekea sp. G2M2-21 | reverse complement strand
ACGCGGCTGAAATAAGCCCGCCTAAAACCGCTGCGCGGCGGGCTTGGGACTCGAGACCTCGCCCCAGCGCTTTACGTTATGCTCATTTGAGGATGTACTAATTGGAAATTTTAGAACGAATTAAATATGTGTTGAGTGAAGAAGCGAAGGCAATTGCTTCTATCAACGTAGATCAGGCTTTCGAAGATGCTGTTAAGCTAATAGTTAACTGCCCAAGTAAGATTATAACTACGGGAATCGGTAAAGCTGGACACATTGCTCATAAGTTCTCAGCAACGCTCAGTTCCACGGGAACCCCATCGGTCTTTTTACATGCGGCTGAAGCAGCACATGGTGACTTAGGCATAGTCAGTTCAAGCGATATTTTAATAGCCTTCTCCACTAGTGGTAAATCTAGGGAAGTCGTCGAAATACTAGAGCTATCTCGTCATTTAGGTGTTACACACATCATAGGTGTAACTTCTCATCCAGATTCAGAACTACGTGAGCACAGCGAGTTAGTTTTAGATATGGGTATACATAAAGAAGCCTGCCCGCTGGACCTAGCCCCAACTACTTCTATCGCAGTCATGTTAGCAATCAGTGATTCCATTGCCATGGCAGTTATGGAAGAAAAAGGCTTCACCAGGGACCAGTATGGTTTACGGCATCATGGTGGTTATTTAGGTAGAAAAGCACGAACTGACAATGAGCCTAAGTAGCATAACAAGCGCCAGCATATTCGCGCACTGCATGCGCTGGACTCGAAACAAGTTTCTCGCCTATGTGGCGAACGTTAACTGAAAGAGAATCATGGCTAAATCAATTGCGGTAACACTGACAAGTGTCTTTCTTTCTACTGTGTCGCTCTTCTATAGCTTTGTATTAGTACAAAGAATTAATTTGAATGAGTTGCAGGGAACGCATGTTGGTTCTGACGTCATTGCTATTGCATATATGACTCTATTTCTCGGTTTAGGGTTAGCTTTGTTATCAGTTAAATATCGCCTAACACCCAAATTTCTTGGAGCAGCTGCCTCAGTTTTAGGCTTGCTGGCAGCTGGAGTTTGGCTATATCTTCATCTAACAGGGAAGGTACTCTCACATGCCAGTATGTTCAATTAACAAGACACAGTTGCAAGTTGTCCCGCTAAAAACCGCTGTCGCGGCGGGCCAAAGAACTCGCTCCTTCGTCGCTCGCTTCAATGTTGGACGTTAGATTCGGAAGAGAAGAGAATGCTGCTTGAACCCCAAGACTTGATTATTCCCAATGAGGGTGACTTCTATTATGACGGTGATGTAGACGAAAGGTGGGCGATAGACCACTACTTAGGAAAGGATATTTCATTTGCCGAAGAACGCTACTATTCACTATGTCCTTTATCAATGGTTCATGATTTTACACTGGTTGGAGCGAGAGCATTTAGATACTACATATTTGGAGCTTTTAGGTATTTGCAAGACCCTAGGTCTATAAATGAGCAGGATGTGTACGCTTCCCTACCAGAAATAATTTCGAAGAAAATTTATGAAGAGCCAAGTGCTTTCACCCCAGTGAAAGATTATCTAATAAATTTTTGTGGATGGGCTGTGGACAATTATCAGAAGTTTGATATTGACCCATACGTAGATATTTATGGTGATGTCTGCGAGCGGTACAAAAATCTATCATTGGTGGTAATGGAAAAAGTGCCACAATGAATCTAACAATCACAGGAACAGCGACTCGTAAACTCGCGCGTGCTGCAAGCGTCAAGCATCTATGAATAAGATCGTTTTAGTAATTGCATGTACATTGCTTCAAGGTTGTATATCTCTTGCGGTTTCTCCGGAAGTGACTGGGACCGTAATGGACGAATCGGGTGACCCCTTAAATGCGAATGTGACGATCACGAATATTCAATTGCAAAAGTTTGAATCAGTAGGTACTGATGAGATGGGAAACTATTCGTTTAAAAAGATGAGAATATGGGTATTTCCCATATTCAGTGCAATTTTCTTAAGAAGTGAAGTTTCTGTTCAAGCTAAGGGCTATAAGGCTGAGTCTAAAATAATCGATAGCAGAAATTCAGCTATCGTAAACTTTAATCTCGTGGCAGAGTAAATGCTTAACAAATTGGTGTTAGTCATGCCCGCTTTTTCCGCTAGCGCGGCGGGCATTGGACTCGTTTTCGCTGGCGCTCAACTCGCCCCGAACCAAGGGCGTTAGGTTATGCGGTTTTAGAGATTATGAACGTTAAGGAAGAAGCTGCAAAATTAGTAGAAGAACTTTTACATGAATTAGGTAACGAATCTGAGCGCTATAAATTTCTCATTCCTGACTGGGAGACACAAGACTGTGCAATGGCAATACGTTGGCTAAAATCCCAGATTTTGGAGGGCTTTAGCGTATCGTTTGAGTTGAACAAAACCGATAAAATAGTTTATCTCAAATCATGGGAAGAAGATTTTGATTAATTCATAGCCACGCATAACAAGGCCAAGCAACATCGTTCGCTGCGCTCTCAGTACAGTCTTGCACTTCCGCCTTTTGTGTATGGCTTCGCCATTATTGCACAAATGCCACAATCATAAGTCTGCCGTTGTTGACGGCGTTAATGCTCAGGAAAGTAGATGCTAAAACTGTACAAGTTCACTGAAGACAAGAAAAAGTATTGGGAAACTTGGGACAATGGAGACGGAACACATACTGTTCACTGGGGTATTTTGGGTCAAACGGGACAATCAAAAACTGTTAAGAAGAAACTTTTTAAAAAGCCTCAAGAAATCATTCAAGCTGAAGTCAATTCAATGGTCGAATCTGGGTACTTACCCGTTAAAGACGAATTTACGTTAATAGTTGAGTTCAGCGTTGACGGCAGTCTTGGAAACGACGCTGACATTGAAAAGCGCCATAGACTGGAAGGTCGCTTAAATCATATTCTTGGATGGACAGGGTTGGGGCATTGCGATGGAGGAAGTATAGGTAGCGGCATAATGGAAGCATGTAACTTTGTTGTTGATTATGATATTGCTAAGAAAGTTATAGAAGATGACTTAAAAGGCACTGAGTTTGAAAACTATACTCGCATATACGATGAAAATGCTGAGTGAACAATTAACAAAGCGCGGCTAAAGTAAGCCCGCCAAACACCGCTAAGCGACGGGCTCGCCCTTCGCCCCTACGCTTGGCATTCTGTTTCAAAGGTAGAGAATGTCGATAGGGTATAGTCTCGTCAATGTGACAAGGAAGGAACAAATACTGTTTTCAAACCTTCCAGTAAGTACTCGGCATGAAATTGAGTCAAATCCGGTTTCTGCTTTCATGGTTGAATGGTATAGAAAGTCATATTCAGGTGACGAAATATATTTTGTATCTGATACATACGAAGATTGGCCGTTTGAGGCTGGCTCAAGATCTGACCTGTCTGCTTATGATGATGTAACTGATAAAGTCATTACTAGATTAATAGATCTCGGTTTGATTTTGGATCTTGGTAACGAATGGGAAGACGAAGAAGAACCGAGTACAGTGTTTATTCGAAGTCTTGCACTAATTAAAACAGAACAAGCCGTTACATCGGACCAAGACAAGTTTGGCCAATGAACAGGGGCGTTATGTTTAAAAGAAAATGAACCATGAAAACGCCCTAAATGACCTACTTGAAAAAACTGTCGAATTTAACGATATACGAGATTTTGCGTTAAAGCTAAAAGCAGAAGGTATAACTAGAGAAGAATGTATTGCGATCTTCACACTATGTATGAAAAAGTATGAGATCGAAGATGGTTCAAAATACAACGTAGTGCTAGATGTGTTGGATCTCGTTTCTGGATATTGCACGCCGAGCAAAAGCATTTACTAATAAGCTTGCGAGGTTGGTCTAATACAGATCTAAGGGGCCTGGTAGAGAGTATATAAACAAAGCAAACGTATCAGGTTCGTCGCCGTTTGGCTGGGGCCTCCACTACGTCGCTCGTTTTGTGCTTTACTAGCACAAAACAAGAAACTCCGTTTCGGCCTCTTATAGCGGGCATTATGTGAAAGGAAACGATGAAAGCTACGAGAATTGATACTGAATTAGGAAATATAATACTTGAGACCCTGGTCAAGTCGAAGGGATGGCGTGTTCATTCTCAGTACGATCAGACCGCTTTTGATAAGGGTATCGACTTTGACAGCTATTTGATCGAAAAAGACGGAAATAAGCTTAAGTTTGAATGGACCAATTGGTTTGAATGGGAAATAGTTGGCGATAAAAGCACGATGACACAACTATCCCAAGAATTCGAATTTAATTTAGTTTTAGGTTAGCTACAGCAATAACATGACAACGGGTGGTTGAAACAATCCTGTTTTTATTTAACCCGCTTTTTCGAACAGACCGTCGCCTTGCTACCGCTCGCGTCAGCATAAGAACGCCTTACAGATGGAAGCTATGAAGAGACCGGTAATTAAAGATTGGGATTGTATAGAACATGACCCTATTGATTTATGGATGCCAGAAGATCCTTCGGATGTTGAATTTTGGTGCAACATAGCAGTAGGTATTGAAAGCGAGGAAGGTGCAGATAATTTTCAAGTACATACTGCGACAAACAAAGCAATGTCTCCAATCGACAGTAAAGAGTTTTTAATCGTAATTCCATACTACGAGAGTTGGCTTAAAGTACTTGATGTGTTGCAAAATACTGTCGCGAAGTGTGAGGACATTGGCTGGATGGGTATTAGCGAGCAATTGTCGAAGCACTTTAAATGGGAATATGAGGGTATGAGTTAAATGCTTAGCAAGACCAGATTGGGCCCCACTACAAGCAAGTTTGACTTCTAACCTCGCCCTGAGTTCGGCGATATGAGCTCTTGAGAGTTAGAGAATGGCAGTAAGTAAAAAGGGAAGTCGAAATATCTCAGTAGATGGCTACGAATTTAAATGGCGGGCCACTGGCAACGACGGATGGATTAGTATTGTCCTTTGGCCTGTAAGCAACGAAGATTCTAGGGTGGTTGCAAGTATTGACTATCATCATGATTTGAAAATAGTTAATGAAGGGCATTACTCATCACAAGGCCAGTTGGTAGTCACTAATAAAATCATAAAGGAACTAATTTTGCACGTAGGTATAGAAAAGATAATAGCTAACCATGGCCAAATAAATATTGGTAAAATAGAGGTTTTTTTTGATGTCTCAAATGCACATCGTAGCTAATTCAGCTCCTTGCAATCAATGGCAGCAGATGCTTTGCACACACTTTTTTGGACGTTAGGCTCACATGATTGATCTACTTACAGTGAAGAATGTTAAGTTTTACGGAGATGAAACAGCGTCTGTAACCCTTGAAAACGAAAACGCATCAGTTGAAGTTTTTTGTCACCTCTGTGAATACTCTGAAGGAGATAAAGTTAATAATCTTCTTAGAGTTCTAGATGCTGATGTTAGAGCGGCATATCTGTCCGATTGGCCTGCTGAAAAGATTAAAGAAGCATCTAGAGAATGGATCAGAAAAACTGGGCCTTATTCATATAAAGGAATCGGTAGAGTAATTGACGAAAATGAAGGCGTAATTGAGGTTCAGGGCTTTCGAATCGAGGTCGGTGAATTACCTTGCCAGGGTTCTGTAGAATTTGAAATTGATAGGCTCGATTTATGGTAAGTTCGCTTAACAAGGTTGTGAACTTTAGCAGAAACCCTGCACTCCATAGAGTGGTCTTGAACTCAATCACGATGCGGCCGATTTCACCTGTAGTTTAAGAAAGTTATGTGTGATTAGATTCTAACAGGTCATGTTTTCAGAATTAGAGAGTACCCGTAGAGCAAGAACCCATGTAATTTAGATATCTGAACCAAATTTTTAACTTAATTAACCCAATTGAGCAGCGAGCATGACTAAAATGCTCCAGTCGGGTTCAGCGATGCGTAGCTAAGCTCTGTTTTAACTATATTGGATTATCTCTCGATGACTATTTCTCTCAAGGAATTGAAGAATAAATCGCCTATGTTCATATCAGGCTACACAAATGTAATTGTTCCAAACTCCGAATTACCTAAGAAATGGAATCAGAGTGAATCATTTGTTACTAAGAAAATTGTATGCCCTTGCGGGTCAAAGGACTTTCAACTGAACTCTTCTCAGATTGTTAAAATCAAGGGGATCTTTAAGAAGAAAGAAATTGTTACTCATCTGGCTCCACTTACAACAGAATGTCCGAAATGCAATTCTTCAGCTTTATTGTTAGACCCTACACGGCACGGATGGTCCGGTGAATTTGGCGAAAGCGCTTCCCTTGTTGGTGAAAACGACCCTACCCCATACGCTAAAGAAACGGGTGAAGTACTCGTAAACTATTCTTATCAGTCTTTTGAGAATTACGAAGATCTTCAGAATGAAGGCATTTCTAATCTGGAAGACTACTTCGATACTGTTACCGTCTATTTCAAGTCAGGGAACGGTTATGTGGAAGTCGTGAGTTATGTGTGCGCCTAACCCAGTTAACATATTTGGGCAGTCGACGTGAAACACGTGCGCAAATGCCACTAACGTTATGCAGTTAAACGATGAATGAACTTAAATTTAAAATTGAAGCGCCTGAACATGGTTGGATGGATGTAACTGTTAGTGATGGTTCTAAGGAAATATCTTTAGTCGTTTCCGATGTTCCTTGTAATTCCCTCCATAAGCTGGCAAATATCCTTCTCGGTTTGCAGTCAGGTGCGAAATCCGAAGTAGTCGAGTTTTCGTTAGAGCCTGATTTCGCACTATGGAAATTCCAAGCTAAAGATGAGGAGCTAGAGTTGTACGTATACCCAAACTCTAGCGGTAATAATCCTGTCCTATTCATTGGTAAACGCGAAAAAGTCATTCACCGTCTATATAAAGCACTGAGAGACCTTGAGTCTTTGTCTTGCTGGAAAGAATCTGACGCTATGAGTAATATCTGGTCATGGGAGTTTCCATCCAAAGAACTTAATTTGTTCAGCACGAGGGCTAAAAGTTCAAAAAAGGCTATAAAGTAAAGGCTCGCCAATAATCGCTACGCAGAGGGATTTTTTTTGTCCGCATGTTTGCATGTTTGAGTAGCTGGGGTTCGGTTGGAGAGTTAACCTCCCAGTTGCAATGTTTATGAACTGGGTGAAGGCAACACAAACACAACATTGAGTTAAGGAGAATCAAATGAAACGTGTCACTGGTATTGGTGGAATCTTTTTTAAAGCAAAGGACGCACCTGCGTTACAGGCTTGGTACAAACGCCATCTCGGTATTGATGTTCAGGAGTGGGGCGGTACCGCCTTTAACTGGGCAGACTCCGAAGGCAATGCGACAGGCGGGTCGACTATTTGGTTAATTGGTTCAAATGACGGTGAACAGTTCGCGCCAAGCCAGGCGTCCTTCATGATCAACTACCGAGTTGATGACCTTTACGCGTTGGTCGAGGCTCTCAAGCAGGAAGGCTGCAACGTACTTGAAAAGATAGATGACTCTGAGTTCGGCATGTTTGCCTGGGTTATCGACCCAGAAGGAAACAAGGTTGAGTTGTGGCAACCGCCTGAGGGGCAGTAAAAGGAGCCGGGGCTGCTAGCGCCATCACAAAGCTTTCGCCAAAAACTACAACAGCGTTACGTTCGGTGATTCGGTTTCGAGAGTATGGAATATCGCTCGGAAAAGGACTTTAAGTCGCGTATCTTTGGTGACATTATGGGTAAGTTTATTAAAACTGAATTTTAAGGTGGTCGGCACCAAGTTAGAGTATCGAAGATATCCACCACCACAATTAAAAAGAAGTTCGTGCCCGTAAAAAATGGCTCGGCGGAAAGCATAAAGCGCACAATCGCTGGCGGCGTATTCGCCATTATATAGGTTAGTACTGAGAGGATCGTATGGCTGAGGATTTGATTACAATCTTCGTAGAAGATAAGACGTCTACAAAATTGAAGAAGAGCCATCTAAATAAGGTGGCAGAACTTTTAGGAAAAAAAGCCAGTAAGCTCGTGCATTCCTATGTGAGTGCCGCGTCAAAGCGTTCTTATATGGAGTTGTCCGGTTTTGATTCCATTGGTCTGGAAGCAGTTAATGAATCGCTGAACTACTTGAAGAGTGAACTGGGAACGAACAAAATATATTGCTCATTGCATAACGATCAAGTTAACGAAACGGAATACTACACCTTAGATGAGCGCCAATTATTGAGCTTTACGAATGAAGCGAAATGTCTAAACCACATAGAAGCAAAGGACATAGATGAAATCTCTATAAATTTCTTCCAGAGTGCCAACAAAAATAGGTCACTGCTGCTCGTTAAAGTCGGTTTTCATACAGTGAGTCGCCTTAATAAATTCGTTGAAACTCTAACGCCATTTTATGAGTCTCCGTCGAAAGATACATTAGAACATTTTAAACGAAACATCCCGCATAATGACTCGTATTCCACTAACTTTTTAGAATACTTTGAAGCTCTCGAAAGAGGTGAATCCTCCTTTGATGATACGGGACCGGAGAGTGTGAATCATGGCGATCTGAGCGAGCGGTTTCTTGAGCTTTTTTCTTGTATTTCACTCTTGCAAGCAAATGGTAAATTACTGTATGTCGGGTTTAGCTTTGATCCCGATGTGGGAATTGAAACTGTCGATGAAGAGGATTATGACGGTTGTGCTCCGTCAGACAATTACCAAGATGTAACAAATAGAGATGGTGAAGTTATCTGTAATATCGTCCAATCTTTCGTTTGGCATACACATGACGTGAGTGCGAAATTCCACTCAAAAGTGCCCGGAAAGAGTGGCTACTTCCGATTCATGACTGAAATAGTTCATTATCAGCCGTTGTTTGATTTGCCAAATTTGCCCGTGAACTATTGGCCACCAAAAATCAGTTAATTCAAACAATGCCTGGTCAGCCGGCTAGAACGCAGTTTAACGACCGTGTGTAGGGTTAGCTACTGCTTCGCATTAGCTAACCTTAGGTGGCAATGTTATATGCACAGTATGTTAAGCAAAAAATCTCAAGAACACAGGTGTAGACAATGACGATGCACAAAGTCTATCCATAACAACGACATGTTTTGATCATAGGGTTTTGGTAAGTTAGGCCATCACAAAACCTTAGCCAAAAACTACAACAGCGTTACGTTCGGTGATTCGGTTACGGTGGCCGCTTCAGCCCGGTCGATAATTTTAATAAGGGTGGACTGTATCGTTTCGTCGTGACGGACGTCATCTGAACTGGCGAGTTTTTGCACCTGTGGTTCTGCGTTTTCTTCCGCAATAAACGAGATGGCAACTTTGGTCGCTAAGGTTTCGTTCGTTCCGAAGTACTCAATGGTAATCATTGGGTAGCCGTTGAATCCTTTTTTAACGAGTTTCGCGATGCGTTTTTTGGCTTTATCAACATTCATGGTGTCGGTGCTTTCTCGGGTGGGCTCGGTTGGCAGTGTACAGGGTTATTTACCAGAACGCCTGAGTAAATAGTTGTACTGTAATTGCGTTAGGTTACGAGGAGACAACCTCTCGGTTGCGCTCATCCTGTTTTGGCAAGGCGGTGTTGATGCTCGAATCAATGATCGCAGCTATCAGTCACGGTTTAATCTCATGCTGATAGAATTCAAAAACAACACAACCCTAAACCTCTGGTTAATTTATTCTTTCGTTTTCAACATGCTCACCCCAGAGGCCCAAACATGTTTCGTCGGTAAGCGCACACAATGCTTACTTTCAAGCATTCATACCTTTTCAAACTAACATCGTGGCTACGCATAACGCCTTCGTTGGAACGGTCTCGGCCCTTTTGGGGCTTCAATGGATCAAAATCCAATATGGCATATTTCAAATGGTTGAAACATGCCGCACAACTATCTTGGGGGGAGCGCCTGTACATATTGGGGAAGCTAACCATGAGCTTCTGAGAAGTTGCAATACATAGAGTGTCTCGTTGAATGCAATGCGGAGCTCTTGTGGCTGTTAATGAAGGATGTGCGCGAGATAGTCCATTCCTTGTTTATGAGTTCACAATTCAATATTTGCTTTTAAATTGAAGGATAGTTTCTAATTTTTCATCAAATATTTTACTTCTCCTGTTCGCAGTAAAATAAAAAATAATTTTTTCACCTCTCCGAGCGATGTTCGAAGAATGCTCTAAAATGGAACAATCGGTCAGGTTCTTTGCGTGTTTGTTCAAGCTGACTGAGTATTGGTGTCTCTTGATAAGCCCAATTATTCTGGGGTTTTGTGACAGTATGTACACTATACCGATGTGCACTATATTGGGTCGTTGTGTGAAAACGTTCTCAAATGCATGCTAGTTTAGTCTGTTAGGTATTCATTTTGATAACTATTAAAGCAGATTTAAGCTCGGTAACGTTTTCATATGGGAATGTGCCTTAGATCACACAGGCCTACTTTTACGCAAAGTAATGTTTGATGGTCGCAGGCAGATCAAACCCACAAATCAATAATAAAATGAGAAACGTACAGATGAGAACGATGAGACCCCTGCTTGTGTCGATGGCCCTAGCGACCTCCGCTAGTGCTGATGTCATGATGACCGCGATTGTTGATGGGCCAGATTATGCCAATCACCGCGCCATCGAGTTGTATGCGATAAACGATATCCCTGATTTGTCGGTCTATCAGATTGCGACTGAAATAAACGCGAATACGACGTTTTCAACTTCGAAGGTAAGCTTGCCCGCGGTTCAATTGACAGCTGGCTCATATTACTGGGTGTCAAACGGCACAGATGCCGATTTTCAAAGTTATTTCGGTTTTGCTCCGGACGTTTCAGGAAAGGGTTTAAATGGGAACGGTGACGATCGCTATGCCATTGTTCTTGCAAGTGATGAATCGATTATAGACTTGTTTGGAGAGAGAGGGGTTGATGGCTCTGGCCAAGCGTGGGAATACTTAGACGGCTGGGCCGCTAGAAGCTCAACCTCAGGCAACTCCAGCGTGTTCGACAGTACTCAATGGTCTTTTTCTGGGCCAAACGCGCTCGACGGTACGACTTCGAACCCGAGCTTGCCTATCAACGGGGTAGTGCCAGCAGGTCCTTCTATCCCACTTCTGGGAAATTGTGGAGATTCCGCAACATTTTTGCATCAGATTCAAAGTGCGGGCTCTGTGTCACCTGAAGCTGGCAACTATCATGTTATTGAGGCGGTCGTTCATCAATTGACTCCTGGATACAGTGGATTGTTTTTACAAGAAGAAGATTCCGATGTAGATAGCGATCCGGCAACTTCAGAGGGGCTTTATGTCTATCTGGGTGGAGAATACGACAATATAGTGAATGGCCTCTCAGTTGCAGTGGGCGATGTTATTCGTGCGGTGGGTGTTGTCTCTGAATTTTCAGGGAATACACAGATTAAAGACATTGAAGACATTGCCATCTGTTCTAAAGGCAACGGTGTTTACACGCCAGCCGTTTTAACGTTTCCTCTAAACTCCTCTGACTTTTATGAAAGCGTTGAGGGTATGAGTGCTGAAGTCCAGCAAAGCATGAAAGTAAGTGACTTTCATGGAAATGGTTATGGCTTCTTAAAATACGGTCAGTTTGTCATTTCAAGTGAGCTTCATTATCAGCCGACAGCTGTCTCAGAACCTTCGGTTTCTGCCTACAATGATGCGTTGGAAAATCAACTGCTGACCAGTCTTCTGATCGATGATGGCTCGTCACAGCAAAACCCCGGTTTGATTCCCTTTCCAAATTCTATGGGCTTTGGCGACAGTAATTACCTTCGCGTAGGGTTTGGCGTGTCTTCCATAGCAGGTGCTATTTTTGAATACAGCGGCAGTTCAACCAAGTACGCGCACTCTCTGATACCAAATAGTGAGTTGACTTTTGATCCGCTTGATAAAGATCGCACCATTGAACCGGGTATCGATCGCTCAGGGAATCTCGTTGTAGCGAGTATGAATGTCCTAAATCTGTTTAATGGTATTCAAGATGAAGATAGATTTGGTGTTGCTGACTATTACCCTGCAAACAGAACGGAAGCTGATTCGCTGAACTATCGCGGCGCTTATTCTGAAGCAGACTATTTGATACAGCGAGCAAAGATTGTATCTGCTTTGAAAGCCATTAATGCCGATGTAATTGGTTTGATGGAAATCGAAAACGATGGGTATGGTGAAACAAGTTCGATACAGGCTCTGTTGGATGCATTAAACGCTGAAATGGCTTCACAAGACCAATATGCGTTTGTTAACCCAGGTGTAGACTCCATTGGCAACGACGCAATAGCGGTGGGCATATTCTATCGCCCAAGTGTGGTTTCCATGATCGGTGATACAGCTATTCTGAGCTCAAGTAACTCACCGTTAGATGATAGCGATGAGGTCCTGTTCCTGGATACCAAAAATCGACCATCACTTATCCAGGCCTTTGAACATACTGAAACAAACCAAAAACTTTTGGTTTCTGTAAACCATCTGAAATCTAAGGGTTCAAATTGTGACTCACTAGGGGATCCAAACTTAGGAGACGGTGTTGGCAACTGTAACATTACTCGCATGCGTGCTGTGCAGGGATTAGTACAATTTCTGCAAACAGACCCAACCAACACGGGTGCAACTAATACGCTGATCATGGGCGACATGAACTCTTATGCAAAAGAAGATCCTATGGTCGAATTTGCTGATAGCGGTTTTGTGAATTTAAAAGGTGATTCACCGAGTGCATTTAGTTACTCATATGGCGGTTTCCTAGGTAGCCTTGACTACATACTTGGCAACACAGAAATTAGCGATGCAATGCTGGAAATCGAAGCATGGCATGTTAATTCGCTTGAAGTGTCTGCGCTGGATTATGATACCGACTTGGATCTTTACGATAGCAACGATACTTATGCAGAGACTAATCCATATTACTCATCTGATCACGACCCAATAGTTGCGTCTTTTAATCTCCAGCAACTAGACACAGGCGACAATGGATCTGAGGATCCAGGATCAGATAACTCAGGAACGGGTGGTTCTGGCTCAGACACAGACACAGACACAGAGGCTAAAGATAGTCGACCTCGTAGTGGCTCAATGGGTTGGTTAATGATGTTGATGGCCGCTATGTTCGGCATTCGCAAGAAACTAATTTCATAAACCGATTGGAAAATATATGCAGGACTGGAGTGTTCGCTCCTTTCCTGCTGTTGTTGACCAAAGAGGAGCCAGGTGTGAAAACGAACAATCTTTATCTCTCTCTTTTTTTAAGCATCATTCTGGTCGGTTGCGGCAATAATTTTGAACGTAATCGACCCTTAGATGTCACTCTTCTACATGTAAATGACACGCTATCTTCTTTGGGAGATCGTGAAGTAAATTTCAAGCTGGGGGGGAGCGAGTATAAAGCCATGGTTGGTGGCGCTTCGAGAGTAATTTCTGCATTGGAAACACTTGACTCGCAGGGCAATAACGTCCTGCGCTTGCATGCGGGAAATATGATTACTGGGAGTAGTTACTATACCCTCTTCGAAGGCGCAGCGGATGCTGAAGTGTCGAAGATGGCTTGCTATGACGCTGTTGGTATTGGTAGTCATGATTTCAACGCTGGCGAACAAGCATTGAGGAATTATTTGGATATGCTTGATCGTGGACCATGCATTACGGACTACCTTGCCAGCAACATCGAATTCAAAGTCAAAGACTCTCCTTTAGCGAAGATTAAAACCGATGAAAGCGTTCAGGAACTTGCTCTAAAGTATATAGACAATGAACCTGTAGGGATTATCAGTTTGAATCCGGCGGTCAAAACTGAGAATTCTTCGTCTCCAAACGCTTCAACGAAATTTTTGAATGAAACCCGCACAGCAAAAAAAATGATAAAGAAGTTGCATAAAATCGGTGTGAACAAGATCGTAATTTTATCGCAGCTTGGGATTGAGGCTGATATTCAGTTAGCCCGAGAGCTAGAACATGTTGATGTGATTATTGGTGCGGGTAGTCATACGCTGATGGGGGGGTATTCCTTTTTGGATGAGTCAGAAGACTATGCCTACCCGTTGGTGATAAACAATGCTGGTGGTGAACCAGTTTGTTTAGGTCACGCATGGAATAAGTATTCAGCTGTCGGTGAGTTGTCTGTTAGCTGGGATCAACAAGGTAGCGTTCGCAGTTGTTCTGGTAATCTCCATGTGCTCTTTGATACGCCACATCAGATTCGCGGGGTTGATAACGAGTTTCGTACTTTGACACCAGTTGAGCAAGAGACTTCATTAAAACTCTTAGGCCGCTACTCAAGTTTGATACCGGTTACGCCAAGTCAAAGTACAGAAAGCGTAATTTCACGCTTCGATGATCAAGTCGAGAGAATAGAGGCAAGGGTTATAGCTGCTGTAAGCGAAGATCTCTGTCTGGAACGTTTGCCGGGAGAGGGGCGGTCTCGAATCTGTGAAGTAGATGAGACGCTAAAGACTGGGTCGCATATAACTCCGATTGTAGCCAAAGCGTTTTTAGAGGCTGTGCGTACTGCAGATGCTTCCATTCAGAATTCTGGTGGTGTTCGAACGGATGTTGCGAAAGGTCCTTTCACGCTGGGTCATGCGCAAGATTTACTGCCGTTTAACAATGTGGTCATTGAACTTCGAATGAGTGGTGCACAGATTAAGTCCGTGTTAGAAGAGGCCGTTGATTATGCCATAAGTGAGGGTGGAACATCAGGTGCCTTTCCTTACGCAGCAGGTTTGAGATGGGACTTATCTCTTGGGCGCCCATTTAACAGTCGCCTACAGAACATTGAAATTAATCCACGATTGTCAGGGGAGTGGGAGCCTTTAAATCCGAATGCTCAATATCGGATCGTCACAAATGATTATATTGCCATTGGTCGAGATGGATATAAGACATTTGGCGAAATTGTGGAAAAAGGTCTCTATGAAGATACGTTTATCTATTACACGCAGGCTTTTGTTGACTATGCCAGAAGGCACAAAACACTGAATCGGTTGGCCGAAGAAGAACAGCCAATCAAGAGTTGGACTAACTAAATCTTCCTTACAGTTGGGAGGCTAACTCAGTCTGCCGGTTTCGATGTAACGGATGTGCTCTTGGTGACAAGGATTGTCAATTATCAATGGTTCGAGGTTATCTATTCCATATTCAGGATTTTGGTTCGGTTAGGTGGCTGAGAGGCGTGACGTCGAATTAGATTGATAGCGAAGCAACTGTGTAAGTCTCGAATTCACTGTATGTTGTGTCTTAACCGACCGAGTATTTAGAAAGTTGCCGAATATAAGAACCGTTGAGCAAAAAGGCTAGCAGCAGGTGTTGCAATTGTACCTGTCTATTTACAGTTAAACGTAACCGATAAAACCACTTGGTCTAGTTAGCCACTATTTATTGTGTCTTTACTCATAACGAGTGACATCAAGTTTTGGAGTGAGTGTTTTTACTTTCATGGTGTCATTCTTAGGGAGTTAGCAAGCAGCCAGGGAGTTCATTGGTATGTGGTTTTGGAAAATAGACACGTTGGTGTTTTTTACAGGCGCTGCTGCCTGTATTGGTACGCTTGTTTTAATAACTTGGTTTTTTTGGGGAGAAGAGTTTTTAATTCGTTTCACTAAAAAGTCAACAAAACATCAGGGCGATGGGGATTATCGTGTAGTAAGTTCCGCTGACTCTGTAAATACGGAAAGAAAAAGTCCCAAGAAAAATACTGAGATTTCACTAAGTATCGATCGCCAAAAGTCAGTTGTTTATTGTATAGATATTTTGGATTTTAAGGATTTGGTTGAGCTTATAAAACCAGAAGAACTTTCAGACGTTATTTGCCTATATCAAAGCGTTGTTAAGGGGTGTGCCAAGAAGTATGGCGGGATCCTGGAGAGCTACTCGGGTTCGTTGATTCGAGTTATTTTAAAATTGGATGAAGAACTCAACTTACAAACCCAAATACAACGAAGTCTTTTGATGGCATTGGATATTAACAGAAAAATTCTGGTATTGAGATGCCGGTGGCGTGAGTTAGGTGTTGCGGGTGGTCTAAAAGTCAGAGCATGCCTAAGTTCCAATTACTTCAACGTTACTTTCTTTGAGATTGAACAAAATTTGTTTTGTGTTGCAACCGCACGGGATGCCGAGTTTACAAAGGCTATAGTCATCGCCTGTCAGGGAATGAAGGTATTTATCTCTGAGCAAGTGCATGTGTCACTGCATCGTGAATTTAGACATAACAAGGTAGGAGTTTTTCGGTTTTCCTCTGGAAGAGGGTCAATTAATGTGTTCGAAATAAGCAATTCTACGAAGCAGTATAGACATGAATTTTACACGGAGCTTTCGCGTATGGAAGGCGTAGTGGTTTTTGTTGACTCTGGATCAGTCGAATGTGATGAGCGAGGCGAAATTGTCTCGTACTTAAGATCCAAGGCTAAGGAATTGACAACTGCATCATAGGATTATGCTCTAGGGCAACTCTGATTAATTCA
>NZ_JADPQG010000014.1 GCF_015687175.1 Reinekea sp. G2M2-21 | reverse complement strand
GCCCCAAACGACATCACCATCACCGGTACCGGCAGAGGGGATTTGCTGTTCAGCAACGGCACCGGCGGGTTTAAGATCGACGGCAAAGGCAACATCAAACTGTTCGGCAAGCAGATCACTCTGAAAGGCCAGAGCGGCGTCACGTTCGACGGCAACGTTGAATACGAACTGGGTGAAAGCAATGCGCCGGAAAGTGCCGACGCAATAGAGCCCGTTGAGATAGACGAGATTGAGGCACTGATTTCAGAAAACGAAGCTATACAACGCGTATCCGGTTTACGCTGGCGTCAACAAACGGTCGACGTCACACAGTGCGCTACCTTAGAGTTTTCGCATCAGCATTTTGAACCGGGCGCGTCTGCATTGATTAAGATCATCCAGATTGTCGACAATATGGAATCGATCATCGCCGAAAAAGTACATGACCTTGCTAACGAACAAGGTATTGAAACTGTTCATTGGTGGCCGGAAGAAGACGTAACTGCCGAGCATCGATTCCTTGAAACGAAGGAAGCCCTGCCACTGACGCCGGTACAATTTCGTTTTGAAGTCGACGTGGAAGGTATCAACCATACCGAAAGCAACCTGTTGCAACTCACTCGATACATCACCTATACAACGAATAACGCAGCCACCGATCATGGAACTATCATTGTCTATGACGCCCTGGCGACACCGCTATATGCAGACTTACAGAACCACCGGGCAGATATCGGTCCGGTGTTGTTAGGCCCGATATTCGCCGAAATTACCAAAGTTAAAGGGAATGACGACTAATGCAAACACAAGGAACTGGCTCTGCACAGACGACGCAGAGCATTGCAAGTTGTTCGGATAAAACAACCGTAGAATGGAACAGCAGCAGCCCTACTATCACACTAGGGCATTGGATTTATATTCATCGCTACCCCATTAATACGTCGGGTGATGACAGCGCCGCTAAGACAGCCGTACTGTATTCACTATCTGAAGGACAGAAAAATCTGCTCGAACGCGAAAGCCGCGAACTGAAAAATATCGTCAATGAATTACAAAAGGACATTGATGACGCGCTAAAAAATGAAGACAACAAAAATGAGCAGGTAAAAACGCTCAAAGAAAATGCCATAACCGCACTAAAAACCATCGGAGTAATGGATTCAGGTGCCGGTAAAGATGCGTTCGGGATGGATTTGGCCGAGTATCTTCTGTTGGAAAAACAGGAGCTGTGCTTTGCCAGGCAAAGTACCCTTCAAACTATTATCGCCAATAATACAGACCGACTTATTGAAGTCCGCGTACCTAAATCCGCCTCCGACATTAAGGCGCTTTTCATGAGCGCCATAAACAGCTTCGCACTGAAAAATGAAGCACGCTTCAATGTCCAATGCAGCGGCTCGCTGACAGAAATGTATGCACCGCTCGATCAATGGTTTAAGAACCTTGAAAACGCGCTTTCCGGTTCAACCGAAGGGCAAACGGCTTTTTTTGCCTATGAAGCCAACATAAGCACTGTATTTCTGCGTTACATGGCCAACGCCGCTGGTCGTGCCGGGTTTGAAGCGCAACCGGGTAAATTACACGCTTATGTCACGGGCGACGCTAAAGCCACGGTTGACCTGGTTCGTTGCCAGGCAGATGCAAACTTTTATGTCCCATCAAGACAAGGGCTGGCGCTGGAAATTCCACCCATTCCTGCCGAGTGGCAAAACAAACCCACGCTCAAACTGGCCGACGAATTCAAGAAACTACCGCCAGCCCCGTTAGTGTGTTCAGACGAAGAACGAAAGCGGTTGTCTGCTAACTTCCCATATGAAAACAGCTTTCCGCGCGTGCACTTCGATTTTGACAGCTCGTTTTTAAAGCCTGCGATGCTGAAAAGCCTCGTACGTCTCGAAAAACAGTTACAACAAAACCCCGACTACAAAGTGCAGATTGTGGGCCATACCGACTTGGTGGGGAGCGATGGCTACAACATGTCGTTGAGTGAAAGACGCGCCCGCAGTGTACTCGCCTATATTGAAAACGACGCCGGTTTCTGGGAAAGACTCTACTCTGAGCTGGAACCACGCATGTGGGGCATCCCTGTTCTGAAAACAATACTGCTCACCCTTCTGGCCGACAAACAAACACGTATGGATGCCGAACAAACTGCGTTGTACCAGAATTTAAAAACCGCACTACCTGAAAAAACGCACGCGAATGAATTCACCCTGAATTTTCAGAAAGGCTTGGCTCTGTACTTTGAACTTTATGCCTACGGATCGCGCTACAGTGCCTTACAAGAAACCCGCGCATTACGATTACAGATGTTTTCCGACTATATGCGTTTACATGGCGATGTGCTCATTACGCGTGGCCGTTTCCACAGCAGTAAGCTCATGTTTTTGGGTGAAAACAATCCGGATGAAAAAACCTCGGAGCGCAGTGCGCGCAACCGCCGTGTCGAATTCTGGCTGTACAAAGCCTATAACACCGATGATAACTTCGCGCACTTGGGCTTTTGCCGAATACACCTCTGTGGAAGGTTGCAGGGGTGGGCGGGCGCCAGTGCAGCCGCGGCCATTGATCTGGATGCCAAAATCGATGCATCGAACCAACTGCGGTTAATCGGTACACACCGTACCGCTCCGGCCGACGAACAGGACGCCAAACCGATGCGCATTGCTGCGCGTCGAACCGATAAAACCGATATCGACAGCAGCAGTGAGGTAACGTTCAATGACGACGCCCATCAATGGGGCCTGACCCGAGAAAGCGAGCAACGCGCCTATTCGACAGAACGTCTGGAATACGCCGTAGCGAATGACCAGCAGCTGACACAGGGTGTTGTGGAGCGCAACCAAGAAACTAAAAACACACAAAGCGACACCCTTTACTGGGACGACGAAAACAACGCGCTGGTGCGCAAGAAGAAAAAAGAAACCCGCACCAGTGACAGCATTAAATGGCGACAAACCACCACGCGGAAAATTAACTCTGTGATTCCCGAAGACCTTGCTAACGCCGGTGCCGCCGCCAACCTAAGCGCATTCGCAGGCGCCAAAGGCGAGGCCACAGGCTCTATTGCCCTGGAATGGGCCAGCGCAGAAGCAGACAAAAGCGGCAGCACCAATGTCATCCAGCAAAACGGCCAACCGGTTGAAGTGGAAAACGACGGTTTTCTGGAACTGGCCAAAGCCGGTGGCGGCGTTGAAGGCTGGGTTGGGGCTGGTGCCGAAGTAGATTTTGCAATACGACTCGGCGACCAGCAGATCCTGGTGCGAACCAAACTTGCTGCAGCCATTGGCTTAGGCGCAGGCGTCGCAGTAGACATGCAGGTAGCCCCCATAAACATATACAACATGCTCATGTTTATGTATGACCAGTTGCGCAAGGCCGACTATTCCTTTTTGCCGTACATAGCGCAGGAAGCGTGGCAACAGATTCAATACGGGCTGACCAAATACTTAATGAACGGTGTGGATGGCGTGCGCTACGCCGTGAATGAAGGGCTGGAAGCCGGTCAATTATTGATTGAGCAAGGCGTGGCGATTGGCGAGGCGATCCAGCAAAAAATTGATAAAACAATAGGCGAAATAGAAAAATGGTGGGATAAATATTCTGAACAAGTCGACGACGTCAAACAAGTCTGCGACAACATCAAACGCAACCCACACGGCTTGCGCATTGCCCCGCCCGACGTTAAAGCACGACTACTCACGGCTTTGTTAGTTGAATACCAAAAGCTCAAAGAATTCTCAGACCAGGACGGCACCGGCTGGTTCGGTGGCGTATCGAAAGCGTTCGAGCGGTTCCGCAACGACCAGGACGCCTATGAGCACATTGAAGACTCAATTTTGTGTATTTTGCAATGGGTGCAAAGCCAGGATGAATTTGAAAAAGTGATGCAGCAGACTGGGGTGGGTGCGCCGGTGAGGCCGAAACAGACTCTGGAAAAATACAATCCAAAAGGCCAATTTAGCCAAGAACTATATGATCAAGCGTTGGCTAACTATGAACGAGAAAAGCCCCTTAATGCAGATCGCCAAACTAAATTTTTGTACGATGTTTTTGATGGTCATCAAGAGGTGTTATTTGATATCTGGCGAACGCAACACTTACCGCAAAAGGCGCAACAAAACGGTCTGCTTCAACCCAACGATTATCTGCATCGTTATTGCCAATACGCGCAAAATCGATAAGCATAGACCGATCAAGCGCTACAGCGCTTGATCGGTATTTACCCCACAGCGAATGCCCACCGAGCCAAACGAATAGTGTTCCGGTTCTCGATAGAAACGGTTAAACACATTTACGGAAAGCCCCATCGAACGATCATAAAACTGCCCCCCCCCCCGATGAACCTTGGCGTACCCTTTTTCCTGCCCCCGCACCCCAATGGTGACCGTGGCGGGGCGGTTATCGTTCACCGGGTTATCCACCGGTGAATGCTGATAATAGTCTGGGGCATACCAGTCCAGCACCCACTCACTGAGGTTGCCGCTCATAAAATAAAGCCCAAGATCATTCATGCTGTCACTGAGTAAATTCACTTGTACAGTGACGTCGCCCGCACCGTTAGTATCCGCGTCTACCCCCCCCCACTTCGTTGCAAACATCAACCACTTCCCACGCTCCCGGGCGGCATACTCCCACTGCGCTTCGGTTAACAACGACACCGGTTGGCCGCTGATGTCACCAAGCCATTTGCAATAAGCATCCGCCTCGAACCAGTCTGCTGCGGCGGGCTTGCGAGGTGCTCGACAGCATTCCAAAATATTTTCTTGAAGATTTTTGTAAACCCCATATGCCTCATACCCAAAACGTATCTCTCGTCCGGTATCCCGCTTGAACGCATCAAAATCCTCATAGGTTGTTTCGTATTTGCTGATGTAATAGGTGTCCAAGCGCACCAAATGCTCATGGAAAGCGGTATCACGGATACTTGCAGTTTGTCGTTTTCCTTCCACCGGTTTCCAGCCTTCCCAGTCGCCCCCCAGACGTTCCGGGCTAACCCCCATGATGAACTCACCGCCGTCAATGCGTACCATGTTGTCGAGCGCCCGCTGCGCAATGGCTTGTTTTTCAGCATCTGTAGGCGCGGGCGCATCTAAGATTTTATGCGCCTCGGCAATTAACATCAGTTTGGTTTCGTCACCTAATGCTGCTTTTTCGGCTATCTCCCGCTCGGTCAAGGGCGCTTCGGGAGCGTTGCCCTGACAACCTGATACAAAAAAAATGGCGGTGAGTGCGATGTGAATAAAAAGTGCAGTTTTCATCAGCGGATCATCCTTGAATGCAAGTGCAACTGGAACAAATAAAGGCGCTAAGTATAAACGATTTTCGTTACAAACAGTTGAGGAATGTCTCAGAATTTTCTTCCAATACGACCATGTTCATAATTCAGTATGGCTTCACATGGTTGTTTGTAAAACGAAAAAACAGAATCAATTACCGAATGTCTAATCACTAAAACTGATCACCCAATCTCTTATCAACCGCACAGGTGTAAATAACCGTTCCGTCGCATCCGCTTTGGCTGACCTGACCGACACATCGCAACGGATGCAAGGGCATGGATGCCCTTGTAAGCGCCACGCGTGCAGGGATGCACGCTCAAGCGACCGTTCGAAGCAAGTGTCGGGCATGGCAGAACACCAAAGCGGGCGACAGAAGGGGGTTCAAGGGGATCTCCCCTTGGAAAGAAAAAACCTCGTTACCGGCAACGACCAAGCCTTAGCCACCTACGAACAACAAAAGCCCATCAACGCCCAACGCCCAACGCCCAACACCAAAAACAAAAACAAAAACAAAAACAAAAACAAAAACAAAAACAAAAACAAAAACAAAAACAAACTCTGTACGATGTTTTCGATGGTCATCAAGAGGTGTTATTCGATATCTGGCGAACACAACACTTGCCGAAAAAGGCGCAACAACACGGCCTGCTTCAACCCAACGATTATCTGCATCGTTATTGCCAATACGCGCAAAACCGATAACAAACAGTGGATCAGGCGCTACAGCACCTGATCCGTATTTACTCCGCAGCGTATTCCGACTGAACCGAAAGAATAGTGTTCTGGTTCTCGGTAAAAACGGTTGAATACATTGCGCTCATCCCCCATGGAAGAGTCTAAAAACTGATCCCCCCCCCCGGTGAACCTTGGCATACCCTTTATCCTGCCCTCGCACCCCAATGGTGACCGTGGCGGGGCTGTTATCGTTCACCGGGTTATCCACCGGTGAATGCTGATAATAGTCGGGGGCATACCAGTCCAGCACCCACTCGCTAAGGTTGCCACTCATAAAATAAAGTCCGAGATCATTCATGCTGTGACTGAGTGCATCAACTTCCGTCGTCGCCTTGCTTGTACGATTAGTCAGTCTTCCAACCCCTCCCCACTTCGTTGCAAACATCAACCACTTCCCACGCTCCCGAGCGGCATACTCCCACTGCGCTTCGGTTAACAACGACACCGGTTGGCCGCTGATGTCACCAAGCCATTTGCAATAAGCATCCGCTTCATACCAGTCTGCTGCGGCGGGCTTGCGAGGTGCTCGACAGCATTTGTGAAGTGAATTCGTATAACTCTTATAACGAGCATTCATTTCTGGATTAGCAAACCTAAAATCTCGCCCGGTATCCCGCTTGAACGCATCAAAATCCTCATAGGTTGTTTCGTATTTGCTGATGTAATAGGTGTCCAAGCGCACCAAATGCTCATGGAATGCGGTATCGCGGATACTTGCAGTTTGTCGTTTGCCATCTACCGGTTTCCAACCTTCCCAGTCGCCCCCCAGACGTTCCGGGCTGACCCCCATGATGAACTCACCGCCGTCAATGCGTACCATGTTGTCGAGCGCCCGCTGCGCAATGGCTTGTTTTTCAGTTTTGGAGGGCGCGGGCGCATCTAAGATTTTATGCACCTCGGCAATTAACATCAGCTCGGTTTCATCACCTAATGCCGCTTTTTCGGCTATCTCCCGCTCGGTCAAGGGCGCTTCGGGAGCGTTGCCCTGACAACCGGACACAAAAAAAATGGCGGCGAGTGCGATGTGAATAAAAAATGCAGTTTTCATCAGTGGGTCATCCTTGAATGTAAGTGCGGTAGTTAGTCACTCACCGAGCCGCTCAAGACATTTTCAGGTTTCGTTCTAGCATTTCTAACTAGGCTCACAAATCTCGCCTGAAAATGCATAGGGTTATCAATCCCTACATCCACTGTTTCAGCGAGTGCGAGCGAATGATTTATTGTTTTCCAATCGACTAGAACATTGAAGAGATAGGCAAGTTGCATGGCTTTCGAAACTTGCCAAGGGTTTGCTGATTCCGGCAATGGGCTTGATACGAGTTGTTGTTTTTTAATAGACATGCACTTTGTAAAGCGTTGACCTTTAAGTGTTAACCTGGTCATGTTTACAACATAAAAAAATGACACAACTCCAAGCAGCACTACCGCGAGCAAAGCGTCGAGCATCCCAGCGGACTCAGCTATTAAGGGCAGCAATAGAAGAATACCACCAAGAATTAAAACAGAAGCAACGGGGTGGTTTGAGTAAAACAAACTCGCTATAAGAAAGGGAACATACGCAAAAAGACTCAACATGATAAGCAGTGGCAAGTTAGAACCTGCTTCCAGGAAGGCAGTGGCGGATATGATTACAGCAAGTGATATTGGAACCAGAAGTACCTTCAGCAAAGTGTTGCTTTTATAATAGGACTTTAAATCTATTTGCGCACCGATCTGGTTTACAACCTTATCAGTTATCACTTTAAATTTTTCATTGTACATTTTTCCAATGCTTACGCGCTCGTTATGACTGAAAAGGTCCGCCATAAAATCACGCTCATAATCTTTGAGTCCTGCATTGTCATGTGGCTGCCTTTCAAATTCAAACACATGCTTGGAACGAATCCGTAGCGCACCTTTCGCTGCCAAATTGAGAAACAACGCCTTAAGGGTTCTTTCGTAATCACCCCTTGCTAATAAGTAGCCCCATTCGACCGGCGACCATCCGTCAATATCCCGCTGATCACCCTTTGACTTCGATATATCCTGATTCTTGCCAAAAAACCACCAAGTGAAAGATAGGTAGAGCAGAAAGAATACAATCAAACATCCATAAATCAGAAGACTGTCTGACGCTGTCTTATTAAAAGTATCCATTCTATCCACAACTCATGTCAGAAAAGCGGTTTATCCTGTAACCAATGATTATTTTAAAGCACTTATTTGTATTGGATCCGAAGCTACCCGCCAAAACCAAGGCATATTTTGGCAACCTTGCAAACGTCGCCATTAGCAATCGCAAACAATACGGGCTGCGTATTTCTATTACGCTTTGCATATGTGTACGCGTTGTATTCGCCAACCATTTTTCATCTTAACGGATGCAGTCGCCCAACCGATACACTTTATGACTTGGAAAACGTCGAGGATTACCTTCCTGATATGGATATGTAACCCTGGTTGGTAATATCTGCGCAGTTAAGTTGTCTGTTAATCGGCTACTAAAAAATCAGATAAGACAGCGTTTCCTACCTGAATAGGACCGACTGTATTACCCAGCGCTGCGGCCTGGGCCTGCGATGACACATGTTTTCATTTCCAGAAACGCAAATACACAACATGAAACTAGGTCATCTGCGCAATGCGGTTGCAGCAATATTGGAAAGTATTCGCCAGCGCATGGCCGGTAGAAACCAGCCATATACTGAGCATGTCAAGTTAATACAAATAAACCGCGCCGTTATTCGAAATGCTATTATCAAAAAGGTCTTCTTTGGTGGCACTGTCTTCCCCGGGAGCGCCGATAACAAACACGTCACCGTTATTTGGCTTCGCCAAAACACACCCAAAGCAGTCGTCACTATCCAAATTCGGTGACTCAATGCCTTCTTGAATAGTCCAGCCACTTTCATCTTCAACCAGCAAACGAACAATCTGATCGGTTCCTGACACCACTATCCGAGTACCTTCGTCCGATAGGGTCGCGTTTGCAACGTCAAAATCGATTAGATCGCCCATATCCGTTAACTCGAAGTTCCAAGTCTCTCGATCCATATCTTCAAGAATCGACACTAAATCGAAGACCATAAATTTCTTGGTATCCAAGACAAGAACAAACCTTTTTCCAGACTCTGATATCGAGACAGCATTAACCGTACCTAGCGGCACGATATATCGATACACCGGTGATTCAGAGTAATCAGCGCCAATCCAACTACCTTTTTTGTTAAGTTTGACCACTGAGTTCCGATCGCGGTTATCGGCTGTAATAACGATCTGGCCATCGGCGCTGATATCGAAAATTGCATTTTGAACCGCTAAGCCACTATCTACGTAATAGTCATCGCAACAATAGTGCAAAGGCCTGGTCAACATAGAACTTTCATTTTTCTCGTTTACGCCCTGTTGCCTTAAGTCATATAAAAGCACAGTTCCGTTCCGGTCCAATTTAGGCATGTAACCTAAAGGCCCCATATCGTTATATACTCGCCCAAAGCGTTCAGGTTCAGCCCACTTTGTGTAAAATATAGATCCATAGTTCTCTAATGGAAAATCCGGGAAAGGACAACTTATCTGACGACACTCTCGTTCAACATATTCTTCCATCGTTATATCATTACCCGGCGCAGAGAAAGCAATGTGCTCTCCGTTTCCGCTTATTGACACACCGTAACCCAGTAAATCTCCTGGCTCTCGGTCAGGAAAGTCAGTCCTGGTAATCTTTCGATGAAGCACCCACTCATTGTCCTGTAATTCATACAAATACACGGCACCCCGCCGCTCATTTTCATTTGGAGAACCTAGTATAAGCCGCGTACCGTCCTCCGATATGTCTACAGACTGCCCGAACTTGTTGTCCGTTGCGGGCAAGTCGGGTTTCATAAACCCCACAATTTTTTCATATACTCCCTGTGCACTGACGGCCGTAAGATCACTTGTATAACAATAGCTGCTATTGCAAGCCTCAAAATAGAAAGAAGCTGCTTTATCCTGAAGTGGGTCGACCGGTGCGTGGTACGTATCGCCGCTGCCAGCCTGAAATACTTCGTTAAAGCCTTCTATATCGTTTGATCGCTTGAATACGCGGTAGCGATTAAACATCGACACCGTTGACCAGGAAAAGGCCAATGCGTTCGTCGAAGGTTGCACCGACAGCAATACATCTTCAACGACGACCGGTAAGTTTAATGAGGCGTCATTGTACTGGTCCGTCACTTCAGTATATGCCTGAATTACACCAGATCCTGCAGCAATGGCGGTGATCTTACCGCTATCATCAACCCGAACGATATTCTCATTCAGAGTGCGGTAACGCACCGGTACGTTGCCAAGTGCGCTGGCAACTACGTCTGTGGAGCGCCCTGCATATACGTGAACTGGCGCTGACATCGGTTCGAACTCAATCTCTTGGTCAATGCGAGATACGCTAACGGTATAGCTTGCAGTTGCTGATTCGTAATTATTGTTGGGTGGTATTCTTGCTGTGATTTCTGTTGTGCCAAACCCGATCGCGGTGACTACCCCGGTGGTATCGACTGTAGCAACTTCTGAATTGCTGCTATGGAAGTAATACGCGCCGTCTCGGCTGACTTCGGGTATAGAACTAGTCGTCTCAAACACATCGACGTCGACAGATTCGACTGCAAACGAGATGGTTGTTTTCTTTCGATTGACGGTCACCGGAAGTGTCGCATTTGCGGCGTGGTAACGACTGTCGCTCGCTATTGTTGCTGTAATAACAATCTCACCGGCCGTTTTTAACGTTAACAGGCCAGCGTTGTCTATTTCTGCAATAGCGGTGTCCGATGACGTATAACTGACTTCTCCAGTGCCTTCGCCCGTGGCGATGACATACAGCTCGTCATCAATTTCACCATTGACCCGACTACGCCCAAATTTGAACGTTTGTTCGGTCAAATTTGAAAGCGAACCCGACCCTACTTGGTTGTTATTGGTGTTATTATTCCCACTTTCCGAGCCTGGGGTGTCATCACCACACGCAACCAACATGAACAAACAGGCGCTGAACAGCGCATACGATAGCGTTCGCATCTCATTTCCTTTTGAAAACATCCTTATAACCTGCGGGCACTCACCCTTTCGATGTACTGACGGGGTTCCGCAACATAAAGCTTTCCTATTCTCATGCCAATGAATAAGAAACTAACAATAAACGATAACAAGAATACGCTAACAATGCCTTTAACCAGCTCACAAAATAGAAGAAGCGTAGCATGCCAAGCTATCATCCGCGTTCACTATCCACTATTAAGATAAATGCAACAGTCATGCGCGGCACCATTCGTCTAGTTCGAGACAGGTTATTTTTGATAATTGAGTCACAAAGACACAATTAAATATTTACTTTCAGAAAACACCCACTATAGTGTCCTAAAGTCACTAAAGGATTGAGAAATGAACATCACCAAGCAGACCAGGGACAAGCAGTGTCACACGGTAGAATTTAATACATTCACCTTCTCCGGCGGGGAAGAGCATGTCAGACTAACCGACATCGCGACTGACGACATCACGTCCATTACCATTCAAACCAACTTGACCTCTTCAGCGGCTATTATGCAGCTCTTTATGGCAGTCGATGCTGCCAAACGGCTTTATGGCGATAAACCGGATTATCATTTGGTCATTCCCTATTTCCCTTATGCCCGACAAGATCGCGTCTGTGTTGAAGGCGAGGCACTTGCGGCGAAAGTGATGGCCGATCTTATTAACAACATGGGATTTACCACCGTTACGATTTGGGA
The DNA here is from genome assembly GCF_015687175.1 of Reinekea sp. G2M2-21. Taxonomy (GTDB): domain Bacteria; phylum Pseudomonadota; class Gammaproteobacteria; order Pseudomonadales; family Natronospirillaceae; genus Reinekea. Next base: position 15,910 of record NZ_JADPQG010000014.1, on the reverse strand, counting down.
TGCTCACAGCGATGTTACACCGGCGTTAATCGATCGAGTCCGTAATTTGCCCCAAACCCATATTATTGAACATGCGCCGAAGCTGAGTGAGGCTATCACCACCGGCGCCGTGACTCTCGTAGCGCCAGACGCGGGTGCTGCCAAGAAGACCATCAATGTGGCCAAACACTTTAACGCCGCAGTGCCGCCGGTTCAGGCGGAAAAGGTTCGCGATGTCGCTACAGGAGCGATTCTCTCAACATCGGTAAATGGAGATATTTCTGGTAAGGATGTTTTGATTGTCGACGACATTTGCGACGGCGGTCGAACGTTTATCGAACTGGCCAAGGTACTCAAACACCAGGGCGCGTCCACCATATCCCTGTATGTTACACACGGAATATTCTCTAAAGGTCTGGATGTTTTTGAGGACCTGATTGAGACCATCTATACAACCGACTCGTTCAATTGTACGGAACGATTCACGCAATCTACGGCGACCACAAAACTCGTCGTCATTAACGTTTAAGGAGAAAACGATGATTATTGCACCGACTATGCAAAAAGATGTTTATAAGGAATTTCACGCGCGCGCCTACCACCCGGACGTCAGTGAAGTTTATGCCAATTTTACATCCCGCTCTGGAAAAAACAGCAACATAGAAGGCAACGAAAACGTCGTTTTCGTGGGTCTTCAGTATTTTATGATGAGCTACCTTCAGGAAGAGTGGGCGACGTTTTTCGAAGCGCCAAAGGCCGTTGCCGTTGCACAACACAAACGAATTTTGAGTGCTATGTTGGGCTACCCCGTTGATGTGGGTTACCTGGAGAAGTTACATGATCTGGGCTACCTGCCGCTGCGCATCAAAGCTTTACCGGAAGGAACACTGGTCCCGTACCAGGTACCGCCACTAACTGTCGTCAATACTCAGCCTGGCTTTGAATGGTTGACGAACATGATTGAAACGGTTTTAAGCTGTGAAAACTGGCCGATTCAAACCAGCGCGACGACATCTGTGGCCTACTTAAAGGTCTTCCGGGAGTTTGCCGAAAAAACGGGCCTGCCTGCCGACTTTGTCCCTTTCCAGGGTCACGACTTCAGCTTCCGTGGCATGTTTGGTAAACACGCAGCGGCGATCAGCGGGTTCGGCCACCTGGCCAGTGGGCTGGTCGGTACGGATACAATCCCGGCGGTTCTGTTTGCCGAAAAATATTACGGTGCGAATGTCGATAACGAGTTGGTGGGATGTTCGGTGGATGCCACGGAACACTCCGTAACATGTTCTTGGTTGCTGGAAGGTGAAATTGCGTTTTTCCGATATTTAATGACCGAACAATCACCAAAGGGCATCTTAAGCGTCGTTTCTGATACCTGGGACTTCTGGACATTGGTCACAGAATACTTGCCACAATTGAAAGACGAGATTATGAACCGGGATGGCACGTTGGTTATCCGTCCAGACTCCGGTGATCCGGTAAAGATTTTAACGGGTTATCGTTCAATAGCTCTGCAAGACTTCAGCTGTGCTAGCGACGCTTGCGAAATTGCAGACAAAGAAGGCTTTGAAGCGGTAGAGATCCAAGGCACTTACTACGATGTTAAAACCGGCAACCCGCTGCAACCCTGTGAAGTAAAAGGCTTAATTGAATGTCTCTGGGATATTTTCGGTGGTACCACCACAGACAAGGGATACAAGTTACTGGATGAGCACATTGGTGCTATTTATGGCGACGCCATTACCTTGAAACGTCAACGAGAAATATTACAGCGCCTGATGGACAAAGGATTTGCGTCGAAGGTCGTGTTAGGAATAGGCTCGTATAGCTACCAATATGTCACACGAGACACACACGGATCCGCGGTGAAAGCGACAAGTGTTGTTAAAGACGGTGAGCGCGTGGCTATTTTCAAAGACCCGAAGACCGATCAAGGCAAAAAGTCGGCTAAAGGGTTACTTAAAGTGATCCGGCAAGATGGTACGTTGAGGGTATTGGACAACGTCAGCCCACAGGAAGAGGCGGAAGGCCTGCTTGAGGTTGTATTTGAAGATGGGAAACTGGTAAAGACCACGACATTGGCTGAAATACGAGATCGTATTGCTCAACAATTGTAGTAAGGAAAGGCCGGCTCGCCGGCCACTTTCAGAGGAAAAGCAGTGAACGAAAAACAATATCTTAACGAATACCAGCCAAAGGACTATCCGGTCGTGCTGGTCACTGTCGATACCGTGTTGTTTTCGTTTATAAAAGACGAGTTGTCTGTGTTACTGGTAAAGCGCAATAACCACCCTTACAAAGGACATTGGGCCTTACCGGGGGGCTTTGTCGACCAAACGCAAGACCCGTCACTGGAACACGCCGCCTCGCGCAATATTCGAGAAAAAACAGGGATAGACGCCAGTTACTTGGAGCAGTTGGCGACACTTGGGTCTGGAAAACGAGACCCAAGAGGTTGGTCAGTTTCCACAGCGTACACAGCGCTCATCCCCCACGCAAAGTGCGAACACTTTGTTGATTCTGTTGACGATGCAGCCTGGTTTTCAGTAGATGAGGCACTGCGTATGAAGCTGGCCTTTGACCATACAGCCATCATCCGATTAGCGTTGGAACGACAACACCAAAAAGCGCTCTATTCATTCGTGCCAGTGTTTGGTTTGACACAGCCTTTTACCATTACCGACCTGCGGAAAGCGCATGAAACCCTGATTGGGAAACCGATCCAACGAAAAAGTTTCATTCGACGGTTCGAATCGTCAGACATGTTTATCGATACGGGCAAAGTCCGTCAGGAACGCGGCAGACCAGCAGCGTTATACAAGGCAAAGGCGGCAATAAAGTCATTCCGGTTTGTTCGGAATTTGGATGAATAGAGATCAATAAACGAACTGTTTCGACTATGCCTGCTGTTTTTTTCAGACCAGCCAACAGCAAAGATTAACCCGAAAAAAAGGGGCAGAAGAGCTCTGCCCCGGAAGTTACTACTGACTTACGACTCGAGTAAGTTCTGTTTTGGTTTCTGGATTCAAAATAATCGAACGCGGCATCGCCAGGGTATCAAGCGAAACCATTCTTACGTCGACTATTTCAGGTGTGGTTACGGCGGCATCATCGATACTCATGACTTTGAACAACAACTCACTGTTGTTCAACCAAACGATATCGGTATTCACCCATTTCAAGTCATCACTGTCGTTGAAACCTGCTTTGGTGGTGAAGATACCTTCACTGACAGGCGCTTCATACATTTCCTTCAGTCGACTGAGGTTTGCAGTTTCCTGGGTGACCGTGTTGTAAGCCCACAAGTCGATATGCTCATCTGACGCATCTGTCTTCAACGCCCAAAACAATTGCCAGGTACCATCCGGTGAACGCTGTAGCGTGTTGAAAATGCTGGCAGGTACATTTGTGCCTGCGGTGGACATTCTTTTCAGATTAGCAGCGGCGACAATGGCGCTGTCTGGATCTGTGGTTGTGGCTGTGTACAAGGTATTTTCAACGTTCGCTACCGTTGGGTTCAGCAGTGATACCGAACCGTAATCTTTGTCCCAATTCCAAACAATAATGTTTGTGGCATTGGTCACTGGCAGATGCACGACGGCACCATTGCGAGGCTCCCATGACGAAAAGAAGGTACTGACATGTATTCCCAACAAGCGCCCATTAGGTGACCAGTCGTAGTCCAGCGACGTAGCACTGGACGAAGATCCACTGGTTACCACACTTTCCTCTACTCCGTTAAAGTAATACAAAGCGGCTGTGCCACTATTCTTGGCGGTATAAACAATTTGGGTCGCCTTATAAGCGGTAAATTTGGTGACGTTTGTGGATGCGCCATTGACTTTCTCTGTCAGTCCAGTGCTTGGCTTCCAACGATACAAATTAGTAATGTGTCCCGTTAACGCTTGGGTCGTTGAACCTATGAAGAACATCTGGTTGTTGGTCCACTGTGTGCTTGCTCCGGTGACTAATGTCAACGGATCTGCGCCTGTTCCGACCAGCAACTCCGTTAAGGGTGTTTCGCTGGCAGGGTCAAACACTTTCATGGATCCTAGTGTTGTTGTCGCATCACGTGATACTTCTTTTTTGCCTATGGCAGCGTATGGCGGCTCTCCTGCGTCGACATCGTTGTCACTCCAGACCAGGGTTTCGAAGTTCAGAGTAGCAACACTTGGTTCTATTGCAGTCAGGGACGTAAGATTTTTCGTGCTAAACCACAACAACGCGTCATTGTCCGAATCCAATTCGTTTGGCATTTTGATGGCAAGGTAGTTGCTATCATTAGACCAAAAGGTTTCAACGGCCAATTCATCGATATCTGTAAAACTCATGTTAACGGTGTGATTCAAGTTCGTCGCCGCGTCATACAGTCGAGCAACCCAGTCTGCATTCGCCATCAATTGCGTGTAAAAAACGAACTGCCCATTAGGCGAAACATCAATGATGTAATTGTCGCTGTCCAACGTATCCGCACTTTTCAGGTTGACAGCTTTAGCACTGTATACCCCTGTCAGGTAAATCGGATGAGATTCCGAAGAATTGAATACCGTTGTTTCAGCATCCAAAATAACAAACGGCTCCGGCACAACACTTAGATCAACAGATTGCGTCGTTTTACCGCCTTTACCATCGTCTGCGGTTGCGGTTACCTTAAATGTCTGGTTTGGCGCGACGGATAAGTCGATTGAAAACTCCCCAAAGTCATTGGTTGATTCCACGACGGATACGCCGTCGATAGAGGCAGCCCAGCTGATTGACACAGTATCGTTGTCTTCAGCATCTGAAACTTCGTCAACCGAAATGCGGAAATTACTGCCAGGGTATGTTTTCGTAATGTCAGCAGCCAACTTCAGTGTTGGTGCAGAATTTCTGGCTTCTGGGGGTTGTACGCATCCGGCCAGGGCAACGGCCATAGCACCGACGAGCAGGTAATGTTTCATCCTAATCTCCTTGGATAAAATAAATTATGGGTTCAGAAGTGCATTAACAGACCGATCGAAATACCATTTTGTGCGGCGGTCATCGGCGAATAGGCGGCTTGCAACGCAGCTGAATACACGGATGTGATCGGTATTTCCAATCGGCTGAGCAGCCCGGCAGAAAAATGCAGGGTATCTTGAGTGGTTTCGTAACCGCTATCCAGCAGCCGAAATTGGGCAAAATTGGTGGCGGCCGACGCTTGTAACCCTAGACCGAACCAGGCTTTTTTACTGCCCATTGCAAGGTCATGTTCTACCAGAAGTTGACTATTAAACGAGGTAAAGTTGCCACCTATATCATCGGTAACTTGCGCATAGATGGGTGCATACGTGATAGACAGCAGGCCGGTCATGCGAAGATGTTGTTCAACCAGGAGCGGAACGTTGCCCCCTGCTGAAAGCGAAAATACGGGCCCGGCGTTGTAGTTTTCTTGCTTCACGGCGCCGAAACCAACACCTGCGCCCAATTCAAGTTGTTTTGCATCCCATTCGATACAGAAAGCATTTGAGGTAAGCGTGACGATACTTAACACAATCCATTGTGTGATTTTCATGAGTTGATCCTAAGAAATTAAGTCCATTTTCGATCGCGCGCCATTGTGTCACAACGGACTTGAGGTGTGCGGGATGAATTTTCATTTTTGCGAGGGAGATCAAATTATTGATCTGAAATAGAGCAATATTTTTGCAAACTGTTAATCAATTCACATACTTAGCCGTTTAAACATGTTCTTGCTCGGCTCGACAAACAAAGCAATCGAGCCGAGCGGGATCAGGCTTAAGTCGCCTTAATACTGATCAGCATTTGCTTGAGTAGCCCGTTGGATAAACTCCGCCAATCCAGTGCGCTGCTGTTCATAATTTTGCCGAAACCGTTCGTCCTGCACGTACATCAGGCCAAGTTGTGCGTGCATTTCATGAGAACAGGGGTAAAACCAAGTATCAATCAACAGGCGCATTTTTTCGGCCGCGGCGATCGCTTCTGGGCTATTCGCGTCAAGCCCGGCCTCCATCACCGCGATCATTTGCTCATTAGTGCCCTGCTGTTGCTGAGCAAAACGCGACCAATCTTCTTTAGTATACTGTTTCGTCCGTTTGGCGGATATTCTGTACGCTTCGGTATCACCCCAACGAGACTGAACCTCGTCTTCATACTGGTCGGGATCAAAGCCGTTCAAAGCTTCAAATTTGTTGTGGCTCATTATCTGTTCCTCTTCTTCAAGCGATTGTTCCAGTTGCAAGCGCACCGCCGTGAGGCGCTCAATATGCTGTTCCACTTGAGTTTTCTGCGCCCGCAATAAGGACATTTTGTTTTTGGGGTCAGACGCCAACAGTTGACCGATATGGCGCAATGAAAAACCCAATGCTCGATATAAAAGAATGCTGTGCAGGCGATCCAGATCGGCATCGTTATAGAATCGATAACCCGCTGCAGAACGGTTTGTGGGTACCAACAATTCAATCCTATCGTAGTGATGTAGGGTTTTTATGCTGACGCCGGCGATTCTCGCTACATCACCAATACTGTATTTCCGCATGAACGGCATCCTCTTAATGTCGAGTTATTGAACACAAGTGTCCTGAGTCGGAAGTTCGTATCGTTTCAGAGCCAATGGGAAGCGCTAGTACAAAGCGCTCTTCGTAGAGAATTCTAGGGCAGCTCTGATTAATTCAAATCACCTCAGTCCTATCAGATCGGAGGATGAGCGAGGCGTGTGTTGCAGGGAATGGCGAGTCCTTTTCAAAACACACAACAAAGCTCAGTCACCGATCTGAATGACCCGAAGGGCGGGGCTGAAATGGCAAATTTCGTTGTTAAGTCCTTTGCCAAGATAATGAATATTGCCTGCAGAACTTGCCTCGAATTTTGCGCATTTCTTCACCCGCTGAGGTAGATAGCAATTATTCAGTGCTGCCCTAGATCTTTTCAAGAAGAGCAACGCCGTAATCGAGTTTTCCATTCGCCCCCTTCGGGCGCGATATTCACGCCCTCTAGCGTCGTTCTGTTTCTTGTTAATGGAATAACCATTGACTGCGAAACACGCCTAGCTATAGAACTTGAATAGCACGCTGAATTCATTCGAACCTCTGACTCAGGACACTAATGTCTGACCTTAGGGCAGAGTCAACTTCTAAGCAGAATTTTTTGAAGATAAGGGAAAGATGGAATTGAAGAATACATTAACAAGGCAAAGCCTTTAATGAACAAGAGTGACTGGCCGCCGGACAGCGACTCATCTTAGTTAGGCTTTAGGCGGCGCGACAGAGTTACGAACCACCAATGTGGGTTTGAACTCGAAGCCATTCGGTTCTTTTTTGTGGTAGATCTCGTGCACAGCCATTCGCGCGCAGGCTTTTGCCATGTCGTATGCCGGAAAATCCATGGTAGTCAGGCGAGGGCTGACGTAATTAGCCACTAACTGATTATCGAAACCGATCACAGATATGTCATCTGGGACGGTTAAATGATGCTGCTTGGCCCATTCCAATACACCGATGGCCATTTCATCACTGCCTGCGGTGACAGCCGTAAACTCAATACCCTTTTGCTCAAACAGATGCATCGCGGCCAATCCGCCGGGCAGGTCGAAAACCGTGTGTTCAATATAATCCTCGGTGTAGGGTATACCGTGCTCTTCCATCGCCCTTCGGTACCCCATGACGCGTTCGCGGGCATCCTGTTTGTGCGCTTGCCCCGCGGCACAGACAATTTTGGTATGGCCCTGCTCAATAAGGTACTTGGTGGCGGCATATCCTCCACCTTCGTTATCGAGGAACATATTGCGCTTGTCGAGCCCATCGTAATGTTGGTTAATCAGATAAATCGGGAGTTCATCGCTCAATTTGTTGAGGTAGTCCTGGTCCAGGCACTCAGTTAACAGGATCAAACCATCGACCTGGCGAGCTTTGAGGTAATTGACTGCGTCCCGCTCCTGCTCTGCGTCACCGTGACCACTGGCAATGATGACGTGCTTGTTATAGCGGCGCAGCTCTTCTTCAACACCTGACATGACGGGTCCGTAAAAAGGACCATCCAGCCAGGACACCACCATGCCCAAGGTATTAGAACGGTTAGAAGCAAGCGATTGAGCGGCCGAATTGGGCGTATAGCCCAATTCTTCCATCGCCCGGCGTACCCGGGCTTTGGTCTCTTCTTTAACCCGGTCACTGCCGTTCATCACACGAGAAACCGTTGCCAATGAAACACCAGCCAGGGCGGAAACTTCTTTGATGGTTGGCATGTGGCAATGGTTCCTATGATGAAAGCGGTTTCAAACGTAAAGTGTTACGCACCTGTAACCGCCTTGTCAATTGGAAAGTCGACATCTACCTGCCGTATTTCACCGTTGCGTTGAGCCAGTTTTTCAACCCAAATACTGTCAATAACACCCGCAGTACAATCAATGACTTCGCCGCTGTCCAATTGAAGCCGAACCTTGAGTGGTTGATTGGGCTCGACCGCTCGGTAAACAAACGGTACTTGCGCCAGCGTGAAGGCAACGGACTTCGCCGGAAGCGCCAGGCTATGCCAGATACCATCAACTTGGAGGTAGCTGAATTGTCGAGCCTCGGTCAGGAATTCCTCTGCTCTCAACAGACCCGGTTGCACTCGCAAGCCACCCTGATGCCAGACCAACCCTAACTCTCCAAACCGGGTGATTAGCTCTTCTTTCACTTGCCCTGTCATCCCAGGCTGACGTGCAATACCCGTTTCCGGTGTATGACTGTAGGGGTCAGTCGGGAACGCTCCGTATTGGGAAGGTGTTTTATTAAAACCAATGCCCGCGCGGATATCGTAGTAGCAGGCTTCCAATGCTGCAGCGTCGGCCGGGTTTTCTTCACGCGCCAGGAACCAGTTTTCCTGAGCGGCTAACAGCAACTTGGACACCATGTGCCAATAGGTACTACCCAAGCCTTCGTAAGCGAAAAACGAACCAGAGCGACCAGTAAAGGATTTGTGATTAAAGGTACGTTCGAACAATGCCAGAACCGCCTGTGTTTCAGTGTCGGACAGTGAGACATCGGTTAAACGAGCTTTTAAATCTTTGGCGTTGCGCAGCTTAACGTCGAAGTGGAAGTGGCCGTCGGCACTTTGGAATAGAATTCGTTCCGCCAGTAACTTCGCTTTAAACTGCAAGACGTCTTCTAACCATGTCGATTCAATCTGGTTTTTTTCGATGAATTTCGGCAGTACTTTGTTCGGGTACAACAAATAAGTATGTTGATCTTCCCGGTAGAGATCACTATGGCGAAGTGCTTGCAAAACGTTCAACGCTTCGGAACCAGACAGGAACTTCGACGACAGAATGGCAACCTGACCCTCAAGCATCAACGGCAAATACTGCACCGTTGCTTCTTTGTTTTCGATGTGCAGCAAATTGTATCCGTGATACAGACCATCGCCACGTCGATTCGCTTTCAAGGTTGAGGCTATCGCGGGTAACACAGCGTCAATAAAGGCAATGATCTCCTCGACCGAAACGGACTTCGTCGCTGCCGTCAAACCACGTTGATACAATTGCGCGCGGTAGTGATCTGCGTCGGTCGCGAGCGTTTCAATAATCTGGAACCGCTGCGACGCGTCTGAACACTGCAACCCTTTAAAGGCAGATTGGACCTGGTTAAACCATTGATGCACTTCTGCGCTCAAGGACACTTGTCCCGATAACGAACTCAGCGCCTGTCGCATAAAATTCAGATGACGATGCAGGTAACCCACGGTTACAACCGATAGACCCCAACCAACCAGCGCATTGTTAGCGTCGTTCCATTCTGGGCGCTGGGTGTTCATCCACAAGCCCCCATCGGGCACAAAATTACTGAGTTTGGCCAACCAAAGTGTCAGCAATTTTTCGATGAGGTTGGTATGAATGACCTGACCCTCAGCATCGGCCAGTAACTTACCGTCGGTGCCGATTTCTTTTACCCGTGCCTCAATTCGGCCATTCAGGTCATAATCGAAGTTGATGCTGTCATAAGGGTCATTCTGCAGCTCTGCGAACGGCTTAATCCGGTAAGGCACGTTGGCGAAACTGTAACGTGGTTCTGCAAACGCACTGGCTAACCACTCTGGATTCATTTCCGCCTGCAGCTCCAGCAGCTTTGACAGGTAGATAATCTGATGGTCACTCCAGTAACCGATGTTTGACCAAGCGTTGTCTGGTTCTGGCTCTTCCCACTCGATCCCGTCTCGGGTGACTCGATATGGGTTATAACCATCGGCGGTGGTCGCGTTTAAAAACGCACTGATCATCGCCGGTAAAAACTTCGGATAGCTGTAGGCGAGTGGCTCCCAGTTCTGGAAGATATCCCGCCAGTTACCCTGATAATCTTTAATGGATTCACCTGCGTTGTTCTTCAGGTTTATAGAGAATTTATTCCAAGGGCGACTCGGATCTCCATGACGACGACTGAAGCTGATCGGCAGGTACTCACGCACTAATCGTCGCAAATCAACCGACTCGCAGGACGCGATTTTGGATTCCAGCTCCAGGACGGACAAAGATTCCGGTAAGGTTTGCCACCAACTGTTTTTGCCCAAGGCACGTTGACGAGTCACAACAAACTTTTGAATATCGTGTTTATCCAGCAGATAACCGTCTTCGAAAAAACCACCCCGCATCATATTAAACAATGCATTGGCTTGATGATGTACTGCGGTCAACTCATCTTCACTGGCTTGCAGTGCATCGGTTTTTGCCAAATGCGTATGCAGTGTTTGCGAGCCTTGCAGAATGTCCTGTCGAATTTGTTGAGCGAGCTGACCCCGTTTGACGCTGGAGCGCAATGATTGAATTTTGGAGACATCCAAACTAACTTCGCACACCAGATGCCATTCGGCTTTTTCACCGGGCGCTAGCGTTAATTGGGTTTCAATGAAATAGGCGCCTCGTTGACCGCGTTGTCGATCACGAGTATCCAACAGAAGACCTTGAACGAATTTTTGTGGTGCGTTTGCATCGATGGAAACCGTGGTTTCAACATTGTTGGTGACCACGCTGTGCCATACCGTATTAGCCAGTAAACTTTCCGCGGGCTCAGCTAAATCAGTCAGCTGGGAACTCAAGTAGTAAGCGGCAACGTTCTCGTCATAATAGTCGGCCGATTTATACGCATCCAGCAACACACTGTTATCGTTTTGTGAGTCCGATGAAATATTGGCGGGAAGAAGATTCTGCAAACCATCAAGTACATCGACACTTCGAGTTTGTTCACTGTTATTGGTTAAGGTGACGGTGCGAACGATGCCGTACGTTTCGCTGAAAGACCAACCGTATTCAAAACACAAGCCCTGTTTGGTTTCAGAAAAATACAGCTGATCGCCAAGTGCACTTTTATACAACGTGCGCTGCCCAGGTTTCGCGGTCAAACTGGCGGTTTCGAAAGGTTGCCAGAGCTGACCATTTTCACGGATAAGTGTGATTGGACCGGTGCAATGCGCCATGTCACTGATTTTGTCTTCGGTATAGTAAGGAAACAAAGATTTTTGAGCGTTCTGGCGACCCGCGGTGAGGCCTCCGTTACTGGAGATGAATAACCAATGATCGTAGGCACTGACCACCGACATAAAAAATCGCGGCATCTGATCATAGTTATCAATTTTATAGAACCGTTGACCACGGTAATCGCAAAACTGACCTTTGACTTCAGATGCGTCCTTCTCAGCTACCGGACTCATCGTGTTAATGGATTGCACTGACATGGGTATTCCTCAAAAAACTTAAATTTTGTAGATGGCAACTCGAATCGCCTTGGCAAGAGATTTTGTCCCTTCTTCAGCAGTCATTGAATTGTCGGTAATAAATGCATTTACAGCCTCGTACACGCTCTTTTGGACGCCTTCCGGCGCTGCCATTCCGGCTGCCAGGCTTGGCTGTAACGTGTTAATCGTGTGCGATGAACGAAACTCTCGCATCGCTCGAACGGCACAACGGTCAAAGCCCCAAGGACTGATATCCAGGCGAGCAGGGATAGACCCTTCGCGTAAATTAAGGTCGGTTAACAACTGTTCCGTAAACAACAGCTGGGCCAACTCATCGGACGATTTGTCATTGGTCTCTTTAAACAGAACCACACTGTTCAGGTTATAAAGAAAGGTAGCAGACGCTTCCGGTAATGGCTCGCAAACGATGCTCTCCGGCAAAGCACCATCTTTGTCGACAAACAGTGGTTTAATCCAGTCACCGGCAAATAGAATCTGCCCTTTCCCCTGTATCAAAGCCTGACTGGCACTTTGCCAATCATCGTAACCTGGCCGAGCTAACATAGGTCGAAGCTTTTCAAGTATTTTGAACACATCCACCATGTCTTCGCTTTTCAGCACAGTGTAATCAAATTCGATAAAGGTTTTTTGATAGAACTCAGGTCCCTTTAACCCGAGAATCAACGCTTCTAATATCAATGCGTTTTGAGACGGGTCATTGACTGTGATGATGTTCGCCTGACGACCGGTCGCGTTATTGTTCAGTAATTCGAAGAAGCTTGCCCAGGTTCGGGGCGGATTAATTGACTGAGTGTCATTATGCAAAACACTATCATTCATCCACATCCAATTACTGCGGTGTATTTGGGTTGGTACGGCAAACACATTGTCTTGGAAGGATATGTCTTCCTGGATGGTTTTTGGTAACCGGGTTTGCCAAGATCCTGAGTACGCAGACGCTCCCAGGTTATTAATAAAACCTAACGCTGCCCAACGGCGAATGGTCGCACCTGGAATCTGCGCGGCATTTGGCAGTGTCGAGGTAACCGCGCGGGCGCGTATGTCATCCACCATGGCCAGGTTTGAACCATCATAAGCGGAGACGTTCCATTGATTGTCCGTACGCATTGCAATCGTCGTTTGCAGTACAGAACGATTTTCTTCATCTGTGGCCATAACCAGATCCATGGCCATGACTGCGCTGCTTATCGACGCTGCGGATAACACAATACTAGAAACAATACTTTTTGTTATTTTTGTCATGTTCATAGCGATACTTCTCTATTTAAAAAAGCGAATTAACCGGCGGTAAGCCGCCGGTTTTCCAAGAACGTTACTAGTTACTTAAATCGACAAATTCACATTGCGAATTTCAACTTGTATATCTCCGCCACCAAATGCTTCAACTACGATGGGCGCTAGCACATTTGAAACATCGAAGACACCTGATCCGTCTAACCTGTTGTTGTTCGCAATGAAGTCCGCAACATCAATTGAGAAAGCAGCCCAATTGCTATCCGTTGGTAATCCGGTAGTCGTCTCACTTAAGGCGACATCTCCAACGTTTGGCCAAGTACCCGTATCCATTTTAATCAGCACATCTGTCGCTGTACCCATATCGATAATGCGCAAGTCAAAGTTCAGTGAACCTGTAGAGAAATCAGTTAGGTCCAACGCTCCAGAAGTAGATTTCAATGAGATATTGCCACCACCAACATGAGTGCCATTTATCACTCCATCTACCACTGAAATTGTGTCAGTCGAGCTTTCAAGATAGCCGTGATACAGATCAGCAGTAAATCCTTCAGCAATGCTATCGGAGGACATGATCAGTGGCCGAGTTAAGTTCACGTTGCGTATCTCAACTTGCAAATCTCCGCCACCAAATGCTTCAACTACTATAGGCGCTAACACGGTTGTGATATCAAAGACACCAGATCCATCCAATCTGTTGTCGTTCGCGATGAAGTCTGCAACGTCAATTGAGAAGCTAGCCCAGTTACTATCAACAGGTAGTCCAGTTGCAGTCTCGCTTAGGGCTACATCCCCTACGTTAGGCCAAGTACCCGTATCCATTTTAATAAGGACGTCAGTAGCAGTTCCCATGTCGACAATGCGCAAATCAAAGTTCAATGAACCTTCAACAAAGTCAGACAAATCCAGGGCTCCGGATGTAGACTTCAATGAGATGTTACCACCGCCAACATGAGTACCATTAATCACGCCACTTTCAACTGATATTGTATCTGTTGCCGCTTCAAGGTATCCATGATAAAGGTCGGCGGTAAACCCCTCTGCAATATCCGCTTCACTAAGTACGACTTGGTATCCATAGCCCTCAGGTTCAACGGGGACATAAGTACCTTTGGAAACAACTATATCTTTTATCTGAACATGAAGATCAGTACCGCCAACCTGTTCAAATTTACCGGCGATATTAATACGGGACAGATCTAAGGCTGGGGCATTCGTAATCATATCGGTCATAGGAATCGTAACCGACGTCCATTGATCAGACCCTGAAACACCGAAATACTGTTGGTCCAAAACAATATGCGCAAAGTTTCCTTTGTCGTCGCTAATGCCAACTTTTAAACCCGTTGCAGTACCGTCAACCCAACGTATTTTGAACGAATAATCTCCAGCGTAATTTGAAAAGTCATCTAACTTTCCTTCATTACTATAGAGGTACATGACGCCTGTATTTGAAAATTCCAGATCGATATAACCATCAGATGAATCAGTGGGTTCGACAACACTGTATTCATCACCGCCATCCGCGTCGTCCCATTTAGCCATTTGCCAATCACCAACGAGCAAATCACTAAAAATAACCAAAGGATCTGCGGTGAAATCTGCGGCAACCGGCAACATTGGTTCTACAACGCCAGACTGAAGCGTGTAAGTACCTTCTGCACCCTTAGTGCCGCAGGTAACCCCGCTTGCGTCATCTTCACACTGATAAACGCGAACGTAGTCAACGACCATTTCCGCTTCACTGATGCTATCGTCTATTCCACCTTCATTGACGTTTCCAGCCCAAGCACCGCCCATGGCCAGATTCATGATCAAATGAAACTTTTGATTAAAAGGCGCTGCCGTTGTGCCGCTTGTCTGCCAGACGCCGCTTTCATCTTGATAGTGTGTATACCATCCTTCTTGCGTCTGCGTGGATACATGAATGTCGTCAACAAACCAACGAATCGCGCCTTCTTCCCATTCAACAGCATAGGTATGGAAACCGTCCGCAGGGTTGACCGTGACATCACCAAAATCATACTCGACGCCGGTATAAACGTTACCAGGCCATGCACGACCGTAGTGCAAAGTTCCGTGTACGCGATTTTCAGGAATAACACCCGTTTCATCATTGTCTTCAGCGCTTAAATCTCGATCTGCCTTCAGGTTAACAGCTTCCACAATGTCAATCTCACCTGACATTGCCCAGCCGCCAAACTCCCAATCCGTTGGTAGCATCCAAACCGCTGGCCAAGTGCCTTGACCAGATGGCAATTTAGCTCGAATTTCAAAGCGGCCATATTTCCAATCATTCTTGAAAGAAAAACTGGTATCTTCGCCCTCGACGTAGGCATTTGGCGCCACACTTCTTAAGCGAGCCGAAGTAAAAGGCTGGGTTTGTGTTTCGGCTGGGTCATATTCTGCGCTGTCCGGATTGTGTACCGCGCCGGTGTGCTCTCCGCGAATAGCTTTAATGTGCAGCTTGCCGTCTTCAACAAATGCATTGTCGGGACCATCAACATAACACTGCTTTTCATTGTTGCCGCCGCCCCAACAGTTGACTTCAAAAGCCCACTTACTGTCATCAATGACCGTGCCTTCGAATTCATCGGCAAACACCAGGTGCCAGCCTTTTTCCTCGTAGAAATCGGGTTCTTCGGTGTTTGGATCACCATTATCGTTGTTGTCGTCATCTTTCGGTTTTTCCTCAAGACAACCGGTGACTAGAAGAGCTGCCAGCGTTACAGCGAACAGCGATGTTGTTTTTGTACTTATTTTTTTCATCACATTTTTTCCTGGGTTTTTAACATTTCTCACATCATTGGATGTAAGCGCTTACATTGGAGTGTCAAAAAAAGAGAGAAAAAGCTTGGGTCCGAAGACCCAAAAAGATGCGACTACGCCATGGTTATCGCAATTACGACTCAATCTTCTTCGCATTTAACTGCTCCGAAACTTTCATGACTGATCCGTCGGTCAGTCGTATAAATAACACCGCACAAAGTGATCCTCA
>NZ_JADPQG010000013.1 GCF_015687175.1 Reinekea sp. G2M2-21 | reverse complement strand
AGAACTGGGGCTTTGGTCTGTGCTTTCTGTTCCTGCGCAATGTGAAAGGCTATGGCTGGAACCACAAGCGTGTGTATCGGATCTACGGGGAGTTGGAGCTTAACCTGCGCATCAAACCGAAGAAACGGATCGTTCGAGAGAAGCCAGAGGCCCTAGCTGTGCCCGAGGCCATCAATCAGTGCTGGTCAATGGACTTTATGCATGATCAGCTCGAAGACGGCCGTACTTATCGCCTGTTCAATGTGCTGGATGATTTTAATCGCAAGGGGCTGACCATTGAAGTGGATTTGTCTTTGCCAGCTGAACGGGTTACAAGGGCACTGGACCAAGTGATTGAATGGCGAGGTAAGCCACGAGTATTGCGTTGCGATAATGGTCCGGAATACATCAGTGGCACCTTGGCTATTTGGGCAGAAAAGCGAGGTATCCACCTGAGCTTCATCCAGCCGGGTAAACCACAGCAAAATGCCTATATCGAGCGCTACAATCGAACTGTACGTTATGACTGGCTGGGGCAATATCTGTTCGAGAGCATGGCGCAGGTTCAAGACCATGCCACACGATGGTTATGGACGTACAACAATGAGCGGCCTAATATGGCGCTCGGCGGCATAACTCCAAAAATGAAATTGGAGCGTGCTGCATAATCCTCTACTTTTAACTCAGTTTAAAAATGGGGGGATTACCATTACCGCAGGAGAATGGGTGCGGCGTTTGCGTTTAACTTTGGCGGGCGCTGGTAGAGAATAATCGCTTGTTGTATCCATGATGGTGTCCACTTAGAAATAAGTGGACACTAGTTTGCGTATCCGGTTTAATTACGGAAGATGTGTTGGCCGGACGCTTACATTCAAGGTGTTGCCAAAGTTGTTGATCGCTCTCAACTGAAACAACGCAAGTATTCGAATTGCACCGAAAAGCACTTAATACAATTAAAAAGACTAATCAGAGTTTGTAGAAGCGTTCTCAAAAGACTTTAGTACGAAATCATCGAACAACGGGTGACTATCTCTTGGGGTAGAATTAAATTCTGGATGATATTGTGTAGCTAAATACCAAGGGTGACCTTCAACTTCCATTGTTTCTACAAGTTTTTTATCTGTAGACAACCCAGTTACATTTAAACCATTATCTACCAATGTGGGTAATAGCTTATTGTTTACCTCATATCGGTGCCGATGACGTTCATGAGCCTGGTTGCTTCCATAGATATTAGATATTTTTGATCCAGGTGTTAAATGGCAAAGGTGAGTACCAAGCCTCATAGTACCACCCATGTCGTCAACCTCATGCCGGTTTTCCTTACCTCCTTCCGAATTTTCCCATTCAGTCGTTAGTGCTATGACGGGGTATTTAGAGTGTTTATCAAATTCGGAAGAGCTTGCTTCATTTAATCCCGCTACATTTCGAGCAAACTCAATAATTGCGACTTGCATACCTAAGCATATTCCAAAATAAGGAGTACCTGTATTGCGGGCATATTCCGCTGCCATAATCATTCCTTCAACGCCGCGAGATCCAAACCCCCCAGGTACAATTATCCCATCCGAGGACTCTAACAAGCCAACACCTTTTGACTCGATTATCTCAGAATCAACAAAATCTATTTTGACTTTAATTCTGTTTTTCAGACCTGCATGTCGAAGTGCTTCAACTACCGACTTATAAGCATCTTTAACTTGAATGTACTTGCCGACTAAAGCAATTTTTACTTCCTTATTAGAGTTAGACTCCTCGAGAATAACTCTATCCCACTCTGATAAATCAGCGATTGGACAGCTTAATTTAAATCGTTTGACACAATATTCATCAAGATTCTGAGAAAGAAGAACATTCGGTATTTTGTAAATTGAATTGACGTCTGGTAAGCAAACAACTGCCTCTTTTTCGACGTTACAAAAACTGGCAATCTTTTTCTTATCTGCCGAACTTATATCTATTTCACTTCGACATACTAGTATATCAGGAGAAATTCCGATGCCTCGTAACTCCTTAACCGAATGCTGAGTGGGTTTTGTTTTTAATTCCGAAGACGTTTTTAGATATGGTACAAGAGTTAAGTGCAAAACGAGCGAGTTTTCTGAACCCAATTCACTTCGAATTTGCCTTACCGCTTCTAGAAAGGGCAATGACTCGATATCTCCAACTGTCCCTCCTATTTCAACAATTGCAATATCATGACCATCTGCAGCGCACATTATTCTTTCTTTAATGTTGTCTGTTATATGCGGAATAACCTGGACAGTTGCGCCCAAATACTCTCCGCTACGCTCCTTTTTCAATACATCACTATAGACTACACCGGTAGTAAAATTATTTAGCTTAGTCATCCTCTTTCGAAGAAATCGCTCATAATGCCCTAAATCTAAATCTGTCTCACCGCCATCTTCAGTTACATAGACTTCGCCGTGTTGTAATGGACTCATGGTTCCTGGATCTATATTGACATATGGATCCAACTTCATAATTGTTACATTAAGCCCTCTTGCTTCAAATATTGCTGCCAGCGAAGCTCCTGTAATTCCTTTACCAAGAGAAGAGACTACTCCGCCAGTAACAAATATAAATTTAGTTTCCATAATCATACCCATTAGTTTAGTTAGCAAATCAAATATACTTAGAATACTAATAGTCTAAAATATTCTTTTCTATTAGAAAGTGTTGTTAGATTAAAGTTCAGCAAAATAATCGGCTTTAACTGATAGCCAACAAATGTTGCAGTTGAACACCTGTAGCCATTCGATAGTATATATACTTTTTTACTTTTCTAACCGTGAACATGCTTTGACTAGCCTGCTTGCAGCTTCCACAAGCAATGAATCAGAAATCGACATAGATACTCTGAAATGGTTTTTAACGCCAAAAGCACTGCCAGGAACAACAGCAAGCCGGAAACAGTCTAACAAGTACATTGAGAAATCAATATCATCTTTGATAATGTTTCCTTGCTGGGTTTTTGCCCCGATGAGTTCCCTGCAACTAATAAACACATAAAATGCCCCTCTAGGTTTAATACACTTCAAACCTTTGGCTGGCTTCACGGCGGATAAGAAGTTATTCAAGCGTTTTTTATAGATTTCATTGTTACGCAGGATGAATTCATCACATTCGTTCAAAGCTGCAATAGATGCTGCTTGGCTCAATGAGCAGGGATTGGCAGTTGTATGGCCCTGCAATTTTACCATTGCTTTGATAAGTGATTTTGGTCCTCCAGCATATCCTATTCGAAATCCGGCCATAGAGTAGGATTTTGAAACGCCACTAACCGTTAGCGTTCTAGAATAAAGCTCGGGAGACTGACTAGCGATCGAGCAAGGCCTTTCTTCAGCAAAATGGATATCTTGATAAATCTCATCTGAAATTAGTATTATTCGAGGGTACTCATTTAGAATCTCAGTCAAGGCAGTCACTGTCTCTTTTGACAGCAGCGAACCACTTGGATTATTTGGAAAATTCAATAAAATGCATTTTGTTTTCGGAGATATAACTTTCTTTAATGATTCTGAGCTTAAACTGAAGTCTAAGTCTGCATCGCAATAAACATATTTTGGTTCGCCGCCGACTAGCTTAACCATTTCAGGGTAGGAACCCCAGTATGGTACAGGAACAACAACTTCGTCACCTGGATCTATTAATGCGAGGAGCGCATTGTAGACTACTTGTTTACTTCCATTTGAGACGATAATCTGATCAGTATCATAAGATATAGAGTAATCTCGCTTGAATTTTTTCGAGATAGAAAGTCTTAGATTCTCTGTCCCTTCGACTTCTGTGTAGCCAGTCTCATTTCGACGTAGAGCGCGTACCAGTTCATCTTTTACTTCACTAGGCACTTCAAAAGAGGGCTCACCTGTTCCAAGTGATATCACATCCTCCCCACATTCTAGCAGTGACTTTACTTTTGAAGTTAGTTTGATAGTGGGGGAGGTAACTATGCGCTTTGACAGGGATGAAAGAGAATCATTGATATTTTTCACACTCAGTATACTTCATTTCCAATGTGAAACTCATAATATCGTAAAGTATTCAGCAATGCATCTTGAATACCAAATTAGTGGCTGCAATCCCTACTACTTATTACCAATGTTAATCGAAGAGTGTTTTGAAGTCTATGCAAGTTTGCCCCCTCATGCTACCTAATCCATCGGCGCAGCATTTTGGCATTGATACCGAGCCTTTTGGCCGCATCAGCACCGGTATAACCTTGATTGAGCACCAGTTTAATGGCGTCCAACTTAAATTCATTCGAGTACTTCTTTCTGGTCATATAGTGATCTCCAATTAAGGGTATTATCCTTAACGGGACTGGTCAGATCTACTAGACCACTTCATAACTAATCATGTCATTGTGTGATTTATAAATACCGACGTTTTCTGTTTACCTGAATCGTTCAGTTAAATCAGCGACTAGCAGCCTGTTGAAAAAGGCCCAGATTCCTTCTTTCCTGGGCCTCCTTTTTTACCTTTCTGATTTCAAAATCAGTTATTCTCGATCAAACTTTGTCTGCTTCGTTAAGAAAACTGATTGCAGAACTATATTCTCGTCTTCCAGTAGCCCTTTAACCCTATTTTCCCGCTTTTCACCTCTCAAAACGCCATTAATCGAATAATGCTGTACGCCGTCGCCGACAATCGAAATTGCCAGCCCACATTCTTTATTCCTCGAACCGAAAGTTTGCGCATGTTTCCAAAGGTTTTCGTCCAGCCAAATGGCTCTTCGAGTCGTTTGCGTTTTCTTTGGCTGATCCGATAGCCTTCTTTACTGGTCGTTCGACCGTCGATACAGCTATTAGCCGTTTTACCCGCAACATGTGGAGTAACTTTCATGACGCGACAGCCATCTACAAACGCCGGAGTGTCATAACCTTTATCAGCTCCGACTGTGAGCGTTGGACGTGTACTCTGGCGTGCAATAAGGTCTAAACCTGCATCCCATTCTTTTGATGTTCCGGCTTGAGTTACTTCGGTCTCAACAATAAGTCCATTGCGGTTTTCCGTCAGAATATGCCCCATAAACGAGAGCTTTGCTTCTTTACCCGGACCTTTGCGAAAAAGCTTGGATTCAGGGTCTGTTGTTGATTGGTGGGTTTTATTACTGCGCTTTTCACCGTGGAAGTTGACCTCTTGGCGATGACCGTCCTGATTAGAATCATCGTATTGATTGTACTGATCGGATTGCTTTGGCTTAAATGATTTCAGCGAAGCACTCGCTTCTAATAACGTGCCATCCACGGAGAAATGATCACGAGACAATAGCTGCTTGGCGTAAGCTTGCTTCTTAATGGCATCAAACAAGTGCTCGTCGATGTTACTGGTCATGAGACGGTCACGGTTTTTGTGAACGTCGAGTGATTCCAAACCGCATCGTCCATACCGAGCCCGATAAACCAACGGAACATGAGGTCAAAATCAATCCGTTCGCACAGTTGCCGTTCTGAGCGGATGGTAAAGAGTATTTGCAGCAGTGAGGCTTTCAAAAGCATCTCTGGCGGAATGGAAGGGCGCCCTTTGTCTGCATAGGCCTCGTTAAAAAGAGGCTCAATTTGGGATAGAGCTTCATCGATAATTTTTCGAATCTTTCGGATCGGATGCGATTTAGGAATTCTGGCTTCCAAATCAACATAGCTGAACATGCCTGATTGTGGATTGATATCGCCGCGGATAGTTTTATCTGCAATTTTATTTCTGGGTATTGTACGCTAAAGTGCCTTTTTCAACAGGCTACTAGTGCATTGTCTAAATTATCGATACTTTTACGAAGCTCTTGAAGGTCACTCACAGTTAACTTTCTCTACGGCAAATGGGCAAAAGTGTAATACATTGCTTAGCGATATTCATGCCTCACTTTGCACCAATCTATTGCGGGGAAAAAAGCCGTGTTGATTGGCGCTTTACTAAAAACCTCATATTTGCTTTTCAGTCATGCTTCATCTGACAATAAACGGAAAGTGATAATTAACAATTGTAAAAAGCGACCTTCCTAATTTATCACAGAATTTTCCTTATGATACTCTATCGGCGCAAAGTGCAGCGGCGGTGAAGCTAGTTTAGCTCCGGTTATGCATTCGTCCTCAATACCTAAGCAATTAGTCAAGTCTTTCTTTTTATAAAAGAATCTACAAATCGAGAGAATGAAAAGACTCACTCCAGCTGCTAGATGGTTGACTGCAGCATATAAAATATGGGTTTAAAATGCTTGATTTACTATTATATTCTAATTCACCCATGGTAGGGACTTGAAGGCAATATCCTCCTGCACCGCGTAGAATCGCATCCGCAGCAGCTGTATCCCATTCACTTGTTAGACCCAAGCGAGGATACAAATCAGCTTTACCTTCTGCAACAAGACAAATCTTTAATGAACTTCCCATTTCAATTAACTCGAAGTTGCTAAATTGCTTTAAAAACTGCGCGAATTCCTTGCTTTTGTGCGAGCGACTTCCAACGATTTTCCAGCAATCACCCATATTTGGTGCTGTAGATACCTTGATTACTTTAGTTCTTCCTTTGTTTAGTACTTTTACAGAAGAGTTAACTAATATACCTCCATGATATGTAAGATTAAGGCTCGGGGCATGAACGACCCCCCAGATTGGCCGGCCTTTTTCGACTAATGCGATATTTACGGTATATTCACCATTTTTTTTCAAAAACTCCTTTGTTCCATCCAACGGATCAACCAACCAGTATCTCTTCCACTTCTTTCGTTCAGCCCATTGAATACTCGAAGACTCTTCACTGAGTATCGGAATTGCAGGAGTTAGCTCCATTAAAGAGCGTATAATATGCGCATGCGAGCGTTTATCAGCCTCGGTCAATGGACTACCATCGTTTTTATAGTCAAGTTCAAAATCCCTCTGACTAACTTGCATGATTTCCATTCCTGCCTGAACAGCAATGCTTACTACTCTATCTAAATTTAGTAAGAGAAAGTCTTTCACGGTACTTGCCCATCTTATTAGCTCTTAAGGTTATTAATAAAATTACAGATCAAATCAACACTATTTTTAATATCCACTTCACTAGTGTCCAACACAATTTCCGGGTTTTCAGGTTCTTCATATGGAGCACTAATCCCGGTAAATTCTTTAATCAGTCCTTGTCGCGCTTTCCGATAAAAACCCTTGGGATCTCGCTTCTCACACACACTTAAAGTAGTTTCCAAATATACTTCCGTAAAAGCACCTTCGCTGAACAGCGATCGAACAAGCTTCCTATCTCTTTCATGGGGTGAAATGAACGCGCAAATAACAATTAATCCGGCATCCACTAGCAGTCTAGCTACTTCGCCCACCCTTCGAATATTCTCGGATCTATCAGAAACAGACATGCCCAAGTCTCTATTAAGTCCATGCCTGATATTGTCACCATCCAAAATAAATGAACGTAAACCATGATTATGAAAATGTACGTCTAGTGAATTCGCAATAGTAGACTTACCTGAACCTGACAACCCGGTCAGCCAAATGCAACGTGGTGTCTGCTGCATCAACAGACTTCTCATGGCAGGTGTAACGCTTGACTCATTCCATACAAAATCACCAAGGGGAATAATTTCCTTTACTGCTGACAACATAAACTCCTTTTTCAATTTAATGGACAACATAATTCAATTGCCATGAAGCTAGATTACGGTTAAGTGGGATGATTCGGTGGTTAGCCTATATGCCGAATATCCCGCTTAAGAAAGTAAGGTCTAACCCATGGCTGAGTTAATCAACTTATGTGAATATTTTTACCTTTCGTTGGACTCTATTCTACCTAAATTAATATCTAGTGAACAATTTAAGCAAAATTCTAGAACGATCACTCTTCACCTGAACAGCTAATCATAGTGTATTATACTTAAACGCTATAAAACAAAGTCATGTAAGCAAAACCAAACTATGGAAAACATTCACATTTTAGTTGCACCAGTTATTGTTGCTTTTGGCTGGATCATTAATAGCAAACCGCAAATTTTGGTTGCAAGCAGGGTTATTGGGTTAATCACATTTAAAGTATTACTACCATCATTGTTGTTCAAAAACATTTATCTCAAGGGAGTAAGTCTTGACTCCTCCGTTGCTATTCTACTATGTTACTACATACCTGTATTTGTTTTGTTTATTTGCATCGCCCTCATCACAAGAACTCATAGCATGTTTTCAGTCGCGCCACTAAGCGGCGTATACTCAAATACACTGATGGTTGGAATTCCGGTAATTGCACTTCAATTCGGAGAGAACTATATTGGTCATGCTATGGCGATTGTATCTGTGCATAGCATGCTGCTTTTTACTGCATACTATTTTCTTCGTGCAAGAAGAGCAAGTACCGTTGTTTCACTTAAAGACATACTCCTAGTTTTAAGAGATACAGCTAAAAACCCAATCATCTTTTCAATTATCATAGCTCTTGTAGCATTCTACACAGATTATGAGATTGACAACCGAATTATGTTCACTATCTCGATATTTTCTTACATATCCGTTCCTTGTGCGCTTTATATGCTAGGGGCGAGCTTACGTAAAGCCCCGATTACTAGTAAAAACTATCTGTTCATTTCGATTGCAACTAAACTATTTGCGTTACCAATGTTAGTTTCTATATTGTGCATTTATGTCTTTAAACTATCGTTTGATGTGTGTGTCGTACTAATTGTGCTTGCTTCTTGCCCCACAGGTATTAATGTTAATACTATATCAGCTGATGACAACTTCAGCGCTTCCTTTTCAAGTAGCGCAATTGTTTATTCAACCTTACTGAGCTTTTTATCAATCCCCCTTTGGTTACTGTTCATTGAGTTGAATTTTCGAACTTAGTATTTACATAAGCTCCTAGGCAAATAGATTGATGTTCTAATAAGCTGCCAATGTAAAGAGGTAATTGAGCGGTAGTTGCCTCGGCCCTTGACGCATGACCAGGGTGTGCTTGGGCAATCCCCATGCAGATCATCGATAAAGGGCTGCCGAGCGCAGGCTTATTGGCGCACATCTTAGTCGCCAAGTATGGCGATCACTTACCGCTGTATCGACAAGAAAAGATCTTTGCTCGCGCAGGCTTTGCCATCGCGCGTTCCACGCAAGCCGATTGGGTCGGCCGATGCGGGGTTGCCCTGCAACCGCTCATCGATGCCTTGCGCGTAGCCCTGCACACCCAAACCGTTCTGCATGCCGATGAAACCCCTGTCGCCATGCTCAGCCCAGGCAAACAGAAAACGCATAAAGCCTATGTCTGGGCGTACACCAGCACCGCGTTCTCCGATTTAAACGCCGTCGTGTATGACTTTGCCCCGAGCCGTTCGGGCGAGCATGCGCGAAGGTTCCTGCAAGACTGGCAAGGCAAATTGGTCTGCGATGACTTCAGTGGTTACAAAGCCAGTTTTAAACAAGGCCTGATCGAGATCGGCTGCATGGCGCATGCGCGGCGCAAGTTTTTTGACTTGCACGCCGCTAACCAAAGCACACTCGCCGAGTACGCATTAAAGCAAATTGGCCAACTGTATGAGATAGAACGCACGATCAAAGACAGTCCAGACGATCACCGAAAAGCCATCCGGCAACAACAAAGCCGACCGGTCATAGACCATTTACATCAATGGCTCAGCTTACAACGACAAAAAGTCCCCAATGGTTCAGCGATCGCCAAGGCCATCGATTACAGTTTAAAACGCTGGGCGGCTCTGACTCGATTTTGCGAGGATGGCGCGGTACCGATCGATAACAATCAGGTTGAAAACCAGATGCGCCCCTGGGCATTAGGACGCAACAACTGGTTGTTTGCCGGCAGCTTACGCAGTGGTCAACGCGCCTCGAATGTCATGAGTTTAATCCAAAGTGCGAAACTCAATGGTCATGATCCGTATGCGTACTTGAAAGATGTGCTGACGAAATTGCCAACACAAAAGAACAATAAACTGGATGAGTTGTTGCCGCATCACTGGACTGCACCGGTCAAGGTGTGATGACCGGGCGCTTACTGACAGTCGCGGCAATCGATCGACTGGTACACCATGCAGATATCTTTCAAATAGAAGGTGAAAGCTTTAGAAAGAAACAAGCAATGAAAAAATCAAAATAAACCGGCCAAGTTAATTGACGCCGACCGGCCAAAGTAGTTGACGTTTGATACCCAGTACAAAACTGGAACCTCACGCTGTCGCAGCAAGCGATACACTTTGAGGGTCGACTGGAAGATCACTTCGCATTGTGATTTTTAGCTGACACAGAATTTTGAACACCCTCTGTTAGGCGATTAAATACTCGACCTCGAAAAACATTAGGCTATAAGACACCAAATCAGAAGTGGCTAGAAATGGTCTCTTAAATTAAATGGTGATCCAATTCAGTTATGAATCTGCGAAAACAGAAAAGCTCTTTAATCTAACTTATATATTGAATCATATATAAAAATAGTTAAAGAGCATGAAAAACAAATAAATCATTGATTAACTGACTTCAAGCAATAGAGAGTAAGTGAGCCTAACCAGTTTCCTACCTAAACAAGAACAGATAGACCCCTGTCTTCGATGAAGATTCATTGAAGCGATTTTTCAATATCACTTTTAACGACAATAAAGCCAATCCTCTAACCAATTCATTGGCTAGTTAACCAGATGAAAGTCCCTTATTTTTAAGGCTCCATTTAGCTATATGAAAAGAAACCCTTTCCACTCTTACGACCCAATTGTCCTGCGTCAACCATTTTTCTAAGTAGTGGATAAGGACGGAACTTAGGATCATTAAAGCTTTCATATAGTACTTCAAGGGACTTCAGAATAGTGTCTAGCCCTATTAGATCACCAGTTGCTAAAGGTCCCATCTTATGTCCAAATCCAGTGCAAAATATTTTGTCAACATCACTTGGTGATGAAATTGCATCTTGAACAACTCCGATCGCTTCGTTAATGGTCAGCATTAAAACTCTATTAGTAACAAACCCTGGGAAATCATTAACAACTACCGGGTCCTTACCCCACTTACGAGCAAAATCTACGAAGTTACTTATAGTACTTTCGTCTGTATGGGTTCCCCTCACAACTTCAACAAGTTCCTTCATAGGAACTGGATTCATTAAATGCGCGCCCAAAACTAGTTCAGGCTTAGAAACCCATGAACCTATTTTAGTAATTGATACACAGCTAGTATTCGCAGCAAAAACTGTATCTTCATTACATACTTTATCAAGGGCTTGGTATAACTGTTTCTTTAACCCAGTATCTTCTGTGATATTTTCTATAACTAGATCAATATCTCCGAATTGACAAAGGTCATTTGCGACTGTAATTCTATCTACAATTTGGTCTATTGAAACACCCTTGTACCCTGGAACAAACAACTTAAATTGTACGAATTTATCCGATATACTCTCTAATAATGAGTCAATTACGCTTTGATTCGAGTCGTATACGACAACATCAAATCCATTTGCTGCAAGATCTAGCGCAACATCGACACCCATCACGCCAGCACCAGCTACACCTATTTTACGAAACATTCGCTACCTCTCTATTTTGTTTTCGATAATCCTGCAATACAAATGACGATATTAATAGCTGTTGGACTTGCGTACTACCTTCTATAATTTCAAAAATTCTGGATTCTCTATAAAGCCGCTCTACATTGTTCTTTCTCAGTAATC
The DNA here is from genome assembly GCF_015687175.1 of Reinekea sp. G2M2-21. GTDB lineage: Bacteria > Pseudomonadota > Gammaproteobacteria > Pseudomonadales > Natronospirillaceae > Reinekea. The sequence goes on along the minus strand of NZ_JADPQG010000013.1, from coordinate 18,832 downwards.
CTCTCGCACCAAACAGCTGTACCGCTTCCTTTGTTACAGAACTTACGACTTGCGATGTAAACAATTTTGCCATGCAAACTAACTTATCAGCATCATCTTTGTTGTCACGAAGCGATCGCTCCGCATCACGAAGTAGTGATCTCGCAGCTTGAATTTTTGTAGCGCAATCCGTAATCATCTGCTTAATAAGATCATGTTCAATGATTTTCTTCCCACCTTGAGATCTGTCTACTGACTCCTTAATCATGCAGTCCAATGCAAGTTGAGACATCCCTAAAGCGCCGAGAGCGACACTATACCTTCCATAGGTAAGTGCATAGTTTGCAACGTAAGAAAATCCTGACCCCAAACTACCTAAGAGGCAACCTTCCTCAACAAAAACATTATCGAACAATACGTCCGCTATGTGGGTAGAATTTGCTACAGACAGATCCGGAATAGCATTTGTTACTACTCCTGCACTACGGTTAACTAGAAAGGCAGAAATACCTAACTCATCGTTATTCGCTATCACTAGAAAGATATCCGCTTTATTGCCAAACGTAATCCACGTTTTTACACCATCAATTACGAATCCGCCATCAACTTTCCTATAGCTTGTTTCAACAGCCTGAGCATCAGACCCTACATTAGGTTCTGACATTGCAAAAGACGCTATCAAACTACCGTTTGACAGTTTTTTAAGATACTTTTCTTGTTGCACCTTGTTTCCAAAGCGCGCAATAGACTCGGATACTAAACATCCGTGTACGGTCATTAAAGATCGGAGCGAATGGCTTACCTTCTCTACTTCTTCTGTCAGCTCTGCGTACTCACCGATGTCGAGTCCTTTTCCTCCGTAGCGTCGATCTATATTCGCACCGAGTACTCCACTTTTAGTGAAAAGATCAAAAACTTCACTTGAAACGGGTGCATCATGATCATTAATAAGCGGTGCTACTCTTTCAACCAAAAACTTCTTAAACTGATCAAGACTATTCAACTGCACTTGTATTTTCTCCTAGTTTTCTACTTAAAAACTGGTCGATATTCTCCACACACGAGAAATTCTTTATATTTAGGTCATCATCTTCAATTACTACGTTAAACCGTTTCTGTATGAAAGTTATTAGTTTCATCGCGAATAGCGAATTCACAAGTCCACTTGTAAATATATTTTCATCGTCACGAATCGAAAAGTTATCATCAATCCTTACAACATTCTCTTCAATATAATCCCTAACAGTCTTTTTCCTATTCATTTCAATTCCTCAGTTATAAGTTTAATATGATTTGGTATTCGTGGTATGTCACATAAATCATGGCTAAGAATTATTAACCCTGTCTTTGACGTTGAATGCGGTATAAAGGAAGTTAATCTCATATCTGTATACATTGCAGAGTTAAATGAGGTCTTGATAAATTCACAACAGAACTCCACACCCGCCTTCTTAGCTAAGTTCATAATATGAGAAAGCATTACTTTGCCTACTCCCCTAGACATAACTCGACAGGACATCAGTATCAATTTTAAAGTCCAACATTCTTTCCCTTTTTCTACAAGAGCAAGCCCTACAGTACCATAGTCGCCGAACCTATCTGTCAGCTTCGAACACAGGAGAATGTGATCTTTAGACTCTGAGAATTCCTTTAGTTCATCATAACTGTAAGTCACACCAGTACTATTTAACTGGTTAGTTCGATTTACAAGCTCTTCCGCTCTATCAAGATCATCTACACCAGCCTTACTAATAGTGAATGTAAGACCTAATGAACTTAGAAATTCAGAATTAGATTGATCGCTATTTGACTCTGCATCTTTACGTTCAATTTCACTTAAATACATGGAACGCCTATTGCAGGATTCTTCAGTAATAGTCCTTGGATTAAGGTAGGGTTTTTCAAGTAATTCAGTGTATTCTGCAGCGTCAAAACAAAACGAACCAATTCCGGAGGACAATACTTCTTCTCGCTCAAACTCTTGATCGTCTATGAAGATAATCGTATCGGGGCCGATATTTAGCAAATCAGAAATATTTTTTATTGAGTTTGACTTAGCTTCCCATGTAATTTGAGGCACAAGGAAATACTCCCACAAATCATGTTTGCGCAGCTCAGACTCGACACTCTTATAGTCATTTCTAGAAGAAATAGACTGTAGAATTCCCCTTCTATCAAGTTCCTTAACAATACTTACTATGTTGTCCTTGAGTTGAACTGGTCCCTCAGCTAACACTCCTTGCCAAATGGTGTTATCCAAATCCCATACTACGCACTTAATCTGTTTTTCTGGAACCCTTAGCATCAGCAAAACTCTCCTTCTTTATTTACTTCCAATTCTCGACTTACCAATTCAGAAAGTTCAACTAGTTTTGTTCGAAGAACAGAATAATGATCGCCAATTACGCTTTCCGTCTTTAAATTACCTAAAATCAATTTAGACCATCCATAGGATGAATCTTCATGTTGGAAGTTTGGGTGATCCATTTTGTTTTTTGAAGTTAGCAAAGAACTATCTGCTTTAATTATAAGCGCGTCTATCTGGGATTTGGTTGCAGTGTAATTTTGAGAAATAATCATACTTCTTCTGTAAATTTTAAACTTACGCAAAATCTCGTGAACTAGTTGTTCATCACGAATATTCAGATCATCTTTAACATAATTTTCTAAAAACTTGTGTAGCTCCGAATAATTAAGACCCACTAATTGATCAGCACTACTCTCAAGTGACTTTCCGAATATTGATGATAAAAGTTCTATATAAGAGTGAAATGTATAATACTCCTCTCTATCATCTTCATGCCGACTATAAGGAGCTGGAGTATCGATAATTGCAACAGCACCCAATTCGCATCCAGCGGACTTAATTAGCCCAGCCAAATTAAACGCTATTGCCCCACCAAAGGACCATCCTACGAGATTTATTCTTTTGTTAATAAACTTAGAACACAACTCCGTAGCATAGAGGTTACACATCTGCTCCATGGTTAGCGGATCCTCAGTTGCAAATTTTTGTTCAATCCCATAAACAGCTCCCTTTGTCTCCAACGAGTCAGCAAACTCATTGTACAAATCAATTGAGCCATCTAATGCATGAAGAAATATGGTGACATCACTTGAATCATCCTCTCTTTCCCCTACCATTTTTCGAACAGCAAAGAACTTTCGTTTAACTAATTCGTCACTAGTTCTTTTAATAGAATCATCTTCTACAGATAATTCATATCCTAACTTCTCAGCAAGCTCTCTAGCACTTGCGTTGAGCTTCCGTGGAAGATTAACTGATTTCCAGGCGTCCGATAAATCTTTTTCAATTTTTACATGATTCAAAAGGTTAGGATCGCCAAGCCCATCCCTCATTCGTGAACCCGAATAAGGAGTCAACACATCGTCACTAAAAGGAATATCTAGAAACTTACACACACTACTCATTACTTTCTCAGGATCGGAAACTAACTCTTCATACCTCACCATCATGTATCGATTACTATCAACACCTTTTAAGAATTCTAGTATATTGCTGTTTGTCCGATGCCATAGAAACTCACCAAATGAGACAGGGTCGATACCCTTAACTTCAAGAAGCGAGTTAAATCTGTTTCTAACTACTGACTCAATTACCGCGTAAGGATGCCTTACTAAGAACACATATTTTGGACAATCAAAATCCCGTTCCGCTTTCTCCAGTGTTTCTAGCTTGTTTGCGTTTCCAGGTGATTTATCAATTAACAACTTGCCTTTTTGTTCGGACTTAATTGCCAAATCGCTTAACAATTTTTTTGTTTCAGCCCCGCCTGCGTAATACTCATTAATTATGCCTTTAGCCTCAGTAATCTTTATGTCAAACAACTCAGAGTACGCCCTTATTAAACCTTGGTCTCGGTCGGGGGATGTCTCCGATTTAAGACGACTGTTCAAATCTGGATACTCAAGCAAATGGAGCTCTGGAGGACAAAATAGATCTTTATGCCCCGCTAACATTACACGTAGCAATGTAGATCCAGACCGGACACTAGAAAGAATGAACGCCGTGTTTCCTATTTTCCCTTTTTGTTCAACCTTCTGTGAAGGAGAACTACGCAGCAAGTCACTATTTCTCTCATTCCACAACTCCATTACAAACTGTGAGATAGCATTTATAGATTTTCTATGTTGCAATTCATTTGGATAAACAGGTACTTTAAATTGAAGTTTCATACTCTGTATTAAGTCTGGAATAATTAAATCCATATACTCGTCGCTGAACTGACTAGCGAGTATTTCTTGTTCGCAGGTTTCATTTCCAAGGCTTAATAACAGTTCCATTAACCAGCTTTCTACTAGTGAATACCGCTCAGAATCAGAAGCTTCATCTAATCTTGATACTAAGCTTTCTCTACTAAGCGTTGTGTCTTCGATATTTTTTAAATCACCTACGATATTTTTAATTGTCTTCTTCTCTAATATCGAACGTATAGATATGTGTAAATTAAGTTTTTTCCAAATTAGATTCGACATTTGAAGAGCTAGTAAAGAGTGCCCTCCTAATTCATAAAAATCATCTGAAATACCAACATTCTTAAAACCAAACAAACTTGACCAGATATCGCATAGGCTCTTTTCAATATCGTTTGAAGGTAAGTCAAATTTATTGCTGATGTCAGGTCTTTCATGCAACTGAACCTTTCTAACTGGTTCTTCTGGTTCAACTTTAGGACTCACGCTGTTCGATTGGTGAGAACCTTGGCTTCCGGTAACATTTGCAGGCTCTATCCAGTATTTCTTACTATCAAAGGGATAAGGTGGAAGCTTCGATATTTGTGTTGACTTGAGTTTAGGAAATATTCTATCCCATTCCAAAACTGCTCCTTTCTCCCAGCTTACAGTTAGGCTATTGATGAATTGTTCCAATTTCCTGTCAACTTCGTGTGAAGCCGGAATACATGGGGTAATCGCCATATTCGCTCTATTTTCTGGCCTCTCAAAAGCAGTTTCACTGATTAATCCGGATAGTGCTGAACCTGGTCCGATCTCGATAATCTGAGACAGATCGTATTTGCTCAACATGTCCTTGGCGCTTTCGTACCATTCAACTGTCGAAGTCAACTGGTCCATCCAGTAATTTGGACTTGTCATTCGATCATGCGATAAAGCTCGAGCATCCAAAGTAGAAATAACATCTATCTCTGGAGGATTAAAATGAATGGATTCTACAAACTTCCCTAACTTTTCTCTAAACGAATTAAGGATGCATGAGTGGTAGGCTCTATTTGTTGGAAGTCTTGCTCCAAAAATGCCATTGTTGCGCATTTCAGATTCTATTTCCTCGATGGCTGATTTACTACCACTTAATACTACGAGCTCTTTTGAGTTCTCAGCGGCGATGCTAATATCATCTCTACAGTATTTACTTGCCAACTCTCGATTGATTGGAACAGCAAGCATTGCACCTTCACCAGATTGCTCAATTAGATTCGCCCTTAATCCTACAAACTCAATAGCTGAATTGAGATCCAAACTTCCCGAAACACAAAGCGCAACGAATTCTCCTAAACTATGTCCAATCAGAACATCTGGCTTAAGTCCGATCCATAAGAGCAAATTGGCTAGTGAATATTCAAACGAAAACAAACTTAAATGATTTGCAATAGTATCCCTATTAAGACTGGTTTCAGCCCGATCGAATATCGTAACTCCTACTTCACCTTCGTTACTTCTAATTGACCGTTCTACGGTAAATGAAATATCTATACTATATAGCTTACTAACAATCTCTGAGCATTCATCAAATTTTTCCTTAAATTTAGAATAGCGATTATACAGTTCTGTTCCCATACCATCATATTGCTGACCTGTACCTGAAAACATAAATGACAATTGACTGTCTCTAACTGGCAAAAGTGTTGCTAATCTTTTTTCAAATCCGCTTGATATATTCTTGCTACTGAAGTCTTTATCAAATAAACCTACTCGATACTTCATAGATGGCTTAATTTTAATAATGGAACTTGCTATAGAGATTTTCTCTTGCTCCGACGCAGTCTTCAGACAGCCCTGGTACTGTTGTAAAACACTAATCAATGAATTCTTGGAATTTGCGCTCAGTAGAAATGGAATGTCATTGCTTTCAAGTTCTGTTTGCACCTGCACATTTTCTTTAACAGAGCTTTCAGGATGACCGGCTATTACAACGTGTGCATTAATTCCTCCAAGACCTACTGAATTAACACTTGCATACCTATACCCATCCTGTGCAGCAGTGAATGCTTTAGCTTCTTTGTTTACATATAATGGACCTGACTCACTCGCTAGTTGGTTACTAGGAGTAACAAAATTTGGCATAGCCGGAATTATTCCATTCTTAACGCAAAGAACTGCTTTGATAAATCCAGCTATACCAGCTGCAGCGTCTAAATGCCCTATGTTGGCCTTTGCTGAACCTATTGCGACTGATGCACAACTATCATAGCCAAATGCTTTAAACGCTTTAGATAATCCCTCAAACTCGACCGGATCACCCATCTTTGTAGCACTACCATGAGCTTCTACATATTTTACCTGTTCTGGTAGAATCCCAGCCATCGCCAACGCTTCTGCGGCTGCCTTTGATTGGCCTTGTACACTAGGTGCAGAAAACCCGGCTTTTTGGTTTCCATCATTATTAGTGGACCAACCTTTAATTACAGCATAAATCTCGTCCCCGTTCTCAACAGCATCTTCATACCGCTTCAAGGCTACAGTACCGACTCCATCTCCAAACACCGATCCATTTGCGTCTTCAGAGAAAGGAGAACAGGTACCGTTTGGTGAAAGGATTCCGTCGATAGAATATAGGTAACCTCTAGCACCGTTTCCGGAAACAGATACTCCCCCGGCAACAGCTAAATCACAACGAAAGTCCATCAAGTTCTGACATGCAATTACAACTGACACGAGGGATGAAGCACAGGCTGCATTAATCGACAAACTCGGTCCTTGAAACCCAAAACAATAAGAAACTCTTGATGCAACATAATCTCTAGAAGTGAACGACGGTACTAAGTCCTCACCCACTAATGAAGATACATCATCGTAGGCAGCCGGATTCCGGAAAACGTTGTTCAGAAAATATTTGTTAGTAGAAGAGCCTATGAATACTCCGACTAGATCGTCATTCTTAGAAGGATTTCTACCAGCATCTTCTAGTGTTGACCAAACTGACTCAAGTACTAATCGTTGTTGGGGATCCATTAGCATCGCCTCACGCGCCGAATAATTAAATAGCGAGGCATCAAAGGAATCTGAGTTTTGGAGCACTCCGAAGGCTGGTACAAAGTTTTCTTGGTCCAACACGCTTTTAGGAATATTTGACTCTTGTAACTCGTCGTGATTAAACCGGCTAATCGAACAATTGCCCTTCTCTAAATTACTCCAATATTCTTTGGAGTTACTTGCCCCTGGAAATCGGCAAGACAGGCCTACCACTGCGATTGAGTCGTCCATGTGATTAGTCATAATATCCTCTAGCTAAATAAATATATTAAACTGAAACTGTTTCAGAAAACTTCCTAAAACCACTAAACAAATAGATTGCACTTTCCTTGCTACATAATTGATTACTCAAAATCTAATTAGCTGTTAATTTCATTAAAACGCTTCCATACATTTCTCGAAGAACTCTTAGCATCGGACAACACTTTTCTTTCATTTACCTTAGTTAGCTTTTTGTTCCTTAAGAGGACTTCACCACCAACCAAAACTGTATCAACGTCCTTTGACTTAGCGTGATATACAAGTGTAGCGATTGGATCCGTTACTGGGCAAACGCCAAAGCCGTCCATATCTACTATCTGTATATCTGCCTTTTTCCCTACTTCAATCGACCCCACCTGCTTGTCCAATCCCAATACCTTTGCAGACTCAATAGTGGAAAGCTCTAAAGCTTCATATGCTTTTAATGTCGTAGCATCTCCAGCCTTCAACCTGGAGACTGAAATCGCAGATCGAATCACCTCGAAATAATCTGAGAAAAAATTATCTACGCCTAATCCAACTTTAATTCCTTGACGGCAAAAATCTATTAGCCGAGCTGACACACCTCGAAACGAATTTATTTGAGGGCAGTGTGCTACACTCACTTCCGCTTTTGCCATTAGCTGTAAATCCTCATCACTAACCGTATGGCAATGCACCGCAACTACATTTTTGTTTAAGACTCCATTGTCAAATGCATGTTGGAAAGGTGTTTTTCCGTAATACTTGTCTACGTGTTCTATTTCCTTTTTTCCAATGCCAACGTGAATCGTTAGCTTCAAGCCGTTTTTAGAAGCCACTTTACTTAGACCTTGAAGTAACTCTGGAGAGCATGTCAACGCCATGTTTGCAGCAACAGCAGGAATAAGTCGATCACTTTTATAAGTCTTAATCACGTCAATAAAGTTTTCTGTTTTAGATATTTCAGAAGCTGTAAGAAGAGGGTCATATTCAATAACCGAATTCTTAAATTTTTCAAAACAGAGATCATTGGTCATAATAGACATCAATGATCTAATGCCAATTTCATGTGTGAACTCTGTAAACACATCAACATCTTCTTCCATTTGAAAAATTGTTGTTACCCCACCTCTAACAAGCTCAGAAATCGCTAGAGAGCCTATATTCTTGCGTTCCTCTCTAGTTATTATCTGATTCATTGGAACATATAAATCTGGAGTAGGAGCTTGACCTATATCTTCCGATATACCCCGATAAATAAGGTAACCGGCATGATTATGAACACTTACAAAACCGGGTAAAACAATGCAACCTTTTGCGTCTATTTCTTCGTCTGGGTTAGGATACCTTACTGATAGTTCATCGGATGGACCGACGTCTTTAATCAATTCGCCTTCAACAAAAACAGCTCCATTTGTTAAAACATCTTTGTTTGAATTAACTGTTAAAATAGTCGCATTCTTGATGAGTAAACACTTCTTAGCATTCATAACCAAAATCCAAAATTATGTATATTTAAAGTAAAAGGAATTACACAGTAAGGTGCTCAAGCAGTTTCAGACAGAGACTTCTAAAACTAGAGACTTTAAAGTTAGCTCGCTTCTATTCATGGCGTGCACATCATCTCCATATCCAGCAAAAAAGGGACCTAAGCACCTAAGTTCGCACAGTATATAAGTACCGATGTACTGAAATATTCTTTCTCACAGACATTGCATTACTACTTAATAGTGAAAAATTAGTATTCAGATTTTGAAGTCTCGATCAACTTTACCATTTGCAGTAACTGGTATAGTTTCAATAAACTGAATACCATCAGGCGTCATAGCCGCCGGCAACGAAGTACGTATAGTCTTCTTAAGATCTGTCAAGTCAACGAGTTCAGATATCGGAACGATATAAAGAGTCAATTTATTTAGACCATTAGCCCTTTCAACCCTTGCAATTGATGCGCTAACATCTTCTATAGAATTTACTAATTGTTCAATTTCTTCTACCTGAACTCGAACCCCGTGCAACTTCACTTGAAAGTCTTTTCTTCCAACAAACTCAAGTTTTTCACCTTCAAGAACTCGAAAATAGTCACCAGTCTTGTAAAATCTCTTCTTGAGCCCCCTAAGTTCAATCATTGTATAGCTTTTTTGATTAGCTTCCTCATTATTGACATACCCTGACGACAGCGGTTCTCCACCAACCCATAGTTCTCCGACATCTCCAACACATAAATGTTCTTTGTCACCAATTGCTAAAACCGTGTTAAAGCATATGTTAAGCAATGGTACTTCAATATAATTGCCTTCAGGATTACACTCGTATGCCAAAACTCCCAATGATGTTTCTGTTTGTCCATAGAAATTGAAAAGTCTAATTCCTGGAAATTTCTCGAACACTTTACTTACGAGGTTGCCGTCCCAATATTCACCACCACACATCAATGCCCGTAGTTTAGAGTCGTGAATATCAGGTGAATCTAGTAAAACTTTCTTTAGTAGAGATCCTACAAACTGAACGACACTGATTCCATGCTGATTTATCGAATCTAGTAGGTATTTAGGGTTCGTTTGTAATAATGGTTTAGCAATAAATATCGAAGCACCGTTCAAAATCCCCAAAAATATTTCCCATAGACAAATGTCTGAACTAATAGGTGCCTTATAGAAAAAAACATCATCGCATTCTATATCGCACAATTCTTTTCGCCATTGAAGAGAGTTAATAGTAGACCTATGACTAACCCAGACACCTTTTGGGGAACCAGTAGATCCTGAGGTAAAAAATATAAAAGCATTGTCGCTTGATAAATCTCCTCGGTATTCCTGATTGTTTCTTGTAACTGCGTTTTTCGAATTTTCCAAATCATCGTAGCTATATACTTGGACTTGATCGCTGAACTTTCGCTTCATTACTCCTTTATCACTCAAAACAAAGTTACAACCACAAGTTGACAACATATAGGAGACGCGTACCTTAGATTCTCCTTGCGCATTCAACATAAGACAAACACGATTCAGCTTAAGCGTCGCTAGAATAGCAACGACTTGTTCAATAGATCTACTTATACATATTCCAACCACTTTTGATTCAGGATCAATTTTTTGCTCTATTGCTAACGCAATTTCATTAACCTTACGATTCAGCTCCATATAACTGATTTTTGAATCACCATAGATCAACGATATCCGGTCCGGAAACCTGCTGACTGATTTTGCAAACATGTCATACAAATCTGTTTCACAATGGTTAACTTCCAGCCCTACTCGAATAGATGACTCTAAATTGTTCATTAGGAATCCCTCCTTTAAATTTTATTAACTTGAGCACGAATTTTATTTTTGTCGCGATTTCGCCGCCTTAATTCACTTCTACACACATAATCCCCAGATATGTTAGTACCTTCACCTTTTGATATAAATGATGATAATCTTCGAATAGTTGAATACTGATATAGTTTATACTGTGGGAATTCAACATTGAGACACTCGCGCAATTTAAGATAATACTTAGCCAACGAAATAGAGTCAGCTCCAGCTTCAAAAAAACCTTCCTCTAAATCAATTTTTGAACTAGAAAAAACGCTCTCCCAAATTCTTAAAAGCTCTCTCTCTATATCCTCATTTATCTCATGCTTTGATAGAGGGTTCGATTCAGAATTCTTAATCTTTTTTCTATCTATCTTACCGGTACTTGTTTCTGGAAAGTCCGATACTATACTTATAAACAAGGGTCCTAAGTAATTAGGCAATTGCGAATAGATTTTACTTTCCAGTTGTTCCACAGTAAATTCTATTGAGCTAGGCAAAATGTGTATGCTTATGTTATGTGTATTTTCACTATAAACTACAGCTACATTTGATATTTCGGTAAACGTAAGTAGATCCTTTTCAATCTCTTCAAGATTGACACGGTAACCACGGATTTTTATCTGTCGATCATTCCTTCCTGTAATTTTGAGTACGGAATCACTATCAACAACGCCAGTATCTCCAGTTTTATAGGTTCTTACACTCCCATTGGGATCATGTATGAATCGATCGTTGTTCTTTTTTTCTTCATTTAGATATCCAAGCGATATATACTTGCTTCTAACAATAATCTCGCCTTCCGAACTGCCTTCATTACGAATACTTAATTCAAACCCAGGAACCGCAGATCCAACCGGCAAAATACCATCTTCTGGGTTTTCAACTTCGTGCATCGCAACAAAACCTGTTGTTTCAGTTGCACCATATCCATTTATAAGAAGTGACTTACTGAATATTTCCTTAAATTTTCTATAATCACTTGCATACAGTGTTTCACCTCCAACTATAACTAGCCTAACGCTATCCAGGCATTCGTCATCGAAATTACTACTAAAAAGCTTTCTTAAGAATGTTGGAGTACAGTGAACAATTGTCGGAGAACCACTAGAAAATTCTTGAGCAAGCGAATCAGATTGTATCCGCATTGGATCTATATTAACTAGTTCCGCTCCATTTAATAGTGTACAGTATATGTCTGTTGTAGACGCATCGAAGATTAGAGATGGAATCAATGTGTGTTTATCCGTAAAGGAAATACCGAATCTCTTAGTCAAATAACTTATATGATGCAATATATTCCTCTGGCTTTGAATAACACCCTTTGGCACCCCTGTTGAACCTGATGTATATAATACGGACGCAACGGAGTTTACATCAACTTCTCTTACCGTTCCGGCGAATGGATTGGTCCCTTCTATAACTTGAAATAAAGATACTGTTTCATTAGCAAAACTGATATTCCTAAAAACAGACAAGCTAGACTCATCACAAATTGTAAGTTTTGCATCTACATCTGAAACAATTCTTTTTAGTCTTGATAAACCCATTTCAGAGTTAAGAGGTACGTACGTACAACCTTTAAGTAATATACCTAAGATCGCGGCTATCGATTCAATAACAGTTGTAGGGCCTACAATTATTCTGTCACCATTTCGGACTCCTTTAGTATCTAGATACGTATAGACCTTCAATACTAATTCAGATAGTTTGCCGTATGTGATGAGTTTATTTCCATCTCTAATCGCAATTCGATCCGAGTAGCTATTTGCCGTTTCTAAAAACAATTCGCCTATGCTTTTAGAATATCCAAATTCATTATTATTAGAAGAGATGCCATCGTTGTATGATTCTGTATCCATAGTCGATCCTCGATTCTTTTACAAATATATATAGAAAGACAAAGCATTAACTGGGAGTCTCAGGATTTGATTCTGCTTTAGTTTTTCAAAATTATTTAACACTTCTAGAAGTGTTCAATATACAAGTCATCGTTTACAAGCATAGGAGTAGGTTTAGATTGCGAAGTCTGGTTTGAAATATTTAAACCAAACTTCCAATACCATCATCGACCAGAGGGCTTTTGATGTTACATCACTAGGTTTGTTCGATTGACTACGTATTAGGTTGTTCACGTACTCCAAATTGTATATACCTCGTGACGCGAAATCCGTACTTGTTAGCACCTCCTCTATAAAACCAAATAGTGCTGATCGATTTCTCATCATTGAAGAGATAGGCAATGTAAATGGTTGCTTCTTTCTTTCCAGAATTGACCGAGGGAGCATTCCTTTAGACGCCTCATAAAGAATTCTCTTGGATTGGCTTTCGTTAATCTTATATTCTTCAGGGATTGTACCAGCAATAGCGCGAACCGCCTTTTGGCAAAACGGCACTCTGACTTCAACCGAGTGAGCCATACTTAAGTGATCTACCCTTCTTAGAATGTAATATGGAAACCTTTCAACTTGATCGAACTCTAATATGGAATCTATACCCATTTTGCTGGCAGATCTTACCAACTCAATCTGATGCTGTGGCTCACAGTTAGGTTGGGACAGCAGATCCGTGTACTTTTTGTTATATAAATTTAGTCTTAAATCCCGAGGTATCGCTGAGATCGTATCTAAGTATGATTCAACTGATTGCCTTTTATAGAATAAGTCCGAAAATCTCTGGTAGCCTCCGAATACTTCATCTGCCCCTTCACCCGTAATCGCAACCTTAAAACCGCTTCGCTTTATCTCCTTAAATAAGGCATAAGTACTAATGCAGTGTGGTGCAGCATTTGGTACACCCATTGACTTTACAACTTCAGGTATAAGCTCTGGAATTTCGTTTGGATCTAGCTCTACCTGGTTATAGTTTACCTTACAATAATCTGAGACTTCTTTAGCAAAGTGGCGTTCCTCCGAAGGCCAATTTCCTTTATACGAGATATTAAATGTCTCTATTTCCTTGCTATGTTCTGCTGCTAACGCAGTTAAAAAGGATGAGTCTAGACCACCACTTGTAACTAAACACACGGGCACATCTGCGGTTAGCATTTTTTCTACTTCGTCAGATAGTAAATGCTTCAATTCTTGGGCCGACTCTTTAAAGCTTCGATAAAGTTTCTTTTTATCTTCATTACCCAAATAGTTACTGGTAGTCGAAGTAAGTTGGTTATGTCTTTCCACATTATTGCTTAAAGGATTTAGGGAACAAACAATCTGAGAACCCGGAAGCATATAGTTTACTTCACTAAAAGGCGTTGACACACCGAGTGTGGATTGGAAGGAAAAATACTCGTTAATAAATTCAGGCTTTATAGACCGATTTCCAATTATGAGGCTTTGTAGCGGTTCCATTTCTGATGCAAAAGCAAAAAAACCAGAATCGTGGTCATGAACAAAGTAAATCGGCTTGATCGAATAGTGATCTATTGAGATTATTAGCTTTGTTCTCTCAGTTCTTCCATCAATAATTGCAATGGAATACATTCCATCCAATAACTGTACAAAATCTTCTCCATATTCCTCATAAAGGTAAGGAATTAAAGAACCGTCGCAAGTACCAAGTATATTATACCCAATTGAGGTTAACTTTGATCTTAACTCACGATGATTATAGAGTTCGCCATTGAAGACAACGGAAATTCCGTTTGCAAAGTAAGGTTGAGATCCGGTTTCCAAACCCTGAATTGCCAACCTGTTACCACCAATCAGCCACGACTCTCCTTCACGAATACCTTGCTGATCCGGACCACCATGGAGCAAAGAGTCTTTAACTTGTTCAATTGCTGACTCACTACATTCAAGATTACCTATAAACCCAAAAATCCTACACATTACTTAAAATCCTATACTGCAAGTTCTTACTAAATCCTTTCAATTCTATTTAAAGTCTTTGTTCAACTGTCATAATCCAGTCAAATTTTATGAATTAGTAAAATACACAACATGTAGTCACAATCCATTCTTCTCGCATAGAAATTCAAGAACAAGAAATTAATTTAGTCCTACAATTTTAAAACTATTTGTTATCTCTAATTTTATAAGCGAAGTAGCTCGTACAAGACTTACCAAAAATAAATGTGAACCACTCGTTACCTAAAATATGGTCATAGGGTTATATAGGTAAATCTGTCACTTAACCCTGTGACTAGCTGTACTTACTTTAAAAATTTCTTATACCTAAATCTTCATCACCTTGGAACATATAAGAAAGAAATACAACTATCTGAATCATTGAATGTGATTGTAGGAATCTTTCAGAAACAGATCAAAATCTGCTAGTCTCCACCGTAATTGGCGCCATAAAACACAGTCGACTCAACACGATATTGAGTAGACTTTCGAATTCTTGTTGGAATTCAAACAAAGAACTTTATCGGCAGTACCAATACATAGTACCTAACAAATAACTGCGGGCCTCTTCTGAACATTGCTACCACTCAATGATTGGGAGGCTTGAGGATATTCCCTTTCAATTATTTCAGTAACGATTGATGCCTTCCTAACCATGCTCCTTGCTTCACTCTGTGATGTTTCATGCCCATGAAATTTCAAGGAGGAATTACCACATTTTAGGTAAACTGGAGAAAGTAAACGAACAAACTCGGGGGCATCGTAAAATCTTACGAACCCTCCCGAACTTTTTGGGTTATCTGTATGACAGTCGATTGGAATAGATGTTACAGATCTTATCGACGACAACATGGGTAATTGAAGATCCCGTACAGGATTAATGCTATTAGCCCCCAAATCCTGAAGCAATTTAAATGATGCAGGATTACCATGCCCACAATGCGCTGACACTTTGAAATGGACGTTGCTAGGTATATATCCTGATTTACGAAGCTCACCCAGTGCATATAGCATTCCTTCATCGTAAATTACAAAATGGTCAACGCCAAGGTCAATTGCCCTTTGAACATCTGCGATCGCTCTAACTAATTGTTCTTGCCCTCTTAAACGATAGGCAATAGTACTACCTTGATCAGTTTGGAAACTTGCTCCGGTATCGTTCGATGCTCTGGGACCAGGAGACATTACTAGTTCGCATCCGTAGTCTTTGCAAAGCTTCACCAAAGATTCAATTTCCACATGAGTATGATTAAAGATACCAGCTGTTTCGGTCAATCTGTTGATAGTGATACCTTGTTTTATACTTTCTTCTAGTACTTCTTCAGCTGCTTTCAACGAATTTATCGTTGGGATTTCTATACGATAATCACTTCCATCTGAAAATTTCATTGTGGATTCGGGAAGATGCCACATATCAGACTCAGGCAATCCAATTGCCGTAAGTGACTCTCTAATTTCTTTAAAAAAATTCATATCTTCTTTCCTTGAAAGAGCAAACATTTCACATTAATTAGTTAAAACAATTTATTAGCTTCAAGCACTAATTTCAAAAACTCATATAGCCTGATCTAATGGTACAGCGAGTGGACAATATCTTCTAATGAGTTTTCCTCAATCGATAAATCAACAATAGGTAGTTCATTAACTAACTCTTTTAACATTTCGCTAAGTTTTTGGGTCTGCTCATCAACTTCAATTGAATAAGTGTTATCAGCAACAATACTTGCTTCTTTCAATGGATTTTTTGACAACTGCTTTAGATCTAGCTGTCCGTCTACCTCAACCACTATTTTCTTGTTTGATCTGAACTTATTTATGAAGTCTGATTTATTTCCATCATGAATAACCTTTCCGCTATCAAGAACGACAAGTTGATCACATAACACATCAATATCGTCAAGATCATGTGAAGTTAAGATAACCGTAGTACCTTTCTCTTCACTTAACTGCTTTATTGCTCTCCTAATAGTGGACTTTGCGATTAGATCCAATCCAATTGTTGGCTCGTCTAAAAAAAGCAGTTTTGGATCATGCAGAAGTGTCGATACAATTTCTGCCCTCATGCGTTGCCCTAAACTAAGCATACGTACTGGTGTGTCAATAAATTTGTCAATGCCCATTATCTTAGTAAAGTATTCTAAATTGTCTTCGAACTTCTTCTTTTCAATACGGTAGATATGTCTAAGAATTACGAAAGAGTGTTTCACTGGCAGGTCCCATAACAGCTGGCTACGCTGACCAAACACAACCCCAATTTTATCAACGTAGATCTCGCGCTCCTTGTATGGAACTTTCGAGTTTACGACACAACTACCAGACGTTGGATACATGGCACCTGTCAGAATTTTAATCAGTGTAGATTTACCTGCACCATTCAAACCGATTACACCGCAGATGTCCCCTTCCTTAACGTTAAATGAGACTCCTTTTAACGCATTGACAACGCTATACTCATTTTTTAAGAGCGAAGAAAGAAGCCCCTGAAATGAAGACTTACCCTTACTAACTTTGTAGTTTTTTGTGATATTGGATACTTCTATTATGTTCATTTTATGTTCCGGTATTAGCTGTACTTTGCAAACCTTTTCTCCAAACATAGCTACCTAAGAGAAAATATATAATTGATATCGATGTCACGTAGGCTAAAATAGCTAGCTTCCTGCTCTCAGCAGGCACACTAAATAGTGGAATTGGTACGCTTTCAATCCAATATAGAGTAGGAATAAAAGAAACCAATCCAAATGGAATAAACACGAGCAGTACGCTTTGAAGAATCCAGCCATAAATAGAAACTGGATACCTAGTAAATTCAACAAACTCATGAATTACTTGCATGAGCTCTCCACTTCTTCCCCACCAAAGAGAAAGTGAGGCTACAATCAGCTTAAGAGAAAAGAGAATAACTGCACCGGTGAAAATAAAGTACGCTAATACTAAAAAGTCATTGACGTTAAATTCAACATTCAATCGGTGGATGCTTACAGCAAGCAATGCAATACCTATGGCGATAGGACCAACAGATTCTGTATTTACTCTATTCATTAAAATCTGAAGATATATTGGCATAGGTCTTGTCAAATATTGATAAAGCGACCCTTCAGAAAAGCCACCAAACGCCTCAACCCAAATATAATCGTTATATGCGATGTCAAGGCCTCTAACTAATTGACCTAATCCAATCATAAATAAGACTTGATTAAGCGTTAAACCGCCAAGGGAATCTATCCCCGAAAAGATCGTAAATAGAAGGATTAGAATTATGAGCTGCTGAACTAGTAGCCCAAGCATGCCTACAAGAAAATCCATTTTGTACTGAGCTGCTCCGTAAAGGCGATAAGCAATCACACGCAAATAAATTTTAATAAGTTCAGCCACCTTGCACCTCGAAAGAATTAATCAGTCTGTGCACTGAATAACGAGTAGTTAGGTACAGTATTGCTATCCAAAATAACTGAAGAAGAATATGAGGATACACCTGTTCCCAGCTTAAAAGTCCAGAAAGCAATCCGCTAGGAGTGAAATAGATAGCCTGTAATGGTAGACAGTAACTTAACCAATAAAGGCCAACACTCAAATCCCCTACAAATTGACTAATCAAACCCTCACCAACACCTTCATAAACGCTATGCAGTACTGTGAAAGCGACAATCTGGCCAGATAGCAAAGGAAATAGATTTACTTTTAATAAATGAAGACCCCATGCGTTTCGTGTTTTAAATGAGAGCAATCCCCAAAGTAGATTAACTTGAAAAGAAATTACTACGGCAAATATTGCAGAAGGAATGAACAGTCCTAGCCTAAGAAGATCAATACTTTCTAGATCAACCACAAAGAAAAGCACCACGAGAATTGGAACCAACCCAAAAGATCTTGCAAGTAATTCTCCACACGTGTGAAAAAACATCTGCAATTCGAATTTAGCGGGCCTCATTAGATCAAAAATTATGTTTCCAGTGCGAACGCCCTTTGCAATTCTTCTATCTATATTGTTGCTAGTAATTTGCCCCAATAACAATCCAAAGCCTATATACAAAATATAGTTTGCTTCAGATATCCCTAAAAAGCTTCCGTTAGAGGATTTAAATACAGCTTTCCAAAGATAATACTGGATCGTAAAAACTACTAAATTGTTAAAAAGACCAATGAACACATCGAAACGGTATGCAAAGACCGAGTGATATGAAGACTTTAAAAATCCTAGTGCCCTCATTGTAATAAACCACACCTCCTGAATTAAATTGCCGCGCTTTCAAA
>NZ_JADPQG010000012.1 GCF_015687175.1 Reinekea sp. G2M2-21 | reverse complement strand
CAATAATAAAGAAAGCTTTTTCCAATTCAGAAAAACTGCCTTACAGAGTTCTGATCAGCTTTTCAATTTCAATATTAACCGACTAGACAATCTAGTTAGACAGTCTTCAAAAGAAAAATTAAAGACTGCAAGTGAGACAATCAACTTTATCCATCGAATTGAATCGGGTGAGATTACGATAAAAGCTGCGGCGGAAGAACTTAAGATTTCCGAACGAACGATGTACCGAAGGATCGAAAGCTTCAACAAAAACGAACAGCATATTGCTTCTGTTATACCCAATATACCAGGTAGGGGAAACCGAACTGTTCGGCTATCCGATGAAGTTCAAATCATAATCAAAGAAGTCATCAATGAACACTATCTCACTCATACGGCAATTCTCACCGCAGAGGTATTTAGAAGGGCAAAAAACAGGTGTATCGCAGAAAATGAGGACCCGCCGTCAAAGACCACCATATACGACAGAGTCAATGCTTTACCCCCTGTTTTACAAGCATTCAAACGTGTTAGTGCAAAACATGCGTATCAAATAGACATATTAATAAACGACGATAAAGATTTGGATCTGCCCTTTAGCAGGCCAACTCGTTTCCTCCAGTACTGCCATATTGATCACACCCAAATAGACGTTTTCACAGTTGATGGTAAAAAGCCGTGGTTGACCGCTATTAGGGATGCATATACGCATAAGTGGCTTGGCGCATTCCTGTCCTATAACAACCCTAGTTACCTAAGCGTCATGATGTGTATTCGAAGTATGGTTGTTCAGTTTGGACTACTGCCAGAATACATTTATGTCGACGGTGGGAAAGATTTGACTTGCACAAGCTTTGAAACGTTCTGTGCGTTGTACGGAATTATAATTGCGTCAAGAGAAGGACAACCAAGAAAAGGTGGAATAATAGAACGAGGATTTGGGCTTCTAAACACTACTTTTTTTCATAATCTTGAAGGCAACAATAAAGCGGCTAAGAATGTTCGACAGCTCGATGGAAAATCGCAACCCCAAAGCAATTCAATCTGGTCATTGGATGATCTTAAATCTTTGCTTAACACCGCATTTACCAGCTACAACGAAAACCAAGCTCAAGTTGGTAAGCTCACGGCACTAGATTTAGAAGAAATGTCGATAAGAAACTTTGGAATCAAACCAAAGTGCCAGCAAAAAATGACAGACGAGTTTTATTACTCAACCTTACCTCTTGTAGATACTCACGATAACAAATTATCGGCTAAAAAATCAAAATACGTCAGATACAACAAGATGGATTATTTCTCTAATGAGTTTCACAAGATCAGCAAAGTCTCGACTCGATATGATGCGAAATGGGATCCAGAGGACTATCGATATATCTATCTCTTTATCAAGGGAAAATGGGAACCTGCTAAAACTCGAAAGAGGCACATAAGCAAAATATTATCCTCAACGACTGAATCGGTGCTTCTAGAACGGACAGAAAACCAAAGAGCTAGATCTGAAAATGATCACAAGATTTCTAAGGACATAGAAGAAACAAAAGCGAAGCTTTCAGGTAACAAAAAGTTAGTTCAAAACACCCCGAAAATCAAACCCAAGGAGGTAGAAGCGCTACCAGAGTTAATTGAAGACAGTATTTCGGATGACCCTTGGAATATCCCTATTCCAACTTCAAAACGACGATGAGAGGGACATAATATGTATCATAATCAAGCTGCATTTCCAGAAGAACTCCTTCAACAGGACAAAGAAAACCGCGTTGACTACTTTTCCGAGGGCTTTTTACTAGACCACCCGAAATTCGATCAGATACTCAATGACGTCATTAGTCGTTTATTTGATTTTAAGAAGTACCCGATTATCAAAATAACCGGACCAACTGGAGCTGGTAAATCTGTGGTGTGTAAGGAATCCTTAATCACTTGCTTCAATAAGTCTGCTTCGTCAATGAAAATTGGCGATTTACCGGCTATCTATGTCGAGGTTCCTGCACTAGGTGATGTAACAAAATTTCCTTGGAAAATGATGTACAAGGAAATACTCGAAGCACTGATGCACCCTCCAGTAGATTTGCTTAAACAGGCTAAGCACTCAGACCAGTCAAAGAATTCACCAAATGTATTCTCTTTAAAATCGCTTAGTGAAGACGAACTCAGACAACGAGTTATTGAGCGCATCAGGGAAATGAATGTGCAAGTCATCATTCTTGACGAGATTCAACACATGTTTGTCTATACCGAAGCGAACGTTAAGCACAACCTGGATGTATTGAAGAGCCTTACAAATATTTCCAAATGCCAATTCATTTTAGTTGGGACCTACGAAGGAATCGAAAAAATCCATTGGAACGGCCAAAACTCCCGCCGAAGCACAAACCTACATTTTCGACACCATGACTTATCTGACAGCATTAAATCAAAAGAAATAGCAGCTGAAGAGTACAATGGATTTCTTACCGCTTATTCCGGACTTCTGGCACATGTGCCGTTCCATCTAAGTACCGAGTTACTAGCTGAAAACAATATTGATGAAGCTTACGTCCGCTGTGCCGGATGTATTGGAATCTTAAAAGAGATGATAGAGCGTGCGATTGATTCGATGTCAATAACCTCCACGCTAACCCCATCACTTCTGTTTGAGCACAGCATAAGCAGTGATGATATCGAAACTATCTGGGATGAAATTAAAACTGGAGAGGCAATGTTAGAACGGACGTCGTTCAGTGATATACGGAACCGGATTGGTATGAAAAAAAGGAAACCTGGGAAGAAAACCAATAAACCAGTCGGAGTGCGAGACCCTAAGAGGGATCCCATATGCTGAGACTTAGCCATTTCGAAATTTCGGCCGCTCGAGGTAATAACCCTCAATTATTCTACTTGGATGAACGCCGAGAAACAGGTTGCGAATCAAACACTTCGCGCTTGAGTAGAATCGCCTTCAAATACAACATCCCGCCTACGGCGCTCTACGAACACTACTTCAATGAAGGAAGATCAAAGCGAAGCCGGGAGTTTTTCAACTTCGAAATCGCATCCCAAATTAACTCATGCACCCATGAGACAATTGAATTTGAGAGAAAGCTGAATCGAATGTGTGGAATTGAGAGGGAAAAATTTTATTCATATAGCTATTTGCACTCTGTCATTGATCCCAAATCTCATGGACTCATCGCAAAACACAAGAAATGGTGTTCTAGGTGCTACTCAAACAGAAGAAGCAAGTTTGGCAGCGAAGATGAAAGTGGATGTTTCGATGATCTTTACTGGTCTCTAGATCATGTACAACATTGTATGGTGCATGGACAAAAACTCAGCACCAAATGTCCGTCCTGCCATCGAACACAGCCTTATGTTTCGACGTCCACTGAGCTTGGCTATTGCCATTATTGCCAGGAATTCCTAGGAGACAAATATGAAGCTTCTATTGATCTGGATCTACTTGATAATTTCAAGACGATGTTCACCATGTTTTATGTCCATACGTACGATGAATATCAGTTAAAAAGCGAGCAATTTATAGCCAATATGAAAGCCCTTCGCGAAGCTTACCCTGAGGCAACCAGTAAGTACATCGCGGATACTATTGGTGTAAACGAAAGAACTGTTAGAGCTTGGATCAGTGGGGAGAAGCGACCCCAAATTGAGAATTTATTTGCTATCCAGCGCGCATTGACGCTTTTTGGTCCCCATCAGCTCTTTTACCCGACGAATATATTCATGAAAAAAATCATTTTAAACAAAGGATTGTGCTTAAAATTCAATCAACTTTCGAAATTTGGCGTAATTGTTCTGAAAGACCAGATTAAAGCTTACTTACAGGATATGGCGGCAGGAAAAATAGAACCTACTAGCCGAGAGGCTATTGCAGAACACTTTAAAATCGACAAAAACTATTTGTATCGGCACCACAAAATACTTTGTGAACAGGTCTCCCAAGTATACAACGACCACAACCTCATTTTGAGGGAGAAGCTGGAGACTGACTTAAGTTACCAAATTGAAAGAGCTGTTTCGGATCTAATGTCTAAACAACGAGAACCTAGCATAGAAGCAATCATTCGATACTTCCCTCCGAGTTTAATTGACGAAATAAATGATAAATTTACATTAGATCAAATGGCTATCCGCATTCAAAAAGCGGTAGACAATCAATCAAGAAAAAGAAAAGCTAAGTCTAAAAACAGTAAATATAAAAGAATCGGTAATATGGCTTTTGCTTAGGCAAAAAAAATCAAGCATAAGCTGTCAAAAACAGCTAAGTGCTTGATTTTATTAGAAAGCCCTTAGCCGGTGTCAGGCATAAGTTGTCAATTTTGCCAACTTATGCCCTAAACGACACGGCGTGAGGGCTATTTTGTGTTTTATGGTGGAGGCGGCGGGAATCGAACCCGCGTCCGCAAATCCGCCACTCGCGGTCCTACATGTTTAGTCACTTCTTTAGTTTACCCTTGCCGTTACCGAAGGACAGGTGCGACTCGGGGAGCCAGGGATATAAGTTGTCGGCGATCCGGCCTTGGCAACCTTTTCGCTTATCCTGAATGTTTAACGATCAGTAGGCCCGTTCAGGCACAAACCAGTGATCGCCGGGTAACTAAGACCCAGTTTAGCATTACTTACTTAAGTAGTTTCCTAATTAAGCAGCCAACGCGTAGTTGTCATCATTTGCAACTATAAGTTTGCAGCTTTGGTTTAACGTAATTCGCTACCATTACGACATGCACCTGGAGCTTTGTAATCCGCGTCGAAGCCAGGTCGCCCCCTTTAAACTATTTGCACTGCACTGGCTGCGTTGTTGATTTTCACTTCACTCGGTCATATACCAAAGTACATGCCCTTGCTCGCTTCAAATCACGCCTTGCCAGTACGTCCTCCATAACGCTTAAACACTTAATTGCATAAACATTACTGAGAGCAGAATTCGTTAAGGCACTCTTTCGAGTGTGGCTGGGATTAAAATCACCATTCCCCTTTAATTGGGCGTTACGGCCAAATTTCAAGGGCGGCAGAGTATATCAATGCACGAGCTAAAATCCTACTACGGTCGCTTTTATTTTAAAGGGCGTGGTTATGTTGTTGGGCTATAGGGGCAGTTGCGCAAGGTATTCAAGTGTTGGTTCACCCGTTCCGGCCTTTGACGCGGCTCTGCAGCCTGCCATTTTTTACTCATGACACGTCAATTCACGTTGCTGTAGCTGAACGCGGCATAATCTGCGCTGCATCAAACCACCCGAAAACGATGAGGCTAGACTGAAACTAACCCTTAACGGAGGCATTCATATGTCGCTGTTTTCAGACTTACCCCTCACCAGTGCGGCCGTGCGGCGGTTGTTCCGGCATCAACTGCATTTACAGCCGATCCGCCCCACGCTGCCTCATGCGTTAAAAAGCAAGGTCGCGCTGTACTTGCACATTCCCTTTTGCGAGTCGCTCTGCACTTACTGCACCTTTCACCGGGTGTTGTTCAGTGAACCGTTAGCGAGGGCTTACTTCGCAGCCTTGCGCGAAGACATACGTCAGGCGCACGCGGCCGGTTGGCAGGTAAGCGAGGTGTATATCGGTGGCGGTACCCCAACGGTGTTGGTGGATGAGCTTTGCACAACATTAACGTTGTGCCAAACACTGTTTGCACCAAAGGTGATGTCGGTAGAAACCAACCCAAACCATCTGGTGCCGGCTACGTTAACCGCTTTGCGCGCGGCCGGTGTAAACCGGCTGTCGGTGGGTGTACAAAGTTTGGATAACACCCTGCTGCGCGCTATGAACCGATTTGAGGCCTATGGTTCGGCAGAAGACATTCTGCCCCGCCTGGCGTTAGCGAACGCTTACTTTGACACCTTCAATGTGGATATGATCTTCAACTTACCTGGGCAGTCCGTTGCCAGCTTGCAACAGGATGCGCTTGCGTTGCTAGAGGCAGATATCAAACAGATCAGCTGGTATCCGTTAATGCCTACACGGCAAAAAACTTCGTTGTTGCGGGAATCCATGGGGGCTTATCAACTCAAAGGAGAACACAAAAAATACCAGCAATTGTGCCGGGTGCTGGGCCACCGGTATACCCTGAGCAGTGCTTGGTGTTTTAACCGCAATACGGTGAATGCACACGATGAATACGTAACGCAGAACGAACATTATCTGGGCCTGGGCAGTGGCGCCTTCAGTTATGTGAACCACCAATTGTTGGTGAACGACTTTAATATTGAACGCTATATAGAAACGGTACAGGCTGGCGGTAACCGGTTGGTGGCGGGGCAACATTTTACGCCAGCCCAGGCACTGAGTTACCGCATGTTGTTGCAATTGTTTAGCTTACAGGTGGCGGCCGTAGCACCGGTAGACAGGCGATTGCGGAAACTATGGAGCGCCGATATCGCCGCACTAAAAACAGCGAGAATGATTCAAGTTGCAGATGATGCGTATGTGGTTACCGAGCAAGGGCGTTACCTTGCGCTGGCATTAATGCGTGAATTTTACGTGGCGGTGAATACACTACGTGAACAGATGCGTGAACTGCAGGCATCGGAACAGCGGATACTGCTACAGGAAGTTGAATGAACAAACCTATTGCGTGTGACATACAGGACCACTTTGAGCATGTGTGCGTGTTGGCCTTACCCGTTCGGCTAACGCGGATTGGTGGCGAACGCATCCAGGGCATAGCGGCAACGCTGCGCAAGGTTGAGGGCGACGAATGCCTTGTATTGCGTGTCCACGGCGGTGAGCGAACGGTGCCGCTGCAGCAGGTCGCGACCCTGCGTTACCCACACTCCCAAGGCGATGAAGAGATGGACGGCCAGCGCTGGCGCGTCATCCGGTTGCGTTAATCAGAAACAAAACCGACAGGCAAAAAAAAGCCACCCGAGGGCGGCGAGCTGCTACTTCTCTAACAACAGGGATAAGAAACACATCTGGCTAACTGTTCGCCGGTGAATGGCTGTACACCGAGCGAGATCCAAACAATGCTATAAGTTGAACCGGTTGGCAAAAAAACTGGATAAAATTCAATCAGAATTGCCTTTTTGAGTGATTTTTCGACACGTCCTTGACGAATATCGCCAAACCCACGCCAGAGTCGATGGGAAATTGGCGGTATTTGATCACCAAATCCACCGGCAGGTCAGCCAGCCGCCGAGCTGGTTTACAAACTCATATAAATATCCTCAGGTGTCATACTAATCATTGCGAAAGCAAGGGTTATGGGTCCAACGAACTCAGTTGATGACTTCCCTCGCTCAAATACCTGATCTAAGACTCACAGGGCTCTGTGTTCATGCGGATTTTGTGTGATGAACAGCACATTGTACGGATACCCCGGAAGCGCCCGAAATCCGGGGTTTAGAGTCAATTTTTTGATCATCGCATTTGTGCCCCCAAAACATCGTTGAAATAACCTGAATCCGTCAACTTTCCCACGAATTATCACGCCATATACGCCAAAAACAGCTGTCTCGGCACATTTTTGTCACAACAAAGTACGAATTGAACCCCATCACACGTTTATTTCAGCGCCCTGCGTACCATTTGCTCAACTTTTAACCAAAACGCAGGTAGCACAGAACATGAAATTTCTTCCTTTAATTGTTTTTTCACTTTCATTCGTTGCATTGACAGGATGTCAGATCGAAATAACACCTATCGGCCAGGAAGAAATCATCGTGGATGATAAGGGTCCAACCACCGACAATGGAACGGTTACCGACAATAGTGGTGACACTGGAACCGATACCGGCACGGACACTGGACGCGATACCGGCACGGACACTGGAACAGTAGCCACCAGCGTTACCTTGTATTGGTCCATGCCACAGGAACGCGTTAACGGCGAGTCAATGACCTCAAACGACATTGGCGGTTATGAAATCCGTTATAAGACGGATACCGATGACACTTACCAAACGGTTCAGCTAAATAACCCGGCGCTCGACCAATATATTATCGACGGCTTGACGGATGCGACTCTGTACCAGTTTGAGGTGGCTGCGTACGACGCCGATGGTATTTACAGCGACTTTGTGGTCGCGGCAGCTAATTAAGTCAACGTTTCTAAATTTTTTAAAGACGGAGCCTTCGGGTTCCGTTTTTTTTGCTTTGGTGTTTTTCAAGGCCACTGTAAAAAAAAGAGCCTCTCATGCCTTTCGCTCATCGCACCTGGCTAAAATTTTACGAACACTCTTTGTTCCAAAAAGAAATCTAAAAGATAAACGACACAGTAAATTGGAAAACACATACGCCAATAATTTGATGCAGTGGACCCAGTTCACATTTCATTGTGTCTGCGCCTTTATTACGTCAACGCTTAAGTGCAGATGAGAACTCACCGTGTCAAAAAAAACTTTTTAAACACAATTTTGTGACAACTCAGTACAGCTTGAACCCAGTCACACGAAAAAAAAACCTCCCACACTACCATGCGCAAAACTTCTTAATGCAACACACAGGCGTAACTGGAATGAAAATCCTTAATCTCATTGCAATCTCTTTTTTCATGATCACGTTGACCGGATGCCAACTCGAAACACTTTCATCAGACAATGGCACTGTCGAAACAGATGAGAAAGGAAAGGGTAACGGGAAGGAAACCGGCAGTGGTAACGGCAACGGCAACGGAAAAGGCAACACCGGCACAGATACTGGCACAGATACCGGCACAGATACTGGCACAGATACCGGCACAGATACTGGCACTGATACTGGCACTGATACTGGCACAGATACCGGCACAGATACTGGCACTGATACTGGCACTGATACTGGCACTGATACTGGCACTGATACTGGCACGATGTTTACCAGCGTCACCTTGTATTGGTCTTTACCGCAGCAACGTATGAATGGTGAACTGATGACCATGAACGACATTGGTGGTTATGAGATCCGTTACAAGACGGATGTCGAAGCAACGTATCAAACGGTTCAATTAAACGATCCAGCTGTTTCCCAATATGTTATCGATGGTTTGACCGACGCTACGCAGTATCAGTTTGAAGTCGCGGTGTATGACGCCGACGGTATCTACAGTGACTTTGTCGTTGCGGCGGCGAACTGATAAACCAACTAAAACAAGCCAAGAAACGAAATGGAATTGTCGGTTCCATTTTTTGGTATGTAACGTTGCGAAATTTGATTTCTATTATGAGAAAAGCGACTCCATCACAATCCCATTGTTGATCAGTTCCGCTTCAAAAATTTTGACATCATTATCTTAATTACCAGTCATATTATTGTTAAAACTATTTCCTAAAAATGTGATTCAATTTTCTAAAAATTGCTACTGAGTCACATAAACGCTTGCATCACCAATTGACACAAACCCTTTTTTTCTTTCGCCGAGCGGTAAATGAGCTGGCAATCACAGAGTTATAAATTCAATTATTTTTTTGATCACAGGTTGAATTCCATCACATGAAAAAAACAAATTGCTCTATACCATCCGCCTACCCTTAAGACACACGAGAGCAACGAACACCTTTATGAACATTCTCCACCTTGTGGCAGCGGCTTTATTAGCGAGCCTTTTAACCGGCTGTCAGATCGAGGTGTTACCGTTAGATCAGGATGATAATGTTAATGTCGACGGAACAGACAACACGACAAACACAGAGACTGACACTAACAATGAGAATACAGACCCGGACAATGGTGACACAGGTCCGGGCGAGGGAAACGACAATGGCGATAGCGGTACCGGCGATGGTGATAGCGGTACCGGCGATGGTGATAGCGGAACCGGCGATGGCGATAGCGGAACCGGCGATGGTGATAGCGGTACCGGCGATGGCGATAGCGGAACCGGCGATGGTGATAGCGGAACCGGCGATGGCGATAGCGGAACCGGCGATGGTGATAGCGGTACCGGCGATGGCGATAGCGGAACCGGCGATGGTGATAGCGGAACCGGCGATGGTGATAGCGGTACCGGCGATGGCGATAGCGGAACCGGCGATGGTGATAGCGGAACCGGCGATGGTGATAGCGGTACCGGCGAGATAAAAACATCCGTCACGCTGTATTGGTCAACACCTTTTCAACGAATGAATGGGGAACCACTAAACACAATTGATATTTCGGGTTACGAAATACGTTATCGCAAAACATCTGACACCGAGTTCAAACATGTGTTTATTGATAATGCCGCAACAGAGCAATACCAGTTCACCGGTTTGGATAATGCGTTGATGTATCAATTTGAATTAGCCGTGGTCGATAAAAACGGCATTTACAGTGAGTTCATTACTGCAGTGGAATAAAAGACAAAAAGCCAGCAGATCCGCTGGCTTTTTTGGTTTTGATTGTTCAGCTATTTCAACCAGATCTGCTTGGCGTTGACAAATTCCAGTATGCCATGCGGGCCGAGTTCGCGGCCAAAACCCGAACGTTTAATGCCACCACTGGGCAACCTTGGGTCGGTTTTTACAATGCCATTGACCGATACCTGACCGGCATCGATTCGCCACGCGAGCTGTTCCGCCCGGTCAACATCCGCGCTCCAGATAGCCGCACCCAGACCATAATCAGAGTCATTCGCCAAGGTTATGGCGTGCGCACTGTCTTCAGCTTTAATCACTACCATCACTGGACCAAACACTTCTTCTGCGAAGGCACACATACCTGGCTGTACATCGGCTAGCAGAGTGACAGGATAATAAAAACCGGGACCGGGAACAGGTTCGCCGCCCAATAAACAACGCGCGCCTTGCTCGCGAGTTTCGGTCACCTGGCGATGCAGGTTATCGCGCAGATCCGCCCGCGCGATAGGACCAATGTCGGTGTCCGGGTTGTTAGGATCCCCAACCTTCAGTTTCGCCAACCGTTGCCCCAGTTTCTCGACAAACGCATCATAGACCGGTGCCTCCACAATAATGCGCTTAGCGGCAATGCACGACTGCCCTGCATTAATGGTTCGGGACAGTGTCGCGACGTCGGCCGCGGTATCCAGGTCGGCATCCTGCAGCACAACGAAAGGGTCTGAACCGCCCAGTTCCAACACAGAGTGTTTGATTTCCGACGCAGCCACGGCAGCCACAATACCGCCAGCTTTGGCGGAACCGGTAAAGGAAACGGCCTGAATAGCCGGGTGCCGGATGGCGTGCTCAACATCCTGCGTAACCACCGGCAGGTTGACGACAATGTCGTCCGGCGCACCCGCCTTGCGGAATAGATTGGCAATCGCTTCGGCGCAACCTGGCACATGCGGGTCATGTTTCATCACACAGGTATTACCCGCCATCAGCGCCGGTGCCAAATAACGAAAGGCAATCCACAACGGGGCATTCCAGGGCAACACACCCAGTAAGACGCCCAAAGGTTGATGCCGTACATAACTGCGGCTGGCGTCAGAGGCCAACACTTGGTCCGCCAAATACCCTTCGGCGTGACTAGCATAATGTTCGGCGCACCAGGCCGATTTTTCCACTTCCGGACCGGCTTCTTTGACTGGCTTGCCCATTTCATCGGTCATCAGTTTGCCGAGTTCCGCTTTCTGCGCGCGCAGTTGCTCGGCAACTCGGTTAAGAACAACCGCCCGTTCGCGCAACGGCGTGCCGCGCCAAGCCAGAAAAGCTTTCTGGGCACGTTCGATGTGCGTGTCGATATCGGGTCGGCTCAACACGGCGTAGCGTTTGAGTAACTCCCCATTGCTTGGGTTAATTGCATTCAACATAAATAGCTCCTCACATCGGTTCAGGCTTCGGTAACCTTTTTTGTTTTGGGTGATCGGTTAGGCGACGATTTTGCCGTCGTCTCCGCTCGTGACGCTGCCGTTTCTGCCGAGGTTTTTGTTTGAGCGTCGGTAACCGTTGCCGTGATTTCGGTCACCCGTTCGCTGTTAGCCTTCCGGTTGGGGTGTACGGTGAAGTCTTTCTCCAGTGAAAAGAAGCTTTTAATGCCACTGTCTGTGACGTAAATGGTGTCAGAAATACCACAGGTTTTATCACCGTCGATGCCCCACATCCAGGGAATAATGTGGAAAGTCATGCCCTCGCGCAGAATAGTAGAGTCACCCTGTTTCAAACTGCAGATGTAACCTTCGTCCCAACTGGGTGGAAACGCGATACCAATCGAATAACCAGAACGGGTGACCAGCCGAGCGCCAACATCGTTATGCGAAATGATGTTACGCACCAGGTTATCGACATCAGACACGGTCATGCCCGGCTGCACATAGTCGTGTAACGAGGCCAGCGCCACCTTCATCAGCTCCTGCGCTTTGTACATAGAATCGGTCAGAGTCCCATTTACAGCAGTGCGCATCATGGCAGTATGATAACGACGATAACAGCCACCCACTTCCAGAAACACATGTTCGCCGGGCAACACTTCGCGCCCCTCCCAGGTGGCATGGCCGATCATCGTCCTCGGCCCTGAGGTCACATAAGGCATAACGGCCGGGGCTTCGCCACCGGCTTTAAACATGGCCGCGCTGATTTCCGCGGCAATGTCATTTTCGGTTACACCGGCGTGCGCAATCGCCAGACCGGCTTTCATTCCCGCTTCGGTTGCCAAGGCAGCTTTTTTCATTAATTCAATTTCAACTGGCGACTTGCAGATACGCCCCTCTTCCACAATGCCAAAGCAATCGAGTAGCTTGGCGCGCACCAGTGTGGTGTGAATGAAATCTTGCTGGTAAGCCGGGAAAAAGTAGCTGTTCCGTTCGTAGCCAATGCGTTTGTCATCTAGGTGAAATTCCCGCAAGGCATCCACCAGCATCTGAATCGCATCCCCG
The DNA here is from genome assembly GCF_015687175.1 of Reinekea sp. G2M2-21. GTDB lineage: Bacteria > Pseudomonadota > Gammaproteobacteria > Pseudomonadales > Natronospirillaceae > Reinekea. Next base: position 30,523 of record NZ_JADPQG010000012.1, on the reverse strand, counting down.
GTGTCCGGGTAGGGTCGTGTGCGTTCTACCCAGGTTCGGTGAATCACGTTGGACTCTTCCATGGCGCGAGTGATCATGAACGGTTCTTGTTCCAGCGGCACAATCAAAGCCTGGAAAAACGAATAACCCGTGGTTTGATAATCGGTCAGGTACATAATGTTTTCCGGGTCGGTGATCACCACGGCGTCGAGGCAACGAGCTTCAATCCGTTGGCGTAACTCTGCAATCCGGCGTTCATACTCTTCCGGTGCAAAGGTCATATCGTCTCGTTTTTTCATAAGGCCCCCAATACTTCTCGCGTCGCGTTAATCACAATATTCATGCCTTCGTTTAAATCGGCATCGTCGATGGTCAGCGGCGGTATCAATTTAATGACCCGACCACCGGTGCCACATGCACCCAGCAACAAGCCGGATTCAAAACAATTTGCGACTATTTGTTTGGCTTTAGTACCGTCGCCAATATCGATACCCTGAATCATGCCTTTGCCACGAACTTGCACGCCGTCCATCTGCGCCAGCTCGCGCAGCATTTCCTGCATCACGTTCGTCTTGCGGGCGACTTCGTTCATCAGGTCCGGGTTAGTGAAATACTTCAATGCTTCGGTTCCAGCAACGAACGACAAACTTTGCCCACGGAAAGTGCCGGTGTGTTCGCCGGGTGACCATTGCTGATCGTGTTCTGGTTTCACCAGATTCATGGCCAGCGGTGTACCCCAACCACCCAGCCCTTTGGCGAGGCAGATGATATCCGGGTCGATATCCAGGTCATCGAAACTGAAGAAAGAACCGGTGCGCCCCATACCTACCTGAATTTCATCGACAATGAACAGTGCGCCTAATTCTTTGGCAAGTGCCTGAACATCGTGTAACCATGTTTTATCAGCGACATTAACGCCGCCTTCGGCCTGAATCACTTCCAATAAAAAAGCAGCTGGCTTTTCCAGCCCGGAAGACGAATCCAGATATTGCGCACGCAACGCACGCAACTGTGAACGACCACAGCCCAACTCGCAGTTCAGACACGGCGTGTCGCAACCGAAAGGTTGATGAGAAACATGATTCAATGGCACACCGGAAGCACCGCGGAAATATTCATTCGCAGTAGCGGCGAGTGACCCTAAGGTCATACCATGAAAGGCGTGGTTAAATGCAACGATATTCGTCCGCCCGGTAACGCGACGAGCGAGTTTCATGGCTGCCTCTACTGCGTTGGTACCGGTCGGTCCAACAAACTGCATCACATGTGGCATATTGCGAGGCTTGAGAATGACGTCGGTAAAGGTTTCCATGAAGGTTCGCTTGGCGGTCGTGCTCATATCCAAACTGTGCGTCACACCATTGTTCTGAATGTATTTCACCACGGTGCTGGTCATGCGAGGGTTGTTGTGACCAAAATTCAACACGCCGGCGCCGGCAAAAAAGTCGATGTACTCTTTGCCGTTTTCGTCGGTTTGCCTGGCGTTCAACGCGGTATCAAATACCGTTGGGTAAACACGGCTGTAGGCGCGCAGGTTCGATTCACGTTGATCAAAAATACTCATGCATTTCCTCCCATGCAGACATCGGTCTGCGGTTGTGTTTGACCAAAGGGTGGTGTTTTTACACCCGCGAGTTGCGCGTACCAACGCACAACTTTTTCCAGCAATCGGTCATTGAAATCGTAATAAGCGCTGTGACAGGGGTGAGCGTTCTGCTCGCCGTCATTGGCGCCAATCAGGGCGAAAGCACCGGGTCTCTGTTCCAGGTAATAGCTGAAATCTTCCGATGCCATGATCGGCAACGCGACGTCGCTGCCGAGCGACTGCTCACCAAACTCACGTTGCCAGGCGTGTCTGGCATGGCTTGCCTGGCGGGCATGATTGATGGTGGCGTTGTAACGCGGTTGTATTCGCACATCACAACTCACATCGTAGGTTCGTGCGGTGTCTTTACAGATTTGTATAATCCAGGCGTTGACCTGTTGCTTAGTGTCTGTGTCCGGTACCCGGATGGAACCACGCAACGTTGCCGTTTCAGGAATAACAGTAAGGCCACTGGGCGCGTCAATCGAGGTAACACTGACCACAACTGGTTGTTGCGGGGATGATCGCCGACTGACAATCTGCTGTAGGTTCAAGGTCATGGCTGCGGCAGCCAACACCGGGTCCCGACACGACTCTGGTTGGCTGGCGTGACCTCCGGTACCGTTAAGGATGACCTCGAACGTTCCATTGCCGCACATCACGATGGAATCCGGGCACACAAATTGACCAAAATCGATGGCAGGCCAGTTGTGCCAACCGTACACTTCGTCGACCTGATCCAGCGCGCCGTCGGTGATCATTTCACGCGCGCCGTGCCCACCTTCTTCTGCCGGTTGAAACAATAAGGTAACCGGGCCGGGTAACGCCGCCTCACATTTTTTTAACCAACGAGCGCTCGCTAACAGTGCAGCGGTGTGCCCATCGTGCCCGCAGGCGTGCATCACGCCATCCTGGTCTGAAGCCCAGTTTGCACCGGATTTTTCGTGAATGGGCAGTGCATCCATATCGCCGCGCAGGGCCAAATGGGTTCCCGGTGCGTTTGGTGCCAACCACGCAACCGTGCCCGTTCCAGCACAGGGACGCCACGAAATATCAAGCTCCGTTAAGACTTGGCGAATACGCGCAGCGGTTGCGGTCTCCTGCCAGGCCAGTTCAGGATGGCGATGTAACTCATGCCGAACCTGGCGCGCAAACACCAGTGTGTCATGCCAAAAATTTTGCATAAATCCTGTTTCACTTCGGGTAGCTACGCACCACGCAAAAACGGCGACAGCTTTTGGGGCTGACCGTTTAGCAGCGTGCGAATAGCTGGAATGACAGATGTTGTGGTGCGTTCACCACGCGTTTTGAATCAGTGCGGAACGCGCTGAGGAGACATGAATTCAGGATTCAGTGATGACACTGAATTTTTGGGAATCGCGGTAAAAGTGCGGATGGTTGGTTCCATGACGTTATCCTCCTGGCTGCTTAGTTTGAACAAACAGACTGTTGGTTGACCGTGCTTGGAATACGACGACTAACAAGGGTAGATCTCGTAACCGATGCTGACTGCGACGAACACAAAGCTATCCAGCAATAATGATTCACCTTGGCACAGGGTTCTCATTTTTGCAAATTCAGTAAAACCATGCATATCGCGTTCCGGTCTTGGCAAAATCACAACTTTTGCCACGCGCCTGGGGTTTCCCGGGCCGCGATTTTTTATCGCTACCGGTAGGGTGACCGCTGTGGGCGAACCACCATCTCGCTGACACAGGTTTGCACCGGCATGTTAATAGCCAGGCTGACCATGGCAGCGATGTCTTCCGTTTGGATCATTTTTTCCGGGTCGAGTCGTTCCAGGTTCGATAATGGACTGAACACAAACCCAGGGTGCAGTAACGTCACGGAGACACCGTCTTCACGAACTTCCTCAAACAACGCTTTGCAGAAACCTTCCAACCCATGGCGTCCCGCACAGTGTGCCGCCATACGGCTCATGCCTATTTTTGCGTACATTCCGGCGATAAACAGATAACTGCCCTGCTGTTGTTTCAATACCGGTAACGTTAAGCCAACCAAGCGCATCGGCGCATGCAGAATTACGGCCAGCGTACGTTGCCACTCTTCCAGAGCATCTGGGCCACTGTCGACCGACTTACCGCCACCGGCCGTCCAGACTACGGCCGAGAACCCGCTTTGAGAATTCGCCCACTCCGCGAGTTGAGTCACGCCGGTCGGGTCACTTAAATCTGCGCTGAACGTTGTACAAACGCCGCCCCCCTGTTCTACAGCTTGCTTCGTAGCTTGGAGTTTGCCGTCGTCTCGGCCGTGGGCCAGGATTTGCCAGCCATCTTTAGCCAATTGAGTGGAAATAGCGCGGCCGATGCCGCCACTGGCCCCGACGACCAGTGCACTGTGTGTTTCCATAAACGCCTCCGATTACGGCTTAAGGGTCATCAGAGTTTAGCCCGGATTTTTCACTATCATGCTCAAATTCACTCTGTATCCCAAAGCAGGCATGACATTCAGACCCATGGACTTCGGGTAGCAAAATCATGATGAACAGATCAGTGTCTGAAAAATCCAAAGCAAAAAAAAGCGAAGCACGGTATCGCGGCTTCGCTTTCTTATTTCAACAGTAACGGTTGTTAACGGTTACCCTGCTTGAGAATACGCTGCTTGTTCAAGCCCCATTCTTTTTCTTTCATGGCGGCGCGTTTATCGTGCAGTTGCTTTCCTTTCACCAGCGCCACTTCGGCTTTGATCTTGTTACCCTTCCAGTATACCGCCAGGCACACTGCCGAATAGCCAGTTTGCTTGGCTTCACGCTCCATCTTATCGATTTCGCGGCGGTGCAATAGCAGTTTACGGGTCCGTGACGGATCTGCGATAACATGCGTCGACGCCGTATTCAACGGGGTCACATGCGCGCCAATCAAGAAGGCTTCTTCGTTTTTGAAGATGATATAGCTGTCAACCAGCTGCAGTTTTCCGGCGCGGAGACTTTTCACTTCCCAGCCCATTAACGCAAGACCGGCTTCGAACTTATCGACAATGTGATAGTCGTGACGGGCTTTCTTATTCTGGGCGATGGTGCCACCAGCGGTGGACTTGGATTTCTTTGCTTTACTCATGGCGGCGATTATAAGGGATTTTTAATCTGGTGCACGCGAAACTTCGACCATTGCCCGATAATAACCCTTTGAAATATCGGTTATTATTGCCCAGTCTTTGCTCGCGTTGCCTTTCGGGCATATCCTTTAGCCCGTCATCGTCAGGAAGTGTATTGTGCTCGGTATCTTTGTCTTAATTCTGTATTGGTTTGCCGGATCGGCACTGGTCGCCTGGGCTGACTGGCCTATTCCGGGCAGTGTCGTGGGTTTGCTTGGGCTTTGGTTAACCCTGGTTATTTATGGCAGCGTGCCCGATTGGCTGAAACAACCGTCCAGTCTGCTGCTGCGCTACCTTACCCTGTTGTTTGTGCCCGCAGGTGTTGGTTTGATTGAGCATTGGGCTCGGTTGCAGGAAAACGGCCTGCAGATTCTCGTCATCATCGCAGCCAGCAGCCTATTAGCCGCTTTAGCGATGGTCGCCATCTTTAAACTGGCGCGGGTCAAATAACACATGAGCTTCGAGATTCGCACATTACTGGCGATTAGCGCGACACTGGGCATCTATCTGTTAGCCGAACAGATTTACATCAAATTGCGGCGTTCACCTCTGGTTCACCCGGTGCTGCTCAGCATTTTCACCCTGATGGGATTGTTAACTTTGCTGGGCTGGGATTACCCAACTTACCAACAAGACACCCTGTTTATTCATTTTCTGTTAGGCCCAGCCACCGTGGCACTGGCCATTCCACTCTACGAGCAGATGGCTTTGATCAAGAAGATGATGTTCCCGTTGTTAATTTCGTGTCTGGTGGGCGCCATCGTGGCTGCATTCAGTGCTGCGTTGCTCAGTGCCGTTTGGACGGGAGAAGAATTACTGAGCCTGAGCCTGATTGCGAAATCCATCACCACCCCCATCGCGATGGACATTTCTGCAGTATCGGGCGGCAGCCCGTCGCTAACGGCGGGTATGGTATTACTCACTGGGGCCATTGGTTGCCTGTTGATACCGATAACCCTGAGATTATTGCGCGTGCAGAACGATGCCGTGCATGGTTTTGTTATTGGCCTAACCGCTCATGGTTTTGGCACCGCGCAGGCGTTTGAGAAATCGGTGACTTGTGGTGCGTTTGCCGGCTTGGCGATGAGCCTGACCGGCGTCTTGAGCGCGTTTGTCTTACCCATCACGCCCCTGGCGGATTGGGTGCAGGTAATCGTGCGTTAACCTTTTTTCTTCAGCATCAAGCCCGCGCGCTGTCCTACTGGCACTTGTCGATTTGGGAACACGATGTATTCTGGTTCAGCTCCGACCCGGTATTCGGTCTCGCCGTCTTGCCAAATGCGTGTACCGGGCGCAAAATCCGTAAAGTTTGCGACATCGTCAGCAACATCGAACACCCAGTTGTCACTGGTTTTTATAACGGAATGACACACTTCAAATTCGTCAACAGAATCGGCATGCTCGGCATTGAGCGGCTTGCCTTCGATCAATCCACGCAATGCCTGATCAATGCCGTTAAAACGGCTCAGATCATTTTCACCAAAGGGTTTTACTTTGCCTAACTCCAACGTAAAACTCTCTGCACCATGCTTCAGTGAGGTGAACGAGCTGAAGGTGTTGGCTTCTTTCTGTTGCAGCAGCACGGTATCGATATCAGCGCAGGCCAGGAATGATTTTTGTTCCGCTGGTAACTCACGCCCCGGCACAAAGGGGTACAAACCAAAACGTTCCCGCGCGCTGTCGCGTATCGCGGTGTGGCAATCGTAATGGTAACGTTGTTTGACTGTTACCGGTTCTTCGGCAAAGAAATTCGCGACGTAAGCTTCCAGTTTCGCTGCGCGTTTCACCTCTTTCAGCGACAGGTCCTGTTGCTGCCAATCGCCACAAAATAACCGGTTCATGTTCACGTCCACAAAACGCTCTGCGGCGATCATGGACCAAGGGTTGCCTAAGATAAACAGCACCCGTTGAGCACACTTAGCGTCTTCCGCAAGAAGGTCGTCAATGATCTGCGACACAATCTCAATCGGCGCTGTTTCATTGCCGTGCACACCGCAAGAGATCACTAACGAGGTATCACAGGCGGTATTCGGTTCAAACTTAATAACACCGACATCCAGAAACGTCACTTCTGTTCCGGCAGACAAGATATCGTGGCGGGGCTCCAACGTTTCATCGGCACAGGCCATGGTGTGTTTGATAATGTTTTTATGGGGTGAAAAAAAGAAAGAATTCATCATGGTGTTCAGATTCTATAACTGTTGGATAGGACGTGCCGAAAGAATAGCAAATGAAAATAAAGCCAGTTAAAACTGGCTTTATGAAAAAGAGCAATACGTTAACGCGGTTGCAAATGCCCGAGCAGTCGTTTTTCCAATTGCTTAAATACGGCGAGAATTGCAAAGGTCAAACTCAGGTAAATCAGACCGATCGAAATAAAAGCTTCAAACGGCGCGTAGTATCGTGCATACACATCACGCGCGGCTCCGAGCAGATCGATAATGGTCACCGTAGAGGCAATCGCGCTGGCATGAAGCATAAAAATAACTTCGTTGGAATAAGCCGGAATGGCACGCCGAAACGCACTGGGCAATACGATGCGTTTCATCCGTTTGCCCCAACTCATGCCATAGGCTTTCGCTGCTTCAATTTCGCCGCGCGGCGTTGCTTCAATCGCGCCACGGAAAATTTCAGTTGTATATGCTGCCGTGTTCAGTGCAAAGGCAATTAAACAGGGGTAATAGGCGCGCTTTAAAATCACCCACCAGAAGCTTTCTTGAATGCCATCGATGAGCGTGACACCGTAATAAATCAGGTACAACTGGATCAACAAAGGCGTACCACGAAATACGTAAGTGAAACACCAGACCGGCCAATTAATAAACGGATTACTGGAGGTGCGCATAATGGCCAACGGAACAGCAAGTGAACCACCGATTAGCAAAGCGATGAACACCAGTTGCACGGTCATCACAAACCCATCCCAGTAATGCGCCCAAGTCCAAGGGTTGGAAAAAATTTCTGTAATTGATTCAATCATGACTTAACCCTTCACCACACCGGCACTGTAACGAACATTCAACTTGCGGAAGACAATGTCAGACAACGCAGCAAACAACAAAAACATCAGCGCTACGGGTAATAAAAACTTGAACGGCTGACCGGTTGTTTTTGCGGCCTCAGTGGCTAAGCGGACCATATCCGCCAAACCAATAACACTGACCAGCGCCGTCGTTTTTAACAACACCTGCCAGTTATTGGCGATGCCCGGAATGGCATGACGCATCATTTGCGGAAACAGAATACGTTTAAAAATCTGCCAACCGCTCATGCCATACGCCTTGCCTGCTTCGATCTGACCAACATCCACTGATAAAAACGCACCGCGAAACGTTTCGGTCATGTAAGCACCGAAAATAAAACCGATGGTTAACACACCGGAGATGAATTCATTGAACGAAAAGAAAATGTCGATGCGCCCATCAGTGGCATCATAGAGGCGTTCAAATATGGCGTTGACCATAATTTGGCCACCATAAAACAACAGCATCATCCAAACCAGATCTGGAATACCGCGGATAATTGTGGTGTAGCCAGTTGCTATGCCCTTCGCAAGACGATTGTGGGAAAGTTTACCCAACGCCCCAAGCAAGCCCAGAAAAAAAGCCAGCAGTAACGACAGTACCGCTAATTCAATGGTTAAAATTGCACCACCAAAGATAGATGGACCATAGCCTTCGAAATCAAACATCAGGTAGTCTCTTGTTGTTTTAATTAGATTCGCTTTGTATTCACTGAGCTTTCAGCGCATAGAGAGCGGCACTAACAGAGGTTAAGTAAGAGGGGCGAAGCCCCTCTCGGATTCAGCTCACCGGACCCGGTGAGCGGGACATTCAAACCATTACAGTTTGATGTCGAAATCGAAGTAACGGTTCATAATTTCGTCATATTTACCGCTAGCTTTGATTTTTTCCAATGCTGCAGAAACTTTGTCTGCCAGTTCAGTGTCACGCTTACGGAATGCAGCGCCTACGCCTTCACCGAAAATACGCACAGGCTCTTTCACGAAATCACCCACTTGTTTGATGTCTGCGCTGTCGCCCAACATTTCCAGACCCACTGGTGCGTCAACAAACATAGCGTCTAAACGGCCACCTTTGATATCAACAACCATGTCATCTGCTGTGGTGTAACGAACGATTTCAGAATCCGCCAGGAATTCAGTCAGGTACGTGTCCTGGATGGTGGCACGCTGTACACCGATACGCTTGCCTTTGGCATTCGCAGGATCAAACGCACCAGGTGCGAAGAACGCAGATGGGGTAGTGTAGTATGGGGCAGAGAACAATACGCGCTTCTGACGTTCTTCGTTGATCGACATAGAAGAGAAGATCATGTCGTATTTACGCGCCAACAGACCAGGAATGATACCGTCCCAAGCTTGGATAACCCAATCACAATCTTTGCCAGTGATTTCTTTACAAACTTCATTGCCCAGTTCAATTTCGAAACCGGTCAAAGTACCGTCAGGTGCTTTGTATTCAAACGGAGGATAAGGGGCATCGACGCCGGCACGGATCGTATCCCAATCTTTCGCTTCAACAGCTGAGGTCAGTGCCAGAGCACCAGCGATAGCGACTAGTGTTTTTTTCATTTTCATTGCTCCATGTTGCAAAAAGTTGAGTGTTTCGATTGCTCTACTTGCTCATTTCTAATTATTAAGGTTACTGTGAGCAGATTGTGTTGACCTGTTCACAGTTCCCTGAATCCGCCTGACAGTGAGCATCAGACATCATTTTCTAAACCACCAAAAATTAATATTTCGGTGACAGAAACTGCTTCATTCGTTCAGAAGACGGGTTTTCGAACACTTTCTTCGGATCGCCCTGTTCTTCAATGCAACCTTCGTGCAAATAAAGGACATGGTTAGACACATCTTTGGCGAACGCCATTTCGTGCGTTACCACGATCATGGTCCGGCCTTCATCCGCCAGCCCATGCATCACCTTCAATACTTCACCAACCAGCTCCGGGTCCAGTGCGGATGTCGGTTCGTCGAACAGCATCACTTCCGGATTCATGGCCAACGCGCGCGCAATAGCCGCACGTTGTTGCTGACCACCCGACATATGCGCCGGGTAATAATCTTTTCGGTCGTACAGGCCAACACGATCCAAATGTTCTTTGGCACGCTCCATAGCTTCCGCTTTACTGATACCCAGAACATTTACCGGTGCTTCAATGATGTTTTCCATCACGGTCATGTGTGACCAGAGATTAAACCCCTGAAATACCATGGATAAACGTGAACGCATCTGTTCCACCTGACGATTATTCGCCGGTACCCGAATACCCCGCTTATCGGTTTTGAAATCTATCTTTTCACCATGAACCTGAATATCACCTGAAGTCGGGACTTCAAGCAAATTGATACAACGTAAGAAAGTTGATTTACCAGACCCAGAAGATCCGATCAATGAGATGACATCCCCTTTATGGGCTTCCAGTGAAATCCCTTTAAGCACTTCGTGCTCGCCGAATCGTTTGTGGATATCGCTTACGACCAAAGCGGCAGCGTCTTGTGACATGGAAGTTTCCTCATCTCTCTGGTCCGGTATTCATCTGGGAAATATGACAACCGGCTGGTTCTTGTAATTAGTGAGCTCATTCTGAACAACGAATAAGTTGAATGCAAAACATAATCCCACCCGCCATTTTTGCCAGTGCGACATATTCACATTTGTATGGAGGGCTATTCGTTACACCATTCACTCAACGCGTGACGGGCCTGACGGTAATAACCCAGCGCCATTATTGGAGTCTCGTAACGAAACTGTTTGTAGCCAAATGTCGGTAATTTCAACGATTTAAACCGAAAACTTAGAATTGCGGCTGAGTCTAGCCCTTAACTCCGCCGCGTTTCAAGCATTTTTGGGCGCATTGAAAAAGCTGCACCAACAGACAACATAGATTGCGCAATTAATGTTCATCCGCCCCAAATCGGCGCCAAATAGATCGTTTGGCAAACAATCGACACACCGTCACTGATAAAAAAATCAAAAATAGTCATACGCACTTCTTGCCAGCTATGAAGACCTGCTTTAAGGTAATTTGCCTATAGCAGGCAAACTGCAACACTGTATTGCCGTATAACAATAATTGCGTATGAAGTAGTTACGCGAGTCAAAACTCACTGACGTCGTTCCCTATCCGGTACGGCACAAAGGAGAATCATAATAATGAAGATCGGCCTAAAATTATTAGCCAGCGCTACTATGGCAGCAACACTTGCCACCGGCGCAGCTGCTGCAAATAAGACTTTTGTCTATTGTTCAGAAGCCAGCCCAGAAGGTTTTAACCCAGCCTTTTATACATCAGGAACATCTTTTGATGCTTCTTCGCGGCCAATGTTCAACCGGCTGGTTGAATTTGAACGTGGCGGAACCAGCATTGTGCCAGGTCTGGCCGAAAGCTGGAGCGTTTCTCCAGATGGTATGACCTACACCTTCAACCTGCGTAAGAACGTCAAGTTCCACCAGCGTAAAGACTTCCGCCCATCACGGGATTTTAATGCAGACGACGTTCTGTTCAGTATCAACCGACAGTTACTGGATAGCCATCCATACCATAATGTCAGTGGTCAGGAATACGCCTACTTTGGCTACATGGATATGGCAAACATCATCAAGAGCGTTGAAAAAGTTGATGATTACACCGTCAAGTTTCATCTGAACAGTGCCGATGCAACCTTCATAGCCAACATGGCGATGGATTTTGCATCAATCTTCTCTGCTGAACAGGCTGACATGTACATGAAAGCCGGAACCCCAGAACAATTGGATAAAATCCCCGTGGGAACAGGTCCATTCGTTTTGGCACAGTACAAGAAAGACTCTGTTATCCGTTATGTTGCGCACACTGCGTACTGGGAAGGCAAGTCTAAGATTGACCGATTGGTATTCTCGATTACACCAGACGCTAGCGTTCGTTATGCGAAACTGAAGAAAGGCGAATGTCACCACATGCCGTATCCGAACCCTTCGGATGTTGCAGCAATGAAGTCCGACTCAGACATTAACATTCTGCAGTCTAACGGTCTGAACGTAGGTTACCTTGCCTTCAATACGCAAAAAGCTCCTTTCGACAACCAATTGGTTCGTCAGGCGTTGAACATCGCGACCGACAAAGAAGCGATTCTCGACGCGGTTTACCAAGGTGCCGGTGAAGTAGCGAAAAACCCAATTCCACCAACCATGTGGTCTTACAACGATGATGTTGTCGACTACGAATACAACCCAGAAATGGCGAAGGAATTGTTAGCGGAAGCAGGCTTCCCGAATGGTTTCGAAACCGATCTGTGGGCAATGCCAGTACAGCGTCCATACAACCCGAACGCTAAACGTATGGCTGAGCTGATTCAGGAAGACTGGGCCAAAGTGGGCGTTAAAGCCAACATCGTTTCTTACGAATGGGGTGAATACCTTGATCGTACGCAGAAAGGCGAGCATGAAACCATGATGCTGGGCTGGACGGGCGACAACGGTGACCCAGACAACTTCATGTATGTTCTGTTGGGATGCCCAGCTGCAGAAAGCGGCGGCAACCGTGCTTTCTGGTGTGATGAAGAATTCAACGGCTTACTGGAGCAGGCGAAAACAACTGCCGATGTAGAAACCCGTACTGAACTTTATAAAGAAGCTCAGGTGATCTTCAAAGACCAGGCTCCTTGGATCACAATCGCTCACTCGGTTGTTTTCGAACCAGTGCGTAAAGAAGTGACTGGGTACAAGATGAGCCCATTCGGTCAACATGACTTTTACGCTGTCGATATCACAGAGTAATTAATAGTGTGTTGAAACTAAAGGCGGCCAACTGGCCGCCTGCTTTGTTTGAGTAAAACTGTCATACATCCATTATTGCAGTGGGTCATTCCCTCCAGTGACCTTGTTTCCGGCAAGTAACGGAACACTCAGAGCGCTAGTTTCCCCTCATTCCCATTAATTTAGCTCGTTATTCAGGTAGTCCGATGTTTCAATTTTTTATACGTCGTTTGGGCATGGTGATCCCAACCTTTATTGGCGTTTCATTACTGACGTTTTCACTTATTCATTTAATTCCTGGCGATCCCGTCACCGTTATGGGCGGCGAACGCGGGTTTTCCGAAGAACAACGGCAGGAAATAGAAGCCCTGCTGGGTTTAGACAAACCCCTATGGCAACAGTACATCCGCTATGTGGGTAATGTCGTACAGGGTGACCTGGGCACCTCCTTTATTACCCGTGAACCGGTTATGGACGAGTTTTTAACCCTGTTTCCGGCCACTATCGAATTATCCTTTTTTGCTGCGCTGTTTGCGTTCTGCGTCGGGTTACCTCTCGGCATCATCGCCGCGGTAAAACGAGGCAGTTTCTTTGACCATACCGTGATGACTATTTCACTGGCCGGGTATTCGATGCCCATTTTCTGGTGGGGTTTGTTGCTGATTCTGTTCATGTCTATTCAACTCGACATCACACCCGTTGCCGGTCGACTAGACGTGCTCTATTGGGTCGATGAAGTGACAGGTTTTATGATTATCGACGCTTGGTTGTCCGGTGAGGAAGGCGCCGTTCGCTCTGCACTGTCCCATCTGTTTTTACCTTCCATTGTATTAGGCACCATTCCCATGGCCGTGATTGCCCGAATGACACGTTCTTCCATGCTGGAAGTACTGGGCGAAGATTACATACGAACAGCACGTGCAAAGGGCTTGTCGAAGTTCCGGGTGGTCATGAAACATGGTTTGCGCAATGCCTTGATTCCGGTAGTCACCGTGATTGGTTTGCAAGTCGGTACACTATTGAGCGGAGCGATTTTAACGGAAACCATTTTTGCCTGGCCCGGTATCGGCAAATGGTTAATCGAAGCCATTGGTCGCCGCGACTACCCGGTTGTTCAAGGTGGTTTATTGATTATTGCGACCATCATTATCATCGTGAATTTATTGGTTGACCTGACCTACGGCATCATTAATCCACGTGTTCGTCACAGCAAATAGGAGGCGATATGACACAGTCAAATATTACTGTTCAAGGGCCTCGCACCCCTTTGAATGAATTCTGGTTCTACTTCAAACAGAACCGTGGTGCCGTTATCGGGCTTGCTTATGTGAGCTTCATTGTCCTGTTGGCGGTGTTGGCAGACGTTTTAGCCCCGCACTCCCCAACCGATCAATTCCGGGAATTCATTTTGACCCCACCGGCCTTTTCCGAAGGTGGTTCATCCCAATTCCTGTTGGGCACAGACGGCGTCGGCCGGGATATTCTGTCTCGCTTGATGCACGGCGCGCGACTGTCACTGCTCATTGGTTTGTTTATTGTCAGCATTTCACTGATTATGGGTATCAGCCTTGGCTTATTTGCAGGCTATTTTGGTGGGTTCCTGGATACGGCCATTATGCGTATCAGTGACATTTTGCAATCCCTGCCTGCACTGCTGTTAGCCATTGGTATTGTCGCTGTGCTCGGTCCCAGTATTGTCAATGCGGGACTGGCGTTAAGCCTGGTTTACCTGCCTCATTACATTCGACTCACCCGAGCCTCCGTGTTGGCAGAAAAAAACCGTGACTACGTGATCTCTTCGCGAGTTGCCGGGGCTCGCTCAATGCGTTTGATGTTTATTACCATTCTACCGAACTGCCTGGCACCACTGATCGTGCAGGCCACACTCGGATTCTCCAATGCCATTCTGGACATGGCCGCCCTGGGCTTTTTGGGCCTAGGTGCACAACCGCCATTGCCGGAGTGGGGCACGATGCTCGCCACCGCAAAAGAGTTTATCCAGAGCGCATGGTGGGTTGTCACCTTCCCTGGCTTAATGATTTTAACCACGGTGCTGGCGTTCAACTTAATGGGCGACGGCTTGCGTGACGCGCTTGACCCGAAACTGAAGCAATAGGAGACTGATGTGAGTTTATTATCTGTAAAAAATCTGTCGGTCACCTTTGGCACCGGCGAAAACCCGTTCCGCGCAGTTGATCGTTTGAGTTACGACGTCAACGCCGGTGAAGTTCTCGGTATTGTCGGTGAGTCTGGCTCGGGAAAATCCGTCAGTTCTCTGGCTCTGATGGGGTTGATCGATTTCCCCGGCAAAGTCATGGCCGACACACTCGATTTTGAAGGCAACAAACTGCTGGAAATGAGCGATAAAGCACGCCGAAAAATTACCGGTGACGACATCGCCATGATCTTTCAGGACCCGATGACGGCCCTGAATCCATGTTTTACGGTAGGCAACCAGATCATGGAAGCCATTGAAGTGCATCAGGGTGGCAGCCGCAAAGAACGAAAAGCCAAGGCGATAGATCTGCTTCGTCAGGTTGGTATTCCGGCACCGGAAGAGCGCATTAATGTGTATCCACATCAGCTATCCGGTGGTATGAGCCAACGCGTGATGATTGCGATGGCGATCGCCTGTGACCCGAAACTGCTGATCGCCGACGAGCCAACTACGGCCTTGGACGTGACCATTCAGGCGCAAATCATCGACTTGCTACTCGACCTGCAAAAACAGAAAAACATGGGCCTGATATTGATCACCCATGATTTGGCGTTAGTTTCCGAAGCTGCTGATCGAGTTGTGGTTATGTACGCGGGTCAGGTTGTGGAAACCGGTCCCGCTGCCGAAATTTTTGCCAACCCGCAACATCCCTACACCGAAGCGCTAATGAAAAGTTTGCCGGAATCGGCTGCAGGTAAAGAACGTTTGGATGCGTTGGCTGGTGTGGTGCCGGGTGCGAACGACCGACCGAACGGCTGCTTGCTGAACCCGCGTTGCCCTTACGTGATGGATAAATGCCGAGAGCAGGAGCCTGAACTCATTGCCACCGACAGCCACGCTGTGCGCTGCTTTAAACCGCTGTTGAAACAGGAGGATGCAGCCTGATGACTGCACAGGAAAAAAATATCGTATTGCGCGGTGAAGGTCTTAAACAACATTACGAAGTCAGCCAGGGCTTTCTGAAACCCAAAGGTATTGTAAAAGCGGTTGATGGTGTGAGCTTCGAAGTAGCGGCGGGTAAAACACTGGCCGTGGTGGGTGAATCCGGCTGTGGTAAATCGACCTTAGCGCGCCAGCTGACCATGATTGAAACCCCCACCGCAGGCTCCATTGAATTCAATGGAAAGAACTTGCTTGCCTTAACCGGCGATGCAAAAAAAGAAGCCCGCCAACGGATACAGATCATTTTCCAGAACCCTTATGGCTCGTTGAATCCACGGAAAAAAGTCGGCCATATTTTGGAAGAACCGTTGGTTATTAACAGCGAAATGACACCACCAGACCGAAAAGAACGTGCGTTGTATCTACTCGAAAAGGTCGGTCTAAAAGCGGAACATTATGACCGATACCCACACATGTTTTCCGGCGGGCAACGTCAACGTATTGCCATCGCCCGCGGTTTGATGATGAATCCAAAAGTGGTGGTTGCCGACGAGCCCGTGTCCGCACTCGATGTGTCTGTGCAGGCGCAGGTATTGAATCTGATGATGGACATTCAGAAGGAATTTGGTCTGGCATACATCTTCATCTCACACGATTTATCCGTTGTGGAACACATCGCGGATGAGGTGTTGGTGATGTATTTGGGGCGTGTAGTGGAGCAAGGACCGACGGAGCAGATCTTCAAAAATCCTAAGCATCCCTATACTCGCGCACTGTTGTCGTCGACCCCGAGAATCAAACCGGAACAGCGCATCGAAAAAATTCGCTTACCGGGTGAACTCCCGTCGCCGATGAATCCGCCATTGGGATGCGCTTTTCACGGCCGCTGCAAGTACGCCAATGATCAATGCCGACATATTACACCGGAGTTGATCGCAAAAGAGGACGGTTCAAAAATCCGCTGTTTTGCCTACGAAGAAGGCCGGTTGGACTATTGATGATTCCGCGTTGACAAAAAAATCCCGCTGTTGCGGGATTTTTTTTGGCGAAGATTCAGACTTTAAACTGCAGTTCTTACCAGTAAAGTGTCGATTACCCGCTTATTTTTTTACGGCTTTGACTTCCGGCATACGCAATTCTTGCGCAAGTTTGTCCAAGACACCGTTGACGTACTTATGGGCTTCATTGGCACCAAAAATCTTCGACAACTCGACGCCTTCGTTAATAATAACTTTGTAAGGCACATCGATTCGGTGAATCAATTCATAGGTCCCCATACGCAGTATGGCCAACTCGACCGGCGTCATTTCTTTCGGGCTTCGGTCTGTATGCTTGGCAATGTGCTCATCTAATACGCTTTTAGACGCGGGTACGCCACGCAGTACTTCAGAAAAATACTCGCGGTCAACCTTGGTCATGTCGTTATCGACCAAAAATTCAGCTTCAATCTGCGTGATCGGTGACTCTGCGATATGCCATTGATACAGCGCCTGTAACGCCAGCTTACGCGCTTTACGACGCTGCGTCGGATTGGGTTTATTCATGGTCATTCGGATTTGCCCCCATTACCGATGTTACCCAACAGGTTAACCATTTCCAATGCCACTTCAGCGGCTTCTGCGCCCTTGTTGCCTGCTTTAGTGCCACTGCGCTCAATGGCCTGTTCGATAGAATCGACGGTCAGTACACCGAAGATAACCGGAATGTCCATCGTCAAGGCAACACTGTTTAAACCACCCGCGGCTTCTCCGGCTACATAATCGAAGTGCGGTGTACCACCACGAATCACAGCACCCAAGGCCACAATCGCGTCATAGTCACCCGAGTCAGCCAAACGTTGACACACCAGCGGTAATTCATAAGCACCTGGTGCTTTGACAAGGGTAATCTGATCATCAGAAATGCCATGACGTTTTAACGCATCGATTGCGCCGCTTTGAAGGTGGTCAACCACAAAACTGTTCCAACGGGTGACCACAATTGCGTAGCGGCCGTTATTGGCGGAAAAATCACCTTCAATCGTTTTAATAGTCATTTGCTTTCCTATTGTCTGAGTCTTAACCCTGCGGACAGGGCTGAAAAATAATTAGGCTTTGTTAGCGGTTTCAAGGTTCCACGAACTCGACCACTTCCAGGTCGAAACCGGATATCCCACCAAACCGAGTGGGCGAACTGAGTAAGCGCATTTTGCCGACGCCGAGATCACGCAGGATCTGAGAACCGGTACCGATGGTGTTGTAGGTTCCGTATTTGTCGACATTTGGGTTTTTCGGTTGTTTTTTGCGGCCACTTAACAAGCATAGCTCGGTTTCGACATCTATCGACTCCTGCACGTCCAGCAGTACGACCACGCCAGCGCCTTCTTCGGCGACCTTCGCCATGGCTTTATCTAGTGTCCAGCTGTTACGCCCCGGCACTTCTACGCCCAACAGGTCTTTCAATGTTGAAGTCACGTGTACCCGCACCAGCGTTGGTTCGCTTTCCTTAAACGGTGCGCCTTTGGTCAATGCCAAATGCGTGCCGCCGGTAATACTGTCGTGATAGGCACGCACTTCAAATTCGCCTGCCTTAGTGTGCAGTGTTGGCGCTTCAATTTCATTAATGGTGCGCTCATTCAGAATTCGGTAGTGAATAAGGTCAGCAATAGTGCCGATCTTCAGGTCGTGCTCTTTGGCGAACACTTGCAGATCAGGCAACCGGGCCATTGTGCCGTCTTCGTTCATGATTTCGACAATGGCGGCGGCAGGGATTAAACCAGCCATACGGGCCAGATCGCACCCTGCTTCGGTGTGACCAGCACGGCTAAGCACACCACCAGGCTGCGCTCGTAACGGAAATATATGCCCAGGCTGCACGATATCATCCGGGCTGGACTTAGGGTCCACCGCCACACGAATCGTCCGTGCACGATCCGCAGCGGAAATACCGGTGGTAACGCCTTCGCTGGCTTCAATAGACACCGTAAAAGGTGTGCCGTGGGAAGCTTGGTTGGCGTGTACCATGGGAGGCAAGCCCAAAAAATCACAGCGTTCACCGGTCAGAGTTAAGCAAATCAGACCGCGTGCTTTGGAGGCCATGAAGTTGATGATTTCCGGCGTCACCTTTTCGGCTGCGACGATTAAATCACCTTCATTTTCACGATCTTCATCATCCAGCAGGATGACCATTTTACCTTGACGGATGTCTTCGATGATTTCTTCAGTCGTATTCAGCGACACAGGCACACTCTCTATGGTTGCAATGAGTTTAGCTATTCTGGAAACAGCAGGGATTATGTAGGCAAAGCCACCAAAATCAAGCGTTTACGGCCAATATCCAACGAATATCCTGGCCAATAAAGCGGACATCCTGCGCTTTCAGTTCAATCGCCTCATTCAGCGCGCTTAAATTGAAGCCTAACAGCGGTCGGGTATTGGCGCCCAAAAACTTGGCCGCCTGATACAGAATAAATCGATTGACCAGACCCGATGCTGCGAAAGCTCCCGCCAACGTCGCACCGGCTTCGACCCAGAGATGGTTAAAACTCTGTGTGCCCGCCCAGTCCGCGAAAGCATGCAGATCGATACCATTGCCTTTCAGCGGTAACGCCTGCGTCAGGAATCCATGCTGTTGGTAGGCCTGAATTCGCTCAGCTGCCAATGCCGGGTCGTGAATCAGTATGGTGTCTCCAACGCTCTGGGTGATATCTGCATCTACAGGGGTACGACCAGATGGATCTAAAATTATGCGCACAGGTTGACGGGAGCAGTCTGGCAACCGGACATTCAGTTTTGGATTGTCCGCGAGCACCGTCCCCACGCCGGTAACGATCGCACAACTGCGGGCACGCCATTGCTGGACATCGGCTCGCGCTTCCGGCCCCGTAATCCATTGGCTCTCGCCATTGGCAAGAGCCGTAGCCCCATCCAGGCTGGAAGCCATTTTAACGGTGATAAAAGGCCGCCCCGTACGCATGCGTTGCAGAAACCCTCGGTTCAGGGCCTCGGCATCGGCTTCTAAAATACCTGCCGATGTAGTAATACCTGCGGCTCGCAACTTTGCGAGGCCTTTACCTGCGACCAGAGGGTTAGGGTCTGCCATGGCACAGACTACCCGGGCGACGCCTGCGGCAATTAAGGCATCAGCACAAGGAGGCGTTTTACCAAAATGACTACAGGGTTCCAACGTGACGTAAGCCGTTGCTCCCTTCGCGGCGTTTCCAGCCTCCGCCAGAGCATGTACTTCGGCGTGGGGAGTACCGGCTTTTTTATGATAGCCCTCCCCCACTAATTGATTGTTATTAACAATAACACAGCCAACATTGGGGTTTGGCGTTGTGGTGGTTTCCCCCAAGCGCGCCAACTGCAGAGCGCGGGCCATCCAGAATTCATCGCTGTATTCAGCCGTCACGAATCAGTCATCCTTTTCCAGACGGTCAATTTCACTGCGGAACTCATTCAAGTCTTTGAAACTGCGATAAACCGACGCAAAGCGCACATACGCAACCTGATCCAGTTGCTTGAGCTCTTCCATGACATACTCACCCAGCTTACGGGAATCCAGCTCTCGCTCACCTGTTGCCCGCAAAGCTTGCTTTACCCGCGTTATGGCCGCTTCTATATCATCAACGGAAACCGGGCGCTTCTCCAGAGCTCGCTGCAAGCCGGCTCTGAGCTTCACTTCATCAAACGGTTCCCGGTTGCCGTTTTGTTTGATGACTCTCGGCATCACCAGTTCAGCGGTTTCATAGGTGGTGAAACGCTCACCGCAGGCGTTACATTCCCGGCGACGGCGTACCTGTTCTCCTTCCGCCACCAGGCGGGAGTCAATGACTTTGGTGTCTTGAGCGTTACAGAAAGGACAATGCATGAGTATTTCCAGCAATACGAACTGCGCAGCAGTGTACTGTCAAACCCGGAAAATTGGAAAACCGTGATCGAATTTACGCCTGAAAAAAGCCTTTCTTGTGCCTTAAAAGAGCTTGACATTCGCAAGGCTCGGTAAAAATAGCGGTCTTAGATGAATCGGTTATACACATACTCAGATCTATTCGATTATCAAGTAGTAAAACAACATTTTTCTGAAATATTTTCCTTGATAATCAGCTAACACCCTGATTTATAAGGCTTTCAGCGAAGTCGGTTAGAAAGTGGGCAAAACCGAATAATGCAGGATACCTGTGGCATGGCGCAATCTACACAAAGGCTACCCCCAAAGTTATCCACAGCTTCTGTGGATGCCTGAGGGCTAGTCAGAGGCATGCAAGCCGACTGACAAGATGTGACCATTCAGCCACCGGTTAAAATTCGAAATGGCAAGCTTTTTCCGCGGGAAAACTGATCTGGCTCAGTCAAAAAGTGCCGTAAAAGGTCAGGTTAGCGAAAACCTTTTCGTTCAAAAGCTAGACCCTGTTCAATTTTTCCGCACCGATTATCTCTACAATAAGCACTCCTCAGTCAGTTGTATTAGTTTAGTCATGAGCAAATTAGTCATTGCAAACGCATTCGCGATTCCGCTTGCCTTAATCGCACTGTCAGCCTGCGGCCCTGAATCGAACTCTCGCTATGGTGATAAATTCTGGGACCCACAAGATACTTGGGATGAAGCCGCGGTGGTCTCTCAACCAGAAATGTCGATCGTTTACCGAGATGTTGGCGATGACCCTGACGAATGGGAAGGCTATGTGTCGGTGGATTTTTCCGACATCATCTTGCGCTATGAAGAGCCAGAAACCCCGGTAGGGTTGCTCTCATACCGAGTCGGTACAATGGATAAGGCCACGGTTACAAACTTTGTTCAAGCCGGTTCAACCGATGCCGACTCTAAGTTCTTTTATGACAGTACTGGCATGGCGGATTACCGTTTGAAACTGACCCAACCAGAGAATTACACCTTCTATCTCGACTTTGCAGTTCGCCAACCTAACGGCACACTAAGAACCTACAATTTCAGCTGGTCTGATATCGTACTGCCCGGTCCGGTGTTGCGCGATGATTATTGGGCCAACCGGATAAACGCACTGGTTGTTGATAATTGCGTATCCTGTCATGGCGGCAACAACGCGGATGCCAGCGCGGAATTCAACATGAACAACAACAGTGTCGCCAACTTGCGCACTTCATTCATAGCAGAAATCGACAACCCCACTGATGGGAAAGCGCTGCCCAGCTATCCTTTCAGTTCCGATCACTTTGGGGTTGGCGCAGCCTCGGCCATTGTGGATGAACAGCGCGATGATTTTAATGAATTCGTGAACACGCTGTTGGCACTTAAAGCGGATGGACAGACGATCACCAACAACATCGTTCTGAAAACCGTCGCAACCCCGACCTTGATGGAAAACGACCCTTACGAGTAAGGAACGCCTTCAGCACACCACGACATTCACTGCGAGACCGCCTTGGGCGGTCTCTTTGTATTTACTGACCATGTCTTCTCCGGTCTGGCGCATGGTTTCAATGCATTCGTCCAGTGAGACACAATGATCGCCAGGTTCATTAATCGCCATACGCGCTGCCTGTATCGCTTTTACGGCACCAAAGGCGTTACGTTCAATGCATGGCACCTGCACCAGGCCCGCGATAGGGTCGCAGGTCATGCCCAAATGATGCTCCATGGCGATTTCAGCGGCATGTTCAACCTGCTCCGGATTACCGCCCATAACGGCGGCCATACCCGCTGCGGCCATGGAACTGGCAACCCCAATTTCACCCTGGCAACCCATTTCCGCAGCCGATATAGAGGCGTTACGCTTATACAACCAACCGATCGCAGCACAGGTCAACAAAAAGGTACTGAGCCAATCTTCTGCCATACCTTCATGATGGTGTTCCAGATGCGCCATAACAGCGGGAATGACCCCTGCTGATCCGTTGGTCGGCGCGGTCACCACCCGTCCACCGGAGGCGTTTTCTTCATTTACGGCCAGCGCATAAACAGACACCCAATCGAGTGTCAGCAAATCATCTTTCAGGGTTCTTGCCCGTAATGATTTCGCCATCCGGCTGGCACGACGTTGAACACGAATGCCGCCCGGCAACGGACCTTCGGCAGCCATTCCGCGTTGCATGCATTGTTGCATGGCAGAGCAGATATCCCGTACCCAATCCTCCACGGCGTCCATGGAACCCTGCAGCCGACTCTCATTGCGCGCCACAATGTCGGCAATAGACAGGTTTTGCGCCAGACAATGGGCAATCAATTCTTCAGCATTGGCAAACGGGAACTCACGTAGATCTGGGAATTCTTGCAACAAATCACGCTGCGCGGAATTTTTGGCCAACTCGCTAGCGATGGCACCGCCACCCACGGAATACCAAGTCTGCGCAGCGAGTTCGATGCCATTGCTGTCCAGTGCGCAGAAACGCATGCCATTGGGGTGCTCGGGTAAAAACACATCGCCCAAAAAGCGAATGCATTCATCGACATTAAAACGAATGTGATGATCACCGGCGAGCAACAGCGTACTCTCGGCCTGGGTCACTCGGAATTGCCGTTCGGCTTCATCGGGGTCGATGGTGGCCGCGTCGAATCCAGCCAGCCCCAGAATCACGGCCTTGTCGGTTGCATGCCCGACACCGGTTAACGCCAACGAGCCATAAAGATTAACCCGGACATGCGTCACCTGGTTCAGCAAGCCCTGCTGCACTAGATGTTCAACAAATTTTCCGGCGGCACGCATCGGCCCTAGCGTATGAGAAGAGGAAGGACCAATACCGACTTTAAATAAATCCAAAACAGAAAAAGGTTGCACGTTGAATTCGCCATCCGTAAATGAGAACCACTAAGGTTGCCCAGCTAAGTCCGCTTCGCAACCTTCGCACGGCATAAATGATAGAAAA
Organism: Reinekea sp. G2M2-21; assembly: GCF_015687175.1. GTDB lineage: Bacteria > Pseudomonadota > Gammaproteobacteria > Pseudomonadales > Natronospirillaceae > Reinekea. The sequence goes on along the minus strand of NZ_JADPQG010000012.1, from coordinate 7,165 downwards.
CAGGTGGTCAGTTTCATTTACATGCTGTAAAACGCAGCGTTGATGGGCTGCGGTTGGAGCTAAGCAGTCTTGTCGATTCCATCTGGGCAAGTTTGCCCGAGCTGACTAAACTGCCCCGAAGAGCGTTTTTAACTATTTATTTGGAGGCCTCATGGCGGCTGTAACCTGTTTTGGCGAAGCATTAATCGATTTTCTGAATACCGGACATCAATCGGAAGGTCCCTTAAACATTCCCGATTTCCGACAGTTTCCCGGCGGCGCGCCCGCTAACGTTGCCGTTGCCATTGCCAAGCTTGGTGGGGATGCACGCTTTGCCGGTCAGGTCGGCGATGACACGTTCGGACATTTTCTAAAATCTTCACTGGAAGCGTACGAAGTCAATACAGACAACATGCAGATGCACCCGACGGCAAAAACAGCGTTGGCGTTTGTATTTTTGGATGACGATGGCGAACGCTCGTTTGAGTTTTTCCGCGAGCAAACAGCCGATGTCTTATTGTCGGAGCTGGACGTAAAAGACAAGTGGTTTATGGGAGCGGACATATTCCATTTTTGCTCCAACACCTTAACCGAACCCAATATAGCGAAAACCACTATGGCGGCCCTGGCCAAAGCCAAAAAACAGGGTTGCCTGGTGAGTTTTGACATTAACCTTCGTCATAACCTGTGGCCGAAAGGCAAGGCAGATATTAAGACCGTGACCGATTGTTTTGCCTCGGTTGACCTGATTAAAGTCTCGAAAGAAGAACTTGATTATCTGGAACCTGCCGGTGAACAGGCGTTTGTTAAGGCGGCTATTGAAGCGGGTGTGACTACCGTTCTGATCACCGACGGAGGCAACCCGATTAAAGTACTCGCCAAAGGTGTGTTCTCTGAAATCACACCACCGGTGACCAAGGTCGTCGATACCACCGCCGCCGGCGACGCCTTCACCGGTGGTTTTCTGTTTGCCCTGTCGGAACAAAGCGACATCCGCAGAGCCATTACCGATCAGAAAACTCTGGAAGAAATGGCCTTGTTCGCCAGTAAATGCGGTGCCTTTACTGTGGCTCGTCAGGGCGCATTCACCGCGTTGCCCAGTCTGGATGATCTGGAAGAACAAGCCGATGCCTGAGCTGACGACTCTTGTTTCCACCACAGAAGATGAACCCCGGCGCGAAAAACTGAACGCGTTATTTCGCGCCTATAACGACGAAAAATCCGTTTGGCACAAAGACATTCGTGCCACCAGGGGAGATCCTTTTGATGTGTACCTGGAGGACGAGAACGGCGAGTTAGTTGCCGGACTGTACGGTGAAAGCTATTGGCAATCGATGGAGATTGATCGCCTTTGGGTACACGAGGAATACCGCCATCAGGGTTTGGGTTCACAATTGCTAGGCAAGGCCATCGAGCACGCACAGACGAAACAGTGCCGGTTTATGCACTTAACCACTTTTAGTTTTCAGGCGCCGGATTTTTATCAGAAGCATGGTTTTAACGTGGTCGGGCAATTGTTGGATCTGCCACCGGGCTTCGCAAAATATTGGCTGCGTAAAGATCTGGAGTGAGTATGACGTCACCTTTGAATCTGGTGGTTGAACATCAGGCAGACGATGACAAACGTGATTTTATCTTAAAACAGGTACGCCAGTTCAACGATGAACAATCGACCTGGCATCAGGCGATTCGTGCAGAAGGTGGCCTGCCTTTGGACATTTATGCGGTTAAAGACGATCAACTCATCGGCGGCCTGATCAGCGAAACGTTCTGGGGTTGGCTGGCACTGGACTACCTGTGGGTAGCGCCTGTTCATCGTCGCAATGGGCTGGGCAGTCTGTTAGTGATGGAAGCTGAAACCCTGGCATTAGAGCGGCAGTGCAAGTGGGTGAAAGTGTCTACATTCAGTTTTCAGGCACCGGACTTTTATCACAAGCTCGGTTATGAAACGGTCGGCAAACTGATCGACTACCCGCCGGGTGAAACCATGCACTGGCTGCGCAAGAATCTTGCGAGTGAGCTGCGCTGAAGAGCCTGCGTGCGTTCACCGGCTTAACTGACGATGCACCACACCCGTCATGACACCTGTCATGACTTTCCCTTAGAAGGTTCCCAGAGCAACAGCCAACTCCTATGATGCGACTTCAGTTTGCTGGAGCCGATCATGATTCACGTCGACCAACTTTATTATCGCTATCCAGGCCAACACCACGACACTCTCAAGGGGCTCAGTTTTCAGGTCGCTCCGGGGGAAATGTTTGGTTTTCTCGGCCCCAGTGGTTCTGGAAAAAGTACCACGCAAAAGTTACTGATCGGTTTGTTGCACGGGCATCGCGGCAACGCACAGCTGTTTAATAAAGACATCGCACAGTGGCGCGCAGACATTTATCGCCGCATTGGTGTCGGTTTCGAACTGCCCAACCACTACAGCAAATTAACCGCGCTGGAAAACATGCATTTGTTTGCCAGTCTTTACGGTCTTTCAAAATCGCAAGCGACACCGCGTATTCAACAGCTGTTGGCAGACACCGGACTCAGTGATCAGGCACACCTGCGCACTGAGGAATTCTCCAAAGGCATGAAAATGCGTCTGAATTTTGCACGGGCGCTGTTGCCGAACCCCGACCTGTTATTCTTAGATGAACCCACATCCGGCCTTGACCCGGTGAACGCATCAAACATCCGAAACATGATTCGCCAGCACAAAGAACAGGGAAAAACGATCTTTCTGACCACTCATAATATGTACGACGCCGATGAGTTATGTGACCGGGTAGCGTTTATGGTCGATGGCGAATTGAAGAAAATTGATGCGCCTCGCCAAATGAAAAAACAGTTTGGTGAATCAACGGTTACCCTGGAACAGCGCAACGATGCCGGCCAACTTATTAGCGCCGACTTTCCGCTGCAACAGCTGGCCGATAACCCTGCGTTTTTGCAGCAGCTTGCGCGTTACCCGGTTGAAACACTGCATTCAAAAGAAGCGAGTTTGGAAGACGTATTTATAAAGGTCACCGGAGCACAACTGACATGAACAGTTTCGCGCTACTGTTGCTGACCGAATTTAAATTTCAATGGCGGCATGGTTTTGTTGCCGCTGCGATTATTGTGACCTTGATCTGGGCAGCATTATTGAGTTTGTTACCCGCAGAGCAGCGTCCTTTTTGGTTCTCTATTGTGGCGAGTATCGACGTCTCAGCAATTGGCTTACTGTTTGGTTATGGCTTGGGTATGTTAGACGGCAGTCAACACATATCACCCGCGTTACGTTTAACGCCCATCCGCAGTATCTGGTTGGCCTTGAGTCGTTTAATTGCATTGTCCGCACTGACCATTCTGACACTGAGCTTGCTGGCGGTTGTAATCATGCCTCTGCAACAAGCATTCGCGCTCTTCCCCGGCATTGTGCTGTGCGCCTTTTTTTTCAGTTCCGTCGGCATTACAGCCGCAAGGCGCCTGGCAAGTATCAATCAGTTTTTAATATTCTTTGCCCTGTCCGGTATGGTTTGGGCTGTGCCTATCCTCTATTTGGCAGGACTGCTCGAATCTCCCATCTGGGTTATGCTGCCATCCGGGGGCGCCACCGCACTGCTTAAATTTGGTGTGGAAAACACCCCGCTTGTGATGGGCGTGATAGCCTGCCTTGTTCAACTGTTGTGGACTGTAGTCTGCGTCTATTTCGGCGAGCGTTGGGCAGCGGTTAACTATGAACATCGCTTCGGAGGTCATTAATGATTGCGCTGATATTAAAAGCGGAACAACGTCGAATTATGAGTGACGCCTTTCTGCTGCTGATTCTGCTGTTAACGCCGCTGATTGCGATTCTGGTCAAGGTCTATTGGCCGGTACTGGATGCGACATTTCCAAACTGGCATATGGAACGGTTCACCACGGTCACCTCGATTTTCATCGCGTTGCTAACGCCGATGATGCTCGGCCTGGTGTTGGGTTTCAATCTGTTGACGGATCGCGAACAGGGCATGCTCACTGTCGTTCGTACCACACCGGCAGGGTTGCCTCAATACTTGCTGATCCGCTCATCAGGCTATCTGCTGCTGTCGTTGATCATAACGCCGGTTCTGCACGAGTTACTTGGCTTTGTGGAGCTGGCTTGGTGGCAGCTGGCCGCGATCACGGTAGCGGCGCTGGTGCTACTGCCCTTTTCCGCGTTATTGCTGTTGAGTTTTGCCCATAACCTGGTGGAAGGTTTCGCCATTATGAAAGGCACGGGGTTTCTGATTAGCGTCCCTGTCATTCTGGCCTTATTTGTACCCGCGCCCTGGTACTGGCTCGCGGCACCGCTACCCACCTGGTGGACTTTATGGGGTTACATAGAATTAGCCAACCAAAACCTGATGGGTCTGGTTTGGCTGGCCTTGGGCATGGTGATGCAAATCGGTTTGTCCGCTTGGCTATGGCGCCGCCTAATGCGCGCAACCAATTGACAACAGGATTTTTAATACTTTTGCCAGTGATTATTTTCCAGAGCGCAAGACAGCCACTTTGAAACCACCGCCGACGTTACAGGCAGCTGTGGCGAAAACTGTCATCCAGGTTCAGCGGCAATATCAGTGTACTGAACTGACGCTGGTTTGCAGCGTTACATAAATTGGCTCTGGCGTTGGTGTCGTTCACCCATAGCGACTTGTATTCGGCATTCAACACTGGCTTACCGGACTCGATGAATGGCGTTAAGGTATCGCACTCGTCGTACTCAAAGCATTGTTCATTGACAGCAAAGTCGAAATAACTGACCAGTTCGGCAATTTGATCAAGGTCGTTCTTCAACCCTACCGCCAAACCGAGTGAATGTGCCTTATTCGCAACAAAGCGGTTGAACGCGAGCTGATCGGTCGCGGTGAGAGAGAATCCGGAATCGTTTTGGTAGGCATCCATATTATCCGGCTCGACACCATCGCACCCTTTCGTTTGGGCCAATTGCAGCCGGGATTCGATCACGGCCTGAACCGCCTCGGTGCGGATATCCCACCAACGCTCATCCGCCCAACCATCAAGCGTCTCACCCAGCGTCGACTCTGACAGATCAGAGACATCTTCGCGCCATTGTTCATAACTGCCTGCAGAGAAATAGCAAATTACCCAACGCCCTTGTGCTTGTAATTGCTGAATCTGTGCGGTTGAGGTATCAAAAAGATCAACATCGTACAGATCAACAGAGTAGGCAGTGTTCAATGAGCCGGTCAGTTGCCAATGCCAGGTGCTTTGTAGTGCAGGCTTTGACCATTGCCCCTGTGTTATCGGGGCAACATCGGCGCTTAAATTCATGCTGGGCTCTTCCAGCGTTGCGCAGGAGAGCAAAAAAGCAGTAAAACAAATGGTGGTAATAAGGCTATACTGTGACCGAGATTTAACCGTCATGATGAGTCCTTTCAGGCAACTGGCGTTCATACATGTTTTAACGCACAGGTCATTTAATGAAAATACTGATCCGCAATATCAATCGCGACACTACGGAAGAGGCACTGCGTGACCTTTTCGAAGCTTACGGCGCCGTTCAATACTGCACACTGATTATGGATGCCGAAACCGGCAAGCACAAAGGCTTTGGTTTTGTCGAAATGCCAAAAGCCGGTGACGCAAAGGCCGCGATTGTCAGTTTAAACAACACGCATCTCGACGGTTCCGTTCTGCGAGTCAAACGCGCCATACCAAAAGAGTTAGATACGTCGAACAATGACGAATGATCCATTACATGGCGTAACCCTGAAAGCGCTGGTCACCGAACTCGTCGACTTCTATGGCTTTGAGCAATTGGGCCAGCACATCAATATCCGCTGTTTTACGCACGACCCGAGTATTAACTCCAGTTTAAAAGTTTTGCGCAAAACACCGTGGGCCCGAGCCAAAGTAGAAGCTTTCTATATTGAACACCAGGCTCGTGCTGCGACCAACCCTTGGCTGAGTAACACGACGGCTAAGGGCAAGTGAAGTCAGCGTCCATCCGGTACAGCATTTCTATGACTCGCAAATGCTCCGACGAATTCGGTTGCCACTTGCGACCATCGGAATGACTGTAATTGCCGCCATTCGCTTCTGGCATCGTGTCAAAATTCGCTGCAGCGTGTGCAACGTAATAAAGATCTGAACTGTTCTGAATTTTGTCCCAGGTCTTCAACGCTGCAAAAGATGAATTATCCGGAACATCCGTATGGCAGCCGGTACAACCGTTAAAACTGCTTTGTACATTTGCAGCGAACCAGTTTTCATTTGCACCGGAACACTGATTTCCAACATTTACCGTGATGGCACGTTTTTCACTAACACCCTCTTTGGTCAGGGTGAGCTCTATTTCGTTGTCTCCGGCCTGTCCCAGAGTCACGTAGGTCAGCCGATAATTATCGTTTGTGTCCTGCCCGGAAAAGGGACCCGTCACAATGGCTGTCGCAGGCATATTGCCACCTTCCAACAACTCTCCGTTCAAACGCAATTCATACTGCGAAGCCACCGCACCTCGCATGGTTACGCGTACTGCAAGCGGGAAATCGCCATCTGGCGTACCACCTTTAAGCACGTTTAGCGAGGTGATTAGCTCACCGGCTTCCTGCTCATTATCGTCCGTGGCATCGGTTTTATCGTTGGTCACATCACCAGGGTCTACTTCCACGAAACAACCCTGAAGCAGCAAAGCCAACAATAAAATACTAAACCGAGTCATTCCAAACCCTCAAACAGACACAAATATTGCCATTATTGTCCTTAAACCAGACGTTATGTTCTGTGGCTTGCCGCTCAATTATGTACTGACCGTTTTCACGTTTTAGCACCTAAAACCGATAAATGTGACGTGGTGTGTCACTCTATCCCGATAAAACCGAACCGTGACGCGCTGTTGATTCTTCATTTACGACACAGGTTTCAGTTTTTTACCACTGCGCAGTGAGACACCTATCGCAAAACGACCGTTCACCTTTTGAAATTTCCCGACGAAACCGTAAAAATGGCGCGCTGTGCCAACGTGACAGTGGAAAAGCACTCTCTGACCGATGTTCACCTCGTTGATAAAACAAGGCGATCATCACGGCACCGACATACAAAGCAATATTAGGAAGGTATTGCGCGAACACTTTCAGTAAGGGAATCGAATGCACGAGACCGCCATAGTTCGTTGCCGCGTGGCCGCGGAATTTTTACCCGTTTTGCACTTCACCGGTCACGAAAAACTCAA
>NZ_JADPQG010000011.1 GCF_015687175.1 Reinekea sp. G2M2-21 | reverse complement strand
GTTTGCGTACCGACTTGGTTTGTCTCAAGATTGCTTTTCAAGAAATCTTACACTTTTACCAAGTTTACGCGCGTACTCTATTTCATGTTTTGTGCTATCACCGATATAACAGCCTACATTCAAAACTAAGATTTCATCAGACATATCGATTTTGTGCTCATGGAGCTTGCCAAGCATTTCTCGTTGGCTCTCGGTTAACACGACACCTTCAGCATGATCGAAACCACCTACCGAAAGTACAATTTTGCCCGACATAGTTTCAGTGGCATTAGCTTCAATAAATGCTTCTTTAAATTTGGTGCTACCACAAAGTGTTACTACTACCGGTTTCACTTAGTTTCCTTAAAACCATAACGCCCAGCACAGCGGGTGGCAGAACTGGCACGTAATTGCGCAGCAATTTGAGTGACAGGTTTGCCAGTCCGATGCTGCTGTTTGTTATGAGCTTGTGAGGTTATGCCATTCATGTACACACCCTTCCCTACAATCACTTTCTCTTCGCCTTTGATCTGCTAATGAAAAGATCGCCAATAACAATGAAAATGCACGATCTTGATCAATGCCTCGAAGTTGCTTCAGCTTAGATCGGGCTTCTCTGAATGGCCTACTGCTAACAATAACGCAAGGTGTATAGGTTGGCCTCAATCCAGAGAGACCAGTTCCCTTTATAATCTCCTCTGATGTCGGGTGTGACTGAGACACACACAGGTCAAGGGAACCCATAATTTCTAGCTTCTGTGCATCAGTAGAACTAGCAAACCACTTCAATCCAACCTCAATTGGAATAAGGCCTTGTGCAAGTTTATTAATCTGTAGTTCATTTGCTTTCATGGCAGCTCATAACGCCCGCATTTGTGGCTGGTTTGGAGCACTGCGGAAAACCAGTCCAACAACATGCGATTGTTATATCTCAATATTCGCAAAAATCTACTGATTCCAAACCGCGCTGGACAAGCTCCTTGTTAAGCAGTTCGACTGCATCTTCTCTTAAGGAATTTAACTGTTGAGTAACTTCATGAGACTTAATTTCAATTACAGTCTCATGTTCAACGATTACGCCATCACGCAAAGCTTGAGTTGCTATTTCCCGGACATTCTGGAGGAGCTCGGCAGCCTTCTTTAGTCCTGCAATTTTTGGTTTTGGAATTCTACATTCATCGATAACCCGGGATTCGCGATCCACCAGGCGTCCGGTAGCAATTGCACTTTGCGTATCACCGATTGCTTTGATGAAATCAGTAGCTCTATTTTCCAAATGAAACGGGGTTCTTATGGCAGGGCGGTCAAACGCAGAACTCAACAGAAGTAAGTAGTGCTCTAGCTCATCGTAACTATCTCTGTATTCCAAAACCTCTTTGTAGTATCGGTACATAAGGTCGGTATGGTCGTTGAGAAAGTCTTGATAATCTTCCCAGAACATCAACGACACCTTAAATGGTTGCCCAGCGCTATTCAACGCACGAACGTGCTCCTGTAAGTTTGCATCTCTTGGACCTGTGGTAGCAATTACAAAGCGACCCAGCTTTGGCTTAAACCCCTTGGCTGCAGATACTTCGGCATCGATTTCAGTGGTTGTTAGTCGTTTAGATGGAGAAGCGGAATTTCGCTTTTTCTTACACTGAATCCCGGTTTCTTCTCTAGAAGAATGGTTGTAGCCAAAGACGTCCACGCCTGCTTGGGCCTGGCCTTGACGACCGTGGCGTTCTGCATAATCGTCTTTCCAAGCCCTACGTGCATAGTCGAGCGTAAGTCGCTCGAAGTCCTGCCAGTTAGCAGGAGGCGCAATTTCAACTTCAATTCCTGGCACGAGTTCTCCTTGAGATATAACAGTTTATTCGTACGCTACTGCGTATTTTTCATGCGCACATATGTAATTGTCTGACACAAGCCTATGTCGCTTCTAAGTCAAGCATATTGAGAGCTTCCGCGTTGGATGTCAATTTGACCATCCTTATTTTTGTGCTCCAGCTCAAGTATTTTAAATAACCAAGCACTTCAAACACCCGATTTCCCTAATGTCGAGCCTTTTGGTAGATACTCGTTCTCAGGCTCATTCCCGGAGTTTTTAAGCTTCAGCTCATATATATGACAATACCCCGGATATGTAAGCGTAAACGTCACGATTTTGTGATCGGTTTCTCGGGTCATTTCTATATCCGACCCTATACTGTATGAATATACATATAACATGTACAAGGAAATGTACGTTTATGAGAAAACCAGAACCGATTGACATCCGGACCGCTTTACCCGAAAAGCCTAAAGGCTTCTTAGATCAATTCAGAGTATTTATTCGTTCACGCGGTCTCGCCTATGCCACAGAAAAGACTTACCTGCTTTGGGCGAAACGCTTTATTAAATTTAGCAAGTACCAATCCCCTAAAGACTTTAGGCTTCAGGATATCGACACATTCCTTAATTATTTAGCGCAACAACGGTTTTGCTCACCTAATACCCAAGCGACTGCACTTAATGCTTTGATTCTGCTTTATCGTGAGTTTCTGGGATTCGACACCTGTGGATTAGGCTTCAATTACGCCAAACGAAAGCCAAGAGTTCCTATCGTATTGTCTAGAGCCGAGGCAGCTTCCGTCATCAAGGAATTAAGTGATGTACCTAAGTTGGTGACCCAACTCATGTACGGGTCAGGATTGCGAGTCAGTGAGGCATTGAATCTACGAGTAAAAGACATTGATTTTGCCAACGGCGGTCTTTTTGTTATGGGAGCTAAAGGCGATAAATCTCGACGCACGCTTCTACCATTATCACTGCACCAATCACTACAATCACAGATTGCCTTTGTAGAGCATACCTTTGAAGCAGATCTTGCCATCGGTAAAGCCGGTGTTTATCTTCCTGATGCTTTGTCTCTGAAGTGGCCAAATGCACAATATGAATTAGGTTGGCAGTACCTTTTTCCCTCACATGTATATTCTACAGATCCTCGCAGTGGTGTTGAAAGAAGACACCATATTTCTCGGGATCAGGTTCAACGAGCGATAAAACGGGCAGTCTAATGCCTAAAAATCAATAAGAGGGTTAGCTGCCATACTTTCCGACATTCATTTGCCACCGAATTATTGCGACAAGGAACCGACATACGCAACATACAGGAGATTCTCGGTCACTCGTCAGTCGAGACAACGCAAATTTATACCCATGTTGTCGGTATACAGGAAAGAGGGATTCGTAGCCCGATTGATCCGTAGAGTATGTCTGCTACAGGGATGAATGATAATTGGTTTCAATGCCAAGCTACGACAGCCGTGTGCAAGCAACGGAAAAAATAAGAAACTTTTTCAGTCAGCTAATGTGCAAAGCCAGCTATGCCTCGCCAGTAAACGATGTTCACTTACGATGTGATTGAAAGTATTTCTCATATCGACTAAACAGTCGTTTTCTATTTGAAAGCAATGCACCGCTTTTGTGGATCAACTGACTTACCACTAGATCGGACAATGAGGTTAACCCCTTAACGGACGACGCCGCGTGCAATCAGGTTTTCATGCAATTGCTCAACCCGATGTCGGTTCACCCCGAGATCCGATAAACCCAATAGTGACGATGACCGCACATGCACAACGCCGGTTGCTGGATCGGCCAACACTTCGACAAAATCAACGAAGCGAAACAACTCGCTGTAGGACTTGGCGTACAGATAGTAGCCTTCCTGATAGGTAATGTTGGTATTGGGCAAGTCGGTGACGGCGATGATGATTTCCGGCCAGGCTTGCGCAATGGGCATAGCCAAGGTCATCGGTTCAAAGCGATGAATCGGGCTGCCCGAATCACTGGAGACACAATTTGGAAATGGCAGGCAACCCGAAAGTTGCGTGGCGTCATTCACATTCTGCTTGGGAAAAACAACACAGCCGCTGAGCAATACAGCGGCCAGCAGCAGTGCCGAGTAATGAGATGGGTGTCGTATGGCGTGCATAAAAAAGGCTGTTCCAAAAATGTAGTGGTGCCAGCCTATACGGAGAATGTGTCGATTACGACTAATATGCCTTAACTTTCCACAAACGCTCGTTCAATCACGTAGTGACCCTGGTCACCGTGACGGGCTTCAACAAAGCCATGGCGGTTCAGGATCTCACAGGTGTCTTTCAGCATGCTTGGTGAACCACAAATCATGAATCGGTCGTGTTCGGGATTCATGGCCGGTAAGTTTACGTCGCGGAAGAGTTTGCCATTATCCATAAGCTCTGTGAGTCGGCCGGTATTGATAAAATCTTCACGCGTTACGGTTGGGTAGTAAATCAATTTGTCCCGTACCATATCACCAAAATACTCATTGGTCGGTAAGTCTTCTTTAATGAGATCTTTGTAGGCCAATTCATCAACCGTGCGGACACCGTGCGTGAGAATGACCTTTTCATACTGCTCATAGGTTTCTGGGTCTTTGATCACGCTCATAAACGGCGCCAAACCGGTACCGGTACTGATCAAGTACAAATTTTTGCCCGGTAACAGGTTATCCAGAATGAGCGTGCCCGTGGGTTTGGAACCGACCACGATCTCGTCCCCGACTTTGATTTTCTGCAACTTCGAGGTCAACGGACCGTCCGGAACCTTAATGCTGAAAAACTCCAGTTCTTCTTCGTAGTTTGCACTGGCAATGCTGTACGCACGCATCAACGGTCGGCCATCTTCCTGCTCCAGGCCAATCATCACGAAATGACCGTTCTTAAACCGAAAGCCATCATCCCGGGTGGTTTTAAAGCTAAACAGTGACTCGTTCCAGTGGTGAACGTCGGTTACGGTCTCTTTGCGCAGGTTTGCCATGTGTTTGCCCCATGTCGTCGCAGGTTGGTGTCAGTTTGAGTTGCGACCAGTGTAAAAGTTCCCTAACCTATCTGACAATCAGGATTATCAAGTTACATATATCGGAAAATACGATAATGAAATATACTCTACGACAGCTGGAGATTTTTCTGGCGGCGGCGCACCATCAGAGCATTTCCTTGGCCGCGAAAGAACTGGCGATGTCGCAGTCGGCCGCCAGCGAAGCCCTGAAAACACTGGAGCAGCAGTTTGATATTCAGTTGTTTGACCGGGCCGGGAAAACCTTGCGCCTGAATGAACTCGGCCGGACTCTGCGAGTTCAGGCTGAGGCGCTGCTCGATCAGGCCCGGGTCCTGGAGGCCGGTTTTCGGCGCCATTCGGACATTGGCGACCTCAAAATCGGCGCAACGCTGTCTATCGGTAACTATCTGGCCATTAACCTGATGGCCCGGTTTATGAAGCAACACCCACAAGCCCGCATTGAACTGGATGTCGCGAACACCACGACGATTGCGCAACGGGTACGTAACTATGAACTGGATATCGGTCTGATCGAAGGCGAATGCAATGAACCAGATCTGGACGCGATTCACTGGCGCACCGATGAGTTGATTGTGTTCTGTCATGCAGACCACCCTTTAGCCGAAAACGGCGTACTGACTGAACAAGACATTGTGAGCCAGCCCTGGATACTGCGCGAAGCCGGCTCGGGAACCCGGCAGACGTTTGATTGGGCAATGCACGACGTGCTGGCGGATATTCAGATCGCGCTGGAACTGCAACACACCGAAGCTATTAAGCGCGCAGTTGAGGCCAACTTAGGCATTGGGTGCCTCTCGGAGATCACCTTGGTGGATGCGTTTAAACGCGGCAACCTCGTTCCATTACGTGTGGAAGGGCGACGTTTTAATCGCCACCTGTATTTTATTCTGCACAAGCACAAATACCGCACAGCCGGGATCGAACAATGGATTCAGCTGTGTCAGCAAAGTACCGCAGCGCCTTAAAATTCGGTTGTGAATGGTAGGGTCGAGGGCAGCAGTGATTAATTCAAATGACCTCAGTGCTATCAGATCGATAAAATGAGCGAGGTGTTTTTTGCAGGGAATAGCGAGTCCTTGTCAAAACACACAACAAAGCTCATTCATCGATCTGAAGGACCCACAGGGCGGGTCTGAAATGGCAAATTTCTTTATTAAGTCCTTTGCCAAGATAATGAATATTGCCTGCAGAGCTTGCCTCAAAATTTGAGAATTTCGGCACTTGCTGAGGTAGATAACAATTATTCAGAGGTGCCCAAGGTTAACGATTGATTATCGATATTTTTGTCCCCTCAATGCTCACACCGACCATAAGACCCTGTTGGTCGAAAATGAAAGCATAAGCATCTTTTTTCAGCGTGGAAGAGGAAAGATTCGTGGCCATTCCGTCCGTAACCAACACCACCGTGGGACCCACACCAATTTCCAACCCGCGAGAATCAATAAGGTATTTTACGGCAGAGTCTCTCATCAGAAAAACGGCGTAGCCATAAGACTGAGCGCCCGCCTGCAGCCCCCAAGAACCGGTTATGGAGTTATAGAAGTCAACGGTTTTGCCTTCGGCAAATAACACACCTTCACCATAGCTGCCACCAAAAACCAGGCCCGCCTTGACGATATTCGGAAAGACCAAAACCGCTTTTGCACTGTTTGACAATTCTTCCGCTGCCGGGCTGGTTTTATACAAAGTTTGCAATGCCTGCTGAGCATCCACTTCTAGGTCAACAGCAGTCGCAGCATAAGCACTACGGGTCGCCGTTAATAAGAAAACAGCCATACTGAGTAAAATCAGGCTCATGACTGTGATTGTTTTTTTCGAAAAATAAGAGACTGGGACTGTGGAAATAGTCATCGATAAATCCTTTAGTGTTTTACTTGATTGAACTATCTGCGGCGCAACGGCCAGCATGTAAAACTAAACTTCCTTGACCGGATCACCCGCGTCAGAGATACGAACGATGTGGCCTTACTCAGACTGCCCCCCATTGAGTACTGCTGGTTTTTCTGACAGCGCAGGGGTCAGGCCGTTTTCCGAACAACCAACAATGCACCACCGACAAAAACCAATGCCAGCCCGGCCCATATAGGAATGTTAAAGTCTTCCTGTTCGGCAACCGTCAAACTGACTGACCCGACTTCTGCCGTGTGCCGATCACTGGTGTAAGTGAACCCGCCATAGGCTAGCCCGAGAGCGCCTGCCACCACGAAGAAGATGGCAACAAATTTTTGAATGTTCACGTTAAAGTCTCCTACCTTGAATCATACGAGCGATGAGAATACCGATCGCGATGATCAACAGAATGTGAATGAACCCGCCAAGGGTATAAGCCGATAACAAGCCAACTCCCCATAAAATGAGTAGTAAAATAGCAATGGTACTTAACATAATGTTCTCCTGGTCTTTTTTACCGGGTTTAATATAACCAGAGTATTCGGAGCTGGTCTGTGCGCTACAGAACCAAAGAGCATTATTATGAGTCCGCTTCGCACTTAGGTGCCCTTTCATCCAAGGCCGTTAACGACCGTTGCCCAGGGTTCTTTCTTTAACGACGAATCCTTGGAGCCAAATTGAATGCCCGGTTCAAGAGCAATACCCGAAGGATACTTACTGCGAAGATCCAATCCGGTCTGGCGACAATGGTAAGGTTCTTAAAGCAAGGATCTTTTGAAGGATTGTTATCCCAAGGGGCAATCCAATTGCCCCCCCCCCTTCAGCCGCTCGCGTTTGCGTTATTCCTAAATTGCCACTGTCTTCGAACGGTCGCTTGAGCGTGCTTCCCTGCACGCGCGGCGTTTGCAAGGGCATCTATGCCTTTGAAACCGTTGCGACATGTCAATTAATTCTGCCAAAGCCGATGCGACGAAACGGCTATTTAGGCCTGCGTCTGTAATGGAAACCAATGAGGCAATTCAAACATGAGTGAGACAAAAATCGTGTGAGGAAATGTCTATCAAGAAGGAAACTCATACGGTTGTTTCGCCGCCTCGCAAACGACCATACGAAACACTTTACATCTAACAGGTTGGTCAAGTAGAAATGCTTGAACAAGTGAGCCGGCCATGGGCTGCCGTTGCGCTTTCGGTATCATTCGGACACTGGCGACTTAAAATCGATATGACAGTGCCTGCCGTTCACGGTGTGGTGATAAGCTTTTAGAACAGTGCACAATGCAACACTCACAGCTCGCACCGAACCATGGATTCCATTGCGTGCTTAGCACATTCGTGAACCTGCAGAACAGCCCAAGACGGTTTTTATTTAAGCGGAACGCAGAGGTTGATTGTCTGTCGCTAAATCGTATAAGCGGGACTTATCGAGGAGCGTGAGATTCTTTTGATCCACCTGAATAATTTCAGCATCCGATAATTTACGTAACAAACGCGACAGTGTTTCCGGTTGAATAGCCAACTGGGAGGCAATCAAGCGTTTGGGCACATCCAACACCATCGAACCACCACTGACTTCTAGCTCTCGCAGCAGAAAATTGACGAGTCGATGCAGTGCATTCTGCAGCGACAGATTTTCAATTTCGTTTAATTGGGAATGCAAACGCTGACTCATTTGCGTCATTAATGCGAAACACAAATGGCTATCATTCTTTAACAGGGTCATAAACGCATGATTTTCAAATCCAATCACGACGCTGTTGGATAATGCATCCGCGGAGACTGGAAAATGCCTCTGTTCACTGAACATCAAGGCTTCGCCGAAGCATTGCCCGTCCCGAACAATATCGACCACTTTTTCGTGGCCACTGGGCGCGATTCGGTATAACCGTACCTTACCTTGAGCCACAAAATAGAACCGGTCAGAAACGTCACCCTGATGAAACAAAACCGAACCGGCATCGAGGCTAACCCGATGCGCGTTGGTCATCAGGTTACTGATCTGTTTCGAATCCAGGCCAGAAAATAAATGATGCTGGCACATCGACTGTATTAACGAATCGTCGCTGATCATAATAAGAACCCTCGTGGCAATACCAGCATCATAACAAGACAAAACGCCACCGTAACCCAAAACAGTATTTTAAAACGCGCTCGTGATCGGCGGGCGATAATCGGCATACCACAGTGTGGACAGACAACATTAGAAAAAGCAGATGTTTTCTGACACCAGTGGCATACTAACTCAGTTTCTTGCAGTGAGGTTAAAGGGTCTTTCATGTTCGAAGTCATTCTTACCTTGTCGTTCAAACTTGTCCTCTCATCGTCGGTCAATCAGGATATTGTGAATGAGCGGTTCGTTGCGTCGCGAGACTATTACGAAGAACTGTGGGATGTACATTGCCCGAAAGAGGTAGACGATGTGCCGCCACCGGTCGAGGACATTGCGCTGTGCCTGATTCTCGATGCGCGTTTTGAGCAATCGCAAACCTGTGATTGGTGGCGAACAAATACCGAAAAATCACATTCACCAACTTTGGGGGATCCGTTGAATAGGGCCTGTGAAAATACTCGTTGAGTCCAACGACGTTACAACACAGTTATGGTTTATGTTTCTTTTTCATGCGACGAAGCGAAGCCCATCAGGGCTTCGCATGCTATTGGCTCTAACGCGCTTCCTCCACCAGCGTGAGTGAACTTCCGAACATTACTCACGGTCGATTGAGTGCGCATACCCACACACAGAACGCTTGCAACGCCTTCCTTGGCTTTACTTTGCGTTATGCTTGGCAGTCAAGCCTCAAATCTGCATTAATAACCACTCCGATCAATACACGTCGTGCTGTGTGTTATACACATTGAATTTTCCGGTTGGTGTTATCAACCGAGGATCTTTGATCACCTTCTTCAGCTGCAGGGTTTTGTCATCGACGACAACAATGGCCGATTCCTGTTCCGCTCCATTCCACACACTGAACCAGACTTCATTACCTTTGGCGTTGTATTCCGGATGTACGACGCGACGGGCGCCTTCGGTTATGCCGGACCATTCGACAATGGGCAATACGGTGTAGGGTTCATCCAGATTTTTTAGATTGAACACAGCAATAGATTGGCTAATCGTTGGATCCGGGTTCAGTGGATAATCCACATACAGGTGACTTGATTTAGGATGCGTTTTAATAAACAAAGAGCCTCCACCTAACCCCTGCAATGTTTTGGCGACTTTCCAAGCCTGTTCTGGGTGCTTCTTGTCGTCGGTGCCAATCAAGCTGATACTGGCATCGCCTAAATGACTGGTCGCCCATACCGGTCCAAGTGTTTTATCGGTCCAGTTTGCGCCACGGCCAGGGTGTGGTACGGCACCGACATCCACCAACTGCACTTTTTTCCGCGTTTTGGAATCGATCACTGCGATCTTGTTGGACTGGTTGGCCGCCGACATAAAGTACCGGTGTGTACTGTCCCAACCACCATCGTGTAAGAAGCGCGCAGTTTCGATGGCTGTGATCGACAAGGCTTCGAGGTCTTCATAATTAACCAAAAGAACTTTGCCGGTTTCTTTCACGTTCACAATAAACTCAGGGTGTTCATGTGAAGCGATAATCGCAGCGACCCGTGGTTCAGGATGATATTCCTGAGTACCGACAACCATGCCACGGGTAGAAACCACTTTCAGCGGCTCCATGGTTTCACCATCCATGATGACAAACTGTGGTGGCCAGTAAGAGCCGGCGATTGCGTACTTGTCTTCATAGCCTTTGTATTTTGAGGTTTCGACTGAGCGGGCTTCCAAACCCACTTTGATTTCGGCGACGGTATCGGGCTGCGACATCCACAAGTCGATCATGTTGATTTTGGCATCCCGACCGATCACATAGAGATATCGTCCGGAGGCGGACATTCGGGAAATGTGCACTGCGTATCCGGTATTTAGAATGGAGACGATTTCGTAACTGTCACCGTCGATCAGCGCGATCTGTCCGGCGTCACGCAACGTCACACTAAACAGGTTTTCGATATTCAGCTTGTTCATTTTTTTGGTGGGACGCTGCTCAGGTGGCACAATGACATGCCAGTTCGCTTTCATATCAGCCAGACCCCATTCAGGCGGCATCGGCGGTTCGTGCATGATGTATTTGGCCATTAACGTGACTTCTTCGCTGGTCAGTTCACCACTGCTGCCCCAGTTTGGCATTCCAGTCGGAGACCCATAATTAATAAACGCTTCCAGATACGGCAAACCACGCGCCTGGGTGATATCGATTGTCAGCGGTTTCCCGGTAGCGCCTTTGCGCAATACACCGTGACATCCGGCACAACGCTCAAAATAAATCTGCTTCGCCTGATCGTATTCCACCTCGGTCAGACTAGGAGCGCCCGGTGTAATCACCATGGGAACCAGGTCCGAGTCAACCGATGAGGGGGTCGCCTCATACGCGGTCCCTTCTTCATGAGAGGTCGTTTCAGCGACAACCGCAACACTGAACACCAGCGGTAGTGCGCATCGCCAAAGAAAAGAAATGTCCGGCTTTTTCATTGTTGTTCTCCTTGTTGAGTAAGCGGATCGAGCCACTATAGGAGCACTGCCTGCCAGAACCTTGACTGCAATCAAGGTTAGAAAATCTGCGTGGTTACGCGTACAAATATCGCTTGATAGCTGTCAAGGCGCTGTCAGCCGCGCCGGTTATGGTACTGACTATCATTCAATAACTGTGGACTGCAATGAACGCGACAACGCATCTGAATCAGGCGGCTTATTATTTACCCTGCGGTCACGAAGTGACTCTGTTCCAACAGGCCGCTGAGCACCGCCTGCCAGTCTTGTTAAAGGGACCCACCGGTTGCGGTAAAACCCGATTGGTGGAACACATGGCATCGGTTTTAAATCGACCACTCTACACAGTGGCCTGCCACGATGACCTGACGGCAACGGATCTGGTCGGGCGACACTTGGTGAATCAACAAGGAACTTGGTGGCAAGACGGTCCGCTGACCAAGGCCGTGCGTGAGGGGGGGATCTGCTATCTGGATGAAATCGTGGAAGCGCGCCGAGATACCACGGTGGTCATCCACCCACTCAGCGATGACCGGCGCCTTTTACCGATCGATCGCACGGGCGAAATCATCAACGCACACCCGGATTTTCTTTTGGTGATTTCCTATAACCCCGGTTACCAGAGCCTGTACAAGGGCCTCAAACCCAGTACCCGGCAACGCTTTGTCTCGATACGGTTGAATTACCCGGGAGCAAACAACGAGATCGCGGTAATAGAACACGAGTCTGGCGTCAGCAAAGACGTGGCCACCACGTTGGTCAACTTGGCCAATGAATTACGACGACTAAAAGACGTTCATTTAGAGGAAGGGCTGTCCACCCGGATGATCGTTTACGCTGCACGCTTGTTACGCTCTGGGCTTTCCATGCGTGACGCCCTGGTCTCTTGCTTCTGTGAAGCACTGACCGATCAGGATGAAGATTTGCAGGCGCTGTATGCCTGGCTGGACGTACATGGCTACGGAGAAGATCAATGAATCAACTTACAACAACTCAAGTTGATCGACGGATAACGTGGTTATGGGTTCTGTATTTACTGAATCTTCTGCTATTGCCGATGATAGCAGCGGTCGTGGCGTTGGTCCTTCTGTTCGGAACAGCACCCAGTAAGCAAAGCAAACGCGTGATTGGCGCCTTTGCGATTTGCCTCCTGGCCCTGCTGATTCTACCCGCTCTGTTTTGGATCAGTATGCCAAAAACCGGCTTATTCTGGGCTTTCTTCATCTGCTATTGGGTAACCGCTCACGCGTCCTGCATCCTACTTGGCGTTTTCGGTTTGGTTCGGAGGACAGAATAATGGCGTTCAAACACCTGTTTTCGTCCCCATTTCGGGCTTGGTTCTTCTCAGGGAGCGTAAGCGCCAGTTTGGTTATCTGGCCATGGCTAGCTCAACTAACGGGACTGCCGACAATAACCCCGCTTCATGGCTTGTTCTGGTGGCATCAACACGAAATGATCTTCGCCATTGCGGTGCCATTTATCTTGGGATTTCTGCTCACCGCCAGCCAAAACTGGACGGGTGAATCGCCGATCCTGCCTGCGCAGCTGGTCATCACGGTATTGATCTGGTGGCTGGCGAGGCTGAGTATTGCACTAGATCTGCCCTTGGCTATATGCGTAGTTCTGGAAATCACGCCGCTACTGACATCGACACTCTTGTTAGCAAAGCTGCTGATTAAACATCGCAATTATCGCAATCTGATTATGGTCGCTCTGCTGATTTTGCTGACCATCGCCGATATCGCCGAAATGACAACACCACAGCAGGTGACCCAGTGGGCACGTTTCTCCGTATTAGTGGTTATTCTGCTAATTGTCATCTTTGGAGGGCGTGTGATCCCTTTCTTTACCGCCAGCGGATTGGGCGTGACCAAAGTATTGCCGATCATGGGGTTAGAACGAGCACTGATGATCACCCAGGTACTGGCCACACTATTGTTGCCTTTTACGCCGGAGGCTGCTGTTGTTCGGGGGTTGGCACTGATTATTGCAGTATTACATGTATGGCGTTGGATGCGTTGGCAGCACTGGGCCCTGTGGCAAAAACCCCTGTTGTGGAGCTTGCATGTGGCCTATTTAAATATTGCGCTTGGCTGGTTGGCGATTGGCTTGTTTGGCCTAAACAGCGCGACGCTGCATGCTCTGGCGATTGGGGGTATTGGCATTATGGTACTGGCCTTTGCTGGCCGCGTGTCACTAGCGCATGCCGGCCGAGCGTTGAAACCATCCCCCATATTTGCGATCACATTGTTATTCGTTACCGCTGCCGTTATATTCCGCGTATGGATACCCTTGCTGTTCAACGTAGATTCAGTTTCGCTGCGGTATATTGCGTCTGGTATTTTCTGGGCAACAGGTTACGCTGTGTTCACAGCCATTTATTTCAGAATCTGGTTTAGCCCACGTCCCGTGGGTCACTAAGATTGACATAAAAAACTTCAGGAGAATCACATGAAAAAACTATTTACTTTAGCAGCGGTACTCGCGGTGTCAGCCTATGCATCGGCAGCGGACATTGAAGCGGGCAAAGCTAAAGCAGCCACCTGTGTGGCTTGTCATGGCGCTAACGGCATTTCCATGGTGCCAATGTACCCGAACCTGGCTGGGCAAAAAGAGCAATATCTGGTTAGTTCATTGAAAGCCTATAAAGCACAGCAACGAACCGGCGGTAACGCACCGATTATGTACGGCATGGTGGCGCCATTGAGCGACGACGACATTGCTAACTTGGCGGCTTATTTTGCCAGCCTTGACCCTGCTGGAAAGTAATCTTCAGATAGAATGGAAGCTTTGCATGAGCTTCCGTTCTTCTACCCCTCAATCAGCAACCACTCTGCTATCTCTCCGCCGTAGTAATATATTACTACCAGCGATACGTTTTTCTGACTATGAAGAAAAAAATCCGGCCAAAAGTCATTCCTTCAAACAAATGCCCTGACATAATTTGACAGATATCCATGTGTGTTCCATGTTGAAATAAAGGAAAGGATGAGGACAGTTAACGCCATGGCAATGCAGGGGAGCTTTTGCGTAACTCGACAGGGGCAATGCCTGATTCTAAATTTCAGCGGCAGCTGGACAAGCTTCACGTCACGCCAAATGTGTGAGGCGTATTATCAACAAGCATTGCCGATTTCTCATCATCCTTGGGGAACATTGATGGATACCTCTTCTTGGTTAATGGGTGATGCGGATATCTGGATGCCATTAACGAAAATTCTGCAGTGGTCCGAACTCAACAATCAACATCACCTCGCACTGGTCACCACGGAACGTTTGCAGCAAATAATGCTCAAAAGAACCCTGACGCCGTTTCGCCAGTTATGCATAGAATTTTTTGAAGATCGCAATAGGGCCATTGATTGGTTACAAAAAGAATACCCAACATTAAAAATTGACGCGGGTTAGTTAGGTCGCTTACGCGGCATGCCACAATGTGGCAAAATTAACGATTTCCGCGAAGGCAGAGAGCCGATCATGTTTAATATCCGCAGTGCAAATATCAGTGACCTACCGTACCTGTACGACATTTGTTTAAAAACCGGTAACCGAGGTGGTGATGCCAGTGACTTTTTTAATGACCCTTACTTAATCGGGCAGTATTTTGTCGCGCCATATCTCTTTTTTGAACTTGATCTTTGCTTTGTGGCCGAGCTGGATGGCCTTCCCATTGGCTATATTGTCGGCACCTCAAACACGGCACAGTACAATGAATGGCTCTGTTCGCAATGGCTGCCACAGTTGCGTCTTAAATACCCCCGCCGCCCTACCAAAACAGATTTAGATAGTTTTTTATTGGATGTTGTCCACAACGATCCCGATTTGCCCTCGCACTGCGGTGAATTTCCAGCGCATCTGCATATCGACTTGCTGCCGATCGCTCAGGGTCAGGGTTTAGGCCAACAACTGATGACCCTTTTCTTAAACACTTTGCGCGAAAAATCCGCCAAAGGTGTGTATCTGGGTGTCGATGATCTGAATACAAAAGCGGTTAAGTTCTATCAGAAATACGGGTATCAAATGATCAGTCAGCAACCCGGCGTGATATATCTGGGTTTATCGCTAACCCATGCTTGATTACTCGCCAATGAGCCACTAGGTTTAAACACAGCACCAATCCGTCTGGCGCCAACCAAACGGGTCCGTGTATTCAACGGCCACGAGCAAAAGGTATGATTCGAGTTTACGTCATAGATGACGACCAAATCTTTTTGACAGCGCTTCAGGGCTATCTTAAAGATTATGACATTCAGACCGATCAGGATGGCCGTAATGCCTTGGCAGATATCCGTTTATTCCAACCGAATGTCATTCTGCTGGATATTAACTTACCCGGTACTTCTGGTTTTGAAATCTGCCGTGCGATACGGGCCGATGAACACTTAAAACACATTCCTGTTCTGTTTATTTCCGCCGAACAAGACCTGGAAACCAAAATAAAAAGCATCGAAGTCGGCGCAGAAGACTTTCTGGTTAAACCGATTCAATACGAACTGTTATCCGCCAAAATCCGCCTACTACACTACAACTTTGAACAATTGCAGGCCTATCGGGCGGAACATTCGTCCGCACAGGAAATTGCCATCGAAGCCATGCGCAGTTCCAGCGAACTGGGACAAGCGATGCTGTTTGTGGAACGATGCCAACAAATCGATAACGAACAAGGTTTGGCTCAGGAGCTGGTGAATTTCTGTCACTATTTAAACTTGCATGTAGTGGTCGGCATTAAACTGCAGCATGGTTGGCTATGCACTTCAAGCCAAGGCGTTGCCACGCCAATTGAGCAAGATGTCATTGTCTCCGCCCATGAACGAGGTCGCTTTGTTGACTTCGGCGCAAGAACGCAAATCAACTATCAGCAAATTTCGTTACTGATTAAAAACATGCCCGTGAATGAACCGGAACGCTATGGGCGCATCAAAGATACCCTGCCGCCGGTGCTTAGCGCTTTTGATGTCCGTCTCATCAATCTTCGGGAATCTCAGGCCATTCTTACTCAAACGCTGCTAATGAATCGTTCTATCGAAACGGTACAGCCCATCCTGGATACACTTGCGCAACGCATTGGCCATCTGACACGCGCCAACAAAGAAACAGCGACAAATTTACTGGAGGAAATGAGCTTACGCTTACCCAAACTGGGGTTGGATGACGATCAGGAAGAATTCATTATGGCTGCACTGGAAACGTCATCGGGAATCGCCAGTGATCTGTGCGATGAAGGTGAACAGATTAAGCAACATATGGAAAAAATCACACTGGTTCTGCAGGGAATTATGACCCGGCAAAAACAATTGTCCGACGCAGTCCTGGACAAACAAAACCAGGCTTCCAAAGTCAGCTCGTCGGATGATGGTACTTTCGCATCCGACGTGGAACTTTTTTAAAACGAATTCACAAATGGGTTGGAAAATTTTTCATCCGTCAGTAAGGCGTGATCGGTCAACGTATTTAAAAACGCCATCAACTGTTCGATCTGTTTTTGGCTGAGGGGCAGGTATTGCGGGCTGCCATTCACTTGCAAACGAGCATCCAGGTTTTCATGCGCTTGAAGGCCAGTTAGGTAATGCCGAATAACCTGTTCCAACGTGGCAAACCGACCATCGTGCATGTATGGCGCAGTGACAGCAACGTTACGCAAACTAGGAATTTTAAATTTACCCACATCTTCGGCTAAATCCGTGTCGCTAGCGATCCCTAAATCGAAAACCGATTCAACATCCAGGCCGTTATTGGCAGCGCCTTTACTGCTCTGCAACGTTCCCTGATGACATTTCGCACACATACCGGAAAACAAAAACGCGCCCTCGGTTTCATCCGAGGTGAGATTCTGCCAGTTGGTATCGACACCCTCGTCAAATTTTGTCTGATAGGAAATCATGGAACGAACAAACTGAGCGAGTGCCCTTGCTATCCGTTCCTCGGTGATATCGTCAGAACCATAGGCCTCGGCAAACAATACCGGGTATTCTGGCGTGCTGCTGAGCAGACCAGTTAAGGTCGACAATGACATGCCCATTTCCACCGGATCTTGTATCGGCATGAGCACCTGCGCTTCCAGTGTGGGCGCACGTTCATCCCAGAAAAACCGCCCATTAGGATAAAACCGGGCGTTGGCTAACCCCATTGAATGCCGCCCCGTAAGCCCACCCTGAAACCCCTCACTGCGCACGGCATCGTCAGAAAAACCCTTGTCCTGTTGGTGGCAACTGGCGCAGGAAATCGTGTTATTCGCCGATAAGCGCGTATCATAAAAAAGCACTCGACCTAACGTCGCGCCGACATCGGTGGTCGGATTATTAGCGGGCATGTTGTCGTAGTGCCCGGCGTAACGCGGATGCGTACTGTCAGTGAAATAACCGGGTAACGCTGGTGTGTAATCAAAAGGAGTTTGTGGCAGTTTGAGGTTGGTGAGATCCTGCCGATAGGACACAGGTGCCGTCCCAGAACCTGGGTTACACCCCAATAACACAATACTCACCCAGAAAAGACACCAACCGCGCATATTTATTTTTCTCCGTACAATACCCGCAAAGATTAGCGTCATCGGTGTTTTGAAACGTGGGCTTTAGTCAAACAACCTTCAATTTAAAGCAACGACTTTGCAGAAGTGTGAACTGCGTTGCGGCAGTACCCAGTAAGTGGTAGGTCAAAAAATCGCGTTTTTCGTCCCCCATTTTTTGTTCAGCACTACACAGTTTCCACCTGCCATCCAGCTTCGAAGCAACACTCAACCACCGTACAGTTGCACCCGTTCAAAAAACAAATGAGAAGAGAGTTATGCCGACGATAGCGACACTGCAACAAAGAATGACAGATATTGGCGAATCATTGCGCCGAACCGGGAATGCTTATGCACTGTTGGGTTTGGGTTCTGCGGGTGGGGAACGCGAACGGATGGATGAACATTCCGATCTGGATTTCTTTGCCATTGTGAAGGAAGGTCACAAACAGGCTTTTATTGAAGATCTTTCCTGGCTGAGCAATATCCATCCTGCGGGATACGCTTTCCGCAACACGGTCGATGGGTATAAGTTTTTGTACGAAGACGGTGTTTTCTGCGAGTTCGCGGTGTTTGAACCTCAGGAACTGGCCACCATCCCGTTCAGCGAAGGTCAGGTTATTTGGGCTGAAGACGGTTTTGACACGCAAATCCTCAAACCCACAGACACTCGTGGGGCTTATCATCGCAGTGAAGATGTTCAATGGATTATCGGTGAAGCGTTGACCAACCTGTATGTGGGCCTGTGTCGGTTTCAGCGCGGTGAAATGCTCTCTGCGATGAAATTCGTACAGAGTTTTGCGCTGGACCGGATTATTGACCTCTTGCATATACAGCAACCGAACAGCACGGGATTAGTAGACCGGTATATGCCAGATCGGCGTCTAGAAAGCAGACTAACAGGCACAAAAGAACTGCTCGCTCAATTTTGCCCGGGGTACCAGAAAACGCCTGAGGCGGCTTTGGCTCAATTAAGTTGGCTTGTGCAGCACTACGAGATTAATAGCACCATTGCGGCCGAAATCCGCCGTCGTGCAATAGCTGCTACCACGGATTAAGCTCTGTTATAGTAGCGGCTTCTTAAAAGCTGACTTCTTCAATGACTGTGACCACATTGTTTCTGCTGATTATCGGCGCAGGCCTATTGGCTTGCGCGCAACTACTGCTACTGACGTGGCGGGAAAAGCGACTGCATTTTTTCTGGCTTGGTTTACTGGTATTGGCCATGCTGATACCAGTTTGGAACATGGCAGCCTATCTTTCGGCTCAACAGGGAAATGCCCTGCCTGAGATCAAGCAGCTGGCCACATTTTTGCCCTGGATGTATGGTCCTCTTTTGTGGTGGCACCTTACCCAAAGCATCAATAAACAGCGCCCCCGAATGCTCACCTGGTTTCACGCACTGCCCTTTCTGGGGCAATGTCTGCTGTCAGTGTTTATTATTCCGTTGCTTCACAATTGGAGTACCGGACAGGGGCACTTTCTGATATTGGTGTCTCATATCACGGCATATATTGCGGCGGGTTGTTGGTATCTGTTCAGTCGCCGAGCGCTGTTTTTCAGCACACACGCAACCCCCATGCCCAGCGCCTATTTTGGCTATACCGCGTTGATCGTTGGCTTATTATTCATCATGTTATGGGATTTCTGGGTATCCGGAATGGTGGTCTTCCAATACCAGACAACTTTGTCGCAATGGACGACCCTGTTTCTGGTGGAAGGCAGCTACATTGTCATATTGGCGTTATTGGCACCGGTTCTGAAATGGCAAATAGATGTGCCTGAGCAAAAGTTCAAAACCACTCGTTTGTCCGATTCAGCATCCAACTCGGTTGCTCAAATGCTCCGCAATGCCATGAAAACTGAACGCTGGTTTATCGATCCTGACTTAAACTTAACGACCCTTGCCGAGAAAGTGGGCATCAGTCCGCACGATTTGTCGGAGGTTCTGAATCACCGGATCCAGCAATCGTTCTATGAATTCGTGAATCAATACCGGGTTGAGTTAGCGTGCGAGCAATTGCGCGTGCAAGTAAAAGCCAGCGCGACGGATATCGGCTTCTCCTGCGGCTTTAACAGCAAGTCGGCGTTTTACAATGCATTCAAAAAACACGTCAATCAAACGCCCATTCAATACCGGCAAGCGATGCTCTCAGCGGCCTGAAAAAAATAGTGTCCAGCGGTGTTTTTGGATCCAAAAAGACGCCGCGACCGGCCATAACCCCTTATGTTGGCGACGCTACAAACATAAGGGAGCAAATTATGTCACTACAATCCTTCACAACCCGCCTGCTATTCATTCTCACAATTCTGTCTACTGCGGGCGTCAGTCACGCAGAAGTACAGTCACTCCTGCTGGACAAACCCACAAAGTTGGATGGACTGCTCTACCACAATGGGCAGCTCTATGGCGCAGCCGGTTGGGATGGTAGTCTCATCCATGCTATCGATTCCGACGGAAAGGTCACTAACGTTGGGGTTATTCCACGCGGACCCATTGATATGGTCGCAGATAACAAAGGCAATCTCATAATCACGAGTTATGGCAGCAACAGCGTATATCGACTCAATATTGATTCCGGAGAGAAAGAAAAGATTGTCACCCTACCTTCATTTGCAGGAGCCATTGCAACTTACCGGCCAGGTGAATACCTGATAGGCTCGGCCAGCCGATTGTATTGGATTAATGAACAGGGCGACTACAAAGTCTATGTGAAAGACCTGGATCAAATCGACAATCCCACGGGTTTAGTCGTGGATGGCACCGGCCGCATTTATGTGGGCAACCTTAATCGTTCCACTATTTTAGTGATCGACGATGAATCGCGCGATATCTCAATGCTCGCGACACTGCCTAACGCAGGCAACCATAACATCGGCAAGTTAGCGCTCCATAAAGGAGTGCTGTATGCCACCCATCTCTCCCAGGAAGTGGTTTATGCGGTTGATACCGATTCTGGTGACATTCAGATATTTGCAGGCCAAGAGAATGTTCAGGGGCAGGTCGATGGTCAACGACAGCAAGCCACGCTGACCTCACCCAACGGTTTGGCCTTAGACGCAAAACGTCAGGTTCTATGGATTGCACAGGGTTATGGTCCGGTAAAACACCTGCGCACCCTCGACTTGGCTGAATGAACATAGGCGAGCGTGTCGATTTCGACCCAGAGTCAAGGACAACACTGATTAATTCAAATCACCTCAGTCTTATCAGATCGAAGATTGAGCGAGGCGTGTGTTGCAGGGAATGATGAATCCTTTTCAAAAAACGCAACAATGCTCAGGCATTGCTCGCCGTTCATTCAACAGCCGTGCATAGCACGGCCATTTCAGATAGTCTCGATAAATAAAACAATAATAACGAGAGACTGCTCATGACCACGACGGAAATGCCTAAAAAGGTAAAACGCGCTCCTGCCCCCTCCCCTGCCTATTTGCGCATTGGCAAACGCTATCGAGCCAATCGGGTTGATCAACAATATGATGCCATCGTCATTGGCTCTGGACCAGGCGGTCTCTCCGCCGCCGGGTGTTTATCCAAAATGGGCTGGAAAGTCGCGGTATTTGAGCAGCACTATACGGCTGGCGGGTTTACCCATGCCTATGGTCGCCATGGCTACGAGTGGGATGTTGGTGTCCATTACATCGGTGACATGGGAAATCCGAAAAACCTGGGGCGCAAATTGTTTCAATTTTTGACCGGTGGGAAGCTGCACTGGGCGGATATGGGCGAGGTGTACGACACTGTTTTCTTAGGCGACGATATACGATTTGAATTCCCCAAAGGTCAGGCCGCATTAACTGATGCGCTGAAAAAAGCGTTCCCGACCGAACAAACGGCCATCGATACCTACTTCAAACTGATTCGTCAGATCTCACGTGCGATGCCTCTGTTTTCTTTAAGTAAATTCGCGCCATCGTGGTTGCAGCCCCTGGTCCGGAAATGGCAGGCACATCAATTACCAGCGGACATGTTTGCCACCACGGGGGACGTCTTAAACCGTTTAACCGGCAATAAGAAACTGCAGGCCGTACTGACGACGCAATGGGGAGATTGTGGGCTACCTCCTGGCCAAAGCAGTTTTCTGATTCACGCACTCATAGCCCGACACTATCTGAATGGTGGTTATTATCCTGAAGGTGGGGCGAGTAAAATCGCTGAGACCATCTTGCCCACTATTCAACAACGCGGTGGTGACGTATTCACCTACGCGAGGGTCAACAATATACTCATCGACAAAGGCAAAGCCGTGGGTGTCGAAATGAGTGACGGTCACAGAATATTTGCCAAAAAGATCATCAGTGCCGTTGGTACTGATCTCACCCTACACACATTACTGCCAAACAATTTGGCTGTAGCCATTGCCAAACCAGAACAACAAGAGCAAGTGACGGCATCGATGGGGCATTTCAGTGTTTACGTTGGTCTGAACAAATCAGCGGCGGAGCTGGAACTGCCGAAGAGCAACTTCTGGATTTACCCGAATGAGCATCACGACGACAATGTGGCAGCATTTATGGCGGGTGCAGATGAAACCCCGCCCTTGGTGTATATTTCGTTTCCGTCCGCCAAAGACCCTACATGGGACGATCGCTACCCAAACAAAGCCACCATCGAAATAGTCGCAGCAGCCAAGCACGAATGGTTTGCGCAATGGCAAGATCAAACCTGGGGGCAAAGAGGCGATGATTACGAGGAACTGAAAGCACACTGGCAACAAAAATTGATGAAGGTATTACTTGAAAAACTGCCACACATTGAGCCTTATATTGATTATGTCGAAATCGCCACGCCACTGTCGACGCAGTTTTTCTGTGAGTATCGACAAGGCGAAATTTATGGACTCAACCACACAGTGGATCGCTTCCAACAACGCTGGCTTAGGGCGAAAACTCCTATTAAAAACCTTTACCTGACCGGGCAGGATATTTTAACCTGTGGCGTTGTCGGCGCAGCGATGTCTGGCATGTTAACCAGTTTTGCCATTCTTGGTCTGCGTAAAACCGTGACGTTAAAGAACGCAATCGAACACGAGCAACCCACCCACAAAGAACCTGCAAAACTATGACAAAAAAACACACAATTTTTTACACGCTTTTACTGGCCAGCTCATTCGGTGGCTTTGTTACGTCTTACTTTCCCGGCGTCATCGGGCATGACCTGGGCTTCTGGATCAGCGATCTGATTGCAACACTCAGCTACTTCACCATCATCAGCAATCTCGCAGTGAGCGCTCTGGCGGTGAGTCAATTATTTTATGCGCAAACCAAGATCGGTCTTTGGTTCAGTCGCATGTCGGTACAAACGGCTATCGCGGTATATATTTCAATTACCGGGCTGGTTTACCACTGGTTGTTGGCAGACACGTGGAATCCGCAGGGCATCGATCTATTCAGCGATGAACTTCTGCACACGGTTACACCCATCCTGTACGCGTTATTCTGGTGGTTCTGTGTTCGCGGAAAACATTACAACCTGCAGCGAACCCTGGCGGTATTGGTCGTGCCCGCATTATTCTTAGTGTATTGGCTGATCCGTGGCCCCATTGTTGGCACGTATCCGTACTTCTTTATTGATGTCAGCCAATATGGTTATACCGCTGTCTTCATCAACTCGCTGGGCTTATGTTTTGCGTTTTGGGTGGTGGGTGTTTTTTATTGGGCGCTGTCCAGGTTTACCACACCTCTTTATGTTTAACTTAAGTCACTGCTGAATAGTTGCCATCTACCTCAGCGGCAGCAGAAATTCGCAAATTTCTAGGCAAGTTCTGCGGGCAATATTCGTTATTTTGACAAAGGACTTAACAAAGAAATTTGCCATTTCCGGCCCTCCCTCTGAGGCGTTAAGATCGATGACTGAGTATTGTTGTGTTTTGAGTCTCGGCAACACGCGCCTCGCTCATCCTTTGATCTGTTAGGACTGAGGTGGTTTAAATTCATCAAAGGTGACTTAAAAAAGGCAAGCCCTATGAAAAGCAGCGTTACTGATTATCGATAGGCAAGTCGCTTTTATGGAAGAGTATCAGGATGCATCCGTCATACAACCTTGTTGCGATACCATTAATATCATCAGCGCTATGATGCGCAATGCGGGCCAACCTGTGACTCATATACAGGACGTCACTGAGGTCGGTGACGGAAACGGTGCGGCGTATGCACTTTGTCGCTCATCAAACGAGAACCAGGCGATCTTCTGGTCACAAAATCATTCGCCAATGCCTTTCACCAAACTACGCTGGCGTCACAACTGAAAGCGTTGAAAGTCAGCTTTCTGATTCTTTGTGGTCAGGCGGCTGATCAATGCGTTGTGTTCAGTTACAACGGTGCTCAGGAACAAGGGGTCAGCGCTACCGTATTGCAAGACGGCGTGATCAGCCCGCAACCAGGGCGGGCAGACATGCTGTTTAGAGATCGTACTGTCATTTCTTATCCGGTGATCAAAGCGCTACTGAGTTGACGAAGGCCGGACACATTGGATTTCTGTATTGTCGACAGCTTTCAGCAGCATTAAACGCTTGCCGATTTTCACCAAACGGGCGGTCACATTGGTCTGACGAAGTATGTCCTGTTTAAACGATTGAGCGATCCCATCCAACAACGGATAGGGTGAACGGATATCGCCCGACAAGGCCGTCAACTGCATCTGGTTTCCGACCAATTGCCATTGCGCAGCCACATGGGTGGTCATGGGAATTTCCGTCGCTAAATTCGGGTGACTAAGCAACATAGCACCGTCCCCGGTGAGCGCACCGGCGTCCGTAAACAACACATCTCCCAAAGCTAACGTGTTGCCATACAAGGTCGTAACCGCACTCTGGCATTGCCATTGACCAATAATATAGGCGCGATAATCCACCTGCGCGGAAGCACCATTTGCAATAAAGACCAACAGTATAAGTAAACGAGTTGTCATCGAATCTCTCTTTCAGGTATGTACGGATCGAAACATAACATTAGTCTTTGCAGTTAGGACCTATTCATTCCTTGGCTTTACGAAAGCGCTGAAAATTACTTTGCATGGCATCAAAGACGTCATAAAGGGGCTTGGTATCAACATTCGGATCTAACTTCTGAAGACTGAGTGCCACCGCTTCCAAGGTTGACAGACAGCCGTCGCGGGGCGCTTTGCGAATGTCGTACCGGGATTCATAACCGTTCAGAACAACAGCAGGGTATCGGCGCAACCAGGCGTTGCACTGCCAGATTTTATAGGCTTTCTTCCAGGTACCATCTATCAATAAAAGTCTGTTCGCAGCGGACTCAGCATGAATTCTGTAGGACTCCAGACTGATCGCATCTGCAGCCGGATAAAGCACAGCAACTCGTTCATGCCCCTGTGCCAACGACTGCTGCAACGGTGCAAAATCGTCTGGCTTCTCTCCGACCCAAATGTGAGTGTTGGAATGACACAGTTGCACCAGTCTCGCCGTATTCTTTGCGGCCTTGGTTTCACTGGGGTGTTGGAGAATGTCGATCTGAATACTACTATAAACTGGCATAACGGCAGCACAAACACAGGTAAGTTGCGGATAGCCACACTCAGCACAATGAGCTCGTTTCTGATCTGGAGAATGCATCAGCGTTGCCATTTAAGCGGGTTTAAAATATTCAACCAGAGGTAATGCTTCGGGCTTCTCGGTTAGCAACGCCCAGGCAAACGCAAAATGCGCTTTACTGAACTCAGATGCGTCGTGGAATTGTATATTTGAACCACACTGCCGACAAAAACGGCGCATCACGCCGGGGGAGGATTCATAGCTCGCGATGTATTCACCACCGGTCACAGCGACGTCTTTCTGCAGGGAAATCCCCCACTCGCTATGGTCAGACCCGTGAGCACGTTGACACATGGAACAATAACAGTGAATTCTCTGTGTGACATCACCGTTAATTTCAATGCTCACCTGGCCGCACAGGCAATGGCCCGTATATGTCATATGTGCCCCTTTTAACAATCGCAATGCTCTGAGTCGTCATCATAATCCTGTCTAAGGCGAATACAATAGACAAAAAAAAGTCCGATCAAGATCGGACATAGAAACAGTTTCGATTTAACAATCGCGACTGTTATGGCTTACAAGGTAAAACGGGAAATCTGTTTCTCGAACTGTTGCACCAGTGCTTTCAATTCGTTAGAGACTTGCAATGATTCACTGACCCGCTCAGTCGTATTTTCGGACAGCCCGTGAATATTCTGAATCAGTTCAGAGATATTGCCCGTGACCTGCGTTTGCTCGTTGGCGGCAGTGGCAATCTGAACATTCATGCCGTTAATCTGCTCGACCATTGACGAAATTTCCGACAACAGTGCGGTAGAGTGGGTAATCTCAGTTTCTACTTCTTTAGAGCGTGACTGCCCGGTGTCCATAGACACAACCGCCTTATCGGCCCCGGTTTTCACACTGTCGAGAATTTTTTCAATTTCGGCGGTTGAATCTTGAGTCCGTTGCGCCAGAGTACGTACTTCATCGGCGACCACGGCAAAACCACGACCCTGTTCACCCGCGCGGGCTGCCTCAATGGCCGCATTCAAAGCCAACAAATTGGTTTGTTCTGCGATACCCCGAATCACATCCAACACACTACTGACATTCGCGGCGTTTTCCGCCAGCTCTTTAATCACTTCCGCACTGACGTTCAAATCGGCAACCAGTGAGACAGCCCGTTGCTGTGCAATATTGGCTGTTTTGGTACTTTCACTGGTTTTGTCCGCCGTTTGTTGCGTAATTTCTGACGTCTGAGTGGTATTCTGGGCAACCTCGTCAGCGCTGTGAGACAGTTCCTGAACAGCCGTAGACACCTGATCGGTAGCGTTCATTTGCTCATGCGCCTGCGAACCCAGTTGATCAGACATCGACGACATATGTTCAGCGGCCTGTGTCAGTGACGCCGCCGTATGCTTCATAGTATCCACGTTGTCATGCAGGAATGCTTGCAAATGGCGCGAAGAATCGGCAAGTTCTCCGATTTCATCGTTACGATAATAATCACTAGTGACGGTCAAATCACCCTTGGCGACAGCAGAAAGGGCATTTCGCACATTGGCCAGTGGTATACACACTATACGATTGATCAGGACGTACACCATGAACGCTACCGCAGTTAATATGACTAAGGTTATGAGGTAGCTAAGCCGAACATTATTCTCAGCTGACGATTCCAATACCGCAGTCTCGCTAGAAGTAATCTCACCCAATTTCGCGACCAACTCATCCAATGCCGCAGACGGCGCGCGATCTATGCCACTGACAGAAGCATCACCGACTGCGATATCGAATTTTGAGGAGATAAACTTTTCACGCCCTTGCGCATAGGCGCTTTGCATCTTGGCATGATCGCTCAGAAATTGATTGGCAACTTTTTTCAACTCTGGCTGATCATTTAGCAGGGTAACCAGTTCTTTAACGATAGCTTGCGTAGACGCATGTTTGTCGTTAAATGACTTCCAATACTTCGCCATTTGATCCGGGTTAGCGCCGCGAATCAGGGTATTCTTCCACTCCTGCACCTGTCGTTTGAATTCAACATTCGCTTCCAAAGCCAGTTTTTGCGCGCTCAAGGTGATATGAATGACTTCGTCATATTGCTTTAAATTGAATATCAGGCGCGATGTTGTGTATACCGACGCCAGTGACAGCAACAGCAGCGCACCCAATACAACCAACAGCAACTTGCCTTTAACACTGGAAAGAAAACTCATTTCAGAAAGCCTCAGAAATTGACCATTACCGACTATAGCGACTCGAATGCGGTTAAATTTAGGTCAATTTCTGATATTTGCGAATTTTTAAAATGACAATACACATTGGACCGCCCTGCCATGTCACCGGGTGACTTATGACACTTAAGCGGTCGTTTTGCAGATCGTATGCTCATTTTTTTTTAAAAGGAGCTTATCTATGAGATGCCACGAAGTTGACTACGAAATAATCGGCCATGACATGCAAATGGTTGAAATTGAATTGGATCCGGGCGAAACGGTTGTCGCAGAAGCCGGAGCCATGAACTACATGGAAGACGGTATCAGCTTTGAAACCAAGATGGGGGACGGCTCACAACCCGACCAAGGGTTTATGGGCAAGCTGTTCAGCGCCGGCAAACGCATGATCAGCGGAGAGTCCCTGTTCATGACGCATTTTACCCATCAGGGTACTGGCAAAAAACGGGTGTCATTTGCCGCGCCATTTCCTGGCTCCATTATTCCGCTCAACCTTGCCAATTACGGCGAAGAAGTGATCTGCCAGAAGGATTCTTTCCTCTGTGCAGCCTTCGGCACGAATATCGACATTGCCTTTCAACGCAAATTGGGAACCGGTTTCTTTGGCGGTGAAGGCTTCATCCTGGAACGGCTTCGTGGCGACGGTATGGCCTTTATGCACGCTGGTGGCACCGTGGTTAAGAAAGAACTAAAGGGCGAAACCTTACGCGTCGACACGGGTTGTTTGGTCGGCTTCAGCGGCGATATCGATTACGACATAGAAATGGTCAAAGGCTTAAAAAGTATGTTTTTCGGTGGGGAGGGTTTGTTTTTAGCCACGCTGCGTGGCACTGGCACTGTCTGGTTGCAGAGCCTTCCGTTTTCCAGACTGGCGGATCGGGTACTGGAGCACGCGCCCAGTCACGGAGGTCGAAGCCAAGGTGAAGGCAGTGTTTTAGGGGGTCTTGGTCGTCTGGTCGACTAACTCATAATTGGCCCGGATATTCATACCTATCCGGAAAAAGAAAGAAATTCACCCCTTTTTCTGGAACGGCATTCAAAATATCACTTTTTCCAATGCGGGGCTGTCCGCCAGATAGGGCGCGGCCCCCAGAGAAAAACCGACCTTTCGGGCAAATTTATTTTCCTGAAAAAGCGCGTTATTTTGGGATTATTTTAAAATTACCGTTGCGCCTGTGATTAATTTCCATACAATACGCACCAGCTAGAAAGAAAGTCTCAAGTTTTACTGCTCCACTTCGTTACTTGCTGTTTAAGTATTCGTCCTGAAGTTTTTAAGATCTGGTCAATTTTTTCCGCTACAACGACCTTAAGGTCAAAAACAAATTTTTTAATTCAGGATATATATCATGTCTAAGACAACTGGCACAGTTAAGTGGTTCAACGAAACTAAAGGCTTTGGCTTCATCGAGCAAGAAAATGGCCCAGACGTTTTCGCACACTTCAGCGCAATTGAAGGCGGCGGTTTCAAGACTTTGGCTGAAGGCCAAAAAGTTGAGTTCAACGTAACTCAAGGTCAAAAAGGCCCACAAGCTGAGAACATCGTAGCTCTGTAATTGAGCATCGACAGTTTCCAAGAAAGCAAAGCTTCGGCTTTGCTTTTTTTATGCCCGTAACATTCTCAAGTTTGGAAACGAACCCTAAGCGCGGAAAATTCATCATTGGTCGAGAACTGAGGGAAATTCGCTTAAACAGTTTGTTTGACTGTCCGCCAAGCCTCAGTTATGCAAAGACTTAAGGGCAATCGGGCAATATATGACGGTGAATGACTCACAAACTCGATCAGCGAAGTGCAGTCGCAAAATGTTACCAAAGTTCATTGATCTGGATGTCATCGTAGCTGCGGGATATATCGACATTTTGAGCGATATGGTGACATTTCAAGGTTAGGACTGTTCAAAGCAGAATGACACTCTGGCAAGTACGCCATTAGCCGTTCGTTGAACAAACGCGCTTGATGTGTACTGCTACTGAGTGAAAGCTTTGCCTGTTCAGGCAAAGCTTTCACTCAGTGCCAAAACTTTCAACGCAATGCCCGCCGCACTAGTGCGATTATCGACCTGTAATTTCGCGTAAATCTGTTCCAGATGTTTATTGACGGTACGTGGACTCATAGTCAGAATTTCGGCCGCTTCACGGTTGGTTTTGCCGTTGGCAATCCAATAGATAACTTCCGATTCGCGTTCGGTCAAGCCCAACTGTTCTCGCAATATGGCCGAGCCACTGGCGCGCTCACCATCGATCAACTTTAAGATCCACTCCTGCCCCTGACGGGACACTATTTTTACCAGCAACGGGTAACTTAAATCGGTTAACGTCAAACTATGCCCGACATCGGGTTCGCGACGTAACCAACGTCTCAACTGCAACGCGACATCGGCATACAGCTCAATCTGATTCAACCTAGCTTTCGCCAATAAAGTAAAGGCTTGAGGTGTGGCCCAATTCTGTTCACCAAAGCTGTTAACCGAGAGCAAAATCTGACCTGCTTTATCCAATGCGGAATGCGCAGAACGGGTTATCCGCGCATTGGTCAAATGCACAC
The DNA here is from genome assembly GCF_015687175.1 of Reinekea sp. G2M2-21. Classification (GTDB taxonomy): domain Bacteria; phylum Pseudomonadota; class Gammaproteobacteria; order Pseudomonadales; family Natronospirillaceae; genus Reinekea. Next base: position 106,651 of record NZ_JADPQG010000011.1, on the reverse strand, counting down.
GGATACGTGCAAGCAACTCGTCAGGCCGAATCGGTTTGGTGAGGTAATCGACACCACCACATTCCAGTCCACGGACGACATCCTCGCTTTCGCCCAAGCCAGTCATAAATATTACCGGTATATCACTGAGTCTGGGATTCTCTTTCAAACGCCGGCAAGTTTCAAAACCATCCATTACCGGCATCATGGCATCCAATAAGATAATATCCGGCTTCATTCGTTGTGCGATGCTCAACGCTTGCTTCCCTTCCAAGGCGACCAAGACATCCATACCTGCGGCTTCTAGTGCATCATGCACCATCGACAGCGCATCGGGGGAATCGTCTACGGCCAGAATCAACGCCTGATCTTCATATTGAGTCATGAATCCATTACCTCGATGGCATTGCTCACCTGAACAAACTGCATTTGCTCGGCTTTTTCTAACAGAAAGTCATAGTCCTGTTGATTCAACAGACTGGCGGTTTTCATTTGGGACAACGCGTTGACAACGCCCCGTTTATAACCAATATCCAACGCAGTAGTCAGTTCATTAACCAGCGGGCCATCTGCCAGCGGTATCGTTGAACGTTTTGTAATACTCATATCTACTCGCTTCATTTCCGGAGACCTGGTTTGCCAACGCAACTGCAGCAACTGCTCTATGTGGGTAAGCAATGTTTGGTTATTTACTGGCTTTACCAGATACTCGTTGTATCCGTAGCGATTTTGCGCTTCCGCATCGGGGATTTGGGCATTGGCAGACAACATGATCACCGGATTCAAGATTTTTCGATGGCGTAACGTCTCAGCCAATTGCAGCCCTGACATACCCGGCATATTAACATCCAGTAAAAACAGATCCGGCAATGTGGTTTTGTCGATCAACTCTAAACACTGAACAGCGCTGCTCGCCTCGATCAACGTAAAGCCCAACGGCGACAACAACTCAGCCAACATCCCACGAACAACCGGGTCATCATCCACGACAAAAATGGATTTTCGATCACCAAGATACCCAATCGGAATTTGCTTCTGCTCAGCGGTGGCCGTTTTCTTTTCAACCCACGGTAACATTAACATCACTTTAAAACGGCTGCCCTGCCCGGGGACCGACGACAATTGCACGTCGCCCCCCATGATTTCCACCAACAGCTTTACAATGGTTAAGCCGAGTCCAGTACCCGGAACATTGGGTGTATCACCGTTTTGCACACGTTCAAAAGGAGAAAATATCCGGCCATGTTCGCTTTCCGGAATACCAGTACCGGTATCCACCACTTCGAATTCGGCAACCTGATTACGGTAGGATACATGAAACTCAACCGACCCCTGCTGGGTGTATTTAATGGCGTTGCTGAGTAAGTTGATCAACACCTGTCGCAGCCGTTTTTCATCGGCACTGACCCTCGCGGGCAAGGCATTATGTACGTGCAAATGCAGCGCAATTCCCTTGTTTTCAGCTTGCATCTCGAACATATGCGCCAGCTGCTGAATCAAATCAGGGAAGGCAAATTGCGTGATATGCAAGTCGAGGCGTCCGGCTTCAATTTTGGATACATCCAGCAAACCTTCTATCAAGTCCGCCAGATACTGACCACTGCGCTGAATGGTTTTTAAACCAGAATGATGGCTGACCGGCGTGTCCTGTCGTTCACTTAACAATTGCGCATAACCGAGAATAGACTGCAACGGTGTCCGCAATTCATGGCTGATACCGGACAGGTATCGACTTTTGGCTGCATTCGCCCGTTCAGCAAGTTCTTTGGCTTGCTGCAGTTGGCTATCCGTCACCTTATGCGCGTCAATTTCGTCGATTAATTTCTGCGTCTGCCGATTCGACTCCTGTTGCGCGACGACGCGGCTTTCATACGACAACAGAAACAACCAAGTCACGACACCTGAGACAATCATCAGCGTAAAAAAAAGCGTCATTAAACCATTGGCAAATACATCAAGGTTCTGAGCCCCCTGCAATGTCATTTGCCGGTAAACCAACGCCAACAACGCACCAATAAACGCGTTAACCAATGTAAACCAACCGACAAACTGACCCGGACGCCCAAAGATCTGCCGGGCAACCTGATCGGGAATCGCATCTCTTAGTTTCCGCAACCAAGGCGAATTATCGATGGCTTTAGGTTTGCATTGGTCCAGGCATCGCGCATCCAGCGAGCAACAGAGTGAACAGATAGTGTGTTGATACGCAGGACAAAAAAGCAGATCTTCTGTTTCAAATTCGTTCTGACAGATACTGCAGGCGGACTGTTCAAAACGGGATTGCTGACTGCTGCCGATAATACTGCCTTCACGAGCTAAGTAATATTTTCCACCGGTTAACCAAGCCACCAAAGGTGTCACCACAAAACATGTCGCAATACTTAGAAAATGACCCAGTGTCTTAAGTCCATCACCAAACACTCCCAAATAGGCAGCCAGACCGACCGCAGTAGCGCATAACATTGAGACGGCACCGACAGGGTTTATATCGTATAAATGGCCACGTTTGAACTCGATATGTTTGGGGCTCAAACCTAACGGCTTGTTGATCAGCAAGTCGGCCGACAGCGTACATAACCAACTGACGGCGACGATAGCAAAAACGCCCAGCACAGACTCCAACGCCTTATGAATACCCAGTTCCATCAACAACAAGGCCAAAGCGACATTAAACACTAACCACACGACGCGCCCTGGATGCGAATGCGTCAAGCGAGAGAAGAAATTCGACCAAGCGATTGAACCGGCGTATGCATTGGTCACGTTAATCTTCATTTGAGAAATGATCACCATGAGAGCCGCCAGGATAAGCGCAAAGCGATCGGACTGCACAAAATAACCAAAGGCACGCTGATACATATGAGTCGGATCCGCCGCTTCCAGTGCGCCAATCCCCTGTGAGACTGCTACATAGGCCAGAAACGAACCCAGCAACATTTTAATCATGCCCACGGTAACCCAGCCCGGTCCCGCCAATAGCATCCAGAACCACCATTGACGACGATTGTCTTGGTTTTTTTCCGGTAAGAAACGCAGGTAATCGACCTGTTCACCAATTTGCGCGACTAAAGCAAACAATACCGACGCTGCAGCACCAAACAATACCCAGTTAAAATGCTCGGCCTGCGGCAACCCCGTTGGTGTAAAGGCGACCCATTCCTGAAAGTGTTGCCATTCATTAATAAACACCACCGCCAATGCAGCAATCTGTAATGCCAACCACAGTGTTTGGGTGCCGAGTTGAAACTTGCTGATTGCGGTGATGCCTCTCATCACAATCGGTATCACCGCCACCGCACATATAACATAAGCCACCGCCAAAGGGATGCCAAATAGCAGGTGCAATGCAGAGCTTAAAATGGCAGCTTCAATCGCAAAGAAGATGAACGTAAAAGAGGCATAGATCAGTGAGGTAATGGTTGAACCAAGATAGCCGAAACCGGCGCCTCGCGTCAGTAGATCAATGTCTAATCCATTGCGTGCGGCGTAATAGGTAATCGGGATACCGGTTACGAAAAATAAAAGACAAACAACCACTATGGCCGCCACCGTATTCACAAAACCATAGGTCAAGGTGACTGAAGCAGCGATGCCTTCGAGCGCTAAGAACGCAGTCGCCCCGAGTGCGGTTCGGCCCACCATGCCGATGCTCATATGCCGTCCCTTTCGGGCCGTAAAACGCAAGGCGTAGTCTTCGAGAGTCTGGTCTGCAACCCACTGATTGTAGTTGCGCCGAACCTTCAGAATTTTTTGTACATTGGAGGGCGGCGTTGTACTTTGCGTCATGTTGGTTACCGAAAAATTGTTCGACCTTGGTGCAACAAGACACACCATACGCACCAAAACAAAGCCTCAATAACAACATTGAAACCAAACGGTGCATTCATTTTTGTAGTAACTACTTTAACGCAGTGATTGTGCCAAGTTTCAGTGCGTTGCGACTTACGCGAGCCTATCCCATTATCAGTATCACTTTTCACAGGCAACAAAAAAGGCGCCAGATGCGCCTTTCATCATTAACACCTGAAAATTAAATTTTCTCGATGTTCTCAGCTTGAGGTCCTTTCTGACCTTGAGTGATGGTGAAACGTACTTTTTCACCTTCCGCTAAGGTTTTGAAACCAGAACCTGAAATCGCGCTGAAGTGAGCGAAAACGTCAGGACCGTTTTCCTGTTCGATAAAACCAAAACCTTTGGTTTCGTTGAACCACTTAACGGTACCAGTTACTGAGTCAGACATAGTGCTTTCCTATCGATCTTTACAAGTAATATTTTGCCCTTGCGGGCGTTTTAACCAGAATTGTGCAATTACTTATAAACAACAGGACGGAGCATGTGACTTCGAACGGACGTAAATAAGCCTTACTTTCCAGCTGCTGATTACTTTAATTGAGTTAATATTCTCCCGTCAACTGGTCGAATATGAATTTTTGACGTCCGCAAACCGGCAAGAAAAACAGACCTTTCATTCAGGTTTTCACCCCGGGATAGTGCCGTGGTTTAAACCAGAACGTGTTCGTCTTCACCCCCGTATTGGGCTTCATTCAAATGCTCAATAATCCGATGCACCAGACGCTCTTCTTTCGCGTTTACATCAATCATCATCAGATGGCGGCCTTTCTCAATCTGCGCGTGAAATCGGCGAATATGCGCATTTTCACGGGAGAATCCAACCAGCCCACCAACCCAGCTGCCGAACAGCATCATCAGGCATAACATGGCAACCTGGGCGATACCCGAGAAGCCGAAATCCATGACGAATCGCCCAATAAACAACGATACGATCCCTATCAGCATACCGACCACCAGGCCGTTCAGCGCCCCACGAATAAAGTCGACCCGCTCAAACAGGTTTGGTCCATTCAGGTGGTGAGTAACGACACCGGATTCGTTTTTACTGAGCACATGGATGTGATGCGAATCGATCCCATTTTTAGTCAGTTCTTCTGAGATATGTTCCGCGTAGTTTATTTGATCCGTAATATAGTAAAGGCGTTTCATAACAACCTCCGTTACACTATCTTGAATATGGCGACAGTCACTCGCCAACTGTGGCTTGTCACCTTTAAATGTATGCAACATCGGCGAAATAGATGTGAGCTTTTTGTACCTTTTTGTAACCTTTTATGCCTAAAAAACTGCTTTTATTGGCCAAAAACTGGCCGGAACCCAATTCAACAGCAGCCGGCCGCCGAACCCTTGATCTGCTGTCCATTTTTCTCGATCAGGGCTATCAGGTTCATGTGGCCAGTGCGGCTGAAAACACGCCCTTTCAGGCCGACTTGTCCAAGCTGGGGATTCACTGTCATAAAGTTCTGCTGAATGACGCCAGCTTCGATAGCTGGATTACCGCACTTTCACCAACGGAAGTCATTTTTGATCGGTTTGTCACCGAAGAACAGTTTGGTTGGCGGGTAAAAAGCCAGTGCCCGGAGGCCATGACGTTGCTAGATACCAGCGATTTTCACGCGTTACGGCAAGCCCGTGAGGTTGCTTTCAAGCAACTGCAACCGGTCGATCTGTATTCCGAACTGGCAATCAGGGAACTCAGCGCCATGGTGCGCTGCGACCTGACCCTGATGATTTCTGAGATTGAAATCAGCTTACTTCAGCAACAATTTGGGCTCAGCGCAGGTCAGTTGGTGTATCTGCCATTCTTTGCAGCCGCGGATGATATTCAGCCAGGACCTAGCTTTGATCAGCGCAAGCATGTTGTCATGATAGGCGGGTTTAAACACGAACCCAATCGAGACGCCACACGATGGTTGAAGCAGGAAATCTGGCCACAGCTGAAATCGTTGTTACCCAACGATTGTGAACTGCATGTTTACGGCGCCTATGCCGATCACGCAATGAATCAACTGCATAACCCCAAGCAACGTTTTTTTATCAAAGGGCGGGCTGTGGACGCCTTGACGACCTTGGCGCAATACCGGGTGAATCTGGCGCCACTGCGCTTTGGCGCGGGACAAAAAGGCAAGATCTTCGAGGGCTGGTTAACCGGCACCCCCACGGTTACCACAGCCGTTGGCGCCGAATCGATGGCAGACGCTTCGCAACTCGGCTATCCGTTAACCGACAAAACGCAACAAGTGGCTGAGATCGCAGCACAGGCATACAACGATTCGGGTTATTGGCAGACACTGCAGCAAAACGGTTTTACGTTATTGGATACAGGTTTCAACAAAGCCGTTTGCGTCACCCATTTCTGGCAACAATACAGCAACACTTTCGCCCATTTAGAGCAACATAGAGCTCAGAATTTTTGGGGGCGAGTACTTTGGCAAAATCAACATCGAGCTACCGAATACATGAGCCGCTGGATCGAAGCCAAAAATCACAATAGGGTCGGTAGTTCCGCAACCGACTGAATGATGCCGTCGTGGTCAATTGGGGGGGCGTATACCTCGTTGCGCACCCAAATTGCTCGCATTCCGAGCTTCTTAGGGGCTGCTATATCGTTAGTCGGATGGTCACCAACAAAAATGACGTCACCGGGTGCCACGTTCATTTTCTGGCACGCGCGCAGGTAAAGCTCAGGTTCTGGCTTTTTTATGCCTTCGGCTTCGGAGATCAATACATGATCAAAGAAATGCCCTATGCCCGTGATGTCCAATTTTTTCTGTTGACCCTTCGTACGTCCATTGGTGATCAGTGCCAATGGGTAGTTTCGCTTCAGTAGACCTAACACCTCCGCTACACCATCGAACAGTACCGCATCATGGCCATAGTTCTTGCGAAAATGCGCAAATAATTGCTCGGCGGTTACCGACAATGACAGATGCTCGATGGTTAACGCGAACGTTTCGAGCTTGTCCCGATAGCCATTGTCATCCCAACGATGAATTTCAGTATAAAACGACTCCGCCGGGACATTGAGCGGCGCGACCACGTCCGTATAAAGGTGCGCAAGATAAGATTGAAATGTGCGCGCTCGATCCAACAGTGTTTGATCTAGGTCGAAAAAAATAGCTTGTGTCATGCAAGAGGACCCTGCCTTATTTAGAATTGAATCAACGATATAGCCGTACCTTACACCCTTTCGCCCTCTTCACTGTTCATTTTTTGGACATAAAATCGTCATATTCCGGAAAAGAAGGACAAAACGGTGTTAAATGCCGCCATCTTGTTGGCATTCTATTGACATTTTTTAGATACGAGTCCCAAAATATCACTTCGAACATCATTCGAAATGCGATCTAAGTCGCAAACCAGCGTTCGGAAGACTATGCTCCCCGGTGCTGACAACCCATTTACTTATTTTATAGATTCTGGACCTGTGCTTTATGTTTATTGATGGCTTAACTGATTGGGAAAAAAGACGTCTCGCCCTAATCCTGAAAGAACGGGGACAGACGGCGTTTATGGTGGTGAAGCACGCCACCGCAGCCATTATGAGTTTCAAACGCGGACGTAATATAAACCCCGTCGATCAACAATACTTGGATCTGCTCGACGCGACAATCGAAGAACTCTACGGATATCAGCGATATCCCAATGAGTTAAAATACGACGAACCGGCCCGTATTCGCGTTGCGCTAAGCGCCAAACCTGTCGGTTAAACTGCGCATCAGGTTTTCAAGCGCCTGTTTTTTTATGCGACAATAGCGTCCGGATTATTATTGGACCCACCATGACCACGCCCTGCTACGCTTGTCCTGTCTGCCAACAGCCACTGACGCTTAACCAAAAAAGCTGGCGATGCAGCCAGAACCACAGTTTTGACGAACACAAGAAAGGCTATATCAACCTGTTGTTGGCTCAAAATAAGCGCAGCAAAGCACCGGGTGACGACCCTGAGATGGTCATTCGTCGGCGCCGGTTTTTAGAAGCGGGCTTTTACCAGCCGTTGGCCGAAACTATTGCATCGCGCTTACAAGCATCACTACCGACTAGCAGTCAGATTTGGGACGCGGGTTGTGGAGAAGGTTATTACACGGCACTGTGCCAACGGCAGAACCCCACCGCTACCTTCTATGGTCTGGATATATCCAAGCCCGCTATTGCAGCCGCGTGCCAACATAAAGGCATCTACTGGTGTGTCGCCTCCAGCAGCAGACCACCCTATCTCGAACACAGCTTCGACGCCATTATCAGCATTTTTTCTCGTGTTGATGCTGATGCCTTTCATCGCGTGTTAAAACCAGGCGGGATAATCGGCATGGCAACGCCCGATCAAGATCACTTAATGGCGTTGCGGGAAAACATCTACGACAGCGTGCGTCCTTACGACACGCAAAAGCACCAACAATACTTCGATGATCGTTTTACGCTGATCGACGATCATCGGCTGGAGATCGACCTGAACCTTTCGACCAACCAGGCGATCTTGGATTTACTCGGCATGACCCCGCACGCGCATCGATTACCGAACAGCACCCGGGAAAAACTGGCGCAATTGCCTTCGTTGCAGGACAAAGCCTGTTTCAAAATTTACTGGCTCCAGAAGCAAGCGGAGTAACCAACCCGCCACGCAATTGCCATCACAGCCTGCGGAACTTTTCGTCACTGACCCCGTCTGAAGATCTTCATTAACGATCACCGGGGTTACTGCATGAAACGCTTTCTCGGACGGGTTATTCTCACCATTTCAGCCATGGCCGCGCAAGCAATGGCTGAGTCAGTTGACCTGTCCTTTCGCAGTGGCACCCGACAGACCGATGTGATCGAACTGTTCACATCGGAAGGTTGCAGTAGCTGTCCACCCGCTGACGCTTGGTTAGGCGAACTTGTTAATCACCCCGATTTGTTCACGAAGGTAATTCCCATCGCGTTTCATGTGGACTATTGGAACTGGCTGGGCTGGCAGGATCGATTCGCCCGTACAGACTATTCCGACAGGCAGTACGCTTACGTAAAAACCAAACATCTGTCACAGGCCTACACGCCCGGCATTCTCATTAACAGCCGAGAATGGAAAGCGTGGTTTGCTGGCAAACGACAATGGCAGCCAAACGAACATGAGCCAGGCGTATTAAGTCTGGACATCGACCAAGGAGTTGCCACCCTGAACTTTGCAAGTGAGCAGTCACTTCGTGGCCACGTCGCCATATTGGGGATGGGTTTAGAATCTTCAGTACGCAATGGCGAAAATCGGGGTAAAACGCTGCGTCATGATTTTGTTGTATTACAGGTACAGCAGCACACCGGGCAATCCACATGGCAGTTTCGCTTACCTGACCTGAGTACACTGGAAACTGACCATGGTGCGGCCATTGTTGCTTGGGTATCGACAACCGATGATCCGGCCATTATTCAAGCAACAGGCGGATATTTAACGACAAAACCACGCTGATCTATTAAAGGTTGTTCAGGCAACTTGCCAACTGCATCAAGACACTGTACATTCATCCAGCATAAATTTCGTGCTCCGGCACACTCTATTCCCAGCCACTCCTAACGACCGAGGTACTCATGGACTTCAATTATGAGGTGATTGCAAAAATGGCCGCTGATATTTCTAAGCAAATGCTCAAACTCAATAATCAGCTGGACAAAATCATTGATAAACAAAATGAGTTGTCTGACCCGGAAGAGCAAAAGACAGCCGCTATTGAACTGATCAACGCATCACAGTGGGATGAAGCGGCCAAGTTGTGTGCCGAACAGGCCAAAGAAGATGCCAAACGCATTAAATTGGACGAAGAAGAAACCCAAGTCAGAGCTGAGCTTGAAAGCCTGCGAGAACAGCTGGTAGCCGCCTCAAATGGCGATGTGAGCGGCGCTGAAAACGCTGCCCAAAACACCAATGACGATTCGGACGACGCGTAATCCCACCCCAAATTAACGGGCTGCAGGCCAGCCCGTTTTCACGAGTCCATCATTCCTTCGACTACGAGACACCAAAAACCCCAGGTTAGCCCGGTACTGCTTAATGCTGCGCCGTTTTTGAGTCTGCGCTGGTTTCAGACTACCCTTGTCAGCGAAAGACAGGAATTCATGTCACTCGTTGTCCGTTATTCACTGTCGCTCTATTCTGCGCACCGTCGTTCGCAAAGCAGAGGGTAACCTATGAAAATTCTTCAATGTTGGGATGACGGTGTCACGTCCGATATTCGACTTTGTGAATTGCTGCGCCAGCATGGCGCTAAAGCCAGTTTTAACCTCAACCTGGGATTGCATAGTTTGCAGCGCGGCAACGGCTGGAATCATGAGGGTCACGACGTTTTGCGTTTGGCCCGTACAGAACTGACGTCGGTCTACACCGGCTTTACCATCGCCAACCATACCTTGACCCACCCTTACCTGACGGAACTGGACGAACAAACCATCGAACATGAAGTCAGCGATGGGCGCAAACAACTGCAGGACGTATTCAACCAGCCGGTATATGGTTTTGTGCACCCGTTTGGCCGTTATGACAATCGAGTGCTAGATGCCGTGTTAAAGTCCGGTCATCTGTACGCGCGGGCCGAAGGTAACGCGGTGCAAAACTTTCCACCCGATGACCCGCTAGAGTTTCGTTCTACCTGTCATTTCCTGTCGCCACATTTCTGGCAACTTTACGAACAGTCCAAAGAGATTGGTGTGTTTTATTTTTGGGGTCACTCATTTGAAATGATCAACGAACACATGTGGCACCAATTCGAACAGACGCTGATTCGTATTAATGAAGATGCGGACGCAGAATGGGCCGACATCCCCGAACTTTTCATGAATTAACCTTGACTCACCGGTTAGGCTAATTGAGCCCGGCAATTGCCTGCCAGTTCTCAATTTAAAAAATTCAGTTAAGTGATCTTCATGAGAAGCGTTTACAAACCTGCGCTGATGAACTATACATTCAACCCTAGAACCAACAACACAACAACAAACAGCAGTACCCGCTCTTGTTATTCGAAGTAGGATTGGGAGGTAACACACGTTCAATAAGGATTGTTGACATGGCTACCCCGGTCACAGAAATCTCCGTCTTCGGCGCGCTCGATTTTCGCATTAACGCACAACCCGTTCATTTGAATATTTCCGGCACCACTCAATCATTATTACAGTTCCTCATCTGCCATCATCGAAAACTCAATCGACGTGAAAAACTGATGGAAATGTTTTGGCCCGGCAGCGACACTGAACGGCGCCGGTCATCACTTAACTCGGCAATTTGGCGTATTAAAAAAGCACTGCAATGCTGTGCCCCATTGCGATTGGATGCGACCTCCGAGTGCGTCCGTCTGCTGGGCATGGAAGCGGAAACCGTTCACGCAGACTTTATTGAAATTGAAAAAATTGTCACGACATTGGAATCCTCTCAACAACATTCATTAAACTTCCTCAGCCAAAGCCTAAAGACCTTGTTGCCTTGCGACGATGATCCGCTTGACGGACTTGAAGACGAATGGGCGTTAGTTGAGCGGGAGCGTTTGGAAAACCTTCGGTTACGTGGTTTATCGATGACCATGCATCATCTGGAAGCCGGACACGAATATGAAAAAGCGATCGAAGTGGGCAATAAAATTCTGCAACTCGATCCGTTTCAGGAATACACGTTTCAGGAGATGCTATGCCTGTATTTATTGTGCGGGCAGAGGGTAAAAGCGCTGCAAAAATACGCCGCTTTTGAAAAGATGATTAAGCAGGAACTCGGCATCCAACCCATGATTGAAACCCGGGCTATTCGCGACTACGTTGCCGGAAACGCCAAACTGAAAGCGCAGTTGCAACTCTCCAAAATGGGGGATGTTTTCCAGCCGGGTGTTTGTGGGCTGTTACTGCAGTTGGACACTCAAAAGGCTTCTGCTCTGGCGATATACTAAATAGCACCGCTAAAACCTGTTCAAAAAGAAAAGAACGAAATAAAGCCAAGTTGGGCCTAACTAAAAGTCCTATTTTGGCCGAAACACGTCTGCCCTTCGCATGCCCAAAATCTCTATTTGACCTACTCGTTACATATAAAAATCGCACAACATATCGGCAATAAAATTCGCCCCTCTTCCATAAAACGTTTTGCTGTAAACCAACTCAGTCATCACAGGTTCCGATCGAATTGTGAAAATAAATTTTTGTGGTTTACCGCTGTCTGCAGAGAAGTACCGCAAAACCAGGAAACTTATAAACCCATGAATATCAACTATTTAACGGTGCCGTAAAGGACAGCGGTGACGTCACAGTGACTGCAAAGAGATGACTCAGTGACGACATTCTCAGTGTTAGGTCAGTGTTCGAGCATGCCCTGAAAACCTCGGTGTCTTAGTGTCATTTACACACGGGCCTGTGACACTCCTTAAAGCGACTACCGGCCTCGTTCGAAAAACAAAATTCAGGAGAAAGAGGCATGTATAAACATCCGGGTGTCTATATTGAACATGTTCCATCGGGACTGTTGTCGATTGAAGCGGCCTCAACGTCCGTCGCGGCGTTTATTGGTCCGGTGAAACGTGGCGAACTGGTGACGGCAGACAAGGAAACCGACGGCAAACCTGTTTTTATCAGCAGTCAGGCTCAGTTTGCCAAATATTTTGGTGAGTTAGACGGCTCTGCAGGCGGACTGCGCAACCAAGGTTCCACCCCAGATTATTTTGGTCACTCCGTACAGTCTTTCTTTGCCAACGGCGGTACCAAAGCTTATATCGTGCCGATTGGCGACGGTAACGGGTCTGAGAGTTCAGCCGCGTTTGTAGACCCGAACAACGCGTCGATGGGTTTCTATTTTACAGCTCGTTCCGCCGGTGTCTGGGCAGATGGCCTAACCGTGCTGATTGAACAGGCGGTGTCCGACGCCAACCCACTGTTAACGACATACGATGTGACCATTGGTGTCCCGGATGGCAGTGGCGGGTTTGACCCGGTACTGGAATCTTTCAGCGACATGACTCTGGACCCGACCAGCGGGCAGTTTCTGGCCAGCAGCATCGACAATGCCTCGGAGCTCGTCAGTGTTGCCCACGCGACAGTGGCGTCTGCCGGCGGTGGCGCCATTATTGGTGCACTTAGCAGTGATTTATCTGCACTCGACCCAACGACTATCGCTAACGGCGATACCATCAATCTGGATTTTTCCGGCGATACCGTTGCGGGCAACCCCATTACCGTCACGTTCAACGGCACAGCCACCACATTGGCGGAATTGGCCGCAGAAATTCAAACCCAAGCCCGTGGTGCTGCCACGGTAGCCGCACGAGCCGGTTTTGTTGCGGCGGTCACGCGTGATAAGAAAATCCTCTTGTTACCCGGTAAAAGCGCGTCACCGGCCACCACAAACGAGGTGGAAGTTTCCGGTGGCAGTGTGCAGACGGATCTGGGTTTTGATGCCGCGACCGTCGTGAATTATCCGCAAGCCTGGAGTGTCCTTACCACGCCACTGAGTATTTCACTTGCGGGTGGTGTCGATCACGGTGCGCCAGCGAATGCCGACTACACCAACGCGTTAATCCACTTACGTGACTATCGCGATGTATCCATTCTGTTACTGCCAGGCAAACACTGGATATCCGGCGGCGACAACGCCGCACTCGAACAAGCCATAACGCATTCCGAGTTCATGCAAAATCGCATGGTGTTAATTGACCCACCAGATCCTGTCGGTTCAGCAAGGTTGCAATCCCCTGCGGATATTAAAGCGCTTGGCGCACCGACGTCGCCATACACCGCGTTGTACTACCCCTGGATGGAAGTGGCCAACCCGTTTTACGACCCGGATACAGCCGCAAACCTGCCCAAAACATTCCGTGTACCGGCTGGTTCATTTGCCGCTGGTTTGTGGGCACGGACAGACGGCAAGCGCGGCGTCTGGAAAGCCCCTGCGGGTCTGGAAGCATCAGTACGTGGCGCCGTGGGGCCAACCCTCGACATCGGCGCAGACCTGCAAGACAACCTCAATGAGTTTGGGGTGAACTGCCTGCGCAGCATTGTCGGCCCAACGGTTATCTGGGGTGCTCGCACCCGGGCAACCAAAACCAAACCGGAATTCCGCTACGTGTCGGTTCGGCGCACACAAAGCATGATCGGAGAAAGTTTATACGGTGCGTTGCAGGCCGTTGTTTTTGAACCCAACAATCACAAATTGTGGTCCGCTCTGCGTGCCAACGTAACTGCGTTTATGGATACGTTATACCGAGCAGGCGCGTTTCAGGGTGAGAAAGCTTCCGACGCTTACTACGTGCAGTGTGGTTTGGGCAGCACCATGACCCAGGCCGATATCGACGCCGGCATTGTTCGTGTCGTGGTTGGTTTTGCAGCACTGAAACCAGCCGAGTTTGTCGTTGTTCAAATTAAACAGATAGTCGGTAAAGCGGCTTAAGCCGCTTTCACTAAGGAGAAAGATTCATGCCAGCGCCAACCTTTCCTGCCAACGCACATCGCTACGATCCATATCGTACATTCAAATTCCAGATTGTCATCGACGGTCAGACGGTTGCCGGTCTGACCAAAATGGGCGCATTGAAGCGCACCACTGAAGCCGTTAAATGGCGCAGTGCCGGTGACCCATCCATGCAACGGGTCATGCCCGGTGGTTCCAGTTTCGAAGCGGTCGCGCTGGAGCAGGGCCTCACCCACGATCCTATTTTTGAGCAGTGGGCAAATGCTGTGAACAATGTCAAAGATGGTGACGCAGGCATGAGCCTGAAGAACTATCGCAAAGACATTGTCATCAATGTGCTCAACCTGCAGGGAAATCCAGCGATCAGTTACCAATTGAAGCGCGCCTGGGTATCGGAATTTCAAGCCTTGCCGGAATTCGATGCCAACAACATGAATACCGTTGGTATTCAGACCATCACCTTGCAGCATGAAGGTTTTATCCGTGACGAAGCCGTTGGCGAACCGAGTGAGAGCTAAGGTTGCACGATGAGCAGAGACCCTGTTTCACTGCGCAGTGCGTTTCCGAACCCGCAGTTTTCGGTGCTAACCGGGCATGCCGAAATGGCGGTGTCGGAAGCGGTGGAAAGCCGCGTTTCGCGCCCGCGAAAAGTAACGGCGATTTTGGCCGCGACCATTTCACATTTGGACAACGAACCGGTCAGCGAGGAGTCCTTTCGCCGACTGTCCAGTGCGGGCCGCGAATGGTTGCTGCATAGATCCGCATCGCAGTTTTATCGTGGTGACTGGTTTGAAGCGCGTTGCCCATCTTGTCAGGCGGTGTTTGATTTGAACGTCTCATTTGGCGATCTTCCCCACTCCACACCGCACGCCGACTTTCCGATTTTTAAAGTTGAGACCAGCTTGGGCTGGCGACATTTTGAAGCGCCGAACGGTCTCTTTGAAGAAAGGATTGCACAAGAACGGGGTACAGACCCGCGACGCGAATTCGCGCGTTTGTGTGGGTTATCCATCGCGGCAGACAGCGAAGCCACGCAATACACCGATCATGATTTGCAGCGTATTGACGACGCTCTGGAAGCCCAGGCACCCGATATTGCCGATGCCGTGCGCAGTACCTGTCCGGAATGCAAAGCTGAACATGATATTCGGATCGACCCATTAGCGTTTGCCTTCCCAACCTGGCACGAATTAATTCAGGAAGTACACAGCCTCGCCCATCACTACCATTGGCAAGAGCACGACATTCTGGCGTTGCCGCAACGCCGACGGAAGCAATACGCACAACTCATTCGGCGCTCAACACCCAGAGGGGTTTACCAATGAGCTATTTAACGCGCATTCAGGCCAGATCACAAAACGTCCGTTACAGCGTCATGCCGAAAGGGTTTGTTCGCCGTGCCGCGCACGCACCAGTGGAAGAACAACAAGAACAGGCCACTCAGCCGCTGAGGCGCCAAGAGGAAAACACGGAAGAGCAACCGGAAATGGGTGCTCAGGCGATTCACCGGATGGGAGCAGAACCCGCCACAGAAGAACAAACCGAAGAAGAAAACGCACAACCTTTACGGCGACAGGCAGAAGAAGCAGCGGAACAACCCGAGGAAGAGGAAGCTGCACAAGCTAAGCGCACAAATTCAGCCACGGCTGTTCGGCGCGCCGGTAACGAAGAAGAATCTGAAGAAACCGCGCAAACCTTACGACGCGCAGAAGAAGCGCAAGAAGAACAACCGGAAGAAGCCGCCCCTTTGCGTCGGGAAACGTTGGAACACAACGAAGAAGAGGCGCAACCACTGCGGCGTGCCGTTGAAGCTGCGCAGGATCCGACTGAAGAAGAAACCGCTCAACCACGCCGCAGTGTCGACCCGAATTCACTGACCGCCGAGAACTCAGAACAACCGGAAGAACTGTCTGAAGAACCGACACAACCAAACCTAACGGCGTTGCATCGAGAGGCGTCGCCATCGCCGACGCCTTCCGCGCCGCTAACGCACAATAGTGCCACAGATACCCACGCGACGGACACGTTTCAACACTCAGATTTTGCTGACGAAGGACCCTCCGGGTTCGGGTTGCCACCGCAGTCTGCGTTCAGCCAATCCACGCCTACCGTCCAGATTGATCAGATTGATGTGCTGATTCAAGAACCCGGCTCAACGGCGGGTTTCGGTCAACCAAGAAACACTAACCAAAGCAACCGAAGTATTCGCACGCGCTATTTAAGGAGGCTTTAACATGGCCGTTCCAGCCTCTTCATTATCCGTTGCTATTCAGGGCATCGCCGATTTTCTCGACAGCCAGTTCAGTGAAGAGGTCAACATCACCGTGACCAATCCACAAAAGGCGGCCGACATCGCCAAAGGAGCCGGTGCAACAGCGCATTGCTTAAATCTGTTCAC
This sequence comes from Reinekea sp. G2M2-21, assembly GCF_015687175.1. Lineage (GTDB taxonomy): Bacteria > Pseudomonadota > Gammaproteobacteria > Pseudomonadales > Natronospirillaceae > Reinekea. Next base: position 90,020 of record NZ_JADPQG010000011.1, on the reverse strand, counting down.
CTATCGTGTATCGCCCTCGGGTTTTCAGGCGGATGTTGGCCAGGATGCAACCCATTTTATTCGGGTGCACGCACTGATGACCGCTTTTCCGACCGAAACCGCGGACGACGATACCGATTTACGCATCCTCGGCCATGCGATTCGGGTATTAAACAGCCATCCGATTATTCCCGTAGGCGGTGCTCCGCTGCCAGGGCCGGCCATTCCCGATCCGAAAACGGATTATCGCCTTGAAGCGATTATGCTGGCCCCGCCCATGGAAGAGATCAATCATATCTGGACCACACAAGGCGGCGAATTGGCGTATCGTTTATCTGCGGTCTATGAGTTTGCGTTAATCCCCATTGAACCGCTGACCCTGCGCGTAGAAGCCGAGCCACCGGACACGCTCATTATCGATGCGCACCCTACAATGAACGGCGTAAACGAACCCTTTGTCCCGATCAGCAATGCCAGCGTCGCGCAACCCACCAGCAACACCCCACCGGTGAATTGGATCCCTATGCAAATGGGCGTTAACGGCGATCAACTGACCAACAGTCTGGAGATCAACAACGCCAGCACTCAAGTCACACTGGCCATTGTCGGGCCGGTTGATGAACACGCTGCGCTTGCGGTGTTGTGGCAACTGGACGACGACAGTGAAAGCACACAGCCCCCTGAAATCAAACTGATTGTGGCGACGTCCTTTGACGACGCAAACGCGCAAACCACGGTAGCGTTAACCGTTCCGGCAAATGCAGTCAGCGGCGTTATACGCATTCAACCGGCAACCCATCTTGCCGCCTATCCCGATGCGGCGTTTGGCAACGTCATCCGTCTGAATGTAAGTTGAGGTGACCGATGACGACGGCGGCTGAAACATTCGAGCAAACGACTCCAAACGGACATCCACTGGACAGTGAATGGACGCGTATCGGACTCATGATCACGTTGGCAGAAGCATTGCGGACCGGCGTTGAAGTTGACGACGCCTTCTCCGACCATTTTGCCCAGATGGGCAGCACCGTTGGTGAGTTGCGTAATAATGGCGCCTGGTCGGGTCTGACCCCAGGGCTACACCCATCGCTGGTTAACCGTTTTTTACAACTGGACCTGGACCTTCTGGCTTTGGCGCTCGCCCCGGATGCGCGCCCCGCGCTCGGTCCTCGTATCCAATCGCTGCAGCCGCAGGTGCCCTCACCCTACCCAACGCTGGCCACGGCGCAGGAACTGTTGATGCTCGACGAGGGTCATGAAGTTCATGCCATGTACACACGGCTGGAAGCGACCTCGCCATTAGTGGTGTCCGGTTTGATTCGGGTAACCGGTGAAGGTCCCTACCAGATCATTCGCGCCACCACCGACGCGCAACGTTTGCTGCTGGCACGCACCAGTGAAATGGCACCGCCGCAAGGAGCCAACCTGGAAACCCGCCGGGGTCAGTGGAGCGATCTGGTCCTGCCGGATAGCACATTACGTTCACTGAAAGACTTAACCGCCTGGCTGATGCGCCGGGATCAGATCATCCGCTGGGGCGGTCGGCATAATGGAGGTCCTCTGGCACTGTTCTCTGGTTCATCTGGCACGGGTAAAAGTTTCGCCGCCTCCGTCATTGCCGCAGAACTGAGCGAGAAAACCGGCGAACCTTGGGCTTTATACACGCTCGACCTGGGTCGCATCATGTCGAAATACGTGGGTGAAACCGAAGAAAACCTCAACAAACTGCTCGACAGCCTCGACGGTCGGCGCGCCATTTTGCAGATCGATGAAGCGGACGGATTACTCGGCAAACGCGGAGAGGTGACCGACGCTCGGGACCGCTACGCCAATCTCGAAGTGAGCCATATGCTGTCCCGCTTTGAACGTCACATCGGTCCCGTGATTCTCACCACAAACCTGCGGGCGAATATTGACCCGGCATTTCTGCGCCGGTTTCAAATGGTCGTTGACTTTCCGTCACCTGACCGTCATGCCAGAACGCAACTGTGGAACCTACTGTTACCGCCCAAGGCACCAAGAGATGCTTCATTAAATTTACAGGACATCGCCGACGCCGCGCGTTTGTCGGGTGGCTCCATTCAAAACGCAGCTCACTACGCAACGGTCCTGGCCGCAGAAGCGCAATCCGCCATTAAGCCAGAACACATTGCGCGTGCAGTCTGGGCTGAACTGAGCAAAGAAAATCGCCAGATCCGTAAAAGTGAGATCGGCACGCTCGCTACTTTTCTGGAGGAAGACCCACATGCACATTAAACGGTTAACCCTGACGCTTCCGGCCCGTTTCAAACACAGCGCGCATTTGGATGCCAAAAAAATTGCGCAAGCCATCGCGCTGCAGTTGACATCACAGCATCCCGATGCCGATCAATCACTCAACATAGCGTTAACTGACCAAGGGCAAAGCAGTGCCTCGTTGGCCCAACAAGCCGCGGTTCAGGTTGCCGCGCAAACAAAAGGAAATGGGTAATGGCTGTCGCAACCAAAGGCGTGTTGTTTGAATATGGTTTAACAGTACCGCCACTGGCGTTGGTATTTGATTTTAACCCGCAATCGATTTCGCGTTCGCGTACCGTCACGATCAAAACCGGCGACGCACCTGGCAACCGCACCGGTTATGACTTTTTGTCGCCACTGGAAACCAGCCGTGTCGCTCAGGGAGTTGAGATGGCAGCAGAAGGCTTCTCGATCGACATCCTGCTGGACGCCACCGACAAAATGGAAAAAGGTGACCCGATTGCAAGTCAGTTCGGCGTTCAACCGCAAATTGATACGTTGCGTTCGATGGTCGAACCTAAAGCACAGGGTCCCTTCGGCGTGAAGACATTGTCGAGTTTGGGAATAACCGGCGCGCGCGCTTTTGAAAGACAAGAAACAGCATCGGTACTGATATTTGCCTGGGGCCTGCAACTGCTCCCGGTTTTTTTAACCGGTGTCAGTCAACGCGAAGTGTTACACCTTCCCAACCTCATGCCCTACCGGGCAGAAATTAACTTAACCATGCAGGTCATCGAAAGTAACAACCCATTCACCATGGCCGACAAGGTACGTCAAACCGCAATGACAGCCTTAAACGCCGTGTCCGGTTTTTAGGAGGCACTATGGCTTTTTTTAAAGGATCGGCATACGAATTCACACCGCTGTTTGAAGCCAGTGATCAATCAACCAAACATTTTCGTGGCTTGCGCGCACGTGCGCTGCGCAAACCCATCCCCTTACTTGAGCACTCGGTGGAAATTCGTCAACGACTGGACAGTCTCGCTCACGAATACTATGCCGAGTCACGGGATTGGCGCTGGATTATGGAAGCCAACAGTGACGTTCTGTTTCCGGAAGACTTATTGTGGACCACCACAGACCCGACTTACGACGAACACGGCACGCTTATCGATGAAGGCACGCAGGCGGAAAACGGCAAAGAACGCGCCGGCCATGTCATCATCATTCCGCAACGTGAAAACCTGAATAAAGGCAACGGCTCATGACCTCGCTGGCGTCTTTGGGGGCATTGCTCAGCCCGACATTCCGTAACCCAGCTTCGTGCTTGATTGAAGTCGGAAATAATTACGAGAGTATCGATACCATCGCGCCACTGGTGGCGGAAGTTTCTATTCAAACGGCGCGCACTGAAGCGGCTGCGGGAACCATCATCATCGAAGACCGGCGCGGCAGCGACGGCAAATGGATCGCCGCAGACAGCGGTCTGTTTTCGCGTTGGTTACCGATTCGGATAAGTGCCGACTTCGGCACTTATCAGGAAGTTATCCTGACTGGGTACATTGTTAAACTCACGCCGGAGTACCCAGGCAACCCGGCAGAATCAAAACTCACACTCGACATTCAGGACGAAAGCGCCGCACTTAATCGCGAACAAATGCGACGCGTCTGGGGTGAACAGCAACCCATGACGGATCTGGCCATATTAACCGAGCTGGTACGTCCAGCCGGTATCCGACCTGACCCACTCTCGGCAACCGGTCAGTCCAGTCGCTCGTTGTCACAGGAAGCCACCCCCATTCAGTTTTTGCGCGAGCGTGCAACCGCCAACGGGTACGAGATGATCTTTCGCGAAGGTGAAGTTTACTTTGGTCCCAAGCGTCTGGACGGCACAGCACAATCACCGATTCTGATTTACGCAGGCCGCGCGACCAATTGCCGGACATTCAACTTAGAAGACAATGCGGACTCGCCGGACGAAGTGCGTGCCGATCTGGCGCCACGAGAAGAAGGCGCCACGCCGGAAGTGGTCAGCGTGACACCCAACGAACCGGTACTCGGTTCGACGTCCGCTGCGCAGGAGGGTTCTAATCTCGGCACGCCATCGGTTTGGCGTGTCGGAGCGGAAGGTGACGAAACCAGCGAAGAGCGAACGGCTCGTGCCCAAGCGTTGGTCAATGAACATGCTTTCAAAATTCGTGGTACCGGTGAGTTAGACGGATCCATCTACGGCCATGTTCTGCAACCCGGTGGACTGGTTAGTGTGGATGGTGCAGGCACCCGCTACGGCGGACTGTACTACGTCGACAAAGTGGCGCATCAGTTCAGCAGCGAAGGTTACACCGAGACATTTGAATTGATGCGCAATGCGACTGGCGAGACAGACTCACCCACCGGTGCGTTAAGCAGTGCAGCGTCGGCACTGAGCAGTTTGTTCTGAATGGCTGAATGTGTATCGATCCGAAGGAGATCACATGACTGAATTTCAATTACTCGAAGACGTTGCCCGCCGGCAAGCCACCAAATATTGGGGCAAATACCGTGGACACGTTACGTCGGTTGACGACCCGGAAAACCGTGGACGAATTCGCGTGACGGTGCCCTCGGTGTTGGGTGACGGTGAATCACAGTGGGCGGAGCCTGCGTTTCCATATGGTGGTGGCGCGGATTTCGGCTGGGTGGCCATTCCTCCCGTCGACAGCGCGGTGTTGGTTGAGTTTATTGAAGGCGACGCATCTGCACCTATCTGGACAGGTACGTTCTGGCGCACGCCGAATGAAGTGCCCAGCGAACACACCAATCAGGCCACCAAAGTATTGAAGACGGAGTCGGGCCATACGCTGTTGTTTGACGATACGGACGACGCCACAAAAATCGCCTTACATTCCGCCACCGATGCGGTGTTGGAACTGAATCAGGAAGGGTCCATCAGCCTAACTGACAGCAGTGGGGCCGTGATAAATCTCGACTCTGCCGCGAGTGAAATCACCATTGCCGATGCCAACGGCAATACGCTCACACTCAGCGCATCGGGAGTCACCTGTACCGATGGCAATGGCAATGAAATTGCCACCTCGTCTTCGGGCGTAGCCGTTAAAGGAACCACCATTAATATTGAGGGGCAATCGGTGACCATCGGCGGCGCGGGTGGTGAACCCTTACTGAAAGGCTCAACGTTTTTATCGTTATTTAACTCACATGTGCATCCCTGCACGGCCCCTGGTGCGCCTTCGGGTCCGCCAATGGTGCCTCTCACCCCAATCGCACTGACAACCAAAACGGTGGCCTCATGACACAACCCAGCGAAGCCCGTTTACCGCGTGTGGAATATCTGGCGTTTCCATTTCGGGTAACCCGCAATGGACCGGAAACCTCTGCCCGCATGAAACATATTCGAGAACAGGTCGAACAAGTCCTGTTCACCAGCCCGGGCGAACGGGTATTCCGACCGGAATTTGGCTTTGGTGCACGCCAGTTGGTGTTTGAACCCAACGCCGCGCCTCTGTGGGAACTTGCCCGTGGCCGGTTGTTTGGTTCATTGGCTGAAACACTCGCGGGAGAGGTCGACCCGAAAACACTGAAAGTTGAGGTGGGTGCACATAAAGACCAACCGGAAATTCTGTTGGTTTCCATCACGTACACCATTGCCGCTTTACAGAAGGAGGAAAGCCTGACCTTCCAAATGTAACCGTGTTATATGGAACTCAGGTAAACAAACATGGCTGAACTACCTGCCCCCGATTTGCATTTTGACACTGGCTGTCCCGATTGTGGTGAACGTATAGCAACGCTACCACTGCCACTGCCGGGTGTTAAAGATGATTTTGACTGGAAAACCCGCGACTACGATAGTTTCCGTCTGTTTTTGATGCAGGAACTGGCGCACCGATTTCCGGATCGCCGACGCTGGGCGCCAGCGGATATGGAAGTGGTCATCATTGAGCTGCTTTCTGCCGCGTTTGATCGAGCCTCCCATGCGTTGGATGCGGTTCAGAGCGAACGCTTTCTGGCCACCGCAAGACGGCCTCAATCACTGCGGCGGCTGTTAAAACTGATTGGTTACGACGCTGCAGCGTTGGTCAGCGACGCGGAACTGGCCGAACTGCCCCCCACCGCTCCCGATGTCAGTGAAACCCGAGAACAACAGCTCGAACGCTTGTGGAAACTAAAACCCAAGAAAATGGAATTGGCGCGTGCCGAAGGGCCGCGGCTCATCGCGGAACAAAAACGCATGGTCACCCTGACCGATCATGAAGATGTGATTGCAGCGCATCCCGTGGTGGCACGAGCACAGGCCAAACTCATCTGGAGTGGCGCCTGGAACTCAATACTCGTCTCCGTGTTACCCGAAGGGGAATTGCAATTGGACGAACCCATTCTGGCGGCTGGAACGACGTTGTGGCAGAGCATTGAACAGTTTCACCACCAGCAAAATTTACCGGTTCCCGATGAAGCCAGCCAACCGACACCGCGAGAGTTGTTACGCATTCTTATTGAACGACGTCGGATGATTGGTTCGGAGGTTTTTCTCGAAACCGCGCAGCCTGCACCCATTACCTTTACGTTATCGGTGCGAGCAAAAGCCGGGTACTTTCGCAGCGAACTGAAACAAGCACTGGCGGAAGTTTTTTCATTTGATGAAGGTGGATTCTTTGAACACGGACGTCTGGATTTCGGCGAAGACCTGTTTGCATCGGACATCATTGAAGCAGCGATGGCCGTGGAAGGTGTGGCGGTCGCCTGCCTCAACCGGTTCAAGCGTGTCGGCAGTGGATGGCCCGATCGAGTCACCGAGGGATTTATACCCATCGAAGACGATCACTACGCATTGTGTCGAAACTTACGTGGTCATCCCGAAGAGGGTTATTTCCGACTGATCGTCAATGGAGGGGAAGCCGGATGAGCGAACTGCGATTCAACAAACTGGTCGACGTTACACGTTGGAACCGAGCCGGTTTAAAACAATTTCAGTATATCGATGGCGACGCCGCTACCTGGCTCGAAGAGCTGCGTCTTGCGGCCATGGGTTTATACGCACGCGGTGCCGAATTTGAAGACCGGTTACCTGAAAACTGGCGCAATCGATTCGCCGACGAAAAAGACCCGGGCTTTGATGAAACCGCTTTTCAACAAGCGTTGGTCTGGCAGAGCCTGTACCAAGCATTCCCAGACAAACCGGAAACGGCGCGCGGCAAGAATCGCCGCCTGCTGAAACAGTATGAACAGTTTCACGACGATTACGGTTGGGAAATCATGCGGGCAGCCTCACGTGGCGCGCATATTCTGTTGGGTCATTTAAACGCTTACACCAACGAAGGATACATCCGTACCGCGACGCAATGGCAGAATGTGGCCAGACTGGCGGCCATGGTGAATTATCAACCCGCACCGGCATCTTCGGCCACGACCTCGGTCGGGCTGTTTGTTCACCCCACCGATGATAACCAGGCGATTGAAGTCGACCGTGGTCTGGCGATGAAATTTTCACCCCCCGAAGGGGGACCGCCAGTCGTCTTTGAAACCTTAAATGCCATCAAAGTGCACGCGGATTTAAATGATTGCCGAGCCCGACTCTGGGATATGGATCCAACGCCTTTAACCACGACGGATTTGTGGCAAACCGACGGCGACGTTTCTCTTAACCCTGGTGGTTTTGCCGTTTTGGATTGGTTCGACGGCGAAGGCAGTATCGTAGCAGTCACCTTGAATGCGGTGACCGCAACCGAACACGCCAATACCGTTTCCATACAAACTTCGGCCCTGGCTGGCGCCTGGACGCGAGGCCTGGTGCAAATGCACGTCAACGCATCGGATATTCGCAAAGCACTGCCCCGATCGATACCCGGCAAGTTGGTATTGAAAATAAACACCGCCAGCAGCTATCAGATCAATTCACCGGTCCGTTTGCATTACAACAACAGTGCAAAGGAATTGCTGGTACTCGATAACAGGGAGAATCACCTTACCTTGTCGGATACCGACAATGTGTTAAGCAGCGTCGCTCATGGTGATGTGGTGTCGGTGGAAACCTTGGTGCCAGTCACGAACACCGGCGTCGGCACACTGGCGCCCGCCACACTGGGGACGAAAGCTTTTTTCATGAATACGAACGGCACGTTGGACAACGCACCCGGCGATATAAAGTACGTAAAAGATGAAGACGACAACCTGACTGACTTGATTGAAGGTATCGATTTTTCCGGTGTACTGAACGTGGTGGGCAGTCTTTTTGTCGTGTCGGCCGGTGCAAAACGAGAATCGGCCACCGTGGTCGCCGAACCCGACAGCGTTTTAACCGGCTCCGGCGTTCGAACAAAAATCGTCAGCTTTGCCGGAAAACAACCGAAAAAACTCAGTGTCGGTGCCCGCTTTTTGATGCGCGACACTAAAACCAATGCGCTGATCGGTTTGCGTGTCGCCGGGATCACGCAACGAGACGATGAATACAGTATTCAATTCGAACAGAACGTGACAAACAACTACAACAGCTTCCAACCCAATCAAGTTGAGTTCCATGGCCCCTTGCTGGACCGATTGCGACCGAAGTTTTATAACCGGAATCCCGGCAACGCCTTTGCGGGTAACGACTTTGTTGTGGGTCAACTCTCCGATGCCGCGCGCGAACTGCTTCGTCTGGGCAAACCTTGTTTGGTCGAAAATGAACTGACTGGCACTGCGGTATTGGTCAATCTGGTGGAAGCCGTGAACGTCAGCTCAGGATTGAAACTGGTCTTTGAACCCAGCGATCAGCTGACCGGTTATCAAAAAGGCTGGACGAAGCTCAACTTCAATACCGTTAAAGTCAGCCACGGCGAAACCAACAGTCCTAAAACCTTAGGTTCAGGAGATGCCGAGAAACCCGCACAGAGTTTTCATTTTAAAGCCAACGATGTCAGCTTTGTGCCGTCCAATCTTGCTGAAGTCGGCGTGGCACCGGATATGGAAATCGCTGTGGACGGCGTGGTCTGGTCGTATCGGGACTTAATTGATCCGAGTGCGGCAGGCACCGACAGCTATTCTATGTCGTTAAACGAAGACAGCAGCCTGCAAATCCATTTCCGACGTCGCTTGCCAACCGGTACGAACAACGTCGTGGTGACCCACTACCGAACCGGCGTCGGTTTAAAAGGCATGGTACCCGCACGCGCCTTTACCAAACCGATGAAAAAACATCGATACGTTTATGCGATCAGCCAGCCTTTTGCCGCGTCTGGAGGTGCCGAGCGCGAAGCCGTGGCGGACATCCGTGATAACGCGCCCGCTCGTTTAGCGGCTAACGGTCGCGCCGTATCTCTGCAGGATTTCGAGCGGCTCAGTGTGAGACGTTCCGATATCTGGCAAGCCAAAGCAAAAGCCATTACCGACCCTCGCAACAGCCATGATATTCGCTTAACGGTTGTACCTTCCGGCGGTGGTCTGCTGGGCGCTTCGTTAAAGACCGATCTGGCGGATTTTCTGCGTTCGCGATCAACACCGGGCATACGAGTTGAGCTGGCGGACTATCAACCCATCCGTCTGATGGCGGAAACAACCATACGTGTTGACACCGAACAGTATGACCGGACTCAGGTACAGGCTAATGCGCATGCGACGCTCATCAATACGTTTAACTTGCAGAACCGCCGCCTTGGGCAACCGGTTTACATATCGGAAATCGCCGCCGCACTGGAACGGGTCGACGGCGTCAACACCGCCACGGTTCAATCCTTTCAAGTATCTGATGACAGCGTTTTACTGAAAACAGCGCGTACCAATGGATCCGCGTCGGCTTATTTCCCGTTCGACCATCAATTGATTTCTGCGCAATCGACCACCGCCGTGACCGACTTCGTTGTCGTTGTGGAGGCACTGACATGAGTGTGAGCAAACTTAAATCCCGTGCCGGGCAATTACTCTACCGGGAACTGCCTGAAGAATATCGTTACCAGGACCGGGCTCCAACCAAAGATGAGTTAGGTGACCTGGAAGCCTACCTGCACAGCTTTGGACATCTGTTCGACCTGATTCGAAACACGATGGAGCAAGCCTATGCCGATGCCTTCGCCGAGGCCGCCGACAATGGTCGTGAGATTCAAACCTGGCTGATTCCCTATCTGGCGGAACTGGTCGGTGCGCAACTCCGTGCTCCAGACCCAGATGCCCGGCGCGACGAACTCAGCGAAACGGTGTCCTGGTACAAGAGCAAAGGCACACTGCAAACGGTCGATGATATTGCGGATGTGATATGCCAGTTAGAGGCAGTCGTGGTGGAAGGTTGGCGCCGCACGCTCACCACCCCGCGCATGTCTCTACCGCCCTTCTCTACGCAAAATGCGCGAGTCGATACGCCAATGGGCACGCCGGACATCCGTTACAGCAACCGGGCCGTCGCAGACACCGGTGGCAACAATCCGCTGTATCTGATTACCTCACCCACACGGGACGAATTTGGTCGCGTCACAGCGTCAGCACAACGATATTGGAAGCCTAAATACCGAACCGGTGCACCCTGTTTTCCCAATGCTTATGACGATACGTCGGCACGCACGCCCGACGTGCGCAACCAGGATCAGGCCACCGGTCCCCACCCCAAACGTACCTTGATTCACGTACAACCGCCGCACGGTTTTTTCGCGGAAGGTATTAATGGTTCGTCACTGTCACCGACCACCGCCAACATCGCGATTGATGACGCCCAACAGACCGAACAACGCATTGGTCCTGAACAGATTTTTGCGGCACTTGGCCTGCTGGAGGACGATGTTATCGACCAACTGAAAATCAATGACCAGCTGGTGTTTCCGGAACGCATTATCGTCAGTGGTGACCTCACCATACCAGGCGATGTGAACGTCGCGTTGGAAGGGTTAATGTTCACCGGAACCGTCCGCATTACCGAGCCCTCGACACGATTACGCCTTGACCGATGCGCCATCGCGAATCTGATAATTGAAGTGCCTTCAACGCAACCCACCGTCATCGCGAAGGATTGCCTGTTCAACGACATTCAGGGAGGCGTCGGTTTTGCGCAGCTGGAATACTGCACCGTATTACAGGAAACAAGGTTGGAACGGTTGTGGGCATCGGACTGTATTTTTAACGGCGAGTTGATCGATGTGAACTGCTCCGGCGGTGAAACCTGCATCCGTTTTTCGCGCGTGCCCAACTTGGCCGCGTTACAGGATTGTGGTGCCGACAAGTCACCGTCGAATACCGATGATGATCCAAATTTTATTCGTTTATGGTTTCGCGATGGCGATGAATGCGTCTTGCGACCGGCCAATTTCGGCGAACCTGGCGCAGGCGTATTAAACCTGACGTCATCTGAAAAAATTCGTTTTGGTAGCGAAAACGAAGGTGAAATGGGCGCTTACCACCACCTGTTTTATGCCGCCCAAATACGAGCGCTGCAACTGAAACTTGCAGACTACCTACCCTATGGCCAAGACGTCGTGATCAAATACGATCCACATCTGGCTCGCTTACCTGCGCAAACAATTTAAAGAGAGTTACATTATGAAAGGAAACTTTTCACGCGACAGTTACCGACCTTCACGACAATACTCCGGCGTATATCAAGTGCAGGGAGGCATGGTGACCGATGCCGACCTCGGTGAGCAAAGTAACATTGCCCAAAAACGCACGGACGGTTTAGGTGAATTCAGTGTTGGCAATGGCGTGCCCGACCAACAGGGCGCGGTTGTTATTGCAGCGAACCTGCCCGCACTTGCCGAAGGCGTCCTGTTTGCCGAAGGTGTTCGAGGCATGACCCAAAGTACGGGGCCCTTATCCGGACCGCTGTCGCTGTACGCTCAGCAACCGGATTTTCCGCTGGCACCAACGCTGCCCACTACCGGTAACTGGCTTTTATACGCCGATGTGTGGCACCGCACGGTGACACCGTTGGAGGATGAACAACTCACAGACCCAGGCCTGCACGGCGCTGAAACATCGTTGCGTCAACGTACCACAACGCAGATTAAATACCTGCCATTGGCGGAAGCGGACACACTCGGGCTCGATTCCGGTCGCTTCCCCAAACAGGGCTTAGGTCGTCTGACGGTGACACCCGTCGACCCGGAAACCATCAGCGACGATTGCGACCCCTGCGCTGATGTGGTTGCGGCCGAACAGACCGTGTCTAATGGTTTGTTCCGTATCGAGATTTTACAGGTCACTGGCCACGCGCAATCGCCCGGCACCATCCGCATTGCCTGGAGTGATGAAAATGCCTCAGCCACTGCGGTGGCTACCGTTAACAGTGAAGATTTCAGCCGCGCCGGGGCCGTATATGAGTTTTATGCAGACAGCACCGAAAAACATCTGGGCGTCCACCACGACACCGGCAGTGTTGCGTGCAGCACCCGCGGCTCCAGCTTAGCCAACCCGGAAATCGCGACGGCACCAGACGGTGAGACTTGGCCGTATGTGCGACGCTGGTCTGGTATCGCAGACGTCGATTTCACAGCACAGACAGTGGATGCCATGGGGTCCGGCAGCCTTGAAGTATCCGGACGCTCGATTCAATTGACCACGGACGCCTTTACCGCCGATATCGATCTAACCTCGGTTCCCACCGTCGCCGGCGATTATTGGTTGATTGAAACGCGACGCTTTGCCGAAACCCCGATTCGCGCCGTCAGTGAAACGCCAGTTGGCGTGGAACACTTTTATTGCCCATTGTTTCGCATAGCCGATGGCGAAGTCGTCCCGTTGTCCGACGACGAAAACCGCCGGCTGTCTTTTCCAACACTGGCGGACTTGCCGGCCAGCCACATTCAGTTGGACAATCACTGCACCAAATTGTACGGCGATGCCGAAAACGTACAGCAGGCGTTGGATAACCTGTGCGGCATCAGCGCAGCGGATATTGCCTTTGACCCGAGTGGCTGTACGCATTTATATGACAGCACCGATAACGTGCAGGACGCGCTGAATAACTTATGTAAGGTCGATTTTGGCAATGAAAAAATGCTGCGACTGCTGCACGACTGGGGCGTTGTCTGTGGTGTTTTCCCTTCATTACGGCAAATGAATTCGTCTGTCGTGCGTTACACCAGCGGCGCTATTCTGGATCGCATGGGTCATTTAGGCTCCGTCGAGCAAACGGATCTTGATCTGAATAAATTACTGGACAGCGAGTTTTTCCATTTCTCAAACCTGGATGAATTTGACAGCCTGTTGAGTGAGAAAAAAGTTTGCCTGGCATTGTCCGTTGAAGCGGGCGGCATTATCCGCGCGCACCTGGCGACCAAGGAGTTTGCCCTTGGTCCGCAAGACCCCTCCTTTCTGTCAACATTCCAAGCCTGCATGGAAAAAAATAAGCCCTATGGTTTTGTTGATCACTACAAAGCGCAACCGGCCAATAACAAAGCTGTTCTCGACAAAGTCATTTACGGAGCCGGCAAACCGAAACTGGCCGCCAACCAACGCCTGGATAAGGGCGAACAGATTGTTGCACGGCAATTCAATGACGAATTGGTCGAGAAATGGGCAAGCCATACCAATGACGCTGAAGGCGCCGAAATGCTGCGCAAACGCATTCAGCAGATCGACGAAGACATTAATCCGGACGGCGCGACGGGTGAAGTGCGCGAAGCACGTTTCATGATGCGTGAAGCGTTGGTTTACCAGGCCATTAACGAAAGCGATGAAGAACGTATCCGACGTTGTCTGTGCAAAGCGGTGATGCCAAGTTGCCCAACGCCAGGGGAAGCGCCCTATCTGGTACCCATTGCCTGCTTGCGAGGCCGTGTTGAAAATGGGCAGATCCGCCTCAGTGAAGTTTGTGCGCACGCCTGCCGCAAACAAGCCATGAGTTGGCGATGGCTGAATTACTTTATGAAGGAAGTGGTCGACAACTACTCTCAACGCATGGCGGAATTTTGCTGTCCACCACCTGCCATCGGGCAACTTCCAGACGGTCCCATTTACAAAGCCCCGGAAAAACGTTGGCATTTTGATCCGAAAATCGACTTCAAGGCTGAAAACTACATTTCGAGAATTGACGATGGTCTGCGCCTGTTCAGCGGCAAACGTTCGCCCAGCGAATTCAAGGTCAAAGTCGACGTCAATGATCTGGGGATCGATCAGGCGAAAGTCGCGTTCAAAGGCAATGGCATTGAGGTCGCGGAAACCATCGACATAGGCGACGCGCAAGCCATCGCCCGAATTAAAGCCGCGTCAGCAGGTATTGAAGCAGCCAACCTGGTATTGGATGCAGGCGATGTAGCGCCGGGCGATAAGGTGGCCCTGATCGTCTCCGACGGTGTCGCCGTGGATTACGTTAAACTCGAAACCGGCGGGGGTAAATTCCTTTACCAAACGGCAACACAATTAAGCGCGGGCACCGAATTGTCCGCTACCGATACCGGCATGATCGATGCGGACATCGTCAGCGCCGATCTGATTCGACTGCGTGAAGAAAAAGAGTTACTCAGTCAGGATGTCAACACGCTGAATGCTTCATTGGACCAAATACGCAAGGAGCGCGAACAGATTCAAAAAGATCTCAGCAGCTCGCAAAAAGAACTGGCCGCGTTGGCAGAGCAACAGAAAGCTATTTTGACGGAAACCGCGAAAGAACGTGCAGGCTTCATTGAATCCCTGCGCAAAGAAGTACCGGTGACGGCCGTCACCAAAGACAATGAGCTGTTCGCCACCAATCTGGCGAAAAAAGGCATCACCAATTTGGGGGCTCTGGCGAACGTTTCGGATACCGACCTGCGTGTTCTGGCTCGGACATCTAAACTGAGTATTGCCACCGCCAGACAGCTGAAACGCGACGCCGCGGAACATATCGCCAGTGGCGTGAAATAAACCCAAAACGGGAGGTCCCTATGAGCACTAAAACCCGAATACGCCGTCGATTGAATGTAAAACGGCGTGCCAACATCCGACGCTCTGCCTCCCGTTCGGCCACAACAGTGAAACAGGACGCCAAACAACAGAACGCATTAGATGGTTCCGTGCAGATTGGGGGCGCGCATGACCCAGCCGAAAAAGCCGCCGATGCCATGGCAGCACAGGCACTGGGTCAACCCAAGGTGCATCGCATGTGCGCGCAATGCAATGATGAAAAGAAAGAAGAAACCGCACAACGAAGTGCCCAAGGGACTCCTTCCGTTGCACCCGGCAGCAAAGCCTCACCGGCCACCACAACTGCCGCGCAGTCGATCAAATCACTCGGGGCTGGCCGACCACTATCGCACAGCGAACGGGCTTTTTTTGAACCACGCTTCGACCGCGATTTTTCGTCTGTTCGCTTGCATGAAGGCGAACGCGCCCACCAAGCCGCGCAGCACATTGACGCCAGTGCATTTACCTACGGAAACAATATCGCCTTTGCCAACGGTGAAAAACAACGCGGCGGAACACAGATCATGGCCCACGAACTGGCACATGTTGCACAACAGGATTCCGGCCACACGGCCCACCGGCAAGCGGCTCCCGCGGCGAACTGCGAAACCTGTCCGAATCCGGTCAATCCCGAGGTGACCGTCACCATCACCCCGCTCATTCAAAACGGCACACCCAGTGGGTCACCCTTTGGGTCGACGAACTGGGGTTCTGCGCGAATGCGACAGTTGTCCGTTTGGCATCGTGAACGCCGAACCTGTGATACCTGTAACACCGCCAACGGCAGCCAGGCGAAGTACCAACTTTGCCCCCGGAAAATCAATGTGCTGGCCACCGTTCCGCTGGTGATCGACAGAGCGGAAATTACCCGTTCAGACCCAGCCACCGGTCGAGACTGGTGGACAGAGTGCGGTCCGAACCCGGGCGCGGATCGCTTTAACACCGAAGCAGGCACCGGTTTCACGACACCAAAGCAAAAAACCGAGGCAGGTGTTCTTCACCACGAACGCTACCATGTCGGCGTTTCAGAGCGATTGCTGCGACAACGCATTCAAGCCAGGAACGACATTCACGAAATCTGTCCCTACAACGCCGCCGACATTCAAACCTGGAAAAGCGCGCTGGAAACCACGCTGCGGGCAGACGCTGAAGCCTTCTTGCAGGGTAATCCTAATGAGGCAAATGAAGAAACCAACGCATCCAATGCCGAATGTACGCAGTATTAGCCGGGGCTGCCGGTCATGAAATCTAAAGCCGTTGCCAGTAAGCAAACCGCTAAAACCAGCAAGGTTCGGGTTCCGGTGCGCCGAGCCTCCGCAACGCACGCAACCTTACTGGATCGTAAACTGATTCAACCGGCACTGCGGGTCGGCGCCGCTAACGATCCGCTGGAGCACGAAGCCGAAAGTAACGCCGATCGCGTTGTCACCATGTCAGCGCCCAGTCTGGATGTGTCCGTAAACAGCGAAGATCCACAAGCGAATCGCACTGCGAGCGCTGACCAAAGCAGCCAACCCAATACCGATACCTTTGACGCTGACCCGGCCATACCTGCAGAACAACAGGAACCAACAGTCTCTGCAGGTGAGGACGTTGATACTGCGGGCCTTGCAAACGATGAATTTTCAGAAATTGAAAACGGCCGCCCCGATAACCCGAAAGAAGAAGTTGCACGAGCGTCACAAGAAGGCGTCGCCGTTGGAGCGGAAGGTGGACAGGCGCCAACGGATGTGACACAGGCGGTGAATCAACCCGGTGCCGGTCGCGCGTTACCCGATGGCGTTCGGCAATTCATGGAGCCTCGTTTTAACGTCCCCTTTTCCGATGTTCGCATTCACGACACACCAGAGGACCGCATAACTGCGGAACGTATTGGCGCGCGTGCGTTTACCTATAAACACCACATTTGGCTGGGAAAAGGCGAATCGGTAGATAACCGACGGCTGATGGCACACGAACTGACCCACGTGGTGCAACAGACACGTCGTAAGCAAGAACAGCCTGAGAATGCGGTCGATCGCCTCGCCGAACCCACCGTTCAACGTGGCTGGGTGGCGAACAAAGCTGAAAAAATCGCCCGTAATGTGCCCGGCTATACCTTGCTCTGTGTGATTCTGGGAAAAAGCCCGATAACCAATAAAACCGTCACCCGCAACGCCACGAATTTAATCGGTGGTTTTCTGGGGTTACTGCCCGGCGGCGACGCTCTGTTCCAAAAACTACAAGAAACACGCGTCCTCGAACGCGCGTTCGACTGGGTGAAAAAACGCCTGTCGACATTGGACATCACCTGGACCCGAGTCAAACGGTTGGTCGGTAAATTCATCGATGAAAAACCGATATTCTCGCCTATTAAAACCGCCAAGCGCATTTTCAAACCGTTGGTACAGGACGTCATTACCTTTATTAAAGACATCAAAGACAAAATTTTGGAATTTATCGTGCGTGGCGCGCTGGCATTGGCGGGTCCCTACGGTGAAAAAATTTGGGGCGTTATCGAAAAAGCCAAAGAGACGATCTCCATTATTCTCAACAACCCACTGGCCTTTGCTAAAAACCTAATCAGTGCGGTCGTCAAAGGTTTTAAGCAGTTCAGCTCGAACATCTGGAAACATTTGAAAGCCGGGCTTATGGCCTGGCTGTTCGGCACTATGCAGGGCATGAACCTGGAGATGCCCGCCAAACTGGATTTCAAAGGTATTATCTCAATCGCTTTGCAGATCGTCGGTCTGACTTACGCGAACTTCCGGCAAACCTTGGTAAAAAAACTGGGGCAAGGTGGCGAGAAAAAAGTCGCTTTCATCGAACGGTCAGTCGAGGTGGTGAAAATTCTGGTCAAAGAAGGTTTCGTTGGCATTTGGCAGCGTGTGCTGGAAATGATCGAAGGGTTCAAGACCACGGTGATCGACGGCATCCGCGACTTTGTGATCAATACCATCGTCATGGGCGCGATATCGTGGATCGCCGGTTTATCCAACCCCATTGGCGGTATCGTTAAAGTCGCGCTGGCGATATACAACATGATCAAAGCATTTCTGGAACGGCTGGATCAGATTGTTGCCCTGGCAAACTCCATCTTTTCATCCATCGGCGCAATAGCAAAGGGCCAACTGAAACAAGCAGCGGACTTCATTGAAAAAACCATTGCGGCAACGATCCCCCTGTTTCTGGCTTTCGTCGCTGCGCTCATCCCTGTGACTGGTATCACTAAAACCATTCGCACCATCATCAAGAAACTGCAGGCACCGGTTAAAAAAGCCATGAATAAGATGGTGACCTTCCTGGTAAAAAAAGCCAAAAAACTGTTTTCTAAAATACTGGGCAAGCTCAACAAAAAGCGCAAAGTACCCGCGGCTGGTTTCAAAATTGGTAATGCATCACACAAACTGATTCCAAAGAAAACCGGCAACAAATTCAGTCTCACCATTGCCACCAAACCACGTGAAGCCGATGTTGTACAACAGGAAATGCAAACCGAAACGAAAAAAGCGAAAGAGTTTGGTGACGACGCTAAAAGCGTCGATGAACTCAAAAACGTCATGACGACGGAAGTTGACCAAGCCGAGACAGCTCTCGCGAAAGTCAAACCCGAACAGCAGAAAACCAGCACCAAAAAAACCGGAGACAAAGCAGACAAGGAAACCAAAGATGCCGGTGCGAAGCTTGCGAAACTGGGTCCGGCCATCGCGCAAAACCCATTCTATGAAGACGACCCGGAAGATGGTGCGATTCTGCGAGCGAAGGAACCTCGTATCGAAGCGATTGAAGGCGATGCCGATCTATACAGTGAGCGCGGGAAAATCACTAGCAAGAAAATAGACGAGGTGGCTACCAACGCAGGCTTAGGCGATAAAGGCAAGCAACGGCTCTCCAATTACTACGAAAATGACCATATCCCGGAAAAAAGCATGGCATTTCTGGTACAGACCTATGTTCAGAAAACACTTAAGCCGACTATCGAGCAAGGCCAACGTGATGGTCAGGCCGTGACCGAACCGTATGTCGGTGATATTGATACCCGGGCGCTCGGTACCAAAGGTGAAAAACTCCCTGCGTTAACCATTTACCGACCGACGCACCGACAAAAAACGGCGAAGGATGCCAAACGCCGCAATCACGATCAGATCACCACAGACGCCGCAGCCGAAACCACACCACAAGCCATGGTGGCCAAACTGCGAACCGGCATAGACGCTGAAATGCAAGAAGAACTGAAAAATATCTCCGGCATTTATAACAGCGACAAGGCCGCTACCGAGAAAATTCGCGCAAAAGTTCGCAAGGGTATGCAGCATATCGGAACCATGAATAAGGCGCTTTATGGTTTTGAACCCGGTAAGCCACCCAAGGTCAAAAAGGGCCCTGCCAAAGGTGAAGGTTCCAACCTGCCGATGATGGGTAATGCTGAGCAGGGCATCCCCAACTTTTTCGATCTCGAAGGTGCTCATAGTATTTATGGCGCGAAGCCGGAAGGCGTCGGGAACTATCTGGAATACGACCACGTTGTCGAAGCAACGCTCGCGGAAAAATCACGAGATTTAAACCTGAATGACGAGGCCATTGCCGGTGGTATGGATGCTGCGTTAGAAGCCAAAGCACAAACCACGGCTGACGCAAACCAGGCAGAAGACGCCCCCACCGCCAAACGCATTTTAACCACCGCAAAAGGTCGCCTGACAAAGTTGAAAGAACCCGTGTTTGCAGGCAAAAGCGTGATGAACTATAACCGTGATCAGGCGGGTACCGTGGCTCTTTACCGGCCCGTTCACCGGGAAGTGACCGCAGCACAGGCAAACATTCAGGGCAGTATATTGCAAGGTATTGACTTAAGCAGTGCACGCGAAAAAGTCACCGACTATGCTGTGTCCACACCAAAAGACGACACAAGCAAAACACAGGCACAAAAAGACATACAGGATAAAGTTAAAACCCGAATCGACGAACACATCACCAGCCATTCACGAGCCATTAAAAAGTTTTACGCCAGTGAGGTTAAAGATTTCAAGCGCATCAATACCTCTAAGCAGGCCAATGAAAAGATCGACTTAGTCGTCGCCCGGGTTGCCAATACGTTGAAACAACTGCGCACAGAATCATTGGCTCTATTTAAATAAACGTTAGAGACGCTAAGAAAGATTAATATATTCGGCCGTCAGGGGTCACAGACGATCGGATAGCGGATAACAGAAGAATCAGGGCTGGAAAATTCGCCCCCCTAGTGCGTGCTGAACGGTATGAATCAAATGATCGCTTAGCAGAATTTAGATAAGCGGATCTACGCGTGTATTATCATCCGTTTAAATGGCACTTCGCGTCGACACCTGGCGTAATGCGGCGCAACCAACGTTACGCAGCATGTAGGTTCGCTTATAAGCTGCTTTTCATCAGAGCCAACTTAGCCCCAAAACCAACGAACACGACACCCGTAACTGAATTTAGCCAGGTTTTAAACTTCACGTTATTAGCGGCACTTTTTACCCGGGTTAATGCCAACACCATGACTGAAAACCACAGGAAATTCACCAGTGCATGTGCCGTTACCAATGCGTAGGCACTTAAAGCACTTCCGTCTAGTGATATGAATTGAGGAAAGGCAGCCAGGTAAAACATAGAAACCTTTGGGTTAAGAGCATTCGTTGCAAACCCTTCCAGAAAAGCGTTACGAATTGAAACCTTTTTCTGAACATTTTCTGGTACGTCAATGGTAGCAGTCGCTTTCTGGTTTAGGGCACTTCGAATGGATTTGATGCCTATCCAAATTAAATAGGCGGCACCCAGTATTTTCAAAACGGTGAAAGCAACGGCAGATTGAACCAGAAAAATAGAAATACCAAAAATAGAGAGTGTTCCGTGCAGGTAAAAGGCAGCAACAAACCCACTTACATTCGCGAACCCGGCTTTTTTTCCTGAAAGCGGGACTGTTTTCGCAATAAGAAAGCCATTAGGGCCCGGTGATATGACCAGCAATGTTGCCACGGCGATAAATGTGAGAATGCTGCTTAAATCCATATTGTCTCCTTAAAAATGGGTCTATTGTTTTCGGTTGCAGAATTAACCTGAAAATCACTTCGAAAAGCCTACAACATAACCATTAAAAGCCAACTACTTGATTTTCAGTGCAAGTTTGTCTGCATTGGAATCTATATTTACGGTACTGTAAACCTGCATATTCCCGTTACCCCAGATATGGCCCTATTCGTCGCCATATGAGTTAAAAAATTTACAGAGCGTTCTTCACCAATAATTCCCGCACCCAATTTGGGGATACTACATCAGAATGCTATGGCGCGTCGTCCCGATATAATGCGCGCTCTAGCTATATGTGTCAATTTGAAAGCCTGTAACAGACGAGCTATCCAATGACTTCTTTAGGGCATTCCCCGAATGGTACTTACACAAGCTTAGTTGCTTTGTCTCTGTGGTATTCGCATCCTGCGGTGGCATGGCTCTACTAGGAAATATTCGCTTTCAAAGACCATACCGGGCCAAAGATTCGGGCTCGACCCTTAACAAGTTTAGCGGTCGCCGCAACCGACCGATCAGCCATATACAACCCTAAGCGAAAGATTACTCGCGGTCGCCTTCATGGCCTGCACTCTTACGCAAGCGCCCTGATTGACCAACCTTTGCGACATGAATGATTTCGCGAGGTCGATAAACAGACGAAATAGCAGCTCCAGTCGCTCTATTTCAGATCATGACATAGACACAATACCTTAATTCGGTCGGTATACCGACCATAGTCAGTCCGACTTCACGATGCAGTTATCGTTGACTGAATCTTAATGGATGGCAGCGAAAAACACTGAACGGCTGTTTCAGAACTAACGGAATAATTTTGATTGAACTCAAAAGCGGACATAAGGGCGATGCCTACTATCACGACGACGCCAAATTTAGTCAGATTTTTTGATTCCGTCAGCTTCTGCACGATAGCAGTCTTAAGGACCGCTGAATTACGAAAACTGTTACAGGAAGGAGCAGAAATTTCTTCAATACCTCCACTAACAAATTAACAGTCATTCATTTGCGTAGTACTACCAACTTCACTCACAAGATAAGAGGCCAACAACAAGTTAGCTATTAAGTTACACCAATTATCAATTCAAAAGTTAAGTCCCCAATCTGAAGCAAATTAATTGCTGCTTGGTAGAGTCTCTGTACCAACTGCAATAAGCCTAACTTATTGAAGTCTATAAACACCTTTTTCAGCATCGTCCTGTTTTAAATAGAGGCTTGAGCACTTATTGGTTGACGCATCGTAAGCTGCTAAGTTCTCTCCATTTAATGACAAGGTAGTGACAGAATTATTCACGCTAGCGATCCACTTATATTTTTTAACATCGAATATATCTTGATACTTACCAGACCCAAATTTTGACCAAGACTCTGTTAGAGAAAGATTCCTCCAAACAGGGTCAATTCTTTCTTTCAAAGGAGTACCATTAATCTCATTGCCGATTCCATTAAGCCAACAGTTAAACTTAAATGAGTCCGCATTCCCAAAAAATCTAAAGACATCATAAGCTTCTCCCAAGCCTGAGGTCCCCCCCCAAAAGATATTATCATCACGTCGCTCAAGATAGAACTCGGGTTTATTCCGTGGTTGTAGTGCCAACGAGCGGTAAATGTTTCTATGACTCAGTTCACTCGCTTTCGATACATTTGAAGCATCATTGAGCACGTATGTAGTTTCTGTCACTGAATGAGAGTCTTGATAGTAGCCGTCTTCTGGCTCACAGTTTTGCCAATCCGTAATTGTGCGTCTAATCACTAACTTATCGTCAATAATACTAGCAGTATGATCATAGTTTGATCCCGTGCTACCTGCACAATAGCTACCGTAGCCATCTTCGATTGTTACTATCGGCTGTTTGATTCCTTTTACGTAGTAAGATGACTGGTGATACTCTGACCTTCCTGAAAACTCATTTTCATTTAACTGGTAAACGGCCGTAGCACCAACGAGCTTATTTAGCTTTCCGAACGAAATTCCTCCGTCTCCATAGTCTTGCATTGGTGAAAGAGCATTCGAAGTGTAAGGGATTTCAAATTCCTTATCGATTAGAAGGCTATAGCTATCGGCTGTCGCAAGGATTTCAACTAGCGGATTCTTTTGAATCGGTAGAACTCCCCCGGGTATTAATTTGAACTCAAGTGTTTTACTCTTGTTAGGTGTGAACCAACTCCCAACAAAAGCATCTAGGTAAGGGTCATAATTGGCAGTCATCATGCCGGTAATTTCACCGTTGACTGACTCAGTCATTTCAAGGGTTACGCCATCTAAAGTACCCTCTAAACGAATTGGCCTTTTGGAGTACCTATCCTCCGCTGAGTTATACTGGTAATACTTCTGATAAAAATAGATACCCTCTAAGGTCGACTGCTCGCTTCCGGTTAGAGAGGCATAAATTTCCAAATCTCCTATTGTACCGTGCAATAAATTAGGCCGCCCTTGATAAATAGCCGACTGCAGATACTCCACAGCTTTAAACTCCGTCTCTGCAAAAGCAATATTAGCCAGTATAAGCAAAGCACTTGTTACTCGTTTAACTGATTTCATTTGAGCTCGTTCCCTGTAGACTGCTTTGAGTTAGGATTGCTATCGAATGGACCATCGAGTTGAATTGGAGATAATGATGCATACTTCTTACGTGGTTGTAGATTTTTATATGAAGACCTTGGGTAATAACCCAAAGAAGACCAAGCGAGATAGAGCTTATCGCCCAAAACAGCTAACTGGTTCGCATAGCGGAAAGGAACTCCAGGATTCCAGTTTTCTATGAACTGTCCATTACTATAAGCAGCCAAACCATACATAGGCTGTTCAGATTCCTCGCTCTTATGCTCTTTGGAAAATGCATCAAAATAGCCGCTCAATAAAAGGTAGCCTTTATGTACTGCAGTCGCAGTAAAGGACGAATCCAACCGTTTGACATTGCCACGGGACACAATTTCACCAAAGTCATCCAAAGCAAATAGATTAGAGTGCTCTCTTAAGTCTCTATTCCTAAAATTAAGACTACCGGTAAAGTGATATGAACCTGCGAACTTATGGGCACCATAAAAGGACTTATGGGTAAGATCCAAGTTTTTAGAATTCCAGTCTGTTAATTTCCCTTCAGCATCTATGATTGCAGCATGCAACCTAGGCTGAGACATGATCTCCTCGAATTCACCCGCCAATATAAGTTCGTTATTCTCTGCATCCAATGACAGAACCTCAACTTTTCCAGTTGAAAGGCCTTCCTCAATTACCTCACCATCTAAACTGAGTCTTCGCAAATAGGATCTGGAACCTTGCACTTCGCTGCTACTTGCTAAATACAAACTATTGTTATGAACAGCAAGTTTGCACTTATCATTGGGCTGAAATCTGACCGGCTTTGACCAAACAACTTCCTTGATTTCTAGATCGACTCTGGCGAGTTCTTTCTTAGAACAAACAAACAAACTATCTTCGTAAAGTATCATTGAAACAATATCGGATAAGTCTCGATTAAGCGCCCAATCTTGATCAGGGATGCCATTGGCATCTGTGCGGACCAGAGCTGATATCGCGTGTGAAATATAGGTCTGGCTATCGCCAAAGACCAGTAGATGATCTTCGACCATTATGGCTCCCAAAACGGACCCTGAAGGCGCTAAACCAAAGCCACCCGAAATGGTATTTGTAACGATATCAACCATGATAATTTTATTGACAGGCCTTGTTTTACTCTTGAACTCGGATCCTGCAATCCAAAGTTCGTCATGGGATATTAGTAGTCCTTTAACCTTACCTGTTAGAAGCCCAACTATTGAGTCGATTGATGAACGCTCGTCAGAGTCTGTCGCATATGTACCATATAAGTCATTTAACTTATTTCTTCTTTGCCCTGCTACCAGATAACCATCCTCGAAAGGGAGTACTAAAGAATTGTTGGAATACTCTGACATTTCTGACATGGTCAATTGTTTACTGACTTTTGTGTTTGGATCAAACACCAACATGGCATTTGGTGAATGTAAGAGAAGGTTTTTGTTGTCCAATGATGCGCCCGCTAAGCTCGAATTATGAGTGAGAATAGTTTGTATACTAAAATCGGACTGCACTAATTCGATATAGCGGGAATAAGTAGACTCACCAGTTAAGTGGATTGAATCAATGTATGTGTTCCCATTCAGATGAACACTTTTTCGAACTATCCAATCGCTCTTTATCTCAGATGCTTTTCTTGCTTGTACCACCTCAAAATCACTATTTAGTTTTACAAAACCATCCGCCGGTATTCCGTTGAATTCGGTAAAGCTGCCGGCCACATAAACTTCCCCATTTTCTGAACTGACGTCATAGACTTCGCCATCGAAAGTAGGACAGTGTAAAGGGTTGCCTTCATCAGATAAAACCACAAGGCCGGGGCACCAATATCGTTCTAAACCAAGGAAGCTACCTCTTACCCAAAGTTGATCGCCTGCTTTGACGATACTACTCACATTGCCATGAAAGCTCGGTCCACGATTAACAACTTCGCCGTAGCTATCTATCCAAGCTATTTGACTAAGAGATGTGGACCCATTAATTCTGAAATTACCACCAATAAGGATGTGGTCACTGGACTTAATAATTGAATTGACGTCACCTTCTAACTTTGGAATCGGCAAGCTAGTGGTTGAATTAATATCCCATCGTTGTAGAGGTCCAACGGGAATTGAGTAATTAGTTTTAAAGTTTCCAGTAAGGAACAGTTGACCATTGAGAACGGTAGCCGATAAGCGATCGAACTTGGACAGTGTAGGTGGGGTCCAATCGGTAACTTTACCGGAAAGATCGAGCTGGACCACACCTTTTCGTTCCCTGCCATTAACAGAGTTGAAGGAACCAGTTACGTAAACGTGAGAATCACTGGCCGCGACTGAATAGAGATTCTTATGATCCTCAATTTTAAAATCAATGTCTTTGAGTACTTTTGTATCCAGGTCAAAAAGTGCGAAGTGAAATGAATAGTGTGATTCTGAGGGGCCGATTAAAAAAAGTGAGTTTTCGACGAAGGCCATATCAAAAACAATTGCTCTTTCGATATTAGAGCTCCATGACCTCCCTAACGTATCCTGCTTATAGGCTAAAAGTGCATCTGAGTTGTTATCAGTGCCATAACTACCAACCAAGATGTCATCTTTATGTAGAAGCACTTTATTTACTCGATCAAGCCCACCATAAACTACACGGTCGATCTTGCCGTGCGTATCAAACTTAACAAAGCCCTTGGCTTTTAAACCGGCAATGTGATCGTAGTACCCGCCGACAAAAAGGCCATGCTCACTGACTGCTAATGAAGTCACGTGTTTGTTTGGATTTGGCTGCCAATTGTAATCGAAATCACCTTTGAGCCAGTCGTAGCGGACAAGGTTATATATATCGGCACTTGTGTAAGATAAGGTGAAATCTCCACCAATATACAAATATTGGTCACCGTCATATACCGCATCCAGCACTGTTCCAATAATCTCAGGGAAGACCCTTCTTCTCTGGCCATCCTTCGTTGTCGCCATTGGACCCGATACTGGCCCTATGCTTGTAAAGCTGCCCCCGTAAAAAATACCGTGTTTTTCATCTGCGACGACTGAGTTCAGGGTACCATCAACAACCCAGGCAGACATGTCGGCATAAGCGACTGAAATAGAAATCAGCAAGACTGCAGTTAAGGACCTCATGAAAGTCACTACTCCGTTGTGTTTCATTGAAAGAACTAAGTATTTAAGTAAAAGTATTTTGGTTCGCATAAACATCTGGACATGTAGTTGAAATTTAGGAATCACCGCTGGTTACTTCAGTCCCAGCCACCTCTTCGCTATCAAATACAACGTTAACTTTCGATTGAATTAATGACATGCGATTCCTTCATTAAATAAGAAGAGTTAATGATCTTTGAGTAAACCAACTAATTAAAGCAGCTTAAAACTATGCCATATTTAGAGTGAAAGTCGAAGGAGAACTTGATAAGTATGAAACAGCGAAAATCGCGCCCTAACTAATGCGTTATCTGAAATATGGATCACTACTTTCGGATAATTTCAGCATAAATGCCGAACTACGCATCAGTTTCCAATGATTAGTGATCGAACAATACTGTGATGAACCCATTGCATTCACTGATCTGAAGTTTCGGCCTATATCCGAAGACTGAAAAACGTCTGCTATCAGATTAATAAGAATAACTCCTATTGCCTCTCAACTACTGCTTAGTGTAATCAGCGGAAAATGCGAATTCATTCGTTTTAGTCGGTGACTCTGGATTAACGGTCAATACTTCTAAAACCAAGACCGAATCATCGGGCGGGTTTGGTCCATAACGACTAATAACGCACGGTTAAGCCAAGTCGAGATCATTTTGAAACCTACATTCAATGCCTAAGCGATGCTTAAGCAGTTGCTATCCGCTTATTGCCTGCTTTCATCGGAAATTTTTGCTGATAGAACGATGCCGTCAAGCGACGGCATCGCGGCTGTCTGGACACCTTGTCGCTCAAGATGGCCGTTGTTAAAAAATTTCCTCTGGATCCAACCCAAACAGGCTCGGATCGCCAGGGTCGACTGTTTCTACTGGTCTTTCGTCAGAGGGAATACCCTCGAAGTCCGGATTATCTTTCTTAATGATGATCTCGACTCGTCGGTTTTGGGCGCGGCCTTCGGGAGTATCGTTGCTGGCAATGGGCTTACTGGAGCCATGGCCGACAATGGTAAAGCGGTTTTCATCCATTTCTGGTGCAATAAACAGGTATTCAGCCACGGCCAAAGCACGGGAAGCACTGAGCAACCAGTTATTGCGGAACCGGGGGGTTGATATGGGCAGGTCATCGGTATGGCCTTCCACAAAGATATCACCAGGAGTCGATACCAGTAAATTGCGTACCTTATCCAACACGGGTAGAAAGTCGTCTGCGACATAGTCGGTCCCGGCGCCGAAACTCTGCTCTTTCACGCGAATAATGATGGTTTCATTAACGGTTTCGATCTGTAGCATACCTTCCGCGATTTCATCAGCCAGCGCTTGTGCAATGCGTTCGGCTTCTTCCTGAACCTCTTTCTGCAGGGCGTCATCGGGCACAACGATCTGCCGGGTTAACTGGCCGGTGTCGCCTTGAGCGTCTTCCTGCATAGTGAAGGTGTCCTGACACAAGATTTCCAGGGAGTCTTTTAAATCGTCCACCGTATCCTGCCGGACCACATTTAACGGAGTGGGTTCTGGTCGTGACGGGCTGAATTCTTGGGTAATGATGCTGGTGCCTTTTGGCACATCATTCACATTGATTTCCGTTTGCACGCCAAAGGCATTACGCATGGAGCCCGCCAGACGTTTGAATTTCAACGCATCCATTTCCGAGAAAGACAGCAACAACACGAAAAAGCACATCAGCAGTGCCATTAAATCCGAAAATGTTGCCATCCACGCCGGTAGACCGGGTTTACATTTGGGGCAATCGTCTTCTTCCATACGCTCAGCCACCTTCTCGCATATTGGAAGGCAAATAGCTCTTTAACATGGATTCAATAATGCGCGGGTTCTGGCCGGCCTGAATGGCGAGCAGCCCATCTATGCACATCTTCTGGATAATTTCTTCTTGCTTGGCACGAACGCCCAGCTTGTCTGAAATGGGAATCGCAATCACTGTCGCCAAAAACGATCCATAGAGAGTCGTCAATAGGGCAACAGCCATTGCCGGACCGATGGTTTTCGGGTCGTCCATATTGGCCAACATACCCACCAATCCAATCAGTGTACCAATCATCCCCATCGCCGGTGCAACATCCGCCAGCGCCCTAAAGAATGCCGACCCTTCTGTATGTCGGTCGCTGGTCATTCTCATGTCTTTATTGAGCAGCGATTTCACCACATCCGGATCATGTCCATCCACTAGCAACTGGATGCCTTTTGATAAGAAGTCACTGCTGGTCTCCTTGCCTTCCAGGGAAAGCAAACCGCCTTTGCGAGCGCCATCGGCCAATTCAACGATTTCTGAAATCAAGTCTTCGGGTCTTACAATAGAGAACGAAAAGGCTTTGCCAACGACCTTGCCAACGCCCAAAAACTGTTCCAGCGTGAATTTTGACAACGCTACAAACGTACTGCCGGCAAATACAATCAAAACGGATGGAATATTGATAAATATCCCGAGACTGCCGCCTAACAGCATCGACATCACGATCATGCCTACGGCGCCGGCAATCCCCACCAGGGTAGCAATATCCACAAATGACCTCACTTCACAGGTTTTAACACTGGTCTATTTCGTTTGAGTCTAGCAGCAAATGTCGAGGACAACGTGGCTTTACTCTTCCGCTCACTAATTGACCAAGCACTGAGACTCGTTCTCTTTATCCACTATCGGCCAGCAAAAGGATTTATTGACCAGAATTTTTCAAATCGTTACCTTTGCGTCTGCATTAATTGAGGAACCAACATGGCGACTAAGAAAGCACCGGCGTTTGAAGAAAATCTGAGCGCACTGGAAAGCATCGTAGAACAACTGGAGTCCGGGCAACTAAGCCTCGATGACGCGCTGAAAGCCTTTGAACAAGGTATTAAGCTGACTCGGGAATGCCAGGAATCATTGGCCGCCGCCGAGCAAAAAGTGCAGATCTTATTGAATAAACACGGGGAGCCTACCCTGGAAACCCTGCCTGATCAGGCCACTGAATGAAACTTGATTCTTTTTTAAACACAACTCGGTCCGAACTCGAATCCGCCCTTCAGCAAACCTTTAACAAGGCGGCCAGTGCGACATTACGCCATGCTATACATTACTCACTGCTCGATGGCGGCAAGCGGCTGCGCCCGGCACTCGTCAAAGCAGCAGCACAGGTAGCGGGCAATGACACGCCGTTATGGCTGGTCCCGGCTCAGGCGCTGGAAATGATCCATGTGTATAGCTTGATTCATGATGATCTGCCCGCTATGGACAACGACGACTTACGTCGCGGGAAGCCGACAAACCACAAACAGTTTAATGAGGCCACCGCGATTCTCGCCGGGGATGCCCTGCAATCGGAAGCTTTTTACCTGATTGCCCGTGAACAGGGCCTCAATGACGCTCAGGCGCGGGCCATGACCCTTGCTCTCAGCTCCGCTGCTGGCGCCAGTGGTATGGTAGCGGGCCAGATGATTGATCTTGAGTCCGAGCATCAAACCCTCACACTGACGCAGCTCGCCGATCTGCACCGACTAAAGACCGGAGCGTTGATCAAAGCCGCTTTGCAGCTAGGTGCGCAATGTAATGCAACTTTGGACGCTGCCCTTTTCACCGGTCTGAATGACTATGGTGACGCTATTGGTCTGGCTTTCCAGATTACCGACGATATTCTGGATGTCACGTCCAGCACAGAAGTACTGGGAAAACCACAAGGCAGCGATCTCGCCGCGGAAAAATCGACCTACGTCAGTCTGTTAGGCCTAGAGGGCGCCCGTCAGCAAGCCAACGAGCAACATCAACGGGCGACTCAGGCGTTGCAATCGCTAAACCTGACTGAAGAATCCGTGCTGTGGCAACTGGCCGACTATGTTATTCAGCGCAACCACTAATGGAACCAGCCGATGCCCACCTTAACAACCCGCCCGACCCTATCTGACTTTCAACAATACGTCACGGAGCTGGAAGCTGAACGCGGTTTCGATGAGCAAACCGTTCTGGACAAATGCCTAATGCTGGGAGAGGAAGTTGGAGAGTTGTTTAAAGCAGTGCGCAAACAACAAGGGTTGAAAATGGACCCTAACTCGCAGACCGGTCAACTGTCGGGTGAATTGGCGGATGTCTTCATTTTCCTCTGCTCTATTGCTAACCGCTACGATATCGACCTGGAAACAGCATTCCGGGAAAAAGAAGCCATTAACCACACCCGTACCTGGGAGTAAATCATGTTTCTATTCACCTATGGCACATTGATGGACCATGTCATTATGGATCAGGTCGCGGGCGACCGTTTCGCATCTGTCACTGGCGTTCTCCATGACCATATCCGCAAGCGCGTCGATCAGCGAGTGTTTCCAGCCATTGCACCAAGAGCGGGCTTTCTTGTGGAAGGGAGAATGTATTCGAATGTCCACCGAGATGCGATGACCCGTCTGGATCTTTTCGAGGGAGAATTGTATCAACGTACTCCGGTGCACGTGGTGATTGACGATCAAAGGATCGTAGAAGCGTACGCTTATGTAATCCGACCCGAGCATGAGTGTCTATTGTCCGAAGACGATTGGCATCTCGACAATTTCAAAGAAAAGCATCGAGGACATTTCAAAAACGTCTATGAAGGGTTTCGTCAACTCGACTGAAAAAGAGCGGCCATCACAAATAAATCTGTGGCGTAATTTAATGTAACGTTTGGTGCCGCTAAAGGATTTGGGAATCTAAGAAGATAATCTTCTTATGTCATTCCATATGCCACTGGAACGACGGCCGGCATCTGATTAATGTCATACTACTTCTGTTGACAAAAACAGAAACCGACATTCAACAACATCACCATAATGCTGTCGAATTTAGGTTGGCGCAGAAACAGTTCGCTCTACCCCAATAGAATCTGGAAAAAACAGGCGCTCATTCGAGCGCCCTTACTACCTTAAAAACTAACTTTCATACCGACGGTGTAACCCAGCTCTGCATTGTCTGCAGACGTGCTGCCAACTTCTGCGTAAGCACTGGCGTTTTCGTGAACTTTGTACTCGGCATTCGCGTAGTACGCAGTCAGTGTATCCATGCCTTCGGCCTTATAAATAGTTTGACCTAAACCCGCTGCAACCGTGACGTTGTCTAACACGTTGTAACTCGCAGCAACTTCATAAGCCATATCTTCAGAGTCCAGGTTATAAGTGAACTCAGCACCGGCTGCGTATGCATCGGTTTTATACTGGCCGCTGACACCCACATTCATTAACGCGTCAGCATCAGCGTTAGCTTTGTGCGACTGCACAGTACCGGCAACTGTGATGTTATCCATTACCGTGTATTCGCCATACACATCAATCGCAGACTCATCTTCGCTTTCAGACAAATCAACAGAAGCGACTACTTTGACGGAATCTTCGATGGAGTAAGCCACTTTGACGACTTCATCGCCACTGGTTGACGCCAGTTGATTGCCTGCACCAAAAGCTTTGTCTTTGCCGATGCCAAACTCATCGCTTGCGTAGCTTTGCTTACCAACAGTCAGCTCAGTACCCATATAACCCAAGCCAACAAAGGCAGACTTCAGGTTCAAAGGTGCCAGAGCAGATTCAGCAGCCTGTTCGAAACCCAGTTCAGCGGATCCGAATGCAGTAATGCCAGATTCTGTTTCGTAGCTCGGGTTAACACCAACAGTCACGCTCTCTACATTGAAAGATGCGTCTGTATCTTCAACAGCGGCTTTACCATAGGAAACTTTTACATCACCCGATACATTTGCGTCATCGGCGTATACACCAGTCGCCATCAATGCGCTGATAGAGGTAATTGCAATTGCTAATTTCTTCATTGAATTTTCACCATATAAGTAAACTAAAAAATGGATTGAGATCCGGTGAGAAAGGCTCCCTCCCGAAACGCAGCGCAACGGTATCACTGAGATTTATGGCGCTCAATTGGTCGAAAGTCACAGCGCAATTCACTTTATAAATTTCATGTAAACGAACTCGATATACTTTGTTACAAAGTCGACCGCCGCTCACAACCCGACAAATAAATCGAGTCTATTTATCGTGAAATAAAAAAGTTTTTTCCGGAAACATTGTAAAAGTGACTTTTGGCTTGGTTAAATTTTTTTCAATACAAATGTCCTGTTATTCAAATTGATACAATTGTAAAGATTCATCTTTTTGATAGGACTTGAAAAAAATATTTTTGTCCTTTCAATTCAAAAATAAAAACAGAGATACTTTTCTCATAAACAATCAAGCAACTTTACTTATCCAATGGCGACAAATACTTGTCTTTGAACTCTTTACATTAAAAAACCTGAATACGATATGATCGACACTTATCCAATTACGCCAAAACGTTGTCGGTTTCCGCCATTTACATGAAAAGATCGCTGAGCAGATTTTTTCTGAATTGGATTAAAAAAAATAGAACACCATCAGAGTGGGCTTTGCTTAAAACAAGACGAATATTCGATAGAAAATAAATTCGTACAAATAGATGAAATGCGTGAGACTTGATCAGAAGAAAATACAAAATTATCCATCCAACCTTTCTTATTATAATTTTCATTAGAACTATGAAGTTGATTTTTTAGGACGTTAATCCAAACGTTATCAGTATGGCTGTCGCCTAATGGTTTTGGTTTTCATGAGTTTTTCAAATGGAGGTACTCTTTTACCCGAATGGCACTTACTTAGTGCTTTAAATCTTCAGAATTTGCATCTTCCAACGACATTGGTTTCATTAGGCGGTTATCGCCGTCAATGACTAAACCAGCCCATCGATTCGGGCTTGTCCCTTAACAACCCCAGCCGCCGCCAAAAACGTCCACTCACTATCTTCAATTTCGTCTTCGATAGGTCGTTCGTGACGGCCACAGAAACGTCGGACCGTCATTTCCAGCTCACTTAGTCAAGCATCCATGCTTGACCATACAATGAGACGTGCATTACTTCTTGTGGTCGTTTGAAAGGTGCGAAAACCGTGGCATGAGTTACTTTCTCGATAGAAAAAACCAACCTGAAAACTCTATGTACCAAGGACTGGCGTAAATAACCGTTTCGTCGTATCTGCTTTGGCTGACTTCATTGCCACATCGCAATGGATTCAAGGGCATGGATGCCCTTGCAAGCGTCGCGCGTGCAGGGATGCTCGCTCAAGCGACCGTTCGAAGAATGTGGCAGTTAAGGCAGAATACCAAAGCGGGCGACAAAAGGGGGGGGGTGCAAGGGGATCCCCCCTTGGAAAGAAAAAACTTCCGGCAGACTCTTTCGTTAAGACCTATAAACGAACCGTCAGATCTGATTAGTTCTTCACGGAAAGAGACATGCTACTTAACCGAGTTTGGGAAACTCTCAAAATCTAAATTTACTGGCCTGCTTTTATATCTTGCTGTTGCAACCGATAGCCAAGTGTTTGGAAGTACGCTCTGTACGCCGCGTTGATCTTTTGCCGATGCTCCCCCTGGGGGTACAACCCTCGTTCAGCCTCAGCCGATTTCTTGGTTCCTTTCGCCAGGAAGTTATTTTTAACAGGCGCATCCTGAACGAAAGCTTCGAAGGCCCGGGCGCACAGTTCAAACGGCAAGCTGTAATAGGTCTGCCCATTTTCCTCGTCTACTTTCTGGCTAGTCAGTACATAGTCGGTTGGGTTGGCGTTTTCATCACAATAAAAGATTGTGTCGTAACAAGTGGCGAGCATCGCATTGAGCGGGTGTGTGTTAATCTGAGCGCCTTCCCAATAAGCGTGTGAGGCGAAGTCTTCTTTAAAGCCATCCTGTAGAAATTTATCGGCGATGTAATGGTCAAAAGCATGAAACCATTCGTGCGCAATGGCACCGGGACCGGCGTTTTTTGCCAGCGCAAACGTTCGGGTAGCCGGGGCATAATGCGCCATCACGCCGTAACTGCCGCCCGTGCCGTAATCCAGCGATAAGGTCTGTCGCAAGGAGATTAGCGACGAGGGGGCCTGAAGAATGTCCAGCAAGTCGCAAAGGGCGTCATAAAACAGGGGGGCGGTATGTTCACGTTCCTTTTTGGTGACCCATTTACCGACACGCATAGATTTGAATTCGAAGCGCTGATGAACATCTGCAAACGACACCAGCCAGCCCCCACGATGGTCGCGTCCGGTTCGATAAAAGCGTTTGTCGTCGATCAATTTACTCATGTCGATAGGTTCAAAAAAAAGAAAGGCTCAGTTTAACACACTGAGCCTTGAGCACTCCCGCCTCTATGTTTTTCAGGCGACGGCAACCTGCGGTTTACGCGTAAAGCGAGAACCCAAGTTTTCAATACTGACCAGCATCGCTGGGACGAAACACATAATCAGCACAATGCCGTAAATGAGTCCGAAGGCGATACCTGCCGCAAGCGGGATCAGGAACTGTGCGTCAAACGACGGTTCAAACAGCAACGGCATTAAGCCACCCACAGTGGTCAGCGTGGTCAGCAGAACTGCACGGAAGCGTTGTACACTGGCTTCCACCACGGCATCTTTAATATCCATACCTTGCTTGCGCAGCTCCCGATAAAAACTCACCAGGACGATCGAGTCGTTTACAATAATCCCGGACAAGCCAAACAAACCGTAAATACTCAAGACGCTGAGTTCTAATCCAAGCACCCAGTGGCCGACGATGGCACCGGTTAGCGCAAACGGTATCGCACTCATGACAGCAATGGGCCAGGTCCAGCTTTCGAACACCCAGGCCAGTGCAATAAACATCAACAACAACCCCAGCATGCCACCAATCTTCACGTCGGCAAAAAACTCTGCCTGAGAAGCCTGGTCCCCTTCCACATCTAGGCGAACATTCGGGAAGCGGTCACGCAATTGGGCACGGACATTGGTATCAATGGTCTGATTGATTTCAGTGAGGTTCAGTGAGCGATCCGCGAGCTTGGCCGTAATGACGGAAGACAGTTCACCGTCCACACGGCTCAGCTGTTGAATCGCGCGTTCGGAACTCGGTTGTGCTAGGGCCGCCAGTGGGCGGGAGTCGCCGTTGGCTAAGCGAACCGGAAATTGCGACAGTGCGAACCAGCTGTTGGTTTGTGCTTCGTTAATTCGCAATACTACATCCAGCTCTTCGCCATCCACCTGTAAACTCTGAACCGCGAACCCATCCACGTATTCCCGTAGTGAACGCGCCAGGTAAGCCGGGGTCACACCCAGTGCGACAGCATCGGCGGTTAATGTCAGGTCAAGTTGCTCACTGCCCAGAGGGATGTCGTCTTCAATTTCGATAAGACCGGTCAGCGCGGCCAGTTCTTCTTTCACAAAGTCTGTTGCACGCTTCAGCTGGCCAAGATCTTCGTTGATCAGGCGAATACTGACACCATTGGACGATGGGCCCTGCTGCCCTTCCACAAAATTCAGTTTCTTCAACCCAGCCGGTGCCGCAACTTCCGCTCGCCATTGTTTAATAATGTCCGCATTGGTCAACGCTCGCTCGGTGGAGGCGTCCAACTGCACGTACAAACCACCCCGCTCAGGAGACCCGGTATTGGTTTCGCGCACAATGGTATCGATAAAGGCTTCGCCGCTGTTGCGTTCAACCGTTGCCAGGGCTGTTTCCATGTTTACCAGAAAATCGGTCACCACGGCAGGGTCGGTGCCTTCCGAGAATTCAGCTTGCAGCTGTATTTCCGGGGCTTGGATGGCCGGGAAAAAGACAAACTTCACACGGCCTGAACCCACCAGCATGAAAGACAGCACCAAGGCCACCACCACAAAGGCAAAGGTTGTCGCGCGGTAGTTCACGGCCTTTGTGACCAATACCCGCACGATTCGCTGGCGGATAAACTCAAATCCGCGTTCAAATTTCACCCGGAACTTGCTTGGTTGTTGGACCTGACCTTTTTTAAAACTGTGCGCCAAGTGACCGGGTAAAATAATAAAACATTCAATCAACGAAGCCAGAATAGCCATAATCACAACAATGGGAACGCCCTTGGTAAAAGCACCGGAGGGGCCTCCGACCAACAATAGGGGCAGGAAAGCAGCGACCGTCGTCACGGAACTTGCCAAAACCGCAGGCAGCATCCGTTTTGCGGCTTTTATTGCCGCCGTTTCCGGATCATCGCCCTTTTCCATATTGGCGTAGGCGTTCTCACCCACCACGATGGCATCGTCGACGATGACCCCAAGGGCAATGAGAAAACCCAACAGACTGATGACATTGATCGAGTTACCGGTGAGTTCCAAAAACATGATGGTCGCAAAAAACGACACCGGCACACCGGCGGCCACCCACCAAGCGAGGCGATGATTCAAAAACAGAAACAGAACGATCATGATAAAAACCAGACCGCCCAAACCGTTGTTCAGAATGATGCTGATTCGTGACTGCACAAACTCATAAGCTTCGTTGTAGACCCTAACTTCCGCACCTTGCGGTAACTCAGCGCCAAAATCGGTTTGCCACTGCGCCAGAATTTCCGCCTGTTCCAGAGTGTCTTCCCCAGATGTCCGGCTTAAGCTGAGTTTTACTGCGGGCAAGTTCTGGTAATAAATACGGGTCTCATTGTTATCCCGCACCAACTCGACATCAGCGATTTGATTCAAGTTCAGGATCTGGTCATTTACTGTAATCAGCTGACGACCAAGCGTTTCCGAGCGCTGTGCTTCATTGCGAATGCGCAACTGAGCTGAGATCGCATCTTCACCGGTAATGCCTGCAGGCGCGTTGATGTTACGTCCAGCAATCTGCTGACCGATTGACGAAAGCCCTGAGCCCAGGCTCAGATAGTCGTCGACGGCGATTGACGCCTCGATCGACTTTGTGGGCAACCCGGTGATATCAACCTTGGTAATACCCGCGCCCTTGAGGCTTTTTTCCGCCCGATCGGCAATAACCTGCAATTCGTCTAACGTTAAGTCACCGTAGATCAACACGTCAGCGACAGGGTCGAAGATTACAAACTCTTCCACCAGAGTGTCACCCACGCCTTCTGGCAGATTCACCACCGCAATGGCCTTTTCAATTTCAGTGATCATCTGATCCAGAGGCGGTGCAGACTCTTTTAAGGTCACCGTCATGGAGGCTCGACCTTCAATGCTGGTTGTGGTCACCCGGTCGACATCGGTCAAGCCAAGAATGGCTTGCTCTACCGGTACCGCCAAACCTTCCTGCACATCTTCAGCACTGGCACCTTCCCACGGTGTACTGACGCGCACTATGTTCAGGTTGAAGTCAGGCAAAAACTGTGTGTTTACGCGATCCAGCGCCACCAGCCCGAGAAATATGACGATAAACATCACCGCATTGGGGGCGATTCGATGCTTCGCAAACGCTTCAATAATGCTGTTCATATCAGCGCTCCGCTGCGGCCAGTGTGGTGGTTTCGGCAGCGCCCTTCACACTCAAGCCCTGCGCGGCGTTCTGCAAACGGGTCACCAGGACCGGTTCGGCCGCCAGCTCACCCATCACCAAGCGCCATAGCTGACCGTCTTGAAACCGCTCACCGACGACGTCGACCTGAACGCGCTGCAATTGGTTATCTTGCAGCTGATACAGGTATTGATTGCTGTAAACAGACGACTCCGGAACCGCGAAGGCTTGCTGCGTAGGCAGGTCAACCCAGATGCGGTAATAGCGGTTCAGCGTTAATGAGGCATCGGCTTGTTCTGCGGCAAAAAACAAACGCAGGCTACCGGCATTCGCGGCGGGGTCGGCATACAGCAACGACACGGGTACTAAGCCTTGTTCCGTTTCCAGTTGACCTTGCAGTTGGTTAAGACTGACGTTGGCTGGTAACGCGTTTGCCGATACCCAGGCAATCAGCTCCTGCTGCTGGGCATCCACCAGAGTCATCAAACTCTGACCCGCCTGAACATTCGCCCGCTGTTGTATTTCGACCTGGGATACGGTCGCCGCGAATGGTGCGGTCACGGTGGCGTCCTGCAGCTGCTCAGTGGCCTGGTCGATTTGGCTGTCTAACTCAGCCAGTTGCGCCTGAAATTGCTGGTCTGTGGTTTGATACCGGGCAATCGCCAGTTTCCGGTTCTGCCATGACAGCAACTGGTTCTGCAATGTGCGTTCCGCGTTTTCCAGATCACTCGCTGAGGCCAGGTTTTTCGCTTTCAGATCGGTCAGGCGGGCAACACTTCGGCGGGCGATATCCACCAGAGATTCTTCCACTACCAACGCGGCAACGTTGTTTTCATGTTGCTGCGCTTCGGCCTGGCGACGCGCACTGATGTCCTGGCGGCGAGCCTGCAACTGATCTACCTGGCGACGTAACGAACGAGTGTCCAGTTCGACTAAAGGGTCCCCTTCGGCCACAACATCACCTTCATTCACTAATACTTTCAATACTTCTGCAGAAGCCGGGCTATTAATGCGCACCTGTTGTTTACTGCGTAGTTGCCCATACAGCTGCAATTGAGGTGCGTACTGACCGGATTGTGGCAAAATTGTCGCCACCGTGGGGGCGTCGATGAGTGGGTCAACGGTCAGCGATTGCTCTGCAAACGCCACGCTGGATTTCGGGTTAGCCATGAACCAGCCACCGATGCCAACGCCAACACCCACAACCAACACAGGGTAAAGCAGTCCTTTCCAACGAAATTTCATGTTAACTCCAGGGGGATTTGTCTTTCAGAATGCACGGATTTACGTCAAATTCGTGACATTGGATCGATAAATTTCACCTTGGAGCGCTCCATTGTGGCGCGATATTCGGTAGACTAGGCCGCTTAAATATTCCGGGCTTGCGCAGCACGGACTTTTTTCGCGTTATCAGGTACTTACATGAAGGTTTTCGACCACATTCCCAAGGACAGGCCCCTTACGCCTCTGCTCGACCGCATTGACTCACCACAGGACTTAAAACGACTCGATTTAACTCAATTGCCACAACTGGCAGACGAGCTGCGTGAATACCTGTTGTACAGTGTTGGGCGCTCTGGCGGTCATTTTGGCGCGGGTCTGGGCGTGGTTGAGCTCACTATTGCATTGCATTATGTCTATGACACTCCGGAACAAAAGCTGGTATGGGATGTGGGCCACCAGGCCTACCCACACAAAGTTCTGACCGGTCGTCGTGATCAACTGCCGACGATACGCCAGGAATATGGACTGCACGCCTTTCCGCATCGCGATGAAAGCGAGTTCGATACCTTCGGCGTCGGTCATTCCAGCACATCTATTTCCGCCGCCTTGGGCATGGCCATTGCCGACCGGCTGAAAGGCAATACCAAACAAAGCATTGCCGTCATCGGCGATGGTGCACTCACCGCCGGCATGGCGTTTGAAGCGCTGAATCACGCTGGCCACGACGGCGCCAACATGTTGGTTGTGCTGAATGACAATGACATGTCGATCTCCGAGAACGTCGGTGCGCTGAATAAAGCGTTCTCGCGCGTATTTTCATCGAAAACCTATTCGCATCTGCGCGAAAACAGTAAAAAGGTGCTGAAAAACCTACCGCCGATGCTCGAATTCGCCCGTAAAGCGGAAGAGCACATGAAAGGCATGGTGGCTCCGGGCACCCTGTTTGAAGAACTGGGCTTCAATTACGTTGGCCCGGTCGATGGGCACGACGTGATCGACCTCGTTCAGACCCTGCGTAACATCAAGACCTTTAAAGGTCCGCAGTTTCTGCACGTCGCCACGCAAAAAGGCAAAGGCTTTATTCCCGCCGAAAATGAACCGATTAAGTATCACGCCATTACCAAAATTGAACCGCAGGCCCTAACCACAGGTTCGCCGGCGCCTTCGAAACCTAAATACTCGAATGTATTCGGCCAATGGCTGTGCGATATGGCCAGCCAGGATGAAAAACTCATTGGTGTGACGCCAGCCATGCGTGAGGGCTCAGACCTGGTCGCTTTTTCAGCCCGATTCCCGGATCGCTACCACGATGTCGCCATTGCTGAACAGCATGCCGTGACAGTCGCCGCCGGCATGGCCTGTGAGGGGTTAAAACCGGTCGTGGCGATCTACTCAACCTTCTTGCAACGCGCCTATGATCAGGTGATTCACGACGTTGCACTGCAAAACCTCGACGTCACCTTCGCCATCGACCGTGCAGGCTTGGTGGGTGAAGACGGCCCAACCCACGCCGGCAGTTTCGATTACACCTACCTGCGCTGCGTACCAAACATGGTCGTCATGGCCCCAAAAGACGAAGCAGAATGTCGCGCCATGTTGACCACGGCGTATCAATACCATGGACCCGCAGCCGTGCGCTACCCACGTGGGACGGGCCCCGGTGTTAGCATACCCACCACGTTAGACACTCTGGCGTTGGGCAAAGCTGAAATCCTGCGTGAAGGAAAGCAGGTCGCGATTTTAGCCTTCGGCAGCATGGTGGAACCTTGCCGCGCGGTGGCGGAACAGCTGAATGCCACTTTAGTAAACATGCGTTTTATCAAACCATTGGATCGTGCATTAGTGATCCAGATGGCACAACAGCACGAACTATTAGTGACGGTCGAAGAGAATGCCATCATGGGCGGCGCTGGCTCCGCAGTGACCGAAGCGCTGAACGACGCAGGTATCCCAGTGAACTGTTTGCAGCTGGGCTTGCCGGACGAATACACCAACCATGCCAAACCTTCCCGAATGTTGACTCAGGTTGGGCTGGATACCAATGGCATACTACACTCGATACAACAACGACTGAATTCATAACGGAGTACCATTGCCATGCCGTTTCTTCTGCTGGCACTGCTAGTCATCGGTATCATCGTTGGCCCCGGCATTTGGGTAAAACGTGTACTGGCGAGTAACAGCACACCGCGAGACGATCTACCCGGAACCGGTGGTGAACTCGCTGCACACCTTATGGACCGCTATGGGCTGACGAATGTGCGACTCGAAAAAACGGACCTGGGCGACCACTACGACACTGAAGCCAAGGCCATTCGATTGACACCAAACGTTATGGACGGCAAAAGCCTGACCGCCGTAGCCACCGCCGCGCATGAATTCGGCCACGCCTTGCAAGACTCGCAAAACTACGCTGCCTTAACCACGCGCACTCTTATGGCCAAAGGCGCAATCAACATTCAGAAACTGGCCGGTGCAGCTATTTTTGCGATACCCATCATGGCCATGATTCCCGGCTTCGGTGTTGCTGCACGGGTATTGCTGATCTTCATTATCGCGTCCATGTTTATCTCGGCACTCATTCACTTCATTACACTTCCGGTGGAATTTGACGCCTCGTTCGGCCGCGCACTACCCATCCTCAAAGACGGTAATTACGTTGCCGACCGTGACTTGCTGACCGTACGAAAAATTCTTCTCGCTTGCGCACTGACCTATGTGTCACAAGCCATGATGAGCGTTCTGAATATCGGCCGTTGGATACGCCTGTTAAGGCGCTGATGCAGAGTAAATTCTGGGATTTACTCACTTGGCCAAGCAGCAAACACCCCATCTTCACTTGTCGCTATTTCAAAACCACACTTCTGTAAAACACGTATACTGGCGACATTCTCACTGGCCGCGCCCGCGATAAGCCTTGGTTTTAACATCTCCCGTTCAGACAGGCGCTGAACTAGCCTGACGACGACTGTCGCAATTCCTTGGCCCCAAAACGCAGGCAACAGTAAAAAACCTATGTGCCACTGCGCCTCGGCTTTGTGAATGATCAACAGTCCGGCCGATTCATCCATGGACGTAATGCGAAAAATATCCGCTTGTTGAGCCTCTAACCAAGCCCGAGCACTGCTCAAACTCGAAAGGGGTGACCAATGCTCGGGCAGAAACATCAATACATCCGATGTTAGCAGCTGCTGAGCTAACCCCGCCAACTCCTCCGGAGTTTGCTTTGTCAGACTGACCCTATTTTTGTCCGAAGTATTCAACACTCGCCTGTTCTCCTTTTATTGCTGGCCAACCCAACGCGCTGATACCGAGCTTGCCGATTTGAATGACTACAGCACTTGCCAGCGCATCAAAAAAATAACCCGCCAGCACACCTATCATGCCTTGCGCAGCTAGGCGTTCAACAAACAAAGGTAAAGTAGGTATTTGCGTTACAGAATGTCCTACCAACGCAGCCCAGAAGCCGAAACAATAAGGGCAACGCCACCCTTCATAGAGCGCTTGCAGCGGTTTTGGTAATAGCGCCAAGAGCCTGTTAAACCACGTTCCCCAATGCGGTAGTTTTTCCCAAATGAGCGTGTGGAGAGCTAGCGCAACCAAAATAATTTCAAAATTCATTAAAAAACCTCCTAAATCAGATGAAATTAAGTATTGCACCGGAAAAACTCTTAAAATAGAGTCATATTTAACTAAAAATCATACAATTTTAATATGCAGCACTTATTAGAAGCTTTCCGCGAACATGCCATTACAGCAGTGCAGGTCTCTGAGCGACACCAGTTGATATTGGTGAATTCCGGCAACTACCAATTGCAAACGCAACAATCCCACCCACTTATAGCAGGCTCAATTGCATTGTTACCTGCCGGGCAGCTGATGTCTGTCGCAAACCGCCTGGAAGGCGATGTACGCAGCCTATGCTTCTGCGGCAATTGCCTCGCTTTAGAACAGGGCCATAGCTTATTAGCCCCCTTTCGATTAGCACGGTTCAGTGAGCATAAAGTTGTTCAATGTAACACCGAGCAACAGCGCTGGCTGAATCAACTCTTAGACCAGATTGAAACGCACCAGGACAGACATTTCAGCGCGCAATACGATGTACTGAAGAGTCTCTTACTGCTGGTCCTTCATGAAATAAGCATTCTCTATCCCATAGAAAAAGCCAGACCCAGGTCTCAAAAAGTGGACTCGGCGTTGCAGTATATTGAAATGAAGTACCGCGAGCCTATATCCCTTGAGGATGTGGCCAATCATGTACATTGGTCTGCACCTTACCTCGCGAACAAAATGAAATCGGAAACTGGCCGAAGCGTCGGTGAGTGGCTGCAAACATTTCGTTTGGCGGAAGCCGCCTCCCGACTCATACATTTCAACGAAGGAATCGCGGAGACTGCGTTATCTGTAGGGTATCAGGATGTAACCCATTTCATTCGGCAGTTTAAACGTCAGCACCACAAGACTCCAGCCGCATGGCGAAAAACGCATCAACAAAAATCGGGCCTTACTTTTGAGTATCAGCTGACACCCAAACTGAGATAAAAGCCAATAAATGAAATAGCACATTCAATAACGCAGGAACGACGATAGACCCGACAATTTTTGATGCTGCCCCACTGCACATACCAATGAACGAAACGAACATCGACAGTGAAACGACTATCACCTCTACCCAAAAAACTTCAGGCTAGTCTAAACAGCTTTTCTGCCTTGGAGAAAAGGCTGCGACACTCATCATGATAATCGTCAGTACTCCACAGATTACATTGCCCGTGCACGTTCTCAATAATAATGCTCAAATATTCTTTAACGCACTTTTTATTTAGTAACACCAGGATCAACCAACTACCACCGTAAAGCCGTTTTTCTTGGCATTTTTATTTTTGCTTATTAAGCCAACTCTTTTCACTCTTCCCGCAGTTGCATCAGCAATTTCCCCAAACAATTTTTTCCGTTCCCATTGGGTCAAT
This sequence comes from Reinekea sp. G2M2-21, assembly GCF_015687175.1. GTDB lineage: Bacteria > Pseudomonadota > Gammaproteobacteria > Pseudomonadales > Natronospirillaceae > Reinekea. The sequence continues at coordinate 45,806 of NZ_JADPQG010000011.1, read as the reverse complement.
TACCCCTGTATTTATCATATGGAGAGTTTTCAATAAGCTCTTTCTTGCCCGTGGAAAGAAGAGCCTCAGTAATTCGGGTTTATTGAATTTCATTTTCAGCCCTTGATACATGATGTTTTCTTTGACTACTTCCCATTCGCTCCGGATCGGTTCGGCTCTTAACTGTCCTAGGTCCTTGGCTTGTTTAGGTGAACCACAATTGAGGGTTTTATAAAAATCCTTGCTGCCTTCAAACTTCATAGCTTGAAAACAATGTTCCATTGTTCGCCAATGAAACCCATTGAGCTCTAACCCATAACCCGACAAGTTTGAAAACTGAAGTACGTATCGTCCCGACTAAAGAAGTAAATTGATTTTGCCATCTTAAAAAATGCTTACCCAATGATTTCCAAAGTCACACGGTAACAACACCCATTTTAAATGGCTTCATGTGGGGCAGGCATTATTAAGAGGTTAGTTTGCATCTGCCGCGTTAGAGAATTACCAACTTTTAAAAACTCTTCCAAATCAGGCTGACACCAACCATGGCTTGGCCTACCTGTCATTACTCAAACGCACTACTTTAGAAGACGAGAAAGTGCCCTTTGTAACGTATCTAAGACCTGAAGACCTAACGCCTTGCAACAGCAAATAGACGACGGCGCACTGACACCGGTCTTAATCGCTTATGGCTCGGTGTTTCCCGGTGGCCGTGCGCAACCGGCGAACCTGAGAGGCGTTGACCCTGCGCAGAACATTGTTAACGTTCCTACCGCTTTGATAAAAACACAGTCCGATCTCATCCCGGTTAGGGTGGGCGAACGCATGGCCAAAAATATCGGCATTAACGCAGCAGTTTAGTGCCGAGTTCAACGTGGAATGGGTTCCGCGCATCCGCTTCGGTGGGCTATTGGACATTCCAGACGACGAAGGCGAAACCCGCAGCCAAGGGCCGGTGTTTGGCATGGGGATCGATCTGCTTTCCGAAAACTCACCTGAGGTGAGCCGGTTTGACCTTGTGAATATGATCAACCAAGGGCGACTGCCCAATGCACCCGGTGAATTGCTCGTCACTTCGGAATTGATGAGCAACCTTGGCATACAATTGGGCGACACCGTCACCCAACGACCGTATCATCACCATCAGCGGCCACCTGCTCAAGCAGTCAATTATGGGCTCCGACCTGTCTTATGAAGATCTGATGAATAACGATTCACTCGCCAGCGACTACGACTCAACCCTGCTCGGGCACGACACCATCAATGGCAGGGACACTTGCCAACTGGAACTGACTGCGCTCAAGTCGGATGTCGCTTACGAAAAACAACAACTGTGGGTCGACACGGAACGCTGGATTATTTTGCAGGCACATTTCATAGCAAAAAACGGCAAGTTGCTGAAAACACTGGAAGTGACAGACGTGATACCACTGGCCAACGGCTGGTACCCGAAAGCCATGACGTTTAAAGACATGCTTTCGAGCAGTGGCGGTAAGGAATATCGCATTGATACCATCGACATCACCACGGCCATACCAGAAAGCCAGTTCAGCAAGGCAGCGCTGCGGCGATAAACATCAATACATGAATACGGTGTAAGGCCCCCGCTCTGGTACCAGGTTTGTGAAAAGCTCTACCAAGTAGGCCTGCGTTTCGTCATTGTAGGGGTTGTTCGAAACAACTAAGGTTTGGAACTTTTCGGCGTCCTTTATTTTTATCGTGGTTAACTGATTATCACTGACGATCAATGTTGACAGTGAATGTGTAGAAACGTCCAACGAGGTGATTTGGTTCCCGCCGACCATCAACCTGGACAATGAAGTATTGGAAGAAATATCCAATGCTGTCAGTTGGTTGTAGCCAGCATCTACCGTTCGAATCGCCGTGTTTGCGTACAGGTCTAATGCCGTGAGTTTGTTTTCGCTCACGTGAAGATCAAGCAATGCCGTATTGGTGTGCAGGTCTAATTCGCTTATTTGGTTGTAAAAAATGTAAAGGTCGGTTAAGGCTGTATTTGAATAGGTGTTCAGGTGACGCAACCGGTTACTCACCGCCCACAGACTCACCAATTCGGTGTTCGATGAAATGTCCAACTCAGACAAACCATTATTACTCACCTTAAGCACCTTTAATTTCGTGTTGGCAGAAACATCCAGCTTAGTGATTTGGTTTCGGTTTAAGATGAGTTCTTCTAAGTTGGAAAAGTGTTCGACACCGGCCGCTGATTTAATGAACTCCTCTTCGCAATTCAGCACACGGACATCCCGTACTGGCACTGTTTTATTCGCATGTTTGTATACGCAGTACATGAACTGCTTATCCTCAAAAACGATATCACCAACCCGCAAAGCAGTTGACTTATTAGCCGACACGGACGTCGCGCACAACAATAAAGTGAAACCGAACACTAAAAACCGGGTTGAGCTATTCATGGTAATCCTCTGTATCATGGCATCCGCTGAACGAAGCGGATGTCGGGTATATGGCGTGTTATGAACTAGAACCTTTGTTCTTCACACTTTACCGCCCATTTGTCATGCCAGAGCAGCCTATACGGCCACTATACAAGGAGATAAAAAAAGAAAAGCAAGAATACGTCTTGTACACAGTGGGGTGGGAGTATGCACAGCTTACCTGAATGGAGGATGAACGCCTGTTTTACAAAGAAGAGATAATGGGGAACTCTCGCCACACTCTACTAGCTCATGAGCAACGACCATGGGCGATGACAATGAGAAACAACCTTGAACAGTAATCACCATCCGGGACGTAGCTGAGCCTGTTGAAATTGGCTTAGCCACCCGCTTGCGGCCTAACCAGATTTAGTTCAGGGGTGTAAAGTTTGAAAACAATTGTGTGCTCTCTGCCACGTCAGCGATGGGGACGTACTCACACACTGCCGCATACTCTTGCCACATTTTTTGCACTTCTGGGTTGTGGTGCGCGCTTTCTATGGCTTCGTTCGATGCCCACTCAAATACTTCCAGAATGGTTCCGTCACTCGCCTGCATAATGATTGATTCTCGATCCGTCACCAGACCTTCAGCACGTAAACGCGGCAAATGGGTGTTCATTAGCGCTTTTAATTCTGCTTCTTTACCGGGTTTTGGTTTATACCCTGCTATGACAATTCGGCCAGACATAGGAACCCCTCAATTTTCAAATTTTAACAAGGTGATATCAGCAACCACACCAGGAAGCAGGATAACAGCAAATAACCCGACGAAGGCGAGAACCCCTACTTTACCCCTAGTCTGAACCAAATAATATGGAAGTACGACTAACCGGAATGCACTAAAGTTAACGCCATAATCGTACGGATATTGGTTCTCCCTTAAATCCAATCGAAGCCAAAGCCCAACCAAAAACGGCGAGACCAAAAGCCATAGATGATAAGCGCTGCTACTTTCTTGATCACTAACTGAACTGCCCAAGTAGATTGAAAAACTCGCGAGGATACATGTAATGACCAATACCAGAAGCACCAAAAGACGGCTCTTATCCATGTACTTCACTCCTATATGGCCTTCGCAATAAGCCTTCTTATCAAATTTCATAAAGACTCGTCTCCTGAAATGCCTTCACGCAACGGTTCACCTCATTCTGGTTACTTATATTCCTTAATAAGCCATTTCTGATTCGTAGATCCATGCTGGGGCCAAAGCATAATTTCCACGCCATCGCCGGTTGCACCGCCCCTGACATCAAAACCCGCATTATTTTCCGTCGAATATATGATGTACCGACCATTAGCAACATGTTCAATATGCCAATGCTGGCCCTGTACACCCCGGTAAGGTAACAAGATTAATCCATAACCGGAACCACTGCTGTGACGCCCTTCCACACTGATCGCCAGAGTTGAATCTTCTGCGAGTATTTTATAAGTAGCCGGAGCGACCTCTTCTATATTCCAACGCTGTGTTGGCAGATCCTTGAACCGGAATTGGTTAATTTTCGACAATTCCGCCGCCTGCGCACCGACCACTGAAAGTGACTTAGCACTAATAAGGCTCACGATTCTATAGGAGCGCTGCGGGTCAAATCCTACTTCTGAATAGTTTGTTGTCGCGCAACCGGATAGCATCGCGACAAACATGATTAGGGCCGACAATTTTAAATTATGCATGGGTTTACCTGTTTATGAGTTGCAATGCCTATTTGATAGAACCAAACTGACTAAAATTAATTAGGATGCACTACCAAATACAATCCTACCGCCGAAAACAATAAACACGATTCCCGATAACTTGGACATCGCTACTTTGTAGACTGGTTTAATGAACCGCGAAAGTAAGCTCTTAGCCACAACGCAATAGAGCAGGTGAATGCAAAACACAATCAGCGCAATGGTCACATACATTGTGGCAAACTGAGCCAGAAGAGACTCTCCGGCTTGAATAAACTGAGGTAGAAACGCCGACAGGAATATAATTGTTTTCGGGTTCGCGGCTGACACTGCAAAGCCATTACGAAATATTCTTAAAAAGTTTGGTTTTTCCTGAGGCGCTGTTTGAACTTTCGCACTTTCCAAGCGCTTCTGCCTTGAAACTAATGCCTTCATACCGAGATAGATTAAATAGGCGCCACCCACCAGCTTATAGACCAGGAACACCGTCGGTATTTTAGTGAGCAAGGTACCTGCACCGAATGCTACCGCAACAACGATAATAAGCTGACAAGTTAAATTCCCTAAAATGGTGGTCATTGCTGCGAAATACCCATGTGCCGTGGCATTTTTAACGACCGCCAACACATTAGGACCCGGCGATATTGTGATGACTAGGTAGGCAAAAAAGAACAGCATCCAAATGTCAGGTTTCAATTAATTTCGCTCCCTTTAAGAGAATCATGCTTCATATTTCGTTAAAACCGGCACACGATCATTTACCATGTAACAGCGGTAGTGACCGTTTACCCACCCACATTGATTGACATCATACTTACTAATTTACTGGACTCAATTATTAACAACACAGAGTTTGCCTTCCTCATCAAACCCAACAGGATAGGATGTTCGTTCTAGCCATTCGCTTGTCTGTAGTTCCGGAAGCGGTTCTTTGGTCAAGTTCTCTTTGAATATCTCCGCACCTTTCTCGGTAATACTTTTTTCAAAGTCGCTTTCTGAAGTTCTGAAATATTCCAACCCTTCGGCCGGAATGTGCAACAGTAAAATCTGTGTTTTCCCATGACTCTGTTGAACACTTAATGCTTTGAACAGTGAACCTGATGACAGTAAGGCATGCCCGGTATCAGACGCGGGGTTAATACCGGAGAGATCTCTCCAGTTAGAAGAGGCGATTAAGTAGCGGCAATTCTGCGCCAACCCAGCCAGTTTATAGCTTACGTCTGTAAAGGCGTGCTCTTCCAGGATTTGACCGGGTTGATACTGCCTTATTTGGCGCTCGTCTACATGGGCATCCCGGCAAAAAAACACCAGGTTACCGAATGTGCTTTCCATAATTCTTTGCGTGTCTTCGTGAGTCATAATCCCTCTGCCACCGTTTCCATAACCACGTATTAGGTTTTATAAGAATATATGTTGCCGTCGTATCCAAAATACAATTTGAACTTATCAACATCACCTGACCCCTCAATGGTTAAGTGATACACCGTTACTGTCCAAATTCGCTTCGGATCGTCTATGTCCTTACGGTAGTCCGTCCAATGAATCTGATATTTCTCGGTTATTTTGGTGTGCATTTCTGGCGGGAGAATATGTTCGTGTTCGCTTGGGAAATACTTCGCACTTGGGTACAAGAACTTGGAATCGCCCTGGAATACCAACAACGCCAGTTTCGTTACCGCCCCAAATGACCCTTTCTCAATGTCTGGCCACATACCGTTAACACCGCTTAAGAGAGGATGCGTACTGGTAAAGGCTTTAAAGGTCAGAGCGTCGCCTGTTTCGGCGGTGTCGCCGGGCACCGCGTTATCGATCCACTCCGCTTGCAGTTCCATACGGAATTTGGGCAGCAGTTTAGCCCCAGCGGTATTATTAAAGGCGCGTTGCAGGAAGGCGTGCGTAACATCGATAAGCCCCTGCACGGCGGCAGACGGCAATCTGACGCCAGGGTTGCGCAGGTACCGGTTTAACGGCCCGTAGAAGTAAGTCGTGTACAAATAGGTAGCTGTTTTCTCCGCAGATAAGCCTGCGCAATCGTCAATGCATTTTTGCAGTTGAGCGGCCGGTGCCACGATAGTGGCGGGTGCATTTGTTTCATCCGCTGACATGACATCGTTCAGTGCGTCAACGGCTCCAATCGCAGCCTTGATGGCCTGGTCCATCATCAATTTTAGTTTGTCCGCTTCCGTGTTGTGATCTTTATCTGCGGTATCGTGCAGGACATTGATTTCGTTGAAATACACTCGGTACAGAACGCCTCGTTCGTTATCGAACTCTACCGCCATACAGTTTGGTTTTGAACTGGATAGCCGAATGACCCGACCGACGTCGCCAGTATCACTGGCTACCGGGTTAGTAACCATGATTCTGGTACCAGGTGGCGCCTCACTTGCATCTGCTATGGCGAGTTGGGTGACATCTGCTACGCGCTGAACCGGGTCCTGTTTTAGTTGTTTCAGCTGAGAGGCGTCGACGGTCTCCTCATCCTTATCCCGGTCTCTTTTCCTTTGCAGGGGTGGTTCTGTCACCCGTTGAACGGGGCGCAATTGGGATGCAAACGACAGCGTGGTCATATCGCTGTTGTTCGCTTGTGTATTAACTGGGTGACTCACCGATTTCTTTTGTACCAGTGACTGCCCCACCGATGCAGCCTTCGCCCCCATAACATCGGCTTCGGTTTCCAACTGGGTGTTGTCATTGACTGCAGCTCCGCCCACATTTATGGTTGGTTGCACTCTACCCTGCTTTTGCTGCACAACATGCCACGCCTCATGCGGTAGATGTTTATCCTGACCTGACGCGACGTGAATTTCCGTTCCCTGTGCGTAGGCGTGCGCGTTCAACTGTGCGGGCTTATCCGAATTACGATGCACGTCTACACCGTCCATGGACAGCCCGGAGAGGCTTTCAATACCGGTTTTCAAACTTTCAGGCAGACCATTAGGGTTATCTTTCTTTTGGACAGGGCTTGGGATGTTGGCAATGTGGCTATCAGCCACTGTTTTTAACTGCGCTGAATGGCTGCCTTGAAGGCTGTTATCTGCCATTTCCGCGAGGCTGGTTTGCATTGAAACCGCTGGGCGGTTATCCACAAACTGAAAGGTCTCGCTTTCACGCACAGAGGTCTGGGAAGATTCTTTAATAGGGGGCTGTTTGGCTTGCTCTTTCGACGGTGCTGCGTGTACATGCATGATTGCTTCCTTTTCACCAATGTCGGGTACAGCGTCTCGCCACCATTGATATGGCTATTTCCTGTACTGTAGCCCATGGTTTAGTGCACGCCATAGCACAACCCTGTCATTTTTCCGCTGTTATAGCGCTTTTAAGGCCAGAATGTGCATGTTGTCGCAAATTTTTCCCAACAAAACATAAGCCCCGGCGAACAATGTACCCTTGCGGGATGTAAACCCGTTTAGATGGCTACAGTAGCGATCTACCAGGTACTGGCGTTAACCTCTTCAGCGACAACAAAGCCATAAAAACCAATGGCAGACGATATTTCCCAAACCCTCTGGTTCTTAAACTCTAACCGTTCAATATAGTCGGTCACGTCTGACTGCCAATACCGTACCCTATACATACGATGCCACTCTATGAGTTAACGGATCAGTCTACTGCTGCAATTGTCCACCACATTGTGCACGCTGAACCGATAACCATTACTTAAATGAAACCTAAACACAACACACATGCCAATAAGGAATGGACAAATACCCAGTTACAGAACGTCATTTGATAGCCGCATGAATTAAGCTTCATTACTCTGGTTCAAAGCCGTGTACACAAGTATTATGGGAGCTTGGGGTTTGCACCCCCCCGCTTATGCCTAAATTGTGGACTTAAAGTCTACTTTTCTAATCATGAGGGATGAAAGAATCAAACAAATAAAACTAAAAGATGCAGCTAAACTAAACATATCGACTGCTATATCCTGTTTCTGAACAAACGCAATATAGAATTCACCAAAAGCCCACGAAAGACAAAGAGCAAAAGCCTTAATTAAAGCCATAATAGACAATAGATAACCACTCTTATTCTTTCTTAGAAGTAAAATACAAATTATAAACATTGATGGAAACACTATTCCAAGGTCCATGATAAAGACACCATATATATCTGGTTGAGTGTTTGATCGCATCCCCTGAAATAGTTGTAAAAGCCATATTGTCGACAATAGAAAAATAATTAGTAGCAAAAACATGCATACTACTTTTGATATCACTTTAGATTTTTCTATGACTACCAGCTCCAAATTCAATATGCTAATCAATCCGAATACAATTGAAAAAATCGAAAAACTAAATATAAGCAAATAGATAATGTATATCGAAGTGTATTGCCCTTGGATTGTATATAATCCAAAGGCATAAAAATTACACCAAACCAGCCCTAGAGCAACTAGAAATAACTTGATGCTGTCTTTCCTTAGTAAATAAAATCCAATTATCAACAATACAACTGAAACTGGTAATATTACTATGTCTTGACCTACGGACCCGTATGCAAGTTTTTGGGAAAGCTTTCCTGCATCAACCAGATCAAAATAGATATTCTTACTAAATATTCCTATGTAAGAAGCAATAATTGAAAGGATTGAAATTAGTATAATCAGAACTTTTGAAACTGTAGAAAAATAATTTCTTTCAATTAACTTAAAATCGCTAGCCATGTCTATTCTCCCATGTAACTAGTTTTCTCTAACATCCGCATTTTAGGATAGATGGCGTGAAGTGAAAACCAATGATGTTCAGAACTACGATACTTTTTATAGCATGCTTACTCATCTCTTCAAGCGATTGGCCCTGGTTTAATCCTGGCACTCTTAAAGAGGCATCAACAGCTCCGAAACTTCCCATTTAAAAACTTGTAATCTCTTATACACCAGCGAAATATCTGGCAACACCCTGAAGTCCTGAGCTTGCCCGAGTAACATTAGGTTTGTGCGGACTGGATATTCATATTTGCTATGCCCGCTTCACTACAACCGTTTTACTAAGCTCATCATGTATACAACGGTTTGTTGCGTTCCCAGCTATGTTTAAGAAATTGAAAATAGAAAGTATGTTCGCTACTGGAATAAATGGAACTATCCAGTTTAATGTTAAACGCCAGGCAATAACTCTCACAATCGATAGTTCCGAGGTTCCATCAGAGTGGCAAGCCCCTAGTTTCTTAGACACTCATTAGCTTCTCAAAATACTGTTTCTCGTACTCGACCGGAGACAGTCCATCATTGTTTCCATGTCGTCGAACTGGGTTGTAGAAAAGCTCAATATAGTTAAAGACTTCTGCTCGCCCTTCGTTTCGAGTCTTGTAAATTTTCTTTCGGATGCGCTCCGTTTTTAGATTCGAGAAAAAGCTTTCAGCGACTGCATTGTCATGGCAATTGCCTCGCCGACTCATACTTGCCTCCAGATTGTGGCCTTTCAGGAACGTGCGCCAATCACTGCATGTGTACTGAACGCCCTGATCAGACTGTATGAGTACCTTCTCTTTAGGTTGGCGACGCCAGATCGCCATCATAAGGGCATCAATAACCAGATCCGCCCTAGGGTTCGCTTTCATGCTCCAGCCGATGACTTGCCGGTTGAACAAGTCGAGTACCACCGCTAAGTACAACCAACCTTCATGGGTTCTGATGTACGTGAAGTCCGTAACCCAAGCCTGATTTGGCTCAATGACTTCAAACTCTCGATCTAAGGTGTTAGGTGCCACCTGACTCAAGTCGCCACCCTTAAACCCTTTGTGTTTTTTATAGCCACGATGAGAGAGGATGCCGTGTTGGTGCATGATGCGATACACCCGATTCTTGCCAACGTGTTCATTGTCGTCCTTGAGGTCTTTGGTGATGTTACGATAGCCGTACACAAATCCGCTTTCCGTCCAGAACTGTTTAATCTTAGTCAGCAAGCGATCGTCTTCTAATTCTCGATTAGACTTTGGTTTCTTTAGCCAGGCATAAAAACCACTGGGATGTATCTCTAACACTCGGCACATAGCGGCCACGGAAAAACGTTCGAGCCGTGACTTTATGAGCGCGTATTTTTCTTTGACTCGACTGCAAAATACGCGGCGGCTTCCTTTAATATGTCTCTTTCTTCAGTGACCCGCCTGAGCCTGCGAAGGTATTGCGGGCTTGGTGCTACTGATTGTTATGTACCTTAACCACAATTGTTACGACTATGTTTTTTATGGTTTTTTATTGAAAGAACTTCCACATCATCTACGTTGATAAAGCTATTTACTTTTTTTTGAGTTTCTATTCTAAACTTGCCTTCTGTGTCAGTTTTCGCTGAGTCAATAACTACTGGATATGGAATAACGTGCCATTCTGCACCAATGGCAAGGAACTCAGCACCAGAAATTGGGTATTGACTACAGTCAGTCGCTCTACCTTCATAAACATATTGAGCACTACTACACCCGGTAATGAGAACTGAAGCAAACGTAAAAATGATAAAACTATAGCGAATCATGTATTTCCTGATTTTTGCACATAACGCCCCTAAACAGTAGCGAGTTTACGAGTCCAATGCCTGCCGCGGAGCGGTTTTTGGCAAGCATGTACTGCTTTGGTTTGTTAAATGGGGGCTACTTACACTTTATTTCCCGACAATAAAATGAGATTAATTCATCTTCGTAGTCATAGACATAGTAATTCAGTCCATCCCATTGCCTTTCTCTAATGTCATCTACTATCAAACGAGACAATTGGCTTATGCCGCCACCGATTTCCTCTACTTTTAGATTTGAGACACCTAAACACTGAATGTCAATTGAGTCTTCCGGTGTGTGAACACCAGAGCACAACGTTATTTTCAGATTACAAGTGTAACTATCATCACTGAAATTAGTTTCGAAACTAAAGCTCTTTATGATATTGCAGTCACGTCTTTTCTTCAGTAATTCGATATCACTCATAATGCCATTTAACGTTTGTGGCAGTTGCGCGGGCTTTTGCGCGTCGACTGCCCGCACTTGTTACATTTAGTCATTTGCCAATCCTAAGATTATGTATGGCACTAACAAAGCCATGAAGATTTCTATTGAATTCAGAACCATCAAATTCTAACGAAGGCTCTCCACCATATGAATTTACGTCTATTTCAATATCAGTTAAGGCAACTACCCGATTCATTCCATCATGCACTCCATTAAACTTATTGAAATGGAGTACAATTTCGAATCCTTTATTCTGTCTAGTTGATGCAATAGTCCAAATTTGATCCAGAGCCCAGTCCGAGAATTCATTTTCCACACCAACAACTTCCCAATCATTCTCCCTGAGAAGATATAGAAGAAGCTTTTTATTACCTTCTAGATTTCTCTCAATATCTTCAATTTTCATCCGAGTAAATTACGCTTAAAAAATGTAACGCCTCCATCAACCGCGTTGGTGCATTGGCGCGTTTTTGCGCAAGCAAAATAAGTGCCGAAGTACTAATGTCGGTTGCATGGAATTGTTATAAAATCTCTGGGTTGATTAATATCAAAATCTCTTTCCAATTAAATCAATGATTCTTTGTGTAAAGTTTGACTCATTGTAGATGTCACCATGGCATGGTATCAGGACGTTATCTCGGCCATTTGAAAACTTGCCTATAGCCCATTCTCGATACACATCTTTCTTAGATATCCCAAAGTAACGAAAGCCTCTCGTAACCTCCAATCCTGGTCCGACTCTATATATTTTCTCCCAGAACCATTTTGCAACTATGCTAGCATTTACATTTGAGTTAGTGATTGAGTCGCATACAATCCAATAAATTTTATCGTCCGTGTCGACGCTTACCCATACCTCACCTAACCTACAAGCAGGTAGAGCGTGGATGCGTACATTTCTGGGTAATTTCTCCTCTAAGTAAGAAAGCTCTTTTACCTCAGCAATTTCTGTCATATTCAATATGCGCGGTATAACTGTTTCAGACGCGACTACTGCTGATTTTTGAAATTCGTTATTCCAAGAAACCGTACCTAGAATATGTGCTTTTGCTGGAGCTAAAAGAATAAGGTCTGAATCTTTACTTATGATTTCTAATGCCGATTCCAATATAGCTGCGCCTGGGCTATAAACGAGATACCTATCTTCAGATAGTTTTATAATAGTGCTACGAGAAATAGCAACGTCAGCTTTGTATTCGATTGAGTAGATAACTCCACCTTCATCTACCTTTTTCCAGCCCGTACTGTTCAAATTCCAATTTCCTAATTCTTATCTGTACTCAGATTACTTAATTATTGTACTAACTATCAATGGATAAACTTTATAACGCCCTTGGTTTGGGGCGAGTTGAGCGCTAGCGAAAACGAGTCCGATGCCCGCCGCGCTAGCGGTAAAAAGCGGGCATGACCAAAACCTACTTGTTAAGTTTGTAGTACCAAGTTTATTTGCCCGTGTTCGTCGATTCCGTTGTCTACAAAGCCAAAGCTAGAATATAGTGTATTTGCAGCAACATTTTCCTTGGTAAAGCAAATATGAATTTTTCGAGGTTTTTTTGATGTAGCGATGTCTCTGATTGCAAGATCAAACGCCATCCTGCCAATTCCTTTCCCCTGATGGTTTTCATTGACCATGAATCTTAAGATCTCTACCTCGTTCGGCTTACCCTCATCCTCTAAAGATTCATACATTAAAAAACCTGCTGCTTCACCATTGGCGTAGATTCCCTTAATAACGGAATTCTCGCAAAAAAATGATTCTGCAATTGAATAGCCATTATCAAACAGAAACTCTTTCTGCGAATCTGCTAATTTCAAAACTGCTATTTCTTGCCAATTCGACTTTTCTATAGACCTAAGTTCAACTTCCATGCGAATCCTAAAACTTAACGCCGCGCTTACCGGCGAGAAAAAGCGCAGCTTTTTTGAGTCCAGGCAGCTTGCTGCCGACGGTAGAGCGCTTTGTTAAATTTTGTATTGTTGGTTGTAGGGCTCAAAAGCCACATTTTCGTCTTGTGAATCCAAAAGCATTGTCCAAGCATAGAAAATACAATCCAACCAACTATCAATAGTCTTTGCCTGGTCTGGAGTAATGATTTGATTGCTTAGAAGCAAACCATCTTCGTGAACAGCCCAAGCTTTGCCGAAGCATAAAATTCCCGATATATCTGAAATTAAACCTTTATCTATAGCGTCGTTACGGCTTAAATATGGAGCCAATATCTTTATACAATGCATTACAGCATGGAAATTCGACTCTACGAGTTCAATGTTTCGATACGGCCGTAAACTCCCAAGAAAACCCTTTTCCCAGCGTAAATCATCTGTATCAGAATTTCTTCCGCTATGAAAACTAAGTTCTTCTTTTGCTAGATCTTCATTCATGGTGAAATTTAACAGTTTCTTCATAGGCCACCGCCTATTTTTTCCTGAGCGCATATGTAATTAGCTGAAAGAACCACAGTATCGCTCTCTGCCAGTCATACTGCAGCCTTCAAACACCCTTGTCAATTTGGCTGTCATTACATATGAGCGCATGCCTAAGTATTTTAAATACTGGTGCGCCTGAAACGCCCTATTCATGAGGGCTAGTTAAATCAACGGGAAATGGAAATTCCGTTATCGCCCGAGTTTTGCGGCGCGTGCATAGATATTCTGGCATTTCCCGGAAAATGCGGCCCAAAGGCATTTAACGCGATTGTGGCTTTCTTTTTAAGTGACTGGGCAATGGGTACTTCCCATTGCGGCGAGTACCGGAACTAAAGCCGCGACCTACAAAAAAGCGTAGGAAAAGGTAGTGGGTCAGGCTGACGCTCGACCCACAAAGATATCGCCTCTCCGCGTTGCTCCGAAGGCTCCTACAAAAAATCTGTCACACTAAACCCAATCGGGCGAGTGAGGTAGTGTTCATTCGGTTGTAGCCACCGCTGTTAGCGGTATCCGCTTTGGTGATTAGGAAGAAGTCGTCCAGCCAGATTGAGTATTCCAGCAGTCGGTCTTTTATTCGCGTGGCTTCCAGCAAGTGTTTGTCTTTGATCGATAAGCTCCCCTTTGGGTTGTGGTGGATAAGGATGAGCCGGGTGGCGTTGGCTTGAATGATATGGCTGATCAATAAATTGGTGGTGAGTTCTTTGAGGGAGAATTTGCCGGTGAGGATGGGTCTACTTTCCAATAACACGCTTCGTGTGCTGAGCATGAGTGCGTGTATGGCTTCGTGTTTTAAATGGATGAAGGTATTGGCTATGTAGAGTTCAGCACGGGCGATGCTGTCCAGTATTACGGGGTTGGGTTTTTCCAATTCACGTTGATGGGCGTGAGTGAACAGCAGTTCGTCGTCTATGTTGGTGATTTTTTTGTACATGGTTGTCTCGCTTTTAAATTCGCTTTCTGTTTAAAAATTTTTAAGTATCAGAAACCTTGCCTGCATTCGCAGGCAAGATGTGCGGCTAAGCAATGTGTTCTATGTTTTTTTACTGCGTGAGTTCAGCGCCTGTTTTTACTTCGGTACTGCTTTAACAGTTGCTGATAACTCACGAATGTCACGGAACACGGCTTTAGCCGCATCGAATTTGGAAAAGCTCCGGTGTACAACGCCAGGGCTATACGAAAACGCCACCAGTGTCGGGCGCGTAAAACCGCGGGGTCGGTTTCTATCTGTGGGTTTCGGTGTCGCTTGGCATGTGTGGAGTTTGCTGTTGTGTGAACAGCGGTTTCACAAGGGTTTTTCGCTTCAACGGGGTGTTGAAGGTCGCTTTTAGTTGCGCTTAGTTTCTCTTGTGAGAGGATTTTTTCTTGGAACGAGCGGTGCTCTAGCTTACCATTGAACTTAGCCATAATTGATACCTTAGTCTATCGGTTGTGGTTAGCTGCCCTTGAGTGTTCCCGCACTCCTGGGTAGCGCTTAGTTTTTCGCTACTTTCTTTCCGTTATTTGCCTCCTGACGTTTCTTAAAAACCAACCTGTATAAAACACTGGGTGTTCGGTGAACACAAACACTTTTTCATGTGATGTGAATTTATTGTGATGAGCGTCTAAAAAACACACGACAGAAAAAGCCTGCTCACGACCGGAGCAGGCTGTTTGGCGTTACTGCTTGGTAAAACCTAAGCGCTCTAACTCCAGCCCTGGTTTGACGAACTCCATGCTCAGCTCGTAAAGCCCTTTGCTGAGCTTCACTTGCAGCCCATCTACCTTGTGCAGTTCACCGTCGGTGCCGTGCACAGAAAAGGTCATACTGAACACCTTATTCAAACTCAAACTGCAGGTCGACTGCGCTTGAGAATCTCGGTCGTATTTAATAAAACCGTAGCATTGGTAAATGCCATCTTCCGGCACGTCGATCACCAATGTCTGATTCTTTTTCACGGCCAACGTCAGCTCATTGGCAATACTGATTGCGCCTTCCGCCTCGAGCTTGCGGTTGGGTGCAAACGCCTTGATGGGTTCAAACGCTTTCAGCGGTCGGCTCATCACGGGGGCGTTAATAATGAAACGACAGATGTTCATGGCACAGCGCTGCAACTCGCCAATAGTCAACGTGCCTTCGGCCAACGCGGCCATAGTGTTGTCGCCCATTGCGTTACGTTCGGCACCGTCGTGTTCTACCACCATGTACAGGTCGTTCTGCGCACGCACCATAAAAGAGGTGAAAGTTTTGTCTTCTTTACCGGCGTCTGCGCAGTCGTTCATTTTTGCCCACCAGTCGGTCATGACAATACCGGTGTAACCCCATTCGCCACGCAAAACAGTGGTGTTAAGGTCGTAGTTTGACGCGGTCCAATGGCCGTTGATCGGGTTATATGCGGTCATAATCGACGACGCCTGCCCGTCTTTCACGGCCATTTCAAATGGCTTTAAATGAATTTCCCGTAAAGCACGTTGTGATACAACGCTGTCCACCAGCGTGCGGGCGGTTTCCTGATCGTTCGCGGCAAAATGCTTGATGGTGCCGGACACGCCCGCTTCTTTTAACCCTAAGGTTTGCGCGGCGGCCATCACGCCGGTCATCAACGGATCTTCGGAAAAATATTCGAAGTTACGACCATTCAGCGGATGCCGATGAATGTTAATGCCAGGGCCTAACAAAGTGTCGATCTGGTTCGCGTGTAGCTCTTCACCGATCAGGTTAAACAGTTTTTGATTCAGCGGTGCGTTCCAGGTACAAGCCAGCAACGTACCAATAGGAACTTGGGTGGCTTTGTGCCCACTGTCCATACGAATACCGGAGGGTCCGTCCGCCGCAGCGGCTACCGGAATGCCCAGTTTAAACAAACTGTCCGACACGCCACCAAAGGCTGCTGCCGTGCCCGGTGTTACTTTCGGGCTGCACATACCCTCGCCACGCACGATGGTGGCCAGTTGTTCAGCGCTCATTTGCGCGACAAAAGCTTCCAGCGACGCGCGCCCTTCTTTAACGTCGGCCAGTTTAATGTTCGCATCGCCGGTCATGCGTAATTCTGCTGGCAGGTTTTCCTGAATGCGTTGCGCCAACGAAACCTGTCGTAGCGGCACGGCTTCATAAGCTTTTTCATACATCCCATCGGCGGTTTGTGCGCCCGGCTTCAGGCGGTTGAATGCTTGTACGGGCGCCAAGGCTTCGCTCAGCGTTTCCACCACAATCAGTTCGTCCAGCAGTACCGCTGCGTTGGTTAAGGTTGCCTGCTTAACGCTGCCGCCCACGTACACATGGTATTGCCCGGCTTCCAAAACGTAGCTGTTGAGGTGACCGGTTGCGCCGGAATCGTCAAACGAGGCTAAGGTTTTCAACGCAATGGAAATGCGCAGCGTTTCGCTGTCGCCCGGTTCCAGGCAATCGGTCTTGGCGAATCCCGCCAGCACACGGCTGGGTTTGCCTAACAAACCCTGTGGCGCTTCCACATACACCTGAACCACTTCTTTGCCGTTGTAGGTATTACCGGTGTTGGTCACTTTCACGTCCAGGTGCAGCACTTGGTTAACGCCTTCACCTTCAATAAAGTGATGCTCTACTGCGCGCTCGAAGCGGGTGTAAGACAGGCCCGCACCAAATTCGTATTGCACGGCTTGTGGGTGAAACGTTTCGAAATACCGGTAACCCACGTAAATGTCTTCGGTGTAAAAATTGCGGTCTTTGCGGCCAAAGTCGGCAGCTGATGGGTAATCCGACAGTTGATAGGCAATGGTATCGGTTAAGCGCCCACTTGGGGTCACCTGGCCAGACAATACATCCGCCAGCGCGTGGCCACCTTCCATTCCCGCCGCCCAACTGTAGAGCACCGCTTTAATCGCATCGCGTCCGGCTAGTGTGTTCAGCCAGGACATATCAATAATGTTGGTTACGTTCAGCACAACGACAACGTCGGAGAATCCGGCGCAAACCTGCTCAAGCATGGCGACTTCGGCATCGGTCAGCCGATAACTGCCTGCCGCGTCGGCATTGTCTTGGTCTTCACCGGCGGTACGACCAATAAACACGATGGCCAGTGACGATTCGTCAGCGGCCTGTTTCACCAGATCGTCCGTTAAGGGCATTTCTGTTTGGAACCAGGGCTCAGCCGCCCAGCCGCCACCGCCGTCGTCGAAGGGGTGTTCGCCAATCCAGTTTTCGTAAACGGACACCAGGGTTTCGTTCACATCGATGTCGGCGTTTTCCCGCAAACCCTGTAACGCGTTTACAGCGTAAGGGACATTCACAGCACCACCCGAACCGGTTCCGCTGCGATACGTGTCTATCTGGCAACGGCCGAAGAGTGATACTTTAGCACCGGCTTGCAACGGCAGTATCTGCGCTTTGTTTTCAAGTAAGACAATACCCTCGCCAGCGGCCTGGCGGCTGATGGATACAAGATTCTGCTGGGCCATGAGAGTAACTTCTGTTTGCATGATTCTATGCCTACCCTGATCGTTTTCGCTGAATAGCTTAGTTAAAAAATTAAAATGTAACCGGTCACCGGTAGAAAATAACCAACCCACACACCATAGGGGGTATCTTTTCCATAAATGAAACCGGTTACAGGAAATGGGAGCATAGTATAAGTTGCGACGGCTATAAGTGGTGAGTTTTTGCCAAGTTCTGATACTTTCAGGTCAATCGAGTACTGATTTTTGAACGCAGAGGGTTCTGTTAGCGGTTACAGGTACCCTGAAAGAGGGTTAATCGACCTCTTGTAACGCCAGTGCGATGACGCCGAGGCCGGTCATATCATCGTCCCAGGGCACCGCTTCTAAGGACGTTTCGCAGATAAGCTCAGAGACCAGCGCGCTGCTCAGCCCTTGCCGTATGCCCGCCTCCAAATGCCGGTAAGCGCGGATACCTGGCCCTGAAAAAACGATGGTTTCAGGGCTCATCAGCGCAATGTAATTCGCGACACCATAACCCAGCACCCGGCCTGCTCGTTCAAACAGGTCGAGTACGGCGGCATCGTTTCTGTCCGCCAACTCGACCAGTTCCATCATACGGTCTTCGTTGGGGTGCAGATGATCGTCCTGCGGCAGACGAACCACCGCAGCCGCGTCTCGGTACAAGGCGTAATCGCCGACATAGGCTTCAATGCAGCCGCGTTTGCCGCACAGGCACTGTGCGCCGTCAGGGCTGTATTTGGTGTGGCCAAATTCAGCAGCAGCACCATGATGACCGGCATAGAGCTCACCGCGCACCACCATGCCCATACCCACGCCGTACCCCAACATGACCACAGCAAAGTCGGTGAGCTGTTGGTACTTCGGTTGCTGCCTTACTGCCATGGCCAAACAGTTGGCGTCGTTAGCGACCAGAACCGGTACATTCAACTCGTGCTGCATGGGCGCTTTCAGCTCAATGTGTTTATCGGCCAGCGCCGGGCTCCAAACCACTTCACCCTGATGACCGTTCACCACACCCTGTACGGCTAAGCCAACGGCTTTTGGCTTTTGGCTCACCGGCAGTTTCGCAATAAACATGCGCAATGCGCTGCACAATGCTTCGGTCAGCCCTTCCCGACTGAGCGCCAATGTTTGCAGCTCGATCACTTCCGTTTTAACAATGCTGCCCTTTTGATTGCCGAGCATTAACCGGATTTCATTAATGGAGAGTTTGACCCCGATGACGAATTGAGTATCGACCGCCAGATCGATCAGCACCCGTGGGCGACCGCGACTGACGACGTTGTCACTTGGCGCGGGAACCTCCACCAACAGGCCTTCTTTCTGCAGATCTGAGGTAATGGACGTAACCGTTGCCGGGCTCAGTTTAAGAACTGGGCCCATATCCACACGAGCCACCGGGCCGTGCACCCGCAGGTAATCGACCACCAGTTTTCGGTTGGCCAGTCGAATCTGTTCGGTATCGGAAGTTTTCAACGAAGATCCTTTCACTGTGGCTCTGTTTAGGGCGCCCGGCCCATAAAACGCAGATAAATTTGCTGCGCAGTATAAAGAAGATTTTCGAAGGGACATAGCTTGGGCTAGTGTCCTGAGTTAGAAGTTCGCAAGTATTCAGCGTGCCATTCAAGTTCTATAGCTAGGCGTGTCTAGCAGTCAATGGTTATTCCATTGGCAAGAGACCCATTCGCGCAATTCGCCTCAGCCTCGCACGATCTGAAGCTGGGCTGGGTTGTAATGACTAACTATGCAGCCTTATTGCATCGCAAAGATCATTGATTGCCTGTTTCGCGAAACACCCGACTGAACTGATTTTTGTTGTAATTGATAATGATTATCATTAACATGCGTATCAAATTCTCACTTGGACATAAACATGACACAAAAGCTCTTCCTTTTCGTTGCTTCCTTTTTCATCAGCACGTTAACTCTGGCAAGCACCTCCGTTAACGATGAAATGGGCGTGTTCACTATAGATTCTGTACCCGATCGCGTTGTGGTTTTGGAATTCTCCTTCGTCGACGCGCTCGCCAACATTGGTGTTTCACCGGTGGGTGTGGCTGACGACGGCGACGCCAATAACCTAATCGACGCTATTTCCAGTAAAGTGAACCCGTGGACCTCTGTTGGCAACCGGTATCAACCCAGCCTGGAAGTGATCGCGTCGTTAAAGCCGGACTTGATCATTGCCGACCCGGATCGCAATGCCAGCATCTATGAAGATTTGAAAAGAATCGCGCCGACGGTTGTGTTAAAAAGCCGCGGTGAAACATACCAGGACAATCTCGACACGTTCGTGAAAATCGGCACAATCATGGGTCAGGAAACCGCCGTGAAAGCCCGTTTAGAGGAACACCACCAGCGTATGGATACACTGGCCGAGCAGATTTCCAGCAACTTCCGTTTTCAGTTTGCCGTCGCTAACGAGCGCGGGTTATGGATGCACGGTCCGAAATCCTATGCGGGTAGTGTTATGGAACGTTTAGGTTTGCGAGTAGCGACCGCGGAAGAAAGAGAAACAGCTTATATCGCCACTACGCTAGAGCAGCTGCTGAATGCCAATCCCGATGTTTTCTTGTTAGGTGAATATGGCGAAACAACCATTGTCGATACCTGGAAAACTAACCCTTTATGGTCATTGATGAGTGCTACAAAAAGCGACCGGTTCTACGAAGCGGACCCACGTCTTTGGTCTTTGAACCGAGGCATGATCGCCGCAGAACTCATGGCAGAAGAACTGGTTGAACTCATCAATAAACCATGACAACGCATTCCGCTGAGCGCAGTTACGGGACGAGTGTCGACGACCAGTCGACTCGTTCCAACGGGTCGATAACCGCCGCAACCATCGCCACTCGCTTTGGTATTCTGTTGTGCTTATTGTTTGTAGGCGCGGTGTTTAATCTGGTCAGTTTTTCCAGTTTCTCGCTGTCGCTCAGTGACGCGTGGCAGGCGTTGGTTCACTTCGACAACAACCAGCTTTCGCAACAGGTGATTCGAACGTTGCGATTGCCACGCTTGCTCACGGCCATGACCGCAGGCGCAGGCTTAGCGGTTGCGGGTGTGCTAATGCAGGGCTTAACCCGCAACCCATTAGCCTCCCCTTCCCTTTTTGGTATTGGCTACGGTGCGGCCTTGGCGTTTACGCTGTCTGCCACCGGATTCATCCCTTTACTGAGTGTCATACCCGTGAGTGTCGTGTGTTTTCTTGGCGCATTAATTACGGGTTTGATCATGTTTTTTCTTGCGGGCTTACACCTGTCCAGAATGAACCCGATCCGCATGGTGTTGGCCGGTGTTGCCATGAATTTTTTGTTGGTTTCAGTGGTTCGGGGGTTGGTCATATTCGCAGACGACCATGCCTTTGGCGTGTATTACTGGTTAATAGGCAATATATCCAATGCTACCTTTCCGGATATCTGGATGGCCATTCCACCGATCTTACTTGGTCTTGTCATCGCCGTGTTCATCAGCCACCCGTTAAATCTGTTAAGCCTGGGCGAAGAGCGCATGCAGTCACTCGGCGGCTCGTTAACACCCTTGCGCTTACTCAGTGGCTTGGCCATTACGCTGTTAACCGGGGCCAGCGTCAGCATTGCAGGACCGATTGGATTCGTGGGTTTAATGGTACCGCACATCGGGCGGCGAATCGTCGGGCATGACCATCGGATACTGATTCCATTTAGTGCGCTTTTAGGTGCCATCCTATTGGTGTATTCCGATATTCTCGCGCGGGCGATTAATTTTCCAATCGATACGCCTATCGGCATTGTCACCGCTTTGCTCGGCGCGCCGTTCTTTTTTTATCTCGCTAGTCTGAAAACCCGAGGGCGTTGACCGATGCGATTAATGTCTGTCAGCATTTTTTTGCTCTTAATGTGGGCGTTGTTGGTTTCGCTTTCACTCACACAAGGCGCCGTCGTTCTGTCGTTATCGGATATTTGGTCGGTTTGGCAGCAAGGCACGTTAACGGAACATTTTGTACTCTGGAATCATCGCCTGCCACGGATGATCATTGCCACGTTAGTGGGTATGTCCCTTGCCCTTTCTGGCTGTATGGTGCAATCGGTCGTGCGTAACCCTTTAGCTTCGCCCGACATTCTCGGCGTAACTTCTGCCGCTGCACTCGCGGTGGTGGGTTTGCTTATTTATTGGCCAGATGCAAACGTACACTGGATACCCTTCGCCGCATTAATCGGTGGGTTCTCAGCTGCCGGACTCTTGCTGTTGTTAACCACGAAACGTTTAGCGGAGCCCAGCCATCTCGCACTCATTGGTTTGGCGCTAGGAGCGTTGTTCTCGGCAATTGTTGACTATCTCCTTAGTAAATACCCACTGGAAATTAACGGTGCGATGCTGTGGATGACGGGCAGTGTTTGGGGAAGAAACTGGAGCCACTTGCCGTTGATTTTGCCTTGGCTGATGGTATTGGTTCCCGGCGCCATTTACCTTTGCTACCGGCTGGACGTTTTGAGCCTGGGCCAGGAGAAAGCCGCCAGCTTAGGGCTGAAGGTGACGCACCTACAAGTTGTCACGTTGTTAATGGCGATTGCGCTGGCCAGTGTCAGCGTGAGCGTATGCGGCGCTATCGCCTTTGTGGGTTTAGTGGCACCGCATATCGCCCGTTTTTTGATGGGGGGCCGTCACTTTCCGGTTATTATTATCGCGATGTTACTGGGTGCCATTATTTTACTGGCAGCGGATATTTTTGCTCGTGCCATTGCACCACCTTTGGAATTCCCAGCTGGTATATTTGTTGCCATGATCGGCGCGCCCTATTTTATTTTCCTTATTACCCGCTACAAACATTGGTAACTTTCTGATGCACGTTAACGTAACGGATTTAAGCGTTTCCTACAGAACAACGCTCATTTTGGATAAACTGAACCTGAGTCTGCCAGAAGGAAAACTCATCGCCCTGGTTGGACCCAACGGTTGTGGCAAGTCGACACTACTGAAAAGTATTGCGCGTCTGTTAGCGCCGCGTGATGGCCAGATTTTTCTGGAGGGGCAATCCATACACTCAATGTCAGCCAAAGACGTGGCTCGCAAACTCGCCTTGTTAACACAGACGCCTATCACGCCGGATGGAATATCCGTCAGAGATTTGGTCGCTTACGGTCGCGCACCTTACCTGAATGCTTTTGGGCATCTCTCTGCGGAAGATAAGAAACTGATACAACGATCGATGATGTTGATGGGCGTTGAAGACCTGGCAGAAAACAGCCTGATACAACTCTCTGGTGGTCAACGCCAACGCGTTTGGATTGCCATGGCGCTGGCGCAACAAACCAACACGCTGTTATTGGACGAACCCACGACCTATTTAGACATGGCCCATCAGGTTGAATTAATGAACCATTTGCAGCTGCTGAATAAAAATGGCAAAAGCATTATTGTTGTTTTGCACGACCTAAACCAAGCGTGTCGCTACGCCGATATGCTGGTCGTATTGAAGCAAGGCCGTGTTGTGGCCACAGGCACCCCGGAGCAGGTGATGAGCGAAGCGTTACTCCAAGACGTATTCGAGTTGAACGCCAAGATTTTCAGTGACCCGATCGCCGGTACACCTATGTGTATTGCCACTCACTAACGTTTTAGGTAACGAAAAATGCGTCGTGAAACTTTGCGAAGGATGAGTGTCTCGGGTATTCGCTGATTTGTGTTTTCTTGGGTGTCGCTTAGCCGGTTAATTTTAGTTTCGCGAGAACCAGCGACTTGATTTAACCGTGTGTCCCTTGTTGTGAAGAACCGCTCAATACTGACGATTCGTTTATAGATCTTTTTGGAAGATTTTTCTTTCCAAGGGGAGATCCCCTTGATCCGGTCTTCACCGGAGGTGAAGTCGTTAAAATCGAATCGAAGCCCATTGGGGCTTCGCTTTTTACTCGATTTTACCCGCCTTATGTCGCCCGCTTTGGTTATCTGCCATGCCGGACACTTTCTTCGAACGGTCGCTTGAGCGTGCATCCCAACACGCGCGGCGCTTAGAAGGGCATCCATGCCCTTGAATCCGTTGCGACGTGTCAGTCATGTCAGATAAAACGGATACGACGGTTGGGTTATTTACACCTGACCGAGCTAAATAGAGTTCATAGTTTCTTATTCGTTGCCGAGAAGATGGCTCATAGTGTTCTCCCGCCCTTCAAACGACCACGGGAAGCAATTTACGTCTTACTGGATGGCGGTCACGAAAATGATCCGACACATACGCGATGAAACAATAAAGTTGTAATCCCAACTTCTTGCAAAAATCACATTTAAAAAGTTCGATTAACAAAAAATTATTCGACTCATTTTTTGTCGCATTCGTTTTAAGTTCAAATTGAATTATTTTTAAAAAGAGACGTCGCTCTAAAAAAATAATTCTCGACACATTCTTCTAGTTAAACCTCTTTATCAACCCCTCGCTGACTGATATGATAATGATTCTCATTTGCATTTAATCATAAACACACCCAATACCTATAAAGGAATGTCATCATGACGGCAAAAACACTCGTTCTTTTAACCCATGTTGTTCACAACGCCGTAACGCAAGGTTTTATTCCTGCGGCCAAAAAACTGGGGTGCCGGGTTGTCGTACTTACCGACCATGCTATGGAGCATCAAGCTTATTACAGCGACCATCTGGCGTCTGATTTACCCGATGAAATTCACGATTGCGATGTTTTCAACAGTCTCAGTGTGTTGGAATTACTGATCCGAAAAAAAATAAAACCGGATGGTGTTTTTTCCAACAGTGATCACCTGCAGACACAGACATCACAGATCGCCCATTACTTTCAACTGCCGGGAAAGGACTGGCGCGTTTGCTATCAAGCTAAAAACAAAGCCGCTACGCGTGAAAGAATGCTGGAGGCTGGGCTCCCGACCATTTGGCATGCCAGCCTCTCTACCATTGAGGAACTGGATGAAGCTACCGTCGCGTTTCCCTGCGTTGTTAAACCGCAGGAAGGTGTCGCCAGCATGCACGTTAAGTTGTGCTACCAGCTTGAAGAACTCAGTGATTTTTGTCAGACCTTTTGGCATCAACATCCTGGTCAAATGCTACTGCTCGAAGAATATATGCCTGGTCCCCTATTCACCCTGGAAACGCTGGGCGACGGAGAAAACCTATTTGCACTGGGCGGCTTCGATACGGCGCTGTCCCAACCGCCATACTTTATAGAATTGGAATGCATCTGGAACAACGATAAGAACTGCGCGCACTTGCAGGAAGCTTTCGAGCAGGTAAAGGCGTTTGGCGTCGGTTTCGGTGCTTGCCACAGTGAATTTGTGTTAACGGAACAAGGGCCAAGGTTGGTCGAAATTAACTACCGTAGTATCGGTGACGGTTGTGAATTCCTGCTCGATAAAATGGCGCCATTCAATTGGTTTGAAGAAATTCTCCGACGATACCTGAACGAACCACTGACCAGCCTAGCGGAAATCACCGGCTGTGCCTTAACGCGATTTTTTGTCGCTGAGAAAAGTGGCTTGCTGACCCGTCAGCCAAGTGACTTTGTCGAAAATGCCCCCTGTTATTTAAAACTTGAAAACCTCAAGACTACCGGCACCCGGCATCAGTTAGAGAATTCTAACCGTGACTACCTCGCGGTTCTCAGTGCGGTGGGTGAAAACCGAGATTCACTGCTTAAAACGGTTAACGAACGTGCGGAAAGCTGGCAATGGGAGATTCAAGCATGAATGCAAATCAGCCAATCGTTATGACCCAAACGCCCTCAACTACGCCAGACCAAGCTGAACTGTATATGTTGCAGCGACTGTTGGACTGCTGCCTACGAGAAAACGTCTGTCACCTGGCGCAACGTGCGGTTTTGGTAAATTCCGACGAGGTGCCGTCAGCCCTGTTGGCACTGCACGAGAATTTTGCCCTGCAGCCACTTTGGTTGCAAATTCCACTGCGCATCAATGTGGTTGTCTGGCTACCCGTGCAACCTGCGTTGTATATGCAGTGTTGGAAAGTAGCATTGCCCATGTGGATTCTGCAGGAAAGTAACAACTGGCAGTTAAGTCAATCGGCTCAACAGTGGCTTGGTTGTCTCTCCGATACGCTGCAACCCGATCAGAGAGACTACTTTTTAAGTTACGTTCAGGAGTATCAATGTGCGATCGACCATCTGCGTTGGGCAAGAAAGATCAACCGACCTAACTTAAGTGAACTGAAACCTGGCTGGCTGGGTTCACAATCCATTGAGCAACTAGCGGCGCATCGAGACCATCCTTTTTACCCTACTGCGAGAGCAAAGTCGGGGTTAACTCTTTGCGACCTGGACGCCTATGCACCGGAAGCCATGAATACATTTGAACTGGCATGGTTGGCGGTGCCTCGCGAAGCTGTCTCGGGAGACAGTTGTCCGTTTACGCCAACGTTTGAACAGGTTGGTTTACCCGAGCAGGCTCGTCATCGGTACCGTTTGGTGCCGATACACCCTATGACGGCTGAAAAACATCTCAACACATTGCTCAAGGACGTTACCAATCAACTTAAAAAGCAATACCCACTCGCAGAAGAAATTCTGATCGCGCCCAAACGTGCTTTGTCGGTACGGGCGACGTTGTCCGTGCGAACAGTCCGGCTGGTCGACCATCCACACATTCATATCAAGTTGCCGCTGTTGATGCGCAGTTTGGGGCATCGTAATTTAAGATTGATTGACCCGAAAACACAGGTGGATGGGTTTGTATTTCAAACCTTACTGCAGTCATTGGAAGCACATGAGCCACTGCTGAAAGGACGCTTTCGACATTGCAACGAACAACTGGGGGGGCATGTGTTGCAGCGCAGTGACCTGAGCTGGATCATCCGCGAATATCCGCCGGTTCCCGAAAGCGCACATATTGCCAGTGTCGCATCGTTGCTTGCGAGTGATGACAAAGGCACGCTGGTTATTGAGGCGCTCGCAGCGAACTATTACGGTGGCGATCTCGATAAACTGTTAACGGAATACATTGATCTACAGTTGAGAACCCATTTAACTCTGTGGTTGAAATATGGTGTTGCACTGGAATCGAACCAGCAAAATTCTATGCTGGTTTTTAAACCGGGACAGCCGCTGGGTCTGATGTTTCGGGATAACGATTCTGGCCGCATCTTTCGTCCTCAATTGGAAGCTGTCACACCAGAATTAACGACGTTGATTGAGCGATTTGAAGACCCACGACTGTTCGTAGGCAGTGCCGACGAACTGATGCACATGTTCATGACCATTACCCTGCAGTTAAATCTGACGGCCATTATTTCAGGGCTGGCAGACGCAGGTCTACTGAACGAACAGGTATGGTTCGATACGCTTGCAGTGGCCATTAAGCAGCAACTCGCCCTGCTGGCGCAAAACGGTATCCATACGCAGCCGGCTGACGATGCTTTGTTTCAAGCAAAATTCCACCCGGTTAAATATTTGCTTTTGTCCGGCAGCCTGTTGAGCAAACAAGATAGCGGTGCGGCGGACATTAATAAATATTACGGCATGTCAGCGCCGAACCCATGGCTTCGTCAACCCAAGGATACCGGTCATGGCTGAACAGACAACAAGCACAAACAAACTGATCCTGACCGTGTTGTTGTGTCATTTTCTGGCGTCTTTCACCGCACTGGGTATGCCGGTTTTCTATCCAACTTTGCTGGCAGAATTTCTTGCTCCGAAAGACCTGAACTGGATTGGTTTCTACTACAGCCTGCCATTGATCTGCATGGCCGTGTCGGCTCCGTTTTGGGGCCACATGGCCGACCGTTATGGCAAACGTCTCTCCCTGCTGCGCGCGCAAATCGGGTTGGTGTTTGCTTTTCTGGTGACCGGACTGGCGACGAACCTCTATGAATTTACACTGGGTCTAGTGCTTCAGGGTTTATTCGGCGGTACGTTTGCGGCGTCAAACGCGTATTTAGCGTGCTTGGTTCGGCCATCGGAATTGACCAAAACGCAAAACTGGATGCAGGTGTCGGCGCGCCTTTCGTTGCTGTTGGCGCCCATTGTTATTGGTTCGTTTATCGACATCACTCACCCAAGACAGCTATTTCTGTATCTGAGTTTGTTACCGCTGCTAGCGGCGGTTATTACGTTCAGGCTGCCGAAGCAGTTATCCGAAGCGACGCCCGTGACCGATGTGCGCAAAGGTCAATCGCTGGCGATTATCCAAGCGTCCAGAACGCAGGTATCGGTTATTCAGTTTTGCTTTTACTTTGCTACCACGGTCACATTCCCCTACTTTTTGCCCTGGGTGCAATCGCTGCAAGCATTACCTGCGCAAACCGTTGGGTTTCTGTTCAGTCTACCGCACCTGTGTTATCTGCTGCTCATGCTCCTGCCTATTCCGGCACTGAACCGAGCTGATGGTCTCAGGCTTTGTCATATCGCCATCGTTCTTTTTATCATCGCCAACTGGCAACAAGCCATCATGACCACAAGCGATGGCCTCATTTTCTGGCGCTTGCTCACAGGTGCGGCCTTATTTCTTGGGCTGCTCGGTATTCACAAGTTGATCAGTGCATTGACTCACGCGGGTAATTCCGGCCGTCAGTTCGGTTGGTTCGATGCCATCGGGAAATGGAGCGCGGTAGCAGCAGGGATGGCATCGGGTGTGGTGGCTCAGCGACTGGGTTTGCACAGTTTTTTCACGCTCAGCAATGCCATGTTAGTGCTCGCTTGGCTGATGGTTCTCTACTGCCAGTTCTATCGCATACCGATGTTTCAACGAACCACCAGCCCCGCACAAACCAAGTAACGTCGACTCGATAATTCATTATTAACCTAAAGGATTTTGTTCATGCAAACGGTCATACAAACAAACTTTCGACAACAATTCCGACAAGAACTCAGCGCACGTCGGCACATGCAGATTCTTCTGAACGTTTATCTGCGGGAGTTCGCGCTCGATGAGTCAACCACGATGAAACCGGCTGAGTCACTAACCGCGCGATTACCCATGGCATTACGACATGTGAGTGGCCACTTGATTAAGCTTCCACTGCCCTGTACTCAAATGGATATTGTGTACCGATGCAGCCAACCTTTTGCTATGGGTCAGTCCCGGATGTTGTCTGCGCCGTATCTAAAGAAGCCAGGCAGTGAATGGCAGCGGTTGAATATTCAGTCACTCGCCAAAACATTACTCACGGAATTGGCAGCACAGTTTGATCGACCTTTCAATCTGGAATTGCTCACACAAATACTAAACAGCGTTACCAATACGCATCGCTTTCTGGTTGCACTCGACAATCGAGAGTCAAGCGCTATGCCGAACCCATTTATAGCCAGTGAGCAAAGCCTGATCTGGGGGCACAATTGGCATCCAACACCCAAAAGTCGCACAGGATTAACACAGGAAGACCTAATCCGTTATTCCCCAGAGGCAAAGGCCCGTTTTCCATTACACTATTTGGCGGTTAAAAAGGGTTATTTGAAATGGAATGAGCTGCCTGCGACCAATGTGCGGACTTTTTGCCAAAGCCTGATTAACTGGCCGGACAATTCTGACTATGACATTCTGCCGTGTCATCCATGGCAATTAAAAACCTTCGCCCAAGACCCTCTCTTTGTGCTCGCGGAACGCGAAGGCATCGTCAAGCAATTGGGCGAACAAGGACCAGCGTTTTTCCCAACCTCCAGCGTACGCACGCTATACCAGCCTGATGCGCCTTTTTTCATTAAGAGTTCGTTGCACATTCGGCTAACCAACTGTTTGCGCAAAAATTCATGGTATGAACTGGACAGCGCTGTCAACCTCACCAGACTGCTCAGTGAGTTGAAACATCCCTTTGACGACTTCCTGCTAATGCGAGAAAGCGGGATGCTTTCACTGGACCTTAAGAGCCTGGAACAGGAAAGTGGTATAGGCAATGCCGAACACTTAACGGAAGTGTTTGGGCTCATTTTCCGGGAAAACACGTTTCTGCACGAGACTTCCACCCATGCACATAACATGGCCGCCGCGCTGTTTTCTGAAGATGAATACGGCAATGTTGCGTTACTAAACCAACTGAAAACAATAGCGAGCCAACGCCATCGATCCCACCAAACGCTGGCCCTCGATTGGTTCCGCCGATACGCGCAGTTAATGATGCAACCCTCGCTCTACTACTTTTTCAAACTCGGGGTGATCTTTGAACCGCATCTGCAAAATATCGTTGTCGCGCAAGCGGCGGATACACCAGTGAAAGTGTTCTACCGCGATTTGGAAGGCACCAAACTGGTTGCCGACCAATGGCCTGCTGAGAAACTGACTCAATTATCGGAACGTGAACAGGCGTCTGTGACTTATAGCCGTGAACAGGGCTGGCAGAGACTGGCCTATTGCCTGTTTATCAACAATCTGAGCGAAGCGATTTACGCGCTTTCCCACGGGCACAGTCACATTGAAAAAGATATGTGGCAGATCGTGTCCGAGCAACTGGACACCTTCCAATCGAATTACGGTGTGCAACCGGAAATAGAGGCACTGTTAGTGGGCGGTCCTATCCCGTGTAAAACGAATTTCCGTACGCGGCTGTTTCAAAAGGCGGATCGACAATCCAGTTATGTCTACCTGCAGCACCCAATGCGAAGAACAACGACGACGATAGAGGCGGCGCCATGCAACTGATTCATCAAACGGTGGCGCAGCTGGCAGAACGCAACCAGCCGCTGCCATTGTGCACCTACATTTACGACCTCTCGCATTTACGCGCTCGCGTTCGTGCCATCAAAGCGCAGTTACCAGCAAACTGTGAGCTTTTCTACGCCACCAAAGCCAACCCGGATCGCAAGATCCTGGCAGCACTGGCTGATGTCGTAGATGGATTTGAAGTCGCCTCCGGTGGCGAGCTGGACCACGTTACCAGCACCCTGCCAAACGTACCGGTTATTTTTGGCGGTCCCGGCAAGCTACGGCACGAGCTGCAGAGCGCACTGGATCATTCGGTCGAACTGATTCATGTTGAAAGTTTGCACGAGTTGAAACAGCTACAGGCGTTGGCGGCGCAATCCGGGCATCATCAGGACATTTTACTGCGCATGAACATTGCACTGGACGATACGCCATTAACCCGTTTAGCCATGGCCGGACGGCCAACCCCATTTGGTTTGGATGAGCAACACCTACCCGAAGCGATGCAGGTTCTGAGTGATTGCAGAAATTTAACATTACGCGGTTTTCATTTTCATCTGATGTCGCATCAATGCGATGCCGACAAGCACATCCAACTTATTCGGGTGTGCATACAACGCTACAAAGCGTGGATGGACACCTACCAGCTTGAGGTGAATCACCTGAATGTCGGGGGTGGTTTCGGTATTGATTACAGCCCCACCGCTGCACATTTTCATTGGGAGACCTTTTGCCAAAAACTGCGTGATCTCATCAACGAGGAAGACTTCACCGCGCACACACTGCGATTTGAGAGCGGTCGTTATATTACCGCAACCTGTGGCTACTACGCGGCTGAAGTCATCGATATCAAACAAAACTTTGGCGAATACTTTGCGATCTGCCGGGGTGGAACGCACCACTTCCGCACACCTGCGGCGCAAAACCACAACCATCCGTTTACAGTGATCGCGGGCAGGAATCGTCAGCGAGAAAGTGAAATCGAAGGCGAAAATGTGACCATGGTGGGGCAACTGTGCACTCCGAAAGATGTATTCGCCAAGCAGCAATGCATCGAGAAAATCGCCATCGGTGACTATGTTGTGTTCTCGTTGGCCGGTGCTTATGCGTGGAACATATCACACCAGAATTTCCTGATGCACGAGCCACCGGGGTTTGAATATGTAGAGTCAGGGCGTCAGTGAGAGCCTTGGCAACACCTGCCTCATTCAGTCTCAGACAAAACTGGGCGATGGAAGTAACAATTTTTGGCCGCATTTAATACAGAAAAATGCCAGTGTCTTGTGAGGACACTGTGAACATAACTAGCGCCTTCAGCGACGTTATGAATGCTATTAGCTTGTGGATCAAAATGATCTGATGACTCGGGATTGCATCTTAACGAAAGAAATTTTTAAAATTTTCTTTCCAAGGGGCGATCCGAATGGTACTTACTTAAGGCACCTCTGAATAATTGCTCTCTACCTCAGCGGGTGAAGAAATGCGCAAAATTCGAGGCAAGTTCTGCAGGCAATATTCATTATCTTGGCAAAGGACTTAACAACGAAATTTGCCATTTCAGCCACGCCCTCCGGGTCCTTCAGATCGATGATTGAGCTTTGTTGTGTGTTTTGAAAAGGACTCGCCATTCCCTGCAACACACGCCTCGCTCATCCTTCGATCTGATAGGACTGAGGTGATTCGAATTAATCAGAGTTGCCTTAAGCTTGTGCAATGGAATTTTCATCAATGTGTGACTTGGTTTCGCAGAGTTTTTTACTTCAAGTGTTAAATCTGTTTCGAAAACTATGGTTCCGTTTTAACCAAAAGATTTCTTGGAGGATTTTTCTTTCCAAGGGGAGATCCCCTTGATCCGGCCTTCACCGGAGGTGAAGTCGTTAAAATCGAATCGAAGCCAACTTCCGCTGGCAAATGAACGACGATGCCATGGCGAGCGAAAAACTCGCCGAAGGGATTCGATAATTCAATGAGGATACCCCGAAGTTGCGTGTGTTTTTAACGCAACGAGCGCAATAACACCTAGTGTCCGCGCCATGCAAAAAAACGCAAACCACTGCCTATGCTGGACTAGAGATGCGCTCGTTTTCCCGTAGGGTGAGCACCTCATAACCGGTCGCTGTCACAGCTATGGTATGTTCCCATTGGGCAGACAGTTTTTTATCGCTGGTGACCACTGTCCACCCGTCCTTTTTCACCTTCACCTTGGCTTTACCCTGATTAATCATCGGTTCGATGGTGAAGGTCATCCCTTCGCGTAGAACCAACCCCTGCCCTCGCTGACCCACATGCAACACGTTGGGTTCTTCATGCATATTGCGGCCAATACCATGACCACAATACTCCTGCACAACGGTGTAACCCTGCTTGGCCGCGAAACTTTGAATGGCATAGCCAACATCGCCCAGAGTAGCGCCCGGCTTAACTACGTTAATGCCCTGCCACATGGCCAGATAGGTTTGCTCCACCAGCCGCTTGGCGTTAGGGTGCACCACGCCTACCATGTACATTTTGCTGGAGTCAGCAATAAAGCCGTTCTTCTCCAACGTTATATCCACGTTCACGATATCGCCGGATTTCAAGGTTTGTGCCTCAGACGGAATACCGTGGCACACCACGTGATTCACCGAGGTATTCAACACGTATTCATAACCATACTGACCCTTACTGGCGGGTCGGGCATTCAGATGATCGACAATATAACGCTCCACCCAATTGTTGATCTGCATGGTGCTGACGCCGGCTTTCACCAGAGGGTCCAGATAATCAAATACAGAGGCCAGCAGCTTTCCCGATTGGCGCATCAGCTCCATTTCGTCAGCGTTTTTCAGAATAACCCTAGCCACTGACCACCTCTTTTATCTGCACATCGGCCTGCTTCATCTGCTCGTTGATAAGCTGCGAAAACGTCAACCCGGGGTTCGCTTCGGCCAACATGCCCATACGAATCCAGTATTCTGCCTGTGCATTAATGGAGCGGACCATGACCGAACTGGCTTTGCGGATTTCTTCGTGCAAATCATCACTGATTTTTACTATACCCATAATGTTTCCTAATATACACTCTATATATGAATCATATACGAAGCATATATCCACAAAACCAAGAAGGCAAGTAAACGCAGCCCGCCTCTATCAAAGCGCAGGTCAGTCTAATAAGCATTTAAGGGGTTTTCCGGGTGATTGGAGGCGGACTGGAGGCGGTGGTCGTTGTTTACTGAGGGTCGATATTCGTCTGCAAAATGAGGTTGATTTGCCCGAACTCATCGACACCATTGTCTTTGAATCCAAAACCGACGTACAACCGATGCGCCACAACATTTTCCGGAGTGACGCAAATGTGAATGGACTCGGGCCGCATGTGAATAGCAATGTGCTGAAGCGCCAGCGAGAATGCGCGCTTGCCATAACCTTTGTTCTGATAATCCGCCCCAATCATGAACCGCAAAATTTCGACTTCATTGGGTTTCCCCTGCTCTTCCAACGACTCAACCATCAAAAAGCCAACCGCTACGTTTGCAGAATAAATACCTTGGATCGATGAACTCGGGCAATAAAATGATTCAGCGATGGAATAGCTATTGTCAAACAGGAAATCCTTCTGCGCATCGTCAGTGTCCTGAGTCAGAAGTTCGCATGAATTCAGCGTGCCATTCAAGATCTATAGCTAGGCGTGTCTCGCAGTCAATGGTTATTCCATTAACAAGAGACAAAACGACGCTAGAGAGCTTGAATGACGCGCCCGAAGGGAGCCCATGGAAAACACTATTACGGCGTTGCTCTTCTTGAAAAGATCTCGATATTCTCTACGAAGAGCGCCTTGTACTAGCGCTTCCCATGAGCTCTGAAACGATACGAACTTCAGACTCAGGACACCAGTTTTTAACAGCGCAATTTCTTGCCAGTTAGATTTATCGATTGGCCTTAATGTCAGATTCATCATGCCGGAACTGTGTTGAAAATTTCTTCATCGCGAATAACCACAAACGCTGTTTTCCCCAAATGCGCACGACCACCGCGTTCTTCAAACCATTGATTGATACGCGCGACATGCGCCTCATCGCTGCGCACATTCTTTTCGATGCGCTGGTAATCTTCTTTGGAATCGTATTCCCAGATGGCGAATATCTCCGTTTCGTCATTTTCCAGCGGCATCATCCAACGGCCAACAAACCGGGTACCGTGTTTTAATTGATTGGGAAGATTGATGTTATTGAACAGATGATTAAAGTCTTCCACAAAATGGTTTTTAACAATGTAGTTCTTGCGGCGGTAAAACAACGGCACACTCCCTATCGTGTTTTTTCAATGGAGGGCATATAACCATAGGGGGCTTTCACTGGCAACCGTGTACTCGCGAAGGATTCAGTGGGATCGCCCGAATGGCACTTACTTGAGATTGATCAATGTAACTTACATCAATGCGTGACCTAGTTTCACTGCGATTTTTTTACTTCAAATACCGAACCTGTTCCGAAGACATTGGTTTCATTTTTAACCAAAAGATCTCTTGAAGGATTTTTCTTTCCAAGGGGCGATCCCCTTGATCCGGCCTTCACCAGAGGTGAAGTAACGGTTATTTACGCCATTCCTAGGTTTATAGAATTTGGAGGTTAGTTTTATCTATCGAGAAAGTGACTCATATGGTTGTTTCAACGCCTTTCAAACGACCACGAGATGTAAATGGCGGTCCTTGACGGCGAAAACCTAACAAAAAAAGGGATGACAAAACTATCATCCCCTATTCAAAATTAGCAAGTCATGCAATGGGCGTTTACACCAAATCAAACCGATCCGCATTCATCACTTTGGTCCAGGCTTTTACAAAATCACTGACGAACCTGTCTTTCGCATCGTCTTGAGCATAGGCTTCAGCCACCGCACGCAACTGTGAGTTGGAACCAAAAATCAAATCAACACGGGTGGCCGTCCATTTGATTTTTCCGGTTTTACTGTCCCGCCCTTCAAAGATATCTTCTTCATCCGCTTTCGCGAACCATGAGGTGTTAATGTCCAACACATTCACAAAGAAATCATTCGTTAAGGTTTGCGGTTTGTCGGTAAACACACCGTGTTGAGTATGCCCCACGTTTGTACCCAACACACGCATACCCGCCACCAACACCGACATTTCCGGTACGGTTAACTTTAACAATTGCGCTTTGTCGACGAGCATTTCTTCATCCGACACGGTGAACTTGGTGCGTCGGTAATTCCGGAAGCCATCGGCCTCGGGTCGCAACACTTCAAATGATTCAACATCGGTTTGCTCTGCGGTTGCATCGGTACGGCCTGGCGTAAATGGCACTGTCAGTTCACGGCCCGACTGTTTCGCGGCTAACTCAATACCGACACCGCCAGCCAATACAATCAAATCCGCCAACGAGACTTTGGTCTTGCCACTGCCCGCGTTGAATTGAGTTTGTATGCCTTCCAACACGCCCAATACTTTGCTTAATTGCTCGGGCTGGTTGGCTTCCCAATCTTTTTGCGGTGCCAAACGGATGCGAGCGCCATTCGCACCGCCGCGCATGTCCGAACCCCGGAATGTAGACGCGGAAGCCCACGCCGTGCTGACTAACTCAGATACCGTTAAACCCGATGCGGCGATGTTTGCTTTTAGCTTGGCCACGTCGGCCTCTGTAACCAGGTCATAGTCAACTGGCGGTAATGGGTCTTGCCAGATGAGCGTTTCTTTGGGTACTTCAGGTCCCAGATAGCGGGACACTGGGCCCATATCCCGGTGCGTCAATTTAAACCAAGCTTTGGCAAACGCATCGGCAAACTCCTCGGGATTTTTGTGAAAGTGCTCAGAAATTTTACGATACTCTGGGTCTTCTCGCATGGCCATGTCGGCTGTCGACATGATCGGCGCATGCGTCTTACCGGGGATATGCGCATCTGGCACTCGGTGTTCTTCTGCCGGATCTTTTGCTACCCATTGCTGGGCACCGGCTGGGCTCTTGGTGAGCTCCCAGTCATAACCCAACAGAATGTCGAAGTAACTCATGTCCCATTGTGTGGGCGTACTGGTCCAAGCGCCTTCCAGGCCGCTGGTAATGGTATCCGCACCTTTGCCCGTGCCCATTTTATTCAACCAGCCCAAACCCATGGCTTCAATTGGTGCCGCTTCTGGCTCTGGCCCGACATTGGCAGGATCTCCCGCACCATGCGTCTTACCGAAGGTATGACCGCCGGCGGTGAGTGCAACGGTTTCGTAATCATTCATCGCCATGCGGGCGAAGGTTTCACGAATATCTTTTGCCGACGCTTTCGGGTCTGGGTTGCCATCCGGCCCTTCCGGGTTCACATAAATCAGACCCATTTGAACGGCCGCAAGCGGATTTTCGAGATCACGCTCGCCACTGTAGCGGCTGTTCTTTTTGTCGCTGGTTGCCAACCATTCGTCTTCGGCACCCCAGTACACATCTTCTTCCGGCTCCCACACATCAGCGCGGCCACCGGCAAAACCAAAAGTTTTGAACCCCATCGATTCCAGGGCTACATTCCCGGTCAGAATCATCAGGTCCGCCCAGGACAACTTATTGCCGTATTTCTGTTTGATCGGCCATAACAAGCGACGGGCTTTGTCGAGGTTTCCGTTATCTGGCCAGCTGTTTAATGGCGCAAAACGTTGCATGCCGCTCCCGGCACCACCTCGACCATCACCCATGCGGTAGGTTCCGGCACTGTGCCAGGCCATGCGAATAAAAAACGGTCCGTAGTGCCCATAGTCGGCTGGCCACCAATCCTGAGAGTCTGTCATCAAGGCGGTCAGATCGTCTTTCACCGCTTGCAGGTCGAGCGTTTTGAACGCCTCGGCGTAGTTAAAATCGTCTCCAAGCGGGTTCATCGTCGCCGGATTCTGATGCAGTATTTTCAGATTCAATTGATTCGGCCACCAGTCGGTATTCGCCGTACCGGCATTGCCCATTTTTGTGCGTGATCCATGCATAACCGGGCATTTATTGGCGTTGCTTGCGTTACGTGTATCGCTCATTGCATCCTCCAATTGAGGGTTAGGATTATTCAGTTTAGTGGTTACATCTCGCGAGGTGGTTACGACTGGGCACTCAAACCAATTAATTCAAGCGCAGCCTCAACGAGACGATGCAACACAAAGTAGTTGGCTATGTATCTTGCGATCGTTTCCGACTGGAAGATTAACCAAGTGATGTTAGTTATAGCAGTGATCGACGATTACCAATAATTATTAATATCGATACTTGCGAT
The DNA here is from genome assembly GCF_015687175.1 of Reinekea sp. G2M2-21. Taxonomy (GTDB): domain Bacteria; phylum Pseudomonadota; class Gammaproteobacteria; order Pseudomonadales; family Natronospirillaceae; genus Reinekea. The sequence continues at coordinate 8,107 of NZ_JADPQG010000011.1, read as the reverse complement.
AGCTTTAACCAATCGACAGGAGAGTGCCGCGCCAGAGCGACACGGCAACCTGTTAAGAGCATTGAGTGAAGACACAGCCAAGGTACCGAACGGCGATGATATTAAGTCAGGATTGAATCCGTTGATAAATGGGGTGCTCGGCATTGAGCTGTAAAAGGTCCCACCGGTTGCCATAAAGGTCTAAAAATACAGCTACGGTGCCGTAGTCGGCTTGTACCGGATCGCGAACAAAACGAACGCCTTGCGCGCGGTAATGTTGATAGTCTCGCCAGAAATCATCGGTATTCAGGAAAAATGACACACGGCCACCGGTTTGATCTCCCACATAGCCCGCTTGCTTTTCGTTTGACGCCCGGGCCAGCAGAACGCTGACGCCTTTAGACCCCTTGGGCGCCACCACCACCCAGCGTTTGTCTTGTTCAGGTTGGTAGGTGTCTTCAAGCAGATCAAACCCCAGTACATTCACGTAAAAGTTGATGGCATCGTCGTAATCGTCTACGACCAGAGCAAAGTGGACGATCTCTTGCGGCATGGGTTAACCCTGTCTGTCAAATGAACTGCGGCTAACCTTACACAATACGCCCGGGCAAATCAGCCGGGCTTACAATGCCCCGTTCGTGCAAACCAACCACATGCGTATAAATCTGTGTGGTTTCAATGGACTCATGACCTAAAATTTCCTGAATAGCGCGTAAGTCTGTACCTTGACGCAATAACTCAGTCGCAAACGAATGACGAAAAGTGTGGCAACTCACACGTTTATTGATGCCCGCTTTAAAAGTCGCTGCTTTAATCGCCTTCTGCAATAGATCGGGGGAGATATGATGCCTTCGCTCTACGTTACTACGCGGGTCAAATGAATAACGATTTGACGGCAGCAAATACTGCCACCTCAACTCGTACTGTGCCTTAGGCCATTTCCTTGCCAAGGCATCTGGCATAAAAACACCTGCTTTCCCAATCGCCATATCCGCCTCGAGCAAACCCTGTACATAATTAATTTGAGTAATCAGTACATCGCGTGCAGACTCTGGTAGTAACGTGCGTCTCGATTTATCGCCCTTAGCCTCCATGACGTAAAGCGCGCTGTTTTGGAAGTCGATATCTTTGATACGTAATCGAACAACCTCACTAACACGCAACCCCGCACCGTACATGAGTAATACACCTAAGTACGCCACGCCACTCAAATGGCTCATAACCTGCTTTGCCTCCGTGCAAGATAAAACAACCGGAACCTTTCGCTTGCGTCGCGCGTTTTTGAACATTAACCCTTCAGTATTCTGCTTAAGGCACTCTCTAAACAAAAAAATTAATGCATTCAACGCCGTCGCCTGAGTATTTGACGAGCAGTATTTATCGTTTGCCAAATGATTAAGGAAAACCTCTACATCCGACAAGTGCATTTGTCCGGATGAAGTGTACTTACCGAATTTTATGAAACGCTTAATCCACTCCAAATAAGTTTTTTCAGTTGCGTACGCGAGCCCCCTAGCGCGAATAAACAACCGTAAACGATCATAAAAATCTGCATTATTTGAGGCGATGGACACTCTGGTATCGATGACAGCATTAGCGGCTTCCATTGTAACCTTCTCCTTACACGAATACTGGTTATCCATACATACTCTTAGAATTTGAGAGCTAAGTACGTGAACTTGATCACATAACTAAACCAAAGAATCGGCATATTTCCGGTGAAAACCAAATAGTACGGCCGCAGCGGTAAAAGTCAGCTGTCGTTCTATGGACAGCAATCAGGGGCAAAACGTGAACCCCTCTAGCATGGGCCTTACAGCAGCGGCACTATTCAAATAGAAAAAGCGCAGCGGTTTTTATCCGAATAAATAGAATTGACAACATTTGCCGAAATGACCAGTATGAGCGGCGATAAACGAGGTTTTGGCAGTAGAGAAAATATCTGCATATGCCGAAACCATAAAAAACCGCTGCGGCGGTAGAATAAGCTGTTAAGCTCAAAATCGAAATGGATACATTGAATGACAAATTCGACAACTGATGAAATTCCTGACTGGAAAGAATTGGAGACCCTTGTCGTAATGATACAGAGGCAGCTATCCCCTGATGCGTCTGTACAGCACAATGTAATGCTTGACGGTATTGATAGTGAGACGAAGAGGCAAATCGATGTATTGGTAGAGCAAAATATTGGTCAATATACAATGCGAATTGTTATTGATTGCAAAGATTATTCAAAGCCAGTTGATGTAAAAGGAGTTGAGGAATTTCAAGGGCTTGTTCTAGATGTAAGAGCACACAAAGGAGCTTTAGTCTGCCCTGCTGGGTTCACCAAATCTGCTTTAAAAAGAGCTAAAAAACTTCAAATAGATCTTTATCGTCCTGTTTCGACGGGCAAGCACAAGTGGCATGCAACGGTAACAGCGCCAGTGCTATGTGATTTTAGAAGTAGTTTTATGAGTTTTGGTATCAGTTGTTCAGCTCCAAAGCCACTCACTATGCCTCAAGATTTTTATAACCTTCCAGTACAAGATGAAAATGGTAATGTTTTAGGCACATCTTTAGAAACAGCCCAAGCACAATGGGATAATGGCCTTATGCCAAGCGAGCCCGGCGAGCATGAAAGAGTTTCAATATTTGGTGATAAGAAAGTATTTATCGACAATGGACACAATGACACCGTTGAAGTTGACTTAACAGTCGGCCTACTAGTAAAGCAAAATCTATATTTAGGTCATTTGCCCATTGAAGATATTAATGGTTTGAAAGATGAGCATACTGGTGCCGTAGTGACAAATGCCTTTACGATGGGCGGCCTAAACCCCGAAGAAGTCGAAAAAACTTGGAAAAAAGTAGAGGATGAGAACTCGCTTGAATTTCAGCCACTTTTTCGGGTGGTTGGGTATGATATTTACGGTATTGGAGCTTAACAAGGCCATCCAGCAGACGCAGTTGCTAACGCGCCTGCGCTGCTGAAGGCAACGTTACATAGCTACTGAGCATAAGCTTTAGCTCATTTATATGCGTACATTGAGAAATTCGAAAAGGGGTATTGAGCATTGGGTAGCAGAACTGAATGGCTACTTGTCTGCTATCTCACATGTTAATGATGCAATAGGTCATAGACATGGTTTTTGGGCTGACTTGATTTACTTAGAAGGAATGGATCCAAAATTAGCTATAAATGAATACATCGATGATTCTAATCCAAAGGTGAGTGAAATAGACCTTAGAATAGAAATGGAGCAAATTGAAGAATATGTATTTCACAACTTTCTTCTAGGCAAAGATTACGAAGATTCAAGAGAGACATACTTTATACTCGAACAGTTTCGTTGGCACATTCAGGAGTACGTTTCGCTAGCAGCTGAACATGGCTCAGAAACTAATCGATGGCTTTATCGGGTCGATACAGATAGCCAATCTACTGCGGCGGTTTTTGTCCATATAAAAGAATATGTCTTAGTTATGAACTTTCATTGGCGGGTTGAAAATTCTGCCATGTAACAAAAGTAGGCAGTCGACGCGAAAAAGACCGCGCAACTGCTACAAACGTTAAGCATCTGATATGGAAGGAACCATGGAAGAACTAGAATTCAGTCAGCTATCTAAATTTTCGTACTTTAAAGTACTTGTCGTCGGTTGGTTTTTTGGTTGTGTCGCCTTCTTATTGATCGCTGGCGAACTGGCATTGTACTTTGGTGACGGAATTGGCACCGGTAATTTCTATATGAGTGATGGCATCCTAATGCATTTGCTTGGTTGGCCACTCGCTTCTGTCTTAATCTCATTGCCTTATTCGGTAGGGGCAGCTGTAGTAACTTGGATTGTCACTACCTTTGGCATATGGTTTTATAATCTGTTTGGCAATCTAAAACTAAAAGCGTGCCACGGTAATGCTTAACAAGCCCCGGCAATATCAGGCCCGCTTAAAACCGCTACGCGGCGGGCCTTGGACTCGCTCCTTCGTCGCTCGCCACTGCGGGAAACGTTAATGCTATGAAAAGAATTGTCATACTTGGAAATGGTGGCTCCGGTAAATCCTATTTAGGTGAAGACCTCGCCAGGAGACTCGAAAGTAATTATATATCACTCGATGATCTATTTTGGGAGCCAGGCGGTTTCGATATCAAACGACCACCAGAGCATGTCCACGCAGACATTGATAGGTTTAAAGTACAAGATAGCTGGGTAGTTGAAGGTGTCTTTGGTGGAATGGCTGAGAAATTCACACCTTATGCTGACCTATTAGTCATTCTTAGCATAGAGTGGGAAGTATGTAAGACCAGTATGCTTTCAAGGAGTAAGCCTGGGCAAACGGAATCATCTTTAGCTGAGCTAGTTACTTGGTGCTCCGAGTACTATAGTCGCGATAATAAGAACTCACTTAAACACCATGAACTTCTGTTTAGTGAATTTAAGCATCAAAAAATGAGGTTCGAAACAAGGCAAGAAGTAAATTCGTGGCTAACCAGCATTAACAAGGAATTGTTGGTCTAGCCCGCTTATTTCCGCTAGCGCGGCGGGCTATGGACTCGCTAACGCTCGCCCCAAAATAAAAACGTTAAGATTTTATGAAGTGCAATGAGTGTGACCTTAAGTTAAAAAGGCGTTTTGAGTTTTGGATTAAGCCATCAGATGCTATAGGCGGCGTTTTAGTTTTCGCAATGTTGGTCGCGCTATTTTTTGGAGTACTTAGTCTAGTTATAGAAACCGCAAGGGTTGGTTTGATCCCCGCTTTTCGGGCGGTTGAACATGGTGTAAGTAATTGGCTAGATTTGTTTGGAGAGGCTCTAGATACTATTATTACTGTTAGTATCATCGTGTACTTTTTTATGAAAGGCGGAGCTAAATTTACTAAGTACTACTCATATTTCTTTGACCTTAAGTTTCAAACATTTCTTGAATGTAATGTGTGCAAAAAACGCAGTGCAAAAATAGAGTTACCAGAAGTACCAAAATCTTAACAAGGCGCTGAAGCGATTCAGCCCAAAATACACCGCTACGCGGCGGGCTGTGGACTCGCTATCGCTCGCCGCTTAGCTACGCGTTAAGCATCTGACATGGAAGGAACTATGGAAGAACTAGAATTCAGTCAGCTATCTAAATTTTCGTACTTTAAAGTACTTGTCGTCGGTTGGTTTTTTGGTTGTTTCGCCTTCTTATTGATCGCTGGCGAACTGGCATTGTACTTTGGTGACGGAATTGGCATCGGTAATTTCTATATGAGTGATGGCATCCTAATACATTTTCTTGGTTGGCCACTCGCTTCAGTCTTATTCTCATTGCCTTATTCGGTAGGGGCAGCCGTAGTAACTTGGATTGTCACTAGCTTTGGGATATGGTTTTATAATCTGTTTGGCAATCTAAAACTAAAAGCGAGCCACGGTAATGCTTAACAAGCCCCGGCAATATCAGGCCCGCTTAAAACCGCTACGCGGCGGGCCTTGGACTCGCTCCTTCGTCGCTCGCCACTGCGGGAAACGTTATGAGTAGTAACCATGGAATTTGAATTCTTTAGATATCCTGAAAAGTTTGCCTATAGAGTTGATGAGCCAAAACCTTGCTCAGTCTGCAGCAAAATAGAACTTTGCTTTGATGCGGGAGGCTACCCTGGCATTAATGACATTGATTGTATTTGTTCGGCATGCTTAAAGGCTGGTGCACTGATTGAATTAGAAATAGAGCCAAATATGAACTTTGATGACGGCTCTCCAGCAGCAGAAACAATTACATATAAAACGCCGGGTTTGCCTACTTGGCAAGATACTGGCTGGCCAATGATTAACGGGAAATTTCCTATCTTTGAATGTATTGCATCGGCTGAGGACTTCACCGACAAGAATGATTTTTTAAGTTCGTTTCTTGAGGAAGATCAAACGAAGGATGATATTGAATGGTTATGGGATCGATTGCCTAAAAAGAAACTTAACCACTACAACGAAGGTGGGGACATCTCCGTTTATCTTTTTTCTTTAGAAGGTAAGAAATACTGGATCTGGGATGCCAACTAATCTCATAACAAGTACGCGCAGTGGACCAAAATTTGCTGCGCATTTTAGCCACTGGCGTAAGCGTTATGAATCTATAAAGAAATTAGTAATAGCCACATTTTTGCTTTTCGTTACCAGTTCGGTATTGGCAAGTAAATATTGTGGTGAATTAGAAGAAAGTCGTGAATGGTTTGAATCTAAGGTAAGCACTGAAGCAGCTGATCGAGCCTTGGAGAAATTATCAGCTTCCAACGAGAGTGCTATAGGTGTAGATTTTGTAGTTGCGGAAAATGCATTACGGGTCGTGGAGGCTCAAATGCATTTGAAATTTATAGAGGCAAGTGTCGAGAGTTTTGGTGAGGCCGATGCAGTGCTAATAAATATGTACTGTGAGTTTCTTGAAAGTCGTGGTTACTTCACCGACTAATTCATAACAAGACACAGTTGCAAGTTGCCCCGCCAAAAACCGCTGTCGCGGCGGGCCAAAGGACTCGCTCCTTCGTCGCTCGCCTCAATGTTGGACGTTAGTTCATTTAAGGAGTAATAGATGAACTTAAAATCTAATTTGTTAGCTTTAAGTTTAGTTTTCACTTCATCAATTTCATTGGCTGGTGAATACACGAAAGATATCGTCATAGATAGGTTACACCCAATTTCAATATCGCGACCTGCTAACACAAGCATGCAGGATTTAACTCGCGTCTACTTCACACAAAGTGCTGGTTGGGCGGATATTGGTTGCAGAAACGACGCTGCCGATTTGCTAGCAACAGATGAACATCTAATGTCGATCCTACTTGTTGCATGGACTACTTCAAAGTCAATCAAAGTTTATGTTGACAATGGTTTGAAACCAGATGGTGAAGTGTGTCAGATAACAGCTCTGATGGTAAACTAACAACTTCGGGCACTGGACTCGTTCCTCGCCAGTGCCAAACACGTTAGAGTGCAATGATATTGATACTAGGTTGTAGTGGTGTAGGAAAAAGCACCATAATCAAAGAGATTAAAAGTCTTGAGGATCATTGGGTTGTTCTAGAAGAGAACGTTAATGATGTGCTTGAGCCTTTAAGAAATATGAGTTTCAGTAGTCCATATGAAAAATTCATTACAACTCAAGAACGGTTTCTTGAACGTGACATTTTAGAGCTAAACCAAGGGAGTCGATATTCTCTTTTCGATAATCGTTTGACTGAATATATCTTTTACTTGTTACATCATCCAGATTATTTAAATCGAATCGATGAAAGCAGAATGCGACTTAATTCGATTATTGAACGAATTCTCGGTGATAACCGAGTTCGTTCTTTTTACTTAAGCGATAGTATCACCAATATTGAATCGCGGGTGAAATCAGATCACACGAGAAGCAGAAACTTTTGGTCTTACTTTATGGAACACCTATTCCCGTTCCATGAGGAGTGGCATTCTATAAATGGAGCACGTGTAATTCCGATAAATGATCGCAATCCAAAGGATATTGCCGTGGAAATACTGAATGCTCTCTAACAAGCCTGTGAACTTCAGGCCAGAATACCCTTGCTTCGCAAGCTGGCCTTGGACTCATTTTCGCTGGTGCTCAAATTCGCCAGTTACAGAAACGTTAAGTGAAGGAATATGACCGAACCAATTAACGCATTAGAAATTAAATGTGAAAGTGACAATCCCTTTCCAGAAATTTTTCACAATAAAATGGGAGCTTCCATTTTCAGAGGTTTATCTGATCACTTTCAATTGAATTCCTTTGGTGTAAATATGGAAGTCGTGCAGCCAGGCGGGTCTTCAGGGCTAAAGCACTGGCATACTGAATCAGAGGAGTTTGTGTTTGTTTTGTCTGGCAACTTGGTTCTCCACTATGGTGAAGAAACCTTCCAACTTAGCTCTGGGGATTGTATAGGGTTCAAAGCAGCAGAAGGTATTGGTCATAGATTGGTGAATAAAACTGATCGAGAAGCTTCGTTTTTGGTTGTTGGTTCTAGACCTGACGGTGATAAAGCCGTTTATGATGAAGATGACTTTCAGTGGGTTGTAAAAGACAATGGTGACTGGGTGGCATCTCGTAAAACTGGTGAGCCATACTAATCACTTAACAATCACGGGCAGTCGACGCGAGAAAGACCGCGCAACTGCCGCAA
>NZ_JADPQG010000010.1 GCF_015687175.1 Reinekea sp. G2M2-21 | reverse complement strand
ATTGAATATTGCCTGCAGAACTTGCCTAGAACTTTGCGCATTTCTTCACCCGCTGAGGTAGATAGCAATTATTCAGAGTTGCCCTAGTTCCAGAAAAGTTATTGTGGGTTTACAAAAGTGTTTTTTACATGGCATCTCTCTTGCTGGCCTTTGCCCACTTATGCTGGGATTTTTTTGAGTCATCAAGCAGTTGCAGTGGCCTGGGTATTAAGGATTTAGACCAAACGATTTTTTATAAAAAGCGAGTAAGCAGTTGGACTATGTTCAATTACTGGCGCCCTTAATCCTGAAAGTATTTTGATGAAGTAAAACAATTTCTAAGGTTGAGACTTATCTGTAGAGGGTGGTAACGAGATTATATGATGAAAATATTGATTGTAGATTCGCCTGAAGTGGCTGCGAAACTTTCATCATTGTTAGCATCCGACTGGTGTTTGTTCTCGATACGTAAAGCCGCATTAGAAATATTTGACATGTTTACTAGTGCAGTAAATGGGCATAGTCACGCCTCACTCGATTCTATAGAAGTCAGTAGTGCTGACCTGGTGAGTGTTTTGATGGATTTATCTCAGAAAATCAATGAGGTCCTCATTGAAGATGTCAACGATGAATCGCGAAAGACTTTAACATACCGGATTTTTTGTGCGTTGAAAGTTGGTGGTTGTCGATTCCGGATATTTAGTTGTAAATTAACTTCACCTGGATGGGTGGATTTGCCTGTTGTGTTTATGAAAGATGCCCTCCGTATTACGAGTTTAAACGCAAAGAGTGCAATGACTGCCGATTCGGACAGTCAGTTTCTATCCTCGTTGAATATAACGCCCAGGAATGCTGAAGTTTTGAAGTTAGTCGTAGATAGAGAAGGCTATTTGGAGAGAAAAGGCGTTTATCAAGATGCCTTTAAGCTAAAGCTTGGCAATAAGAGAGTGGTTGAACTGAATCGGGATTTGTCAATAAACGGGCTGGATTTGATGAATGATCCTATTCGATTAGAGAAGGCGTTGTTCAGCATTTCGGATGTTAAGGTTTTAAGTAGCGTTACAGGGAGAGTTAAGATTAATCCTCCTGCACTTTTTACAACAGCGACTCTTGTGCAAGCTGCATATGAACACTTAGGCTACTTACCAAGTCAGACCTTTATGATTGCGGAAGAATTGCTCAGACAAGGACGCATTACAGACTATAAGACCAACAGTCCTGATTTGTCCGGTCAGGGAAGGCATATGTACAAGAAATATCTAGACTGTGAGGGACTGCCACGTTCTAAAGATGATCAACGTTGGCAAGGATGTTTGCTGAGTCACGCTTTTGATAACGAAGGTATTCGACCAACGGACCCGGGTTATGACCCGGATATAGAAAATGAGTCTGATCGCCTTTATCGATTGATCTACGAACGAGCTTTAGCATGCGTGATGATTGAGGGGTGGAACCTGAAAACGATATATACGGTTGTCGGAGAAACTGAAGAAGCAGTTCCGCTCTATTTTGTTGGAGAGATGACTCGAATTGAAACCATGGGTTGGCGGCAAGTTTGTTCTATTGAGCCAACAAATCGGGAAATATCAGAAAGCCGTCTCGTGCCCGAGAGGCAGCAAATTATAGCTGTGGAGGATTGGGCCGTTAGTCGCGTGGCTTCCAAGAATTTCCAACGTTACAATTTCAGTTCGCTGATAGATGAACTAAAAATCGAGAATATTGGTGAGGTTATTGATCGATGTCTGTTTATCGAAGAAGCGACCTTATCAGGTTTTCTTAATATGACAAAAGCGAAAGAGATCCTACCAACACCGACTGCTCAGTCGTTTGTAAAAACGCGCAACTTATTCACCCGCGTAGATTTTGGTTCAGGGCGAGGATCGAAGAACTACACGATGTTTAACTGATTTGGCAGGAAGGCAGCCGGAGCCATTTCAGCCCCGCCCACCGGGTTCTTCAGACCGATGACTGGGGATTTTTTGTTTTTTAAAAAGGATTCGCCAGTCCGTGAAACACACGCCTTGCTCATCCTTCGACGGGTTACGACGAAACAACCACACGGTTACGCCCTTCCTGTTTGGCTTGGTAGAGCGCGGCGTCGGCATGGCGATAAGTGGTTTGTGGGCTCTCCCCTTGTTGGCTGAAACACAGCCCGATACTAACCGTGCATTGAATGGTGCTGTCTTGCCATGCCACTGGCGTTGACTCAATCGCCGAGCGAAGGCGTTCGGCAACGTCTTTGGCTTGTTCCAGCGTGCATTGGGTCAGGAAAATGGCAAATTCTTCGCCGCCAATCCGGAAACATTCTTCGTCGCCACGGCAGCTGGCGCGTAACGTTTTAGACACCTGCTGCAAAGCGGCATCGCCTGCGTCGTGACCGTGTTGGTCATTGATCTGCTTGAAATGGTCGAGGTCGGCAAGCACCAAAATGTAGTCGGTTTTTTGCGATGTCAGGCGTTGTATTTGTTTGTTGTAAGCGGCGCGGTTGGGTAATTGAGTCAGGGCATCGGTCAGGCTTAATTGTTTGTACTGGTTTTTCTTTTCCTCTGTTTCTTCAATCAGAATCCGGTAGTCGCGGCCCCAGGCCGCAACACCGAAAGACAGCAGTGTAATTCCGGCAATTGCAAAAACCGTTTCTAAAATCTGCATACCGAGCGGTTGCACGAGGGCAAACTCGGCCACCATTTTCAGAATCATCAGCCAGACCAGGCAAAATACACCCAGTATAAAAACCCAGTAGGTGCGTTGTTGGCGCTTCAGGATGGACGCGGTGCGAATCCACATCAGCAGTATGACCATTAAGACCGATTCGGCCAGCAGGTCCAGCAGTTCGGCGTTGGGGTTCCATCCATTCTTTGAGCCCAGATTGATGGAAACAATTAATAGTAACAAGCCTGGAAGTGTCACCAGTAGCCAGGGCAGTATCGGTGTTCTTTGGTTCATGAAGACCCACGGTAAAAGCGTTAATTAAGGGCACCTCTAGAAAGTCCATCTGACTCTGGAGTTAAGAACGTTCTTAGGTCCCCATAGAGCGCGGGCTGGCAATGCAAAAACCATCATTAAACACCTTTAAAAGGACTCGTCATTCCCTTCAGTGTTTGCCTTGTTTTGCACGCCTCTAGCACAGGCGCAGAGATCGACGGACTTTTTTAGTGGTGCCCTTCAGTATAGCCAACTGAACGCAGGTTGCGAACAGGGGCCCGAAGACCCTCACTTTAGCTGGCCGCAGCCGGTTTAATGGCAATGGCTGTTCTCAGTTTCTGTTTGCCAAAGGCCGTCATCTTGTCGAAGTCTTCCAGCGCGATAGGCACGTGCTGGCAATCGACCGCAAGCTGGTTGTCGGACACATCGGGGTCGTGCACGTAAATGCAGCGATCATCAATGTGGGTCACGGCAACCCAGTGCGGTGTTTTTTTCTTGTCCATGCGATAGGTGCTGATGAGCACCAAAACGGTATACCCTTGCTGCATGGAGTCCCGAATCCAGTCGGTGGTGGGAGCCTGAAAGTCGATGGCGATGCCGTTGTCCTGAGCTTCTTTTAGGAAGGTGTTGTGCACCAGGGCAATGATGTCTTTTTTGTGGGCTGAGCGAACACCATCTATGAACAGGACATCTTCGGTGTTAACCCGCACCTCGGTGTTGTAGCCACGCTGATGCGCGGCCAGGGCTAGGCCGAAGGGGTGTGTGCCGCCGTGCCCACTGGTCATAAACACGGTGTTGGCTTCACGCCAAATGGCAAGCTCCAGCGTTTGTTGCGGAACACTGTGTTCGGCGTTATAACTCATGGCCATCATCAACGCTGCCGGGCCGCAGGTAAACTCGGTGGTTTGCTGATACCACGGCAATGTTCTGGCCATGGTATTGGGCTCGGCGGTGTAAATGGTTTTTTGCATCCGAATGGCGTCATCGTGGTCCTGGTAGTAGTCGGCGTACTCACCAAACACCCGATATCCCAATTTCAAATAGAGTTGGTACGCCGCCGTGTTGGCGCGCGCCACTTCCAATCGCATAAACAACCGTTGCTGTTGTTTGGCTTTGGTTTCCAGCGCTTGCAACAGTTGTTGCGCAATGCCCCGTTTCTGAAAATCCGGTGACACGGCAATGGAATACAGCCGTGCGAGTTTCGTGCCCCGATTGCACAACACCAGCCCGTAACCGGCCAGATCTTCGTCGGCGGTCACCACTAAAAATATGGCGTCTTCATCCGCCAGCCAGCGTTTAAAGCTGCGCCGGTGAATGCGATCCGATTGAAAGCAACGGTTTTCCAGCGCAACCAAGGCGTTCAGGTGATGAGCGGTGGCGCGTTCAATCGTTAAGGTTGGCGTGTCGCTCATGAGCGGCCCCGTGCCTCCAGCCGCTGTTGAAATTCAGCCATGATCTGCATGTACAGTTCTTTGCCGAGATAAACATCTTCCACTCCGTGGTCGATGCTCGGGTTGTCGTTCACTTCAAGCACATAGGGTTTGCTGTTTTTTACTTTAATGTCAACGCCGTAGAGGCCGTTGCCGACAATACGGGCAGCCTTTAACGCGGCATCCAACACCGACTTCGGCACTTCAAAGGTGGGCAGCGTATCGAAGCCGCCGGAGGTTCCGGTCTTGGCACCGTGGTTGTAAATTTGCCAATGGTTGCGGGCCATTTTGTAGCGGCACGCGTACAGCGGGCGGCCATTCAAAATACCTATGCGCCAGTCGTAATCGGTAAACATGAATTCCTGCACCAGTACCAGTGCACTGAACTGAAACAGCTCGTTTAAGCGGTCGCGCAGTTCATCGATGGTTTTTACTTTGTACACGCCACGGCTGAACGAACCCTCAGGCATTTTTAACACCAGGGGTAGACCAAATTCCGCTTCCAGATCCGTCAGTGTCTGCTCGTTGTATTCATGCAGTATACGGGTATGCGGCGTAGGCACTTTCTGGTAGCTGAAGGCATCGTGTAAAAAGGCTTTGTTGCACGCACGCAGAATCGATTGCGAGTCGTCCATAACCACCAGACCCGCGTCTTCGGCCTGCACGGCCAGCTCGTAAGTGTGGTGGTCAATCGCGGTGGTTTCGCGAATGAACAGCGCATCGAAATGCGACAGGTCGGTCAACTCGTCTTTGGTGACCAGTTGCGCGTTAATAGAAAGCTGCCGGGCGGCTTTCACAAAACGTTCCAGTGCTTTGTTATCGCTCGGCGGGTTTTCTTCCGCCGGGTTAACCAGAATGGCCAACTCCCAGCGCATCTTGCGATGCTCCAGTTGGGTCTTCCAGATCGTCTGAGTAAAGCGGTTCAGTTCGATATAAAACTGCTGTTTCAGCGCTTCGGTTAACGACGGTATCGAGACGCGTTCAACCTGCGCAAACTGCTGCTTGTTTTCCGTTAATACAGTAACCAGCAACACCGGCGCTGAATAGGTACGGAACACCAGGTTCGCCAGTTTGTTGAACTGCGCATCGGAAGCCGTCCCAAAGAAACAATAGAAAGGGGTATCCCCCTTTTCGCCCAGGTTCAGATGCGTGATGTTCAGGCGTTGTTTGGCGCCACCCTGTTTTTGACGCAACGCATTGATGACTTTCACTGAAGGCATAACCTGATGCTGACGCGCTTCGGCAAGCAAGGAGCAATAGTAGCCCTGGCTCAAATAGGTGCCGGCGTCGCAAAGGTTAATCACCCGGGTTTTGGGCTCTCCTTTTTTCGGATAATCGCGCAAATAGGTGGCAAAGGAGATGGCCTGAAATTCAGACGATTCAAGGTCAGACAGCTCATCAGATACGATCAGCGTTTTTTGCATCAGCAGGTTCCATTCTGGGTAATTAAAGGGTGTGCAAACTAGGTTAGTCGGAAGTGCCTATATACGCTTAATTTTTCAACGTGCAATGAATAATTTACGCAACGGCTGCCCGCGTCGCATTGCTGTAAAGGTGACAAAGCCGGGCTTTATCGCTAGGGTAGCCGCAACTCTGTTTTCGCCATTAAGGACTGCTTCCATGAGCTATGAAACGCTGACCAAAACCTTCTACCGGCTGGCCCAACTTGAACACGCAGGCAGTATGCTGGGTTGGGATCAACAAGTAATGATGCCCCCTAAAAGCAACGAAGCTCGTGGCCGGGCCATGGCCGAATTGCAGGTCTTGGCCACCGAAATTATTCAGCAGCCTGCCATGGCTGACGCGTTTGACGCCGCCGAACAGAACCAGGACGCGTTGGAACCCTGGCAGCAGGCAAACCTGCGCCAGATGCGTGAAGCCTGGAAAAAGGCGAACGTCGTGCCAAAAGAATTGGTGGAAGCCAAAGCTATGATCACCAATGAATGTGAACATGCCTGGCGTTCATTGCGCGCCGAAAACAACTGGAAAGATTTTGAACCGACATTGCAGAAGGTTTTTGATCTGGCTCGTGAGGAAGCGCAAGCGCTGGACAACGCACTGCGGGCAGAAAAAGGCTACGTGAATGCCTACGAAGCCCTGTTGGATATTTACGATCCGGGCACGCGGTTGGCGCGGGTGGATTCCGTTTTTTCCGAACTGAAAGCCGAATTGCCGACACTGTTGCAACAGGTATTGGCAAAGCAGCAGGCCAGTGGTGCGCCCATGCAACAACAGGCGCCGGTCGATAAATCGAAACAGATCGCGCTGGCGAATGAGTTGATGGCGGTACTGGGGTTTGATTTTGACGCCGGCCGGCTGGATGAAGCGGCTCACCCATTCAGCGGCGGTGTGCCGGATGACAGCCGAATAACCACCCGTTATGTGGCCGACAACGTCGTAGAAGGGTTAATGGGCATCATCCATGAAACCGGCCATTCCCGTTATGAAACCGGCTTACGCAAAGATTGGCGCTACATGCCGGTGGGGCAGAGCATGGGTATGGGCGTGCACGAAAGTCAGAGCCTGTTTTTTGAAATGCAGATGGGCCGCTCGGCGCCGTTTATCAACGCCATTGCCCCCATAGTTCAGAAACACTTAGGCAGTGACCCAGCGTTCGAGGCGGGCAACCTGCGTAAGCTCTATACCGAGGTAAAACCGGGGCTGATCCGCGTGAATGCCGACGAAGTGACATATCCACTGCACGTCATTCTGCGTTATGAGCTCGAACGCGACATTATTCTGGGCAAGGCTGATGTGAAAGATATCCCGGACCGGTGGAACGCCGCCATGCAGCATTACCTGGGTCTGAATACCGAAGGCGACTTTAAAAACGGTCCGATGCAAGACGTTCACTGGCCTTCCGGCGCAATTGGCTATTTCCCCTCTTATACCTTAGGGGCGATGACGGCAGCGCAGCTTCATGCAGCTCTGGTGCAAGCGGTACCTAATGCGGCTGAATTAATTGGCCGGTTGGAGCTGCAACCCATATTCGATTGGCTGTCGGCCAACATCTGGGAGAAAGGCTGCTTATTGAGCTATGACGATCTGATGGTCGAAGCCACCGGTGAAACGCTGAATTCACGCTACTTCCTGGAGCACATTAAAGGCCGATATTTGTCTTAAACTGTTGAATTGGCGGGCTTTGGCTCTGTTTGCCGCATTGCAATGTAGCAGTCAGCTTCTACGCTTAATGAGTATTGACTCAGGAATTCGTTATTCAGCATGTCTGCTCGTCCTTGCTTGCCCGCCCGACTGACCCTGAGGCTGCTGTTGTTATCATCACTGATCGCAATGGCCTCTGTGTTTGCCGACAGTACCCTCCAACCTGTGCGCCTGCAGTTGAAATGGCAGCACCAGTTTCAGTTTGCCGGCTACTACGCCGCGATTGAAAAAGGGTTTTACGCCGAGGCGGGATTCGACACGCAGCTCATTGAATACAGTGGCGGAACCGACCTTTTTGAGCCGGTGATCAGCGGCGACGTTGAGTTTGGCTTGGCCGATGCCTCCATTGTTGTGAAGCGCTTGCAGGGGAACCCCGTCGTTGTACTCTCGACGATATTCCAACATTCACCCCTGGTGCTGATCAGTTTAAAAGGCAGTGGCATCTTAAGCCCCTACGAGTTGATCGGTAAGCGAGTCATGTTTCAGCTCGGTGCCGATGACGCCGCAATACAAGCCATGTTAACCACCTTGGGTGTGCGCCAGTTCGAATACCAATTGGTGCCGCACAATTTCGACAACTTTGCCCTCATCCATGAAGAGACGCCGGTCGATGTGATGTCGGCCTACCTCAGTAATCAGCCTTTTTTGTATCAGGAAAAAGGTTTCGACGTTCAGGTGATCAGCCCCGCGAATTACGGCATCGACTTTTACGGTGACCTGCTCTACAGCAATGAACAGTATGTTAAAGACAATCCGGATCGAGTGCAGGCATTTCGCGATGCCAGCTTACAAGGCTGGCAGTACGCACTCGCGCATAAAGAAGAAGTCATTGGCTGGTTACAGGACAAGTACCCGAGCCACAAAAGTGAAGCCGCGTTGCGTTTTGAGGCTAACATCATAGAACAGATGGTGGCGCCGAACTTTGTGGCTTTGGGCAGCCTGAACCCGGCACGTTTTGAACGTATTGCCGATATCTACAAACAGCTGAACCTGGCACCGGACAATGCCGATTTAAGCGGCCTGGTTTTGTCGGATTACCTGCGCAGTGAATCGGAGGCCAATCAACGGCTATTGCAGGTTATTGCCTCCGTTGCGTTGGGTTTAACGGTCGCGCTGGCGGTGCTGATTATTGTGCTGCGGTCATTGCGCTTAACGGTAAAGCGGCGAACGGCGGAATTGAATCAGGCGAATCAAGCCTTGTCGCATCAGTTGGAGTTGACCGATCGCTATGTCATTTCAGCGGTGGTCGATCGGGAAGGGCATTTCTTGCAGGCATCATCGGCTTTGGCCGAGGTGTCCGGATACAGTCAGGACGAATTGGCGACCATGACTTCCCATCAGTTGGTGGCGCCGCACATGCTCGACAAACGGCAGGCGATTTTAGATCAGGTATTTCAGGGTGAAAGCTGGCAGGGCGAATTGCAATACCGGAATAAAGACGGCCGAGATTTCTGGGTATTTTTATACATCGATCCTATGCAGGATGCCCACGGAGAAATCACGGGTTATCGATCCACGGCAACCGACATTACCGAGAAAAAAGTGATACAGCGGATGTCAGAAACCGATGGTCTAACGGGTATCGCAAATAGAGCAAAACTGGATAAGGTGCTGTCGGTCGAGTGGGCGCGGTTCGAACGCTATGGCAAAGCGCTGTCGGTGATTATCTTCGACCTCGATCATTTTAAAACCATCAACGATGATCATGGACATCTGGCCGGTGATCGGGTGTTAATCCGGGTCGCACAGGTCGTCGAAACGCTGTTACGGAAAATGGATGTCCTTGGACGATGGGGCGGAGAGGAATTCATGGTCATACTGCCTGAAACCCATTTAGAGGCTGCCGGTCAGGTTGCGGAAAAAATGCGACTGGCCATCGCACAAATTGAAGAACATGAACTCCCTTCCGTGACCGCCAGTTTTGGTGTCGCCGGTTGCAACGAGACCGTAAACCATTCCGAACGGCTGATCCTGTTGGCCGATAGCGCTTTGTATAAAGCGAAGGAAAACGGCCGTAATCAGGTCGTTTTAGCGTCTTGAGTTGTCGCGACCTTTACGCGACCTTGGGATTTTTTTGTGTGACCGAAAAATTAAAATCTCTCATAATGGCGATCCGATTAATTTTCAGGGATCGACTATGAAATTCTTCACTCAATTTACCAGCACGGCCATTCTGGCCTCTCTGTTGTCCGTGCCGTTGGCATTTGCCGACACCACGTTGGCGGACGAATGCACCACTCGCGAAACCCAGATGGTGTCACTGTATTACATGACCATCATGAAGCGCGACGAAGATATTGGTGCTTTTTATAAAAATAAGATCGATGAAATCAACACATTGGCTGCCAAGCATGACTGGGCCGATTACCAGCTGACGTCACAGGATGTATCGATCAGTCAGTCGTCTTACGGTACGGGAATGCAGGATGTGACCGTATCCATCAGTATTCAATTAGCCGCGGATTACAGCACCATTTCTCAGATATCGAAGGGAACCGATGCTTATTCTATTTCGTCTTCCCGATATGCAGAGCAGATATGCCCTGATAGTTTCGATTATTAAGCAACGGATAATAGGGTTCCTCGATTCATGTCGATTGCCAATTTAGCTGGACTAGGTCCAAAGAGCGCGCAGATGCTGGCCACGATTGGCGTCACCACCGCAGCGGACTTCCTCGCTGCGGATCCTTTCGAGCTTTACCGGGATATGAAGCAGGCGGGCGTACCCGTCAGTCTAAACCTGCTCTACGCCATGATTGGGGCGCAGGAAAATAGGCCCTGGCAACTGGTTAAGCAGGAGCAGAAAACTACTATTCTCTTACGCCTCGATGATATGGGGCTCGCACCAAAGAAATGACATAGGTCCGGACCGTTCTTTCATCGTTTACGTCAATTACCACCTGGCCCGTTATCAACAATAATTTCACGAGTATTTTTTAGACGTGGTTCACATAGCTGTTGCGAATATCGTTAAAAACCAAGGATTCGTCAGCTCCTTTTTACACTGGCACCCAAAACTTTTTTCGTTCGGTGGTTCACGACATGGAGGCGACGTTGTTAACGTGCAGGTTCCATTTGATTCAGCCGTACAAATAGGAGTCACGCTTGTAGATCATTGAATTAGGAGAGTCATTCAATGGTCGTGGTTACAGGCATAATTTTTCATACCGAGAGATAAGAAAATTATGCGATCCATAATAAAAACATCTGTATTGCTGGCCGGTGCGTCCCTTGCGCTATCCATCAGCACTCACTCAATGGCAAAAGAAATTCCCCCTCACGTATCCGCCTTTATTGACCGCTTCTGGAGCGAAAACAACACGCATCCTTGGGAGTGTCGTTTTGCCATTGGTGCATCTCCCTTTCAAATGCCGCGCTGTATGCAAGCCGACAATGTGATGGAACGATTGGAAGCCCTGCAAGACATTGCAGACGAAAACGGTGGTACACGCGCAGCCGGATTGGACGGCTACGATGCGTCCGTGGCTTATGTAGCCAGCGAACTGGAACACATGGGTTATCGCGTCACTTACGACACGTTTGACTTTAATGCGTTCTACGAAAATGGCGATGGTACGCTCAGCGCGTTAACGCCAAACCCAGTGAGCTATGAATGGGACGTGGATTTTACGTATTTATCGCAAACCGAAGCGGGTGATGTAACGGCCACGGTTGAGGCGGTTGATCTCGACCTGGGTGAAGGCAATGGTTCTACCAGTGGCTGTGAAGCCGAAGACTTCGCCGGCTTTACGGCAGGTAACATTGCGTTATTGCAGCGGGGCGCCTGTGCGTTCCAAACCAAGGCTGAAAACGCAGCGGCAGCGGGTGCTGTGGGTGCCATTATTTTCAACCAGGGCAACAGCGAGGACCGTAAGGGTCTGATCGGTGCAACCTTGGGTGCTGGCTACAGCGGTGGCATACCGGTGTTTTTTGCGACATACGACAACGGCGTGGCATGGTCAGAAACCGACGGCTTAACGCTGAGCATGATGGCCGACGTTCTGCGCGAAGTCCGCTCCGTTGATAACGTGATTGCCGAAACCCGTTGGGGTAACCCGGATAACGTCGTTATGATCGGCGCGCACCTGGACTCCGTCTTCGAAGGTGCGGGTATCAATGATAACGGTACCGGTAGTGCGGCTATTTTAGAAATGGCTGACTTGCTGAAGCACGCGCGCGTGAAGAATAAGGTACGTTTCGCATGGTGGGGTGCGGAAGAAGCCGGCTTGGTGGGTTCAACCGAATACGTTCAACGCTTAAGCGAAGAAGAGTTGGCCAAAATCAAGGTTTACCTGAACTTCGACATGATCGGTTCGCCAAACTTCTTTAACGGCATTTACGATGGCGACGGATCCGATTTCGATTTGGCCGGTCCAGCAGGGTCTGCAGCAACCGAAGCCATGTTTGAGCAATACTTCAATCTGCGCGGTCAGCCATTTGAAGGGTCGGAAATTTCATTCCGTTCGGACTACGCAGAGTTCTTCCAGCAGGGCGTTGCCTTTGGTGGGTTGTTCACCGGTGCTGAGGGCGTTAAGAGCGCTGAACAGGCCGCGATCTATGGTGGGGATGCCGACGTTGCGTTTGACGAGTGTTACCACAGCGAATGCGATGACATTTTCAACGTGAACGAGCGCGCTTTGGAAGTGAACGCCGATGCGATTGCTTACGTTACCAGTGTCTTTGCGCACACAACCCGTAAGATCGACGATGAAATTGCGGCGGCTGAAGCTGAAACGGATCCTGCGGCGATGATGTTACGCAGCGCAGCGACCAGCAGTGCGAGTCAGTATGACATTACCCATTGGGGTAAGTACTGGATTAAGTAAGAACTCTTCACTAGCACAGGGCCGTATTCACGGCCCTTTTTTTTGCCGTCGTATTAGGTGGCCAATTGAATTTGGTTTCGGCCGCTTTGTTTCGCGCGGTACAGTGCCGCATCGGCTTGTTTGATCAGGTCGGTTAAGTCACCTGTCGTTGGTGCAGATGAACTGATTCCAAAACTGGCCGTGACACGTATGTCGCCCAGAATGGGTTTTTCGCGAAACGCTTCCAGCAGTTTTTCGGCAACTTGCATGGCGCCTTCGGCATCGGTACTCGGGCAAATTACAATGAACTCTTCGCCACCCCAGCGCCCCACGCTGTCGACATTGCGTACGTTTCTCATTGTTAAGGCGGCAACATTTTGCAGCACTTTATCGCCTTCCAGATGACCGTATTTATCGTTCACGTCTTTGAAATGGTCGAGATCAAAAATGATAATCGACAACGGAGCTTTGTAGCGTTCCAACCGGTGCCATTCTTCCGAGAGAATCGAATCGATCTTAAAGCGGTTGGCAATGCCGGTCAGGTGGTCCGTTTCGGACAGGTATTCCAGTTGTTGGTTGGAAATCTCCAGTGCCTGTGTGCGTTGTTTCACTTCAAAGGCCAGTCGACGATTGATCATCCACAGCGACAGCAGAATTACCAGGAAGACAGCGGCTACCATCAACATAAATTCGAGCCAGTTTTTATTGTATGTGTTGTTGGACTTCAGGTAGTTCTCCAGCTGTAAGCCTTCCAACGTTGCGCCCTCATCCGCAAAACCGACGGATTTGTACACACTGGCAATGCGGTTGAAACGCTCAGGTAAGAAGGTGCCCAAAGGCACAAAGTCTGCGGCGATCATCGGCAACGTCGCCTGGACTTCAAAGCTGAGTTCATCCAGTGTTTTTTCGCTGCCGTAGTATTCCAGAATCCAGTCTACGACCTGTTGCGGATTCTCTACCGTATACTGCCAGCCTTTCAAGCTGGCCTCGGCAAAGGCCTTAGCGCGTTGCGGAAACTGTTCGACATAAGCTTGATGGGCAAACAACAGGTCACCATAGAAGTCGATGCCGTAATTAATGGGATCCAGCAGGCGTACGGGCTGATCAAGCTTGTCGTAAATGAAAGGTTCGTTGGTCCGGTAACCGGACATCGCGTCGATATCTTCGTCGAGTAAGGCGCGGCTGTTATAGCTGCTGGGTACCCAGGTGTATTGGTCTTCGGTAATGCCCAGTGTGGTGAGCATTGCGATTAAGCTGGCGTCGTTATCATTGCGCTGAAACATGACCCGTTTGCCACGCAGTTCGTAGGGGCTGAGAATATCGTCTTCGGATCGAGTCAGGAACACCAGAGGACTGTGTTGAAACACCGTGGTGAGGATGACCACAGGGCGGCCATTCAGTCGCTGTAACACGATGCTGGCATCGGCAATGCCAAAGGTTGCGTTGCCGTTTATAACCTCATCAAAAACCGATTTCCCCGAGGGTATTTCGCGAAACTTAACGTCGAACCCTTCCGCTTGGTAGTAACCCAGCTGCTGAGCCGCATAATAGCCGGCAAATTGAAATTGGTGCTTCCATTTCAATTGCAGTGTGACGGTCTCAGTTCCCTGTTCTGCCCAAAGGAATCCGGAGCCGATGAGTATGCAGAACAGCAGGTGTATAAATTTCATCGAATAGTGTCGTTGCACTGTCATATCCGCCTAGCTTAGACCATATTTCGCGGCTTTTCTGCCTATAAACACACGTTCGATCACCCTCGTTCTGTACCTTAGACGGTCATTACCGGTTTCGGTCTGCTTAAGTCGCCTCGGTTGCCAACGGGACTAACCTTTAGTCGTATTCTCGACCAAAGTCGAACAGCTTAAGCCGACAGGCGGTGATAGCTTATTCCGTGCTTATCTCCCGGAAGTAAACAGGCAGGGTGTTCTTGCTGAAGCGGCTTCCACTAAAACAACAATACTGGAGGGGAATGCGATGAGCTTTGAAACAAAAGAACACGCCAAACAATATTGGCGGGAAAATGTGAAACTGATGCTGACACTGTTGGCCATCTGGTTCGCAGTCTCTTATGGCGCTGGGATTCTACTGGTGGATGCGCTGAACGAAATCCGTTTATTTGGCTTTAAATTAGGCTTCTGGTTTGCGCAACAGGGCTCAATTTATACCTTCATCGTGCTGATCTTTGTTTACGTGAGAAAGATGAATGCACTCGATCGTAAATACAACGTGCACGAAGACTGAGGGCGACTAAATGGATATTCAAACCTTAACCTATATTCTCGTCGGGCTTTCGTTTGCTCTTTATATCGGTATCGCTATCTGGGCGCGGGCTGGGTCAACCAGTGAATTTTACGTAGCCGGTGGTGGCGTTCCGCCTATTGCTAACGGTATGGCTACCGCAGCCGACTGGATGTCTGCGGCGTCGTTCATTTCCATGGCTGGTATTATTTCCTTTGCCGGTTACGACGGTTCGGTGTACCTGATGGGATGGACCGGTGGCTACGTGCTGCTGGCGCTGTGTTTGGCGCCTTACTTACGTAAGTTTGGTAAGTTTACGGTTCCTGACTTTATCGGCGACCGTTACTACAGCCAAACCGCTCGTACCATTGCGGTTGTCTGTGCCATCTTCGTCTCGTTCACATACGTCGCCGGACAGATGCGTGGTGTGGGTGTGGTGTTCTCTCGCTTCCTGGAAGTGCCGGTTACCACGGGTGTCATCGTCGGTATGGTTATCGTGTTTTTCTACGCCGTACTCGGTGGCATGAAAGGCATTACCTACACTCAGGTGGCTCAATACTGCGTACTGATCTTCGCCTTTATGGTGCCTGCGATCTTCATCTCCCTGTTAATGACGGGCAACCCATTCCCACAACTGGGCTTTGGTGGCAGTGTAGAAAGCGGCGGTTACTTGCTGGATAAACTGGATGGATTGTCAACCGAACTGGGCTTTGCACAGTACACCGAAGGTTCTAAACCGATGATTGACGTGTTCTTCATTACCGCCGCGTTGATGGTTGGTACTGCCGGTTTGCCGCACGTGATCGTTCGCTTCTTTACAGTACCGTCTGTGGCGGGCGCTCGTAAATCTGCCGGTTGGGCGTTGATTTTCATTGCGATCCTGTACACCACCGCACCAGCCGTTGCTGCGTTTGCGCGGGTGAACATGATCAACACCATTAACGGTGAAGACGGTGCCGGTACGCTCTACTCACAAGCGCCGAGCTGGATCAGTAACTGGGAAAAAACCGGTCTGATTAAGTGGGAAGACAAAAACAATGATGGTCGCATGTTCTATGCTGCCGATGGTCGTAACGAAATGAAGATCGACCGCGACATCATGGTACTGGCGAATCCTGAGATTGCGAAATTGCCGAACTGGGTTGTGGCGCTGGTGGCTGCTGGTGGTTTGGCGGCGGCGTTGTCCACGGCAGCAGGTTTGTTGTTGGTGATATCAACATCGATTTCGCATGACCTGTTGAAACGAAACCTGATGCCGAACATCACCGATAAACAGGAACTGTTGTTTGCCAGAATGGGAGCGGCGGTGGCCGTTATTGTGGCCGGCTATCTGGGTATTAACCCGCCAGGATTTGTGGCTCAGGTGGTGGCCTTCGCCTTCGGTTTGGCCGCATCGAGTTTCTTCCCAGCCATTATTCTGGGTATTTTCCACAAGCGAATGAACAAAGAAGGTGCGTTGAGTGGCATGATCGTTGGTATTACCTTTACCGCGGCATACATCATCTACTTCAAGTTCATCAACCCAGCGGCGAACGTGTCTGACAACTGGTGGTTTGGTATTTCACCAGAAGGCATCGGTACTCTGGGTATGATCTTCAACTTCGTCGTCGCATTTGCGGTCCATAAAGTGACTGGCGATGCACCTGACGAAGTGCAGGACGTGGTGGAATCCATCCGTTATCCAAAAGGATCGGGTGCCGCAACCGCGCACTAAGCAGATCTGTCACGGCGCATGGGCGCCGTGACTTTTTTTTGACAGTTTTTTACTCAGCCGCTGGTTACCGCGAGCTGATAGTTTGACAAACGTTTCGCTTTTCGCGAAGGTTAACAGGCCCTTCAAAAAATTATCGTCAACGGATTCTTTATGAACCAAGCCACGAAAGACGATCTCAAAGACATTCTCGATTTTATTGCCGATGTCTTACCCTTTTCCGTACTCGACCCCGACGAACAGTGGCAACTCGCCAGAAAACTGGATATTGAATATCTACCTCAGCGGGCCAACAAGACAGTGCCCATCGATGCGTGCGTCTACCTGGTGCGCACCGGCGCGTTTGATATCGTCGATGAAGACGGGCATCTGGTGGATCGCATTGGTGAAGGTGAATGCTTTGGGGTATCAACATCGATGGTTGAAAACAAAGATCAGCTGCGCGTCAATGTGATTGAAGATGCGCTGGTGTATCGGTTGCCTAAAGCCGATTTTCTGGCACTGCTCGACAGCAATAAAAGCATCCGTCGTTTTTTTGAAAAACTGGTGGGGTATCGCAGCCATCGGGTTTTTGAGAAGCAGCCTACCGCTAAATTCGACATGCAACATACTCAGCCCGTCCGTACCCTGATTCAAAATAAACTGGTCTATTGCTCTATTCACAACAGCATTCGTGAAGCGGCAGAGATCATGCGGGAGAACAAAGTCAGTTGCTTATTGCTGGTGGAAGACAAGCGCTTGCATGGCATCGTGACTGACCGTGATTTGCGTAATCGGGTCGTTGCCGAAGCGCTGGATGTGAATCTGCCCATTACCCGTATCGCCACTTTTGAACCTCAGACCATTCCGGCTGACGCGGCGATTCTTGAAGCGCAGGTGCGCATGACAAACGCCGGTATTCATCATTTACCGGTTCTGGAAAAGGGTTTGCCCATTGGGGTAGTGACCGCGACCGACATTGTACGAACGCACAGCGTGTCGTTAATCCATTTTGTGGATCGCATCTTCCGTGAAAAGAACCCTGAAAAAATTGCTGAGTTGCAGCAGCAAGTCCCCGGTTTGATGGAGTATTGGATTCAGGCCGATGTTTCTCCTGAGGAAATCGGTGAGTCGTTGGCGGTCATCGGCGACGCCTTTGTCCGCAAAGCACTGTTACTGGCTACGCAGGAGCATGGTCCGGCGCCCATGGAGTTCGCCTGGCTGGCATTTGGTTCCCAAGCTCGAAAAGATCAATCGTTCGCGTCGGATCAAGACAATGGCTTAATTTTGGAACGCGAGCCGGATGCGAGTGAAGCCGACTATTTTTCTGCATTCTGCGCGACCGTCTGTCAGCGGCTTGACCAGTTTGGTTATGACCTTTGTCCGGGCGACATCATGGCGCAAAATCCACAATGGCGAAAAACGTTGCCGCAGTGGCAGCAAACGTTTAAACAATGGATCGACACCCCAGAACCAGAAGCCCTGCTGCACGCCAGTATCTTTTTTGATATGCGTATTGTGGTGGGACCGCAGCAATGGTTATCTGAATTGCACAGAGCGTTGTCTGAAAAATTGCAGCGCGGTGATCTGTTTTTTATGCACATGACACGCAACGCCTTACGCACGAAACCCCCGTTGGGGTTTTTCCGTTCTTTCATCGTCGCGGATTCCGGTGAGCATGAAAACGAGTTGGATGTGAAACATCAGGGCATTGCGTTAATCAATGATTTGGCTCGCATTGTGGCGCTTAGCGAAGGGAATCTGATGCCCGGCACGTTGTCACGATTGACTCAGACCGGTGAAACGCTGTTGCAAAAACCGTTACGCGACAGTCTCCGTGAAGCCTGGCTGTTGCTCAATGACCTCAAGCTGGAAAATCAAATCCAACAACTGAAGCAACATAAGCGCAGCAGTAATTTTATGAACCCAGATGCGCTGTCGCCGTTGCGTCGGGCACATCTGAAGAACGCTTTTAAAGCTATCGAACGGGCACAAAAAGCACTGGCTCAGCATTATCTGCGGGGCAGTGGTGTTTAGTCGGATACGCTTACAAAAGAAAGCCTTCCCGGAAACCCGCTATCTGGTGATTGATCTGGAAATGACCGGGTTGAATCCGGAAGCGGATTCCATTGTCAGCGCGGGCTGTGTGCAGATTCATCAAGGGCGGGTTCAGCTAGGCAGCGCCGAACATCACTATTTTTTACCCTCGAGTCTGATGGCCGACGATGTAGGGGATTCCGCCCATATTCATCTCATCACCGATACCCAACGAGAATCTCAAGGTGAGTCGCTCGCAGATTGGTTGCGGCGGTTAAGTCATGAACTGCTGGCCGATGCCTGGGTGTTTCATCACGCCACTATCGATATGAAGTTCCTGACAACCTATGCCCGCCGTTTGGGTGTGTCGCTGCCTAAGGTTCCCGTCTACGACACACTCGTGTTGGAACGCGACAAGCATAAGGACGATCCGTTGGATAGCCAGGTGCAGTTGAGTTTGAACGCATGCCGGGCGCGTTATGGGCTGCCACTGTACCGACAACATCATGCTCTCAGCGATGCGCTTGCCACGGCTGAACTGTTTTGTGCGCAGCAATTATCGTAGGCCAAACAAGCCCTGACCCTTCAATTCCCGAATGGCGGCTTCCAGCGCTGGCACCAGGTCGGCGTGGCTTTTATGAACATGGTGGTAAAGCCATTCTGAGTACAACGGTGCAGATACCGCTTTGGCACGCCCGGTGATACCGGCTGCCTTTTGCTGGTTAAAAATATAATCGCTGTACAGGGCTGCCTGTACACGTCCGGCCAATACCATTTTTAACGCCGTCTCCTCGTTAGCGACAAAAACGATGGTGTAACCTTTGCTCGCCAGATCTTGCGCAAAGGCACTGGCTCGGCTGGCAGATATCGTCATGTCTTTGAGCGCTTCCGAATCGAGGTTGGTTTCCTTGCCCATGCCCCAGGCGTAATAGGCATTTTGCAAGTAGATGGGCACGTCGATAGCAATCATATTCTTGACCGGTTCCGTGTTCTTGAAGCGGGCGTCCAGGGCGTCGTACTCGCCCACATTTGCCAGGGCGATCGCCCGTGAGCCGGGCAATACCGTGAAACTGGCCGGTATGTTTGCCAATTTATACGCCTCGATTAAGTCATCAATGATGTAAGGCGCCAGTTTTACGTACTCCTCATCAATAGCGACCTTTATTTCCGCTTGTAAAGCGCCCGATAACAATGGCAGAACCAACAAGAACGCGAGGGATCTGACGGATTTCATCACCCTTCCTGTTATCAACACACGCATAGCTGTACGACCTTGAGAGCTGTGACCTGAGTAACGAGTTTAGCAGCACTGATCAGGTTGCTGGATCAACTTAAGGCGAAGAACTGAGTGAACTGGTGAGCGCTGGCCGGTTTGTGTCTATACTGAACCTATTGCTGACCTTTGGACCTTACATGAAGACTCCCCCGATCCCGGACAATGAACAGGAGCGTTTGATTGCTCTGCGCAGTTTAAGCTTGCTGGACACCGAGCCCGAAGAGCGATTTGACCGCCTGACCCGGATGGCCAAACGCATGTTCAAGGTGCCCATTGCCCTGGTCAGTATCGTCGACGAAGACCGTCAGTGGTTCAAGTCGTCGTTTGGTGTTGATGTTCGACAAACGCCGCGAGATGTCTCGTTTTGCGGGCACGCGATTGTGCAACCGGAAACGCTGGTAATTCCCAATGCACTAGCCGATGAACGCTTTTACGATAACCCGCTGGTGACCGAAGATCCGAATATCCGTTTTTACGCCGGTACACCGATTAAAACCCCCAGTGGGCACGCCATTGGCACCCTGTGCCTCATCGATAAGGTGGCTCGGGTGTTTCATCCAGAAGACGTCGAAATGTTGGAAGACATGGCCCGGATGGTTGAAAGGGAGTTAGCGGCCTTGCATTTGGCGACCATGGATGAGTTAACTGGTGTGTCCAACCGTCGTGGGTTTTATCTCATCGCCGAACACAGCCTGTCTTTGTGTTTACGCCACAAAAGCAAAGCCAGTATTGCCATGTTCGACTTGAACAAATTTAAGCAAATTAATGACGAGTATGGGCACGCGGAAGGTGACCGGGTGTTGTCATTGTTTGCCACCGAATTGAAGCAGTTTTTCCGCGAGTCGGATTTGGTCGGGCGGCTCGGCGGCGATGAATTTGCGGTGCTGCTGCTGGAAACCAGTCCACCGGTGTTGTTGGAAGTCCTCGAAAAATTGAATGACTCTATCGTCAAACTGAATAAAAAATTTGACCGTCAGTATCAGATCGACTACGCCGTCGGCATGGCGACTTTTGATCCGCAGCACCCAAAGACGATTCATCAATTAGTCGAAGAAGCGGATAAATCTATGTATCGCGAAAAAGCGCATATGGAACCCCGCTAAGCCGCATGATTCGTGACCTTTTTCGGCGTAAGCGCACTCGGAGATGCCCTTGAATGGTGTTCCGTTGAAATCTTGCGCTGTTCTAATTGAAAAATAAACCTTCACCGTCTCTCAACTGAACTATATTCGTTACAGTGGTCACGCGACGGAGAAAAAGATGAAGGACATTATTCGCCCCTACGACGAAGAAGAACGGCTTGAGGCTTTAAAAAAGCTAAATATTCTGAGCGGTGAATCGGAAGAACGTTTCGACCGTATCACCCGTATTGCACAACGGATGTTTGCCGTACCGATGGCTGATTTCTCGATCATAGATGCCGACCGGCAACGGTTTAAATCCTGTTATGGCCTGAATGGCGATTCCATCCCGCGCGACATTGCCATGGCCAATTACGCTATTTTGAAAAACGATATTTTCGTCGTGCCCGATACCATGGCCGATGACCGTTTCGCGGGCAACCCTTTGGTGGTCAGCCAACCCAAAATCCGCTTTTTTGCGTCTTACCCCATTCGCAGCAAGGGCGGGTACCGTGTCGGCGCGTTAAGTATTGCAGACCGGGAACCCCGTGGCTTAAGCGCTCACGATCAATCTGTATTCCGCGACCTGGCCGAGATGATTGAAAATGAATTGTCGTTTATGGAAGCGTCGCAGTTCGATCGTTTTACGCAGATGTCTATCAACGATGGCTTCTTCAACATTGCCGAGCAAAGCTTGCGCGTCTGTGAACGGCAGAAAAACCCTGCTGTTGCAGTGGTGTTCGATGTAAAGAAAAAAATTAACGTACCGGATCTGGACAGCGACTTTGAAAAAGACAAACACGTGAAAGTGTTTGCCAGTCAATTGCGTCATTTTTTCCGTAAGTCGGATGTCGTCGGGCGATTGGGCAGTGAAGAATTTACCGCATTGCTGGTGAATGCACGCTCAGAACACGTCGATGAGATTGTACGGAAATTGCAGACCTCCATTGATATCTACAATTCAGAGTCCGGTGGTCGCCATCAGGTGACATTCAGTCATGCCATCGCGGAATTCGATCCGGAGCATCCGGTGACGTCGAACGCTCTGGTGCAAATGGCCAACCGGGCTTTACACCGATTGGCCAAAGTCGTCTGAGTATTGCCGAACGGTCAGGAATCGCCTGCAGATTTGCGCATAACCGGTATCCAGATTTCCTCGCGGGCGTCGTCCGCGAGGGGGTTGTAATCCCCGGGCAGAATTTCAAAATGTGCCCGATTATCCAGCTCGTAATCTGACGCGGGCAACCATTGCCCAAAAATCATACCGAAGACCTGCATGGCATTGCGCGCAGAACCGACGTAATCAAACACGGCGTAGTCGCCACCTTCCATAATGTATGTCGTTAACGGTTTTGGTAGCGTGTCGAACTCACTGACTTCCACCAAAGCCCATTTCTGAAAGGACAAATTCTTTTCGCCAACCTGTTGCGGATGGGCAGGGTACTCTTGCAGCGAGTATCGACGATCATCGACCCGGTGTGCGATTTTTGACAGCAGTGGAAAAAACGACTGCCACAATTGAGCCGTCTGATTATCCTGAAACGTCATGGTGCGTTGTACACCAACAAAGCGCTTGCTCGGGTGGTGCAAAATTCGGGCATTCATGGATCGGTCCTTCTTTTAAATGCACAGTGTGCCCGAAGTCATGTCCGCTACGCAATTTCCGAAAGTTGATCCTGCCAGGCCTCAGCCACGTTACTGAGTTGCTCGTTGTCTTTTAACAGCGCCTTAAACGACTGTTTCGGTTTTTCCAGTTCACCGTGTCGCGCACGATTCCAGTCGTGCCACTGCAGACCGCCACAGACCTGATGCGCGTGATGAAACTGATCGTCAAAGTGGTAGCTGCTGAGCGCGTCTCGGGTGACCTGGGCAATGCCCATGACTTCGATATTGCCGAGCGTGATCTGGCTGCCAGTTTCCATGACGACGATATAATCCCCGGCTTTGATGTGAATAAAGTCCCAGAACACCGCTGGAATGCCTTCATTCAGATGCTGGTCGGCTTCCGTCCATTGAGGTGAGTGCGGCCCATAGGCCAGATTGCCGCGCAGTTGGATAAATGTTTTAAATTGCCGCTCCCAACCAGGTTTGTCTTTGATGTAGCGAGACAGTTCACCGAGCTCCGGCCAACCCAGTGCGATACAGCGTCGTTGTTTCAGTTCGTCGTAGCGGCAATGCCGACTGGAAGAAATAAACCACCATAGATTCATAGCAGATCAGACCCCTCTTCGTATTATTGTTTTTGTTATTTGTTTTTTTGGTCTACTAAACGGCGGAATACGGTGTGGGAATAGGGGTGTGAGTTCAATACGACCAAAGTCTCAGGGTCAAAATGGAATGGCACTCATTTGAAGTTTCCGTTATCACGTAAATTTAATTTTTGAAATCTCCTGCGACTTAGTCCAGCTGCGTGATTTCTTTTGTTTAGGGCGAGGCGTAATCGGCAATTCGGATTTAGCGCTTCAAGACCGGATCTTTTGGAGGTTTTTCTTTCCAAGGGGAGGTCTCCTTGAAATGGCCTGCGCCAGAGGTGAAGTCGTTAAAATCGAATCGAAGCCCATTGGGGCTTCGCTTTTAATCGATTTTAACCCCTTCTGTTTTCCGCTTTGGTGTTCTGCCATGTCAGACACTTTCTTCGAACGGTCGCTTGAGGGTGCATCCCTGCACACGCGGTCCTTGACGGCGATAATCTCCCAACGAAACAAAGTCGCAAAATGAAGCAAATGCCAAAGATATAAATTGCATCTTCTTAAGTGAGTGCTATTTGGGGCAGTCCGTACGGTATTTACTTAAGCTTATTTACAATGTATTTGAGACTTTTACGTCATTCGGAGACTAAGTTTCACCGAGAATTTTTACTTCGCGTGCTAAATCTGTTCTGAAGACTATGATTCCATTTTTAATCAAAAGATCTCTTGGAGGATTTTTCTTTCCAAGGGGAGATCCCCTTGCACCCCCTTCTGTCGCCCGCTTTGGTGTACTTCCTTAATTGCCACTTTCTTCGAACGGTCGCTTGAGCGTGCGTCCCTGCACGCGCGGCGCTTGCAAGGGCAACCATGCCCTTGAATCCGTTGCGACGTGACAATTAAGTAAGCCAAAGCAGATGCGACGGTAGGGTTATTTGCACCTGATCAGGCTAAATGGAGTTTTCTGGTTCGTACTTGTTTTCGAGAAGGTAGCGCTTGATGTTTACCCGCCTTTCAAACGACTACGCGAAGCAATTTACGTCTCACAGGTTGGTCAAGCACGGATGCTCGAACAAGTGAGCCGGCAAAGTCGGTTCGACGTTTCGGTGGCTGTCGCGAACGACCTGTCGAAGACGAAATTGAGAAGTGTGATCAGTCGTTTTTGGCGGCTGGGATTGTTAAGGGCCGAACCCGAATCGTCGGACCGGTTCGGCCCTTTGACGGCGAAAATCTCCCAACGAGACAAAGTCGCAAAATGAAGCAAATGCCATAGATATAAATTGCATCTGCTTAAGTAAGTACCATTCGAGGCTGCCCTCTTGGAAAGAAAATCCCGTCAAGAAATCCATTTTTCAAAAACCAAAATAATCAGAGTGACAGGTGCCCTATGGCGCGGTAAGTATTTCCTTAATATTGCCACACACAACCCGGTCGTCCAGTATGCGACCATCGCGTGCGGGGTCTGCTCCTTCTCGAATATCCCAATTCAGTTGGTATTTCGTGTTTATGAGCTGTACCAGCTGATAAAAACTGAGTTCGTGTTCATTGCCGCCGATATGATAAATTCCGGGCTTTGCAGCCTTCATTAGATCAACCAGACACGCCATGGTGTGACCGGCGAACGCAACAGCCGGTAGCCATTGGCTGCTGGCGATCAGATAACCTTTTTCGTTATGCATGTCACGGACATGGGTCAGTAAATTATCCTGCTCAAAGGTATCGAACATTTGCCAGCCCAGGCGGGCGATGATGCTGTTAGGGTTGGCGTTTAATGCGGCCTGTTCGCAGGCAATTTTATACACGCCGTAATCACTGGTGGCATCGGGTTGTCGGTCTGGGGTGAATGGTCCGCGACTGTCTGGGTTAAAGACACTTTCGGTGCTGGTGAATAAAAAAGGAATATCATGTTGATGGGCAATGCCAGCCAGGGTGGCGACCCAGCTTTCCGGTCCGGTGGCCAGGTGAAAGATCGCGTTAATCTGTTGCTGGCTAATGAAGTTCCGTTGCTGATCCGGGTCGTTGATGTCCAGTTGCTGCCGGTCAAAGGAGACGACCGTGACGCCATTAGATTCCAGTGCCATTTTCAAATGTGGGGCAAGTCGGCCGTTCAGCCCGGTAACCAGTGCGCGTTTCAAGTTATGTGCTCCCCGTGCGGATTTGGTTCACCAGTCTAAGCGGGGAACCCGGTTCCGCGCAGATGGAAAGCGAACCGGGTTTTAAAAATATAAATGTCATTGTTGAATACGAGCTGTTATTCCTTATGCCGGATGTAGTGCCGGACGCGCATTAAAAACACCACAAAAAGAGGATACGTTAGGCTTTGCAGTACCGACGGGAAGAACATGGCCACCGGTGAACCGTCGCTAAGGTTGCTGATGAAGGTTGAAATCGGGGTGGTGATCAGCAGCACACCGATTCCGAGGATAAGACCGCCGAATAAAATGAGCCAGAAATGGTCCGAGGTATCTTTCCAGCTGCTGCGCAACGCTTCGAGGGGATTCTCCTGGTTCAAGACAATGTTCTGCTCAACCAGCGACCAGCGAATCATCAGAAAAATACCGGGGATGATCAGCAGAATCAGGCCAGTGAACACACCCACATAAAACAGAACGTTGGCCAATACGATCATGAACCAGAGGTTGGCACCCTGCGCCCACAGTTGTTTGATGTCTGGTGTTTTACCCACGAGCCGGTCGGCGACGGCCAGTACTAGTGCCGTCTGGTAAATAGGGTAAACAATGAGCTGCGCCATGATACTGGCGACCAACTGAGGCACATTGTTCTCATCCGCAGTCCAGGTCAGGCCTAACACCATATTGAACAGTTCCAGCGGAATCACCAACGGCAGCATGATCGCGGCGAGCAGTTTTAAGTTCTGCCAATAAAAAGTGAGTGTATCTTTCAAAACGGGAAACAACATGGTGTGCAAAGCCTTTTGTCTGTTTAACAGGACATGGGTTCAGCGGCCATTATGCACCAAGTAGCGGTAAGTGTTTAACCCGGTGGTAGGTTAAGGTCAGCCGGATCAGGTGATCCAGTGCGTCTGCTTGCCATTCCTGGTCTAGTGGTAAGCGCACTTCGCGGCTGCCGACCGTCTCCAGTGCATCAGGATACCGTTCACGGATGGTGTCGATCAGCGAGGTTTTACAGTTTACGAACAAAGATACACTGTCGGGGTATTTGGGCTTCCAGTCGATGCGTAGGGTGCTGCCGCTTTTGCACTGAAAGCTGGGCTCACCCCATTTCAAAGTTTCGGTGAGGTCGTGAACATTGGCTTGGTCCGCAACATTCAGGATTAAGCCACGCAGACGCGACAATGCAGCCTGCGCGGCGCTTGGGTAGCCCGTGATGACGCTATGAAACTCACTCGGGTTGTTCAAGCTGGTGGTCCGAGGGTTGTGGGGTAATGGTCAATATCTTCACGCTATTTGGTGTTTCAAACCGATGCCATACGTTTGCTGGAACGACGAACAGGTCACCGGTGGTGAGCGTCTGCCGATGCTCTGTTTTGTCCAGCCACAAAACCAGTGTGGTTTCGCCGTCGATCACCTGCAGCAATTCATCGCCCATCGGGTGGCGTTCCCATTCACTGTAACCGGCATAGTGTCCAACCCAAATCTTCCCCTGGCGGTATTCGCCTAACGGCGCAAAAGCGTCAGGTACCCCATTCAAGCTGGGGACGCGATTGGGCTCAAAAGTGACAGATTCAAGCGCTGCGGGGATGGACGCTACCTTGGGTGCAGACATAGAACACATTTCCCTGTTTGAAATCCGTTCAGTGTATGGGTCGCTACTGTCAATTCTTGTCAGGAGGGGACAGCGTGGCGTTGAATGCTGCCGAAAAATTCAGCCTGTTGCGCAGCCGGTCGCGTCATCAGCGGCTCCAGGTAGTGCGCAACATCGGACCAGTCCAGCAGTTTGCTGGAGACGGCCAACCGCAGGCTGTAAGCCAGATGAATATCCGCCACCGTGAATCGATCGGCCACCAGAAAACCCTGTTGAGGCAGACGCTCGGTCACAATGCGCAGTTTAAAGCGCAGAGTTTTCTCGGTCAGAGGTTGAATTTCAGCGGGCAATATACCGGCAGCCGCCAGGGTGTATTCAACAAGTTTGGCTTCCAGCGTTGTGCAACTGATCGCCTGCCATTGCAGGAAGTCTGCTCGCGACGGCTCCGTTGGTAACACAATAAGCTGTTGCTCTGGATACTGCTCAGCAATATAGGTCAGGATGGCTTCGGATTCGATTAATGTCTGGCCGCGCCATTGCACCGTGGGAACGGCTGCAAAGGGGTTCAGATCGCGGTAGGGGTATTGGCGTTGTGCGCCAAAGGCCACTTTCTGTTCGGTGATTGGTAATCCAAGTTCATGGGCAAGCCAACGTACTTTTCCTGAACGGTCGTTTGTGCCAAAGCTATGTAATATCAGTGTATTTTCCATCGTGCATCCTTGAATGTTGGTTGTGGAACTACCGATCGTGAAACCGTCCGCCTTTGAATAACCAGTTGCTAATAAAATAAGCCGTTGTTTTCCCATAACGGTGGTCTTTTTGCAACCGGCGCACATCAGGAATCTGAACCGCGAAAAAATGGTAATGGACCGGTTATGAGCTAGTCTTAAAACATGGTCAGGGCTATGGTTACTTGGAGCAGCTGTCTTACCCTATGGAATTTAACGAACTTTCGGCGACTGAGCTTATCGAGGCGATCAGTGGGCTTTCGGGTGTCATTCTACAAATCCATAAAGATTTCCGTCCTATTTTTGTGACGAAGGACTACGCACGTCTTTACGGTTTTGACAGTACCGAGCAGTTCCTGAAGCTCGGTTCGATTATGGATCTCATACCCGAAGATGCACGTGACCTGGCAATCAAACGTTATCAGCAAATTATCCGCACGGGCATGGGCGACACGTTAACGCTGAAAACTCAACGAGTTGACGGCACGGGTATCTGGGTGCGTATCCAAGACCGTCGCTTAAAATACGGCGACGACGGTTACTGCGTGATGACGGTGCTGATCGACATCACCGACGAAGTGGAACTGAAACAGAAATACGAAGAAATAGCCGCTGCCGAACACGAAGCGCGCAGCGAATTGGAGCGTGTGCAGGGGCTGACGATAGAACGTGAGAAACAATCCGCGCTCACCCAATTACTGGCCGGCGTCTCGCACCAGCTGAACACCCCGCTGGGCAATATCCGGACTTCGTCCACCACCGTTGAAAAAATTCTCAATGAAACCTTGGTAAAGTTGCGCGACAAGTCACTGCGCGAAAGTGATCTGGTCAGTGCTATGACAGAGGCCATGGAAGCGATGCACGTCATCGATAAGAGTGTTGTCAAAGCCAACCGTTTGATTAAAAACGTCAAATTTATGGTGTCAGATCAGACCGACGCTGATGAGGTCCAGTTTCGTTTTCAACCCATCATTACCGATGCTGTGCGACTGTTCAGTGAAAATGATAAGGGCATCAGCCTTGATCTGGATATTCAGATCGACCCGGATCTGCACGCGTTTGCGAACCCGAACACCTGGATGCAGGTGATCTCCGTCTTCTGTGAGAACGCGATCCAACATGGGTTTTATGACCGAAGCCATGGAACATTGCGCATCGACAGTGCTTTCGAGGATGGTCGCTTTATACTGGTGTTTTCCGATAATGGCCATGGGGTCGATCCTGAGATGGCAAGCAGAATTTTTGAAGCGTTTTACTCTTCTACCATGGGCAGTCGCCATGGTTTGGGCCTAGCGCTGGTTTACAGTTTAGTGACGCGGAAACTGGGTGGTGAGATTCGTCTTATTGAGTCCCGATTCGGGCAAGGCGCCAGTTTTGAAATGTCTCTACCGGCAGAACATTACATGATCCGTTCCTGATTCATCGTTTCTGACCCTGCGCTGTTAACTTTTCGTTAACAATACTTCCATTCAAACGATCGTTTGAATACTCTTCTGTGCTGAATCTACCGAATGAGAACAAAAACGATGCATATCGACGAACTGCTGGGCGCGGCAAAGCACGACGTGTCATTGGTCGTACCGGGCTCCTGGGGGCAGGGCAGGACAGCCTTTGGCGGTTTGACGGCAGCGCTTGCCAACCATGCCATGACCGCGGAACTGGGCGATGAGCGCGATATGCGGGTGCAGACGGTTCAGTTTGTGGGACCGTTGTTGACGGATGAGGCATTCGACATTGTCGTGACCCACTTGCGTGACGGTAAAAATGTGACTCAGATGCAATGCCAATTGATCCAGAACGGTCAGGTTGCTGTGCAGGCAATGGCGGCCTTTGGTAATGATCGGGTGTCCAAAGTTGCCGTACGCCCCGCCCCGCAGACGCTGCAATCCGCGCCGGAGAAAGCAAACTGGATACCGCAGATTCCCAAAGTGACCCCCAAGTTCCACCGGCACATTGACCTGCGCATAGAGCAGGGTGGGATGCCCTTTACTGGCAAGAAAAACGCTGCCTACCGCGGATGGATGCGCTTTACCGATGCGCCCGCCAAGATGACTGACGCGCACCTGATTGCCCTGATCGACGTCTGGCCGCCCACGGTACTGCAAATGCTGAAGTGGCCAGCACCAGCCAGTACGCTAAGCTGGAACGTGGAGTTTTTGCATCCACATCCGGTCATTGAACCCAGGCAGTGGCTGCACTACGACTGTATTACCCAGCAGGCCGCAGACGGTTACGGCCATACTGAGGCCAAAGTATATACAGAAGACGGTACCCTGATCGCGTTGTCGCGACAGTTGGTGACCGTTTTTGACTGAACCTGACGACAAGAGAGCGACACATGAAATTTAGCGGAACAGAACGCTACATCGCATCCGATGAGTTGCAGCTGGCGGTAAACGCCGCCATCACGTTACAGCGGCCCCTGCTGGTGAAAGGCGAACCGGGCACAGGTAAAACGCAGCTGGCGGAAGAGATCGCCCGTGCCTTGGGGGCGCCCCTGATTCAATGGCACATTAAGTCGACCACCAAAGCTCAGCAGGGGTTGTATGAATACGACGCTGTGACCCGTCTGCGCGATAGTCAATTGGGCAACGATCGGGTGCATGACATCCGCAATTACATTAAGCGCGGCAAGCTTTGGGAGGCCTTTGCCAGTGAGCAGCGCGCGGTTCTGTTGATCGATGAAATTGATAAGGCTGATATTGAATTCCCCAACGATCTGCTGGTGGAACTGGATCGCATGGAGTTTCACGTATATGAAACTGGCGAGACCATCAAGGCACAGCAACGCCCGATCGTGTTGATTACGTCCAATAATGAAAAAGAATTACCGGACGCGTTTCTGCGCCGTTGCTTCTTCCACTACATCAACTTTCCGGATTACGACACCCTGAAAGCTATTGTGGATGTGCATCACCCGGATGTTCAACGCGACCTGGTGCGCAACGCCCTGGAAGTTTTTTTTGACATTCGCAGTTTGAATGGATTGAAAAAACGTCCGTCCACGTCAGAATTGATCGATTGGCTAAAACTGCTGGTCAGTGATGAACTGTCCGCTGAACAGTTGGCCGATGGCGATATCAAACAAGCGTTACCGCCGTTGTTTGGTGCGCTGATTAAAAACGAACAGGATGTACATTTACTGGAACGATTGGCCTTTATGTCCCGCCGTAAAGAGTCGTAATTATGTTGGTCGGCTTTTTACAGCATTTAAAAAACGCCCATGTGAAAGTCAGTATTACCGAATGGCTGGATTTGGTCGATCTGATGGCACGGGATCTCATCCCAACCACATTGGATGACTTTTATTTGCTGGCGCGCACGGCTCTGGTGAAAGACGAAAGTCAGTACGATCGGTTTGACCGTGCCTTTGCTGATTTTTTTAAAGGCATCCGCGCACTGCCAGATCCGTTCCCGGAGACATTGCCGGAAGACTGGCTGAACAACGCTTTGCTGAATCAGTTAACCGACGAAGAAAAAGCCCAGTTGGAAGCTCTGGGTGGGCTCGATAAATTGTTGGAAACCTTAAAGCAGCGACTGGAAGAACAGAAAGAACGTCACGAAGGTGGCAGTAAGTGGATCGGTACCGGAGGCACCAGTCCATTTGGTCACAGTGGTTACAATCCAGAAGGTATTCGTATCGGTGGACCGGGTCGTCATGGCAAAGCGTTGAAGGTCTGGGAACAACGGCAGTATAAAAATCTGGACGACCAGTTAGAACTGGGTACCCGTAACCTTAAGGTAGCGCTGCGCGCGTTGCGTCGGTTTGCCCGAACCGGTTCCAGCGAGGAATTGGACCTGGAAGACACCATCGCCTCAACCGCACGCAATGCCGGGCTATTGGATGTTAAACTGCGGCCGGAACGGCACAACGCCGTGAAAGTGTTGTTGTTGCTCGACGTTGGCGGTTCGATGGATTATCACGTCCGCGCCAGTGAAGAGTTGTTCAGTGCCTGTAAGAGCGAGTTCAAGCATCTGGAAACTTATTACTTTCACAATTTTATTTACGACCATCTGTGGCAAGACAATCGACTGCAACGCGAATCCGTTATTCCATTGTTTGATTTACTGCACAAGTACGGCAGTGACTACAAGGTCATTATTGTGGGGGATGCGGCGATGTCGCCCTACGAAATTTTATCGGCGTACGGCAGTATCGACTTTATTAACGAACAACCTGGTTCCTACTGGTTCAAGAAAGTCACCGATCACTTCAGTAAGGTTGCCTGGTTGAATCCGACCCCGCAGGAACAATGGAAATGGGTGCAGAGCATCGGCATTATTGAGGAGTTGATTGAGTCCCGAATGTTTCCGTTAACCGTGCAGGGGCTGCAGAGCGCCATAAAAATCTTATAACCATAACGAGAGACCACCATGAGCCACACCAACTATCTGCTTGCACTGCAACACCGTTTTCAGAAACTGCCATTCGGACAGGCGCTGTTCAGCAAAGTGTTTGCGGCCAAAGCGCCCTATTTCAAAACGATCAAACCACAGATCCTGACACTGGAAGAAAATTTTTGTCAGGTGAAACTACCGAAACGAAAAGCGGTTGAAAATCACATTGGTACTGTGCACGCCATAGCGGTATGTAACGCATTGGAAATGGCGATGGGTGCGATGGCGGAAGCCTCCATTCCAAAGCATTTGCGTTGGTTGCCCAAAGGTATGGATGTGAACTACTTGGCGAAATCGACCACCGACTTGATTGCTGAGGCGAAAGTCGACGCCGCAGATTGGCAAGCAGGTGATTTAAACGTGCCCGTGCGGGCGGTTGATCTGCATGGCACTGTAGTGGTCGACGGAGTGATTCGGTTGTGGGTGTCGGAGAAACCCGCCAAGTAAGATTAAGTGTTTTCCTCGAAGACAACAGAGCATTGATTGCGACCGTTGTCTTTGGCCACATAGAGCGCTGCATCGGCGGCGTTTAGAATGTCCTTTGGGTGTTGATTGTCTATGGCTTCGGTAATGCCGATACTCAGCGTGACCGGAAAGGTTGATGAGCGGTAGTGTTGTTCAACCAGATTCACTAATTTTTGCCCCAGTTCGTTGGCGTCCTTAATTCCGGTATTGGGTAAAAAGACGATAAATTCGTCGCCCCCCCATCGAGATAAGGTATCCGATTGGCGCAGGTTGGCTTCAATCAGATTGACGACGGTGATCAAGACCTGATCGCCGGCTGCATGACCGAACTGGTCGTTTATCTTTTTAAAATAGTCAACATCGATCAGCAACACCGAGAGCGGGTTATGATACCGGTGATGCCGGTAGAGTTCATCCGCTAACTGTTCTTCCGCGTATTTGCGGTTGTGCGCTTTGGTCAGGAAATCGGTATTCGCCTGTTCGGTGAGAAAGTGCTCCCGGGTTCTATCCTGAATAATAGCAATAGCCTTGCGTTCGCCGGCATCTTCGATGGTCGCGACGGAAATTTCGGCGGGAAATTCTTCGCCATCCAAGCGTCGGCCAAAGAATTCTTTGTCGCGATCTTCCATCGCACTCATGCGGTTCGACTTCAAAAAATCCATTCGATCATGTTGATGCCGATGTCGGAACCGTTCGGGGATGAAGTCCTCAATGGTCATCTTTTTGAGTTGCGCATTGCTGCCCACCAGAAACATTTTACGGAACTTTAAGTTTGCCCCCAGAATACGGCCACGCTGATCGATCATCACCATGGCGGAAGGGGAAACGTCATTGATCGCAGACAAATGGTTGGTGTATGTTTTCATGCGCGCGCTGTAACGCAACAGAAAACCAACACTGGTCCAATAAAAAATAGACAAGAAAATTAACCAGCTTGCGAGTTTCAAAACTAGAATTTGGAACTGGTGTTTACTGTCAGCCTCTGCCTCCCTTAATAACGCTTCGTTACGGTCGTACAAATTAAGTAAGGCAATATGTGCACGCTCATCGTCTACGCGCAGTAAGTCATCTAGTTCTGAAATCGGCATGGTGCTGGCCAGATCCAGATTGTTGAGCAACCATTGCATGTCTTTTTGATAAAGCGCAAAGGTTGATTTAATGCTGCTGATCTCATTGAGGTCCTGGGGCTCATTAAATAACATTTCCAGGTTGGTGATCGCCGCCTGGGTTGCTTCCATTGAGGTTTTAGCCTGATCCAAATAGACCGGCTCGCGGCGAATAAGGTAGTTTTTGAAATGATGAATAAAGCCGGTGTAGCCGAACTCCTTCGTCAACCGGCTGATTTCAACCGACTTGTTCTTTAATAGGTGTGAATTTCCCAGCCAGACTTCTTGCAACTGTTGACTGGGCACATAAATGAGCTGCCAACCGCTGACTAATATGATCAGGTAGCTCAAAATGGCTATTGCAATGTTCCTGTGGAATTTAACCGTTCTAGGCATAGATATACATCTAAATGAGTACTCATTATGAATAGGAAGTAGACTAGCTCAACACCCATTAGTCGTCATTGTTTTTTATATAGACTTAATTTTAGGGGTTATTTTTGAGCCAAATGATAAGACACACCATGAACGGGGAGCTGGTGGTTGAGCCTGCGGCTTTTGCACACGCAGCATGTTACCGTGACTATATTAATGCCTGCTCGGCAGACCCAGCCATCGACCACTACGATGAAGCCCTGGAAGACAGCGATGAGTATTTGCTCAGCGTGGTTAATGCGGCTCAGGGTATAGGGTTACCGGCAGGCTACCTGCCACAGGCAACCTTTTTTGCCATTCGGGGTGGCCAGATACAGGGGGCTATCCGGCTCCGGCTGGGTAGCAACGCGTTTGTTGATAACATCATTGGTCACATTGGGTATGAAGTGAGACCCGATGCCCGTAACCAGGGCGTTGCCCGAACGATGTTGCATTGGGTCGTGAATCAGACGGCCGCACGGCCGGTGGTTATTACGTGTGGGGTCGACAATATGGCTTCCCGGCGTGTTATTGAATCCGTTGGTGCGGAATTTACCGGCACCCGCCATGACGAGGCGTTTGGTGAAGTGTTGAGATTTATTGTTCGTTAGCGAGCAGCGTTACCCGCAGGGTTTTACCACTGCAGCCGGTTTAACCGTGTGTTCTTTGTAGTGATAAACCAATCCGGCATGGTGATTTGGGCTTGACCTTTAACAATCCAGCCGTCATTGCAAATAACTGATCACACTTCTCAATTTCGTCTTCGACAGGTCGTTTGAAAGACGGGAAGAATGTGGCATGAGTCTCTTTCTCGAGAGATAAAACCAACCGCCAAATTCAAGTACCAAGGGCTGGCGTAAATAACCGATCCGTCGCATCCGCTTTGGCTGACATGACGGACGCATCGCAACGGTTTCAAGGGCATGGATGCCCTTGCAAGCGCCGCGCGTGCAGGGATGCACGCTCAAGCGACCGTTCGAAGAAAGTGTCCGTTATGGAAGAAAACCAAAGTGGGCGACAAAAGGGGGGTTAAAATCGATTAAAAGCGAAGCCCAAATGGGCTTCGATTCGATTTTAACGACTTCACCTCTGGTGAAGGCCGGATCAAGGGGATCTCCCCTTGGAAAGGAAAATCCTCCAGAAGATCTTTTGATTAAAACTGGAACCACAGTCTTCGGAACAGGCTTAGTATTTGAAGTAAAAAAAATGTCCCAATAAACCCCTGTCATTGAATGAGGCAAATGCCGAAGATATAAACTGAATACGCCAAAGTAAGCGCTACAAAGGAAGCGTTGCATCGACGCCAATCGAGCGCTGCCCAAACCAACCACCGTGCTCCCACCACCGCAGACGCTTTATTCCCCAAACTCCGAACTGTGGATGTAACGTGCTTCGAGGGAACTTTCAGTAAAAAGTTCTGTCTTAACGTCTGTTGACCCTGACTTTACCGTCTCTGGAGACCATCAGGGTGTTTGTGTGTTACAACATAAGCGTAAAAGCTGGCGTTTGTGGTCCAGTTTTCAAAAACGGACATATAGTCTGCTTGATGGAAAACCATGGCCTATACTGTGTTGGGAGTCAGAGTCATGGCAAGAACAGTCTCGTGCGCTGCGTACGGACCTCTAGCCGCGCCGCGTTAAGGCATGGTGATCGGTCAAAATTCAGTAATGTCACAGGGTACTATGCCGGATCCGGGAAACACCATTACAGA
Source organism: Reinekea sp. G2M2-21 (assembly GCF_015687175.1). GTDB lineage: Bacteria > Pseudomonadota > Gammaproteobacteria > Pseudomonadales > Natronospirillaceae > Reinekea. Next base: position 123,289 of record NZ_JADPQG010000010.1, on the reverse strand, counting down.
ACAATTGGAACATTGCTGGGATGACATGGTTGCGCATCCCGCGCAGACATTGTTGCGCCTGGAAGAACTGTTGGCGTCAATGACGGTTAACGACCCGCACTACGGCAAAGGTTTGTTCTATCTCGGTTGCTGTGCGGTTTACAACGGTGATAACGCCCGCGCCATTGAACATCTGCGCGAGGCGCTGGCGTTGGCAAAACAAGGTAACGACCTGCATCAGCAGCGACGGGTCTCTAACTCTTTGGGCATGGCGTACAAAAGCCTCGGCGAGTATGCCGCAGCGGTTGAAGCTCTCGACAATGCCATCGCGTTGTCTATCTCCCTGGATTATCCATTGGGGCATATCACAGCAAAGCTGAATATGGTTGAGTTGTATTACGACATCGGCGACAAAGCCGCCTATGAGGCCAACCTGAACGAAGTGCTGGCCATGAACGTTGAATTTGACAACCCAGAGTGGGAAGGCGAAATACTGTTGCTACAGGGCCGGCTTGGATTAATGCATTTTGACTTTGTCAGTGCCGACCGCGCGTTGTCCGAAGCCCTTCGGATTGCCCACAGCATTCATTATGGGCATCTGATCATCAACGTGATGACGGAAATAGGTCGCATGCAACGACTACGCGGGCAATTGCACAGCGCCGTGCTGACGTTGCAACAGGTGGTGGGCAGTGAAGAACTGGCATTGGAAGGCGTAGCGGGACTAGCAGCGTACATTGAGCTGACCAAAACCCATCTGAGCCTGAACGATACCGGCGCCGCCTACGCTGTTTTACAGCAATCACAGCAGGTGATAGGGCGTCACCCGAATGAACACCAACAGTATCGTCAGCAGATCTTCGAGTTATTCGCCCGTTGTCTGGAACAAAAGCAGCAATTTGAAGAGGCTTACGGGTATCTGCAACGGGCGACCTTGTTGAAAGATGTCATCAACAATCAGCAGATCAAACAAACCATCGCCATCCGCGCGCAACAACAGCAGCGCGAAGATGAACGGTTGCGACGCGCCAGTGCCGAGCGGGAAAACAGCTTACTTAAACAATCGAAGCATCAGATGGAAATTATCAACAAGGTTGCCATTGAACTGGCCTCGACCCTGGATATGACGGTTCTGGGTAAGCAACTGTATCAGTTGATGAACCACTACTTTGATGCCCACTTCTGCTCACTTTGCGTGAATCATCCGGAGCTGCGCATGGTCGAGGTGCGCAGTATGATCGACGAAGGTCAGCCCTTGCCGTTATTGTGTTTGCCCTATGGTACGCCAGAGAGCCGTACGCTGCAGGTCATTGAAGATCGCAAGCCGCTAGTGCTGAATGGTGAGGCCTCATTTCTACGTGTCGATGTGAAACAGAAAAAACCCAATTCTCTACTGTTTTTGCCGTTGATACAGGAGCAAACCGTTCTCGGTGTACTGTCGATTCAAAGTGTGCTGGAAAACCGATTCGACGGTGACGATCTGAATCTGATTCTGGCTATTGCGCCGTTTATTTCGCTGGCCTTAAGTAACGCCTTGAGTCACGAACAGGTGCAACTACTGAACGCAGAACTGGTGTTGGAAAAGGAGTATATTGAGCAAGCGCAGCAGCAGATTCAGTTCCTGGCGAACCACGATACGTTAACCGAGTTACCCAACCGGCGGGCATTGGAAGCGCATCTCAATGCCAAGCTTGCGGAAAGCACCCAACCACGGTTTTCTCTGGTCTATATTGATCTGGATGGGTTTAAGCCAGTCAATGACGTGCACGGCCATTTAATCGGTGATCGCGTATTGCAGATCGTCGGTGGCCGATTACGCAACGTGTTGCGTAAAAGTGATTTTGCCGCTCGCATCGGTGGTGATGAATTTGTTTTGGTCGTCGCATCGGTGGTGGATCAAACACAAATCGGCATGTTGATCGAAAGAATATTGCAGAGTATTGAACAGCCCATCTCAGTAGACGGCAACGTGGTTCAAATTAGCGCCAGCATTGGTGTTGTCGAATGCAGTGAACAGGCTCAGACCCTGGATGACCTCATGCATTATGCCGATCAGGCCATGTATGACGTGAAGCGCGCCGGTAAAGGCGGTATTAAATTCCACCCACGACCCCACTCGTGAATCCTGCTGCCATGCGGCACACTTGCTCGCCTTAATTTCAAGACAAGGGTGTAGTGATGCTGGCATTTTCCCCGGTACCCATCGAGGATTTTGAAGAGGTTTTTCAGTTAACCAAACTTGGGCTCCACGATTTTGTGGATGCCGTTTTCGGTTGGGACGATGACATGCAACGTCAGCGGATTCGTGATGAATATGAGTGGCGCTGGATGCATTGGGTGACGTTGCGCGATAACCGCATTGGTCTGGTCTGTTTTAAACCCTACGCGCGGGCGCTGCATATTCATTTGCTGTTGCTGTACCCGCAATGGCAACGGCAAGGCTTAGGCAGCCAAATTATGACGAAGTTTCATGCGCAGGCTGCGCTTGAGCAACGCGACATCACGCTTTCTGCTTTTCGCATCAATACCGCGGCGGTAGCGCTGTACCGTAAACTGGGCTATCTGGTAGAAAGCGAAGAGCCCGACTTTCTGTTGTTCCGGCGCAGTTGCAAATAGGGGTCTCTATGATTAGCCAACCTTCTTTTCAATTAGCCAGTTTCGATCTCGACGGTACCTTGGTGCGTGGCACCAGCACCGGTGGCTTTCTGGCGCAAAAAATGGGACACGCCGAGGCCATGCTTGCCGCTGAGCAACTGTACGCAGAGGGCAAAGTCGCCAACGATTACGTCTCTACCCTAGATGGCGAATATTATCGTGGCTACTGCAAGGCCGATATTTTTGCCTTGCTGGCGGATATTCCGCAAATCCGTCACATTGGTGAAACCGTGAGTGCGTTGAATCAACTCGGTATCCCCTGTGTGATCTGTACCCTGGCTTGGGAATTCGTCGCCGAATATTTTGCTGAACGCTATGGCTTCATGGCTTGGAGCGGTCCTGCGTTGCAGGTTGACACGCAAGGTCAATTTACTGGCCGTATTCAATCGCATTTTGATGAAACCGGAAAACCGGTGTTTATTGAACAAATCTGTCAGCGTTTTGGTTTTTCCATGGATCGCGTGTTTCATGTTGGTGACTCCCGTTCCGATATCGAACTGTTCAAACGGGCGGGCTATTCCGTAGCTATTAATGCAACGCCCGATGCCCAGGCAAATGCGAATTGTCAATTGAGCACCGAATCATTACTCGACGTACTGCCTTTGATCCCGGGATTGCAATTGGACCGTTAATCAAAAGCTCTCCGCTGATGAGGCAAATCATTTTTCTAACGCTGAAGTTCGTGCCAAACTGAACAGACATGTGCGTTTAGAAAAGCGGCCTTCAGGAAGGAGGGGGATCATGCTGAACATGCAACAGGCTACCGTGAAATTTGCCGACAGTGTTGCGCTGAATGGTCTGACGCTAAGCGTTGAAGAAGGCAAGGTGTTCGGTTTGCTGGGTCCTAACGGGGCAGGAAAAACCACACTGATCCGCTCGCTGATGGGGTTGCAGCATCTTAGCGAGGGCAGTATCCGTTTGTTTGGCGACATGTTGCCGGGCAGTGCATCTTCCCGCACCCTGATTGGCTATATGCCGCAACTTTACGCAATATACGACCAACTGACCGTGCGCGAAAACGTCCGTTTTTTTGCGGAACTGTACAGTGTCCCGTCGGCGCTGATAAACGATCGTGTCGACGAATTACTGCACATGACCGAACTGGATAACAAAGCCGATGCGATCCTGCACACGCTTAGCGGCGGTATGAAGCGCAGAGCCATGATGGCCACCGCACTCGTCCACAAACCCCGCTTGTTGATACTCGATGAACCCACCGCCGGTGTCGACCCTATCTTGCGCATCAAGTTCTGGCAGTGGTTCCGTAAACTCTGCGATCAGGGCACGAGCATTCTGGTCACCACCCACCACATTAACGAGGCCGAGCAGTGCGACGATATCGTGTTTTTACGCGCCGGCACCATGATCGGACATGGTACGCCGCAACAACTGATGGACGAGCAGCAGGTCGATAACTTAGATCAGGTGTTTATTCGGTTGGCGGAACAGACGGAGGTGCAGGCATGAAATCGGTATTGATTGCCCGGCGTTTAATACGAGAAATTACCCGCGACCGTCGAACCCTGGCGTTCTTTTTTCTGGCGCCGTTAATCGTCATGTCCTTGGTGTATTTCGCGTTACTGGAACCGAGCTCTGCGCGAGTGGCGCTGGTCACTGAAGGGACCATGGACTTGTTCCGTTACGATCTGGAACGCACCCTGGAAGACGAGCCCGACATTGAACTGGTGAGCCCGGATTGGGAGTTGCCCGAAGGCTATGAGGCGCAGAAAGCGTCGTTATTGAAATGGACTCGGTCCGGCGAAGTCGATGCCATTCTGTATTTGAACACACAGTTACTGATCGACCGTTTTGATGGCAAACCCGGTACCGTTAATTTGTTTTTGGAAGGCAGCCGACCCACGCGCACCGGCGCCGCACTCGATGCCGTCAGCAGTGCCATGGACGATCTGGGCTCTGCGATGCCGGTGGTGATCGAAGCGTCGTGTTCATCTCTGTGCGCCAATTCTGTCAACAATGAAGCGATGGATCTGGAAAAAATATACGCCTACGGTGACGAAGACCTGGATATCATCGATTTTTTCCTGCCGGTCTTTCCGCCGTTTTTTGTTTTCTTCTTTACCTTTATCTTGTCAGCGATCAGTTTTCAGCGCGAACGGGTGACCGGTACGCTGGAGCGCTTGATGATGTCGCCGATCCATTTTGCGGATATCGTCATCGGGTATGTGATGGGCTTTTTTATTTTCGCGTCGGTGCAGGCCTCTATCATTTTGGGTTTCGTGCTCTACCTTATCGATATTCCATTTACCGCCGAGCAGGTCTTTGTGTTGGTGATCATTACCTTCTGTCTGCTGTTGGTTGGGTTAACGCTGGGTTTATTGGCCTCCTATTTGGCGAAGAACGAATTCCAGGCTATTCAGTTTATCCCGGTGGTGATTTTGCCGCAGATTTTCCTGGCCGATATGATCTGGTCCATTGAGGACTTTCCAAAGGTGTTTCAGGTTTTTTCGGTGATTCTGCCGCTCACGCACGCGAATCAGGCCATGCGGGATGTATTGCTGAAGGGCGCTGACCTCTGGTCAATTGCCGACTCCGTGGGTATTCTGTTATTGATGTGGGTCGTGTTGGTGGCGGTGATGTCGCTGGTGGCCAAGCGCAACGCTTGAATCTCTGTCGGGACAAAAATACACTGAGGCCTGTGTATTCACAGGCCAAATTTCATGAAACGCAGCGGTGTAGAGAAAATCCGCCATCTGATTAAAAAACAGTTTTCAGAGCCCTTATCATTGGCCGACATGGCCAAACACGTCTTCGTGTCACCCTTTCATTTTCAGCGAATTTTCAAAGAATCGACCGGCGAAAGCCCAACCCAATATCTGACCCGGGTTCGCTTGGAGGCGGCGGCTCATACCATTTTAACCGGGCCGCAGCAGAGTATGCTGGCTGTCGCTCTGGATTGTGGCTACAACTCACTGGAGCATTTTTCGCGGGCGTTTAAAAAAGCGTATGGCGTCAGCCCCAGTGCGTTTCGTGACCTGCCGGAAGCGGAGAAAATCCAGTTATTACAAACGTGCAGCCAACGCAATGACATCGATTTCACCGTATTCAATCCCGACAACATCGCCGCCGTTAACGCGCGCGATATGCCTATCGAGGTGGTGAAACTGCCTGCCTATCAGGTTATTACTCTGCCCACGACCTTAGCGTCTCTGCAGGCGATCGAGGACCGGTTCGAACAACTGTTGCAGTGGGCAAGCGCTCGCGACCTTGTCAAGCAGAGCACCGAGTTTTTCGGCCTGGTGATGGACTACCCATTGTTTACCGCGCTGGATAAATGCCACTATCTGGTCGCCATGACCGTGTCCGAAACGCCCGATATCGCCGACGAAATGCAGGCCATTACCATACCCGCCGCCACCTATGCGCGAATTCCCGTGCGTCTGCCGATAAACGAAATGATGCAGGATATGACGCTGTTCTGGAAAATCTGGCTGCCGCAGAGCGGTTACCGAATCAAACACGAAACAGCATTGCATTGGCCGCAGTTATCACTGCAGCAAACGCCATTTTGCGCCAACCGGCACCATTTGTTCATCCAGTTAGATCCCGCCTGAAACAAACCGTCGCAAGAAAGATCAAACGCAACGCAAGTAATGCTAAACGCCGAAAAAGCGGACCGATTATGGTGACAGCCACTTTCATAAGGAGCTCAACCATGACGCAATTTCATTCGAATAACAACGCCCCCGCTTTGTTGGCCATTAACGGACTGCACAAAACCTTCGGCAGTGCTGACCGTCTTTACAAAGCACTGGTAGACATCAATCTGACGGTCACACGGGGCGAATTCATCGCCATTGTGGGTCGTTCCGGGAGTGGCAAATCGACGTTGTTGAATATGATTGCCGGGCTGGATACGCCCAGCAACGGTGACGTACTGTTTCAAGGGCAGGCGTTGCACCGGTTGTCGGAAAACGAACGGGCGCGCTGGCGCGGTCAACACGTGGGCATCGTGTTTCAGTTTTTCCAACTCATTCCGACACTCAGTATTCTGGAAAACCTGTTGTTGGCGATGTCGTTTGTGAACGTTGTACCCCACGAGCAGCGATATCCGCGTGCGGTGTCGTTATTGACAGAGGTCGGCTTGTTGAACCATTTGCACAAGCTGCCCAGTGCACTGAGTGGCGGTGAGCAACAGCGAGCGGCCATCGCGCGCGCGCTGGCCAACGATCCGCAAATCCTGATTGCCGATGAACCTACGGGCAATCTGGACCAACACACCGCAGACCAGATCAACGCCTTGCTGGCGTCACTGACGAAGCAAGGTAAAACCGTTTTGGTGGTTACCCATGACCGTGATCGCGATGACCAGTATGACCGTGTCATCGAACTGCGAGATGGACAAATCGTTGGTGCGTCACGTACGCAAAAGGTGGCGTAAATGATGATGCAATGGCGAAAAGGTTGGCGTGATCTTCTGGCGCACCCTGGGCGTACGGCGACGGTTCTGTTTGCGCTGGTGTTGGGGTTGTGGGGCATGGGAACTGTATTTGTGTCTTACGTGGTTATGCACAACGATTTGAATGAGAATTTTCTGCGCACTGAACCGGCGCACCTGGTTTTGACCAGTGCCGACTTTGGTCGGCTCGACATTGAGCGAGTACGCCAGCTTCCGGGCGTCGCGGGTGCCGAGTTCCGCAATCTGACCAAGGTACGTATTGAAATCGGACCGGACCAATGGATTCCTTTGTGGTTGTATTCGGTGCCCGATTTTGCCGCCAGTCAACTGGCCCACCTGAACTATCAGCGCGGTGACGCGATACCGCCTCGCGGCACCATGCTGGTCGAACGCAACGGTCTGCTAATCGCAGATATTGATATTGGTCGTCAGCCGCGCATTCGTATTGGTCATGAGGTTATGACCACTCTGGTCAGCGGGGTGACCTTCGACGCCGCGCAGCCGCCGTCGACTCAGGAGTCTTTTATTTACGCCTATGTAAGTCCGCAGACCTATGCGGATTGGACGGGTCAACAGACACCGCAACGATTGATCATCCGTTTTGCCGATGTCGCCTCGGCCAACGATGTCGAACCGTATCAGAAAGCCCTGACAGAACAATTGTCTGCGTGGGGTATCCGCACCCAGACCGCCCGGTTACCCGGCTTCGAAGAACACCCTCACCAGTGGCAGCTCAATACCATTTTGTTTGTGGTGTTTGCGGTGGGCTGTTTGATGTTTATCTTAAGTGCGGTGCTGGTGAATCAGCTGATGAAAGCCAGTCTGGCACAACAGGTACGGCAAATCGGCGTGATGAAAGCCATTGGTGCACAGCGCCGGCAGATTATCACACTGTATCTGATGAGTTTGTTGGCGCTCGGCGCAATCGCCAGTACGTTGGCTATTCCGTTGGCGGTGTTGTGCGGTAAAGCCTATGCGCAGTTTGTCAGCGGTATTCTGAATTTCGATGTGCTCACTGCGCATCTGCCCTGGTTCACCTACGGGGTGTTGGTCGCCAGTGGTATTGGTATGCCGATACTTTTTTCGTTGGGTACCGTCTTGCGTGGCACTCGTATCAGTGTAGTCAGCGCGCTTTATGATTATGGCGTGAGCGTGCCGTTGACGTTACGCATCCAGGAACGACCGGCGCGTGCTCGCGGACCAGTGTTGTTGCAGTTGGCACAACGAAACCTGCGCCGTAATCGTCAGCGGTTAGGAGTGACATTGCTGTCGATGGCACTGGGTGTGGCCATTTTTAACACGGGCTTTAACGTGCGCCAGTCATTGCAGACGCTATTGGATGACGTTGCCACGGCCATTGGCTACGACGTGCAGGTGGTGTTCGCACAGCCGTTGGCTGAGACAGAGGCACGAGCGTTATTTACGAACCTGGAAAACGTGAAGACCGTGCAAAGCTGGGCGGGTGGTTTGGGCTTGCTGCAGTCCGACGCGTTGTCGACAGAATCTGGCGTTGGTGTCATTGCTTTGCCTTACGATGATGTCATGCTCAACCTGCCATTGGTTTCAGGAAAATGGCTGAGCGGACAACCGGAAGAAGTTGTCTTCAATGAGCAGGCCTTGAAGCAATTTGGTTCACCGAAGGTGGGTGATCGCCTCCCCGTGACGATTAACGGAGACACTCTCTTGTTGACGTTAACCGGTGTAGTGAAGCAATTGGACCTGCCAAAAATATACGTGGACCAGGCTTACTTTAATCAGGTGATCAATCACAGTGGTGATATCAACACCCTGTCCTTCCAGGCGGTGGATAACCGTTATGACGCCGTGTTGGAACTGAAACAGCAGATTGAACGACGCTTGCTTAGCAGCGAATGGCCGGTGCTGTACGTGGTGTCGGAAGCGGAACGGGTGAAGGTCATTTTTGACCACCTGAACGTGATTCTCAGTTCGCTGATCTTCCTGTCTTTGTTGGTGTTGGTGGTCAGCGCGATCGGCTTGGCATCCAGCACCAGTGTCAGCGTGATGGAGCGAACCCGGGAAATTGGCGTTATGCGTGCCATGGGCGCAACCCCAACAGATATTTTTCGGTTGTTAACCTGGGAGGGCCTGTTGGTTTCATTGTTCAGTATCGCGTTGGGATTGATGTTATCACTGCCCCTGAGTGCCCACGCGGCTGAGTTCTTCGGTTTGCTGATGCTGTCGGAAGCCAACGCACTGTCGTTCCAATTCAGTGTCTCAGGTTTGTGGATTACGCTGCTGTTTACTGTTGGGTTTGGCTGGTTAGCGAGTCGGATTCCGGCGCAAGGTGCAACGGCGTTATCGACTCGGGACGCGTTGGCGTACGAATAATTCGGTTACCTGAACGAATTGAACCGGCTAAGCCGGTTCTTCGCTTGTGTGTGCATTCATTCGTACCGGCATACGGATAACCATGCGACACCCGCCGGTGTCGGGTGTTTCAACACGGATAGTGCCCTGCATCGATTGCGTAACCCATTGATGAACCAGATGCATACCGAGCCCGATATGCCCTTTGCCCCGGGCTCCGGTAACAAAGGGGTCAAAAATGTCGACACCCTTGCCCAGGTGAATACCGTTGCCGTTGTCACTAACGCTGATTTCTACTCGATTGTCGTCCAACGGCTGTGCTTCTATTAAAATTCGGCCGACCTGGTCGGTCTCAAAGCCGTGCTCAATGCTGTTAGTGATCAGATTCTCCAGCAGTTGCGACATCAAACCATATTCATTGTACAGCTCAAGATCTGTGGGTACCCGGTTTTCAATGCTAATGGCGGTATCCTGCAGGCGAAGTTTCAGCGCCTGAATCAGGTCGTCTACCAGAGTAGCCAGGCTGAAATCCGACAACTGCAAATTGGTGCGTTCGTAGGCCAATCGTTTAAAACTCTGCACCACCGAGCGGGCTCTCTGTGCATTGGCATCGATTTGTTTAACCCGCAATTTGGTATTGGCGATGTATTGCGTCAGTGCCTCAACAGTCAGTCCAGTCTGAACTTGTGTTTGCAGGTCATCAACGGAAGCCTGTAATCCGGACGCGCTGAGCAGGATGCCGCCGATAGGCGTGTTCAGTTCATGGGCGACGCCGGACACCGTTAATCCCAGCGCGGCTAACTTCTGACTTTCCACCAGTTCATCCTGCAACTGCTGTTGATACATAAGCGCGTCGTTCAATTCGGTGACGGTTTGCTGCAGACGGGCTTTGTCCGCGTGCAGTTCGTTCGAGAGTCTTAACACGATGGCGCGCAAATGAAAGCTGCGTATAACGAACAATAAAATCAATGACGTTAACACGACAAAAACAAACAGCGCGTGCCAAAACGCTTGCCAGCGCGCATTGGCTAGCTGAGTGGGTGTTGCATAAGCCAAGAACACGACGTCGGCGTTTGAGTTGCCACCCGGGCCCATGACTTCCGTGCGGTGACTGACTAATGCGCCCTCAATTTTTTGTTCTGCTGACGAAGCGTTAGAGCTGAGCCATTGCCAAAGCGCGGGATACCTGTTGGCGAGCGATGCCTCCGCATTGTCCAGATCGTTGCCCCATTGCAGTTCGCTTTGTGGATGCAATATCCAGTAACCGTCGCTGTCGGTAATCTGCAGGGTAAAGCCCTCAGTTTGTATGTTGGCCAGTTTTTGCAACAGGTCGCGTAGGCTGATATTCATCACCAGAACACCGTCGCGCGTGGTATCTTCCACACCGGTATGAATGGCAATACGCACCGTTGGTTGATAGGGTATTTCGATTTCACCGTTGTCGACGTTCAGGTCAATGCGAGATACATAAATATCCCCAAGGTCACCATACAAGGCCTGTTGAAAGTAATAACGGTGACTCTTGTTCTGCAACTCGTTCTCCGCACGTACCTTGGCAATACCGTTGGCGAAATCGACTCGAACACGCTCCATACCCTCGCTATCCAACCAGCGTAATTGAGTGATGTTGGGTACTTGTTCACCAAACAGTTGAAATGTGTTACTGAGCTGTCTGGTGTCGAGTGGCGTTGCCTCTGACAGGCTTTCTGAAACCGCCGAACTGAACCGTAACACACGTAACAGGGTTTTTGCATCGCCGACTTCCTGACGAAATTCAGCAACGGCCTCATTCAAGGTTAACTGTTGCGACGTGGCAAGTTCGTTGTATTGGTTTGTATAAATGAAGATGAAAACGAGCGCAGATGAAAACGCTGACAAGCTGATCAACAGTAGCGCAAGGTAGGACAGTTGGCGCTTTAACTTGGCGATCGGCATAGTTGCTTAGCTCGAGGTTCGGAGCGTTGGTGTCTCGCCCGAACTCTCAACGGCTTGTGTTTCTAACCACACTAACACGTCTGCTAATATCATGGGTTTGGCAAAGTAATAACCTTGGCCAAACTCGCAATCTTTTGCGAGTAGCATCTGGTGTTGCTGCTCGGTTTCAATACCTTCCGCAATAACGGCAAAGTTAAATCGTTTTCCCAATTGCATAATGACATCGGTAATCTGTTCACCTTCTTTGTGTTTGGTCATGGCATCGACAAAGGAACGGTCAATTTTCAGATGAGTCGCCGCGAGGCGGGTAATGTGTGATAGCGAAGAATAGCCTGTACCAAAGTCGTCAATGCTGACGTGGTAACCTAAGTTAATCAGCAGTCTCAGGATTGGGTTGATGCGCTCGTAGTGTTCCATGGCCATAGTTTCGGTGATCTCTATGTCCAAAAACTCTGAGGGGACTTGATTCAGTTGGCTGAGATTGAGTAATTTATCGATATAAGTACTGTTCAATAAATCCGCTCCCGTCGCATTAAAGGACACCCGTAATCGGTAACCATTGGCAAGGAGTGTTTGCACGGCTTGCAGCGTCAAGTCGAGGGCGATTGCGTCGATCTTGCGAATCAACCCCGCCGATTCGGCTAGCGGAATAAAAGTATCGGGGGGAACCAAGGTGCCATTCGGTTTTTGCCAACGAAGCAGGGCTTCAAACCCGACAACGGCTTTGTTGCTTAGCCTGACTTTCGGCTGAAGGACAACAAAAAATTCGTCACGGCTTAACGCCGCACTCAAATCATAAATCATAGACTGTCGGTTCAGTATCGTAGACTTAAGTTCAGCATTGACCTGATAAAAAGGTTTTGCATTTTCCTGCGCTAAATTCAATGCGGCTTTGCCTAACGACAAAATAATATCGGCCGGGTCATCACTATAATCCCCCAATGGCAGGAGAACGATGTTGGAATGTAGGGTCCAGGTGGTATCCCCTAGATGCGTATTGAGTTCGGTCGCCTGTTGGTATTCGATGTCATAAAACGACGGCGTTTTGTCGAATATCATGACCAACGTATCGTAGGTTAAGCGAGCGATCGACCGACTATTGGGAAGCGTTTGTTTCAATACCTGACAATACTGCATCAGCAACGACATACTGTTGATGTGGCCGATACTCATTTCGATATCATTGAAGTCACGAAGGCGAATAAATGTCATGGCCGATTGTGTTTTATTGGCTTTAGACAGACTGTTGAGATAGCGAATGAGCCAGTTTCGGTTTGGAATGTGCAACTCAGCGTCCCGATAGGCGAGATCGGACAGTTGTTTAATTAGACCGATTTTCTTGAATCCGTCGTTTATGTTTTCACAGAATGCGCGTAGCAATTGCAGATGATAATCAGATAGGTGAGCATTCGAATTAACGATCATAATGTAGGTCGAACCGTTTATTTCTGAAATGTCAAAATACAAAACAGACACCCACGGGCTGAACACGTGATTCGCCTGTGCTATGGCCGCTGTGATGTAAGATTGCAATAACGGAACATGGATATGGGTTTCGTTTAAAACCTCGTGCAATGAACCGCCGATATAGGGTTCAAACTGTCCAGAGGCGGCCAGAATGGTTAATTGTTCTTTCAGTTTTTCCGGCGAAACGGAAGCACAAACGATACCGCCCGCGTTTGCGTGGGTCAGCTTAGCAATTTCATCCAGTAAGCTGGTGGTAAACTCTCGCAAGTCGGTTTTTGGGGCAATCGCCTGCGCTGCCTGAATCAACACCTGCAACCCCACTTTGGATTTCTCCAGCGACTGAAATGCTTGCCAAGAGCGGATATTGCCGGTGAGCATGGCGCGCAGTTTTTCCTGCGTCAGGTCGGCTTTGTTCCAATATTCATTGATGTCGTATCGTTCCATGACATCTTTGCGCGGAGCCATACCGGGTTGCCCGGTGAGCAGTACAATTCTGACGGTAGCGTTGCCAATAGCGTTGCGAATGTTGCCGATTAAACGCAAGCCGGCGTCATCGTTTTCCATCACCACATCGAGCAGTATGACGGCCATGTCTGGGTGGTCCAGCAACAGCGTTGCCGCTTGCTCCGCTGAGTTTGCTGTGAACAATTCAATGGGTTGGCCGAGTATGCTGATGCCGCTGAGTTCTACGCTGAGGGTTCGTTGATAGGTTAAATCGTCTTCAACGCTTAATATTTTCCAGGCCGATAAGGCCGGTTTACTCGTTTGACTATCCGGCAAGGCAGCGGGTTTGAACGGAAAAAGGCCGGTTTGCTGTGTGTCCAATGCACGCCCTCCTTTTCTGGTCAATGAACCATAAACGTAGACCGCTTTGTTCTGCCTGACAAATTAATCATTATGATTAGAGTGCAAATATGACCATGTTTTTAGCAGGGTTATTAGTCTCCTTTGAGAACGTTGGTTTTATTCAGTTGGTTTAAAAAAAGACCCGTTGCACAAACCAGAAACTGCCAACCAGACTGATCGCCACTGAGGCGTTAACGACGATAACCGACCGGTACCAGGCTTTGTGTCGAAACCAGAAACCAACCAGTGCAAAGCAGGCCGCAATCACGCTCAGCTGACCGAGTTCGACGCCGACATTAAAGCCGAGTAACCCGCCGATAAACGACGCCGGGCTGAGCCCGAAGTCGGTCAATACGCTGGCAAAACCAAGACCGTGGATCAGACCAAATCCAAAAATAACTAATGGGCGCCACCAATGCATTTTGGTGAAGAGGATGTTTTCGATCGCGATGTAAACGATTGACGCCGCAATGATAGGCTCCACGATGGACGCGGGGACACGCAACACGCCGAGCATACTTAACGCCAGAGTCAGGGTGTGCGCAATGGTAAAAGCGGAGACTTGCCATAGCAGGGGGCGCCAATGTGTACTGAACAAATAAAGTCCGATGACAAACAGAATATGATCGACGCCCAACGGGACGATATGCGCAAAACCGACGGGGATATAATCCAGAAAAACCTGCCAGGCTGAGACGGTCAGAAGATTTGCCATTGCGATAGTCCCGGTGGATCTACCTTCAAACAAATAAGCGGTAAACACGTCTTGCGCCTCGTTCGTGCTTAACCGGAATGCGGCTGGACCGAACGACTCTGGCCAGTCCAGTTGCCAGTCTTCCGTGATGGGCTGCTTGGTGGTTAAGGCCACGATGCTGTCGCGCGCAATGTTAATGTCGCCGATGTCATCGATGCGGACACTGGTTAATTCCAGTGCGATCTCTTGTTTTGATGTGAAGCGCATGTCACGGGTGAGTTGCGCTAACCAAGGTTTCGCTGCCTGCAGTAAACCGTTCGCTTCCAGCGCGCGTAATTGTTGATAGCTGCTGGCATTGGGGGCTTCACTGCTGTCACTGTGGGTAGCGGCAATATCGGTGATCTGCGCTTCCAGGTTAAGAGTTAGCGTGAATTGGATATGGTTATCATCGAGTACCAGCGCATCGATAACCACAGGGTTGATCTCATGAGCACGCGCGCTGCCACAGAGTACCAGCAACAGTATAAGGCAGGACTGAACAACGGGTTGGAATCGGGTATTCTGTCGCAACTTCAATGGATTTCTTCCTTACACAGAGGGCGTTATGAGCAAACATTGTCTTATTTTACTGATGATCGCAATAGAGCCCTGTCTGGCCCATGAGTTCTGGCTGCAACCACAACGTTATACGGCGGTACCGGGAGAAACAGTTCAGGTCGATTGGCGCATCGGGATGGAATTCTCCGGCACGCCTTACGTGTACCTGCCAGATATGGCGACTCAGGTTGCGCAATTCAGTGATGGTCAGCTCCGACCGCTGACGCCGCGTTTCGCTGCCAAACCGGCTCTGTCGGTGGTGATGGGCGCTGGTACCACCATTGCCGTCACGGAGTCGTCAGACTTTACCATTGAATACGAAGACAAGGCTGCCTTTGAGACGTTTCTGAGCAAAGAGCATTTGCAGGTGAACACTGACGCCCTGGCAGACGAAGACCAGGTCATTGAACGCTACCGTCGCTATGCGAAAGCATTACTCACCCCGCCAGAGCAGCCATGGCAGGATAGTCGTGTGGGCTTGGCATTCGAATGGGTAATTGCGCAACAGGACACACAGTTGAAAGCGCAACTGTTCGCCAGTGATCAACCCGCCGCGGATCTCCCGGTTCGGTTATTTGTACAACGTGCTGATGGGGCGGTAGACAGCAGGCTTGCGCAGACCGATGCCAACGGCGTGGTTTGGTTTGATGACTTAAGTGAAAACAATCACTATTTGTTGAATGCCATTCGGCTGTACCCGATTGATCCGGCTGCGAATAAAGATAAGGCGAGCTGGCATTCGGATTGGGCGTCCACCACCTTCCAATGGTTGAACGTTACGGATTGATCGAGCGGTGTGCTTCCCAGTTGTGTAGCCAGCGTCGAATATCGGTGTAGGGTTTCGGCGGAGAGTACAGATAACCTTGCAGATGGATGTTGTGATAACGCGACAGATACTCGACATCGTCCGCACGCTCCAATCCTTCGGCCACCATTTGCATGTGGTTGGCGGTGCACTTGTCCACCAGTTTTTCACACAACTGCTGAGCGTAGGGGTCGCTGGCAATATTGTTGATGTAAGAACGATCCAGCTTAACTTCGGAAAACGGGTAGTGTTCAAGTTGCGCCAAACTGGTGAAGCCCATGCCATAGTCGTCCAGCGAACAGCCAAACCCCATCATGCGCAACCGAGCCAGATTTTTTAATCGGGTGTCTTTTTCGATAAGGTCGGTCTCGGTAATTTCCAATGTGATGCGCGTTGGGGGCAGTTGACAGATCTGGCAGAGGTCGTTAAACGTTGAGGGCAGTTTGTCATCGTCCAACTGACCGGGGCTTAAATTAATCGCCAAGGTCAGCGGTAGGTAGGGAAATTCCTCACACAGTAAATTGAATTCGAGCGCCGCTTTTTCCAGCAGCGCTAATGTCAGCAGCATCATCAAACCCGCGCGTTCCGCGGCATCAATAAAGCGATCCGGTGTGATGATTTCTTTGCTGATCGGATGCACCAAACGGCATAACACTTCAAAGCCGACCACGCTTTCGGTTTTATTATCTATTTTCGGTTGGAAATAGGGCACGATATTTTTATTTTCGATGGCCCGTAAAATCATTTCCTTGGACAGCGACGCCAGGTCGCTGGCGTTATAATTTCTCGCAGCGAGGAGTGCGCGGTCCATCATGGTTTGAATGACGGACGGCTCCAGGTTCTGATCCAGATAACCCACCAGATACAAAGACTGCCGTCTTGCTAATTCTATGGTGAGGTCGACGATGCGTTTTTCCATCTGTGAGTGAATGATGATGCTGCCGTCATATTGCCTTTGACCCAGATGTTCGATGAGTTCCAGGCCATCGCATTCGGGCATCTGCAAGTCGGTGAAGATAATATGGACGGTAGGTCCCTGTTCAATCCGTTCAATGGCTTCCAGCCCATTGGCGGCCATCTGGATTTGCTTATAGCCCATATCCTGCAGGACGAACGCAATGGTCTGAAGCCGCACAGGGCTGTCGTCCACAATTAAAATGGATACGCCGTCTGTGGTTCCGGGTTTTTTGGGGAACAGCTGGTTGGTTCGACCCGTGAGCTTTGGCGTGAGAGACATAATGTGCTCCACCGTTAGCGTCTGTGCTGGCAACAAGTACTTCATCACACATTGAACGTCGTTTGACGGCCAAGGTGTTGATGAAAATCATTTTGACTATAGCTGAAAAATGACGAGCTTCGAGTGTTGCTACAAAATGAAACAGGACGAACGTTTTTTGACACTGGCACTGGATAGAGCCGGGAGGTGACTTAAGTGATTTGGTTTAATTGGATAATGTTTTCTGTCGAGTACCAAACCGTTTCGATGATTCGGGTTTGTTTCTCGAAGAAGAATCTCTTTGAGTTTTTCCTTTCCAAGGGGAGATCCCTTTGATCCCGAATGGTACTTGCCTGAGCAGGTGCAGTATATATCTTCGGCATTTGCTTCATCTGTGGACTCGGTTGCAATGGGGCGTTCTCGCTGTCAAGGACCGACGTATCCGGCTCTCTTATTCAAGCATCCCTGCTTGACCAACCTGTGAGACGGAAATTGCTTCGTGTGGTCGTTTGAAAGGCGGAGAAAACCGTAGCAAGAGTTACTTTCTCGATAGATAAAACCAACCTCTAAATTCTATGTACGAAAGACTGGCGTAAATAACTGTTTCGTCGCATCTGCTTTGGCTGACATGACAGACACATCGCAACGGATTCAAGGGCATGGATGCCCTTGGAAGCGCCGCGCGTGCAGGGACGCACGCTCAAGCGACCGTTCGAAGAAAGTGTCCGGCATGGAAGAAAACCAAAGCGGGCGACAGAAGGGGGGGGTTAAAATCGATTAAAAGCGAAACCCCAATGGGCTTCGATTCGATTTTAACGACTTCACCTCTGGTGAAGGCCGGATCAAGGGGATCTCCCCTTGGAAAGAAAAAACTTCGAGAAATCCAAACACCCTTAAGCCAGTACCATCCGGTACAACCGCTCTCGCGGTAACAACTGCACACAACGTTAGACTAGGTTACTCTTTATTGGCCTGGCCGAAGCTGTCCATCGTAAAGGCATCGTGTTTGTCGATGGAGGTATCCTGGCGGTCGAGCAGACCAACATCCAATACCGGTGACGCGTCGATATGCTGGGCATCCATCATGTAAGCGATGCGTTGCAGAGACGCGATAATCATGGTCTGTTCCCATTCCTGCAAATCCGCAAACTGGCGCGCAAACTGATCCTGCAGCGGGATCGGTGCTGATTTCAATACTTCGTGTCCATTATCCGTTAACAATGCAAACACCTTGCGCTTGTCAGTGGTGGATCGCTCGCGCATGACCAGCTCGCGTTTTTCAAGGCGGTCGATAATGGTCGTGACCGTCGCTTGGCTTAAATTCATGATGCTGGCCAGTTCACCAATAGTCATTTCGCCTTTATTACGGATGGTCTGTAACAGCAATATCTGCGGCGCTGTCAGGCCTGTTGTCTTAGCCAAATGTTTGGAGTGCAGATCGGTGGCCCGGATTACCCGACGTAACGAAACCAGTACTTCTTCAATTTTTTCCACAGGAAGCTCGTCATAATCTTTAGATGTCAAAGTAAAAGTATACATCAGTACCCCAAAAAACCCGATTAAAAGCCGTCAATGGCCGCATATCGATAGATTACGTTACAAAATAGCACAGCTAATGCGACTGGAAAATAATTTTATTTAGTGTACTATGCATATCCATATTGAAGAATTGCTCAATTAATGAGCTAAAAAGCCATATTTTTGGTGAAGAGTTCGAAGTTTAGACATATTTCACAAAAATATTGCTTAGTCTTCTAAAGTATTGACTTAAATTTAATAAATGGGGGAGAGCGTGATCCATTTACAGGTTCCTGAGTTATCGGATGGGTATGAGGTCTATCGGCTTATACAGCGCTGCCCACCACTGGATGTGAATTCCGCTTATTGCAATCTGCTGCAGTGCGGCCATTTTGCGCAGACATCTGTCATAGCCAAGTCCGGCGGTCAGGTCGTGGGGTTTATCAGTGGTTATGTACAGCCAGAACAGCCCGATACGTTGTTTGTCTGGCAGGTTGCTATTGATGATTCTGCTCGCGGGCAGGGGCTGGCCACGCAGATGCTGGAACACTTGTTGGCGCGGCCGAATCTGACTGGCATTCGATACCTGGAAACCACCATCACAGACGATAACCAGGCTTCCTGGGCGCTGTTTACCCGATTTGCAGAACGCAGACAGGTCGAGCTGTCACGGTCTGCATACCTCGACACCATGACTCATTTTAATGGCGAACATGACAGTGAACGTCTTGTCCGCATTGGTCCTTTTAATCAATAAGCTGGAGTAATCCATGAAAATTTTTGACGAAATTGAATCGGAAGTGCAATCGTACGCGCGATCATTCCCACGTATTTTTAACCGCGCTAAAAATGAATTTCTGTATGACGAAGACGGCAACGAGTACCTGGATTTTCTCGCTGGTGCTGGCACGCTGAACTACGGTCACAACAACGACAAATTCAAAAAACGCTTGCTCGATTATGTTATGGCCGATGGCGTGACTCACGGTCTGGATCTGCACACCAAAGCCAAAGGTGAATTTCTGGAAGCGTTTAACGAACGCATTCTGAAGCCCCGTCATCTGGATTTCGTCATGCAGTTTACCGGTCCTACCGGCACCAACGCCGTTGAAGCCGCGCTTAAGTTGGCTCGCAATATTACCGGCCGTGAAAACATCATATCGTTTACCAATGGTTTTCACGGGGTGAGTCTGGGTTCATTGGCCACCACCGGTAACTCGCATCACCGGGGTGCTGCCGGTGTGAGCCTGAATGGCAGCAGCCGCATGCCGTATGACGGCTACCTGGGTGATGACGTCGACACCACTGCGTATCTCGACAAAGTTTTGTGCGATTCCAGTAGCGGTATCGATAAGCCTGCTGCGGTGATTGTTGAAACGGTACAGGGTGAAGGGGGCATTAATGCCGCCAGCATCGAATGGCTGCAACAATTGGAACGCGTCTGCCGTAAGCACGATGTGTTGTTGATCGTTGATGACATTCAGGCGGGCTGTGGCCGCACTGGGACCTTCTTCAGCTTTGAAGAGTCTGGCATCAAACCAGATATCATTACGCTGTCTAAGTCTTTGGGGGGGTACGGTTTGCCGTTCGCGGTGGTCTTGATCAAACCTGAGCTCGACCAATGGAAGCCCGGCGAACATAACGGTACGTTCCGGGGCAATAATTTTGCTTTTGTGACTGCCAAAGCAGCGCTCGATGAATACTGGGCCGATGACACTTTTGCCAAAGATGTGCAACGTAAAGGTCGCTATGTTACCAAGCGGCTGACGCAGATGGCCGAAGACTATGGCGATGGCAATTTTACTACGCGTGGTCGCGGTATGTTCCAGGGCATAAACTGTGTGAATGGTGAGCTCGCGTCAAAAATTACCCGTAAATGTTTTGCCAATGGTTTGATTATTGAAACCAGTGGTGCAGATGATCAGGTGGTGAAGATTCTCTGCCCGTTGGTTATCTCAGACCATAATCTGAAAAAAGGGCTGGATATTCTGGAGGCGGCCATTCGTGATGTCTGCGCGAAAGAAGATGAAATTCCAGAACAGACGGATTATTTCGATAACGTTCAGCTGAACGAACCCGAAGAAACCAAAGCCGCCAGTTAACTTTTTTGAGCGCGCACGTGTTGACTCCTCTCTCACGGGCGTGCCTTTTTATGGAGAAAAATATGATTGTCAGAACCATGGACCAAGCTCAGGCCGATGGCCGTAAAATCGTCTCACCCGATGGCAACTGGGACAGTACCCGCCTGCTTTTGAAAGACGATAACATGGGTTTCTCATTTCATATCACGACGATTTATACTGGTGCCGATTTCCAAATGCATTATCAGAACCATTTGGAGTCGGTCTATTGCATCAGCGGCGAAGGCGAAGTCGAAACTATGGCCGACGGTAAAAAATACCCGATTCAGCCGGGCACGATCTACATCTTGGACAAGCACGACAAACACATTTTGCGCGCGTTTAAAGAAATGAAAATGGCCTGTGTGTTTAATCCACCCTTGAACGGCAAGGAAGTCCACAACGCCGAAGGTGCGTACGAACTCGATGCGGAAGCGATCAGCTAAGGTAGCAACATGAACGCCAATGTAGGCGCCGACGTTGATCTGTATCCATCCCGTCACGGTGCCGACTGTGGGATTCAGTCGCGCTATGACCCGATAGTCTATGGCGAGCCGGATCGCGACGGGGGGCTGACTCAGAATCAGTTGGAGCGCTACCAACAGCAAGGTTATCTGGTGCTGGATAACCTGTTCAATAACGCTGAAATAGAGCGCCTCATCGACGAAGTCACGCTGTGGCAGCAAGCCTTTCGCAACAGCGAAAACGACAATGTATCGATCGATGAACACGGTGATATTCGGTCTTTTTACGGTATACATGCGCAGCATGCTCTTTATAGTGCGTTGTCTAAAGACACCCGTTTGGTGTCAATCGCTCAACAGGTGTTGGCGGATGATGTGTATCTGCATCAGTCACGCCTGACATTTAAGGCGCCCTTTGTCGGTCAAAGTTCATTCTGGCATTCCGATTTTGAAACCTGGCATGTGGAAGATGGTCTGCCCCGAATGCGAACCTTGTCTTTAGCACTTGTGTTGACCGAAAACCAACTGACTAACGCACCGATTATGGTGCTGCCAGGGTCGCATAAATCATTTGTCAGCTGTCCGGGCGAGACACCGGAAAATAATTATTTACACACCATGCGCGAACAGCACGCGGGTTTGCCGCGCCAAGATGACATTCAGATTTTGGCAGACATTAACGGCGTTGATGCGATCTCGGCAAAGAAAGGCAGCGTTATTTTGTACGACTGTAATCTGATGCACGGTTCCAGCAATAACCTTTCGCCACTGCCCAGACGTAATGCCGTGTTTGTTTACAACGCAGTATCGAACCGGCCCCGTGAACCTTACTCGGGGATGCCGGCACGGCCTGAATTCATGGCGACGCGTCGTCTGATTCAGCCCATTCGCGCGCAACATCAACAGTTACATTTTTAAATCAGGGGAAACCATGCACACAATAGAAAAAATTGGCGGTACCTCCATGAGCGACTACGAGTCGGTTCGGGATAACATAGTGTTTAAACCGGCCTTGGCCGACAACCTGTATCAGAGGGTTTTCGTGGTCAGTGCCTATGGTGGCATCACCGACAAACTACTGGAAAGCAAAAAGAACGGCCAGCCGGGCGTCTACAAATTATTTGCCAGCAGTATGCAGGATGACAGCTGGAACGATGCACTGTCTGCGCTGAAACTCGATATGTATCACATCAACGAGGATTTGTTTGGCAGTGATAGCAGAGCTCTGGAAGAGGCGAATCGGTTTATCAATGATCGCATGATCGACGCTCAGAAATGCTTACTCGATTTGCAGAGCCTGTGTCGCCATGGCCACTTTGCGCTGGACGCTCATCTGGCGACGGTGCGTGAAATGCTCGCCAGTTTGGGCGAAGCACACAGCGCTTGGAATACCGCTCGGCTGTTGCAGCGAGATGGTGTGAACGCCTGTTTTGTGGATCTGACCGGCTGGCGCTCGAAGACGCACATGTCACTGGATGATCGTATTCAGCAAGCCTTTGCCGAGATTGATCTGAGTAATCAATTGCCTATCGTGACCGGTTATGCTCACAGTGCCGACGGTCTTATGCTGTCATTCAACCGCGGCTACAGTGAGATGACCTTTTCGCGCCTGGCAGTCTTAACCGGCGCAACTGAAGCCGTGATCCACAAAGAATTTCACCTTTCCAGTGCTGATCCACGCTTGGTTGGTGAAAGCAATGCGGTTCCCATTGGGCGCACTAACTATGATGTGGCCGATCAATTAGCAAACCTGGGTATGGAAGCCATTCACCCGAAAGCCGCTAAAGGTTTGCGTCAGAATAATATTCCGCTGCGGGTGAAAAACACCTTTGAACCGGAACACACCGGTACGCTCATTACTGGGGACTATGTCAGCGATTCCCCGCGGGTTGAAATTATTGCCGGTACCAAAGGTATTTATGCGCTCGAGTTGTTCGATCAGGATATGGCGGGCCTATTTCACATCTACGATCCGAAAATTGTTGGCATTATTAAACGGTACAAAGCGCACATCGTGTCGAAAGACATTAATGCCAATACTGTGACGCATTACCTGAGCACCAACTTGAAGACCATCCGTCGGATCCGTACCGAACTGGAAAATACATTTCCGGAAGCCGAAGTAGATCAGACTAAGGTCGCCATTGTGTCAGCCATTGGCAGCGATCTGAAGATCAACGGATTGCTGGCACAGACAGCGCAGGCGATTTCGGACGCTGGAATCGGTATTCTCTCCGTACACCAGTGCATGCGTCAGGTCGACGTGCAGTTTGTCGTGCACGAAACCGATTATGCCAATGCCGTGAAAGCATTGCATAAATCGCTGGTGGAAGTTCATGATCACGGGCGTGCTATATGCCTGGCGTCGTAAGGTACTTCCTGTTCATCGTCTGTCTTTGGCCGTTTGGGCTATTGGCAGCCGATGAGGGGCAGGATAACTCAGCTGACGATGCTGCTACGCCAACCAATGCCGAACTGGAACAGACAGTCAATGCGCTCGAGGAACCGTTGTACAACGCTTTCGTTGAACGCTACGTGCTCGATGAATTAAAGCAGTTGCGAACGGACCTTGGAAATCAGCGGGCCGACATTATCCAGCAGATTCTCGACCGCGAACATAAGTCCGTCGACCGGGCGGTCTCCTACGCGACCGATACCGTAACCTATTTCTTTTACCTTGTGGCCGCCGCCAGTTCGATTCTGGTTATTGTGGGCTGGACCTCGATTCGCGACATCAAAGAACGGGTGCATTCTTTCGCCAATGAGGAAATCGCCAAGTTGATTACCGAATACGAAAGCCGTTTGGCTAATATCGAGAAACAGTTGCGTCTGAAAACGCAGGACATTGAGGAAAACCGGGAAGCGTTGGAGCAAACCAAGGAAATTCAGTCGCTGTGGTTGCGCGCCCAGCAGGAAAACAACCCGTCGTCGAAGATCCAGATATACGACCAGATTCTCAAGCAAAGCCCGGAAGACAGCGAAGCACTGACCTACAAAGCGGATGCCGTGCTGGAGCTGAACGAGTCGCAATGGGCGGTAAATCTGTGCAACCAGGCCTTGATGATCAACCCTGAAAACGCGCATGCCTATTATCAACTGGCCTGTGCCTATTGCACTATGGGGTATTTTGAAGACGCACTGAAAAACGTTGAACAGTCGATACACCGTAACGAAACCTATCGTGATGACATCATGTCGGAAGTTATGCTCGAACCGCTGCGGGAACTAAACGAATTTCAGTCGCTGTTCGTAGGTGAACGGTCACAGTAAACCGGCAACATCTTTCGAAGACCCGTGCAGCCTGCTCGGGTCTTTATTCCCAATAAAGCACTGACTGAACTCTGTATACGAGACGCTTTGCTCTGACTTATCAATACTCATTCCCATCCTATAGCTTGCGTTTTATTGTTTGCTTCATAGAATGATTTAATCATTGAACTATTTAAGGGTTGAATCAATGGCTGAGCCGTCATTTGAACAAGCCATGCAGTTTGAACAAGCGTTCAGACATGTCCATATCGGCATCCGCAAAGGCATGATCAAACAGGTGAAAGATGAATTGGGCATCGAGTTTACCGATTTTCCGGTGCTCTACCTCATCAAAAAAGGGTTTACCTCACCCAGTGCCATAAAGGACCGCATGCAGATGTCGGCATCAATGGTCTCGCATATGGTCGACCGGAGCCTGAAAGCCGAATTGATTAACCGTGAGCTGGACCCTAAGGACAGTCGACGCTTTCTGTTGTCGTTGACCGACAAAGGTGAGCAGTTGATCAAACGGATGAACGAACACTACATGCAACGCATACAGAGTGCGGGTATGTCGGGTGAACAGTTGGAGCAGTTGAGCAAACAACTGACCAAGTTGGCTCGCGCCTTTGGCGCGACGGAGGAGTGTGAATGATAGAACAACATGAAGGGTTAAAGATCAGTCCGGAACAGCGCCGAGCGAGTGTCATCGGAGTGATGCTGGCGTTGTTTATGTCGGCGTTGGATCAGACGATCGTCAGTACTGCAACGCCGATGATCATCCGTGACTTGGTCTTCCCCGCCAACTGGATTACCTGGTTAACCACCTCGTATCTGGTGACCTCAACAGCGTTATTGCCGATCTGGGGCAAACTGTCGGATCTCTACGGTCGGCGCCGGTCGTTAGAGGTGGGCCTGGTTATTTTCATCGGCGCGAGTTTGTGGTGTGGGTTTTCGCAGTCGCCCATGGCCTTGATTCTGGCGCGCGCGCTGCAGGGCGTCGGTTCCGCGGCGATTTTTGCCAATGCCTTTGCCGTGGTCGGTGATCTGTTCGAACCCCGAGACCGACCTAAAATGCAAGGTCTGTTTGGCGCTATGTTTGGCCTCAGCTCGGTCTTCGGCCCGTGGATTGGAGGGCTGTTAACGGATTACCTGAGCTGGAATTGGGTATTCTTTGTCAATCTGCCCATCGGCATTGTGGCGTTGACATTTATCGGTCGCAAAATGCCGTTGTTGCAGCACACCACCGGAAAACACATTGACTATTTAGGTGCAGCGTTGCTGCTGTTGTTTGTGGTGCCATTGTTGCTGGCGTTGTCGCTGGCCCCAAACACCTTCGCTTGGACCAGCAAAGAAGTGCTGGTTATGTTCGCGCTGTCGGCCATTGCTGCCGCGTTATTTATCCGTCATGAGTTAAACGATTCCGATGCCATTATCGACTTGCGACTGTTTGCTAAGCCTGCCTTTGGCATTACCGCGTTGGCGTCATTCTTATTGGGTGCGGCTTTCCTAAGCTCGATCGTGTTCATTCCGCTGTTTATGGTGAACGTGCTGGGTGTCAGTGCCACCAGTGCCGGTGCCACTCTGACACCGTTAACTCTGGGTATCGTCGCCGGTAACATTGTATCTGGCCAATTGGTCAGCCACATTGGTTCATATCGACCGGTACTGATACCGGCATTAGTTATGCTGATCGCCGGCTTTGCCTGGATGGCGATAGGCCTGACCCCCGATCTTCCGCAGTGGTTGGTGATTGTGAAGTTAGTCATCCTCGGTATCGGTCTGGGTCCGAGTATTCCGCTGTTTACGCAAATGATGATCAATGCCGCGCCGCGCAATAAAATGGGTGTGGCCTCCAGTACCGCCACCTTTGTACGTCAGATGGGCAGCAGTGTGGGTGTCGCTGTGTTGGGAACTATATTCAGCGCCACGTTGACGGCTAATATGCAAAACGATCTGCTGCCGACAATTCCAAACCAGTTTGCGCAGACTTTTGCAGCACCGTCGAATAGCGGAGAAGGTAGCATGGGTGCCACCATCGATTTTGACGAACTGAAAGTGATGGTCGCTCACAATATCGATGCCGTATTGGTGCAATTAGAGCAAGCTAAAACCGGTGACGCATCCGGTTTAAAACAGGTCTGGCAACAATCCGCGATGACCGCTGCTTTACCACTGCCGCAAAGTAATGATCAGGTCGTGCGCGTGAGCAAACAATTGACGGCGCAACGGGCGTTTGTTTTGAAGCAATTAGATGTTGTGCACCGTACATTCCAGGAAGTTTGGGCCGATGCCATACAGCGTATTTTTTACGCGGGTTTGATTATCGTGATTCTGGGCTTTGTGGTGACGTTGTTCATCCCCGAGGTGCCTTTGCCACCAAAACGGGCGGCCGCGCCCGTAACGGAATGACCCTGAGCCCGGAAATTTCGTTACTGGTCGAGAGCTGAGGGAAATTAGCCTAAACAGTTTGTTCGTTTGTCCGCCAAGCCCTAGTTTTTGTAAAGTCCAAGGGCATTCGGACAACATGTAACAAAGAATTTTTCACGGACTCGATCAGCGAAGGTCGGTCGCAAAGTGTTACCGAAGTCCGGTATCTTTAACGCTTGTCAGAACTTGTTTTCCGGCTTTACCATCCGTTTTAACACATCCGTCTTGAGCACAAATTGTTGATACAGGGCGCCGACAACGTGCAGAAATAAAAAGGCTAACAGCAAGCCTTTGCCAAACTCATGACCCTTCGCCGCTAATTCAACGTGACCAAACCAGGCTACGGAGCCGGAAATAGGCATGACCAGTAAAATGGTGTACAGCATAAAGTGCGTGAGTTTTGCGGTAATTTTCAGTACCGCGTTTTCTGCTTGTGGTGGCGGTGGTACTTTTTGTTTGAGTCGCACGCTCAGGCGGATAGCAGCCATGACAAATATCAGTAACCCAAGCACAATGTGTGATTGTCCCCATATCACATCAAGTATACTGGGTTCTTCACCGCGTTGAATTAACCCACCCAGGTTGTGTACACCATCATGAAAAATAAACTGCACGAGAACCATGACTGCGAGCAACCAGTGCAGACGAATTTGTGTGCTTGAATAACCAGTTTTCGACATGATTTTTTCCTTGTTTGAAAAACGCCTTGCGTGGGTTATGGCAACTTACGAAAGCCTTCGTTGAGAATGCGCACTTCGCGCTGCGGAAATGGGAACTCGAAGCCTTCCCGTTTCATCATTTGCCAGATGCTGTAAAGAAGATCGCCGCCGACGCGATGCTCACCGTCGTCGATCGCTTCCATCCAGAATTCCAGATGCAACTGAATGCCGTTGTCACCAAAACCGGCGATTTCAACATCGGGTTGCTCTTCAAAGTTATAGGCTTCACCAGCCAGAACTTTCGGGTGCGCCGCAAGCAGTTCCTTGATCAAAGGGAACAGGCGATCCAGATCGGTTGAATAGGCTACTTCGTAGTCGATCGCGTATCGTTGTTTGGCGTTTTTGTGTGTCCAATTGGTGAAAGTCTGGCTAAAAAATACATCGTTGGGCACCACAATATCTTTACCGTCGAACGTTTCCAGCGTAATTGCCCGTAAGTTCAATTCGCGGATCATACCTGCGCGTCCGTCTTCCAGCTCGATGTAGTCACCAATAGCCAGTGAACGATCGAGTAAAATAATCAGCCCGGATATAAAGTTAGAGGCAATAGATTGCAGGCCGAAACCGATCCCCACACCGATGGCACCACCTAAGACCGCCAGGGTGGTCAGGTTAATGCCTAGAATGTTGAGCAGAATTAAAAAGATCACCACATAAACGGCAACTTCAAACAGCTTGGCAATAATTTCCCGGGTACTGATATCGAGTTGTTCCTGCTGGCGGATTTTCTGTTTGCCGAACTTGTTGGATTCCTTTCCTAGCCAAAACAACAGTAACCCGAAGTAACCAACCCGTAACACGTCATACAGGGATATATGTAAGTTACCTAGATTCGTGGCGTAGCTGTCCAGTGCGCTAATGACCGGAGCCAGTAAATCAAAGGTATTGAGGACAATCAGTGGGATCAACGTATAGATAATGGCAAGTGCAAAACCCTTAGCCTTTATATGGGTTAAGGCGTAGCGGACGATAATGGCTATGGCCACTAACGACTGCGCAATGGTGGTCAGTGGAAACGAACCCGCGTGACTTTTTTCATAATAATAATTCGGGAACACGAGCAGTACGAATGTCAGTACCCACGTGCCGGAGTCCTTCATGAAATTTTGCAAGCCTTGCAGGCGCGACAGGTGCGATGCTCGCATCATACGCAACAAAATACGGTTACCAATAAAACCTGCGATAAGGCACAAGGCAATAAAGCCGACCTCGGCCAGAATTGGATAATTTTCCAGCCATTGTTGAGTGGTTGAAAAATCGGGTAATGTCATAGGGGTGTTCCTGTGCGACTTGTCATACTGAGCAACACGTGAACGTGTTGGCTCGGTTCATGGTATTGCTTTCCCGAGAAAGGTCTTACCCGGGATTTACGGGTGGCTTGGCCCGCTGTTACTCTTAGCCTTCGGGCAGAGTATAAGCATTGCGCTCCGGCTGCCAGCCAAAAGAGCGCCTATTGCGTACATTTTTCAGTCCACTGGCAAACCGATACGGGTGTTATGCGGACCTACAGGGCATTTGCTTTTATTCAGACTAGTCTTACTATGCGCGCCCTACAAATCAGGTGCATTTTGTACCATACTGAATTTTTATTATCGGAGTCCGCTCGACATGCGAATTGCAGTGTTATCACGCAACGAAAATCTATATTCCACACGCCGGTTAAAAGAGGCCGGTGAAGAGCGCGGCCACGAAGTCGACATCATCGATACCCTGCATTGTTATATGGACATCACGCGGTCGCGACCCGCCGTGCGATATCACGGTGAAGAGTTGCCATATTACGACGCGATTATTCCACGCATCGGCTCGTCGGTGACCTTTTATGGCACCGCGGTGGTGCGCCAATTTGAAATGATGGGGACTTTCTGTGTCAATGAGTCGGTGGCGATCAGCCGCTCACGAGATAAACTGCGTTCGCTGCAGTTGTTGTCGCGCAAGGACGTTGGCTTGCCACGTACCGGTTTTGCCAACAAGCCAGACAACGTAAAAGACTTGATTAAGAACGTCGGTGGTGCGCCTCTGGTGATCAAGTTGCTGGAAGGTACTCAGGGCATAGGTGTGGTGTTGGCCGATACCAACAAGGCAGCAGAAAGCATTATCGAAGCCTTTATGGGCCTGAAAGCCAACATTCTGGTTCAGGAATACATCAAAGAAGCCGGTGGTGCCGACATCCGCTGTTTCGTGGTGGGCGATAAAGTGGTCGCAGCGATGAAACGTCAGGGCGCCGAAGGAGAGTTCCGTTCTAATCTGCATCGTGGCGGAACGGCCAAACTGGTTCGCTTGTCCAAAGACGAGCGTGCCACGGCGGTGAAGGCTGCCAAGGTCATGGGTCTGAATGTGTGTGGTGTGGATATTCTGCAATCCGCCAACGGACCGGTGGTCATGGAAGTTAACTCGTCACCGGGCTTGGAAGGCATCGAAGATGCTACTAAAAAGGACGTAGCGGGATTGATTTATGCGTTTATTGAAGAAAACGCAAAGCCGCACAAAACCCGAACCCGAGGTAAGGGATGAAAGAACTGGTCATTGCCGGGCACACCATTAAGCCCGGCAGCCGAACATCGCTGGATATACCGGTCGCCAAACTCTACACCGATACCGGAATCTATATTCCCGTGCACGTTATTCGTGCCAAAAAGGAAGGACCAACCGTCTTTGTTTCGGCGGCCATTCACGGTGACGAGCTCAACGGTATTGAGATTGTGCGTCGTCTGATTCAGTCGAAAAACCTCAAAGTAACGCAGGGCACGCTTATCCTCGTGCCTATGGTCAATGTTTACGGTGTGCTCAACCAAAGCCGATACATGCCCGACCGACGAGATCTGAACCGGTGCTTCCCAGGCTCTGCCAAAGGTTCATTGGCCGGACGGCTCGCCAACATCTTTTTAGAAGAAATTGTGTATAAGTGCGACTACGGGATCGATTTGCACACGGGTGCGATACACCGGTCCAATTTGCCTCAGGTCCGCGCTGATATGAAGGACCCGGAAACCCGGCACCTGGCCGAATGCTTTGGCGTTCCGGTGTTGCTTAATTCAGACCTGCGCGATGGTTCGCTGCGCCATACTGCGGTGGAAAAAGGTATTCGAATTCTGTTGTACGAAGCAGGCCAGGCTCTGCGTTACGACGAAATTTCCATCCGAGCGGGCATGCGTGGCGTCATCAATGTTTTGGGCGAACTGGGCATGGCCAAAAAACGAAAAAGCCGTCGCAAGCTGACGCCTTACGAAGCCAACAACAGTGCCTGGGTACGAGCGGGTGAAAGCGGCATTGTGAATCATTTAAAAGCGCTGGGCGACGCTGTGGCCAAGGGGGAAATTCTGGCCACCATCGGCAGCCCCTTTGGTGATGTGACCGAACATGTAAAAGCCAACCGCGCAGGAATTATTATCGGCAAACAGAACATTCCCTTAGTGCAGGAAGGCGATGCCATGTTCCACATCGCGTTTTTCTCCGAAGCGGACGACGATATTGCCGATACCATCGGCACCCTGCAGGAAACCCTGATGGACGCGGATAAAAATCAAGAGGAAATCATCGCGTGAACCTGTACGTTGAGTTATTAATTTTCATCGCTATCGCCATTCTGATCCGCGGCTTTGTGTTAAAAATGGTGGGACGCTTAGGGGAAGAGAAACAGGTCGATGAGCGTCGTCTGTTCTATGTGAAAAAGGCGATTGACTCCGTTATTGTCACGCTCTGCGTGCTGATTATTTTCAGTGTGTCCGGTTTGGGTATTAACGATCTTGGTGTGTTCCTGGGCTCAGTCATCGCGGTATTGGGCGTCGCCCTGTTTGCGCAATGGTCCATACTGAGTAATGCGACAGCCAGTGTCATCGTGTTTTTCTTTTTCCCTTATCGCGTGGGCGATGAAGTAAAGATACTGGATGGCGACAACAGCATTGCCGGTACCATTAAAGAGATTGCTTTATTTCACGTGATACTCAGCGATGAACGAGGCGACATCATCACCTTCCCGAATTCCATGGTTTTCCAGAAAGCCGTTGTGATTAAAAAAGGAAAAACACAGAACAATGAAGAGGATGAAGACCACAATGAGTGACAAAATTTTAGTCGGCGCCATTGAAACCTGTTCGCTCCCAGAACTGAAAATTCAGGATCTGGATGTCCGGATCGACACCGGTGCTAAAACATCGTCACTGCATGTCGATCACATTAAAAAATTTCAACGCAATGGAAAACCCTGGGTGAGTTTTGACATCCACCCAACCGTGCACAATGTTGAAGAAACTATCAGTACGGAATCGAAACTGAAGGATATCCGCCGGATTAAATCGTCGAATGGCCAGGTTGAAGAGCGCTACATCATTACCACTCAGTTTCAATTGGGTAATGATGTTTGGGACATCGACATCTCGCTGACGGATCGTTCGGATATGAGTTTTTTGATGTTGCTCGGGCGCGAAGGTATGGGCTCGCGGATCATCGTAGACCCATCACAGACTTATCTGGTGTCCAGCGAAGAAGCCGAGTAACTGCGCTAGGCTTATTTGTGTTCGTTTATGCGAACCTGATTTGTATCTGCGGCAATGGCATCACCCAGTAAATGGGTTATTTCGCTTGGTCGTTTGAAAGATGAGTAGACAATGACATGAACTGCTTTCTCGATAGACAAAACCAACCTCTCAATTCTTTAAACCCAGGACTGGCGTAAATAATCGTTCCGTCGCATCTGCTTTGGCTGACTTAATTGACACGTCGCAACGGATTCAAGGGCATGGAAGCCCTTGTAAGCGCCGCGCGTGCAGGGATGCACGCTCAAGCGACCATTCGAAGAAAGTGGCAACTATAGCAGAACACCAAAGCGGGCGACAGAAGGGGGGGGTTAAAATCGATTAAAAGCGAAGCCCCAATGGGCTTCGATTCGATTTTAACGACTTCACCTCTGGTGAAGGCCGGATCAAGGGGATCGCCGCTTGGAAAGTACTATCCAATAAAACCATGCCACCGAATGATGCATGTACCGAAGATACTAGCAAACTACGCTTAAGTAAGTGCCATTAGGGGAGCCACCCCCGGGAAAAGAAAAAATCCAACATGCTCTTTCAAGAAGAGCCAATACGAAAAAGGGCATCTGAGATGCCCTTTTTACCTGGATTACGCGTCTTCTGTTTCCAGCGGTTCACTGTCTTCAATGGCCGTGCTGTTTGCGCGGTCATCACGCCCCATCGAAATATAGAATTGACGCTTACCTAGGTGTCGGCGATACAGTTGCCATACCTTTTCATGGTCGGTTTCAGCGGCTTTTTCATGGCGACAAAAGCGTACAAATTCACGCTCTTCGTCGGTTTCCGCTTCACGTTCACCACTGTCCAGGGCTTTGTAAGCCTGACCGTGGGCTTCAATCAACGCGGTTTGTTTTTTCGTGAAGTCGCCACTGCGGGCAAAGCCGTAAGGAAAATGGGCGCGATCAACAAAAATTTTGGTGGCCTTAAAAGAAACTTGCTCAGTCATGGTAATCGTCTCCAGGGTGACCTTTCCGGCGATTATCATGACGGTCCTGAAACCAGTAAATCAGAAAATTTTTATGTTAATGATAAAAAAATTCGATCAAAAGAGCGTTGGTTTAGATCGCCAATGTACCTTCATGCTTTAACAGCCAGGCTTTACGTTCCACGCCTCCCGCGTAACCGGTTAAGGTGCCTTTTTTGCCTATGACTCGATGACAAGGCACGATAATGGAGACCGGGTTTTTGCCGTTAGCCGTACCCACGGCCCTGGTCGCACTGGGTTGGCCAATGGCATGGGCTAAATCCTGGTAGCTCCACGTTTCGCCAAAGTTGATGGTGGTCAGCGCCTGCCAAACCCGGCGCTGGAAATCGGTACCCTTTGCCGCAATCGGTACGCTGAAGCTGCGCCGTCCCGACTGGAAGTATTCCGTCAGCTGTCGTGTGGCCAGTTCAATGATCGGGTGGTCTGGCGTATGGGCGCCAAGCGCCTCTGGCTGGGTGGTTTGGGTCATAAACCACACGCCGAGTAAACCCAAGTCGTTGGCTTGTAACGTGATGGTGCCCAAGGGGCTGTCGATGCGGTGATATACGATCATGATTGTGCGTTCCAGCAATGAAAGGTGGCATAACTGCCCCAAGGAGACAGAGTATCCGGTTGGCACTCAGCCAGCGAGTTGAGCGTTTTTTTAATCACCAGATCCGTGGACAAAAAACAGTCGCTTTCGGACAGGCCCCGCAACCGCGCGTATTGAATGGTCCAGGGGCCAATACCTTTAATGTTGATCCAATCGTCGACTGCCGCATCGGGGTTGTCTCTGACAAAAACAGCGAATCGGCTCAGCGTGTCTTTGCGGCTTTGCGGCATTTTCAAGAAGCTCAAATCCGCGTCGGCGATCTCTGCAGGCGTGGGGAAAAAACGGGTCTGCGCGTGGGCATCCGCAACCGGGGAAAGTTCCGACACCAGTCGGTTGAGCTGTGTAATAGCGGCTTTCACGGAGACTTGCTGACCGAGAATCGCTCTGACACCGGCTTCCCAAGTTGACCAAACACCGGGTATTCGCAAACCTTTGCTTAAAATAGGTTTTAACGCCGTCGTCGCGAGGTGTTGTTCAATGGTAAGGATGTCAGCGTCGAGATCAAACATGCGCCGGACCTGGCTCACCAGTGGCTTTAGCTGACTGATATCGTTAATGGCAAATTGCATCAGCAGCGCTTTTCCATCGGTGGGTTCAATGCTGAACCAACCGCGACTGCCCTGGCATTGGAAGGTGCGTTGATAGCGTTGGCCGTCAATGCGCTCGACACCGGCAATTAATCGCATTTGGTAAAACGCCAGAGTGTGTTGCCAATTCAGCGGGGGACGGAACGTCAGTTGGATTTCATTAGTCAGTGGTTTAGCGCGGCGGCGTATATCGCTCGGTTTCAGATGCAGGATTTGCCTGAAGGCGTCATTAAAACGACGCACACTGTTGAAACCACTGGCCAGACCGATGTCCGCAATTGGTAGGCTGCTGCTATGCAACAGTTGCTTGGCAAACATCAGTTGTTGAAATTGAGCGTATTGTTTTGGCGACATACCCAGGTGCTTGTGAAATAACTGCCGCAAGTAGCGGTCGGTAATGCCCAATCGTTCTGCCAATTCCGGGAGTGATTGTTCCTGCAGAGCACCTTGCTCAATCAATGTCAGTGCCCGTTGAAAGGTGGTTTCGACCCCCCTCCAAGCCCAAGACCCGGGTGCACTGTCCGGGCGACAACGCAAACAAGGGCGATACCCTGCTTGCGCGGCCTGCGCCGCATTTAAAAAGTAATCAACATTGGCTTCTTTGGCGGGAATAGCAGGACAGATCGGACGACAAAAAATACCCGTGGTTTTCACCGCAACAAAAAATCGACCATCAAACCGAGCATCACGAGCCAAACGGGCTTGCTGAAATTGTCGATGGATCTCGCTCATAACGTCTTCGTCTTTAATCAAGAATAGACCCAAGTGTACGCCAACAGTCAATTGAAACTAGCCATTTTCGGAACCGAACCCTAGGCATTAAAGTAACCGTGCTCATATTGACTATGGCGATTCAAAGCCGGTATTTGCTGGCTAAATATCGAACAAAGCCTAAGCTTTTTAGTATAGGGGTCGATAAACAGTGAAGGTCACTGACGATGCGCAGGCCGTCGAATCATAGTGAGGAGTGGTTATGAGTACCTGGTTAAAGAATCTTAAAATTCAATATGCTCTCATTGGCATTATCACCATCGCGATGCTCATTTTGGCGTTTGCCACCAATTTCGTAAACAACCGTATGTTTACTTCCGTCACCAAACAAACCATTGAATCCGAACTGCTATCGAACCAATTGCTTAAGGTAGAAGCGAGAATATTGAGTGAGTTGAATATCCCGATTGGTATTGCACGGGGTATGTCTCAAACGACATTCCTACGCAAATGGGTTGCAGATAAAGAACCCGAATCGCAGCGCAAAACGATGCTGGAATACCTGAATGAGTTAAAGACACGCAATAACGCCGTGACCGCTTATTGGGTATCTAACGTCAGTAATAACTATTACAACGAAGAAGGCATTTTGACTCAATTGGATCCTGCCGAAGACACGTGGTTTTTTGACTTTCTGAAGAGTGGCAGAGATTACAAAGTATCGCTGAATTACGATGCACCGAGGAATACGACGCTTGCCTTTGTTGACTTTATCGCTCGAGATGGCAGTAAAGTGCTTGGGGTCGCTGGAATCGGTTATTCGGTCGATGCGGCATCCAAAGCTGTATTGGACAACAAAGTGGGTGAGGAAGGTTACGTCTTCGTGACCAGCACCGATGGCACTATACTGATTCATCGAGACAGTGCTGACATGGCCGAAAACATGAACGTCGCTCAACTTCCGGGTATGGCAACGGCCGCAAAAAATCTACTCGAGGGTGACAGTTATCACTTTGTGCAATCCAAAATTAATGGCATCGACAGCTACATTGCATCCGTGTCCATGGAAGAGCTGGGATGGAAAGTGTTTGCGGTGTTGCCGGTCAGTGAGCCACTGGGTCCGGTGCGTTCGGTATTGTGGCGAAGTGCGTTGCTGAATGCGGCATTAGCCATCGGGTTTATCTTGATCATGATATACATAGCCCAGCGTATTACCCGACCAATTGTCGATATTGGTGTTCGTTTGCAAGATATGGCCAAAGTCGGTGGCGATTTGACCCATCGTCTGGACGCTTCACGTGGCGATGAGCTGGGCCAATTGGCGCAGGGCTTCAACGCGATCATCCATAAAGTGAATGAAATTATGGTCGACATTAAAGAAACCGAGGGCGTGATGACCTCATCGTTTGCTGACTTACGGTCCATGGCCGAAGAGGTAAACGAATGTGTGAATGGCCAGCAGCAGGAGGCGGAATCCGTTGCTACTGCGACCACGGAAATGACGCACAGCATCTCAGAAGTCAGTGCCTTGGCAACCAGCACTGCTGAGCGCACTGAAAATACCCATTCACAAATCACACAAGCCAACGGTCAGGTACAGACCACCAACAAACTGATGCAGCAGCTGAACGACAGCAACAAAGCCACTCAATCTGTCATGAAGGCGTTGTCCGATCAAACACAGACGATCAGTTCGGTTGTCGATACCATCAGCAGTATTTCAGAGCAGACTAATCTGTTGGCCTTAAATGCAGCCATTGAAGCGGCACGTGCAGGTGAACAGGGCCGTGGTTTTGCTGTGGTTGCCGATGAAGTTCGTTCACTGGCCAGCCGCACGCAAGAGTCCACCACCGAAATCAAAGAAGTTATTGAGCGACTGCAAACTCAAGCCTTAAATGCCGTGGATGCCATGGATAAAAACAGTGCTCTGGCCAACGAAGGTTTGGAAAACACGAACGTCGCCAGCCAATCGCTGCAAGCGGTTGTGAACGACATTCAGGAAATTACCAATATGAATACCCAGGTGGCTACAGCAACGCAGCAGCAGTCCTCTGTGATTTCCGAACTTAGTTCAAACGTTACCCGTATTGCGGATATGGCAAACACCGTCGCGGACTTATCGAACCGGACTAAATTGGTGGTGCAGGAGTTGGATCAGCAAAAAGAAAAACTGGGTACCTTGGTCTCGCAATTTAAAACGCAGTAATCATGCAAGTGTTAACCCTATCCGGCACAAAAAAGCTCATATGGTTAACAGAAGTGACTTATGGCGGCTCGCAATCGCGGCTTCTGCCTCAATCATAGAGATATCTTTGGTAAAACAGTTCACTGAACATGGTTAATAGAAAATCTACCCCGCCTGCGCCTTCCTACCCAGCTCAACAACATCGTAAACGACAGGCGGTGACAACGCTTGGAAAGTCTGTTGTCATGGCAGGCACGTTGGTGATGTTGTTTAACAGCTTTATTTAGTGCTGGGTTTTGGCAATAGCTTAATGGCTATCTACCTCAGCGGGTGTAGAAATGCGTAAAGTTCGAGGCAAGTTCTGCAGGCAATATTCATTATCTTGGCAAAGGACTTTACAATGAAATTGGCCATTAAAGCCCGCCCTCAGGGTCCTTCAGATCGACGACTGAGCTTTGTTGTGTGTTTTGAAAAGGACTCGGCATTCCTGCAACACACGCCTCGCTCATCCTTCGATCTGATAGGACTGAGGTGATTTGAATTAATCAGAGTTGCCCTAGATGCTGCAACCAATGGTTTGTGTTTAGCGATCTATGCTGACTGTTATTTGAAGTTCTTTCGCTTGCATGGCGCGGAATTCTGATAGCGCATTCAACAATCACTTTCTCTTTTTCCTTTGCAAAGACATTTCCTCAATGATGGTGAACACGACAGTCGCCAGTTAGTTCAAACAGTCACAACTTTCTTCGAGTTTCTTTAATAGCCAAGTAACGGGGGGCTGGGTTGTACCTCGTTCTCAATAAGCAGTAGTTCGTTTTATGTTATATAGGAACGCCTCCAAATAAGAAAAACTAGCTGTTAGCGACTTTTAACACCGTACTTGCAGCATTCCAGGGGCAGGCTACCGGCTGTCTTTCAGTGTTGCATTGGTACCGGGTCTTCATGCTCAAGCGCCTCGATAATCGTGCAGTATTCGGCGCTTTCGCTGCCGCCGCAACAGGCGTCGGACAGTCGATGCAGTGCTTTTAAAACGGACTGCAATTCCTCGATCTGATGTTTCACTTCTTTGATCTTGGTATCAGCCAATGCTTTGGCATCGGCACAAACGTGTTTGGGCAAATCAGAACGGATGGATAAGAACGTACCCACTTCATCCATGCTGAAGCCGATGGTTCGTGCTCGTTTGATAAAGCGCGCGGTTTCCAGATCCCCTTTCGTGTAGATGCGATAATTACTGGCGCTTCGGCCAGAAGCTTTCAATAAGCCGCTTTTCTCGTAATAGCGCAATGTATGCGCGGTCAGACCAGATTTTTCAGCCAGTTCACCAATTTTCATGAGTTTTCTCCCGTCAGGCATCTGTTTTGATGCGGAGTTTAGAGGTTAGAGTATAGTCTAAGGTCAAGGTTTTTCAGCACTGCCTTTTCACTGCGGCTTGCGTACAATGTTCGACTTGTTATCGAACCGAGAACCGGCATGAATCTGAATGACCTGCAACAGCACGTAGGCGCTGTCGATACCCTCCCAGACCCACAGTCTGGCTACTTTTTGAAACTCATCGAAGAGGTGGGGGAGTTGGCCGAAGCCATTCGGCAGGGTCAGGCGGGGCAGCCAACGTTGGAAACCCTGAAAGGCAGTATTGCCGAAGAACTGGTCGACGTGTTGTATTACACGCTGGCGCTGGCAAACCAGCATGGTGTGGATCTGCAACAGTCGTTCGATTTAAAAGAGCAGTTGAACCGGATTAAGTACCAACGCTGAATATCGAGCACGGCGGTTCAATGTTAACCTTGTCACAAAAACGCGGTACTATGCTGGCCGCAAACAACAATAACACAGGGCTGTGCCGCATGATTCAGGCAATCATCACTGATTTCGATGGTGTCATCCGCCATTGGCAAAACGACCAAACCGCTCAGGTGGAAGCGCAATGTAAGCTGCCCGCGGGTACGTTGTCATCCTTGTGCTTTGATCCAGAACTGCTGCTGCCAGCCATTACCGGCAAAGTAAGTTTCGAGCAGTGGCAAGTCAATGCGAAAGCGAAAATCCAGAAGATCTATGGTCTTGGCGTGGCCGAACATTACATCGAAGCTTGGCAGCGAAACGGTTATCGGATTGATCATGACCTGATCACGAAATACCGAGATTATTTCCCGGATGCACATGTGGTTCTCGCCACCAACGCAACGTCGCGATTGCCACAGGAACTGCACGAGGCCAATCTGAACTCAAGCTTTTACCAAGTGTTTAACTCCAGTGCCATGGGTGTCGCCAAGCCGCAAAAGCAGTTTTTTTCGGCCTTATTGATGAGCTTGGGTTTATCCGCTAAACAAACATTGTTTATCGATGACAGTATCGGTAACGTGCAGTCCGCAAAACAGTTGGGTATGAACGCGCTGCATTACGACAGCCGCACGCAAGTGCTTTCGCAACTGGAACATCTGTCTCTGCAGTATTCGATGCTCGCCATGTAGCCGCTGTTTTCTTTGGCCGCTTGCAAAAACCTGCTTGCATTCAAGTTTGTCTTTTGTAAACTCGACGTTATGACGAAATTACCTGCACAGTACATCACACGATTTATCAGCCCTCGGGAACCAAACGGCTCGGGTGGCAAGTGACGTCGGTAACTTGAATGAGCGGAAACCCCCGGCCAACACCCGGGGGTTTTTCGTTTTCAGGTAGCCAATTTTCCGCTCCAAACATTGTCATTCAGTTTATGGAGCACAACACCCATGCCAGTACTACTTTCTCAAGCCGAATTATCCCGCGCCTTATCCACGCCCGATTTAACCGACCCGTTGGTGGTCAGCGGTCATGCCCTGCAAACGCTGATCCGTTTGACGCAACGAGCGTTGCAACAGGTGTGGTCTTGTCAGGTGCGCACACTGCGTTCCAGCCCGGTCGTACCAATTGAAAATAATTACGATCGCCTGAACTACCCCATGGATGGCGCAGCGCGCGACGCCCGCTATACCCGGTACATTACCCCTCGCTATATTTTGCGAACGCAAACGTCATCGGCCATCCCTGATGCGCTGGCCGGTATGCATGGCGAAAGCCCAGCTGACTTGCTGTTATTGTTGCCAGGGATTGTGTATCGGCGCGATTGCATCGACCGACTGCATTGCGCGGAGCCTCATCAACTCGATATCTGGCGATTGGTGAACCACAAAGAGCGTAAACCGATGCGCATCGAGGACCTTCACCAGATGATTCAAACGCTGATGAACGCTCTTTTACCCGGACACGAATGGCGAACGGTTCCGTCGCCGCATCCTTATACTCAGGGTGGTGTTCAGATCGATGTGCGTTGGCAGGAAGCCTGGATTGAAGTGGGCGAATGCGGGCTGATTGCACCGACGATTCTGCACAATGCTGGCCTTACCGTGCATTCCGGATTGGCGATGGGGCTGGGGTTGGACCGGATATTAATGATTCGCAAAAACATTCCCGATATTCGTCTGTTGCGATCAACCTCGCATCAGGTACAAGAGCAGATGCAGGACCTATCACTGTATCGCCCGGTGTCATCCATGCCAGCCATCAATCGGGATATATCGCTTGTGGTTAATGCAGCGGTCGATGCGGAAATACTGGGTGATCGATTGCGGGAGGGCTTAGCGGACATTTCCATGATTGAATCTTTAGTGGTTATGGATGAGACACCCTACGCGTCGTTACCAGAGA
This sequence comes from Reinekea sp. G2M2-21, assembly GCF_015687175.1. Taxonomy (GTDB): domain Bacteria; phylum Pseudomonadota; class Gammaproteobacteria; order Pseudomonadales; family Natronospirillaceae; genus Reinekea. The sequence goes on along the minus strand of NZ_JADPQG010000010.1, from coordinate 82,577 downwards.
AGGTTCGTGAGCGCTTGGCGATAACATTGGACCAGAAAAACCTGTTATTGCGGATTACCATTCGCGATCTGCACCGCACATTGACTTCGGCGCAGGCGAACGCGATACGCAATGAGGTCTACTTGTTGTTGCATGAAGGCAAGCCTATCGATATTGCCAGTAACGGGGAGCATGCGCAGTAAGATCAGAGGTGATCTTGGGCAGACCATTGTTTATAGTAAGGCGAAACTTCTCAGGGTCGGTGCTATGGAACTTCAGTTGCAATGCCAGTGTGGCCAAGTGCGCGCACGGTTGTCTCACATGCAACCAAAGACCGTGAACCGGGCAGTTTGCTATTGCCGGTTCTGTCAGTCTTATTTGCGCTTTCTCGGTCAGGAAGCAGCATTTGCAGACACTCAGGGCGGAACTGATGTTTTTCAGATGTCGCCACGCGATGTAACCTTTGAGTCCGGCTTTGAGCTCATTCGGGCGGTGAAGCAGACTGAAAAAGGTGCCGCCCGATACTACGCCGGGTGTTGCAACACGCCGCTGTTTAACGGCGTGCAAAACCTGAAAGTACCCTTTCTCGGTGTGTTTACCGGCAGTATTCAGGGCTTCGATGAACCCCGCAACGCGGATGATGCCATCGGCCCGGTGCGGGCGCGGGTGAACAAACAGACGGACGAACAGTGGGCGCAACCCAACGCAGATCGAATGTCGGTATTACGCATGTTATTGCATGTGGCTCGGCTGATGCTGTTCTGGTTCGTGCGTGGCGACGCGAAGCATTCACCATTGTGTGCAGATAACGGACAGCCACGTTTGTCCGTCGAACGCATTCGAGTGAAAACATAACATGGGCGCGCTGATTCTCAGTTTCCGTGTGGCAGCGGGCACGCTTATTCTGTTGACGGCATTTCAGTTGATTCGAAGCAGTCAGAATCGTCGTTTCAACATCAGCTACCTGATGTTGGCGAGTGGCATGCTTATCTATTTATTCACGCCCTATTTTTTCCACTGGCGGGGCGCCGAATTTAGCCTGCCACTCCCGTTACCGGTCGGTATTTTGATCGACGCGTTAGCCTCGTCAACGCCAGCCATATTTGCAGTCTTTACAGTCATTGTTTTTCAGGATCGCTTACCTCCGCGGGCGATGATCTTGGCAGCCGTTGCTATGATGGCGCTGGACATGATCGGGTTCAGTTGTGAAGCGGGTGCCTGTGGTCCCTTTTCACCGCTGACGACGCATTCATGGGCCTGGTTTTTGTCGGGCCCGTTTCCGCACCTGTTGCGTGTTGGGTTTATAATTCTTTCTATTGTCTGGACACTCGACGGTTGGACCAGTGACCTGCTCGAATCCCGGCGTCGGTTCCGCGCTGTTTTCTTAGCGATTCAAGGTGTCCTCATTGTGACGGTCGTGGTGTTAGAAAACTTTATTCCTGCGTCTGTTATCGCACCCGAAACCAGTTTACTGTTCAACAGTGTGCTGATCTGTTTGGCCGCAGCGTTATTGGCCGCCTTCTTCTTGCAGACTAACACGGAAGTTACTGAACAGTTAACGCAGTCCAAACTGGTATCGCCGCCTGCCGATACGCCTTCTGACCACATAACGAACAATAACGCTCCGCGCTCAGCAGAATTGCTGACTTTGCAGCGCTTGTTCGACGAAGAACGAATTTATTGTCAATCCGATCTGACCATTGGAAAGCTGGCCGCAACAATGAAACTGCCTGAATACAAACTCAGAACACTCGTGAACACAGAGTTGGGTTACCGCAATTTTAATGAACTGCTAAACCTCTATCGGATTTCCGAAGCGGCCAACCGGTTGGCGGATACGAAGACCAAACCTTTGCCAGTACTGACCATCGCGTTGGATGTTGGCTACCGTTCACTGTCGACATTTAACAAAGCTTTTAAAGAGCGCCACGGGTTGACGCCATCGGAATACCGTAAACAACACACTCACTAATTTTTCAGGATGTAAACGATGTATCACGGAAAGTGTTTATGTGGCCGCGTGCAGGTGCAAGTTAATGGCGGCATTCAAGACATCATTCATTGCCACTGTTCCCTGTGTCGAAAAAACAGCGGAAGCGCGTTTGCCACCAACGGTTTCATTGCCCAGGACATGTTTTCAATTACACAAGGCGAAGACTGTTTAACCACCTTTACGTTCAAGCCAGGACGGCATCGACATTTTTGTCGTTATTGCGGATCACCGGTGTACAGTTCGAACGAACAGGACCCAACGCGACTTCGGCTGCGGTTGGGCATTCTGGATTCCGACATAGTGGAGAGACCCATGTCACATAACTTCATGGGCTCGAAAGCTAATTGGGAAAACCTGGACGCATCGTTGCCGCGTTATGAAGAATTTGAACCTGCACGCCAGAAAACTTAAAACCTAATACCAATGGAACCCTAAATGAAACCAATGAGCAAAAAAAGCATGGATGCCATGTCCCTCATGGCGCAAACGGATAATGCGTTTCCGGACGTTTTCCACGCCAAAATGGGGCCAGCTCAGGTGCGTGCATTGAGTGATGCTTTTGGGCTGCAAGGGTTTGGTGTCAATCTGGAAGTCGTGGTGCCCGGTGCATCATCAGGCTTGCGGCATTGGCATACCCGCTCGGAAGAATTTGTGTATGTGCTCAGTGGTGAATTAACGTTGCACTATGGCGAGCAGGTGGAAACGATGAGGGCCGGTGCATGCATTGGTTTTAAAGCCAACGAAGGGCTGGGGCACCGGTTAGTCAATCATACGGATAAACCGGCGGTGTTTATGGTTGTTGGCAGTCGGGTCGATGGCGATCAGCCGGTTTATGATGAAGACGACTTTCAATGGAGCGTCGACGCCGACGGACAATGGATTGCCGCACATAAGGACGGGACGCCTTACTCGTCGTAGGCCTTCTCACTCCGGCATCGGTTGCTCGGTGGTGGTTTGAGAGTTGGGTTTATCAACGGAGGGCTCTGCTGAATCCGGTTGGCGCAAGGTAGGTTCGCCCGCGCTCACCAACACACGGCTGCGCAGCATGAGCACACCGATGAGTGCCATGCCGAGGCCCGTGAACACCAACAACACTTCGATACGCACTATGTCTGCCAGTGGGCCAAACACCAGCATGCCCATAGGCATGGTGGCCGAGGAAATCATCGTCATCACGCTGAATACCCGGCCCATGTAATGTTCTTCAACATGTTCCTGAATTAAAACCGTGGCGGGCGTGTTAAACAACGGCATTGCCAGCCCAGCGATGCCCATGAAAATCAGGTACAGCCAGAAGACCGGAACCACGCCCAGTGCAAAGGTAAACAGCCCCATAACCACCGTAGAGCTGATCATGGTATGAACCCGATTGCGGAAGCCGCCCCAAGACGCGATGAGCGCACCACCGATCATCATCCCAATACTGAAAGTGATTTCTATCGCGGTTAAGCGCCAGACATCCTCGCCAAAACTCCGCGTGACTTGCAAAGGCGACAAAAACGCCACCGGCGCCGCAAGGAACATAAAAACCGCGCTGAACAGAAAGAAGCGAACCAGATAACCGTGGTGGCGAATGTAATGGACACCACTGCGCATGTCGCTCAGGTAGCTGGTGGTTGCGGGGGGCTTGGCAGCATGATGCGCCGGAACATGAATGAATACGGCCATAATAAAGACCGCTAAAGCGGCTGTGACCACGTCAATGTAAAAAATGGTTTCGATCGGCGCGAATGTCATCAGTGCACCAGCCATCATGGGTGCCAGCAACATTGTCATGGCCTGAATGGTGCCTAAAATACCGTTAACCCGCGTCAGTTTATCCTTGGGTGTAAATTGCGGAACAAAAGCTCCGACAGCCGGCATTTGAATGCCCTGCCCAATAGCGCGCAGAAACGAAGCCAATAAGAACGGCCAATAGCCCTGCACACCCAGCATCAAACCAAGCGCCAACGCCAGTGTGGTTAGCGCGACCAAACTGTCAGCCAGCATAATCAGTTTTTTTCGGTCGTAACGATCGGCCCAAACCCCCGCAAAGGGACTTAAGAAAAACATCGGTAAAACGCCGATGATAATCATCAGCATCATCATGTAACCGGACTTCGCCGTGAGGGTGATGTGCCAGAGAATCGCGTACTGCACCAACATTGACCCAAACAACGACAGCGCTTGCGTGGTCAGAAACAAGGTGGCGGTGCGTTGCCAGGTAGGGCGCTCAGTAGTGTTCAAAGGTCAGATCTCGTGTAGGTTGGGGCGATTGTTTTTATCAATATTTGCGTCGTTGTATACAGGGCCTGCATTGACCATTCCTTGTCAGGCGCGAGTATAAGCCATGAAGGATATCGAACTGTGTCCGCTGTCATAGTATTCTGGCTGCTCGCCGACAGACTTGGCGTTTTATAGCACAGATAAACGTAATAACGTGCTTTTTTTGACGAAATAAATGACGTTAAACCCCCCAATGTTGCGGCTGAAAACTACGCAATAGTCATAAGCGAGTATGTTCAGGCGCTATATGCATTAGCATACAGTTGATAGCATATAGCGCGTGATTCAGCAGTCTCGGTTGTAGGAAGGAAATAGAATTAAATCGGTTGTGTACAATTTCGCTCTGAAGTGAAAACGTTATTAGTAGGTATCGACATGAAAAGTGGTAGGCAACGGCGTATCGAAATAAAAAACAAACGAGCAGAGCGCGCTGCGATACTAAAGAGCGAATTAGAAGGTAAGAGGTATCTGGAAGCCAAAGCACTTTCAAACACGGTCGTAAAAGCGAATCATAATGAATTGCTACATAACAATACGTATGGGCGTTTTCCTGACTATTACTATGACGTCGTGTTTAATTGTGTTGAATGTGGCGCCGCTGCACTTTGGACCGCCAAAGCGCAGAAATGGTGGTATGAAATCGCGAAAGGTTCTATTTGGTCGACCGCGTCGCGATGCCCTGCCTGCCGAAAGAAGCGTCGAGAGGAAAAAGAAGCGCAAAAGAGACATATGGACGATATGGCCAATAAAAGGCCACACCCAAATGAAGCATTCTTTCGACGAAAACAATAACAGGTCTAATGCCCGCCTCGGAGCAGTTGTTAGCGGTCAGGAACAGCTTTGGTTTGTATTACGTGACTGATGAGAAAGTTGGTGGTGAGTTCTTTCAGCGATAATTTTCCGACGAGGCTGGGGCGGCTTTCGAGCACTACGCTGCGGGTGCTGAGCATGAGTGCGTGAATGGCTTCGTGTTTTAAACGAATCGTCAGATCTGACGATTTCGTCTCGACAAGGGATAAACAGTTCAACCAGGTCGCAGTTGCTCTCAAAATAGAAATTTATATGCCAAGCAAGCTTAAGTAAGTGCCATGGCCCTTCACCTTGATCGCGGCGCGGCTCTATATCCGTTAAGAACGGGCAACCAAAAAAAAGTTGTTGTCAGTTGATGCAAAACAAGCCACATGCAAGCCATAGGGAAGGCGTTGGCTTATACTTTGTGAACGAACTGTCTTAACAAAAAAATACTTTTATGCAGATTGATCGTCTCCTGGAAATAGTAATTCTGTTATTGAATAACGGGCAGCTCACTGCACGTACTCTTTCAAACCATTTCGGTGTATCTGTACGAACGATCTATCGGGATATCGACACATTAAGCCTGGCTGGGGTGCCTGTCAGTATGACGAAAGGTCAGGGCGGTGGCATCAGCCTGATGAAACATTATGTGTTAGATCGATTCTTTCTGACTCAGAAAGAACAGGACGAAATTCGACTTGCATTGGACACTCTACGGGCTTCCAACTTTCCGGGAATAGAGTCCACAATCAATAAAGTTTGTGGGATATTTAAACAACCTTCGCAATCAGATTGGATTCAGGTCGATTTCTCTTATTGGGGCAGCGCCCGGGATGAGCAAAACAAGTTTGGTCTGCTCAAGCATGCGATATTGTCGAGAGTTGTTATTCACTTTAATTACTATTCTTCAGCGGGCACCCTTGGCAAGCGGACGATTCAACCTCTTAAGCTTTGTTTTAAGGGCAATGCTTGGTATCTAGTGGGTTATTGTGAGACAAAACAACAGGTGCGAACGTTTCGTATTTCACGCATGACTGATGTATTGCTGACGGCAAAGACGTTTCATCGCGATCTGCCGGAGGATCTCTGGGTTGAGCATTCGGCGGCGCCTTCCCCGGCTTTGACCAAACTCCATTTGCGTTTTGACGCTGAGGTTGCGCATCGAGTACACGATGACTTTAACCATAGCGACTTTACTTATCACAAAAACGGTTCACTCGAAGTACGGGTGGAATACCCGATGGATGCCTGGGTCATTTCCTATCTGTTGTCGTTCGGGCAATACGTCGACGTGTTGTCACCTCTGTCTTTAAGGCAGCGATTAATTGATGCAGCGCAAGAAATGCTGGATAGGTATCGAACACAGCCTAAAATATGACGCAGGGTGTCATATTCCCCGGTTCATAATGCAAGGAGGTTTAAGAAACCAGTCAAGCCGCTAAGGAGGCCATTATGTTAATCGCACTGGGTTATGGAATCATCAGCACACTATTACTGTATGGGGGGTATCAGTGGTTAACGGCTCGATACCCAAAACGTGTGTTAACACACACCCTGCCTCTGAGCGTATTGAATGCGTTGTTGGCTACAGTATTCACCATTCTTTATCTGGTCAGCCCGGAGTCATTCAGCGCCGAGACCCAGATATCCGGTATCGCACCCCTGGTATTCTTCACAATACTGTCGCTTTATTTTTATTTGCTGATTATACCTTTGGAAGGACTCAACCTGGTTTTGCTATATCAGGAGAAGGCACGCTTCGCAAGGGCACCTGGTCTGAGTCAACTTTGTTTAAGTATGATTGCGATAGCCGGTGTCATCTACATTTCTGTTTCTGTCTTTTAATTCAGCGAAAGGAGGCTTTGTTATGAGCCGACCCACAACTAAAACCGACCTGCTAGCCTCTGCCAATACCGAGTTCGAAAAACTTTGGGCGTTAATAGAGTCGATGAGCATGGATGCGCAAAAAGCTTCATTTCAATTTGAGGACCGGGACAAGAACATTCGGGATGTGCTGATGCATCTGTCAGAGTGGCACAAACTGGTCGAGTCTTGGCATCGCGAAGGCACGCTCGAAGGAGGCATGCCTGCGGTTCCGGGTGAGGGCTATACCTGGAAAACTCTTCCAGAGTTTAATCAGAAGCTTTGGGAGCGTATTCAGGGTGTTCCGTTGTCGAAGGCCAAAACTCTGTTAAAGAAAACGCATCTGCAGACGCTGAACTTGATAGAGTCCCATACCAATGATGAGCTGTTTAAGAAATCGGTTTATCCCTGGACAAAAAGTTCAACGCTTGGTGCCTACTTTGTCAGTTGCACTTCCAGCCATTACGTTTGGGCGATGAAGAAGATTCGTAAGCATAAGAAAGCCACTCAAGAAAACGCTTCTGCTTAAGGTTCAACATCCGGCACGCAGAGTGGTCTGGCTTGGGGAGCAACCCTCCTCAAGTTAGTCCTTAAGGTGAATGTCTGTATTTTCAGAAAGCACAGCGTTGCCTTTATGGCACGGCTTGAATAATGTGGTTTTCCGCAAAGTGGCGTACAGAGAATCACATTTCGTTGTTTAGCGCGGCTACAGGATGGGAGCTTCAAATAACTATTGGTGGGGAAAGATACCGTGATATTGGAAGAATGGCTGTATTCGAGCGAATGTGATTCAACCGCTATCGTGCTGCCGGATGGATGCTGTGACGTTATTTTTCAGCAAGATGAACAGCATTGCTTTACTTTTTCCATAACCTCTGTCGATAGTTGCGCCTATCAGGTGGCCCTGAGCAAGGGTGTCACATTGCGTGGTTTTCGGTTGAAACCCGGGGTGGTCGTTGACGAAACATCGTTGGCGGAGTTCATGGCGCACGAGCCTGAACCGAGTAAGCTGGATAGCACATGGCTAAACGAATTTTGCGCGGTGAAAGCTTCGGTCAATGAAGCGCTTGAAGGTCTCCGATCCGACTTAAACGGGATCGGAGCAGTGGCAAAAAATTTAGGTGTGTCGGTACGCACCTTACAACGGCACATCCGGTCGGAAACCGGAAAGTCACCTTACTTCTGGATGTCGTTGGTTCGAGCCAGGCGTTGCGCCCGGCTTTTGGCCGGGGCTGCCGACCTAACGGATGCAGCATTGGCTTCAGGCTATGCCGATCAGTCACATATGACCAGGGAGTTGCAACGCTGGTTCCGGTGCACACCCTTGGCCTTTAAACAGGGGCGCTGTCACAATGAAATCCACTTGTCCGGCTACGACTAGTGGTCTATGCGTGAATTTAAGTAATGAAAGCGCATAGCAATCGCGCCACCTTATTTTCTGCATGGACCACTAGCTCGCCACCGGTGAGCAAATTTCAATGAGAAACCCATTAGGGTCTCCGACGTACGCCGTTGTCTGTCCCCAGGGTTCGTTGCGTACTTCTTGAATTAGCGTTGCGCCTTGCTTTAAAGCCGCTTGCAATGATGCCTCTACGTCGTCTGTTTCAAAGGCGATTTCGAATACAGGGTTGTTGACGTCTGGCTTGCCTGGGTTTCTTCCGAGTTGAGTCATCAGTGATGCAGATGAAAATGCAAGTTTTGTACTACCGGTGTCCAGCTCACCATAGTCGCCACTTTCATGCAACATAGCTCGCGTTAAGCCAAACGATCGTTCATAGAATGAGAGCGTCGTTTCTACGTTTTCGACATAGAGTATGGTGTATCGTAATTTCATGGTTGAGACCTTTCTCCGCATTAATTGAGTGGTAACCCTAATGGTTGATTCGCTCATCGTCTTGAAAAAAAGCGACACGTTCAGAAAAGGGCAATGATGGGCTAGGGTTTATCTACCTGCGCGTCTATGGCAATTGGTCTACACTGATTGTGTGAACTTTTAGCGGGGCGCGAGTTGCCTTGCTGATAAATCTTAACTCAAGAAGTGGTGCCTATGATTAAGCTAACCGGTGTCGTCTTGGATGTTCTAAAACCGCATCAGCCCGGTGCGCTGGAGTTTGCTAATTCCATTGCGCAATGCCGCGAGGGTTTGGTGGTTAATCTGGTCGTTGTGGAAATGGATGAAAAAACCCATTCCCTGAGCATAGAAATTACGGGGCCTGACATACCGTTGGACAATATTGAATCTGTGATTAACGACATGGGCGGTTCTGTCCACAGTCTTGATGAAGTTCAGGTAGTTAACGACAATTCAGACTGAGTGTTCGGTTTATGTCTCGACGCACACTACAACAAGCACTGGCGTTGACTGAAAGTACCGCACTTTTGCGACGTTACTTTGTTGTTAACGGGTTTGATGGCGCTCTGACGATGCTGGGTATTTTAAGCGGTTTTTATTTAGGCGAAGTTGCCGATACGCGAATTGTCATCAGCGCTTGTTTAGGGGCTGCGGTGGCATTGTTTATGAGTGGCTTGAGTGCAGCTGTGATCAGCGAAGCCGCTGAACGGAAACGCAGTCTGGCAGAAATGGAACAGGCAATGGGAAAGAGTTTGCAACAATCTGCCCATGGAACTGCAGCGCGTTTGACGCCATGGTTGGTGGGTGCCGTTAACGGTTTGTCTCCTCTGTGTATATCACTGCTTATTCTCTCGCCGGTGTTTTTTTATTCCCCGGACATGCGATACTCACCATTATTGACCGCGATGAGCTTTGGCCTTATCTGTTTGTTCTTGCTTGGTATCTTCCTGGGGCGAATCGACGGGAGTCATTGGTTGCTGAGTGGGTTAAAAGCGCTCTTTGTTGGCATATTCACTTTAACGATCATCCTATTGTTGGAATAATGCCGCCAAAAAACCGGAAGTTCACAGCCGCTTCCTTGTTCTGAAAACCTTGTTTAAATCCAAAATGGACCTTGCCCGCGTCACCAATGTTAGAAACAAGTGAATGATGGTTTGGCGACGCTGGTAAATTTAGCACGACCAGGCAACTGAGTTGAGGGATCGCCCCGAACGACGAGTAAAATAGCGTGCAGATTGAATCAGCCGCGTTATCTCTTGGTTGGTTGTTCTCGTCATCAATGACGGTTGTTTATTGTAGTGGCATTCCTTTCGCTTTGTGACTTCGGCTTTTTCTTAATAGTCTCATTTCCGTATTCCTTAACTGAGGCAATTTGGGTTGGATGGTCTATGATGCGAATCATAGGTTTGATCGGAATACGCCGTTGCCGTACCGTTGCGCGCCGCGCAATAGGCCGCAAGGTATCTGCTATGCTGATATTTGGGTGCGCTCAGGCGCAAATTTTTCTCTTTAATCGGCTGACTATGTTTGGAAAAGGCATTAAACCTCTAATTTTAGTGTGTTTGGTCATTTTTACCTGGGGGTTTAGCGGCGCACGCGCCGCTGAGCCTTTTGTGAAAACACCAGAACAACGGGATTACCTGGCCCAGAGGAATGACATAACCGTTTGTGTGGACCCAGATTGGATGCCCTATGAAGCTATAGACGGCAACGGCCGTCATGTGGGAATAGCAGCGGACTACATGGGGCTGTTTGCCGATATGATCGGCAAACCCTTGCGCTTGGTCGAGACGGAATCTTGGGCTCAGAGTGAGGCATTTGCCCGTGAACGCCGATGCGATCTGCTGTCGATGCTGAATGAATCAGACGCCCGCCGGGAATACCTGAACTTCACCTCACCCTATATGGAAGCCTCAGTGGTTTTGGTCGCCCAGTCCGAAGTGCCCTTCATTGATGGATTGCAGACGCTGTCGGGCAAAACACTCGCCATGGTGGAGGGCTATATTTTTGAGGAGCGGATCCTTGAGCAATACCCGCTAATTGATCTGGTATACGTAGAATCCATGGTACAGGCTTATGAGAAAGTCTCGGCCGGTGAAATCTATAGCGCTATGGGAACACTCTACGTCGCCACATCTCAGATTCAGCAGTTGGGTTTGAGCAACCTCAAAATAGCCGGACCGACTGGCTTCAGAAGTTACTTTCGGGTCGGGGTCCGCAATGATGATCCTATCTTGTTGTCGTTGTTCCAGGCCGCCATCGACAACCTGAACCCGATTGAGGAAAACGAAATTCTGAAACGCTGGATCTCAGTGCGGCTGGAAACCGGAACGGATTACCGTTTGGCTGTTCAGGTACTTAGTATTGCAGCATTGATCTCCGCTTTATTGCTGTACCGAAACTGGAGTGTTCGCAAGCTGGTGGCTCAGTTGAACCATGCGAATCAGCAGTTAGAAATAAAGTCGGAAGCACTCAGTCGACTGTCGCGTACTGACTCGCTCACCAAATTGCATAACCGTCTATATTTGGATGAACAATTTAAAACCGAACTACAGCGTTTTGAACGGTATGACACCGCCTTTTGTTGCGTGTTACTCGACGTGGACCGGTTCAAGGAGGTGAACGACCTGTACGGTCATGCGGTGGGGGATGCTGTCTTACAGCAATTGGCGACATTGTTAAAATCATCCGTTCGATTTAACGATATTGTGGGCCGCTGGGGTGGCGAGGAGTTTTTAATTATCTGTCCGCAAACCAACGAATCGGGTGCGCAAACCTTGGCTGAAACATTACGCGCTAAAATTGAACAGCAAAAGTTTACAACTGTACCCAACCTAACTTGCAGTTTTGGCGTGGCTGAAATCCAGCAAGATCAGACTGAAACTCAGTTACTGGCACTTGCCGATGAAGCTCTATACCGGGCGAAAACACAAGGCCGTAATCGAGTGTGTGTTGCACTGGCGCGCTAGCCCGGAAATTTTATTATAGGTTGAGAGCTGAGGGGGAATGAGCCTAAACAGCTTGTTCGTTTGTCCGCCAAGTCTTAGATATTCTAAGGCTCAAGTGCAATCGGGCAAAGTGTAACGGGATTTTTTATCTGACTCGATCAGCGAAGTATGGTCGAAACGTGTTACCGAAGTCCATTTATCCGAATGCCATACCAGCTCTGGGATACAGAGTTATTTTAGGCGATATAGAGAAATTTTCGGGCTAACCTGATTCACTGCGTTTGCCCTTGGTTTTTTACGGTTTCACGCAGTCGTTGCGTGAGTTCTTCCATCAAAATGGGTTTTGCCAGATGACTGGTGAAACCTGCTTCATGGCATCGGGCTATTTCGTCAGCGGCGGTCAACGCAGTTAACGCAATCACAGGCAGTCCTTTCCAGCGAGAGTTCTGACGGATGTGTTCAATGGTGGTAAAGCCATCCATCACCGGCATCTGTAAATCCAATAACACCAGTTCGAACTCCTGAATGTCCAATTTATCCAGTGCCTGTGCGCCGTGGTTGGCAATGGTGACTTCAAAGCCCAGATCCTCCAGCATGGTACTGGCAACCAGTTGGTTCACTTCATTGTCTTCAACGAGTAATACCCGATTGCCGCGAAAGGTCTCACGTTGTGCCGGCGCTTGGTCAACCGGAAGGAACTCTCCGGTGAGTACCTGTTGTAAGGTAACCACGAGTTGCTGACAGGTGAGTGGAATAGAAAATGTGGCAGGCAACTCGTGACAGTCGATATTCAGACAGGGTATGTCAGCAGCCGTCATGGATGGTGTCATGCATTCGTTATTGGTTAAAAATGCGGCTGCATCGGCGCACAACTCTGCGGTGAAATTTTCCTTGAATTGCACCGGAATTCCAGCGTTGCGCGCCAGTTTGACCAGATTATGGGCTAGGTCATTATAGGGCAATACCACCATCAGCTTTTTCTCGACCGGCCATTCCAGTGTGGTTTCCAGTGTGCGCACCAACGGTGTAGGTATTGAAAAGTAGAAGCGCGAACCTTTACCGTCACGACTATCGACATGGATGTTGCCGTTCATTTTTTGAATCAGATCGTTACTTATTTTCAGCCCTAGCCCTGTGCCTGTATGGGCCCGAGTAGTGGTCGAGTCGACCTGTTCGAACGCTTTAAACAATTTGGACAGATGTTGCTCGGGAATGCCGATACCTGTGTCCTGTACACACACATACAACCCATTTTCGACGCTGTATTGGGCGATAATTTTGATGCAACCCCGTTCGGTAAATTTTAGGGCATTGCCAATCAAATTGTTTAACACCTGGCTGAGCCGGTTTTCATCGCCTTCGACCCAAATTTGCTCGGTGAAGTTGGTTTCAATGAGTAAAGCTAAGCCTTTGTTACGGCAGCTGGCTGAAAATAGTGCGCTGCAATTTAGTAAGAACTGGTTCAGTTCAAAGGGTGCGTTGGTCAGCGTGAGCTTGCCCGCTTCCAATTTGGAAAAGTCCAGGATGTCATTGAGAATGCTGAGCAGCGTTTGCGCTGATTGCTTGGCAATCTTGAGGTTTTTTGCAATGGCAGGGGGTGGGTTAGCGCCCAAACTGATGTCAATTAAACCGATGACACCATTCATGGGCGTACGAATTTCGTGGCTCATATTGGCGATGAATTCTGATTTGGCCTGGCTGGCTTGCTCGGCGGACTCTTTCGCCGTTGTGAGCTCCGTAGTGCGCACATCGACGATTTTTTCCAGTTGTTGTTTGTGATCTTCCAATAAAATAATAGCCTGTTGTTGTTCGATCATGCTGGTCCGCAGCCGGTTCACCAAGTCGTTCAGGGCTTCCAAAACGACATCTAATTCGTCTGCGTGAGGGTTGTGTCGTTCGAATCGAAATTTTTCGTAGTTGTCGGATTCCAGCATCTGACGACTTTGCACCGCTAAAGTCACCAGGTGATCGAGGATCAAACGTCGCATCAGAATTACCGTGCCCGCACCGACGCATACCGCCATCAGCAGCAACGGCAACAGGAAACTACCCAAAATTTGCCCAAGTCGTTGACGCATCCAATGCGTATTCGGTTGCACGCGCAGTTCTCCGACAAGCTCGGTTTCGCCGAAGGAATTTTGCGTTTTGAGTGTAATGACGGTGGTGCGTGTGTCCTCTGTTATCTGGCCACGAACGTCCGTGAAGGGGTCGATACTAGAAAAACTGATGACCTCAACGCCTTGCAAAATGGGTTGTTCAATAAGGCCGTTTAGCAATACAGCCAGGCTGTCATAGTCGAACAGGTACAATGCGCTGCTGATACTGGGCGCTGGCGTAATTTCAATGGCGTTGATCGAGTTGGCCAATTCTTTTTTCAGCAAATAATACTGCAGCGTAAATCCGAGAAGACCGAAAATCACCGTAAAAAAAAGGGTTATAGCCATGGTATTCAAGGCAATGCGCGCTTGGATTGATCGTTGAATAGGCTGTGCCACGCCGTTAAAACCCCAATGTATTGATGATAATTTTTTCCAGTTCACCACTGTCGCGCATCTCGTTCAGCGCTTGGTTTAACGGCTCGATCAGATTTTCATGTCGCTCGTGGACATAGTGAAATAACGGTATGTTTTGAATGGGGGTCGGCAGCATGTTAATGGTGCTGTCTGGCCAGGAACGAATGAGCTCCAGTCCAGTATCGCGGCTGGCAATGACGATATCGACCCGGTCTGCTTCGAGCAGTTTCATGGCTTGCTCCAGTGTTTTGGTTTCGATCCGGTTCATGCCGATGGTTTGATTCTGCGCGGCGGCGAAACCGGCAATATAGGCCAGTCGAAAAGGTTCAAGATCTGCCCAACTCTGAATGCTGAGGGCTTGTCGACTGAACGCGTGGATCGACACAAAATAATGTGGGCTGGCTAGCGGCACCACCTGCTCAAACGGCTGTTGCGCGCCCGCCACGCGAAACAAGGTGGCGTCTGTTTTACCGTCATTGAGGTCTGGCAGTAAGCGAGGCGTGGGCACCCGGATAAATTCGGGAGTCATGTCCACATGGCGGTACAGTTGACGGATAATTTGAATATTAACCTTGGCAAATTTGCCATCCACGCCATAGCTGATGGTGAACGGCTCTGCGCAGAGCGTCAAAGGAAGTAACAGGATTAGCAATAACACGCTTTTCACGAATCTTAACTCTTTAATACGGAAGGAAAGTTGAGGGTAGGAAGCTGTGCTCCGCCCCCAATTGAGCGTAGACGATAAAAACGGGTTATTCCTGATTGTTAATGCAACCTTGATTAATTCAAATCACCTCAGATCTTTAATTTGAAGGAGCCGGAGGGCGGGGCTGAAATGGCAATTATGCAAAGGTGTCTTAATCAATGGGCGCACGGGTGTGCGCCAGTAACTGCCTCAGTCGGTCAGCATGATGTCGGTAATAGCAAACGGGCGCAGACAGTCCGCTTTAATCAGGTCAAAGGCCGCTTTGATGTCGGGCGCGAAGTAGCGATCTTTGTCGTAAAACGGCACGTGAGAACGCAGTTCTGTTTTAGCTTTTTCCAGCAGGTCACTGGATCTCAGTGGGCTCAGGAAATCCAGCCCTTGGCATGCCGCTAACCACTCGACGGCCAAGATGCCGACGGTGTTTTCATGCATATCCTTTAACCGACGTGCCGCAAACGTCGCCATCGAGACGTGATCTTCCTGATTGGCAGATGTCGGCAGGCTGTCGACTGACGCCGGATGTGCCAGTGTTTTGTTTTCACTGGCCAGCGCCGCGGACGTGACCTGAGCAATCATGAAGCCGGAATTCACCCCGCCGTTGTTGACCAGAAATGGCGGCAAACCGCTCAAGCCGCTGTCGATCAGCAACGCCATACGACGCTCCGACAGGGCACCGATTTCCGCAAGTGCCAGGGCGAGGTTATCTGCGACCATGGCAATGGGTTCGGCATGGAAGTTACCGCCAGACAGGATCTCATCATCGTCGCTGAACACTAGTGGGTTATCGGATACCGCGTTGCATTCGGTCAGAATCACACTCGCGGCATGACGCATTTGCTGCAGACACGCCCCCATCACCTGCGGTTGGCAGCGCAGACTGTACGGGTCCTGAACTTTGTCACAGTTTTCATGTGACTGTTCGATATTGGAATGCGCCAGTAAATGACGATACGCCGCCGCCATATCAATTTGCGCCTGATGACCGCGGGCCAGATGAATGCGTTCGTCAAACGGAGCGCGTGAGCCTTTGGCGGCTTCAACGGTTAGGGCGCCGATCACGGTGGCGGCCAACAAAGCGTTCTCGGTTGCGAATAAGCCTTGCAGTGCCAGCGCGGTAGAGGCTTGGGTGCCATTAAGCAGAGCCAAGCCTTCCTTCGGTGCCAGTACGATGGGTGTTAAGCCAGCCAGTTCCAGTGCAATTTTAGCGGAGATGGTTTCGCCCTGATAAAAGGCTTCACCTTCACCCAACAGAATAGCGCTCATGTGCGCCAATGGGGCCAGGTCGCCGCTGGCGCCGACCGAACCCTTAATGGGAATGCAGGGGTAAATCTCTTTGTTGACCAGGGTGATCAGCGCCTGAATGACGTCCAACCGGATACCGGAAAAGCCGCGCGCCAAGGAATTAATTTTTAACACCATCAGCAGACGTACCGTGCTGGTGTCCATGTATTGGCCGATACCCGCAGAATGACTCAGTACAATACTGCGCTGCAGGGTTTCCAGTTCTTCCGGTTCGATCCGCGTATTGGCAAGCAAGCCGAAGCCGGTGTTAATACCGTAGACAACACGATTGTCATCGATGACTTTTTTTACGGTGGCGGCGGACTGTTCAATGCCGTCAAGACAGCTTTCGTCCAACGACAAATGAACTGCCTGCAAGTGCACCTGATGTAATTGTGCGAGTGTGAGCTGCCCGGGCTTGATGACTAATTTATTCATAGTGGTGACCTCCGTTGGCACCTTCAATCATGGGCAAGTCCAGTTGGTTATCCTGGGCGCATTGCACAGCAATATCGTATCCCGCATCGGCGTGACGCATGACGCCGGTGCCGGGGTCGTTCCACAATACCCGGCCAACACGGGTGCGCGCCTCCGGCGTGCCATCGCAAACCACCACAAGACCGGCGTGCTGTGAAAAGCCCATGCCAACGCCGCCACCATGGTGCAGGCTTACCCAGGTAGCTCCGCTTGCGGTGCTCAGCATGGCATTCAACAGCGGCCAGTCAGACACCGCATCGGAGCCGTCTAGCATGCTTTCCGTTTCGCGATTAGGAGACGCCACGGAGCCGGAATCCAAATGATCACGGCCGATTACAACGGGCGCTTTTAATTCACCAGAGGCGACCATATCGTTAAACGCCTGACCAATCCGGGCGCGATCTTTTAAACCAATCCAGCAGATACGGGCGGGCAGCCCCTGGAATTGAATGCGTTCACGTGCCATGTCCAGCCAGTTGTGTAAGTGCGGGTTATCCGGAATCAGCTCTTTCACTTTTGCGTCGGTTTTGTAGATGTCTTCTGGGTCGCCAGACAGTGCCACCCATCGGAACGGACCGATACCTTCGCAGAACAGCGGGCGGATATACTTTGGCACGAAACCGGGAAAATCAAAGGCGTTGTCGACACCCTTCTCAAGTGCCATCTGGCGGATGTTGTTGCCGTAGTCGAGTGTTGCAGCACCACGATCTTGCAGCGCTAGCATCGCGCGCACCTGTACCGCCATACTTTCTTTCGCCTTGTCCACGACCAACGCCGGGTTTTCCAAACGCATGGTTTTCGCCTGTGCCATTGTCCAACCCTGTGGCAGGTAGCCATTGAGTGGGTCGTGCGCGCTGGTTTGGTCAGTTACCACATCCGGTGTGATGTTTTTGGACACCAGTTCGCTGTAAACATCGGCGGCATTGCCCAGCAAACCGACACTGATGACTTCGCCCTTGGCGGTTGCTGTATGGATTACTTCCAGTGCTTCGTCCAAGGTGGTGGCTTTGCGGTCGACATACCCCGTGCGCAAACGGAAGTCGATCCGGGATTCGTCACACTCCACCGCGAGCATCGAAAAACCGGCCATGGTGGCTGCCAATGGCTGTGCGCCACCCATGCCACCCAGCCCCCCGGTCAGAACCCACTTGCCATTTGCGATTCCGTTGAAATGTTGTTTCGCCACGGCCCCGAAGGTTTCGTAAGTACCTTGAACAATGCCCTGGGAGCCGATGTAGATCCACGACCCGGCCGTCATCTGGCCATACATCATCAAACCCTGTTTATCGAGTTCGTTGAAATGCTCCCAGTTCGCCCAGTGCGGCACCAGATTTGAATTGGCGATTAAGACGCGCGGGGCGTTTTCATGTGTTTGGAACACACCGACCGGCTTACCGCTTTGTACCAACAGCGTTTCATTGTTTTCCAATCGGGTCAGGGTTTCGACGATCTTGTCATAACATTTCCAGTTCCGCGCAGCACGGCCAATGCCACCGTAAACCACCAACTCTTCCGGATGTTCCGCGACATCGGGGTGGAGGTTGTTCATTAACATGCGCAGTGGGGCTTCGGTCAGCCAGCTTTTTGCGGTGAGTTGGGTGCCAGTGGGCGCTGCAATGCTTCGGGAGTTGTCCAGTCGAGTCATATGAGGTTCCTGTTTTTTTAGTTTTTAGTTTTTAGTGAGCATTTTTACGATGGGTTGTTTACCAGGTGTCCACCCAAGCGGTACTTATCCCCGGGGTGATACAACATGGCGAAATTCACAATCTGTTTTTTACGTCGTCCGCGCTGTAAACCCATGGTTCGCCGCGACAGCTTCAGGCACGGCGTTGTCGGTGAGATGTTCAGCCAGGCTTGCAGAGCAGAGTCGGGCATAACCGCTTCAACCCAATGATCTGCTTCAGACAGTGGTGACAAAGACGACAAATAGGCGCTGGGTGTTTGGGTGGTGAAATCCTGTTGTAGATAGTCCGGCGCGACAGCGGGCAACACAAATCGTTCTTCCACTTGAATGGCGTGTCGTTGATTACGCGTGTCTTCTTCGAAGTGACGCAGCCGACTGAAAAAAACAACACTGTCTGGGGCAATGCCAAGTTGTGCCGCAATCAGGCTCGACGCCGGAAGTTCGGTCAGCTCCAGAACTTCCGCCAGATGCCGGTGACCCCGTTCCGTGATTTCATCCGCAATATTGCGTATTTCCAACAGTGAACCGGTGGGTAATTGTTCTGCAACAAAGGTACCTGCGCCTTGGATTCGTTGCAGCACACCGGCATCGGTCAACTCCGTCAGCGCACGGCGTGCGGTCATTCTAGACACTGAAAACTGTTCAGCCAGGAGGTTTTCGGAAGGCACCGCGTCACCGGGTTGCCATTGACCTTTCTCGACCTTGGCGATGATGTGCTTCTTAATGGTTTCAAACCGTGGTGCAGCCATCGTCCTGTTCCCGTTCGGTAGTGTGCCCGAAGAGTAGGCCAGGCGACTTGTATATACAACTTTTAATGTCGCAATTCTGCAAATATTAGGTGGGTAACAATGTTTCGCCTGAAAGCTGAAGGGGAATACGTATCTCAAACGTAGTACCTTCTCCGACAACACTTTGCACGGATATCGTCCCCATGTGTGTGTCGACTATTGACTTTGAAATGGCTAAACCAATGCCGGTACCTTGACCAACAGGTTTTGTGGTAAAAAACGGATCAAAAACGTGCTTGCTAACCTCTTTCGGCATGCCGCATCCATCGTCCGTTATGCGAATTAATGCATTATCGCCTTCTTGCATAGATTCTATGGCAATATTTCCAAAGTTTGGAATGGCGTGACAAGCATTGACCAAAATGTTAACAAAGACCTGATTTAATTGAGAAATACGACACGGTACCCATGGCAAGTCACCTAGAGCCATGGCGACTTCTGCTTTGTACTTTATCTCATTCCTAAGAAGGTTGACTGTTGATTCTAAGCTCTTGTTAAGGTCCGCTGGTTCAAATGCTTGATCCCCCATATGAGCATAGTCTTTTAGATCTTTTACAATATCTCGAATTCGTTCGAGTCCCTCTAAGGATTCTTCAGAAATCTTTACCAGTTCATTCAAAAAACTATCGAGTTTTGATTGTGACTTCCAACGGGTAATCATTAACAGCATTTCACCGTTTGGATCGTTTGCGGCTTCTTCATCCAGTTTTGTGAGGGTGTCATTAATTTTGGAAACATACCGTTTGATTAAGTTGGAGTTAGATGTGACAAAACCAATTGGATTATTAATCTCATGGGCTACACCAGCCGCTAACTGTCCCAGAGCCGCCATTTTTTCACTTTGAACAAGTTGCTCTTGAGTTTGCGCAACTCGCAACTGTTCTTCTCTGAGTTTTAAATGCAAGCCAACCCGGTGACGCAATACTTCCTCGTTTAACGGTTTTCGTATGTAGTCAAAGGCACCGAGCGAGAACATTTCAGATTCTGTTGAAACATCCTGGTCGCCAGTCACAATTATGATGGGAGTACCGTTACCCATCATAGAGTACAACACTTCTCGGCCATCCTCTCCGGGTAAATAGATATCCGTTAACACCAAGTCAAATCTATGACTCTGACCCTCTATGTCGCGTTGAAAGTCCTTGGCGCTATCAAAAACGACTAGTTCACACATCCCATTAAGTGCTGTCGCAATGAAGTCGCGTACATATTCTTGGTCTTCAATCAAAGCAACTTTGTGCACGGATATCGTCCAATTATTGTTACATAGGAGGCCAGGGAATCTCTGAATAATTGCCATTTCAGCCCCGCCCTCCGGGTCCTTCAGATCGATGACTGAGCTTTGTTGTGTATTTTGAAAAGGACTCGCCATTCCCTGCAACACACGCCTCGCTCATTCTTCGATCTGTAAGGACTGAGGTGATTTGAATTAATCAGAGTTGCCCTAGAACATTATTGAAAACACTATAGCCCCTGAATGGCAGTTCGCAATTGGCAGCAGGGTATCAGTTTGGCTTTAATCTCTTGTGCAAGGAGTAGCTGGAGTGTGGACTGGGGGCTAACGAAAAAGCCCAGCGCTACGGCTGGGCTTAATTCTTTCCAGCTGAGTTTCAGCCTTCTTTCAGCGCACTGAGTTCGTCACTGAACCAGATTTTGCGTTTGAATCGCGGGTTTTTCGACGACATGTCGATTTTGTAGGGATTCTGTTCATGGCTCTGCGGCAGGTCGAGGATGTTGCACAATTCCTGGGCCAGCCATTTCTCAACTTTTAATACCACCATTTTTTTCCGTAAACGGCCTTGCTCGTCACGGTTCAGAATGGTGGGTAAGGTATTCAACGTTAATATTTCACCGATAGCCGGATGCGCCATGCGCTCACGTCCTTCATCGCTGGCGTAAAAATGCGATACCGCAAACACCATGCGTTGTGGGTTGATCTGCTGCAGGAACTGGCAAGACTTTACGACGGTGGAACCGGTTCGAACCATGTCGTCGAATAGCACGATGCTGGCACCATCAAGGCCATCGAACGTGTGTTCACTTTCTTTGTGTAAGGTGATTTCAACTTTGCGTTCTGCGGTACGCTCTTTGTCGAGCATGATGAACTTGGCTTTGCTCAAGCCAAGGGTGTTAAACATTTCTTTAACGAAGTCGCGAGCGCCTTTGTCCGGTGCGCACAACACCAGGCCTTCACCTTCTGGGCCATAGTGCAGAATGTCAGAGTTCAATAGATAGTGGGCGTAAATCTCGTAAGGGATCAGATTGTGGAAATTGCCTTCGAAAACGTCACTGAACATCTTCTGCACAGAATCGGAATGGTTGTGAATGGTCATCACGGTGTCGACGCCGGATAGCTTCAGCATCTGTGCGTACAGTTTTGCGGTGAATGGTTGGCCATCAAATTTCTTGACGTCTTTAATGTCACGTTCAAAGCTGGTTTCACCCAGATCTTTACGTGCACCACGATCCTGTGCGCTGTAAAACAGATCCGGCTCCACCAGAATAACGCGGCTAGCGCCGTTTTCTTTGGCCGCCCGTGCAATGATCAAGTTGGCCATCGCCAATTCCTGGCGGCTTTTTACATGACTGCCGGTACTGACAATAATGACGGCCTTGCCATCGAGCGTATGACCGATGTTATCGAAATCAGCTTCGTCCGAAATAAAACGCGGACAGAATTCCGAGTTCATGAACTGCTTCATACTGATCAAATCAGCAATGTCTTCGTGCTGTCCCATCGCATAGGCGACGTCAATGGCGAATGGGTTATCGGATGAGTTGCTAACTACTACGACATTAGTTGACTGACCGGTCGACAAAGTCATGAATGTTCCTCAGGGAAGGCGGGTAAGAATTTAGCGCGCAATTTTAATACGTGCAGACCGTGGGCGATAGGGCAGAAACGTGAATAATGTCGATTTTATGTCAACGCGACGTTGCACTTGTGTGTATGGCGTTCCGCCATTAAGGTGCTTGAGTTGACCAATTGGAAAAGAAATCTTTGTTATGACGCTTCATGTAGACGGAATTATCCGCAACGCGCGCTTGGCTACGCTGCAAACCGGTGTGCATGGTGATGATTACGGCACGCTACAAGGTTGTTTAGCCTGGCATGCGGGCAAAATTGTGTTTGTCGGTTCAGAGGCGGACTGTCCGGAATTGTTGGCTGGGCAGGATATTGATGCGCAGCAACAGTGGCTGACGCCGGGTTTGATCGATTGCCACACACATCTGGTGTATGACGGCAATCGCGCGAGTGAATTTGAACAACTGCGCCAGGGCATGCGCTACCAGGACATCGCCGCCGCGGGTGGGGGTATTAACAGTACGGTTCGCGCCACCCGCGCAGCCAGTGAAGACACGTTGTTGCGCAGTGCGGAAACTCGCCTGAAGTGTCTCCTGCGTGAAGGGGTGACTACGGTTGAAATTAAAAGTGGTTACGGTTTATCACTGAATGACGAGTTAAAAATGTTGCGGGTTATCCGCGCATTAGGTGAGCGTGGCGATGTTCATGTCAGCGCTACCTGTCTCGCAGCCCATACGCTGCCATTCGATTTTTCGGGCGATCAGGATGCTTACATCGACTGGATTACGGAGACTTTGTTACCTCAGCTAAAAGATGAGAATCTGGCAGAGGCGGTTGATGTGTTTTGTGAATCCATCGGCTTCAGTGCCGCACAGACCCACCGTTTGTTTGCTGCTGCGACCAGGTTGGGATTGCGGGTGAAAGGGCATGTTGAACAGCTCTCACAACAGCATGGCGCTGATGTGGTCGCTGAATTCGGTGGTCTTTCCGCCGACCATGTCGAGTACCTTGAGCCGGAACAGTGCTTATTGTTAGCGCAGAAAGACGTGGTTGCCGTTTTGCTCCCTGGTGCCTACTTTTACCTCAACGAGACCCGAAAACCACCGATTCAAGCCATGCGTGATGCCGGTGTGTCCATGGCCGTTGCGACCGACCTTAACCCCGGCACATCTCCGCTGAACTCATTACTGACCGCGGCAAATTTCAGTTCAGTGTTGTTCGGGTTGACACCCGCCGAAGCCTGGGCCGGAATCACCCGACACGCTGCCCAGGCATTGGGGCTAGCCCAGTGTAAAGGTCAATTACGTGAAGGATTTGATGCCGACTTTTTGTTGTGGTCATGTGATCATCCGAGACAAATAATTCACGAACTGAATCGGTTCAAACCAACCGGTATCTGGCGACTTGGCAAGGAACAACGACATGACTGACAAAAAGGATCTCTCCGCAGTATGGCAAGGGCGGGTCGATGCTGAAGACCCTGAGTTAAGCCGACGGCTGCATCAACATGTACACGCCGATGATCTTTCGGTCGATTATCATAGTGCTCCGGTACTCGTGGGCTTTGCCTGCGATGAAGGGGTCCGCCGGAATCAAGGTGTGCCCGGTGCCGCTGAAGGTCCCGATGCTATTCGCAAAGCGCTGGCGAATCTGGCTTGTTCAGAAGATTTTGAATTTTTCGACGCGGGTGATGTGACCTGCCGCGATGGCAATCTGGAAGCGGTGCAGCAAACTTTAGCCAACAACTTAACGCGGATTCTGGAATCCAACGGGCGACCCTTTGTATTGGGTGGTGGTCATGAAGTGGGTTGGGCCAGTTATCTTGGCGCGCAGCAATTTCTGCAAACACATGCGCCGGACAAACAGCTGGGTATCCTTAATTTTGATGCTCATTTTGACTTGCGCAATCCAGAACCAGCGCCAAGTTCTGGGACACCGTTCCGGCAATGCCAGGAATGGTGTCATCACAATGACGTGCCGTTCCATTACGCGGTGCTGGGTATTAACCCGACGGCCAACACCGATGCGTTGTTTCATTTTGCGTTCGAACATGACGTCACCTGGGTGGAAGACCTCGACTGTCACATGGCGACAATGCCGCACTTGCAACAACAGCTGCGCGATTGGTTGCAACCGCTCGATTTTGTATACGTTACCCTGTGCCTGGATGTATTTCCGGCCGCCTATGCTCCGGGTGTCAGTGCACCTGCGGCGTTGGGTGTTGAGCCGTTGGTTGTTTTCAAGCTGCTGCAATTCTTAATGGATGAAGCAGAACAACAGAATAAGCAGATTCTGTTGGTGGATGTTGCGGAGATGAATCCATCGAAAGATATCGATCAGCGTACCGCGCGTTTGGCTGCACGCTACATCTATCAAATGATGATGTAATAAGATGAGACCTGTTGCGCAAGCCTCTGTTCTAAAGAGGCTCGCGTGTCATTTTAGTATGACCTGCGTTAGCCGGGGTTTACTTGCAGCGCGCGCTCATCAAACCCTTTAACGATAAGCCAACCAGCTAGAAATATTTCGTTTAACATAATCGATGGGTAGAACACCGCCACCAATGGGTGGGTGACACCCAGTAGGTTCAGCAGGTTTCCGATTAACAGCAAGGCGAGCGACACCAGCCCCCAAATGGAAATAAACGTTGGGACCAGCGTTGATCGATACAGCAATAGATAGAGCAAGCTTGATGCCGCGATGAAAAGATAAGCGTGGTAGGAAAATATAAAGTCGCGTATTGCGGATAACAATGTGGTGCTGGAAAAAATTAAGAAAGCAGCCAGGATCAAAAAACTTCCTTCGAGAACTTTTCCCACCAAATATCCAAGCGCCAGTGTCTGACCTGCAGGTTTTAACCATGGGTACAGCAGAACAGAAATCGCAATAACCGCAAGCCCACTGAGAGATTCAAACACGAAAATAGTCAATGGTGAGTCTGTGAGCAGACTCACCAAGACACCGTATGCCGTCAAGATGAAAATACCGCAGAGAACAGCCGAAGCCCTTGGTGCTATCATATTCATCTACCTGTCCTGACGTTTAATTCACCATCAATGTAACAGCTTTAGCCGCAGAAAGTGTGTCAAGTCTTATCAAACTGTATCAATCCGAGCTATAACTCAAGCGTCAACAGCGGAAGTTGCGGTGTTGATTCATGTTAGAATGCACGGTTTAACGACACCGAGCGTGTCTCTTTTCTGAGTATCCATTCGACAAACAACAGGTTAGCCACCAGTCCGAACCAGATGAATCCCGCAATTACCGCATCGGTCAGTACCGATTCACCAAATAACAGAAAGGCTGGAACCGCAACCAGGCGTTGCGTGGCAGGGCTCAGCGCCGCGGCTGTCAAGCGCATCATCCAAATACGGTGGGTTGCAATGTTTCGCCGCCTGATGGCTACCAAGGCAAGGGTAAGCGCGGCAAGCATCACCACGACGTGCGATACAATGCCCATATATTTCATCATGCCGCCATACTGTGGATAAAATTGATTCATCCATAACGCACTGAAGCCAAAGCCGAGCGCGAATAAAATCAAGAAACGGCCCAGTAAACGGTGGAAAGCCGGTTTCTTTGCACGTATCTGTGGCATAAACTGCAATGGCATGAGCAAATTGAATAGTGTGCCGAAAATAATGTGGGTCAGGATTGGCAGTGGCATGCTGAAATAGGCGGGTGATGCCATATCCTGCACTGCGCCTTCCGGCCCCTGGCTGATAAGTGTTATTTGCAGCGCACCGAACAGAATCGATACGGAACCGAGTAGCAGCAGAAGCAGTGGTTTGATATTCGTTTTTGTGAACAATTGCATAGGAATCCTTTGTGTCGTCGTTGTGAAATGGTCTTCATTTTTCGCACACGCAGGGCTGTCAGTCGTCCACGCCTGCTAGCGTGGACACGTTTTTTGTCGGACAACATGGAATTATGGACATATCGTTGAACCCAATAAATTTCGCATTATTGATGATGGGCGTTGGTATGACTGCGCTTGCGGTGCCATTGCTGTGGCTCAGTCGGTTGCCTTTGTCGGTAAGGGTGCCATTGGTCACTTTTTTATTGGCCGGTACGTTGGTGATTTCGTTACCGCCAGCGATTGCGTTACTTCCAGCACTGGAATTTTATGCGTTGGGGATTGTTCTGCCGTGTTTCATGCTACTGCCCATCGCGTTGTCTTTTTATGTGGACGCGATTACGTCTGCGACGCCCTGGCGTTGGCAACGTAAACACATACTCCATGCAATCCCCATCGTGTTGGCGTTCATGGGCAGCGTCAATCTCTGGGTTCTTCCAAAAAATGATTTGCTGCAAATTTTCAGTGATACCAGCGATAATCTGCGCCTGTGGCCACAGATGGTTGTGGTCTACGCGTTTATAATAATGGTTGGCTGGGTTTTTCTTTCTGGCTATTTTGCTATTCGGATGTTTAGACAGTTGATCGTTTACCGGCGGTCGTTGAAGCAACTGTTTGCCAATAACGATCAACGCGAACTCTATTGGTTGAGTGCGCTGCTCAGCGTCTTGGCGCTGACCTGGCTGTTGTCGCTCATGTACAGTATTCCTTTGTTGACCAACCAAGCCCTACCGTTACCGGTTGAATTTCTCGTCGTGATATACATTGTACTGTTGTGGATACTGTGTGTTTTTGGCAGCCGACAACAACCGGGCTTTAGTGACCGTTATCTGCCGGATAAAGATACCTCCTTAGTTGACGTTACCAAGGAATCCGGTGGGAAATACCGTAAGTCTGGCTTGGGTGATACGCAAATGCAGCGTATTGCGACGAAAATAGAGAGCGCAATGCGCGACCAACAGCTCTTTCTCGATCCTGGGCTTTCGCTACCGGGCCTGGCGTCCACCTTGCAGATATCGCCCAATTACATTTCCCAAACGCTTAACGAAACGTTACAGCAAACGTTCTTTGACTACGTTAACGGCTGGCGCATTCGATACGCCATTCCCGCGATTATCGCCGCGGAAAAATCCATTTTGGATATCGCGATGGACTCAGGCTTTAACGCAAGGTCGTCGTTTTATAAAGCATTTAAAGCTCATACTGGCATAACCCCTACGCAATATCGGAAAAAATCTGAAGGTGTGGTAGGTCATAGCCAGTAACGTGGATTAAAGAGAAATGTTCTGAGAGTTTTGTCTGCTTTCTGGGCTCAATTTTATTAATCCTGCCAGTTCATGAAAACCTCAATGAAAGTCTGCACTAGGACAATATTCTATCGGTAATTGTGTCGATAAATTACCGTAGTTTTCAGTTTGTAAATGCTCGAAAAGTTCTATGTTCCAATTCTTTAGACTCGCATCACAGGAATGGATGGTCAATTCAATTTTTCTTGCTATGGGTCAAAATAAAAATTATGTTTCGCGCCACTAAGTTACAGGATTGAGACGTAGCTTACACAGAGACGCAAGGGAAACGTGTTTCGTCTGTCCGTTCTAATGGATCCGTTTTAGCGATCCAATTCCCCTGTAGTGACAATAGTCTTTTTTGGCGTTAACAACAGCCAGGGACTCTATTTGCCCAAAGAAAATGGATTTTAATTATGCGAGATTTGTTATTGCTGACACACTTTACAGGGTTGATCTTTGGCGCTGGCGCCGGGTTTTCAATTTTTGTAATTGGTTTTTTGAGTAAACGATTTCCCGAAGAAAGTCGGGAGGCTGTGCTGGTCAGTTTGTTCCCACTTCGTTATATCTCTTACATTGGTCTTTTTCTGTTAGTTATCTCTGGTGTACAGATGGCCGTTCCTTATTACGCCAATCTAAGCAACATGCCCTTGTTTAGCCTGAAAATTCTTTCTGTCTCTTTGATTGTACTGATCAGCTTGTACGGCTTTGGGCAAATGCAATTGGCAAAAAACAACAACCGCTCTGCGTATTTAAAACGATTAGGCGTTGCCGGAAAGATTGGTTTTGCACTGAGTTTGGTCACAGTCTACTGCGCTGTGTATTCATTTCACTAAGGAAAAAGAACATGAACGTAGCACTATTTTTTGGGGGAATGGAACACTCGCTCTACCCCGACCTGTTTGACGAATGCCTGAATCGTGTTGATGGCTTCCTGATTATCGATACCCCATTGAATCGGCAGGCTCACGCACAGGTTTTTAACCGTTATTTCCCGGCCGATGTCGTTAAAGAGGCTTTGTATATTGAACCCCATCTTGTCGGTGACATGATCCAACAAATCAAGCAATGGCAAGGTGAATACAACATTGTTCTGTCAGTTAATGTAACGGAGGAGTTTTTGGTTTCGGCGGCGTTTTGCAATGACTACTTCAGGTTTGAAAACCCAGGGGTGATGGCCGCCAAAATATCATCCGATAAACGAATTCAGCGTGCGCTAATGTCGGAGTTCAGTCCAAAAGAATATCAATGTGACACACCGTCTGCGGATATAGATTTCCCTGTGGTGGTAAAACCGACTGATAGTCATGGCGGGCAAGGTTTTACGATTCTGTCGGATGAAGAGGCATGG
This sequence comes from Reinekea sp. G2M2-21, assembly GCF_015687175.1. Lineage (GTDB taxonomy): Bacteria > Pseudomonadota > Gammaproteobacteria > Pseudomonadales > Natronospirillaceae > Reinekea. The sequence goes on along the minus strand of NZ_JADPQG010000010.1, from coordinate 54,134 downwards.
CAACGGTATTTACCTCGTCTGACCGAAAATATGGTCATTGAACAATACATTCAAGGTGTAGACAGCTCAGTTGAAACACTGGTTGTTGATGGTGAAGTCGTATTTCAGGGCGTAACAGAAGAGATCAGTTTACCTGCACCTTTGGACTTTTTGGAAATGGGCTACTACCAGCCTCCGCTTAATTTCTCAGAAGAATGTGTGGCAACGCTGAAAGACTATACCAAAACATTGGTGCAGAGAGTCCAATTCAGAACCGGTATATTGCACGCGGAATTCCGCATTCGACCGGACGGCCGAATATTCTTCATCGAGTTTGCGGCGCGCCCGCCCGGCGACAGTGTTCTGGCCATGTATCGTCACTCGACAGACGCGTCGTTGGAAGCGCAGTTCCTGAATGTTCTACAAAGGGAAACTGTCAACATGCCGAAAGCGAAGCGATTCGCCGGTCAACATTTTTATACCAATTTACCAAGCCCGCTTCCGGATTGGTTACAGTCGCCATATCAGAATCGTAATTGTTACGAAGACACCGAGTATCGTGTTCCGACACGATGTTTGAGCGCGCGTAACTCGTCAGGTATTCAGGAATTTGTGCAACTGACTACCAAGGCAACACGAGATCGTCCGGAGAGCTCGGCGGATCGACAAGGGTTTATTATCTATACCGCACCGACTCACTCAGATATGCAGCAGTTAAGTCGGACCATCGCATCCACCCTACACGCTAAAAAAGGAGAATAGCTATGTTTAAATTGACCGAATTGAAGGATAAACAGCCGCATCTGCAGGAACATCAATGGCCACCTTTGCCGCGGTTTAAATCGACACCCGAAGACATTCGCGAGTTTCTGTCGCTGCCAAGGTCGCTGCAAAAGTCATCGTTAGCTGAAGTGCGCGATACGCCTGCTTATGACGAATTCATCAACACAAAGCTGGCCTATATCTCTGGCTACCTTTTCTCCTATTGCGATGGCCCGTTGCACCAAGCCGTCGATGAGGATCTTGAATACGAAATTCAGCGTATGAAGTTGAGTGTAGAAAGTGAAGTTTTGGACCACTGGTTGTCCAGTGCGAACCGGGAGTACCCATTTAAAGACAGCGCCGAATGCGCCGATTATCTTCAGCACCTGACGTTTGACAATCCTGGGATTAATCACCCGTTATTTGATTTTCTGCGTAATGATGCGAATGAAGTGACATTCAAATATTTTCTCCGTAACGAAGTTTGCCGCAATGAGGTAGTAGACGATGAAGTAGCCGTGATGACCACCGGTATTCAAGGTGCTATGAAAGCAGCCGTCTGCTCTAATTTGTGGGACGAAGTGGGTCAGGGCAATCTCGGAAAATTTCATACTTATTGGTTACGTGAACTGGTCGAAGACTACAGCGACTGGCATAGCCTGATTCGGTATCGAGCAGAGGAACGACCCTGGTTTACGATGATCACAACCAATGTCTTTAACATACTGCTGACCCGTCCAGGTTTGAAATTTCGCCGGTACGGTTGGTTCCTGTTGAACGAAGGCTGGGTATCGCCACACTTTACCAAGGTGTTGTACGGTATGGATCGGGTCGGCCTCTGCCGAAAAGGCCAGCAAATCTACTTTAAAGCACACGAAAGCATAGACCCGCGCCATACAGTAGAACTGATTGAATCCATTCGCTATCAACGCCCAACTTTATCAGACAAACAGATGTCGGAAATTGCCTGTGGCGCGCATATGTCATTGGAGGCGAGCTTAAAACAGTATGACGCCATGTTGAACTATCTGGTCGCTATTAATGACGGAAAAATTGTACATAAAAACTAAGGACAGCACTCATGAATACTGCACAACAAGAATTAAGGCCTCAGGCCGTAGCAGAAAACGCCATGGTTTACGGTCAAGTTCATATCGGTCACGGTGTCGCACCTTGTCACCACGGAGAGATTCTGCAAGGCGTCTTTGAAGAATCCAATGGAAAGGAAACATTGGGCTTAGTTACGTTATTGAATTCGACGACTAAGGCAAAGGCCACCTTTCTACCGGATTCGGAATCGGATGTTATTACAGTTGAGCCTGCCTACAAGAAAAAGGCCCTGTCATCAGCAATTTTGACATTGGAAGAGCTGGGGTTGAACAATTTAGGCGGACGATTGATTTGTGACAGTTGTGTCACTGAAGAGCTTGGTTTGGGTTCATCGACAGCGGATGTTGTCGCAGCCGCCCGCGCTGTCTGCAGTGCCTATCAACGTAAGCTCTCGCGTGAAGCGCTGGCCCGAATTGCGGTTCGTTCGGAAGTCGCTTCAGACCCCATAATGTTTGAGTCGTCGACAGTATTGTTTGCGCAACGGGAGGGCCATGTTATTGAAGAACTCGGGCCATTATTGCCCGGCATGAGTTTACTGAGCTTTACCTTGGGTGAGCCAATTAGTACCTGTGATTATCGTGCGCCGCAGTACACTTGGGAGGATCTGCAGCAGTTTAAACCACTAAGAGGTTTATTGCGATTTGCACTGTTGAACCATGATTTGGCGACCATTGCACGTGTCAGTACGCACAGTGCGTTGATTAATCAGAAACACGTACCGAAGCCAAAATTTGATGCAGTGTTGGGCATTGCTGAGCAAGGTGGTGCATTGGGTGTCCAAATTGCGCACAGCGGAAACTTGGTCGGCATGCTTTTTTCGCCCGATGATCATGATCTCCTGGAACGAGTCAGCCACTGTCAAGGGCGTCTGCGTGACAATGGTATTCATCAAACTGCCTTTCATTCAACCTTTTAAGGAGAACACTGATGAAACAGGTATACAGCAGTATTTCTGAGGCCCGTGTTCTTCCTGAGTTGATTCGCATTGATGACAACCTGATTGCCGCGAAGTTTTTTTTAATGAAGTTGTTACCGGCCAAGTTTATTCTGGAAAGAGCGTTAAAAAACGGTGATATTAACGAAGATACCGTTGTCCTTGAGTCAACATCTGGCACCTTCGGTTTAGCTTTGGCACTACTTTGCAATCAGTACAATTTAAAGTTAATTCTGGTCAGTGATCCCGCGATTGATGTTCACTTAAATAACCGATTAACCGAACTGGGCGCCAGGGTCGATATTGTTACCGAGCCCGCCGAGGTAGGTGGGTATCAAGCCGCCCGATTGGAGCGCCTGGCGCACTATCGTCGACAACATCCAAACCATTTCTTTCCAGCGCAATACGAAAATAAAATGAATCCTGGGGCGTACGCATTCTTTGCGGAGCAACTCATTTCAGCGTTCGGCAAGGTTGATATCCTGGTGGGTTCGGTAGGCTCCGGCGGCTCTATGTGTGGAACGTTGAAGGCGCTGCGTACTATGCACCCGCAAACCATGGGGGTTGCTGTTGATAGCAATGTGAGTATGTTGTTTGGTCGACCCGACGGCGGTGCCAAACGTATTATTCGAGGTCTCGGCAACAGTTTGATGCCGCAGAATCTTGATCATTCGGTCTTCGATCAGGTGCATTGGTTGAATGCGTCAGAAATCGCATGCGCGACGCGAACATTGCACAAACGTCATGGACTTTATTGTGGCCCTACCAGCGGTGCCGCCTTTAAGGTTGCGCGTTATCTTGCTGACCAGAATCCCGATAAAAAAGTTGTTTTTATTTGTGCAGATGAAGGCTACCGGTATTCGGACAATATTTATAGTCCTACCTGGTGGCGCGAAAACCAGCTCGTTGAGGATGATCAACTGTCCTTGGCACCTGAGTGTATAACGGACCCCTCCATGGATGCAGAGAATTGGAGTTATCTGCCATGGCATCGGCGCAGCCTTACGGAGGTGATGAATCCTCTTTCCACGGTGGGTATCGCTTGATGTTTATCGTGTTTATTGAAAGTAATACTACGGGTACCGGTTATTTGCTGGCTGAGTTGGCGGTGGCGCAGGGTTACGACGTGTTGGTGCTGACGCAAAATGAGGCTAAATATCAATTTCCACCGCACATCGCTGTGGAGTCGATCGATACCAGTGATCAGGCTCTGTTATCCGAACGGTTGGACAAGTTGCAACAGGTTGACCGCATCGCGGCAGTGATGAGTACCTCTGAGTATTTTATTGCAACGGCCGCGAAACTCGCTGAGCAATTCGGATTGCCAGGCACGCACCCTGGTGCAGTGGAACTTTGTCGTGACAAATATCGTTTGCGGCAAACACTGCAAGACAGGGTTGAGTTCCCGGTTGGTTGTCGGTTGGTAACATCGGAACTGGATATCCCGAACACGGTTACCCAATTGAATTATCCTCTGGTCATTAAACCTCGGTCGGGGTCCGGTAGCTGTTCGGTTAGTCTGTGTCAAAACCTGGACGACGTTAAAAAAGCGATTGCGGATAACCGGGAGTTCGTTCAGCAAAGTGGCAGACACTTTGCGGACATTGGGTGTTTAGCTGAATTCTATGTGAGTGGCCAAGAGTATTCCGTTGAGTGTTTTCACGGTAAAGCTGTCTGCCTGACCCGAAAGCATTTGGGCGGTGCGCCCTATTTTGTTGAAACGGGTCATGACGTTAATTTCGCAATTGATACGGCGTCGTATCACAATATTTTAACCCAAGTCGAAGCGATGTTGGCCGCCGTCAACCTCGATTGGGGACCCGCTCATGTTGAAATAAAAGTCAGTCAGTCGAAAGTGTATCTGATCGAAATAAATCCTCGGCTGGCCGGCGGCATGATTCCCGTGTTGATTAGAGAAACCTTGGGCGTTGATCTGTTACAGGCCTGGCTAACCGCCGCGTTGGGTGGCAACCCGGAACTGGCGCCAACTGGAAACGGTCAAGGTGCAATACGGTTTTTCGTTCCTCAAAGTGATCAGGTTGTCACGCAACCGCTAACCGATGGCCTGTTGAAGGACTGCGCCCGACGCGCCGACCTTCCACCGCAAGCGATCAAAGACGCCAAACTTTATAAACCGATGGGTTATCGTTCGCAAACCCGCGGTGACTTCACCGATCGGGTAGGGCATGTGTTGGTCGTTGCCCCACAACTCCTGTTTCAGCAAGTCGATGTTTTACAGAATGCTATTCTCCGTGAGGTGATGTGTGACTGACTTACAGAACACCGGGCGTTTGAAGTCGCTGCTGGATGAAGATCTCCGTGACCAGGTATTTGGTCGCGTCAACACCGCAACCATAGCGAACGAACTGCGCTACTATGCGTTGATTGACTTTGCACATTTAACCATGCTTCAGCGTCAGGATATTGTTGATGTGGCGTCATGTGAGGTCTTGAAAGAAGAGATTGGTCGATTATTCCGTCAGGATTTCCAGGACCTGATGAATCTGCCGACTCAGCGGGGCACCTATCTCTGCTACGAGAATTTTTTAATCAGTCGTTTGGGCGTGGCAACGGGAGGACTGTTACAAACCGGACGATCAAGAAATGACATGAACGCAACGGTTTTTAAGATGCGGTTACGTGACCGGGTTGTAAATACATTCACGCTTTTGGAAATCTTTTTGCAAACCATCACGGAGCGTGCAGCCACAGAAGTGACGACCCTGTTTCCTGCCTTTACACACTATCAGACCGCTTTTACTTCAACGCTGGGGCACTATTTGAGTGGGGTTGCGACACATCTTTTTCGAGATGTCGATATGTTTGTCTCTGCGCTGTCCCTATTAGACAGCTGCCCATTGGGCGCTTGTGCCGGAGGTGGCACGACGATTCCGATTGATCGACAGGTGACGTCAGACCTATTGGGCTTTTCGCATCCCGTCCGGCATTCCATTGACGCTGTCGCGAGCCGGGATTCCTGTTTGCATCTGTTGTCTGCCATGGCGTCTGTCAGTACCACGTTGTCGCGGTGTGCGGCGGATGTGGTGTTTATGTCGAGCAATGAAACAGCACTGTTGTCGTTGCCGGATTCCCTGGTCGGCTCGAGCTCGAATATGCCACAGAAACGAAACCCTTTTTTGCTGGAAATCGTGAAAGGTCGCAGCGCCAGCATTGTGGCCGCCTGGACAAGTACGGTCACCGCAATGCAGTGGAATGCTTTTTCCAACTCGGTGGCTATTTCCAGCGAAGCAACGCGCCCGTTGTGGAGCGCGTTGGATGATCTCGATTTTATTCTGCGGCTGATGACCAAGGTAGTCGACGGCATCACCGTGAACCAGGAACAGGCACTGCAGACAATGGAACGAGGCATGGTCGATGCCGTGTATCTTGCGGAACAGATGGCCTATTTCGATCACATTCCGTTTCGCGATGCTCATCATCTTGTTGGCGAACAAGTTAATGCCGCCATCGCCGACCAAGTGTCGTTGCGCAGCAAATTTTCTGCAGTGGAACAAACGGCCGAGCAATGGTTTGGCAACATTGCGACAGCAACCGCTTTTGGTGGCGGCTGTGGCGACCCAATTGATTTGAATTCAGAGTTTCAGGCGTTTGTCGAGAAGCACCATCGTTGGCTGGCGCAATGGCAACCTGCAATTGCTGAACTGACCCGTGCTATCGACTAAGTCATGTTTAACACTCGCACCAAACACAAGGAGAGTACAGATGTTAACTGAAATGTTTACTTCAACTGCCGTACAGAAAGCGACGCCAGTTGCGCAGAGTATAGAACTCGCATTAATGGAGGGTTCTAGCCATATTTACATAGAGGGTTCCAGTGATGAAGACCATGCCAACAACTGGACGTCCGAAAAACTCCACACAGTAAGACAGCAGCTCGCGGAACACAATTTGTCCGCTATTGTTCACGGCAATTATCGCAATCCTATCTGTCATCAGATCGAAGACATTCGGGAAGCGGCCAAACACTATATGTTTAAGGAAGTCGACCTTGCGCGAGAGCTGGATGCGCCATTGATCGTTCACGCCAGTTGCCTGTTTACGCATTCCAATCTTAGTCACTTGCGCCGCACGGCTATGTCTGATTTTGCGAGAATCGTCAATGAGCTAAATGACTACGCACAGTCTCAGGGGGTTACGCTCTGGTTAGAGAACCTTGAGCATTATCAGAACCGCCGTCCGTTCTATACGCTTTTCTCCATGTTTGAACAGTACCGCAGGGTGTTTAGTGAAGTGGATCCTGCGGTTAAATTTATTTTGGATTTGGGGCACGAGAATATCTCAGCGGATCAACCGCATGAAACGCTCGCGTATTTTATCGATCGCATCGCTGCCGTAAGTGTCAGTAACAATGATGGCGCTATCGACTCTCATTCACCACTGGATCAAGGGACGCTGGACTATCGAAAAGTGATCGATGTTCTAAAAGCCCATGGTTGGCGCGGGCATCTTACGGTGGAAACCAAAAAAGGAGGTTTAAGGGAGGCAATGTCGCATTTAAGGTTCGCCGCGGAACAGTCCCTGGTGGCAGAACATATGGTTGGGTGCGTATGAGTCAATCTATCCCTGAACTGCAGTATGTTCGTTGTGATGTATTCACTCATGAGCGTTACAGCGGTAATCCCTTGGCTATTGTTGAAGTTGACCGTGCACTCAGCGATACCACTATGATCACCATCGCGCGTGAATTTGGCTACTCCGAAACGGTCTTCCTGCCCGAACATTGGCGCAGCCTGGTAAGGGATAGCTCGGTAAAAGTCGATGCGCGAATATTTACACCTACAGAGGAACTGAGCTTTGCAGGTCACCCCAGCGTGGGTACCTGCGCATACTTGGCTGCCCAGAGTAAAGCGGTTGGTGCGCCGATAAGTCATGTGACCTTATCTCTGCCGTTAGGACCGGTTGAAGCTGACATTCACTCGTCGGACCTAGGGCAGGTGCACGTCACCCTGGCGCTACCCGAGTACCCGACGATTCATGATGTGCCTTGCCGGTTAAGTGACCTTAGCGATCTTTGTGGTTTGCATAGCGTGGATCTCGATACCCGGTTGGGTCCCATTGCCGGTGTGCGTTGTGGGTCTGGGTTTCTCTTCATTCCTGTGCGTGACGAAGCGGTACTGTACGGCTTGGAAGTATCTCATAGCGTTTGGCAACGCTTGTTAAAGGCATCGCCCTTTAATAATCTGTATTTTTTTTGTCGAAAGGCAGAATCCGAAACAGAGTTTGAAGTGCGAATGTTTGGATTTGGTATTGGTCAGGGAGAAGACGGTGGAACGGGTGCCGCCGCTGCGGGCTTGGCATGCTATCTAAAAATCTTTAGCAATTATTGCCAGCCGGGTCTTGTTTCTCAGGGCCGAGCATTAGGACGTCAAAGCCACATTCATTTTTCGGCATCGCCGGTTGCACAACAGATTTCAATTGGCGGTGAAACGGTTTTTACCGGAAGTGGGCATCTGTTTCTGCCATCAGAGGGTTAGGTAGAATGCTGCTGACCTGAGCTAAATTGGCTTGCCTATTTTTGTTTCGGGAGCAGCGCCAATCTGCTTTATTAGCTGTGTCTTTATTGTCGTTAAGGACCAATCCTGCTGACGACAAGGGTTCGGGTCGCAACCAATGGATTTCTTGGAGGTTTTCTTTCCAAGGGGAGATCCCCTTGATCCGGCCTTCACCAGAGGTGAAGTCGTTAAAATCGAATCGAAGCCCATTGGGCTTCGCTTTTAATCGATTTTAACCCCCCTTTTGTCGCCTGCTTTGGTTTTCTTCCATAACGGATGCGACGGATTGGTTATTAACGCCGATGCCGCCGATGGCTTTCGAATGGTTAGTCAAACATTTGTGTGACCGAAATTGAGTAGTGCGTTAATTTACAAATAGGGCGCGATGGAATGGCCGTAAAGTATATAGCCGGCGGCACCCAGTTCGGACTCCTGACGTTCGACACGCATTAAGCCATTGACATAAATCGGCTCATAGGTATTGTCCAGTTCGATGCTTTGTTCCAGTTCGACATACACGATTTGATTGGGTGGCGGTGGCGGTGTATGAATGCAAGCACCAAAATAGGGGACCAGCAAGAAACTGAAAATTTTCTCGTCTTCAAAATCCAGCGGGACAACAAAGCCGGGGATTTTGACCTGAATACCATCGTATTCGTGCGTGACCGGCGCTTTATCTTGTAAGGCCTGCAATTCTGCAATCAGTGTTTGCGCTTCAGGACTATCGTCCTCAAGTGTCTCCAAGTCATAGCGGCCGATCACTTCATTTTCCAACGCCTCAAAGTCGTATTCTGACGGAATCAATTGATTCCAGCTGACAGGAATGTAATCCGTTTTCTTCTTCTCGGCGATTACTGACGTGGCTATGAAAACCATAACCAAAGCCAAGGGGATTACGCTAAGTTTGTGTGATATTTTCATTTGTCGTTTCCTTAAAAATAGGGAAGTAGAGCAACTCTGATTAATTCAGATTTCTTCGTTAAGTCTTTTGCCATTTCAGCCCAGCCCTCTGGGTCCTTCAGGTCGGTGACTGAGCTTTGTTGTATGTTTTAAAAAGCACTCGCCATTCCCTGAAACACACGCCTTGCTCATCCTTCGATCTGATAGGACTGAGGTGATTCGTATTAATCAGAGTTGCCCTAGACATTCGCGCTGAGTCCATCACTCAACGATTGGCGGTAGGCACGGTAGCCTGGCAACAATCCAAGAATGACGGTGGTGACCAGAAAACTCGATAAGATCACCATCATCGATTCATTGGGCCAACCGATGGTGAGTTCGATTCCGTAACGGTTTTGCACGTGGGAATTGGCTATACCCATCAGGAGAACATGCAAGCCATAGCCAGTCACGAGTCCCGCTAAACCGTAAAAGCCCGACTCCACCATTAACAAGCCGAGGAGCGTATTTCGTTTGGCACCTAATGCTCGGAATATCGCGATTTCACGTCGACGCTCATTCAAGCTGGAAATAATCACCGTGACCATGCCGATTAATCCGGTAACAATAACCATAACCGACACGGCCATTAACGCATTTTCGGCAATGCCAATCAGTTGCCAGAGTTCCTGCAGCGCTGCACCGGGAATCACCGCCATAAGGGGTTCTTTGCGAAACTCGTTGACTTGTCTCTGGAAACCAAAGGCTTTGAGCCTGGAATTCATACCGACTAAAAACGCGGTAATTGAATCCGGCGTTAAATCCAAGCTCAAGGTGTCGTCAACGCTGGTTGTCTTACCCTGACGTTTCACACCCGATTGCCAATCGACGTGCAATACGGTGATGCCTTCGAGTGGAATATGCAGCGACTTATCGACCGGTGTGCCCGTTGGTGCGAGTATGCCGACTACCTTGAAGGGGCGATCGTCATGTTGCTCGAATGAAGTGCTTCCCGTGCCGTGCGCGATAACAACAGCATCACCAAGTTGGTAGTTGAGTTGTCTTGCAACCTCTGCTCCCAAGACCACTTCAAACACGTCGGCGAACCAAACACCCTGTTGTAATTTGAGCCCGTGCTGTCGACCATATTGGTAGTGCTGTAAATAACTCTCGTTGGTACCAACCACCCGGTACCCTTTATGTGAGTCACCCAGTGAAATAGGAATCGTCCACTTCACATCTTTATGATTCTTAAGTTCTTGATAACTCTGCCAGCTGATGTTGTTGGTGGCGTTGCCAATTCGGAACACCGAATACAAGAGCAGGTTCAAGCTCCCCGTACGGCTACCAATGAGTAAATCGGTACCCGATAAAGTATTTCCAAAACTGCTGCGCGTATCGGTGCGAACTCGATCAACACTCAGCAATAAACAAACACTGACCGAGACCATCAGTAACGTTAACAGTGCCGTGACCCGGCGATTCCACAAACTTTTCAGCGCCAAATGTATCCAGTTCATTCTTGCTCTCCCGGGGTCGAAGGGTGCAGGTCATAGGTCGCATCAAAAAAACCGGCCAATTGCATGTCGTGACTGACAAACAAAAGAGAACTGCCAATGGAGCGGCATTGCTGCGTCAGAACCGTCATGAAGTTATCGATATTCTGCTGGTCTAACGCCGAGGTTGGTTCGTCAGCGATGATGATTTCAGGTGAGCCTATCAATGCTCTGGCGGCAGCGACTCGCTGCTGTTGACCCACACTTAAGCGTGATACCGGTTGACTGAACACACTCCGAGGCACTTGCAGCTGCGCCAGCCAGTGTTCTGCTTCTTCAGTGAGCGCTCTGGCATGTCTCGCCTTACCTTGCCTGCGTTGGGTCGATATTTTCGTGGGCAACGTGACGTTATCCAGGACCGATAAGTACGGTAATAGATTGAATTGCTGAAAGATGTAGCCGATATGATCCGCACGTAGCTTGTCCCGTTTCGCGGCACGCAGTGATGAAAATTCCTTACCAAGCAACTGAATACTGCCGTGTTGGACAGACAGTACGCCACTGAGAAGATTCAACAAGGTGCTCTTACCGCTGCCACTGGGTCCGTGGATGAATAAAGAGCGGCCCATGGGGATATCCAGGTTTTTAATGTTCAGAATATCGGCGGTCTGTGTGTCCCACGAGAATCGCAGATCTCTGACTTTTAGTGCGTCGTCTGAAGCCATGTTTTGCATCGGGGAGACCTGCTCCCCGCCTCGTGTTATTAAAAAGAAATGGACGCTACCATTGCGTTAAGTTCAGCCGCTCCTTGACCGGAATCCATTAAATAGTCGACGTCCAGATCGGTCAGGTTGGGAAAGAACGAAAACAATTTAATATCGATTCTGTTTAACTGAGAGGAGTGTTCGCAGGTAGCGGTCCAAGCGACTTGAACATTAGAGTGCTCTGACTCATGTTCGTCAGATTCTTCATGCTCTTCATGCTCTTCATCGAGCAGACTGGAATGGATGTCCATGGCACGTACCGAGCATTTTGCAGCCTCTGGAAACAAGAAAATTTCGTGACCCCGTTGTAATTGCGCGACGGAAGCCGCTATCAGGTCTTTGTCTGTTTGGTTGTTGGGTTTGTGTTCAAAACCGAAAATATTGAATGCCGGCGAGTTCAGTTCCAGCAGAACCGTATTTTGATCCTGAGCAATCCCCAGTGTCGCAGCGCCATGCTCATGGGCGGTGTGTTGCCGGTCTTCATCGGCAAACAGCGGTGTTGCCGTCGAAAAAACGAGGCAGATTAAACAGATGTTCTTCATGGTTTAAGCCTGATCAATGGTTATCTACGAAGTAACCGTTGGCATAGCCAAACACGTCTTCGTCATAACCTGAATTTAATGATGAAAGATACGCAAGGTACCCAGTATTGTGCGGATCAGGTGATGGAAGGTGGTGCGCGGATTTGTTTAGACATCGGTTCGAATACGGAGATCCAAACCCATTCGAGTGATGAGTTGATACTGCGAAAGCTAAGCGTTGGCCCAGAATTGGCGCAGGCACTGATGACCGCAATACTCGCTGCTGCGTGATAAATATCACAACTGGCGAGTTCGGGTTCATGATGTTCCTGGATATGGCTCAGTGCATGCACTGGCACAATGATGTTGTTGGCCAGATACAGGCTGAACACCATCAGGAAGATCGCTGTCCGATTGGTTACCGTCATCCGAAAAGCTGCGCTGAAAAAGAAGGGTTACTCTACTACGGGAGGTCAGAATTGCAAACGGCTCGCCTGCAATGTTTACACACTCTCTCGTAGCATACTTTTTTTCATGTCGTAAATGCGCATCAGAGGATGAGCAGTCATGTAAAACTCCGGTTGTCATGTATAAATGGAACGCTGATAAAAAAAGTTCAATGACGAGGCATACAACTAAACAGGCACCGAAGGTTGCCCGCCTATCTAAGATCATCGGAATGAACTGCGGCGCTATCACCGCTTCTTGGTAACGCAATTACCCGGCATCGGTTTCGCAGCGCCCAAAATGGTTACCCGAGTCCATATGTTGATGGCCTATCGCGAGAGTTAACGCGTTCATTCTGACAATTTGTTATCGATAACAATTTGAGGTAAAGTGACTGAGAAATTCGGATCCAACAACAATAATTCGGAGCGAATCCATGGCAAATCCCCCCCTGCAGATCACTGTTTTCAAGAGTGTTCGACAGTTTACGAGTCATTGTTCTGCTCTGCTGCGAGAGGCTTTAGAGCCCTGTGGGGAGGTTTTGCCCTGTTCTTGCGACAGTGTGCATTGTTTCCAGGTTTGGCAGCCAACACATGCGCACCGAGCCACGTCAGCAGCTGACCAGCAAGCAGGCTGAGCCATGGGACGGATACTGTTTAACTTTCATGATGTCATTCTCTGGATGACCGCAATGCAGTGCCTGTTCTTTGCCCTGATCTTGGCCACGACGAACGACAGTCGGAGCAAAGGGATCTATCTGCTCGGAGGGTTCTTGCTGTTGCACGCCATTATTCCCCTTCACGAACTGATTTTGTGGGGCGGTGAGTTTAAGTTCCTGGTGCGAGAGCAATGGCCGGAATTGTATTTTGTCGGAGCAACGGCCTACTTTCTGGATGGTGCGTTACTGCTGTTGTGCGTACGTGCGGTGTTGTTTGAGGATTTCACTTTTCAACGACGGCAATGGTGGCATCTGCTGCCGGCCTGCGCCTTTCTGATATTTATGATCGCGGCGTTCTATCAACTGCCGCACGCCGTTCGTATGTTTTTAATTAAGAGCGAACGTTTTGTTTATGACGACGGCTACGTCTACGCCGATGCTGCAGCCAAATGTTTGCGCGTGTTATACGCGGTGTGTTGTCTGTGGATGATGGTGCAGTACCAACGCGCACGCCGGAATACATTTTCGGCATTATCCCGGCAGGACTTTTTTTGGTTGCTGGCGTTAATTGCTGGCTTCCTGGTCGTTGGGGTATTAGAACTTTCTTTGAGCTTGGCGAAAGTTGTTCATCTTTACCGTGTGGTGGAATTCGATGTTTTTGTTCGGATGGGATTAACCGGTTATTACCTGACGTTCCTGTTGATCAGTCTTTGGGTTTTTACCGGCCTTCGTTTTTTCAATCAATTTGAAACCGTGACACGGGAAATGGTGATGGAGCCCGAACCGGTTGACGTGCCTGATACACCGGTCGATCCTGTTTTGGTGCAGGCTATCGACGATGGTATGCAACGCCTCAAGCCTCACCGGGATGCCGACTTGAAACTCGACCAGCTTGCTGATCTGTTGGGCTTCGGACCGAAAGAACTCTCGGTGATCATCAATCGTCACTTTGGCAAGAACTTTTATGAGTTTGTTAACCTGTACCGTATTCAAGATGCTACCAATCTGCTTAGTAGTCCAGATGGTGTGCAGCGGACAATTACGGAGATCTATCTTGCCTCGGGATTTAACAGTAAATCTGTGTTCAACACGTTTTTCAAAAAGAAAATGGGGATGACACCCAGCCAGTTTCGTCGCCAGGTACTGAGTGTGTCCACCGCAGTGGCAGCCTGAATTTTTATCGTGTTTAGGTTTTCTACTCTCAGCTCAATTCGTCGCGTCTGAATCGTGCGTCCAATAACAGATGAGTGCTACCTGCATCGATTTTTCCTGTTTTAAAAAGTTCGGCTGCCGGAATACGAACGACGACAGACCGAATTACCGAAACACTGTCTCTGTTCAGAGGACTTCCTCTGTTGCTCGTTATTCAAATTGAGGTTAACCACCATGAAACAGTTAAACAGTCAGAAATCCCGCCGCATATTTGCGATCGGGTTTGCCGTGTTGTTCAGTGCGCTGGCACTGAACAGTTGTAAAGACGAACCAGCCCCCGCCCCTGAACCACCAGATGTGGAAGAACCAGCGCAGGCCCTCCTTGCGTTGCACACCCGAAATACCGAATGGGTCGATGAAAACAATAACCCGGTGTTGTTAAAAGGCACCAACCTGGGTAACTGGTTGTTGCAGGAATTTTGGATGATGGGACAGAGCACTGACGCCGTGAATGATCAGTGCACGCTCGAAGCCATATTCGACGAACGGTTTGGTTTTGATGAACGCGAACGGTTGATGGATGTGTTTCGGGACAACTGGATCACCGAGCGCGATTGGGATTTGTTGGCTAGCTTTAACTTGAATGTCATACGGTTACCGTTTATCTGGAATCTGATCGAGGATGAACGTAACCCCATGACGTTACGCGCGGATGCTTGGCAATACCTGGATGACGCGATTGATCAGGCTGAAGCCCGAGATATGTACGTTATTCTGGATTTGCATGGTGCCGTCGGTGCGCAAGGTGAAGAGCACCACAGTGGCTGCGCCGGACTCAATGAGTACTGGGACAACGAAGACTATCAGGCTCGCACGCGGTGGTTGTGGCAACAGATTGCAGCCCGTTATAAGGATCGTAACGCTGTAGCAGCCTATGGTCTGCTCAATGAGCCGTGGGGCACCACACCGGAAAATCTTGCGGCAGAGTCGGTTGAGTTGTACCACGCCGTCCGTGCCGTCGACGACAAAAAAATCATCGTGCTTCCTGGTCATTCTGCCGGAATCGATGCCTATGAATCGCCTGCCGACATAGGCTTAACTAACGTGGCGTTTGAAATGCATTTTTACCCTGGCATCTTTGGCTGGGGAGAGATCGGCTATGCCGTGCACCGGGATTGGTTCAGTTGTGGTGTCGATGGCCTGTCCGGCGTGTGTGATTGGCAAGCCAAACTGGCCGATAAAAATGCGCCGTTCCTGGTGGGTGAGTTTCAACCCTGGACGGGTCTTGGTCCTGAGTTGGGAGCGGATATTGCGCGCGCGACCTACGACCGCTATGGCGACATGGGGTGGGCATCCACCAGTTGGGCCTACAAGGTTCTGACCAATGGCGGTGGCGAAGGGCAGGGTACCTGGGGCATGGTCACCAATGAAGAGGTGCTTGGTCTGTTGGCAAAGGCGGACACCTGGGCGTGTGCCGGATGGGACAGTTCGTTGACCGAGGGTTGTAGTGCGGGGCGCGAGACGTTCAAAACGGATCGTCATGGCGAACACACCTATTATCTGGTCATTAAATTCGGCAGTTGCTGCGGTGGCAATCTGGACGTGAGTCTCGATGAGTTGAGCATTAAAAACGTTGTAAGCGACGAAGAAATGGTTGTAAACGGGCAGTTCAATTCCTCAGCCGGCTGGACCGAGTATTTTCAAAATGCGCTCCCCACACTGGAATTTAACGCAACTGATGCGGCGTTGGCGCCGACGAACCATCAAGGCGGATTTCTTCATTTAACCGGAGCAGCAGACATCAATGGTGGTGTCTATCAAGCCATCACACTTGACTCTGATGCCACCTACGAGCTGTCCGGTGTGTTTAAAGATAATGGCAGCACCAATGCTTGGGCCGAAATTTATCTGGTCAGTTCGCTGCCGCAAAACGGTGTCGATGTACTCGCGGAAGGTCCGCTGGCACCCGTCGATTTTCACGCGGCCAGTAAGGATGATATCGAAGCGCTTTTCACCGCGTTCGGCAGCATTCCTTACGACATCCACGAAACGTTACAGGCCGCGTTAGCCTCACCGTCGCGTTCATCGTTATTTAACTTACCATTGGCCCCAGCAAACCTGGCGCTGACCGAAGGCGTTGATGCTGTGACACTGCAATGGGATGCCAGTGCCAGCGACAATGTCACCGGATACAACGTGTATCGGTCTACCATGCTGGCTTCCGGGTACGAACGGATAGCTGAAGATCTGGACGCTTTGACGCTGACCGATACCGATACGAACCCGGCACTGACTTATTACTATCAAGTACACGCGGTGACAGAACGTGATGAAAGTGTGCGCAGCAATCGTGTCTGGACAGAGTTGAAATCCATCGAGGTCCCTGGGCGGGTTGAAGCGGAAGATATGTCGAGCATGTCTGGCATTCAGATAGAAACCACGAGTGATGTGGGGGGCGGCAGTAACGTCGGTTACATGGATCCGGGAGACTTTATGGAGTACTACATCAACGTGGCCAGTACTGGAGCGGTCACAATCGATTATCGGGTCGCCAGCAGCGGTGGCAGTGACGGTTTTGAATTGCTGTTGGATGGTGTGGTTATCGATACGCAAATCATCCCAGATACCGCGGGTTGGCAGAATTGGCAAACCGTGTCCGGCACGGTGTCGTTGCCCGAAGGTTTGCATACGTTGCGGGTCGATGTGATCGGCGGTGGCTGGAACTTTAACTGGATGGAGTTTAAGGAACCCTGATAGAAAAGGTTCGGCTGCGGGAAACGAACGATCCCACCGCAGATTCATGCCAACCTGACACGGTCTCTGAATCTTAAGGGTACTTACCCGCTGTGTTCTCAGAGATAACCTGAAAGGCATCCGTCGTTATGGATGCCTTGTCACAAAAACAAAAATTAAAAAGGTTTAGCGATGAACAACCAACACAAACTTAAATTTGTTTTAGCCTGTGCACTGCTCGGTGCGCCTATCGCCGGCTGGTCCGCTCAATTGTTTGAGGCGGAATCGGCGCAATACAATTTTGGAATGCAATTTGAAAATACCACGGATGTGGGAGGTGGTCAGAACGCCGGCTGGATCGATGCCGGTGATTTTTTGAATTTTTCGGTCAATGCGCCTACCGCTGGCGTTTATCAGGTGAACTACCGTGTGGCGTCTCCTAACGCAAACGCGGTGTTGGTCATAGGCGAGGGTGGCACAGACTTGTCGGATAACCTGACGGTACCGAACACCGGTGGCTGGCAGAATTGGACCACTGTGTCGAACAACATTTATCTTTCCGCCGGTGCGCATACCCTGACGTTGTATGCGGTAACCGGTGGCTGGAATGTGAATTGGATTTCACTTGAAGAGCCAACCGTGACCCCACCACCGAGCGGCAGTTTGCCGATGATCCGTACGCAGGGTAAACACTGGGTTGCCAATGGTGAACCCGTGCGTTTGCGTGGCTTGAACCTGGGCAATTGGTTGCAAATGGAATTTTGGATGATGAGCGGTGCCATTCGAAACGATAACGGTGCTATCGATGATCAGTGCACGCTGGAGGCAACGCTCGACAGCCGTTTTGGCTACGCCGAACGCGAACGGCTGCTGGATATCTTTCGCAATAACTGGATGACCGACCGGGATTGGGACAACATCGCCAACCTGGGTTTCAATGTGGTTCGCTTACCCTTCCCGCATAACCTGATTGAAGATGAAAACAATCCCTATACGCTGCGCTCAGATGCGTGGGAATTTATCGACAAAGCCATAGCCAAAGCCGCCGAACGCGGCATGTATACTATTTTGGATTTACACGGCGCGGCCGGCAGTCAGGGTTGGGAGCATCACTCGGGTTGCACAAACCGAAACTGGTATTGGGATGGCGGCAATGGTCAACCGGCCAGCTATTATCAGGACCGAACGCATTGGCTGTGGGACATGATCGCGCAACGTTACAACGGTAACTCGAATGTGGCCGCCTACGGTCTGTTGAATGAGCCATGGGGAACCGACGCAGTGACGCTCGGTAACAACCTTGCAGCGCTGTATAACACGGTGCGTGCGAAAGACGCTGAGCATGTCATCATCATGCATGGACATACATCGGGTATCAGCAGTTTCCCGCAACCGGGCAATGATGTCGCGTATGAAATGCATTTTTACCCTGGTTTCTGGGGTTGGCGTGAAGGCGACAATGCCAGTGATGTCCATGCGGACTGGCTGTTCTGTTCTGCACCGAGCGGCAGCTCAACTTGTGAGTGGGATGCGCAGATTAACGCACGCCAGGCGCCATTCCTGGTCGGCGAGTTTCAACCTTGGACATTGCTCGGTAAAGACGCCGGTGAAATTACCCGGAAAACTTTTGACGTGTATAACGCGCTGGGCTGGGCCGCGACCGCCTGGGCCTATAAAACGACATCGCCAACGGCACACAGTGGTTCCAGTGATGGCAATTGGCCTTGGGGACTGTTCACCAACACCAGCGGCTATGGTTCCATCAACATGAGTACCGCTTCATTGGGCGCTATTGAGAATTGGTTTGCGCAGTTTGCAACACAAAGTATTGCCGGTCATGGTGACGTGGATTATTGGCTGCATTATCTACCAACGGCAGGCGCCGGTACCATCGAAGCAGAGCATTTCCACGAGCATTCAGGAGCCAACATCGAAGCCACGACAGATCCAGTGGGCGGCGATTTCAATGCCAGCTATCTCGATACCGGTGATTGGATGGTGTACCGTGTGAACGTACCAACATCCGGCAATTATCAATTGCAGTATCGCTTGGCATCGCCAGCCGGTGGTGTCGTGAATGCCAGCGTGCACAATGGTCGAAACTTTGGTGACACAACCGTTCCGGCCACAGGCGGGTGGCAGAATTGGCAAACGGTTGATGGTCCGACTGTTTATCTGGATGCCGGTATGCAGGACCTGAGTCTGTACGTTGCGCAAGGCGGATGGAATATCAATTGGTGGCGATTGGTCGCGAAATAAAAATGAAGGTGTGATGTAGGCAATATCACGAAAGGCGCGTTTTAAACGCGCTTTTTTATGAGTAGATTTTGTTCGTAGAGGACCTGTCTCTGATAATAAATTCATCCCCTATTCGTTGTCTCGATGTTCTCTATGTTACGTGATATCCGCTTAAACTGAACCAGGGTTGTGCTTGGTTCGATAGTTCGTGTTTGGTGACTGAATTGTTCCAATATGGAACTTATGAGTATGTGCGGTCTTCTTTATTGTTCTTTTTATGACTAAATTGCGTTTGATATTAGTGGTGCTCATAGTTGAGGTTGGAATATTTTTAAGTGTAATCTAAGGAAATTTGACCGATTTTTGTGAGACCGTTCATAGTTCAGGTTATCCACCAAAGCAAATGAGAACCGGTTCCGATTTCCATTAAAACTTTGCGGTAAGGTTCGACCAAAGTAAAAAACTATAAACTAAACCGGTCGAGAGAGACTGCCGTTTTTTGATGCGGATCATCAACGTTATCGTTGCAGATCATGTTGTCGTCGTCAGAAACCAAACTCTTTGTTAAGGAATTTTTTTCGGTTCATTTCGATGAGCTGAACGGGCACGCTTGTGTGTTAGAAAATTCCAAGACTCGAAAAAATCCCGACCGGCCGTTTCTGCACAAGGAATCTAAAGCCATGTTGGTGAAAGACGGCATAAAACTATGCGTGATCCTGTTCACAACCTTCGTGTTAAGTGCGTGTGATTTAAACACCTACGAAAACGAATCCAATATCTTTGCTGAGAACCAAGGCAAACGACTTTATGAAGGGCGGTGCGCGAGTTGCCACGGCATCAATGGTCAGGGCAAAGGCACGCCACTGACACCGGCCATTGACCCAAGCCGATCCTCGTACAATAAGCTGTCGTTGGAAGCCTACATTGAACAAAATATGCAGCGCGGTGGCGTCTGTCTCGATGATTGTGCGCGTAAGGTCGCCGAATATGTGCGAACTTTTTCGGTGCCGGAAAAAAATGAAGAGCCGAGCCCACCAGATGATACGCGAGATCCTGAAACCTTAACCGGTGATGCGGGAACCGGTGCAACACTGTATGCATCGCTGCAGTGTGTCGATTGTCATGGTGCTGATGGGCAAGGACTTTTTGCGTTGGATCCAGCAAAAGAAAGATTTACCCACTCAACGAATATCAATGAATCGTTACCATTGGCCTCTTACATTCACGCCTATATGGGTCCCTCACCAACCTATCCTAACTGTACTGGCCAGTGTGCAGCGGATATCGCGGCTTATTTGAATGGTTGGGAGGACGATAACGGCGGAGATAACGGCGGAGATAACGGCGGAGATAACGGCGGAGATAACGGCGGAGATAACGGCGGAGATAACGGCGGAGATAACGGCGGAGATAACGGCGGAGATAACGGCGGAGATAACGGCGGATCTACTGACCCAGACACGTTAACCGGTGACGCCGTTCGCGGGTCTGAACAATACATTGAGTATCAGTGTAGCGCTTGTCATGGCGCCGATGGTAAAGGAATCTACACACTGGATGCGACCAAAGAGAACTATGCGCATTCCTCTCAACCCAATAACCCCGTGACCCTGGCGCGTTTCATTCAAGATTACATGGGACCGCAACCGCAATTCGCCAACTGCAGTGGTCAATGTGCAGCGAACATTGCCAGCTATCTGAGGACCTGGAATTCAGATAACGGCGGAGATAACGGCGACGGTGATGGAAATGACAATGGTAACCCCGCAGTCGTACCACCGGTTTCTGTCGCAGACGGGCAAGTGGTCTTTGGCGGGCAACCTGCCAGCTTAGCAGGGTACAGCCTTTTTTGGAGTAACACCGGTTGGGGAGGTGAAGCATTTTATAATGCCGGTGTTGTGAAAAGCGTTAAAGAAAACCTCAACGGCAGCATCATCCGAGCGGCCATGGGTGTTGAAGAGAACGGCGGCTATCTAAGTGATGCATCAAATATGAACCGCGTAAAAACGGTCGTCGACGCGGCAATCGCCGAAAATATGTATGTCATTATCGATTGGCACACACACCACGCGGAAGATTACAAAACGCAAGCGATTGCGTTTTTCAAGGAAATGGCGACGCTTTACGGTGACAAACCAAATGTTATTTATGAAATCTACAACGAACCGTTAAACGTTTCCTGGTCTGGCGTTATCAAACCTTACGCATTGGATGTTATCAGTGAAATCCGTGCCATAGACCCAGACAACCTGATTATTGTTGGAACGCCTAACTGGTCTCAAGATGTGGATGTTGCGGCGAACGACCCCATTACAACGTATACCAACATTGCTTACACCTTGCATTTTTACGCCGGGACTCACCGACAATCGTTGCGTGATAAAGCCAATATTGCGTTAGGAAAAAAATTGCCGTTGTTCGTGACCGAATGGGGTTCTGTATCGGCCAGTGGTGATGGTGTTGTTGATGAAAATGAAACTCGCGCTTGGCTATCCTTCTTACAGACAAACAAAATCAGTCACCTGAACTGGGCGCTTAACAATAAAGCGGAAGGATCGTCGTTGTTGCAGCCCAATGCCACCAACGATGGTGAATGGTCCGAAAATGATTTTACCGATTCCGGCACGTTAGTGAATGACTTGGTAGCCAATTCACCCGATACGTTGGCGTCACTACCGAATGGAAACGGCGGAGATAACGGCGGAGATAACGGCGGAGATAACGGCGGAGATAACGGCGGAGATAACGGCGGAGATAACGGCGGAGATAACGGCGGAGATAACGGCGGAGATAATGGCGGCGATAATGGCGGCGATAATGGCGCGGCCGACGCGGCAAATGGCAAAACGCTGTATGAAAGTGCCACCTTAGGGTGTGCGGGCTGTCACGGCGTTCAAGGCACGGCAACGTTGCCTGATTTTCCAAACATTGACCCTGCGAAGCAGATGTTCACGCACAGCTCATCCGCCACGACGACCTATGATTTGGAAACGTACATTTCCAATTTCATGCCCGCCGCAGCAGACAAATGTATTGGCGACTGTGCGCGAGACATTGCCGCCTACATTCGCACCTGGCAACCGGACGAGCCGGTGTTGTCGTGCGAGGCGACCGACATCCATTATGGACGGCGGCAAATGCGCTTGCTGACCCAACGTGAATATGAAGCCACCCTGTATGACTTGACTGGCTATACGGTTGTGGCGAAAGCCAGCGGTGTGCCAGCGGACACGGAGGTCGAAGGATTTTCCAATCAAACCTTGACGCCTGTGACGCAAGCCTACATGGATGCCTATGTGGCCATTTCGCAACAGGCGGCCGAGTTTGTTGCAGCGAGTAATTTTGCGCAGGTTGCGAATTGTGATGGCATGAGTACGTCCCAATGTGCATCGGAGTTCATTGATGGCTTCTTGCCTAAAGCCTATCGTCGGCCATTAACCGACGTTGAAAAAAATCGTTACCGAGTGTTTTTTACCCCGGCCTACAGTGAAGGTAAAAACGACGAAGGTTTGCGCCTTGCTTTACGTACTGCACTCAGTTCGCCACACTTTTTGTACCGCTCAGAAATGGGGGAAAAGGTTGCCGACATCCGAGACCGCATTGCCAATGGCGATGTTGAGTACGCTCCGGGTACGGTGCAGTTAACCTTGGAAGGCAGTAGTCTGGCAACCGAGCCGGATTCGGACTACAACGATATCCCGTTGTATCAAAACTTCGGTATTTCCGCGGGTTATAGTTTTACCGGCCATGACATCATTACCATTACCGCAAAGGGTATTGAAGCCAATGGTGCCTATCCCTCAATTGAACTTCGAGTCGATAACACCCAAGTCGGAACAGTACTGCTCAGTTCTGACTACGATGACACCGTCTCATTTGTTGTGGAAGGCGTTGTCGGCTCGAATAAATACGTACAGATTACCAACGCCATTAACGGCGCACAGCATACGGATGGGCGGATTCTCAGCCTGAAAAAAGTCACCTTTGCGGATGCCGTTGAAGTCGTACAGCCGATGCCGCCAGCAGAGCTGGAAGACGAGGCTTATATACTGACGCCGTATGAAATGGCTTCGTTCCTGTCCTACACCTTTACCGGAACGATGCCCGACACTGAATTGTTCGAAGCAGCCGCGACAGGTGCACTGTCCAGCGCTTTCGAGCTAGAAGCGCAGGTCGACCGGCTACTGAAAACGCCTCAGGCGAGAGATCACTTTGGTGAATTTGCCGCCCAGTGGTTCGCCACTGACAATGTGTTATCCGCGACAAAAAATGCCGAGTTGTATCCGGATTTCACGCCGGCAATTCGTCAGTTGATGGCGCAGGAAGTTCGCGAAATCGTCAAACATGTGATGTTTGATGGCGAACAGTCGGTGTCCGCTTTGTACGATAACTTCAGTTTTATGAACGCAGAGCTCGCGAACTACTATGGCGTATCTGGTGTGATGGGTAATGACTTTACTAAAGTCAGTAATTTATCCGATCGCGGCGGTGTTTTAACCAGTGGTGCGTTCATGGCCGGTTTTGCACACGAAGAGGAAACATCGCCTATTAAGCGCGCTGTCGCCGTACGCGAGCGAATGTTGTGTCATAAAGTGCCACCGATGCCCACGGATATCGACGCGGCCCGCGAAGATGTTGCCCAACAGTTGCAAGAGTACATTGAGCAAAATGGTCAGATTACCAATCGAGAGCGATACGCTTTTCTTACCAAGGATGCACCGTGCAGCAGTTGCCATGATGCCATCATCAACCCCCACGGTTTTGGTATGGAAAATATCGACTCCGTCGGATTGTTGCGCACCGTGGGTGTTAACGGTAAAGCCATTGACGCGAGTGGTCAGTTGATCGGAACGAATGAAATGACGGACAACAATATTCTGACGTTCCATGGTGCAAGGCAGTTGTCGGATTTATTGGAGGACCTGCCATCAGCGCAAAGCTGTTTCGCAGAAAAAGGCTTCCGCTTTGTAATGGGTATCGGTCACGACATTTATGACCATGTCGCGGAAGACGCGCCGGAATTAGCGGCTGATGAAAAGGCGGCCTATCAATGCGGTATCGACACCATGACACAACGGATGTCCAGCCAAAATCAGAATGCGCGCGCGGCACTTATTGCGCTGGGCGCGAGCGATTTCATTCGCTATCGCAAACAACGGTAGTCAGGGAGAACAGATATGAAAGAATCAATTGCACATTGGAATCGTCGACATTTTCTGAAAACACTAACGCACGCTGGGCTGTCTGTGAATATGCTGCGGGGCGCGACTTTTACCACTGCCATGATGGCGGCACGCGCAGCCGAAGCAAAATCGGTACCGGGTATCAAGCGGGTTGTCTGTGTCTATATTCCCGACGGCGCTCCTGTAAATGGCACCAACCTTTGGTTGCCATCCGCCAATTTGGAATTGCCCATTACCACGCAACCTCTGGAAGCCGTTAAGAATCATTGCATCTTTTTTAGCGATGCCAGTATTACCAACAAAACCGGTGACGGAATAGGCGGCCACGGCAACACCAATAAAGCGTTTGCCGGTGCCGGTTTTGCGAATACCTTTGATGTGGAGCTGGAGCGAACGTTGGGTGCTGCCTCAGCGTTTCCTTCTTTGCTTCTTGGTGTGCAAAGCAATGGGCACGGCAGCGCGACCAAAAAGAACGGTTCTGAAATTAATTACCAGGACAATCCGCTAGCCGCATTCAATCGAGTTTTCGGTAACAGCGCTAATCTTGGTGATGTCAGCACTAAGCGTACCCGTGGGTTACTTGATGTACACAAACAAGAGTTAACGGACCTGCAAACGATACTCGGGTCTTCCGAACGCGAGCGCCTCGATGAGCATCTCGGTGCCGTTGAAAAATTAAATGCGCGGCTGGATCAAACCATCGACGAAGCTTGTTTGAACCCTGACTGGAACGTGGATGGCTTCGTCTATGATGATGCCAACAAGACTAAGTTTACGATTGAGTCGGAATTACAGATCGATACCGCTGTTCTGGCCTTAAGTTGTAACCTGACCAATGTTGTTTCCATCATGCTGGGCAATCATCAATCTGAACACGCTATTCCGGAGTTAGAGTTCAAAGGCGACTACCATCAATCGATCCACGGCGGCAGGGCGGGTGCCTATGAAGAATGTCGTGCATATTTGTCTGGCCGTGTTACCTACCTGATTCAGAAGCTGGCTGAGGCCAATTTACTGGACAGTACGTTGGTGATTCAATCGACCGACATGGGTGACGGTGGCGCTCACAGTTCTGAACATGCCCCGGTGATGATGGCCGGTGGTGGCAGTGCGTTGAACGGTGGTACCGTGGTAAATGCCTCGGGTTCGCACATGAATGTGTTTGATACGGCAACCGAAATTCTCGGGCTTACGGGGCAGATTCCGCAGTTTGGTAATGGTGCGCTGACCGGTGTGATTACCTAAGGAAAGGTCACCAATATAATGCAGAGTTCAAAGCGACTCTCACATCTCTATGGATGTAGCGCGATCAGTAGTTTCTCGTTGGAGTTTATAGGAATAATGTATCATCCCCTGAAACTACATTAACGAACAGGTTTCTGTTGAGTGGATGTATTGACTGGTGGCTCCTTCATCTGAATCTACGTTTTCAACCCAAAAAAAGGCCAGCATGTGCTGGCCCAAGTGGGGCGGAGTTTAGTAGTTTATAAAAGTAAAGGACCCCTAGCTTTTTGTGTAGCTGTTTACGAAGCTTTCTAGGCAATTTTGGTGATTTGATATCCACTTTTGCAACAAGTTTGTCTCAATGAACAGCTTATCCAACCAATATTCATGTGTGTTCAAATTTGCCATATACGCATTGTAGAAATCAGTATTGTTGTTGTCACTGGCATAGAGGTTCCTTAGTCTTTGGCATTTATCCTCCATTTGCCTCACTTTACTTTCAAATTCCTCAAAATAGAAATTGAATGTTTCCATGCCTGCTGTTTGATAAAGAGGTTTCAGCGACGATAGATATTTTTCAGAATTTGGGCAAACACTCCACAGAAATTGTTTTATCCCACCTCCGGCTAACTCACTAATGAAATCGTTATACAGTACAATTATCTTGACTGCTTCTGGAAAGTCACTCAACTTATTCAATGTATCTGATGACCAATTCGGTCCTTCTGGAAGCAAAGAGTTTATACGTTCGTATACGGTTGCTATCAGATCGTCTACTTGCGCCGGGGATGCCATTTCTATGTTATGCATAACTGCTTGCTCCCTTTAGAGATTCTTGGCTTGGATAGCTATTTATAGTGTTCACCAGTGATGCATTTAGGGACCTCTCCTGTAGAAATGCCTCATTTAACCGACGTTTGATTTCAATAATAAATCTGTTTGCGTTACTGCGGTTATTCAGTTCAATCTGTGAAAAAAGAACGTTTACTCTTTTCTGAATTGTGGACAGATTGTTGACTAACTCCGTGTAGCGTTTTACGAGGTCTTCTGGGTAGCCGATGGTTTTCAGAAATCGAGAAAACATGAGTCTTGATCCGTACAAAAGAGACACAGCGTTGACACTGCTTACCTGGTAGGTCAGTAGTGTTTCAGAAATCTCATAGGGTAGCATGTCCGCAATCATCTGGTAGAGACTCAGCTCATCGTAATTACTCAATAAGAATTCCCTGTGTGTTTGATAGAATGCGTTCAGATCAAGTTGGGAAACTCTATAGTCTACGGCATAGCAGTCATAGAACCATAGCCTCGAGGTCTCTGTATACCTCTCGCGAGTTTCCGCTAGGCTACTGTAGTGTATTCCTCCAATTCCATGGTAAACGTCAAAGAATGCCAATTGATCTTTCTCACGGCTGACGTTGAGTAGCATGTAGCAATGATTCATGTTGTATTCTTCGGTCGGAGTTTTATATTGTTTCATTAACGCGAGAAAATAGGGAATACCGCATTTGGGTGCTTCAAACATGATCGGTCGACCATTGCCTATTTCGAACTCCGCAAGTTCTACGAAACGATCGAAGTCAAATTTCTCGTCGGTGCGCAACGTGTGTACCCCGATGGAAGACCAATCTTTTTCATTGAAATATTTTGTTTTAAAGTTCCAGCGATATTGCTTTTTCGTGTAGCAGCTTTCTGCAATGGTACCAGTGTCCTCAAGTGCTTTTGCAAAAAGTAAGTCCGTTGGGGCTTGTACAGCATACAAGTAAGCCAGTAGATTTTTCTTGTCACAACTGAAATGGTCGGCTGCATCTTCATTGTGCATTCGTTCCATCCAATTCGCATAGGCATTCTCATGAGTCGCCATATCAGGCACCTTCCATAGCCAGTTTTTCGTCTCCGCCACTACTTCTGATAGCTTTCGTTACCTTAGTGACAACCCAGCATGTATAGAGGAAACCGATAGACCACCCAACAGAGCCCGCCCACCAGAAACCGACGATGCCAAAGTAGTGACCAAAGATGTAAGTCAGAGGAACGCGGGTTAATATGAATGAATAAATAGTACAAAGGAAAGCAACTTGCGTTTTGCCCATACCGTTTAGAAAGCCGTGCATTACATTTGTCATGGCAAGGAATGCAAAAAACGGAAACAGTATTTGGATGTAAACAGTCGCAATTTCTATGACGTTAGTATCCTGCGTGAAAAGTCGTACCGTGAATTCAGGATAAGCAACAATAAGTGCGGTTAGCACAATAGCGAGTGCTGCGCATAATGCCAGGGTCTGTTTGAACCCAGTCGTTACTCGCAATACGTCACCTTTACCGTAGTTTTGTGCAACAAAGGTCGTGTTAGCGGAGCCCATTTCGGAAAAGAACATGACGACGAACATCTCTATGCGACCTACTATCGTTGCTGCAGCAATAACAGCTGCTCCAAAAGGCGTCAGTATCCAGATCATCACCAGTATTCCCGCCGACAACATCATATGCTGGCAGGCTGGAAAAACGCCCAGTTTGAGAGTCTCAAGCAAACCTTCAAAGTCTGATTTTCGAATGGCGAAAACGTCTCTGAAGAAAGGGTTTTTCCAGATAACATAGGCGAGAAGGGCAACGAAACCAACGACCTGAGTAACGACAGTCGCTAGCGCAGCCCCAAATATACCCATGTCCAAGTAGACGATCAGGATGATATCCAAAACAATATTTAAGACACTTGTAGTGAATAGCATATATAGCGGAGTAATGCTGTCTCCTAACGCTCTGAGAGCAGATGATATGCCTATAACAAGGAACTGAAAAATAAGCCCGTATAGTAAGGTTTTTGTGTATATGGTTGTTCCATCTACGATATCTGCTGGAACTTTCATAAGCCAGATAAAAAAAGTTGCTAGCCATGGGCTCAACAATGAAATTACGACACCGCCGAAAATGAATAGCGCCAACATACTGCGAATACTACCAACAATTCGTTTGTTGTTTTCTGCGCCCTTGTGTTGCGATATTTTTATTGAAAAGCCAATAGCCATACCAAGAATGATTGAGACTATGAAATAGACCAATGGTCCGGATATTCCGAGTGCTGCGAGCTCATTCCCGCCCAGGTGTTGCCCAATGATAATGCTGTCTACCAATATGTAGGCTTGCTGCAACAAACTGCCAAAGTAGAGCGGTAATCCAAAGGCAATAATGGTTTTCAATGGATGACCAAGTGTTAAGTCTTTCATGTGATTTCCTGTTTAGGCTACTTCAAGCTCTTCGGTTAAATAGGCCGCAATGTTTCTAACAGACGACAATTCCAGCAACAATGCCACATCAATTTTCACAGATGATTCATTGTTAATGGCTGAGACAATCGATAAGGCAGTGATTGATTCGCCACCTAGTTGTAAAAATTCGTCGTCTAAGTCTATTTCTTCATAACCCAGCGACTCTGCCCAGCTGTTCGCGACGACGATTTCCATGGCGGTGTAATCGCCATCAGAGCGTCCAGTTAGTGTGCATTGACAATTGGATTGAGAATGAGTAGGCAGATCTTCGGTCTCAGCAGTTAGCGCGGTTAAGTTTGTGCGCATCGTTGTGCGATGATCGATTTTTTCAAGAATATCTGCAGAAAGGTCAATGCCAAGGTTCTTAAGGATATCTACAATTTTGTCTGTGTAATTCACTTCGCCAACGAAAATATGGTTTGGCGTGTGCCGAATTGCATTATATAGGCAGTCCAGTCCCTGCTCAGTAGGAATCGACTTGAAGGTTAAGTCATGTTGCGTATTGTAGGCTACGGCCATACCTATCTCCTTCCAAGCACACCACTGCATGGAAACAATCCTTACTTTGCCATTGTGCTTTGCAGCGAATGCATCCATATATGAGTTCGCAGCGCTATAATCACTTTGACCGGCGGTTGGAAAAACCGCAGCAACAGAGGAGAACAATACTAAAAAGTCGAGCGAAACTTCTTCAATGAGCTCGCTTAAGAAATAAGTTCCCTGAATCTTAGGTTGAATAACATCGTCAAACTGTTTCTGACTTCTGTTAGATATTAAGCCAGTCCCTGGAATACCTGCCGCATGGAATATGCCGTCTATTTTGCCAAAGGAGCCTATCATTTCCTGACACAGCTGACGAACCGAGTCACGGTCAGATGCATCGACCGCCTTTACCAAAACCTTAGAGCCTAAAGCTTGGACGGATCGAATTTTTGCGATTTTGCTGAGGATTTCCTCTTCGTGGATATCGCTCCAATCTGCCTCTGCAGGTAAACCTCTGCGACTCGTCAGAACGATGTTTACGCAGGATTTCTCAGCCAACATTTGTGCAACCGCCAGACCAAGATCGCCGGTGCCACCCGTAATGAGATAAGTGCCACCTTCCCGTATGTCGCAATCTGAGTATTTACTTGAAATGACATCGTTGTACTCAAAGACTTCGGTATACCGAATATCTCCCCGATACACCGCCATACGCTGTGTTGTATTTGCGCCCAGTTCAAAAAGGATGGTGCGGGCGGGTGTGCTCGGTTCTATATCAATACTTTTAACGCTGATAAAAGGTGTTTCACGAGGAATGACAATGCCAAGCCCGATGAGTGACGCGTTTACTTCATTGATAGTGTCCTTTGCCATCTTATGTTCGATATAACGCGCATTTTCTGTGAGCACAGTTAGACGGCACTTATGACTCTGTGTGATAAGTGCTTTTGCAAGCCAAAAGAGACTATTGAGTTTTCTATTCACATCGGCATTCAACGCTTCAGTGTTGTCAGCGCTTTCACCAGAGTGAGTTACGTGGATTATCTGGCTGATACCCTCCTGTTTGACAAACGTTGCCAGATCAGAGAAGTCCGTTTCTACCAGCCGAACGCTCTTATTATCGCCGGTTATATCGCATGTGTTACCAACCTCGACGCGTGTAACATCACAACCTGTAGCCGATAGAATAGTGCTGAGCTCCTGTGCCTTAGCTGAGCCCTCGATATCCAAGATCAGGTACTTAAGCGAGGAGTCTGGCAGATTAACGCCTGGCAACGGTTTCTCATGATAGCGAGTACAGAATGTAACTAAACCATCTCTTTCGAAATTAGGTGGCAGAAGTGATATGTCGTCTGGAAAGCGCAGCAAGCAGTCAACTTCATCAAATGAAGGGCTTGGTGTCTTCACATATAAATGACGTTCATGTTGTTTTGCTTTTTCATAGGAAAACAGTCCACCTGCAAGATAGTGCTCCTGAATGGTCGATACATTCATGGAGTTGGAAAGTTCAAAAACATCATGGGCTTCGGGTTGATTAGGTCGCTGCGTCGGACTCATATGACTAACAAACGCCATTAGCTCTTCCATGCTGCTGACCACCTTCGCTGTCCTGAAGGCATGATGTTGACGCCGCAGTAACTGAGTTTGACAGATGGCTGCTAAGTTATCGTCGGCCAATCGTGTTGAAAGATAGTCTATCCAATCTTGTTTTAATCGTTCAAAACTTTGCAGAGAAGGCGCACTGCACGTGAAAAGGTGCGGTCCAGTGTAGTGTTCGGTTTCGCTGGAAGTTTGCGGTGCTGCTTCAATGAGCACGTGGCAGTTGGTGCCACCTAAGCCGAAAGCGCTGATACCGGCAAGATACTTACTGTTAACTGGCGTCCAATCTCGAGTTTCTTTACTGATGAAGAAAGGGGATGAATCCAGATTAAGCAAGGGATTCTCGGTCACGAAATTTGCTGTTTTAACCAGCGACTTGTGTTGTAGCATGAGTGCTACTTTAATAACGGATAGTATTCCAGAGGCCTCGAATAGGTGGCCGATATTCGTCTTTACCGTACCTAGTGCGACTTGATGTTGATGAAAGTCGTAGGCAGATGTTGCTTTTTTCAGTCCATTGATTTCAATCGGATCGCCGACTTTTGTCGCAGTGCCATGTGCTTCTATATAGCTTATATCCGTTGGTTTAATCCCCGCATTTGCCCAAGCTTTTTCAAGCAGCTTGGATTGGGCCCCTGCGTCCGGCGTGGTTAGACTTTCGGTGAAACCGTCGTGATTAATGGCTCCGCCTTTGAGCACTGCGTAGATGTTATCTCCATCTGCAATAGCATCGTCCAGAGATTTCAAAACAACCGCACCACTACCTTCACCGAGTCCAGTGCCGTCAGCACGTGCATCAAATGTTCTTGTTTTTCCGTCAGATGATTCAATTCCAATCTTCGAACTTTGGTCGGCAATCGGTGTGCATAATCTTGCTCCGCCTACCATGGCCATACGACAATCGCCGGCTTGAATAGCCTTAACGGCATTCAATGTTGCGACTAAAGAAGCCGAACAAGCAGAGTCGACGATGGTGCTTGGGCCATGGAGATCAAGGAAATGTGAAATCCGGTTTGCGAGCATGCAGGGAACGTTACCGGTTAATGCTACCTGTCCGAGTGTAGGGTCTACATCGTTTATATAGGTTGTGTAGTCATTGCCAGGGTTAGAAGCAAAGCCAACAAAAACACCGGTCTCTGCGTCTCGGAAGTGCTTGTTGGCATAGCCTGCATCATCTATTGCGCGATAGAAAGTCTTTAACAAGAGGCGTTGATGCGGATCCATCGTTTGCGCTTGCTTAGGGGTTATATTAAAGAAGCGATAGTCAAACATTTCCGCATCGTTCAAAAAGCAGCCATTGTGAAAGCTCTCTCGTTCCTGTTTAAAACTGTGTGCACTTCGGCTGCGACGGTAACGCATGTGCTTAATTGCCTGTTCCTGTCGCTTCTCAGGAAATTCACCGACCAAGGTGTTCGCTTCGGAAATCAGTTTCCAAAAAGCTTCCAAAGATTTGGTGTTTGGTAAGTCCACGGCCATGCCGATAATTGCAATGTCTTTCATCGTATATCCCTCTTCGAAAAAATGTTAAGCGGTTTCCAACGCGATGTCGGCGAGTAATTTGGTTAAAAATTCGGTATTCCCAACTTCTTGGAATTGGTCAGGCTCAAGTCCAGTGTTCAACAGGTAATTTATCGAGTCGTGCCAACGGACTCGACCAGCAATTTGATTCGCCAAATTCTCTTTTAGATTGAGAGCCGTATAAGGGCTGGCAGTGAAATTGGAAATGACGATTTTTTCTGGCGCATTGAACGTTCTATCCGACAGATAGTCATTGAAAGCAGCAACAGCCGGTTTCATATAGGGTGAATGGAATGCGCCGCTGGTTTTCAGGAGAAAGGCTTTTGTTTTGGTGTTTTTGGTAAGTACGGCCAGCAGTTGGGCAAGCTGTTCTCTGTCCCCTGATACAACGACCTGTGTCGCGGAGTTGGCATTTGCGACGTGAATGTTGTTAAACCCGAATATTTCAATCTGGTTCTGCAGTTCACTTGGGCTTTTTCCCTGCACCACGGCCATGGCACCTTGAGCGCATTGGTGCATCAAGGTCGCACGCTTCTTAACTAACTCAAGTCCAGTGAATAGATCGAAAACGCCTGCATATAGTAGTGCGTTGTATTCACCTAGGCTGTGGCCTATGCAGTAGGGCACATCGGGTGCTTTCTGGAGCGCTGATAAGGCATTGACGAAGTACAGAGCAGGCTGAGTGTAATCTGTGCGGTCTAATAAATTATCGCGATTGTTTAGGCATAGATCGACTAGGTCGAATCCCAATCTTGCGGAAGCTTCTTGTGTTAAATCAGGATACAAGTTAAAAACCTCTTTGCCCATTCCCTTATACTGTGCTCCCTGGCCGGGAAACATTAGCACTTTGGTCGCCATATTTTTTCTTCCTTAAAAAGTAAATTCAGATAATTTCAATTTCGTTTTCAAATCGATTGGTGCAAAGGGAAATCCACTGTTGGGTGACGCTGACTTGCTTTACCGAAAGGTTGTGTTTTCGTATCGCATTTTGTGTGAACAGTTTTACCAGTGGTCCAGGTCCAAAGTCGTAGATGTGACCTTTAGGTAAACTCTTTAGAACAGGGGTTATGGTTTCTTCCCACAGAATTGGTTTTTTACAAACCAAGTTAACGACCTCTTTAGATAAGTCATTGCAAAAAGAAATGTTTTCACCTGAAAAAGATGAAATCAAATTTGCTCTGGGTATATGGAGAGAAAAGTCAAAGCCGATAAACTCACCGTCCTTCTGGAATTTATCGTGAATTCCACTGAGAAGGTCACTGTGGTATGGGACCGTAAAACCCGGATCGATGAATTCAATCGAGCTATATTTTGGTTCCACTGATATCCACTTTCTAAAATGGTCTAGAGATGGACCATAACCAACAACAACACAGAATTGGTCTGCGTTTTTCAAGCCTAAATCAATAGAGGGCGACTCAGGAAAAAGGCCCTTGAACTGATCTATAGCCTGTTTCAGGTCAATTGCCGTTATTTTTGTCAGGCTGAGCATGGGTGCATGACGGATGACGTTAGTCCCTAATATTTTCTGATAGTGCTGTTGGGACCGAAACGTCAGCATGAAAACATATTTAATCATGCTGTCGATGAGATTTTCTAAATTCATACTTGAGGAATAGTGGGTCAGAAATGAAGCACTTATGAGCCCGACGCTGTGACCAAAGATTGCTTTGGATTTCGTTATCAGGTCTTCTAACCCTGAATGCATGATCTCTAATTTATACGCTAGCCATGCGTGGTAGACGACCGTTAAGGTCAGGTCTGAAATGGACCTGGGTAATTGAATGCTTTTGTCATCATGTAACCACTTTTCCAAACATAGCTGTTCATTAGTGTCACTGTTTTCGGGGGCAATGTAACGTTCAATATCACCCAACGCCTGTACGACCTGCTTAAAAAATGAAACCATGTCAGTGTCTTGTTGCATAGATTTAAGCAGTGGCGTGCGGATGTCTACGCCATGAGATCCGAACTGCAACGCGTAATTATGGTTTGGCAGGTTCATGTCTGTCCTTAGAGATATTTAAATTATTTCGTAGTGGCCTGTTTTTAAAGATGGCACGCCAGTGCGCAGGAACTCAGCTCGAGAAGCGATGGCATGATAATTTGAGTTAACCCAAGAGGTATTTTCCTCATCGCGAGCGAATCGACTTCTAAAATTTTTACCGAAGGCCTTTGGATTTAGGAATGAATTTACTGAGATTGAATCAAAGGTTAGCGACTTGGGGGAGTGATAGGCCGCCGACGGAATCACCACGGCATCGCCAGGGTGCAGCTCAATCGTGTAGCTTGGAACTTCACTAAGAAACGGGTGCTTAGTTTTGTTTTCGACGGAAAAAAGATCCAACTCATTGTCGAGTGCGACATAGTGCTTTTGCGATATCTGGTCAGCGTATTGTGGGGGGAATACAGTAATTTGTTTAACGCCTTGGATCTGGAACAGGACATTGTCGAGGGCGTCGTAATGCAGTCCGCCTGATGACATGCCCAACCATAAGTAAGACGCTTGTGTAGCATGCATGTCTGCTACTGGCCCGTAGATGACGTTTTTGAAAAAATATCTGCGCGCATTGACGACACCATAGAAATACGCTCTCTGTGAAGCCGTGGGAAGTCGATTCAGTGAGATGAACTTTTCGAGTTTATTAATAAACGTTTCAGTACTCGACAGGGTTGGTTTGAACACGCCGTCTTCAAACTTGGTGTGTCCGCTGATAGGCACATCTCTATGTTGATTTTTCAATGTATCAAAATTTAGTGCCCTAACGTCGTCAATAAGCAGCTCAGACGCTTTTATGCAGGCAACCTGGCCCGCTTGAAAAGCCTCCAACACTTCGTAACTATCTGATAAATGGGGTGTTTCTAGAGTTATGTGCTCTCTCATTTCTCGATCCTTGATTGGTTTTCGGCCGCCACAACGAGCACAAATGCATCAATGTAAGCGGTTACATAGTTCGTTCAGGCGAGCGCGAAAGCAATGGCCGAATGCTTTTTTTGTGAGGCGTCTCTAAAATGTTCGTGGAAATCGATTGTTGG
The DNA here is from genome assembly GCF_015687175.1 of Reinekea sp. G2M2-21. Taxonomy (GTDB): domain Bacteria; phylum Pseudomonadota; class Gammaproteobacteria; order Pseudomonadales; family Natronospirillaceae; genus Reinekea. The sequence goes on along the minus strand of NZ_JADPQG010000010.1, from coordinate 18,642 downwards.
TTTGGCGAGAGGGAAGTACTAAAGAGTAGCGTATGTCTGACAATATCAAGCCGACTATGTCTATAAACACCACATCCCTGTGTTGTTCAGCTGATCGTTCTTTACTTCAATACGACTCGATCATTCAGTGGCTGAGTGGGTCGACTGTTCGGCTGATGCATGGCCTCTCCCAGTTGGGAAATCTGTTCAGCGGATGCGGTCATCGGTTCTTTCATCACCAACCATTGAACGCCTTCAGTACAAGGAGGTGTTGTCAGGGAACCCGAGAAACGGTAGTAACCGTTATCGGTGTTCAATAGCGTCTTTGCCTCTAAAGCGTGTGAGATCGTTATCGTTGGGTTTGTTTCGTCTGGTACGTTTTTCAATAAATCTGTCAGTGCTACATTTGCATCGCCTTCATGGAAAAATTGCGCAACGACAGCCAAGTTGCCCTCGGCATCGGCGTGAACGAAATGCGCTTCCAACGGGAACGATTGCCCTTCCAGTTTGTTTTCACTGGGGGTATGAAAGTGAAACTGCTTCAGCTCATAGGTTAGTTCTTCAATCACCAGGGTATTCCCGGCAGGGAAATTAACTTGCACCGTATGGCCGTTATTTAGCGCCTCTGTGGCTGCTTTGGTGTACAGAAACGTCAGTTCCGGTAATGCACTCTCAATCGCTGACTCGATGTCAATCGGCGACTGATTTTTCCCTGTTTTACAAGTTTGAAATTCAGGTGACAGTGATCCCCAGTATTCGGGGCCTTCGTGTCCGGCGTAACTCCAGTGTAAGGTATCTTCGGCCGATGAAAATGATGGAAGCAAAGAGATACTTGCACAAGCAAGTGCAATCGGTATGAGTGATTTTTTCATTGTGGTGCCCTTAAAAAATTTTGATGTTTGTTGAAAAGATGTCCGCAAAATCGGATGCATCAAACGGGGTAGGAACTGCTACTGCACAGCGCGTTTGCGAAATCTGGCGACTGCGAAATCTGCGGCGGCAGTGTAACGTCGGATATGACAAATAATGTGATGTCCATCAAGGCGTCGAGGTATGAAAGTAGACCATGTTTGAAGTTGTCGACCGGTTCAATGTCTCGGTATGACCTCGTTGGCAATTTTGTTGGGCATACGTCGTGCGTATGCTGAATCTGTACATCGTAAATTTGTGGCGGTACTCACTTCACTGTACGAAATTGTGGTCTGATTGGTTGCTACCATTAATCACGCAACCTGTTGTTTTTAAATGTATTTTTGGTTTTGATTTGTTCTTTGCATCACTCAGCTGTGATACAGTGCTAACGGTCTTTAGGGCATCTGAGATTACTATTGCAAATCACCTCAGTTCTGTGAGAGCGAGGGATGAGCGAGGCGTATGGTGCAGGAAATGGCGAGTCCTTTTCAAAAAACACAATAATGCTCAGCTATCGATCTGGAGGACCCAAAGGGCGGGGCTGGAATGGCAAATTTCTTTGCTAAGCCTTTTGCCAAGATGCTGAATATTGCCTACTGAATTTGCCTCGACATTTGCGAAGTTCTGCGCTTACTTAGGTAGATAGTTATTATTCAGAATCGCCTTACCACCAAAACAAAAATAAGGTCAGGTTATGGACAGAGATTTAGTCTTCGCTAAAACAGAGCAGGGCAAAGCTGCGATTGCCGAACGGTCACGCGATTTGTCTGCGAAACAGCGACAGCTGTTGATCATGATAGATGGTCGTAAACGACTTCGGGATTTATTTCCGACCTTTGATGAAACGGCCATTGCACGAATTTCGGGTTTATATAACAGTGGGCTTATCAGTGCAGACCAACCGCTGCCGTCATTCGCGGACGCCATGCCTAAACCCGACCCTATCTCGGCACCGACTGCAACGTCTGCTAGCCCGTTACGGGTTTCTTCGATTCCTGTACCGGCAAAGCTGGCAAACCTACGTCGGATTCTGGCCATGTGCAGTCAGCAATATCTTGACGATGAATTGGACATGATGTTGATGGACGTGTTTGATCAACTGCGCGGTCCGGGTGACCTGCAATTTTGTCTGGATCAATGGTTAAGCCGTATGCAAGCCAGTCAGCCGTCGTCGGTTACCGCCATGTATGTCGGTCAGGTTCAAAGTCTGTTGTAAGACAGCTGGTGCATGGTAAAGCTGGCCGGCGCGTTGTGCACCGGCCGCGCCGTCAAACTGTCATCCATTTGTCACAGATCTTTCATATTTCACTCCTAGTATGTGCGCGCCTATAACGACAATACGATGTACCAGGAGATAAACCATGGAAAATGACGCTCACAAGTCCGTTGCCTTCGACGCCCTGTTGAATAATGCAGTATCACGACGAAACTTAATTAAAACTGGTGGCGCGATTGGCGCGTCGGGATTTCTGGCCGGTACGTCTACCTTGGCCAACGCCGTCAGCCAGGCAACGACGCTGATGAGTTTCAAGCAAATCCCTATGAGCACCGCCGATACCGTGTCGTTGCCGGAAGGCTATCGCTATGACGTGTTGGTTGCCTGGGGTGATCCAATTGTGAAAAGCGGAGCCAAGTTCGCTGTCACCAACACGGCCGCTGATCAGAAAACACAATTTGGCGATAACACCGATGGGATGAGCCTGTTTCATCTGCGCAGCGACGACGGAAAACTCGATGAAAACCGTGGCGTGATGGCAGTAAACAGTGAATACATCAACAAAGAATTTATGCACGTGCACAAGGGTGAAAACCTGACCACGGATGACGTGAAAAAAGAAATCGCAGCGCACGGGGTGAACGTCTTCGAAGTATCTAAGAATAAAAAAGGTCAATGGAAAGTTGCGAAAAATGGCAAACTGAATCGACGCTTTCATGGCGATGCTGACGAGTTTGTGATGACCGGCCCTGTCGCAGGGCACGCGTTGTTGAAAACAGCTGCGGATCCGAGTGGTCGCCGTATCATCGGGACCTTCAATAATTGCGGTAATGGCCGTACACCCTGGGATACCTATCTCACCTGTGAAGAAAATTTCAACGGATACTTTGGCGCACCGAAAGGCACCTCACTGAGTAAAGAACAAAAAGCGTACGGCTTATCCGAAACAGGCTTCGACTATAACTGGTGGCCCACCGAAGAACGTTTTAACCTTGCCGAGCATCCCAATGAAGCCAACCGGTTTGGGTGGATTGTGGAGATCGATCCGTTGAATCCTGAATCCAAAGCGATGAAACGATCCGCTCTGGGTCGCTTTAAGCATGAAAATGCGGCGCTGACTTTGTCGGCCGACGGCCATGCGGTTGTCTATATGGGCGATGATGAACGCGGTGAATTTGTCTACAAGTTCGTATCCGATAAAACCTACATCGAAGGTAACCGCGCCCACAACATGACGTTACTGGAAAACGGGACGTTGTACGCGGCAAAATTTAATGACAACGGCAGCGGTGAATGGGTTGAACTGAGCTATGGTAAAAACGGTTTAACCGAAGCCAATGGTTTCGACAGTCAGGAATATATCTTGGTGTATGCGCGATTGGCGGCTCGTTTTGTCGGCGCGACTACCATGGATCGACCGGAGTGGGTTGCGTGTCACCCGTCGTCACCGATGGTGTTCTGTACGTTGACCAACAATAAAAACCGTGGTGTGAAAGACGATCAACCCGTCAACGGAGCGAACCCTCGCGCGAAAAATGATTTCGGTCATATCGTTCGTTGGGTGCCGGAAAACCGCGACCACCTGTCTTCGCGGTTTGGTTGGGATCTGTTTGTGGTGGCGGGTAATCCAACGACGCAAACCGGTGCAATGGCGGGTAGCGATAACGTAAACGCCGACAACATGTTCAACAGCCCAGATGGTTTGGCGTTCGATGCCGACGGCCGTTTGTGGATTCAAACTGATGGTGATTATTCAAACGAAGGCAAATTTGCCGGGCAGGGCAACAATCAGATGCTGTGTGCCGATCCGGTGACCGGGCACATCCGTCGCTTCCTGGTGGGTCCTCGTGGTTGTGAGATTACTGGCAGTGCTTTTGCGAATGATCAACGCACGTTGTTCGTCGGTATTCAGCACCCGAGCGAGACCTGGCCGAATGCGCATAAAGATGGTGTTCCACGCTCTGCGGTCATCGCTATCTCGCGCGAAGATGGTGGCGTTATTGGTACCTAACAAGGTTTTTTAAGACGAAAAAGTGTTCTTGTCATGATCGTGCTTTGATGTGATCTTGGCCATGCGGTTAACCGCATGGCCTTTTTTTGTTTACGCGTAGCGTTCACCATGAATGTCGTCAGTCGACAGTTCGTTGCTCAGCCAGTTCAGTTCTTCTGCGGTCAATTCAACCGTAAGTGCACCGGCGTTTTCCACAAGCCGATTCGGGTTGCGAGTACCGGGAATCGGTATGAATCCCTGATGCGTAATCCAGGCCAATGCAATTTGTGCCGGGGTGCAGGCTTTACGAGATGCCATGGCTTCAATCTCGGCGACAAACTCCAGGTTTTTTGCGAAATTATCTTCCGAGAATCGCGGATTGGTTAACCGCCAATCGTCTGCGGCCAAATCGTTTCGCGACTTAATCGCCCCGGTTAAGAAACCACGCCCCAGCGGACTGTACGTGACCAACCCAATCCCGAGCTCTTGCAGCGCCGGTAATACGCCTGCGCCCAAATCTCTTGTCCACAGCGAATACTCGCCTTGCAGCGCGGTAATCGGATGAACCTTATGTGCACGGCGAATAATATCTTCACTGGCTTCCGATAAACCGATGTGGCGGATCTTACCTTCGGTGACCAGGTCGGCCAGTGTGCCTACAACCTCTTCAATCGGCACGTTCGGATCGACTCGGTGCTGGTAATACAAGTCGATGGTCTCCGTCTGCAAACGGCGTAAGCTGCCTTCACAGGATTGTCGAATTTGGGCGGGGGTGCTGTTGAACCCGAGCCAGGTACCATCGGTTTCACGCGTGACGCCAAATTTGGTGGCCAATGTCAGTTTATTGCGCTCGATGCCCAGAGCTTTAATGCGGTCACCGAGCAATTGTTCATTGGTGAAAGGGCCGTACATTTCCGCGCTGTCCCAAAACGTAATGCCTTGTTCAACGGCGGCGAGTAGGGTGGCGTCCACATCTTCCGGACGTTTGTGGCCGTAAAAGTCGGACATGCCCATACAGCCCAACCCCATGGCTGAGACCTCTAAGCCCTGTTGACCCAGTTTAACTGTTTTCATGTGCTTCCCTCTTCGTTGAGTTGACCTGATCGATAACACAGCCATTATTCACGCCAAGCCGGTCATCCCGTTAGCCCGTAACTCGCGCCGACTTGCCTAATCCTCCGGAATTCACTAAGCGGACTCAACATGCCGTGTAAAACCAGCGATACTGACCACAACAGAATGTGCGGAGCCCCCATTGAACTTAGCAACGATAGCAGAATTGGTCGATTCGATGGTGCAGGCCGAAGGGATGTCGCAGAACCTCCTGCCTTTTACCAGCCTGTATCGCGTGACCGAACCGCAGCCATTAACCCCATTGGTGTACGACCCGAGTATTTATTTTGTGGTGCAGGGTGAGAAGGAAGCCTGGTTGCGTGAGCAACGCTTTGTGTACAACGAGTTCCAGTACCTGGTGTTGACGGTGCCGTTACCATTGCGATGCCGAGTTTTTAATGCCCAGCCCGCCAAACCATTTTTAGCGATCCGGTTGGATATCGATCTGACCATTCTGGCGGAGCTGGTCAATCAACTGCCTGCGCACTCGATGCAGGCGGATCAGAGTGACAGCGGTATTTTTGTCTCTGAATCCAATGAAGCGTTAGCGGGCAGCATTCATCGGTTGATCTCCACCGCGCAACAGCCCGAGCAGGCAGCGGTGCTGGCACCGATGTATTACCGTGAAATTCTGTTTCATCTGCTGCAAGGGACGCAGGCACATCTGCTGCGCAATTTTGTGACGCAGGATCGTCACAACAACCGTATCGCTCAGGTGGTGCATTACATTCACCGCCATTACAATCACGCGCTGAAAGTGGAAGAACTGGCTGACATAGCGGCCATGAGTCCATCGACCTTTCACGAACACTTTAAAAACGTAACGCATTTGTCGCCCTTGCAGTACGTCAAAAATATCCGTTTGCATCACGCCAAACATCAGATTTTTATCGAGCAATTGCCGGTAAACGAGGCGGCTTTTAATGTCGGGTATGAGAGTCCTTCTCAATTCAGTCGCGAATATAAGCGGTTGTTTGGCCTGTCACCGGTTCAGCATTTGCGCCAGTCTGTAATCTAATATGGAATAATTTTTTTGCAGGTTTTGGTGCTGGCTAGCAGGCCCTGAAAAATGACGTATTTTTTAAAATATCCCTATTTATCAATAACTTATCGTTATCTCTAGGTCGATTTTATGGACGCCATTGAAGCGCATTAACGCCCCCCAGCAAACTTAAAAATTATAAAAAGCTTGAAATTGGCGGAACCTGCCGCTAAGTTTCTGAGGGTGATGATGAACCGGATTGCTCATAGGCAAAGACAACAATAAAACGGTCACATCATGGGAAATGCCGGTAACAGGTATTTTTTAAACGCTTGATTTGTTATCGATAACAGTTCTAAGCCAGCTGTTATGTCTTCGGAAACAACAATAATTACTAACGGAGTTTACTATGATTCTGCATAACCTGACCGCGGCCGTTTTTCGGGCCAAAGCAGTCAACCGATTCGCAGCGCAAACCTGGCTCGAGTCTCAAACACAAGTAAAACGCGCTCTGGGTATCGCGGCAATCACGCTGATTTCCGCTCAGGTGGCCGCGGTGGAAGGGAACCCTCGAGTCAATCAATTGGGCTATTTGCCGGGCAGCAATAAAATCGCAACCTACGCCAGCAGCTCGAACTCACCGCTGAACTGGCGCCTTGAGAAAAGCGGCCAGACGATAGCCAGTGGCACAACAACGCCAAAGGGGTTCGATTCTGCCTCTGGTGAAAGCGTCCATCAGATTGATTTCACTTCTGTAGATGTTATCGATAACAGTTTGAGGCTTGTCGTGGGTGGCGATCAGAGTTACCCCTTCGATATTGCCCCCAGTGTATTCACCGGTGTAGCGTACGATTCGATTAAATACTTTTATCACAACCGCAGCGGCATAGAGATTCGTACCGAGTTTACCGGTGGCGGATTGGGCTCTTTCGGCAACGATGCGAAATGGGCACGACCGGCTGGTCACCTGAATCAAGGTGTGAATCAAGGTGATTTTGGGGTGCCTTGCTGGCCAGGAACCTGCAACTACTCGCTGGATGTCCCCTATGGTTGGTATGACGCTGGCGATCACGGTAAGTATGTGGTGAATGGTGGTATCTCAGTGTTTAAATTGGCCAACATGTATGAAACCGCGCTGCATTTACGCAGCACCGAGGCACGGTTTGCCGATGGTACTTTGAATATCCCGGAAAGCGGTAATGGCGTGCCCGACATTCTCGACGAAATCCGTTGGCAGATGCGTTTTATGCTGGCGATGCAAGTGCCCGATGGTCGCGACAAAGCTGGCATGGTGCATCATAAAATGCACGACGCAACGTGGACGGGCATACCTCTGTATCCACACCAAGATGACCGACCTCGTTATCTGGTTCCACCGTCCACAGCGGCCACGTTGAATCTGGCTGCCACCGGGGCGCAATGCGCGCGTTTGTGGCGGGAGATTGATCCAGCCTTCGCTAACCAATGTGAAACTGCTGCCATAAAAGCCTGGGATGCAGCCAAACAGCACAGCAATATCACCCTGCCAGACACACCTTATAACAGCGGCGGCGGGTCCTATGGCGACACCTCATTAGCTGACGAGTTTTTCTGGGCAGCCGCGGAGTTATACATCACCACAAGTGACGCCAAGTACTTGGGTGATATTAACATCGGTGCCATAGGCGTTTCCGACTACAGCTGGCAACAGGTACAACTGGCGGGTGTTATGTCGCTGGCGACAGTACCGACACCGCACACGGACAACTTGCGAGCGCAGGCCCGGCAAAAGTTGATTGATATTGCGAATCAGCGTTTGTCGGTGGTCCGTGGTGAGGGGTACTTAACGCCCATCACGTCCAGTGAGTATGTCTGGGGTTCTAACAATATGATTGCCAATGTGCTGACCATCTTGGGCATCGCCTATGACCTCACCGGAAATAACGAATACGCACAGGCGGTGGGTTACGGCGTGAATTATCTGTTTGGTCAGAACCCGCTGTCGAACTCCTACATCACCTGGCACGGTGAAAAAACCACGCAACAACCTCATCATCGAGTGTGGGCCGGTGCCAAAGACGGCGCTTTTCCCTGGGCCATACCCGGCGCCTTTTCGGGTGGTCCAAACGTTGGGTTGGAAGATGATCTCTCACGTAACGCTCTCGATGGTTGCCAGAGCCGACCGCAAACCTGTTATATCGATGATATTGGCGCATGGTCGACCAACGAAATCACCATTAACTGGAACAGCGCATTAGCTTGGGTGCTGGCGTTCTATGATGACTATGCACAGGCAGACAGTGGCGACCCGACGGTAGAGTTAACGTCGCCGTTTGCGGGGCAGAACTTTCTGCCCGGCGAGGTTGTGACGGCGTCGGCATCGGCTCAGGACGCTGACGGTTTTGTGCAGTCCGTCAGTTTTGCGTTGAACGGTGTCAGCGTCGCGACGGATACCACAGAGCCCTATTCTGTAGAGCTGACTTCTCTGGCTGATGGTGCCTACAGTTTAGTGGCCGAAGTAACCGATAACGATGGCAAGCGAGCGGTATCAACGGCGGTGCCCTTTTCCGTAGGTGACGTGATCAACCTGCCACCGGAAGCCTCGTTTACTGTCTCGGTCAATCATTTATCGGCCTCCTTTGATGCGTCTGCCTCGCGTGATGCCGATGGCGAAATCACACAATACCTGTGGCGTTTCGGTGATGGACAAACCGCCAGTGGCGTGCAAGTCACCCATGAATACGACACAGCGGACCAGTTCAACGTCGAATTGGAAGTGGTGGATAACCAGGGCGCCAATGATTTTGCGGATGCTGTGATTACTACAACCGTTCCACCGGTGGTTTCCCTGAGTTGTTCGATAGCGAGTTTCGACATCTGGAACAACGGAGCCATTGTGCGTGATGTTAAGGTCACCAATATTTCGCAACACACAGTGAATGGTTGGCAGGTTGTGTTGAAGTCGTCCAGCCAAGTGGGGGCGGTCGATGCATGGGGCGCAACCGTTACCGGCAGTGGTCAGCAATTGACCGCCAGTAATACCCAAAGCCTGGCGCCAGGTGCGTCCGCGGTGTTCACCGCTCAGATTTCGCACGATGGCCAGTTCACCGGCATGACCTGTGACACCGGTGATGGCGGTTCAAGCAATAAGCTGGATGCCTTTATTGAAGCAGAGAGTTTTACGCTGATGCAGGGCGTACAAACCGAAAACACATCGGACGTGGGTGGTGGTTTGAATGTTGGCTGGATCGACACCTTCGACTGGATGATTTTCCCGGTTCTGAACGTGCCAGAAACCGGAAGTTATATTGTGGAGTACCGCGTTGCCAGCCCTAATTCGGGTGGCAAAATTCAATTGGAAGCGCGCGGTGGCAATTCTGTTTTTGGACAAATTGACGTGCCAAATACCGGTAACTGGCAAGCTTGGCAAACGATATCGCATACGGTGACGTTGCCAGCAGGGCCGGTTGAAATTGCCATTGCGGCACAAGCCGGTGGTTTCAACATCAACTGGTTCCGTATTCGCTCTGCGGACTAAGTTGATTTGAAAGCAAAGGTGCACGGGGCTGGGTTACCTCGTGCGCCTTTTACAAACCTAGGGCAACTCTGATTAATACGAATCACCTCAGTCCTATCAGATCGAAGGATGAGCGAGGCGTGTGTTGCAGGGAATGGCGAGTCCTTTTCAAAACACACAACAAAGCTCCCTCATCGATCTGAAGGACCCGGAGGGCGGGGCTGAAATGGCAAATTTCGTTGTTAAGTCCTTTGCCAAGATAATGAATATTGCCTGCAGAACTTGCCTCGAATTTTGCGCATTTCTTCACCCGCTGAGGTAGAGAGCAATTATTCAGAGGTGCCCTAGCAGGAGAAATGCTTTTACTCTGTCCCCTCAGCCGGTGTTATTTACTGACGTGTATTGCCGAATCGAGCAAATGAAAAGGGCTCTGTATCGATTGCGGTGTCCATTCCCAGAATAATCTGGCTCATTAACTCACCGGTGGCAGCGCTTTGCGTCATCCCCAAATGGCCGTGACCAAACGCCATGGTTAACCCTTGTATTCTGGGGTGCCGACCGATGATGGGCTTGGAGTCGGGCAGTGACGGCCGGAAACCCAGCCATTGGGTTTTTATGGTGCGATCGAGCTTTGGCAGCAATGCCGTTAACAGTTTGTGCTTGCGCTGAATCATTCGATAATCAGCGGGCGCATCCAGCCCGGCCAACTCTTCGCCGGTGGTCATACGCAATCCTTCCAACATGGGCGACACCACAATCTGTTTTTCAACATGCATGATCGGTCGCGTAAGCGTATCGCAACCCGGCATCATGATGTGGTAACCCCGTTCCGTTTCCAGTGGAACATTGTCGCCCACGGTGGCCAGCAAGCGCTGCGAAAACGCTCCTGCGCACAGGGACACTTGTGTTGCCGCCAGTGATTGGTGCTGCATGTGAATGGTCAAACCTTCTTGTGTTTTCTGTAATGCCTGCACGTTTTCTTGCCGGAATTCACCCCCTCGTTCCCGGATCACCTCAGCCAGCCGCTGGATAACATGGTGTGGTTGGCGCAAGAACAGAGAGTCCTTCTGCCAGAATCCGTGTTGGATTGCAGGGCCGATTTCTGGTTCCAAATCGCGGACCTCGTGTCCGGTTAAGGCCTGCCAACCAAGCCCGGCGGAGTCGAGTAATGGTGTCTGTTTCAATTGCGCTTGGAATGCCGCATCGGATTCAAACAACTTTATCCAGCCGGTGGCTTCCACCAGATCGGATAGCTGCAGCGTCTGGCGGGCGGACTGCCAGCAGGTTTTGGAATGATTATTCAGCGCTAAGATGGCCGACGCATTCGCATCGGCTTTGTCACGACGGGATTCCTTCAAGAATGCCCACAACCAGGGTGACAGGGTGGGTAAATACCGCCACCGGATTTTCAGCGCAGAATTTGGCTTGAGTAAGCCCTGAAGTCCCTGCTGCCACGCGCCAGGTTCCGCGATTGGGCGGAATGAGGCAAAAGACAGTACGCCTGCGTTCCCGTAGGAGGTTTGGTTCCTGTCTCCCGGCAGTACCCGGTCAATAAGCAACACCTTTTTGCCCGCTTGCTGCAAATGCCACGCGGTCATTAATCCGATAATCCCGGCTCCGATAATGACATGCTGATGGGTGTGAACTGGTGTGCTGGTGCCCATAGTTGGCTCCTAGTGTCGATCGTTAATCGGTAAAAGTGCTGGTCTTTGTCGTATTGTTCACATCGTTTTGCGCCATGCCATTGTAGACTTTTAATTCCGCGTACAGGGATTGAGGGATCATCTGTTCAAGTTGATCTTCAATTCGCAGCAGTACCGAGCTGATTTGCCCAATGAGTGCGCGACCGTGCGGCGTCAAACTCACATACCGGTTTTTTAGATTGGTATCACCGTATCGAACGGCAACCAAATCTTTTAATTCCAATGATTGAATGCTCCGTGTTGCCGCGGCTTTGTCGATGTCCAGTTGCCGGGCTAACCTAGCCAATGTCATCGAGCTTTCCTGTGCGAGTACGAGAAGCGTGGCGTGCTGACCGGCACGCAAACCCAGCGCGCGCATTTCACGGTCCAGTGACCGGTTGAGTGCTTTATAAAGCCTGGCGATCGACACAGAAGTCAGATCAGTCACATGTTTGGATTCCATAGCGGTGCGTGCTCCTTAATGAACTCTTCCAGAGTGCGAGGGGATCGGCCCAGCAAATGAACCATGTCTTGAGAATTTCCACTGGCTTTGCCTAAGCGTGCCATCGTAAAAATCAAACCCGTTATCACCGCGTAGCCGAGCGGATGCCCCTTTTTCCTTGTGCGAATAATATAAGGTAACAAACCGGGTTTTCGATAATGGATTGGCCTGCCCAGTGCCTGCGTCAGGAGTTCGGCAACCGTATCGTATGTATAACTGATGTTACCCGTTAATGTAAATGCCCGATTGCGCAGAGCTGAGTCAGTCAAGCACTTGACCGCGCTTTCCGCAATATCGCGCGCGTCGATGAAATTTGTCTGGCCGCGACCGGCGGGGACGAGTATTTCGTCATGGCCTCGAATGTCTGCGCGTTGTTGCATGGTGAGATTCTGCATAAAGAAACTGGGTCTCAGAAAAACAAACGGTATACCTAGTTCGACAATACGCTTTTCGATTTTTGCGTGTGGTGTCACAGCGATAGTGTCCGCCCCCTGCAACGATAGAAACACGATTTTTTGGATACCCTGATCGCGGCAAGCCGTCAGAAAAGGCAGCATATCTCGCCCTGGGTTGGCCAAAGCCGGTGGGCGTACAAGGAAAACGGTCGTGATGCCCTTCAGCGCATGGTGAAACGATTCGGGCTTCAGAAAATCCAACCATCGCGTTTGTGGATCATCCCTTTTCCTGGAGCTGGCTTTAAGAAAAGGCTGGTTCTGTAGACAAAGTAAGTCGCACACATAACCGCCGACATTGCCTGTCGCACCGGTAATTAGCAGCATGGCTATTTAACCTCACGTCAATGTTTTTGAAGACAGCACGTTAGCTCTATCGCAGTCAGGAATATAGTTGATATATCAATTAAATGGCCGATTTCGCCACGTTAATCGAAAGTAACTTGCTGGCAGGGTGAGGTGGGAATGGTTGCGTGTAGCGGTTTGTAAGGTGCTGAAGCAGCGGCACCGTTACTTTCGCGACAGCCATGGTTATCTATGATTCCTTTTTATAAATAGTTCAAACTCACCAATTGAAACCCATTGCCGACATCGGCGTAAATAACCATTCCGTCGCATCTGCTTTGGCTGACTAAATTGACACTTCGCAACGGATTCAAGGGCATGGATGCCCTTGTAAGCGCCGCGCGTGCAAGGATGCACGCTCAAGCGACCGTTCGAAGTCAGTGGCAATTAAGGAAGAGCACCAAAGCGGGCGACAAAAGGGGGTTCAAGGGGATCGCCCCTTGGAAAGAAAACTACAACCCATGAACACGCTCGTGAATCATCACCGCTAAAACATATCGACCATCACAATGAATATCGACATTTGCGTAAATAACCATTCCGTCGCTTCACTTCTGGTGAAGGCCTGCTCAGTCCTTGAAGTAAAAACCTTTCATTGACACTCAGTCACGAAACAATTTTAACCAAATACGCTTAAGGCAACGCTGATTAATTCAAATCACCTCAGTCCTATCAGATCAAAGGATGAGCGAACCCTATGTTCTGCAAGCAAGAGAAATCTTTGCGCTTGTCTGCCAAAACCATTAACTTTATTGATTCAGATCTTGTTAATTGTTATCGATAACATTAAGATGCCCGCATGAGTACAATCTACGACGTTGCAAAAATGGCCGAAGTCTCGGCAATGACCGTTTCGCGCGTGCTGAATAACCCGGATAAGGTCAGCCCGAAAGCGCGTAAACGCATTGAAGAGGCTATCGAAAAGCTGGGTTACAAACGTAACCAGGCGGCTCGTGCCTTGGTGGCCAAGTCGACCGGGCTGGTGAAAATCGTGCTGTCTGAGCGGCAAACCGCGCAGGATCCTTATTTTATGACCTTGTTTGCAGGCATCAGTGATGTACTCAGTGAAAACACCATTGCTCAGTTGGTTCTGCACGACATGGCTCCACACCTGAAGTGCGACGGGATGATCATCATGGGGTTGCGGGAAGGCCAGGCGTTGGATCTCAAAGTGGGCGAATATCCCTCCCCAGTGGTTTTGTTTGGTAAGGGCTATGACGATGTAGACTGGGTCGATGTGGATAACGTTAATGGCGTTTATACGGCGACCAAACATCTGCTCGATCTGGGTCACTTGGAGATTGCCTTTTTCCGCTACGACTCCGACGAACCCTACGTAAAAGAACGTGAAGACGGCTACCGCAAAGCGATGGCCGAAGCAGGTATCCAGGTGAAGCCCGAGTGGGTGGTGACAGACATGGAAAATGATTCCGTCACCTCCAAAGCCAGAGCGCTGCGTGTACTGCGTACCACGAATGTCACCGGTATTGTTTGTGCGTCAGACATCGTCGCATTGGGGGTAACTCAGGCCGCGAAAGAGTTGAATATCAGTGTGCCCAATCAGTTGTCCGTTGTTGGTTTCGACGGTGTTGGTGTCGATATGATGGCCGACCCACGACTGACTACGGTGAAACAACCGGTGTTTGAGATTGGTCGACGTTTGGCGCAATTGTTGGTCCAGCGGATTAAGCAAAAACAACAGAATTATCAGGCAGTGCAAGAGTTAATTCCCACGGAGTTAATCGTTCGGGACAGCACCGCCAAAAAATAAAAATTTTTGTGATGGTTTGTTATCGATAACAAAAATATCAACAACAGAATCCTAAAGTTTGGAGTTTCAGCGTATGAGTCAGCAGGCAAACTGCACCATTGAAAACGGCGTGTTTTACATCGACGGTAACCCGATGATGTTTCTGTCTGCCGACTATCCCTACTATCGTGACCACGTTGATAACTGGCGCGATCGTATCCTGTCATTAAAAGCCATGGGCTGTAATGTCATTACCTTTTATGTTCCCTGGCGACATCATCAAACCGGTGAAAAACAATACGATTTTACCGGAGAGGTTCGGCCCAATAAAAATGTCATTCTGTTTCTGCAGCTCGTGCATGAGTTGGGTCTGTATGCCGTGGTGAAACCGGGGCCATTTATTCACGCCGAAACAGATTTCGGTGGGTTACCTGACAATGTCAATGCCGATGTCATCGGTGAAGCCTGGTGTAATGCTCAAGGCGAGGCTGTGGTATGGCATAACCCACTGCCCGCGCCGATGAACCCAACATTTCGCGATTTGAGCGAGCATTGGTTCCGCGCGGTAAATCGCGAGGTGGTGGAGCCGCTTTTGTATCCCGCCGGTCCAATCATTGCCTTGCAGGTACTGAATGAAGGCATGTATTCCGATGGGCAACATTCCCCGGTCAGTTACGATTTTTCCGCCAGCAGTCTGCACTTCTATCAGGAAAAACTGCAGGAGAAGTTTGGCTCAACGTCCGCGCTGAACGATATTTTTGGGCAGAATTGGTCGGATTTTTCTGAGCTGCCACTGCCGCGTGACTTAACCTTCGACAAGGTTGACGACAAGCGTGATCTCATTCCGCTCATGCTGTGGTCCGAAAATCAGAACGTGCACCAAGGCGAACTTTATCAACGCTTCAGTGACACGCTGGCGAAGCAGGTGCCGCATCTGTACAACATTAACCCTCCGTTGGCGGACACGCGAGGGTACGATTTTTGGCTAACCCGGGTTGTGCCAGAGACCATGCCCATTCATTACGGTTTCACCAATTGGATCGGTGTGGTCAGTCATGATGAAACCGCGTTTTTACGTTACCTGTTGTTGGTGAAGCGTGCGCGCGGCATTAACCTCGAAGAAAACTGGGGCTTCTCCAAACTGTACGATTGGCGTTACCGCTATCACCACATTCCGTTTTACCAAACGGTCTTGGCGATGGCGCTTGGCGCTACCGGGTTCAATGTGTACACCGGTGTGTCGACGGATCAATGGGATGATGGCATCGACACCATGCAGCAGAAGCCTTACCCCGATTGCTCGCCAATTACCGAGAACGGTGAACAAACAGCGAAGTCTGCGCTATTAACCCGCCTGAATGCGTTTCTGCAAACCTATCAGCAGTTGGCACTGTTGGGTAAAGCCGATCGTCAGCCCGCCTTTGGTCTTTATTTGCCGTACAGTTACGTGGCCTGTTACTCCCAGGAAGCCAGTGACTACAACAAGCTTGGCGAAAAACCCTTGCGCAGTGGCTTCAAAGCGTTAGAAGCCTATATGCAATCGCAGTTGGCAGCGAACCGCGATTTCACTATCGCCAATATCGAAACAGATCCGGTTGAGGCGTTATTAGCGCACCAAAATCTGACCGTCGTTGGCGGTTTCTTTATGGCCGACGCGGTGCAGAAAAAGCTGATCGAATATGTGGAGCTGGGTGGTCAACTGGTTTGGTTGGGTGAACTGCCAACCGTTGATCAGTGGATGCAACCGTGCACCGTCTTGGCGGATCGCATCACCGATCGGCAACGGATGTCGCGCACGCACATGGGGTTGGGGCAGCTTATCTATACCCCGGAAAACCCGTTCGAGATCGGCGGAATTTCCAACAGTTTTAATCAGTTGATGCAGTCGTTACTACCAGAACCTTCGGTGATCTGTGACAGCGCTTACCTGTTTCAGTACCAACACAACGGCAAGCAATTACTGTATGTGTTGTCGTTTACCTCAGTCAGCATGACCCACACCGTCATGGTAAAAGGTCAGCCATTGCAGGTGCATTTACCGGCGAAAGGTTGCGCCATGATTGTGTTGGACGGTTCGCGCATCGACGGTGCGTTTATCAAAGGGATAAACGATTACGATCGTTCCGAAGTGGCGCCAGCGCTGACGTGGGCAGGGCGCTCAGTACAAGCCGACAGCCACGGCGATCTGCTGTATCTCAACGGTGAGCTTCAGGTGTGGAACTACCGGTTGGAGACTAACTAAAATTTTCAAAAAATGTTATCGATAGCATTCGAGTTCGCATGGATGCTATCGGAAACACAGATCGAACCTTGCGGACAGGGCTCGATCCAAATGTCCGTCAGGACTATTCATAGAAACTATAAAAACAACAGAGGTATATATGAAGAAACTAACCAGCGTCATCGCCATGACAGCCCTCGCATCCGGCGTAGCGATGCAAGCACAAGCTGCTGCAAAACACGAACAGGGGGGGACGTTAACAGTACCTATTATCACCCAAACCTTTATTGAAGATTTCAATCCGCTGAATACAGTTCAGCTCGACCTTGTGCGTGGCACCATGTACGAACCTCTGTGGTTTGTGAACACCATGCAGGGCAATATTGACTGGCGCCTGGCCGAAAGCTTCAGCTATGGCGATGATAAAAAATCAATGACCATTGTCTTGAAGAAAGGCTTAACCTGGTCTGACGGTGAGGCCATCGATGCGGATGACTTGGCCTACACCCTCAACCTGGGCAATGGTAACGCAGAACTGGATTCGACCGGTCAATGGTCCAACGGTGTTATCAAGAGCGTCGAGAAAGTGGGCAGTCACACAGTAAAACTGAACTTCAGTGAAGCGAACACCACCGTCGACTGGTACCTGTCTGAAGTGATGATTGTGCCTGAACATGTGTTTTCAAAAGTGAAAGACATTATCACGTTCGCTAACACCAACCCGGTGGGTTCCGGACCGATTACCGAAGTTAAAACCATGCGCAGTAACCAGGTCGAAATCTGCCGTAACCCGAACTACTACAAGGCTGCTGAAGGTCTGCCGTATCTGGACTGCATTAAGTTTCGTCAGTACTCCGACAACTCTCAGATTCAGCCGGCGTTGATGGCGGATGAGATCGACTGGGGTTCTAACTTCGTGGCCGATATCGACAAAACTTATGTCGCACCCAGCCCAGACACCCACGGTTACTGGTACCCAGCGAACGACGCCTGGAACCTGTATCTGAACACGCGCAAGCAACCGTTCAGCGACGTCAACTTCCGTAAAGCCTTCTCCATGGCGATCGACCGCGACACCATCGTTGACTTGGCGACGTACGGTTACGCCACCGCAGAGAATACGGTTGTGGGTATCGGCCAGTACTTCAAACCCTACTTCAACGACAAGATCAACAAAAAGTATGCGCACTTAGCGAAGTACGATCCAAAAGAAGCGAAGAAAATCCTCAAGAAAGCTGGCTATAAAGATGTCGACGGTGACGGCTACCTGGAAAACCCAGATGGCTCTAAGATCGATTTCAAGATTGACATCGTGAACGGCTGGACCGACGTGGTACAAGCGGTGCAGATGACCACCGAATACTTGGCGGAAATCGGCATCAAAGCGTCAACCCATTCCGTGGAATGGTCTGCGTATGACTCTGCGTTGAAAGACGGCACCTACGATGTTTCCTTCAACTGGTCAGCCACCAACGGCATCAACCCGATTCAAGGTTACCGTGAATACTACCACCCAGCCCGTGTGGGTCAGATCTGGCACGCCGGTCACGGCATGGCGTCTGAAAAACTCGGCAAGCTGGTGGATGAGTATGGTCGTATCGATGACGAACAGCGCCGCACAGAAATCCTCGACGAGCTGATGATTTTCACCGCTGAAAATCTGCCGTTCATTGAAGTTATGTCTAACGCCACCTGGTTCCAGTACAACACCACTCGTGTTGATGGGTTCCCAACGGCAGAAAACCCTTATGTGCGTCCTGTGTTCTATGCAACAGGAACTAAACTGAAGGTCTTCGAAAACCTGTACGCGAAGTAGCGTCGCAACAGGGCACCCGCTGCTCGGTGGCGGGTGCTTGGGAAACGCAGCGAGTCAATTCGTTGTGCGGAACCTCCGCGCAGCGGTAACCCGATGTTCGGGCTGATTCGAGTCGTGTTTGTTTTACCCACGCAGCCGTCCTGCGGGTAAACGAAACACGATTAAACGCATACTTGAGGAGTTAGT
>NZ_JADPQG010000001.1 GCF_015687175.1 Reinekea sp. G2M2-21 | reverse complement strand
GTTTTTTATGCCTGCGAGAAAGTTTTTGCCGGGAAAATGTAATGTGACCGTGGTACTGAGCTTGTAAGCCAGGTCTTGTTGATCTCAAATGTGCCTGAAGTATAGGTGGGAAACTTTGACTTCAGGTTTTGTTGAGGAATTTCAAGCCTTCTCTTAACGCCAGATTGCTGAGTGAGTCACCATGTTCATCGATAAACTGCAGTACCCAGTTGGCATCGGTCTTTGAGTATTCTCTTAAAGACCAGCCTATCGCTTTCTGGATAAAAAATTGCTTATCCATCGTCAGCGTTAGTATTGTTCGGGACAGGCATTTCGTATCGGTCTGTCGCTTGTGTTTTAGATGGGCTAAAAGCGAAGTGCGTCTGACCCAAAGATCTGGATCGCGCATCCATTGGTCTAGTGTATCCTGAACAGATCGGTTCGTTAGCAGTAAACTTCCAATTAAGTTTACTGCAACACCATCAGTTAGGTCCCACCACTTTGCGGTTAATGCCATATGCTCAAAAAGTGGCCATGCTTGCATAGAATGAAATTTCTTAAATTTGACCGCTGTGTCTATCGCACAATACTGACATTCACGGTAAGGACTCTGCCATAGTAAATTTGTAAAAGCGTAAAACTCATCAAACTCCTGTATAGGGAATTCACGTAATGACTCTTTAAGAATTTCCTTTCGCGGACCGGCATTGACACCAAACATGGGTTGATCAGTTTTTAAATAATGCTGAAACTGTTCAACTTTGCTTTTATCTGCCTGTGCTTCAAAATGCCGAATAATATAAGCAATTCTTGGATTTATTGACTGATGATCTGAGCGAGCCATTTCGTTTTTGGGTAAACCTCTAGTCCGATTTTAACGACGACGGTGAGCGGTATTGATAACAACATACCAATGGGTCCAAATATCCAACCCCAGAAAATCAAAGACAAAAACACTACTAAAGGGGATATATCCAGGGATTTCCCCATCATTCTCGGTTCGATCAGATTACCGACAATCATATTTATCGCAATAAAACCCGAACCGGTAATGAGAAAACCGGGAAACGCGTGCTGAATACTGGCTAAAATGACAGGGGGAATTGCGGCTAATAGTGAGCCTATGTTCGGAATGTAGTTCATTAGGAACGCAAATGTTCCCCACAAAAAGGGGTAGTCGACATCTATGATCCAAAGCATCAGGCCAACAAGGAAACCAGTCGCGAGACTGATCAGCGATTTAACCAATAGATAGCGTTGCACCAGTTTGGAAAATCGTTTGATGTATTGAATCGTGTTGTCATCGAGTGCAATACGTGCCTTTTTTGTCGCATTCTGGCCCTCAAGCAGTGCAAATATTAATGTAAACACGACTAAAACCATCGCGGTAAGTACGCTTCCCAGACCGGAAAATAACGATCCCAGAAGCGAAAGGGCACTTTGAGTAGGTTGTAAGTTGGCAATTCGCTCTTTGGCATCATCTACCAACCAAGGCGCATTATTCTGTATCGTCACTAACCAGCTCTGAATTCTGTTTTGGTAGTCCGGGAGCCGCTCAATAAACTGGTCGGTTGACGTGGCAACCAGTGTACCGAGTGCGTAGAAAAAACCGAAGAGACTGATAACGACAATTGCAATAGCGATACCCGCTGGAATTTTGAAACGAACCAAAAATGAAATCGCCGGCGAAGTTAGTACGGCGAGGAAAAAGGCTACTAAAACAGGCACAACAATAGGTTGTGCCACTTTTAACCCGGCGAGAATAATGATAACCGAGGCAGCAATAACCAGCGTTCTTGTTAAAGGTGATTCATTCATAGGCTTTCATTGTCAAATTGAAAATGTCGCGAATAACACCATACAGCACATCAAAACCACTGCAAGCGTATTCAGTCTTTTTAGTGCAGGCACCATCTGTGAATCATAGTGGTTGATCACTCTCATTTGCGCCACATGAAACGCACCGATGTTAGTTAGCAAAAGGACCGCGGTGACCAATTTCAGTTTGAAGGACCAAGTCGTCTCGTTCAGCGGAACTCCCTGCATCAGGAACAGAGCAATGCCTAATGCGATAGCCAGCGCTAAACCCAGATCGGCAATCCGGGAGAGTGTCAGTATCTCTTGAAGTTCGTCTAGTCGTTCATTGAATCCTTTTTCCGCTCGTTGACTGAACAACGGAATAAAAAGAATCCGTCCTCCCAACGCAACGCAGATTGCTATGATATGAGCGGCAAGTAATACATTGTGCATGGCAACTCCGATGGTTTTTGATGATCGACATTGTAAGTGATTTTATGGGCTACCGTTGACACTTTATGATGGTTTCCTAGCTTTGAATTGCACAATGTTGTCCGAGACCGGCTCACACTTTTCATTCACTACCGTCACCGTGAAATCCTGTCGAAAAGTTGTTTGATGCAACAATTCATTAAATTCGGACGTCGGAATTGTCGGGTCTAACCATTGTTCGATCTCAGACAAATTCAGAATCAACGGAAATGACTTATGGTGAATGTCTAAAAATTCGCGGTGCGGCGGCAGAGTAATCACTGACGTATTTACTCTGGGGAGCCCTTCTTTATCCAAACGAAGTTTGGAAACACTGGCCAACAACATAAGTGATGTATCAGTCTGTTGTATCAGGCACTGTTGTTTGCGAGCAATCGGTGGTAGCTGGGCTGGTTGGCTGTCTCCTAAAATATCGGTATAGAGATGATCTCCCTTAAAAATGGGTTGCCATTCACAGAATCCACTGGCCGGAATGATTGAACGGATACTGCGCGGTTTCTGAGTGTGCAATGGCGAGCTGGTGAGCTTGCCTGCTTTGGAGTTAAACGTGGAATAGCGGGTGTTCACGCTGCCATCAGGGTGAGTTGCCAGCCACCACGTTGACCCCAGTAGTCTGGGTCCCGTGCGACTGGGGACCATATTAATGACCGTATCTGTTGGACGGAGGTATTGTTGTCGAATAATGTCTCTGATCTCTTGTTCATCGTAGCCCGCGATGTCGAGCAAAGGTTCGAGTAACGGAAAATCATTAACGTTGTAGATAAATCCACACATTTTTAACCTGTTATCTGTTTTGCCAAGATTGTTGCCACGCCAACAAGTCGTTCATGCGTGAGTGGTCCGGAAATCGAACCTGATACCAAAGAATAGACATAAGTTCGGTTAAGCATAGTGCTGATTCGAGGTGATCGTCAGAAACTTGCAGCGAATCTTGTAAATATCGGCGCAGTGGCTCATCTAGTTGAAAACCCGACATCAGGCAGGCAATGTCGACGACAGGGTCTCCTGAAGCTGCATATTCCCAGTCAATTAATATCAGATTTTCTGTTTCCTGGATCAGATTGCCAGGGTGCCAATCGTGAAAACAAAGCGTTAATTGCTCTGGAAATTTATAGCGTAGACAACGATCTTTTATTAACGCCAGGATCACGTTGTTTTCAATATGGCAATGAGTGAGTAAATGCTCAATTTGCTCGCAGACATTTAAAGGTGGTGCAGTGTCGTTTGGCTGGATCTGACAGGAATGAACATGCTTAACCAGCTTGGCCAATTGCTCGATTTCTTTCTTTGAATTGGGTCTAAATGTAGTCCCTTGAATCCATTTGGTCAGTAGCCAATGCTCGTTAATATCGACCACCTCCACAGCCCAAGGCTCAGCGGACACATGAGTGAGAATCACGGTTTCACGCATCCGGCTGATGCCCAGATCGAACGCTTGCGAATTATTTAGGCGTAGCGAGTAGCGGTGCTTACCATTGTCTAACTGGTAACAGGTGTTTGTTAACGCATTGGGAGTTCGCCGTACTGCGACGTTAGAGCCGATTAATGGGCGGAGTTGGGCTAATGCCTGATGTAATTTCATTTTCTGCGTTGTACTACTCATAAAAGTCATTAAACTAGGCGCGTTCTTGCCGGGGTGCCAATTCGTAAATTGAAGTGGCTGAGAAAAACTCGTTGAACCTGAACCAGTTTGTACTGGCGTAGGGAGCAAAGCAATCTTTGTGTTGGTTGATCACAACCTCCCTCTACATCGTTTCGATGCGCCGGTATCAATTTATGTTGATACAGGAAACTACTATGACTTCTTTGCGGTTTAAATGCATTCTTTTGGCTGGCTTTATTGGTGTCGCCAATGCCGATGATTTGACCATCTATACCTACGAATCTTTTACCAGTGAGTGGGGCCCTGGGCCGGTACTGGAAGAAAAGTTCGAAGCTGTTTGCGAATGTGATGTTCGGTTTGTCGGGTTGGAAGACGGCGTTGCGTTACTTAACCGGCTGCGCTTGGAAGGCAGTCAGACAGAAGCCGATATCATTCTGGGGCTAGATGACGGTCTGGTCGCAGAAGCAACACAGTTGAATCTTTTGGCTGAGCACGGCCTATCTCTTTCTGGGCTGTCTTTGCCATACAGCTGGAAAGATCGCTATTTTGTGCCTTACGACTACGGTCATTTCGCCTTTGTTTATGACGACACTCGAGTTTCGCAAGTCCCTTCATCATTGCGTGAGTTAGTTGAAACGTCCGACGTTAGCATTATTTATCAAGACCCTAGGGTTAGCACGGTCGGGCAAGGGTTAATGTTGTGGATTAAATCTGTGTACGGCGCGAATTCGGGCGATGCTTGGACGAAATTGCAGAAGAAAACGGTCACTGTGACACCCGGTTGGAGCGAAGCATACGCTCTGTTTCAGGAAGGCAAGAGTGATATGGTGCTTAGCTACGCCACATCACCAGCTTATCATTTAACTTGGGAAGACACTGATAAATATAAAGCGGCGGAGTTTTCTGAAGGCCACTACGTTCAGATCGAGGTCGCAGCGGCGTTGGCCTCGTCAGAGAATCTGACGCTGGCGCGTTCTTTTCTGGGTTTTCTGGTAAGTCAGGAAGCGCAGGATGTTTTTGCTGGGACGAATTGGATGTGGCCAGTACTTCCTGGTGCAGAAAAACCGGAAGCCTTTGGTCAGCTCATTGCGCCTGAAACATTGTACTTCCGTAGCGAGGACGTCGCTGCTCAGCGCAGAGACTGGATTAAAGAATGGCGAAATGCAGCGAGCCAGTAAGTAAGTGGTCTGGCTGTCGAAGCTAACCACCTTTACGATCCTTCTGACTCTGGCGTTAGCCGGAGTCGGTTTGTATTTGCATCCTGGCTATGGTTATCCCTGGTCCGACTATTTTGATGCTTGGTTTCTGAAAATAGTTCAGTTTTCAATCTGGCAAGCCTTCTTGTCGGCCTTGTTCTCGGTCATCCTTGCGATACCTTTTGCTGTTGTCTATGCCAGCAAACCCTTTACCGGGCAATGGCTGTTGAAAGGTTTGTTGAACTTGTTTTTCATCATGCCGGTATTGACGGTCATTCTTGGCGTCGTCACCGCATACTCCGATTTTATTGATGTCTTCAGTTTACAAGGCATCCTGTTGGCCCACCTTTACTTGAATGTCCCTTATGCGGTTCGCATTTTCTGGCAACGTTTGTCTTTTGTCTCACAGACTCACTTGAACGTTGCACAAACGTTGCATCTGTCGACTTGGCGAAGCTTCTGGTGGATAAAGCGTCCGGTTTTGGTATCTGCTCTTCGGCCCGTTTTTGTTCTTGTATTTCTTCTGTGTTTCAGCAGCTTCACCGTGGTGTTGTCGCTTGGCGGTGGTCCAGCGAACACGAATCTGGAAGTGGCCATATTTCAGGCCTTGAAGTTTGATTTCGATCCCAAGGCTGGTGCAATTTACGCTGCGGTTCATGGCATTTTAGCGATGTCTATCATGTTGCTGCTGGGACGCAGAGAACATTTTGGCATGGAAATTAACCGCGCACAGGCTCAAAGAGCAACCGTGCCAACGAAAATGCAGTTTCTCGCCATTGCGACGCTTGTCGTTGTTTTGGTGTACCCCTTGCTGACGTTATTGGCACACGCTTTTTCCGCGCCTTTTACCGGGTCTGAGCGTCTATGGCGGGGTATTATCACGAGCCTGTTACTGGCATTGGGCAGTGGCTTATTTGCTACTCTATTAGCAACACTGCGGAGCCTGGATACTTCGCAACATCGTTTATTGCGTTTTCTTGATTTTGGACTCATGGTACTACCGGTCATGGTGATCAGTACGGGGCTTTTTCTCTTCGCGTTGAAACTGAATATAGCGTTTAAGGCGACGATTCCGTTGATCATCTGGCTGAATGGTTTGATGGCAATGCCAATTGTTTTAGGGCCTTTAACCAGTCGTGTGCAGGCTTACCGTGAGAGTTACTCGCGGCTAGCGGATACGTTGGCTATGAGCGATTGGTCAAAGGTCCGGTATGTTTATTTACCCGCCGCTGCGCATTTGTTGCCATGGTCCTTGATGTTGGCAATGGTTTTGTCCGTCGGTGATTTGGGTGTTGCTGCCTTGATTGGTTCTGCGCAGTTTGTCACCTTGCCCATTCTGATTTATCAGGCGATGGGCAGTTACCAAATGGTGTTGGCTTCTCAGTTAACGTTATTGTTGCTGTTGATGTGTGTGATTTTTCTGCTGATTGCCGAATGGTTTGGTGACCGAACATTGCGTCGACATTGAGAGTAGATGCTGCTGGCAATTGTGATGAGTATTGGTTTTAAGCGTTACCCATAAAAACGAATAATGAAAAATGACTGGTGTGGTGGATGTTGAAGGTTAATTCGGTACGTTGTCAGTTGGCAACACACCGGTTTGAATGGTCCTTTCGAGTGCCCGAAGGCGCATTTCTGGCGGTAACCGGAGGGAGCGGAGTCGGTAAAAGCACGTTGTTGAATGTATTGCTAGGGTTCCAGCCGATTGAGTCCGGCTCCGTGCAATGGGCAGGGCACGATCTTTCTGGTTTGAAAGTCTACGAACGGCCGTTCGGCGTGTTGTTTCAAAAAGACAATTTGTTTGAGCATCTGTCCGTTGAAAAAAATCTAGCGCTTGGGCTGCACCCAGGAGCCAAACTGAATGGCGAACAACGGGAGCAACTATGGTTGGCTGCAGAGCGCTTTCAGATCCAATCTATTCTCGCTGAAAAAGCCATGCGCTTGTCTGGTGGTCAACAACAGCGTGTCGCACTGGCCCGTGTTTTTTTGCAAAATAAGCCTGTGTTGCTGTTGGATGAGCCCTTTTCATCTTTGGATCCTATGTTGCGTCAGGAAGGGCTCGAATGGGTATCGGAAATGCAAAAACAACAAGGCACGACGGTCGTCATGGTCACTCACCATCTGGATGAAATTGAGCCTGTGGTCGATTCTATTCTGGAAGGTGTTTCCAGCGATTGCTGGAAGCAGTATCCTGCCCGCTGAACAGGGTAAATTGAGTGGTCGAATGAAAGTTGGTTTGGTAGTGAATCCATGGGCAGGCGTAGGCGGCACGGTCGCCCTCAAGGGGAGTGACGGCCCAGAGATTCGAGCTCTTGCGGTTGCAAAAGGCGCCGTACAACACGCTAACGATAAAACCATGCTCATGTTACAGGCGTTCAAACAAAGCGTGCACGTTGCCGATCAAGTGCATTGGTATTGTGGACCGGCAGATATGGGCGAGCAGGCGCTGCAGTCGAGCGGGGTAGTGGCGGATCAAATGACCGTACAACCCGTCACACTGCCTGATCAGACGGAAGCTATCGATACAATCCATACCGTGACATGGTTGGTTTCCCAGAACATTGATTTGCTGGTATTTGCCGGTGGAGACGGAACGGCGCGGAATATCTGCGACGTCGTTGGTGGTCGACTGCCGGTGCTGGGTATCCCGGCAGGTGTAAAAATTCATTCGGGTGTTTTCGCCGTGACACCGCACGCGGCTGGCGAGGTGCTGGCCGGTCTGATGAATGGCGATATCACCGAATTACACGAAGAAGAAGTGCGGGATATTGATGAATCCGCTTTCCGTGAAAATCGCGTGGTTTCTAAGCATTTCGGTGACATGAGTGTGCCGGTTTCAGGCGAATTCATGCAGCACGTTAAAGTTGGCGGAATTGAAAATGAAGCCCTGGTCTTAAGTGACATTGCCGATTGGTTGGTTGAAAACCTTGACCGCGAAACAGTGTATTTAGTCGGCAGCGGTAAAACGACAGCTACCTTGATGGAGCATTTGAATGCACCCAATACCCTCCTAGGAATAGATGCCTACCTCAATGGCCAGGTGATCAAGCAAGATTGTACCGAACAGGATATCCTGGACATTCAAAAGCAATACCCGGTTTGTTTTATTCTCAGCATCATTGGTGGTCAGGGGCACATACTCGGTCGAGGCAATGCTCAAATCAGCCCGGCCGTCCTGCGCAACATTGAAAAATCACAGCTATGGCTGATTGGCACCAAAGCAAAACTAAAATCATTAGCTGGTCGACCCTTACTGGTGGATACGTCGGATCCTGAGTTGGATAAAAAATGGGCGGGACTGATACCGGTGATCACAGGGTATAACGATCAGGTCATTTACCCGGTGGCGGCGCTATGAACCTTTTTGGTCGTTTTCTTTTATTTCTGATCACGCTGCCGTTCATTCGGCGCGAATTTGCTCCTTTTAAACCGATCCGACTGACCTTCAGGGTTTGGCTGCACGATATTGACGTTAATATTCATCTTACCGCGGCCCGATATTTTTCATTTGGTGATTTTGGGCGTCTGCGTTGGTTGGCTAATAATAAATTACTGTCCCGTTTTGTTATGACCGGTTATCGAGCCGTTCTCAATGCACAGGAGATAACCTACATTCGGGAATTTAGGCCGTTCAGTAAAGTAGAACTTGAGATTGAACTGAAATGCTGGGACGAAAAGTATGCATATTTTGAGCAGCGATTCTATTGTCGAGGGAAGCTCTTTGCGGTTGCTCACGCGCGGATGGCGATTGTTTATCAATCCAGTGTGATCAGCATGAAGGAAGCGTTCTCCAGATTCGGTTATCAGGTTGAAAGCCCTCCCGAAACAGAAGCCATAGCGGACTGGAAAGCCACATTACGTGCTAAACGTGAGCATTTCTCATCATGACCCAAACCAAAGTGATGTTTCAGGGCGCGCTGGATACTCTCCCAATGGTTCTGGCTGCTATTCCTTTCGGAATTTTATTCGGTGTGTTGGCGCCAGCGAATGGTATAGCCAGCTGGGTCGCGATCGGGTTTTCCGCGCTGGTTTTTGCCGGTTCTGCGCAATACGTTGCGATCGGCTTACTGGCGGCAGGTACCCCCGTACTGTTGATTGTCGTGACTACGTTCATTGTGAATCTAAGGCACCTGTTATACGCGCTGGCAATGTTGATACCGTTTCGACATCTCCCCCGTACGAAAAAACTCGCACTCAGTTTTTTTCTGACTGACGAAACTTTCGTGATTTTTAACCAACGCTTTCAACGACAGCTGGCTGATGAGCATATCGTTCCGTATTACCTAGGGTCTGCGATATTCATGTATCTCAACTGGCAGGTATGTACCTGGGTTGGTTTATGGGCAGGGAGTACACTGGAAGGTATTGATCAGCTGGGTTTGGAGTTTGCCATGGTTACGGCGTTTATCGCTATGTTGCTGCCCATGTGTAAGCATCGCAAAAATATTGTCAGCGCGGTGATCGGTTTTATTCTCGCCTGGCTGACCCGCTCATGGCCGCATAAAACCGGAATCGTTTTTTCAGTCGTTGCCGCAGCCTTTATCTCATCACAGTTGCACTTTCTGGAAGATAAAAAAGATGTCTAGCATCATGCTTATTCTGGGAATGATGGCTGTCACTTGGGGCGTGCGGGCCGTTCCTTTTGTGTTGCCAAATTTGAACTTATCACCAGGAATGCTTAATTTTCTGAATTGTATTCCGGCGGCTGTATTGGCCGCGTTGGTCGCTGAACCAATATTAAACCCCGTCGTCAATCAGGCGTCTCTATTGGCGCCCGAACTCATTGCCGCGCTGGTCTGTGTGGTGATGGGTGTTTTTCGTGCGCCAATGTTGGCCACTGTTATTGTGGGGATGGTCAGTTTTGTCCTGCTGTCGCAGTTTAATTAGCGGTTTCCCGCAATGTCACCCAGTGCTGGCTTCAAGTTTTTGCCTATAGAATGTAACGCGAGTTGAACGGCAATTGTTTGATCGGGCTAGACCCCGAGCGTGAAATCACTAGACTGTCGGTTAACTATAAATAAGGATCTTTCTATGTTGAATTTGGTAAAGGGTAACGAAGGGTTACCCATTCACCTGGTGTCTGAAGCGGACTATCCAAACTGGTTTGGTCAACAGACCGAATTCGTGTGTAATTGGCTGAAACACAGCGGATTCGAGGGCAAAGGCCATGCCTTAGTACCCAAAAATGACGGTAATCTGGATAGCGTTGTTGTTGTGGCGCAAGACGTCAACTCCGTGTGGGCCCTCGCGACAGCTGCCCGTGAGTTACCGGCTCGTGCCTATCACTTTACGGGTACTGCTGAGGCTCAGGTTAATGCAGGTCTGGGTTGGGTTCTCGGGCAATATCAATTCACCCGTTACAGCAGTGGAAAAGATTTCGGCACTCTGTATATAAGTGATGAATCGGCTGTTCAGACCGTCAAAGTCCTTGCGGAGGGTGTGAGTTTAACGCGTGATTTGGTTAATACTCCGGCCGGTGACATGATGCCCGAGCATCTTGCAAAGTCTGCGCAAACGCTGGCGGCAGAATTCGGCGGCGATTTTACTGAAATCGTAGGCGATGATCTTTTGGCGAAAAATTACCCAACCATTCATATGGTGGGCCGCGCGTCAGATCACGAACCCCGGTTAATTGAACTGTCCTGGGGCGATGAAGGTGCGCCTAAGCTCACTTTGGTTGGTAAAGGGGTGTGTTTCGATAGTGGTGGTCTGGATCTAAAACCCGCCGCCGGAATGCGCTTGATGAAGAAAGATATGGGGGGGGCCGCGCATGTTTTAGGTCTTGCGCGGATGATTATGGCTGCCAAGCTGCCTGTTCGATTGAAAGTGCTCATTCCAGCCGTTGAAAACGCAGTAAGCGGAAATGCGTTCCGCCCTGGCGACGTTGTAACCACCCGCAAGGGACTGACGGTCGAAATTGATAACACAGACGCGGAAGGCCGTCTGGTATTATGCGATGCGCTGGCTCAGGCCGATGACGAAAAACCGGATTTGATTATCGATTTTGCGACATTGACCGGCGCAGCGCGTATTGCATTGGGGTTAGAATTACCTGGCTTTTACAGTACCGATGACAATTTTGCACAGTTATTGGTACGGGCTGGCGCGTTGCGTGAAGATGCAGTGTGGCAGTTGCCGTTGTACCAGGACTATGCAAGTTACATGGAAGGCTCCATCAGTGATCTGGTGAATTGTTCACCGACGCCCTTCGGCGGTTCGATCACCGCAGCCTTGTATCTGCAGAAATTCGTGACCGAGAGCCAGTGGGTGCACTTTGATGTTGGAGCCTGGAACGATCGTGATCGTCCCGGTCGACCAAAAGGGGGTGAAGCTATGGGTATTCGTGCGGTCTTTGATGCGTTGCAAGCGCGATATAGCGCATAAATCTGACCCGCCGGTACAACCGTCGGGATTATTTTAAAAAACAAGGACAAAACATGAAAAAATTGTTAATTGGCGCCGGTGTGGCTGGGATCGCCGTGGTTGCTTTAGGTGCTGGTTCGTTGATCTTCACCGATAGGCAAATCGATAACATGGTTGCACAAGTAGAGCAAACCGTGTCGCAACCAATGACCATGACGGTATTGCAGGACGACAACAGCTTGTTGCACCGGCAGCTGAATCTGGTGTTGGCCATGGACGATGGTGAGTCGCAATTCAAAGTCTTCATCGAGAATGCCATTGAAAAAAGACCCTGGGGTACCAGCATCCAGCACATCATCCTGATGGACGATGGCTTTGCAAAAATGGACAGTAATGACGAGATCAATCAACTGCTGACTCAATACTTTGTTGATCAACCGTTCGTTACCGGAACCACAAACGTATCATTTTCTGGTAACTATCAATCGACCTTCCAATCCAAGAGTGTGAATGAATCTTTGTCGGAAGGATCGTTCGCATTGTCACCTTTCGAGCTGGTGGTGACGGGGAACTTGACCGGAGACCTGACCATAAACGGTTCATGGGCTGGAATGTCAATGGTGAATAATGATCTGCAGGAAAGCTCTGTGCTTGTAAAACCGGTACAAGTTTCGGCGGTTGGCGAACTGTACAACAACAGCGTTTTTCTGGGTAAGCAAATGTTATCCGGTGAAGGTATGGAATTTGTGCAGACCAGTGAGTGGCAAAATCAACGTTTTACGATGGCGCCATTCTCTTTCGTATCATCAGGAGAGTTAGCTGACGATCATTTCTCCGGATTATTCACGGCGGCACTGGAAGGCTTTAATTACGAGGATGATGACAATAGCCTCAACGTCAAAAACGTTAATACATCGATCTCTATTTCAGGTATTGAAGCCTCTAATTACAAAAAGTTAGTGGATGGTCTTAACGAGATGCAGGTGTCCGGTGTTCCGAGCGATGTGCTCATGGGGCAGGCCAGTACTTTATTACGCAATGGTTTCGTCATTGAAATGAACGATTGGGTGGCCACTGTTGATGATCAGAATATCGCTTTTGGCGCTGCCTTGGTTATTCCAGAAAACGACGTTGCCGATGTGAGTAACCTGTTCAGCTTGATGGGTTTGTTCGCCAATGTGAAAGCCAACGCTAATTTACAGTTTGATCAGGGGTTGGCGGATGTTCCAGTATTGCATGAGCCATTGTTAACACTGCTAACATCTGGCGTCATGGTAAATGATGACACACAATACCGGATGGAGTTTTCCTTGGAAAACGGCATCGCGCTGTTAAACAAAGAACCTTTGCCATTACCGTTCTAGTCGTTGCGTTAAAAACTAAATTGAATGTAAAGCGGTCTGTAGGACCGCTTTTTTATGCGCAGAAGTTACGTAGACTGATTGATGGCTCTTCATTTAACCGCACAATGCTCTTGGCCGGTTTTACGGATTTTTAGTTCTGCGGAGGACACTCTGTTCTGGTCGGAAAAATAAGCCTGGCCTTGCAATATGCCAAGCTCGTAACCAAAGGCCAGTTTTTTTGGATCGGTGGTGGTGCGGCCAACTGCAAAATCTTCGCCCGGTACAATGACATCTACTCGGCAATCAGCGGGTGGATTGTCAATGAATTCCATACTCTCATTGTATGTTTGATGACGGTTAATCATGGCTGCTGCAAGGTTGGGGTACTCACGCAACGCATAGTGGGTGAAAGCCGGAAGACGAGGTGGCTTTTTTCGGTAGCCCCGAGGCTGAGACAGGATTACCGTGATGTGTCGGGCACCTCGAAGATAGGCTTCTTTGACAGGGATGGAATCTGCGACGCCGCCATCTGTTTGACCCATGCCGTTAACCAGCGGAAAGGAGCGATAGGCCAGCGGAACTGCACAAGATGCCAAGAGCAGGTGTTCCAGATTCTCCGCATCGGCGCAATGATACTCCGCTTTGCCAGTCTCAACATTTGTTGAAACAACCCAGAGTGGTATCGATTGGTTGGCGTAGGCGAAAGCATCCAACCTATATTCGCGGTAGGCAATGTTCCACAGCCAATCCAGATCGATATAGTGACCGCCGCGCAAGAACTTTCCAATGTTAAAGAAGTTGTGACGACAGGAGTAGTCAGTGATCAGCTTATAGCTGCGGCCGCGTTGACCGCAGAGATAACCGGCCAGATTGGTTGAACCAGCTGAAACGCCCAAGGCAAAATCGAACGGACGAAAGTCATTGTCCATGAAACTATCCAGCACACCGGCAGCAAAAATGCCCCGCATCGCGCCACCCTCAACAACCAATGCCCTTTGTCCGGTCATGCTATGTCCCTGTACTGATTCACTTAAAAATTACCATCACCGCCTTGTCGACCGGTAATACTAAGTCTTCAACAGATCACAGTGGACCACGCGTGAAGAATTCTTTGCCAGATCTCTTCATTCATGTGCCCAGCGTCACGATCATAGAAACCAAACACAAACCTTCGTGCTTTGCTATGCATCGTTATGCGCGGCTCAATATTGAATAGAGCAGACCTGGCTACGCGTATGGACCACAGGATTTGCCGCGTTGTCGACAGCGGACGGAATATCCGAGTGGTTTTTCTGTTAATTATCTTTTTGTTCGGTGTCTTTTTCATCATCGCCGTTTTTAGTCAGCTGCTTTTGACGGCAGTCATGACATAACTGAACTGGCTCACCCTGCTCATCAGTCGTTTGAAAAGCGGCACCAAAACCGCCGCATTGAGAACACTTCTTCATGAATTGATTAGCCAAGTTAACGCTCCAATAGTAACTGAAATTGAGATTAATACCATGATACGTTAACCAAAATGATTAGTATCTTGTGCATTTGATTTTTTTTGACGGAACGCAACTTTTAACTGATTTTATGTGCGGGGTTTCACGCTTAGTCAATATCCTTAAATAAATTATGGGCTTCCGCTGTTGAACGCTATAATCGCGCGCTTAATGAGTTTAAGGAAACAAAATGACGGTAAATGCCTTATTGGAAGTACGCAGTGGCGGCTGTTGTGAATTGTGTAAAGCGACTGAGGGTTTGGCTGCTTATGAAGTCACCGGCGGTACAGACATCGGCGCGGATGCCAGTGTATACCTTTGTGTCACCTGTAAAGAGTTACTGGATGACGATGTAACCCGTAATCCCCACCATTTCATGTGTTTGAATGACAGTATGTGGACACCGGTTCCAGCGGTTCAAGTGTTGGCCTGGCGCATCCTTCATACCTTAGCCGCTGGTGAATCCTGGGCTCAGAATGCGCTGGATATGTTGTATCTGGATGATGTGTTGATGGTCTGGGCAAAAGCCGGTTTGCCAGATGAAAATGCAGAACCGACGTTGGATGCCAATGGCTCCGTTTTACAAGCAGGTGACACCGTCACGTTGATTAAAGATCTGGATGTTAAAGGTGCCGGGTTTACCGCGAAGCGCGGAACCGTGGTTCGAGGTATTTCATTAACTGATAATCCTAAGCACCTGGAAGGTAAAGTAAACGGCACTCGAATCGTTCTGGTCGCTGCCTACTGTAAAAAGGCCTGAGTTAAGGCAGCTCTGATAAATTCAAATCACCTCAGTCCTATCAGATCAACGGATGAGCGAGGCGTGTGTTGCAGGGAATGGTGAGCCCTTTTCAAAACTCACAACAAAGCTCAGTCATTGATCTGAAGGACCCGGAGGGCGGGGCAGAAATGGCAAATTTCGTTGTTAAGTCCTTTGCCAAGATAATGAATATTGCCTGCAGAACTTGCCTCGAATTTTGCGCATTTCTTCTCCCGCTGAGGTAGATAGCAATTGTTCAGAGGTGCCTTAAGTCTTGCCCGGCGGAACAACATTGTCCCGCCGGTTTCTTTCGTTCTCTATAAGCTCATCGCTTACCCGTGCTTCATGCCACCCGGCGCAGACATGGACATGTCGTAAGGGTAGGTAAAAAAGGCCTCTGTAGCTTCGGCTTTCTCCGACCAGTCTGCCAAGGCTGGAAAGCTTTCTTTTGCAATCAAGCCAGGGCGCATACTCTGCGTGAAAAACCAAGCAACTGCGACGGCGATAGACGCATGTGACAGTTTTTGAGCGTCAAACAGCTCAGGGTGAGTCAACACCAATTTTTCGAGTTCCATAAAAGTATGGTTAACCTGTTCATGGATTCGCGTCAGCCAAGGTTGATGTTGTTTCTCCTGCGGGCGCAATTCATTTTCGTAAACGATCTGTACTGTTTTTTCGTTGGCAATGGATGCCGTGCCGATGATCTGCTGCTGAACTGCAAAGGTTGCATCATTCAGTGAATAAAGTGAGTGTTCACTGATGCGCTCGGCATACTGCAGGATTAACGACGAATCGACCAATGTTTCCCCGGTATCTAACTTCAGGGTGGGAGCTTTTACCAGTGGATTCAGCGTTTGGAACTGTGCGTAATCTTTAAACACCGACAACGACAAATGTTCGAAGGGTAGGCGAAGTTCGTGCAGTCCTATAGCGGTACGACGCACAAAAGGCGAGTCCAGCATGCCAATAAGTTTCATGGTGTTTCCTTTAATTGAGCAGAGGAAGTGGTTTGCTTCCTAATGGGTCCGTAGCCGACACAATAAGCGGGTGCCGGAATTTCGCGACTCATTAAACCAAACCAGCCAAGAGCCCGTAAAGATGTATTACTGGCTCAGTGAGTATGCCGTTCTATACTGCAGCGTCGCTGTGCTGTCTTACATGACCATGGGAGCGTATGTCTTATGTTGCATCAACGTATTCGCCTGATTCTGTTAGGTTTGCTTTTTATTCCTGCGCTCGCCTGGTCTGAGTCACCAAATGATGAACAAATACAGGGAGTTATTACAGCTCAGCTGACGGCGTTTCTCAACAACGATGCTTCCGGCGCATGGCTGCACGCACATCCATCCATTCAAGTGTTGTTCGGAAATCCTGAGTCTTTCATGGCGATGGTTGACCAAGGCTATTCGCCGATGAAACATTTCGTTCAGCTGGATTTCCTGAAACTGGTGCAGGTCGATGATATGTGGCTGCAAACCGTGCGATTACTGGATGATAAAGGGGACCGTTACGATTTGCTGTATGCCTTAATAGAGACTCAACCGGGTTTGTTTCAAATAGCCGGTGTCTCCTTGGAAGCAAACACCGGTATTTAACATCACGTCTATAACGCGGCAGAAGTCAGGGTGCTATGCAGCTTTGCTGGCCGTCAGACGAACAGCAATACGGCGATGATCAGGGCATTGAACATCGGAAAACCGCTGAGTGACAACGGCACAGCATCGATCAGCGTCATGGAAACGCCGACGGCCAAATTTCCACAGAATACCAACTCACAGAGAAAGGCCTTGTCTTTGCACCGGTTTTAAGTGCCATGGCTGATTACGGAACCCATGTCTTAGGCCGCGAAAGCTGAAACCTGACTGCCCATAAGCGCGTCTGAGTAAATCTGCTGCAGTGGCTTACCAAGTGCCTTTGCCACGCCGAAACAGACGTGTAGCGGCAGCAAGTGTTCTTCTCTTGGGTGGCAATAACGGGCGTATGGTGCATCTTCCCAGTTAACCATTCTCTTTTCTGCCTCATTGGTTGGCAGTGTCTGCGTGTCAGCCAACCACCGGTCAAATACGAGACTTTCATTGCCGGTGCCAGAGTCATCTGGGCGCATGGATCGCAAGTTATGAAACGACAGGCCTGAACCGAGAATCAACGCTCCCTGCGCCGCAAACTCTGCCAAATACTCTCCGAATTTTATGTGGGTTGCTGGGTTTAGTGAGTCATGCAAACTGACCTGAACCACAGGAATGGTCGCGTCGGGGTACATCAGCATCAGCGGCACAAACGTACCGTGGTCAAATCCTCGTTGAGGGTCCGCTTCTGCTGCCAGTCCGGCGCTCTGCAACGTCGCAATAATGTTAGCCGCGAGCTCTGGGTGACCACTGGCCGGATACTTATAACGGTAGGTTTCGGGTGGGAACCCGTAATAGTCGAAGAGCATGTCCGGTTTTGCTGCGGTCGATATGCGTATGGGCGATGATTCCCAATGCGCAGTCACAACAATAATGGCCGAAGGCTGAATCAACTGTTTGGAGGCGCTCGATAAGAATCGCGTTAGGCCAGCGTGTGGTTCGTGACCTAACAATGGAAGCGGCCCGCCGCCATGGGGAACAAAGATCACTGAATGTTTGTCGCTCATAAATTGGTCCTGTATCTGGATAGGTAAAGCTTAGTCGCAAATAGAATGCATGAATATCCGCGCTTTTTGAGCCAATTGTTCAGTGCTTTTGAATAAAGCGATCCTTTTCATCGTCTTAACGTTAGACAGGACTTGAAACGCGACCAAAGGGCGAGTCGAGTCTTGTGGTGAGACTCCGGTCGACATGATAGTTTCAAACAGAACAAGAATTATGTTAAAGCGGCTATGAGGTGGTTTATGACGTTAATCGCAGCGCTCCAGAATATTGTAGGCAAGGGGAATGTACTGACGGCCGACGATGTGTGCTCGAGCGGTCAGTTGGTTTGACCATCGCCCAATGACTGCATTGGCCATTGTGCGGCCTGCAAACACCGAACAAGTCAGTGCGGTCGTGAAATGCTGCGCTCAAGCGCAGGTCAGTCTGGTGTCTATGGGTGGTCTCACCGGTTTTGTCGAAGGCGCGGTTACGACGGCACAACAGGTTGGCCTGTCACTGGAGCGCATGTCCCGCATAGAGTCGATGGATGTTGAAGACGCCTGCGTCGTTGTCGAGGCTGGGGTGCCACTGCAAACTCTGCACGAGTTTGCCGATTAAACACATGGGCAACTATATTCGCAATTTACAGGCCGCTATAAAACAGCGTTGGCCAGACGCCATTATCATCTTGTTCGGTCACCTCGGCGATGGCAACCTGCATTTGTTTATACACATCGGGCCGCAGTTAAGCGCCAGTGATAAAGCGGACATTAACCCGCTTGTTTATCAGCCACTCGCCGATATCGAAGGCTCCATATTTGCAGAGCACGGTATTGGTTTTCAGAAAAAATCTTACCTGACCTATAGCCGTAGCAAAGACGAAATTCAGATTATGCGTGATTTGAAACGCGTGCTGGACCCTCTGAATATTTTAAATCCCGGCGCGATTTTTGATAGTTAGGTCTCTGCAGTAGTCCGTTTATCAATTGTTGTGAATGTGTCTTTAAACGCGTCCCTTTTAATGATAATTCCGGGAACCGACTTCCAGTTCCCCCAGTACGTGGCTGAAGCCTTTTATTTCTTTGGCAATAACGTGGATTACGTCGTTGTCGGGGGACTTCTCCAACACGCCGTTAATGATCACCAGTTTTTCGGTGGTTAAGGTACGTAAATATTTTTGTGCAACCGGTAGCCAGACAATAATGTTAATGTTGCCGGTGTGATCTTCCAGGGTGATAAAGGTGACGCCGGTGGCGGTTTTGGGCATCTGTCGGTTGGTGATCAAGCCACTCACCACCACCGGTACCTGTACCTTATCTTCGGGTCGCCGAACAAAACGGTGTTGCGCATCCAGTGCCAGGGGCAGAAGTTGATCTGCCGTTGGCGTTTCCGGTAATAGCTGTTTTTCACGCAGGAGTTTTAGTATGTGTTTGCGTAGCGAAATGCCAGTGCTGTTGTTGTCTTCAATAATGTTTTCAAATTCATCGGGTGGTGCCAGTTCATGAGCGTCGTCTTCGAAGGCTTCGCTGAGTAAGTCATGTTGCATGTTCAGGGCGGCCGCTTGCCAGCGGGCTTGAAACCGGTGACCGGCAAGGTCGACGAGGGCGTCGGCACTGGCCAGTGATTCCAGATCTTGCGTATTTAAACCCGGTACTTTTTCCAGTTCTTGCAGGTGACGATAGCCGTGTTCGGGGCGATACAACAACAGGCTGAGGGCTGCGCTGTCACGTAGCCCTTTTACCCGTCGCAAGCCTAAACGCAGTGCGGTTTTGCCATCGGCGTTGGCTTCTAAAGTGCTGTCCCAGTCGCTGCGATTAATGTTTACCGGCAAGACCGGCACTTGATGGCGGCGCACATCCTGAACCAGCTGCGAGGCGCTGTAAAAACCCATGGGCAAGCTGTTCAGTAGCGCGCAGCAGAACGCGGCCGGGTAATGATACTTGAGCCAACAGGAAATATAAGCGATTAACGCAAAGCCAGCGGCGTGCGATTCCGGGAAACCGTATTCACCGAAACCTTCAATCTGTCGGTTGATGCGTTCGACATAGTCGGCTGGGTAGTCGTTGGCGAGCATCTTTTCCGTCAGCTTGCTGCGCAGTTTGTTTATGTGTCCGGTTTTTTTCCAGCTCGCCATGGATCGCCGCAGCGCGTTGGCTTCATCGGCGGAAAAATCGGCGGCTACCATGGCCAGTTTTATAATCTGTTCCTGAAAAATAGGAATGCCGAGGGTTCGTTCCAGGACCGGTTTCAATTCTGGTTTCGGGTAGCGAACCGGTTCAATACCGGCGCGCCGTTTCAAAAACGGGTGCACCATATCGCCGTGAATCGGGCCTGGGCGGACAATCGCAACTTGAATTACCAGGTCGTAATAGCAGGCTGGCTTCAGGCGTGGCAGCATGTTCATCTGCGCGCGGCTTTCAATCTGAAAGGTGCCCACGGTGTCGGCTTTCTGGATCATGCCAAAGACTTCGGCATCGTCGCGCGGGATGTCCTGAATGCGAATGGGTTGCTGATGGAAATCGCGGATGTAGTCAAAGGTTTTGCGAATGGCACTGAGCATACCTAAGGCCAGAATATCGACCTTCATTAATCCCAGGGCTTCCAAATCATCTTTGTCCCACTGAATAACCGTGCGGTCGGCCATGCTGGCATTTTCAATGGGCACCAGGTCAGCGACCACCCCTTCGGTGATGACAAAACCGCCCACATGTTGAGATAAATGTCGGGGGAAGCCGGTGATCTCGCCGAGCAACTGTTTGAACACCGTCACCTGATATTGCGACAGGCCGAGACCATCATTCACAATTTCATCAATCCAGTTTTTATTGCGATAACGCCAGCCGTAGTTGGCAATTTTCTGTTCGAGCTGTTCCACATGAATGCCGAGGGCTTTGGCGACATCACGCAGGGCACTTTTGCGGCGATAAGTAATCACCGTTGCGGCGAGTGCGGCACGTTTGCGACCATAGCGCCGATAAATGTATTGAATGACTTCTTCGCGCCGCTCGTGTTCAAAGTCGACATCGATATCCGGTGGGTCATCCCGGCTTTCAGAAATAAAACGTTCAAACAGCAGTGATGCTTCCTGCGGGTTGACTTCGGTAATGCCTAGTACATAACAAACAATCGAGTTGGCTGCAGAACCGCGCCCCTGACATAGAATCCCCTGGCTGCGGGCGAAGCGGACAATGTCATAAACGGTTAAAAAATAATGTTCGTAATTTTTACTGCGGATCAACGCCAGTTCTTTTTCAATGGTATGGGTGATGTCCTCGGTGACGCGTTCCCCGAAACGACGTTTGACGCCTTGGTTGACCAGTAGCCGCAAATAGGCTTCGGCTGTGTATTGGCCGGGCAGCGTATCTTTTGGGTAGTTGTAGCGAATACTGCGCAAGTCGAAGTGGCATTGTTCCGCGATGACGTGCGTTTGCTGCAGCCAGTCCGCAGGATAAATGGATTGCAATTTTTTTAATGACCGTAAATGATTTTCCGCATTGGGTTTGAGCAGGTGGCGAACCTGTTCAATGCTGTGATTTTCTTTAATGGCAGTGAGGCAATCATGCAGTATTTTGCGCGTGGGAACGTGCATCAGAACATGACTGCTGGCGGCAACGGGAAGCGAAAACTGGGCGGCCACGGCCTCTATGCGTTCAACATGTCTGGCGTCCTGATTGGTCAGCAGGTTTTCGGCTAACAGCCAAAGCCGATCGGTGAAGTGTTGTTGCAGGTGTTTCAGGGTGGAGGTGTCGTCGCCGAACCGGGGCAGTGCATACAGGCACAGGCAATCGGAGCAGTCTTTGCGATTCAGGTCGGCCAGATACAGCTGATAGCTGCCTTTTTCACTGCGTCGCCTACCCCGGGTTATCAGTTGGCAGAGTTGTCGGTAACCGTTGTCGTTCTTGGCCAGCAGGACCAGGTTGTGGCCTTCAATATAGAATTCAGCACCAATGATGAGTTTCAGCTTTAACTGGTGTTGCTCAATGGTTCGCCACGCACGGACAACACCAGCGACTGAGCATTCATCGGTAATAGCCAGAGCACTATAGTTTAACTCAGCGGCGCGCATGGCCAGCTCCTCCGGGTGCGAGGCGGCGCGCAGGAAGCTGAAGTTACTCAAACAATGTAATTCGGCAAATTTGAAATCAGGCTTTGACATGGGCGGACAAATCAATATACTGGCTATCCATACAGTATATCGTTTTTGTTGCGAAACAGAAGCACCAAACATTGTTTACAAAGTGGACTTTTGTAACGTCGAAACGGATGGCTATAAGTGCTGATGAATAGTCCGTTTTGCGCGTTTGGGCCGCGGTTATTGATGTAAGGACAGGTAAAGTGAATAACGCGGGTTATACTGTAACCACTGATGATGAACAGCAGTTGCGCTGCTCAATATTCAGTGCTGAAAGACAACAGGAGGGAATCATGAATAAGTTTTGTCAAAGTTGCGGTATGCCGATGAAAAGCGACCCAGGCCACGGTGGAACCGAGGCTGATGGAAGCAAAACCGATGAATATTGCAGTTATTGCTATGTGAACGGTGCGTTCATGCAACCGGAGATGACCGCACAGGAAATGCAGGCCTTCTGCATCGAGAAGATGAAGGAGCAGGGTATGCCGAAGTTTGTTGGCTGGTTATTTACCCGCAGTATTCCGAAATTGCGCCGTTGGCACACCGCCTGACCTTGGGGCGTCCATAAAGGCCTAGACCCGCAGAGATACCGCTGAAAGCGGGTACTTCTGTGGGTTCTCTCGAATCTTCAAACCTCATTTCGCCTGCCCTGGGTAACAATTCAGTCATGGACACATCCGGCCAAACCCGCTAGCATCGTCGCCCTTTATTTTTCAGCCAACACACCGACTTTTTAATGGGAAATACATTTTGCTGACCACTGCGAACATCACCATGCAATTTGGCGCAAAGCCACTATTTGAGAACGTTTCTGTCAAATTTGGCGACGGCAACCGGTACGGTCTGATTGGCGCCAACGGTTGCGGTAAGTCGACCTTTATGAAAATTCTGGGTCGCGACTTAGAACCAACGGCGGGTAATGTCTCCAAAGATCCCAATGAGCGCATCGGTAAACTGAAGCAAGATCAATTTGCTTATGAAGAGTACTCTGTGATCGACACGGTCATCATGGGTCACGAAGAGCTGTGGAAAGTTAAGGCTGAAAAAGACGCGATTTATGCAAAACCCGAAATGACCGAAGAAGATGGTATGCGGGCCGGTGATCTGGAAGGTGAATTCGCCGAAATGGACGGATACACCGCTGAAGCACGCGCAGGAGAATTGTTACTTGGCGTCGGTATTCCTATTGAGCAGCATTACGGGCCGATGAGTGAAGTTGCCCCTGGCTGGAAACTGCGGGTTCTGTTGGCTCAGGTGCTGTTTTCCGATCCGGATATCATGCTGCTCGACGAACCCACCAACAACCTCGACATTAATACTATTCGTTGGTTAGAAGGTGTGTTGAACGAACGTAACTGCACCATGATCATCATTTCGCACGACCGTCACTTCCTGAACAGCGTCTGCACGCATATGGCCGATCTGGACTACGGTGAACTGCGTGTTTATCCAGGCTCATACGACGCTTACATGACCGCCTCAACTCAGGCGCGAGAGCGTTTATTGTCTGAGAATGCCAAGAAGAAAGCACAGATCGCCGAGCTGAAATCGTTCGTTAGTCGTTTCTCAGCAAATGCGTCTAAGTCCAAGCAAGCGACTTCGCGCGCGAAGCAGATTGACAAAATTGAACTGGAAGAAGTGAAACCATCCAGTCGTCAGAACCCGTTTATTCGTTTTGAACAAGAACAGAAGCTGCACCGGATGGCGTTGGAAGTAGAAGGTCTGGCAAAGAGCTACGACGAAAAATTGTTTGAGAATCTGGATTTGCGGGTTGAAGTGGGCGAGCGGATCGCCGTCATCGGCCCTAACGGCATAGGTAAATCAACTTTAATGAAATGCCTTGTTGGTGACACCGAATTGACCGCAGGTACGGTGAAATGGTCTGAAAATGCGACCATTGCTTATTACGCTCAGGATCACGCCGCCGACTTTAAAGAAGACAAAAACCTGATTGAATGGATGGCGCAATGGGGTAAGGAAGGCGACGACGAACAGGTTATTCGCGGCACGCTCGGGCGGTTATTGTTCTCTCAGAAAGACATCGACAAATCCGTCACCGTTATCTCCGGTGGGGAACAGGGGCGGATGTTGTTCGGTAAAATGATGTTGCAGCGGCCGAATATTATGGTGATGGATGAGCCCACCAACCACTTAGATATGGAGTCGATTGAATCCTTAAACCTGGCGCTGGAAAACTACCCTGGCACATTGATTTTTGTCAGTCATGACCGAGAGTTTGTCTCCAGTCTGGCTACTCGCATTATTGAACTAACGCCAACCGGTATTGTGGATTATCACGGTACCTACGAAGAGTATCTGGCCAGTCAGGCTATTGTGTAACACTGGTATAATCGATTTAAAAAAACATGCTCAGCATGTTTTTTTTTGGTCTATAGGCAAGGCTATTGAGCTTAGGGCAACTGTTTGAAAAGCGGTGCCAGCGGTTCGTTGCGAAAGACCCAGCCCATTCCTAGCGCCCAGGCTGTAAGCAAAAGATGGAACAGGTCTATTCGCAAAACAGGTCCAAAGAGTGGCGTTTCAGCGCCACCAATCACCAAACCATTCACCACAAACACCACGGCAGCGACGCTGATTATCTGCGCCAACGCAGTTTGCCCATGACGCCAGCAGCGGTAAGCAGCAACCAGGGCTGCGATGTTCATCAGAATGCCAATCACCAGTTGGGCATTGGTGAGTTGTTCAAGCCACCACGCCAGCAAAAAAATGAGCATGCCATCGGCAATATGCGCGGCATACCATGGCTGGCGAACACGCAGCACCCCAGCGAAATCAAGCCAGGCAGTGGTCAGAATATAGAGTCCGGCAACACCGAACAGCCGCGAAGTGAGTTCATGCAGCAGTGGCCACGATCCTTGCAGTGTGAACGCGTACTTCAACGTTCCAATCATTGACGCGATGGAAAGCAGAAGGATGCCAGTGGCCGCCAAACGAGATGAGCTGAGCGGTACTTGGCGTAGCCGCATCGCAACCAAAAAACAAACGATGCTGAGCAACGCATCGGACATCCAAACGTATGACATGGTTTTTGTCTTTAAGCGTGATAAACAGGTAACTGCTCTTATACCACTTACGCCTGTTCTTCACCATCGCGGCAAAGTTCGTCGGCAAACTCCAGTTCAATCGTGGTGTGCTCAAAGTTATAGTCGGCCAGGTAGTCACGGATTTGCTCCTTGATTTCGCGTTGTTCATCAACACCGACCCAATCGTTCATGACGATGTGCGCGGTTAACACATTACGGGCACCGTCCAGTGACCATACATGCAGGTGATGCACCGCATTCACATGAACTAAGGCAACAATATCCTGTTTGATTTTCTGGTAATCCATTTCGGTAGGTATGGCCTGTAAAAACAAACGAACTGCCTGATACAGCGTTTTGCTGACGTTAAACAGGATAAACAGTGTAAAGCCCAATGACAGTAACGGGTCGAGAATGGGCAGGTGCCAGAAATACAGCACGACGGAAACCGCAAGCACAGCCACCCAGCCCAATACGTCTTCCATCAGATGCCAATTCAGCATTCGCTCGGCCATGGTGTTGCCCTGACTGAGTTTGTAGGCGGCGTAGCCGTTGACCACTGTGCCCAGAATCGCCAGTGCAAACATGCCTTCGACGACTGGCATTTCCGGGTGAAACAAGCGCGGAATGGCCTGGATCAGCACCCAGGCAGAGCCGATGAGTAGCACCAGACCGTTCACCACCGCGCCCAACAGTGAAAAACGCCGGTAACCGTAGGAAAACTGATGATCCGAAGGGCGTTTGCCAATATGGCTAAGCAGCCACGCCAGGCCGATGGACAGGCTGTCGCCAAGATCGTGAATCGCATCCGCCATGATCGCAGTGCTGTTGGTTAATACACCACCGATAAATTCGATGATGGTAAAGGTTAGGTTAAGAAAGAATGCCCAGGCGATATTCTTGGTATCACTGTGCATGTGGCCATGGTTATGCCCATGCCCATGCCCATGCCCATGCCCATGCCCATGCCCATGCCCATGCCCATGCCCATGTGAATGATTGTGCGCGTGACCGGTGTGACTGTGTGCCGAAGTGTGATCGTGGCTATGCATCTTTGTCTGTTTCAACTCGTCATTTGTTCAGGTTGTTCTGCAGTGTAAAGCTTAGAGTCGAATGAAGGTCAAGCCAAGGAGCATGGGGTTGCTATCCTGTATTGTCACGAAAGGATTTAATCGATCGACAGAGTATGGCACGATGCCGAACTTTCATGATCTGATAACGAGTTTT
The DNA here is from genome assembly GCF_015687175.1 of Reinekea sp. G2M2-21. Taxonomy (GTDB): domain Bacteria; phylum Pseudomonadota; class Gammaproteobacteria; order Pseudomonadales; family Natronospirillaceae; genus Reinekea. Next base: position 1,901,760 of record NZ_JADPQG010000001.1, on the reverse strand, counting down.
AACCATGTTGAACCCCTGGTTATTGGCCATGCGCCCGAAAACCTTACCTGCTTCCGTAAGCCCTATATTGCTGGGCTCGGCTCTGGCATTTGACCAGGGGCTGTTTCGCTGGTCGGTGTTTGGGTTAGCGATGATCTGTGCGCTGGCTTTGCAGATCGCTGTGAATTTTGCCAACGACTATTTTGATGCAAAATCCGGTGTAGATACCGAAAAACGACTGGGACCACAGCGCGCGACACAAAGTGGCCTGATCAGCAGTCAACGTATGCTGATGGCGCTGTTGCTTGTTTGCCTGGTTGCCTTTATCAGTGGCATGGGGCTGGTCTGGTTGTCCGATTGGGTCTTGCTGGTTCTGGGGATTGCATCGTTGGTCGCCGTGTTTGCCTACAGCGGTGGACCATTCCCGTTAGCCTCGCACGGGCTGGGTGAAATAACCGTGTTGTTGTTTTTTGGTTTGTTGGCGGTCGGTGGCACCTATTACGCGCACAGTTTGCATATCACTGCATCGGTTTTAGGCTATGGCGTCGTGGCGGGGTTAATCAGTGCCGCCATTATGCTGGTGAACAACATCCGGGACATCCCAACCGATGCTCCTGCCGGTAAGCACACACTGGCCGTCATGTTGGGAGATCAACTTGCACGAGAATTGTATAAATGGTTGCTCGTTTTCGCATTGGTGATGCATTTACTGGTCTCGTTTAATCTGGGATTCGCATCGTTCGTGCCGTTGCTGGTGGTGGCCCCCATGGCTCGCCGCCTTATCCAACAAAGCCGGCAACTGCAGGGGGCGGAGCTCAATCAGTTGCTGGCTCGCACCGCCGTATTGGAAATGGCGTATTGCCTGCTCGCCAGCATGGTGCTTCTTGTTATGCGCTGGCTGTAATTCTTGGCCAGAGTACTAAGACCAACAGAATAAGTGCGACGGTCGGAATCAGCGAAATGGTCACAATACCCGACCAACCCGCAGCAAACAGAATAATACCTGCGCTCAGCGAAGTTAATGCCTGAAAGATGAAAACAGACACATCATTAGCCGCCTGTACCCGGTATTTTTCTTCCGGTTTGTAGGCCTTTGTCAGTAACGACGTGCCACCAATAAACAAAAAGTTCCAGCCGATGCCCAACAGCACCAGTGCCCACCAATAGTGGAATACAGCTACACCACTGTACGCAAAGGCGGTGGTGCCAAGGTAGGCCAATAAGCCAGCGAAAATGACCTGACGGGCACCGAATTTTCGGATTAATTCACCGGTAAACAGCGACGGCAAAAACATCGCCATAATGTGACTTTGAATAACCCATTTCGTGCTTCCAAGGCTGTGACCCATCATATCGTGCATGGCAAGCGGGGTCGCCGTCATCACGAAACTCATGACGCCATAGCCAATGGCCGCCGCGCAGACGGCGATGATGAAGTTAGGTCGACGCACAATCGCAGACCAGTCTATAGGGTCTTTCGTATTGTGGTGCTGCTGGGTTGGTTTGGTGTTGGTGAAGAACAGCAGTAACAGAAAAGCGATGGCACTGGCCAGCATAAGCGTAATGAAGGATCCGGAATAGGTTACCGATAGTAAGTTTTCGCCCCACGCCGCAAGCTCGGTGCCAATGAATGCCGCGCCCACACTGCCGATCATCAAAACTGAAATCGCGCGACCGGCCAGTTCTGGCTTATCGACATTCTCGGCTGCGGCAAAACGGAACTGCTGAACCACTGCCAGAGTTGCACCGATGAACGTAACGCCAATAAGAAAGACCACGAAACTGGACATGGCGATTCCCAGCGCTGCAAGACCCGACGCAGAGCAGGAAACGAGCATCGCCCCCAAAAACACGATTTTACGACCGAAGCGTTGCATCAACAGCGCCGCTGGGAATGCCCCCAGCATCATGCCCGTAACCATCATGGTGAGTGGCAGGGTCGACCATTGTGGTGAGGGTGCTAACTGTTTTCCGACCAGACCACTGATCAGTACGATGGCGGGTGATATGGCCAAGGCAAAGGGTTGGGTCAGAAATAACAGCCAAATATTGCGATTCAGTCCGAACATTGAAGGTTCCGCATGCGTTGATAGAGAGGCGTTTTTACGGGAATCTTTCTCATTTGGCAAATGAAACCACGGAAACGGTTGGCATCGGGAGTCAATGCCGTATAATCCCGCGCCCCTTTTTCTGTGCCGGGAGGCGAATAGCTATGTCGATTTGTGGATTGGATTTCGGCACCTCAAATTCAACGGTCGGCGTCCTGCACAATGACCAAGCCACCATGGTTCCATTGGAAAAACATCCCCATACAGGGGATATGGAAACCACCTTGCCCAGCGCGTTGTTCTTCGACTTTGAAACTGACGACATCAGCTTTGGGCGTCAGGCTATCCGGAACTATACCCAGGGTGAGTTCGGTCGCCTGATGCGCTCGATGAAGTCCATTCTTGGTTCCAGCCAGATGGACGAAGGCACGCAGATTAAGGGGCAGGTGTATTCGTTTAACCAGATTATTGGTTTCTTTATGCAGAGCCTTAAGTCGCGGGCAGAGGCGTTCAGTCAGCAGGCCATGCAGTCGGTCGTGCTCGGAAGGCCGGTCCATTTTAACGACCATCATCCGGCTTTAGATGCAGCCGCAGAGCAACGGCTGGCGGAGATAGCCCGTCAAGTCGGATTCGATCAGGTTTCGTTTCAGTTTGAACCCATCGCCGCTGCATTTGACTATGAACAGACCGTCGAAGACGAAGAAATCGCTCTGATTATTGATATCGGGGGGGGGACCTCGGACTTCACGATTATTCGATTATCGAAAGCCGGACGGCAACGCGCGGACAGATCTGCGGATTTGCTGGCCAATCATGGTATTCACATCGGTGGTACCGATTTCGACCGGCATTTATCAATGGCCACCATGATGCCATTTTTTGGTCTTGGGGTGCCTTATAAAGACAAGCCGACCATTGCCATGCCGATTCACTATTTTGTGGATCTGGCGACCTGGCACCGGATTCACACCCTCTACGACTCGAAAGTGATTCGCGACATCGCCGATTTACGCCTAAGTATGCAACAGGTTGAACCGATTGACCGGTTATTGACCTTATTGAAGCAGAAAGATGGGCATCGACTGGCCGGACAGATTGAACAAGCAAAAATAGACTTATCTAGCGCGTCACACACCCAGTTGGATCTGGCCTTCTTAAACCGGGATGGAGTAGTGACGGGCGATGTCACACATACCGCAACTGCCCAGGACCTGGAAGATGCCATTGCCACGGATGTCGGCCGGGTGTTTGCCGCCATTGATGAAACCCTGGTGCAAAGTGGCTTGGATAAGCAACAGATCAACACCGTTTTTACAACGGGAGGCTCCACGGCGCTACCGTCGGTCAAGGCTCTGGTGCAGCAGCGGTTTCCGGCCGCCAACTGGGTCAGTGGTGACCTGTTCAACAGTGTGGGAAAAGGTTTGGTGCTGGAAGCACAACGCCGTTATCGTTAACGGCGTCGTTTCGATGCTCAGGAGGCGACGGCTTCTACCGGTTCTGGTATTTCCAACGACTGCGTTAACAGAAAGGCTTTCTGCTTATTGTTGCGTAAAAACGCATGCAGTTCCTGAGTCGTTAACGGCTCCCAATAGGCTTTTGGGTTCAGTTTTGAAATGGCCGACAGATACGGCACAAACTGATGGCCTGTTTTGTTGTGTACGGCAGCCCACGTCAAATAGGCGCGGTTTACCTTCATGGTTTTAATCAATCCGATGGTGGCTTTGTAGTCCGGATTCTCTTCAACAAATTCCAGTACGGCGTCAATGGTATTAATCAAGATTCTGCTCCGTGAATCAGGGTGTGCTGTCTAATGTACCGAATTGTGAGTGTGATCCCAGTCACATCGTTCAAGTAGCAAGAGAGTCGACGTTCGGTCTAAGCGTACTGTTCTTTTTGATCATTTATGCACGAATGGAGCGTTTCGAATGGCATGTTCTTAAACTTACTGAGTTTGAATCGGTGGTATTTGTGACACGCAGTGATTTGGCTGTATTGCGGGGTTATCTTCGTCAAGGACCAGGTTCAAAAGGTAGTACTGGTTGCGACCCTTAACAGAATAAACAAAACTGAACCGGGCCAGGTAACCCTGCAGCCTGGCTATGGTGCGCGCTGTTATGGCCGTTCCTGGTGATTGGTTTTACTCCCGCGCCGGAAGGCTGAGCAGACGTTGTTTGAGCAGGTCGTAGATGCAAAACAGGGCTTCCAGCTGGTCATCGTCCCGAGCCTTAAAGAGTGGCACTATCTGATCACCGGTTTCGTCTGTTCCCGCAAACCGAGCCCTTAGTTCAATCTGCTCACAGGTGGTTATGCCGTAAATCACACCGATGGCGAATAGAGCGAAAGAGACGATGATTGCCGGTGGCCCCAGCCACAGACTGGCAATGCCACCCGCCAGCGCTAGCTGCAAGCCGAGCAGAAGCTGCCGGATGAACTGCTGCATGCGATTGTGCTTGATGACAAAGACATCCTTGATGTGGTCAACTTCATAGATGTCGTTTTCGATACGCAAAATACGGTCGTTGACGACGTAATCGATCATACTCAGACTCCCTTTTTGCGGGCGACCAGACGGTCCGTTAACAGCACCTAGTTTAGTCGGTATTTCAGAATTCGATACTCGAATGCATCACTCAAATTTTTAAAAATATTTTGCCAACCCTTTGGTATTCTCTTGCGTCAAAGCCCACATCAATAACAAAGACAGGGATTCGCCCGACCCATGGATGCACCACTCGATACCCAAAAAGCGCTGATTGCGCTGGCGAAGACCGGCGATTCCCACGCCTTTGAGCGTCTTGTTGGGCCACTGACAGAGCGGATGTTGAGCGTCGCACAGGGATTGGCCGGTCAGCCGGGGGATGCGGATGAAATTTTCCAGGAGGCGATGCTGAAGGCTTATCGGGGCTTGCCTCGGTTCCGTCAGGACAGTCAGTTCAGTACCTGGCTGTACCGGATTGTCCTCAATACGGCTCATTCCCACGCGCGGAAGCCAACGTCAATTCTGGCCCGGTTGATCGCGAAGTCCACGTTGAATGATGAGTTCGACGTGGAGCAACTGGGGGCAGCGGCTGAGCATTCGAATCCCGAACAACAATTGGCACAACAACAAACCTCGCGTGCGATTCAACAGGCCGTTCAGCGACTCAGCAAACAGGAACGACAGGCCTTTGTGCTCTGTCATCAGCAGGATATGAAAATCCAGGAAGCCGCACAGATTATGGATTGCACTGACGGTGCCATTAAAAGTTATCTTTCCCGTAGCCGGGAGAAGATCCGCGATCAACTTCAGTTTTTGCAGGTGGAATAACATGAAGCACTCAGAGAATTTCCCGATAAACCTGAGCAATGCCGATCGGCAGTTGATCATGGCGTATCTCTATGACGATTGCACCGAACAGCAGCGTCAGGACGTTGAACGCAGAGCACAAACTGAAACCGATTTTGGACGTTATCTGACTCAGGAACAGGCGCTGAACGATGTGTTGAACAATCAACCTATTAAGACAGTGTCCTCAGAGCAGGTCAGTGCGGCTCGTTATCGATTGCACACAGCCTTGAACCGGCCACGGCATTTTTCATTAGAAAGTTTACAACACTGGTTGTGGCCTCAAGATGGCTTAACAGCCATGCCCTGGGCATCGCTGGCGTTGATGTTTGTCATTGGTTTTTGGTTCGCACAGGGATTACCTGATCGCAATGCGGCCTCTCCGACGTTACAACCGGTGGCAGCGCCGTTGCAGTTCATTCGACCCGGTGAATTCGAAATTACCAACCTGAAAATGACCGGGTACGACGTCGGTAATGGGGACGTGCAGTTGACTTATTCACTGGTATCCCGAACCGAATTGAATGGCAATTTGGGCAGCGCCGATATCCAGCAATTGTTAGCGGAATCCTTGCAAGATGACGTCAGTGATGCCACTCGCTTGGATTTGGTCGGACTGCTGAAAAACGTAACAGCTTCGGCCTCGGTGCGAGCCGCGTTAAGTCACAGCTTGTTAAATGATCCAAACCCGGGGGTGCGTTTGCTGGCAGCTGAAGCGCTGACTGAGTACGCAGTTGATCCCGATACACGGCACAGTTTATTGCAAGCATTGGCCAATGATGTGAACGCTGGCGTGCGCATTGTGGCCTTTCAATCACTGATGAATTTTCTGGATGATCCGGCAACGTTAGACACGATACAACGGATTAGCGTGCACGACAGCAACCGGTACATTCGAGACAGTGCCAATCGTTTGGTTGAGCCATTGAAACAACCAAATGACACTCAAATTTAAGTTAGTGGAAGATCAGGAGAGATCGATGAGAACATTCAAAAAACAGGTTCAACGATGGAGCGTCATGACGTTTCTGGTGTTGACCGGTGCAAGTGTCTGGGCTGAAAGCCAGTTCATTGAAAAAAGTTATGATGTGCAACCCGGTGGGCAATTAACATTGCGCAGCGACCGGGGTGATATCGACATCACAACTTGGAATAAAAACCAGGTTGGCATTGAAATTACTAAAGAAAGCCGTCGTCAGGACGCATTGGAAGCCTTTGTTATCACGCTGGAACATGACGGTGATGATGTTCACATTGCAGGTGAAGCACCGCGCAATAGCCGCGTGGATGTCCATTACCGAATTACAGTACCAACCGAGTACGCTGTGCGTTTGGAAACCGGTGGCGGCAATATCAGCGTGGCATCGCTGCAGGGGGCGGTGTTTGCCGATACCAGTGGTGGCAGTATTCATGTTGGTGATATCCGGGAAGGATCTGTAGACGTCAATACGTCGGGTGGCAATATTCGAATTGGTGATGTCCAGGCGGATGTTAAAGTCGATACCAGCGGAGGCAATATTACCGTTGGCGATGTCGGCGGTGATCTGAGTGCGGATACTTCTGGTGGCAATATCGATATCGGTGTGGTCCTTGGTAAAGCGGATATTGAAACATCCGGTGGCCGGATTCGGGTCAGCCAGGGTGGTACCGAGACCAATGTGAATACGTCCGGTGGCGGGATCGATATTGGTCCGGCACAGGGCGATGTCCGAGCCGAAACGTCGGGCGGTAATATCAAGATTGATGTTGCGCAAGGGTCTGTATTTGCCGATACCTCCGGTGGCAGTGTCCGTGTTGCTGGCAGTGGTGGCAATGTCGAAGTTGAATCGTCTGGTGGCAATCTGTTTGTGGGCGGCAGCCGCGGCTATGTGAAAGCCGATACCTCTGGTGGCAACATCAACATTGAAAATGCCCGCGGCTTTATTGAAGCAGAAACATCGGGCGGCCGTATCGAAGCGGAAATGATTGAAGCCCTGGCCGATGCGCACGTAAAGCTGAGTTCGTCCGGTGGAGACCTGCGTTTGGTGATTCCAGCAGAGTTGGCGGCCACCATTGATGCACAGATCCGGATTACCCGAAGTGCGGTGCGCGATTATCGGATTTATTCGGACTTTCCGTTAACCATTAAAGGTGAAAACAGCGACAAAGTTCGTGGCGAAGGCGTTGTGAATGGCGGTGGTAATCGCGTCACCCTGACTACGACCAATGGCGATATTTATATCGAGATGTTGGCCGAGTAGTTTCCATGTTTGCTTTCAGATAACTCAGGAATACCGCTGTTAAATGACTGACAGCGGTTTTTTTATAGGTAGCAGTTGGTGCATTAAGTTACGCAAACACCCCATGCAAAAACCATTGGCCATCGTCACGGCGAAATAACCACAGTGTCTGTGCATGGCGTTTGGCAATGTAATAATCTCGGCGAACCGATGGGGCATCCCACCAGCCGCCTTCGATGCGTTCGGGACCCGCGATGATCTGATAATCGCTCTGGCGGATCGGTTTCGGAACCGGTAGCAATAGGCTGGGCCACTGGCGGGGATACTGTTCGGTGGCATTGTCGTGTGAGTTGCGCAACTGGTTGGCCACTTCCGGGCGTGGATCGGCTTCGGCACGTAAGGTTCGCACATTCGCTTCGCCCAATCGAGCAAGTAACATCGAATGCAGGCGGTCAGCGTCGGCCTGATTGTGGCGGCCACCAATGAGGTCTTTGTGCTCCGCCTGCATGGGTAGAAAACCGGCGGCGCGTAAGGTCAGGCTGACCACCGGGTCGATCAATTGGGTGTGCTCCAGTTGTATCTGCAACAGCGACAACCAATCCTGTTGACGGTAGCTACCGCGTACCGATGGGATAGTTAGTAAGCTGGCGCGACCATCACGATGCTCCAATTTGATCAGCAGTTTTTCACACAGTCGCTGACGGCCGATCAAATACGCTTCCAGATTCAGCAAAACGCGACGCAGCGGGAAAATCAGCCCGCGTGCGTGCTCGGCTTCATAAGTCAGGTGTACGGTTTGCTGAAAGCGTGCCGGCAGTTCAAAGCTGGTTGGTGGCTGACTGTCCGTTTCCAGTTTTTGTAAGTGCTCGATCATTTCCTTGCCAAAACGGTAACCGAGTTCTTTGCGCGGCATGTTTTTCAGCTGGCCGTATTGGTGGATACCCATGGCATTGAGCTTATGAATGATTTTTTCCGGTAAATCGAGTTGTGCAACAGACAGCTGCAAGAGCGTTTCGCGGATACGCTGTTCATCATCGCTGCACAATTCAATCTTGGCGTGTGCCAGTTGTTTGGCTGCCTGCGGGGTATGCCCAGTACACATGACAAACTGATATCCGCTGTTTTTTAAGCGTTGTCGCATGTGCTTCCAGTAAGCATCGAGCCCCTTAAACAGGGTCAGCATGGAGCCCAGTTCCAGCAGCAATCCATCCGGTGGCACCAGACTGATCTGCGCCGCCTGGTGATAGCAGAGCAGCGCCAGTTGCTTCAGGCAAGCCTGTTCGGCGTGCGGGTCGTAGTCGGCCAGGGCGCAGTCTTCCAACAGGCAGAAAGCGGTCTTTTTATTCATGCCCACCCGGACACCCTGAGCCAGGGCGTACTCATTGCACTGCACGACCGTTTGTTGGCCGGGTTTCAATAATAATTGCGGAATCTGTCGCTGGTCGGCCAGGAACCGGGCCTCCAGGGCGAGGTTGGGGAAGTGAATATACAGCCACAGCATGGCGGTCAGTGCCGGTTCAGAGGTAATGACAATTCAATATCCTGCACCGGCCAGCCGGCCCGACGTTTCAAGATATCGATCCGTTGTTCACTGCGCAGGCGCAGGCGCAGAGCCGCCACCGATGGTTGGTTCTGAAAACGCTCCGGACGCAATAAAAAAACCGGGACACCAGCGCCTTCGGCGGCCAGTTGTAAACGCCGCATCAGAGCTTTGTCGAGCGTATCCAACCAAACCACAGCGGCCTGACAGCCGCCACTTTGCAGGCTTTTTTCCAGGCTATGGCACAGATCGGCCGGTTTATCAGCGTGCGCCAGTAACAGGCGCTGAATATTGAAGCCCCAGTGTTGCAGAGACGGTGCGCAGGGTGGCAATGGCGGGTTCAGCCACAGTTGCCAGCGATCGTCCTGTTGGCTGATTCGCGCCAGAGCAGGGAGCAGCAACCGCAGTTCTGCGCTGCCAACGGCGGGGTAGAGTATCTCGGTAATGGCGCCTAACGGCCAGCCGTGGCCGGGCAGCAGTTCGTCCAGCTGTTCATAGCCGCTGGCGGTTGCCGGGACATGCGTTTCCTGCCAGTGGCGTGCCGACCAGAGTCGGCCCTGTTCTGCGAGCGTATCAATCAGTGTCATGATGCTTATAAAGTTACTGTATGTGCATACAGTATAGATAAAGCGAAATCAGATGCAATTATGAACGTCGATTGGTTTTATCACGCGGCCAGATCACAGTGACATGTCAACAGCCCGGGATTGATACCTCTGGACCAGACCCTGCGCAGTGAACTGAAGGCAAATGAAGGGTGATCAGCCTTTTGTGCTGTACACCAGATAGTGGAAATGAGCATCCTGATGGCGGTCATGAAAGCCGAGCGACCGGTACAGCCCAATAACAGGATTGCCATGGAATACCGCAACATGGCAATCCTGGCCTTGAGCGCTGACGGCTGACAGAACCGTCTTTACCAGATGACGGCCATACCCCCGTCCGCGATACGCAGGCGCAATAACAAACCGCCGGAAAAAGCATTTACCGTCTTCCTGTTCAATGCAATAGCTGCCAATGCGGTTATTACCCAGGCAAATAATGGTTGGTGTGGTGCGCTGCCATTCTTGTGCAAATAAGGTTTCCTGCGTGGCTGGGTGCCAACCAAAAATGGGTTCGACATAAGATCGGTCGGCCGCCATTTTCAGTTCAAAAAGCCAATCATAGTCGGACTGTTTGGCAGGTCTGGTGGTTAATTCAGGGGTCATGAGATAACTAAACCTTTGTGATGTTTGGGCGTTGAACGGCTCGCTCGACAATGTAAAGTTTTGTGGAAATGACTGCAAAAGGGTTGTTAATCAGGAATCAAAATATACACTCGTATATTTATTGGTTAGAGATTGTTGGATATGTCAGACGCGTTACCAAAGTACAGCAGCATTGAAGAGTGGGCCAACAGCCTGACGCACGGTATTGGTGCGGTGTTGGCAGTGGTGGGTTTGGTGGTTATGTTGGCGGTCACTATCGGACAGGGTGATGCTTGGCAAATTGTCAGCGCCAGTATTTACGGAACCACACTGATCTTTATGTTTCTGGCTTCAACGCTGTACCACGCGATACAACACCCCAACATCCGGAAAATTTTGCGCCAGATCGACCATCTGGCGATTCTGTATTTAATTGCCGGGTCTTACACCCCCTTCACGCTGGTTACCCTCAATGGTGCCTGGGGTTGGACTATTTTTGGCATCGTTTGGGGCCTGACTTTGGTGGGCACCGTATTGCAGCTATCTCCGGCACGTCACATCAAAGCGTTGATGGTAACCCTGTACCTGTTGATGGGCTGGGTTGTGATTATCGCTATTAAACCTCTGGTGGCGAACCTCAGCGCCAATGGGCTTGGCTTGTTGGTTGCCGGTGGTTTGGCTTACACCGGGGGCGTGGTGTTCTATGTGAATAAACGCATTCCATTTAATCATGCGATTTGGCACATGTTTGTGCTGGCTGGTGCCATGCTGCACTTTTTCGCGATTCTGCTTTACGTTTTTTAGAGTACCTCTGAGTCTTTTAAATCACCTTAGTTTGTTCTGATCAAAGGGGGCTGTTCTTGCCCCCCAGCCAGGATATTTCCCACAAGCCCGATCAGCGAAATGCGGTGGCTAGGTGTTGCCCCTGATACCTTCCGTAATTTTTATTTGTTACATTCGTGCCACAGTCATCGAGGCAGGGCATTCAAATGAAAGCGGTATACGATCAAGCGCATTGGCAACGCCACCCCAGTACCGAGTTGGATGGCGGGCAACTGGTAACGCCCTATGAGAGTCCGCAACGGGCGGAGTATGTAAAAACCAGTGTCACTGAGGCCGCCATTGTTGACTGGCTGCCACCCAAAGATTTTGGTTTAGCGCCCATCACCCGCGTCCACGACCCTGACTACATCGATTTTTTGGCCAGTTGTTGGCAACAATGGCAAGACACCGGCAAACCCGGTGAAGCTATCCCTGCGGTGTGGCCCGCTCGGCGCATGCAGCAAGTTGTGCCACAGGATATCGACGGTAAATTGGGCTACTACAGCTTTGCCGCCGAGACATCCATCAGCGGTGGTACCTGGGAAGCCGCCTACGCCAGCAGCCAGGTAGCGTTAACCGCGGCTGAGGTGGTGTTGGGTGGCGAAAGTGCGTTTGGCTTGTGTCGTCCACCTGGGCATCATGCCGCGTACGACTATTACGGTGGCTATTGTTTTATCAATAACGCCGCCGTTTGTGCACAATACTTTCGGGACAAGGGCGATGCAAAAGTCGCGATTCTGGACATCGACTTTCACCACGGTAATGGTACGCAAGACATTTTTTATCAGCGCGATGACGTGCATTTTTTCAGTCTGCATGGCGATCCCGCGTTGGTGTTTCCTCACTTTACTGGTTATGAAAACGAACGCGGCGCAGGTGCAGGGGAAGGCGCAAACCGCAACTGGGTGTATGGGCCGGGTACGCCATTTTCACAATGGCAACATGGCTTATCTGAAGCGTTACGACTGATCGAACAGGGTGGCTTTGATCGACTCATCATTTCTCTGGGAGTCGACACCTTTGAACATGATCCCATTTCTTTTTTTAAACTAACCTCGGAAGATTATCTCAAGGTGGGCGAGGTCATCGCTCAGGCGAGCTTGCCAACCTTGTTTTTGTTAGAAGGCGGATACGCTGTTGATGCCATCGGCGTGAACGTGGCCAATGTTTTGAAAGGTTTTAAACAGGCGTTAAAAAATGAATGAGTTCCAATATGAAATTCAACGGGTACTGCAACACGAAGTGCTAAACGATTTGCCTTGGCCAGAGGTTCTGGGCACCGCAACGTTAGCCTCATGGTTTGATGTTTCCGATCTGGCTACCGCTACCGTGGGTGCCGCGTCGGCGGCCCTGGTACGTTATTGTCGGGCATCTGGTGCAACAATCGACACGCATCAGCTGGATTCGCGCCTGACTAATCTCTGGTTTGGCTTTACGTTGCAACCAGTCGATTTTTCCCTGCCGCCCGCCTGGGATTCTATCGCCGGAGATTATCAGGCAAAAGATGGTTGGATTCGTTTGCATACAAACGCACCACATCATAAGCAGCGTGCGTTAACGGTTTTGGGGTGCGCAGAAAATCGTGAAGCGGTGGCTGCGCAGGTAGCGACTTGGTCTGCTCAAGCATTGGAGTCAGCGGTGGTAGACGCAGGCGGGTGTGCCGCACAAATGCACAGCCCTGAGCAGTGGCAACAACACGAGCACGGACGATACCTACACAACGAGCCGTTGGTCCATTTTGAGCAGCGACCCGCCGAGCAAATGACGCATCGGCGCATCAGCTTAGAGCGACCCTTGCAGGGTGTTCGGGTTCTTGATTTGACGCGGGTGCTCGCTGGACCGGTGTCGACTCGTTTTCTCGCCGCATACGGCGCCGACGTTTTGCGGATTGACCCGTTGGATTGGGAAGAGCCTGGTGTCATTCCCGAAGTAACACTGGGAAAACGTTGCGCCGGACTCGACTTAACCACGACGGCAGGTCAGCAACAGTTGGCGAAACTGATACGTCACGCAGATGTTTTGGTACACGGTTACCGGCCGGGTGCCTTGGCGGATTTGGGTTTTACTCAACAGTTCCTGAGTGAGCTACAGCCAGACCTCATTGATATCAGCCTGAACGCCTATGGTTGGCAAGGGCCCTGGCAGAACCGGCGTGGCTTCGACAGTTTAGTGCAAATGAGCAGCGGCATTGCCCATTACGGCATGGTACACAGTGGCAGCGGCCGACCAACCCCGCTACCGGTACAAGCGCTGGATCACGCCACCGGTTATCTGATGGCTGCCGCGACGATACAGGCGCTGGAAATGCGCGACGTTCATAACCAAATAGGCCGTGCTCGTTTGTCTTTAGCGGCAACCGCACAACGTTTGCTGAACACACCGCGGCAGCTACTCAGTCATGCCATGCCCGAACTGGCCGCGAGTGATTTTCAGCCTGTACACGAAACAACGACCTGGGGCACAGCACAGCGTGTACGCTTCCCGGTTGTAATACCCAATGTTCCCGCACATTGGTCACAAGGGGCCTGTGCCTTACGAACTTCCGACGCGCATTGGCGCTAATGCATCGCTGACTGATGTATGCGATTAGTTACGTTTTATAAGCTATGTTTTTTTCTTTGTGAGCGTTGGTCAGAAGTAAAGTGGTTAGCTAAATAATTTCGTTATTAACAAAGGCCGTTCATTGCGCCTCTTAAGTAGAGCCGTTCGCATCAGAATGTACAAGTGGGGTCGCAGGTTTGCTTTATTCAAATACAAGACTGCTCTGATGCATTAGCGGCTGTTTAGTCGATATGAAAATTACTTTCATTGGACTCGTAAGCGAACATCGTCCGGCGACGAGACATAGCTGGTATTCCACATTAGCTGACTGAAAAGAGTTTTTATTTTGTCCGCTGCTTACACATAGCGGAAGTTAGTTCAGTTTCTAAATTAGTATGCATTAATAAAAAAAATGTCATCAACTCTTGTTGAGAAACACTCCTATTTATTGCAAAAGTTGACGCTTCTTACATTGCCCTGGCAAAAGCCTGCCTACAGCTCCCTTAGTTAATTAGAGTGATGCAAAATCTCAAAGCTCACAAAGCAGAATTCCAACTTTTTAGAACCTCGGAACTCCTTCACATCTGTTTTAGAGAGTCGTATAAAATCACTAATCCTTTAGATATGTGTTTCATATGTTGATTTTTATCATTTTTTTGTAGATTAAGGCGCATCAGTTTAGTCATATTATTGACGGCTATGAAAATTATGTAACTATATGTTTCGGCAGGGATGTCCCTGTCAAGTTTAATTTTAAAAAGGAAATTAAAATGAAAAAGAAATATCAGAAGCCAGTTATCACTCCATCCCTTCATTGGGGTAAGTGCTAATAACGTTTTAAGTGGCCTCTAAAGGCCACTTAATTTTGATAAAGGAATATAAATGTCACTTATTGAAAACCCATACTATTGTGATTTTTTAATCACACCTACGTGCAATTTCAACTGTAGTTTTTGCTCCGCGGCTTCTGACAAAAAAAAACCAAAAGTTAATCAACTTTCTTTATCGAGTATAACCAAGGCGCTTCATGAACTGGATGAGTTAGATGTATTGCGGGTTAGTTTCGAGGGCGGTGAGCCTTTCCTTAGAAAGGACATATTTGAGATTCTTTCAGTTGCAGATGAATTGGATTTTTTATACTACATAAATACAAATGGAAGCCTAATATCCGATGAAATAGCCGAGAAACTTAGCCATACTAACGTTTCTAAGATCTGCATCAGCATTGATGGCCCAAATTCAATTATCCATGACCATTGTAGAGGTTATGTCGGCGCATTTGAGAAAATGGTTAAAGCCGTCCACTCGCTTCAAAAGTATGATGTTCCTATTCAAGCCATAATTACTTTATCCAGAAGTAACTATAAATATTTCTACGACACTCTCGATTGCATCAAGAATCTTGGACTTACATCTGCATCAGTGATGCTTCTGGCTTCAGTCGGTTCAGCATCCACTGACTTAATAACGCCTTTTGATGACTGGTCGAATCTCCTAATTAAACTTAGTGAAGACAAATTATCAGGTTCGCTTCCTGTGGATCTTAGAATAGTAACTACTGGTGAATCATCATTCCCATGGGAGCTACACGTTCCTTTACTCAAGAGAGAGCGTTTGGATTTACTGGGGGCATGGATAGATCCTAACAACTCTGAACCATTTTCTAGCAACTCGTTCGGTTGCACTGCTGGCCGAAGTAGCATGGCTATAGATGGGTACGGTAATGTTTACGGTTGCTCTCTTATGGTATCTCAACCGGAGTTTTGCGCGGGTAATATTGAAGATAATTCGCTAGTAGAGATATGGAATAATTCAACCGTATTCGGCGATATGCGAAAAGCAACTCTAGAAAAGATCGAAGGACCTTGTAAAGACTGTGAGCACCTCTACGATTGCAAGGGCGGTTGTAGGGCTTGTTCCAGCAGCTGCTCAAAAAGCAAATTCGGTAGTGATTTAAGATGTGAAATTGCCAAGGAAATCGCAACAGCATGAAGATTAAAAATATTAATTTTATAAATAACTTTCGAATGAGAACAAACTCTGATGGAACTGGTGAGCTGACGCATCAACTGGGCGTTCTATGCATAAATGAAACCGTTGTTGATCAAATGGTATCACTTAATGAAAGCAATACAATTGAACAGGCCGCTGAGAAAATGGCTTCTATCTATGACGAAAGTATTGATACCATGAAATCAGATCTACTAAATACCATTTCAAAGTTAGGTGACTTGGGAATTAAGCACAAGCATATTACGCTATGATCAAGGAACTTAAAAGAATTCACAATTTAGCCATTCCAATATATTTATCGTTCCTTGTTGGGGTTGTATTCTCTTTGGCTGATAACATTATTATTGGCCAGTATAATGTCATCGACTATGCAATAGTCACCATAATTGGATCATTGATTTACTATGTCACAGGTTCAATTGGTGCGTATTCAATTGCCCTTACGCTGAAAGGATCCCCTTTAATCCAAAAGGCAAAGTTTGAGGAATATTCTTCCCTTTTTAGTACTGCCTTGGCATTAGGAATAATCATTTCAATAGGATTCGTACTTTTAACAATCACGCTTGGCAAGCCATTTTTAAGCGAAGTATTGTTAATAGATAAAAACCGGCTGGAAAAAGCATTTTATTTTCTATGCATTATCTCCCTTACAGTACCACTCAATATCTTTATTTTTTCGTTTTCGTCTTATTTTAGAACAATTGAGAAGGCTAAAATCCTCACATTTTCCTCTATCTGTTCATCAACTATCAATATCGTAGTTAATTTGATTTTAGTTTTTGGACTATTTGGCCTTCCAAAACTAGGGGCTATAGGCATAGCTATCGGAAGTGTTAGTGGACTGATGGTAGGTTTGATAATGTTTATTGCTACTTTCTTTTATGATGGCCGAGTTAAGCTAAAAATTACGTTTGATCGAACTCAATCCAAAGAGTTGATGAGGCTTTTCACTAATTTGTTTTTTCAGGATCTATTTGAATTTACGATCTTTTTCTTTGTGGTCTACTCGGTTATATCTTCATTGGGAACTACTGAAGCGGCAATATTTGGTGTTTTAAACATTTCGTTTTCGGCATTCCTGATGTCTTCACATGCATATGGAAGCGCCCTAACCGTCTTAGTAAAAAAAGCTGAGTGTAATCTTGGCTTAATCAATCGCTATTGGGGGATTTGCATTGTAAGTTTATTAGCACTGTGGATTACTTACACGCTCGCTATTAGTGTTTCTGGCTCAATCGTTCCTAATATCATTACATCAGATACAGTTGTAACAAATGGCTTTATCCAGATACTTTGGTTCTTCGGAATATATCAACTCATTGCAGGATGCAGCAATATCTTCAGGGCGACAATTAATGGATTAGGGCATGAAAACTTCGCACTACGAGCTTGCATTGCTGTCTTTACAACTTGTAGCTTGATTCTGTACGTAGCAAAGAATTCTAATGATTTTACGTTGCATGGAATTCTTGTATATCTTGTATTTTCCTATTCATCTTTTGGAACAGTCTTGATCATTAAAATGATTTCGATTAGTAGTCAAAAGAATACGCTCGCAATATAGCGAAGTAATTGAACAGTCAAACTACTATTGGTCGGAAGTTAGTTCTTTATAATAGCAGTTAACATCGACACTTGTTGCTAAGAGGTCAATTAAAGTACGGACTGCATAGTCGCTTAACCCACATCGGAACCCTAGTTGGCGCATCCATCAATTCTGCCTATGCCTGCCGTGCCCGATAGATTAAGTCAATTAGTAGACCGAAAGAACCGTGTTCAGCCTGTGCGATGGCTGCCAAGATCTGGAACAGTAAAGCTTTAGGAGTCACTTCGAAAATGGAACTAGCGGAGACTTCGATATTTGGCTGGAAAGACGTATTTGATGTTAATAGTCGACGAAATCACTCACTCCAAAAAGAGTCACTATAATAGCTCAGGCAATCGCTAGGTAAGCTAAGTATTGTCCTTGCTTTTTACAACCGTATAAAAGCAACCTAATGTCTGTTAATAGAAGTATGAAGACTTCCTGCTCATCAATTCTAAGTCAGATCCCTCCACTCAGCAGACCATGAGTGCTAACATCTTTAGGTCTGCAATCGTGCAGAAGCTGACGAACTCATAAATTCTAAATAAATTCGGTTATTCGAGATAGTAGGAATCGCCTGGATGTCCGCTTTTGAGTTAATACATAGATATTCTACAAGTTCTGGAACAGCCGCTACGTGAAGCTTTCATTAGTTCTCTTAGACGAAGACAATAAACGCTATATCGTGAAAGCAGAAAAGCTCCTACTCCTGTCAACAAGGCAAACCTTAGCGCTAACTTAATGAAAGGTTTTAGGTTCAACAATAGATTGCTGAGCAAAAAGTAAACAGAAACATTTGTTTCCCTTGGACAATCCCTCAAAAAAATCCAATAGCCTTGCAAGCTCAATGTGCCCTAAGCGCTGAACGGCAAAGCTTTGGTGACGTGAAAAGGGCGGCTGAGCGCTGTTCTTGCCGTCATTTGTCTGTGACCGACTGTACATTCAACAGAATTTCATACTTATCCCGTAACCTTACCGGTGAAGCGGTCTCATCACTGAAAAAAACGGGCCAAAAAATGATGAATTTATGGTCTTGACTTTGTGGTCAACTTTCCGCAGATTGACGGGGCCGTTCGCAAATATTACATAATAAATTACGGAGAAAACTCACCATGCCTCATCTAAAAAAGGGTGCAGCATTGCTTGCTGCTATGTCTGTTGCGGGCTTTACCGCCGCGGCAACCATTGATCTACGTGTACTTGAAACGACCGACATCCACATGCATCTGGTGGATTACGATTACTATGGCGATAAACAAAGCGACACTGTCGGTTTGTCGCGCGTTGCCACCTTGATTAAAGCCGCACGCAGTGAAGTTACCAACTCAGTGCTGGTCGACAACGGCGACCTGTTGCAAGGTAACCCGTTGGGCGATTATGTGGCCAAAGGTCGCGTATTGCGCTTCGGTGAAACTCACCCAGCGTACAAAGCCATGAATCTGCTGGATTATGATGTCGGCAACATCGGCAATCATGAATTCAATTATGGTCTGGATTTCTTAATGAAGAGTCTGGCCGGCGCTAACTTTCCCTATGTCAGCGCAAACGTATATGTCGACGACGGCGACAATAACCCAGAAAACGATCAGCCCTATTTTCAACCTTATTTGATCAAACCGACATCATTGGTCGACTCTGACGGCAAAACCCAGACGGTCAACATTGGCTACATCGGTTTTGTGCCACCGCAAATCATGACCTGGGATAAAGACAACCTGACCGGCCAGGTGATTGCTAAAGACATTATCGAAACTGCGAACAAGTACATCCCTGAGATGAAAGCCAACGGTGCCGATGTCATTATCGCCATCCCGCACAGTGGTAT
Organism: Reinekea sp. G2M2-21; assembly: GCF_015687175.1. GTDB lineage: Bacteria > Pseudomonadota > Gammaproteobacteria > Pseudomonadales > Natronospirillaceae > Reinekea. Next base: position 1,882,676 of record NZ_JADPQG010000001.1, on the reverse strand, counting down.
GTACAACAACGCCTATGAAAAAGGGGAAGAGCACGCGACTTACCATTTGGCTAAAGTTGATGGAATTGATGCGATTCTGTTCGGCCATTCTCATCTGGTGTTTCCGGGTAACGCCGCATTCAATGATTATGAGGGCGTCGATGCCGAAGCAGGTACCGTGTTTGGCGTGCCGGCTGCCATGCCAGGTTTCTGGGGCTCACACCTGGGCGTCGTTGACTTAACGTTGGAACCCAATGGAGACGGTTGGCAAGTCGCGAAAGGCACCAGTGCCGTTCGTGGCATAACCAAACGCGAAGACGGTAAAACCGTTGCGTTGGTGGATGCAGATCCGGCGATTAATCAAGCCGTCAGTGTTGAACATCAGGGAACCTTGGAATACATGCGTCGTAAGGTTGGTGAGACGACTGCAGACATCACCAGTTTCTTTGCCCTGGTACAGGATGATCCGTCAATTCAAATCGTGAACAACGCGCAAATCTGGTACGTTGAAAACATCGTTCGCGGTACCTCGTTCGATGGTTTGCCGATCCTGTCGGCGGCAGCACCGTTTAAAGCCGGTGGTCGCGGTGGTCCGGACTACTTTACCGATGTACCCAAAGGGGATATCGCGTTAAAGAATGTGAGCGATCTTTATATTTACCCGAACGATTTAAAAGTCGTGCAATTAACCGGTGCCCAAGTGGTTGAATGGTTGGAACGAGCTGCCGGTCAGTTTAATCAGATCGATCCCAACAGCAGTGCCAGTCAGGCGCTGATCAATGAGTCGTTCCCGACTTATAATTTCGATGTCATCGATGGTATCGAATACAAAATTGATGTGACCCAACCGCTGCGATACGACGCCGAGGGTAAGGTAGCTAATGCCTCCGCCCATCGTATTGTTGATGTTATGTACGATGGCAAAGCCATTGATCCAAAACAGACATTTCTGGTTGCCACGAACAACTATCGTGCCGGTGGTGGTGGGCATTTCCCAGCATTAGACGGGACTACCGTCGTAATCGATGCACCGGATAAAAACCGCGACGTTATTGCCAATTATCTGTTAACGCAGAAAACCATTAATCCGTCGGCTGATAACAACTGGACGTTTACGGATTTTGGTAAGGCCACGGTTAGCTTCGCAACCTCACCGAAGGCGAAAGGTCGAGAATCAGCGTCTATGTCGTTTGTAAACATGAACGACGCTGGCTACGCGATTTTTAATCTGAAATAAACAACTAGTGGGCCATGCGGAAAATAAGGTAGCACATCGCTTCGCCCTCGTACCGAAGCCTGCGTTGGAAAAGTTTGACAGAGCACCACTTTGCCTTCACTTTTCCGCCTTGCCTTCGGCGCGATTGCTATGCGCTTTGCTTACATTACTTCACGCATGGACCACTAGTACTCTTCATGTGTAACATCAAAACCCGGCGGCGATCCTTTGCGCCGGGTTTTTTATGGATGGATTCAATCAAAACTTTTTAATTTATAGGGCACCTCTGAATAATTGCTCTCTACCGCAGCGGGTGAAGAAATGCGCAAAATTCGAGGCAAGTTCTGCAGGCAATATTCATTATCTTGGCAAAGGACTTAACAACGAAATTTGCCATTTCAGCCCCGCCCTCCGGGTCCTTCAGATCGATGACTGAGCTTTGTTGTGTATTTTGAAAAGGACTCGCCATTCCCTGCAACACACGCCTCGCTCATCCTTCGATCTGATAGGACTGAGGTGATTCGAATTAATCAGAGTTGCCCTAGAGTGTAGGTTTATCTATGAGGTGCGTTGTCATTCAGTGCCCATTGATCGACACAGTAAACGGTTGCCTGACGAGGCGTGTATAGGCCGCTGGACAAAGCACCCAATACACCATTCAGAAATGACATATGCGTCTCCACCTTGGCGACATTCTCGGCGCCGTGGCAAATACCTGCCGCATCCACTTCCTGTGTTTGCCCCAAACCGCTGACGAAAAAGGGTTGCATGGTTTCTTTTGTGGGTACTGAAGGCTGCTGATCGTTCAAAACAAATGATTGGGTTGCACAACCGGATACCGTGACCATAGCCACCGCGAGTAATAGTTTGTTCATAGCCTGTTCCTTATTGAGTATTTGGCGTCAGTTCTTTTGGTTCCATGCGCTCAGGAACAAAAAAGACTGAACAAATGCTAAGGCGAGAACAGGCGCGAAGCTGTAACAGCTTCCTTCAACTTGTATCAATCTGTATCGATTTTATTTCGGTACAGGCGTTAAAACAGCCCGGCTATGTGTCCGTTTTCATCAATACGGATGTTATTGGCGGCGGGTTCGCTGGGCAGCCCGGGCATTGTCATTATGTCGCCACAAATCACCACCAGAAATTCAGCTCCGGCGGCCAAGCGTATTTCACGAATGGGCACCACGTGATTCTCCGGCGCGCCACGCAACTGCGGGTCGGTTGAAAAACTATATTGGGTTTTCGCCATGCAAATGGGGAAATGCCCATAGTCATCCTGAAACGCGCGTATTTGATCGCGGATTTTCTGATCCGCCACAATCTCACTGGCACCGTACAGTTCGGTGGCAATCATGCTGATTTTATTCCACAGAAACATGTCATCTGGGTACAGGGTTTTAAACGTTCGTGACGTATTTGCTATTTGCTGGAGTACGGTCTCGGCAAGCACCAGTGCCCCTTTTCCGCCTTGCGCCCAATGGTCAGTTTCGACTGCTTTAACACCCATTTTTTCACAATAAGCCAGCAACTGTTCGCGCTCCGCGGGTGTATCTGAAGTAAATCGATTTATCGCAATTACCACGTTCACGCCAAATCGTTTCATGTTTTGAACATGGCGTTTCAGATTGGCACATCCGCGTTCCAGGGCAATAAGATTTTCTGTGTTCAATGCAGACTTATCGACACCACCGTGCATCTTTAACGCACGAATAGTAGCCACGACAACAGCTAATTCCGGGTTCAAATTGCCTTTGCGGCATTTGATATTAAAAAATTTCTCTGCACCCAGGTCGGCCCCAAAGCCTGCTTCGGTGACAACATAATCGGCCATTTTTAACGCAGCCTGAGTGGCGATTAACGAGTTACAACCGTGCGCGATGTTGGCGAAGGGACCACCGTGGATTAACGCCAGGTTGTTTTCCAACGTCTGCACCAGGTTGGGTTTAATCGCGTCTTTGAGCAGGACCGTCATGGCACCTTGTGCTTTGATCTGATTTGCCCGAACGGGATTGTTCTTCCGGTCGTAACCGACAATGATATTACCTAAACGTCTCTCCAGATCTTTCAGGTCGGTGGCTAAACAAAGTATGGCCATGACTTCCGAGGCGACCGTAATATCAAAGCCGCCTTCGCGCGGAGCGCCATTGTTTACACCGCCCAGCGAGGTGACGATTTCACGCAGCGAGCGGTCGTTGATGTCCACAACGCGTCGCCAGGTAATGCGTCGGTTGTCCAGGCAGGTTTCGTCGTTATGGTGCCAGTTAACGTGGTTATCGATCATCGCCGCGAGCAAATTATTGGCCGCGCCGATGGCATGAAAATCACCGGTGAAATGCAGGTTGATGTCTTCCATGGGCACGACTTGCGCGTAGCCTCCGCCTGCTGCGCCGCCTTTCATCCCAAAACAGGGCCCCAGGCTGGGTTCGCGTAAGCAAACAATCGTCTTCTTTCCCAACTCGTTCAGTGCATCGGTTAACCCAACCGAAAGCGTCGTTTTACCTTCCCCTGCGGGTGTTGGTGATATGGCGGTCACCAGGATCAGTTTGCCATCCGGCCGGTCGCTGATGGAATGAAGGTAATCCAACGAAATCTTAGCTTTATAGTGGCCGTAAGGTTCCAGATGCTGATCGTCTATGCCGAGTGTTTCCCGGGCTAACTCGACTATTCGTTTCATGGGCGCTTGGCGGGCAATATCTAAATCGGTTTTCGGAGACGTGTGTTGTTCTTGTTGGGTCGTCATACTGCACCTGTTTACATTAGTGGGTGATACCAAGGTGAAATTGTTTGGTGGTAATCAGCGTGTTTTCCATCAATGTGGCTACCGTCATTGGACCAACGCCGCCCGGCACAGGGGTGATCCAACCTGCGTTCAGCGCGGCCGATTCAAATTCGACATCGCCGGTGATGTGATTATGTTCATCACGGTTGATGCCTACGTCGATCACGATCGCACCCGGTTTTATCCAGTCACCTTTTACTAATCCGGGTTTGCCCGCGGCAGCAATGACAATGTCGGCACCACGAACATGGTATTCCAGGTTTTGAGTAAAACGATGCGTGGTGGATACCGTGCACCCGTGCATCAGTAATTCCAACGTCATGGGGCGGCCAACATGATTAGATGCTCCGATCACGACAGCATTCATACCGCGTATGGTTTCGCCGGTGCTTTTCAGTAATGTCATGATGCCTTTAGGTGTGCAGCTTTCCAGATGAGGCCGCCTTAAGGCGAGTCGACCGATATTAAACGGGTGAAAACCATCAACATCTTTGTCGGGCCGAATGCGTTCGACAATGGTGTCCGCGTGGATGTGAGCCGGCAATGGCATTTGCACCAGAATACCGTCGATAGCCGCGTTATGATTCAGGCGGTCGATCAAGGCCAGCAGGTCAGCCTCGGTCGTTGTATCAGGTAATTCATAGTTTTCCGAAACAAAACCAACGGCATGGCAAGCTTTGATTTTACTGGCCACATACCGTTGTGACGCAAAATCGTTACCGATCACAATGACCGCCAGGCCGGGTGGGCGGTGACCTCGGTTAATCAGATCCGCAACCGCCTCGGCGATTTTGGATGTTAGCTGATTTGCCAACGCGCGTCCGTCTAATAACTTCGCCGACATCGGTTGCCTCCGTTAGGCAAGGGGATACCTTGATACTGGCACGCCGAACAGCCTTTGACAAATGACCTGACACCACCTCGGCAGCATAAAAAATACGTTGGGCTGTGCCAATTTGCGTACAGGCGGATACATTTCTGAACATAAGCTCATTTGACATATTCCAATATAGGAATATATTTAGCCGATGGCACGAAAACGAACCACTTACGATCCTTTCAATGCAATTGCCGAACCTAACCGTCGAGCGTTGTTGGAAGCTTTAGCGGGCAATAGCCTGACCGTCAGCGCTTTGGCTCTGGCATTGGGCTGGAATCAGCCGAAAGTTTCCAAACACCTGCAGGTGCTCAAAGAAGTGGATCTGGTTGTGGAACGTAAGGAAGGCCGGTTTCGGGTATACCGCGTGAACGCGCAAGCCATGAAGCCAGTGCAGGAGTGGGTCACGCAATTTCAAGCGTTCTGGGCGCCTCGCCTCGACGCATTGGGTGACTATTTAAACGAAGTGCAAACGGGAGAGCAGACCGATGACGAACCATAACCACGTTGAACCAACCATTATTACCCGCGAATACAACGCGCCCATGGCCTTGGTGTTTGCCGCTTGGACCGAAGTTGACCGATTGCAGAAATGGATGGTGCCGATGCCCGGTGTCACCTGCGAGTATGTGTATGCCAGCATCGAGGTGGGTGGTACGTCGTTGCATAAAATGACTTTCCCCAATGGCAACAGCATGTTCTTGCTGACCGAATATGAAGAAATTTCCCCTGAGCACAGATTGGTCTTTCTGCAATGGCCGTCAAACGAAGCTGGCGAGAAGCTGGGTAATCCGCAAATGCCCGATTGGCCAAAAGACATGCGCACGACAATAAAATTATCGGAGTCAAACGGCGTAACGCAATTGCAACTTATTTGGGAACCGGTTAATCCGACCGCTGCCGAAGCCGCTGCGTTTGAAGCATCTCGCGCACAACACGCAAATGGTTGGGGCAGTGGTTTGCAGCAACTTGAAACGTACCTAAGTTCATTGTGAACAAATAGGCATTAAACAAATTGCGTTCACGAGTGCGTGCCGTATTGCAATCTAAGCAGGCCAATTTCTTAAGCCTGCTTAACATCTTGTCGGTTAATCCACCCATCAATTGCCGTTGATTCACGGCTTTTCTTCGCTCGCCTGAACGCGCTGTTCAAATCCAAATGCTATGCCCAACAGTTCGGCCTCCTCCCAGGGTTGCGCGATAAACAGTGCGCCCAACGGTAAGCCTTCAACAAAGGTGTACGGTACCGTGATGGATGGCCAGCCGGATACGGCTGCAATGTAGCTGTTGCCTCCGGTATAACTGTCATTGAATTTCGGGTCTAGCCGCCATGCCGGTCCGTTGGTGGCGGTGACGACAGCGTCCAAGTCATGTTCCTTAAACCACAGGTCTCTTAAATCGTGGCGAAACAGTTCAATTGCATCCTGTGCGTCATGATACGCCTGCGAAGTGGTAGGGGGCATTTGCAGGCAACGGTCAAACCATTCCTGTTTAAACAACGGCATAACAGTGTCCGCGTGTTGCCGATTGAAGTCAGCGAAATCTGCCAGGTTTTTATAAGCCGACAGAGGGCGGCGGGTCCGAATATAGCTCGCCAAGGCTTCGGGGAACTCGCAGCACATTTGCGTGATTTCATGATCTTGCAGCGTCACCATGGTGGGTACAGGCTCCAGGGCTATGCAAAGAGCTCCGGCACTTTCCAGCTGGTGTATGACCTGACTAAAGCTATCGGCCACCAGGGCGGGGAAGCGCTCGTCAGGCAGAAGATAACCAATACGTTTCCCGCGCAGGTAGTCAGTCTGGCAATTCTGGGTAAACGACCCCTGGTTTTTCGGCTGTAGTTGTGTTGCTGGATCGTGCGCGTCTGTACTGGTCAGTACATCTAACAACAGTGCGGCATCTGTGACTGTCTTGGTCATTGGCCCTGCCGTGTCCTGACTCCAGGCGATAGGAATAATGCCGGTTCTGGGAACACGCCCAACGGTTGGTTTTAATCCAATAATCGCGTTATGAGCGGCCGGACTGACAATGGAACCGTCGGTTTCGGTACCGATGGCGGCGACCGCGAAGTCAGCGAAAACGGCGGCGGCCGAACCGGATGAACTGCCGGATGGATTGTATTCAGCAGACACCGCATTGCGGGTTTGCCCCCCCAAGCTGGACCAGCCGCTAACGGAATTGGTGGAACGGAAGTTAGCCCACTCTGAAAGGTTTGTTTTACCCAATATCAATGCACCAGCGGCCTTTAATTGGGTGACCAAAGGCGCGTCCTGTTCAACTGGGACATCTTGAAGGGCAATGCTGCCCGCGGAATTTCCCATGGCCACGGTATCGATATTGTCTTTGATTAACACTGGAATGCCATGCAGTACGGGAGAGTGCTCATCCATGGCGGCTTGCAAAAGGGCAGCATCTTCCTTCCATAATGGGTTCAGCGTAATAACCGCGTTTGGGCCGTTAACATCCTCCTCCATGATGCGGTCGATATAGCTTTGTGCAACCTGTTCGATGGTCACGGTTTTATTACGCAGCGCATGGCCAAGTGATTCAATGGTCCAGCGTTCCATCCGGGTATCCTTAATGATAAACGTAATACTTTAACAGATCTTTCCAAGTGACGATGCCATCAATGTGTCCGGTGCTATTGACGACTGGCAGGCAGCTAAAGTTTTTTTCCAAGAGTAGAATGCTGGCGGCATCAATCGGGGTGTCCTGGTCGATGGTGACTGGATCAGCCGTCATAATGTCGGCCGCGCTCAGCCGGGGAAGAAAATCGGTAAAAGATTCGCCATTGTTGTCGCTGATGTATTTCGACACCTGGCTCATCAAATCGCGATCTGAAATGACGCCGAGTAATTTTTTATTGTCATCAGCAACCAAAATATGATGAAACGGCACCTTGCGCATTACTTCTTGAACCTTTTCAAAGGGCACATCGGGTTTCATGGTCAGAACATCAGAGGTCATGATGGTTTTAATGGTCATGGTTTAATCCTACGTTTTCGCCGTTATTTTACGGTCGCGCTTAATGTAAGTGATGGCTTTGTGTTCCTGATTGGTCAGGTAGGTTGCCCCGTTGATGGTGATCTGGCAGTTTGGATAACACTTAGAAGTAGCTGCAACGTGTGGTTGGTCTTCCTGAACATAGTGCGCCAGGTCGAATTGACGTAAGCGTTCGTCGATGACTTTAAGATCTTCCTGCAGACGCAACAGAGTTTCCTTGGTTTTTTTAGCTTTGTTAATTTCCAGAATGCCGAGTTTTTCTGTTTCTCCTTGGGCTTTCAGCGTTTCCAGAATTCCCCTTAAGCTTCTTGCCTGTTCCAGCCGTTTTTCGCGTAAAAACTTAATTTTTTGGAACATTTCCAAGTCTTCTGGAGTAATGCCAATGCGCACGCGGGTCAGGTTATAGGCTTTGTTTCCCAGCGCTTTGGCAACAACAGCGTGACCGGCGACGGCCTCCCCCCCCACTAAGTTACCTTTTCCGCCATCCTGGCCCAGCAAAATATCGTTTCCGGCTTTCAATTTTGAGTTGAAGGCGTATTCCTTAATTTCGATTTGGTTCAAAGCCTTTATCTGCGCCAGGTTAACGTACTTGGCCTTGACGGAACCACCAGCTTCCAGAAAACACTCCAGTTCAGGCAGTTCAGAATCTTCACTCACCTGGGTTTGTGTTTCACCCAGAACGCCCCCTGCGACCGTAATGTCATTTCCGGCTTTGATGCGAGCGCGCTCGACCACACCTTTGATAAAAACGTCACCGGTAACGGTAACCTTCATATCAGGCATGACGTCGCCGGTAATGTTTAATGAACCGTCGAAATTGATGTGGCCTGTGGTGAGGTCAACATTTTTAAAGCTGAGTGTCTTATCAACGCGCACAGCGTCTGCGCTAAACACAGGGTGGCCCGTGATCGCGGCGATCAAGAGATTTGGATCGTTACTGGCGAATTCAGTACCGGCGAGTTCTTTGCCAAAAGGCAGTTCCTTTCCGGGTTCCGCGGGAATGATCTGACCGAAAATATCCATGCCCATCTGGCCCGGTTGGGGTGGAGTTCGTTCCATGAGTGGCGTGCCCGCGCTGACAGTGAGGTATTCGCGACCCGCCAGAAAATCGACCCGTCCATTCTCATCTTCGACGGGAGTTTTAGCACTTTCTTCATGAAATATGAGTGGACTAAATGTGCTGTCGCGGCCGACTTTTGGTGATTTGCCACGTGCTACTATCATGGAGCCTTCCGAATTCAAGTCGATCAGCTTTTCAACGGCACCGGGAATGATCCGCTGCGGATGAATTTTCTTTTCGGCCAATGCTTGATTAATTTCATCAACAGTTACCCGCTTGCCTCCTTTGGCTGGGGTATGGACGATACTGGCTTGCATGTTTCCGTCATCACACTTGATATGGAAACGCGCATCCTTGCGTTCTGCGATGACCAGGCGGCAGACTACATGTTTTTTTAACTTATGCAGAACGTCGTCTAGGGCGCCTTCGCTGATTTCCCAAGTGTCAATGCCCTTCAGCTTGATCTGGTCGCGTATCTGGTTGGCGCTTAATTCCATCTGTACAGCGGTTTCACTCAGTACAGCCCAGGCGATCCCTGTTTCCTGGTTTACCTCAAAGGACAGCTGAACAAAGCTGGCTTGTGATGAACTTGGCGTAGATTCAGACATATCGAGCAGTTTGTTAATGTGATGTATTAAGTAAAGCCGATTTATCCGGGACTGCCAGTTCGCCTATTTGCCTATCTGAAAGGGAATAAAAAGCCCATCTGGGATGGGCTTGATGATCAATCTTCGGTCGGTGTTGGTTTAGGTTTGCGTTTTATCGGCGCGAAACCTCCGGTTTCAGGCGTATTCGCCACTTTTGCCGGCTCTCTGCGCTTGCCGATGTCCTTCTTATGACGCTTTTTTGCTGGCGGTTTGGACGATTTTGCCGCTTTCTTTTTCTTGCTGCCTGCCGCCTTGCCGTTCGCTTTCAGGTTTTTAGGACCGGTATACACTGATTTCAACGGGTCTATGACGCGGCGCTCAAACTTGATTTTCAGGTAGCGCTCAATTGATGACATTAGGTTGTAGTCGTGTGTCGTGATCAGGCTGATGGCCAAGCCGCTTTGACCAGCGCGACCGGTTCGCCCAACTCGGTGTACATGTTCATCACCACTTTGGGCCATATCAAAGTTAATCACAAGATCGACGCCATCAACATCCAAACCTCGAGCCGCCAGATCTGTGGCAACGATGACGTTGACCACACCTTCGCGGAATTTCGCCATAATTTTGTTACGAATATCCTGTTCAACTTCACCGTGCAGCGAGCTGACTTTCAATTTGTTGTAGCGCAATACGTTGGTCAGTTCCACGGCCTGTGCGCGGGTCTTGGTGAAGACAATGGCTTTTTCGAAATCTTCATGGTCGAGTAGCCAGCTCACTAGTTTTTCTTTGTGTTTAACGCCATCGCTGAAGATGATTTGCTGGTGAATGTTTTCCTGCAAAGAATCGGTTTTAATTTTGATGAATTCCGGCTCGTTGAGGATGGATTGGGCGACCTGAGCCACACCTTTGTGCTTAAGCGTGGCAGAGAGTAACAAGCTCTGATGTTTGCCGGTGCAATGACCCACAATATCCAATACTTCATCGCGGAAACCCATGTCGAGCATGCGGTCGCATTCGTCCAGTACAATGAACTCAACATCACTCAGGCTGGTGGTTTGTTTTTCCAGGTGCTCGGTTAAGCGGCCGGGTGTTGCGATCACAATTTCCGGATTTCGGCGCAGCAAAGACGCCTGATATTGAAACTCTTGACCACCACGGATAATGACTGATTTAATGCCTGAAAATTGGCACAGCGCTTCGCAGTCTTTCTTGACCTGCAGTGCCAGCTCGCGTGTTGGCACCATGATTAGCATGCGAATACCCGTCGCTGGTTTCCCTTCACTCATAATGGCGTGCAGTGATGGGATCAGATAAGCCCCGGTTTTACCACTGCCGGTTTCGGCGCTGATCAACAGGTCTTTGCCTGCCAGGGCCGGTTCGATACTGTGCTTTTGCACGTCGGTCGGGGTTTGCCATTTTATCGCTTCAATGGCTTTGTGAAGTTTCGGGTGAAGTTCAATAGATTCAAACAAAAATGTGGCCTCAAAATGGGAAAACTACGGTGTGTGCGGAGTTTAGCAGACTTAGCCACGTGAGTAGGAACCTTTTGTGATCTCCATTAAGACAAGACAACTTGCAAAAGAGAGTAAGGAAATGACTCAGTTAAGTATGAAAAAGGGTGGTCTGGAGCATCCTGCCGTTATCCGCCTGTTACAGGATCATCTGGACCAGATGGCGGGAACCGCACCTCCGGAAAGCCGCCATGCGCTGGATTTATCCGGTTTGAAACAGTCGGATGTACACTTTTATGGCGCTTGGGTTGGTGACGACATTGCTGGCTGTGGCGCCTTTAAAGTACTGAATAACGATCACGCTGAAGTCAAGTCGATGAAAACGGCAACTGAGTTTTTACGTCAGGGCGTTGCGGGACAGGTTTTAGCGCACCTGATGACAGAAGCGCGCAGCCTTGGAATCAAACGATTCAGCCTGGAAACCGGCTCGATGGGGTATTTTGAACCTGCCAGGGCTATGTATCAGCGGCTAGGATTCGAATTGTGTGCGCCGTTTGGGAATTACAATGAAGATCCGAATAGTGTGTTTATGACCAAAATCATCAGTGAATGACGGATGCAGTGCAACTGTGTGAGCCGGAGGTTATGCACAGGGACATGCTCATACGATTATTCACGGATAGGGCGGTTCGCCAATTTCTGGGCGGTCCCATCGATGTCGATGTCGCGATAGAACGCGTAGACACCTTGTTGGAATCACCGCCTTCTAATTACTGGGTAATCTGTTTTAATCACCAACCTGTGGGCACCGTTTGTATTGGTTCTCATTGTGATCTGACGTTACCAGAGCTTTCTTTCTTACTTCTCCCTGAATATCAGCACAAGAATATTGGCTATCGAGCCTGTCAACAGGCTCTAGGATATACCAGGGGCGTGATAGTGGCAGAAACGCAGTTAAAAAATTTGGCCGCGCAACGCTTACTCACGAAATTGGGTTTTGCATTTAAGTTTTCTTTAATCCGTTTTTCTGAACAGCAAGGACTCTATTTTCGCGAATAACCGATAGTTTCTATTTCGTACTGACTTGCCACGCCGGTCTGCTTGCATCCCCTGTTTATTTGGTTACATTAATTAGCACCATTTCATTTGAGGCAATGTATGAGTACGCAGCGAGTTTCCTTGGTACGTCGTTTTGCCATGTTAGCCTACAGTCTGAGTTTTCTTGGCAGTTTTCTGTTTTTCTGGTGGCCATTGCTGGTGTTTGATCACTTTTACGACATGCCTTGGCTGATTCCGTTTAACACCTTTATTGCCTTGCCGTTGTTAGACGCTGTGCTTGGTGAATATCGTTATAATTGGTGCGTAGAAGAACACAAATGGTTGAAACAACAGCGATGGTTACGAGCCTTGCCTCTGCTCGCCGTGCCGTTGTTTTTCGTGTATCAATGGCTCATGGCTGGTTATTTTCTGCAGGCTGAGGCCTGGTATCAGAAGGTCGGCTGGGTGCTGACTGCCGGTATTGCCGGAGGTGTGATGGCGATTAATATCGGACACGAGTTAATTCACCGCCGGAGCAAGCTGGAACAACGAGCCGGAGGACTGTTGCTGGCCAGCGTCGCCTATGGTTCGTTCAAGGTGGAACATATCTACGGCCACCATACCTGGGTGGCTACCCCAAAGGACATGACCACGGCACCGAAGGGTATGACAGTTTACCGGTTTTGGTGGCGGGCGTTGACGCATACACCTGTTAAGGCGGCTCAGATCGCTCGCGAGCGAGCACACAAACAGGGGCGAAAGGTGCACGAACTTTGGCTGCTGTATGGCATCAGCGCGGTTTGTTTAGTTGCTTATATCGTTGCCTTAGGTGTGCAGGTCGCGGGCTTTTGGATCGCCCACTGTCTGGTCGCCATCCTGTTATTGGAGACCGTCAATTACATTGAGCATTACGGTCTGCTCCGGCAACAAAAAGATGCGGGTAAATACGAGCCGATTACCCATCATCATTCGTGGAATTCGTCACGATTGCTGACCAATATTGTTCTGTTTAACTTGCAGCGCCATTCCGATCATCACGCATTTGCATCACGGAACTACCCCATGCTGCGCCATTTCGATGATTCACCTCAGATGCCTCAGGGCTATGCCACCATGATTTTAATGTCGCTTCTTCCAACGCTGTGGTTTAACGTCATGAACCGTCGGTTGGACTCATTGTCGGCGCCATAACCTGGAATGGACAAGTAGTAGATCCATAGTACCTGTTCGGTTGCTTTGTATTGTACAGTCCGAACACATTTACACAGAGTCGGAACTGGAGCGCATGTCGATAACACAAGGCATTAATCATCTCGGTTTGGCCGTGAATCACCTTGAAACAACGAGGGATTTTTTTTGCAGCGTGCTGGACTTTCAGCAGAAGATGATCGATCCGAGCTACCCACGGGCATCTGTCAGCAATGGTTTTGTGACGTTAACCCTGTGGCAGGTGGATCACTCGTTAGTGGTGCAACCTTTTCATCGACGCCAGAATATTGGTCTGCATCATCTTGCGTTGACTATCGAAACGGAGGAGGTTCTGCAGACACTTTACGACAAAATCAAGAGCTACCCCGGTTGTGTTATTGAATTCGCACCAGAGTTACTGTCTGGTGGGCCGCGCAAACATATGATGTTTTGTGAACCTGGCGGTATTCGAATCGAATTGACCTGGAATGGCTAGTGTCCTGAGTTTGAAATTCGCATAGTTTCAAAGCTCATGGCAAGCGCTGGTACAAGGCGCTCTTAGTCGAGAATATCGAGATCTTTTAAAGAAGAGCAACGCCGTAATCGTGTTTTCCATGAGCTATCTTCTGACTCACTTGTTCAAGCATCCATGCTTGATCAACCTATGCGACGAAAATTATATCGCGTGGTCGTTTGAAAGCCGTGAAAACAGCGCGAGCATTCTTATCGGTCCAGTTGTCGCCCGAAAAAAAAGTTAACTCGCCATGGCGTCGGCAAAATCCGGTGCGTTTTCCTGTAACACAAAATCTTTCACTTCACTTAAACAGCTGCCGCAGTTGGTACTGCATTTTAACTGTTGTTGTAACTCCTCAAGTTTGGCTCCGGGATTGTCCATAAGGAACTTTTTAATTTGCCGATCTGTGACCGCGTAACAGGTACAAACAATACGCCCGAGTTTGGTGACATCGTCGGTTTGTCCCTCGAACAATGCCGTTATGGGCAGTTGGTTGATGTCCGTTGTGGCTGCGAAATCTAAGAAGTCAATGTCCGGCCAAGTGACCGAATGGGTGCTGACTTTCAGCCAGTCGGTCATTCCATACTGATCGCCGGCAACCCAGAGCGAACTTTGCTGAGTGGCATCGGTATGGTAGCGATGTTTCTGACTTTCCTGAGCCAGTAAAAATTCTGAGTAAGATTGCGACGAGTGAAAGAAATGGTACAGCACACCGCAATCCGTGATGGTTTTAAAAAAGACTGTTTGCTCTAACCAATCCGGTAGGTCTATATCGTTTCTGACAAAGAAAAAACCACTAAATTTTGGTTTGATGGGGGCAACAGCAACCTTGGCGTGTTTAAACGCCGGTTGGCCAGATATAGGATCGATGATGGCCGCAATGCTGTTGGCAACGCCACCTTGATTGGCAAAGGTCTGGTTCCAATGCATAGGTGCAAATACGTCACCGGACTGCTGAGCGGTTTCTAACCTTGCTATCGCAAAAAATGTCCCTTGCTCTGAACTGGTTTTAACGAGTTGCCCGTTAGTGATGTTGCGTTGCCGCGCGTCGGTCGGATTCATGTGTAATTCAAATTGCTGACTGTGCTGAGTTAACGATTTGGCCAATCCGGTTCGTGTCATGGTATGCCATTGATCGCGGAGCCGACCAGTATTGAGGGTTAACCTATTATCGGTACTGGTTGGTAACGATATTGGCATCACCGCAACCATGTTGGCTTTGCCCGATGGCGTGGAAAACTGACCGTCGGAGAATAAGCGGTCTGCGCGTTTATGACGACTTAATGGCCATTGCTTGGGCTGCCAATCTTGATAGTCCCGGAAGCTGATGTCCGCAACATCAGACAGCGAAAACTGCAGCGTTGAATCATCATTCAGTTTGGACAAACTCGCGTGTTCTCGAAAAACTTCGTGCGCGTGATGCCAGTCAAAAGCATCTGGATGCCCCAGTTTTTTAGCCACATCGGCGATCGCTGCCCAGTCGGCTTTTGCTTGACCCGGGGCAAACAAAAACGCTCGTTGCCGGGAAATGCATCGCTCGGAGTTGGTGACAGTGCCATCCTTTTCACCCCAGGCCAGCGCAGGAAGTTTAATACTCGCGTAGGGCAGGGTGTCGTTGCTGTTGACCACATCGGAAACAATAACGGTCTCAACCGCCGATAATGCCGCTTTAATTTTATGGGCGTCGGGCAAACTGGCGACTGGGTTTGTCCCCATAATCCAGAGTACTTTGATTTTCCCCATCGCTGCGGCATCAAACATATCGATGGCTTTCAACCCTGGTTTTGTGGCCATGTTTGGCGCGTTCCAGAACGCTTTCACACGAGCGATGCTTTGAGCGTCGAACATGCGGTGAACAGCCAATTGATTGGCGAGTCCGCCGACTTCACGGCCTCCCATGGCATTAGGTTGACCGGTAATCGAAAAGGCCGAGGCGCCCGGTTTGCCGATGCGACCGGTGGCCAGGTGACAGTTAATTAGAGCATTGCCTTTATCAACACCGGATTCAGATTGGTTGATACCCATTGACCACAGTGTCGTGGTCTTTGTCGTTTGAGCGAACCAGCTAAAGAATTGTGTTAAGTCGGCAACCGTTAATCCACATTTTTCTGCCTGTTGCGCAATGTCGTCACCGACGTCTGCGCGCGCGGCCGCAACCGCAGCTTCATATCCGTTTACATGATTATTAATGTACGTTTGGTCGACATAACTATTGTCTGCCAGGTACACCAGCAGGGCATTAAACAGTTGTCCGTCTGTACCCGGTTTAATGGCGAGATGTAAGTCGGCTTCTTTCGCCGTGGCGGATTTCCGCGGATCGATAACCACCAGTTTTTTATCGGGTGATTGCGCTTGTGCCTGTTGCATACGTTGGAACAGAACAGGATGTGTCCAGGCCAGATTTGATCCCGTCAGTACCACAAGATCGGCCTGTTCAATATCCTCATAGTTACTGGGAGGCGCATCTTCACCGAATGCGC
Organism: Reinekea sp. G2M2-21; assembly: GCF_015687175.1. Lineage (GTDB taxonomy): Bacteria > Pseudomonadota > Gammaproteobacteria > Pseudomonadales > Natronospirillaceae > Reinekea. The sequence goes on along the minus strand of NZ_JADPQG010000001.1, from coordinate 1,866,501 downwards.
GGATGTGTGCCGCCACGGCCGATGACATACACAAGCGACTGTTGGTGTCGACATTCGCCGTTCCCAAGAAACCTTTCGCCAATTTGTTGGCTGCGTAATAATCTTCGGTGAGCAATTGACCCGACAAGTAAAAGGCCACCGAATCCGGTCCCCAGGTGTCTTGGGCTGTGCGAATTTTGTTGGCGATGGTCTCTGTAGCCGTTTCCCAGCTGCATCGTTCGCCGTTTACGTGAGGGTACAGAAGTCGGTCTTTCAGTGGTAAAACATCGCCCAGATGCGTACCTTTTACACACAGCCTGCCTTGGTTCGCCGGGTGGTGTTTATCACCGCTGACCCGTATGGAGCGATTGTTGTGTTGCGGCAAGCTGACACCGCAACCTACGCCGCAATAGGCGCAGGTTGTTGTTCGGTCTGATTGACTCATGGGACCTCTGACTTACAGTGCGATATGAATGTGGTCGTCTTCAATTTTGGTATCGAAAACACCCAATTTAACGGTGTTGTCTTCCAGACATTCGCCGGTGGTCAGGCAAAAATGCTGTTTGTAAATAGGGCTGGCGACCACCAGTTTTCCTTTTAAGTCGCCGATAATTCCCCGTGCAATGACGTTGGCGTCGCTGAACGGACAGTAATTTTGAATGGCGTAGATCGCGTCATTTTCCGGTAGGTAAAACAGGGCAACCTGTTTACCATCAACCAAGGCAGCGACGCCGCTGTGGGCGACCAAATCCTTTTTGGTGCAGACCTTTTGCCATTGTTTGGTTACTTGAACAGTCATAGCGTGCTCCTTAAGCGGTTGCAATGAGGTTGGCTTTTTCGTCCGTTGTGGCTGGACGAATCTGATCCCGTTCGGCAACAAAAACAACGTTGCTGTCACTGGCGTCGGTGTTCACAAAGGTGCGGAAGCGTTTCATTTTTTCCGGATCTTGCAGGGTCGATTTCCACTCGCATTCGAATGTTTCAACAATGCGATTCATCTGCGCTTCCAATTGTTCACCTAGGCCGAGTGAATCGTTCAAAATGACGTCTTTCAGGTAATCCAAACCACCTTCAAGGTTGTCCATCCATCGGGCGGTGCGTTGCAGACGGTCTGCCGTGCGGATGTAAAACATCAACAGGCGGTCAATGGTGCGGATCAATTCAACATCGTTGAGGTCCGTTGCAAATAAGTCTGCGTGTCTTGGTTTCATACCACCGTTACCGCAGGTGTAAAGGTTCCAACCGTTTTCCGTGGCGATGACGCCAATGTCTTTGCTCTGTGCTTCGGCACATTCACGGGTACAGCCGGATACTGCGAATTTTAATTTATGCGGGGCGCGTAAACCCTTGTATCGGTTTTCGATCAAGATTGCCATGCTGACGGAGTCTTGCTGACCGTAACGGCACCAGGTACTGCCAACACAGCTTTTTACCGTACGAACCGATTTGCCATAGGCCTGTCCGGTTTCGAAACCGGCGTCGACCAGTTCTTGCCAGATCAGCGGTAACTCGTGTAGTTGTGCACCGAACATGTCTATGCGCTGACCACCGGTTATCTTGGTGTACAGGTTATATTTTTTGGCAACCTCACCGATAAAAATGAGTCCGTCAGGTGTGATTTCACCACCGGCAATACGCGGAACCACTGAGAAAGTGCCATTTTTTTGCATGTTCGCCAGGAAGGTATCGTTGGTGTCTTGCAATTTAACATGCGGTTGGTTTAGCACAGGCTCATTCCAGATACTGGCCAAAATAGATGAAACGGTTGGCTTACAGATGTCACAACCTAACCCACGTCCGTGTTTTTCGATAAGGGCATCAAAGGTTTTAATTTCGTTAACCTGAATCAGGTGAAACAGTTCCTGGCGGGTATGCTCGAAATGTTCACACAGCGATTTATCGATGGTGACGCCGCGGGCTTCAAGTGTTGCGTCGACGACATCTTTCAACATCGCGGTGCAACCGCCGCAGCCGGTACTGGCTTGTGTACTGCTTTTGACATCACCAACCGAACAGCAACCAGCGTCAATGGCGCTGATGATGTCGCCTTTAGAAACGTTCAGGCACGAACAGATGGTGGCGGAATCCGGCAGCGCATCAACGCCCAGCGCGGGTGCCGCATTGGAACCGAGGTTCGGCAAAATAAGACTGTCGGGTTCTGCTGGCAATTCAATGTCGTTCAGGTGGTACTGCAATAATGTGTCATAAGCGCTGTTGTCCCCTACAAGAATAGCGCCGAGTAACCGTTTACCATCGGCGGTAGTCACAATTTTTTTATACACGCCTTTGGATTCATTGTGGTAACGGAATGACAAAGCTCCCGATGTCTGAGCATGCGCGTCGCCAATCGAACCCACATCGACACCCAGTAATTTCAATTTGGTGCTCATGTCTGCACCCTGGAAAGGCACAATATGTTCGCTGCCGGCAATGGACGCCACTGCTGTTTCGGCCATTCGGTAGCCCGGAGCAACCAACCCATAGATCCGATTCTGCCATAGGGCGACTTCGCCAATGGCGTAAATATCCGCATCGGAAGTCTGGCACAGATCGTTAATGACAATGCCACCGCGCTCACCCACGTCAATGTCAGCGATCTTGCCCAACGCGTCCTGTGGTCGAATACCGGCTGAGAAAACCAGAACATCCGTTTCCAGTGGGTCGGCATCCGCAAAATGTAATTTGAGACGGTCTTCCGCAGTATGTTCGATACTCTGAGTGCCGGTTTGGGTATGGACGGTAACGTCCAGGGCTTCAATCTTTTCTTTCAATACCTGACCCGCGCCATCGTCTAACTGAACTGGCATAAGGCGTGGTGCAAACTCAATCACATGGGTTTTCAGCCCCAGTGATTTCAGTGCGTTGGCGGCTTCCAGACCCAGTAGGCCACCACCGATGACCACCCCAGTCGTGCGCCCTTGAGCGGCTGCTTTAATGGCATCCAAGTCGTCGAGTGTTCGGTACACAAAACTGCGGGGGTTTTGATAACCCGGAATCGGCGGTACAAATGGATAAGAGCCCGTCGCTAAAACAAGTTTGTCGTAAGTAATCGTCTCACCATTATCCAGGTCAACAGTTTTATCTGCCTTATTAATACCGCTGGCTTTGACGCCCAGATATGTCTTAATTCCCAGGCTCAGGTAATCCGATTCCTGACAGTACGCTAAGTCAGAGTGACCCTTACCCTGAAAGTACTCAGAAAGATGGACACGGTCATACGCGGAAACAGGCTCCTCACCAATAATATGCAGTTGCCAGTCCTGGGCGCAGGCTTGTTTTTGCCATTCGGCAACAAAATGGTGACCGACCATGCCATTGCCAATTATGACTAAGTTCTGTTTCGGTTTGCTGTTCATCGTTTGTTCCTCTGGTCCTGTTTCCCGTCAGCTTTGTGACTGCGCTGGTGCCCGTGTTGGACGCATGCCTCTGACTTCTCTAAATAACTGGCGGCAAAACTGTTGCAGCACAGTCGTTGTGATTCGCAAAATTCTGTGCGCGTGCCCTGGATGGTTTTCGAAAAGCCGCCAAATCGGATGAGGTAGCTTTTCTTGCACGCAAAAAAAAAGCGCCCTCAGGAAGACCTGAGAGCGCCAATGCTCGATACGCAAATCACAGTGTTTATCGGAAAAAACTTATGTCAGACATAAAGTTCTTTACGATAATTGCTATAAAGCGAATGGCGTGCCAAGTTTTCGAAAGTCAAAAAACATGGGGGTTCTCATTGGGGTTGGTCGGTTTTTCCACCGTTCGCTGTGATTATATTGCACCACTTGTTTGCATCCGTTGAGGGCGTTGAACTTTCTTGGTGCTGTTTGATGGTAATGTGGTACTGCCAGTGATGGATGGTCTACGCTTAACCTAACCAGTTGGCGGTAATAAGGATGACTTTGAGTAATAAAACGGCGCTCGTGCTGATTCCAACCTTTTCACAGACGATTGAGCAGCGAATATGCAAGGGTATTCATGAAGAACTTGCAGACACTTCTATACGTGTTTTGAACGCGCCGTTGGGCTATTTGCCGGCCACAGATGTTCCCATCGACTGTATTTCCTGGATCCATAGCGTTTTGCAGGATGCTAGGCCGGATATCGTTTTGGCCTATGGCGGCGGTCTTGCCTTTAACGCCAGCGAGCAATTGTATCGGCAAGTGCTGAAGTGTTATGGCGACATACCCATTATTAATATTGGATTTGTGTTGTCTGGTGTTCCGTCGATCGTCGTAGACAATTATCACGGTATGTTGGAACTCATGCGTGCGGTGGTCAGTCGGCGTCCTACAAGTGGTTTTGTTTATATCAGCGGACCGGTGCAAAACGAAGACAGTCGCCTGCGTTTACAGGCTCTCAGAGATGCTTTGGCAGAACATTCGCGCAGTGATGACCTGCAAGAGGTGATCATTGGCGATTTTACTTCACGATTAGCCCGCGAGCTATTCGAGTCTTATCTGGATACGCAAACGAACCCGGCTGAGACCGTTGTTTGTAGTAATGATCTGACGGCCAAAGGTGTGTTGGATGCATTGCGCTCGCGAAACTACCGTTGCCCAGAAGATTTCTGGGTGACTGGATATGATGATTTTGAATACGCAGCCTCTGTTCAACCAGGCTTGTCTACGGTTCATTTCCCGGCCAAAGATGTTGGTGTGCAGGCGGCGAAATTGGCGAAACTGTTGTTAGCTGGAGACACTGATATCCCCATGACAACCGAAGTGAAGGGCTATCCGGTATGGCGAGGCAGTACTGGCGATAACCACCCTGGGCTGGGCGATCTCGATAAAGAATTAAGCGAACAGTGGGCGTTAATCCATCAGCGCGATAATAATGCGCGAAAACTGACCGTGTTACGCAGTTTTCAGCGCCGTTTGCCTATCGCTACTATTTTGCAGGAAACCCGGATAAATCTTGGGGATCTCCAAATTGAAAGTCTTAACCTTTTTATTGAAGAAGTTGGAGAGGACGGCAAGGAATACCTCACCGAGATCGGATTGGAAGGTAATAGGCACACTCGAATTCGAGAGCAAACCTACTTACCGACATCCTTCCTAGAAACAGAAACTGAAAGCTACTGGCTGCTTTGCCCGCTTGAAGTGGAGGATGCTCATTACGGATATCTTGTGGCAAGAACAACGCTCATCGCAGCGGAGTTCGTTGAGTTTATTGCACCCCAGATTACGGATTTACTGCACACAGAGGCCCTGCAAAATAAAAACGAAAGCTACCGCCTGCAAAACGAATTAAATGAACGAATGGCCTCACTGGGCAGTTTAGTCAGTGGGGTCGCCCATGAAGTTAACACACCTATTGGTACCGGGAAATTAGCGGCTTCATCATTGCTCGATATCGTGCAAGTGTTGCGATCCAAGCTAGCAGATAACACCCTGACGAAACGCGATTTCGATGTGTTTGTCGATGAATGTGGTGAATATGCCCATATCATTTACAACAGTCTGGATCGCGCCGCGGACCTGATATCTAATTTTAAAATGGTGTCTGTAGACCAAACCGCCGAAGCCAAGCGTCAGTTTGATCTGGGCGAGTATGTGAACTCGGTGCTGAGTAGTTTACGGCATCAAATAAAAGGAACGCCGATTGAGTTGCACGTAGAACTGGATGAAGGTGTCATTGTGAATACGTTCCCAGGGGCGGTGGCTCAGGTGTTAACGAACTTGTTCATGAACGCTTTGAAGCATGGGTTGGATAACGGAAACCGAGCAGGTGTAATCACGTTTCAATTGAAGAAGCTCAATCGGGGTTTTCGATTAACGGTCGGCGACAGCGGCAAGGGCGCCTCCAAGGAGGTTTTAAGCCACATTTACGATCCTTTTTTTACCACGACCCGAGGGGCAGGTGGTAGCGGTCTTGGGATGCATATTGTGTTTAATCTGATCTCCCAGAAGTTGAATTGGACCATCCAGCTGGAATCCGAACCAGGGAAGGGGTTCAAAGCCATTCTTGGCTCGCAAGCGCAGCCTGCTAAAGAAGAGATCTGAGCCCCAATCACTGATCCGACGCTGCGGTAAAACCCTTGGGTGGGTTTATTGTCGTCGAAACTCCGTTGCTTTTTTTCCTAATGTGCGGCCGTTTCTTTGCCGGTGATTTTACTGGCCGTTTGGATCAGTACCACAAGCACCAGACCCGCTAATACGCCGGTAACGCCATTTAGGACTGCAACCAACACATGACTTAACCAGGCATACCAGCCTGCTCCATGGCTAATGATTTCCGCCCAGTGTTCGAATAAATGGTGAACCGCTGGTATGCCATGTGTAAGAATACCGCCACCGACCAAAAACATAGCTAACGTCCCTGCGATGGATAGAAATTTCATCAGTACCGGTGCCGCATTCAATAAGAACGTGCCGAGCTGCTTTTTCACGGCGGATCCCGCGCTGTTGGTAAACAGGTGCAAACCCAAGTCATCGATTTTCACCAGACCTCCCACAAAGCCATAAACACCGACAGTCATCGCGACGGCAATGACCACTAGCACAGCCATCTGTGTCAGTAATGATGCTTCGGCAACGGTGCCGAGTGTGATGGTGATGATTTCAGCGGACAAGATAAAGTCTGTTCGTATTGCACCTTTAATCTTGTCTTTTTCAAACGCCACCATGTCCACATCGCTCATCAATGCGGCTTGCTTTTCTTTGTTGTGGGCGTCATTTTCTTCAGAACTGTGTAAAAAACGATGCACCAGCTTTTCGGCACCTTCAAAGCATAAAAAAGCACCACCGAGCATTAGTAATGGCGTAATCGCCCAAGGTATAAGCAGTGAAATGAGTAGTGCGGCCGGAACCAATATCGCTTTGTTTTTTAATGATCCTTTCGCTACAGCGAGTACGACTGGGATTTCGCGCTCAGCTCGAACCCCCGTAACCTGTTGAGCGTTCAATGCCAGATCGTCGCCGAGTACCCCAGCTGTTTTATTGGCTGCAACTTTGGTCATGGTCGCCACGTCATCCAAAAGAGTGGCGATATCGTCGATAAGTGCGAGTAGGCTGGTTCCTGCCATGTTCAGTGATCCTTTAAAAAGTCGGACAGTATTTTTGTGAAAGCGACCGGTTTTTCCGCATGTGGCCAATGACCGGCACCTTCAATGAGTTTTGCTTTTGCATTTGGGAATAACTGCATAATGCGATTTTGGTCGTCTGCTGTGATATATCGACTGTTCATTCCTTTGATAAACAGCGTAGGACCGTAAAATGGTTGTGTACTTGTCGGCTCGCAAGCCACCGCTTCGTATCGGTTTTCCAAGACATCGACATTGAAACGCCAGGCTAGCTTACCCTCCTGTTTGTACAGACTTTTCAGCAAAAACTGCCGTATGCCTTCATCCTGCAGGTGGGGGCTCATCGCGGCATCAACGGCTCGTCGGTCCGGTACCTGATCAAAATCGACGCTCTTGATGGCGGCGAAAACATCCTGGTGATGCGGCTCATAGCGTTTGGGCGCGATGTCGACAATGATCAGTTGTTCTAATTCGGGGCCCGGAGAATTCAGGGCAATTTCCATGGCGACCTTGCCACCCATTGAATGGCCCAGGAGTCGATAACCCTCTATGCCGTGCTGGACTATCCAGTCTCTAACCGAGTTTGCTAATGATGGTAGCGTCGGTTCGCTCATCCAGGCCGATTTTCCGTGATTAGGTAAGTCCAGTAAATGCACCCGATAGTGATCGCTCAACGAACGGCCGACACTGCGCCAGTTGTCGCCTGCCCCAAAAAGGCCATGTAAAAAAATAATGTCTGGTCCCTGACCAAAGGTTTCGCTGTGCAGCATGAATCTCTCACTGGCGGTAAACAAAGCGTTGCAGTTTAGCGGTGGCGCTGCCTAAAATCCACGTTCAGTCAGTAACGTCGTTGGGTTTGGGTATTATGGAATGTCGGGAACAGTGCGGCGCCTGTTGTATCGCGCCGGGAATCAGCCAACCATTTTACGGTATGCCGAATGGCAAGCCCGCCGGGGTTGCCTGTATACATCTTGACCGTCAAATGCGTTGCCAGCTGTTTGGGGACCCGAGACGACCACCGGTGTGCGCCTCGTTTGCGCCTGAACCCGCTTTCTGTGGTGACACGCGGGAACAGGCCATCAGGATTATGCTTGAACTAGAAGGGATCGACCCCGACTCAGCTCAAGGCAGCTGAGCTTTCAGCAGCGCGGGCGCCCAGCTCTTCATAAAGTTCATCGTTGCGGTCGGTTGGCAGATTAAAGCGGCTGAATAACGGCACTTGCTCCCAATCCCGCAAGCCCCAGCCAGCTTCCAGGTGCCGGTTGTGAATAAGGTTCGCTAAGGTCACTAATCCGGCGTAATCCACTTCATCCGGTTCCCGATCGAACTTTCGATACAACTTAGGGACTTCCGATAGTTTTGTGGGGAACTCCCATTTTTCCAGAATCGTGCTGCCTAAAGGACCGTGCAGGCGATCAATAACCTTGCCTAAAGTGATGTTATCTTGAATCAAATCATCTCGTTCTTCTGCATAGGTCAGAATGGGTAATGCGCCTAGGCGGTGTATCAAACCTGCCAGCATGGCCTCGTCAGGTGCCAATACTTTGGTGTGCGCTGCCAAAACGGAACTCCAGGAAGAAATGATACCGGTGAGTTGCCATAACGCGCGCATCCGTTTTTCAATCATATCACTGGTCGCCTGGAACATTTGTTCCATGGCCAGACCTATTGCGAGGTTCGAGGTATAGTTCATACCCAGACGACTGACCGCCATCGGTAAATCCTTTACCTCCTGTGGGGCACGTAACAGAGGACTGTTGACCACACGAATGATGCGTGCAGACAAGGCAGCGTCTTGTGCGATTATTTCAGTCAGATCATGGATGGTCGAATCATCTTTTTCAGCAACATCTCTTACTTTTAACGCCACTTCCGGCAAGCTTGGCAGCGTCAGCTGATCGTTTTGTAACGCTTCGATGATGTCATGGGAGACGGTTTCAACTAGGTTGCTCATGTCGCGGGGTTGATCCTGTTCGTGTCAGTTAAAAAATTAGTGTAGCAGCTGCACCGCAACTTGCTGATTTTCGTCCGCAAACATCGGAAATTCCGTCTGCTCTGTTATAATGATCGCCAAGCCGAATCCATTTCCGGCAACTGTGGCCTGTTGAATGACGTCACCAATGATGCCTTGCTCGGAAAAAACCTGCTCGATTTGTTCATCCGATGACCAGGTCACCGTGAAAAGACGTTTCTTAGACTGGCCTTTGTAATGTAGCCGGGCGACAACCTCTTGACCGGTATAACACCCTTTACTGAATGAAATGCCATTCAGTTCATCCAGGCTGAAATTTTGCGGAATCCATTGTTCTACCTGTTGTTCATTCAGCCAAATGAAGCGCTCTTTGATGTCCTCCACTTGCCAAACATCGACCGCCCCTGGTTCGGCTTGCGCAATCTCTGTTGGACATGTCGTCTGAGCAGGTTGCCAGAACATGCCCCGGTGTTGACCCCAATCGCAGAAGAAACCTTCAGCCAGCTCATTTGCCAGGCTTTCTTTACACGCATTGAGTCCAGTCCCGCTTAAGCCATAGCCGATATATTGACCGTCTTCGTAGGTCATCTTGGCGCCTCGGAAAAAGGCGACGTATTTGGTCAGGTGTCTAAACAGCACCGGTGCACTGGTGCGCTCACACAGGAGATAATAAATGTGACTCTGTTTTGCGTTCTGCACGATCCATACATTGGTAATTGTGCGTCCTTTGGCGTTGCAGAATGCGCCTTGCATTGGGTGATGAGCGTCGACCCTGCTGACATCCTGGGTGCATTGCCCCTGTAAAAATTTGAGTGAATCCTGACCTTCGAGGCGAATCACATCCAGATGGACTAGCGGATAACGGCTTAATTGATTCATGACGCTCGGTTTGACCTCGGTATGCTGATAAACTTAGCCCCATAATAGGTCTGATACGGATAATTAAAAGTGAAAACTTCTGAAAAACAACACGAGGATTTGCGGCGTCTTACCTGGCACAGTCGTCGAGGGATGCTCGAATTGGATGTGTTGCTGCTGCCTTTTACCGAACAACGATATCTGCAATTGAGTGAAGAAGACAAGGTTCAGTACCAGCGATTGATCAATTGTGAAGATCAGGATCTGTTCAATTGGTTTATGGAAAAATCAGTGTGCCCTGACTCAGAAATTCAGCGCATGGTGAATATCGTGCTGGATTATGCCCGTCACGGTTGAAGCTGGCATACGTCCATCGCGTTGGCGGATATTTTTTGAAGCCGTGCCTGTAGCGACAGGTTTTGGTCTGTTCATGGTCTGGGGTGGTCATCCATTTTTGCTGCCTTTATGGCTGTTGTTGGGATGGTTGTTTTGGCATGTGCGACGTTCTGAATTTGATGCCAATTACATTCGTGTCGAATCTGAGCGAGTGGTTTTGTGGCAAGATGATTGTGCGTCGCAATGGCAATGGCGCGGAGTCGGGCGATTGTCACATGCATTTATTGAATGGGAGCTCTGGTCCGATACTGAGGAGAGGTTGCCGTTTCGAATCTGGCGGGATTCCGTGTCTGACCCCAGTTGGCGGGCATTGAATATGTGTTTTAGGGTCATGCAACGCCATGCGCAAAAGCAATCAGAAGGTAGCTTGGGCTCCGCGGAATAATTGGCATCTACCTCCGCGGGTGCAGAAATTCGCAAACGCCGAGGCAAGTTCTAAAGGTAAAATTCATTGTCTTGGCTATGGATTTAACGAAGAAATTAGCTGTTTCAGCCACGTCTTCCGGGTCCTTCATATCGATGACAGAGCATTGATGCCTGTTTTGAAAAGGACTCGTCATTCTTTACATCACTCGCATCCCTCATCCCTCGATCCGACAGAACTGCGGTGGATAAAATTAATCAGAGCAGTCCTTGCTCAATCGACCTGCTACTTTTTGGTAAAGCGGCTCTTTGCCGCAAAACCGGCGCCCGTGCTATGTTGGTCGATGACCTTGCCGACGCTCGGTTTGATTTTGTTTCGGTGATAACACCGTTATTTCGACTTTATCTCTGCATTGAGTATAACTGCGCGTGAAATGCAGACCACGGCTTTCTTTGCGTGACAGAGCCGATTCAATAATCAGTTCAGCGACAACAACCAAATTGCGCAACTCCAGCAAATCCGCCGAGATTCGGAAATTGGTGTAATATTCGCTGATTTCCTGTTTCAACATCTGTACCCGTCGTTTGGCGCGTTCCAAGCGTTTATCAGTACGCACAATGCCAACGTAATCCCACATGAAGCGTCGCAACTCATCCCAGTTGTGTGAAATGACCACCTTTTCGTCGGAATCGGCAACCTGGGAGTCATCCCATAAGGGCAACTTTTCCGGGTTGTATTGTTTCATGTCTGATTGCGCGATGTGTTCAGCCGCAGCTTGCGCGTAAACAATGCACTCCAGCAGGGAGTTGGATGCCAATCGGTTGGCACCATGGAGACCGGTGTAGGTGCATTCGCCAGCGGCAAACAGCCCCGGTAAATCCGTAGCACCTTGCTGATTAATGCGGATACCACCACAGGTATAGTGCGCCGCAGGGACGACGGGTAGTGGTTCTTTGGTCATGTCAAAGCCATATTCCAGGCAACGTTGATAGATCGTCGGAAAGTGGGTTTTAATGAAATCCGGTGATTTGTGTGAGATGTCCAGATACAGGTTGTCTGCACCAAGTCGTTTCATTTCGTGGTCGATGGCACGGGCCACGATGTCTCGTGGGGCCAGTTCGCCACGTTCATCAAACTTATGGGCAAAGCGTTCGCCGTTGGGTAATTTCAATAGCCCACCTTCGCCGCGAACAGCTTCTGAAATAAGAAATGACTTGGCTTTCGGGTGGAACAAACAGGTTGGATGGAACTGGTTGAACTCCATATTGGCCACCCGGCAGCCGGCTCGCCATGCCATGGCAATCCCGTCACCGGTGGCACCGTCCGGGTTGGAAGTATACAGGTAAACTTTGCTGGCGCCGCCACTGGCCAATAGGGTAAACCGAGAGCCAATGGTGACTGGTTCATCTTTGATGGTGTCGAGTACGTAGGCACCAACGCAACGATTCTGCTCCTCGTCACTGTTTATCTTGTCTGTAGTGATCAGGTCAATGGCAACGTGATTTTCCAAAATGTGAATATTCGGTGCTTGGCGTACTTTCTGAATCAACGTTTCTGAAATAGCGAGCCCGGTAGCATCTGCAGCGTGGATGACCCGGCGCTGACTGTGACCACCTTCACGGGTTAAGTGGTATTTAACTTCCGATCCATCGACGCGCGTAAACGGAACGCCTTGTTCGATCAGCCAGTGTATTGCAGATGTTGACCGTTCAATGGTATAGCGGACTGCTGCCGGATCGCACAGTCCCGCGCCCGCCTGCAATGTGTCTTCAACATGTTGGTCGACAGAATCCACTTCATCCAACACGCCCGCCACGCCGCCTTGGGCCCATGCTGTTGAGCCGGTACCCAGTTTGCCTTTACACATCACCAGAACCTTCATGTGAGACGGCAGGCTGAGCGCAGCGGTTAATCCGGCAGCGCCTGAACCAATGATAAGAACATCGGTTGATAAACGTACAGACATGAAGTGATCCTTGGGTACAATAGGCAATGAGAGCACAAAGTTTATCGAGAAATGAATGGTTTTACATCGCTTTCATGTCTCCGATCCTGAGGATTGCTGATTTCAATCAGTGTTGAATTTGGTGGGATGCGATGTCAGAGGATTAATATTTGCCTCCGATGAAACTTTTTGGGTTTCGCCCAGTCACAATGCCATCCTATTTTACAGATAAGAGTATTGCCGAATGTCCGACACAGTAGATGTAGATTTACTGCTGGTTCAAAAAGCTCAGAAAGGAGATTCTAGGGCGTTTGATCTGCTGGTATTAAAATACCAACACAAGGTTGCATCGGTAGTTTCCCGACTAGTGTTCGAGCCAGATGCCATTGAAGACATAGTTCAGGAGTCTTTCATTAAGGCTTACCGAGCGTTGCATAATTTTCGTGGTGACAGTGCGTTTTTCACTTGGATATATCGCATTGCCACCAACACCGCCAAGAATCATCTTGAAGGGATGCGCCGTAAACCGAGCTATAGGGGACAGGACATTGATGATGTGGGGCATTTTGATATGCCCGACAAACTGCGCGAACAGGATACCCCTGACGGGTTATTGGCCAGAGCTCAGCTTGAAGATCATTTGCAGCAAGCGTTACGGGCCTTGCCCGAAGATTTACGGGTAGCACTGACATTACGCGAGTTTGACGGAATGAGTTATCAGGATATTTCTGAAATTATGGACACACCCATTGGCACGGTTCGGTCCCGAATCTTCCGCGCACGCGAAGCCATCGAGAATGAATTGCATCAGGTAATGTCGGGTTTAGGCCGACGTGACCAGTTAGAATCGGTTTGAGGTAGTAATATGACCAAAGCACATGAATCCTTTTCTGCTTTTCTGGACGGTGAAGCCAGTGAGCTTGATATACAGCGAATGCTAAAAACGATGAGCGAAAATCCGGAGGCTCTGCATCAATGGCATGATTTATCCAAAGTGCATGCAGGGATGCAGGGAGATGTCATTGTTGATACCGCTCTGGAGTTTACCGATACCGATGTTCAGGCGCCGGCGGAAAAAGCTTCCCGATTCCGATTCCGGTTGATGCAGGGCGGAATCGCTGCAGCTGTCGCCATGGTTGTTGTGTCGGTTGTTAACCTGAATCAACCGAATACCACCGATGTTGAGGTAGCAAAAGCCGTTGTCACATCTGGGCAAGCCTCCATTGCAGGCAGCGAGTTGGCGCAACAACAGTTTGAGGCTCAACAGCGTTTGGACTTGTTTTTGCGTGAACATGCAGAGCAGGCTTCTTTCACGACGGGTCATGCTGTGGTGCCGGCTGACTTGGAATGGGTAGAGGCCTCGGAATGAAAACGATGAAGTTTGTTGGCTGGATTTCGCTGTTGATTTGGTCGGGGCTCAGTAGTGTCCAGGCCATGGAATGGCAGCAACTTGATTTGATGCGTCAGGCCTTTCAACAACAGAATTACCGTGGAGAATATCTACATCGTCGAGGTGATGACTCCAGCCTCTATAACGTTGTGCATCGTTATGAGCTCGGCAAAAGCACGGAATTGCTGAAGCAACTTGATGGCGACATGGTGGAAGTTCTCCGCGATGGTGACCGGGTTGATTGTTTTTATCCCGAGGGGTCGGAGGATGCGCTAAGTCATGCAGTACCGGCAGCGCCGTTTTCTCAGGTGAATGCTCTGGATCTGTCCAGAATTGCAATGAATTACAAAGCGGTGAGCTTGGGGATGGCTCGTGTAGCCGGATTACAGACCCACATTATTGAGTTAGTGGGCGATGATTGGCGGTACCGGCATCGCCTTTGGTTGGAAACAGAAACAAATCTGTTGTTGCAATCTGAAATCATCGGTTTGGATGGCGAAGTATTGGAACAGTTCCGGTTTGCCCGAATCGAGTTAGGTGTGGATATTCAGGCCGATGAATTGGTGCCTAGTTTGTTGGATGATCAAAATGCCCGCCGACAAACGGTTTACCGAAATGAACCGGAGCCACCGGTTGAGCAAGGTTTCAGTACGCGGTTAACTTGGCTGCCTGATGGTTACTTGTTGATGCGCAGTTCTCGGAAAGAAATGGGTAACGGTTGGATGGAGCAGCGAACCTATTCGGATGGTTTGGCCAGCTTTTCAATTTTTCTGGAAAAGGACGACAGCCGAAAACTACCGGTCGCGTTGGCTAAAATGGGTGCTACAAACGCCCTGATGCAATCGGAAAATGGTGTCTCCGTAACCGTTATTGGAGAAATACCCGTCAGCACAGCCAAACAAATTGTTCGGGGCATGTCCGTTGCCGATGCGAGTTTGTAAGCTCGCATCGCATGGGTTGCATTAAGTCGTGTGCTGTTTCCACCGAGTACCGTTAAACAAAAAACGTCGGCATGATGACCTCATACGGTAACACTTCATCAAACCAGAAGTCGTTTCAACAACACGATCAACCACCCGATTTGCACGCAGGCTTCTGACTGTCGATAATGCTAATGGATTGAACAAGCGTCTTACGGTAACCATTCAATATGTGTAAAAAATCATGATGACCGAAACCGGCGTAGTGGTCGCCACCCAGGACAATGCACTTATCGTAGAAGTGCTCAAAACATCGGCCTGTCAAAGCTGTAAAGCCAAGCAGGGCTGTGGTCAGGCGGTATTAGCGGAATGGGGTGATACAGAGCGCCAACAGCAGAAGAATCATTTCCAGTTGCCGTACAGTGGTCCGGCCAATGTGGGCGATGTTGTGGAGTTGGGAATGGCTGCCGATACTGTCTCACGTGTCGCGATGCTGGTTTATATGGTCCCGTTGTTTTTTGCCTTTCTCGGATTGTTTGTGGCGAATCAAGTTGGCCTGCATGAAGGGTTTCAAGTGTTGGTGATGGCGTTATCGTTTGTCGCGGGGTACGTTCTGATTAGTCAGTTTCCCACCAAAAAAATGTCTGCTTTAGAGCCTCAGATTTTACGATTGTCTTCACCTGGTAAAGCCTCTGACTTAATCGCGTCAAGCGCTACTGAGAAGGTGTAAAACCGATGTAAAGCGGCAGCGTGAAGCGGTTTAGCGCCGTACTCTTAGCTCCGATGCGTATGGTTTTGCATGGAGAAATTCAAATGAAGCAGCAATGGTTAAGCGCGGTTTATCTCGCCGCGGTGATGTTAGTCAGTACATTTTCTCAAGCGGTGCAGGTGAATCTGCCCGACTTTACCGAACTGGTTGAGGTCAACGCCCCCTCGGTCGTGAAAATCAGCACGTTCACTAAGACCGCGCAAACCAAAGGCGGTCAATCACAAGAGGTGCCAGAGTTGTTCCGGTATTTTTTTGGTGATCAACTGCCGGATGATTTTCAATATAACCAACCACAGCCCAGTCAGGGACTAGGTTCCGGTTTTATTATGTCGGAAGACGGTTATATTTTGACCAATAATCACGTCGTTGACGGTGCTGACGAAGTAAAGGTCCGAATGACCAATGGCGATGAGTTTAAAGCCGAAGTGATTGGTACTGATCCGGGCAGCGATGTCGCCTTGATAAAAGTGGACGCAACTGGCTTGCCCGCCGTTCAATTCGGTGACAGTGATGCCGTTAAAGTTGGCGAGTGGGTACTGGCCATTGGTTCTCCCTTTAATTTCGAGTACAGCGTCACCAAGGGGATCGTCAGCGCGAAAGGTCGAGCGTTGGGTGGTAATGATCGCTATGTGCCGTTTTTGCAGACGGATGTTCCTATTAACCCTGGGAACTCTGGTGGCCCGTTGTTTAATATGAAAGGGGAAGTCGTGGGTATCAATTCCCAGATTTACACCCGATCAGGAGGTTTCATGGGTGTGTCTTTCGCAATCCCAATCAATATTGCTTTAAACGTTGCGGAACAGTTGAAAGAGACTGGTACGGTTCAGCGTGGATGGCTGGGTGTCGAAATGTACCCACCGTTCAATGATGATATTGAGTTGGCCCGCTCTATGGGCTTGGATAGGGCGGATGGTGCACTGATAGCCCGTGTATTTGATGGTAGCCCTGCTGAGCAAGCAGGTATCCAGGCAGATGATGTGTTGATCGAGTTTAATGGTAAAGAAGTACGCCGTTCATCTGACTTGCCTCCATTGGTCGGCGTGGTTCATCCAGGGGACAAAGTTCCGGTAAAAGTCATCCGTAATGGTAAGACGATTAAACTGACGGTAGCCATTGGTGTATTGGATGAAGACTCGATCGTGGCTTCGGATACAACGTTGCCAAAAGCTGATAACCCGCTGAATATTATTGTCAGTGACGTAGGTTCTCGAAACGGCGTTCAGGTCGATCAGCTGTTGGAAGGGCCGGCGAAGAGTGCAGGTATGAGACAAGGTGATGTTATCACTATGATGCGAAACGAATTTGTGCGAGATAAGAGTGATTTTGATCGCATAGTGTCCGAGTTGCCGGAGAATGGCGCCGTGGCGGTGCGCATTTTACGGGGTGACAATATCGTCTATCTCGCTATTCCTATCCGTTAATTGATAGAGGTTGTCAGCGCCTTTGTGGGTGCTGGCAACCTCGACCTGACGACTTGACCGTCATTTCCGATTATTTGCATTTAAACCGGTGCTTTGCACCCGGCACCGGATAGTGTTCCCTGCGCAAATAGTTTAAACTCGCGGCCCCATTTTTTAGCAAGTGAAGTTGATACGTGAGCAGCGATTTATCTCATATCCGCAATTTTTCCATTATTGCCCATATCGATCATGGTAAATCTACCTTGGCTGATCGCTTTATTCAGCATTGTGGAGGTCTGGCCGATCGTGAAATGGCCGCCCAGGTTCTGGATTCCATGGATCTTGAGCGTGAGCGAGGCATTACCATTAAGGCGCAGAGCGTAACATTGAACTATCTGGCTAAAGATGGAAAAACCTATCAGTTTAACTTCATTGACACCCCAGGGCACGTTGACTTTGCCTACGAGGTTTCCCGTTCGTTATCAGCCTGTGAAGGGGCATTGTTGGTTGTAGATGCCGCTCAGGGCGTTGAAGCACAATCGGTTGCCAACTGCTATACCGCGATTGAACAGGGGTTGGAAGTTATCCCGATTCTGAACAAGATGGATTTACCGCAAGCCGAACCAGAACGGGTTGCTGCGGAAATTGAAGAAATTATTGGGATCGAAGCGCACGATGCTGTTCGCGCTTCCGCAAAGAGTGGTATTGGTATCGAAGACGCCCTGGAAGAGATTGTTCGCTCGGTGCCACCTCCGGTTGGTGACTTAAACGGCAAGTTGCAGGCGCTTATTATCGATTCATGGTTTGATAACTACTTGGGCATTGTTTCATTGGTTCGGGTTAAAAACGGTACCTTGCGTAAAGGTGATAAGATTATGGTTAAAAGTACCGGTCGAAGCCACGTGGTGGACCGATTGGGTATTTTTACGCCAAAGATGACGGAAACCAAAGAACTTAAAGCCGGAGAAGTTGGATTCATCTGCGCGTCCATCAAAGAAATTAAGGGCGCCCCAGTGGGCGATACCATAACCCATGCGACGACCCCAGAGGTGGAGCAACTGCCGGGCTTTAAAAAAGTTAAACCACAGGTTTACGCTGGCTTGTTCCCTGTCAGTTCGGATGATTACGAAGACTTCCGGGACGCACTGGAAAAATTGTCGCTTAACGATGCTTCTCTGTTTTACGAGCCTGAAAGTTCAGATGCTCTAGGGTTTGGCTTCCGATGTGGCTTTCTTGGCATGCTGCACATGGAAATCATCCAGGAACGACTCGAGCGAGAATACGACCTCGACCTGATTACCACAGCACCAACGGTGGTTTATGAAATACTGAAGACCGATGGTACTGTGTTGTACGTCGATAACCCGTCGAAGCTGCCTGCTGTAAATAACATTCAAGAATTCCGTGAGCCTATTGTACGTGCCAATATCCTGGTGCCTCAGGATTATGTTGGCAACGTTATTACGCTGTGTATTGAAAAGCGGGGCATACAGAAAGACATGCAATACGTTGGTGGTCAGGTTTCATTAACCTATGACTTGCCGATGGCTGAAGTTGTGTTGGATTTCTTTGACCGTTTGAAATCGGTCAGCCGTGGCTTTGCTTCTCTTGATTTTTCCTTCGACCGATTTGAAGACGCTCGCTTAACTCGCTTGGACGTGCTGGTCAACGGTGATCGTGTTGATGCGTTAGCCATCATTATGCACTCGGATTTGATTCAACGTCGGGGGCGTAGTCTGTGTGAGAAGATGAAAGAGCTAATTCCAAGACAGATGTTTGATGTCGCCATTCAGGCAGCGGTTGGTAACAACGTGGTCGCCCGCACAACTGTAAAAGCTCTGCGCAAGAACGTAACTGCAAAATGTTATGGTGGCGACGTTTCTCGCAAGAAGAAACTATTACAGAAGCAGAAAGAAGGTAAAAAGCGCATGAAGCAAGTCGGTTCCGTTTCGATCCCTCAGGATGCGTTTTTGGCTGTATTAAAGGTTGATAACTAGTCGTCGCGTTATCGTGTAAAGAATTCGGATGCGATTGGTATAAATGACCTAGGGCACTCAGGGCAGGTTAAATTGTCTGGAATGATGGGCTAAAACGCTAAATCGGCGCGAAATTATAGGGAGTCAGGATGAGTTTGTATTTTTTATCGGCATTGGTTTTACTGTTAGGAGCAGTGCTGACGGTTCTTGTTTTTAAAAGTTACCGTGAGCGATTGCTGAGCATTGAGCCAAGTACTGGTTTGAATATGGATTTATTGAAGTCGGTGTTTCAATCGACTTCCTTAGAGAAAGGCTTAGGCTATGGCTTGGTCGCCGGGATAGGGTATCTCATCTACCAGATTATCAGTCAGGGATTCGATTTTGCACTATTAATGATCGGGGCAACGGTCTTTACAGGTATTGTTTGGATGGTTGACCGGCTTTTAACCAAGAATACGCGTACTGGTATCCTGCAACGGGCAGTCGCTGAAATCCCTGAATTTGACGAAAAGACGGATACGGCGACCTTGGAGCCCGGATTGATCGAAAACAGTCGGGCTTTTTTTCCAATACTGGTTTTCGTGTTTCTATTGCGAAGTTTTCTGGTTGAACCTTTCCAGATTCCATCCGGATCCATGAAGCCAACTCTGGAAATCAGTGACTTTATTCTGGTCAACCGTTTTGCATATGGTATCCGTATGCCGATCACCAACAATATCATTATTCCGGTTGCTCAACCTGAACGGGGTGATGTTATCGTTTTTAAGCCTCCCCACGAACCCGATAAGAACTTCATCAAACGAGTTGTCGGTGTTCCCGGTGATCTGGTTCAGTTTGATTACAACCGTAGCATTTTGCGTATCAATGGTAAGGTGGTCGCCACAGAATATTTGAATTCGGCGACAGATGATGAAGGGCAGTACAAGCTTTATACCGAGTATCTGGATGGGCGAGAGCATCTTATTTATCAGAGTGCATACGTTGGCACAGGTACCCGACAGAAAGGGTGGATTCCTCTAGAAGGGGTCGTGATTCCGGAAGGTAAATTCATTGCTATGGGAGACAACCGCGATAGCAGCTTCGACAGCCGTTACTGGGGTTTTGTTGACGAAAATGCCATTCTGGGCGAAGCTTTCGTGATATGGATGCATTGGGAAGGGTTTTACCCGAGTTTTTCCCGTGCAGGTCGAATCCAATAATGATTAAAATAGGTGTGTTATGAAAAGTTTACGACGCCAACAGGGGCTTTCACTTATTGGTGTGGCTCTGCTCGCTTTTCTCGTTATCTTTTTCGGTTTATTAACCATTAAGATGTCCGGTCGTTATTTCGACCATTATACATTGGACAAAATGATTAAAACCTCGCTAGAGGGACAAACCAGTTCACGTTTTTCTGAGATTGACTTCAAAGATCGATTGCAGAAAAACATGGATATTAATCAGATTCAGATGAATCTGAAGACAGATCTAAAAATTGATAAGCGTAAAGACCCTATTACCATCATTTTAGAGTATGAAAAACGGGTGCATTTGTTTGGTAATGTTGATGTGGTCATGATGTTTCATGAAAATTATGAGTTATAACGTTGGCTTCTAAGTATTTTCGGTTAATTGCCAGTATCGGCTATCAGTTTAAAGATGAGGGTTTGCTGGAACAGGCGCTGTCACACCGCAGTTTTTCCCGTAAGAACAACGAACGACTTGAGTTTCTGGGTGATGCTATTCTGAATTGCACGATCGCGCAGGCTTTGTTCGAGCAGTTTCCCAATGCAAAAGAAGGGCAGATGTCTCGGCTGCGAGCACACTTGGTGAAAGGGGATACTCTGGCCGAAATTGGTCGAGAGTTCAATCTTGGTGATTTTCTCAAATTAGGCAGTGGCGAATTAAAAAGTGGCGGCTTTCGGCGCGACAGCATTCTAGCGGATGCGGTTGAGGCCATCATAGGTGCGGTCAGTATTGATGCTGATCTGGCCACGTCTCAACGAGTGTTGTTGGGGTGGTACGAGCAGCGTCTGCAAAATCTGGATCTTAAAGAGAACATTAAGGATTCTAAAACCCGGCTGCAGGAGTTTCTGCAGGCACGTCGCATGCCTTTGCCGGATTATCAGGTGACTCAAATCTCCGGCGAAGCACATCAGCAACAATTTACCGTTCACTGCAGCGTTGAGTCCAAAGACCAGCCCTTCGAGGGCATCGGCAGTAGTCGGCGTATGGCTGAACAGGAAGCTGCGCACGCAGCATTAAAAGCATTAGGCGAAAAACATGACTGAACACTTCTCTATTGATACCCAATGTGGCTTTGTTGCTATCGTTGGTCGCCCTAATGTTGGCAAGTCAACGTTGATGAATCATATTCTCGGGCAAAAGATATCGATCACCTCCCGCAAGCCTCAGACGACCCGACATCAAATAATGGGTATCTGGACGGAAGAAAAAACACAAATGGTTTTTGTGGATACACCTGGTATGCACCGAGGTCAGGAAAAGGCGATTAACCGGGTTATGAACAAGGCGGCAGACAATGCGCTGGCCGATGTTGATGCGGTTTTGATGGTAGTTGACCGGACCGTATGGACAGACGAAGACCAATGGGTACTCGACAAACTCAAACGTGTTAAGGCACCGGTTATTCTGGTGATCAACAAAGTAGATCACCTGGATAATAAGCAATCGTTGTTGCCTCATATTGAGCAGGTCAGCGAGAAATTTACCTTCAAGGATGTCATTCCAGTATCTGCTCTACAGGGTCATAATCTGGACACATTATTGGCTGTGTTGACGGCTTCCATGCCGAAAGGTCTGTTTCATTTTCCAGAAGATCAAATCACCGATAAAAGTCAGCGTTTCATGGCTGCCGAAATTATCCGTGAAAAAATCATGCGCCAGTTGGGTGCGGAGCTGCCTTATTCGACGGCTGTGGAAATCGAGCAGTTCAAGTTTGAAGACAGAATATTACATATCCATGGTCTGATCCTTGTCGAACGTTCTGGTCAAAAGCGAATCGTCATTGGTGACAAAGGTGCTCGCATTAAAAAAGTTGGCCAAGAAGCAAGAATCGATATGGAAAACCTCTTTGAAGCCAAGGTTATGTTGAACCTCTGGGTGAAAGTGAAAGGTGGTTGGGCCGACGATGATCGAGCGTTAAAAAGCCTGGGCTATTTCGACGACTGATTATGAGGTTGGCGGCTCGGGCAGAAACTGTCAGTGGGTTTCTCATTTACGCAACTCCCATCGGCGAGTATCACTTTTCGTGTGTTTTTTTCACGGCGGAAAAGGGTAAGATTCATTGTTTATTGAAAACACAGCCACCCGAGTTCGCGCGTCAGTTCGAGCTGAAGATTAAACCCTGTAAAACCGGGTATGTCGCCAGTGGGTTCCGATACCAACAGCCTCTGTTGATTTCGCAACCTAGAGAATCCTACTTCACTCTCTACATCAATGAGTTAATCTATCAGTTATTGCCTATCGATATTGCAGACTTGAGTTTGTTCGGTTGCTATATCAGTACCCTGATGCAGCTTTGCTTACCACATAAGACGCAGGCTGTTATGCGCTTCTTTGAAATGAGACTATTGGATTGCTTAGGTCTGGGAATCGATTACCAGCACGATGCCCAAGGGCAAGCGCTCATAGATATTGAGGCTTATTCCTTTCAACCGGGTGGGGGCTTTGTCGCCGACAACCGTGGCCGCTATCTTGGCCATCAGATCATTGCTGCAGGGCAGCTAAACCATGAGGTTAAAGGTGCACTTTCTGTTGCGCGGGAGACATTGTTAAATCAGCTGCTGTTTGCAACGGAAGGTCAGACGATTCGAACACGCTATTGGCCTTTGCCGCAACATCGCCAGGAGCCTCCGTTAATTGTCACCGAAAATTGAAGGGATAACCGATGAAAGGTATTGGAACAGACATTGTACAAATTTCTAGAATTCAGGCATCTTTTGAAAAGCAAGGAGAGCGCTTTGTAACCCGAGTACTGTCGGTGTCTGAACAGGCTGTTTTTGCGAAACGAGGCTATTCAATGGCGTTTCTGGCCAATCGTTTTGCGGCCAAGGAAGCCATTGCCAAAGCCTTGGGTACAGGCATCGCTAAAGGTGTGACCTTTGCAGATATTCAGATCATCCCTGGACCAATGGGTGAGCCACAGGTCACATTAAGCAATGTTGCGCTGACACGATTGCACGAGCTTGGAGCCAAGGAAGTCAAAGTGACACTCAGCGATGAACAGGATTATGCCGTCGCATTCGCTGTTCTGCTGTAAACCGGGTAGCAGCCTGCACGTTAATATCCTGAGTCGGAAGTTCGTTTAGTTTCAGAGCTAATAGGAAGCGATATTACAAGGCGCTCTTAGTAGAGAATATCGAGATCTTTTCAAGAAGAGCAACGCCGTAATAGTGTTTTCCATGAGCTCTCTTCGGGCGCGACATTCAAGCTCTCTGGTGTCGTTCTGTCTCTTGCCAATGGAACAACCATCGACTGCGGGACGCGGCTCGCAATAGAGCTTGAATGGCATGCTGAATACATGCGAACTTCTAACTCAGGACACTAGGCTTAAACTTTAACGGACTTATTTTTATTTTTAATTTGATAGGCGTAAACCTTAACGGCCTGTTCAAAATTGCGATCGATGTTGTTTTCAGCTGACCAGTGCTGCACGTTTTCAATCTCGTCATTTAAGATAAACAACGCATCCTCCAGCATCGAATAAAAGCCTTGTTTTAACAATGACTCGGTGTGCATGGCGGTAACCCTAAGGCGCGGAACGCCGCAGTAGTGCGTCGCTCCATGGAGTCTATGCACCAGTTCCAGCAGAGCTTTATAGTCCCCTTGTTGGTACAGTTGGTTGATCTGTTGCTGATCTTTGGCCAGCGTGTCAATGAGCATGCTGAACATATCTTTTGCGAGGCTCAGTTTGCCATTGGCTTTTTCCAGGCCACTCACCAGATCGACTGTCGGTAACTCAGATAATTGTTGGGCATCCAGTTCCGGAGCCGGTTCATTTGCTTCAGCCGAGGATTCGAACTTGTGCTCGGAGGACTGCAGCGTCGCGCCGGTCCATTTAAACAGCGTTCGCTGTAGCTGGTCTTCATCAATGGGCTTAGCAAGATAGTCATCCATGCCAGCATCCAACATCGCTTCACGTTCATCAGCCAAAGCGTGCGCGGTAAGGGCGATAATCGGTACGTGGCGATTGCTGGCTTCAGTCCGTCGGATATGTCGGGTGGCCGTTAGACCGTCCATGTTCGGCATCTGAATATCCATAAAGATAAGGTCAAACTGTTCTCGTTGGGCCATGTTGACGGCTTCCTCGCCGCCAGAAGCACCTTTTACGACCACGCCCAGTGAATCAAGTAAAGTAACGATGAGCTTGAGATTGGCTGGATTATCATCGACCGCAAGTACATTAATGGTGGATTTCATATGCCCCAGGCGTAACTCTCCGCGTTGAGTCGAATAGTCACCTTCCGGTTCAATGATACGGATCAGGGCTTGGTAGAGTTCTGCTGAGCGGATCGGCTTAGTCAGGTAGAAATGGGCACCCTGTTCGAGCATGCGAGCATTGATGTCCTCGTCACTGGAGTTGGATATGACCAGTGTCGGGCATTCCAAATCACGATCGATTGTCAGCAGTGTACGGTACAGTTCATCACTTCGCTGT
Source organism: Reinekea sp. G2M2-21 (assembly GCF_015687175.1). Classification (GTDB taxonomy): domain Bacteria; phylum Pseudomonadota; class Gammaproteobacteria; order Pseudomonadales; family Natronospirillaceae; genus Reinekea. Next base: position 1,841,864 of record NZ_JADPQG010000001.1, on the reverse strand, counting down.
TGACCATCAACATCCATAATAGCCAGTTGCGGGCGTGGTTCTGGGTTGGTTTTCAAATGCTCTGCCAATTGCGCGGCCGAGTCAAACTCGATGACTCGGGCTCCCCAGCTTTCAATTTGATGTCGGACCGACAAGCGCGTCATTTCACGGTATTCAATAATCGCGACAGTATGATTTTCTAGGCCCTTTAACTTAGGCGGTTGTTGAACAGCAGGCGCGACCTCAGCACGAATGTTAAACCAGAATGTAGATCCTTCGCCTTTTTTGCTTTCCAGGCCGATATCGCCGCCCATCTGTTCAACCAGACGCTTGGAAATAACCAGTCCGAGCCCAGTGCCGCCAAATTCGCGAGCTGTCGAGGAATCCGCTTGAGAAAAGGCCTGAAAGAGAGCTTTTTGTTGGGTTTTGCTCAGTCCAATCCCGGTGTCAGTCACACTGACCCTGACGGTAACTTTGTTTCCCTGTTGTTGCTCTATCATGGTTCGGATGACCACACTGCCTTCGCTGGTAAACTTAATCGCATTGCTGATCAGGTTGGTCAGTACCTGCTTCAGTCGAAGTGGATCAAAAATCAACTGTTCAGGGACATCGGCAAAAAATAAAGAAACGACTTCCAGGTTTTTGGCTGACGATGCTGGGTCCAGCATCGTCAGAACTTCTTCAATGACTTCACGTAAGTTAGTGCTGCGGTTATCGAGCATCAATTTTCCAGCTTCGATTTTGCAAAAATCCAATACATCGTTGATGATCGTCAGCAATACCTGAGACGAAGACATGATGGTGCCTACATAGTCTTCTTGTTTACGCGTCAAATTTGATCGTCCCAATAATCGGGCAAAACCAATAATGCCATTCAAGGGTGTACGGATTTCATGGCTCATGTTGGCGAGAAACTCTGTTTTAACCTGATTTGCCGTTTGCGCTTCGCGACGAGCCATATCCAATTCAATGTTCTGGATTTCGATTGTCTCCAGCGTTTCACGCAGGTCCAGAGTGGCCTGTTCGACGCTGTTCTGCATATCGTTGTAGGCATCTTTGATGGTTTCGGCCATCGCGTTAATGCCGACCTCAAGAGCCCGTAATTCACCTTTTGATTTAACAGGCACGCGGGATTCAAGATTTCCTTCTCGTATTTCCACGACCGTCCGTATCATGTTTTGTACGGGATTAATGATTTCCCGATTCAAATACAAGGCGACACCGCTGATGATGAGCAGTGAGACCATCAACAGGGCGATGTTGCGTAAGATTGACTGATAGTGGCACAACTTGGTGTTGGCATAGTCAAATTCGACTTCCACCCAGGCTATCGGGCGGGGAGATGGCAACCTGGATTGCAAATCATCTGGAGAAAAGATCGGCACTAGATAGCGATAGCTTAAATCACTTCGGTAAACCCTTGTCTCACGGGTGTCACTTATCGAGATTGGGTAAGATGGCCCCAGTGGATTTGGACCGTGTAAAGACCATTCGCTGGCAGAAGCCGTAAATAATCGTATTGAGCGGGCATCAGGCTCGTTCAGTGTGCGGCGAATTAACGCATCTAATAACGGTTCCTGCACGGCGGCGACTGGGCTGGACAGTGTGTCTGCAAGTCGATTGGCAACGGCTTCTGTACGTTGCTCAAAGGCAGCTGTTTGGTTGTCTATATCAATTTTGGTAAACCAGCTAACGGCCAATAGTCCGAGAATCAGTGCTGGGATAAGAGAGATATAAAGCAGTCGATTTTGTAAGCCAATTGAATTCATACGGAGCCTGTTTGCCGCCTTGAAAGCCGTCGATTAAGGATCAGCGTTATAGCGGCGAGTAGTAAAGAGTTTTTTGGGTTTGCCTGATCTGCATTATGACGCAAAAGAGCGGATTTTTGTCGAAAAACTGAGGGTTCCGATGAACAGATTCGCTGAATAGGAGTCTATTCAGTCATATATATCGTCATACTCTAAATAAAATTTTTTATAAACGAACGTTATTATTTCTGGCAGTTATAAGAAGGTACAATAGCGGCCATTGAGAATTCTGGAGACATTATGAGTGAATTTCCTACCGTTGAGGATTTTATCGGCCACACGCCATTGGTTCGCTTGCAACGAATCAATCCAAATCCCAGCAACACGGTGCTATTGAAACTGGAAGGTAACAATCCCGCGGGGTCGGTTAAGGACAGGCCCGCTTTGAACATGATATTGCAGGCCGAGCGGCGGGGCGATATCAAACCTGGAGACAACCTGATTGAAGCGACAAGCGGCAATACCGGAATTGCGTTGGCCATGGCCGCGGCGATTAAGGGTTATAAAATGACGTTGATCATGCCTTCGAATCTGTCTGAAGAGCGCCGGGCCAGTATGCGCGCCTACGGCGCTGATATCATCTCGGTATCGCAGGATCAAGGTATGGAATACGCTCGGGATCTGGCTCTATCGATGCAGGCGTCCGGGCAGGGCAAGGTGTTAGACCAATTCAGCAATCCAGATAATCCAGAAGCTCACTACCTGACCACTGGCCCGGAAATTTGGCAGGACTCGCACGGGAAAGTGACACATTTTGTTTCAGCAATGGGTACAACCGGTACCATTATGGGGTGTTCGCGCTATCTGAAAGAGCAAAACCCAGATATACAGATTGTTGGGTTACAGCCAACTGAAGGCTCTCAAATACCCGGTATTCGACGCTGGCCTAAAGCCTATATGCCGAGCATTTTTGACGAGGCTCGGGTCGATTCAGTTATCGATATGGACCAGAGTACCGCTGAGGCGACCATGAAACGCTTAGCCACCGAAGAAGGTATATTCGCCGGTGTCAGTTCAGGCGGTTCAGTAGCGGGTGCTTTGTTGTTATCTGAACAGGTGAATAACGCGGTTATCGTAGCGATTGTGTGCGACCGGGGTGATCGCTATTTATCGACTGGGGTGTATAACCGCTGATGCGCCGTAACTCACCAAAGTCGAATAAGGCAGCAAAAATTCCGTCGACGGTCAACCTGGAGATTACCCGATTCAGCCATGATGGTCGTGGTATCGGACATGTCGATGGCCGGGTTGTCATGGTATTCGGCGCAGTCCCAGGTGAACAATGTACGGTGGCGCTGGAACAGGGCAATTCAAAGCTGTGGCAGGGGCGTGCTGTTAAAATCAGCCACAATAGCGAGTACCGTAGTGAACCTCTGTGTCGTTTGTATGGCCAATGTGGTGGGTGTCAGCAACAACATCTGTCGCATGCGACTCAAATAAGTTTGAAAGAACAGACCATTCGTGACCATTTGAGTCGACAGCAATTCACTGTTCCGGAACTGGAACCAGCCTTGCGCTCTGAACCCTATGGTTATCGTCATCGTGCGCGCTTTCATCTCTCCAGGTCTGGCCAAGTTGGGTTTCACGCCAGTAAAGGCCATGAAGTCGTGCCAGTTCAGCATTGTCCGGTTCTGATCGAACCAGTGCAGTTGGCTTTGAAAACACTTGCTGCCAAGGCCCCGGTTAAGGGCGTAAAGCAAGTTGAACTGGTTGTTGATGATTATGATCAGATCGGTTTGGCGGTCATCGAGGCGACTTTGGTGGCTAAGCAGGCTGTAGAAGCCTGGGCGCGTGAACAGGGGTGGGCAGTAGAGCAACCTCTGTCTTATCGGTCAGGGTCTCATCGGGTTACCGCGGCACCCGGAGAATTTACTCAGGTCAATCGATCCGTTAATGAACGAATGATTGTGCAATTAGCCCATTGGCTCAGGCTAACGCCGAATGATCGTTTAGTGGATCTATTCTGTGGCAACGGCAATATCAGTCTAGCCTTGTCGGATAAGGTACAGAGCGTTTTTGGCGTTGAATCTAGTGTGAGTGCAATACAGCAGGCAAACGACGCAAAGGGGGACAAAACTCAAGCGCGTTTCGTCGCCGAAAACCTGTTTACAACGCTTTTACAAGATGTCGCCGGCTTAACGGAATTCAACGCAAACGTTGTGATACTGGACCCTCCCAGGGCTGGTGCTGAAACTGTTTGCCGAAACATGGATGCCATCGTGGGTGCAGAGCGTCTATTGTATGTGTCTTGTGACCCTGCAACGATGGCGCGTGATTTAAAACATCTGGTAAATCAACATTGGCACTTGAGAAAAGTGGGTTTGATCGATATGTTTCCCCAAACGCGTCATATTGAAACGATGGCGTTGTTGGAAAAGTAACCAAAGAGAAGAAATCCGTGAAAGTACGTGAAGATCAACCTGTCTTTAGCGACGGAACGGTCGACCTGGAAGCCTGGTTGGCGAGAGTTGAAAGCAAAACAGCGATTGTGGACGAAGAAGAATTGCTTCGGGCTTGTCGCATTGCGCGTACCGCTGAACAAGAAGCGGATCACCGAGCGAATGAGTGGGGTGAAAACACGTCTGCTTTCAAAACCGGATTGGAAATGGCCGAGATTCTGGCCGATCTTGGCTTGGATCAGGATGCTCTGGTTGCCGCTGTGCTCTACCGAACGGTTCGTGAAGAAGAATTGGACGTCGAAACAGTAAAAGACCAGTTCGGACCGAAGGTTGCCAACCTGATCAGTGGCGTTATGCGCATGGCCGCCATCCATCATCAGCAGAAATCCACAAAAGTTAGTGTCTTTGGTCAAAATGAGACCCAGGGCGAGGCGGTTCGTAAAATGTTGGTCGCCATGATCGACGACGTTCGGGTTGCTTTAATCAAGTTAGCCGAACGGACATGCGCTATCCGCGCTGTCAAAAAAGCACCGGCTGCGCGGCGTTATAAAGTAGCCCGTGAAGTATTTGATATCTATGCGCCGTTGGCACACAGGCTCGGCGTTGGGCACCTGAAATGGGAGTTAGAAGATCTCGCGTTCCGCTATATTGAACCGCAAGACTACAAAAAAATAGCCAAACTGTTGGATGAAAAACGTCTGGATCGCCAAGAGTACATTCAGAAAGTTCAGAGTTTGATTTCGCATGAAATTGAAGAAGCTGGGATTACCGCGCAAATTCAGGGCCGGGCAAAACACATTTATTCAATTTGGCGGAAGATGAAGCGTAAAAATATTACCTTCAGTCAGGTTTACGATATTCGGGCATTTCGGATATTAGTTCCACAAGTACGTGATTGTTATTCCGTGTTAGGTATCGTGCATTCTTTATGGCGTCATATTCCCCGCGAGTTTGATGACTACATTGCCTCGCCCAAACAGAACGGATATCGCTCATTGCATACCGCCGTCATCGGACCGGAAGGCAAGGTCGTTGAAATTCAGATTCGTACTCAGGAAATGCATGACGATGCCGAACTGGGTGTTTGCGCTCATTGGCTTTATAAGGGAACCGATGCGAAAAAAGCGTCTCAGTCTCGCGGCTATGAGGAAAAGGTATCCTGGTTGCGGCAAGTGCTGGAATGGCACGACGAGCTTGGTGGCATTGACGAAATGGTGGAAGAGCTGGGTGTCGATGTTACGGTAGATCGGATATACGTATTAACGCCGGATGGTCACGTTGTAGATCTTGCTTCCGATGCCACCCCAATTGATTTCGCTTACAAAGTTCACACCGACATAGGCCATCGTTGCCGAGGTGCTAAAGTAAATGGTCGCATAGTGCCATTAAATACGGCACTCAAAATAGGTGACCAGGTTGAAATTATGACCGGTAGCGATCCTAGCCCAAGCCGAGATTGGTTGAATGCTGATCTCGGGTATGTGAGATCGTCTCGTGCTCGGGCAAAAATTAAGCATTGGTTCAAATCTCAGGATTGGGATATCAACGTCCGTGATGGTCGGGAAATGCTGTTGCGAGAGTTGCGACGCTTTAATATCGCCAATGTCGATATGAAACAATTGGCACAATCTGTCAATTTCAATGACGAAGACAATATGTTCGCGGCGCTGGGTGCGGGTGATATTCGATTGATGCACGTCGTACACCACGCCGAAGATATTGCAAACCCGCCAAAAGAAAAACAGATTCAGTTTAAGGAAGCCAAGCAGCAGAATCACACCAGTGATCTGGTTATTCAAGGCGTCGGTAATTTGCTCACGACCATCGCTAATTGCTGCAAACCCGTGCCGGGCGATCCAGTTGTCGGGTTTATCACCGTGGGACGTGGCGTGTCAATTCACCGAGACGATTGTGTGAATTTGCTACAGCTGAAGTCAAAAGAACCGGAACGAATCATCGATGTATCCTGGGGTGGTCAGGTCCGAACAACCTATCCGGTGGAGTTGCTGATATTAGCTTACGACCGTACCGGTTTGTTAAAAGATTTGATGACCGTGTTGGCGAATATTGGTGTCAATATTATCGGTATGAATACAGCCTCCAATAAATCGAATAATTCTGCAGAAATGACAATCACCGTCGAGGTTGAAGACTTGCAATCGTTGAGTCGCATCATGGCACTGTTGTCCAAGGTCCCGAACGTGGCGGATGTGCGTCGAGTCTATACCAAGAGTGTTCACTAGAGATGACGCGTCGTTATACCTTTGAAGATCTAAAATACCTGATGTCCCGATTGCGAGACCCGGTAGATGGTTGTCCTTGGGACATTAAGCAAGACTATCGTTCAATTGTTCCGCACACACTGGAAGAAGTCTACGAGGTTATAGATACCATAGAGCGTGAAGATTTTGCACACTTGTCGGAAGAACTGGGCGACCTGTTGTTCCAGGTTGTGTTTTACGCGCAGATCGCAAAGGATGATGAAAAGTTTACTCTCGACGATGTTATTCATGGCCTGGTCGCTAAGCTTATTTACCGTCACCCTCATGTCTTTCCTGAGGGTGTTCTGGAAGATCGATGGCAACATCAAAGACCAAGTGATGCTCAGATCAACCAACAGTGGGATGCATTGAAAGCCGAGGAAAAAAGTACGCTTAGCAAGTCTGTTTTACACGATGTGCCCAAATCGTTGCCAGGATTATTAAGGGCAAAAAAACTACAGGGTAAAGCCGCGAAAGTTGGCTTTGACTGGCCGGATATTGATCAGGTTATTGAGAAAGTGCATGAAGAACTCGATGAGTTGAAAGCCGCCATTAAAAATGGTCGTCAACGTGACATAGAAGACGAGCTGGGAGACCTGCTTTTTGTGCTGGCCAATATTGCCCGTCATACTGGTGTCGACCCGGAACAGGCCGTTCGTTCGACCAACTCCAAATTTGAATCGCGCTTTGGTTATGTCGAAAAATGTGTCCATCACAGTGGAAAACCCTGGCAAGAATTTACGTTGGCCGAGCTCGATCAATTCTGGTCGCAAGCGAAAAGGAAAGAGCGTGAATGAGTTGGGTAATAAGAGACTATCGCAAGGAAGACTTGCTTGGTTGTGTGCAGGTTCTGGAGTCAAATCTGCCTGACTATTTTGCAGAACACGAACGTGATGAATTCATTGATGATCTGCAATCGCGAGAACGTCTGTCTGAAGATAAGCAGTGGCCATATTTTGTTCTGGCCTCCGGTTCTCGAATATTGGGTTGTGCAGGGTATTGTGTCGATCAACAATACACAGCTACCTTGATCTGGGGAATGGTGACTCGAGAATCTCATGGTCAAGGCTTGGGGCAGGCTTTACTCAATTACCGAATTCTTCATATGTTGGGCAAGGTGCGTAAAGTAGCTTTAGACACCACGCCACGCTCTTTTGGTTTTTATCAGAAACAGGGCTTCGTAAGAACCGGATTTGTCGAGAATGGCTATGGTGAGGGCCTGGATAAAATCCTGGCCCAGTTGGATTTAACGGTCAAATGACCGTCAGATCAGATGAGAAACTATTTCTGACAACATTCCAAAATCAGCGAACCTATTGAATAGCCCGCACCAAAAGAACAAATCAAGCCAATTTCACCCGGTTTAAAGTCTTTGTGGTAGAGACTGAACGCGATAATAGAACCCGCGGAAGCAGTGTTGCCGTAACGATCCAACACCACAGGTGCTTCGTCTGCTGTGGCATTACGTCCCAGCAGTTTCTTGGCAATCAATAAGTTCATGTTGATATTTGCCTGATGTAACCACCAACGACGGACCACGCCGTTGTCGAGACCGAGTTCGGCAAGATGACTCGTCATATGCTCAGCGGCCATTGGGCAAACTTCTTTGAAAACTTTTCGACCTTCCTGATGAAACAGATTGTTCACGCCAAACGCTTCAACATCGGCCGCGCGAGCCAAGTGACCAAAATTTGAACGAATATTGTTGGAGTAGCTGGTCACCGCTTTTGTCCCTAGTATTTTAAAATACTGGTCGCTTTGCACATTCGCTTCGTCTTCAATAACCATGGCTGTGGCGACATCACCGAAAATGAAATGGCTGTCCCGGTCGGCATAATTCAATTGAGGTGTAACCAGTTCAGGGTTAATGACCAGTACTGCTCTTGCCGTTCCAGAGCGAATCATTTCATAAGCCCGCTGCAAGGCAAAGGTTGCTGCTGAACAGGCAACCAACATGTCAAATCCGAACCCGACAATGCCCAACGCATGCTGCACTTCAATAGCAATTGCAGGATAGGCTCTTTGCGTATAGGCACAACTGACAATGACCGCGTCTATTTGATCGGAGGATTTACCTGCATCGTCCAAAGCCAGCTTTGCGGCGGCTACGGCCATTTCAGCCTGTTGTGATATGTCGTTGTCACTGCGTTCCGGGATATTTGGTCTCATACGATTCAGATCGAGAATGCCTTCTTTTTCAAAGACAAAACGATGTTTGATTCCACTGGCTTTTTCGATAAAAGCCGCATCGGATTTGGCCAAAGGTTCGAGCAGTCCATCCGCAATGGCATCCGCATTTTCTTCATTGAAACGGTCGGCATTCCTGTTTAATACGTCGACTAATTCTTCATTACTGACGGAATAAGGGGGATTCCAGACACCAGAACCACTGATAACTACGTTAGGGAAGTGCGACATCAAAATAATCTCTGTTTAGTTTTTATTAATGCAGTGTAACAAAGCACGGAAAAGGTGCATTAAAAAATCCAATCGATTTTTAATCGTAACTGGCGATTCTCGGACCTATTCGTTATGCTTTAGATGTCTATAGCAAGCCTGTGAGTACTTATGAAGCATCATTTTTCGCTTACTTTTAAAGTAGCCGAGCGTCAAGCAGTCGATGTTGATGAAGTTGCCAGTCAACTCTCCGGTAGCGATTTTCATGTCGAACCCGGCCCATTATCCGGGACCGAATTCAGTGTGCACTTTGAACGTGAAGGTGACCACGCGGCAGACTTGTTAAGTTACGCACGTGAGCAGGTTTTAAATGCCGTGCCTAATGCTGAGCTTGTATCTATGGATATGTCTGAAGAGCCCCCAATGAATGGCGCTGTCGACGATATAACCAAGCTTGTGATTCGTGCCTGTCAGGTTTTTGAGGATCCTGAGTTGGCGCATGCCTGGCTTAATCGGCCACAGGAGTTGTTGAATGGAACAGTTCCCAAGTTATTGATGGCCAGTGCAGAAGGTCGTACCCGGGTATCGCGGGTGTTGACGACACTTGAATCCAAAAAAGAATAGTCAGATTTGGGTTGTAAAGGCGCTTGGTTTTTTCGACCGGCGTTTTTACCTCCGTCACATAGGTATTCGATAAATCGTATTCTTCCAGCCAAGCCGCACGATTTTTTTGAGCCGTCAACATCTATTCCGTTGAATAGCATCATTTTACTTTACATTCGTTATTAATTTCCGATAGTAGTGTTCGCCATCTCCTTGTCTGCGCAATCGTCAGCTTAACGATCATTCAGTGCATTCCGTCAACCCGGAGCCACAAATGGGGGGAGATACATGAAAAAAAATAAAAATAAGAGAGAAGTCCGATGATTATTTTATACGCGATCCCCGTATTTATGTTGTTGATCGTCCTCGAAGCACTCGTGGACTGGCGTAAAACAACTGGATATTACCGTTTCAATGACGCAGTTGGCAGCCTCAGTACCGGAATGCTCAACCGGACCATGGACTTCGTTACACTCTATGTCAATTGGGCCGCCTACAGTGCCTTGTTTGCTTATTTCTCATTTTTTCAGTTGGAGCAATCGCCCATTATTTGGATTGTGGCTTTTATTGTTTATGACTTTTTTTATTACTGGTCCCATCGTCTGGATCATGTGTTCTCCATTTTCTGGAACGCACATGCGGTCCATCATCAGAGTGAAGAGTTCAATCTAACCACCGCATTACGGCAACCGTTTTCCGGATTTGTAAAAGGTTCGCTGGTTTATATGCCAATGGTTTTTTTAGGATTCAATCCCGCCTTAGTGGCTGTGGTTGGCTCGTTTAATTTAATTTATCAATTCTGGGTCCACACCCGTTTTGTCCCCAAACTGGGTTTTGTTGAGTGGATTATGGTTACGCCTTCGAATCATCGCGTGCATCATGGTATGAACGATCGCTATATTGATAAGAATTTTGGCGGTGTGTTCATTTTATGGGATCGGCTGTTTGGTACGTTTCAAGAGGAGCTCCCCGACGATCCCGTCGTATTTGGTGTCCGTAAGCCACTGAATAGCTTTAATCCTTTTTACGCGAACTTTCAGATTTATGGGCAGATGCTTAAGGATATGTGGGTTGGGCGTAGTCTTCGCACGACAATAGAAATACTGATCAGCCGGACGGGTGTCCGCCCGTCTATTGTTAACGAGCGCGCTCCAATGCCGCGCTTGAACATGCAGAACTTCCATCCGTATAACCCAAACTGTTCAATGTCGGGGAGATGGCAGGTTTGGAGCCAATTATTGTTTGCCTTGGGATATACGGTTTGGTTTCTGTTATCTGTCGATTTGCAAAATTTCACGGTTGCATTGCTGCATTTTTTTCCATTGGGATTGGTATTGTTGAGTATGAACTTCATACTGGAAGGACGTCCTCTGGGCTGGTGGATAGAGGCCTTTCGATTGAGTTATATCTTGCTGATCAGTGTCTGGGTACCCGTGCTTTGGCCAGAAAACATATCTGTTCTTTATTCAATAGCAGCGGGCATCTATTGGGGATTCTGTTTTTACTTTCAAAAAAGGAATTTTACCGTCATTTCAGAGTCCAATACATGACCTGTCATACCCTGTGAGGCTAGGTGTATCTTTGAAAATTTTAATCTTGGGCTTTCTCACCGCCATTGCTTTTGCCTTAAACAGTATATTGGGGCGTGCTGCGTTAGCCGGTCAGTGGATAGATCCCTACCTGTTCACGGTGATCCGCTTGTGTTCCGCTGCTGCGGTGTTAAGTGTTGTGCTTTGGGTGCAGAAACGGCCGGAAAAAATCGAAAATTTCCGCTGGAAAACGACCCTGTATCTATTGTTGTATGCGTTTGCCTTTTCCATTGCCTATGCGTATGTCAGTAGTGCGACAGGCGCACTCATTCTCTTCGCGACAGTCCAGTTTATTATGATCGGCTACGGGTTATATCAGGGGCAACGGTTATCCATGCCAGAATGGAGTGGCGTTGTATTAGCCATCGTCGGATTTTTGGTATTGGTCTTACCGGGCGTGAATCAACCATCTTTGCTGGGTTTTGTGCTAATGGTGATCGCAGGTGTCGGCTGGGCGTTGTTCTCCATTTCAGGCTTGGCTTCGTCTGACGCCATATTGGATGTGGCGCAAAGCTTTATTTCAGCTGTGCCGATCAGCTTAATCGTTGCTTTAGTTTTTGTTGGAGTAGGAGAGCCTAATGTGACTGCCTTCGGCGTTATTCTTGCCTTGTTAAGTGGCGTTTTCGCGTCGGGGTTGGGGTATTGTATTTGGTATCTGATGTTACCGTTAATTACCTCTGTTAGCGCTGCGGTCTTTCAATTGCTGGTTCCGGTCCTGGTCGCTTTAATGGGCGTGCTTTTACTGGGTGAGTCGTTCGGTACGCGTTTTTATATCGCTTCATTTATGGTTCTCATTGGGCTCAGTGGCTATGTTTGGGCCCGTCATCGGCGAACGAAGCAGTAGCAAAGTATAGGACCAACGGCTTTCTATTCTCTATTGTTGATATAAGCGAAATAATGCGGATGTTGAGCTGGCAATAATGCAGGTTTACTGCGTTAGTCAATGCTCATTTTGCAAAAATAGGCTACCTTGCTAACCGTATTTGAAAAATAACAACAAAAAACAGAGAGGTGAATACTATGGCTAAATCCATTCAACAATGGCTGGATTCTTATGGCGAATCGCACCAGAACCCGGTGAATAAAACCATACATTGGATTTGTGTTCCAATTATAACCTGGACCGTTATTGCGTTGCTTTGGAGCGTGTCGCTAAACACCAGTGGTTGGCTAAATCTGGGTATCATTTTTATTATCAGCGCACTGATTTTTTACCTGCGCTTGTCTGTAACCTTAACCATCGGTATGGCTCTTTTTTCCATGTTCTGTATTGTCCTGATTGTATGGCACCAGCAGGCGCTGAAAAGTCCTTTATGGTCAACAGCCCTGGTTTTGTTTGTGTTGGCGTGGATAGGTCAGTTTATCGGCCACAAAATTGAAGGTAAGAAACCCAGTTTCTTCCAGGATATTCAGTTTCTGATGATAGGTCCCGCCTGGCTGCTCAGTTTCGTTTATCGCAGGCTTGGGTTACCTGTTTGATTCGCACAAGCCAGCGCCTTTTCGCTGAGAAACGGCGCGGTTCGTAGATTGCTAATCCGATTTTCCATGGTTTTTTTGTGCCGCATTTAAAAACCCGCGCAGAATACTCAGCTCTTTGCGCGTTGGCCGCGCCCGTCTGAAAAGTGCCTGCAGATGATCCAACGTCTGTCCGGGATGTTTACGGTTAATAAATTCGATATCGTAGGCTGTTTGTTCAAGGTGTTCCTGAAAACGGACCAGATCTTCGTGTAAAGGGTAAGGTTCCTCGATTGACTTAGGCGTATTTTGAGATTGGGATGCTTTAAATATTTCATAGCATAAAATCTGCACTGCCTGTCCTAAATTCAGAACCGGGTATTCTTTGTTGGCGTCGATGTTAACTTGAAAGTGACATTGCTGGATCTCATCATTGTGCAAACCCATGCGTTCGCGACCGAACACGAGGGCTACCGGGGTTTTGGACTGTTCCAAAACTGCTTTTTCGGCACATTGTTCCGCCGTGAGCGCGGGAAGCGCGATACTTCGATCGCGAGCCGAGGTGCCAATGACCAGTGCACAATCTTTGATCGCGGCTCCCAGGGTTGGTACGACGACGGCGCTTTGCAAGATGTCCGTAGCCTGTCCAGCGCGGCTGGTGGCTTCCTCGCTCGGGAAGTCAACAGGATCGACCAAGTACAACTCGGATAAACCCATGTTTTTCATGGCACGTGCTGTAGCACCAATATTGCCTGCGTGCCAGGTTTTTATAAGAACAATACGAATATTTGAAGACATAATACGACCGACAGTAATGTTAGCGGTATGGTATTACCCTTCGGGGAAAATGACCAATGTCATGTCACGGGCGTTGGTCATTATTGATGTTGAAAATTCTCAACTTAGCCCGCCAGTGTCCTGAGTCGGAAGTTCGTATAGTTTCAGAGCTGAGGCGAACTTCTAACTCAGGACACTAGGTTTGCAAGTTTTCGCTTCGCCATAAGCTCGTTCTTAAATCCAGAATCAGATGGACTTTCTAGAGGTATCCTTAAGGCTCATTTGCAAGTTTAACCGGTGATGTAAACCGGACCTACGCCAATTGCCCAAGCTATAACCGTAATTGCCAAGAGGCCGACAAACATCACCAAACCCACGGTGACAATAGCACTGGCAAAAACAAACCCCTTTTCTTTGGGTATGCTCATTAAAATGGGTACCCCTTCATACAGCAGGTACACAGAGTAAGCGATCGCTACCAAGCCAATCACCATATCTAGCCAAAGGACCGGGTAGAGTGCAATTAATCCACAAATAAACAAAGGTGCTGTCGTGTACGTTGCTAATGCGATGCCGCGAGGTGTGTGGTCAGATTCCTGGTAGGTCTCGGATAGGAAATCAATAAATTTCCCCAGAATGATGACGCCGACAATCATCGCGCCATAGAACAACAGGCATAGCATTAAAGCGCTTTCGACGGTCAGCTTGTAAATAGTGTCGGAGCTGCCGACGGTCCAGCCCACTTGAGTCGTACCGATAAAGGCGCACACAGCAGGAATGGCGGCCAGTATCAGTGCATGGGCAAAATAGTGGCGACCAATGGTGTTTGGCTCTGACCGTATCGTTTTCCATTCGTCGTCGGGATGCGTGAATATTCCCCAAACGTGATTGAGAATCATATGTTTCTCTCCATTTAATTATTGTTTTTAATGGTTTTCAGCTCGTTCAGTTTTACTGAGGTTGCCTTTGGTAATGCGCTTCAGCAATCGCATTATTGTCAGTCAGTATAGTCAGGCGGGTTAAAAAATAACAAGTTTAATGAGGTGTAGAAAACGAGGATACGCGTTATTGTCTGCTTTCTCAGGCTGGCTAGGATAGAGGGGAAGGGGTTGTCAAACTATTGTGTTGACGAGGACAGGTTGCCGCGGCGATTGCTGCTTAATTGCCGCGGCTAGTGGGTATGGTCGAACACTTTTATTCGGTAGGTTGCTTCGTTCCGAGGTCCCGGATACGGGTTGCAGTGACCGCATTGTCCTTAATCTGCAGTATCTCTATCAGATAATTGCCGATTTTAAGACTCAGGTTCGCATCCGGAATGTCCTCGACATGCTCCAGAATCAGACCGTTGAGTGTTTTCGGTCCATCGGTTGGCAAGTCCCAATCCAGAGCTCGATTGATATCTCGGATCGTGGCGGTTCCATCAATAACAAAGGTTCCGTCACGCTGTGGATGGATTTCTTTGTTGCTGTTGGTCAGGTCGGTCGTGAATTCGCCGACAATCTCCTCCAGCAAGTCTTCCAGTGTCACCAAACCTTGAATATCACCATATTCGTCAACGACAAGAGCCATACGCAATTGCTGACTTTGAAAGTTAAACAGTTGGGTATGCAGAGGCGTGCCTTCTGGAACGAAATAAGGGTCGTTGGCGGCTTTCGTTAGCATAACCTTAGATGGATTGTCCGAGTATAAAAACTCAGCGGCGTGTCTGACGTGCAGAATACCGATGACTTTATCAATATCACCCTTATACAACGGAAACCGGGTATATTCGGTTTTACGAATGTTTTCAGCAATGGTTTCGATATCGTCTTCAAGATCGATGCCTTTAACTTCATTGCGTGGCACCATGATGTCGTCAACGGTCACATTTTCTAGTTCGAGAATGCCCAGCAACATGGATTGCCGTTGTTCAGGCAGCGTGCTACCGGATTCATTAACGATAGTTTTTAATTCTTCAGAAGAGAGCGCCTCGCCATTATCAGCACCATGTCCGACCCGGAATAGCCAAAATATCCACTTAACAATGTGGTTCACTAGCCAGACGGCCGGAGCCAAAATGACTGAAAGACCTTGCAGTACATAAGACGCAGGAAACGAAATACGCTCTGGGTGCCTCTGTGCCAAGGTTTTGGGAGTCACTTCAGAAAAAATCAAAACGGCTAAGGTCAGCACCACAGTTGAAATGGCCAACGCCAGCTCTTCATTTGCTGGCATTAATCGCTGGGCGATGATTGTGGCGATAGTCGCTGCCGCAATATTGACCAGATTGTTGCCAATCAGGATGACGCTGATCAATCGTTCGGGCGTCTCTAGCAGTCGTTTGGCAAGTTTTGCCGAACGATTTCCTTCATTAGCCAAATGTTTCAGTCGGTATCGGTTCAGTGACAGCATGCCGGTCTCTGAACTTGAGAAAAAGGCAGAAAATAACAACAGCAGGCCAAGTATGGTAAATAACAGGCCTATGGGGAGATCGTTCAAAAGAGGTTAGCCTCAACAGCGGAATCAGGCGATTTTTTATCGATATGTCTGGCTGCTGTCAAGCATTGGTCGACAAATCTTGTCATTTCGGCGTTAATCCTTTCGATAAAGCACGACTGCGTTTAAAAAATTATGCGATGAGTAGCAAGTACTCTAACACGAACTTGGAACCCATAAAGGCCACAATCAAAAAGGCGAAACCTAGGTAAATCAGACGGCTCGCATATTGTCCTCGCCAGCCCAAGTAGAAATGACCAAAAAGTAGAGTGGCAAAAAACGCCCACGCAATCAGCGTTAATACCGTTTTGTGTATCAGGTGTTGCGCGAGCATGTTATCGACATAGATGCCGCCGGTAATGATTGCCGCGGTCAGCAACACGAAACCTATCATTAGCCATTCAAACATAAGGCGTTCCATGGACTGTAACGGCGGCAGAATACTGGATATCTTATTGTTGAACCGGTGTTTATGTAGATGGTTACTTTGAATATTCACCAGAATAGCCTGTAAAGTGGCGATGATCATGACACTGTAAGCCAGCAGTGAAATGAATATGTGGACCAACATGCCGGTTGAATAGGCCTTTGGTACTGCCAATTGAGGTGCAAACAAGGCCAATACTAGGAAGGCAGCGCCAGCCGGCATAAGAAACATAAATAAGTTATGGATTGGTTTGGACAGGGCAGAAATCAGAATAACGGCAATGGTCATCCAAACGCAGATACTGATCGAGTTTAACAGACTCATTTGTAACATGCCGGCAACCATAACTTCGGATATCAACTGTGCCGAATGTGCCGCAAGTCCGATTGCCGCAGGAGAATAAACCACCCAAAGGGGGTATTTTTTCTCTTTCATAACAGACCAGATAGCCACCAGTCCGCTGGTCAGATAGGTCAGAATTGCAATCCACAAAAGCATGTACAGTTAACCTTATAAATTCCGTGTCTGGTTGCAGTGTGCCACAAATGATAATTGTTATCACTTGGGTTGAGAATTAGCCATATTAAAACAACCGCTGGTATACTTGGCCAATTGATCCCAATTGTGAATACAACATGTTTAACAGTCTATCAGAACGTTTAAGCCAAACATTAAAACAAATTACCGGTCAGGCAAAACTGACAGAAGACAATATTAAGAACTCGCTCCGTGAAGTGCGTATGGCACTGCTGGAAGCTGATGTTGCCTTGCCGGTGGTAAAGTCCTTTATCGATGGTGTGCGAGAGCGTGCCGTTGGTCAGGAAGTTTCGCAAGCGTTAAATCCCGGTCAGCAATTCCTGAAGATCGTGCAAAGTGAGCTTGAGCACGTCATGGGGGACGTCAATGAAGCCCTGGATCTGAAGTCTCAGCCGCCAGCCATTGTTTTACTAGCCGGTCTGCAAGGGGCTGGTAAAACGACCACGACCGCTAAGTTAGCCCGATTTCTGAAAGAACGTGAAAAGAAACGTGTCATGGTTGTTTCTGCTGATGTCTATCGTCCGGCAGCCATCAAGCAGCTGGAGACATTAGCCTCTGAAGTAGGTGCCATTTTTCACCCAAGTGATATTTCGGAAAAACCAGAAGTTATTGTTAAGCGAGCCGTCGATGCAGCCCGTAAACAAGCCGTTGACGTTCTTTTAGTTGATACCGCAGGTCGACTGGCGATCGACACTGACATGATGACTGAAATCAAAGCGTTACATAAAGCCATTAATCCAATTGAAACGCTGTTTGTCGTCGACGCTATGACCGGGCAAGATGCGGCGAATACCGCTAAAGCTTTCAGTGACGCACTTCCTTTAACCGGTGTGGTGCTTTCCAAAGCCGATGGTGATGCACGTGGTGGTGCAGCGCTGTCCGTCAGGCATATTACGGGCAAGCCTATAAAGTTTATGGGTATGGGTGAGAAAACGGACGCGTTGGAGCCGTTTTATCCAGACCGTATTGCGTCCCGTATTCTCGACATGGGCGACGTTCTGTCTTTAATTGAGGAAGTCGAACGTAAAGTCGACAAAGAAAAAGCTGAAAAACTCGCGAATAAGCTAAAGAAGGGTAAGGGTTTTGACCTTGAAGACTTTCGTGAGCAGCTGAAGCAAATGAATAATATGGGTGGCTTAACCGGCATGATGGATAAGCTGCCTGGTATGGGACAGATTTCGCAGGCCGCTCAGCAGATGCAGGGCGCAGAAAAGCAATTTGCACAAATGGGCGCCATCATTGACTCCATGACGATTATGGAGCGACGTTTCCCGGATAAAATAAATGGTTCGCGAAAACGCAGGATTGCCATGGGTTCTGGTACGCAGATTCAAGACGTTAACCGACTGTTGAAGCAACACAAGCAGATGTCGAAGATGATGAAGAAAGTTGGTAAAAAAGGTGGCATGCAGAAAATGATGCGTGGCATGGGTGGAATGATGGGTGGTCAAGGTGGTATGCCGCCCGGTGGGGGATTGCCTCCAGGTTTGGGTGGCGGTAAGTTCCCATTCTAACGATTTTAAGCTACTAACCATCAGGCGAACTCTAATAGCTTCAAGTTCCTAACGGTACATTAGGAGCTTGAAGTTAAAATCGATGTTTAGATTCAGAGCGTTTCGTTGACTTGCGATAATTCATCTAAAGAATCAACCTTGCAGCTTGCAGCCAAATATTCCTTGCTATTAACTCCTGGATCACTATAATTTCGCGGCCTTATTTCTGGGCTAAGCCCAGGTAATTTAAATGTTGGACACTGTTTGAAGTTAACCGCTTCAACAATCCACAACGGCAGGTGATTTCAAAGCTTGCCCAAACAGGAGAACGCGATGGTAGTCATTCGACTCTCACGTGGCGGTTCTAAGAAACGCCCGTTTTATCATCTAACCGTAGCTGACAGCCGAAATGCCCGTGACGGACGTTTCATTGAGCGTGTTGGTTTCTTTAACCCAATTGCCCGTGGTCAGGAAGAGCGCTTGCGCGTTAGCCTGGATCGCGTTGACTATTGGGTAAGCAAGGGTGCACAGACTTCTGATCGTGTCGCCCAATTGCTTAAAGAGTTTAAGAAAGCCCAGGCCTAATTAATCAAGAGGCACGGGTTACGCTATGACACCTTTAAAACCAGAAGATTACGTAGTACTTGGGAAGATTTCTTCTGTGTACGGAATTCAGGGGTGGGTAAAAGTTTATTCTTTTACTGAACCGATGGATCGAATTCTCGAATATGGGAATTGGACGCTTCGAAACGGCAAGAATTTAACGCTTGTTGAGGTGGATAAAGGGCGCAGTCATGGCAAAGGGATGGTCGCACATTTTAAAGGGGTTGATGATCGGGATATTGCGAAGCAATACACCGGGTTTGAAATCTGTGTGCCGAGAGACCGTCTTCCAGAGTTGGCTGAAGGGGAATACTACTGGTATGAACTGGAAGGCCTGACCGTAGTAACAACGACAGATGTTGTTCTCGGTAAAGTGGATTACATGATGAGTGCGGGAGCCGGCAATGATGTGCTGGTGGTGAAAGGCGACAGCAGCAGTGTTGATCGTCGTGAGCGTTTAATCCCCTACATCGACCAGTTTGTGTTGGATGTCAGCTTGGAAGCAAGCGTCATCCGGGTAGATTGGGATCCGGAGTTTTGAGCGAAAAAAGCGCTCAACCGGCATTAGAATTCGGGCTGGTTACGTTATTTCCGGAAATGTTTGACGCATTTTCAGAATATGGTGTCAGCGGGCGAGCGGTAAAAAACGGGTTGATTTCAATGTCATGTTGGAATCCACGGGATTTTACCCATGATCGTCACCGAACCGTGGATGACCGACCGTTTGGCGGTGGTCCGGGAATGTTGATGAAGGTTCAGCCTTTGCAGGATGCGATTCAGGCCGCGAAAGCCGCTAGTGATCGATCATCCAAAGTGATTTATATGTCACCGCAGGGTCGTAAGCTGGATCAACAGGGTGCAGTTGAATTGTCACAGAACGAGCGTTTGATTTTTGTCTGCGGTCGTTATGAAGGCATCGATGAACGGTTGATTGAAGCTGAAATAGACGAAGAGTGGTCGCTGGGAGATTTTGTTCTCAGTGGTGGTGAGCTGGCGGCGATGACCTTTATGGACACGATCAGTCGGTTGATTCCCGGGGTGCTCGGGCATGAAATGTCTTCAGTGGAGGATTCTTTTTTTGACGGACTGTTGGATTGTCCACACTATACTCGACCCGAAATGCTTGATGAAAAAGGTGTGCCGGACGTGTTGTTAAGCGGTCACCACGAAAATATTCGACGGTGGCGAGCAAAGCAGGCCATTGGACGGACATGGGAAAGACGACCGGATTTACTTGAAGGTCGCCAGCTTTCGCAAGAACAGCTGACTCTTTTAGATGAATTTAAAAGTGAGCAAAGCTCACGCGACTGATCAGGAGCTGAATCATGAGCAACAAGAATCTGATTATTCAGCAGTTAGAAGCTGAACAGATGAACAAAGAAGTACCTGTTTTTGGCCCAGGTGATACTGTGGTTGTACAGGTTAAAGTAAAAGAAGGTGATCGTGAGCGTTTACAGGCCTATGAAGGTGTTGTAATTGGCAAGCGTAACCGTGGTCTGAACTCTGCTTTCACCGTACGTAAGATTTCAAACGGTGTTGGCGTTGAGCGTACTTTCCAGACTTACTCTGCATTGGTAGACAGCATTGAAGTGAAACGTCGTGGTGACGTTCGTCAAGCGAAGTTGTACTACTTGCGTGAGCGTTCTGGTAAATCGGCTCGAATTAAAGAGAAGATTCCATCGAAGAAGAAGTAATTTATTACTTTTCTCTAGAAGGCAACCTACGGGTTGCCTTTTTTGTTTGTGGATTTTGGGCGCTTACTTCTTGGCAGTCCTTAATGGTGATTTGCGATAGCGAAAGCGCTGAAACAGGGCGTTGCGTAAACAGCACAATAAAAAGCCCGTTATCGGCTCTGTTCTGCGGTTTTGCGCGTTGACGTATTCAGCGTGCTTGAGTACTGTTTGCAGTCCATTTTCCCTCATCATTTTTCGTAAAGAGGCGAGTTTTGAAACCAGTAAACGTCGGTATTTGTGGTCTAGGTACAGTAGGGGCCGGAACTTTCAATGTATTGCAGCGCAACCTTGACGATATTGCGCGTCGAGCCGGGCGGCCTGTGCGCATTACCCATGTGGGTGCACGTCGAGATAATCCTGCCTGCGATTTAACCGGGGTAAAGGTTTCACGTGATATCTTCGATGTGGTTAAAGATCCGGATGTTCATATCGTGGTTGAGCTTATTGGTGGCTTAACGGTAGCTAAAGATCTGGTTTTGGCGGCTATTGAACAGGGTAAAGATGTCGTCACCGCCAATAAGGCTCTGATTGCGGAATTTGGAAATGAAATCTTTGAAGCGGCTGAGAAAAACAATGTTGTTGTCGCTTATGAGGCTTCAGTAGCTGGAGGCATCCCGATTATCAAAGCAATTCGGGAAGGCCTGGTGGCCAATCACATTTCTGGCGTGGCTGGCATCATTAATGGCACAGGTAACTTCATTTTAACGGAGATGCGCGATAAGGGTCGGGCCTTTGAGGATGTGTTGGCCGAAACGCAGGCGCTTGGCTATGCCGAGGCGGACCCGACTTTCGACGTGGAAGGCATCGATGCAGCACACAAATTGACTATTTTGGCGTCTAATGCTTTCGGCATTCCGTTACAGTTCGATAAGGTCTACACCGAGGGCATTTCCGGTATGACTCGTGAAGATGTGCAGTATGCAGACGAACTCGGTTACCGGATTAAACATTTGGGCATTGCGAGGCGTACCAGCGAAGGTGTTGAATTGCGGGTGCATCCGACGCTGATTCCTGATAAACGTCTGATCGCAAATGTCGATGGCGTGATGAACGCGGTGTTGGTCTTTGGTGATGCAGTAGGGCCGACGCTTTATTACGGTCAGGGGGCTGGCGCGGAAGCAACAGCCTCAGCTGTGATTGCAGATATCGTTGATATAGCCCGGGATATAGACAGTCCTGGGTTGGTGCCTCACTTGGGCTTTTCTGTTGAAACACAAAACTTACCGGTTTTGCATTCAGACGACATCACAACGGCCTATTACTTGCGAATCTTGGTTAAGGATGAAGTCGGACAAATGGCGAAAATCGCCGAAACATTGGGTAATAATGGTATCAACATGGAAGCTATTATTCAGAAAGAAGCCCCCGAAGATGAAGTACTGGTGCCGTTGATTCTGTTAACACAACCAGTGAAAGAAAAGGCAATGAATGACGCCATTGCCGCTATTGAGGCGCTTCCCTCGGTAACTGAGAAGGTTATCCGTATCCGGGTTGAACGTCTCGACAGCTAAACAATTTTATTAAATTTAAAAGAGTCAGAATTGTGAAATATATCAGCACGCGCGGAAGTGCCCCTGAACTGGAATTTGAAGACGTCTTGTTGGCTGGGCTGGCCAGTGATGGCGGTCTGTATGTACCGAAAGAGCTGCCACATTACTCTCTGGAAGAAATCCGCAGCTGGCGGGAACTGCCATATTCTTCCTTGGCGTTTAAAATTATTCAGCCATTTGTGGGTGGTGCCATCGATGATGAAACACTTCAAGCTATGCTGGACGAAACTTACGCTGGTTTTGGTCACAAAGCCGTCGCGCCTCTGGCTCAGCTCGATCACAATGAATATGTTCTGGAGCTGTTTCAGGGGCCGACCTTAGCGTTTAAGGATTTTGCGCTGCAGCTGTTGGGACGTTTACTGGATCATGTCCTCACTAAACGCAATGAGCGAGCTGTGATTATTGGCGCAACATCGGGAGACACAGGATCCGCGGCCATTGAAGGTTGTAAGCACAGTAAGCATATCGATATTTTTATCATGCATCCGCATAATCGCGTTTCCGAAGTGCAACGTAAACAGATGACGACCATTTTGGAAGACAACGTTTCTAACCTGGCGGTTGAAGGTAACTTCGACGATTGTCAGGGGATGTTGAAAGCCTGTTTTGCCAATCAGGATTTTCTGCGTGGTGAACGACGATTGGTCGCGGTAAATTCGATAAACTGGGCACGTATTATGGCTCAGATCGTTTACTATTTTTACGCGTCGCTGAATTTGGGTGGTCCGGATCGTTCAATGGCTTTTTCCGTACCGACTGGCAACTTTGGCGACATTTTTGCCGGTTACCTGGCAAAGAAAATGGGTCTGCCGATTAATCAACTGATTGTGGCGACAAACCAGAACGATATTCTGCACCGCGTGATGAGCCAGAATAAATATGAGAAGCATCCATTGGCGCACACCTTGTCTCCGTCCATGGATATCGTGGTTTCCTCGAACTTTGAACGCTTATTGTTTGATGTATATGACCGTAACGGTGCCACACTGGCGGACCTGATGTCGAAATTGAATTCAGAGACAGTTGAGTTGGAAGCGGAACGCATGGCCAAAGTGCGCGAGCTATTCGATAGCCATGCGGTTAATGATGATGTCACCTGCGCAACCATCGCTGATGTTTATCAAGAGACCGGTTATTTACTTGATCCGCATACTGCTATCGGCGTTAAAGCGGCTCGTGAATGTCGACGTGACAGCATGATTCCGATGATCACTCTGGGTACGGCGCATCCCGTTAAATTTGCTGATGCGGTTGAAAAGGCAGGGTTGAGTACGCCGGAATTACCGCATCATTTGCAAGATCTGTTCGAACGCGAAGAGCGTTACGAGGTCATGCCCAATGAGTTGAAAGCATTGCAAGACTTTGTGGCTTCAAAAGTTTTTTAGTGATTAGTCATCCGTTGCAATCCATTGCCGGGTTCGACATTCGAACCCGGTCCGTACCTTCCCTGCAAAACTCGGTTCATCATCATGAACTGCTCAATCGTCTATACCTTTCCCGTGGAATTACGGACAACACACAGCTTGATACCTCTTTAAAATCGATGCTTTCCTTTACGCAACTGAAAGGCATCGATGATGCCGTTCACTTGCTGCGCCAAGCGAGAGAGCAACACTGGCGAGTGCTGATCGTCGGCGATTACGATACGGATGGCGCCACTTCAACCGCTTTGGCAATGCTTGGCTTAACAGCTATGGGTCTACAGGTCGATTATCTGTTGCCAAACCGTTTTGAATTTGGGTATGGCTTGTCGCCTGAGATCGTCGAATTGGCGCTCACGTATAAGCCAGACATGATTCTGACGGTGGATAATGGCATTGCCAGTATAGAGGGGGTCGCATTGGCACGGGCTCATGGCGTTCGTGTATTAGTGACCGATCATCACCTCGCTGCAGCAGTATTGCCTGAGGCCGATGCCATCGTAAATCCGAATCAACCTGAATGTGCGTTTCCGAGTAAATCAGCCTGTGGTTGTACCGTCATGTACTACGTGTTGATTGCCTTGCGTTCGGCGTTACGGGATGAAGGCTTCGAGCCATTACCGAACTTAGGGCAGTGGCTGGATCTGGTTTCGCTGGCAACCATTGCGGATGTTGTGCCGCTGGACGATAACAATCGGCGATTGGTCCAGCAGGGCTTGAATCGGGTTCGTGCTGGGCAATGCCGGCCTGGAATTAAAGCTCTTTTTGATGTTGCCGGTCGATCCTGGCAAGAAGCGAAGTCGTCTGATTTCGGTTTTATTGTGGGTCCACGATTGAACGCAGCGGGTCGTCTCGATGACATGACGATTGGCGTGAAATTATTGCTCACGGAATCGGATGTGGAAGCCCGTCTTCTGGCTGCCCAACTGCATGAGCTCAATGCCGAGCGTCGTAATATTGAAGCATCAATGCTGCACGATGTTGAACGCTTAACGCCAAGGGTTGAAGATTTTCAGGATGTGTACGGTGCTGTTGTGTATGGCGATAATTGGCACGAAGGGGTAGTGGGTATTGTTGCCTCTCGCATTAAAGATAAATTGCATAAGCCAGTGATTGCTTTTGCCGATGCTGGAGAGGAAGAGCTTAAAGGGTCGGCTCGTTCGGTACCTGGTGTCCATTTGCGGGATTGTTTGGATTGGGTGTCGAAACAACGTCCCGACCTGATCGCGAAATTTGGTGGTCATGCCATGGCGGCGGGGCTGACTATTCCCAAAAACGCGCTAGTTGAATTTAAAGAATGGTTCAGCGAGTCGATACGATGTTTCGCCGATGCAGATGCACTGGTACCACATGTCTGGACCGACGGTGAATTACCCCCAAGTCAATTGACGCTTGAGAATGCCGTGTTACTCGAACAGGCAGGTCCCTGGGGACAGATGTTTCCGGAGCCCGTGTTCGTCGGGCAGTGGCGGGTGTTAGAAAGCCGAATTCTGGCCGACAGGCATCTCAAACTGACACTGCAGAATGGTACCGATTCGTTGCAGGCTATTGCGTTTAATGTCCCCAGCGAAGCCCTCCAAACGGGCATTCGATTTATAAAGGCCTGTTACCAACTCAGTTGCAATCGGTTTCGTGGTGAAACCACCTTGCAATTACTTCTGTCTAGGGTTGAAGTTACCACGGAATAAGTGATTGCGCGGTATAAAAACCGTGACTGAGTTTCAATACCGCAAATACCAGGATCGCAATGCCGATGGGTTTCAACTCAGTTTTTTTGCCTTCTGGTGTAGGTGGTGTGTAAGCGCCGTCACGGCGGTTAATGCAAGGTATGAGTGTCACCGCCCAAGCGGCAAAGCCGGCGAATAAAATGACGGATCGCAGTTCACCATTAACCATCAGATGGGCAACAGACCAGATTGCGAAGCCTGTCAGCTGTGGATGACGTATCCACGTTCGTATGCGGATTGCCGAGGTGCTGCCCACAATTAGATACAGAGCAAATAAGATCAGAAGGCCAGAGATTGGTATCAAAAAATCGGGCGTGCTGTACAGCTCGATCGTCGGGTCAGCGTGTCGCCAGCCAACGATAATCAACACGATGGAAGCAAATATACCCAGCGCAAAAGGCCCTTTGGCTTTTGCTTCTCCCATACGGGCATTCATTCGGGCACGGGTTTTTGGGAACAGAGCTTTGAATCCGTGCATGATGAACCACAGCGCAACACCAAGAGTCAGCAGGACCATCGTGTTTCTCCTTAAACATTGAACGACCATACCTTACGCCGGTAAAGGTGACACAAATTGATATGCGTCAAAGCAGGCGGCTGACCGTGACTTCTGACAGCTGATTATGATAAGTCGAATTAAGGCGCGTTATAGTTTAAAGAATGCTACCTCCTGTACCATGGCGCGGGTTTTGTTTGCCATTTCCTGACTGGCCGCAGAAGCTTCTTCAACCAAGGCAGCATTTTCTTGGGTCAAGGTATCCATATCGCTGATCGATTGATTGACCTGTGTAATACTCTCACTCTGCTCGCCGAGTGCGCGATTTATTTCTTCGACCTTGGCGCTGACATTAGCGATGGATTGCACGATGTTTTTAAGTGTCTTTCCTGATTTCTCTGCCATATCCGTGCCGTTTTTAACTTTGGCAATGCTATCGCGAATCAGGTCTGTAATTTCCTTTGCTGAGCTGGCAGAACGTTGCGCAAGATTGCGGACTTCTCCCGCCACCACCGCAAAACCTCGTCCTTGGTCACCCGCTCGGGCGGCTTCTACGGAAGCGTTCAGCGCTAGTAGGTTGGTTTGAAAGGCAATTTCGTCAATAGTAGAAGTGATCGAAGAAATTTTACTGCTGTATTCGCTGATTTCCTTCATGGCATTCACCATGTTATCTACCACATGTTGACCGGTATCGGCTACCGAGGCCGCTTCTTTGGCCATGCCGTCAACCACTTGTGCGTTTTCAGAGCTGGCACGCACGCTGCTGGTCATCTGTTCCATCGTGGATGCCGTCTCTTCGATATTAGCTGCCTGATTTTCAGTTCGGCCACTTAAGTCGTGTACTCCGCTGGCAATTTCACTGGCGGCCTGTTCAATGCTTCTGGAACTCTCAAATATAGTGGTCACCGTTGAGCGGAGTCGATCGATGGTAGTATTCAAGGCGTCACGAACGTCAGTGAAGTTTTCATCGATGTCCTTATCCAGTCGCGTCGATAGCACACCGCCCGCCAAATCGATTAAGGTTTTGCTGATCATATCGACCGCATTTTTACGGCCAGTAATATCTGTCGCGTATTTGACGACCTTGAAGGGTTTGCCATTGGAATCAAAAATCGGATTGTAAGACGCTTGAATCCAAACGGTTTTACCGCCTTTCCCGATGCGCTTGTATTCAGCACTCTGGAAATTTCCAGCGCGTAATGCCGACCAAAATTGTTGGTATTCCGGGGAATCGGCTTCGTTAGGTTCCACAAAAATGCGGTGATGCTTGCCGGCGATTTCCCTTAACTCGTACCCCATGGTATGCAGAAAGCCTTCATTGGCGGTCCTTATGGTTCCATCCAGATTAAACTCGATAACGGCCTGCGATTTTCCAATGGCGGCTATCTGACCTTCGTAATCGGCATTGCGGAGTTTATCTTCGGTAATATCGGTGGCGTATTTAACAACCTTAAATGGGTTGCCCTGACTGTCGAGTATTGGGTTGTAGGACGCTTGAATCCAGACCTCCTGGCCATCCTTACCGAGTCTTCTATATTCACCTGCTTGAAATTCACCCTTTGATAGTTTCTGCCAGAACCTCTCATACTCTGAGCTGTTGGCGTATTCAGGTGTCACAAACATGCGATGATGCTTACCGACTATTTCGGTCAGTTTATACCCGGTGGTCAAGAGAAAATTCTCGTTCGCCTGTCGGATCGTCCCGTCCATGTTAAATTCGATAACAGCTTGTGATTTTCCAATTGCGTCAATCTGGCCCTGGTAGTCGGCATTTTTAAGTTTTTGGTCGGTGATGTCGTACGCGTATTTGACGATTTTGAAAGGCCGTCCATTCATATCCATAATGGGATTGTAAGACGCGTTTATCCAAACCAATTCTCCGTTTTTCGCTCGTCGCTGGAATTCACCAGATTGATATTCACCGCGAGCTAAAGATTCCCAGAACGACCGATAGTCCGGACTGGTGGCGTAGTCGGAATCGACAAAAAGACGATGGTGTTGATGCTGGATTTCACCTAATTGGTAGCCAAAGGTTTGAAGGAAATTATCGTTGGCCCACCGTACTGTTCCATCCATGTTGAATTCAATTATTGCTTGTGACTTACTGATGGCTTCAATCTGGCCTTGGTAATCTGCATTTTTCAGTTTTTGCTCGGTAATGTCGGTCGCGTACTTAATTACTCTTATGGGCCGCCCCTTTCGATCCAGAATCGGGCTATATGAGGCCTGTATCCAAATTTCCTTTTTGTCTTTGCCGAATCGTTGATACTCGCCAGTAAAAAATTGCCCCTTTTTCAACTGTCGCCAGAAGTCCTCGTAATCTAGGCTGCTGGCGTACCTTTCATCTACGAATAAACGGTGATGTTTACCTTTTATTTCCGCCAAGGTGTAACCTGTCGTTCGCAAAAAATTGTCATTCGCGCTGACGATAGTGCCATCCAGTTTGAATTCGATGATGGCCTGTGCCCGATTAATTGCCGCCAATTGCCCCATCATATTTTTTAGTTTGCCGCCACCAGGCAGGAAGTTCCAGATCGTGTTTGCCATGCTGCTTCCCCAGTTCTGGGTTTAATCCCTATCGCTATCTTTTATTATTTCCCACGGACCGCTCGCGCAACGCACACGAACGTCTAAACGTTTTCCCACGCAAATCTATGGGTCTCATCAGGTTCTGAACAGGTCAGGTCCGTGGCGAGCGGTCGCCGTTACTACTAGGTATCGACTGGTATCGATAAATATCCAGCTTGTTTTGAGCGTAGCTTGTTTTTTTGACAATGAGAGGGGCAGAATTCCCCCATGGTCTCCGATCTGGGTGACCGCAATGCTGACGTTCATCGCTGGAGCAACGCCTTCATAGAGTTCACTAAAGAACGCTGGCGCCCGATTGTGCGGTGGTTTCTGGCACGCGATTGTGCGGAATGGAAATATCCCCGCACGGTAGGAGACTGATCTACCTTCCGTACGGCTTTTCTTGTAAAATGCCCGCCCTTTGAATTTTTAAGTAGGGCGCGCGCCTTACTGTATAGAGCGAGAGCTATTGTGGAAATTAATCCGATCCGAGAATTGATCAAAGACCTGTTGGCGCGTACAGACGTGCTTAGGGGGTATCTTTGACTTCGCTAATAAGAAAGAGCGACTAGACGAAGTTGAACGTGAATTGGCTCAGCCAGAAGTTTGGAACGAACCTGAACGGGCACAGGCACTGGGGCAAGAGCGTTCTGCACTGGAAAAAGTGGTAAAAACCATTGAAACCCTGGACCAAGGGTTGGCTGATGCCAGTGATCTGCTTGATATGGCTGTCGAAGAAAACGATGAAGGGTCGGTTGCTGATGTAGAAGCGGAACTGGATTCTCTTCGTACACAGCTCGAAATGTTGGAATTTCGCCGTATGTTCAGCGGGGAAATGGACCCGAATAATGCCTACCTTGATATCCAGGCAGGCTCCGGAGGAACCGAGGCACAGGATTGGGCCGAAATGTTACTGCGCATGTACCTGCGCTGGGGCGAAGAGAAGGGCTTTAAAACGGAACTGATGGAAGCTTCCGCGGGGGAAGTTGCAGGAATCAAATCCGCCACCGTCCGTTTTGAAGGTGAGTATGCTTTTGGTTGGCTGCGAACTGAAACCGGTGTGCACCGTTTGGTGCGTAAGTCCCCGTTTGACTCAGGTAATCGCCGTCATACTTCGTTTTCTTCCGTATTTGTGTCACCAGAAATTGATGACAACGTTGAGATCGAAATTAATCCGGCGGATTTGCGTATTGACGTTTACCGTGCATCCGGAGCCGGTGGTCAGCACGTTAACCGTACGGAATCTGCGGTGCGGATTACCCATATGCCAACCGGTATCGTGACCCAATGTCAAAACGACCGTTCACAGCACAAGAATAAAGACCAGGCTATGAAGCAAATGAAAGCCAAACTTTACGAGCGTGAAATGATGTTGCGTCAGGAAGCGGCTCAATTGGTCGAGGATAACAAATCCGATATTGGCTGGGGCAGTCAGATTCGATCATACGTTCTAGATGATTCGCGAATCAAAGATTTGCGCACCGGTATCGAAAACCGCAATACCCAAAGTGTTCTGGACGGCAATTTAGACCCGTTCATCGAAGCCTCACTCAAAAAAGGCCTCTAACCTGGCGATCAAGCCCCGTGCGACGTTTGCTGTGATCTGTTTGATAAATTCATTAACGTTTGGAAAGTAACTATGAGCGACAACCTGAAAGAGACCAACTTGCCTACTCAACCTGAAGAAAACCACATTATTGCGGAACGAAAACAGAAGTTGGCTGAGTTGCAGGAAAAACGGGGTATCGCTTTTCCAAACGACTTTCGCGTCGAAAATAAAGCAGGTGACCTTCAGGCAGCCTATGGTGAGCTGGATAAAGATGCCATTGCCGAATTAAATATCACGGTGGCCGTTGCCGGCCGTGTTATGCGTCGCGGAGGTCCATTCGTGGGTGTGCGTGATGTTACCGGCAGCATTCAGTTCTATATGCCGAAGCACCTGCAAAAAGAAAGTGATGATTGGAAATTGTTGGATATCGGCGATGTCGTTGGCGTCACCGGGTTGTTGGCAAAGTCTGGCAAAGGCGAACTGTACGTCAATGTCGAGAAGCTGGAAGACATGCGCATACTGACCAAGTCTTTGCGTCCGTTGCCGGACAAATTCCACGGTCTGTCTGATCAGGAAATGAAATATCGCCAGCGTTATGTTGATCTGATCATTTCTGAGCAAACTCGAAAGGTTTTCGAGGTTCGGTCAAAGGTGATCAGTGGTATTCGTCAGTATTTGTCGAGCCGTTCGTTTATGGAAGTGGAAACGCCTATGTTGCAGGTGATTCCCGGTGGTGCAACCGCGCGACCTTTTATTACGCATCACAATGCCATGGACCGAGACCTCTATTTGCGAATCGCTCCAGAGCTTTATCTGAAGCGGTTGGTCGTGGGCGGATTTGAGCGTGTGTTCGAAATAAACCGTTCATACCGCAATGAAGGCGTTTCCACTCGGCACAATCCGGAGTTCACCATGTTGGAATGGTACCAGGCCTATGCCAACTACAATGACCTGATGGATACAACCGAAGATATGCTGCGCACCCTCGCGATGGATGTACTGGGTACCACTGAAATTCATTATCAGGGTCACGACTATGACTTTGCGCAACCGTTTGAACGATTGAGCATGTTTAATTCCATCCTAAAGTATAACGAACAGTGGACGGCGGACGATATCAATACCCTGGAATCTGCCACCAAAACAGCACAATCCATTGGCATTCAGGTACAGGCGTCCTGGGGGCTGGGTCGTGTTCAAACTGAAATCTTTGAAGAAACGGTCGAAGAGAAACTGTATGGTCCGGTCTTTATTACCGAATATCCGGCTGAGATTTCACCCTTGGCTCGCCGTAATGACAAAAACCCGGAGATTACCGATCGTTTTGAGTTCTTCCTTGGTGGCCGGGAGATTGCCAATGGCTTCTCAGAGCTAAATGATCCCATTGACCAAGCTGAGCGGTTCCAGGCTCAGGTCGCCGCTAAAGATGGTGGTGATGACGAAGCGATGTTTTACGATGCAGACTACATCAATGCGCTGGAGTATGGCTTGCCACCCACAGCAGGTGAAGGTATAGGCATAGATCGATTGGTGATGTTTCTAACCGACTCGCCGTCGATCAAGGACGTTATTTTGTTCCCTCATATGAAGCCAAAACAGGGCGAATAATTGGGTTTGTGAAACCGGTCTCAGTTTGACTCACCAAAAGCGCCACTGTGCGCTTTTTTTGTGCGTAAAAATCGGGTAGCTAGGCTCAATTCTTACAAAATGTTACAAAATAACTCGAAGTGGATATTGCCCGTTATTTTTAAACCCTGTAGGCAACTATCCCCAACCGCTCTAACGCTATTCAAAAAATGGAAATTGATTCTAATGGCGATAAATTCGTGTTTTTTATGCTTATAAAAATACTGTAACGTGTTGATTTATAAGGAAAATATATCAATTGATCAAAAAATGATCATATTTGGGATTAAGCCCTAGACAGCCTCTTTGGTGACATATTCGTAGGGTTTTGCACAAACTTATCCACAGATTCTGTGGACACTCTCCGCAAAGCCTTATGGCGTGCCGCTTGCGCCGATCATCGTCCGAATGTCAAAAAAATGCCTTCCCGATTTATGGTCTAAAGCGACCGATTTTTTCAGCGTTTTAAAGGCCGGGCGACCACTGTTTGATCCGATCAGTCTGAATTAAAAACCGGTTCAGCTTTCGTTCATCGTATCCATCCTAAGATAAGCTTAACGTTCAAAGGAGTTCTGAGGAGAAAGCCATGACATTAACAAAAGTGTTTTCAGGGTTAGCGTTCGTAACGGCTTGTATCGGAATGGTCCAGGCAGACAATGGCTATTACGACAATCAATATGGTCGCTCGGGTAAATGGCATGACTCAGCGGTTGAAGTTTTTTATGTAGAAGGTCGGGTCATCAGCGCGGAACCCATTTACGAAACTTACTGGTATTACCGGTCTCGCGGTGATGATCGACGCAACGATTATCGCGAAACCTGCCGAATCCGCGATGTTGAAGTGTATCGTTCAAGTTCTTCAGCAGGTCCAGCCGGTGCCATCATTGGCGGAGCCATTGGCGCACACGTCGGCTCCAATGCAGGTCGCTCAACTGAATCTACCGTGATTGGAGCAATTGCCGGTGGCGTGATTGGTAGTGTGATCGGCAACGAGATTGATCGGGATAACACAACCATTCATTACCGGTATGAGCGTGACTGCGATACCCGGTATCGTCAGGAACATCGTGAGTTGATTGGCTATGACGTGCGCTACCGATACAATGGTCGGGAATTTCACATAGAAACAGCGCAGCATCCGGGCCGATACATTCAATTACGAGTGGAGGTACAGCCCAACGTGCGCTAGCGGAGGGCTAATGATAAAAATGATAGGGGGCCTGTTATTCTCCTTGGCTGTATCAGCCATTGTACACGCAGATGATCTCTCCCGACCGGATGTGCATCCGTGTACAGGAGAGAAGATTCCATTAACCTCCGAGAAATCGGTCGTATTGGCCATTGAATGTCTGTATGACGGGCGGGTAGCCAAGGTAACACAGGTGCAGAGTGCCAATGGGCAGTGGTATTACGAATTGCGGGTTTTGATTCCCGGCGGGCGTATCAAGAACATCGACGTAAACCCCGAGACGGGGTTGCCGTTGGATCCCGCTGAACTAGAGGCAGTGACCAAATGAGATTGTTAATTATCGAAGACGAACAAAGCCTGCTCGACCATTTACAAGTAGGTTTTAAAAAGGAAGGCTTCGCTGTCGATACCAGCAATAATGGTAAAGAAGGCTTGTTTTTCGGGCTTGAAACCGAATATGACGCTGCCATTATTGATATTGGTTTGCCAGAAATGGACGGGCTTGAGGTGATCAAGGCGTTGCGTAAAGCCGGGCGAGATTTCCCAGTCATTGTGCTAACCGCGCGTGGGCATTGGAAAGATAAGGTGGATGGCCTGGAGAGTGGGGCTGACGATTACCTTGCCAAGCCATTTGTCTTTGATGAATTGTTGGCTCGTGTCAAAGCCTTGTTACGACGCAGCGTCGGCATGGCGTCGAATACGTTGTCGCTGGGTATCTACGAGTTAGACACAGCAGCGAAATGCGTTTCGGTCGATGGACGTTCCGTCGAGCTCACTAGCTATGAATACAATACACTCGAATATCTCATGACGCACAAAGATAAGGTCGTGTCCAAAACAGAGTTGACGGAGCATTTGTATGAACAGGACTACGATCGCGACAGTAATGTGATCGAAGTGTTCATTCGCCGACTGCGTAAAAAACTGGATCCAGAGGGTGTCCGCAATCCCATCCAAACGCAGCGGGGCTTAGGCTACCGTTTTAGTTCCGAGTCCTCTTCATAATTTATGGTCTCATTGAACACAAGCGGCTCTCTTACCCAAAGAATGATCCTTTCGGCCGCCGTGCTGATACTGATTTTTTTTGGGTTAACCGGACTGACCATGGAGCGGGCTTTCTATAAAAGCCATATAGCCGCAGAGAGCGGCAGGTTGTTCCAGTATATATTTGGCTTAATTTCCATAGCTGAAATGGATGGGACGTTTTTGGTTCTGCCCACCCAACTAAAAGAAAAGCAGTTTAACTCTCCAGAGTCTGGACTCGTGGGTATTGTGTTGAATGAGGAGCGTCAAATTATATGGGAAAGCCTTTCCAGCGAGTGGTTTGCTGAAGGCGAATGGGTAAAGAGTAATGAAAATCTCGTAGACAATGAAAGCGAGTTTGGTACCTATAACGATTGGATATTTCAGCGAAACAGAATTGTTTGGCCGGACTCGAATGATGTCGACCGATACTTTGAGATATGGGTGTTTGAAAATGCCGAGCCATTCAATGCCGCTGTCCAGACCTTCAGGTCACAACTCTGGATAGGATTACTCGTAGCGACCGTAGTATTGCTGGTGCTCTTAAGTCTGGTGACTGCTTGGGGGTTAAGGCCATTACGGTTGATTGCAACGGACCTTAATCGGATTCGATCTGGTGAATCAGAGGCGCTGGCTGGCAGCTATCCAAAAGAGTTAACGCCCTTAACACAGAGCTTAAATCAGTTGTTGCACTCCGAGCAAGGCCAGCGCGAAAGGTATCGAAAGGCCATGGCAGACTTGGCGCACAGCTTGAAAACACCGCTGGCAGTTATGCGAGCTGTCGCAAATCCGAATCAGGTGGAGATCCGGGAGCAAGTTGACCGAATGGATCAGATAGTTCGCTATCAATTGCAGCGAGCAGTAACCGATGCCCGTAAGGGGCCAGTCTTAGGCCAGCGCTGTGATGTCAATGGGGCCGTAAAACGCTTGGGAAAAGCGCTGGAAAAAGCCTTTGCCAATGACGACAAAGTTCTCGATTTGCCTGACACTGATGGCGAGATTTATGTCGCTATGGACAGCAACGATGTACTGGAAGTACTCGGAAATTTGATTGAAAACGCCTTTAAATATGGGCGCTCCGTCATCATGGTGTCATTTGAAGTAAATGAGAAAACGGTTTTGGTCAATGTAGATGATGACGGTCCGGGATTGTCAGAACAGGAGAGCCAACAGGTGCTAACTCGCGGTAAACGGCTCGATTCCCTGCAGCCAGGCCAAGGTATTGGTTTGGCAATGGTGAATGATATTTTGTCCAGTTATCGGCTCGACATGAGTATCAGCAAATCACCTCTCGGTGGTGCCCGGTTCAGTCTGGCCTTGCCTGCGGTTCACTGAAACATCGACCTGTGCTTTTTTTAGCCGACGTTGTTCAATATCTGAAACCAGTATACGGCGTAGCCTAAGAGGGTTAGCGCCAACAACACCAGTAGGTGGATTCTTTTGGGGTCTGTTTTACGACGTGAACGAAACGGGCTGACCCCGAGTGCTAGTAGACTGAGCAGCGCGCAAGCACCGAGTGCCAAGGGTAGCCATTGCACCCAATATTCCTGCCAGTGATCTCTGAGCTCAAGTTCATGATATCTGACAATACCTGTATCGAATTCCGGAGCTGCCAACCATACGATAATTTGTACGCCAATAATGGCGAACCATCCCAATGAAGCGGCAATTCTGAGCAACAGCAACAGTTTGTCAGCGTTCTGATGTCGGCGATTTTTCATAGCGAGTCCAGAGTTAATAGATGGCCATTGTCTGCCAGCCACAGTTTGTCAGCCCGGTAGTTTGAGTGTAACACCTCTACCTGCTGCCAGAAGGCAGCGGAGTGATTTAGTACTGCAAGATGGCTAACCTCATGGCAAACCAGATAGTCGATCACTGACTCCGGTGCCATCATGATGAGCCAATTGTATTGAATGCGGCCCTGGGCGGTACAGTGCCCCCATTTGGTTTTAGTCTTGCGTAAACGAATGTCGGTCAGTTTGTGCTCGAGTTGGGCTTGTTTCGCTATCTCTAGCGTTTTTTTGGTCAGCCAGAATCGGGCTTGCTTCTGATAGAAGTCGGAGAGCAGTGTGAACGTCAGGTTGGCGTCCTCAAAGTCTGAGCTGGTCAGTAACAGGCCATCTTGGGTTAATTGCCATTGGTTGGTGCGCTCACTTTGCTGTCGAATGAGTCGGACGTTAATGCCCATAAAGGGTATGGTGTTGGCTCGACTATAATCAATGCGGTCTTTCTGGCGTTGTTGCTGGGCATGCAGGGTTTTACGTAACCAGGCGTCTTTCGACTGTAAGAAGGCTTTGGCGTATGCCACATCGGTGTGTTTCGGTGCGCGAATTTCGATCGCGCCCTCGTGGACATGAATGGCAATCGATTTGCGTCGGCTGAAGGTCAGTTTGATCGGATGGTCTCGCCAACGGAGTGTTTCAGTCATTGCAGTAGTGGCGATCCGGGCGCTAATGGTTTGGTTATAGGGTCGAGCAGATGTTCCAAACCCTCGGATCTAATCAGCAGTGCCAAAGACAGGAGCTGGGCCAAGTGCGTGTCTGCTGTTTTTTGGTCTTGCAGCCATATCAGGTAAGACTCCGGCAGGTGAATAAGTCGTCGTCCTGCATATTGCCCATAAGGCATGGTAGTGTGAGCAAGTTCGATGAGATGTTGCGGGGTTAAAGGCATTGTCATGACAACGGAAAAGAATCAGTTGCCGTATTTTGTCAGAAAACAGGTTGAGATGGCTACCAACAGATTGTTCGATGCGCTGCCTGAAAAGTCATTTCAAGTCACCGTGTCCGGCTACCGAGTTGTGCTGCAACTATCTCAACCGCATCCCGGTAAGCCCGGCCAAATCAAGGTACCGCTGGCCTTGCTCGATTTTCAAAGCGATGGTTGGCACCTGTTCTTCCGTGGTGCGAATGGTGGTTGGCAACGGCTGCCTGAAGATCAGGCCAGCCGTTCACTGGATGCCAAGGTGGATGCTATTCTTACTGATCCTTATAAGTTGTTCTGGCGCCAATAGGATTCCAGAAGTTCAACGGCTCGTTCTACCAGGTCAAATCCGGTACCAAAGTTCAGTCTTACGTGTTGTTCGTCGCCGAAATATTTCCCTTCGCTCGGCATGATGCCGGAGGCAATGACGTGTTG
Organism: Reinekea sp. G2M2-21; assembly: GCF_015687175.1. GTDB lineage: Bacteria > Pseudomonadota > Gammaproteobacteria > Pseudomonadales > Natronospirillaceae > Reinekea. The sequence goes on along the minus strand of NZ_JADPQG010000001.1, from coordinate 1,805,044 downwards.
ATCCAGACGAAATTCAGGTTGCGTGCTTTCCACCCAGGCCAGAAAGGTTGCCGGTTGAGCTCGGTACCGAACACCATTCAGCTGATTGATTTTTGTCGATAGGAAATCTTGGTTCTGTTTTAAATGGATAATTAACTGTCGGTGCCATTCATCACAGGCGGTAAAGGCCGTTTCTGCCGCAATCATACCGAGAAAATTCGGGTAAGGAATGCGATCCTCCATGCGCTTGCTCCACTGACGGCGCATATCCGCGTTCGGTATAATGGCAAACGAGCAACCTAAGCCGGCGACATTGAACGTTTTACTGGCGGCCATGAGCGTAACGCTGTTTTCGGTTAGGTCTGCAATTGAACCAGCAGGTACGTGCTGGCTGCCATCCAAAATTAAATCGCAGTGGATTTCATCGCTGCACAGAAGGACATTGTGCTGTTTGCACAGGTCCGCCAGTCGGGTCAGGTCTTGTTTCGTCAGCGTTGCACCATGCGGGTTCATCGGGTTACACAGCACGAATAGATGGCAATCGTCTTGTACCATCGCTGTTTCCAAAGCTTGCCAGTTCAATTGCCAGCGTTCTTCCAACCATTCCAGACCGATGGTTACGGTTGTGCAGCCGTTGCGCTCTGCGGCTTGGAGCATGGGGGGGTAGTTTGGGCTTTGAACGATAACCTTGCCACCTTTGCCAAATAAATCAATTGCCAGATTAAAACTGGGCACCACGCCAGGCATCCAGACCACCCAAGCTGGGTCTATGGACCATTGGTAACGGCGTTGGCACCAATCGACAACCGCTTGATTCAACGATGGCCACGGGTGAGTGTACCCAAAGAGCGGATGTTTAACTCGCTCAGAAAGGGCGTCAACAATAGCGGGTGGTGAGGCGAGATCCATATCGGCAACCCACATGGGCAACAGATTCTGCTTGCGAAAGCGTTCCCACTTGACTGCATTCGTGTTGTCGCGGTTCACCGTATCAAACATGTAAGACTCCAAAATTCATCACCCGATTCAAAGGCGTGCTGTTATACTATGCGACTGTTTTTGTATGCAAGTTATGAGTCAAGGTTTCATGAATTTAACAGATCGTTTTGGTGGTACTGAGCGCTTGTTTGGTGTCCAGCAAACACAGGTGTTGGCAAAGAGTCACTTTGTCGTTATCGGGATCGGTGGTGTGGGCAGTTGGGCCGCGGAAGCTCTTGCTCGTACGGCTGTCGGCGAAATCACGCTGATTGATCTGGACGATATTTGTGTGTCCAATACGAACCGGCAAATTCACGCGCTGACAGGCACCGTCGGTCAGATGAAAGTTGAAGCCATGGCGGCGCGAATCCGGTCGATTAATCCTGATTGCCTGGTTCACAGTGTTATGGACTTCATCACACCAGACAACATAGCCGATCTGTTACCCGCCAATACCACGGGCGTTATTGATGCGATCGACAGCATCAAACCCAAGGCTGCGTTAATCGCCTATTGCCGCCGCCATAAGATACCTATTGTGACTACCGGTGGCGCCGGTGGTCAAACGGATCCGACGCGGATTCAGGTGGCTGATTTGGCCCGCACCACGCAAGACCCATTAGCTGCCAGAACGCGTAACCTGTTGCGCCGGCAATATCGGTTTCCTGCGGCTGACAAGGGAAAGTTTGGTGTTGATTGCGTGTATTCAACAGAGCCTTTAGTCTACCCACAGAGCGATGGTAGTGTTTGTGCGACAAAACCCGGCGCGGGAAACAGCACCCGTTTGGACTGTGCCAGTGGCTTTGGTGCCTCGATGATGGTTACCGCCAGTTTTGGGATGGCAGCGGTTGCTCATATTGTGAACAAAGTCCTGAAACAAATTTCACACAGGGCAGAATTGACTGAATCTGGCCAATAAGGGAAAAACGATGATTGATCCGGTACTTAAATTACTCAAGGCATTAAATTCTGAAGTGGGTCCCTGGCAGATTGCATTTGCGGGGGCATTGTCGATGGTCATTGGCTTAACACCTCTGTGGTCTGCCCATAATGTCATCATTCTGTTATTCGCGTTTGTGTTTCGCGTTCATCTGGCGACGTTTTTTGTGTTCTGGGGTGTGTTTTCCGGTGTGGCCTATTTACTGGACCCTTGGTTTCATGAAATCGGTCTGACGTTATTGAACAAAGATTCTCTACAGGGAATGTGGACTGGCTTGTATCAGAACGATGTCTGGTTGGTCACGCATTTTAATCACACCATCACGCTGGGAAGTCTCCTGGTAACCGTGGTGGCCTTTTTCCCCACCGCTGTTTTATTCCGTCTGGGTATTATTCAGTACCGAGCTCATATGTTGCCTTTCATCAATAAGCTGAAAATTGTTCAGGTGCTTAAGGGCTCAAAGTTTTATCAACTCTACGAACGGTTTGACGGGTAAGGGAATCAATTATGAAAATGTTTCGTTGGAGCGGTTTAATTGCCTTTGTGTTGTTTACCACGCTGTTGCTGGTACTTGGGTTTTTCTTTCTCGACGGTTGGATGAAAAAAGCCGTTGAAGCGGCCGGGTTTTCCGTTAATGGCAGCGAAGTGAATGTTGGCGATGTTGACCTGACACTGAACCCATTGGGCTTCCGATTAACGGATGTGGAAGTTTCCGATGCGCAGAAGCCTTCTCACAATGTCTTGCAACTTGGCGATATCAACCTGGACATTAATTTGCCGCAATTGTTCTTGGGTAACGTCCGCATCAATGACATCACGATTGCGGATATAGAAACCAATACAGAACGAAAAACGCCGGCAAAAGTCGCTGTAAAAGAAAGCGACACACCGAAAGCGGAAAGTGCGTTGGTGTCTGATGCAAAGGCCAAAATGTCTTCCGTTGCAAAGCAGTTTCCGGAACCGGCTGACATACTGGATGCGCAAACTCAGAATACCCGAGATGCCGTTAGTAACGCTGAAAATACCATTGAAGCGTCAAAACAGAAGGTGTCTGCCGCAGTCGCTGATCTGCCCGGTGACGAGGATCTTGCCAGCTACAAAAAACGTATTGCGGAAATCAAGTCTATTGAACTGGATTCGCTGGAAAACATTCAAAAAACCCAAGGGTTGCTTAAAAGTGTGAGTACAGACGTGGCGACCGATAAGCTGGCGATTGAGATAGTTAAGCGTGATATCAACAACGCCGTTAAAAACAGTAAGGCAGCCGTGGATGCCATTCTTAAAGCGCCCTCTGAAGACTGGACTCAATTGAAAAAAGACTATCCGCTGAACAAGGACTCGGCGCTAAAGGTTGCTCAGTTGTTGTTGGGCGAGACCTTCTTCGAACGCATCGATCAGGCTAAATATTGGTACGGTAAGGCTCGCCCATGGTTGGCCCGACTGAAGTCAGAAGACACCGTCGAAGACGTTAAGCCGAAACGTCTAGCGGGTGAATACATCCGTTTCCCACATCCTGATCCAACGGCTAAGTTCCAACTGGATAACGGGTTATTGTCCTTTGTTGCTGACGGCTGGCCGTGGCAGATGACGGTCCAGGATATCAGTTCGCATAAAGGCGACCGGTTCAAACCGGTGCAATTACAGTTACGTCGTGGCGATGCTGGGTCCGAAGCTTTGTTGATCAATGGCGTATTGGACCGTCAGAAGGGTCAATCGATAGATACCTTTGATCTGCAAGGCAAAGGCATCGCGTTCAAACGCCAATCCATTGATTTAGCCGGAACAGAATTGACCTGGGTGCCTGATCGCGCAGACGTTAGTGGAAAAATTGTGGCGACGGACGGTGAACTGTCCGGACGTGTCACACTGATGTTTCCGAAAAATGAATTCCAGGCAACAGGCTCCGGCAACGGAACAAAGTTAGTCGCCAGTGCGGTCAGTAAAATAGAACGCTTCAATGTCAGCATTGTGGTGAGCGGTACGATTACCAAACCTTCCTTTAGCGTTGAATCTGATCTGGATAACCAGCTTAGTTCGGCTTTGGGTGACGTTGCGCGGGCCGAATATGAGGCTTGGTTGAAAGATGTTAAAACGCAACTTGACGCCGAGGTTGCACGGTTGCGTAAGCCGGCAGATGACGCTCTGGCTACTCTGGAAGCGCGGCGAGACGAGGTCGAGGCCCGAATTAAACGGTTTGAAGACGAAGTGGAAGCTGAAATCCGCTCGTTGGAGGCAAAAGTAGCCGCTGAAAGGAAGCGACTTGAAGACAAGGCTAAGGCTGAGCTGGATGCAGCGAAACAGAAATTGGACGCTGAAAAACGAGCAGCCGAAGAAGCCGCAAAGAAAGCGGCCGAAGACAAGCTGAAAGAAGAAGCCGACAAATTGAAAGACAAAATTAAGTTCTAAGGGTTGTCATGGAAATAGATGCAGTATTGGAAGTTGAAGCGGGTGATCCGCAAATCGCGATCGATTTTTTGGTCGCAAACGTCAATCTTTCCAAGTCCAGATTAAAAGACCTGATGAATAAAGGTGGCGTATGGCGGGTGTCAAAAACCGGTGAACGCGCACGTATTCGCCGCGCGATGACCGATATTCTGGTTGGCGAGCAGATTGAGATTTTTTACGACGATGCCTATCTTTCGTTGCGACCCATTGGTCCTGAATTAATTGAGGATTTGGGTCAGTATTCTATCTGGAATAAGCCCAGTGGGTTGTCTTTGTCGGGGAGTGACTTTGGCGACTACAATTCCTTCCAACGCGCGCTGGAATTGCATTTTCAGCCAACCCGGGACATTTATTGGTTGCAGGCTTTCGATTACGAAGCCACCGGAATCATGGTGGTTGCACACACCCGCAAAGCCGCCGCTGATTTAACCGTGCAATTTAATCCGGACGGTTACCAGAATGCCATGGTGCATTACCGATGTGATGTGCAGGGGGATTATAACGGCGGCGAAGAGCTCACGACGGATATCGAGGGCGATTCCGCTCACAGTAGAGTAAACAAAGTCCGCTTCGATGCCCGCCCTGATCGCAGTGTGCTGGACCTCTGGCCGACAACGGGAAGACCCTATCAGGTTCGCCAGCAATGCGCACAGGCCGGTAATCCGGTTGTTGGGGATGAGCTGTTTGGTCGCAGCAATGACGATATTGAAGGCTTACGCATGAAAATCATTGAAGTGTCGTTTGTCTGCCCAGTCGATGGTAAAATCCAACACGTATCCCTGCTCAAATAACCCAATGAGTCGCAAGCAGGCACAAATAACCACCTAACCGAGCATAAGGTTGCAATATGTTTGAAAGAGTCGAAAGAGCACCCGCCGATCCCATTCTGGGGCTGAACGAGGCATTTAACGCAGATAATCGCCCGAATAAGGTGAATTTAGGCGTTGGTGTTTTCAAGAATGAGGCTGGCGTTACCCCAATTCTGGACACCGTGAAAGAAGCCGAGCGTCGCTTGCTGAACGATGAATCAACGAAAAGCTACTTAAGTATCAGCGGCGATGTCGAGTACGGCAATCAGGTGCAGGCGCTGTTGTTCGGTGCTGAACATGACATTATCACCAATCATCTGGCTCGTACTGCGCAAACACCGGGTGGTACTGGCGCATTGCGAATCGCGTCCGAGTTTATGGCGCGACAGCTGGGTGTCGAGAATATCTGGGTCAGCAATCCGACCTGGGCTAACCATGGCGCTGTTTTTCACAGTGCAAATATGGGCGTTAAACCGTACCGTTATTACAACGCCGAAACTCAGTCGCTTGATTTCGACGGTATGTTGGAAGATCTGCAGAAAGCGAACAGCAGCGAAGCTGTTCTACTGCACGGCTGCTGTCACAATCCGACCGGCATTGACCCAACACCAGAGCAATGGCAGCAGTTGGCTGATCTGGCCACCGAAAAAGGCTTTGTCGTATTGTTTGACTTTGCCTATCAGGGGTTCGCCCGCGGCGTTGAAGAAGATGCCGAAGGTCTGCGTATTTTCGCCAAGCAGGTACCTGAGTTGCTGATTGCCAGTTCTTTCTCCAAGAACTTTGGACTGTATAACGAACGGGTTGGGGCGTTTACCCTGGTGGCCACCGATCGTACCGTAGCCGATGATGCGTTCAGTCAGGTAAAAACCGTAATTCGTGCAAACTATTCGAACCCGCCCGCACATGGTGCGAAAGTCGTGTCTGTGATTCTGAGCGATGCCGAGTTACGTGCCAAATGGATTCAGGAAGTGGCCGATATGCGCAGTCATATTCATACGTTGCGAAAGCAATTTGTGGCGAAGCTGGCGGAACTGGGTGTTGAGCGTGATTTCAGTTTCATTGAATCGCAAAACGGCATGTTTTCTTTCTCGGGATTAACGCCAGATCAGGTGGCTCGATTAAAAGAAGAATATGGTATCTTCATTGTGGGCAGCGGCCGAATTAATGTGGCCGGTTTGTCATCGTCGAATATGGAGTATGTCTGTAAGGCGATCGCGTCCGTACTCTGATGCGCTCTCCTGACACCATTTGACAGAAAATGGCCGGTTAACATTCAGGTCAGACTCAAGGTTCAGCTATAATGCTGGACCTTTTTTATATTCAGAGTGTGTTGATGAAGCCATTCAAGGTTGTTTCCAAATATGAACCCGCTGGCGATCAGCCTGCGGCGATCGCTAAACTGGTCGAAGGGTTGGGGGCCGGTTTAGCGGCACAAACGTTGTTAGGTGTGACCGGTTCCGGTAAAACCTACACCATGGCCAAAGTCATAGAAGCCGTGCAGCGCCCCACCATTGTCATGGTTCACAACAAGACGTTGGCGGCTCAGCTGTATTCTGAATTCCGTGAGTTTTTTCCGAATAACGCCGTCGAGTACTTCGTCTCATACTACGATTATTATCAGCCGGAGGCCTATGTCCCTTCGTCTGACACCTTCATCGACAAAGATTCCTCGGTAAATGAACACATTGAGCAGATGCGGCTTTCAGCAACCAAAGCGCTGCTCGAACGGCAGGATACGTTAATTGTTGCGACAGTTTCCGCCATATACGGTTTAGGTTCTCCGGAAAGTTATTTGCAGATGGTGTTGCATCTGCGTAAGGGCGATACCATCGATCAACGTGGTTTACTTCGTCAGCTGGCCGAATTGCAATACAAACGCAACGATGTGGATTTTGGTCGAGGCAGTTATCGGGTTCGAGGTGATGTGATCGACATATTCCCTGCGGAATCTGAGTTGGAAGCGATTCGTGTTGAGTTGTTCGATGAGGAAATTGAAGCGCTGAGCCTTTTTGATCCATTGACTGGCGAAATTTTGCAGAAACTGAACCGTTACACTATTTATCCAAAAACGCACTATGTGACGCCTCGCCAAACCATTTTGAATGCCTGTGAAGAGATTGAAGCCGAGTTAAAACTGCGCCTGAAAATCCTGGAGCAGGATAACCGATTGGTCGAAGCTCAACGGCTGGAACAACGGACGCGCTATGATCTGGAAATGATGCGCGAACTGGGGTTCTGTACCGGCATCGAAAACTATTCACGGTTTTTATCCGGTGCCAAGCCCGGACAGGCGCCGCCAACCCTGTACAATTATCTACCTGACAATGCGTTGATGTTTATCGACGAGTCCCATGTCTCAATTCCTCAGATCGGCGCTATGTACAAAGGCGACCGGTCGCGCAAAGAAACATTGGTCGAGTATGGGTTCCGTTTACCTTCGGCATTGGATAACCGTCCCTTGAAGTTTGAAGAATGGGAGCGGGCGGCACCACAGGCGATTTATGTATCTGCGACGCCTTCCAAATATGAGGAAGCGCATACGCAACAGGTTGTTGAGCAGGTTGTGCGCCCGACTGGCCTGATTGACCCGGTCATCGAAGTGCGGCCCGCCACGTCGCAGGTGGATGATGTACTGGAAGAAATCCGCTTGCGTACTGCTGTTGGTGAACGAGTCCTGATCACCACCTTAACCAAACGCATGGCAGAAGACCTAACCGATTATCTGCACGATAACGGTGTGAAAGTGCGCTATTTGCATTCGGATATCGATACCGTAGAACGGGTCGAGATTATCCGGGATCTTCGATTGGGTGAGTTTGACGTGCTGGTGGGTATTAACTTGCTTCGGGAAGGTCTGGACATGCCCGAAGTGTCACTGGTAGCGATTCTGGACGCCGACAAAGAAGGCTTTTTACGCAGCGATCGTTCTCTGATTCAGACCATTGGTCGTGCTGCCCGAAACCTTAACGGTAAGGCCATACTCTACGCCGACCGAATGACCGGTTCGATGGAACGTGCCATCGGTGAAACTGAACGGCGACGGGAGAAGCAGATAGCCCACAACCTGAAGCATGGCATTACGCCGAAAGCGCTTGATAAGGCTGTCATGGATATCATCGATGGGGCACAGCAGGCGCCGGGACGCAAAGGCAAGCTGGCGCGTAACAAGAAGAAAGTTGAACACATTACCGGTGAAGAAGCGAAAACCATCCTGCACATGAACGCTGCTGAGTTGGTGAAGGAAATTACCAAAGTAGAAGATCAGATGCATAAGCTGGCGCGCGATCTGAAATTCGAAGATGCAGCCGGTTTGCGCGATCGGTTACTGGAATTGAAAGAACTCTTGAAGAACCGATAAAACTATTTATTAAACAGGAAACAACATGTCTCAAGAAATCACCATTTTGGCCCCAGACGATTGGCACCTGCATTTTCGCGATGGCGATATGTTACGCGAAACTGTGCCCGCCACCGCGCGCTGTTTTAAACGGGCGATTGTAATGCCAAACCTGGTGCCACCTGTGACCACCGCCGAGATGGCCGCCGACTATAAAGCGCGAATTTTGGCGGCAGCACCAGCGGGTAGCGACTTCCAACCATTGATGACATTGTACCTGACCGATCGAACCAGTGCGGAAGAAATTGCCAAAGCAAAACAGCAGGGAGTGGTGGCGGCAAAGCTATATCCTGCAGGCGCGACGACAAATTCTTCAGCCGCGGTGAACTCTGTTGATGCCTTGCAGCCCGTTTTTGAAGCCATGGCAGAGCAGGGAATGTTGTTGTTGGTGCATGGAGAAGTGACCGACGCGCATGTCGATATCTTTGACCGTGAAAAAGAGTTTATCGATACGCACTTAACTCGCATTGTTCGCAATAATCCCGATTTAAAAGTCGTGCTTGAGCACATTACCACTGCTGACGCTGCCGAATTTGTTTTAGATGCGTCCGACAAGGTTGCCGCGACGATTACGCCTCAGCATTTATTGCTGAATCGCAATGATTTGTTGGTAGGTGGTGTTCGCCCGCATAACTTTTGCTTGCCCGTACTCAAACGTAATACCCACCAACAAGCCTTGCGTGATGCCGTGGCGACTGGCACATCCAAGATTTTTCTCGGTACCGATTCCGCCCCACATGAAAAAGCCAAAAAAGAAAACGCCTGTGGTTGCGCCGGTTGTTACAGTGCCTGGAGCGCAATAGAGCTCTATGCACAGGTCTTTGATGAACTGGGTGTGTTGGACAAACTGGAAGGTTTTGCCAGTCATTACGGCGCCGACTTTTATGGTTTACCGCGTAATACGCAAACACTCACCCTGGTTAAGGAGGCCTGGACAGTGCCGGATGAAATCATACTCCCCAATGGTCAGCCCATCGTGCCTTTTTTTGCCGGCCAAACTGTGCAATGGCGGGTAAAAAACTAGCGAACGCAGCGAAACATGACCAAGAGCATTCAATGGACTGAATTCAGAGCGTTGCTGTCTGCGAACGCTTTGTCGATGATCGGTAATCAATTAACCATTATCGCCATTCCGTGGTTTGTGTATCAATTAACTGGCAGCGCCACCACGACATCACTTGTTGTGGTGGCGGGTCAATTGCCTAATGTGCTTACCGGACTGTTCAGTGGTCACTTTATCGACCGTTTCAGCGCAAAACAGATCAGTCTTTTTTCGGACGCGGTAAATTTCTTTGCGGTCATGTCCATTCCTGTGCTGTACAGCGTTGATGCCCTGAACTTGATTTTGCTGAGCGGTTTGGTTTTTCTGTCACAGGTGATCGATACACCGGGCAGTACGGCTCGCCGGGTCATGGTGCCTGAATTAATCGACCGATGCCGTTTGCCGCGCGAACGCGCAAATGGTCTGGATTCGCTGGTCGAAACGTTCGCCGACCTGGTCGGACCGGTCTTAGGTGGATTGTTGCTGTCGGTAGTGGGTGCCCTGATGCTGTTGGTGGTGGATGCCTTAACGTTTGCACTCTCATTCATGATTGTCCTTTTTGGTGTTCAAGCCAAGAATAAGCCAAAGGGAGAGTCGGCCATATTGCCGCTGTCGCAGGTGTGGAAATGGATGTTTGCGCAGGGGCAAATCTTGAAGCTGGCGCTGTACGATACCGTCATCAATGCCGTTGCCACACCATTATTAGCACTGGCATTACCCTTGTTAGCGCAAGATTCCGGCGAAGCACCGTTTTGGTTGGGCGTATGGTTAGCGTGTTTTGCAACAGGCACCACTTTGACGACTGCGTTGTATACCTGGTTAGGGCACCGGCTATCTGCGCTCACCTTACTGAAGGTCACGCCGCTTGGGCAAGGACTGGGCTTATTGGTTATCCTGCTGAGTATTGTCTGGCAATGGCCTTTATCCATAGTCGGGATCGGGTTGCTTATCTTCGGGATGAATCTCGGGGTTGGCAGTATGGTGGATGCCATCGTGTTGCAGCAACAAGTTCCCGAAGATCGTCGCGGTAGCGTTTTTGCTGCGTTTTCATCACTGCGCTATATGGGGGTTCCGGTCGGGTTGGTAGTCGCTGGCGTGATGATCGACCAAGTCGGGTATGTACCCCTGTTCGCTCTGTTTCTGGGTTTGATACTAGTGCCGTCCTTGCTCTGGTTAACGGAGACATCGTTACAGGGCGCAGGCGACGCCGCTGAATAAAGTCATCTTTTTATCGGTGACCAACAGCAGGGGGCATAGCCCTTGAATTTGGCTAAGCTGCGCTCTTTGTGAAAGGACGTGGCTATGACAAAACTCAAAACTCTATTCAAATGGGGCGGGCTGTGGTTTCTGGTGTTAGGTATCGCCACTTATGCCTTGGTGTTTGCGCTGACTGGTTTCAATGACAGTCCGTTGAAACAAAAATTACTCTCATTACCCTGGACGATGCAGATTCATGCCATTGGTGGTGCTGTTGCGTTGCTGATTGGGTTGTTTCAGTTCAGTGGTTTACGTCATAAGGTGCCGAGCACGGTGCACCGCTATCTCGGTCGCGTATACGGGGTAGCCGTTTTGGCCTCCGGTACCATGGGCTTAATCATGGCAACCCGAGCCGACGGCGGCTTGATAAACGCATTAGGGTTTGGGAGTTTGGCGGTGATGTGGATCGTCACCCTAATTCTGGCTTGGTACGCCATTCGCCATCGACAGCAACAACGACATCGATATTTCATCACGCTCAATTACGCATTAACCTGGGCCGCGGTGACCTTGCGCGTTGAGTTGCCCATTCTTAGTGCGTTCTTCGGTTTTGACGTGGGTTATCAGATTATTGCCTGGCTGTGCTGGGTGCCGAATATATTGCTTGCGGCATGGTGGTTACAGCGCAAACAGGTCAAAATGCTGCCTGCTTAAGTGAGCAGAGACATCAAAAACTTTATAAAGGCCTGAAGTTTGAGAGATGGGTGTCGGCTGTAAGGGTATACCAGGTACCAATCCGGCCCTTTGGTTTGATAGTCGGTTAACACACTCTCCAATTGACCCTTCTGAAGTGCCGACGACAGCAGGTATTCTGGCGCATGAATGACACCCGCGCCATTAATGGCCAATGACAGCAAAAATGCGCCCTGATCCGCACTGACCTGATTGCTTGGAAAGTGCCGGTACAGGCCGTGTTCGTTTCGAAATTCCCAAGGACGAACATACTGCGTGACGTTGTCTTTGTAACCCAGGCACGAGTGTTGTGTCAGCTCCTCTGGGGATGTTGGTCGACCCCTGTTTGCCCAATAGTCGGGACTGGCTGCCGTGGTAAAGGTTGGATGCGGGAGCTTCTTAGCCACGAGCCTTGAGTCGGGCACCACATGGAAGCGAAACGCAAGATCGAAACGCTCTTGTATCAAATCGACGTGGCGGTCCGTTATTTCCAGATCCAGAGTTATGGCCGGGTGTTCCTTTAACCATTGCGGCAGGGCTTGCGCGATGACCTGATTTGCGAAGGATATCGGCAAGCAAACCCGTAAATGACCACTTCCAGACAGATTCTGTCCAGTGACGAGTGCGCGTGCGTCTTGTGCCGTCGACAGTAATTTACAACATTGACTGAAAAACACCTCGCCTTCCGGAGTCAAGGTAATCAACCTTGGTGAACGGTTAAACAGCTTGACGCCAAGGTTGTCCTCCAAACGGGCGATGGCCTTGCTGACGGCCGATGGCGTTTGCCCGAGTTGTCGACCTGCCTCTGTAAAACTGTTGCTGCGGGCAGCAGTGATAAAAGCAGCCATACCTGAAAAGGGATCTGTTTGACTCATTGTGACAATTTGTCTAAATGAAAAGGAGTTGGACCATACTATTATAACTTTGTTTCATCAATACACTGGTTGTTGACTTTTAAGGGACAGGAGCAAGTGAATGACCTTTTATCAGCGGTTGAATCAAGCGTGGCAGGACACGGGCTCGTTACTGTGTGTGGGCATCGACCCCCAGTGGTCGGCTTTGGATGACAGGCATCGAGCCAAAACCCAGCCATTTTTAAGCTTTACTCAGGACATTGTTCAGCAAGTGGCCGGTAATGTTTGCGCCGTAAAGTTTCAGTTTGCGCACTTTGCGGCGGAAGCCCGCGATCAGGAACTATTAGACGCAATCTCCTTCGTTAAACAACATTTTCCGAAGCTGGTGGTGATACTGGATGCCAAGCGCGGTGACATTGGATCAACCGCGGTCTATTACCAGCGGGAAGCGTTTCAGCGTTACGCCGCAGATGCGATTACGTTGAACCCTTATTTAGGGTACGACAGTGTGCAACCCTTTGCAGAGCAGCCGGATCGTGGCTGCATTTACCTGTGTCGAACCTCAAACCCAGGTAGTGATGAATTTCAGTCGCTGGTATTGGAAGCTCAGCCACCAAAGATGCTTTACGAACAGGTGGCAACTAACGTAGTTACGCGATGGAATCATCAAAACGCTATGCTGGTTGTTGGCGCGACGCACGTCGATGCCATCCGTAAGGTTCGACGCATTGATGGCGATGTTCCGTTGTTGGTTCCCGGCATTGGGAAACAGGGAGGCGACTTGGACGCAGTTTTGCGTGCAGGTTTAACGGCGAATGGTTCTGGACTATTGCTTTCAGCATCCCGCTCTATTATCGAGGCAAACGACCCTGCTGAGTCAGCACAGGCATTGAACGCTGCTATCAACAGGTATCGCACTCATGGATAAGTTAAAGGCGGATGTGGAGTTAGCCTGTTGGTTGGATGGAGGTTTTGGCCATCGTTGACATCGAGGGCATTCCCAATGGCACTGAACTTAAGCTTATTTTCGTTGTGTCTGAAGCTTTTGTATTATTAGGTGATCTGGTTTCACTGGGAGATTTTCGCCGTTAAGAGCCTAACCGGTCCGATGATTCGAGCTCGGTCCTGAACAATCCCAGCCGCCTCAAGCGTCTGATCACACTTCTCAGTTCCGTCTTCCACAAGACCTTCGCGACGGCCACCAAAACGTCGGACCGCCATTTCCGACTCACTTAATCTTGAACAACCTATGAGACGCGAATTGCTTCACGAGGTCGTTTTAAAGGCGGTGAGACAAACGAATGAGTTGCCTTGTTGATAGATATTTCCGCAGTCCATTTCTGTGAAGCCAATTATCGAGTAACCTCATCGCATTCCATTCCATTCCATTGCAGACACAGGCGTAAATAACCATTTCGTCGCATCTGCTTTGGCTGACTAAATTGACACGTCGCAACGGTTTCAAGGGCATGGATGCCCTTGCAAGCGCCGCGCGTGCAGGGACGCACGCTCAAGCGACCGTTTGAAGAAAGTGGCAATTAATTCAGAAAATCAAAGCGGGCGACAAAAGGGGGTTCAAGGGGATCGCCCCTTGGAAAGAAAAACCTCCGAAAGATTCTTTCGTTAAGATCTACAAACGGATCGTAAGATCTGACCGGTTCTTCATGAAAAGTGATTCGCAGTTTAACCAGGCCGCAGGTGCTCTCGAAATAAAAATTTACAAGCTAAGTAAGCTTAGGCAAGTACCATTTGGGGTATCCCTATTGCGACGGCGTTGAGTCTTAAGCTTAATCTGCCCGCGGTTTACGTCCGAAAACAGGCAAAAACATTCGGAATTTGTCGGCAGGTGGAGGGTGTCTCGGTGACCGGTAAACGAGTGTTGGTTGTGGAAGATGTGATCACCACAGGCGGGGCCGTTAAGCTGGCGATAGATGCTTTGTGCAAACATGGTGCCGACGTTGTCGGCAGTTTGGTGGTGATGAGCCGTTCAAACCCGATGTTAACGCATCTCGGCGGCAAGCCGCTATTCCAGTTGTGGCCGAATTAAAGGGCTGCTGGCTCGCAAGTGTCCTGAGTTAGAAGTTCGCATGAATTCAGCGTGCCATTCAAGCTTTATAGCTAGGCGTGTCTCGCAGTCAATGGTTATTCCATTGACAAGGGACAGAACGACGCTAGAGAGCTTGAATGTCGCGCCCGAAGGGAGCTCATGGAAAACACGATTACGGCGTTGCTCTTCTTGAAAAGATCTCGATATTCTCTACCAAGAGCGCCTTGAACTAGCGCTTCCCATGAGCTCTGAAACGATACGAATTTCCGACTCAGGACACTAGGGCAGCTCTGAATAATTGCTCTCTACCGCAGCGGGTGAAGAAATGATCAAATTTCGAGGCAAGTTCTGCAGGCAATATTCATTATCTTGGCAAAGTACTTAACAACGAAATTTGCCATTTCAGCCCCGCCCTCCGGGTCCTTCAGATCGAAGACTGAGCTTTGTTGTGTGTTTTGAAAAGGACTCGCCATTCCCTGCAACACACGCCTCGCTCATCCTTCGATCTGATAGGACTGAGGTGATTTGAATTAATCAGAGCTGCCCTAGTATCGTTTACGCGGTTTGAAAAAAGAACGTCCTTCGCTCAGCGTCCGTTCGCCGGTGAGTTCTAAATCGACTATAAAAGTTTTCTCGGCAATGATCTGCTTGTCGAACGACAGCGTCATCCGCCAATGGCCTGCTTTGTTTTCCAAAGGTAACCAGAGTGTGTCGCCCAGGTAGAAATTCCAGTCATTGTTCGCAACATAAACATCGCCTTCAAAGGGTGCCATAGGGTGCCCGGAGTCATCCGGAATATCGGGGTGATAGATGCAGTACGTCAGCTTTTCATTTCTGGCCTTTTTAACATTGACGATAAAACCGAATTCGATGTGTTCACGCAAGGGAATGTCGGTGGTCGCCTCAATCAGTTTCGGCAATTCTTTGCTGCGTTCATCCCATTGCGTATAGACTCCATAACTGATCATTTTAAAAACAGGTTTGTTTTTAGCCATGTTTATTGCCCTTGGTCGGAACGAGAAATTATACAGAATCTTCTAAAGATATTGGGTATCGACTTTTGGCGTGCTAATCGGGATCCAAAAAAAAGCCAGCGTGCGCTGGCTTTGGATATCCTTCGGACATTGGTGCGGTTTAAACGTTGCTCACCAACTTTTGCACGCTTTCTTTGGCGTCACCGAACAACATTGCTGAGTTCTCTTTGAAGAACAGCGGGTTTTGTACACCCGCGTAACCAGTTGCCATGGAGCGCTTTAGTACAATGCACTTTTTCGCTTTCCAAACTTCCAATACCGGCATACCTGCGATAGGGGAGTTTGGCTTTTCAATGGCATCTGGGTTTACGATGTCGTTGGCACCAATCACCATGACCACATCAGTACTTGGGAAATCTTCGTTGATTTCGTCCATTTCCAGAACGATGTCATACGGGACATTGGCTTCCGCGAGCAATACGTTCATGTGACCGGGCAGACGACCTGCCACGGGATGAATCGCAAAACGAACATTTTTACCCTGTTTGCGCAGTTTGTCGGTTAAGTCTGCCACCGCCTGTTGTGCAGTCGCGACCGCCATGCCGAACCCAGGTGTGATGATGATATTGTCTGCATCTTTTAACCATTCAGCGGCTTCTTCATGCGTCACCGTTGCCGCTTCACCGTATTCCTCGTCGTCCGCTGCGGCACCACCATCGGTTCCGAAACCACCCAGAATAACGCTGATGAACGAGCGGTTCATGGCTTTACACATGATGTAGGACAGAATTGCACCGCTGGATCCCACCAAAGCCCCGGTAATGATCAGCAGATCGTTGCCTAACATGAAGCCTGTCGCAGCCGCTGCCCAGCCTGAATACGAGTTCAGCATGGAAACAACCACTGGCATGTCCGCGCCGCCAATCGCGGCAACCAGGTGGATACCCAACAGACCCGCGATAATAGTCATCACGATCAACATTGGAATCGCACTGGGGCCATGAGGATTGATGACAAAGAGCACCAACATGATGACCGTTGCAATCAGGGCAATGACATTCAAGCCATGACGGAAAGGCAGCATGAGTGGTTTGCCGGAAATACTGCCCTGCAGTTTACCCCAGGCAACCCAGGAACCGGTCAGCGTCACGGCACCAATGAAGACACCCAGAAAAATTTCCACATTGTGGATAGCGGCTTCCGCACCTGTATGCATGGCACGTGGATCCAGATAGCCACCCCAGCCAATTAATACCGCTGCCAGACCGACAAAGCTGTGCAACATTGCAACCAATTGCGGCATGCCGGTCATTTCAACTTTAACCGCTAACCAAATGCCGATAGCGGCACCAATAGCCATCGCCGGAACCAAAATGGTGTAGGCTTCTACGCTGGGCGAGGCTACGGTGGCCAGTATGGCAATGACCATACCGGTAATGCCGTACATGTTGCCGCGACGGGCGGTTTCCTGAGAGCTCAGTCCGCTTAACGCGAGAATGAAAAAGATACCGGCTAATAGATAAGCCATTGCTAACAGACCTGTCATGATCAGCCCTCCCGACGGAACATATTGAGCATGCGACGCGTCACATAGAAACCGCCGGCGATGTTAATCGTGGCGAACAAAATACCGATACCGGCTAACACGGTCACTAGTGTGGAACCACTGCCAGAGACTTGTAACAGACTGCCGACAACGACAATGCCGGAAATCGCATTGGTCACACTCATCAACGGAGTATGCAGAGAGTGACTGACATTCCAGATCACCTGCCAACCCACAAAAATAGCCAGCACAAATACGGTAAAGTGACCCATAAAGTCGGCAGGTGCGACCTGACCTAAACCAAGCATCAGGGCGCCTGTAATAATCCAGTACAGAGCAATGGGTTGCGCTTTTTTGATCTTTGGTTCGGCGACCGGAGCTTCCTGTTTTGCCGCTGGCTTTTTAGGCGCTGCAGATAATTTAGGCGGTGGTGGTGGCCACAAAATTTCTTTTTCATGGGTCACGGTGCAGCCACGGGTAATTTCATCTTCAATATTGAAGTTGAGGTTGCCGTCTTTGGCTTCGCACAGGTGTTCCAGTAAACGGAATACATTGTTACTCAATAGCGTACTGGCTTGGTTCGCAGCGCGTGCGGCGATGTTGGTGTAGCCAACGACTTTAACATCGTGAGCGACGACCACTTCATCTTTAACGGTACACTCGCAGTTGCCGCCATTAGGGGCCGCCAAATCGACGATCACTGAGCCCGGTTTCATAGCTTTCACCATGTCTTCGGTAATCAGTTTTGGCGCCGGACGCCCTGGGATCAACGCGGTGGTGATGATGATATCCACCTCTTTGGCCTGTTCCATAAACAGGGCCATTTCCGCTTCAATAAATTCTTTCGACATTTCTTTGGCATAGCCGCCTGTCCCGGCACCGTCTTCCTCAATTTCAACGGTCAGAAACTGGCCACCCATCGACTCAACCTGTTCTTTCACTTCCAGGCGGGTGTCGAAGGCACGGACGATAGCGCCCAGACTTTTCGCTGCACCGATGGCGGCAAGACCTGCTACCCCGGCACCAATGACCATGACTTTGGCGGGTGGGATCTTACCCGCGGCAGTGACCTGGCCAGTAAAGAAACGACCGAAGTTACTGGCCGCCTCAATGACGGCACGGTAACCGGCAATGTTGGCCATTGAGCTGAGAATATCCATCTTTTGCGCGCGGGATATCCGAGGAATGGATTCCAGAGAAATCGCACTCATGCCTTTTTGATTGAAAGTTTCGAGCAGTTCGGCATTTTGCGCCGGCGCTAAAAATGAAATCCAGGTTTTGCCATCGCCGACCATATCAACTTCGAACTGGCCGGTCGCCGGATGTTTGGCAACCGGACCGTTGATTTTGATCAGTACGTCAGCATCGCTATAAAGCCTAGCGACGTCGGTCTCGATCTGCGCCCCCGCAGATATGTAGTCTTCGTCAGAAAATTGTGACGGTTGACCGGCACCGCTTTGCAGCGTGACCGAAAACCCTAAGTCGATGAGTTTTTTCGTTGTTTCCGGGCTGACGGGAACTCGAGTTTCCCCCGGAGTGGTGTCTATAGGCACTGCGATATTCAGTGGCATGGTGATCTCCCAACCTTGCTTGAGATTGTTAACTTTTAATAACTAGCCGCCTGGCGGTAATTTTCCGGTTTTTTATCTGTAGCATTCACTGCGTCACTTTAAAGGACAGACAAGCGTTTTTGAACCGGTGTTTTTAACAGCCCGCTAGTAAGCCAGCCAAGTGTGAACGGCTCGTTGCTGCAGATCAATAACTATTGCTGTTTATGGCAGCAGATCCTGCAACGTAAGGCTGGAGGCCCCAATATCTATGGGGATTACCCCTCATTATGAAAAGAAATTCACTTTTTCCATAATGGAAAATCAACGATGAATAGCGTGTTTTTTGTACAAAAGGAGGTTTAGACGTTGGTCGTACAATAGTAGTAAGTGCCTATATTTTGCTACACAAGTGCGTTCGGGTTGTTTAAATTGAATGGGCACTGTGGAAAACAATAGAATAAAACTGCTTGTGCAAAGAGAGTGATCAAAATTCTCGCTCCAATTTTTTGGTTGGCTGTGAGCGGATGAAAAAGTCTGTAGCGGCTGAAAAAATAAAAAAGATAGCAACTGAACTCTGTCACGCGAGCACTTTGCGGTGCATATGGCAGAGGAACGTGACCAACCAGGAGAACAAAATGAAAAGACGTGACGTCATTAAAAAAGGTCTGATTGGCGCCGGTTCTGTGGCCGCTGCGACGACCATCTCAGCACCTGCCATCGCTGCGAATCGAATTGAAATTTCCATGGTATCTACCTGGCCTCGTGATTTCCCGGGGTTGGGAACCGGCGCACAGCGCTTTGCTCAGCGCTTGGCCGATTTGTCTGACGGTCGTATTACCGCGAAATATTTTGCTGCCGGTGAACGTGTTGGTGCTTTCGACGTGTTCGATGAAGTGGCCTCCGGCAATGCCCAGATGTATCACGGAGCTGAGTATTATTTCACCGGTAAACACCCGGGTTTCGGCTATTTTACGGCCGTACCTTTTGGCCTGACGGCGACTGAATTTAACGCTTGGTTGCGTTTTGGTGGCGGACAGGAGCTGTGGGACGAGCTGTCTGGTGAATTTGGTCTGAAAGGCTTGGCTTGTGGTAACACGGGCGTACAGATGGGTGGCTGGTTCCGCAAAGAAATGAAGTCAGCTTCCGACTTTAAAGGCCTGAAGATGCGTATGCCAGGTTTGGGCGGCTCAGTATTGTCTAAGCTCGGCGGGTCTCCTGTGTCTCTGCCAGGTGGTCAGATATATGAAAACCTGATTTCTGGCGCCATTGACGCTACCGAGTGGGTGGGTCCATGGAACGACGAAATCATGAAGTTGTACGAAGCGGCTAAGTTCTACTACTACCCAGGCTTCCATGAACCCGGCTCGATGTTGAGTGTGCAGATGAACAAGAAGTGGTGGGATGGTTTGTCCAAAATGGATCAAAACATCATTGCTGCGGCGGCTGCACAAGAAAACGAATACATGTATTCGGAATTCAGCTGGAAAAATGGTGCTGCTTTGCAACGTCTGCTCAGTCAACAGGGTGTGCAGCTGCGTGAATTCTCTGACGATACTTACGATGCCTTCGGTGAAGCGTCTGAAGAAGTATTTGAAGACGTTCAGGATCATTCCGCATTAGCGAAACGTATTCACCAGAGTTTCGCAAAGGCCCGCAAAGAAGTGGGTGGCTGGAATAAGATTTCTGATGTGGCCTATGTTCAACAGCGTAACCGTGTATTGGGCATGTGATCTCAATCACGCGCTGTAAATTCGATTGAATAAAAGCGTCACTCGGTTGTCCGACTGACGCTTTTTATTAACCCCAGCACACTTTCGATTTGGTGACTTTGTGGAAATTGTATCGGTGCTCGCCCAGCCACTAACGCGGCGTTATCAACAGTTGAACTGGATAGTGCGCTCTATCGCCTATGCCATGGTATGTTTCACTTTTATCTATTTGCTCAATAATTATTTAAACGTTTGGCGCGATTGGCCAGGCGTTGCCAATTATTTTTTCACCTCAAATGAGCAGGCTGACAGCGCCGCTCTGTATGCGTGGTTGCAACTCGCCAGTTACATACTCATTTTTCCGTATGTCATATACCGCACGAAGAGCACGCCAGACCGGCTCATGATTGAAGACAGCCAGCGCTGGACTCGGTGGTCCGAATATGTGATTCGTGCGGCTTTTTGGTCGATCTTAATCATTGGGTTGATGGATGGCTTGATCTCTTGGATGCGTGTGGAAGACCTGTTAACGGTCGTCTTTGGTGATGAGTTAGGTACCAACCTCGGTAAAGCAACCTTCCGTGGCACCTATGTGCATTACCCTTTAATTGCGATCAGCCTGGTGTTGGCGTATCGCTTTAAAACTATTTCCGTGTCCTGGCTTGCCTTACTGGTGGTCTTTGCCGAAGCGTGGATCGTAGTGGCCCGTTTCATTTTCTCTTATGAACAAACTTTAATGGGTGACCTGGTTCGTTTCTGGTATGCCGGTTTATTTTTGTTTTCCGCAGCGTTCACTCTGCGTGAAGAAGGGCATGTGCGCGTCGATGTGCTTTATGCACAACGCTCCATCCGTTACAAAGCCATTGTGAATACCGCTGGCATTTTCTTCCTGGCTTTCCCGCTTTGCTGGATCATCTTGACCATGGGGATGTGGGAGAAAAACAGCATATTGAACAGCCCTCTGTTGAATTTTGAAATCTCGCAATCGTCGTATGGACTGTTCATTAAATACATTATGGCGGCGTACCTGGTGGTATTCGCCGTCTCCATGTTGCTGCAGTTCTGCAGCTATCTATTAAAACATGTGGCTATTTTAACCGGTGAAGTTGAAGCCAGTGACGACCATCACGACGACGTCGCCGGATAAAGGAATCAGATTATGGAATTACTGTTTTTATGCATCTTGATCGCGCTCATGGTCGGCGCGTTGATATCGGGCTTTCCCGTCGCGTTTGCGCTACCGGGTTCGGCCATCCTTGCTATCTCGCTGGCAGCCTTGTGTGGTTGGTTGTTTGCCGGTGATACCGGAGCGTATTTTGCGGACGGTGGTCCAACTCAGTGGTTAACAGCGGGGGTGACGAATTTCCGCAGCCTGTATTGGGAAGTGGAACGGGATACGTTGATTGCTATCCCTCTGTTTATTTTTATGGGCATTATGCTGCAGCGTTCACGCATAGCCGAAGATCTGTTGGTTGCCATGGCGCAATTATTTGGTCCTGTGCCAGGCGGTCTGGGTATTTCCGTGGTGATAGTTGGTGCACTCTTGGCCGCCACCACGGGTATTGTGGGTGCAACCGTTGTCGCCATGGGCATGATTTCGTTACCGGCGATGTTACGCAATAATTACGACAAGTCGCTGGCAACCGGCACCATTTGCGCCTCTGGAACCTTAGGGCAGATTATTCCACCGTCCATTGTATTAATTATTCTTGCGGACCAATTGTCTTCTGCTGCCGATCAAGCCTCAACCATCCGTGCGACAGAATACCGTGCGGTGACTGGCGAATTTTCCATGCCGTCGCACCTGGATGTCGTGTCCGCCAGTGCCGGTGATATGTTTATGGGCGCTATCATTCCAGGCTTGGTTCTGGTTGCTTTGTATATTCTTTATATTCTCGCTACTGCGGTTTTAAAACCAAAATCCGCACCACCAGTACCGTACGATGGTGAATACGACCGGTCATTTTTAAGGAATGTGGTGAAAGCCCTGGTACCACCATTGGCGCTGATTGTCATCGTGTTGGGGTCCATCCTCACCGGTGTGGCCACGGTAAACCAGGCCGGGGCCATTGGCGCGATCGGCGCGATTCTGATGGGCGGTTACCGTATTTTTAAAGGTGACAAACATGTTTATCTACCGGCGATCTTGGCGGGTGTGTCTATTGTTGGTATAGCGTTAGTGCTCAGTATTTGGGAGATTAATGTTAAAAACCTCACCACCCCGGGTCAGACATTTGGTTTTGTGTTGGCGGTGTTCTTTTCGCTAGTGTTGGCTTTCGCTGTGTTTTGGAGTACCTGGCGTGTGTTCAAAACAGACGACACGCTGAATCAGGTCATGACTGAAACCATCAAAACCACCAGTATGGTGTTCATTATTTTGATTGGTGCGGCGATGCTCACGGCTGCTTTCCGGGCTTTTGGTGGCGAAGAGTTGGTTCGCCATGCACTCACCAGTTTGCCCGGCGGATTCTGGACGCAGTTTTTAGTGGTTATGCTGGTTATCTTTTTGTTGGGCTTCTTCCTGGATTTCATCGAAATTGCCGTCGTGGTGGTTCCGTTGGTAGCGCCTATTTTGCTGGCGGCGCCTGACGCTAACGTCACGGCGGTATGGTTGGGTGTGATGATCGGTCTAAATATGCAGACGTCCTTCCTGACACCTCCATTCGGATTTGCGTTGTTTTACTTGCGTGGTGTGGCGCCAAAAATAGTCAAAACGCTGGATATTTATAAAGGTGTCGTACCGTTCATCGGCTTGCAGTTGTTCGCGCTGTTGATTGTCGGTCTCGCGCCACCGTTGGTGAATTATCTGCCAAACCGCACTTTCCTGACATCGGAAAATGCACCGCCTCCGATGAACCCAAAATTACAGCAATGTTTGGAAGTCGAAGTATTCGATTATTACGCAAAACATGAACAGGATATTCTAAAAGCATTGGATACCATGGCAGGTGTCGACATCAGCGTTTTGCCGAGTTCTTACCAACAGAGTATTGGCAGTGTGATCGATCAGAGTCGGCAGACCTTCGCTAAAGTTGATCAAGTAAATCAAGCGAAACTGGTTATTGCCGAAGCGTCGATGAACTATCGCGATCTGCATATCGATGTGAGGGCGCGTGAACGTCAAATTCGACAGTTGGAAGCGGCTATTGAAGAGCACAACGCTTATATCGATAACGCTCGTTTTGATGACAGTATTTCCGAACAGAATCTGGCCGATGCTGAAGCTGACATCGCTATTCTGGAATCGGACATTTCTCAGCTGCAAAGTGAAGTTCCACCACAGTGGCAGTCTGAGAACGAACGTTACCAAGCCTTGCTGAAAGATCTGAAAATTGCGCGGTTGGGTTATCAAAACCATGTCGATAATGCCTACCGACCTTTGCAGGAAATATTGAGGGTATTGAACAGTGCGTCCCGTCTGGCGGAACAGCAATCCGCTGTCGCAGCGTTGGACAATCTGATTACCAACAATGATGCTGATACGGCAATGGACGGTATCAAAGTGTTGGAAGATCAGCTGGATGCCATCCCCGGCGCGGAATCGGTTCGCAGTCTGGTGACTAAAGCTCGGCGTGCATTACGCGGCGACAGTCCTGATGCTCAGGAAGCTTTGGCGTTCAAAGACCAGGCCCTGGCGCAGCTCGCCAGTGATGTTGCATGGATGAACGAAGCCAATTCGTCTGTACTCCCCGCTTTGAAAAAGTTGGATAAAGCCATTGGCTATAACATTGGTGTTCGCTTGCAGGATCGCTTAACCGATCGATTAGCGCTGGATATTGCGGCTTGCCAATCCACGCACAAAGATGTTTCATTGAGTTTTTAAGTCGTATTTAATCTATGTTGTAATGTGTTTAGCCCGGTCTATACCGGGCTTTTTTTATCCTTACATCGCAACTGGTTGCGAAGGTATTGTCCTCTCTGTCAGGTCCCCCTGATATTATCTTCGATAGTCTTGAAAGGCGTTATGGCTTGGTGTCGACCGTTAACACGTGCGGGCAAGCAAGTTTTTAGCGTTGCAGTTTAATGGAGATAGTGTGTTGCGCGCTAAACAAGGAGGAGTAATGGCAATAATCCCGCCAAAGGCGGGATTATTATTGGGTTGAAAAAATCAGTATCTATTGCTTATTTTGCAGCCGCTGTTTTTCTGCGTGACAGCACAGCAAGCAATCCAAGCATCAGGACACTCCAACTCAATGAACCACCTTTCTTAGGCTTATCTGAGGAGTTGTCATCTTCGTCCTGGTCATCCTCGTCCTGGTCATCCTTAGTAGTTGCCAGGTAAAACGCTGCCACAATCGGGTCGTGGTCAGATGAGTAGTAAGGGTCATCGGCGCTGGCATACGTATCGTTTTTCTCATATGGGTCTAGAGTAGTGTCATAGTCCAGTACATCAGATTCAATAGAATTGATGTGCCAGGCGTCGATACTTAGCAGGTTTTCGGTCATTGCTTCGCTGCCGATGATGTAGTCTAAGCTGCCTAGTAATCCAGAGTAGCTGTAACTGAACGGAATTTCTTCAGTTGACTTATCTGTATCTTTCAGATTAGTAAAGCCAGCCGTTTCAAGGGCAACAATGGGGTCTTCTTTAGCGTACGAGTTGAAGTCACCAACCATGATGATGTTGTTAGTTTCTACGCCAGTGGGGTTGTCGGATAAGAATGTTGCTAAAGCCTGAGCAGCTCGTGAGCGAGTAATGTTGCAGTTGCCCGCGCCATCGCCTAGGTCAGGATCAGACAGGGC
This sequence comes from Reinekea sp. G2M2-21, assembly GCF_015687175.1. Taxonomy (GTDB): domain Bacteria; phylum Pseudomonadota; class Gammaproteobacteria; order Pseudomonadales; family Natronospirillaceae; genus Reinekea. The sequence continues at coordinate 1,780,105 of NZ_JADPQG010000001.1, read as the reverse complement.
GTTACAGTTACTGCCTTTCGACTTCAGGTGGTTCACAGCAATGGTAATTGCTTGGTCTGATTCGTGGTGCTTCAGAGTTTGGATCAGTGAAGGTCGATTTTTTGTATCCAGGAACAAAGGCTCGTTGTTTTCATCGAGCGGTGAATTCGCAGAATCCAGAATCACGGTTGTACCGACCGGAGACAATACATTTTTGCGATACAAAAGACCGACGGCAATGGCATCGTCACCGATTTTTTCTCCGGCATTCACGAAAGCGTATTCGTTTTCTACGGCAACTTCTGCATTGAGTGCATCGGTCAACGCTTTGATCGAACTCTTCTCACCGAAACCATCGTTTTCAATTTCCATCAACCCCACAATGTCAGCGTCCATCGCGGATATGGCAGCAACGATTTTGCTCAGCTGAATGGCATAGTCTTCTGCTGAGTTTGCTCCACGGTAATCCCCAAAAGTCTTATTTTTCTCTTCCGTCAGGGTAGGGAAAAATGTTTCATCCGCTTCGTTTTCAATGCCGTTAAACAAATTAAGTACGTTCATGCTGGCTATAACCAGATTTTCTGAACCGTCGATATAAGGTTCCAGCGTTCGGTCATATTTGGCCGTTGGAATGAAGGTAGGACTCGTAGACGGAATCAGAGAGTAGGGAAGTTTTGTTGAGCCATTGTCATAGCCATGTACGACACCAGCGAGATTGCTCAGTTCAAATCCAACCCGGAAATAGTTGGTGTTACTGTATCCAGCGGCCGTTGGGAATGGGATGACATCTGGATTTGATGCGGCAACGCCATCATCAATCAGAATGCTGTCCAGTTTAAACGCGGTGATCGCATTGTTGTAACTTTCCACGCTCGGGGCGGCTAGCGTGGTTGGTTGATAATGCAGTTTGGAGGACGCGACGAACTGGCCATAGTTGATGAAGCCATAACCGGTACCGTAGAAATCACTGACCACCATCGGTGTGTCGATGGTTACACCCATGCCTTCAACGGCTTCTAACTGGTCAAGGCTTGTAAGTGGGAAGGTCAAAGAAGTTGGCGTTGGAAGGGGGTGACCCGATGAGCACACCGTCAATGTATCCAGATCTTTGATCTGGGTGATTCCGTTGAATTCTGCAACTTGTCCAACGAGGCGAACCAAGTCGCCGGAAGCAACAGCGTTGGCAAAGTCGTAAACGAATATGCCTTCAGAGGTCGATGGATCCGCATCCATGTCGCTGTCTTCTTCTTGCAGGAAGAAACCGCTGTACTGGAAGGAGCTACCGTCGCCCTGTGCGTCAAAATTGACGATGGCTTCTACTACGACGTATTCATTTTCAAGTGACGAACTGTTGCCATTGCCCTGTACTTCGGAAATTAAGGTCGCAGGATCGCCACAGGATCCTACGTCAGGGATGGTTGGACCTGCAGGAACGACACCTTTTACGGGCATTGTTGTATTTGATGAGGAACCGTCTAATGCGTTTATACCTGAATAGTTCCATTGTGCGGCGTCAAAAGTTCCGCCGTTTGGCGCGGTGGTGTGTTTACGATAGGCCCATCCGTCCAGAAATTCCCAAGCTGTACCGGTACCATCAACACCAAGTTCACCATAAATATCAATCGTTGCTGCACTGGTTTTCAGAACATAAATATCGTCACCATTATTACCTAAAGTGCCGACGCCATCAGCGGCAAACCCAAAATATTCTTGAAATCCAGCCTCGTTATTGGTCACCCAAAAATAGCTTCCAGCAGCAAGGGCTTGGGCTGGGAAACTAAATACATTTGAACCTGAGGTACCACCAGCGCCAATGCCTTCAATGCTGTAAACGCTTAAATCGGCGATGGCGTCTGTTGCGTAAAGCTCAATCGCTTTTGGTAAACCACCAGATAAAGGGCCATCGACAACCCCAGTGATCATTAATTCTGCTTGTGAGTAACTTGCGGCCAGAACGGCCGTTGTTATGAGTAGTTTTTTATACATTATGGTGAAACTCCACTTCCATTTTTCTGTTGTTAATAGCGAACTGCGTATGGCATGTAGACCAGGAATCATTAGCCATATCCCTATTGTTTTTGTTGTTCAGGTTTTCAGTTTCCGGAGCTGTTGAGGCTCCTAAACAGGTTGTTTCAGTGTGTTGCCTATGCCTGTGTAATGGCGCATGGAGCTTTCGGGTTGTGCCGAAGTGGCTCCATCCGGTGAGCGTTAACCGGGCCGCTTATTTACAACGGACGAGATCATCGTCATTGGCAAAGGCGTAAAAAATATAACCTATTGGTCAAGAATTAAGAAGATTGGGTTGCTAAGAATTGCCAATTTCTCGCGGAATGCTCTGTTTCAGGCCAAAAAATTTCGATCGAGGGCGAATTTGCCCTGAATACGTTCAAAAAGGGTGGTATAGAGACTCTGTCTTGAGCGAAATTTTCACGAATGAGGTGTTAAAAAGCTGCATTATTGGCCTGACTTTCATCATCATTTTGATTCGTTTAGATACTGTTCTCAGATATTTACGGAAATTATGGTTTTTTCTTCCCATTACCTACCAGTTGGTATTATCGCGGAGCAATCACCTGTCTGATGACTCTTAATTGCGAGGCACGACTCTTTTTTGAGTCATAAAAACTATAAATTGCAGGAATTAATTGCTGATGCTTGCCCTGAACGATGACAAAAACATCAAAAAACAGGGGTAAACAGATTAAAAAACTATTCAAGAGTCGTTTTCGCTTTCTTAACCCTTCTCGGGAGTGTTCTTAGTCCAGTAAATATTGCGCCGGTATTTGCCTACGGCGCGGATATCGACAGGGTCCAACAATTGGAAGATGAGGGAGGGGGCTGGCCTAATGATGCGGGCATTGTCTTGGGTTGCGAGTGATGGTGGGTTTTCATTGCAGCGATTCTTTTGTCGATCCTGGTCATCAGATTAAACCATCCGCCTGACTGAACTTCGGTGTCGGTCAGCTCACCACAGAGTTACATAGCCAGTCCTACGAAATTATGGGGGGGCTTTACTCATTGCCGGTGTGGTACCGGAATGGGGACAAGTCAGCAACGTCAATTTTCGTCTACCGGAACAGGCCACTTTAAAATTACCAACGTCAACAGCGGTAAACTGATGGACATCTATGCCGCGCCAACTGTCGATGGTGCACAGAATACACAGTGGATGGATAATGGCGGTTGATATCAGCAATGGCAGATATTGGCCAACTGAACTTCCGCTGGGAATAACCGGTGGAAGTTCAGTGTCGGCGTGCTGAATAAGTTCCGCGTTACCGCTTCAGTGTTTTTTCCAATGCTTCTCGCATTGAAGTCGTTTTCCGACTCAGCAACGTTTCCAGATCTTGGCTGGTACTGAACAACGCGCCTTTTGCGGCCTGCGCATCACTGTCGGCCAGTATGGCTGCAAAGCCTTCAGGCAGGCCCGCGTCGATCAGTGCGACGCGGTATTGGCTTTCATCGAAACTCGTATAGTTCACCGTTTTACCGCTGATGTCACTCAGGGCAGCCGCATATTCAGTCAAGGTAAAGCCTTCGCTGCCGGCTAATTCATAAACCTTTCCGGCTTGATTCGGTCGGGTCAGTATTTCCGCAGCGGCTTGAGCAAAATCGGCACGAGTGGCGGATGAAAATTTTCCGTCTTCAGCCGCACCAAAAACGGCGCCCATATCCACCGCCTGTCGTGCACCGGCCAGATGATTTTCCAGGTACCAGCCATTGCGTAACAATACAAATGGTACGCCAGATGCGGCCAACGCATGTTCAGTCGCTGCGTGTTCTTGAGCCAATGCGAGTGGTGACGAGGTCGCGTTGAGAATGCTGGTGTAAGCCAGCAGGGACACGCCTTGTTCTCGTGCGGCATCAATTACCGCCTGATGTTGTGGTGCTCGCTGCCCAATTTCACTGGACGAAATCAACAAGACTTTTTCGACGCCTTTTAATGCAGCCTGCAGTGACGCTGGTTTTTCATAATCGGCATGGCGTACCTCAAAACCTTGTTGTGCAAGATCTTGGGCTTTTTCAGGGTTACGAACCGCAGCGATGACATTGTTGGCACCCACTTTTTCGGCTAATGCAACCAATGCCAAACGGCCCAATTGGCCGGTAGCGGCAGTGACTAAAATCATAGTTTATCTCCTTTGCGTGTTTTTGAATTGCGTTGTGATGTGGTTAAGCCTATGCTTCTAACAAACTTTTAGTAAGTACATACCAAAAGGTAAGTTTGAATGCATACGAATTCCTTACAAAATCATAAGATGCCCCGTGGCAATCTGTTTTCCGACAAATGCCCGTCACGCGGCGTGTTAAAGCACGTCACCAGTCGATGGGGGGTTTTGGTGATTCTGGCTTTGGAAGAGAAAACCTATCGTTTCAGCGAACTGCGTAAAAAAATCACCGGAGTCAGCGAGAAAATGCTCGCGCAGACACTGCAGGGGTTGGAGCACGACGGTTTGGTAAAGCGGGTGTCGTACCCTGTTGTACCGCCGCATGTCGAGTACAGTTTGACGGGGCTCGGTCAGGATTTCAGCGTTAAGGTAAAAGATTTTGCGGATTGGATTGAAGCCAATATTGCCGACATTATCGAGGCACAAATCGCGCATTCCGAACAATCGTAATGACTCTGCCGGTGTGAGAGGGTGATATTGCTTGTCAGCCAGAAGTACTTTCCCTAACGTGGCAGTCGTTTAAAATCATAAAGTGATAAAAAATGAAAATAATAAAATGGATCGGCGTGTCGTTGGCGCTCCTGTTCGTGATTAGCACGGTTGGATTTTTTGGTTTCGTTCCGGCGATTGCAGAGAAAGGCATGAATACCGTAGAACCTCACGCGCCGTACCAAATCAGCACCTCTGCGCGGGCGTTGCACGACTCACTGGTAATTGCCGATCTTCATGCCGACTCAACGCTGTGGAATCGCGACCTTCTGAAGCGTAGTGATTATGGGCACGTCGATATACCGCGCATGGTCGCAGGCAATCAAGCCATTCAGGTATTCACGACCGTGACCAAAACCCCGGCAGGTCTGAACTACAACCATAACAGTGCGGAGGCGCGGGACAACATTACGCTGTTGGCTGTTGGGCAGTTGTGGCCTATCCGAACCTGGAACAGCCTGACCGAACGCGCCCTTTATCAGGCGAGTCGATTGCACAAAATGGAAGCCAAAGCACCACAGCAATTTAAAGTGATTGAAACCCAACAGGATTTGCGAGACCTGCTGACGGCGCGCGCTAACGGCAGCGAAATAGTGGGTGGATTAATCGGTACCGAAGGCTCGCATGCATTGGATGGCGAACTGAGTAATATTGACCGTTTGTATGACGCAGGGTTCCGCATGATGAGTCTTCATCATTTCTTCGACAATAAGCTCGGAGGGTCTTTGCACGGAGCGTCTCAAGCGGGGTTAACCGACTTCGGCAAGGCCGTGGTCCGCAAACTCGACAGCATGCCCGTCGTACTCGATTTATCGCATTCCTCCGAAGCGGTTGTAGAGCAAGCTTTGGTGATGGTGACGCACCCCGTCGTTATCAGTCACACCGGAACGCATGGACATTGCGAATCACCACGCAATATAGCCGATTCGTTAATGCAGAAAATTGCTGCGCAAGGTGGTGTGGTTGGTATCGGCTATTGGGATGCCGTGTGTGATATCTCACCCCAAGGTATTGCGTCGGCAATCGCTGCCGCTGTGGAACTGCTGGGCGAAGATCATGTCGGTTTAGGATCGGATTTCGACGGTTCCGTGCATACGGCCTTGGACAGTTCGGAGCTTGCCGCGATTACGCAAACATTAATGGCGCGTGGGTTCAGTGCTGACGTTATCCGTAAAGTCATGGGCGGGAATGTGGTGCGCGTTTTTGGAGAGCGTTTACCCACAGAAAATTGATGTCACAAAGCCCGCTCGTCTTTCAGCGGGCTATTTTTCCGGTCAAAGAGGTACCTCTAATGAGGTAATTCTGATGATGATAATCAATCTCAAGTTGCTTCCCGGGATAATAATTTTTCTGACTTGATCATAGTCATGTAATGGCCGGTGGGTCCTGCGCATAGTGGCGTTACATATTTAACCTTTGTGACGTTATGCGCCGGTTAACCACGATACTTCTCACTGCTTTGTTGCTGTTACCCAGCGTTTCCTGCTGGGCACTCTTTGTCAGTCCCGCACGTGATCCCGAAACGCTCTTACAAACTCATTTTCCTAACGCGCAGTGGACCAAGCAGCAGGTTGCCGGAAAAGCCGATGCCCAATTGCCTTACTGGTTGATCACGCGTGACGGCGAGACCGCAGGTTACGCTTTTGAGACCAACGCTATTCATCGGGTACCGGCCTACAGTGGTGAACCCGTCAACATATTGGTGTCTATTTCTCCGCAGGGCACCTTCTTGCACGCGGACGTTCTTGAACACCATGAGCCCATCTTGCTGGTCGGCATTCCAGAAACCAAGTTGCATGATTTTACCGCTCAATACACGGGGCTTTCGCTAACTCAACGTTTTAAAGTTGGGGGTAATGCGGGAGAAGGCCAAATTCAACTGGACGGGATTTCTGGCGCAACCGTAACCGTGATGGTAATGAATGTCGGTATCAGCCGCGGCGCAACTGAGCTGGCACGCGCTTTGGGTATTATCGAGGATACACAGTCGGTTGTGTTGCCTGCTCGCATTAACACCGAATATCAACCTGAGAAATCGTGGCTGCAACTGACCGGTGACGGAAGTATCCGTCGACTGAAACTGACCAATGGTGTTGTCGAGTCCGCTTTTTCAAACACCAAGGTTGCTCAACCTGAAACCGCTGATCCGTCCCAGGCGGAAAATCTTTTTACGGATATTTTCTACACTTTGGTAGATATTCCGGCAGTTGGTAAAAACCTGCTAGGTCAAGATGAATATGATTGGTTGATGTCGAGCTTACAACCGGGAGAGCATGTCTTACTGCTGTTGGGTAATGGTTATTCGTTTAAGGGTTCCGGCTATGTGCGCGGCGGAATTTTTGATCGTATTCAGCTGCTGCAAAATGAGGAAGCGATCAGTTTTCGAGATCTGGACCACATCCGTGTCATGGATTTGCTGTTGTCCGATGCACCGCATTTCGCGGAAATGTCGATGTTTATCATTCGCGAACACCAGACTTTCGATCCAGGTCAGCCGTGGCAGTTTGAGCTGTTGGTTCGTCGACAATTGGGTGCGATAGACTCCGTCTTTACCAGTTTCAAAGGCGAATATAACGTACCGGAAGACTACGTGATTCGACCTCAACCAATCATGACGGAGCCTGAACGGACGCTTTGGCAACAGGTCTGGTTGGATAAGAAAATAGAAATTGTCATTCTCCTGGCGGGATTAACCGTGCTGATGGGGGTCTTGTTCTTTCAGGATGTCTTGGTTCGTTATCCGCGTCTTCTGCACAATGTACGTCATTGGTTCTTGGTCTACACCGTGCTGTTCATTGGCTGGTATTGTGCCGGTCAAATTTCCATCGTCAATGTATTTACCTTTTTAAATGCATTCATGACCGATTTTAATTGGCAGATATTTTTACTGGATCCCATTATCTTCATTATTTGGGTTGCGGTCGCGGTTACCGCACTGATGTGGGGGCGGGGCGTTTTTTGTGGATGGTTATGCCCGTTCGGTGCCTTGCAAGAATTAATAAATCACTTTGCCAGAAAACTGCACATCCCACAGTTCGAATTGCCCTTTGCTGTTCACGAGCGCTTATGGGCGATCAAATACCTGGTGCTGTTGGCACTATTTGGTCTGTCCATTCAATCTCTGTCATTGGCCGAACATTATGCCGAAATCGAGCCTTTTAAAACGACCTTCTTGTTACGTTTTTCCCGTGAATGGGGGTTTGTTGCCTGGGCTGGTTTGATATTGTTCAGCAATTTATTTCAACGCAAAACATTCTGCCGCTATCTGTGTCCTTTAGGAGCAGCCTTGTCTGTTCCGACCAACATAAAATTATTTGACTGGTTAAAACGCCGAAAAGAATGCGGTCAGCCATGCCGTGTTTGTGCCAATGAATGTGAAATTCAGGCAATTCAACCTGATGGAGTGATCAATCAGCGTGAATGTCACTATTGCCTGGATTGCCAAATGACTTACTTCAACGAGGAAAAATGCCCACCGTTGCTATTGAAAGCAAAAAAGAAAAAGAAAAACGCAGTTCAGATTATTGATGCTGTAGAAATTTAACGAGCGAAATAAATCCGAAAACCCAGAAAGAGGGAAAACAGATGACAAATAATGATAAACCAGAAACCCAAGATACCAGTCTTGAAGATGCAAACAGTCGCCGCAGTTTCTTTAAAAAGTCAGCGTTAATCGGTGGACTCGGTGTGGCCGCCCCAGCGATGACCGCAACGATGTTCTCGCAAATGGCTCATGCAGCGACTCAGGATAAAATAAAACACAGCGTTGATCCAGGTGAACTCGATGAGTACTACGGTTTTTGGAGTGGTGGTCATTCAGGGGAAGTCCGAATTTTAGGATTACCTTCAATGCGCGAGCTCATGCGGATTCCTGTGTTTAACCATGACAGTGCTACCGGCTGGGGTATGACCAATGAGTCGAAAGCCATCATGGGAGAAACCGGCAAGTACACCAACGGCGATTCTCACCATCCGCATATGAGTATGACCGACGGTCGATACAACGGAAAATATGTCTTCATTAATGACAAGGCTAACACACGGGTAGCCCGAATTCGCTGCGACGTGATGAAAGTTGACAAGATGCTCGACATTCCCAATGCGCATGCCATTCACGGCTTACGTGTACAGAAGGTCCCGTACACCAAATATGTATTCTGCAATGGCGAATATGAAGTTCCATTGCCAAACGATGGTTCGGTGCTAGATGATCCGAGTAAATACACATCGTTATTTAATGTAGTTGATGCCGAGAAAATGGAAATGGCTTTCCAGGTTATTGTGGACGGTAACCTGGACAACACCGATGCCGATTATACGGGCAAGTATGCTGCCTCTACCTGCTATAACTCAGAAATGGGTATGAATCTCGGCAGCATGATCGCCGCCGAACGTGACCATGTGGTGATTTTTAACATTGAGCGAATTGAGGCAGCGATTGCCGCGGGCGACTACAAAGTTTACAACGGTGTGAAGGTTGTTGATGGTCGCAAAGGTTCAAAGCTCACACGTTATATCCCCGTACCGAAAAGCCCACACGGTTTGAATACGTCGCCGAATGGTGAGTACTTTGTGGCCAACGGAAAGTTATCGCCGACGGTATCCATCATTGCGATTGATAAACTTGATGCGCTTTTTGATGACAAAATCAAACCACGTGACACGATTGTTGGTGAACCTGAATTAGGTCTTGGGCCTTTGCATACGGCTTTCGATGGACGCGGTAACGCCTATACGACTGTGTTTATTGACAGTCAAATCGTGAAATGGAATGTACAGGATGCCATCGATCATTTTAATGGCAAGAAAGTGAATTACATTCGCCAGAAGCTGGATGTTCAGTACCAACCAGGCCATAACCATACCACCATGGGCGAAACCCGTGATGCAGATGGTAAATATCTGGTCGCGCTGTGTAAATTCTCGAAAGACCGCTTTTTACCGGTCGGTCCGTTACACCCAGAAAACGATCAGTTGATTGATATCTCCGGTGATGAAATGAAGCTGGTGCACGATGGTCCAACCTATGCAGAACCTCATGACTGTATGATCGTCCACCGAAGTAAAATGAAAACCAAAAAAATATGGACTCGTGATGATCCGATTTTTGCAGCGACCGTTGCAATGGCCAAGAAAGATGGCATTACCTTGGAAACGGACAACAAAGTCATTCGCAACGGCAATAAAGTCCGCGTGTATATGACATCGGTCGCGCCAACTTTTGGTTTGGAAAAGTTCACCGTGAAACAAGGAGATGAAGTGACAGTTGTCGTCACCAATCTCGATATGGTCGAAGACGTGACACATGGATTTGCGGTTGTAAATCACGGTGTGAGTATGGAAATTGGTCCACAGCAAACGTCCTCGGTCACGTTCATCGCCGACAAACCAGGGGTGCAGTGGTTCTATTGCCATTGGTTCTGTCACGCACTTCATATGGAAATGCGTGGTCGTATGTTGGTGGAACCAAAGTAGGGAGTTCAATCTGATGGTCGCTCTGGCGACCATCAGATTTCGCGTAGAAAATTCTGGAGAAATCATGCGAAATCTATCTGCTTTAATTAGGCTCTGTGTTTGCCTGCTTTGCGTCAACACCGCATTCGGCAAGACATTCATGGTGCCCCTCGAAGCAAACCTGCAAGAGGTTATTGATCAGAGCAATGCCGGAGACATACTCATATTACCTGCCACTACCTTTATCGGTAATTTCATTATTGATAAAATGTTGGTCCTCGATGGTATGAATAAAACGGTCATTGACGGCTCCGGACGCGGGAATGCCATTGAAGTGACCGCGTCACATGTGGAATTGAAAGGCCTGACGATTCGCAATTGGGGGTATGATCTCACAGCGACCGATTCTGGTATAAAGGTAAAACATACGGAACACATCACATTAGTCGACAACAGGCTACAGGGTGATGGTTTTGGCATTTACCTTGAAAGCGTCCAAACTGCCACTGTGCTACGTAACCAGGTGCAAGGCAACAGCGAGATGCGCGCAGCGGATCGTGGAAACGGCATCCATCTGACCAATGTCGTAGACGCCGCTGTTGTCGACAATGTGGTCAGTCAAACCCGAGATGGTCTTTATATAATAAACAGCCAGCAAAATGTCTTGCGTAATAATCGCTTGTCGGATTTGCGTTTCGGCATTCATTACATGTATTCCTACAACAATGAGATTTCGGAAAATTCTTCACTGAATGTAAAAGTTGGTTATGCGCTGATGAGTTCAAATAACCTGAAAGTGGTCAATAACCGGGCAGAAAACTGTGAAGACTACGGGCTGTTACTCAACTTCGTAAACAAGTCACAGTTCAGTGGCAACACCATTTTAAAAATTCGAAGTTCAATGCAACCTGCGGTTTCAGGCGACGAAGGTAAAGCGCTTTTTGTTTATAACTCTACGAATAATGAAATACATGCCAATCGATTTGCCAATAGTGATATGGGTATTCACCTGACGGCAGGATCAGAACAGAACAAAGTCTATAACAATCAATTTGTCGATAACGAAATTCAGGTGAAATATGTGTCCTCTCGTTTACAGGAGTGGAGCGAACAGGGCGTTGGAAATTATTGGAGTAACTACGTCGGTTGGGATCTTGATAATGATGGTGTGGGAGACTCTGCATTCGAACCCAATGATGACATCGATAAACTATTTTGGAAATACCCTGAATCCAAGGTCCTAATGGACAGTCCTGCTGTTCTGCTGTTGCGCTGGGTTCAGCGCAGTTTTCCGGTATTGAAATCGCCTGGTGTAAAAGACAGCTTCCCTTTGATTCGCCCACAGGAGTTACCCATAGATGGCTGATGTATTGATACACGTGAACGAGCTAGATAAGAAGTTTGGTTCACTCGCGGCGCTGCAGCAAGTTAGTTTTGAGCTGTCCGAAGGTCAGATGTTGGCCTTGTTAGGTCACAATGGAGCCGGGAAAACGACATTGATGAAAACCATTCTGGGCCTTGAGACTGCTGACAGTGGCATCGTAGAGGTTTTTGGTTTGCCGGCGGGTCGAGCAAATTACCGCATAGGCTATGTTCCTGAAAACGTCAGCTTCTATCCAGCACTCACTGGCTATGAAACATTACAGTACTTCGCCCGGTTAAACGGCTTGTCACGCTCCGTCGCCAAAGACACCGTCAACAGACTTTTAACCCGTGTGCATTTAGCGGACGCTGCCCGAAGGCCTGTTAAGCACTATTCAAAAGGTATGAAGCAGCGGTTGGGTTTAGCTCAGGCTTTGTTACCGTCCAGTTTGGGTAAGCCCGAGGTGTATGATCCCAAGTTGTTAATTTTGGACGAGCCCACTGTGGGTCTCGACCCGGTGGCAACTCTGGAGTTTTTTGACATGCTCGCGGAACTCAAGCAACAGGGGTGTGGCATTGTTATCTGTACTCATGTGCTACCTGGCTTAGAGCAGTATTTGGATCGCGCACTTATTTTGAATCAAGGACGCGTCGTTGTGCAGGGGAGTATTGCCGAACTTCACGAACAAGCTCGGTTGCCGGTAAAGGTAATACCGAAAGGTCTGAACGGGTCTCTCAGTCAGGACCCCGTGCTGCAACCTTATTTACAACAAAATGGTTTGTTGAGTGTTCCGGCGGAGAAAGCATTGGACATCGCGAGTCGTCTGTTGTCCAAAGACACTTTGAACGATTTGCAGATAACAGCTCCTTCATTGCCAGAACTGTATCAGTACTTTATGCAACAAACCGTCAGTGCAAAGAAAGTGGAGGCTATCTATGTACACTAAAGTATGGATTGTAGCAGCGAAAGAATGGCGCGACGGTTGGCGAAATCGTTGGGTAATTGGCGCGACATTGATTTTCGCCGTGATGGCTTTAGGCATTACCTGGTTTGGCGGTGTCGTCAATGGGCAATCCGGTGTATTGCCGCTAGCCGCGACGATCGCCAGTCTCAGTAGCCTGACCGTGTTGGTCGTTCCGCTGATTGCTTTGCTACTCGGTTACGACGCATTCGTCGGCGAACAGGAGCAGGGGACATTACTGTTGTTACTGACGTATCCGTTAAAGAAAATAGATCTGATTCTGGGCAAGTTTCTCGGTCAATTAGCCATTCTTTTTGTCGCTACGCTGATTGGCTTCGGCAGTGCAGCGGTGGCATTTTCCTGGAATAACGTTAGTTGGTCTGTGATCCAGACATTCCTCGTGTTTATTATTTCGGCAACCTTGTTGGGGGCCGTGTTCCTAACGCTTGCTCATGGTTTAAGTTTATGGGTCTCTGAAAAAGCTCAGGCGGCGGGCTTGGCATTATTGGTTTGGTTTTCCCTGACATTGTTGTACGACCTTGCGTTGTTGGCTTTATTGGTCGGACGTGAAGGTTGGTTGAACGAGTCTATGTTGACCGGGCTGTTGATGTTTAACCCGACCGATTTGTTTCGGCTGATCAATCTCGTTTCCATAGACGCTCAAGGTATGGGTGTGCTTGCGTCTCTGGGGAAAATGAACATCAGTTTGCCAGCGCTCTACGCCTGCCTGATGGTTTGGATTGTCGCAAGCTTGGCGTTGTCTTTACTACGTTTTCACCGAAAGAAGGTTTAACTATGTCACTAATAAATAAATCCAGCAAAGCCAGTGCCGTGCTAATTGCAATGACCTTACTGATGTCGTGTCAGTCATCCAATCCAACCGAAGCGGTCTTATCGGCGGCCGCGATAGAAGGCAGCGACCAATGCCATCTGTGTGGCATGGTTATATCAGGATTCGAAGGTCCTAAAGGTGAATTGATCAGTAAAGGCGATAACGAAGTCCAAAAATTCTGTTCTACGCGAGATCTGTTCGGCTTTTATTTACAACCTGAAAACCAACATCGGGCAATAAAGATATACGTACACGATATGTCGGTCACCCCCTGGGCGTCTCCTGACGACGAACACTTTATTGACGCGCAATCTGCTTACTTCGTTTGGGGGGCAAATCGTTTTGGCGCCATGGGTGAGACACTGGGCTCGTTCAGCAAGCAAGTAGATGCCCAAGCCTTTGCTGACGAATATGGGGGTCAAATTTTACGCTTTGATGAGATAACGCTGGAAATGCTCACAGCGGCAAACTCCATGGATATGGGAATGCCGATGCATTCTGACGTAAACTCGCCGATGGTCTCAGGGATGTCAGTTGAACAGCCATCTATGACGCATTAGTCAGGCTGTTGCTAAAAACGAATGTTGTACGCGGAAGGGGCCTGATACAGTGTGCAAATCTGTAGAGGTGGCGACTGGTAAATGATCACGACCATTATTTTCGATTACGGTAATACACTGGTGTATTCGGCGTCGCTGGCAACTTCGCTTGAGCGGCTGTTAGGGAACCCTAAAGGAAAGCGAATCGGGCAGGCGATTGAGAATGAGATACAGCGGTTATATCAGCGTGATCAGGTGCTGCAACCGGATTGGCGGTCCATTTGGCAGCGCTGTTTTGCCGAGCATGAGATGAGTTTCACGGAAGAAATGGGCATGGCACACCTGCGGGAGTTTTGCCGAGCGGGTATCACACACTCGCAGAGCGTAACACTCTTGCAGGAGCTTTCTGACAGAGGTTTTCGATTGGGGCTGTTGTCGAACGTGACCGGACCAGCTTCCCTGTTTCAGGACGATCTGCGGTTTCGGGGCATGGCATACTTTTTTGATGAGGTTGTCTGGTCAAGTGCTATCGGTTTCCGCAAACCCGGCGCTGCCTGTTTTAATCACATTTTGAGTCAGTTAAAGGTTGATCCCAAACAAGCACTGATGATAGGTGATTCTGAACTGGCCGACGTTGAGGGCGGGCAATCTGTCGGGATTCATACTGCTCGCATCGTTACCGGTGAAGGGGCAACGAAGGCGGACTATTCCATTCACAGCGATCATTTTCAGCGAGACACGCTTGCTGTCATAGATAACTTACTGCGCTGACGAGCCCGTTACAACGGGCTCAGTGGCGGATGAGCCAGCGCAGGTAAACTTACCGCCACTGTTTCATTTGCTGCAGATGTAGTACGGCAGTTTCTGGGTTTTCCGGCATAACCATCAATGAAAAATACCCTCCACAGGCTTCGCTTTCAGCGGCCTTTTGAAAGGCCTGTTCAGCATCCTCTTGAGATGACCAATACACCAGGTCGACCCATTCCTGCTCACTTTTCTTTAACAATTCCCGGCGTATATAGCCCGGCTGTAGTGCCAAAAACCGGGATTGAATCGTTTCTGCAGCCTCTAACAATTGTTGCTCGGTAACCCCTTCTGCTAACGTAAAAGGTGCCCATTCAACGACGTTGTTTGTATTTTCTGTGTTCATTGCTATGCCTCTATTTTAGGTTTCCCGCTGGTTCATTCCAGCGACGGGTGATAGGCTATGTTTAACTATGACAAAATAGGACATATAAGTTGGGCAGAGGTTCCGCGAGTAAGAAGTTAGACCGACTGGATCAGATTCTCGGTCACCTGAAATCCGGCGATCCGGTTACGGCGTCGCTGTTGGCCGAGGACATAGGGGTGAGTGTCCGCACTCTGATGCGGGACCTCGATACCTTAAAAGCCCGAGGTTATCCCATAGAGACCGAGCAAGGGCGGGGTGGAGGTGTGCGATTAACGCCAAGGTGGGGGATCGGGCGGTTGACGTTGAATTACAGGGAGGTTATCGACTTGTTGTTGTCCCTCAGTGTTTTGGAGAAGTTGAATTCGCCGCTGTTTTTCAGTCATCTGTCGTCGGTGAGGAATAAATTGTTTGCCTCTTTCCCCGATGCTCAGCGACCTGCAATTCGCAAACTTCGCCAGCGCATTCTGTTGGGGCAGGCAGCATCCGAACAGGTGATGCAATCGTACGTACCGACGCAAAAAAGTAAGTTGACCGATGCTGTTATAGAAGCCTTTGTCGAGCAGCGTTCTCTGATTGTCGATTATCAGCGCGAAGATGGCGCCTTACACGAACGGGAGATAGAACCGCATTACTTGTTTTTGAATTGGCCAGTTTGGTATGTATTGGTTTGGGACCATTCTCGTGATGCTGCGCGAACATTCCGGATCGACCGGGTCAAACGGGTTCAGCCGCTTTCGAGCCGTTTCCGTTTGAAACCATTGAGTCAGTTCTCGAATGAAGTCGAGCAGATGTCCCGTCAGTTGTAAATGAAGGCGGGTTATTTAATCGTATTGTTTTAAGCGGGCAGTGAGCGTTTCCAGGTCGTCTAAGAGTATGCGATCGTCGCGTTTGGGTTTCGCAACTTCAATCTGCATGCTTTTTCGCATCGCATTAAGAGCCGCAACGATTTCGCGGTGCCGTTCCCGAATGGGGGCAATTAACGCCTCCCAATAGGAATGATCTCGGTTAGACGTCTCCCAAACCTGCTCGTATAACAGTTGCAACGTATTAAGGTTGTCTATGTAGGATTTCAACACGGCATTCACGGATGTTTGGTACCGGCTGTAGGTATGCGATGAGGGCTCGAACAACTGTGCTAACAGATCGTTCATCTGTTGCAGAACAGTCTGAGTTTGAGTCAAGCGAAAGCCCGCAAGCGTGGCCAGTCCCTCTGCCTCGGCGAAACGGCAGATGGCACGCCAATGCTCTTTGCTGACTAGCGTCATCGGGTGGGCCAAAGGAGCCGGTACCGAGTCTTTACTGCCCGCGTCCTTTACTTCTGTCAGCGGGTTAGCTTTCAACCGGCTCGGCTGCTGCACCCAGCGCTTCAGTTGTGTCAGACATGCGTCTTTATCAAAGAGCCAATCGGTCACCGAAAGAGGAAACAATGGAATGCCTACCCGGCTGAGTGTCAGGTAGCGATGTGTATGAACGGCAGTGCCAACGTCCCCAGGAAAACCGATTAGGTCGACGGCAACTCGCTGGCCGCCCTTAGTCAGCAGCAGGTCTACCGCCACATTAGCGATGTTGTGGTGTAGCTCCACATCGAACCCTTCGGTTTTCAGCATCTCGGCCATATCCGACAGCCAAGGTTCCGCTGAGCGAGTCGTTTTAATGGCCGATGCTGGAAGGCTGAAGTCATGATACTGCCTGAGTAACGAAGTCGGTGGCATGGAATCGACCGGGCATGAGAGAAACAACGTTTGCAGCAACCGGGCTCGACTGGTGGTGACATTGAAAACATCGGTTCTGTTCAAGTATGTCCAGGTGCCGTGGTGGGTGTCGTGATCTATCGCGCAGGATATGAAAACATGGTCACGTTCTTCCCCTTGAAACGAAAATGGCGTCCCAATTTTAATCTGGTGCTCTTTAATATCTTTTAACGGGATGGCCTGTAAAATCTGCTTCTTCAGATAGTCTGCCTGATCGCGGAAAAATGACAGAACACCGATGGAGGACTTAACCGCATTATTGCGTTCCGACTCAATACACTCAGTGAGATACTCGACTAAACGTTCCGCTTCCGCCACGTTGACTTTGTCGGTTCGGGTGCCGTTACCATAATTCCATGTTAAATGTTGAGCCTGCTGCCGGGCGGCTTGGTTTAACCCGGTTAACACCTGAATGTCGCCGTTGTAAAACTGGTCACTGTTGAACTGCATCAACGAAGGGACCGATCGGTAATGTTCATCCAACAACGTAATGGCTTGAGGTTGTCCGGTTTGCAACAACAGTTGATCGATATAATCCAGAAAACTGATGCTGCGATAACTAACGACATCGTGCTCGGTCAACTGCAGAGCCTGAGCGATTCTTTTTTCCTGCTCTGCCGCGAGAAAACTAACGTGCCGCAGTTGTTGTGGGTCACCGGCTACAACCAGGTTCTCCGCCATGCTGAGCGCAAGCAATGCGGTTGCCATATTTACCTGCGTTGCTTCATCAACAATGACGGTATGAAAATGCCCACTCACGTTGTCAGGAATATCATTCAAATTCACTAACCAAACACCCAAACCGGATTGTAGGCTGAAACTGCCGTTCTGTTGCTGATGAAAACTCTGTAGTGCCTGCGTCACGGTTTGTTTGCCAACGCGCTCACTGATGTCGCCCCAGGCACTGGCGTGCAAACGATATGAGGTTTGAAAGCGTTTGATCAACGTGGCATTGGTCAGATCAGCCTGTAACGCGATTAACTGTTGGATGGCGTTATTCAGATCATCGAGTTGCTCGATAATGTGAAACGATTCCGCGCGTTTGATGCGCATCCACAAGCGACTTAACCGATGACCGATCGAAACGCTGGTCAATTGCTCTGTGGTCAAACTGGGGATCTTCGTCACACTGGCTTCCAGATTAGTCAATGCCTGGAAAATGGCTTGTTGGGCTCGGTCCGTTTGGTCACTCAGTTGTTCAATGTTAGATTTTTCAATTCGCGGTAACCGGCTCAGTTTTTTAATTTGCCGGACAAAGTGCGCGTTTCGTTTGCCGTGACCAAAATGCACAATCAAATCTTCGTCCAGATGAAAGTCATGGATGAGCTTATGTTTTATCACTGAAAGAGCATGGTCACTCTGTGCGGTAATCAATACGCTTTTTTGTTGCGCCGCAAGCCTGTTTGCTAATGCCGCGAGTGTGTGACTTTTACCGGTTCCCGGTGGCCCTTGAATAAAACTGATTGCGTTTTGGTCGGCGCGCTGCAACGCCTTGTTCTGTGGTTCAGACAGGTAGGGCAGTGGAGTACTGATGTTAGGATTTCTCAGATGATCACCAAGACGAACTGCGGTTTTCTTCAGCAGCACCTGCGCCAGTAGGCTGTTTTCGGTGTGTTGACCTTGAGCGAGATGTTGCAGCAATTCCGTGAACTGTTGTTTAATCTGCGTTGAGCGCCGTTGTTTTGGTATCAACGCCATAACTGAGATGGATACGCAGGTCGGCTGTTTTATTTTCTTGGCCAGGCGAACGAGCCAGGTATTTAATCGTGCCGGGTCTGGTAGGGAATCTGGCGCGGCCATGGTGAGTACGTCCGCAGATTCAGATGCTAATTGAATGATGTTGTCATACGAAGGCGTAGTTGCCAGCAGCTCGTCTTGGTCGATATCCAGTTCCGTTAAAGAGGCAGCAAGCTCCACTCCCGCACGCTGCTGTAGCTGCAGGAAGCCATTTCGACAAAATGTGGGTTGGTAGCAAACATCCACAGTCGCGCTTGTGTTTGGGGTTGGGAACAATACAAAGTTGGAAAGCTCGACCAGGTAGTTTTCATCCTGGTCAACCAGCCACTGGCTAAGGATTGCGTCGTTGGCTTGTCTGTCGAGGCTTTGATTGGTGGCATAAACCGCCAGCGGGATCAGATCCTGGTTGTCGAAAACGCCGTGCCCCTCTGCTGTCTGAAAAGATGCTTGATAGCATTGCTTATAATATTGGATACGTGCAGCGATAGCGTTTTCGGGCATGAAATGGCCTTGTTGTAGACAGCGAAAAGTCAGTTGTCCATAGAATATCTGTGTGCAAGGCCGTGCTCAAGGTTTCAGGCGGTTACATACCTAAATCGGTAGATTGGGCAAGCAGAACACTTGCGGATCATTTGTTGTCACTCATTCTCGTTTAGTGCCATAATTCTGCGGCGTAGCAAGAGTGATGTCTGCTGGTAAGGTCAATACGAATAACAACTAAGGATCTGTCATGATCACTCAACAATCCCGACTCATTCAGCGTGACCAGCACATGCTGATTCAATTTACCGAAAACCTGCAAACAACCATTAACCGTCTGATGTCTCGTAACACGGAAAGGGCGGAACCATTAGAGAAATTAAAAAGCCAACTCAGTGGCAAAATGAGTTGGCAGGATGTGAACAGCGTGGAAGTGGCGACGGTTGATTTTCTGGATGAGCCTGCGTTGATGGCTGAATGGCAACGGCGACTGGCCGAAGTGGAATTTCTGCCCGTTCATTTGCAGCAGTTTTATAAATCCAAAATTGACGAAACCGATACCCAAGTTATTCGATCGTACCTGATTCAATTGATTACCGATATTCAATGGCGGCGAGAGTCTAAACGCATTATGAGGGCGCATGAAGGCCAGATGCGGACAAAGGTGGTCGCCCTGTTTCTATTGAGCTTCGTTTTGTTTTTTACGCCGACCC
Organism: Reinekea sp. G2M2-21; assembly: GCF_015687175.1. GTDB lineage: Bacteria > Pseudomonadota > Gammaproteobacteria > Pseudomonadales > Natronospirillaceae > Reinekea. The sequence continues at coordinate 1,760,467 of NZ_JADPQG010000001.1, read as the reverse complement.
TGTGTCGGGCTGTTTTTGGTTTTGAGTTTACGAATCTGCGCTTGTATTACCTGTTTACGGCCGCCACGGCAGGCATTCTCGGCTCTTCTTTCAGTCAGCTGACGTCGTTACAGTCGAAGTTTGCACATGCCACGCTCGATCAGATGCAAGCCATTAATAAAGTTGGTTATATTCTGGCGCGGGCGACCGTTGGGGCGGGTGCGGGTTTAACCATGTTTTACCTGTTGCAATCGGGTTTGCTGAGCGGCGCATTCTTTCCGGAATTTATTCAGGATAGCGCAGAGTTGGCGGCGATTGTGAATGCCTCTTTGACGTCATCCAGTACGTTCGCAGTGTCCCAGGCCATTGAGTTTTCATATGAAATTGGGACCTTGGCGCACCCGCCGCAGGGTTTGTCTCTGCTAATCGTTTGGTGTCTGTTGGCTGGATTTTCCGAAAAACTCATACCGGGAATCTTAAACAATAAAGCCAAAAAACTGGAAGAGTCGACATCGGAATAACGGCGGCTTAAGAACCAAAAAAAGCCAGCAAATGCTGGCTTTTTTAATTCGTATAGATTTAACTCAGGTTGCAATAGTGCTGCGCGATTGCAGCCCCTAAACGCGCGTTGTTCAGCACCAACTGGATATTGCTGGCCAAGCTGTTACCACCGGTGAGTTCCGCAACACGAGCCAATAAAAAGGGTGTTGATTCCTTGCCTGTGACGTTCTGTTCATTGGCTTCCCGTAGGGCCTGCTCTATTGCGCTGTCGATGGCGGCTTTATCCATGGCGAATTCTTCCGGAATTGGGTTGGCGATAACCACGCCTCCATCCAGGTTGAGTAGCCACTTCGCCGTCAGGAACTCAGCGATTTGTTCAGCACGGTCCAAGCGATAGTCAACCGTATGATCGCTTGTGCGAGTATAGAAAGCGGGCAGAGCATCGGTTTGGAACCCTAGAACCGGGACGCCCAGCGTTTCCAGGTATTCGCGGGTCAAACCCAGATCCAGAATGGATTTCGCGCCCGCACAGACCACAGCGACGCTGGTTTTGCCCAGCTCCTGCAGATCCGCTGAGATGTCGAAGGTCTCCTGCGCGCCGCGGTGCACGCCACCAATACCGCCGGTTGCAAAAACACGGATGCCTGCCATGTCTGCAATGATCATGGTGGCAGCGACTGTGGTTGCCCCCATCTGTTTGTTTGCAATGACGTATGGCAGGTCCCGACGCGAGCATTTAGTCACGCTTAAACCCGCTTTGGCCAGTTCATCGATTTCAGCGTGGCTTAAGCCGACCTTTAATCGGCCGTTGATGATTGCAATAGTAGCCGGTGTCGCACCACTCTCTCGCACCGTTTGCTCAACCAATTTTGCGGTTTCTGCATTTTCAGGCCAGGGCATACCGTGAGAAATGATGGTGCTTTCCAGCGCGACGACGGGTTTGTTTTGCGCCAGAGCTTCCGCCACGTCCGGGTGGATGTCTAAAAATTGATTCATGGTTTCATATCTCCGTTTCAGCAGAAGCTGACAATGTTGCAGAATGTTGGATAAAAGATTCGAACCGATGAGTTACATACGATTCAGTCAGTTTAGTGTTTACAGCGTCTTTTGCCTCTAGTGTGCAGGCTGCACATGCCAGGGCGAAAGACACCTGTTGTTCGGGTGACTCGTAACGTTGTTGGGCGTGTAAAAAACCAGCCATTAATGCGTCACCAGCGCCGGTGTCGCTTTGCATGTCGCACGCAGGCACCGCTTGTATGAAGTGTGTATCGTTGTTGGCAAACAGTACGCCGCGCGCTCCCAGGCTCAGCAATACCGTTGCCACACCTTTGTTGAGTAACGCAGTCGCCAGGCTCTGTTCGCCCAATTGGGTTGTTTTCGGTAGATCCAGCAGTGCCCGAGCTTCACTGACGTTAACCTTGAGCACACTGAGTTTCGGCAGCAACGGCGCCAGTTTTACTGCTTTCGTGGCAGACACCGCATCGGCAACCAACGGTGCCGTGAGCGACTGTTCTGCCAACCAAGCCAAGGTTGCCGCAGACAGGTTGGCTTCAACAACAATCAGGCTGGCCGCGTTAAGCCGTGAACGTTTCTCATTGAGCAATGTCGGGGTGAGTTGTTCAACGATACTCATGTCAGCGACGGCGCCGATTAACTCGCCCTGTTCGTTATTCAGCGCCAGGTAAGTGCTGGTGGCAAAATCGGGCCATTGAATGAAATGTTGCGTGTTAATACCGGCGTCCCGCGCATGATCGACCAGAAAACGCCCGCGACTGTCATATCCTACCAGTGTGATCATTGAAGTATGACTGCCCAGACGCGCCAGGTTTTCCGCAATATTACGCCCGACACCGCCCGCGCTTTGCGCCACCCTGCCGGGGTTGGAATCACCACCGCGATAGGCGTTGGTCGTTATTCCCGTCAAATCGACATTGGCGCCGCCAATCACCACGATATTTTCACGCTCCGGCAAAATGTAGCCCTTGCCGAGAATAGCGCCGCGTTTGGTCAGCCTGGAGATATAACCGGCAATGGACTCACGAGACATGCCCAGTGTTTCGGCAAGTTCCTGCTGTGAGGCCAATGGGTTCGCCTGAATGGCGCTGATTAGCTTACGTTCAGTAGTGTTCATAACAAAAGTTACCATAAATAACTTTTGTTACTTTAAGCGGTGAGGATGAAAATAACAAGCACGATTTTTATAACTGATATTCTATACGGTCAGGCGAGCATTAAAGATAACCGGAAACCTGTTTAGGAAGACTACTTCGCCCTGGCGCCTGCCAATAATGTGTACGTCTAATTTGAGTATGCGCGTTCGATATTCTTTATGGTTTCGAAGCGGTATCGATTGGCTGGTAGAGCCACTATTGGACCAATTGGTTACACTTGATGGCAACGTTCCTTTTTATCCAGAGGAATGTTGCTGGGTAGGAACCACCAAAATTAAAGAAGAAGTCCGAGAAATATTGGAGTTTGAAGTGGAGTGTTCGGCAGTTGGCGGACCTATTGGAGTGTTTCGTAGAAAAGGCGACCTATGTAAAAAGCCTTTCGGACAGTATGTGTTTGAGCGAGAAAGTAGGTTTGTAATTGAGCAAGGGTTATTTAAGAGTTCAAACACCAGTTTCCATGATCGTAACGAGCGTGATGATGATAAAGCGCTAACAAGCGCCGCCACTAACAGGCATTCTGCGCCTTGAACTCTCAATAAGTTGCTCGCCAAAGTGGCGGGCGTTATGTGTCGAGCTACCCGAAATTAGTTGACCATGACACAATTGTTTATTGGACGGAAAAGCAGTGCAACCTTGCTGTGTTTGCAGTGCACCCAGAACTTCAGTTGTCACCAATAAACTCAAAACGTGGCACTTCCACACCGTCAATTAATTTTGTACTTACGAAAAGATCAATAGGGCGCACCCAGAGATCATAATTCCCATAGAGGGTACGATACACTACCATGGTTTCTTCGGTCTCCGAATGTGTAGCTGTACCAATTACCTCGTATTCGTTGCCTTTAAAGTGTCGATACTTTCCGGGTTTCAGCATAGTCATGCTCAATTTCCTCTTAAATTCCTGTGGGATGCTGGCTGTGTCTTACAGTGGCAAGCCTGCGTGATAGGTTTGACCCAGGTACTTTAGAATAGCGCGAGATTCATTGATGAACCGTCTTCCGTCAAAAAGCTGAACGTCAATGTCGTCGGGAACCGTTGATTCATCGGCGAGTATTAGTACCGGCGAACCTTGGTTCTCTTCGCCAATCTGTTCAATGATTTGCCGACGCGGGCGTACCGGAGAAACCGTGATTACGTCCAGTTGTTTCGCCACCTCGGGGTAATAGTGAAGATACCCTGTAACCATGGCGCAGGGTGGGCAGAACCGGGGGCTTTCATCCACAATATGGTTGTGAGGGTCAAGCACGAACAGTGTGTCTTTAGTAACTGGCTTTTGAGTCATGTAACGTCCTGGTTAACAGATGCGTGGTATCAGTGTTGACAAGTTTTCTGGGGCCGCACAGTATAGAACGACTGTTGAACACAATAAACGATTGTTCTCAGCGTATTGAACCGATTAACCCAGGGTAGGCGTTGGTCGGTATTAAACCAAATCATAAGGATTGTTATGCAAAATCTGAAAATTCTCTGCAACTCTGCTGAGTAAAACGGCGTTGCTTACTGTGTTCTTACCATCCCTTTGTTACCTCTATTTAACCCATTTCGTTGGTTTGTTGGTCGCAACCATGGTGTTGGCGTTGTAAAGCATTATTGTCGACTTGTATTTCAAAATTATGGGCAAATTTGTCTACGTATTGCTCGCGTTTTCGGTGATAGATTTGGTCATTTCCATATGGGTGCCAGAGCAATCCTTGCAGACCATGCTTGCGCTTAAAGTGCAGATCTGTGTCGGGCAATCGGCACTGGTATTTCTTGTTTTTGCTCTATTAAAAAAGCCAGTGCCCATGTTAATGGCAGAGGCCTTTGCACCAGCATTACGGAACCTCAAAGGGCAAAACGCCCAAGGATACATTCGGGTATGGCAACAGGTCTCCACAGTTTGGGTTATTGCCTTCGTCGCTAAAGCAATAGTGTTTCAATTTAGTGACGGATTTTCAGAAGTATCATTCGCGTTAATTAATACGTTGGCCGGTTGGCCGCTGCATATTGGGTTGGTGTATTTTGCGATTGCCTACAGCCGGAACAAGTTTGAGCAATTAGATTTTGCCGTTCGTTTGTGAATTGGTTAGAGATAGTTTTGTTATCGTAGTTATCGCAACGGTTCAATGAGCCAATCTTCGCGAAAACATAGAAGTTGTTGGCTCAAGCATCAATTCACGTAACAGAATTGATTCAGATTCAGTAAAGAGTAACTATTTGTCCGTTCTCCGAACTTTTTATTGCCGCTAATGTTCACCCTTGGTATAGCTGCTATTTTTGAACATCGGTGCTCATATGCCATACCAATTCCATTCTTATCAATCAGGGGATTTTACGGAAATTCGCAATTTTCTGGTTCAATTCTATCAAAAATACCAACTGGGTAACTGGACCCTCGACCGCTTGAATTTCACCTATTCCGTGTCGCGTATTTTAAATAATACCAGTGTGGAAGACTGGCAAAAAAAGGTTGGTATCTGGTATCGGGGTGAGCACATTTGCGCGGTTATTCTGTCCGAAGGCGAGCAGCGCGGGGAAGCGGTGATGTTGCTGGACGCTGAACCACATGAAACACTTCTGCAAGACTTGTTTGAATTTTGTGATAACCACATGAGTCATTTAAACAACGAAACCGGTGAACAGGAAATATTTCTCAGCGTTCCGAATCGTTCAAACGCCATCGATGCCTGGCTGACGCGCTTTGGGTATCAGCCAGCGGGTTGGGAAGAAGTCGATTCCTATCTGTCACTGCACCATCAAGAGGCGGTACAACTTGCCGAAGGTTATTCACTGTTAAGTGGCGGGCATATAACCCCCAGGGCAAAAGCAAAAGCGCACGCACAAACCTGGGGATATTATGAATCGGCCGACTATAACGAAGCGCGTTGTACGCAAGCCTGGGCAGCAATGACCACCATGTCAGATTACAACCCTGACCTGGACCTTTGTGCCATAGCCGCAGATGGTGAGATAGCGGCCTTTGTCACCTTATGGCTGGATGCCAAAAATGAACTGGCTATCCTGGAGCCCGTTGGAACGGTTGTACGTCATCAACGCAAGGGTTTGTCGAAGGCCCTCATTCAAGAAGGGTGTCATCGTGCCCTTAAATTGGGTGCCAAGCGTGTCAAAGTCGGGTCAGATATTCCTGCGTATCTGGCTATGGGGTTTCAGCCTGCGCAGCGTTACCCCATCTTCCGTAAAATTGTCTGAGGGGTGACAACTTCTCACACCTCGCCTGTATATTCACCGCGGGCGGGGTAATTGTTGGCAATAATGAAATCCAACGCCCCGACTAATTCCGAAAAGTGCGGTCGCACAAAGGGCATGGTACTCACTGAACCGAAGTAAAGGCTTTGGTCTGGGCTGACCAGAAAAAGGCCCGGTTCCGAAAACAAAGCGGGTTCTTCAATACCCAGCGATGTTTTGCCCCGTGAGGTCGAAATATACAACCCCCAGTCACGCGCGACCGATAAAGGCAGGTCATAACCCACGCGCAGATTCTCCGCCTTGAGCTTGTCGGCCATGGCTTGCGCACGCTCATTGTTGTCGCTGCTGATGGCAATCACGCTGAGTCCTCGCTCGCTAAACTGAGGTACCAGTTTTTCTAATTCGCTCAGATATTTCGCGCAAATCGGGCAATGCAGACCGCGGTAAAAAACGACCAGTGAGCCACGCTCGCCACCGGATTTCGATAAATCATAGGTATCTCCGGTCAGCGTCGGGACCACGAGTGAGGGTACTTTCTTTCTGGGGGTTAACATGCAGATTCGCCTTTTCGTTGGGTTTTTCTGTACTTTAATGTACTAGCAGCTATGATTTGTGCGTATTTAATGATGAAAAGTACGGATTTATGGCATTAGATAGGCTTACAGCCTTATTCAGGCATGTGCAGTTTTCGGTGTTGCGACCGGGAGCAAACCCGGTAAACCAGCTGCCCGTTCCTCGTTTGCGAGTCAGGGAATGCGACGGGGGGATGAGCGTCAGTTTTTATAAAAAAGCCATGTCTGAGGCGTCTGCTGCATGCGATATTGCGCTGGACTTTGGCGGGCCCCAGAGCCCTTTATGGCTCGGGTTACCCGATGAACTTCACGCCAACTTTACAGCGCAAGATGCGGCATACCCGATTGCATCCATGGTGATGCAGGAAACGGTGACGTCACGTTGCGGTTCCCCGGTCGTGCTGGACCGGTTATTCGAAGTCTTGTTGATCCTGCTGTTGCGTCACGCCATAGAACAAGGTCAGGTGCTGGCTGGTTTACTGTCTGGTCTGGCTGATGACCACTTGAAGTTCGCATTGGTAGCCGTGCACGATAATCCCGGTGCCGATTGGACAACAGAACGATTGGCTGAGCTTTGTCATTTGTCGCGTACGACTTTTTATCAGCGCTTTCAGAAACGAATTGGCGTCACCCCGATGCATTACGTACGCGGTTGGCGAATGTCATTGGCGCACATTCAGCTTCGAAAAGGGGATCGTATCGCCAAGGTTGCGGCCGATTTAGGGTACCGTTCAACGGAAGGTTTTTCACGGGCATTTCATCAACACTTTGCGCAGTGGCCGGGTGAAATAGCCCGCTCAGTCTGAGTCGTTAGAGCTTGGTTTGCCGGCTTTGTACGGTAAAAACTACAAACGTTTATTCCCAGAGGTTATTAACCTAACTCTAAAAAGCCGCTAAACTCCAGTTTCAGAACAGTTGTATAGAAATCTGGAGATTCTTTTGGTTCAGTTACCCAAAGTCCCCGAAGGTTGGGAGCCATTTGGCAATGCCTTCAGTCGTTGGTTTGGTCGTTCGGTGCTTGGCTTGTTAGGCTGGAGTACCGAAGGCGAATTACCGAACGAACCCAAATTGATGTTTGCAGTGGCCCCTCATACCAGCAATTGGGACTTTATTATCGGCTTGATGACCATGTTTGCCATTGGGTTCAAGGTGAATTGGCTAGGTAAGCATTCCATTTTCATTTGGCCGTTCAAGGGGCTCATGACCAGTTGGGGTGGGATACCAGTCTATCGACACTCTCCTAAAGGCTTTGTCGAGCAGGTAGCCGACCAATACCTGAGCCACGAAAAACTGCATATTGCCATAGCCCCAGAGGGAACCCGATCCAAGGTGGGTAAGTTGAAAACAGGGTTCATTCGCATGGCCGTAGCAGCCAATGTGCCCATTTTTCGAGTCAGTATCGATTATAAGAAGAAGAAGGTTATCTTTGGTGATCTGTACATACCTATTGGGGACCTGGAAAAAGACGAACGAAACTGTTACGACTATTTCAAACAATTCAACGGCAAGTTCCCTGACAATTACTGAGTTTTTCTTCCTCTATAAACGCCACCGTTTAAAACGCGGTGGTTTTTATGTGTTGCATTACCGATAAAAAAAGTTACTGTGCCAAATGGCAGGTACTAAAGCTCACTTGGCTTGAAAGTTGTCATTTAAAGAATACCTTTAACTGTATATCCCTTACTGAGAAGAACCAGTCAGTTCTGAAGATTCGTTTGTAGTTTTTAACGAAAGAACCTTTCGGAGGATTTTTCCTTTCAAGGGGAGTACCCCTTACACCCCCCTTTGTCGCCCGCTATTGTTTTCACTTCCAGCCCTAAAAAACTTTCTTCAGGAGGGGGCTTTTCTTTCAATTTGCCCTGAGTAAAATACGCCGTCCTTTATTTTAGCTGCGTTGTATGAGACTGATCAGTTTTGATGCGTTGCGAACCCTCAAGTTCCCCGAACACCGTTACCTGAAACCCGAACTTTTTTTGAATCATCTGGATGAGATCCGTGAAGCGGATTTTGTTTTATTCCCAGAGTATTGGCAGTTGAATCCGTTGGTTTACGGTTGTGCTGTACGTACGTTTCCCAGCGAAGCTACCTACAGGATTGGGCACAATAAAATAGAGATGACGCGGGTGCTGTCGACTCTCTTTCCGGCTAATTTACCTCAGACCTGGATCTTGCCGAACACGCCAACCAGTAGCAATAAAATCCTGGATACGCTGGATTATCCATTTGTCGCAAAATTGGTGAAAAGCGCACGAGGTGAAGGGGTTTTTCTAATCCAGAATAGGTTGGACTGGCAGCACTATGTTGCCCAGGCCGATGTCTTGTATGTCCAAGAGTATTTGCAGATTGACCGGGATTTACGACTGGTGGTCATTGGCGAACATGTGGTGGGCGGATATTGGCGTTTGCAAAGTATGAACGGGTTTCACAACAACATCAGTCAGGGCGGTATGTTTCTCAGCGCAGACATTCCGCAAGCTGCCATCGATCTGGTGACTCAGGTGGCAACTACGCTAGGTATTGATCACGCCGGTTTCGATGTGGCGATGGTGGGCAATCATCCCTATTTGTTTGAGTTCAACCGCATTTTCGGTAACCAAGGAATACAGGCGCTGATCGGTGACCTTACCGAACCGATCATAGCCTTTCTGCACAAAACGTTGGCGGACGATCAGCAGGACGATCCGTTCCGGCCAAACCGGAGTGGTGGTCCAGGCGGCGGCCGGCGGATGCGGAAAGTCGCTTGATGATTTGCCCGATAAACCGTTAGCGTTCTACACTTTTTTATAGGTGAGTTCGAGTGTTCCGTTAGCCGGTAAGTCGGTTACCTGAAAGCCCGCTAATTTGCTATCGGCCAGCCACAGTTCGTCTTGTTCACGGGTGGTATCCCGACTTACCGTCAGGTGAATTGTGCAGCCGCGAAATATTCGGGTCACTTTCATTTCCGGCCAATTGGCCGGCAAGGTGGGTTGCACACAAAGCCCATGTTCATTGCCTTTTAAACCGGCCAGTTCTTCGATCAGCAAACGGTAATACCAGGCGACCGTGCCAGTATTAAACAGGTGGCTGGATAATCCCGTGTAGCTGGGGTACTGGTAAAAAGCGCCTCGATAGTAATTGGGGATGAACACCGGCAGTTGTCCTCGTCGGCTCAAACCTTCGTTGCGTGCCAGCGGAATCATGGCGTCCATAACCTCAAACGCACGTTCTGTTTCGCGCGCGGCAAACAAGCCAGCACACCAAAACATAGCCGCATGATTATAAATGGAACCATTTTCGGCACTGCCGGGGAATTTTTGGGTTACCCGGCCAATGTCCTCATGCATGTGCGTAAACGCAGGGGCATTCATCATTGGACCATAGGGTGTGTCTAAATGCTCATGAACCGCTTGCAGTAAATCTGTTTTTTGTTTCTCGCTGGCCGCACCCGATAACAGAGCCCAGCTTTGCGTGTTGAGAAATATTTTCCCTTCCTGATCTTTATGGCTGCCAAAAGGGCGATTGTCATCGGTATAGCCCCGCAAATACCATTGGCCATCCCAGAGGTATGTGTTGATGACCGTATGCAGGTGGCTTAGCTGCTGGCGGTATAGGTCCGCCATGTCGGTTTGTTCGATCAACTCACAGATGGGCACCCAAAGTTTCAGGGCGTACGCCAGGGCTTGGGTTAACCAGCCAGACACCCCTACGCCCTTTGGACCGACCATATTCATCGGGTCACACCAGTCACCTTGTGCAATAAACGACAACCCCCGTTGATCACGATCGGCCAGTAGCCAATCCAGACTCAAGCAGACGTGCTGAAAAACGGTGGCTGAACGCGTGCTGTCAGTAAACGCAACCTCCTGCCACAGCAGAGAGTAGTCAGCGGTCTCGTTCAGGTAAGCTTGCAGGCAGATGATGACCCATACGCCATGGTCGGTGTGGGGAATCTGGTTGATGTATTTCAGTTCAGCGTCGTCGCGCAGCAAAATGCCATCCGGCATTTGGCCGCTACTTTTTTGTTGACCAAGCGCGGTGAGTAACGCAGATCTGGTTTTCTTGGGGTCCAGATAGGCCATGCCCATTGCGTCTTGCAGGTAGTTTCGAGTTTGCGGGTCTGTTGACAGCCGCTGACTGTCTCCGTGGTACTGCAACTGCCGAGGCAACCAATGGTTGACGAAATGGTTAAACTCATCATCTGGGCTGGTCAGGATAAATTTGCCAACATTTTTTGTGATTGAATCGTGATACGAACGTTGATCCTGAGCGATTTTTTCTCGGGGTAGATAGTTTTGCGCTAACGCCTCGATGTCTTCATTGGTTTGCGCCGGACCAAATAAAAAAGTAAACGACCGGTGCTCACCTGCGGTTAAGGACAGCTGATATTGCATAACGCACGCCGGGCATTCGTACACGGCGGATTGATTGTCCAATGCGCCTTGCTTTAAAGCGTCCGGGTTGTGCAGGCCGCCTTCACCTTCAAACGCCTGCAAGCGAGCTGACCAACTGTCGGGCGCTTCACTGGCCATAAAAAACGTCAGGTCTTTGAAGTTTTTCTGCTTCGGGTAGTCTTCCAGCTTTTGATAGGGCGTCACGCAGCGGGCAACAACGCTGTTCAGGCTGGGCAGATAGTCGGCAGACATGTTCATCCAGGACGAATAACCGACGGGGAAATAAGGCGTGAACGATAAACGCTTTGCGTCGGCCGATAAGTTTGTCAGCACAACATGCCACCGTTCCACACTGGCATCGCTGGCCAGGCTGACGGTGATATCGAGTTGAACATTGTCTTTTACGACGCACCAGCGGATATCCGACAACCCTGGTTCAAAACGGAACGTGTCCAACGGTGCGCGAACGGGCTCGTACGGCGCCGACCAAAGGGAATTTTCGTCGTGATCTTTTATGTAAAAAAAGCGACCCGGGTGATGTGCAAAGTAAGGGTGTTCTGGCTGCATAAACGTCTTTGCGGCCAGCATCGGACCATGTGCGTATTTGGCCGGTTCGGGTTGCATGAACTGCGCAGTTGCATAGCCGCGGCAGGTCACCTGCAGCATCATGTTGTTGTTCCACAAGAAGGACGACGCTTTCGGCGCAATGAGCGGGTCTGTCAGTTGGTAACGGGTTCCGTTCTCTATAAATTGTCCCATTAGGGCCTTGTCCGAATTATTCTAATTAGGTTTATGTTACCCGTAACATTCCACCCTTGTAAAGCTGAAGGACTTGGTTCATTCAATTGGCCATTGCAGTTGCTAGATTCACCGGAGTCATTTTCAAGACAAGAATCTCTGAATCGGATTGGCTAGTGGTAGTGTTTCCAAAGTCGGGTGTAATGACGGCATGGTTAACATGCTTGTTTCTTGCCGGTTAGGGATCAGCCAGAAGGATCGAATCGAGGTAGTCCTGAAGCAGAACGATTCGATTCAACCAGGTCTTCGAATGATGCGAAGACCCTAAAATTGTTATAATAATTCAGGTTTGGATTCATGAGTATGTCGCCGCTTCATTTGAAGTGACTTACGTCTGCGACTATTGGCAACTCTCCGCATGTCAATTAATTAACTGCCGTAGGCTTCCACAATAAATCGACCCTGATGTTGCAGTTCACGTGTATTCCAAGGGCAGTTGTTTTCTAAAAACAAGGTGTCGAGTGTCTTCGCAACAGACTGGGCCATAGCGGTTCCACCACACAGCATGATTATGCCATCTTCGGCCAATAAAGAGAGCAGAAGATCCGCCTGGAATAGAATCGGTTCCTGTACATACTGTCGCGCAGGAGTTCGAGAGTAGGCGACAAAGGCGTGTTGTAATTTTCCGTGTTGTTGCCACTGGGCTATATCATCTTCGTAGCAGCTGTCTTGTTCCGGGTGACGAGTGCCAAAAAACAACATCATGTTTTGCCGTGTTACGTTGTTTTCGATCATGCCTGCAAATGGGGCGATGCCGGTGCCCGTGGCAATAAAGGCGACGGGTTTATTGCTGGGCAAGTGAAAATGGCGGTTAGTTTGAATGCGAGCATTTACAGCGTCTCCTACTTGCAGAGAATGCAACCAGGAGGATACCACGCCCCCCGGTATTTTCTTAACGCACAATTCAATGGTTTGATTTTTCGCGCCGAATGGGTTGGATGATGCAATGGAATACATGCGAACTCGGCTGTTCTTTTTCAGCCTAACAGCGAGGAGGTCGCCCGCTTGAAACGGTTGATGACACAAAAGGCAGAGTCGCATAACAGAGCCATCCTTAGAGAACGTTTGTTTGCTGATGCGCATCGAGATAAAGTCAAGCGAATTGGGTAAGTCGTTTTGTTCTGTCCATGTGAGTGAACTATCTAGTTGTGCCGTCATTTGTTGTCCCCAGCGGTTGAATTCTGTCGGGTTTTGTCGATCGATGGTAAATAAGGGTTGAATTGCCAGTGCATAACGTTGTAACGCATCGCTGATTTGTTTGGCGTAGCCACAAAAATTTGGGTAACTGCTGTCGCCGAAGCCTACAATCGAATAACGCCATTGGGGTTGCTGCGCGTCTTTTTCCAAGTTATTCAAAAATTGCTGAGCATTGCTCGGAGCCTGACCATTTCCGTATGTCGAGGTGAGAATAAATAGCCAGCGCGCTTGCGGGTATCGCTGCATGCTGTTTAAATCAGCTTGATGAACCTGTAGCCCGTGTCCTGTTAAGACTGACATCAGGTGTGCAGCAAAATGCCATGTCGTTTGAGTTTCTGATCCTACAAGAATAACGACCTCTGCTCGGTCAGGCTCGCAGTTTTTTGATGCAGGTGAGCGATGACGTTTTTTGAGCCAAAGAACAAATCCTGTAATCGAGAAGATCGGAATGCAGAGTGAGCAAATACCAAGTACGGCGGCCCATAGTGGTGCTCCCTTGCCCGAATGCAATGTCAGCATCCAGAGTTTTAAGATCATCGATGGTGGATAATCCTGCTGCGATAGTTTGCGTCCCGTAAACTGGTCATGAAAATGATATTCACTATGTGTTCGCAGCACATAAACGTCGAACCAATCATCTGGGATGGGAAATGTAAGGCTTTTTACTTCTCGCAATGGCAACGTTTTGAATGCAGGGAGCTGCCAGACGGGAACCGGAGTCAATTCCAATTCGGATTCTGGGTAAAGCGGAGAAACTTGACCCGACGGTAGCAGATTGAATGTTACCAGTGCCAAGTAAATACCGCTTACACTCATTATCAGCAACGGCAATATACACAGTTGCCCGAGAATTGTATGCCATTTTACCAGGCCATTCCCCCGCGCGGGCATTAGTATTCCACGCCAGCCACCTTGTCGTCTCGCGACCAAGTTCAACCCTGTTATACACAAGGTCAGCAACGTAAGCGCAGAAAACAATACCAGCCATCGACCCGTGTCATTCAACCACAAGCTACGGTGGAAGGATTTTAGCCGCCGGTAGAATGTCGACTGGATGACGTCATTTAAGGGGTCACCGGTCGTGATATCGAAATAGGTTTGAACCAGTTTTCCATTGTCACGATGCTCGACAATGATTTGGTTATAGTCGGTTACTGTGACTTTTTCGATGTTCTTAGTATGTTGTGAAATTATTTCTAAAGTAGTAGCCAGAGTTTGGGTAGTGATAGATTGTGATGTCGTTGACAAGGCTTGTATCACCGGCTCTGACGAAAGTAGGAATCCCGAAATTGAAACAGCGAACATGAACATGACGCTCACGATGCCCAGCCACCGGTGCCAGCAACGAGCGTCGCTGGCGTTGGATAAAGTATTAGTCCAACTCATGACTTACAGAGTTGCCGCTTGCAATTGCAAGAATGCCTTGCTGGCCCGCAAGTGAGGGTTATCCTGTATCAGCACCCAGGCTGTATCGCCAAAATCATCCTCTATGCCTGGATCTGCTCCTGACTCTAACAGTAATTCAATGACTTCACTGTTTTGTGCAATCAGAGCTGCTTGCATCAATGGGCTTAGCCCTTCGTTATTCGTATGATTCAGTGGTACCCCGGCATTCACTAATTGCTGAATTACTTCGATAGGTTGCTGGTAGCTCAGTGCGTTGTGCAATGCATTGTTGCCGTAGTTGTCGACTGCGCTGGTGTTTGCCCCAGCGGTTAGTATATTGATTGTTATCTTGATGTTGTCGGAACGACGGACATCATTGTTTGCTGTGCGCTTGGTCGCCATTAGCAAAGCAGTATTTCCTTGCGAGTTTTTATGATTGACGTCATTGCCCTGTTGAATAAAGAAGTCGATCACTTCAACTGAATTGCGTTCACTTGCGATAAGTAAACCGGTATTGCCCTGGTTATCAATGGCTTTTGCGGATACACCTTCTGTCAATAGGAAATCGAAAACGCTCCGGTTATTATTGCGGTATGCAGCAACCAACATTGCGTTCTGACCACGATTGTCCACTTGTTTTTTTAGATTTTTTGTGGGCGCCAACCACTGAATAACGTTTAAATTAGTGTTACGGTAGAGCGCATTAAAAAAAACATCTCGCCCTTCACCATCCTTCGCGGTGAGGTCCACACCGAGCTTTCCCAGAAACTCAATATAGTCAACCGTTTCTGTGCGTTGCGCAGCGATGTGTGCAGCGTTGCGTTGCGCTTTATCTAAAGCCTTTATATCAAAACCGAGTTCAATAAATGCACTTATGATCGCCTCAGAAGGCTGGCTGTTTACCGCAAACAATAGAGCATTGCGGCCACCATGATCCAGAATGTCAATATTAGGGTTGTGTTGAATAATTTTTTCTAGCAAATCTAAATGACCGGACGAGCCAGCATAAAAAAGAGCTGTTCGGCCATCATGACCAATTCGATTAACGTCTGCGCCAGCCTCAATTAGGCTTTCAATCATCGAAGGTGTCGCGTCATTGCGCAATGCCAATAACAAAGGCGTGTAGTCGTTGTCGGTAATATCTGTCACCGAATGTCCAGCTTCCAACGTGCGTGCAAGAGATTCCTGCGAGGCGTTTTTCCAGAATTGGGAATCTAATAACGGGTTCTCTGCTACAGCGGTAGTCGCTATCGCAAGTGTAAAAAGCAAAGCGCTTGTTTTCTTGAGCATAACTATATCCTTGTGTGGTTAACGAAATCGAATGAAAGACACCCAGCCGGTGCCGGGTATTTTCGAATTGCTCAGCTCCATGTTTAGGGGAACTTCAATGTCGATTTGATGACTTGCCTGATCTTCAACTGAGGTTTCTACCCGCAGGGCATAACCTGCATCTAAAAAGGACTCTGGAATGTCAGTTCTCACCACGTATCGATCGCCAGCAGAAGTGCTTGCGCCTGTGATTCCGTCCAGAGCTTGCGGTTTTCGGGTCAAGTATTTCCACCATCGACTCAAACCTTCTTCGTAGTACTTTTCTTCTTCACCGGAGACCCACAACGTCTGTTCATATCGCCCCGAAGGGTTGACGAGATATAGCGTGGAGTAGCTGGCTTCTCCGTTATAGCTTTTTATTTGTACTTGAACTGTGAGCGGTTTCGCCGCAAGGGTGGTCATACAGCAGCACAGGGCAGCGGTGAGCAGGTGTCGGTTGGAAGTCATATACATTCTCTATTTGTAAGTGATAATCATTCTCATTTAAAGTAATGAGCAAGTCAACTTAAATGAGAGTGATTATCAGAAAGGGTCGAGTTGATTTTCTAAACAGCGATCTTCAAACTGACGGAAATCCGTTAAGAAGTGTCCAATATGAGCGTCACATACATTTCAGGCGATCTCGTCTTTGCAGATGAATTTATTGAGTTGGCCAACGCTGTCTGGCCGAAAGATTACGACCGCCAGAAAGTTTTAGCCGCGCTGACGGTGACGGACTGCATCACGGCGAGAGACGATGGCAGGCTGGTTGGCTGTTTACGCGTCCTGAGTGATGGGTATCTGTTCAGTACCATTCCGGAAGCATTTGTGCACCCAGATTATCAACGGCGGGGTATTGGTAGCGAGCTGTTTGAAAGGGCCAAACAACATTGCCCAACGTCTGTTTTCTTTGGGGCGCAGGCTGGGCTAAATGCCTTTTATGAACGACTTGGCTTTGAAAAAAGCCTGCAGTCTTTTCATTACAAAAAATAAGTCTAAAAAAATCCCCTTTGCCAATAAAAAGTTTGTGCAGAATGCCCGGACCGACCCTATACTTCGCGCCTTAACCGGATGCGAAACCGCGTCCTTATTTCACACTTTGTGAGCACACAACCGCTATGCAAATCCAACCCGAAGACTACTACGACAGCGAAACCTTTCAGCGCATTAAGGCCTTTGCAGATACTCTGGAAACGCCTTGTCTGGTGGTGGATACAGAAACCTTCCGTCGTCAGCTTGACGAATTGATCGACTGTTTCCCGTACGCAAAAACCTACTACGCCATTAAAGCAAACCCGGCAGAACCTTTGCTAAAAATCCTCGACAGCCGTGGCTGTAATTTCGACGTGGCATCCCGCTACGAGTTGGATAAGGTATTGGCGCTAGGTGTGGGCGGCGAACGCGTCAGTTACGGCAATACCATTAAGAAAGTAAAGGACATACAGTACTTTCACGAAAAGGGCGTGACTCTTTTTGCGACTGACTCCGAAGCGGATTTGCGGAACATTGCGGCGGCTGCGCCCGGAGCGCGGGTTTTTGTCCGTATTCTGACCGAAGGGGCTCACACCGCAGATTGGCCATTGTCGCGAAAGTTTGGCTGCCAAACCGACATGGCGATCGATTTGTGCTTGCTCGCCAGAGACCTGGGCTTAATGCCCTATGGCATTTCCTTCCATGTGGGTTCACAGCAACGCGATATTGGCGCCTGGGATTCGGCCATCGCGAAAGTGAAATGGATTTTCGAACGTCTGGCTGACGAAGATGGCATCAACCTGAAAATGGTGAACTTAGGCGGTGGCTTTCCAGCAAACTACATTAGCCGTACCAATGACTTGCGTACCTACGCGGATGAAATCACCCGTTTTCTGAACGAGGATTTCGACGGCAAGTTGCCTGAAATTATTCTGGAACCGGGGCGTTCTTTGGTAGGCAACGCGGGTATTCTAGTCAGCGAAGTGGTGTTGATCAGCCGGAAAAGCCGCACCGGTTTGAACCGTTGGGTGTTTACCGATATTGGTAAGTTTGGCGGCATGATTGAAACCACCGATGAAGCGATTAAATACCCACTCTACGTCGAAAAAACGGGTGAGGGTGAAGAGGCCGTGATCGCCGGTCCAACCTGCGACAGCGCCGATATCCTCTATGAAAACTATAAGTACGAGTTACCATTGGACCTCGCCATTGGTGACCGGATGTACTGGTTTTCAACCGGGGCTTACACCACCACCTACAGCGCAATTGAGTTTAATGGCTTCCCGCCGCTGAAGGCGCATTTCATTTAAACGGTTGGTTGTTAATGATTGAACGCTCCCGGTTGTTACGCTAACGCCGGGAGCGTTAAAGCGGCGGCTAATCATTACTGTTCAACGTGCGACTGGTTGAAAATTCAAATCATTTGGAAATGAAGGAATAAAAACGATGAATGCTTTGTTGGTTATCGATGTGCAGCGGGTGCTTACCCACGTCGGTGTGGACGCTGAAAATATGATTCATGCGATTAACCAGGCCATACAGAAAACTCGCCAGGCGGGTGGACCGGTGATCTTTGTCCGTCATTGCAACGATTCCCACCCAGAACTAACGCCTGGTGCAGCGGGTTGGCAATTGGATGAACGTTTGATGCGGCAAGCGGATGATAGCGTTATTGATAAAACCGCAGGTGATGCGTTTTACCAAACCACGCTGCTGGAAACCTTACAGGAAAAAGGTGTCACCGAGGTTACCGTGGCTGGAATGCAAACCGAATTCTGTGTTTGCAGTACCGCACGTTCGGCGGTGAGTCTAGATTTTGATCTGATCTTTTTGAGCGATGCCCATACCACGTTAGACACCGAATGGCCGGCGCACCAGATCATCGCGCACCACAATCACACCATGGCTAACATGTCGCATCCTACCCGGCGAATACAAGTGCTTTCCAGCTCACAATACACCGGTTAAATGTGTTGTCTTTTATTGTCCGGCGGGAAACCGTTGTGCTGTCTATGCCAGCATAGACCAAAGTGCCTTGCAGCCTAAAGCAATAGCTCTGCCGCATCGGCTTCCAGGTCTAAAGTGTCAAGTTTATTTAACAGCGCCAACAGCTGTTTTTGTTCTGTCTCGGTTAGCTGAGCCATCAACTTGTTCTCATAGGCTTGAGCCACCGGTATAACTGCGTTGTAGGTCTTCTTACCGGTTGCCGTCAGGCTCAATTGCGAACGCCGTTTGTCGGCTCCATCCGACTGTTGCTTGACCAGTTTTTTTTCCACCAGACCATTGACCGCACGAGACACGGCAACTTTATCCATCGCCGTACGCTCGGTGACTTCATAGGCCGCGATGGGCGAATGTTCACCAAGGATGGCAATAACACGCCATTGTGGACGGGTAATGTTGAATTCTTCCTGATAACGCTCTGCCAGTGCACGACTGATCCGGTTTGACAAAACCGACAGGCGATAGGGCAGGAAGTCTTGTAAGCTCAGTACAGTTTTATTTACATCTGGCATAGTTTCTCCACAGGCGTCAGATGGGCGGTGTATTGTATTTAGTTTCATATGAAACTAATGTTTTTGCCAGTAAAAATAATAAATGCCCACAATCACAGGGCTTATCGGAGAGATACATGGCAGACCTATTTGAAAACCCTATGGGCCTAGAAGGCTTTGAATTTGTCGAATTTTCCGCACCGGAACGTGGCTTACTGGAGGATGTTTTCAGCCGGCTTGGTTTTACCGAAGTAGCGAAACACCGCTCCAAAGACGTCACACTCTGGCGTCAGGGTGACATCAATTTTATCGTCAATTACGAGCCAAAAACACCCGCTGCCTATTTTACCGAAGAGCATGGTCCCTGTGCTTCCGGCATGGCGTTCCGCGTTCGAGATTCGCACCTCGCTTACAAGCGGGCGCTGGAATTGGGCGCCCAACCAATTGACGTACCCGTAGGACCAATGGAGTTAAAGCTGCCCGCCATTAAAGGGATCGGGGGCGCTCCATTGTATTTGATCGACCGCTACAACGACGGTACCAGCATTTACGATATCGACTTTATTTGGCATGAAGGCGTTGATCGCCATCCGGAGGGCTGTGGCTTCAAGGTTATCGACCATTTGACGCATAACGTGTATCGCGGCCGGATGGATTATTGGGCGAACTTTTACGAATCAATATTCAATTTCCGTGAAATCCGTTATTTCGATATTAAAGGTGAGTACACCGGATTGGTTTCCCGCGCGTTGACTGCCCCTGATGGTTTGATTCGCATCCCGTTGAATGAAGAGAAAAACGGCGGCAGTGGTCAGATCGAAGAATACCTGATGCAATATAACGGTGAAGGCATCCAGCATATCGCGTTTTCGTGTGACGATTTGCTGGCTTGCTGGGATAAGTTGAAGGCTAGTGGCGTTCCTTTTATGACCGCGCCGCCGGATTCTTATTACGCCATGCTGGATGAGCGGTTGCCCGGTCATGGCGAACCAGTCGACGAGTTGAAAACCCGTGGTATTTTGTTGGACGGCTCAACGGAAGATGGCGACCCACGGCTGTTACTGCAGATTTTTTCGGAAACGCAGATCGGGCCGATCTTTTTTGAATTTATTCAACGGAAAAAGGACGAAGGCTTTGGAGAGGGTAACTTCAAGGCCTTGTTCGAATCTATCGAGCGGGATCAGATTGCCCGTGGCGTCGTTGGCAAACAAAGCGCCTGAGCGCAGGGGTGATTTATGGATAACGGATTTTCACTGCAAGGTGTTCACCATGTGGCGTACCGATGTAAGGACGCGGCCGAAACGGTCGCGTTTTATCAAAAACATTTAAACATGGAATTTCAGTTAGCGATTGCGGAAAACGAAGTGCCGTCTACCAAAGCACCGGATCCATACATGCATGTATTTCTGGATGCTGGCAACGGCAACGTGCTGGCGTTTTTCGAAGTTCCCAATTCACCACAAATGGGGCGTGACGAAAACACGCCAGCTTGGGTTCAGCACATCGCTTTTAAAGTGGACAGTATGGAGGCACTTTTAGCCGCGAAAGAAAGTCTGACCGCTGCCGGGATTGACGTGATCGGACCGACCGAGCACACCATTTTTAAATCCATTTATTTCTTCGACCCTAACGGCCACCGCTTGGAACTGGCGGCGAATACCGCCAAACCCGGCATGTTGGCCGAGTTGAAACGCGTAGCTCCGGCTATGCTGGAAGAATGGTCGCGAACCAAACGGGCACCCAAACATGCCGCTTGGTTGCACGGTGACGGTGAGTTTCCAGGCGCTTAAACCAATCCCAAAAACTGAATCTGAAGTCTGTTAAGGAATTCTATGAAACTTGCTTCCCTGAAATACAAGCGTGATGGCAAATTGGTGGTAGTGAATCAGGCGCTTACGCGTATGGCGGATGCGACAGATATTGCGCCAACCCTGCAAGCCGCGTTGGATGATTGGGACACCACTCAGCCATTACTGGCCAAACGCTATGCAAAACTGAACGAAGACAAAATCGATTCGCAACCCTTCGATGAATCCCTGTGCGCATCGCCATTACCGCGCGCCTACCAATGGGCAGATGGTTCTGCTTATGTTAACCACGTAGAGTTGGTGCGCAAAGCGCGTGGTGCGGAAATTCCGGAATCGTTCTGGACGGACCCGCTGATGTATCAGGGCGGTTCAGATACGTTTTTGGGCCCAAAAGACCCTATCCAGTTTCCCCAAACCGAAGGTTGGGGCGTCGATTTTGAAGCCGAGTTGGTCGTGATGACCGATGATGTGCCGATGGGCACAACGCCAGAACAGGCCGCTGGTCATATTAAATTGATTGCCCTGGTCAACGATGTGTCCCTGCGCGGCCTGATTCCACCAGAACTGGCCAAGGGTTTTGGTTTTTTTCAATCCAAACCGTCCAGTGCGTTCAGCCCGGTATGTGTTACGCCCGATGAGTTGGGCGATTACTGGGAAGATACCAAAGTCCATTTGCCATTAGTGTCGCACCTGAACGAGGAGCAGTTTGGTGAACCCAATGCCGGTATCGACATGACGTTTAACTTTGCCACCCTAGTGGCGCACGCGGCGAAAACCCGGAAACTCGGTGCCGGGGCGATCATCGGTTCGGGTACCGTGTCGAACAAAACGGATGGCGAACCAGCGAAACCTGTGAAAGAGGGCGGAGTGGGCTATAGTTGTATTGCTGAGGTTCGGATGATTGAAACCATCTATCAGGGATCACCCAAAACCGCGTTCATGGATTTTGGCGACCGGATACGGATCGAAATGTTCGACCCTCAAGGACACTCCATTTTCGGCGCCATCGATCAGGTGGTCACGAAACTGGATACTTGACCGATCAACCGAAAGGATAACCAATGCAACTCTTTACCTACTTTCGTTCATCAGCGGCTTTTCGAGTACGAATTGCGCTGAACCTGAAAGAGCTGCAGTACGAAAGCAAGTTTATCAACATTAAGCCCGGTGAAGACGAGCAGTTTTCACCGGCCTATCTGGCGTTAAACCCGCAGGGGCGCATCCCGTTTATTGTGGATGGCGATGTCAAACTAGGGCAAAGCACGGCGATTCTCGAATATCTCGATGAACAGTACCCGCATCCGAAACTGTTACCTGGCACCATTAAGGAACGGGGTATCGTCCGGCAGATGGTGAACGCCATAGCCTGCGATATTCACCCGTTAAACAATCTCAGTGTATTGAAAAAGCTGAAAGCGGACTTCGGTGCCAGTCAGGAACAATGTGATGACTGGTACCGAGATTGGATCATGCTTGGGTTTGGCGCCTTGGAGCCGATGTTGAAGCAGTATTCCGAAGGCTATAGTTTTGGCAGTAAACTGACCATGGCAGACGTCTATCTGGTGCCTCAGGTTTGGAACGCGAAGCGTTTTAGCGTGGACTTGCGGCGCTACCCGACCATCAGCCGTATTTACGATCACTGCCTGACACACGATGCCGTGCGTGCTGCCATGCCGGAACACCAGAAGGACAACCCGGACTACACAGCCTGATGGTAATACCCGCTAATAAATAGCGATCATGACTTTCATGGTCGCTATGCTATGCTTCGCAAAAATCCAATCAGTGACCTTATATGAATCTGTATATCTTTGCCGAACACGATGATTTAACGGAAATCGCCACCGAGTTGCTTGCCGACATTCAAGGCTGGGCCGAACCGAAAACCACGGTTACCATCATTTACCGTGACGACGAAGCCGATGAACCCCCAGTCGGGCACCGCGACATGGACATTGGTATTGAATTTACGGTATCGAAAACCCAGAAACTCAAAGAACCATTGAACACCTTTTACACATTTGCGAAAAAGCACAAATGTGACTTTGTGGTCGGAATTTTA
Source organism: Reinekea sp. G2M2-21 (assembly GCF_015687175.1). Classification (GTDB taxonomy): domain Bacteria; phylum Pseudomonadota; class Gammaproteobacteria; order Pseudomonadales; family Natronospirillaceae; genus Reinekea. Next base: position 1,737,662 of record NZ_JADPQG010000001.1, on the reverse strand, counting down.
GAAGACGGCAAGTATTCCGACGTCTGTTACTTCGGTAACGAAGAAGGGCGACCAGATATGTTTGAAATAGCGCATTATGTTGGGTTGGAGCAGTAGGCTGAACTATTGCGTATTTTAAGATTTGCAGTTCCTACTGACGGATTAGCGTTAGGTTAAAGTCATTTCTCTCTTTTTTACCAGGTTTCCCAATGCACACAATTCAAAATTTAGACTTCAGCCACGCCATGCAACTGGCCGTGCTCGATCAAAAACTCATGCTGGAAGAGGGAGGTGACAACGACAAAACATTGGTGCAATTGGATATCCGGATGAAAAATTGGCTGAGCGATGGCTGTGAAGCCGTTGGTGTGATCGATGCCGGTTTGGTGGTTGCGTTTTGTCTGTACCGACTGGACCCTGACGCTTGTCTGGTAAAGAAACTCTACGTGATGGAAGACGAACGCCGCCGGGGCTTGGCGACGCGTTTATTGGACACGGTGGCTGAACGGGCACAAGGTTTGCCCATTCAGCTGCATGTGGCCAGCGGCAATGTAACCGCCTTTGCTTTTTATGAACAGTATGGCTTTACCGAATGGTACAGGACGCTGATTAAATGATTAAACCAAACGTTTTATCACAATATTCGCCACTCAATATTATCATCGGCGCCGGGGAGCAGAGCTATGACGGTTGGTTGGCAACCGGCAAAGAATCATTGGATCTACTCTGCGAAACGGACTGGGTAACCAGTTTTTCGGAGCGCAAAGCTGATCAATTCTTGTGTGAACATGTGTGGGAACATCTTACGGTAGAGCAGGGCATTCAAGCCGCGCGCTATTGTTATGATGCACTGAGCCCTGGTGGACTATTGCGGGTCGCGGTACCGGATGGTTACTTCCCCGATGCGGAATATCAAAGCTTGGTGCAGGTTGGTGGTCCCGGTCCGGCTGATCACCCAGCGGCTGACCATAAGGTGGTCTACAACCACCAGACGTTTAGCGAGGTTTTTAAAGCGGTGGGTTTTCAGGTAGACCTGTTGGAATACTGCGATGAACGTGGACGTTTTCACTACCACCAATGGGATTATCAAACCGGCCCGATTTATCGCTCGTTACTGTCGGATCATCGTAACAGTAAAGATGGTCTGGGTTTTACGTCACTCATACTGGACGCCATAAAACCGCGATGACTCTTACGGTGAAACTCGTTCCTCTTGCCAGCCATTGCATCGATGAGCTTTATCGTTTTGAAAGCGACAACGCAGCTTACTTCGAACAATGGGTGCCACCACGGCCGATAGCCTATCAGTCTGCTTCGACCCTTCTCGAATTGGTTGATCAGCAGATTGGTGAAATAAACAATGGTACGAACTATCAGATGTATCTGGCGTATTGTGGCTGTGAGTTGATCGGCCGTTTTAATCTCACCAACATCACTACGCAAAAAGCAGAAGTGGGCTACCGCATTGGCGCGGGTTTTACAGGTCGCGGTTATGCCGGTGCAGGCTTGCGTTTATTGGTTGCCAACGCTAAATCAAAGCAGCTGACTGAGCTGGAGTCCTATACCACCGCTGACAATGTTGGTTCTCAATGCGTGTTAACGAAAGTCGGTTTTAGCCATAGAGACACGCAACTTGCGGCGGCCGAGTTGAATGGCAAACTCGTGGATTTGCTGAGATTTTCGTGTCACTTGGATATTTCGGGGGCATAGATTGAGTATTAAATTGATTAAACCAAAAAGAATCTACTCTTATTTTTACATTGGTTATCAGTCTCGTCGTGGTGGCGTGTACGATTTGGTTTGCATTAGTGTCCTGAGTTAGAAGTTCGCATGAATTCAGCGTGCCAATCAAGCTTTATAGCTAGGCGTGTCTCGCAGTCAATGTATTCCATTGGCAAGAGACAGAACGACGCTAGAGAGCTTGAATGTCGCGCCCGAAGGGAGCTAATGGAAAACACTATTACGTCGTTGCTCTTCTTGAAAAGATCTCGATATTCTCTACAAAGAGCGCCTTGTACTAGCGCTTCCCATTAGCTCTGAAACTATTCGAACTCCTGACTCAGGACACTTAATGGAACTATCCGCATGAGGGGTCGTTATGTGGTGACGACTTATCAGGGGATCGGTTTGCTCGGTGTTTTCCTGTCCATTACCAGTTTTTGTTATTTGGTCTGTGCGCCGATTGTTCGACGCAATTTTGAACTGAATAATGGTCTCCTTTATTTATGGCTTCGGTTGGCGGTACGCGTTTTACTCTGCGTAGGTTTCGTGATGACGTTTTTTTTGAACAAGGGCGTTTCTGGATAATTGTTATCTACCTCAGCCAACGCAGAATTGCGCAAAAATTGAGGCAAGTTCTGCAGGTAATATTCATTGTCTGGGCAAAGGGCTTAACAAACAGAGTTGCAATTGCAGCCCCGCCCATTGTGTCCTTCAAATCGACGACTGAGCATTGTTGTGGGTTTTGAGAAGGGCTCGCCATTCCCTGCAACTAACATCTTGCTCATCTACCGATCTGACCCAAATGTGGTGATGTACATTACTCAGAATTGGTGTATCTGCGCGGTCCGTGCATGGCCGAACCCTTGAAACCAAAATCATTCTCATTTGATCCAAGTCGTCGATCGTGCCGTCAATGACACTTGTCATGACATTTGCCCCTTTCCTTACCTAAAGCCAGCGGCCTTGTTAGAGTTCCACCCATACCAGTGACTTCAACAAGGAGAATACCGTGAAGCAACAGATAACCCTTATAACTCTATTGGCAGGACTACTCGCTAGCACCGTGATGGCAGCCTCGGACCCAAAGGCCATTGAGCTGCTGGAGCGGGTCGACAACCTCTATCAGCAGGAAAACTCACACGCGGTCATGACCATGGAGATTGTGACCCCGGACTTTGAACGTTCCATGTCGATGGAATCCTGGTCCATCGGGTTGGATTACTCATTGGTTAGGGTGTTAGAACCGAAAAAGGAACGGGGGGTGTCAACATTAAAACGTGAGAATGATATGTGGAATTACCTGCCGAAGATCCGCAAAGTTATCAAAGTGCCGCCGTCCATGATGATGGGAAGCTGGATGGGGTCGGATTTTACGAACGACGACCTGATGCGCGAAGGCTCGTGGGTGGATGAGTTTGATGTCACGCTCAGCGAAGATGACACATTATACACTCTGGACCTGGTCGCAAAACCAGACACGGTTACCGTATGGGGTGCGATGCAGATCATTATCGATAAAACCAATTTGATGCCGTTGAAGCAGGTTTATTTTGATGAAGACGGTTCTGCCATGCGCGAAATGATCTTCAGTGATATTAAAACCTTTGGTGAGGTGACGTTGCCGACCGTGATGGAATTGCGACCGCTGAACAAACCGGAAAACCGTACCCGCGTCATCTATGAAAGCATGGATTTTGATGTCGATATCGATGAAGACTTTTTCTCGCTGCAGAATCTGAAAAAGACACGCTAAGGAGCCATCAAAATGTTGATGCTGAAACTCGCGTTCCGCAACATTCTGCGGAACAAACGGCGAACACTGCTCACTATGCTGAGTATGTTCGGCGGCTACTTTCTATTGGTGTTGTCTTTTTCAGTCCAGTTCGGCAGTTACGAGCAGGTGATCAAGTTTTTCACCAAAGATTCCACCGGTCACGCACAGATCAGTGAGGTGGGTTATCAGGACAAGCCCACATTGTACGCTGCCGTGCCAGCGACCGATGAATTTTACCAACAATTGATGGCGCAGCCCGGTGTAACTCAGGCAACGTCACGTATTGTCAGCAGTGCGTTGGCGTATGGCGAAAGCAAGAGCTTCCCGGTTCGGGTTCTGGGGATCGATGTCGACAAAGAAGCCGACATGACTTTCCTGAAAGAGAAGGTAAAACAGGGCCGCTACTTTAATGCCCAGCCCGATGTAGACGACTATTACGAAGTGATGATCGGAGCATCGGTGGCGCAGCAACTGCAAGTGACGATCGGCGATGAGATCATTCTGATTTCTCAGGGTGCCGACGGCTCTATCGCAAACGATCTGTACATGGTTGTCGGGATTATCGGCACCAAAGACGGGCAAGAAGCTCGCGATGTATATATGCCGTTAGCCGCCGCACAGGATTTCTTTGTCATGCCCGGACAATCGCATTATTGGGCGGTACTGACCGAAAACTATAAAGAGAGCACAGCGCTTGCCACTGAGTTGGACCAATGGCTGGTGGATCAGAAGAGGCTGGAAGCTGTGAGCTGGCAGGTCGTTGCCGATGAATTTTACCGCACCATGAAGGCTGATATTGATGGGGGTTACGTAGCCTATTACATCATCATTTTCCTAGTTTGCATTGGCGTGCTGAATACTGTGTTGATGTCGGTTATGGAGCGCACCGGTGAGTTTGGCGTATTAAAAGCGATAGGCACTTCACCGCGACGGCTGTTCGCGCTGATCGTGATTGAAACAATGTTACTCGCCGGTATCAGTTGTTTGGCCGGCTTCATTTTGGTGATGCCGTTTAATTATTACGTGGCCAGTGTGGGCTTTGCCTTACCCAACCCGATGGAAGTCTCGGGTGTGATAATGTCGCATATGCGGGGGCTATGGAATGTGAGTGTGTTCCTGGAGCCGGCGCTGATTGTGCTTGGTTCAGCGGCGTTCATTTCGATATTTCCGGCGTTGCGTGCTGCTCGCATCGTGCCGATTAAAGCAATGAGGAGTTTGTAAGATGGGACTCACATGGAAGCTGGCGTTGCGGAATATCTTACGCAATAAACGCCGAACGTTTTTAACCATGCTGTTGATCAGCATGACCCTGGCGATTCTGATTTTCACAGACGGCTATATGAAAGCGATGGCCGATGTGATGATCCGCTCTGCGACGCGGTTGTACCCTGGCGATGGGCAGATCCATCATGTGGAATACCTGGCTGAACGCGATGGTGAAAAACAGATAGACGATGTTGCTGGGCATATAGCTGCGCTGCAAAGCGAAGACATGATTGCCAGTTACAGCCCAAGAGCATTGGACTTTGGCATGGTGTCGAGTACCGCCAATAACCTGGCCGTGCAGGTGGTGGGCATCGATGCGGATCTGGAAGCATCGGTGTCAAAATTGAAGCTGAGCATTGTAGATGGTGAGTATCTGAACAACGAAGGTTCGGACAGTCAGATTCTTATTGGTAAAGCACTGGCCGATTTGCTTGAGGTGGATCTGGGTGACCGCTTAGTCGTGTCATTGAACAACTATGACAGTGACGAGATTGACCAGCGGCTGTTCAGAGTGAGCGGTATTTTCCACATGAACTCTAATTTTTTTGATAAGGGTTTGGTGTTCATTCAGTTGGCGAAAGCGCAGGAAATGATGGGCATTGGCGACAATGTTCATGAAATCGCATTTAACTTTGTTGATGAAGGTTTGTCGGGCGATGAATCGTTGCCGGTTTGGAAAAATCTGTCCACGGACACCACCGTTGCGGAAGGTTGGACATCACTCATGGCGGACCTTGCGTCCATCATTTCGATGTTCGATTTCAGCATGTTCATTGTGGGTGGCATTTTGTTTGTCGTCGCCATTCTCGGCGTGATCAATGCCATGTTCATGTCCATCTACGAGCGTACGTATGAGTTCGGCGTCATTATTGCCATTGGTACCCGTCGAATGAGCGTGTTGACGCTGATCCTCGTGGAAGGGTTGGTCATGTGTATCGGGTCATTGATTATCGGTGCAGCTTTGGGTGCGCTGATTACCGTGATTATCGGTAATGTGGGTATCGATTATGGCAGTATGGAATTTTCCGGTGTCGCCTTAGCGGAAGTTCTACGTCCGGAATTACGCATGCTGCAGTTTACCGATTTACCTTTCGCTGTATTTGTTATGACGATGGTGGCCTGTGTTTACCCGGCCATTCACGCATCCCGCATCATCCCTGCGACCGCCTTGCATAAAAGTTTATAGGAGATTCACCATGAAACCAGTTATCGAAACACGGAATTTGAGCCGCCACTACGGCGCAGGGGACACACTCGTTAAAGCCCTGGATGACGTTAACATTGTTATTGAACCGGGTGAATTTACCGCCATTGTCGGACCTTCCGGTTCCGGGAAATCAACACTGTTGCAGTTGATTGGTGGGTTGGATATTCCCAACTCAGGCAAAGTTTTGCTGAGTGACAAGGAAATTTCCGAGATGAGTGGATCCGAGTTGTCGGATTTCCGCCGCGATCATATCGGCTTTATTTTTCAGGCTTATAACCTGATCCCGGTACTCAGTGCCGCTGAAAACTGCGAATACATTATGTTGCTGCAGGGAATTCCAGCCGCTGAGCGCAAAGAGCGCGTCTATAAGATGTTAGCCGAGGTTGGCTTGGAAGGTCGCGAAACACGGCTGCCCAATCAGCTCTCCGGCGGTCAGCAACAACGAGTTGCCGTCGCTCGTGCCATGGTGAGTCAGCCCGATATCATTTTGGCAGACGAACCAACCGCTAACCTAGATTCGCAAACCGGTATGGACTTGCTCGATATGATGCATGACTTGAACCGGCATGAAGGCATGACCTTTGTGTTTTCCACCCACGATCCGAAAATCATGGAGCGCGCCAGTCGTTTGATTCACATCGAAGATGGTCGTGTCATTAAGGATGAGCGCCGTGAAGACTGAGCTGAAATCCCTGACTCTGCTGGTGTTGTTTGCCGGTGGTGTACAGGCCTTTGACTTAGAACAATCGGCCGACTTGTCGGCCACCTTCACTGCATATACACACCCAACGGTATCGGGTTTGCCAGCGGAGATGCAGAGCCCAGAGTATCAGCTGAACGGTAATGTGAGCGCCTTTTGGAATGTATTGGTTTACCCCAGCGACACAACACAGCTGAACATACGATACGGCCTGTCAGCGAACAGCGAGCTGGACCAGGCCGGCTCGGCGAATCAAGAAACCACGACTGCGATGTATCGGGTGGATGATTTGCCCGCACAGATTGACTTGCAGTATCAACAGAACCTAGATCAGTTCAGTGCCACTTGGTACAGCCCGTTCGGAGACTATACCTTGGGTCGACAACCCATATCCTTTGGTCAGGCGCGGTTTTATTCGCCGATTGATGTGATCCAGCCGGCAGAAGTGTTTGCCACGGATCGCAGTTACCGTCCCGGCGTGGATGCTTTCCGAGGTACCTGGCAGTTGGGTGCGGTGTCGGAACTGGAAGCTGGCTATGTATTTGGACAGGACACCGTTGCATTTTCCCGGTTAAAGGCGTATCTGCTGAACAGTGACTGGGAGTTAATTGCACTGCGCATTAACGATGATCATTGGATCGGCTCGCTCGGCACTAGTACCGGTTTTGGCGCCGTTGGGTTCTGGCAGGAAACCGCGGTATTGACCGACACCGAAGACGCCGATGTGCGCGCGACTCTGGGTATGGACTATACCTTCTTCGATGATCTGTATGTGATGGCCGAGCTGCATTACAACGGCTTAGGTGGTGATAATACTACCGCCATGAGTCAATCGTTTTACCAGCTTGGGGCTGTGGTCCCGACCGGGCAGTGGTACGGCAGTGCTCAGGCGAGTTACCCATTGAATATAGTGACTCAGCTCAGCGGTGGTGTCAGTGCGAGTCTGGATGACGGTTCTGTGTTGCTGAATTCATCACTCAGTTATAACGCGTCGGATAATCTGTCGGTAAATGTCTCCGCCCTGTTGCCAGTGGTGAAAGAGCATTCGCTCGATTACGAATATGGCGCATACCCCACTGTGGTCGAAGTTGATCTGGACTGGGTATTTTAACCATTGAATTCCCACGCTGTCAGGACTGCCGAAAGGTGGTCCTGATCCTTTTCCCATCATAGCTCCCGTTTGCAGGCGCTCTCCGGTATCATTCTGGGTTAACTGTATTCGCTACATTACCTTCAACACGGGAACGACATGCGCCTTCTTCACACGTCCGATTGGCACCTAGGCCGACAATTTCATAACGTTAGTTTGCTGGAAGACCAGCGTTATGTGCTGGAACAACTCATTACGGTGGTGCGTGAACAGCAGGTAGACGTGGTGGTGATTGCAGGTGATATTTACGATCGCAGTGTGCCACCGGCGGATGCCGTCAGCTTGCTGAACGCAATTTTACGAACGCTATGTATAGACATGAACGTACCGGTGGTGATGATCAGTGGTAATCACGATGGTGCTGAGCGGTTGGGCTTCGGTGCTGATCTGTTGCAGGCTTCAGGCCTGTACATTCTCAGTCATCTGGATAACTTCAAAAAACCGCTGGATCTCACAGTGGGTCAAGAACAGTTGCGTTTCTATGGCATTCCTTATTGCTCTCCGGAAGAGGTGAGGTACCGTTTCGATACAGACGTACAGACCTTCGATGAAGCCCACAGCTGGCTTGTGACTCAGATCACCGACACACTGGATACCAGTAAACGGAATATTCTGCTCAGTCATTGTTTTGTCAGCGGCAGTGAGGCCAGTGAATCGGAGCGACCGCTGTCCATCGGTGGGGCAGACTCCGTCGCATGGGAACCTATGCGGGTCTTTGATTATGTGGCGTTAGGTCACCTGCACGCACCGCAGTATCGGGGTGAGCAACACATTCGTTATTCCGGCTCATTGTTGAAGTACAGTTTTTCAGAAGTGACACAGCAGAAAGGTGTGACGCTGGTGGATATCGATGATGGGCTGGCACCCATGCCACCGGTGATTGAGAAAATTCATCTGCAACCGCGTCGCGACATGCGAATTATCGAGGGCGCATTTGCGCACATTCTGGAGCAGGCTAAAACCGACGAGAACAGCGAAGACTATTTGCTGATCCGGCTGACCGATACCACGGCGATTCTCGACGCTGTTGGCAAATTGCGTTATTTCTACCCGAATTTATTGCACCTGGAAAAGCCGGGCATGGCTGGGGCCAACCAATCCGCGGAATTGGCCCGCGAGCAATTGAAGCGCAGCGAACTGGATATGTTTGCGGACTTCTTCAACCAGAGTCACAACCAACCCATGACGGACGAGCAAACACAGGCCATAACAGAGATCATTAAGGCTATTCACCGTTCGGAGGCCCGTCAATGAAACCCATTGCATTAACTCTGAAAGCCTTTGGACCCTTTGCGAAAACCGAACAGGTAAATTTCCTCGCGCTGGGTGAAAACCCCTTGTTTTTAATCAACGGACCTACTGGTGCCGGTAAAAGTTCGCTTTTAGATGCTATTAGTTTTGCACTGTATGGTGAGTCGACCGGGAATGAACGTGACCCTGCCGCCATGCGCTGCCAGCAAGCGGATGAAAAACTGGAAACCGAAGTAGTATTTGATTTTCAGTTGGCCGATTCCTGCTATCGGATTCGACGTAAACCAACTCAGGAAGTAGCCAAACTTCGTGGCGAAGGTGTCACTGAACGTAAAACCAGTGCTGAAGCATTCCGGATGTCGGTGGTGGATTGCCAAGGTGAGTTTGACGAAAACCAAGCGGAACGCCTGCCGCTAAAAGGTGTCACCGAAGTAACCCAGTGGGTAACCGAACTGACCGGTCTCAGCGCCAAACAGTTTCGTCAAGTTATGGTATTGCCGCAGGGACAGTTTCGGGAACTGTTGCTGGCGGATTCAGGTGAGCGAGAGCAGATTTTCAGTCAGTTGTTCCAGACTCAGATATACAAAAAAATCGAAGACAAATTGAAAGAAGCTTCTGCACAGATACGCGCACAACGCAACAGTTTGCATGACCGCGTGGTGGGTATTCTGGATATGGCTGCTGTTGCAGATCGAGACACACTGCAAACGGAATTGGAGACAGCCCGGGTTGAATTAAGCGAAAAAGAACAGCAGCTGAAGAACGTTGAAGCGCAGTACAACACAGCAACCAAAGTATACGACAACGCGCAGAGTGTGCAGAAACGTTTTGATCTGCAAGCTCAACTGCAGGAACAGATCAGTGAACACCAGGCGAAACGCCCGGTGATGGATCAGTTACAGCAATTTCTGCAAGCTGCGCAAAAAGCCTCTAAGGTGCTTCCCTTGCATCAGGCCTGGTTAAAATCGACAGCAACATTTACCACCGAACAACAAAGTCAACAAGCTTTGGTATTGAAAGAGCAGCAGCTGGCCGCCGAAATAAAAACAGCTCAGCAGCGGTTTGATCAAGCACGCAGCCAATGGCAAACGCTCGATGCTTTGAAAAAAGAATTACATGAATGGCACACAAAAAAGAGTCTGTTACAGCAATGGTCCCGTTGTGTTGATAGTGAGCGACAGTGTCGGCTCGCCAACGAGAACTGCAAAAAGCAATTAACACAACTCCAAGAAAAGAAAGTTAAAAATTCGCAAACCTACAAAGAGACTCAAGCACGAATATTGTCCATTCAGGAAAATACTCAGATTTTGCCACAATTGAAAGTGGACCTGGAAATCTTCAAAAAACAGGGCGAGCAGAGGGGTAAAATCGATCAATTGCGAAAAGATCACCAGGAGTTGACCGCGCTTCTGAAAAAACAAAAACAGCAAGCAACGGATCGTCAACAGGCCGCTGATCAGGCTGAACATCAGGCGTTAACGCTGGAAATGACCTGGCATCAGGGGCAAGCTGCGGAACTGGCTTCGCAGTTGCAACAGGGCCAACCCTGTTTGGTCTGCGGGAGTATGGAACATCCAAACCCCGCCCATCAACGGGATATCGAGCTTATCACGAAGGCACAGGTGGATTCAGCTCGTGAATCGGCTCGGAACCTGTTGAGTAAATCGTTGCAAAGCCAGAAGGCAGTGGATGAGCTGTTGCAAAAATTGACGGTGTTGACCAATGACATCGATCATCAAACCGCCGAACTCGGCGTGCTGGCGGACAACGGTATAGAGTGGTTTCGGCAACAATGGCAACAGTGTCAACACCAGATAAAGCAATTGGAGCAGGACCTCGTTCTGGCCAAACAAGAAAGCGCAAAATTGAATTCGCTTGAGCAGGAATCCGTGAAGTTGGATGAGCTGCTCGCACAAGCCAATGCAGATTTCGAACAAAGCCAGCAGCTGGTAGCGAATGCGGTGGCCGAATTAACACAGATGGAAAACCAGGTGCCCAAAGCGCAGCGCGATGCCACTGCACTGGATTTGGAAATCCGTACCCGCGAACAAAACATTGATCAGATAGATTCTGTATTTGCCGCTGCACAGAATGACATTAATAGATTGAACGAACAATCCAGTGCTCTGCGCAGTTTGTTGGTAAACAGTGAACAACGGTTAGCAAACTTACAGCTCGAAGTGGACAGTGCGAAGCAAGCGTTTACTGACACGCTTCGTCGTAATGGTTTTACCGACGAGGCCAACTTTACCAAAGCACTCATAGATGAAGGCGAGCAAACCAAGATAGCCGAGCAACTGAAAGCGTACAATCAAACATCGGCTTCACTCAACGGCCAACAAAATGCACTTGAGACCGAGTTGGCCGGCATTGAAAAACCGGATCTGAACGCATTGGCAGAACAGGTGCAAAAATTGAAAGTTCAAATGCGGGATCAAAAGACGCAGAACGACAACGTCAGTGCACGATACATATTGCTGCGTAAAGCAGCCGATCAGTTGGCGCAAGTTGTCAAAGAGGAAGCGGATATTCAACAACGTTACGCCATTTATGGAACGCTTGAAGAAGTCGCCTCAGGTAAAAACGGAATGCGTGTGTCGTTACAGCGATTTGTCCTCAGTGTGCTGTTGGATGATGTACTCAATGAAGCCAGTCAACGTTTGCAGCTGATGAGCAAAGGACGATACACACTAAAGCGAAAAATTGATAAATCCAAAGGCAATAAAGCCTCCGGCCTGGAGTTGGAAGTGGAGGATGCTTATTCCGGTCGACGACGGGCTGCGAATACCTTGTCTGGTGGTGAAAGTTTTATGGCTGCGTTATCACTCGCTCTGGGTTTGAGTGATGTTGTGCAGAGTTATTCAGGCGGCATCAAGTTAGATACGCTGTTTATTGACGAAGGCTTTGGCAGTTTGGACACTGAAAGTCTCGACTTGGCTATTCAAACCCTTATTGACTTGCGAGCAACAGGCCGCACCATTGGCATCATCAGTCATGTCACCGAACTGAAGGAGCAGATGCAGCAGCGAATCGATGTTATTCCTGGTGCCTTGGGCAGTCGGGTACGGGTGCAGGGTGCTTTTGTGTAACAGGAAATATTCACATGCAATGCTTTGCTTTGCCGGACGAGGTTATAGAGGGTGGTGGCTGTTTACTTAGTTGGCGGGTTGTCCTCTGGGCAGTGCTGATAATAAAAATCGACATAATTCAGTTTCATCCGCTTTAAATTTTGTTCCAGGCTGGTTACCAGGGTTTTCGTGGTTCGCCTAGGGCATATCTGCAAGCCCTCAGTTTGTAAAGCCATATTACCTGCAACACACGCCTCGCTCTTCCTTCGAACTATTAGCGCTGAAGTGACTTAATGACGCGCACGAAGGGAGCTAATGGAAACGCTATTACGGCGCTGCACTTCGTGTTAGACGTAAAAACTGTTTCCAGTAGACAGTCAAAGTTGATTGTGGCAAAACCATACATCGTGTCATAAATATTGGCAATTAATCTGTTTCCAACCGCGGTATTCAAATCGGCAAACCTTGTTTGTTAGTCGCCTTCGTAAGTCTTGCGTACTCGATCATAAGCAGAGCGCGTCGCTGTGGGTGAAAAACCATCTGGTACTTCGTTGCGTGCAAAGAAGGCGAACGCTAACACGCTGGCGACCCACTCATAAAGCTGGCTGGGAATTGCCTCGCCAACATTAAGTTGCGAAAGAATGTTCACCAGATCTTCATCTTCGTAAACCGGTACATTGTGTTGTTTGGCTAATGCCAACATGGCCGCCGCTTGTTCGTTTTCCCCCAATGCTGAGACGATAGGTGTTTTTCGTCCTTTGTATTTTAACGTTGCGGCTTTGGTTTGTGTTTGGTTCATGTGCGAATGTCCACCAGGTGTTGTTCGGTTTGGTCGGCTTTGCGTTCTGCCGCTCTTTTGGGCATACCGTGCCGAGTAGCAAGACTTTTTTCGCCTAAACCATCTGTCCAGCGATGAAGCATGGGCATGAGTTGGCTCAGATGATTCAGTGTTGAGCGGTCTTCACTCCAAAAGGTTATTTGTGTTGCGTCGGCAGACCAATCTATGTCTGCGCAGATCGGTGCCAAAGGTGCTAAGGTCAAGTAGATTTTCATCCGCCAACGGCGACCAAAAGCGGCTTCTTTGTCATTGTCTTTTTTCTTGTTGGGTTTCTCTTGCCACCACTCAATGTCAGCCCAGCTGGTTAAGCCGAGCCAGATCAGGGGCAGGTGCATTTGTTGAATCGGTGTGTCTGGTGCGTTCCATTGCATCGTCGTGGTTTGCACGGCGGCGTGCTGCAGTCGAGCCTGCGTGGCTTCTAACCAAGCCTGTAACGCATGCAATGCGGGTTCTTCGGTTCTGTTTTTTGTGGACTGAGCGGAACTGCCTGGCCCGTGTGCTGTGATGTTGATCTGGCCTTCGGCAATCTGTTTCAGAAGTTCACTGGCTCGGTATTTAAGTTGATGTTGCAAATGTGCCGGAGAGGCAGCAATTTCACCTTGCAGTGCGTTCAGCCATTGGCCGAGTTTGATTTCCAGAGGAATATTTTGACCGCGGTCCGTCGAATACCCAGGGGCAATCAGCGGTTGGTGTTGCCAGTTGATTTTCGGCGCTTGATCAGCCGACACAGTGGTTTTGCTTTGCTGTAATTGCGCTGACAGCTGCTGACTATTCACGAATAACGTCGACGAGTTTGGCAGTCCTGGTGGTAACGTTTGGCTGGTATTTTTTAGGGCTGCACTTGATGGGATTAACACCGGAATAAGATTTCTTTGCTCTGCCGTAGTTAACAGGTTGCTGGCTGCTTGAAGTCGCACTGGACCCGCTGCTGGGTTTTGAGGCGTGTCCGTACCTGATGTTTTCACTGTCGGCTTCGCCAAAGAGGCAGGCGTGGCATGATTGGCTAGGCGGACGGCGGTGTATTGGTGGTGCAGGTCTTTGCTGGTGACAGTTGGGGCATCTGCTGACAGGCGAAAGATCTGACCCATAAAGTTCAGACTTGGTCGGGTCGGCTCGCTCTGTGAATTGGAGCTAGGCGATAGCGGCGTATTGGTTTGCAAAGTGTTGGTGGGTGCTTGTTGAGTTGTGGTGCCAGGCGCGCGACCCATTAAAGAAGAGATCAACTGGTCCACTGCCGTCTGAACTTGCTTCGGTGTAGAGCCTATTGTCGGTTGTAAGCCGATAGCTTGAGTCAATCTTGGATCGGGCACGATGAGTGCACTCAGCTTTTGAGCCGTGACGTTCTCAGTGGGCGGTGCACTGCCCATTGGCTGACCCATCTCTGTGGGTGGTGGCGCCTTGCCGGCGGTTGCGCTGACCATGGGCGCCCACGCCCGCCAGGGGCTGAGTGGCGCAATTTCCTTGAACCATTGGTGGATAAGCGGTTTTGTGACAATGTCCGGTCGCTGCGTCAGCCATTGTATTAAGGGTTTCAGTGTCGGGTGGTTTTGGCTGAGTTGCCGCAGAGTGTCTGTCGAAGGCAAGTCAGGGAAGCTTCGACTGTCAGTTTTGGGTAAAAGATGGGCTCGCCAAAATTCAAGCTCTAACTGCACCAGCCGCTGCAATTGCTCGACGTTCGGTTTCTCGATTGGACGGTACTGCCCATTGTCATCCAACTCTAGTAGCAGCGATGTGCCGGGCTTTATGTGTGTATCTGACGGTAATCGAATCGGCGGTTCACTTTTAGGGTCATTCTGCAATACGAGTTCGTACAGGGATTGACGCTTGCCTTCCAACAGTGGTGTCGATTGCAGAACGACGGTCAACAGCGGTGAAGGCGGAGGAAGTGGTTCGGTTTTTGTAGGCAAAGCCTTGGTTTCGGGCAGGCCGTGACCGCGCTTTACCTTCTGGCTGGCGACGGTTGTGTCACTGGGAAGTCGGATGCCTTCATTTGCCATGGACATTGGCCTGTTTTTAACCCGTTCATTGATCTTAATCATTTATCGGCCAAAGTCCTAATTCCTTGAAATTTCAGGCTTTGGTAAAGGTTACCGATGGCACTGCAGGTGTCGTTATAATGCCCCGGTTATCGATGTGGAAGGTGTTATGACAGAGCTGTTGCGTGCTGAAAATCTGTACTGTGAAAGAGACGAACGGGTTCTGTTTAATCATCTCGATTTTTCCCTCCAAGCAGGCGAGATACTGCATGTTAAGGGGCCGAATGGGGCAGGAAAAACAACCTTATTGCGCCGCCTGGTGGGATTGAGTTGGGTCGTTGAAGGCCAGTTGAAGTGGCATGATTCGCTTAGCGAGCAAGGCGAAAAGCTTGATGGTCACGGTTTCTGGTACCTGGCGCATCGACCAGCCGTCACCTTGCAGCAAACCCCTCTGGAAAACCTGGCTTTTGCCGTTGCCCTGCACAATCAGAACTTACCCTCAGAAGCGATCTGGCAAGCACTGGATACCGTCGGTTTAAGGGGTTATGAAGATGTCCCTGCTGGCAGCTTGTCCGCGGGGCAGCAACGCAGGGTCTCATTAGCCAGACTTTATCTGGATATGCCGTCGATAAAATTATGGTTACTTGATGAACCTTTTACCGCACTGGATGTGAATGCCGTGCGTCAGCTGGAGCGGCGTATTGAAGCCTTTGCTGAGTCTGGCGGTACCGTGGTCATGACAAGTCATCATGGCCTGACACACACAGCCGTACGCGAGTTGCTGATAGGGGCACCCTTATGATGTTGGCACTAGCACAGATGATGCGCCGTGAGCTCAGTCTGGCAAATCGCCGACGCGCCGATTTAGCAAACCCCCTGTTCTTTTTTCTGATTGTCGTTTCACTGTTTCCTATAGGAGTGACGCCGGATCTCGAAAAACTCAGTGAAATGGCACCCGGCGTTTTGTGGGTGGCAGCTTTGTTGGCATCTCTGTTGTCTTTAGATCTTTTATTCCGACACGATTACGAAGATGGTTCATTGGAACAGATGCTGTTGTCGTCGGTGCCGCCGCAATTGTTAGTGTTATGTAAAATCCTCAGCCATTGGTTGGTGACCGGTTTGCCATTGACGTTATTATCGCCTTTGCTGTCTGTCATGCTGGCGTTGCCGGGTTCGGCATTGCCTTTGCTGATGCTGACCCTTGCGCTGGGTACGTTGACACTGAGTTTGCTGGGCAGTATTGGTGCTGCTTTGACCGTTGGTTTGCGAAAGGGTGGTTTGTTGTTAACCATTTTGATTATGCCGCTCTTTGTACCGGTCATCATATTTGGTACGTCTGCCATTCAGGCGTTTGTAAATGGTATGCCCTGGGTCGCTCAATTATCGCTGCTCGGGGCCATCGCCGCTGGTGCTTTCGTTGTTTCGCCCTGGCTTACGGTGGC
This sequence comes from Reinekea sp. G2M2-21, assembly GCF_015687175.1. GTDB lineage: Bacteria > Pseudomonadota > Gammaproteobacteria > Pseudomonadales > Natronospirillaceae > Reinekea. The sequence continues at coordinate 1,721,289 of NZ_JADPQG010000001.1, read as the reverse complement.
AGCGCTTGATGTCACTGTGGGTGACTAAAAAATGAGAAGAACAATCCATTAATATGGTTAACGAAAAGACGTTAAGACAATTAATTAAGATAGCGATTACAAAAAGCGCAATGACTGGTGAGGAGTATTAACAGCATGTGGCAAATGTTCGTTCGGTGGTTTCATAAGTGGAGCTCACCAAAATGGTTTTACGAAATGTCACGCCCTTGGAGTTTTTGGCTTGGGTGGGCCGCCGTGTTGTTGATCGCAACGGCACTGGTCTGGGGGTTGGCTTTCTCTCCTGTCGAGCGTGTGCAGGGTAACAGTTATCGTATTATCTTTTTGCATGTGCCGGCTGCGTTTTTAGCACAGGCAATCTATATGACCATTGCCATAGCCGGCGCAGTCGGTTTGGTCTGGCGCATAAAGCTGGCCTTTTACGCTGCCAAACAATGTGTACCCATCGGTACCAGTATGGCTTTGTTGGCGTTAATTACCGGCGCGATTTGGGGTAAACCTACTTGGGGTGCCTGGTGGGTCTGGGATGCTCGTCTGACATCAATGCTCATTTTATTACTGCTGTATCTTGGTCTCTGGGCTCTGCAGAACGCTATGGAACGTCAGGAAAGCGGTGACCGCGCTGCCGCTATTCTTGCGTTGGTTGGCGTCGTCAATATTCCGATCATCAAGTTTTCCGTGAACTGGTGGAATACATTGCATCAACCAGCCACGTTGAAAATATCGTCGGCGGCTCCGATGCACGTCAGCATGTTGATTCCTTTATTAATGTCCATTCTCGGTTTTTACCTGGCGTTTGGTGCCTGGATGCTGATTCGTACCCGCTTGGAAATTCTGGATCGCGAGAAAAAAGCAAAGTGGGCCCAAGAAGAGATCAAACGTTTGGAGGCTAACTGATATGGCGTTCTCAACAGTCGGTGAATTTTTTGCCATGGGAAATCATGGGCTCTATGTATGGACAGCTTATGCCGTTGGGGCAGCTGTGATTTTGTTTAATGTCATGAGCCCAAGACGATTAAAGAAAAAACTTATTTTAGATCAAAAGCGACGTGAACGTCGGGAGCAGGTATGAATCCAAAACGTAAGCAAAGACTCATTCTTATTCTACTGGGTGTCGCCGGTGTATCGATTGCTGTGTTACTGGTGTTGTTTGCGTTGCGTCAGAACGTAAATTATTTCTTTACGCCTTCTGAAATAGCCGCTGGCAATGCACCGCAGTCTCAGGTCATTCGAGCGGGTGGTATGGTGCGGGAAGGCTCGGTGAAGCGCAGCGACGGCTCACTTGAAGTTCGTTTTCAGGTAACCGATTTCGCATCCGATGTTGATGTTATGTTTGAGGGTATATTGCCGGACCTGTTTCAAGAGGGTGAAGGTGTTGTCGTTATCGGTAAGCTGGATGAAAACAAACTCTTTACGGCAGACACCGTTTTAGCAAAGCACGACGAAACATACATGCCGCCGGAAGTGACTCATGCGCTTGAGCAAGCGGGTCATCCGGACACTATGAATAAATAGGGGTTTTCATGTTTCCAGAATTTGGACAGTTTTCGCTGATATTGGCTTGGGTTTTCGCGTTTTTGCTAGCGGTCATTCCATTGACCGGTGTCGGCATGAATAAAGAAGCACTGCAACGCACAGCACCTGCTTTAGCTTGGGCAATGTTCTTTTTTACCGCCGTTGCTTTCGCCATTTTGGTGCGTGCTTTCTTAAACGATGATTTCTCCGTTGTCATTGTTTCCCAAAACTCAAATAGTGCCTTGCCTTGGTATTACAAGTTTTCAGCAACGTGGGGCAACCATGAAGGGTCCATGTTGTTGTGGATTCTGATGCTGACTGGTTGGACAGTTGCGGTGACAGTTTTTGCCCGTTCACTAACGGTTGAGTTAAAAAGTGCGGTGCTGGGCGTGCTGGGCATCGTGTCCTTCGGCTTCACCATGTTTGTTTTGTTTACCTCTAATCCATTCGCCCGACTGTTACCCATTCCACCGACGGACGGGTCAGACCTCAATCCGTTGTTGCAAGACATCGGTCTGATCTTGCACCCGCCAACGTTGTATATGGGGTATGTTGGTTTTTCCGTCGCGTTTGCCTTTGCTATTGCCGCATTGATTACCGGTCGGTTTGACGCCAGTTGGGTACGTTGGTCTCGTCCCTGGACGAATGTTGCCTGGGCGTTTTTAACTGTCGGTATTGCACTAGGCAGTTGGTGGGCATACTACGAGCTAGGCTGGGGTGGCTGGTGGTTCTGGGATCCGGTTGAAAATGCTTCTTTTATGCCGTGGTTAATTGGTACCGCGTTGATTCATTCTCAAGCCGTCACTGAAAAGCGTAATTTGTTTAAAAGCTGGTCCGTTTTACTGGCCATATTTGCCTTTTCATTCAGCTTGCTTGGAACCTTCCTTGTTCGCTCCGGCGTATTGACCAGTGTGCACGCCTTTGCTTCGGATCCTAAGCGGGGGTTGTTTATTCTGGTGATCTTAGCCATCACGATACTGGGTAGTTTGATTCTTTATGCACTCAACGCCGGCAAAATTAAGACCGCCGGCAAATTCGAGTTTGTATCTCGTGAATCTTTCATGCTGATGAATAACATTTTACTGGTGGTCATTGCATTTGCTGTGCTGTTCGGAACCTTACTGCCTTTGATTGCGGACGCATTTGGAATGCGCAAGCTTTCCGTTGGTGCTCCTTTCTTTAACCTTGTGTTTAATATGCTCATGGTTGTCTTGATCAGTTTACTGGGGCTCGGTCAACTATTGCGCTGGAAAAAACAACAGCTTAAATCCTGGACTGGCTTTTTTATTGTGGCCATCGCGGGAGCGATTGTGATTGCCTTGCTGTTGCCATGGGCATTGAGTGGTCAATTGCATTGGCAGGTTTGGCTCGGTATGTCATTGGTCTTTTGGACTGCGGCCTCACTGATTCGGTTGCTGGCAGAAAAAACCAAAAATGCTGACAGTTTTGTCACCGGGTTGAAGAAGGCTGGTGTCGGATTTTGGGGTATGTGGATTGCGCATCTCGGTCTGGTGGTTGCTACGACCGGTGTCGTATTGGTGTCTAATTTCGACCTTGAGCGGGACTTCCGAATGGCCGCCGGCGAATCTGTTGAAATGAGTAACTATAGATTCGAGTTAACGAGTGTTGATCAGGTCAGTGGACCTAACTACAGCTCCGATAAAGGCACGATAAACGTATTTCGCAATGGCAAACCCATTGCAGAGTTACATCCTGAGAAACGGTTTTATCAGGTACAGCGAAACGTGATGACCGAGGCTGGAATCGATGGCAACTTAGCCCGAGATTTGTATGCCTCGCTTGCAGAACCGCTAGATGACAGTCGTCAGGTTTGGTCAGTACGCTTACAGGTGAAGCCCTTTGTTCGCTGGATGTGGTTTGGAGCGTTGCTCATGGCGCTAGGTGGCGTACTGAGTATTACTGACAAGCGGTATCGGCGTACTGCCAGAACGGGGGCGAGTTTATGAAATTTAAACCACTGTTGATTTTGCCTTTGTTTGTGGTGACTGTCATGTTTGCAGTCTTTGGCTACGCATTGGTCACCGGAGTCGATCCTAAGGCGGTACCTTCCGCACTGACCGGTAAATCTTTGCCAGACTTTAAACTCAGTGACTTGGTTGATAACAAGCAATTCTTAACCCGAAGCGATATTATTGGCGAGCCCATGCTGGTCAATATCTGGGCGACGTGGTGTACGTCGTGCAAATACGAGCACCCGGTTTTGAATTCATTGGCTGCTTCAGGGGTGAAAATTATTGGTATCAATTATAAAGATGACCGGGAATTGGCGATGAATTGGCTACGAGATTATGCTGACCCGTACGACGTCAATATTTTTGATCCAAATGGTGAGCTCGGGTTTGATCTCGGTGTTACCGGTGCGCCGGAAACCTTCTTTGTAGATTCTAATGGGCAGGTGCAACATCGCTACCAAGGGCCAATTACCGATAAGATTTGGGAAAACCAATTAAAGGCGATTTTTGATGAAATGGTATAACCAATTAGTCCGTTGCCTGATGTTTGCAGCCACTTGCGCGCTCGCGGTTCAGGCGACCGCAAATGAGGTATTGACCTTCGACAGTGATGAACTGCGTGACCGCTACACCGAGTTAACCTTTCAATTGCGTTGTCCGAAATGTCAGAATCAGAATGTGGCTGATTCCAATGCCCCGATTTCAGAAGATATTCGATTAAAAACTTATGAAATGTTACATCAGGGTTATACCGATCAGGAAATCATTGATTTCATGATCGATCGCTATACGGAGTTTGTAACCTATAAACCGCAAATGTCTCTGGTCACAATTTGGCTTTGGGTGCTGCCAATCACCTGTTTGGTTATTGGGATGTTAATCTTATTCCGCCTGACAAAGAGAAATAAACAGAATGAAAACCCAGCACTGACCGAAGAAGAGTCAGCTCGGTTAAAAGCACTGTTGGAGGAAAAATCCTGATGCTTGGTTTATTAATATGGCTGCTGCCTGTCCTCGTTTTCGTTCTGTTTGCGGTACGTCAGCGCAGTAAAGATGAACTCTCTCAGGACTCTGCCGAACGTGCTTTGGAGATCCACAAAGAACGCCTGGCGGCTCTGTTGGTGCAGAAAGAAAGTGGGGACTTAAGCTCTGAAGAATATGAGTCTTTTAAGTTGGAAGAAGAAAAAGCTTTGTTGGCCGATGCTGAACATCAGCAACAGCATTTAACGCAAAAATCCCAACTGCCTTGGGTATGGGTGCCCATGCTAACGGTCTTGGTTTTTGGCGTCGCCTGGTTGACTTACGCCAATATCGGGGCTGCCGACGCCGTGAAAGTACGCGAGCAGTTTAAAGCCCTGTCGATGACCAGTGACGTAAAGTCTGACCAAGTGGCAGATACCTTAAACGGGTATAAAAAATTATTAGCTTCAAAACCTGACGATATTGAAGGTTGGTTCCGATTGTCACGTATGCAACTAGACCTGCAACAGTATGAAGACGCCATAGACAGCCTGGAGCATGTTCTGGAGCAAATACGTTTGGTTGAGCACAATGCGGAAGACGAAGCTGCCATTTTGGCCTATATCGGACAGGCCAACGTCTCGTTGGATCGCCCGGAACTGGCTTTGGCAGCATTTGAAGAGTCTTTACAGTATTACCAAAATGATACTGCCTTAGGGCTTGCGGGTCGAATGAGCTTTGATCTGGGCGATTATAAAAAGGCTATCGATTATTGGTCTCGATTGAAGTTAAAGAATCCGCAGGCGGATCCTGCCATTATTGATGATTTCATCAATCGGGCGAAACAACAGCTGGCAAGTCAGGGGATCGATTACGAAGCAGAACAGCCAACGCGTATCATTGTGAATGTACAATTGCCTGCAGCTTGGGAAGGTCTCTCAAGGGACGCGGCTTTGTTTATTTATGCTCGGCCCATTGGCCAACGCATGCCGTTGGCTGTTAAGCGGCTGCCCGTGACTGGTCCATTAATGACTGTGATGTTGTCGGATCAGGATGCCATGGGACCGATGGGCGGCATATCGACCCAGGAACAAGTCGAAGTCACTGCACGGATATCTCTGACCGGTTTGGCCAATACTCAGCCTGGGGATTGGGAAGGGGATGTTGTGCAAGTGTCGATAGACAGTAAAGAAATGTTCGCCGATGTCGTGATCTCACAACCCTAGGCATTTTTGGCAAGGAAATACAGCCTCCCTCGTGAAAACGACGGAGGCTTTTTTAGTGCGCTGCGAGTTCGTAGTTCACGGCTTAACGCCTCATGAGCTTGATTCTAGTGCTTGCAACAGGCCAGTCTTGGCGTCGTGCGGCGCAGTTAAGAGGAAGGGCGAGGTTGAGTCATTCTTCGTCAAAAAGCCGTTTATTTATTGATTTGTGATTAAGTTATTGAAAAATCGATAAAAAATGGTTTTTGGGGGTGGTTTCCACCGAGTCGGTTTGACGCTAGAATCGACGCTTTCATATGAATCGAAGAAATTAGCCGAATGCGCTTAAAAAGTATCAAGTTGGCAGGGTTCAAGTCCTTTGTGGATCCTACCAAGATCCCATTTCCCACCAATCTTTCGGCCATTGTCGGTCCGAATGGTTGCGGTAAATCGAACACGATTGATGCCGTGCGCTGGGTTATGGGCGAATCTTCGGTGAAACACCTGCGTGGTGAAAACAAGACAGACGTTATTTTTAACGGCAGTAACTCCCGTAAACCGGTCAGCCAATGCACGGTCGAGTTAGTGTTTGATAATTCAGACCACACCTTGCGCGGCGAATTTGCAGCCTACAATGAGGTCTCTATTCGTCGCAAAGTTACTCGCGATGGCGACTCCTCCTATTATCTCAATGGCACCAAATGCCGCCGTAAAGACGTGACTGACCTGTTTTTGGGAACCGGTCTAGGGCCACGTTCCTATGCCATTATCGAACAGGGTATGATCTCTCGGTTGATTGAATCCAAGCCGGAAGAACTGCGGGTTTATATTGAAGAGGCTGCCGGTATTTCGCGATACAAAGAGCGGCGTCGCGAAACTGAAAACCGAATGCGACGTACCCGGGAGAACCTCGAACGACTGACCGATTTGCGTGAAGAATTGGAGCGTCAGTTACAGCATTTGCACCGTCAAGCGCAATCAGCGGAAAAGTACAAAAACTACAAGCAGGAAGAGCGCGAAACAAAGGCACAGCTTTCTGCGTTGAAATGGCAGCGCCTCAATGACGAGGTGAGCGGTCAAGAATTAAAAATCGCTGAGCTGGAGACGCAATATGAATCGTTCGTTACCCAGCAACGCCATATTGATACCGAAAACGAAGTTTTACGTGAACAGCATCATGACGCTACTGATGCGTTTAACCGTGTCCAAGAGCAGTTTTATCAGTTAGGCAATGAAATTGCCCGTTTTGAACAAACCATGCAGCACCGGCAAGAGCAGTCTGCTCAGCTTTTGCAGGATATTCAGGAAGCGGAGCGGCAATATCAGGAAGCCGCAAGCGAAGCGGAAACCGATACCGATCGGGTAGAAGAGAAGCGTGAAACGCTGGCTATCATGGAGCCGGAAATTGAAGCGGCTGCTGAAAAGGTCGAAATCAGCACTGAAAAGTTGGCCGAGTTAGAGGAGCGTCAGGCCAATTGGCAAAGTAAGTGGGATTCCTTTAACCAGAATGCGCAGGGACCAAAGCGACAGGCAGAAGTTGCGCAGTCGCGTATTCAGCATCTGGAGCGCGTCGTAGAACAATTACACCGACGCCAGGAAACCCTGCATCGCGAACGACAAGAAATTGCAGACAACCCAGAAGCGGAAAATCTAGCCAAATTGGTCGATGACGCGGAACTTTTGGAAGAAAAAAGTGATGATTTCCAAACCCGGTTGGATGAGTTGTCCGAGCGGCAGTTGCAACATCGTGAGTCTGTAGACCAAAAACGTCAGGCGTTGGACCAAGCCCGCCAGGAACTGCAACAGAAACAAGCTCGTCTGAGCACTGTTAAAGCCTTGATAAAGGCCACCTTAGGTGATGAATCTGAAGGTGTGCAGAATTGGCTTGCCAGCCATCAAATGCGTGAAGCCAAGCGGCTTGCCGAAGATCTTCATGTTGAAAGTGGTTGGGAATCGGCCGTTGAAACGGTTTTAGGCGACTCATTGCAAGCGGTAAGAGTGGAGTCGCTCTCTGGAATGGTTGAGCCGTTAGCCAGGTTTAAAGACGGTACGCTAACATTAGTGAGCGCCCAAATGCCTCCAGCGATAAATGCCGGTGATTCACTGTTGGCAAAGGTGACTTGTAATGTGTCGCTGCACAGCTGGTTGGCCGCGGTGAAAACGGTCGATTCACTGGAGCAGGCCCTGGCACTGCAACCAACATTGCAGCCGGGTCAATCCTGTATCACCAAAGAAGGCATCTGGGTAGGCAGTAACTGGTTACGGGTACGTCGAGGCGAAGACAATCAACATGGTCTAATCAGCCTCCAACAGGAGCTGGAGACACTCGCAGAAGTGATAGACGAGCTGGAAGTCACGGAAGAAGACCTCGCGGTCAGTCTCGAAATGGCTCAAATGCAGTTGAAAGCAACCGAAGAAGAACGCGAACAGCTGCAGGTAGAAAATCAACGCCTGGCCCGTGAGTTGGCAGAAGTCAAAGCAGAATTAAGTGGTAAGCGCGTTCAAGCGGAAGAGTTAAAAGCACGTAAGAACCGGCTTGATCAGGAAATTGAAACCGTTGAAGGGCAAATGTCCGAAGAGCGGGAAGCGCTCGGGTTAACGCGTGAAGAGTTGCAGCAGGCGCTGGATTCAATGGAAGAAGATGTCGATGAGCGTGAGGCATTGCTCGGCGAACGCGAAGAAATGCGCATCGAGATAGATGATCAACGAGACGCTCTGCGGCTGATTCGCGAACAACATCATCAATTGCAGCTAAAAAGGCAGCAATTACAGGCCGAAGTTGACTCTTTTCAGACTGCCTTTGAACGTGCTCAAACGCAAAAGCAGCGAGCGGCGGAGCGGTTACAGAAGTTAAAAGAACAGCTGGCGGAGCGAGATGATCCGCAAGATGATGTGCAAATGGAGCTGGAAGAGCGCCTTGAGCGACGGCTTGAATTGGAAGAGGCGCTTGCCGAGAAACGGTCGCAGGTTGAATCCGCTGACGCAAAAATGCGTGAATACGAAAAAGAACGTCATACGCTGGACCAGAACGCGATGACTGTGCGCAGCGAGTTGGAAAAGAACCGTATGGCAGCACAAGCCATGATGACGCGCAGAACCACGTTGCAGGAACAACTGGCCGAGCAACAGTTTGACCTTGAGACGGTGCTCGCCAATATGCCTGAAAACGCGAATGAACCAGAATGGGAAGAGGCCCTGGAGCGGCTGGCGACCCGCATACAACGTTTAGGTCCCATTAACCTGGCAGCCATTGAAGAGTACCAGACGCAAAGTGAGCGTAAGCGATATCTGGATGAGCAGGACGTCGATTTACAAAAAGCGCTGGAAGTTTTGGATAACGCCATTCGAAAAATCGACAAAGAAACCCGTACCCGGTTCAAGGAAACGTTTGATCGTGTTAACAGTGGTCTACAGGAACTGTTTCCAAAGGTATTTGGTGGTGGTCATGCCTATCTGGAATTAACCAGTGAAGAATTGCTGGATACCGGTGTGGCCATTATGGCCAGGCCGCCGGGCAAGAAAAACAGCACCATTCATTTGTTGTCGGGTGGAGAAAAAGCACTCACCGCCATCGCGTTGGTTTTCTCTATTTTCCGATTGAATCCTGCGCCATTTTGTATGCTCGACGAAGTTGACGCGCCATTGGACGATGCTAACGTAGGACGGTATGCAAAGTTGGTGGAAGCTATGTCCGAGCATGTGCAGTTTATTTATATTACGCATAACAAAGGGGCCATGGAGATGGCGCACCAATTAATGGGGGTCACCATGAATGAACCCGGTGTATCCCGCCTGGTTTCGGTGAACGTCGAAGAGGCCGCAGAACTGGCTGCTATGTAAGCCAAAGGTGTGAAGTTATGGAATTGCGAGACATCATAATCTGGTTAGGACTGATCGCTATTGTGGCCATCGTTTGGGATGGTCTGCGTCGGATGAAAGCCGCCAAGCCCAAAAAAGCCGCTGTTGCCGCGGAGGACGATTATGTCGATCCAGAAGAGGCTGCACGTAAAGCACAAATAGCGCGTGAACTGCCCAATGGTGGGGCACGTATCCGGACCATGACCGACGAAGAACAGCATGAGCTGAAGAGCAAGCTTAATCTCCGTGAACGAGTGCCTATGCTGATGGAGCGGGTTGAAGTGGCCGAGCCAGAGGTGCCGGAACCAGAAGTTGAACGGGATACGCAGATGCAGTCCGAACTCGACTTTTCGGCTGCCATGTCTGAACCACACTTCAGCGCTTACGACGATGATGCGGAAGATACACAAGCGGTTGATGTATCAGATCCCCGAGCCACGGATCGCGAACAGCCGATCGGCGTAGCCGTTGACAGAGCAGATTCAGATTCTGTTTTTGAGGCTGAAGAGTTTGACGAATCTGATGAATTGGAGGCTGAAATGGCGGAGCAATATGTGCCCGCTGAAGACTCAGACCTGCAGGACACGGAACCCTATTCGCAGTCCGAAGTGCGCCACGACGCTGGGCAAAAAGCCAATGAACCCGAGCTGGAAGTGCAGGAGTTAGGGCCAGTGGAAGATCTGGTTATTGTTCATGTAATGGCTCATGACGACGAAGAGCTGTCGGGCAGTCTTTTGTTAGATCTGTTGATCACTGCGGGCTTGCGACACGGCCCTATGGATATTTTCCATTACCGCAATCCTCGTGGTATTACCGAGTTCTCGCTGGCGAATTGTGTTCAGCCCGGGACCTTCGATCCGGATGCTATGAACCAGGTTAACACGCCGGGAGTGACGTTGTTCATGCAGTTGCCGACTGCAGCGAATGCCCTTGAATCTTTTGATCACATGATTGAAATGGCTCAATTTTTGGCGAAACACCTCCAGGCCCAGATTCTGGACGAAGATCATAGTACGGTAACGCCGCAACGCATTGAGTACTATCGAGAAAAGATCCGTTCGTTTGAACGCAGTAAATTGATTCCATCCTGAATGACAGCTGAGTCCAATATTTATGTCTGACCTGCGTGCCAAATACAACGCGTTAATCGATCAGATCACTCACTACGATCACCAATACTATGTTTTGAATGAATCCAGTGTTCCCGATGCGGAATACGACCGCTTAATGCAGGAATTAAAGGGCATAGAAGCAGAGCATCCGGATTGGGTGACTCCTCAATCTCCGTCACAGCGGGTGGCGGGTGCACCGCAGGCCGGGTTTACGACCGTGGAGCACCGGATCCCCATGTTGTCTTTGGATAACGCATTCAGTGCAGAAGATCTGGCTGCCTTTGTAAAACGCCTGAAGGATCGCCTGAACAGCACCGCTGATATTGAATTTGCTTGTGAGCCAAAACTGGACGGTATTGCCGTCAGCTTGCTCTATGAAAACGGAGCGTTGGTACGCGGTGCTACCCGAGGTGATGGCACAACGGGTGAAGATATCACCGCCAATGTGCGCACCATTAAAAGCATTCCATTGCAGTTAAGGGGGGCGGGTTGGCCAGAGGAGCTGGAGGTTCGTGGCGAGATTTATATGCCCAAGGCTGGCTTCGAAAAAATGAATGCGAAGGCGATGGCCAAGGGTGAAAAGGTGTTTGTGAACCCACGCAATGCAGCTTCAGGAAGTTTACGACAGTTGGATTCTCGGCTCACCGCACAGCGCCCCTTAGAAATGTGCTGTTATTCCGTTGGTCACTTTAGCGGCGGTGATTTGCCCTCAAATCAAGGTGAGCTGATGGCTCAGTTTGGAGAATGGGGTTTAAAAATCAATGCGGAAAGTCAGGTTGTCATTGGGTTGCAAGGCGTTCAGCAATTCTACGAGCAGCTAGAAGCCCGGCGTGACAACTTGCCCTATGAAATTGATGGCATTGTGTACAAGGTAAATGATTTTGCTCTGCAAAATCGGTTGGGTTTTGTGTCCCGTGCACCACGTTGGGCTATTGCCCGGAAATTTCCGGCTCAGGAAGAAATAACCCGCTTGCTGGATGTTGAATTCCAAGTCGGGAGAACCGGTGCGTTAACCCCGGTTGCGCGTCTGGAACCGGTATTTGTTGGTGGTGTGACAGTCAGTAACGCCACCTTGCATAACATGGATGAAGTAGAGCGATTGGATGTGCACATTGGCGACAAGGTTATCGTTCGCCGCGCAGGAGATGTCATTCCACAGGTCGTTAAAGCCTTGTCGGATGATCGTTTGCCTGGCGCTAAGAAGGTGACGGCGCCTGCCGAATGCCCAGAGTGTGGTTCGTTGGTTGAGCGCGTTGAAGGTGAGGCGGTGACCCGATGCACCGGTGGCATAATTTGCAGTGCTCAACGTCGCGAGGCACTTAAGCATTTTGTTTCCCGCAAGGCGATGGATATTGACGGTTTCGGAGAAAAAATTGTCGATGCTCTGTTGGAAACCAATAAAATTCACGCGGCCAGTGATATCTATGAGTTAACTGCGGATACGGTAGAGTCGTTGGAGCGAATGGGCAAAAAATCAGCCGAAAATCTGATTAATGCGATTCAGAAAAGCAAACAGACAACGCTGCCTCGTTTCTTGTTTGCGCTCGGTATACGTGAAGTGGGTGAAACCACTGCGCGCAATCTCGCGACCCATTTCGGGTCCATCGAAAAGATAATAGCGGCAACTGAAGCCCAGCTGCTGGAAGTTGAAGATGTCGGCCCCAAAGTTGCTGCTCATGTGGTGAACTTTTTTGCCGAAGAGCAAAACGTTATGGAAGTGCAGAGAATCATTGCACTGGGCGTGCATTGGGATGATGTTGTTGCGTCGACCGAAACCGCGCTGCTGAGTGGCCAGACCTGGGTTGTCACGGGAAAAATTTCGCAAATGAGTCGTGACGAAGCAAAGGACTATCTGCTGCGTTTAGGCGCAAAGGTGGCTGGAAGTGTCTCTGCAAAGACCAATCAGGTTGTTGCAGGTCCCGGTGCCGGTAGCAAATTGAAAAAGGCAGAAGAGTTGGGTATTCCGGTTATGGATGAAGCCGATTTTATTCGCTGGCTAACCGAACAGGGTCTGTGGGTGAGTGGTAATTAGGTTAAGGGCATCTCAAAAAAGTCCGTTGATCTCTACGCGTGTACGAGCAGAGTGCAAAACAAGGCTAACACTGAAGGGAATGACGAGCGCTTTTCCGCCTTGTCCTAGCTCGTTCTTAAATCCAGAGTCAGGTTGACGTTTTAAAGATGCCCTTTAATAATTGTTTTGCAAACTGGCGCACGAGTCTTTAGGCTCCATTCACCTATAATCAGAAAAATGACATTTGAGTGACGGATAAGCGCATGGATCAAGAAACCATTGTGTATGGTATTATCAGGGATGTAGCCTCCAGTGATCCCGGTTTTCAACTAAAAAGCCGGCTAATCAATTGCGACGCTCTATTGGAGCTCAATGAAGTCGATACCTTCCCCTATCTGACAAGCAGTATGTTTTCTATTCCAGAAGAAGATTTGGAGCACGGGACGTATCAGACTCAGGTCATTCATTTTGCGGCCTCCTACCAGGCTGTGGAATATCATTGGGAACAATGGATGGCAAAGTTCGAGGCACTGCTGAAGAAGATGTATTGGGTTTCGGCCACGGTGCATCTCGAAACTGAACTTAGCGGCAAGCACACCTTTTTCTGGGAAAGTCCGGGTGCTTATCATTGCCCGAGTGATGAGCTTTCTGTACGTTGCGAATGGGAACAGGAACTCGGATTTCACAGTCACAACCAGTCCATTCGTTGATCGATGATTATTCCGCACAAGCAGTTGCCGCCTGAGACGCTTCAGGCTGTGATTGAAGACTGGCTCAGTCGGCAATCCCAAGAAACGGATATTGTCGAGATGAGCCGGCAATCTATGATTGACCAAGTCCTAAAGTTGTTAGATCGCGGTAAAATGTGTGTTACCTGGGACGACGAATCGCAGACCATTAACTTGCTGGACGCAGAAACGGCCAAAGCTCGTGAACAAGAATTTCCAGGAGACTCTCAATGATTCCTTTGTTACTTTTGTTGGCTGCCATCATTATCGCTTCCTTGTCGATATACGCCTACCGGTTAACTGCACAGGTGAAAGAACAGGAAGCGCAACGTGAAAAAGCCAATGTTGCTGCATTGGAGAAGCAACGCAAGCAGACTCTATACATCGAAGAAAGCCTACAGGTGATTTCGGCGAATGTGTTGGATGAAAACCTGAACCTGTCTGAGGCAACCATTCGCTGCAAAATGCTGTTGGATGCTCTTTTGCTAGCCCCCGAGCTTCGTCAGCCCTATCAAATTCTGGATGTGGTGTTTGAGCAGGTAAAGGATTTCGATACGCACCAGGCTCGTAAACAGTTGACCGCCAAACAACGACAGGCTCAGGATGCGCTGCGTGAAGAAATCGAAAACGAACATCGCGAAGCGTTAATGGTCTGTTTTGCTGAGCTTCGACAGTTTAAAGCGCCTCAGAATTGAGCGAAAACCATTCCAGAATAGGGAAGTTTGCATTATTGGTTAATGCGGATTCGATACTTAAATTCCATACTCTGTTGAGGTGCTAGTGAGAAAATTAGCCATTGTATATGGCGAATTGCCTGAGGTTCAATTTCAGCATCAGACGGGAAGAAGTCCTTTCCATTACGTGATAAGCGATACAGACTGTTGTTTAGATCCGTAGCAAAAGAGCCTTCAATCAGTTGTACCGGGCCACTCGGTACGTTATTCACCATTTCTATGTTTTCAACGGTTTCGTCGGCTTCATTCGTCGCCCGAATAACCAACTCAATCAAATCACCGGGTTTGGCTTCGGTGGTTTCTGCTCGTGTATACGCGTTTGTTTCAGGGTTTAACGTCAGTTTGTAGAACGTTTCCCGAACCTCAATAACGTTGACTTTGACGTTTTCAGGAATCGGTTGTTTGGCTTGGTCGTTCGCTTTGGTCTCGTCAGAGGTGCTAGGGTTGTTGTCGCTTACGATTTCGGAATTTATTTCCCGGAACATATCTGGCATCACGGCTGCAGGTAGATCTGGAGTGCTCAGTTGATCGAGTTCTAACTCACTATTGTCGATGGTTTCGCCGATGTCTTCGAGAATAAGGTCATCCGTAATTATGGTGTCTTCCGCAAATGCCAACATCGGAAGCAGGGCAAATAACAGGTGAAGTCGATTGAGGTTCATATACATCATTTTCCGGAAATACAGTCCATGTAGTTAGGTGCATTTGATCATAAGTGTAGCAGTCTGACCAGTCTGTCGCCTCAATTGGCCTTGGACCACTGAGTTTGTATGTGGGTGGTGGTCCATATCTGAGAGATTTAACGGTTTGTTATGACTAGCGTGAAAACGCGCCAAAGCGTCGGTAAATTAGACAAGGCAATGGCGAGTAGTCATTAATCCTGACAGGCTTAAATGCTATCCGTTGCCGTTAATGGCTCCAGACGAGAGATAATCTGCGTGATGGTATCACTCATCATTAATGCATCGGATCTTGGGTCATCTGAATCGTTCGCTTGTTCAATGAGTTTTTCCTGGAACTTTAATCGTTTTAATTGCAATTTTTCATTGATGACAAACAGGCATTGTTCATCGAAGGCGATGGCAACTTGTCTGATGCGCATGCCACTGTCCAGCGACTGTCCTATCTCAGGTGCACCCAAATCCAGGTTCTTATACCGCGCTTTTACCGTCGGGTCCTGTACCATGGTGAGTTCCATTTCGGCTTCTAGCGACATTCCTTCTGGGCGAGTATCAGGATCCAGGTACCATGAGGTTAAAATGTCGGCTCCTGCAGCAGATTTCGCAAAAGGTAGCACCTGCAGTGAACCGAGAGCCTCACGTAAGTGGGCGGTAAAGTCGTCGGCGGTTTTTTCGGATGATGCGTTTATAACCAGCCATCCACGACGGGCGTCAATCCAGGCGCTGATTCGTCGGGTTTTGTGAAATGCTTTCGGCAGCAGTGCCGCGCGGATATCTTCTTTGAGTTGTTCGCGTTCTTTACGTGCAGGACGGCGGCCTTCAGCGTCTTCTATGGCATCCAGTTTTTCTTGCAAATGATCGTTGATAACGCTGGCTGGCAGCAGTTTTTCCTGTATCTGGGCGGAAATGAACAGTTTGCCAGAGACGCTTTCACAAAATAGTTCAGCATCCTTGAACGGCGGTACCCAGCCGAAAGTGGATTCCTGCATCTGACTCAGCGGTGTAAAAGGGTGCTGTTTCAATAAATCGTCTATCTGTTCCGCGGTCTGTGAAAACTGTTCTGTAAATGAATATACTTGGATGTTCTTAAACCACATGTTGTAAACCACGTTCGTGCATTAGAAAGTGCGGCATTGTACCGGTTTACCCACAAATTGCATTGGGAAGTTGGATTTGAAAGACCGTAATCGACGTCATTTTGTGACCCAACATATGACTACTGTTGTGTTGGTATTGATGGCTTTAATCACATTGATTGCGGTTTGGTCACCGCTACAGGCTTTATTGGAATTTGATCAGCAGCTCGTCGCTCGGGGGCAGTGGTGGCGTCCGTTTTCTGCTTGGTTAACTCAGTTGAATCTACGTCACTGGGTGCTGAATCAATGGGGGTTGGTGGTGATGGCGGTTTTACTCCCATCACGGTTATCAAAGGCGCATTGGTCGGCGTTCGCCATCATTTGGCTATTCACCAGCTTGGCCTTGTGGCGGTCAGAATATGAACGCTATGTCGGCTTATCCGGTGTGTTATACGGTTGGTTAGTCTACGCTGCGTATGTCAGTCCTTTTTATGGTCGCTGGGTCAAAAGCGTTTTTATTGCCTTGATGAGCGTCAAAGTCTTGTCTGAAAACGGCTGGTTTTCCTTACCAGGGGCCGATTGGGTGGGTGAATTTATTCAGGCTCCGGTGGCACATGAATCTCACCTATGGGGTTTGTTGTCTGGGTTGGTTGTTTTGTCAGCGCAATGGATTGCTCAACGATATCGAGGAAAACACGAGCACCTCGACTGGTAGTGCGTTGCTTGTGCCGGATCACGCCCAGGTTTCGGATCAGGTTAACCCGATCAATATTCAACACCGTCAGTTGGTCGTCGATCATGATGTCCGGTAGCAAGCTCCAGCCAACGCCATGGCATACCAATGCCCGGATTGTTTCCAGGTAATTCACACTGAGTACCCTTTTTAGCGGGATGTGATGTTTTTCAAAGGTTTGCTCAATAATCTGAAAAGTCGTGGTTTGTTGATCTGGCAGAATGGCCGTTAGGTGTGCCAGTTCGTTCAGCCTTAGTTTGTCTTTTCGTCGGGCCAGCGGATGGTCATTGGCGACGACAAATCGCAAATTATCGCGCCAGTAGGTTTTTGCTGTCAGCTCACGATTTAATGGGCTGGGGATGGTCGTCAATGCCAGCTCGATGTCGCGTTTCAGCAGGCTGTTGATCGCCTGTTCCGATTCCATGAAGCGCAGTTCCAGCTTAGCCAGCGGGTTTTCGTCAGTGAACTGACGCAGCAACGGTCCCAAGTAATGCAAGCCAATGTGGTGACTGCTGGCCATGCTTAAATGGCGCACGTCTTTTGAGTTGAGCTGGCTGACCGAGGTCTGCAGATCGCGGATGTCATCGATGATGATATTCGCTCGAGATTTCAGCATTTCACCGGCCTCTGTGAGATACACATCACGCCCGATGCGATCGAACAGCTGAGTTCCCAGTTGGCTTTCAAGGTTGGCCACGCGCTTTGATATAGCGGGCTGTGTTAAAAACAGCTTGTCCCCTGCACGACTGAACGAACCCAATTCGGCGACTGCGATAAAGGCTTCCAGGCTTTGTAAATCCATTTCATATTCCTGTTGGGAATGGAATTGATAAAAATAATAAATTTGTATTATTGAATCGTCAATTTACAATAGCCAGCATGTAAAAAACAACCTGAGGTGTGCGCAGATGGCACAAACGTTATATGACAAGTTGTGGGATGCACACGTCGTTTCACAACGAGAAGATGGGACGGCGTTAATCTATATTGATCGGCAGTTACTGCATGAAGTGACATCGCCTCAAGCCTTTGAAGGGTTGCGGTTGGCAGGTCGGAAGCCATGGCGTTTGGATACCAATATCGCCACGCCAGACCACAATGTCCCGACTACAAAAACTGAGCGTGACAGTGGGATTGATGGGATCAGCGATCAGATTTCAAAAATTCAGGTGAAGACCTTGGATGAGAACTGTCAGGACTTTGGTGTTCGTGAGTTTGACATGAACGACGTTAATCAGGGTATTGTGCATGTCATGGGGCCTGAGCAAGGGGCAACCCTGCCGGGCATGACCATTGTTTGTGGCGATTCTCACACATCAACTCATGGCGCGATGGGAGCCTTAGCGTTTGGTATTGGGACTTCAGAGGTCGAACATGTGTTGGCTACACAGTGCCTGATTCAGCGCAAGATGAAGAACATGCGTATTAGGGTTGACGGTGACGTTAATCCAAGTGTGACTGCAAAAGACATCGTGCTTTACATCATTGGTAAAATTGGCACGGCTGGTGGTACCGGCTATGCGATTGAGTTCGCGGGTTCGGCGATTGCGGCGCTCAGCATGGAAGGGCGCATGACCGTCTGTAACATGGCCATTGAGGCGGGCGCGCGAGCGGGCATGGTGGCTGTCGACCAAACAACCATTGATTATTTTAAAGGCCGACCTTTTGCACCCAAAGGTGAGCAATGGGAGGCGGCGAGTGCTTATTGGGCATCTTTGGTGAGTGATGCCGATGCGGTGTTTGACAAAGAGATCGAGTTAAACGCTGCAGATATTGAACCGCAGGTGACCTGGGGGACTTCTCCTGAGATGGTTCTGGGTGTGAATGCGTGTGTTCCCGACCCGGAAGACGCCACGGATCCGGTGCAAAAGGCCGGTATTCAGCGTGCTCTGCAGTACATGGGGTTGTCAGCGGGTCAGAACATTAAGGATATTCAGCTGGATCGGGTGTTTATCGGTTCCTGCACGAATTCTCGAATTGAAGATTTGCGGGCCGCTGCGGAAGTTGCCAAAGGTAAAACGGTGGCCAAAACCCTGAAGCAGGCGTTGGTGGTACCCGGCAGCGGGCTGGTGAAGAAGCAGGCAGAAGCAGAAGGGTTGGATAAAATTTTTATTGAGGCGGGATTCGAGTGGCGCGAGCCGGGTTGTTCTATGTGTTTGGCGATGAACGCCGACAAGTTGGGGCAAGGCGAGCATTGTGCGTCAACGTCAAATCGTAATTTTGAAGGTCGTCAAGGTTTTGGAGGGCGGACCCATTTGGTTAGTCCTGCAATGGCAGCGGCGGCTGCGATAGCGGGTCATTTCGTCGATATCGGTCAATAAGGAGGCCTCTCATGAAAGCTTTAACTGTAGTGAAAGGTGTCGTGGCACCAATGGATCGATCGAATGTCGACACCGATATGATCATTCCGAAGCAGTTTTTGAAATCAATTAAGCGATCTGGTTTCGGGCCAAATCTGTTCGATGAATTGCGCTACCTGGATGAAGGTCAGCCGGGTATGGACAATTCAACGCGACCACTTAACCCGGACTTTGCGCTCAATCAACCTCGTTATCAGGGTGCCAGTATATTGTTGTCGCGGGCGAATTTCGGTTGTGGTTCCAGTCGCGAACATGCGCCGTGGGCGCTCGAAGATTTCGGTTTTCGCGTCGTGATTGCCAGTAGTTTTGCGGATATTTTTTACAATAACTGCTTTAAAAACGGTGTACTGCCGATTGTGGTTGAAGAAACGCAGATTGACCGTTGGTTTCAGCAAATGGCAGCTCTGGAAGGGTTTTCATTAACCGTTGACCTGCCTAACCAGAAGATCATTGAAGATGGCGGACAGGAAGTTGATTTTGACGTAGACGAGTTCCGTAAGCATTGCTTGGTGAATGGGTTGGATGACATCGGTTTAACTCTGCAGGATGCTGACAAAATTAAAGAGTATGAATTGCAACGGGCCCAGATACACCCTTGGGTGTTCGGTCAGATTAAATAAGGAGTCGTGGGATGTCGCGTAATGTTTTAATTTTGCCGGGTGACGGCATAGGACCTGAAATTGTTGGTCAAGCTGAGCGGGTCTTGGACCAGGTAAACGCTGATTTTGGGCTGGGCATTGAAAAAAATCATGCGTTGGTCGGTGGCTCTGCGATCGACCAATATGGCGTGCCTTTGCCGGAGGATACTTTGGCGCTTGCGAAGAGTTGTGATGCTTTGCTGTTGGGTGCGGTCGGTGGACCAAAGTGGGATGCTTTGGATATGGCCATTCGGCCGGAAAAAGGTTTACTCGGTTTGCGTTCAAACTTAAATTTGTTTGGTAATTTACGTCCTGCGATATTGTACCCGCAATTGGCCGAAGCCAGTTCACTAAAGCCTGAATTGGTTGCAGGTCTTGATTTGCTGATTGTCCGTGAGTTGACCGGTGGTATCTATTTCGGACAGCCCCGTGGTATTCGCACCAAGGACTCTGGTGAACGAGAAGGGTTCAATACCTACGTGTATTCGGAATCTGAGGTTCGCCGGATTGGTCGACAGGCATTTGAAGCAGCGCAAAAACGTGGCGGTAAGTTGTGTTCTGTTGATAAGGCGAATGTTCTTGAAGCCACTGTGTTGTGGCGCGAAGTTATGAATGAACTGGCAGCTGAGTATCCGGATGTCGAACTTAGTCATATGTATGTCGATAATGCTGCGATGCAGCTGGTGCGCGCGCCGAAGCAGTTTGACGTCATAGTCACCGGTAATATGTTTGGCGATATTCTATCGGATTGCGCGGCAATGTTGACCGGTTCTATCGGCATGTTGCCATCTGCGTCATTAGATGAGAATGGCAAAGGTATGTATGAGCCAATCCATGGTTCTGCACCGGATATCGCTGGTCAAGGTGTTGCTAATCCATTGGCAACCATTTTATCCGTCGCCATGATGTTGCGCTATTCACTGGCGGCCGAAGAGGCTGCCCAGGCGATTGAAAAAGCAGTGGGCGATGTGCTCGATCAGGGGATGCGAACCGCTGACATCTATTCCGAAGGCAATCGTAAAGTTTCCACTGCACAAATGGGTGATGCTGTTTTGGCGGCATTGACCAATCAATAGGAGGTAAGAATTTATGACTTTGAAAGTAGGTCTCGTCGGTTGGCGGGGAATGGTTGGTTCGGTGCTGATGCAACGAATGCAAGAAGAACGTGATTTTGACGGGATTGAACCAGTATTCTTCACAACGAGTCAACACGGATTGCCCGCACCCGATGTAGGTCAGGGGCCATCTACATTGCAAGATGCTCGCAATTTGGAGGCTCTGTCTGCTTGCGATGTTATTCTGACCTGTCAGGGGGGGGATTACACAGCGGAGGTCTATGAACCTTTGCGTAAGCAGGGGTGGGCCGGTTATTGGATTGACGCAGCATCTTCACTGCGCATGGCAGATGACGCCGTTATCGTACTGGATCCCGTTAACCGCAAGATGATTGATGAGGCGGTTGATGGCGGTGTTAAAACCTTTGTAGGTGGTAACTGTACCGTGAGTTTGATGCTGTTGGGCTTGCATGGGTTATTCAAGGAAAACCTAATTGAATGGGTTTCGCCTATGACCTATCAGGCGGCTTCCGGTGCTGGTGCGCAGAATATGCGTGAGCTTATTAGCCAGATGGGTGCTGTTCATAACCAAGTGCTGTCAAAACTGGAGGATCCTGCCAGCGCTATTTTGGATATTGATAAAGCGGTCGCAGATTATATTCGGTCCAGCGACTACCCTTGTGATCAATTTGGGGTGCCATTGGCAGGTAGTCTCATTCCTTGGATCGACAAGCCCATGCCGGGCGGTCAAAGTAAGGAAGAATGGAAGGCGCAGGTTGAGGCTAATAAAATATTAGGGTCGCAAGCGCACCCAACACCGATAGACGGATTGTGTGTTAGGGTTGGTGCGATGCGTTGTCACTCGCAGGCGTTGACCATCAAGTTAAAGCAAGATGTTGCGCTGGATACCGTTGAACAGTTAATTGCGAACGCAAATGATTGGGTTTCTTTTGTGCCGAATAACAAAGAAGCAACGGTTCAGCAATTAACACCGGCAGCCGTTACCGGGACCATGAATATTCCGGTTGGGCGAGTTCGCAAACTTACAATGGGTGGCGATTATCTGGGTGCCTTTACCGTGGGTGATCAGCTGTTGTGGGGCGCTGCAGAGCCTCTGCGGAGAATGTTGGCTATTTTGAAAGGCGATTTGTAAGCAATTTCTTGATTTTTTTTAACTTGAAAAAGCAAGTGATTTTTCGTCGGTTACAAGAAAAATTTCTTTGAAATTCATGAACTTGTCTTCATGGGCGACCCTTTGGGGTCGCCTTTTGTTATGTAAGACATCAATTTTTCGTCACAAAAACGAGAACTTGAACAAGCCTTTAGTTGCTAAAAGTCCTTTTATAAATAATACTTAGCCGCAGTTTTGAATGTTCTTTCTACATTTGTTAACAACGAAATCGGACATTAAAACTTCAAATGTGAACCAGTTCTCAAATGAAGTTTTAATGGTCATTACAAGAGAGATTCCTCTTCAATAAACTTTAGACCCCGGCGGTTTTGGTCAGGTTGGAGAAAGGGAAAAAGGATTATGGTAAAAAAACAGGCGTTTGCAGTACTCGTGGCAATGATGTCATTCATCGGTTCAGCTTTTGGTTTGGGCCTGGGTGATATTTCGGTCAAGTCGAATCTAAATGACCCATTGGTGGCTGAAATCAAGTTGCTTCAGTTACAAGGTCTTACCGCCGGCGAAATTTTGCCGACGTTGGCCAGTAACGACGATTTTCGTCGTGCGGGTATTGAACGAAGCTTTTTCCTTTCAAACATTCAGTTTCGGGTCAAAGAAAATGATTCGGGTGATGTGGTGGTTACCTTAACCACTAAGCAGGCCGTTCGAGAGCCATTTCTGAATTTCTTAGTGGAGCTCAATTGGCCCGGCGGTCGTTTGTTAAAAGAATACACTGTATTGTTAGATCCGCCTGTCTTTGACACGGGATTGGCCGTTGATGCGTTGGTGGTTGAGTCGACTAATGCGGGTGAATCAACCATCGCAGCGACTGACTTGACAACCAGTACGGTCATTGAATCCAACCAAACAACGACTACCACTGCTGTTGCCAACCCGGTTACCCCACGTGAAGATAATTTCGGATCGAACCAGTATCGCGTGCAGCGCAATGATACTCTGTGGGAAATTGCCCTGAAAGTGCCAGATCGAGAGGGCTATTCTCCGCAGCAAGTGATGTTGGCGATTCAGGATCTGAACCCACAGGCTTTCCTGAATGGAAATATCAATCGCGTGAAAGCTGGTAGCGTTTTGACCTTGCCGGATGGAAGGCAGATTGCCGCGCGAACACTGGATGAAGCAATTGCCGAGGTACAGGCACAGAATAAAGGTGCGGCTGCGAAACTACGGTCACCGGTAACAGGTAGTACCGAGGTGCAATTGTCCGCCACAGAATCCACATCTTCGGCGCTGCCTACAGGCGAAGGCGATAAAAATCCCGATGGTTACCTTGAGTTAACGGCGGAGTCAGAGTCCACAACCACGACGGCTTCAGGTGAGGCATCGGCAACAGTTGATCAATTGCAAAACCAATTGGCTGTAGCTGAAGAGTTGAATGATCAATTTGAACGTGAGCGTGATGAGTTGCAATCCCGTGTGCAGGAACTGCAAGAGCAGATCTCAATTATGGAACGTCTGTTGGATGTTCAAAATTCAGATCTTGCCCAAGTTCAGGAAGCGTTGACTGCGACTAACGAAGCTACTGATGCCGCAGCAGACCAGCAAGGCGCAGCGACTGCAACGACACCTGCAGACGCTACTGCCCCCGCGGCGGATGCTCAAACGCAAGATAACACCGTAACGCCTGTACAGCCTACGGTTACAACTCCACCACCCGTTACAACGCCAGCGCCAGTTCAAACTGCTCCGGTTGGCTTTATGGGTTTCGTGAATGATTTAACACGCAAAGCCTCTGATTGGTTGATGGGTAGTACCATAAATATGGCCATCACTGGTGCCGCGCTACTGCTGTTGATCTTGCTGCCATTGTACATTCGCAGTAAACGTCAGGGTAGCGATCAGACATTGGGCGAAATGAATATGGAGCCTAACGTTGAGTTTGACGAGACCTCAGAATTTTCTGCCGATCTGGATGATGATCTGCTTGCAGAAGTTGAAGACGAGTTTGATGAAGAAATAAGCGATGAGCCAGAAACACTGGATGCTGTTGTTGAAGCAGAAATGTACATGGCTTATCAGAAATACGATCAGGCCGAAGAAAAACTGAAGGAAGCTTTCGCGGATCATCCGAATCGAACCGATGTCGCGCTCAAGTTGTTGGAAGTATACGCCGAAACGGGTAATAGCAATGCGTTTGATGCTCTTGAAGGTCGGTTGTCACTGAGTGGTGCTGAACAGACTCAAGTTGCGGAATTGCGCACTAAATTACCAATTGGTGCTGCCAGTGCTGATGAGTCAGATCTCGACTTCATGAATGATGATCTGTCGTTGGGTTCAGATGACAATTCAATGGTGGCTGGTTCAGATGATCTGGACTTGGGCGCTGACTTGGATTTCGACCTTGATGTAAATGACGCAGAATCTACAACTGAAAGTGAAAGTCTCGACTTTGATCTAGATCTGGAAGACGATTCAGCGGATGTTGGAGCTACGCTACCGGCATCCGACGACGCTATGAATCTTGATCTGAGCACCTCTGTAGATGCGGTAGAGCCAGATAAAGCGGAAGAAGTAGAATCGGATCTTGATTTCAGCCTGGATTTAGGTGATTTGGATGAATCAACTTCTGACGACTCGGCAGGTGATCTTGATTTTAGTCTGGACGACTTGGAAACAGACGGTCTTGATTTGGGCACTCCCGAAGAGACATTAGAAAGCAATGATGGCGACCTGGACTTCTCACTCGATCTGGGAGAAGAGGATGACTCGGATAGTCTGTCTGTTGATGTAGCAGAGGAGCCTGCCTCTGACAATTCATCTGTTGAAATGGATATTGACTTCGGTTTAGCCAGTGACGATGAGCTTGATACCGATCTTGATTTAGATTTGGGTTCGCTCGATGAGTTATCGTTAGATTCAAACGATGATGTTGCTGCAGAAGTTGCCGAAGATGATGGGCTAGAGTTGAGTCTAGAAGATGAGTCAGATAGCCTGGATATTGATATGGTTACGCCTGATGGGATGGAGCTTGATAATGATCCATTGCAGCAGTTGGCAAATTCTCTCGACAGTGAAGCAGAATTAGAAGAGGATGAGTTCGACTTTTTGTCCGGAAATGACGAAGCGAGCACTAAACTCGATTTAGCGCGGGCTTATATTGAAATGGATGACAAAGAAGGTGCGCGGGACATTCTGGAAGAAGTTGCTTCAGAGGGTAATGACGACCAGAAAGCGCAAGCAAAAGAATTGATGGCGCAGCTTTAATCGAGCCTGCCACTTATTGAATAAGCCGCTTTAGAGCGGCTTTTTTGTTTTAAAAGATGAAGCATGCAAGAAAATTTTCCTTTTGAACGAGAAACTGATCGCTACCGAGTTGTCATGGGACTGGAATACAAAGGTACCCATTTTCACGGCTGGCAGGTTCAAAAAAGCGGTATGAAAACAATACAGGCTGCTGTTGAAAAAGCAGTGAGCAAAGTTGCCAATGAGTCAATATCGACCATTGTTGCGGGTAGAACCGATGCCGGCGTCCATGCCACTAATCAGGTGATTCACTTCGATACGCAAAGTGAGCGTACAGAATATGGCTGGAAAATGGGCATTAACGGGCAATTACCTGACGATATCAGTGTTAAGTGGGTGCAGTTTGTAGACACTCATTTTCATGCCCGGTTTTCAGCAAAAGAGCGCGCTTATCGGTTTGTTATTCATAACAGTTGGGTGAAATCGGCCCTTTTGCATGAGGTGACAACGTGGGAGCAATATTCTCTGGATGAGAAGTCCATGCAACAGGCCGCCAATCTGCTGGTGGGTACGCATGATTTCAGTTCTTTTCGGGCGGCGGAATGTCAGGCGCACTCTCCAGTGAAGACGTTGCGTGAATTGACGGTTGAACGATTTGGTGAGTTTGTCATTATACAAGCACGTGCAGATGGCTTTCTGCACCATATGGTACGTAACCTGGTTGGTGTTTTACTTCCTATTGGTCGTGGACGGATGCCGGTAGCTTGGGCGGAAGAGGTGCTGACACATCGTAATCGCAGTAAAGGTGGAGTCACAGCCAAGGGTGCGGGGTTATATTTTATTAAAGCCTCATATGATGTGCCCAACTTCCCGGAAACCAGTCCGGGACCGACATTTATTCAGCCCATACTGGATATGACACACCACAGATTTGATCAGGTTTGATATGACTATGTATCACCGAACAAGAATTAAAATGTGCGGTATGACCCGCCCGGAAGATATGCAATATGCCTGCGCTGCAGGCGCTGATGCCGTCGGTATGGTTTTTTATCCACCGAGTCCGAGAGCGGTTTCTTTGGACATTGCGGAGCAACTGGCGCAACAAGTGAGCTTGCTTGTGGATAAGGTGTTGCTGTTTGTGAATGCCGATCCCGGTTATATTCGTGAAGCCGTTCAAGCGACCCGAGCTGACGTTATTCAATTTCACGGTGACGAAACTGAATCTTTTTGTGAGCAATTTGGTCAGCGTTACATCAAAGCATTGCGCGTAAAGGATGCAGCACAGCTGCAAAGCCAACTGACGATGCACCCCAACGCGGATGCGATCATGCTGGATGCCTTTGTTGAAGGGGTTCCGGGCGGTACTGGTCAGTCTTTTGACTGGGCATTGATTCCCGAGGAGATCAAATCTCGATTATTTCTGGCAGGGGGGCTTAACACCGCCAACGTTAAAGACGCGGTTTGTCGGATCAAACCCTATGCTGTCGATGTCAGTGGTGGGATTGAAATGTCCAAAGGTGTGAAGGATGCTGCCAAAATGCGCTCTTTTGCTGAGCAGGTGCGGCAGGCTGATCTATCCTTCAATGAAATTTCGTCATAAGTGTGTCCGTCGTTCACTTATAAAACATTGCCTGTTAATCAGTAATAATAGGTGAATATTCATCAAATATAGTATGGGGACATTATGAGCAGTTGGTTGGAGAAAATCGTACCTTCGATTATTCGATCCGATTCAGATGGCCGGTCGAACGTGCCTGAAGGGTTGTGGAAAAAATGCCCTAAATGTGCGGCAGTGCTTTACCGCCCAGAACTGGAAAAAAACCTCGATGTCTGTCCAAAGTGTGATCATCACATGCGTGTCGGCGCGAGACGTCGACTGGATTTATTTTTGGACGGTGAAGGCCGTCAGGAGCTTGCGGTTCAGGTCAAGCCAGAAGACCGCCTGAAATTTAAAGACGGTAAACGTTACAAAGATCGCTTAAGTGCTGCGCAAAAACAAACGGGTGAAAACGACGCTTTGGTTGCCATGCAAGGCACCGTAGAAGGGCAACCAGTGGTCGTCGCTGCATTCGACTTTAACTTCATGGGCGGTTCCATGGGCTCTGTTGTCGGCGAAAAGTTCGTACAAGCAGCAAATGTAGCGTTGGAAAAACGTATTCCTTTTGTTTGTTTTGCGACCTCTGGTGGTGCTCGGATGCAAGAAGCCTTGTTCTCGCTGATGCAAATGGCGAAAACCAGCGCGGTTCTGGAAAGGTTGCGTCAAAATGGTGTTCCGTATATTTCCGTGATGATTGATCCCTGCTTTGGAGGCGTATCGGCTTCTCTGGCGTTGTTGGGTGACATTAACGTGGCCGAACCACATGCTTTGATTGGTTTTGCAGGCCCCAGGGTAATTGAGCAAACCGTTCGCGAGAAATTACCCGAAGGTTTTCAGCGCAGTGAGTTCTTGCTGGAGAAGGGAGCTATCGATATGATCGTGCGGCGTCACGATCTGCGCACTAAACTCTCTGGCTTAATGAAAAAACTTGTGAATGCACCCGTCAATTAATAATTCTCTAAATGAATGGCTCGGCTATATTGAGTCCATTCATCCCATTGAAATCGAGCTCGGTCTAGAGCGATTAAAGACCGTAGCTCATCGATTATCCTTACTGAATCCGGATGCTTTCGTATTTACCGTCGCCGGTACGAATGGCAAGGGCACGACGACGGCGGTATTGGCTAAATTAGCAGAAAAAGCCGGTAAATCAGTAGGTTGGTACACCTCGCCTCATCTATTTAAATTTAATGAACGCATTCGCGTTAATGGTAGTCCGGTTGCCGATCAAGAGCTCGTAGCGGCATTTGATGAGGTAAATAAAGCCAGGCGAGACGTGTCACTTTCTTATTTTGAGTTCACAACTCTCGCGGCATTGTATCTTTTCGCCATGAAAAACCTTGACGTTTGGGTTCTGGAGGTCGGACTTGGTGGTCGCCTGGATGCCGTTAATATTATCGATCCTGATGTCGCAGTAGTCACCAATATTGGCTTGGATCACCAAGGTTTTCTCGGTGATACGGTCGAGCAGATAGCGCGAGAAAAGGCAGGTATCGCCCGACATGCGCGACCGGTTGTTATCGGTAGTCAGGAAGTGCCTGAAAGTCTGTATGAAACCCTTTCAATGATTGGTGCCATTCCTTATCGCTTTGGGGGGCAGTTTTCGACGGAAAGCGGTGTCTTGAGTTGGAATGATGGTCATTGTCGTAACTTAAATCCATCTGTTCCCGATGCGAATGCGGTCACTGCAATACAGGCCTGGCTCATTTCTGGTTTTCATCTGTCGGATGAGAATATTGAGATTGCGATTGCTGACGTAAAAATGCCTGGTCGACTGCAACATGTGCGCCATAATAATCGTGACATTATTGTCGATGTTGGTCATAACCCCCATGCAGGCGAGTATATCGCGCGGAAACTGGCGCCAAAGCAGTATCATTTATTGTTGGGTATGTTATCTGATAAAGACGCAAAGGGTTTTGTCGACGCGTTAAAGCCTATTACAAAAAGTGTGAATTTGTTGGACCTCAATGTCCCCCGTGGCTTGTCTGCCGCAGATTTTGAGCAAAAACTGTCCGCTACAGACGAACTCCAGTTGTTCGGCAATATCGAGCAGAGCATGGACTTTCTAGATCAACATTACCCTTCGGAACCCTTGTTTATTGGTGGGTCTTTCTATACCGTTTGCGTCGCTTTAGCTTTCCTGGAGAGTTGTGTTGGAACGTAAATTACAGCAGCGTTTGGTCGGTATTTTGGTATTGGCCTCTTTTGTGTTGCTGATCGCTCCCGTTTTGCTGGATGCTGAGGGTCGGATTCCGGAACGCATTACGAATATTCCTCCTCAGCCGAAACGACCTGATTTATCTCACATCAAGGTGGTGGAATCGTCCGAGCCGCAATTGAGTCCTCTGCCAGATCCCGACGAGGTAGAGTTCGTCATTACCCCTCAGGTGACGACCAACGAAACAACGGTGGCTGTTAAATCTGGCAATAGCTCTGATTTGTGGAGTGTTCAGGTCGCCAGTTTCCGCGATGCCAAAAAGGCAACTCAGTTTAAAGAGGCTCTCAGAGGTGCTGAACTGCAGGTTTATGTTCGTGAAAAAATTCTGTCGGATGGCAGTCTGTTCACTCAAGTGTTTGTCGGTCCTTTGCAGAGTAAATCTGAAGCGGATGAAATGAAAGCAATGGTGAAGGACACATTCGGTGAGCAAGGGCTTGTCGTCCGCTACCGGGAAGAGTAAGGATACCGCTGACACCTTTAAAGGCTTTCGTGTTCGAGCCATTAGGCCGACCGGCTTCAATCCAATGTTCATTCTTGACCAAGCGGTTGAGAGTGGTGAAAGTCATTCACAAATCTGTCATTCCTGTTAGAATGCGCGCGATTTCTATTTCGGTTGCATCATGATTTTTATTGATTGGACCATATTGGTCATTCTTATCGTTTCTGCGCTTATCAGCATTCGTCGTGGCTTCACGAAAGAAGCTATGTCACTGGCCTCATGGATAGCTGCGCTATTGATCGCGCGCATATTCAGCGACAATCTGGCTTCCCTATTGTCAAATTGGCTGGCCAATGAGGCGCAACGCTATACCGCCGCCTTTGTCATTTTATTCTTGGTTACCCTGATCGTAGGCTCACTGATCAATCATTTACTCGGCGAATTTGTGCGGATGACCGGCCTTACCGGCACCGATAGAGCGTTGGGTGTCGTATTTGGATTACTGCGGGGCTTGATCATCGTCGTTGCTATTTTGGCGTTGGGTCAATTATTTGCTCTGGATCAGTTCTGGCAGGATTCTGTACTGGTGCCATACTTTGAGCCGGTTATTCGCTGGACAGGCGAGAATATTCATAAAGCGTCAGGTGCGATCTTGTCGGTTGGAGGAGAGTAACGAATGTGTGGTGTTGTTGGGATTAAAGGTCAGTCACCGGTAAATCAGTTGTTATACGATGCATTGACCGTGTTACAGCACCGCGGGCAAGATGCGGCCGGTATCGTTACCGAGCAAGACGGTAAGTTTTTCTTGCGCAAGAATAATGGTTTGGTCCGCGATGTTTTTCACACTCGTCACATGCAGTCCTTGGTTGGTCATACGGGTATTGGTCATGTGCGTTACCCGACTGCTGGGACCAGCAGTACAGCTGAAAGCCAGCCTTTTTATGTTAACTCACCTTACGGTATTGTGTTGGCTCATAATGGCAATTTGACTAACGCTGCCGAGTTGAATAAGGCGCTGTTTCAGTCGGATCTGCGACACGTTAATACCACGTCAGACTCCGAAGTCTTATTGAACGTGTTTGCCCATGAATTGCAACTTCAGGGCAAGTTGCGACCTATGGCAGAGGATGTGTTCGCTGCAGTACGAGGCGTACACAGGCGATGTCGAGGTGCGTACGGTGTTGTTGCAATGATCAGTGGCATTGGTCTGCTGGCGTTTCGGGACCCAAATGGCATCCGGCCTTTAGTCTACGGTAAACGCGTTAATGAGCAGGGCGGGACAGAGTACATGGTCGCCTCTGAAAGCGTCGCATTGGACGTGCTTGGCTTCGAATTGATTGATGATGTCGCCCCGGGTGAAGCTGTATTTATTGATGCTGACGGTCAGTTGCATGTGCAAGCGTGTGCCGATCAAGTCAAAAAAACGCCGTGTATGTTTGAGTTCGTTTATTTTGCGCGGCCCGATTCCATTATTGATGGAATTTCAGTTTATAAGGCCCGTTTGCGTATGGGTGACGCTTTGGCGGACAAGATTCTACGGGAAAAGCCCGATCATGACATTGATGTGGTTATTCCTATTCCTGATACCAGCCGCACGTCAGCCTTGCAGTTGGCTAACCGGTTAGG
This sequence comes from Reinekea sp. G2M2-21, assembly GCF_015687175.1. Taxonomy (GTDB): domain Bacteria; phylum Pseudomonadota; class Gammaproteobacteria; order Pseudomonadales; family Natronospirillaceae; genus Reinekea. Next base: position 1,690,402 of record NZ_JADPQG010000001.1, on the reverse strand, counting down.
AGTTAATTTTCGGGAAGGGTTCATGAAGAACCGATACATTGGCCGAACCTTCATTATGCCTGGACAGACGCAACGAAAAAAATCCGTACGTCAAAAGCTGAATGCCATTGGTTTGGAATTCAAAGGGAAAAATGTCTTATTGGTTGATGATTCCATCGTTCGAGGAACGACCTGTAACGAAATTATCGAAATGGCTCGTGATGCTGGAGCGAGTAAGGTGTATTTTGCCAGTGCTGCACCTGAAGTGATTTTCCCCAATGTCTACGGCATCGATATGCCCGCGGCAAAAGAATTGATCGCACATGGACGGACAAATGAGGAGATCCGAGTGTCGATTGGCGCAGATTGGTTGGTGTATCAGGACCTTGATGACTTAAAACGGGCCACGCAAACCAAAAAGTCAGATGTTCACGATTTCGATTGCTCGGTGTTTGACGGATGTTATGTGACGGGTGATGTTGACCAGGCGTACTTAGAAGCGCTTGAAGCACTGCGTAACGATGACAGTAAGTCTAAGACTCAGATCAGTGACTCATCGATGGTCGACTTGCACAACGACGAACAATAGTAGTAACCTCCGAGGCCGCACCAGCGGCCTTTTTCTGTTCTGTACCAATTTTCTCTTCTGTCTTCCGCGTATTGATTAAACTTCCTGCAAAGACCGCGACCTTAGCTGACTGCTCTGCTATAAATAATGATTAATTATCGAAAAATATGGAATTGGAGAGTTCATGGCGCGCATCGCTCAAGTCACCGATCAGTTGGTCAAACAGGCCAGTCGGGTTGTTGCAGGTAAGTCTGAACAGATACGGTTGATATGGGTATCGTTGCTGTGTGGTGGGCATGTTCTGTTGGAAGATCTCCCAGGTGTAGGCAAAACGACGCTAGCGCAAAGTTTGGGCAATCTACTCGGTTTGAAGTATCAGCGTGTACAGTTTACGGCTGATTTACTGCCTTCGGATATTATTGGCGCACAGATATTTGACCGCGACAGACAAGAGTTCAAATTTCATCGCGGACCTGTGTTCACCCAACTGTTATTGGCCGATGAATTAAACCGCGCAACACCGAAAGCACAGTCTGCCTTGTTAGAAGCTATGGAGGAAAACCAAGTCTCTATAGACGGCCAAGCCGAGCCCTTACCTCAACCTTTCTTTGTCATTGCTACACAGAATCCACAAACACAATCGGGTACATATCCGCTGCCGGAATCTCAATTGGACCGCTTTTTCATGCGGTTAACACTGGGATACCCAGCTGAGCAGGTAGAAAAGGAGTTATTGATGGGGCGCGTTGGCCGTGTGAACCTGAATGCGCTTGAGCCCTTGTTCTCGGTCGATGAGTTTTTGGCGATGCGAGCGTTGGTTCGTGAAGTGCAGGTCAGTGACGCTATTTTGAACTATTTGATGCGCTTGGTGCAACGTACACGCGATAATGCCTTGTGCGCATTAGGGCTTTCCCCACGCGCATCTCAGTCACTGGCCATGGCGTCTCGGGCCTATGCCGCTACTTTTAGTCGGGACTACGTAACGCCAGATGATGTTCAAGCCGTTTTCCCCAGTGTTGCGGGTCACCGCCTTAAAGCACACCGTTCCCTGAGCACAGATTTATTGGTGTCGCAGATACTGGAATCTGTCGATGTGATCGGTGAGTAAACCGTCGTGATTCGCTGGTTACGTAAAAAGCTCAACATCAATATGTCGAACTGGATCGAAAAGCGTTTGCCGGTGCAGCCTTCTGTCACGCTGGATCAGTCGAAAATATTTATTGTTCCAACGCGTCAAGGGTTAATGCTCTTACTGATTTCATTGCTGGTAATCCTGTTGGCGATTAATTTTGAAAGTGCTTTGAACTACGCGCTTGCTTTCTGGATTGTCTCCATTTTATGGGTAGCGGTGCACCTGACTTTTCGGAATCTCAGCGGTTTATCTCTAATAGGTATCTCAGGAAATCTTGTTAGGGTAGGCGACACCGCTGAGGTTACGATTAAACTGACATCCCGTAAGCCCATTGATCGAGGGGTGGTAGAATTTATCCATGAAGAATGGGGCTCTGTTCAAGCCCATGTTTCCGGTTTGGAAACATGGGTACGGTTACCGTTAACAGCCTATAACCGTGGTCCGGTATCGCCACCCCGGTTTCGCCTGGAGTCACGCTTCCCCTTCGGTTTAGTGGTCGCTTGGTCGCAAGTTCACCTTGATGTGCGGGCATGGGCATATCCGATTTCGCAACAGTTTGAGCGTGTTGCTGTCGGTTCAGATGTCGATGACGATCAAGATTTGCTGGACGATCATTTTTTTCGTGAAGGCTCTGAGGATTTTCACTCCTTGAGAGCCTATGTCCCCGGTGACTCGATCAAGCGAATGCACTGGCCAGGATTTGCCAGAGACGTGTTGTTAGTAAAGGCCTTTTCCGACTATCAATCTTCCGATGAAATTATTGCATGGGATCAATTTCCTGGGGTATCAGATGAACAGAGATTAGCCGCGATAGCTTATTACAGCGAGGTGTTTCATCGTCGCCAATTGCCATTTGGAGTTGTGTTGCCTGGGTACGAAATAGAACCGGGGAAAGGGAGTGAGCATCTGAATAAAGTACGGCGAATTCTTGCGGAGTTTGGCTATGTCTGACCTTGTCTACATTCCGCCATATCAAAGGGTTATCCATCAAGCGGCCTTCAAGGCGCTATTGGTGGTTCAATTTCTCACCGTAATGCCGTTCATGCCCTATATGCCGAATTGGCTTTTAGTTGTGCTGTTTTTGGTGGTGATTTGGCGGTGGCGCGTATTACACGGTGAGTTGAAAAAACCACCGTTGATTGTTGTGTTGGCCGCGATGGCCGTTGGTATCATCGGAATTTTGCTTTCTGGTTTGAACCGCTACTCGCTGGATACAGCAGTCGCGCTTTGTTTATTGGGGTACTTGTTGAAGTCGCTGGAAGTACTGCGGCGCAGAGACGCTATTTTACAGATTTACTTAGGTTTATTTTTAACGGGTGTTTACCTTCTATATCGGTTTGATCCTGTGGCTGGCTTAGTCATGGTTGGGTTACTGTTGGTTAACTTTATTGCGCTTCAGGCCGTGACATCTGACGTGCAATTCAATTTCCGCTATGCCGCTAAACAATCTACGCTGCTCATTATCGGCGCAATCCCCGTCATGATTGCCGGTTACCTCTTTTTTCCGCGCCTGCCACCTTTATGGACCATCCCTAATGAACAACGAGGGGCTATGACCGGTATGTCGGATGAACTCAATCCTGGCTCCGTTGCGGAATTAGCACGGTCTAACGCACCTGCATTCAGGGTGAGTTTTTCTGGTAATCTGCCGCCCCGATCTCAGTGGTATTGGCGTGGAAACACCATGTCAGCGTTCGACGGGGAGACCTGGCGTTCCACCGTCAGTGAGAACAATCGATTCAGCTGGCCACGAAACGCGACATTGCCGACTCCGTTGAATACGGGGTATCAGTACACGGTAATCATGGAGAGTTCCGGGCGTCGCTGGTTGTATTTTCTCGATTGGCCAACGCAAGCCCAAGGCGATAACCTTCAAGTCATGCCGGACGGTCGGGCCGTGTCTGAACGACCGTTGAATTCCGTGTACCGATACCAGGCTAGCAGTGCCTTGGAAGTAGAGTGGTCGGATCAAGAAAGGTATTTACAAGAAAGTACCTTGCTGCCAAGGACTGGAAATGAGGGTCTGCGAGCCTGGGCGATTGATCGGCGTTCGCAAGTTAACTCAGATTCAGAATTCATTGAATCCATTCTTTCTTACATTCGTGAACAGGACTTTTACTATACCTTGCGGCCCCCTCTGTATCAGGGCGCTCAGGGCATGGAAAATTTCTGGTTGGGTGCACGTCGTGGTTTTTGTGAGCATTACGCCAGTGCGATGGCGATCATTTTGCGGTCTGTAGGCATACCCACGCGCTTGGTAGGGGGCTACCTGGGGGGCAATTATGTTGCTTCTGGTGATTACATCCAGGTTCGTCAAATGGAAGCTCATGCGTGGCTGGAGGCATGGATTAATGGCTCTTGGCGTCGAATAGACCCCACCGCGGCAGTAGCGCCAGGGAGAGTCGAGATTAACATCGATGACTTCTTCCTGGATACTCAACCGTCAGATTTATCGTTGATGACTCGCGTCGGAAAACTGGGTTTGATAAATCAGTTAACCATGTACTGGGATTCTCTGAATTATAAGTGGCAGGTTCTCGTACTGGATTACGACAACAGCACCGCGCTCAATTGGTTTGAGGCGGGTTTTGGTAAGGCCACCGCGCTTAAATTGGCCATCGCCTTTTTAAGTCTGATGGGCATTGTCGCGCTGATGGTCGCGTATTTTTTAGGCATGATTCAGTTTCCCGCTCGTACCAAGGAGCCTTATCGTAGTTTAGCTAAAATCGAACGCTGGTTTGGAGCACGTGAGCCAGGTGAGACCATTAATAATTACTTGGATCGTCTGGCGCATCAGTATCCTGAGTGGAGCGGATTTGATTCGATAAAAACGCTGATTGAAAGGTCTATCTATAAGCCCGGAGAACGTTTGGATAAAAAGGCGCTGAGCCTTCTGATAGCGGATTTGCGTCAACAAAAGATGTATTAACGCTGCAGAAATCAGGATATGCCACTACTATATAAGGAGATAGGATTTCAGACTCAACGCAGTCTGAAGAACGACAGTCATTGAATAGAGTTATTTGTGACGAATTCAAAACAAGATCAATTAGAACAATTAAAACAACATTTTGGCAGACGTGTTCATGAGCAGGCTCGTAGCATTGTTAATGGCTGGAGCACGTTGCAGGATGTGCATTGGAATGAAGTCTGGTTTGATGAATTCAGTCAGTCTGCCGCGAAGTTACATAAATTGGCCGATCGCTACAAATTCACCACTCTAGCTGCCGCGTCTCAACAGCTGTCTGAATTACTGGTGCAAGAAGATGGCCATAAAGCGCCAAAGTCGGATGTCCTGGAAAAGCTGAATCGTTGTATCAGTGATATTGCAGACGCTTGTTCTCGGGTCAATGATGATCTGCCGGTTAAACAGATGTCTGCGGGGCGGAAACCGGTTTATCTGTGCTTTAAAGATCCCAGCATGGCGTCATCCTTAGCAGAGCAGATGTCACACTTCGGCATACCCACGCAATGCTACGATGATTCAGGAGAGTTTGAAAAGTCCATTCTGTATCGTCTGCCATCGGCAATCATTGTCGACAAAGATTTTGCTGACGACGGCATTGCTTTGGTTACTAAGTTGCAGGGTGAATTAAGGGCACCCATTCCTGCAGTATTTTATTCCGCCAATCCACCTACCATTGAAGAACGTCTGGCGGTTGTTCGCGCGAACGGGATCGCCTTTTTTGATGGTCAGCTTGATTTCGGCATGTTAATTGAACAGTTAATGAGCATCTATTCTTTGCGCAATGAACCCCCTTATCGGGTACTGGTGGTCGATGACTCAAGGTCGCAATCAACTTATGCGGAAAAAACGCTGAATTTTGCTGGAATTTTTACCCGAGCCGTGAACCAGCCATTGGACGTCATTGATGTCATGGATAGTTTTCACCCGGATGCCATTTTAATGGATATGTATATGCCTGGCTGTATGGGACCAGAGTTGGCACAGGTTATTCGCCAGCAGGCTAAGTATGATGCCATCCCGATTCTTTATTTATCCGCGGAGTCAGATATAGAGAAACAACTCGACGCGGTGTCACGTGGCGGAGATGACTTTCTGACCAAACCGGTACCCAAAGATGTACTGATTGCCACCGTAATAAACCGGTGTCGGCGACATCGTGGATTGCGTGAGCAAATGATACGCGACAGTTTGACCGGACTGGTCGATCACAATAATACATTGGAAGCATTGAAGAATGATTTAAAGCGAATGGCTTCGGAAAACAAGCCTGTGAGTTTCGCCATGATCGACATTGATCGGTTCAAACTGGTAAACGATACCTATGGACACGGCATGGGAGATCGGGTAATTCACGCCTTGGCGTTGTATCTGCGACAGCGTTTCCGTATGACCGATACTATTGGTCGCTACGGTGGCGAAGAGTTTGCGGTAATTTTACCGGATACCGATGAAGCCACCGCTTATAACCTCTTGAACGAAGTTCGAGACAGCTTTGCTAAGTTGGTGCATCGCCACAAAGATACCGATATAACTGTGACATTCAGCTGTGGTGTGGCGAGCAGTCAGCCGGACGAAGAGTTCTCCGAATTGGCCCAACGTGCAGACTCAGCTTTATATGCCGCAAAACGAAATGGTCGCAATCAGGTCTGTATGGCCAGCGATGCCGAATAGACGTCGCTGTGTAGAACATTGAGATAGCTGGTTGTTAATCTTGCCAAGGGTATGGCTCAGTTGCGAAAGCAACTGACAGCGTACCTGGGCCCAGATTGATGCCCCCAGATAGTGACATGGGAGTAACAATCAGTTGGTAGCGTCTGGCTTTGGCTGCCTTCTTTAACTCGGCAAATCCACTGATGTTGTCCAGTTCTGTTGGGTTGCCTGCGTAACTGACTGCAATAAAAGGGGACAACAATCCTTCGTTTACTTTGACCACCGTATGGTCAAATAGGGTCTGAGCTGCTTTCGCAAAGCCCCTTACTTTAGTGACCGGGAAAGTCTGGTCATCCAAGGCCAGTACAATAGGGCAGATTCCGACTGTTCGTCCGACAATAGCGCCTAGCCAACTGATGCTGTTGTCGCCTTTCTTTCGAGCCCTTTCGCGCAGATAATATACGTCTTGCGGTACTTGATATGCGTGCACTTTTGAACTCAGCAGGTCAATGGTTCGGCGCAGTTTTGTGCCGTTCACCCCTTTGTTGATCAAAGCAATGGTGTGTGCAGCGAGAACGCCTTGGCCCGTAAAGATCGTGCGGCTATCCTGTACCCGGATGTTAAGGTTTTTATTGGTATTTTTCTTAGTGATGATTGAAACCGCTTCTACCGCGTTTTCATAGGTGGGGCTGCGAACACGGTTGACTGTTTGAATGACAATCTCTTCTTCACCGCTTTCAATGACGGATTCAATAATTTTAATAATGTCGGTGGTCGAAGTTGGCGCTGTTTCGCCGTCATGGCCTTTATCCATCGCGCCGCTGGAATACAGTCGAATCGTTTGTTCCGTATTTCGAAAGTCCTGCATGGATTGTTGATCGTAAATGATCGTGGCAGGGAGCAATCGAATATTCGACTTTTCAATCAAAGCCTTTGGTAAGTCACAGGCTGAATCAACGATTAATGTTGTCATCCTTTACGATACTCCAGTCATTCGTTTGTGTTGGATTATTATTACGTCATTTTGCACAGTATTCGCGAGAATTTGAATAGCGTGAACGAATAAAACTTCCCTTATATTCCACCCCCTTTGCTATCGACAATAAGTTAACAGGCGTCTTGGTGTGTGGCAGGCTAACGGGACAGATAAGACTTTGAGAGGGGCAGCATGGCGATAGTAACACCCGATTGGGTGAAGAGCGCGGTTTTCTATCAGATTTTCCCAGATCGTTTTGCACGTGGGTCCGTCAATCATGGGCCAAGAGGAATTCACTTCAAACCCTGGGGAACGCCGGCGTCTGAACAGGGTTATCAGGGGGGGGATCTATATGGCATTGCGGAAAAATTAGACTATCTCAAGGACTTGGGGGTCAACGCCATTTATCTGAATCCCATTTTTTCGTCAGCCGCAAATCACCGTTATCATACGTTCGACTATTTTCAGGTGGATCCGCTTCTTGGCGGCAACGCAGCATTGCGCAAACTGCTGGACGATGCACATGAGCGGGGCATGAGAATTGTCCTGGATGGCGTGTTTAATCATGCGTCACGCGGATTCTGGCCTTTTCACCATATTCTTGAGAACGGTCCGACATCCCCTTACTTGGATTGGTTTCATATAGAAGACTTCCCTTTAAACCCTTATCCGTCAGGTAAAGATGAGCAATTAAACTACAAAGCCTGGTGGGATCTGCCAGCATTGCCCAAGTTCAATACAGATAATCCAGGCGTTCGTGACTATTTATTTTCGGTGGCTGAATACTGGATCGATTTCGGAATAGATGGTTGGCGTCTGGATGTTCCGGGTGATATCGATGACGACAGTTTTTGGCAGGAATTTCGAACTCGAGTGAAAGCTAAGAATCCTGAAGCTTATATTTGTGGTGAAATCTGGGACAAGGCAGATCGCTGGCTGCAAGGTGACCAATTCGATGCTGCCATGAATTACCCAATGGGAACCGCAGCATTGAGTTTCTTTGGTGCGGACTCATTGAAGACGAACTATCGGCAGAATCACCTTGATCTGACGCCCGCGTCAGCTCGGGAATTTTGCCGACGGGTCGATGCGGTTTACAGCTGGTACGACTGGGCAATAAACAGGGTGCAGTTAAATCTATTGGATAGTCATGATATGCCAAGAGCAAAGTGGCTTGTGAGTGACAATACGACGGCTGTGCGCCAGAGTTTGGCATTTTTACTGTCCGTTCCAGGCGCGCCTTGTATCTATTACGGAACCGAGGTGGGAATGACGGGAGGTAACGATCCACATTGTCGCGAAGCGTTCCCTTGGCAGGAGACGGAGTCCTGGGATTTGTCTATCGCGTCTTGCATACGCAAACATGCCCGCATTCGTCAACAATACCCCGCTTTGACACAGGGAGATTTTTCGATGACCGCTGTTGGTGACGATGTTGTATTGCTCAAGCGTTTCTGCGATCACGAGCAAGTGGTTGTTGCCTTTAATCGGAGCTTCAAAGAACAGCGAATTCGTTTGGAGAGTACCGGTAGGCCGCTGTTTCATCTGCAAGGTGCTGAAGGCAATGAAAAAAAAGCAGTGCAAAGTGAAATTAATTTACCGGCAGGCGCGGTGGAAGTTTTCGTAAGTTAATTTCGAGATGTACGGTTATTTAGCCAAATCTGTCCTTTTTTATTGAGATGGGCCGATAAATTGTTGTAATAAAAACACAGTCAGAGGGTTTATCTGTTCATACGCTCACGAGTTGACCATAAATTGCTGACAAAACCTCTGGTTGCTGTTTCTGTTCTTCACTAGGATCACGCCGCGACGCTGGCTCAAGACCCTATCAACTTGTCATAAAACCAAACTAAACCGGGCCAGTTTGACTGACAATTCATAATAAACAAGGCTCCGAACACATGAATGCGACTCAAGTTAATCAGACGTTGTCACAGTGGCAGCAGAAAGAAGAAATGGCCGAAACCATGATTCCTTTGATCGGTCAGTTGTACCGAAAGAATGATGTGATAACGTCGATTTATGGTCGCCAGATTATTAATCAATCCTCCATCGGATTGCTTAAATCGCACCGTTTTGTGAAGCAGGTGGAAGGGCATGAGTTGTCCGTTCAAGATACGTTGTCTGTGTTGCAAGAGTTGACGAAGTTGAACCTAGCCGCCGGTCATATCGATATCGGTAAGCTCGCCCTGAAATATAAGGGTCAACAGGCAGGAACACCGCTGTCGCATTTTTTGAAAGATGAATTGGCGGAATTGGTTGATGGATATGACGTGAACCGTCAATATGAAACAGCCCCGCGTGATGTCGTTCTCTACGGGTTCGGTCGTATCGGACGTTTACTCGCGCGTATTCTGATTGAGAAAACAACCGGCTCGGGTTTGCGCTTGCGCGCCATTGTAGTCCGCCCGGGCAAAGCTGCCGATGATCTGACCAAGAGAGCGAGCCTGTTGCGTCGGGATTCGGTGCATGGCAGTTTTGAAGGCACTATTCAGGTCGATAAAGAAAATCAGTGCATTATTGCAAATGGTACGTCGATTAAGGTTATTTACGCCAGCTCACCGAAAGAAATCGATTACGAATCTTACGGGATTCACGATGCATTAATTGTTGATAACACCGGAATTTGGCGGGATGAAGCCGGATTGGCCCAGCATCTTGAAGCAAAGGGAGCTGGCAAAGTGTTGTTAACGGCGCCCGGCAAAGGCGACTTAAAAAATATTGTTTATGGGGTGAATCATGAAGATGTGCTGGCAACGGATACCATTGTGTCTGCGGCATCCTGTACAACGAATGCAATTACGCCTGTATTGAAGGTCATAGACGCACACTTTGGCATTGTGAATGGTCACGTTGAAACAATTCACTCTTACACCAATGACCAGAATCTCATCGATAACTACCACAGTGGTGAGCGACGCGGGCGATCTGCGCCGTTGAATATGGTGATCACAGAAACCGGAGCAGCCAACGCAGTTGCGAAAGCCCTGCCAACGCTGAAAGGCAAGCTGACCGGTAATGCCATTCGGGTTCCCACACCGAACGTGTCCATGGCCATTCTCAATTTAAACTTGTCGACCGACACGACAACTGAAGCCCTGAATGATTTTCTGCGCGAACAATCGCTGTATTCAGAACTGTCCAAGCAAATTGACTTCACCAACTCGCCGGAGGCGGTGTCCAGTGATTTTGTGGGCAATCGGAAAACCGCTATCGTGGACAGTGGTGCAACTATTGTTCGTGACAATCGTGCCGTTCTGTATCTCTGGTATGATAATGAAGCTGGATATAGCGCGCAGGTTGTGCGGTTAATGCACACCATGGCAGGCGTGCACTATCAAATTTACCCTAAAGCTTAAGCCAGTTGGCATTTGCCTAATTCCCAGGCTGGGGATTATTGCGTGTATCGTACCGTCAAGGGCCATGCCGGTCCTACGATTATGGCTCGTTACTTAATAATCCCAGCCGCCACAAACGATTGATCACTCTCGTCAGTTCCGTTTTCATCAGGTCGTTCACGACTGCCACTCCTGGTCGACTCACTTGTTCGAGCACCTCTGCTTGACCAATCTGTGAGACGTAAATTTCTCGCGTGGTCGTTTGAAAGGCAGAAAGCCAATGCGTGCGGCAAAAGTGGGCTTGCAATCGATTAGAAGCGAAGCTCCAATGGATTTTGATTCGATTGTAACGACTTCGCCACTGATGAGGGCCGGATCAAGGGGATCTACCCTTGGAAAAAAATCCTCCAATGGAGTCTTGTGTTAAGAGCCTAAGAATAGTCGCCGGATCGGATTGGTTCTTCACGGCAAGGTATATACAGTTAAAACAGGTCGCAGTTGCTCTTGCAAATAATATTTATTCGCCAAATCAGCTTAATTAAGTGCCATTCAGATTGAAACTCGTGAGGGTATTTTGAAGCACCTATATCGTTTCTGCGCTCTGAGCGAACGCGTGTCGGGTTAGAAAAGGCTTTTTGCGTTGTTCTTAATTAGAGGACTGGCTGGCGGGCGGTTACGTCCATCGCTATAATCCGGCTCTTTCTCAAATCAGTTAAAGAGACCAACATGACCAAAGTTCGAACGCGCATCGCACCGTCCCCAACAGGTGACCCTCATGTAGGGACCGCCTACATTGCCCTGTTTAACAAAGTTTTTGCGGAAAGTGCCGGTGGTGAGTTCATTTTACGCATTGAAGATACGGATCAGGCGCGTTCAACCAAAGCTTCGGAGCAGGCTATTCTGGACAGTCTGAACTGGCTCGGTTTGAGTTGGTCTGAAGGGCCCGATGTTGGCGGTCCTCACGGTCCTTACCGACAATCGGACCGCAAAGATATCTATCAGAAATACACTCAGCAGCTGGTCGATGAAGGGCATGCTTTCCCGTGTTTCTGTACTTCTGAGCGTTTAGATGACTTGCGGGAAAAGCAGCGCGAAGCTGGCGAAGATATCGGTTACGACGGCCATTGCGTGCATTTGTCTGCCGAAGAAGTGCAGCAAAGGTTAAGCGCAGGCGAAACACATGTTGTTCGTATGAAAGTCCCGCAAGAGGGCGTTTGCGTCATTAAAGATGTTTTACGCGGCGATGTGGAGATCGATTGGAAGCAAATCGATATGCAGGTTCTGATGAAGTCAGACGGCTTGCCAACCTATCATTTGGCCAGCGTTGTTGACGACCACCTGATGGAAATCAGCCACATCATGCGTGGCGAGGAATGGATATCATCCACTCCGAAACAGTTGGCACTGTACCAGTACTTTGGTTGGGAAGCTCCGATTTATGTGCATTTGCCGTTGTTACGTAACGCAGACAAATCCAAGTTGAGTAAGCGCAAGAATCCTACGTCTATCACATACTTTCGAGAGCTAGGAATTTTGCCAGAGGCTTTGTTGAATTTCCTGGGAATGATGGGCTGGACCATGCCAAATGGCGAAGAAATATTCAATTTGCAGGATATGATCGGTGCCTTCGACGTTAACCGAATCTCACTTGGCGGACCGGTGTTTGATCAGGAGAAATTGAACTGGTTAAACGGCAAGTATCTCCGTGAACATCATACGCCAGAGCAGTTATTGCAGCGTTTAGTCGATTGGAAATTCAATGCTGAGTTTGCTACTCAACTGATGCCTTTAGCGCAAACGCGGGCAGAGACTCTGGGTGATATCGCTCCTTTGTTGGCGTTCTTCTTTCAGGGCAATCCTGATTTGACGGAGGCCAGCTTTGCCGGGCTGAAACTAGAAACAGAGGAGATTAAAAACGTTTTACAGCTAATATTGTGGAAATTAGAAACGTTGCGAGATTGGCAGAAAGACAATATTTTTGCCGATGTCAAAGCCATTGCCGAGCATACAGGTCATAAATTTAAAGACGTGAATGCGCCATTGTTCATCGCCATTACCGGCTCGACGGCATCAGTATCTGTAATGGACGCCATGGCTATTTTGGGACCGGATATGACCAGAGGTCGTTTGCGACACGCTATTTCGGTTCTGGGTGGCTTGGGTAAAAAGAAACTGAAATCGTTGGAAAAAGAGTTTAATCAGATCTCTGCTTTTCTTGATTAAGGATTGATCGCGTAACTCTTTGAATTAACTGAAAAAATTCAAAGAAAAATATTGACAGGCATAGCGAGGCTCATTAATATGCCTCGCACCTGTTGAGGGGCTATAGCTCAGCTGGGAGAGCGCCTGCATGGCATGCAGGAGGTCAGCGGTTCGATCCCGCTTAGCTCCACCATTTTCAAGAAAAAGCCTGCGTTTATCGCGGGCTTTTTTGTGTCTGGAGGATTGAAGTGACGCTATGGATTGAAGCGGGATCAAACCGCTTGCGGTTCGACCGAGATGTCGGACCACCCGAGCTCCACCATTTTCAAGAAAAAGCCTGCGTTTATCGCGGGCATTTTTGTGTCTGGGGGATTGAAGTGACGCTATAGATTGAAGCGGGATCAAACCGCTTGCGGTTCGACCGAGATGTCGGACCACCCGAGTTCCATCATTCTAAGACGTGCTCGTAAGCACCAGTCACCTGACGGGCACCTATCCGCTATCGGGTTTCTTTTGTATACTGCCGCAAATTCGTTTCAGGCAAAATCATGGTCAACCCACTGTTTCGGAAGAACATTGTTTCTATTAGTGATCTGAGCAAGTCAGACCTCGAACTCATTGTTAATCTTGCTACTATTTTTAAATCCCAAGGCCCCAGTCCGTATCTCGCGAATCGCGTCATTGCCAGTTGTTTTTTTGAAGCGTCCACGCGTACTCGATTGTCATTCGAAACTGCTGTGCAGAGGTTGGGTGGCAGTCTGATCGGCTTCTCGGATGGTGCCAATACGTCGACGAAAAAGGGTGAAACCTTAACCGACAGTATCCATATGATTTCATCTTATGCGGATGCGATTATTATGCGGCATCCACGCGAAGGGGCAGCAAGGCTCGCGTCCGAAGTTGCAACGGTACCGGTTATTAACGGGGGGGATGGGGCGAATCAGCATCCATCGCAAACGCTGTTGGATCTATTCTCTATCTATGAATGCCAGGGTCGATTGGAAAACCTGTCCGTCGCTTTTGTGGGCGATTTAAAGTATGGCCGGACAGTTCATTCGCTGGCCCAGGCATTAGGGCGCTTTAACCCGACTTTCTATTTTGTTGCGCCTGAAGTATTGAAAATGCCTTCGTATATTGAACAAAGTCTGAATGAACAGGGTGTCGCATTTGAGTATCTGGACTCGCTGGATGCAGCCATTGAAAAAGTCGATATTCTGTACATGACCCGGGTGCAAAAAGAGCGTTTTGATCCAACCGAATACATGCACATCGCTTCGCAATATGTTCTGACCGCCGATATGCTCAATCCCGCCAAATCGACAATGAAGGTTATGCATCCATTGCCGCGGGTTGATGAAATTCACCCAGATGTGGATGCTACCAGTCACGCCTATTACTTCCAGCAAGCAGAAAACGGCGTTTATGCGCGCGAAGCACTGTTGGCGTTGGTCATGAATGAAAACATTCAGGAGTTGAATAATGCGTGAAACCATGGCCGTAGAGGCAATTGAAACCGGCACGGTGATCGATCATATCCCGGCGGGTCAGGGGCTAAACATACTGGCCCGAATCCAGAAGCGTAACGCCCAAGCCAGACTCACTGTCGGCTTGAATTTACCGTCCAAAGGGAGTGGTCTTAAAGACATCATTAAAGTGGAGGGTTGGTTGTTTTCTGAACAAGATGCTGCTGAGATGGCTTTATATGCACCTCACGCAACAGTTAACATCATTGAAGCGTACAAAGTGGTGAAGAAATTCCCCATTGGCCTGCCGGCTGAATTTACCGGGATTTTCCCATGCCCAAACACTAACTGCATATCACACGCAGAACCGGTGGCTACCCGGTTCTCAGTGACCGAAACACCGGAAAAAGTGCAGTTGCGCTGTCATTTTTGTGAACGCAGTTTCGCAGACAGTCTTTTTAAGCACTAAAACCCTGATCTGACGGCAAAAAATGCTGTCAGATCAGTTGCTTATTTCTCATCCTTCCTTATAGTGAACGCCTTTTAAGCCCACCGATTGACGGGAGTTTAGACGGTACATGGATACCCTCAATAAGCTGCATGACGACGCTCTGGCAGCAGTAAATGAAGCAAGTAATGCTCAGGCGTTAGATGAGATTCGAGTTAAATATCTGGGTAAAAAAGGTGATATCACCGCTCAGTTAAAGTCCCTAGGCAAGCTTACTGCTGAAGAGCGTCCCGCTGCCGGGGCCCGAATCAATGAAGTGAAGGAAGCCGTTTCGAATGCGATCAATGCACGAAAAGCCCATCTTGAGCAACATGCGCTTGCTGAAAAGCTGGCTTCTGAAAAAATTGACGTAACAGCGCCTGGTCGTCGGCAGAAAACGGGTGGTTTGCACCCGGTGACCATGACGCTTCGACGCATGGAGTCCTTCTTCACCAATATCGGCTATGACATCGCGACCGGCCCCGAAATTGAAGACGATTATCACAACTTTGAAGCGTTGAATATTCCGTCTCATCATCCCGCGCGAGCCATGCACGATACCTTCTACTTTGATGCAACGACTCTATTGCGGACGCATACATCGCCTGTGCAGGTCAGAACCATGGAGTCATCGCAACCACCAATCCGGATCGTTTGTCCGGGTAGAGTTTACCGATGCGATTCTGACTTAACTCATAGCCCGATGTTCCATCAGATGGAAGGCTTGATGATCGATGAAAAGGTCAGTTTCGCTGATTTGAAAGGGACGATTGAAGAGTTTCTGCGGGTCTTTTTTGAGAAAGAGCTACCGGTTCGGTTCCGTCCTTCCTATTTCCCGTTTACGGAACCCAGTGCAGAAGTGGATATCGCCTGTGTTATGTGCGGTGGTGATGGTTGTCGTGTCTGCAGTCAGACCGGTTGGTTGGAAATTATGGGGTGCGGGATGGTACATCCCAATGTATTACGCGCATCCGGTGTAGATCCGGAAAAATATCAGGGTTTTGCTTTCGGCATGGGTGTTGAGCGTATGGCTATGCTGCGCTACGGCGTTAATGACCTGCGGCTGTTCTTCGAGAACGATTTAAAATTCTTGAGTCAATTCAACTGATATCGGTAAGGACTAAGTAAGCATATGAATTTCAGTGAAAAGTGGTTGCGTCAGTGGGTTAATCCGTCCATTACCGCTCAGGAACTCATGGATCAGGTGACCATGGCTGGCCTTGAAGTCGATGGTTTTGAGCCAGTTGCCGAAGATTTTTCCGGTGTTGTCATCGGTGAAATAATCAACTGTGCACCTCACCCGAATGCCGACAAATTGCAGGTTTGTGAAGTCAGCAATGGCAACAGTGTTGCACAAGTGGTCTGTGGTGCACCTAACGCCCGGGCAGGGCTGAAAGTTGCCTTTGCGGAAGTAGGTGCGGTATTACCTGGTGATTTTAAAATCAGCAAGGCCAAGCTTCGTCAGGTAGAAAGCTTCGGTATGCTGTGCAGTGAAAAAGAATTGGGACTGTCTGAAAACCATGACGGTATCATGGAGTTGGCCGCCGATGCGCCGGTGGGAACTAATCTTCGCGACTATTTTGAGTTGGATGATATCGCTATTGAAGTCGACCTGACGCCCAACCGAGCAGATTGTTTGAGCATGCGTGGTATAGCACGTGAGGTGGGTGTATTAAACGATGTCGCCGTTTCTGAGCCTGCAATCAGCCCCATTGCCCCCGTTCATGACGATGTATTCCCGGTCGACATTATCGATAGCAAAGGTTGTCCAAGATACGCCGGACGTGTTCTGAATAATGTGAATGTCAAAGCGGCAACGCCGATCTGGATGGTTGAACGGTTGCGTCGGGGCGGTATCCGCTCCATTGACCCTGTTGTTGATGTGACCAACTACGTGATGTTAGAGCTGGGTCAGCCGATGCACGGATTTGACCTGGACCAATTGAATGAGAAGATCATTGTTCGGCGCGCTGAGAAAGCAGAGAAAATCACGTTGCTTGATGGGCAGGAAATAGCGTTAAACGACTCTGTGCTGGTTATTGCAGACAAGCGAGGCCCATTGGCTATGGCCGGCATTATGGGTGGTGAACACTCAGGCGTATCGGAAAATACCTCTCGGGTGTTTTTAGAGTCCGCATTCTTTGCACCTATTGAGATTGCCGGTAAGGCCCGATCTTATGGTTTGCATACAGATTCCAGTCACCGTTTCGAGCGTGGCGTAGACAGCGCGCTGCAGGTCACCGCTATTGAACGTGCAACGCAGTTGTTAATGGATATTTGTGGTGCCCAGCCGGGCCCGGTTATTGTCAGGGAGTCTGCCGACCATCTGCCCAAGGCGGCGGTTATCGAGCTTTTTGCGGATGTTGTGTCCAGCAGCTTGGGTATGACACTGGCAGACGAGGTCATTTCGCAGATTTTAACAGGTCTAGGTTTTGCCTTGCTCGATACCAAGCCAGGATACTGGAAAGTTCAGGCGCCAAGCTGGCGTTTTGATATGGAAATACAGGCCGACCTGATTGAAGAGCTGGCCCGTATTTATGGCTACAACAAACTGCCCGTAACGGCACCGATGGCCGCCTTGAAGCCACAGGGCGCGCCGGAACAGGAGACGCCAGAGTCTGCGATCGTCGATCGGATGGTCTCTTTGGGTTACCAAGAAGCGATAACCTACAGCTTTGTTGAGCCCGCAGCCCAGAAAGCAATGTTTCCAAAGAAAGAGGGTGTGGTTTTAGCCAACCCGATTTCAAACGATATGTCGGTCATGCGCGTATCGTTATGGCCAGGTTTGCTGAAGGCCATGCTACACAACTTGAATCGTCAACAGGATCATGTCCGTTTGTTCGAAACTGGTCTACGCTTTCGTCAGGAAGAGAAGGGCTTGGAGCAGGTGCAAATGCTGGCCGGTGTCGTCACCGGTAAACGCCTTGCGGAAGGTTGGTATGAAACCGGTGAAGCCGTCGATTTTTACGATGTGAAAGGCGATATTGAGCAAATGCTGGCGTTGGTGAAAGGCGTTAATTTCGAATTTGTGCCCGGAACCAATTCAGCCATGCATCCAGGGCAGTGTGCCCGTATTGAGCGAAATGGTAAATTAGTCGGATATGTAGGTGCTTTGCACCCGACACTCGCTAAGGACTATGGCTTTAAACAGAACGTTTTCTTGTTTGAATTGCGCTTGGACAGAGTGCTGAAATCCGAGCTTCCTGTGTTCCAGCCGTTGTCGAAACACCCTGCGTCTACCCGGGATTTAGCCGTCGTTGTGGATGAGGATGTATCGGTCAGTTCGGTTATGGACACTGTTCGGGAAATGGCTGGAGACGATCTGATCAGCTTGAACTTGTTTGACATCTATCGCGGCAAAGGTATTGATTCCAAACGAAAAAGTCTAGCAATGGGCTTGACCTGGCAGAATCCTTCGCGCACTCTTACAGATGACGAAATAAATCGATTCATGGAATCGATCATTAATACTCTGCAGACCCGCTTGGATGCTGTTCTGCGAGGTTAAGGAGCTCATCATGGCCCTGACTAAAGCTGAAATGGCGGATCGTTTATACGAGGAATTAGGCCTCAATAAGCGTGAAGCCAAAGAAATGGTTGAGATTTTCTTTGAAGAAATTCGAGAGAGTCTCGTTCATAATGAGCAGGTCAAATTGTCCGGTTTCGGGAATTTTGATCTACGGGACAAGCGTCAGCGGCCAGGACGCAATCCAAAAACCGGGGAAGAGATACCTATTTCGGCGCGTCGCGTCGTGACATTCCGCCCCGGACAGAAACTAAAGGTGACCGTCGAGACTTATGCTGGAACCCAGCCAGAATGATGAATTACCTGTAATTCCAGGGAAGCGCTATTTTACCATTGGTGAAGTCAGCGAATTGTGCGCAGTTAAACCTCATGTATTGCGCTATTGGGAGCAGGAATTTCCACAACTTAGCCCTGTTAAGCGACGAGGCAATCGCCGTTATTATCAGCGTGAAGACGTCATTCTGATTCGTCAGATTCGTCATTTGCTGTATGAAGACGGTTATACCATAGGCGGTGCACGTCAAAAACTCTCAGAACCCGAAGATGCAGAACAAGTTCAGCAGCAACATCAGGCGCTGATTCGCGAGATGATTGCGGAGCTGGAAGCTGTGCTGGAACTATTAAGTGTCGAAAGAGTTCGCTAAAAGCTTTTATTTATCAAACAGTTAGCTTAAACTAACGGCTCAGTCGGGCATTAGCGCAGTCTGGTAGCGCATCGTCATGGGGTGGCGAGGGTCACAGGTTCAAATCCTGTATGCCCGACCAATTTATTTAAAAAAGCAGCTTTCGGGCTGCTTTTTGCGTTTCTTGGAGGTGCTTTTCTACAAATTCGATGTCGTAGTCGGCTCTCTGAGCCAGACCATGGTCGCCTCAAAGCCTCAAAGCCTCAAAGCCTCAAAGCCTCAAAGCCTCAAAGCCTCAAAGCCTCAAAGCCTCAAATTAATCAAAGCCAAGTGCAATTGATATTAATGAAGCATGTTTGTCTGAGCGATTTCGTGAGCTGAGGCTTCTTAATGTTGGTTTTGGGTTAGTGAGAATCATTTCGGTTGTTTGTCTTTAGAGGCTTTTAATAACGCTGTGTGCGGTTATGAGTAAATAAAAAACTGTACCCATAGGGCTAGGGTACGCCTTTAAGACCTAGTTTCAGAGCCCTTAAACGCAAAAACCCGCCAGAAGGCGGGTTTTTAGAATTTTGGTAGGACTATCCAGATTTGAACTGGAGACCTCTGCCATGTCAAGGCAGCGCTCTAACCAACTGAGCTATAGTCCTGAATCGAGGGCGTATAATACGGATCTTTTTTATCAGTGCAAGAGATTTGTCGAAAAAATCTTGTTTTTCAGTAGCTTAGCCCGTCTAATGGGTTTGCAGTTGAATTTAATGTAAATGCAACAGGGCTTTATTGCGGCCATTGCACCCTATGTGGGTCAAAATGGTGTAGTAGTATATTGTTCAAGCGCATTGACAGGTTTTCGAGGCAACTTTACAGTTGACTACAATTTAAAATAACAGGTCAGAGATCGACAGGATGAATGATTCGACAAAACCGAAGCTCGAGGAACAAAGTCAACCACAGCAGGAGCGCCTTTTTTACTTGGAGTTCCGTCTTTATTTTTTAGGTCATGCTAATCGGAGTGATTTGCAGAAGCGCTTTGGGTTAAAAGAGTCTTCTGCCTCGCGTGATATTGCCCTTTACAAAAAACTGGCGCCTGAAAATGTCGTTTACGACTATGGCATCAAATCCTATATTCCGCAGGATACGTTTGTACCGCTGTATTCTTATACCGCCACTCAGGTGCTCACCGCGTTAACCTACGGGTTTGGGGATGACTATGCCGGGCCTAAGTTCCCGGAAATTGCGACAGAATCCCCGAGTCAGACGCCACTGCCATTCATTCCTACGTTAGCGGCCATTACCCGGGCCATTCACAAGCAGCAGGCGCTGTCTGTTGAGTACATATCTGAAACGAAAGGCTCCCGAGTCCAGGCCATTGTGCCTCACGCGTTGATCAATTCTGGTACCCGTTGGTTGGTGAGAGCCTATGATCGCGGTCAGGAGTCGTTTAACGATTTTGTGATCAATCGTGTAACGAAGGTGTTGGGGGAAAGTGATGCCCCGCAATTGCATGAGCTGAAAGAGTCCGACGCTGATTGGAATCGTATTATTAACCTGACCTTAAAGCCGCATCCCGCGCTGGCTTATCCCGATGCAGTTGCGCAGGAGTTTGGTATGCACGGCGGTGTTCTGAAAATGACCTGCCGAGCGGCACTGGAAAGCTACATGTTATCGAAATGGAATGTCGATATGGCGGCGACTCCTTCAACCGAGGTTGGCAAGTATCAGTTATGGCTAGTGAAACCCTAACGGGATAATTCGCCTCTTTTACAGAGGGATTCAATGAGCAGGGTTTATCCCTGCTTTTTTGTGTCTGGGTGTTAACAGCTTTTCAATTTGGTCAATATTACGTTGTAAATAGCTATATTAGGAGACAATAAAGTGACTGATTGGGTCACATTTGGCCCCGATAATTGGATGAATTGTCTGATGATATTCGGGCAGATTGGCGTTAAAGGCCCGTAATTACTGGGTTTGGGTAAGTTGGTATGGTCTTAGCGTATCTGTTTTTTGTATATGGATTAAAAACAAAAAACAGAGGGCGTCATGTTAGACAACAAAGTGAAATCTGAATCAAACACTGAACGATCTTTCGAGGAGATTCTTCAAGTATCGGAATCGATTTGCCAGCGCGAACTAACATCGGTCACCAGTCGGAATTGTTTGCCTTTCCCTGAAATGGGCTTTGATTTCGAAGAGCTGGGTGAAATTCTTAGCGAAGAGTGATTTTTTGCCCTGAAATAGTGCGAAATGGCACCTGCTAAGGTGGCTCGGTGCGTTTTTTCTGGCTCTTTTGCCCTGTTTGGAGGCTGGAGTCGTGGTTTTTATCTGGTACGTAATGTGCAATGCTCATAGATAGGTTATTTATGAGAGCAGGATGTGTCCGTAACAGATAAAGTTAATCAATTCATCCAGCAGCAGAGGCTTCCCGAGACTTATCGTGAAACGGCTTTGAGCTGCTTTGAACCGCTTGCCCAACGGTTAGTAGACCAGTCTCGTGATCAAGAACAACCACTTCTGGTGGGGATTCACGGTTGTCAGGGATCAGGAAAATCAACGTTAACGGAGTTTTTGTTATTCCTCTTTGAACATCATTTTGATATCGCCGCCGTGGGGATGTCGATTGATGACTTTTATCTGACACGTCTGCAGAGACTTGAGCTGTCAACATCTGTCCATCCGCTGCTGATTACACGGGGTGTTCCCGGTACTCACGACACCGCGTTTCTGGCCGATACGTTGACGGCTTTGTCTCACTTCAACGGTCCCGTTTCAGTTCCCCGATTTAATAAAGCACAGGATGATCGCTATCCATCAACTCATTGGACCCAAGTGAGGTCTGCGCCAGAGATCATTTTGTTAGAAGGTTGGTGCGTTGGTTCTGGTCCGCAATGTCCGCAAGATTTGGTGATACCTGTGAATGCTCTAGAAGAGTTTGAAGATCGGGATCGAGTTTGGCGAACTTATGTTAATGAGCGGCTAGCGGTTGATTATCAACCGATTTTTAAGAGACTAGATCGGTTAGTTATGTTAAAAGCGCCGGGTTTTTTTGCGGTGCAAAATTGGCGCATGGAACAGGAAACCAAACTGCGACAAAAAGTGGAAATGGAGCAGGGTGATCTCTCGGGCGTTATGGATGCCGAACAAATTTCGCGGTTTATTCAGCATTATCAGCGCATTACTGAACATTCTTTAGCAGAGTTGCCGACCCGGGCGAGCGATGTGTTTTCGCTCAATGCGCAGCGACAAATTAAATCCGCAACGCTAGGAGAAAGTTAAGGATGAAATACGTTGTGTATACCGACCTCGACGGTACTCTGTTAGATCACTACGACTACAGCTGTGAACAGGCTCAAGCGGCAATAGATGCGTTGTTGCACAGGGAGATACCCATTATCCCGGTCAGTTCGAAAACCAGGGCGGAAATTGAACCATTACGTCAGCGGTTATCACTCACGTCGCCTTTCATCGTCGAAAACGGTGCTGCGGTGTTTATTCCGGACAGCGATGTCTTTCAAAGCTTTGATAAAGCAGGCTTAAAAAAACAAGGCCAGTATTGGGTCAAGTCGTTTTCGCCGGATATCGTTTATTGGACCTCACTCATCGAAGAACTTCAGGTGAGTGTGGTCGACGCCTTTAAGTCGTTCAGCCAACTCACGGTAGATGAGATTGTTGAATTGACTGGCTTAGATCATGAACAGGCCGGCAAGGCCTGTCGTCGTGAATACTCAGACCCATTGTATTGGTATGGCAGTGAATCCCAGTTTAAACAGTTAGAGCTGCTTTGTGCCCATGTCAACGTGGATGTGGTGCGAGGTGGTCGTTTTGTTCATTTGTTAAGTGGGGCTGATAAAGGGAAGGCGGTAAGCTGGACGCAACGGCAGTATGAGCAAAGCAGGGGTTCAAAGCCAACCTCGATTGCGCTGGGGGATGGTGAAAACGATCTGGCCATGCTTGCTTGCGCTGATATTCCGGTGCAGGTTAAGTCACCGACGCATCATTTTCCCGATTTCCATCACGAGCGTTTATATCGCACACAACAGGAGGGACCAGCAGGTTGGAACGAAGCAATTTTCGCATTGCTGTAACCCGATAATAAAGACAGAGAGGCTTGGTACTATGGCAGATTTTCATCAGAACGGCATCATAACCACTTTACACAACTTGTCCGAACGTTCCATTGAAGAGATGGAATACGATCTATTGCATTTTTCACGTTTTCGACCCCTGGGCTTGATATTGCCGTCACTTTTTTCTGAGCTCGAAGGCGACGCACTGCCAAATATTATTAAGAACCTGAAGGAAGTTCCCTACCTGTCAGAAATTGTGATTGGTTTGGATAGGGCAGACAAAGATCAATACCATCACGCCATGCGTTTCTTTTCCGATTTGCCTCAGCATCATCGGGTTTTATGGAATGACGGTCCAAGGTTGCAGGCACTGGATGCAGAATTACAAGCGTTGGAGGTCGCGCCTAAAGAGTTAGGTAAAGGACGAAATGTTTGGTATTGCATGGGCTATATGTTGGCAACAGGTCGCGCGGAGTCCATTGCGTTGCACGATTGCGATATTGTGACTTATGACCGTGCATTGTTAGCCCGGTTACTGTTTCCAGTCGCGCACCCTCAGTTTAATTACGAATTCTGTAAAGGTTTTTACGCACGCGTGGCCGACGGGAAAATCAATGGCCGGGTTTCTCGTCTGTTAGTCACGCCGCTTATCCGTGCGTTCAAACGCGTTGTGGGTCCCAATGAATATCTGGAATTTATGGATAGCTTCCGTTATCCCTTGGCGGGCGAATTTTCCTTCCGGCGAGACGTGCTCAATGACATTCGCATTCCATCGGATTGGGGTTTGGAAATAGGCGTACTATCAGAAATGTACCGTAATTATGCTAACAACCGCTTGTGTCAAGTTGATATCGCCCGCGTGTACGATCACAAACATCAGGACTTAAGTCTGGAAGACGCCAACGCCGGTCTGTCGAAAATGTCCATCGATATTACCAAGGCCATGTTCCGCAAGTTGGCAACCAATGGGCAGACGTTTAATACCGAGACGTTCCGCTCACTGAAGGCAACCTATTATCGGATTGCATTGGATTTTGTCGAGACCTGCCACAACGATGCCATTATGAATGGGCTTAAATTGGATATTCATCAGGAAGAAAAAGCGGTTGAGATGTTTGCGCAGAACATCATGACAGCGGGGCAGCGGTTCCTGGATGCACCTATGGAACGACCGTTCATTCCCAGTTGGAATCGGGTGGTCAGTGCCATGCCAAATGTATTTGACCGACTGATTGAAGCCGTTGAGGCGGATCGCGAAGAATTTCTACAACAAGCCTAAAGGCAGAGTGGTTATGAATGACACGCTGAGTAAATTGATAAGTACCGTTGAGCATCAATTAGCGGTGATCTATGACGGTATACCGCTGGCGCAGAATTATCCGGATATCGCTGAGAATTTGGTTTCTCTGATGCGATTGAACGCCGTAGAAGTCAGCCCGATACCACACTCGAACCATTGGAGCGAACAGGATGCAATTCTCATCACCTATGGTGACAGTATCGAAAAGAAAGATGGGTATCGGGTGCTCGAACCACCGTTGAAAACTCTGGCGGAGTTTCTCGAAGGTCCGATAAAGGAAGCCTTTAAATCCGTTCACATACTACCGTTTTATCCTTACAGTTCTGACGATGGTTTTGCGGTAATCAATTACTCTGTCGTAAACGAATCGTTGGGCGATTGGTCCGACATCAATGCGATTGCTGCTAATTTTCGGCTGATGTCAGATCTGGTGATTAATCATTGCTCCAGTCGGAGCCTCTGGTTTGATCAGTTCATTAAAGGTGAAGAACCCGGTTGCCATTACTTTAAAACCGGAGACATTCAGCAGGATTATGGAAAAGTCGTTCGACCCAGAACGTCGCCGCTGTTACGGGAAACCGAGACGGTTAATGGCACGGAATACGTTTGGTGTACTTTTTCGCATGATCAGGTCGATTTTGATTTTGGCAACCCAGATGTGCTGTTTGAGTTTGTGAGGATTGTTCGTCAGTATCTCGACGAAGGGGTAAAGATTTTCCGGCTGGATGCGGTAGCATTTCTATGGAAGGAGGTCGGTACTAATTGTATTAACCTGCCACAGACTCATGAAGTCATACGATTGTTGCGTCTGTTAATTGAACACGCCTGTTCCGATGCGGTCATCATTACGGAAACCAATATTCCAAATCAGGAGAATCTCACCTACTTTGGGAACGCCAACGAAGCACATTGCATTTACAATTTTTCGTTGCCCCCATTATTGGTAAACACACTCATTAGCGGGGATTGTACTTACCTGAAACAATGGCTGATGAGTATGCCACCGAGCCAGGACGGCACAGCCTATTTTAATTTTATTGCTTCACATGATGGTATCGGTTTGCGTCCGGCTGAGGGGCTGCTCAGTGAGGTTGAGTTGAATCGCCTGATCAGTACCATGCTGAGTTTTGGTGGGCGAGTGTCACTGCGTACCTTGGATGATGGTTCCACTAAACCCTATGAAATTAATATAGCGTTGTTCGATGCCTTGCAGGGGACGCATAATGGGCCCGACAAGTGGGGTTTTGAACGGTTTATTTGCGCACATGCCATTATGTTAGCGTTGGAAGGTATTCCCGGTATTTATATTCACAGCATGCTGGGGACTCGAAATGATTATGAGCGGCTTGAACACACTCAGCACAATCGTCACATCAATCGACATCGCTGGGACTACAGCGAGCTGATGGCGACTTTAGCGGATGACTCGTCGCCCCATGCCAAGGTTTACCAGCGTCTTATCTCATTAATTAAAATTCGCAAACGGCAGAAAGCTTTTCACCCGAATGCAACGCAATTTACCCTGCAACTGGGCACAAATGTTTTCGGAATCTGGCGACAGTCGCTGGATCGAAAGCAAAGTATTTTCTGTATCAACAATGTGTCGGTCGAGCCGACGATCATTTCCTTAAGTGAAATAAACTTGATTGAAACTTACCAATGGCGGGATTTGATCAGCGGTGCAGTCATGCCCGATATCGTTGGTGAAATTACCTTGCAACCCTATCAGTCGGTTTGGCTCGCCAATGAATGACAACTGACTCCATGAGAGTCAGTTGCATACTCGGGCTACCGGCATTGCATGCGATTCGTTAATGAGTGGTGCACGTTAGAATCTCTTCTATTTGCACCGTGATTTACGTCGAATCGGCATGGGTTCATCCTCATTTCACCGCGCCGCATTATTAAAACACCGGAATATCACCGGGTGGGCGCGACGGTTCCGGAATCTCAAGTTCCAATTCTTCAAGTACCTTGGCATAGGTTTGCCAGTCATAAGCTTGACTGAGTAAAGGGT
Source organism: Reinekea sp. G2M2-21 (assembly GCF_015687175.1). GTDB lineage: Bacteria > Pseudomonadota > Gammaproteobacteria > Pseudomonadales > Natronospirillaceae > Reinekea. The sequence goes on along the minus strand of NZ_JADPQG010000001.1, from coordinate 1,664,112 downwards.
TCTCGGTCTCGCTGCTCATGCTGCTATTTAACGTTCGCATGGTCTCAGCGATCCATTGAGCGTGTGCAGGCCAGGGTGCCGTCGCATGATGACTGAAGAATATCTTGCGCTTCAAATGACGACGACTCTGACTGTGCCATTGGTTGATCATTGCCTGAATCAGCAAGTCAGAAGAGCAGTTCAAATAGTTTTCGGTCGCCATCCATAATGCCGCTTGTGCCATATGGTCTGGTTCTTCAAGCCATTGGCAAGCTTTGATTAGCGCTTTGACTATTTTTCGATGGCTTTCTGGTTTGTCTTTTGCAAATTTGGCGTTTACGCCAAGTACTTTTTCTGGCGAGAATTCCCAGAGTTCACTGCCATAACATAAAATTTTACCAGCCCGTTCCAGTTGTGCTGCTGTATTCCATGGTTCTCCAACGCAAAACATATCGACGTCCTGCTGTTTCATTGCATCCACCATGCGTACCGGTGGTAGTACTTTAATTTCGACAGCGTCCGGATGAATGCCCGCTTTATGGAGCAGTAAATGAATGAGGTAGGTGTGCATCGAATGAGGATGTACAGTGCCAATAACAATTTTTCGCTGAGATTGTGAGCAAAATTCAGCCAACCCAGAAAGCGCTTTGGGTAAATCCTGTTCGCCTAAATCTAGTTGCTTTGCGAGGCTGTTTGAAATGGTTATGGCGTTGCCGTTGTAACCCAGTGCAAGCGATGTCGTAAAGGCCTTGTTGGGGTCGTTATTGGGCTGCTTGATTTGGCTGGCGATGACCATCGGTGCAAGTAAGTGGGCAGCGTCGATCATCCCCAGAGACAGTTTGTCCCGAATACTCGCCCAATTATTTTCACGACTGAACTGAACATTGACGCCCTGTTCGGCGAAAAAACCGGCTTCCTGAGCGACAATCAGCGGTGCGCAATCCAATAAGGGGACATAGCCGATTTTAACGTTGGTCTTAGTAGCGAGTAGTGTATTGAACATAAAAAAAGAATTCCGTTAAGGGTTCGTTCAACCAAATAGGTCAATGACGTCCTGTGCAATTTCGGACAGCCGTACGTTCTTGTTCATTGCCATTTTACGCATGGCGGAAAAGGCTGCGTCTTCATCGCATTGTTTATGTTTCATCAGCAAACCTTTCGCTTTATCAATGATTTTCCGGTCAGCCAATTCATCACGCGTTTTTTTCAGTTCACCTTTCAGACGCTGGTGTTCTTCGAATCTGGATATAGCAACATTCAGTAAAGTTTTTACACGGCTGGGTTGCAGTCCATCCACTATGTAGGCACTGACGCCGGCTTGAATCGATTGCCGGATCACATCATCGTCTTCATCGTTTGCAAAGAAGATAATCGGGCGTGGCAGACGGTCCGATGTCATTGAAACATCTTCCAGGGTATCCCGATCTGGAGAGTCGGCATCGACAATCACCACATCGGGCTGAAACGATTCAACCATTTTATAGATGGCGTATTTTCCCGGTGGACGCACCAGAACTTCATGGCCTAAATCCCTGAGCGCCTGCTCTAATGGTTCTGCGCGCTTGGCAACCTGGTCAATTATTAGGATATTCATGGATGGGTTTGTGTCATCGCTGTAATGAAAGAGGGTTGTCTATGATTTAGCAAGCAGCGTGCCTGTTGTGGACGCCAGTAGCGGCTATAAATCGTGGGCAAATGCGCACGATTGGTGCGATGTAGCTCTAAAGAGGTATATAATGCGAGCAACGGTAGGGCAGGTCAGCACACGAATATTGCGTTGCGATATTCGTGTATTTTGATCCCTGTTCAAGCAGAGAGCAGCGACGTTCTAAAGCGAGTTGACTGGTACGTTAGTTTCCATAGAAGAAACAACGCAATTACGGCCTTTTTGCTTAGCCGCGTAAAGAGCTTTGTCTGCTCGTGCGACTAAATCTGGCCAGTCGGACTCTCCATTATAGTGAGCAATGCCGAAACTGGCAGTAACCGGCTTGGCTCGGTCCGGCAGGCGAACCTGTTCAGAGATAAGGCCTCGAACCCGTTCGGCGACGGTCCTTGCTAAAGCAAGATTTGAGTTGCTGACGCAGATTAAGAATTCTTCACCACCGTACCGGAAACAGGCATCGCTGCCACGAATGGACTGCTGAATAAGATGCGCGATTTGGCGCAAAATATCGTCCCCGGAAAGATGCCCGTAGCGGTCGTTGATCATTTTAAAATGGTCGACATCAATCATGATAATGCTGACGTTCTGATCGTCATGACGACGGGCGCGTTCAATTTCGCGGGTCAGCGTAATGGACATGGCTCCCCGGTTGTTCATGCCGGTTAGGGGGTCAATCATTGCCGTTGCCAGTGCATCCCGGTATTTAATGGCATTGCGCAAGGGGAAAATAATAACGTCCATGACCGACTCTATGAAGGTCAGTTCTTTCTCACTGAATCGTTTGCCACGGGTAAATGAAATATCACCATATTCGACGTTTTTCATCGTCAGTTGATATTGGGCGCGATGCTTTGCCATGTGTCCGATCTGAGTATCAATCATTTTGTCGCCATTGACATACTGGACACCTGAGATGGGCAGATATTGCTTTAAGTGTCGGAAAAATATTGAGACCAATTGTTCAACATCCAATGTCGTCTGCAGCTGACTGAACAGTTGTAAGCGGAAATCTTTAACGCGATCCGGAGACAGCATTTCAAACGTTATCGGGCTAATGTTGCCGATAGTAGGCTTAGATTGGGTGGTTTGCCCGCCGAAACTGAACTGGTTGAAGCTGCCTGCCATGATGAATTACCGCTTTTGGAGTCTTGGTGTCCAATTAGCGATTTTTGTGCCAGAACGATAAAGTTCTTTAATATCAATGGCTTACCGAAAAAATTAGTGATTTTCGTTCAGATACGGAGATAGTTTGCCGCTTTTTAAGGGGATTTACGCCATAAAACCGACGCCGAAAATGAGGGTGGCGTCGGTATTTTGAGGCGGTTAGCTGGCGCTAAAGTCCTTTGCGTCGAATGAGTTTCCATTCAGGTCGGCGCTTTGAGAGGACATCAGAAAACGATACAGTGGCATGTGTATGCTCGGTTCCGGTACATCTGCAGGGTTTTCACCCGGGTAGGCACTGGTACGCATGTTGGTGCGGGTGCCGCCCGGATTAACGGCAAAGGTGCGGATGTTCGTGGTGTTGCCGAGCTCATCTGCTAAAGTTTGCATTAAACCTTCGGTGGCAAATTTTGAAACAGCATAAGCGCCCCAGTAGGCACGACCTTTGCGGCCGACGCTGGATGACGTGAATAAAATTCTGCCGTGTTCGCTGGCCTCTAACAGCGGCAGCAGCGCCCGGGTCAGGTAGAAACTGCTGTTGAGATTGACGTTCATTACGTCCATCCATTCCTGTTCTGGGTATTGGGCAATCGACATTTTGCTGCCCAGTATAGACGCGTTAAACAGAACGCCGTCGAGTCGGCCATATTCCTGTTCGATGGCGTAAGCCATTTCGCGAGCAACCTCCAATGACAGTGTGTTCAGATCGTAAGGAAAAATGATGGGGCGGGTGTCGGAGCTGCGTTCTATTTCGTCGTAAACGGCTTCAAGTTTTTCCTGGCTACGACCGATTAAAATCAGGTGCGCACCCTGGGCAGCAAAATCCAGTGCGGCCGCTTTTCCGATGCCATCGGAAGCGCCGGTAATGAGAATGACTTTATCGCGCAAACTCTGTTCGGGTAGTGCGTCTATGCGACTTTTTAACTGCTGAGTCATGAGGTTTGTTCCGGCTTTTCTGTGGCCATCAGGTAATTGACCGAGACGTCCCCGGTTAATCGGAAGGTTTTAAAAACAGGGTTATAACTCATGCCTTTAAAGTCAGTTACCTTTAAACCCGCTTCGCGCGCGCAACTGGCCAATTCGGATGGTTTAATGAATTTCTCATAGTCATGTGTGCCTTTTGGCAGCAATTTGAGCACATACTCCGCGCCGACAACGGCAAAAAGCCATGATTTTGGATTGCGATTAATGGTTGAGAAGAATGCTTTGCCGCCAGGTTTCAGCAAGGTGTTTATTGCCGCCATGACAGAGCTTGGATCGGGGACATGTTCCAGCATTTCCATGCAGGTGATTACGTCGAATTGACCGGGTTGTTCTTCGGCCAACTGTTCAGCGGTCATTTGACGATAAGTGATGTTTTGAACGCCTTCATCCAGAGCATGCAACTGAGCCACCTTTAACGGCGCGTCCGTCATATCTATGCCAGTGACGACACCGCCTCGCTTAGCGAGCGTTTCGCTCAGAATGCCGCCACCGCAACCGATGTCCGCGACTGTCAACTCGGCGACGTTAACGAATGAGTCAATGTAGTTCATCCGTATCGGATTCAAATCATGAAGGGGTTTGAAATCGGATTCAGGGTCCCACCAACGGCTGGCCAGGGCTTCGAATTTTGCAATTTCTGCAGGATCTACATTGATTGACACGGTCACTCCAAAAAAGTTGTCACGTTATTGGCGGGCATTATGTCGGTTTTACGCGGGAAAGTAGAGAGCAGATGTCGATTTTACGTGTGCAATGAAAGCAAGGATGCCCGGCAACGTTGCCGGGCAGAAGGCTTAGCCTTTGACGATCTTGTCGCGCCATTGTTTGGCGGTTTCGATGATCGTGTTTTTGTCCAAAGTTGTCAGTTCTCGGTTGTTGAGCAGCTGTTTGCCGTCTACCCAAACGTTGGTGACCTGGTCGCGGGTGGACGCGTAGACGATATGGGACACAGGGTCATAAATGGGTTGTGACTCCAGGTCGTTAAGCGCGATTGCTGTTATATCCGCTCGCTTGCCCACCTCAAGGCTGCCGATTTCCTTGTCCCAGCCGAGTGCTTTGGCACCGTTCAGGGTCGCCATTTTAATCGCATCGTATGCCGAAAGCGCTGTTGCGTCGCCGCTGACGGCTTTCGCCAGCATGGCGGCAGTGCGCATTTCGCCGAGCATGTCGAGATCGTTGTTTGATGCAGCGCCATCGGTGCCCAGGGCGACATTCACACCGCGTTTCTGCAGTTCGTGTACCGGGCAAAATCCGCTGGCCAGTTTTAAATTGGACTCAGGGCAATGCATGACGTGAGCACCGGTTTCGACGATATCGTTAATATCTTCTTCGGACAGCGCCGTCATATGGACAGCCTGGAAGTTAGGGCTTAACAAGCCGAGGTCCTTCAAGCGACGGATCGGACGTTGACCACGTCTTTCGAGCTCTCCGTCTACTTCAACCTGGGTTTCGTGAACGTGCATCTGAATACCCACTCCGTGTTCTTCGGCGAGTGCCTTAATGCGCAGCAAAGGCTCGTCTGAACAGGTATAGGGGGCATGCGGACCGAAGTTAACCTTGATATGTGAATGGCCAGCGTAGGTTGCCATTACTTTCAAGCCGTTGTCGATGTGCTCATCGGGTCCGGCTCCCCAAGCTGTAGGAAAATCAATGGTCGGAAAGCAAAGCTGAGCGCGCATGCCCGCTTTTAAAACGCTTTCAGCTGAGGCATCGGGAAAAAAGTAGTTGTCTGAAAAGGTCGTGGTCCCTGAGCGCAGCATTTCCGCCGTCGCCAGTTCAGTGCCATCGCGAACCAGGTCATAGTCAACCCATTTGTTTTCTGCGGGGAAGACATGGTCGTTCAACCAGGTCATTAATTCCAGATCATCGGCCATGCCACGGAAAATGGCCATGGCAGCATGTCCATGTGTGTTCACAAAACCCGGGATTAACGCCTGATCACCGAGATCAATTGAGTGGGAAGCCTGGTATTCCTGAGCGGCTTTGGCATTGGGTAATATGGCAACAATAACGCCCTGGTCAATGGCAATGCTGTGGTTTTCAAGGGTTTCCCGTGCGTCGTTCACCGGGATTATCCAGCGTGCGCTAATGAGGGTGTCGATGCTTTGCATGTGTATTCTCTTAGTTGTCTGAGTGGTCAAGGTGCATATGCTAGTCAAAAGGGTCGCAGTTCGCCAGTTTGCATTGATACTGAGCGTTCTAAAACTGTCTATCTTATTGATTTGTGGTATGATTTCGCACTTTCGAAAAATCGAGTCACCATGGGAATTGTTTGCCGATTCCCGATATAAAGATCGGTCAAAAAATAGACTGAACGATAAGAAGGATAGTGATACCTCATGGGTGAATTAGCCAAAGAAATTCTTCACGTCAACATTGAAGAAGAGTTAAAACAGTCATATCTCGATTACGCAATGAGCGTTATTGTCGGGCGGGCGTTACCCGACGTTCGTGATGGTTTGAAGCCGGTGCACCGTCGAGTGCTGTTTGCGATGAATATTCTGGGTAACGACTGGAATAAGGCTTATAAAAAATCCGCCCGTGTGGTTGGTGATGTCATCGGTAAATATCACCCACATGGTGATTCCGCAGTATACGACACCATTGTTCGTATGGCGCAATCCTTTTCAATGCGTTATACGCTGGTGGATGGTCAGGGTAACTTCGGATCAATCGACGGAGACTCTGCAGCGGCCATGCGTTACACCGAAATCCGTATGGAAAAGCTCGCCCATGCGCTGCTGGCAGACCTGGAAAAGGAAACCGTCGATTACGTTGAAAACTATGATGGTACCGAATTAATCCCGGACGTATTGCCGACCCGAATCCCTAATTTGTTGGTTAATGGTTCTTCCGGTATTGCGGTGGGTATGGCAACGAACATTCCTCCGCACAACCTGAACGAAGTGATCGCCGGTACCTTGGCTCTGATCGACAATCCAGATATGGATGTCGACGGACTGATGCAGTACATCCCGGGTCCAGACTTCCCAACAGGTGCTTACATCAATGGCCGTAAAGGTATCGTGGAAGCCTACCGTACCGGCCGTGGCAAAATTTATATGCGGGCGAAAGCCGAAGTGGTTGTCGACGCTAAAACCGGTCGTGAATCTATTATCGTCCATGAAATCCCGTATCAGGTGAACAAGGCGCGTTTGATTGAGAAAATTGCCGACCTGGTAAAAGAGAAGAAAATAGAAGGCATTTCCGAGCTGCGTGATGAGTCGGATAAAGACGGTTTGCGCATCGCGATTGATCTGAAGCGGGGCGAATCCGGCGACGTTTTGCTGAATAACCTTTACGCACAGACCCAGTTGGAAACTGTGTTCGGTATCAATACCGTGGCGTTGGTTGATGGTCAGCCGAAAGTTCTGAACCTGAAAGACATGCTCGAAGCGTTTATCCGTCATCGCCGTGAGGTTGTCACGCGAAGAACAGTTTTTGATCTGCGTAAAGCCCGTCAGCGCGGTCATATTCTCGAAGGCTTGGCGATTGCATTGGCCAACATTGATGAAATGATCGAGCTGATTCGTACGTCTGCAACAGGCGCCGAAGCCAAAGAGCGTATGTTAGCCCGCAGCTGGGCGTTGGGTGATGTATCTGCCATGCTCGAGCGAGCTGGGGCTGATGTCTGTCGTCCAGAGGATCTTGAAGATCAATACGGTGTTCATGATGAGCGCTACTTCCTGTCTGCCGAGCAGGCTCAGCAAATCCTGGATATGCGTTTACAGAAGCTGACCGGTCTGGAACACGATAAGCTGATTGGTGAATACAAACAGATTATCGACGACATTGGTGAGTTCCTACGCATCTTGAACAGCTATGAGCGGTTGATGGAAGTGATTCGTGAAGAGTTGTTGCAGGTTAAGGATGAATTCGGCGATGAGCGTAAGACGGAAATTATCGCCAGTCGTCAAGACTTGTCGATGGAAGATCTGATTACCGAAGAAGACATGGTAGTCACCATTTCGCACGCAGGCTACGCGAAAACCCAACCGCTGACCGACTATGAAGCTCAGAAGCGTGGTGGTAAAGGGCGCTCAGCTTCCAGTTTGAAAGACGAAGATTTTATTGAACATCTGCTGGTCGCCAGCACACACGATACTATTTTGTGTTTTACCAATCGGGGTAAGGTGTATTGGCTGCGAGTGTTTGAAATTCCTCAAGCGTCGCGCGCTGCCAAAGGGCGGCCAATGGTGAACTTGTTGCCGTTGGAAGCCGACGAGCGCGTTACGGCGATTTTGCCGATTCGTGAATACGATGCCGATCATTTCATTTTTATGGCGACCTCTAACGGAACCGTAAAGAAAACCTCACTGGATTCTTTCTCTCGTCCGCGAACCAGCGGTTTGATTGCCCTTTCATTAGATGAGGGTGACCATCTGGTGGGTGTAGCGTTAACTGACGGGCAGCGAGAAGTGATGTTGCTGTCTGACGCTGGAAAGGTAGTGCGCTTCAAAGAAGAGCATGTACGTGCCATGGGGCGTACGGCGCGAGGTGTGCGTGGCATTACCCTGGCGGAAGGTCAACGGGTGATTTCGTTAATTGTGCCAGTAGAAGAAGGTACGATTTTAACGGCCTCTGAGCGTGGCTATGGCAAGCGGACCGCAATTACCGAGTTCCCAACCAAAGGGCGGGGCACCAAAGGCGTAATCGCTATGGTGTGTAGCGATCGTAATGGTAAGCTGGTCGGCGCTAAGCAGGTTTTCAGTGGTGATGAAGTGATGTTGATTTCTGATCAGGGCACGCTAGTGCGTACTCGGGTCGAGGAAATCTCAACGCTTGGCCGTAACACACAAGGCGTTACATTAATCCGTGTTGCCGAAGATGAGAAGCTGGTTTCCATTGAGCGCATTGCTGAACCCTCTGAAGAAGAATTACTGAAGGCGGCAGAATTACTGGAAGGTGAATCTGATTCAACTGACGGTAACCAGGATGTACTGGCTTCGGACGACGCAGAAGTTGCTGAAGACGACGACGTTACAGATAACGACCTGCCTGACAGCGATAATTAATCGGAGCGAAAATAGTTGTGACCAGTGCAAAACCTGTTTTTAACTTTTGCTCTGGTCCAGCTATGTTGCCCATCGAGGTAATGCAGCAGGCCCAGACCGAGCTGCTCGATTTTCAAGGTACTGGTATTTCTGTTATGGAAATGTCACACCGGTCCGACATCTTTATTTCTATTCTTAATTCTACTGAACAAAACCTGCGTAAATTGATGTCCATCCCTGATAATTACCGGGTGTTGTTTATGCAAGGTGGCGCAAGCCTGCAATTTAGTGCCGTGCCTTTAAATCTCATGTCTGAGTTTCGTCGCGCAGGGTTTATGAATACCGGTTATTGGTCGCAAAGAGCGATGGCAGAAGCGCAGCGATATGGCTCTACTGTTGAGCTCGCGAGTGCTCAAAGCAGCAATTTTAAAACCGCTTTCGCTGCCGGTGAAGTAGATATCCCTCAACAACTCGATTACGTGCACTACACGCCGAATGAAACCATAGATGGTGTGGCGTTTACCGAGATACCTGATGTCGGTGACGTGCCCCTGGTAGCAGATATGTCCTCTTGTATTCTGTCCGCACCCATTGATGTTTCCCGTTTTGGGTTGATATACGCTGGTGCGCAAAAGAATATCGGTCCTGCCGGACTGGCCGTGGTTATCGTCCGGGAGGATTTGATCCGCCTTGATTTGCCCAGTACGCCCAGGCTATTGAACTACCGAATCGTCAGTGATCAGGTGTCCATGGCTAATACGCCGCCTACCTTTGCGATTTATTTGGCCAATCTTGTCTTTCAGTGGCTGCTAAGAAAAGGCGGCGTCCCGCAGATTGAACAACATAATATTGAGAAAGCTGCACTGTTGTATGGGGCGCTTGATCGCAGCAAACTGTTTTATAATGATGTGCGCGCTCAGTATCGCTCAAAAATGAATGTACCTTTCTTTCTGCGAGAAGAGACGCTGACTCCCGTATTTCTGGAAGAAGCGACTCAGTTCGGTTTGCTGAACTTGCAAGGTCATCGTTCCAGTGGTGGTTGTCGAGCCAGTATCTATAACGCCATGCCCAAAGCCGGTGTCATGCGATTAATTGAATTTTTAGAGATTTTTGAGAACCGCTATGCCTGATGAAAGCCAAATTACAAACGCCTTGGATGAATCCGAGTTGATTGGACTGCGTGAGGAAATCGATCGATTAGATACCGAGATCCTGACGTTGATTTCAAAGCGTGCCAGCTGTGCCATGCGGGTCGCAGAAGTCAAGATGAAGGCTGATCCAGCTGGTGCGGTTTTCTATCGTCCAGAGCGTGAAGCACAGGTACTCAGCCGGGTCATGCAGCGCAATGCTGGTCCTCTGGGTAATGAGGATATGGCGCGTCTGTTTCGCGAAATCATGTCTGCCTGTCTGGCCTTGGAGAAACCTTTGGAGGTTGCCTACTTAGGACCCGAAGGTACCTTTACCCAGCAAGCTGCTAAAAAGCATTTTGGTCAATGGGTGGTGACTAAGCCGATGCCCGCCATCGATGAGGTTTTCCGTGAGGTGGAGGCGGGTGCTGTACAATATGGCGTTGTACCAATCGAAAATTCTACTGAAGGGGTTGTGAATCACACCCTGGACACCTTCATCTCCTCCAACGTTAAGATTGTGGGTGAAGTTGAACTACGCATACACCACCACCTTATGGCGGGTCCGAATACTAAGCGGGATAGAATTACCCGGATATACAGTCATCAGCAATCGTTGGCTCAGTGTCGTAAATGGCTGGACGCCCATATGCCACTGGCTGAACGCATCGCCGTCAATAGTAACGCTGAGGCGGCTAAAAGGGTTCAAGGTGAATGGAACTCAGCAGCTATTGCTGGTGAAATGGCCTCTGAGTTATACGATCTGGATATTATTGAAACCAAAATTGAAGATTCCCCTGATAATTCCACGCGGTTCCTGATCATTGGAACGCAAGAGGTCGATATCTCCGGTGCCGATAAAACGTCGCTTGTCGTGTCCATGCGCAACGAACCAGGTGCGCTTTATCATCTGTTGAAGCCGTTCAATGATTTTGGTGTGGACATGACGCGTTTGGAATCCCGCCCATCCTTGTCGGGTAATTGGACTTATGTCTTCTTCATAGATTTTGTGGGGCATACGAACGACCCGAATGTCCAGGAAGCTCTCGACGTAATCAAGAAAACCGCTGTTGAAGTGAAAATTTTAGGCTCTTACCCGAAAGGGGTTTTGTAGGCTGTTAAATAGGGTTTGCGGTGTCGCTTGTGTTTGGCGCGTTTTGCCTGTTTGAAAGAGTTGACCAGATAAATGTAAATCGGCCCAGTTGCTGGGTTGGCTTGACAGGTTGCTCCAGCGTCAAGGTGCATAATGTTTGAGGAGAGTTATGAGCGTTAAAACCAGAGTGCTGGTTGTTGGGTTGGGGCTCATTGGAGCTTCCTTTGCTAAGGCCATCAAACAGGCTGGGGTTGCATATGTTCTGGGATATGACCGGGACCCGGCTGTGCCGGGCTTGGCCATCGATACTCAGGTTATAGACGAGGCAGTCGCTGATTTGAGTTCTGTGACGTCCGTTGATGTCGTCGTCATGGCTGTTCCGGTAATGGCGATAGCTGGCGTCGTAGAGCAGATTCGGCACTTAGTGGCCGATTTAACGGTCTTAACGGATGTCGGTAGTGTCAAAGGTGAAGTCGTGAGATCGGTAGCCGGTGTGTTGGGAGACTTACCTGCCTGCTTTGTACCAGGTCATCCCATCGCCGGTGGTGAAAAAAGCGGGGTTTTGGCCGCAGAAGCCGATTTGTTCAAGCACCATATGCACATTCTGACACCATTGGATAATTCTTCCCCTGCAGCGGTGGAGTTATTAACGGGCTTGTGGACGGCTTGCGGTGCTGAAGTGGTGGCTATGACTGTTCAGCGTCATGATGAAGTATTGGCGGCGACCAGTCATTTACCTCATCTGTTGGCCTTTTCGTTAGTGGATACCTTGGCACGCGAATCGGAGAATCGGGAGATATTTAAATACGCAGCGGGCGGTTTCCGGGATTTCTCACGTATAGCAGCCTCAGACCCCACCATGTGGCACGATATTTTTCTGACCAATCGCGATGCGACCTTAAGCATTCTTCGGCGTTTTCAATCGGATCTAAGCTTGTTAGAACAGGCAATTGAGCACGCCGATGGTGATTTATTGAGAACCGTTTTTACCCGCGCGAAATCAGCCCGGGATTACTTCACCGAGATACTGGAGAGTCGTCAGAAATAAGTGTTTTCTGTCGGCTCTGAGTAACGCCGTTCGTTGATTCTGTCCGGGATTTTATTCAAATTTAGGTTGATATTAGCGGGTAGTGCAGTAAGAATGCGCGCGATATTACATCCAGATTCGGTTAGGAAATGTTATGAATTTAGCGAATACACCCGTAATTACATTAGATGGTCCGGGTGGCGCAGGTAAGGGCACAGTCAGTACATTATTGGCCGCGCAGTTAGGATGGCATTTTCTCGATTCAGGCGCACTCTATAGATTAACTGCGTTAGCAGCGATGAACCACGGTGTGGAACTCAGTAATGAGGCTGCAGTGGCTGTGATAGCCGAGCATTTGGATGTACGTTTTGAACAAACCGAAAAGGGGACCAAAATTGTCCTCGAAAACGACAACGTCACCGAGGCAATACGTGATGAAGCTGTCGGTCGCAATGCGTCCGTTGTGGCAGCCTACAATCGGGTCAGAGATGCACTGCTGAAGCGACAGCGCGCCTTTGCAGTGGCCCCCGGTCTGATCGCCGATGGTCGGGATATGGGAACCGTCGTATTCACAGAAGCGCCGTTGAAGATATTCCTCACGGCCAGCGCCGAAGAGCGGGCAAAGCGAAGGGTTTTGCAACTGACCGAAAAGGGACAGGATGTCGATTTCGATACCGTCTTGGCGGATATCGTGGAGCGAGATGAACGCGACACTAACCGGGCAACGGCTCCCTTAAAGCCAGCAGCGGATGCATTTCAGCTGGATACGACATCCATGTCGATTGACGCCGTTGTTAGCCATATTTTGGCGTTGGCACGTGAGCGTGGGCTGATGTCCTGACGTTTGACTGAAGGTCAGGATCTCGCTGTTTTTAACGTAATGCGCGCCCCAAATTCTATATTTGCCTGTATTTGACGATTAGCCTTGTTGGCGTCGCTGAGTGCGTCAAATTTAGATAAATGTCTAAAAAATGCTGCAAAAGCAGAAAACCCGCCGAAATTTGATGAAAAAAGCCCAATTGCTATTGGGTTTTTTTTATTCATCCGTATAATACGCCACCCTAATTTCAGCGCAAATTGTGTTTTTAACACTGTTTTGAACTGGGCTTGAGTCATCACATGACCAGCAGCGTCGATGACCCAGGTATTATTGACAGACCCGTAAGAGCTGGATTGCGGCCTTGTCGTAAATGAATTCATTTACGGCGTTTATAGCTTAGGAAAATAACTTAAATGACTGAATCTTTTGCTGAACTCTTTGAAGAAAGCTTAAAAACCATTGAAATGGAACCTGGTTCCATTGTTACCGGTGTCGTCGTCGACATCGATTCAGATTGGGTAACCGTTCATGCCGGTTTGAAATCTGAAGGTGTTATTCCGCGCGTACAGTTCTTAAATGACGCTGGTGAATTGGAAATCGCTGTTGGTGATGAAGTAAAAGTTGCCCTGGAAGCGGTTGAAGACGGTTTCGGTGATACACGTCTGTCTCGTGAAAAAGCGAAGCGTGCGGAAGCTTGGTCTGAATTAGAGAAAGCATACGAAGCAAAAGAAGTTGTTAAGGGTGTTATTAACGGCAAGGTTAAGGGTGGTTTCACCGTTGACGTCAGCTCCGTTCGTGCATTCTTGCCAGGTTCTTTGGTTGATATCCGTCCAGTTCGTGACACATTGCACCTGGAAGGCAAAGAGCTTGAATTTAAAGTAATTAAGCTTGATCAACGTCGTAATAACGTTGTTGTATCGCGTCGTGCGGTTCTTGAAGCCTCTAACAGCGCTGAGCGTGAAGAGTTGCTGGAAAACCTGCAGGAAGGCCAGGAAGTTAAGGGTATCGTTAAGAACCTGACTGACTACGGTGCTTTCGTTGACTTGGGTGGTGTTGACGGTCTGTTGCACATCACTGATATGGCTTGGAAGCGTATTAAGCACCCAAGCGAAATCGTTCAGGTTGGTGACGAAATCGACGTTAAAGTATTGAAGTTCGATCGTGAACGTAATCGCGTTTCACTGGGTCTGAAGCAATTGGGTGAAGATCCATGGGTAGATATCAAAGCTCGTTACCCAGAAGACGCCAAAGTAACTGCTAAAGTAACCAACCTGACAGATTACGGTTGTTTTGCTGAGTTGGAAGAAGGCGTTGAAGGTCTGGTACACGTTTCTGAAATGGACTGGACCAACAAGAATATTCACCCATCTAAAGTGGTTCAGGTTGGTGACGATATCGACGTAATGGTTCTGGATATCGATGAAGAGCGTCGTCGTATTTCTCTGGGTATCAAGCAGACAGTTGTTAACCCATGGGAAGACTTCGGTAACCGCTTCAACAAGGGTGACAAAGTTTCAGGCAAGATCAAGTCTATTACTGACTTCGGTATCTTCATTGGTCTGGAAGGTGGTATAGACGGTCTGGTTCACTTGTCAGACATCAGCTGGAATGAGTCTGGTGAAGAAGCTGTTCGTAAGTACAAGAAAGGCGAAGAGTTGGAAACAACTATTCTGTCTATCGACCCTGAGCGTGAGCGCATTTCATTGGGTATCAAGCAATTGGATATGGATCCATTCGCTGAATACGCCGCTGAAAACGACAAAGGCACTATCGTAAACGGTGTTGTTAAAGAAGTTGATGCGAAAGCAGCCATCATCACTTTGCAGGACGATATCGAAGGTACGTTGAAGGCTTCTGAAATTTCACGTGATAAAGTTGAAGATGCTCGTAACGTGTTGAACGTTGGTGATGCTGTTGAAGCTAAGATTGTTAGCATCGACCGTAAGAACCGCGTAATCAGCCTGTCTATCAAAGCAAAAGACTTTGATGACGAGAAGCAAGCTGTGAAAGACCTGAAAGACAAAGCTGTTGAAGCTGCAGGTCCAACCACCATCGGTGACCTGATCAAAGCAAAATTGGAAGAAGGCAACAACTAAGTTGTAGTCTGATTCAGCATAAAGCCGGCGTATGCCGGCTTTTTTGTTTTGCGCTTCTTTAGTCATAAACTTGACCCATCATTTCCTTAGAATAGCTGCTTCAAAGTTCACGTATGAACTTGGATTTCTTCCGAGGCATAAAAGCAATCGTGGTAGCGGCCGACTGTTCGCCAAAAACTCCTTTAAAAATAATTACTTGTGTTATTTTGTAGGCTGATTTAGTCTAAATATCAGGCACTTATGTAAAGATGCTTGGAGGGTTCAATTGTGACAAAATCCGAACTAATTGAACGTATAGTTGATAGGCAAGGGCAGTTGTCGGTTCGCGACGTTGAATTAGCGATTAAAACGATGTTAGACCATATGGCTCAAGCGCTGGCCGCGGGCGAGCGAATCGAGATTCGTGGTTTTGGTAGTTTTTCTTTGCATTACCGTTCACCTCGGGTTGGTCGAAATCCGAAAACGGGTGAATCTGTTGAGCTCGAAGGGAAATATGTACCTCATTTTAAACCAGGTAAAGAGTTGCGCGAATCCGTAAACGACAGTCTGGATGAGTAATCGCTAAAGGGAGATTCGCATTGCGTGTACTCAAGTACGTCTTGGTATTGCTGTTGTTAGCCCTCGGCTGGCTTGTCGGCTGGTCTAACAGTTCAAGCCTATCTTTTTCTTTTCTCTATTGGTCTTCCCCTGCGTTGCCAGTCTTTTTTTATTATCTGATTTTTTTGTTTGTTGGCCTGCTTATAGGGCTAATTCTGGGTCGCTTGGTCAAAAAAAAGTAATTCACTCCCATGAGTAAACTCCTCAGTATTTTAAAGCGCTATATTCCCGAACGATTTCGCGGGCGGCGATTTTTATTGGATCAATATCATTTCGATCTGACTTCATTTGAAGGCGATGTCTCCGATTGGGTGAATAAGTTTCCAATCAGCCAGCAAAATGTCGAAATCTACTTTGCATTGGCGGAGCTTTTTCGTCGCCGTGGTGAATTCGATAAAGCGGTTTCGGTTCATGAGGCGTTGGCAAAGGCCAATTTAGAAGGGCATAGCCTTTCAGAAATTACGCTCGAAATCGCACAAGATTACTACGCTGCTGGTGTGTTAGGGCACGCAGAAGAACTGTTGGTCAGGGCGTTGGAGGACGCAGATGAGGGGTTGTCCAGGCAGGCGTTTCGTTTATGGTTGGCCATTCTTGAAAGTGAACAGGATTGGCAGCGGGCCGTAGAGCTTGTCGAGCAGTATGGTATAGCGGGTTCAGGTGGTTTGCGCTTGGCGAATCTCTATTGTGAATACGTTCAACAGGTCCGACGTCAGAAGTCTGCCAGTGCGTTGAATAAAATCATCCGCAAAGCCTCTCGGTTGGGGGTTAGCGCACGCGCCGAAATGTTGGCAGCTGAATTGGCTACGGAACAGAATCAATTAGGGTTGGCCATTTCGATTTACCGTGAATTATTGTTGAAAGATCCGCGCCGGATAAATCTGGTTCTGGTGCCGATGCGTCATCTATCGACAGTTCATGGTAGTTTGGACAGTTTTTCAAGGTTTATGAAGCAACTGTATCGACGGCACCCATCTGTTCGGATTTTGGATGTACTACTTGATCAAAATTTAACATCAAATCAAACGCTCACTGACGATTTGGATACCGACGTCGAGAAGCAATTGCAAGAAGGGGACTCTGAATCGGTACTTCAATATTGGTTAGCGAAGCAGCCCTCGGTCGTAAAAGAATCCATCCTGCCATTGATGCCAGCCCTCAAAAAGAACTTTTTAGATAGTGCGGATGATCACCTGTGCATAGAATGCGGTTTTCATTCAGAAAAAATGGTTTGGTTGTGTCCTCAATGTGGATCTTGGGAAACTTTGTATTCTCGGTACGAATTAAAAATTGAGCAGAAATTAAAAAAAGCCACTTAATTCATTGATTTCTATAAGAAAAAAGTTGCATTGATCAGAAATATCCTTAATATAGCGCTCGTTCTTGAGGTACACAGTGTCCCGTTCGTCTAGTGGCCTAGGACACCGCCCTTTCACGGCGGTAACAGGGGTTCGAGTCCCCTACGGGATGCCAACTCAATTCGTTGAATTGAAACTCGGGAGCAACGTTGCAAAGTGAAAGCTGCAACATCAGCGGGAATAGCTCAGTGGTAGAGCACAACCTTGCCAAGGTTGGGGTCGCGAGTTCGAATCTCGTTTCCCGCTCCAAATTCAATGAGAAAGCCGAATCGGAAGATTCGGTTTTTTTATGCCCGCGACCTCGGGGTCACGCCGGGATGCCGAACCAGTTGAATCACGTTCCGCTCCAAATTCAATAAGAAAGCCGAATCGGAAGGTTCGGTTTTTTTATGCCCGCGACCTCGGGGTCACGCCGGGATGCCGAACCAGTTGAATCACGTTCCGTTCCAAATTCAATAAGAAAGCCGAATCGGAAGGTTCGGTTTTTTTATGCCCGCGACCTTGGGGTCACGCCGGGATGCCGAACCAGTTGAATCACGTTCCGCTCCAAATTCATTAAGAAAGCCGAATCGGAAGATTCGGTTTTTTTATGCCCGCGACCTTTGGGTTCACACTAGAATGGGTCACGCCGAGATGCCGGACCAGTTGAATCACGTTCCGCTCCAGGTCCAATAGGAAATCTGAATCGGATCATTCGGTTTTTTATGCCCGCGACCTTTGGGGTCACGCCGGAATGCCGGACCAGTTGAATCACGTTCCGCCCCAAGTCCAATAGGAAATCTGAATCGGATCATTCGGTTTTTTATGCCCGCGACCTTTGGGGTCACGCCGGAATGCCGAACCAGTTGAATCACGTTCCGCTCCAAATTCAATAAGAAAGCCGAATCGGAAGGTTCGGTTTTTTAATGCCCGCGACCTTTGGGTTCACACCGGAATGGGTCAGACCGGGATGCCGGACCAGTTGAATCACGTTCCGCTCCAAATTCAATAAGAAAGCCGAATCGGAAGATTCGGTTTTGTTATACCCGCGACTTTCATGGGTTGTGCCTTGGAACCAAGCCCGTATAGTCACGTGTTCTTTTGCTGTCCCGATGTTGCTTAAACGTTTGTTTAATCCCTTGGTTCGTACACTTTTTGGAATTCAGCATCGATTTCCGCTTCAGTCAGGGTGTCGTAGTTTTTAACCCATTCACGATGGACTTCCTCGAGCCGACGTTTGTGTTCCAGGCGTAACTCTTTACGGAGTTTTGCCGCGATGTATCTGCCTTTCTGATGATGACCTTTAAAATCCAAAGGTGGGACAGGGGTTGGTTTTCCGTCCTCATCAACGGCGACCATGGTGAAATAGCAACTGTTGGTATGTCGTTTTCTGTGCGTTTGAATGTCCTCTGCAACCACTTTTACGCCGACCTCCATCGATGTTTTGCCGACATAATTAACGGAAGAATAGAAAGTCACCAGTTCTCCGATCTTAATGGCTTCTTTGAAGTGGACCTGGTCGACTGAGAGTGTAACAGCGTACTTGCCGCTGTATCGCGCAGCGCAGGTGTAGGCGACCTGATCCAGAATTTTCAGTAAGTTTCCACCATGAACATTGCCGGAAAAATTGGCCATGTCGGGTGTCATTAGCATGGTGATGATGACTGGTTCATTTGAACCAAATTTCGCTTCTGTCATGCATGTGTTCCTGTCGGTTGATCGGCATAATTCGCATTGTAGCAGTCAAGTGCTATATCTGCGGTGAGCAAAATGCCGTTTAACTTTGCGGAATGTGCTTGAAATAGCCAAAAGGCTGTCGAATCATGAATCCCTCGTCAATAATCCGCGTAATACGTTGCCGGGTGCGTTTGTTTCTGAAATTCTATTAGCATACCCAGGCTCAGAGAAAAGCGGAAATGAATGAACAACCCAGAGTACTCGTTGAAGTAGAAGATCACATCGCGGTCGTGACGTTGAATCGACCTGAGAAACATAACGGTCTGGATAAGCAAATGATGGACGAGCTCATGGCTGCTGCAAAATCCATTCGTAAAAATCGTGACATTCGGGCTGTTGTGATGACTGCGAAAGGTGATTCGTTCTGCGCGGGCCTGGATTTTTCCTTTGTCGCTAAAAACCCCGGGTTTATAGCGCGCTACTTTCTTAAAGCGCCTTGGGGTCGGGATAATCGCTTTCAACGGGTTGCGAATTGCTGGCGTGATTTGCCGGTACCGGTTATCGCTTCCGTGCATGGCAATTGTTTCGGGGGAGGGTTTCAGATAATCCTAGGTTGTGACTTTCGTATTGCAACACCTCAAGCTCAGCTATCCATTATGGAAATGAAATGGGGTTTAATTCCAGACATGAGTGGTACCGTGAATTTGTCGCGTTTAACCCGCCTCGATATTGCACAAGAGCTGACGATGACTGGGCGGATCTTCACTGGTGTCGAAGGGTATCAGTATGGTTTAATTTCCCATCTCGATGAACAACCCTTTGAAAAATCCATGACGTTAGCTCGGGAAATTTCGTCCAATAGTCCGGATGCAATCGCGGCAACCAAGTATTTGTTTAAGAAGATCTGGAAAAAAGATTCGCGTGGTGCATTGTTGTGGGAACGTCTTACGCAATTACGTGTCTTAGGTCGTAAAAATCAGCGAATCGCGATGAACAATGGTTTATCGAAGGCTGCGAACCCGCAGCCATTTGTGAATCGTTCGAGTTTCAAGTAATCCGGTCTCTGAATGGGCTAAGCTTGTTCGGCAACTTGCTGACTGCGCAAAACTCGTTGAATAATGGCGGCCACACCATGCTCTTCGTTGCAAAGCGTTTCGACATCTGCGATAGCCTTGATGTCGTCCGGCGCATTGCCCATGGCCACACCAACGCCACAATCCCGAATCATGGTGAGGTCGTTGTAGCTATCACCAATGGCCATCACATGCGCTTTTTCAATTCCGAGTTTGCTACAGAGAACGCTGATTCCCGCACTTTTATCAACCTGCTGATTGGTAAATTCGAGGAAGAATGGCTTAGAGATACTGATCGTGAATCGTCCGCCTAAAGAGGTTTTCAACTCTTCAGACATGGCTTTTACTTTATCTGGCGCTGCGACCATCAACACTTTGGGTACTGAACCCTGAACAGCCTCTTTCAGATCGCCTACACAACGAATCGGCATGTTGGTGAGATCCGCTTCAATGTCGGTATAGGGGTTGAGCGCATCGGTTACGATGTCACCATCGACATAAGTGTGCAGATTGGATTGATGCGCGTGAGCAGCGTCAACCAGCATGTCGTGTTCGTATTTCGTCAGGCAGGTATCGAACAACACTTGCTGGTTGGACCAGTCGGTTACGTAGGCGCCATTATAGGAAATCACAAAACCGCCATTGTTCAGATTCAGCTGATCAGCAAAGGGGGTCATCGCCGGAGTTGGTCGACCCGAGGCCAGTACAATGATAATGCCCGCTGCTTGAGCTTGTTCAATGGCCAGTTTGTTTTCCGGGCTGATTTGATGGTCGGCGCCGAGCAGAGTGTCGTCCATATCCATCACGATCATTTGAATGTTGGTAAAGGGCATTTGCTGTCCTCGAAGCTTAAAAAAAGCGCGAATTATACGCATAAAAAAGCCTTACGTATTGATCGAACACCAGTCGCCTATGGAAATTTTGTTGAACCCACAAGTCAATAACCTTATTGGTGAAATCTGCTAGTATGCGCGATCATTTACAGACGTTAGAAAACCATGTTTAAAACTGCCCCTGAATTGTTCAAATACCCGAAATACTGGGCCTCTTGCTTTGATCCTGCGCCGTTCTTGCCCATGAGCCGTACGGAAATGGACGCGTTGGGGTGGGACAGTTGCGATATTATTTTGGTTACCGGAGATGCCTATGTGGATCACCCAAGTTTTGGCATGGCGGTGACCGGTCGTTTATTGGAAGCGCAGGGGTACCGCGTTGGAATAATTGCCCAGCCAGATTGGCAGAGTGCCGACGACTTTAAAGCCCTGGGGCAGCCGAATCTCTATTTCGGGGTAACCGCAGGTAATATGGATTCGATGATCAACCGCTATACGGCTGATTTGAAAGTCCGCAATGAAGACGCCTATACACCGAATAATGAGGGCGGTCGCCGACCAGATCGCGCTGTATTGGTTTACAGTCAGCGCTGTAAAGAAGCATTCCCGGAAACGCCAATCGTGCTCGGCGGCATTGAAGCCAGTTTACGCCGTATTGCCCAGTACGATTACTGGAGCAATAAAGTCCGGCATTCGGTTCTGTTTGATTCAAACGCCGATATTCTGCTTTATGGCAACGCCGAACGTGCTTTGGTTGAGGTTTCGCATCAATTGGCAAACCAAGTGCCTATTTCCGAAATTACCGATGTTCGCGGAACCGTGGTGGTACGCAAATCGGTGCCACAGGGTTGGACAGAGATCGACTCCAGTCGCATTGACTGGCCTCATGACCTTGCGGCAGACGCACAGTTTGATGTACCGAATCCCTATGAGCAAAGGCAGGCGTTATCGGACGTTGCTGAAAAGCAGTGTTCCAGCAGTCCTGGTGATTCGAGCGATGTTCAGGCGGTAAGAATCATCCCCATGCCACTGCAACGGAAATTCGATGTAGAGCATGAGAAAACGTGCATACGTTTACCGTCTTTCGAAAAAGTCCGTAACGACCCAGCGCTTTACGCCCATGCCAGTCGTGTGCTGCATGTGGAGGCGAACCCGCATAACGCACATGTGCTGGTTCAGAAGCACGGCAATCGCGAAGTCTGGGTGAATCCGCCACCGATCCCATTGACTACCGAAGAAATAGATGGCGTTTTTGATCTGCCTTACGCGCGTGTTCCACACCCGAGCTACGGAAAAGCGCGGATACCGGCGTACGACATGATTAAAACATCCATTAACATTATGCGGGGTTGTTTTGGTGGTTGTACCTTCTGTTCGATTACCGAACATGAGGGACGAATTATTCAATCGCGGTCGCATGATTCCATACTACGTGAAGTTGACGATATCAAAGCTAAGGTACCCGGTTTCAGCGGCAGTCTGTCTGACCTTGGCGGACCAACTGCAAATATGTACACCCTGCAATGTAAGGACGATGAAATTCAGGCGAACTGCCGACGCTTAAGCTGTGTTTATCCGACTATCTGCAAGAATCTAAAAACCAGTCATCAAAAAACCACTGAACTTTATCGCAAGGTCCGTAAGGTTCCCGGTATTCATACCGTCGCCGTAGCGTCGGGTCTGCGTTACGACCTGGCAGTTGAAGATCCGGAATATGTGAAAGAGTTGGTGACACACCATGTTGGTGGCTATTTGAAAATCGCCCCTGAACATACAGAAGATCGTCCGCTTAATATGATGATGAAACCGGGCATGGGCAGTTATGACCGGTTCAAGAAAATGTTTGATCAGTTCTCAAAGCAAGCGGGCAAAAAACAGTATTTAATTCCGTACTTCATTGCTGCGCACCCGGGTTGCGAAGATGAAGACATGGTGAACCTGGCACTGTGGTTAAAACGCCACGACATGAAAGTTGATCAGGTGCAAACCTTTTATCCATCTCCCATGAGCCTCGCGACAGCCATGTACTATTCCGGCAAAAACCCGCTGAAGAAAGTAACCTATAAAAGTGGCCGGGTGAATGTGGTGAAAAAAATCGAGCAGCGCCAACTCCAAAAAGCGTTGCTGCGTTATCACGACAAAAACGGTTGGCAAATGATCCGTCAAGCCTTAACACAAATGGGCTTGGAACGTTTGATTGGCAATGGCCCGAACCAATTGATTCCGGCGGAAGAAAAAGCGACGACTGGCAAGAAATATCAGGCACCGGCAAAAAGCAGAAAGTTTAGTAAAGGCAGTAAGCCGGTTAAAAAAATCAAAAAGGTCAAACAAAAAAGTCATAAGCCTAAATAGCTTTGTGGCTTATTTCTTTTCGGTACATACCTGTCAGGGATGATTCGTAGAAAGCGTCAACTGCCGGAACTTTTGGAAATCCGTGAGCCAACCAGTGGGTGATTTTATTGACCGCTGACTTTGCCTGCTTGGTCACGTTCGAGTGGTTGCTGTATAAGAAATCCGAGTCGAAGAATTCAGGGTAACTGAGCCGAGCCGGTAACAATGGGATACAACCCTGGCTTACGGCTTCCAATACAGCGATGCCCTGAAACTCGTGAATGGCGGTGGACAAAGCGACATGGCACTGCTGCAGAATGTGATGGTAATCTGCGTCGTCTTCAATAAACCCAGCATGATAAATTCGGTGTTTGAAAGCTGACAATAAATGCGTCATCGCAGGTGGTGTGTTGCGAAATTGCTGACCCGTTAGAATCAGTTGGAAGTTTATACCCGATGCTTCAAGCTGTTCGACAATGGCTAGTAATAACTCGGGCTGTTTATCCCACTCCCATCGATGATTCCACAGTATTTTTAGGGGGCGCTGAGATTCAGGTCGTCGAGGAGGCGTAGCAGCGTCTCGGATTGGCACCGGTAATATAATGGATTTTTCAACGATGCTCTGCGTTATGTTTTTGGGTACAAGGTCCGGCAATTTAGAGAGTAGTGCGCTTATTCCCTCAAGCAGACTGGTCTGATTATACTGGCTGTTAAAGACTACCTTGTCGGCACGTAACGCGGAGTAAAGATTGACCATCTGCCAGTCGACCACCGATTGTGGAGTGTGAGCCTTCGGATAAGCAAATTGATTCTCGTGAAAATACAACAGACTGGATGTGTTACGCAGGGTAGGATAGAGGCTTTGTACAACCGATAAGTCGACCGTCGATGTTGAAACGACTAAGTCATATTGCTCACTCAGCATCTCGCTGTTTAATGCTGACAGCGAGAGCGGGGCGCCTCGCATACGCCAGGAAAAATACCTTGCAGGCAGGGCAAGCATGTTCCAATCATAATCGGAGCATGTACGTACAACGTATTCTGCCCAGTGTTTTTGGCTCAATGCGTGGTAACCAGATATAAGCAGTGCTTTTGACGTCATGTAGATTCAAACCAACCTTGTGTTTGAGATAAATGGTGAGCCTTGCAGAATGCCAATCCGCGCTGTTGGATATCGTTGTGACGCCATGGGTCTGAGAGTTTTTCAAATCGCCTCATTATGATGCGATAATAAAGTGCTTCCAGATGTAAATCGACCTCTGAATTTGCTAGCAGTAATTCCGGAATATAGTTAAAACTGATGTCTGCTAAGTGTTCAGCACCGCGCTGGTCATTAATCAGCCCCCGCAATAGAGTGCGCAATATTTCGCCGGTGGCCGATGAGTCGACTTTGTGTGCTTCACAGTAGTCAGACTGTTCTAAAGCCTGCTCTTGTTTGTCCGAATAGTGATAATACAAACCCAGTTGTGCATGTATATCTGGTTTTGTTCGGAACGGTAGCGTGTGCAAGCCGTATTGTTGCATGACAGAGAGTGCCTGTTCGCCATATTCGATGGCTTCGGCAAATTGATCCTGCAAAAAGCACAGCCAGGATATCAGGGTGTAGGTAAAAGCCAGTTCATCCGGTGCCCGCTCTTGAGTTAAGTAATTTACAGCCTCCAAGTGACTCCGTTTAGATTCTTCGATGCGGTCGTGTTGCAAGTATACGTAAGCAGTACCATTCAGAACCCGGGCTACGCCGATGGGTTCATTAAGCGACATCCTGATTTTTTTACACATCGTTAACAATTTGATGGCTGCTTGCGGTTGATCGTTTTTGGCCAGTAAGGATGCGCGTGCGTGGAAAACGCGGGTAATTCCAACAATATCGCCCAGTGCTTTAAACGTCCGGTGCGCTTCTGTAAATCTTGGTGCTTCATGCTTAAGTGAAAACTTTATATGGAACGACCGGATAATATGGCCAAAGGCGAGTAAGTAAGCTCGCCAATAATGCAATCCTGGGGCTCGGCTTTGCTCAATTAACGCATCCAATGTCGCAATCGAAAATGGCACGTTACACCTTATGTGTGCGTACGCATTCAATAGATTTGCATTCAAGTTCATGGCTTGAGTGCGGGCTGCTTGCGTGAATGAGAGGTCGACGATGATTTCATCGTGCATGGAAATACAAGCGTGTAGATAATGTCTTGCGATTAAGTCTTCGGTGGTCTCGATGATCGTCAAGTTGCCGTGATTCTGATATTGCCAGAGTCGACCGATGATGGTGTCTGTAACGGTGTGGAGGTTATCAAAAAAGTCTTCATCTTTTTGCCAAAACGCCAATAGGGTACGATCTTCTGTGTTGAGGGAGAGTAGTTCGCTGTAGTATTTAATACTTGGTGTATAGTTCTCAACGTTATAGTCGATTACTGTGCAATGTGCGGCTATTAAATACTCCAGTTGCATACTATTGGGCGCTGTTCCTTGCACGATTGGGTTGAGCATTTGCACGACGGATGATGGCGAATCTGATTTAAAGAACTGAATCTGATAGGTCAGTTTGAGGGTCTGGCAAGCCTGTAACAACATGCGGATCGCCTGCAATTCCAATACCTTTCCAAAATCCTTGCTGACTTCTGGCGGAAAAGCCAAATAGGAAGGTAACTTGCCTTGACTCAGCAGCGGCTGCCATAGAAATTCCATTTCAAAATTGGGCGTAAACCGATAAAGACTGAAGTCTTCTTCTAGATTAACGGTTTTGTGAAAGTAAAGCAGTGCGGAGAAAAACGGAAATTGGCTAGCCATATCATCGGGTAAGCAGACTGAGCAGAAACCGTTCGGAGTGTCATTACTAAAGCTTAATGTTACTTGTGAGATTTCGGTCATACTGCGGGCGGCCTTTCTAATCTTTTATCTTATTTCAGTATAGGATCTCAACCAGCGGAACAAGTAACGTTATGTCACACTAGGTTACATATTTGATGACTTGTCCTGCGCTATGCTGAATGAATGTTAGAGGAGATTTTATGATTAGAACAGCGGTAGTCGCTTATGGGTTTTCGTCTTCGACATTTCATATCCCATTCATTCAGGCAGATCCCAATTTTCAATTAACGAGTATCGTGTCCAGCAAAGCTGATGCCGTAAAGTTGGAATTTCCGGAATGCCATGTTGTTACTGACCTGTCGCTTCTGGATCCAGACCAAATTGAACTGGTTGTTATTACCTCACCCAATCGCTTGCATTACCAACAAGTGCATTTTTGCTTGTCATTGGGTCTGAATGTTGTGGTTGAAAAACCTTTTGTTCTTACATCCGATGAGGCGGTTGAGTTGGCTAAATTGGCTGCCGACAAAGGCGTGCATTTGGTTGTCTTTCAAAACCGACGCTGGGATGGTGATTTTCTGACGTTACGGTCATTGATTGACTCTGGTGCGGTCGGTGACGTGAAGCGATTGACAAGCCGTTTTGATCGTTTTCGTCCTATTGTCCGTGAGCGTTGGCGTGAACAACGTGGGGCAGGCGCCGGTGTTTTATGGGATCTCGGTCCGCACTTGCTGGACCAAGTTGTTTGTTTGTATGGTTGTCCTATCGCGATTCAGGCGAATGTCAGCGCTCTTCGGGAAGGGTCAGATGTCGATGATAATTTTGAAATTTGGTTAGAATATCCAGATAAGCAGGTTCATCTCGGTAGCAGTTCTTTTCAACCCGGACCCAATAACCGATTTACCTTGGAGGGGACGGGCGGCAGTTATTTAAAATACGGTCTGGACGTTCAGGAGCAAGACCTGAAAAATGGCGCTGATGTGTTGGATGACCGTTGGGGGCAAGAGTCGGAAGATTCATGGGGTATTTTATATCAGGAATCGGGCAGTAAACTGGTTCCGACTAAGCCCGGCAATTATGGTGTTTTCTGGCATCAATTGGGGCAAGCCATTCTGGAGTCGGCACAAGCGCCGGTGCCTATTGAAGAATCCATTCAGGTCATAGAGTTAATTGAGCTGGCAATTGAGTCGAGTCGGCTTGGCAAAAAACTGATCGTTCAAGGTGATTGAAACGCTTATTGAAGCGCCATGGATATTGGACTTTCGTTAAGAACCATATAGACCGCAACATTGACTGGTGAAAAAAGGTGGCCGAAGCCACCTTTCATTTGTTTACCAAAAATACATTAACGAAATACACGTTGACGTACCCGTTCCAGATTCTCCAGAATTTTGTCCAGACGATCTGGATTTACCATGAATTCCTGGAAGCCTTTCATGCCTTCAGAAGCCATGGCTGGGTCTGTGTCGCGGTCATAGAACTGCGCTGTTCCATCTGCCGCACCTAGCATCACATTGCCTTGGTTTAAGAACTTATTGTCAGCCGACTTCGCGTTCTTGTTCGGTGGCAATTGATTCAGCACTTGATTGACTTTTGTTTGGTTCTCAGGTGATGAGATAAACGCCAGGAAACGACGTGCGTCGGTTTTGTTTTTCGCTCGCGCTGGAATGTGCACCGTATCGGTCGGCGCATCTTCAAACATACCAACACTCGGATCGATTACCGGGAACTGGAAGAAGTCGAACTCGATGTTGTCTGGGAAGTTTGGCGTCAGGAAGTTACCCATCAAATACATCGCAGCTTCGCCATTGAACATAGGTGGTTGAGCTTCCTGCCAACTGTAAGACGCGTGGTTCTCCAGGAAATAACCGCCGTCGATCAATTGGCGCCAGTTGGCAAATGTCTTTCGGACACCAGCATCGGTGTAAGGAATTTTGCCATCCATCAAATTAATGTGATATTTCAAGCCGTTGGTCCGCATGTTCAGGTAGTCGAACCAGCCTGCAGCAGTCCACAAGTACTTGGTACCGATGGTGATTGGCGTAACGCCATTCGACTTCAACGTTTCACAAACAGCGAGAAATTCATCCCACGTTTTTGGTTCAGACAATCCGTATTCATCAAACAAATTCTTGTTGTAATAAATACCCCATTGATAGTAGCTGTAAGGTACACCGTACTGCTTGCCATCTACGGTCATGGAGGCTTTGGTTGAAGACATAGAGTCACTCAAACCTTCGGATTCCCAAACGTCGGATACGTCGTCAAACAAACCGCGATCAACGAAGTACTTCATTCGGTTGCCAGCGAACCAATACACGATATCTGGTGGTGAAGTTACCAGCCAGTTACGAATGGCGCTTTTATAACCTTCGTGGTCGTATTCATTCACCTTGACGGTGATGTCTGGGTTTTCCGCTTCAAACTGCGCAATCATTTCAGCCCAGGCTTTTTTAGGCGCTGGATCCGATTGGTTGGAGTTAATGACCAGCGTGCCCGCGAATGACTGTGTGGCCATGGCTGCGGTCAACGCACCGGCGGTAAGGAGTTTTTTAAGGGTCATAGTATCGTCCTTCTTTAATTGTTTTGTGACGAATTATTTTTTACTACTCAGCCATGCAAGGGTGCAGTGCCAGAGCGGTTTCTGGAAATTTTTATGGGATTTCCAAAACCCAAAGGCTGTCCGATCTGTCGACCAAACACTTATGTATCAAACCACCAATTTAGGTAACTTGATGCATTCTTCAGCAGTCGGTCAGTTGCAATACCAGCAGGGATTCGGGATCCATAACTGGCAGTGGTAACCCAAACCGCATTAACTGTTCACCAGAAAATACCTTGGTTCGATTGTGCATCCAACTTGGTTTGCGTTTCATCAAATGTCCCGTCTGTTCGGCTTCGATCAGTATGTCAATTGCGTAATGACGGGCGTTATTCAAACCAGGAATACGCAAAGGTGCCGGAACTGAAAACTCTGGCATTTTCTGTTGAAAAATACTGATTAGCATGGTGTCGCCATGCGTGACACTGAACGCTATCTGATGTTTATCCGCACCGGCCATTGGCCTGCGAATACCCTGGTGCAGGGTATTGCGTAAATCTTTATATAACGATACAAGTTGAACCAATTGCGCTTGTTCCGATTCATTCGCTTGGCGAATATCCCATTCAATACCCAGGTGACCAAACAGTGCCGTTCCGGCGCGCACATTTAACGCGTGTGAACGAGATGTGGTGTGGCTTTTTGTTGGACCAATATGACTGCCCAAAACTTCAGCGGGGAAGAACAGGCTTGCCCACTGTTGCATGATTTGCCTTTCGTTGGCGTCGTTGCAGTCACTCAGCCAGAATCGGTGGGTGTATTTTAAAATACCGTAATCCATGCGGCCGCCTCCGGAAGCACAGGATTCGATCTCAACCAGCGGATAGGCTTTGCGAATACGGTCCAATAGTCGATAAAGACTCCTCACGTAATGGTAGTAGACCGGCTTACCCTGATGGTCGCCAGCTTGCAGTAAATCTCGGTTCATGTCCCATTTGATGTATTCAACGGGGTAGTCGCGCAGGATGTCGGTTATTTGCTTGTAAAGATAATCCTGTACTTCTGGACGGGTGATATCCAATACCCATTGATTGCGTCCGGAAGCTTGTTGCTGCCCGGGCAATTGCAGCACCCAATCTGGATGCGAACGATGAAGCTGAGAATTTTTATTGACCATTTCCGGTTCAAACCACAATCCAAAGCCGAGGTTATGTTTTTTCAACGTGGTTTTTAACGGATGTAAACCGTTGGGGTAGATGGATTCATCAACAACCCAGTCACCAAGCCCAGCGGTGTCATCACGGCGACCTGAAAACCAACCATCGTCCAGTACGTAGCGTTCTACACCGCAATGCTCGGCAGCGGCGGCAAGTGAATCCAGTTCGGTTTGCTCATGGTTGAAATAGAGTGCTTCCCAGGTGTTGATGTGGACCGGTCGGGGGGTCGCGTTTGGAAACGACAAAATGTTATCGCGGACGAAAGGCTGAAACCGTTCGGCAACACCTGCGAAGCCATTAGTGGCGTAGGTGAAAAACAATGGCACGGCGCTGAATTGGTCGCCCGGCGCTAATTCGACTTCACCGGGCATTAGCGCAATACCTGCCTGATATTGGCATTGGCCGCTTTGACTTCGTTCAACGCGTTGCTGGTGATTACCACTCCAGCCCAGATGAAATGCAAAGCATTCTCCGTGTGTAAAATCGGTTCGTTGGCTACCGAGGAGCAAGCCAGGGAAGTGATCGTGAGACGTTCGTCCTTTCCAGTTACTGAATTCAATACTGCCAAACGACAGCGGTTGCTGCTGAGGCTGGAATTCATGTATCCAGCGACCCGTAAAGCTGGTAACGGTGTCAAGCTGCTGAGGGATTGGCAGAGTCGTTAACCATTGTTGCAAACTGATGTTATGACTGCCTTTGTTTTCCAGACTGGTTTCAATCGTAAACACGTCGTTTTGGGCATCGGCGATCAAATGCCAGGACAAGACCAGTCCAGATTTACTGTCAGCGAGCTTGTATTGAACCGAGCTTTCTGTCGCTTCATTTTCCTGCAGTTGCCACTGTGGCGCCCAGGCTTTCCCTTGTTGATGAATCTGCAAGGCCGGGTTTAAAAAAGTTGGGTCTGCAAAGCTTGATGCGATCGTCAGTTGCGCCGCCTCATCTAAACCACCCTGCGGAATGGCTCTTTGCATTAAAGTCGTCAAAGACGATTCCAGCAAAGGCTGTTCCAAACGTCGACCTATATAAACAATGGCTGGCGTTTGGTTCTGTTCTGCAATCACTAAACTGACGGACTTCGTGTGAATCACTCGCATGAATTAACCCTTTGTCGCGCCCAATGTTAAGCCTGCGATGAAATGCTTCTGCATAGCAAAAAACAGGATGACCGGCGGTAGCGCCGCAACAACAGAGCCAGCGGAAATCAGGTTCCAAGATGCCAGCCATTGTCCGCGTAAGGCACTAATGCCGGCGGTGACTGGGCGGACTTCATCGGATTGCACCAGAACCAATGCCCAGAAATAATCGTTCCAGACGAAGGTGAAAATAAGTACCGCCAAAGCAGCGAGAGCCGGGCGCGTTAGCGGCAGGATAATGGTGTAGAAGATTTTCCATTCACTGGCGCCTTCTAGTCGGCAACTTTCCAGCAGTTCATCAGGAATGCCGACGATGAAATTCCTCATAAAAAGAGTGCAAAAGCCGGTCTGAAAGGCGATGTGAAAGATAATTAATGCCCATACGGTGTCATAAAGCCCCATGGATATTGTCAGGTCACGTACCGGAATCATCAAAATCTGAAACGGCACAAAATTGCCACCGATAAACATCGCAAAAATCGCCAGGTTGCCGCGGAATTTAAATTTCGCCAATGCAAACCCTGCGAGAGTGGCCAGAAATACGGAACCCACCATGACCGGAAGGGTCACCAAGATGCTGTTCAACAAATAGCGCCCCATGGCCGTATTGGCAAAGACGGAAGTGTAGTTTTCAACAATATTCCATTCGGTTGGTAAACCCCAATAGTTACCGGCATTGATGTCACCCATCGAGCGAACGGAGGTCATCAAGATAGCCGCCAAGGGTAAAAGCCAAAGAATAATGGATAGCGGCAGTGCGATTTTATAGCTGATCTGCGTCAGCGGTTTTGTTTGGGCAATAGGTGTTGGAAACATCGTGATCAACCTCGCTCATCTTTCAGCATTCGCCACAGGAAGAAGGCGATATAAATCAACATAATCAGGAACAGTACGGTCGCGATCGCAGCGCCATAACCCATGCGGTAGTTAAATATGGCCTGTTCGTACATGAAAAACGCCAACACGGAAGAACTGCCATAAGGACCACCGGCAGTCATCGATGCCACGAGGTCGAACGAGCGCAATGCGCCAATAACCGTCACTACAATTGCAATGAATGTGGCTGGTCTGAGCTGTGGAAGAATGACATTCCACAGCATTGTCCAACCCTTTGCGCCATCCATCTTTGCAGCTTCAATCTGCTCAGGGTTAAGGTTATTCAAGCCGGTTAGGAACAGAATCATCGTGTAGGCCACTTGCGGCCACAGGCCTGCCGCGATAATGCCGTACGTGACCAGGGTTTCATCGGCCAACACGGGCATGGGACCCAGACCGAATAACGCCAAAATATCCTGCAGAAGACCGTAACCAGGATCGTAAAACCACGCGAAAACAATCCCGACAATGACTTGCGAGATGACAAACGGAAAGAAAAACAAAGATTTAACGGCCCGAATACCTAACACCTGTTGATTCAGAAATAACGCGATGCCTAAACCGAAGGGTACAGCCAGCATGTAAAAAATTAACCAAAGGAAGTTGTTGGTCAGGCTGGTCCAGAACTGCGGGTCATAATAAAGATCGACGTAATTCTGAAATCCTATGAAAACCTTCTCACCAATGCCGTCCCATTGATAAAAACTCATGAGGATAGACTGGATGATCGGGTAGAGGACATAGACCGCAAAAAAAATCATTGCGGGGGCCATGAAGAGCCATGGTGTGGCTTTATCAGACATGTTTTGCGTGTTGTTTGACTGCATTGTGCTGGCCTTTTTATTGTTGGCATTGCGTAGGCTTTGGTTCATTATGGATAGCCTTGGTAACGTTTTCAAGAATTTCTTCAAAAAGATTTTTATCAGCCTGTTTGCGTGGGTCGGATCCATCACGATCGGAGATTCGGCCATTCGACGTTTGTCGAACAGGGCAGGCAGGTAGTAACCTATCGGGAAATTTAGAAAAAAATAAGAAAATGGAGCGCACGAATGACTCAAATGATTCTCGCTATTGATCAGGGAACCACCAGTTCCCGGGCGATTCTGTTCGATCTCAGTGGTAAAACAGTCGCAAGCGAACAGCAGGAATTCAGACAGATATTCCCCAAAAATGGTTGGGTTGAACACGATCCGGAAGATATCTGGTCAAGCACTCTTTCGGTGTGTCGTAAGGTTCTTGAACGGGTAGATAAAAACGACGTCATTGGCATTGGTATTACCAATCAGCGTGAAACCACGATTGTCTGGGATAAGCAGACTGGGAAGCCAATTTATAATGCCATTGTCTGGCAGGATCGGCGTACTTCCGATTACTGTAAGCAGTTGAAAGCTCAGGGCATTGAGACGGTTGTCGCCGGTAAAACGGGATTGCTTTTGGACCCCTATTTCTCAGGGACCAAGGTGCGTTGGATTTTGGAAAATGTCCCCGGCGCGAGACATAAAGCCGAGCAGGGGCGTTTATTATTTGGCACCGTAGATAGTTTTTTATTGTGGCGCCTCACCGATGGAGAGCGACATGCGACGGATGCGACGAATGCATCCAGAACACTGTTATTTAACATCAATTCACAGCAATGGGACGATGAGCTTCTATATCAGTTTGATATCCCCAAAAATATGCTGCCTGAGGTCTTGGATTGCGCCGCCGATTTCGGCACGACAACATCTAAATGGTTTGGCAGGAGCTTGCCTATCGCCGGAATTGCCGGTGATCAACAGGCAGCCCTATTCGGACAGGCTTGTTTTGACCCAGGCATGATCAAGAGTACTTATGGAACCGGTTGTTTCATGATTGTGAATACGGGTCAGTCGCCTTTGCTTTCAGCAAACAAACTGCTGACCACGGTCGGGTATCGGCTAAATGGTGAAACCACCTATGCCTTGGAAGGCAGTATTTTTATGGCTGGTGCAACCATGCAGTGGCTGCGGGATGGTATTGGGTTGATTCAGCATGCGCGCGAGTCCAGCGATATGGCAGCCCAGACGGGGCCGGAGCAGGGCGTTTACCTGGTGCCGGCCTTTACCGGTTTAGGGGCGCCCTATTGGAACCCCAATGCCCGTGGCGCTATCGTGGGCATGACGCGCGATACAGGACCTGCTGCAATCGTAACGGCAGGATTGCAAAGTGTGGGTTACCAGACACGGGATCTTGTTGAAGCGATGCGCAAAGACGGAGTCGTTCAGCTTAAAGGTTTGCGCGTTGACGGCGGCATGGTGGTTAATGATTGGGCTATGCAGTTTTTGGCTGATATTCTGAATATTCGGGTGGATAGACCCGAAGTGACGGAAACAACTGCGTTAGGCGTTGCTTTTTTGGCAGGCTTGCAACTCGGCGTATACCCCTCTCTAGATACGCTGAAAGACATTTGGCGTTGTGAATCCCAATTCGAGTCCACAATGTCGACTATGGCTGCTGAGCGTCTCTATAGCGGATGGTGTAAGGCTGTTAAGGGTGTGCAGGCGATTGCGGAGTAAATCCTTCTTGTAAAGGCCTCTTCTTTTAAAAAAGATAAGGCCTTTTTTATTTTCTCAGCTAAAGTTTTAGTTAGTTTGGCAGCTATGTAGTACCAATAAGTTGTTGCTTTTTAAAACAAATTGAAGTGTGTTAGCCAATGAAAATAAATATAAGATTGACCGTCGCAAATCGCTTGTTTCTGGGCTTTACCGCCGTCAGTGTGGGTGTGCTTATCATCACTGTTGTCAGTTTGGCGTCCATGCGCAATATACAAAAGAGTATGGATTTTATTGTCAACGACGTATCTCCTGCCGAAAACGCATTAGCCGATCTGCAAATAGAATCGGTCAACTTATCTCGAATCGTGTCGCTTTACTTTAATGAGCGTGATGTCGATGAGCTGAGACAAATCCAGGCAGACTACCAAACGGCAAAAGAGGCCTATTCGCTATATGATCAAACGCTTCTCGATCGTATTGCGGAATTTCCACAATTGACAAATGCCGCTGATCAGTTGGTGACCATGTCCGCCGATATTGGCAGTCTTTTGGATAATATCGAAGGCAATATGAGTGCTTACGCGAAAAGCCTCGACTCCGTCCAGCAAATTGAAGCGAAGCGGCAGGAATTGGTCATACTCAATGAAGATTTGCGCCTTGCCTTAAAATTGTTTGTTGGCGACGCCTTTGACCCGAGTGCCAAAGAGCTGGCATATGAGACCAAAAGTTTGGTTGAGCGTGGTGGTAGTTTGGCACTGCAAATGACTTTTACGAGCAATCTGGCCGACTTTCAGGCTTCGCAAGAATTGTTTCGGGATTTTTCAGACAGCTACGGTTCTCTGGGATTTCGCATGCTCGGTTTTGCCCGTAACGACGCAGTTTTTAAAGAGAATATGCAGGAAGTTGCCAGTCTGACTTCTAAGTTGGTCGAGCTTGTGACAGTGGAAGGCGGTATTGGTGTTATTCAGAATCAATATCTGCAGCTACGGGCGTCGCTCACCACAAAGTTGGAAGAAATTCAGGACAGTCTGACTAATCATGTTAAGACGCTTAATGACATTGATGAGCAGTTTACGAAGGTTTCTGGCGACGCGTCCGTGACCGCTAATCATGATAGGGAGCAGGCGCAGTTAACCGTATTAATCTCGACAATAGTTGTCGTTCTGCTAAGTATTCTGATCAGCGTTTTGGTTGTGCGCTCCATTAAGAAACCTTTAAATGAGTTGCGCAGCTTTATACGCAAAGTCGGTCATGGTGACCTGACCTCTACAATTGGACACTACAGCGCAGATGAAATTGGCGACATCAGTCGAGCTATGGATCAGTTGGTGGTTGAATTGAAGGAAGTTGTGCTGGAAATAGCCGAGCAGACCTCACTGGTGAACCAGGTAAGCCAGCAAACCAGTCAGTTGTCTGACGACACTCAGGTCAAGTCAAAGCGACAGCAACATGAAATTGATTTGTCTGTGCAATCGATCGGTGAAATGACTGAGTCTATCAAGGAAGTTGCGCGAACGGCGGAACACACCAGTCAACACATGCAAGCCGGGGAAGTTGAGGCACAGTCCATTAATCAGGGCATATCTGCGACCGTTGAATCGATTGCGGATCTGAACAAAAAAATGCAAACCGCTGTAGATGTGATTCATGCGTTAGACAGTGGAGTCGTCAGTATTGAAAGTATCCTGGAGACTATACAAACCATTGCTGAGCAGACGAACCTGTTGGCTTTGAATGCTGCGATAGAAGCAGCTAGGGCAGGTGAGCAGGGGCGTGGATTTGCTGTTGTTGCCGATGAAGTTCGAACCTTAGCAACCCGAACTCAGGCGTCTACAGAAGAAATTCGAGAAAAAATTAGCGCTATTCAAAGACAGTCCACTCAGGCCGTTGAAACCATAACGCATTCGCAGCAATCCACGGCCAAGGTTGCGGAAACCGCGACGGGTGCTGGCGAAAAGTTTGTTGCTTTTATGTCGGATATCCGCGATTTGAGTACCGCCAACGTATCAATTGCTGCTGCCGCTGAGGAGCAGAGTGCCACGACTGAAGATATGAGTCGTATGATGAAGGCTATCGGCGAGTTGACACTCGAAACAACAAATATTACCCAGGAAGTAGCCAAAGGCATTCGGTCGCTAAATAGTGTCGCCAGCGATCTGGATAAGGCCGTTCATCGTTTCAAAACCGATGCAAAAAAATAGTCGTTCATGAGTGGGGCTAAGTACCTAAGGGAACCACCTCCTACCTAAGCCTCAGGTTCATTCGTGCCCATACGGAGAGCACGAATGGTTTTCCACTGGCTGTGATAAACACGTACTGGTTTAAATATCTGTCAGTTATTCCTGTTCCGGTGGTACTGATGTCGATGACAGTTCTTCGATATCATTGAGGGGCAGCCAGTGAACGGTAACGCCCGCTTGCCCGAGCATATCCTGACTGACTTTAATTTTGTCACCCCAGCGAGAGAGGAAGTCTTCGGATTGTTCAGGACAATGTACCGTAGCAATGCCAGTTTGAATGATTTTTGCGGCGCAGTTTGGGCAAGGAAAATGCGTTACCCAGATTTCGCATCCAGTCAAATCCCGTTTGGCAAACAGAATGGCATTCTCTTCTGCGTGTAAGGTTTTCAGCAATTTCATGTCGCGGTCATCGGTTTCGGCACTGTCGGAGATGCCGTGGGGATAGCCATTGAAGCCCAGCGAGACGATTCTATTGTGTTCGGTGATTACCGCGCCTACTCGAGTAGAAGGGTCTTTGCTCCAAGAGCCTACTAATTGTGCCATTTGATAAAAGCGTTTCGCCCATTTTGAAATCATGTTCCGGAATCCAATATCGTTTGGTGTCGCATTGTGGGATTGCGGCGTAAAAATCGCAACAAGAAAGAACTCGACTATGCTTTATTGCAGTTATCGTTTAAGGAAACAAAGTGAAGCGAACCCATCAACTCTCACCGGCCAAGCTCGTCAGCCTGATGACCAAAATTCCATTTTTTACCCGATTTACCAATACTGAGCTTGCGCAAATAACTGAATTTGCACAGATTTTTATCGCCGAACCTGGCGAACCTGTCATTGAGCGTGGTGCTCGGGATACGTGCTTTTACGTCATGTTAAGTGGTCATGCGGAGGTTCGTTTAGACAAGGATATCGCTCCGGTTGCTGAATTAAGTCCGGGGGATATTTTTGGCGAAATTGGATTTGTGCTGAATACCCCTCGAACCAGTTGGGTTTTGGCGCAGAATATGTGTGCATTGATGCGAATTGACCAGATGTTGATGAACAATCTGGATTTTTCGTCCCGTGACAAGATCAAAGATCAAATCATTGTAAAACTGGCAAAGACCATCGAAAACCTTAACGACATGACCTGATATTGGTTTTTACCTTTGAAATTATCAAAATCTTTTTCCCGTCTTCTGTAACGGAGGGTGCT
Source organism: Reinekea sp. G2M2-21 (assembly GCF_015687175.1). Lineage (GTDB taxonomy): Bacteria > Pseudomonadota > Gammaproteobacteria > Pseudomonadales > Natronospirillaceae > Reinekea. The sequence goes on along the minus strand of NZ_JADPQG010000001.1, from coordinate 1,626,805 downwards.
CTCGCGTGCGTTCATTTAATCATTGTGCGGTGTCTGGGCAAAGTATGTCACGGAACAATGATTAATATAGGGATCTACATAGAAAAAAAAGAAAGTGGCATCCCGTAGGGGACTTGAACCCCTGTTACCGCTGTGCTGATGGGAATGGAGCGGTGTCTGGGCACCGTACGTCACGGAACAATGATTAATATAGAGAACTACATAGAAAAAAAGAAAGTGGCATCCCGTAGGGGACTCGAACCCCTGTTACCGCCGTGCGAATGGCAATGGTGCGGTGTCTGGACACCGTACGTCACGGAACAATAATTATGGTAAATTGAATAGAAAAAAATTGGCATCCCGTAGGGGACTCGAACCCCTGTTACCGCCGTGCGAATGGCAATGGTGCGGTGTCTGGACACCGTATGTCACGGAACAATAAATAAGGGAAATTGAATAGAAAAAAGAAAGTGGCATCCCGTAGGGGACTCGAACCCCTGTTACCGCCGTGAAAGGGCGGTGTCCTAGGCCACTAGACGAACGGGACGCAGATGCCAGTGACATGAGCGCTTGTGGTTTACAGCTGGCCTAGAGCTGATCACTAAACCTCAAGCAACACCTGTTAAGGCGTTAGTGGCATCCCGTAGGGGACTCGAACCCCTGTTACCGCCGTGAAAGGGCGGTGTCCTAGGCCACTAGACGAACGGGACACTGTGCTCATGTCGAGAGCGGGGCGCATGTTACCATTCAATATTTCGATTGCAATCATTTTTCAGAAAAAATCGAAAAATCAGTGCCTTAGCTAATTTTTTCGCCAATAATCTGGCTGTATCAGGCATCGCAACTGACGGACAATGTTCGCTATACTGCGGGGAAATTAATGAGAAGACAAAATGATGAATCGTCGTGATTTTCTTTGGTTGACCGGAATCGCCACCGGTTCCTTAACTGTGTCTGGTTTGATAAGTGGATGCGCCATCGATCCGGTGAGCGGAAAGGCTACTTTCTCATTGGTGAGTGAGGACCAGGAAATTGCCCTAGACAAACAGCAGAGCCCACATCAGTTCTCTGCGGATTATGGTTCACATACAGATGCTCGTTTAAACAGCTATATCACCAGTGTTGGCAAGGCGATAGCCAACACCAGCCATCGTGCTCATATGCCATACAATTATCGCGTCATTGATGCCAACCATGTGAACGCCTATACCTTCCCAGCAGGCAGTATGGGGGTTACCAGAGGTATCTTAGTTGAGTTGGAATCTGAAGCGGAGCTGGCGGCTCTGCTTGGTCATGAAATAGGTCATGTTAATGCGCGTCATGCTTCCGAGCGAGCCACCAAGGGGTTGTTGGCACAAGCAGCGGTTGGTCTGGCCAGTACTGCTGTTGGCGATGCTCAGGCGCAGCAAATCGTCGCGGGTGTGGGCATGATGAGTGCCACGGCACTGTTGGCGAAATACAGTCGTGATAATGAAAGAGAAGCAGACTCTTTGGGTATGGAATATGCCGTTAATGCCGGTGCCAACCCAAAGGGGATGGTAAGCCTGATGACCATGTTGAATCGCTTACACGATGCCAAACCCAGTGCGTTGGATATCATGTTTTCCAGTCACCCCATGAGTGATGAGCGGTTAATTAATGCCAATACGCAAATGAACGCGTCGTATCGGACGCAAATGTCTCGGAATCTGGGGCGGGAACGTTACATGGATTACACCCGCGCGCTGCGTAGTCAGAAAGCGATGATCAAAGCATTGGCGAATGCAGACCTCGCCCTATCTGCCGGAGATTTTACTGGCGCAGAAGCGGAACTGGCCCAAGCGAAAAAACTTAACGACAGTGACTATGCACTTTGGGTTATCTCTGCGAAATTGAATATGGCCAAGGAGCGCAATAACATCGCTATTGCGGATTTGAACAAAGCACAGTCTCTAAAGCCGGGCGAACATCTGCCCAAATATATGCTCGGCGTGAATTACCTGGAAGAGCAACAACCGGAACAAGCATTGAACCTCTTTCAACAATATCGTCAGTTATTGCCAGGAAATCCATTGGTCGATTTCTTTGTCGGATACAGTTATGAACAAATGGAAGAGCGAACGAATGCTGCAACAGCGTACAGATTATATTTGCAGCAAGTGCAACAGGGGCAGCAAGCCGAACATGCCTACAGTCGATTGAAAGAATGGGGCCTTATGGTATGAACCGAATAAGTCATGCGCTGGTTTTTTCAGCGGGCTGGCTCTGTTTTGGATTGGGTGCCGTTGGTGTCGTGTTGCCAGTTTTGCCAACGACACCATTTATGCTGTTAGCTGCTGCTTGTTTCGCAAAAACCTCGCCGAGATTCCATCGTTGGTTGTTGGCAAACCAAATTTTCGGACCGCTGATAAAAAACTGGCAAGAAGAGCGTTTCATAACGGCGGTTGCAAAAAGGCGTGCTCTAATGATCGTCGCAGTGACGTTTGGTCTATCCATCTGGATGGTTGATGTCTCGGCTCTACGTATCATGTTAGTGTGTTTTTGGTTCACCTGTAGTTTTTTCATCGCTCGACTCTCCACCGTTCCAGCTTCTCAGCGAACAATACCGTGAAAACGGATTTCAATGCGACGATTCAGCGACCAGGCCTCTGCGTTGGCTTGATCTCTGACCGGTTGATTCGATGCTTTACCGGCGGCGATCAGCTGACTTTCATTCACCCCAAGTTCGATTAATTGCACCACTATTTTACTGGCACGCACGGAACTTAATTCCCAGTTGGTGGGATACCGTTCTGCCAAGTCAGAAACGATCGGCCGGGCATCTGAATGACCGACGACAGTGACATCGATAGACGGGTATTGCTTGACCTGATCAGCGATGAGCTGCAACAGGGGTTCAGCATCTTCTGAGAAATTAAGAAAACTGTCTTTAAAGATGTATTCCAAAGGAACGTTTAATGTAAGGTCGCCACTCGCTGTTTGCGTTACCGCAAGCTCGTTATATTTTTCCGAGAGAGCGTTTGTTAGCTCAGCGCTTATCTGTGAAATGGTGTTATTGGTTTGGCTGTCTGACACGGTCGCCTTTAATGACCGTTGTTGATTGCGAATGGTGATATTTGCTTCTTCCAATTGCCGTTTTTGATCGGCCAATTGCTGCACTAGCGTTTGTATTTTATTTTGCGCTGCCGTTAATTGTTGGCGAGTCTGATCGGCGGTGTCTACCGTATTAAGATACTGCTGGTTCAGTGTCATGAACTCGACCTGCAAATCATTGATGATCTCTGCCAGCTCAGATTGCTGGCCATTCATCTGTTCCAGTCGCTGAATCTGATCACTCTTCAGCTCTTTGTTGCTAGCTAACTCAAGGGTGAGGGACTGGATCTCAAGCTGTTGCTGGTCATACTCGGCTTTCATTGCCGACTGGTCTGTGAAAAACCAGATATTTGCACCCAGCGAAGCGACCAGCGTCGTAGACGTGAAAATTATTATTTGAGTGGCAGTTAAGCGGCTCAATTTGCTCATTACCCGATTGTGAATGTAAAAGCACAGTATGAACTTAATCCGGTAATACACAAGAAGCAAAAAAAATACCCGTACTTAGGTCCGCAATGTCATAAGTTTGTAGATTTGTTCGGTTTGTATTGCACGTTGTGGTTTTTTTTGCTGAAGTTAGAAAGAACTCAGCTACTGCAAACAGAGGCAGCAATTTGTTGCTTATAAGCTCGAACTGACATGTCTTTGTTTGCCACAAACACAACAATAACAAAATGGAATGAACTATGACTTATCCAACGCCCCTTGAGATGTTGCTTCGCTTCAGTCAGCGCCACCCGGATAAACCCTTTTTACATCAACCCGTTAACCGGACCCTGAGAATAACCACGTGGGGACAGGCGGAACAGAATGCGCGGAAAATTGCGACTGGATTGGTGTCACTTGGATTGAAAAAAGGAGACAAGGTCGCCATCGTTGCCAAGAATTCCTCGGAGTGGTTTATTAACGATTGGGCCATCATGATGGCAGGCATGATCAGTGTTCCTATCTACGCCACAGCGGGCGAAGCCACGTTACGTTATATTCTGGAACACAGTGAAGCCAAGGCGGTATTTGTTGGAAAACTGGATGACAAAGCAGCGGCACAATCGGTTTTGGATGGCCAGATACCGGTCATTGCCTATCCTTATGATACTATCAGCGCGCAACATCAGTGGTCGCAATGGCTGGAACAATATGAGCCCATGGAGCATATCTATGCGCCAACGCTCGACGAAACCATGAGTATTGTTTACACCTCTGGCAGTACCGGAAATCCAAAAGGGGTTGTCTTAACCTACCGAAATTACGCCTCGGCGAGTGATGCTCACAGTAAGAGCTTCAAGGTAACCGGCGAAGATCGTCTGATCTCATACCTGCCATTGGCCCACATTACCGAGCGAGGTGTTATCGAAGGACCGGGTTTATACGGTGGCGCTTCATTCTACTTTGTTGAATCTTTGGATACCTTTGTTGATGACTTGAAAGTCGCCCGACCCACTTTGTTTGTGTCTGTTCCGCGATTATGGACTCGCTTTCAAACCGGTGTTTTCGAGAAACTTCCGGCCAAAAAATTGACCAAAATTTTACGTATTCCCGTTCTGGGTGGTTTGATTGCACGGAAAATCCGCAAAGGTCTGGGTATAGACTCTGCACGTTTGTATGGATCGGGTTCTGCACCGATTTCACCAAGTATTTTGCAATGGTATCGAACAATCGGTATTGATATCTGTGAAGGTTGGGGCATGTCAGAGACGACCGGGCTGTCGTGCACTAATATGCCATTTCGGGCCGACCTAATCGGCACGATCGGCTTACCTTGTGCTTGTGTCGAAATGAAACTGTCTGATGAGGGTGAAATTCTGATTCGTGGTGATGCCGTGTTTAAGCAGTACTATAAAAATGTGGAAGCCACAGAAGCCAGTTTTGTCGAAGGATGGTTCCGTACTGGCGACAAGGCCCAATTGTTGAGTAACGGTGCGTTCAAAATCATCGGCCGCGTCAAAGAAGAATTCAAAACCGGCAAGGGTAAGTATGTGGCGCCGGTACCGATCGAATCGGCATTAGCATCCAATCCAGATATCGAACAGATTTGTGTGATGGGGTCTGGTCGTAAACAGCCCGTCGCCGTGGTAGTGCTGGCAGAGCATTTGATTCATGGTGATCGTGAACTGTTGCGTCCCGGGCTGAAAGAAACGTTGGATCAGGTTAATGCCCAACTAGAAAGTCACCAGAAATTGGATTGTCTGATTGTCGCATCTGATCAGTGGACTATCGAAAATGAGTTTTTGACGCCTACGTTGAAAATCCGCCGTAATCTACTGGAGGATCGTTACAACAAAATTGCCCAGGCGGCTGAATCCAGTGCGGTCATCTGGGAAGATGAGGTCTCAGTCCATTAAATAGGGGCCAGAGCACCAACAGCGTGTCAAAAATGCTTCTAATGTGTACCCCAATGCCTGCTCAGCCAGGCATTGGGGTTTTACAGCCATCTCAACCCCCAGCCTAACTCAACTTTTCGCAATCAACCTGTTCTGAGATTCCGCCTGTGTCAATTTCCGGTTCGTCGTTACGATAGTGACCAATAAAAAAAACAATGAATGGAACCTTATGACGGACCTCGATACGCAGTCTAGTCTAGCCGTGCAACCTGAATTGGTTTTAGGGCAAGGCCGACCCAAGCAAACCCGAATTGAAAACTATGGTGTACCGATAACCGGCGCTCAATTTGCTCGGGTTCAACACGAAAGCCATCCGGTACTTGTCAGCCAGATGGGACCCTACGTTATGAGGGTTTGTACCGGCATTCCTCTTGGGTCATCCTTTGCGGTGTTGCCGGATCAATTGCCGGTCATGCCCGCGAACGCTTTGAATCAGATTGAGTGGTCTTGGTTGCCAGGGGCCCAATGGCAAGTGGCTATTCATCGACATGGTCAAGGTATTGGCACCTCACGCGGCCTGTATTGCGATGAGGCGGGTTGGAGTCATTTGTATTTGAAGCTGCCCGATCAATGGCCTGTCTATGGATTAGGCGAGAAAACAGGTGAATTAAATAAGCAGGGAAGACGATGGTCATTCTGGAATTCCGACGTATTCGAACCACATACTGACGCCAATGATGAACTGTACCAGTCCATTCCGTTTATGGTTGTATCGACTGATCAAGGGTGGATGGGCTTGTTTGTGGATAACCCCGGACGGGTTGTACTGGATTTGAGTTTGACTGATGAGTTGTGTATCAGTGTTCAAGCAGGTGCCATCGATCTTTATATATTTTCGGGTGAAAAGATATCTGATGTACTTGACGGCTATACACGGTTAACGGGCCGTCCGTATTTACCGCCCAAATGGGCGTTGGGGTACCATCAATCGCGCCACTCTTACGAAACAGAGCAGCAAGTCCGCGACGTCGTTCAGGGGTTCATCCAGCATGACATGCCGGTGGATGCTATTTATCTCGATATCATGTACATGGATGGATACCGGGTCTTCACCTTCCACCCTGAGCATTTTCAGAAAGCGCCGGAACTCGTCGACGATTTGTTGACGCAGGGTGTTCGTCTGGTCCCAATTGTCGATCCTGGCGTTAAAGTTGACCCTGAGTATCGGATTTATCAGCAGGGCGTCAGTGCCGATTATTTTACGCATTCGGCACAAGGGGATGTCTGGAAAGGCCAAGTTTGGCCCGGTGAATCGGCGTGGCCAGATTTTTATCAGTCTGACGTCCGCAAGTGGTGGAAAGAGTTGCATCGTTATTTCACCGATATGGGCGTTCAGGGTATCTGGAACGACATGAATGAGCCAGCCGTGTTTAATGAGCGGATGACGATCGATGCTGACGCGACTCACCTGTACGATGGTTTTCGGGTAGAGCACGAGGCCGTTCATAACGCTTATGGCCTGTTAATGTCGGAAGCTACCCAGCAAGCCATCATTGAACAGTGCGGCCAGCGACCTTTTGTTTTGACTCGGGCCGGCTACGCGGGCATTCAGCGCTGTGCCACGGTATGGACAGGTGATAACCGTTCATCTTGGGAGCATCTCCGTCTGAGTGTACCAATGTTGCTGAATCTGGGGCTGTCTGGCGTTGCGTTTGCCGGAGTTGATATTGGCGGGTTTATGAATGACACCCGCCCGGAATTATTCACCCGATGGATGCAATTAGGGGTCTTCTATCCATTCATGCGTAATCATTGCTCTATTAGTCAGGTAGCCCAGGAGCCCTGGTCGTTTGGCGATAATTGGACGCCAGCGATACGCACTGCGATGCATCGTCGCTACAAAATGTTACCGTACTTGTATCAGCTAATGCGGGACGCACATGAAGTTGGGGTTCCAGTGATGCGGCCCATGTTATGGGCGGACGACAAGGTATCTGAATGCCATAATGCCAATGATCAATTCTTTGTTGGTGATAATTTTCTCGTCGCACCCATCGTCTCGCCAGGAACCAGCGCGCGAGCAGTTTGGTTGCCGAAGGGTCGCTGGTTGAGTGTTTACAGTGATCAACACTTTGACGGGCTGCAATACGTTCTGGCGGAAACGGGTATTGATGATATTCCAGTATTTTTGCGCACTGGAGCCATCGTGCCGTTGGCGCCTTATCGACATTCCACCGCTAAACCTTTAAAAGAATTGCGACTGTTGATTGTTGCGGGCGAAATCGACAATCGGATTCTGTATCGGGATGACGATGGTCTAACAGCCGACCCAATGAAAAACCGCTACGCTCGGTTATCGTTTGGCTATCACTGTCTGGATAAGCAAATTGAGTGTCATGTTTCACTGGATCGCTCTCATTATCGGCCCCAATGGCAGCAAATTGTCATTGGTGTTCCTCTCGCTTGGCGGGGAAAGAAAATGTTACTGAACGGTGAGGTCTTTGACGGTAAATCAACGATAGACGGTTTGCGTTGCAAACTCGAATACGTCAAACCGTCACAGTGGTTATAGTCCAACCAGCAAGGCTTCATCAAAGGGCTGGTCATTTTTTGTTAGTAGAGGTTAGCGTTGAAGTGTGAGGTTTCGTTGAATTTGGCCTGATCTTTGCGATGTCTCAGTTAATTCCTTGCAGTTGACTGAAATTTGACGAATGGCTATTTTCGATAATGTTCGTAATGCTGGCGCCCACATCCGCAATGTAGACGGCCAGGCAGTTTTTAAGAATACACGTCACGGCGCCCAGTTAGCCGGTCAGCGGTTGCTGGGCGTTCCTATCCTGTTATTAATGTTATTGGGTCTGATGACCTTACCCGTGCCGACATTAATTTTGGATACCTTTTTTACCTTCAATATTGCCTTATCTATCGTAGTTCTGTTGGTCACAATTTATGTTTTGCGGCCACTCGACTTCGCTGTCTTTCCCAGCATCATTCTGGTTGCAACTCTGATGCGGTTGTCTTTAAACGTTGCTTCTACCCGTGTCGTTCTGATGTACGGGCACGAGGGCGGTGACGCTGCTGGAAAGGTGATTGAATCCTTTGGTGAAGTGCTGATTGGTGGTAACTACGCGGTCGGGTTGGTTGTTTTCGCGATTCTGATGATCATTAACTTTGTGGTAGTGACTAAAGGTGCCGGGCGGGTATCTGAAGTCAGTGCTCGTTTTACGCTGGATGCCATGCCCGGCAAACAAATGGCTATTGATGCCGATCTGAACGCAGGATTGATCGACGCCGATACTGCAAAAGCCAGGCGTGCCGAGATTGCGCAGGAAGCTGATTTTTATGGCTCTATGGACGGTGCGTCAAAGTTTGTTCGTGGTGACGCCGTCGCCGGTATTCTGATTCTGGTCATTAATATCGTGGGCGGCCTGCTGATTGGCATCATGCAGCACAACCTTGAGTTTAATGACGCGGTACAGAAATACGCTTTATTAACCATCGGTGACGGTCTGGTAGCGCAGATCCCTTCGTTATTGCTATCGGTTGCGGCCGCCATCATGGTGACCCGAAACAGTAGCAGTGAAGAGATGGGCGACCAGATTTTAACGCAGATGTTTTCCACTCCCCGGGCTCTGGGTATTACCTCATTTGTGTTGTTTGTTATGGGTATTTTGCCCGGCATGCCTCACTTTGTGTTTTTGAGTTTGGCTTTTATTTCTGCCGCAGGCGCGTTGTGGATTGTCTTGAAAGAACGGACCGATGCCGGCGAGACATTGTTGCCGATGAAAACCGCTAACGCACTTTCAGGTCCTACACGTCCGGGCGCTAAAAAACTCGAAGGACCGCCGCCAATTTCCGATGTACCTCAAGAGACAAAAGAGCTTAGCTGGGATGATGTGCAGCCGGTTGATGTTATTGGTCTTGAGGTGGGTTATAGACTCATACCGCTCGTGGACCGTTCACAGGGTGGGCAATTGCTGGGTCGCATAAAAGGCATCCGTAAAAAGTTATCCCAGGAATTGGGATTTCTGGTGCCATCTATTCATATCCGGGACAATCTTGATTTAATGCCCAACGCTTATCAGTTGACCTTAATGGGCGTCGCAGTAGCGGATGGGGAGATTTACCCCGACCGAGAGTTGGCTATAAATCCAGGGCAGGTCTTTGGGCCGTTGGATGGTGTTAAAACAGTAGATCCCGCCTTTGGCCTGGAGGCCACCTGGATCGTAGCAGGTGAGAAAGACAGAGCTCAAACGTTGGGATATACCGTGGTTGACGCGAGTACTGTTGTGGCGACGCACGTGAACCACGTGTTGTCTCAACACGCTTATGAACTGCTCGGACACGAGGAAGTGCAGCAAATGCTCGACTTGTTGAGTAAGAACTCTCCTAAGTTAGCGGAAGAGTTAGTGCCGACCTCGTTGTCTTTAAGTCAATTACTGAAAGTGCTACAAAACCTGTTAATTGAACAGGTACCAATCCGCGACATGCGAACCATTGCAGAATCGATTACCAATCAGCAACCCAAGACTCAGGATATCGGCGTGTTAACGAATGCCGCGCGTATGGGTCTTGCCCGCTTGATTATTCAGAGCATTGTCGGCAACGAGAAAGAAATCCCGGTGGTGACACTGGATCGTGCTCTGGAACAGTTATTGCAGAAGACAGTTCAACAGGCAGGTGCTGATGGAAATCTTGACAGTATTGCGCTGGAACCGGGAATGGCTGAACGATTGCAGAACTCATTGACCGAGATGGTTCAGAAACTCGACAGTGAAGGTAAGCCAGCCATATTACTGGTTTCCGCATCGTTACGGATGCTGCTGGCGCGATTTGTCCGACATGGGGTTCCCAATTTGAAAGTACTGAGTTTCCAGGAAATACCCGATAACAAACACATCACGATTGTCGGGACCGTTGGCGGTCAATGAGGAATGAATTGATGAAAATAAAACGATTTACTGCCGCAAATATGCAGGCCGGTTTGAAAACCATCAGCGAAACCCTGGGGCCTGAAGCGGTTATTTTGTCGAACCGGCGTTTGGCCAATGGCCTGGAAATTGTCGCGGGTGTCGATGAGCAGGAATTCTCAATACATCAGCAAAATCAGCCGCCCAAAAATGATTCAGACATTATTAAGGTGAATCCTCAGTTAACGGAGTCGCTTGATAAAGAAACAATGCAGCAATTATTCAGCGTGATGTCGGATAAAAATAAATCCGCCTTTGATGACGTAAAAACGCCCGTGAAAATGTCGGTGGCTCCAACGCATTCCAGAAAGACAGAGAACAGTCGATCGCCTCAGGTTCTGGCAGAGGAAACCCGTCACACATCGCGATTCGAGCAATCTGAACCCGTGGAGCAGGCAACGAGAATGGCTGAAGCAGATATTGCGCTGCTGCGTCGGGAAATTGACAGTCTAAAGGATTTGCTTAAAGAACAAACAGATCAATTACGGGAACCCGTCACTGCACCAACAATGACGCCACAATATGAACGGCTCGAAGCACGATTACAAACCCTGGGATTCGGCGGTTCGTTGATCCGCAAAATCTTAGCGAATTACGACCGCGAAGACTCCTTAGATCAGAACTGGCGCAGGATGATGGGAAGGCTGGCTTCCGCGTTGCCGGTTCCGCTGTATGAACCGTTATCGACCGGAGGCGTGTTTGCCTTAACAGGACCAACAGGGGCGGGAAAAACCACCACGATTGCGAAACTTGCGGCTCATGCGGTGAAAGACTACGGTGTTGATTCTGTCGCAATTGTCTCGATGGACTGGTATCAGGTAGGCGGACAGGAAATTCTGAAATCTGTCTCTGACATACTGGGTGTTTCGTTTAAGGCCATGCGCGAAAAAGATTCATTATCGAAGGTATTACAGTCGTTTAAGGGTAAGCGGTTGGTGTTGATTGACACCAGTGGCAGTAGCGAAGCACTGGCCAACTGGAATCAGATCATGAGTTTCGGTGAGCTTGTCAATCGTGTGCAGACGCTGTTGGTATTGCCCGCCACCATGTTGAACTCCGCCGTGAACCAGTTTATTGCGTTGCATAAAAATCCTGTGTTTACAGGGACGATTGTGTCAAAACTGGACGAATCATCTTGTTTTGGCGGGGTTCTTGAGCCAGTCATGAAGCACCGATGGCCATTGTGGTACTGCACCACCGGGCAAAGCATTCCACAGGATATAGAAGTCGCCGACGCGAGAAAGTTGATACAGCGACTGGTTAAAGGGCTGACACATGAGCCAGCCGCATTGGCATCGGCGAGTTGATCATCGGTCGAATGACCGTCAAAAACCTCGTTTAACGACTTTCTTCATCATGAGACGGCATTTTTCGAAGGCTGATCTATACTGATTGGAATTGAAGGAAAATAGGTAATGAATAGATTGAATCCAGTACAGGTCGTCGCAGTCACCGGCGGTAAAGGTGGCGTAGGAAAAAGCAATGTATCCGTCAACCTGGCCATCGCATTGGCAGAACAGGGGAAGCGCGTTGTGCTGTTGGACGCGGATCTGGGGCTGGCGAACCTCGATATTTTGCTCGGACTTTCCGTCAACCGAAATATCAGTGATGTATTAAATGGTGATGCACGGTTGTCTGACGTGATGGTCGATGGACCTGCTGGCATCAAAATCATTCCGGCTTCATCCGGCACGCAGCACATGGCCAACTTGGGTGAGCTTGAGCACGCTGGCATTATCACGGCGTTTAGTGAATTAGCCGATTATATGGATGTGTTGATTGTCGACACGGCAGCGGGCATCTCCAAGACGGTGACCAGTTTTGTGCGGGCAACACAGGAAGCTCTAGTTGTTGTGACCGATGAACCAACTTCTATTACCGACGCCTATGCTCTCATTAAAGTGTTGAACCGGGATTGCCGCATGAACCGCTTTCGGGTGGTGGCAAATATGGTGAAAACGCCCAAAGAAGGGCAATTGTTATTCAATAAACTGGCCAAAGTGACGGATCGTTTTCTGGACGTCACTCTGCATTACTGTGGCTCAATTCCCATGGATGAGTCTGTACGCAAAGCGGTTCAGCGCCAGAAAGCGGTGTTAGAAGCCTACCCTAGATCGAAAGCGGCGGTTGCTTACCGTACCTTGGCGCAGCGGGTCGCGACATGGCCTTTGCCGAGTACACCTAAAGGCAATCTGGAATTTTTTGTGGAGCGACTCATTCAGGGTGCCGGGGCAGCTTGAAATGTCAGTGCAGAATTATTCTATGTATGAGACCAAACGCAGTCCGAACTACGAACAATTGATCGAGCAGTATGGTGTGCTGGTCAAGCGTATTGCACATCATCTGTTGGCGCGGTTGCCCGACAGTGTACAATTGGAAGACCTGGTGCAGTCCGGCATGATTGGACTCTTTGAAGCTGCGTCTAATTACGATCAATCCAAAGGGGCGAGTTTTGAAACATACGCTGGCATTCGGATCCGCGGGTCAATGCTGGATGAAATTCGCAAAGGGGACTGGATCCCACGTTCAGTACACCGCAATTCCCGGCGTATCTCAGACGCCATACACACTATTGAAATGCGCGAAGGCCGGGATGCTAGCGACAGTGAAATTGCTCAAGAACTCAATATCAGCCTCGATGAGTATTATGCCCTGATTAAAGATACGCAGGGGTCTCGTCTGTTTAGTTTCGAAGAGTTGGTTGAAAATTCCCATGCGGATCAACATGACAGTCGGGCGGACCTCAGCGATGGTATTGCACCGCATACAGGTCATCAAAATGATCAAATGAATGATCAGTTGATCGAGGCAATGAAGGCGTTGCCGGAAAGGGAACAGATTGTTTTATCTCTGTATTACGAAGAAGAACTGAACTTAAAAGAGATTGGTGCGGTGTTGGGTGTCAGTGAGTCCAGAGTCAGTCAAATCCACTCTCAGGCAACGTTGCGTCTGCGCTCCAAAATGCGGGATTGGATCTCCTGAGTACATCCGTCTCCCACTCTCAATCAAACTGTTCAATTAGTAGTCGGTATCTGATTTTATTTTTCAATAACGGTTAACTTTCTTTATCAATGGTCGATACAACGTAAAGTTGTAACGGATCATTAATGCTACGCTAGCGGAGAAAGTGGATTGAAATCGTTCCAGATACGGGGTTAAATCCGCGAAAAACTGGATAGGCCGCTAGCACGGTCTATTATGAATTAAGTAGCACATGTCCGGATAAGGCTATAGGAGGTCATCTTGGATAAAAACATGAAAATTCTGGTAGTCGACGATTTTTCAACGATGCGTCGAATCGTTAAAAACTTGTTGCGGGACCTGGGTTTTACCAATACGCATGAAGCTGACGACGGCTCAACCGCCTGGCCTATGTTGCAAAGTGGTGATTACGATTTTGTGGTGACCGACTGGAATATGCCCGGTATGACAGGGATCGAGCTTTTGCAAAAAATCAGATCCGATGACCGCCTGAAGACAGTCCCGGTATTGATGGTAACTGCTGAAGCGAAACGTGACCAAATTGTCGCCGCTGCCCAAGCTGGCGTGAATGGTTATGTGGTGAAGCCATTTACCGCTGCCGCGCTCAAAGAAAAAATTGAAAAAATATTTGAACGTGTGGGTTGATGGTAAATACGTCGTTTTAAATTGCGGGGGTAGCTATGAGTGAACAGAATCCGACACCGGATGAGTTTACCGCAATGCTGAAAGAGCAAGCACCAGTGCTTCTTCAACATGTTGACTCGGGAAATATCGAAGAAGCCATCAATGTACTCGTTGAGTTGCAACATGCACGGACACCATTTATTGACGGTCACAAGGACGTCATGGTTATGTTGCGTGAAAAGGCCATGGAACTGCATGACAACATCAGTAACGGTCAGTTCGATTCCGCTTTGCTGACATTACAGGATATGCAAAACGTTCGTGATCGCGGTTTGTACCAAGAAGTCGGACGCTTGACCCGAGCCTTGCATGATGCCATCACAAACTTCCATATTGATTCCGCCAAAGATAAAGATGTCTCTGAAATGACTGATGCCACGGATCGGTTAGGTTACGTCGTAGAGCTGACGGATAAGGCTGCCAACAAAACACTTGATCTCGTCGAAGAGAGCCTTCCGGTTGCAGACGCATTAAGGCAAGAAGCCAATGAACTTAAAAGCGAATGGGAGCGTTTAGTACAGCGTGATATGACGCCAGATCAATTCCGGGAACTCTACTGGCGACTCGACGATTACTTTAAACGGCTGGATAAAGATGCTTCCAAATTATCCGGTAACATGACCGAAATTCTGATGGCTCAAGACTTCCAGGATTTAACCGGACAGGTCATTAACAAGGTGACTGGCTTGGTGAAAGAAGTGGAAGCCAGCCTTGTGGATCTGGTGTTTATGGCCAGCCAGGTGGAAGCCATAACCGGAATTGTCACAAAAGGTGAAGAAAAAGTTTCAGCTGCCGATATGAATATGAAAGGTCACGGTCCTCAGATCGATAGCACGAAAGAAGACGTAATGGCCAGCCAGGACGATGTAGACGATCTTTTATCTAGTTTAGGTTTTTAAGGGGCACACGTATGGGCTTCGAGGCAGATGACGAAATTCTCCAGGACTTTTTAGTTGAAGCCGGTGAAATTCTAGAACAGCTTTCAGAGCAACTGGTTGAGTTAGAAAACTCGCCAGACGACAAAGATTTACTGAATGCGATATTCCGTGGATTCCACACAGTAAAAGGCGGCGCAGGTTTTTTACAGCTCACTGAACTGGTTGACTGCTGTCACGCCGCTGAAAACGTGTTTGATACGCTGCGAAATGGTTTACGTTCTATTGATGCCAACCTGATGGATTACGTGCTCAATGCACTGGATTCCGTTAACGAGATGTTTGCGTCCGTCAATGCCGGAGAACCGCTGAATGCCGCTGACCCCGCGTTAATTGAGAAGCTTCATTTTTACGCCAAGCCTGCATCCGAAACCGAAGGTCTTGAAGAACCAGCGGCGGAAATTGAGGTGACGACGGAACCCGAGCCTGAAACAGTGGTTGATGAATCCGTCGCCTCTGGGGCGCCAGGTGATGATATTACTGATTCGGAATTTGAACAGTTATTAGACGCCATCGCGCCAGATGGAGGTGAAACCCCAAGCGCAGAGTCCGCCATAGAACCTGAACCTGTGACTGCAGCCGGTGGCAGTGAAGATGAAATTACCGAAGAAGAATTTGAAGCATTATTGGATCAACTGCATGGCAAGGGTAACTTTGCCGTAAACAGTGCTGCGCCAGAAACCAGCGCTTCCGCATCCCCTCAACCGGAGACACCTGCATCCGAACCGGAGCAGAAATCATCGTCGGATGAAATTTCTGACGATGAATTTGAAGCCCTGTTGGATGAACTGCATGGGAAGGGTAAATTCAAAATTGACGCAATCGCCGATGAATCTGCACCGGCGAAAAAAACCGATCCCGTGCCAGCTGCACCGGCCAGTCAGGCAGTACCGGCTAAACCTGAGGTAGAAAAAGCACCGGCTTCAACTGCTGCGCCGGCCACCAAAGCCACAACTGGGGCGCCTGCGAAAGCACCACAGTCTTCCCAGGACACGACAGTCCGCGTGGACACTCAGCGTTTAGACGACATCATGAATATGGTGGGTGAGTTGGTATTGGTGCGCAACCGGCTCGTGAGGTTGGGTGCTGAACTGGAAAATGAAACGTTGACCAAAGCAGTTGGCAACCTGAATGTCGTGACTGCAGATCTACAAACGTCCGTGATGAAAACCCGGATGCAACCGATTAAGAAGGTCTTCGGACGGTTTCCTCGGGTAGTTCGAGATTTGGCGCGGAATTTAAAGAAAGAAGTGAATTTGGAGTTGGTTGGTGAAGAAACTGATTTAGACAAAAATCTAGTCGATGCGTTGGCCGATCCTCTGGTCCACTTGGTGCGCAATTCTGTTGACCATGGTGTGGAAGGTCCGGATGTTCGGGAAGCCAATGGCAAACCCAGAACCGGGCGCATTGTTTTGTCTGCGCAACAGGAAGGGGATCATATTCTGTTGACGATCATGGATGACGGTGGCGGAATGGATCCAGACAAACTGCGAGCGATTGCTGTCAAACGCGGTGTTATGGATCAAGATTCTGCGGACAGGTTAAGCGATAAAGAGTGTTTTAATCTGATCTTTGCGCCCGGCTTCAGTACCAAGACCGAAATATCCGATGTGTCCGGTCGGGGTGTCGGGATGGATGTCGTGAAGACGAAAATTTCCCAGCTTAACGGAACTATCGATATTGAATCGGCTTTGAATGTCGGTACGACCATCAGCATAAAAGTACCCTTGACGTTGGCGATTATGCCCACCCTTATGGTGATGCTGGAGGATCAGGCGTTTGCGTTGCCCTTGGTTAGCGTGAATGAGATATTCCATCTAGACCTGTCTAAAACCAACGTTGTCGATGGGCAGGAAGTTGTGCTGGTGCGAGGTCAACCTATACCACTCTATTATCTCAAGCATTGGTTGATTAAAGGTTATGGCGCCCACTCGGAAAAGACCAAGACCGGTCACGTGGTGGTCGTTACTGTGGGTACGCAAAGCGTTGGTTTCGTGGTCGACCAATTGGTCGGTCAGGAGGAAGTTGTTATTAAGCCCCTGGGTGAAATGTTGCAGGGAACTGATGGTATGGCAGGCGCGACAATTACCGGCGATGGACGAATTGCGTTGATTTTGGATATTCCAAGTTTGCTGAAAGCGCATACCTAGCCGAAACCACTTTGTTTTTGCTGATCGATTATCTTTGTCCAGCGATAAGCCCTGAGCGGCGAGTGATATGGGAATGGCCCGCTCAATTCTGAATACGTAATAGAGCATTGCGAGTGAGCGGGATGATTGTTGTTTTGGCTGGGTTATAAGTTCACAGGGCATTCCTTTCTTGTGAGATATTCTATTGAGGTCTTTTATGCTGGCCTGAAATGTTCAGGTTTGCCTTCAGATGACATGGCGGGCTTCCTGTCGGTCTGCTTAAATATATTGGATAGTCACTAAATAAGGGGTCGTGCATGTCCATTGGGGTTCTGGTTGTTGATGATTCAGCCTTCTTTCGACAACAAATCCGATCCATCATTAATGCGCACCCGCAATTAACAGTTGTCGGTGAAGCCAGTAATGGTCGCGAGGCCATCGATAAAACCCTTCGATTAAAACCTGACGTCATTACCATGGACTACGAGATGCCAATGATGGATGGTATTTCCGCTGTTCGTGAGATCATGAATAAGCAACCGACGCCCATTTTGATGTTTTCTTCTCTTACCTTGAAAGGCGCCCGGGTCACCTTGGATGCGTTGGACGCAGGCGCCGTTGACTTCCTGCCAAAAAGTTATGAGCGGGTGTCTGGTGCTAATTCAAGCTTGAAACAGGTGTTGGTGGAAAAACTCATTGCGGTGGCAAAACCCAAAGTTGGTTTAACAACGGCAGCACCGGTTGCTCCGGCTCGGAGGGTCAGTCAGGCAAAACAGTATACGCAGAAATTTGAACTGGTTCTGATCGGCACCTCAACCGGCGGACCTGTTGCCTTGCAAAAAGTTTTGACCCAATTGCCGGCTAATTTTGCTTCTCCTATTCTGTTAATCCAGCATATGCCTGGCTCATTTACCGGTGCCTTCGCAGAACGACTGAATAGTCAATGTCGTATCGGCGTGAAAGAAGCCGAAGACGGTGATGTTCTGAAACCAGGCGTTGCCTACCTGGCGCCAGGTGGTATGCAGATGATGCTGACGGCGAAAGGTAAAATAAAGATTTTCGAAGGTGATGCTCGGTTGAATTACAAACCCAGTGTGGATTTAACCTTCGGCAGTGCCGTAAAACACTATGGTAATCACGCCTTGGCAATCGTGCTGACCGGTATGGGAGCGGATGGTCGAGATGGTGCCCGATTATTGAAACAAGCAAACAGTGTCGTTTGGGCTCAGGAAGGAAGTACCTGTGTGATAGATGGCATGCCTTCTGCAATAGTAAAAGCTAATCTCGCAGATGAAGTGATTCCTCTGTTGGATGTGGCGAAACGAATGGCAGAAGTTGTCCGATAAGCGGACAAATCTTACCTTGAACTGAGTCCAGTGCAGGACTCAACCTCATGTGATAACTATCGTCATTCCGTCTACGCTTACACTAACTCTTTGTGACAGGGAAACCTCATGATTGCACTCGCCGGGCTGCTATTGGCATGGTTTGCTGTATTTGGTGGTCATTTACTGGAAGGCGGCCAGGCCGGTTCTTTATCGAACATGCCCGCTGCCTTAATTGTGTTGGGCGGTACGCTGGCCGCGGGGATGATACAAGCCGATGCTGGAACCTGGAAGTCTGCTTGGAAGCTTTTTCCAACGATCTTCTGGCGTAATCCGACGCAATGTGATTTAGCCGTTGTAAAGCTCGTTCGCTGGTGCCAATTTGCTCGCCGCAATGGACCTTTGAGCCTTGACCCGGAGTCGGGAAAAGAGCCGGACCCTTATCTTCGGTTGGGGTTGCAACTCATTGTTGATGGATCGGAAAAAAGCAAAATTCAGAAAAGTTTGAATGTTGCCACCGAAGCGCGGGAAGGCGAGTGGTTGCGTGCTGCTGAATTTTTTGACTCCTTAGGTGGCTATGCGCCGACCATGGGAATCATCGGCGCGATTTTAGGGTTGATACAGGTGATGACGCAGGTTGAAGATACCCAAGCGATAGGCGTAGGAATTGCCACCGCTTTTGTGGCCACGATCTATGGCGTTGGGTTGGCCAATCTGTTTTTTTTGCCCGTGGCAGGAAGGTTGCGGGCGGATACCTTGCAGCGTTCTCAGTTTGAAGAGATGGCTTTGGATGGGCTGTTGTCGATTGTTGACGGCGAGAACCCCAGGGTATTGGAACATCGTTTACGGGAGTATCGTTTGTGAATCAATTGAGAAGGCAAAAATACGCGGGAAATGCGGATCGTGAGCATCGATGGATCATTTCATATGCAGATTTTTTAACCTTGTTGTTTGCTTTCTTTGCGTTCCTGTTTTCCATCAGCTCTTTGCAAACTGAAAAATTTCAACAAGTCAGCGAGACTTTGCTGCAATTATTTGATGTTCAGCCCTCAAGTGTTGAGCCCATAGAGTTGCTTACTACGCCACAAGGACCGGATGTGTTTAACCCGTTATTTCAGCCAGAACCGTTGCCGGGTACGAATATCGATATTGCTGACAGTGAACGCTATTCGCTGGAATCGACGTTACTCGACATTCAGAAACAACTTAGTGAGGCGTATCAACAGCTCATCGAAAACCAGCTGTTCAGTGTCAGCGGCGATGAATCATGGATCGAAATTCAAATCGCAGATTCCGTTACATTTTTGCCAGGCTCCGCCGATATAACAAATGACGCGGAAGCCATTTTTTATGAGGTCGGGAAACTTTTGTCTTCGATGTCGCTACCGGTTTCGGTTGAAGGGTACAGTCTGGCGTCAGAGCAAACAGAAACAGTGGACGGTTGGGATCTGACATCCCAGCGGGCAACCAATGTACTGCGTTATTTGCAGCGTGCTGGTATCGGAGGTCAGCGATTGTCTGCTGTCGCGTTCTCACATTATCAGCCGTCGTTTTCAGATACGGAAATGTTGAATTCTGGGCGAATCGCCATTGTCGTTGCCGGTTTTGAACGTCAACCCCAGAGCCGGTAAACAAAAGAGGTTTTTATATGCATGTTTGGTCGATAGCAAACCAAAAAGGTGGTGTCGGAAAAACTACTTCAGTTGTATCTCTGGGGGCCATGTTGGCAGAGCAGGGCAAACGGGTTTTGTTGTTTGATCTGGATCCACAGGGATCTCTGACCAGTTATTTCGGATACAACCCGGATGACGTTCCTCACAGTGCGTTTGATCTTTTTATGCATGGCGGCAAGATACCTGACGATATTCTCAGTGACGTGTTAATTGATACATCTATCGATTCGATGAAAATGATTCCAGCTTCAACAGCTTTGGCGACATTAGAGCGAAACGTCAGTCAGCAGGATGGCATGGGGTTGGTTGTGTCAAAGACGCTGGCAAAGTTGTGGGACGATTTTGATTACGCTCTGATCGATACGCCGCCGTTGTTGGGTGTGCTGCTCATCAACTCTTTGGCCGCCTGTAAAAAATTACTGGTGCCTGTGCAAACAGAATTTCTGGCATTAAAGGGGCTCGAACGCATGGTGCACACCATCAAAATGGTTATGCATTCGCAACAGCGTGATCTGGATTATCTGGTGATCCCAACCATGTTTGACCGCCGAACGCAGGCGTCCATCAAGAGTCTGAAAACTTTGCGCGAACAGTATCAGGGGCATATCTGGAATATGGCTATACCAGTGGATACCCGGTTGCGGGATGCCAGTCGCGAGGGACTGGCGATCAGCCAAATGGATGCCGAATCCAGAGGCGCGAGAGCCTACAAGTTGCTGTTAAAAACGTTGTTGGAAGCTTGATATGTCGAACTCAACCATAAACAGCCAAACCGCAGTGCAGGACTATTTCAGCTCCTTGCTTTTGGATACCCAGAAGATGGATGCCGCGGATTCCGGCAGCACACCGGTGTTGCGATTTGCACTGGTCAAGCCGGGCTTTGAACTTACGGCTATATGGCGAAGTCCTATGACACCAGCTCAGCAGAGATGCCAAGACTTCATGATCTTGGCCATGTTGCAACAGTGCAGCGGACCCAGACTGAGAGTAGCGCTGCTCAATTCAATCCAGACGTTAAACAGTAACCGGATATGACCGAGTCAAAACCCACAAAGACAAAAACCGCAATTACCAGCAAATTGGCGGTCATGTCTTATCTGGATGAAATGTTACATGAGGCCACTTCGACGGTTGAGGCAGAAGTTGATGTCGTTGTCGCACCCGTTGAAGAGACTGTTGTGGCAGTAGAAAGTGTTCAACCGGCCGAGCAGGTTTTGGAACTGCCCGAAGATTTGGATATTTTGGCCGAACCAGAACCAGAACCAGAACCAGAACCAGAACCAGAACCAGAACCAGAACCAGAACCAGAACCAGAACCAGAACCAGAACCAGAACCAGAACCAGAACCAGAGCCAGAACCAGAACCAGAGCCAGAACCAGAGATACAGATCAGAGCCGCCGAACCGGTCATTGAACCAAGTGTCGTTGAAACCGTTCTGGATGCACCTCAACCGCAGAGAGATCAGCCTCCGGTTTGGCAAAAGAATGGGCGCCCCACCTGGGCGCAGGAGCGTTTTGATTGTCTGGTTTTCTCGGTCGATGGCCTTAAGCTTGCTGTCCCTTTATTGTTACTCGGTAACATTCATAAACTGGACCGTGAGCTGACACCGCTGTTTGATCAGCCAAAGTGGTTTCTTGGTCTATTGCCCATTCAGCAGGATCGTAATATCCGTGTCGTCGACACTGGTCAGTTGGTGATGCCTGAACGCTACGATCCGGAAACGGCAAGCCTGCTAAAATTCGCCGTTGGAGTGCACGATTCAGATTGGGCGTTCGGTGCTCATACCATTGAAGGGTCAATCAGTCTTGAGCCTGGCGCGGTTAAGTGGCGAAGTTTGCGAACAGCGCGCCCCTGGCTGGCAGGAACGGTGATTTCTGAAATGTGTGCTTTAATCGACCTCGATGCCTTTTCCAAAATTCTGACGGCCTGAGCGGTTATACGGTCCTGTTAAAGAATGCGTAGCGCAAGCCGATAAATAGTGAACTATAGTTAGAAGATTCTAGATGTGGAGGAAGTAACATGACCGCTCAGACTGCAAAAGCAGGGGAAGATCCAATACTGCAGTGGGTAACTTTTCGACTTGAAAACGAAACCTATGGCATAAACGTCATGCAGGTTCGTGAAGTCCTGAGATACAGTGAGATTGCACCCGTTCCGGGCGCACCTTCCTATGTGATCGGGATTATTAACTTGCGGGGTAATGTCGTTACGGTGGTTGATACCCGTGAACGATTTGGGTTACCGGGTAGTGAAATAACCGACAACACGCGGATTGTGATTCTGGAAACCGACAATCAGGTGGTCGGCATTTTGGTGGATGCCGTGGCCGAGGTCGTTTATCTGAGACAATCTGAAATTGAAGTAGCCCCAAATGTCGGTAACGAAAACAATGCGCGCTATATTCAGGGCGTAAGCCACAAAAATGACGAGCTGTTGATCCTTATTGAGATCAAGAACCTGCTAACCGATTCTGAATGGGCTGAATTGTCCGACTTCTAATTGACGAGCCCTGATCCTGATGCGGACTCAGGGCTTCACGCAATGATCGCGCGAATAACCATTTTCTGATCTTTTTTGGTGTAACCACGTTTTCTCCGTATTAGCTTTTTAATCTTTTTTTTATCGGTCAAGCTAACCTTGAGTTGACAGGGGCACAGTTGCGTTACCGTATCCGCGAATAGTACGGAGGGGTGTGAAAGGGTATTGGCCTGATTCCTGCTAACCGTGTCTCAGTGTCAAGAAAATGGAGGCCCGTGGCTCATGACTATGTTTGCAGGAATACCGTTCACCTTCTTAGAAATTGCACTGTCCATCATGCTGATGATGTTGGCGGTGACCACGATCTTGACGATGAGGCGACTGAGCTCGGTAGAGGACCGATTGCAAAGGCTTCAATTGACCACCGCCCGCGAAATTAAAATGGTTAACCAAGGGGCCATCGGCATAGGTCGTCGCTTTGCAGTAATCGAGAAAAATTTGAAAAAATCAGCAAATGTCGCTAGTTTTGAGGCCGCGAAGGAGACGCGACGCGCAGCGAGCTCCTTTCAGAAGGTGGTTTCTGCCATTCAACCCGAGGTGGATAGCAAACCAGACCGCCATAAACCCGTCAGGGCAACATCTTCCACTCGCGCAGAGCAAGCACTTTCAGCATGGATAAACGATCACCAATCGGCCTGATATATTCAGCATCATTACTGTTAAGCTTTTGTTTCAATCTGGCGATTGCCAGCGACGATGACCCTTTGGAGCCTGTTAATAGGGTCGTCTTTACCGTGAACGACACCGTAGACACCGTTGTGCTGCGACCCATGGCCAAGGTGTATCAAGCGGTTATGCCGGAATTTGCGGAGCGTGGGGTACGGAATTTCTTTTCCAACTTGGGTGAAGTGCGTAACGCGGTTCACAATACGTTGCAAGGCAAACTGGATGGAACAGCCCGTTCGACCGGTCGATTTTTAATTAATACAACGGTGGGTATTGGTGGGTTGTTCGATGTTGCCAGCAAAATTGGCATTGATGCAGCGCGAGAAGACTTGGGGCAGACCTTGGGGGTTTGGGGGTTAAACAGCGGTCCTTACCTGGTATTGCCGATACTCGGGCCTTCAAGTTTGCGAGATGGCGTCGGTGTAGTGGTCGACCCCTTCATGAGCCCGCTGACTTATGCACCGCTAGACGTGCCTAAACGGCTGGCCGTCGGCCTCACCAGCGGGTTGCAAACCCGAGCGGATCTGTTGTCTGCGGAGGGGCTCTTGAGTGGTGACAAGTACACCTTGTATCGACAGGCGTATTTATCCAAGCGGGAATATGACGTTAACGATGGTCTGATTCTAAACGACGAATTTATTGAGGATGATCCGGTTGAAGTGTTTGAGGGTGAAGATTTTCTTGACGAAGCGTTTTGACCGCTGTTTGCCTTTAGGTTCAAAGAACTGAAACAGAGGGCCGGCCATGTCAGGCCTTGTTCATCGCAAAGGCTTTGACTAACATCAAAGCCATTTTTATAGGTTCAAGCTATTTCATGACTTCAATTTCCAACCCAAGCTCATAGTCGCCATTGTCATGGGGCTCACAGCGCAAAACGACGGCGTCGGCATCCATAGAGCGGAACTGTTCATTAGGGGATTGAATATTTACGTGGACCGATGTGCCTTTTTTGACGGCGCGATTCGCTCGGATCGACATCCCTGTGGCGCTGAGGTCGATACAGGTGACTTCGATGGCGTCACCTTCTTTAATGGACAACGTCGCCGACGCATTCATTGTCATCCGAATGTAATTACGCTTTTCTTCATAGTCTCGCTCATTCAATACCATAACTCACCTCTGATTTATGTTGTAAAGGCAACGCAGTATCGTATTTGGACAATGCTGCTTGCTGGCTTGAGTTAAAACACACTGAACAGCCACGAATTCTGACTCAGACAAGGCTGTGTGTGGGTCATCTGGTAGTCTGCCGGCAGTCAGTGTCGAACGCATCGGCCGTGCGCGTTTTATTGAGATGACTCATCCCGACTACCTTAATCTCATTTTAAGACGGCTGTCAAAGAGTTGCGTTTAAAACGCAGTACGGCTAACTTGGCAGAATTACACAGTAAAGATGAAGATAGCTATGGCCCTGAATGACGCGACCTTGTTGGTTGTTGAAGATGAAAAAGCCGTCAGAGACTCGATCGTTGCCTATTTCGAAGACAGCGGTTATCACATTTTGGAAGCTGCCAATGGCACGGAAGGTCTTGCCATCTTCGAAGCAGAACAGCCGGATCTGGTCATTTGCGATCTGCGCATGCCCGGTATGGATGGGTTACATTTACTTAATCGCATCATGGAAACAACCGATGAGACGCCGGTTATCGTTGTGTCCGGTGCCGGTGTAATGACCGACGTTGTCGAAGCCTTACGACTGGGCGCGGCGGATTATCTGATGAAACCGGTTGTGGACCTGAGCGTTCTGGAGCATTCGGTCGAACGGGCCTTAGAGCGTTCCTTGTTGTTTAAAGAGAATTACCGTTACCGTCAAGAGCTTGAAAAACGCAATCAGGAACTGCAAGATCATGTGGATCGGTTGAAGCTGGATTTACAGGCTGGCAGGGCGGTACAACAGCGTCTCTTGCCGCGCTTTCCATTGTCTCAGGGCGATTTCAGAATATGGCATGACATGGAGCCTTCTACCTACTTAAGCGGAGATTTGGTCGATTATTTTGAGCTGGGACCAAACCAGCTCGTTTTTTACATTGCCGATGTGTCCGGCCACGGCGCCAGTTCCGCTTTGATCACCTTGCTGATTAAAACTCAGATTGACCGTTATCGGGATGAGTTGGAAAACAATACTTCCGATATCGTCACTAACCCAGGACAGGTATTGCGGCAGATTAACCTCGAACTATTGAAAACCCAAACCGGTAAACATGCCACCATGTTCTATGGCGTGATCGATACACTGGAAAATCGAATGGACTACTCCGTTGCTGCGCATTTTCCGGCGCCGATCGTTTGTTTTGAAACCGAAAACAAATTAATTGAACCCGAAAGCCTGGCTGTTGGGTTATTTGACGATTCGGGTTATGAGACCCGTACGCTCGATTTAACCGGGTTCAGACAATTGACGCTTTTGTCTGATGGGATCTTTGAATTGATGGATGAGTCAACTTTATCTGAAAAAGAGACACGGTTGCTTGAGTTAGGTAGCGACCCAACCCATACTATGCACGATTTTTTAGACCGGCTACGCGCGAAGGGCAAAACTGTCGATGCGCCGGACGATATTACAGTCTTAACAGTTGAGAAATCTTAACGAAGGTTAGAGCAATGAGTAACGGTCGTGTTTTGATGGCCAATCGTCAGGGTCAGTATGTTATTAAGCTGACAGGTGATGTTCGAATGACCTTGTGTACCACTATTGATAGCTGCCTGAATACTATGTTCCTGGACCCTAAGTTCAGCTCTGTTACCGTTGACGTCACCGAAGCTCAGGGGATAGACAGCACCAGCCTGGGGTTACTGGCCAAAATATCCCGCTTGGCCACGCCTAAAATGGGCCACATACCATTGTTGATTTCGTCTCACCCTGATATCACCCGTATTGTTGAATCGATGGGCTTTAAAGACCGCGTGTACACCATGGTTACGCAGAGTGAAATGACCGAGGCAACGCAGTTGGTCGAAGCTGATATCACGCCATTAGATGAAGACGTAGCCCGGGACCGCGTGCTCGAAGCTCACAAAATCCTCATGTCTCTGAATGAAAACAATCGCCAGGCCTTTAAAGAACTGGTCGAGTGTATCGAAAATCAAATTAATTAAGGAAATACCGTGTCTGACACCCCAGGGCTTACCGCGAGTAAGGTAACAGTATTGGGTGGCGGAAGTTTTGGTACTGCGATTGCCAATATTGCCGCCATGAACATGCATCAGGTTACGTTGTGGATGCGCAGCGAAAAACAAGCCGATGACATCCGCCTGAATCGGGAAAACTCCCGTTATTTGCCCGGTTATAAACTTCTGGACAACCTGCAACCCTCATTGGATTTGAAGTCAGCGGTCAGCAACGCGGATTACGTCTTCGTGGCGGTGCCCAGTAAAGCCTTTCGCGCAGTGGTCGAAGAAACCGTCCCTCATTTACCCGCTCATACTAAATTGATTAGCCTGACTAAAGGCATCGAGCCGCACAGTTTTAAGTTAATGAGCCAGATATTGCACGATGTTGCCCCGGCACACGAAATTGGTGTTATTTCAGGGCCTAATTTGGCGAAAGAGATCGCCGATCATCAGATATCTGCGACGGTTATTGCTTCCTACAGCCAGGCACTGCGGCAAAATGTGCAGGAAATGCTCAGTTGCAGTTCCTTCCGAGTATATGGCAACCCAGATATTTATGGGGTTGAAATGGCCGGTGCCATTAAAAATATTTACGCCATCGTTGCCGGGTTGGCAGCAGCCTTGGGCATGGCTGACAACACCAAGGCGGCCATTATTACCCGCTCTTTGGCGGAAATGTCACGATTTGCCGTGCGTTTGGGTGCCAACCCCATGACATTTCTGGGGTTGGCCGGCGTTGGCGATTTGATCGTCACCTGTACCTCCAAGTTGAGTCGTAACTATCGGGTCGGTTATTACATTGGTGAAGGACTGACACTTAAACAGGCGATCAAGAAGATCGGTGAAACTGCTGAAGGCATCAATACGTTACGAATGGTTAATGACAAGGCAGAAGAATTGGGTATATATATGCCCTTGGTAAAAGGTCTTTACGGCATTATCTATGAAAACTTGCCGGTTGAAGCCATTGCCAAGAAACTCATGTCAGGTGATCTGGCACAGGACGTTGAATTTATGTCTGCCGGAATTTAAAAAGGATCTCACCATGCAAAAAGAACAACGTGAACACCATATTTTCCGACTCGGTTATATGATTTTGTTTTGGCTGTTTCTACGGGTTAGTTTAATTGTGACAGGCTTAATGGCCTTTGTGCAGTGGCTAACTCTCTGGTTTCAGGATGAACCTATTGAGTCATTGTTGAATTTCAGTCGCTCTTTAAAGACTTATCAGGCGCAGATATT
Organism: Reinekea sp. G2M2-21; assembly: GCF_015687175.1. Lineage (GTDB taxonomy): Bacteria > Pseudomonadota > Gammaproteobacteria > Pseudomonadales > Natronospirillaceae > Reinekea. The sequence continues at coordinate 1,599,177 of NZ_JADPQG010000001.1, read as the reverse complement.
GGCTTATCTGACATTCCAAACAGAAGAGAAAGTCTATCCATTCGCGGACTGGCCATCGGATCAAGAATCGTGAAATTGTTCCTGATGCGCCATGGCGAAGCTGAACCCTATCTTAAGGATGACGCTTCGCGTGCCTTGACGGCTACAGGGCGCGCCTCCGTGGCCAGTAAGCAGACGCTGCTCCCGACGATTGATCTGATGGTTGTCAGTCCTTATCTGAGAGCCCTTCAAACTGCCGACATACTTGTAGGTGAGGGGCTTCAAGTGTCCTATCGGACAGTAGATGAACGAGTCACGCCCGACTGCGAGCTCGACCCGATTATTGATGAGCTGATAAATCCAACCTTGAAAACCCAGCTTATTGTAGCGCATAACCCATTATTATCGCGTTTGGTTCGGTTGTTGTGTGGGAATCAGGCCCAGTCGATTAATCTGCATACCGCCGACATAGCTTGCCTGGAAGCAGACGATTTTCAACCGGGATGCGCCCAGTTGCTCTGGGTCCGGTAGGGTGCGGACTGTATTGACCAGCACATGTCACCTATGACACTCCTTCGCAAAATAAACCCTTTGCATCGAATTTGGGGTTGAGTTTTTCAAACGGCCGTTTGAAAAAATGTCGATTACTGGTACTGTTGGGGTAATCGACAATAATAATCGCTCTCATGAAATCAGAACTGCACTTTGCTCATGCCAACGGATTGCCTTCGGCAACCTATCAATTGCTGCTGTCGCAACTGGAGTCGTATTATCAGATTAAAACAATCCCCATGCTGGGACATGACCCAGCTTACCCCGTTACCAATAACTGGACACATCTTAAACGACAGTTGATTCACACCATCGAGCGGGAACATCAGCAACCGGTTATTGGTGTCGGTCATTCTTTAGGGGGCGCATTGACGTTGATGGCTGCGCTGGAACGGCCTGAACTATTCAAAGCCGTGATATTGCTAGATGTTCCAACGTTCAATATTGCGGAATCCTGGCTGGTCCGGATGGCCAAATCCACAGGATTGATCGATCACATCACGCCGGCACGGAAATCAAAAAATAGACGAACGCAATGGCCATCGCGCGAGGATGCGATCGGATATTTCGCGCAGCGGAAAATGTTCGCCAATTTTCACCCTCAATGTTTAGCCGACTATGTCACCCATTCGCTGGTCGCAAATGAACAAGGTTCTTTCGATTTAGGCTATCGTCTGGAGGTTGAGTTGGCTGTATACCGAACCCTACCTCACAAAATGGTGCTGTCGAAACGGCAGATGAAGGTACCTATGGGCGTGTTGGTAGGACGGGATACCGATACGGTGCGTCAACATCAATATCGACGAATGAAGCACAAACTCGGATTCACCAGTTGTGTGGTTGCAGGTAGTCACATGTTTCCGCTCGAATATCCGGTGGAAACTGCCCGTGATATCCGGCAATTGTTAATCAAAATGGGAGTACGGGATTGATACCTTTTGAACTGCTCAATGGTCAATTGGGGGGTATTCGGTTTGGGCAGGGCCGTAAAATCCTCGCTTTTCATGGTTTCCTAGATAACGCCATGACATTCAAACTACTGGCAGATGCGCTGCCTGGGTTTGAAATCTGGAGTCTGGAACTACCCGGTCATGGTTGTTCAGCACCGTTGCCGGAGTTAGATGGTACTTTTTTACTGAATTGGCTGCCAACACTCGGCCGAGCGTTGGACGAACTAGACTGGGCGGAATACCGGGTACTCGGGCATTCCCTGGGTGCGGTGATTTCTCAGTTGCTGGCCGGGGTCGATTCACGCATTTCTCAATTGCTTTCGCTAGACGCACTTGGGCCCATCGTGTCTGAGCAAAGTGAAAACCTGGAACGATTTCAGCGCATCTACGATAACCGGCGCAAGTGCTTCCCTATGCGTTATTACGACAGTTATGCAGCCTTAGTTGATTCCCGCTTACAGGGTACGTTTCCATTATCGCCGTCTGCGGCAAGCGTTATGGCAAAACGAGCGGTGGGGTACAGCCAGCAGGGGTGGTACCACCGTTATGATCGGCGATTGCGGCAGGAAAGCCTTTGGCGACTATCCGAAGCCGACGCTCAGGCTTGGCTCGCGCGTATTCAGTGCCCTGTGTCCCTTGCTTTGTTCAATGCGCATTTATGGCCCAGCTATCAAACGGTGATGGAAGAGCGTAAAGCCGCTATTCCGAGATTGTCTACGTCGGTTCTGTCCGGTTCTCACCATTTGCATTTGGAATCCCCCGATGTGGTAGCCCAATGGGTGAACGAGCAGTGGCTGGGCGATTGAGCGGCTAAGGCCACTTTCGTGAAGATACTTCGGAGCCATTCCTAAAAATTACCTCGGGTTGTTGGCTTTTGCATCGAACGCATCATCGTTATACTTGCGCCTTTCAACAAAAAGAAGCGACTATGGCTCCGGTCTCCTTACAAGCATTTCCGTCGTTGCAGGAACTGCAACCGTTAACCACGATAACCGATTGGATCCGATACGCCGCCAGTCAGATGGAGCGTCATGAATGTTTCTACGGACATGGGTTTGCCGATCCCATCAGTGAAGCGCAATATTTAGTTCTCAGAACATTGCAACTAGACTGGGACACTCCAGAAATCTTTTATTCATCGACGTTGTTGCCGGATGAAAAAGCGCAGATTCTAGCCAATATCGAGCAGCGTTGCGTGGCTAAAGTCCCCGCAGCGTATTTGCTGCAGGAAGCCTGGTTTTGCAATGAACCGTTCCGGGTGACGCCGGATGTGTTGATTCCCCGCTCGCCAATCGCTGAACTCATCGAAACCCGATTCGAGCCTTGGCTGGTGCAGCAACCCAGACAACTGCTGGATTTGTGCACCGGCAGTGGTTGTATTGGCATTGCCATGGCCCGGGCATTTCCGGAAAGTCACGTGGACATCAGTGATCTGAGCGAAGCGGCGGTTGATATTGCCATTGATAATGTCAGCGCCAAGGACCTGGGTTATCAGGTTGATGTGTACCAAGGCGATTTGTTCCAGGCACTGCCAGATACTCGTTACGACCTGATTGTCAGTAATCCGCCTTATGTTGACGCAGAAGATATCGATGATATGCCCGCGGAATTTGCGCATGAACCCCGTTTAGGGCTCGCAGCCGGAGATGATGGTCTTGATATTGTGCGTCGAATTTTGCTGGATGCACCGAATTACTTAACTGAGGATGGATGGCTTGTTTGCGAAGTTGGTAACAGTGCTGTCATGTTGATGGAAACATTTGCGGATGTACCATTTCAGTGGCCAGAATTTACCGCGGGTGGGCACGGTGTCTTTGTGATTTCCGCACAGGATTTAAAAGCTCACCAACACGTTTTTTTACAATAAAATAAAATCTCGCGCCGTGTTTGGCGTCGCGATTCAACGAAGAGTCAGAATATGTCAGGAAATACCTACGGTCGTTTATTTACCTTGACTACCTTTGGTGAAAGCCATGGTAAAGCCTTAGGCGCTATTGTAGACGGGTGCCCGCCAGGTCTTGAAATATCAGAACAGGATCTGCAGGTAGATCTAGATCGCCGGAAACCCGGCACTAGCAAGCACACCACGCAACGTCGAGAGGCCGATGAAGTGCAGATTTTATCAGGTGTTTTTGAAGGTCGCACGACCGGAACCCCTATTGGACTGTTGATTCAGAATACGGATCAGCGCAGTAAAGATTATTCAAATATCGCGGATACTTATCGACCTGCGCACGCGGATTACGCTTACGACCAAAAATACGGATTCCGCGACTACCGTGGCGGTGGTCGAAGTTCTGCTCGTGAAACGGCTATGAGGGTGGCAGCTGGAGCTATAGCCAAGAAGTATCTGAAGGAGCAATTCGGCGTACAGATTCAGGGCTACCTGAGCCAATTGGGTCCCATTAAACTCGGCTGTCCGCAACCTGATGAAATTGAAAATAATGCTTTCTTTTGTGGCGATCCGGCACAGTTGACCGCGTTGGATGAATACATGACTCAACTACGGCGCGAGGAAAATTCTGTCGGTGCCAAAGTCACGGTCAAGGCCAGTGGTATGGTACCTGGCTGGGGAGAACCAATCTTTGATCGCATTGATGCGGAGATTGCCCACGCGATGATGAGTATTAATGCGGTGAAAGGCGTAGAGATAGGCGACGGTTTCGACGTTGTGGCGCAAAAAGGCACAGAACACCGTGATGAAATGACAATGGAAGGTTTCCAAAGCAATCATGCCGGTGGCATATTAGGTGGTATTACCACCGGGCAAGATATTCTGGTCAACATTGCGCTGAAGCCAACGTCTTCGATCACCACGCCCGGTCGCAGTATTAACCGCAAAGGCGAGAACATCGATGTGGTCACCAAAGGCCGTCATGATCCCTGTGTGGGTATTCGTGCGGTACCCATTGCTGAGGCCATGTTGGCACTGGTTTTGATGGATCATTGTTTGCGGCATCGAGCGCAGAATGCGGGTGTAGTTCCGCCGATTTCCCCGATCGCTGGCTGACACGACCAAAGGACCCCGTTGCAGGTGAGGGTGGCAATTAGCCGTTCAGCTGCAGTTAGAAACACGATATAAAAAAGTTTAATCCACGCTCGAAAAGGACAAGCACTATGAAAAAACTGATGGCGTTCTCCGCATTGCTGTTTGCAAGCCTGGTCTTCGCTGAACAAGACGTTGCCCGACACCAATTTACATCTAATATTGCCGACCGTGAGCCGGTCGATGCTCTGACAGATGCAATGAATGTGAATCCGCTGTATTTCTTCACGGAATTAAAAGGCTTTCAGAATTCAGCCGTAACCCATCGTTGGATATACGAGGGTAAGGTGATGGCCGAAGTGAACTTCAGTGTTGGTGGACCCCGTTGGAGAGTCTATTCTTCAAAGCAACTGTTGCCTGAATGGGACGGTGAATGGACAGTAGAAGTAGTGGATTGGCAGGGCAAAGTGCTCACCAGTGACACTATCGCGATTAATGTCGACTAACGCCGTTTATTTGTATTGAAATAGGTCTGCTTTTGCAGGCCTTTTATGGCACTTCAGTTTGCGCGGCCCTTTAGATCTTCTGTTGTATTTCTATTGCGTTGATCCAATCGTGATCCTCAACGAGTGACTCACAACGCGATTTAACGTCTGACATTTCGTGATGGTTAGCAAAAACAATTTCGATATTCAGTTTATTGTCGCAATAATGCAGATACAACCGTTCGTATTCAGGCAGTTTGCGATCCCTCAATAAGGCTTCCAATTTCCTCCGCATGGGTTTCAAAACGGTTTTCTTAACACGGTGATCCGGCTCAAAATCAATGTGCAATGTAACGTCACTGATTTCGTCGTGCTGCTGTTTCAATAAGGCGGTCGCAAAGTCGTTGATCTGGTGCGCTTCCGATACAGTCAGAGTAGGTGCCACCTGAACATGGGCATCGATGAACACATCGGTACCCATAATACGTGAGCGTAACAGGTGTACGTCGAGAATATCTTCCACACTGTTAAGTGTGTTCAGATAGGCCTGTTGTTGATCCGGCGAAACACCACGATCAATTAAATCTTGCATGGCATTCCAGGCGAGTTCGCCACCCATTTTCGCGATCAGAGCGGCAACGCCCAACGCCGCTAAATATTCAATCATCGGGTAGCCCAATAAAGAGCAGATGATGCCCACGAAGACCACAACAGACGACAAGCTGTCGGATCGGGAGTGCCAGGCATTTGCTTCCAACAGGTTGGAACGGGTTAACTTGGCGTATTTCATGGTGTAGTGAAACAACGCTTCTTTACTAATGATGGATACAGCGACTGCAATCAAGGCGATCCAATGGGGCGAACTGGTTTCACCTTGAATCAAGGCTTTTATGTTTTCGTAGCCTATGCCAAATGCCACCATGATAAGCGCGGTACCGAGCACCGCCGTGCCCATGGTTTCATACCTCGCATGACCGTATGGGTGGTCTTCATCGGGTCCATGCTGCGCCAACTTTCCCAGTACCAAGGCAAGGATATCCGTCCCGAGATCACTCAGACTGTGCAAGGCGTCGGCAACCAGAGCCGGTGAATGGGCAATGAAACCAATCGCCAGTTTGAAAACGGTTAATACTGCATCAACCCAGGTACAGACCCAGTTAACCCGACTGATAGTTTGATAACGATTCTCATTGCTAACGTCTTGCATAGGGCACTCAATTTACAGGTTTGGAATGGGAGATGGTGCCATCATAACACTCTGCTAACCCTCTTTGGGTAGGGCTTGTTGATTGGCGTCAGCGTTTAGTGACTTGCTGACTTTTTTGAAACGCCGTCATTGCTTTCAGCAACCAGGGGTGACAGTAGATTGAATAACTTGAATGCGCCAAATACGATGTCTTTTAAAGGGCTAGGGCATATATGCCCTAGGTGTCATTACTCCGGTACATTCAGATATTGATTAAAAATAGCAGCCTGTGTGCGATTGAATATGCCCAGTTTTCGAAAAATTTCCGAGACATGCGTTTTAACAGTGGTCTCTTTGATATCCAATTCATAAGCAATTTGTTTGTTCAGATAGCCTCGACTGATTAGACTCAGCACATGCTGTTGTTTTGGTGTCAGGGAGGCAAGTTTTTTCATAGCATCGATATCGTCATTGATATCTTGTTGGTCGTCGGACCCTTCAAGGGAGAAAAACCGTTCACCTTTCAACAGAGCATCGAGCGCGTTTACCAACGCGGTTAATTCCATCGATTTAATCAAGTATCCCACCGCACCAGCAGACCGAACCTTGCGCATCGTTTGTCCACTTTCGTTAGCGGTAACGACGGCAACCGAAATTTCAGGATGTTTTTCCCGTATTTCTATAAGACCCATCAACCCGACACAATCGGGCATTTTTAAGTCCAGCAATATAAGGTCGATGTCGCCTTCATCAGCGACCGTCAGTGTATCGGCGAGTGTTTGCACTTGACGAATGTGAATATTGTGTTCTGTCTGCGAGAGCGCTTCTGACAAGGCCTGTCTGAACAAGGGATGGTCATCTGCAACCAGGACATTAATCTGGTCAGAAAATACATTGGCTGTCATATGTATACCGGATTTGTGTGGCTCTGATCGTTGCGGGAATCGTATTGGGCTAGGCAACGGTACCATCGAGCACTTTGTTGTTATAGAGAAATACTTGTAACAAATATTGCGTGGTTTTAAAAGCCGTGTTGAAAAAGGGGGGGGACCAAGGGCTCCTTCTTTAGGAGGAAGGTTTGGTTTGTTCCGGCATGAAATCGTCTGCGAAATCGGATTCATCTGGTTCAATATCAATCATGATTGGTGGTTCTGACTCCGCGTCAGACTTTGATTCAGATTGAATTTTTGATGTTGTCGCGGGTTCTTGCTGCGACTTTGGTTCTGGGTTTGAAGCAGTCTTATATTCCGGCACGGATTCTGACTGTGAAGCAGCAGGCGCTTGAATAGCTGTATTAAGGGGCGCTTCTTTCAGTTTTTTGTTTTCGTCTTCTAACCCATTGATCTGTCGCATCAAGCCTTGAATGTCTCCGATGAACTGCTGCAACAACGTTTCCATTTCTTCCATATCTTCGCTGCTGTCGGGGCGGTCACTGGGTGTTGGGGCAGAAGGTGCCGTTTCTGCTGCGGCCAGTTTGCTGTTTAGTTCTTCGATTTCAGATTCCAGTTGGCCAATGATCATATCGGATTCGTTTAAAAAACGTTCCAGTTTACCGATTTCTTCTTCATGGCGTGTCAACAAGCTATCGGTATCACCTCCACCGCGCAGTTCACTGATGATGGACTTCATGGTGTCGACGCCATCTTTCTGACCCTGTTGCGCTTCGGTTAAACCGGAGAATTTTGCATTCAGCAACTCTGTCTTCTTCTTAGCTAGCTCGCCTTTTAGTTCATGAATGTCCTGACCGGATTGCGACAATTCGCTTTCTAAAATGGTGATACATTGTTCGCTCTCCTTAATGATCTGTTCCAGGCGCGCGACATGCGCTTCTTGCTCAGCGGCGATTTGCTCCGACGATTCACCGTTCTTGAGCCGTTTAATGGTATCTTTGATAGAGCCTAACGTATCACTTTTTGCTTCTTGTTGCTCAGCCAGCGAAGTCAACGTACTGAGGTTCACAGGACCGGCTGTTTGGCTGCCCGCTGACAGTTTCGCTTGTAGGTCATCTGCCAGTTTCTGTGCGGCGATGAGTTCTTTTTCCATCAGGCCGGTCGCAATATCCGCGCTCTTGATGTATTGCTCCATGTTGGAAACCTGGTTTTCCAGCAAATTGACGTAGGTGTTACTGTCAATAGAGGGATCTGCTTGTTGCAATTCCAGTTTGAGTTTATTGATTGCTTCATGCATATCAAAGTTGTCGCATTTCAGTCGATATATTTCATCTTCATACAGTCCACGGGTTGGAACTTCCAAGTGGTTCTGGCTGGGTGTAGAAATGGTTTTAAGTTCGTCCAGTTCACCTTCTAATTGACGAATACGAATTTTCGCGTCATTAAACAGTCTTTGAGCTTCTTCGAGATCGATCTCTAGTTGACCAACATAGCGATCACCTTCTGCACCTTCTTTTCGTTTTGCAACGGCCTGGTTTTCCGCTTCTTGGGTTTCCTGCAAGCGGCTAATCGCTTCAGTGGCGAGTTCTTGCCAGCGTTCTTCATTGATGTTGCCACTGAGCAGCTCTTTTTCTAATTCGAGCATGCGCATACGAAGCCACTGAGCGGACTCGTTACGTTCGACGCTGTTGGTCAGGTCTTTTGCATTCGGGAATTTGTTTGCCAGCTGTTGGATACGTTCGGTTAACTGCTCCGGAATGGTTTTGCCAGCCGACTTTACCGACGCTTGCAATATTTCTGTTTTATCCAAGAGGCCTTTATTGGATGCTCGGAGTGCGGCCAGTTCTTTTTGTTTCTCCTGCTCACGACGAAGTTTTTCAAAGCGCATTTCTTTTAGTAATGCGAGTAATACGTTGTAAAGTCTGCTTCTGTAAAACAAAAAAACATTGATGATGATATACACCACCAATATTTCTCCAACAATAAACAGCGTGAGCGGATCTATATACATATTAAACCTGTTCGACCCAACCGAGCTCTGAGTGCTTGTTCGTTTGTCCGGTTGCGGTGTAAGTGTCCGATTTTCGGCCTAAACCATGAATAATAGATTGCTTGATTTGATTGCGCCTTAGTAATTCATTAAGAATAGCTTCATTTGTTTTGTTCAGGGCTTCGTTTTTAATCAAAGCGTTTCTGAGCAGTGTCCAATCCGCTAATATTGATTCCGCGTTTGCGACGGCGCTGCGATAGAGTAAAGATCGCATGGCGCTGTAACTGGGTTCAATGTCTGCCTGACTGCAGAATTCGAGGATTTTTGCCTGATAGCCAGACAATTGTTTAATCAAGAGGTTTTTCTGTTCAAGGAGGGCGGTTACAGGTTCTAGTTGCGTTGATGTCAGTTGTTTTTTTTCTTTTACCAGTAACTCACTGAAGTCTTGCGCGAGGAGAATAGACGCACGGAGCGTTTCTTGAAACTGAACCAATTGTTGAGCGTTCATGGTCACTGCCTTCTTGTCGGGCCGCGCGGAGCGGTCCGAACGCAGTGAACACTAGTTACAATCCAGTTTCAAAACGTCGGAACGCCGCCGCGAGCTTGTCATAATCGATCTTATACTCGCCATTCGAAATTGCGTTTCGTATGCGGTCAACTTTTTCCTGATCGATATCCGGCATCTGATGTACCCGGCTTTCTACGGCCTTTAGTACGCGAGCACGATCGGAAAGTTCTACCACATCTTCAGAACTAGCAGTTTCTGTGCCATTGCCGTTATTCGCTTTACCAACGCTTTCATTGCCGACGTTTTTTTGCGTTTTGTTGGTGCCTACCTGGTTAGGTGTTGGACCGTTAATATTGATAGCCATGACGCTGTCCTCTCTAATTAAACTTATCTGTAGGTGTTAGCGGCCCTAACACCAGAATCTTTAGAATTTATTTTAATTTTTCATTAAAAAATTTCAAAGCCTAGTATTCATGAGCTTTGAACCGGTGTTCAGATTTGTCCTTTCTTTGTTGAAACCACACCTTTTTGAATAATCCAGGCGCGGATGGTTTGTTCTGACCGCAGATTGCGAACGGGGATCTGCTCTCCGAGAACACCATCTTTCAGTGCTTCTCCCGTTGTTGACACGGTTAACGCGCCTCTACCAGAAAGTATCGTCACCCAGTCGCCCCTCTGGACAAGAGCCGGGGCTTTGGCAATGTATGGCGTTATCACCTGGCCAGATTTTACCGTTCTTTGCAGTTCAAAACCTGCAAGGCTTTCCGGTTTTGTGAAATAACCCATACGCAGGGTGCCAATGTCCATGCGTTGTGTGGCAAGCTGGCTCGGAACAATCCGGTTTTGGCGGCTAAGGGGTGTGGCTGCTACCACGACTTGTTTATAGACCTCTAGCGATATCGGAACATATACCTGCCACAAAGGCTGACTGCAAGATACATTCAATGTGTTCGCACCCGCATTCAGGTCTCCTCGCCAGTCAAAAGCCAGTTCTTCTGAACACTGTTTCTGTTGTTGCGGGCTGATGACCAGGTTAACCGTGTATTGTAAATCCTCGCTTTTGATCTCCGGATACTGTTGGGCCAAGGCATGTGCAACATAATCATCAATCTGAGCTTCCAGGGACAATGTCGCGGCGTTTACCGCCGATGCAATCGTGGCACTGCTTATGCCGGTCAACGCGATTTTGACGCTAATACTTAAATACTTGTCGATCCCGGCCGATAAGAGAAAAAAATGTAAGGCAATACGGTTGTTCTGCCCAAATAGCCGTCTATGCTTAGTTTTCATAGTAGAGTCAGTTTTCTGGCATTGGTGTTGTAGTTGGGTAATGACTGCAATAGCCATGCCTGAGATACGGAGTTAATTATGGCCGGAGTAATGGAAAGCGTTAACCAGCGTACGCAGCTGGTGGGACAAAACCGTTTGGAGCTGTTGCTGTTTCGCTTGGATGGTCCGCAGATTTATGGCATCAATGTTTTCAAGGTAAAAGAAGTGTTGCAGTGTCCCAAACTGACGAATCTTCCGGGGAGTAGTTCTGTTGTACGCGGTGTGGCACACATTCGCGGCGGTACGATCCCGATTCTGGACCTGAGCATGGCAACCGGTAATACTCCGATTGAAGACCTGACGGATCGCTTTGTGATTATTACGGAATACAACATCCGGGTTCAGGGTTTTTTGGTGAAAGGCGTCGAACGAATAATCAACATGAATTGGGAAGATATTCAACCGCCACCAAAGGGGACCGGTCACGAACACTATCTAACCGCTGTCACCAAATACAATGATGAACTTGTTGAAATCATTGACGTGGAAAAAATCCTGGCTGAAGTATCGCCTGTTAACGATGATATTTCAGACAATATAGTGACTGAGGACATTACGCGCAGAGCGTCTGAAGTCGAAATCATGATCGCGGATGACTCGAAAATCGCGCGGAAACAAATTACCAAAACTCTGGAACGCGTAGGTTTTAAAGTCGTTCAGTTCAATGATGGTAAAGAAGCCTATGATCATTTGATGAGCCTGTTGGAACAGGGAGTGCGACCCGCAGAAAAATATCCGATCCTTATTTCGGATATTGAAATGCCAGAAATGGACGGCTACACCTTAACTGCGGAAATTCGTGCCAATAACCAACTGAGTGATATGTTCGTAGTGCTGCATACTTCTCTCAGCGGTGTTTTTAATAAAGCCATGGTGAGTAAAGTTGGTGCGAATGACTTTCTGGCTAAGTTCCAGCCGGATATGCTCGCTCAATTGGTCATAGATCGCTTAACCACTATCGGGGTCGAGTTACCGCCAGTGGAAGGTGAGGTTTAGTACTTTGAATAGACAGGTCTTCCGTACCTGTGCCCTTTGCAATGAATAGGTTGACTGCTTCATGACAGACATGACCGCTGGTTATGATGAATTCTGTAGTTTTTTGGAAAAGCACAGTGGGATTTGTCTCGGTGCGAGTAAGCAATATCTGGTCTCCAGCCGCTTGCGTCGGTTAATGGCGGACAACAATCTTGCCAACCTGCACGAACTGGTGAGTAAGATCCAGCTGTTGTCCAATTCAAAGCTCAAAACAGCGGTGATCGATGCCATGACAACGAACGAAACCCTGTGGTTTCGTGACAATCACCCGTTTCGAATTTTGTCTGAAAAATTGCTGCCGGAATTTTACGAGCAAAAGCCTTCGCGCCCTTTGCGCATTTGGTCCGCTGCCTGTTCGACAGGGCAAGAACCCTATTCGATGTCCATGGTGATCAATGAATTTAAAGAGAAGAAACGAGTGTTTTCCTCCGGAGAAAAAATCATTGCGACGGATATTTCCCCGTCAGCTTTAGCGCAGGCTAAATCGGGAGAATACGCGACTTTGGCGATTGGGCGGGGGCTTGATCCGGCTAACCTGAAAAAGCATTTCACGGAAATAGAAGGTGGCCGCTTTAAAATAAGTCCTAAAATAGCTTCCTGCATCGAATTCCGGTTACTGAATTTACAGGACAGTTATTCGCTGTTAGGTAAGTTTGACATAGTGTTTTGCCGCAATGTTTTGATTTACTTTACGGCGGAGTTTAAGCGCGACATTCTAACCCGCATACACGCCACGCTGAATCCGGGTGGGTATCTCATGATTGGTGCATCGGAAGCGGTGAATGGGTTGTCCGATCTTTATGAGATGGTGCATTGCCGACCTGGCATTATCTATCGGAAAATATAAAACTAATTTTCAGATTTCTCTAGCGCCAGTGATTTGCTCACGAAAAAAGCCAGTGGCTTTCGAATGGCACAATTCAAGTTTGACTCTAAGGTGATTCCGTAACTTTACTTGATTCGGTTTCTTCCGTTAAGGACTCCAACTTATCTGACCGTTTAGGTTCAATTCTTGAAGAAAGCATCTCAAAGAGGCGTTCTTACTGAGGGGAGACCCTGCATGGTACTTCTCTTAAGCTTACTTAGGGCAATTCTGATTAATTCAAATCACCTCAGAAAACAGTCGCTTGAGCGTGCATCCCTTCACGCGCGGCGCTTCCAGGGGCATCCATGCCCTTGAATCCGCTGCGACGTGTCAATTAAGTCAGCCAAAGCAGATGCGACGGTAGGATTATCTACACCTGATTGGGTTGTACATCATTTACTGGATTGCAATGGTTATCGAGAAGGCGGCTTATGCTGTTTTCCTGCTCTTCAAACGACCACACGAAACAATTTAAGTCTCACAGGTTGTTCAAGCATGAAGCTTGAATAAGTGAGCCGCAAATGGCGGTCCGACGTTTCGGTGGCCGTCGCGAACGAGTTGTCGAAGACGGACTTGTTGAGAGTGATCACGCGTTTTGGTGATGGCTGTCATTGTTGAGGACTACTCAGGTATTTTTCATGAGGACCAACTTTTTAACTTCTATGACCGGATTCTGTTTCCCACTTAATACATCCAAAATGCCGACTACACCCGGACTGGGATTGTGACCCAAAACCTATTTATGATTGTTTAGCACAGGGCGCTGAAATGGGCAGCGGAACCCCATTGCCGCTAAACCTTGAAATTCCGCTTTTCCCTTCTTCAGTGATTCGTAAGTCATTGAAATATATAGAAAAATAAAATTGGCATCGCTATTGCTCTAGCTATGTAAGTCATTAAAAAGCGGCAATAGGGGATAACAGATGTCAGCACTTGGTTTTCAGAATTCTTTAGGTATACACGATAACGCCTTGCTTGTGCGCTCTGAACGTTCCTCTGTTTTGGCGAATAATCTGGCAAATGCAGACACCCCAGGATTTAAGGCACGGGATATCGACTTTAAAGCGATTCTGCGCGGTGAAGTGGCCAAACAGAGCAGTCTGCATATGAATGAAACCAATGACCGTCACATTCCTGGGCGCGCTCACGATGAGTGGGAAAAGCTTTACCGTCATCCGCTGCAACCGTCCATCGATGGCAATACCGTGGAAGAGAATGTTGAAAACAAAGAGTTCACGGAAAATGCCATGGCCTACAACGCTAGTTTTGAATTTCTGAATGGCAAATTTAAAGGCCTTACCGGCGCCCTGCGAGGAGAGTAATCATGAGTTTAGGTAATATTTTCAATATCTCAGGGTCTGGTATGAATGCACAGTCCATTCGCCTGAATACAACCGCCAGTAACCTGGCTAACGCACAGAGTGTGAGTTCAAGTATCGATGAAACTTACCGTGCGCGGAAACCTGTTTTTCAACATATTCAATCGCACTATATCGATCGAGGACTAGTCCCTGTGGATATGGATTATGACGTTGGTAACGGTGTCAAAGTGGCGGCAATCGTTGAGAAGGATGCTCCGTTGGAGATTCGCTACGACCCCACACATCCGATGGCCGATGAAGAAGGATACGTCTATTACCCGAACGTCAATGTGGTGGAAGAAATGGCTGACATGATGTCTGCGTCACGCAGCTTCACCGTCAATGTAGAAGTTTTTAATACGGCAAAAACGTTAATGCAAAAGACCTTAACGTTGGGTAAATAAGGAAGCAAGAACATGACTGATGTTTCCGGTGTTAACAGTTCGCTCAGCCAATATGACATTAGCAATAAGAAGCCAGAGGAAAACAAAAGCAATGATCTGGGCAAGACTGAATTCCTCGAACTGATGATTGCTAAGCTGAACAATCAAGACCCTCTGAAGCCCCAGGACGATGCGCAGTTTATTGCGGAGTTGGCGCAGTTCTCCACGGTAGAGGGGATTCAGAATATGAGTGATGGTTTCGCCGAACTGGCCACATCCTATAAATCGTCACAGGCACTGCAAGCCAGCGCACTGGTTGGTGGGGCTGTCACCATCGACGGCAATGACAGCAGCCAATTGCGTTACGGTGAATTGGTTTTTGGCATGGCTGACGTGCCCGCCGGTGCGGATGAATTGTATCTGCAAATTGAGGACGAGTTCGGCCAGATTGTTGAAGACGTTCCATTGGGTTATCAGGGCAATGGTGAGCTGACCTTTAAGTGGGATGGCGCCAATCTTGAAGTCAACGGCGAATTAATGGACATCGACTACAGCAAATTCGAAACCGACGAAAACGGCAACATTATTCCGCACCCGGCCGGTGAATATACCTTCCGTATTCAAGGTAGTGTGTTGGGTCAGGCGCAGTCTCTCGACGTGGCGATGTCACAGCGAGTTGATTCGGTCACGATTTTAAGCAGCAACGACATACAACTGAACCTGGCCGGGGGCAAAACCGCGACCATGGCCGATGTAAGACAAATTAACGCCGTGTATTGATGCATCTAAAGCGCACGGGCGTGATGCCTGAGCAAAAAAATTGAAATGTCATTCCCCTGTGAGGGAATAGTGACCCCAGCAGTGGGGATGGCAAACCAAGAGGTAGATAAGTATGAGCTTTGGTTCTGGTTTAAGCGGCGTTGCCGCAGCTAACAAAGATTTAAAAATCACCGGTAACAACATCGCCAATGCCAGTACAACGGGCTTTAAAGCCAGTCGTGCGGAGTTTGGTGACGCCTATACCACATCCATCCTGGGTATGGGGCAGGACCCGATTGGCTCTGGTGTAAATGTCACTAACGTGGGCCAGAAGTTTGATCAGGGAAATATTTCCCAGACCAATTCCGTCCTTGATTTAGCCATTGATGGCAATGGCTTCTTCGTGACTGAATACCCGAACAACGCGGTAAGCTATACCCGTTCAGGCATTTTCGGTATCGACAAAGATGGCTATATTGTCAGCAATCAGGGGGCCACGCTTCAGGGGTTTGGCGTGAATCAGAACGGTATTGTGTCAGGGATACTTCAGGACTTGCGGATCGACGCTGGGAACCAACCTCCCAGAGGCACGCACGCTATTGAAGCTCAGGTCAATGTTCCTGCCGGTGCCAGTGTTCTGCAATCGATTGGTTCAACAACCCGAACGAACGGCTTGGCTATTGGCGTTGCTCAGGTTGGTCCGGCACAAGACACCATCACCACATTAAATACCATTGGCTACCCAACCACGGAAGGCACGCCTTCTCAGGTGGTGGGTGGTCCGATTGGTTTTTCCGGAATTCTTCCGGGCATAACATTCCCTTGGCAGCCGAATGCTAGTGAAGCGTCATCGACTTTGGATTTTACCGTGCAGGGGCCGAACATTAATGGTGGGTTGTCACCACTGACGGTCACGATTCAACCGTTTACCGACACCGTGATTTATAATGACGTGGACGATTTGGTGTCCTCGATCAATGCCAATATTAATGGCGACCCAAATCTTGCCGGTAAAGTGCAGGCGGTCGCTAACAACTTCGGTGGTATTACGTTTGAAACGTTTGGTACTTATGCGACCGATGGTACTTCTATCATTTCCATTGCTAATAACGTCAACAATTTGTCCGATCCTGAGTTTCTGAACTTCGGTTCTGTGGGGGTTACGCAAGCAGGTAATGCTGTTGCTGGTTTGAATATAACCAACGTGAATACCGGTACCGTGTTAACTGGTGGACGGGATCTCAACTCAATTGATTCTGCCGTCAACTTTTTTGATGGTGCTGCCGTGGCCGGTCTGGATATGGTATTTAACGCTAATGTAGGCGGCACTGTTTTCGCCAATGAAACCTTTACGTTTAACCCAGCCGGTTACGCGACACTGGGCGCGTTTGCGGCAGATTTAAACGGTCAGATTTCTGCTGGTTTGGCCGCAGAAGGGGCGTTTCAGATTACCGGTGGCCGGCTTGAGTTTGTGGTTACAGGTGCCGGCAGTCTGGGACCCAATAATGTGTCCATTACCGCTGTTTCCACCGGTACGACCAGTGCTGTGACCATGACTGAAATGGGCATGACAAACGCCTCTCTTTTCAATCCTATTGTCACATTGGGGCAAGTACGAAATGACCGTATTGAGTTTGATGTGGATGGCGTGATTACCAACCTGAACCTTAACCCAGCTACGCATGCAGACGCAGATGCACTGGTGGCCGATATTAACGGTCAGATAGCCGCGTTCGGTGCGCCACTGGTGAATGAAGTGGTGGCCTATCATGTGGGCGGTGTGCTGCACTTTGCCCGAATCGATAACCCTGCGATTGGCGATACTCTGAACGTCGACTTTGTGGACGCAGTGTTTGCAGCCGACCCTCTGGCGGAAAGCTATATGGGGATGGATGCTCCGGTTACCTATAATACGCCACAAACTGTGGCAGCAGTGGCGGGCACCGATCTTTTTGCTAATAATGGGTTTATCGACCTGACGTCCGATCCAGGCGAGAAAGCGACTGTTCAGGGTAACAATGCCACCGGATTGGAATTCACGGATCTCGTACCCGGTACACCTACGCAAATGACCAGCTCTATCGCCTTGCCAGCGCTACCCATTGCCGGTACCGAACCCGGTGGCACCGTGATGAACTTTTCCATGAACTTAGGCGGTGTGACTGACAATATTACCATTGCCGTTCCTGGTGGTGGTTGGGCGACCAACGCCGCGTTTCTGGGTGCCTTTCAAGGGGCGGTTAATGCATCGCCAGCCTTTACCGCAGCCTATGGTGCGAATTCCGTAAACGTAACGGCAGACCCGGTAACCAACCGAATGTTGATCTCATCGGCCGACATGGGTATTGGTCCGAACTCCATCAGCATCACAGACCTCACCAGTTTCGCTGGAAGTCCGTCTGCGACGAATCCTACAACTTTGGGTATTGCCACTAATTCGTTACCATTGCCGACGGTTGTTTTGGGTGACGCGGATATCCCATTTGATAATCAGATTGAAATATCGATTGATGGCGGCACAGTACAAACGTTGACGATTCCGTCCGGAACCTACACAACCAACAATGAGTTGGTCACTCAGATTAATAATCTCATCTTGTCTAACCCGAATCTTGCTGGCGAAGTCAATGTCAGTCACATCAATGGGCGACTGGTGTTTGAACGCGCCGAGACTGGTGCTTTCCCGCTGGATATCGATGTGACCGGAACGGCAACATCGCTGGCTAATCTGGGGTTAACCAGTACCACCAAAACCTTGGGTGAAGATGAAATCGACCGTACGCACTCGTTCCGGATTAACCTGACAGTTCCACTGCCAGATGAAGAAGGCCGTTCGGGTTCCGTGGCGATTTCGTTAAATGAAATTATTTATTCGATCGATCAATTGGCATCGGCTATTAATCGTGAGTTGGCGGCAGTTCCTGAAGATGAATACATCGGAGTTCGGGCCGTAGTCGGTCGTGATGAAAACGACAACGAAGTGTTAGTGTTTGAAGCAACACAAGGCGGGGAAGCGTCACAGATTTCCATTACCAATATACAGGCACCTGGTGATGATCTGGAAGTAAATCAACTCTATGCGTTACTGCAAACGGACCAATATGAATCAACACTGCTTGAGGTAGGTGAGGCTGCCGTCACCAATGGTTATCCGGAACAGACGCTGGTGTTGTACGACGAGGAAAACGATGTTCGTAATCAAATAACCATTGCCGAAGGTACACAAGCGTCCGAAATCGCATCGCAATTGGCTTCCTATCCGGGTGTTACCGCGTCAGCCGAAACCGAAGTTCGGATTCTTGGTGAGGACTATGTCAATGGTGGCGACATGGATATCTACATCAACGGTCAGGTAATTACCGCGAATTCTTTCCAAGACATCGTCGACGAAATCAACAGCTATTCCGGTACTTCGCTGAACAGCATATCTGCCGATCTGGACGACGAGACGGGTGATATTCTCATTACCTCCAGTATCGGTATTGATATTTCCGTGTCCATTGAAACACCTAATGAACTCGACGGCCTGACCGTTCGTGGTTACACCGGCACACCACCAGTCACATTGGGTCGTGGTGTCGATGGTGAAACCAATGCCCGTATGGGCGGCTATGTGGATATCGTTATTAACGAAGGTTACACACTCATTGAACCGGATCCGCGTGTTTCTGGCTTGTTTAACGGGCTGACGCAGTCCAGTTTTGAAGAGTATGTGATTAATGCCTTCGATCCAGATGACCCTGAAACTTACAATGAAGCAGCGTCGTTGACCGTATACGATTCATTGGGTAACCAGCACCGCTTGCAATTGTTTTATGTGAAAGATCCTGATAACCCAGCGAACCCTGGCGCGTTAAACTCCTGGACCGTTTACGCGCAAATTGACGGTGAGGATATTGGTGACCCTGATGCGAGCTTGCCATTCCCGGATAACATTGCGCCGACGCATGCCTCATTTAAACTGTATTTTAACGCAGACGGCACGTTGGATGAGGAAAACACCGGTGAGTTCCTGATTTCGAATTGGGACCCAGTCGATGACACCGGCGATTTAAACGGCGCTTACACTTCATTGAATGTTGCTGAAGGGGGCAGTTTGCCGATTCCGGATCCAAACACCAACTCGAACTTTTCCATTTCTTTTGGGGGAACGACGCAATATGGTGGTCCGTTCGCTCGCTATAACTTCCAACAGGATGGGTATGCCAGTGGCCGTCTGAAGGATCTGGAAATTGAAGATGACGGTACTATCTACGCACGGTATACCAATGGTGAAGCGCAGATTCTGGGGCAGGTGGCGCTCGCATCCTTTGCAAACATGGAGGGCTTGACGCCGATCGGTCAAACCGAGTGGCAGGAGAGTTTTGAATCTGGCGATGCCACCATCGGCGAGCCTGGTACAGGATTGTTGGGAACGCTGCAATCGGCCGCGTTGGAAGACTCGACAGTTGATCTGTCTGAGCAACTGGTTCACCTGATTATTGCGCAACGGAATTATCAGGCCAGTGCAAAAACCATCGAAACCGCGAACGCAGTTACGCAGACCATTATCAACTTGAGGTAATGACGACCAGTTTGTTTCAAAAGGTCCGACATAAGCGGCAACTCTGGTTGCCGCTATTTCTGTTTACTGGGAAATTCTTGCCGTCCATGACCCTTGCCACAATCTGCCAGATGCTCTAAAAAGACCGTATATAGAGGCTTAAAGCTAACAGACGCAGTCTTTGTCAAGCTGGCATAGCTTTCGCTTAGTACTACTGAACAATCATCAGTCAGGAGTGCGAAATGGATCGTGCCGTCTATATAGCGATGACCGGAGCTAAGAATAATATGCTCTCGCAGACTTCGCATTCAAATAACCTTGCCAACGCTCGCACCTACGGTTTTAAGGCAGACTGGGCGCAGGCTCGCGCTATTCCTGTTTGGGGTGAACATCATCCATCTCGCGCCTTTGCACTCACCGAACGGCCAGCATCTGATTTCAACGACGGTGCGCTTATTGAAACCGGTAATGAATTGGATACTGCTATTGCCGGTGATGGTTTTTTTGCCGTAATCGATGGCGATGGCCAGGAAGCTTATACCAGAAGGGGGGATTTCTCGGTCACGCCATTAGGCGAGTTAATCAACGGAATCGGCCAGTCCGTCATCGGTGAAGGCGGACCGATTGTGTTGCCGCCCTATGAAAAGGTCGAAATCGGCAACGATGGCACCATTTCCATTCGACCACCTGGTGCGGGACCGAATCAGATGGTAGTGGTTGACGCGTTAAAAATTGTCAATCCGGATTTTCAGAACTTCGAGAAAGGAACGGATGGTTTGTTCCGGCCAATTAACGGTCCTGCGGTGTTGCCGGATGACCCTTTACTTTCCGTGGTATCTGGTTTCGTAGAAGGCAGTAATGTGAATTCGGTGGCTGAATTGACCAATCTTCTATCACTCAATCGACAATACGAAACACAAATAAAAATGATGAAAACCGCCGATGATGTTTCCCGTTCATCTGAGCGAATTCTGCAATTAAGTTAAAGAGGACAGGATTATGCATAAGGCACTCTGGGTCGGCAAAACCGGACTCGAAGCACAAGATATCGCTCTGGCGACTATCTCTAATAACCTCGCCAATGCCGCAACAACCGGCTACAAAAAAGAGCGGGCTGTTTTTGAAGATCTGATCTATCAGGTGCAGCGCCAGCCAGGCGCACAAAGTTCACAGAATACGCAATTACCTTCCGGGTTGCAGTTAGGTACCGGGGTTAGAACAGTCGGCACACAAAAGCAATTTGTGCAAGGCGATTTGAATATGACAGAGCAACCGTTGGATATGGCGATTAATGGTCGAGGCTTTTTCCAGATCCTGATGCCGGATGGCAACATTTCCTATACCCGGGACGGCACCTTTCATATCGACGCCGAAGGCAATATTGTCACCGCCAATGGTTATTTGCTGGAGCCTAATATTCAGGTTCCGGAACAAACCAAAACCATTACGGTTGGTACAGATGGCATCGTAACGGCAGTCAGCGCGGGTGATAACGCACCGGTCGAAATCGGCAATATTGACGTGGTGGATTTCGTTAACCCAGCGGGCTTGCAAGCCATCGGCAACAATCTGTTCCTGGAAACCGCAGCCAGTGGAGCACCGGCAGAAGGCGTACCGAGCCTGGATGGATTCGGGTCCATTATTCAGGGCGCATTGGAAAACTCGAACGTCACCATTGTTGAAGAAATGGTGGACATGATTTCCACGCAACGCGCGTACGAAATGAATTCAAAAGTGGTCAGTACCGCTGACCAGATGCTTGGTTTTATCACGTCAAATCTGTAATAACGATGTTTAAAACCTGGTGGAGTATTGAGGGGGAGAGTGGCATGAAAATTTACCAATGGATAGCCCTGTTGCTTGGGCTGATGATTCTAAATGGCTGCGCCGGTATGCAGGTTGCCTCTTTACCTTCGGCTCCCAAGCCGGGTGATCCGGAATTTGCACCGGTTCCGTCGGACTCTTTGATGCCGCCACCAAATTCTGGAGGCTCGTTGTTTGCAGATGCCTATGGCATGAGTCTATATGGCGACAAGAAAGCGCGTCGGGTCGGCGACATCATAACCGTATTGTTGGATGAAAGTACGCAAGGCAAAAAATCATCGGCATCCAAAACCAGCAAAACGTCGGAAGCGTCACTAACCGCGCCGAGTTTAAACAGCGGCAACTTCACTGTTGACCAATTGGGCGCGACGTTGCAGGGCGACCGATCTTTCTCGGGCAAAGGCGATGCGGACCAATCCAACTCCTTAAGCGGCAACATAACCGTCACCGTCTCAGAAGTATTGCCCAACGGTGTGCTGCGCGTTCGGGGTGAAAAGTGGATCACGTTAAACACCGGCTCGGAATTCATCCGGATTCAGGGCATGCTCAGACCCGACGACATTAATCTGGATAACACCGTATCGAGTCAGAAGTTGGCCGATGCCAGAATCGCTTACAGTGGGTCTGGGGCGGTTGCCAATTCCAGTAAGCAAGGTTGGCTGAGTGCATTCTTTAATTCCGCCATATTTCCGTTTTAAAGGTGGTGTGACCGAATAGCGGTGCGGGTAAGTTATAAAAAATACCGGCATAGCTTTTGCTCAGTTACTGATTATTTTCGATGTACGTCAATGAGATGACAGTTATGAAGCGACGACTAATTTTCCTGCTTGCCATCAGTGTATCGGCTGTCTGGGCGGACCGTATCAAAGACCTTTCAGCGGTACAGGGCGTACGGAATAATCAACTTGTGGGTTATGGTCTGGTGGTTGGTCTTGACGGCTCTGGAGACAAAGCCCCGTTTACCGACCAGACGTTTCGCAACATGATGGAACAGTTCGGTCTGACCATCCCCGAAGGCGAGGACCCGAAACTAAAGAATGTAGCCGCCGTCAGTGTGCACGCAACCTTGCCGCCTTTCGCCAAACCCGGACAGGAAATTGACGTAACCGTGTCCAGTTTGGGTAATGCAAAAAGCCTTCGCGGCGGAAGCCTGCTTCTGACACCATTGCGCGGTGCAGACGGCAATACCTACGCGGTTGCCCAGGGCAGTATGATCGTCAGCGGCTTCGGTGCAGAAGGCGAAGATGGATCTTCAATTAAAGTCAATCTTCAAAGTACGGGGCGAATACCTAATGGAGCCATTGTTGAACGCGCGGTTCCGAATGCCTTTTCTCAAGGTGACTACCTGACCTTTAATTTGCATCGCCCAGACTTCACTACGGCGAAACGTATGCAAGAAGTGATCAACGAATTGCTGGGGCCGGAGGCCGCCTACGCAGTGGATGCGGCCTCCGTTCGCGTCAGTGCCCCTCGTGATGCCAATCAGCGGGTCAGTTTTTTAAGTGTGCTGGAAAATCTCGAAGTATCGCCTGGAGAAGAGGCAGCCAGGGTCATTATCAACAGCCGAACCGGAACGATCGTTGTCGGGCAACATGTTCGTATCGAGCCGGTGGCGATAACACACGGTGACCTTACCGTGACTATCACCAATGACTTGGAAGCAGTTCAACCCGAAGGTCTGTCCGCTGGTGAAACCGTGGTGGTACCCGATACTCAGTTGAACGTTGAAGAACAGAAAGACCCCATGTTTCTGTTTGGTCCTACGGTCACCCTGAGCGATTTGGTCGATGCCGTCAATGAGGTAGGGGCTGCACCGGGAGATCTTATGGCGATCCTCGAAGCCTTGAAATCGGCGGGCGCATTGAAGGCTGAATTGATCGTAATCTGAAGATTGGCACCGCTTGTTAATATTAGCCTTTCATCAACAGCTGTCCGTTGTCGGGAAGCGATTGAACCAGGGTAGTCTGAAAAACAGGCTTACCGATGGCTGAAAACTCATTAAGAAAAACTTGGCACACCCTTTGATACATATTCTCTAAGCGCCGGATATCCGTTAGGAAACCGGCAATGAATCACCGGAGAAGACTATGGCTGTGCAACTAGATGCCGCTTTTAACTATAACGATATTCAGGGCCTGGAAGTTCTGAAGTCCGGCGCTCGTAAAGACGACCCGAAAGCCTTGCGGGCCGTCGCACAGCAATTTGAATCCATGTTTATCTCGTTGATCATGAAGTCGATGCGTGATGCGACCGACGTCATGGAATCGGACCTTGAAAACAGCTACCAAACCAAGTTCTACCGAGACATGTACGACCAACAAATGTCGTTGACCGTCTCGCAGGAAGGCGGGTTTGGTTTGGCCGATGTGCTGTATGAGCAATTGATGGAATCGCAACATCCCGCCCGGCCAGATCTATACAATATTGATGTTAAATCTCTGAAGGAATCCATTCGGCCGATACTGCCTGTTAATCAATTGGACGCTAAGACACAAGCGATGATCGATCAATTGTCAGCCAATGCAGCGGATCTTCCAGTGGAAAATGTCAATGCAGTGAAGGTTGAGAAATCGTTAAACCAGTCCGGTTTTTCAAGTGCTGCGGTTGACGATTCAATGACAGCAGACATGGCCACAATTAATCCGAAAGGCAAAGCAGCGGTATTTGAGTCTCCCGAAGACTTTATCAATACATTGATGCCTATCGCGGAAAAGGTGGCCAAACCTCTGAATCTTGACCCGAAAATTATGCTTGCACAGGCGGCTTTGGAAACCGGTTGGGGGCGCTTTGTTATTCACGATGAAAACGGAAAAACGTCGAATAATTTTTTTGGCATCAAAGCAGACAGCCGTTGGCAAGGCGATTCTGCGCTGACCAAAACCCATGAATATATCGAAGGTAAGCGCCTAACTGTGACGGCACCGTTTCGCGCTTATCGCAGTGCGGAAGAGTCCTTTTCCGACTATGTGGATTTCATTCAGAATTCTCAACGCTATGCTGCGGCTACACAATCGGCAGATCAACCTGAACAATACGCGAAGGCGCTGCAGCAGGCCGGATATGCTACAGATCCGGATTATGCAGAGAAGATAATCCGAATTGCCAACAGCGAATGGTTTTCACAAGTCTGAGGTGACGTAAATGAGTTTATTGGATACCGCCATCACCGGTATAAAAGCGCATCAACAGGCACTTAATACCACCGGGCACAACATTTCCAATGCCAACACCCCTGGCTATTCTCGTCAGGAAGTGGTGATGAACTCGGCCAATCCTTTGTACCGCGGGTTCGGTTATATCGGCCAGGGTGTGGACATAACAACCGTACGTCGCATTGAAAATGAGTTTCTGCAAAGTCAGTTGAATACGGATTCGTCCAACTATTTCAATTTACAAACCTATCGCGAACAGATCGAACAGGTTGATCGTATCTTGGCGGATGACCGAACGGGTTTGCAACCCCAATTTGACCGGTATTTTGCTGCAATGCAAGGCGCTGCAGATAACCCCGCCTATGTCCCATCCCGAGACGTTGTTTTAGGCGAGGCGCAAGGGCTGGTGGATCGTTTCGCCACCATTGCTCAGTATCTGGATGATCAGGAAAAAATCGTAAATGGAAAAATAGAGACGACGATCGATCAGGTAAACGCGCTTGCACAAAGCATCGCGGAAATGAACGAAAAAATTGTCACTGCAAGAGGGTCGTCCAGTTCAGAGCCACCGAACGATCTCTATGATAAGCGAGATGAGCTGGTGCGTGCGCTCGCAGAATATGTCGATGTCGATGTTCTTAAGATTGATGACACCTACAACATCTCAATTGGTAATGGCCAGCCTTTGGTGTTGAAGTACGATGCCGCCAGACTGGAAGCAACGCCAGGGTTGACCGATCCTTTCCGGTTGGGTATTCGTTATGTCAGTAAAACTGAAACCGCTGAAATTACGGAGGCGTTTAATGGCGGCAGTCTGAAAGGCCTGGTGGATTTCCGCAATGAAGCCTTATCGCTTGCCATAAACAGCCTTGGACGCATTGCTGTCGCTTTTACCGAGCAAACCAATGCAACTCATAAACTGGGTATAGATCTTGAAGGCCGGTTCGGAAAGGATTTCTTTCAAGATCTGAATGATCCATCGCTGACGCGTCAGCGGGTGTTTGCTTATCAAAGTAACAGTCTGCCGAATGACAATCTATTTCAGGTTAAATTCGCTGACAGCTCTGAAATTACCACCAGCGACTATATTCTCAATGTCCCGGGCCCGGAAAACAGCCGCTACGAAATTATTCGCAAAGACGACGGCGAAGTCGTCAGCTCAGGGGCGTTGCGCAACGATTACCCTCAAAGCTACTTCTTTGATGGTTTGGAGCTTGTGTTGGAAGCGGGAACCTTCAGTCAGGGGGATAGTTTTACCATTGCACCGTTGCGCAATGCCGCGTCGCAAATGGAGATGAAACTGACGCAGCCGACACAGATCGCGCTCGGGTATCCCATGAAGGCAACCACTAGTTTAAGTAATCAGGGCAGTGGATTTATCGACCAAGGCGTTATGCTGAGCCGTGATTCGGCCTCTTTCTCTGTTGACGGAAAGCTCACACCACCGTTACTGATTCAATTTGAAAGCGAAAATCGCTACTCAGTGCTCGATAATTCCGATCCGGGAAATCCGATTCCCTTGAAGCCACCGTTGGAGAACATGACGTTTGTTCCCGGTGCAAGCAACACCATTTTTACAGATGACCCAGGGCAGACCTTGGTCAATAGCTGGCGGGCGCGCTTACCCCGTCAAGCAGATATCAGTGCTGGCGGTCCTTCAACGGCATCTTTGTATAACGGCATCAACTCCGAACGCTTTCATTTTTTTGTTATGGATGAAACAACCGGTAAAGAGACCGAATTACCAAAAATCAGCACGC
Source organism: Reinekea sp. G2M2-21 (assembly GCF_015687175.1). Taxonomy (GTDB): domain Bacteria; phylum Pseudomonadota; class Gammaproteobacteria; order Pseudomonadales; family Natronospirillaceae; genus Reinekea. Next base: position 1,572,640 of record NZ_JADPQG010000001.1, on the reverse strand, counting down.
CGCGGGGTGCCAGTGCCGCTGAAATTGCGCAAGCGCTGAATGTGGTTGATGGCGTTGAAGCCAAAGCCTACACGGAGGTTCAGTTATCCCGTTTCACCAATTCTGGCACTCCGTATGACCCGGACAATGATTTTGAAATTTGGGTTAACGGTTTTGAATTGACCCAGACCTTGAATAACGTGAACCAAACGGTGTACCTGGATGGCTATCCCGAAGAAGTGCCGAATGACTTGGATCCAAATTTTCTGGCGGATCGAATTAACCATCATCGCGATTTGCAGGAGATGGGTATTCGTGCCAAAAGCGATGGCGTGACGTTAACCATTGTGGATGAGCAGGGAAGGGACATTTTAATCGAGATGCGCGGTGATAAACCGCAGCCCATCATAACCGGCATGCCGCCTTTGCCGGTCAACGACCCCGCTAATGTGAATAGTTATATCGATCCAGGCGATACCTTTCTGATTTCGACCGGGACTCGTTACCCCGTTGATGCGCTGCGCGGTAATACACAGGGTTTGCTGAACAATTTAAGCGGCTATGACTTTACCGAAGATGGTCCTTATGAATTTGAAATGTATTTACCCGACGGGCGAACTGGAGTGATCGAGCTGACGGGTAACCACGCAACCGCGGAAGATGTTAAGTTGGAAATCGCCAGTAAGATACAGCGTTTGCTCGACAGTCCTGGACAGGTGGAAGCCTTCATAACTGAGCGCGGTACCATCGAGTATCAGGTGTATACCAAGGTCAATGGAACCGGCAATTTCGACGTCGCCCGCATGAATATTGGTGGCCAGGTGGATGTAACCATGGACGGTGGCATACGCATGGAAACAGACCCAATAACCGGAGGGATTTTCAATGGTACGCCAGAAGCGTTGAATACTTACAAGGGCTTCCAGTTTAACATCAGCGGGCGTCCTGTCGCGGGCGATGAGTTCAGTATCACCTGGAATAATAACGGTGTATCCGATAACCGCAATGCTCTGGACCTGGTGGCGATAGAAACCAAAGATACCGTCAATAATCAAGATGGTGGCATGACCATTACCGAGAGTTACAGTCAAACGGTGGAGCGTATCGGTACGATGACGAGCCTCGCGCAGGTCCGCAGCGATGCCAATAAAGCGGTTCTCGATAGAACCATGGAAGAACTGACCGATATCCGAGGTGTGAACCTTGATGAAGAGGCCGCTCGACTGATTGAATTTCAGGTTGCCTATAACGCTAACGCAAAAGTGATAGCCGTTGCACAGGAGCTATTCGATTCCTTACTGGCAGCTTTTTAACCTTATCGCATTTCAGTTGATGGTTTAAAAACTGTCAATGAGTTGAAACTTTTTGGAGGCTTCAGCAACGCTGAAGGAGAGACACCATGGTCGATCGCGTATCAACCTATTGGATATATCAGCGCCCGGTCAATGACATGTTGAGCCTGCAGTCGGCACTGAACCGAACGCAGGAACAAGTCAGTACCGGTCGAAAAATACTTAGCCCAGCGGATGATCCGGTTGGTTCCGCGCGGGTATTGCAATTGGATCAGGAAATTGCCTTGCTCAGTCAATATGAGCGCAATATTTCATTGGTCGAAAGCCGTCTGGAAGCAGAAGAGGGCGTTTTGCAAGGTGTGACTGAAGTGTTGCAACGGGTACGGGAATTAACGGTACAGGCCGGTAATGCCGCGCTGTACACCAGCACCGAACGTCAGGCGATAGGGCAAGAGGTCAAACAACGGGTAAAAGAACTCTACGATTTGATGAACAGCCAGGATGGCAGTGGTGAATATATTTTCTCTGGCTTCAGCGGAAACACGCAACCGTTCGTTGAAAGCCCGGGCGGTGGTTACAGTTATCAAGGTGACGAAGGTGTGCGCTATTTGCAGATCAGCCGAACCATAACCCTGGCCTCCAGTGACTCAGGAAAAGATGCTTTTTTGGATATTCCTGCCAATCAACCGTCATTTTTTACGTATGGTAATCCAGAAAACAGAGGCCGTCCTATGGGTGTGATTTCTGCTGGTATCACGGTGGACCAACAAGCGTTGAATGACTTTTTCCCTGACAACGCCGTTATCACCTTCGAAAATGAATTAGACATTGATCCAGCAGGTCCAAACTTCACGATACGACGGAAATCCGATGGCCGAATCATTGAAGGATTTCAAAATGAGCCTTATTCACCTGGATCCAAAATTCAGTTCGCGGGAATGGAAATAGCCATTACCGGTTCGCCCGCACCGGGTGATAAGTTCGTCGTGGAATCCAGCCAGAAACAGGGGGTACTGACAACGACTGAAAAATTGGAATACGCGCTGAACAATTACAGCGATGCGCCAGAATTTTCTGATTTATATGACGATGCCATATTCAATACGCTTGAGAACCTGGACGCTGCCATCGATAACGTATCACAGATCAGAGCACGACTGGGTGCTCGTCTGAATACCTCTGAAACAACCATGAATCAACACGCTGACAATAAATTGGCGGCGCAGGATATCCGCGCAGATATTCGGGACTTGGACTATGCTGAAGCGATCAGTCGGTTGCAATTAGAAGGGTTCGTTTTACAAGCCGCGCAACAAAGCTTTGCTCAAGTAACACAAACCAATCTGTTCGACTTTATCCGCTAGCTTTCCTGGGAGGAAAATCATTGCCGTCACTTGCCGATCTGGATAAAGCTTTTCAAATGCTTTGGGTGCATCCGGAACAGCTGCCGACGTTGCTGGAAAAATGGCAAGAGTTGGTCAGCGAAACCCTGTCTCAAACTGAACCTAACCCAGAATTCCTGGTTGAGTTTGAACGCTATATGATCAAGTGGGAAACCGTGCTTGCTGAAAACCGACAATTGTTGTTGGAACATCAAAAAAGCTTGAAATCTAAGTTGGGAAAAGGCCAACCCAAGGTATCTGCTCAGAAAATCCAAGAAAAATTCAAACGCTAACCCTGCGAAATGCGGTCATATGATTGATGCCACCGTTTATTTGTCCGGATGTCATGGTGACGCAGCGATACAGAAATATGGTGAAATTTCCGGGTTAGGGCCTGTACCTTGCAAGGCACGTGGAATCAGCTACCTTTATGTAACTGAATGTAATAAGTTGTGTTTAAGTTGGCGCATTGCTTGCATTTAATTAAAAAAAACAGAGGTAAGCAGAATGTTTGACGGCCAAACCATATTAATTACCGGCGGCACCGGGTCGTTTGGTAAAAAATACACCGAAACCCTATTGCAGCGTTATAAGCCTCGTAAAATCATTATCTATTCTCGAGATGAGTTAAAGCAATTCGAAATGCAGCAGGTTTTCGACGAGCCTTGCATGCGATATTTTATAGGTGATGTGCGCGATCGTGATCGCATGGTACAGGCGATGAATGGTGTCGACTTTGTCATTCATGCAGCTGCGATGAAACAGGTTCCAGCAGCGGAATACAATCCGACAGAATGCATCCGTACGAATATCAATGGCGCTGAGAATGTTATTCATGCGGCCATTAAAAATGATGTTCGCAAAGTCATTGCTTTGTCGACTGACAAGGCAGCTGCGCCGATCAATCTGTACGGCGCTACGAAACTGGCCTCGGACAAACTCTTCGTTGCTGCCAACAACATGGTGGGCAGTGGTCAGCCGAGATTTTCAGTGGTTCGTTATGGCAACGTTGTTGGTTCACGAGGTTCGGTGGTTCCTTTTTTTAAAAAGTTGGTAGCCGATGGCGCCGCCGAAATACCGGTTACCGACGATCGAATGACCCGATTCTGGATTACGTTACAAGATGGGGTCGACTTAGTGTTAAAAGGGTTTTATAGAATGTATGGCGGTGAAATCTATGTGCCTAAAATACCGTCTATCCGAATTACCGACTTGGCGACCGCGATCGCGCCTGATATTCCTCAGAAGATTGTGGGCATTCGACCAGGTGAAAAGCTACACGAAATGATGGTGACAAGAGACGACGCTTACCGCACGTTTGAATTTTCCGATCATTATGTCATTACCCCCTCGATCCGATTTACAGATCAAACCGTCGATTACGCACACAATCTTTTGGCCGAGAAGGGAGTTCCGGTTGACGCGGAATTCTGTTATGAGTCGGGAACGAACAAAGACTTCCTGGATGTTGAAGGTATTCTGACTATGAACAAAGAGGCTGGAATTTAATTGGGGACTGTATGACCACGCCAGTTTTACTTGCCAGACTTTCCTTTTCTGCCTCCAGTGGTGCTGGTCATGTATATCGTAGTTTGTCTATTATCGAATGCGCACTTCGCGACGGGTGGCAAGTTGTTGTAGTGACGGATGATCCGTTACCGCATCTACCCATCGAGCACTCAGCGCTGACTTGGCGCCATTTAATTGCATTATCGGAAACGGAACAAGACGACGCAAACCAAAGCCTCGAAATGTGCACAGCGACACACAAACCAACGGTTGTGTGGTTGGATCATTATGAATTGGCTCAGCAATGGGAGCGTGAACTCCTTAATCAATGCCCTGTAGCAGTGATTGACGATATTTGCAGAACACACGATCCGGCTGTCTGGCTTATCGATTACTTCCCGGGACGGCGCTCTTTAGACTATGCGCTGAATGAGGAGCGCTGCCTGTTGGGTCTGAGGTATTTATTGCTGCGGTCCGAATTCAGGCAACAGAGAATTGCATCGCGGCAACCTGGTCTAAAAAAGATACTAATTCAGTTTGGTGGGGCCGATCGAAATTCCTACGATGTACCTGTGTTACAGGCGTTACACGCCGACGCAAACTTGACCGGGACAATCGTCTGGTTGCAGGGTGAGCGAGATTTGCTTGATTTTTGGCAACGCCAGGATCTGACTGTTGATGTTCTGGAACACTGCGCGGATGTGGCTTTACTATATCTGTCCGTTGACTGTGCGATAGGTGCCGCTGGTGTGTCCGTCTGGGAACGGCAGGCCGTTGGCTTACCATCGATTGTTTTTCAGGCTGCTGATAATCAGGCCGATAATTTTCGTTATGCTTCCAAATTTCCTGGAATATGGGCACAACCAGGGTTGCCAGAAACAACAACTACGCAATGGATGCAGGCTTTGCATTCCTTGCGCAAAGGCTCTCAAATATCGTCGGAGCATTTGGATGTTTATGGCGCAAACCGAGTCTGGCAAGCGATTATTCCAAAGAGGTTTTGTGTTCATCAGAACCTTCAGTTTATACCCTTTTCTCAAGAACACATTCACTCGCTTTATAGCCTGCAAAGCGTGCCGGGTGTTCGGAGATTTTCCAGGAATCCACAAATTCCAACTTTCGCTGAGCACGAATCTTGGTGTGCGTCATTTTTGAGCAACAATGCAGAGTCTGGTTGGTTGGTCCATTTTCAAGAAAGACCAGTCGCGTGGTTACGATTGAGTGCTCCTGGTGCGGCGGATTTTCGCGAAATATCCCTGCTTGTTCACCCAGAGTTCCATGCCATGGGCATCGGGAACGCATTATTACGTTTTGCTCAAGAGCAATCGCCGTTATTAGCCGGATATGTGATGCCTGAGAACACCGCTTCCCGACGTTTATTTGAGCGTGTCGGGTTCAAGGAAAAAAACAACTGGTTCTATTGGCCTGAGTTGCCAGCTAAAGAAGATCACTTATGAACGACTTTAAAATTGATGACCGGTGGATAGGGCTTGATCATCCGCCTTATGTTATAGCAGAGGTTTCTGCAAACCACGGTGGCAATATCGACATCGCAAAAGCAACGATTAAGATGGCAAAAGAATGTGGTGCGGATGCCGTTAAAATTCAGACCTATACCGCAGATACCATGACGCTGGATATTGCCCGTGGCGAGTTTATGATTGAGGGTGGTCTCTGGGATGGATACAGTCTTTATGAACTGTACAAAGATGCTCATACACCCTATGAATGGCACGCTGAGTTGTTCCGCTATGCGCGTGAAATCGGCATTACTTTATTTAGTACACCTTTCGACGAAACAGCCATTGAATTACTCGAGTCATTACAAACACCAGCCTACAAGGTGGCTTCTTTTGAGGCTATCGATATTCCATTATTGCAAGCGATTGGTCGAACTGGAAAGCCAGTTATTTTGTCGACGGGTCTGGCCAATCAAACTGAAATCAGCGAGGCCATTTCCACGTTGCGAGACGCGGGTACGTCCGCACTCTGTGTTTTACATTGTATCAGTGGGTATCCCACACCCGTCGACCAAGCGAATGTTAAAACGCTGACTGAAATTCAGCGGTTGTGGCCTGAGGTAACCCCCGGTTTATCCGATCATACTCTATCCCCTGCTGCAGCCTGCGCTGCGGTTGCGTTAGGTGCCTGCGTGATTGAAAAACATGTTATTACGGATCGGAGCATGGGCGGGCCAGACGCTTCTTTCAGCTTGGAACCCAATGAACTGTCGGAGCTGACAACACTGGTGAAGCAAGTTCATGCAAGTATGGGGAGAGCTAGTTTTCAGTTGAAACCGGCCGAGCAGGGAAATCTGAAATTCCGTCGTTCCATATATGTCTCGGCGTCGGTAAAGAAAGGGGAGTTGATCAGTGAAAAAAACATTCGACGTATCCGTCCTGGTTTCGGGTTAGCGCCTAAATATTATCAACAGTTGATCGGCAAGCGTTTTAAAGTAGATGCCGAACCCGGTACAGCGCTGACATGGGAGTTAGTGGAATGATTCCATACGGCAGCCAATGGCTGAACGATCAGGATATAGACGCAGTCGTAGAGGTATTGCGGTCTGATTTTTTAACTCAAGGACCACAAACCCCGAAATTCGAGCAAAAGCTGGCTGCGGCGGTTCAATGTCGAGCCGCGGTTGTGACCAACAGTGCAACCTCGGCATTGCATGTGGCCTGTTTGGCGCTGGAAGTTGGTCCGGGCGATCTGGTATGGACGTCACCCTTGACTTTTGTGGCGTCCGCTAATTGCGCTTTGTATTGTGGTGCATCGGTAGATTTTGTCGACATAGAACCGTCTACCGGGAACATGTCTGTCGATGCACTGCAACAAAAATTAGCGTTGGCGAAGCCGCAAAACCGGTTGCCCAAAGTCATTATTCCTGTGCACTTTGCAGGAGCGCCATGTGATATGAGAGAGATTTCCCAGTTGGCACGCAGCTATGGAATCTCGGTTATTGAGGATGCTTCTCATGCGTTGGGAGCACGATACGGTGAAACTATCGTCGGTGATTGTTCATATTCTGAAATCACTGTTTTCAGTTTCCATCCGGTTAAGATGATCACGACCGGCGAAGGCGGTTGTCTGTGTACGAATGATCAAAAGTTGGAGCAAAAGGCGCGGTTATTGGTGTCGCATGGAATTACTAAATCGGCAGATGAGTTCAACAAAACCGAAGCTGACCCTTGGTGGTATGAACAACATAGCTTAGGGTTTAATTATCGCATGACGGATATACAAGCCGCCCTCGGTATTTCACAGTTAACAAAGTTGGCGGATTGGGTAGAGCGTCGTAATCAACTGATTACGCGCTACCAGAGAATGACCGAGAAGCTACCAATAGAATGGTTAACTGTCGATGAGCAACGTCTTTGCAGTTACCATCTTGCGGTAATTAAAGTGTCGCCTGACCACCGCAGACCCTTGTTTTATTGGTTACGTCAACACAACATTGGTTGTCAGGTTCACTATATCCCTATTTATCAGCAGCCATACCATGCGCAGTCCTCGCAATATTGGCCACGCTGCGAAGCCTTTTATCGGCAGATAATTTCGTTGCCACTGTTTCCTCGGATGACGAATGCTGAGCAGGATGAAGTGGTAAAAGTGTTAGAGGAATACTTTTGATGACTGTTTGTATTATTCCCGCCCGCGGTGGGTCAAAGCGAATACCAAAAAAGAATATTAAACCATTTCATGGTAAAGCTTTGATTGGGTATTCAATAGAGAATGCACTAGCGAGTGGCCTGTTTAACCGTGTCGTAGTCAGTACGGATGATTCAGAAATTGCCGAGGTTGCCATTAGTTTTGGGGCGGAAGTCCCCTTTATGCGCCCTGCAGAGTTGGCCGATGATCATGCTAATACTTTTGACCTATTACAACACGCGGCTCGTTGGATTCAGACCAATGATGTTTCATCGGAGGTCATGTGTTGTCTATACGCTACCGCTCCCTTTGTTGAAGTCGGTGATTTGCAACAAGGTTATGACTTATTAAGTCAACATCAGGAAGCCGATTATGTTTATTCAATTACCGAATTTCCATTTCCGATTCAACGCAGTGTTCGTCAAAATAATGGTTTTGTCACGCCGTGTTTTCCAGAAAACATGTTGAAACGCTCACAAGATCTGGAACCCATTTTTCATGACGCCGGGCAATTTTATTGGGGGCGGGTTGAGGCCTTTGCTCAGAAAATGAACTTCTTTGGTAATCGGTCTATGGCCGTGGTTTTACCGCGTTACCGTGTGGTGGATATAGACACGCCAGAAGATTGGGAGGTGGCTGAAATCCAGTTTCAAGTGCTTAAAGCATCCGGAAAACTATCATGAAAGCTATTTTGATCGGACTTGGTAATATTGGTCTGATGTATGATGTGGACAAGCCTGATTGTGTGCAAACACACGCTAAGGCTCTTGCCTTAATAGGCGCTGAGGTGTTGACAATAGACCCTGATGAGAATCGCCGAAAACTGGCAACATCGACCTATGGCTTCAAGGGACTTGCGTCTTTGAACGCGTTCAATGCACCAGGAGAAATTGATGCTGTCATCATAGCCAGCAACACAGAATACCATTTTGAACACATTAAATGGGCTGTCGACCAAAATCCTAAGGTAGTTCTGGTTGAAAAACCAATTTCCTCGACAGTCGCCCAACTGAACAAGGTGGAAGGTCTACTTAAGGCAACTTCGATACATATGATGGCGAATGTTATCCGTAATTTTGATCCGTTATCGTTGAGCTTATTGTCCCAAATAACGAGTACTTTCAATGTGACGGTGACGTATAGCAAAGCCTTGATTCACAACGGCATACACTTTTTGGCGCTGTTGTTAAAAGTGTATGGCGACGTTACAGAAATTAATGTGGAAAAATACGACGTTACAAAACCAACAGTTTTATTTTCTTTTCCACAAGGAACAGCTCGGTTTCAACCTTGTGAAACAGACACGAAAAATGAACTGACTGTTTTGTCATCGGACGGTCGTCTCAATTTCAAAGATGGAGGGCGGGTCGTGGTCATTAAACGGAAGAATACACCGGAAATCTTTCTGTCTAATCGTTTGGCAAATTACCAAGAAAATGTCATTCATCAAGTAGTTAAGTGTATTCATGGTGCCCGCGAAGACAGTTTTAAACTGACCGTTAAAGCACAGCGAATTATACATAAAGTACTGGAGCAGGTTCCGCTATGAAACATTGGAATAGATACAATCCGATTGGTGCTGAAGAGAAAGCCGCCGTTAATAGAGTGTTGGACAGTGGGGTTCTGTCCAAATATATCGGGGCCTGGCATGAAGACTTTAATGGCGGTGTTGAAGTAAATGCGTTTGAGCATGAGCTCGCGGAATACTTCGGGGTACCCCATGCAGTGGTGTTTAATTCCCTCACTTCAGGACTAATCGCGGCTATGGGGGCTATGGGAGTTCAGCCTGGAGATGAAATTCTGGTGACTCCATGGTCGATGAGTGCCACCGCGACAGCAATTTTAATTTGGGGTGGCATTCCGGTTTTCGTGGATATAGAACCAGATTTTTATGGGATAGATCCAAATAGGATTGTCGAAAAAATAACAAGAAAAACCAAAGGTATTATCGTCGCAGATATATTCGGCCATGGCGCTCGGTTAGATGAGCTAAGAGCACTGGCTGATCAGCATCATTTGTTTTTAATCGAAGATGTTGCACAGGCTCCGGGTATCCAATTGGACGGAAAGTTTCTGGGGACGTGGGGGGATGTCGGTGGATTTAGTCTGAACTACCATAAACACATCCATACTGGGGAGGGTGGTTTTTGTATATGTCATCGGGACGATATTGCCATGAAAATGCGATTGATTCGTAATCATGCTGAAAGTGCGGTATCTGGAAGCCCTATAGATGATCTTACCAATATGGTGGGCTTTAATTTTAGGCTGGGTGAGATGGAAGCAGCAATAGGGCGGGAGCAGCTTAAAAAGCTTCCAATGTTGCTGCAACAAAATCAAAAGAAAGCCAGTCGTATTATCGAGACACTGGCGGGTGAGTCTTGGTTGGTCACCACTCCCGTCGGCAAGCCAGGGGAACATGCCTATTATGTGTTACCTTTCCGGCTAACGGATGATCGAATTACTAATTCTCAACTCGCAGAAAAACTTCGTGAACGAGGAGTGCCAGGTATCGTCTGCGGTTATGTCAATATTCATCGGTTACCAATGTACCAACAAAAGATAGCGTTTGGTCCTTTTCCTTGGGCGCACAGCGAACCAGACCATTATCACTATGATATCGGACAATTCCCTATAGCCGAGACATTGCATACCAAAACGTTTATAGGCTTGTTGATAAGCATGTTCGACCTGAATGAAGACGAATGCACTTGGATTGCAAACCAGATGATCGCTGCTTATCAAGAATTGTCAGCTGAGGTGCAACATGAGTGAGCCGGAGTATCTATATACAACAACGCGGCTGGGCCTACGCCCCTTATCTTCTCAAGAGTTAAACGGGCCCTATCCCAGTTGGTTTCTTGATGCTGAAGTGAATCAATACAACAGCCATTTTCGGCTGCCTTCCAGTTCGGATGCAGTCAGTGCCTTTGTGAGTAGTCTAAAAAATGATAAATCGCGCTTGGTACTCGCTGTGTTTTGGTTGGCCACACATAGTCACGTAGGCAATATTAGTTTGCAGCAGATCGATCACTTTAATCGCAGCGCCGAACTCGCGTTTTTGTTCGGGGACAAGGCATTATGGGGGCAAGGAATCGCATACGAAGCTGCCGAAACTTTGATGCAACATGCTCAAAAGTACTTGGCGATTCGTCGGTTTACCTTAGGGTGTTTGACTGTCAATCACGGGATGATTCGATTAGCGGAAAAGCTTGGTTTTACGCGAGAAGGAACTTTAAATCAGGCTCTTTGGCATGAAGGTGAGTTTCGGGATGTCGCTCTCTATGGAAAAAATGCAACCAAATAGACGGACGGTATTGGTCTGTGCACACGACGCGGGTGGAGCAAACCTGTTGTACCATTGGGCGATCAATGCGGCTAAGCATATCAATGTAGAGCAACGTGTTTTTGGACCAGCAATAAAGATTTTTAATAACCAATTTAAATCTAATAACGATATTCGAGAAGTTGACGCCGTGTTAACCGGCACCGGTTGGCAAAGCAGCTTCGAACTGGATTGTATTGCAGAAGCAAAGACGTTGGGCGTAAAGGTATACGCATATTTAGACCATTGGGTGAACTACGTAGCCCGATTCAAAGCCCTTGATACGTTAGTTTTGCCAGATGGTATTTGGTGTGCGGACGAGTTGGCACGAAGTGAGGCTAGACGCTGCACGGAATTTAATGCATTGCCCGTTAAAATTGTCGGGAACTATTATTGGTCTTCGGTTCGTCGTGAACTTTCCTTGGCCACAGAAAAAACTATCCTAGTGGTTCACGAACCCGTTAGGGGCTCGTTAAAAAAACAAGAGAGCCTGCTGCAAAGATTTGAAAGCTGCCTGGCTCTGCAAGGTGACTCTGAGACAATACGCTTTAGACCGCATCCGAGTGGGCTGGACGATTTTGGAAAGCTGCAATTAAAGTGGTTACGGAATCGATTCAAAACCGTGGTTATTTCAGAAGCATCCTTAGCGCAAGATCTGTCTGAATCAAAGTGGGTAATTGGCTACCTGTCGATGGTATTGCCGATGGCGGCGAGTTTTGGCAAAAAAGTGAGTAGTTTTTCAAAAGACGAATTGCCTGATTATATGAGTCAGTTTGGTGTGAAAGGCGTATGAATGGGTACGCCGCAGTCAGCGGCGTTTTTCCATTAGAAACCAGGTGACATCGCCCAGAGGGAAATTATTGTCACGTCGGTATTTAAAACCATAATCTATCAGAACCAGATCTTGAAACCGATCAAGAATTTCACCAGCAAAGTCACGTTTAAACAACATGTCATCCTTGCCATGATATGGGATCATGACCGGTGTGGGGTTGTAGTACTCTGAAACGAGAATATAGCGATTGCTAAAGTTGTATAACGCATCGTAGACAGTATTGAGATGCTCGGGGTTGATATGAATAAGGACACCGGAAGTAAATGTTAAATCTGCATTGGGAATATCTTTCTTATCTAAATCCAAAATGCTTTTGTTAATCACATTTAGACCATCGATACCTGTTAAGTGCAGGCATGCTTCTGGGTTGATTTCAATGGCATTCAAGACCAGATTCGCTTTTGTTTTTTTAATGGCATGAATGTTTAAGCCAATATTGGCTCCGAATTCAGTGACACTGGAAACCAAGTTCGTTCGTTGTAGAATGTCACCAAAAAATTTAATTCGAGAAGGTATATCTGAAGCATAGTCTTGATTTCGTTCGATATAGCCCTCTGCGAAATTGCTTGTCCAAAATTTTTCCTGTTCAGTACCTGCCATAATGTGGTCTCTTGTATAGTTGTCAGAACATCCAGTCTTTATCTGTAACGAAGTTTCTATTTTCGATCATATTGAAGAAAAGCGGTTTTAGAAATTCTAAGTAGTTTCGATAGTCTGTTAGCCAAGTATTCACTAATTCCTTTTGGTAATCATCACTGGTAAAGTTGCTTACGACAAAAAGTTGATAGAGAGGGTACTTGGAAACACTCATTGCATTTCTGTATTTTCCGATATCGCCTCCTACTTTGTAGCCAATAGAGTTGAATATTTCGCGGACTTTGATGGCATTGTTTTTGGCATTGTTTTCGAATGTGGAGACTGTCTGGTAAATTTCTTCAGCTATATTTAATGAAGATTCCAACACATCCTTCGTTCTCTGAACGACGCTTTCAATGTCAATGCTGTCACATTCGAAGGCAATTGTGCTATCCGAGTCAGGTACATCCGGTAGTTTTAAAATTGTGTCTTGCAAACTGTGTTCAGATACATACTCAGTTCCTTCTATATGTGCACCTTTGGAACAGTTGTACACTTTATTTGGAATTGCCGTTAACAATGTTTCCATAGTAATTCTAGCCGAATTAAGCCCCACTGAAGTGAAAACTTCTCCACCACTGGTGTCCTTTAATTTTATATTTGCAGACCTTGATTCAGAAACCGTTTTGAGCCTCATTAGATTGTCAGGTAACGTTTCATCATTCGATATGTTGGTTTTGGAGTGATGCGCGCCTCCGGTATGCGCAAAGTCTAAGCCGATGAGGTATATGTCGTGATTTGAAACTGTGGAAGCGAAGGCTGTGGCTCCATTGGTACAGGTTATACCGCCTCTTCGCAAAGTATGAGAGTTTCCAATAGTCGGTTGGAGCTCTGAAGATTCAGGAATAAACATGTACGTTTTTCTGAATAAACCTGTGAATCCTGGGTGTGCTTCATACGTACAAATGAGGTCGAGTTCTTTTAAATCAATTTCCTGATTTAGATGGGTCAGCAGTGAGGTGGCCAGGTGTTGAAATTCCAATTCGAAATGGAGATCCGGTTTGATACCCATCCTTACCAGGGAAGACAAGCCGCTTCCCGCGGATATCAAATAGAATTTATCACGTTGTTCTTTGATGATTGGCGCGTAGTTGTCAAGAGACGGACCCGCACCGACAATAGCCAGTATCCGATCATGAGATGCTCGGGTTTTTTCGAAGTTAATCGCCGGGAAATTGCGAAGAATATTTTCGTTAGCATTGAATAGTCGCTGGGCTTCAGGCCCTATCATCTCAGAGGACACTTTAACGTGTGATGCGTATTCTTCGATTATGTGCTTTGCTTTATCGTATTCGCGAGCAAATGGCTCGTGGTTATAAATCAGCGTTGAAACGCCAATCGAAGGATAGAGCCTTAAAAAGTGCTCTCTAAGAGACTTTTCAAACTGTGCATCGTGACCTTCACCCTGGTGTATATGGAAAGTGATAGTGGATTTATCATCCAAGCCCGCCAACATAGCGTTCCAGTCAACAACGTACATGCTTGCAATCAGGTTTACGATGTCGTTCTCAATAATGGTAATGTTAGTGAATTGGCGGCTGTTGACCAGCATTTCACAGTGCAAGCCCAATCCTATTCCAAATACAACCAAGTCAAGGTTTGCAGGTAATAAATTGTTCCTTTTCTCCGGCCTGCTGCCGATGAATTCAGCATATTTTTTAGCTGTTGCGTAAAAAGCTTTTTCTTTAATTAAAAAGGTAAGATCAAGATTAGAAGGTTTCGGAGCATATATTTTACCACTCATCACTTTTTGGAAGAACTCGACTTCCTTTACCGCGTGATTAACTGGCGTGGTGCCATATATTTGACGCCCATCCGCAGTTAAACGGCATATTTCTAGAGATTCAGGGTCGACAGAAAGGCGAGGCCGCGCTGACTTTGAAATCTGCTGGTACAAAGCCGGGGCTCTTTCCTTAAAGAGCTGGAGATTTCGCTGATATTTCTCTTCCGCACGTTGCAGCTTGGTATTTATTCTATTGTTATTTTGCGTCATTTTTCCGCCTAAATCTCATCTTCCTGTTACATAAAGCAAAATATGGGCCTTTTGTCTTTTCGCTTGCCTATATTGGCTACCAACCCACCGTGGTCTATTTATGACGTGGTAAGCAAAGAATAGTCAAAAACTAAAAAAAAAATCTAAAGGTTGTATGAGTGCGGCCGACATAAGGTTCGTAGATGAGCAAATCGCTGTTATCAGATCGCAATAGGGCGCTACTGAAATCCAGCGAAGGAGATGAAAATCATGCCTCAAATTATTAATACCAATATTGCCTCCCTGACGGCGCAGCGTAACTTAAACAGTTCACAAAGCGCTAACAGTACGGCTCTTGAGCGTTTGTCATCTGGTTTGCGGATTAACAGCGCGAAAGACGATGCAGCCGGTTTGGCTATTTCCACTAAGTTCGAATCCCAGGTAAAAGGCCTTAATGTCGCTATACGAAATGCGGGTGACGGTATCTCGTTAGCACAGACAGCTGAAGGTGCACTGGGTGCGATGACCGAAAACCTGCAGCGTATTCGTGAGTTGGCGGTTCAGTCCTCTAACGCAACGAACTCTGATGACGACCGGGTTGCATTGCAACAGGAAGTTACCCAGTTGCTGTCTGAAGTATCTCGTACAGCCTCTGAGACGAACTTTAACGGCCGAAATCTTCTGGATGGTACCTTCCAAGGCACCTTCCAAATTGGTGCCGACGCGGGCCAGACTGTAGATGTGAAAATCTCAGAACTGACTGCCGAGAAGCTGGGTTCATCCGCAACCGCGGGTGTTAGTGCAATCGGCACAAACCAGGCGATTGCCAACGGTGACTTAACCATTAACGGCGTCGCTATTTCAGCCTCAAAAGCAGGTTCAGATACTGCATCAACCAGTTTGGCAGGCGCTTCCGCCATCGCAAAAGCTGCCGCCATCAACGAAGTCAGTGACGAAACTGGTGTAACGGCTTACGTCGATAAAAACGTCGCTTCTGGTTCAGAAATGTCGGCTACTGCTGGTACGGCTAAGATTGAATTGAATGGCGTTGAAATTAACCTTTCTACGTCCAGCGACACGGCACAGACTCGTGCGGGTGTTATCGAAGCAATTAACGCGGTTTCTGATCAGACCGGTGTTATGGCAATTAATACCAACACTGATGCCGGTGGTGTTCAGTTGGTGGCCGCAGATGGTCGTAACATTCAATTGTCGCTTGATACGGGTGATTTGAGTGGATACGGTTCAACAACAACAGACGCTGAGCGAGCTGCGGCAACCGAAGCATTCCTTGCTGCGTCTGGTTTGACTGGAGGCTTAACCGATGTTGACGGTGCCGGCGGCGAAAATGTCTATAGCATTACCAAGACCGGTGGCTTCACCTTGGTTGCCGACCCCGATGTTGGCAGTATCGAAATTACTGGTGGTAATGGCACTGGACGAGGGGACCTGGCAAATGCTGGTTTGACCGCGGGGACTTATGAACGAGGTGTCGCTACCAGCGTTAACCAGGTTCAAACCAGTACTGTGACGTCCAGCAGTCTTGCGTCTGCTGGCGGTAGCTTGACTAATACTATCGCCGATAGCGGAGACGTGGCGACCATTCTGGGTGCCGGTTCTGACTTGCAGAATGCAGTCTTTGCATCAGCGGCATCAGCGGCGGGTCAGACGGCTCAAAGTGCGATTACTTTCCGCGTGACTTCTGCTGGCGGCTCAGCAGGCATTTTCTCCATGGGTGCTGGCGGTACTATGACCTCAGCTATCGATGGTCTGGATGCTATTGCAGGTGTTGACGCATTTGAACGTGTTGAGTTTACAATCCAGGATTATTCAGCCGTTACGGGTGGTAACCAGCTGTACATCGCTGGGCAGACTATTAATTTGCCCGACGTTTCTGGTGCGAACTACGATACACAAACCGAGCGATTACAGTATTTGTCTGATGCGTTGAATAATGCGACTTATGGTGCAAATATCACCTTAACCGCAGAATTGAATATGTCCGGTAACTCCTTAACGGTTAAGATTGATAACCGTGGAACCGCCGGTACTGTTACCTTGGGTGTTGGATCTTCTGTTAACGGCACGGGCTCCATTACAGGCACAGTGGCGCAAGGGTCAGGCGTAACAGCACTGGGTAATGCGGGCTTGGATATGTCAGTCAGTGCTCCTGCAGACGTGCACGTAATCATGGGTGCGATCGCATTTGTATCTACTGCCGGGGTCCCATTAACCATTCAAGCAATGGAAGGTACTGCTGGATCTACAGCATCGAACGATTTCTTCGTAGGTGTTTCTAGCGATGCAACTTCTACTGGCTCGCAGCAATTGTCTACGACAACCAAAAACGTTGTAAGTGTTACCGTTGACGGTGTCGCTCAGGCAGATACCACTATTGCAACGGATTCAACCGTAGCGGAACTCGCGAGCACAATTAACTCAACTTACGATGACGTTAACGCTTGGGAAGAGATCAGTCTCACCTTTGATAACACCAATCTGGAAGTTGGGGATTCGCTATACATCAGTTCGGATGCCTTGGGAGCCACATCTGGTATTGCGGTTGCTATTAGTGATCAGGACAGCAGCGGTAGTGTGACCATTGCCGATATTGCTGAGAGCATTAATACGACTGACTTCAGCGGTGAAAACATGGATGTCAGCGCAACGCTTAACGCTGCCGGTACTGAAATGACGCTGACCATTCGTAACTTCTCTGGTAACGAAGTCACTATGCAAACAGATGCAGAGGGTCGGGCACTTGAGTTGACCAGTGGGGATATCGTGGGAGGTGTTGAGCAACAACTCTCTGGTACATTGGCGTACGCAGCGACTGGCACGCAGGCTGTTAGTCTGAGTATTTCAGATCCTGAATCATCAGGTGATCTGTATACCGGTAATGCAGTGAACAGCACATATAGTGGTGTAAACGGTTTAGACGATGGCGATATTCTGATTAACGGTGTATCCATCGGTGCAGCGAAGGTAGGTGAAGATACCGCCAGCGCAGAATACGCGTCCGACGGTACCCGGATTTTGTCAAGCTCTAAAGAGTTGTCTGCTATTGCCGTAGCCGCTTCTATTAATGAAGTTGCGGATGAGACAGGTGTGAGCGCTAAAGTAAACGCGACCGAAGTGGTGGGCGGTGACGGATCAGCGATTACTGGTTCATCTCCAACCGTTGGACAGTTCGCTATCGGTGATACAGCAGAAATCTTCATCAACGGATATTCAGCTGGTGTCGTAACGTTACAAGATGACGGTGCGGGCGCTATCGATACCGACCGAGCAAAGGCCGATGCACTCGACCTGATCAATGGTATCTCCGGTAAGACTGGTGTGACAGCGGTGGATAATGGTGTGTCATTAACCATGTCTGCGGCGGATGGTCGTAACGTGTCAATCGCTATTGATGACCGTTCTGGTGCAGACGCTTCCATCGGTGCCATGTTTGGTATGGATGCCAATGTAAATGGTATTGGCGAGTCAACCTTTGGTGATTCCCCAGCTGCTGCCAACAATGGCATTAGCGCTGAGAGCGCAACATATGAAACAACTTACGGAACAATAACTCTTGAGTCCGCAGGCGAGTTCACCGTTGCTCTGGGTACTGAAGGTGTTGATGAGTTGGCTGCACTGGGCTTCCAAGAGGGTGCATATGGCGGTGCATCGGACGGTACGTTCTTGAAGGATATCGATATTTCGACCTTCCAGGGTGCTCAGGATGCAATTTCAGCAATCGATAACGCGCTGAAGACCGTATCTAGTCAGCGTGCCGAGTTAGGTGCATTGCAGAACCGATTCGAGTCCACAACTGCCAACCTTCAGATTACATCTGAAAACCTGGCAGCTGCGAACTCTCGAATTCGAGATGCGGATTTTGCAGCAGAAACTGCGGAACTGTCACGAACTCAGGTACTGCAGCAGGCTGGTATCTCGATCTTGGCTCAGGCCAATCAGCGACCACAGCAGGTGTTGTCACTACTCGGTTAATAACCTCAATCGGTCGAGCCGCTTAGCGGCTTGACCGAAAGGTTTCTCTTAATGAGAATAACTGAATGGTGAACGGAGGTGTTTATGAATGAAATTAGTATGCAGCCACAGCTGAATGCTAAAGCTTCCGCACCGGTTCGCGATGCTGTTAAAGCAAACGAAAACGATACTGGAAAAACATTGGTATCAACGGTTTCACAGGCAGAAGCTCGCAAGACCGAAAACACGCCTATTGGCTCGTTGCTGGAAAAAGCACAAGATCAAGAAGCAAATAATAGTGAGGTAGAGCAAGCCGTTGCTAAACTGAACGATTATGTACAAAACACACAACGAAAACTTGAATTTCAGATAGACGATGATTCAGGAGAGACCGTGGTTCGGGTCTATGACAAACACTCTGAAGAGTTGATACGTCAAATACCCAACGAGGAAGCCTTAGAGTTAGCGAAGAGGTTGAATCAGGAAGAGCCACTTATGTTGTTTAGTGCACAGGTCTGATAGAAAAACCGCCTTCGGGCGGTTTTTTTTTGAGATGAGAGTATTAAGCTAATCACATGCGATAAAAAGCAATCAGCCTGACTATTCGAGGCTTCGGTGCAGACCGATATGCATTGCACAAATATCGTTGATATCGCTTGTCATCGTGTGCCTAATTCGGAGCCAATGTAACCGAAGTTTCTCCCAGTCCAGAATTGAGTATTGATCTCTGTAGTTTAGCCAAGAGTAATGTTAACCAATCGGACTTTGGGGCAGCCGCCACTTCATCTCATTCGCTCGGTAAAAAATAAACGGTAGCGATAAATACGACCTGTTAGTTTGTTCCCTAAACCTACAGCTTTTGACGTCTGGTAACTCAAAAAGATAGTTCTGAGCGAAACCTTTTGGAGCGTTTTTGCACCTCTAGGTTCACAAGGTTCCGCTAACTCCTTTGATACATTTGCAAGACTAACGCTGGTTACTTGCAGCTTGCAGTTCAACATCCCTAAAGTTTTTGGGTATTCCGCCGATATAAAGTTTAGCGGTTGGTCTATCTTATAGGCACTGGCGCAAACATTGCTTTGATATAGTGTTAGAAATAACTTAGGTGCGAACATGGCGGGTATTCAATCGTTAGGTGTAGGCTCAGGATTGCTGACTTCAGAGTTGGTTGATCAACTGGTGGCTGCTGAGAGAGCGGCAAGTGATCTCCGCCTTGACGGAAAAACCGCCCGGGTTGAGGCGAAGATTTCCGCCTACGGAGAGCTTCGTACAGTGCTTGAAGGTATGCAGTCGTCTATCTCATCCCTAGCATTAGCGTCGACAATCCAGAGCAGTTCTGCGCGGTCATCCAATGAATCGGTATTAACGGCGACAACAAACAGTACCGCAGAACCTGGTACGTATCGGATTGAAGTTGATGAGGTCGCCAAAGCGCATTCCCTAGCAAGTAAGCAATATACGTCAGTTGACGATACCGTGGGCACTGGGACATTAACCTTCAAGTTCGGTACAACGACTTACGATGGAAGCGATAACTATCTGGCGTTTGCGCAGAACGAAGACACAACCAGTACCGATATCGAAATCACAACTGAAAACAATACGCTCGGTGGTATTCGAGATGCCATTAATAACGCCGACTTCGGGGTCAGTGCATCGGTAGTCTACGATGGTACGGGTTATCGATTATTGTTAACCAGTGAAGAAACGGGCGAAGAAACTTCAATGGAAATTACCGTTTCCGGCGATGCCGGTTTGCAGACGCTTGCGTATAACGCTGCTCAAAATGACCCAGCGAATAATATGACCGAAACTCAAATGGGTTCCGACGCTGCGTTACGAATCAATGGCCTTTCGGTAACGAGTTCAAAAAACACGCTGGATCAAGTTGTTAAAGGTGTCTCAATTAACTTGACCGAAACGAGTGATTCTGCAGTAACTTTAACCGTTGCCCGCGATGTTTCTGATATTGCCGATAAAATAGAAGGCTTTATCGAAAAATATAATGACTATAAAACAATTTATGACGAACTGAGCAAGTACAATCCGGCTGAAGAGATAGGCGGTATTTTGTTGGGTGACAATGTATTGCGATCTGTTCAAAGCCAGTTACGTTCAGGTTTGTCGGAAGTCATCACTGGATTAACCGGCTCAACATACTCAAGTTTGATTGAGCTGGGAATCAGTACCGATCAAAACAATAACTTCAAGCTTGCGTTCAATCGCAGTAAATTCGAAGCGGCAATGACAGCAGATGCTCGTTCGATCGTCGGCTTATTAGCCACCGATACAGACGCTTCCGACGCTCAGATTAAAGTTGTAAGTGTTGGACCCAAAACAAAACCGGGTACCTATGATGTAAATGTCACTCAGGTTGCGACGCAGGGAACGTATCAGGGATTATCGTCTCAAGCGCTAGACTTTGCGACCGATGTCGTTATCAGTGATGTTAATGATAAGATTAAATTCAATATAGATGGAACCACCAAGTCTGTGTTTTTGGAGCAAGGCTCTTACAATAGTGGCGACGATCTTGCGTTGATGCTGCAAAATTCAATCAATAATACCTTTGTTGGTCAAAGTGTGTCTGTCGCGTTTGATGCGGCCAATCAGCGCTTTGATATTACATCCAGTAAATTTGGTTCAACGTCTCAGGTTTCCGTGGTATCTGCGGATACGATGGTTGCTAATACGTTAGGTTTGACGGCGCTGGGAAGCGGACAGGCCGTTGGCAGTTATTTCAGTACGCTTAACGATGCAGCCTTTGCAGCAACATCTTCTCCTGGTGTGTTGGCAGTTACCGAGGATGACAGTTTTGATTTTTCAGCAAACCCGGTTAATTTCGATCTTACGTTGGCAGGCACAGGTGCCGATGGTACATATAACATTACTTTTGATGAAGACTGGTCTGACGTCTTGGACGCCGATGGTAATGTTACGATCGATCGAGACCGTTCAGATGTACTGACCTACATTCAGTCAGAATTGAATGATGCCGGACTTGCGGGTGTTGTTACCGCAGAATTCAATGCCAGCGATCGTTTGGTGTTTCGTACTGAACCTGCCACAGGTTCTCAGACTCTGACGATAGCCAATACCGTCACAACCGGGGCCGACTATCTTGGTATGACAGATAGCGTGGCAAACAGTGGTGTCACAATTGCCGCGGGCACAGAGTTCGAAATCTCATATACAAATCGATATGGAACGGTAGACAGTTCCACGATTACGCTGACTGCAGCAACCTACGAAACGGCTGATGACCTGGCGCTTGAGATCCAGAATCAGATTAATGCCGATCCAACGATTGCCGCCAGTGCACAAGGTGCATTAACAGAGCGGGGAACACGCAATATTTCAAATGCAATCGATTTTACGACTGATGCAGCTCAGTTTGTTATCGACTTGAATGGTACCGAATACTCCATAGATGTTGTCGGAAACGGTGTCGATAACATTGATTCTATTCAAACCGCCATAGATTCTGTTGTGGGTGCTGGTGTCATTACCGCGAGTATGGAAAACAATGGTTTAGTGCTTAAAACTGTTGCTTCGGGCAGTACCCAAGAATTGGAGATAAAACGGGATGGTATCGGGGCAACGACCAGCGCCGGATCTGTCGACCTGTCAACAGGTACTGACTTCTCAGCGACTCCTGCGACCTTTACCTTAAAAGTTGATGGCATAGATATCGATGTATCTGTGACAGGTGACGGTACTCTTGGCACGAACGATAGCGAGTCTAATCTGACTGTCATTCAACAAGCACTGGATTCAGCACTTCTTTCAGCTAACGGAGGTGGTGAATTTGCAGCCGGCGATATCGTTGCAAAATTAGATGGAAGTAATCAGTTATATTTTGAAACTGTTTCAAAAAATGGTTTAGCAACTGAAGCCACTTTTGGTGCCGACGCATCCATTCAGATATCAGCAGCCGACGCCAACGCGACCACTGCTCTTGGCCTGACCGCAGGCGCCATCAATATTAATGGATTTGACGGTTTTGGTTTATCGAAGGGGCAATATACCGGGTTTGATTCTCAATCGACGGTTACCTATGAGCAGAACGAAAGCGGAAATGGACGTTTTGTCATTGCCTTTGATAACTCTACGGACGTTACTCTTTCGAATGTTTCATTAACAGCCATTACCCAACTTGGTTTGGCGGATGGCAATGGCGCGCCAGCGAGTGTTACGACTGGTAAAGACGTCGAAGGCACAATCAATGGTGTGAAAGCAACAGGTCGTGGTCAGTATTTAACTGCCTCTGAGGGTAGCCAGGCAGCCACGAATGGTTATCTGCTCGGTGCAACAGGTTGGGATTTTTCAACAGCTGCGGTTATCACAGGGACTAATAACACCTTAAAGGTCGAAATTGATGGCGTCGAATCGGGCACTATCACGTTGGCGACTGGGGCCTACTCCAGTGGCTTGACGCTGGCCGCTGAGTTGAAAGCAAAGATTAACGCAGACAGCGAGTTGAAAGCCGCTAAGAAGTCAGTGGACGTGCAATTTGACCCGGCAACAAACACATTCGGGATTTTTTCGGTGAGTAAAGGTAAAGAATCTACCGTCAGTGTCAGCGAAATTACCACAGGTGGGATTGATATCTTCGGCTTTACCACGTCGACACCGGGTGTGAATGGTAAAGATGCCGTAGGATCCATTGATGACGCAGCAGGCTTATTGTTAAGAGTCACAGGTACCCGGATTGGAGATCGTGGGTCTGTTTCTTACGTGCAAGGAATTATGTCGAAGTTTGATTCCCTACTGGACAGTATTTTGGGGAATTCAGGGTTATTGACTGAAAAAGAAGACAACCTTATTGACGATCAGGACGCTATCACAGAAGAGAGAAGTCTGATTGACTCGCGCATTGCAGCATTTGAAGAGCGTTTGCGAGCGAAGTTTTTATTTAATGACAAACTTATCAGTCAGCTTAAGACAACAGAAGACTTTTTGGTGCGGCAGTTTGAAGCAATGAATGCATCAAAGGATAAATAATTATCATTGAGCAAAAAAAGGCGAGCATTTGTTCGCCTTTTTTAGTTTTGGTGTCACAGATTTGATTTGTTAGTCGTCCATGCTAACACTGGTTGAACCAATTTTGTGAATAGACAAATCTGCACCTTTATATTCTTCTTCCTGGTCCAAACGTAACGGTGTGAACTGTTTTATCAAGCCATAGGCTATAAAACCACCGATAACGGCGACCAATACACCGGTCACTGAACCGATAACTTGAGAAATAAAGCTAACGCCACCTAAACCTCCTAACCCCTGTAAGCCAAAAATTCCAGCCGCGATACCACCCCACAAACCGCACAGACCGTGCAGTGGCCAGACACCGAGTACGTCATCGAATTTTTTGAGGTTGTTTTGTGCCCAGGTAAATACAAACACGAATAATCCACCGGCAATAGCACCGGTGACGAGCGCGCCGATGGGGTGCATCAGGTCGGAGCCTGCACATACCGCCACCAATCCCGCGAGCGGGCCGTTATGAATGAAGCCTGGATCGTTTTTGCCAGCGAATAAAGCGACCAGCGTTCCGCCAACCATGGCCATCAGGCTGTTCACCGCCACTAATCCGGAAATGGAATCTATGGTCTGCGCAGACATAACGTTAAAACCAAACCAGCCTACCGTGAGGATCCAGGCGCCTAAAGCCAGAAATGGAATGCTGGAAGGGGCGAAGGCCACCAAACGTCCGTTGCGAAATCGTCCGTTTCGGGAACCTAATAGCAAGATTGCTGCAAAGGCAACCCAGCCGCCAAACGCGTGAACCACAATAGAACCGGCAAAATCATGAAATGGCGCGCCAAACGAATTTTCTAACCACGCTTGGTAGCCGTAGTTTCCGTTCCAGATGAGTCCTTCAAAAAATGGGTAGGCTAGCCCAACTATTAGGAACGAAGCGAGTAGAAAAGGATTAAAGCGTGCCCGCTCAGCAATACCGCCTGAAATAATGGCTGGTATAGCGGCCGCAAAGGTCAGTAGGAAGAAAAATTTAACGAGCTCATAACCGTTGTTTTGCGTTAATTCTGTCGCACTGCCAAAAAAAGACGACCCGTAGGCAACCCAATAACCAATAAAGAAATACGCAATCGTCGAAACGCCAAAGTCTGTGATGATTTTAACCAGCGCGTTGACTTGGTTCTTGTGCCGAACCGTGCCGACTTCCAGAAACGCAAAACCTGCGTGCATGAACAGCACCATAATGGCGCCTAATAAGATAAATAATGTGTTGGTACCCGTGGTTAAGGTTTCCACTGCGCTTGAAATGGTGTCCAAGTTTGCCTCCGCCGTTAGAGATGGCACCAAATTGGTGCTAGATAATTGAATTTTAAGTATTGCTTACGGGGTG
The DNA here is from genome assembly GCF_015687175.1 of Reinekea sp. G2M2-21. Taxonomy (GTDB): domain Bacteria; phylum Pseudomonadota; class Gammaproteobacteria; order Pseudomonadales; family Natronospirillaceae; genus Reinekea. Next base: position 1,547,720 of record NZ_JADPQG010000001.1, on the reverse strand, counting down.
TAGCGAGAATCGTGCCGAATGTGTGCAGCTGGTCGCCTTGGTGCGATTTTCTGGTGCGTCAGGCCTTATCTTGATGGTGCGGAGTATCTTTTGGGTTGTCTCTGCAAATAAAAAATGCAAAAAAATGGTGCGTTTAGGGTATTTGCGCACTAAGTTGGCTCGGCAAATAACCCTTAGAGTTTTTTACAACTGGGTCATTCTTTTGGCAGGCTGGTGGGATTAAAAAGGCAGCGCAGACTTGGCTGCCTTTTCAAAAATAGCAAAACAGTAAAACGATGTTTCTCCGGAAAGGCGTTTACGTCGAAAAATGCTTATCGTACTTCAGCAGCAAACAACTGAGTTATCTGTCGAGAACTCCGGTACCGGTATGTAATCGTCCGCTTGCCAATCATTTTCCCAGGTTTCATCATCGATCAGAAAGCGGTATTGATAGGACTTGCCTGTTTCTAAGTCGAGATCGATTTTAAACTCTCCGGATTTCAGTTTTTTAAGCACATGTTTTTCAGGTGCCCAGTCATTAAAGTCGCCGACCAGGGTGACTTTTTCGGCATCTGGGGCAGCATCCTTAGGTAGGGTAAAGGTACATTTGCAGACGGGTTTGGATTTCAGAAATTTCTTTTTGATCGCCATAGTTAGACTCCTAACGGTAAATGTCCATGTCGCTCTTTTGATACCGCAAAAAGAGTGTTCTCAATTCGATGTTCGGCACCGATGAGTTATTAGCACATATTAGTCCAAGTAAAACTGCATTCTGTGTCAAAAGAATGAATGAAAGAAGCAAAAAGTGGAAAATTGTCACTTTTTGGTGGAAAGGTAGCTTTATGATGGACTTATCTTTAGGGATTGCTGCAAACGGGTGGGCTATTTATACTTGAGGTTCACTTTTTTTGAAGACAGGTAAGTAGCGTTGGTCGCATTCAGTTTGGTTTTCGTGGCAGTAATTGTCTTTTTAATGGGCCCACGCGCCAAAGTAGAGCTGTTTTGGAGTCACCGAACCGAGCGGGTGCATACGGATAAAAATTTTGAGGATTTAACCGCGGCCGACTTAAAAGCGCTCAAAGAGCGAATTACTCAGGCTGAGTTGTATGTCCCTGATGTTGTTGATGGCGCCGAAAAGCACATTGCCTTCTCATCTGAATCCCGCCCCAAACGAACGAAATTCTGTGTGCTTTATATTCATGGTTATTCGGCATGCCGCCAGGAAATATCACCCGTACCAGAAAATATTGCCCAAGCTCTTCACGCTAACTACTACGCAACACGCTTAACTGGGCATGGGATTGATGGCGAAAGATTAGCCGCCGCGAAACCCAGTGATTGGTTGTTTGACCTCGCTGAGGCTTGGTCTGTCGCCCGCCAGCTAGGTGAAAAGGTTATCGTTATCTCGACTTCCACCGGTGGTACGCTGACCACCTGGTTGGCGCAACAGGACGATGTCAAACCGCACTTGGCGGCGTTGATTATGGTGTCACCTAACTTCCGACCTTACCATTGGGCAATGCCGTTGTTTTTATGGCCATGGGCAAAATATTGGATGCCTTTGATTGCAGGAAAGACTTATGGCTGGGAACCGGCTAACGAGGGTGGGGCAAAATATTGGACATACCGTTATCCCATTTCAGCGATTCATACCATGGCCGCAACCGTAAAGGCTGTTGTTAAATCCGATTTAACGACAATAGAGACTCCAACTCTGTTTTTATATGCTGACGACGATAAGGTTGTCAGTGCTCGTCGTACGGATGCGGCCGTTCGACGCTGGGGTTCTAAAATTAAGCATCGGATCGCTATACCGCCCAAACCCGCAGACAACAATCACGTGGTGACCGGCGATATCGTTCGACCCGAAGCAACCGAGCAGTTTACGAAGGATATTCTCGCCTTTTTAAAGCAATATATCGTTTGATCTGATTAAAAAACGATCGGTTGCAGTCCTGCGGCCTTCTGTTAAAATTCGCGACCTTAAAAATTCAGACGGGGTAGAAATGTCCCGGCACTGCACTTACGATGCAGCCAGCAGAGGTCTCTATGAACACTATCGTCGTATCGGCGCTATATCACTTTGTGCGCTTGGATAATCCGCTTGAACAGCGCGACCCCCTTTTAAAATTTCTGGATCAGCACGATATTCGTGGCACGTTAATCTTGGCCGAAGAAGGTATCAATGGCACGGTGTCAGGTACGCGCCAAAGTATCGATGCACTCTACCAGTGGTTTAAAGAACATCCCCAATTAGCGGGCGTTAAAGCAAAAGAGTCGTTTCACGACAGTCAGCCGTTTTATCGAACCAAAGTCAAAATCAAAAAAGAAATTGTCACCATGGGCGTTGAGGGTGTCGACCCGAAAGAGGTTGTCGGCACCTATGTGAAGCCAACGCAGTGGAACGAACTGATTTCCGATCCTGAGGTTTTGTTGATCGACACGCGGAACGACTACGAATACCAGATAGGTAGTTTCAAAGGCGCCGTTAACCCTAAGACCGAGACCTTTCGCGAATTTCCGGACTACGTAAAAGAAAATCTCGATCCTGCTAAACACAAGAAAGTGGCTATGTTTTGTACCGGTGGTATTCGCTGCGAAAAATCAACTGCGTATCTGAAAGAGCAGGGCTTTAATGAGGTATATCATCTGGAAGGTGGCATTCTGAAATACCTCGAGGAAGTAAAAGCGGACGCCTCAATGTGGGATGGTGAATGCTTTGTGTTTGATAATCGTGTGTCTGTTGGTCATGAGTTAGCGGTGGGTGATTATGAGTTGTGTCATGCCTGTCGCAAGCCACTGTCCGCAGCCGATCGTCAACATGAGTATTTTAAAGAAGGTGTCAGCTGTCATCATTGTCATGATCAGGTTTCAGATAGACAGCGACAACGATACGCGGAGCGTCAGCGGCAACTGCAGATTGCAAGAAGTCGGGGTGAGCACCATATCGGAAAAGATGCCGCAAAAACAAACGATCAGCGTCGTCGTGAAAAATTGGAGCAACGCCGCAAGCAAAGACAGCAGAGTTTAAAAAAGGTGAAAGCTTCGTCATGACATTCAAACCTGAACTATTGAGTCCGGCCGGAACACTCCGCAACATGCGTTATGCGTTTGCTTACGGTGCCGATGCCGTTTATGCCGGCCAGCCACGGTATTCTCTGCGTGTCAGAAATAACGATTTTACGCTTGCGAACCTGGAAACGGGAATTCATGAAGCGCATGCCCAAGGCAAGCAGTTTTATGTGGCCAGTAACATTGCACCGCACAACGCAAAAATCAAAACCTACATGCGTGATATTGAGCCGGTGATTGAGATGAAACCGGATGCATTGATCATGTCTGATCCAGGCTTGATCATGCTGGTACGTGATCGCTTTCCTGATCAGGTAATCCACTTGTCGGTACAGGCCAATGTGGTGAATTATGCATCAGCGGAATTCTGGTACCGTCAGGGTATAAAAAGAATAATATTGTCCCGTGAATTATCACTCGATGAAATCGCGGAGATTCGGCAGAATTGCCCTGGCCTGGAAATTGAAACCTTTGTTCACGGCGCATTGTGTATTGCTTATTCGGGCCGTTGTTTATTGAGCGGTTATATCAACAAACGCGATCCAAATCAGGGAACCTGTACCAACACCTGCCGCTGGAAATACAACGCGCATGAAGCCAAAGAGGACGCCAGCGGTGATTTTGTTCCGACTGATCCTAAAATCTGGACGCCACCAGAAAACAAGATTGCCTCAGACGCGCCGACGTTGGGAGAGGGAGCGCCCACAGATCAAATCTTTCTTTTGGAAGAAGAGCAGCGCCCCGGTACTTTTATGCCAGCCTATGAAGATGAGCATGGCACTTACATTATGAACTCAAAAGATCTGCGCGCTATCCAGCACGTCGAGAGTCTGACCAAGATGGGTGTACATAGCCTGAAAATTGAAGGCCGTACAAAGAGTCATTACTATGTCGCGCGTACGGCACAGGCGTATCGCAAGGCGATCGACGATGCGGTGGCAGGAGAAAGCTTCGATAAGGGGCTCATGAATACGTTGGAGAATCTGGCACACCGCGGTTATACCGAAGGTTTTTACCGCCGACACGTTCACGATGAATATCAAAATTATGAAACGGGCCGCTCGGTGGGCGTGCATCAGCAATTTGTCGCAGAAGTATTTGATCGGAATGGTGAAGAAATTTACCTGCGCGCAAAAAATAAGTTTGCTGTGGGCGATTCTGTGGAACTGATGACACCGAATGGCAATCACACGTTCACATTAGAACATGTGCAAAATGCAAAAAATAACAAAGATATGACGGAAGTACCCGGCGCCGGGTACGATGTTAAGATCCGACTACCCGAATCAATGGCAAAAGATGCGCAAACTTATGGTTTGATCATGAAAAATTTATAAGTCCGTTTTGGACAAACTCTATTTCGCAACATACACCATAAAAACAATCACAGGTGTGTTCGTAACTAGTGATTTTTTAAAAATTGATGGAATAGGTGTATGACACAGAAACGATATTTGGGTTTGTTTTTTATTGCCGCCGCCGGTGCTGGTTCAATGGCTATCGCTGCCGAGTCCTGTTCGGAGCTGAATAACCGATTGGTTTTCAATGCGAACGGAACCGTGTCGGATACCAAAACAGGGTTAACCTGGTCGAGGTGCAATGTGGGGCAGGAATGGCAAGGCAGTCAATGTACGGGAAACAGTGCCAAGTATACCTTTGACGAAACCTCGGCAAATGTAAAGAAAGTAGGGCAGGGGTATCGTTTGCCGACGTTGACTGAGCTTTTGTCTATCGTTGCGTATGACTGTGGTGAGCCTGCGGTTCATAAAAGCTGGAAGGCGATCGAAAGCGGTTTCTACTGGACATCAACGGATGCCTTTGGTGGTTTCAAGAATACGGTGTTAATGACAACGGGGGAGGAATACCCGATGAATACCGATATAGATGCCTGGTCGCTGTTGGTAAAATAAAAAAAGGGGCTCTAGCCCCTTTTTATAAGATACGCTTAAAGGTGGTGAGCAGTTTATCCGGTTGAAATGGTTTCACCATCCAGCCAGTCAGGCCTGCCGCTTTCCCTTCTTGTTTTTCTTTATCAGATGACTCTGTTGTCAGCATGATGATCGGAGTACTTCGATAATTGGGCTTTTGCCTAAGTTCTTTAACCATGTCCAAACCGTTTTTGTTGGGCATATTTTTATCGGTTAAAATCGCATCGAATTGTGTTGCTGATGCCATAGCCAAGCCTTCAACGCCATCCTTTGCTTCCGTTACGTCGTGACCTGCGCTTTTTAGCGTGAAACTTGCGAGCTGACGCATGGAGGCTGAATCTTCGACGATCAGGATTTTACTCATTGCTTAGAATCGCAAACCAACGGCAACGTAACCCGCCGAAGGGTGTGAGCCAGCTTCGATGATGATGGAACTGCTGTTTACATCAATATTAAAGCCGATTTCCGCACCAAGTCCGAAATTAGTACCATTGCCAACCCCAATCGCTGGACCAAGGCTGCCATAGACGCTGATTCCCTGTGCGACGCCGATCAAGATGCCACCCGACAATTCGGCACCCAACGCCAGTTCATTACCAAAACCTGCGCCGAGTTCGATTTCACCAAAGGTACCGATGCCATTAGAGCTCAAAAATTTGATATTCAGTGGGATACCCCGAGAAGCGACAACTCCCAGGCCACCATAACTTGCTAAAGCCAATTCGGTCCCGCCTTTGCCACCGGCGAACGAAAATGAGGAGGCTGCAGTGATCAGAGATAATACGATTGCAAAGCGCTTTAACATATTTTTATTCCATTGAGTCAAACGAGTATTCGATTATAGCGGAGAAATCTTTCTCAGGGCTAATTGTGCAGTCTGGAAAGTGTTCGTGGTTTGGCGAGTCTGGCCAATAGCCCGGTTCAAAACAGAATGCGCCATGGGTTGCGAAGCGTGTATCGTCGCTCTTGGGTGTGCCCCCCAAAAAATTTCCGGTGTAGAACTGCATGCCTGGAAGAGTTGAACGGCAGGTTAATTGGGTGTTTGATCCTGTATGTCGGGCCTGTGCCAGTATCTTAAGTTGCTGGTCATCAGGGTAACAAAAACAGTGATCAATGCCGCCAGCGCGGATAAGTTGCTCATCGCACAGTGGGGTTAGCTTTGTGAGTACATCTGTCCAGTTTGCGAAATCTAATACAGTGCCGCTGCTGTTCAATACGCGGCCGGTAGGCAGCGCATCGTCATCGGCTTCAAGGTACTGGTGACTGGCGAGTTTAAATTCATGGTCGCGTAGAGAACCTGAGGTTTCGCCATCGAGGTTGAAGTAAGCATGATTCGTCAAGTTCAGAAGAGTCGGTGCGTCGGTGCTGGCGTGATACTCGAACCGCACGGTGTCATCATCTGTGAGCGTGATTTTGACCGTCGTCTTCAGATTTCCGGGAAAGCCACCTTCACCATCGGGGGAAAAGTGAGAGAAGGTCAACGTTGGGGTTGCATCATCGGCAAGTTCAATTCTGCTTTCCCACAATTTGAAGGAAAAACCATGACTGCCGCCATGCAGGTGGTGCGGAGGTAGGTTAACTTCAACTTGAATGCGTTCACCATTCAGCTGGGCTTGTCCGTGTCCGATGCGGTTGGCCCAACGACCGACCGTACTGCCCAGAAAGGCGTGCTGGTGAGCAAAGGTTTGCGCATCATCACAGCCGAGAACCAGACTCTGACTGTCTCGTTGACGTTTAAAGCCAATCCAGGACGCGCCAAGGTTCAGAAAGCTGGCTTCAGTTCCATGACTGTTGCGCAGTAAAAATTTCTTTATAACGGATCCATCATCCAGTGTGCCGAACTCGACTTCCGAAATACTTGCTCTCATGGCTTTCTCATACCAATACGACGAATAGAGTGGCTGGTATTATGCCACAAACGCTCCATTTACTGCTTGGCAAATATAAACTGATTCGCGTATCCCAAAAGTTTCTTCATAGTGTTTGGCGACATGCTCAACAACAGCGTCAACGTATTGCTCTGCAATCAAGGCCACCACGCAACCACCGAAACCACCACCGGTCATTCGCGCGCCCCCAGCACCAGCTGGTAGAACTTCGTTGATCAGGCCAACCAAACCATCGATGGGCGCGACTGTAATGTCGAAATCCTGTTTCATGGACTGATGTGATTCGGCCATGAGTTGACCCATGGTTACCCAGTCTTTCTTCCCCAGGGCTTCTGCTGCTCGCAAAGTGCGATCGTTTTCAGAAATGACGTGATGGGCTCGTCGAAAGGGCAAGTCATCCATGCTGTCCTGGTGGGACTGGAGTAAGGGCATGGTAGCGTCACGGAGGGCGCCAACACCCAATACATGAGCAGCCTGAAGGCACTGTTGTCGTCGTTCATTGTATTTACTGTCGACCAACCCACGTTTGACGTTGGAATTGAAAATGACGATTCGGAAGGTTGGGTCCAGACTGACTGGTTTGCTGGTTAAGTCCCGACAGTCAATCAGTAAGGCATGATCCTGTTCGCCCCTTGCGCAAATGAGCTGATCCATAATTCCGGTATGCGCGCCGATAAACTCATTCTCGGTTTGTTGGCCAAGAAGTGCCGCTTGGGTCGGGTCAATGGATTCCTCCGCCAGGGCCGACACGGTGCGAATCAATACAATTTCCAGCGCAGCAGAAGAGCTGAGTCCTGCGCCATAGGGTACGTCCCCGGCAATGGCGATATCGAGCCCGCAGACACGATGATTCTGCTTTAGCAGAATGTCGTAAACGCCGCGAACATAGTTTGCCCACGTGGATTCTGCGCTTGGGAATAGAGGCAGCCCAAAGTCAAATTCAACCACTTCTTCGTCAAAATTGACGGCACAGACCCTAACAATGGTGTCTTCTCGCTTATGAGCAACGATCGCCGTCCCAAAGTTTATGGCTGCCGGAAGCACGAAGCCGTCGTTGTAATCCGTGTGTTCACCAATGAGGTTAACCCTGCCTGGTGCATAAAATTGATGGCTGGGAGCGTAGTTGAAGCGTTTGGTAAAGGCTGCTGTGGCCAGTTCGTGTAAAGTCACCGTTGCGCTACCTTGTAGTGGATGTTACTGGTTTCCTGTAATCGTTTCGCTGCCTGTTCGGGCGTAAGGTCCCGTTGTGGTTCTGCTAACATTTCATAGCCAACCATAAATTTCCGTACAGATGCATTGCGCAACAGGGGCGGATAAAAATGTGCGTGTAGCTGCCAAGCAGGGTCGTTGGCTTTGCTTGTTGGTGCACCGTGCCAACCCATGGAATAAGGGAACGAGGTTGCAAACAGGTTATCGTAGCGGGTGGTTAGCTGTTGTAATGCGTCTGCCAGACTGGCTTTCTGAGTATCGTCTAATTGATTTATTTGTTGGCAGGCAAATTTCGGCAGCAACAGTGTTTCAAATGGCCAGGCTGCCCAATACGGTACGACCGCTATCCAGTGCTGATTTTCAACCACGGTGCGTGTGCCATCTTTACTTTCGCGAAAGGCATAGTCGAGCAACATAGGGCGTTCATGTTGATCGAAGTAACGTCGCTGCTCAATGTCCTCTTTGGCTGGCAAGGTCGGTACCGTCGAGTTTGCCCAGATCTGACCGTGCGGATGTGGTTGGGAGCAACCCATTACCGCGCCTTTGTTCTCAAACAGCTGTACCCATTCGTAGCTTGCGCTTAACCGAGTAAATTCTGACGCCCAGGTGTCTATGACCGTAAGAATCGATTCCAGTGACAGTTCGGGCAATGTTTTGCTGTGGTCTGGGCTGAAACAAATGACGTGTGCTTCGCCTCGTTCTGCTTTGAGCGTGAACAGAGGGTCGGGTGAACTTTCGGTTTCGGGGGTGATTTTCTGCAATGCCGCGAAATCGTTTTCGAACACAAACGTCGCCGTGTAGTCAGGGTTGATATCGCCCGAAATCCGCTCATTCCCTGGGCACAGGTAACAATGGGCATCATAGCTTGGCATTTGCTCTGTTTCAGCTGTTTCCTGTTGCCCCTGCCAAGGTCGTTTTGCGCGATGGGGTGACACCAGAACCCATTCTGCTGTCAGAGGGTTTAAACGTTTATGTGGGTGCACAGAAGGGTCGAAGCGGACGTTTGGCACGGCGTAATCCTGAATTGTCTTTTTTAGCAGAGTTTAGCGAATTTGAAAACGTTTTCAAGCCCTGAGTTCTTGTTTAATGTCAAAAAATGATTCAGTATCTGAAACCTGTTTCAAGAAAGAGAAATAAGCGTGGCTAACATTAAGGATGTCGCTCGGGCGGCGGGTGTTTCGGTTTCAACAGTATCGCGGGTCATAAACAATTCGGCGTCCGTGGTGCCTGAAAAGCGGCAGGCCGTGCTGAGTGCAATGGACACGTTGAAGTATCAGCCCAATACCTTAGCCAGAGCGTTGGTCAGTAATCGCAGTGATTGCATCGGTTTGCTGGTTGGTGAAATTGAAGCCCCGTTTTTTGGGCAGCTCATGGCTGGGGTACACCGCGTTGTTATGGCCGCTGGTAAGCATGTCATTGTTACGGCAGGTTATCACCAGTCCGAGCAGGAGCGTGGCGCCATTCGGTTTTTGCAGGAACGTCGTTGTGACGGCTTGATTATTCACTCTAAAGCCATTCCAGATGATGAGATCATTGAATTATTCCAGCGTGATACTCCTGTGATGGTGGTCAATCGATTAATCCCTGGTTGGGAAGACCGTTGTGTATATCTGGACAATGAATACGGCGCTTATCTCGCGACCCGCCATCTGATCAGCAAAGGGCACCGCAATATTGCATATATCGGTACCAACATCGCTATTGAAGATGGTGAAAGTCGGATTGCCGGTTATCGTCGGGCATTGACCGAAGCCGAAATTGAATTCGATGATCGCAAGTTGGTAAAAGCTTTTCCCGATGAAGAAGGCGGTAATTATGCGATGGCGGAAGTGATGTCCCGAAACCTCGGTGTTACAGCGCTGTTTGCATACAACGATGCTATGGCCGCTGGGGCAATGGTCATGCTGCAGGATTCTGGGCGACAGATCCCTGAAGAAATTTCTATAGTCGGATTCGACGATGTTATTTTGGCACGCATATTAAAGCCTCACCTGACGACCATTCGTTACCCGGTGAATGAAATGGGGGCACTGGCGGCCGGATTGGTTTTGCACGCGTTGGACGATAAGTATGAAAAAATCGATCAGCCTCTGCGCTTTACGCCAAGGCTGATTGAGCGTCAGTCCGTGTATTCCAGATAACGGCCATTCGTTGTCGCAGGCGATTGCTCTGTTTGTTCGTGGTTTTGCAGGGTTTGATTCTGGATTTTCATTTATTTTCTTCTTAATGTCCTGAAATTAGGCCGCACTTCAGCGGCCATTGGTTTCATTTTCTTCCTATACTGTTCTCCACAACAAAGAGCCGGGTATTTACGGCTATTCCGCACAACGATACTGAGTGACGGGCTCCGTTAAGTAACAGGCTCCGTTTAGTAACATCGTTTTGCACAGCGCTACCCATTGAACTGAATCTGGAGAAAACAATGAAAATAGGCGTCCCTAAGGAAATTAAAAACCACGAATACCGCGTAGGCTTAACGCCAATGGCTGTAGTGGAACTCATTCACAATGGACATCAGGTTGCCGTGGAGACGTTGGCTGGCGACGCAATTGGCTTCAGTGATCAGCAATATATCGATGCCGGTGCCGATATCTTAGGTACGGCAAGTGCCGTTTTTGACTGGGCTGACATGATCGTGAAAGTCAAAGAACCGCAGGCTGTTGAGCGTGCGATGCTGAAGCCATCTCACACATTATTTACCTATTTGCATCTGGCACCGGATGTCCCGCAAACCCAAGACCTGATTAACTCTCAAGCGGTCTGCATTGCTTATGAAACGGTAACGGATCGCAACGGCCACCTGCCGCTGTTGGCACCAATGTCTGAAGTCGCAGGACGTATGTCTATACAGGCTGGTGCGCATTCGCTTGAAAAAGCGCAGGGTGGGCGTGGCTTACTGCTGGGTGGTGTACCCGGTGTGGAGCCGGCTAAGGTCGTCGTGATCGGCGCGGGTGTTGTTGGTCAAAACGCAGTCGCGATGGCGGTGGGTACCGGCGCTGACGTTGTCGTGCTCGATAAAAACACCGACGTATTGCGTCAAATGGACAAGCAATATGGCAACCGAATTAAAACGGTTTACTCAACCAAAGAAGCGTTGGATCGTCATGTGATTGAGGCTGATCTGGTGGTGGGAGCAGTGTTAATCCCTGGGGCAGCCGCGCCCAAACTGGTGACTCGTGAAATGATTGGCCGAATGAAGAAGGGTGCTGTTCTGGTGGATGTCGCCATTGACCAGGGTGGTTGCTTTGAAACCTCCAAAGCAACTACGCACGCCGAACCAACCTATGTCGTCGACGATGTGGTTCATTATTGTGTGGCAAATATGCCTGGTGCCGTGGCGCGTACCTCAACGATAGCTCTGAACAATGCAACCTTGCCATTCGTTCTGGCGCTGGCAAACAAGGGTGCAAAACAAGCTATGCTGGATGATGCGCATCTGCTGAATGGTTTGAATGTCTGTCGAGGTAAAGTGACCTATAAGAGTGTCGCTGACGATCAGGGTCTACCATACGTATCGCCAGCAGATGCACTCGAATTGATCTAAACAGCGCGCGAGTTCAATGCGTTGCAGGCGACTGTAATTAGATCATTGTTGTCGCTTCTTGTGGTAGATGCTCGGTAAGCTGGTTTGCTCTTCATAAAAATGCGTACGCTGCAAAGCTTACGCATTTTTTATTGCGAGACGCGTGGTAAACTCGCCGTTTTTATCGGTGTAGAGCGGTTATGATAGGTGTCTTTGATTCCGGTGTTGGTGGGTTAACCGTATTAACTCAGATCCGACAGCGGGTACCCGATGCAGCATTGTTGTATGTTGCTGATCAGGCCTATTCTCCTTACGGTGATCTTAGTGAAGCCCAAGTTTTTGAGCGTAGTCGTTTGATTACCCAATGGCTGATTGGACAAGGTTGTGCGGTCATCGTGATCGCCTGCAACACGGCGACGGCCATTGCCATCGATCAGTTACGGTCCTTATTTTCTATTCCGATTGTGGGGGTCGAGCCGGGCGTTAAACCGGCTGCGTTAAGCTCACGAACCGGTAAAGTGGCTATTTTAGCGACTGAAAACACCTTGGCTTCACAGCGTTATCGTCGGCTAATGGCTGGGTTTCTGCCTAATGTGACCGTGCTGAACCAGGCCTGTTCAGGCCTGGCGGATGCGATTGAATTCAGACCTACTGAAATCCCTGCGTTGTTGGACAAATACACAAGTGCCTTCGAGGCCGAAGGTGTTGACCAGGTCGTGCTTGGTTGTACCCACTATCCATTAATCATCGAAGAGCTGAAGCGCGTTTTACCGGCGGCAATAAATATCGTCGACACAAGTGATGCCATAGCCCAGGAAGTGGCTCGCCGTGCGGCACCGTTACTCCTGACTAAAGATGCAGTGACGGTTTCTCTGCGCACCACAGCAAAACCTCAAGAAATGGAGCGCATGATTAAACGATATTCGTCGCTTGCCTGGTTGCAGGGTATACCAGCAGCATCTCTTAACCTCGGCAACCCTGAGTGATTTTTTTACCCTGAGCGGTGGCCGTAATTTGCAGTTTCAGTTCAACCTATGATCTGGCTCTTTACGCCACAGTACGTACGAATACACCGTCGCACTGATTAACACTGCTGCCATGATGATCAGGCTGATGCCTAGTGTGAGCTGATTTGCCCAAGGCGTACTGAAAAGGCTGAACAAACCGGTTGTAACCAGCCCGAAACCCGCCAAGCGATGTGTTTTGCGCCATACCTGCTCCGAACTTAGGGTCCAGGGGGTGCGGATGCCAAACAGAAAAGTAGAGCGGGTTTTGCCAATATAATTGCCCATTACCAATAGCAGCATGGCCATGCCGAGCGAGATAAATCGGGCGAGCGGCCAGTGCCATTGCCAAGCTTCACTCAATATGAACAATTGCAATGTCAGAAAGAACAACTGAACTGCCCAAAACACCCCCTGGTAAGCACGACTGGACATCATCAGGTTTTGCTTGCGTGGTTCAAACATGGGCAATATTGTCATGACCAGTGCAATTAGAACCGACACGGCGGGTAGCATGAGCAAGGCAAACCACTTATTTGCGTAACTGTCAGGCTCTAAATTAATGTTCCAGTGAATGGGTAATTGCAGATCAGAGGGTAAAGAAAGACACACATAAAAAGATGTAACTGCGATGATGACCCAAGCCGCTGTAAAAAGGGTTAGGTTCAGGCTGATAGTGGGTTTATTCGTCATCTTTTTTCCCCAAGTCGAAATAGCTCATTAGTTCAAGTAGCGTTTCTTCCAAAACACTAACATTCAGTTGGTAAGCAATAAAATTGGCTTGTTTTTCGCTCGTAATCAGGTTGGCCGCTTTTAGTATTGAAAAGTGCCGCGAAAGCGCCGGCGCACTGATCATAAAATGCTCGCCAATTTCACCGGCGGTCATATCTGAACGACGCAATAACTGCAAAATTTTCCGGCGGGTCGGATCGCTTAACGCTTTGTACGCCTCGTTCATAACTATTTAACCGTTTTGTTAATTAGTTAAATAGTAGGGATGTCGTCGGCAAATTCATTAGCCATTAGTAACTGATTCAGAAAAATAACTTGGATAAACCTAGTGGAGTCCCGATTATGGCCTAATCGCAAAAAAGGAAACCGTCATGTCAGAAGCTGAAGCTGTGTCAAATACAGCAGAACCCGAACCGAATTCGCCAAAACCCGTAAAACCCATCTCGTTTCTGGCGCAATTGTGGCCTTATTTGTCTCGGTATAAAAAAGTGATGGCTGGTGCCGCCACTGCTTTAATTTTTACCTCGTTGATCACCCTCGCGCTCGGGCAGGGCGTTCGACTGGTGATCGACGAAGGTATTCTGTCGCAATCGCTGTCTTCATTGAATTCAATGCTGGCGTTTGTCATGGTCTTGGTCATTGCAATGGCGATTGGAACCTTCATTCGCTTCTACCTTGTGACTTGGTTGGGCGAGCGCATCTCGGCCGATTTGCGTAACGATGTTTTCAATCATCTCGTGCATATGCACCCGAGTTACTTTGAAGAAAATCAAAGTGGCGAAATCATGTCGCGTCTGACCACCGACACTACTCTGTTGCAATCCATCATCGGCTCAAGCCTTTCATTTGCCCTTCGTAATGCATTAACTGTAACGGGCGGCTTAATTATGCTGTTCGTGACCAATTTGAAACTATCCGCCGTAGTGATGTTGGGGGTGCCCGCCGTGTTGATTCCGGCGATCTGGATGGGGCGACGAGTTCGCCGCCTAAGCCGGGAGAGTCAGGATACGGTCGCCGACGTTGGTTCCTACGCCGGGGAAATTATCCGCCAAGTTAAAACTGTCCAGTCTTATGCGCGTGAAGGGTTCGAAACCTTGGCGTTTGGCAGGGAAGTGGACAAAGCCTTTTATGTGGCCAAAAAACGCATTCGAACGCGTTCCTTTTTACTGGGTATCGTGATGATGCTGGCATTCAGCGCCATTGCCGCCATGGTTTGGGTTGGCGGCTATGATGTGATGACCGGTAAAATGTCCGGTGGCGAACTGGCCGCCTTTGTCTTCTATGCGCTCATGGTGGCATTCGGCGTAGCGGGTGTTTCTGAAGTCTACGGTGAAATTCAACGCGCCGCCGGAGCCACTGAACGTTTGATGCAATTGCTCAATGAAACGTCGCTGATTCAAAGCCCTGCAGTGGCAAAGCAACCCCGTGCAGATTCAGAGGATCATGTCCGCTTGGAAGGCGTAAGCTTTTTCTACCCGAGTCGGCCAGATAAGCCGGCGTTGAAAGACCTGAATATTCACATAAAGCGTGGTGAAACGGTTGCGCTGGTGGGACCCAGCGGCGCCGGTAAGTCGACTCTTTTTGAATTGATGCTGCGTTTTTACGACCCTCAACAGGGGCGAGTAAAAATAGGCGATGTTGATATTCGCGAACTGAATCTCGATGAGCTGCGCAAGCCGATGGCTTTGGTGCCTCAGCAACCGGTGTTGTTCAGTAATAATGTCTGGCACAACATTCGTTACGGTCGCCCAGATGCCAGTGACGAAGAAGTAATAGCCGCAGCCAAAGCTGCTCATGCTTATGACTTTATCATGGACTTACCAAACGGTTTCGACAGTGACTTGGGTGAGAACGGTGTCCGTTTGAGTGGAGGCCAGAAGCAGCGGGTGGTCATTGCGCGCGCGATATTGAATGATCCCGATATCCTCCTATTGGACGAAGCCACGAGTGCGCTGGATGCTGAAAGTGAGTTCCAGGTGCAGAAAGCGCTCGAGGAACTGATGAAAAACCGTACGACTATAATTATTGCACACCGTCTGGCCACTGTACTGGGGGCCGACCGTACGATAGTGATGCATCATGGTGAAGTGGTCGCTGAAGGCACGCATGCCTCGCTGGTCGCCACATCGCCTTTGTATAAGCGTTTGGCGGATTTGCAGTTTGGATCTGACAAACTGGCGGAACAAGCTTTAGCCGAATAGCTTTATGTAGGGCACCGATAGACATTCAAATGAGTGATGGCAGTTGTCGTCACTCTTCGTTTTATGTACACACCCAGTCATTACCTCTCCCGTCGCCCCACCTGACAATCGTCAAACTCGTCTATACATATATTTTGAAAAGTGTACACTTATCAAAATTTCACCGAGTTCCCAAATGAACAGCCTTTCAAAGAAAGACGAATGTTGTGGTCGAGGCGGCTCACGTCCCGGTTGTGGTCGAAAACCAGGCGTTAAAACCCGTCCGGTACGCTTGCCGGAATGGCTACTGGATGCGTTAGAGGAGCAGGGCGATGCCCGCCATGCCATCGTTCATGCCTGCGTGCATCACTTCAACCTGAAATGCCCGAACCCTTCTGAAGGTAACAATGACTAAATCCCGATTTATTATTCATTATTTCTTGCTCAATAAATATTCGTATCTGTTTGCGACTGTCTGCATTTTTGCTGTGAACTGGTTTCAGGTCGAAATACCGCACTACATTAAACTGGCGATAGATTTGTTGGGCGAAAACAGCAGTGATTCCCACGCCGAATTGGTCAGAAATGTTTGGATTGTGATTGTGCTTGCGGTTGTGATGGTAGGTATACGAATTCTGTCACGCATGTATGCGTTAAACCCTGGGCGTATCACCGAAGCCGAATTAAAAAATGACTTGTTTTACAAATTAAACCGCTTGCCTAACGCTTTCCACAAAAAGTTTGCGTCCGGAAAACTGATTTCCATCATCAACAACGACCTGAACGGTATCCGGTTGTTTTATGGCATAGGCTTCCTTCAATTGGTTAACGTTATTTTCGCATTGTCGTTAACGCCGATCTGGATGTGGCGCATCTCTCCCGCGCTAACACTGTATTCTGTTGTCCCCATCTTGGTTGCTTTTGTGATTTTCAGCCAAGGTTTCAAGAAGATGCGCTCTATGCACACGGAGCGATTAAAACGCCTGCAAGATGTATCCGAGCAGCTGATGAACTATCTGGCCGGAATTGATCTCATTAAAAACCAGCAAATGGGTGCATGGGTCAGCCAGGAGATTGATCGCGTGAACCAGTCGCTACTTGAAACAACCATGCGAATTACCCGAATACAAACCTTTGTCATGCCAGTGTTAGATCATGCCAATAACCTGATGAAAGTGGTGATTCTGGGGCTCGGTGGTGTTTACCTGTTACAACAGAACCTGACCTTGGGCGAAATTACCGCCTTTCTGTCTTACTCCGTGTTGTTGGCACTGCCGTTAATGCAGTTGGGTCGTATCGCCGTTGTTTTCCAAATGGGGATGGTCAGCATCGACAGTGTTTTAACCATCCTGAACAGCGAAATACCTGAACAAGATGCACAGGCATCTGCAGAGGGTGGTTCCAGAAAGAGTCAAACTCTGCGCGTAGAAAATCTCAGTTATCGGTATTCGGATGCTGACGACAGCGTATTAAAGAATATCAGTTTCGTTATAGAACCCGGTAAAAAGGTAGGCGTTCTGGGCAGTATCGGTTCGGGCAAAAGTACGCTGGTGAACTGCATTAATCATCATCTGGATATTGAACAGGGTCAGGTATTTTGGGGTGATGATGATGTTGCAACGATGCCGAGACAGGATTGGCGAGCCAGAATCCGGACCATCACCCAAGAACCTTATTTGTTTTCCGATACGATTGAACAGAATATTCGCTTTGGCAGTGGTCAGCAGGGCTATAAGCAAGCCGACATCGAAAAGGTGATTCAATTGAGCCAATTCGCAGACGATGTGGCTCGGTTTGAAAAAGGCGACCAAACCATAGTCGGTGAGAAGGGGATTATGTTATCTGGCGGGCAAAAACAACGCCTGAGTATCGCTCGTGCGCTATTGAGTCCGAGCGACTTGATTATTATGGATAATGTGTTGTCGGCGGTGGACTACGACACGGAACGTAAAATTCTGGCCGGCATGTTAGATAGAATAAAAGATCAGTCGGTATTGATTGTATCGCATCGCGTTAGTGCACTGGAGTCTATGGACGAAATTCTCGTTCTCGATCATGGCGAAATAATCGCCCGTGGCTCGCATCATTCTCTGTTGGAATCATCAGACTATTACCGACAAACTTGGCTATTGCAGCAAAATGAAGCGGAGGCGGTGGCATGATAAATGTAATTGACCTCAACTATCTGAAGCACTTTTTGCTGTTCGCTCGCAAATACAAAGTACCTGCGTTTATTGGTATTGCGATGTTGCCTGTATCTATTGCGACCAGTTTAGCGTTTCCTTGGTTAACCATTAAAGTGATCGATGAGCACCTGGCCATCGGGGAACTGACGGGTTTGTCTGTTTTAATTTTTCTGATGGTGATCGTTACTCTTTTAAATTACATTTCGGAAAGCAGTTATTCTTATTTCTTGCGGAAAATGGGGCAGTATACCGTCTTTGATATGCGCATGGCCTTGTTTGGTCGCATTTTGAAATTACCGCGCAGTTATTTTGATCGGACACCGACCGGTGTGACACTCTCGCGGTTAACCAGCGACCTGGAAGCCATATCCGACTCCTTTGTTTTGAGTTTTCTATCTCTGGTGCGGGACTCCATCAACACCGTTGCTTTGCTGGTGTTAATGTTGGTGATTGACTGGCAGTTAACGTTGGTGGTTCTTGTTGTGTTTCCACCAGTACTTTACCTCACGCACTTCGTGCGTAATAAGCTGCGCGCTATGTTTAAAATTACCCGTTCATCCTTAGCCAAAGGCACAGGTTATTTGCAGGAATGTTTGCTCGGGATTAAAACGGTTCAACTTTACCGGGCTGAACAGGAAGTGGAAGCGCGATACAAAGAACACACGTCAGAGTTTCTACATGCACAATTAAAAACCAACAAATACGACGCCGCGTTGTTTTCCATCATTACCGGCGTAACCTCTATTACCATTGGTTTAATCATTTGGTATGGATCCGGGTTGGTCTTGCAAGAGGCATTGTCCCTTGGGGTTTTAATTGCGTTTATCAATACAATGGAGAAAGTGTTTGTGCCGCTGCGCGATTTTACGTCGCAGATCGCAGCCATTCAGCGATCCTTTGCCGCGTTTGATCATATTGAAGAATTGTTTACGGAAACTCTGGAAGAAGATGGGCGACAGTTACTGAAGTCCGAGGATGTAGCCAACCGCTTGCGCGATTTTGAGTCGCTGGAATTCCGTAATGTCTCTTTCCGCTACAACAGCCAAACGCCGTATGTATTAAAGGATGTGTCGTTTAAATTGGAAAAGGGGCATCAGTTGGCCTTGGTAGGCACAACGGGGTCGGGCAAATCAACGATTCTGCGATTGATCTCCAAGGTATATCAGGACTATGAAGGCAGCATTTTGTTGAACGGACTGGAACTGTCTGCATTGGCCATTGAGGATTCCATGCATTTATTTTCCTTGATGCAACAAGATGTTTTTCTCTTTGAACAAAGTATTCGGTTCAATATTTCCTTGGGTAAAGAAGGGATTGATGACCAACAGGTCCGCGACGCAGCTGCGTATGTTTACGCTAATGAATTTATTGATAGACACGAACAAGGGTATGACCTTAAGCTGAATGCTAACGGCAGTAATTTGTCGGCAGGCCAAACGCAGCTCATATCCTTTGCGCGAGCAGTCGCTCAAGGGGGGCAGGTCATTATGTTGGATGAAGCAACCAGTTCCGTTGACTCCATTACCGAGAACCTGATTCAAAAAGCCATTAGTCGATTCTTTGCAGAAAAAACAGTGATCGCCATTGCCCACCGATTAAGCACCATTCGCCATTCCGATACGATTCTCGTGCTCGATCAGGGGCGCATCGTAGAACAGGGTAATCATGAATCGTTAGTGGCCAAGGGTGGCGCCTATGCCAACTTACTTAGTGAAACTCAGGCCACCGTAAACGGTGCTTTGGAGATTATTTGAACCTAATGCTTAGTGATGTCGTCTGGCTGTCCGTATTTATTGTGATTGCCGGGCTTTGGTGGCACGGTCAGGGTGTCAAAGCTTCAGCTTTGAAGCATGTGAAGCGCTACTGTGATGATCACGATATTCAATTGTTGGATGAATCGCTGGTATTGCGTAAGCTGTGGTTTGCCCGCAACAGCAGGGGAGCCATTAATTTACAACGGACTTATTGTTTTGAGTTCACCTCAACCGGTGAATACCGCTATCGCGGCACGGTTTCGCTATTAGGGTATCGATTGCAGTCGATCGATGCCCAAACTCATCACTTGCAGTAAACACTGACAGTGACGCGTCTCTGGATGATTAGCATGCCGTAACGCGGACCTGAATTGCGGTCATCACATCCATTTCTCACTTATTGCGGTATCTTTTTCTTCTTAATGCATTTTATCAGGGCGGGATATGACGCCCTGAGTATCTCAATTTCTGGTGGTTCATCAGCCGACCAGACTTCACCTTTTTGACATGGCTTCTCTATTTCAGTTGTTCGCATTTCAACCAAATTAGGTTGTATTGGGCTCTAAAATATAAAGAGAACGAAATATTAGAGAGCAAAATAAAATAAACATCGACTTCTTGGTATCGTGCTGAAATCCCCTGTTATGGCTGTTTCGATTGTTTTTATGCTAATAAATAAGGCAAAAATCGCCAGAATTACGCGAAGAATTCTTTCGTGTACTTGAGGTTCCCACATGATATTGGTTATCATTTATTTTAAATTGAACGATCAATTAAAAATAAATCAGACCGGAGAGGAGGCAAGTGCATGCCAAAAGTGGGGATGAAGCCATTGCGTCAACATCAGTTGATTGAAGCGACGCTGCTGTCTGTTGAGCGTCATGGTCTGATGGGTACGACAATTAGTACCATTGCTCAGTTGGCAGGTGTTTCCACTGGCATTATTAATCATTACTTTGGTGGTAAGCAGGGGTTGTTGGCTGCAACAGTACGATTTTTGCTGCAGTCGTTGCACGATGAGTTAATGAAAGAATTGCGCCAGATAAATCCTGAGGATTCAGTTGCGCGATTGCGCGCGATTATCAAGGCAAATTTTGCCCAGATTCAAACCTCTGATAAAGCCTCTAAAACCTGGTTGGCGTTCTGGTCCCAGGCCATGCATGACCCGGAATTCTCCGCACTTCAGCAAGTTAATGAGCGTCGTTTACTCTCTAATCTGCGCTTCTCCTTTCGTCGGTTGTTGCCGAAAGAACGGGTGGAGGAAGCTGCACAGACCACTGCCGCGTTGATCGATGGTCTTTGGTTGCGGATGGCGTTGAGCACTCATCCCATTTCAGTCGCAGACAGCGGAAATTATTGCATGGCCTATGTCCAAGGCGTCATTCGACAGTCTCAAACTCAGGCCAATGTAACTCACAAAACGCTAGGAACAAGACGACATGACTAACGACATTTTTCAGTCCTTTATTGATGGGCAATACGTTGCCGGCGAAGCAGGAGAAGTCTTTAACGTTATTAATCCTGCCACCGGTCATGTGGCGTATCAGGTAGAGCAAGCCAGTGAAGATCTTGTTAACCGAGCAGTCGAAAGCGCACTACGAGGGTTTGCACGATGGTCTGCGATGACGGGCACAGAACGTGGTCGCATTTTACTAAAAGCGGTTGCCCTGTTACGGGATCGTAACGATGAGTTAGCTAAGATTGAGGTGATTGATACGGGCAAACCCTGGCAAGAAGCCAGTGTAGTAGATGTCGCAACCGGAGCGGATTCTATCGAGTTTTTTGCCGGATTGGCGGCGTCGATAGAGGGTAATCAGCAGGATTTAGGGGGCGATTTCTATTACTCTCGGCGTGAGCCATTAGGTGTCTGTGCGGGCATTGGTGCGTGGAATTATCCTTTACAGATCGCGTGCTGGAAAGCCGCGCCCGCGCTGGCAGCCGGAAATGCAATGATTTTCAAACCCTCGGAGGAAACGCCATTGGGGGCACTCAAATTGGCGGAAATATTTCGTGAAGCAGGTTTACCCCCTGGCGTATTTAATGTGGTACAAGGTAACCATCGTGTGGGTGAGCTGTTAACCCATCATCCGGATATCGCCAAGGTGTCTTTTACCGGTGAAGTCGGCACCGGGAAAAAGGTTATGGCTGCCGCTGCATCAACATTAAAAGATGTCACGATGGAGTTGGGTGGTAAATCCCCACTGATCGTATTCGAAGACGCAGATATTGATCAGGCTGTTTCCGCAGCCATGTTAGGTAACTTCTATACGCAGGGCGAGATATGCACCAATGGCACTCGAGTGTTTGTGCATGAGTCCATTCAAGATGCTTTTTTATCACGACTTGTTCAGCGGGTAAAAGAGAACATCGTTATTGGCGACCCAATGAATCCATCGGTAAATTTTGGTGCACTGATTTCAAAAAAACATCAGACATTGGTGTTGAACTATATCGAAAAAGGAAAAGCTGAAGGTGCCACATTGTTATGTGGTGGCACTGCCTTGTCGCCGACCGATGTTCCCGATGGATATTTTGTCGCACCAACTGTTTTCACCGATTGTCACGACGACATGACTATCGTACGAGAAGAAATATTTGGACCGGTGATGTCGGTACTGTCGTTCAACGGTGAGGAAGAGGTCATAGCGCGCGCTAATAACACTCACCTAGGGCTGGCCGCGGGCGTGTTCACCAACAACATTCAGCGAGCACACCGGGTTATTCACCAGATCAAGGCAGGAATTTGCTGGATTAATGCCTACGGTAACAGTCCGGCAGAGATGGCGGTCGGTGGGTACAAGCAATCCGGCATCGGCCGCGAGAATGGCATGTCGACCTTGCATCAATACACCCAGCTGAAAGCGGTGTATGTCGGTATGAACCCGATCGAAAGCCCATTTTGAATGAACAGGACAATTATGAATTCCCAATACGATTACATCATTGTCGGTGCTGGATCGGCAGGTTGCGTTTTAGCCAACCGACTTAGTGAAGATAGCGAGAACAAAGTATTGCTAGTCGAAACCGGTGGAAGCGATAAAAGCATTTTTATTCAGATGCCAACAGCGTTATCCATACCGATGAATACTAAAAAATATGCCTGGCAATTTGAAACAGAACCGGAGCCTTATCTGGATAACCGGAAAATGCATTGTCCACGCGGTAAAGTGTTGGGCGGCTCTTCGTCCATTAACGGTATGGTTTACGTTCGTGGCCATGCTCAGGATTTCGACCAATGGGCGGAGCAGGGAGCCAATGGCTGGGACTACCAGCATTGCCTACCTTATTTTAAAAAAGCGGAAAGCTGGGCTTTTGGTGGAGATGATTACCGTGGTGCGCAGGGGCCTTTAGGCGTCAATAATGGCAATCAAATGAAAAATCCACTGTATAAGGCGTTCATAGAAGCGGGGCAGCAAGCCGGTTACGAATTTACGAAAGATTATAATGGCGCGCAGCAGGAAGGCTTCGGTGCCATGCACATGACGGTAAAAGATGGGCGCCGTTGGTCGACAGCAAACGCTTATTTGCGTCCCGCCATGCGACGTCGAAATTTGACAGTCGTTACCCATGCGCTTGTGCATCGCGTGATGTTAGATGGGAAAAAAGCGACTGGAATTGTGTTTGAACATCAGGGAAAAGCGATCAGTGTAACCGCCACAAAGGAAATCATTTTGAGTGCGGGCTCTATAGGGTCCCCTCATTTGTTGCAATTATCTGGTATCGGGAATGCCGAACACCTCACGGCAGTCGGTATCGAAGTGAAGCACGATCTTCCGGGAGTTGGTGAGAATCTGCAGGACCATCTTGAGTTCTATTTTCAATTTAAATGCAAACAGCCCATCACTTTGAATGGGAAATTAAACTTATTCAGTAAAGGTTTGATCGGCGCGCAGTGGTTGCTGTTTAAGACCGGTTTGGGCGCGACCAACCACTTCGAAAGCTGTGGATTTATCCGTTCAAAAGCTGGAGTGGCATGGCCAGATTTGCAATACCACTTTTTGCCGGCAGCGATGCGTTATGACGGACGAGCGGCGTTCAATGGCCATGGCTTTCAGGTGCACATTGGTCACAACAAGCCACAGAGTCGTGGTTTTGTTCGCGCAAAATCTTCTGACCCTATGCACGCACCATTAATCCAATTTAATTACTTGCAAGCGGCAGCTGATCGTGAAGGCTTCCGAGATTGTGTACGGTTGACGCGTGAAATCATTGCCCAACCGGCCTTTGACGATTATCGCGATGGCGAAATTCAACCTGGTGAACATGTTCGAAGTGATGAACAGATTGATGCGTTCATCCGTAGCCATGTGGAAAGTGCTTACCATCCATCCTGTTCTTGCAAAATGGGCGAGGACGATATGGCCGTTGTGGACTCACACACGAGAGTACGTGGCATTACCGGGTTGCGGGTTGTAGACTCATCCATTTTTCCCACCATCCCCAATGGTAATTTGAATGCCCCAACGATTATGGTTGCCGAGCGCGCGGCTGATTTAATATTGCGCGGTCATGCTATGCCGCCTGCCAATGTGCCGGTCAAAGGCGATTCGAAATGGCAGCAGCGGCAGAGGCGCGGTAGTGCCAACTCATAAAACAGCAGATTTAACCAGCACGAAGTGCGTCAGTGCTTGCAAAAGCACGCGCATTCTTTCAATCAGACCGTCGAAAAATAAAGCTTTTAGGCACTTTTTTCCAACGCTCTGTAACAACGAAAACTTCAAAAGATAGGAACGATAATGAAATTGAAACTGATTCTTCCCATTCTCGCCGCGTCTGCAACATTAACCGCTCACGCGGACCAGTGTGAAACCGTTCGCTTTTCCGATGTCGGTTGGACTGACATTACTGCAACAACGGCGATAGCGTCGACGCTACTGGAAGGTATGGGCTACAAAACAGATACCCAGTTGTTGTCGGTACCTGTGACGTATAAGTCGATTGAAAATGGTGATGTTGACGTTTTCCTGGGGAACTGGATGCCAACCATGGAAGGGGACATTAAGCCATATCGTGACGCGGGTACAGTGGAAACCATTCATAAGAACCTATCGGGGGCGAAATACACGCTGGCGGTTCCGAAGTATGTATATGACGCGGGTGTTAAAGATTTTGCCGATTTAGCGAAGTTTGCGGATGAGTTTGACGGACGCATTTACGGTATTGAACCTGGTAATGATGGTAACCGCTTGATTCAGGACATGATTGATCAAAACGCATTTGGTTTGCAGGGTTTTGAATTAGTCGAGTCCAGCGAAGCCGGTATGTTGTCGCAGGTGAAGCGGGCAACCCGTCGCGAGAACTGGATCGTCTTCCTTGGCTGGGAGCCACACCCGATGAACGCCAATTTTGAACTGGCTTACCTGACCGGTGGCGATGATTTCTTTGGTCCAGATTACGGTGGCGCCAGCGTTTACACCAACGTTCGCAAAGGTTACACGGAAGAGTGTAGCAATGTTGGTGCACTGTTAACCAATCTCACCTTTACCTTGGCAGCCGAAAACGAAGTCATGGCTGCAATCTTGAATGACGGTGAAAAACCAGAAGAAGCTGCTGAAGCTTGGCTGAAGAAGAACCAAGATGTTTTGGTGTCCTGGTTAGCCGGGGTAACCACCATTGATGGTCAGCCTGCTTTACCGGCAGTTAAAGCTCACTTGAATTTGTGATCTGCGGTTCCGGTTGGTGATTAGCGCCAACCGGAGTTTTCTTATTTTCAAAAAAGATATCTAACTTATGAGTTTTATTACGGAACATAAATTACCAATTGGCCAATGGGCCGAGAGTCTGATGGATGGGCTGATTGATGTCAGTGGTTCGTTTTTCGACGCCGTGTCCGTTGTGCTTGAAATTATGATCGAAAGCTTGGTGAATGTGCTTTCGTTTCTTCCTCCTTGGCTATTTATTGGCATTGTTGCCGCGTTGGTGTTTTGGCGACAGCGCAATAAAGGCGTGACTGCGTTTTTTATTATGTCACTTTTGTTGGTTTGGAACTTGGGCTACTGGGAAGAAACCATAGAGACCTTTTCATTGATTATTTACGCCACGGGTTTGTGTGTTTTGATAGGTGTACCCATTGGGATTGCCGCTGCGCACCGTCCATGGCTGTATCGAGTACTGCGGCCACTATTGGACTTGATGCAAACCATCCCGCCATTCGTTTACTTGATTCCTGCATTGACCTTGTTCGGCCTCGGTGTCGTGCCAGGCTTGATTTCCACCCTGGTGTTTGCTATTGCCGCGCCGATCCGACTCACTTATCTGGGCATATCTGAGGTCCCGGAAGAGTTGTTGGAAGCTGGTCGGGCTTTTGGTTGTACTAAACGAAGCCTGTTGTTGAAAGTGGAAATTCCGGCGGCTATGTCCAATATCCGTGCTGGTATTACTCAATGCATCATGTTGAGCCTATCCATGGTGGTCATTGCGGCATTAGTGGGTGCTGATGGGCTCGGCAAGCCTGTTGTTCGAGCGTTGAACACCGTTGATATTGCGACTGGCTTTGAAGCCGGGTTGGCGATTGTGCTGGTTGCAATCATGCTAGATCGCCTATTTAAAACCGAATAATCAGGAGACGAAATCAAAATGATAGAATTCAAAAACGTTGATGTTGTCTTTGGTCGTCAGCCTGAACGAGCACTGTCATGGTTGGATGAAGGTGCAGACCGTCAAGCCATACAGGATCAGACTGGATTAACCGCCGCTGTTCGTAATGCCAGCCTTAGAGTGGGTAAGGGCGAAATATGCGTCTTGATGGGATTGTCTGGTTCGGGCAAGTCTAGTCTGCTCAGGACGGCCAACGGACTGAACCCGGTCTGTCGAGGTGAAGTGTTCGTAGAAACCGAGCAAGGCGCACAAAGTTTTCACGCGCTTAATGAAGATGAACGTCGTGATTTGAGGATGAATCGAATCACCATGGTGTTTCAAAAGTTTGCGCTTATGCCATGGCTCACGGTTGCTGAAAATGTTGCGTTTGGTTTGGAGCAAAAAGGTTTGGACAAGCGTACAGTTAGGGCGAAAGCATTGGAGCAGCTTGATTTGGTCGGCTTGGCTGAATGGGCGGACAGTAAACCTAGCCAACTTTCCGGGGGCATGCAACAGAGGGTTGGTCTGGCACGGGCTTTCGCGATGGAAACCGACATTATTCTAATGGATGAACCCTTTTCAGCGTTGGATCCACTAATCCGTACTCAGTTACAAGATGAGTTGCTGCGACTACAGAAACAGCTTAATAAAACAGTCTTATTTGTCAGTCATGACCTGGATGAAGCACTTAAACTTGGCAATCACATTGCCATTATGAAAGACGGTGAGATTGTCCAACATGACACGCCTGAAAATATCGTCATGCACCCGGCTACAGACTATGTGCGCGAGTTTGTTGCCCACACTAACCCGATCAATGTGGTCAATGCGCGAGCATTGATGCGACCACTAGATCAATCCAGCCTTGAAACAGGTGAGCAGTGTTTGAGTAGGCGGGACGACAGTTGGGTGAGTTTAGGCCGTACCGTAAAAGACAGCTATTTCCGATACGGCGAAACCCGATACGGGTTGGTTGAATGGCGCGAAGGTGAAACCGAGCATGTTGACAAAACCAGTGTCTCGGTGGTGCCGTTGAGCACTAAAATGCAATCCATTATGGCGTTACGATATCAGTCTGGTCATGGGGTTTTGGTCCACGATGGTGAAAATATCGTTGGGTTTATTGGTGATAGAGAAATTTATCATGCTATGCTGGGGAAACTCATTGGAGAAGAATGATCATGTCGAGTTGGGCCTGTTAACACTAGTCTCAACGGCGTTGCCATCGATCAATTCAGTGACAGCAAGGCGGAGTGCGCAACATGTAGTTAGCTACATGAGCAAATGACAAATTTCTTTGTTAAGTCCTTTGCCAAAATAACGAATATTGCCTGCAGAACTTGCCTCGACATTTGCGAATTTCTGTACCCGCTAAGGTTGATGACAATTTTATCGAGTTGCCTTAGTGTCCTGAGTCAGAAGTTCGCATAGTTTCAGAGCTAATGGAACACACTAGTACAAGGCGCTCTTAGTAGACGGGATCTTTGCAAGAAGAGCAACGCGGTAGTAGAGTTTTCCAATAACTCCCTACGGGCGCGCCATTCAAGCTTTCTAGCGTCGCTCTGTCTCTTGCCAATGGAATAACCATTGACTGCAAGACACGCCTCGCTATAGAACTTGATTGACATGCTGAACACATACGAACTTCTAACTCAGGACATTAGCGTTAACTGGCACTAGTGGGTGTCGCGACGAAATCTGCGTTTCGGCGGTATTTTTTTGTTTTACGGCCTGCATGGAGCAGAACAGCTGTTAAGGAGGTACGTTGAACTGCGATTAAACTCAAAAGGTGACCATTGACGCACGTCTTTGAGCCACTTTGTCGTATAGTATGCGCACATTACTACGTAAAAGGAGTGTGTTATGAAGAAGTTAGCAACAGCAGTAGCATTGAGCGCAGCGGTTTTAGTTACAGGTGGCTGTACCGAGAGTTTTCAACGCGAAATGAAGAATGTGACCAGTGAATACATGGGGGGCTTGAAGCGCACGGCCAAAGTGTATTCCAGCGATGGCGATTTGATCGCGCAATACGAAGGGAAATTTGACGTTCAGAGTTCTGAATTTGGTAACAAAGTGCTGTTCGATGTTGATGGCAAGCGCGTCATTATTTATAACGCCATTGTCATTGTTGAAGAGTTATAACGTTTTGCCCTCGTCAACATTAAATGCACAGCTGCAACATAATTTTGGGTTTTCCGAGTTTCGCCCAGGGCAGGAAGCCTGCATCCGCAATCTGCTCGATGGCCATTCCTCATTGGCCATCTTTCCAACCGGGTCAGGGAAATCGCTGTGTTATCAGTTTACAGCATTACAACTTCCACACCTGACTCTAGTGGTGTCACCGTTGTTGGCGTTGATGAAAGATCAGGTCGATTTTCTCCAACGCAAAGGGTTTGCTGCAGCCAGCCTCGATTCAAGTCTGACGGGTGATGAATACCAACAGGTTGTTGCTCAATTAAGGCAAGGGCAGCTGAAAATATTGATGGTTTCGGTCGAACGCTTCAAAAATGAGCGATTCCGGCAACTGATTCAGACCATTCCAATATCACTGTTGGTCGTGGATGAGGCACACTGTATTTCAGAATGGGGGCATAATTTTCGTCCCGATTACCTCAAGTTGCCGCATTATTGTGCTCAGCTAAAGATACCCACTGTTCTGCTATTGACCGCCACCGCTACTAAAAAAGTGAAGCGCGATATGGCCAAAAAATTTGCTATTCAACCACAGCACGTTATCCAGACAGGGTTTTATCGTCAGAATTTACACATTGCCGTAGAATCACTTGCAGACAGTGAAAAGAAAAATGCGTTGGTTCAGACTCTGAGTTCGCAACCGGGGTGTGGCATTGTGTATGTCACTTTACAGCAACAAGCTGAAGACATTGCTTCGTTTTTGCAAATGCAGGGCTTCAATGCCTATGCCTATCATGCTGGACTGGAAAGCGAACGGCGACAACACATTCAGCAATCGTTCATGACCGGTGACGTCCCCATTATTGTGGC
Organism: Reinekea sp. G2M2-21; assembly: GCF_015687175.1. GTDB lineage: Bacteria > Pseudomonadota > Gammaproteobacteria > Pseudomonadales > Natronospirillaceae > Reinekea. Next base: position 1,518,685 of record NZ_JADPQG010000001.1, on the reverse strand, counting down.
AACTATTGCTTTTGGAATGGGCGTCGATAAAGCGAATATTCGTTTTGTTGTTCATTATGACTTACCGAAGTCAATCGAAAACTTCAGTCAGGAAATTGGTCGCGCAGGGCGAGATGGGTTAGGTGCGCAATGCGTAACCTTTGCCAATCTAGACGGTTTGTCGACATTGGAAAACTTCGTGTTTGGCGACACTCCTGGGTTGTGGGGTATTGAGCGGTTGCTGGCAATAATCGCGAAAGAGACAAAAAATAAGCAATGGGAAATGCAAGCCAATGCTGTATCTTTTGACACCAACATCCGGTTGTTAACTCTTAAAACCCTTTTGGTTCAACTCGAACTACTTGATGTATTGGAGACCCGATACGCCTATTATGCGGAATACAAAATTAAATACCTGCGTTCCGTTGATAACATTGTCGGAATGTTCGAAGGGGAGCGAGCGAACTTTATTCAGACTATTGTGAATCATGCGCCCGTTAAAAGAACCTGGGCCGACGTCGACATGGAGACGCTGTGCCAACAGTACCCCTGTGATCGTGGTCGTGTCGTTAACGCGCTGGATTTCTTGCAAGACAAAGGACTCATCGAGTGTCAGGCGAAAGGCATGGTTGACGTTTTTGGTGTCAATACGCTCGCACTTAACCGCCCCGGGTTGGCAGACGAGCTGCTGAGTTACTTTCGTGAAAAAGAGACGAAAGAAATTAGCCGCATTGCTCAGCTCATTCGTTTCTTTGAACTGGATTCCTGTTTGAGCCGCAACTTGGCGCGGTATTTTGATGACCAGCAAGCGCCGGATCAATGTGGGCATTGCTCCGTTTGCCGAGGAAAGGTTGCACAGTTGAAACGCTATGATGAAGCACCTTGGCCGTCCTATGAGCAGATGCAAGCCTATATAGAAGAATTCACGGCTGTTGTTCGAGAGCAATTGAGTTTGCGAGGTGTGCAGATGCAATTAACCTCAGAGATGAAAGCTCAATTTTTGGTAGGTTTAACAACGCCGTGGTTCACTCGGTTTAAAGTGAAACAATTGCCCGGTTTTGGGCAATGTAGCCGTCAGCGATTCAACGAAGTACTGGAGCGTCTGTGACTTCGTATTGTCGCATTGTTTCAGGGCAAAGTCGGTTTAGTCTCGACGTTAGCTCCTCTCTTTAAAAAAGTTAGTTTAATGGCTGAGTATTTTGGGTTTTTTAATAGGGGTCCTATTCCCTGCGACATAAGCTTCGTATAGTCGTTGTGTTGACAAGGCAGAGTTGATTTTAATTAGTCAGATCGACTTCAGACAAAAGAATCGAAACTACCTATTCCAGGAAACGAAATAGGCAGTTTGATTAGCTCAAATATAGATAGTGGGACTCTATAGCAGGGCAGGGATACCAGGCAGTTGTCCTACTGCTGCCAAAGCGCCTACACAAATGATAAAGGCGGCTAGTGGAATGATGAGCTTATCTGTCCAAGTAAGGGTTTGAGCTCTTTTAACATTACCAATGACTCCGAGATTGTCCAGCAGCATTGTGAGTGCCCAGCCGAATACAGGATTAACAAATGCACTTGAGAAAATGCATATTCCAGCTGATTGAGCGTCGTCGCTATCTTGAATCATCTGCATGCCTGCTTCCAACAATGGAAGAAATACACCTACGATCAATGCTGTACGAAGTACAGGTTCCCACATGGCTAAATCCATTGGATACCCGATAATTGCAGCAAGAATGCACAGTATACCCGTAAGCAAGGCGCCCCCTGGAATCGGACGTTTAGCAATTGCAGCCGGTATCATATAGGTTCCCCAAGACGAAGACAGATTTCCGCCTCCAAGAATCGATCCCACAATTTGCCGAATAGACGCAACGGTCATCGTATCATCGACATTCATCAACGCTTTTTTTGCTTTTGAAGGGTAGTTAAGTTCCTGAAAAACTCTGTGCCCCAAGAAATCAGGTGACCACATAGCAACAGCTAAAATCGCAAAAGGCATTACTGCGACGAAATGTCCTAAATTTGGCCATCCCATTTGCCAACCTGTATTCTCACCCCACCAGTATGTTGGACTGAAATGTGGTAACCCTGGGGTGGTCGAAAACGAAAATTCCGCGCCCATTGCAAACGCCACTATTCCTGCCAATGCAGAACAAAGAGGTATTGCTAACCAGCGTTTTTTGATCCTCGCTAGATACGCGTAAACAATTACGGTAATAAAAATTGTGACAAAAGCCACTGATCCAATATTGCCTGCTTCTGCCCACGCAGTGAGTTTACCTATTTGTCCAATCAGGCCGACGGCCCCCAAGTAAATGAGTAAACCTGCACGAACTCCCACACCGGTCAGATTAACGAGTTTCGAACCACCTTTTGAAAAGCTTAGCATGAGTCCAAATACGCCGACCATGATCCCAAGAGCAAGAGGGTGGCCTCCCGACAATGCAATGAGCGGAATCAATGGAATCATTGGTCCGTGGGTTCCTGCCAGGTTCGCATTTGGGTTGAGAAAGGCTGAAAATAAAATAACAAAGAGAGCACCAGCGATAAGTAGTTCATATCTGACGTTTTCGGCAACGAATGCAGCAGACAAGCCAAATTGAGATGCGAACGCAGCAACCATCGCGGTGACCATAACGACTTTTCCGATAGTCGCCGCTATTGCGGGCACCCAGTCCTCTACTTCGATTGAGTAATCACGAAAAGGAAGGTAACGCCCCCAGCGATTAAAATTGACAATAGTCAGTTCGTGATCCAGGTATTCTGATCGACTGTTAAAAGAAGATGAAGGCTTTCTCTTTTGCTTGTAGTTGTTGGGATCATCCAAGTCTTTTTTTATGGCTTCAGTCATGCCATCGTTACTCCAGTAGGTTCAAATGTCGACAGGAGCATATCGCTACTAATTCATACTTTATTGCTATGGATCGAATAAAAAGTGAGTAATGTTGGAGAGGTGGCGCGCTTTTTAATATTTATATGACAATGATCAACTTATTCAGAAACTTAAAATAGGTGCATGAAATAACAGTATTTATAAAGCTGGTCGAAATGAATGTTATAAAGATGGGAAGGTTTCCTAATTGAAGAGTATCGAAAGTCAACGTATACAATACACATGTTTTTGCGTTTTGAGATAATCGAAAGCGTGCAGTTTGATTCATTCAAAGGAACAGGTAGAAACTCCGGTTTTAGGTTCTGTAGGCACCAGGCGGATTTTTCATAGAGACTTATTTTCATGTACTAGTTTAAATATGACATGAGGGCGTTTTTAGTCTTTTTATTAAGCGTTTCTTGGTGCCTATTCAGAAAATCAGGGCCTGAATCGTTCAAAGACAGCTGTTGTCATTTTTGTTTTGCTAACTGAAATGAGTATATTTCAGTTTCGCATTATGAGTGTAATTCGAGTATTTACTGATGAGCAATTGTTGACTGGATTTGTTTCGTATAACTGAAAATGGAGCAACCTTTTCATAGAAGTGGAAGATTTATGGACGAAAAGAAAATAAATGTTACTAGCATGAACACCCAAAACATTCGATAAAGAAAAATTTTGGGTGTTTCGTGTTTACAAAAGCATTCGCTTACATAGCCGCAATGCATGCGGCGAAATTTATGGGTCCCCAGTTCAATGGCTCAATTAAATCATCGTCTGTATAAGTAATGTTTAAGTCTGTATTGGCTTCAACAATGTAGGCGGACGTCGCTTCTGGGTCTCTATCAAGATCGAAAACCCAGTAACCACCATTCGCAGTATTCTGGCCTGAGTTTACGATGTCATAGCTTACTCTAACGACGCCTTCTTCCCATGAAGGTTGATGAGTTGGTATCCAAGGGCTCCATTTTACACTGCGGCTTACACCCAATAATGGGGACATAACCTCCCCGGTTACCTCAATTTCCCCGTTGCGATATTCATCCAAACGATATTGCACGGTAATGTCGGTGACAACGTCCTGAACACCTAACTGTACCAGGCAGGTATGACTGGCGACCAGGAGATTAGGTTTAGAGCAAATAAAATCAACCGACTGTACCTCATCGGTATCTGAGTCCAATGTTCCGTTGCCATTCAGATCAACGCCAGAAATGAGTTTGCTGCCACCAAACGTACAGTTGGCTCCAGGCGCTTCAGTTGTGATATCGACCAACGTCATCATCATAGAGCAGAAGTATTGTGTATCCGTAATTTCGCCAGGCTCCAACGTACCGTTATCGTTGATGTCAGTACCGACATTTAGTTTTTTCCCGCCATACAAACAATTATTGCCAGCCAGTTCATCGCTGATTTCAACACGGTTGCCAATGGCATCTGCTCCATTGCATAACGTATAACTTTCTGAAATCTCACTATCATCGAGTATCCCGTTACCGTTCGCATCAAAGCCTGTGTCTATTACCACACCTCCATCCGGACAGACGGTACCGTCTACGTTCGCAGACCGGGTAGTGGACACAATAGTGTAGGGAGCATTAACAGATTGATCGGTAACTGAAATATCGGGCGTGGGCAGCGATGGTGCTGTGCAAGAGGATAGTACGGAAAACATGACTGCAAGGGCAGTGACGAAACGGGTATTCATGGCAAACTCCTTTTAATACCTAACCCATAACCAGTAATTCTTAAAATCTGATTATTTAATAGTCAATACTATACCTATTTTATGGATTGCATAGGAGTATTTGTGATTCATGTCACATTTTCGGAGTGTTTTCTAGGTAGCAGCAGGATTTAAGTAGCCCACTGAAGTGTTCGACTTTGGTATGTATCTCTGAAGGAACTTTCCGAACACTGTGTAATGGTTGACGGGTGCATTTGCGAGTTGCATTTTTCAGGAAAGTAATTTTGAGTGCCATTATCGAAAATGACAGTTTCGCAATTCGAGTCAGAGGCGTTCAAGTTTTGGTTTATGAATGAATTGTCTGATGAACTGACGCATTTCTGTCAGACGAAAAATTGGGAACAAGTAGTGAGAAAAGTTGTTAAATCTGCGATGGGAATTCTTAAGTGGGCAGTTAGAAAAAACTTTCGGGCAAATCGCAGTTTTCAGGTGCAATCGTTACGAGACCCATAATTAGAACGCATCCAATAAACGAGGTAATGCGCAAAGGTTATCTCTTTAGCGTAGTTATTCTTTTGAGGAGAAAATAGCGAAGGTGAGGGATTCACTTCGCGGCACTACAAGTCGAACCCTGCGAAAACCAAATTCCAATCTACTGAGCCTACAAAATCATATTTCAAAGAAAGCCCGCACAAGACGGGCTCTTTCTAGGAGTATGGCGGGAGAGTGAGCGATACGCTACGCGGCTCTTCGGGTCGAACCCTGGCGGGAGCCACGATCCCATCCAACCCAAAACTAAATTGATATAAAGTAGAAAGGCCACCCGATAGGGTGGCCTTTCTACTTTGGAATATGGCGGAGAGTGAGGGATTCGAACCCCCGGTTGGATTTCTCCAACGTCTGATTTCAAGTCAGGTGCATTCAGCCGGACTCTGCCAACTCTCCGTTGAGTGGTGCGTATCTTAACGGCTTGTTTTTGTGTGTCAACAAAAAAAGTTGCTAAGCTGCTGAAAATTAACAAAAAACTTTTTAAGTTGGGGAGTTGTTAATCATGTACGTCATTGTTGTTTATATTCCGAGCGATCATGTGTTGAACGTTGTACAGGCATTAGCCAATGCCGGTGCGGGCGAAATTGGAAATTATCGAGCGTGCTCATTTCAAGTAAAAGGGCAGGGCCAGTTTGAGCCACAAGCTGGAGCAGAGCCTTTTATTGGCGATGTAGGAATTTTGGAGGTCGTGGAAGAGGTTCGTGTAGAGATGGTATGTGAACAAGAAAAGGTTAAAGAAGCCTTGCAGGCTATGCTTGACAGCCATCCATACGAAGAACCGGCTTATCATGTGATCGCCGTAAAAACACTGGCAGATTTTTGTTGATTTGTATCAAAGTAACTGAGATTTACTCATAAATGAGATTCATTTTCATTTAATATTCTCTTAGTCCGTTTATTTGAGTATATGAAATGCTTCTTAATGAGTTAAGTGTTGGTCAACCCGCTACGGTTTCTGGGTTCAGTGACGCGGGGATGCGTCACCACACGCGTTACTTGTCGCTGGGTTTAATCCCAGGTAACAAGATTCGCGTTTTGAGGGTAGCGCCGTTGGGTTGCCCGCTGCAGATAAAAGTGGGTTCCACCATGTTAAGCATCCGCAAGACCGAAGCGCTGGAAGTATTAGTGGAGGTCAGTGTATGACAGCTTTAAAAGTCGCCTTAATCGGCAACCCCAATTGCGGCAAAACGACACTTTTTAATAGCTTAACCGGGGCGCATCAGAAGGTTGGTAACTGGCCGGGTGTAACTATTGAGCGCAAGGTCGGTTTTCTAACGTTGGCGGATGGTCAAAACGTTGAATTGGTTGATTTACCGGGCATTTATTCTCTGGAGCAAGACGAGTATGGCCTTGATGAGCAAATCGCAAAGGATTTTCTGAGCCAGAATGAGGTTGATGTGGTTATCAATCTGGTCGATGCCAATAGCCTGGATCGGCAATTACTCCTGACTCACCAATTGCGGGACTACGGTATCCCGATGTTGGTCGCTGTGAATATGCTTGATGTTGCCCAAGCCAACAAAATTGATGTCGATCTAGATCAACTATCCAAAAGCCTTGAGTTATCCGTGGTCGGAATTATTGCGTCTAAGCATTCTGGCGCCGTTAAAATCCGCGAATCCTTAGCCTTGGCCAAATGCTTCCAACCAAAGGCCAAAGCGGTCTTGCCGAGCCACGATGGCGATAGAGTGATGGCGCGTTTAAGTGATGTAAAGCGTTGGGTATTCGCCAGCGTAATGCAGCAGGAACTTTCCATGTCGCTCAGTGATCGGATCGATCGCGTTGTGCTTAACAAGTACCTCGGTTTCCCCATTTTCTTGTTGGCTATGTACCTGCTGTTTACGTTCGCGATTAATGTCGGTGCTGTCTTTATTGACTTTTTTGACATCTTATTAGGTGCCTGGTTGGTGGATGGCGCGCATCAACTGTTAACGTTCTTGCACGCGCCGGCTTGGTTGTCTGTGTTGATTGCCAATGGCCTGGGCGGTGGCATCCAGTTAGTGGGTACGTTTATTCCGGTTATAGGTTTTTTGTATCTTGGTTTGTCTCTGCTGGAAGGTTCCGGTTATATCGTACGTGCGGCGTTTGTGGTGGACCGGTTGATGCAAAGCATCGGTTTGCCTGGTAAGTCGTTTGTGCCTTTGATCGTTGGATTCGGCTGTAATGTCCCGTCGATCATGGCTACCCGTACTTTAGATCGCGAGTCGGATCGTATGGTGACAATCGCCATGACCCCCTTTATGTCCTGCGGTGCGCGCTTGACCGTTTACGCCTTGTTTGCGTCGGCATTCTTTGGCAACAGTGGGCAAAATGTCGTGTTTACTTTATATCTGCTCGGTATTGCGATGGCCGTGTTAACAGGCTGGATATTCCGAAAAGCACTGTATCGGGATGAACTGGGCAGCTCCATTATGGAAATGCCTGTCTATCATGTGCCTTCAATGCGCAATGTGCTCATGACCACCTGGCATCGATTGCGCGGTTTTATCGCCCGCGCGGGTAAAACCATCGTGGGTGTGGTGGTGGTGTTATCGTTCCTGAATTCATGGGGTGTAGACGGCACCTTCGGAAATGAGGACAGCCAAAAATCGATGCTCAGTGTGGTGAGTCAGAAAGCGACGCCGTTGCTGGCCCCTATCGGAGTACAGGCTGATAATTGGCCGGCAACAGTGGGCATTGTGACCGGGATATTCGCCAAGGAAGCGGTTGTCGGAACATTAGATTCTCTGTATTCCGATGTCGCCGGTTTGGCCGATGAAGACAGTGAAACCTCGGGATTGTGGGCCTCGACGGGAGCAGCGATTATGAGCATCTGGGATAACGCTTCGGCGCTGTCCAGCACCTTGACCGACCCTCTGGGCATCACGGTCGGCAGTTATGAGTCTCTGGATCAGGCCGCACTGGAGCAAGACGTGCGCACCGGTACCTTGCTGACCATGGCCACATTATTTGTGTCGCCTTTTGCCGCGTTCTGTTATCTGGTGTTTATTTTGTTGTATACGCCCTGTGTTGCTGCCATGGGCGCGCTAGTGCGTGAGTCCGGCGGTAAATGGTCATGGATTGTGATCAGCTGGAGTACGGTATTAGCCTACGCCACGGCAACCATCTTTTACCAAGCAGGTACCTTGTTGCTGCACCCGGTCAGTTCGGTTTTGTGGATTGCGGGTATGTTAGGCCTGGTGACAGTCTACATTGGGTTGATCAAGCAAATTGGTAAGCCGGTTGCACTGGCTGAACAAGTGGATTTAATCCCGACAAAGAGCCTTTAGTGCGGTTTTCCGCCGAGTAAATAATTCGTGACAGGTCGTGGCGCTGATGAAAAATTCAGCGCCATTTTTGTTTGTCACAGATCAAAAAATCAGTCGACAGACTGAATAGACTTTGTCCATCGAATTCTGGAGATCGATCTATGTCTGCAATCATCTTTTACTCATCAACCGATGGTCACACCAAAAAAATTGCTGAAACCATGGCCCGCGAATGGCAAGGTGACGTGCAGGTGCAGCCCGCTTCCCAATTAGCTGAGTTTGTTGGGTTGGACGGCATCGAAACCGTCGTTATTGGCGCGTCGATACGGTACGGGCACTTCAACCGTGAACTAGTCAACACAATAGCGGCCAACACAGAATGGTTGTCGTCTATTCAAAGCGCTTTTTTTTCCGTTAACTTAACTGCTCGGAAACCGGGCAAAGATGATCCAGCGAAAAGCCCTTATATTCAGAAGTTCTTGCACGCAACCGGCTGGTTACCGGACCATATCGCGATGTTTGCCGGTAAGCTGGCGTATCCGCAATACCGCTTCTGGGATAAGCAGATGATCCGTTTCATCATGTCAATTACCGGTGGTTGTGCCGATGGCCGCAGTACCATTGAATACACGAATTGGAACGAAGTGGTCCGGTTTTCAAAAACGGTGTCTAAATTGGCCGCAGCACACTGAGTCCTGTTTATTCTTCTAAAACCGACCATGAGTCGGTTTTTTTAGTCCTAATATCCAATTTTCGCCGAAAATAGCGCCTTTTTTGCGGAAAATTTCCTGCCATTCTTAGGTGAAACTAACCATTTTCCATTGCTCCCGCGATAAAGAAATCTCGAGTGATTATTATCATTATTTGCAAAGTGTGATTAAACTCACATTACTAGCGGCTCTAGGAGTCATTTCTTGTGTAGGATGTCATCAGGTGAATGGGATGTTTAGACCGATTTTCGTTGGGCTATGGTGCCTGATGTCTACTGCCTTTGCGGCTTCCACTGGCGATCAGTTTGAAGTCGCTAAAACCAAACTATTGTATCTGCTGTCTTCTCAGCAAACCTCTGAGTCCCTTGCTTACATTAACGAAGTGGGCGATCCGTTTTCGAATACCGCATATGAGTTCGATTGGCAGTTCTGGTCCGCGGTTGCTTTTTCGCGGGCAGGGAACTTGCCGGATGCAGAAAGTAAGTTTGAGACGTTAGCGAAAGCCGGGTATCGGAACCCGCTATTTGATTTGGAATATGGCCTGTTTAGGTTGAAGCAAAAGCAATACGCTGCGGCTCGTGAGCCTTTGTCCCGCTGGGTGTCGGAGAATCCGGAATCATTGCACGGGGTCTATTATCTCGCGTTAACCGAATATGATCTGAAAAACTTCACCCGTGCCCGAACGTTATTGGCAAATGCAGTTGCTAGGTTCGATGGCAAAGCAGATCAGAATTTTCAATTCGATCAGGCCATTTATTTATACGCCGCAACCTTGCGAAACCTCAATGATTACGAGGAGGCCAGCCGTCAGGCGAATCGCTTGTTGACCTGGCCGAATGGTAGCCGTTATGAAGCTGCCGCTCGCGATTTGTTGTCCGCAATAGACATTGAACAAAAGCAATCTCAAAAACTGTCGGCGTCCATCCAGTTAACAACCGCGGTTGATTCCAATGTCGCTCTGTTGGCTGAAAGTGACGGTTTGGATGGCAGAGCAGCGCTGCAGGCGGACATGTCGTATCGCGTTCAACCCTGGTTGGTACCCAGATATCAGCTATTCCTGAGCCGACACGTCACGGCAAGCGACTACGACCTGCTGATTAATACCTTTGCGCTTGCGGCAACGGGGATGGTAGCCGACAAACCCGTGGGCGCTGAATATCAGCTGGCTATAAATCAATTGAGTGGAGAGCCTTGGCTAACCCGGCATTCGCTGTCGGCATGGTTTCGGGCGGGAGTAGTCACACACAGCGTATCTGCTGCCTATCAACAATATACAGACTCTGACGATGTCGTTTTTGATGTCGCGTCCAATTGGCAACCTAAGAGTGGTATCTCTGCGGTGCAGATTTCCATGCAGCCTTTTGTAACGCTTCAAACAGCCACCAACCTGGACTTTCAATCTGTGGCTTTTGGCGTAAACGCACGAGCGATGCGGTTCGTTGGGCCGTGGCAATTGTCCGCGGAACTGCAAACCGATTACGTTATCTACGCACCAGATGGAAACAAAGATAGTGCGTTAAATGCGGCAATGACGTTGCAGGCGTCTCGTCAAATTACGCAGTCCTTAACCGCGTCAACCAAGATCGATGTGATTGGTGCTGCGATAAAACCTGACACTTTGAATTACGCACGAACGGTTGCTTCGGCGGCTGTCGTTTGGAGATTTTAGTGATGCACAACAAACGATGGCTATTGGTTCTGATACTGCAAGTTTTTACCCTAAGTTGGGCGGCTGACGCAGTGGGTAATGCAGTCGCTGTGTTGGGCACTGTGTCTGTGGTGCGCGCTGACGATGGTCGCGTTGAAGCATTACAGCCCAACGGTGAGGTGTATTTATACGACGTGGTGCAAACCGGCGCGGACGGTCTAGCCAAACTGTTGTTGCGCGATGAATCCATTTTAAAGGTATCACCCAACAGCGAACTGGCGATTTCAGACATGATTGCGGGTCCTGGTGAGGGCGGGCGCAGCACCGTCGATTTGCTTAAAGGCCGCATACGCAGCGTCATTGGTAATAAGTTGGGTGCCAATCGAGAATTCAATGTAAATACGCCGGTCGCGGTTGCCGGTGTGCGCGGAACGGATTTCGAAGTGGTTCATGTTCTGGTTGATGGCCAGTGGGTCACCGGTGTACGTACGTTCGCTGGCGCCGTGGCCTTCAGTGCGCAGGGGTTGCTGGCGCAAACGTCTGGAATCGTTGTTCTGCCGAATCAATACTCGTTGGCGACAGAAACGGCGCCTCCGTCGCCACCCAAGGCTATAAACAGTAGCCAATTGTTGCTTGAGATATTAGGTGTTGAAGCGCCGACGTCTAATGAACAAAACCTCGACCTGCCAAACGATGAGCGTTTGGATATTGAACAGGTGCAAGCTCTGTTGCTTAAACTGGATACCTCGGTCGACCTGAATATTCAAACGTTAATTACACGAGTGACCACCGCCAGTGAACTGAACAAAACAACTGACAACGGTCGCGATGTGCAGTTGGATGTTATTACGGAACCGTTGGACAACGGTGCCAAATTAAATTTTGAAATAGATATTCCACTACCCAACTAAGGTGTGAAGCATGTTTTCTTTTCAGAAATTATTAAATCGGGTATGGGTTGCTGGTGTGTTCCTCTCCCTTACCAGTTGCGGTTGGTATACCCCGGTTTCGACGCAACTGACCGTTGGCTTCGCAGGTGTGCATACCACGGAAATTAAACAGGGGCGACTGCTGAGTCGGGCAGCCATCAGTGAAGCCTATCCGGCACTTAAGCTGATTGAACTGGCGGTCAGTACCAGGTCTCTGACCACGTCTGATATCAACACACAATTCAATGGAGGCAAGTTCACCCTGAACGCCGCTAAAACAGCTTTCGTGCTGTCCGACACGGTGGTTGATCTTGTCGTTCCAAATACCGAGACATTATTGATTGAAATCACAGCCTTTAATCAGGCCGGTTACAAAGTTTTCAGTGGTCGTGCAGAGGTTTCTGTTATCGATTTGGCTAAACCAAAGGTGTCGGTTGCAGTTCCGATAGAAGTGGATATTGACGACACCATCCCCGTGTTGAATTTTACATCGTCCACCGATACGCAATCCAGTTGTACGGATACCGACGGTGATAACCTGTGTGATGTGTACGAAGATCTGTTTTTGAATGCAAGCGGTATTGCGGATATCGATGGTGATGGCACTCTGAACCGGCAAGATTTGGATTCCGATGGTGATGGCGTCGACGATTCTTACGACAACAAAACACACGATTACTACAGCTTCCCGACACCCAGCAACAACGGTTACCCAATGTTCATCGTGGCTAATCGCTTGCCGGTTATTGCCGATGTCACGGTAACCACGTCCGAAAATCTGGCTACGACCTTGAGTTTACCGGCTGAGTCTGTAGATCCTGATGTCAACGATGAGGTGACCTATGTTGTGACGGCTTCTCCCTCAAACGGTTCGGTTGTGGTTAACGGAACCGACATTCGTTACACGCCAGATTTGTACTTTGTCGGTACCGATACCTTTTCCGTCGAAGCCCGAGATTTAACTTTTAATTTTACTGAACAGGCGACTCCGTTTCAGGTGACGGTGAATATTGTTGATAACCCTCTGCTGGTGAATCGCGCCCCTATCGCGGTGGATGAAGCGGATGTTCAATCAACCCCCGGTGCTCATATTGTGTTGGATGTGTTAGCCAACGACAGTGATCCTGACCAGACCGTGGGCGATACTCTTTCAATCGCATCAGCCACCAGTGAGTTTGGCGAAGTACGTATCTCCCGTGACAGGACGAAACTGTTTTTTAAAAGTGAACGCAGCGATACCGACGGTACAACAATCAACTACACCATTCAGGACTCCTTTGGTTTGACCAGTCCAGCGTCGGTTCTGGTTTGGATGAATACCGACAGCGATGGGGACGGGCTCAGCGCCAGCGTGCTCACCAACGGGTCTTCGGTGCTTGATGCCGACGACGCTAATCCGGATGTTGACGGAGACGGTTTTTCAGATTTCTTCGAGGCCTTTACACCCGTAGACACCGCGGATGTTAGCGGAACGGTGGTGACCGGACAGATTGATGTCGATACAGTTTGGACGATTATGGGGTCACCCTATGTGGTTTCGGGTACCGGTATACAAGTCGCCAGTAACGCCGAATTGCGAATAGAGCAGGGGGTTGACGTTAAATTTGAAGCCGGTACCTCGCTGAATATTACCCCGGGTGCGTCGTTGTTTGTGATGGGTGGTCTCAGCGACAGTTTAAATGTGCGTTTTACGTCACTTGAGGATGTACAGCGGCAACCGGTGACTGGTGCAACGGGTAACCCCACCGCGGGCGATTGGGATACGGTCCTGTTGGGCTCTGTTGAGTTGAGCCAGATACACGGCGCCGGGTTCCATTATGCGACCAAGGGACTGTTGATTGGTGATGGCAGTCCAATCGTCGATGACGCCACATTTGCCCAGGCGGCAAAATCGGGTTTGAGTGTGGACACTTCAACCGGTGCGCCATCTGTTTCCGATTCCGTGTTCACCGCCAATGCATTTGGTGTCGAGATACTTTCGCTCGGTGCGGATATGGAAATCACCAACAGTGTTGTTCGGGATAATTCCACGGGTGATGCACTCGGTAATGGTGCTGGTCTTTGGTTGGCAGCGGACTTAACAGCGGGAGTGAGTGTCACCAACTCACTGATCATCAAGAATACAGCCACCAATAATGGAGGTGGTGTGTATGTAGGCGACAATTCGAAATTAACGTTATTGGGCAATACGATTGCCAACAATGTATCGGGTGCTGGGGGTAATGGTGTTTATGTCGCTTCCGGTACGGACACTGTTTTGGCGACTGACAATATTTTCAACTATAACGACGACTGTGGGGATGGTTGCGTGGATGATATTGTTGAAGGTGTTGCAGGTGCCGTGAACACAGCCAGTGACTATAACGTTACAGATGCTTTTCAAGGCCAAAGCAGCAGATTGCCAGTCGGTAATAATTTATTCGGAATCTATCCTGCATTTACCGACGGTTGGTATCTTTCTCAGGTCAGTGAGCCTTCCGTAGACGCGGGTAGTTTTAATACTGCCGCCCCGCCAGCCTATTTTAGCCGCCTGACCAACCCTACCACCGACAGTACTGGTACTGTGGATTCCGGACAGGTGGATATTGGTTATCATCACAATGCACCCGCCATCATCGCGAGCAATAGTACAAGTGAGATAACTCCCGCAACCTTGGCTTCAGATTTGGCTACGTCGGTTGACGTGGACATCATTGTGGAACCCAAGAGTTTAGCCGGCGCGTCTTTTGGGGCCTTTGCTGATGTCTATATGGACTTCAGTTCGCGCTTATCTCAAGCCGATACAGTTCTGCGATACATCGGTGACGGAAAATATAAGATTACGGTTACCGTACCACCTGACAGTTGCACTTTGCCTTACGACGAAACGTTGTTTTTTTATGCAAATGGGATAAGCGTTGGATCAGTATTTATTAATTACGCGATCAGCGGTTGTTAATATATGGCCGGAATTTTAAGTCGCTTTAATCGAACCCTGCTAAAAGGCGGTATTCGGTCAAATCGGTGGGTCTCTTACGGCATAGCGCTTCTGATCAGTTCGATATTCTCGTTGTTGGCCGTTACCAGTCCGGGTCTGTTCCGTGATCTGGAAGGTAACCTATTGGATGCTCGGTTTAAAATACGCGGTCCGGTGGCTACCAGTGGTATCGTTGAACTTGTATCCATTGATGAGAAAAGTATCGATTTGATTGGCCGTTGGCCCTGGTCACGCGATGTTCTGGCTGTGCTGATTGACGAGGTCAGTGCACTTGGGGCTACGACCATCGGCTTAGATATTATTTTTTCAGAACCACAACGCTCCCCGGTGGATGAGCTTTTACTGCGGAGTGAATGGACCGCAGCAGAGCGGGAAAAACTGGAGCAGATGGCCACGAAGCTTAATCCCGACGTGGCCCTGGCAACCAGCATATTCATGGCTGACAATGTCGTGAATGGTCATTTCTTTTATCAGGATGAAAATGTCGATTTAAGGAATTCGATGTCGCAGGACGATGTCGATGCTGTTTTACTGTCGTCTCGCGTGGAAGCCATTAAGAGTAAAACAGAAGACTTCAGCCATTTCTCGTTTCGCTCTGTGCGGCATAACATTCCTTACCTGGCGCAAGCCGGACACGGCGCAGGCTTTTTTAATCAGCTGCCGTCGGAGGATGGGGTGGTTCGCAATGCGCTGTTGGTGGCTGAATATGGCAACCATTTTTATCCATCGTTAGCGCTTAAATCATTGGCATTTTTTTTGGACGATGCACCGATTGTTATTCATGCCGATGAGTTTGTTATTCAACGCATAACCTTGGGGGATTTGATTATCCCAACCAACGAAGAAGGCATGATTCCAATCAACTATCGTGGCCCAGCTGGTACCATTCCAACGCACAGTGCGGTGGATGTGTTGAACGGTCAATTACCGCCCGGTTATTTCCAGGGCAAGGTTGTGTTGTTGGGGTCAACTGCGGTCGGTGTGTTCGATTCACACGCTACACCGTTTGGTGCCGAGTTTCCGGGGTTGGAAATTCAAGCCAATGTGTTGGAAACCATCGTCAATGAAGATGCTATTCACCGTGATCATTTTTATCTGCTGTTGGATATTGTCATTATATACGTCCTTTGCCTGCTGTTAGCCGTTGTTGTTCCCCGTACTCAGCGAACTCCCACACGATTTTTGTTTTTCCTGATGTTGACCAGCGTACTTTTGTTCGCAAATTATTACGCATTCAGTGAACTTCATGTTTGGTTGTATTTGCTGTACCCCGGCATGGCGTTGTTTTTTTGTTTTGTTTTTTTAATGTTGTACCAGGCTTTTATGGTCGAGGCCCGCTATTCGCATGTGCGAACTGCTTTTAAATCATATCTCTCGCCAGCACTGGTCGACCAGTTGACCGCCAACCCCGATTTGTTGAATTTCGGTGGTGAAGAAAAAGAGTTGAGCATACTGTTCAGTGATATACGGAGCTTCACGAACTTGTCCGAAACCGTCACACCGTCCGAGCTTTCTCGGTTTTTACAAGCCTACATGGACCCGATGACCGATTGCGTTTTGAAAAATAATGGCACACTCGATAAGTATATTGGGGATGCCGTCATGGCGATATTCGGTGCGCCAGTGCCTTTTAACACACACGCAGTCGATGCCTGCCAAACTGCCCTGGATATGATTAAGGCCTTGGATGTTATCGTTGATACCGTGCCGGATCTGAAACGATTGTTCCCGGTGCGAATCGGCGTTGGTGTGCATACCGGTACGGTTGTGGTTGGGAACCTAGGATCCAGCCATCATTTCAATTACACGGTCATTGGTGACTCGGTTAATCTTGCCTCGCGTATCGAAGGGCTCACCAAAAATTACGGTGTAGATGTCATGATCAGTGAGGCCACCTATACGAGGGTGCGCGAGCACTTCGTCTGTCGCGAACTGGACTTGGTGAGGGTGAAGGGCAAGCAAGAGCCGGTGGGATTGTATGAACTCATTGGAAGAGACGTCGATGAGGCAGAAAGCGTTTTTCTGCAGGCATGGCATAGCGCCTTAACGTTATACCGTAACAGGCAGTTTACCGAGGCGAAACAGGCGTTTGAGCAATGTCAGCAATTGAAACCGGGCAATTATGCCGCAGACGTTTACGTGCAACGTTGTAATCATTTTATCGAAAACCCGGTAGAGCCGGATTGGGATGGTGTGTTTACCTTTACCACTAAATAGCGCAAACGAGAGTCGTGTTGCTGAATCATAAAGTCTGCGTAGACTAGCTAATCGGCAATGCGGTCGTATATTTCATGCGCTCCATTGCGAAGCTCGAACTCACATCCGACAGTTTGACTTTTGAGACCAGTCTTTTGTAAAAGGCGTCGTAATCTTGAATGTTGGCAACAACCACCCGTAACAGATAATCCACATCGCCACTCATGCGGTACGCTTCGCAGATTTCCGGAATGGACTGTATCGCCGCGTGAAACGTTTCCAGCCAATGATCGTTGTGTTCATTGGTTTTGATAAACACAAAGACATCAATACCCAGGTTCAGCCGTTCACGGTTTAACAATGCAACACGCTTTCGGATATAGCCATTGGCTTCCAGATTCTGTATTCGCCGCCAACACGGGCTAACAGTAAGGTGCACTTTGTCCGCTATTTCCTGAACAGATAAGGTTGCGTCCTCCTGAACGATGTTCAGTATTAGTTTGTCCGTTGCGTCGAGAGAAATTTCTTTCATTTTTATGAATCTTAGTAATATTTTTCATAATAATAGCTATATGGGGAAATAATTGGAAATAAATAGGGGGCTGTTGGGTGTACTGTGTGCGTTAAAGATTAATTGGAACACCTCATGACTGTCTTCAACCTTGATGCTCTAAACCGGGACGAACAATTTTGGCAACGCATACAACGTAACACCATTCATCAGGATGCGGATCGGATATACGCTGATTGGACGGCCAGCGGCCGTTTATATCGACCAATTGAACAACGAGTAACGGAAATCGCTGGATCTTTGATGGCCAATACCCATACGGAAGACAGTTTCACAGGCCGGGAAATGACGCGCTGGGTCCATGAAGCGAACAACATTATAAAAAGGCATGTTAACGCGAATACGGGTGATGTGTTGATTCATGCCGGCAATGGCATGACCGGAGCACTGGCCAAGTTCATACGTATGTTGGGTTTGTGGACGCATGAGAATCATCGTTCTGTGGTCTTGCATTCTCTGCCCCAGCGACCGTTGATTTACATTACTCATCGTGAACACCACAGTAATCAGACCATGTGGTTAGAGAGCCTGGCCGAAGTACGTATTATTCCAGCCTTGGCTGGCGACGAAATCGATTTAAAATGGTTGGCTGAGGATCTTGAAAAAGAGCACGACCGAACCGTGAAGTTTGCGTCAGTGACCGCAGCGTCGAACGTCACCGGTATCGTCTCCCCGTATCGGGAAATAGCCAAAGTCATGCACGACCATCAAGGTTGGTGTTTTGTCGATTTTGCTGCTTCAGCGCCTTATGTGAATATTGATATGCACCCAGCAGAAAACGAATGGTTGGACGCGATTTATTTTTCGCCACACAAATTTCTGGGCGGACCGGGCACACAAGGTGTCTTGGTTTTTAACAGCGCGTTATACAAAAATAAAGTACCAGAACAGCCTGGTGGTGGTACGGTTGTGTGGACGAATCCCTGGGGTGAGCACAGATTTGTCGCTGACATTGAGCAACGTGAGTCCGGTGGAACGCCCGGTATTTTGCAAACCATTAAAACGGCGTTGGCCATTCAACTGAAGGAGGAAATGGGCACCGAGCGCATGTTGGTTCGTGAAAATGAACTGAATCGCGTGATGTTTTCTCGACTGAGGGCCATGCCCAATATCAAGATTTTGTCACCGCAGCACGATCGCCGGTTAAGTATTTTTTCTATCGTCTTTAGAAATCTCGATTACCGCCGTGCAGTGAACATCCTCAGTGATGAATTTAATATTGAAACCCGAGGCGGTTGTGCCTGTGCGGGTACCTATGGGCACCATTTGTTGGGCATAGATTACTGTACGTCTCATTCCATTACTGAGCAGTTGGATGATGATCATCAGGAAAACAAGCCTGGCTGGGTGCGGGTGAGTCTGCATCCGTCGATGACCGTAGAACAGGTAGAAAAAATCGCCGATGCCATCGCTGCGGTTTCAATGTTGCCTTCGGACCACCGTGTTGTACAGAAACAATCGGGTTTGAATTTATGGGCATCACTCAGTCGTGAGTGATGCCTTGTATCGGGCGGTTTTACGGATATAGATGTGTTTATTTTGACGTGAACGTAAAGACGCCATCCCACTGTTCTGGCAGGTTTTGTTCGCTCAAAACATCCATACGTTCCCGATAGAGCAACGCTAATCCTTGTAGATGCGGCCTTGCCTGGATGGATTCGAGAATCTCACTGGCTTGCCCCCATTGTTGCTGCCGATACGCCTCCAGGAATAGGGTCATCTGCTGTACGAGTAGCTCATCGGTTGGATGCTTGTTTTTCAGTTTAATTAGCGGCGCTAAGATGGTCACGGGTTCCTGTTTGCCTTTAACCCGAACGCGATCTATCGGTAAAAAAAGATAATCGTTTGCCGCGTTTGCGGTACTTTCAGAAACCAATATCGGTAAGCCGTACTGGCGGGTTAACGCTTCCAGTCTGGAGCCGAGGTTCACCGCATCCCCCATCACCGTGTAGGCCATTCGGTATTCAGAACCCATGTTGCCAACACACATAGCACCGGTGTTTATACCTATGCCCATGGCCAAGTTCTTAACCTGGAAATCGCTTAAGTCAGCCTGTAAAGCTTCTATCGTAGTCTGCATTTCCAAAGCGGCTTCGACCGCTTGATTGGCGTGGTTGCTCATGGCAATCGGTGCGCCCCAAAATGCCATGATGGCATCGCCCATGTATTTGTCGATGGTGCCCTGATGGTGATAGATGACCGACGTTAATGGCGTTAACAATCGGTTCATCAAATCGGTCAGCTGTTCAGGACGCAATGATTCTGAAATGCCGGTAAAGCCACGAACGTCGGAAAACAAGACGGTTAATTCTTTTTCTTCGCCCCTGAGTAGCTGGTCTGAACTGATATCGGTGAGCCGGGGTACTAACGAACGAGGAACATATTGACCAAATAATCGGGTAATTTTCTGCCGGTTGTAATTTTCTGACAGTAACTGCCAAGATGTTGTGATGGAGTAGAGCATGATGATTAGAGCTAAGTTGGGAGCTAACGCTAAAATTAACCCCTGTTGCCAGGCAATCAGATTGCCGGCTATGGATAGCGCCAGGATGAGAAGTGTTCCTGCCATGCGCAACCACGGTGTACGAGATTGATACAACCACAATAGCAGTATCGACACGAAAGTCAGCTGAAGCAGAGTGGCAGCCGGCCCCCAACTGGGTTGGAAAGGAATCGAGTTGCTCAGAATGCCCGCAATGATATTGGCATGAATTTCTACGCCGGGCATGTTTGGGTTAACTGCGGTAGAACGGATGTCTTTCAAGCCGGGAGCTGTTGTCCCGATCAATACAATTTTTTGTTGCAGCTTTTCAAACGCGATGTCTCGATTAAGAACATCCACCGCTGAAAAATAGTGAAAGCCACTTTGTGAAGACATAAAAGGGACGCGGACCGAAGCATGTTCTGCCGTGGGGATGATAAAGCGACCGAGTTGTATAAAGTTAACCGATAGTGCATTTCCCATAGGTTCAGGTTCGAAGGCTATGGGGGCAAGATGATCGAGATCTGCGGAGATTGCCAGTTGCGCGACTCGTAAACTTAACGCAGGGTAAACAGCCTGTTGACTGAGTTGCAATAGTGCGGCCCGGCGATACACGCCATCGCGATCAACAATCGGGTTATCGAAAAACCCCTGAACTGGCGCCGCTGAATTGACGGCTTCAATATTTCCGGTAAAGCCTTTGGCCTGGATCAAGTCGAATGTAAGTGCAGTATCACGATCGAGTTTCGCAATCGACTCTGGGAGTTGATTTAAATTTAGCGTGGAATCGTTTTTAAACACAAAGCCAGGAACAATCGCTTTCCCTTGCATGACCTCGGCAAGACGATCATCTTCTGGATGCAACTGACTGAGTTGATCAATAGGTTGGTTGAAGGTTGCGAAGCCCGATGATTGCAGAAACTCAAGGTAGCTTTGGTCGTGTCGGGTACTTTCGGCGATCACAAAATCAAGACCCGTAACTTTTACATTGTAGTGTTCGTGGAGTGTTTCGAGCAGGTTTGCCAGCGTGTTACGGGACCATGGCCATTGACCGATTTGTTGCAGGCTTTTTTCGTCGATATCAATAATCACAATCGATGGATGAACAGATTCCGGGACAAACCACTCAGTACGCAGATCATCCAACAGTAGTTCCAGATCGGAAAAAGGTGAAATTGTCACCCAGTGCAATGAGAGTGCGCAGAAAAAAGCAATTATCAAGCACTGAAGGGCGAGGAGCAGTCGTTGCATACCCGCTAATAAGGCCGTTGAGGGCTTTGATAACTGTCCAGAAAGTTGGCAAAGGGTAGGGCGCGACCCACAAGTGCTTCAATGATTGCCAGTTCCTGATCCGTGTGGTTAATCAAGGGTGCCGATTTGAACCGGCCACCATCGATAGGTTTCGCGTAAATGTATTGTGGCGCGTCATGGTGTATGGCGGTTATCTGTTTTCTCTCGCTACCGTCTGAAGTCACGATATCTGTCTTACCGTAGCAAGTGCAGACATAGCTGAAATCGGGGTAACTCTCGGTATATAAACCGGTCCCACGAATGCCGATCGTCGAGGTGGATGTCGACACGGATATCGATTCGCGGGTTTCTCGCTTGCCAAAGACGGACAGTAGTTTTCCGGTAATAACATTCAGGCCGGTTTCAATGACGCCAGTGCCGTTCAGCGTGAGTTTGGAATTTTCCCGGAGAATGTGCGCATCTTTGCCGACGACAAAAATGATTTCGCTGGCGGGCCCGGTCTCTACTGTTGAATTGGCGGAAATAAAGGTGGTAAGTGTCGCAGCGTTACCATTGACCCAGACGTTGCCGCTTAGCCGGTAAATCGAACGATCAAAAGGCATGTCTTTTGGAATACGGCCCAACAGTTCGGCGCGAGCAGGTCGAGATATCAGCGGTAGTAAACCGGCTTGGATCGCCAAAACTTTTAGGCTGGCGTGCAGAGCAGTGCTCATTAACCGACGACGACTTAACATAATGGAACCTGCCTGAATTTATAAAGCGTCACCGTACAGCATAGTTTAATCTGAGTTTTGAGCTACTCTTAATCTTCCGCAGGCATTGAGGAGTGGCTATGCGTGTTTTGCCTCTGCTGATGGCGACGTTGGTTGTCAACGTGCTGCCAATCGTAACGGCCAATAGTTCCGTTACGCTGTCTTTGGACGGTGGTTACGACAGTAACCTGCTGAATACTCCGGTTAACAATGAAAACCTTTCTGATTCTGTTCTCTCTGCGAGCCTTGCGGCGCAAAACCTCTGGTTGTTAAAACCTAGAGTTGGACTAATCGCTTCGCTGCAAGGAAGTTACAGGCGTCCCGTTGAATATGATGCGTTGGCCAGTGCGGAGATGGGGGGGGCATTCTCAGTCATGGTACAACCATCGCAAGGGTTTCTAGCCGGTTGGTATCGGTTTTCAGTTGCAGGGAATTACCACTGGCAGGCGTTTGAGAATTTCCGTGCAAACCAGAAACGCATCAGTCTTGCGCGATTTCAGCACCTGACCGACAAAATCACCTGGTCCGCGACCATGTCCGCTCAAGATCAAACGTATAGCCGTCAGCCAGTCTTGGATGGCAGTCGCTTTGATGCCGGAATGGCTGTTACCTGGCAAGCAAGCCCTCGTTGGTTGATCTCGGCTCAACTCTCAGTCGGAGAGGGTGACTTTGCCAGTTCTTATTTTGGCAGTCTAACCCGGTGGGTGCCAGCGGATCCGGTGAATGATGATTGGTTTTGGGATGATGATCTCTACGCTTTGACCGGAGACGAATGGTATACCTATCGCTTACGCAGCCCGTTTATCAATGCTCAACTAGGCGGAAATGTTCGGTTGTATCAGGCGTTGGCACTTGATGTCGACTACCGATACTGGCGCATGTCAGGCGCTGAGTTGGTATATGACCGGCATATTTGGCGAGCGGGATTGATTTATCGGTGGTCAAATCTGTTTTGACATTACGTATCTGCCATCTCTATTTATACCGTTATCTATTTTGATTTGTATATCGTGCTTTAAAGTGAGTCGATATATTAAGAATCGTCTCCAAAGAGGCGTCATCCAGATATTTCATTGAGGAGTCGTATAGCCCTTTGTTGCGTTATTCCTTAAAAAAACGGATCCTTACGCGACTAAACATGTGGACACTGGAACATGCCTGCCTTTACGTTAAACACTGCCTCGGAACTAAAAAATAAACTGCATCAGTTACAGGAATCCATTGATAACCAGACAGCAACACGTTTGCATCGTGCCATCAGTTGGTTGAAGTGTGCTGAAGATGCCGACAGTGTTGATATTGAGTTTATTGCCTTGTGGATCGCGTTCAGCGCTTGCTGTTCCATTGATCAGCAAGGGGATCACCCATTGCAGAATCATGACCAGTTTATTCGGTTTGTCGATTTGCTGGTGGTACATGATCAGGACAAAAAGATATACAGCTGTTTGTGGGAGCAATATTCCGGACATGTCAAAGCGTTGATCCGTAACCCTTATGTCTTTCATGCCTTTTGGGTTTCTAAACGGCAAGGCAATGACGCCTGGCAGGCTGAGTTTGATCGCTCATCGATCGCCGCGTTAAATGCTTTGTCCCGAGGACGAGTGTCCGATTTATGTTCCATTGTGCTGGATCGGTTGTTTGTGTTGCGTAATCAGTTGATCTACGGAGGCGCAACCTACCAGGGCCGTATTAATCGTGAGCAAGTTGTTGATGGTGCAGGTCTGTTGGGCACTTTAATGCCAATCATCATTGAAATTATGATGCAACAGAATACCCAGGACTGGGGCGACATCGCGTACCCAGTGGTTCAGTCAGACGCGCTACCCAAATAACCGATGCCTTTAGGCAGGAAATTAACTTCATGAAATCATTTTCGTCGTTTGGATTGAATCCAGTTCTATTGAAAGCCGTGGATGAACAAGGGTATCAGCTGCCGACCCCCATACAGGAGGCAACAATACCTGTTGTTTTAACCGGGCAAGATGTTTTGGCCGGCGCGCAAACCGGAACCGGCAAAACTGCGGCTTTTGCGTTGCCTTTGCTTCATCGGTTGTCAGAGCAAAAGCTAAACCGAACAAATAGATCGGTTGCTATTTTGGTCCTTTGCCCCACAAGGGAATTAGCTCAACAGGTAGGCGAAAGCTTCCGCCAATATGGTGCATACTCCGGTATAAGCGTTGGGGTGGTTTACGGCGGGGTCAGCCTGAACATCCAAATCAAAGAGCTGAGAGACGGAGTTGATGTTTTGGTGGCCACTCCGGGTCGATTACTCGATCATCTAGCGCGTAAAACGGTCATTCTATCTGATGTCACCAGCCTGGTTTTTGACGAGGCTGATCGGATGTTGGATATGGGTTTCCTCGATGATATCAATCAAATACTGAAGTCATTACCAAAAGAACGTCAGACGCTGATGTTTTCGGCGACCTTTGACGACAGTTTATTTGCATTGAGCCGGCGTTTGTTAATTGAACCCCAGCTCATTGAAGTGAATCAACGTAACGCAGCTGCCGGCAGTGTGGAACAAATTGCTTACGAGGTTGATAAGTCTCGTAAACGAGAGGTGACGTCATACCTGATCGGGTCCAGAAATTGGCATCAGGTCTTGATTTTTGTTCGGTCAAAAAAAGCGGCTGATTCCCTGAGCGCAGAACTAAAAAAAGATGGTATAGATGCCGTTGCGATTCATGGTGACAAATCACAGGGTGCGCGTGAACGAGCATTAGCTGAATTCAAAGAAGGGAAGATTCGAGCCTTGGTTGCTACCGATGTCGCCTCACGCGGGCTGGATATTCAGCAGTTGAAGTACGTCATTAATTACGAGCTGCCACATAACGCCGAAGACTATATTCACCGTATAGGGCGAACCGGTAGAGCAGGGGAGAATGGATTAGCGGTAACATTGTTAAGCGCCGATGAAAGCTGGCTGCTCGATGCCATTCATAAAATCATTGATACGCGTTTACTGCAACAGTGGTTGCCGGGCTTTGAGCCGGATTTAACCCAGGATTTCACACCGCCCGCACGCCCGCGCAAGGCAAGCCGCAAACGCTATCGAGGCAAACCTCGAAGTTGATCATGGCTCATTGAGTGTTGTTTGACTGGCGAATCAATGGCTGGCAACAGGTCAAACTCGCTTCTTAAACGGATTAGGGGTCAACCCTGCTTTGTTTTGATTTTCATATTGATTTGAGGGTGACTTATTGGCGGACTTAGCAATCTGGCAACTGATTATCATGGCGTTGGTCTTTGTCTGGAGCGGTTTCGTCCGCAGCGGACTTGGATTTGGGGGTGCCGCACTGGCACTGCCATTGCTCTTGTTGCTGAAAAATGATCCGCTGATCTTTTTACCTATTATCTCTATTCAATTGATGGTGTTTTCAAGTTGGATTGCCTGGCAGGGTCACAGACGTTCGAGAGCCATGATCCAAACGCATGCAGAAGCGTCTCCGAGCAGCAATATCGATTGGTCGTACCTGAAAAAATCCATGGTGATCATCATTGTGCCCAAGTTGCTTGGCGTCCTGGGGTTATTGACCTTGCCTTCCCAAGTCGTGACGGCACTGATATTTGCCATGATCAGTGTGTTTGCGGTCTCTTATATTGTTAATAAGCCGTTTAAAAGCAAAAGCCGGTGGACGGATATTTTCTTTCTGACCTTAGGGGGCTATTTTAGCGGAACCTCGCTTATTGGCGCGCCGCTCATTGTGGCTGTTTACGTCAGCCACGTTCCTCGCCATCAACTGCGGGATACGTTGTTTGTCCTCTGGTTTATTCTTGTTTCAATCAAAATGACCTCCTTCATCATTGCTGGCGTTAATTTGCAGTTGATGAATCAGATTTGGCTGTTCCCTTGCGCTTGGTTGGGTCATATGTTGGGTCTGAAGTTCCATGACTATATCCAGACTCAAGGTAATGTGATGTTTTATCGTGTCATCGGAATTGCGTTGCTGGTCGTCTGTTTAACGGGTTTTTTCAGTCAGTGGATTGTTAATTAAGGCCTGTTTTTTAGACACAGTTCTTACTCTGTTAGTTTGGTTTTAGATGGTTATTCGCGGTAAATTTAGTGTTGGGTGTTGGATAATTTTACAGTGAAATTCTAGGGTTAAGCGCTGTTCGGGCCTTTGTTGTACAAACTCTGTTCAATTCATCTAAAGCGCATCATGAAAAATTGTGATGCATCTCTCATGTGTCGAATTAATTTACATTCCTTATCGCTGTGGTTTCTGTACCGCCCTAAATTAGCGGGGGTTATTGCTGGCATGATGTTTGCTATTGGAGTCGGCAGGAGTTTTATTTTAATACGTAAAAAGGAATGTTCAATGAAGAACAAATTGGTTATGGGTTCACTGGTTGCTAGCGCACTAATGGTTGCAACAACATCACAAGCGGGCCTGATTTCAGCCAACATCGCCTACGGAGAAGCAGAAGCGGCTGCCGCTGAAGCATGGCTTTTAGGAGTAATGAACGAGTACACGTTAGAAGATTTCAACGATCCAACAACGTTTTCTAATTACGATGCTGCTAATCTCGGTGGGCCTGTTAGCGGTAATCAACAAGCAGACTGGATCTATGCCGACAGCACTATCATGACCTCTGAAGCCGGTGGTTTTACACTGACTGCACAGGGCACGTTGAATCGTGATGACGTTGCAAACGACAAGCTAATGATCGAAAGCAATGCCACAGGTGAGTTTGGTCGCCAAGGATATATTACAGATGCCAACGATTACTGGCTGGACAGCAACGACGCACGTCAGGTTGTTTGGGACTTCAGTGGTTCTTTTCCAAATGCAAACTCAATCGGTTTCTATTTAGCGGACGCAAACGATGCCGGTGCGAATCTGGTTCTTTCGTTTACTGACGGTACCACTGAAAACGTTGTGATTGATTCACCGCTGACGAACGGAAATGTTGCATACATCTCACTTATTGCTGACAGTACAATTTCAACCGCATCTCTCATTTTTAACAACAATGCAGGTAATGACGGTTTTGGAATTGATGATATCCTGATCGGTGATGTTCCAGAGCCGGGCACAATCGCTTTGTTAACATTGGGGCTGATCGGCTTAGGCGCCGCACGTCGTAAAACGGTTTCTTAATCCGAAATTGGATCACATAAAAACCCGCAAATGCGGGTTTTTTTATGTCTGATTATCTTCATCCGGGTATAAAAACTTATTCGATTGTTCGTCCAATTTCCGCAAAACTGGACCGGGTAAGGTTTATTGGTCCTTCTTTGCGAATAACCACATTGTCTTCAATACGAATGCCGCCATAAGGTTTCAATTCGTTAATTAGTTTCAGGTCGCAGCCGTGATCTGGTGTGCTTGCTACCAGATTTTCCAACAGCATGGGAATGAAATACAGCCCGGGTTCGATGGTGACGATCATGCCGTCATCTAATGGCCGCATAAGTCGTAGAAAGGGTGCATGCTCCGGGCGTGGGATATTGTTACCCAGCCGTGATTCCTGGAATCCGCCGACATCATGAACCTGCAGACCCAATAAATGACCGATTCCATGAGGGAAAAAGGCCTGAGGAATTTTTTTACTGAGTTGTTCCTCGGTAGACAGCATACAGATGCCTGTTTTTTGCAATGTTTCTGCCGCAAACTGTAGCGCCATATCGTGTATGTTGGGGTAGGGTGTTCCTATGGTACAGGCGGCGACAAGACGTTTTTGATAAATCTCTACTTCTTGTCTCAGTTGATCAAATAACGTCCCCGGTGCGGTAAATGTGCGCGTGATGTCACTGGCATAACCGTTAACCTTCGCGCCCGCGTCTATCAACAGTGTAAGCGCTGGGTGTAGAGGTTCGATTCGTTTGTTTTCATAGTGTAGTACGGCAGCTGCCTCATTCAGGGCAACAATAGAGCCATAAGGTTCATCGATTTGCTGTTGGTCGGTCGCTCTGAGGTAGGCCATGTGAATGTCGTATTCAGACAGTCCAGTCAGAAAAGCCTCTTGAGCAGCGAAATGACCTTGCGCGGCAATTTGATTCGCGAGACGCGTGTTTTCGATTTCCCATTCGGTCTTGTAAGCGCGATCGTAGTCGAGCCACTTCATCAGCGGTTCGGGGTTTAGTTGAATGTGGTCAGGTAAGCTGGACGGATTCACTTGGTTAGAAAATAAAGCAACGTTTCCCTCTAGTTGTTTAAGCCAAGATGCGTCTTTTGCCGCGATGACCCGCCAGTCTTTCGTCCAGTCTCCCTGAGGTTCGACCGGCATAACATGCCAAAAATCCTGTTTTGCCGGCCAATAAAGCGACAGACCGGTTTCTTTCGAAAAGACAATCCAGGTTTCCGGTGGTAGGTTGTAGGGTAGCCATTGTTGAGCTGCGGGCAGTGCACGAAACGGGTGGCTGTTATCGTCACCGGCATAGTAGGTTAGCGAACCGCTGTGCAGAACAATGGAGTTCAACTGGAACTGGTCACAAGCGTCGTTGTGCCGCGCAACCAGAGTTTGCAGATGTTGATGGTAAAGTGACATGGTAGGGAGCCTGATGTGTTTTGAATTATGTGCCTCCAGTGTAGCGGGTAGGTAAAAGGGGAAACAAGCGTGAAGTGCTTAGGAATCTTAGGCGGTATGAGTTGGGAAAGTACCGCACATTATTACCAATTATTGAACGAAGGTGTTAAGCAGCAACTGGGCGGCCTGCATTCGGCTGATCTTCTGATGCGATCGGTGGATTTTGAACAGATCGCGCGTTGGCAATCAGAAGGAAATTGGTTAGCGGCAGAACGCTATTTAGCGCACTGTGCGCAATCGTTAGCCGCAGCAGGCGCGCAGGGCTTGGTCATAGCCACCAATACTATGCACAAAGTCGCAAATGGCATTGTTGAAGCCTGTGGACTTGAGCTAATCCACATAGCCGATTGTACCGGTGAGGTCTTGGTGAACCGTGGTATGTCAAAGGTTGGGTTGATGGCAACATCCTTTACTATGGAGCAGGCGTTTTATCGCGATCGGTTGACTAAAAAGTTCGGTATTGACGTTATCGTGCCAGACGCTGCAGCGCGAAAGAACGTACATGACATTATTTACCAAGAACTTTGCCTTGGGCAGGTTAATGAGCTATCACGGCGTGTCTACATTGATATCGCTGAGCAATTGCAGCGAGATGGGGCACAAGGGGTTATCCTCGGGTGTACGGAAATTGGTATGTTGTTGACAGAATCCGTGACAGAGGTGCCATTAATTGATACAACCTTGGTCCACGCTCAAGCGGCAGTTGAGTGGATGTTGCGTAACTAATTTAATAGGTTGTTATTTTGGCGATTATAGAAGCGGTTTTATGGGACATGGATGGCGTATTGCTCGATTCAGAGCGGCTGGTACGCGATATTTTCGTTGAGTTAATGGTCGCCGATGGTGTGATGACCAATCCGGAAGAGGTTTATTTGCAATCCATAGGGTTGAATCAGGCGTCCATATTGGAACTTTACCAGCGAACAATGGGCTCTGCTGAACGCGCTTCTTACTACTTTGACAAAGTCGGTGAGGTGTACAAATCGCGGTTGGCATCCGACCTTTTGCTCAAGCCCGGGGTTGATGAAGCACTGCAGGCGGTAGCCGAAGCAGGGCTGCCACAAATGATCGTGACCAGTACCCGAACAGAGACCGCCAATCTTAAACTCTCCCACTTTGATATTCGCTCTTACTTCTGCGATATCGTTGGTGGCGATCAAGTCAATAAGGGGAAGCCGAACCCTGAACCGTACCTGCTGGCCTGTCAGAAATTGGCGATAGAGCCCTCCCGGGCACTGGTGATTGAAGACAGCCCAAATGGTGTCGTCGCGGCTTTAGCGGCCGGTACCGCGGTAATTCATGTTCCCGACCTCATCGAAACCGATCCGCAATGGCAGGATCAAATATACGATGCTCTCGATTCGCTGGAATCTTTCCCTGAATGGTTCGAGCAGCAAAGGGGAGGAGACTGGGTTTGAATCTAGACGCTATTGAGCCATTACAAGCACTGGGCATCCAGTTGCTCACCGCGACCGATACTGAGGTCCAGTTTCGCGTGCCTGCCCAAGGCAATTTCAATGACAAAGGAACAGTATTCGCCGGGAGTCAGTACTCTGGTTTGGTTATTGCTGGTTGGTACCTCGCCAGTCATTGGGCGCAATCACAACAGCAGGGGGAAAAAGTCGCCATAAAAGATTGTCAGGTTTCGTATCCGGCTGCAGCTATGTCGGATTTAACCGTCACCGCCCGTTTTATTGAGAGGCCAGACCGCAGGCCCAGTGGACATTGGCGTGCACAAATTCGTGTTGAAGCGAGGGATGAGACCAATCAAGTGACAGCAACATTGATTGGCGATTACCGGATCTTAACCTCGTGAGAGTTGTACCGGAAAACCGCTTGCTGATTCAACCGACGGTACAGCGAAAGTGGATTTTACAGCATCGCACCATAGAGTTCGTTCTTCCTTTGTCAGTTCAGCAAACGTATTGGCAGATTTGGCAGCAATATCAAGACACCGGCTATCCGTCTTTGCACGATTACCTGAACAGCGACGCAGCTTCTGCGCTGGCACTTCATGAGTGTGATCAGATTTTTGCATTAATGGTAGGGGCCGACGCGATGCGTCGGGAATTTGCTGTTTTTTGGCAATCGTTGAACAGGCCGAATCTGGTTTGGTCTATCGATGAGAGATCTATTTAGGTTACGTGTGGACCCCCTAAGGTTAAGAAAAACCCCATGACGATGCATGGGTTATTGTCAGATCAGGCAAATTGCTTGGTTTTTCGGTTTGTCAGTTTGGAATCTAACAGCAGCAAACCGATGACGGCAGGTATGACCAACATGCCCAGATACAATGTGGCGCTGGCTGGTCCTTGTCTATCTACCATTAATCCCATCAAAGGACCCAAAACCAGCGTTGCTATTCTGAAGCTGGCGCCAACGACAGAATTTATGGTCGCCCGGTAATCGTCATCAATAGCATTGTTTACCTTGAGTTTAATCAAGGGCGCCGCAATTCCGCGGAATACGCAGATGAGTGCTCCACCGGTTAATATCCAAGCGATCGACGTACCGTTTAACGCGACAAATCCGATCAACAACAAAGCAGCCAGTACAGAGAACTGTTTTACCGGACCGATGCGCTCCGGTAAATGAGTGCTGTACCGGGCAACCAAGCCGATAGTCAGACTGAACAAACCCCAAACCAAGCCGAAGTAGGCAAGTGGTAAGCCGTTTTCGAGCCATAAACTCTGGTTTAGCCAAGCAACGAGATACGTTACGCTCATGGTTAATACAAACACACCGGTCAACACAATGATTGTGGCTGATTGACGAACGGTTTGTAATGCAGCAGATACTGTTTTTCTCGGTGATGTCGGGTCCGCAATGCGAGGTGCTTCCACTAGCCAGAAGCTTAATGCAAAGGGTATCCAACCGACGATGGCCTGTGTCCATAAAACCAGCCGGATATCGAATTTAATCAATACGAAGGCGCACAAAGCGGCAACCCCTTCGCCAAAGTTCATCCAGCTCAGAAGCCTGGATATGGCGGGTTGTGAGTTCCCGGTTGCCAGTGCTTTTTCACTTTCATACGCCAAAGCTGTGTCGCAACCACTCACAAAGGACATGGCAAAACCCAGCGTGACTTCGAAAACAGCCAGAGACCAGAACGTGTCAGCCCACAAAACTTGCGTAAATCCAGCGCCCGCTAAAGCATAACCCAGTATCAGCGTTCGTTTACGGCCAAACAGATCCGCGACATATCCTGAGGGCAGTTCCATCAGCAATGAGACCGCTGCAAAGATCGATTGCAGCAACATGATTTCACGCATATCCAAACCGTAGCTGTGCATCAGCGGTACAAAAATGGGCATGATAATCATGAATGTTCGTGCAAACGAAGTCGCGTTCAACAGTGTCAGGTTGCGTTGCCAATGGCTGGCCTTTGTCATGGTGTTGCTCCTGGTTTTAAAAGTCACATGTGTGACCTTTGCTTTTTAGCCGCCGAAGTCTGAAGAAAGGGAGGCATAAAAAAACCCGCGAATCTTTCGATTGGCGGGTTTCGTGGAAACTGATTTTTGACTATGTCAAACACACGAACCCGCCGCACGAATAAGAAATCGCCAGCATAAGAGTTTGTGAGACCAGGACGGTGTTTGTACGCATAAAAGTTCTGAGTTATTTATGAATTTATTGCCTGAATAACAACACAACTTCTCTTCTGGCGCAACAGCAACCTTGCTGATTGGTTTGTGATTCAAATGAATAACTGCGTTGAAACAGGCCAAAGATCGGCTAAATGGCTGAAAAATAGCGGGTTTTAGAGTAATCTTGCGCCACTTTAATTGTTAGGTAGCGACCTGTTGTGTTTGACGATATTCGACCTTTTAATGATGACGAAGTCAAAACAGTACTCACTGAAACGCTGAATGACCCGGCATTAGCCAAGGCAATTGGCTCTTGGTTGCTGCCGGATATGAACCGTAAAACGCCCTGGCTAATCCGGCCAATTATTCGGTTGTTGTTGAAAGCCTACTTGTGGCGTATAGATTCGGTTGATGGCTTTCAGCAAAAATTAGCGCCCTTTGTGGCTCGGTTATTAAAGCGATCGGTCGAGCAGTTTTCCGTTCACGGATTGGAAAATTTGGACAAAAACAAAGCATATCTTTTCGTTTCCAATCATCGTGATATTGTCATGGATCCGGCCATGGTCAATTGGGCGTTGCATCAAAATGGTTTTCAAACCGTGCGAATCGCCATTGGTGACAATCTGTTGTCGCAACCTTTTTCGTCTAACCTGATGCGATTAAATAAAAGTTTCATTGTGAAGCGTGGCGTGAAGGGAATGAAGGCTCGATTCAAAGCGGCTCAGGAGTTGTCCAAATACATTCATTATTCAATATTAGAAGAGTGCGCCAATGTGTGGATCGCCCAACGTGAAGGGCGAGCGAAGGACGGTTATGATCGAACCAACCCTGCCGTTATCGGTATGTTCAGTTTGTCTAAGCCTAAAGATCGACTTTACGCTGACTACATCAATGAACTGAATATTGTCCCGGTTGCGATCAGCTATGAGTTAGATCCGCTGGACGTTGCCAAAGCCAGAGAGTTACACGCACAACACACCAAAGGCTCGTATACCAAGCGAAAGAATGAAGATATGACGTCTATTGCGCGCGGCATGACAGGGTGGAAAGGGCGTGTTCATCTGGAATTTGGCAATGTGTTAAAAGGCGATTTTCAGAACGATGATGACGTCGCTGCGGTTATCGATGAGCAGATTCATCGGATCTATCGGCCATTTGAAACCAATGAATGGGCCGAGGCCCGCTTAAACGGAACGGAACTTCCTTCGGCTAACGATAATGTCGATAAGTTAAAGGCACGTGTTGATTCCGCTCGCGAAGAAATTCGACCCTATATTCTTAAACAATATGCGAATGGTATGCGTATGCGCCGCGGTGAGGAGCCGTTGTAAATGACGTTGCCTGGCCTGACTGGACTCAATCATGTTGCGATTATCTGTTCTGACTATGCGCGATCCAAGCGTTTTTATTGTGATGTGTTGGGCGGTGAAGTGATAGCGGAAACTTTCCGTGAACAACGCGACAGTTATAAATTGGATATTGCCTTCCAAGGCTTTCAGATTGAGCTGTTCAGTTTTCCGAGCCCGCCCGCTCGGCCTTCTCGACCCGAAGCTCAGGGGTTGCGGCATTTGGCCATGAATGTGACGGATTTGGATGCCGCGATTGCCTATCTGGAACAGAACGGCATCCTGGTTGAACCGGTGCGAGTCGATGAGTTGACCGATAATCGGTTTACGTTTTTCGCCGATCCAGATGGCTTGCCGTTGGAATTGGTTGAAACTTGATTGATTCCAGTGTCGGTCTATTTTTGAGTGTGAGTAAAGGTGCCGTCCCAGCTTGCTGGTAATTCTTGCCAGCTCAGCAATTCAATTCGGTCCAGATATATTTGATAGATCTCAACCTGTTGCGATTGCAAATGTAGCTCCGTGAATAGAGCTTTTGCTTCTTCCCATTGTTGTTGGCGATATAGCTCGAATGCTTTCTCATGTCGGGCCATTTCTGCCCGTCGCGCTTTGCTCAGGTGGTTGGTCTTACCAATGGGCTCATACACCAGGACCGGTTCCTGTTTGCCTTTAACCTGAATTTTATCAATCACACGGAACGTCCACTCCGGGCACTGAGACATAGTCATGGGGCCAACCAAAATATCCACGCCGTAATATTTGGTCAGACTTTCTAATCGTGAACCGAGATTCACGGCATCCCCCAGAACGGTGTAGGCTTTACGAAAGCTCGAGCCCATATCACCGACATTCATCTGGCCAGTGTTTAAACCAATGCCCACTTTAATCTGCGGATACCCTAATTGCTCCAGTTGTGGATTCAAACGAGACAGGACAGCGAGCATCTCGACAGATGCTTCAAGGGCGTGACTGGCATGTTTTGGGTCATCTAACGGTGCACCCCAGAACGCCATGACCATATCGCCAACATATTTATCGATGGTGCCCTGATGATTGAAAATGGTCTCTGTGATCGGGGTGAAATAGCGATTTAACAGATCCTTTAACTCTGTTGCCGACAGATTTTCGGACATCGATGTGAAGGAGCGGATGTCGGAGAACAGAACGGTCATCTCCCGGGTTTCACCTTCAAATCCATACTTGTCGGGTTCTGTCAGCATTTGGGAAATATGGGCGCTGGGCACATACTGACCAAAAACGCTGGTGACATGTTGCTTTGCCCGTCGTTCGGATAAAAAACCTTCCAATAGGTGCAACGTTCCCAAGGCTAGTGTTAGCAAAAAACTGCTCGCTAAGGGGAGTGATGCATTGTAGGTGAACCAGATAAACAAATTAATTGCGACCAGTGTGGTCAGTAGCAGTATGGTTGCGATGGTGAGTTGAAACGGTCCAAGGCGGTTTGAAAAAACCGTGAACATAAAACCCAAGATTAACAACACACCAGCCATGAAAATATTAGCGTCCGATGGTTCAACCGGAAAGATTCCTTCCAACAGACCGTTTAGCAGATTCGCATGCACTTCTACACCAGGGTATTGTGTCCCCACCGGTGTTGAGCGCAGATCGGCCAAACCAACCGATGAAGTCCCGACCAACACCAGCGCATTTTCGAAAACTGATTTGTCAAAACTGTTGTCCAGTATCGAGCTCGCCGACACATAGGGAAATTCGCCCTGTGGTCCTAAATAAGGAACGAGCACTCGGCCTTTGAAATCGGTAAAGATGGTTTTATCGACAAAGCCTACTTTGGAGATCATATCGAAGCCTTCTCCGAATGGGCGAATGGTTAAGTCGATATTATCCAGAAACATGTAGGCCATGCCCATGGCCAGTGACAGGGAGGGGTAAATCTCTGTTCCAAAACGCTGAACAATGGGGGCACTTCGCAACACACCATCACCGTCAATGCTGGGCACAATGAAGCCTGCGCCGATGGCGGCTTCTTGCAACAAGTCGACATTGGATGTGTAACCATCAGCCTGAATGGCGATCAGGTTGTTCGCCTGATCTGCCGTTAGTGAGTACACCGGCGGGGGTAATTGCCCTACCTGAATGTCTGCATTACTGTGAAATAGAAACGGCAACACAATGTCGGTTTGGCTAAAGCTATTGGCCAGAATCTGATCGTATTCGGTTTCTGCAACAAACGAATCCAGTTGGTTGGCTAAGTCTTCTCGGCCTTTGTCTCTTGCTTTTTGTTGTAAATCCCGCGTTGGATTGCGCTGAGGTTCCGTCATCAGTACGTCGAAGCCAATTACCACGGTACCCGCAGCGGCCAGGTTCTCAACCATCAAGGCAATTTTGTCGCGGGACCAGGGCCAGCGACCAATCTGTTCAAGGCTGGGCTCATCAATATCGACAATGACTATGTTTTCTTCGGCGCGCGGAAAACGATTGTCGTTCAGCGCCAGGTTGTAACGCCAGTCATAAAAGAGATAATCGAGACGTTTGATAAATGAGTTTTGATCGGACTGAGCTTGAAAGAAATGGTAGCTCGCCAGTGACAAGGTGATTAGCACACTGATGGAAACCACGCTCCAGCGCAGCACATGTTTTTGCAAAAGTCGTAGTAACGGCATAATGGTGCGGGTTCGTCGGATACTCAAACTAAGACTAGCCCATTTTCAAAGGAAGCTATGGTGAACAAAGATTCTATTTTTAAAGTCCTGTTTTATGCTGCATTGGTGACTGTTTTGGTGTTGTCACTCTTACCAATCGAGCACCCAGATGTTTCCCCTAACGACAAGGTTAATCATCTGATCGCGTATTTCTCCTTAATGGTGTTGGGTTATCTCGCTTATAAACGATACCGGTTTGTGACGGTGGGTGTGATTGGCTGGGGCATTATGATCGAAATTCTGCAGGGGCAAACCAGTTACCGAATGTTGAGCTATGCCGACGTTTTGGCAAATAGCGCTGGTGTGGTATTGGGTTGTGCTGCTATTGTCATTTTTCAAAAATTCCGACAGATACAACATCACTAGACAAGGTATACGCAGTATGACCAAAAAGAAAAACATTGCCCTGGTAGCGCACGATAACAAGAAAAAAGAACTGGTGGCCTGGGCCATCGACAAAGCAAGTTTGATGGAAAATCTGGGTATTTACGCGACAGGTACGACCGGTCGTTTGATTCAGGAAGCCATGCAGCGACCGGTGACGCGTTTACTCAGTGGACCATTGGGTGGCGATCAACAACTAGGCGCAAAAATCGCAGAGGGAGAAATTGATCTGTTGATTTTCTTCTGGGATCCGCTTGAACCACAGCCACACGATCCTGATATTAAAGCATTGCTGCGCATAGCTGCCTTGTACAATATTCCGGTTGCCTGCAACAAAGCCAGTGCCGACTATATGATCCACTCTCCGCTGTTACACAGTGATTATCTGCCCGACGACCCGGATTTCACCGACTATACTTCCAGATCAACACCAGCAGGTTGAAGGGCGGGCGATGGCCAGAATCTCATTTACGGCTAATTTGGCCAGGCATGTTGACGTCAGCACAATCGACATTGCCGGCCAGACATTGAAAGACATTCTGGACCAGCTATATTCCATACATCCACAATTAAAACCTTACATTGTTGATGAGCAGGGAAACCTGCGCAAACATATCATGCTGGCGATCGATCAGGAGTTGGTGCAGGGTGACGTCGCGCCATATTTAATGCGAACTGAGGTGAATCGGCTGCACATTATGCAGGCCTTATCAGGAGGTTAGCGATGTCAACAGTGTTTGTTTGTACCCGCAAAGGATTGTTTGTGTTCGAGCAGCTCGAACATGGATTGAAATCTCACAGTCAACACTTTCTCGGTGATCCGGTGACCAGTGCTTGCGTTGATGCGTCGGGTTGTTGGTATGTAGCGTTGAATCTGGGGCATTTCGGCCCGAAAATGCATAAGTCAGAAGATCAAGGAAAGTCTTGGCGAGAGATTGGTTGCCCGGCATTACCCAAAAAACCGGCGGATTCCTCAGATACCTCTGAATGGCAAATCAAACAAGTCTGGATCCTCGAACCTGTGCCAGAATCGCCCGGCTACCTGCTTGCTGGAACCAACCCAGGTGCTCTATTTGTCAGCCGGGACGGCGCACAAAGTTGGCAGTTAAGTGAAAGTCTCTGGTATTCACCCCAACGGGAGAAATGGTTTGGCGGAGGCTTTGATGACAGTGGGCTGCATTCTATTGCCATCAATCCGGATGACCACCAACATTGGACTATTGCCGTGTCTGTGGGCGGTGTTTGGCATACTTATGATGCTGGTGATACCTGGATCTTAAAGTGCTCTGGTATGAATGCAGCCTACATGCCAGACGACATGGCCGATTCTGAAGAACTGCAGGACCCGCATCGCTTGATCGCGGCACCGTCGGACTTCAAACGTATGTGGGTGCAACATCATTGCGGCATAT
The DNA here is from genome assembly GCF_015687175.1 of Reinekea sp. G2M2-21. GTDB lineage: Bacteria > Pseudomonadota > Gammaproteobacteria > Pseudomonadales > Natronospirillaceae > Reinekea. The sequence goes on along the minus strand of NZ_JADPQG010000001.1, from coordinate 1,480,899 downwards.
TTGTGTCAGATGACGCGGGTAAACATTGGCGGGAATGCTTGCACGAGCAGAAATCCAGCTTTGGTTTTGCCGTTGCGGTGCACCCCACTCAAATGGACACCGCTTGGTTTATTCCCGCGATCAAGGATGAAAGCCGCTACCCGGAAAATGGCCAGCTCAAAGTACTAAAAACGACTGATGGCGGCCAGTCTTTTCAGGTATTAACGCAGGGTCTGCCTCAGGAGGCCTGTTACGACCTCGTTTATCGACACGCCTTAACAGTTGATAATCAGGGTCATTCGCTGACGTTCGGTTCCACCACCGGAAACCTGTGGCACAGTATGGATTGCGGGGCGCAGTGGCAGACTGTCAGCAACCATCTGCCACCAATCTACGCTGTGCGTTGGTTTGCTCAAGATCTCAATTGGCGTATTTAATTGTTTACATTTGACTGCGTTTTTTGAAAAAGCAGGTTTAGGTGTAAGCTATACTGTACGGTTTCGATGAGTAGGATAGGCGGCTCAATACTCGCTGTCATTGAGTTTAACACCGTTTTACCCTTTGGAGATTCTATTGAAACCTCAAACTCATCACTCAATCATTGAAGATATCTTTGCCATGTTTACGGCGTCGCTGTTGGTGTCGCTCGGGGTCTATCTGTTCAAACTGAGCGGCTTTTTAACCGGTGGCACTGCCGGAATTGCGCTAATATTGACGCAGTTAACGCCTTTCTCCTTCGGTACAATATTCTTTGTGATCAATCTGCCGTTTTACTATCTCGCCTGGACTCGCATGGGTAAGCGCTTCACGATAAATACCTTCATATCTGTCACCATAGTATCTTTGTTATCAGACAATCTGCATCGGGTCATCCATATTGATTTCGTACATCCCGCGTTTGCCGCCATTTTGGGTGGTTTTCTAGTCGGCATGGGAATTTTGATTATGTTTCGACATGTTTCCAGTCTTGGCGGGTTAGGCGTTTTAGCGAAATATGTGCAGGATCGTTTCAGTTTCAGTGCTGGTAAATTCCAAATGGCGGTGGATGTTTCGATTGTCTGTATCGGTTTTTTCCTGGTGTCTTATGAGATATTGGCGTGGTCTGTTTTGGGGGCTATTGCCCTGAATCTGGTTGTGACGATCAATCACAAGCCGGGCCGATATCAGATTACCTGATTGTATCCGCAACAAAACGACGGGGTATTGACTGTTTCGCGGTTGCGTCAGTGTGCTGTATTAATCGATACCGGTTCAGATCAAGGCTTGTAATATCAATAATCGCTATTATTAGATAAGTCTAATTTAAAGGGGCGTTTTTATGGATATGCTAAAAGCAACCTGCAGCCATTGTGGTACTGCAAATCGGGTGCCGGCCGGAAAGCTATGGGATAAGCCCATTTGTGGTAAATGCAAACAACCGGTTATCAGTTATAAACCGGTAACCGTCAGCGAACAAAACTTCGATAAATTCGTGTTAAACACCGATTTACCCGTGATCGTAGATTTTTGGGCGTCCTGGTGTGCGCCCTGTGTTCAGTTTTCACCCGTATTCGAACAAGCTGCGACCGGATGGGAGCCTCGGGTCCGGTTTGTGAAAATCGATGCGGATGCCACCCCAGCCCTGTCTCAGCGTTTGGGGATACGTAGCATCCCGAGTTTATTGTTGTTTTATAAGGGCAAGGAAATTGAGCGTCGGGCAGGTGCAATGCCTGCCCAGATGTTTGATCAGTGGCTTGAAAATCAGGTTTCTCAATTGGGTGTTTAACGTTGCAAGGATATGGGCCTGTCGTTTATTAAGCCTGATATGATTATCCGGTAAGGCGATGGGCTCATTAGGCCGCTTTAAAGCCGATTGTCGCGATTCTCCTGCTAACGACTGATAGGCCGGCTTAAACAGGCTCGTTAGACTGCTGTTAAAATAAAAATAAGCTAGGAGTCTCTATGTCGGCCCACATGATGGATTACCCCCTCAATACCAGCGATATTCTTAAGTCCGCAGCATTAAGGTTCCCGCAGCAAGAAATTGTTTCTGCCATGCCAAATAACTCGGTACATCGTTATCACTACATTGATGCTTACCGTCGCAGCTGCAAGGTTGCTAACCTGTTATCCAAACAGGGCTTTGCCCAGGGCAGTCGAATTGCGACACTGGCCGTGAACCACTATCGACATTTCGAGTTGTATTACGGCATTTCCGGCATGGGCTGTGTTGTTCATACACTGAATGCTCGGCTGTTTGTAGAGCAATTGGACTACATCATTAATCATGCGGAAGATCAGTGGCTTTTTGTCGACCCTGAACTGTTGCCTCAAATAGAAGCTCTCGCCGGTAAAATACCTACTGTGAAACGCGTTGTTGTTCTTTGCGAAGAACAGGATATGCCGTCATCCAGCTCGCTCTTATTAGACTGCTACGAGACACTGATCGCAGCAGAGCCCGATAGTTTCGATTGGCCACGATTGGACAGTAAAGCGCCTTGTGGACTTTGTTACACCAGTGGTACGACCGGGAACCCCAAAGGCGTCATGTATGAGCAAGGTTCCACGGTGCTGCATGCGATGATGAGTGGCAGCAGTCAATATCTCAATTTCGACGAATGGTCTGTGGCCATGCCGATTGTCCCCATGTACCACGTTGTTGCTTGGGGCGTTCCATTTTCGGCGCCGTTATTCGGTGCGAAATTGGTGTTGCCTGGTTGCGCATTAACCGGTGAAAACATTCATCGTTTGATTGATGCCGAAAAAATAACTCAGGCTTACGCAGTCCCTACCATTTGGTTAACCTTGCATAACTATTTGCAGCAGACGGGTTTAACGATTGACTCCCTGAAAATGGTTGGGGTTGGGGGCGCTGCTTCGCCAAAAGCCTTGGTAAAAACCTACGCGGAACTTTACGACGTGTATTGGATGGGCATCTGGGGTATGACCGAAACATCGCCATTGGCAACCGCTGCCAACATGACGCCTGCGATGACGAGTTTGACTAGAGATGAGCGCTACGAATTACAATCCAGCGCTGGAAAGCCGATGTTTGGTGTCGAGATCGACATCTTTGATGCCGCAGGACGACCATTGCCGCACGATGGCGAAACCAGAGGCAATCTCCGGGTGCGTGGACCGTGGATCTTGTCTTCTTACTTCAAAGGTGAAGGGCAAGATAAGTTCATTGACGGCTGGTTTGAAACGGGCGACGTGGCGGTGATTACCAGCGAAGGGTATTTGCGGGTCGTGGATCGCAGTAAAGATGTCATTAAATCCGGTGGTGAATGGATCAGCTCCGTTGAATTAGAAAACGCAGCGCTGCACTATGAGGCCGTCAATGAAGCTTGCGTCATCGGAGCGGCGCATGAAAAGTGGGATGAACGTCCCATTATGTTAATCACATTACGAGCCAATGTCGCCTACGAGGAACAGGCCTTGCGGCGTATTCTGCAGGAAAAAGTTGCGAAATGGTGGTTGCCGGATGCCATTATCGTTGTCGATGAATTACCTCATACCGGTACCGGGAAATTGCGTAAGGTCGATGTACGTGATACTTATCGCAACTATTTGCTTGATCTGGGGAAGCTGTCTGAATAAATGTTGAATTTGCCTTATTTTATCGCCTTTGCGTTAGCTTACATCGCGCTGCTCTTTGGTATAGCGTTATGGGGTGATCGACATCCGGTATCGCAACGCTGGCACCCATGGGTTTACAGTTTGTCGCTGACTATTTTCTGTACCAGTTGGACATTTTATGGCGCAACTCAGCAATTTGCGGTGAATGGTTGGTATTTTTCACCGTCGCATATCGGCACCATCTTATTGTTCGTGTTTGGTTTTGCTTTTTGGAAAAAATTGATACGCGTAGCCAAGCAGGAGAACGTCACCACCATATCTGATTTTATTGCCAGCCGATTTGGGCACAGCCGTGCAGTGTCTGTATTGGCCGCTACTATTTGCCTTGTTGGTATTATTCCGTATGTCGCTCTGCAGTTAAAAGCAGTCTCAGTTAGCTTTAATCTGGTGTCCGGGGTTCAGGCGCAAGCCGACAGTTGGCTGAACGACTCCGCCTTGTATGTATCATTGGCTATGGGCTGTTTTGCGATTTTGTTTGGAACTCGACATCTGGATACTTCCGAGCATCATCCGGGCATGATGTTAGCCATTGCGTTCGAAGCCGTTGTTAAGTTGTTTGTGTTTTTGGTCATCGGTCTGTGGGCCGTCAACGTAGTGGGTGACGGCTTTCTGGAAGTGATCAAAGGCGCGCTGAATGCTCCGGAAACACAACACTTTTTAAACGGCTTCGATAATGCCTATATCTATACCACGCAAATATTTTTGGGTGTGATTGGTATTGTGGCTTTGCCAAGGCAATTTCATGTTGCGGTCGTTGAGTACCAAAGTGAAAGAGACCTATTGAAAGCGCGCTGGGTTTTCCCGGTGTACCTTGCGGCCATAAATTTCTTTATCGCACCCTTAGCGATAGTCGGTTTTCTGCATTTTTCAACCAACCCGTTGGATCTCGAATACCTGGTTTTAAAACTGCCGCTGGCCATGGGCCGAGCGGACTTGGCTATGCTTGCATTTATAGGCGGTCTGTCCGCTGCAACGTCTATGGTTATTGTCGCTACAGTTGCACTGAGTACGATGTTATCAAATGAGATTATGCTGCCGTTGCTGATCAAACTGGGTTGGTGGCGAGCCAGTTCAGAGACCATGGGCCGTAACGTATTGCATCTGCGCCGGGTCGGTATCCTGTTGATTGTTTTAGCCGCGTTTTTTTACTACCGGTTGATCGTTGAATTTGAAGGTCTCATTGCTATTGGCTTAACGTCCTTTGTCGCTGTATCTCAGTTTATGCCAGCTCTGGTACTTGGTTTGTTCTGGACCGGGGTCAACCGAAATGGCGCTATCTGGGGGTTAACCTTAGGTTTTATTACCTGGTTCTATACTCTGATGCTGCCGCTTTTTGCGAGATCCGGGTTACTGCCAAACGGTGTCGATGAAGCGCTGTTTAATCTCAGTATTTTACACCCCTATGGCTTATTTGGTTTGCAGGGTATGGATCCGGTCGTACACGGTACCGCCTGGAGCCTGGCAATGAATGTACTTGGTTTGTTGCTGGGTTCCGCCTACGGGCAGGAGTCTCTGAAAGATCGTTTGCAAGCTTCGCGTTTTGTCCACCATTCGCGACACGATCAGGCTCAGGAATCGCGACACATTTCCATTGGCGATCTACATGCATTGATCGGAAAATTTATTACACAGGAGAAGTTGCAGAGCCTGTTTGAAACCTATGTGAATCCGTTAAATGGCCGTCTGTTGTCTGATGAGGTTGCTGATAATGAACTATTGCATAAGGCTGAACGGACATTAGCTTCAGTTTTGGGTGCGCCAGCCGCTCGACTCCTATTTGAGCAAATTGAAGAACGGCAGGGAATGACTTGGCGTGACGTCAGCAGTATTGTTGATGAAGCTTCTCAGGTGCTTAAGTTTAATCGTGACCTGCTAAACTCCGCGTTGCAATCTATTAATCAGGGTTTGAGCATTGTGGATCAGGATTTAAACATTGTTGCCTGGAATCAGACTTATCAACAGATGTTTCAATACCCCGATGAAATGTTATCGATAGGAAGGCCGGTAGAAGATTTGATCCGGCACAACGCGCAGATCGGGGAGTGTGGTCCGGGTGATGTCGATATTCTGGTCAGAAAACGTTTAGAACATCTTTACTCTGGTGAGTCCTATCGCTATGAGCGGCAACGCGTTGATGGATCCTTTTTGGAAATTCAAGGACGTCCAATGCCCGACGGTGGCTACATCACTGTGTACACCGATATTACAGAACGCCGAAAAATTGAAGATCAGTTGCGGCGCAGTAATGAAGTGTTGGAAGAAACCGTGAACAAAAGAACGCAGGCACTGCAACAATCAAACGTTGAATTAGAAAAAGCCAATAAGAATAAGACCCGTTTTCTCGCTGCGGCAGGACACGATCTGGTGCAGCCTTTAAACTCGGCGGCGTTATTTGCCGCAAGTTTACAGGCCAAATTAAAACGGCAGGGTGGAGACGAGTCTTTGTTAAGACTCGGGCAGCAAATTGAGCAATCCTTGCACTCGGCGGAAAATTTGCTCAACGAATTACTGGAAATCTCAAAGCTGGATTCGGATATTATTCGACCATCGGTATCAACCATATCTCTGCATGATTTGCTGCATTCACTCGAGGAAGAGTTCGGTGTTATTGCGCAGGATCGCAACGTAGAATTTAAAGTTGTATCCAGTAGCTTGTACTTGAAAACAGACGGTCGTTTATTGCGCAGGATTCTTCAAAATCTGATCAGCAATGCGTTGAAGTATTGCCAGAATGGTCGGGTTTTATTAGGTGTGCGACGCAAAGGAGACCGTTGCCGGATTGATATCTTTGACACAGGTCCGGGCTTAACTGAATTTCAATGCAAGGCCATATTTGATGAATTCTACCGGGTTCCGGAAATCATCAGCAACGAAAAGGGTCTCGGCTTGGGACTGGCTATTGTGAAACGCATGTCTAAGTTGTTGGATCACCCTATTGAAATTGACTCCAGGGTTGGCGAGGGTAGTCGTTTTTCGGTTACGGTTCCGGTTGGAAGTAAGCCGAAGGAGCAAAAAGCCGAAGCAGAAAAAGATGGCGAACGTAATCGGGCTTTCAGGATTCTGTGCGTGGACAATGAACAGTTGATTATAGATGGTATGGAAAGTTTGATCAGCGAATGGGGTTATGAAGTCGACGTCGCTCTTGACGAGCGCGCGGCCAATGAATTGATCGCGGCTTGCAAGCCAGACTTGGTGATTATTGATTACCACCTGAACGACTCTCAAACCGGACTCAATGTTGTGTCCTCGTGGCAGGACAGTTGGTTAACGGATATTCCAGTGATTGTCATAACCGCTGATTACACCGATGAAGTGCGATTGGCCACCAAAAGCAGCGGTTTCAACCTATTAAAAAAACCTGTTCGTCCGCTGCAACTAAAAGGCTTAATTGAGCAAGCTTTGTCGGGTGTTTAATGTGTGTATGACCTTTCAGTTCAAAGCCTGCAATTAAAGTGTTGAGGAATGCTTGCCAGGTTAGATTGTAAAAATTTATAAAATGCTGGGTTACCGGCGAAAGATGTTGGCGGCTGGGTTGACCAGGCACCAAAACTGAAGCAGATGAGGCCGTACTTAAGCGAGTTAAAGCAACTCAACCGGGTCGTACAGACGATGTTCTAGTGGGTAAATGTCGAGAAAGGCAATTGGGTAACGCAGAGGTGTATTAGTCGCAGTAGGCTGAGCTTTTAACGGCAATGCAAGAAATCAAATAAAACGGGGCAATGCAGCCCCGTTTTATTGTCTGAATTGGTTGTTATCGATCCACCATTAAATCAGGAGATAATGCTTCCAGGGCGTGGATGACGGCATCCATGCTCTGTGATTCTGTTAAGGCGAATTCGATGTGCGCGCGGAACAGCGAACCACCACTCATCGAGGCTGGTTCTATTTCAGTTTGCAGGTCGATCACATTGACACTCAGCGAGGCCAGCGCCTGAGTCACTTCCCGAACGATACCTGGGCGGTCATTGCCAACCACTTCAATGCAGTGTTCCTGCACCTGTTGGTCTACCGTTTCCCCATGTTCGATTTGCACAGACAAGCCGTCATCGCGCAGCCTTTGCAGGGCTTTTTGCGCGGCTTCCGCGTGCTCACTGGGAACATCGATACGGACAATCCCGGCGAATTTCCCCGCCATGGTTGCCATTCGGCTTTCCAGCCAATTGCCGTGGTGTGCTTCAATTTCACGAGCGAGACGTTCAGCAATGCCCGGTCGGTCGTTGGCCATAATGGTCAGAATCAGTTCCATCTCAATTCTCCGTGTAGCTGTCGGTGGTCGGGCAGGCGCAAAACAGATTGCGGTCACCCCAAACATCATCAATGCGGTTTACAAACGGCCAGAATTTATTTTCTGCAACCCAGGTAAGCGGGAATGCAGCGGTTTGTCGGTCGTAAGGGTGGTCCCAGGCAGACATCATATCGGCCTGCGTATGCGGAGCATTAACCAGCGGATTGTTATCGGCCGGCCAGACACCCGACTTAACTTGCTGAATTTCATGGTAGATCGAAATCATGGCATCGGCGAAACGGTCTAGTTCAGCTTGCGATTCCGACTCGGTCGGTTCCACCATGAAGGTCCCTGCCACTGGGAATGACATGGTCGGTGCGTGAAAGCCATAGTCCATTAACCGTTTGGCAATATCCACCTCGGTAATACCGGTTTCTGCTTTCAGAGGGCGTAAATCCAGAATGCATTCATGCGCGACCCGACCATTCGCTGCGGTATAAAGAATGGGATAGTAATCCTTAAGCCGCGCAACCAGATAATTGGCATTTAACAACGCGATTTGAGTCGCTTTACGCAGACCATTGGCGCCCAGTAAACGAATATACATCCACGATATAGTCAGAATGGAGGCGCTCCCAAAGGTGCTTGCGGAAACAGCGCCCATCAATGGGTTGCCACCTTCCACTGGAGACACTACGTGATTTGGCAAAAATGCCGCCAGGTGAGAGGCAACACCTATGGGACCCATACCCGGACCACCGCCACCGTGAGGAATCGCAAATGTTTTGTGCAGGTTCATATGCGAGACATCGGCACCAATATCCGCAGGTCGGGTTAAGCCAACCTGTGCATTGAGGTTCGCGCCATCCATATATACCTGGCCACCATTTTCATGGATCAGCTGGCAAATTTCTTTAATGCCTTGTTCGTAAACGCCGTGAGTAGATGGGTAGGTAATCATTAAACAGCTCAGCTTGTCGCCGGCCTGTTCCGCTTTCTGTGCCAGGTCTTCCTGATCCACATTGCCGAGATTATCGGTTTTTACCACGACAACCTTAAGACCCATCATTTGCGCTGATGCTGGGTTTGTTCCGTGGGCCGACTGAGGGATTAAGCAGATGTCACGGTGGCCTTCACCAAGAGATTCCTGATATTTCCGAATCGCCAGCAGGCCTGCATATTCACCTTGGGCACCGGAATTTGGTTGCAGGGATATTGCGTCAAAACCGGTGATGGCTTTGAGCATGTTCTGCAGTTCTTCGACCAGGGTGTTATATCCATGGGTTTGGATTGCTGGTGCAAAGGGGTGAACGCGGCCGAACTTTTCCCAGGTCACCGGGATCATCTGAGCAGTTGCATTCAACTTCATGGTGCAGGAACCCAAAGCGATCATGCTGTGGTTTAACGCCAGGTCACGATTTTCCAATTGCTTCAGATAACGCAACATATCTGTTTCGCTGTGATGGCTGTTAAAAACCGGGTGGGTCAGGAAAGGCTCTGTACGCTCTAGGTTTTCCTGAATGAATGTCGTGTTCTGACTGGTTAAATTGGCATCTATTGTGCCGACATTTAGGTCGTGATCACCCAGCAGAATATCGAACAATTCTTCAATGTCGTCTCTTGTGGTGGTTTCGTTGATGGAAATGCCAAGATTGCTGTTCTTATCAATGCGGAAATTGACTTTGTAGTTCTTTGCCCGTTCCAGAATGAAATCCAGATTGTGCAGAGAATCAATGGTCAAGGTATCAAAGAAATGCGAATTCATGACCCGGATGCCTTTCGCTTCCAGACCTTCGGCCAGAATGCCGGTTAATCGGTGGATGCGCTGAGCAATGCGTTTTAAACCTTGTGGCCCATGATAAACCGCATAGAATCCCGCCATGTTGGCGAGCAATACCTGTGCCGTACAGATATTGGACGTCGCTTTTTCACGGCGAATATGTTGTTCACGGGTTTGCAAAGCCATGCGATAAGCGGGCTTGTCGTGCGTATCTTTGGATACCCCAATAATACGGCCAGGAATGGTACGCTTGTGTGTTTCACGAGTCGCAAAAAACGCGGCATGGGGGCCGCCAAAACCCATCGGCACACCAAAGCGCTGACTGTTACCCAACACAATATCCGCGCCCATTTCGCCTGGTGATTTCAGCAGACACAGTGCCATTAAATCGGTGGCGACAATAGCGAAAGCGTCTTTGCTGTGCAGTTGCGCGATAGCAGGTTCTGGATCGGTAATGCTGCCGTCGGTACCAGGGTATTGGATTAACGCGCCAAATATTTCGTGCTGTTCCAGGCTGCCCAGTGGTCCGGTAATAATGTCATAGCCGTAGTATTCGGCACGGGTGCGCAAAACATCCAGTGTCTGTGGGTGTACGAGTTCGTCTACGAAGAAGGCGTTGGATTTATTTTTGCGCATACTGCGTTTGGCCATGGCCATCGCTTCTGCGGCAGCAGTCGCTTCATCGAGCAGCGAGGCGTTGGCAATTTCCATTCCGGTCAAGTCGATGACCATTTGCTGATAATTGATCAGCGCTTCCAGTCGCCCTTGGGCAATTTCTGGTTGATAAGGCGTGTAAGCGGTGTACCAACCCGGATTTTCCAGCACATTGCGTAAAATAACGTTTGGTACCAGCGTATCGTGGTAACCCATGCCGATATAACTTTTGTAGGTGACATTTTGGTTAGCCATAGCCTGTAGATAAGCTAACGCTTCGTTTTCAGGTGTGGCGTTTTCCAGTGCCAGTGCACCATTGAGTTTAATGGACGAGGGTACTATCTGATCGGTCAGGTCATCCAGGCTTTTGGCCTTTACCGTACTGAGCATATGAGTTTGCTGTTTATCATTAGGACCAATATGACGATTGATAAAAGCATCTCTAAATTCAAGGTCGTTCAGTGAAGTCATGATTCTCTCAACTGGTAGGTGTCTCGGCTGCCGGGATTATTTTTATTATGGTATGACATTTCCAAAAACAGATGGTTTTAAACTAAAAAAGCCAACTTGCGGTGGCGCAGTTGGCTGGATGTTTATTCGCAGTAATCAGTCTTCAGCGCATTGATCAGCGTAAGAGTCAGCGTCCATCAGGTCGCCTAATTCTCCCTGATCAGTCATCTTAACTTTGAAGAACCAGCCATTTTCATAGGCATCTTCATTAACTTGTTCCGGGGCATCTTCCAAGCTGCTGTTGACTTCAACAATGGTGCCTGAAACTGGCGAGTAAATGTCAGAGGCTGCTTTAACTGATTCGACAACCGCGACCGGGTCGCCAGCGGTAACTTCTGCGCCTTCTTCCGGTAATTCAACAAACACGACATCGCCGAGTTTTTCTTGTGCAAAGTCACTGATGCCAACGACGACCACATCATTACCATCTTCGCGAACCCATTCGTGGGAATTAGCGTATTTCAAGTCGGCAGGAATGTTGCTCATGTATTTATCCTTTAGCGCGTTATCTGTTAATTAGTCAAATTGCTTTTTACCATTGCGAACAAACGGTAATGATACGATTTTTACCGGCAGCATTTTACCCCGCATTTCCACAAAACAGGAATCTTTGATTTCTCCGCTTATGCGAGCCATGGCAATAGATTGATTCAAGGTTGGTGAAAACGTACCGCTGGTGATTTCGCCGATTGCCGGGCCATCCAACTCTGCGTGAACGGTTTGGTGTGAACGCATGACTCCACGCTGTTCCAGTACGAGCCCGACCAGCTTGCCATAACCTCCAGCGGTTTTGATGTTGGTCAAAGCGTTACGTCCGATAAAATCGCGTTCTTCTGGTTTCCAGGCGATGGTCCAACCCATAGCAGATTCCAGAGGGTGAGTTTCCTCTGTCATATCGTTGCCATATAGGTTCATACCCGCTTCAAGGCGAAGCGTGTCACGAGCGCCTAAACCACAAGGTTTGATATCGGCTTCCACCAACCGCTGCCAGAAGGCAACGATTTCGGTGTTGGGTACCATGACTTCGAGCCCGTCTTCACCGGTATAACCGGTGCGGGCGATAAACCAGTCCTCGCTCGGTAAACCTTGGAAAGGGTTTAGCTGGGCAGCAATCGGCCCGTGGACCTTACCGAGTGCGACAGCCGATTTCTCAATCGCTTTCGGCCCCTGAATGGCCACCATGGCAAGATCGTCTCGTTCTACCAAGCTAACCGTGAAGTTTTGAGCTTGTTTTGCCATCCAGGCGAGGTCTTTTTCACGGGTTGCGCAATTGACCACGGTTCTAAAACCGTTATCCATGCGGTAGACGATTAAGTCGTCGATGACACCGGCAGCGTCATTCAGCATTGCGGTGTACAGGGCCTTACCAGGGGTTATCAGCTTCGCCACATCATTGGCGAGAAGCTGTTGTAAAAAGGGGACAGCATCATCACCCGTGATATCCACGATAGTCATGTGGGAAACGTCGAACATACCAGCGTCTTCACGGACAGCATTATGTTCTGAAATTTGGGACCCGTAATTGATTGGCATATCCCATCCGCCAAAATCAACCATTTTCGCGCCACATGAAAGGTGCTCTTCGTAAAGGGGTGTGTGCTTCGTCATAGTTATCCTGATCAGCGGAGTCAAAAACGTTGCAAGGCTATCGCATTTGGCAGGCCTTTGTCATATCCCATTTCATTACCTGATCGATAGGTCAACTGTCTCGACATTTTTACACTGATTGATTTGCGATCGGCAGGTGCTGTATATATTCGGGTAAAGGGTGGCGAAAAGTTGTCATGTGAAGTATTGGGGATTTTAACCGTAATGGGTCTGCACTACTGTTTTTGGAATTGGTTTAGGACGCGGGAGTCGCTATGAGTGATTCATTTGTAACTCCCATTTTTCCCGAAAAACCAAGCGACTCTTCCCTTGAATTTCTGTTTTTACGTTAGATTGGAAGGGCGAATGACCGGACGTCGACCGGTCTCGATAAAAATACGATCCGCTTTCATCATTCGAATCAACAACAGTGAGGAGTGTATGGCCGCATCGTTTGCCATGGTTCGCAGCTGTACAAGATTGTGATTGTTAGTGTTCAGTTCGCTGAACGCATGTTCAATGAGCTCTTCATCTGAAAGCAGGTTTTTTCCTAAAATTATGGCCGCCATGTTAATGGCCTCATGTTGTTGAATGTCAACCAAGGTATCGGCGGGTAGTGCGTGTTATTTAGAGGTTTTAATGTGAAGCGCACCACAATTAGTAAAATACAATCTGTTTGCTCAGTGAGGGCATTTAGAGAATATATTAGCCGGGATTCGGTTTGATTTACCTGGTTTCATACAACGTTGTCATAACTGAGGGGGATGTGTCAGGGGTTGGATTGCCCAAGAATCCAGTTGACCAGTGCCTCAATGGTAATTTGCTGCTGTTTCCACGGGCTGATCAACGCGTCAGAGTCACCTTCTTGAGGGCCATACGTGCCAAAACCTGCATGGTTACCACCTTCTATTGCCAGGGTTAAGGCGTTGTTTGGTAGGCGTTTTAATGTGGTTTCCCATTTGTCTTGGCTGATGAGTCCGTCTCGTGTGCCGATGATTGATGCAACAGGCAGATTTCTATCTGAAAAGTCCTGTTTTTCTTGCGCATAACTGGCCAGCAATATGAGCCCTTGCCAGAAGCCGGGTTGCTTGTAGGCCAGGTCTGCTGCCATCGTTCCACCCAATGAGTGCCCGGCAATATACCATTGCTCAATGTTAGGAAAAGCTCGCCGGACTTTGTTAGCCCGTTTCGATCCCAAAACTGCCAGGTCCAGCGGCATAGGCACGATAATCACCAGAGCCTGCACTTGTTTGGACAGCGCATCGGCAAACTCCCCATAAGCTTCAGGTTCAACTTTGCCTCCTGGGTAAAAAACGATGGCGCGTGAAGGTGATTCTTGATGCTTGTATATCAACCAGCCCGAGGATTCGCTGGTCGTGGCTTGAAAACCAGCCCACTGAGATTCAGGGTTTAGGTTCGTATAACTGGTTGCCAGTAGGCTGCATGATGACAGACTGATGGCAACAGTTAACATCAGCAATAATTGCATTGGTTTCTTCATGATGGTGCTCTTTGTTTTTCGTGAATCATGTATTACACCCGCTGAGCGACTGTCTTACGCGCTGCGATGATTCAGTCTTGCGCAACATATAACGGTAATGACACCTCGAATACGGAACCGCTGCCAAATTCAGATTCAACCTGCATGTGACCTTTATGGTGTGAGCTTATGATAAAATAGCTGACTGACAAGCCTAAACCGGTACCTGCACCGACTTCCTTAGTTGTAAAAAAAGGTTCAAAAATGTGTTTTCGGGTACTGGCGTTCATGCCTATACCGTTATCTCCAACACGGATGATGCAATGGTCATCTTTTATGGTTTGGTGGATATTGATAATGCCTTCATCAATGTCATTCAAACTCAGGCGCCGTTCATTGATCGCGTAAGCCGCGTTTTTTATCAGGTTCAGAATAACCTGTTCGAGTTCGGTGAATACCCCCACAACCACGGCCTTGGGCGCATGAAAATCTTGGTCGAAATTCAGTTCAAAGTTTCCTTTGACATCATGTAGCTGATCGTCTGTGAGCGCGATGTTGATTGCTTTTTCCAACACTTCTACAACCAGGCAGGGTTGTAAGCTTAAATCATTGGCGCGGCTAAATTGCAGCATATTGGCCACTAGATTAGACGCTCGTAAACCCGAATGAGAAATATTGTTCAGAAATGAAAGAATTTTTCTTTCTTTGAGGTAATGGTTCAGGGCGTCCAGATCAATGTGGCTCTTGACCGCTTGTTCCACATTGACGTTGAGCCTCGGGTCAATCCGCCGCTGAATATTCTGTACATTCTGAATGATGGCACTGATCGGGTTGTTGATCTCATGCGCCATTCCCGCGGCCATGCCTCCAAGAGACATGACTTTTTCAGATTGGACGATGGCTTCTTCCATCTGGATTTTTTCAGTCACATCATCCACCCGAATCACTGCACTCAATGTTTCGGTATTCTTAAGAGGGTAGACAATGATGTCGAATTGATGGATCCGATCGTCAATGGGCAGGCGAATGTTATGCAGCGTTCGCGTTCGGTTTTCCTGCCAAACCTGTTTGATCCAGTCAATGTGATCGGCCAGCAGTGGAAAAGAATCGTAGGCGTAGCTGTTGATGGCATCAGCACTGTCTGTGCCGCTTATCAACGAGGCTTCTTGATTCCACTGGGTGATTTTTAAATTTTCATCGATAGCGATCAGGGCCGACGGCATGGAGTTGATAATAGAATTTAAAAACTGCTGGAATTCGGTGAGTTTGCTTTCTATGCGTTTACGGACCTGTACTTCAAATTCCAGTTTTTTGTTGGTGGCCTGCGTAACCTGCGCGTAATCGTCGGCTTGCTCCAGGGCAATAGCGACCCGATCTCGTTCAGAGATGATGATTTCCTCACGCAGTTGAATCTGGTTGATCATTTCGTTAAACGATTCGACCAGATCGCCCAATTCATCTTCATTTAATTTTTGCGCTCGAATCTGTGAATTGTTGCTGTTTGCGTGTTCTTTGGCGATATGAATCAAATGGTGAACTGGACGCAGAAAATTACGGTAGAAAAAGAGGTGTAAAACTAGGAATACCAGACTAATAGCTAAAATTGACAGGAAGAACTGCGCAAGCGCACTCAGTTCGGTTTGTTCCAGCAGCGCTAAAAAGATAATCAGGGATATGGTGGCTGAAATATAGCCAAAAAAAAGTCGCTGGCTCAAAGAAGTGAAATGAATCATGGTACTTAATCAGACAGGCGTAAAGTTGCGTTAGACTGTCAGGAATCGGGCGTTAACGCAATCCGTTTATACCACTTTTCAAGCTCTGGTGTCGGCACGGCTAGCTCGTTTCCTTGGCGAACCAGGAAGCCATTGATGAATTCAATTTCTGTAGGTTGATTATTCCTGACATCGACAGCCATGGAGGACCAGTTCTCGGCGCTAATGGCGGCTACTTCATTGACCAGTTCAGGACCGTTTTCAATGGAGGGCATTCCCAAGGCAGCCAATATTGCGTTGACTTCACTGCAAATGGCGATGATTGAAGCCTGGTAGCCATAACCCCGAATCTGTCCATTTTGAATTTGGTGATACGCCGTTATCGGGTTAATGCAGGCATTAATCAGCAGTTTTTTCCACAGTACAGGTTCAATTTCAGGTTGGATTTTTAACCGCATAGGGCCAGAGTTTTCTTGCGGCTGTAACAACCTAACCAACGCAGGGGGCGTCGGTGAGGTGCCTTGCAAGCCGAGTTGGGTTTCCCCAAATGAGGTTTGTCTGTAGCTCGAATTGGAAGTTCGCAATGCACCGCATGTGGTTGAACCGATGATCACTCGATCACCGAATTGCTTGGCTAACATCTGTTGTGGTCCCATGCCATTGTGCAAAAGTATCACGGAGGCTCTGGGGTGCTTTATTAACAGTGGCCGTAGGGTGTTGAGAACTTTCCCTGCTTTACAACAAACCCAGATGAGATCAATCGGCGCGTCTTCTTCACAGAAAGTCCAAGTCAGCGCGTGCCTCTTATCGCGAATAGCCAGTTCGGTGGCTAACGTCATTTCTGGTCGGTGGGGGTGGACCAACACTTTGCAACTGTTTTGTAAGTGGGCGCAGGTGAGGGTACCGATGGCACCGGGTCCTACGATGAGGGAGGTAAATTCTGTCATCACGGCATAATTCAGAAACAAGTGGCCATGCTATGTCCATTCCGCAGTGAGTTCAATGCACTTAGATGTCAATGATGGCCAAAGAATTGTGGGGTGCATGAATATTCTAACAAGTAGGCCAATGCTCAACTTAATGTACAAGACACGCGCGATAACCCAGTCCTGTATACACCTTAATAGTGCTTCAAGCCAGTTTTGAAGTCTCGTCCCAGAAATGAATGGATTGGCCATTGTCCAGGTCATTCAAGCGCTCGAGGCCTGCTCCGATAACTTCAGCTGCAGTCTGCGGTGTTGAATTGTTGGCATCAATAACTTCATACTGCACAGTGCCGTGTAAGTGGGTATAGCCATCTTTGGTTGAATAGGCGCGAACCAATAAGGCTTCCTGGATTCGGCGTATAAGTTTATGAGTTATAAAATTAGAGTCATGACCGTATAGTGCGAGCACCAGTGTGTTTTCGTTAATTCTGGCGACATCGTCCATTGGCCGCGCAGCTTCCTGTAAACGCTCACTGGCTTGTTTCAGTATCTGATTTTTGAACACTTCACCAAATTGCTGACGCAGGTCGGGTAGATTATCCAGGCGACACATCAATATACCGATGCAGCCACTGCGCCCCTGGTGTTGCTTGAGGTATCGGCTTAGCTGCTGCTCCATAAACTGAAGATTACCGATACCTGTAGCTGGATCAATGCGGTTCATTAACGTCAATCCACGGAACTGTTCTTTCAACGATAGTTCACGCTGCAACAGGGAGTTCTGGAACCTGGAGATACGTTGAGCGGCATGAACTCGGGGCAACAGGTGGCTTTTGAGATTCGTTTTGCCGACAAAATCGTCAACACCTTTGGCAAAGGCTTCTTTTAAATCTTCATTTTCTTCTTTGGCTGTGAGCAGTACCACGTAGGTAAACTTGTTCTTGCGACGGTTTAATTCACGAACCAGTTGGGTGAGTTCTAGACCGTCCATGCCTGGCATTAACCAGTCGGCGATAAGGACATCAGCATTGCGTTCTTTTAGCATAGAAAGCGCGTCGATCGCGTTATCAGCGACCCGAATATCGGTGAATCCGTCTAGCTGGAGTGCTTTGCGGACGACAGCGCTGCTGAACTTGGTGTCGTCTACGATCATTATCGAGGTAGGGCTTGCCTGCATAATCCGTTGCCTGCTGGTATCAGTAAATCCGTGACTAATTCTGCAAGTATAGGGGGGTAGCTAGTTGCGGATCAATACTTATCTTTGGAATCCTCAGGGCTATTTACAGGGATCAGCTGCCATACTTTTGGGCTAACACTGTTTCATCCGTTGCCGGGTGGCGATTTTCCCCTGCCATTGAGTGAAGTTAGGATATCCGGCAAACAGTGGAGTCAATTGGATCATCGCAATTACGTAAATAGGCTAGACGAAGCTCAGAAAGTCAAAAAAAAACAGAAAAGACTGTTGAAATGGTTTTTTCCGCCCCCAATTTACCGCCTGCAAACAGATAAACTCGCATCAGGTTGCTGATAACCCATCATGCAGTTTGATTTGTAACTATTAGAACAATACTCCCAACCGATATTTTAGGAGATTTATTCATGAAAATTCGTCCTTTGCATGATCGCGTCGTTGTACGCCGCAAAGAGGAAGAAGAAACCACCGCAGGTGGTATCTTGTTGCCAGGTTCCGCGAAAGAAAAGCCATCACAGGGTGAAGTGCTTGCTGTAGGTAATGGCCGTGTACTGGACAACGGTGAAGTGCGCGCTGTTGACGTGAAAGTTGGTGATACAGTTGTTTTCGGTCAGTACTCAGGTAGCACCGTAAAAGTAGACGGTGAAGAATTGCTGATCATGAGCGAAAGCGACATCTTCGGCGTTATTGAATAATCAAATCTCAACACAGATTTAACAAGGTAAGTAATATGGCTGCTAAAGAAGTTAAATTCGGTCTTTCGGCAAGAGACAAAATGCAAAATGGTGTCAACCTGTTGGCTGACGCTGTTAAAGTAACCTTGGGTCCAAAAGGTCGCAATGTTGTTTTGGAAAAATCTTTCGGCTCACCAACCGTCACCAAAGATGGTGTTTCTGTAGCGAAAGAAATTGAACTTGAAGACAAGTTCGAAAACATGGGCGCTCAGATGGTTAAAGAAGTAGCGTCTAAGGCGAACGATGAAGCGGGTGACGGTACTACCACGGCGACTGTGCTGGCCCAGGCTTTCGTAAACGAAGGGTTGAAGTCGGTTGCAGCGGGTATGAACCCAATGGACCTTAAGCGCGGAATCGACAAGGCTTCTGCCGCTGTTGTGGAAGAGCTGGCGAAATTGTCTATCCCTTGCACGGATGCTAAGTCAATTGCTCAGGTCGGTACTATCTCTGCAAACTCTGATGCTACTATCGGTCAGTTGATTGCCGACGCTATGGAGCGAGTGGGTAAAGAAGGTGTGATTACTGTCGAAGAAGGCAGTGGCTTCGTTGATGAGCTTGACGTTGTTGAAGGTATGCAGTTTGATCGTGGCTACCTGTCACCTTACTTTGTGACTAATCAGGAAAATATGACTGCCGAGCAGGAAAACCCATACATCCTGTTGGTCGACAAGAAAATCTCAAATATTCGTGATCTGATCCCGGTATTGGAATCTGTCGCTAAATCTGGTCGTCCTCTGATGATCATTGCAGAAGACATCGAAGGCGAAGCGCTGGCAACTCTGGTTGTTAACAACATGCGCGGTACGGTGAAAGTGGCTGCTGCTAAGGCTCCTGGTTTCGGCGATCGCCGTAAGGCAATGCTGCAAGATCTGGCGATTTTGACCGGCGGCACCGTCATTTCTGAAGAAATTGGTCTGAGTCTGGAAACCGCAACATTGGAACACCTCGGTTCTGCTAAGCGCGTAACATCGACAAAAGAAAATACCGTTGTCGTCGATGGCGCTGGTGATGAAGCTGATATTAAAGCGCGTGTTGAACAGATCCGCGCCGAGATTGAACAGTCCAGCTCCGATTACGACAAAGAAAAGCTGCAGGAACGTGTTGCTAAGTTAGCGGGCGGTGTGGCTGTTATTAAGGTCGGTGCTGCAACTGAAGTTGAAATGAAAGAGAAAAAGGCTCGCGTTGACGATGCTCTTCATGCAACCCGTGCAGCGGTTGAAGAAGGCGTGGTTGCCGGCGGCGGTGTGGCTTTGGTTCGCGCCATGGCTAACATCAGCGGCTTGAAAGGTGACAATGAAGATCAAAACGTGGGTATTGCTCTGGCATTGCGTGCGATGGAAGCGCCTTTGCGCCAAATCGTGAAGAACGCGGGCGATGAAGCGTCAGTTGTGCTGAATGAAGTTAAGAAAGGTTCAGGCAACTTTGGCTATAACGCGGCGACAGGCGAGTACCTGGATATGGTTGAAGCCGGTATTATTGACCCAGCAAAAGTGACCCGTACTGCATTGCAGGCGGCTTCTTCTGTAGCTGGTCTGATGATTACCACAGAAGCCATGATTGCGGACAAACCAGTAGACGCTGGTTCAGCACCTGCGATGCCTGATATGGGTGGCATGGGTGGAATGGGCGGCATGATGTAAGGTAACTCACCTGCATTAGCTCCAATTTTTGTTACGAGCCCGCTTTTTGCGGGCTTTTTTTTGCGCAAATAAAAGCCAGTTAGGTGCTCCAAACAGAGGTTCATCTTCTGACATCAATCACAGTTCCAAAAATCAATCTACCCAGAACTGGTGCACACGGTTTTAAGGTCAGAATGAGTCATCGCGCTCCGCGATATGTGCGCGTATGTAGCTTGTAAACCAATTGTCGTGTTGTCAGGCCTCATATACACTGTTGCGCTACTTCGAGCGACGGAAATGCGTTTTAATTCATGAAGTTAGTAAATATCAAGATTCTGGCACTTCTGGTGATCAGCTACAGTATTGCCTTGGTAGTCATGACTCCGTTGTCATGGCTGTTGCCGTATGCGCAACCGCAGTTGTCGGCCGTAGGGGTGCAACTGACGGACGTGGAAGGCAGTATTTGGCAAGGTGAGGGGGTTCTTACGGAAAGGAACGTGGGATCTGCTCAGGTTAAATGGGATGTAAATGCAATCCAGGTGCCTTTGTTGCGCTTGCCTGTCAATCTTCAGGTGAGCAACAGTGCGGCTGATGTCCATGCGACAGTGACTTTGACCCCATTCAGTATGTCAATCGAGAACCTGACAGGTTATGTTGATGAAGTTTTGTTCAAGCCTGTCTACCAAGCTTACCGTGCTGACATCAAAGGCCGATTACAACTCGATAATGTTCACGCCAAACTATCCTGGAATAAGTCGCTTGGGGATGCCAGCGGTGCACTCAGTTGGTCAGGCGGACCAGTGTCATTACCGGTGGGTCGCTCAACCCAAACGTTTGAAGTGCCTACCATGTTTGGGCAAATTTCCAGCAGTGATAACCAGTGGGACGTTAATATCGCCGGGGCAGATCAACAGCAATATATTACCGCGCAGTTGAATGGAACAGGTGTGGCAACGCTCTCGGTTAAACGTGAGCTGGCGACAGAGATGAAGATAACTGTTCCCGGTAACGGTTCTTCGCTTCTAGATATATCGCAGCAGGTGTTTTAATGGATTATCGCTCGCAATTACTTAAGGTTTGGCTCCCAGCTCAATCTGTTTTGGTCATACTGGTTACCATTGTTTGTGGTATTTGGATGGCACAAATTACCTGGTTCTTCCTCAGCCCTTCTTCGCCTGTCTCTGTTCCGTCAATAAAGCCTGCTATTTCTTCACAAGGACAGTCTGGTCCGAATTGGTTGCAGATCAGTCGGGAAGTCGCTGGAAGAGAATTCTTCGGCGAAGTTGTTGTTCAGGAAAGTGCGCCTGTTGAGCAGGTAGAGGCGCCAGAAACTAAATTGAACTTCTCCTTACAAGCGGTCATTGCACAGGGTGAAGGTACTGGCTTTGCGGTAATAGGGCAGCGAGGTGCTGCTGGTAAAGTATTTGGCGTCGGTGAAGATTTATTTGGCCAGGCAACGTTGTCGGCCGTTTATGGTGATCGTGTCATAATCGACCGCAATGGTCAGCTGGAAACGTTACGTTATGAAAAGCTGCAGTCCAGTATCCTCCAATCAGTAGTTGATGATCCAGTTGATGACGACTCATCTGAAACCTTTCAAGAAGCTTTAGCGCAAGCAAACGCTGAAGTCGCCAGCGGGGGCGACTTGCAAACGCAGGTGCAGGGTATGGTTGACTACGTTACGCGACGGGCAAATGAAGACCCTGAAGGTTTTGTTCAAGAGATGGGGCTTGAACCTACCGATGGAGGTTATCAGGTGACTCGGCGAGCCCGTCAACTGCAGATGGTTGGTTTGCGCCCGGGTGATGTGATCACTTCGGTAAATGATATGCAGGTTGGCAACATTCAATCCGATCAAATGCTGTTAAACCAGGTTTTGCAGACCGGTGGGGAATTGAAAATCCAGATTCGCCGGGGTTCGCGATCTTTCACAATCTATCAATCGATACCGAGTTACTAGAGGGAATGTCGTTATGACAGTGTCTATCAAGATACGTTCTATAGGTCTTGCGTTGTGCTTAGCGTTGTCCGCAATGCTGTTTGCCGCTGACGAGCAAAAATATACCTTGAACATGCAGGATGCAGAAATCAAAGAAGTCATTGATTTAGTCGCCAAGGTGACGGGTAAAACGTTCATTATCGATCCGCGTGTCCGTGGCAAAGTAACCGTGGTGTCTGATCGACAGATGACAAAAAAACAGATTTATGAAACTTTCCTGGCAACCCTAGAAGTGTATGGTTTTTCTGCTGTTGAAGCAGGTGAAGTCACTAAGATTATTGGTCAGGCCGATATTAAATCTGCCGGCATCGAGGTAGAGACAAGTGGTGGCCGCGTTGGTGAAGACATCATAACCCGCGTTTTTCCTATCCAAAACGCTTCCGCCATGGAGCTGGTGCCCATTCTGCGGCCAATGGTGGCTAAGTACGGCCATTTGGCTGGGGTACCTTCTGCTAACGTGTTAATTGTGGCCGACCGGGCGACCAATATTGACCGTCTGTCAGAGATCGTTCACCTGCTCGATAAAGCTGGTAGTGAAGAAATTGAAGTTGTGAATCTGGAGTACGCTTGGGTCGGTGGCATGATTACGCTGCTGGAGAGGATTTCACCCACTGCTGTTGCAGCCGGTAATCAAGCGGCTCGATCCGGTTCAAACCGCACGGTGACCTTGGTCGGGGACGAACGCAGCAATCGGATTATCGTTAAGGGTGAAAAAGAAGCTCGAGCGCAAATTATAGAACTGATTAAGAAGCTGGACACGCCTGCCCAGGAAAACGCTTCCTACAAAGTTATTTTCTTGAACAATGCAGACGCAAAGAAGATGGCCGAGATTCTCAAAGGTATTGCCGGCGCAACTCAGCAGCAAAGCGGCCAGAATGCCCCCCCAAGCCAGCCGATATCCATTTTAGCGGATGAAGAACAGAATGCGCTCATCGTTCGAGCTGAGCCAAATGAGTTGAAAGAGCTTGAGTCGATCATTTCGCAATTGGACATTCCTCGTGAACAGGTATTGATCGAGGCAGCTATTGTTGAAGTAACCGGCAATGTTGGAAATTCACTTGGCGTACAGTGGGCTTCGAACGTGGAAGAAGCGTCCAATGGTGTCCCTGTGGTTACCTCGAACTTATCAACAGAGGGACAGATTGGCGTTGGTTCCGCGATTGCGGCGGCAGCATCTCCTGAAGCTGCAGCTACAGCATTATCTAATTTGCCGTCTGGCCTATTGATTGGTGTCGCGGACCCATTTGGCAGTCCGGCAAATTTCGGCGCAATTATTCAAGCCATTGAATCTCAGTCCAATACCAATTTACTGTCGACACCGAGCGTCATGACACTGGATAACAGTGAAGCCTTTATTACGGTGGGTAGTACAGTGCCATTTCAAACCGGAAGTGATGGCGATAGTGGCAATCCGTTTATCGCTAGGCAAGATGTGGGTACTACGCTGACCGTTATTCCACATATACAACAAAATAAGTCCGTGCGCTTGGAAGTTGACCAGGTTGTTGAATCGGTAATAGGGCAGAATGATTTTGGTGATACCACCAGTAAGCGGCAAGTGAAAACTGAAGTTTTGGTGCAGGATGGTCAGACGATCGTGTTGGGCGGTTTGATCTCTGATCGAGTCCGGGAAACTGAGAGCCGTATTCCAATACTTGGCAAATTACCAATCATCGGTGTTCTGTTTAAAGCCAAATCAACTCAAAAAGAAAAGACCAATCTGATGATCATTTTGCGTCCAACGATCGTTCAAGATAACTTTGAGACTATTCGAGATAATCGCATGAGTGGCATATGGGAATTGCGAATTCAAACCTTGGATGGTTCCAAAAACTTGGTACAGCCAACCATTGATGAGATGTTTGAAGGCAATTACATTAACGGTTCGCCTCAAACCTTTGAAATCGAATAGAGTGTAATTATAAGTTTACAAGAGGGTCGATTTTCACAAAGTTGCAGTATAGGTGCTCTATCTTTACAGGCCTGGGCAGGACAGTAAAATAGGCCCTGATTTTGACTCTCTTGCATTAAGTTGCTCGCCTCAAACTGTTTGGTTTGGGGCTTTTTTTCGCCTGCTGCATGCCAAACTGCCTGCAACACATCAATGCACTTCGTTCAATTCTAATATCTGTATTCCGTGTTATTCTTTGCAGCACTTTCTCTGGTGTGGCATAAATGACTTTTTCCGCTCAAGAACTAAAAAAAATAGAACAAGCTGATGCACTCATTTTTGATATGGATGGTACGCTGATTGACAGTATGCCGTTGCATTATCAAGCTTGGTCTGAGGTTGCAAATACCTACCAGCTACCGTTTTCAAAAGAACGTTTCTATCAGTTAGGTGGCGTACCAACCTA
This sequence comes from Reinekea sp. G2M2-21, assembly GCF_015687175.1. Classification (GTDB taxonomy): domain Bacteria; phylum Pseudomonadota; class Gammaproteobacteria; order Pseudomonadales; family Natronospirillaceae; genus Reinekea. The sequence goes on along the minus strand of NZ_JADPQG010000001.1, from coordinate 1,456,527 downwards.
CGAAACGCTCGAAATCCTCTCCCGTGAAGCCAACATTTCAATTGATATTGCGCAAGCAAAAAAACTGAAAGAATCCTTATATCGTTCCCAATTGGACAAGGTCGAGGTCATTCCGCAAATTTTTGAGTTGGTCCACCGGTTTCACGGACACAAACCAATGGCGATCGCGACAGGCAGCAGTAAAACCGGTGCCGAGAAGGTACTGGGGCATTTGGGTTTACTTGACTTTTTTGCGGCTGTGTTAACCGCCGATGATGTCGAAAACCATAAGCCCGCACCCGATGTCTTCCTTAAGGCCGCTTCTGCATTAGGCATTGCACCAGCGCAGTGTGTCGCTTTCGAAGATACGGATATCGGCTTGCAAGCTATCGAATCGGCAGGAATGATAGCCATTGATGTCCGTTTAATAGTTACTTGATTTTACCCGTCGTACCACCACTTTGAATTAATCGTTGAAAGAATTTAAATAACGCGCATGGCAGCCTTGGTTGTCGATGTGGCAGGGAGTAAAAAGATGACTGTGATACCAGATACCCTTAGGTTAAATGTCCGCATGCTGGGCGAACTGTTGGGTGATACATTACTTGAAAATCACGGACCTGAATTATTTCGGAAAGTTGAGGAAATACGGCGACTGGGGAAAGAGGTAAATAAAGATGGGGTTACTGACGCCACGCCTTTGACCAAAGCACTGTCGGAACTGGAAGATAAAGACATTTTGCCGATAGCCCGAGCGTTTAATCAATTTCTCAATCTGGCCAATATTGCGGAGCAACAATATTTCAGTAGCGCAGAAGCTGGAAACCGCGATGTGCTTGAAGATTCCATCGATCATTTAGCCAAAAAGTTGGGCAAAGACCAACTGGCGGATGCATTGGCTAAGCTGAATATTGAACTGGTCTTGACCGCTCACCCAACCGAAGTCACTCGTCGCACTTTAATACGCAAATATGAACATATTTCCAACTCGCTGAGAGATTTATCCCGTACCGATCTGTACCGGTATGAATTGGATCAGATTAAAGAAAGTCTCCGTTCCACAGTCGATGAAATCTGGTACACCGATGAAGTTCGTGATGAACGGCCTTCTGCCGTTGACGAGGCTAAGTGGGGTTTCGCGGTGATAGAGAACTCCTTGTGGAGTGCGGTACCCGATTTCATGCGTGAATTGGACGCAATTGCCCGTCGTAAGATTGGACAAGGATTGCCTTTCGATGCGAGCCCATTTCACTTTTATTCCTGGATGGGAGGCGATCGTGATGGGAATCCAAACGTCACCCATAAGGTTACCAAGGAAGTGATTTTACTGGGTCGATGGATGGCCGCCGATCTCTATTTACGTGATATCCAGAGTTTGGCAGCAAGTTTGAGCATGGAGTACGCCGACAGCGATTTCGTCGCACAATATGGTCAGGGTGATAAGACCCCGTATCGCGCCTGTATGCACAGTATTCGCGACAAACTGTTGGCCACCATTAACTGGACGGAAGCTCAGTTAAATGGTGAGAGTTCGGTCAGTGATGTGCCGCTGATCTCGAAGCAAGAGCTACTGGAACCATTAACAGCCTGCTATGACTCTTTGAAAAAGATTGGCTTGAAGCGAATAGCCAATGGCGATCTGCTGGACACGATTCGCAGAGTGCATTGTTTCGGAATCAACCTGGTTCCACTGGATATTCGCCAAGACAGTGAACGGCACGTTAAGGCAATAGACGAAATAACCCGTTATGTAGGTTTGGGCGACTATGAAAGCTGGGATGAATCACAGCGTCAAGCGTTTCTTCTGGAACAGTTACAAAGCCGACGTCCGTTGGTCCCACGTTCCTGGCAACCCAGTGCAGACACGCAGGAAGTTTTAGACACCTGCTGCGTGATCGCGAGCGAACCGGAAGAAACCATTTCTCACTACATCATTTCCATGGCTCAACAGCCTTCTGATGTATTGGCCGTCGCTTTATTGCTGAAAGAATCTGGCGTGCGTTGGAATGTTCCGATCGTACCGTTGTTTGAGACATTGGATGATCTGGATCGCGCGCCTAGCGTGATGCAGCAACTCTGGTCAAACCATTGGTATAGCGAATACAGTCATGGGCATCAGACCGTCATGATTGGGTATTCTGATTCTGCGAAAGATGCCGGCAAAATTACCGCAACTTGGGCGCAATATAAGGCGCAGGAGACCCTGGTTGATTTGGCCACCAAACACTCCATTTCCCTGATGTTGTTTCATGGGCGTGGCGGCACTGTTGGCCGAGGTGGTGGTCCAGTGGAAAAAGCGATGGCTTCGCAGCCACCCGGTTCTGTGCCCGGTGAAATCCGGGTGACAGAGCAGGGGGAAATGATCCGCTATAAGTTTGGACTGCCGCGTGTGGCAATTCGCAGTTTGGCGGTGTATGTCGCCGCCACATTGCGGGCAACGCTGGAGCCTAACCCTGCACCGAAAGCAGAATGGCGCGAGCTGATCGAGCAAATGTCTCAGCAAAGTTTAAATCACTATCGCCAAATTGTTCGGGAAGACGAGCGATTCGTTCCGTACTTTCGTTCATTAACGCCTGAACAGGAGCTAGGCAAACTGGCTCTCGGCAGTCGTCCGGCAAAGCGCAAGGCAACCGGTGGTGTCGAAAGTCTTCGCGCAATTCCGTGGGTCTTTGCTTGGATGCAGGTTCGTTTGAATTTGCCGGCCTGGTTGGGCGCACCACAAGCATTGCAATACGCCGTCGAAAATCACCCCGATGTGTTAAACGATATGATTCAGCAGTGGCCGTTTTTTTCCGCGTATCTGGATCTATTGGAAATGGTCGTCGGAAAAGCAGACCTCACCATAGCTGCCTATTACGAAGAGCAGTTGGTCGACCCGCAATATCGTCCTTTGGGCGAACTATTGCGTGCTGATTTATTGCGTTGCGAGTCGATTTTGAATGATTTGAAGGGGCAGAAAGAAGTGTTGGCTTCGGATCCTTTACTTTTGCAGTCCATTCAGGTTCGCGCGCCCTATACCGACCCATTGAATTACTTGCAGGCAGAATTGCTGAAGCGAGAACGCAAGGCGGGCCAGATCGATCCTGAACTGGAGCAAGCTCTGAAGGTGACAATGGCGGGCATTTCGGCGGGGATGCGCAACACTGGTTAATGGATAGTCAACATTACTGAGTCGGATATCGCGGAAGACACAAGGTGCCGTCAGGGCCCAAGGCGTTATTCGACTTAAATCGCAGTTGTATCTCGCATGAGGCGACGGTACAGTAGCGGCTTCCTCAAATTTTGGTGGCTATTTGCTCAATAATTGTACAGTTGAGCCGATCGACCAAAACGAAAATAAAGATAGGAGTACGTATTCAATGCGTATTATTTTGCTCGGGGCACCTGGTGCCGGTAAAGGTACACAAGCCAAGTTTATTTGCGAGAAGTATGACATTCCGCAGATTTCAACCGGTGATATGCTGCGTGCAGCGGTAAAGGCTGGGACCCCGTTAGGCGTTCAGGCAAAACAGATTATGGATCAGGGCGGTTTGGTCTCTGACGATATTATTATTGGATTAATCAAAGAACGTGTGCAGGATCCAGATTGCGCAAACGGTTGTTTGTTTGACGGTTTTCCGCGGACAATTCCACAAGCGGATGCGCTTAAAAACGAAGGGATTGTCATTGATGCCGTCATTAATTTTGACGTTGCAGATGCCGAAATTATTGCGCGTTTAAGCGGTCGGCGTGTCCATGAAGCCTCTGGTCGTGTTTATCATGTTCAGCACAACCCACCAAAGCAGGAAGGGTTGGACGATGAAACTGGTGAGCCACTGGTGCAGCGTGAAGATGATAAAGAAAGTACTGTGCGCAAGCGTTTGGATGTTTACCATGAGCAAACCAAACCGCTGGTTGAGTATTACAGTAAATGGGCTGAAGCCGATCCAGAATCTGCACCGAAATATGTTTACATCGCCGGTGTTGGCAGTGTTGAAGACATCAAAGCTAAGGTTTTGGGTTCACTTTAATCGCTGCCTTATCAAGCATTTTAAAAGCGCCATTCGGCGCTTTTTTTTCGTTTGTCACTTTCTTCCTGATCACTGTTTGTGCAGATTGGTCTCCGCGAAGTTGTCCTACTTGGCCTATGGTTTGGTCCGGTTCTATCTCGTCATCAAAACCAAACTCTATTGGTTGGTTAATGCGTCAATCTGGCCGAGACAAGTCAGATGAACTGAATTGTCAGGGTGAAGACCTTGAATAACCTACTCTGAAATCACTGCCTTTCTATACTCGCCGGACTTAATTCCAACTGTGTGTTCTAGTGTCCTGAGCTCTGAAACGATGCGAACTTCAGACTCAGGACACAATAGACATTGATTACGCCTCAACGATCAACGTCAGAACACCTGAAAACAGGAACCGGCAGAGCAGAGTAATGACTGAATTCAATCAACAAACCATAACTAAATGGATGCTCAATTCGGTGAACTGGCGACTATTGCTAGTCATTCCAATTGCGGTGTTATTGCAATCCTGTACGCAGAGTTTTGACGATACGAATGCCTTCGCTATTGCGCAGGACGATTCGGCTGTTGTGATCAATGTCGAGTTTTGGGCGCGTCAATGCGAGTCCTGTCACGCAACGGATAAAGTTGCTGATGACGGATCTTTGCGATATTGGGGGTCACGTTCTGAGAAAACTCTTGCGGACTACATCACCACAACCATGCCTTATGCCAACCCCGGTGCATGCGTTGATGAATGCGCGGTTGAAACAGCCCGGTACCTACAGGCAACTTTGAAAGGCAATACCATCATTAACAGTGATGGTGGTGCAACATCAACAGTGCCTGAGGATTCGGACGATGCCGGTCTGAACATAGAGATGCCTGACAGTTTCGCGGCGCAATGTGCCAGTTGCCACACTGCCGCTGACATCGAGCGAGATTTTATATCCTGGCGCTTAAGTAACACCGAAACATTGGCAAACTATATTGAATCGACCATGCCGTTTGGTAACGTCACCCAATGCACCGGCACTTGCGCGCTGGAAAACGCTGAATACATTCATGCGCTGCTGGATGTGGCAGCGGGTAACAGTTCAAACGGGCAAATCGAACCGGAAGTGACGTCTCCTTCGGCACCGGCAAACCTCACCATTGAATACTCGGAAGAATCTATTGTGCTCACCTGGGACGATACCAGTTTGAACGAAACGTCTTTTTTAATCTGGCGTAGAGTGGGTAATGGTTCTTGGAGTATCTATCAAACCTTAAGTATGGATTCAGTTCGTTTTCAGGATAGCGCGGTACCAGTCGCCAAGGTTTATTATCGCGTCGCCGCCAGCAACAATCATGGTAGCAGTGAATTATCATCAACCGTTGAATGGGATTTAAGCCCTGATAACAATTGCACTGATTGTTTGGCACCCGCTTTTGTTGCCGGTACTCAATACATATCCGGGCAAATTGTCGCTAATGCAGGTTCTTATTATCAGTGTATGCCTGGCGTAGCAGCCTGGTGTTCCAGTACCGCTGCCTGGGCGTACGAACCAGGAGTCGGTTTGTATTGGATGGATGCTTGGACCGAAGTCGACACCTCGGGAATGACCGAGCCTGAGATTGTTTTGACATCGCCAACGTTGTCGTCCGCCAATGTCAGTGATACTCGGGTTACTTTAACCTGGTTGGACAATGCTACTGGTGAAACCGCTTACGTGATTGAAAAGGCTCTTGATGATGGCGCATGGTTTGTTTTGGCAAACTTGCCCGCGAATTCCGAGGGTTATACCGATTCTGCTAACACTGGCGGAACGTCAGTGAAATATCGAATTTATGCGCAAACCGAGACGGCAATCGGGGCGAAAACAACCACACAAGCGATCACCATTGCGGTTGCTGAAATCTTCAATGCGTCCACTTATTATGCCAGCGATTGCGCCGCTTGCCATGGTGCCCGTGGTGAAGGGACGAGCTCGGGTTTACAGATTGCCAGCTTTGCATCGAGTTCTCTTTCACAAAATGACATGGCATTGGCTATTGAAAACACCATGCCTTACGGCAACGCTTCAGATTGTTCGGGCGAGTGTGCAACACGCTTGGCTGAGTTTATCTTTACCGAGTTTATGACTGCTTCAAGCACGCCCGCAGCCGTGTCGAATATTTTTGTGGGCGCCAATACCTCAAAAACGCTGATAAACATCAGTTGGACGGACAATGCGGACAATGAGACAGGTTACAAAATTGAAAAATCTGTGAACGGCGGCGGCTTTAATTTTCTAACTAATGCTGCTGAAAATACAACCACCTTAACCGATTCGCAGATCGTGATAGGGTCCACCTATCAATATCGTATCACCGCATTCAACGCAACCGATGTATCGACCACGGTTCTCAGCGCAATATTCTTGTTGGAAGCGGATGAAACAACGCCATTCAAACCAACTAATCTCAGCGCGGTTTTATCCGGTCAAGCCGTCCGGTTAACCTGGATCGATAATGCGACCAATGAAACTCAATATGTTTTACAGCGGCGACAAAACAAAGGAACTTGGCAAAGCGATATCCTGTTGGCTGCCAACAGTAACCAGTTTATCGATAATAATGCAGCCTTCGGAAATGTGTTCGATTATCGAGTGTTGGCCACCAACAATGTCGGCGACTCACCTTGGTCTGAGGAAGTGAGTATTGATCTCACTGACGTTGAAAATCAGGTTGCGTTTGAAAGCAACTGTTTGGCATGTCATCGCGACGGTGGTGTCGGCATTAATCTGACGACGGAATTTACCAAACAATCGTGGGCAGATAGTGATTGGAATGATTTTACGGCGAAAGTGAACACGATGAATACCGCCAATTGCGATGCGCAGTGCAAACAAAATGCGGCGATCTATGTTTGGGCGGAAACGTGGGGGTATGAGACAGAGTTGGTTGTGGCTGAGGAAGGTCGTGGTGTCAGGGGGCTTCGCTTGCTCACATCTTATGAATACGCCAATGCGGTGTTTGATATTTTTGGTGTGACTATTGCGCAGGAACGATTGCCCGCCGACCGTCATGGCAGTGAATTCAAATACGCATCTGAGGCCAATGCCGGCGTCGTGGTGTATGACCGTCAGAATGAATACTTATTGTTGGCAGAGTATATCGCGGCTAATGCGAACAACTTTGGTTGCGACACTGAATGTAGTACTGCGCAAATGCAAATCTTGTTGGAGAAAACGCGCGTACAGCAGTAACCACTCAAGCGTTGAATGATTTTATGGTTTTTCAAAGCAACTATGGACGCGAAGATACGGTCGCAGCCATGTTGTTGTCGCCCTTGTTTCTGTATCGATCTGAACTCGGCGAATGGAATGCAAACAAAGAAGCCTATCAGTTGACTGACTATGAAGTCGCCACTGCTCTGGCATTTCAGATTTGGGGTACAACACCAGACGCTGAGCTGTTATCAAAATCAGGCACCGGTCAGTTATCGACACAGGCACAAATCGACGCACAAGCGACTAAGATGATGCAGGACCCGCGTGCGGTGAACCATTTAATTGAGTTTGTCCGGTATTACACCAATACCACCGCCAATTTGTCCGAAAAACCTAACCTCACTCATTCAGTGATTCAAGCCATGAACCAAGAGCGTAATGAGGCGGTTCGGTACGCCTTGACACAAGGTGAGGCGACGTTGGACGAGTTGTTTAACCCTGGATACACCTTTATTAACGATGACCTCGCACAACAGTATGGCCTTTCAACGCCGGGTGGTTCATCGATGACAAAAGTGGCAACCCTTCCAAGTCGGGGTGGCTTGTTGCATCAGGGCATTCTGCAGGTTCACAATTCTGATTTTACAGCTACATCGCTGGTAAAACGCGGAAAGCTGATCCGTGAAAATATGATGTGCCACATGATGGGTGTTCCCAGTGGAGTTGATCCGTCAGCAATAGACTTGCCGCACGAGCCGATCACAACGCGTGAACGATGGGACGTAATCACCGGACCCGACGCAAGTGAAGGGCAGTGTTGGGCATGTCACCAGCTGATGAATGAACCGGGCTCGGTGCTAGAGGCCTATGATGCAGCAGGTCGCCTGCGGGCAAGGGAAGCGGCGTATAACGATGCTACTGTCACATTGACTCTGGATACCTCTGGAGTATTGCGCAGCAATGATGCGAGCATCGAGCTACTCGCCTATAAAGATACGCGGGATCTCAGTGAATATCTGGCCAACAGTGACGTCGGTATGGATTGCTTCGTCGATAATTACTTTCGCTTTACGACGGGCCACGAAGTGGATGGTGATGTGCAGGTCAATGTTGATCAGATAGCGGCAAATTTCCGAACTGACGGAAAGATCTGGAACATGATTGCGGATACCGTGAATTCAGAAGCATTTTTGTTTCGTGCTGATCGAGATTGATACACATGGGAGGCGACAGGCCTCCTTCTTTCTTCGGTCCTCTTGGTCTGAACCCTGAACTGAAATGTCCTATGTTTGGCGCCTTGACCTCGGCAAACTGTCATTAATTTCATTGAAACTGGTTACGAGAATGACGACCACACGAAGACAAATCTTAAAAAGTTTAATGGCAACGGGTATCGCCGCACCGTTGAGCCTGGGTGGCATGGCAAGATTGGCATACGCCACTGGTAATCCCAAACTCAAAGTTGTCTTTGCGGTGATTCCGGATGGGCTCGCGGTAGACGCTTACGCAGGCTACACCAACGGGCTTTGGTTCCCTCAGGCCAACGCGTTGGATACGGATCAATTTACGCTGAATGAGCTGAGTAAAGAGCTGGCAGCATATCGAAGTCAGTCACTTTACTTAAAGGGTTTGTTGTTATCCAGTGGCACTGGTGGTCATAACGCCTGGCAATATATTCTGCGCGATAGCGCTGGCAGCAAGACCAGTATTGACCTTATTCTCGGAGAGCAACTACGCGGTTCCAATACGACGCTAAAACGTATCTATGCAGGGCCACATGCCACCGTGGGCGCGCAGTGGAACATTTCCTATTCAGGGAACACAAAATTAATTCCTGAAATTAATCCTAACCTCTTATTTGAACAGGTTTACAGCGGGATCAACACAAACGGTGGCAGCAGTGGAGGGTCAATATCAAGAGCGCATTTGTTTGACCCCGCCAATACTCAGATACAGGCACTGCGTTCCGTATTGGGTACCGCAGAACGAGCCAAACTGGATACGCATCTTGATGCGGTTGAGCAAGTGAAATACGACCTGGAGCAGCAGGTACCTGTTGCCAGTGGTTGTATCGCGGAGGTGCCAGCATTCAATACTAACGTGATCAATTCAGCGGACTACCGTGATGAGGTTACCCATGCCCACATTGATGTCCTGGTGGGCGGAATGAGTTGTGGCGCATCGCGTGTGGCAACGTTACAGATTGGCCGCTCTGCTGACCAGGTCGTGCTCAAATCCGTATCGGCGAGCCGTAATCCTCATGATTGCGCGCACCGCTATGGCGATGTTGCGGAGTGGCGTGAAAGCCGTCGTTGGTATGTTCAGCGAGCCAGATATCTGCTTGACCAGCTGGCCCGATACCCAGACCCAGACGTCCCTGGTGATAACCTGTTACAGCACACGTTAGTCGTGTTTACCAGTGAAATGGCCGACGGTGCACCCGAACACATGCAGGACATGCCTATGCTATTGGTAGGCGGCGCTTCAGGCTTGTTAAAGTCGGGTTCAGGAAACGGTCGTTTTTATGATCTGACCCCGTTAGGCGAACGGTCGCATTGGAAAATGGGCACCGCGGTTGATGTTCAGCGGGTATGGGCTACCTTAGCGCGGGCGGCGGGAACCGACGTGCCTTACAGTGGGGATATTTCAACTATCCCGAATGTGTTTGGTAATGTGTGAACTCGCAATAAGCGCCGCCAGGTTGAAATCCATCCGTTAACTGTGTTTTGCTAAGGTCAAACTGTCATATAGCTTTGTTGCCGTAAAACGCAGCGAATCTGTGTCATTTAATCGTATACAGGGCAGCTGAAATTAACCATGAGTGATCAAACCTATGTACCCCCCAAGGTATGGCAATGGGATTCTGAAAATGGCGGTGCTTTTGCCAAGATAAACCGGCCCATTGCCGGACCTACCCATGACAAAGAGCTGCCTGTTGGAAAACAGCCCATTCAGCTCTACTCACTGGCGACACCTAACGGTGTCAAAGTCACCATTATGCTGGAAGAGTTATTGGCCGTGGGAGAGCAGGGTGCCCAATACGATGCCTTCTTTATTGACATCAATGAAGGTGACCAATTCAGTTCCGGTTTTGTGGCCATTAACCCAAATTCAAAAATTCCGGCGATGATGGATCGCTCTGGAAAAGAACCAATCCGTTTGTTTGAATCCGGATCGATGTTGTTGTATCTGGCGGAGAAATTTCAACGCTTTATTCCTCAGGACCACAAACGAACGGAATGCCTGAACTGGCTGTTCTGGCAGATGGGAAGCGCACCTTTTCTCGGCGGTGGTTTTGGGCATTTTTATGCGTACGCACCGGAAAAGCTAGAGTACCCGATTAACCGATACGCCATGGAAGTGAAACGCCAATTGGATGTACTCAACCGACATCTGGAGGAACATGACTACATGGTGGGTGATGAATACACCATTGCCGATATGGCCATCTGGCCCTGGTACGGCGGGCTGGTGATCAATAATCAATATAATGCTGCTGAATTCCTCGATGTCGCCAGCTATACGCATGTTGTGCGCTGGGCGCGACAGATTGCCGAGCGGCCGGCTGTTCAGCGCGGATGTCGAGTTAATCGGACTTGGGGTGAACCGGAAGATCAGCTGCGCGAACGCCACGATGATCGCGATTTCATCCGACAAGTGACAGATCGAAGAAGGAGGTAAGCGTGTGTTTGTTAGGAAAGGCCAGAGCCCTTTTCAAAACACACAGCAATGCTCAGTCATCGATCTGATGGGATCCAGAAGGTTAGGCATCGGGTATTCCAAAATGAACGGCCCGTTTTGAATATCTCTGTCAGGTTTTAAGCAATTGCCATAAGAACTGCGCCACCGGGCCTAACACCTTGTTGGAAGCGGTTATTGCGTGGTACGTGAGGGTTTCTTGGGCATTCATTCCAGGTAATTCAAGCAGAACTAGCTCGCCATTGGCGAGTTCTTTTTCTGCCAGAAAATCGGGTATCTTGCCCCAGCCCATCCCGCTGAGGATCAGCATTTTCTTAGTGGAAAAATCATTGGCATACCATCGCCGTTGCCCCTCTTTGACCCCCATATCCCGGTTACCGGTATGGCTACCGGAGTCCTGAACAACTATCTGATACTCATTGAGCAGCTCATCCAAAGCCGTTAATTCAGGGTGTCGGTCGATCAGTTTCGGTGCTGCTACGCAGACCAGACCTCCCTGGTAAACGGGAATGGAATTAATCGCCAATTGTTCTCGGATCTGCGAAGGAATAGGGGAAATAGCTATGTCTGCTTTCTGCTTTTGGATTGATTCAATGGCGCCGGAGACGTATTCCTGTTTTAGTACGATTTGGGTTTCCGGAAAGGTCTTCTGTGTTTGTTCCAATACGGGCAATAAATGGTTCAGGTTATAGGAAGCTTCGAAAGCCAGCGTCAGTTTGGTTTCGTTGCCCGCCGATAAATAGAGCGCCACCTGCTGGAGGCGATCTGCTTCTGCCAAAACCCGCTTCGCCTGTTGATAGACTTTCATGCCTTCTAGTGTCAGTTCAAGTCGATAAGATGAGCGGTCAAAAAGGGATATCCTAAGTAAGCTCTCTAGTTTAGCAATTGACTGGCTTACCGCAGGCTGCGTTTTGAACAGTCGCTCACTGGCTAGTTTTAATGAGCCCAGATCCGCAACCGTCACCACCATCTTAAGTTGTTCCAGCGTCATGTCGCCTCTAGGTTAAATAAATATTTATAAGATGCGAAAAAATATTAAATATTAATTTAGTTTAACGCAGGCGAAACTGGAAGTATCAAACAACACATTGGAGTCAATCATGAATAGAGCAAAAATCTGGGGGTTGCGTGTGATTATAGCGCTAACAACCTTCGCATTTGTTAGTGCAGGCAGCTTTAAATTAATGGGTAATGAAATGATGCATGCTTCATTTCTGGCCATGGGATTGCCAGTTTGGTTTGGCTATTTCATCGGCGCGGCTGAGATTGCCGGAGGCATAGGGATTTGGTTTAAAAAGCTGGCTACTTGGGCCGGGGCGGGTCTTTCGATCATTATGATCGGCGCGACTTATTACCATCTGGTTTACCAACAGCCGAGTGCGGTTCCCGCCGTGGTTCTTGGTGTGTTTGCAGCTCTGATTGCTGCCAGTCACCGTAAGCAAACCGCAGGTTTAAAAGGACTTGTGGCGCAGTAAAAAGGGCTTAAGTTAAGCCCTTTGTATATCTTGGATAAAACCTTTAAATGGATTGGTTTGACTTCTATCGACTCGGTAGCAGTGGCTATTTAGTCAATCGTCAGTATTACATCGTCCATAATTAACGGTGCATTTGGGTCATCGCCTTGCATGGTGTATTGACCCCCTTCTGGTGAAATGGAACGATAAAGGCCACCTACGCCATCGTAGTCCCAAGTCGTCACATACAACTTGCCACCCGCAATATTCTTTGTTTTGCCGAAAAGAGATGCATCAAAACGTAATTTTATTTCACCGGTTTTTGCATCGACTTTAATCGCAGGTGCCGGACTGGCGGCCGTACCAAAAGCCTCAGGACCGCTGTCTTTTGCCCAATAGGCTGCATTACTCCATCCATCCACAGAAGCCATTAGGTCCCAACTGGTGCCAGCGGGCATGTCAGCCTGTACAAACGGCATGACAGTCGCGTTGTAATCCATATTTGGCAGATCAAACATTAAATGGAAGCGAACGTGGTCAAATTTATTGGTGGGGGACCAATATACAGTTGTCGCTTTCGGTTGAATGGTCACGTCTACATAGAGATCACTGCGGGCAACGGTGACGGACAGAATATCCATTTGCCGGTCGGCAAAGGTTGTGTCCAGTGGGTAGCCAGCACCGGTATCGTCACCTTCCGCATCATCAACGTGCGAAATGGTTTCTTCAGCACTGATTTCAACGAAGGACGTAAACGGCAAATCGTTGGTTGCTGTGCCCAGTTCCGGCGAATAAATAGAGTAGGTGTGATTGGTTTCGCCCACTGGGAAATAGTCAATGGGTAACGTAGCCGTGAAATTTTTACCGGAAGGTGCGATGTTAACGGGCAGTGCTTTGTCCAGATTACCATCAATTACCAGCAGTAATTCGCTGATGTCAGGTGACGCGATCGTACCTTTGAACGCCAGGTCAGCCGTTATCGGTTTGTTGGCTAAAAAGCCGAAACTGGCGAAGCCCAGGGCTAGAGAATTCTTACCACCCTTGCCAGAGATATCCAACACCAGCGCAGAATTCGCCGGCAATGCAACGGCAAGCTTACCGTTCTTATCGGTTTGATAGGCTTGAGCAGCATCGTGGGTTGAAAACAGGACCGGCATTGAAAGGCCGCTGTCGAGTCCCAGATCTAAGCCGGTGCTGAGCAGCCCGTGACTGGCAGTGTTAAATAGAACCAATAGGTTTTCGTTTTTAAAGGTTCGGGTATAGGCAAAAATACCCGCCCGTTCGGTGTTCTTGGCGACAACCTTCAATTCCCCGCGCGTAAGGGCAGGATGCTGTTTGCGCAACTGCGACAATCGCGCAATAAACTGATACATCCCATCGGTGTTATCAAAGTGGTTAATGCCATCACTGCCGTAACCGCCGGCGAACATGGAATCCCGCTGACCCGTAAACAAATGCTCCGTACCCTGATAAATAACCGGGATGCCTGGTAACGTCATCAGCGACGTCAGCGCTTGTCGGAACGCAGCAGGCGAGCCCACTTTCACAAAACGGTCCATGTCGTGGTTATCCAAAAAGTTCACCAGCCGCGTGGTGTCACCGTGAATCTTGCCCATGGTTTCCAATCGATACCCCAGTTCTGCCGTTGGGTAGCCCGTAGCGAATACGGCGCGCATAGAGCCTTGCAGCGGGAAATTGATCACACTGGACAGTTCAGGTTTGGATTCAGACCCTTTGAATGAAGCGACTTTGACATCACCGGCATCGGAATAGGGCGCGGAATAATCGAAAATCTCACCAAAGGAAAAGAAATCGTCGCGTCCGGTTGCTTTGGCGGCGGCGTTGATGCCGTCTTCAGAATGAAAAAAATCATTGAAGAAGTCGTGTGAGACGTATTTCGCGGTATCGACCCGGAACGCATCTACCCCGACTTCTTTAATCCAGTACGCATAACTGTCTTTCAACATGTCTCTGACGACCGGGTTATCAGTGTTTAAATCATCGAGATCCGACAGCTGGTAATTCAACACTTGCTGTTCGTTCTCAAAGTCGCGAATGACCGGTGTGAAATGATAAATACCCGCTTCGCGATGTTCTGGGTTACAGGCGTCGTTAAGTGTCAGCAACGGTTGGGTTGGCGCATCCGTCGGCGGATTCCCAATATTCAGTTCAAAAAACTCGCATGGGTTTTCAGGGTTGTAGTCGTTATCCACATAATTGAAGAAATTGCCGGTGTGATTCAAAACGATGTCTTGAATCAAATACATACCGCGGCCATGCAGGCTTCGGGACAAAGATTGTAAATCTGCCAATGTACCGTAGTGCTCATCGACCGCTTTAAAATCACGGGCCCAATAGCCGTGATAGCCACTGTAATCAACGTAATTGTCGTACCACTGATTGGCAACCAAGGGAGTTGACCAAATTGCGGTCGCACCCAGCCCTTCAATGTAGTCGAGACGATTCTCGATACCTTTAATATCGCCACCGCTGTAACGACGGTGGTCGGCCGGGTCATATTCACCAGCCCCCTGATCGTTGTTGCTTGGGTCACCGTCGTCAAACCGGTCCGGCATGACAAAATAAATAATCTGTTCACTCCAGTCTGGCGAAGGAACATGCAGTACCGGCTCCGGGGCCCTGTTCGCCAAAGGCAACAGACTGCAACCGGTAAGAGTGATGGCTGCCGAAAGTGTGGCTAATTTAAACGCAGACAGAGCCTGCTTTTGAGTTTTCAAAGGCATCGTACATCCTGTTGGTTTTGTTATTTTGGGGCATTATGGCGCTTTATATTTCTCCCCTGTGATGTGATATTGACGCCGGGTGGAATTTACGACGCTGGATACAAACCTGAGCGCTTGGGAGTAGTCACTCTAAAAAAACCTGCTAAATCATATATTTGCGAGAATTTCTTCAGTAAATTGCTTTACATTATTGTGGCGCCGACATTACAATGTGCGCCGTTCAGTTCAGAACAATCCTAGTGCGCCCGTAGCTCAGCTGGATAGAGTAGGTGGCTTCGAACCACTTGGTCGGGAGTTCGAATCTCTCCGGGCGCGCCATTTTGAATTTCGTAAAATCTCATTTTCATCCCGTTCTTGCCATGTGTTTCAGGCTATAGAAGAGAGATTATTTGGCGCAGCCAAATAGGGCATTTATGCCCGTACGAACGTTAGAGTTCGACCCGAAGGGCCGCGAAGCGCATCTCTCCGGCGGTGCGGCGGTCCGACGCGCCATTTTGAATTTCGTCAATTCTCTTTTTTATCCAGTTCTTGTTATGTGTCTCAGACAATAGATGAGAGATTATTTGGCGCGGCCATACAGGGCATTTATGACGGTGCGAACGTCAGCGCTCAGCCCGCAGGAAACCAAAGCATTCTATTTCAATCCGTTAACGCTATAATGCCGGGTCGTCGCCGTTTCTGTTATTTCCATGCCACCAAAGCACGCTGTCCATCGATTGTTTGAACAACGAATCAGTCGCAGTACCAAAGCATTTAAGGCCCGGGGTGGTAGTGTTATTCGCTGCCCTCAATGTCGTATCGATCAGCAGTTCTGTATCTGTGGGTTGAGGCCGCAGGCTGACAGTCAGGCGGGGTTCGTATTGCTTTATTATGATGACGAAGTACTAAAGCCTTCGAATACCGGTAAGCTAATTGCAGACATATTTGTCGATACTTTCGCATTCATCTGGCAACGTACCGAAGTAGAACAAGCGTTATTGGACGTTTTGGTTGACGATAGCTGGTACCCAATTGTGGTGTTCCCGCAGGCGTATGTCGAACCGAATCGTCCTACCTTCATTGATCGACCGGTTTGGCCGAGTGACAGACGACCACTGTTTATTCTGTTGGATGGTTCTTGGCGAGAAGCAAAAAAGATGTTCCGCAAGAGTCCGTATTTGGATCGGTTTCCTGTCTTATCCATGACGCCAGAACGCGTTTCTCAATATCTGGTTCGTAAAGCCACTCAAGAGCATCAGTTGGCTACGGCGGAAGTCGCCTCAATGGTGCTGAGTGCCATGCAGGAATCTCACAATGGCACGTTGCTGAGTACTTGGTTTGATTTATTCAGCTACCGTTATCAACAGGGCGTAAAGCGTGAAAATGTAGGCGACCCGACTTCGGAAGATCGCTTGTCAAAGCTGACATTAAAAGAGCGGGTTTAGCAACAGGTTCATTCATATAGGATTTTTGGTCACCAAGGCAATTTCACTGCGTTTGCTACCTTCGTAAAGTGATCTTAATTGTATTCAAAATGGCCTGCTTGAGGCATCTGATAGTAGCGAAATTTCGCTCACTTCCGCAATAGAGATAAGTTTTTTATATATTTTAACGATTCTCACTCAAAGTGCGCCTAATGCCTTGCCTGAAGCATTGCAAAATTTATGTATAGTCTCATAATGCGCGTCCATTCAAACATCCAAATATTGAGTGAGATCATTGACTCAGTGCTCTCACTCAATATCGATAAAAATGGAGTCAACGAATGAGAGTACTCATTTCCTTACTGGCGATGCTTGCGTTGCCGACAGTTGCCATGGCCTCGACGGAAGCCACCGAAATGCTCGAACTCACTCATCACTGGGTTGGATATGCAGCTATCGCTGTATTTGTCATTGCCTACGCATTTGTTATTTTTGAAGAGCAGTTACACCTCCCTAAATCTAAACCAGTCATGATTTCCGCTGGGATCATTTGGATTCTAATCGCGATTGCCTATTCCTCCAATGGCTTAACACACGCGGTGAAAGAAGGTATTCAGCACAATTTCTTGGAATACGCTGAATTGTTCTTCTTCCTGTTGGTGGCGATGACCTATATTAACGCTATGATGGAACGCGGCGTGTTTGAAGCACTGCGTAATTGGCTGGTTGAACGTGGGTTCAGCTACCGCCAGCTGTTTTGGCTGACCGGCATATTAGCCTTCTTTATTTCTCCGGTGGCTGACAATCTGACGACTGCACTGATTATGTGTGCAGTCGTGTTAACTGTCGGTAAAAATGAGCCGAAGTTTGTTGCTATTGCTTGTATTAACATAGTGGTCGGCGCTAATGCTGGCGGTGCATTCAGCCCATTTGGTGATATCACCACACTGATGGTATGGCAAAAAGGCGTTGTTCATTTCGAAGAATTCTTCGTATTGTTTATACCATCGGTGGTTAACTTTGTGGTACCAGCGGCTATTATGCATTTTGCCATTCCGCATGGAACTCCTGAGAAAGCAGCTACATTAAAGTACGCCTCTGGGCGTATCATGAAGCATGGCGGTTTGAGCATCATCTTTTTGTTCGTCTTGACTATTGTCACCGCGGTAAGTTTCCATAACTTTTTCCACATCCCACCGGTTTACGGCATGATGTTCGGTCTGGGCTATTTAAAATTGTTTGGCTACTACCTGAGCCGTCGCTCAATGAGTTGGAAGCGAAATGCTGAAAATCCGCCGGTCGGCTCAGCAGATCCATACGAATTTGACGTGTTTGCTAAAATTGCCCAGTCTGAATGGGACACTCTGTTCTTCTTCTACGGAGTTATTTTAAGCGTGGGTGGTTTGGGTTTCATCGGTTATCTGGCTATGGCTTCTGAAGCCGTATATGTCGGATTGGGACCAACTACGGCAAATATATTAGTAGGCTTTGCTTCTTCGATAGTGGATAACATTCCAGTGATGTTTGCTGTGTTAACCATGCAACCTGAAATGGACTTAACTCAATGGTTGTTGGTGACGTTAACGGCAGGTGTTGGTGGCTCAATGTTGTCAATTGGTTCTGCAGCCGGTGTCGCTCTGATGGGGCAAGCGCGTGGCAAGTACACCTTTTTCAGCCATCTGAAATGGTCACCAGTCATTATGTTGGGATATTTTGCCTCTATCTGGGCCCACTTCCTGATCAACGGCTAATTTATTCTTATGATATAAAACAACAACTCCCGCTTCAGCGGGAGTTGTTGTTTTTAGAGTAGGGAATTTAATCTCACCTTAGTTGGGTGCTTACGCGGTAGTTCTTCATGGCTTACTTATTTCTTCTGCACATAGAATTGAAACATTCCGGCAAAGATTGTGGGGTGCTGTTCTTCAAAACGTTGCCAATTTTGCAATTCCGTTAAGGAGGAGTCATTAGGGAATGTGTTTCGATATTCGTTCCGCGTCGTTTCAGGTAAAACAAATCCCAGGAACGACAGATTTTCCCGTTGTATGAAGGTTTTCAACTCGTTCGGTTCATATTGGGTTTCCTGAACGTGGAACAGCAGGTCCCGACAACCGCTTAACGAGTAAAAATCCTGGCTGGATAAAATGCCTTGAAAATCATAAGGCATTCTTCCTTCCAATATGGCTTGTCTTAAGGTCCGGATACCACGCGCAGACGCGGGTAAGTCATAGTCCTGAATCACCTGGCGCATCTGTCGAACAATCTTGCGTGCACGGTAGCTATACAACCCCAGTTTTAGTAAGCCGCGTTTGTGAAGTTTCCGATTAAGTACCGCTAAACCCGCTTCCGGGTTTTTCATGTGGTGCAGAACACCCGAACACTCAATTACATGAAACGACTCTTCCAGTTGATCGAGTTCAAGGATGTCAGCACATAAAAAGCGGATGTTTTTTATGCCCAGTTCAGTCGCCTTGCGTTTCGCATAAGCCAGCGATCGTCTGCTTAGATCCACGGCTAAAACATCGACGTTGCGGAAATACTGCGCCACTTTCAAAGCATGTTTGCCGGTCCCACATCCGGCGATGAGCACGTTGATGGTACCCATGTTAAAAAATTCTGGCGCTCTGAATCCAACCAGTTCTCGTTCTAACGCACGACCATAGTTTGTTGGCGTGTTGTAGCCCAAGTGCAGCCAACGAGGGTATGGGTTTTCTTCATATTGATTTTTCACGTTTAAAGAAACCGGATCCGAAATGTGACTTAATTGCGGAATACGTTTCGCTAATTCAATTTCTTTCAGCACACTGAATACGGCATGTGACACATATTGCTGTAGGTAGTCTGGCCAACTTTCAACACGTGTGCTTTGAATCGCGTTCACGCTTTGCATTCGCGACAAAGGTTCATACATAGCATACAGAACGATTAGATGTGCTATTTCAGCTATATATTCTGGGCGCTGTTCACCTACATCTTCAATCAGGTTTCGCAACGCAAGGATGATGTCCTTCTCGCTTTCGTCATAGGCATAAACATGTTCATTATGTTCAGCGTGTAAGGCCAAATGGGACGACAGGCGAAGCAGGGCGCGGTCACTGTATTCACTGGCGATACAATTGAGCAGGACTTGTTTGCGAATCAGAGCAATGAACTTTTCCAGAGCATTATCGGTAAAATATATTTTCCCCAGCGATAGGGACAGCATCTTGTCTTTCGCCAAGTCCTGAATGTCAATGACCGCGTTTTGGTCGTATAACCGATACTTATGCTTCAGCAATGACATCACCAATGGGGCTAGCGCCTGGTGATTAACTTGTGTCATGCTCAACCAACGAATTACATCCTTCTCCAGTTCCGGCTGATAATAGTCGGCCTGTATCAGTGGCAGAATTTCAAACAGTTTCGCTTGAATGTGTTGGTCATCTGGATGAACCTGGAATAGATTTCGGTAAGCCTGAAAAGCATCGACTACACGCCCTTTTTGCGCCAGGGTGTAGGCAATTGAGGTAGCTGCACGTGTCCCCCTTGGGGCAATATCCAGCGCTTTTGCGAAACAGGAAAGCGCTTCATCATGTCTTTTTTGAGCGAGTTTTACGTGGCCCAGTGAATACCAGCATCCTGCATCTTTGGCGCTATTCTGCAGCGCCTCAGATAAGTGATGTTCCGCCAGCTGATAAAAACCTTCATCGAGTGCAATACGACCTAATAGGTTCAGAGCGACCGTTCGGGATGAATCGAAAGCGCGTAACTGATTGGCAATGTCTTTTGCATGCCCACGGTGAAGAACCGTTTGCTCGCTGCGAGTTTTTGAATTCAGGCTCTTCTCATAGTGATAAAGCGCTCTGCGCTGTAGGTTCTTCAGCGTTTTTGGATCAAGCGTTTGACCTGCTTTTAAGTCTAGCAGCGAATCATCCGTTTCTGAGTGTGTTCGTAATGCTTGTGCCATAAGAGGGCCCTGTCTTTTTGCTGTTTTTTGCCGTTTTTTGCGGAAAACGGAAATTATTCACCTCATTTATCCGCGATACGTTGGCTATTTTCCATACAGCAATGCCTGTGCCACCCCTGCTTCCGCTGCCAGCCACATCAATTTTCTTACTGGAATGTTGACGAAAAATTACTAAAATTTTTGCCGGACCTGCCGATAACTCGTCTAAGCTCATGCGTGCAACGTACTTCCGCTCAGGAATGCATCGTTCCGTTGGGCTCGCCATCCACTGGTTCTGAAAAGACATTTCAAGAGGTAACACCATGTATGCACAGGGTATAAAAGAGTATCAGTCTGTCGGCACTCAAACGTCTATTGTGGATGCTGATCCCCATCGCCTGGTTCAATTATTATTTGAAGGTGCCACTGCACGGATATCCTCAGCAAAAGGTCATATCGAGCGGAAGCAATACGACAAAAAAAGCAGTCAGATTAATTCGGCCATCAATATCATTGGTGGACTGCAGGAAAGTCTGAACTTTGATGCGGGAGAGCTGGCTTATAACCTCGAAAAACTATACGACTATATGATTCGACGACTGTTCGAAGCTAATGTTCGCAACAGTATCGAAATGCTCGATGAAGTAAACGGACTACTATTGCAGATTAAATCCGCCTGGGATGAAATTCGTGACCAGGCATTGGAAACATTAGGTGGCAATCAGCCAAAATAGTTTCGACCGATAACTTCACCCGACGGTTCTGACATTTTGCCGCAACCGTCGGCTATCTAATCTTGTTTAATTTCTGAGCATCGTTCAATTATTAGACACTTCTTAACCCTCATTTCTAACCAATACTTTTTCTGGCGTAGTGACAAAAAAACTCAGTCAGTTATTTGACTAAATGTAAATTTGAGTCTTAACTTGCCCCTAACACTCGAAGCCAAAATATTGACGGCGTTCGAAAATATATTAATAGTCTTGTCCAAGTATTTGAGAGTAGGGAGCATTTTACATGTGGAGAGAAATCAAACTGTTGCTGGTCGATAATAACGATCAGCGTCGACATGATTTGAAAGTGATTCTCGACTTTTTAGGTGAAGAAAATGTAGTAGTGGATGGGGCGCAATGGTTGGAAACTGCCAAACAAGAGGTAGAAAAAACCAGTGAAATCGTAGGAATTTTAATGGGTGATGTCGGGCAGGCTCTTAATCGCGCGGTCGAATCGATCCGGGAATGGGATCCTGGGCTTCCTATTATCCTACTCGGTGATCATCCGGAAAGTGAGTTATTGGACGATGATTTACGCTCCCGAATTATTGCCAAAATCAATTTTCCTCCAACGTACAACAAACTGCTGGATACCTTGCATCGAGCCCAGATGTACCGTGAACAATATGATTTGACGCGTGGACGTGATCAGCGCCGCGAAATAAACCTGTTCCGTAGTTTGGTCGGCAGCAGTCGTAATGTGCAAACCGTCCGCGAGATGATGGCTCAAGTGGCTGATAAAGAAGTCACGGTGCTAATTACTGGTGAAAGTGGTACTGGTAAAGAAGTAGTTGCCCGTAATCTGCACTACAATTCGCATCGTCGTCATAAGCCCTTTGTCCCGGTTAACTGTGGCGCCATTCCGGCAGAACTGATTGAGAGTGAATTATTTGGTCATGAAAAGGGTGCTTTTACAGGGGCAATTACTTCACGGGCGGGCCGCTTCGAAATGGCCGAAGGAGGGACACTGTTCCTCGATGAAATTGGTGATTTGCCGTTGAACATGCAGGTAAAGTTGTTGCGTGTGTTGCAAGAACGTACTTTTGAGCGCGTTGGTGGGTCAAAAACCTTTACCGCTGATGTACGTGTGATCGCCGCTACTCATAGAAATTTGGAAGAGATGATTGAGAAAGGCGATTTTCGTGAAGACCTTTACTACCGCCTCAATGTGTTCCCAATTGAAATGCCAGCTCTAAGGGAGCGACATGAAGATATCCCCTTGTTGTTAAACGAACTGGTCTCGCGCTTGGAAAATGAGAAGCGCGGATCTATCCGTTTTAATTCTGCAGCCATTATGTCGCTGGTTCAGCACGATTGGCCGGGCAATGTTCGTGAAATGGCTAACTTGGTTGAACGGTTGGTTATTATGCATCCTTACGGCGTTATTGGTGTTCAAGAGTTACCAATGAAGTATCGCCATGTCGATGAAATGGATGAAGACATTCTACCGAAATCCGTCATAGACGGTTACGAAGAATCGCGGCCGATGGCGATGCCAATGACAGAACAATCAGCAGCTTTGTTGCCGGTGAATGGTCTGGATCTTAAAGAATATCTAACCGATCTGGAACGCAATTTGATTCAGCAAGCGCTCGATGATGCGCAGGGTGTTGTGGCTCGCGCCGCTGAAAAACTGCATATCCGCAGGACGACACTGGTTGAAAAAATGCGTAAGTACGATATCAACCGCCGCGAAATGATGAACTGAATCCGATTGTTCCAATCGAAATAACCCCCCAAAAAGCCCTGTTTTAACAGGGCTTTTTTATGCCTTAACAACCTGTTTTATCGTCAGTTTCCTCGGTACTTAGTTTTAAAACAAAGCTGGCATTAGCTTTGCAATAAGTCATTTAACTGTCAAAGTTTTGAATGTATGCCTATGCAAGCGGTACCAGCAATTAAAAATTCAATGCCTTTATCTGAGTCTCCGACGTTGAATAAACAGTCGATCGAAGATTTGCAGAAAGCATTTACCGCCTTCACCTCAATGAGTGAGCAGCTGTCCGACAGCTACTTCGTTTTAGAAAAACGTGTCGTTGAACTCAGTGGTGAACTGGCAACGCTCTCAGAACAAAGGCTAAAAGAATTAAACGAAAAAGAACGTATTGCAGAGCAACTGGAAAGTTTACTGCGCTTAATGCCGGCTGCAGTGATTGTCTTGGATAATAAGGGGTTGATTCGACAAGTGAACCCGACAGCCGAGCAATGGATTCAATCTGCTCTGGGCGCCTCCGAAGCTGTCAATCTGCTAGGTCAGCCTTGGGCGCGAATTGTACGGGCTGTATTTGCTCCTAAGCAAACTGATTATCACGAAGTCAGTTTAAAAGATGGTCGTTTGGTGAACTTAGCAACCAGCGCGCTCGACAATTCCGGTCAGTTAATCATGATGACAGACCAAACCGAGACGCGTGCGCTGCAGGCGCAGGTTGCGCGTCAGGAACGACTGACCGCAATGGGCCAAATGGTAGCGTCCTTGGCCCATCAGATCCGAACCCCATTATCAGCCGCCATGCTTTATGCATCGAATATGAAAAATCCAGCATTGGATCGCGAGATGCAAATTCAGTTTGCTGATAAATTGGTGGGTCGATTGAATCATCTTGAAAAACAGGTTCAAGACATGCTGCTTTTTGTAAAAGGAGAAGCTCAGCTCATAAACAGGCTATCTGTCGCCAGCATCGTTGCTTTGTTGCAGGAGTCTGCTGCTGGGTTGCCGAATTCACAGTTCTCACGTATTCGTTGGTCAGTCGCGGCTCCAGACGCTCACATACAGTGTCAGGCGGATACTTTAATCAGCGCTTTTATGAATATCATTAATAACGCTCTTGAAGCAACATCGGGTTCGGACAGCTTGATTAAAGTTAGCGCTTTACCCAATGGCGAGCACATTGAATTTGTTTTTAAAGATGAAGGTCCAGGATTAACGCCACAGCAAATCGAAAAAATTCAAGAACCTTTTTTTACCACTAAAAGCTATGGCACCGGGCTAGGTATTCCTGTGCTGATCGCTACCATTAAGGCCCATAACGGCAAGTTGAAGATTTTCAGTGAGCCTGGAACCGGAACCGAATTTCGGGCGTATTTGCCTGTTTTTCTTGAGAGGTAATCGCAGTGAAGTTATTAATCGTGGAAGATGATGCCAATTTACGTGAAGCAGTGACTGACACTCTAGCGCTACATGGTTACAAGACAATTGCTGCGGACTGCGGTGAAGCAGCGATCCAGAAACTGAAGGATCATTCGTTCGATTTTATCGTTTCAGATGTCAGTATGCCGGGAATCAGTGGTCATGAACTGCTTGCCCATGTAAGGCAGAATTATCCGCAAATCCCGATGCTGTTGGTCACGGCCTATGCGGCAGTGGATCGAGCGGTCGATGCCATGCAAAATGGGGCAGTGGATTACCTGGTAAAGCCATTTGCACCAGAACAACTGATCGAGTTGATCGAACAACATGGTCCAGTGAGCAGGAAACAGGCGGATGAGCCCGTTGCTTTTGACGCCTCTAGTCAACATGTTTTGGCTCTGGCGAGAAAAGTAGCGAACAGTGACAGTACCATTTTAATCAGCGGTGAATCCGGCACTGGTAAGGAAGTCCTGGCCCGATATATACATACGCACTCAGATCGATTAGACGGTCCTTTTGTGGCTATTAACTGTGCTGCCATCCCGGAAAACATGTTGGAAGCCACCTTGTTTGGTCATGAAAAAGGAGCCTTTACTGGAGCGGTGAACAGTCAGCCCGGGAAGTTTGAACAGGCCAATGGGGGGACATTGCTGTTAGATGAAATATCGGAAATGGATTTAAGCCTCCAAGCTAAATTGCTGCGTGTTCTGCAAGAAAAAGAAGTTGAGCGAATTGGTGGTCGAAAAATAATCAGCTTGGATGTTCGGGTGTTGGCCACAACGAACCGTTCTTTGGTTGAAGAAGTTAAAGCTGGCCGATTCCGTGAAGACCTTTACTATCGCTTGAGTGTGTTTCCGTTGTCTTGGCAACCGCTGCGTCAACGAAAAGCCGATATCATTCCTCTGGCAGAAAAGTTGTTGAAAAAGCACGCCAAAAAAATGCAGAAAGTTGGTTTGGCTTTAGATGAAAGCGCAAGATCGGCGTTGTTGGCACATCATTGGCCTGGCAACGTACGTGAACTGGACAACGCAATTCAGCGAGCCCTCATTTTGCAAAGCGGCACTTTTGTAACTTCGAATGATCTTGGAATCAGCGGAGAGCATCTGATCGACTTTGAACCTCGTCGCGACCAATTGACCTTGGGACAGGAGAATGTAGACCACTACGAATCAACAGAGCAGTGTGACGATCCAAGCACGAGTCGTCAGGACAATATACATGTAGGTTTAAAGCACAAGGAGTTTGAGCTTATTCTCGATGCATTACGTATTCATAATGGGCGCAAAAACAAAGCGGCAGACTACTTAGGTATTTCATCCAGGACATTACGTTATAAACTGGCCAGGATGCGCGACCTCGGTATGGATGTTGATTCGGCCATCGCGGAAATCCGCTAGCACCTTTTCACATCTCTGTAATTTCATTGACCGGCTGCTTGCCGGTTTTTTTTAAACCTTAAAGGCAACTCTAGAACGTTAATCTAACTCTGGATTAAAGAACGAGCTAAGAGCAAGGCGAAAGTTTTAAACCCTGGCAGGCTAAGTTAAGAATTTTCAACAAAGGCATAAGGTCGCTCCTAAGTCCCCAAAGGGCGCAGGCTAGCGATGCACAAAACTTCGTTAAACACTTTGAAAAGAACCCGTCATTCCCTTCAGTGTTTGCCTTGTTTTACACGCTGCTCTTACTCGCGCAGAGATCGACGGACTTCTTAGAGATACCCTTAATTTGTCACTCTTCGCTCGTCACAATCATGGCTTCTTGATGTGGGCAAAACAACGAGAAAACGGAAATTGTCGAAATAGCGGAAAAAGTTGGCCTGTCCTTTGCAAATTCCTTCCTGAGAGCGGAAGTTTTTTTAAATAGCGACTGAATCTTGTCAAAGTCAGCAAGAATTTAAACAAACCTTCGGATAAATAGACTGAAAATTGACGCAGGTCGAGGTGGGTATGGTAGATCGAGTTGACATACAGGGCGTTCTGGAACAAATGCGATCGTTGCGCAGCCAGGTTACGCCGCCTACTCAGCAAACTACGGGTGAAAGCCAGTTTGCAAATACCATTGAACAAATGCGCAAACAGATAAACAACGCAAATGAAGTCTCGGGCGTCTCCGGCAGTAGTGGGGTGCAGACAGATACCCAACATGCGGTAACACCTACCGGTGATGTGCCGTCTTTCGGTGACATGTTCAAGTCTGCTGTGGACACAGTAAACGACAATCAACGAGCCGCAAAAGAGTTGTCGACTCGTTATGAAATGGGTGACCCGAAAGTAGATCTTCCAGAAGTTATGATTGCGTTACAGAAATCCAGCGTGTCTTTTCAAGCCATGACTCAGGTACGCAATAAGATGATTGAAGCGTACAAAGAAATAATCAATATGCCACTCTAATGTGGCCTGCCAAGATAGGCTGAATCAACATGACTGAAAACGTACCCGCCGCTACAGGCACCGAAATGTCCACTGCATCTAGCGGTAACCAATCAGTTTCAGCGCCTGCAAACAGCAGTACCGCGATGGCAACTGAGCGGTCAGATCTGATGGAAAAAGATGATTCGGGCGTTTCCCGTTTGCATCCATTAGTTGTCGGTTTTAACAAACTGACGATGATGCGTCAGTTTGGTTTGCTTATTGGGTTGGCCGCGAGTATTGCGTTGGGATTAGGCGTGGTTCTCTGGTCTCAGAAAGACTCTTATCGTCCGCTGATGAACAGCACAAACAGTTATGACGCCCGCGAACTCATTGAAGTATTGCAGGCAAATAAAATAGATTTCGACATTGAACCTGCTAGCGGTATTTTGTTGGTAAAGCAGGCTGATCTTCACCAGGCAAGGTTGGCGGTTGCTGGTGCTGGCCTATCAGATGATCAAACCGTTGGTTATGAATTACTTGATCAGTCTCAACCTTTGGGGCAGTCGCAGTTCATGGAAAACGCGCGTTACCTGCGCAGCCTAGAAGGCGAACTGGCGCGCACAATTTCATCCATCAATCAGGTTAAGACGGCTCGAGTACATTTGGCAATTCCCAAGCGATCTGTGTTTGTCCGTGATCAGCGCGAGCCGACTGCATCGGTGTTTACTGAGCTTTATGCCGGAGCAGAACTGGACAAAGATTCGGTTAAAGCGATTCGCAACCTGGTCTCTACATCCATTCCAGAATTGAAAGATGAAAATGTATCCATCGTCGACCAACGCGGCCGGTTGTTGAGTGACGATGATCAGAATATCGAAGAAGAGATGACCAACCGCCAGTTTGAATATCAACGCAAGGTTGAAGAGAATCTGTTGGCACGAGTTAATTCCATTTTGTCGCCCATAATTGGTAGCGATAAATTTCAAGCAGAAGTGTCAGCCGATATCGACTTTACCAAAGTGGAGCAGGCAGAAGAGCTCTACAATCCCGATTTGATCGCCAAACGCAGCGAACAGACCATTAAGGAAGAACGTATTGGTGAGAATAACGGCGGCATCCCCGGAGCGTTGACAAACCAGCCTCCCACAGATGCAGAAGCACCAGAAGATGCAGCAAATGCCGGCAATGCCTCAGAACCGCCTAAATCCAGTCGAGATGAAGCTACGATCAATTACGAAGTCGATAGAACACTGAGCTTTACCCAGTTCCAACAGGGCCGTGTACGTCGGTTAACGGTAGCAGTGGTCGTGGATGACATTCAAACGACCGACCCAAATACGGGTGATACAGTCAGTCAAGCGTGGGATGAAGCCTCGATTGCCCGACTAAGAACACTGGTTCAGGACGCAGTAGGCTACGATGCCAGCCGTGGCGACAGTATTAACGTCATCAATTCGGCGTTTTTGGCCGGAGATGAGTCCATTGAACAACCACCGTTTTACGCAGAACCCTGGTTCTGGGAAATCGCAAAACAGCTCCTGGCGGGACTTTTTGTACTAATCTTAATATTCGGGATTCTGCGCCCGGCCGTGCGTAATCTTCTGGCCAAAGGCGAAGATGAACAACAGGAAAGCTTAGAGGATGCCGCCTTGGCCCAGCTTGATGTTGATGAAGATATGATTGCGGACGATCGGGTAACTCTGAATACCGTTGACGAATATTCGTTGCCGGGCCCGTCTGAAAGCTTTGAGCGTCAATTAGACGCATTACGCGGATTAATCGCTGAAGATCCGGGTAGAGTCGCGTTAGTCCTGAAGCGTTGGATAATGAGTAATGACTGAGAATAATCGAAATTTACCAGTACAGTCCGATGTTTCCAGCTATGAAAAAGTGCTGGATGGTGTTCCTCTGCAAACGCGGGCAGCAATGTTATTGATGAGTATTGGCGAAGCCGACGCAGCCGAAGTATTAAAACACCTGGGGCCAAAAGAGGTTCAAAGGGTGGGTACTTCCATGTCATCCATACCGGAAGTCAAGCAGGAACAAATTGAAGGTGTTGTACGATTATTCCTAGAAGAAGTCGGTGGCCAAACCGGGCTGGGTATCGGCGCGGACGAATACATCCGTAATATGCTGACCAAAGCCTTGGGGGAAGACAAAGCGGCTGGTTTGATCGACCGTATCCTGTTGGGTGGTAATACCACTGGTCTTGACACATTAAAGTGGATGGAGCCACGAGCTGTTGCTGACATTATTCGCAACGAGCATCCGCAGATTCAAACCATTGTACTGGCGTACCTCGAACCGGACCAAGCCGGTGAAGTCCTCGCACAATTTCCGGAAAAAGTACGCCTAGATATTGTTATGCGTGTCGCCGCATTGGAAAGTGTTCAGCCGGCCGCATTACAGGAACTCAACTCTATTCTTGAAAAGCAATTCTCGGCCAGCGCTGGTACTCAATCGCAAACGTTGGGTGGCGTAAAAACCGCGGCCGAAATTATGAACTTCCTCGAATCGAGCATTGAAGCAGAGATTATGGACGGTATTAAAGAGGTGGATGAAGATCTGGCCAACGAGATTTCAGACTTGATGTTTGTCTTTGATAATCTGATTGATGTCGATGACCGTGGCATTCAAAGTCTGCTTCGTGAAGTATCAACCGATTCACTCAAAATTGCCTTACGTGGCGCAGACAGTGACCTCGCTGACAAGATACTCGGAAATATGTCCAAACGTGCTGCCGAAATCCTAAAAGACGATATGGAAGCCATGGGGCCGGTTAAAGTGTCAGAGGTTGAACTGGCTCAGAAAGAAATATTGGGTATTGCGCGTCGGATGTCAGACTCAGGTGAAATTGTCCTGGGTGGCGCCGGCGGTGAAGAAATGTTGTAACGCTTATGTCGTCTTCCAACAAATCCATATTGCGACACAATAAGGTACCTAACGTTGAGAATCTTGAACTGCCCAGTTGGGATCGGCACGGAAATCTCATAACGAAAAAAAAGAAACCACAACCGTTACCGACCAAAGTAGAAGATGTTGTTGAAACAAAAGTTAGTCTCCCAACATTGAAAGAAGTCGAAGCCATTCGCGAGGATGCTTATAACGAGGGTTTCGAGCAAGGCTACGAAACAGGAATGACCCAAGGACAACGAGATGGGCTCACGGCCGGAAAGAAAGAAGGCTATGATGCCGGATACCAAGAAGGGCTGACGGCCGGTACCACGGCCGGTCGCGAACAAGCTTTAGCCGAAGAACGCGTAAAAACGGACGATAAACTAACGGTCTTAGAAAGCGTGTCCGCCGAGTTAAAAAATCAAATTGCGACAGAGCAGCATGAACTGGAGCAGGCATTGCTGTCCTTGTCTGTGCGCATTGCCCGTCAGGTCATTCAAGATGAATTGCGGTTAAAACCCAACCATATCAGCGTAATTGTGCACGCTGCCGTACAAAGCCTGCCAAACCCAGATGAGAAATTAACGGTGCTGTTGAATCCGGATGAAGTGGATTTTGTTAAAACCTTTGCCGATTCGCATTGGACGCTGGTAGCCGATGACAGCATCACCACCGGTGGGTGTAAAGTAAAGAGTGGTTTCAGCTATGTGGATTACAGTCTGGAGCACCGGTTCGATAATGCGGTTAACCACCTTATATCGCACCTTGAGCATGTTGACGAACAGAAAGTTAAGTCTCCGATATCATCCGATTATTTGATGCGCACAGGGCACTCAGATGAATCTACCGTCACGCTTGATGAAAATATCGATGCGGGCGATGATCCTCAACCGGCTGAAACGGCAACCGACGAGATGGCCGATCCTGCCGACGTCATCGAAAATAACGACGATACCGTTCTGAAAACGACAGACGAATCATCCTCATATGTTGAACCCGAATCTGAACCAGAACCTAAAGCCGAAACCGTTTCGTCAAGTGACCAACAGGTGGTATTTAAAGATCACGATACAAACTTGGCTGTTGAGCCGGAAGATTCTTCAGTGGCAGGCGAATCTACGTCAATTTCGCCAGATAGCTCTACGACACAAGTATCTGCGGATAAACCAGAACGTGAAGCGCTGCTCGATGATCAATCTCTACACCAAACTGATCAGGCATCTGCACCTGTTGAACCTGTTGATAAAATCTTCGAGTCGGACACCGTCGAAAACGTCTCACAAACATCTAGTATGCCTGAAGAGTCTGGTGATGATGTCAGCAATGCATTTG
The DNA here is from genome assembly GCF_015687175.1 of Reinekea sp. G2M2-21. Lineage (GTDB taxonomy): Bacteria > Pseudomonadota > Gammaproteobacteria > Pseudomonadales > Natronospirillaceae > Reinekea. The sequence continues at coordinate 1,425,665 of NZ_JADPQG010000001.1, read as the reverse complement.
AGTCGACTATTCAAACACCGAACAAGAAGGCCTTTGAAGAAGCCGCAAATGCCCCTGAGGTGACGGGAGACGACAGCGAATCTGGAATAACAACCGAAGCCACCGAACCTGGCGATAAGGACGGTCATGAGCCAAACACCACTGACTGATTTCATTGCCGGCTGTGAAGCTTGGGTACCCGGTAAAGACGAACCGGTTTGTCAGGGTCGCTTGACCCGTATGGTGGGGCTAACTTTAGAAGCGGTTGGCTTAAATGCCTCCATCGGGCAGCGCTGTTTGGTGGTAGACAGTCGGCAGAGCATTGAAGCCGAAGTCGTGGGGTTTCATGACAACCAAACCTTTCTCATGCCGGTTGAAGCCGTGCATACCCTGCGCGCGGGTGCACGTGTTGTTCCGTTAGAGTCGGCTAATGAACTGGTTATTGGTGATGAATTACTGGGGCGGGTAGTCAATGGCTTTGGTGAACCTATTGATGGCAAGGGGCCATTGCACTGCCGAGCGCAACAAAGTTTGAATGGCGAGTACATCAATCCTTTGCACCGCGCACCTATTCGGGAGCCTCTTGATGTCGGCATTCGCTCCATTAATTCCCTGTTAACCGTAGGGCGAGGCCAGCGTTTAGGCTTGTTCGCTGGTTCCGGCGTCGGTAAATCCGTTTTGCTCGGTATGATGACCCGGTTTACTAACGCAGACATCACGATTGTGGGGTTGATTGGCGAACGAGGACGTGAAGTAAAAGAGTTTATCGAAGAAATACTCGGCGACGAAGGCTTGGCCCGCAGCGTTGTCGTGGCTTCTCCGGCAGATGATGCGCCGCTGCTGAGATTACGGGCAGCACAGTACACTACCGCAATTGCAGAATATTTTCGGGCACAGGGTAAATCTGTTCTGTTGTTGATGGATTCTCTGACTCGGTATGCTCAAGCACAACGGGAAATCGCCTTGGCGATTGGCGAACCGCCGGCAACGAAAGGGTATCCGCCTTCAGTTTTCGCCCGTATCCCGCAGTTAGTCGAACGTGCCGGTAATGCACAACAAGGCGGCGGTTCCATTACTGCGTTCTATACCGTGCTAACGGAAGGCGATGACCAGCAGGACCCCATTGCTGACTCGTCACGAGCCATTTTGGATGGCCACTTCGTGTTAAATCGAAAACTGGCAGAGGAGGGGCACTATCCGGCTATTGATATTGAACAAAGCATTTCACGAGTAATGCCGCAGGTTATCAGCGAAGAGCACCTGAAGTTGGCGCAACAGGCTAAGCAGTTGTGGTCTTTGTATTCTCAGAATCGGGATCTGATCTCTATTGGCGCGTACAACAAAGGCAGCAATCATGAAATTGATCGGGCGATTGCGCTGTACCCAACCCTCCGGGATTTCCTCCGACAGGGCTTGAAGGAGCAAGTGCCTTTTGAGCCTTCCGTGCAGTTACTTAAAGGTGTTTTAGGGGCCAGTGCTCCCGCCACTGCAACGGGTAATCGCCAAGCCATGGCCGGCGGTCGCCCGATTCGTGGTAAGAGAACGGTTTCTGATTCATGAGTCGTGCAGGGCGATTGGAAATCGTCATTCGGCTGGCCAAACAACGCGAAGATCAGGCTAGCCAAGCCTTGGCGCAGGTCAGAAACCAGATTGAATTGGAAGAAAAACGACTGGAGGAACTCCAGCAATACCAGCAGGAATACCGGGGTTATTTGAATCAACAGGGTGCTGAAGGTATCAGCATGCAGCAATGGCGCAGAACTCAGGGCTTCATTGATCAGCTCGAAGATCTTTCTAGCCGTCAACAGCAAACCATCATGTCTTGGCGTCAAAGAGAGCAGCAGGTTCTCGATAAATGGCGTGAACTCTATCAGCGTCGAAAAAATATTGCGCAATATATCGATAAAATATCTATGGAAGAAGCAATAGCGGCCGATAAACAAGAACAGAAGCAAATTGATGAGCTGATTAACCAACGTTTCAGTTAATTTAAAGCACAACCATACTTGTCAGACTGGCAAGGCTGAAAATAGCGGCTAATCTAATTTTTAACGTCTGTCCTTGGATGAAACTGTGGCCTCAATAACGATTCATTGCCCCCAACATCTCAATATCACCATGGTCGACGGCTTTAAGGAAACCCTGCAAGCCGCGCTCGATAAGGGAGGGGCGTGCAAATTAAATGTGGGGTTAGTTGAAAAGGTGGACTCCACCGGTTTGCAGTTGATGATTGCGTTTCGGAAGGCTCTCGTTCAACAAGGAGGTTCAGTTGAAGTAAAGGGCAAGTCAGAAGCGTTCGACATTGCCCTGGAAACGCTGGGCATGAAGCACTTGTTTTAAATAGATTACTTAGTCGGTAAAGATTGGAGAAACTCAATGAGTAAAATTCTGGCGGCTGACGATTCAGCCTCAATGCGTCAGATGGTGACCTTTACGTTGAAAGGAGCCGGATTCGATGTAACAGAAGCGGTGGATGGGGTTGATGCACTGAGTAAAGCTAAGAGTGGGGCTTTTGATTTGGTTCTTTCAGATGTAAACATGCCCAATATGGACGGCATTGAGTTAGTGAAGAACTTACGTGCACTACCCAATTACAAGTTCACCCCGATCTTGATGTTAACGACAGAGTCTGGAACAGACCGAAAGATGGCTGGTAAAGAAGCCGGTGCAACGGGATGGATCGTAAAGCCTTTTAACCCTGAGCAATTGCTCAGCACTATTAAAAGAGTACTCGATTAAAGCGTACGCGACCGTTCTTAAAACGACGCAAATTAAATGGGATGTGAATGAGCTGACATGAGCATTGATCTAAGCCAATTTCATCAGGTGTTTTTTGAAGAGAGTTTCGAAGGGCTCGACATTATGGAGAGCGGGTTACTCGAGCTTTCCCCGGATGCCGTAAACTCGGATGACATAAATACCATCTTCCGTGCTGCTCACTCAATTAAAGGTGGAGCGGGCACCTTTGGCTTTCAGCTAGTGTCCGACTTTACGCATGTGGTTGAAACTCTGCTGGATCAATATCGCGCGGGCTCAAGACCGGTCACTCAATCAGGAGTCGATCTTATCCTTGAGTCCGTAGATGTACTGCGTGCTCTGTTACAGGATCTTCAAGCGGGTAGCAGCCCAGACACCAGCGCGTCTGATGCGCTAAAAAAACAATTTGAAATATTCCTGTCCGCTGAGACCGAGCCCGAACCCTCTTCCTACAGTGAAGAACAATCCTCGTCGCAACGCGTAACACCAACGCAACTGGAATCGAATCCAGATTCAGCTGGTAGCGACTCGGGGCACTGGGCCATCGTTTTCAAGCCATCTGCTGATATTGTGCAAACCGGGAACGAACCGTTTCGGATAATTCGTGAATTGTCGGAATTGGGTACGGTATCTGTTCAGGTTCAAACCGACCGACTACCCGAATTCACGACTCTGGATCCTGAGCAGATCTTTTTGTATTGGCATATCCAACTCTATGCTTCCTGTACCAAAGAAGTGGTCTTGGAAGTGTTTGAATGGGTAATTGACGACTCAAAAGTCGACATTGAATGGGTAACCGATCAAGAGCTTGTGACGGTCGTCGACAACCAACAAACAGAATCTACCCAAGAAAGTGTAATGCCGGCTACCGAGGCTATCGGTATTGATACAGTACCAGACGAAACTACTGAGAATCAGCCGGGCGAATCGCAAAAGAGTATGGATTCAAAACCCGTACGGGCCGCTGCGGTAGAAACGCAATCAATCCGCGTCAGTATTGATAAAATCGATTCACTCATAAACATGGTGGGTGAATTGGTCATCACCCAATCGATGCTTGGGCAGATAGGGCATGATTTCTCCGTTGACAAGCTCCAGCGGTTACAAGAAGGGCTCATGCAGCTCGAACAAAATACTCGGGAAATGCAGGAAAGTGTCATGCGTATCCGCATGGTGCCCATCAGCTTTACCTTCAGTCGGTTTCCCCGATTGGTTCGTGATATCGCTAAAAAACTCGGTAAAAAAATAAACTTGCAATTGCTCGGGGAAAATACGGAACTGGACAAAACGGTCATGGAAAAAATTGGCGATCCACTGGTTCATATGGTTCGCAATTCAATGGACCATGGAATCGAAAGCCCTGAGCAACGGCTCGCTCATGGCAAGCCGGCGGAAGGCCAGCTAACCTTGAATGCCTATCATCAAGGTGGCTATATCGTGATTGAGATCAGTGACGATGGCAAAGGTATCGACCCTCAAGTGATCCGTAAAAAGGCGATTCAGAATGGCTTGATTGCGGAAGATGAGCAGTTGAGTGATCAACAGTTACAGGAACTGATATTTCACCCGGGTCTTTCAACGGCAGAAGCGGTCAGTGATCTTTCCGGTCGCGGTGTCGGGATGGATGTCGTGAAACGGAACATACAAGAATTGAAGGGAACCGTCGAACTTGTTTCAAAGGTCGGAGAAGGTTCGTTGTTCAGAATTAAATTGCCTTTAACCCTGTCGATTCTGGACGGACAACTCTTGCGCCTGGGCGATGAAACCTTTGTTCTGCCGTTAACCAGCATTATTGAGTCGATTGAAGTTCGTCGCGAACAGGTGAGTACCGTTGCTGGTGAAACAGATGTAATTGTGTTACGGGATGAATATGTACCAGTGGTCCGGCTGTATGAAGTGTTCAATATCGAACCGGTTAATAAGAGTCTTTTTGATGGCATTGTGGTGGTGGTGGAAAGTGCCAATCAGAAAATTGGGCTGCATGTAGACGACCTGTTAGCTCAACAACAGGTTGTGATTAAAAGTTTGGATACTAACTACAAACGCATAGAAGGTTTGTCTGGCGCGACGATTTTAGGTGATGGTACGGTCGCACTGATTGTCGATATAGCCGGCTTGTTGAATATTGTTGGCGATAAAATCGATCAGACTTCTGTTGCTATGAAAACGGCCAGTTAACGGGAGCAAAATGTGACTACTCAGAACCCTAAAAAAGCACAAGCCACAGACATGACCAACGAAGAAGCTCAAGCTTTGGTTGAGTCTCATGGTGAAGATCAATATCTGACGTTTGTGATGGATGATGAAGAATACGGTGTGGATATTTTAAGTGTTCAGGAAATTCGCGGATGGGAAAGAGCCACGAAAATCCCGAATTCGCCTGGCTATTTGAAAGGTGTTATTAACCTTCGCGGCACCATTGTTCCAATTGTCGACTTAAGAATTAAATTCAATCTGCCTAAGGTCGATTACACGCCGGTAACGGTCGTTATCGTCTTAAAACTGAATTTCGAAGCAGGGGAAAGAACCGTCGGAATTGTTGTCGATGCGGTATCCGATGTGTACAGCATTGGTGAAGATGAATTGAAATCATCACCGGATGTGTCGAATAAAAAGAACAGTCAATTCATTCGTGGCTTGGCGACTGTCAATGAGAAAATGGTGATTATTTTAGAGTTGTCAAAACTGTTGGATGACGACGAAATTATCAGAAATATCGACGAAAATTAGCCTTTAAGTCCTGTTCATTTTGGCCGATATCCTAAATAGTTTAAAAAGTTTCGCTTCGCGGAAGGGGTAAAAAACAATGTCCTTGGGTAATATTCTTCTTAAATTCAATCCAGTTAAGTCCGTGAATGTGCCCATAAAATTGGGCCTCAGTGCAGCACTTTCATTACTGTTGGTTGCTTTTTTAATCAGTCAAGTCGTGTCTAGTCAGTCGGAATCTATTCATTTTCGTTCAGCAGAGCTTCATGGCACTCAGTTTATCCCAACTCTGTATAAAATTGTCAGCCATACCCAGGTCGTTCGGGGTCTGACCAACAGTAAACTGAATGGAAGTGTCGGACTGGATGATCAGATTACCGTCAACAGGAACGCTGCCCTCGAAGGGTACGCCGACCTGGATAGACTGGTTCAAACCTATGGTGATATTGCCAACCTGCAAGCGGCTGGCGCCTCTTTACGTCGACAGTTCGAGTCTTTGAATAGCTCTGCCTTTAACGGAAACGCGGCAGCTGTCTTTTCTCAATACACTTCGCTTGTTGATGATCTCCGTGGGTTGATAGTTGCTGTTGGCAATGCCAGTAAACTGACACTGGACCCAGAACTCGATACGTTCTACTTGATGGACTATCTGATATTTAAGGCCCATGCAACGGCTGAATCGTTTGGCATTATGCGCGGTCGCGGAGCTGGTATTATCCAGTCAAACAATTACAGTACGGCTACATTAGTGCCGCTTGCCCGTTTTCTCGGTTCCGCAAATGCCGATGCAACAGTTACGTCGTTAGAAAGCGCAGTGGCGGAAAATTCAGCCATTGGCGCTTCACTCAATGGCCTTATTTCGGATATCCGTTTTGCACAAGACAAGTTCGGTGAACAGGTATTAACCATTGTAGAAAACGGTTATGCCTCCGTTGGCAGTGGTGATTTCTTCGCTATGGGTACCGACGCTATTTCAGTGCTATACCGGGGTGTCGGTATCGTGAACGATCAGCTGCAAACGCTATTAGAAGAGCGGATCGCTGAGAGTACTTCACGTCGTAATTTGGAATTGACGATTGTGATTCTTGTCGTGCTGGCCAGTGCCTATATTTTCATTACCACTATCGTATCTATCGTGGTCAGCCTACGCAGAACTCAAGATGTACTCAGCGCCATTTCCGAGAATGATTTCAGTAAAACATTGGTTGTGGACGGTAACGATGAATTTCAAGAGCTGGCAACTTCGCTGAATGAAACTCAGAACATATTGCAAACGAAAATTGAACAGGAACGCAAGCAGGCTGCGGAAACACAAACCATTAAAAACGCATTGGATGTTGCTGATACGCCTGTGATGATGGCCGACAACGATATGAATATCATTTATTTGAATCAGTCTGCCAAAAAAATGATGGACAAACGAGGTGAAACGTTGAAGACGGCTTTGCCGAGCCTTGATTATCGAAATCTGTTAGGCACCAATGTCGACCAGTTCCATAAAAACCCAGCCCATCAACGTAACCTTCTAGCCGATTTAACGACATCCTATCAATCGGAAATCAAAGTAGCAGGTTTAACTTTTAGCTTAACGGCCACACCATTGCTCGATGCCGAAGGCAAGCGGAACGGGACCGTCATAGAATGGAAGGATCTAACCGACGCTCGGGCGGCAGAGAATAAACTGGCCGTTGTTGCACAAGAAAATCAACGCATCAAGCAAGCCCTGGATAATGTATCTACGAATACGATGATCGCGGATTCAGATCGAACTATCGTGTATATAAACAAATCTGTACACACCATGTTGAAAAGCCGCGAGCGTGCGATTCAAGAGGTGTTGCCAAACTTCAGAGCGGATCACCTGATCGGTGAGTCGATGGATGTGTTCCATAAAAATCCAGCACACCAAAGGGGACTATTGGAGGGCCTCAATCAGACACATCGAGCCCAGATTCAGGTGGCGGATCTGCATTTCGGGTTAACCGCAAACCCCGTTTACGATGAGAATGGTGAACGATTAGGTACTGTCGTTGAATGGGAAGACAGAACAAACCAAGTCAACATTCAAATGGAAGTGGATGCATTAATCAATGCGGCCTCTCACGGTGATCTAAGCCGTCGTATTAGTGTCGAAGGAAAAGAAGGCTTCTTTGCGTCATTGAGTGAAGGTTTGAACCAACTGGTTGAAATATCTGAAGGAGTTGTGGCGGATACTGCTCGTGTTTTCAGTGCACTGTCTCATGGCGACCTGACTGAAGAGATTCATAAGCAATACGATGGTGCCTTTGGAGAATTGAAAAATGACGCCAACGCCACCGTTAATAAATTAACCGAAATTATAACCCAGATCCGGGAAGCCGCCAGTACCGTTAGTACAGGGGCCGATGAAATTGCACAAGGGAATGCGGACCTAAGCCAGCGCACAGAAGAACAGGCAAGTAGCTTGGAAGAAACCGCCTCCAGTATGGAAGAAATGACCAGCGCAGTTAAGAGCAGTGCCGACAACGCCGTGCAGGCAAACGAAATTGCCAGCCAGACACAGCGTTTGGCCAGTTCTGGCGGTGCTGTGGTTGAAAATGCCGTTAAGGCTATGGCCGAAATCAACGAGTCCAGTAAGCATATAGCTGACATTATCGGTGTCATCGATGAAATCGCTTTCCAAACCAACTTGCTGGCACTGAATGCCGCGGTAGAAGCAGCCCGAGCCGGTGAACAGGGGCGAGGGTTTGCAGTGGTTGCCTCTGAAGTTCGAAACCTGGCTCAGCGATCTGCCGGCGCTGCTAAGGAGATTAAAGACCTTATTCGCGATAGCGTAGACAAAGTTACCACGGGTTCTGAGTTGGTTAATCGGTCAGGTGAGACCTTGAAAGAGATTGTCGAGTCTGTGCAGAAAGTCTCTACCATGGTTGAAGACATCAGTAATTCTGCGAAAGAGCAAAGCAGTGGTATTGAACAGGTTAATAAAGCCGTGTCACAGATGGATGAAATGACGCAACAAAATGCGGCATTGGTAGAAGAAGCCACCGCTGCAGGTGAAGCTATGGCTGAGCAGGCGCGCAAGTTGATGCAGCAGATGGCTTTCTTCACTCTCAGCCATGACAAAGTTTCTGGTGGTAACTCTATGTCTTATGCACCACCGAGCCATCCGGTACCGAAGGCGACCGAAGTGGCTACGCCAGTGAGCCAGAAAAAGCATCAAGGCGGTGCTGATGTCAGCGACGAAGACGACGATTGGGAAGAATTCTAGGCAATAGACTGGTTGACGAATATTACTTTTCATCAATCGGACTAATTATGGAATCGCCCCATGGAAACATTTGAGCAACGTGAATTTCCAATGCGGGATGAGGACTTCTGGTCGCTCTCCCGCATTGCATATCAACACACCGGTATTGTGCTTGGAGAACATAAGAAAAACTTGGTTTATGGTCGTCTTTCACGTCGATTAAGACGACTGTCCTTAAAGAATTTTGCAGAGTACGTTGCTCTGTTGGAGTCGGGAAACCCAGAAGAATTTGATGAGTTCGTTAATACGGTGACGACCAATTTGACGTCTTTCTTCCGTGAGAACCACCACTTTGATTTTTTAAAAACGACGATATTTTCGGATTGGGTTCAATCGGGAAGGCCAAATTTTCTCATATGGTCTGCGGGTTGTTCCACTGGCGAGGAACCATACAGCATTGCCATCACCGTGACCGATCATTTCCCGAAGCCCAAAGCAGTGAAAATCCTGGCCACAGATTTAGATGCTAATGTATTACGCCATGCGCGAAATGGTATTTATGAGTACAGCAGAATAGAAGGGCTTGAGAAAAGTCTTCTCAGTCAGCATTTTCAACGAGACAAGCAATCAAACACCGTACTAGTGAAATCGCACTTGCGTGAAAAAATTGTGTTTAACCGGTTGAATCTGTTAGGCAATTGGCCAATGAAAAAAAAGTTTGATGTGATTTTTTGTCGCAATGTCTTGATCTATTTTGATAAGGAAACGCAAACCCGTTTGGTGGCCCGTTACGTAGATCAATTAAGCTCCCGGGGTTATCTGATAATTGGCCACTCTGAGAATATTACCCGCCTGAATACGGACCTTGAATTTGTTGGTCAGACTATTTACCGGCGCCGGACCTAAGGAGGAATCATGTGAGTCATAGTTTGCATCCTCCTCAACCACCGTTAGTACCTGGTTTTGAGCGTATTCGACGGTATTGGGACAGAACGCACAATTGTTGGGCGGCCAAAATTTTACCCGGGGAATTCTATGTGTCTCGTGGTGGTGAGTTAATCAGCACTGTATTGGGTTCTTGTGTCTCGGTTTGTATTCGAGATAAAGCCCTTGGAGTGGGCGGTATGAATCATTTCATGCTCCCGGAAGAGGGCGATTTCAGTTCGGTGAATTGGGGCTCTGACCCGAACAGTCGAATGGCACGATACGGCAACTGGGCCATCGAATTCCTGGTCAATGAATTGATTAAAATAGGTGCGCAAAAGAGCCGTTTTGAGGTCAAAGTTTTTGGTGGTGGGCAGGTAATTGCAAATATGAGTGATGTTGGGCAACGCAATATCCTTTTTACCTTTAACTATCTGCAACGAGAAGGGCTGTCTACTGTCGCCAGTGATGTCGGCGATGCTTTCCCAAGAAAGGTTATTTACTACCCTGAAACGGGTAAAGTTTTGATGAAAAAGCTGAAATCTCAGCATAACAATACTATTGTTGAAAGAGATCGCGCTTACATGCGAGAACTGGATAAAGAGAAAATTGTTAAGTCGGATATTGAATTGTTTTAACCAGGTAGAGCAGCCATGGTAAAAGTTCTGGTCGTCGATGACTCAGTGTTAATCAGACAGTTATTGTCAGAAATTTTATCCTCTGACCCTGAGATTCAGGTCGTCGGAACTGCCGCCGACCCGTTTATTGCCCGTGAAAAAATCAAACTGCTTAATCCAGATGTCATTACGCTTGATATCGAAATGCCCAAAATGGATGGCATTACCTTTCTTAAGAACTTGATGAGATTGCGACCCATGCCGGTCGTTATGGTATCTACGTTGACGCAGGCTGGAGCCTTGGTCACGTTGGATGCCCTTGAAATTGGTGCGGTGGATTACATTTCCAAGCATGAACTGGAAGGCAGCAATGTCGCCAGCGATATTTGTGCGAAGATTAAAACCGCGGCGACCGTCAAAGTTAACGCCTTTGACCCAGACCGGTTTACTCAAAAATCCAAGATTCGGGCGATTGATAAAGACGTTAAACTGTCCGATAAGATAATTGCCATTGGCGCTTCGACGGGTGGCACGGAAGCTATTAAAGATGTGTTATTACGGTTGCCTGGTCAGATGTCTCCCATAGTCATTACGCAGCATATTCCAGGTGCATTCAGTGCGTCTTATGCTCAACGATTGGATAGGGAATGTCAGATGAACGTTGTTCAAGCAACCGATGGTATGAAAATTACCCCAGGATATGCGTACCTGGCACCCGGAGACCGCCACTTATTGTTTCAACAAGGACCAAAAGGGCTGGTTTGCCGGTTAGGCGATGGACCTTTGGTAAACCGCCATAAACCCTCGGTTGAATGCATGTTCGATTCGTTGCGGGAAACCCACAACGGAAAAATCATCTCCATTATCCTCACTGGAATGGGGGCGGATGGGGCGGTTGCGATGAAGAGGCTAAAAGACGCTGGTCATACCTGTATTGTGCAAGACGAAAACAGCAGTGTTGTCTGGGGCATGCCCGGTGCGGCTTACGAACTTGGCGTTGTCACTGAAACGACTCCGTTGCTGAAAATACCCGACGCGATTTTAGCAGCACTGAAAAAGAAACCCTAAACAGGTGTTTGAAACTACGACAAATGCCGCTAATATGGCAGTCAGTAGACTGTGTCCATAAGTATGCTTGCCATTCTGGCAGGAATCCATTAAGCATCTACAATTAAAGAAAGTGACACAATTATGAGGAAAACGTATGGCCGTCACCGCGACAACAAATGGAAATTCGATCACAATTAAAGTATCTGGTCGGTTTGACTTCAGCTCTCACCAAGAGTTTCGACAGATATACGAAAGTGTTCCCGCCGATGTCACTCATTACACTGTAGACATGGCAGAGGCAACTTACCTCGATAGCTCCGCACTCGGTATGCTGTTGTTGATGCGCGATCACGCGGGTGGCGACAATGCTCAGATCGAAATCGTAAACTGCAACGAAGACGTGAAGAAAATTTTAACTATTTCAAACTTCGGCCAACTGTTCACGATTAGTTAAACGATCGTTTTATGCAGCAGTCTCTTCGTATTCTCATTGCCGATGACAATGAAACGGACCGTATGATTCTGCGAACTATTGTTCGCAAAGAAGGTCACGAAGTCATGTTAGCGGCCAATGGCGAGGAGGCATTGCGAGTTTTTTATGAAGGTCGTCCAGATCTGATATTGCTGGATGTACTCATGCCAGTCATGGACGGCCTAACTGTCGCAAAAGAAATCCGCAAGTCTCTGGTCGATGACTATGTTCCCATCATTTTCCTGACATCACTGCAGGACGCCGAATCGCTCGCTGAATGTTTAGAGTCTGGTGGTGATGACTTTCTTTCGAAACCCTATAATCGGGTCATTCTCAAAGCCAAAATCAAAGCTTTCGGGCGAATGCGTAACATGCATGAAAAACTGCAGGAGCATAACCGCCAGCTAGTGATTGAGCAGCAGGTTGCCAAAACAATTTTCGACAATGTTGCCCACTCGGGTTGTTTGGATATGCACAACATATCCTACAGTCTGTCACCTTTGTCTGTATTTAATGGTGATACTGTTTTGGCAGAACGCAAGCCCGATGGTGGTATGCACCTTTTCCTAGGTGATTTTACAGGCCACGGTTTACCGGCAGCGATTGGCGCTATGCCGTTAGCGGAAATTTTTTACGGGATGACCGCTAAAGGGTTTTCCATGGAAGAAGTACTCAGGGAAATTAATAGCAAATTGCGCGGCATTCTCCCTGTGGGGGTGTTCTGCTGCGGTTGTTTTTTAGAGCTGGATTTTTATGAAAAAAAAGCCCAGATATGGATGGGCGGCATTCCGGACATTGTACTGTACCGGTCATCTACAGGGTCAATCGAAACGATATCGTCAAATAATTTGCCCTTAGGGGTTCTTGAAGCCCATCAATTCCAGCCCGCGATTCAGGAAAGCTTTATGGCGGACGGCGACGAATTATTCATCTGGTCAGACGGCATTATTGAGGCACGCAATGCAAACGAAGAACTGTTCGGCGAAGAGCGGTTGTTAAATATTTTCAGTGTACCGAGAAAACAATCCATGTTTGACAGTATTCTTGATGCGGTAGATGAATTCGTTGGTGAGACTGGTGCAGATGATGACTTGACACTACTCATGGTTAGAATGGTGGGTATTGATGAGATCGGTCTACCCGATTTTGAAAATAAGCGAGGGTCGCTCGGTGGTCCGCAACACTGGGACTTTTCCTACAAACTCTACGGTAGCTCGCTGAGAGATTTTAATCCGCTTCCTCTTGTGCTCAACATATTGACTGAAGTTGAAGGCTTGCGCAGTATGAGCGGGCAGTTGTATACGATGCTGGCTGAACTTTATTCCAATGGTCTGGAGCATGGTGTGTTAAAGTTGTCTTCAGACTTTAAGACGTCCACCGATGGCTTTGCCGCCTATTATGTGGAGCGAGAAAAGCGTCTTGCAGCGTTGGAAGAAGGCTATGTCATTATTCAAGCCAAGCACGTACCCGATGGTGTAGGAGGCGTGCTTGAGCTTTATATTGAAGATAGCGGAGACGGATTTGACCACCAGAAGTTTCTGCAAAAAGCGGTGCCGGGTGAAGGATATAGCGGTCGTGGATTGCCGTTAATCCGGGGGATCTGCGAAGATTTTCATTACAATGACAAAGGCAATGTCGTTCATGCCAGGTTACGCTGGCCAACAAATAAGTTGAATTGAAATGAGTGCAATAAGAATTGATCGTGCAGCTATCCTGGAAATTCAGGAAATGCTTGAGGACGAATTTGTCGAGCTGGTCAACACTTATAAAAAGGATATTGATAATAAAATAGCTGCTTTGGGTGTGGCCATTGATGCGACAGACGATGATACCATCCGTAAATTGTCTCACAGTATGAAAGGCGCCAGCTTGAACCTTGGGGTCATCCACTTTGGTGAGTTATGTCATCGTTTAGAAGAAGACGCCAAAGTTGCAATTCGTAGTCAATACGCTAATCATCTGGCCAAAATCCAGGAAGAAAAGCCTATGGTATTCGCCGAACTGGACGCTTTGTTGGTTTGACGTTAACCATTCAAGGGCGCAATCACCGAACAGCATTACCCTTACAATAAAGTGGTACTTCTCGTTAGATGCGGAATCGTAATCGAGTCTGCTAACATTGGCCTCTTCATTGCAATAAACCTTTAGCTGACACTGTTAAAGGTTTATCAATTCATGCTTCCTACCTCCGTATTATCCTTGCAGATGCCCAATACTGTTTCCACTGAGGGTCCAGAAACGCTGGCTATATCGCCCTTAGGTGAAGACAGTGCCCCAGAAATCAGTCAGTTTGTGAATTTATGGCGAAAGCTGAGTTTGCCAGGCGAAACCGATGGCAGTCAGCAAAGTCTTTCCGCTTTAATTACCCCGTTGAATACGCAAAACGGCGAGACTTTACCGCTTTTAACAGAATTTACGCCAGTGAGTGCCCAAATTACCAATCCAGAGCAATTATCTGGCGACGCATTGCTGGCTTATCTGATGGCTAATGCGGGGGGCAAAGATATTTCGTTTGCGTTAACGCCGGATGAAGAAACCGAATTAACTAAACAAACCACAGAGACACCACTAAGCAATTTTGACGATGAGGCAAGAAGTCTTTCATTGCCGGATTTCCTCAATACTGGCGCGCTGTTAGAACGAACAAAGTTTGATGGGGCGGATGCTGGTATTTCTGAGCTGCAAAAAACCGCTGAGACCATAAGCACGGTGGTCGCTGTGGAGCAGTCCGACGCTTTAGTGGTAGAAAATACGACACTGAAAGTGACATCTGAGGAAGCTAGTCTAGCGCAAGACAACCAAGATAATTCCTTGGCGTTCGTAGAAGCTGACAATAATGAGCTCTCTGTTCTGTTAGGCGAACCTGAAGTTACGATAGGTCTTGATGTTGATGAGTCTCTGTTCAAGCAGGGCCCGTCTCCGGTAGTTGGGGCGTTACAGTCTAAGAACGTAAATGACCTAGGTTCCTCGGTTGAGGGTTCTAACGATGAAATCGCTGTGGCCTCCGCTTTGGCATCAGCTCTAAAAGGTAGTAAGCAAGAGACCACGACGAATCTGAATTCGAATGGAGTTGGAGCGGATAACTTAGTTGAGCCTGATAAATTGAACAGCACGGGCACCGGTGATCCTAAGTCAGCGTTGGACAAGCCAGTTTTAATGCAGATCAAAACTGCACCGGGCAGCGAAAACGTTCAAAACGATGGGCCATTGGGTACTAAAGTGCTAGCAGCAGAAGGCAATGCGCCACTTAACCCTAAGTTGATGTTAAATAAAGAAGCGTTGGCACCCGATACAGGCTCGAGTGAGTTTACGTTAGAACGGCAGGAAACTGGTATTCACAACCAACCTCTGTCGCATGCGCATCGGACTCCTATCGAAAGCGTTATGAAAACGCAGGCGGAGGTAACTGGTCAGCCTGCGAAACTGGCGATGGCTTCAACAGCGCTTGCAGACAAAATTCACACCATGGTGTCGAAAGAAATTCGTCACGCCTTCATCCGACTGGATCCACCTGAACTGGGTGCCTTGGAGATTCGAGTTCAGGTACACAATGATCAAACTCAGGTACATATTGTTACTCAGTCTGCGTTGGTTCGTGAGGCTCTTGAGAGTCAGTCGGCTCGTCTACGGGAAGCGATGGCCGAACAAGGTATGAATTTGTCCAATCTGGATGTGTCCGATCAGCGGCCACAACAACAGTCACAAGAACAAGGTTATGCTAATGCTGGCGGAGATGCTGAAATGGATGAGCTGGCCGCGACGGAAACCAGTGTCACTGTTCAAACAAGTTCAGGAATGATTGACCAATATGTTTGACCGGTGTGACATTTTTTTGACTACTTTCAAATCCCAATGAGGAAAACGACCAGATAATACTAGGATTTGGTCAGCTTGAAGAAAAGGGAGCTCGGACAATTCGCTAGGTTGCAGTGGTTTGACTAGACTTAACACATATTTAACGGCTACTGGCATATTCATTGCTGGAGCAAAAACAGGAATTGAGGGCAACGCATGGCCGATGACGATACTCTGGACACTACTGATGAAAAAGGTGGCAAATCCGGAGGCAAACTGAAAATGATTTTGATGATAGTCGGGGGGATCGTCTTGATTTCATCACTGTCGATTTTCGGAACCTGGTTTATGTTAAAAGACAAAATTTCAGAACCGGGCATGCCTGATATGAGCGAATTGCCGATGGACGAACCAACAATGACGCCGTCCCAGGGGGCTGCTATATATCATGCCATGCAGCCGGCGTTTATTGTGAACTACACCTCGGGTGGTCGTTCGAGGTTTCTGCAAGTTGAACTGTCAGTATTGACCCGGGACCCGGCCGCAATTGAGGTGCTCATTCTTCATAATCCGTTGATTCGAAATAATCTTTTGGATGTTTTCAGTGCTCAAGATGTAATGACATTAAGTACAGCGGACGGTAAACAGAAATTAGCCGATGAACTGACGAAAGCGATTCAGGATGTTCTAATTATTGAAATGGGCCGACCCGGTATTGAATCCGTGTTATTCCGCAGTTTTATTATGCAATAGGTGATGAAGTGCAAGATCTTCTCTCGCAAGACGAAATTGATGCGTTACTGCATGGCATAGATGACGGTGCCGTTGAGGAAGATGATGGTGCCGATGCGGATGGCGTTAAATCGTATGATTTAACCTCACAAGACCGTATCGTCCGCGGTCGAATGCCCACGCTGGAAATGATCAATGAACGATTTGCCCGCTACACCCGGATCAGCATGTTCAACTTTTTACGTCGTTCTGCGGATGTTGCCACCGGTGGTATACAGATTTTAAAGTTTGGCGAGTACGTGCATACGTTGTATGTACCGACCAGTTTAAATCTAGTCAAAGTAAGGCCATTGCGTGGTACCGCTCTGTTTATTCTGGATGCCAAGTTAGTTTTTAAACTGGTGGACAATTTCTTTGGCGGAGACGGAAGGCACGCAAAGATTGAAGGACGCGAATTTACGCCAACCGAAATTCGTGTGGTGCAGATGGTTCTTTCTCAGGTTTTTCAAGACATGAAAGAAGCCTGGGGTGCGGTGTTGGATATTGACTTTGAATACGTCTCCAGTGAAGTGAATCCCGCGATGGCTAACATTGTTTCGCCAAGCGAAGTGGTGGTGGTCAGTACCTTTCACATTGAATTAGACGGCGGTGGCGGCGATTTGCATATGACGTTACCGTATTCCATGATCGAACCGGTACGCGACGTGCTTGACGCTGGTGTGCAGTCCGATGTTGATGAAATTGATGAACGTTGGGTGGAATCCTTACGACACGATATATTGGGCGCTAAGGTGCCCACCAATGCCGTGGTGGCAGAGCGTGAAATAAAACTGAAAGAACTGGTGAACTTGCAAGCTGGAGATATCATTCCGATTGATTTGCCAGAGACCATAAAATTCACGGCGAATTCTATTCCGCTATTTGAAACCACACTCGGTCAGTGTGGTGAAAATCTTGCATTACGTGTAGAGCGCCCCGTGCGTCGACCAAATCGAGATATTGGTGACATGAAGTCAAGGTTACTGGGTATGCGAACCCGTCATCGTGAGGAAAAAGCCCTCGAAGCGATGTCTGAAGCGATGAAAGAAGTTCAGGAGACAAAAAATGAGTGATGAAGATTTACCGACAGGCGAAGACAATAGCGATATTGATATCGATGCCCTCGTTGATGAAGTGGGCGCGGGGTCCGATGATCAAGCGTTAGCCGACGAATGGGCAGCTGCTATGGAGGAATCTGGTGACGTTCCGGAAGAAGATCCAGCACAGGTCGCACCTTTAGAACAGTTCGAAAGCACCCAAGGTGGTGCTTTCAATGAAGATAATCCAAACTTGGATGTTATTTTGGATATTCCGGTAACCATTTCAATGGAAGTCGGTGCTACACAGATACCCATCCGAAACCTTCTGCAATTGAATCAAGGGTCGGTGATCGAGCTCGACCGACTGGCCGGTGAGCCACTCGATGTTTTGGTCAATGGTCGGCTAATTGCGCATGGCGAGGTTGTCATGGTTAACGAAAAGTTTGGTATTCGTTTAACCGATGTCGTCAGCCAGCAAGAACGTGTGCAACGGTTAAGTTGACGTGGGTATTTCAATGAAAAAAATGGGCAATGTTGGTTGGAAGCTGGGGTTGGTCTTCATCGCGCCAAGTCTGGTGTTTGCGCGACCTTCGGTGTCGACAGTATTGCCTGAGCAAGACTATTTCAAAGTCATCGTAACGTTAATATTCATAGTTGGCCTTATCTTTGCGTGTGCATGGTTAATACGACGGATGTCTGGCGGTGTTGGAATGAATCCAAAACACATCCAGGTTGTGTCGGTTATGCCTTTAGGTACACGTGAAAAATTGATGATTATCCGAGCCGCGTCCGAGTATCTACTCATCGGTGTGACGCCAAATGGAATACAAACACTGCATCGCTTTGACGAACCTATCGATCTGACTGACCCAAACCATGCCAGCCCGTTTGCCGATCGACTCAAAGGTTTGTTAAAGGGTTTAGACAGTGATCCAATGGCCAAGCACAAGCAATCATCGCAGAGAATGGATAAAGACTTATAGCCAGTCCGCTGCCGTTCGATCGTTAATACTTTCCGCATTTGTCATTACGTTAACAGCCATTGTGTCGCAGGCGCAGGCCGCCGGAATCCCGGCACTTGAAATCACCACAAATGAGTCCGGTGGAACTCAGTATTCAGTAACTATTCAAATCCTGGCGATCATGACAGCGCTGACGTTTATTCCAGCGATCTTGATGATGATGACCAGCTTTACGCGGATAGTGGTTGTCTTCGCTATTCTTCGGCAAGCCATTGGTTTGCAACAAACTCCGTCAAATCAAATGCTGATTGGTTTAGCCTTGTTTCTAACCTTCTTTATTATGTCCCCGGTATTGAACGAGGTGAATGCCAATGCATTACAACCTTATATCAATGAGGAAATTTTACCGTTAGAAGCCGTAGATCGGGCTATTGAACCGATGAAAAAATTTATGATGGCGCAAACAAGGGAAGCTGATCTGGCTTTATTTATCCGCTTGGCTGATGCCGAAGGCGATTTTGCCGAACCAGATGATGTGCCCCTGAATGTTTTAATGCCTGCGTTTGTCACCAGCGAGTTGAAAACAGCCTTTCAAATCGGTTTTTTATTGTTCATACCGTTTTTAATTATCGATTTGGTGGTGGCTTCCATTCTTATGGCCATGGGTATGATGATGCTTTCACCAATCATCATTTCGTTGCCATTTAAAATTATGTTGTTTGTATTGGTCGATGGCTGGGCAATGGTCATGGGCTCTGTGGCTTCCAGCTTTAACATGTGAGGACCGTATTCTTATGGACGCAATGAACATCGGCGATATTTTTTCAGAAGCTCTTTTTATAGTGGTTACGATTGTCAGCGTGATTATTGTCCCAAGTTTGATCGTGGGTTTGATCGTATCGACATTTCAAGCGGCTACTCAAATAAACGAGCAAACCCTTAGTTTTTTACCAAGACTGCTTGTCACCTTGTTAATGATGATTGTCACAGGACCTTTTTTAATCGCTAAGGTTGTCGATTACGCACAAAACATTTTTATGAACATTCCTATCTTGATTGGTTGAGCATGTTTGAAATAACGGACCAGATTATCAGCAGTTGGGTCAGTCATTTCATGTGGCCATTCTTCCGACTAAGTGCTTTCTTTGTCATCGTGCCCATTTTGGGCGCACGCCTGGTTCCCACTCGGGTGCGTTTAGGACTTGCTTTGGTCATCACCTATACCATCTATCCGTTACTGCCTGATATGCCGCTAATTGAAGTCGTTAATGTGCAGGCATTCGTTATTATTCTTGAACAGGTACTGATCGGCACGACGCTGGGCTTTTTGGTGTTCGTCATTTTGCAAATTTTTATTCTTGCCGGCCAAACCATATCTATGCAAATGGGTTTGGGCTTTGCTTCCATGGTCGATCCAGTTAACGGTGTCAATGTTGCCGTGCTCAGTCAGTGGTACCAAGTACTGGTGACACTGGTTTACCTGGCGATTAACGGTCATCTGATTACACTTGAAGTGGTCATACAATCTTTTTATTCGTTACCCGTCGGTCAGGGTCTATTCACCATCGATTCTTGGATGGCATTAAGTGAATTTGGTGCCTGGGTGTTTCGCGCGAGTCTGATGTTAGCATTACCGGCCGTTACCGCCTTGTTACTGGTGAACCTAACTTTTGGGGTGATGACTCGTGCTGCACCACAGCTCAACGTTTTCGCGCTGGGTTTTCCAATCACTATGCTCGGTGGCTTAGTCATCGTTTGGGTCAGTTATGCGGCGGCAGCGCCCTTGGTCGAGCAATTTTTAAACGTGCATGTTGATTTGATGCATGCATTAATTGGGTTATGAGGAGAGGTCATGGCTGAAGAAGATACCTCCCAGGAGAAAACCGAAGAACCCACGCCCCGGAAAATTGAGAAATCCAAAGAAGAGGGCAATATTGCACGATCGAAAGAGTTAAATACCAGCGCTATACTGCTGGTGTCGGCCATTTGTTTTCTGGTATTCGGTCCTGGGATCGCGAAAACGATGCAAACCATCATGATTTTTTGCTTTCGATTTGACGCGAGAGCCGCGTGGGACATTAATATCGCCGGTGCCTATTTTGAAGCCGTTTTATTTGATGCATTTCTAGCATTAATCCCCACTTTCGGGTTTTTACTGCTGGCGGCCATTGTAGCGCCCACCAGTTTAGGTGGTTGGAACTTTGCCACCAAAGCACTAATGCCCAAGGGCTCTCGCCTTAACCCGCTAAGTGGTATTAAACGAATGTTCTCGATGAACTCATTGGTTGAACTTGCCAAAGGATGGGGCAAGGTTATTGTTGTCGCAACGGCGTCGATAATTGTGTTGATGGGGTTGAAAGACGACTTTATGAGCATGGTTTTTCAACCAACTGAGAACGCGATTGTCCATGCCTTAACGGTATTGGCCTGGTCTTTTTTATTTATAGCCGCGAGTACAATTTTAATCGCACTCGTGGATATTCCTTTTCAGATATACAGTCACACCAAGAAATTGCGTATGACGATGCAGGAAATAAAGGAGGAATTTAAAAACACAGAAGGTAAGCCAGAAGTTAAAGCTAAAATACGCCAGTTACAACGTGAAATGGCCAATCGAAGAATGATGGCCGATGTCCCGGAAGCCGATGTCATAATTACCAACCCGACTCATTACGCGGTTGCATTGAAATATGAACCTAACGCTATGCCAGCGCCATTACTGGTCGCGAAAGGTGTTGATGAAGTGGCATTAAAAATCAGAGAAATCGGACAGGAATACGACGTTCCGATTTTGGAAATTCCGTCACTAGCCCGTTCCATTTATCACAACACCGATATTGGTGGTGAAATACCGGAAGGCCTCTATATAGCAGTTGCTCAGGTATTGGCGTATGTCTATCAGGTTGATATGTGGAAGAAAGGGCGCAGTCCAGAGAAACCGGCCAAGCCCGAAACGCCGATCCCGCCGGACTTACGCGCTGATGAATAAGTCGTTATTTGGTCTTTTCTGAACCTGAGAATACACTACGCAACTTTACGATGATTATTAACATGATACAGCTGAGCGTTAGCAACCCAAAACCTGATATCTTTAGCCATAAATTCTGAACTTCAAGTTCGCGGGTCACAATGGACTTTACCGCGCGCTCTAATAGATATTGATCAACATGTCGCGTCAATGAATGATCTATTACGACCATCGTTTGTTGTGAAGTATAAGCAATTAAAAGCGTTGCAAGTGACAGACTAAATACAGCCAGAACAAACGCAATCGGAAGTATGATTTTTAACATACTCAACGCCTTAATGTAGTAGAAAGTTCAGTAGCCAAGCTAGGCCAAACAACGGTGGCTGATGCAGAAGATAGAAAATCAAGCTGTGCTTGCCTAACCATCGCAGAGGTAATATTGCTTTAGTAGGTGACAGTGTTGTCACATTCCAGAATTTTTTATAGCCGAGATATATGCCGATTAACACCATACCAAGCCAGGGAATGAGGCGGGTTAAGTCCTGCGTTCCCTTGGGTAGGTGTAGCGGTTCGTTGAGCGTGACCCACAAGAAGTGGAGATTAAACCAAGATGTCACGTTGTAAAGAATGAAGATGAGCACACCAATGACCGCCGCGGATTTTGGAAATCGAATGAACGGCAACGCCATTAAAGAAGCGATGACAATGAAATGGAGAACGCCAAACCAAACCCAACTTCGAGGATAGAGAATAAAGGTCGAGACAGTGATGAATAGCGCACCCAATCCGATTTTGATTTCCCGTGTAATGAATTTAGACCACTGTATTTTGGCGTTATGCGCAAGATACAAGCTCGCGCCGACGGACGTAAAAAATAACGTGACGATGAGAAAACGGAACCAGGTAAAAAATCCGCCGTTCATTTCAAATGTTAAAAAACCAAACACACTAAGGTCATAACAAAAATGAAAAACAGCCATGAGTAACGTGGCTAAACCCCTCAGTTCATCGATAAGATAAATTCTCGTCGTGTTTGCTTTGTTCATAACTACCTTGTTGTTGAGGGAATGTTGCACAAGGTAGTGCGTTCACCCTTTGCGGTCAACGCTTAAAAGGCGCTTGCATCGGGTGCAGAAGGCATAGTCTCCAACGGAATGTAATGTAGTTGGTGATGTGGTTGATTTTCATTCCATGCAAGCTGATGGTTGATAATGGCGTTTGGAGACCGCCAGTTGGATTTTAAAATAGCCCTGTCGGACGCTAAATCATTTGCGATATCACGGTTACCCAAAGATTTATCCTGACTGGCAGGTGTCAGAATTTGGTCAGCATTTGGAGGCCCATATTGGTTAGTAATCATCGATTTGATTTGTTGATATTGGGCGACCGCTCGACTCACATCAAATGGATTTTCAGTGCGGAAAATAAATCGACCTTCGGTAAGTCGATCTTGATCGAACTGATAGACAATTCGGGCAATATCTATATTGGGCAGATTAACGCTGAAGATGAGATAGCTGTCGGCACCGAAAGGGGTCAGATTTACTCTGTTTTCAAGCTGTTTAACCTCAGCACTGGTCATGCCCCAGTTAGCGACGCCAAAGTCTGCGGCAAGTGCGCAAATAGGAAAAATAAGGCTGAACAGTAACGTCAGCCTCATCGTTTTTGGATTAATTAAACATGTCCAGTAGTTCATCGCCGGTCAACTGATTGAAGTCTTTTTTAGGTCGTTCTTCCTTCACTTTCCTGGTATCGGCGACTTTTCGTTCTTCTTCAACTTTATTTAACCGTTGTCTGACTGTGTTCTGTCCAGAACTGGTGTCTTTTTTATTATGCTCTTCCAAAAATCGTTGGTAGGCGGATTTCTGTTTGGTTTTTTTGTGCTTTTCGAGGCGGTTATGACTTGGGATTTTGCCCATTTCGCCCTGTTTGATGAAGTTTTTCTTAGATCCAGTTTTGATGTCTAACTTGCCTTTCATCGTTCTGGATTTTTTCCTGCGTGACATAGTATGCCTTTAACCGTTATGTTGAATGGTCTTATTATAGCCAATATCGAATTAAAAAGATGGGATTTGTATGGAATATCGTCAATTAGGGCGGACTTCGCTAAAAGTGTCAAAAATCTGTCTCGGAACTATGACGTGGGGAGAGCAAAATTCGGAAATCGAAGCCCACTCACAAATGGACTTGGCTGTTGAGCGGGGCATTAATTTCTTCGATGCTGCTGAAATGTACCCCGTGCCTCCCAAACCAGAAACCCAGGGCCTGACTGAAAGTTATATTGGGAGTTGGTTGGCGAAAACAGGTCAACGCGACAAAATCGTGTTGGCAACGAAGGTTGCTTCAACAGGGATGGCCCATATCCGTCCAGACTCAAATTTAAAAGCCGAACAGATTATTGATGCGGTAGAGAAAAGCCTTAAACGATTACAAACGGACTATATCGACCTATACCAACTGCACTGGCCCAGTCGTCGCACCAACTTTTTTGGGCAATTGGGGTATAAGGTTCCTGTTGAATCGAGCTCTGATGTTGCGATAGAAGAGACATTAACGGCCTGTGCTGAGTTGGTAAAACAGGGCAAAGTCCGCCATATTGGTGTGTCAAATGAAACGCCCTGGGGAGTTTCAGAGTATCTGAGGTATGCCAGGGAAATGGGTTTACCGCGGATAGACTCGATCCAGAATCCCTATAATTTTCTGAATCGGACCTTTGAGATTGGTTTAGCTGAGTTTTCGCACCGTGAATCGGTCGGGCTTTTGGCGTATTCGCCGCTGGCCATGGGCGTTTTAACCGGGAAGTATCGTCATGGCGCTAAGCCAGAGGGTGCCAGGCTGACCCTATTTACTCGCTTTCAACGTTACACCAGTGAACTGGCCCACACTACGGCCGAAAAATATTTAGCACTTGCCGAGAAACATCAGTTGAGTCCTGCTCAGATGGCACTGGCGTATGTTAATGATCGTCCCTTTGTTACCAGCAATATCATTGGTGCCACCACGTTGGAACAGCTTGCCGAAAACATTGCCAGTGCGGATTTGAGGTTGAGCGAAGATCTGATCAAAGAGATTGAATCCATTCACATGCGCCAACCCAACCCATGCCCATGATCAGGTTCGGACAGTGTTATTGGCCTAACGTCACCATCGCCAGACCGATACCATTGTCTGCGATCCTGACGACTTTCATCGGGATTTCAGGTCCCTGAACCGGCAATCCTTTGACCTTGGCAATAACCGGTTGATTAATGGTCCAGACAACGGTTTTGTCCGCCGGGAACTGAATCCCAATACCACCGTCGGATATATCCCAGGTTTCAACTTCAACGTTGCGACCATCCGATAACGTTAAATTCACGGTTAATTTAATGGGCGTGCGTGGGTACTTGCGTTGTTCCGATTTCATATGCGACTTAATAATAAATTCTGGTTTGCAGGAAGATTACCATTGGTTACGCCAATCCCGTAATGTTACAAACCGCTGCTGTGCGTTTAATTCATGCAATGCGGGGTGCGCAGTAACCCAGCTGGATGTCAGACTCAGAAAAGGATTGTAGGTTTTCTCCTGGCCGATGTTTTGCATCTGTCGCGTATCTGGCTGCTGAGTGGATACCTCTGTCAAAACCTTTTGAGCGGCGTGACACCAGGGAAAATGGTGCAGGACAAACTCCAAATTGTTCACAATATAATCGTGCCCCGGGTAAAGCCTGCAGGCATCCGGCAGCAAAGCCGATAGCATCTCAGTAGTTCGAAATAATTGGATGACATCCCCTGAAATGACGTTCCCAACGCCGGCATTGAAAAGGGTATCCGCGCAAATAATATAATTGTTCTCTTCCTGGTCTTGGTCTGCATGTATGTAGACTCCATGGCCAGGTGTATGTCCTGGCGTCAATTTGTGCTTCAGAGTTGTCGTACCGATTGTTACCCCTTGTTTATCCTGCAGCCAATGATCTGCCTGAAAGAAATCCTGACAGGAAGAGGGTGCGTAGATATCACTGCCGGTTTGCGCTTTCAGTTTCTTCATATCTCGAATATGATCCCCATGTTCATGGGTGATCCATATTTGAGCGATGGTCAAATCGTGTTTTTTGGCAACCGCCAACAAGTGGTCGGCATTATAAGGGTCGACAGCGGCGGCTTTCCGCATCAGTGGACAGTACACGAGATGGTTATAGTTATTTTGAGAATCGGGTACGTGTGTTCGAATAATGGTCATAAATTAACAGTGAAATTAAATTTACATCAGTGTAGGGGTTAACGAGAGTATGGTGAAGGTTTTAGCGGTTATTTCACCGGCCAAAACTTTAGATTTTGAGACTGACTCACCGGTAGATGACGTTTCCGATTATCGATTCGCAGATGAGGCTCAAAGTCTTATTGATGAATTAAAAGCGAAATCCTGCGCTGACATTGCGCAACTTATGTCGTTATCGGAAAAGCTGGCAGCGCTGAACGTAGAACGGTATCAGCAGTGGCGACCTGTAATGACGGCCGCTAACAGTAAACAGGCGTTATTTGCCTTTAAAGGTGACGTCTACACGGGTCTTAGCGCCTACACCCTAACCAAACCGCAAATTATCCAGGCTCAAAGGAAAGTTCGCATTCTGTCGGGTCTGTATGGCTTGTTACGCCCATTAGATACCATACAACCTTACCGATTGGAAATGGGGACGAAACTATCGAATTCCCGCGGTCAAAATCTCTACGAATTTTGGGGCAATCGGATTACCGATCTGTTGAACCAGGACGTCGCGGAGTCCGACGCAGATTATCTGATTAACCTTGCTTCGCAAGAGTATTTCAGGGCGGTTGATACCAAGCAGTTGGCGGTTCCTGTAATTACGCCGGTTTTCTTGGACGAAAAAAATGGCAACTACAAGATCATTTCGTTCTTTGCCAAGAAAGCGCGGGGATTAATGATAAGGTACATTCTGGATAATCAGCCGACGTCACTTAAGGCATTGAAAGCCTTTGACTACGCAGGTTACAGTTTTAGTGCTGCTGATTCCGATCAGTGGAACTGGGTATTCAAACGAAAACAACAATGAGAGGGATTACTATGACACAGGTTTTTAGTCGGTACATTAAGTCGTTTCTGTCGGGTGCCGCGGCCGTCGCATTTGTCGGTTGCGCTCAACTCTCACCGCAACAGGTTGACTTTCAACCCAGCATTCCGACTCAAGGGATCATTACTGGGAGCGGTACTGCCAATCTGACGGTAGCAGATAAACGCGCTGACCCCATTATTGGGTATCGTGGCGGCGTGTATGAAGAAACTTCCACAATTGTAGCCAAGCGACCACTCGATAAAGTTATTGAATCACTGGCATTACAAGTACTGGAAAAAACAGGCATAGAACTGTCCACTGCATTTCCTGACATGAACATTGCAATCTCTTTGGACAAGCTCAGTTACATCACTGAAGACCAAAAGGCGAGTATCAAACGGACGACTGCCATGGCCGCAGTCAGTATCGAAGTTATGAAAGGCAATACAACGTTTAGCAATGGCTATACAACCAGTCAGTATATAGATACGGTCGGGTATCCAAGTGAGGAAAAGAACGAAGTATTACTAAACTCTGTGTTTGATTCGGTTCTGGAAAGAATGTTCAGCGACACGAAACTCGGCGCATTTGTCAGTAATTAACCGAACCTAATGTCAAACGAAATAGGGGGCTCTTTTCGCCCCCTTTTTAATGCTATTCGGACTAAAGATCGTCCAAATTGTGTTCGGTGAAATAGTTGGCCATAAAATCGACAAATGCTCGACTTTTGGCCGACAGATAGCGGTTCTCTGGATACACAACATGAATGGTTCGTACCGGGAAATTAATTTCCGGCAGAATATGGACAAGCTTGCCAGAGTCCAGATGTTCCCTAATCATATAGATGGGCAGTGCCGCCAAACCCATACCGTTTAAAGCAGCCTCACACAGGGTGTCGAGGTCATTTACCGTAAAACGTCTCTCTTTATTGGACAATCCAGCTTCCTTAATAAACCGCTTGATCCACCGAGGTTCGGCGAAGTCTATGCCGGACACCATTAAGATAAAATGATTCACCAACTCATTGAGCGCTTTAGGTTTATCATGTTTTTCCAGATATTCTTTGGATGCAACCAGAATCACTTTTTGACGAGCCACGGGTCTGGCCACCAAACGGCTGTCTTGCAGGGAGCCGAGGTGAATGGCCAGATCAATTCCTTCTCGAACTAAGTCAAGTCCTTTGTCGGCCAACGTCAGGTCAAAATTCACATTTGGGTTTTGCTCCAGAAACTGGGCAAAAATTTTCATGAGCATGGAGCGCCCAAACGTCGGCGTTGCAGATATCTTCAACGTCCCTCGAGGACTGGTCTCTAAGTCTTTTACCATGTGCTCGGCTTCTTCGAGATCCTCCAGGAGCCGGCTACAGCGGTTGAAAAACAGTTGGCCTGCTTCCGTTGGGCTTACAGAGCGCGTGGTGCGATTCAACAAGCGTACCCCCAGTCTGTCTTCCAAAAGACTGATCTGCTTACTGACTGCTGAAGGCGTAAGTCCGAGTTGGTGTGCAGCATTGGTGAAGTTATTCGCTTTGACGACGGTTGTGAAAATTATTAGTGAGTCCAAACGTGCCATTTATCCATGTCCTGATACAAAACTTGCGATGGGAAAATCATAGAGATTAACAGTTCATTAATCTAGTGTTATTGATGAGATATATTCCACAATTATTCAGCGCAGTTATAATAAATATTTATGATAATAGGCATGTTTATAGGTTTTCCAGATTTTCAGCGTTCCGTGCGTTACAAAATGCAACGAAAGAAAGGTGAAGAAATCAGGTTTTTAGCCGCTAACCAAGATGCTAGGTTTTATTCACTTTTGGATGCACACCTTGTTGTGCGCGGTATCCGACACGGAAAATGGAGGGAAGGTTCATGCTTCCGAATTTATTAAATAACCACTCGTCGTCGGTCAGCTATAGCAGTTATCAATCCCGGTTTGAGAGTCAGTCTTACCAGAAGTTGGACCAACAGCCCATTTCTACACAACAAGCTGAAAAAACAGAAAGTGCGCGCGATGCAACGTCCAAAGCTGATAATTTCAATGTTGATGCCTTAGTTGAGCAAATTTGGAGTTTCGCGAGTGCCCGTATTGCTAAAGCAGAAGCTGATGGCGCGTCTGAAGCTGAATTGGACAGCATGTGGAAGGCTGCCAAACAGGGGGTCGCTCAGGGCTTTAGCGAAGCCAAGGACGTTCTGGAGGGTTTGGGCGAATTAGATGATCCACTGGAAATGAAAATTAACTCCGCGTTTGGCCAAATTATGGACAAACTGGATGAGCGCTCGTTGGAACCAATGGACAACATACAAACATCGGTGCCCGAGCCCTCTGCCAAACGTACTTCGCCTGAACGTGCGATCAGCCTGTATCAATATGAACGTCAGACATTTGCTTTGGATCTAACCACCGCGCAAGGAGACAAGATTCAGATCCGTTCGGTTGCAGAAGAATCTTCTACGGCAGATGACTTGCGCTTCGGACGATTGTCTTCAACTCAATGGAGTCACAGTGAAACCAGTGGGTTCAGTCTGGTTATCAAGGGCGACCTGAACGAGCAGGAAGCTGCTGACCTTGATGCCTTGCTTGCCAATGTGAATGAACTGGCGGAAGAGTTTTACAATGGCGACTATGAAACGGCTCTGGAAAAAGCTCAAGCGTTGAGCATTGATGGTACAACATTGAAATCGATGGATTTGTCTATGCAAGAAACGCAGCATAAAGGTGCCAGCGTTTATGCCGAAATGGCTGGCCAACCATCGGCTCTGCCGAAAGGTTTGGAACCTCTGAAGCAATATGCGCAAAAACTAATGGATGCTCAGGAAAAATGGCAAGCCCAGTTCAATTCCGCAAAAGACTTCCTTACGTCACTCGATAATCATCCGCGAAACAATGGTGCTCTGTCGCGAGCAGCTCATTCGCTCATGTGGTAATTCAATATAGGCCGGCTAGTGTTTTTCAGGTCGGCCTGTGCTTGCAACGTTTCTCTAACTTAAGTTGACCGTTACCATTGCTCTTGTGTTCATGGTGGCTTCATTGATAATAGCTCACCCATTTGGCCATCAGAGTGAGTCTGTTTTGGATTATATCCTGTACCACACCTTAGGTTGCCATCTCTGCGAATTGGCGGAAGAGGTGATATCCGATTTTAACAGGACAGCCGACGATCGAGTGGTATACGTCAAAACTGATATTGCTTCAGATGATGATTTAGTGCAGCGGTTTGGCATCCGCATTCCGGTTCTGTATCGTATAAACGATCAACGTTGTCTTGATTGGCCGTTCAATACGGTGTCACTGCAGTCATTTGTTCACGGAGGTTACTAACGCTAGCTGATGGTGGATTCTTGGCGCTGATCCGTCGTTCAGTCTTCAGCAGGACACCCATGTCGTTTAGTGCCTTTGATTGTTCAGCCCTTTTTCAGCAAATCTAATACACGAATTTATCGATTGCCGAAGAATCGAGCTTTTTTAGCCGGTCCAATCATCAAGCTTTGAGATGCTGTCGGTTTTATTTTTGAACAATACCATTTTAATGCCACACCCAAAGGCTACGTTTAGGTTTCGTTTTTGGTAACATAGAAGCCGAATTTTCCTGATCTGGAGTCTAAATGCGGTTCATTGTCAGCCTGATCTCACTATTTTTATTACTGGGTTGTTCTACTGCTCCCTTAAAAACAACCGCTATTCACCAGGCACTGGTAACCGATTCGGCTATTCGCCAAGCGGTCGAACATTGTGTCGACTTGGGAATTGAGGAAAGCCGACTGGCTATGCGGGAACAACAAAATTGGTGGTTACGCAACAACACCTTGGTACTGGCAGCTGATTATGGCGTGCTCGAATTGAACTGGGAACAAGTTCCCGATGAAGCCGAATCTCAACGTGCGGTGTTGGCGATACAGACGTTAGAGCAAATTCAGTTGGATGCCAATGACCAGGTAGAACGCTGGTTCGGTGATTACGATGAAACGGACGACTGCCGTAAAGTATTCGGCAATGTTGCGAAGGGGCGTCTCGATTTAGCTCGTGATAAGAAATTGGCCGAAGAGTTGACAGCCATTGCCCAGCGCCGCCAGAGTGTGTCGAACGACGCGGAATCAGCTCGCTCTATAAATACACGGTATCGTAAATATGGCCGATCATTATTTGTCGTTGAAAAGGTATTGCGAGATGCGGGCTGCTCCAAACCAAATGTCGCGCTGCTGAGGAATTCGTGGCCACTGGAGGTTTATGACGCCGTTTGCACGCCACAAGATTATCTCTTAGTGAAATGTGAATGGGGCCGTTGCGACGTTAAACGCTGATGCTGAAGCCTTTTCGAACTATTTTCTGGCTGGTTCTACTTGCTTTAATGCTCGTTGCGGGACTTACAGCCAGTCAGTGGTTTCAACATCGGTATGTAGGATTGATGTTGGAGAATGTAGCGGACTCAAACGTGTTTTTTGCATCATGGCAGAATGCGATAACCTCAAACGATACGTTACAACATCCCGCCGTCATCCATAATCTGCCAGATGATTGCTTGTGTCGCGCGCTAACGGCTAAACACGCAGGGCAAATATCAGCACAAGCCGGACAGAGTGGTTTTTATACCTTCCAAATCTTGAGCAATCATCCAGAGTTGGGAAAATCGGTAGACATACTGGACTCGATTGTAAGGCAGATTGCGCCGGTCATCATCATTACTAATGCCCAGGGGCGTATCGCTTACGTGGGAGCTTACAGTGATGGTATACGGTGTAATACAGGGACCAGCTTAGTGAGTCGCTTTATAGCCTCTCCAGAAGATTTGCCTGCAATTCCTGTTGTTGGCCTGGATGTAAAGACCTGCCGTTGTGCTGAATAGCAACTCCACATTGAACACCGTTATTGCTAAAACATGCTTTTCATTTGCGGACAATCCAGCGGCGGCTTAACACGGTTTCTTTATTTTTGACTACACTTATCCCGATAGAAGCCGATAACTCGCTAAACGGCTATGTAATGAAGTGGGATACGCAATGTCAGAGATGTTAAAAAATGTTGATAGTCGGACCAATCTGGTTGGTCAAAATCGACTTGAGTTGCTGATGTTCAAGCTGGTCGGCCGCCAAATGTTTGCGATCAATGTATTTAAAGTCCAAGAAGTATTGACGCTTCCTGCACTGACCTTAATGCCTCATCGTAGCCCATCGGTCATTGGTGTTGTTTATCTGCGAGGCAGGGCATTGCCGGTTATAGACCTGAGCCAAGCCATTGGTATGCGACCCATTGTTTATAATGATGAATCCACTATCATCGTGACTGAATACAATTCGACAGTCCAGGCCTTTCTGGTCGGCTCAGTTGACCGCATTGTAAATTTGAATTGGGAACAGATTAAACCGCCACCAACAGGCGCGGGGCGTCATCATTATTTAACGGCCATTACGCAGTTGGAAGAGCAGATCATTGAAATTGTTGACGTAGAAAAGGTTCTCTCAGAGATTGCTCCATTGAGCACCGAGTTGCCTGATCACATATTGCAAGATGAAATGATCGCCAGAGCAGCAGGCAAAGAAATATTAATGGTCGACGATTCACAAACTGCGCACACACAGGCTCACGCAATTTTTACCAAACTTGGCCTGAAAGTGCATCAGGCGATGGATGGCCTGGAAGGTTTAGAGTTTCTCATTAAAATGGCCGAGGAAACCGACGGTCCCATTACCGATCGGTTATTGCTGGTTGTCACCGACGCGGAAATGCCAAGGATGGATGGTTATCGCCTGACGACCGAAATACGCAACAACCCAAAACTGAAAGATCTCTTTGTGGTATTGCATACGTCTCTAAGTGGCGCATTTAATGAGGCAATGGTTGAGAAGGTCGGTTGCAATCGTTTTTTGTCAAAATTCAAGCCTCAGGAATTAGCAGAGTTGGTGCGCAACCGAATAGAGGAGTTAAGTTAGTCACGAAGTTTGGTATGATCAGATGTGTCTACCATTCGGGTTTTTCAATGAACACGACAACTATATCCGATCTATTTGTATATCCTATAAAGTCCATGGCTGGTGTGCACGTGCATTCACTATCCTTTGGAAGTTTTGGGGTTCGGGATGATCGCCAATACATGCTGGTCGATCAAAAGCACCGTTTCATCACCCAGCGCACTCATCCAATACTTGCTCAGTTTAAACCCCACGCTATCGAACCGGGTATATGGCAGGTGCTGGGCCCTCACGGCGCACAGGTCGATATATACGCCGAAAGCACAACGGAATCGGTTATAGAAACCTCGGTTTGGAAAACTTCCCTTAAAACGCGTGAAAAATCTAAAACGGTTTCACGCTGGTTCTCAGAACAACTCGATGAACTGGTGTATTTGGTTGAGTTTGATGATCTGGAAAGCCGGTTCCGCACGGCTCAGGGCCACCAAGCGCCGTTTGCGTTTGCTGACGGGTATCCTTTGTTGGTATGTAATCAATCCAGCCTGGAGGCATTGAACGCTGCATTGGGCCAGCGTTTAGACATGAGCCGTTTCCGTCCAAATATTGTCGTTAGGTTGGATGAGTTCCAAGAATATGAGACCAAGAAACTGCGGTTGGAGAAGGGAGGTTCTATCGTGTTCGCAGAGCCATGTGTTCGTTGTAACGTTCCTGCCATAGATCCTATGACAAGTGTTTATCAACGTGAATTGCATCTTCGCATGAAAGAAATCCTACGCAGAAACGAGCGTGTTATTTTTGGTATGAATGCGATCACAACTAACTGTGCCAAATTAGAGATTGGGGATCAGCTGACCGTAGTCAGGTAGGTCTGGTTAGAACAGTTCAATATCGTCGTCAGATTGCTTATTTTTTTCAACCTGCAGATTGGCAAGCGCTTCTTCTACAGGCACACCAGACAGTATCTGCTGAAAAATTTTCCGTTCAGATTCCATGGTCAATTTCTGTTGAATAGAGTGTTGGAAATGCCGCCACTGATCTGGACTATTGCGCCTTTCTTCATCTCCGATTATGTGACTCATCGTTTGTAAAGAATTGGAAACATGATCCAACCGTTGTGACATGCGATCATAAAATTGGAAGGCAACAATGCCTTGCTCAATGCGATGTTTTACGTCTGTCAGATCGGTGTGGTCTATGTCCGTTTTGTGGGTAATCAGATTATTGAAGGTGTCGGCTAGATTAACGAAAGACTCAACCAGTTCTGAAACGCTTTCGCCACCATCGTTCAGGATAGATTGCAGTTGAGCAACGGACACACCCAACATCAACAATGTTTCTTGAGTAAAATGCCAACTGGATTCTTCTGTATCATGATTATCAGACATGGCTTAAATCTTTATAATGCTATGATTTGAGCATAGCCTCATCTCATCACAGTTCAAATTAATTTGAAGAGTCAATTTTCAACGCTGCGAGCGCGTCGTTAGGATGAGTCCAACTCGCGAGGTGCCAATCTGATTCGTTCGTCAGCGCATAAATTTGGCTGTAGACCAGTACCGATTTAACGTAGTTGCGGGTTTCGTCAAAGGGAATGCTCTCGATCCAAATTTTTATGTCATTCGGAAACAGTTCTCGCCATGCATTAACTCGGCTGGGTCCCGCATTGTAAGCCGCTGTTGCGAATACCGGATGATCGAAACGACCGAGTAATTCGTGCAAATATTGACTGCCAATTTGGATATTGGTTTGCGGATCAAACAGAGCGTTTGTTCCTGAAAACGGAATACCAAACCGCTTGGCCGTTTGTTTTGCGGTACTGGGGAGAATCTGCATAAGCCCATAGGCCCCAGCCGGACTGACCGCAGTGTTTTCATAACGGCTTTCTTGTCGCATGACGCCGTAGATCCAGTAGCTGGGCAAATCCAACTTTTCAGCCTGGCTGTTTACGATGTGATCAAAGGCATTTGGGTAACGCAAATGAATGAGATCATATCGTCCACTCCAACCTGCGGACTGAGATGCCTTTGCATACCAACCCCAGGTGAGAGCCAGTTCAGCTGCCGTGTGTTGCTGTTCGTTATCGAGATTTCTGACCAGTAAATTCCATTCAACTTGAGCGCGGATAATATCGCCTGATTCAAACAGTTTCTGGGCTCGTTTTATCTCATTACGGTTTGCCAGTTGTTGCATCGTCACGGGAGGGTAATCCGGTTCTGCATTCAAGCTAGGCGGCAGCCCCAAGGTTCCTGCTGCCAGATAACCGTAATAGAGTCTTTGTTTACTTAACGCCTTTAACGGATTGTCCTCACTTGATGAACCCTCGGTTTTTAACCGGGCGTAGCCGTACCAATATCGCCATTGGTCTTTCCGCTTCAAGGCATCACTGAGCTGCTGGTAGTAAGAAATTATGGTGTTGTAGTCTTTTTTTGTTAGTGCAATCTGTAAACGCCAATGCTGTACGTCTTCATCTTCTCCTTTTGGGTCAGCAATAGACAACCAATACGAAGCCTCTGGCAACGCTTGTTTCGCCATGGCAATACCCAAGTAGCGCGACGCTTCTCTGATCTGCTGTTGAGTAATAGCTGGCGTGGCCTTTACGATCTGTAGCCATAAATTAGACGCAGAACGAGGGTCCTGATACGCCATTCGATTCACGGCGGCTAACGCGAGCTCGTGCATTTTGCTTGAGTCCGGGTTGTAATGTTGGCTGACGATATGTCTGGGATTACTGTAGACTTCAGCCAAAAATTGTCCATGTGATTTTGCTTCTGCCGTTTCATAAAAGCGATTAAGGTAGCGCAACAGCTTTCCATTGCGTGAATAGAATGCCCGTAATTGCCGATTCCAGACTAGCGTCTCTGCGTTCGACTGCTTGGAGATCCAATCAATCAAAAATGGATCGCAATGGTCCGGACGCGAAAGTCCACTGTCCCAAAGTGACGCGACTTTCAATTCGTCAATTGATTGATTCAATTCTTGCTGCGACTGTAAAAAATAACAAATAAGGTCCGGGTCGGATTCGGCCGCGAAAGCCTGATTAATGGTCTGCCAGTCTTCTCGGCGAATCAATTCATCCCGCCATTTTGGGGTAAAAAACCAGGCCGCAGCTTTGTTTTCTGGATTCTTCAGAAAAATATCAACGTCTGTTTGCGAAAGAGTGGTGATGTTTTGGCTTAACCAGTGCTCGTAAAGGTGGGGGTACAAAATATCCGAACGCCATTGTTCTAATTCAGCCGGAGACACCAAAGATTGTTCGATCAACCTAACTTTAGATTGGTACATGGTGATCGCTGTTGACGTTAAAGGAAGGGCAATGGCAATTAGAAATATAACAATACGCATAACCAACGCATCAATTCAGGGAGTCATTCTAAGGCTAAATGGTTTTTAAGGAATTACAAGTAAAACGCTGTTTAAGTTTCTGATATATAAGACCTCTGTAATATTTCATTTGCGGCCAGCCTAGCGCTTAAAGCATAAAAAAAGAGACCATAAGATCTCTTTTATTATGTTCAGCAGTCACCTGTTTGGAGGGTTAATTGTGGGCTTTGACTTTCCGGCGTCCCGTAAAAGTGCGAAACCGTTCAATAAGCATCAGCAGACAAGGGGTCAGTACCAACGTCAAAATGGTAGCGAATGTTAGTCCCCCGGCAATGGCCGTTGACAATTCAGTCCACCATTGTGAGGAGGGGGCGCCAATGGAAAAATCCCGGTTTACCATATCAATTGTTAACTGCATAACCATGGGGATCAGACCCAAGATCGTGGTTATGGTGGTTAACATGATGGGGCGTAAACGTTGTGCACAAGTGACCATCGCCGCTTCAATTGGCTCGACACCTTGAGCGCGAATAACATTGTAGGTATCAATCAATACAATATTGTTATTCACCACAATGCCGGCGAGAGCAATAATGCCGACACCACTCATGACTACACCGAAAGTGGATCCTGAAACCAGTATAAAGCCAAACACTGCAAAGGTTGATGTGACAATAGCCGACAGGATCAACAGCGTCTGCATGATACTGTTAAACTGCGTGACCAGAATAATCACCATGACAAACATAGCCACACCAAAGGCTTTTCCAAGGAAAGCCATGGTTTCAGCCTGCTCTTGCTGGTCGCCGGTAAAACGGAACGCAACGTTAGCGGGAATCAGATCCTGTTCATACATGGATTTCAGCTCTATTCCTAAATCATGAATAACTTCGGATACGGTTTCACCCGCAGCAACATTAGCTTCGATATCAAAGGTTAATTTTCCATCGGTTCTAAACAAGTCGCCCTGTTTGTTTTGCGCGCGGCGCTCAATAAAGTTACTGATAGGGACTTGCTGACCACGAACCGTTATCGTCAAATCATCAATCTGGTCGAGATCTCGCCCATTGAACGGATAGCGTGCGCGAATTTCCACTTCATCATCTGCATCGTCCGGGCGGTAAGAGCCGATTTTAAGGCCATTAGTGATCATTCGAATTGAAGAGCCCACCGTGGCAATGTCAGTGCCAAAGCGCGTTGCCGCTTCTCGATCAACGTCAATACGCCATTCCAAACCATCTAATGGACGGTTGTCCGACACTTCTTTGATTCTGGCGTCTTGTTGTATCCGTTTCACAACGAGATCCACTGCGTCGCGCAAATCATCGATATCGTCTGAAAAGAACTGCAATTGAATATCGATACCGGTGGTTGGTCCCATTTGCGCCTGTTGTGTTTCTACGACGATACCGGGGATAACGCTCGCGGCGTCTACAGCATCGTCAAGAATGATCGCTGTAGAGGGGCGCTCTGGAGTCCAATCGACGAATTCCAGCATCAAAGTTCCGATGGTGTCTTCGCGCCCTCCGTTCGCCGGGGTGGTGTTGACTTTGGTGGTGACGGTCTTAATGTTGTCAATAGCCAAGATGATTTCTTCGACTTGCTTAACCAGATTATCCCGCTCGCTCAAGGAAAGGTTGCCGCGTGCGCGAACTTCTATGGAACCAAAGTCCGCATCCACTTCCGGGAAAAATTGAGTATCGGGTGGATTTTTGCCCATAGCGACAATAATGCCGACCATCGCGAGGATAAACACCAGTGTAACGGTACCGGCGCGAGGCAGTATCCGACCAACAAAGCGCACATAAACACCCAACATGCCGGGGATCTTGTGGAATTCACCGTGATCGATCGCATCCATCGTGATTCGTTGATTATTGGTTACCGGTAGGGGTTTACCAAACATAAAGCCAAAAGCGGGCACGGCTATCAATGCCATGATCAGTGACGCTGTTAAGGTGATCAGAACTGTCTTGGGCAAGAAGCCCATGAACTCACCTGGCAATCCTGGCCAGAAAAGCAATGGCATAAATACCGCTAAGGTGGTTGCTGTTGAAGCGATAATAGGCCATGCCATCCGGGTTGCAGCCTCACGGTAGGCTGACCTACGATCAGCCCCTTCTGACATTCGGCGATCCGCATATTCAGTGACCACGATCGCGCCGTCAACCAACATCCCGACGCTCAGTATCAGGGCAAACAACACGACGATGTTGAGGGTAATTCCCATCAACGACAACGTTAAGATCGCCGCCAAGAAAGAAGAGGGAATGGCCAAACCCACCAGTGCCGCGCTGCGAACACCCAACGCCCAGACAATCACGACAAATACCAGAAGCGTGGCGGTCAGTACTGAATTGAACAGGTCACTTAACTGCTGCTTAATCATGATGGAATTATCTTGCGTGAAAGTTACAGTTAACCCTTCAGGCCAGTAAGGTTTCACAGACTCGACCACTTCTTTGGCTTGCTCGATGGTTTCAATCACGTTTTCGCCAACACGTTTTTTAACTTCGAGCGTCACTGACGGTTGCCCATTCACTCGGGAGATGCTGACCGGATCTTTGTAGGTGCGTTGGCCGACCGCAATGTCTTTAAAGTGAACAACCGTGTCTCCATCGACCTTGACCGGCAGGTTCAGGATATCTTCTTCAGTTTCAATGAGGCCGGGCACTTTAAAAGAAAAACGTCCTGCCCCGGTGTCCAGGTTTCCGGCGGTCACTAACTGATTATTACGCGACACAAGATTAAACAACTCACTGTGGGAAATGTTATAACTGGCCATCAACGCCGGGTCGATAATAATTTCCGCCACTTCGTCACGTTTGCCATTCAGCGTCGCTTCTAGCACTCCAGGCAACGCTTCCAGCCGGTCCTGCAGGTCTTCCGCCACTCTGAACAACACGCGTTCGTCGACGTCGCCCGCTAACGAGATATTAATCACCGGGAATAAAGCAAGGTTTACTTCCTGCACACTAGGGTCATCGGCCTCCGCGGGCAGATTTGGCTTCGCCGCATCGACCGCTTCACGCACATCTGACAGGGCGTCGTCGATATTGACGTCTAATTCAAACTCAAGAGTAATTGAAGCTCGACCTTCGCTGGCTGTACTGGTGACTTCTTTCAGTCCTTCCAGAGAGTTCAGTTCTTGTTCCAGTGGTCTGACCAGTAAACGATCAGCGTCTTCCGGAGAGATGCCCTCTAGACCCGTACCAACATACACATAGGGAATGGAGATATCAGGCTGGGCTTCTTTTGGGATGCCGATGAGCGATACAATGCCCGAGATGAAGACCAGCAAAAACAACAGAAGAACCGTTCGGGTCCGATCAAGTGATGCGTTTATCACAGATACCACGTTAAGGCTCCTTACAGGCCGACAGCGATGGTGCTGTCAAATTCGTTAAACGTCGGATTGGTTTCATCGCCAATGTTCACGAATCCCTGACCAACAACAATTATATTCGCTTTTTCAGGCAAGCCTCCAACCCAGACGCCTTCGGTTTCTGAATGCATGATGTGAACTTCGTTGAATATAACTTGGTTAGATTGGTCTAACGTTTTCAGGCCCATGACTCCAGCTTCGTTTATATACAGCAAAGCAGGGCTGATAAAGTGCCCCTGGTCGCGTTCAAGATCAATAGTAGCTACCGATGTCACTCCCGATACATTTCTATTTACTGGGTTCAACCGTAATTCGACTGAAAATGTGCGCGTGGCGGCATTCGTCACTGAGCCAATATAACTGATTTTTGCTGGAGCGAGTTCACCGTTGATCAGTTCAACGGTGGCGGTTTGTCCCAATTTCAGCGAGCTGATGTCTTTCTCCGAAACAGCACCTACGAACTTAAGTTCACTGTAATCATATATTTCAGCGATGGCGTCGCCTTGGCGTATAAAGCTGCCCAACTCGAGATTCATATTTTCAATCTGGCCATTGAAAGGTGCCCGAATGGCGGTATTAGCCTGCTGCAGTTCCAAGCCCGCCAATTGGGCTTTGGCCTGTTCATAGTTGGTCAGCGCACCGGCCAGTTGCACTTCATTCTGCAGTCCCTGTCCCTTCAGTTTTTGTGCACCTTCATATTCTAGTCGGGTTTGATCGACAAAAGCTTTCGCTTGTTTCAGGCGAGCAGGTATGTCTTGTTGATCGAGTTCGGCAATTACATCGCCTTTTTTGATGATCTGCCCCTGTTCTTTTAATAAACGGACAACTTTACCATTTGCTTCAGATCGAACAGTCACTGAGCGCTTGGCTTCAGTGATGCCGTTGATTTTCAAAGACTGGTTGACCCAACGGGATTCACTGGGGACGACCTGAACCGTGGCTATTAGAGACTTGGCCGGTTGTGGATTTGAGTTAAGCTGTGCTTGATTGTCGTCGGAACCTGAAGCCATCCAAACGACGAAAAGAACAACGATAATGATCGCAATTGCCGGTCCGGCAAATCTATTTTTAGACACAAATCTCACCTCAGTTTAAAATCGCGCGACACACTAATTGGTAACCACTTTGGCAGCGAGTGCCAAAAGTCAGTCCTTATGAGTCAAATAATCTTCGATCAAGTACATTTCGCCCTTGGGGCAGCCCCATTATTGGATCATTGTTCATTCATTATTGAAAAAGGAGAACGCTTAGCCCTGGTTGGGCGAAATGGCGCTGGCAAATCTACCTTATTAAAGCTCATTCTAGAAGAATATCATC
Organism: Reinekea sp. G2M2-21; assembly: GCF_015687175.1. Taxonomy (GTDB): domain Bacteria; phylum Pseudomonadota; class Gammaproteobacteria; order Pseudomonadales; family Natronospirillaceae; genus Reinekea. Next base: position 1,385,418 of record NZ_JADPQG010000001.1, on the reverse strand, counting down.
CTGACTCGGGGGTCATTAAATACGCACAGGGCCTCAAAATAGGCCACTTACAGCAAGAATTGCCCGAAGGTGATGAGCGCTCGGTGATGGATGTAGTTCTCAGTGGCGTTGGAGTTGTCGGTGAAGCGTTGATTAAATATCAGCAACTTGCTCTTCAGCAAGCCCCGGATCTGGATGAAATGACCCGATTAAGTCATCTGATCGAGGAAGGCGATGGTTGGCATTTTCAAACTAAGGCGCTTTCAATAACCACTCGTTTATCCCTGGATGAGAATGCTCAATTTGGCAGTTTATCCGGCGGCTGGCGTCGTCGCGTGTTGCTGGCCAGAGCTTTAGTCGGAGAGCCTGATATTCTGGTACTGGATGAACCAACCAACCATCTGGACATCAAAATGGTGGAGTGGCTCGAAGAATTGTTACTTGGCTACAGTGGCACCCTGATATTTGTTTCGCATGACCGCTCGTTTATTGATCGCCTGGCAACACGTATCATTGATCTGGATCGTGGGGCCGTCAGCTCCTATCCGGCGCCGTATGAAGCTTATCTTATTGCCAAAGAGCAAGCGCTTGAAGTTGAAGCAAGCCAGCGTGCACAACAGAATAAGGTGCTGGCACAGGAAGAAGCCTGGATCCGACAGGGTATTAAGGCGAGACGAACGCGAAATGAAGGTCGGGTTCGTGCCTTAAAAGCGATGAGGACTGAACTGGCTGGCCGTCGTAACCAGCAGGGCACCGCTAAATTTGACATCAGCAGCCAACAGTTGAGTGGCAAAAAGGTCGTGGAACTGGATAACGTTTCCTTTGCCTACCAAGAGCAGACTATCGTTGATCGTTTCAGTGAATTGGTTGTCAGGGGCGAACGCATCGCCTTACTCGGGCCTAACGGCATCGGGAAATCGACTCTGTTAAAAATAATGCTAGGTCAGTTAGAGCCACAAACTGGCACCGTACAGCAGGGCACCAAGCTTGATATTGCCTATTTTGACCAAGCACGGATGGCTTTGGACCCAGAAAAGACACTGATGGATTCCGTCGCAGAAGGGCGTGAATTTATCGACGTTGGCGGTAAAAGCCGTCACGTCATCAGTTATCTGGAAGACTTTCTTTTTGCACCAGAGCGTTGCCACATGAAAGTTCGCCAACTAAGCGGCGGTGAAACCAATCGACTGTTACTGGCGCGGCTGTTCAGTCAGTCAGCTAACCTCTTGATCATGGACGAACCGACTAATGACTTGGACATGGACACCCTGGAATTGTTGATCGACCGGCTGTCTGATTTCAGTGGCACAGTATTGTTGGTTAGTCATGATCGTTACTTTATCGATCAACTGGCTACTAAGTCATGGGCGTTTGAAGGCGACGGGGCAATACGAGTCTATCCCGGTGGCTATGAAGATTGGAAAGCACAGGGCGGCATTTGGCCGGGTGAGCGGATTAAAGCGGTCAAAAAAGAAGAGGACGCCGCAATTCCTGAGGCGAAAGCTGTACCGGTCAAGTCTAAGAAGCTCAGTTATAAAGACCAACGTGAGTTCGATCAGATGCCTGCTAGAATTGAAGAGCTAGAATTGAAAATTGAGACTTTAGAAGCAGAAGTCTCTTCACCGGACTTTTACAATGCCCCAGCTGAGCAAACTGGTCATGTTCTTGAGCAACTTCAATCATTACAAACTGAATTGAATCTAGCCTACGACCGCTGGGCGGAACTCGAAAGCAAGGTAGATTGATTTAATTTTACGGAGCAATAAATGAGCATAACGTATCTGTTTAAATTTCTAGAAGATGGCACAGAACTGACTTTTGAAACTGCCTCTGCTACGGATAAACAGCATAACCCCCATTCAAAGACGCCTGCATCATGGACTAAGTTAGAATACTGCCAATGTTCTAACTGCCCATTGAAACGTTCTGAGCACAGTCATTGCCCGGCTGCGTTGGACATGCAACCCATCGTTGAAGATTTCCGCAAATTGCCCGGTTTCACTAAAGTTGAAGTCATTGTTAAATCGCATGAACGTGAATATCGCAAAGTCACTGGTCTGGAAGAAGGTTTACGCTCATTAATGGGTTTGGTCATGGCCAACAGCGATTGTCCTATTCTTGCCAATCTCAAACCAATGGCGTTTACACATTTACCGTTCTCCAGCCAGGATGAATTTATAGTGCGGACGGCCGGGACCTATTTGTTGCGACAATATTTCAATATGAAAGACCATAAAGAAGCAGATTGGGATTTGGATGGGCTGGTTGCCCTAAACCGCGAACTGCAACTGGTTAATCAGGCCGTGTGGCAACGAGTACACAGTGCCTGTGAGGGCGACTCAAACCTGAAGGCCTTATTAAGTTTCTTTACGCTGTCCTCCAGCGTCTCTTACTCCTTAGAAACGCAACTGAACAAAATAAAAAGTAAATTCTTAAATGAGACCACGTCTTTAAAAGAATTTGAATTGCCGAATAAGTAGAGAAAGCCATGAATGCACTGTTCGTCATTCTACCCATCCTGATCGTCGCCGGTGCATTCTTATGGTTAAAGCCGTCACCACGGGACCAATTCCTGGCCAAACTGCGTTCAGAAGCGCTCACCAGAGGGTTTCGCGTCACAAGCTTAAGGGTCCCAGATACCAGTGAGTTTGGTCGCGTCAATCAAAAACAGCAAATCGTAACCCTTTATCAAATAGGGCTGCGATTGGTTGATGGCGAGGCTCCTGAATTTATCCTGCTCAGAACTACAGGGGAGTCGGGGGCTTATCTGCCTTCTGGTTGGACCTGGGATTTACGTCGCCACCTATCTGCGGAGCACTATGCCTACTTAGCGGAATTTGTGACGCAACTTCCTGATAGCATTTCTGTGATCTCTCTTTCGAAAGATGCGGTGTCGCTATGTTGGGACGAGAAAGACGTCGCGGTGACCTTCGATAAATTGACACATTGGCTCAAAGACATCGCTATTGGCTTCAGAAAAGAGTTGATTACGGCCTGATAACGGTTCTCGTAATGAAATACCCTGTGCGCGGTCTCCAAAATCACTAGAGACCGCGTTCGTTAGAGGTGTCCATAGCCCTCCAATCTCTCGTTTTACAATTCCTTCCTTTGGCAAATAAACCGCGCAATCCCGCTCAGCAGGCGCATTGATGGCTCAGTTAACGGTCTGTCACTCACTTTAAACTGTTGACATGCGTCAAGTTCTGGCTATTGTATTTCACAAATCAAACAATCGTTTGAAACTGGTGTTTGATTTTGCCTGCTTTGGCGATCATTAACGGTTAAAACCGCAGATTGATGACAACAACGCTAAAATACGCAGTGCAATCAAACACAGGTGTCCGAACAACGACAATAATGGAGACATTACATGATCTACCAGGGCAAAGGCGTAACCGTAAAAGCTCGAGATGGTGGTTTAGCTGAATTGGTATTTAACCTTGAAGGCGAATCTGTCAATAAATTTGATCAGGCAACACTCGCGGAGCTTTCTGAAGCAACGGAAGTGTTAGCCAAATCTGACGTGAAAGGATTGTTAGTCACCAGTGGCAAAGATTCCTTTATCGTGGGAGCTGATATCACTGAATTCCTGCAGTGGTTTGAACAGTCCGAAGAGGACATTGTTGCGGATGTTCTGAAGGCAAATGAAATTTTCAGTGCTTTCGAAGATCTTCCTTTCCCGACAGTCGTTGCAATTAATGGTATCTGCCTTGGTGGCGGTATGGAGATGGCACTGTCGTGTGACTACCGGGTTATGTCTGAAAAAGCCAAAGTCGGCTTGCCGGAAGTTAAGTTAGGTTTGTATCCGGGCTTCGGTGGAACTGTTCGCTTGTCACGTGTCATCGGTGCAGACAACGCAATCGAATGGATTGCGGGCGGCACGGAAAATAGAGCAGAGGCTGCTTTCAAAGTTGGCGCTGTCGATGCCGTTGCCAAAGCTGATCAGGTTAATGAGGACGCCTTTAAGCTGCTGACTCGTATCGCTAATGGTGAACTTGACTACAAAAACCGTCGCGCGGAAAAGAAAGGCAAACTGCAATTAAACGCCATTGAGAGCATGATGGTGTTTGAAACGGCGAAAGGTTTTGTTGCTGCCAAAGCGGGTAAAAACTACCCGGCACCGGTTGAAGCCATTAAAACCATCCAGAAACACGCTAACTTTGAACGTGATCAAGCGATTGCCATCGAAGCCAAAGGTTTTGCGAAACTGGCGAAAACAACCGTGGCTCAAAATTTAATTGGTCTTTTTCTGAACGACCAGACCATCAAGAAAATTGCTAAGACACACACCAAATCCTCGCGCGATGTTAGCCAGGCGGCTGTGTTGGGCGCAGGCATTATGGGCGGCGGTATCGCTTACCAAAGTGCCTACAAGGGCACGCCTATTTTGATGAAAGACATCAATGAGTCTGGAATTCAATTAGGTTTGGACGAAGCGTCTAAGTTGTTGGTGAAAGCTGTAGAACGCAAGAAAATGAACATCAACAACATGGCCGATACACTCAATCGTATCCGTCCAACTCTGTCATACGGAGACTTCGGTAATGTCGATGTTTGCGTTGAAGCAGTTGTTGAAAATGTTAATGTTAAAAAGGCGGTCTTAGCTGAAGCGGAAGGGCATTTAAAAGAAGGGGCTATTCTGGCTTCAAATACTTCAACGATTTCTATCACTGAACTCGCGACTGCACTGAAAAAACCCGAAGATTTCTGTGGTATGCACTTTTTCAACCCTGTGCATCGTATGCCTTTAGTCGAAGTTATCCGTGGTGAAAAAACCTCCGAAGAAACGATTGCGACCGTTGTCTCTTATGCCCAAAAAATGGGTAAGACGCCAATCGTCGTAAATGATTGCCCAGGATTTTTGGTTAACCGCATTCTGTTCCCATACTTTGGTGGCTTCGCTGCGTTGTTGCGTGATGGCGCTAACTTTGAAACTGTTGACAAGGTCATGGAAAAATTCGGCTGGCCGATGGGTCCTGCCTATTTGATGGACGTTGTGGGCATCGACACAGGCGTTCATGCGCAAGCGGTGATGGCGGATGGTTTCCCTGATCGCATGAAGCAGGAATTCAAATCTGCAATGGATGTCATGTTTGAGGAAAAACGTTACGGCCAGAAAAATAACGTTGGCTTTTACTCTTATGTCCTGGATAAAAAGGGCAAATCCAAGAAAGTATCGGATGAAAAAGCTCATGCGTTGGTAGCCTCTGTGGCACAAGGCTCATCTGAGTTTGACGATCAGGAAATTATTGATCGTTTGATGATTCCAATGTGTCTGGAAACTGTTCGCTGTTTAGAAGACGGTATTGTCGATACGCCAGCAGAAGCAGACATGGGCTTGGTTTACGGTATTGGGTTCCCTCCATTCCGCGGCGGTGCACTGAAATATATCGATGATATCGGTACTGCCCAGTTCGTCGAACTTTGCGAAAAGTATTCAGCACTGGGCAAACTTTATGAGCCGACTGACAAACTTCGCGAAATGGCTAAAAACAACCAGAAATTTTACGGTTAACAGGAGAGGGTAACTATGAGTATTCGAGATAATGATGCAGTAATTGTCGACTTTGCCCGTACTCCAATGGGCCGGTCAAAAGATGGTAGCTTCCGTTTCACTCGCGCTGAAAACCTCAGTGCCGATTTAGTCAATGGTTTGCTGGCACGCAACAGCGCGCTGAACCCGGCAGATATCGAAGACATTATTTGGGGCTGCGTGAATCAAACCCTGGAACAGGGCTGGAACGTTGCGCGAATGATGCAATTGTTAACCAATATACCGCACACCACGACTGCGCAAACGGTGTCTCGCCTTTGTGGTTCTTCAATGTCTGCTTTGCACATTGCGACGGCTAATATTCGAGCAGAAGATGGCGACGTTTTTCTGATCGGTGGTGTCGAACACATGGGTCACGTAAGCATGATGCATGGTGTTGATCCCAATCCTACCTTGTCTAAAAAAGCAGCAAAAGCTGCTGGCATGATGGGCGTGACGGCCGAACTGTTGTCTAAAATGCACGGCATTTCACGCCAGCAACAGGACGAATTTGGGTATCGATCTCACCAGCGTGCGCATCAGGCAACACTAAACGGAAATTTTAAAAATCAAATAATTGCAATGCAGGGTCATGACGCAGACGGTAATCCATACCTGATGTCAGAAGATGAAACTATACGCCCTGAAACAACCGTGGAAGGCTTGGCATCATTGCGTCCAGTGTTTGATCCGAAAGCAGGAACGGTAACAGCGGGTACTTCCAGTCAGATAACGGATGGCGCATCTGCCATGTTGGTCATGTCTTATAAAAAGGCAAAAGAACTGGGTTTGAAGCCACGCGCGGTCATCCGTTCTATGGGCCTTGCAGGTGTTGATCCATCCATTATGGGTTACGGGCCTGTGCCAGCAACACAAAAGGCGTTGAAGAAGCTTGGTATGAACATCAGCGACATCGACTATGTTGAACTTAACGAAGCCTTTGCAGCGCAGGCACTACCTGTCCTGAAAGATCTTAAACTGTTGGATCGTATGGATGAAACAGTAAACGTACACGGTGGCGCCATTGCACTGGGACATCCATTCGGTTGTTCCGGTGCCCGTATTACCGGTGCAGTAATGAATGTCCTTGAAGAAAAAGATGCACAATTTGGTCTGGCGACTATGTGTATTGGCCTTGGCCAGGGCATCAGTACGATCATCGAGCGAGTGTAGTTTCTAGAGTTTTTTTCGATAAGCGGCCATCCGGCCGCTTTATTTTTTTTCCGGATGATCAGGCATGGTTACATACAGTCCTGAAATTTCGCGGGAAACTGCTTTTATCTGGTCTGTTTTATCCGCAAATGTTAAATCAGAATTTATCAGTAACTCTTTCGCGTGTTTTAGGTAATTTGCCGCACTGCTGATTTCACCTCGCTGCCGAGCATCCTCTCCGTGATTTCGATAGGCTTTCACTTCAAGCAAAAGTGCATTTTTCATTAAACGAGATTTATGCTGACTGGCTTCCAGTTCATTGATTTCGCCCACGGATTGAAGTTCGCGAATGAAGCGAATTGTTTTCACAAAATGTTTTTTGAGTATGTAGATTTGACGATCGCTCGTTGGAATTTCAGGTTCTTGTGGCTCCGCCAGAAGCGCTTCAACTCTCGATTCAATTTGTTGAATATCCGAGAGATCGCGGAGTAATTGCTCATCCCCAGGTAATAATTTTAGGCCCTCCTGAATCAAACTCATCATCTTTCGACTCAGTGTGGAAATCAATTCTGGATTGCGGTCATAGATAAAAAGTGTGTTTATAATTTCATCAATATCCAACAGGTCGTTGCGCAGATCACGGATATGTTTGCGTTTTTGTTGCTCTTCTTTTTGTCTGGTATCCGCAATTTTCGAGATATACAGAGCACCAAACATGACGCCTAAAATCGCTAAAATGGCTACAAATGCCCAAAATGACATATCTTTTATCCTGATTTTCAATTCTTACTTGACGTAAGTTTTTAATTCTATATAACCCATCCGGCTTGCGGAAAAAGCAAACGTAGGTTACTTATATAAAAAAGACGTTGGAAGCGGAATTATAGCGCATGGGTAAATCACTGGTTATTGTCGAATCGCCTGCTAAGGCGAAAACAATCAATAAATACTTAGGCTCCAATTTTATTGTGAAGTCTTCGGTAGGTCATATTCGTGATCTGCCAACCAGTGGTCAAAGCAAACCTGTCGACCCAAAAGCTCGCGCTAAGCAGGCTGCCTTAACGCGTAAGATGTCACCAGAAGAAAAAGCCGTCTATAAAAAGAAGAAGTCTCAGGAGCAATTGGTGAATCGGATGGGTATCAACCCAAACGACGATTGGGCCGCGAATTATCAAATATTGCCAGGCAAAGAGAAGGTTGTTGATGAACTACGCCGACTAGCGAAAGATGCCGATTGCATCTATCTCGCAACCGATTTGGACCGCGAGGGAGAAGCGATAGCCTGGCACTTGCAGGAATCCATCGGGCAGATGCCGGAAAAGTATCGCCGAGTTGTATTCAATGAAATTACCAAAAAGGCCATTAATGAGGCTTTTGAACACCCAGGTGAGCTGGACATAGACCGTGTGAACGCTCAACAGGCACGACGATTTTTGGATCGTGTCGTTGGTTTTATGGTGTCACCTCTACTGTGGGCCAAGGTTGCCCGAGGTTTAAGTGCGGGACGAGTGCAATCCGTTGCAGTTAAATTGATTGTTGAGCGAGAGCGTGAAATTCGAGCCTTTGTTCCGGAAGAATTTTGGGACTTACACGCTGATACTCAATCGCCAAAAGGCGATGTGCGTTTTGAAGTCAGTCGCTGTGCGGGAGAGAAATATCGTCCAACGAACCGAGAAGAGTCAGATCAACACGTTGCCAGGCTTCAATCTGCCAACTATGAGATCAGCGCACGAGAAGACCGACCGACCAGTTCCAAGCCATCCGCACCATTCATCACCTCGACATTGCAACAGGCTGCCAGCACCCGCCTTGGTTTCAGTGTTAAGAAAACAATGATGATGGCCCAGCGGCTCTATGAGGCAGGTCATATCACTTACATGCGTACCGATTCAACCAACCTGAGCGCAGAAGCCGTCAATGCGGCGAGAGACTACATTGCCAATGAGTTCGGCGGCAAGTACCTGCCAGGTGATCCTGTCAGTTACGGCAGCCGTGAGGGCGCTCAGGAAGCGCATGAAGCGATACGTCCATCCGACGTCACTCGCAAGAGCACCTCATTAACTGAGATGGAACGTGATGCTCAGCGCTTATATGAGTTGATCTGGCAACGGTTCGTTGCTTGCCAAATGATGCCAGCTAAATATAAAAGCACCAATCTCATTATCAATACCAACAACTATGAGTTGCGTGCAAAAGGCCGTGTATTGGTTTTTGATGGCTTTACGCGGGTTATGCGTCCCGGAAATCGAGACGATGTAGTTGAACTGCCGGATCTTAAAGTTGGTGATCAACTGACGTTGCTTAAACTCGACCCTAAGCAGCATTTTACCAAGCCAACAGCCCGTTACACCGAAGCATCGTTGGTTAAGGAGTTAGAGAAGCTGGGTATTGGTCGGCCATCGACCTATGCCAGTATCATTTCTACTATCCAGGAGCGGGGTTACGTCAAGCTTGAAAGCAGACGTTTCTACGCAGAAAAAATGGGCGATATTGTTACGGAACGCCTTGATCAGTCGTTCAGCAACCTGATGCGCTATGAATTCACGGCACAACTCGAAGAGTATCTGGACGAAGTCGCTAACGGCAAGAAGAATTGGAAGGACGTACTTAATGAGTTTTATACTCAGTTCCTAGACCAATTGGATAGTGCAGAAGCGCCTGACAGCGAAGGCGGCATGAAACCAAATGAGCCGACGTTAACCGATATTGCCTGTCCGACCTGCGGACGCCCGATGATGATTCGCACCGGTACAACGGGTGTTTTTCTGGGGTGTTCCGGCTATAGCCTGCCTCCGAAAGAGCGTTGTAAAGGCACACTCAATCTGGTATCTGGCGATGAAGCCATTTCCGCTGACGACGATGACGAAGCAGAAGTCAATGAGTTGCGCCAGAAAGATCGTTGTCCGATCTGTTCGACAGCGATGGACAGTTATCTGATAGATGAGCACCGTAAGCTTCACGTTTGCGGCAACAACCCTCAGTGCAGTGGGTTTAAAGTCGAGCAGGGCGAGTTCAAGCTTAAAGGTTATGAAGGTCCGACACTTGAGTGCGATAAATGCGGCGCAGAAATGCAACTCAAAAGCGGTCGGTTTGGCAAGTACTTTGGCTGTACCAACGATGACTGTAAAAACACCCGTAAACTGTTGCGTAATGGCGAAGCCGCTCCACCAAAAATGGACCCAATCCCAATGCCGGAGCTGGCTTGTCAAAAAGTTGAAGATACCTATGTGCTGCGCGATGGCGCTGCGGGGATGTTTTTAGCTGCCAGTCAGTTTCCCAAAAACCGGGAAACCCGACCGCCTTTGGTTGCAGAATTATTACCGCACAAAGCTGAATTGCCTGAAAAGTACCATTACCTCTGTGATGCACCCATCAGCGACCCTGATGGTTTGCCCGCGGTTATTCGCTTCAGCCGCAAAACCAAAGAGCAGTATGTCATGTCAGAAAATGAAGATGGCAAAGCCAGTGGTTGGGCCGCTTACTTCGATAATGGCAAGTGGACAGTTCAGGAAAAAGCTAAGCCAAAAGCCAAAGCAAAGAAAACCAAAGCCACCACTAAGAAAAAATAGTAGTTTACATGAAAGGTGAATCCCGCTAGTGTTTGCAGGATGTCTCAGGAAATTAAGTTAATGCATACTCAAAATACTCAACAGCAGATTATTATCATCATTCCTTCGTGAATGGTGGGCTGTTTTGTATAAAAAAAAACCCGCCACTAAGGCGGGTTTTTTGCATTTGTTGACCCGTGAAAGTGGCATGAATGAGGTCAATAGAAATGTGTCAGTGCCAGCTCAGTTCGTTTCCCAATCATGTTCAAGTACCATCCTTGAAGGACATTCAGTGCGCTTCTATCCGCTTGCAACCCTACATTAAACGGACGGAGTTCATTTTTTCGCCTCGCTTGGCGCACCGAAGTGGACATAACATTTTTTTAAAGCGGGAGGATCAGCAGGAAATTCGGTCTTTCAAAGTTCGAGGCGCGCTAAATAAAATGCTTTCACTGTCTAAAAATCAGAAACAGACGGGGGTTGTTTGTGCCAGTGCAGGGAATCATGCCCAAGGATTTGCATTTGCTTGTCACTTATTAGGCATCCAAGGTGTAGTTTTTTTACCCCAAAACACACCAGAGCAAAAAGTCCGACAAGTGAAGTACTACGGAAAAAACAACGTGAGAGTGGTCATTTTCGGATCAAACTTCGATCACGCTTGTCAAAAAGCGCTGGAATACACACAAGAAACTGGAAAAGTTTTTGTGCACCCCTTTGATGACCCGGACGTTATTGCTGGGCAGGCAACCATTGCACTGGAAATGATATCGGATCAAAAGAGAGCTCTAGACGTTCTGTTGGTGCCCGTCGGTGGTGGTGGCTTAGTTAGTGGGGTTTCTTTAGTCTACAAAAGTCTTTCACCGCAAACGCGTGTTCTAGGTGTTGAAGTGGAAGGGGCTGAGGCTATGCATACATCGCTCGCTCAGCAAAGAAGAATCAGGTTGAACAGCTTGGATCTATTTGCCGATGGCACTGCAGTTAAGCAGGTTGGGCAATTACCGTTTGATATATGTCGGCAGTTGTTGGACGGCGTTATCGTTGTGACCAAAAAGCAGGTGTGTGAATGGTTATTTTCACTGAACAATGATCTTGCCATGATTGTCGAGCCCGCAGGAGCTTTGGCGGTTGCTGCAGCTATGACTATGGATCAGGGTGTTGATTTGAATATCGGCTGTATCGTGTCTGGCGGGAATAATGATGCATATCGATATTCCGAATATGAGCGTTTATTAAGGGCCTAAAAAAACCGGCCTTGGCCGGTTTTGACATTTTATTTTTCCAGGTTTCTGACTTTTTGCCCGGTATAAAGCTGGCGAGGACGACCGATTCGATAAGGACCGGAAATCATTTCCTTCCAGTGCGCAATCCAGCCAGGGGTACGACCAACGGCAAAAAGCACGGTGAACATCTCCGTTGGAATACCCAGAGCTTTGAAAATGATGCCCGAATAAAAATCTACGTTCGGGTACAGTTTCTTCTCTACGAAATACGGGTCTTCCAGGGCAATTTGTTCAAGCCGCGCTGCAATCTTCAACAAAGGATCATTATGAATGCCGAGTTCCGCCAATACTTCGTCTGCTGTTTCTTTCATGACTTTTGCGCGCGGGTCGTAGTTCTTGTAAACCCGGTGACCGAAGCCCATCAAACGGAATGGATCGTTCTTATCTTTAGCTCTAGCAATGAACTCATCGATGTGAGATTCGTCGCCTATTTCAGCCAACATATTCAAAACCGCTTCATTGGCACCGCCATGAGCGGGTCCCCATAATGCAGCAATCCCGGAGGCAATACACGCGAATGGATTGGCGCCGGAAGAGCCGGCCAAACGGACAGTTGAGGTCGATGCATTTTGCTCGTGATCCGCATGCAGAATGAATATCTTATCCATCGCACGGGCCAGAGTGGGAGAAACTTCGTACTGTTCGCATGGGTTGCTGAACATCATGTGCAGAAAATTTCCGCCATATGACAGGTCGTTGCGAGGGTAAACGAATGGCTGTCCGATAGAGTACTTGTAGGCCATTGCTGCCAGTGTTGGCATCTTAGAAATCAGTCTGTGGGCTGCAACTTCCCGGTGCTTCTCATTCGCAATATCTAACGAATCGTGATAGAAGGCAGACAGAGCTCCAACAACACCGACCATGATAGCCATCGGGTGTGAATCGCGTCGGAAGCCTGAGAAGAAATCATGTAACTGCTCATGAACCATCGTGTGATGCATGATGATGTGATCGAAATGGCTCTTCTCTGCTTCATTAGGTAGTTCGCCATGAAGCAGCAGGTAACACACATCCAAATAATCGCAGTTGTCCGCTAATTGATCGATAGGATAGCCACGGTGCAATAAAACACCTTTGCCGCCATCAATAAACGTAATTTCAGAATCACATGAAGCCGTGGACATAAAGCCAGGATCATAAGTGAAGTAGCCATGATTGGTTAATGTTCTAACGTCAATGACATCCGGACCTAACGTGCCGGAATAAATCGGCAACTCAATCGGGTCATGTCCTTCAATGACCAGCTTGGCAATTTTATCAGCCATGAGGTCTCCTCTCTGTAGCAGGGTTTAGCGTCGACATTGACGCGAAGTTTTTGGGAAGCTTTTTCGCTCGGGGTTATTTTTAGGTTATAGGGAAGAGCGAATTTTGGGCATCACTATAGAGTTTTGGAAGCGAAAGTCAATTTGACGTTATATTTGCGAGCATTAGCCAATAGTCTGTAAGCCTAAAGTAGGAATATTACATAAATAGCGTTAGATAGGGGCTAAGATTGATTTGAATGCCTTTTTTTAATTGAAAAGTTATGCTTGTTATTAATTGTAATTATAAAAGACGCTGCCTATAATCCTGTCCGCTTCTTGAGGTTGGATGTTCAGTCCACCTTACCTAAATAGTCCCCATCGATGGGGTAGCATAAGAAAAGAGACTACTGCCGTGAAAAATAATCGACCTGTTAATCTCGATCTGACGACGATCCGTATGCCATTGTCGGCAATTGCATCCATTACGCACCGAATCACAGGCGTTGGGCTGTTTGTTGCTGTCGGGTTTCTGATGTGGGCATTGACTGCAAGCTTGGAATCACAAGCTGGTTTTGAGCAAGTGAAAAACGTATTAACACATCCGTTTGCTAAATTTATCGCTTGGGGGATAGCGTCATTTGTCGTCTATCACCTGGTTGCCGGTATAAAGCATCTGTTTATGGATATCGGTTATTTTGAGACCAAAGAAGGGGGGGCGTTGGCCTCTAAAGCTGTCTTTGCGTTGTCCGCTGTCGGCATCATCTTGGTAGGAGTTTGGGTATGGTAAAAAGTATCACGAGTTTTTCACGAAGCGGTTTGATGGATTGGTTGGCGCAGCGCGTGTCAGCAGTCCTGTTGGGCTCCTATGCAATTTTCTTGTTGGCTTATCTGATGCTGAATGCTGATCTGGATTACCAGCAGTGGCAGGGTTTGTTCGGCCAGTTTTGGTTCAAAATCTATACCTTATCATCCCTGATTGCCTTGGTTGCACATATCTGGGTTGGAATGTGGACGGTCGCAACTGACTACGTAAAAAATGCATGGAGTCGTTTTATCGTTCTGACGATCATAGCATTGACGAATTTCACTTATTTTGTAATTGGCTTTTCGGCTGTTTGGGGTGCGTAAAGAATGGCGAATATGAAAACTATGACATTTGATGCCATCGTCGTTGGTGGCGGTGGTGCTGGGTTGCGCGCTGCACTGCAGTTGGCTGAGTCAGGCCTGAATACAGCTGTGGTATCCAAGGTATTCCCAACTCGTTCGCATACAGTTTCTGCTCAGGGCGGTATTACCTGCGCTATTGCCAGTGATGACCCGAACGATGATTGGCGTTGGCATATGTATGACACCGTGAAGGGGTCCGATTACATTGGCGACCAAGATGCCATTGAGTATATGTGTTCAGTCGGTCCGCAAGCAGTATTTGAATTGGATCATATGGGGTTGCCTTTTTCACGTACTGAAGAAGGTCGAATCTATCAACGACCGTTCGGCGGCCAATCCAAGAATTTCGGTGAAGGTGGTCAGGCAGCACGTACTTGCGCTGCAGCGGACCGTACCGGTCACGCCTTACTGCATACCTTATATCAAGGTAACGTAAAAGCAGGAACTTCCTTTCTGAATGAATGGTACGCCGTTGATCTGGTTAAAAACGCCGATGGTGCTGTTGTCGGTGTCATTGCTATTGAAATCGAAACGGGTGATGTCGTGTATATTCGTGCCAAGGCCACCGTTTTAGCCACAGGTGGTGCGGGTCGCATTTATGCGTCGACGACCAACGCGCTGATCAATACCGGGGACGGAATCGGCATGGCGTTACGCGCTGGCTTCCCGGTCCAGGATATGGAAATGTGGCAGTTCCACCCAACCGGCATTTACGGTGCAGGTACATTGGTTACCGAGGGGTGCCGTGGAGAAGGCGGCTATCTGATTAATAAAGATGGCGAGCGCTTCATGGAGCGTTATGCGCCAAACGCGAAAGACTTGGCAGGTCGTGACGTCGTTGCACGTTCTATGGTGATGGAGATTTTAGAAGGTCGCGGGGGCGGTGAAGAAAACGATCACGTGTTCCTTAAGTTGGATCACCTCGGTGAAGAACTGCTGCAGTCGCGCTTGCCGGGGATCATGGAATTGTCGAAAACCTTTGCGCATGTCGATCCTGCGAAGGAACCGATCCCGGTCGTACCAACCTGTCACTATATGATGGGCGGCATCCCGACCAATATCGGGGGGCAGGCCATTATGCAAGATGCGTCAGGCAACGATAAGGTGATCGAAGGTTTGTACGCTTGTGGTGAAGCGGCATGTGTATCTGTACACGGAGCCAACCGCTTGGGCGGCAACTCACTACTAGATCTGGTTGTATTCGGCCGTGCGGCTGGCATACAGATTGAAGAGTCGTTGCGTCAGGGCTTCGATAGCAAACCCGCGTCTGAGTCTGACATTGAAATGGCCATGTCCCGGTTGAATGCTCTTGATGAGCGCAAAGAGGGCGAAAAGGTTGCTGATGTTAAGAAAGACCTGCAAAACACCATGCAATTGCATTTTGGCGTGTTCCGTGAAGGCGACAAAATGGCGGAAGGTCGCAAGAAGCTGCTGGAAATCCGCGAGCGCGTTAACAATGTTGTATTGGCTGACCGGTCACAGACTTTTAACACTGCTCGAATTGAAGCACTCGAACTGGCCAACTTGATGGAAGTCGCAGAAGCAACAGCAATTTCGGCAGATGTCCGTACAGAAAGCCGTGGAGCCCATGCCCGTTACGACTTTGACAAGCGTGATGATGAGAATTGGTTGTGCCACTCTCTGTTTAACCCAGTTGATAAGTCAGTCGGTAAGCGGGACGTTAACTTTAAGCCCAAGACTGTCGATACTTTCCAACCAAAAGAACGCACTTATTAAGGAGATTGAGTTATGAAAGTCAGTATTTATCGATTCAATCCAGAGGTTGATAAGCGCCCTTATATGCAGGATTACGATGTCACGATTCCTGCAGGTAAAGACCTGATGGTGTTGGACGTATTGAACCTTATTAAGGAGCAGGACCCTACGGTTTCCTATCGTCGTTCATGCCGCGAAGGCGTCTGCGGGTCAGATGGAATGAACATCAATGGTACCAATGGTTTGGCTTGTATTACGTCTCTTTCTGATGTGGGCGGCGTTGATACTAAATTGGTTTTGCGCCCACTGCCGGGTCTGCCAGTGATTCGCGACCTGGTCATTGATATGAGCACTTTCTACAAGCAATACGAGAAAGTTAAACCGTTCCTGATCAACAATACGCCAGCACCGGCGATCGAGCGTCTGCAGTCGCCCGAAGAACGCGAAAAACTGGATGGGCTTTATGAGTGCATCCTTTGTGCCTGCTGCTCTACGTCTTGTCCTTCGTTCTGGTGGAACCCAGATAAATTCATCGGTCCAGCGGGCTTGTTACAAGCCTACCGCTTTTTAGCTGATAGTCGCGATACTGCGACTGAAGAACGATTGGCGAACCTCGACGATCCGTTTAGTGTATTCCGCTGTCGCGGTATCATGAACTGTGTCAGCGTTTGCCCAAAGGGTCTTAACCCAACACGAGCAATCGGTCATATTCGTTCTATGCTATTGAGTAGTGCGACCTAAGGTCAGATACATCAGAAGGAACAGGTTACTGTTCCTTCTTTTATTATAATTCGAAGCCTGCGCTGGCATCGTCAGGCTTACAATGTAGGATTAACGAATGCAAAACGCCTCCATGGAAGAACAATGGTTGTCTTCTCATTTTTCAGGTGGCAACCAAACGTATCTCGACGAGATGTACGAAGCCTATCTGGCTGACCCCAATTCCATTCCTGAGCAATGGCGCTCAGTGTTTGACAAACTCCCCAATATCAACGCAGAAGTTACCACTGATACTCCGCACAAGCCGGTTCGTGACCAATATCTGTTAATGGGCAAGTCGCCTAAGATCGCCACCAACACTTTGGCTCCTTCACTGGTTACCGAGCATGAACGCAAGCAGGTTCGGGTTCATCAATTGGTGACGGCATATCGTTTCAGAGGTCATCAGAAGTCAAACTTAGACCCGCTGAATCTCAGTGAGCGAAAAACCGTTCCTGACCTGGATCTTAAGTACCATGGTCTCAGCGATGCCGATATGGAATCGGTATTTCAGTGCGGTAATCTCTACTTCGGTAAAAAAGAAGCCCAGTTAAAAGAAATTTTGACCGCCATGGAGCAGACCTACTGTTCTTCTGTGGGCGCAGAATTTACGCATATCGTCAATACCGCTGAACGACGTTGGATCGAGCAGCGTATGGAGTCTGTGAAGTCCAAGCCCGATTATTCTATTGACGCGCGCAAGCACATTCTTGAGCGTCTGGCCGCTGCTGAAGGCATGGAAAAATACCTGGGTTCAAAATATCCAGGAACCAAGCGCTTCGGTCTGGAAGGTGGTGAAGCACTGATTCCATTGATGGACGAGTTAATCCAGCGCAGTGGTTCATACGGTGCAAAAGAAATTGTCATTGGTATGGCACACCGTGGTCGCCTGAACATGTTAGTCAACATTTTAGGAAAGAATCCAACCGATTTGTTCGAAGAGTTCGAAGGCAAGTCGTTCCTGTCGCAAGGATCTGGAGACGTTAAGTATCATCAAGGCTTCTCTTCAAATGTGATGACCAGTGGTGGTGAGCTTCATTTAGCGTTGGCGTTTAACCCATCGCACCTTGAAATTGCCTCTCCAGTGGTTGAAGGATCTGTGCGAGCTCGTCAGGATCGGCGTCGCGACGTGAATGGGGATCTGGTAATTCCAGTGAACATTCATGGTGATGCGGCTTTTGCCGGGCAGGGCGTTGTCATGGAAACGTTCCAGATGTCTCAAACCCGCGCCTATGGAACGGGTGGTACTATTCACATCATTATCAATAACCAAGTTGGTTTCACTACCTCAAAACAGGAAGATGCTCGATCAACCGAGTATTGCACTGATATTGCGAAAATGGTTCAAGCGCCAATTTTCCATGTCAATGGCGATGATCCTGAAGCGGTAGTCTTTGTGACTCAGTTGGCCGTGGACTATCGCCAACAGTTCAAACGCGACGTAGTAATTGACTTGATTTGCTATCGACGTCGAGGTCACAACGAAGCCGATGAGCCGGCGATGACACAGCCGTTGATGTATCAGGTGATTCGTAAACACAAAACGACTTTCGAACTCTACGCCAAGGCGCTTCAGGATAAAGGAGTCGTGAGCGAAGAAGATGTTAAGAAGGTCGCAGACGATTACCGAAATGCCCTTGCCAATGGTGAGCATGTAGCCAAAGCTCTGGTGAAAGAACCTAACAGTGAATTGTTTGTTGATTGGGCGCCTTACCTGAATCAACCTGTGGTTGACGAATTCGATACGTCGGCAGACATGAAATTGCTGCAAGAGTTGGCTATTAAGATCAACACGCCGCCAGAAGGCTTCCCGATGCAACGTCAGGTGAATAAGATCCTGGAAGATCGGGAAAAAATGGCCAAGGGCGCTTTACCTATCAACTGGGGTTTTGCCGAGACCTTAGCATACGCCACGTTGCTGGAAGAAGGGCATCCAGTACGGATTACAGGTCAAGATGTTGGCCGTGGTACATTCGTTCACCGCCATGCTGTTTGGCACAACCAGAAAGATGGCAGCACCTATGTACCGCTAGCCCACTTGTCGGCAGACCAGCCTAAGTTCCAGATTTACGATTCTTTCCTGTCAGAAGAAGCCGTGCTCGCGTTTGAATATGGTTACGCAACGACAATGCCAAACGCACTTGTCGTATGGGAAGCTCAATTTGGTGATTTCGCCAATGGAGCCCAAGTTGTCATCGACCAATTCATAACATCCGGTGAGCATAAGTGGGGCCGTTTATGCGGTTTGGTCATGTTGTTACCGCACGGTTACGAAGGTCAGGGACCAGAGCATTCATCTGCGCGATTGGAGCGATACCTGCAGCTGTGCGCTGAGCAGAATATTCAGGTATGTATGCCAACCACTCCAGCACAGGTGTTTCATATGATTCGCCGACAGGGTTTGCGTAATTTACGTAAACCGTTGGTGGTTATGTCGCCTAAGAGTCTGCTAAGACACAAAGACGCTGTCTCTACACTGGAAGAATTGGCGAACGGTCAATTTGAAACCGTGATTGGCGAGACCGACAGCAACATTGAAACGCTGAAAGTTGATCGTGTCGTGCTGTGTTCTGGCAAGGTCTATTACGATTTAGTCGATAAACGCAACAAAGAAGGCGCTGATAACGTCGCTATTGTGCGTATCGAGCAACTTTACCCGTTCCCTGAAGATCGTTTATACAAGGTTTTACGACCATTTAAAAATCTGAAGGATGTCGTTTGGTGTCAAGAAGAGCCGATGAACCAAGGCGCTTGGTATTCGAGTCAGCACCATATGAGACGTGTATTACATAGTGTGGGTGAAAACTTGTATCTTCGATACGCTGGACGGGAAGCGTCAGCTTCACCAGCAGCGGGTTACATGTCTTTGCACTTAGAACAACTTGAAAAATTCCTAAATGACGCGATTCTGAACATTCAGTAATCGCTTGGTGGAGACTAAAGGATTCATTCATGGCAATCGAAATTAAAGCACCACAATTCCCCGAATCTGTTGCAGACGGCACCATTGCAACCTGGCACAAGCAGCCAGGTGAGCCTGTTTCACGCGACGAACTGTTAGTCGACATCGAGACCGATAAAGTCGTTCTGGAAGTCGTCGCTCCTGCAGACGGCAGCCTGGCCGAAATCCTCAAAGGTGAAGGGGATACTGTCCTGAGCCAGGAACTTATTGCACAGTTCGTTGAGGGTGAGGTTGCACAAGCGGCACCTTCAAGCTCTGAAGGTGAAGCCGTGAGCTCGCCAGCTGCAGCGAGTGATGAAACACCCATGAGCCCTGCAGCGCGTAAGATTGCAGATGAAGCGAATCTGTCCGCTGGTGATATTGTTGGTACAGGCAAAGGTGGCCGAATCACGAAAGAAGATGTCGTTAAAGCTGCGGCGAATAAGTCTTCTGCGCCAGCTGTTCCTGCGGCCAGTTCTACTCCAGAAGCGGCTCAAAGCATGCCTGGCATGATCCCGCAGATGAGCAACGATGCCAATATTGCAATGCCCGCAGCCGCTCGTTCTGAAAAACGTGTTCCAATGACACGTTTGCGAAAACGTATTGCAGAGCGATTGCTGGATGCCAAAAACAGCACTGCTATGTTGACAACATTCAATGAAGTGAATATGCAGCCTATTATGGATCTGCGTAATCGCTATAAGGCGCAATTTGAAAAAGCCCACAATGGTACACGTTTAGGCTTTATGTCATTCTTTGTGAAGGCAGCAACTGAAGCATTGCGCCGTCATCCTGAGGTGAATGCGTCTATCGATGGTGACGATGTGGTTTACCATGGTTACTATGATATCGGTGTCGCGGTTTCCAGCAACCGTGGGTTGGTTGTTCCAATTCTGCGTGACACTGACCAAATGAGCCTGGCAGGCGTAGAAAGCACCATCCGTGATTTTGGTGAACGTGCTCAGGCGGGGCAACTTGGCATTGACGAGATGCAGGGTGGCACCTTTACTATCTCCAATGGCGGTGTATTCGGGTCACTCATGTCTACGCCAATTTTGAACCCGCCACAAACGGCTATTTTGGGAATGCATAAGATTCAGGAGCGCCCAATGGCCGTTAATGGCGAAGTTAAGATTTTGCCAATGATGTATCTGGCTATGTCATACGATCATCGTCTGATCGACGGTAAAGAAGCCGTTCAGTTCCTGGTCGCCATCAAAGATATGCTCGAAGACCCAGCTCGAATTTTGCTTGAGCTGTAATATACGCATAGGCTTGTTGAATATGGGGTGCGCGCACCCCATTTACACGAAAACAGAAAATATAGGGTATTAGTTGCCATGACACATCAATTTGAAGTGGTCGTAATCGGTTCAGGTCCTGCGGGCTATGTTGCTGCCATTAAAGCTGCACAACTTGGAAAAAAGACCGCGATTATTGAAAAGTGGGTTAAAGAAGACGGTAAAACCACTTGGGGTGGTACCTGCTTAAACGTGGGTTGTATTCCTTCTAAGGCATTGCTGCAGTCTTCTGAAATGTACGCCGAGACGTTACATGGCTTTGAAGATCACGGTATTCAGGTCAAATCGCCGAAAATGGACGTGAAAAAGATGCTGGCCCGAAAGGATGGCATCGTAAACCAGTTGACGACAGGTGTAGCCGGACTGTTGAAAGGTAACGGCGTTACTAGCTTTGAAGGCAAAGGGCAACTGAAAGCCAATAAAGTGGTTGAAGTGACTAAGCACGATGGCAGTGTTGAAACCATTCAGGCCGATAATGTCATTCTGGCTATGGGTTCAATACCAGTTGAAATCCCGCCAACACCTACCGATGGCGACGTGATCGTCGATTCAACTGGTGCATTGGAATTCAGTGAAGTACCAAAAAAGTTGGGCGTCATTGGTGCGGGTGTCATTGGTCTGGAATTAGGCTCTGTTTGGAAGCGACTCGGCTCTGAGGTCGTTGTCTTAGAAGCCATGGATAAATTCTTAGCTGCTGCCGATGGAGCTATTTCAAAGGATGCCTTTAAGTCTTTTACCAAAGACCAAGGTCTGGACATTCGCTTAGGCGCTCGTGTTGTAGGTTCAGAACGTAAAGGCAAGCAAGTCGTGGTAAAATTCCAGGATTCGGAAGGCGAGAAAGAAGAAACCTTTGACAAATTAGTCGTTGCGGTTGGTCGTCGTCCTTATACTGAAGGCTGTCTGTCTGAGGACAGTGGTGTCAAACTTGATGAGCGTGGTTTCATTTTTGTTGACGATCAGTGTCGCACCACCGTTCCAGGTGTTTACGCGATTGGTGACGTGGTACGCGGCCCGATGCTGGCTCACAAAGGGTCTGAAGAAGGCATTATGGTGGCTGAGATTATTGCCGGTCACAATGCACAGATGAACTACGACGCGATTCCAAATGTCATTTACACCCACCCAGAAATCGCTTGGGTAGGCAAGACTGAGGAAGAATTGAAAGCGGACGGTGTTGATTATAAAGCAGGTGCTTTCCCATTTGCTGCAATTGGTCGTGCAATGGCCGCTGGTGACACTACCGGTCAGGTTAAAATTTTGGCCGATGCTAAAACTGATCGTGTTTTGGGTATGCACATTTTTGGCTTGGGTGCCTCTGAAATGATCGCTCAAGGCGTTATTGCACTTGAGTTCGCATCCAGCGCTGAAGATTTGCAGCTAACCTGTTTTGCGCACCCAACGCTTTCTGAAGCCGTGC
Organism: Reinekea sp. G2M2-21; assembly: GCF_015687175.1. GTDB lineage: Bacteria > Pseudomonadota > Gammaproteobacteria > Pseudomonadales > Natronospirillaceae > Reinekea. The sequence goes on along the minus strand of NZ_JADPQG010000001.1, from coordinate 1,363,381 downwards.
ATGAAGCTGCGTTAGCCGTAGATAACATGGCAATTCATAAAATGAATCGTAAAAAGCGTTAATTGATAACAAGTGAAAAGAACGGCATTTGCCGTTCTTTTTTATTAACTAGCCCGTGGCAGCAAGACAGAAACTAATACCAAAAACAAATTCGTCCGACGCTCCAACATAATAAAGACGGAAAGACAATGAACCTTCACGAATATCAAGGTAAACAACTTTTCAAACAGTACGGCTTGCCCGTATCTGAAGGGTACGCTTGTGACACTCCAGAAGAAGTGGCTGAAGCGATCAGTAAAATTCCTGGAGACATGTGGGTTGTTAAAACTCAGGTGCATGCTGGGGGGCGTGGTAAAGCTGGCGGTGTGAAGCTGGTAAAATCAGTTGACGAAGCGAAAGAATTTGCCGCCAACTGGCTTGGAAAAAATCTGGTAACTTTCCAGACAGACGAGAAAGGTCAACCGGTCAGCAAGATTTTGGTTGAATCGTGCACGGATATCGCCAATGAGCTGTATCTGGGGGCTGTTGTAGACCGCGCCACTCGACGTATCGTGTTCATGGCTTCTACTGAAGGCGGCGTTGAGATTGAAACAGTCGCAGAAGAAACGCCAGAAAAAATCTTGAAAGCAGAGATCGATCCATTGGTGGGTGCACAGCCATACCAGGCGCGTGAACTTGCGTTTAAACTCGGCCTGCAGGGCGACCAGATTAAGCAGTTCACTAAGATATTCCTGGGTCTGGCACAATTGTTTGTGGATAAAGATCTGGCGTTAATTGAAATCAATCCATTGGTTATTACAGACGAAGGTAACCTGCATTGCTTGGATGCCAAACTTGGTATCGACAGCAACGCGTTGTACCGCCACAAAGATCTGCAGGCCATGCGCGACCCGTCACAGGAAGACGCTCGCGAGTCAGAAGCCGCTGAGTGGGAATTAAACTATGTGGCATTAGACGGCAACATCGGTTGCATGGTTAATGGTGCTGGTTTGGCCATGGGTACCATGGATATCGTCAACCTGCACGGTGGTTCTCCAGCGAACTTCTTGGATGTAGGTGGTGGTGCAACCAAAGAGCGCGTTGCTGAAGCATTCAAAATCATCTTGTCTGATGACAATGTCAAAGCTGTATTTGTTAATATTTTCGGCGGCATTGTACGTTGCGACATGATTGCGGAAGGTATTATCGGTGCGGTTGAAGAAGTCGGTGTAAAAGTGCCGGTTGTTGTACGCCTTGAAGGAAACAACGCTGAACTGGGTTCTAAAAAACTGGCTGAAAGTGGTCTAAATATTATCGCTGCAAGCTCATTAACCGAAGGTGCTGAGAAAGTTGTAGCAGCAGCAGGAGGCGCAGCATGAGCGTTTTAATCGATAAAAATACAAAAGTTATCTGTCAGGGTTTTACCGGTTCTCAAGGTACGTTCCACAGTGAACAGGCCATTGAATACGGAACGCAAATGGTTGGTGGTGTTTCGCCAGGTAAAGGCGGTACCACTCACCTGGGTCTGCCTGTTTTCAATACCGTGCGCGAAGCGGTCGAAGCAACGGGCGCGACGGCGACCGTCATTTATGTACCAGCACCATTCTGTAAGGATGCAATCTGCGAAGCAGCCGATGCCGGTTTGGAACTGATTGTTTGTATTACCGAAGGTATTCCAACGTTGGACATGCTCGAAGCAAAAGAGTTTGTCGATCGTAAAGGTGTACGTATGGTAGGACCAAACTGTCCAGGTGTTATTACGCCGGGTGAATGTAAGATTGGCATTATGCCTGGTCATATTCACAAACCAGGTAAAGTCGGTATTGTTTCTCGCTCTGGTACTTTAACGTATGAAGCGGTTAAGCAAACGACCGATCATGGTTTTGGACAGTCTACCTGTGTCGGTATCGGTGGTGATCCTATTCCAGGTTCAAACTTCATTGACGTTCTGAAAATGTTCCAAGAAGATCCAGCCACAGAAGCAATCGTCATGATTGGTGAAATTGGTGGTACCGCTGAAGAAGAAGCAGCTGCTTTCATCAAAGCCAATGTAACCAAGCCTGTCGTGTCTTACATTGCTGGTGTTACAGCGCCTCCTGGTAAGCGCATGGGTCATGCCGGTGCCATCATTTCTGGTGGTAAGGGCACAGCGGATGAAAAATTCGCTGCGCTGGAAGATGCTGGCGTTAAAACCGTACGGTCACTGGCTCAGATTGGTGACGCTTTGAAAGAAGTGACTGGCTGGTAACATTCCAATTAGTGAAATTAGAAATGGCGACCATCGGTCGCCATTTTTTGATCATTCGCTATTTTTTGTTGATTGGTCAGACTTGATCACTTCTCCTTCAATCACCTGGCCCTGATGTTTGGCTTGGCCAGATTGATTGAACTGAGACTGATATCGATGAAAATGCTGTGGACCTTTGAACAAGGGTCGGCCGGTCAATTTGTATTTTACCCGGTTAATGAAGGCCACCACTAACGCCAAAACCGCAAATCCAATGAAGAAAATGAGACCAATCCAGAAAAGGGACAACGCGATTACAAAGGTTGCCGCTACAATGAGATAGCGCTGCCAAGCGGGTCTTTGTAGTATTGAGTATTGAATATTTCTGATCATACCAAGCCATTGTTCTATCGATGTCATTGGATAATGGTCAGAAACCTACGACTTTTCAAGGAAAAGCCGAAGGTCAGAAGTCATGCCTACACTTAGTTGACGTTTTCTTGAATGCCTTTATTAATTTGAATTGGCAGGAGCATTAAGGCTCCAACGATAAAATACACCAAGATGAAGAGAAGGGCTGTCTGCCGGCTGAGTAAGTCGCTGATGGGGCCAAACGTCATTCCGATAATGATCGCAAAGCGCCCGAAAGTACCCCACAGACCAAACAATAGAGCGGAGTCCTGGGGTTTCGCAAGTTGTCCGACGATGGCTCTGCTGGCCGATTGCGTGGCACCTAAAGCGCTCCCTGCAATGAACGAAACAATGGTATACATCAATTTGATATCAAGATGGGAGAGACTAACCAGGACCTTAATGAAATATATGCCAAGTATGCCGACAATCCACCACATAATTGACACTAAAACAGTATTCTTTGAGCCAATTTTATCTTCAATGAAACCAAAACATACGGCACCCAATGCCGCACTAACCTGCAATATAATGCCAATTAAAACGTAATCGCCGCCTGTTATGCCTACTTCTTGTTGGGTATAGATACCAAAAAACTTTACGACGACCGCGACACCTGCGCTGTAGGCTGTAAACGCAAGAAAGAATTTAAACAGAATAGGATACTCACCAATTATCTGCTTCATTGCCGACAAGCGAGTAAAGGCAGCTCTAAGCAGTGTTTTGAAGTTTGCTTTTTCAAAGCCTTCCCTAGCAACACCTCGTTCTTTTACCAACAAGAAGGTTGGCAGGGCGCCTAAAAAATAGAAGAGGGCAATAATAAGCATGGAGAGTTGGTTCTGATCGATGAAGTCGCTCGAATTTTCGCCAGCATCTGCAGTGATGATAAATTTCATCAGAATTAAGCTTAACAACCCACCGATATACCCAATTCCCCAGCCAATACCAGAAATTTTACCCATGTTGCTCTTATCGGATAAATCAGTCAAAAAACTGGCAATAAAGGATTCGGATAGCATCCATGCGGTGTTGCTAAGCACGAGAAGCGTCAAACCTATCCATACCTGACCGGGATTTACCAGGAAAAGCCCCAATGTCGCACCAACTGAGGTCATCGTACACCAAGCCAGGTATTTCTTTTTCTTGCCACTGTAGTCGCATAACACACCCACTAAGGGCGCCAGGATAATCGCAAGAGCGGTAGACAACGCAACGGCAATAGACCAAAACGTGTTTTTAAAGTGCGCCAACTCGGGCGGAACGATGTAAGACACAAAAAAAGCGGAGTAGACAAATGTGACAACCACGGTGGTATAGCTGCTGTTGGCAAAGTCATACATGGCCCAACCAAAGATTTCGCGTTTCTTTACCGGTAAGAGTGGGTTTACAACGGTCATGGTTCCTTCCCGAATTTATTGTGTTTTTTTGTAGCTCGTAGTTTGCCGTATGTTGCAACGGTTTCACAGCTGCAAATGTCAAAGCTGTGATGAAAACATCTCTCTATACGCCAATTGAGCATTCCTTAAAGGCCCTAATATCTTATTGCGATGGGCTCGAGATAGATGTTGTTGTTTACGCCAAGCTCTATTTAAGCCCTTGAAAACAAATGCAATATCCCCATTTAGAGCGTGGTTAACTGGAAATACTAATCTGAGAGGCACCATGTCTGAAACAAAGCAAGAATCAATGAGTTTTCAAACGGAAGTAAAACAACTGCTTCACTTAATGATTCATTCTTTATATTCAAATAAAGAAATCTTTCTGCGTGAGTTGGTATCTAACGCGTCAGATGCTTGTGATAAGTTACGCTTTCTGGCGCTGAAAGACGATTCTCTGTTAGGTGAGAAATCGGATTTGCGAGTTCGGATCAGTGTCGATAAGGACGCTAAAACGGTCATCATTGAAGACAACGGTGTTGGTATGAGCCGTGAAGATGTGGTTCAGCATTTGGGTACCATTGCTAAATCCGGAACGTCTGAGTTTTTGAACAACCTGACCGGTGATGAACGCAAAGACAGCCAGTTGATTGGGCAGTTCGGTGTCGGTTTCTATTCCTCATTTATTGTCGCCAAGGCTGTTGATGTTTATACCCGAAAAGCCGGTTTATCTGCTCAGGAAGGCGTGCACTGGCACAGTGAAGGCGAGGGTGAGTTCAGTATTACCGATGTTGAACTACCCGAACGCGGCACCAAAATCGTGCTGCACTTGAAATCAGAAGAAAGTGAGTTTGCGGACAGCTGGCGCTTGCGCAATCTGATTAAGAAATATTCAGACCACATCTCTGTACCGGTACAGATGCTAGAGGAAACACCTGCTTCAACCGACGATGAAAAAGCTTCGGACGTTGAACCAAGCTGGGAAAACGTCAACAGTGCCAAAGCACTGTGGACCCGCCCAAAAAGCGAAATCAAAGATGAAGAATATCAGGAGCTATATCACCACATTTCACACGACTTTGGTGACGCAGCCGTCTGGAGCCACAACAAGGTAGAAGGCAAGCTGGATTATACCTCGTTGCTGTATGTTCCTAAAAAAGCCCCATTTGATATGTGGAATCGCGAGCGCGTACGCGGTCTGAAATTATACGTTAACCGCGTCTTTATTATGGACGACGTTGAACAGTTTTTGCCGCTGTACTTACGCTTTGTAAAGGGTATTGTGGATTCAAATGACCTTCCCCTTAATGTCAGCCGAGAAATCTTACAAAGTGATTCCACGATCGACAGCATTAAGCAAGCGCTGGTTAAACGCGTATTAGATATGCTGGACAAAATGGCGAAAAAGCAGCCAGAAGAGTATCAAGGGTTCTGGAATGAATTTGGCCAGGTGTTAAAGGAAGGCCCGGCTGAAGATTTCGCCAATAAAGAAAAAGTAGCCAAATTGCTTCGATTCGCTTCCAGCCATACGGGTGACGCATCTCAAACCGTATCGTTGGCGGACTACCTGAGCCGCATGAATGAAGGTCAGGAAAAGATTTATTATGTCTGTGCAGATAACCATCAAACCGCCAAAAACAGCCCACACCTTGAAGTATTCCGTAAAAAAGGGATTGAGGTGCTGTTGTTGTCAGATCGCATTGATGAATGGCTGATGGGATATTTGCAAGACTTCGACGGCAAGCAATTTGTTGATGTCGCGCGCGGTGGTTTGGATCTGGGCGATATCGAAACAGAAGAAGAAAAGAAAGCGTCAGAAGCGGCAAATGAAGAACACAAACCACTATTAGAACGCATTAAGACACTTTTCACAGATGAAGTGGAAGATGTGCGCATGACGTCACGTTTGGTGGAATCACCTGCCTGTATCGTTGTCGGTGACAATGACATGGGCGCCCAAATGCGCCGTATTATGGAAGCTGCGGGGCAGGCCGTTCCGGATTCAAAGCCAATATTGGAATTAAACCCAGAGCACCCGTTAGTTGAACGTCTTGAAACAGAACAGAGCGAAGACCGTTTTGCGGATTTAGCCAATATTCTGCTTGAACAAGCACGATTGGCCGAGGGCAGCCAATTGAAGGATGCCGCTGGCTTTGTGTCTCGCCTTAACAAATTGTTATTGGAAATGATGGCATAAGTGCAGTTCCCACTCGCAAAGGCCACGTTGGTGGCCTTTTTTGTTGCAGCCTCGGCTTCAATGGCCAATGCACTGAGCGTCAGCTTTCGCTACAATGGCGCAAACTTTGGAGAGTTACCATGAACATTAAAAAAGCTATTGTTGCTGCTGTAGCAGCTTCGGTTGCGGGCGGCAGTTTTGCTGGCGGTGCAGTCGACTTTTCTCTGTCAAACACGTCCGTCAGATTGGAACATGATGCGGTCTTGGTGGGGACTGGCGCGCATTTTTCTACCGGCGTTCTTTATTCAGAGGAAACTGGCAACTGGTCGTTGTCGGTGGGTTTCAATGCGGTTGATGCCACCATGGCCAATAAAGAACTCATCGGCGGCGTTGGTTTCAAAGGGCAAATGCTATCAACGGAAGTCTCCGATTTCGATGTAGCTCTCGGCGTGGGTGGTTTTTTGCGCTGGCAACCAGATTTTATGAATGGATTGGGTGTTGAAGGCCAAGCTTACATTGCACCGAGCATTTTAAGCTTCGGCGATCTGACAGAAGTTTATGATGGTGTGGCTCGCATCAGTTATAAGGTTTTGCCTCAGGCACGCGCGTTCGTTGGTTATCATATAGTACGTGGTACCTATGTTGCTGATGCGTATGACGATGTCGATTCCACCTTTCATTTGGGTTTCAGAATTACTTACTGATGAATCGAGTGTCCATAACCAATCAGATTCGCTTTATGGCGTCTCAGCAGCTTAAGTGGCTCGAAGAATCGACCCCAGAGGCTCAAGAGACTGCCATTGCGGCCTACGTGTTGCTTTTCGAAAAACTGCTGTTAGCGGTTGTCGACGAAGTCACGGAACGCTCAGCCGTTAGTGAGTTGAGCCTCAGTTTTGACCAACAGATTCAAGAAGCGGCGATTACCCACGGGTCCATTCGGGAGATACAAGTAGGTTTGCAACAGCCGGGGCATTGGCTTCAACAATGGCGGCTTAGCCGACAAAACCTGTTTGAACTGGCTAATGTCCGACCAAAAGCGGATCCGACAACGCAACGAATCGATGCAACACTTATTGAAAGCAGCCACATAACGCAATATCGACAATGGTTGGACGCCTTTACAGAATTTCTGGATAGGACCAGAGAGCTCAATAATCAATATTAATGAGGTAGTGATGACAAAGTATTGGGAAATTGTGCAATTAAGTGACGGATCTTTTGCACTGCAAAGTTCTGAAGAAAATGAAGCTCCGTTAGTCCGCATAGAGTTTTCACCCGAAGCAGAAAGTTTGCTTCAGGGTCAGGTGGTGGACGTCGCCCGAGCGATGATCGGTGCCGGTGTTCAGGCGGCCAGTTTTGTCGAGGACGCCAGTGTTGAAGACCCTATAGCGCCTCAAGAAGAAACCGTACACTGAAACTCAGCCGTAAAACCTTACCCGACTGTCCTTACCCCCGCTAATTCACACGAAATTCGTTGTACCAATTCAGCACACTGCGCACATAGTTTTGTGTTTCAGGGTAGGGCGGTATTCCGTTGTATCTGCGTACCGCACCTTCACCGGCGTTATATGCGGCCAATGCCAAAGGCAAATCATTATAACGACGCATTAAATACCTCAAATGAGCCGTGCCGGCGTAGATATTTTGTTTTGGATCCAGAATATCGCTGACTTTATATTGCTTAGCAGTGTCTGGCATTAACTGCATCAATCCCATGGCGCCTTTTCGCGATTTCGCGTCTATTTTAAAAGCGCTCTCCTGGCGAATAACGGCTTTGATCAGCGCCGAATCAATTTCATACAGATAGGCTGCGTTCTTAATGTGCCTGTCAATCAGACTTCGGTTATGAGCGCTGTCTTGATAACGCAGTGAAAGGCCCGCGGCCTGCGCATTTAAATTATTGTCCTCCAGTTCGTACCCTTGAAGATTAATAGGACGATCAGTCACTACACGTTCACCAGTCGGTGAAGTATAAATGAACAGGTTTTTAGATATCGCCAATGGTGACATCAACAAACCACAGTAAATTAAAAAGCGTTTAATCTTCAAAGAACACCGCGCCTGCATTTAAAAGTGACCACATTAACTGTTCTACCTCTTTGCCTTGGCTTGAGGGTAGACCATCATGCGTCAGCAGTTCGGTGTCACAAACCCAATGCAGCACGGCTGCGGGCAATGACGTTAATAGGCACTGTCCATCCACAAACAGTTGAGTATTTTTAAATGCCATTCGGCTGGATGGGTTACGAATTAACTCGTGCTTTTGCCAATGATTTTTAAATGCACCGAACGTCCAATTACCGGTTTCTACACCAGCATCATCGTATTTTGGTTCAGTCATGTACTGACCAAACCAGGTTGTCAGTAATTCGGTATTATCGGCATATGTTCGCAATATGGATTGCAGCCGTTGAATATCGGTATCCATAAACTCATGTGGGCTGTCGCTTCGGTTTGATATGCCGGGATCGCTGTATCGCGCGAAATCGCTAACGGCAGACGATAAAAAATGACCAAAATCACTGATGAATTCGCTATCTGCAGGCGCCCTGAATCCGACTGAAATGGTCAATGATTGATCGATCGATGTGCCCCAGTGAGCCAAGGCCGGAGGTAAATACAGAACATCACCTGGTGCCATGACCCAACTTTCCTGTTCTTCGAAATCAGTCAATATTTTAACCGGAGTTTGGTCAGCCAGATCGGAATCTTCATTACAGAGCTGCCCCGTCTTCCATTCACGCTGACCCTCTAGTTGAATCAAAAAGACATCGTATTGGTCAAAATGCGGGCCAACACCACCTCCTGGTGCTGCAAACGAAATCATGATGTCGTCAATTCGCCACTGCGGCAAAAAACTAAACTGCTTTAGTAATGATCGTACCTCGGGAATCCAATGGTCTACCGCCTGTACCAATAGAGTCCAGTTTTCTTCGGGCAGCTCGGCAAAATCCTGTTCAGAAAACGGTCCGTGTTTCAGATGCCATTCGTCAAGACTGGGATGTTTGGTGATGATGCGCGACTCAACTTCATTTTCGAGTGCCAGGCTCGCTAAATCGTCCGCACTGATAATGTCAGCCATAGGTAAGGCATTACGAATCAATAAGGGACTTTGCTGCCAATACTGCGCGAGGAATTCTTCAGAATTAAACGGATTTGTTGCGTCTTTCACTGCGACACCTCAACCAGTGTTAATGTTGGCTTAGTTTAGCAGAGTTCGTCGTTCTCAATAGTGGTTGGCAAAGAAAAGCCGGAATAATATCCGGCTTTATCAAGAACTCTCAGTTTTGAGTTGAGTCTTTAGATACGCTTGGCTTGTGCAATGGCATTTCCAATATAAGAAGCGGGTGTCATCTCCAGCAGTTCCTGTTTTGCTTGTTCCGGCAAATCAAGTTGTTTAACAAAATCAACCATCATGGGTTGCGTAATCGCCTTGCCACGAGTAAATGCTTTTAACTTCTCATAAGGCTCTTCGATCGCGTAACGGCGCATAACGGTTTGAATCGCTTCGGCCATTACTTCCCAAGCGTTATCGAGGTCTTCCGCCAAGCGGGCCTTGTTAACTTCCAACTTACCAATACCCTTCAAAGATGCCTGGTAAGCAATTAAGGAATGCGCCAGACCAACACCCATCGAACGCAATACCGTAGAGTCAGTCAGGTCTCTTTGCCAACGAGAGATCGGTAATTTAGTCCCAAGATGCGCCAAAACTGCATTAGCAATACCCAGGTTACCTTCGGAGTTTTCGAAATCGATAGGGTTCACCTTATGTGGCATGGTGGAACTGCCAACTTCACCGGCAATGGTCTTCTGCTTGAAGTATCCCTGAGAAATGTAACCCCAAACGTCGCGATCGAAATCGATCAAAATAGTATTAAAGCGTGCTATGGCGTCAAACAGTTCCGCGATATAGTCATGAGGTTCAATTTGCGTGGTATAGGGGTTCCAGTCGAGTCCCAGTGTATTAACGAAAGACTCGGCATTCTGTTCCCAGTCTAAGTCCGGATAGGTAGCCAAATGCGCGTTATAGTTACCCACAGCACCGTTTATTTTTCCTAGATATTCGCAACGTTCGATTTGTGCAATCTGACGCTCCAGACGGTACACGACATTCGCAAACTCTTTACCGACCGTTGTTGGAGAAGCGGTCTGGCCGTGTGTACGGCTGAGCATCGGGATGTCGGCAAGTTCCAATGCGTGGGCTTTAATAGCACTGGCGACCGATTTCAGTGCAGGAATAATCACATTTTCCATGCCATTTTTAAGCATCAGTGCATGAGAGAGATTATTAATGTCTTCTGATGTACAGGCAAAATGAACAAACTCCAAACAACCTTTGAGCTCTTCATTCTGATTGAGTTTGTCCTTTAGAAAGTATTCGACCGCTTTGACATCGTGATTTGTTGTTGCTTCGATTTTTTTGATGGCTTGAGCATCGGCGACAGAAAATTCTTCTACGAGTTTGTCCAGAAAGGCGACGCCTGAGTCAGACAAAGCAGGACATTCAGGAATTCCTTCGTGCGCTGCGAGCTGCTGAAGCCACCTGACCTCAACTTCAACTCGAAATCGGATTAATCCGAATTCACTGAAATATTCACGCAAATCTGCGGTTTTGCTACCGTAACGTCCGTCAATAGGGGAGATTGCGGTAAGACCTGAAAGTTCCATAGAGTATCTGCCTGTGTTTTAGCCGACTTTAAAGCGCGGCGATTATACCGGATTACAAAATTTAGGCTACGTCCAAGAGCTGGTGTGCAGAATGTTTTAGTTTTTTCCGATTCAGCATGAAATGCCAGCGCCGTCCGCCGGACTGGCGCCAAAGTAGCGCGCACCGTACACCAAACAACAACACAGCACGCACTTTCTCGGCAACTTTTGGGTTCTGCAAATGCGTTGGGTTGCCGGTCACACGTATTCGAAAATTCAACTGACTGACACTGTTCTGATAACAGCGCGCGGTCGATGCGATGACCGATTCGTGTAGAAAGTCACTGAAGTACTCATGCTGGCTGACGGCTCTATCCAGTTCTTTTGACAGAGCGTCCGTCAGATCTGGTCGTTTCTCCATTTTCTGCTGAACGGCAATGATTGCCATGGAATACTGTAATACTTCACGGCTGACCCCTCGTCCGTTTTGAGCGAGCGCGCTTTCTAGCGTTTTTAACCCTGTTTTAAGGGTTTCACGACCATTAAACACATCTTCAAAGGATTTTGGTTTCAGCGTCAGGATGGACCTAATGGCGTTTTCCAGGGATTCGCGATCAATCTGCCCGGTTTTAGCCAGTTCATCGACCAATATGGCGGACTGAAATATACCCGCGAGTGCCAGCGTTTGTTTTTCTAGGGGAGTCATGTTGTTATTTCTCAGCCTCATTCCAAGTCCGTTCGATCACGCCTCCACCAAGGCAAAGGTCTCCTGAATAAAATACAGCAGATTGGCCCGGCGTAATGGCGCGCTGAGGGAGAGCGAAATCGACCCGATAACCACCGGACTCGAGCTTTGTCAGGGTGCAATCCTGGTCCGGCTGCCGGTAGCGGTGTTTACAAGTGAGTTGAATCGGGGATTGCGGTCCAGTTTCGTCTACCCAGTAGATGTTATCCAAGTACAAATGCTGGGTAAAAAGCGAAGTATGGTCAGTGCCTTGTACAACGATTAACTGATTATTTTCGAGATCTTTTTTTGCAACAAACCACGGGGCTTCACCGTGGCGGGTACCACCTATGCCCAAGCCCTGCCGCTGGCCAATGGTGTAATACATTAATCCTTGATGATCGCCTAACACTTCTCCCGCTTCGGTCAGGATTTTACCGGGTTGAGCAGGCAAATATTGCTTCAGAAAGTCGGCAAAACGCCGTTCGCCGATAAAGCAAATACCGGTACTGTCTTTCTTTTTCGCGGTGGCTAAGTCGTATTTCTCAGCAATTGCCCTGACCACTGGCTTTTCTAAATTTCCAATGGGGAACAGTGTCTTAGAAAATTGAACATGACTGACGGCATGCAGGAAGTAAGTTTGATCTTTATTGCTATCCAAGCCACGCAATAACACAGCTTTGTCGCCTTGAAACTCGGTTCGGGCATAATGGCCAGTGGCGATCTTATCGGCCCCCAACATCAATGCATACTCTAGAAATGCCTTAAATTTGATCTCTCGGTTGCATAGAATGTCCGGATTAGGCGTTCGACCAGCTTTATATTCCTCGAGAAAATATTCAAACACATTATCCCAGTATTCTGCGGCAAAATTGGCCTTATGGAGTTTAATACCGAGCCGATCGGCAACGGCTTGAGCATCGGCAAGATCCTCTTTGGCAGTGCAGTATTCCGTGCCATCGTCTTCATCCCAGTTTTTCATAAACAGGCCTTCGACCTGATATCCCTGTTCCAGCAATAGTGCCGCGGTGACTGACGAGTCAACGCCACCAGACATTCCGACGATGACTTTGGTCTGGGCATTGGCATTCATTGCGTAACTCCGGAGAAAAACTCATTGATTAAAGACAGTGGCACAATGGGCTCGTTTGCAAGATCTTCAAGGGTCTGACGGGCTAATTCACTGCGCAAAGGGTACTTATTGGCTCGCAAATCATCTAACTGAAGCCATTGCGCTTCCAGAATGTCAGCATCCAGTGCCTGGTCTGTTTTTTCAGCTGCCCTCGCACGGAAACAAATACGAACGTAGTGCGTACCAGATTCCTTATGAACACCCTGGTATATGCCGTGCAGCCCGAGTAGCTCAACTCGATAGCCTGTTTCCTCCAAGGCTTCACGAACGGCAGCCTGTTCGAGTGATTCACCGACCTCAACATGACCGGCAGGCTGATTCCAGCAATGAAGATTATTGTCGACTTCTTTAACCATCAACATTTTGCCGTCCTCAACACAAACAACGGCGACAACGAGGTGAGGGTAAGACATTAAAAGCACCATAGTCTTAAAAGTGGATAATTCTAAGATGATTGCACAATTGAACGCCAATTTTTCACAGGATTCACAAGTCTTATGCATCGTAAGGGTAAATTGTCAGCCTAAACTCCTTTAAACTACCAGTAATTACGAGCCTTTTGGGTCAGTATTATCAGTTTAATTAAAGGAAAGCCTGCATGGTCATTAAACCTAAAGTTCGAGGATTTATCTGTACAACCGCTCATCCAACCGGGTGTGCCAAGCATGTTCAGGAGCAGATTGATTACGTAAAAACGAAAACAACGACTCAGGAAGGCCCCAAAAACGTACTCGTCATTGGTTGTTCGAATGGTTATGGTTTGGCTTCACGCATCACCGCTGCGTTCGGGTGTAAGGCAAACACACTGGGGGTTATGTTCGAGAAAGAACCATCGGAGCGTCGCACTGCCTCAGCCGGTTGGTATAACACCGTAGCCCTTGAAAAAGCAGCCAAAGCAGAAGGGCTGTATGCCGAATCGCTGAATACCGATGCGTTCTCCGCAGAAGCGAAAGATCAGGTTATTGCCAAGATCAAAGAAAACATGGGTAAAGTCGATCTGATTGTTTACTCCCTGGGTGCCCCTCGTCGCAAAGACCCAGTTTCTGGTGAGGTATACTCATCAACACTAAAGCCTATTGGACAATCGGTTACCCGTAAGAACCTGAACACGGACACTCGTGAAGTATCAGAAATTACCTTAGAACCCGCATCTGAAGAGGAAATCTTCAATACCGTTAAGGTGATGGGTGGGGAAGACTGGGAAATGTGGATAGACGCACTGATGCAAGCTGACGTATTGGCAGAAGGCGTTAAAACCACAGCCTACACCTATATTGGTAAAGAATTAACCTGGCCTATCTACGGTGGCGCGACTATTGGTAAAGCCAAAGAAGACCTGGATCGTGCATCGAAAGAGATTAATCAGAAGTTGGCTGGCGCACTCCATGGGGCTTCATTCGTTTCGGTATTGAAGGCACTGGTGACGCAATCCAGCTCCGCGATTCCCGTTATGCCATTGTATATCTCTGCGTTGTACAAGGTCATGAAAGAGCAGGGTACACACGAAGGGTGTATCGAACAGATATTTGGTTTGTTTACTGAGCAGCTGTATTCAGCTTCAGATTTAAATCTAGACAATGTTGGCCGCATTCGTATGGAAGACAACGAACTGGCAGCCAATGTGCAGGAAAAAGTTGCCGAAATCTGGACTCAGGTGACAACCGATAATCTTGACGAGTTAACCGATTTTGCCGGCTATCAGGCCGAGTTTTTCAAGCTCTTCGGCTTTGGTTTCGAGGACGTCGACTACGAAGCGGACGTTGACCCGGTCGTTTAACAGCAGACACAGAAGCAGCCTTGGGGCTGCTTTTTTTTGGGCGGACTTTAACCCCCCGATCTTGCAAATAGCACAAATCCACTTCCTGGTAGGTTCCCGGCAGCAAGCCATTCACGGCGATTTCACCGATATTCCAACGCACTAAGCGCAAAGTTGGGTGGCCAATCGCCGCCGTCATCCGTCGTACCTGCCGGTTTCTGCCTTCGGTAATAGTTATGGCAAGCCAGGTGGTCGGTATCTCTTTCCGCTCTCGTATGGGCGGCGTTCGCGCCCAAAGCTCTTCCGGTGGCTCAATAACGCTTACTTGACAGGGTCGTGTTGGACCATCCTTTAGTTGGAGGCCTTGACGCATTTGTGCGAGCGACTGATCTTCAGGGATGCCCTCAACCTGCGCATAATAGGTTTTTGGCATCTTAAATTTGGGGTCCATCAGGCTGTGAATCAGCTGACCGTCGTCGGTTAATATCAACAAGCCCTCGGAGTCGTAATCCAGTCGACCAGCGCTGTAGACGTCCGACACAGAAATATAATCCGCCAGAGTTTTGCGCCCATCTGGGTCGGTAAACTGGGTTAAAACCTGATAAGGCTTGTTGAAAAGCAAATAGCGAGACATGGCCTGATTTCCCCTGAATAGAGCGGTTATGGTGGTAACTTTTATCCTAAAGTTCAATTACATTCGACGTTACAACTGGTATTATTCTGCCCCGAATTTTTGCGTCCGTATTTGCAGGCAGGGAGAGTTGTCTGCAATTTCCTCTTTAACCTAGGAATTTCTATGACTGATAAAAAAGCTAAAATCATCTACACGGAAACCGATGAGGCGCCCGCGCTGGCCACTTATTCCTTGTTACCGATTGTTGAAGCCTTTACCAAAGTAGCTGATGTAGCGGTCGAGACTCGTGATATTTCGTTGTCTGGCCGGATCATCGCCAACTTCCCTGAGTATCTGACCGAAGAACAGCGCATTTCAGATGCTTTGACAGAGTTAGGTGAATTAGCAAAACAGCCAGACGCCAACATCATAAAACTGCCAAACATCAGTGCTTCGGTTCCTCAATTGATCGCCGCAATTAAAGAGTTACAGGCAAAAGGCTATAAATTACCGGACTACAACCCTGATCCCGCCACGGATGAAGAGCGTGAAGTTAAGTCACGTTATGACAAAATCAAAGGCAGCGCCGTTAATCCTGTTCTACGTGAAGGAAATTCGGATCGCCGTGCACCAGGAGCGGTCAAGCAATATGCGCGCAACAACCCGCACAGCATGGGTGCCTGGTCAAAAGACTCAAAATCACACGTTTCCAGCCTGACTGAAGGCGATTTTTACGGATCTGAAACATCTACGGTGGTTGAGGCCGATGGTCAATTCAAAATTGAGCTGCACAAAACAGATGGGGCAATTGAGTTACTGAAGCCGTTTGCGCCATTGGTTGCCGGCGAAGTAATCGACTCAGCTGTTTTCAGTGTTAAAGCACTGCGCGCGTTTATTGCAGAGCAGATCGCCGAAGCAAAACAGCAGGGCGTTTTGTTCTCTTTGCACATGAAAGCAACGATGATGAAAGTCAGCGACCCTATTATCTTTGGTCATGTCGTCTCTGTTTTCTATGCAGATGTGTTCGAAAAACATGCGGACACGTTGGCACCTCTCGGTGTTGATGTGAATAATGGTATTGGCGACCTTTATGCCAAGCTTGAGCAGCTGCCCGCCGATAAGCAAGCGGAAATCAAAGCTGATATCGAAGCGATTTACGCCAAATCACCGGAGTTGGCCATGGTCAATTCTGACAAAGGTATTACCAACCTCCATGTGCCCAGCGATGTCATTATTGATGCGTCCATGCCAGCCATGATTCGCACGTCTGGCCAGATGTGGGGACCAGATGGTCAACCCAAAGATGCGAAAGCTGTCATTCCTGATCGCAGCTACGCTGGCGTTTATCAAGCCACCATTGAATTCTGTAAAGAAAATGGCGCTTTCGATCCGCGCACCATGGGCACAGTGCCTAATGTTGGTCTGATGGCGCAAAAAGCTGAAGAATATGGTTCGCACGACAAAACATTTGAAGTCGCCTCTGCAGGAACCGTTAAAGTTATTTCTGACGCTGGTAACGTTTTATTAGAGCAACCCGTCGAAGCAGGGGACATCTTCCGTATGTGCCAGGTTAAAGATGCGCCGATTCAGGACTGGGTAAAACTGGCTGTATCACGTGCACGCGATACCGGCTGGCCAACGGTCTTCTGGCTCGACGAGAACCGGGCACATGACAGTCAGTTAATTAAGAAGGTAAATCAGTGCCTGAAGGACCACGATACTGAAGGTCTGGAATTGCTGATCATGAATCCAGTGGAAGCCACCAAGTATTCTTTGTCCCGCATGAAAAACGGTGAGAACACCATTTCTGTGACAGGAAATGTTCTGCGCGATTATTTAACGGATCTTTTCCCGATTCTGGAACTTGGTACTTCCGCCAAGATGTTGTCCATCGTTCCATTGATGGCAGGCGGGGGCTTGTTCGAAACGGGTGCGGGTGGTTCAGCGCCAAAGCATGTGCAGCAATTTAATGAAGAGAATCATCTGCGATGGGACTCTCTTGGTGAATTCCTGGCTTTAGCTGTTTCTCTTGAGCATCTGGCAAAGACGTTCAGCAATCCAAAAGCGCAAGTATTGGCGGTTACATTGGATCAGGCAACGGCTAAGTTCCTCGAAGAGAATAAGAGCCCGTCACGTCGTGCGGGAGAGCTCGATAACCGTGGTAGTCACTTCTATCTCGCTATGTATTGGGCAGAAGCATTAGCTTCGCAAACGGATGACAGTGAACTGGCTGCCAAATTTGCAGAGCTGGCGAAAAAACTGGCCGCTAATGAATCGGCAATTGTTAATGAACTGAACGAAGTTCAGGGGCAGCCAATCGATATTGATGGTTACTACCGACCGTCAAGCAAATTGGCCACTGCAGCAATGCGCCCCAGCCCAACATTGAACAATTTATTGGCAAGCTTGAAATAAGCGAGGAGAGCACCGCTGGTGCTCACCCCAAAAACGCAAAAAGCCCGGAAACCGGGCTTTTTTACGGGGGCAAAGTCCTCAGGAAGGTTCTTTGACAGCGGCAGGTATTGCCGTTTCTGTTGATGCTAACTCGGTTGCTCCAACCACCTGAATGTTGACTGCATGAATGCCTCGTTCTGATTTTACTGTCTCGAACTCGACATCCTGGCCAGCTTTCAGTGTTTTATACCCTTCCATCTGAATAGAGGAAAAATGTGCAAACAAGTCTTCTTTGTGGTCATCACAAACGATGAAGCCAAAACCCTTGGCATTGTTGAACCACTTTACTTTCCCTACTGGCATATCGGACTCCTTACGACCTCTAATGCTAAAAACACTGCTGACTAGAACGTACAGCTCTATTCGCCAAGCCAACAACTGCGTGCGATCGAGAAGAATCTGCCTTTATTACAAAATTCCGTAATCGCGACGTGGTGCTATGGAATACCGTTGAAACTTTCAAGTCAACCCCAATTATACGACTTATGATCGAGTAGACGTTACAATTGCCACACGCTTCTAAAAAATTCGATCTAGAAGCCATTATATTCGTATTAGATAATTGAGTTATCAATAATGTCATTTCGCTCACATAGAAAAGAAATAGCCATGAACAACGAATGTGGCCCAAAACTTGAAACTAGACTTGGGGATGACGGTCAAACGTCACATGAGGATGAAAGCGGGGTGGCGGTTCAGCCAGCTGAAGCGCCCTTCATTATATCGGGTGGTTTTAATGAATGACGACTATACTCCTATGGAGTTCGTGGTTCACATTCTGGAACAGTTTTTCGCCATGAACCGCGAAAAAGCGACCCAGGTAATGTTGGCGGTGCATACACAAGGCAAAGGTGTTTGCGGCGTCTATACTAAAGACATTGCCGAAACCAAAGCAGCATTAGTTAACGATTATTCGCGTGAAAACCAGCATCCGCTGCTGTGCGAAGTTGAAGAAATTGACGACGAGAGTCGGTGAGGAAGGGTGAGTCATTATGCTGAGCAAAGATCTGGAGTTGACCCTTAACAGTGCATTTAAGGAAGCACGTGCAAAACGGCATGAATTTATGACCGTTGAACACCTGTTGCTAGCTCTGTTAGATAACCATGCTGCAGCGGATGTTTTAAGCGCCTGTGCGGCAGACATACCGCAGTTGCGACGGGATCTGATTGAATTCATAGATTCCACTACGCCACTCATTCCAATTGACGATGAAGACCGGGAAACGCAACCAACGCTTGGCTTTCAGCGGGTTTTGCAACGGGCCGTTTTTCACGTGCAATCATCCGGCAAAAAAGAAGTCACTGGCGCCAACGTATTAGTTGCCATTTTTTCTGAACAGGAGAGCCAGGCGGTTTACTTCCTGAAACAGCAAAGTATTTCACGCATTGATGTGGTCAATTTCATCGCACACGGTATTTCCAAGGTTCAGTCAGACGATCCTGAACATCAGGATTTTCATCAGGAAAGTATGCAGGAAGATGGCAGCGCGGAAAGCTCATCTGGCAATCCACTGGACAGTTTTGCAACCAATTTAAACGAAGCTGCCGCCAACGGCCGTATCGATCCACTGGTCGGGCGTGATTATGAAGTGGATCGTGTTGTGCAAATATTATCCCGTCGACGTAAAAACAACCCATTGCTTGTCGGCGAGACTGGCGTTGGTAAAACAGCAATAGCGGAAGGTTTGGCGAAACGCATAGTTGACGGAGACGTGCCGGAAATCATGCTGGGGGCGCAAGTCTATTCGTTGGATTTGGGCGCCTTGTTGGCTGGAACCAAGTATCGAGGTGATTTCGAGAAACGCTTGAAAGGGTTGTTGGCTGAGTTGAAAAAACGCGATAAAGCCATTCTTTTTATCGATGAAATCCACACCATCATTGGTGCAGGTGCCGCGTCTGGAGGCGTTATGGATGCTTCCAACTTACTGAAGCCAATGCTCAGTTCTGGGGAGTTGCGTTGTATAGGCTCGACCACTTTCCAAGAATTCCGAGGCATATTTGAAAAAGATTCGGCGCTGACCCGTCGCTTCCAGAAAATAGACGTGAACGAACCGTCGGTCGATGAAACCTATCGAATTTTAAAAGGCCTCAAAACACGATTTGAGGACCACCATCATTTGAAGTATACCGACAAGGCTCTTCGGGCTGCGGCTGAATTAGCCGACCGTTACATCACCGACCGCCATTTGCCGGATAAAGCCATTGATGTCATTGATGAAGCCGGTGCGGCCGAGAGGTTAAAGTCTGAAAGCCGCCGAAAAAAATCAATTGGCGTGGGTGACGTAGAGCGCGTGGTGGCATCAATTGCGCGAGTTCCAGCCAAAACAGTGAATAAGGACGACAAAACCTTATTGTCTAATTTAGAACGCAACCTGAAAATGACCGTCTTTGGTCAGGATGATGCGATCGAGAGCATTGCGTCTGCAATCAAGTTAGCTCGAGCTGGTTTAAAATCTGTCGAAAAACCTATTGGTTCATTTTTGTTCGCCGGTCCGACTGGTGTCGGGAAGACGGAAGTCACAAAACAGCTAGCTGAGTCTCTCGGTGTTGAATTATTGCGATTTGATATGTCCGAATATATGGAGAGACATACGGCATCCCGTTTGATTGGCGCTCCTCCAGGGTATGTTGGTTTTGACCAAGGTGGTTTACTCACAGACGGGGTTAACCGTCATCCTCATTGCGTCTTGCTGCTGGACGAAATTGAGAAGGCGCATCCTGATGTCTTCAATTTGCTCTTACAGATAATGGACCATGGCACCCTGACGGATAATAACGGGCGCAAGACCGACTTCCGTAACGTCATATTGATACTCACCAGCAATGCCGGTGCTCAGGAGATGAGCCGTCGTTCTGTAGGTTTCACAGAGCAGGACAATAGTACGGACGGCATGGAAATGATCAAGAAAACGTTCACACCTGAGTTCCGAAACCGGCTTGATGGCATCGTCCAGTTTGCCGCACTGCCGATTGAGGTGGTCCTGAATGTTGTCGATAAGTTCCTTGTTGAGTTGCAGGCGCAGCTGGACGATAAGCGTGTCCATCTCGAAGTTGACACTGCTGCTCGCGAATGGTTATCGCGTGAAGGCTACGACAAGAATATGGGGGCTAGGCCAATGGCGCGATTGATCCAGGAAAAGATCAAACGACCATTAGCTGACTTAATTCTCTTTGGCCCATTGGCAACAGGTGGAACTGTCAATATCACGCTGAAAGATAATGAGCTGGATATTAGTGTTGCCGGGGAAATGGCAGAAGCCTGAGTTTTTAGCCAGGCCTAAAAAAAGCACCTTATGGTGCTTTTTTTATTTTTGCAGGCTGAGTTGCAAAAAGGCATGTGTACTGCGATGTGATTAACGTGCGCGGTAAACGATTCTGCCTTTCGTCAAGTCGTATGGAGTCAACTCAACTTTTACTTTATCGCCCGTTAAAATACGAATGTAGTTTTTACGCATTTTGCCGGAAATATGAGCCGTAATGACATGGCCGTTTTCAAGCTTAACGCGGAACATTGTGTTTGGAAGGGTGTCAAGGATTTCACCTTCCATTTCAATCACATCTTCTTTTGCCATAGAGCCTTTTACAAACCTTTGAATTGATAATCGGCGCGCATTCTGCCTGAAAAAACAACAATTAGCAAAACTAACTGGTATTTTTTTAAAAAAGTCGGTTTGGAATCAATTAATTAGGGGATTTTCGCTTTGCACCGCTTAGGTATCTCTGCGAATGCACTGCCATTGTCCGTCAATCAACAACTCGGTTGGCTGATAATCAATTTTATACTGCATCTTTTGGCACCCAGGGACCCAGTACCCCAGATATAAAAAGGGCAGTGACCATTTTTTGCACAGCTCAATTTGTGACAAGATAGCGAACACACCTAGAGATCTGGTTTCTAAATTAGGCTCAAAAAAAGTATAAATGGCCGATAGCCCGGAAATGAGGCGGTCGGTTACCGCAACCGCCACCAATTGACCTTGGACGAAGAAGCGTATGTGAAATGAAAACTCTCGATTCACAGCTAGAAAATCTTCATAACCAGCCAGGGTGGCAGGGTACATATCGCCATCGGCATGTCTTTGTTCGATGTAGCGCTCAAAAAGTTGATAATCTTCCAGGCGAACTTTGCTTGGCATTATTTCCATACGAATATCGGAATTAGCCTTGCTAATGCGTTTGAATCGACGTTTATTAATAAATTCATGTACAGGGATTCTGGCAGGAATACAGGCATTACATTGCTGACAGTCCGGTCGGTAGAGATGCTTTCCACTGCGTCTAAAGCCGGACTGGGTCAATTCTTCATAAAGGGGCAATTCAAATCGCAGATCAGGATCCAAAAACAGTGTGCGGGATTGACGCTCAGCAAGATAGCTACAGGCATGATCACTGGTACGGAACAGTTTTATGGTCTGGGTCGACATTCCTTCTGAGTTACTCATGCGGTTCCCTGTAGGCGTTTAACTAAGTACATCATTGAGAATTTCCGTTAATACCGGTCGTTCCACTAAGGATAGCTGTTTTCTCGATACTGGTAGTCGGCTTTCAAAATCGTTTCTCCCAATGAGTTTAGCGCCTAGTGATTCGAGGTAGTGGTTATGCAGTTGGCAATCAATCATGGTCAGTTGATTTTGTCTTGCCCACTCACTCAAGCTGATGAAGGCGTATTTAGATGCATTCGGCCGTAACGAAAACATACTTTCACCGAAGAAAACAGTGCCAATACCCAGGCCATAAAGTCCACCGATCAATTGTTTTTCACACCAAACCTCGACGGAATGTGCCCAGCCTTGTTTGTGCAGTTCAATGTAAGCATTTTTCATATCGACTGTAATCCAGGTACCCTCTGCACGGAGATCCGCGCACAGATCGATAACTGCATTAAAATGCCGGTTAGTGGTTATTTCAATGTTCACTCTGCGATATTCTTTACGCAAACTTCTGGAAACGTGTGCGGTACCGGGCTCTAAAACCATTCTCGGTGCCGGAGACCACCACATGATCGGCTCATGTTCGCTAAACCACGGGAAAATGCCGTGCTGATATGCTTCCAAAAGCCAATCAGTGGTCAACTGACCACCCAGCGCCAACAGGCCGTTGGGCTCATCTAGGGCCCTTGTTGTGCTGGGGAATGTGGGGTTGTCATTGGCATTTAACCAAACCAGGTTATGCATAGATACTCTGCGGTCATTATTGATCGAGTTAGTGTAACCCGCAATTGATCGGACCTAAAACAGCATTTCCGAGAACCAAATAGATTCAAGGAGATGATATTCAGCCCCCAGTCAGCAAGTAAATGGCATAAAAAGTGTTATTAATTCAATAAGTTGGCTGCCCAAATATGGTATCTTAAGCCCACTTTTTTAAAATGACGACTGATGTAAGGTGATTTTTTGGCCGAACGATTTAAAGCGTACCAACAAGATGACCGTTTAGCGGAGATCAAAACACGCTTTTTCCACGATGCTGTCTGGATTTTTTCACTGGCGATCGGGTTATTCCTGTCCTTGGCCTTGCTGACCTACAACGCCAAGGACCCTGGCTGGGCTTATGTCGACTCTCAGGCACAAATATCCAATTTGGCAGGCAGCGCAGGCGCTTGGGTTTCATCGTTCCTGTTTGCCCTGATTGGTATATTTGCCTATTCACTGCCTATCATTGCTTTTTACCGGGCATGGGTTGTCTTTAAGGGCCGGAAAAGTGCAGAACAGTGGAATCCACTGATAACGCTAATTAGAACCATTGGTTGGGTCGTTTTCCTGACAGTCGGCTGTGCATTGGCCACCGTTCACCTTGCCAGTGACCAAGCCGGATCTGCAGGCGGTTATCTCGGCATATCCGTCTCAGAGTGGTTTTTCCCGATTTTCGGCATCATGGGAAGTACGCTGATTCTCATTTTCCTCTGGTTTCTCTCTTTAACATTAGCTGCCCACATCTCCTGGCTTGTAGTTGTAGATCGTATTGGTGAAGCGGTGTTTTCCATCTTTGCTCATTTGACTTCGAAATGGCGCCAATATCGCAAAAAAGCGGACGAGGACGCCGAAGTAAAACGCGTTGTTGAACAACGCAAACAAAACCTTGAAGTCCAATTGGAAAAACAGGCAAAGCGCAAACCCTTACAGATTAAACCGCTGGCTAAAAAAGAAGCCATTGTCAGTGAACGTGTTGTTAAGGAAAAACAGAAATCGTTGTTTGACGATGCAGAAGTGTCTGGCACTTTGCCGGCTATTGACCTGTTAACTCCTTCAACCAACGACGCGGTAGGAGGTTATTCAGCTGAAGCTCTGGAAGCCATGTCGCGATTATTAGAGATCAAACTGAAAGATTTTGGTGTGCAGGCAGAAGTAACCGAAGTCGCCCCGGGTCCAGTGATTACACGTTTTGAAATTCAACCGGCAGCCGGCGTTAAAGTTTCGAAAATTTCAAATCTGGCCAAAGATCTGGCTCGTTCTATGGCGCTCGTCAGTGTTCGTGTCGTAGAGATTATTCCCGGTAAAACCACGGTCGGTATTGAAATTCCGAATGAGCAGCGCGCCATGGTCAGGTTGAGCGATGTCTTAGGGTCCAGCATCTACGATAAGAGTAAGAGCGTTTTAACTATGGGTTTAGGCCATGACATTGGTGGGACGCCTGTCGTTGCTGACCTGGCTAAAATGCCCCACTTGCTGGTTGCGGGAACGACCGGATCCGGTAAGTCCGTCGGCGTAAACTCCATGCTGTGCAGCCTGTTGTTTAAGGCGACACCCGAGGAGGTACGGTTAATCCTCGTCGACCCGAAAATGCTCGAACTATCGGTTTACGAAGGCATACCTCATCTGTTAACACCCGTCATAACCGACATGAAAGAAGCCGCTGGCGGTTTGCGTTGGTGTGTGGCTGAAATGGAGCGTCGCTATAAATTGCTGGCATCTGTGGGTGTGCGGAATATCGGTGGCTTCAACAAAAAAGTCACTGACGCCATTCGCAATGGCGAACCCATTGTTGATCCGCTTTATGACCCGCTTCAGTCGCTTGAGCCTGGTGCACCAGCGCCAACTTTAGAACCGTTACCTTACATTGTCGTTGTGATTGATGAGTTTGCCGACATGATGATGATCGTCGGTAAGAAAGTAGAGGAGTTGATCGCGCGTATTGCACAAAAAGCTCGTGCCGCAGGCATACACCTGATTTTGGCTACACAACGTCCGTCAGTCGATGTCATTACCGGCTTGATTAAAGCCAACATTCCGACCCGAATAGCCTTTCAGGTGTCTTCCAAAATTGATTCCAGAACTATTTTGGATCAGGGCGGAGCAGAACAGTTATTGGGCCATGGTGACATGTTGTACATGCCACCAGGGACCAGTTTACCGGTGCGTGTTCACGGAGCCTTTGTAGACGATGACGAAGTTCACGCTATCGTCGCTGACTGGAAAAAACGTGGTGCGCCCGACTATCTTGAAGAAATCACCAGTGGGGGAGACGCTGATGTCCCAGGCATGGCAGGCTTTGACTCCGACGGTGATGATCCTGAATCCGATGCTTTATTTGATCAAGCGGTTGAGTTTGTCACACAAACACGTAAAGCATCCATCTCTTCTGTGCAGCGTAAATTACGTATTGGTTATAACCGCGCTGCACGGTTGGTTGAAACCATGGAGGCAGCTGGCATCGTCAGTCCACCTGGTCACAATGGCGCGCGAGAAGTCTTAGCTCCGCCACCTCCACCGATGTAACAAGGAACCTACTGTGAATAGAATTTTATTGAGCATTCTGTTGTGTATTGCGACTTCGTTTGCCCTGGCGGATGCACCAGAACGAGAGAGATTAATTGAACTACTGGATAACGCCGATAACCTGACTGCCGACTTTGTGCAAAAAACCTACAAAGAAACATCCGCAAACGTTGATGTAACGTCAGGAACCATGAGCATAAGCAAGCCAATGCGCTTTAACTGGACTGTAAAAAAACCTTATGAACAGCAGGTTATTTCAGACGGCGAAACACTTTGGGTTTTTGACCCAGATTTGGAACAGGCGACTTATCAACCCTTATCTGAAAATGTACAGCAATCTCCGGCTATGATTCTGGTTCAGCCACGTGAAGCTTTAACCGGGCAGTACGACATTATTGAAGTTAAAACTGATGACCTCACCGGCTATAAGCTATACCCGATCAGTGAGGAAACCAATTTTAAAGAACTCATGCTGTTGTTCTCCGACAGACTGATTTCCGAAATCAGAATTTTGGACAGTTTGAATCAGGAAACAATCATTACATTTGCGAATGTTAAAACTGGACAAACCATCAGCAGCGAACAGTTTGAATTTGTGCCGCCACCGGGAACAGATTTGTTTCCACAAATGTGACCATGACGGATTTATTTTCAAAGGGCACCGCCTACCGGCCCCTCGCAGAAATTCTCAGACCCGATGACTTGCGCGGTTACGTTGGGCAATCTCATATTCTGGGAAACGATAAGCCACTGCGTAAGGCTCTGGAGCAAAAAAACATACACTCCATGATATTTTGGGGACCACCAGGTGTTGGTAAAACAACCCTGGCTAAAATCATTTCGCACACAGTTGACGCACGTTTTGAGGAGCTGTCCGCAGTGCAAGCGGGTGTGAAAGATATTAAACTGGCCGCAGAAAAAGCCAAGCAAGCGCAGGCCTATGGCGAAAAGACCATTCTCTTCGTAGACGAGGTTCATCGTTTTAACAAAGCCCAACAAGATGCGTTTTTACCGTACGTCGAAAATGGTACGTTCATCTTTATTGGCGCCACAACAGAAAATCCCAGTTTTGAATTAAACTCGGCATTGTTATCTCGTGCGCGGGTTTACGTCTTAAAGTCGTTTTCTGAGGAAGACTTGAAGGAGCTTTGGCAGCGGGCGAAAGAAAAAGATGCTCGACTTTCTCAGCTACAGCTTAACGATGAAAGCCTGACATTGCTTTCCCAATACGCTGACGGAGACGCCCGCCGATTTCTGAATATGCTGGAAATCGCGTTGGATTATTTTGACGAGAATACTCAGGTTTCCAAACAAGCCATCAGCAAATTACTGCAAGCGCAACCAAGACGTTTCGATAAAGGCGGCGAGAACTTCTACGATCAAATATCAGCCTTCCACAAAAGCGTTCGAGGGTCTTCACCAGATGGTGCGTTGTATTGGCTATGTCGTATGTTGGATGGAGGAATAGACCCTCTGTATCTGGCGCGTCGGATCGTCCGCATTGCGTCTGAGGACATCGGTAATGCTGACCCCCGCGCACTGACCTTAGCTCTGAATGCCTGGGACAGCCAGACCAGACTGGGCTCCCCGGAAGGAGAATTAGCGCTCGCGCAAGCAGCCGTTTACTTGGCAAGTGCGCCGAAATCCAATGCAGTTTACAAAGCGTTTAACGAAATGATGGCCTATGTACAGCACAACAGCAGTGCTGAGGTACCCCTGCATTTGAGAAACGCCCCAACGCAATTGATGAAAAACCTCGATTATGGGGCAGACTATCGCTACGCACACGATGAGCCCAATGCCTATGCAGCCGGTGAACATTATTTACCTGAAGAACTTCGTGAAAGAGCATTTTATCAGCCAGTTGACCGCGGTTTGGAAAGTAAGATTCTGAAAAAGCTCGACTATTTAAAAGCATTAGACCAGCAAGCCAGAGAAAAGGAGTAGATGATGGGCGCACCGTTAACCATTTGGCATTGGCTGATTATAGGTTTAGGAGGTGGGCTAGGGGCCATGGCCCGATTTGCCACCGTGACTTGGATTAACAAATGGCACAGTAGCCACTTTTATTGGGGTACTTTTACCGTGAATGTGGTCGGCAGCTTCATAATGGGCTTGGCATTTGTACTTTTCACCATAAAATACCCTTTAGTACCCGGAAGTTGGCGAAGTTTCGTGACAGTCGGTTTTTTGGGTGCTTTTACAACCTTTTCGACGTTCGCGCTGGAATCCATGCAATTACTGCACGATAGCTACATAACACTGGCATTGGTATATATGGTAGCTTCTGTACTCGTGTGTTTAATCGCCGTCAGCGTTGGATTCGGGTTAGGTAAACTCATTTTTTAATCGTAAGGACTAAATCAAGATGCTGGATATAAAGCAGCTTAGACAAGATATCGACTCCATTGCTCAAAAACTAACCGTTAAGGGGTTCAAATTAAACATTGAGTCCTTTCAGTCATTGGAGTCGAGTCGAAAGTCCTTGCAGGTAGAAACTGAGGAACTGCAGGCGGAACGCAAAAAAGCATCTAAAGCGATTGGCGATTACGTGCGCCAAGGTTTGTCAGCCGAAGAAGCCAAAGCAAAAGTGGCCGAGACGTTGGAAAAAATAGCCCAGACGCTTGGCCAGAAAGAAGAGGAACTGAAAGACATTCAAGCCAAGTTGGATGACTTGCTGTATTCAATTCCGAATCTTCCTGATGCTTCAGTACCCGCTGGCGCGGATGAAAATGATAATGTAGAAGTGACTAAGTGGGGATCACCTGGCCAGTTTGATTTTGCCGTTAAAGATCACGTTGATGTTGGTGCGGCTCTCGATGGTCTGGATTTTGAGACTGCTGCCAAGTTAACCGGCAGTCGTTTCGCTGTCATGCGTGGCAAAGTGGCGAAGCTGCACCGTGCCCTGACACAGTGGATGTTGGATGTACAAACCAACGAGCATGGTTACCTCGAGATGGCCGTCCCGTTCATGGTCAATAAGGATTCTCTGTTTGGCACAGGCCAGTTACCTAAATTTGGCGAAGACCTGTTCAAGTTAGACTTTGATCAAGAGTATTATCTGATTCCAACCGCAGAAGTTCCGCTGACCAATATCGTCCGTGGCAATATCTTAAACGCCAGTGAATTACCGGTAAAAATGGCGGCTCACACACCTTGTTTCCGTTCCGAAGCAGGTTCTTACGGACGCGATGTACGCGGAATGATCCGTCAGCATCAGTTTGAAAAAGTTGAACTGGTTCAGATAGTCGAACCCGAGCGCTCGTTTGAGGCACTGGAAGAACTGACTGGACACGCCGAAGCGATTCTGCAAAAACTTGAGTTACCCTATCGCAAGGTCGTGTTATGTGGTGGCGATATGAGTATCGGGTCGGCTAAAACTTATGATCTGGAAGTTTGGTTGCCGGCGCAAAATACGTATCGGGAAATATCATCCTGTTCAAACATGACGGATTATCAATCTCGTCGTATGCAGGCTCGTTATCGTAATCCGGAGACCAATAAGCCTGAATTGGTGCACACGTTAAATGGGTCCGGGTTAGCCGTCGGTCGGACTTTGGTTGCCGTGCTGGAAAACTATCAAACCGAAACCGGCTTAAAAATTCCAACAGTATTGCAAAGCTACATGGGTGGGGTCGACTTTATACCTTACGTTTAAGATCAGCTTACCCCGCAAAGTGCGGGGTTTTTTATATCTAAATAATGGAGAGTAAAAGTGGACTATTTCCCGCTTTTTCATCAACTCGCTCAGCAGCCAGTACTTGTTATTGGTGGTGGTAAAATCGCTTTGCGCAAGATAACCCTTTTGGAAAAGAGTGGGGCAAGTATCCGGGTGGTGGCAAAGTCTATATTGCCGGAAATACGGAATAAGCAAAGCTGTGTCTGTGAACAAAGAGCATTTGCAGAAAGCGATCTTCACGATGTCGTTTTAGTGGTCGTTGCAACGGACGACAGGGCATTTAATGAGCAGGTTAGCGTGCTGGCGAAAAAACAACGCTTGTTGGTCAATGTGGTCGATTCTCCGGATTTATGCAATGTTATATTTCCATCGATAGTTGATCGGAATCCGTTACTGATCGCCATCACCTCAAGTGGTCGGGCACCGGTTCTGGCAAGAACAGTCAGGGCAAAACTGGAAAGCACTATCCCAGCCAGTTTCGGACACCTGGCACAACTGGCGTCGAAATTCAGGGAGCAAGTCAAACAGACGTTGAGTCAAGCGGATGATCGTTTGCGTTTTTGGGAGAAAACACTTAACGGAGTGACCGCGGAACATGTCTACGCCGGCCGAATGGATGCTGCTGAGACGTCATTGTTAACCGCTCTGAACAATCCGGATTTACGAACCTTAGGTGAAGTTTACCTGGTTGGCGCTGGACCGGGTGATCCAGACTTATTGACGTTTAAAGCATTACGATTGATGCAACAGGCCGATGTGGTGGTGCATGATGCATTAGTGTCTGATGCGATTATGGAACTGGTGCGTCGTGATGCAGACCGCATCTATGTTGGTAAGCGTCGATCAAATCACGCCTTGCCTCAAGAGCAAATCAATCAACTTTTAGTTGATCTGGCGAAGCAGGGCAAGCGTGTCCTTAGATTGAAAGGTGGCGATCCTTTCATCTTTGGTCGCGGTGGTGAAGAAATAGATTTATTGGCGGAGAATGCCATCCCGTTTCAAGTGGTTCCCGGTATTACAGCAGCTTCCGGCTGTGCTTCCTATTCCGGGATACCGCTGACACATCGCGACTACGCGCAGTCCGTTCGGTTTGTGACAGGCCACTTAAAAGACGGTTCGGCAAACTTACCCTGGCAAGATTTGGTGTCTACCGCTCAAACATTGGTTTTCTACATGGGTTTAAACGGGATCAGTACGATTTGCGAACAACTTGTCGCACATGGTCGAGATGCGCAGACCCCGATTGCCTTAATCCAGAAAGGCACAACGCCCGAACAAAAAGTATTTATAGGAACGTTGGAAACCATGCCTGACATAGTCCTGCGCGAAAAACCACAAGCGCCAACCTTAACTATTGTTGGTGAAGTAGTGTCGCTGCACGAAAAACTTAACTGGTTTAACGGTTAGTCCACCAGGACGTCACTGTTTCCTGAGCTTCGGAAAGTGACAGATCCTGGCATTGGGTTAATACTAAGGCTGCGGTTTGAATAACCGCGGCTGTGCCGTATTCATTGTCACTTTGTCCTTCCCACAATTGCACCAATGGCTCCAAAGAAACAGCTTCTGGTCTGATTGAGCGAGTGCTCAGCACGGCGGGGAAATTCTCGTCTAAACCCTTTGTTGGTTGAGTCAACGCTATTTTGCATTCACTGTCGGGACGAACTTCAAACTCGCCACCATCACCTTTCAATACAATATTGTGGCGCTGTTTAAGTAGAAAAGCAGAGTCATGATGCAAGGATAGATAGGCTGGATGAAACATTCCCTGTAAGGTGACTTTTGCGTGCAGTGGATTTAAATGCCGTACGAGTGTGTTCACAGGTGAGCGCAATCCCAGCTCGCTTTTCATATCGATCAGTTCAGATAAAACCGGATGAAAACGGTCCAGACTGATATAACTGAAATGAGCAATTTCCAATTGGGTCAGAGCTTCGGCCAACGACTCAGCCAAAGGTAAATTCAGCGCAGCACAGACTTCACGTGCATATTGCCTTCCCGCCGTATGTTCACCACCACCATGCATTAAAACGCGAATGCCATTTTGCGCCAACAATTTCGCAGCCAACACATACCAGGAAGGTTGTTTCTTTTTACCTGCGTACGCAGGCCAATTGACATCTGAGCGGACTTTGATTGAATCGAAAGACTGTTGTTCGCAGGCTTGTACCATCCCACAGATTTCTTCCGCTGTTTCTTCTTTTACCCGCATGAGCATTAAAAGTGCACCCAGCTGTGGGCCGGTAATGGTTCGGTTTAAAATAGCGGACATCGCGAATTGAGCTTCTGCTTCGGTCAAACTTCTTGAACCTTTTTTTCCACGACCGAGGGCACGGATAATAAGGGGCATTTCCAGTGTTGTATTCATAAGCAATTCTTTGGTTTTGGGAGTCCTGCTAACAGAGCAAGCATACGTGCTGGGCTCTCACCATAGCGTTGCATCAGCCAAATGCTGCTGCCGTAGGGCTCTCCTAACGTATTTTTAATGTGTTTAACCAGCGGGCGCATCGCAGGCGACAAATCGTATTCAAAATAGAACTGCCGCAGTGCTTCAACTATTTGCTCATCCAATGATTCCCATTGCAAACCGTGCGTGTTTGCAATGCTTTGTGCCCAATCAGGTGTCCAGTCTTTAGCGTTGGCTAGAAAACCCAGATTATCGGTTTGAAAAGTCATGGTTACCACGTAATTACTTTGTCGTGCTGACACGTCAGTTCGACCCACTCAGCATCGTTAATTGAGATCCAACCATCATGGCACTGGCCACCCAGTTTCGCGAGATCCGATTGCCGCACATAAGACGCAACCGGAAGTACAGGCGCGGTCAGTGCCATGGGGGCAGTCAACGCATTCACTAAAATAGCGTCTGCCTTAGTGAGGCTGCGGAGTAAAAAAGTTTTTTCCAATTCGGTAAGCGCCTGCGTCAGGGTTATCACCATAATTAAAAAACCTCGACTTGTTTTGCCGCGCGCATCCATTGACCCAGTTGATCAGCCGTGACCGGGTCTGCAATGTCGTTTAACTCGGCATTGCCTACTATATGTGCTCGATGATCAACGCAATAATAGATGTCATCGCACCCATAAATGGGCAGGGCGTTTAACTGCTTCTCCAATGACTTTTGCACGGCCGGATCCTGGTTTTTTATTAACCAGGTTAATCCAGATTCAAAGAAAACGATTCGATGTTCCACGTCAAAAAGGGCGAGACTCATTATTGCCTCGACAATTTCATGGCTGGAACGACCTTGATAAGGTGCCTGTTTTACAATAATCAGATGAAAGCTCATGGTCGTTATCTAAACTCGATCATACGGTCACAATCGTGAAAGCCACTGGCCCATTGACCGAGGCCCGTCACTTGAAATATATCGTCGACCGTTGCGATATCTTTGTCATAACGTTCGGCTTCGGTTTTATTCAGCAGCCCTCTGTTGGCGGACGCTGCGATGCACAGTAATAATTCAACGTGGTTATCCGCAATGGTTTTCCAGGCGTTCAGCACATCGGGTTCATCTGATGCAGGCGCTTGCGAGGTTAAGCCGTGGTAAACGCCATCGAAAAAGAAAAATACCCGCTGAACCGTATGTCCGGCCGCAATCGCTTCCGTAATAAAGTCGCAAGCATCGAATGCTGAATTACCCGACCACGGCGTCCCATAGACATTAATCTGGAACTTCATTTCACCAACCTGTCATTATTTGCTGCATAGTGTAATGCTTTCTTACTTTGCAGGCACAAAAAAAGCCGCTTGTGCGGCTTTTTGGCTGAGCGCGGATCAGTCGTCGCCCGTCAAAACAGCAACCAGATGCAATAAATGAACAAACAGGTTGTAGATGTCCAGGTAGAGACTCACAGTAGCGCGGATATAGTTGGTTTCACCGCCATTAATGATACGGCTAGTATCAAATAAAATTAGCAAAGAGAACACCAATACGGCACCCGCTGAAATGGCAATACTGAGTGCCGGAATTGCGAAAAAGATGTTCGCCAGCGAAGCCATTAAAATAACGATCAAACCGACCATCAGGAAACCGCCTAAAAAGCTGAAGTCCTTACGGGTTGTCAGTGCATAAAAAGACAAACCAAAAGTGACAATGGCGGTGCCAGCAAAGGCCTGAACAATGATAGATGGATTAATTGCCGCATAGTACGCAAGAATAGGTCCTAATCCTGCGCCCATAAAACCTGCAAAAACGAAGGTCCAAACAATGCCGGAGCTTTTATTGTAAGTACGGGGTAAGACAAACCAAACAATAGCGACTGCGCCCAGTGTCATGAGAAGTGAAGCACCCTGGGGCAAGCCAAGTGCCATAGACAGCAAGGCTGTAATTGCGCTGAATACCAACGTCATGGATAGCAACATATAGGTATTTCGAAGTACCTTATTAGTTGCCAGCGCGGACTCTTGGCGAGTTGCGGTTACTTGATCAAATTGGGCCATTGAGCCACCTCCATTCTAATTGTCGTTACTCTTTAATATGAGATTTTTGCATATTTTCAAGAGTGCAGGCACCAGTCTGTTGAAATGCGCGCACGAAAACAAGCGTTAATCGTAACAATTTACGCGAGTCTTAGTCGAATAGCTCACTAAATGGTCGAAATGCTATCAGCATGTGGCGAGTCTGTTCTGAATTCAACCGTATAATCAAAAAAATGCTGCAAGTTGTTGATAAAAACCCTATTCTCTACGTTTAAAACGATCGTTTGAAATGAGAAGTCTGTCTATGAGTCAAGCCGATACCGTCACCCGTATTCTCGATTCGGCCGAGCAGCTGTTTGCGGAGAAGGGGTTTGCTGAAACATCATTGAGGATGATAACGACACGCGCAAAGGTTAATTTGGCCGCGGTCAATTACCATTTCGGATCAAAGA
Source organism: Reinekea sp. G2M2-21 (assembly GCF_015687175.1). GTDB lineage: Bacteria > Pseudomonadota > Gammaproteobacteria > Pseudomonadales > Natronospirillaceae > Reinekea. The sequence continues at coordinate 1,329,621 of NZ_JADPQG010000001.1, read as the reverse complement.
AGGATCTGATACAAGCCATATTTGCACGCTTTTTAACACCCTTCACACAGAAATTGGATAAAGAACTCGATTTAGTGATTGCACAGAAAACAGATCCGAACTTTCAGGATGTTTTGGGTGTTCTGGCAAAAACAATGCTCACCGGTGTTGAAAGCAATGATGCCTACAATAAGTTATCTGTTTTTATGCGATTATTGGGCTTAGCCTACACTCAGGCACAAGGCCACCTGCGGCGATTTCTCAATGAAAACTATGCCCATACCTACAGCCGATTTATTGGTTACTTGAAGCAGGCGCACCCAGGTTTATCAAGCGAAGAGATTTTCTGGCGTATCCACTTCGCTATAGGTGCTGCAGTATTTACTATGTCCAGTATCGAAGTGCTGCGAAATATGGCGTATTCAGACATTGGCAAAAAATCGAGTGTTGAAGAAGTAATGCAACAGTTGATTCCCTTCCTGGCAGCAGCCCTGGAACAAGAGTCCTAGTAAAAACGTCGGCCCTACTGAGCGTGCTCAAACATTGAGCTTGCTCAGATGATGGGATTGAGAAACCCGAATGTCGGTAGAGCAGTCAATCAGCGTATCCACCAGCGATTCATCAAATACTTCGTTGGCCGCCAGCCCAATCATCGCTTTGGTTTGACGGAGCGATAGCGCTCTGCGATTCAGGATTTTCTGAATTTGCATGTCGGCTATCGCGTCTAGCTCATTTTTCGGCACAATTTTACTGACCAACCCAAGCCGAGTCGCGGTATAGGCATCCATGGTTTCAGAGCTGAGCGCATAGTAGCGCGCTGCTCGCTCTCCCAAAGTCTTCACCAAATAGGGGCTCTGTAACGCCGGTACCTGACCATATTGCGTTTCGGTGATTGTGAAACTGCTGCGTTCGCAAGCCAACACGATATCACAGCAACACAGCACACCAACTGCTGCTGCATTCGCTTGACCACGTACAGTCGCTAATATCGGGATCGGAAACTGGTAGAGTGTATGAAAGAGTCTGGCGAGTTGTTCCGCATCTTGCTGGTGCTCAGCACGTCCAGAAGACAATCGCTGTTTTTGCCAATAAGGATCAGGACCTTTACAGAAATTATCTCCTTGAGCTGTCAGCCAGACCAACTTCAGCGATTCATCTTCAGCAAGGTCATCAAACGCGGTAATCAGGGTACAAACCATCTCGTCGTCGTAGGCATTTCCCGACTCCATTCGGTTAAGCTTTACCCTGGCCAACCCGGGGGTAGGGCGGTCAATTAAGATAGTGTCCTTCATATTTCTTCTTATTTTTTGGTGTGTGAAGGTTACGTCTGGAGCCCCATAAAAACAGCACCCAGAGGGACCTAAATAGCGTCAGCAAATAGGTTTGACTATCAAAATAACTCAGTAAAAGGTGATGCGCCAGCACAAATTACGGATTTATGCTGGCGGTTGGCGGAAACTTTAAAGCGTTCCTGGGGGGGCGCACAGAATCAGTCGGACACCACTAGTAACAAATTCACATTGCTCTAGTGCATTAGCTTCCTGCTCGGTTTGCAAAACCAAGGCATCGACATCGTCTTTTGAAACAAGAGGATTGACCGTTTCCAGATAGGTAAGTCGCTCAATGCGGGCATCGTTGGCTTTTGTGAGCGACTCGACTGTCGTCGCCATGGCCTGCGTAAATCTAGCCTGGGCAAGTTTCTGACTGACGTCATAGAGAGGCGATATGCGTTCTTTCGCCTGTCGGATCATCTTCCTGGCCAGTTTAACGGGTAGGGATTTGATCTGCAGTTGAAGCGCGTCCTCTGGGAGCACTGCGTTCAGATCTTTGTCACCACCTTCCAGCACCAGTGTCCTGAATATGGCCTCATTCATGTGAGGTTTAATAGCGTGACCAAAACGTTCCGGAATAGACATGGACCATTGCACTTCTAATAACAGCTGACCAGCGGGTACCTGTTCTGTTTCCAGCAGCGCGATACTGGCCTGCCCAAGTTCTGTGCCATGCAGTATGTCGGCCAAACCCTGAACAAAAGGATGTTCCCAAGACAAAAACAGGCTGTCTTCGCGGCTTGACGCGGTCTCACGATCGAAGGCAACAATTGCTCCGCCTTCTGGAATACCGGGAAGCGTCGGTATGAGCATGTTACTGGAAGGAATCAGCTCATAAATACCGTCTGAAATGGCTTCAAAATGCAGATTAAGCAGATTGGCGGCCATCTCCACCACTTGCAGTGGGTGGTGCTGCTCCAACTCTTCGATTTGATCTTTGATGATTCCCGCTTCTGGTTGTCGGCAAGAGTTGAGCTCCAACAAAATATCGCGGCCTTTCTCCAATTGCTCGGTCACTTGCACCAGTTCTTGGGCAATGTCCTCTTGCAACTGGTCTGTCGGATCGTTAAACCATTGATCAGCATACTTTTCATGGATGGTCCCCGCGGCAGGTTGCATCGCTTCAATGCAGTGCAGAGTATTCTGATACCACTGATATCGCAGTTGGTCGATTGAGTCTTTCAGCAAATAGGCGTGTATCTGGATAGTTTGCGTTTGCCCGATTCGGTCCAAGCGCCCAATTCGCTGTTCCAACATATCCGGGTGCGAGGGGATGTCCCATAAAATAAGGTGATGACAAAATTGAAAATTCCGTCCTTCGCCGCCAATTTCAGAGCACACCAGAATTTGCGCGCCTTCTTCGCTATTCGCGAAATGGGCTGCAGCACGGTCACGTTCAATCAAGTCCAGGTCTTCATGGAACGAGGTTGCCTCGATACCATGCTGATGCCACAGCTGATAGGCAATGTCTTTGGCGTCTTCTTTGGCGTGCGTTATGAGCAATACTTTCTCAGATCGGTTTTGTTTCAGCCACGCGGCTAAGGCGCGCACCCTTTCATCGTTATTTTCAAATTCCGCTTTATCGGCCGTTCTTGCGTGAAAACCGCTTACGCCTTTCCGGGTATTTCGATACACAACCCGTCCGGTACCATGTCGATCCAGTAATGATGACAATACCTGTTGAGCGTCGTTGTTCCAGCGAATCCCAAGTTTTTCCAGTTCTGCTATTTGGTCGTCGCTCACGTCATTTTCATTCAGGGCGCGCGCCAGATCCGTTAATTCGGCAAATGATGCTTCATCCTGCTGATACTGTTCAAAACTGGCAAAACGACCGGCGTCCAATAATTGCAACCGGCCAAAATGCGATTCCAGGCCAAGTTGTTCTGGCGTCGCCGTAAGCAGGAGTAAATGAGCGGTCTGTTGGGCGAAAACACTCCAATGATAATCGTCATCGCTGTTTTCAGTAGGTAAATGGTGAGCTTCATCAACAACCAGCATGTCCCAGTCGTAACTGGCAACTGCCATCATTGTGTCTGAATCACGTATTTGACGATGCGTGACGAGATGGACCTGTCCAATGCCAAAATCATGCTCATCCGTCTGATACATTTCACAATATAAGCTGAAACGGCGGATCAACTCGACCAACCATTGTGCCTGTAATGCTTCTGGAACAGCAATCAATACTCGTTTTGCACGCCCTTGATGCACCAACCGGTTAATTATTAGCCCGGCTTCAATGGTTTTTCCCAATCCCACTTCGTCTGCCAATAATGCACGGACATGGCTGTGCTCGGTTGCTTTTTTAGCCACATACAATTGATGAGGTAACAGAGAAGAGCGGGTTCCCAGCAGTCCATTCAAGTGCTTATTCCAAATCGCCTGAATGCCGCGATTCAAAGTGGAGCGGAAAGAAAACCAATTTGGGTGATCTGTTTGACCGGTTAACAAACGCATAACCGGGTTGTTTCGCTTGACGGTATCAGCCAGTTCCGTTTCCGGGACCATTTGGCCATCGGTGATTTCATAGATGACCAGCCCATTGAGCGGGTGCACTTTAGCGATTTCCATGGAACCACCATCTCGATGCTCCAATGTGTCGCCCACTTCTAGAATCAACCGAGTCAACGGAGCTTCGCGCAGGGCATATTGGCGTTCGGTGTCAGAATCCGGGAAATACAATAGAACAGCCCGGCCATCGACACTCTGGACCATACCCAGGCCAAGTTCAGGTTCACTATCCACCAGCCAACGCTGCCCTTGAACAAACTCCGTCATATGCACCTCTGATTTTGATTAGGGGCGGGTATTCTACGTATTTCGGCTCAGGATGAAAGGGCCTTAATAGGGCGTTTCGGCTTGCATGTTCCACCCTTACCGACCTAAGCTAGAGCCAATTTAAAACATAGACCAAATTACTGTTCTCGAATGAGTGATGCGGGCAAAGAGGATTTATGACCCAATCAGAATTGAAATCGACCCAGGTAGCCGTTCACCCCGCCTTCGAACGTATTGATATTCGTTATATCGATTCGCTGAACGTGCGCCTGGAGCATTATCGACACAAACACACCGGTGCCGAACATTTCCATCTCGCTGCGGACAGCGACGAAAACGTGTTTATGGTCTCTCTACGGACCATGCCTCAGGATTCGTCAGGCGTCGCACACATTTTAGAGCACACGGCTTTGTGTGGTTCTGAAAAATACCCGGTTCGTGATCCCTTTTTCATGATGACACGCCGATCGCTGAATACGTTCATGAATGCCATGACCAGCAGCGACTGGACTGCGTACCCGTTTGCCAGTGAAAATGCTAAAGATTATGAAAACCTGCTTTCGGTTTATCTGGATGCCGTCTTTTTTTCACGTCTGGACGAACTGGATTTCTTGCAGGAAGGTCATCGACTTGAATTTGAAGATATGACCAACCCGGAATCGCCACTGCAGTTCAAAGGTGTGGTGTTCAATGAAATGAAAGGTGCGATGAGTTCACCGGTATCTCATTTATACCAATCCTTCAAAAGTTATTTGTTTCCCAGCAATACTTATCACTACAACAGTGGTGGTGACCCGGAACACATTCCAGATTTAACCTATGAACAGTTAAAACAGTTTTACAAAACGCATTACCATCCGTCTAATGCGACGTTTTTTACTTTTGGCAACCGCCCGGCAGACAATATTCAACAGCAGATAGAAGAACAGGCCCTGCAGAAGTTTGAACCGCTGCCTCATAAACTCAGTGTGCCGTTGGAAAAACGCTTCAGTCGACGCTTAAAAGTCGAAGAGGCCTACCCAGCAGATGGCGACACGAACGGAAAAACCTATTTGACATTAGGTTGGTTACTCGGCGAAAGCACAGATTTGTTTGCCCAGCTCGAAGCGCATTTATTAAGTGATTTGCTTTTGGATAACAGCTCCTCGCCGTTGCGAAAAGCTATTGAAACCAGTGACCTCGGGACCAACCCGTCACCACTGTGCGGTTTGGATGACTCAAACCGAGAAATGCTATTCATGTGCGGTATTGAAGGCAGCGAACCTGAGAAAGTCGACGAGTTTGAGCGCTTGGTGATCGAAACGCTGCAGCAAGTGGCTAAAGATGGCGTCGCCGAAGAAGATATTGAAGCCATGTTGCATCAATTGGAATTGTCCCAGCGAGAAGTCACCGGCGACAGTTATCCATACGGCTTGCAGCTGATTTTTTCAGTCACCGGTGCCGCTACACACGGAGGCTCCGTCATGGAGTCACTTGATCTCGACAATGCGCTGCAGAAACTGCGCGAAAAAACCAAAACGCCCGGATACATTTCGAGCTTAGTCGAATCGTTGCTGCTGAATAATGTTCATCAAGTCACCATGACCATGAAACCGGATACCAGCATGGTGTCTCGGCAACAGGCAAATGAACGGGCTCGCCTTGACCGGATTCAAGCGTCATTAAGCGATAAAGAAAAGGAGCAAATTGTCGCGCAGGCATTGGCACTGAAAGAGCGCCAGGAAATGCAGGATGACGGAGAACTGTTGCCTAAAGTATCGCTTACGGACGTAAAACCCGATGTGAAGCGACATCAACCCAAAACATGGACTCCGGTGATTCAGTATGGGGCAGGGACAAACGGTATCGCGTATCAGCAATGGTATTGGCCGATTCCGCCGCTAAACGAATCAGAGCGGCGAATCTTACCGCTTTATGCAGCTTTACTGCCCGAGCTCGGCGCGGGTTCACTGAATTATTTGGAAACCCAACAGCGACAAGCCGCCAAAACCGGCAATGTGAATTTATACAATCTTTATAAGCCATCCATCTCCAATGTTGATGAACTCAGTGGCTATCTGGTCCTGACCGGTAAATCGTTGGATCGTAACTTTGGCGATCTAACCGCCATCATGAAAGACCATTGGGAAAATGCCCGGTTCGACGAGTTAGAGCGAATTTCTGACTATCTGAACCTGATGAGTTCGCGCCGCATGCAGGGTATTACCGGGAACGGTCATGGCCTGGCGATGCAAACCGCCGCGGCCAGTCAAAGCAACGGCAGTGCGCTCATATACGATGTAACAGGTATTCCGGCCATTCGACGACTGAAAAACTGGGTTCAAAGTTGGAAACATGATCGTGCTGAGTTAGAAACCTGGTTAGAAAACCTGATTAATCTGCATCACAAATTTCAGGCACAGCCTGCTCATGCGTTGTTGGTCGGAGAAGATCAACGACTGGCGGACTATGAGCGTCAGATGATCGACAATGGCATCTTATTCGGCGAGCAGTCGCCTGCACCTGAACAGTCCTTGCAGCGATTCAACGCGAAAAAGATCGTCTGGAGTACGGATACACAAGTGAACTTCTGTGCGGCGGCCTATAAAACTGTCGCTCCTGATCATGAAGATTCCGCCGCATTGACGGTGTTGGGTGGTGTATTGCGCAACAACTACCTGCACACCAAGATCCGCGAGCAGGGTGGTGCCTACGGTGGTGGTGCAAGTCATGACAACAGTAACGGCGTATTCCGCTTTTACTCCTACCGCGATCCTCGTTTGGCAGAAACCCTGCAAGATTTTTCCGGCTCTGTTGAGTGGCTGAAAAGCGGCGTCGTAACAGATGAGCAAGTTGAACAGGCAATACTTGGTGTGGTTGGTTCGCTTGACAAACCCGGCTCTCCGGCTGGCGAAGTAAAGGGTGCCTATCAGAACCATTTATTTAACCGCACCGATGATTATCGAAAGCAGTACCGTGAAAATATTTTAGCGGTAACAAAATCTAAACTTATTGCGATGGCCGATCGCTACCTAACGGAAGAAAACCGTTCGCAGGCAGTGATCACCGATGCAAAACAGGCAGAATCCCTGGTCGATGCAGGCTTTGACTGGCAAAAAATATAAGTTCATTGGACGCAAGATGAGAATACGCCCGTTTTTAAAACGGGCTTGCTCCGTCTGAACGAGCCATTAGGCAAATAACAGGATCCGGTTGATAGAACCCGATCCTTCGTGTTGTAACCAGAAGCATGTAATTTAGATTTAGTCCCTCAGGAAGGCCACATGGTCATACGATACAAACGAGTCGTCTTTACTTCCTTCTTAGTTGCCTTAATTATTTTTCTGGTTTGGCCCGGTATTCAATTCTCGGCAACCCAAAAGAATCGACCGACCCTTTCAACGCCTTATTCAGATTTAGATAACTGGCCTTCGTTAAAAAGACCAGCGCTCGACCCGGTTACGGAGCAACAGATAGATGCGTTGTTAGACGCCATGTCGTTAGCTGAAAAAGTAGGGCAGATGACTCAAGGTGAAATTGCATCGACCTCACCGGAAGACGTTACAACCTACGCCTTGGGTGCCATTCTGAACGGAGGAGGCTCTTGGCCCGGCAATTACCCTGAAGCCGGCACAAAGGCTTGGTTATCAATAGCGGATCAATATTGGCTGGCCAGCCAGCAAACACCATTAGGCATTCCTGTTTTATGGGGAACGGATGCCGTGCATGGTCACAACAATGTCCGCGGTGCAACACTGTTTCCTCACAACATAGGTCTCGGTGCCACGAATAACCCTGATCTGATACAGAGCATTGCGCAGGCGACCGCCGAGCAGGTTATGGCAACCGGTCTCGACTGGACATTTGCACCAACGGTTGCCATTGCACAAAACCCTCGTTGGGGTCGTTTCTATGAGAGTTTCGGTCAGCAACCAGGCGCCATGTATCAGTATGCGCACGCAGCTGTGCTTGGGTATCAAAGTCGCGACCTGAAGAAAGGTATTCTGGCCACAGCCAAGCATTTTATTGCTGACGGTGCGACAACTAATGGTCGTGACCAGGGAAACAGTCGGGTTTCCGAACGCGCGTTGATGAATCTGCACGCTCAAGGGTATTACGGTGCTCTGGAAGCTGGCGCGCAGATTGTGATGGCGAGTTTTAGCAGTTGGAAAGGTTTGGCCATGCACGCGCACGCCTATTTATTAACCGATGTGCTCAAAACCAAGATGGGGTTTGATGGATTCGTTATCTCAGACTGGGACGCATTGTCGAAAGTTGAGGGGTGTCGGTACCAACACACTTGCGCGAAAGCCATCAATGCCGGGATCGATATGGTCATGGTGCCCCACCAATGGAAAGGGTTTATTGACGCTACTGTGGCCGCGGTGGAGAGGGGAGAAATACCCATGTCCAGAATTGACGACGCTGTTCGGCGTATCCTCAGAGTTAAGATCCGGGCCGGTTTGTTTGAAAAACCAATGCCCTCGCAACGACTTCTGGCGGGTAACAACAGGTTATTGAATTCGGTCCAGTTGAATCAATTAGCGCGCCAAGCGGTGCGAGAATCATTGGTTCTGCTGAAGAACAACCATCAACTACTGCCACTGAAACCATCCGGAAATTACCTGATTGCGGGCGATTACGATGCCTTAGCTCGGCAAAACGGAGGTTGGTCGCTCACCTGGCAAGGCGGGGCTCACCATGCAAAGACATATTTCCCGGATGCGACAACGATCTTAGATGGTGTCCTGGAAGCTGTGATTGCCGGCGGCGGACACGTAACTGAGCTAAAACTCGCTGACCGTTTGGAAGAATCGGTTGATGCCATCATCGTGGTGATTTCCGAGCCGTCCTGTGCCGAAACAATGGGCGACTACCCCAGTTGGGTGGGCTTAACACCCGGAAACAGCCCAAAAACCTTCTTTGGCATAGAGGTTTTGAATGCCATAAAGCAAAAATATTCCGGGGTTCCGATTGTCACCGTTTATCAGGGCGGTCGGCCTCTTTGGCTTAACCCTCAGCTTAATCAAAGTGACGCTTTTGTGGTCGCCTGGTTACCCGGCACACAAGGCGCAGGTGTTGCCGATGGTCTGTTTGGTATTTGGCCAATCAAGGGCACTTTGCCGGTTAATTGGCCTCGAGGAGATTGCAGTGGCGCACCCGCTAATAAAGCAAGCGCATTATTTCCCCTGGGTTACGGGCTGACCTTCGACGACGATCTCAATATCAAAAATACGTTGCCATCGCGTTCATCTTTGACTTTGGGCGACAAAGGGCTGGCATTTCAGTGTATTTGGCAGAATCAGGTGTTACACCGTATGAGATAATCAGCGCCCTGGAGCGTTATTAAGAGGGCGCTGATTGATGCATTAGAGCAGATTTAAATCGAGGTCTAGCCACGCAGGCGCGTGGTCACTGGGTCTATCCATGCCGCGGATATGATAATCGATGCCGGTATCCTTAATTAAAGGAATCAAAGGTGCCGTAACCATCAGGTGATCGATTCTCAGTCCACGCTTGGGTTCATCGTCAAACCCTTTGGAACGGTAATCAAACCAGCTGAATCGATCATTTATGTTTGGGTATTGGTGGCGATAGGAATCGGTCAGCCCCCAACCCCGAATTTTCTCAAACCACTCACGTTCTTCTGGCAAAAAGGCCGATTTTCCCTCTTTCAGCCAACGCTTAGCATTCTTTTCACCTATACCGATGTCCTCGTCGACGGGGGCAATATTAAAGTCACCCAATACGACAATTAAATCCGAGGGAGAAGCATTTTCCGTCAACCAACGGTACAAATCCGCATAGAATCTTCGTTTCGCGGGCCACTTCGTTTCGTGTTTATTGCTTTCCCCTTGCGGGAAATACCCGTTGATGACCACCAGTTCACGGCCATCTGTCGTCGGATGACGGGTAATAATTACGCGCCGTTGGTCGTCTTCTGAATCATCGGGGAAGCCACATTCATGGGCAACCGGTGAACGGGATAAGGTGGCCACCCCATGATGCGCCTTCTGTCCAAATACCTGAGACACCAGGCCGGATGCTGCACTAACGTCAGCATGCGGGTAAAGATCACTATGAACTTTGATTTCCTGCAACCCGAGAATATCCGGATTGTGAGTCGCTTTGATCTCTTCCAATTGATGAAGTCTTGCGCGGATACCGTTGATATTAAAAGAAATTATCTTCATTCGGTTGTTTACCATTGTAGCTTTTCATTTTAGCCCGGTATTATTCCTGACCAACCGACAAATGAAAACCGAAGTGAAGATCATATGGCCCAACTGTACTTTTATTACTCAGCAATGAATGCAGGCAAATCGACGGCATTGCTACAATCAGATTACAACTATCATGAACGGGGCATGAAAACCCGGCTGTTAACCGCTCAGTTGGACAATCGCTTCGGTGAGGGTCGTATCGCGTCTCGTATCGGCCTGGAAAAGCTCGCGGATACCTTTAACGAAGATACCGATCTGATCAGATGGTTTGAACAATCTCCCGATGTAAATTGCATTCTGATCGACGAAGCTCAATTTCTGACCCGCAAGCAGGTAGACGACCTGGCCGTCATTGTTGACGAAAAAAATGTGCCGGTACTTTGCTACGGTATACGCACTGATTTTCAGGGAGAGCTTTTCACTGGCTCAGAGCGGTTGCTGGCCATTGCAGACAAGTTGACGGAACTGAAAACAGTTTGCCATTGCGGCCGCAAAGCGATCATGGTGGTCCGAATGGATGAACATGGCAATGCCTTGGCTGAAGGCGCACAAGTCCAGATTGGCGGAAACGAACGCTATGTATCGATGTGTCGCCAACATTATTATGAGGCATTGCGCCCCAAATAAGCCGAATTGCATATTTTTGTGGAAATCGCGCAATATTGCACTAGAATGACATTGAACATATATAATTGAGTCACGGTTATGGTGAGTACACAGGCAAGCTATCCCCACACCCAGTGGTCATCGGACGGACAGGTCTTTAATGTCCTGCAGTCCGATCGTCACGCAGCGGCTGCTCTACGCTGGTTCGAAACCATGCGACACAGTCATGAATGGAACCTGTCGGTTGATGATCAATGTGAGTTATTGGGCGGTGTCGCCAAGCGCACTTTGCAATCTTGGAAGAAAAAAGCGCTCTCCGGTGAAGATGTGGATCTGTCTCGTGATGTCATGGAACGTCTGAGCTTGCTCATTGGCATCTACAAAGCTTATAAATTGGTTACGCCGCCCAATCGCCCGGAAATAGCAGGGCAATGGTTTCAGGTTCCCAATGATAACCCGATCTTTCAGGGCAAGTCGGTCAAACAGTATTTGCTCGAGCAAGGAACGATGAACGCTCTCTACATGGTCAGGCGCTATCTCGATGCTGCAAGAGGTTAGGTTAATCAAGCCGGAATGGCGTCATTACCGGGTAATTCATTCCCGTTTTCCGCCTACCAATGTGTTTGATTCGGTCGATGCACGGGACCAGCTGCTATTGGCTGAACTTGAAAGTGCAACAAACGATCGACTGACCAATTGGCGATGTTGGCTGCCTGCCGAGGATTTTCGATCCGGGCCGGGATGGGGCGCCGTTATGGCGTCATTTTGCCATTTTTCGCCAGGTCGGTTTAATGATGACACCTTTGGTGTTTATTACTGCTCAGACAGCGTGCACACCGCCATCGCCGAATGGACATACCATGCAGGCAAATTTTGGCTTGAACACGGATTTACCGACCAGGCCGATGCAACAGTTCGGTCCTATGTCGGGTCCTTTACCGAATCACTTATCGATGTGCGCGACATACCGGACTTGCACACCGACCGTTACGATATTCCTCAACGTTTGGCCAGAGATATTCGACAACAGCATTCAGGCATTTTATATCGTTCTGTGCGTCATGAAGGTGGACTCTGTACCGGTTTATTCCGGCCGAAGGCAACAACGCCAGTGCGTCAGAGTGCCCATTTCACGATTCAATGGAATGGGCAACAATTCACGCAATACGCACAATTGAGCGATTATCATGCGATTTAGTGCGAGAAAAGTTTCTGTCCAATAACGAGCTTGCGCTATATCATCGCTTTCCAATTTTTTATTCGTATGCTTTGTCGACTGTTTTTTGAGCACCCTCAACCATGAATGACACGATTCGATATCAGAATAAGCCGCTGGATTTCGTCCGATTACTTGGCAAAGGCAAGGGAGGGTATTCTTACCTGGTAACCGACGGAACCCGACAATACGTAGCCAAAAAGATTCATCATGAACCCAGTGATTTTTATGATTTTGGAGATGATAAATTTGGTGCGGAGGTAAACGCCTATAAACGCTTGGAAAAGCTTGATATTCATATTCCCCGTTTGTTGGAAATCAATAAAGAACAAGAGTACTTAATTAAAGAATACATCGAAGGTGATCTGGCCTCAGATCTCATTGCCTGTGGTGATATTTCAACTGACATGTTGTTGGGTGTCTTCCATATATCCGAAGTGATGCGCGCCGAAGACCTCAATATTGATTATTTTCCAACCAACTTTGTATTCCGAAACGGTATTGCTTACTACATAGATTTTGAGATCAATGACTACCTGGCAGAGTGGGACTTCACGCATTGGGGCATTTACTATTGGCTCAATCAGGAAGGCATGAAATGGTTTAATCAAACGGGTGAGTTTGAATTATTGCATCCAGACCCTAAAACGTCGAAACCCCGGACATTAGGTTTTGAAACGCAGGTGGCGGAGCTAAAGGCTTTATATCAACAACGAAAAGTAACCCTGTAATTCATATTTCTCGTGGGTTACACCAAATTGTGACCAACCTCCCAAATTCGAAATGACGCTCTAATACTTCCTATTCTGCATTTGCTAACCTCTGCCAGCTTTTTAGCAAGCAACATATAACAACATAATCACTCCAACAAAACAGGAAAAACCTGAAGGTTAGGGCGTTCAAGGTAATACACCCTGCAAAAACAAGGACTTTGCATGAAAAATTCAATCATTTTGCCACTGTCAACGGCTGTCATTCTGGGCTGTGCCAGCCAAACCATCGATAGCTCCCCCAAAGTAAACAGCGCCGTTGTAAAAGCGGAGTTTAGTGTCAATGGGCAAATACTACCGGATTTTACAGGCAATCAAATTGCCTACACGGTAGCCGATAAGCGATCCATTCGCGATACGATTAAATTCGACAGCTTCGTTATGCGGTGGGCAAATTCAGACGAGGCTGATATCGCTCGAATTGATTTAAACAAAGCCTACAAAGTGAACTATAAAGGCGAAAAATATTCGGAATGCCCACTGGACGGGTGTACTGAAGTTTCGTTTTTTGACCAGTTCAAACAAGAAGAAGGGGCGGAGACCGAAGACGATTACCAGAATTATGACGAACTGGGTTGTCGCGTTGATATGGTCGCCAATGATTTTGACGTAACTAAAACTGGACAAACCCGAAAGCTGAACGGTTTCGACGTACAACAGTACTTAGTAATGTGGCGTGTGGAGTTTCAGGACCAAACCGGAAATAAAGACCTGAATGAAATCAGTTTTGATTTTTGGACGACCGATGTCAATCAGAAGCTCAATGAGCTCTGGAAGGTACATGGCGAGTTTCAAGACGGAATCGCAAAAAAAGCAGCCTCCGACCCACTGGTTGGCCTCCTGGGCGAAAACGGTTACAAAGCGTTAGCGGCTTTCACTGGTGATCTGGACAACCAACAATTCCAGTTTGACGGCGAAATCGGTCGTAAACTGGCAACCATCAAGGGCTACCCCATTTCAATCAAACTGGAATGGGCACGCAAATCGGAAGCTTGTCAGCAAGAGAAGAGCGCCATTGCGAATAATAGTTTGGACATGACCAATGGTATTGAAGGTGTAGGCAAGCAATTGCTGAGCAATCTTGCCAAGAAAGGCGGCGACAAGCTGCTTGAAAACTGGAAGAAAGAACCCCTGGTCAGATACGTTTATGAAATCAAGTCGGCGACTTTAGAGGACGTGCACTCAAGTGTCTTCGAAGTGCCAACCGGCTTCACTCTTATCAATCGGCAATAAAATCCGACATAACACAAGGCCGCTGCACGTTTCCGTGCAGCGGTAAATTTGTGCAAGAAAGCGCTTCTTCAATACTGAATTTGACGCACTTTTTAATTTTTCCGTCAAAGATCTCAAAATTAATGAGTTCTATGTCTCATTTTGTTAATAAGAATATAGCCGAAGTCTGGCATTCGCTTTATGCTGAGCCCCGTTTTCTTTTAATTTAGTGGAAGTTTCCTATGGATGGGCGATGTACCTCTTCTGCCAACCGCGTTACAGCCGTTGTTATCTTTTCAATTCTCTCAAGTATCAATATTGCCAATGCGGACATTGTCATCGCCAAAGATAATGTAGAAGTCTCCTTAAATGGCATTGCCGATACACTTGTTGGATCCGGCCTGTCTGTTACTAGTGTCGAATTTACCGGCGAGCATGATCAGATTGGCTTGTTCAGTGATTACAGTTCATTATTTGGACCGTCGTTCGCTAACGGTATTATCCTCAGTACGGGCAAAGTCACCAGCGTCGTCAGTGCTAAAAATGAAGTTGACAACACAACGACTGTGTTCAACGAAAATGCTGTTGAAGATATCGACCTCGGCAAAGACGTTTACGACCCCGCAAAGCTCAGTTTTACCTTTGTACCGACCTTCAATACCTTAACCTTAGATTTCATTTTTGGGTCAGAAGAATATAACGAGTACGTTCACTCCAAATACAATGACAAACTTGAATTGCTGGTGAATGGGGTCAATTGCGCAAAAACACCGGATGGCCAGATATTCAGCATTAATACAGTTAACGACCGCGCTAACTTTCCTCCTGTCCATGGCGAACATGGTGAATCTTCAAATCCAGAGCTTTACATTAACAATGATCCTGGAATGGATGAAGAAGACGGCCGTTTTGAACGTTCTGTTGCCAACTATGCCACGCAAATGGATGGTTTTACCAAGCTGATCCGTTGTCAGGCGTCGGTGATTCCCAATGAAGAAAACACACTCATTATTGGTATCGTCGACAAAGGCGACGCCCGCTTGGACTCATGGGCATTTTTCCGCGCTCAAAGTCTGTTTTCAACGCATGAAAATGATGACCGGCCGACAATCGAACAAGACTCCGACAACGACGGGATAGCCGACGTGCTTGAAGCCCCTGGTGGTATCGAATTGGACTCAGATAACGACGGTATTCCTAACTATCTGGATTTAGACAGTGACAATGACGGTATCCCAGACAGCGTTGAATACCAGGGCAGCCTGGCTAACGACACGAACCAGGATGGCTTCCTTGATAATTCCAATACAGTCGTCAGTTTACAAAACCCAGTAGATACAGATAACGATGGCATCGCCGATTATCTGGATCTGGACAGCGATAATGATAATCTGTCTGATCTGTTGGAATCATTACCTATCGGGAAAACAATTATCGACCTCGATACGGACCAAAACGGCATCTTGGATAACACTGTCGATTTAGACGGAGATGGTTTGTTTGATGTTGTCGATCCGGTTATAGCGATTGCCGGTAAGCCAGCAGGGACGCCTTTGTTCATTACCGATACCGACAGTGATGGACTGTATAATTACCGCGACGTTGATACCGACGGTGATGGATTTAACGACGATATTGAAAATGGAGATTTCGATAAAGACGGGATTAATGATCGGCTCCAGAAAATGGAAGGGCTCAAAACGGCCGTCTCTGGTGTGGGAAGTGGTGGGGGAGAATGGCTTATGTTAATCCCTGTTCTACTACTTTTGCGAAAAACCGCCCGATGCCGCGTTTCACCTAAGGTTTTTTTTTAACTGTTACCGCAGCATTTCCTGCCATTGTTCAAGCACACGAGGCTATTGCAGCGCGCTACGTGGTACCGAATGAGCTTACGGTCTGGCAACTTTACGACCCCGACGTTCATGGTGAACTAAACCGCCGCAACCTGAAATTTAAGTCCGGCTGGTACGCAGGAGCAGGTGTGGGCTCCACCGAAGTGGCACCGGAGGGGACTTCAGGTGGCTGGTACGTAAAAGACGACCGCGACTGGGGCTACAAAATCTTCATCGGCCAACGAATATTTCCGCATTGGAGTGGTGAGCTTTCGTTTGTTGATACCGGTGAAGCCGGGTTGGGAAACACAAACCCCAGTATTGAAGCACTTATCCCAGATGCAACAATCAGCTATAAAATCCCCACCGTTTCTGGCAGTTTCCACCTCTGGGGACCTAAGAATGATATTGATATGTTCGCCAGAGTTGGGCTGTCTTCGATTATCAACACGGTTTCGGACAGCCGCATCAGCTATGAAAAACAAACCTTTGCTCAATTGAATGTTGGTGTTGGCCTGCAATGGCGTTTTGCGCCAAACTGGTTTGTACGTGCGGAGTACGACAGTTTCGACAACGATGCGAGTTTTATCGGCGTTTCACTCGCTCGATATTTCCCCATTCATGACACCCATCGTATTCCAAAAACGGTGGAAGCCCCTGTTGTTATTCAACCTGAACCAGAACCAATACCAGACCCGGTTCCAGAACAGACTTGTCAGATTTTCAATGGGGCAATAGACGCCATCCAGTTCCAGGTCGATTCCGCCGATCTTACACCGGAAAGCGAAACTGCACTGAATGAAACCGCAAAGCAATTGATGGCGCACCCTGCAATTGCCATAGAAATACAAGCCCACACCGACAGCACCGCATCAGAAGAGTACAACTTAGACCTGTCTAATCGACGGGCCGATCGTATCAAATCGTATTTGCAAGAACAGGGCATAGCACCAGAGCGTTTGATCGCGAAGGGCTTTGGCGAGACTCAGCCACGCGCCACTAATGAGACAGAGGTGGGTCGAAGCCTTAACCGTCGGGTTGAGTTTAAAATTATCGATTCAACTGTATGTGAATGATGGTTTTGTCAGCCCCTACAGACTGCTTTCTAATGGGGGCTGTTATCAGGATATTCAGGCAGACAGATGCTTTTGTTTTTTCATCAAAAAACGGGTTGCTATGCCATTGTTAAGGCCGACAAAAATGGATAGAAAATAGGTTGCGCCCAACGTTGTGATAATCATAGGACTGGTTGGAATATTGAAGTAGAAAGACAGTAACAAACCGGTCAAGCATGCACTGAAGGCAATCAGCACGGAAAGAACGATCATTGGCTCAAGCTGCTTCACCCAAAAGCGGGAAATCGCGGCAGGCAGCACCATCAACCCGACAGACATTAATGTTCCCATGGCGTGAAAGCCACTGACCAAATTCAACACGACCAATATCAGGAATCCATAGTGAGCCACCGAGCCCAATCGACTGATAGATTTAAGATAATCGGGGTCCACACATTCCAAGACCAACGGCCGATAGATCAGGGTCAAGCAAACTAGAGTAATTGCACTGATGATGTAGAGTAAAATCAGGGCTGTGTTGTCCAGGCCCAATGCAGAACCGAACAACACGTGCATTAGATCAACATTGCTGCCGCTCATAGAAATAATCATAACACCCGCGGCCAATGACGTTAGATAATATGCCGCTAGATTACTGTCTTCACCGGTGCCGGTTTTACGGGCGGTAAAGCCGGAAAGCAAGACCACCAAGCTGCCTGCGATCAGGCCACCAATGGTCATCGCTGTAACTGAAAGCCCTGCAAACAGAAAACCAATTGCAGCTCCGGGCAATATGGCGTGTGACATGGCATCACCGGTTAAGCTCATTCTCCGTAACATCAAAAAAACGCCGACAGGGGCAGTTGAAACCGACAACAGGAACATACCAACCAGCGCACGACGCATAAATGCGAACTCAACAAACGGTTGAATGAGGGTATCAAACACGCTCAGGCACCTCGCATACTTCTGCATGAACGTGATCGCCAAATCCGATGGTACTGGCACGCAACAGATTTTCAGGCGACAGAACCGTTTGGGTTTCACCGATGGCAATTAATTCACGCGACAATAACAAAGTCTTCGGGAAATAACGTCGCACGAGATTCAGATTATGAATGACCGCTACGATTGTTGCCCCCTGACCATGTAGCTTGGTCAGCAAGACCATGAGGTCATCAATTGTTTGCTCATCTACACCGGTAAATGGCTCATCGAGCAATAACAATTTTGCCTGCTGCATCAGTTTTCGCGCAAATAACAGGCGTTGAAACTGCCCACCGGAGAGGGCATCCAGAGTCCGTTTTTCGAATCCGGCCAGACCGACTTTCACCAACGCATCCTTAACGGTGTCAAAATCGACCTTACGATAAGCCTTGTGAGTGCGTTTTTCCTGCCATAACCCGCTGGCAACAAATTGTTCAACCGTCAATGGAAACTGACGATCAACAGCACTGGCCTGAGGCAGATAGCTGACATCTTCCCGCGTGATTCCACGAAACTGAATCTCACCTTCCATCGGTGAAACATGGCCCAAAATCGACTTCATCAACGTCGATTTACCGGCCCCGTTGGGACCGACTAACGCCACAAAATCACCGGAATTAATCGATGCAGTCAAATGATGCACAGCCGGGTGGCGGTTATATCCCAAGGTCAGGTTATGAAAATCAAGCATCTAAATGACGCTCCACAAGAGCAGACCCAACAGGGCGATGAAAACCGTCATGAAACAGAGTCTAGTCAGCAAACTGGCATTAAAGAATGGCATAAAAAAGAGGCGTAAGCGTAAATTGTCGCAAATGATACAGTATATCAATTTGTAATAGTAAGCGGTTTTCGCACTTTTGCGTATCGTTCACGACAATTCAATCTGATTAGAAATAATAAAGCCCCGGTTGGCGGGGCTCAGAAGCTCATATTTCCAGAAAAGGGGAGCAGATCATCAGGCGGTTTCAGATAGAAAAACCCGCAGACCGCCACCCAGGGTTTCCAAGCTGTCTTTTAGAGTGTCAACGGTTACCGAAGCGGGTAGGCGCACTTCCAGATGAGCTTCGAAGACACCGGTACCGAGACCAATAACCGGATATCGCTGACTCTCAAAATGTTCAACTTTTACATCTTGATCAAATAACAAACGCGTAATATCGCTGGTCAACCCACTGCGATCTTCGCCTTCAATCGTCAATTGAACTGAGTTTGTTTCATGACGGTAGTCCATATCTGTCGAGTCATAATAGGTTGCCTCAATATGATCAAACTCAGTCATCATGGTTTTAAAGGCATCAATCTGTTCCGCGTCTATTTCCATTTTCAATAAACCGGCGATATGGCCGTCAAGATGGGCCAGTTTATTCGCCAGCCACTTGCCACCCAATGCCTTCGTCTTCACGGTCAAGGTATTGATGAAACCATCCTGGTCTTTTCCCGCCACGGATATGATTAAGGTTTTTTTCATTTGAAGTTCCATGCAATTGAATATTACGCGCAGTATAGGGCCTCTCATGCGACAACGCAGACAAAACTGCCGAAACTATTGATCTGGATTTGGTCAGTCCAGAAATTCAGTGGAAAACGGTAGGCCAATGCCGATATTTAACATCGCATTTGTCTAAGCAAGAAATACTGCCCACAGAGGCATTACACCAAAGGCTAGGATGGTTTGCAGGGTTATGATCGACGCCATGGTCTCAAGATCACCACCAAGTTGACGGGCCAAAATATAGGCTGAAGAGGCCGTTGGCGAAATAAAGGCAATAAGAATGACGTCAAACGACAATGTGGGCAAACCAATCAAGGATGCCAGCGAGAATACCAGAGCTGGCTTTATCAGAAACTGAACTACGCTGGCGACTGAAATTGACTTTAAATGACCAGGAATCAACCTTGGCTTAAGCGCTGCACCCACGGCCAATAACCCGATGGGCAATGCCGCCCGACCAATTATTTCAAAGACATCCATACTGACGCCAGGCAGTCCAATACCGGTGAGGCTCAGGAGCCAGCCAATAGCACACCCGACAATGAGTGGATTGTAAGCAATCTGTTTCAGGTAGGTCTTCGCTGAAGGTCGCTGTTTATCGCCATATAGGGCAAACACGCTGACACACAGAAGATTGATAATGACAATCATAAAACCAGCGCACAGTGACGCCAGCGCTAAACCTTGCTCACCGTAAAAAGCACCGGAGACGGACAGCGCGATGTAGGTATTAAACCGAACACCACCTTGAAAGATAGACGTAAAGGTCGCTGCTGACGTTGAGTGGCGCCAGTGAAACCAAGCGATTAGCACCGCAGCGGCACCCAGCAGTGAAACACCAGTGACAAATAACATCAGTGGCCAGGGAGTGCCATGAATATCCTGACGGGCCAGCGTATAGATCAGTAAAGCTGGAAACATCACGTAATAGGTAAGTTTTTCAATGCCAGCCCAAATATCATCCGCTAAAAAGGTGACGCGTTTTAAAACGTAACCGATGACTATGAGCACGATGATGGGAATGAGCGCTTGAATGAACGGCAACATAGAGACAGTGATTCCGGGAATTTATCTTCAGTCTAAAGGAGCTGTGGCAAATGAACTATAGGATCTTCGCAGGAGTAAGGGGTTTACTGGTAAACAAAGAGTTGCTTATCGAAAACGAAAGCGTTGGTAATTATTTCACGCGAGGTGTTTGGAAATGGGGCCTAAAGGAGGGTCTATAAACACTCATCCCTATTTCCTGTAATAAAGATTACAGGAAATAGGGATGAGTGTTCGATTTCGTTGTTTGAATCTGCTTTTCAGTACAAAGTTTCCAAGTTCAGTTCACCAAATAAGTGATGACCTATGTGTCGATGATTCAATCTACCAAACCTAAACCTCGCAGCTTCTTATGCTGATATAAGTTCAGGACACTCAAATTTATAACCCGCGCTAACCCGCACATAGCATTCGATTGATTTAGTTACCTGATGCTTGGGTAAAGCGTGACTCTATATCTTTGACCTCTTCCATTACCACAAACGTGCTGGTTTGGGTGACATATGGCAAGGAGGAAATTTTTTCACCAAGTATACGTCGGTAATTGTCCATATCCGAGGTCCTAACCTTGAGCAGGTAATCAAAGCTGGCGGCAATCATGTAGCACTGCTCAATTTCAGGAACCGTTCTAACGGCTTCGTTGAACGCATTGAGTGCTCTGGTTCTCGTATCGGACAACGACACCTGCACAAAGGCAACGTACTTAATGCCAATCTTCTTCTGATCCACCAACGCCACATAACCCAATATGTAGCCTTGCTCTTCAAGCTTCCTCATACGGATTTGGCAAGGTGTTTTCGACAATCCAACACGAGAAGCCAACTCAGTTACGGTAATACGGCCATTGGTTTGCAACTCCTGAAGAATGGCCAAATCAAGCTTATCCAGCTGTTCCATAATCACTACTCACCCAGACTCAAATGGTTTTAAAGTAAATATATTTACAGAAAACAGCACAAATCGACTATTGTCAACGAATTGATAGACATTCGCATCGAATCCAGTTACGAAAAAAGAGGGCTGAACAGGCTTTTTTTAGTCCGTGTTGAGCACCGAACTCTGTTTTGCAACCCATAAAGTGGAATCTCTATTACGCGACATGAAAATGAGAATATTTCCTAACAGAGAGATAATCTTAGGAGAATCGCCCAAGCATTTTGTTTTAATCTTGATCAGGTTCTCTTTGGCACTATTGGTGAGGCGCTACAAGATCATTCAAATAAGAATAGAGCTCTTTAGCCTCAACAACCTTCCCACCGTCAGGAACGACGCACACTTGCTCGCAAGTGATGATTAAAAATATAACAAGAGAGGAAAAAATGATTACGTTGACTTTTATTGTCTATCTCGCGGCCATGTTAGCCATTGGCGTGGTCGCTTACCGGCGCACACAAAATTTATCGGATTACGTTTTAGGGGGACGTAATCTAGGACCTTTTCCAAGCGCGCTGAGCGCCGGCGCATCCGACATGAGTGGGTGGCTATTGTTGGGGCTACCAGGCTACGCCATGGCAGCAGGCTTTAATGCGTTCTGGTTAGCTGGCGGCTTATTGATTGGTACCTGGTTGAATTGGCTGATTGTTGCACGGAGATTGCGGGTGTATTCCTATAAAGCCGAAGACGCCCTCACCCTACCAGCCTTCTTTGAGAAGCGCTTCGAAGACAACAGTCACGCAATCCGCGTTGTTGCCGCATTTTTTGTGTTGGTTTTTTTCCTGTTTTATACCAGTTCGGGCTTGGTGGCAGGTGGTAAATTGTTCGAAACCGTATTCGGACTAGACTACCAGTTCGCGGTCATCTTTGGTGCGGTGGCCGTGATTTCTTACACTCTTTTTGGAGGATACCTGGCCGTGTCCTGGACCGATGTCATTCAGGGGCTGTTAATGGTCGGAGCCTTAATTCTGGTTCCTGTCATCGCTTTAACGCAATTAGGCGGTATTGGTCAAACCTTCCAGACAATTTCCGATATTAACCCCGAGTTTCTCAACATGTTTACCGAAGCAGATGGTTCTCAAATCACCCTGATTGGTACCCTTTCGCTGCTGGGTTGGGGTCTGGGTTACTTTGGACAACCCCACATTCTAGCCCGCTTCAAAGGAATCAGCAGTAAAGACGCCGTTCCCGCTGCGCGCCGCATTGCCGTTGTGTGGACCGGTATGTCTATGCTGGGCTCGGTACTGGTGGGCATGTTCGCCATTGCCTATTTCAAAGAAGGCTTGGGCGATACCGAAACCGTGTTTATGGTGATGGTCGATGCCTTGTTCCACCCTGCCGTTGCAGGCGTATTACTCGCGGCGATTTTGGCAGCAATCATGAGTACCGCGGACTCACAGTTATTGGTGTCATCGTCTGTGTTGGCTGAAGATTTCTACAAAGCGATCGTTAAGAAGGATGCGACCCAAGAACACCTGGTAAAGGTTGGACGTCTCGCCGTCATATGTATCGCAGTGATCGCCACCTTACTGGCCCTGGATGAGAACTCGGGCGTATTGTCGCTTGTATCCTACGCATGGGCGGGCTTCGGTGCTGCATTTGGCCCGGCGTTAATCATCAGTCTTTATTGGAAACGGATGAATCGCTGGGGCGCTGTTGCTGGTATTGCCGTGGGTGGCTTGACAGTGGTGATATGGAAGCAACTCGAAGGTGGTTGGTTTGATTTATACGAAATCATTCCTGGGGTCATTCTGGCGACGATTGCCGTGTTTGTCGTATCGTTAGCCACCAAAGAACCTTCTGCGTCGATTAATGCGCGCTTTGATTCTGTTGAACGGGAACTGCAACAGTAATTAACAGCTCAACTCGCCAGCGGTATGAACGGTAAAATGTCAGCCGCTGGTTGTTCTTAGATGAGTTTAACGCATCGCCTCGTCAAAAATTCTCTTAAACAGCCTAACAACGCAAAGCATTATCCCTACAAAGCCACTTAAAAACGCTATATTTCACTAGATTTTTACTGAAATCGGGAAGTATGACCGTAACTCCTTCGTAGAATGATTATCAATAAAAGTACTCATGATAAGACAAAGGGATGAACTTAGGTTTTCATCCACCGGAGAGAAAACATGGACATGACAATAACAAAACTGCGCAGCGCAATCCGAGCTCACTACCTCGCTGATGAATCAGCAACCTTGACCCAACTAATCGAAGGCTCGGGGATATCTGAAACAGAAAGAACACAAGCGTCGAACAGTGCCGCCGATCTGGTGCGTCAGGTCAGAGCGTCCAGCAAACCAACGCTAATGGAAAACTTTTTGGCTGAATACGGTTTATCGACGAAAGAAGGCGTCGCCCTGATGTGTCTCGCAGAAGCACTCTTACGCGTACCGGATGCCCATACCATTGATAAGCTCATTGAAGACAAAGTCGCTTTTGGTCAGTGGCGGGATCACATCGGAAAATCAACGTCCGGACTCGTAAACAGTTCCACCTGGGCATTGATGTTAACCGGAAAACTGATATCCCCTGCTACCGACCCGGGCCTTAATTCAACCATTAAAGGCGTCATTAAACGACTTGGCGAACCTGTCGTTCGTGTCGCCGTTGCGCAAGCCATGAAAGAGCTCGGCCGACAATTTGTATTGGGTCAAGATATCCATGAAGCTTTAAAACGAGCAGCTAAACTGGAAGACCGAGGCTATACCTACTCTTACGACATGCTCGGGGAAGCAGCACGTACAGAGCATGACGCTCTTAAGCATTTTAATGACTATAAACAAGCCATTGCGACACTGGCGCCCTTGTGCACCCACGCGCAAGTTGCCGAAAACCCTGGCATTTCGGTTAAATTATCCGCCCTACACCCAAGATACGAATTCGCCAAGCAAGAACGGGTTAAAACCGAACTGGTTGATCGTACCCGTCGCCTGGCCATTATGGCGGCTGAAGCCAATATGGGGTTCAACATTGATGCCGAAGAAGCCGATCGGCTGGATCTCTCTCTGGATATTATTGAATCCGTCTTGCGCTCTCCAGAACTCGAAGGATGGCAAGGGTTTGGTGTTGTGGTCCAAGCCTTTGGTCAGCGTGCGTCGTTTGTTATCGAATGGCTTTATGCATTAGCCAACCAATTGGATCGCAAAATAATGGTTCGCCTGGTTAAAGGCGCCTATTGGGATGCCGAGATCAAACGCGCGCAAACACTGGGACTGGAAGGGTTTCCGGTATACACCCGAAAAGTGCACTCCGATGTGTCGTTTCTGTGTTGTGCCAAAAACCTATTGTCGAAAACAGATCGGATCTATCCACAATTTGCGACCCACAATGCCTATTCGGTTGCCGCGGTCATGACCCTGGCGAAGGGTTTGCGCAGCGACAGCTTCGAATTTCAGCGCTTACACGGCATGGGCGAATCGTTACATGATATCGTGCATGGAATGGGAGAAACCCGATGTAGAATTTATGCACCGGTGGGCCAACATCAAGACTTACTCGCATATTTGGTGCGTCGTTTGCTGGAAAATGGGGCCAACAGTTCATTTGTGAATCAGATTGTGGATACCTCAATTTCACCCGAACAAATAGCCAAAGACCCTTTTGTGGAAGTGAAACGTCTGGGTGGCGTTAAAGAAAGCCAGGTCATTGTGAAACCAAAAGATTTGTTTGGCGCCCATCGCTGCAATGCCAAAGGATGGGATTTAACCGACCCTCTCGTCGTGGCCGACCTTGAAAAACAAAGGAATGAGCTGAAGAACAAACACTGGCAAGCCACCCCATTGTTGGCTCAACCCTACTACTCGGGAAATGAAAACCACACAGTCACCAATCCAGCAGACCCAAACGATATTGTGGGTCAGGTCACCTGGGCGACAGACATCGATGTCGATCAAGCCATTACTGACGCAGTCGAGAACTTTCCATCCTGGGCGGTTACCGACGTCGAAACTCGTGCCAGTGCATTAGAGAAGGTCGCCGACCTATATGAGCACCATGCTGCCGAGTTCTTTGTACTGGCCACCCGGGAAGCGGGTAAAACATTGGCTGACGCCGTCGGTGAGGTGCGCGAAGCGGTCGATTTTGCCCGCTACTATGCTCAACAAATACGACAACTGAGCGCCAACGGACATTTAACAGAGTTGCAATCCCGTGGTGTCATCACGTGCATCTCGCCCTGGAATTTTCCGTTAGCCATTTTTACTGGCCAGATCCTTGCCGCGATCGCCGCCGGAAACGCCGTGTTGGCCAAACCGGCGGAACAGTCGCCGTTAATCGCTGCCAGAGCCGTCGAGTTGATGCACGAAGCCGGCATACCCAAAGCAATCATTCAATTGCTTCCGGGGACAGGTGCGACCGTTGGCGCACGACTCACCTCAGACCCCCGAATTAATGGTGTTTGCTTTACCGGCTCCACCCAGACGGCTCAAACCATTAACCGAGCGATGGCAAAAAATCTCGCGCCGCATACCCCCCTTATTGCGGAAACCGGCGGCCTAAATGCCATGTTGGTTGACTCCACAGCTTTGCCTGAACAGGTTGTTCGGGACGTCGTCGCGTCGGCGTTTCAAAGTGCCGGTCAACGGTGCTCCGCGCTTCGTATCCTTTATGTGCAAGAAGACATCGCAGACAATCTTCTAGCCATGCTGTTCGGTGCCATGGACGAATTATCGTTAGGCGACCCCTGGTACTTGTCAACAGACATCGGGCCGGTGATTGATCAAACCGCCCAACAAAAAATTGAACGACACTGCCAGAAATTTGCCAATAAAGGACAGGTGTTAAAAAGCTTGGTGGCACCTGAACATGGGCGGTTTGTCGCGCCTACCGTTATTAAAGTGTTGGGCATAGACGATCTGGAAGAAGAAATCTTCGGGCCAGTTTTACATGTCGCCACCTACAAAGCAGACCAGGTTGAAGCCGTCATTGAGAGCATCAACAGCAAAAACTATGGCTTAACCTTTGGTTTGCATTCTCGGATGGATACCCGCCTCGCTGAAGTTTCAGCGCAAATACATGTCGGCAATACCTATGTGAATCGTAACCAAATTGGTGCCATTGTGGGCTCACAGCCCTTTGGTGGTGAGGGATTATCAGGAACTGGTCCCAAAGCGGGAGGGCCAGCCTACGTAAAAAGGTTTTTCCAACCGACGTGGTCGGAAATCGAACTCACTCCCCTCCCCGCCCAACAAATTAGTGGTGCCGATCTGGCCGATTCGATTGACAAACTGGTCGACATCGCACCAATCTCCTCTGGCAATGAAGACAGAGTAATCCTTGCAGACCTGTTTAAAAGTCTTGGGCTAAAGCTGCCTGAGTCGAATGAAACTGTGACAGATTTGCCGGGGCCAACTGGCGAACTCAATCGATTATCCAGGGTGTCGCGCGGCACAATACTATGCATTGCGGATTCCGCAGACATTGGTATCCAGCAGGCCTGTATGGGACTGGCAACCGGCAATAAAGTCATTCTGGTTACCCCTGAATTGAGTCCAATAGCCGAACGGATTGAACGTCAACATTGGCCCGTTCAGGTTCTGCTTGGTGCTCTCGCCCCCGAGTTACTCGAGGACTGCGAAGGAATAAAAGCCGTTATCTCACACCCAAATGCACGGAACGGTCGGGCTTTCCGTATCGCATTGGCAAAACGGGACGGCGAACTCATTCCATTTGTCACCGAATATCTGCAAGTGGAACGTTATCGACTGGAACGCCATCTGTGCATCGATACGACCGCCGCCGGCGGTAATGCGAGCTTGATTGCCGCGGCGGAATAACCTATCAGAGCGCATAAGTTTACGCTCTTAGCGTCACAAATTAATCACGAGACGAATTTCATACCGGTTAGGTTCGCCTGACCGGTATGTTACAAGAACGGACTCTGGCGTTAATTCAACGCTCATCTACACTTTTAAAAAGTCCACATCCATCGGTTAACATGACCCAATTTAGCAAGCACGTTCTGATCACAGCGTTTGCCTACTTCCTCGCTGGCAAATTTGGTCTGTTACTCGCCATTCCTCCTGGCTTTGCCAGCGCTATCTGGCCAGCATCTGGCATCGCGCTCGCTTGTTACATCTTGTTGAATCGAACCGCTGTGGTGGTTGGCGTCCTATTAGGTTCGTTTCTGGTTAATGCAAACCTTGTTTCCTGGGTAAATAACGGTTTTGATTCAGTCGGGTTCTGGTTAGCCATGGGCATAGGTCTGGGTGGAGCGCTTCAAACCGTCTGGAGTGGGTATCTTTACTTCCGGTTGATAGGCTCTTTGTCTCAGCTCGATACACCTCGAGACATCATCCTGTTTTTTACCATAATAGGCCCTGCCGGGTGCCTCATCGCGGCGACCAATGGTGCCAGCGGGCTCATGGCCGCGGGCTATATCGAAACGTTCAACTTCAGTTTTACGTGGCTCACTTGGTGGATAGGTGACACGATCGGGGTCATCGTCTTTACACCAATGGTACTTAGCTTATTTAAGAAACCGTCAACAACCACTTTACGCCAAAAATTTCAGCTGATGATGCCAACTTTGTTTATTTTCGCGGCCACATTTGCTCTTTTTATCGGTTCATTGAATGCTAGGCAACAAGCGCAGCAGGAATCTCTGAACGAAAATGCAACCGCGTACTTCGGAGCTGTACATGAGCAAATCATCGTTGCAGAAAGTAAATTACGTGCTTATCAAGGTTTCTTTCAATCCTCTGCAAGCGTGACCATGGATGACTTTAACCAGTTTTCAGAAACACTCATCGATAACGATGATGCATTTCAGGGCATCGGCTGGACGGAAATCGTCACAGATGATCAGCGGCCTGAGTTTGAGCAACACTTTCGAGACTTGGGCTATGAGAACTATACCTTTACGGAACCGGATGCTAATGGCGTGCTTCAACCAGCTCAATCCCGAGCCACCTATTACCCGGTGCTTTATATTTATCCAATGGAAACCAATAAAAGAGCCTTTGGTCTAAATTTAGGTGCAGAGTCAAATCGCCTGAACACCTTAATTCGTGCTCAGGAAACCAAACGAAGCATTGCGACGCCCCCCATCAAATTGGTCCAGAGTGAAGGTGAACAAATTGGCATCATATTATACGTGCCTGTATTCAATGAAAAAGACGCCTCGCGATCCTTTTTAGGGTACATAAGTGGCGTTTTCTTAGTAGAAGGGATGGTCGGTGCAATTGTTAAACAAGCTGAAAGCTCTGGCTTCGGTATAGACATATCCGACATAACCTCGCCAATTTCTACTCTTCCGTTAATAAGTACGACTTTAAATCCCGTAGAGAAATTTGAACCACTTCGGCAAGAGTTCAATCTCGGTGGTCGCCGGTATCAGATGGACGTATTTATCAGCGACCAGTCCGCGCTCATTGGTAAGGACTGGTCCAGCTGGATTGTGCTAACCAGTGGTTTTTTGATCGCGGCGTTATTGAATTCCTTGGTCCTGATCATAAACGGTACCTATGAGAGTATTCGCAAGGAGGTCGCCCTCAAGACACGGGATTTACTCGCGGCAAAACAGGCTGCTGAATCTGCTAATGTGGCGAAATCTAACTTTCTTGCCAACATGAGTCATGAGTTCAGAACACCCTTAAACGCGATTATTGGTTTAACAGATCTCAACCTGAAAACGCCTCTTAACGCGAAACAGACCGATTATCTACATAAAACCAAATTGGCGTCAGAAACGTTGCTAGCGTTGATCAGCCATACATTAGACTACGCCAAAATCGAATCTGGCAAACTTGACGTGGAACAGATAGATTTTTCAATAATCGATGTACTACATAAAATCGAGGCTGTTTTTTCCGTTCAAGCCAGTCAAAAAAACGTCGAATTCAAGATAAATTTACCCGCTCAAATGCCTGATAAAGTCATTGGGGACCCGTTGCGACTGGAACAGGTATTGCTGAACCTATGCAGCAATGCGTTTAAATTTACCTCACAAGGTCGGGTCACGATCGACGTTAAATGCAAAAAAGTAACGAACACGACCGTGCAATTGCAGGTCGCGGTGTCGGATACAGGTATCGGGATTCCTAGGGATCATCAAGCACACTTGTTTGAGTCATTTCGGCAAGCAGACTCAACAACCACACGGAAATATGGGGGAACGGGTTTGGGATTGGCCATTTCCAAGCAACTGATTGAACTGATGGGCGGTGACATTAGCTTGCATAGCCAACCAGAAAAAGGCAGTGAGTTCACCATTCGACTTCCACTGCCGTTAGCCAATGAAAGTCGGTTTTTGTCACCGGATGAGCTTTCCAGTCCGATGTCACCACCACTTTCAACCGAAAACGCAACGAATTCAGACCTCGTATCGAATAACCTTGAAACAATACTTCCACTGGAGAATCTGACGATTCTGGTGGTTGAAGACAATGAGATTAACCAGCTCGTGGCAAAGGAAACGTTCTCTGGTCTGGGCGCTACTGTGATTGTTGCACCAAGTGGTCCCTATGCATTGAACGTGTTAGAACGCAGTTCCACCATAGACATGGTGTTATTGGATATTCAAATGCCCGAAATGGACGGTTATGAAGTTGCCCGACGCATCAGGGCAAAGGGCGAACAATGGGCCAACATCCCTATTCTCGCGATGACCGCCAACGTCATGTCAGAGGACATTGAGCGATGTTACGCAGCTGGCATGAACGGCCACATTGGCAAACCGCTTAACGTGTCAGACGCAGTCGCAAAAATATTGGATACCCTGCAAAACAAGCACTGAGTCCGTCTCTTTGGGATGTTTAACGCCCTCCGGTTACGTCCAGAAACGCTCCGGTTGTATAAGCTGAATCCTTTGATGCCAGAAAACAGATGGCGGCGGCTACTTCCTCTGCGGTGCCGCCACGCTTGAGAGGAAGGTTATGTTTCAGCCGGTCAACTCGTCCTGGCTCCCCGCCATCCTTATGCATATCGGTATAAATAAGGCCGGGTCTGACTGCATTGACCCGAATTCCTTCATTGGCCAGCTCTGTCGCCAGACCAATGGTCAAACTGTCAACGGCTCCTTTCGAAGCAGCGTAATCAACATATTCATTTGGAGAGCCAGTTCTGGCGGCGCCAGAGGATACATTGATAATAGCGCCCCCTTTCCCACCGTGCGCAGTGCCCATGAGTAAAATGGCTTGTTGGCAACACAACAGTGTCCCCATGACATTGGTCGCCAAGATGCGTTGCATTCGTTCAACTGTCATATTCACCAACGCCGATTGCCGATCCAATATTCCTGCGTTGTTGACCAGTATCCGCAAATCGCCAAACTGCCGAATTTGCGCAAACATGCCGATGACATCGCCCTGACGGGAGACGTCAGCCTGCACCACCAATGCTCGACGTCCAAGACGTTCAATGTCGCGAGCAGTTTGTTCCGCCGAACCCTTGTCTGTTCGATAATTAACCACAACGTCGTATCCACACTGTGCAAATCGTACAGCAGTGGCCGCTCCTATACCGCGTCCCGCGCCGGTTATGAGTACTACGTCATTCATTCGTGTATCATCCTTCGTTGTCGTTTTCCGTCCATCATGCGTCATGATCCTCACAATGCACTCATTCTTTAGAGCCAGCGGCTAAATTCCTTATTCAACGGCTGGAGGGTTGTTCAACGTCAGATCGTCAGGAAACAGGTTTAATGAAGCGTATGGAACCTTCAGATGCGTCTCATTCCAAACCAGATCTTCAACAAATCGATCACGGACCAAACGTAAACTGTTGCGATCTGGTCGTTTTAAGAACAGTTGATGGGCAATCTTGCAGGAGTTGGCTAGGCTACGCCGTGTCGTGGTTAACTCCAGATAGGTCTGCACGACCTGAATCAGGACCGATGCTTTGAAATGTCTGAGAAACTCAAGTAATTCGCGTTCCAGATCACGTTCTCGACCCTCTCTTAGTTCCACTAAAGCCTGCTGAATAGCGGTTTCAACAGCTTCGCTGAGAGTGCCGGTGGCAGATAGATCCCGATACTCGACGAGCATCTGATGCGCAGATGGCGTTAACGTGATATTGATTGGCTTTTCTGCCAATCGGGTTTCTCGTCTTCTGCGCTTGCGCGCGGACAGAGATTTTCGCAATCGCCCCCAATCCTCCATCGTTAGCGAACTAACGAGGATGTCCTGCACAGACTGACATAAATCTAACGTAGGGCGATCCACATCCCGCCATTGATTCAGGCAGTCTTTCAACGTTGACAGGCCGATACTGTGAACCGGATGATCTCGTTCGGCCAGCCAGGTCGGTTGCGCCAATTGATGATCAAGCCAATCGAGGCAATCGTACCAATCCTGAGGGTTAATCTGATATCTTGGTCTTGCCATAAATCTACACGGTAGTCATAACATGAAAATAGAAAGCCCACACACAGAGGGCTTCAAGAGCATAGTCAGACTCCAATGAAATGTCTACCTTGTAGACATTTGTTAGAAACTTAGATCAAATAACACCAATTTCAAGAGCCTTCAACACAGCCCGGGTACGGTCTCTGACACCCAGCTTAGCCAAGATATTGGAAACGTGGT
This sequence comes from Reinekea sp. G2M2-21, assembly GCF_015687175.1. Taxonomy (GTDB): domain Bacteria; phylum Pseudomonadota; class Gammaproteobacteria; order Pseudomonadales; family Natronospirillaceae; genus Reinekea. Next base: position 1,297,654 of record NZ_JADPQG010000001.1, on the reverse strand, counting down.
TTTTAATCGTTCCTTCAGATTTAAAGATCGCGCGGGAGATTTCCTTATTCGAATAGCCACCCGCCATCAGCCTCAGAATTTCTATTTCACGCTGAGTCAAAGGGTCCTGCACAGGATCTTTTTCGACCTTACTATCACCATCTTTCTGCAGTTCCGTGAATCCTTTGATGACTCTTTCCGTTACAGCCGGTTGAATCAAAGTTTCTCCTCTGTGCACGGTGTCGATCGCTTCCACGAGTGACTCCAGCGACACATCTTTGAGCAGGAACCCGCGTGCCCCAGCTCGAATACCATTAAGCACGAGCTCGTGGTCATCAAAGGTGGTTAAAATAATGACAGGTGTATGAATACCAGTTTCTTTCATCTTACGCAGTGTGGATATGCCATCGAGTTTGGGCATCCGGATGTCCATGAGGACCACATCGGGAGCAAAACCGCCGATCAGTTCCAGTGCTTCTTCACCATCCCCGGCTTCGCCTACGATTTCGATATGGCCTGCCAGATTTAACAGTGATTTGATCCCCTCTCGCACTAAGTTCTGGTCATCAACCAGCATAACTTTAACGGTGGATTGACTTACGTCGTTCATAACGCCTCCATGTTTGGTATTCGGATATTTAACCCAAACCCTTTTGTCGTTGTAATTTCTAATTGACCGCGCAACTGTTCTACGCGCTCACGCATTCCTTTTAAGCCACTGCCTTCATGTAAATGCAATGAGCAATGTCCGTTGTCAATAACCTGCAATTCAAACGCATCACCATTCTGATACAGACGAATATGCATTTCCGAAGCGTTACCGTGTTTCAAAGTATTGGTAATGGCTTCTTGGACGCAACGAAACAACGTATCGGCGGTTTTTGCATCGGGCAGATGTAATTCTGGTTGCAAATCCAGATGGACTTTCAAGCGGGGAATTTGGGATATCAGTGCATCCAGTGCGTCTTTCAGACCTATATTGGAGCCTTCCCGCATCTCATGTACCGTTTCCCGTACGTCGGTCAATAACTGCTTCGCCATAACGTGCGCCTCAACCACGTGCGCTTTGTTTTCACCTTCTGTGGTGTACGTCAAATATTGCAGCTTAAGGATCAGGGCTGTGAGGTGATGCCCTAATCCATCATGAAGATCTCGGGATATGCGCAGCCGCTCACTTTGCTTGGTCGATTCCTGCAACAGTGCCTGTGTGGCAATCAGCTCGCGATTCAACATGGTAATTTCGTCTCGGGCGTCCTGCTCCTGCATAACTCGCTGGCTCATGCGGAATGCAAACAGATTAAAGGCACCCGCTAGGGCCGTCCATACCAAGGAGTCTTCTATAGCCCAATAAAAGGCGTTGAAGTAGTAATCTAGGGCAATCAAACCAAGGACACCAAAGTAAGCAGCCAGGCGATTGAATCGAATGGGCAATTGCGCTGCCAGTGCGACGCCTAAAATAGCCACGACGCCGGAATTGATGAGAATGTGTATCAGCACAACAGCAATTAACTGACCAATGACGGAGAGCTGACGAATACTGGTATCCATTCGGTTAAAGGGTTTTTCTCGCGTCGTAAAGTAAAAACCAATGATGAACAGTAGTAAGCAGAACACGATGGTCAATAGCTTGAGTTGGCCAGATAAGGTGTCAGTGGGCTGGGAGCTGAGTGTCAGGTAACAAACGATGGCCCAGGCGAGATAGCCCGTCATGCCTTCCAGATTTTGAGCCAGTGAATTCTGATACACAGTCGTAATCATTCTTTTCAATCGGATATCCCTGCGATTCTAAGGCTAAGTGTGACCTTTCGCACAGTGACTAAGGTCACGGTTGCTATTCAAGCGAAGCCATGATCATATTGGAGCCATGGCCACAAATCATCAATTATCAAAATATCAGCCTCATTTACTGTTGCCCGAAAACAAGGCTGGCAGGGATTTCATCGTCTCTGACCTGCATGGGCATCGTGAACGGCTCGAAACGGCGTTAAAAAAACTCAAGTTTTCTCCACAGCAGGATCGACTGATCTCTGTGGGTGATCTTATTGATCGTGGCCCTGACAGTCCGGGTTGTCTCGATTTACTGCAGGAACCCTGGTTTTGGGCAGTACGTGGTAACCACGAACAAATGCTGATTGAAACAGAAGCTGCACAAACCGATGCGCTATGGAGTCGATGGTTGATGAACGGCGGCAGTTGGGTCCTTCAACAACCCGATATAGCGGTTAAGAATTGGGCAGAACAATTAAAGTATTTGCCTATCACCATCACACTGCCTTGCCAAGACTACCAGGTGGGGATCTGTCACGCTGAATACACAGGCACTCATTGGGGCGATCGTCACAAGGCGGATGATGACGCAACGATTAGCTACCTTTGGGGACGTACCCGTCTTAAATCTCACAACAACCAACCGGTCAATGGTGTCGACTGGGTTTTTTCCGGCCACACCATTGTATCCGATGTCAAAACACTCGGTAATTCCGTTTTTATCGAACGTGGCGCTTATTTAGACAATCCATTGACGATCATTGATCTTCAGCATTGGCTGATCGGGCGTTAAACTCTTCTTTCGTCTATATGAGTGTTAAGCCGTGCCCAAAACGACCCTAGTCCCTATATTTGATAATCTCAGCCACCTTGAAAACCCGTTTCGGCACTCCTTCGACCTAGCACCGGAAGTCCTGGTTAACTCCACACTCAATAGCTCTGTATTGCAGCAGAACGCCGTTTGCGCGGCTCAGTTTTTGTATACCTATCGCGGCAGCGCCGACACCTTTGCTTCCTACCGGCGGGAAATAGAACGATTTTTGCAATGGTGCTGGTTTGTTGAAGGCCTATCGCTGAACGACGTTCGGCGACATCACATTGAAGCGTTTATTCAATTTTGCCAATCACCGCCGAAAAGTTGGATTGGCGTAAAATCGGTACAGAGATTTACCAGCAAAGACGGGTTAAGGGTCGTCAATCCTCAATGGCGCCCTTTTGTCGTTAAAGTCACCAAGCGAGACCGTAAACACGGTGCAGACGCCAATCCCAAGGACTATGAACTCAGTCAGTCAGCCCTTCAGGCTATTTTTTCTGTGTTAAGCACGTTTTTTAACTATCTGATACAAGAAGAAATTGTGGCATTGAATCCTGTTGCGCAAATACGCCAAAAAGGAAAGTTCTTGCGTAAACGCCAGGGCATCGCCACGATCCGGCGACTTTCTGAGGCCCAGTGGCATGAAGTACTAAATGCCGTCTCGCACATACTTGAAGAAGACCCTGAAAAATGGGAACGCGCCCTATTCATCATCAGCTGTTTATTTGGCATGTATTTACGGATCTCAGAATTGGCGGAATCTGAACGCTGGCAGCCCAAGATGACTGATTTTCATAAGGATGCACATGGCAGCTGGTGGTTCACCACGGTCGGTAAAGGTAACAAAGAGCGGGATATTTCTGTGTCCGACGATATGCTGGCTGCGTTAAAGCGCTACAGGCACTTTCTGGGGCTTACGGCATACCCAATGCCAGGCGAAAATACACCGCTGATTCCCAAAACAAGGGGCAAAGGCGGCATTGCAAGCACACGTCAGATCCGGTTTATTGTGCAAGAATGTTTTGACTTAGCGACTGAACGGCTGAAAGCACAAGGAGAAACGGAGGAAGCCGCCGCGCTGGAAATGGCGACGGTTCACTGGTTGCGGCATACCGGGATTTCCGAAGATGTGAAGCTCAGACCTCGCGAGCATGTGCGCGATGACGCCGGGCATGGCTCCAGTGCCATCACCGACCGTTACATCGATGTCGAACGACAGGCACGCCATGCCAGCGCCAAATCAAAGAAAATCAATCCCGTTGAGTCAGACTGACGGCATGCCCAACCGAAGTCAGGCCCCAGATTCATTGCGCCCTATTCTTCGTGCCGCAGTGCGCATAGTGACGAACTCCTCGGCAGCGGTCGGATGGATACCAATAGTACTGTCGAAGTCCGCTTTTGTAGCACCGGCTTGCATTGCAACACCAAGACCCTGAATGATTTCACCGGCATCTTGACCGACCATATGGCAACCAATGACCTTGTCTGTCGCAACATCTACCAATAGCTTCATAAACATTCGTTGTGGATTACCAGACAAGGTGTTTTTCATGGGCCGGAATTTGCTTTCAAACACATCTACTTGGTCGTACTGCTCAATCGCCTGACGTTCTGTCAGGCCAACCGTTCCCAGATTTGGTTGACAGAAAACGGCGGTGGGAATCAGATCGTAGTTTACTTTCCGAGGTGATGTTGAAGAAAAAAGGTGATGCGCCACATACATGCCCTCGGCCAACGCAACCGGTGTCAGTTGCACACGCCCTATTACATCCCCCACAGCGTAAATATGTGGAACATTGGTCTGATAGTGCTCGTTGACGTCGAGATTTCCATGGTGTGCAATGGTGACACCCGCCGCCGCCAGGTTCAGAGGTTCAACGAGCGCCTTACGTCCTGTTGCATTAATAATGGCATCTACTTGGCAAGTGGAGCCATCGTTAAAGGTGGCTACCAGCTCACCGGAGTCGAGCTTCTCGATCTTCTCGATTGTCGTGTGGTAATGCAGCTGAATACCAGCCTGTTGCAACTCTTCAGACACAAACGCCCGGATATCATCATCGAACCCGCGCAGTACCGGCTCCCCTCGATAAACGATATGCGTATCGCAACCCAGCCCATTCAAAATGCCCGCAAATTCCACGGCAATGTAGCCGGCTCCAACCACTATTGCTTTGGACGGGAATTGATCCATATAAAAGAATTCGTTCGAGGTATAGGTATGCTCATGTCCTGGAATCGAAGCCTTTACTGGCCAACTGCCTGTGGCAATTAAAATGTTCTTTGCACTGATAACTTCATCATTTACTTTAACTTCATGATCAGAAACGAATTCCCCATGGCCCTCAATAATCGTGACGCCAGCGCCGTCCAATAACCCCCGGTAAACACCATTCAACCGTTCTATTTCAGCTGTTTTGTTATCTCGAAGGGTTGCCCAGTCAAAATCTGACGTTTTATCTACAGTGTAGCCAAAACCTACCGAATCCTTGAATTCCTGACTAAATTGCGACGCATAAACGAACAGTTTTTTGGGGACACATCCGACATTTACACAGGTGCCGCCCAGATATCTGGATTCAATGACCGCAACTTTTGCCCCCATTTGTGCTGACATTCGAGCCGCCCGCACCCCACCGGAACCGGCACCAATAACAAGCAAGTCATAATCAAACTTCATGCAGAACTCCTGGCTGGCTGAAATAGAAACGGAGCCAAAGGCTCCGTTGACATAGATTGGGTAATAGTCGAAAAGTTCAACTGAGGGCTGACGTTTTTAGAACAAAGCGTACTTCTTCGGGTTCGACTGCATAGACTGTCGAACCAAACCGGATTAAGCTGCCCGCTCCGTATAGTTAGGGTTTGGGCGAAACAGAACAAATTCTTTTAAATTGCCCAACGGTAACTCGGTAAAAATCTCATAATTCAGGCTTTTATAAAACTCGAGATAGCGGTTATTGCCAGTATCGAGAAACAGGCCGATGGAGTTTTGATCTTTATCCGTCAGTTCATGAATGGATTCCAACAACAACTTACCCAGCCCCTGCTTCTGAAAGTCCGGGTGTATACCGATTAAGCTGACCATTCGATGATTTTTAGCGGGCAGACTCTCTTGAACTTCATTGAAATACTGAACAAAACGACGGGTACCTTCAAAGCCAGCCGTCAAAATCATTTTCATGCGCCACAAAAATTGCTTAGAAATGTCGACTTTGAGTTCAAGATCACTGAAAAAAGCCACGCCCAGCAGACGTTCTTGCTTCTTGTGGATAACACCAAAAATGAATTCTCCTCGATCAATGTGCAAGCGGATGAGCTCGCGGATCGTTGCCCGGATACGTTGCTTGTAGCCTGGACGATGAGCATCCAACAAAAACTTGAATGTGGGCTCATCTTTGTAAGAATGATAAAGTAAAGACCGCGCCTGACGACTGAACCGCTCGTCAATTCTAACAACTTCAACTTCATCCAACTTCACTTGTGGCATAGATCACCTTTTATTGTTCTTATTTCTTCAACACAAACAGTATTCCAAACTAATGTGATTGGCTCAAGACGCAAATCCACATCCAAATAGGTCATGAAACAATCAGACCATTACTGAACCACACCAAAGGTGACCCTGACAGAAACGAAACCAGGTTTTGGTCGATCTTCCATGGTCAATTCGGTATGTCCAATGCCAATGGTTTCTAGTCCACCCAGCCATTGCACGACGGAAGGGTATCGAGCTTCATCAAGCCATACTTTTAGAAAGTCACCATCGGGCTCAAAGCGTTGAATCTCGATGCCGTATCGGGCCGCCTGTCGACGAACTTCCGTATTAATGGAACTGGCGTTTAACGTGTTCGTACTGCCGCCAGTCGCCATTGCCTGTGGAGCCAGTGTGAGTAACTCGTTATAAACCTGTTGTGCTGAGTCTAAATCTGTACGTAAAGAAAGACCGGACTGGCGAATCGGAATAATGATGCCAAACACAACAATGGCAAGGACAAGAGCGACGGCGAGTGCCAAGACTGAATTTTGATCTCGCTTACCCAGCGTCATCCATTTTTCACGAATAGGTTCTAGTAAAGAATCCAACATTAGCCCTGCCCTCCGTAAGTCGCCTTAAACCGCGCCCGAAAGGCGTCTTTATCTTGATTTGCAGAGTATTCAACACTGTAGTTTTTGGCTGACATATCGTTTTTTAACGCTTCGAATAAGTTATAGGCATCGCCAGACATGTCTACCGGCTGTACTAGAGTGAACGTCGCTTCACCACGATCGCGACTGAAGCGGAAGTCTTCAAGAACAAAGGTCGACGAAGCGGCTGATATATCGCTCAAAAATTGTAGGGCGTTTACTTTTTGGTCAGAATTGGCTGCATCACTGTTACTGGCTAAAGCTCGCATTTCCCGCACCATAAGTGGACGTTGGATTCGTTTGTTGCTGCCAAATACTTGCAGAAAAACCTTTTCACTGGCTTCCCAGGTTTGTTCAATCTTTTCCGACATTCGGTGATTCTGAAAAATATTCAATGTGCTCCAGAGGATTAGCGCGGCGACAGAAGCCACCAGAGCGGGCATCCAATATTCCACGTACTTGTTACCGCTGCGCTGACTGAATATTCCAGAAATTAGATTGCCGGGAATTTTTTTACGTTCCGCTTCTTCATGCCAATCGATGAGTTTTTTGGCGTTTTGCACGACCCAATTGACTTCGAAACCGCTAGCTTCGAACTCGGTTGCCAACACCTTAGAAGGCCCCTCAGCAGAATCGCTTATCAATTTAATGGTCGCATTTTCCGCAATATCATTCTGTTTTGCCCATAACTCAAACCATTGCGCAAAACCTTTGGTGTGCAGGTTAAAAACCTGATTATTGGCACTTAGAACAATACTTTCTTGTTGAACTTGAATAACAACATCATCTGTCTGGTCTTCTGGCAAACTGAACCATTGTGTATTAAATGCTTCGTTAACAACAAACCCCAAACCGGATAAGGTCTGTAAAATAAAACGCAGCCGATCAATTTCGGTGACTTCAACGGTGGTACATCCGTTGTTAGTCCTGCCCTTTTCTACCAAATGGACGGTGTCAATATCTTGGGCCAAAAATTCTTCTGCGGCAAACTTCAACGCCGCAGGGCTCAAACGACGACTTTTAACCGGCAACATCAATTCAATGCTGGAAAACCAGCTGGCCGGTAAAAATAACCGCACCAAGCACGTTTCCAGGTTTTTCAGTTTCTTCTGGTCTTGCAGTTCTTCAAGTGAACCAGTGTAAACGTCGGCTTCGCCCGACCAATACCATTGCAGTTTATCAGGTGCCTGCCAATACAGACTCAGTTGGGTACTCATTTTTGCTCCGTTCCATTATCGGGTAACGCGTTCGGGCTTGGATTACCGGTGGCCAACCCTTTAACCGGATCACCAGGCATTGGATTTGCCTCTTTGGCCGACCGGTCTCGCATCGTCAAAGTCACAGTACCAGATTCATCCCTGTGCAGTTGGGTACGTTGGGTTAATGTCTTCTCATCCAAAGTGACGGCAGTATATAACTCAAACCATTCAGAGGTAACGCTTAACTCGCCTAAGTAGATTCCTTTGTCTTCATTTTCTTTGAACACTTTTTGGTTCTTAAAATCCGACACCGCAGTGAAACCGGTTTCGCCTCGATCCGTCACTGCTTTTTCAGCAATGTCCTGGGTTATAAAGACCGCAATGGACTGCAACACTTCTACGGGTGCAGTATTGATATTCAAAGCGGTATTTGACGGCAAAGCACTTAAATAAGGTCGAATTCGCTGATATTCCTCAGGCTCAACGGACTTGAGCAATAACAATTCCGACAGATCGGACATTTCTCGGAACGCAGGGCTATAGGCTGGTGTTTCATCGGTATAATTAAAGTCAATGCCTGAGTCAGAATTGAACCATTGACTGAGTTCATCGGCGATCTCCGGCTGTGAATCGATAGCAAACAGTAATTTCTTAAGGGCTTCGAGCGCAGAATCGGCGTTGCCACTGGATGGCGCCAGCCAATTTACATTAAAGCGCCCTTGCAAATCATCCAGCTGCAACTGTATTAGGCCGCCTTCATCCAAAGGAAACATTCCTTCCGACGTATTCCATAATTCGTAGAGATGATCCGTTTCAGAATTCTGCTGATCCAGGGTTAAACCTACTTTGGCAATCGCTTCTGCGCTTTCAGCGTAGGCTTGCGCTTGACTTAAAAACAAACTGTGCCGGGTTCGCTCCACCTGAATTCGTTGTTTGTAGGCCACCTGTGACACAATCACCATCAGAATCGCGAAAACAAACATAACCTGTAACAGTACATAACCGCGTTCACGCTTCATAATCACGACCCTTGTTCCGGTTCAACATACACCGGCAGAGTTGGTGTACTGAATAAACGCTTCAAGGATTGTCCCTGTCCTGTCTCCAATTCAACTTGCACACCAATCAAACGGCTTTTTGTGGCACCATCTCGCGGATCTTCTTGAGGCAGTTCATTTCTGAAATCCATAGAGCCGGACTCGGGATCATCAATTAAGAATTGCCAATTCATTGTTTTCACTGGACGCAACAAGGGTTGGTGTTGCCAGGCTAGCGATCCATCATCGTCCAACTGCAATTGAAAACTGCGAATCAAGCACCCGCCGGCATCATTGATTTCTTCGTCTTCGGACCAAGGACATAATTCACTGCCCGGTTCGGCAAGTCGGTAATGAACACGCTGCTGGCTGGATCGTTGATAGCTGGAAAACTGACTGATCGCCCAGCCATTGCGCGTCATGTAAAGTCCATCAAACGTGACTTCTATAGCCGGACGAAAATCACCGAAGGGGTCACGAACGGATCGGTAAGGTGACAATTGAATAATGTCCTGCTCGATGACACGCATGGCGCGTCCTATTTTTGCCATCGACTCCGCCTGTTCTTCAATGACATTCTTGGAATTCAAACTGGTTTGAAACAGAAACAATGTTCCCATGGAGATCAATGCGGCAATCGATAGAGCCAACAGCAATTCAATGAGTGTAAAACCACGGTTAACGTTCATGGTGTGCCACTCTCGCCTAACACCGCCTCGAGTACGTCAGCAAAGTTCTCTTCGTTTTCAAGCTTGGTTCTAATTTGAATGCGTCTTAAAAAAGGCCCGAACAGTTCCATCTCGACATTCGACGTTTCTACTTCGACTACCCAGGTTTTATTGTTAAGGGTAACGCGTTCACTTTTTTTACCCGCCGAAGGCAGCTGGTGCTCCAGGCGCATCTGTGTTAAATAATTCTGTGCCACCCACCGAGCTTCTGTTTGCTCCTGAATGAGCCTTGCGCTGCTGACTGCTTGAGCATTAGACAAGGCAATCGCGCTGGCGGTAAGCCCGAAAATCAGGATAGCGATCATGACTTCGATGAGCGTAAAGCCCGACTCAAATCGTTTCACGTGTCACCACCAAACGGTTAAAGCCATCGCCCATTACATGAACAGACTCATCGGCGTAATCTCGATGTGAAAAAATAAGAATAAACGAAGGTTGATAATCCTCGGACGGAAACAAAAGAATATGTGCCGCAATCTCAGCTGTATCCTCAGGCAGTACTTGCTCCAGCTGAATCCATTGCTGAGATTCAATATCGAGCAACAGTTCAACCTTCAGCTCATCAAAACCAGTTGCGTAATCGACTTCGGACACTACTTCCCAAACAATTTCTTCTTCACCATTATCGACGTCACCTTCTCGCCATGTCAGCAAGGCCACACCAGATTCAGTGAAATAAAGACCCACCTCAGAATTCGTCAAGAGGGATTCATCCAATTGGTTGCCAAACCAAAAAGAAAACGCATTAGCCGTTTTAACAACTTCGTCTAATGGGTCTTGTTTGACGATCGCCAGTCGAATAGTGGCGGCACCGACGCCGATAATAACGATGACAATCATGATCTCGAGTAGCGAAAATCCCTTTTGGCGCATAGCTGAGAGTGTCGGCATCAATCGATAGTTGCAGTAGAAATGTCCTGATTCAACCCTTCGCCACCTTCAGAATTGTCGGCGCCATACGAAATGACTTCAGGTGAGCCGCCATCGTTGATATAGCCATATGGGTTGTCCCAAGGATCTTTAGGTGTCTTTGGAAGATAAGGGCCCCGCCAGTTTTTAGGTTCGGGACTGCCACTGGGCTTTGACACGAGCGCCTCTAGGCCCTGATCAGTGGATGGGTAATGAGAGTTGTGCAGACGATACATTTCCAGCGCCTGACCGATGGTTTGAATATCGGTTTCCGCGGCGGTAACCCTTGCTTCATCGCCTCGTCCAATCACGTTTGGTACTACTAACCCCATAATAATGCCCAAAATAACCAATACGACCATCAATTCAATCAGTGTAAAACCAGCCTGTTTTTTCATTCTATAAACCTCAAAATCCTTAAAGTGCCATTGAGTTCATCTGCATGATCGGCAGCACAATAGCTAAAACGATTACCAGCACGATGCCGCCCATGACGATCAGCATTAATGGTTCAAGCAGACCCAGCAAGGTCGATATCAGATCCTGGACCTGCCTATCTTCTGCGTCCGCGGTCTTTTGCAGCATCGCGTCCAGCTCGCCGCTCAATTCTCCGCTGCCTATCATATGCAACATCATTGGCCGGAAGTAACCAGCCTCGGTCAAAGCTTTGTGTAAAGAGCCGCCCTCACTCACCGACACCGCAGCACGGGCAACACGGCCCTGTATTTCTAGATTCGAAACCACTTGTCCGGCTATTTTCATCGCTTCGACCAACGGCACGCCACTACCGGTCAACATAGCCACAGTACCGACATAACGTGCCGTGTTGAAGCCGCGCGAAATTCGCCCAATCAACGGTAATCGCAACAACAGACGATGGGTTCGTATTCGGCGTTCTTTGGCCCGATTGAACAGATGGCCGGCAATGAAGAGCAATATGACAACAATGAGTGAATGTGCCCAATAATTCTGAACCCATTCACTGGAGGCGAGCAACACCTTAGTCGGACCGGGAAGCTCGGTACCGTTTGAGGTGATTGCCGTGACAATTTGTGGCACTACGGATTTAAGCAAAAATACTATTATACCCACCGCAACCAAAATCAGTATTGTGGGGTATATGCTGGCAATCTGGACCTTTTTCCGAATTTGTTGCTGATCCTCCATGTAGTCGGCTAACCGGTTCATGACCTGATCCAGATGACCGCTGTGTTCCCCAGCATTCACCGTGGCCTGATAAAGCACCGGAAAGGCTCGAGGAAATTCTTTCAACGCGGCGGCCAAACTAAAGCCTTCCAAGACCTTAGAACGGACGCTGAGTATCAGACTGCGAACTTTACTTTTCTCGGACTGATCGGCTGCGGCCTTCAAACATTCCTCCAAAGGCATACCTGAACCAACCAGCGTTGCCAACTGACGAGTCACCAAGGCCAAATCAGCGACACTCAATGATGGAGAAAAGAAACCACCAGAAGACGTGTTTTTGCTACGCTGTTTTTGTGACACGTCGACCGATTCAACAAACCATCCTTTGTCGCGTAATTGCTGGCGAATCTGCCGTGCACTATCAGCTTCAAGTATGCCTTTTTTCTTCTTACCGCGCTCGTCGTATGCGACGAAATCATAAGCTGCCATTTAACTAGTAACTCCGATTGACCCGCAACACTTCTTCAATGGTTGTTACGCCTTGCAGCACCTTATGGAAGCCATCGTCCAGAATGGAATGCGCAGAGACTCGCGCATATTGTTCCAGTTCAATATCGCCCGCCTGCTTATGAATGAGTTGCCTCATGCCATCGTCGACACGGAGTAATTCATAAACGCCAATTCGACCTTTGAAGCCAGTGTTTTTGCAGGACGGACAACCATTCGCATGATAAACAACAGTTGGATCGTCGGGCGCAAGGCCAAGCAATTCTCGCTCACTGTCATCCGGTTGATGTTCGACCTTGCAGTCATTGCAGAGTGTTCGCACCAAACGTTGCGATACCAAACCTATCAAACTGGAAGCCAATAAAAACGGCTCAATACCCATATCCTGAAGACGAGTTACCGCACCCACCGCGGAATTCGTGTGCAGTGTACTTAATACAAGGTGGCCCGTTAAACTGGCCTGTACTGCAATTTCTGCGGTTTCCAGGTCGCGAATTTCCCCGATCATCACGACATCAGGGTCTTGGCGCAATATTGCTCGCAAGCCTCTGGCAAAGGTCATATCAACCTTGGTATTCACTTGCGTTTGCCCAATACCGGGCAAGCCGTATTCTATGGGGTCTTCAACCGTCATTATGTTACGGACCTGGCTGTTTAGGGATTGCAACGCGGCATAAAGTGATGTGGTTTTACCGGAACCGGTAGGTCCCGTGACCAGGATGATGCCATGTGGCCTTAAAATGAGGTCTTTGAACTTATCGAAATCATCCTGACGAAGGCCGAGATGCGCCAGATCAAGTCGACCTGCCTGTTTATCCAACAATCGGAGTACAACCCGCTCACCATGGTTTGACGGGATCGTCGAAACACGCAAATCCACTTCCCGCCCGGCAACCCTCAGACTAATTCGACCATCCTGAGGCAGTCGCTTTTCAGCAATGTCCAATCTGGCCATCACCTTGATTCGAGAAACCAACAAGGGAGCCAGGGCGCGTTTAGGTTGCACGACTTCGCGTAAAACACCGTCAACCCGGAATCGAATCGATAGTCGTTTTTCAAAGGTTTCAATGTGAATATCGGAAGCGCCTTCACGAACGGCTTCGGTCAGAATAGCATTGATCAAGCGAATGATTGGTGCATCATCAACCTGCTCCATCAGATCTTCAGTTTCCGGCACAGAATCGGCCAACGAACTGAGATCCATGGTTTCACCCAACCCCTCGACCATTTGCATGGTTTCATCAGAATCGGTTTGATAGGCCTTATTCAAGGCCTCAGAAAATTCAGCTTCATTAACCGGCTCCAGCGGTAACACGGTTTCTGTTATTCGTTGAGCTTCCTGCATCGCGGTCAGGTTCGCATCTGTCCGGTACAGTAATCGGACCCCGTCAGCATGATGGTAATCGATAACCACACCGTGCTTCTTGGCAAATGCAAAAGGTAACTGTCTTTCCATGTTGTGTTATAACCAGTTAATTAATTGAATTTATGAGCGCCATTCACAGCCAACTATGCCATTAGCCAGTGGATAGACCAGTTTGAAAACTGAATACTCGTCATTATCCACCATGCATCGGCGAGCTTACAGGCAAAAGCTTCCGCAACTGACGTAATATAACCCTCGAACCTTAACGCCTAAGATATTGATTAACCAGAGGATTCACGTCTCCTTTACACCAACCACCAGGCCGCCAGGGTTCCGTTGTGCGAAGCCCGGCAAGCTGCTTTGGCTCAGGAGTGACATCAGCCTTTGGCTATGTAGAGCAGAATCAGGCCGTCCATCGTTGAATAACAGCCATCAGCTGGTCTTTTTGTATAGGCTTGCCTAAAAAGTCATCCATACCCGCGGCAAGGCATTCCCGCTCTAACTCGGGCGTCTGTTCAGACGTCATGGCAACAATTGGGATATGGCTGCCCGTTTCTATCTCAGAGTTACGAATAACACGTGTTGCCTCCAGACCATCCACTCTCGGCATATAGCAATCCATCAGCACCAACTGATATTCATTTGCCTGCATCATTTCGATGGCTTCTCGACCATTCACGCAGGTTTCAGCTACGGCGCCAGTTTCTTCCAGCAACCTTAATACGACTTTCTGATTCAACAAATTATCTTCAGCGATTAATATTCGTGTGTTGTTACACTGAAAAGCCTCTTCGACCTCCGCACTGGTATGCTCAGTGGCATCTCGCAGCGCTGTCAGTAGCTGATCACGGGCGACCGGCTTCTCAACAAAGATGTATTTGTCTTCGATATTCTTAAACAAATTTCGCTGTAATTCAGAGGAATACAGAATAACTTTTGTTTGCCCTTTAAACTGCCCCATCAAACTCTGGATCTTCTGCAATTGAACCAGCGCTTTTTGATCATCAACCGGCACATTGATAAACACAAAGTCATTCTCAATTAGGTCATCCTGTTCTACCAGTCGATCCAGTGTCCAAACGGCTACATTCATGTTCCAGCTCATAAATTCGGCGGTTAAGGACCGTTCATTCAATGGACTCAAATCAACCAATAGAATCGAGCGACCGGCCATGTATTTCGTTGGGCGGAATGAGCTGGCTTGCTGGGAGGTTGTAATCACGGGGAGCATAACCGAGATTTTTTTCAGATCCCCTTTAGCTCCAGCTTTCATGGTCGCGCCCATCGCTTTGAACTGCGCTGTAGCGACCATCAGTGTTAACTGATCAGCAACGTCTTCATCTTCTGGCAATATGTCCAATTGCCGTTCCAATGCGGACGTTAAATCGCTTTCGCTGATCTCATTATTAACAAAATAGAAGGTCAGCTGCAGGCAATCCTTACCTCGCTCGGTCGCCATGCCCACCCGGACGGTTATTTCACCACTGTCAGCCATATCCAGGGTGAAATCCAAAAGTCGCCGAAACGCGTTCGACAGCCATTGCGGATCAGCTTCAACACGCTCTGGCACATCAGGATGATACAAGTAGGACAACTCACGGCCATTCTCGTGCGCTTTGGCCCCCATATCGGCCAACGCGTGTTCGAGCGTTTTTCGAAGATTGAAAACAATGGACTGTGGGACACGTATTTGATCCCTCTGTTCTATAAAGGCTTCAAGGTCGTTAATCAGATCCAACATGGAATAACCGGATCGCCTCGCAATATTTAACATCCCTTGGTTTTCACTGTCCTGCTCACCAACTGTCAGCATACCCAACACACCAAGCAATCCACTCAACGGATTTTTTACCCGCTGCAGAATCTGCTGAATAAAGCGCCGGTTGGACTTACTCTCGACCGTATTTGCTTCGCGGGCCTGCTCCAAAGCAGACAATCTCAGCTTGTACTCATGATTTGAAGCCAGAAAACTCCACACCAGATCCGCAACCCGATGCGCGGTACTTACCAGGTACAGATACATGGCAATGAACCCGACTGCCATGATGGTATCGACGATAGTCTGACCCCAGAAAAAGTAATAGATCGACAATGGCGCCAACAGCACCAGTAAATAGACCCGTACGGTTTTTCCATAAAGTGAATAAACAAAGGTGCCGCCGGCTGCGATGGCCGCCGTGTATAGAATACCTAACAACAGTATGGGGCTCTCAGGTACCGTCGTAAGGCGATAACTCAGATATGAAGACCAAATAGCCGCATGAAAGAAACCAGAAAGGATGAACAGGTCTCTCCAGGCCGCAGGACCTTTGGCATACCAGCTCTCAAATTGAGCAATCATAATGAACCGCCAAGCAGCCATTACAACCAGTGCCAAACCAAATACATAAACCAGCTTGGGGCTTCCAACTTTATCGACCAAATACCACTCAATAATAATAAACAACCCAAAGTGCAGTAAGGCACTTGGCAGCCCTTGTCGACTGAGGGTTTGATCTATTCGCTTCAGAATGGCTCTATCTTTTTGAGCTTTGTGCAGAGGTCGGAAAAAAAGGCTCATAACATCTATTCAGAATTGTAAAACCGCCACTATACGCCGATATCTTGGGAGACCCAAGTACAAAACTTATGGTGTTCGGATCAACAAAGCTTTCACAAACTTGCAGAGAAAACAGAACAATCACCATGACGGACAGTTAAACAAAGACACTAACATCAGTCCTAAAAAACCATTCCCTTGGTATAGCATTGCGACAGGACTGTCATAAAACCGTCATCAAAATATCATATTTTTCCGGCGACTTTTAAAACGGCCTGTGACATGAAAAAAATTCTCATCTACCTGTTTCTAACCCTTCCGATTCTTTCTTATGCGGATGTCTTTGACCAAAACCCGGCTACCCCAAATGAGCGAGGCTTTCTATTTGAAATACATGGTTCTAACACCATTGGCGCAGAGCTTGCTCCGACTCTATTGGCGCGCTGGTTGCAATACCATGAGTTCACCGACATTCAACGCTCGACGCTGGCTGAAAACGAACAGTTACTCAGCGCGACAAAACCAGGTATCGGCTCTGTTTCAATCTTTATCGCGGCACATGGCTCAGGAACGGGCTTTGCTCAAATCAAACAGGGCACAGCCGATATTGCCGCAGCATCAAGACCGGCAAAAGACAGTGAAAATGCCCTATTTCCGAACACCGATATCAGCGATTTTGAACACGAGACCGTGGTTGCAATCGACGGTATATCCGTGATCGTGCATCCCGGGAACGGTATTGGCTCACTGACGATAGATCAGATAGGACAGATTTTTGCCGGAGAAATAAGCAATTGGTCTGAACTCGGCGGTAAAAACCTGCGTATCAGTGTCCACGCCCGAGACGATAAATCTGGAACTTTTGATACCTTTAATACTCTGGTGTTAAAACGAGGCTACCAATTGTCTGGTGAAGCGAGCCGTTACGAATCAAATCAGGAGCTTGCGAATATGGTTGCTTCTTTACCCGGCGCAATCGGGTTTACATCGGTGGCCACTCTTGGTGCCTCGAAAGCACTGAGAATCGCGGATGGCGAGGGAATCGCAATGGCACCGACACATACCACTATTGCGACCGAAGATTACCCTTTGGCGCGCCGACTGTATTTGTATCAGGTCAACACCAGCAACCCATTTGCCAGAGATTTTCTAGAATTCGCAAAAAGCGTCGCAGGCCAGAGTTCCGTTGGGGAGCTTGGGTTTATTTCACTTAATCTTGAAGAGTTGCCCATGACCGTCCAAGGGGAAATACCTGCGGGATACGCGTTGATTACCGAAAAATCCAAACGTATAACCACCAATTTCAGGTTTGTTCCCGGTACTAAAAAACTGGACAACAAGGCGTTAGACGATCTGGGTCGACTGGCGGATTACATGAAGCGCCCAGAAAATCAAAATCGGAAGCTGATTCTTATCGGTTTTTCAAACCAGCAGAAGGATGAGTTTAAAGCCAGATTATTGTCTGAATCCCGGGTTATTTCCGTTAAGCGCGAGCTGGATAATTTGGGTGTGGTTTCTTCAGCATTGACCGGCTACGGTCAAATCAACCCGATCGCCTCAAATGCAGATATTAAATACGCGTTGCGCAATCAACGGGTAGAGGTTTGGATACGCTAGAGGGTTGATTTCCTGCTCTTCCAATTTGCCTCGTTATTCTTAAGCTATCGACCTATAAAATAAAAACAACACAGGTCGTAGTCTTCATGTCTAATCTGGCGTCAGATTTAAATCTTTACCGCGTTTTACATACCATCTATGTCTCGGGTAACTTAACCAAAGCGGGGCAAGCCCTTGGGGTAACTCAGCCCGCGGTCAGTAATGCGTTGTCCCGTTTGCGGAAGTTGTACGATGACCCATTATTTGTGCGCTCTGGCACCCGCATGAGACCAACCTACAAAACAGAACAGATAATCCCGCAAGTCATAATTGCTCTGGATTTATTGTCTTCGACCATGCAAAAACCCAATACGCCCGACAACCAGGCCAATCTTTACTCAACCTCAAATTATTCCGCCTAACCCGGTACTCTGAGCAACTGATTTTTTGGGGACAAAAAAAGCCCGGTAAAAACCGGGCCTTGGTTATATAGCATTCCGGACTTAAAGCGCAGCTTCCAACTCAGGCAATGCATCGAACAAATCGGCGACCAAGCCATAATCAGCTACCTGAAAAATCGGAGCTTCTTCGTCTTTATTGATCGCCACAATCACCTTACTGTCTTTCATACCCGCCAAATGCTGAATTTGACCCGATATACCGACGGCAATATAAAGTTCAGGGGCAACAATTTTACCAGTCTGACCAACCTGCATATCGTTTGGCACAAAGCCTTCATCGACTGCAGCGCGAGAAGCCCCAACTGCGGCTCCCAACTTGTCTGCAACCTTGTACAAAAGCTCAAAATTATCGCCATTCTGCATTCCGCGTCCACCAGACACAACGATACCGGCTGAAGTAAGCTCTGGACGATCCGACACAGCCAACTCTTCACTGATAAACTGGCTGACACCAGCATCAGCAACGCTTGCCAGTTCTTCTATGGTTGCACTACCTTCATTGCCAACCGCATCAAATGACGTGCCACGAACGGTTAAAACCTTAACACTGTCATTTGACTGAACCGTTGCAATTGCGTTACCTGCGTAGATAGGACGTTTAAATGTATCTGCACTCTCTACCGAGATAATTTCAGAAATCTGCTCAACATCCAGAATGGCTGCCACACGTGGCATGAAGTTTTTACCGGAAGTTGTCGCAGCGGCCAGAATATGGGTATATCCGCTTGCCGCACTAACAACTAACGCGGCCACATTTTCGGCCAGCGCATGCTCATACTGATCCGCAGAGCAATGTAAAACCTTATTCACACCGGTTAGTTTTGCCGCGGATTCCGCGACTGAAGCCGTGTTTTTACCGGCAATAAGTACTGTAATTTCACCACCAATCTGAGCCGCCGCAGCGACAACAGAGGCGGTTACTGGGGCCAACTCACTATTATTGTGTTCCGCAATGACTAATATGCTCATGACAACACCTTCGCTTCGTTTTTCAGTTTGTCGATAAGTTCAGCAACTGAACCTACTTTAATGCCGGCTTCGCGTTGTGCTGGTGGCTCAACTTTTAACGTCGATACCGTGTTTTTCACTTCGACAGAAAAATCTGCTGGTGTTTTTTTATCCAAAGGCTTGCGTTTCGCCTTCATGATGTCAGGTAACTTAACGTATCTTGGTTCATTAAGGCGTAAATCGGTGGTAACGATTGCAGGCAACTTCAGACCCACCGTTTGCAGGCCGCCGTCAATTTCGCGGACCACCTGGACAGAATCACCTTCAACGGTCACTTTACTTGCACAGGTACCTTGGGCCATACCCGTTAATGCGGCCAACATCTGACCAGTCTGATTATTGTCGGTATCAATAGACTGTTTACCTAAAATAACCAGACCTGGCTGCTCTTGTTCAACGACCGCTTTCAACAGCTTTGCCACGGTCAGTGAGCTCGCAGCCTGTTCAGTGGTGATCAAAATTCCGCGGTCGGCACCAATCGCCATGGATCGGCGAATCTGCTCTTCTGCTTTTGCTTCACCAATAGAGACGACCACCACTTCAGTGGCAACGCCCTGCTCCTTTAAACGCACTGCTTCTTCAACAGCGATATCGCAGAAAGGGTTAATGTCCATTTTGACGTTAGTCAGATCAACATCAGAATGATCTGCCTTCACTCGGACCTTAACGTTGTAATCAACAACGCGTTTTACGGGTACCAAAATTTTCATAGTGTCCTCAATAATTCTTGTGATTTCCGGCAACGATTGAAAATCGGGAAACGAATTCTGAACCTGATTGGCTCCATTGCGCAGTACAGTCTGAGGTTCGCAGAACACTCGTGACTATTGGATAAACGCATTATTTGCGTCAATGGAACGGCCTCCTCGTCAGAGACAAGAAGCATTTAAGCCGTTTTAAACGCAAATTTCAAACAGTTGTTTTAATTTTTTGTTTGATAGGGTTAAACTCCGGGTGAAAGCGCAGTTTTCAGTGTAAAAGACTGTTGTTAATAACAAAAACTCACAAGTAGCAGTTTATTCCCATCTATTGCTATCTGTTATGTGGCTATTCAGGAGGTTTCTATGGAACGTGAATCCATGGAATTTGATGTTGTAATCGTTGGAGCAGGTCCATCAGGGCTGTCTGCGGCTATCCGGTTAATGCAAGGCGCTCAAAACGCAGGAAAAGAAATAACGGTTTGTGTTGTGGAAAAAGGCTCCGAAGTTGGCGCCCATATTCTGTCCGGGGCTGTACTGGAACCCAGCGCATTGAATGAGTTGATTCCAAATTGGAAAGAACTTGGCGCCCCTCTCAACTCTCCCGTTCAGCGCGATGAAATTCATGTGTTACGGTCGGAGACTTCAAATATACGGGTACCGCACCTGTTTGTCCCAACCACCATGAATAACGACGGTAATTACATCATCAGCCTTGGTAACCTTTGCCGTTGGCTGGCAGAGCAGGCCGAAGGGCTTGGCGTGGAAATTTTCCCTGGATTTTCTGCTGCAGACGTATTATTCGCGGAAGATGGTTCTGTCAAAGGGATTATCACCGGGGATATGGGTGTTGCCGCCGACGGTTCGGAAAAGGAAGGCTTTATGCCTGGCATGGAATTGCATGCCAAAACGACTCTGTTTGCTGAGGGCGTGCGCGGGCATCTGGGTAAGCGTGTTATAGAAAAATTTGACCTGGCCGCAGGTAAAGATGCACAGCATTTCGGCATTGGCATTAAAGAACTGTGGGAAATTCCAGCTGAACAACATGAGCAGGGCCTCGTGGTTCATACGGCAGGATGGCCATTAGAAGAACACGGAGCCGCCGGTGGTGCCTTTATGTACCACGATGAAAACAATCAGGTTTCAATTGGTTTGATCACTGATTTAGGCTACAAAAACCCTTACATCTCACCGTTCGATGAATTTCAACGCATGAAGAAGCATCCTTTGTTTGCCAAATACCTCAAGGGTGGCAAACGCTTGTCATACGGTGCCCGAGCGATAAACAAAGGTGGACCTCAGTGCCTACCAAAAATGCACTTCCCTGGTGGTTTACTGATTGGCTGCGATGCTGGCACGCTCAATGGCGCCAAAATCAAAGGTACACACACTGCAATGCGTTCCGGCATGATCGCGGCGGACACCATTCTGGCGCAAATGGATAAGGGTTATGACTATGGCCAAGACTTAAGCGATTACGCTGTTCGTTTCGCTCAGAGTAGTGTTGCTGAGGAACTCAACTTCCAACGCAACTTTGGCCCTGCTCAACATAAGTGGGGCAATATTTTAGGCTCAGCTTACTGTTTCATCGACATGAATATTTTCCGCGGCAAACTGCCTTGGACATTGAAAGATCCCGTGGCAGATTATGCTCAGTTAAAACCAGCCTCTGCATATCAGCCCATTCAGTATCCAAAGTACGATGGAGAATTGACGTTCGATAAGTTAAGTTCAGTGTTCATGTCCAACACTAACCATGAAGAAGATCAGCCTGTGCATTTACAGCTGAAAGATACCGAGCTGCCGATTCGGGATAACTTGCCTAAATTTGCAGAACCAGCGCAACGTTACTGCCCCGCTGGTGTTTATGAAGTGGTGGCGTCGGACGAGGGTGGACAGCGCTTCCAAATCAACGCTCAGAACTGTGTTCACTGTAAAACGTGCGACATTAAAGACCCTGCCCAAAATATCACCTGGGTCACACCAGAAGGTGGCGGTGGGCCAAACTATCCAAACATGTAAACGCTTGTTTGCCAAACCAGCCAACTGCCCTGCAGTTGGCTTTTATTCTTCCACGGTTGCCAATAGAATTAAATCTTCACCACTGTGTAACCATAGCTTCGAATCTTGCAAACCTTCATGATCCAGTGCATATGTCTGCCACTGATACATTACACTCTGATTAATCCGAGCCGTTAAATTTGACCGCCAAAAAATAACAGGATTCTGATCGTCACTGACATTTAAGTGTGCCTCATTCGTTAACTCTTTCACTTCCCCCAGATTGTTCGTCATAAACCAACGATCGTTGATGTGCTCGGCACGACTAACGATAAAAGGTGTGTTCTCGACTGTAATGCGTACTTTTTCAACTGGCGTAACGAGATAATATTCTCCCGTTTCGTACTTCAAAATAGAGGCAAATAATTTAATCAGAGGTGCGCGCTCTATAACACTGCCCTCGTGAACCCATTGACCATCGTGACGAATAACCAAGTCCATATCGGCACAATGTGCAGGGTTCCACAACTCTACTGGAGGTGACGATTGGGCGGATATTTGTTTTAACAACTCATCTAGTCGTTGCACTATTTGCCCTCCCCGATTGAACTGACAGATTCCAATAAAAATCGGGTAAAACCTCGCCTATCCAGAATGAGTTCATGAAAGAAATCGGACTCTGACAAGTTCGCAACACCATTAGCGATAGACCACACCAGACCGTAGTAGAAACGAACATTTTCTTTATCAATAGGCTTCATTCGGGACAGTTTCGATTCAACTATCGACGAAAACTCATCGACATGTTGGCGTCGAAGAAGCTGCCATTGTGTAAATCTCGGTAATTCGCATTTTTTTTCCAGCAAGTACTTTTCCAGACGAACCAGTACCCGATATTTTTCAACGTGCTGAATGCGAAACTTCAAATACTGCTCAAGCAAATCCGAAACAGTTCCGTACACGCGCAAATCTTTTAACATAGACGTTAATGCCATTTCATCGGTCAACAATATGGCGGCGTAGACATCTTCTTTATTGGCAAAATATTTATAAAAGGTAGCTTTGCTCACACCCACCGCTTTCATGAGCTGTGCCACATTAATGGTGTTTTCATGATGGATAATGAACAGATTAAGGGCCGAGGTAATAACGGCTCGTTCGGAGGGACTCTGTTCGGCAATGGTAAACTGATCTTCGAGCATAGGAATTCAACTGTGGTGTGCAGAGCATTATGGCTCTGCAATTGCTCAACAAATTACATCGTGTGTGTTGGCTTGTCTGAATTCAAAGCCCCTGCTAAATATGTTTCGATCTTGTCTTTAGCCAGTTCATTCTTCTTAGAAAACTGCACTCCAATACCCGTTGCTCGGTTTCCCTGCGCACCTCTGGGTGTGATCCAGATAACTTTGCCAGCAACCGGTATTTTTTCTGGTTCATCCATCAGGGTTAGTAGCAGGAAAACGTCGTCACCAATATTGAAACGTTTATTCGTTGCAATAAACAACCCCCCATTTTTAACAAACGGCATGTAGGCTGCATATAAAACGGCTTTGTCTTTCATAGTAATGGACAAAATACCACTACGGGCGCCGCCTAATTTAGGGTTCATTGTATTCCTCTCATTTCCAACCAACGGGATGCCAAGTCTTCGGCTAACAGTTGGGCATTCAAATTTGATTGCCGCTTCATCGCCGTCATTTTTTCTACAATATAGTCACGAAAACGGAATAACGAAACGCTATTCTGACTTTGCAGTGACTTTAACAACCCTTCTGAAACCGGCGCAAGCTCTATTTTTGCATTTTGTTGCAGCCGGACCGCAGAATCGACCCAAACCAGAATTTGTCTGTATAAATCATCGATATTGGTCGTGAAAATGTATTGGCTTAACTCGGTAAAACTTTGATTTGAAAGGAATTTACTTTCGGCTTCGTACCATCGATCAAGCTGCTCCTTTTCTATCGTCAACGCTTCCAACGGGCGCAAAAAAGCAACACTTAAGGCGGAGTAAGGGTCTGATGCCAAGCCTTTTGTAGCCAGGTAGTCGAGAGATTGTTCGATACTGGGCTTATCCAGCTGAACAATCCTGCAACGAGAACGGATCGTCGGTAGCGTCTGACCCAGCTGATCCGTTTCCAAGAGAATAAAGGTGTTTTGGGTCGGCTCTTCAAGTACCTTGAGAAGCGCATTAGCGGCATTCGCGTTCATCTTTTGGGCAGATTCAATATAAACAACCTTATTACCCCCCTGCTGCGCCGTTTCGGAGACTTTTTTGTTCATCCCGCGAATAGCATCGACCTTAATGGTCATACTCTTACCTTCTGGTTCAATTACCAAGTAGTCTGGGTGATGACCGCTTTGTTGTAGCTGACAGGATTTGCAGTGTCCACAGGCCGTGCTGCTTGGGTTCAGGCACAGTAAATAATTAACCAGATGCTGCATGAACAAGCCAGCACCATCACCTTTATGGCCAACAATCAGCATTCCATGCGGTAACTTTTGCTGACGATACTGCTGACATATGGCGTCAAAGGAGGTCTTCAACCAAACAGGCAGATTATCCATAACGTTTCTCCAACTCGCTTATCAGCTGCTTTGAAACGTCATTGATTGTTGCAGACGCATCCAAACGGATAAAGCGCAGAGCGTTTTCTGCTTGTCTTTCGGTATAGGCTGAACGGCAACGATTAAAGAAATCAATGGCCTCCGTTTCAATTCGGTCCAGTTCTCCGCGCGCGCGCGCGCGGGACAACCCAAGCTCTGCATCACAGTCAAACCAAAGAGTCAGATCGGGCTGAAAGTCCTTCAATACAAATAACTCCAACTCACGGATTATGGCTTTGTCGAGCTGTCGACCGCCACCTTGATAGGCATAAGTTGCATCCGTAAAACGATCGGAAACAACCCACTTTCCCGCTCTGAGAGCCGGTTTGATTTTGGTTTCAACATGCTGCTGCCGAGCAGCGAAAACCAATAGCAATTCGGTCATTGGATCCATTTTTTCTTCGTGATGCGACAAAACAACCGTACGGATGTGTTCTGCGATTTCTGTCCCGCCAGGCTCTCTTGTTCGTATATAGGGTATCGAGCGAGATTCCAACCAGTGACAAAGCACTTCTGCTTGCGTGGTTTTTCCAACCCCTTCCAAACCTTCTATGGTGATAAATTGCGCGTTCATTGAGGTTCATCTCCGCTGGTGGCGGTTGTTGGAGCTGACTGATAGTCGGACCGGCGTCCGAAGCGCTGATACTGCCGGACAGCTTGGTTGTGTTCATCTAAAGTCACGGAAAAATGATGGGTACCATCGCCTTTGGCGACAAAAAACAGGGTATTGCCATCTGCAGGATTCAACGCCGCCGCAATGGCTTCGCGCCCGGCATTTGCGATTGGCGTTGGTGGCAAGCCTTTGCGCGTGTATGTATTGTAAGGCGTATCCGCACGCAAATGACTGCGGGTTAAGTTACCATTAAAATCCGGTCCCAGCCCATAGATAACGGTCGGATCGGTCTGTAACCGCATTCCCTGCTTTAAACGTCGGGTAAAGACACCTGAAATCATCGGTCTTTCAAAAGCGGCGCCGGTTTCTTTCTCAATAATCGATGCCAATATCAGAGCTTCATAGGGCGTCGACACTTCAGCCTCTGCCGATTTTTTCCCCCATTCTTCGGCGAGAACTTTTTGCGTTCTCTGGTACGCCAACTTGAGAATTTCGATATCGGTTGTGCCCGTTTCAAAAAAATAGGTATCTGGGAAAAACCAACCTTCAGGATGTTGAATATCTGATGATATTTGAGCCATGATTTCTTCTTGATGGGCATCGCCAATAGTATGCAAAACAAACGAATTCCTGCTTAACACCTGAAGATTATCGGCAAATGTTTTTCCTTCAATAAATTGAATGGACCGAAGTAGTTTTTCACCCGCAATAATCTTCTTCACCGCCTCAGTCGATGACATATCGGACGTCAATATGTATTCGCCACGCTGCAACTTAGTTAGTTCGTTATAGCGTAACCAAACTTCATGCACCCGCGGCATGGTTATCCACCCTCTGACGGCAAAGTCATTCAAAACCCGCTTTAGTGAAGCGCCCCGCTCCACGACATAACTGGTTTCTGTATCACTGAAGCGCATTGGTTTTTGAACTTCCTTCAGTAAATAGCTGGTCAATGCAGCTCCAATCGCTATGGAGAGGAAAAACAACCCAATTAATATTTTCTTTAACACGGGATACCTATATTTTCTCTAAATAGATTTATCTCTGCCGCGACGGATAGGTCACGCTGGTTTAAACGCCCAACAGGGACAACGCCGATAAGGCTGTTACAAACAAAGGCAGCATCAACGTCTCGAAGACTATCTACATGACACTTGGCCACCTGAATTTCAGAAAATTTATCCAGAAGCTGCTTACGGATAATGCCAGCGACCCCGCATTGCGATAAATCGGGTGTCATCCATTGACCGTGCACCCGAAGAAACAGATTACTCATACTGCCTTCCATCACAAAGCCTTCAGTATCACATAGCAGAACTTCATCAAATTGAGAGCTTTCATATTCAGCACGGGCCAAGACTGAATCGAGTCGATTTAAATGTTTCATGCCTGCTAACGAAGGATTTACCGAAATCTTCGTTGAAGCCAAACAAACCCTTGCCAACGCAAAACACCAATCAGGCTTTTGATATGGCTTTATCTGAATAATGAGATCGGTTGACTGAGCCAGTTTATCAAACCCATAGCCCCTTCCCGGATAGCGCCGCAAAGCCATAATTTTAATGACATGTGGTTCCCATAACCCTGCGGTTAATTCGGTCAGTTGCGCAATCAGCCTAGTCTGATCAACTACCGACCAATGTAATTTCAACGCAGCACAACCATGCATGAGACGCGCTAAATGATCGTCAAGGAACTCAAGATGTCCAGAATGGTAAAGAATGGTTTCAAACAAACCATCACCGTAGGCCAACGCCCGGTGGTCAGGTGAGATATGACCGGGTTGGCCATTAACTAAACATATTTCCATAAAGAGTTCGGGGCTAGAGATAGCCCCGGATAGTATCAGATTTTACTGAAAATCAGCGATCCATTTGTCCCGCCAAAGCCAAAAGAGTTGCTCAACGCGTGGTTAATGGTCATTTGACGAGCTGTATGAGCCACATAGTCCAAATCACATTCAGGATCGGGGTTTTCCAAATTGATGGTCGGTGGAGCGACTTGATCACGGATAGCGAGAATACTGAAGATAGCTTCTACCGCCCCTGCTGCACCTAACAAATGACCGATCATGGACTTGGTCGAACTGACGACAATTTTATCCGCATCAGCGCCATAAACAGATTTAGCGGCTTTTGATTCAGCCACATCACCAGCAGGTGTAGAGGTCCCATGTGCGTTTATGTAGTTCACATCGACTGGGTTCAAGCCGGCATCGTTCATAGCATTTTTCATGGCCGCTGCCGCACCTGCACCATCTGCTGGTGGAGAAGTCATATGATAGGCATCGCCACTCATACCGAAACCGGTCAGTTCTGCATAAATCTTGGCGCCGCGAGCTTTCGCGTGCTCGTACTCTTCTAAAACAATAACGCCAGCACCATCACCCAGCACAAAACCATCCCGGTCTTTGTCCCATGGACGACTTGCACGGGTAGGATCATCATTCCGGGTAGACAACGCACGCGCGGCACCAAAGCCACCCATACCAAGCTGACCAGACGCCATCTCAGCGCCGCCGGCAATCATCGCATCAGCATCGCCATAGGCTATTGTGCGCGCTGCATAGCCAATATTATGGGTGCCAGTGGTGCAAGCGGTGGTTATCGCAATATTCGGACCTTTAAAGCCATATTCAATCGACAGGTTACCGGAAATCATATTAATAATGGCCGCTGGAACAAAAAACGGTGACACGCGACGTGGTCCGCCTTTCAACATGGCTGCAAAATTTTTCTCAATTGTATCGAGACCACCAATTCCAGAACCCACTGCAACGCCGATACGGGAAGCATTCTGTTCGGTGGCTTCTATACCAGAATCCCGAATGGCTTCAACCGCTGCTGCATACCCATATTGGATAAAACCATCCATTTTTTTGGTGTCTTTTGGGTTCATATATTGTGCAGGGTCAAAATCTTTGACCTGTGCAGCAAACTTTGTTGTGAATTTTTCTGTATCAAAATTCTCAATCAAGTTTACGCCACTCTTTCCAGCCAAAATGCCTTCCCAGGTTGTTTCGACAGAATTTCCAAGAGGACTGATACAGCCCAATCCAGTAACGACCACACGTCGCTTAGACATTGAATACCTCCACATCCGCCAACATAAAAGCGGTTTAAAACCATAAAAAAAGCCGTATTGCCTTAACGTCAATACGGCTCTTTTAAACTGACTTGATCAATTAACCCAGGTGAGTGTTAACGTAGTCGATCGCGTCCTGTACTGTAGACAATTTTTCTGATTCTTCATCAGGAATTTCAGTTTCGAACTCTTCTTCAAGAGCCATAACCAAGTTTACAGTGTCCAAAGAGTCGGCACCTAAATCATCGATAAACGATGCTTGAGGTGTAACGTCTTCTTCTTTAGCGCCTAACTGCTCACAAACAATTTTCTTTACGCGATCTTCAATGCTGCTCATTATGAGAACTCCCTAAAAGTATTTAGCACCGTTTAATGTGCCGGCTAGTGTATATAAACGTTATTCAATTGGGCAAGTGAAAAGACTATTTACCTTGCGGAATTAGCCCATGTACATACCACCATTGACGTGAAGTGTTTCTCCAGTGATGTAAGAAGCGCCATCACTGACTAAAAATGCGACCGCATGAGCAATTTCATCCGGATCACCTAAGCGCGCCAATGGCACCTGCTTCAATAGAGTTTCTTTCACGGTTTCCGGTAGTTCGTGTGTCATATCCGTTTGAATGAAACCGGGCGCCACTGAGTTGACCGTGATATTGCGACTGCCAATTTCACGCGCCAAAGACCTGGTAAAGCCCTCAACACCGGCTTTAGCGGCGCAGTAATTTGCCTGACCGGCATTGCCCATTGACCCGACAACGGATGAAATATTGACGATCCGCCCAAAACGGGCACGAGTCATGGATTTGATAACTGCTTTACTCATACTGAAAACCGACGTCAGATTGGTATCCAATACCGAATGCCACTCATCATCTTTCATACGTAAAAACAGGTTGTCCTGAGTTATGCCCGCATTGTTGACCAAAATAGCAGGATCAGCAAAATCTTCTTTGATTTGAGCCATAACGGCTTTAATAGATTCAGCATCGGTCACATTAAGACAATACCCCTTGCCCTCTATCCCTTTTTCAGAGAAACGGGCTGAAATCTTATCAGCGCCAGAGTCAGACGTTGCCGTACCAACAACCACATAGCCTTCGCAGCCTAACTTGTCTGCGATGGCTGCACCAATGCCTCTGCTGGCCCCTGTTACCAACGCAACTTTTTTTGCATCCGTCATAATTTACCCTATTCGTTTCTCAAAAGAAGCCAGATCGCCAATAGCTGTATGGGTGACTTCAGTTGCAATTCGCTTGTTAAGTCCGGTCAAGACTTTTCCTGGACCGCACTCGATAATTTCATTGATACCAGCTTCCGACATCGCAGCAACAGAGCGAGTCCATAATACCGGCATATAAAGCTGTTCGAGCAGATTTTGCCGAATTTCGGCGACATTCGTCACAGCAGCAGCGACCCTGTTTTGGATAATTGGGGCCAGTGGCGCGTTAAACATCGTATCTTGCAACGCCGAAGCCAGTTTTTCGGCAGCAGGTTTCATAAGATCGCAGTGGGAAGGAACACTGACGGTTAAAGGCAGTACACGCTTGGCGCCTTTATCTTTTAAAATCACCATGGCTCGCTCCACAGCAGCTTTTGAACCGGCAATCACAACCTGCCCTGGGGTATTGAAGTTTACTGCTGCGACAACGTCGCCTTGAGTGGCTTCCACACAAGCTGCTACAACATCTTCATCACTTAAGCCCAAGACTGCTGCCATCAAACCTTCACCGGTTGGCACAGCCTGCTGCATCAGCTGACCACGCAATTCAACCAACTTGACCGCCGCCGTAAAGTCGAGAACACCACTGGCAACCAGTGCACTGTATTCACCTAGGCTATGACCCGCAAACAGCGCCGGTTTTGCACCACCGTTCTGCAACCATAAGCGATAAAGAGCAACACTGACGGTGAGTAGTGCTGGTTGAGTTTTTTCCGTTTTATTCAGCTCTTCAACAGGCCCTTGAGAGATCAAATGAGACATATTGTAACCGAGTGCATCTGACGCTTCTTCAAAGGTCGTCGCGACCAAACTGAACTTTTCGGCAAAATCATTCAGCATGCCTACCTGTTGTGAGCCCTGCCCCGGAAAAACAAACGCTATGTTACTCATCACAAACCCTGTCAAATTTAATTGTTCGGCATTATCCGCCCAATACGAGTACTTTAAAGCAGCGGACTGTTAAAACATTTATGAATTATAGGAACTAGAAAACAAAGATATTCGTATATAAATCAACAAATATGAACAAAACACCACGAAGCTTAGCGCAATAAATGCAATTCTGTGTCTAAGAGTCGATCCAGTTCTGCCCATATTGAACCAACCATACTGGCAGAGGCTGCCGTACCGGCTCGCTTTAGGGCGGCTGTAAACGCTTTTTCCCCCGCATTTCCATGACTTTTTACGACCAACAGATTGCTACCCGCTACCAGAGCGCCGTTAGACAAGCGCGGATCAAGACTTTGCAGGGAGGCCCGCATCTGACGCTTCAACCACAGCCCCAGAAGTCTGGATAAAAGTCCTTTTGTCAAGTTGTCCCGCATTACGTCAAAAATGAGATTAAGCGTGCCTTCTGAGGCTTTAATAACAGAATTACCGGTAAAGCCATCGGTGACAAGAATATCCAGGCCACCTTTGAACGCTTCAGAAGCCTCAACAAACCCCTGATAATCGATAGTAGACCATTGAGCTAAAGCTTCATGAGCGGCTCGCACCTCAGGCGGCCCCTTGAAATACTCCTGACCTATATTCAACAAGCCTACTTTGGGGCGTTCGTTTGTATCGCGCAATATTCCTGTCCCCACAGCCGCAAACGCCAGCAACTGATCTGCCGTTGCCGTAAAAGATGCGCCCAAATCGAGCATCACGGTAGAACGTTCCGGTGTTGGTAACCATGAGGCCAGCACAGGCCGCGACAGTAACGAATGCAGTTGACCGTACTTAGACATTAACACCAACAAAACACCCGTGTGCTCACTGGAAACCAACACGTCTACATCTTGGTTGTGTAATGCTCGAAAACAGATTTCAATGGAACTGAAGCCGTCCTTACGTAATAACCGACTGGGCTTCTCAGCAGCCTCCCCAATAGGGTCTGCATCGATCCATTCGATATTAGTCGGACAGTGCTGGACATAGGGTCGATATACACGGGAGTCACCAACAAGAACACCGTAATGCTGAGGATTTTCTCGAAAAAACTGAAATGAGGCGGGAATAATGACGGAGGGGCCGAAATCCCCTCCGTGCAGGTCAATGGCAAAACGAGCCATTAAACCTATTAGTCGTCACTACCAGCAACAACTTTACGGCCTTTATAAAAGCCATCTGCAGAAACATGGTGACGACGGTGAGTTTCACCGGTTGTCGCGTCTACAGAAAGAGTTGGTGTTGACAACGCATCGTGTGAACGACGCATGCCGCGACGTGAACGAGTCACTTTTGATTTTTGAACTGCCATGGCCTAAAGCCTCCTGCTAACTGATTTCTCTGAAAATTATTTCAGATCTTTTAACACATCGAACGGATTAGCCCTTTCAGGAACTTCTCCAGACTCATCCGCCCCAAAATGGGTTTCTATATGGCATTCGCCTTCAGGATGCATTGCATGCATTGGCAGACAGAGTAACAACTCGTCTTCGACAATACTCGCCACATCCAAAGGCTCATCTGGAAGCAATAACAACGAATCCAAATGTGCCGGTAATGCTTTAGCCATTTCATCGTAATAAACCAACGCAAGGTTAAATGAACCTTCCAGCTTATAATTAAAGGCTTTTAAGCAACGTTGGCACAACACATCAGCTGCGCCCTGTACATGCCCGGTAATAACGCGACGCCCAGAGTCATCCAAATCAAAACTCAATGTTGTTTGAGCAGATTCAGTAACACCTTCGGTTACATCGTCCAAGCGTTTTAGCCTTTGCGCATTTATCTCACCGCTCAATTCAGACTTTTTGTCCGCTAATTGATAAGGATTTACACGGTCAGGCAACTCGAAATTTGACATAGGCGCGGTATGATACGTATGCAAGGTGTTAAGTCAAAGGCTTTTTCATGAAAATAGCCCTACCACTGGCTTTAATCGCCATATTTATAAAATAACAGGGCTCTCATTATCTATGCGTCTCATTTTAGCGACTCAATCGCCTTACAAACAAGCTCAAATGCGTCTGCTGAAAATCCCATTTTTGGCCGAATCCCCAGACGTCAAGGAAGATCACTCACTGGATCTGTCACCTGAAAAGCTTTCAATTTTTCTGGCAGAACAGAAAGCAAAAGCGTTGTTAAAAGCACATCCGAACCACCTAGTCATTGGCTCCGACCAAACGGCAACGTTCACAGATGAGGCAACCATCCTCACCAAACCTGGCACTGAAGCGAAGGCAATTGATCAATTGCTGAAAAGCAGCGATCGAACCGTTGAATTTTACAGTGGCATCTGTGTCGTTGGGGCTGGGTACGAACATTCTTGGTCGGTTAAAACCGACGTCAGGTTCCGGACGTTATCTGAACAGGAGGTCATCCGCTATGTAGATCAGGACGCTCCTCTGGATTGCGCTGGTAGCTTCAAAGTAGAATCGTTAGGTATCACTTTGTTTGAATCCATTCGATCGGACGACCCCACTGCATTAGTGGGTCTTCCGCTGATATCACTAGCACATGAGCTGCGCTCGCACGGCTTCATGACGCCTTGATCGCAAACTAAATAGGCATCAAAAGTGGCGACTCTCGAATAAACCAGAGCCACCACCCAAAGACCTTATTGAAGTGTAAATCCCTGTTGCAAACTGATTTTTGCCAGGGACTGCGCGATACTCACCCCAAGATTACGGGCAAATTGCTCAAAAGGAGACGGTCGGTAAGTGAAATCAACCAATTTTGGATATCCAAGCTCTCGAGCAAGCTCCGACGATGACTTCAGCCCGTCGATTAAACCAAGCTCAAGCGCCTGATTACCCGTCCAGAAAAGCCCACTGAACAGCTTGGGATCTTCCATCA
This sequence comes from Reinekea sp. G2M2-21, assembly GCF_015687175.1. Taxonomy (GTDB): domain Bacteria; phylum Pseudomonadota; class Gammaproteobacteria; order Pseudomonadales; family Natronospirillaceae; genus Reinekea. The sequence goes on along the minus strand of NZ_JADPQG010000001.1, from coordinate 1,264,471 downwards.
ACCGATCGCCACGACCTTTTTTCACATCATCGATAAATTGCTGATGAACATCATTCAGAAGGGCCTCAAACAATGCCTGCTCTTCTGGATCTACCGAAGAAAAAGGATCCAAAAACGCTTTATGTTCCCCGGACGTAAATTCCCGGCGTTCAATACCGACTTTATCCAGAAGCTCCTGGAATCCGAACCCGGCCGCGGTTACACCAATAGAGCCGACAACACTGGCTCCATTGGCGTAAATTTCTTCTGTGGCAGCAGCAATATAATAAGCACCGCTGGCCCCCGTATCGACAATCACTGAATATATAGAAACACCCTCATGAATACCTCGCAACCTATTGATTTCATTATAAATATAAGAACTTTGAACAGGACTACCACCTGGGCTGTTGATACGTAAAATTACGGCTTTAGTATCGCTGTGTGCCAATGCATCCCGCAAACTGCTGATTACACTATCAGCGCCAGCCTGCTCACCACTGGCGATAACGCCTTCAACATCAATTACCGCGGTATGACCACCTGTAGGTCCTATGTCGTGACTCGCGGTTGAACTGCTCCACAAATAGGCAAATATCCCAAACAAATAAACAAATGTGAGTATTTTAAAGAAAATACCCCAGCGTCGATGTCGTCGCAGCTCATCCGTGTTTGCCATAACAACACGCTCAATCAGGCGCCACTCTTTTTCCTGACTGCCAACATTACTCATAGAACCTTTTTCTTGATCAATACGTCCAAACATTGAATTACCCTATTCACTTAACCGTGCTAATAATGCCTTAAGCTTGCTGTCCAGGTCTGCGACAAAAGTCATTTCTTCACCAGTCACCGGGTGCGGCAGCACTAATTGCGCCGCATGAAGAAATAACCTTTTTAAACCAATGGCCTTGGCAATACGTTCAGATTCAGCATCTTGATATTTATCATCGCCCAAAATAGGGCAACCCAGGTATTGGCAATGCACTCTAATCTGATGTGTTCGCCCGGTCACTGGCTGCGCCTCAACCCAGGCGCAATCTGCGAATTGCTTTAAAAGTCGAAATTTAGTCACCGATGCTTTGCCATCAGGATGTACGGAAACCCGTCTTTCACCGGATTCGCTCTCATCATGTCGTAACAAGGGCGCATTCACTTTGGTTGCTTTGACTGGCCACTGCCCTTTCACGAGACACCAGTATGTTTTCTGCACATTGGTTTTTGAGCGAAACTCATCCTGCATGACCGTCAAACACTTACGCTTCTTAGCCACCAGTACAACTCCGGACGTATCTCGATCCAACCGATGCACCAACTCCAGGAACTTTTGCTGTGGTCGATCCGCACGCAATGCTTCAATCATACCCAGTTTCAAGCCAGAACCACCGTGCACTGCCAAGCCACTGGGTTTGTTTACCGCGAGCAAACATTCATCCTCATAAACCACTGCAGCGTCGAGAGCCTTTCTCAAAGATTGACCCGGCATCGCAACCACAGCCTCTTTTTCTGGATTATTCACCGGTGGGACGCGCACAATATCACCAGCAGATAGCTTGGAATCCGGCTTGGCCCGCTTCCCGTTAACTCGCACTTCTCCTTTGCGGATAACCCGGTAAATTCGGCTTTTAGGTACATTATTAAGAAAATATCGCAGAAAATTGTCGAGCCGTTGCTCCGCCCGATCTTCTTCTACTTCAATAAAACGAACTTTAGACACTCATGAACCCTAGCCACACCATAAGGATCGCGATGATAACAGGTCAGCCTACGTTGAAGCAGCCCCAGTTTACTGCTATATTCCTTCCCGCTTGGTATTCCGAGTCTGACATCCAGAGATAACACAGGTGATCAGGCAAGGGTGCCCAACACAGAAAATTAAAATTGGTTGGGCAGCAAGAACAGATTGAAACAGAAAAAGCAGTCATTACCCCCAGGTTGATAATATTCCAATCAAAAAAGGCGAATATTTCTAAATAGAGCAGGTATCTCCATAAGACTCTTCCCTAAACAGTACTGACCGCTTGGTTTAAGCATCGTGGGTATTGACCTGCATTTATTGTGCTTTTGTATCATGGTAGTCGATTTCTATCGGTGTTAGCCGCTGTGGCACCTGTCTTGTTGCTCTGAAACGAACAAAATTCAGAGTATTTAACCTCAATGAAGAGAATGTTAATTAATGCGACCCAAGCCGAAGAGCTTAGGGTTGCGCTGGTTGATGGACAAAAACTATACGACCTTGATATTGAAGCTGGTTTTCGTGAGCAGAAGAAAGCCAACATATACAAAGGACGTATCACCAGAATTGAACCCAGTTTAGAAGCGGCATTTGTCGACTTCGGCGCCGAACGTCACGGCTTCCTTCCCCTCAAAGAAATCGCCAAAGAATATTTTATCGACCCTTCTATGTCTTCTCGCTCAAGTATTAAAGAGCTGGTTAAAGAAGGCACTGAAGTTATCGTTCAAGTTGATAAAGAAGAACGCGGCAACAAAGGTGCAGCGTTAACCACTATGGTTAGCTTGGCGGGACGATATTTAGTATTAATGCCGAATAACGCCCGTGCTGGCGGCATATCACGACGGATCGAAGGCGACGAGCGCGCTCAAATCCGTGACGCATTGCAAACGGTGAATATCCCTAACGGAATGGGTGTAATTGTACGCACAGCCGGTATTGGCCGCTCTGCTGAAGAATTGCAATGGGACTTAGACTACTTACTACAATTGTGGACTTCAATTAAAGAAGCCTCTGTTGCCCGCCCTGCTCCATTCCTGATCTTGCAGGAAAGTAATGTTATCTTGCGAGCAATCCGCGATTACTTAAGACAAGACATTGATGCGGTCCTGATCGACCATAAAGACGCGTACAACTACGCGTTGGATTTCGTTCAGAAAGTCATGCCAACCTATCAAAGTAAAATCAAACTTTACGAAGACACCGTACCGCTGTTCAACCGCTACCAAATTGAAACTCAGATTGAAACTGCCTTTCAACGGGAAGTAAAACTACCTAGCGGTGGCTCTATCGTGATAGACCCAACGGAAGCCTTGGTATCGATCGATATCAACTCCAGCCGGGCAACCAAGGGCGGCGATATCGAAGAAACCGCTTTCAATACCAACATGGAAGCGGCAGAAGAAATTGCACGCCAGTTGCGTTTACGCGACATGGGCGGATTGGTGGTCATTGATTTCATCGACATGAATCAAGCGAAACACCAGCGCGAGATCGAAGCCAAGATTAAAGAATCAACCGCGTCTGACAGAGCGCGAGTGCAAATCGGCCGTCTAAGCCGTTTCGGTTTATTGGAGATGTCTCGGCAGCGTTTGCGACCGTCACTCGGGGAAACCAGCGGTATCGTTTGCCCCCGCTGTAATGGTCACGGCACTATCCGCGACGTGAAATCACTCTCTTTGGCTATTTTACGCCTTATTGAAGAAGAGTCTCTTAAGGAGCGCACTGCCCAGATTCGGACCATCGTGCCTATGGCGGTTGCAACCTTTTTGTTGAATGAGAAGCGAGAAGCCATTACCGACATTGAAAAACGTCATGGTGTTCACGTATTGGTCGTACCCAACCCTCAGATGGAGACACCGCATTACGAAGTTATCCGTATGCGTGATGACGATGAGTCTCTTACGTCCGGTGAACCCAGCTATGCGATCAAGTTCGATGAAGTTCCGTTAGAATCTGAAACTGTACTGGAAACCCAAGCCAAACCTCAGGAAGCGGCTATTTCCTCGTTACAAGTCGCGCCTCGCGCCCCTGCTCCAGAGCCAAGTGAGCCGGTCAAAGCAAAAGCCAAAGCAACGACACCTAAAGAGCCTAAAGCTCCTGGTATGTTCGCTAAAATTGGCCAATGGTTTGCAGACCTCTTCGCCGATAAAGAAACCGAAGCAAAACCTGCTAAGAAATCCACAAAACCGGCACCAGCGAACAAGAATAGCCGTAATCGGGACAACCGCGATACCCGGGATAACCGAAACAATCGGGGTAAAAGCAATCGCGGACAGGGTGCAGAACGTAAACCATCAAATCGCAACAAGCCTGCGGATGCAAACGACACCCGTAAAGTTGTTGAGGCGAAAACCGAGAAACCCGAAAAAACGGAAAAACCAGACGATCCATCCAGCAAGAACGCGCAAAACCGTCGAAACGTTAAAAAGCGACCAACCCGTGATCCGCAAACTGGCCGGGTAGCGTCTGATGAAGTAGGAGCCAACAGAAAGACACGTGGCGATAGCAAAAACGCTGCCAAGCGCGTCAATCCTGTGAAACCGAAAGAAACGATTACCGAAATTGATTTCGAATTGTTGACTAAAAAGCCGGAGCCAACGACAGAAGCAACTGATGTTGAGCTGGAAAAGACAGCAGCTGTTTCTACCGTAACCGAAAGCCCAACTGTTGAAGTAAACGTTGAGACCGTTGCTGAAGTTGAAAAATCAAATGCCAGCGAGTCGACAACAGAGTTGGAGGTGGTTACTGATGAGCCGAAACCCGCTTCTGCAGTGATTGCATCAACGTCCACAGAAAAACAGGATGAACTGACAAACGCGGCAGAAGACGCGATTGAAAAAACCACGTTAGATGCTTCACCTGAACCCGTTGTAGCTCATGAACCAATTGCTACAGTGGTTTCGGAAGAGCAAACCGAAGCAGAACCTGTTAAGGGTATTGAAACACCTGAAAACGTCGAAGCAACAGCAGAGCCAGTAGTGTCTGATACAGAGTCAAAAGAAATCGCTGAACAGGGAAAACCTGTTAAAAAGACTCGGGCACCGAATGATCCGAGAGAAGTTAAGCGTCGACAGCTTGAAGCTCAAAAACGAGAGCAGGAAAATCAGGAATAATCCTTTCCTGTGATAAAAAAGGCGCTCTGATGAGCGCCTTTTTTCTTACCAATGTCTCGGTTCAACTTCCAGCGCTACACCGAATGTATCTTCCACGACTTCAGTGATTCTGGACGCCCATTTCATGACCGAAACGGCTGACGCATGCTCAGGGTTAACAATGACAAGTGCCTGTTTTTCATAACAACCGACACCGTTTTCGCCGGACTGCCCTTTAAAGCCCGCCTTATCAATCAGCCATCCCGCAGCCAACTTGTATTCAGTCAAATAAGGAAAATGCACCAAGTCAGGATACGCCTGAAGCAAGCTCGCTAACTTATCCGATGTCACGATAGGGTTTTTAAAAAAACTGCCTGCATTGGGTAACTGCTCTGGTGATGGTAGTTTTTCAGTACGTATACTGACGACCTCATTATAAACATCCAACACAGTCAGATCATTTTTTTGCTTTAACACCGCCAATGGACCATAACCTAGTACTGGCGAAAAGACCTTCTCCAATCGAAAAACAACATTCAGGATGACGTAGCGATTCTCCTCTTTCTTAAACAGACTATCACGGTAGCCAAACTCACAATCTACTGGCATTAACTCCGCTTCACAATTTGTTACCAAATCAAAAACGGTGACGCGCTCTATGGCCTCACCCACTTCAACACCATAGGCACCAATATTTTGCACCGGTGCAGCACCGACCGAACCGGGAATTAACGCAAGGTTTTCTAATCCGAAGAAGTTTTGAGACACAGCCCAGGTAACAAACTCATGCCAATTTTCACCAGCCTGAACCTTTACTACCACTGACTGATCGTCTTCACCAATAATCTTAATGCCTTTATTCGCCATTAAAACAACCAGCGCTTCCACATAATCAGGCAGAATTATATTGCTGCCTCCGCCCAATACTCGGATAGGCAATTGGTGAGATTCTGCCGCTGAAACGATTTCTGATAATTGCGATGGATGAGTCAACTTAACGAACAACCGGGCATTGGATTCCACACTCATTGTATTCAACGACTGCAATGGGACATCGGATTGAATTTCAAGCACGCATATTTCCTTCGGAAATCATCTTCAAAATGTCGTCGCACAACATTTCACACAAGTTTAAAACGTCGCGAAAACCGGATGCTCCGCCGTAGTAGGGGTCCGGCACATCGGTGCCGTCAACATCAGTGAATTCGAGTGCCAAATGCAAGGAGGCCTTTGATCCGACGGGTCGCAACGCCTTTAAGTTTCGGAAATTTTCCGAGTCCATGGCAAAAATATAGTCATACTCATAAAAATCCGACTCCTTAACTTGTCGAGCTGTCAGTCGACTCAGGTCATATCCTGCCTTACTCGCCTCAGCTAGAGTTCTTGAATCGGGTTTTTTACCGACATGGTAGGCAGCGGTACCCGCTGAATCGACATGAATCCAATCCAGCCCCAGCTCTTCTACCTTTTTCTGCATGACGCCGTGAGCTGTTGGTGAACGACAAATATTACCCAGACAAACAAACAAGAGGCGTGTCATTGTACTTTCCCACTAAATATTTTCCGGACCAGCTCGAGATCTTCGGCTGTATCGACTCCGACAGGAATCGGCAACTGAGCTTTTGCGGCGTAAATATGGCGACCGTTTTCCATAAAACGCAGTTGTTCAAGCTTTTCCAGATATTCTAAATGCCCTTCACCAAAGTGAATAAATTGATCCAGCGCAGCTTTGCGATAGGCATAGATTCCCACATGACGCTTTAAACTGTCGGTACCAACTCGGTGCTGGTCACGGTCAAAGGGAATGCCGGCCCGACTAAAGTACAGTACGCGTCCATCTACCGCTTGAACCAGCTTAACCATGTTGGGATTTTCCTGACCTATATCAACCGCGACCTCTTCGTACAATGTCGCCACAGAGGCTGATGCCTGCATTTCTAACAATTCAGCAACTTGAATTAAATTAACGCTGGGCATTAATGGCTCATCTCCCTGCAGATTGATCACAATATCTTCTGCAGATAGCGCGAGCAGCTCAGCTGCTTCCTGTAACCGATCTGTACCGCTGACGTGATCGCACCGAGTCATGACCACGTGAAAACCAGCTTTCTGCACCGCATCGAAGATGCGCGAATCATCTGTCGCAACAACAACTGCGTCAAAAGCTCCCGCATCAACCGATTCGCAAACCCGTATTACCATCGGCTTGCCTTCAATGTCCAACAAGGGCTTACCCGGTAAACGGCTTGAGCTGAATCTAGCCGGAATAATGACTACTTTTTTCATGGATTACGCCTTCAATTCGGGTCAACAGCTCCCATTTAAATTCGTCGCTGTACTCAAGCCCATAAGGTAAAAAATAAACGTGTTCAGCCGGTGCAAGTAATTTAACAAAGTCTTTCTCAGTGACCACAATTGGTAGCCGCTTGTCTGATAACACCCTATCCGGTAGCCGTTGATGGTCTCGGAAATCATGCACGACCTTTACTGAAAAACCGATCGCAATCATCGTATCGATGAATGACTGAATATTCCCTATAGCGGAACACAGGTGAACTTGCGTAGTTACTAAGGTTTCACCTTGAGCATTGATCGGCATTTCGGTATGCGCCGATGCGGTATGAACCCTTCCTTCGGGGAGCATAGGCCCCGTCTGTTTAGCGAGAACATAGTCAACACTCTGCAAACGGGAAGTCAACTCTCGCAGAGGTCCCGCGGGGAGCAACAAGCCGTTTCCGAAACCACGCAACGGATCTACCATCAGAATCTCGACGTCTCTGGCCATTCGATAATGTTGCATGCCGTCATCACTGATGATCACATCTGGTCTCTGCCCGAGAGGCAAATCACTCAGATAACGAACGGCCCTATCTCTGTCCGGATCGATAACTACGTCAGCACTGGTTTTATTGCGTATCAGCGTTGGCTCATCACCCACTTCAAACGCTGAATGCTGATCTGCTATTAATATCGGAAAGCTTTGATTTGGTTTAGCACCGTAACCTCTGCTTACGACAGCCACCCGACACTCGCGAGACTGCAACAGATTTACGAGCCAGATAATGGTGGGTGTTTTTCCGGTCCCGCCAACGGTCAGATTACCGATGACGATGACGGGAACAGGATATGAATGACGAGAGCGAAACTTTCGTTTAAATAGGCTTACGATCAACGTTATGAGGCTGAACGGCATCAACATGAGCGCGGCAATGGTCAATTTGGAGTGATACCAAAATTTCATTCTTACCCCTGCCTTTTGAAAAAATCAGTTCGATTCTTCAGCCTGAGTCGTGATACTCACTTTTGAAAAACCGATTTGCGCAACGGCATCTAATGCGGTAATAAAAGCCTGATGCGGCGCGTCAGCATCGGAAGTAATAACAATAGGCGTACTCAAATCGGCAGTCATTTCCTTAAGCGCTCGCTTGAGAGATTCCACATCCTGTTTAATCAAGACTTTGTCATTGATGGCGTAAGTACCGACCCGATCAATCAGAATTTCAATCGGTTTATTGTCTTCCGCTACGCGCTGACTCTGACTTTCAGGAAGATTGATCTGCAGTTGTGTTTCCCGGGTGAAGGTTGTCGTCACCATGAAAAAGATGAGCAACAGGAAGACAACGTCGATCAATGGCGTGATATTAACATTGACCTCTTCTTGTCGGCTGCGGCGAAATCTCATTTTTTAACACTCGAACTTTCAGTGTGAATTGCTTCCACCAACTTGGCACTGTCTTGCTCCATCAATACCAAAAGCTCGTCTACTTTCCGTGTCAGCGCTCGATGAAAAATAACTGCGGGTATTGCAACGGATAGCCCAGCTGCAGTGGTAATCAATGCCTTTGAGATACCGCCAGCCAGAATGGCTGTGTTGCCGGTTCCCTGCAACATAATATCGGTAAATACGTCTACCATACCCAAAACGGTTCCCAATAGACCCAACAAAGGAGAAATGGCCGCTATGGTACCCAGCGTACTTAGAAACTTTTCCATTTCATGCGCCACGTGATCGCCAGCTTCCTGAATAGCATCTTTCATGGCGTCACGACCATGTTTAGAGGTCGTCAAACCTGCTGCCAAGACATAGCCGAACAAACTACTCTGGCGTAACTCTTTAATTTTCTGCGAATCCAGTTCCTGGTTTTTGATCCACATCCAGACCTGAGGCAGTTGCTCTTTTGGCCGCACTTTGGACACGCGTAACGTCCAGTAGCGTTCGACCGTTATAGCCAACGCAATAATTGAACACAGTATAATGGGCAGCATGAGCCAGCCGCCGGATTTGACAATCTCAAACACGGTTATCCTCCTCTGAGAGGCAGTACTTTATCATAGTGAATTTAAGAAAACGTATAAAAATCAATTAATAAGGCGAATTCTGTAGGCTGAGTCCCAAGTTTTCACGGATATGGAATCAGCTTCAAATGTCAGCTGGATTGTTCCGACCTCTGCAGTATTCAGCAATGTCTCACCTTGACTGAAAAACCAGTCTTTGACCCTTTGCGCGGGCCATCTTGGCGCAGCACGATCACCGGAACTAACGGTATATAGTTGCCCAGCCTGTGCTGCCAGCCAATCCTGCGCGCTACTTGACGCCGAACCATGATGACCCAACATCAAAACATTGACTGGAAGCAGCTCAGGATGCGCTTGCAAAAGATAATACTCAACTGTTTTTCCAGCATCGCCCGTCAATATGGCAGAGTGCTGACCATCGTTAAAAACAAGAATACAGGACGAATCATTATCGCTTTGCCACAAGGCGTCAGGTACAGGGATAAAACGAAGCGTTTCAAATGGAATCTGTTCGTGGTGACAGTTTGCAACCTGCCCTGGAACCCCAACCTCAGCGGGTTGTCCAGACCAACTGAGCAGGCCGGGTTGTTTTTCGATTAAGTATTGAAAGCCGCTGGCATGGTCGGCATCTGAATGAGAAACCACAATGGCATCCAATGTGGGCAAAACTCTGCTAAGGCTGGCCTCCATTAGACTCACATTTTCTGAGAAATACCCTCCTGTATCAAACAAGATCTTGTGCTGTTGTGTTTCAAGCAACACAGACGTGCCATGACCAACATCAAATACGGTCATTCGAGTTTTAGGTTGTTTTGTCACTCCCAACGTGGACTGCGCCGCGATTAAAAGGACACTCAACAGCCCAACAAATCCCCCCAATAGGCCTTGCACACCGCGATACCAAAACGCAAAAGCCAACAAAGCTCCTACCCAAAGCAAAATCAACAATGGCACAAATGGTAGCGTGACACTCCACTGCTCTATAATGCCTAGCACGTTCAGCAACCAACTCGACGCAGATTCAAAACCTTGGATCAATACCTTATTGCCTGAAATGGCAATCAAAGCGACGCAAGGCAACGCGGTAAAAGCGATCAAGGGAGTCAAAATAAGATTAGTCACAATACTGAAGAGATTAACCGAAAAGCCACTCACCAAAGCCCATGGTAAAATAGAAACCGACATTATTGCTTGGAAAATAACAATGGACAGCACCCGGTTAAATCGCTCAAACAGTCGCCATTTCAACATAATCAAGATAACTGCCACGGAGATAAAACTGAGCCAAGCGCCCAATGCTAACCAACATTGGGGTTGCCATATTGTCACCGCAATTGCGGCGAGCGCTAAACTGCGAAATCGGTCGACTTTTAATCCGCACACAAACAGCAGTAACGGGACACCCATCATTACAAAGGCGCGTACGGCGGGCACTGGAAACCCCAACCAAAAAACATAAAACAGGCAAAACACCAAGACCGCTGCTGACTTCAGCTTAAAATCTATGATCCACCATTTGGCAAAACACAGCGCAGTGCCCTGTACAAGGAATCCGACCATCAACGCAATCAGTCCAAGGTGCATGCCGCTGATCACAAACAAATGCATAAGTTGATTAGCTGAAATCAGTGCCTTCAAATCGCTTGACATAGCCGATGACCAACCCAGGGTTAGCGCAGCCCAAAGCTGTAAAGCATCGTCATTAGTGAAGTTGGGTGCTCGTTTATTATAGAGCCGCTGGGCTGGATCGTTGTCTGACCAAAGTTCGGTTAGGCTCGTTACAGTACCGATACCATCTATCTTATTGGCAAAGTAAAACCGATCTGCATTAAAAACCCCTGGGATGATTTTCCCCAAGGGCAGTCGAAGGCGAATTACTCCCGACAAACAGTCACCCGGTTGGAATCGAGTAGGATCCAGCACCGATTGTGGAATATAAATTTTTATGGTGCGAAGGTTCAGGTAATCGGGTTGTTGAACAACCTTAGCCAGGCCAGACATGAGTCCATCATCATATAGCTTTGGGGCTTGCAGCAGACATACCGCCAGCGAATTTTTTTGATGTTGTTGGCTGTTTGGCAGAACATGTTGAATTGACGTTTCCAATTGCCCAAGAATCCAGATTCCGCCAACCAATAGCAGCACCGCAGTCCAACGATGCCATACCAAAACGACGCCAACACCCACGACAAGTGATGCCACTGCCCAGCTCCAACCGAGTTGAAACCAAAGCCATATTAACGCAATAAAAAAAGCCGCGACTATCATCCTTGGTCCCTGGCTTATTGGAAATAGTTATCTCAGCTGAGTAAGCTGCCCTTTCGTCAATTTGAATTGTACCGGATGCTCTTTTGCCCAGTCCTGATTGTGCGTCACAACAATGAAACTTGAATCCAGCGTTTTGTTTAACTCAATAATCAACCCATGAACTTGTTCTGAAGTCTCTTCATCAAGATTGCCGGTAGGTTCATCCATTAACACGAAATCGGGTTGTCGAATCAACGCTCTGGCTATAGCCACCCTCTGACGTTCACCACCTGATAATTCTGCGGGCCGATGAACAATCCGGTCTTTTAAACCAACCTTTTCCAGTAAAAATTCAGCATACTCACGCTCTGCTTTCTGAATCCGACCGTTTATCCTACATGGCATTAATACATTATCGAGCGCAGAAAATTCAGGAAGAAGGTGATGAAACTGAAACACAAACCCCATATGCTCATTCCGCAACCGAGCTCGCTCTCTATCAGACATCGATCTTAATTCCCGGTCGACCATTAGCACCCTCCCTTCAGTGGGATCATCCAGTCCCGCGAGCAGGTTAAGTAAAGTCGTCTTGCCAGAACCGCTGGCACCAACAATGCTAGCCATCTCACCTCGGTGAATGGCAAAATCAATTTCTTTGAGCACTTCAACTGTTTCGTTTATCAGCTTAAAGCGTCGTGACACATGTTGGCACTGCAAAACAGTTTCACGATTCATAGCGCAGTACCTCTGCCGGTGAAATTCGAGACGCTTTCCACGCGGGATAAATTGTGGATAACACAGATATCAAAAAGGTCGCTCCGGATATCAGATAGACGTCTGACATCTTCAATTCCGACGGAATGTAGTTAATGAAATAGACATTCGAATTTAAAAATTCAATGTTAAAGAAAGACTCTATCCAGGCTAAAATATCCGCAACGGTTAACGCACCAAGAATGCCAAGCGCTACTCCGATTACGATACCAATTACGCCGATTGCCGTACCTTGGACGATAAAAACGCCAAGAATCTGTCGACTCGTTGCTCCTAGTGTCCGTAACACGGCTATCTCACCTTGCTTATCGGTCACTAACATGACCAAAGAGGACACGATATTAAACACTGCGACTGCGATGATCATAAACAGCAGCAGTCCGACCATTTTTTTCTCGAGCTGTATAGCTTGAAATAAATTTCCCTGAGTGCGCGTCCAATCCGACACGTAATAGATTTGCGGCAAATTTTGTCCCACTTCCAGAGCGACCTGCCGTGCTTTAAACAAGTCAGTGGTCTTTAGCTGTACGCCATCAACGGCCCCCCCGTAAAGCAACAACTTGCCTAAATCATCCACATGAGTTACGACCAGATTGGCATCGAGTTCGGCGCCGACTTTAAATATTCCGACAACGGTGAATCGTTTGAAACGTGGCTGCATACTGGCGATATTGACTGATATTTCGGGCACGATTACGGTTATTTTTTCGCCGACGCCAATGTTGAGGATGCGCGCCAAGGTTTCACCAATGATCGCGCCAAAGGGTTGTTCCGCCAACTGAGAAATATCACCCTGAACCATATGATCCGGTAGGATCGATACGGATCGAATCGTTTCTGGATCCACGCCGGTTATTAACGCACCTTGGGTACGGTCATTTCCGCTGACCATCCCCTGAGATTCGATATAGGCTGAGGCCCCCAGCACCATAGGGTGCTTCAAAGCTTCCTGGCGTACGGACTCTGCATCATTCATGGCGCCGGTGCGGTATATTTGTGCATGAGGCACCATACCGAGAATCCGAGTCCGCATTTCACGGTCGAACCCATTCATCACAGAAAGCACGATAATCAATACCATGACCCCAAGGGTCAAGCCAGCCATTGAGACCCCAGAAATGAAAGAAATGAAATGATTGCGTCGCTTAGCGCGCAAATAACGCATACCGATATAAAACGGTAATGAATGAAACATAAAAATTAACGTCCGTGAATACAGCGATGTGGAACTATATTGACTACAATGACCAGTGGAGACCTATTTTACACAACTCTGACAACGAGAAATACAGATGTCAAACCCGCAGGAAAACGAGCGTCGCGATACATTTCGCATGGAATTGGATGCCTATCTGACCATTGCCAAAAAACAACAGCTCGAATCACAACCTATAGACTATTTTCGGGATTTAGAGGCACTCGCACTAACTTCTGAATTTGACGCCGTGAAACAGGAAATCGGACAGGTCAGTGAACGAATTAAAGATCTGGCGGCAAAAAAATCCATTGAACTGCTCAGTAGCCAACTGGATATCCTGTCTAAACTGCAGACCAACCAAATATTGACCGAGCAGTCATTGATCACTCAAAAAATAAGCATCAGTGAAGGTGGCTGTGCAGCGACTCTTTCGAACAAAGTAAACACTGGAGACGTAGTAGCACTCGCTATTGTTTTTACTCCCAGCTATTTTTCATTGTTCGTTTTTGCAGAAGTTATTACTATCACGCCTGTGCAGAACAGATTTAAAGTGCACTTTAAGTTCGTCGAATTAACAGAGCGCCAGAAGCAAACATTGCTCAAACATATGTTTCAGGCGCAAACCGACGCCAAAAAATCCATAAGTTGAACACTACCCATGAAAACTGATTTCGTATTACCCGCTGAATGGTACCCACAGGACGCCATTCTAGTTACATGGCCTCATGAACAAAGCGCCTGGCATTCAGCACTTTCAGAGGTTGAGCAAACTTATTTTGAGCTCACTTCAAAGCTTTCACACTACCAACCAATCATTATTCAATTGCACGCAAGCATTGATATAAGCCCTCTACTGAAAATACTCGCGGATGGCGAAGCCAACCTCAGTAATTGCCATTTCATCCGCATGGACAGCAACGATACCTGGGCCAGAGACCATGGACCGATTGGTGTTCTTGGTGAAAATGGCATCACCATGCTCGATTTCACCTTTAATGGTTGGGGCAACAAATTTGAGTCACAGCTAGACAATTTGTTGAATCTAAAGATGGCAAAACAAAACTGTATCTTCGGCCATCAGGCGGTCGATTGGGTGCTGGAAGGAGGCAGTGTTGAAAGCGATGGCCAGGGTACCATCATGACCACCGAGAACTGCGTATTAAACGAAAATCGCAACGGTCCCGCCAGTCGTGCAGATTTAGAGGCGCTGTTCAAAGACTATTTTGGTGCACAACATACTATTTGGCTGGCGAACGGTGAACTAGAGGGTGATGACACTGACGCCCATATTGACACGCTTGCCCGTTTTGCGCCGACAAATACCATCGTATTTCAAGGCTGCCAGGATACCGCAGATAGCCACTTCCCTGCCCTGAACGCCATGAAGCAAGAGTTGGCGCTCGCGAAGAATGCCAATGGAGAGTCGTATCGACTGATTGAACTACCTTTTCCAAAGGCAATTTTTGCTGACGATGGGCACCGGTTACCGGCGACCTATGCGAACTTTTTGGTCACCAACAAACTGGTGTTGGTTCCTGTTTATGGAGACTCAGTGGATAACGAAGCCATGAAGCTTATCGCAGAGGCATTTCCTGACCATATGGTGACCAGCATTAATGCTCGTCCATTGATAGAAGAGCATGGATCACTGCATTGCATTACCATGCAATTGCCCAAAGGCAGTGTAAATTTTAACGCGCCATTTGAACAACTGAAACACACTGGCTGATGTTCGAAACGTATGTGATGCCCCCAATTCACTAGGGGCATCACACCAAATCTAAAAAAATCGCAAACATCAATTGAATCGGATCAGCCCTCGCTCAATTCAATTTGTTATTCAATGACCCAACGGTATTGGGGCAGCGAGTTTATAATGGTTTTACCGTATCGCTTTTCGACGATGCGTCGATCCATCATCCAAATGGTCCCTTTGTCATTTTCATGACGGATTAAACGCCCACAAGCTTGAACCATTCGAATGGTCGCGGCCGGCAAGGTCACGATCTGAAATGGATTCATACCCTTGGCCTCTAACCATAGGGATAAAGTGGACGAAATAGGGTCATCCGGTACACCGAACGGAATTTTGGCAATGACTAAATGGGTAAGATAATTGCCCGGCAAATCGACACCTTCTGCCAGACTGGCCAGGCCAAATAATGTGGAGCCACCTCCTTCCTCGAGTCGCGCTTTATGGTGAGCAATAAGGGCTGTTTTTGGTAAATCATCCTGCAAGGTAACAAGCGCCTTCCAATCGTCTGATAGCTGCTCGTAAACCTCCCGCATTTGTGCACGCGAAGAAAACAGCACGAGGTTGCCAGTCTCCCGAGGTAACTTGGTTTCAATCAAATTGACAATAGACAGGCTGTGCGGCTCTCGCTTACCACCGTCTACCGCAAAGGAAGGAATAATCGCCTGCACCAATTGAGGGTAGTCAAATGGGCTATTCACTTTCATCACATCGGCATTCTCAGAGATACCTGCTTGAGCCAGAAAACGGTCGAATTTACTGTCAACCGTCAATGTTGCTGACGTTAGGATTGCGCCGCAACATCGATGCCAAAGGAAGTTGCGCAAAACCTGATTTGCTGAAACCGGGCTGGTATTTAGTACCAAATCCTGTATTTCCGGGGTGTCAATACGCTCTAACCATCGCGCGGTTGGAGGCGCATTTTCAACGTCAACATTCAGCCAGGAACTGACCAGATCTTTTGCAGGCTCCATTCTTGAAATCCAGCGACCTATTAAAGGCATTACATTTTGCAAACGTTCTTTTTCTTCGATATCCGTTGCGTTTGATAGCCTTTTGCGGATGCTTTCTTCAATGGCGGTCAAGGTCATAAAAAGCGCAGACAATGGCGATTGCAAAGGCTGCAGAATATCGAAAAAGGGTAACAATTGTTCCGGCTGAAGCAAGGTTAAGGTCCGATCATCCGCATTCAGTCGAGTAAACCATGGCTGCAAGGATGTCCACGCAATGGACAGATGTTGATGCGCATTTAACAAGCCATCATTTAACTCATCGACCAATCGTTCTGATTGCTCACCATAAGCCAACTCCAAACGAACCTTCGGTAATTGTTTTCGCCAGTTCTCTAACTGATTCAACAGAAACTTAACCGTCAACTGGTTGGCAAAATGCATCAACGCCTTATCCGGCAGATGATGGCCTTCATCAAAAATGTATATCGTATCTTCCGGCGCAGGGAGGATGGCCCCGCCACCCAGAGACAGATCTGCCATCACCAGATCGTGATTAGCAATGATGACATCAGCCTCTTCCAATTCTTTTCGTGCTTCGAAAAAGGGACAATTCTGATAATGTGGACAACGACGATTTAGGCACTCACGATGGGTGGACGTGACTGTTGACCAAAGGCTGTCATCCAGTTTGTCTTGCCATTGATCTCGATCCCCAGTCCATTCACCTGAACCAAAACTCGTCATCAGCTCATTATAAAAACTAAGGGTCGCTTCATCAGCCTCCATTGTTTCTTCAAACAATGACATTGCCACCACCGTGCCACTGTAAAACTGAATCAATTGCTCTAGTTTATGGGTACACAGATATCGACCACGACCCTTAGCCAAAACAGCCGTAAACTTTAAGTCTGTGTACTTCTGAATATCAGGCAGATCTTTATTCACGACCTGCTCCTGCAAAGCCACCGTTGCAGTTGCAATGACCAGCTTTTTCTCCAGCGCCAAAGCGACAGGAACCGCACTGACAACATAACCGACCGTTTTACCGGTTCCCGTCCCAGCTTCGATGACCGCAATCGAGGCACCAGCTACTTTTTTACCTTCAGCATCCAATTCAATGGACCCCAACGTACGCGCAACCTGGGCCAACATGTGCTTTTGCCCATGCCTGGCTTTTAAATCACGCGCGCTTAAGTAATTGGAATAGGCGGTTTGAATTGTTGATTTTACAGTATCAGATAACATTTAAACTTGGTTTACGTAGGTAGGCGGCTACAATAGCCTAAATTACAAATCAGAGGAAATATCGATGCAGCAACGCACAGTGAACATTGGCTCAATCGAATGCGCTAATGATAAGCCATTTACGCTCTTTGGTGGTATTAATGTTCTGGAGAGCCGGGATTTAGCACTGAAAGCTGCTGAGCAATACGTAAAAATTACCGACGAACTTGCCATACCTTACGTATTTAAAGCCAGTTTTGACAAAGCAAACCGTAGTTCCATCAAAGGATTCCGTGGACCAGGTTTAGAAGAAGGCCTGAAAATACTGCAAGAAATAAAAAATACGTTCAATGTCCCTGTCATTACGGATATACATGAGCCATTTCAAGCACAACCCGCCGCAGAAGTCGCCGATGTCATCCAGCTTCCGGCATTCTTATCACGGCAAACAGACCTGGTTATGGCCATGGCCAAGACAGGCGCCGTGATAAACATAAAAAAAGCTCAATTTCTCGCACCGCATGAAATGCAACATATTCTGACCAAATTCCAGGAAGCCGGAAACGATAAACTGATCTTATGTGAACGCGGAACCAGCTTTGGATATAACAATCTGGTGGTAGACATGCTGGGCTTTGGTATCATGAAAGAAACCGGATTTCCGGTCATCTTCGACGTGACACATGCCCTGCAAAAACCTGGCGGCCGTACCGATTCTGCAGACGGAAGACGGGCTCAGGTCACCGACTTGGCACGAGCGGGAATGTCACAAAAAATCGCGGGTTTGTTTCTGGAGTCTCATCCAGATCCGAGTCAAGCAAAGTGCGATGGCCCCTCTGCTCTGCCTCTGGACAAACTAAAGCCCTTTCTTGAACAGATGAAAGCCATCGACGAAACGGTTAAAGCATTGCCAGATATTATTACGGGTTAAGCAAAGACGCCTCATAGACACTCCTAGATGCGTATCTGCTTCCTGGAGTGCTACGTAACCTCGAAGGTACCACAACGCGCAATTAATCGATCATTGGAATGACGTTCCAAAAGAACCAACCCATGCAGATTTGAGTACTATTTGTTCCTAATTCGCTCAAACATACTGCTACTGGCCAGTTGGTATGCTGCCTCAAATTGCTCTTTCGAATGCAACAAAATATCACACACCAAACGCGCAACACCTTTACCTCCCGGCACGGCTAAAACGATATCAGCCATTTCGCCAATCAATGGATAAGCATCCGATGGGCAAAATGAGATTCCGACCTCTTGCATTGGGGGCAAATCAACCATGTCATCACCAACAAATGCACATTCTTCTAAACTAACACTTAGCGATGAGGCTAATTTCTGGACTAACTCAAGTTTGTCTTTAACACCTGGGAAGTAATGTTGGATCCCCAGTTCATTCATCCGTTTTTTTACCATTAACGAATCTTTTGCGGTGACAATTGCCACCTGAAACCCCATATCAGCCAAGAGTTTCAGACCGACGCCATCGCGAACATGAAAACGTTTTAACGATTCACCCTTATCGCTATAGTTTAAATGTCCGTCCGTTAATACACCGTCGACGTCGAATATGACCAGTCGCACTCGCTTCAAGGATTCCTTGACTGGGTCTATGTAGGCATCCAATTCAGCCAAATAAGTCATAATTGGGTCCTTCCGATTCACCTGAGTTATCGAACTCTAACCATTTATCCGGCTTACTGAATGTTTGCTCAATCTGCCGAGCCAATGCTTTGCTTAAGATTTTCTTTCCATCACATAAGGCCTCAGCTTGAGTAACACTGATCCCCAGGCAATTAGCGAAATCCTCTACCTCGATCGCATTTTCAGTAAGAATGATATTCAACTTTTCTACTTGCGTATTCATAGCACCCTCCAGACGTAAAAAGGCTGCAAAAGCAGCCTTTTAAATATAGTGGCAATTAAATTACCGGCGAACAGTCACTTTAGCGCTAGTTCTCGCCTGGTTATACAGCATTTGGTATTGCAGACTGCCACTGGCACGCGTTGCGAAATCTTCCGCTGATGCCAATGAATCTGAATCGGGTTCAGGATTCTGCAGATCCACAACGGTGACCGCATAAGCGGTTTTAGCACCATCAGTAATATTTACATCACCAACGGCGGTTGCGAACGCGATCGAGATAACTTCACCAGGAACGTCTGAATTGTCACGAGTGATGTTTTCAACCGTTAACCAATCATCAGAAACACGTTTTTCTGCGACGATACCTGCCAATTCTTGTTGCATTAGTTCAGAGGCTTTTTCAGACGTCAATGTCGCCACCACCTGATCTTTGACGTCATCGAATGGCTTAACGGCTTCCGGTGTATAGTCAAGCTTTTGCATAACGACCAGATCACCGTTGCTCAATCTGACGACATCACTGATTAGGCCATCATTGATAACCTGTGCGGCAAACGCTGCCTCTACGACTGCCGGCTCGGTAAATGGCGCCTGATCACTGTTTCGAGTTAACCACTCAGACTGTTGAAGATCAGCCTGGAATGACTGTGCAACATCCGCCAAAACATCGGTCGAGAAAGCTTCATCCGACAACTGCGACTGCACAAGAATCATTTCATCCTGCGCTTTGCGTTGCTTAATGGTTTCGATCAATTCAGCTCGTTTCGTTTCCAGTGATTCCGGTTGTACCGTATCCAGAGCATCCAAGCGGATTAAATGAACACCATATTGCGTTTCGACCGGCTCAGAAACATCACCTTCGGACTGAAGCGCAGCCGCAGCATCATAAAACTCAGAAACATACACGTCTGGTAATAATACACCCAGTGAGCCGCCAAATTCCGCACTGCCCGGATCATCCGACAGTTCTGTGGCTAAATCAGCAAAGGACTCACCGTTTGCCAACCGCTCCAGGGCTGCCTGAGCCTCTGTTTGCTTATCGCCACCGTCAGCAAACAATATATGGGATATTTCACGTGTTTCCTGCGTGGAAAGACTCGCAACATATGAATCGTAAGCTGCCTGAATTTCATTGTCGGACACAACCATATCCGCAGCCAAACTATCGAGAGTCAGAGCAAAATATTGCAACTTCACTTGCTCTTCACTCATAAACAGAGATTCATTTTCCTGATAGTAAGCATTGAGCTCATCATCTGATAATTCAACCATCTCGACAAAATCAGATGAAGAAAATGCCTTATAGCGAACAGTACGTTGCTGAGCATCCAATAGCGCATATCGATCAACCACTTTGTCAACAACGAACGCTGAATCTGCGATGCCAGACTGCAATTGAGACAACGCTGTCTGTGCTTTTTGAGCAGCAACAAATGATTGATGATTAAATCCATTCGCGGCAAGGATATTCTGATATTGGTCTTGATTGAAAACACCATCAATCTGAAAAGCAGGAATATTCGCAAAGGATTTTAAAACCTGTTCTTCAGAAGCATCGAATTCCAAGTTTGACGCGAGCTGAGACTGCAATGTTTGACTGATGAGTGTTTCGACAATCTCATCTTTTAGAAAAGGTGAGTTCGCTAATTGAGCAGCAACTTCAGCACCAAACTGATTTGTTAACTCCTGTTGACGGCTATTGAGCAATCTCTGGTAATCAAGTTCAGAAACATCTTCGCCGTTAACAGTTGCCGGTGCATTGTTTCCTGCAATGGAGATGATGGACTCAGCCCCAAATAGCACGAATGTAATGACAATAAGGCCAACGATAACTTTCCCTGCTGTACCTTTTGCTGAATTTCGAAAAACGTCGAGCATTGAGATCATGACCCCGTTTAAAAAGCTCAAAAATAAAAAAAGCGTATCGAACGATACGCTGTTATCCAGAAAATCAAAAAAACGGGCCTTAGCCCGTTAGATCAAACTTAGTTAACTGCGTCTTTTAAAGCTTTACCAGCTTTGAAGCTAGGTACTTTAGCTGCAGCAATCTCAATTGGCTCACCGGTTTGTGGGTTGCGACCAGTACGGGCTGCACGCTCCTTAACAGAGAATGTACCGAAACCAACCAATACCACTTGGTCACCTTCTTTCAAGGCGCCTGTTACAGAATCAACCATCGCATCCAAGGCACGGCCAGCAGCAGCTTTTGACAGGTCCGCAGCAGCAGCAACCGCATCAATCAATTCAGATTTATTCACACTATTCCCCTTTACTTTGTTTTATAGGTATCAAAGTCACATTCTGGCTTTGATTTATAATCTTCAACCGAATATGACTTTGTTAATGATTATTCGTGACGTTGTTGTTCAACCAGCCACAATTTATACCAGTCTCGAAAAACAGCTGTCAAGCGGCTTAGTGCGTACTAACGCTGCTTTCTTCACTGTTTTTTGATTTCTGTTTAGAAATTGCCGTAGC
This sequence comes from Reinekea sp. G2M2-21, assembly GCF_015687175.1. Lineage (GTDB taxonomy): Bacteria > Pseudomonadota > Gammaproteobacteria > Pseudomonadales > Natronospirillaceae > Reinekea. The sequence continues at coordinate 1,242,869 of NZ_JADPQG010000001.1, read as the reverse complement.
GACTTCCTCATCGGACAACGCTTTTGGTTTATGCTCAAGAGCAATATCCAAAACTTCGTCGATCCAAGACACCGGTCGAATATCCAATTCATTCTTAATGTTATCAGGAATTTCTTTAAGATCCCCAACATTTTCTTCAGGAATGATAACTGTTTTTATTCCGCCACGATGTGCTGCCAACAATTTTTCTTTCAATCCACCGATTGGCAGCACCTGGCCACGCAGAGCTATCTCTCCGGTCATTGCAACATCTGCCCTTACCGGTATGCGGGTCAATACAGAAACTAACGCTGTGCACATGCCTACGCCCGCTGACGGCCCATCTTTCGGTGTTGCACCCTCAGGTACATGAATGTGTATATCTTTGGTTTCATGGAAGTTAGGTAAAATACCCAAACCCTGCGCTCGACTTCGGACTACTGTCATTGCGGCCTGGATAGACTCTTTCATGACATCACCAAGTGACCCAGTTCGCAAAACCACACCTTTACCAGCAACACAACTGGCTTCTAGATTCAACAACTCACCACCGACGGAAGTCCACGCAAGTCCTGTTACCATACCAATTTGATTTTCTTTATCTGCTATGCCGTACTTGAATTTTTGCACGCCAGAATATTTTTCTATGGCGTCGGCACTCACAGTTACCGGGTCATTATTACTATTTAAAACGTTTTCCATGACCACCTTACGACAAACCTTGGCAATCTCCCGCTCCAGACCACGCACACCAGCCTCCCGGGTGTAATGCCGAATCAACGACATAATAGCGTCATCGGTAATGGTCAGCTCGCCTTTTTTGAGTCCGTTCGCGCTGATTTGTTTCGGTGTCAGATAACGTTGCGCGATATTCAACTTCTCATCTTCGGTATAACCCGGAATCCGGATAACTTCCATACGATCTAACAATGGACCAGGGATATTCATACTGTTCGACGTACAAACAAACATGACATCTGACAAATCATAATCGACTTCCAGATAGTGATCATTAAACGTATGGTTCTGCTCAGGATCCAGAACTTCCAGCAACGCAGACGCTGGATCCCCACGGTGATCCATACCCATCTTATCGATTTCGTCTAACAGAAACAGCGGATTTTTAACACCAGACTTGCTTAATTTCTGAACTATTTTGCCGGGCATGGAACCAATATAGGTTCGACGATGCCCCCGTATTTCAGATTCATCTCGAACACCACCCAGCGCCATACGAACAAATTTGCGATTCGTTGCTTTGGCAATAGATTGTCCTAAGGAAGTTTTACCAACCCCTGGAGGCCCTACCAGACACAGCACGGGACCTTTTACCTTTTTAACCCGCTGTTGCACAGCAAGGTATTCAAGAATCCGTTTTTTAACTTCATCCAAACCATAATGATCCGCTTCCAGCACTTCTTTAGCTTTCGCTAAATCATGACGTACTCTGGAACGCTTGGACCAGGGAACGCCCAACATCCAGTCCAGATAGTTACGCACAACTGACGCTTCGGCCGACATAGGTGACATCATTTTGAGTTTATTCAACTCCGACATCGCCTTTTCCTGCGCCTCTTTCGGCATTCCGGATTCATCTATTTTTCGTGTCAGATCTTCAACTTCACTGGCGTTGTTTTCATCCAGATCACCCAACTCTTTTTGAATCGCTTTAATCTGCTCATTCAAATAGTACTCGCGCTGCGATTTTTCCATCTGCTTTTTAACACGCCCGCGAATTCGCTTTTCGACTTCCAGCAAGTCAATCTCAGACTCGAGCAATGTCAGCAAATGTTCAATCCGATCGCGCTCACCTGCAACCTCCAGAACTTTCTGTTTTTCTTCAACCTTGAGGGAAAGATGCGAAGCAATAGTGTCGGATAGACGGCCTGGGTCTTCGATGTTATTCAGTGATGTAATCACTTCCGATGGAACTTTTTTGCTTAATTGGACATATTTATCAAACTGGGCCATTAATATTCGCACCAGCGATTCCTGCTCCCGTTCGCTAAGACGGTGATTGTCCATCAACTGAGCTTTACCGGTCAGAAATTCATCGCTTTCTGTGATTTCCTGAATGGAAATACGATCGATACCTTCCACTAATACTTTCACAGTACCGTCGGGCAAACGCAGCAATTGCAGCACTGTTGCCAATGTACCAATTTCATACAGGTCGGAGCGATTTGGCTCATCGTCTTTAGCATTCTTCTGCGCAACGAGCAAAATCTTTTTGTCGTTATCCATAGCATATTGCAAGGCCGCTATAGATTTTTGACGACCGACGAATAATGGAATAACCATGTGTGGATACACAACAACATCCCGCAAAGGGAGCAAGGGCAATTCCATCGCCTGGTTTTCGGTTACGTCTGGAGTCGACATGGAAACCTCAATTCGTGTTAATTATCATCCAACAATGGTGACAAGTTGAAGGATATCAATGGCTTAGACAAAAAAACGGGCCGGAGCCCGATTTATTCTATTCTGATTGACCGTTTGCGGTCCGTTGGGATTCAGAACTTTCGTATATCAATAAGGGTTCAGACTCGCCATTAATGACAGATTCATCAATAACAACTTTAGTTACGTTAGCCTCAGATGGTACACGGTACATAGTATCCAACAAGACATTTTCGAGTATTGAACGCAAACCGCGAGCACCGGTATTCCGCTCCATAGCCCGGTTCGCAACAGCTTTCAATGCACTTTCGCGAATATCCAGTTCAACCGATTCCATATCAAACAGCTTCTGATACTGCTTAATTAAGGAGTTCTTAGGTTGAGTCAATATTTGCACCAACGCATCCTGATCCAATTCAGTTAGCGTCGCAACAACAGGCAAACGACCGATAAACTCAGGAATCAGACCGTACTTAACCAAATCTTCCGGCTCGACTTCGGCAATGACTGAACCAAGCTTTCGTTCGTCTTTATTTTTAACTTCAGCGTTAAACCCGATACCGCCCTTTTCTGTTCGATTGCGGATAACTTTTTCCAGGCCCGCAAAAGCACCACCACAAATAAACAATATATTCGAGGTGTCAACCTGCAAAAACTCCTGTTGTGGATGTTTGCGCCCACCTTGAGGTGGTACTGACGCAACGGTACCTTCAATAAGCTTTAGCAGCGCCTGTTGAACACCCTCGCCGGATACATCCCGGGTGATTGAAGGGTTGTCGGATTTTCGGGAAATTTTGTCAATTTCATCGATGTAAACAATGCCGCGCTGAGCCTTATCTACGTCGTAATCACATTTCTGCAGCAGCTTCTGAATGATATTTTCAACATCTTCACCGACATAACCGGCTTCCGTCAAAGTCGTAGCATCTGCCATAGTAAACGGTACGTTTAAAAGCCGAGCCATTGTTTCAGCCAATAATGTTTTACCGCTACCGGTCGGACCTATGAGAAGAATGTTAGACTTGCTTAACTCTACATCTGTATTCGACTCACTGTACTGCAACCTTTTGTAGTGGTTATACACCGCGACTGAAAGCACCATTTTCGCGCGATCTTGCCCGATGACGTATTCATCCAATGTTTCGCGGATCTCCGCCGGTACCGGCAACTGCGTGTTTTCGCTTTTTGGGGCGGCTTCTTGCAATTCTTCACGAATAATGTCGTTACAAAGATCGACACATTCATCGCAGATAAACACCGACGGGCCAGCAATTAACTTACGAACTTCATGCTGGCTCTTACCACAGAATGAGCAATAGAGGAGTTTGCCATCATCGCCCTTTCTGGTTCTATCGTCAGCCATCTAAATACTCCATCACTTTATTACTTATTAAAGATGTAACCACCTTGCTATAAAAGCAAGTTTTCAGCCCCTAACTTTCGTGGGATTTTGTAAATTTTTAGGTTACATACTACCGCGTCACGACCGATCCGTAATCACTTTATCAATCAAACCGTACTCTACAGCTTGCGAAGCAGTCAAAAAATTGTCTCTGTCTGTGTCTTTTTCGACATCTGCCAGAGGACGACCAGTGTGAAACGCCATTATTTCATTCAAACGCTGTTTCATATCAAGAATTTCTTTAGCGTGGATCTCAATATCCGTCGCCTGACCCTGATACCCACCCAACGGCTGGTGAATCATCATTCTCGAATTAGGCAAACAATAGCGCTTACCTTTCGCACCGCCAGTTAACAATAAGGCACCCATACTGGCTGCCTGACCGATACACATCGTACTGACGTCTGGTTTAATAAATTGCATGGTGTCATAAATTGCCATACCAGCCGTGACCGAACCACCGGGCGAATTAATATAAAGGTGAATGTCTTTATCCGGATTTTCACTTTCCAGAAACAACAACTGAGCAACAATCAGGTTGGCCATATAGTCTTCAACCTGACCAACCACAAAGATCACATTCTCTTTTAACAGCCTTGAATATATATCAAAAGAACGCTCTCCCCGCGAGGTTTGCTCAATGACCATCGGCACAAGGCCACCTGCATTTCGAATATCACCCGCAAAACCCGATTCGCGATTGGTTGACATATACCGACTCCTTGATTTTATTAGAACAAAAAAAAGTTGGCTTTCTGTGTGAAGAGCCAACTTTAATTGTAGTCGTTTAATTCGAATACTGTTACAGAGAGTTACGAATAATTAACCCTGAGTACGAGCATTTGATTTAATGGCTTCTTCGTAGCTGACCACTGAGTCAACCACCTTAGATTGCTCTAGGATATGGTCAACTGCGGCGTTTTCAACCACAACAGCCTTAACTTGCTCAAGCATTTCAGGGTTACTGCTGTAGTAGTCAATAACCTGCTGAGGATCTTGGTAAACAGATGCTTGATCTTCAATATAAGCTTTCACCGCAGCGTCATCCGCTTTAATTTCAGCAGAAGAGATCACTTCATTCATGATCAGGCCGACCTTAACACGACGTTCGGCTTGCTCTGAAAACAATTCATCAGGTAACTGGTTTGGATCCAATTGAGCCTGACCACCAAACTGCTGAACCGCCTGCTGTTTCAATCGAACGATCTCGTCCTGAACCAGCGCTTTAGGTACGTCAAAGCTATTCGCTTCAACCAACTTTTCGATCACAGCGTTTTTCAACTTACCTTCAAGAGCGGTACGAGCTTCACGCTCCATGTTCGACCGGACTTCAGCGCGGAAAGTTTCAAGATCTTTACCTTCAGCACCAAAAGCGGTGAAGAATTCTTCATTTAATTCAGGCAGCTCAGCTTCGGCAATTTCATGAACTTTGATATCGAAAACAGCGGCTTTGCCAGCGAGATCTTTGTTACCGTAATCTTCAGGAAAGGTCACTTCGACCGCCTTTTCGGCGCCTACTTCCATCCCTTCGATACCGGATTCAAAGCCAGGAATCATCTGACCTGAACCCAAAGTCACGAATTGACCTTCGGCAGAGCCTCCGTCAAACGCTTCACCGTCGACTTTGCCAGTAAAGTCGATCTTCACGCGGTCACCGTCTTTGGCAGCACGTTCAACTGAAATGAAGTTTGCACGCTGCTTGCGCAGGTTTTCTAACATCTTCTCAATGTCAGCATCAGTCACTTCAGCTGTTGATTTTTCAAATTCAAAACCTTCGAAGGACGCCAGCTTTACGTCTGGGAACACTTCGAAAGTCGCAACAAATTCTACGTCTTCACCGGCAACATCTTTGGTGAATTCAATTTTTGGCGAACCCGCAGGTACGATTTTTTCGGCTGACAATGCCTGAAAATATTGATTACGCACTACTTCTTCCAACACTTCAGCGCGGATACCGTCACCGAAACGCTGCTTAACAACAGAAACAGGGACTTTACCGGGACGAAAGCCATCAATTCGCACTCGTCGAGCGGTTTCTTTCAATTTTTGGGTAACAGCATTGTCAACATCTCCTGCTGGTACACCAACAGTCATGCGACGCTCAAGACCTGCAGTCGTCTCGACAGAAACTTGCATGAGGCTTCCTCTTTATATAGATGATATACACACAATTTTGGGGGCTGATACTCTAAGGAGCCAACCTCGTATAATCAAGCCCTAAACGGCTTAAAACAGTGATTTAAGACGATAAAGGCAAAAAAAAAGGCCGTTTTTACAAACGGCCTTTTCATTTATTGGGGTGGACGATGGGGATCGAACCCACGACCACCGGAATCACAATCCGGGGCTCTACCAACTGAGCTACGCCCACCACATTAACCGTTGTTGGATGGCACGCCCGGCAGGACTCGAACCTGCAACCACACGCTTAGAAGGCGTGTGCTCTATCCGGTTGAGCTACGAGCGCTCTGCCCGTTCCTACCGGCCACTTGTCTAAGTTTCGGCACATTGACAGTGAAACAAACTACGCAGCACTGCCAACTTACCACACTCCAACCTTGTTACTGCTCACCGAAAGTACCCTAAAGCACTTTAAGCACCAATTCAAAGATTGGTCGGAGCAGAGGGATTCGAACCCCCGACCCTCTGGTCCCAAACCAGATGCGCTACCAAACTGCGCTATGCTCCGATCGACTTGTGTCCGTCAACGTGGCGCGCATATTAATGATGACTCATTGCCTCGTCAAACATTTTTTAAAAAAAATCTTAAAAAACAAGGTGATAGCTTTATTCAGCGCAATTTTCGACCATCCTTTGAACCTTTCTTCGCGGTTGCCGTCATGCCGGGGCCATGCGAAAATCGCGCCTCATATTTCCTCTGCCACCTTAGGTGATAAATCAGTGTCTGCGAAAATTATTGACGGAAAGGCCATTGCGGCTGAATTGAAAACGAAAATAGCAAATGATGTAAAAGCTCTAACCAGTCAAGGGCACCGCCCTCCCGGGTTGGCAGTGGTACTGGTGGGATCTGACTTTGCATCACAAAAATATGTTGGCAGCAAAATCAAATCCTGCGAAGAAGTCGGGTTTAAGTCAAAAAGCTACGAAATGCCGACCGAAACAAAGGAATCTGAATTAATTGAACTGATTGATCGGTTGAACGAAGACGCCTCTATCGATGGCATACTGGTTCAGATGCCACTGCCAGAACACATAAACGCGGATACCATCGTCGAGCGCATCAAAGTTGACAAAGACGTTGACGGTTTTCACCCGTTCAATATCGGCCGCCTTGCACAACGTCGCCCCCTACTCGAAAGCTGCACACCTAAAGGTATTATGACGCTGTTAAAAAGCACGGGCGAAGAAATCCGAGGAAAGGATGCAGTAGTGGTTGGCGCCTCCAATCACGTTGGCCGACCTATGGCGCTTGAGTTATTGCTCGCCGGCTGCACGGTCATCACCACTCACCGATTCACTAAAAATCTGGAAGGCCATATCCGTAACGCCGACATCGTCGTCGTCGCCGCCGGTAAACCAGGCCTGGTTAAAGGCGAATGGATTAAAGAAGGTGCTATTGTCGTTGATGTGGGCATAAACAGAGACAACAACAATAAAATTGTCGGCGATGTTGAGTTTATCGCGGCTGAACAAAAAGCTGGTTGGATCACACCTGTACCCGGTGGTGTCGGCCCCATGACCGTTGCCACACTAATGGAAAACACTTTAATTGCCGCAAAACAGCTACACTTAGGCATCACAAATTAACACTAAGGAACGACTATGAACGTACTGATGAAAACATCGATGGGCGACATAACCATCAAACTGAATTTTGAAAAAGCACCAAAGACAGCAGAAAACTTCAAAAAATATGTTGAAGATGGTTTCTTTGACGGATTGATTTTTCACCGGGTCATCAATGGATTTATGATTCAGGGCGGCGGTTTTGAACCGGGAATGACGCAGCGTGAGACAGGCAACCCAATAGAAAATGAAGCCAATAACGGCCTTAAAAACACTAAGTACAGTGTTGCAATGGCCCGCACCATGGACCCACATTCAGCCACAGCGCAGTTTTTCATAAACGTTGCAGACAATTCATTTTTAGATTTCAAGTCCGAAACAGCAGACGGTTGGGGCTATGCAGTGTTCGGTGAAGTCATTGATGGAACTGATGTGGTAGACCGTATTAAATCTGTACCTACGACATTCCGCGCTGGTCATCAGGACGTTCCTACGGAAGATGTCATCATCGAAACAGCGACTATGGCTGACTGATTAATGTCGATAAATCACACAAATGCAATTTTCATTTCTGATCTGCATTTGACTGAAAATCGCCCGGATTGCATCCGGGCTTTTTATTCGTTTCTGGAATGGATTCCCGCCGAAACCGAGGCCCTGTTCATTTTGGGCGATTTTTTTGAGTATTGGATCGGTGACGATATAGCAACAGAATTATCAAAGGCTGTGGCAGAAAAACTGGCGACCCAGTCCAAAAGTAAAAACATAAACTTGTACTTTTTGCCCGGCAATCGCGACTTCAGCCTTGGCAACCGTTACTGTCAACTTAGCAATATGGAGCTTATTAGCGATAACACGATTGTTTGCATTGGGGGCGAAAGATTGTTGCTTTGCCACGGCGATCTTTTGTGCACAGATGACATCAGCTATCAGCGTTTTCGCGCGGTGATTCGCCACCCTGTGGTAATGAATATTTTACTGTCGCTGCCAGCACGTTTTCGCAGGCGCTTGGCAGAAAAGCTTCGACAGAATTCAACTGAGAAGTTTAAGCGCTACGAATCACTTATCGATGTAAACCAAGATGCAGTACTTGACTCAGCAGCAAGCCATGCCAGCAATATACTCATACACGGCCATACACACCTTGCCAATATTCACCTTCATCAATGCAACCGGGGAAATATTCAACGAATGGTTCTGGGAGACTGGCATAAACTGGGATGGTTCGGACGGTTTGACGGTAACCAACTATCCTTGCACCAGTTCGATATTGCCGCCCCTGACTTTCAGGCAGCGCTTGGAACGCCACTGTGAAATCGAAACTCAACATCCTCGCTTTCAATCAACTCTTTCTCCGCCAACAAAAACTCTTCAACACGAGCGTCAATAGGCTCATCGGAATAAAGCTGCGCCAGAGTAAGATAATCCCGAAAATGACGCCCTTCACTTTTCAGTAATGAGAAATAAAACTTAGCCAGTTCATCGTCCAAGAATGGGATGAGTACCGCGAAACGTTCACAGGAACGCGCTTCGACAATGGCGCCCAATATGCATTTATCAATGAGCTGCAAAGGCTCTTCTTTACGAACCAACTTGTGGAGCGCAGATGCATATCGTGCTGCTGACACCGGCGTATAGTCTATATCACGGGCGTACATGATTTTGGTTACCTGATCGAAATGAACCAATTCTTCACGCGCTAACTTGCTCATTTTAGCCAACAGTTCTTTTCGATCGATGTATTTGTACATCATCGACATGGCCGTTGACGCTGCCTTTTTCTCACAGTTCGCATGATCTATCAGCAATGTCGGTAAGTCGTTCAAGGCAGCATCGACCCATCCTTGTGGCGTTGCACACAGGAGAAATTCCCGAATATCGGCTGTGATATCTTGAATGAGTGCATGGTCCATATAGATGCCTGTTTGATTACTTAAAAAAAGGGGCGATTATAGGAATCGATTAAGTAAATGCCAGCAAAAGTGTAAAAACACACCAGATAACGGTATAAACTAGAAATATCAGCAAATAGCCCTACAATTCCCCGACTTTTTAGCTGAGCACGATCATGCCCTTTCCTTTTGCCCCCGAAAACTACCAACAACAACTGTCAGTCAAAGCGGATCATTTGACCGAACTCCTTTCGGGCTGGTCACATCCGACAATCGAAATATTTGCATCACCCACTCAACATTATCGCATGCGCGCGGAATTTCGAGTTTGGCATGAGGATGATAAATCGTTCTTTGCTATGTTTCGGCCTGAAGATCGAAGAACACCCGTCGAGGTGACTGAGTTCCCGATTGCTTCAACCTTGCTAAATCGTTTGATGGAGAAGGTCCGGATCGCAATCCATGAGGACCCGGAATTACGATTCAAACTGTTCCAGGTCGAATTTTTAACCACTCAATCAGGTGATGCTCTGATCACCCTGATTTATCACCGCAAACTGGATGAAAACTGGGAGACACGTGGCCGACATTGGCAATCCGTATGGGGCTTCCCTGTTATCGGTCGCGCCCGCAAACAACGTTTCGTGTTAGAGCGAGATTACGTGACCGAGACCTTGCAGATAGGTGATCAACATTTTCACTTCCACCAATACGAAAACAGTTTTACGCAGCCTAATGCGGCCGTATGTGAAAAAATGGTGGCCTGGGCGGTCGCAAACAGTCGAGGCACTCAGCAGTATGATTTAATGGAAATGTACTGTGGCAATGGTAATTTCTCGATTCCCATGGCTAAAAACTTCCGCAATGCGTTAGGCACGGAAATATCACGAACGTCAGTGACCAGTGCGCAAGAGAATATAGCGCTGAACAAATGCCAGAATCTGAAAATTGCCAGAATGGCCAGTGAAGACCTGTCTAAAGCCTGGTTACACAATGAACCTAACCGACGGTTCAACGAGTTTGGCATACAGAATTACGATTTTGATACGGTCCTAGTCGACCCACCCAGAGCCGGTCTGGATGACGACACGGTAGAGCTGTTAAAACGTTTTAGACGCATTATCTATGTTTCGTGCAATCCGGTGACCATGGTAGAAAACATCAGCAAACTGCAATCCACTTACCAAATGACGGCGGCGGCTCTGTTTGATCAGTTCCCATACACCGACCATATGGAATCTGGCGTGGTATTGGAACGCACGGAATAACGACCAATCTCAACTGACAATAAGTTGGTGTTTTCGCCAAGCGCGTATGCTTAGCGATCACCGATGAGTGTTACCGCAATGTTCCTGGAACCCCCGTGGTTGCGGTGCTCTCCGAGTACAATCCCCTGCCACGTCCCCAACAAGGGCTCACCGTGTTGAACGGATAGGCTTAAATTGGTGCCCAGAAGTGCACTTTTAATATGAGCCGGAAGATCATCCGGTCCCTCGAAGGTATGCCGGTAGTCGGGATGACTTTCTGGAACCAACCGATTAAATACAGATTCAAGATCGTCTCTCACTGTCGGGTCGGCATTCTCGTTTAAACTTAACGAAGCTGAAGTGTGTTGCAGTGTTAAAACCAACAACCCAGACTTTACTGTCCTGATTTCTGGTATCTGCTGGAGAATTTCATCGGTGACGAGGTGAAAACCACGACGATATGCTGGCAAACTGATAATCTTATTCAACACCATCACATGAACGACCCAGGAAATTTACGTGCTTTCATCTTACCGACTCAACCGTATTCCACAAGACGCATCATTGCAGGCATGGAATGCAGCAGACGAGTTGTTCTTAAAACGGCACCATTCAACATTGCCGCTCGGCAACCTGTTATTGATAAACGACCACTTTGGCGCGCTGGCTATTGCTTTGGCAGAAAAGTCAGTGAACTGGTGGCATTACTCGACGATGTCCGCAGAAGCTCTGCGGATGAACTGCGAACTCAACAATATTCCGGAACCCGTTATTCTCAATGGACTGGTTCAAGAAATTAACAAATACCAGACGATTGTGATTCAAATACCCAAATCTACTAACCTGTTCGCCTGGCAACTCGAACAAGCCATACAGCACATGCCAGACAACGCACGCGTATACGCTTTGGGCATGGTAAAACACATCAGTGCGGGTCACATTGCCGTAATGAACACGCTCTTCAAAGACTCGAATCCTGGTCGCGCAGAAAAAAAAGCCCGAGTCATTGAGCTCTGGAATCCCACTCGGACCATTAAATCGAAAACACATTTCCAATCTTTCGATCGACTCCCTTGTGGCCTGGCCAACCTACCTGGGTGTTATGCCGAAAAAACCGTGGATCAAGGGGCGTTAGTGTTTATCGAGCATTTTGGACTGCTACCCGATGCACACAATGTATTGGATTTGGGCTGTGGCAATGGGGTACTGTCATTGATCTACGCTCAGCAGCATCCACATGCACATCTCTCATTGGTCGACGAAAACCATCAGGCACTGCAATCCGCTGAAATCAATTTCAAGAATTCAAAACTTAGCAATGAGTTTAAACTCGTTCATTCGAACAGTCTGAATTCGGTGCCAGACTGTAACTTTGACCTCATTCTTTGCAACCCTCCTTTTCATCAAGAAAACACGGTCACCGATAGCATCGCAAAAAAAATGTTTGCAGACGCACACAACGCATTAACCAACGAAGGAGAGTTGTGGATCGTCGCGAATCGCCATTTGCCCTATCATGAGGCGTTGCGTAAATACTTTCGCACGACGCAGATAAAATCGTCACACCCAAAATTCAATGTAATTTGCTGTAAGAAGGGCTAAATACTTGCAAAGCGAAACAGAAATGACGGGCGGCAATACCAATACTGAGGTTGTACGCAAGGGCAATACGGTGCGACGAGCCGCATCTAAGCACAGCCATTCAATACAAGAATTCATGCGCCATTTGCGCCAAAAAGGGTTTAATGCGTGCCCTGAATTTCTGGGTTTCGATGAGCAGGGTCGGGAAATATTGACGTATATCGAAGGCAGTAGTGAGATTCCAAAACATTTCTGGACGGAGGATCAACCATTAATAGACACGGCATTACTGTTGAAACGATTCCATGATGCCGCCGAGGGCTATACCCTAACCGACCAACATTGGGCTGTGATCGACGCAGACCCGCAGCATCATGAGGTAATTTGCCATCATGATTTCGCACCGTACAATTTTATTTTCCGCGGCCAGTCACCCGTGGCTGTTATTGATTTCGAACTCTGTGGACCGGGGTTGAAAATAACGGATATCGCATACGCCGCTTACTGGACAGTCCCCTTATCCTTCGCAGCAAATGACTTAGTGGCATTCACTGAACAAGACATCGTTAACCAACACCACCGCTTTAAATTGTTTGCAGCCACGTATCAATGCGAGATTGATCCGAGGCTGTTAGACGCTATTGAGGAGGTACTGTTCATCATGGGCAACAAAGACGACATGATCAGCCGCCTCGGTCAAAGCGCTGCAGATCGGCTCGAAGCAGAGGGTCACCTCGATCATTGGCAACGGGAAGCCGCCGCGTTCAAACACAATCGGCATCGACTTAAAACGGCGACGCAATCCTTATCACCCAATAAACCCATTACCCTTTAAAACGGATTTCAAAGCAGCGATGGGGCTTTTTACGTTTATAGTCCGGACCGATCGACAAATTTGAAACATCTTTCACGTCAAACAGCTCGTATATCTTTTCATCCATAAAAAACTTTCGGTAGTTGTTTGAAAACAACAAAACCCCTGATGCACTCAATGACTTCATCGCATTGGTAATCAGCATTTCATGATCGCGTTGAACGTCCAGTGTCTCGCTCATTCGTGCCGAGTTACTGAACGTAGGTGGATCCATCACAATCAGGTCAAACGAATCGCGACAATCTGCTAACCATTTCAAACAGTCTGCGTGAATAAATTGATGGTTGGGTCCCTCTTTGCCACCGTTAAGCTCCAGGTTATCTTTGGCCCAGTTTAAATAGGTTTTCGACAAATCCACACTGACCGTTTTTTTTGCGCCACCCACGAATGCATGTGAGGTAAAACTGCCGGTATAGCAAAACAGATTCAGCACCCTTTTTCCGGCAGCATTTTTCTGCACCCAGTGTCGGGAACTTCGGTGATCCAAAAACAACCCTGTATCGAGATAATCCAACAGGTTTACTTTCAGCTTGACGCCATATTCATGCACGATAAATGACTGGTTTGTGGCAGCGTTTTTTTCATATTGATTACTGCCTTTCTGCCGTTCTCGACGTTTTACAGCAATTCGCTTTACCGGAATATCGAACAATTCAGAAAGCGCGTCTATGGCGTGAAATAAACGCTGTTGCGCTTTTTGCTCAGGCACCGACTTTGGCGGTGCATACTCCTGAACATGGAGCCAATCGGCGTATTGATCAACGGCTATCGCGTATTCCGGTATATCCGCATCATAAACACGAAAGGCTTCAATACCGTCTTTATTGCGCCACTTTTTCAATTGTTTCAGGTTTTTTTCTATCCGATTTTTAAATGCTGTGATTTGTTCATTGACCGCCTGCCCTTCAGCAAGTCGGTCCCCTTCTGCGCTGAAATTGTAGAGCACGGTTTCCAAAGGGCCGTTAAAAAATGTGCGCTTCTGTTTTGGTTTAAGACCGATTTCCCGCGCAAGAATATCGTCGGATGTCAACATGGCCAGGTCCCAGCCCGCTAACTGCTCACGTGCGATGTCACCAATCTTACGGTAAGTCCGCATAAGGGTTGGTTTGTCACCTAATCGCTCCCCGTATGGTGGGTTCGACAACCACAGACCTGGCTTTAATTCCCAATGGGTAGGTAATGTCCATTCATCCAGACTTTTATGATAACAACGGGCCTGCTTTTCCAATCCCAGTTTCTGCAAAGTTTCATTAGCCGAAGCAATAACTCCGCCGTCAGCATCGTAACCCAAAACCGGCGGCATCGATTCAATTCCAACGGTTCGCCGGTTGCGGGCATCTTCCTGTAACAACCGCCAATCATTTACGGAGTGCTGTAACCATCGCTCAAAACCAAATTTGCCTCGGCCAAGGCCCGGGGCGTAGTCAGCAGCGATCATAGCGGCTTCGACTACAATTGTGCCGGAGCCACACATCAAATCTAAAAAGGCCTCTCCGCGTCTCGCTTTGGCCGGCCAGTCATTTGCCAGTAACAATGCCGCAGCCAGATTTTCTTTAATGGGTGCCGGACCCGTAGATTGTCGGTATCCGCGCTTATGCAGTGACTCACCCGTCAACTCAATACCAAGAAACATCTTCTTTTTTGCCACCTGCGCAAAAATAGTCAGATCGGCAGATTTGTCGACACTGGGCCGCATACCATGTTTGTCACGGAACTGATCGACAACCCAGTCCTTTACCTTTTGAGCACCAAATCGGGTGTCTCGGATTTCAGGCAGATGCCCGGTAAAGGTTACTTTCAGTGTGCCACTAGGCCGAAGATGTTGATCCCATTCAACACGCTTCACCATGGCTTCGAGCGCTGAATATGAGACTTCTTCCACTTCATGCAGGGCGAGATAAATGCGATTCGCCAGTCGACTCCACAAACACACACGATAACCGTCAACCAGTGGGCCTTCGAATACGACACCCTTGTGCCAATCGCCCGCCGTTATGCCGGTGATTTGCTCAATTTCCTGCTTGAGAAGGCCATGAACACCCTGAGGGCAAGTTACCCAAAAACGATAGGTTTGCGTAGAAGACATTTTTAGACAGATTCTCTATTAAAAATTCATTAAACGGTAACAAACTATAATAAGTAAATTTACCGCCGTTCGAGACTCTTGAGGAAAGCCCTGTCTCATGGGCATGCCAACTGTGGCTCTTTACATATTCTGTTGGTTCATAAGAAAAATGATGGTTAGATTATAAAGTTCATCGACACCACCGTCTGCAATTAGTTACAACAGTAGCACATCTTTCGCTTTTACTTGGAACGGATGAAAAGATCCGTTCTGCTCTCTGGCAAGACCTAAATACGAGGAACGCGTATGAAAAGACAAAAAAGAGACAAAATGGAAAGAGCATTTCAAAAGGGCTACATGGCAGGCGTAGAAGGAAAATCCAAAGATCAATGCCCAAAAGAAGCAGGACCAGAACATCAACAATGGATTAACGGCTGGCGTGAAGGACGCAGCGACCATTGGGACGGCTATACCGGGGTAAGTGGTATTCATCGAGTCAACGAAGTCGTCATTCATCACTAAATTCACCGAACGAATTCATAAGCTACAAAGCCGGCACTTGCCGGCTTTGTAGCATCTGCGGTTTTGAAAAAACGGCTTACAATCGCGCCAAACGCTCAACAGCTTTTTTAATCAGCCCCGGCCCTTGATATATAAAGCCGGTATAAACCTGAACCAGGTCGGCACCCATTTTAAGCTTCTCTTCAGCATCGTGTTCAGACATAACCCCGCCAACACCAATTAACGGAATACTGTCGTCCAGCTGCTCACGGAAGAGTTTCAATACGTGATTCGACTGATCCCGGACCGGAGAACCAGACAACCCGCCGGTTTCTTCTGCGTGAACACAACCTTCTACGGCGTCCCGGCTGACGGTTGTATTGGTGGCGATCACCCCTTCAACCTTTAGCTCATTAAAGGTTGCAGCCAACGATTTAACCTCTTCATCAGTCAAATCCGGCGCTATCTTGATCAAGATTGGGGTGTGCTTATGAGATTCGTCGAGTTCTTGTTGTCGAGCTTGCAACGCTGAAATCAGCTTGGCCAAATTTTCACCAAATTGTAGATTCCGCAGTCCAGGCGTATTGGGTGAAGAAAGATTAACCGCAATGTAATCAGCCACGGGATATACTTTTTCAAGACATATCAGGTAGTCATTTACGGCCTCTTCTTCCGGGGTGTCTTTATTTTTTCCGATGTTTATCCCGATGACGCCGGAGTAATTGCTTTTCTTCACTCGTTCCACCAGATAGTCGACACCTTTGTTATTAAACCCCATCCGGTTAATGATGGCTTCTTTCTCTGGAATCCGGAACAACCGAGGTTGCGGATTACCCGGTTGAGGCTTCGGCGTTACGGTACCGACTTCAACAAACCCAAAACCAAAGGCGCCCAAGGCATCGATAGCGTCTCCGTTCTTGTCTAATCCAGCTGCCAGGCCGACCGCGTTGGGAAACTCAATGCCAAACACGGTTACCGGTTTTTGCTTTTTCGGGCCTGGAATTGCGCCGGAAAGGCTAAGATTCGTCACTGCAGCGAACGCATCAATAGTGAGCTCATGTGCGGTTTCGGCAGACAACATAAAAAGAATTTTTTTGAAAAATTGGTACATTCTGCGCTCCCTAGCGTCTGGTGCAGCGAGATTATACGGAATCGCTTTGACATTAGTAGAAGTTAGATCAACGGATTTTATCGATACCCACAAACTTATGGTATTCATCAAAGTGAATGGCAAATGAGCCATGTATGCCTTCATGGGTGACAAAAGGTTGCAAAATCCGGCTGGGAAAGCGAACACGCCGCCCATCATGCGCGATCGCGCTCACCTGACTAACCTGCCCTTGGTAATGACGCAGATACTCTTCAGTTGGAATATGTAGGTCAACTATGATGGTTTTGGATTGTGCGTTGGAAGCCATTTGCCGAAAATCAAGGGTAATTTCCGGCAAATGTAACAGGTCGTCGGTCACCCGACCACCTGTTTTAGGGGCTTAGGAAAGCTCAGGCATCGTCGCTTGCGACAGGTCCAGGAGCTCCCGGATTGCCACACTGTACATGCTGAATTCAGGCTCATTCACTGCCCTGATTTCATTCATCATACGCAACCAGCGGTCGACTAGAACCTTATTGTCGGCTAACCAGGTGTCAACGGTTTCGTCGAGCTGATCACCCTTGTCCATTTGTGCAAAAAGCCCTTGCGTAATGCGCCGCTGTTGCCATTCCAGGTCGTCTCGATAAGACTCCCGCGCCATTGCCTGCCAATGGGAGTTAACAGATGCTGAATTCACTTGTCGGGCGAAAAGTTCCAGTCCCAATGATTCACCGATTCGGAAATAACCATGGGCCACATCCAGTACATCCCGTTTTAGCAGCTGTGATACGGCTATCACACCCAAAGAGGTATAAAGCATATCCGCAGCTGCAACTTTTCTGGCCAGCGCTTCTGGCACGCCTGCGTCAATCATTGTCTGCGCGTCTTGCAACCAATCTTTTTTAGGGGCTTCCGGCAACGTTTCTTCCAGTTTATCGCTCAATGTCTGTAGCGGTCCTCGGAACAGATCGACCACTTGTTCAATGTCGATGCCCGCACGGTAATTTTTCACCAACCAACGGCTGCTTCGGCGCACCATACGGGACGTGCGTTGCATCATACTGGACTGAAGCTCAGCGGGTATCTGATAGTCTAGCGCTTCAATGTCATCCCAAATTTCATGCAAACCGAAGATTTCCCGTGATGCGACATAGGCCTTGGCAACTTCAATCGCGGACGCACCGGTACTTTCATGCAAGCGATTGTAGAAAGTAATGCCCATGTAATTAATCATGTCATTGGCTACTTGGGTCGCCACAATTTCTTTGTGCAAGCGATGCTCGGTCATTAACTTACCGAAGTCTTTTCGCATAGCTGCGGGAAACTCTGTGGTTACGATCTGACTGACAAAGGTATCACTTGCCAACTCCTCCTTCGCCAGCATTTCTTTTAAATCGCCCTTCACGTAGGAAATCAATACCGCCAATTCTGGACGGGACAAACCAAAGCCATTCGCCTTACGTTCTGAAATCAAGTCGTCCGAAGGCATGAACTCCAGCTCCCGGTTTAGCTTACCGCTGGCTTCCATCGCATTAATTAACCGGCGGTATTCTTCAACGCGCTGCCGAGATTCGGTGTAAGCGATGCCCAATGCCTGTGTTTGCCGATAGTTATTGCGCAAAACCAAACTCGATACATCTTCTGTTAGTTTTTCAAGCGTTGAATTGCGCTGCTTAACGGTCATGTCACCATTTGCGACCATATCGTCGAGCAGGATTTTCATATTGACTTCATGGTCGGAACAATCGACGCCTCCGGCATTGTCGATGAAGTCGGTGAAACAACGTCCACCCTTGAGGTTAAATTCAATACGACCCAACTGAGTAAACCCAAGGTTGCCGCCTTCCCCGATCACTTTACAGCGCAGTTCTTTTCCGTTGACGCGCAATGCGTCATTGGCTTTGTCACCGACGTCCGCGTGCGATTCACTGGTCGCTTTTACGTAGGTACCAATACCGCCATTCCAGAGCAGATCTACCGGGGCTTTCAGCATCGCGGTGATTAACTCGGTGGGCGACAGTTTACTTTCCTTAATATCAAAAGCCTTTTTCATTTCAGCCGATATGGTGATCGACTTTGCACTACGACTGAAAATACCACCACCTTTAGAAATTAACTTACTGTCGTAGTCTTCCCAGGACGATCTTGGTAGCGCAAACATGCGTTGCCGTTCTTTAAAACTGGCTGCAGCATCTGGATTTGGATCGACAAAAATGTGCATGTGGTTGAATGCGCCCAGTAGCCGGACGGTCTCAGAACGTAATAAACCATTACCAAAGACGTCTCCGGCCATGTCACCAATACCAATGACCGATATAGGATCGCTTTGCACGTTGATGCCGAGTTCACGGAAATGCCGTTGTACGCTCACCCAAGCGCCGCGAGCAGTAATACCCATTTTCTTATGATCGTAGCCAAATGAACCACCAGAAGCGAAGGCGTCACCCAACCAGAAGTTATAGTCATTGGCTACTTCGTTGGCGATATCCGAAAACGTCGCAGTTCCTTTGTCAGCTGCCACAACGAGATAAGGGTCGTCGTTGTCATAACGAACAACCTTAGCGGGAGGTACCACTTTGTTATCAACCAGGTTATCGGTGACGTCCAACAGTCCACGAATAAAGGTTTTATAGCATTCAATACCTTCTGCAAAGAACGCATCGCGATTCGTCGGCGGAGGCAGTTGTTTTGCGACAAAGCCACCCTTGGCACCCACAGGCACAATTACGGCGTTTTTCACCTGTTGTGCCTTCACCAAACCCAATACTTCAGTTCTGAAGTCCTCATTTCGATCGGACCAGCGCAATCCACCTCGCGCAACTGACCCACCGCGCAGATGAACACCTTCAATACGTGGCGAGTAGACGAAGATTTCATACTTCGGTTTAGGCAACGGAATATTGGATATCTTACTGGGATCAAGTTTGAAACTAATGTATTCCTTACGCAGCCCCTTCTCATTCTCCTGATAGAAGTTCGTGCGCAGTGTCGCCATGATCAGTTCCATGTAGCGACGGATAATCCGGTCTTCGTTGATGTTGTTTACATCGTCCAACTGCGCTTCAATTTGTTCTACCCAGTGCTCAACCAGGTGCACCCCTTTCTGTTTTTCAGGATTAAATCTGGCTGAAAACAACTCTGACAGATGATCGGTTAATTTGGTATAGCGAATCAGGGTTTCGGCAATATATTCCAGGCTCAAACCGAAACGGGTCTGTTTCATGTATTTTGCGTAACCGCGCAACATCGCTACTTCGCGCCATGTTAGTTTCGCCTGCAGTACCAGTTGGTTGTAAGAGTCATTTTCGGCGCGACCTTTCCAGATATTCAGGAACGCCTTAGAAAACTCATCGCGATATTTAGCTGGATCAATTTCCGGGTTTGGCTCAAACAACAGATTAAAATCGTAAATCCACGTGCAACCCTGCTGAGGATGGATGATTTCGTAAGGAAATTCATCAATGACCTTAAGCCCCAGATTCTCAAGAACAGGGATCAGGTCAGATAAGAGTAACGCATCCCCTTTATTAAAAATCTTTAACTTCAAGACACTCCCAGTCGGCTCCATAGAACGGAAAAAGCTGAGCGTCAGGTTCTCGTCGGCATTCTTCTGCAAGCTTTCGATTCGCTGAATGTCGGCTACCGCGACACGGGCACTGTATTCTTCCATATAGCTTGACGGAAACGCATGCTCATAGGGTTGATAGAGACGAATACCCTTTTCTTCGCCAAATGACTCAACCAATGCCTGTTGCAGTTCATCTGTCCAACGACGCGCAATCTGGACAATACGATTTTCCAATCCCTCAACCGGTGGTACTACATCCAATGGCTCTGAAAGCTTAAAGACAAACCGGGTACGGGCAAGAACAGATTCGCTGAAAAAAGTCGTAAAATCTGAGCCTTCTACATTAAAGCTTTCTGCCAACAGATCATGGACTTTAATTCGTACCTGCGTATTAAAGACGTCCCTTGGCATATAAACCACGGCATTCAGGAATTTCCCGTAGGCGTCTTTACGCAGAAATAATCGAATTTGCTTACGTTCCTGAATTGACAGCACTTCATTAGTCACCCGCAGCAATGTCTTCACGTTCGACTGAATCAGTTCATCCCGAGGGAAGTTATACAAAATAGCTGAAAGCTCTTTATGGGCATGCGTGCCAGGGTAATAACCGGATGTTTTCAGTACCCGTTCAATTTTCTTGCGCACTACAGGAATATTCTTAGGCGTTTCGTTATAGACCGCAGAGGTATAGAGCCCCATAAATCGTCGACCACCGATCACTTCACCCTTGTCATTAAAGTGCTTCACAATGATGTAATCAGAATAGGCGGCGCGATGCACAGAGGAGCGCCGCCCCGACTTGGTAAAAATCAATAGTTCCTGTTTGAACACATGTGACCGACGTTCTTCGGTCATATCGTCTATTCTTTCATCACGGCGAGATTTATTCTTTTTGAACAACCCCAACTCGGTTCCCGGCACTTGAGTGACCACACCGTCTGCTATGGTGTATTCATCGTAGGCTAAGAAGCTGAAATGATTGTTGGCGATCCATTCCATAAAGACTTTCGCTTCGTCCAGCTCAGCTTTCTTGAACGGGTATGGCTTTTCATGAAGGTCTTTGATCACTTCCGTGGTGCGTTCAATCATCGCTGGAAAATCGTCTACGACGTAAACTACGTCGTTCAGCACATTCTGCAATTCCCTTTCGACCTCATCGCGCTGCTCAGCAACAGACGTTCTGTCCATTTCTATACACAACAAAAGTTCTTTGTCGCCGTCATCGGAAAAACCTCTGAATTCTCCTTTTTTGGTACGTTCAACACCAAATGTGCCATAGAAAATGGCGTGTATATTAATGTTCAGCTTATTTAGGGCCAGTCTTGCTGAGTCTATGACGAAGGGAATTTCATCCTGAAGTATTGAAACAATGGTGTGCTGCGACTGCCATTCATGTTCTTCTACATTGGGGTTAATTACTTCAATACTCGCTTTGCGCTTGGATTTCACCTGAATATTGCGCCACAGCGTCACCACCATTCCCGCTAAATCGGTCATTTCATACTGCATCAGGTCACGCATGGAGGCATGCTTAAATAACTCACGGATAAAGTAATTCAAGTTTGCATGATGGTTCTCTGGGAAATGCACCAATAATCGCTGATAAAGCGCTTCCATCAGTTCATCTTGGTTGGTCATTAACACTGTTGACATATCGGCCTCTGTTTATTTTTATTAAGTTAGGCTCAAAACACTTTTGACCAGTGTCTGAAGCCTCATTCCGTGTGATACTTTTACTATGATGCTAGTTCATTACCCCATATTCTCTAGTATTTAAGTAGGTCGCATGGTTCAGAAAGGCGTCATTTTTCTAACAGTTGTCGCTCTTTTATAGAAAAATCGACCAAAAGGATAAAAAAGCAATGACAAACCCTAAAAAACCGAGTGCGTTGCAAGTGGCAAAAAGCGTCATGGCGGCAGCTATTGGCGTGCAAAGCAATAAAAACAGAGTGGAAGATTTTCAAAGCACCACCATTTGGCCTTTTGTCGCCGGCGGCATCATTTTTACCGTTGGTATCGTCACTTTTTTGATCTTTCTCGTCAGACTGGCAGATACATAAAGCAAAGAAAGGCACCTGTTTTTGACAAACCAAGTTCTTTGTTTCAGAAATCCTGGGCTGATGAAGAACCGCAAACCTAATCTGGTCATTCAAAGCGAAGTTTAAAGACGAAATAAAATCCTGGAGCATAAAAAAAAGGGCTTGCGCCCTCCTTTTAACGGACTTCCACGGTTATGCTCCCGCTACCCAATACACAGCGGTAGCAACAACCGTAAAGATAACAACAACGGCCGCTATAGCATCGGCCTGAGCATCCGTAATTCGAGATTTACCAGCAGACATACTCTCCCCTTTCTTTTTATTGTTTTGAACAATGGTGTGCATTTATCACACACCTTGCCATTTAATAACCTTTCTCAACTGGCTGCAACCACCTATATATAACGGTATGGAATTAAATTATGAAACTTTAATAATTCAGAGAATAAAGAACCTGAGTTATAGTGCGCCAAGTTATGGCAAATCCTAGTGATTTGCTGGCCAGCTTTCCGACTCTAATGAGGTTGTAACATGTACGTTTACGACTCGTATGACCAACAGATAGTTGATCAACGCGTTGCGCAGTTCCGAGAACAGACGGACCGCTTCTTAAAAGGTGAACTCGCGGCAGAAGAATTCTTGCCATTGCGGTTGCAAAATGGGCTGTATATTCAGCGTCATGCACCCATGTTGCGAATTGCTGTGCCTTACGGGTTGATTTCGTCCACTCAGTTACGGCGTATTGCGTATATTAGCCGTAAATACGATAAAGGCTATGCTCATTTCACAACCCGTCAGAACATTCAATTGAACTGGCCGGCACTGGAAGATGTTCCTGATATTCTCGCTGACTTGGCTGAAGTTCAGATGCATGCCATACAAACATCGGGAAATTGCATCCGCAACACGACAACCGATCAATTTGCCGGCGTAATTGCTGATGAAATCGAAGATCCCAGACCCTGGTGCGAAATTATCCGCCAGTGGTCAACTCTACACCCAGAATTCGCCTTTTTGCCGCGTAAATTTAAAATTGCGGTGAATGCGGCAACCAGCACCGATCGGGCGGCAATTCGATTTCACGATATAGGTTTGCAGTTGGTTAAAAATGAAACCGGTGATGTTGGTTTTCAAGTATTCGTTGGCGGTGGCTTAGGGCGAACGCCTATTGTCGGTCAGGAAATCAATGCGTTCTTACCACAGCAACATCTGTTGTCTTACCTTGAGGCAATTCTGCGTGTTTATAACCTGAAAGGTCGTCGCGACAATAAATACAAAGCCCGGATCAAAATTTTAGTCAAAGCTCTTGGTGTAGAGGCCTTTAGCACATTAGTTGACGAACAATGGCAGCTGATAAAAGATGGCGCGGAAACCCTTACAGCTTCGGAAATTGAACGGGTTAAATCACACTTTGTAGATCCGGCTTATGACCAGATCCAGGATCAGACAGAAGCCCTAGCACAGTTGCGTTTCAATCACCCTGCTTTTGATAAATGGATTCAGCGTAATGTTGAGAGCCACAAGAAAACAGGTTACGCAGCGGTTACTGTTTCGCTTAAAAAACCGGGCTATGCGCCGGGCGATGCAACTGCGGAGCAAATAGATACCCTTGCCAACCTCGCGGATAGCTACTCTTTCGGGGAGTTGCGGGTCAGTCATCAACAGAACATCATTCTTGCTGATGTAAAGCAATCCGATCTTTTCACCTTATGGAACGCACTAAATGCTCTGGGACTGGCGGATGCCACGGTGGGCACCTTAAACGATGTTATCTGCTGCCCGGGAGGTGATTACTGCGCACTTGCAAATGCTAAGTCTATTCCAATCGCAGAAGCCATTCAGGTAAAGTTTGATGATTTGGATTATCTATACGACCTGGGCGACATCGATCTGAACATCTCTGGCTGTATGAATGCATGCGGGCATCACCATATCGGTAATATCGGTATTTTGGGCGTGGATAAAAAAGGCGAAGAGTTTTACCAAATTTCGTTGGGTGGCGACAGTGGCATCGAGGGCCAGGTAGGTAAAATTCTCGGCCCTTCTTTTAAAGCCGAGCAGGTACCGGATGTTCTGCAAAAAGTGATTGATACCTACGTTGAAAAACGCCAGGAAAATGAATTATTTATTGATGCCGTGCATCGATTAGGCTTGGAACCGTTTAAGGAGCGCGTATATGCAACATCTCATTAAGGACGGCCAAATAATTAAAGACGATCCTTGGCAGCTCTTTGAATCGACCGACGCTCAAGGCCTACCTGGCAATGCGTTACTGCCTGTGCGAATCTGGACTGACTTTGGCCATGAATTGGCAGAGTCCTCCTTACCATTCGGCGCCTATGTATGTGAAGACGACGACTACACCGAACTTCTGCCATTTTTAGCGAACTTACAGATTATTGCCTTTAAGTTCGGTAAGTTTGCCGACGGACGGTTATTTACCTTCGCAAGGTTACTCAGAATGCAGTATAAGTATGAGGGCGAAATACGGGCTATTGGAGACTTTTTACCTGACCAGGTTAATTTCCTACAACGGTGTGGTTTTACTGCATTCTGCTGTCGAACAGAGAATGAAATGCAAACGGCTTTGAGTGTTAAAGACCATTTTACGGAGCAGTATCAATCCGATACGCGCCTCGCAGAGCCTCTATTTCGGCGTAGAACTGTATAGTTATTTTTTAATACAAAAAAGAGTCGAGTTTTTCGGCTCTTTTTTTGACTTCGAACCCAATACTGTATATAAATACATGTACTGTTCAAACATACAGTAAGAGGTCGAGTGATGATTACATCAGAATACGAAGCACCCTATCGTCAACCCATAATAACCAGCTTAATACACAAAGCACGAAGCGTTGTGCATTTTCATGCCTACGATTCACCTATTCTGAACCAATGGCACCAACTGTTGTCGGCGATCCGTGAAAAAGCTAATTCACGACAATGGGTAACCCTGATAAACCCCCCGTTCATCCCAAATGACCGATATATGCGCGAAATTGGCCTAGGCGACCACTATGTTCGGGTTATCCGTTTGGACAATAGTGATATCGCCACCGTTAGCTATATTCAGCGGTGCCTACAAAACGGAAAAAGTGCGGTGGTTGCAGTGTGGGCTAATAACCCAAATGAACTGCCCGACATTCTGCTGAATGGATCTCCGCTAGGCTGTCAGGCACTGGTTTTCACGAATTCAAAGCAACAACCGGCTGCGCCTCAGATGGAACTTTGTTTTTAGCACACCAGAAGAGACTTAGTGTGAGCGGTTCGGTATTCGATGAAGTTAACTTTGCAGGCAATTAGGACATTAGCCTTCACGTGGTGGCATAAAGCGACCTGTGAAGGCGTTAGAACCAGTTCACTTCACCACGGGTAGAGATCTTTACCATTATTGGTCAGCTCTACCCAAAGGTCTTCAACTGTTTCCAGTTGTTCCGCTGACAGTTGCAGACCAACAGCACTGACATTTGCCTGCAACTGCTCTGGTGAGCGCATCCCAGGGATAACCGCAGAAACCTCTGGATAGCTCAGTAAATAAGCCAATGCATATTGCGCCATCGACCTATCCTTGGGCATGATTTCCCTGAAACGGTCTACAAATTGAGCTCGACGGGCAATTTCTTCCGAACTCCAGCGACTGCGCACACCGTCAAAACGACTGGTTGCATCATACTTTCCAGATAGCCATCCACTGTCCAGAGGCACCTTGGTCAATACACCAACATCGTTTTTTCTGACCAAATCAAACGCAAACCGAACATCTTGATGCGCAACACTGAACATTAATTCCAAAACCTGTGACTCGGTCGTATTTAGGACCTCGCGCACATCTTTTGCGTAATCTACACTCGCGCCGAAAAAACGAACTTTGCCTTGTTTTTGCGCATTCTGCATCGCTGACCAGATTTCGTGCTGGCCATTTAGCACTTCAAATGGCGGCGAATGCGCTAACACCACGTCCAAATAATCTGTTTTCAATCTTGTCAGGCTGCCATGCAGACTTTTCCAGAACCAATCCGCGCTGAAATCGGCGCGTCCATCGTCCGGCCGATGACCGAACTTACTAACGATCACCACCTCAGCACGCTCACGATGCAAGGCTTCACCCAGCAATCGTTCACTGTTGGTCTTGGCATAATTTGGTGCCGTATCAAATAAATTACACCCTAACCCTCGAGCTTTGCGCACCAAATTTAAGGCATCGGCATCCGTCATACCACCCCATTGATCATAGTTACCGAGCTGCCAGGCACCGAATGAAACTTCAGAAACCTGTAACTCAGTTTTACCTAAACGTCGTAGTTTCATTTTTGTATCCTCCTTTAGGTGACTTTCCAGTTTCTCGTTCTTTGAAATAGCACAACCCGTTCACTGCGAATGCTCAATACCAGCCAATCACCTTTGCCAGCACACTTATATCACTCAAACCAACGCCCAATGCTACTTTTTGATCAGAATAATCGTAGAGCGCCCAAATGGCCACGGAACGAAGATGCATCCCTGCCCCCATAACCCACTGAACCTCCCCCTCTTTCTGCATGGCCCCGAAACCTATCCGCGGACCGGCTTTTTGAATAAACCTCGTCGCAAATGTTTCCTGAAAATCGGGCGGTGATACTGAAAGATTAACTTCAGGTAAAACCGTGAATGTTGCTCCTAATGTCAGTAACAGTGCTGGAGCAAGTTGATTGACAAATACCATAGCGGGTTCAACTCTAAACGTTGCTTCCCAAGGAGAAACCCCCAGATATGGATCCTGCTTCGCCAAGGTATCGTTCAGGTTGATTCGCGTTAATGGCAATTTACTGTTTAAGTAACCTTCCACAAAATTGGCATTGTGATCATTTAAAGAAAAGTATTTCCGTTGCAAGATATTCTGTTGAGCTGACAAAAAAATCAGATAATTCTGCTTTATATAAGGCTGTATATACCGCCTATATAACTCTGATTCAGTTTGTATCGCTTGGCTTTGTATCGCAGCTAAAGACAATTCTTCTGGTAATAGAAAATAGGCTTCACCGAGACTTTCCAAAGCATGGGTATCAACCAACTTGCGTGATGCGTTATCGCGCATTGAGTTTACAAGGATCAAACTGTTGTTCAGATAGTGGATTATTTCGTCATCGGTCTGCTCTTCTAGCATCACCGTCACTTCGTCGACATAGCGAATCAAATCATCCTGAAAGGACTCGGCCACAGCAAAAGGTACAGGAAAGAAAAATACCACCGTCAGGAACAAAACAATGCGCTTGCTCATTGCTCACCTCCGTGTACCATCCGATTAAATGCTGTAATAAAGGCTGGTTGCTGCAAATAATTGAAAACAGCGTGGTTATACGCAATTGAGGATATTTTTCGTTCGCCAAAGGCGATATATTCGATAGAACCTGGGTGCCATTTATCCAACACTGCAATTTCATTTGGATCGAACCCCTGCCTGAGCGGAATTAAATCTTTCAATTTCCCACCGGGCAGCTCAAAACGAACATCCGAGCAGATAATGTCGTTTTCATTGTTAATGATGCGTAACCGGTTTGCTCCTCCCATCGACCAGCGCTTAGCAAACTGCTGAAGTGTTTTAGTTCTGCTTCCACCATGAATTTTCCCTAACCGCTGCAGTAGGTCTTTGAATACGCGGGGAATTGGCGATTGAATACCCAAGGGGGTCGCGAGCAATATCATTCCTTTATAGGGAATCACACCTGTATTTTTGGCTTCACGCCAGACCAAGTGTGGCAGCATCGCGGCGCCCAGCGAATGTCCAATCAACAGAGTATCGGATTCAAGATAGAGTAGTCGACCATTATCATCACGTCGCAATCTATCAAGCTTTGCAGAGCATTCAGCTTGGATATATGCCCACATATCATCGAGTCCAGCGTAAACAAGCACGTCCATCAGTGCGTCTCTGGCCAGATCGTAAACATCTGAAGCCAACAACTGCTGCAGGTATGGGAAATTAAGCATCGCAAGTAAACTTGCCTGCTGTTGTGAAATGATCGGATATTTTTGAGCGACCTGTTCGAGCACGTCCTCCCACAAAAGCCCTTTGACAACAACATCATCTGGAATGGAGGTTGTTTGCTCGATCAATTCTCGCCATTTCGTTTCAAAACCTTCGGTTTCATTGCCGACACCGTGGGCCATTACCACCAATGTAGCCATGAACAGCCTCCTTTGTCGTGTAACGCAATGAAGACAACACGCCAACAATTGGTATGACTAATTATCGGTGCAACCGTGCGCAATTAGCATGGTGGATTGAACCCGTTACCAAACAGGTAACGTTCCTAACCTGCGCAACTGCTGCCAATACACAGATCAGAAAAAGCATAGTGCAGGCTTCGCTTCGCTGCCAAAAGAGATAGGGTCTGAAAAAAAACCGAATAATACACAGCAAAAAGGAATGAATGACAAGTTAAACGCAGTTGAGTACATCAATTCCGTTGCCGAATTAGGTGCAGATAGCGTAAAGAATGTATAGGCAGAAGTTAAAACGAAGCGGAAATAAAAAAGTGTTGGTGCCCGGGGCCGGACTTGAACCGGCACGACTGCAATAGTCGGGGGATTTTAAGTCCCCTGTGTCTACCAATTTCACCACCCGGGCTTCGGGTTACAAGGCGACCTTGTAAGGTGAACCAGTCCTCAGACTGGAGGCGCGGGTCGGAATCGAACCGGCGTACACGGAGTTGCAGTCCGCTGCATGACCACTCTGCCACCGCGCCAATGTCGCAAAATTTAGACAGCTTGCGTGCTGCTGATAATCGGCTTGATCGGATATGATACTTGACTGAACCGGTTGACGCTTCAGTCCCCACCTATCAACCTAATGCTTAATTTAATTGGAGCGGGAAACGAGATTCGAACTCGCGACCCCAACCTTGGCAAGGTTGTGCTCTACCACTGAGCTATTCCCGCTTATCAAACTAAACCGTTGCTGGTGTGTGCTTCAACAACGAGGGCGCATTTTACCGACGTTCTGAATGTTGTCAAACATTTTTTTATAACTTCCTGATTTTATTGAGCTTTTGCTAACCATGAGGCATGGATAGACCACTATGGTTCGGTAACCCCGATCATTCTGATCTCAAGTCCAAGGACATTGAAGACAAACCGCAGCGTTGTCTGTTTTGAATACACCTTATGGTGTTCAATTATACAATGACCAACGATTGACTCATGCCCGCCCAATTTGATACCCCACTACCCCTTTCACAGCGACAATTACAACTTATCGCCAGCTTGCAGGACAACATACCCAAGACGCAAAAGTAAACTCCTGATCCATAGTGGGATTAACTGCTGTCGGTTTATTCATTGTCATTGCGCTGCCCTATTTGCTTAGTCTGGCCAATAAACTATTTCGAAGTTCTCATTCCGTCGATGTCGTCGAAGACAAAATCACCTCTGTTGAAGACCGGATAGATAAGACCATAACAACCATTCCGGACATTCTCGCCTTTCCTGTCTTTACGGAGCTTGGTTCAAAGGAAGAGATTTATTACCCAGGTCTAAGACCTTTATGGTCAGCGATATTTTCAGACAAAGATATTTCAGTCGTTACCGGTCATAAGGGTTTGATGTTAGTGTCGAAGGACAACGGAGAACACTGGCAAAAAATAACAACCCGAGTTAACAGCGCTTTATGGCCACCAGTATTCAGCAGAGAAAAAAACGGCGTCATGTCGGATGAGCTCGGTGTAATATTCACCAGCAACGATGGCGGTCTGAACTGGACTCACTATTTATCGGGTGCGTCCAAGCATTAATAACCGCCGATATTCATCTGCGATAGCATAGGCGTAATTGTTGTCGAAGACGGCTTGTTGATAACGACCAATGATAAAGGGTTAGCTGGGCAACCTTGCCCTACAGTAGTCTATGCAGAATTACATCAAGTGGCTTAACTTGAGAGCGGAAGAGCACTTGTTTTGGCTGATGTCGACCTTGTTTTGATCGGCGATGACACGATAAAACAATGCAAAAGCATCTGGATCTATACGTTTGAAAACCTCAGTTCAGCCACAGAGTTCATGAGTCGGCTAATCATTTCTGGTGAAGAAGATTCCAAATACGAGACCAGCGAAGGTGGGAAACGCTGGAACAAAGCTAAACCTAAGAACCGACAAGACTGAACCGCGCGGTGTTTTCAAAAACTGCGGTTGGGGGTTATCAGCGGGAGGGACGACAACCTGCTCATTTCTGAAAAAGAGGCTTTGAGCTGGTTGACGCAAGATACAGGCATTCGTACCAGTTTACAGCCACCGGTTTTTGTTGAAGACGGAAGTGCTCTGGTATCGAGTTTTGGTGGAATTTATTTATTGCGCGCTATCCGTCAAATACGAGACGAAGATGCCATTCCCGCTTTGATTAATGCATTGGCGGCCAGTACTCGCAACGTTGAAGCTGTAACATTAGCGCAGCTGCAAGAGCAAAAAAACTTGTTGGAAGACTTCAAAAAAACACTGGTTGAATTTGATAAGAGTGACTTAAACGATCAAGTTGAAAAAAGTTTAATCCGAGTCAGCGCGTTAGCCGTC
This sequence comes from Reinekea sp. G2M2-21, assembly GCF_015687175.1. Classification (GTDB taxonomy): domain Bacteria; phylum Pseudomonadota; class Gammaproteobacteria; order Pseudomonadales; family Natronospirillaceae; genus Reinekea. The sequence continues at coordinate 1,211,944 of NZ_JADPQG010000001.1, read as the reverse complement.
ATCATGTTTTTGGTACAGGTACTCATTACAAATTACCGATACAGCCTGAAACTGGCTAATTTTTATCTGGCCAGAGCACAAGCGCTCGAGGTAATAGCAGCCCTGGGACCAGAAAGACTCTCGGCAGATGACCTCAGTACTATCGCAACAATATTTACGCCCACAACCGAGTTCAGCAAACAGGTAGACACACCCATAGACAAAGTACTGGCGATTGCCGAACGTATTAAAAAAGTGTGACAAACAAAAAGGAGGCATGGCCTCCTTGCAATACAGATCGCTCGATTATTTCGCCGATGGCTTCAATTCCGACCAAGCCGCATTCAAATACACGATCATTGACCAGAGCGTCAATACCGCAGCAATCTGAAGCGCGATCAAACCCATGTCTGCGATGACCGTACCGGGTTTTTGACTGAGCAGTACAATAATCGACACCATTTGCATTGTGGTTTTTAGTTTGCCGATCATATTAACGGCAACACTCGAGCGTTTCCCGACTTCGGCCATCCATTCGCGCAATGCAGAAATAACGATTTCCCGGCCGATTATAATGACCGCTGGAATAGTCAACCAAACGGTTTCGTGTCGCTCAACCAAAATAACCAATGCGGCGGCAACGATGAGTTTATCAGCCACTGGATCCAGAAAAGCGCCAAACGGCGTAGTCTGACCCCATTTTCGCGCGAGATACCCATCGAACCAATCGGTAACAGCGGCAATCGTAAACAATATGGCCGTCGTCATGTACGCCCATGGCGCTGGGACATAGTAGATGATTACACATACTGGTATCAGAATGAGTCTCAAGAGCGTAAGTAGATTAGGGATATTCATGAAACACCTGTATTTGAATTACGCGCATTATACATTCAAACGCCATTTAGGCCACTGACACCAGCCAAACGAAAAACCGCTAGGTGCTGTGCAGAAAATCATAAATGGATTGCGCCAATGCTCTGGAAACACCAGACACTTTTGCAATTTCATCCACGCTGGCAGATTTTACGGCAATGGCGCTGCCAAAATGACGTATCAAGGCCCGACGACGGCCTGGACCTACTTGCGGTATATCGTCCAATACGGATCCTACTCTGGATTTGCCACGCCTCGCCCGATGTCCGGTAATGGCAAACCGATGCGATTCGTCCCGAATATGTTGAATCAAATGCAGCGCTGGGGAATAATTTGGCAGCAAAATCACTTGGTCTGTCGTCTCGAAAAACAAAGTTTCCATTCCGGGCTTGCGGGTTTCCCCTTTGGCGACCCCTAACAAGGGAATGGCAATACCCAGTTCATTCATAACTTCTCTGGCCATATTCATCTGACCTTTGCCCCCATCTACAATAAGCAGGTCCGGGAGTTTAGTTTCTTCTTTCTGCAAACGCGCATAGCGGCGATGAATCGCCTGAGCCATCGCTGCGTAGTCATCCCCTTCTATGATGCCGTCAATATTAAACTTTCGGTACATCGACTTATTCGGTCCATCCTGGTCGAAAACTACGCAAGACGCTGTGGTGGCTTCACCACTTGAGTGGGAGATATCGAAGCACTCTATTCGCTCAGGCATCTGTTCCAGTTCCAGCGCCTGCTGCAGTGCTTCCAGGCGTGCAGTGACCTGCTTTCCATGGGACATGCGGTGTTGCAATTGTTCAGTGGCATTGGTGACTGCCAATTCTAGCCACTTCGCGTTTTGAGTTCTGACCGCGTGTTGAATCTGTACCGTTCGCTGATACTGCTCTTTCAATGCAGCTTCAAGTGACTTTGCATCAGCGATCGGCACATTAGACAGGATACTGCCAGGGTAATCGCCATGATGTTTAGACAGATAGTACTGGGCCAAAAACCCTGTCATGATCAGCCCATCGTCGTCTTCGATGCCAGGTTTTGGAAAGAAGCTGCGACTGCCAATCATACGTCCATCGCGAATCATCAGAAAATGAATACACACACCGGCAGCCTGTTTCACAACAGCGAAAACATCCACATTTCCTTTACCACCTGAGACGTATTGTTGTTCCTGAACTTTGCGCAAAAACATTAACTGATCGCGTAACTCAGCAGCCTGTTCGTATTCGTATTTTGCAGCAGCTTGGTCCATTTCACTTTCTATCGCCTGAATCAATTCCTGGCTTTTACCTTGTAGAAACGACCTCGTTTTAGCGAGGTCTTGTCGATACTCCTCTTCACTGACCAAACCAACGCAAGGTGCTTTACAGCGTTTTATCTGATATTGCAGACAGGGCTTTTTACGATTTTCAAAAACACTATCCTCACACTGACGTATGCGAAAAGCTTTTTGCAGCAATATAAGGCTTTCCCGAACAGCGTTGGCACTTGGAAATGGACCAAAATACTCATCTTTGCTACCTCTCGTTCCACGGTGCAAATAGAGTCCCGGCCAGGCGTGCGCTTTGGTCAATTTAAGGTAAGGATAGGATTTATCATCGACCAACAGAATATTATAGGGCGGTCGATGTTGTTTAATTAACGTATGCTCCAGCAACAAGGCTTCCGTTTCGCTGTGAGTTACTGCAATTTCAATTCTGTGAATCTTAGACACCAAGGCAACTGTCTTATTGGTGAGTCCACGACTGCGAAAGTAACTTGATACCCGATTCTTGAGGTTCTTGGCTTTGCCAACATACAGCAACTCACCCTGCGTATCGTACATACGATATACGCCTGGGCGAGTGGTTAAATTACGTAGGAATGATTTATGATCGAAAGGATCGGCAATGCTGTCCGTCATGGTCCAAATTCATCAAGATTTTCCCGATTAGACCATTTCTTGGGGCTCAAGCAAACCATGTCGAATAGCTAAGTGGGTCAGCTCAACATCACTGGTCACCGAAAGTTTTTCAAACACTCGATATCGATAGGTGTTGACCGTTTTCGGGCTCAAGCAAAGCTTATCTGAGATTTCCTGCACTTTTTTGCATGAACAGATCATCGTCGCAATCTGCATCTCACGTTCTGACAACTCACTAAATGGGTTATCAGACCCACCAAATTTGGTTAACGCAAGTTTTTGCGCTATTTCTGGTGTTAAATACTTCTGACCGGCCATGACGGTTTTAATGGCCTGTACCATTTCGTCTGTGGAAGCATCCTTGGTTAAGTACCCAGACGCTCCTGCCTGCAATAGACGAGACGGAAACGGATCATCACCACAGGCGGTTACCGCGATAATTTTGATGTCCGGCATAATGCGCTGAATCTTCTTCGTTGCTTCAATACCGTCCATTCCCGGCATACGCACATCCATCAAGATGACATCAGGTTCATGCTTCTTAGCCAGTTCCACTGCCTTCTCACCGCTATCTCCTTCAGCGACTACCCGAATGCCATCTACATCTGACAGCAACCTGACCAGGCCGAATCGCACCAAGTCATGATCGTCGATAACAATGATTTCTACCACAGGAACCCCCTAAGAATACGCCCAAAGCATCATACTTCGGGCATACCACATATCAAAGTAATTTTGCGTAACTCAACATTACAAATGCGTCTCAGCGTACGCAGCCAAACGAGACCGCGCAACACTTTGTAACGTTATGGAGCCTCCATGCTGGAATCCTTTGAATCGTTCACTCATATAGGTTAACCCACTGCTGGTTGCACCCAAATATGGAGTGTCGATTTGAGCCAGATTCCCCAGACAGACGACTTTAGTACCCTCGCCTGCTCGTGTCACAATGGTTTTAATCTGGTGGGGAGTCAGGTTTTGAGCCTCGTCAACAATGAGGAAGGTTTGCTGAAAGCTCCGCCCCCGGACAAAATTCAAACTCTTGAACTGCAGCGGCACTTTTGCACCAACATAATCTTCGCTGCTGCCCGGATCAAAATCTTCTGAATGCAACGCTTCCAGGTTATCGGTAAATGCACCCAACCAGGGCTGCATCTTTTCCGCTTCAGTGCCTGGTAAAAACCCTATGTCTTCATCCAGCCCCCGCGTACTGCGCGTGCCGATAATCCGCTTATAATCTTTGCGCTCCATTGTTTGCTCCAGAGCACAGGCTAAAGCCAGTATGGTTTTCCCGCTACCAGCGGACCCGTTCAGAGCCACCAAATCTATTTCTGGGTCGAATAACAGAAACATTGCCATCGCCTGAAACAGGTCTCTGGGCGTCAGCCCCCAGGCTTTTTGGCGCATGAGTATTCCAGTGTTCAACAATTCAATGGCGAAACTGTCGTCATCTTCCTTGTAAATACGGCACACGAACTCTTTATCATCAAAAATAAATTGATTCACATAGGCACGCCGTTCCAATAAGGCCTGCAAAGTCTCCTTTTTAATGACATGGTACTTACTGCCATCGACCTTTTGCGGCTCAATGGCTTCAATGGCCTCCCAGAAACTGCCTTCAACGTGATGGTAACCGGTCGAGAGCGACTCAAGATCGGTGATCAATTGATCATTGTGGTAATCTTCTGCCGATAACCCTGTGCCTCGGGCCTTTAAACGCATGTTGATATCTTTGGTCACCAACACAACTTCCCGATCCTGACGGTGTGTTTTCAAAAACAAGAGATCATTAATGATAAGGTTATCGTTACTGCTGGGTGAAAGTCGGATATCTTGGTCTTTGGAAGGCATCAAAATGGAAATTTCTCCCAATTCTTCACCGGAAGGTCGTTTAATGGGCACACCCTTCATAATTTCCTGCGGTGATGAGGCACCGAGTAATTCGTCAATTGTGCGAACGGCCTGTCTGGCATCAGCAGCAACCGCAGAGGCGCCAACTTTCAGCTTATCCAGCTCTTCCAGCACAACCATTGGGATGAGCACAGTATGTTCTTCAAATTTAAAAACGGCATTAGGGTCATGTATCAAAACATTGGTATCTAATGCATAGGTACGTACGTCGGACAGTCGAGTTTCAGCCATTCAGTTCTCCCTCAGGCGGATTACAAGTCATAAGTTATGTGTTCGTACTACCAATTAATTACTGCGCCCTCACCTCCTTTGTTCTAAAACATTGAGCTGATTTTCTAAGTTTAGTTTAGCTGTGATCTTTCACCCATTTATTTAACGCTTTTGCAAAATCATCGGCAGTTTGAAACCGCTCTTTCGGGTCCTTCTGCAACGCCTTATTGACAATTCTCACCAATGATACCGGGACTTCACTATTGACGTTGCGTGGGCTTTCTTGTTTGCTTTGCGTAATGGAATAGGCCAGGGCCGGCAGTGTATCTCCGGCAAAAGGCAGTTCACCGGTAATGCATTGGTACAACGTTACCCCTAAGCTGAAGATATCCGTACTGCCGGTCAACTTTTCGCCGCGAATCTGTTCAGGAGACATATAAGAAGGGCTGCCCAGGACGATTCCGGTTTGCGTCTGCTGCACACCAGCAATGCGGGCAACACCAAAATCAGTTAGCTTCAGCCTATTCGATTTTTGCTCAATAATCATATTGGCCGGTTTTACATCGCGATGAATCACTTCATTTTCATGGGCATAACCTAATGCCTCTGCAGCCTGGGCGATCCAAACGACCTGCTGCAGAATCTGGATCGGTTTTTGATTGACCAATGCCGAGAGCGGCTGACCTACCAGAAGGTCCATCGCGATATAGGCGACATCGTGTTCTTCGCCAACATCGTACACCGTGACAATATTCGGATGGTTCAACTTACCTGCAGCTTGGGCTTCCCGGAAAAATCGCTGCTTCACCTGATCCACTTCATCAATGCCCAGATTCTTCAAATGCACAACTTTCAACGCAACTTTTCGGTGAATTTTAGGATCTTCGGCTTCATATACAACGCCCATTGCGCCTCGACCGAGCTCTTTGGATATCTGATATCTCCCTAAACTGAGATTATCGACTTGCCCAACAGGTAGTTCACCACCTGACTGACTGATTGCCATGGTCTTACTGCCATCAACAACGTCTTTCAACTGCCGAACCTTGTTCCGCGCTTCCACGTCTGACTTATTGCTCCGCAGAATCGACTGGTAACATTCGATGGAGCGATCAAATTGACGTTTACGTTCAAATCCTTTGCCAACTTTTTGCCAGATTGGGCTGTATGGCTGACCCTCAGCTTGAACTTCTTTTAAGTGACGGAAGGCCGCTTCAGGTTTGCCTTCGTCAAGTAAGTGTCCAACCCAGAGGTCTGTCACCAACAGATGCTTGTGTTGCCAGCTTTGAATTTCCAATTGCTTGGCCGTTAAGCGGTGAGACCAAGCCCAAGCCAAAAACGGTGAAATCATCGGCAAAATAACCGGGTATACCCATTGCCATTGCCAAAACGCAAAAACGAACCCCATCACATTGACGGCCAACAAGCATAAAACGACCAACCACTGTCGCTGAAAACGACCGATAACTAACCAAGGGCAAAACAGAGCTAGCGTGGCGGCAAGCAACATGAATCCGTGCGTGATTGCCCATTGTTGATTATCAATGGCCCACGTTTCAGCGAGAAATTGCTCCGTTAATGCGTCAAACTGCGAAACCACAACAACACTCAGATCACCTAATTGCGCCGGCATAGCGTCTGGCGCCCGTTTAATCAATAAATAGACACCACCATAAGGATCGACCGGTATCGATAGAAAACCTGCACCTATCCGATCAAAACGTATGTCGGCATTCTGAAATTCACGCTGAATCACCTGATCTACTGCCGCAACTCCGTTACTGCGATAAACCAGTTGCTTATAATCTGCAACAGCAGGACGCCAAACCCCACTGCGGTTCTCATAGACAATTGGAGACAACGTATGCCCCAATGACGCCCATAAAGACGGCAGACCATCGAACGATAAACCTAGGTCGTCGAGGAAATCCACCTGGCTTCGCCCGTTGCGAAAGGCATCTAATCGAGTTACCCGACCATTTGGCCATTTCACCCACAACTCCCCTGGACTGCCAATTTCTGGATCAATACGGTATTTAACTGGCTCATCGCTGCCGGGTAATAAGTCCGCCACCTGATTGACCAAAGCCGAGTGCCAGTGCTGCATCCAAGGCGTCGTAATCACGACGATAACAAATGCCATCAAGGAGCCAGGCAGCAGCTTCACAAAAAACATTCGACTCATGGTTTTAATCATTCTGTTAACAACTTATCAGTGTCCATGGGATAATCCTGCTAATCTATACCCGAAATGTTAAACGAATGGCAACCGCAGGAGACCGGAAATGCCAATTTTGATGCAAATAAAAGACGATGTCGTACAAAATAAATTTTCGCTTGACCAAAAAACGGTATCCATCGGTCGCGGTACGGATAACGATATTCAACTCGATGATAAAACCGTTTCGTCCAATCATGCTTGGTTAGAATTTCATCCTGCCGATGATGAACACAAACATGAGTTCTATCGGCTAATCGACTTGCAGAGCACCAATGGCTCATTCGTAAACGAGGAAAAAATCACTGAAAAGGACATAAAACATAATGATATTGTGAGAATCGGCTTCGTTTCATTTAAGTATATCGATGAAAATGAACATCGGTTTGAAGAAACATCCAAAGTACACAAAAGCTGGATACCTGGCGTCTATTACACCAAAGATTAATCTGAAATCAGCACACCTAAAACTTCATACTCGTTCTGGTGTGCTGCCCAGCTGTAAAAAAGACTCTAATTACTGATTGCCGCCACATAGTCACTACGGTCAAAAAGCAGTCAGGAAAAATCATGATCGGTTGATGCTAAGCCTAACGAAATGGCTCCTGGCCCCACATTCAAACCGCTGGTTAATCCCATGGTACAGGCGACAACCGATACCTTACGCGCTTTGGCAATCGACTTTAAAGCAGCAAAAGCTTCATACTTGTCCAACTCAGCAACATCCCCTGCAATACTGACGATGACATATGGGCTGAGTAATCCGGCTTCAATCCGTGCAATTCCATAATTGAACAAGCGGTCAACCGCCTTATCGAATCCTCGAACCTTTGCCACCGGGGCGGTTTCGTCATCTTTTGCACGAATAATGGGCTTAATGTCCAGAGATTTGGCCACAAGTGCGCCCAACATACCTAAGCTGTTTTCACCGCGCTTTCGAGCCCGTTCACGGATATAAGCCACATCCGGTGGAATGACATACGCAAAAATCTTACTTCTGAAGGCTTCAGCCAACCGCACGATTTCTTGCTTGCTCTTGCCTGCAGCTATCAAATCCGACGTAAAGGCGGCCAACATGGCTTGACCGGTAAATAAAGTCGAAGAATTCATGATGCGCATTCCAAAATGATTGCTCAATTCGCCCTTTTCCTTTTTGGCCCGATATGCCGACAGAATCAGAGGTTGTGCTTCCGTGCAATTAGCATAGATTTGGCTGCGCTTTTCACTCACGGTCTGCACAAGTGCGAAATCATATTTCGGAACAATGTTTTCTAGCATGAGGTGCGTCATCTGCTCGGTACTGAAGGGTATCGATTCAGCTTCATGATCCAGAGTTAACAGGTTTTTCTGATAAAACTCCTGCAAGGTTTGCGGTTCTTTATCATCGATATAAATGTTCCCATCAACTTGAATGGAAATGGGAAATAGTTCTATACCGCGCTCTTCCAGGAATGATTTGGGTAAATCGCATGCTGCATCTACAACTAATACAATGCTCATCGGTGAAATTACCTTTCTTTCTCGTTATTATTAGTCAATTATTAGACTAGCTTATTGATACGGCTTGCGAAAGCATTTCAGCGGGGTCACCTGACTCTTCACGAATCGCCGAGTCATCGCCATTAAGGTATTTTCTTGTTAATTACAGACCTCACCTATTCACCTGATACGTCCCTTATCACCGACCTGTTCAAAGATGCGCCTGGACTGATTTGGTACCACAGCGGACAAGAGACACAGGAAAGTGAGTGGATATCTGCTTGGCCCACGGAAGAATACTGCTACCTCGGGCAACGCAAAATCCAAGTGTCTGACTTTCTCGGAAACGGCGAAACCCACCAGGCCGACTGGTTCGAATTTCTAAAGCAGAAATCCAACCAACATACTCATTCGCCGTCGAACCTCAAATTTACTGGCGGACTGGCCGGACATTTGAGTTACGACCTAGGCTTAGAACTCTTGGGTATTAACAGCAGGCACTTCGCCAATACTCAACCGCTAGCCGTGGTTGGGCTATACCACTGGTGTGTGTATTTTGATCATCAGCACAAACGAACTTACCTGATAACGCATAACCAGTGCCCGAAAGAAATTATTAGCAGGGTAAAAGAACGATTGTCGGCACCTGAACAACTTACCGATAAACCAACGCAGAGACCGCTCAAAAATACTGTCGGACATTGGCAATGTGGCATGAGCCGGTACCAATATGATGTCGCATTTGCCAAGATAAAATCCTATATCGTCGAAGGTGACGCTTACCAGATTAACCTGACCCGGCAATGGACCTGCAAGACAACCAATACCAATGATTGGGCACTGTATCGGCAGTTAATCAAAAAAATGCCAGCACCCTTTTCAGTATTTCACCGAACTCATGACCATTCACTTCTCAGCGTATCGCCGGAGCGTTTCATTCAAATTCAAGGCAAGACTATCATCACTCAACCTATTAAAGGCACAAGACCTCGATCCGTGGATCCAGTTGAAGATGAGCAACATAAAACTGAACTGTTAACCAGCGAAAAAGATCGGTCTGAGAATTTGATGATTGTTGATTTGCTGCGCAACGATCTGTCAAAAAACGCTCAAGCTGGGAGCGTCACGGTAAGTGAGTTATTCTCCCTTCACAGCTTTACAAATGTACACCACTTGGTGAGCACCATAAAAGCGACCCTTGCTGAAGGAAAACACCCATTGGACGCCCTAAGGGATGCATTTCCGGGGGGATCGATAACCGGTGCGCCCAAAAAACGGGCAATGGAAATTATTGATGAACTTGAAACAGTTCGACGGGGAAACTATTGCGGATGCAGCTTTTACCTCTCTGCTGACCTGCAGTTCGACAGCAATATTCTGATTAGGACTGTCACATTGACCAGCAATACTCTCTCTTGTAGTGGCGGAGGAGGAATCGTGTTCGACAGTGAATGTGATTCTGAGTTCGAAGAAAGCGAAGTTAAGGTTCGGAGGATCCTCACTACCTTGACTTCCTGACCTTCTTCTCAAATTAAAACGTCACTTCGCCTAGTATAAATCTGTCCATCAAGCGATAAAAACACGTATAGCGCTTCGCAAAACCAAGAAAGCCGAATGATTTCACATTCAGCTTTAGGGCACAAATAGTAGGTCTATCCAGCTCTGGAGCAGAGTGCGATACACTTGGCAATGACTAATCTCGAATAAAATTCGGAGGGTATTTGAAAAAGTACCCTCATCATTCTTAAAGCGTCAAATCCCGCTCACTGGCTTTGATAAATTCCGCCTTTAACGACTCATAACCTCGCACCGCAGGAAATTGTGGAAACTCTGCAATCACATTCTCCGGTGCATTGAACAATATGCCAGCTTCCGCTTCCGATAACATCGTTGTGTCATTGTAGGAATCTCCAGCAGCAATGCACCGATAATTTAGAGAGTGAAATGCTTTAATCGAAGTTCGTTTTGGATCCGTCTGGCGAATTTTATAGTCGATGATCTCGCCCGTCTCTGCAACTTCCAACTTATGACACAACAATGTCGGGAAACCGAGCTGGCGCATCAATGGTTGAGCAAACTCATAAAACGTATCAGAGAGAATGACTACCTGGAATCGCTCACGCAACCATGCTACGAATTCGACCGCCCCAGGTAGAGGAGACAAGGTTGAAATCACCTCTTGGATTTCCACAAGCCCCAAATTATGCTCTTTGAGAATCCTTAAACGCTGCTTCATCAGTACGTCATAGTCTGGAATATCTCGGGTTGTTGCTTTTAATTCTTCAATGCCAGTTTTTTCGGCAAACGCTATCCAGATTTCAGGAATCAGTACACCTTCAAGGTCGAGACAAGCCAGTTCCACACAATTCTCCAATTTAGTCAGTAAAGCATTAATGTATTGCGGCAGGTGAATCTGCGCAACGGCAAATACTGCATAGCAGTATTCTAATCTTTCAGCATAATGTTCCACAGTTTCCACGTGGAACGCTGGAGTGTTCCACGTTATACATAAAAGTTATGTAATAAGGTTATCTTATTCTGTTATTTTTCCGATGTATCTTGCCGTGCTATTTTTGCGGTAATAGAAAGTACTTTAGGAATTTTATAGAAAATGACGAACATACACGACTTGCAATTGGAATTGAGTGCCCTCTCTCCTCGGGATATTCTAAAACGAGCCCTGTCTTCTCACGAACACATCGCGGTTTCATTCAGTGGTGCTGAGGACGTTGTTCTCGTAGACATGATCTGTAAGCTCTCAGACAAACCAACGATCTTCACACTGGATACCGGACGCCTGCACCCGGAAACCTATCAATATCTCGACACCGTTAGAAAGCACTACAACGTACCAATACAGATATTCACACCCGATCATCAAAAACTTCAACCCTTCGTCGCAGAAAAAGGACTGTTCAGCTTCTATCAGGATGGACATGGCGAATGTTGTGGCATCCGCAAAATCGAGCCATTAAAGCGAGCTTTGTCAAACCTGGATGCCTGGGTAACTGGACAACGCAAAGATCAAAGCCCAGACACCCGTGCCAGCATACCTGCCGTTCAGGCCGATCCCGCCTTTCAGGGAAAAGCTGAAGTACTGTATAAGTACAATCCATTAGCCAATTGGTCGTCAGAAGAAGTCTGGAACTACATCCGGATGATGGAAATCCCGTTTAACCCATTACATACGAAAGGTTTTAAGAGTATAGGCTGTGAGCCCTGCACAAAACCTACGCTCCCAAATCAGCACGAACGAGAAGGCCGTTGGTGGTGGGAAGAAGCCACAAAGAAAGAATGTGGCTTGCATTCAGGCAATAATGCCTGACTAATAAGTTGGCAGTGGTGTGTTTTTAAATAAGTCGTCTAGATCGTGCCGAGTAGAACACGCCATCGCTTCTTCAATAACATTCTTGGTTAAATGAGGAGCGAATCGCTCAATAAACCGATATTGAAAACCGCGTAAGAAGGTCCCCTTTCGCATACCTATCTTGGTCACGCTGGCCTCAAAGAGATGGCTGGCATCGATACTCACGAGATCGCGATCCGTTTCCGGATCAATAGCCATATGCGCAAGAATGCCGACACCCAAACCAAGCCGAACATAGGTTTTTATGACATCCGCATCTGTAGCGGTAAATACGACTCTGGGTTTGAGTTCCAACTCCATAAAAGCGTCATCTAACTTAGACCTACCCGTAAAACCGAATACGTAGGTTACGATCGGGTAGCTTGCAATGTCCTCAAGTGTGATATTTGATTTTTGCGCCAGTGGATGCTCTTTAGGCACCACAATGGACCGGTTCCATCGATAACACGGCATCATCACCAGGTCTGAAAAATATTCCATACCTTCCGTCGCTATCGCCATGTCTACGGTGCCGTCTGCGGCCATCTCCGCTATTTGTGTTGGTGACCCTTGATGCATATGCAAGGACACGTCTGGGTAATCATGTATGAAGCCTTCAATTACATTTGGTAACGCATACCGAGCCTGTGTGTGGGTCGTAGCAATACTTAAACTGCCTTTTTTATCATTACTGAACTCTTGCGCAATTTGCTTGATAGAATCCACTTTACCAAGAATTTCACCAGCAACCTTCAGTACAGCCTCACCGGCTGGCGTAATTCTGGTTAGATGCTTGCCAGAACGGGCAAAAATCTCGATACCCAACTCGTCTTCCAGTAACCGAATCTGCTTACTGATACCAGGCTGTGACGTATAGAGGACCTGCGCTGTTGCACTGACATTAAGGTCATGATGGGCAACTTCCCAAATATATTTAAGTTGCTGTAGCTTCATGTACGAAATCCTTGCCATTAGGCTGATTATTGTCATGGTGTTGAATGTTCAACGAGCTGTTGGTTTCTCTGTGCGAAGTGCTGAAAAAACAACCCGTTCCTGCAACTCGCATCTTACCGAACTTACCGCCCAACCTGCAATTCAGTTATATAAATATTATTAAGCATTCTTTTTGGAAATAGTTAATAACAGTTAGATTTACCAACACACACAATTTATGCCTTTTTTATTCACATGGAAATCCTTTTCTTAATATTGACCGGTGCAACAATTGGAATGATTGTCGGCCTGACAGGCGTAGGCGGAGGCGCGTTAATGACGCCCGCGTTACTGCTTTTTGGCTTCCCACCGCATATAGCCATTGGCACAGACCTTTGGTTTGCCGCTTTGACGAAATCAGGCGGCATGATTGCCCACAATCGCAAGGGACATGTGAACTGGCGTATCGCATTAAACTTGGCGTATGGAAGCCTGCCTGCGGCTATTGTGACAGGTTTTGCCCTGGCTTTTTGGTTCGGCTCCGCAGAACACTACGCCAACCTATTAACGACCGCATTGGGCTTTATGCTAATCCTGACATCCATCGTACTTTTGCTCCGCAAGAAACTGTCCCAGCTCTATTTAGGTAAAAGCAAAGCCGTCGATGATCACCGATTCTCCAAAAAATTATGGTTAGCTGGAGTCATTTTAGGCGTTCTGGTGACCTTGAGCTCTGTTGGTGCTGGCGCAATCGGAACAGCCGTTTTAATGATCTTGTACCCCCGGTTGCTGCCGAAGCAGATAGTCGGAACCGATATAGCACACGCAGTACCCCTGACGCTCATCGCCGGCACTGTTCATCTCTACTTAGGCAACGTAGATTTCAAACTGCTCTTTGCGCTTTTGATCGGTTCATTGCCCGCCATTTATCTGGGTACCGCGCTCTCCAGCCGCATTCCCGGTAAATTTCTGCACCCGATTTTGGCCAGTTTGCTAATGCTATTGGGGATGAAATACGCGATATTCTAACTATTAAAGAACCCAAAACCGCTCATACCCTTAATTCTGGATTCGATGATCATTCTGTTAACCGCGGAAATATCACATCGAATGTAAACTTGTTCACGTTCATGATCTTTTACCGTGAGATTAATAAAAACGGTATGAACCTTAAGCTCGCCGTTATAGCGAGAGGAGCGTTGATCGAAACGGGTTAATAAAAGATTGCGTCCCAACTCACGAGAAGCCTTCTGACGGCATACCTCTATTGCGACCTGCTGACTAACTTCTGCGCGCCCCGTTGGCAATTCACCCCGACCGTTTAGCAAATCCCAAACGGTGGTTCGGTAAACACCCTGTGAGGCGACGAATTCGTCAATTGCCATCCCCAACCCCACAGCAAATCCAACAACTATGACCGAAGGTAATACGACAGTCCTAAACTTACTTTTTTTACTTACCATTCAACACCTGTAAACTTATTTGTACGCCTTGTAATAATTTATTTACTTCTTTATCATCACGGATCAACGTGGACAAATAACCAGAAGTTTACAAAATGACGCAGATTGAAAACCTCAATATCGATAGTGCAGAAGTACTGATTACACCATCGGATCTCAAAAAAGACATTCCTCTGACCGAGGCAGCAACATTAACCATAGCAGATGGCCGAAATGCTGTTAGAAATATTTTGGATCGTAAAGACCATCGTTTAATAGTAGTCATCGGTCCATGCTCTATACACGACACTGAAGCGGCTCTTGACTATGCCCGACGCCTTAAAGAAATCAGCAAAGAAATAGATGACACTCTACTTTTGGTCATGCGTGTGTATTTCGAAAAACCACGTACCACCACTGGATGGAAAGGGCTGATTAACGATCCGCACTTAAACGATACCTTCAAAATTGAAGAAGGCCTCCATATCGGCCGCAAATTGCTCATGGATATCGCAGAAATCGGGCTGCCGACCGCAACAGAAGCACTGGATCCAATTTCCCCCCAGTATGTGCAAGACTTGATCAGCTGGTCTGCTATTGGTGCACGCACCACTGAAAGCCAGACTCACCGCGAAATGGCGAGCGGACTTTCCTCTGCCGTTGGTTTTAAAAATGGCACTGATGGTAGTTTGGAAGTTGCCATTAACGCCCTGAAAAGCGTTTCTGCGCCGCACAATTTCCTAGGCATTAATCCGCAAGGGCAAGTGTCTATCATTGCAACAAAAGGCAATAGCTACGGCCACGTCGTGTTACGCGGCGGCGACGGCAAGCCAAATTACGATTCGGTTTCAGTCTCGGTTTGCGAAGAGCAACTTAGGAAAGCCGGAATCGTGCCCAACATCATGATCGATTGTTCACACGCCAATTCAAACAAGGACCATAATCTGCAACCACTGGTCGCTGAGAACGTTGCCAACCAAATTATGGAAGGTAACGAATCCATCATCGGTGTGATGATCGAAAGCAACATAGAAGCTGGCAATCAAAAAATCCCAGAAAATCTGGCCGATTTGACCTATGGCCAATCCATAACGGATGCGTGCATTTCTTGGGAAGTGACGGAAAAACTGCTTCGGTCTATGCGAGATAAAATAAAACCCGCTCTATCTGGTCGGAAAAGCGCGTAACGTAACATTGCTTTGGCAGGCACTGAAGATGACATTCAGCAGCGCCTGCCTGTCTCGCTACCCCCTGGCAATAATCGAAGACTTATAAGGACTGCGTGATAATGTAGGCCTGTAGCCCAACAACCTAACCCGCTAGTTTGGGCGGTGTTGCCTGCTGAACAAACCACCCTAACATGAATACCAGCATCAAGATGGTTAACTATTCAATTTATCAAGATAGTCAGATTTTGATTCTACGAGCATACATTAGCATCGTTACCTTTAAACTTCGCGCAGCCCTCTACACAATAAAACAACACCAATTTAATAATCAGCAGGAAGTGGGATATTGTTAAATAGTGCTTACAAGTGCTAGTGGTGTAATATCAATCTAGACTGTAACCAATACAACTAATTCGGGTCACTATGTTTTTTTCATTTTTCCTCATTTTCACCGGAGCCGCCGTGTTAGCTACCGTGGCGCTTTACACCAGACAGCCGCTGCTGATCGCCTACATATTGCTCGGAATATTGGTCGGCCCATTTGGCTTCGCAGTGCTCGAAGATACCGACCTACTGAGTGACATAGCCGAAATCGGCATAATCTTCCTATTGTTTCTGTTGGGTTTAGATATGCAAATATCGAACTTAATCACAACACTCAGGAAAAGCCTGCTGGTTGGTATTACAAGTTGTGTATCATTCGCCATAGTGGGTTTTGGTATCACACAACTGTTACAGTTTTCGATTTTAGACTCGGCGATTATCGGCTTATGTCTAATGTTTTCCAGTACCATCATCGGTATCAAATTATTGCCCACGACTGTTTTACATCACAGACACTCTGGTGAACTGATGGTAGGTATCTTGCTGATTCAGGACTTCATCGCGATACTGGTATTGCTTGCCATTGAAAGCCTCGGCAAGGACACCGTAAACACTTGGACTTTCATACAACCTCTGCTCTTACTGCCTGTCCTTATCTTCGCGACACTGGCAGCGGTTAAATACGTAATATTGCCGCTTCTGAGCAAATTTGATCGCTTTCATGAATATATTTTCTTGTTAACCATCGGTTGGTGCTTAGGTGTTGGAGAACTTGCAAAACTCATGGGACTCTCCCATGAAATTGGTGCATTCATCGCGGGGGTCAGCCTGGCGAGTAGTCCGATTTCTCAATTCATTGCATTAAACTTAAAACCACTCAGGGACTTTTTCTTGATCCTGTTCTTCTTTACATTAGGCGCCCAGCTAAACGTCGGCGTTTTGTCCACCATTATTTTGCCACTCGTTGTATTAACCGCCATTGTATTGCTAGGCAAACCTGTTGTGTTTCGCTTTCTTCTGCATCGAATGAGTGAGTCCAATCATCTGGCCTGGGATATTGGCTACCGCCTCGGCCAAATTTCAGAGTTTTCTTTGTTAGTGACGTTTATTGCGCAAAGCTCTGGACTACTATCCGAGAGAGCCTCTGTATTGGTACAGTCGACGGCGATAGCCACTTTCGCCATTTCCAGCTATATCATTGTATTTAATTTCCAGAACCCAATTGCAGTCTCAGATAGACTCAGACGTGATTAAACCATAGAGCTCGTCTAATAATTGCTCAGTTGCAACACGGTTGATTCTCGAATGCTTACGGGTTAAGCGACGAGCTTTGGATTCAAAACGTCCAGCAGTACATAACCAAACTATTTTTGCAGCAACAGATTGAAAATAGGCCTTTTCTGCGCTCAATTCGCGCCTGGCAAACAACCACAACCAGCCACCACCGCGTAACATTGAGCGAAAAAGACTTGCAGGCTCTGGTTCATCCCCATTGCCAAGGACCCAATTTTTTCGCATTAATTTCAGCCAACGCCAAAAGCGAACACCAGGAATCCAATAAAGTCGGCTGGGCAATGGCGACTGTGCATCGATGAAATAATATTGTCTGACTTGGACCAATCTGGGCATTGCAACTAAAGCCATTTGAGCGCCATAGCCCTGGGCAATAACGTCGATCCTCTGCTGACTTTTCTCACCAATAAACTCCAACACTGAGGTAAGATCGTACTGGGCCATGTCATGTAGCGTATTGAGCCATGGTCGCTTATTCTTCTTGGATGAACCATGTGACCGCCAATCCATTAACCAGATGGAATATCCGCCTTGCAATAATTTCCGTATTACGTCTTGGGTGCGCCCATCGTCCATCCACTGCCAGTGACTTTGAAACGCATCGTGCACAAACAACAATTGCTTTTGCGCTGATGCATCTTTCTTCGCATGCAGATGCAACAAGGCGACTTCCACCGACTTGTCATGGCTCTTGTTTGGCTTTAAAGAATACACATCCTGATAATAATGATCGCGTATTTCAGCGGAAACAATTTCTACAGGAAACAGTTGGCTACTACTTTTCAAACAATTAATCCTTTACAGCTTATTGTCACTGTATATAATCACAGATACTGTACAAAACAACAGGCACTAGGTTATGGATAAACTCACCGCAAGACAACAGCAAGTCCTGGATGTAGTCAAAGAAAACATAGAAGAGACTGGCTATCCGCCTACTCGAGCAGAGATTGCTAAAATCCTCGGATTTAAATCACCCAATGCTGCAGAAGAGCATATTAAAGCTCTTGCTCGCAAAGGTTATATTGAAATCATTCAAGGCGCCAGTCGGGGAATCCGCTTGCCTGAATCGGAAACAGGTCTTCCGGTTATTGGGCGAGTTGCTGCTGGCTCACCTATATTAGCGGAAGAACAAATTGCTGAATATGTCGATCTTCCGAAAGGCTTGTTCCATCCTTCTGCAGACTTCATGTTACAAGTCCAGGGCTTGAGTATGAAAAATATCGGCATTCTAGAAGATGATCTCATCGCAGTTCATAAAACTGACCGAGTGCGCAATGGCGATATTATTGTTGCCCGTGTCGGTGATGACGTAACTGTCAAACGCTACGAGAAGAAAGGCAACATCGTTACCCTCTATCCTGAGAATGATGAATTCGAGCCCATTGAAGTAAACCTTAAAAAGGAAGAGTTTGTCGTCGAAGGGCTTTATGTCGGCGTCATTCGGCGATCCATCCATTAATCGATCGGAGCTTAAACTGTCAAAGTAGTTGGATGTAAACGGACAACTTTAACGGTAACCTAAATTTTAGTGGCAAGTTTACCGTTCATTGCGGTGATTCGTCCTTTGAAAACCAAACGCGGGGTAATAGCCTATGGCTAATACCCCGCCTTACCAACGAAACTGTCTTCGAACTTTCCCGCCGAAATCATCCAAGTTTTACACTTTTCATGGCCAGGTAATATCCTTCCCTGACTTTTTGGCCAACATTGCTATAAAATTGTCGTGTGCCTCCCGCTCCGCAGCGGTCAATAACACTTTTATTAAATCACCTTTCGCATCGCCCAATGCGGAAAGATCTACCTGTTCGCCCTGATCTTCATTCTCTTCAGCATCGTCTAGCAGTAAGGCAGTCTGGCCACCTGTTAACATCAGATAAACGTCAGCAAGAATTTCAGAGTCCAACAAGGCTCCGTGCAACGTTCGATGCGAGTTATCAATACCATAACGTTTACACAATGCATCAAGAGATACTTTTGAACCCGGATGTTTTTCACGCGCAACTTTTAGTGTATCCAGAACGCCGCACACAGATTCCAGCTTTACGAATGACTCACCGTTCTCTTGCGCAAAAATTTCATATTCTTTGTTCAGGAAGCCCATATCAAATGCAGCGTTATGGATAACAAGCTCTGCACCTTCCAACCATGTCCATATTTCGACGGCCAGATCCCGAAACTTTGGCGCGTCTTTGACTTTTTCATTGTCGATACCATGAACGGCAACTACTTCGTCAGGAATATCTCGTTCCGGGTTGATGTAGTAGTGCAAATGTCGTCCGGTTAATTTCCGATCCACCATCTCCACACAACCGATTTCAACGATACGATCGCCCTTGTTAGGGTTCAAACCCGTTGTTTCAGTATCTAGAATTACCTGTCTCATGATTGCACTAACTCATCCATTGCTTTGTTCGCCAGCTGATCCGCCAGCTCGTTGTATTTGTTACCCGAATGACCCTTTACCCAATGCCAGGTCACTTCATGCGCCCCTAAAACCTCATCCAACATCTGCCAAAGATCTTGATTTTTAACCGGTTTCTTTGCCGCCGTTTTCCATCCATTTCTCTTCCAATTGGAAATCCATTGAGTAATGCCTTGTTGAACATACTTGGAATCGGTATACAAATCGACGGGCACCGGACGCTTTAGAGCCCTCAACCCTTCGATCGTAGCCAACAGCTCCATCCGATTATTCGTCGTGTCAGCCTCAGAACCATGGAGCTTTAAAATATGCTTTCCATATATTAACACGGCCCCCCAACCGCCCGGACCGGGATTCCCGCGGCACCCACCATCGGTATATAGCATAACGTTTGACATTTCTGATTATGACCTAATTTTTGAATTTGCTGTTACGACTGGTTCAAGAATGCCTCGTAATGGGCGTTTTTCTGACTGATTAATCTTACCAAACACTCGTTTGTAGCCGACAAGCAAATAAACTGCGCCGGTAAATGGGAAAAACAATTTTTGTAATTTATGTCCAAACTCAATTCGTTTGAGCCAATTTGGTCGATTGTATGGTGGCTTATATATGTGTTTTTCATGGCGTTCGAGTTCAAAATCAAGAACGTGCATCCAATCCTCGACCCGTCCACTTCTGATAAATCTTGAATTCCAGATACCTGCGCCATTCCTTTGCCCTTGAATCATAGAACGAACCCCCCAGGTGCTGAACGGGTTGAAGCCCAACACAATCAGTAAGCCACCTGGTTTCAGCGCGATAGCGCCTTCGCGAACAGCCTGATAAGGGTTCTCACAAATATCTAGCGTATGGTGCATCAGGACCATATCCAGACTCTCCGGCTCAAACGGCAGATTTTCAGGCTCAGCACAAACCACAGGGCATGGTGCCCTGTTTTCGAGCTGTGAGACCAATATTCCTGACCCAAATAACCGCTTTTCAAACAAAGCTTCATGATAACCACTATCCAGCTGAGCCATCGAAGCACCAAATCGCCCGGCAATTGCTCTGGAAATCAATTCCCGTTCAACTGAGATCACTTCTTGGCCCAATATTGATCGATACCACCTGGAAAGCGCCGCCTCCTGCGCCCGGGTATTGATTGGACCTTGCCGATAAACCTGTTTGAAACGTTGCCCAAGCCGTTTGACCAATGTGTTACCCTAGAATTTACATAGAAATCAGGCCCAAATCATAGCTTTACCTTGCTTGATTGGGGTGACGAAAATAGAATTATCGCCGATCTGAATGTCTGTCACAAATAATCTGCTGCGACTTAATGCTTATAATGAAAAGATTTACAACGTTGGGAGTCGGCCTGTTACTAACTGGTTGCAACGTCCTGCCCGTATCCCCCAAGTCCACTGATCTTGCGAGCACCATCGAAACCGCAACTTCAGCACGAAACCAAACGTCAGCTACGGACACGCAATTGTCCTCTGCAAGCCAACCCAATCATGAATGGCTCGCACAGGAAATTGCCCGCAACAGAGCCAATGACACGTTTCATGAAGTAACAGACAGTGAACGTTTATGGCAGCAACCATTGGACCTATCGCGACCCGACCCCTACGCGAAGTATCCGGACGATCTATATCAGGTACTCAGACGCGGATTCACTTTCGATCTTACGTTAGAAGACAAACGGATTAACCAGCAACTCAAATGGTATGCATCGCATCAAAGCTATATTAACCGGGTTAGCGAACGTGCCTCACGGTATATGTTCCACATCGTCAATGAATTACAGGCCCGTGACATGCCACTCGATTTAGCTCTGCTTCCTATTGTCGAAAGTGCATTTGACCCTTTTGCATACTCTCATGGCAGTGCTTCAGGAATGTGGCAGTTTATCCCCTCGACGGGCCGTATGTATAACCTCAAACAGAACTGGTGGTACGACGGTCGTCGTGATGTTGTGGAGTCGACCAGAGCTGCTTTGGATTATTTGTCACAATTAAACAAAATGTTTGATGGCGATTGGTTACTGGCATTAGCCTCATACAATTCCGGTCCAGGCACTGTTCTTAGGGCACAACGCAAGAATGCCAAGGCTGGCAAGCCTACTGATTTCTGGCATCTTGATTTACCCAAGGAAACCGAAGCGTACGTTCCTAAAATGTTTGCCTTGGCAAAACTTTTCCACTCCCCTGACAAGTATGGCATTGAATTACCCTATGTCTCGACCGAGCCTTATTTTGCGATCATCGAAACCGGTGGTCAGATTGACCTTGCCCAAGCTGCCAAACTAGCTGAAATGAACTTAAGCGACCTTTATTTACTCAACCCTGGTTTTAACCGTTGGGCAACCGATCCTGATGGCCCTCACCACTTATTGGTTTTCGCAGACCGAGCAGAAACCTTCCAAACCAACATTGCCAGCTTACCACCTGAAAACCGTTTAAGTTGGAAGCGATATACGATTGAATCGGGTGATTCACTGCTGTCTATTGCTCATAAATTTGACGTGACTGTTGATGTCGTTAAAGACGTCAATAATATTCGTGGCAATTTGATCCGAGCAGGCGATAAGTTACTGATTCCAGTCGCCAGCCAAAACGATCAGTTCTATGCACTCTCAGCGGAAAACAGGTTAAAAGTTAAACAAAATGCACTTTCTGGCTCCGATAAATCGAGAATTGACTATTCGGTAAAAAGCGGTGATACCTTCTGGGAAATTGCGAAGAAGTTCAATGTCAGCGTTACCAGCCTGACAAAATGGAATAACATGGCGCCAAAAGATGTCTTGCGCCCGGGACAGAATCTTGTCATCTAGGTAGACGCTTCGCACTCGACAGCAGCCAGCCTCGACAGTCGGCAAGTTGTTCGGAAAGTCGGCTATGTCGTGCGACAAGGTGATTCCTTATACAGAATAGCCGACAAGTTTAATCTACAGGTTTCCGATATAGAAAAATGGAACACATTGTCGAAAAAATACTTGCAACCCGGTGACCGTTTGACGCTCTACGTCGATGTCACCAGAATTCAATAACAAGGTATAGACCTGAATTAATCAGTAATGGGGTCGTGAGTGACTCACGTCCAAAAAAGATTGAACCAGAAAAACGCCCTTTAGAGTTTGTTTCTAACGGGTTTAGAAATGGGGGTACAACGCCCCCTTTTTACCATTCTTCAATAAAAAGCACGCTAGAGATTATGGCAGCCAGCGTTTAGAAATCATATTTTCGAAAGACGCATACATTGCATTCGTGGCCTTTTTGAGACGCTCCTCCAGACTTTTATGTGGTACCCATTGCACACGATAAACGTTGGCTTTTTCACAAAGTTCCAATAAGTAAGCATCACTGGTTTGTATTTCATCTACCAGCTTCAACTCCTGGGCATCCTGTGCTAACCAGAAATCGCCTTCAGATACATCATCTATATTCAATTGCTGGCGATGTAACCCAACTAACTCTTTAAAACGCTTATGAATGGCGTTGAGATCTTCAACATGCTTACGCTTCCCTTCATCGGTATTTTCACCCAGCAGCGTCATTGGCGCCTTGTGCTTTCCTGCAGTCAATACATCAACATCCACATCAAATCGCTTCAGGAAACGATGCAAATTAGGCACTTGCGACAAAACGCCGATAGACCCAACAATACTAAAAGGTGCTGCCAAGATTTTATCCGCCACACATGCCATCATGTACCCCCCACTGGCAGCGACCTGATCCACACAGGCAGTCAATTTTAATCCCGCATCTTTAAGTCGGAGCAGCTGTGACGACGCTAAACCATAACCTGAAACTGCACCACCGGGGCTTTCCAGAGAAATGACGACCTCATCGCCAGGTTGCGCAATTGTTAAAATTGCAGAAACTTCCTGACGAAGTGAACTGACTTGCGACGCTTGAATATCACCCTTAAAGCGTAATGTGAATACATTTGGCAATTGCACTTCTGTCTTCGCTTCACGCTTATGCTTATCTTTATTACTCTTTTGTACCTTTTTAAATTCTTTTTTTGAAAAGACCTCATGCTGCATTCGCAAACGAATCTGCTCAACGGCGCGGTTTATCTTGGTAACAACCAGCTTACCCTGACTTGCGGAATCACCACCAGACTTGGACGCTCTCACCATGACACTGATAATCAGTATTAGAGCTAAGACAAACGTGATGGTTTTAAGTAAAAATAGGAAATAATCGGACCACAAAATGGTGTTCTCCTTAAATATGAACAACTGTTTCAAACAAATGTTTGATTTTTTTAATTCTGACACCATACAATGCATTCAGGCATCAACCGGTGTCAATATGAAACCTTTGCCACAGGAGCAAACAAGAATGAGCAATATTGCTGAAGCCTTTGCAAAAATAGAATCACGATTTGACGCTTCCGCAGCTGCCGGATTGGACGTTGTTTTTCAATTCTCAGTTGACGATGACGCGCACCACCTGATCGTCAAAGACGGAAGCTGTAAGCTCGAGCAAGGTGAACATAGTGATCCAACCGTTACATTAATCATGGACGGGGACACATTTGCTGAAGTCGTTGCCGGAGAAATAAATGGTATGCAGGCGTTCATGACTGGCCGCTTGCGAACCGAAGGCGACATGATGTTAGCAACTCGCCTGTCCGATCTATTTTCTCTGTAACTTTTTGTCAACATTCGAAAAGCCAATCAGTTTTGATTGGCTTTTTTATACTTTCAAATTATTCAAGGAATGTAAGGCTAGCTTCAAGATATCCAGATTTTCGTTACCACTGAGCAGTCCCTCTAGATAAAACTCTAAACTGGACAAAGCGTCCGCGAACAATTCCAACTGCCCAGAATCAATTAACGCCGCACTCTCAAGCAGATCACGCTGTACGAATGCAATGGCCCTAGCCACGATAGAAGCAGCCTGTTCACTGTTGAGAAACACAAGCGCTCCCCGGACACCATGCAATGTGGCCACAACATTTGACAAATGCAGCTTGTCACCATTGGAATCCATATAAGCTGAAATGGCTCGCTTGGCTAGTGCCAGACCACTCTCAGATTCATCGATCAACACGACTCTTGCTTCATGAACCTGAGCTTTAAATGCCTTATTGTCGCCGTCTGAATCTAACTGAGATTGACCTTGCAACAGCCGAGATAAAGCACTTTCTGCGTATAAAACCACATCGGCTATCTTAAGCAGATCATCTTGAGAAGGGGCCGCATTGTCAGCCCAGCGACCAATGTGCTCAGCTTGTATCTTTAGCACATTGGCGGGGCTTTGCAGCCCCAACATCACATATACATCCGCCACTTTAGCCAGTCGGGTATGTAAATCCTTCGCTGAAAATTGACCTCCACGTGCAACCTGATCCACAGCATCTTTGATGGCGTTTATGTCTTCTTTCAAAGCTTCGGCTACGCTCGTCAGCACACCCCGTCCAGGGCTGAACAAAACTTGACGCTGCTCTTCAAGAGTCACCTCACTGTAAGAAAGATCGGGTAACCTGTAAAATTTGGCTACTTGGCGAGCTTTAAGGCTATCACTCTTGTTAAGAGCCACCAGATACAGAAATTCTTTTGTCAATGGAACACTCGAAGGTTGCCGGAAAGAATTGGGAGCATCTTTTATCAATGTTTTTAATTCACGATCCAGCATCGAGAACAACCTCTTACGGGCTGGAGTCATCTTCGCATCATTCTGCACCATCGCTTCTAACGCGCCAGACGCTACCCACCAAAGCGGAGCACAAGGAGAATTACCCAGCAGTTGGTCAATACGGCTTAACGCTAATCCCATATAGCGAACGGCGCCAGCGGTACGATCGCCCCGAATAAGATGCAATAGCCCAGCCTGATACATATGACGAAACTTTTTTAGCCGAGCTAACGTTTCACGTGTTATCCGAACAGGCTTATTGGTGGGCGGTTTTCCGATTTTGAAACTAAACTCAAAGAAATGGGCCTCACCTAATATAGGAGCCTTGCGAGATGACCTCAGGGTGTTGATCGCGGGTAACAACACAGACGGGACGGCTTTGTGCTGCAGACTGATCAACTCTAGAAATCGGCTCAGAATCACCAACGTCTGGCTTAGTGCTTCCAAAATACCTTTCAGCACCTTATCGGCGTTACCTTCAGTAGAATGGGGAATAGCATTCAAGGCGGCATTCATTTCATCACAGACGCTGACCGCGCCCTTTTCTTCCAGCACTTGAAAGATACCGCGCAACTGACGGACATAATCAGTAACTTGCTCCAGCAGAGCCAAGTCAGAAATATTTTCGCTGAAGCCTTCAAGGGCATTCTGAGCTTGTTGAATAGTTGTTTCTAGCTCACCCTTAATCGCATCCGCGGAAAAAATTGCACTCATCAGTTGTACCAAACCTCAAAAACCATCAAGACAAAAACATTCTAGCTCTAATTGACGCTAAAGTATGTCAATTTGAACGGTGAAAATCAGCAAATTCTGTTTCCAAACATTAGTTTAGCGAAAACACTGAAAGCAAACTCTTAAAATGTTCAAAATACTGGCATTGCCCTATGCTGTCTACCATTGACACCAAAAGTCCGCCGTTTTGATAGCAATTCTGTGGTCTAATTCACTGAAATTGCGCAAAACTGCACATTTCTACCAAGTCGCTTTCCAGTCAACTTTAAATTCGTATAATCGCTCTTCAATTTAACTCAAGCACCAGAGATGATCAGCAGTCCCTATCCCCACAAGTTTAGTGTCGCACCTATGATGGACTGGACGACCAGCCATTGTCGTCAATTTCACCGATTAATGACCAAAAAAGCCTTGTTATACACCGAAATGGTTACAACGGGCGCCATTATTCATGGCGATACTAGACGTTTTTTAGATTTTAACAGCGTGGAACATCCTATTGCTTTGCAACTGGGGGGGCATAACGCAACTGATTTGGCAACCTGCGCAAAGTTAGCCGAAAAATGGGGATATGACGAAGTAAATTTAAATGCTGGCTGCCCGAGTGACCGAGTTCAGAATGGTATGATTGGCGCGATTCTAATGACGCACAGCCAATTAGTTACAGATGCTTTAAAAAGCATGATGGACAGTGTTGAGATACCCATTACCATCAAACACCGTATTGGCATTGATGATTTTGACAGCTACGAGTTCCTACGTGATTTTGTGGGTACCGTTGCTGAATCTGGGTGCAAAACGTTTATCGTCCATGCCCGAAAGGCCATATTACATGGCTTAAGTCCTAAAGAGAATCGAGAAATACCACCATTGGACTATGACCGAGTTATTCAGCTAAAACAGGACTTCCGAGATCTGAACATTGTGATAAACGGCGGTATTAAACATCATACAGAAGCATTCGAGCTGCTGAATGCGGGTTTGGATGGGGTCATGCTTGGCCGCGAAGCCTATCAAAACCCATTGTTGTTGACCGACGTTGATCACCATTATTATGGCACGAAAAACCCTATTGAAACGTCAGAAGCCCTCAATGATACGCTCGTACAATGGGTTGAACAGTCTACTTTGGATGGCACTCCTTTGAAGTACATAGCCCGCCATATGCTGGGATTGTACAGTGGTCAGCCAGGATCTAAAAAATACCGTCGGTTACTCAGCGAGAATATGACGAAACAGGGCGCGGATGCTTCCCTATTTGGCGAGGCCCTATCGATGATTCAGCCACCCAAACATTTGGCCAACCCGACGCCCCATAGCTGACGCCTTTATTATCGCTATACACCTTACTATTGTGAGTTAGAACTATAATTAAGCTTGCAGAGTCGATTATCACGGGTAAACTTGACCACCTAGTCAACTACAATAAATAAGAGATCAATATGAATCAACTTGAACAACTGCAAAAAATAACCACCATCGTTGCAGATACAGGCGATATCGATTCAATTCGCAAATTTACACCTGAAGATGCAACGACAAACCCATCATTAGTTCTAAAAGCAATTCAAAGTGGAAAGTTTGATCACATTCTCGATGCCTTAAAGAAACAGTCAGAAGACACCGATGACCTCATTGATCGGATATCCGTCGAAATCGGCGATGAAATCCTCAAAATTGTTCCTGGTTATGTTTCAACCGAAGTCAATGCCCGGCTCTCCTTTGATACCGAAAAAACCATAGCAAAAGCACGCAAGCTTATCGGTCTTTACGAGCAAAAAGGTTGGAGCAAAGACCGAATTCTGATCAAAGTTGCTTCTACCTGGGAAGGCATACAGGCCGCCCGACAGCTTGAACAAGAAGGTATTCGATGCAACTTAACGTTATTATTTTCTATGGAACAAGCGAAAGCCTGTGCGGACGCAGGAGCAACGCTCATATCACCGTTTGTTGGACGCATTCTCGACTGGTACAAAAAGGAAACACAACAGGAATACACCGCGCAGGACGATCCTGGCGTGGTAAGTGTTAAAGAGATATACAACTTCTATAAGAGTCACGGCTATAAAACCATTGTCATGGGTGCAAGCTTCCGCAATACCGGTGAAATTTTGGAACTGGCCGGCTGTGATCGCTTAACCATTGCGCCTGCTTTACTTGAAGAGTTAGCTTCAACGCAATCGCCGGTCGTTCAGAAGCTGGCACCTTCAACTGACGTTCAGCCACATTTATCACCGATTACCGAAGCAGAATTCAGGTTTGCAATGAATCAAAATGCGATGGCTACTGAAAAACTGGCAGAAGGGATCCGTAACTTTATTGCCGATCAGGATAAATTAGCAGATTTACTCGGTTAAATGCAGGAATGGGCCTGTTACCCCTCGTGTCAGGCCCTATGAAACCCATCACAGCACCTGGAATACCATACCTGCTACTACTCTCCTTAAACGTTTGCCAAACTAACCACTCATCCTTACTATAAGCACCAACACTCCAAAGATAACGGTATAATTTAATGGACGAGCCTATTTTCAAACTCTTTGAAAAGTTAAAGCTTTCTATGTCTATGTTTGCCAAAAACATTGAACCCACTGCCAGCCATTTTTGGCTTGCCGACTGGCAAAGCCACAGTGGACATCTCCACTCCCTGGAAGATGTATTAACCGATCTTTGGTATCACGAAGACCAGGATGGCCGAGAAACTCGAGTTTACCCTGGCCTGATAGCCCTTTCCCGGGAGCAGATGACGTTTGCCAACGAAATTAATCTGTTAAAAGATGAGTTCAGAAAAGCCGTACACCGAATTAAAGACAATGATGATAAAAATTGGCGTGAAATCCAATCACAACTTGCACGCAGGTACCTTTCCCTGAACGACAGTTTGAGCAAAGAAGGCTTGCATCGACTGCATTTAAAACAAGTTTTTCGTCATATTCCTCTTGTGGTAAGAAGGCCAGAAAAAGTTGGCTTTAGTTGGTATACCAGTGGTCGATCGATCAAAAAAATCACCAAACAAGAAGCCTATGACTTACTCTGCAAGTTAAATACAGATGCGACGCACATCAAAATTCAGATTGAACGTTTGAGTTCGCTAGCTGATAGCGAACCACTAGCCAGAGTACAGAATCAAGCTCCTGTCTTACGCGCAAATATGGTATTTGCGGACAAGAAACGGAGATCCATGAATGTCTCATTACCGCTGATGTTTCCCAGTGAAGGAAAAAGAAATTTACCGACTTTCAACCTGCCACCTGTGGAGCCTCCGAAACAACGCCAAAGACTCGTGCGCAGCGACATCAAAATAGAAGACGACCCTTTTCTACCTTCAATTCGGGTTCACCGCTATGCGACGAGGCCGCCTTCTTTTTATTGATCAGAAAATTCGGTTTAAACCGTTTAAAGCCGCTACTCGATAGGCTTCGGCCATCGTCGGGTAGTTAAAGGTGTGTTCTAGGAAATATCGAATTGAGTTTCCTCCACCTGTTTGCGACATTATTGCCTGTCCGATATGTAGGATTTCGGCAGCTTGGTCACCAAAACAGTGGATACCAAGTAATTCCGTCGTTTCCCGATGAAATAAGAGTTTTAAAACGCCAGCCTCTTCCCCGGTTATCTGAGCACGAGCCGTGTCTTTGAAGTAGGCCTTACCCACTTCATAAGGAATTTTAGCTTCTGTTAGCTCCCTTTCGGTGTGTCCAATAGAGGAAATTTCAGGAATGGTATATATCCCAGTCGGTACATCATTTATGTGCCGAAAAGTTCCGTTGTTAGAAATAACTCCAGCAACTGACCGACCTTGATCATAAGCAGCACTGGCCAGACTAGGCCAACCAATGACATCACCGGCTGCGTAAATCGACTCTACCGATGTCTGATACATATCGTTCACTTCGAGCTGGCCCCGGCTGTTTGCAGACAAATTCACAGTGTCCAGATTAAGATTATCTGTATTACCTGTTCGCCCATTGGCCCATAAGAAGGCTTCACATTTGATTTTCTTGCCAGACGCTAACGTGAGAATAACGTGCGAATCATTTCCTTCAACAGACACAAAAGACTCGTTGTGTCGAATCAAAACGCCATGCCCTCTAAGGTGATAACTCAAGGCATCCGAAATCTCGTCATCCATAAACGCTAATAGCCTGTCGCCAGGGTTAATCAGATCAACTTTGGCGCCCAAACCATTAAAAATTGAGGCATACTCACAACCAATAACACCCGCACCATAGACCACAATGTTCCTAGGTGTCTGATCAAGATTCAAAATGGTGTCCGAATCGAAAATTCGAGGATGGTTAAAATCGACACCTGGTGGTCGATAAGGTCGTGACCCTGTGGCTATAACGATTTTTTTGGCGGTTAATTGATCTTTCTGACCATCGGGCAAACGTAATTGAATCATGTTTTCAGACAGAAAACTGGCTTCACCAAAAAACAAATCGACGTGATTCCGAGCATAGAATCGCGCTCGCATGGACACTTGTTTTTCAATGACCTTCCGAGCGGTATCTCGTACCTGCGCATAGCTCAACCATTTCTGGCCGGACATATGGCGAAACATTGGATTCCGATTATATTGCATAACCTGATGCACCGCATGTCGCAGCGCCTTTGAGGGAATTGTCCCTTGATGTGTACAATTTCCGCCGACTTCTGGACGCGAATCAATAACCGCGACATTTAACCCAGCTTTGGTACCGTTCATTGCAGCGCTCTCGCCAGCTGGACCGCTACCTATAACAATTAAATCGTAATTATGATCCGCCATTATTTATCCTTAAGTATTGCTTAGCCATTCAAAGAGAAATTATCGGGTGGCGTCATAGGCCAATTCGGATTTCCCCTTACGCTTGGAACTTTTGACCTCATTGTCACATTTGGTCTTGTCACCGCCACAGACATCACATTCGGATTCCATTCCGATGGCAGACATCCCACCGCAAGAGCCAGCAATCGGTTTTCTGCCAAACATGACACCGACCGCCATAATGGCAACAATAATCGCCATAGCGACAAATACAATTAAGAAAGTGGATAACATCATATTCTCCCACATCGATTAGGCACCCATTTTGGGTTCAACCTTAAAGTGCACCAAATTTTCTGGTGAATTGAGAAGACTGAATTGAATCAAAACCGTCCTCTTTTTTAAAAATGATAAAGACCGCTATATTCAGTCTCTCTGCCAATTCTAGCGCAGCTTCCTTACCCATAACAGAGAACGCCGTTGCGTAGGCATCTGCTTCCATACAACTGTCCATAACCACAGTCACTGAGGCCAAATCATGTTCTATAGGATAGCCGGTACGAGGGTTAATGGAGTGACTAAACCGTCGACCATCAATTTCAAAGTAATTACGATAGTCTCCACTCGTTGCGATAGCAGCATCCGACACATCGATTATACGGTAGGGTTCTCTCTCACCTGGCACGGGCTTTTCAATGGCGATGCGCCAAGCGCTGCCATTGGGTTTCTGTCCTGAGAAGCGCATTTCACCACCGACCTCTACAAGATAATCTGAAAAGCCCTTAGATTCGATATAATTGGCAACTTCGTCCACAGCATAACCCTTGGCGATAGCGGACAAATCCAGTTCCCGGATCTCAGAACGCTTTAAATTGTGACTATTCAAATCAACGGACACCGCTGGATAGCCCACTCGATCAAGGATGGCTAAAATCTGCTGCTCGTCTGGGACCTCATTATTGCGGGGCGTTGGACCGAAACCCCATAGATCGACCAGCGGGGCCACTGTAGGATCAAAAAATCCGTCCGTCGTTTTTGCGATTTCTAACGCTTTCGCAACAACAATGCTTGTTTTTGGATCTACCGGCAATGCCTGATCAAGAGGAGCCTCAGTAAACTTCGATAAGTCAGAATTCGGCAAATAGGTCGACATCCGACTATTAATGTTGGAAAGCACCCCTTCAATCCCAAGCTGCAGATTTCGGGATTCATTTAATCCAGCTACCAACTTAATGGAATAACTGGTTCCCATTGAATATCCGAATAAGGATTGAACTTCTTGCTTTTCTGAAAAAGAACAGCCCGTAAGAAGACCCGCCGAAAGGCAGGCCATCAATACGAGCTGGGACAGCTGTTTAAACATTTTTTCTCGCTGCTATCGATTATCCGCCAAAGTCATCCAGCAGGATATTTTCCCGTTCAACACCGAGATCTTCCAACATTTTGATAACAGCGGCATTCATCATCGGAGGACCACACATATAGTACTCACAGTCTTCTGGCGCTTCATGATCTTTAAGATAGTTTTCATAAAGCACATTATGAATAAAGCCAGTGTATCCATTCCAATTGTCTTCAGGCATTGGGTCGGACAAGGCTAAATGCCATTCAAAGTTTTCATTCTCAGCGGCCAACATATCATATTCATCTTGATAGAAAGCCTCACGCATTGAACGCGCACCATACCAGAAACTGATCTTACGCTTTGAGTTCAAACGTTTGAGCTGATCGAAAATGTGCGAACGCATGGGTGCCATACCGGCGCCACCACCGATAAACACCATTTCGGCGTCTGTGTCTTTGGCAAAAAACTCACCAAAAGGACCATAAACGTCGATAGTATCACCTGGTTTCAGGTTAAACACATAGGATGACATTATGCCTGGCGGATGATTAGTCCCCGGCGGTGGTGAAGCGATTCGAATATTAAACTTAACTATGCCCTTTTCTTCAGGATAATTAGCCATCGAATAAGCTCGGATCGTCGGCTCTGCAACCTTTGACTTATACTGCCAAACGTTAAACTTATCCCAATCCGCACGATACTCTTCTTCAATATCGAAATTTTTATAATCGACTTCATGTGGTGGGCATTCCAGCTGCACATAACCGCCGGCGCGAAAATCGACATTTTCACCTTCTGGTAGTTTCAGCGTCAATTCTTTGATGAACGTTGCAACGTTAGGATTAGACTCAACGGTACAAGTCCACTTCTTAACACCGAAAATCTCCGGCTCCACCTCAATTTTCATATCCTGCTTCACAGCGACCTGACAGGATAAACGCCATCCATCACGCAACTCACCTTTAGTGAAATGCGGTTCTTCTGTCGGCAACGGGCTACCACCACCTTCGAGAACACGGCACTTACATTGAGCGCAGGTACCACCGCCGCCACAGGCTGATGACAGGAATACGCCATTACCAGCCAGTGTTTGCAACAATTTACCACCTGCCGGTGTTGTAATGGACTTGTCTGCTTCTTCGTTGATTTCAATGGTTACGTCACCGCTGCTGACTAGTTTCGCACGTGCCGACAAAATGACAGCCACCAGTGCAAGAACGATCACCGTAAACAGCACAACGCCCAAGATAATTTCAGTACTCATCTTTTGCTAATCCTTTCTGTTTACAGAGACACGCCGGAGAACGACATGAAACCTAAAGACATGAGACCCACAGTGACAAAGGTAATCCCTAAGCCCTGCAACCCAGCCGGAACGTCGCTGTACTTTAATTTCTCGCGAATACCAGCCAACGCCAAAATGGCAATTGCCCAACCCACACCAGCACCGATGCCATATACAACGCTTTCGCTGAAGTTATAGTCGCGCTCCACCATGAATAAAGAGGCACCTAAGATCGCACAGTTCACTGTAATCAAAGGTAAGAACACACCTAAAGCGTTGTACAATGCAGGGAAAAAGCGATCCAGTACCATTTCTAAAATTTGCACAATAGCAGCGATAACGCCGATATAGCTCAAATAGCCCAGAAAGCTAAGATCCGCATTCGGAAAGCCGGCCCAAGCCAACGCCCCTTCCCTTAACACATAGACGTATAGCAAATTATTGACCGGTACCGTCACGACCTGAACGACGATAACCGCAATACCCAAACCGATTGCAGCGGACATTTTCTTGGAGAGCGCTAAAAACGTACACATGCCCAAGAAAAAAGCGAGCGCCATATTTTCAACAAATACGGCTCGTATGAATAAGCTTATCAAACCTTCCATTTACAGGGCCTCTTTGTTGACATTCTTAGCAATTTTAAACTCTGCGCCTTCCACTTGATCTTTCTGAGAGGTTCTCAACAGCCAGATAAAACCAGCAATAATAAAAAACGCACTCGGTGGCAACAACAGCAAGCCATTAGGCACATACCAACCACCATCATTTACCAGTGGCAGAATTTCAATGCCGAATAACTTTCCAGCACCGAACAGCTCGCGAATAGTCGCTACAAATATCAGAACCAAACTATAGCCCAATCCATTGCCGATACCGTCCAGAAAACTTGGAACAGGTGGATTTGCCATGGCATAGGCTTCAGCACGACCCATAACAATACAGTTAGTGATGATCAAACCGACAAACACTGAAAGCTGCTTAGACACATCATAAGCATAGGCTTTCAGGATTTGGTCAACCACGATAACCAATGAAGCGATAATCGTCATCTGAACAATAATTCGAATACTGCTCGGAATAAAATTTCGAATCGACGAAATAAACAGGTTTGAAAATGCGGTCACCGCTGTTAACGCGACACACATAACCAACGTAACATTAAGGCTGGTTGTTACTGCTAACGCAGAACAAATACCCAAAATCTGTAAAGCAATTGGGTTGTTCTTGATGATAGGCAGTAACAGAACTTTACGCGCTTCAGACATCTTATGCGCCTCCTGCTTTCAAGTTATCAAGTAACGGTTTGAAACCATTGTCACCCAGCCAAAAGTGGACCAGATTATTGACACCATTAGTGGTCAATGTAGCGCCTGACAGCCCGTCCACATCATACGGACTGGTCGTATCAGCTTGTCCACCCTTGGTAACGGTTAACGCCAACTCGCCAGAATCATTTACAACCTTTTTCCCAGGCCACTGTGACTTCCATTTGGGGTTATCCACTTCACCACCCAAACCGGGAGTTTCAGCGTGCGAATAAAACCCTAAACCGACCACGGTGTTGAAATCCTCTTCCAGGGCGATGAACCCCCACAATGTAGACCACAAACCGTAACCGCGAATGGGTAAGACCAAAGTATCGATGTCGCCAGCGGCATCACGAACGATATACACTTCCGTGTATTTTTCACGACGTTTAATGCTAGCGATATCAACCTTTGCGTCCAACTTCTCGGTAATTTTAGGATCTTTTGTGGCCTTAACCGGGTCAAAGGTATCTATATCGAATTCACTTGAAAACTGCCCTGTTTCGATGTTGACCAGGCGCGTTTCCACTTGCTCGAACATTTCTTCGACCGTTTTACCTTCTTCAAGCAGACCTGCTGCCGCGAGAATATTCTGCTTAAAATCAACCTCTTTGTTTTTGATCTGCAGTGGTCTCAGCGACACTGCCGCAGTGGCCACGATAACTGCGCAAACCAAACAAACCGCAAAGGCAACTGTGAATACATAGGAAATGGAGTCTTTATTTTTAGCCACGAGCCAACCTCCGCTTAATATTGCGTTGCACAATGAAATAGTCGATTGTCGGAGCAAAAATATTAGCAAACAAGATTGCTAACATAATGCCTTCGGGGAAAGCAGGATTAACTACTCGGATCAATACGGTCATCAGCCCAACCAGGACACCAAACCAAATCTTACCTGCCTCTGTCATCGAAGCAGATATAGGATCCGTTGCCATAAAGACCATACCGAAAGCGAAGCCACCAATAACCAAATGCCAATACCAAGGCAAATTGAACATTGGGTTGGTATCAGATCCAATAGCGTTAAACAGCAACGTCGTCGCTACCATGCCCACCATCACACCTAATACAATCCGCCACTGGACAATGCCCATGATCATCAATACAAGGCCACTGAGTAAAATTAGCAACGCAGATACTTCACCGACAGAACCTTGTTGAATGCCGAGAAACGCATCCATCCAAGTCAAACTACCCAACATTCCATCCACGATACCCGTACTAAATGCATTGCTTAGTGCGGTTGCTCCAGAAAAACCGTCAACTGCAGTCCAGACCGCATCACCTGACATGGATGCCGGATAGGCAAAATACAGGAAGGCTCGACCCGTTAGAGCGGGGTTGAGGAAGTTCTTACCTGTACCACCGAACACCTCCTTGCCCACGACAATACCGAATGAAATACCCAAAGCAACGGCCCACAAAGGAATCGTCGGAGGGCAAATCAAAGCGAACAGCACAGAAGAAACGAAGAAACCTTCGTTAACTTCATGGCCCCGAATGGCTGCGAACAAAACTTCCCAGAAACCACCGACTGCGAAAGTCACGGCATATATTGGTAAGAAGTAGACTGCACCGTAGACGAAGTTATCCCAAATACTGGCTGGGTTGTTGCCAGCCAGTAATGCGATTATCACTTCATGCCAGGTATCCGCCATGACACCAGCTCCGCTGGCAATGGCCGTGTTTGCCTGATACCCCAGGTTCCACATACCCCAAAACATAGCAGGAAAAGTCAACACCCAAACCATGCCCATGATTCGTTTCAGGTCCATACCATCGCGCACATGCGACGTGGTGTGAGTGAATTTCCGATCCTTATAGAGCGCCGTATCGACAGCTTCATACAAGGCATACCATTTTTCGTACTTACCACCCTTCTCAAATTCCGGGGCGATCTTGTCCAGAAAAGCTCTTAAACCCATGCTTATCCCTCCGCCTCTATCTGAGTCAGGTTTGCCCGTAAAATCGGACCATATTCATATTTACCTGCGCAAACGTATGTGCACAGGGCCAGATCTTCTTCATCCAGCTCCAGAGCACCCAATTGTTCAGCTGAATCAATATCTTTCACGACAATAGCTCGCAACAGCTGTGTTGCAAGAATGTCGAGAGGCATTACTTTTTCATATTGGCCGATAGGAATCATGGCTCGCTCAGAACCATTTTGCTGAGTGGTAAAATTAAACAATTTACCTTTAAACAGCTTAGCAGCGTAAAGATTCAGAACCGAATGAGTCTCTAATCCGGGGCGCAGCCAATGAAGCATGGGCCGAGAATGATCATTTTCTATAACACTGACCTGGGTATGGTATCGACCCAGAAAAGCCAGTGTTTCACTGCTGTTTCTGCCACCGAAGACAGAACCGGATATGATTCGGTTATCGCCATCTTTTAACTCATCCTGAGTCAATTCGGCTAATGAAGCACCCATTTCAGTACGAACCAAACGAGGCTCTTTCACCTGAGGACCCGCCACAGATACAACACGCTGTGTGTCCAACTCACCAGTAGTAAACAAATTCGCCAGTGCAATGACATCCTGGTAACCGATTGTCCAGACAACCTTGTTTGCCGAGACGGGATCCAGATAGTGGATGTGGGTCCCCGGGTTACCCGCTGGGTGAACACCGGCAAACTCCTCTACACTAACACCATCCGACACAGGAACATTTGCGCCAGGTGCTTTGCACAACCAGACTTTGCCTTCTGTGAGTTTGGTCAACAACTGCAAGCCAGTTTTAAACGCTTCCGCTTGCTCGTTGATAACCAACACCGGATCTGCTGCCAGAGGATTGGTATCCATCGCCTGTACAAAAATTGAGCTAGACTTGGTTCCGATGACGGGAACTTTAGAATAAGGACGAGTACGCAACGCCGTCCACATGCCCGATTCAACCATTTGAGCGGCCACAGCGTCTCCAGACAAGTTGGCCAATTCTTCGATGGTATGTTTTTTAAATGTGATGGATTCAGAACCCTGCTTTTCGATTACCAGCGATTGGAAAACCCGACGTTTGCCGCGGTTGATTGCCGTAACCACACCGGATGCTGGTGCTGTATAAATGACGCCTTCATTTTTCTTATCAGAAAAAACTGGCTGGCCTTTCTTAACCGTCTCCCCCTCACGAACCAACATGGTTGGTTTCATGCCGTGATAGTCATAACCGATTAAAGCCACCGTGTTGACTGTTCGACCATCCGCTATTTCCTGGCGAGGAGCGCCGGTAATAGGGAGATCCAGTCCTTTTTTGATGGTTATCATATTTATAGTTCCGTTGACTTCTAGAAGTATCATTGCTGCATCGTTACAGGCAATGTTCTTATCGTTGTCAAATTTATTTCAGGCGACTCTGCTGTTGAATGAGAAACATTCAACAGAAGCACACCCCCCAAAAAATCGTGCAATAGTATAAAGATCAACAGTTTAGATAGCTACCGACGAATGGCGACTTGCGTTCTTCAAATCCGACATTTCCGGTAAAAAATTAAGAAAACTCAGTGTAGTCTTTGCTGATCAGATAACAAATTTACCCCTTTTCCGCATCCAGAAGATTCTCAGCGATGATTTCTACAGCACCTTCCTCTATTATGCGCACCCAATTAGTGGCATCTGAATTGACCTGAAGCATGAGTTATCTAACGTTCGACATTCCCGTCACCGCCGGCGACGTAAAAACCATCAGCAATCTATCCGGCAGCGGCAAAGCCTTAGCTCTGTCCCAGATTATGAATAGCGCCGACAAAACGGTGCTCTGCATAGTAGATTCGCCGCTGGAACTAGAACAACTTGCTGCCGATCTGGAAGCCTACCGACACCTTGAAAATTGGGAAGTTTTAACTTTTCCAGATTGGGAAACGCTCCCCTGGGATAACTTCTCACCTCACGAAGACATCATATCCGAACGATTAGCGGTGCTTAAACGCCTGCAAAACAGCCCAAAAGCCATCGTTCTGGCCACCGCGGCCAACATCAGCCACCGACTGGCTCCATCGTCTGCCATTCAAGGTGGCTCTTTTGATTGGCGTGTCGGTCAGAAGCTGAATTTAAATACCCAACGCATCCAACTGGAAAAAGCGGGTTATCGTGCCACCGATACTGTATTTGAACACGGTGAATTTACCGTCCGCGGAGCGTTGCTGGATGTCTTCCCCATGGGCTCTGAACTTCCCGTCAGGGTTGAATTGTTTGACGATGAAATCGACTCTATCCGTTGGTTTGACCCCGATTCACAGCGTACCGCAGAAAAAGTTGATCATATTGAATTGCTTCCTGGTCGAGAAGTTCCACTAAACGATGAGGGTGTTAATCGTTTTCGCCAGAATTTCCGTGAACGCTTTGACTGTGACTTCACAAAAAATGCAGTGTACAGAGACGTCAGCGAGGGCATTCCCAGCCCGGGGATTGAATACTTCCTGCCTTTGTTTTACGACGAAACGTCAACCATCTTTGATTACCTTCCAAATGCCACATTGGTTGTGACATTCGAGGGCTTCAATACCACACTCGACCGATATTGGCAGGAAGTGGAAAGTCGCTATGAAAATAGACGTCACGACATTTCAAACCCGATCCTGTCACCCCAGGAGCTATTTCTGCCCAAGGAACATCTCTTTCATCTGGCCAATCAGTTTCCCAGGGTCATCCTGTCAAACCTTTCACTTGAGGCCAAAGCAGGTATTTACCCTCAGGCTATCGAGAAGCCTTCGGCCTATCCGATAGACCACCGGGCCCAGGAACCGCTGAATCGACTTGAATGCTACCTGAAAGAAACCGGCCACCGCGTTCTGTTCTGCGCGGAATCAGCGGGTCGACGCGAAGCACTAAAAGATCTGCTGTCCAGAATTCGAGTGACACCGCGTGATGTCTCGAATATTCATGATTTTCTGAGCGACGACACAGTGACGGTAGGTCTCACCGTGGCTCCATTATCAAATGGTTTAACACTGGTCGAACATCAAGTCACCCTGATTTGCGAATCTCAATTATTTGGCGAGTACGTCGCCCAACGACGTCGACGTCAAAAAGCACAGAATGACAATAATGACCAGATCATCAAGAGCCTGACTGAACTACATCCGGGAACGCCGGTCGTGCACCTTGACCATGGCATCGGAAGATACAACGGCCTTGAGACCCTGGAAGTAGATGGACAGATTCAAGAGTTCCTAATGCTGCAATATGCCGAAGGTAGCAAGCTCTACGTGCCGGTCTCCAACCTGCACCTGATCAGCCGGTACTCCGGTGCAGACGTTGACTATGCACCCATGCACAAATTAGGCAACGATCGCTGGGTGAAAACCAAACGTAAGGCCGCCGAAAAAATCCGCGATACTGCTGCTGAGCTGTTGGAAATATACGCTCGCCGGGAAGCGCAAAAAGGATACGGGTTTAAATTCGACGAAACGGAGTATCAGCAGTTCGCAGCGGGATTCGGATTCGAAGAGACGGACGATCAGGCATCGGTTATTGAAAGTGTCATCAAAGACATGCGACAAAAACGCCCCATGGATCGCTTGGTTTGTGGCGACGTGGGCTTCGGCAAAACTGAAGTAGCCCTGAGAGCAGCATTCATCGCGGCAATGAATGGCAGACAGGTTGCTGTATTGGTCCCCACCACCCTACTCGCACAACAACATTACGAAAACTTTCAGGATCGTTTTGCAGACTGGCCAATTAATGTTGAAGTACTAAGCCGGTTCAACAGCTCCAAAAAGACTCAATCAGTAATTGAAAAACTGGCTGACGGCAAAATTGATATCGTCATCGGTACTCACAAGCTGATCCAGAAGTCAGTGAAATTCAAGAATCTCGGCTTACTGATTATTGACGAGGAACACCGATTCGGAGTCAGCCAAAAGGAAACGATTAAGTCGCTACGTGCCAATGTCGATATTCTGGCCCTTACCGCGACACCTATTCCGCGCACAATGAATATGTCGATGTCCGGGGTTCGTGATCTCAGCATCATCGCCACTCCGCCGGCTCGGCGCTTATCGGTTAAAACCTTTGTCCGGGAAAAAGAAGACGCCTTGGTAAAAGAAGCTGTATTGCGCGAAATACTTCGTGGTGGCCAGGTTTACTTTCTGCATAATGAAGTCAGCACCATCGAGAAAACGCAACAATACCTGAGCGAATTAATACCTGAGGCTCGAGTGGTTGTTGCGCATGGCCAAATGCCAGAGCGACAACTTGAACGCATCATGAGTGACTTCTATCACAAACGCTTCAATGTTCTGCTTTGCACCACCATCATTGAAACCGGTATTGATGTTCCCAGTGCAAACACCATTATCATAGAGCGCGCCGACAAGTTCGGACTAGCCCAGTTGCATCAATTACGGGGTCGTGTCGGGCGCTCACACCACCAAGCATACGCATACCTGCTGACCCCAGGCTGGAATGTGCTGACAAAGGATGCTCAGAAAAGGCTTGAAGCCATTGCAGAATCTCAACACCTCGGTGCCGGCTTTACCCTGGCAACGCACGATCTCGAGATTCGCGGGGCTGGTGAGCTTCTCGGCGAGGAACAAAGCGGCCACATTGAAGGCATCGGCTTTGCACTTTATCTCGATCTGCTAAATAAAGCCGTGGCATCGCTTAAAAAAGGCGAGCAAATATCACTGGAAGACTTAGACAAACAAGGACCCGATGTCAACTTGCGTATACCCGCTATCATTCCAGATGACTACATCAATGATATCAACACGCGCCTGTCACTTTACAAGCGTATTGCCAGCGTGCAAGACAGCGAAGCTATGCGAGAACTTCAAGTAGAAATGATTGACCGCTTTGGCCTATTACCGGAGCCCGTTAAAAACCTGTGCCGTCAAACATTACTGAGAATATCGCTCGAAGCTATTGGTATCGACCGGGTCGACATGAACAACAAACTTGGCACTATCGACTTCGGCAGAAAAACGATCGTTGATCCGGTTCGAATCGTCCATTTGGTGCAGGCCGAACCTCATCGTTTTGCCTTGATCAAAGGAACTCAGTTGAAATTTACAATTGAAACCGAGACAGCTGATCAGCGTTTTGCCACTATAGAACAGATATTAAAAAGAATTTCCGAATGATATTAATGAGACTCGAAATGAAGCTGTTACCGACCATAATTCTTCTCTCCAGTTTACTCTCCGTCGCCGCCTTCGCGGAAGACAGTGCTGAGCCTGAACGCTGGTACCAGGTTGAAGTTATGATATTTAAAAACCCGATCACGGAAACGGACAACCCCGAGTCATGGCCTTCTTTCCCAGATATAAAACATCCGTCAAATTTCATTCGACTCGAAGGTATATCGGAAATTTTAACAGACAACTCAGAGACATCCGAGCAATCTGAGCATGAAACCAATACACCTGCCACCGCCGTTGAACTGCCGGCACCCGAGTCGACACAAGGACTGAAAGCATTTAAAGCCCTGTCTGAATTTGAACGCCTTATGATTGAACAGCGCGAAACATTGGAATCAAATTCTCGCTATAAAATCCTGTTTCATGAGGCCTGGAACCAACCGGTACCAGGGCGGGACAATATTATTCCTATTCGGATTGACGGTGGCGAGCGATTTGGTCGCCAGTCTGAGTTACAAGGGTATATCAGTTTATATGTTGAGCGTTATCTTCATTTATCAACAGATCTTCATCTGATCACCTATGAACAATCATCAGACCCATTCAGTGTCATCGGTGACGTTAATGATAGCTTGAACAGCGAACAGACACTCGACAACTTTGGCGGAATATCACTACTTAATGCAGACTCATTGTCCAATAACCAGATATCAAGAAAATCCAATCAATTTTTCATTTCCGTACAGAGCGCCCAACTGAAAGAAAGTCGGCGAATGCGGTCACGGGAAATCCACTACCTGGACAACCCAGATTTTGGGATGCTTGTCTTGATCACTCCAATAGAAATCAAATAATGACTGACATCAAAAATGCAGCCTAGGCTGCATTGTTCATTAGACATCCAGTTCATGTGACTCTTAACTGCAGAGTACGGTCATTGCTTCAGATAAAACTCTTTCACCAGTTCATCAATGATATTGCGCACACGTGCAATGCCGACATTCAAATGATCATCTATCTCTTTAATTGTAATTGCACCTGTGCCCTTGCCCGCCGCTGCATTCACAACCAAAGACAAGCTGGCGTAGTTCAATTTTAGCTCGCGGGCCAAACTGGCTTCTGGCATTCCGGTCATCCCAACGATGTCACAACCGTCTTTTTCCATCCGGAAAATCTCAGCGGCTGTTTCCAATCGAGGCCCTTGAGTCACCCCGTAAACACCGCCATTTATAACCTTCTCATTTGCATTCTGAGCTGACTTTTCGATCAACTCACGTAACTTTTCACTGTAAGGATAAGAAAAATCAATATGCGAAACAGGAGCGAACTCGCCATCAAAAATCGTAATTTCCCGACCAAAGGTATAATCGATGATCTGTTTAGGCACAACCAAGGTACCAGGCTTCATATTCTTTGAAATACCACCGACTGCATTCACGGCCAATACATCGGTGGCGTAGAGCTTCTGCAACGCCCACAGATTTGCACGATAATTAACCAAGTGAGGAGGGATTCTATGAGGATGTCCGTGCCGCGCAATAAACAAAACCCGCAAGCCGTACAGTTCACCTTCCAGCACCGGGGCCGATGGGGAACCAAAGGGCGTTTGAATATCATGAGCCTTGGAAATAGTTAATCCAGGTAGTTCAGCTAACCCGGTACCTCCAATTATGGCCAAAGAACCAGACATAGTAACCTCTCTTTATCCGTGAGCACCAACACAGCTTTTTTCGATGCGTCAATATGCAGTTGGCGTCCCCTGCGAGATTCGAACTCACGTCTAAGACTTAGGAGGTCCTTGTTCTATCCAACTGAACTAAGGGGACATTGTAAAACGGTTGGATTGTAACGAGCGTCGTAAGACATTGAAAGCCCAATATCACCCTTGGAATTATCAATGTCGAGACAAGTTTCGTCGCCATACCCTGCCTGATGACGGTTTAATACCTCGAGCATGCCAAAATTTTGCTGTGTCGCTTGCCGGAATCTGGCCATGTGCAAAAATTAATCAGCAATGCGCTATAACCTATTCTTGATGAAACAGCTATACTGCCTCTTTTAACTTCAGACTTGCATATGACCACGCTAGATATAGACCAACTCGCCGACTGGCTCGAAGAAGAAGAGCGCCACGAAGACTGCTTCGATATTCATGGATTACACGGCTTTTTAACCGCGCTGTTTATGTGCGGAGAATCGCTGGATGATGATTGGCTTGCATCTGCTATTGGACAACCGTTGACTGAGTTACCAGAACAGGAAGCAATATCATTCGCTAACAGCTGCGTTCAATTGTACAAAGACATCAGCGACGAGTTATATTCGGATTCCGATCTTACCGTCACCTTCGAACCCACCGTCGATTATCAAAATTCAGATATGGAAGCGTGGTGCCAAGGATTTATGGAAGTGGTGTTTGAACTACCAGATGCTTGGCAACATAAAGATGAAGAACAACTCGCTTTGCTACTTTTGCCGATTGA
The DNA here is from genome assembly GCF_015687175.1 of Reinekea sp. G2M2-21. Classification (GTDB taxonomy): domain Bacteria; phylum Pseudomonadota; class Gammaproteobacteria; order Pseudomonadales; family Natronospirillaceae; genus Reinekea. The sequence goes on along the minus strand of NZ_JADPQG010000001.1, from coordinate 1,167,827 downwards.
AACAGCGTCTGGCTTTTTTGCTGATGAACCGGATTTCAAGACGCTCTATAAGCAACCTAAGTTATTGAAACAAATGTTTGATGACATTCCGGAGTTACTAACCGACATGTATTTGCTGTTTCACGCACCCAGCAAATAACTTGACGCCTCACACTTTACTGGGCGGGTTATTTACCGTTACCGCCCTTACACGCCGGAGACTCAGGCATCTGTCCATCCCACTCTTCAGGTGTGTAAATATGCAAAGCCAATGCATGCACACCTGAGGACAGTTCTTCCTGTAATAAGCCATATACTTTTTGGTGCCGTTTAACCGGACGCATCCCCGAGAAGAGCTCGCTGACTAACACTACTTTGAAATGTGTCTCGCTGTTTGGCGGCACAGAATGCATATGACTCTCGTTGTCCACCGATAAATGGACAGGGTTTAACACTGATAGTTTTTGCTCAATTGTATTTTGTACTGCCATTTTTTATGTCACTTCAAGTACACTTGGCCGCTAAGTTTAACGCAATTGACCATGAAAAAAAGAGGATTACATGTCTAACCGCGCTCAAGAACTGATCAAGACATATTACGAAGAAGAAGCCCTGCGTCGAGAGACTGAAATTACGTTTTCCGATTACAGTGTCCGTTTAAACACGTCCGATATTGCGATGTTGGAGGTGATAGCCAAGCGGTTTGGTAAATCAGCGGATCGAATTGCTTCTGAAGCGGTATCTGCCGCCATTTACTCAATGGTCGAAGCCTTGGAACCCTCTGAGCGCAAAAACATGTCCAAAGAAGCGGACGAACTGAACGAAACACTTGCAAAAAAAGCCGCCAGGGCTAACGGTAACCCTGACTTCGATGAAAAATCCGTGACCTGGGTAATGAACGATCGAGCCATTACACGTGAAGAAAATAAACGTAAGAAAGAAAAAGAAGAAAATACACCAACCGACAGCAGTGCCCATGACTTCTCTGCGCCGTCACAAATTGCAGATAACCTATCTGATGAAGAATCAAAGAACGTTGCTGACGAACAGGTAGCCGCGGAGATTGCGAGTGAGAGTGTTACTGCAACAGAACGGTCAGTATTTGCCAGCTAAAACATTGGCACCCTGATTGCCTCAGGTATTATTCTACGCCCTGTCCGTAGAGGAGCATGTCGAACACAAGACCGGCATGCTCCGCAGTCTGAAGACCCGCTTCCAATATGCCTGCTATCTCATCCATAAAACCGAATGACCAAAGGACAGACTCATTTTAATGTCTCATTAATGGCCGTTTTCTGATAAGTCTTTTGTAATAGTTTGGCATCTTGCTCAGCGCGGTGATGCACCCACCCATGCTTTTCTCGCAACTCCGCCTTGACGCGATCCCAGTGCTCAAGCTGATACTCACTGAGAATCCTGGGCAACGTTTCCAACTTAAATAACATTGATTTTCGAGCGACATAGAACAGCAGGCTCAGCCAACCGGAATCAAATCCCCAACCATCACTGTACAGTGTCTGCCCCTCAAAAAGCTCATTCAGCGTTTCGGCAATCACCGCCGGCTTTACACCGTCCTTCAGCAGATCATCACGGGTAATCCGGTGCAAACGGGCAGCTTCGGGTTGCCAATGTGTCCAGTCTGATTCGGGATAGACTAACCAAGAATAAGATTTCCCATTCTCTGCGGCGACACCAATTTCAATTGGGTAACTGCCTTTGCCAAATCCAGAAGCTTCAATATCCAATATCGCTGGATTACGATTACGATCCAAAACTAACACCTTAAAACCAGTTTTTTACGAATTAAGTCAAACAACACGACATCCCCAAAACACGACTGCCCAATCAGAGGATTGGGCAGTCAAACGTATTATTTAAACTATAAACAATAGAACTACATAGTAGCTGGCTCAGCCAGGATTAGTGAACAAATTTTCAATTAAATTAAAGGTAAGGATTTGAGGTAATATTTCCGGCACAGGGTTGCCAGCAGGGTAAAAAGCATACAATGGCACACCATCCCTGTTAAACCCGGCGATTAAGGCATCAACCTCTGGCGACGGATTGGTCCAGTCAGCTTTCACTAAGACTATGTCATTGGCTGCAACCAGATCTTCGAACTTACTGCCAGACAATGCTACCCGCTCATTTGCCTTACAAGTGATACACCAGGCTGCTGTCACATCCACAAACACGGATTTGCCCTGAGCCAGAGATTGCGACACTAATTCAGGACTGTATTCCTGCCAAAGCTCCTTAGTCGCGCGTTGATCCAACACCATAAACAGAGCCAGCGCAATTAAGCCATAACGAGCCAGCCCCTTAAACCATTTTCCGTACATTCCCTGGTTGTGCCGAATGTTCAAGGCTGGCCAAATTGCCATGGTAAACAAAATTAAACCGATTCCCACCTTTAACAATGCATTAGTACCCTTAATCTCAATCAGTACCCACATCAACCACAACGCAGTCGCGAATAGCGGAAACGCCATTAGTTGACGAAATACATTCATCCAGGCACCCGGTTTTGGCATCCAACGAGCCAAACCGGGAATATAACTAATCGCCAGAATGGGTAACGCCAAACCCAAGCCCATAGAGGCAAAAATAAGAAGGCTGACGAACGCCGGCTGCAACAAAGCAAAACCAATAGCGGACCCCATAAATGGGGCCGTACAGGGTGTCGCCACGACAGTGGCTAAAACACCCGTGAAAAATGAACCCGTTAAGCCGGTTTTTTGGGTCAACCCCTGCCCCAAGCCCATCAGGTTTTGTCCAAATTCGACATAGCCAGTCATTGTTAACGACATGGCAAAAAAGAGTAACACCAGCCCTGCAACAAAATAGGGAGACTGCAATTGAAAGCCCCAACCGACCCACTCGCCAAAATAACGAATTAGCAATAAAACGCCAGCTACGGCGATAAAACTTAAAATAACACCGAAGGTATAAGCTAAACCATGCTGTCTCGCGTGCCGTTCATCCTGGCCAAATTGTGCCATGTGCATAGCTTTCAATGACAAAACCGGGAACACACAAGGCATCAGGTTTAATATCAAACCACCAATCAAGGCAAAGGCGATCGCTGTAACAATGGTCAAGCTACCACTGGTTTGAGCAGAAGCAGGCTCATCGAACCCGACAAACTCGGCCCCTTCAATTTCAGTATCCAGCGTCAGGGGTAAGCTGACCGCCTCGGTTACAATGGCATTACCTTGCAAGTCGAACAGTCTTTTTTGAGGTGGGTAGCACAGTCCTGCATCGGCACAGCCTTGATAAACTACTTGTACATGACCCGTTTCCGACAGGATTTGCTGGCTCACACTCATAGTGTGATAAAAAACGGCCATATCTTCTTCGAAATTAGGGTCGTATTTTATTTTTACATTATCGCTGAAGACCGGTTCCGACAACTTAGCACCTTCTAAGGTATTCAGCCGGTACTGATCACGATACAGATAATAGTCATCCGCGATGTCAAAACTAAATTCCAACGAATCGCCGATACGCGTGACGTGCAATTGAAATGCATCATCAACCGGTAAAAAATCTTCTGCCCATACGTGACTCATGAGTAGAGTCAACATCAACAGACCAAACTTCTTCATTGTATTAAACCTCAATAGAACTGTAGGCTTGCAAAGCCTGATCAAATGCCACATAAGGCAGCTGCATTTCTTCTAACCATGCGTGACCGAGCTCACCTTTCAACATCGCTACTGTCGAAACCGTCCCAGCCAATAAACAATTTTCAGCAATAACGCTTACGGCACAAAAACCGTTCGGCGCAGGGTATCCGGTATCTGGCCTTAACAAATGGCAATAGCGAACGCCATCAATTTCTATAAACCGCTCATAGTCGCCACTGCCCGCTATTGCGCCGGCGGCTAAATCAACTTCGGCAATAGCTCCGGCTTTTCTGGGGTGCTGTATCGCAACTTTCCAAGCTGGTTTGTCTTCAGGAGCCTGACTGACCGCAATGTCACCGGATAAATTAACCAGACCGATAAGCCCCTTTTCTTTCAGTAAGGTACATAGTCGATCAACCGCAAACTCTTTAACAATGCCGCCTAGATCGATCTGCACATTGTGTGTCAAATTGACCGTCCTGCCATCCCAATTTACTTTTTTCCAACCAATATGCTGTAAAGCTCGCTCTAAATCTCTGGGATCAGGCAGGTTAGGAATTTTAAAGTCCCATACCCTATGCAGGCTACCGATAGTCGGGTCAAACATATGACCGCTGAGGTCAAAACACTGGTCAACATAATTAAACAGCCCTACTGTCTCAGCATCTAGGGAAACTTCGTTTAACTCACCTCGATTAATCTGCGACAGTAAGCTTGAAGGTTGGAAACGGCTGAATTTAGCTTCTAACCTCCGAACCTCGTCGGTCAATTCCTTCTCTATTTTAGTCAGTTCGTCCTCTTCTCTTAGCCACAGGTGCACATTACATGGCCCACCCATGGCTTTAAAACCGAAACTTCTCAGTCGTGCAGACATCAGAATCTGAAATCCAACCCCGTCGTGAAACGCCAATAGGCCGGCAAACCAGGTGTATCATCATCGAAATTGAAGCCGTACGCCGGATTAGCCGCGTAGCGTTCAACCGAACCGTTTAGCGAGAACTGCCGGAAATCTATTTTCAGGCGTGTTTTCAACGAAATAGCACCATAATGTGATAAACGCGGATCACTCGAGTAATACCGCGTTGTATCTGCCGAATAAGCAGACCCTGTGGTCGTATTTAAATCTGGAATTTCGTAAAAGTAAGCCTGACTCTGTTGGTAGTAACGAACGCCTGGAACCAGTTGGAAGTTGACGTCGTTATTAACAAAAAAGTTCCAGTTCGGTGCCCAATTTTGATAGTAATCCAAATCCAATGTATGAGACATGACATCCCAGTTGTCCACAAACAATCGATAGTCGCCATGTACAGCTGCATTCAGGGTTGGCAAGTAGCGACGAACACCCAGCGATAGCGTACCTGCGGCACGTGTAGACGGTCGAATATCACAGGGAACGTTATCAGCCAAAGGCGCATCCGAACCCACGCAGTCTCGATAGGGGTCAGATAGGTACCCGGTCTTGTAGGTAAAGGAAACACTCCCCTGCACCACTGTATTCATATCGATAATCTGTCCTACGCCTTCAAATACCGACAGTTGCCATTTCGTTTTGCCTTTGGCGGCATGCCGGGCTGGCGCATCTGCCGCGAGCTGTTCCAGCTCCTCAGATGAAAGATCATTGACCATTAGCACATCACCACTGTCGCTCACGACGCCACTGTTAGGGTTCAACCAATCGTGTCCAGCGCTCACACCGCCGCTGAGAGTTGTCATCTGATCGTTAATTTGAATGGAACCATCCAAAGAGCCATTTAAAGCAAAATAGTCTCGCTCCATAGATGCATAGACACCGGCACCAGCATCCGATGTAGAGCCGTAATACCGGCCATTTGCGCTGACGTCATACCGGCGTTCTCTTGATGCGCCATTAAAATGGGTATATACATCTTCTTGCCCATCGGCGATGTATGAATAAACGGGTGACGCACCCGACATAGACTCATAGCTGGCCTCGACATTAACAGCGAATTTGTCTGTCACGGGCGTCAAAATGTGAAATTGATGTACCTGTATTTTATAACGGTCCTGCGCCCCACCAGAGTCGTCCCGCGCTTCAGGGCTGTCATCTTCCGTGTAGTACGTGTAACGGTACGATGCTTCTGAACCGGCTGGTCCAGCAGCTTGAGCTGTTGCAATCATTCCGGGAATGGCCAAGGCACTCTTAGCCAGCAAGGTTAATTTTTTAGACATGAAGATCCCTTAACTCAGTTACAACCACAACCACCGCCAGCGGCAGCGCCACCACCAGATGACGCTTCTTTCGCAAAGTAAATGTGCCCATCCAAGGTGGACTCCAATGCGTCGGGGGACCAACTCATTTCAGACTTGGCTAAATTACCACGTTGCCAAGGGCTAACCGTAACGCAGCCGCTGACGCCAACTACACAAAGAACGACGAACAACCATTTCAATCTCATCACTGACTTCTTTCTCTCATAAAGTAAAGGCAGGTCACCCTGCCTATATCTATTCATATATGAACACTAGCCCAGAATATTCATATCCTCAGCCTCGATCGGGAATTGAAGTGTGATTGGGTTATTATCTATTCCCGCAAACTTCCGCAATTCACGATGTATGTGGGAGGCCGTCATCCTGACACCTCCGGCAGTTACAGGTTGCATACTGGAATTGACATTCAACGCTTCAATCAAACCATTCGTCGCATTTACCGAAGTACCACCGGCCACACCGTTGCCCATTAGCATATAACTGGTCACCGCCCAATGGTCTTTGCCATCACCATCGTTATACCAAGGCGTCCGACCAAAATCAGAACCTACAATTATGGTTGTTTGATCCTTTACACCATGCGCTTCCAGTGCTCTGAATAAAAAGTGCAAATCGATCAAGACTGCTCGAATACTATTAAAGTGTGTTTGGTCGTGGTTGCCATGTGTATCAAAACTGCCAAAACCAATTTGCATTGAAGAGGCCATGCCCGTTTCAAATCCGGCTGCGCCAATACGTATATGACGCCTACGCCCGCTGCCAATATTTCCATCTTCAGCGATCACCTTGAGATCCAGCTTCGGTCCAGGAGGTGGATTATTAATATCGTTTGCAACAGCAGTAAACTCACTTCCTTGATCTCGCACTAAATACAGTTGATCCTGGAATTGCTGACGCAACGGTAATCGTTCTTTTTGCTTTTGTAGCGCCGCCCGTCGATTATTTGCTTCATCCAAGAATACCTGAATGTTAGCCGTCATCGGATTGCCACCGGGTGCGCCACTGGTGTTTCGCTTAGGATCAGCCAATATGTCAAAAACACTCGCGTCTGAAGCAGTAGAGCGAGCAACCAAACTGGCCGTTGAGTCATTCCCAGATCCATCCGTCATCCAAGCCAGCGGTCGGTCTGCCCCTTGAAGAGCGGCATACAGCGCACTAAAATCCGGATACCCCATCGCCATCGATCCGGTATCAGCATACTGAGTTCCCGTTGAGTGCGAATTGGTTCGGTTATCAACGCCATTTAAAACTCGAAGTTGATCCGCATGCAAACAAACGAACGCATCATAAACAAACAAATCTGCTGTCATTTGAGTTCCGTTTAAAGCCAGATCTCGATCAACCAACTCAGTCTCAATGCCGTTTAATTGAACATTTTGAACTGTGCCTTCAATAATCGCCCGCGCATTGGCTTCAATTTGTGCAGCTGTCTTGGTGGTTTTCCAAACAAACCCAGCGCTACTGGCCGCCGTCAATAAAGAACCTGCAATATCACCGCTCAAAATTCTTTGAATATGCAGCGTAGTAAGGCCGTCATTAGCGTTGCCATCATCATTTACACCATCAGCACCGGTTCGGTTAAACGTCCCCAAATAAGGTGCATATTTCATGTCGGCAGAAACAGTAGCTGAACCTGCATAAACATCTATTGCGCGTCGAATCGCCGAAGCGGGGTATTTATTCACGATACTGCCGGCATTACGAACTTGACCGTTATCCATTCCTAGCTCTTGCCCGACAGTAGAACGCAGCTTATTGCCTTGAGGGTTACAAAAGGTTGTTGGCTCCCAACCTCCACCCAGATGAGCAAACACAAAGTATTTCCCCACTGGCACTAAGTCTGTTGCTGCGGAAGCTTTTGAAGTTAACGCAATCGGCGCGACAGCTACCATTCCAGAAGCGCCGACATTTTTAAGAAATTCTCTTCGATTCATTGTCATGACTCCAGCAACTCAGCTATACACAAAGCGATAATCGCTTAAGAGGAAATACAAAACAGCATACCAGGCTTCGCGAACATCGCGTGCCTTGCCACTACCACCTGTATTGCAGCCTGTATCCACACCGGCTTGCAGCACATCCATAAATAGATCAAAGGCAATATTAACTTCTTCACTGTCCGTAGCGACCTCCTTATGCAAGGTTGCCAGGTACAAATGCGCTATGGTCGAGCGAATTGCTTTAACTTGTGCAGCACGTGACAGTGCGTTTTTCGTTGAAAGATCAACCGAATCATCAACATTCCGGAACACTAACCGATCCGCTTTTGCTGTGTTATTAAATTCAGCACGCACAATATCGCAGGATTCTTCGACAGCCATGCGGTCTAGGGCCGAAGCGATAATACCGCCAACAGAATCAACATCGGTTAGCTTATCAATAGAATCTTTTCCTCCTAGCAATAATCGGGAACTGATATTTGAAAGCGTTTGAGCATTTGTTACGCCCCCCGAAGAAACACCCCACCCCCCAGAATTCAAAGCACGTAATTTCTGATTTAACAACTGCGGCTGGATGTAACGAATAGACCCAATGTGCGAGTAATCATCCATCAAAATATCAGAGGTTATGTTCGTCGCTCGATAATAAGCACTCTTCGAAATGGCATAGATTAGCGCCTTGATATTGAAGTTTGAACCGGCAAATTCCGATGCTGCACTTGAAATCAATCGAGCCTGCTCAGAATAAGCCTGTCGGTACTCATCGGGAGATTCCAAACTGGGTTCGCCTAATACATCCTGCCCCGTCATGCCCTTCACCATTATTTGAGCAATTCCACGTGAATAGGCAGGGTCAGCAGCCAACTGTTCGCCTAACCATTGTAATTCCCGATTATTATAATTTCCGGTAATGCTACCTGTCGTTGCAATTTGAGCTTTGCTTAACCCCCAACCTATCGCCCCATCGTGAGACTGCATTAAATCTGGATTGCGCGGATCATAAATACCGTTTAAATCATAATCTTCGAATGCTTTGGCAACTGGATCCATAACATCATGACAGACAGCACAGTCTGGGTTGGTATTGGTTGGATCAACGACGCCGACATTATTACCAAAATCTTCAAATTCTAATTGCGCAGCATCGCGATTACCTTCAATGGCTAACAGATCTTTCGCGGCAAAAAACCAATAGATCATACGCGCACGATTTCGGTGCATGTTGGTTTCGGTTGCCGTGTATTTGTTCAGGAAAATTTCGTCAGTAATTACACCAGAATGAGGAACCCCCTGGTATTGAGGCACACCATTCTCATCGTTGTAATAGAGCTGTACGGCTTTGATGTCCCGAGGGTCATAAGGAAAATCGCGCAAGATATAGCCCTGAGACAAATCTCCAACACCAACAGGGCTTGCATATAGGTTAATCACGTCCAAATAGTCGAGCATTTCAGCACCCGATGACCACTTCCGCCATTGAGGATTGGACACAATAGCTGAGGCACCATTGCCCAAAGGCTTATCTGGATCTACGACTTTCATGTTTGGACCGTTATCGCCACGCGTAAATGCCTGGAAAGAAAAGGCATTGGCTACCGTATATTTGCCAGAAACATATTCACGGAAATCTCGATTATTCCTAGCCAAATACTCAACCAACAATAGTGGTTTACGAGAAATGGCTTCTAGGGTAAAGAATTCTAAATATTGATTAGACACGCTCGCTGTATCCCCAGCGGCAGCCATTGCTTCGGCCTGTAAATCGCCATACCAACCGTCGATATCCGGAAAAACGTTATAGAGATTATTGCCGTTTCGACTGCCTGTTGGATTAATTTTGGCTCTGAACCCATCATTAGAATTATTGTATAAACTGTTTAATGGGTTGCGACTATCAGCGTTTTCTGGACGAAAACGATCCGTCAACAATGAATCATTAAACATATCTTTCAGACGTTCGTAGAAATAGTCAGTCTCCATGAAGCCATAAACGACTTCTTTTTCACCTTCGAGGTCACGTGTAAATAACGCGACTTCATCATCGGTAGGCAAGCGGCCAGCCAGTTCAAAAGCCAGTTTATAAACGGCCTCATGGGCAGTCATGGTACTGACACCTGGCAAGGAACGCTGTACCTGACCAGAAGCGGACTCATTGAACGCAGCGATAATGTATTCCGATACATTAGCAGCATCATCACCATGTAATGGATTTTTGGCGGATGGCATATCACGCTCAATTTTAGCGATCAAGGATTCCTCAGCGCCGCAGGTCGCACAACCGATGAGACCACCGCCAGAACCACCTTCCCCGTTTGGTCCATGACAGGAACTACATTGCTCATTGTAGATCTCACGTCCCTTTTCATTAATGACAGCTGCTCGCTCGCCATCACCACCGTACTGCTGACTACAGGATGACAGCAGAATGGCACTGGCAACCAGCAGTCCTTTCAATATCCAAAATGTGCTTCTAATCGCGTTCATTTACTCTCTCCGAGACCCCTGAATTGTTTGAATGAGGTTCTTTCATTGGAGCAAAGGTATCATCATTGGGCGCCGATTCATGGCACGACTTCACACTTTTTGTACTTTATTTTTACAATGCGAAAGGCTTCACATTGCGGCAGAATAGGCGTTATCGACATGTGACCAAATTTGTCAGCAGCTGACTTTTTGCACACCTAAAAACTGACAATTCACGCAGGGAACAAGGCAGGAACGATGGAACTGAATGAAAAAGACACTAATGTATTACGCAGAATACTAATATCACGGGCAGCGAATCGCCAGACGATTGACTACAAAACCTTGGCTGATGAACTTGGATTCACTCCGCCTAACACCATTCAAAAAACCACAATTTTACTTGAGGCGTGCCAGGAAGATGACGCTCTGCTCAATCAACCTCAACTTGCTGCAGTTGTTGTTCAGAAGCGCGGTGAGCCTTACCCTCGCCCCGGTTTTTTTCAACAACTTAAGCGACTCGGGGTATATGCTGGAAGTGACAGTGGCTCCCAAGCACAAATGTGGCATCAGAATGAATTGGAAAAGGTTTTTCAGTTCTATTCCGATGCATAACGGGACAACCAGCTCAACGCCAGAGCCCCATATAAAAACAGACTCCAAGCCATCTGACACCAGAGTAAAAACAACGGAATGGCTGAAAACACGCCGAATACGACCGACCAATTCGGCAACGTCAAATACAACCAAGCGAAAATGCTTTTTAACAGCAAAAAGGATAGCGCCACTAAAAATGACACAAACAGCGTTTGTCGCCATGGCACTGTGCCACGACTGGACAATTGATAGACCGCTGCCAAAAGCAACCAAAGTGCCGGTATCGACGTCAAGTTAATACCGGGAAACAAGGTGGACAATCCCGTCCCCATCAAGATTTGCAGCATCACAACCAGTGTCATGCTGACCACCAGTACCGCCATTAACACCGGCATAACCCACAGATAATGCAACCAACGACGCTTTCCACGACGGTGATCAATCTGGAATACCCAATGCAATGCATGATCTACCCTGTTCACCAGAAACAACAGAGAACCAAACAACATTAACACAGAGAACCATTGCAGACTGCCAACATCCTGGACCCACTCTCCTGCACGGGATCGCCAGGCGATTGCCTGTTCAGGGACCAGATATGACAATAGAATTTCAAACTGCTCCAACAACTGCACTTGAATCGTAGGCAGCTGCCCAATCAGCCAGAGAATACCGCTCACCATAGGAACCATGGCAAACAAAGTCGCCAAGGTCAGCATGGCGGCTTGCGGACCAATACTCGCCGTCGTCGCCATTTCGGAACGAAGAAAATTGATAACCTTTTGCACTATCCCATACAATAACGCTTTCATCCGTGAATCATCATCCGAGGTATCTTCATGAAGGCAACACTATATCATAACCCCCGTTGTTCAAAATCACGGCAAGCCAAAGAGTTGCTTGAAACACATCAGGTTGATTTTACAATCCGCGAATACCTGAAAGAGCCGCTAAACAAAGCGGAAATAAAAAAACTCCTCACCGCGCTAGCCGTACCAGCACACGACCTTTTGCGCGCCAAAGAAGCAGAATACAACGATCATAACCTCAGCAAAAATTCGTCACAAAACGCTATCATCGCCGCTCTGGTAACATCACCAAAACTCTTGGAGCGGCCAATAGTCGTTACGGATAAAGGCGCTCGAATCGGTCGGCCAACTGAAGCCATCCTGGAGATTCTCTAATTGCCTTATCTGCTGGTTTTATATTTCAGCCGAAACGGCAGTGTTGCGTCACTCGCACAGGAAATCGCAAACGGCGCGGAACAGGTTAAAGGTATTGATGTAAAAATCAGGACCGTACCAACAGTTGCAACCGGTTTTGATGCTGAGATATCCGATATTCCCGAAACCGGTCCACTTTATTGTACCGTTGATGAATTTGCTAACGCCTGCGGGCTGGCTATGGGCTCACCCGGACGATTTGGCAACATGGCAGCACCGCTAAAATATTTCTTGGAACAAACGACACCGGCTTGGGTGAGTGGTCAGCTCGTGGGCAAACCGGCAACCGTGTTTACCAGCACGACCACGCCGCATGGTGGGCAGGAATCGACACTCCTGTCTATGATGAACCCGTTACTGCATCATGGCATGCTCATTACCGGCGTCCCCTTTACCGAGGCAGCACTGCATCAACAAGTGAATGGAGGAACGCCTTACGGGGTATCTCACATCGCTGGAGAGCACCACCAAAACATCCATCCTGAAATCGCCAAACTTGCACGCCTGCAAGGAATGAGATTGGCACAATACAGCCTGAGGTTACTCAATGTATGAGCAACAAATAAACGTCAATCGCAAACTCCGTCTGCATTTTTTCTTATTACTAGCGGCTTGTGTTGCAGGAACTTTCTTATCAGGACCGAATTTCGGCTCAATGGCTTTTTCAAAATGGTTGGTATCCGGTTTGGTATTCAGCTTCATAGCCATGTTTCCATTATTGTTTTTTATACCCACGGTCATTAATCCAACACCACGAAGCATCAGTTGGTTAGGGTTTTTCCTGCTGGCTTATCTTGTGTGGTCGATTATCCGAATATTCTCCAGTAACGGTGTGCTCGGCGGCCTACTGATTACTTTTTTCAATGTCTCGACATTCATTTATGCCGTCATATGGTTACGACCGTTCAAAAAGCAGGCAAAAGCGAGAGCCAAACAACACAATAATTGACACTGCCTTCCTGATTTTCTTCACCAAAGAAATCAGGAATGCACATCTCGTTTCGAAGACCGCCTTACACCCGCAACAATGAAACCTTCTATAAACGCTGGCAGGCTTTCTCTTAATTCGCACTTTCTTGCTATGGTGAGCTATTGGCTGGTAAATGATTTTTTGCGCACCATCTTGCGATAATCTCCAGCAGACATTGAGGTAACTTTACGAAAAGTCCGGGCCAAATATGCTGAATTTGAAAAACCAACGGCCAGTGCAATATCGGTGACAGAAAGATTCGATTCGCGCAATAGTGATTGCGCCTCCTCAATTCGAACACGCTGAAGATACTGCATTGGAGATTCACCGGTCGCATTAACGAAACGCCGCCGGAGCTGACGCTCAGAATGCCCCGCAACATTGGCCAAATCACTCAATGTAACTGTCTCACTCAAGTGTGATCTTAACCAGCTTTGCACCAGACTAACCACTTCATCGTCGTGGATATTGCCACCAGGCTCATAGTAAGGCGTCGTAAAGTTTCGCTTCAATTCATGCATAAATTGTTGCTCCACCAGCGCCAACGCTTCTTCCCCAAAATGACGTTCAATAAAAAAGAGTACCAAATCCGTTTGTGCGTTTATTGAACCCGCACAATAAATTCCATCCTGATGGGTAATGAAATGCTCAGTTTGAAACCGCACCCGAGGAAACCGTTTACGAAACTTAGGTAAATAGTACCAATGCGTGGTGGCAATTCGATCATCTAAGAGTTCCGCATACGCTGCAATACATACCCCAGTACCGGTCGCCACAATACGCGCCCCATTCAGATAATGCCGGTGCAGCCAGGGAATCAGCTCTATCTGCGAATACATAACACGCCAAGGCGCCCCCCACATCGGAGGTAAAAACACCCAATCGACATCCAATTCGCTGCTAAAATCGCTATCAGCAACCAACTGCAGGCCTCCAGCAACAGTGACAGCCCCCTTCTGCTGAGCTACATAGTGAATCTGCAGCTGCTCTCCCTTCAGCCGGCCCATAGCTTGATTCGCCGCATTGAACATTTCAACTGGGACCGAAACACCGGTGGTGAGCAACTGCGGATATAAAACAAAAGCAATCTTCATAAATGTCCGAATTAGTCAAAGATTTGTCCTTTTAATCCTAACAAGTTAGCGTATTCCGCCGTATATTGCTCGCAAATCATTTAATCTGTCTGGGTTCAATATGAAAAAACTTCCAGTAATTGTCGGCATAGGTGGTATTAATGCTGCGGGCCGCTCCTCCTCCCACCATGGACACAAGCGGATGGTCCATGACGCACTGTCCAGCGAAGAAATGGTTTCCACCTGGCAGGATTTAGCAACGTTGATGGGGATTGATATTGAACATGCCCACGCAGTGGCAGAAATCAAAGAAGGCACGCTGGTACGCAAGATTGAAGCGGACGCACATTACAATCCAGATGCCGTTAAAAGTGGCAAAAAGGCAACGCTGAATGTGTCCAACCCAATCAGCTTCCAGATCAAAAAATCTCAGTTGCCCGATACCCGCCCTGAGGGTTGGGAAATAACCGATGTCGATTCAAAAACTGTTCAGGTGACTGTGTCCGGCAGTTTCGACGCCATTCTGCCCGATCATTACAAAGCCCGCGTATCCTCGGCTGGCCAATTACCATCAGGTTTTAATCCCGGAAATCTCTATAACTCCGCTCACCACCCACGTGGATTGCAAATGGCGGTTTATGGTGCCTCTGATGCTATCCAATCTATTGGAATACGTTGGCAAGACATATTGGCAAAAGTCTCACCAGATGCCGTTTCGGTATATGCCGGATCGGCGATTTCTCAACTGGATCAATTTGGAATTAAAGGTCTCTATCAAGCGGGCTATAACGGCAAACGCACAACATCAAAAATGATGCCTCTGGCGCTGCCAGAAATGACTGCTGACTTTATAAATAGCTATATGATCAACAGCGTCGGCAATACCGGCTCGAATGCGGGCGCTTGTGCAACATTTCTCTATAATTTACGTCAGGGTATTATTGATATTCAAGCAGGCCAATGTCGTGTTGCCATTGTTGGTAATGCTGAGGCTCCGGTCGTACCTGAAATCATGGAAGGCTTCCGTGTCATGGGCGCTCTAGCTGAAGATGAACAGTTATGCCAGCTAGACGACACAGAACTGCCCGACAACCGACGTGCTTGCCGTCCGTTCTCCTCGAATGCGGGTTTTACCATGGCCGAATCCGCACAATTTCTGGTTTTAATGGACGATGAACTCGCTCTGGAACTCGGTGCGACGGTATTTGGTTCAGTCGCTGATGTATTCGTCAATGCCGATGCCAATAAGAAATCCATTTCCGGACCCGGTGTGGGTAATTACATTACCATGGCTAAATCTGCGGCACTTGCCAAAGGCATTCTCGGACATGATGTTGGTAAAACATTCGTAATGGCGCATGGCACCGGGACACCACAAAACCGAGTAACGGAATCTCATATTATTAACGAAGTTGCAAAAACGTTTGCCATTGAAAACTGGGCGGTTTCAGCGATTAAATCTTACGTTGGTCATTCACTTGGTCCAGCCGCAGCTGACCAGATCACCGCTGCACTGGGGGTCTGGCATACAGGCTATATCCCCGGCATAAAAACCATAGATCACATCGCTGATGACGTTCACGATAGCCATCTGAACATTCTGATGGACCATGGCTATGCCGGTGAAGAAGGTCAGGATATGTTGGGCACCGTGATCAATTCCAAAGGTTTTGGTGGCAACAACGCCAGCGCGTTGATACTTTCGCCAGCAAAAACGAAAGAACTGATGCAACAGCGTCACGGCACGACCTTGTTCAAACAATATCTAAACTCAAATGAACAAGTCATCGAAGCCCAGGTTGCGTACGATCAAACATCAAGGCAAGAAGGTGTCAGCGCAATATATTCTTTTGGTGAATCCGTGATGTCCGAGAAAGACATTACCATGTCGGCAACAGAGATCTCATTGTCCGAATTTGCCAACAAGATATCACTGAGCAACAACAACCCTTATCTGAAGTAACCGCAGGTTACATAAAAACGCACTCAAAAGAGTGCGTTTTTTTTAAAACTTCTGAATGTCCTTTGGGACTCGTCACAACGCCAACACCTGCTTTAAAAAAGGAATCGTAATCCGTCGCTTTTCGGCTAACGAGGCCGAATCCAACTGATCGAAAGTTGCCACCAACTCAGACATATTCTGGTTATGTCGAGTTATCAGAAATTCAGCGACATCGCGCTCGATAACCAACCCTCTGCGACGCCCTTTCCAGATCACCCAATCCACACGATCTTCATCACCCATTGGAATCAGCTGCAGGGTTAAGCCAGAGCTCAGACGCGATTTTAAATCAGCCAAGGTCAACGTCAGATGCAATGGGCTACGCTGACCGCCAACAATCAACAGTTTCTCGGCATCACGCATGCGGTTGTATAAATGAAACAAAGCCTCTTGCCATTGTTCGTGTTCGGCCACCAAGTCTATATCGTCGATCGCCAACGCCTGCATTTCATCCAAGCCGTCGAGCGCATCCGGGCCATAATCGATGCATTCGCCCAAAGGCAAATACAATGCGTCCAATCCCTGTGTCTGCAAGTCATGAATCGCCGCCTGTAAAAGATGACTCACACCGGTTCCGCGCGCGCCCCAGAGGAATATCAGATGGTCGGACAATTTCGCCAGAGCTTGCCGCAGCGTTCCCACGGCAACGGCATTCTCGCCGGGTAAATAATGCTCAAATACCGCATCTTCGCGGAAGCCAACATGCAATGGCATTTGTTGGCTCACGGATGATTTCATGCCTTGTTTTCCTCGTTATCATCCTGCAGTGAAGTATCTTCAGCATCGGTAATGCTATCAACCTGCTCTGCCAGCGATTGTAATTCTTGTTCATTTTCTACGCTGTCGGCCAACGGCTCACCGTACAAACTGGAGGCCCGGTAGTTAAAATGGATCCGGCGTAACATAACCATAATGACTGCTGCAGCGGGCAGAGCTAACAAGATACCAACAAAACCAAACAACTGACCACCGGCGAGCACAGCAAAAATCACGGCAACAGGATGCAACCCAATCCGATCACCGACCAATTTTGGCGTTAATACAGTACCTTCGAGAGTCTGACCAACGGCAAACACAATGACAACCAAGACAAGATGCAGGATATCGCCAAACTGAAAAAACGCGGCAATCAAACCTGCACCAATACCGACGATAGCACCCAGATAAGGCACAATAGACGCCAGCCCCGCCAACATACCAATCAGTAACCCAAGGTCAACGCCAACCAGCATCATGCCGATGGCGTATATAATGCCTAGCGCCAGCATCACTAGCAGTTGACCGCGGAAAAAGGCGCCTAACGTTTCATGACACTGCTTTGCCAGATCGCTGACGGGACCAATGTAGTAACGCGGTATCAGGGAGCCGATACGTTCGACCAAGACATCCCAGTCTCTTAATAAATAGAAAGTCACTACCGGAATTAAAACCAAATTACCCACAAAGGAGATAAGCGCCATACCCGATTGAGTGACGTTCGCCATAATAGCTTTCACTACATTGCCAGTCGCACCCCAATCCAGTTTTTTACTGAGTTCGAGCCAGTCAAACTGAATCAGTTCAATACCAAATCGATTTTCTAGATAAGGCGTTGCTACCTCTTTGAACCAGACGAAACCCTTGGGTATTAACTTAATCAACTCATCAGCCTGTTGAACCAAGGCAGGGATCAACAACAAGGCTGCGAGACCAAGAATCAACATTAAAATCAGAAACGTGACAATCACACCGTTGGTTCGGGAGAGCTTCCACTCTTCCAGCTTATCGACCAAAGGATCACCTAAATACGCCAGTAGAACTGCGGTTAAAAAAGGACTGAGGATGGGCGCCAACACCACCAACAAGCCACCAAACAAAAGCCCACCGGCCAAGACCAACCATTTCTGAGAGTCCGTCATTCGCATGATATTTTGTCCTTAAGGTTTATTTCTTTTCCTGCCATTGGAATACCAACCTATTGTCTAGCTGCGCCTCCAGTGAGACCTCTTCAACGGGGGATAGTTGGCCATCCAGAGCCAATACATCCTGAAGTTGAGACTGATCACCACTGATTTCGACATTAAATTCCACATCGGTGCCGGAAAAAGACCGCACCGTCGCTTTGGTAATAATATTGATGGTCCGCAGGTAACTTTCGAGCGCAGCAAACTCACCCAGACTTTGAATATCGGATACCTTTAAAGTGAGATTGCCTAACATCAGCGGATCCAGAATAAGTGCGTATTGCTCGGACAATCGTTGTGCAACAAGGTCAACTCCCTGCGCAATGACCTCATCCAGGGTTCCAGTTACCGTTGGTAAACGGAGCCGTTCACCTTTGAACAACATTAGCCAGTCGGCCTGATAACTGTTTTCATCCGAGCCTGCTAATACCCGCCCGGTCAAAATAGCTTCCGGTTTATAGCGCTCGGAAGCCACTTCTATATCCTGTGAAAAAAGGCCGTAGAGCTCAGAAAAAGACAACGTCAGCGAATCCGTCAGATCCATAATAGGCAGCAGATAAGGAATGCCCCGAATATCGGTCTGCTCTGCCACTATGGTCGCTAACCGTGACTCTTCTGCATCGGCCAGAATGTGATCCTGCCCTTCTAAACGATCCGCGATCCAAAACAGAACATCCGGACGCTTCTCACCCCACACCGGAAGTCGATTCTGCACAAGAAATGCATCGACTGTCTTTTTATCAAAAGTCAGGTTCATTAATTTGGTGGGGACTTTTTCACCCAGAACATTGGTAAAAAATACATCACTGGGCTCAAACCGGAATGTCGCCAGGTATTTGCTGCCCTGTTTTAATTCATCGATAACGGTTGGGTACTCAAGTACCTGTGTAATACCAGTAACCCGAACCAATAATCGGGCAAACGAGGACTGAATCGCCTCATTTTGTTCCTTTTGAGAGGCGTTTTGGCTAACCACGACCTGTTCTTGGTACAAATCCACCGTCGACGCCGCTATCACTGAACCTGATACGCCCAAAAGCGCAGACGCAAGCAATACGAGGTTTAGCTGAATACGACGGCTTATTTGCAAGGATCTCAAACGGAAAAAACTCTTCATTGACCAGTAAACTCATAATTTTGAAACAATCCGTCTATTGTGACAGAGCGTTACAGAAAATGCAGTGACCCCTTATCCATTATTTACGCTTTTACTGCCCGCCCCAACGGTAAAAAATTGACCAAACAGACATGCTGAACAATGCGTAAGACCCTGTTACAATCCGCGCGCCTCACGATCAGGCCACTTTTTCAACGATTTGGAGCCCCAAATGACAGACCAAAACAAACCTTCCCTCAGCTATAAAGACGCGGGTGTCGACATTGATGCAGGTAATGCATTAGTCGAACGGATTAAAGGCACGGTTAAAGCGACACGTCGCCCGGAAGTCCTTGGCGGAATTGGTGGGTTTGGAGCGCTTTGCCGCATACCCGAAGGCTACAAGAAACCTATCCTGGTTTCCGGAACCGATGGTGTGGGCACAAAGTTGAAACTGGCGATGGATCTGGATCACCACGACACTATTGGTATTGATCTGGTTGCCATGTGTGTTAACGACCTGATCGTTCTAGGCGCTGAACCACTCTACTTTTTGGATTACTACGCCACTGGCAAACTCAGTGTCGACATTGCCAGCCGCGTTGTGGCCGGTATCGGCGAAGGCTGCAAACAAGCGAATTGCGCATTGGTCGGTGGCGAAACCGCTGAAATGCCCGGTATGTATCAAGGTGAAGAATACGATCTAGCCGGGTTTTGCACTGGTATCGTCGAAGAAGACCAGATTATCGAAGGCAGCAAGGTGAACGCTGGCGACAAGGTTATTGGCTTGCCGTCATCAGGACCGCACTCGAATGGTTATTCATTGATCCGTAAAGTTCTTGCAGTATCCGGCGCCGACACCAACGCCAAATTGGGCAACAAAACTCTGGCTGAGGCGTTACTCGAACCAACCCGTATTTACGTCAAACCCATCTTGGCACTACTGAAAGAACAGCCCGTACACGCCATTTCTCACATCACGGGGGGCGGATTCTGGGAAAACCTGCCACGGGTACTACCTGAAAACCTGGCAGTGAGAATTGATGCCAGCCAATGGCAAATGCCTGAAGTATTCAATTGGCTGCAATCTCAAGGCAATATTACAGATGTTGAAATGTTCCGAACCTTTAACTGTGGCATTGGTTTAATTTTAGTTGTACCTGCTGCCGCTGAACAGGCGATTCTGGACAAACTAAGCCAGCTGGGTGAATCACCCGTCAGCATCGGCAGCATTGAAGCCAAGGCCCGAGATAGTGTCATCATTGAAGGCATTAACGGCTGACCTCATGAAGCAACTCGTCGTTCTGATCAGCGGTGGCGGCAGCAACCTGCAAGCGATTCTGGATGCCTGTGACAAAGGCAGCATTCAGGGTCGCGTGGCCGCTGTTATTTCCAACCGACCTAATGTCATGGGACTGCAGCGTGCGGTGAAAGCCGGAGCTGATGCGATCACACTGGATCATACGCAATTTACCAACAGAGCCGCTTTCGATGCTGCATTGAGCGACCGTATCGACAGCTACGCACCCGATTTTGTGGTTCTTGCAGGTTTTATGCGTATTTTGACCGATGAATTTGTCACGCACTACTTAGGCCGAATGATCAATATTCACCCTTCGCTGCTGCCAAAGTACCCAGGCTTACACACGCACAAACGAGCATTAGAAGCTGGCGATAAGGAAGCCGGTGCAACGGTTCATTTTGTCACGCCTGAGTTGGATGGCGGTCCGCTTATCCTGCAGGCAAAAGTTGCCATTAAAACCGGCGACACGGAACTCAGTCTGAGTAAACGTGTTTTGGCATCAGAGCATCGGCTCTATCCTGAGGCATTAGCCTGGTTATGCTCGGAACGCTTAACCTTTGCTGAAGGCTTACCGATATTGGATGGCACCCCTCTTCAGTTTCCCAAGCTTTTACCGGATACTTAGTCGCAATTCACTTTATTCGGTCAAACACTGCCCTATGAAACGACTGCTACAATCTGTCATCGTTATCAGCCTGTTGAGCTTGGCATCTTTGAGCACTGCCGAGCTCAGTAATTACCGTGCAGAAATCGAAGCAACCCGCCATGGGGCACTCGACCTGAAAGCGAAAGGCGATATCGAGTTCAGCATGACTGAGACCGGCAATTGGACGTTACTGCTCGACATCAAAGGCGGCCCACTGCGCCACAAAGAAGTTTCCATTGGCAACACCGGCAACCTGGGCTATCAACCCAGCCAATATCAGCAACGAACAAAGTTTCTGTTTGTGAAAGAAAACATTGACTGGCTGTTCAACTGGAACGAAAAGAAAATAACCGGCACCGTGAAAAAAGACGATTATGAGTTCCCACTCAACTCAGTTATTCACGACCCACTAAGCTTTCAATTGCCATTACGAGCCGCACTGATCAGTGGGCAGCAAACATCCTTTTCCTATCGATACATGCGCTACTCACGCCCAGATGACATTACGTTTGAAATTATTGGCGAAGAACTGCTATCGCTCGAATCCGGACGAATACACACCTTTATTCTCAAACAAACCAAGCCACTTAAGCCCGATGAAAAGAAACTCATCTGGGTCGCCAAAGACTACGATTTTATCCCGGTGCGCTACACCACCTACAAAGAAGATAAAATTAAAGATGACATGATTGTGCAGAAACTCTGGATAAACAATCAGCCTGTAACACTGTCACCTTAAGCCCAATCAGGAAACCACATGAAAGTTGCCGTATTCAGCAGTAAACCCTACGACCAGGCTCACTTGAATGCCATCAATAATGGCCAGCATGAGCTCACCTTTTTCGAACCGCACCTTGATGAACAGACAGCTGCGCTATCTCAGGGTTTTGATGCAGTTTGCTGTTTTGTCAACGATACCTTATCTGCCCCTGTTATCGACACTCTGGCAGCCAACAACGTTAAACTGATCGCCATGCGCTGTGCCGGCTTCAATAACGTTGATCTTACTCAAAGCGAGCAACACGGCATAACCGTCACACGGGTGCCAGAATACTCACCTTACGCGGTAGCCGAACACGCAGTCGCACTCTCATTATGCCTGAATCGAAACCTTCACCGCGCGCACAACCGCGTTCGTGAGAACGACTATTCTCTGCATGGGCTATTAGGTTTTGACATGCACGGAAAAACAGTCGGAGTCATCGGCACTGGTAAAATTGGACTAGCGTTTATCCGCATCATGCTGGGTTTCGGTTGCAAGGTCATCTGCCATGACCCATTTCCCAATCCGGAAGTAGAACAAACAGATGCTCGTTATGTACCACTGGAACAGATCTGGGCGGAGAGCGATATTTTGTCTTTGCATTGTCCGCTTTTGCCTTCCACCCGACACATTATCAACAGCAATAGCCTGCATCAGATGAAACAAGGCGTCATGCTGATTAACACCAGTCGCGGAGCCTTAATCGATACGCGCGCGGTGATCGACGCGTTAAAAACCGGCAAAGTCGGGTATCTGGGGTTGGATGTCTACGAAGAAGAAGCGGATCTGTTTTTTGAAGACAACTCTAATAAGATCCTATATGACGACACTTTTGCCCGCCTGCAAACTTTCAACAATGTCATGATCACCGGTCATCAGGCATTTTTTACCGAAGAAGCGCTGAGCGCCATTGCCGATGTCACCATCAAAAACATTTCAGGGTTCGAAGCGAACGATTTGGAAACCATTTGCGTGGTCAAAGCAAATTGAATTCATGATTGTCGGGGCGCTAGCCCCGACAATCGGACCTCTGACAAACTTACTGCAATTTTGCCTTTAAGCGATATGCATGCAGCAGCGGCTCTGTATAGCCATTCGGTTGCTCAACCCCTTTAAAGATCAGATCTTTAGCAGCCTGAAACGCGACACTACTGGCAAAATCAGGACTCATCGGCTGGTAACCTACATCACCTTTGTTCTGTTGGTCTACGATGGCCGCCATACGCTCCAGCGTCTCCATAATCTGTGCTTCATTGGTCACACCGTGCAATAACCAATTCGCAACATGCTGACTTGAAATCCGCAACGTCGCGCGATCTTCCATGAGACCGACATTATTGATGTCCGGCACCTTAGAACAACCCACCCCCTGCTCCACCCAACGAACCACATAACCGAGAATACCCTGCGCGTTGTTGTCCAGCTCCGCTTGAATCTGCTCAGCCGTTAATTCAGAAGGATTAGCCATTAATGGAATCTGTAAAATGTCTTCGCGACGCGCTGCAGCACGGTTGCGTAACGTTTCCTGAAGTTCAAAAACGTTGACCTGATGATAATGGGTACTGTGCAGTGTCGCGCCATTTGGTGACGGCACCCAGGCAGTGTTTGCTCCGGACTGCGGATGCGCAATCTTCTGCACCAGCATGTTCGCCATTTCATCCGGCATGGCCCACATACCTTTGCCGATCTGAGCCTTGCCAGGCAGACCGCAGGCCAACCCAACATCAACATTATTATTCTCGTAGGCCTGTATCCAGGTTGTGGCTTTCATCTGAGCTTTAGGAATCATCACACCGGCATGCATACTGGTGTGAATTTCGTCACCGGTGCGATCCAGGAAACCGGTATTAATGAATACAACACGCTCTCTGGCTTCAAATATGCAGGCTTTCAGGTTGAGAGACGTTCGACGCTCTTCATCCATAATGCCCACCTTCAACGTGTTTTGAGCCAACCCCAGAGCTTTCTCGATACGCTCGAACAAAGCAACGGTAAAGGCCACCTCTTCCGGCCCATGCATTTTTGGTTTAACGATATACACACTGCCGGTGCGACTGTTGGATAACGAGTTCGTTGCTTTTAGGTCATGCATAGCCGCCAAAACGGTCACCATCCCGTCGAGAATACCCTCCGGAATTTCGGCACCGTCTGCGTTCAGAACGGCAGGATTTGTCATCAGGTGGCCCACATTGCGGATAAACATCAAACTGCGCCCATGTAGCACCAACTCAGAACCATCGGCCGCTGTATAGTGCCGGTCCAACGCCAGATTCCGAGTCAATGTTTTCCCGCCCTTCACGAACTCAGCAGACAGGTTACCCTGCATGAGACCGAGCCAGTTACGGTAAACTTCAACCTTATCTTCAGCATCAACAGCGGCGACAGAGTCTTCGCAGTCCATAATGGTCGTTAAGGCCGCTTCAACCACCACATCTTTAACACCAGCCAGATCGGTCTTGCCAATCAAATGATCACGGTCGATCTGAATCTCAACGTGCAAGCCATTATGCTTTAACAATACCGCGGTTGGCTTATCAACATCGCCCTGAAACCCAACGAATCGTTCAGGCTGAGCCAAGTGCACCGTTTCTTTATTGGTCAACGTCAAAACCAACTTACCGCCTTGAATCTGATACTGAACAACATCTGCATGACTGGCACCAGCAATCGGTGCCACCGTATCCAAGTGCTGCTTGGCAAAAGCAATAACTTTGCTACCACGCACAGGATTGTATCCACCGGCGTTTTCAGCACCATCGGTCTCAGGTATGGCATCAGTCCCGTAGAGTGCGTCATATAAAGACCCCCAACGCGCATTCGCTGCATTCAAGGCAAAACGGGCATTTTTGACCGGTACCACCAGCTGCGGACCGGCCTGCTGTGCAATCTCGGTGTCCACTCCCGTGGTTGAAATCTCGAAATCGTCCACTTCCGGCAACAGATAACCAATACTTTCCAACATCTGATGATATTGTAGAGCGTCATGAGGTTGCCCCTGACGGCTGCGATGCCAGTCATCAATTTGCTGCTGCATTCGATCCCGCACAGCCAACAGGCGTTGATTTTCCGGCCCAAGGTCCGAAAAAATCGATTCCAATGACTGCCAAAACTGGGCTTGTTCGACACCGGTACCCGGTAAGATCTCCTGATTAACCAGCTGATAGAGAGATTCAGCAACCTTCAGGCCGCCTGTTTGAATATAGTCAGTCATTTTTAACCCTTTTTTGGCTCATCCTATTGGTACCGATCATAGGCCGAGGAGATCGATCTACCTAATAAATGATTTTTATTCATTACATTCACACTATGAATATATAGAGAAACCTTAAAAATACGGCGCAGGAATTTCCTCAGCCACATCAACAATCAACCGTCGTATCCATCGATGCGCCGGATCATGATGCAACAAAGGACTCCATACCATTTTCAATAACAATGAGGGAATCTCAAACGGGGGCGCCTTGACCGCCAGGCGGGGATTCAACGCCTGTAAGTGTGCAGCGCGTGCCGGAATGGTGACCACCAGATCATTCTCTTCGGCGAGCAGCATGGCAGCTTGGTAGTGCCGGGTAAACACCGCGATATTCCGCCTTTTACCCATCTGATGCAGGATTTCATCTACAAAACCGAGCTTCTGAACATCGGACGGATCCACTCCAACACCGACACCATACCCGGTTTTACTTACCCAGACATGGCGGGATTCCAGGTAATTCGCCAGACTAAAGTTATCGAGGATTGGATTGTCGGCACTTAACATACAACAGAAGTTATCGGACCAAACCGTCATCTGGTGAAAGGATTGAGGCAAGGTATCAAAACGGTTTATCACCATATCTACTCGGCCCTGCTCAACGTCCGAAAAGCTCACATCACTGGGCGTCATGATATCCAGCGACACATTCGGCGCCTCAACTGTTAACCGCTTCAACAAAGCCGGGATTAGCGTGGACTCAGCGTAGTCGCTGGCCATAATGCGAAACACGCGATGAGACTCATGGGCGTCGAAGTGTGCTCTGGGTTGCACGACCTTCTCCAACGATTGCAGAGCCAAACGCAACATTGGCTCAAGCTCGCGTGCCCGTTCTGTCGGGGTCATGCCGTCCGAGGTTCGGATCAACAACGGATCTTCGAACAAATCGCGCAAACGACGCAGACCATTACTCATAGCAGGCTGGCTGATTCCCAACTTGTGTGCAGCTTTGGTCACACTTCGCTCTCGCAGCAGGGCATCCAGATACACCAGAAGGTTCATATCGACTCGGTTTAAGTGCATTTTTTATTTCTCGTAGTCAATTTTTATTCTTTTAGCGAAATTTCGCTGATTGTTTTAATTACACAAACATTAATTCACACGGGTTATGTCGAAAATTATACATATAAATTAGGCGAATCATACCCATCGAACTATTGTTTTGTCATATCCGGAGGGGAACAGGACGCAAATGGGCCACTTCGACTTAGAGATAACAACAAGAGGAATCTGATTATGACGACAGGCAACTTGTCAGCTTACAAAACCGATATTCAAGCCGCAGCCGCGTTGAAAGAAGCCGCAGGCCAGCCTTGGGAAGCCATCGATGCAGAATCTGTTGCCCGCATGCGCGCACAGAACAAATTCAAAACCGGTCTGGATATCGCCAAATACACCGCCAAAATCATGCGCGAAGACATGGCTGCGTACGATGCCGATAATAGCCAGTACACACAGTCACTGGGCTGCTGGCATGGCTTTATCGGCCAGCAAAAGATGATTTCTATTAAGAAGCACTTCGGTAACACCAAAGGTAAGTACCTGTACCTGTCTGGCTGGATGGTTGCTGCTCTGCGTTCCGACTTCGGTCCATTGCCAGACCAGTCCATGCACGAAAAGACCGCGGTTGCGAACCTGATCGAGGAACTCTACACCTTCCTGCGCCAAGCAGACGCCCGTGAACTGGGTGGCTACTTCCGTGAACTGGACGCTGCGCGCAAAGCCGGGGATCAGATCAAAGCACAGGAAATCCAGAACAAAATCGACAATCATGAAACGCATATTGTTCCAATCATTGCCGACATCGACGCAGGTTTCGGTAACGAAGAAGCAACTTACCTGCTTGCGAAAAAAATGATTGAAGCCGGCGCCTGTTGTATTCAGATTGAAAACCAGGTTGCTGACGAAAAGCAGTGTGGCCACCAGGACGGTAAAGTGACCGTACCTCACTCAGACTTCCACGCGAAAATCCGCGCCGTACGCTACGCATTTCTGGAACTGGGTGTTGATGACGGCATCATCGTTGCGCGCACAGACTCCCTGGGTGCTGGTTTAACCAAGCAAATCGCTGTGGTTAATGAACCCGGCGATTCTGGCGACATTTACAACAGCTTCCTGGATGTTGAAGAAGTCTCCCCTGAAACCATGAATCAAGGCGACGTTGTCATCAAAAAAGATGGCAAGCTGTTACGTCCTAAGCGCCTGCCCTCTGGTCTGTTCCAGTTCCGTAAAGACACTGGCGAAGACCGCTGCGTATTCGACTGCATCGAATCACTGAAAGCCGGCGCAGACCTGCTGTGGATTGAGACCGAAAAACCACACGTGGGTCAAATCGGTGGCATGGTTGACCGCATCCGTGCGGTAATGCCAAATGCCAAATTGGTTTACAACAACTCACCTTCATTCAACTGGACGCTGAACTTCCGCCAGCAGGTATTCGATGCCTGGACTGAAGAAGGTCGTGATCTGTCCGCGTACGACCGCGCCAGCCTGATGAGCGCAGACTACGACACGACTGAACTGGGTGTTGAAGCCGATCGCCGTATCCAGAACTTCCAGGCAGACGCTGCAAAACATGCGGGCATCTTCCATCACCTGATTACCTTGCCGACTTACCATACTGCGGCATTGTCTACGGACAATCTGGCTAAGGAGTACTTCGGAGATGCAGGAATGCTGGGCTATGTAGAAGGCGTTCAACGTAAAGAGATCCGTCAGGGTATCGCGTGTGTTCGCCACCAGAACATGTCTGGTTCCGACATCGGAGACGATCACAAAGAATACTTCTCTGGTGACAATGCGTTAAAAGCCGCCGGTGAAGACAACACGATGAATCAGTTTGCCTGATCCTTGTTGAGTCTTTCCTAACTTTCAGCACTCCCCCAAAGAGTCTTCAGGCGATCCTCGGATCGCCTTTTTTTGCTCTCTCAAACCTCATTCGCAATTCGTTACGTTTCAAAACACAACGCTACAAATGTCATCTGGATCTCCTCTATGCTGAAGCAAAAGCCTCAGTGTTTGCAGTTAACAGAGGACGACTATGACAACAAAAACAACATCCGCCCCGGCACTATTACTGTTGTTATTCGGGGTATTCATGACCCTATTGGTGTACCAATTAAAACCCAACGTTGCTGTTGTCACGGAACGCACGGTCTACAACCAACCCCAAAGATCCATTTACAGCCCCAACGTAAGTTTGCCGTTGATTTCTGTCACAACGCCAGAGGAAGCACCAACCACGACGCCAGAGTCGGAATACCTGCCACTGGATCTCAAAGTTGCATCAACCTTGAATGAATTGCTTCTAGATTATTTTACTACCCCATTTGGTGCGAACATGCAGGATAAATGGCAAGACCGGTTAGTAAGCGGTGCCCCTTACCTGGCTGAACTGGCGAGCTATTTAAAACTGGACAAACTTTACGGTTTAACACTGTATACGGAAGAATCTCAGTTCCAAACGAATCTGTTTTTGGAACAACGAATGCAACAACCCGGTAATAAACCAAATTCATCGGAAAGCAGCTTTATTCACCTCAATCTGTTTTCGTTCATCGACAAAGTCGGCCATCAATTCTGGCCGATGAATCTGGTTGTATCCGCTGAGTCCTTCAGTTTCACACCCAAAATCCTGCTGAATAATTACGACCGTGATTTTGTGCTGAAAATTGAACGCCAACACCTCGCCAAAAAACTCGCACCACTGACGACAGGAATCGAACGGCTGCTTCGATTTCATTTATCCGAATCGGTCAGCAACAGCTCCGGATTACAGACCTACCTGAGAACCAAAAACATCGATGAAGTTGAGCGGGAATTTTTACAGGAATCACCACGGATCGGCGAACTGTTCAGTATCTACAATCTGTTCATCAAACGAGATTGGCATAAGGCTGCGTTATTTTTGCAAAACAGTGAACATTTGAATCAGGAATCTTATCGTTTCCTGTATGACATTCTGTCTATTAACGCACCTGATGCATTGCTGACCACGGTCAGTTTTGAACAGTACCTCACCAATTCCGAATGGTGGGATCGCTTCTTTAGCTATGAGTTATGCATTGGCCCTCGCCAGACTTATCGGACCGGTATTAACCAGCGGTTGTCGCTGGCACTGCCCTGTACTGCTCAAGCTTCGGAACCATTAGCACCTGTAATTCCAAACGATGATAGAGATGAACTTATTGAGTTATTCTGGGGACAGATACTGAATGGCCATCAAGTCACCCGTAAATCTATCGAAGCTCACCTGTTGTCGGTTTCGCCCCAGCAAAGTTACCAATACCAATCGATAAACAGCCACACCGTGATGGATTTTTTGGCTCGGAAGGATCGCATTAAAGTCATTCGAAACGCTTATTTACTGCAGCGCATCGAGACGAATTATCAACTCTGGAAACAAACGATGGGCATTGCCGATAGCGACTCCTTTTACCAATTCAGCGCATTGCACCACTGGTTTGGCAATTCACGACTTCAACTGCAACAAATGGCCAACGACGATATGCCTCACTTAATTCCACAGACCTCACCAGCTGTTCAAAAGCAAATCGCGCGGGAAATGGTTGATCTGATCGAACTCGGCGTGATCACGCGCGATAATTGGCCACTGTATCAGTCATTGGTCAGTGAACTATCCGCGAATGAGCAATTTCTGATCAATCAGTTCACCAAAGCAGCTCACTGGCCGTTGCCGAAGCTTAATTTCAATGTCGGAGATATTGATGCACAGACTCGGCAACGACTGACCGAAATGGCTTACGATCTTTTATTCAGCAACGAAGCCTATACCGTAGTCGATGCAGCATACGACTTCGACGACTTTATCAACACGATCGCCAGCCGCATGCGAACCTTCTCCAGCCGATATCCCAATGCACCGGTTGCGAACGATATAAATCTGGCCTTCACAGACGCGGGCGAATTGTCGAACCACGCCATGCGTAACCTTAGCCGCACCTGGTTTAAAGCGCACCCAGAACTCACCCCCTGAAACAGCTCCAGCCCTTTTATGCGCACTCTCATTTCACTCACTTGCTGGAGCATCGCACTGCATCCAGCTAATGACACAGATTCACAAATCTGACATATTTTTGTCATAATATAGCGACTTTAATCTTAGGAAGTATAAGCATGTTAAAGGTGGGTATTAACGGTTTCGGTCGCATGGGCCGATTGACAGCCAGGGTTTTATTGCAGAAAGATGATGTGCAAATCGTGATGATCAATGACCCTGCGGGCGACGTGCATACGCTGTCACACCTGTACAATTTTGACTCCATTCACGGCAAAGCCGAACACTTTGCCAGCGTTATCGATGAGAATCTGCTATCATTTAAAGGGTTTCCAACCCAAGTATTCAACCACAAAGTCCTTTCCGATACACCATGGGAAAATTGCGATATTGTGATTGAAGCCAGTGGTGTGTTTAAAACCGATGAAGCTTTGCAGCCTTACCGGGACAAAAACACCAAAGTCGTCGTTACAGCTCCGGTGCAGTCCGACTCGATCCCAAATATTGTTATGGGCATCAATCATCATTTGGTTACGGCCGAAAAACAAATTATCACCGCCGCATCATGCACCACCAACTGTTTGGCACCCGTTGTTAAAGTAATTCACGAAACGTTCGGCATTAAACATGGCACCATGACGACGTTACACGACTTGACCAACACCCAAACCATTGTTGACGCTCCGCATAAAGACCTGCGCCGGGCTCGGGCCTGTGGCATGAGCCTGATTCCAACCACGACCGGGTCTGCAAAAGCGATTACTACCATCTTTCCGGAGTTAAAGGGGCGTTTAAATGGGCACGCAGTCCGCATTCCATTGCTGAATGCATCGTTAACCGATTGCGTATTTGAATTACAGCAGGCAGTTACAGAAGCTGAGGTCAATCAAGCGTTGCAGCGAGCCGCCGAAGGAGCATTAGAAGGCATTCTCGGATACGAAGAACGCCCATTGGTAAGCATTGATTACCGAACCGATCCGAGAAGCGCCATTATCGATGCGCTGTCTACCATGGTGATCAACGAAACCCAATTAAAACTCTATGTTTGGTATGACAACGAATGGGGCTACGTGAACCGAACCGCAGAACTGACGCGCTTGCTGGCCAGCCTGTAATGAACGCAAACCCAAGCATCCGCCAATACAGCCTGATTATGTTGAATTATTGGTCGTTCACACTAACCGACGGTGCGTTGCGTATGCTTATCGTGCTGTATTTTCATCAATTGGGTTATGACGCGCTGTCCATTGCGTTTCTCTTCCTGTTTTATGAAATATTCGGCGTAGTGACGAACCTGGTCGGCGGTTGGTTAGGTGCCCGCTTTGGGCTAAATAAAACCATGAATCTGGGCTTGGGTTTACAAGCCATAGCTCTGGGCGCCTTATTGGTGCCCAGTGCCTGGCTTACCGTCCCTTGGGTAATGGCAGCACAGGCGTTGAGCGGAATTGCCAAAGACCTGAACAAAATGAGCGCAAAATCCGGCATTAAAATGCTGGTACCTGCCGAAGCGCAAGGGCAACTATTTAAATGGGTCGCGGCGCTGACGGGTTCCAAAAACACACTTAAGGGTGTCGGTTTTTTTCTCGGTGGTTTCCTGCTTTGGTTGTGTGGCTTCTGGTGGGCGATTGTCACATTGCTCTCAATGATTGTTGTCACCGGGGTGTGCAGCATCCTCTTGTTAAAAAGCGATTTAGGACGTTCCAAAAATAAAGCCAAGTTCAGCCAACTTTTTTCAAACAGCCCCGCGATTAACTGGCTTAGCCTGGCGCGTTTATTTCTGTTCGCGTCTCGCGATGCTTGGTTTGTGGTCGCACTACCCATTACGTTAAGTGAGAAATTCTCTTGGTCACATTTTCAGGTGGGTGGCTTTTTTGCCTTCTGGATTATCGCGTATGGGATCGTACAGGGGATCACGCCACAACTCACTCAACGATGGCAGACGATAAACGGTGGCCAACTGGCGCTGCTGGCAGCAATACCACTCACCTTGCTTACTGGGATCATATGGTTGCTGGATCGCTTTTACGATTTAAATGCAGCATCAACCGCACTTTTACTGCTGGGGTTTGGTTTTCTTTTTGCCATTAACAGCGCCGTTCACAGCTATCTGATAGTGAGCTGGGCCCGTCATGACGGTGTGTCGCTCGATGTGGGCTTCTACTACATGAGTAATGCACTGGGTCGCTTGTTGGGCACCCTGTTGTCCGGTTGGTTATTTGTTTTGGCCGGCTTAAACATGACACTTCTGGCAGCAACCATTCTTTTAGGCTGCACTGTATTGGTCTCATTGCGTTTAAAGAAATATTAAGAAGTCACTGAGACTTACGTCGCTGCCTCTGTTTCTGCAGCAAACATGACGAAGTGATCCAAGTCGAGCCGGATACCAATCCTCTGCCCGACACCATGGTTATGGTGACTCGACGCAATGCACAGTAGTTTTCTGCCGTTCGTCAGAGTTACCTGATATTGAAAAAAGGTACCCTTGAACTGTTTGCTAGTAATGATGCCCATAAAGTCGCTGTTATCGTCATGCAATACGTCGTCTGGGCGGACTAATAAATCGACTTGCGTTTCGGCGGCAAGAGAGGTCGGGTGAATCAACTCAAGCACCCCCAAATCCGTGTTGATTTGCCGGTCATTCAATACCGTTGCCGGAATAAAGTATCCCTGGCCGATGAAGTCCGCGACGAACCGGGTTTGCGGCTGGTGGTAGATGGTATACGGCGTGTCAAACTGTTCAATTCGCCCCCGGTTCATCAACGCAACTTTGTCCGCAATGGTGAACGCTTCCAACTGGTCATGCGTGACCACCAACGCGGTAATATTTTCCTTTAACAGTATATTTCGGACTTCCGGAACCAGGGTTTCTTTCAAGGTGGCATCCAATCCAGAAAACGGTTCATCCATTAACAAAATCTTAGGCTTAGGCGCCAATGCCCGGGCCAATGCAACACGCTGCTGTTGACCGCCAGAGAGTGAGTTAGGGTACCGTTTTTCCATTCCGCTGAGACCAATCAAATCCAACAATTGAGTAACACGGCTGTGACGTTCGCTCGCAGATTGCTTTTGCAAACCGAAGGCTATGTTTTGTTCAATCGTCAAATGCGGAAATAACGCGATATCTTGAAAAACCATGCCGATGCCACGCTTTTCCGCTGCGATGGTTTTCTGCGAATCGGACAAGCACTCCTCCCCCATATGGATGCTACCGTTGGTGAGGTTTTCAAAACCAGCAATCGCCCGCAATAGGGTGGATTTCCCGCAACCACTGGGTCCCAGCAAACAGCCTATCTCCCCTTCATGCAGTTGCAAATTAACGTCCGACACGGCAACCACATCGCCGTAACGAACTTCAACGTGTTGAACCAACAAATGATTTGGTTTAGACAAAGATGGACTCATTAGTTAACTCTTTGTAATAGAACGGTTCAGCAAAAACACAGGAATCAAACCAACCAGGACAATCATCAAGGACGCGGGCGCCGCATCGATCAAGCGCTCGTCGGAAGCCAATTCGTAAGCTCGCACCGCCAGTGTATTGAAGTTGAAAGGCCGCAGAATAATGGTTCCAGGTAACTCTTTTAACACATCAACAAACACGATTAAGAACGCCGTCAGTACCGTGCCGCGCAACAAAGGAACATGAATTTCCTTCAGTACCTGTAAAGGTTTACGCCCGAGTAAACGGGCCGACGAATCCAGGCTGGGTTTAATGGCATTCAGCCCACTCTGAACCGAACCCAACGATACCGCTAAGAACCGTATGGTGTAGGCAAACAAAAGCGCCACCAGCGTTCCGGAAAACAATAATCCAAGATCCACACTGAAAAGCTTTTCAAAGACAGGCACAATGGTATGGTCTAGCCACGCAAAAGCAATGATGACGCCAATCGCAATAATAGTGCCGGGTAACGCATAGCCAAGTGATGTCAGCTGAACCGAAAATCGAGTCAACTTAAACGGTTGCAACCGCACCGCATACGCGAGAATAAGTGCCAATAGAACAGAAATAAAGGCAGCCGCTGCCGCTAACGATAACGAATTAACAGCAATGTCGACAAAAGACGATTGCTGCCACTCGTTGGACAGCAATGACCAACGGATCAGTACACCTGCCGGCAATAAAAAACCAAAAAGCACAGGAATCATGCACGCAAAGGTACTCACATAAGCGCGGATCCCGGTCAATGACATACGTTTTGATACGGGATTGAACTCTGCGTTAGAAAAATATGAAATGCGCCGCCGGGAATACTTTTCCAGGGCCACCAGTAAAAACACAAACCCCAGTAACACCGCAGACAATTGCGCGGCAGCAGCCGCGTCACCGAATCCATAGAAAGTGCGGAAAATACCGGTTGTGAATGTTGAAACACCAAAATATTGGACGGTGCCATAATCGGCCAGCGTTTCCATTAAAGCCAAAGATAATCCCGCAACAATAGCCGGCCTGGCCATGGGCAAGGCAACTTTAAAGAACCCCTGGACAGGCGGCAAACCCAACGAACGGCTGACATCCAACACATGCGCAGACTGCGACAAAAAAGCGGCGCGAGCCATTAAGTACACATACGGGTACAACACCAACGACAGCATCAGCATGGCACCCGTTAGCGAATGTATTTCAGGAAACCAATATTGCCCATAACGCAAACCGGTCCAATCCCGAATCGCAGTCTGTACCGGTCCCGCGAAATCCAACAGTCCTGTGTAGGTATAAGCAATAATGTAAGCCGGCATCGCCATTGGCATGAGCAGCAGCAGCGTTAACGGCTTGCGAAGTGGGAAATCACAACAACTTGTCAACCAGGCGGAACCCACGCCTAACATCAACACGCCGATACCAACACCAAACATTAACGCCAGCGAGTTCTTAACGTAGTCCTGCAACACCGTTTCCCAGAGATGAACCCAAACATCGGTAGCACCCGTAAACAAAAAACCGGCGATCACCAAAATGGGGACACTCAGCACCAAGGCGGTAGTGATGGCCAAATACGACAGACGACCTAAACGATGAATTTGCAAGAAAACCTCAAAACACAAACAACAACGACAAAAACACCCCGCAGGGTGTTTTATTCAGAGGTAATTAATATCACTTCCAGCCAGCGCGGTCCATCAACTCAACGGCCTTGCGGTTATTCTCACCTAAAACTGTGAGGTTCAATGCATCTGCTTTGAATGCACCCCAGCTAGCAAGTGTTTCAGACGGCTTAACCGTTTCCACAACCGGGTATTCATTGTTGACTTCGGAATACCAGGTTTGCGATTCCTCCATGAGCATAAATTCGATCAATGCAGTGGCATCACCAACGTTTTTGGACGCTGCGGTCAGACCCACGCCGCTGACATTGACATGCGTGCCACGATCGTTTTGGTTTGGCCAAAACACAGCCAGCTTTTCGGCCACTTCGCGATCAGCCGCTTTTTCTGAATTCGTAAGACGCCCAAAGTAATATGTATTGGCAATGGCAATATCACACAAACCAGCAGCTGCAGCCTTAAGCTGGTCGGTATCCCCACCGGCTGGTGGTCGAGCAAGGTTTGCTACCAAGCCCTTGGCAAACGCTTCAGCCTTGGCTTCACCTTCTGCTTCAATCATAGACGCGATTAAAGATTGGTTATAGATGTTGCTTGAAGACCGGATGCAGATTCGACCGGCAAACGCTGAATCCGTCAAAGCTTCATAGGTCGACAAGTTCGCAGGATCAACCTGCCCTTTCACATAAAAAATCGGTCGTGCACGCATGGTCAACCCAGCCCAATAGCCGTCGGTGTCACGCATATTCTGTGGCACTCGTTCATTCACGACAGCGCTGTTGAGCACCTGCAATACACCGGCTTCTTTTGCGCGATGTAAACGACCAGCGTCCGCGGTAATCAACAAATCCGCCGGTGATTTTGACCCTTCAGTTTCCAGTCGGGTAATCAACGCGTCGTCACCACCGGTGATCAGATTAACCTTGGTACCGGTTTGCTCGGTAAATTTATCCAGCAAGGGCTTGATTAGCGCTTCCTGGCGAGACGAATAAACATTGACCTCAGCATTGGCCATTTGCAGTGCAAATACACCTGTTGCAGCAACACCCAAAATAACTCGAGACAGGGAACGTAATCTCACTCTGACAAACCTCTTCAATGAATAATGATTGGCGATTTTAAGGATTACTCAACCTAAATGCAAATAATTATCATTTGTATTTAATTGATTTACATCAACTATTCGATCTTTCACGGTTGACTGGCTCAGACTAGACCTTGATCAGATTCCGCCACTTCAAATCAACGCCTCTTTGATAGTCTTGAGTTAATAACCATTATTTGAAGGAACGCACCATGAACAGAGCCCTGCTTATATTGTTGTTTTGGCTACCCACTTTGCCGGCATTGGCCGCCCAATGGTCACAGGGACATTGGCAAGCCAGTGTCGATGGCGACATTATTGATATTCAGATCGTGACGACATCTTCGTCGGCCATTCAAGTCAAATTAGACAACCTTTCTCAAGACGACGATGATCTGACAGCACAGACATTCCGCTTTACCGACGATTCGCAAACCATAGCGCGAACCGACGGCTCCCCTTATATGCAAATCAGACGAACCACTTTTGGCGAATTCATTTTCCAGCGTATTGATGACACTCAGAAAGACAACAACGCACTGGCGTTTCTGAAACCGGTGAAATCTGGCATTACAACCCTTGAAGACTACCCGACCGAACAAGCGATTGCAGACCTGCCAGAGGAGTCCGTGTGGCTCGATTATGCCAACCAAGATCTGTGGAAATTCTGGGGAACAGACACGGCATTGGAATTCAGCAGCTCACGCTGTAACGATGGAGAGTTGCCGGATATCACCGACCTTTGTCGCGAGTTGCGCGCTCCCTGGATTGCCGAAGGTTTACCGAATAACTATACCCGCATGTTATCCCGGCAAGTTTATGCCTATGGTGTGCTGTTCAATGTGACGGGAAACAAACAGGCCTATGCGGCCATGCAAAAAGGGTTAACCGAATTACTGTCTCGTTTTGAAGATACCGGCTCTGTGGCTACCATCCTCCGCGAAGGTAAGGCGGTATACCGTCCGGCACAAAGAACATCGCAAGACTTGGCCTATGCGCAAGTCGGTTTAGCCATGGCATTTTACTTAACCGGTGACGCGGCACTGCTCGACAAAATAGAACTACTAAAAAATCACATCGTGACACAATACGTAAATAAAGAAAAAACCATGTTGGCTTGGACGCTGGAAGATCAGATGCCCGGCGATGCCAAGAATCAAGAATTGGTCGCGCAATTGGATCAACTCAACGCCTACATGCTATTGGTGTTTCCCCACCTGCCGGATGCCATGCAAAAAGAATGGGCAGCGGATATCCGTTTTATCGTCGAGGCGATGTTGGATAAATTTCATATCGAGGACCGTAACCGCTTTGCCGGGCAACTCGTCAACGGCGAATTTAATGACCCTGGTGAGCGCCACAACGATTTCGGCCACAGTGTGAAAACCTATTGGATGATTTACATCGCCGGACAGTTGTTGGACGACGAGCGTTACCAGCGAATCGGTACCGACGGCATCGAAAAAATTATTCAACAAGCGATCCGCTTTCGTGAGCATCCTCAAGGTTACAGTCAATGGGGCAATCAGATTCAAAGTAACAGCAGCAGCTGGTGGGAATTTGCTGAATTAACCCAAGCGACAGCAACACTGGCATTGGACAATCCAGACTACAGTCGGTATTTACCTGACGTTTATCAGATGTGGTTGAACAATTTTGTCGATAAAAAATACGGCGGCGTTTGGATGAGTGCCAACGGCGGTGCGAAACAGCATTTGTGGAAGAATGGTTATCACGAAACGGAATTTGGGTTGGTTGCATTAATTGCATCGCAACGATTAAAACAACAACCTATTCGTCTCTATTTCGCACGTACCGAAGGCCACTTTCAACCCTATCTGTTTAATCTGCAACCGAGCCGTATCCACATCCAGAATGATTTAACCGTGGTAACGTTCTGATCATCTGACTTGGGCGTCTCTGCTACGCAGGCGCCCGGTTTATTTGCACAGGTAGCAGACTTTCACCGGCAGAACTCGCCCGGAACCTAGTGCACTTCTTCTAACGACAAACTTAATGGTCATTACTCAAAAACGTTTCAGGAATCTTTGTAAACATCCGATCTGAAAATCTCCATAAAGATCTCCGGGCGCCCGAGTTCGGTAAAGCCGAACTTCCGATACAACTCATGCTTATCGGATGTTGCCAGCGTAAACCGACGCAAACCGAATAAATCCGGGTGCGTCACCACGGCGTCGAGCAACATTCGAGCAATACCCTGCCCGCGCCGATCTGGGATTACGAATACGTCCACCAGATTCCCAAAGGTGGCATAGTCTGTTACCACCCGGGCAAAACCAACCTGAACATTGTCATCGTAGACCCCAAAACAAAGACTGTTGTTAAGAGCTTTTTCAACCACTGTGCGTGGAATCCCCAAACACCAGCGAGCTTCAGTGCTTAAGAATTGGTAAATGAAATCAATATCGAGTTTGGCTGGGTCGGTTGAAACAGAAAGGGCTGTCATTTAAGTTCCGTCGAAATAAGGATGGTATGGAATGGTGCAGTATAGAGAACAACCTTGCAAAAATCGTTGCTGAGTTTAACGCTGCTGAGATCGATTCATTCAACTTAAGTGGCTTAGCAATCTCAACCGCCGCCGCAAACGACTGATCACACTTCTCAATATCGTTTTCAACAGATCGTTCATGACGTTCACCGAAACGTCGGGACGCCATTTCCAGCCCACTTGTGCAAGCATTCATGCTTGAACAACACACAAATTGCTTTTTTGTGGTCGTTTGAAAGTCGAGAAAAAACAGCACCACTCGTTGTATTTTCGATTTTAAAAACGAATCGCAAAATTCGATTTCAGCGGTGTTAGCGTAAATAACTGAATCGTCGCATCTGCTTTGGCTGACATGACGGACACGTCGCAACGGATTCAAGGTCATGGATGCCCTTGAAAGCGCCGCGCGTGCAAGGATGTACGCTCAAGCGACCGTTCGAAGAAAGTGGCAGGCAGGGCTGAAAACCAAAGCGGGCGAAAAAGGGGGGTTAAAATCGATTAAAAGCGAAGCCCAAATGGGCTTCGATTCGATTTTAACGACTTCACCTCTGGTGAAGGCCGGATCAAGGGGATCTCCCCTTGGAAAGAAAAACCCTCCAAGAAATCCTTTGGTTAAGAACCGAATCCTAATCTTTGGGCCGGATTGGTTCCTCGCAGAGAGGATCTTACATTTGAACCAGGTTACAGGTGCTCTCGATATGCCAATTTCCAAGCTAAACAAGCTTAAGCAAGTGCCGTTCGTATTTTCCTCGACACCTGCTCAATACGCATGCGCTAATGACTTTAAACCGTTAAACGAATCAATTACGCCCGTTCGATACAGATCGCGGTACCTTCACCACCACCGATGCACAACGCCGCTAACCCCTTTTTCTTGTCCAAGCGAATCATGTTGTGCAGCAATGTCACGATAATCCGGGCACCGGAACACCCTAGTGGATGACCCAACGCGCACGCACCACCACTGATGTTTGTGATGCCATGTTGGAAGCCCAGATCGTTCATCCCCATCATGGTCACCATTGCGAAAGCTTCGTTGATTTCTGCCAACTCAATTTCATTGGTTTGCCATTCTGCGCTTGCCAGCGCCTTGCGCATGGCACCAATGGGTGCGCAGGTAAACTCACTGGGTGTGGACGCATGCGACGCGTAACTTCTGATAGTGGCCAAAACGGTCAGGCCTAACTGATCGGCTTTTTCGCGACTCATGACGACCAGAGCGGCGGCACCGTCACTAATAGAGCTCGCATTTGCGGCGGTAATAGTACCGTCTTTCGCAAACGCCGGGCGCAGCTGCGGAATCTTATCCGGTTTGGCCAAACCAGGTTGTTCGTCGACATCGACGACAAAATCACCACGTCGTGATGCTACGGTCACCGGACTAATTTCTTGAGTAAAATAGCCGTTGGCGATTGCCTCATTAGCCCGTCTTAAGCTTTCCAACGCATAGTCGTCCATCTGTTCACGGCTGATGTCTCGTTCGTTCGCTGTGCGTTGTGCGTGCACTCCCATGGCATTGCCATCGTAGGCATCTTCCAGGCCATCCAGAAACATATGATCGTAAACGGACTGGTGACCCATTCGGTAACCGCCACGAGCCTTATCCATCAGGTAAGGGGCATTCGACATTGACTCCATACCGCCCGCGACAGCTGCAGAAATTTCCCCTGCCTTGATTTGACTCGCGGCCATCATGACGGCTTTCATGCCAGAGCCGCATACTTTGTTCACCGTGGTACAGGGAACCGATTCTGGCAACTGAGCACCTAAGGCAGCCTGCCTCGCCGGTGCCTGCTTGAGCCCGGCGGGCAACACACAGCCCATGTAGACTTCTTCGATATCACTCGGTTTAATACCACCAGCGGCGATACTGGCTGCAATTGCGTTGGCGCCTAAATCGGTGGCTGTTACGCTACTCAATGCACCTTGAAAACCACCCATCGGTGTTCGTTTGGCGGCGACTATCACTACGTCTGTCATTTGCGTCTCTCTTCTTGTTTTGTCTACAAACGTAGCGCTGCATCAACTTCCAGCGTACGTCCTGAAAAATAATCGTTTTCTAAAATAAAGGTGACCGCCTGTGCGATGTTATTCGGTTGACCCCAGCGTTTTAGGGGCACCAAGCTGGTCGCCCGTGCTTTGGCTTCCTCTTTCATGCTTGCCGTCATTTCGGTTTCGATAAATCCGGGTGCAATGTCGGCTACGCGAATACCATAGCGAGCGAGCTCTTTCGCCCAAGTCACGGTCATGGCTGTCACACCAGCTTTCGCTGCTGCGTAATTGGTTTGACCGATATTGCCAGCCCGCGAAATAGAGCTGATATTAACAATAACGCCAGGATTTTTGTCGGCCACCATCCAACTGGCCGCTTCACGCCCGCACAGAAAGACACCGGTTAAATTTACATCGATAACGGACTGCCATTGCGCCAACGACATCTTGCTTTGTTGCCCATCTTTTTCTTTGATCAACAAACCGTCACGCAAAATGCCTGCGTTATTCACGATGCCATCGAGCTCTTTGTAATCCTGTTTTAACTGATCGAACAGAGACTCAACGGAGGATTCGCTGGCAACATTGCAAACGTACCCTTTTACCTGACCCAGTGGCAGCAATTTTTGTTCAGCGTCACGCACTGCATTTTCATCAATATCAACAACCGAAACCAACGCCCCCTTGCGCAGCAGGAACTCCGCAATAGCGTATCCGAGGCCGCGAGCTGCTCCGGTCACCACAATGTGTTTTGAAGTTAATTCCATATCACTCTCTTTTCAGTCAATCGCTTTTAGAATGTCGTCCAATGGCACCGACTCCACATGTGGATACAGCCAGTTCGGTGAACGGTTTTTATCGATAAGCTTGGCGTGAACACCTTCATAAAAATCATCATGGGTACAAAAAAATGCACCGACTTTGGTGTCCAATTCCAGGGCTTTTGCGCGACTGGCATGCCGCAACCGCTGAAAATAATGCCAAGTAAATGCAACAGACCAGGGAGAACCCGTTTGCCAATTCTGTTCAGCCCGCATAAACGGTTCAAACTCGGGATGTTGTTCGGCTATGTTAATCCAGTCATTCAGTGCCGCGTCATCGGGCAGCAACGCCATGGCTTCGTGCCAATGACCGTGAATATCGTCTATACCGGGTTCCGCCGAATCGATATCCAGTTCAATAACATCAATACCTTCCACAAGCTGCTGTTTCAACGTGTCGGTATAGTCCGTTGTCACCAAACTATCGACATAATCCAACGCCATAGCCTCTTTTGCGCTGAGCACCACACCCGACAACCCCACAAAGGTGCCGATTTTCCAATCCGTTTTCTGTAAGAAGTTGGCCGCGCCAACGTCTGGGTAAAATCCGATCTGTATTTCCGGCATCGAAAAACGGGCCCCTGGACCGGCCAGCCGCAAATTCGCCCCTGCGAACAGCCCCCAACCGCCGCCAAAGGTGATGCCTTGGGCATACACGACAATGGGTTTTGGGCTTTGTTCAATGAGCAGATCTATACCATATTCGAGCGAAAAGTAGGTTTTACCAATCGCCGATCGTTCGATCGCCAACGCGTGTTGATCAATATCCTGCACCAGCGCTTTTACGTCGCCACCGGCACAAAATGCTTTTTCAGTGCTGCTTTCCAACCAAATAGAATTCACTTGGTCGTCGGCGAAGGCGTCGACCAGAATCGTCTTTAATTGCTTCAGCATATCGAGATTCAGCGCATTTAACGCAGCGGGTCGATCCAGCTGAATAATGAGCAATGAACCGGTATGACTGGTTTTTATTGTTTGAGTTGTCATGTTGTTAACCTTACTCCGATTGAGTCCGGGAACCATAGTGCCTTGGTACGAGAATGCCGAATTGAGGGTATTCACTCAACCGGTACCGCTAAATATAGAACATAGCGCAGTGGAATATTTCGTGAACAGCCGGCGTGAACTGCCGAAGTCAGGGGCCTGAGCAGCCTAAGGAAATTAATGAGCGCGAGAATCAGAGGGTCGACTGGTTAAAAAAGAACGACTTGACAGCCGTTGATCACCGAAAATCCAGGCGACTTAAGCTAACAACGGGGATTTCCGCTATCCGAAAGCAATGCGTCAGGAGGTTTATTGCTCCCGCAAGTCGGATTGTTGCCGGCGCCACATGGCCGCAAAATGCCCGTCGTTCGCCAACAATCCACTAAAAGTGCCCTGCTCTACGATCTGGCCGTCGTTCACCACTATGATCTGGTCGGCATCAATAACCGTCGATAATCGATGCGCAATGACAATCGTCGTTCGGCTTTCAGACACTTCATTCATCGCTTGCAGAATGGCGTGTTCAGAGTGGCTGTCCAGGGCAGACGTCGCCTCATCAAACAGTAAAATCGGTGGGTTTTTCAGCAACACTCGGGCTATGGCGATGCGTTGCTTTTCGCCACCGGATACCTTGAGACCGCGTTCGCCCACCAGGGTATGCTCCTTATCTGGCAGCGACTGAATAAAAGACGCCAAATGAGCGAGCTCTATCGCTTGCCATACCTCTTCGTCACTCGCCGATGGCCGGCCATAACGCACATTGTTAAATATAGTGTCGTTAAACAGCACCGTATCTTGCGGAACAACCCCAATGGCCTTTCGCAATGATTGCTGCGTGACTTTGCGTATCGACTGGCCGTCTATACGCACATCACCCTGATCCACATCGTAGAAGCGAAATAGTAACCGCCCCAATGTTGACTTCCCTGCTCCGCTACCGCCGACCAGGGCTACTTTTTCACCGGGCTGAATGGAAAACGAGACGTTCTTTAAAATACTCCGGTCAGCGTGATACCCAAAACTAACCTCATCGAACTCAACGAAACCCTGTGTCACAAGCAATTCTGAAGCATCGACTTCATCTTCAATTTTGGGCGTTTTCGTGAGTAACGAAAACAGGTTTTCGATATCCGTTAAGGCGCGGCGTATTTCGCGATACACAAAACCAAGAAAATTCAAAGGTAAGAAAATCTGTATGGTATAGGCATTGATCATGACCAAATCACCCAGCGTAATCTCACCGGCAACGACGTCAAACGAAGCCATAATCATCATACTAGTTAACGCCATGGCGATAATGGCGGCTTGCCCCGTATTCAGTGCCAGCAACGACATACGGTTTTTTAACCGTGCTGACTCCCAACTTGCGAGATTTTCATCGAACTGTTCCGCTTCCCAAGCTTCGTTGCCGAAATACTTAACCGTTTCATAATTCAACAATGAATCGATTGCACGGGTATTGGATTTACTATCGAGTGTATTGGCTTCGCGCACAAACCGGTTGCGCCATTCTGTAGTGATGACAGTGAACGTAATGAAGGTGATAACCGCAAAAAGAGTTATCAACGCAAACCAGATGTTAAACGCGACCACCAAAATGGACGCCACCATGACCAGTTCCAATAAGGTCGGGAAAATATTAAACACCATGAAACGGAGCAAAAAATGTATACCATTTGTACCGCGATCAATATCTCGACTGATTCCGCCAGTCTGTCGACTCAGGTGGAATTCCAAATCCATTTTGTGTAAATGTTCAAACACTTGCAAAGATGCCAACCGCATGGCCCGTTCCGTCACCCGAGAAAAAATCGCATCCCGAATCTCTGAGAATGCCACCGAGCCAAATCTGAAAAAGCCATAAGCAAATAAAAACATGAATGGCACAGCGATGGCCTGATGCAAGCCGCTGTCCAGCGAATCGACAATATGTTTCATCGCCCAGGGCATCGCCACCCAGACTATTTTCGCACACACCAGAAAGAACAAGGCGATCAATACGCGACCTTTGAACGCCCACAAATGGGGGAACAACGAGCGCAGTACCAACTTTAAATCTAACGGTTTATTGTCCATTCGCTTCTTCTATTTTTCTACTTTATTAGCATTCCCGAACCCAGCCCAGGGTCTCAAACCACGCCTGCCAACGCTCATCCAAAGGTGCCTCAAGCTTCAAAGGAAAATCGGTAACCGGATGGGTAAATTCCAGTTTTACCGCCCTTAAGGCTAACGATGTGATGCCCAGCTCTGCTGCACATTCTTTGTTATGGTGTCGGCAGCCATGTCGAGTATCGCCAATAATGGGGTGGCGAATGTGTTTTAAGTGCCGGCGAATCTGATGCTTACGCCCAGTGAACGGCTGGCACTCCAGCCATGATAGGCGCATTTTGTTGTATTTACTGACAGGTAAGGATAGC
Source organism: Reinekea sp. G2M2-21 (assembly GCF_015687175.1). Lineage (GTDB taxonomy): Bacteria > Pseudomonadota > Gammaproteobacteria > Pseudomonadales > Natronospirillaceae > Reinekea. The sequence goes on along the minus strand of NZ_JADPQG010000001.1, from coordinate 1,122,848 downwards.
TCGGCAATGCCCAAGCGGTGAAACTGAGTCCGTGCTTCCTGCGCAGGCTTATCAGATGCTGCGAATTTATCGGCTATTTTGTCGTGCTCCTCAATGAGCGGATAATCTATGAGGCCCTGTTCTGGCGCGAACCCACGGCATATCGCCCAGTAAGTTTTCTTAACATCCCCACTTACAAACTGCTCTGACAGTGTTCGAGCCACAATCGCGTCCTTACTGATGACCACCAAACCCGACGTCGGCCGATCTAAGCGATGTACGGTATGCACCTTAACATTATCACCACTGATACTCAGATATTCCTTTACACGACCTGCCAATGTGTCGGTTTCGCGCTTATCGAGCCACGAGGGATGCATCAACAGCCCAGCGGGCTTATCAACTACCAATAGACTGTCATCTTCATAAACGATGTTTAATGGTGTCATGCATCGTCTTCTTCATCTTCAACCACTTCGGTGATCGAAGGTTCACCACAAACAGCGCATTTGCCTTCCACGAAAATCCGGCCCAAGAACTCATATTCAACAGGTTCTGTCATACCCAAATCAACCTGCTGGCAATGATTACACCAGGTATTCTCCAGAAATGCCGCCTGCTCTTCTGGGTCCCGCGCATAAAAATCACGCGCAATGCGTTCCTGTTCGTCTGACATAGTGCTCCCCTTTGTGATTTTGGCAAAAGATACCATAAGTGTAACGACCTGACCGGATATTCGCCGCCACAAAAAAACTGTGCGAAAATACCCGCGAATTAACCTTTGCGACACACTATGACCATACCAACCTTTATCACCTTTGAAGTCACCGACGTCGAAACCGGCTATCCGTACGCCATTGCTTGGTCGCTACCGGATGGACAATACAAGTCTATCCTGGTCCGCCCTGAAGAAGACTGGCTGATCGACTTTGAAATGGGCAGCTACAACCCGGATGCCCCGCCTTTACAAGATTTATTGGACAAAGGTGAATCGGTCCTCGATATCCTTAAAGAATGGGATCTCGACTTTGAAAGCGGTGAACTCTACTGTCAGGATCCGGTTTTAGCCCAATACTGCCTGGATTTGATGTTTGACGCTTATGGCCGCGAATGTGATTACGATCTGATCAGCGAATATGACCTTTATGAGAACATCGACAGCTTAGATTTAGACGAACAACGTCGTTGGATTATGGACACCGAAGGGCTCAGTGCAACGCATTGTGAGGATGCGCTCAAGGCGATGATCTTTTTGTATGCCAGGTTGGACACTCAAGCTTAATTTATCAATATTTATCAAGGAGAGGCTCGAGCCCACCTTGGTAACAGCCATTATGCAATTAGGTTTTATTCCTAGCGACCAATGTTCCTATCTGATTCTTTAACCAGGTAAAAATAAGCTCTTCTGAGCGCGCGGTTGTTTTGTCGATATTCTGTATGCAAGCAAACGCGGCAGCCTTATCTTTTTTAGCCGCTTTTAACTTCCATTTAATTTGTTTACGTCGATATTTTTCTGGCGTCAGTTGAAACGCATGGAGCGAATTGTCGATAATAGCATTACCTGCTGCCAGCTCTAAATGCGCAGACAGGCTTTCCAAAAGATACTGCTCTTCGGAGCGAAAACGGTGACTCAGTTGCCGGTCAAACAATTCAGCATTATCTTCAGCGAAATGTCGTAAGCGAGATTTACGAATTGGGTGCGGGTTGTGCTCCAGTTTAAACCAACGATTCGAAAAACCCGCTAAATTAGCTGACAAACGCTGTGCTTGTTTGAACCCCGGACGAGAGGACTGCTTGCTTTTCGCTAGCACGGCTTGCCAATTAGACTTCCGTTTTTTCACCCAATTTTCCAGTGATGCCCAACGACTCCAACCTCCGCGCAGCACGACTTTGTCCTCCACGAAAAAATCCGTTGGTTTCGTTTTTTTTATAAAAAAGAAATCATCGTTTAAATAGAGAAAGTGCTCCGCCAAACCGGGAATGCGCCACAAAGCCGCACTAATGGAGCGCGTATTAAAGGTCGGCAAATGCTGATCATGCCCTTGGAACACATCCATATGATCAATTAGTTTAACCCGTTCAGAAAATGGAGTTCGCTCGATCCACTGCATCAAATGGGGCGTTTGCTGGTCAGTCACGATAAATATTGTCCTGATCCAGGGCGCATGTTTTAAAATTGAAGCCACGCAAAAGCTGATTTCGCCTCGGTCATTGTAACGAGTTGCGGGCGCAGACGCAGGTCGCTCCATATCCTGCTCGATCAGATAGTTTTTGAGCTTTTCAGCATGTTTTGGGTCTTCACCGTCCACCCAGGTAATAACAGCATCAATCGGTACCTCGCTGCTTTGGTGACTATCGGATTCGCTTTGTTCATCCACAGAAAAAGCCGTAAAGGGTTGAATACCATAGAATTCGGCCAAAACATCCCATTGTCGTCTATTTCCATCTTGGCCAATATTGGCATCCCGCAAATTAACGGCCTGAGAGTTCAATATCTTAGTCGGCGTCGTACACGGCTTGGACGCTACACGGGAACGGGTACCGTGTAAAAAAGACATCATTTTAAACCACAAATCATCCGCTTTCGGGGTTAATTGCAGGTATCGGCTTTCATCGCAAACATCGCTATGAAAGCAATTTTGCGGGTATAAAACACCTCCAAAACCCAGTGGCATTAAGGCGTCATAAGATGCGCCAGGTAAAGTTTCGCGATACCAATAGCTATAAGGTAAAACACGCCCTTTATCGTCATAAACAATGGATCGACATTCATGAGCAATAATTTCATTGGGGTACTTAAGATGATCATCATAAAGGGACCGTAACCAAGCAGACTCATATAACAGGTCATCATCACAGGTCACCACAACTTTGTCAGGGAACGCTTGAAGGCTTCTAACCAGTTTCAGATGTGGACTGTCCTGAGGAACAAACTGAATACTGAACCGCGGACCAACCAAAGACGTCAGGCTATTCGGAAGTTTGCCTTCATGAGACTCGTGTAACCACAATACAATTTTTTCCGGCAATACCGATCCAGATAAGATACTTCTTACGGTCAAATGATTTAAGTGAAACCGGGATGGTATTGACGTAAATGAAACGACTACAGGTAGTTCTTTGGCAGTAAGTGAATGCAGAGTGCTCGTATCAAGTTTCGACAACCGTCGTGACACAATCGCCGAATGCCAGATTTCGTTTAGTTTCATCTCTCAAACCACATAAAAAATCAATTTTGGGGGATTACCGACTGCCAAGCACTTTAGCAGATCACATACAAAAAAAGCAGGATCGTAAGACCCTGCTTTTTCATCACAACCGATACAAGCTTACTGGCGAATCAACGCCAGCAAATCCTGGGTTTTCTCTTCCATCAACTCTTTGTTCGCGCGAGTCTCAACATTTAAGCGAATAACAGGTTCTGTATTCGACTTACGCAAATTAAAGCGCCACTCTGCAAACTCCAATGAAAGACCATCGGTACGGTCTTCATTAATTGCGTCGGCCTTGTAAGCTTCATATACCCGTGCCATGGCTTCATCAGCGTCGGCGACCTTACTGTTAATTTCACCTGGGCTTGGGAACTTTGCCATACGCTCTTCAACTAGCGCTTTCAACGAGGTTTGCTTACGGCTCAACAAATCGATCACTAACAGCCATGGGATCATACCGCTGTCGGCGTAGGCGAAGTCCTTAAAATAATGGTGGGCACTCATTTCACCGCCGTAAACTGCGTCTTCTTTGCGCATGCGTTCTTTAATGAATGCATGACCAGAAACAGACTGAATCGGCACCCCACCGGAAGCTTCCACAATTTCAACCGTATTCCAGGTTAAACGCGGGTCGTAAACAATTTTAGCGCCAGGCTTCTGGACCAAAAAGGCTTCAGCCAACAGACCAACAATATAGTAACCTTCAATGAAGTTAGCATCTTCATCCCACAGAAAGCAGCGGTCGAAATCACCATCCCATGCAATACCGATATCAGCCCCGTTCTCTTTTACCGCTTTGCCGGTGACAGGCTGCTGCTCGTGCAGTAACGGATTCGGAATACCGTTCGGGAAGGTTGCATCGGGCTCGTGGTTCAGCTTAATAAACTCGATCGGCGCCCCTTTTGCCTTCAAGGCAGCCTCAATAGCGTCCAGCGTTGGCCCGGCCGCCCCATTGCCCGCATTAACCACGACTTTCATGGGCTTCAGGCCCGCTACTTCAATGTAAGTCATCAGATGCTCTACATAGGCCGCGCGGTTATCGATTTGGGTTAACGTACCTGGAACCGCAGCCTTTTCACCATAACTCTCAGTTTCGGCCATTTTACGGATATCGGCCAAACCAGTATCGGCTGAAATTGGCTTAGCTTCATCGCGAACCATTTTCATACCGTTGTAATTAATTGGGTTGTGACTGGCGGTGACCATACATCCACCATCGGCATTCAGGAACTTGGTGCCAAAATAGACTTCTTCCGTACCACATAAGCCCAAATCAACCACATCTGCGCCAAAATCCAGCACACCCTTTGCGAAGGCATCTTTTAATTCTGGGGAGGTTTCACGAACATCCCAGCCCACAACGACTTTCTTAGGCTTTAAGAACGCGGCAAAAGCGCGGCCAATCCGGTAGGCGATGTCTGTATTCAGCTCGGTGCCCAGCTCACCACGGATGTCATAGGCTTTAAAGCAGGTAAGATCCATTTTCGTTCCTTTATGTACAATTAACGAGCAGGTTGAAATAATGGGTGCCAATAATACAGCTTTAATTGAAAATTGGCATGTTGTGTAGGGCACCTTTTACGCTAGTATTGTTAGATATCAAACTTTTCCCGAATTACACAAGAGAATACCTAAGGATGAATCACTCGGTGATGCAGAATTCACAACAGGACCTCGCTCATTTAAGACCGGCTCCCAATGACGAAATAGATTTAGGGCAACTCATACGCAATCTAATTAATGAATGGAAACTCATATCAAGTGTTACGGCTGTTGGCGCTATAGCAAGTGTATTTGTCGCGCTAAGCTTGCCTAAAATATATCAAGTCAATAGCATCATTTCATTACCGACTCAGCAGCAACTTGGCAGTGCGACCGAACAAAACCTCATTCCTGTAAGCCCAGGGATTACCTTTAGTAACTTGCTCGTTCAACTCTCCAATTCTGAAGTTCAAAAAACCGCCTACAAAATGAGCTCATTGCCCGCTAAATTAAGCGAAAATACTCCAGAATTTAACCTGGAAGTCAGTTTTTTAGATTTTCAAAAATCATTGAAAATTGAGCGACTTGACCATGAATACAATCAAACGTCTAAAGATGAGTTGGCACCACTGCGAGACATTAAAATATCAGCAGAATCACAGTATCCCACAGAAATAACGAACTTCATGAATCAACTGCTTGATACGGCCAACACCCGTGCTTTGCAAGAATTTGAATTAACGGTAGTAAAGGCAAAATCACAGCAAATCAAGCAATTAAAACTGGATTTAGAAAACCTAACTTCTGCAGCTGAGACTGCCCGAAAAGCTAAAATCCAGCGCATGGAGGAAGCAAACGACTTAAAAATTGCACAATTAGAACAGCAACTCACCACTTTGCTTACCAATGCCAAAGAAACAAGAGAAAATCGCATCATTGCACTGGAAGAAGCATTAGCGACAGCAAAGTCATTAAATATTGTAGAACCCGTCACCTGGGATGATTTGCGACCTAATAGGCAACCCAGCCAAATCACCAATGAACTAGGTGAAACAACAAAGGCTAGCCCACTTTATTTCCAAGGTTCCAGGATTCTATCGGCTGAAATTCAACGGTTAAGATCCCGAAAAGACGATACACCCTTTATCAGTAGCTACGACCAGATTAAGCAAGATATTCAAAACCTGAAGAATGACCCTGAAATAGCCGCGTTAAAAATCCGCGAGAATGACACGATTTACATTGATCGTTTCGATGAGTTAAACCAAAAATTATCCGCTTTACAGACAGTACCCGAAACGTTCCCTGAAACGACGTTCAAAAATATCACGCTTGAACCTATAGCACCACGAAGCCCCATAAAACCCAATAAAAAGCTCATCGCCGTGGCTGGTACTGTTCTCGCTGGCTTTTTGGCGATTTTTTTGGCTTTAATACGCATTGCTATTAGGCCGACAAACGAACATATATAAGTCACTTACTCGCCGTGGTAAACTTGGCCGATTAATCAATTAACTGACATTACAGAATTTATGAACATGCAGAATACTGGAACGACAACGGATCTGGCTCATTTCCGCCCAATGGACAACGACGAAATTGATTTAGGGCAATTAATACGCAACCTGCTAGTACAGTGGAAGCTTATCGCCATTTTTACTCTTTTAGGCGCTGTTGTTGGCGTTTGTATTGCGTTACTCATTCCTAAACAATACCGCGTTGAAGCAATGTTCGACAAACCCTCCAATGCAGAGTTGGCTCCTCTTTTAGGGCAACCCTATATCGAACTTGATCGCCAAAAAATATTGTCTGACTTCCTTAAAAACCTGAAGTCCCGCGATCTGATTGAAAAGGTACTGACGGAAAACAACCTACTGACCGGCAACGATGGCGCGCCTTTAACCGAAGCAGAACAGTTTACCCAAATCCGTAATGTGGCTGCCAATATTCGAATCGCACCTGCCGAGTTTGATTTTTTACCTGAATTGAAAGATACCACCTCAGAAATAGACCAGATTTCATACAGCTTATTGACCGCCAACCCTCAGGAAGGCCAAACATTGTTGAATGGCCTGCTTAAACTGGCCACTGAAAAAACGACCCGCGACTACATCAATGACATCAACGGTGCCAGAGCCATTCAAAAACAACAGCTTGCCAATCAGTTGGTGCAGCTGAAAGATGCCGCGCTGGCGGCAAAAGCCGCGCAAATTGCTGAATTCACCAAAGCGCTGGCGATAGCCAAATCGTTAAATATTAACGATTCCGCGCAATGGACCGGCAGCAGTGACGATTTATATTTAAAGGGCACCCGCGTTTTAACCGCAGAACTCGCCTATATTGAACAAGCGGAACCCAAGTTAGGCAGCATTATTGTTAGCTACGATCAAGAGGGTTTGGCACAGACACTCAGCGCAGAAAGTGTAAAAGGCCAACTGGGTGCTATCGATAAATTCGAGATAGACCAAGCCTCCATTTCCTTTGTCAGCGATAACACGCGCGCGTACATTCCGGCAGATGCTGAAAAACCAAACCGTAAACTCATTGCTATTGCGGCAACCGTTCTGGCAGGTTTTCTGGGGCTGTTCGTTGCGTTAATCCGCGTTGCGATTCGACCAAACTGATCGGGTTAGAATTTTCACCCTGATAAGTAACGCTGCCGCGACCAAACAGGTGCGCGGCATTTTTACAGAAATACTCCCAAAATAACAAATGGCTTTAACTTCACTTGCTCAGTAATTCAAATAACCTTGAATAACAGTTACTCAGCGATTTCACTTTTTAGCCTAATGCTTTAACTTGCATCCATTGTTGCTACACCCGTAAAATCACTTTTTAACTGGCACAAATAGACGATGAAACTTAAAGAATACCCTGGGTCATTCTACCGGCAGTTTAAATTACGAAATTTAAAAGCCTCAGCCTTTCAAACCCTGCAGACTCAGGGCAACGTCATTCCTGCCATAATTTCATTAACCACCATTCCCAGCCGGTTGTCTATAGTTGACATCACAATTCGAAGCCTGTTACTACAGAATAAAAGTGCCGAAAAAATTGTACTTTGGCTGAACACAGACCTAAAAACCCAGGTACCGCACCGGCTATCCGAATTAGTTGGTCCACGGTTTGACATACAATATCGGAAAGGCACCAGTTCGCATCGCAAATTAGTTTTTGCCTTAGTTGAGTACCCAAATCACGTTATAATTACTGCCGACGACGACCTGATGTACCCTGCAAACTGGTTGGAACGACTATGGCAAGATCATCTGACTTACCCAACCGACATCGTGGGCCATGAATGCCGAACGATTACCTATAATTCAAATGGGAAAGTGCAACCTTACAGCGAGTGGAAAACCTGCAAACCCGGCGAAAGCTCCAAAAACACCCTTGCAATTGGCTACGGTGGAACCCTTTACCCGGTAAATGCCCTGCATGCTGATACGGGCAATGAAGAACAGTATCTTAAACTTGCACCGAAAGCCGATGATTTATGGTTTAAGGCTATGGCAATGCGCAACCAGACTAATGTCCGGCGTTCAAATCAGCCAAAACCAAAACCCATACCTATTGCCGGGAGTCAAAAATTGGCACTTGGCCATACCAACATAAAAGCAGACGGCAATAAGATTCAATGGCAGGCACTGTGCGACTTTTATTCATTTAACTAGACTCACTGAATACTTTTGGATAAACAAACTATTCAGCTGCTGAAGTAAATTCATTCACGGGACTTTATGAGATTTCATACCGACGTTAATTATTACTTTCCAACGCGATACCAACGTGGCCCAAATTTAGTTGCCTGGTTAGCAATACTCGCATTATTTACGTCGGCGTTTATTAAGTTATGGACACCATCAAGCGTAAACCGCTGGCCGGAAGCCATCTTCACGTTACTATTCCTCTACCCGCTGGTGACAAACTGGGCAGAATTATGTAAACACCGGTTCATTCAATTATGGTTACTTGCAATCGTTGCACCGTTGGTCTTTTTCGGCATTAACTACTTGACGGACTCGGAAATTGCGGTTCAATTTTCTAAGTTTGATGTACTGGCCAGAATCTATCTGTTTATTCCTGTTGCCTGGTGGCTGGGTGCAAACAAACGCACCATCGCCCTATTCTTGCTCGTTGGTTTTGTGGGGCTGTTATTTGGCTGCCTGCAAGACCCAAATCTGGGACGAACAGTAACACTACTGTTTAATGGCCAACGCATAGACTTCAATTTACTAAATGCCCAACACGTCGCATTGTTTTTCTCCATTAGCATTATTGGGGCACTGGCTGCACTTAATTACGCGACTGCATTTTCGGGCAAAGCGAGACTACTCTATATAGCGCTGATGCTTGCCATACTCATCGTATCAATGCTTGTATTGTTTGGCACACAGACCCGGGCAGCCTTTTTAGGCCTACTCTTCTGTGCACTTTACTTATTTGCGAACGTCATAATCAAGCTCATCCGGAAACCGGAACACCAGACCAGAAATATCATTGTTACAATTGTCGTTTTTCTCATTCTGGCTTCCACTCTTCTGCACGCTAACCATAAGAATATTGATCGGTTTAAATACGAAAACGAAACACTCAGCGCCATTATGAACAGAGATTGGGATAACATTCCTTACAGCAGTATCGGTATTCGCATAAATACCTGGTTCGCTGCGCTGGAATGGATCGAACAAAAGCCGCTTATCGGGCACGGTGGCGGTGTACGTCAATACATTATTCACAGCTCAGCGAAGCTTCCTGAACACATAAAAAAACAGTTTGGCCATTTCCACAATTCGTTTATTGAATTAACGTTGAGTTATGGGTTACTTGGGTTGATTTTAGCCCTATACCCGTTAGCGAATTTACTTGTTAAAGCCCGCCAACATAATTCCTTTGTGGAAACGTTTACCTTTTTCAGCCTGTGCTTGTTTATTGTGATGAATTTCTTCGAATCGTATCTGTTTTTTTGGATGGGGCCATTCATACTCTTCTTTATTGCTGCACCCATGCTGAGCCAGAGTTTTAGGGTTGATAAAAATGAACATATTAACTAGGTATCTGTTAAGACAAATATTTAGCAGCACCGTTGCGATTACGTTAATTACCCTGCTCCTTGTAACTTCGAACAAATTCATCCGTATTATCGAAAAAACGGACAGCACTGCGGTTATTTCAGATTTGTTCTTATTACTGGCCTACAGCATACCGGCCTATTTGGTTGATGTAGTGCCATTGGGCTTTTTCTTGGCTTGCATACTAACACTGAGCAGCCTTTACGGCACCAACGAAATGACGGCCATATTTGCATCCGGTGTACCCTATAAGACTGTATTAAAAATCCTTTTATTGGCGGGCGCCATAGGCACGGGTCTGCTTTGGTTTTCAGAGCTTTATGTCGCTCCGCATTACAATAAAAAAGTGGTGCAGCTGCAAAGATCGATCGCAGAAAAAAATCCATTTGAATTGGTTCAGGCAGGTGAATTCAATACGATCGATAAAAAGACAGGCACGGTTTTGTTTGTGCGCAATAAAACAGAAAGCACCTTGTTAAGTCATGTTTTCTTCGCAAACCCAGCGCAGAATACGTACCTGTGGGCTGAATCTGCAAAATTAATTACGGATGATGCCACCGGCCGGCGATATTTCCAGCTTAACAAAGGCATACACCTGGAGGCCCGCGAAAATACGGAAAAGAACAGCCAATCGACCTTTGCGACCTATGCGTTCGCAATCAGTGACCCTTCACCGCAGATTTACCGTGCGCAGTCGAAGGCAATGAATAACCGGGAATTACTTGAAACGGGACGGCGGTGGGAGACGACTGAATTTATCGCACGGGTCAGCTACCCGCCAATCATGTTGACACTCGCCGTATTAGCAATAATTTTTTCCCGCGCTAACCCCAGAGAAGGCCGCTTCAATATGCTGCTGCCCAGTATTTTGCTGTATGCTGTATTCACAACGTTGTTAAGCGCGAGTATAAGACCCGTTTTCAGGGGTAATGCCGACTACTGGCAAATCTATTGGTGGGTTCACCTTATTTTCTTAGCCATAGGTTTAACCTACTACAAACTAACGGAACCCACCTTTAAAACGCGGGTAACACGAAAATCTGAAAGCGCACGCTTATGAGCATTATTCAACGCCACATTTTCAAAACCTTATTTGTCGCCATTCTGGTTACATTGGTAGCAGTTGGAATTATCGATTTTTCATTGGCTGTACTCAGCGAATTAACGTATGAAGTGGGTAACAATTACTCCGAAAGCCTGGCAATTCAATATGTACTGCTGAACACCCCGACCCGAATCTATCTCTATTCTCCTTATATCATTTTAATTGGTGTATTGTTTGCCTGTGGACAAATGGCGACTCACTTGGAATTTGTCATACTGGAGAACGCCGGTTTTTCAAAAACAAAACTGATACGCCACATTATAGTCGCCCCCATTCTGTGGCTTTGTTTGTTTTTTATTTTTGGGGAAACCATCGCCCCGAGCTATGAACTGAAAGCCAAGGAATTGAAAGACCTTTCAGTTTCCGCTGACTCAAACGAGTACGGCGTATGGCACAAAGAAAATGATACTTACTATTTTTTCAGCGCCATCGATCAAAGTGGCGTTATTCAGCAAGGTTTCTATTTACAGACCTTAGGTGACCTGAGTGATGTTGCTAGAAAGGATTTCAAAAAAATCACACCGACCGCGCCCGGAACCTGGACAATAGAGCTAAGTTCAGGAAACGGTGAAACCGGGAGCAACCCACAAACTGCAGAGACCCTCACCTGGCATACACACCTGACCGCTGAACTGCTGTTGATGAAAAACAACGAAAACCTGAATTTATCGATACAGAAGCTTAAACAATATCAGCGCTATTTAGCCAGCCAAGGCCTGGCCAGTAAAAACTATGCGCTTAAACTTTGGCAGAAATACCTGCAACCGCTCCTGGCTATCACACTAGTTTGGTTGGGAATCACGTTCATATTTGGGCCACTACGCAGCTCATCCATGAGCGCCAGAATATTCATGGGCATATTAGTTGCGTTGATATTCAATATTGGGCAACAGATTATCAGTCAACTGGCACTAAGTTCTGATTTAGCAGCCTGGCAAGTGGCTATGGTCCCCATTCTGTTAGCAGCAACGCTAGCTACTGTTTTACAGATGCGTTCTACCTGAGTTAGACCAATTCAACTTATTGAACACTCGCTAATAAATCGATATCGCCTGAACTCGGTTGAAAGCCACTAACCACTTGCTGAAGTGTTTTGCGCGCGAGTTTAGAATCCTGACTTCGCTCAGCCTCTGTAATTTTGTCAAGCGCAGCGACCAACTGTTCTACATTCACGCACACTTCATTAGCGCGCAAAATTTTACTGTGTTCTGTGCCGGTAACATTATCGCCTATTAAAAGCTCTTCATACAGCTTCTCTCCTGGGCGTAACCCAGAAAATTCAATTGCAATATCACCATAAGGGTTAGCGTCGTTTTTAACATCGTACCCGCTGAGCTCTATCATACGTGATGCTAAATCGACAATTTTAACGGGTTCGCCCATATCGAGTACAAATACGTCACCACCTTCTGCCATAGCGCCAGCTTGTATCACTAACTGCGACGCTTCGGGTATCGTCATAAAAAATCGTGTTATATCTGGGTGTGTAACCGTAACAGGCCCACCCGCTGCAATTTGTTTACGAAACAAAGGCACAACTGAGCCCGAAGAACCCAGTACGTTACCGAATCGCACCATACTAAACACAGTAGTCGAATGTACTGCGAGTTGCTGTACAACCTGCTCTGCCATACGTTTGGTAGCGCCCATTACGTTAGTAGGCCTCACCGCCTTATCGGTAGAAACAAGTACAAAGTGCTCACAACCGTTTATATGAGCTGTTTCGGCCACTACTTTAGTGCCCAGAACATTATTGCGAATACCTTCAAAAACATTAAGTTCTACTATTGGCACATGTTTATAGGCCGCAGCATGGTATACCGTGTGGGGTTTGTAGAGTTCAAACAACGCCTGTACGCGCTGTTCGTTACCGATACTTCCCAACAATGGCACCAATTGGGTAGAAAAGCCTTGTTCAATAATACGTTTAGTCAATTCCTGCTCTATTGCATAAAGCGCGAACTCGCTTTGCTCATAAACTATAAGTACGGCAGGTTGCGCGGTAATTATTTGCCGACACAGCTCTGAGCCAATTGACCCGCCACCACCGGTAACCAGAACCGTCTTCCCCTTTATGCACTTTTCAAATAGTTCAGGATTCGGTGGAATGGGATCTCGCCCGAGCAAATCTTCTAGTTCAACTTCTTGAAGTTGATCAAAAGTCGCTTTACCTGCTATCAGATCTGGGAATGCGGGGATGGTTTGCACATGCACAGGGAAAGGCTCTAACCTATCCAAAATACGTTTACGTTCTTTCTTGGTGGCTTGCGGCACAGCTAACAAAACGCGTTTTACTTTTAATTCTTGCAAAGCTTCTTCAACATATTTAGGCGAATACACCCTAATTCCATGTACAGAATGCTTCCAAAGCTGCGGATTATCATCAAAGAAAGCAACCGGAATAAATTGACTGCCCTTCTGTAAAGCCGTGACTAACTCCATACCCGATTGACCCGCACCATAAATGGCAACCGGCTCTTTACCCACAAAATTGGAGTTTATCCACTGGAATAACCAGCGCACCCATAAGCGGCTACCACCAACAAACGCCAACAATACCATTGCAAATATAATCGGAATTGACCGAGGGAACCCAGGTTCACGTGAAAGAAACACCATGCTCCATAACACCAGAGCCATAAACACTGAGCCCTGAACAATGGCCCACAAAGCTTTACTGCCAATAAATCGCACTATGGCTCGGTAAAGCCCTAAGCGGGCAAAAGAGAACACAGAAATGGGAACAATAACAGGGAACAGCCACCAAAACTGATTTAATAAGTATTCAGGCCAAAAATCCCCCATTCTCAACGCCAAAGAAGCCCATAGCGCAAAAGGCACCATTAAGCAGTCTGCAGCCACCATAATCCATCTTTTGTGGCTACGGCGAAGCCGCAAATAACCACGGGTTAGTTTCTTTTTCAACATCTATCCTTCAGTACTTTACCCGATCACCACTGCCCTTCCCGACAACAGTAGCGAAAATATAATAAAAATAGGTCTTTAATGTCAGGTTATGCAGCATAGCGGCATCGGTCTCTGCTAACAATTTAGGGGTGGACATGTCGATTTCATTAATTTGTGCCAAGCCCGTAATGCCAGGGCGAACGCCATAAACGCCACGAGATTCACGTTCTGCAATTAGTTCTTCTTGGTTATAAAGATTCGGCCTTGGCCCCACCAAGCTCATTTCGCCTTTAAAGACATTCCAAAGTTGCGGTAGTTCGTCGAGCTTTGTTTTACGTAAAATGCCTCCAAACTTGGTGATAGACGCGCTTGAAGCCAAATGACTTGCAACGGATGCGGTATCGACACTCATGGTTCTGAATTTAATGAGCTTAAATGCTTTTTTATTACGCCCAACACGCTCTTGTATAAAAATGGGAGACCCAGTATCAAATAAGCCGATAATGATCAGCACTACAAAAACAGGAAAGCCTATTACCAGACCTATTACAGAAAATAAAAAATCAAAAATTCGAAGCATCACTTTTTCTCTTTATACATTGCGGCAATGGTACTTTTGAGCTGTTCGTCCATAGAAACTGGCGGGACCCAAGATAGCTGCTCTTTAGTAAAGGAAATATCAACCCGGAGTGAACCAAACAACCGCTCTACTGCACCTGATTGGCCCAGCAGCTTTGCTGGCCCCAGCATTAACCACTTTGGCACAGGAAGCAGCAATAACTTTTTGCCCATTGCAGCCCCAATCTTATTTAGCAATTCAGAGGTAGACACATCTTCATCATCACTGACTAAAAAGGTTTTACCAGCTGCATTCTCATGGCCAATACATGTCATGATTAAATCTACAAGGTTATCTAAAGCAACCAAACTGCGTGAGTTATTAATTGCGCCTAAAGGGAGTGGAAGCGGCTTTGCGCTAAGCTTGAGTAAACTGGCGAAATTCCCCTTTACTCCTGGCCCGTAAACAAGAGGCGGGCGAATAATCACGAGTTCCATATCGCTTTCCCGAACTAATTCCTTGAGTGCTTCTTCGGCTTCGTATTTAGACTGGCCGTAGTAATCTTCAGGGCTTGCAGTATCGAAAGGGGTAAAAGCGTTTTCGTCAGATGTACTCCCACCATTAACCTTAATAGAGCTGATGTAAATGAACCGCTTTACACCACTCTGAATGGCAGCATTTGCTAAAGCAATACTGCCTTTAACGTTAGTAATGCGATATTCATCCAATGGGTTTTCACTGGAGTCTTCCATAACATGGGCTCGCGCGGCACAGTGAATAATGCTTTCCATTCCATTAACCGCATTGCTTAGTAATTCGATATCGTCCAACTCACCTACAAATGAGTCTAACTGGCCAGCATCAATTGGCTTTCGGGTTAAGGTGCGAGCGTGAATATTCCTTTGTGAAACCAGCTGCTTGATTAAAGCCTGTCCAAGGAACCCATTAGCACCAGTCACCAGAACATTCATACAATTGGACCTTTAGAAACAGCACATTCCAATACGTCTTTTGCCATAACAGACATTATTTTATCCCTAGAATATTTATTTTTGAACTCTGCGCGCTCAAATGTGCCTAACGTCAACGCGTCCAATCCTTTCGCTCCAGCCTCTGAGTTACCGGGCGGAAATACAGAACAATTATCGACTTCAGATTTCAAAAACTCAGCAGCATAACCACCTACACCAGCTAATATTGGCTTACCTAGCGCAGCATACTCAAAGAGCTTCGAGGGAAGAACTTTTTCAAATGCGGGTATATCATTTAAGTGCAGAAACAACACGTCTGCCTCTTCATATTCAACCAACAGTTTCTCTCGCGATATAGGGGGAAGTAGCTCTACATTTTTCACTCTATGCTTACTAAGATGCTCTTTTAATAAATCTTTACGCCCACCATCACCTATCAACCTAAATACTGCCCTGCCTTCAAGTTTTTTAGCAATCGCTGGAACAATTATGTGAAGCCCCTGCCCTTCTCCCATATTACCAGCATATAAAATATTTACAGGGCCTTCCTTCTGACCCTTAGAATGAACTGTATCCTTGATAAAAAGCTCATCAATTCCATTCGTATGGAACGTCAAATCTAAATCATCATATCTAGATTTAAAGTACCCTCCAAACCCCTCCGACACCAAGTTAATCCTAACGGCACTACTTACCGCGAATTTCTCCAACATTTTAAACACAGGCAACATAAAAAAAGTTACTTTACGCGGAAGCACATCAGAAATGGTATCTACAAAAATATCTCTAATATCAAGATACAGAGGTACTCGTTTCATACGGCTAATTAGAGCCCCTAGACAAGCCGTCAATAGCCTGGAACTAGTCGCGTATATCAAGTCATATTCTTTCCCTTTCAGATACTTCAGCGCCAGAGAAGCAAACACAGAAAAAGATTTTGCTTGATCTATCATCCCACTCTTATGATATGGCAGAGCTATACGCTTTACCGTTAAGCGGCCATGCGACTCAAGTTCAAAGCCACTTGCACTATAGCTCGCATAACGGTTAGGAAAAGTCGTGATAACATCAATTTTTACATCTTGCATCTTCAGTAAACATTCGACCAAAGCCCGGGTTCGGAACGACCCTGCGCTAAGGTCTGGACTATAGTAGAAGGACAGGATTGCTATTCTTTTCACTTTCACTACAGCCTAATTACATTTACTTCATTTTTCGGCAATACAGATTTCAAATCCATTAGAACAGATATAGGCTTCAATAAAGTCTTGATTTTCGACGAGCTCATTTCAAGAAACTGCTTGTGACGAACAGCAATTAACACAGCATCGTACATGCCTTCTTGCCCCTTCAATGACTGTAAAGCCCCAATTCTTAACTCTTCTTCAACATCATGGGGCGATACCCAAGGGTCGTAAACATCCACTGCTATGTTTAGCTCTTTAAGATGATTGACTACATCGACGACTTTAGTGTTTCTAAGATCAGGGCAATCTTCTTTAAATGTTATTCCCAGTACCAATACCCTACTTTTAGCCACATTTATTTCTTTTTTTATCATTTCCTTTGTAAGTAGGCCTGTAACATGAGCTGACATATTATCGTTAACTCGTCGCCCTGCACTTATTACTGAAGGATAGTATCCAAATTGCTTAGCACGATAGGTTAAATAATAGGGATCTACCCCAATGCAGTGCCCTCCTACAAGCCCAGGCTTAAACGGCAAAAAATTCCATTTTGTAGAAGCAGCCTCAAGTACAGACTCTGTATCAATTCCCATATGCGAGAATATAACTGCCAGCTCGTTAATTAGAGCGATATTTAAATCACGCTGTGTATTTTCAATAACTTTAGACGCTTCCGCAACTTGAATTGACTCAGCCACGTATACACCGGCTTTAACGACCGAAGCGTAGGTTTCTGCTATAATATTTGCAATGTTTTCGTTTTGCCCAGATACGACCTTTAGAATATTTTCAAACGAGTGCTCCTTATCACCAGGGTTAATTCGCTCAGGAGAGTACCCCACAAAAAAATCTACCCCAGCCTTCAATGAAGACTCCTGCTCCAAAACAGGTATGCAATCAAATTCTGTAGCACCTGGATATACAGTAGATTCAAACACAACTATATCGCCAGCTTTCAACACAGACCCTACAGTTTTAGAGGCTCCTAATAAAGGAGATAAATCAGGAACTTTTGAGCCATCTATTGGCGTTGGAACGGCTACGATATGAAAATCTGCCTCTACGAGGTCACCTGGTGTCGAAGTAAAGAGAATATCAGCTTCCGCCAATTCACTAGCCTCAACTTCTAAAGTGGAATCAACCCCAGACTTAAGGGCATCTACTCTTGCATTAGATATATCAAAACCAATTACTTTGTGGCGCTTCCCAAATGAGACTGCGACTGGCAAACCCACATACCCCAGCCCAATAACAGAAATTTTTCTACTCATAAAACAAAACCTACCCTTTTAATAAACCATAAACTATGGTAGTTATATCTTTACCTACTTTATCGCTATGGAAATCTGCACAACTATTCAAACAACTTCGCTTTATCGAGCTCAAATCACTTCCATAAAGCTCTAGTAAAGCGGCCACTATAGAACTAGTATCTTTAACATTAACGATAAATCCGTTCACTCCATGCTTAATGAATTCTTTATTGTAAGCCCAATTTGAAGCAATAACAGGGAGCCCCGCAGAAAAGGAATCAATTAATACACCCGGAAACCCCTCACCTTTATAAAAAGTAGGAAACAAAAGTGCATCATATTTACCAATCTGGCGCTGCACCTCATGGCTCTGAATTACCCCCTTATACCTAACGTCGCTACTATATTTCTCTAGCAGACTCTCAAATTCTTTCTTATACTCTATATCGATCGGACCAAAAACATCTAAAATAATGCGGCTATTTGTCAATTTATTAAACTCTGCAACTGCCTCCAAGGCATAGCCTACTCCTTTCTCAGCGGTAACTCGCCCTATGTACACACATTGATTCAAATAGGTGAAATCTTCAACATTATTTATATTCGATTTCAGCTGATTAACAACGTCTAAACTAAAATCCTTACTGTTAGGAACAACTAGAGAAGTAATCCTTTGATTTTGCAATAATTTCTGCATTCCTTTTGTCTCAACCAATATTGCATCAACCCTTCTAACCAACCACCTTAGAACCTTTCGTCGCTCAAGGTAATTTGGCAACCAACCCCCAATGACAGAATAAACTGTAATTTTTTTTGAAAACAACTTCACAATGGAAGAGAATAAAACCATATAAGGGAGTAAAGATTGCGCTGGAAGCATAACCATAGCGTCAGCTTTGAAGATCGAAGCTATTAAGGTATATAAAGTTGCGATAGGCTTAGTCTTGAATTCCTCAGAATTCAACTCAATCACTTGCCAAGTGTTCCCTAACATCTTACAAATCTGCTGCGTCTTTACAGTTTGACCGCACTGCCTACCACTAACTACACCAAAATTCCCAACTACCAATATCACGTTCAGCCCCTCTTGTGACAATCAGCCAAAACCATAGAATACGCCACATAGAGAAGCAAAATACTTGAAAAATGTTGCACCTCCACAAAAAACAGGCCAACGATTACCGCCACCCAAACCAATGAGACACCTAAAAAAAATGGCTTTCTAGTTTTTCGAAAAATGAGAATTGACTGAATGAATAAAACTAACAATACGATGAAAAATGTAAAAGCCAATACTAAGCCGCCCTTCACAATGTAACTTAACCAACCAGAATCTACGGCACCAAACAACGAATCAGGATTTACACCCAAACCAAAAAGCCACCCATTATTTTGATTGAGCAAACTTACCACTCCTTGCCACATATCAAGCCTTCCACTTAGCGATGTATCTTCTTCTAGGCCCAATACACTAACAACGCCAGACCACAATCGGTCAATTTTCAAATAATCGAAAAACAGCCATGCCATCCCTACTGCTCCTGCACCAATAGGCACAAATAGCAATAAATACTTAAAATACATCCGACTAAGCGAACTATTACGTGATGCAAACAAAAAAATCACAACTAAAATGAGAGATGTTATATAAGCTATAATCAAACCTAGAATAGCACTGCGAGAATTGGACACAAATGGCAATGACGCTGCCATCAAAAGCATTACTAAATTAAGGAGTGTACTTTTTTGAATGTATTTTGCTAATACTAAGCTAAACGCGATAACGCCAAACCAGCCCAATTCATTAGGTCCTTTTAGAAGGCCTGACGAACGGCCCCAATCATCAAACTTAAACCATTCATTATCAGAATACACCCAATGGTGAGGTAACACCCCATAAGGAATCACATTTTGAAACTCTAGCAACTGCAATAAGCCATAAATAAAATTCAGAGCAATCATAAACCCCAAACAGTTGTAGAAAACCAATTGAATATCGTATGATTCAGAGACCAGTATAGGGGCTAACAAAATAAGTATAGACAATAGAAAAAAACGAGCAGATGTCAGGAGAACCCCTGAGACCTGTTCATTATTTAGCACCGAAACAAACAACGGCAATGAAATAAGCAAGGCGATATAGAAATAGACCCCAAGTAACATTCGGATATTGTAAGCCTTGAGCCTGACACTACCACATTGCAACAAAAAATATAGCAAGAGAAATACTGCAATCAAATCAAAAATGTAGACTCTAGCCCCTGCAACTTCAAATGAAAAAAACGAAGTACCCAAGCTTAGAAACAACAAAACTGATACCCACAAAGCCAACGGGAGCGATAGTATCCTACTCATCACCAACGGCCTTAACAAACTCTGAAACCATAGCTGCTGAAGAATAAAAACTCGCACCCTCAACAACAAGAGCTGGCACAGGCATATTTTCTAAAAAGAATGCAATAGAATTAACAATATGTTTATTTGGTGAATTTGAATCAAGAACAAGCCCACGGCAACGCCTCAAAACCTCTTCAGCGCCATCTCCGCTATAGGCAATAGACGGGACTCCAAATGATGCAGACTCTAGAAATGTCAGCCCAAATGATTCCTCATATTCGGATAGCAACCAGTTTACACTACAATGTTGATACAAAGCAGCGAGACTTTCACCATGCAAAGCCCCGTGCATTGTCACATTCAATCCTGCTGTCGCATCTTTAATTTGAGAAAATAAAGGTCCATCTCCAACAATGTGCCATTCCAACTCTGGATAAAATTTCACTAACTCGATGTATAAATCCACCATTCGCAACAGGCCTTTCTGTGGAACTAATCGCGAAACCGTTAAGAGTGATTTTGATCTTATAGGAGAAGATAGGGGAGTCGTAACAAATGATTCAAATTTGGAAGTATTGCGCAATACGGAACTTCGATAATCCCTACCTAGCTCATCTCCAATCTTCCTTCGCAAAAACTCACTAACAAAAACCACATTTTTAGCCGATCGTAATGCTCTTTTATAAACAACCCTAAAAAGACTTGACTTGATCGACTCTAACTCTTGGCCATGCATAAAGTAAATTACTTTATTCGACATGCCGAATAAGTTTAAAAATGCACCTAATTTATGGTAACGCTTGTCATTTGCAATAATTATGTCATATCGAAACAGGCAAAAGATAAACTTAACAACAGAATATAGGTCACCTAAAAAACTGCGGGCATATATCGCCTCACCTTCCTGAATAACCTCTTCAGAATACTTTGCATGAAAAACAAAAAGATCGATTCCAGACTTATTTAAACAGCACCTCTGTCCAAAAATATTGCGCGCAACCGAGCCTGCGCCACCTAAAAACGGAGGGTATTCATGAGTAAAAATGATAGCTTTCATGACTTAATTTGCCGGATAATTTTTGCTGAATTCGCCAGTATTGTAGTTCTAAGATTTCTAGAATGGTTTTCACGCCCAGAATAATTACAAGATGCTAGCTTTTTATATACAACATCCAACAGGGGTGTCCATGGTCCTTCCCCTAACTCTACTTGGCACAGAGATAAAGCGTTAAAAACCCATGCATCAGATCTTGGTAAATAACCTTTATAGCCCACTGGGGTTCCGTTTTTATTCACCACACCCCAGAAATACTCTCCATTCCACCCTTTATCGATTACCCACTCCATAGTTTTCACGGCGGAACTTTTAATTCTGTCCTTCATAATTTCGTCTTTAGCTATATGGGTCAACCGGAGAGAAGCGGTCACAAACGAAACAAGACCCCAAAGATGTGCATTTTCGCCGAAGTACTTGCTATGGTTCGCGTACGGTATATATCCATATTCATCTTGTTTTAATCTGACATGTTCGTACAGAGACCATAGAGCAGTACTATTGGTAAATTTATCCGCTAAAGGGCCTATTGTATGCATTTCTATCTGCTGCATCTGGTGATAGAAATCGACTTTATCTTTAAGCTCTTTCGAAGGAATATCCGATTTTTGATCAAAGTAAGGCCAGAAAGCAGTCTCTTCGCCTTCGCAAAGCTCTATCTTACTATTTATAAATCGACCTAATTTAATATAAAGCTCTTCCGCCGAAATATCTTTAAAACAACTCAAATATGAACCGATTGCACCAAGCGCAAATGATACACCATTGATGACAACCGTTTCTCTAATCGCTTTTGGGCAGTAAGGAATAGTATATGAATCATCGGGCATCCTAATGGAGTTTTCTTTTATCCACTGAATCCCTTTTTTAATGCTCTGGTCTGCTACTGTGGTATCAAAAGTAGTCTTATAGTCGACCAATGCAACAACACTATAAAGTTCGGGAGTAGAGCTAGTACCCTTCTTCTTCCTGAGCCCAAAATTAAATGCATAACCTATATCAAAACCGCCATCTTTAGATTGCGTACTGATCAATAAGGCCGCAACGCGAGCAGCTTCGTCTCTCCAATATGCCCCCCCAGTAACTCGATACATATTGCATATACCTAGTAGCGTTTGATACAACGTCTGGCTTGAATGCTTTACGTATGGGGGACGAGCAGCAAAAAGCACTAATTCCTTCATTTTATTTTTCACTTTATTTTTCCCGCAGGCACTCCACCATATATACCACTTTCTCTAAAAGTTTTAGTCAAAACAGCGCCTGCGCAAACTAGAGATGAAGAAGGCACCTCTATACCGGCCATGACCCTAACTCCAGCGCCTAACCAAGTGCCATAGCCGATTTTAATGGCACCTGGCTTACCTGGCCCAAAACGGTAACTCCCCTGTTTTAGCGTATGATTACTGCTAACCATAGTCACTTTTGGTCCAATCATAACTTGGTCTTCAAGGACAATCCCCCCCCTAAGACCACTTAGCCAGGAATCAGTTCCTATATAAACATCGTCGCCGATTCTAATACCCGAGCCATGCTCAAACCTAACACCCTGCGCCACTTGGAAATTACCTCCTACAGCACCAATTGAAAGCCCATGGATTCTACCTCTAATCCTACAGGACCGCTCATCTGGTGGTAATAAATCTGCAATAGATACGAGCAACCTATGCCCCACGCTGAGAACAGTTTTAACAATATAAATGAACATATTTCTAGCTACAGCTATTTTTCTAGCTAAGAGCATTTGACCTCCTTAAAAACCACAAACGAGCAATTGAAATAATAGCCAGTACGAAACATATTAGCTTTGGCGAACCGATCTCAAGGAGCTCTAAAATACAAACAAACACAATTAAAATAAAAAATAAATAGTAATAAGCACCATAATTAAAGTCACTAAGAAACAACCTTCTGATGATAAACAAATTCATTACTTGCCCTAGGATAGCTACAAAAACTCTGCTTAACACTACCCCTAGCACTCCATATTCAGACACTAATAGAAGTGCAGCAATGATTTGGATAGAGACCAAAAGAACATTAGAAAATAAAAATATTCTTGCTGCACCTGCTGCAATAATTAAAGTACTATTTATTCCACCAAGCACGCTAACTGAGCTAGCTAGCGAAAACAAAATTATAATCGAAATATAACCTGTGACCCACTCACCAAAAATATAAGGTATAAAGTCTGCGCCAAGTAAAAGCCCACAAAAAACCACGAGCGAATATGCCGTCACATACCTACCAAAGCGATGGTATCTTTCAACAATCTTATCTGTTCTTTTAGCGCTAATATCGGTTGAGAAATCAGGCATATACAACAGAGCAAGCTTATCTGGTATATACCGAATCAACATACCAATTTGAGAAGCCAAAAAATACGCCGCGAGCTGCAACGATCCAACCCTTGACAAAACTATAATTTGGTCGAAATACAGGAATAGATAAGAACTGATGCTATTAACATATGTCGGAACTAAATCCTCTCTTTTCTTCCATAAAATCGAAAACGAAACTGTATTCAGCTTCAGCTCATACCTAAAACTCCAGGAAAATACAGTAAAAGAGACTAAACCATAGGCAACATAAGCATAAAATATAAAATCATCATTCTCCCATACGCCCAAGAATAATATGATCGAAGCAAAGAAAGATATGTACGCCCAGAGGTTCGACAACACTGAAAAATATACATATTTTTTTTGTGCTAGTTGAAATGCAATTCCAATTGCTGACATTGATGAAAGGAAAATAAGCACCAAAATCTGAAATAAGCTATAGCCTTGACCAATTCCAGATAAAAAGTCAATTCGACTAGATATCATAGAAATTAACAGAAGAACAATTACCAATAGCAGAAAATTAATGACTAAAAAACTAGAAAAGAAAGCCAGCTGCTGCTCCTCTTCCAACTCAACATATACTTTTGCAACTGAAGCGCCACCACCTATCACCAGAAACGTTATAGCCCCTTGAGTAATCATCATTAGAACAGCAAATGACGCAACTAATTCAGCACCACTAATAGAGTTAGAAAACATCCAAGTTCTCAAGTAGTTAACTGGTATTGCGACCAGAGAAAGAATTGCCAACCAGCGAACGCCCTGATTAAATGAAGCCTTACTCATTCAGCACCAACGTTGAGTAATTTCTTGCAAAAGTTGCCCCAACCATATTTTTGAGCAACTATCTGACTAGATTTAAGGCACATTTTTTCGTACCGAGCAGCATCAACGAGCAAAGCCATTTCCAAAGTCTCTGCTAACCCAGCAATTGATTTATCTTCAACAAGAAAACCATTTTCGCCATGCAATATAATCTCGTCTGCCGCTGTAGCGACACCAATACCACTTTTAATACCTATAATTGGTGTTCCACATGCCATAGACTCCAAGTAAACTTGACCAAATGACTCATAGAATGTGGGCAATATGGTAAACAATGCAGATGAGTACATACCAGCTAGACTTTTACTTGCACGACCCGCAAATACAACTCTATCATCAATTTCTAACTTTTTGGCTAATGCTCTAAGTTCGAGTTCAGCAGGGCCATCTCCCACGAGTATTAGCTCAGCCTTTAAGTCAACACGAGAAAAAGCTTGAAAAAGGTGCTCCAAGTTTTTTTCAGGAGCTAATCTACCTACATATAAAAGTTGCTTTCGCTTAAAAGACTTTCCCACCCGTTTCTTTTCGATGCCAAATAATTCCTCATCGTAACCTGGGGAAAGCACTCGCGGTAGACTATCAGCCAAGCAATGAAGCCTGGTAAGCTCTCGCAACATCATCCGGCTAAAAACAAAAGTTTTAGCTTTATTGTAGGAAAGCAATTTAGCCTCAAGTATTGATGAATACTTTGAATATGAATACATCAAAATACTTTTAACGAAACGATACACTCCCCACCCGCTCCCGTCTGATTTTGATAGTCCTTTTCTTTCCATTTCTGAAGTTGTAGAGAATACATGCAAATGGCTGACGTCAGCATATCGACAAGCCGTGGCTGCGCTCAAAGATCTTGTAATCACAATATCGTAAGAATTAGAACCGATTTCAACGGTTTCCAAGAACTTTTTAAAAACTCTTATTTGGCGGAGCAATCTAATTATCGGAACTTTAGTATTTGCCATATCTAAACGCCGAATTTCAACATCCTTCGCTAAAACTTCAAAATCTCGAAGCGCCGGATCATGCTTAGTACATAATATTGTAACAAACCACCCTTGGTCTGCTAAAGTCTGTGCAATTGCATCAAGTGAACGCTCTATCCCACCGATAGAAGGAGATGCATAGTTTGCTATCAATAATGCTTGCCTACCCATGCATTAGCACCATAAACCTTTTGTATCAATCAAATATTTAGAGTCGGGGCATTCGCCTTTAAATTGCGCATGCTCAACTAATAGAATGTGTAAGTGTGCTTTTTCTATTGCGGATTGAAGATCTAAATTACGAAGACCAGATACATCTCCTTGAATATTAGGCTCTACCGCATACACCTCGCCTGGGTGTATCACCTTAACGGCCTTCGCTATTTTAAGAGCAGCGCTCTCCCTTACATCGTCAATATCCGCCTTAAAAGCCAAACCATAACAGCTCACTATTACGTCCTTTGCTGCTAGACTAGGATTAGCGAGAAGCAAGGTGCTAAGCAACTCCTTGTATTTTTCGATCACCCACTCAGGCTTACCATCATTCACCTCCCGGGCTGCTCTAATCAAACGAGCTTCACCCGGAGTTTTGCTTACAATAAACCACGGGTCTACAGCAATACAGTGGCCACCCACTCCAGGACCAGGCTGTAGAATGTTTACACGCGGGTGTCGATTAGCAAGAGAAATCAATTCCCAGACATTAATGTCTAATTTATCGCAAATAATTGAAAGTTCATTTGCAAAGGCGATGTTGACGTCACGGAAACTATTTTCCGTTAGTTTTGCCATTTCAGCGGTACGGGCATTTGTCGCCACGCATTCGCCTTTCACAAAGATTTTGTACAAAGCAGATGCCTGCTCTGTACATTTTGATGTCATACCACCAATCACTCTGTCGTTGCTGACCAGTTCTTCCAATACTTTGCCAGGCAACACTCGCTCTGGGCAGTGCGCTACTCGAATGTCAGATTCTTCACCGGCCGTTTGCGGAAATGTTAAGTCCGGGCGAGCTGCCGCCAACCATTCTGCCACTTGTTCCGTTGCGCCCACTGGCGATGTGGATTCCAAAATCACCAAGTCGCCTTTTTTAAGTACTGGCGCAATTGCTTTTGAAGCAGATTCTATGTAAGAAAGGTCAGGCTCATGGTTGTCACCCTTAAACGGCGTTGGCACTGCTATTAAAAAAGCATCAGCAGGCTCTGGGGTTATGGTTGCCTTAAGGTAACCTTCTGTTACAGCAGCATGAACAACCATATCAAGGTCTGGCTCGACGATATGAATCTCACCCTTATTGATCGTATCCACTGCCTTTTGGTTAACGTCAACACCAATAACATTTACTTTGCGTGAAGCAAATACTGCTGCTGTGGGTAATCCAATATAACCTAAGCCAATCACCGATATTGTTTTAAATGCCATGTAACTTCCTATTATTAAATTTTAGTAGCTTTTAATGCAGAAATAATGCGTGCGCAGGCTTCGCCATCCCCATAGGGGTTGTGCGCTAAAGACATCGCCTCGTAATGAGTTTTATCTTCAATAAGCTTTGAAACTTCACTCACAATTGCCTGCACGTCTGTACCTACAAGTTTAACTGTCCCTGCCTCTACAGCCTCTGGGCGCTCCGTTGTATCTCGCATAACCAGAACAGGCTTGCCTAGTGAAGGAGCTTCTTCCTGTATGCCACCGGAGTCAGTCAATATAATGTGTGCGTTATTCATCAGGTACACAAAAGGCAAATACTCTTGCGGCTCAATAAGTTGAACATTGCTCACATCTGATAATAGGCGGTTTACTGGCTCGCGAACATTAGGATTCAAGTGAACTGGGTAAATTATTTTATAATTTGGATAGGCTTTTGCTATGTCATGAATCGCTTGACAGATACGCTCGAAGCCACCACCAAAACTTTCACGTCGGTGGCCAGTGACAAGTACATAGGGTACGCCTATCCAGCCAAACTGGGTAGATAGTTCCTTATTAACATCCTCTCGGCTGAGGATATTATCACGAACATCAAACAATGCGTCGATTACAGTATTTCCGGTAATTACAACACTATCATCGGGTACATTTTCTTTAATTAAGTTTGCCTTACTGGTGGCTGTTGGTGCGAAATGTTTAGCCGTAAGTACACCAGTCAACTTCCGGTTGGCTTCTTCCGGCCAAGGGGATAACAAATTACCAGTGCGAAGCCCAGCCTCTACGTGCCCTACTTTGATTTGCTGATAAAAGGCGGCCAGGGACGCAGCAAAGGTGGTAGAGGTGTCGCCATGTACCAGTACCCAGTCTGGCTTAAACTCAACTAACACCGACTTTAGCTCTAACAAGATACGGCTAGTAATATCGTATAGATCTTGCCCCGCCTTCATGATATTCAAATCATAGTCGGGTTTAATTTCGAACAAATCCAATACTTGGTCAAGCATTTCGCGGTGCTGTGCAGTTACGCAGACTTTGGCATCGATGTCACTATCGTTTTTCAGTGATTTAACTAAAGGAGCCATTTTAATGGCCTCAGGGCGAGTACCAAAAATTGTTAAAACTTTCATAATTTATAATTTATCTCCGAGGACGCTATTTCAGCGTCAAAATCGCTTAATTCCGCTCGCATAGCCTGTATCTCAGCCTCTAGGTTGGCATATTCTTCGATTTTTATTTGTAAGAATCGCTGAGTTACTTTCGCTTTAGCTTCAATACCAGTTGGAGTTACCAGGTAAGCATAGCCGAGCTTATTTTGGCTATTCTTAAAATTCCGAGCCTTAATCCAACCTACTTCTAATAAAGCATTTATACAATAATTTACTTTGCCCAAACTTATACCGAGCTCTTTTGCTATGGCTCGCTGGCTTACGTTTGGATTTTTCTCCAACGCTTTTAGCAGTTTATAGCGAAGTTCGTCAGTTAACATTTCGTGTTCACTTATGCACTTATATCATTCAAGCAGTGTGGCTAATTGGAATGCAGGTTCTAACCCTCTGCTGAGGGCTTGCAGGGTAGCGTTCAATCAATGAACGCGGAGTTTAAAGGATGGTTTTTCGCCTTGCAATGTTTAAGTTTATCGGGGGTTAATAACAGCAAAGCACATTAGGTTCGATTTTAAATTCGGCAAAGGCCTGGCATTGTTCCGAAAATCACAACTACCTTGTTACATGAGTCAATTGGATATACTTGTCGGATTGCCGGGCAATTACGCTGCATTTCCTCTGATTTAGCCGTTATACCCTTACCCACTAAACGGGCGAGGCTGTTTGGTATCAATATAGGACTATCTTCGCGACAAGCCTCAATAGCTGTGGTGGTTCACCTATCGGAAACAGAAGCTAAGCCTGTCATTAGAATAGGCAAACTAGTAAAAAAACGGGGCCGCTCATTATTTACTTGTGGACATAAGGGGTTCAGGTCGACCTCGCGGGTTCATTCGCAGGTGTCACTCGCTTATACCCCAGGCGAAACTATCGTCTTGGTAGCGTATTACGCGCTAAAGGCAGATGGATTTTTAGTAAATGCAGCATATAACACACCTTTCGTTATTAATTTTATACTTTGCCGTTTTTTGTCGTCTTACAACAGTCCTTTTTTACCGTTCGGCCTTGGCAAAAGATGCAGTATGCCAATCACCTTTATTTAAGAGGAGCTATTGAATGGAAAATTTATTCAACAAAACGGTGGCGCTGAAGAAGTTTACTCAAGAGTCTGAGCTCGTGAATGCATTACGGGCAAATCTTCATTTTCTGGTCGACCCGCCACCGGAACTAATTAGCATATTACGTGCCTTGGAACATAACAGGCTGTTTGCCCGTTAGATCCGAGACTTAGCATCGGAACACGGGGGTTTTTGCCGCAAGCCGGCGATTTTAAGGAGATTAAAAGCGATATGGACATGTACGATCAATTGCGGTAATTGAAAATCAAAGTGGGCCCGTTGATCGAATTGCTAAATGGCACTCAGCCGGCTGCGAGTGCAGATGCCGACCAAACCGCGTTGACAATTTATAGTGTCGCAAAAGCGTTGAACCTGGAAGGCATAGAAGCCGAGCGAGTGATGGCGAAACGGTTCAGCAGCAATGTGAATCGCAACACCCGTAAAGAAGAACCGGAACAGGTTGATACAGTAAAGGGAATGACAGAGACTGAGTCAGCTTAAAAAATCCTTAGAGTCCGTGGGATTCGGGCTTTGGTAGTGATGGATTTTTATTCAAATCGCCGCTATAGTTCCCAACCGCCTTCGTGCCTCAATTGTTCTGTCCTACAAAGGGATATGCAATTGCGCCGGGCTGTGTGGCAACAGGCCAGCCGTGAGGGGTTTATATTCAAATCGCCGTTAACGTGCGCTCGCACAGGGGAACAAGATTATAGCGCGTCCTTAAGGAACTTGTTTCAGACGTGATTGAATCTAACGAAATTGACTCAATACTCGTTGCACGCCTTGAATGCTTTTGGCAGAGGCTTTTTCTTCTTTACTGATATCTTCCAACGCATAATTTTTCACAAAACCAGGATAAAGCTCGGTGACCACATCTCCATCTACAATGGCCTGGATAACATAACTTTCAATGATATTTACGCGTGATTCATCTGAAAAAAGCGAAGCACCAGTCGAAATATCACTAAACTCTATTCCACAATTTAAGGCGTCCGTCACAAGGGTAGCAAACACATCCTCATGTGAGGTTCGGTAATCAATCGCTGCCGGCATTAGTCCCGGCCAATGAATAACCAGCGGCACACCACTTTGAAAACGAGAAAAATTACTGCCATGCCCCCAGTAAGCAACCGATTGATCGCGAAATTCTTCCCCATGGTCGCCGGTGATGACCAAAATCGTATTTTCCCACAAACCTTTAGATTTCAGTGCAACTTGCAATTGGCCGATAAGACTATCGATATAATGAATCGAATTACTGTATTGGTTAAAGTAGGGTTCTGGTTGCGTATCATCCGTGGCTTTAGAGGGTGAAAACCGTTCGCTCGGCTCAAAGGGTTTGATGTAATCCGGGGGTGTCCAATAGGGGAAATGTGAGGAATTGAATAACAGGTACCCAAAAAACGGTCGGGTCTCGTCGCGGCGTTCAATTTGCTCAATTAACTGGGTAACGATACCCGC
Organism: Reinekea sp. G2M2-21; assembly: GCF_015687175.1. Classification (GTDB taxonomy): domain Bacteria; phylum Pseudomonadota; class Gammaproteobacteria; order Pseudomonadales; family Natronospirillaceae; genus Reinekea. The sequence continues at coordinate 1,092,467 of NZ_JADPQG010000001.1, read as the reverse complement.
ATCACCTTCGAATACCTGACCTCGCCCATTGCTTTGTAAGGGTTTTATTTTTGGAAAAAACAGTTTATCAAGTTTGTTTACTTCAATATCCTGATTGGCCAACACCCAACTCTGATATTTCATACTCTGCAATGCACTAATCAATGCGGGTTCTTTACCGGCGCCAAATGCGCTGGTTAAATAGGCTGGCGATACTCCGTACAAAAGACCAAACAGACCTCGATCAGTAACCGTTCCGGTACTCAAGTGATTGTTAAATATTAACGATTGATGACCAATATTGTATATGTTAGGCGTGACACGTGGGTTCATCCGATCAAACCGCCAACTCTCTAACGTCGCGACAATAATGTTTGTCTCAGATGCAGCTGGGCAATTTAAAGGTGCTAAAGGATAGTTGAAGCCATTAATATCATCCAAATCTACCACCAGGTTATCTTCAACTAAGTCTTCGCGAAACCAGCCCCATTTTTTAATGTCTTTTGTGGCAATTAAGGGGTAATACAGAGGGATAACATGCGTAAGACTTACAATTTTCTTCATATTGTGAGCATAGCCCCAAGCATGAATCGACTGCCCGATAAACGTCAAAACAAAAAGAAAAAAATACAGACCAAACAAGCGCAGTAATTTTCCGACACCACTCAGTTTTAGAGCCAAAAAATAGAACAAGGTAATAACGAGCAACCAAACTAGGCCACCAAAAACCAGGGAGCTCGTTTCAATCCCCATTCCGGCTCTGTCTGTAAAAAACATATTGATAAAAAACGAGTTGATGTGAAATCGATAAACAGAAAATACCCAACTATCGATTGCCAGTAGAAAGAAAAGACTCCCGCCTGCCAATGCGAATAAAGTGCTGAACCATTTTTTTGGCATCCAAAAGAAAGGCAACAAAGCGATTAACAACAGCAGACCCATGGCGTAGGCCTGACCGATAAAAGCTAAAGGCACATAAGTTAATGCCAACGGCGCTAATGACAACTGATAAGCGCTTATGTTAAATATCATAGCTAACAAACAGGCTGCGCTAAACAAAAGAGAGACATTTAACAGGTGCTTAATTTTATTGGCCATGACTTCAAACTTTTCGTAGATTGCGAATTAAAAAAAACGCTCAGTAAATCACTGAGCGCAATGGTAAAGTTAGATAGCTTTCAATTTCAGGAACAAATCAATCATTGCCGAACAGATCGCGTGTGTAGACTTTGTCGGCAACATCATCCAATTCTGCCGAAGGTCGATTCGCCACAATAACATCAGATACCTGCTTGAACTTCTCCAGGTCATTTATCACCAGCGAACGGAAAAATTCATGCTCCGTTAACACAGGTTCGTATACGACCACTTCAATTCCCTTCGCTTTTAAACGCTTCATAACACCTTGGATTGCAGAGGCCCGGAAATTATCAGATCCCGTCTTCATCACCAAGCGGTATATCCCTACTCGTTTCGGGTTGCGTTTGATGATGGAGTCAGCAATGAAGTCTTTTCGAGTCGTGTTAGAGTCAACAATAGCCCGAATAATGTTACTGGGTACGTCTTGGAAATTAGCTAGTAATTGCTTTGTGTCTTTAGGCAAACAGTAACCGCCGTAACCGAAACTTGGATTGTTATAGTGATTACCAATGCGCGGGTCCAGACCCACTCCTTCAATAATCTGCTTACTGTTTAACCCGTGGGTTTCGGCGTAAGTATCAAGCTCGTTAAAGTAAGCGACGCGCATAGCCAAGTAAGTATTGGAAAACAGCTTCACCGCTTCCGCTTCGGTTGAGTCTACAAAAAGCGTAGGAATATCAGTTTTTATCGCGCCTTCTTGTAATAGTTCGGCAAAACGAGTTGCACGTTCGCTTCGTTCGCCAACGATGATTCGACTTGGGTAAAGGTTGTCATACAAAGCCTTACCTTCACGCAAAAACTCAGGTGAGAATATGACATTATCGTTGCCCATTCGCTTTCTAATATCTGCGGTAAAACCGACAGGAACTGTCGACTTAATAACCATTACTGCGTTAGGGTTGATGGTCGTAATATCTTGAATAACGGTTTCGACACTGCTGGTGTTGAAGTAGTTGGTGGTTGGGTCGTAGTCCGTTGGTGTGGCTATGATAACAAAGTCTGCATCTTTATAAGCAAATTCTTTGTCTAGGGTGGCCTTGAAATTGAGATCCTTATTGACCAAGTAGTCGCTGATTTCCTTATCTTCAATGGGCGACTGCTTATTGTTCAGCATTTCGACCTTTTCTTGAATGATGTCAATTGCAACAACTTCGTGATGTTGTGCCAACAACATCGCGTTAGAAAGCCCTACGTAGCCTGTCCCTGCTATGGCAATTTTGGTCATATCGATCTCAATTTATTCAAAGGTTAAAAAGACGCACAGTATAGCGGTTCAATTTGCGGGTGAACATAGCCGCTCACGCGCTATGCCCGCCAACTAAAGCTGATAATAATTACGGTACCAAGCGACCACGGCATTCACTCCGTCCTGTATTTCCGTATTGGGCTTATAGCCGGTTCTTTCACTTAATAACCGAACATCAGCGTAGGTCACCGGTACGTCACCAGGTTGCATGTCCATATAGATTTTTTCTGCCTTTTTTCCCGACGCCCGCTCTATCGCTTCGATAAAGTCCAACAATTTCACCGGTTTTGAATTACCGATATTAAACAGTTGGTAAGGGGCGCGACTGTGGGCTGGGGTTTTCGTGGCCATAAACTTCGATTTCCCCGGTGGGCAACCAACGGCTTTTAGAATACCGTCAACGATATCGTCTATATAGGTAAAATCACGTAGCATTTCGCCGTGATTAAATACGTTTATGGGCTTGCCTTCGAGAATTGCCTTGGTAAATAAGAAAGGCGCCATATCCGGCCTACCCCACGGGCCATAAACCGTAAAAAACCTCAATCCGGTAGTCGGTATGCCATACAGGTGACTGTAAGAATGAGCCATTACTTCATTGGCTTTCTTCGTTGCGGCATAAAGAGAAACGGGATGATCGACAGGATCGTGCTCAGAAAAGGGTTGTTTCTCGTTCTCTCCGTACACAGAGCTGGAAGAAGCATACATCAGATGCTCAACTTTATGCTGCCTTGCTAGCTCCAGAATATTGCCAAACCCCACTAAATTACTGTCTATATAGGCATTAGGGTTTTCAATAGAATGCCGAACCCCAGCTTGCGCGGCCATGTGAATAATCTGCGAGAACAGATATTTAGCCGCAAGATTCGACATAGCCAACCGGTCTTCAACCCCTATTTCCAAGAATTGAAAATTATTAACTCCCGCCAATCTAGCCAGACGATCTTTCTTGAGTTGAACATCGTAATAATCGTTTAAATTATCGATACCAACGACTTCATAACCCTGCTGGGTCAGCTTAATCGCTACCTCATTACCTATAAAACCGGCCACCCCGGTCACTAAAACTGTCATCGCAAAACCAATATCCGCATGTGACGCGAATTTTAGTAGTTAAGGACGCATGTAACTAGTAATAATTTGATCTCCTCTCCTACGCAGCGGATACCATTAATTGATTAATCCCAATTCATCCTTTAATCACTAGCGGAAATGAGCGACAACCCGTTATGATTAAGGTTAATTTCAAGAAAGATTTGCGCATGAAACCTCAAAAAATCGGCATCGTTATAACCACCTACAACAACCCTGCCTGGCTGGAAAAGTGCTTTTGGGGCTGGCAAGCGCAAACCAACAAGAATTTTACCCTTCTCATTGCGGATGATGGCTCAACCCAGGAGACAAAAGCGCTGATACAGCGGTATCAGGCGCAAAATAACCTTACAATTAAGCATTATTGGCATGAAGACCTTGGGTTCCGAAAGTGCGAAATCCTCAACAAAGTTATTGCTGCAACCGATTGCGACTACCTCATTTTTACCGATGGCGACTGCGTGCCGGCCCCAAACTTAGTGCAAACCCACTATGACTATGCTGAGCCTGGTTACTTCTTATCCGCCGGTTACTTCAAATTAAACATGGCAGTTTCAAAAGCGGTAACGGAAGACGATATCCAAGCCGGAAAACTGTTTGAGAAACAATGGCTCATTGCCAATGGCCAGCCCAAAAGCCACAAAATGGGGAAATTGAACCCCAACCCTTTGTATCAACGCATCATGAACAAATTGACGCCGACAAAGGCTACTTGGAATGGAGCAAACAGCAGTACATGGACAAAAGACATTATTGCGGTCAATGGCTTTAACGAAGATATGCAATATGGCGGGTTAGACAGAGAGTTAGGCGAGCGCTTGTGGAATAACGGTATGAAATCCAAGCAAATTCGCTACAGTGCGATATTCATGCACTTGGACCACAAGCGCGGCTACGAAAGTAAAGAAATCTGGCAGAAGAACTATGACATTCGCAACGAAGTCATTCGCACAAAAAGCACTTGGACAACCAACGGCATAATTAAAGGGAATCGGCCCGATTAATTCGCCGCAGAAGTTAGCCTCCACGGCCTCCTGTTTCGCTGATTCCTAAGCGAGAGGGCTTTAGCCACGATAATCAAAGACAGTCATCGTCGCTAAGGCCGCCCCCATGATTTCAGTTCAACTAAACGAAATATCGGGCCCATCGACCTCTGGCGCTGCTTCCAATTGGGCAACTACGTTCTTGGCAATATTCAGGTACTTTCCCGTTACGTCAGACTTCGAATCTGCCGCCACGCTCGGCTCACCGGCATCGATTGACTGTCTTATCGACATATCTAAAGGCAAGCTGCCCAAAACACTGACGCCATAATCATTGGCCAGTTTCTGGCCACCTTCTTCTCCGAATATGTGCTCTTCGTGCCCACAATTCGAACAGGTATGGACCGCCATATTCTCCACAATACCCAACACAGGCACGCTTACTTTCTGGAACATCTCGATACCTTTTTTGGCATCCAGCAGTGCCAGATCTTGCGGGGTAGTCACAATCACGGCACCATCAATATTCGCTTTTTGCGCCAAGGTTAACTGAATATCGCCGGTTCCCGGCGGCATATCGACAACCAGAAAATCCAGATCGCCCCAGAGGGTTTGGGTCAAGATCTGCTGTAAGGCGCCTGAGGCCATCGGCCCGCGCCACACCATAGGCGTTTTATCGGTAACCAGATAGGCCATCGACATGGTTTGCAGGCCGTGCGCCATAATGGGGACAAAGGAATTTTGGTTTTTGATTTCTGGCTGAGCCCCCTCTGGCACACCAAGCATCATACCTACAGAAGGTCCGTAAATATCCGCATCCAGTAAACCCACACTATGACCAAGACTTTTTAGCGCCAAAGCAAGATTCACAGAGGTCGTTGATTTGCCAACCCCCCCTTTCCCGGAAGCAACGGCGATAATTCTTTTAACATTTTCCATAGATAAAGCTCTTGATGCTGAATGAATTTATAGAGAAAGTTAATGAGGGTAAGAACCAGAAAACCAATAGAACTGATGATTCTGGTTTAGGTTTTCCCCTGATTTACAGATTAGGTTGTGGCACTTATCTTTCTGATGCGTCGCACTTTATGTGACTGGGGGGCTTTAGCCCCCATCTTTCAAACAACTATTCAAAAACCTTCGCTGTTAGCTACGCCCGTAACGGTCGGTAAACCGAACAATATCGTCTTCACCCAAGTAAGAGCCTGTCTGAACCTCAATCAGCTCTAATGGGATTTTACCTGGGTTTTCCAAAGCATGAACCTCGCCTAATGGGATATAAACCGACTCATTCTCGGAAACTAACTTCGTTTCCTCACCAATAGTGATATTGGCCGTACCAGACACGACAATCCAGTGCTCAGCACGGTGATGATGCATCTGAACCGACAACTTTTCACCGGGTTTCACCATAATGTTTTTAACCTGGTGTCGCTTACCCTGATCAACACCTTCATAAGCCCCCCATGGACGGTAGACCTTGGTGTGTATTTCATGCTCCGTACGACCCGCTGCCTTCAGCTGATTTACAATGAACTTCACATCTTGCGCGCGTTCGCGCGGCACGACAGCAACAGCGTCCTTGGTTTCCACAATGGCCAAACCTTCAACGCCAATCGCTGCAACCAAACGGCTTTCAGAACGAATAAAGTTGTTCTTGGCATCGTGGGTCAAAACATCCCCCATATGCACATTGCCGTTTTCGTCTTTCTCATTTAGGTCATACAGAGCAGCCCAGGCGCCAATATCGTTCCAATCGCCAGTGTAGGGCACCACCATAGCTTTTTCGGTTTTTTCCATAATCGCGTAGTCGATGGAGTCGGATGGAGACTCCGCGAAGGCGTCAGCATCAATACGAATAAAGTCCAGATCGGAATGATGACCGGCATATGCCTTTTCAACTGCCGCAAATATGGCCGGCTGCAGGTTTTTTAACTCATCCAAGTAGGCTTGAGCACCAAACACGAACATACCGCTGTTCCAGTAGTAACCACCTTCCGCCAAATAGGCTTCGGCCGTCTGTTGATCGGGCTTTTCTTTGAAGGCTTTAACCTTACTGACGGCGTCTTTGCTTTCGGCCTGAATGTAGCCATAGCCAGTTTCAGCATAAGTCGGTTGCACACCAAACGTGACAATCTGACCGGATTTCGCCTGGCTTACGGCTTCTTCCAGCGCACTACCAAATAACGCATGGTTTTTAATCACGTGATCGGCGGGTAACACAACCATAATAGCGCTTGCATCCCGCGACAGTGCCTGAAATGCCGCTAAAGCAATCGCCGGAGCCGTATTTCGGCCAGCAGGCTCCAAAACAATGTCTGCCTTAATGCCTGAGTCCGCCATTTGTTGGGCGATCAGAAAACGGTGCTCATCATTGCAGACCACGATCGGCGCTTCCGCCATTCCAACAGACACGGAACGCTCGGCGGTCTGCTGAATCAAGCTCTTGGTTGAATCAACCAAGTTAATACATTGCTTAGGGAATAGCTCGCGAGACATAGGCCATAAACGCGAACCCACACCACCAGCTAACAAAACGGGAATAATCAAAATCACACTCCTTTAACATACGTCTCCAAAAAATTGCCGGTATTGTCTGTTTTTCACGCCCTCAGCGCAACAGATGCTAGCCAACTGGCAGCAATTCGGTAGAATTGCCGGTTCTTGCCGATTTACCGTCAATCGAGTGAGTCATCTACTGTTTTAACTAAGGAATAACCCAATCCATGTCCGCGAAACGTAAAATACTCGTCACCAGCGCCCTTCCCTACGCCAATGGCCAATTGCATTTAGGCCATTTGATGGAACAGATCCAGACTGACATCTGGGTTCGTTTCCAAAAAAGCATGGGCAACGAGTGCATGTACGTGTGCGCGGACGATACGCATGGCACAGCAGTCATGCTGCGCGCTGAAAAAGAAGGCAAAACTGCAGAAGCGTGGATCGAGCAAATGAACGCCGACCATAAAGCGGATTCTAAGGGCTTTTTAATTGGGCACGACAACTACTACAGCACCCATTCACCAGAGAACAAAGCGCTTTCCGAATTGATTTACAGCCGTTTAAAAGAGAACGGCCACATAAAAGTGAAAACCATTCGTCAGCTGTATGACCCGGAAAAAGAGATTTTCCTGGCGGACCGGTTTGTCAAAGGCACCTGCCCTAAATGTAAATCCGAAGACCAATATGGCGACGCTTGTGAAGTGTGCAGCGCGACGTACGAACCAAACGAGCTGATCAACCCTAAGTCGGCTTACACTGGCGCGACACCCGTTGAAAAAGAATCTGAACACTTTTTCTTCGATTTGCCACAGTTCCAGACCATGTTGCAGGAATGGACAAGGTCCGGCACCTTGCAAGACAGCGTGGCCAACAAATTGGCCGAATGGCTCGGTTCCGGCCTGCAGGCCTGGGACATCTCTCGCGATGCGCCCTACTTCGGGTTTGAAATACCCGGCACTACCGGCAAATACTTTTATGTCTGGTTGGACGCCCCTATCGGCTATATGGCCAGCTTTCAAAACTTATGCGACCGCACCGAAGGCCTGGAATTCGACGATTATTGGGCCAAAGATTCTGACGCCGAGCTTTACCATTTCATTGGCAAAGACATCATCAATTTCCACGCCCTGTTTTGGCCAGCAACATTGACCAGCGCTGGATTCAAGACTCCGGACGGGGTTTTTGCCCATGGCTACATCACGGTTAACGGTGAAAAAATGTCGAAATCCCGCGGCACATTTATTATGGCGAAAACCTATCTGAAGCATCTGAATCCTGAGTATCTTCGCTACTACTACGCAGCAAAACTCGGTTCAGGCGTTGAAGATATCGACCTGAATCTGGAAGATTTCGCGCAGCGGGTTAACACCGACCTGGTGAACAAGTTCGTGAACATAGCCAGCCGATGCGCTGGATTTGTGAAAAAAGCCGGTGGTACATTGTCGGAAAATATTGCCGAACCGGCCCTGTTAAACGAAGTACTCGCGGCTAAGGAATCGATCACCACTTTTTATGAAAAACGCGAGTACAGCAAAGCAATTCGCGAAATCATGGCGTTGGTTGATCGAGCCAACGAGTATATTCAAGCCAAAGCACCTTGGGCACTGGCGAAAGAAGAAGGCAAAGATCAGGAAGTGCTGGATATCTGTTCTATGGGCATCCACCTGTTCCGCGCTTTAACGATATACCTGGGTCCAGTACTGCCGGCTCTCAATGAGAAAGCCTGCCAATTTCTGAACGTATCCTCGTTAACGCTCGTGGACTTGGAGACAACGCTGACGGGCCATACCATTAACAAGTTCAAACCGTTGTTAACCCGTATTGAAATGACCCAAATAGAAGCCCTGCTCGCCGAAAGCAAAGAAGATGCGGTCCGAGAAGGCGGTAAAAAGGCTCCGGAACAACCTGCAACAAAACCGAACAAGCAAGCAGCGAAGGCAAGCTCTAAAAAGGAAACAAGTTCTGAAACCATAGAGTTCGGAGATTTCGCCAAAGTCGATTTGCGCATCGCGAAAGTCATCGAAGCCGACCATGTTGATGGCGCCGATAAACTCCTCTGCCTGCAATTGGATGTTGGCAACAATGAAACCCGACAGGTGTTTTCTGGCATCAAAAGCCACTATCAACCTGAAGACCTGGTCGGCAAAAATGTGATTTTGGTTTACAACCTTGCCCCCAGAAAAATGCGTTTCGGATTATCCGAGGGTATGGTGTTGGCAGCTGGCGAAGGCAATGACCTCTGGGTAATGGAAGGCAGTGCCGACATTCCTCCAGGAACCAAAATAAGCTAAAAATCGTGACACTTACGTTCGGGGCTTCGGCCCCGACATACCTGATATGCATTCGCCACCGGCGACAAACGTTCAAAAAACCATGTCGTTATTCCAAATAGAGATAAAAATCAAATGCTTACCATCTTGTGAGCTATAACAAAACTCACGATAATACCCGCACATTTTTCTAACGCCTTTTTCTATCAATGAGCGAATACATACTGCTTCTGATCGGCACGATACTGGTCAATAATTTCGTCTTGGTACAATTTCTTGGTTTGTGCCCTTTCATGGGCGTGTCGAACAAACTTGAAACCGCTGTCGGTATGTCGGCAGCCACCACCTTTGTCCTGACCATTTCGTCCGTTGCCAGCTACATCGTTTATTCCTACCTGCTGTTGCCACTTGATCTGGCCTATCTGAAGACGATCGCATTTATTCTGGTCATCGCTTTTGTTGTTCAGTTCACTGAAATGCTGGTTCGCAAAACAAGCCCGCTGCTCTACCGGGTGTTGGGTATATTCCTGCCACTGATTACAACAAATTGCGCCGTGCTGGGTGTGGCCTTGTTAAATATCAGTAAGCAGAACTCTTTGATAGAGAGCTTTCTCTATGGCTTTGGCGCAGCCGTCGGCTTTTCTCTGGTCTTGGTGCTATTTGCCGCAATGCGAGAGCGCATCAATGTGGCGGACGTACCAAAACCTTTTAAAGGTGCGGCCATCGGTCTCATTGCTGCTGGCATTATGTCACTGGCCTTCATGGGTTTTTCCGGCCTGGTCGCCGTTTAAGGAAGCGAAATGTTAACCGCGATCATCACATTGTTCATTCTTGCGGCCATCTTTGGCGCGCTACTCGGTTTTGCCTCCATTAAATTCAAACCGGAAGGCAACCCGATTATTGAAGACATCAACAACATATTACCGCAGACACAATGCGGCCAATGTGGTCACCCCGGGTGCCGTCCCTACGCCCAGGCCATTGCCGACGGAGAACCCATCAATAAGTGCCCTCCAGGAGGTGAAGCAACAATTCAAGCTCTTGCGGATTTACTGGACGTTGAACCTTTGCCGCTTGATGCCGAACACGGTGAAGAAAAGGGCAAACAAGTCGCCATTATTCGCGAAGCAGAATGCATCGGTTGCACAAAATGCATTCAGGCTTGCCCGGTGGATGCCATTTTAGGGGCGGCAAAACAGATGCATACCGTAATTGAATCGGAATGTACTGGTTGCGACCTGTGCGTTGAACCCTGCCCGGTCGATTGCATTGATATCGTCCCCGTGCAAACAACCATTCGCCAATGGCACAAGAGCAAGCCGCTCACATTGCCGGAAATAATCGCGACCGATCGCCCAACGCAACGCATTAACGAGGAAGAGCACGCCGCATGACGCAAGCACCTCACATCATCGCTCGCTCCCGAGTCTGGTCTATCCCCGGAGGCGTGCACCCAGAGCAGCACAAAGCGGAATCCAATCAATCGGCCATTGAACCGGTACCACTGCCGTCCGAACTGTGGTTGCCGTTATCCATGCATATTGGCAGCCCGGCAATCCCGGTGGTTAAAGTTGGCGACACTGTCTGTAAGGGCGATCTGATTGCTAGATCTCAAAGCGGTATTTCAGCATCGATTCACGCACCCACTTCGGGTCGCGTTGTTGCTATTGAAGACCACGTCTATGCGCACGAATCCGGTTTTAAACAGCCTGCTATTTGCATTGAAAGCGATGGTCTGGATATTTGGCGACAACAGAAGCCCTGGCACAATTGGCGAGAACAATCAGTTGAAGATATTGTGGCGCGGATTCACGACGGTGGCATCACCGGCATGGGCGGCGCAAGTTTTCCGACGGATGTAAAATACCGCAACAAACATGCACCGATTCACACGCTGCTGGTCAATGCCGCAGAATGCGAACCGTACATTACCGCTGACGACCGACTCATTCGCGAACGCGCTGAAGATATCCTGCATGGGGCAGCAATTTGCCGGCATTTGCTCGGCGCTCGCACGATCCTCATTGGTATTGAAGACAATAAACCGGAAGCCATATCCGCTTTCGAAGTTGCCGCTAAGAGGCTAGGGCTGGATATTACACTTGCCGTGGTGCCCACCAAATACCCCTCCGGCGGTGAAAAGCAATTGATTCAATTAACCACCGGTTTAGAAGTTCCAAAAGGTGGGTTGCCCAGTGACATAGGCTTGGTCTGTCAGAACGTTGGAACGCTTTACCAGATTTATCGAACGGTGGTGTTTGACGAACCCCTGATCAGCCGCGTCACAACCATCACCGGCCAGGCCATTGAGCGCCCGGGTAATTATGAGGCACTCATTGGCACGAGCATAGAGACGCTGTTGAACCACGCTGGGGCGCACCTTAAAAAGGCAGACCGAGTCATCATGGGTGGGCCGATGATGGGCTTTGCACTTCCTGACATTACCGCACCTTTAGTGAAAGCGACGAACTGCCTATTAGCACCAACAAAAAAAGAAATACCGCCACCGATTATCGATAACCCCTGCATACGCTGCGGCATGTGCGAGCAGGCTTGCCCCGCAGGTTTGTTGCCTCAACAATTGCATTGGGCGTCTAAAAACCGATTATTGGACGAAGCCGAATTACACAGCATAGATGACTGCATTGAATGCGGCGCTTGTGCTTATGTCTGCCCGAGTCGAATTCCTTTAGTGCAGTACTTCCGCTACGCCAAAGGTGAGATTAAACAGGAACGGGCCGACCAATTAGCCTCAGATAGAGCGCGTGTTCGCTTTGAAAACCGCCAGGCTCGTTTAGATCGGGAAAAAGCAGAAAAAGAACAGCGTCGTAAAGCTCGTGCAGAAGCGGCAGCTAAAGCATTGGCTGAAAAACAAGCGAAAGAGGGTTCAAATGAAGAACCCAAAGAAGACCCGATTAAAGCGGCACTGGAACGCGCAGCCGCAAAACGCGACGCTAAAAACACGACAACGGAAACGCAAAATCCCGAGCAGCTGAAAGACATTGCTGAAAAAGCCAAAGCGAAATTTGAAAAAGCAACACAGCGGTTACTGGATGCGGAAAAGGAAGGCTCAGAAATGGTTCCCGCGCTGAGAAAAGCCGCCGGCAAACTTGAAGAAAAGTATCACAGCGCTGAAAAAGCCTATCAAGCCGCCATGAAAGAACAGGAAAACGTGTCACCATGATCTCCATTACGTCACCTCATACCGTGGGGCAAAATTCGGTCAGCAAAGTCATGTTTACGTTGGTGGCCGCGTTGGTTCCAGGATACGCCTGCCTTATTTATATCTTTGGCTGGGGTTACCTGGTAAATGCGCTTATCGCTGTCACGGTTGCAGTAGCACTCGAAGCGTTGATTTTAGTGCTGCGTAAACGCCCTGTCGGTTTCTTCCTGAAAGACGGCTCGATTATCGTCACAGCGCTTTTGCTTGCTTGTGCGCTTCCTCCAATAGTTCCCTGGTGGTTAGTGGCGATCGGTTCGGGGATCGCGGTCATTTTTGCGAAACACCTATTTGGCGGGCTCGGGCAAAATCCGTTTAATCCGGCCATGGTCGCATACGCGCTGTTACTGGTGTCGTTGCCTGTTCTGATGACCTCTCGCTGGGCTAACGTTGACGTGTTACCCAGTTTCGCAGACGCTCTTACCATTTCTTTCGGCCACTTAGACAAAGGCTTGGATGCGTTCACCGGAGCAACCCCGTTGGATCATTACAAACTGAATATCGGCAGACTCACCGCCGACAATGTATTGCAAGATCCGATATACGGCGCCTTTGCTGCCAAAGGTTGGATGCAGATAAATCTGGCCTTTTTGGTAGGGGGTTTAGTGTTGCTGGCGCTGCGAATAATCACCTGGCACATCCCTGTGTCGCTGTTGGCATCCATCTTGGTTATGAGCGTGCTGTTTGGCAGTGACGGCGATGCATTTGTACCAACATCATTGCATCTGTTTTCCGGTTCGACCATGTTAGCTGCTTTCTTCATAGCAACCGACCCGGTTACCGCTGCCACGAGCAACAAAGGCAAACTGGTTTATGGTGCGGGTATTGGCCTGCTGATTTACATCATCCGCACCTGGGGCAACTACCCAGACGCGACGGCGTTTGCCGTGTTATTGATGAATTTTTCGGCACCGTTGATCGATCACTACACACGACCGCGCGTATACGGCCACAGTAAAGCCGTAAAAGGATTCAAGAATGACGGATAATCCAGAAACCTCGTTGACACTGGCCGCTGCCATCCGCAAATCGGCCATCGGGCTTGCCATATTCGCTTTGTTTACCGCAGGTATTATCAGTGTGACTCAGGTACTCACCAAAGAAACGATTGCGGACAATGAGAAAGCCTTTGAGGCACGACTGCTGTTGTCTTTGTTGCCAGAAGGTTTCGAAGCAGAAACATTGTTGAACAGCGCACGTTCATTTCAGTCGGTTACGCTTGCCGAGTTTGAACGCTTGCACGTCGGTCAACAGGAAACGTTTTACACGGCCAAAGACGACGAAGGTGAAATTGCCGCAATCATCCTTCCGGTCGTGGCTCCAGAAGGCTATACCGAAGCCATTCGCCTTATTGTGGGCATTTCGCCAAGCGGTGAACTGGTAGGTGTCCGTGTCACCAAGCACAAAGAAACACCGGGACTGGGTGATCAGGTCGAGATTGCCAAATCGGATTGGATTCGCCAGTTCGATGGAAAATCTCGCCAACAACCGGCCCCAGAGCAATGGTTTGTTAGAAAGGATGGCGGTGCATTCGACCAGTTAACTGGGGCGACTATTACGCCACGAGCCATTGTGAAAGCGATCGACAACAGTTTGCGTTTTTTTGAACTGAATAAAGAAGTGTTGCTGGGTAACACCAGCCACGAAGAAGGGTCTTAAATATGTCTGGTCACAGCTATCAAACCATCATAAAGAACGGTTTATGGAGTAATAACTCTGCATTAGTACAGATACTAGGCTTGTGCCCGATGTTGGCGGTCACGGCGACTGTGGTCAATGCATTGGGCTTAGGACTCGCCACCATGGTGGTGTTGGTGGGCTCCAACCTGGCCGTCTCTTTAATTCGGAATTACGTTGCCGATTCTATCCGCCTGCCCGCCTTTGTGATGATTATTGCCTCGTTTACAACTTGCGCAGAACTGCTGATGCAGGCTTACACCTATGAATTGTTTCAGGTGTTGGGGATCTTCATTCCACTGATCGTGACCAACTGCGTTATTTTGGGCCGGGCAGACGCATTTGCCCGCAAGAATCCGGTAATTCCTTCGGTTCTGGACGGTTTTTTCATGTCCCTTGGGTTTCTCGCCGTGCTGCTCGTGTTGGGTGCTTTGCGAGAAATTATCGGTCAGGGAACGTTGTTTTCAAATATGCACCTTATTTTTGGGGAATCGGCCCGCGCTTGGGAAATTGAGGTGTTTGCAGATTACCCGGACTTTTTGTTTGCGGTACTGCCACCCGGAGCATTTGTTGGCTTGGGCTTATTAATCGCAATTAAAAATTTCATTGATGACCGGGTTGAACTGAAACGCCGGGCTAACACCGAACAGGTCACGGTGGGCGCGAAGCGCGTTCGTGTCACCGGAACCATCAGTTAAATGAGCGGTCATGAATAAAGCGATACGAACGGAAATTTTCCAACGTTTTCAGCGGGAAAACCCTCATCCTGAAACTGAGTTAAACTATTCCACGCCCTTTGAATTACTGGTGGCCGTTGTTTTATCGGCACAGGCCACCGACAAAGGCGTCAACAAAGCAACTGACAAACTGTTCCCGGTTGCGAACACGCCAGAAGCCGTCGTTCAGCTCGGTGTCGATGGTCTGAAAAGCTATATTAAGACCATCGGACTGTTTAATTCAAAGGCAGAAAACGTTTTTAAATTGTGTCAACAACTGATCGACCGACACGATTCTCAGGTGCCTCAAACGCGTGAAGCATTAGAAGCTTTGCCGGGAGTCGGCCGAAAAACAGCGAACGTCGTCTTAAACACGGCATTTGGTCAACCCACCATGGCTGTTGACACTCACATTTTCCGTGTCGCTAACCGAACGAAAATCGCTCCAGGCAAAGATGTTGTTGAAGTCGAAAAACGCCTGCTGCGTGTTATCCCCAAGGAGTTCATGATGGACGCTCATCATTGGCTGATCCTGCACGGCCGATACACATGCGTTGCGCGAAAGCCAAAGTGTGGTGCTTGTTTGATCGAAGACTTATGCGAGTTTAAGCAAAAAACGACAGACTGAGGTCTTTTTGAGCATTATTTGCCGGCAAACTTTTTATTCGTAGGAACATAGGTCTAGAATGCGGCATGAATGACTGCAATTGGATAAAGAGATGAATGTTGGCATTGTTGTCGACTCGACCTGCGACCTGCCCAATTCCATCGTCGACCGTTACCAGGTCCACATTTTACCGTTGTCGGTAAAAACTAAATCAACGCACTTTATCGACGGCCGCCATCCAGAAGAATCGAACCAATTCTATAAGTCTACGCCGGTCAGCGCCCTGTCCCGTGCTGAAGTCGTAGATCTGTCCAAATCTAACATCGTCGAGCAACTCAAAAACGATTTGATCTACCAATACGACCATCTGTTGATTCTGGCCCCTCACATCAAGCTCAGTTCGACCTTAACCAGCTTGCGCGCGGCAGTTCAGGAACTGCAGTCTGACCTGGAGAGGTTGCGAAAACGAGCGAGCATCAGAAATGCATTTAAGGTCCGGATCATAGAAACCCAAACCAGCTATGCCGGTTATGGCCTAGTACTGTATGAGGCTTTGAGACTGATTTCCGAAAAAGCACGTTCCGTAGATCAATTGAAGCAACCTTTAGATCTCTTCAAAGGCAATGTGGAAACCTATGTGTTACCCGGCCACGAAAACTTTAACCCAAACTACCTGGGGCAACCGCCTTTCAATATCAGTTGGTTTTCCCAACAAAAACTTAAATTCACTGGCACCATCCCGGTACTGAAAGTGTCTGACGTCGGCGTGCAGCAACATCGGTTGTTGAAGGCCAGTCACGCTGAAAGTGATTTCTTCGAAATGCTTTACGACAAAATCACCCGCACAACCTTCAAAAACCACATGGTCAACCTCAGCTACGCAGGAAACTTATCACAGTTACGGGTACTGCCAACCTACAACGCGCTACAGGAACACATTCAAAGCAAAGGCGGAAAATTGGTCTTATCGGTGATGAGCCCAACTGCAGGTGCCCAGTTGGGGGCCAAAACTATTTCTGTGGCATTTGCAGGCTAAACCTAGGGCAGCTCTGATTAATTCAAATCACCTCAGTCCTATCAGATCGAAGCGTGTGTTGCAGAGAATGGCAAGTCTTTTTCAAAACACACAACAATGCTCTGTCATCGATCTGAAGGACCCAAAGGGCGGGCCTAGTGTCCTGAGTCAGAAGTTCGTATCGTTTCAGAGCTCATGGGAAGCGCTAGTCAAGGCGCTCTTTGTAGAGAATATCGAGATCTTTTCAAGAAGAGCAACGCCGTACCCGTGTTTTCCATGAGCTCCCTTCGGGCGCGACATTCAAGCTCTCTAGCGTCGTTCTGTCACTTATCAATGGAATAACCATTGACTGCGAGACACGCCTAGCTATAAAGCTTGAATAGCACGCTGAATTCATGCGAACTTTTGACTCAGGACACTCAAGAACGCTAATCAAGTTTCCCGTTGCAGGGCCAATTGTTCACCTGCTTCAGTCAGATGCCAGCGCCCATGATGATCAAACGCAATCAACAGCATAGCTCGCAGGCGTAGTTTCAGATCGTCAATGGAGTTCTGATGAATCCGGATATCCGAGACAGCGTGTGAGCCTTTCCACTCCCGTTGAGCATTACTTAACACCAAGTCGTGAATACGGCTCGATAATATCGCGCGGACTTTTGCTTCTGTCACTGGTGCCAACAACGTTGGGGATAGCCACTCAAACACATCTTCTAGCGGCAAATGCACCTGTCCTTCGATCTGTTTCAGCCGACCTTCACGAAATGCATTACATTGGTAAGACAAAAGCCAAGGACGTGAATCTTTCGCAAAGGATACATCGACGGATTGCGAAGGCACATGCGCCCGTTGCAACTTATGCGACAGTTGCGAAACCTGATTTTTCAACTTTTGAATCAGGTTCTGGTCGTCATGGTTGGTTTCAGGGACTAAGGGTTGCAGATCGGCCTTTATCCAGCCGACAGACGGGAACGCCTCGGTGATGCTTTCCAGCGCACGCTCCGCACTGTCGCGCAAACTGTCCTCGTCAGACCAATAGTAAACGTTGCCATCTTTGAGCTGCTGAATCAGGCCTTCAAGTCGTTTCCGATCAAAACTGTCCACGTTATGCACTTTATCACCGCTATAGATCAAGCTGACAACGGGTTTTCGGGCGGCCTGTGCAGCGGCATAAGTCGCATGGATATAGCCAACACCCTTATCGGTCAAGGCACCATACTCTGACCCGATCAACAGGAATACGTAATCCGCATCACTGATCGACTGCTGATTGAGCTTGAATATGTAATTGGCTGGGATTGGAGGATAGGCCAGACCAACAGGAATGCCCCGTTGCCCCATAATCGCTTCATCAAGTATTTTACGTTCGGCTTGTAAATGGCGTTCCAGAGAAGCCACCATCACCATCATTCGACTGTCTGTCATCTACAAAATTCGCTTACCTTAGCCGGTTGCCTGTCCCTGGAAATTGCCGCGCAGTTTAACACAGCACTCCAAATTGAACTACTTGATTTAACCTGTCTGCGCCATTGACCGCCTTCTACGAGCCGTTTACTTGCAGCTGCGGTTAAGGCGTTTCACCCGGTCGCGTGGCTTTGGAAAAATCCGGTACCGGCCATTGAGTGTCTTCAACTAGGTTGATCAGTTCCAACAGAATCATGGCGGTTAACCCCCATATATGTCTGCCTTTATAATAATAGTGTGGAATTTCAAAACTGATGCCATGACGGTCGATTTTCTGTAGTTCCGGCGCCTCGGTTGCAAAATAGGACCAGGGGACGGAAAAAATCTCCGCGATCTCGTCGGGGTTGGCCATGCTGTTTTCTGCGTGTGGCAAAGTCCCAACGATGGGGTATACCTGGACACCGTCCTTTGAAAACGCGGTCGATAACTGCCCGACCACAGAGATCTGGTGCTTCGGCAACGCAATTTCTTCAAATGTCTCTCGCAAAGC
The DNA here is from genome assembly GCF_015687175.1 of Reinekea sp. G2M2-21. GTDB lineage: Bacteria > Pseudomonadota > Gammaproteobacteria > Pseudomonadales > Natronospirillaceae > Reinekea. The sequence goes on along the minus strand of NZ_JADPQG010000001.1, from coordinate 1,074,069 downwards.
CGTGTCGATTAACGAGGCGTCCTCTAGCTCAAACATCCCACCCGGAAAGGACACCTGACCCGGATGACTGTTTAGATGCGAGGCTCTCACGGTTAGAAGAACTGACGGTTCTGGCGATAACACCAACGGCACAAGCACAGCGGCCCGGGGTTTATCAATGGAAATCACTTCAGGTTGATATGCCCCGAAGCGCTGAATTAGGCGTTGATTGAAAGATTCTGGATTCATCATGGTTAAATCATGGCATAAATTGAAGCAAATGCGCTCTTATTTACGCATTCGCCGCCGAAAATGCAAATTTTGCAAGCCGTTCTTCTATCCAGAAACCTTGCCGAGGCACTGCGTACACAAAGGTTCCTATCGGGTAACCGAACTGTTAATCTCGCCAGCAAAACAGCGAACGGAACCCAGAGACTTCCCTATGAACTATTGCAGTGAATGCGGTCACACAGTCACCTTGAAAATTCCCGAAGACGACCATCGTCCGCGCTACGTCTGTGACCGGTGCAATACCATTCATTATCAGAACCCCAGACTTATCACTGGAACCCTGCCGGTCGCCCCAGACGGACGCGTTTTGTTGTGCAAGCGCAATATCGAACCCAGAAAAAACTATTGGACACTACCAGCCGGTTTTATGGAAAACGGTGAATCCACCATTGAAGGTGCGTTACGGGAGACTTACGAAGAGTCCAGAGTAAAGGCGATCAATCCTACCTTGCTCAGCGTAATCAGTTTACCTTCATGGGACCAAGTACATGTGTTTTACTTAGTCGATATGCCCGATTTTCAATTTGCCACAACACCAGAAAGCTGCGAAGTTGCGTTATTCACCCAAGAGGATATTCCATGGTCTGATATCGCTTTTAAAACGGTAGGCAGAACTTTACGTCACTATTTCGCCTCGTCACGCGACGCATTGACCGTGTTGAACGATCACATCCATTTAACGACAATGGAATAATTACTCTGTTTTTGACTTAACTCAGCAGCCCTATTGAAAATCCTGTTCATTATGGATTGCAAAGCCAATGTTCAGGGTTACCGTTATTCATTGTCCCACCGGTACGTAAAACGGATGAAGTTCAGCACACCTTCCGCAGTGCCGGTATTGAATAGCAGCCCGTTCCGACAATAAGAATGAAGGGTGAGATATGGATACAGCACACTATCAGCACTCCCAATCGTCGTATGCCTATGAAACCATGGCTAGTGTTGATCACGCCTGGTTACGCATGGGGACCGCGGTCAGCCCCATGGTCATCAACGCAGTCATGACCTTTAAAACACCGGTCAAGCATGCACAGTTTCAACAACGAGTCATGGAAAGATTTGTCAGTATTTCACGTTTCCAGTGTCGAGCAGGTAGCGGCTTGGTTGGGGATCGATGGCAACCCTGCGTAATAGACTCTGAATACCATTTCCCGATCCATTCCGACCATCTCGATTCTGATGCCGAGTTACAGCAAGTTGCAACGCAGTTTATTAACCAGCCACTGGATGATCAGCGTCCACTTTGGCGAATGCTGTTAATTACTGGTTTTCAGCATGGTTCTGCACTGGTACTGCGAATTCACCACGCCTACGCGGACGGCATGGCGCTTATGAAGATCCTGCTGCAGTTAATGGATGAAGGTGAGATGATCCGCAGATTTGAGCAAAACCAAGCGTCTGCGTCTCCGCCGCCCGTTAAAAATGGCTGGCTACAGAAGCTGCAACCCTTCCTGCCGGGCAACGGTCGATGGGCCGAAACCCTATCGCTGGTTGAAGAACTAACGACCGAGCTGCTTAAAATGGGCCTCAGCCCTGGTGAAGAGAACGTCTTTAAACGGCCAGGGTTGTGCGGCAAGAAGCAACTTGTCTGGACCCCTCCACTGAAACTGGATGAGGTTAAAGCCATCGCGAAAGCGCAGTCGGCGAAGGTCAATGACGTGCTTCTAAGCTCCGCAACTGGTGCTTTCCGTCGTTACCTGAAATCCATCGATCAACTTACGTCGTGGTCGGAGCTTCGTACTGTCGTGCCTGTAGATCTTCGTTCGGCGTTAAGAGCACCCAATTTAGGCAATTACTTTGGTCTGGTATTTTTATCGCTACCGCTGAGCATTGAAGATCCCATTGAGCGGGCGTTGGTACTAAAGCAGCGTATGCAAGCGCTGAAAAGCAGTAAACAGGCGTGGCTGGTATTCCAGATCCTGCAGCTGTCTGGTTACTTACCGGATATCGCCGAAAAAGAACTGATTCGGTTGTTTTCCAGTAAAGCCTCCGCGGTGATGACTAATGTGCCAGGTCCCGCTTTTCCACTGCATTTTATCGGCAGTGAGCTGGACCAGATACTATTCTGGGTCCCTCAGTCTGGTTCCATTGGCGTCGGAGTGAGCATTCTGACATACAACAACCGAGTACAATTTGGCTTGATGACCGACCAACAACTGATTCAAACGCCGCAATCCATCATCGAGTGCTTTAACGATGAATTTGAGGCGCTGCTACTAGAAACATTGATGACCTTAGACTGGCCGACTTAAAGCACTTTCAATAGCCGGATGAGATGTCGGTGTAACCGGCGATCTATAGAGGCATTCAGATGCCCTCGCCCTCGGAGTCGTAAGGCATGGAACGGTGGCTTGCCCAATACCGATGGCATAACAATGGTGTCATGAGTGCTCCATATACCCACTGCCTTTTTAAATTGATCGGGCTGCTGGTTTAAGGTCGCCAACCAATCGCTGCCTTTGGCCATCTCTCGGCCATTGGCCGCACCAAAGAAACCCGTGATATTTGCAAGCAATGTGCCCTGATGCGGCGTATACAGAGTGATGAGATTGACATTTTTTTGTAATCCATCCGGTAACCGTCGGCAGGCCAGTCCGCCCATGCTGAAAGCAATCAGGGTAATGGATGCATTGCTATTTCGCGCTAGGCAATGCTCGATTTCGTTCTCCACTAATCGCGCAAAAGTTTCTATCGATGCAAATGCGGCAGACATTTCAACAGAGCTGAATGATACACCCGCTCGCTGCAGTTGACGGCCCAATTGAATCCAGAAACCATCGTTACACAGAAATCCATGCACAAAAATGACGTGCCGTTGCAAAACAGGCGGATGAGGATCAAGCGTTTTCCGAGGCTTCGCCTGTGCCCAAAAATACAGATAACAAAACGCGACGAATTCACCCCACCAAAAGCGTAAAAACTGCATTTTGGTGATCGTTGTAGACGCAAAGGAAACAGATACCGTGACCGCAATAATGCCAACGATGATTCCCCTTAATAGGACCATAGTTACCAACGTCAACAACAGCACCATCATCAGTGAGACTTGCGATTGACGGAACAGCGCGATAAGCAAAACGGCTTCGATGATCTGCCAAGACCAGATTAACCTGCGGACACTGAACAGGTCGTTCATATTGCTTCCCTCACCCATTGCGATACCCATCAAAACCATATGACTGACGTTGCACCACTACCTTGATGAAAAGCTCCTGAGATCATCGCCCAGAGATTTTCCGTTCCGTTCAGGCAGTACGCACCTCATCAAACTACCAATGCACTCCTTTCATCAGCGTAGCAAACAGCAGTTGTGCTGGCGAGGTAGGTGGCGGCGCCTTAGGCCGCTCTCCCTCGTCTGATTTTCTGGACTGTTCAGGAAATAACCGGAATGCCGTATTCAGAATCTGACGCTGCAGTGACGGTGACAGCGTATGCACCACATCCGCAAACTTGCCCAGCTTAGTGGTTAAACGCTCTGGCCGTTTCAATATTGCCTCAACAACCAGTTCAGCGGATTCCTGTGGCGTCAACGTTGGCACCTGATCGTACAGTGCAGTGGGTGCAATCATCGGTGTACGGACTAAAGGCATGTTGATATTGGTAAAGTAGATCTTATGGTCTGCCATTTCTGCCGCGGCACAACGCGAGAATGCTTCCAACGCAGATTTTGAAGCCACATAGGCTGAAAAACGAGGCGAATTACTGAGCACACCAATCGACGAAATATTAATCACATGACCTTCATGGCGACGCTCCATCAGTGGCAGGCTCTTCAAGGTAATTGCTACGCTGGCAAGGTAATTCAGATTAATGGTACGTTCAAAATCATGTAACCGATCGAGCGAATTCATGACAGAACGACGGATCGAATGACCTGCATTGTTAATGAGGAAGTCCAATCCGGAAAATTCCGTTTGAATCATATCGAACAGCCTGTTTCGATCTTCCTCTAGGGTAATATCTGCCTGAAAACTGTAGACTTTGCCGCCTGTGGCTTCTATTTCCACATGGGCCTGATGCAGTTGTTCCGGGTTACGTGCACAAATCAGCACCGTCGCCCCGCTTTTCGCCAATCGGATAGCCGTAGCCTTGCCAATTCCAGAGGACCCACCGGTAACCAGCACCACTTTATTGTGCAGCCGCTGTTCCAGTGTTTTTTCAACGAACAAATCCGGATCGAGATGCCGCTCCCAGTAATCCCAAAGCTGGTTCACATAGCCCGTCAGTGGCGGAATTGAAATACCTGCTTCCTGCAACAATGCTTCCGCTTTGCGATTATCGTACTTTGTTGGCCAGTTTAGAAACTTAAAAAAGTCTCGGGGAATCCCAAGGCTATCGACAAACTCATTCACAATTTCCTGAACACCCGGTGCTCCGAGCACCCCTTGCCGGATGATGGGTGGTAGGAACTCAAACATTCGTGCATTTATGCGCATTTCAAATTGCGGTGCATGCGCGGCTTTTGCGAACAAGTTAAGCAACTGACCAAATTTCCAATGCTCAGTATCGGTTAAATGAAAGGTTTGCCCATCCTGCCCGGGCACGAATGCCAGGTGATTTACCGCGTCGACAACAAAATCGACCGGCACCAGATTAAATCGGCCACCTTCTACCCCCAACAAGGGTGTCCACGGCGGCAAGGCATTACGAATCGACTTCAAGACATGGAACAGATAATACGGCCCATCTATTTTGTCCATCTCTCCGGTTTTGGAGTCACCGACCACAAACGAAGGCCGGTAAATACGGTATGGCAGAGCGCTTTCTTCACGGACGATACGTTCAGATTCGTGCTTTGTTGAAAAATAGGGATGCTCCAGATTCACCGCTTCAGCGAACATGTCTTCACGGAACACGCCCGGATAGAAACCGGCCGCCGCTATGGAGCTCATCAGATGAAAAGTTTTGACCTGAATCTGTTTCGCAAGATTGGTGGCAAAACGGGTACCCTGAACATTGACGGCCAATTGCGATTCGCGGTCAGCTTTGAGGTCGTAAATTGCCCCCAAATGAAAAAAGTCCGTAACTTGACCGGTCAGCCTTTCGATGTCTGGTGCGGAAACACCCAGCAATGGCTCTCGTAAATTGCCTTCTATAAATGTCAGCTTTTCGGCAGTCTGAGGATCGGACAAAATATCCTGAAACCGTTGCTGAGCTTTGTCTAAAGACGTTGGCCGAACCAGGACGAAAACCTCATCCAAATCGGGCTGTTGTTGAATTAACTTTATTACCAATCGGGCGCCGATAAAGCCCGTACCGCCGGTGACAAAAACTTTCATGTCTGTGTCCCCTAGTCTTTTTTTTGTAGACTCAGATTGTCATCGCGCCGGAAACCACGTGATGACACAGATCAGTTCAAAATGCATTCAACGGTGTTTAATGTTTCCATTCCACCCTAGTCATTGGCGACTTATGAGGCACTCTCAGAAATACCAGCAAAAAATCCTGTTTCATTTAGAAAAGGTAAATAACGTGGCTCAGACGGTAGCCTTCAAGCAGTTGCAGCAATGGCAATCTCATCGGCTTCTGGTTACCCATGAGGCCCTATACCAACAAACCCGATTCCGCCCTGCAATGGACTTCTTTAAAGATGAGCTCTACTGCGCGGAACATTTTCACCGGCGCAACCGGCAACTGATCCACGCGGTTCCACTGATGTGTAATACGATGCCTGAATCGGTTCTAGAAATTGTGGCCAGTGCTGCTGAATTGCACAGTCTGAGTCTCGAGCTCGACACCGTATTACTCAGTCATATCCCAGGTACAGCAAATATCAACCAGCTTACCTTGGCACAATGGATAAACGCGTATCGCTTATCCAACAACCCGCAGCAGCGGGCACGGCAATTGGACTTGATCGAACTGCTGGGGAATGAGTTGGCGAAGGCTGTAACTATGCCCATGGTCCGTGCCTTATTAACCTGGGCCAGATTGCCGGCAAAATTAGCCGGTTACGAAGACATACATCACTTTGTCTGCGCTGGTTTCCACGCGTTCGAACACTTGGAGAACCCCGATGACTTTCTGGTTCCGGTACTAACCACCGAACGGGCTTTATCCCGCGAATGGTTTCATCCAGATGCGGCCAGTTAATGAGATGCGCGTAAAATCGGGTACTTCAAGTAGAAGCCCTATGCTTCCGCTAACTCCCTCTGCGCAATGTAATAATCCAAGGCCTCCAACGCGTCTGCCGGTGGATTGGCAACCGCTTCCTGGTACATAGCCACGGCTTGTTTCAACTGTTTTTTGCCGTGAAGAGCAATGATACCGTCGGCGTATTCTGTTTTGGCGCTGATGGAGAACGGCGCCAGTTTCACTGCCTTCCGGTAATGCTCAATGGCTTCATCCGCGGAAACCGCATAGGTTAATTTGGCCGCCAGTTTACCCAATTTACCGATAATTTCTGCTGCGTAAGTGCCCTGAGCCGTATGGGCGTCAGCGTGTTCGGGCGCTAAGCGCAAACATGCCGTCAGGGCAGTCTGGATTTTTCCTGCGATGCCTTCGGCAAGTGCTTTGGTCACCGAAATAAACTGACCATATCGGCCAAGGTTGTAAGCAATTTGGTAGTAAGCATTAAATTGCGACGGATCATTTTTCACTATTTGCTCGCTGATGCTGGCGATTTCCTTAAACAATGCCACCTTTTGATCTGAATCCGTTTCCAGGTAATGCGCATAGGTCGCCAGTGCTTTTAATCGTAAGGATTGTCCATCCGGCAATGCATTGGCCACTTCCGCACAGCGCTGGAAGTCTCCGTTGTGAAACAGCAACCAGGCAGCCGTTAATTGGGGAGTCTGCGGTAATGGTTCGCAATCACCGGCGTGTAACCGAGGCCAGAGTTCGATCAGGCGAGATTCTGATAAGGGCGTAAAAAGCGCCTTAACCTCTTCTAAGTTGACTTGTGTCATCATTTTTTCTCCGGTCAGCAGCGAATTAGTGTGTTTACTCTAAACCCGAGGATTACAGTAAATATGGAGCTAAATCAATTGGCTCGTCATTTGGAGGAAAGGTCATGAGCAAATTAACACAATCAAAACTCAATACTGCGACTCAAACCACCATGGACACCGCACGCCAAATGTGGATGGCTGGACTGGGTGCGTTTGTAAAAACCGGTCAGGAAGGTGGACGTCTGTTCTCATCTTTGGTCGAAGAAGGTGAAAAGTTCCAGGATAAGGTTTCAACCAAAACCACTAATCAGGTTAATGACACAGTTGATTCAGTGATGAACCGCGCATCTGGTCAATGGGACAAACTGGAAGCGATTCTGGAAGATCGCGTCATTAAAGTTTTGGATAAACTGGGTGTACCCACCAAAGATGATGTTGCAGAGTTGATTGAAAAAATAGATGCACTGCAGGCTGCGGTTGATAACTCTGCTAAGAAACCCGCTGTAAAAACCAAAAAGACAGATACAGAAACCACCGCCTGATTCCGATGTTCAGGCAATGGAGGTGAGTTATGGGTGTACGACCGCTGACCGACTCTAAGACCATCGCCCTCGCCCTTGCGGGCGGTGGTCCCATGGGAGGACTTTACGAATTGGGTGCGTTACTGGCATTACAGCAGGCGCTGCCCGAACTGAAACAGCATGAACTGCCGATGTATGTTGGCGTCAGTGCGGGTTCTGTTATCGCTGCTTCATTGGCAAATCGATTCAGCATAGAAGAAATTGCCAGTAACCTGTTGCGTCCCGACGAAGTTGAACACCCAATTCACCCCTCACTTTTCTATACTCCCGCATGGCAGGAGTATTTAAGAAGAGTGGCCAGAATTCCCGGCCTAGCCTGGAACGCTATTTACGATTACGTCAAACAACCGCAGGATGAGTCGTTGCTGGAAAGCTTTACCCGCATGAAACAGGTATTACCTGCGGGCTTTTTCAACAACGCACCTATCGAAAAATATCTACGCCACCTGTTCGATGACATTGGCGTCAGCAATGACTTCCGCGAGCTAGACCCATTACTGATGATTGTCGCGGCCGACCTTGATTGCGGCCGGTCAGTTGTTTTTGGTCAACCTGGCTGGGACGATGTGCCCATATCCAAAGCAGTTCAGGCATCTACCTGCGTCCCTGGCCTTTATGTGCCAGTTGAAATTCATAACCACTATTTTATAGATGGCATTCTATACAAAACGGTCCATGCATCTGCTGCACTAGATGCGGGCGCGGACATGGTCATCTGCGTTAACCCGATCGTGCCCTATTGCAATAAGAAGTTTTCCACCGACGCACCTGCAGCAACATCGATCATCAACGAAGGTACTACCGGTATTATCAGTCAGGCGGTCAGGGCCATGGTGCATTCTCGCTCCGTTACCGGATTCCGGCAGTATGAGCGGGACTTTGCCGACAAGGACATCCTGCTTTTTGAACCTAAGACCGATGATGCCGACTGGTTCTTCGCCAACGAATTCAGCTTCAAAAACCGGGTGCAATTGGTTGATAAGTCGTACAGGGCAACACTTGCCGAATTACGTGAACGTCAATCTACGTTGAATAAGACTTTAGAAAACTATGGTTTGGTTCTATCGGATCAGAATTTATTAGCCAATGACCATATTCTTAACAAAGCAAAACAGCGAAATCGGCGCTTAAGCCCACATATGGCGCAGCTTCGTAAAAGTCTGAATAACTTGGAAAGAGATGTCTTAAAGCGACAGCTATGACAGCCAAGACAAGGCGGTAAACCGCAGGCATAGTGGCGCTGCGTCAAAGTTTTCCAACGCAGGATTGGACGCTATTGCGAAGCGATTTGTTACCTTATTTTTTGCATAGGCCACAAATTAACAGGATTACCAGGTTTTTCTCGTTAGTCTTCGCGACCAACTGGCCTAACTAACCATGCTAGGCTGCTTGATCAGTTGTTCCACGCGGATCTGCTCAGCAGCCTTCATGTAAGGTAGCAACAAACCCAAGATCTGTTGCAACGCACTGGTAAAAGGCGATTGGTCCTGAGTTGACGTATGACGATGCATTTCATAAAAATCTTGCCAGAATATCGCAATAAAAGTGACCTGCTGAGCAATCCTGATCAAGTCCGACTCTGTCGCCACCAATTCATTCCGATGTTTTAAAGACTGAAAGATAGATAGTTGCTTTTGCTCTACCTGTTTCATCAATCGATGATAATACGGTCGGATATGACGATTACTGTATTGCAAATAGCTCTGATCATGGAACAAAAACTGATAATGACCGACAGAATCAAACCACTCGTGCCACCAGAGTGCCCAGTGTTCGAGTTCACAATCCTCTTCGACAATACTTAACAAGGGTGTGAGCTGCGCATTGAAGCGCTTAAAGAGCGCCAAGATAATTTCATCTTTATTTTTAAAATGATAATAAAGATTGCCTACACTCAGTTCAGCCTGGTCAGCAATCGCATTCGTCGTCACTTTTGCCGCGCCTTGCTCATTCAATAGAATCAATGAGGCCTCAAGTATTCGATCTACCGTTTTCATATCCATAACCAGCGTTATATTTGTATCATGGTTACACGCGACCAGTGATCAAATATTGACCTTCATCAAAACCCCACGACGGATCAGTTCTATTCTGTAGACACACCTGAAAGGAGTGCCGTCATGGACACATCACTACCGAAAAAAATCTGGTTGGCTGGTTTGGGTGCCATAGCACGGGCTGAACGCGAAGGCGACGTTTGGTTGGAAGAGCTGATGGCCGAAGGCGAAACATTTGAAAGGGAAAAAAAAGACGATATTGATAATGCGCTGCAGGAAATGACCGAAAGAGTAAAAGGGTCACGAAACCGCGTGAAACAACGATTTGATTCAATCGAATCAACCTTCGAGACGAAGGTCTCCAAGCTGTTGCATAAGGTTGGATTAGCATCAGCGGATGAGCTGGGTATATTGCAATCTCGGCTTGACGCTCTGGAAAAACAGCTGACTGCTGCGAAAAGCACAAAAAACAGCGCCCCCAAAAAAGCCGCCGCAACTAAGCCAAGGTCAAAAACCCAAGCGAACACGACGGCTAAGGCAAACAAGATACCAAAAGCAAGCAATGCAAAAAAAGCCGCACCCTAGGTCAACATCTAATACTGAGGTTGCTGATACTCCGCAAACAGCGTTATTGCTGTAGCTGAGATACCTAACCTGCCCTATCCCCCAGGGCAGGTTCACACCTATCCTTCTCGCAATCGCTTTCGCATAACGTCTTGTTTTACGGCCGCTTTTTCCAAATGACCTTCACTTTTCCCGGGAACGGCCGTTACACTGGTGAGATACGCACATTTGGTCTTATGCCGTTTCGTGCCTAAACTTTAGTCGAGCATTGAGAAGTCTGATTTATGAACGCAAACACGACATTGTTTACCGTAATTGGTATTGCCGTATTGGCGATCATGATTATTGGCATGCTTGTCTCTCAAAGTCGGCATAAAGCGTTAGAAGCACGGAATAATCAAATTAAAATGCTCATGCTTCAGCAGAGAAGACTGCAAAATCTTTTAAGAACGCTACCAAATAGCTACCTTTCGCCGGAATTAAGAGATTTTTTATACCAAGCTCTGTTACAAAACCTAAAGAGCCACATGGCACTGGTTCCAGACAAAAACGACCTGCTAAAAGAAGACTATCGTCAAATTGCAGAGGAGCGGGAACGAGTTAAGATGAACCCGCCTCCCGCCACAAACGAATTTATCAGTGCCGATCAAGCCAGTATTTACCGAGGATTACTGAAATCTCTTAACGAGTTTATTCGTCGTAATTACGAAACCGGTCGACTCAAGAAAGACCATGCTGAAAAGATGATCAAACAGGTGCAGATTAAGTTAATTGAAACCGCGGTGGATTTTTTCCTGCTGACAGGTAAAGAATTCAAAGCGCAGGGAAAGTTCCGACAAACCCGAAATGCCTACCAGAAAGCGCTCGATACTATCGAAAATTCAGCCTATGCAAATGAGTTCAAGCAAGAAGTCGTGAAAATTCGTGCCTTGTTGAACAAAGCAATTGAAGACTGGCGCAGCAGCCGCGAGGCAGACAGCGCCAAAGCATCACAAAAATTAGCCGGTGAGATGGAATCACTTGTGGACGATCAGGATAGCTGGAAGAAAAAACAAACCTATGAATAAATCTACTTGGCGCTTGTAGCGTTTATTACTGGCGTTCGTTACGTGGTTGTAACGAAAACTGCAACGGTGACGATAGGGCCATTTCAACCAATTGCTGCCCATTCACCATCCAACTACTGCACGCTGGCGTGACACAGGCACCAAAAGCAGTAATAGTCCCTTCTGGGATAGCCTCCAATACCTCTTGCTTTGGGCCTACACAAATCATTTTGCCCGGCGCGTACTGCACATTACCTTGGTCCAGAGTGACTGTCACAGACCACAAACATTGGGACAGCACTTCAAGATCACCAGACGCCTGCGCAGATGTCTCTGGTTTCAACGCAACGACCGCTGACTCGGTAATTGTCTGTTCAAACAATGAGGACGCCGTAAGAAAGGGGCTGTTAATCGTATATAAAGGATCTGCAAGACTGACTGAAGATAAAGCGGTAAGTGAAAGAGTTAACACCAGTGTCTTGTTCAGTAAACGCATCTAAGCGGCTCCTAATAAGGGTATTTATAATATTTGAATAGTTTAACAGAATGGTTGGCGACAATTATACATTTTGTCAGTTCACTGTGCGGCGCAATTATCAGAATTCACACCCCGTTGGTCTTTTCAATACACAGGTGGGACTGTATTCTATTTCCAGATTCGACAGGTTAGCCGTCTATATGAACATACGTTTCTTAATTTTTTTGATCATCTTTGCTGTCATCATTGTTGCCTTAGTCATTTTTGAGCTTGGTCGACCCAATCCATGGGACTCTGACGTTTTCTTTGGTCAAGTGGGCGTAAAACCGATACATGTCATACAGATGTATCCGCAGACAACCTAAACTGAATACAGAAGCCGCCCCGAAGGTTATGTACAGCAGCACCTTCAGGCAACAGCACTGAAAAACCGGCACAGACCGGTAAATGAAAGAACTGCCGAACGCCGCAGTTACATAACAAAGACAACGCAACTAGACAATAAGGATTCAACATGTCCGGAATACTCTCTATGATTCTGGCCGGTGGTGAAGGTACACGTTTGGCGCCACTTACTTCCGTGAGGGCAAAACCAGCCGTTCCCTTCGGAGGTAACTACCGGATTATCGACTTTGTACTTAACAACTTTGTTAACTCAGACTTACTGCAAATATTTGTTCTTACTCAATTTAAATCGCACTCACTTAATAAACACATGAGCCGCCGATGGCAAATCACCGGCTTGACCAATCGCTTTATTGATACGATCCCGGCGCAAATGCAGATGGGCAAACATTGGTATCAGGGCACCGCCGATGCGATTTACCAGAACATTTCACTGGTGGAAGGTCTGGACCCAGAATTTGTTTGCGTCTTCGGCGGTGACCATATTTACAAAATGGATGTGCGGCAGATGATCGATTTTCACCGCAGTCACGATAACGCCAAGCTCACTGTTGCGGCAATTCCAGTACCGGTTGATCAGGCAGACCAATTCGGCGTCATCGAAATCGATGAAAATTACAAAATGATCGGCTTTCAGGAAAAACCTAAGAAGAATGTAAAAACCATACCAGGTCGCCCTGACTATGTTTTGGCGTCAATGGGTAACTATGTATTTACTGCAGGCACACTGGTTGATTGCCTGAAATCCGATGCTGAAGAGCGCGACTCATTGCACGACTTCGGCCATAACATTATTCCCACTCTGGTACCCACCGGAGACGTATACGTTTACGACTTCTCCACCAACGCCATTCGTGGCGAACCCGAAGGTACCAACGGCTACTGGCGCGATGTGGGTACAATAGACTCGCTCTACGAAGCGAACATGGATCTTCTGGAAATCATTCCACCCATCGATCTGTACAACCGTCATTGGCCTATGCGCAGTTATCACCCTGCTGTGCCACCAGCGAAGTTTGTTCATGATCAGGAAAATCGAAAAGGCCAAGCCATAGGCTCCATTGTGTCGGCTGGCTCTATCGTCTCCGGCAGTGGTGTGTATCACTCCATACTTGGCTACAACAGCCACATCCACAGTCATGCACACATTGAAAACAGTGTCTTACTGGGCAACATCGACGTCGGCCGCGGTTGTCAGATACACAAAGCCATTATCGATAAAGACGTTGTTATCGCTCCAGGTACTATTATTGGCGCGAACCCAGAGCATGATAAAGAACGCTTCCACGTATCGCCCAATGGCATCGTTGTCATTCCAAAAGGGGCTCGCGTCGGGTTTGATTGAGTAATTACATGAAAATTTTGTTTATTGCCTCTGAAGTTGAAGGCTTTGTAAAAACCGGGGGGCTGGCTGATGTCGCCTATGCCCTGCCCAAAGCCCTGCACGCCCTGGGTCACGATGTTCGCATCGTAATGCCTGCTTACCAAATAATCCGTGATATCTGGCAACAATGGCCAGTCACTGAGTTTGAAAGCCAGATCAGCTACTATAACCGAGAGTCCGTCCATGCCCATTATGGGCAACACGAAGACCTCTCTGTCATTGCCATGAGCCATGAAAAGAGCTTCGCACGCAACGGCCTATACGATGATGGCCAGTATGCTTACGACGACAACGCCTACCGATACGCGGTACTCAGTAAAGCGTCACTTGACTGGTGTAAAGTTGAAAACTGGCAACCCGACATCGTTCATACTAACGACTGGCAGTCGGCCCTTGCGTGTTTTTATGTCTCAGAACACTTCGCCAACGATGACTTTTTTGCCAATACGCGTACGGTACTGTCAATCCACAACGGTGCTTATCAAATGCATTGCGATAAACGATGGTTGGCCGAAGTTGGGATTGATGAACGATTCTATAACCCGCATGATTTTGAGGATGGCAACGGCCTGAATATTTTAAAAGGGTCGCTGGGCTTTGCCGATGGTGTCACCACCGTCAGCCCTGGCTATGCATCTGAATTGATCACGCCAATGGGCGGTCATGGGCTGGACTTTAAATATCGCGCACTGACCAAACCGCTTACTGGAATCCTGAATGGATGTGATTACGACCAATGGAATCCGGAAACCGATCCGTGGATTATCAAGCAATTCGCTGCGGCCGATGACGCAGGAAAAGCCCAGTGCAAACGAGCCCTGCAGAAAGAATTACAACTCGATATTGACCCTAATGTCCCGCTACTGGGCAGCATATGTCGGCTGGTGGACCAAAAAGGCATTCATCTGCTGGTTCCCGTGATTCTGGAGTTGATGAAGAATCACGATTGCCAGATTGCTATGCTCGGCTCAGGTGATCAGACCATGGCAAATCAATTGCTCTTCATACAACGACAGTATCCACATCGCTTCCATTTTGTGAACGGTTATGACGTTGGACTATCGCATCGTATCGAGGCGGGAATTGATGCCTTTTTGATGCCTTCCGTGTTTGAACCCTGCGGCCTCAATCAAATCTACAGTCTGCGCTATGGAACTATCCCATTGGTCCGCGAAGTCGGCGGCCTGCAGGATACTGTTTGTCGTTTAAGTCAATCACAACGCAATCTGAAGTCAGCTACAGGCTTTATGTTCTCAGAATTGAGTGAAGAAGCACTACTAACAGAAACGTTGAGAATGCTCGATGTGTACAAAAACAAACATACACAATGGAGGGCAATGCAACGAAACGGGATGGCAAAACGATTCAGTTGGAAAAAATCTGCGATCCAATATCAGGAGTTTTATCGCGATTTACTGAAATCTCCTAAGACACATCACGCGCTGAATACCCAGAGTACCGGTCAAGACTGACCAGGCAAACCCCAAAAAAGCCATCTGAGCAATCAGTTGGCTTTTTTGCCAGCAACCTACTCTGGTTGCGTTTCTTTAAAGCCGAACCAAGTGACCACGAGGGCCAGCAGTGTCCACCCTGCCGCCTGCAAATAGACCAGACCAGAACCATTCCACAAATACCCCGCCAACAGATTACCGCAAAACAAGCCAAGCCCGGTTCCCAATGCGACATAAAGACCCTGACCAAAACTTGCCCGTGACTCTGGAAAGAGATGCGCAATACGATGCACAGCGACAGAGTGCACCAGACCAAAGGTCAGCGCATGTAGTGACTGCGTGAACAACACGATCCAAAATATATCAGGGAAACGGTACAACAATAGCCAGCGAATGATCGTAAATAACAGCGCAAAGCTCATCAAGATACGCTCGGAAAAATGCGAGAACAGACGCGCAACATAGAAAAAAATCAGTATTTCGCACAGGGCACCAAAACTGATTAGGAACCCATTGACTGAAGCGGAAAAACCCTGAGCCCGTAGATAAATATCAAAAAAAGTATTGTAAGGTGCCATGCCGAACTGCCAAAACAAAACCACCAGCAATAAAACGATCACCTGTCCCCATTGCACCGTAAACGCGTCGTCAACTCGTTGCTCTGCACTCGCCTCCTGGCTGTCTTTGACATGAGGTCGTTCAGGAATAATGTAAGTTGATGCGAACATCAATAGCGTTACCACGGTACCGGCTATTGGTAAAATCGCGACTGGGTATATATCTAGAAGCTGCCCCATTACCCAGACGATAACAACAAATCCCAACGATCCCCACAAGCGAATCTGCCCATAGCGTTTTCTTTCTGAACCCAATATAGCGAGTGTCACCGATTCCATCTGCGGCAACACTGCGGATAAAAAAACCCCGAACAAACCAAAGATCAACAGATACTGCCAAAAGCCTTCAGCGAACAGCGAGAGTAAATAAAACAGGCCAATGGCGAGGAAACCAAAACGAATAAACACAAGTCGGCGGCCAGTCTTATCAGCCAAATAACTGAACAAGAAGGGGGCAAACAGGTTAACCCCATTCACCACAGCCAAAATGACGCTAGTCTCCCGCTCGGTAAGCCCATTCTCGGTTAAAAATCGTGCGACAAAGGGCATAAAAATGCCGAACAAGGCGAAGAACAGTAAATACATCGGCGATATACGCCAGGAAATCTGTGAAAAACGGAGTTTCGTGGTGTTCACTCAAGGTCCTTATTGGTATTGACTCGTGCACGCAGCGCCTTTTTTCGCTCACGACGCACCTTAAAAAACTGGCTCATTTTCGCAGCACAATCGTCTGCGAGAACACCGGCAAAGATGGCAAACTGATGATTGAAATGAGACTGAGTTGCAATGTCCACTGCGGAACAAATAGCGCCCGCTTTAGGCTCCTCAGCACCATACACTAACGTTGAAATACGACTGTGCACCAGCAACCCGGTACACATCGAACATGGCTCAATCGTGACGTAAAGCGAGCACCCAACCAAACGATAATTGCCGATACGTTTTGCAGCAGCCCGTATCGCCACCATTTCCGCATGTGCGCTGGGGTCAAGTCCGGTTATGGTTTGGTTAAACCCCTCACCGATAATCTTGCCATCCTGAACAACAACCGCACCAATGGGCACCTCGCCCTGTTCAGAAGCTTGATCGGCGAGCTCTAATGCTCGCCGCATAAATATTTCGTGCCGATCAGTCGCCGAAGGATTCAAATTTATTCTCGAAACATCTGGTTTAAACGGATACTCGCAGAACGATATCTACGTGCACTCACCTTTTGCTTATAACTTAACCGCACGAAAGCTCACGCATTTTAAATCAGGGCGATACAGGGTACCAATAAAAAAGCCGGCGATGCACTTTGCGCAACGCCAGCTTCTGTTATGTCAGCCAACTTGGCTTAAGGCGTTTGAACTGCGGTTTATTCCCACTCAATGGTGGCCGGTGGCTTACCCGAAATATCGTAAACCACACGAGAGACACCCTTAATCTCGTTAATGATTCGGTTACTGACTTTACCCAGTAATTCGTAGGGCAAATGCGCCCAACGTGCTGTCATGAAATCAATCGTTTCCACGGCGCGAATGGCGATAACCCACTCGTATCGGCGACCATCTCCGACAACACCGACAGATTTAACCGGCAGAAACACAGCGAACGCTTGCGATGTTTTATGGTACCAGTCTGCATTGTGTAGCTCTTCCATAAAGATTGCATCGGCTTCCCGCAGGATGTCGGCGTATTCTTTCTTTACTTCGCCAAGAATACGCACGCCCAAGCCAGGGCCGGGAAACGGGTGACGGTAAACCATATCGTATGGCAGGCCCAGTTCCAGACCTATTTTCCGCACTTCGTCTTTAAATAATTCCCGTAATGGCTCTACCAATTCCATCTTCATGTCATCGGGTAGTCCGCCTACATTATGATGTGACTTGATCACGTGAGCTTTGCCAGTTTTAGAAGCGGCTGATTCAATCACATCCGGATAAATAGTGCCCTGTGCAAGGAAATCAACGTTCTGAATCTTATGCGCTTCTTCATCAAAGACATGGATAAACTCACGACCAATAATCTTTCGCTTCGCTTCCGGGTCGGCTTCACCCTTAAGGGCATTTAAGAACCGCTCTTCGGCGTTGGCGCGAACCACATTCACGCCCATGTTGTCGGCGAACATTTTCATGACCTGGTCACCTTCGTCTTTACGGAGCAATCCATTATCTACGAAAACACAGGTTAATTGATCGCCAATCGCGCGGTGTAATAATGCAGCCACGACGGATGAGTCGACGCCACCTGACAAACCTAACAGAACACGTCGATCCCCTACTTGGTTGCGGACACGTTCGATTTGATCTTCAATGATGTTTTCAGCGGTCCATAGCGCATCGCAATCCGCCATGGTACGGATAAACCGTTCGAGAATTTCCGCACCTTTTAACGTATGGGTAACTTCCGGATGAAACTGAATGCCATAGTATTTTTTGGCGTTATTCGCCATGGCGGCAATTGGACAACTCGGGGTTGAAGCCATCAGTTCAAAACCTTCTGGCAACTGGATTACTTTGTCTCCATGACTCATCCACACGTCGAGAATGTCGCCGGCGGCAGACTGACGATCAAACAAACCATGCAACAACTGCCCGTCGCCTTCTACTTTGACTTCGGCGTAACCAAATTCCTGCTCTTTAGAGGATGAAACCTTACCACCAAATTGCTCGGCCATGGTTTGCATGCCATAACAGATTCCCAGCACGGGAACCCCGAGGTCAAACACCATTTGAGGCGCTCTGGGGCTATTCGCTTCAGTAACGGATTCTGGTCCGCCAGACAAGATAATGCCTTTCGGCGCGAAAGCTTTAATATCGTCATCGGCCATGTCGTAAGCATAGATTTCACAGAATACACCCAGCTCACGAACGCGACGGGCAATAAGCTGAGTGTATTGAGACCCGAAATCGAGAATCAGAATTTTATGGGAATGGATATTTACATGAGACATTTTATAAACTCTGTTGAATTAAGGTGGCGGCGACTCATCTGCAATGAGACGCCGGCTTTTTAATTGATCGATTGTCGGTGATCAGCTTACCCGATAGTTTGGCGCTTCCTTAGTGATCTGCACGTCATGTACGTGAGACTCCTTCATACCGGCACCAGTAATCTGTACAAATTCAGGTTTAACCCGCATTTCTTCGATGGTTTTGCAGCCAGTGTAGCCCATTGCAGCACGCAAGCCACCCATAAGCTGGTGTATGACTGCAGACATGGGCCCTTTCACAGCGATGCGTCCTTCAATTCCTTCCGGTACCAGTTTCTCTACACCACTTTCTACCGTTTGGAAGTAACGATCACTCGATCCTTGCGACTGGGCCATCGCGCCCAGAGACCCCATTCCACGGTAACTCTTATAAGCACGTCCCTGAAACAGTTCAATTTCACCTGGAGATTCATCGGTACCAGCAAACATGCTACCGGCCATGATGACGGACGCTCCAGCAACAATCGCTTTTGCAACATCACCGGAAAACCGAATGCCTCCGTCTGCAATGAGTGGAATGCCGTAACTTTTTAACGCTTCTGCAACATCCGCGACCGCTGTAATTTGTGGCACACCGACACCGGCCACGATACGGGTCGTGCAGATTGAACCAGGGCCAATCCCTACCTTAACGCCATCTGCACCGGCTTCCGCTAAAGCAATTGCAGCGGCTGCTGTGGCAATGTTGCCACCGATAACATCGACTTGAGGGAAGTTTTCTTTGACCCAACGTACGCGGTCAATCACACCCTTACTGTGGCCATGCGCAGTATCCACGATAATCACATCGACACCTGCATTGACCAATGCCTCAACCCGATCGGGAGTATCTGCACCAGTGCCAACCGCGGCACCCACTCTCAACCGCCCTTCGGCATCTTTCGAAGCATTCGGGTAGGACTTAGCTTTATTGATATCTTTGACTGTCATCATGCCGGTCAGTTTGAAATCTTTATTAACCACCAGTACTTTTTCAATACGATGCTCGTGCAACAGCTCACGAACGCGTTCCTGACTTTCCCCTTCCAAGACCGTTACCAGTTTGTCTTTGCCAGTCATGATGTTGGCGATTTTTGCATCAAGATTTTTTTCAAAGCGCACATCCCGACTAGTGACGATGCCGACCAGTTCATCACCATCTAACACCGGTACGCCGGAGATATTGTGTTCTGTGGTCAGGTTCAACAGTTCGTTAACCGTTGCATCAGCGCTGATGGTAATAGGATCTCGCACAACGCCCGACTCGAACTTTTTGACTTTACGGACTTCCCGAGCCTGTTCCTGAACCGTCATGTTCTTATGAATAATCCCGATGCCGCCTTCCTGTGCCATGGCAATTGCCAGTCGAGCTTCGGTGACCGTGTCCATCGCTGCAGAAACCAGGGGGATGTTGATTTCAATATTTCGGCTGATGTGTGTTTTCAGAGAGACTTCTTTTGGCAGAACTTCAGAGTGGCCCGGAACGAGCAACACGTCATCGAAAGTCAGGGCAGTTTGAGCGATGCGCAACATAGTCTGTTTCCTTCATGGTGGCGTGGAAATAGGATTCTGATGAGTCAGTATAGATCAGCACCAGGATCGAGTTGCGGCGGCATTATAACCAGATTTGCTAAATAGCAAAGCTTTATGGCAAAATCGCTTTTTCCTATACATTGCCTTTTTGCGGGTCGTATAAAAGCCCATTCTGCTGGCCAAAATAGAATAATGCTGCCCAATCAACCGAATTCCCCGCTGAGCGTGTCGCAACTGAACCGCCAGGTAAAACAGCTGCTTGAAACCCAATACCCGGCGATTCCGGTTCAGGGCGAAATCTCAACATTAAGCAAGCCAGCCTCTGGCCATCTTTATTTCACCCTGAAAGACCAAAATGCCCAAATCCGTTGCGCTATGTTCAAAGGGTCATTGATTGGTAACCGTTACAGACCAAAACAGGGGGATGAAGTCATCGCCTACGGTAGATTGAGCCTTTACGAAGGCCGCGGTGATTACCAGCTTATTGTCAGTTCAATGCAGCCGGTCGGTGCAGGCGCTTTGCAAGCGGCTTTCTTCCAAATGCGCGATCGACTGGCAGCGGAAGGACTGTTTGAAACCCATCATAAACAACCCCTACCACAAACTATTCGCACCGTTGGCGTCGTAACGTCAAGCACGGGCGCTGCGTTTCACGACATTTTAACGGTGTTAAAACGCCGATTCCCAGCCATTAACGTCATTCTTTATCCGTCTCAGGTACAGGGAAATGAAGCAACTGCGACAATCGTCGATGCGATAAACATGGCAAATCAAAGAAACGAGGTGGATGTTCTTATTGTCGGCCGAGGCGGCGGTTCACTCGAGGACCTCTGGTGCTTTAACACCGAACCCGTGGCACGCGCCATTTTTCGATCTCACTTGCCGGTCATTTCGGCAGTTGGGCACGAAGTTGACGTATCGATAGCGGATTTTGTTGCCGACGTACGAGCTGCAACACCCTCTCAGGCCGCAGAACTGGTCAGCCCCGACCAATTTGAACTCATGCAGACCCTGGATCAAAAAGCAGCACAACTGCATAAGGCTTGGTTGAACCAGTGGCAACAGGCAGACTCGACTTTGAGCAATCTCCGTAAGCGGTTGAAAAATCCAGCTGAACAGGTAACGGCCTGGAAAGTAACATTTTCAAACCTGCAGCAACGTTTGCAAAAAGCTATTCAGCAACCGCTGAAGAATCAACAAAATCAACTGAATCACCTTACTCATCGGTTAACGCGCGTTAATCCGCAGACCCTCATTCACCAGGACAGGCAATCCGTCCAACATCTTGAAATGCGATTGCAAAAATCCATGACGTTGTCGATTTCCCCGAAACGCAGCCAGTTTCAGAAATTGGTAGCCACGCTGCAAGTGCTTTCCCCTCTATCAACGTTGGAGCGCGGATACTCGATCACCCGAGATCAGGAATCCAGAGTCATTCAAAGTATCGACCAGGTTAATTCAGGAGATGAAATGACTTCCCTGTTGAAGGACGGCCAGATAACGTCCATAGTGACCAAAACCAAGCGTTAATACTAAGGGCTCAAAGCACTATCACACGGGCTTGTTAAAGCATCTTGGCACACCTGCGCCTCTACCAGCTCAATATCAATCAGGTAGTACAGCGAAGACCAACCCCATGGCTCTCGACCGAGATTGTGGTAGAGCAGCCCGGTCATAATATCGTCCGCGCTATAATACTCATGATACTTGGCAAAATACTGAGCAGCCTTTCCTTCTATGCCGTCTTCAAGCAGCCGACTCAGGTTACCAATACCACTGTGATACGACTGCATGAGCATCAACCCAAACAAACGCTCGCGCTTCTGTTCTGGCAAATGACTAAACCGCTGGTTAAACGGATCATTTAAATTTCGCCGGTTAACGACGTACAAGCGCACAGCGCAATCTACCTGCGCCATTCGGTGCTTGTAAAACTTCTCGTCGATACCACAATCAGACAATGCCTGAGGAGTAAGTTGCAGTATCCCGACAGCATCATCTTGCGAACGAGCCTCCTTGGCACCGCCACTCTCAATCAACAGTTGCGCTAAAAACAAACTGAATGAAAAATCAGTGATAGGCTCGCGTAAATCTTGTTGCCGCTGTTGCCAAACCAACTTAACAACATCATAGAGTGACACCGGTTTTTGCTGGGTACCCGCGACTATCCCATCCCAGGTTCCCCACAATTTAGATTCTTCTGCGCGTCCGAACAATACATCCAATGAACCGGATACATTTACATGTGGTTGCCAACAGGAAAAAGCGAATGGGTAACCCATGGTTCCCTCTAGGCCGGGTAGCCAAAGTTCAACATCGCCACGCTCGAACAAGCGCTGACGAACATCATTCAGCGATTGTTGCGTTTCTTCGGAGTTCTGCGCATCGTTTTGCCATGACAAGAACCGACCTTGACTATCAAACAGAATATGGCGATTTTCATTCTCGCAATAGCCTCGGTTAAAGAGTACCCAGGAACGAATAGTCTTCAGATTACCGGTCATGCCTAAACTGATGCTATATGGCGTTTGTCGAATGATCTGCTGCCATTCCTGAACATCATCCGCATACACACAGCAAGGTATGACAAGAAAGCTCCAAAGTAAGCATTTCTTCAGGCTATTCGAACGTTTATTTCCATGGTAAAAAACTCTAAACATCCAGATCCGCTGCACCCTTCTAGCTAGGTAAAAAAAACTATCGAGCCTATTACGCTACACTTTTAATACCAAACGATAAACCCTATTCTATTGAAAAGACTCCATACACTGCGCACAGCAAAATGCTTGAAGAACAATGAAAAGGCGGAAACATGATTACCACCAACGCGACCGACTTCGGACCTCTGCAGATTTTGATCGGAAGTTGGCACGGCCAGATGGGCACTGATATAGCACCCGATCCCGACGGCACAGAAACAAATCGGTTTCGTGAAAGATTGACGTTTAATCCGGTAAGACCATTCAGTAATGCCGAAGAGCAGAACCTATTGAGCGTTCAATATCATCAGGTTATCTACCGTATTAACGACAATAAACAGATCCATGATCAATGTGGCTATTGGAGCTGGGATGCGGAAACTGATACATTAATTCATTCATTTTCAATCCCAAGGGGTTTGAGCGTCGTGGCTGGAGGACAGGTGACAAAAGACAAAAAATCCCGATTTACCTACCAAGTTGCGGCGACAGCAGATTCCGACCAGTGGTGTATTTCCCAATCGCCTTTTTTGACCGAGAAAGCCAAGACTCTGAAGTTTGAACAGTTAATGACGGTCGCAGGAAGCGAGCTGAACTATCAGCAGTCCGTTCTCGTCGACATATACGGACGGCAATTTGAACATACGGATGAAAGCACACTTATCCGGGTTGCATAACCGAAAGATCACTTCATAAAAAAGCCAGCAAACGCAATGTATGCTGGCTGACATGCTAGTTATGAGACCGGCGGATACTAAAATTTATCGCCAACCCCTTTCACATCGGACTTATTCATAACTCCAGTTGAGTGTTACACCGGAAAATGCCGTGTAGGCACGAATCCCAATGTACCAGGTATCTGCACCTGGAGAACTGAATGAGCAGGTTTCTTCATTGCCATTTTTGTACGGACGACAATTGTAACTGCTGGTTGTTGGCTGAGCACCCTTGCGAACATACAAGTCTGCATCACCGCTTCCGCCGGTAATACTAACATCCAATGACCCAGTACCCGCAGGGACCTGAACTGGGAAATACAACCAATCACGACGAGCGGCTGAAAGGTTGGTTTCCGTTCCAGAATCGCCACCAGGAGTGCTGACATCATAGCTCGCTGTTAACGACGTATTACTGTAGCTTGAGTAACCGCGCAACATGACGTAGTAAGTACCAGCCTGTGCATTGAAACTACAGTTTTCAGCATTGCCACCCACATAAGGTCGGCAATCATAGCTGCTGGTTGTAGGTGCGCTGCCGAACTTCACATACATGTCTGCATCGCCACTTCCACCGGCCATAGCGAAATTGACTGTCGTCGCATCACCCGGCACGTCGAAAGTAAAGCGCGTTTCACTACCCTGCGATCCACTTAGGCCAGACACCGTAACGCCATTCTCCAATTCCGTATCACCGGTTCCACCACCACATGACGCGGTTGAAACGCCAACCGTATTGAAAGCAGCGACGACGTCGGCCACTGAATAATTCAGGTCCGTAGCTGCACTTACCGCGCCACAAGCACCGCTGACAAAGTTAGTCGATTGAGTCCAATAGGTTTGATTGGCCAACACAAATATATCAAACGCTTTGCGTGTGTCCCAACCAGACGTAGTAGCAATCAAATAAAACGCACGGTTAAATACACCAGAACTGTAGTGCACATCCATACCGTTGTAGTAATCGGCCGCATTTCCAATGGACTTGCCATCTTTAGTAGGGTCATCCATATAACGCAGCGAACCCGTTCCTTTAAAGATATCTGCGCCGACCTTCCAGTCATTGCTACCCTTCATGAAAAACTCCGCAGCTTCACCGGCCATATCGGAAAAGGCTTCATTGATACCGCCGGACTGCCCAGAATACTGCAAGCCTGAGTTTTGCTCAGTAAAACCGTGACTGACTTCATGCGCAGAAACATCCAGACTGACTAAGGGATAAAACCTACTCGCCCCGTCACCAAAAGTCATTTGGCTACCATCCCAGAACGCATTCTCGTAGTTATTACCGTAGTGTACCCGCATGCGCAATTTCTGATTAAGAGGTGCAGTGTTGTACCAATCTGAAAACATGTTAAACACAACGTTGCCAAAGAAGTGTGCATCGTTCAGTGGCGAGTAGGCTCCGTTGGTGTATTTGTATGTATTTTCAGGACAAGTGAATGAGAACACAGATCCACCTGACGTACTGTTGTTCATGTTCACTGTTTCAACATTTGGCGAATCCATTCGACAATTATCATCAACATTCAACGGCGGGAAATCAGTTCCATAGATGTACTGACCTGTTTTTTCATTACCACCAGGACCGGTCGCGTCACGATGTGCCAGCCCGTCCCACTGATCCAGAACCACGCCGGTTTGCGCATCAATAAACATATGAGGGCGTGAAGGTTGGTCACCGTATTCGACCCACGACACGAGATAGACAAGCTGCGCCTCATCGTTGTCGTTCAATCGCACCCAGAGTTTAAATTGCTTGTTTTGAGCACTGGCGAGATAGGTTTGCAGACTTGCTTTCGACGGTTGTAGACCCTGGGTCTGTAAAATTTTTTCCGTCATGGCATGTTCAAGAATGGATTTACCGTCAAAACGAGGCGCTACTGAACTGATGTCATTGCTGATACCATCAATAAACTGCCCCTGTACAGTGGCGCTGGCGACAATACCTGCGCTCTGACGACGAACAATATTGTCGCCCCATACCGGTACACCCTGATATTGCTGCTGGAATTTTTCAACGGTTGTGCCGTTTGCCAACGTAATTGCCTTAACCAAGGCAACCTGGTTGTCATTTCCTGAAGCAAGGCTTTGTGCCAGGTGTGCAGCCGTTGCAGGTACTCGGTCTGCTGCGAATAACAGCGAAGACGTCATTAACCCTGCGACAGCCGCAAGAACCGTAGTTTGTTTATTCATTATTGTTTCCTGTTTTTTATAATCGTGAGATTTTTTTATGTGAGCACTTATTACAGGTAACTGCGGAATGATTGATTTTGACCCTACCGACTACTAATAAGAAATCTCAATATCCTTCGATGCAATTAAGGAAACAAGGTGTTGCTTTTTCTGATTGTGATCGCCATTCAAAAAATCATTTATCTACGATCGTATTTTTAGAGACTGCTCACAAAATGAGGCGAAATGTATAGAAATAGCCGTGAAAATGCTTTAAACGCTTCAAAAGTCCAATAATTGTCCAGAGACTCAACGGTTTTTTCAAATGGAAATACACGAAAAGGAGTGCACCAAACACTCCTTTGAAGCCGCAGATTATCGACCTTTGCGACCTTTTGGCTTAGTTGAACGCCGCCCTTTAGCGATATCATCATAAGGGTTTTCACTGGTTTTGAATTCAAAGCGAATTGGTGTTCCGCGCACACCAAGGGCTTTTCGGAAGGCATTTTCCAGATAACGTTTATAACTTCCAGGCAACTTTCCGACCTGATTTCCGTGGATTACCACAATGGGGGGATTCGATCCGCCCTGATGCGCATAGCGCAATTTAATGCGACGCCCCCCAATCATAGGAGGCTGGTGCATTTCGACGACCCCTTGCATCAAGGTAGTCAGATGGTTTGTGCTCCACTTACTACGCGCGCCCTCATAAGCCTCTTCAACCGACTCGTATAAATGTCCGACGTTAGTGCCGTGTTTTGCTGAAATAAAATGAATATCGGCCCAATCCAAAAACGGTAACCGACGATCAATGGCAACTTTCACAGTTTCCTTCTGATCTTCTGACAATCCATCCCATTTGTTAATGGCAATAACCAACGCTCGACCGGACTCCAATGCGAAACCCAACATATGCATGTCCTGATCCACCAGGCCGACCTGAGCGTCAACCACGATAACAACGACATTAGCGTCTTGAATGGCCTGTAGCGTTTTTACGATAGAGAATTTCTCCACCGCTTCGGTGATATTTTTTCGTCGGCGCACACCGGCAGTATCGATTAGAGTATAAGCCTTGCCATGGCGCTCATAGGGAATATAAATACTGTCCATGGTGGTACCGGGGTGATCGTAAACGACCACGCGATCTTCGCCGAGCATTCGATTGACCAACGTTGACTTCCCAACATTCGGACGACCGATAATGGCCAGTCGAATAGAGTCATCCTGTAAGGGATCGATAATTTCTTCCGGAGCGGGAAACTGCTCCAGTACGTCTTCCAGCAACGAGCGAACGCCACGGTTTTGCGAAGCGGCGATGGCGACTGGCTGCCCTAACCCGAGCTCAAAGAAATCGGCGGTGGCCACATCTGGGTCGCGCCCATCGGTTTTATTAACAACCACAGTAATGGGCTTATTGGTTTTGCGCAGATGGTCCGCAAGGAATTCATCTGCCCCGGTTAAACCGGTAATACCGTCCACCAAAAATAAGACCGCATCCGCCTCTTCGATGGCAGCAAAACTTTGCTCGGCCATTGCCGCGTCTAATCCCTCTTCAAAGCCACTGACACCGCCAGTGTCAATGACAATAAAGGGCCGATCTTCTAGTTTGCCATCGCCGTACTTACGATCCCGGGTAAGGCCCGACCAATCCGCGACCAGCGCGTCACGGGTACGAGTGAATCGGTTAAATAGTGTCGATTTGCCGACATTTGGACGCCCGACGAGGGCGATAACTGGAGTCATGATGTTTTCAACTATGTAATGAATGCATTCAGTGTAGTTCGGTTTCATCAGGACCCGGCTTTCAAGCCAGCAAAACGCAAACCACCGTACTTTCTTTTACCAAATAAAAAACGACTGATCAATTTTCAAGCAACCACGAAAGAAGCTTAAAACCAACAGTCGTTTACTTGAGCTTTATTGATTAAATGTTACCAACTTAACACGGGTACTGTGGCCCTGCATCAGGACGCCATCACCGAATGGCACCGGATCTGTTTTCGCCCCACGGTAATCGATATGGCGTGATCCCAACCATTCGCCGGTCGATTTGTCCAGTACATGCAGGTAACCCGCAACATCGCTGACAGCAAGATATTTGTCCGTTACGACCAGCTCACTCAGTTGCCGATAAGTAAAATCGCTGTTCAGCCATTGTTGTTCCAACGTTGACGGATTCATTGCAACAATTTCGCTTTTGGCGTTTACCCCATACCAAGCCCGGTCATCGACCTGAATTGAACGGTATGTAGAAAATTCGCGAGCTTGCAATACCTGCCCTGTGGCGGTATCGACGACAATCAAGTCACCCTGATAGGCGGTGGCAATCAACCGGTCGCCCAAATTGGTAACCTGGGCATCTACATCGACCAGTCGACTGACCTCGGTTTTACCGCTGGCTCGGGTTATGCGGTATTCCCAAACCACGCTGCCGTCCACAACATTCAGGGCAACAAGCTTGCCGTTGGCCAGACCGGTCACAACAGCAGGCCCTTGGTTGGTATTGATGAGCTCCGGGGTACTGGTTCCGGTCAATGTTAGATCGGGTTCCGCGTCTTGAAAACTCCACAAAAGGCGACCGGTAATTCGCTCAATGGCGTTCACACGGCCGTCGATAGTCTGCACGAAAATGCGGTTTTCAGTCATCAACGCAGGTTCCGTTGCCAACGCATTCAATGGCGTTGACCACTGCAGTTGCAACGACAGATCCGCCAGGGACACCATGCCACGCTCGTCTAAGATAACCATCTGATCTTTATTCAGGCTCAAAGGCGCGGTTATCCTGTAGCCGTGCGTACCTAATCGTGTCTGGTTTCCGCTCAGATCAATTTTAAAAATATCACCCTGTGCCAAACCAACATAGGCATGATCGCCATAAACCACCGGTGATCGTTGACCGAAGGATTTAGGAGCATGCTCGTCGCCTAAAATGTGCCACCACTGCACATCCAGCGATACCTTTGCCGGAAGCGTTTCAGGCAGCTGTGCTGGTTTTTCATTTAATCCGCCAGACGCACACGCCGTCATAACGACGGCTATGCAGCTATATAAAAAACCTTGAAGCAGTGTGTTCTTA
Organism: Reinekea sp. G2M2-21; assembly: GCF_015687175.1. Classification (GTDB taxonomy): domain Bacteria; phylum Pseudomonadota; class Gammaproteobacteria; order Pseudomonadales; family Natronospirillaceae; genus Reinekea. The sequence goes on along the minus strand of NZ_JADPQG010000001.1, from coordinate 1,045,228 downwards.
TTCAGCAACGGCTAAATCATCCAGTTTGATTTTCAAAAACGGGTTATTAACGCTCTGATCAGCGCTCATATCCAGAGCCTGTTGATAGGCAGCCCGAGCTTCATCGCGTTTACCCTGCTCCAGCAAAATATCGCCTTTCAACTCATAAGAAACGGCTTGATGCCCTTCGCCTTTAATGGCATTCAGCGTTGTCAGTGCGGCATCCAGCTTGTTCATCGCATACTGAACTTGGGCTTTGCGGTACAAAATGACCGACTGCAGCGAGGCATCGCCATTTTTTTCAGCCCACTCCAACTGCGCCAACGCCGTCGGGTAATCTTGCGCGTCAACGGCCGTTTTTGCTTCAATCAACGCCGCCATTGCGCCATAGCCCAGATCGGCATAGTCGCTCTTTAACAAATTGGTCAGAGTCTTCTGTTGCTCAAGATCTGGGGTTTCGCTGGTTATGTTCACTAACAGTTGTTCGTATGTTGCTGATGCTTCGAACCGATGTTTTTCGGCGCTGGCGATATACCAGTGATAACCAATAAAGGCAGCCAAAAAAACAACAAAGCCGCCGATAACCCAGTTGCCGTTCTGGCTCCACCAGCCTTTCATCGCTTCAATCTGTTCCTGATCCGTTTCGTACACGCTTATAACTCCCAAAAACACAAAATTGCCGGCTCAATGCCGGCTTTTCTTATGACTATCGGTGTGAATGCTAACACCGGTTATTTAAAATTCAGCGCAGGATTATAGCCCTAGTCGCCCCAGAACTTCAGCCACTTCAGACCAAGAAGATGCCTGTTGCTCGTTATTTCCTTGTAAATCTTTGACCTGAACCTGCTCTGAGCGAGCTTCTTCATCACCAAGAATCAATGCGACAGAAGCACCCGACTTATCAGCCTTCTTCATCTGATTCTTGAAACTACCGCCGCCACAGTTCATTTGCAGGCGAATGCCGGGCTTATCTGAACGGACTTGCTCAGCCAACTTCAACGCTACTGCTTCGGCTTCATTACCTGCAGCGACCAAAAACACATCGATGGTCTTGTGAATGGTTTCAGGCACGACATTCAGCGCTTGTAAAAGCAGCAAAATGCGCTCGATACCCATCGCAAATCCGGAAGCTGGAGTGGGTTTACCGCCCAGCATGGGAACCAGACCATCATAGCGTCCGCCACCACACACCGTGCCCTGAGCCCCGAGTGCATCTGTCATCCACTCGAAAACGGTTTTGGTGTAGTAATCCAAGCCACGTACCAGTCTTGGATTCACGACATAGGCAACACCGGCGCTGTCTAATAGCTTACAGAGTTGCTCAAAATGCAGTTTCGATTCTTCGTCAATATAATCATCAAACTGTGGTGCATCATTCAGTAAGGCCTGCGTTGATGCAGATTTACTGTCCAGAATTCGCATTGGATTGACATAGAGTCGACGCTGACTGTCGTCATCCAATTTATCTTTCACACCCTCAAGATAATCCACCAGCGCTTTGCGGTAACGAGCACGCGCTTCACTGCTACCCAACGTATTGAGATGAAGGGTTAAAGACTCTGACACACACAGATTTTTAAATAACCGGTGCGTGAGCAGGATCAATTCGGCATCGATATCCGCACCGGCCATCCCAAACGTTTCAACGCCGATCTGATAAAACTGACGATAACGGCCTTTTTGCGGTCGTTCATAGCGAAACATAGGGCCGTGATACCACAGGCGCTGTATCTGATTGTGCAGTAAACCATGCTGCAACGCAGCACGCACGCATCCTGCGGTGCCTTCGGGTCGCAATGTCAGGCTGTCATCATTGCGATCATTAAAGGTATACATTTCTTTTTCCACGATGTCGGTGTGTTCCCCGACACCGCGAGCGAATAACTCCGTTGCCTCAACGATAGGCAGGCGGATTTCGCGATAGCCATATTGACTGAGTACCGATTTAACCTGACCTTCAAGATACTGCCACAGAGGGCTGTCTGACGGCAGAATATCATTCATTCCGCGGATGGATTGCAGCGTAGACAAACGAGTCACTCCTTAAGTTTTTGCAATGATCGCATTTTCCAACCGATCTTTTTCTTTGATTTTTTGCCGGATCAAGGCTTCAAAATGATCAACCAGCTGAGCATTATCCACTTTGTGATCTGGCGCACCGGACACATACACCAGATTATTGGGCGTACCACCAGTAATACCAAGATCGGCCTCTTTTGCTTCGCCAGGACCATTGACAACACAACCGATCACTGCGACGTCTAAAGGTGTCAGAACATCTTCAAGCCGGCTTTCCAACTGATTCATGGTACTTATTACATCGAAATTCTGCCGCGAACAACTCGGACAGGCAATAAAGTTAATACCCTTGCTGCGCAACCGCAGGCTCTTGAGAATATCGAAACCGACTTTAATTTCTTCTACCGGATCGGCCGCCAATGACACCCGCAAGGTATCGCCAATGCCATCCATCAACAGCATGCCCAAGCCTACAGCCGATTTCACGGTACCGCTGCGCAAGCCGCCTGCCTCGGTTATACCCAAATGCAAGGGTTGCTCAATCTGATTAGCGATCTGTCGGTAGGCAGCGACTGTCATAAAGACGTCCGACGCCTTCAAGCTTAATTTGAAATTTGGATAATCCAACCGGTCCAGAATATCAATATGACGCATGGCGGATTCAACCAGAGCCTCAGGGGTTGGTTCTCCATATTTCTTCTGTAGATCTTTCTCCAAGGAGCCTGCGTTCACGCCAATTCGGATAGGAATATTTTTGTCACGCGCAGCATCGACAACCGCTCGAACGCGATCTTCCCGTCCAATATTGCCAGGGTTAATACGCAGACAATCGACACCCAGTTCGGCAACCCGCAGCGCGATTTTATGGTCGAAATGAATGTCGGATATCAGCGGCACATTGACGCGCTGACGGATTTTCCCAAAAGCTTCCGCCGCTTCCATGGAAGGCACGGAAACGCGGACCAGATCGGCACCGGCGTTTTCAAGTGCTTGGATCTGAGCCACTGTCGCGTCGACATCGCAGGTTTCTGTATTCGTCATGGACTGAACAGCAATGGGCGCATCGCCGCCAATGGGCACATTACCGACCCATATTTTTCGGGATACTCGACGTTTTATCGGGCTTTCGTGTTGCTTATTCATGAAGCGTCCTTCTCCGCTTTCCATTTCAGGTAATTTTGATATTCGGCGGAGTCTGCAAACTGATTGCGCAACTGAAGTATCAGAGATGAAACCGCATTACTGTCTCCGGCCATATCCGCTAACTGAATACCTAACCACAGTGTCGCCGCCGAATGGCGCGACAACTGCCCTCGGACCAAGCCGACAAATTCGTTGTATTGTTTATAGGCGGCGGCATAATCCTGTTGCGCAAAGTAGATGTTGGTTAACCCGATATGGCTGTTTGCCAACATAGGATTCAGCGTCACTGCCCGCTTAAAATATCCAATTGCTTCATCGGTTTTTTCAAGGCGATTGGCGACAACGCCCTGGTATTCAAAAGCACGGGCACGGCGAACGTAAATCGTATCCTTCAAGACATCTTTGAACTCACGGTAAGCACCTTTCAGGTCACCACGATTGTATAAATAAACGCCAAACTGGAAATGCCCTTCCGTTGTTTCTTCATATCGCAGTGCTTTCTTGAAATGATGCTCCGCTAGGTCATATTCGAGTTCCCGGTCATAGACCCGAGCCAATCCCATATGGGCACCGGCTGACTTGGAATTGATATCCAACGCTTTGGTCAATGCCCTTTTCGCTTCCTGCATATTGCCCTGTTCAAAGTACCCATAACCTATCTGAACATAAGTTTGTTCGGCTTTTGCCAAGTCTTTTTTGTCATCATAAGGACTGATCGTGGTGGTGATACAACCCACCAGCAACAGGCTGAGCAACAATAGGCTGAGTTTGCTGACTGCTTTTCTCATTATTATGAACTCCGATCACTGCGACGATTGGCGACGGTCGCTGCTGTGTGCCCTAACTCGACGGCTTCGATAAATTTTACCGAGCGCCGGGTTTTATCGACAACCTGCCCGACCAATTGGCCGCAGGCTGCATCGATATCATCGCCACGGGTTTTACGAATCGTTACATTGTATCCAGCTTGCTGCAGAATGTCCTTAAATCGATGAATGCGATTATTACTCGGACGCTCATAACCAGAGTTCGGGAACGGATTAAAGGGAATCAGGTTGATTTTACAAGGCGTACTCTTGAGCACTTGCGCTAATTCATGTGCATGTTCTTCCTTGTCATTGATCTGATTCATCAGGGTGTATTCAATCGTCACGACTCGTTTGTCGGGCAGACGGGCAAAATAAGCGTTGACGGCAGCCAGGGTTTCATCGATACCGTAGCGCTTATTGATAGGGACCAACTCATTGCGCAAGGCATCATTTGGAGCATGAAGCGACAATGCCATAGACACATCGGTCACTTCGGCGAGGTCATAAATACGGGGTACTACGCCCGATGTACTGACAGTGACCCGACGTTTCGACAGGCCGTAAGCGTTATCTTCCATCATCAGGTTCATGGCTTCAACGACATTATCATAGTTGAGCAACGGCTCGCCCATGCCCATCATGACCACATTAGTCACATGTCGTTCACGCTTTTTACCGGGTTCATCCCAAGAGCGGGCCGCCACCCACAACTGACCGATAATTTCAGCCGCGCTTAGATCTCGGTTAAAGCCCTGCTTACCGGTTGAACAGAAAGAACAATCCAATGCACAGCCTATTTGTGAGGACACACATAGGGTGCCGCGATCATCCTCTGGAATAAATACCGTCTCGACCGCGCTGCCTCCAGGCATCTTCATGACCCATTTACGGGTACCGTCTTTGGAATATTTTTTAAAAGTAACTTCCGGTGCGACAATCTCAGCACAGGTTTTCAACTTTTCGCGCAAGGCGACGCTGACATCGGTCATATCATCGAAATTATCAACCCCACGTTGATGAATCCATTTCAACACCTGGGTCGCGCGAAACCGCTTCTCACCCAGCTCTTCCATAAAAAAGCGTTCCATGGAAGCCATTCCCATACCGAGCAAGTTAACTTTCTGTGTTGATTGGGTCATTTACTTCACCTATTAAACCGATTTATCTCGACGTTCAGCGTCTTTTCTAAAACTCAAAAGGGAGGCCAGTACAATACTGGCCTCCCTTAGCAGTAATGATGTCAGTTGCCGGGGAATTACCCCAGCATCCGCTACTTTATCGAGAATGAATTTCGTTTTCTTCGAAAAAGTACGCAATTTCACGAGCCGCTGACGCAGGTGCATCTGAACCGTGTACGGAATTAGCATCAATACTTTGAGCAAAATCATGACGGATTGTACCAGCTGCAGCGTCTGCTGGGTTAGTCGCACCCATAATTTCACGATTTTTAACAATTGCGTTTTCGCCTTCCAAAACCTGCACCATTACCGGTCCAGAGGTCATGAACTCAACCAGATTTGGAAAGAAAGGACGCTCTTTATGCTCTGCGTAGAACCCTTCAGCCTGCTCTTTCGACATATGGATCATTTTGGAAGCAATGATTTTTAACCCTGCAGACTCAAAACGGGAGTATATTTTACCCACCAGGTCACGGGCCACTGCATCAGGTTTCACAATAGAAAAAGTACGTTCAATCGCCATTACAATTCTCTCCAGGTAGTCTTTGTTGTATTTTCGGCGGCGGATTATACGGTTCGAACGCCTATGATGCCATCCATAAAAAACTGAACTTTTACAGATTTTGTATCGAAATGCAGACAACGGAGCAGATAGTTCGGACTCAAGGGGCATTGAGGTGATCTTAGCCGATTGAGCAGCGGATCAGTTAAGCTTGTCCCAGATGTGTTCGTCTAATGCAGCAACATCGCTGCTGACCAGAAAGCGAGTTTCAGCTTCTTTGGCCGACAATGGCTGGCTGTAATAATAGCCTTGCAGAGAATCCGCCATCATTTCACGCAGTACATGCGCTTGCTGTGGCGTTTCCACCCCCTCAACAACAACTTCCATCGACAGACCGTGAGCGATGGATATGATCGCTTGTACCATTTTTCGGTCTTTATCGTTACTGCATAAACCATCCACAAAAGACTTATCAACTTTGATAACGTCAAATGGTAATTGATTCAAATACGAAAGCGATGAAAAGCCTGTACCGAAATCGTCCAAAGCCAACTTAATGCCAAATTGTTTGAGCGATTTAATGTTTGCAAGGGTCCGATCAGAAGCCCGCAAAAACAGCCCTTCGGTGACTTCCAGTTGAATTGAGTTTGCTTGTAATCCGGTTTGCTTAATCGTTGATTTCACCGCAGACAAGATTGATTCATCCTGAAATTGTCGCGGAGATACGTTAATCGACATAACCAAGGGGCGTTGATGCTTCACCTGCCAAAGTTTCAGTTGTTGCGTTGACTCCCGCAGTACCCAGTTACCAATATCGGATATCAACCCGATTTGCTCAGCAATAGGGATAAATTCAGCAGGGGACACACGCCCTAATTCCGGATTTGTCCAGCGAATGAGCGCCTCAAAGCCTTTCAACTGCTTGTCTTTGACAGAAATGATGGCTTGATAAGCAAGGGAAAACTCACCGCGGTCGAGGGCGCCACGCAGCATCTGGTCCACCTTCAACCGTTCTGCAGCTGAATGATTCAGGCTTTGACTGTAAAACGAATAGCCTTTCCGGCCATTCGCCTTGGTTACTTTCAAAGCACTTTCTGCCCGCCGGATCAGGGCTTCACTGTCGCCACCGTCAATGGGGCCCACTGCGATACCAATACTGGCAGAAACGGTGAGCTGGCGGCCTTGTAACTCAAATTGATTACCCATTTCCGCAATAATCCGGCGTGCGACCAGTTCTGCGGCCATAGCATCTTGAATGGTGGGCAAAATGATGATGAATTCATCGCCACCGTGGTATCCGAGCAAATCGCCTTTCTTCACCAGGTTCTTTAGCCGCAGACCTACTTTGGTGATCAGCTGATTGCCCAGGGTATGACCCAGAGCCTCGTTAAATTCTTTAAAAAAATCGAGATCCAGATACAAAACGGCGCAGGATTGTTGTCGTTTAATGGCTACATCCAGCAACTCGTCCAATCGCTCTTTGATGTAGATCCTGCTATTCAATCCGGTCAGCGGATCTTTGTTGACACTTTGCCGAACGTTATTCAGTTCACGATTTGCTTCGAATTTCGCAAACCGACTTGCTTCAATATCGGCCTGATAACGACGTTCAATCTTGGGATTCAGGTAAAAAAGCAAAGCAACAGGAATGACCAATAAGGTTATTATTAGCCAATCAACATCCACAAACCAATACACGACCGCAAGCATCGCTTGTACAAGCGCGATCAAAACTGCGATTTTAACGGATGTTGGCTTCAAATTGATTCCTGCTCACTTTAGACAGCTAAGTAACAGATTACGTCGCTGAGTATTCGGTTCGGACTCAGGTTTTCTAAAGTCAACCTGCGCCCACATAACCAGTTATGTCGTAGAGGACTATTGAATACTTTGTGCAGTGTCTTTTATTTTTTGAACCATGGCTCTTAAGCCATTTCCACGGGTTGGACTCAGGTGCCGCACTAAGTCCAATTGATTAAAGTAGTTTTCAACATCAAAGTCCAGAATGCTTTGCGCGGACTTACCATTGAAAGCTGCCAACACCACTGCCAACAACCCCTTCACAATATGGGCATCGGAATCGACCTGAAAGGTTAAGTGATCGGGTTCAACCTCCGGCACCAACCAAACCTGGCTTTGACAACCTCGAACAAGATGCTCATCGACCTTGAGAGACTCATCAATTGCCGGTAATTCCTTGCCCAGATCAATGATGTATTTATATCGCTCCTCCCAGGAGTCAAAAAAAGACAAAGTCTCAATAATGTCTTCGGTGGTAACGTCCACGCCGAATACCTGGCTCATAATCTACCTTTAAAATGGGTTAAAAAAACAGCCCCGTTTCAAGCTGGGCTTCTTCTGACATGCGATCACGACTCCACGGAGGGTCAAAAATGAGTTCAACGTCGACCCGCTCGACATTGGGTACCTTGGCCACACGATACTTGACGTCATCAACCAGTACGGGACCCATTCCACAGCCTGGCGCCGTCAAAGTCATCTTGATATTGACCTGATGATCACTGGCTGTCACGTCATACACCAAACCCAGCGCTACAATGCTGACCGGTATTTCCGGGTCAAAAATGGTATCCAGTGCCTGCCATACTTGATCCAACACTATCTCAGGCCCATCCACATCCGCAAACTCAAGGACTTCTGGTTCAAAACCGATGGCATCGGCATCGGTCCCGTCAATACGGGCCATATTACCTTGATGAACCACGGTATAGTTGCCACCCAGGCTCTGAGTCAGCGTAATAAATGAATCTTTGGGGATGGTGATGGGCGTCCCGACGGGGACCAATCTTGCGTCAACGTCACGTGTCGTCACAACCATGCGTCGTTCCATCAGTCGCTCTCCACCACGAAGCTCTCACCACAGCCACACTCTCCTGTGACATTTGGATTATTGAATTTGATCACTTCGTTAAGCCCGTCTTTTTTAAAATCAATTTCAGTGCCCTGCACGATAGCTCTGGCTTCGTTTTGTACATACAGCACCAAGTTATCGTTAATCGCGACCTTGATATCGCCCGTGACCGGTTCAGTCACCAGTGCAATGCGATACATATAGCCAGAACAGCCGCTTTCTTCGATAAACAATCGTACAGCCTTCTCACCCGCTTTGATCAGCTGACGGTTAAAATGAGCGATCGCGGAGTCTGTCATCCTAATGTCTAAATTCGTGTCTAACCCGTTCGGGTCAAATGATTGTACTGACATTGTCATTACCCTTAAGGTGGTTATAAAAGAAACATTTTCACTTTATCCAGCGCCGCAAACAAAGCATCCACATCCGCTCGACTGTTATACATGGCGAAACTCGCGCGCACCGTACCAGGCACCCCATAATGCTCCATGATGGGCATGGCACAATGGTTCCCGGTTCGTACAGCAACACCTTGCTGATCGAGTAAAGTCCCCACATCATGAGGGTGTGTGCCATCGATTAAAAAACTCAACACACCGGCCCGATGCTTTGCCCGGCCAACCAAGCGCAGGCCTTCATACTCACTGGCCCGTTTCAATGCGTAACCCAATACATCGTTCTCATGTGCTACGACGTCATCTCGGTCAAAGGTGTTCAGATAATTCATGGCAGTCGCCAAACCGATGGCACCTGCAATATTTGGCGTGCCGGGTTCAAATTTGTACGGCAATTTATTGTAGGTGGTCTTGGCAAATGAAACGGTTTCAATCATTTCACCACCGCCCATGAACGGTGTCATGTCGTTTAACAATGCCCGCTTTCCATACAGTACACCGATACCGGTCGGACCGTACAGTTTATGGCCGGAAAAGGCATAAAAATCACAATCCAGTTCTTGCACATCCACCGCCCAGTGAGCCACCGCTTGGGCACCGTCGACTAACGTTAACGCTCCGATTTCATGCGCCGCGGAAATAATTTCCCGTACCGGATTAACGGTTCCAAGTGCGTTGGATACATGCCCAATCGATACAAACTTAACCGCATCACTGAGCATCGCACGGTACTTTTCCAGATCGACATCACCATCTTCCGTTACCGGAATAGCCTGCAATTGAGCACCTGTTTTTTCACACACCATTTGCCAGGGCACAATGTTGGCGTGATGCTCCATCTCCGAGACCAGAACCTGATCACCCGGCTTCAGGTTAGAAAGCCCCCAGCTGAAAGCAACCAAATTAATACCTTCGGTAGTGCCCTTAGTCCAAATTACTTCTTCGCTGAATTGGGCATTGAGAAACTGGCGAACCGTCTCACGAGCCGATTCAAATGCGGCGGTCGAGCGATCGCTCAAGGTGTGAGCTCCTCGATGCACATTACTGTTATCGTAACGGTAATAATGGCTGATGGCTTCGATAACCGCTTCCGGCTTTTGCGTGGTCGCGCCATTATCGAGGTAGACCAAAGGCTTACCGTTAATTTCCTGATGTAAGATCGGGAAATCAGCCCGAACCTTTTCAACATCAAAACTCATAAAATATGTCTCGCTAAATCGGCTTGCTTCTGGGCAAATAACGTTGCCAACAAAGGACGCAGCAACGTCTGTACAGGCTGGTCATTCAAAGCATCCAATAGCTCATTGATAAAACCGAAGCTCAACATGACTTCGGCTTCTTTTTTACTGATGCCCCTCGCCTGAAAATAAAACAGCAGGCTTTTGTCCAACTGCGCAATGGTCGCACCGTGCGCACAGCGTACATCGTCCGCATAGATTTCCAATTCTGGCTTGGTGTCGATTTCCGCGTGATCGCTGAGCAACAGGTTACGGTTATTCATTTCCGCGACCGATTTCTGAGCATCTTTATGAATGTGAATTCGACCGTTAAAGACGGCTTTGCCGTGGTCTGCCATAATGCCACGAAAAATCTCTGAAGATGTGCAGTTGGGTACTTCGTGCTCCAAAGTCGTATGATAATCGATCACTTCATGGCCTTTTGGCAGGTATACTCCGTTCAGGCTTAACTCTGCTCCTTCGCCTCGATGCCGAATGGTGATGTCCTTGCGTTTCAAAATACCGCCAACAGCCATATGAAAAGAAGACAACGATGCGAAACGGGACAGGCTCCCAGTCACCCGACCAATATGCCGCACCTCACCTTCCTCCAAGAGCAAGTGATAATGCGTTAATTGCGCATTATCTCCGACATACAACGCCGTATTGGCATTCACCAAAACACGTGCTTCGGCCGTGGCCGAAAAAGTTTCAGCAATTGTCGCCCGGGCACCACTTTCCAGTTCGACCAACACTTGAGTACTGGTCACCACGTCAGCACCGCTACTGATAAAATTCAAGTGAATCGGCTGTGCAACCTGAATGTCTTTGGCCACCTTCAGCCAGTAACCTTCAGTCAGCAAGCTTTGGTTCAACGCGTCAAACTCAAAACCAGCTCGCTCAGAATCAACCTTCTGCAAAAACGTCAACCCCTCAGCTTCGGAGCAGTCACTTAAGCGATGCAGAGTGACACCGTCAGGCAATTTTGGCGTATTCACCAACCGACCATTAACGAAATCAATGGAAATTTCTTGCCAATCCACAAACCGGATTCCGTCGGCGACGGCGTCAGGAGTCTCTGCCTGCCAGGAAATACCCTGCAGAGACTTTAACGATGTATATTTCCAATTTTCGGTTTTGCGTGTTGGCCAAGCGGTTTGACTCAACACTTGCTGACCTTGCTGCTGCCAGTGAACCAACCAATCCGGCTTGGGCTGATCAGCGAGCGCGGCCAATGCTTTATCGATATTAAGCTCAGTGCGCACTTAAACTGTCTCCCCTTCAATCCAACGGTAACCTTCTTTCTCCAGTTCCAATGCGAGCTCTTTGCCACCAGATTTAACGATTTTTCCGTCCGCTAATACGTGGACATAATCTGGAACAATGTAATCCAGCAAGCGTTGGTAATGTGTTACCACGATGAAAGAGCGATCAGGGCTTCGCAATGCATTAACCCCTTCGGCAACTACTTGTAACGCATCGATATCCAGACCTGAATCGGTTTCGTCGAGAATACACAGTGACGGCTCCAACAACATCATCTGCATAAGCTCGTTTCGCTTTTTCTCCCCCCCTGAAAAGCCCTCGTTTACGCCTCGCTTTAAGAAGTCGGCGGGCAGATTCACGGCTTTGCTTTTCTCGCGGGCCAGCTTAATAAATTCAACGGAACTGTAAGGCTCCAAACCTCGCGCTTCCCGTACAGCATCCACAGATGCTTTGAGAAATTCCATATTGGAAACACCGGGAATTTCGACCGGGTACTGAAATGCCAGGAACAAACCTTTACGCGCACGTTCTTCAGCGTCCATGTCCAGTAGGTTTTCACCATGAAGTTCGGCGCTGCCATCGGTGACCTCGTAGCCATCACGACCGGCCAATACATAACCCAATGTACTTTTACCAGCACCATTTGGTCCCATGATGGCGTGGACCTCACCGGGTTTAACATCGATATTCAGACCTTTAAGAATATCTTTATCTTCAACTTTGGCTTTCAAATTTTTAATGGTTAACATAGTTAGCTGAGCCTTTGAGCAATTCTATTAATTCGGACACCGGGCATTCGGGGTCGGCGTTGGCCTTATCCGACCGCGCCTTCCAGCGAGACTTCCAGAAGTTTTCCGGCTTCAACGGCAAACTCCATGGGTAATTCTTTAAACACTTCCTTACAGAAACCGTTCACAATCATCGACACGGCTTTTTCCGGGTCGATGCCGCGTTGTTGACACAAAAACATCTGGTCATCGCTGACTTTCGACGTTGTTGCCTCGTGTTCAACGATCGCCGAAGGGTTTTTGCTCTCGATATAAGGAAAGGTATGCGCGCCGCAGCGATCACCAATCAACAGAGAATCACATTGGGTAAAGTTGCGCGCTCCTGATGCACCCGGGTTCATTTTGACCAACCCCCGATAACTGTTTTGGCTGGTCATGGCGCTGATGCCTTTGGAAATAATGGTCGACCGGGTATTTTTCCCGATATGAATCATTTTCGTGCCCGTGTCAGCTTGCTGATGATTGCTGGTTAATGCGACGGAGTAGAACTCACCAATACTGTCATCACCTTTCAGAATACAGGATGGGTATTTCCAGGTTACGGCGGAACCCGTTTCCACCTGAGTCCAGCTGATCTTCGCCCGGTGATGTGCGATGCCACGCTTGGTTACAAAATTATAAATACCGCCTTTGCCTTCAGCATCACCGGGATACCAGTTCTGAACCGTTGAGTATTTAATTTCAGCGTCGTCCATGCACACCAGTTCAACGACCGCGGCGTGCAGTTGGTTTTCGTCCCGCATTGGCGCAGTACAACCTTCCAGATAACTGACATGACTGCCTTCGTCGGCAATGATCAAGGTTCGTTCAAACTGTCCAGTTTTCGCTTCGTTGATCCGAAAGTATGTCGACAGCTCCATTGGACAACGAACACCTTTCGGGATGTAAACAAACGAACCGTCAGAGAACACAGCAGAATTCAGCGCAGCGTAATAATTGTCTCGTTGCGGAACGACCGAACCCAGATACTTTTTCACCAAATCTGGATACTCGTGTACCGCTTCAGAAATTGGGCAGAAAATCACCCCAGCATCGGCAAGCTTCGCGCGAAATGTGGTTCCCACCGAGACGGAGTCAAAAACCATATCCACGGCGACACCAGCCAGGACTTCTTGCTCGTGCACCGGAATACCGAGCTTTTCATAAGTCGCCAACAGTTCTGGGTCGACCTCATCAAGAGATTTGGGCCGGTTTTCTTCCATGCTTTTTGGCGAAGAATAGTAGGACAATGCTTGAAAGTCGGGCTTTGGATAGGTCACGTGCGCCCAGTCCGGCTCAGTCATTTCCTGCCACGCGCGATAGGCTTTCAAGCGCCACTCCAACAACCATTCTGGCTCATTTTTCTTACTGGAGATGAGTCGGATGACGTCTTCGCTCAAGCCAACAGGGATTGTCGATGATTCTACGTCCGTGACAAACCCTGCTTTGTATTCTGACTTTATATACTGCTTAACTTCTTCACTCATAACTTAACCTTGTTGCTGTTCCGGGTTAGCTCGCAACCCGCTGACAGCGTCTCTGAAACTGGAAATGGCCATGTCGATATCCTCTTCAGTGGAATAACGACCTAAACTGATGCGCAATGAGCTGTGTGCCTGTGAATCGCTCAACCCCATTGCTTTTAAGACAAAAGAAGGCTCAACGGTGGCTGATGTGCAAGCCGAGCCGGATGAAATCGCCAAATTACGCACGGCCATCATCAGCGCTTCACCATCAACCCCGTGAAAGCAAACGTTTAAGTGGCCAGGTGTGCGGAGCGTCGGATGCCCATTGATGGTGACATCGCCTAACGCAGACAACCCTTGCCAGAGCCGATCCCGCAACAAACCAATGCGTTCGGCTTCTTCAGTAAAACCCGCATTGAGCAATTTTGCGGCTTCACCAATGCCGACCAACTGGTGTGTCGGCAACGTCCCTGAACGCATTCCGCGCTCGTGACCGCCGCCGTGGATCTGAGACTTCAACTGCAGTGGGCTGCGGCGCCGAACGTAGAGCGCACCAACACCTTTGGGTCCATAAAATTTATGCGCTGACATGGACAATAGTGTCACCTGCCAGGACTCAACATCGACAGGGATTTTACCAACCGCCTGAGCCGCATCGACGTGAAAATACACCCCAAGTTGCTGACAAAGCTGACCGACTTCAACAATTGGGTTGATGACACCGGTTTCGTTATTCACGGCCATCAAACTGACCAGCCGAGTCTTATCTGTCATCGCGGCCGCAATAGCGTCAACGCTAACAACACCGTCCGCGCCAGGTGAAACCACAGTCACGCTGTAGCCTAACGTTTGTAAATGTTTAACGGGATCGAGCACGGCTTTGTGTTCTGTGGCTGAGGTGATGATATGACAATCATCCGCAGCGAAGTTCTCAGCAACGCCTTTTATGGCCAGGTTATTGGATTCGGTCGCACCACTGGTCCAAACAATTTCTCGGCTATCGGCATGGAGCAAATCAGCCACTTCGTTACGGGCATCTTCAACGGCTTCTTCAGCCATCCAACCCAGCATGTGGGAACGTGACGCAGGGTTACCAAATTCGCCATCCAGCGTGAGGTAATTCATCATTTTCTCGGCGACCCGCTTATCTACAGGGGTGGTTGCCGCATAATCAAAGTATATAGGGCGCATTACTCAACCTGAGTGGTTTGGATGGTTTCTTCACGATGCATTGAAGACTGGCTCAACTTGCGATTCTGCCGTTCATTAACGGCGCGTATTTCATTACGCTCAACCAAATCTTGCAAGGTAATATCGTCAAGAAATGCATGTATTTGTTGACTGAGGTCTTGCCAAAGATGGTGTGTAAGGCAAATCTCGCCATTCTGACACCCGGATTTACCTTGGCATTTGGTGGCATCCATCGACTCTGAAACAGCATCGACCACAGACGCCACGCTGATTTCGCCGGTACTGCTACCTAAACGATAACCACCACCTGGGCCGCGCACGGAAGAGACCAACCCTTGTTTGCGCAACTTAGAGAACAACTGCTCCAGATAGGACAATGAAATACCCTGGCGTTCTGAGATATCTGCCAGGTTTATCGGGCCTTTTTGTTCATTCAATGCCAGATCAAGCATCGCGGTCACGGCGTAACGGCCTTTGGTTGTCAATTTCATACCGATCATCCAGGGTATTTTGGAAGTGGTGCGAATTATAAATACCTGACTAAAACAGTCAACTATATACCTGACTAAGTTGTGGGGTTTTTCGTCCCGAATAGCGGACAAACTGGCCAAGCCGCCCTCTCAGGGCGACCAACCTTGTGCTAAGAACAGCATGGATTAACGCAGTAACAGCAGAGGCTTATCGGTATTCAACAACATTTTCATGGTAAAACTGCCGAACACCAGCTCACGTAAACGATTGTGACTAAACGCACCCATCACCGTCAGATCAATACCATTGCTTTGCTGATACTGACACAAGGCTTCACTCGGCTCACCCAACAGCACTTTGGTGAACACCTGACGACCTGCGTTTTCCAGTTCAGTTTTCACACCACTTAATAATGCTTCACCTTCTGACTCATCTTTGGCGACATGCACAACGTGAACAGGCAATGATTTGAAAAGAGGACTGGTCTTAACCATATCCAGCGCTTTCAGACAGCAAGCACTGCCATCATAGGCGAGCATAACGGCCTTTGGCTCAATAAATTCGCGGTTTACAACAAATATCGGCCGATGCACCGATCGCACCAGCGATTCAAGATGGGCGCCCAAATGCGCGTCGCTGTCTTCATGTGCTTCACCGCGAATCCCCAGAACCACAACGCGGATTTCTTCTTCGATATCGATCAACGATTCAATCAGCGTTCCATGGCGCTGCACCGTGTAAGGATTTTCAAGCCCCGCTTTATCTGCACGAGACTTAACAGCTTCAAGCATCTGACGACCTTTCTGAATTTCCAGCTTGTTGCGCTGCTGCTCCAGCTCAGTCAATTCCGTTAACAGGTGCTCCTGAGCACCAAGACCAATAGCGCCGGTCAGGTCTGCCACGGCCGCAACGGTGTTCTGCTCAATGGCGTGTATCGCTTTAAACGGTGAAGCCAGCTGCTTACTCAACCAAACGGCATAATCACACACCGCGGAGGAAAACTGAGAGCCATCAATACAGGCAATGGTCCAGATTCTTTCTTTCTTAGGGGTATCTGCCATCAGTGGCCTCCAAGTACTTTATCGATTTCTTCCGGTTTATCATGCTTACCAAACCGGTCAATAGTGGTTTCACTGGCTTCATTTTTGCCAAAGACTTCGACCTCGGTGCCTTCGCGTCGAAACTTAATTACGACTTTATCCAGGGCTTCCACAGCAGTGATATCCCAAAAATGCGCCCGTGACAGATCAATAGCCACTTTACTGATAGCCTCTTTAAAATCAAAGGCTGCAATAAATTTATCGGCCGAATTAAAAAACACCTGTCCATGTACACTATAGGTGCGTGTATCACTTTGTTCATCCAGCGATGAGTCAATATACATAAAATGGCTGATTTTGTTGGCAAAAAACAGTGATGCCAGCAACACACCGGCGAACACACCATAAGCCAGGTTATGCGTCCAGACCACGACGACCACAGTTACGATCATCACCAAATTGGTAGACAATGGGTAGGTTTTTAGGTTTCGGATGCTGGCCCAGTTAAAAGTACCAATCGACACCATGATCATGACCGCAACCAGCGCAGCCATAGGTATTTTAGCGACCCAATCGCTAATAAAAACCACCAGTATCAGCAAAACAGTACCTGCGATGAATGTCGAAAGCCGCCCACGACCACCGGACTTCACGTTGATCACCGACTGCCCGATCATTGCACAACCAGCCATGCCACCCAACAGACCTGCCCCGATATTAGCGATGCCCTGCCCCTTACATTCACGGTTTTTGTCACTGGTGGTGTCTGTCAGATCGTCGACAATGGTCGCGGTCATCAGCGATTCAAGCAACCCAACAACCGCAAGCGGCGCGGAGTAAGGCAAAATGATTTTCAGTGTTTCAAGCGTAAACGGCACATCCGGCCACAAAAAAATAGGCAGCGTATCGGGTAACTCGCCCATATCACCAACCGTGCGGATATCCAGACCCAGGGTAATGGAAACTGCCGTTAATAACAGAATGCAGACCAAGGGCGACGGAATGGTTTTATTGATTAACGGGAACAGATAGATGATGCCAAGGCCCGCTGCCGTCATGGCGTAGACGACCCAACTGACATGGGTTAATTCCGGTAGCTGAGCCAAGAAAATCAAGATAGCTAGTGCATTGACAAACCCGGTCACCACCGAACGCGACACAAAACGCATCAGTTCACCCAGGCGCAGATATCCGGCAATAATTTGCAGCACGCCCGTTAACAGGGTTGCCGCCAACAGGTATTCCAGACCATGATTTTTGACCAACGTAACCATAAGCAATGCCATGGCACCGGTTGCAGCGGAAATCATTCCAGGTCGACCACCAACAAAGGCGATAATGACGGCAATACAGAACGATGCATACAAACCGACTTTCGGGTCTACACCTGCAATAATAGAGAACGCAATCGCTTCTGGAATCAACGCCAGTGCGACCACGAGCCCGGCCAATATGTCGCCGCGAATATTGCCAAACCATTCGGTTTTTTTCTGTGCCAATAACATTTAGTACCCCTTGCCTCTGACGAGACGACCTCGCCAGCTGATGATTGCTCAAAAAGCGCGCGAGAATACACACTGCGACCGCACAATTCAATGAACAGCCTAGCCCGGAACGTACTTCCCGTGACATTTAAAAGCAAAGAACACCGAAAACACTGCCATGAGAAATGGATTAAAAGGCCCTTCACCGCTGACCAAGAGCATTCGTGGCCTGAAGAAGTACCTGGAGCCTAGCGTGCAAATTGAACTGAAACTTGCTTGCAACCAGCGAAAACTATTATTCGATGACCTTCAATCGGCGCGCTCCCAGTTCTATTTGACGCTCGCCGATAGCTAAAGATCTTCAAACCCCACGGCCTTAACACCTCATTTTGAACAGAAAAAACGATCCGTTGTTCCAGAGGAATACACCTGTCTTAGTTAGGACAAATCGATCACCTGTCGTCGGTGAAAAAAAGTGGATTGAGAATTGACTGCACGGTCAGCCAATTGTCATAGTAGGATGCTATAACGGCTGATTAAATCGCAGGCATTTGCCAGCGTAAACAACCCGTTATTCTTGGTGTAGTCGGCTCTGCCAGTCCAACGGAATGAAAAAAAATTATAAACAGAGGGATACTCTCATGATTAAAGCTCCACTTTTGATGGTCGGGGTCTGCCTTGTTGGCAGTTTTGCCTCCGCAGACGTCATATTTTCGGAATACATAGAAGGCTCAAGCAACAACAAAGCACTGGAATTACTTAATACTGGTGATTCTTCCGTGACATTGGATGGTTACAGCATTGAACTCTATAGCAATGGGAATCTTACCGTACAAAACCAGGTCTCTTTAAGCGGCTCGCTGGAAGCTGGCAAGGTTTACGTTATTGCAAACAGCTCCGCAACAGCGGCCATTCTCGATGTTGCAGACATAACCTCAACAGTCACCTACTTCAACGGAAATGATGTACTGCTGCTGAAATACAATGGTGCGGTTGTCGACCGGATTGGCCAGCTCGGAAATTCCGACAGCTTCGGCGCCAATGTAACCCTGGTTCGTAATGATTCAATTACCAGTGGCGACCCACAATATGACCAGCCTTTTGATCCTGCGCAAGGCTGGACCAGTTACCCACAGGACACCTTCACCTACCTAGGCAATGGCAACGATGACGGAGGTCCGGTCGAACCACCTGCAGACCTGACCTGTGCCAACCCGGCCACGCTAATATCAGCCATCCAAGGCAGCGGTGCCTCGTCACCAATGGACGGTAATAAGGTTGTTGTCGAAGCTATTGTCGTTGCAGACCTGCAAGCCAGCGATGAAATGAGCGGATTCTTCATTCAGGAAGAAGACACTGACGTTGATGCAGATGCCTTCACGTCTGAAGGCTTGTTCGTTTACCACCGCAATGACGACGTCAATATTGGGGACAAAGTCCGCATTGAAGCCACCGTTGACGAATATTATGGCCTCACTCAAATCAATCAGGTTCAGAACCTGGTGGTCTGCAGCACAGGTAATTCGCTTCCTGCGGCCGCAGCTGGCACATTACCAAATGCAACAACCGACGCATTCGAAGCGATTGAGGGCATGCTGGTATCATTCACGGATACCCTCACGGTAAATGAAGTCTACAACCTGGGCCGATACGGGGAATTTTTGGTCAGCAATGGTCGACGCTTTATCCCAACGGATATCGCAGCACCTGGACCAGAAGCAGAAGCTGTCGCGGCAGCTAATCAACTCAACACTCTGCTTGTTGAAGATGGTGTGCGCACGCAAAACCCAGATCCAGTAATTTTTCCAGCGCCTGGGCTAGACGCTATGAATACACTCCGTGTGGGGAATACCGTCAACAACCTGACCGGGGTTATGAACTTCGCCTATGGTGCTTACAAACTGATCCCCACCAGTGCGCCGAACTTCAACAACGATAATCCGCGCAAAGACGCCCCAGATACCGTGGCGGACAGTGATTTGCGGATCGCCAGTTTCAACGTGCTGAATTTCTTCAATGGCGATGGACTTGGCGGCGGCTTCCCGACTGACCGTGGTGCAGATACTGCGTTAGAATTGCAACGTCAAACCGCCAAACTGGTGGCTGCGATTACGGCGATAGACGCCGATGTCGTGGGCTTGATGGAATTGGAAAATGACGGATTCGGATCAGAAAGCGCCATTGCCAGCTTAACTTCAGCCTTGAATACAGAATTGCCAGAAGCCGATCAGTACGCCTATGTTGTTCCAGGTGTTGATCAAATCGGCGACGATGCGATTACTGTGGGTATGATTTATCGACCTACGACGGTTTCCTTAACCGGTAATGCGGCGATCTTAACGTCTGCCAACTCTCCGGTAGACGATGAAGGCAACCCACTGTTTATCGATGCTCTTAACCGGCCGGCATTAGCCCAAAGCGTGATGCACAAAGACAGTGGTGAGCAACTCACGGTCGTGGTGAATCACCTTAAGTCAAAAGGCAATCGCAATTGCGCAGACTATAGCGACTGTGACGTCGGCCAGGGTGCTTATAACCTGACCCGAACCAAAGCAGCGCTCGCCTTGGGTCAATGGCTGGACGGCAATCCAACGGGACAGGTCAACGACAAGATCCTGTTGATGGGTGATTTAAACTCTTACAGCAAAGAAGATCCGATTTCTGCCTTACTGGGCAATGGCTTTAACTTAATTAAAGCAAACGGCAGTTATTCGTATGTCTTCAGTGGCGAGACCGGCAGTTTGGATCACGCACTGGCCACCGCTGCGTTGTTGTCTGATGTAGTAAACGTTCAAGATTGGCATATCAACACCGATGAGCCTCTTGCTCTGGACTACAATACGGAGTACAAATCTGAGACACAGATACAATCGCTTTACGCTCCAACGCCATTCCGTTCATCGGATCATGATCCAGTCATCGTTGACTTTGCATTCAATCAGGCCCCTGTAGCAGAGCTGTCTGTTTACCGATTTCTGTTTTGGTATATTTTTGTCAGCGACAGCTTTGATCCTGATGGTGTATTGGATTCGCAGACGTGGCATCTCGGCAACTACCAGATAAACAGTGACTGGTTCGCGGTACCTCGTCCATTTGTCCATCGCAATCATATCCGCGAGGTTACGTTGACCGTGACTGACAGTGATGGCGCAACCGATAGTGTGACCGAATCGTTCCGTTAAGATCGCGCTAACCATTACAGTTCGCCTGACTTCCCGGTCAGGCGAACTGTCATTGAAATTTCACCCGATAGACATCATTCATTCATTTGCCCACTCTAGTCTAAGTCGTCATGTTATGTGACCAGACAGGTGCGCCATGTCCTCAAAACAAAAAGTCCGATCGCTTTTTATCTCCGATGTTCACCTGGCAAATCCAAACAGCCAGGCGAAAAAACTATATGATTTTCTCAATAACATCGAAGCCGACTATCTTTTTTTACTGGGTGATATTGTCGATCTGTGGAAGCTCAGCAGCCACAAAGGTCGTTGGTACAAAGAACATGAACTGGTTCTAAAACAGATAATGGAGTTTGCAAGATCTGGCACGCGGATTATTTATATACCCGGCAATCATGATCCCTTCTTTAGACATTTCGTCGGCTCGCATCTCGGCCCCGTGGAAGTACATGAAGAATACATCCATTCGTTAGCGACTGAGCAAACGCTGTTACTTATCCATGGTGATCGTTTCGACGACGAACTCTATATGGGCGATGCCTGGCACGTTATCGGAGAGTGGCTATACGAAGGAATTGTCAGTGCAAATCGCTGGCTGAATGTCGTCAGGCACAAACTGGACAAACCCTATTGGTCACTGTCCGTTGCACTAAAAATGAACAGTAAAAAAGCACGCCATTATATTGAGCGGTTCGAAAATCTAGCGGTCAACTACGCCCGGAGCCAGGGCACCGACGGCGTGATCTGCGGACACATTCACCAGAGTAAACTTACCTATATCGATGGAATGATTTATGGAAACGATGGTGATTGGGTAGAAACTTGTTCCGCTCTCGTGGAAACCCAAGAAGGCTACTTAGAACTATTAAGCGTCAATGCGTCGCACGACCCCGTTTCAGCGCGTCTCGCGACCGCCTGAAACACAGGTTTCGATGGACCGATCATTGGCAGGGTTAAAAATCCATTTTCCGGGTCCCATGCAGAAACCAGAGTCACCAAATGGACCTGTGTCTCAGGCAAACAGTGAAGGCCTCCAATGCAAATTGTCTAGTGCATCACAACCTGGGCAACTGCACTTGGTAATTACCCGATGTAAACGCACAATAGCGGGGGTAATCGCAAGGAACCGCATGTTATGCTTCTACTGCTTGTCATTCTCAGCACTGCTCTGTTAATCTGCCTGATTGGGTTTTGGTCAACTCGACTGTACCCTGCGGCAAGACCTTTTCGTTACAACCAAGCGCCCGATGTGCATATTCCCGAAGCCCGTAAAACCATGCTTCACAACACTCTGGCCGCGAAGCATCAGCTTCAGGATATTATCGCTGGTGCCCTGAGCGACGCCGAGCGCATTGCAGCACTGACAGAGTGGACTCACCAATTATGGCACCCACAATCGGGACGTCACGCTAAAAGCGACAATCCGATTACCATCATCAGCCGGGCTCAGAAAGGCGAACGCTTTGCGCGCAGCGACTATTCCATTGTACTGGCTCATGCCATGATGGCCGTAGGAATACCGACTCGCGTGGTGAGACTACGGACTAGAGACTGCGCATGGCGTCCCCTTGCCAGTAGCTATCTGGGTATCGAATATTTTGATCAAGAACATTTCAAATGGGTGTGGTTGGACGGTCGATACGGAATTCGCTTGTTACAAAGTGGCAAACCGTTGAACGTTCTAGAAATCAAAGAAGCCTATCTGCAAAAGCAACTCATGGAAGTGCAGCCGGATTACGTCGATATTGATGTCGAAGAATACGGCAACCTGTTAGCACCGTTTTTGGACATTATTGTGGCCTGCCCTATTGGTCAATCCAAACACTATGCATTGATTCCTCCTCAGCTGAATTTGCTGCATAACAAATGGGGGTTTGCAGAACGGCTCTACGATATCAGCTGTCACTCCGTCGTGTCTTTCTACGCCAGCCACCCAATCAAACAGTTAACGCGACCGCATAAAACCCAGGCCATCGATATCCGCACGGGTCGAGCAGTTTCGAATTTTTAACGTTGCCTAATTTTCACTAACCGAAAAAAAAGCTCACCTTGGTGAGCTTTTTTTACTTCTAAAGTCGGTAGATTTTAAGCCGAATTCTGTTTATCTGAGTCTTCTATCGAAGCGAAATCTTCTTCGCGTAATTCGGGTAATTCCATCGCTTTAAAATTCTTATCCAGCTTTTGCAGCGTACTGCACATCCGTTCCATCCGTTCATCTTGGGCGTGAACATGATCCAACAAGGCTTTGATCGCGTGCGCCGTGACATCGGGCATTTCAGCGACACCATAGGCATCGAACCCCATCCGCTTGGCCAACTCCTGCTGTTCATCACTGAACGGCAACACCCGTTCACCGTGCTGACGAACAACACGCCCTGGTATGCCCACGACAGTAGCACCTTCCGGCACTTCTTTGGTCACCACCGCGTTGGAACCGATCCGGGCATTTTTGCCAACGGTAAAAGGTCCCAGCACCTTTGCTCCAGCACCAACAATTACCCCATCTTCAAGTGTTGGGTGTCGCTTGCCTTTCTTCCAACTGGTTCCGCCTAACGTCACGCCTTGATAGACGGTAACATCATCGCCAATTTCGGCCGTTTCACCAATCACGATGCCCATACCATGATCAATGAAGAATCGACGGCCAATTGTGGCACCGGGATGAATCTCAATTCCGGTAATCCAACGGGAAATCTGCGATAGCCAGCGTGCAAGTGTTTTAAGGTTCCATAACCATAACCGGTGCGTAACCCGATGAAACAAGACTGCGTGCAAACCTGGATAGTTGAGTAGAACCTCAAACCAGCTGCGCGCGGCGGGGTCTCTGTCGAAGACACTGCGAATATCTTCTTTTAGTCCGGAAAACATATTAGGGTTTCCTTAACTGTTTATCGATGTGACTGAGCATGCCACGCAGAATATTTGCTTCGACTTCGTCCGGCTGGGCGCGTAGAAATAAGCGTCGAACTTTGCTCATTAATGTTCTCGGGTTAGTGGGGTCAAGAAAATCAATATCAACCA
Source organism: Reinekea sp. G2M2-21 (assembly GCF_015687175.1). GTDB lineage: Bacteria > Pseudomonadota > Gammaproteobacteria > Pseudomonadales > Natronospirillaceae > Reinekea. The sequence continues at coordinate 1,021,229 of NZ_JADPQG010000001.1, read as the reverse complement.
ACAATTTTTGCCAATGTTCGAAAAGTCCTTCCAGTTGCGCCGACGACGCCAATGGCTGGTCCCATTCGACACCCCACAATGGTTTCTCTTCACCGGTGGCCAGCTGTGCTGACATACGCAACTCATAGCATAGCACCTGGACAGCAGCAGCAACATTCAGAGAACTGTAATCAGGGTTGGCGGGAATATTCACATGACAATGGCAGCGGGCCAACTCTTCGTTGGTTAAACCACTGCGTTCTCGACCCAGCACCACGGCCACATTCGTATTGGTAGGCAAAGCCAGAACCTGTTGTGCCATCTCTCTTGGGTTTACCAAAGGCCAAGGTAAGTTACGAGACCGCGCCGACGCCCCCACCACAAACCCACAATCAGACACAGCCTGCTCCAGCGAATCGACCACCTGAGCATGTTCGAGCACATCGGTTGCTCCGGAAGACATCGCGATGGCTTCATCTGACGGAAACTGCTTAGGCGTCACCAACACCAAGCGATTCAATCCCATCGTCTTCATAGCCCGAGCTGCTGCACCAATATTACCCGAATGCGAGGTGTCGACCATGACGATACGAATGTTGGCTAATACAGTAGGTTCCAGAGAGTTCGATTGCTGTTCCACAAATACGTTTCCAATGTTCAAGGTACTTCCAATGATACGTGCAAAGGCCGAGAAGCGCCAAATCAACTGAACACAGTGAAGAACAGATGACACCTTAATTGAACCTCAAATGGACAGTGACAAAGGAAAATTGTTTAATCTTTAACCTTTATTTTCATAGACATTTTCGTGTATTATCCGCGCCCCGTTTGAATCCGTGGTTAGATTCATGCAAGTGACGCCAACAGTCGCCTCACTGAAGTGCTTTTTAACAAGTCCTTACGGACCAGAATTTCCCAAATCCATTGCGTCCTGTGCGCAGTGAATGACTTTGTCTGTGTGAGAGAAAAAAAAATGCAACCGATCGTGACCATCGCATTACGAGCTGCGCAAAGCGCTGCCGACAAATTGAACTACACCGTGAATAACATTTCACAGCTGACCGCGGAAGGTGCAACCCGTAAGGACGTGTTTGACAAAGCGATTGAGGACGCTGCCTGGCGTGCCCGTAAGGTCATTCGTACCGCTCACACCCGCCATCACATCGATTCCGTGCAAATTGGCATGGAAGAAAGCCGTGAGTGGGATGGTCAGTCCCGTTGGTTAATCGACGTTGCCGCGGGTGAAGTTAACCTGCGCAATGGCTACCCATCTTTTCTGGTTAATATCGCGCTGTACACCAAAGACAAAATCGATTGTGTGGCCATCGTCAATCCGATGACCGAAGAAGCTATGACGGCATCAAAAGGACGGGGCGTTCAATTTGGCGACCGTCGGGTCCGCGCCGAGTATGCACCTCTCAGCAATGCCGTTTGCGCCATTGAAACCAGTTCAGTCGAGTTACTCAGCAAATGGCAGGAAGTCAGTGCTGGTTTACGCATGACCGGTTGCGCGCTGCAAAGCTTTGTCGATCTGGCTGCCGGACGTGTCAATATTGCCCTCGCCGACAAAATGAGCCCCGCCGATCTGTCTTCTGCTTTGCTCATCGCTCAGGAATCTGGTGCGTTAACCGGTGATGTAAATGGCAAACCCGTTAAGCAGGACCGTGGCGAGTTACTGGCGGCCGCACCAAAACTCTTCAAACAGTTAATGCCACTCGGCCGGTAAACGAGTCATGTCTCAACCGATCCAGATTTTCGCCGGTCAACACGCTTATGAGCATATTGCCGAACGAGGTCTCAAACCAGAGCATATTCGGGTCATTATGGGCGCCTCTGGCGGTCCGAAATGGTTTGTTCTGAGTAATCTGGATCGCTACTTAGTTAACCATTGGTTACCGTCCATGCCGGACAGCGTTGAGCTGATTGGCAGCTCCATCGGCGCTTGGCGTATGTCCGCCTACGCTGGGGCCAGCCCGCTGTCGGCCATTGATCTGCTTGAACACGAGTATCTGCATCAGCGCTACAGCGGTAAGCCATCCATTGAGGAAGTATCGAAGTCGGTCCATGATCTGCTTGACACATTCATGTCACTCGATGACCTGAATCACCATCATCGTAAAAAACTTAATATTGTTTCAGCACGTGCTAAAGGCTTGTCCCGGTTTGAACCCAAATGGATACAAGGCGTGGCTTTAGCGGGCGTAGCCTTCGGCAACGCGATTTCAAGACGTTCCCTGCCGTTTTGGTTTGATCGGGTTATTTTCCATTCCCGTGAGGCGTCTCTGCCAGTACAGCAATGGGATCAGTTTCATACTCGCCACGTCGAGTTAACGCGGCATAATTATCGCGACGCTCTGCTGTCCAGCGGTGCGATACCGGTGGTTATTGAAGGAGTAAAAAACCCCAGCGGAGCCCCTTCGGGCATGTATCGAGATGGCGGCATGGTCGATTATCATTTCGACTTGCCCATTAAACCCAAAGACGGACTCGTACTCTACCCTCACTTCGCGCCAATGCTGAAGCCAGGCTGGTTTGACAAAGCACTGGCCTGGCGCAAAGTTCAAGCACAAAACTATTCACACACCGTTGTTATCAGCCCCAGCCGAGCGTTTGTAGAGTCGCTGCCGTATCAGAAAATTCCTGACCGTAAAGACTTCGAGCGATTGGATAACGACACTCGCATCAAATATTGGCTACAAGTAGTGGACCGAAATAAAGCGTTAACCGACGCCTTTGACCAATGGCTGCACAGCCCTGATATGATCGCTGCCGTAGAGCCGATTTCCGCTTTAGCGCGCTAGCCTGATTCGATTTAACTGAACGCAAGCTGAACGAAACATCCCTACTCTCGTATTCATTTTTATCAACCTTCCCGGCTATTCAGACTTCATTCAGTCTGACTATTGCATAGTACTCTCAAAAGGAGAGCCACTATGTGCAACGTAAAAACCAAATCAAATTTAGCAATGCTATTGAAACAAATCAGCGCCATGAGCATTGCTGCACTCACCCTCACAGGTTGTTATGTGGAAGTAAGTCACGAGCATGAGGCCTATGTCGACACGGAAGTTACTTACGCGAATAACATTACTGATTACTCGACCAAATTCCTAGTCGATGCAGCACTAATTCCTTTCGTACTGACAGCAGAAAGTCCCTATATGGTCATTAACCCAGACAGTTACACCACACCTCGTACTCGCAACCTGAGCCGTGCGTTGATTACCGAAACAACCTATGCCTACCTATTTGACAACTGGGACTGTGACTACGGCGGCTACACCCAAACCGAAGCTGAAGCCAACACAACCAGCTACGACGATGGTTACACCTTTGTAGAACTAACCATGAATGCGAAAGCAAATGACTGCGAAGTTGTCAGTCAAGGCAGCTTTCATCTGGTCAACAGCAATGTCAATTACGACGTCACCGGTTGGTATGATGACTGGGAACACGAAGTCAGCTCTATCGAAGCCGAGTTAACCGGAAGCGTGCAGATTGATTACAACGGGAAATTCATCAGCCACAGCGGCATGAATTTCGAAGCCAGTACGTTATCCGCCAGCGACTTTACTTACGACGGTTCAAGCACCGTGGTGTTGGACGATGGTGTCGACATTCAACAGGTCACCATGACCACTCGCAACGACGTCCATATTTATCTCGGCATGGATCATCCACACGCCGGAAAGATCAGATTCAAACAATTCGACTATGACGTCACGCTGGAGTTCGACAGTCAAGGCGTCACCCGTACGGACAGCAACAGCTACAGTCGCTACCGCACTTGGTCGGAACTGGGTTTTTAAAAATAACAAAAACAATAACAAAAACTGCTACGCACTAAGCCGGCATCTTCTGTCGGCCTTTTTTATATTACCAGCAGCAAAAAGCCCGGAACATATCCGGGCTTTATTCATCCTGCTTACGTCCAGGGGTATTGCTGGGCTTTTAATCGCCCGTCTTGAGGTTTTGCCTCAAAATCGTTACAGCGCATTCAATGGAACTTTAATATAGGCGGTTCCATTTCGCTCTGCTGGCGGCATTTCACCAGCTCGCATATTAATCTGCACAGAAGGCAAAATGAGCGTAGGCATATCCAACGTTGCATCACGTTCGCTGCGCATTTTTACAAATTCATCAACGCTTACTTTCTCGTTAACATGAATGTTGCGCTCGCGTTCTTCCTTCACCGTGGTCAGATATTGGTACTCTCGACCATTGGGACCATAATCATGACACATATAGAGTTTAGTCGAATCTGGCAGACTTAGTATCCGCTTTACAGAATTAAACAAAACTGTTGCGTCACCGCCTGGGAAGTCGCATCTCGCCGTACCCTGATCAGGCATAAATATCGTGTCGCCGACGAAGGCATGTTCGTTGTCCACGACATAAGTCGAACAGGCTGGTGTGTGTCCTGGTGTGTGCATCACGGTCACGGTTAACGCACCGACCTGAAAAGTATCGTTGTCACTAAATAAGCGATCAAATTGTGAACCATCGGTTCTGAACTCATCTTCGACATTGAAAATAGTCTTAAATGTCTTCTGTACCGCATTGATATGACTGCCAATGGCAGTTTTACCCCCTAATTTTGCTTTCAGGTATGGTGCCGCAGATAAATGGTCGGCGTGCACATGGGTTTCAACGATCCATTCCACCGTCAAATCTTGCTCTCCCACATAGGCAATGACTTCGTCGGCTGAAGCTGTGGCAGTACGACCGGATTTCGGATCATAATCCAGAACCGAGTCGACGATCAGTGCTTTACGACTGTCGGCATCATGCATCACATGGGTGTAGGTGAAGGTTGCAGGGTCGAAAAACGTTTTCACTGTGGCTATTGGTTTCATGAAATCTCTCCACTCAAATACCTTATATTAGAAATTACTAAATTAGATTTAGTTATAATATAATTCGATTTCGCGATAAGCAAGTCTTTATTCGAATATCCTAATATACGAATTCAACCGTAAGGATTTGCGTAAGCTAAACTGTTCAATTGAACAGTGATTTCTTATGATGCAGTTCAAATCGCCCAATATCAGCGGAGAAATATTTATGAGTTGGACACAAATCGCCGAAAACTACTGGGTTAGCCCTCAGATCGATGAAACTCAGGTTGCCCAGGCTTCTGAACAGGGTTTCCAAGTCATCGTTTGTAACCGACCGGATGGGGAGTCCTTCGATCAAATTCCCAGTGACACCATTGCCAGTGCTGCACAGGAAAAAGGCCTGGAATTCGTTTACCTGCCCATGAACGGACCAAATTTTACCGAAGACTACGTAAGCACCGTGAAACAACTCAATGCAGACGGAAAGAAAGTCTTGGCTTATTGCCGTTCCGGCAACCGCAGCTCAATCTTGTATAACGCTGCCACTGCCTGATCGTCCATGCAGCGGTCTAACTTGCTACCGAAAGCCAGCGATATTAACGCTGGCTTTTTAGTGGCGCTCGTCGGAATTCCGCAATGTCTCGCTTACGCCATGCTTTCTGGCTTACCCCCCATGTATGGCCTGGTGACGGCTGCTATTCCTGGCATGATTGCCGCCCTGTTCGGTCGAAGTGCTGGCGTCACCGTTGGCCCAACCAATACGACCGGGCTGATCATCCTAACTTCTCTATCACCTTGGGCCGGACAACCGGAACTACTATTAACAGCCATGGCAACGCTGGCCTTTTTAGCAGGAGTCGCCAGGCTGATCATCGTCTTGATGCGCGGCGAGCGAATTTTCGATTTCGTCCCTGAAGCGGTCATGGTCGGTTTCGCAACCGGGGCCGCGATCATTATTGCATTAATGCAGATCGACGAGCTGCTAGGCGCGCCATTTCGCCACGTCGACAATGTCATCGATGAACTGCGCCAGTTGGCTTTTTACCCTTGGGAGGCATTGAGTTTTTCCAGCTTAGGGCTTGGTTTATTCGCACTGATCTCCGTTGTGGTCGGAAACCGTTTCTATCCCAAACTGCCTATCCCACTCGTGATTTTGCTGATCAGTATCATGCTGGTCTGGTTTCAGCTCACCCCTTTCAGCCAACACTGGGTCACCCTTGGGGACAGTACGTTCATTGAAGATGGTTGGCCTTCGATCAACAAAATGCTGCCCACCTGGTCGATGTTCCAGGCGCTTATTGTACCCGGGTTTGCAGTTGCTTTTATCGGTTCTCTGGAGCTGATCGTCACATTGCGCAACCGTAATGAACCTCATTTTTTACGCTCTGAATTGCGCAGTCAGGGTTTGGCGAATATTGCCGGAAGTTTAATGGGCTGCTTCCCAGCGAGCACGTCCCTTACCCGCTCAGTGTTGTTGGATATTGGTGGCGCAAACTCGCGTTGGGCGCCGTTTTTAGCAGCCTTAATTGTAGTACCCATCGTCTTGTTTGGTGCTCACGCTATTCGTGCAATTCCGCAACCGGTGATTTCGGGGTTATTGATCGCAACCGCTATTTCAATGCTAAAACCCAAGGGAATTCGACAAATGATCTCGGGCAACAGTCAAACGAGAACTCTGTTTTTGATTACACTGGGCAGTACCCTGATCCTGAATTTTCACGAGGCCATATTGTTGGGTACCGCGTTGGGCATTGTTTTATTTCTATTTCAGGCCTCACAAACCAACATTGAGGTTTACGACGTACACCCCGATGGTCAACTTCGTCCAATGCTTGAGGATGCGCCTGCTTCCCATCAATTAATTCAGGTTTCCGGCAGCCTGTATTTTGCCGCCGCGCGGCAATTGCCGGATCGGTTGGACCCACATTTGCGGCCGGAAACCGAGATGGTGACTCTGGATCTCAGTCATGCTCATCATTGTCGAGTCGCAGCCGTACAAGCCCTGCTGACGATCGCAGAACACTGCAGCTTTCGGGATATCCGCATTGAAATCACTGGGGCTTCACCGTCTCTGAAAGCGCTAGCCCATAATTTAGGGGTCCGCCTGCCCTGGAGTACCAAAACTATCCGACTCACCTTGTCTGCGGAAGACGACGCGCTTTGAAGAATTGTTTTATTTCACGACAAACGCCAACGTAGCTCTGTGTTTTTGGACCAGTCCCCAGATAAAAAAGACCATCGCAATCCAGACAAGGACAAAGGTGACATAGCGCTGTACTGGTACCGCCTCACCCAGAATCCAAACCGCGGTCATGAACTGCATCATCGGATTCAGGTACATGATAAAACCAGCAACGACCAGATTCAGCTGCCGAACCGAAACTGCGAAAAGCAGTAAAGGGATTGCTGTTAGTACGCCCGAAAAAATCAACAAGGAGTAATCACTCAACGAATAATGAATATTTGCAATGAATGCTTCATTTAGGACGAATACCAAGGCAACCGGCACCACCCAAAGTGTCTCCAGTGTGAGTCCCAGCAAGCTTTCCATCGGCTGGATTTTGCGTACCAATCCGTATAATCCAAAGCTGCCGGCGAGCACGATCGAAATCCAGGGCACACCACCCAAAGCAAACAGTTCAAAGAGAATGGCTATCGTCGCAATGACTCCGGCAGTGGCCTGATTCAGGTTTATCGATTCTTTTAACATAATCCGCCCCAACAGCAGACTGACCAGCGGCGTAATAAAATACCCCAAACTGGTTTCCAGGACCCGATGTTGCCCTACAGCCCAGATAAAAACGAACCAGTTCAAACTGATTAAAACCGAGGCAAGCAAGCTCCACAGCAGAATTTTTTTCTGCCGAATCAACTGTCGCAAAGGTCTCAGGTTCCGACTGATCACGATCAAGAGCAGCGCAAAAATACAGGCAAACAGTATCCGGTAGGCCAGTACAGTCATAGCTGGAACGCCGCCTAACATATTGAAAAATAAAGGAAAACAACCCCATATGGCGTAGGCACCGACGGCGTACAACAAGCCTCTCATAATTACTCCAGAGCAGTTAGGCAAAATGATCAGTTATCTTCTATCATGAACAAATGACAGGTGTATCTAGGAAAATAGTGCTATGACAATGCTAATCGTGCATTCCGAAATGCTGACAGACCAAATGAATATGTTGGCGGACAAGCTTTCAGACTGTGTGCATGTGACTCTGGTGACATCGTACTTTGATGCGGCCCAGCGGTGCAATGAAGAACAACCTGAAATTATCATTGCTCAAAATCATCTGGAAGATGGAAACGCTTTTGATTTCTGTACTCGCATGCGCCTTCTGCAAAATCAACAAATGATCCCCATTTTTATACTTGCTGATAAACACAGCAAAAAAGAACGCGTGCAAACGTTCCAGGTTGGCGCCGATGAATACATATCAGAATTTGATATCGACTACATTGTCGCGTTGATCAATCATGAACTTGAAGGCAACCGACTTCGGTTACAGCTGGAAGAAGAAAAAGCTCAGGCGAGCAACCTGGTCGCAGAAGCGTTAACTACGTCGAGTGAACTTGGCAATGCTATTAACTTCATCGAACGCTGTCACCGCTTCGAAAGTCGTGACGTTATTGCCACAGAAGTCATAAAGTTCTGCGCGCTGTTCAAGTTGAAAGTCGTTGTTGGGATTCACGAAGAGGCACAGTGGCATTTCTTTTCATCTACGGGAACGGTCGCAGAACTTGAGCGAGACTTGATGCAATCGATTCATCAACAAGACCGATTTGTCGACTTTGGTATTCGAACCCAAATGAACTGGCCGAATATCGCAGTTTTAATAAAAAATATGCCGTTGCGTGAACCCGATAAATACGGACGCATTAAAGACTTGTTACCAACACTACTCAGTTCTTCCAACATCCGTATTCACTCTTTATACGAAGAAAAACGAGTTCAGGAACAGACAACGCTGATGACCGAAGCCATTCAGTCTCTGCAACCTTCTATTGAACACGTCTGTCAATCCATGAAAACAGACAACAAACAACACCGGGATGGGCTATCGAATTTCTTGCAGAAGATCATCATCGCCTTGCCGACCCTGGGTTTGGAAGATGATCAGGAAGACTTCTTCATTTCCAGTGTTGAGTCTCTCATTCAGCAAGCCGAGCAGATGGGTGAACGCAGTGCCGAACACCAGCTGACCCTGGAGTCCACTAACCGGGTCTTGCTGGAACTACTGGAAAAGCAACTCGAAATACAGCGAATCATGTCCAGTCCTCTGCCGGAAAAAATTGAAAATGAACAAACGACGGACGAATTGTTTGAACTTTTCTGAACCAAAACAATCACCAAAAGTCGATGTGCTTGCGTGAGCCTGAACATCGACAGGGGCTGAAGTGTTTCCGGCGAGTTTTTGCCAATGACATCAAGATGTTTTGCAAGGCATTGTCAAACAGCTATCGCAACAATAAAGGCCAAACTTTGGTACACCGTTAGCAGGCAAATGAATCATCCACAATAAAAAGCAAGTCTAAGATCATTCAATAATATTCTAAGTTTCGCGAAATTAGTTGCCTCCGTCCTCTTGCAAAACTGATACAAATCAATAATATTAGGAAAGTCTTATATTAGAAAATCCTAAATGAGGAACTAATGGAAATTGTTAACTTTACGCCGATCGCGGCCACCGTGGGTGGTGCCCTGATCGGCCTGTCTGCTGCCCTGTTGTTACTGGTTAAAGGTCGTATTGCCGGGGTATCGGGTATTGCCGGGGGTATTATTTACCCAGAACTAGGCGACATAGCGTGGCGAACTATGTTCGTTTTGGGTCTGGTCTTAGGCGGGTTTGCTTACCAATGGCTGAGCGGAGACAGCACGGACGGCCTTTTCATGGGAATAGATCACATTCAATCGGTCAGCACAACGCCGGTGCTGATCATTGCCGGTTTATTGGTTGGTGTAGGTACCACCATCGGCACCGGTTGTACCTCAGGACACGGTATCTGCGGATTAGCACGTCGTAGCCCCCGTTCGTTGGCAGCCACATTAAGTTTTATGGCCTCCGGTGCGCTAACCGTATTTATTGTTCGCCAGTTGATAGGAGCCTGAACGATGATTCAATTTCAACGTCTGCTGTTTGCGCTGATCGCGGGTACGCTTTTTGGCTTGGGGCTTTCTGTTGCCCAGATGATCGACCCGGCGAAAGTAGTTAACTTTCTGAACTTCTTCGGTCAATGGGACCCCTCCCTGGCGTTTGTCATGGGTGGCGGTCTGCTCGTCAATGCCATTGCAACACCGTTAATTTTGCATCGTGAAAGACCCATTCTGGCGGAATTATTTAAAGTACCGGCTAAAACCGAAATCGATCGCAAAATCATCATCGGGGGTGTTCTGTTTGGTATTGGTTGGGGCCTTGCGGGTTATTGCCCAGGTCCGATGCTCACGTCCTTAAGCTTTATTAATGCCGACATCGTTTATGTCGTCGCGGCCTACGTCATCGGTACCTTTGGCACCAAGTGGGTGGTGGCTCGTGTTGAAGCTGCCCGACACATCAAACATAAGGTTGATGAAGCCTGCGTCGGCTAATACTGAGTATGGTACACACCGCCCATCGGGCGGTTTTTTTTGCCTTTGAAATTTAAAACAGAGTCGGTAAAAGCTGTTGATCACGAATAAAATTAAGCCACTTTAACGATAACCAACGATGCCCCAGATCCGTCGGGTGAACGCCATCATGCAGGTAGTCCTGAAAACGTCCATGAGAATCTTTTAACAACGGCTCCTGAAGCTCAAGCCAGTGACAACCAAGTTCACGACAGATGTCGCGCTGACCATCGGTCAATCGGCGCAGAGGTTCCCACCAAGTCGGCGTCACTTCTCCACAAGGCAACGCGATCGGTTCGCATACGACTGTGTGTTCACTACGAGTAGTAACCGCTTGCAGCAGCGAGCGAAAACTGTTCAGCGCTGTTGAAATGTCATGCGGACGGGATTTCCAGATCGGGTGCCAAATATCGTTAATACCAATCATGACGGTTGCAATATCGACAGTCATCGAGGCCTCATCTGACAGAGGCCACCAGTGGTTCTGTTGGTTCATTTCATGAGTTAAACTGCCAGCGAAGCCCCGATTCCAGACGGTTAACTGATCGGATTTTGCCACCAATTTATGATGGACATAATAAACCCAACCCTTACCCAATGCGGCACTTGTATTCGCATGACGCGCGGAACGTTTGCGCTGACAATCGGTAACGGAATCACCTAAAAACAAAAGATGCTGCATGCAGGTCCCTTTCAAGAAAATCTACCCACCATTATATACGGACGGCACAGTAAAAAACGGGAACAGATAGTTAGATTGATCATAGACTGAGCTGACAGCCCTGTAAAAAGCTCCCGCATTTAGTCACGGTTAGAACCAATGTCAGATGAACGACATTAGCGCAGAATAAAGCACACTATTATTGGGCAACGAAGAAGCCATCCTTATTATCAGCCTCTTCCTTTACAGAGTTACGTCATGACCATTGACTCTGTTCTCCGCAATCATCATTCTGGCGAGCTGAATAAATGAGCTTAAACCATGCATCAACATCTCCGCGGTATTATTCTGAAAATAATTGCACTCATGTTATTTGCGTTAATGGACGCATTTCTGAAGCAATTGTCCTATTCCTACAGCCCCATTCAGGTCACTTTTTTCCGGGGTATCGCTGCACTACCGTTCATTTCCTTAATGGTGATATGGAAAGGCGCGATCCCAGATTTAAAAACACCTTATTGGCGCCTGCATTTAACACGTGGTGTGTTAGGCGTCATCATGTTGATTTCCTTTATTTACGCATTTTCTGAGATGAAGTTTGCGGATGTGTACGCCATTTACTACGCGGCACCTTTACTAGTAACGGCACTGTCGGTGATCATCTTAAAAGAGTCCGTCGGCAAACACCGATGGCTCGCCATCGCGATCGGTATGACAACGGTTTTGATCATGATGCGACCCGACATCAACGGGTTTTCCTGGCCTGCCATGGCGGCATTGCTGTCGACCATCCTGTATGCCGTTTTAGTCATTATCATGAAGGTGTTGCACAAACACGAATCAACCGTTGTGCAATCCTTTTATTTCACCCTGGCGGTCGCCGTTGGCGCTGGACTGTGCTCGATTGCAAACTGGCACCCTTTGCAGTGGTCGGATGCTTGGTTAATTATCGGTTTGGGCTTGAACGGTGCAGCAGCGCAATATGTTATGACTGAGGCGTATCGACAATCTCCAGCGTCGCTCTTGGCACCGTACGAATATACCGCGTTAATCTGGGGAATTAGTTTTGGATTTTTATTCTGGCGGGAAATTCCAACACTCGGCATGATGCTGGGTGCCATCGTTGTGGCGCTCACCGGGCTATATATTCTGTACCGCGAGCGATTGCACGCGAAAAAAGGTGACGCTGTTATTCATCCACCGGAAATAGACAAAGCCTGATGGTAAACAAACCGCTGACAGGGTCCCTTACCTAATAACCCGTCGGCGAAAAATGCATGAAATCTTTCTGACGACCGGCGATTTCACCTCCCCACCGGAATCCCAGATCTTTCATTCTCAAAACAATTTCACTGTCCGCCGTCAGGCTGCCTTCTTGCTCCGCTGACCAAGCACCACCTTTGCGAAGCCTGCACTGGTCACTAACTGTAATGCATTGATCGTATAGCCCGTTTTGTTCGTCGTTGATATCGAGCGCGATGCCAAAAGAGTGATTGCTGAATGCGGTTCGGTTGCCATCGGCGTCCAAGTCACCTCGCGTCATACCAACCCGGTAGCCCACCAATTTCCAAATTGGAAAGCCCTCACCGAGTAATTGATTCAACGTAGCTTCGACATCGCGCGCGTATCGTTTACACAATCGCACGGCCGGTAGATCCCCCACTTGAACCCATTGCTGGTCTTCTTCGCAGACAGTACAACCGGTCAGCTCATCGCGCTCTAAAGCAATAATCTCAGAATAAGGCTTTACCACTTCGCGATAACCCACCGCGCGTTTTTCATTCACATTCCATTGATAGGTCGAGTAATGACAATGCTCTGGCTCAGCAAATGAACTCGCACTAAAAAGGCAAAAGGTCAAGATTACGGTAAACCGTAAGCTAGTTTTTCTGATCGGTTTCATTGCGATACCAGCGCAAGTAGATGAAGGAACCAAAGGCAGCGGTCGACAAGACCATTGACATAATGACGATCTGATAGCGCACCGCAATCAACGGCGAAACACCCGATAGAATCTGCCCTGTCATCATCCCAGGCAAAGATACCAGCCCAACGGCCAGCAGTGCATTGATTTGCGGAATCATAGCTGCGGTCAGGGCCGCCAATGAGGATTCATCGACACTGTTGCCCTGTTTGCGCTCCGACCAGAAACGTTCAGCACACAAACTGACCGCATTCATCGAGTTCGCCATGACCATACCAGTAATCGGGATCAGGACAGAGGGTTCAAACCAAGGGTCTGGTTGCAGGACAAACGCCAATATCCAGATTAAGTTGATGGCCCCAGACACGATGACCGAAACCATCACAGGAAGTTTAGGACGGTTGAACTGTTTGATCGGTCGCATGGCAATCCAGCCTGCCCCAAGCGACATCAACAGGATCACCAGAATCACCCACAGTGGATGATTCAAACCAAATATGATGTTCAGGGCGTAGCCAATCGCAATCAATTGCACAACCATGCGAATGGTTGCCCAGATGACCGATGTCCAATCGCTCACCATAGTGCCGTAAATGACAATGGCGATCAGAATGGGAACTAACGCCATACTGACTTGTAAAATAGACAGTTCCATATTAGGGATTACTTTGACGGACGCGCTCGTTGAGCCAATCCAACACGACCGGAAAATGATCGACCCAAGCATCATCGTGCTGCAACATTGTCATCGAATTATAATTGCGCAGATTGCCATCGCCCTTGGCAAGAATCATTAACCGCCCATTGTGCGTGCCGAGCTCACGCATGAACTCGCGTACATCGGCTGTATGGGTCAGGTAATCTTGACTGCGATTGGCAAAATACAGACTTGGTGGCAAGCTCAAATCCCGCAGAGCGGCACCATAGTTGAAAGCATCTTGTGGATCGACCCAATCACCTTCGCTCCAGCTCAGACTGGTGTTGTACCAGGTCAACAACTCAGGTTGATTACCATGCCCGGTCCAATGCACTGGCACATCACCTCGGATCGACGCAATGAATGGTAACAACTTGCGCCACAACAGCCTCGATCCCAATGAATGAGAAACACCACTGATTGTCACACTGCGACGAGCATTGAAGTGAATAAAACCATCGGTCAACGCTCGCAATCGCTCCGATTTGGCGTAAGCAGACATCAACATGACCGAGCCGAACCCCTGTCCGACCAGAAACAATGGTTTGCCGTTTAAATCCCTTTCAATTTCTTCGATGATTTTGGGAATGTCTTTATTGATGACATCGTGAACCGAATGCTCAAGATGTCGGCTCATGTGTGGCCAACTGTGACCATGCCCCACCAAATCCGGTACGAAACAGGAAAAACCCATTTCACTCAGGTAGTTCGCCAGACCATGTCCTTCTTTAATGAAAGCATCTCCATTGGCACCAAGACCATGCAGCATTAACACCGCGGCATGGGTTTGCTGTTGCTCCAAGCGGCGCAGGAAAATCTGACCGCCGTGGACGGTGGCCACCTTTAAACGTTCTTCTCGAATCGTCGGGTTCATTCAGCGATAACCTTTTGCCATTGTTTTTCCAGTCGTTTCGCCGAAATCGGGAAACGGGTGCCTAAAGTTTGAGCAAACAACGATACTCGCAATTCCTCTAACATCCACCGGTACTCTATAAGGTCTGCTGAATATTGCTGCGTATCATTTAACATTTTTTCCCGCTGACTGAAACGTTGCCAGAAATTCGCCAACTCGTCCACTTGCATGTTCTCTGCGGCTGGTATACCGGAACTTCGGTTCAGGCGCTTATCCGCGGCATTAAGATAACGAACCAATTCACTGCGCCAATTAGGCGGTGTATTGGTTAAAAAACCGGGATACACCAGTTTGTCGAGCTGAGCTGCGACATCGGCATAGATAAAGGCCGTCGCAAAGGATACCTTCCCTTTCAATTGTTTACGGACCCGATGATGTGCCAACAGAATATCATGCGCCTGCACAGCCAAAGCTTCACCAGCGGTGACAAAGTCGCCACGTCCCTGCTCTAACCAAGCCAGAAAGTCCGTTTCAGACCTGGGCAGAACATCGTCAAGAGGTAATGCCTGTCGAATACTCGCCATCAACATGTCTTGTTTCAGTGATTCAGCTTTACCATAAGGCGCAAAAAGCAAGGCAGATTCCTTGAACTTGGGCAGTCGTTTCGCCAGAAACGACACAGAATCGTGCCAATAAAAACTCGCCAAGCGCCAGAGCCCTAGCTTATGTTGCTGAGCCGCCCAAGCCTCACCGGTAAAACTTTCAAGGGTAACCGAATTCACCTTATCTACCAGCGCAGGATACATTTTGACTTTAATCCCAGCCTGAATCCGGTGCTCAAATTCCGGCAGATCGGAAAAAGCCCACGTCGTTGCGGATAAGGTTTTTTCGGCTTTTGCCGCACTTTTCTTTGCCTGTTTTTGTGCGGTTTCATTCGCCGGCTGCAACAAGTGTGCAATATCCCGCCCCTGCGCAATGCGTTTGCCCTGATCATCGACGACTTCAAACCGGAAGCGCAAATGATCATCAATCGTCTCAACAGGCCATTGGTCTTCTGGCACACGAACGCCCGTCATGCGAAATAACTTTTCGGCGATCGCCTTATGCAATGCCTGGTCACTGGGCTCTAATGACTGCAGCAACGCTTCAACATAATTTGGCACAGGAACAAAATTACGCCGGTAAGATTTCGGCAAACCTTTCAATAGCGCGGTAACTTTGTCTTTCAACAACCCTGGCACCAACCACTGCAATCGCCCTTCCGGCAATTGGGAAAGCGCTGCCGCGGGCACTTTCAACGTGACGCCATCCGCTTCATGCCCAGGTTCAAAGCGGTACTCCAACGGTAAAATCATACCGCTGAATTCAAATGTATCTGGGAACGCGTGCTTGCCAACCAAACCGGCCTTTTCAGAGACCAGATCCTCGGCTTTGAAGTTCAGAATGTCTTTCGGCTGTTGTTTTAACCAAGCGTGGAAACCGGTGCTGTTGACAATATTGTCGGGTAAGCGCTGATCATAAAATGCAAACAAGGTTTCTTCGTCAACGAGAATATCCTTACGGCGCGCTTTATCTTCCAGTTCCAATACATCATCGAGCAGGCGGCGATTGTGTTTAAAAAATGGCGCTTTAGTGACCAACTCTCCTTCAACCAACGCAGAGCGAATAAAGATTTCGCGCGATAACGGTTCGTCGATACGACCGAAGTTCACTGTCCGGTTAGCGACCACCGGCAACCCATAAAGCAACAGGGTTTCTTTGGCGACTACCTGTCCGCGCTTTTTCTCATAATGCGGTTCGGTGTAATTGCGCTTGACCAGATGCATGGCCAATGGCTCGACCCACGCCGACTCTATCTTGGCAACCACGCGGGCAAAAACAGCGGTCGTTTCGACCAATTCGGCCGCGACAAACCACTTAGGTCCACGCCGGCTGTGCACCGATGACGGATGAATAACACAGGTTTTACCACGGGCCGCACTGTAAGTACGATCTTCTTTGTGTGTCGCGATATGACTCAACAAACCAGACATCAACGATTTATGAACCGACTCATAACTGGCTGGATTTGCATTGAGTTTAAAGCCCAATTGTTTACACATGAGCGCCAACTGTCGGTGAATATCCCGCCACTCACGCATTCGCAGGTAATTCAAAAATTGTGTTTTACAGAATTTACGCAGATGGTTCTGCGACAAAGCCTGGCGCTGTTCTTCGTAGCGATTCCAAAGGTTGAAGAATGCCAGAAAGTCCGAGTCGACGTCCTTATCTTGTGCGTGTTTTTCTGCCGCAGCTTGCTGCTTATCTTGGGGGCGTTCACGAGGATCCGGGACCGACAATGCGCTGGCAATAATCAACACTTCATTCAGAGCCTTATGTCGATGGGCAGCAATGACCATGCGGCCAATGCGGGGGTCGACCGGCAGCCTGGCCAACTCTTTTCCGATCGGCGTCAATTTGCCCAGATCATTCACCGCAGCCAGCTCATTCAACAGCGTATAGCCGTCCTTAATCATGCGGTGGTCAGGTGCTTCCACAAAGGGAAAGTCTTCTACCTTGCCCAAGCGCATGTGCAACATCTGCAGAATGACGCTCGCCAAATTTGTACGCAGAATCTCCGGGTCCGTAAACTCGGGACGCGCACTGTAATCTTCTTCCGAATACAACCGGATACACAAACCCGGTGCAATACGTCCACAGCGACCCGACCGTTGATTGGCCGAAGCCTGAGCCACCGGTTCAATCGGTAAACGCTGAATTTTGGAACGATAACTGTAACGGCTGATGCGGGCTACACCGCTGTCAATCACGTAATGAATTCCAGGTACCGTTAATGAGGTTTCTGCTACGTTCGTTGACAAAACAATACGCCGGCCCGTGTGCGAAGAAAATATCCGTTGCTGCTCACTGCTGCTCAACCGAGCGTAGAGTGGTAGCAATTCCGTATTCCGCAAGTTTGCCCGCTTCAGAAAATTAAAGGCTTCTCGAATCTCGCGCTCGCCAGGCAAAAACACCAGCACATCACCACCTTTACTGTGCGTATGCCCCGCTCTCTCCAGTTGTTCGATTTCCTCAACAGCATTTAAAATCGCACCGGGCAAATCGGCCGCATAATCTTCCTCTTCTGTCGACATCGGTCGGTAGAGAATATCGACCGGATAAGACCGACCACTGACTTCAATAACAGGCGCGCCATCAAAGTGGGCTGAAAAACGATCCACATCAATGGTTGCCGAAGTAATGATCAACTTTAAATCGGGTCGTTTGGGTAGCAATCGCTTTAAATAGCCCAACAGAAAATCAATGTTCAGACTACGTTCGTGCGCTTCATCGATAATGATCGTATCGTAGCGATTCAGATATGGGTCGTGTTGAATTTCATTCAACAATATACCGTCGGTCATCAATTTAATGGCAGTGTTGTCCGATGACTTATCGGTGAAGCGCACTTGATAGCCAACCAGCTCGCCCAGCGGCGAATTCAGCTCACTGGCAATACGGTCTGCAACGGAGCGGGCTGCCAAACGTCGCGGCTGTGTATGACCAATTAAGCCCGTTACGCCGCGCCCTTCAAGCAAGCACAATTTAGGAATCTGAGTCGTTTTACCGGAACCTGTTTCACCTGCTATCACCACGACTTGATGACCGGCAATGGCCTCGCGGATAACTTCGGCGTGTTCGGACACCGGCAAATCTTCAGCAAGTTTTATCACCGGCAGGCGCGCTCGGCGCTGAGCCACCGTTGCGGTCGACTCCTCAAAGGTTTTTTGAATCAATGTGGCCAGGGATTCTTGAGGTTTGCCGGCTTTGCCCAGCGATTGAAGCTTCTGACAGCGACTGCGTAAAAAATGCCGGTCTTTGACTAGGCACTGATCTAATGACGCCAGAATATCTTCAGATTGAAACGGTGTTGACATGTGACTCTACTAATTTAATAAGTGCGGGGATTATAGGCAGTCCGGGATCAATAAGAAAACCCTATACCAAGTTCCAAAAAAACGGAGGTGGCAACGAAAAAACCCTCCAGAGGAGGGTTTTAACTCAATCGCTTACGACTCGACTGAAAAACGGGGTGAAGACGACAGTGTTCTGACTATCGTCAACCAAACCGGCTACTTCATCAGGCAGTTTCAGTGCGTAATTCGCGTCTCAGCACCTTACCGACATTCGTCTTGGGTAATTCATCGCGTCGCTCGAACAACCGTGGCACCTTGTAAGCGGTCAGATGCTCGCGACAAAATGCCACCAGCTCTTCATCGGTTACTTCCGCGTTGGTGACAATAAACGCTTTAGCAGCCTCACCGGTTTTCTCACTCGGCACACCCACAACAGCGCATTCCACTACTTTCGGGTGGCTGACCAAAACGTCTTCAATTTCATTCGGATAAACATTGAAGCCAGAGACAACAATCATGTCTTTCTTACGATCAACAATCTTCAGATAGCCGTCTTCCTGCATCACCGCAATATCACCGGTTTTCAGCCAACCGTCTTCATCGATGGTTTTCGCTGTGTCCTGGGGTCGGTTCCAATAGCCTTTCATCACCTGAGGACCGCGGACACAGAGTTCACCAGCCTCGCCCATTGGCAAACTTTTGCCATCTTCGGACATGATTTTGATCTCAGTACTGGCGGCAGGCAAGCCAATGGTACCCAGTTGAGCATACCCAGGCGGGTTAAAACTGATCACCGGCGAGGATTCGGTCATACCATACCCTTCGTTAATCAGGCAGCCAGTGACGGCTTTCCAATTATCAGCGGCCGCATGGGTTAACGCCATCCCGCCGGAAATAGTTAATTTCAACGCGCTGAAATCCAGCTTTTTGAATTCTTCGTTATTGCATAATGCCACAAAGAGCGTATTCAAACCGACAAATCCAGTAAACTTGTGCTTCCCGAGTTCTTTGACAAAGCCTTTAATATCGCGAGGGTTTGGAATCAGAACACTCTGATTACCGGTATACATCAACACCATGCAATGCACGGTAAACGCGTAAATATGGTACAGCGGTAATGGCGTAATCAAAGTTTCCTGCCCATCGCGCAACGCTAATTTGAAGTATTCATAACACTGCAACATGTTGGCAATCAGGTTGCGGTTGGTCAGCATGGCACCCTTGGCGACGCCTGTCGTGCCACCGGTGTATTGCAGAACAATCGGATCATTGTGGCCAGACTTGACAGGACGGTAACTGAAATTTTCACCCAGTCGCAATGCTTCACGGAACGAAAACGTTTTACTGGCGTCGTAATCCGGCACCATTTTTTTCACCCGCTTCACAACGGTATTCACTAGCGCGCGTTTTAGCGGTGGGTGTAGATCCGCAATTTCGGTGACAATAATTTTTTCTACCGGGGTTTTGGGTTGCACTTTCAATGCCTGGGCGGCCATTCCGGCGTACACCACCATAGCTTTGGCACCGGAATCGTTCATTTGGTGCTCAAGTTCGCGCTCGGTGTACAACGGATTGGTATTTACCACGACCAAACCAGCACGCAACGCACCCCAGGCGGCTACCGGAAATTGCAGAATGTTGGGTAATTGAAGCGCGATTCGATCACCCGGTTTCAAGTCTGTTTCATTTTGTAGGTAGGCAGCAAAATTAGCAGAGAGTCTATCCAGGTCTTTATAAGTGAGGGTTTTACCCATACAGGTAAATGCAGGCTGATTTGCAAACTGCTTTACTTTTTCGTCGAACAGATCGAGCACTGTTTCGAATGCATCAGGGTCAATAGTGGCTTGCATATTTTCGGGGTACTTCTGATGGCGATACGCTTCAGTCATACGGCCTCCCTTTCATCTTGTTATTGTTTATTAGGCGCAATGGCCGATTTGCGAATGGACCATCGGCATTCCGTATTAAAACGGTCGTTTGATTTAATTGGGCCAATTGTCGCCTTTAGAATCATTTACTTCAACAGTTTCGTGAATAATGCTCACAATTTGTGCAATCAATACTCATTCCGAGAAAAATTGCTATTTCTCGGCCTTTTTATGCTCGATTTTAGGGCCATAGGACTCGCGCACGCATTCACCCAGTTCGAAAATCCGGCTTTCACCGGGCACCATCGCCTGCCAGATTTCGTTATCCGTCAGAGGTTGCGTCGCAATCACGGTGACAATGTCGTCTTCCGTGGTCACGGCTGAAAAGTCGATTGTGATGTCAGCGTCGGTTAAATGCGCTTTGCCAAAGGGCGCCCGCCGGGTAATCCAGCTTAGCTTAGTTGAACAAAAGACGAACAGACTTTCACCGTCGCTCATCAAAATGTTACTAACGCCAAATTGATTAATGTAATTACACTGCTTTTCCAATAATTCGGCCTGCAACTTCATCGGGGCGTTGTTCTGACACCGACTGCGCAATTCACCCAGCAGCCAGCAAAACAACTTCTCGCTGTCAGTTTCGCCAACAGGCTTATAGTGCCGTGGTTCAGGGATGTCTGTTATTGCCATTTGACCGTTATGTGCAAAGGTCCATATTCGTCCACACATTTCGCGATGAAATGGGTGAGTGTTTTCCAGTGATATATCACCGACGTTAGCTTGCCGGATGTGGCTGATGACGTTGGTCGATTTAATAGGGTAATTCTGCAGAAACTGCGCAATGGGTGAACGGCAGCTCGGGTTATGATCTTTAAATTCGCGAACCCCTTTGCCATCATAAAAACAGATTCCAAAACCGTCTTTATGCGGGCCAGTATTACCACCGCGCTCAACAAAGCCGGTAAAACTGAAGGAAATATCGGTTGGCAATTTTGCACTCATTGCCATTAACTCACACATAGACAACACCCTGTCGTAGCTACTACTGTCGTGCCTGAGTTTATACGATCTGCAACAAAGCTGCTAAATTTTCAGCCAGTGGGGTGTCATTTACGTTTAAGGTTTTGTCTCTTCCGGTTCGTCGTCTGCGAAGGGGTCATCGCCATCCAATGCCAGATCCAGGTCTGCCAGGTCATCGTCAATACTGCTGATATCAAACAGCTCTTCATCGCCTTCCGCCTCAGTAACATCGCTGTCAACTTCGGTTAAGGCAGCAATGGCATCAGCATCCAGCATATCCTCTAATGCGGCAGACGGCGCTTCGGTCTTTTCAGGTGTCGGCAAATCTTCATCGATGATGTCATCTATGGTAGGGGCTTCTGCCAATGAATAGTCATCTGTATCATCTTCCAAAGATGAAATATCAAGGTCGGCATCCGGTTGCAGTGCCGACATATCATCCAGATCGGAAAAATCATCTCCGCCCATGATCAACTCATCTTCGGACGTGCTGCCTTTGGTTTTGGACTCCAGCCGGCGGTAAAAAAGGTAAGCAATGACCAGAACCAGAATGCCTGGCACGCTCAGCAGTACATAGGTCATGACATTTGAGTCACCGGCTTGCTCCATTGTGGGATCGTCAATGACATCTTCCCAAGGTATCGCATTAGGATCTTCGGCGACGACGAGTTCCGCCTGCAGCTCGTCAAACACCGGCATCGGATCCTTCTCAAACGCATCGCTGGCATCATTGACATCATTTACAGGCATCGGCGGCATGGCCATAAGATCGGGGGTCATAGGCAAGGTACCGGATGCCGCTGGCGGAATACTGAGCGTAACACTTTCCGTCGGCAGATTTTGACGGGCGCTGTCTTGCATGACGTTACCCGATAATTGAATAGTGTATTGTCCTGGCTCCAAATCGTACGGAAGCACCCACAGCCAATAGCCGGCTTCCGTTTGGGAGAAAGGTTCCGTGCGTTTTTGCCCCATAACGTCAAACTCGACCATGGCATTGATTGACTCGACATTCGACAGCAAACGGTTCGGATACAATCGCCATTCATAGCCCCGCGACGTCATCAGCACTTCGGAAATATAGGGTTCCACAAAGCGGACTTGCCGGGTAATTAATCGATTAAAGGTGCCGCCGTCTATATTCAATTCCAGATTCATGGCGTCCATCTGATCCGTAACTGGCAACCGCGCGACGATTGAATCCTGTTGAATCTGTACCGGCATCACAGCTCCGTTAACGCGCAACGTCGCGGTGATTACGCTGGCCAGGTCCTCGGCAATGCTTTTACCATCTCCGTCTACGAGTTCCGCTGCAATGGAAATAAGATTGGTCTTGGCCGCAGCGGACATTTCTGGCTCGGTCCATCTCAGGTTAATGTCAGACAATACGCGTATGCTCGACTGTCCTTCTAATTGGCCGTTTACTTGCCACCGACCCAGCTGAGGTGAAGATACAGACACTTGCGTAAAACCATTACCGACACGCCAGCGTTGACTACCCGGATTCACTGCTGATGACAATGCGCCATCGGGGGACTGAAGTGCTACGGCGCCAGAGGAGTGATACATCAGAATGGTAATTTCTCGGATACTGGCGTCCACATTAAACGATTTTTTATTAAGAGTGAGTTGACTGGCCGGAGACACCTCTGCGGCCAGCGCAGCCATAACCCGAGACAAATTACGGGTGTCATCAACTGACTGAAACTGGCCACCAGTTTGTTCGGACATCTGCCTTAATAGTGCTTTGTCGGCTTGTTCTGAAATCGCGATCGTGTGAATCCGGGCATTGGCAGCGACAAACCTGGGCACCAACTGAGACAGAATACGCTCACGCTCCACGCGATTCACATCCTCATTCGGGGCAATATCAACTCGCCCGTCGGTTATCAGGACGATATGGCTCGGTCCGCGATAGCTGGAAAACAGGAAGTCATAAGACACATCCTCTAATGCACGCCCAATGTTCGTTCGGGTAGCCGGCGCATTCTGGTTTCGGATCGATGTCATAGCAGCCTGCCGCCATTGTTCATTGACGGTGTTATGTGGAACCAACAAGTTCACATACTGCCCAAAGGTCCACACGCCAGCTTTTTCACCTGAGGGCAATGAATCCAACAACAGCTGAATGGCTTCGGTGCGGAAATTACCTGGATCGTTTTCAGCCATGCTTTTGGAAACATCCATGACTACTCTCACGTCTGCGAGAGCTAAAACAGACGTAAACAGCATCACAAAAAAAGCCAAGATAGGTTTCAACGGCTTAAATTGCGCTTTGTGAATATACGCTTTACTGTTCATTACTTAAGACTGCTCTCCGGTTCCGTCAACGATAGCCAACCCATTCTTCCGATCCACCCACCATAAGGACACATTAAATTGATGATGGCTTACTAGTGATCGGCCGATATTCCTTCAACTGTAGCTGGTTTTTCGTTTTTTCATTAAAGAAAAGCCCCATTGAAGGGGCTTTAAGACAGAGAACAGTGGGCTATCAAGACGAAGCTGCGAGATAGTTGCGACCTTTCTGAGAAATGAACCAGCGAGTGCCCTTTTTACTCAGGATTTTGCCGCCCAGGTCTCGGGCAACGATGATACCAAGAGTCTTCGACAGGGTGTGTTCGTCCAAATTGGTTTCACGAGCTAGCCCGGCCTGACTGCGGAATATGTATCGGCCATTTCCCAGGGCCGTTAAGACATTAGCTGTTGTCACGTCCAGCTCTTCTTCTGGCGGTAGCGGCAGAATTTCACTCTCCTCTTCACCTTCGGTTTCCATTTCCAACATCGGCTCTAATTCGCGTTGCAGCATACGTAGCTCAATCATCAGCTCGTCCGTACGCAGCCTTGCGGTATGGGTTTCCTGCACAATCCGCTTGGTCACCGTATTGAGAAAAAACCGGCTCGCCCAGGCAGCGATAAGACAGATACCCGCAAAAATGAGGGCTTTACTTGGATCACCCTGGCTTTCTGTCATCAAATCATTGGACACCAAAAACAAAATAAGAGGAACCAATGCGGCCCCCCCTAGCCCACCCAATATTGAACCGGGCATGTTCGTGTTTTCTGGGTCGACCTGGGCTTGCATGTAATAGTTCAGCAAACCGCCAAACACTCCCGCCATCAGGATTATGGTCACGAGTGTAAATAAATGATTGGCCATCTTTTTCTCGCTTTTGAATTTTCGCCGTCTGAGACTGTTCGGCCCCTGACGAACAGGGGCCGAACCATTGTAATCAAAAGTAAAAGACTAGCCAGTTAGTTGGCAAATGTATAGTAAAGCCTTAAGTTCGGTAACAAAATGTTACGAAGACCGCTGAAGGGTTTATCGATAGTGGCCACCTGGCTTCAGACCAGCCACTTGGAGACTTGCAGGATCAGATTTATCTGCTGACCTAAGTCATCATACTGAGTCTTCGGTAGGCTCCGATGTCACTTTAGCATTTTTCAAATCACGGATTTTCAGGACCACCGCCAGCAAAACGATTCCTGCTGTACCAACAATTAACGCATTAATCATTGGCTGCAGTACGTTCAATGTTTGCGTTAAACCAACATCCAGAAAGTCGAATGCGCCGACAATAATGGCGGGAGCGTAGTATGCTTCCGGCTCACTTCCCTGCCAAGGCGTGAGCACCACGCACAAATAAAGCCAGGTCAGCCACCAACGCAATGGTCGCCATGCCAATTTGGTCGACACTTTCCAAACCACCAACCAAAATCCCAACACCCCAGCTAAATAAAACAAGGCGGCATTCATGTACAAATCTTGATAAATCATCGCTCAACTTTCACTTTATACATTGTCAATTACGTAATTTTGCCAATCGTCTTCCGGTACCTGATCATCGGCGACCAAATCCATGTGAGACACGGAAATGTTTACCGCATGAATCAAATGTGGATCTCCACTGACCAAAGGATGCCAAAGTGGCAGATCCCGGCCCTCGGCGAGGATTCGGTAGGCGCAGGTAGAAGGCAGCCAGAAAAAGTTTTCCACGTCTTCCGGCCTCAGCCAAACACAGTTTGGTACCAGTTCATGTCGATTTTGGTATTCAGAACAGCGGCAATCGTCAGTCATATACCGGCACACGACGCGGGTGTAATACACCATGCCATCATCTTCATCCTCTAATTTTTGCAGGCAACATTTGCCGCAACCATCACATAAGGATTCCCATTCTGTCTGGCTCATTTCCTGTAACGTCTTGCGTTTCCAGAATACCTGATCAGCCATGGTCGGAGCGGCCTTTTTCACGAAAGATATCGAGCATATAGTCTTCTTTCGGCGGTGGCATCTGCAAATAAAATCCCTGTTCTTCAATACCGGCCAACACCTTGACCGCGTCCGCTCTGGCCAGCTTCTTGTCTTCCGTTAACAGCATATCCATGACCAAAATGGGGCGGCCAAAAATTTTTCGCAACGCTTCCGGGAGCGAGTCAAACGCCGATTTTTTGGCTAAATAAAGGTAAGTTTCCGCGTTCAGACTAGATCGGTATATACGCACAATTTCACGTTTCATCCAATTCTTCCCATTGTGCTTGTAACAACTCGTTGATCGGTCCCAATAAAAAATCTTTGCGCCAACCGGTCAGTGCTTCCGGAATGGCATACTGTCCAGTGTGACTACCGCTACGCAGCCAGGTTTCAAGCCCCTTTCGACGCGCCATAACTTCCGCTGGCAAACCAAGCTGTTCCGCTATGATTTCCACCTTTTGCCGCACTTGTTTGAGTAGATCGGCCTGGTCCGCAGGCAATGGACCTTCGATTCGCTCCGGCCAATCGACACGTTTAACCTCTTCAGCGTCTTTCACCATGTGAATAATCTGATCGCCATAAAGCCGTATTTTACGCGAGGGAATCTTTAAATACTTCTGCAAGTCTGACTTATTTTTCGGCATACGTTCGGCGATAACGATGAGGTCCTTATCATTCAGAATACGGCCACGATTGACATTTGAGCTGCGAGCAATACCTTCTCGCCATTGACACAGTGCCTTCAACGCTTGTAGCCGGGCACCCTTAAGTTTCCAGGCTCCTCGCAGTTTCTGGTAATAGCACTCCGCGTCCGTGGGCATATTGTTCATCACCATACGCTGGCTATCTTCTGCCACCCACTCATATCGGGACTGCAGGTGTAATTGTTCCGCAAAAAGCTGGTAAATCTGATACAGCCAATGCACATCGGCCGCGGCATACTGGCACTGCTCATCTTCGAGTGGACGCTTCAGCCAGTCACTCCGGGTAGCTTCTTTCGGCAATACCACATCAAACAGGGCTTCTACCAGCTTGGCGTAACTCATCTGAACTGGATAGCCGAGAAATCCGGCTGCAATTTGCGTGTCGAATACGTTGTCCATGGTCACGCCAACACTGTGCAGCAGAACTTCCGCGTCTTCCGATAGCGAGTGCAGTACTTTGACAATTGCCGGCTCAGCAAGAATAGCGGCGAACGGACGCCAGTCGTGGATCTCTAACGGATCAATCAACCAGGTGGTTTGTTCATGGCAAATCTGCAGCAACCCGAGGTTTGCGTGAAAGGTATCTGTTCGTACAAACTCAGTATCAAGTGCAATGACACTGGCTGTTGCCCATAGCTGACATACCGCATTCAGGTCTGCATCATTTTTTATCCAGACATAGCTGTCAGTCGAGTTCAAAACCAATCTCCTGTTTCGCTGCCAAGGCGTTGGCGATGACCCGACTGTCTGCTTGATCCAGTGCACCACTTTTCAGGTGCGTAAATGGTAACCGGGAAATGGTAACCGACAGCTGTTTCAGATGTTCCGTCAGATAGTGCACCGTGGCTTCAGCTTCCAGTTGCTCATCAAGCGCCAGGATCACCTCTGTGACTGCATGCGTTTTAACTTGATCGAGCAGATCAAATACCCCTAACTGCTCTGGGCCTACACCATCTATTGGAGACAGCACACCGTGCAAGACAAAGTATCGCCCTCGATAACGGCCAGACATCTCAATACCGGCTTTGTCTGCGTCATTGGCGACAACGCACAGCGTTGCTGCATCACGTTGTTCGTCGGCGCAGACACCGCACAGTTCAGATTCCGTCAACGTACGGCATGTCGGGCACTTCCGCACTTTCTGCAACGCACTAGCAAGCGCCTCATTCAGCCGGGTAGCGGCATCAGCATCCCGTTCCAGCAACTGCAATGCCATGCGTTGCGCGGAACGTGTACCTACGCCCGGTAAAGCTTGCAGCGCTCGAATCAACTCTTCAGTAGCCGGTGTATACGACATATGTAGACCTTTTTAGAAAGGTAGTTTCATTCCAGGCGGCAAACCCATGCCCGCAGTAACAGAAGACATTTTCTCCTGACTTGCGGTCTCAACTTTTCGCACCGCATCATTGACCGCAGCAGCCAGCAAGTCTTCCAACAGATCTTTATCTTCCTGCATGACAGAGTCGTCTATCGAAACCGATTTTACGTCATGCCGACCGGTCATCACGACTTTCACCATGCCAGCGCCGGCTTCCCCGGTTACTTCCAGATTGGCCACTTCTTCTTGCGCAGCAGCCATTTTTTCCTGCATTTTCTGGGCTTGCTTCATAATATTGCCCATGCCACCTTTCATCATACATTAGACTCCTGAAGGTATTGGATGTGTATTCGGAATGGCCGACTCAACCTGTAGTTGACCATTAAATTCATTCATCAGCGTTGCTATAAATGGGTCTTCTTTCAAATATTGAAATGCCTGGTGATTTGCACGCTGAACCAATTGTTCTGCCCACAGCTGCGGTGTTTTTTCTACAGCACCAAATTCATAATGCACACGTTGAGCCCCACCCAACCAGGCTGGCAGGGCTTTTAACAAATGTTGGAGGTGACCGTCGTTCATGATTTTTCTGTAGTTCGGTGAAATCACTAACGACAGCGTTTCACCATCAAAGCCATGCCATTGACTGTTGGCAAACAAGGTTTTGGTCATACCGGATAGTCCAAGACGGTGCAACGTCACCTGCCACCAGTAGACAGGATCAGAGTTAACGTCCACATTCGGCCATACTGCTGCCCCCAACAAACTATGGGATTCATCCGCATCAGCCTCCGCCATCGGTATCTGTGCGGGTGGAATATAATCAGACTCAGTATGAGTTGTAGATTCGGAATGGGCGCTACTGTACTCAGTTGCCTTATCATCCGCAAAATCGTCAGGCTCCGTCATCGGAGGTGATGCCACTGGCTCTGTGGGCGTTGCTGGGTATTCCTCGGCCAGGTTGGAGGTTTGGGGCTGTAACGGCGCTGCCGAACACTCAGCCGTCTCGGCGACGGCTTCAGCCTCTTGGGTTATTTCCGTGCCTGACGCACCGAAATCAGCTTTCGGTGCGTCAGGCTCGTGCGGTAATTGCCAAGGTGGTAGCTCATCCTGCTCTGGCGTTGCCTTTGGTGTAACGATTTCCGCACTGCTTGCAGCTGACGATTCTGAAGCGATCGTCGGCGGCAGTTCCGCAGCGATAATGGTTTGATCAGCAATGGCCTCATTGGCGCGCGGAGGCTCAACTGACTTTGGGGCGCTCGCCACCGTTTCGGGAATAACAGCCGCCTCGCTAACCAATTCGGGCAATGCGCCAATATTGGCAGCTGGCAATTGACTGAACGCCAACATGCGCAGCAGAGCCATTTCAAATCCAGCTCGTTCACTGGGCGCATAGGCCATCTCAGGCTTGGCTTTGGTGCCTATTTGATAGTAGAGATGCACATCTTCCGCATAGGAGGCGCCAGCAAGCGCAACTATGGCCGCCTTATCGCCCTTACTGTTATCGATAGCATTCGGGGCCGCTTGCGCGATTGCGATGCGATGCAGCGTTGACATCATTTCCGTCATCAAGGCTTGATAATCGGGGCTGTGTTCATCTATCTCTGCAACGAGGGTCATCAATTCATCAATTTTCTTTTCAAAGAGTGCCTGAACAAGCCTGAGTACTCTTTTCAAATCGACCGTACCGAGCATGGAAGCCACTTCTTGTTCTTTCAGAGCGCCCTGCCCAAAAGCAATGGCTTGATCTGTCAGGCTGAGTGCGTCACGCATGGACCCCTGCGCACCTTCTGCGATAGCCCACAATGACGGTTCATCGAAAGGCACCTGTTCGACAGACAGAATATGGCTGAGGTGCTGCACAATATGCTCGCGGCTCATGTTCTTCAGATTAAACTGCAAACAGCGGGACAGGACAGTTACCGGCAATTTCTGTGGATCAGTGGTCGCTAACAGAAATTTAACGTGCGGTGGGGGCTCTTCCAACGTTTTCAACAAGGCATTAAAACTGCTCGTCGACAGCATGTGAACTTCGTCGATCAGGTACACCTTATAGCGCCCTCGTGTCGGCGCATATTGCACGTTTTCCAACAATTCGCGGGTATCTTCAACTTTCGTACGGCTGGCCGCATCGACTTCTATCAGATCAACAAAACGTCCTTCAGCAATTTCTGCACAGGAAGAGCAGACGCCGCATGGCTTGGAACTGACGCCCTGTTCACAATTCAGGCTTTTGGCCAACAGGCGAGCAATGGTTGTTTTACCGACACCTCGGGTTCCGGTAAACAAATAAGCATGGTGCAAACGCTGCTGGTCAAGGGCATTCACCAGCGCTCGTAAAACGTGTGCCTGCCCAACCATCTCTTCAAATGTTGACGGTCGCCATTTCCTTGCTAAAACCTGATAAGACATAGGAGATACATTCGTTCTGTCAAAAAGGAGGCTATCGTAACTTTGATTGCTAACCGTCGCCAGCCCTGAAACAGGCAATTGATAAAAAACGGTTTAAAAACAGCAAGTTACATAAAAACTTTGGGGCAGCGATGAGAGCATGTAGATAACGGTATAAATATTTACTTGAGAAAAACTCGCGCGTTGCTCTGGAAACACAAAAATGGAAATAAAGAAAAATAATAAACGAAAGGAAATTGGGCGGCAGTCCCACCAGCCACACCCCGGCACACGATACAGACGCTACCGTTGCTCCCTTCCGGGCCTGGCGGGGTTTACGTCCTCTCGTTGCGAGGGGACCGGCAGGACCACCACAACAGAGCGCGGCATTATCCATAATTACAGCCAAATGGCAACTGCCTGAGATGACTTTACTGCCAACACCAACATCTATTCTATTCAACTTTGCGTACAAGGCAGAACGAATCTATACCCAAATGTGGGTAACGACTGCTTTTTAGGACAAACCTATGACACGACCAATGATTGGCATCAGTGCCTGCTTACTCGGCCAGCCTGTGCGCTTTAATGGAGGCCATAAAAAGGACAATTGGGTGACCGATACACTGGCAAGCGTAGCCGACTTCACTGCCTATTGTCCGGAAGTCGGCATCGGCTTACCGACGCCTCGCCCTACCCTTCGTTTAATTGCTAAGGATTCAGAAATCCGGGCGGTAGACTCCGATACCCAAAGCAAAGACTACACCGCGCCGCTGCAAGCCTACTTTGATCAGCACACTAAAACGATCGGGCAATTGGATGGGTACATCCTAATGCAAGGTTCACCCAGTTGTGGCATGGAACGGGTCAAACTTTATGGCGATCGTGCAATGCCCGAAAAAATTGCATCCGGCATTTTTGCGGAACGATTGCAGAAAGCCTTTCCAAACATGCCTATCGAGGAAGCGGGCCGCTTAAATGACGCGCCAATTGCCGAGAGTTTCCTGACCCGCCTATATGTTTACCATGAATGGCGAACCACACAACCGTACCAGTCAGCAGCGTCCTTGATACGCTTTCACTCCAAGCACAAGTTTTTAATCATGCTGCATGATTACGCGGGTTACCGTCGGGCGGGGCGCATGTTGGCGGACCTGTCGAATAGCTCGGATTTACCGAATATCGCAGAACAATACTTAACTGAAATAATGAACTCACTGAAGGCAATCAGCACTACCGGGCAACGCACTAATGCTTTGCTGCACCTGTTTGGGTTTCTCAAAACCTATTTGGAGCCTTCCGAAAAAGATTCTGTGCTGGCGGTTATTAAACGTTACCAACAACAGGATTTACCCTATGTCGTGCCACTCACCATGTTGCGTCACTATGCCACCGTGCATCAGCAGAAAGACGGATATATGTGGCAGCAAAGCGTTTGGGCTCCTTATCCGGAACATCTTAACCAATATAAAAATATCGTATGAGCAATCAATTAGTATGGTTTCGTAATGATCTGAGAATTCACGATCATGAACCCTTAACCGCGGCTACCCAGCTGGCAGCTCAGTCAGGCGGCCACTGTCATGCCCTGTATATTTATGCCGAAGACCAACTGCGCCAACACGGCGTCGGCAATAACAAGCTGGCGGCTATTCAAAAGGCGCTCGACGAACTCAATACCAGCCTGGCGCAAATCGGCATTCGGTTACACCTGATTGAAGCTCGCAGCTGGCAGGAATGTGCCGATGCTGTCTCCACCTATTGCGAACAACATCGGATCAGCGGTATTCACTGTCATTATGAGCCGGGTTATGACGAATTCAAACGGGACCAATCCGTCGCCCTAGAGCTACCGGAGTCAGTTAAATTCCAACGGTACAACGACCTGTTTTTCTGTCACCCGAAACAAAATCTCAATAAGAAAGGTGATTACTATCGGGTATTCACGGCCTATAAAAAATCGACATTAGCGGTACTGCAAAACCAATTGACGCCACCGTCAACGGCGCCCTTATTTAAACAAGCGGTACAACCTGAACCGCTCGATTTCAGTGACCTATACAACTGGAAAAACCCTCTAGAACTCGCTGTAACCGAATCTGAGGCGCATATCCGCTTAACGAAGTTTCTTGAGAACGAAAAACGTTATGGCGAGCAACGGGACATCCCCAGCACTGATGGAACCTCGAAACTGTCGGTCGCTCTCTCTCTTGGCTCAATCAGCGCAAACCAGATTGCCTGGGCAATCCAACAATCTGGTCAACGGTTGTCGGAATCGACTTATTTCTCGGAAATCTTATGGCGGGAATTTTATAAGTACTTGCTCTATTTTCGCCCCGAGCTCTGCCTTGGCAAACCGTTTAATACCAAATGGGATCAATTTCCCTGGCAGCATAATCACAATCAGCTGAAACGCTGGCAAGATGGAAAGACCGGTGTACCTATTGTCGACGCGGCAATGCGCCAACTGAATTCGACCGGTTGGATGCACAACCGATTGAGAATGGTTTCTGCAATGTATCTGGTAAAAATCATGCAGATGGACTGGCGTCTAGGAGAGTCCTACTTTGCCAGTCAACTTGCGGATTTTGATTTTGCAGCGAACAACGGCGGTTGGCAGTGGGTTGCCTCCACAGGCGTCGATGCGGTGCCCTATTTCCGTATCTTCAACCCTCACCAACAAGCGAAGCGTTTTGATCCACAAGGTGGATTTGTCCGTAACTATGTTCCAGAAATCGCGTCGCTTTGTGGTAAGCGCATCATTGCGCCAGAGGCAGCCGACCGACATCGGCTTAACTACCCAGCTCCGGTCGTTGACTATGCCGTGGCGCGCAGCGACACACTACAGAAGTTCAAATCAATATAGGTACTCACTTGAAAACAATTATTGATCGCATTGAACAAACCTATGCTCAGCTGAACAAGGACACGATTAACTCTGGCTTGCTGGACAACCTCTACAATAAAGACATTACTTTCGTAGATCCTTTGCATCGTATCGAGTCCCTGACTAACCTGAAAGCATACTTTGAATCGATGTATAAAAATGTCGACCACATTCATTTTGATTTTACGACAACTATGAGTGACGACAGCTCAGCTTTTTTAACGTGGACGATGACCTTTCGTCATCCAAAGCTGAATGGTGGCCGTGATATCAAGGTTCCCGGTACCAGTCACATTAAACACAACGGACAGACTATTTCGTATCATCAGGATTACTTTGACAGTACACACATGCTTTTCGGCCATATTCCTGTGTTGAAAACCATAATCAATGCCATCAAAGCACGCCTGAACTAAGGACACACAATGAGCAAACAAAAAATCGCGATTATCGGTGGTGGCATTTCTGGCATGACAGCCGCCCGTTATCTGTATCAAGACCACGATATCGAGCTTTACGAATTCAATGACTATATTGGCGGCCACACCCACACATTGGACGTTAAGATCGACGGAAAAACCTATCCTGTGAACACAGGGTTCATCGTGTATAACGATTGGGTTTATCACAACTTTAACAAGCTCATGTCAGAACTCGATGTTGCCCGCATCCCTACCGAAATGAGTTTTTCAGTTAGTGATGAAGTCAGCGGGCTGGAATACAATGGTCACAACCTGGATACCCTGTTTGCCCAGCGTAAAAACATTGTGTCACCGTCTTTCCTGAAAATGATCCGTGATATTTTGAAATTTAACAAAGAAAGCTTACAAGACCTGGCCGATGGCAACTTGGACGAAGCTCTGACGTTGAAAGAGTATTTTAAACAAAAAGGTCTCGGGCAAACGTTTATAGATAAATACATCATTCCAATGGGCGCGGCGATCTGGTCCAGTGGGGAAGCAGATATGTTGGACTTCCCCGCGCTGTTCTTCGTTCGCTTTTTCAAAAATCACGGCTTACTGTCAGTAAAAGACCGACCACAATGGTATGTTTTAGAGGGCGGCTCCCGAAGCTATGTTGAGCCGCTGATTGCCCCTTTCAAAGATAAGGTGCACGCTAACGCACGCATTCTAGCTGTCACCCGCTCTGCCGATTCCGTTACCCTAACGTTCGATGACCATACCCAAAAACAGTTCGATCAGGTCATCTTCGCGTGTCACAGTGACCAGGCACTCACACTGATGGACGACGCAACCGACACCGAGTCTGACATACTCAAAGCCATACCCTATTCTCAAAACGAAGTGGTGTTACACACCGATGAGGCCCTGCTACCGAAATCACGAAAAGCCTGGGCAGCCTGGAATTACCACTTGGGCGATGACAAAACAAAGCCCGCCAGCTTAACTTACAACATGAACATTCTGCAGAGTTTTCATGGGGCACCGGTGACCTTTTGCGTAACCTTAAACCGGACAGAAAAGATCAATCCGGAAAAAATTATTGCGCGATTTAATTACGGCCACCCAATATTCAACAAGGGCAGCGTCCATGCGCAGAGCCGATATCACGAAATCGGCAATAAAAACCGTACGCACTTTTGCGGTGCTTATTGGTTTAATGGCTTTCATGAAGATGGTGTGAACTCTGCTTTACGAGTTGTCGAAGATATCAAATCTCAAAAAGCCAAACCTACGCAGCATGTGAGCACGGAAATTCCGGTAGCCTGAGATGAAGAATAAAACTGATGACAAAAATACACCTGCCTTTAGCCGATTAATGATCGGCTGGGTCAGGCATCGACGCTTCAGCCCAAAGGAACATACCTTACGCTACCCTGTTTTTATGATGTATCTGGATCTGGACGAACTGACCAGTGTCGAACAATGTTCCCGACTCATCTCTTTTGAAAGGCGTAACTGGCTCAGTTACCGCAGAGCAGATTTTTTTGCACCCGATAATGGCGGACTGAAACAGGCGGTCATCAGCCATATTTCCGAGCACAGCGATATTGCAGCCGAACGAATTTACCGGGTGGCCATGCTGACCAATTTACGCACACTGGGGTTCATCATGAATCCAGTCACATTTTATTACGCATTTGATGCTGAAAATAATCTGTTGGCCATCATGCCCGAAATTACCAATACCCCTTGGGGTGAACGACACCAGTATGTACTGGCCATATCTAAGGACAGCCGCGCTACCAATCCTGTCAGCCAACGAGGAAAACGAATCCGATTCAAACTACCGAAGCAATTTCATATTTCCCCCTTCCATCCAATGGCAACTGATTATGATTGGCGCTTTACCGAACCCGGTGCAAACACCAATCTTATTCATCTTGAAAACTGGCAACAGGGTAACCGGGTGTTTGACGCAACGATGGCACTCACACCCATGGCAATGACGGCGGCGAATGTCAGAAAAACGCTCATCCGTTTCCCATGGATGACCGTAAAAGTTGCAACCGGCATTTACACCAATGCCCTGAAACTATGGCTAAAGGGCGTACCGTTTTACGCCCACCCCAATAAAAGCAATAAGGAAAAAACCATATGACGACTGCCAATAGCACCCGCAGCAACCACGTTAATATTGCCTGGAAAGCAGCGTCTTCAATTTTGTCTCATTTGAAAAAAGGCAGTCTGACCATACACTTCAACGACCAGTCACAGTCATTCGGTGACCCGAAAGCGACTGGACCACATGCCGAAGTTACTGTTCACGACAGCAAAGTTTTTCGGGAGATGATTACCGGAGGTGAAATGGCCGCCGCCGAATGCTACGCAGAGGGACTCTGGGATTCACCTGACTTAACCCGTGTAGTGCAATTGTTTGCGGCTAACCTGAACCACGAAAAGAATCGGTTCAACCCTCTGTCAGTGATCACCAAATGGGGACTTAACATTGCGCATTGGTTAAACCAAAACACGGTGAAGGGCTCAAAAAGAAACATTCAGGCACATTATGATTTGGGCAACGATCTGTTCACCAGTTTTCTGGACAGCAGCATGATGTACTCATCGGCGATCTATCCGAGCCAAGATGCCAGCCTGGAAACTGCCCAACAGTTCCGCTTGCGACGCATTTGTGAAAAGCTTCACTTGGGTCCAGACAACCACTTACTGGAAATCGGGACCGGCTGGGGGTCAATGGCAATATTCGCCGCAAAAGAGTTTGGTTGCCGGGTCACGACAACAACCATTTCTGACGAACAATACGAATACGCTAAAAAACGGGTTAGCGAAGAAGGACTGAAAGATAAAGTCACCTTATTGAAATCCGATTATCGATTACTAGAAGGTCAATTCGATCGACTGGTGTCCATTGAAATGATTGAAGCCGTCGGCCACAAGTTCCTGCCCGGCTACTTTAAAAAGATTGACGAACTGCTCGCCGACGATGGCATCGCACTGCTGCAAAGCATTACCATGCCAGATCAGCGGTACAAGGCATACCGGAATTCGGTTGACTTCATTCGCAAGTACATTTTTCCGGGTGGCCATCTACCCAGCATATCTCTGATCAACCATCACATTGCGCAACAGACCAGCATGACCGTGAATCATTTTGAAGATATCACGCAACACTACGCTCGGACGCTGAAAGACTGGCATCAACGTTTTATTGCTGCGTATAACACATTGGATCACACCAAATATGACCGCCAATTCTATCGTTTGTGGCGATACTATTTTGCGTATTGTGAAGGCGGGTTCAGAGAGCGTGCTATTGGTACGTCGCAAATCGTGTTCAGCAAAGCCGGGGCCCGGCATGAGTGGGTAAAGTAAATGGATAAAATTGCGAACTATGCGCTGTTTCAGATAGGTTGGTTTCTTGCAGTCCTGTTTCAAAGCCCCTGGTCTTTGCTTTGGGCGCTGATGTTCGTTGGCGTCCATGCTTTTGCATTCAATCACCGTAAAGAAACGTGGCAATTATTACCGGTAATGTTGATTGGCCTGTCGATTGACCTCATTTGGCATTTGTCGCCTTTCATAGAATACCTTGGGCTTGGTTTTGTCGTACCTACCTGGATTATCGCCCTATGGATGATTTTTCCGTTAACCCTGAATCACAGCTTGGCCTGGTTAAAAGGCAGACTTACCTTACAGGTGCTATTTGGTATTTTGGGTGGTGGAGGTAGTTACGTGGCCGGCACTAAATTGGGGGCCGCAAATGCCACCCCTCTCGGGCTATTATTGGTCGCCAGCGCTTGGGGGCTTTGGCTACCATTTTTCTACTGGATTATCGATCGTCCTCGCCGGAAGCTCCTCATAAACCGCTCTGTTGGTGCACGATAATGCTGTTCCGTTGCTGGACTTGTTGCCTTGTCGCTCTACTAAGCGGTCACTTGCTTGCCGAACCATTGACGTTCTTTGGCTATGCCTATGACCCCTCTACCAATCAACTTCTGTACACCGAAGTGCACCGACTCTATCTGGACGATGATTTGAAACCGCTGCGTGAAGAAGTCGACTATATTGCCGCGAACGGCAATCTTCTAGGGCAAAAAAAACTGCGCTATGAAAATATGCGGGCACCGAGTTACAGCGTCGAGTTCACTGAACCCCAACGAGCAGAGAAGGTTGCTGTCTTGCCCAACCAGCTCAGCATTGAAGCTCGTAAAAGCAAAAACCTGCCAACACCCGAAGGCCTGTTTGCTGTGGATGCCGGCTTCCATTACACCATATTGAGCCAATTCGAAGTACTACTGACCAGTCAGCCAGTGTCATTTGAGTTCCTGAATGCAAGCAGAGCAAGCTTTATCGAGATGTACATTGAGCCTAAGACAATCGATGAGCAAACCATGACACTGGAGCTTAAATTGAACAATATTCTCTTTGCCCAGCTGGTGAAACCCATCGTATTGACTTACGACCGGCACACACAACAGCTGCTGCGGTATGAAGGATTGACCAATGTCCCGAGTCCTTCCGGAAAGAACTATCAAGCCACGATAATCTATGAGTATCCCGAAAACCTGTCTTTCGCACACTTAACATACTGATATTCCTTGAAAATTTTCGCCAAAGCCGGCAACTGGACTAGCGATAATGAGGGAATCTTGCTTAAATGAATCAGAATGGTGGTACAACACAGTATTTTTAAGTGAATTGATGGCATTTTTATCCGCACTACGCACAATTACGGCACGTCAGATATCGGTGCGGCTTGTCCTGACCGGGTTATTTTCGGCTGTCGCACTGAGTATTGTTGCCTCTGCAATTCAACTTGTTGGCGAATTAAAAAATCACCAGTCCATTGTCGCCGCCGACTTAGATCGCATCATTCTGGCCACTAAACTACCCGCTAAAAACGCTATTTTCAGCTATGATTACCTGTTGGGCAAAGAGATTGTCCAAAGCCTGTTACTGAACGACTTCATCATTTCCGCCTGGCTCTACGACGAAAATGACAATGTCATTGGGTATGCGAGTAAAGGCAATAAGGCACCATTTCGCATCCCCTATCTGGTCTCCATCATCGGCGAACCAATTAAAATACAGAATATTCAATTGCAGCTTGCTGATGAAAAACCGGAACAGATCGGACGTCTGGTGATCAAATACAATAACCATCTCCCGTACCGAAATCTAATGCAGGCAACCTGGAACCGCTTATTGCTGAACCTTGTGCAAGTCGGTTCGCTGACATTCATTCTCATTTTTATATTCAACCGATTGCTAACCCTGCCGCTGAGCCACCTGACCACGCAACTGAAAACGATTGACGTTGAAAACAGTAACGGCAAACGCTTAGGCGAACTCTACAGCCACCGCGAAGACGAACTCGGTGTATTGGTGGATGCGGTTAATGCGCAATTGGGGATGGTCGATGATCTGATTGAAAAAAACAAAATAGCGCTGAGCGAAGCCGAACAATCCTATATGAGCTTACATGTCCTGGTGGAAAACCTCCCGCATTTGATCAACGTGAAGGCGCGCAGTGGTGAAGCTTTGCTAGCCAATAACGCATTCCTGAAAACGTTTCATCTGAAAGAAGAAGCGTTCATCGGTCAACAGAGCGACGATATCGTCCTAAGCCCTCTGTCGACTTCGTCCCGACAACTCATCAAGGAAGCTGATGAAGAAGCCTTTGCCTCCAAGCGCTCTGTATTGTTACCTGAAATCGACTGGACGTTACCTAATGGTCGTTATTTGGCGTTAGAAATGCGCAAGTTAGCCATTCAATACAAGGGGGTTGATGCCATTCTGACGGTGGGGGTAGATATTACGGAACGAAAAGAACATCAGGCCCATATTCAGCATCTGGCCTATCACGACGCACTCACCGACCTACCCAACAGACATTTGTTTATCGACCGATTGGAACAAGCTTTATTAAGAACGCAACGTTCCAAACACTTTGGCGCTTTGATTTTCGTTGATTTGGACAACTTTAAAACCATAAACGACACCCGTGGTCACCTGGTTGGTGACACTATCTTAACGGAAGTCGCCAAACGTCTACGCATTACAGTACGAGAAGAAGACACCGTCGCCCGCTTGGGCGGAGATGAATTTGTTATTTGCATGACGGAACTGGGCACCACCGAACCGGCCGCCCGCCAAATTGCCATAGAGCGCGCCGAACGGCTGCTGAGCGAAATGCAGCGCCCAATGATTCTGCAAGGCGATCAAATGGCGGTCAGCGCAAGCCTCGGGCTGGCCTTTTTCCACGATCACAGCCTCACAGCATCAGAACTGTTACGACACGCGGATATGGCCATGTACAAAGCCAAAGAATCCGGTAAAAACAAACTGATCATGTTTGAAAAAGAAATGGCTGAGGCAAACCAACGATTGTTTGATCTGAAAGCAGATTGCCGGATCGCACTGGAAAACGATCAATTCTTCCTGATGTTCCAACCGCAGATGGACAGCAACAGTAACCGGATTATCGGCGCAGAAGCTTTATTACGCTGGCGTCACCCCAAACGGGGACTGGTATCACCTGTTGAATTTATCCCGTTGCTGGAAGACGGAGACATGATGTCGGAAGTCGGCGAAATGGTTCTGTTAAAAGCCATCAATAAAGTAAGCGACTGGTATAAGCAAGGCGTTATTGGCGACACCTTTAAGATGTGTATAAACGTCAGTCCACAGCAGTTCCGGCAACAGAATTTCACTACGATTGTGCATCGCATCATAACCAACGCTGCCATTCCCGCGCATCTGATTAACCTGGAAATCACTGAAGGGATGATTATCGATAACATCGATCACACCGTGGCAAGCATGAATGAACTGCGTGATTTCGGTTTAAATTTTTCAATTGACGATTTCGGCACCGGCTACTCTAACCTCAATTATCTGAAACGACTGCCACTGGATGTTCTGAAAGTTGATCAATCGTTCATCAAAGATATTCAGAACGATCCCAATGACACCGCCATTGTCCGCACTATTCTGGCCATGGCCGCGCAATTGAAGCTAAGTACGGTTGCAGAAGGCGTTGAAACCGAAGATCAACTGGCCCTGCTCAAAGGCATGGGCTGTCATGTATTCCAGGGTTATCTGTACTCCCCCCCCCTAGAGGATTTAGAATTTCAGCAATTGCTGACTCAATCCCCAACACAAGCTTAAAATTATGACTTACAGTGTTAAAGAAATGTTTTACACCCTGCAGGGCGAGGGCTTTCAAACCGGTCGTCCTGCTGTTTTTTGCCGATTCACGGGCTGTAACCTCTGGAGTGGGCGCGAGCAAGATCGGCAATCCGCTGTATGTCAGTTTTGTGATACCGATTTTGTCGGCACCAATGGCCAGAATGGGGGCAAATTCAAACTACCCGCACAACTGGCACAACGTATTGATCAATTCTGGCCCGCTGAGCAAGGTCATAAATTTGTCGTATTCACCGGTGGCGAACCGGCTTTACAACTCGACGAAGCACTCATTGACGCGATGCACCAGGTTGGTTTTGAGTGTGCGGTCGAATCCAATGGTACCCTGCCATTACCTGGCAATCTGGATTGGGTTTGCATCAGCCCGAAAGGTCGATCGGAAGTGGTTATAAACCAATGCAACGAATTAAAGCTTGTTTACCCACAGGCTGAGGCCATGCCTGAACGGTTTAATGGGATACGCGCGGATTACCGGTATTTAAGCCCCAGGAACAATCATCAGGAAAATACAATTGTGCCAGGCAATAATGCCAACACGGCAAAATGCATTCAATACTGTCTGGAGAACCCCGATTGGCGGTTGACGTTGCAATCTCACAAGGTTTTGAACATCGATTGATTAATACTCACACTCGTGAATGACTAGCACAAACTTCATTCACGCAATGAATAACAAACATCATCCATAAAACTGGGATGAATTCTTAACATTTAGATGATGATTAACTAAACTTTGCCTCCATATTAAACCCAGTCTGCCAGTCCTATGAGGACGAATTGATTGATCGCGATCCAGACCGATAACTGAACATCTAGACATCAAGAAATGCGCAAATGGGGAAGCAACACTCGAATCTTGCTTCGTCACATGAGTTTTTCATTTCAACGGCGAATATAGAATCGCTCGCCCATTGAACGGAAATAAGCTCACAACCAAAAAACGCTATGACCGAAAAATAAACGAAAAATGGAGATCCAATCGTGCTAGAAGCTTATCGTAAACACGAACAAGAACGCGCTGCACAGGGTATTCCGGCAAAACCACTGTCTGCCGAACAGGTGACTGAGCTTGTCGAATTGCTGAAAAATCCACCTGCTGGCGAAGAATCTTTTATTAAAGACCTTCTGGTGAATCGAGTCCCACCTGGTGTAGATGAAGCAGCCTACGTTAAGGCTGGCTTTTTATCTGCTATTGCCAAGGGTGAGGCAAGCTCACCATTAATCGACACGGTCGAAGCGGTAAAGCTGCTCGGCACCATGCAGGGCGGCTATAACATTGAAACACTGGTGTCTCTGCTTGATGACAACAAGTTAGCTGCGCAAGCAGCGGAAGAGCTCAAGCACACGTTATTGGTTTTTGATGCCTTCCATGACGTGAAAGAAAAAGCTGACGCCGGTAACGAAGCGGCCAAGAGCGTTATGCAATCTTGGGCCGATGCCGAGTGGTATTTAAGCAAGCCAGCCGTCCCTGAAAAAATCACGCTGACCGTATTCAAGGTCACCGGCGAAACCAATACAGACGACCTATCCCCCGCTCAGGATGCTTGGTCTCGTCCAGACATTCCATTGCACGCACTGGCGATGTATAAAATGGAACGTGATGGTCTGACGCCAGATAAAGCCGGTGAGATCGGTCCAATCGCACAAATCGATGAACTGAAGAAAAAAGGTCATCCACTGGCCTTAGTCGGTGATGTTGTGGGTACCGGTTCTTCACGTAAGTCTGCCACCAACTCTGTACTTTGGTACACCGGTCAGGACATTCCAAACGTACCGAACAAACGATTTGGCGGGTTCTGTCTAGGTAACAAAATTGCTCCGATTTTCTTCAACACCATGGAAGACGCTGGTGCGCTGCCGATTGAACTGGACGTTGATCAGATGAACATGGGTGATGTGATCGATCTTTACCCACACGCAGGCAAAGTTGAGAAAAATGGTCAGGTTATTTCTGAGTTCGAACTGAAAACCAACGTGTTGTTGGATGAAGTTCGCGCTGGCGGCCGTATTCCACTGATTATCGGCCGAGGTTTGACCGACCGCGCCCGCGAAGCGATGGGACTGGCACCTTCTGATGTATTCGCCCGCCCTAGCGACGTCGCGGCCAGCAGCAAAGGCTTTACTCTGGCTCAGAAAATGGTCGGTAAAGCGTGCGGTGTCGAAGGTGTTCGCCCAGGTCAATACTGCGAACCTAAGATGACGACTGTCGGCTCTCAGGACACGACTGGCCCAATGACTCGCGATGAATTGAAAGACCTAGCTTGCCTTGGTTTCTCAACTGACCTCGTGATGCAATCGTTCTGTCACACAGCGGCATACCCTAAACCTGTTGATATTGACACTCAGCACACCCTGCCAGACTTCATCATGAATCGCGGTGGTGTTTCACTGCGTCCAGGTGATGGCATCATTCACAGCTGGTTAAACCGGATGTTGTTACCGGACACCGTCGGTACCGGTGGTGACTCTCACACCCGCTTCCCAATGGGCATTTCCTTCCCGGCCGGCTCTGGTCTGGTGGCTTTTGCCGCAGCAACGGGCGTCATGCCACTGGATATGCCAGAATCGGTTCTGGTGCGTTTTAAAGGTGAACGTCAACCGGGCATCACATTACGAGATCTGGTCCACGCGATTCCGTATTACGCCATTAAAGACGGTTCATTGACCGTTGAGAAAAAAGGTAAGAAAAACATTTTCTCAGGACGGGTACTGGAAATTGAAGGCCTGGATGACCTCACCGTTGAACAGGCTTTTGAATTGTCAGATGCTTCTGCTGAACGTTCTGCAGCAGGGTGTACCATCACCCTGTCGGAAGATTCTGTCGCTGAGTACCTGCGTTCCAACATCGTTATGTTGCGTTGGATGATTGCCAATGGTTATGGCGACGCCCGTACTTTGGAGCGACGCGCTGTGGCGATGCAGGAATGGCTGGACAACCCAAGCCTGATGCGTGCGGACGCAGATGCTGAATACGCTCACGTGATCGAAATTGATCTCAGCGAGATCAAAGAACCGATCCTGTGTGCACCTAACGATCCGGACGATGCACGCACCTTGTCTGATGTCATGAATACCAAGATTGATGAGGTGTTCATTGGCTCCTGTATGACCAACATCGGGCACTTCCGCGCCGCAGGTAAATTGCTTGACGCGCACGGTGGCGCTATTTCCACCCGTTTGTGGATTTCACCACCAACGAAGATGGATCAGGCGCAGTTGATGGAAGAAGGTTACTACAACATCTATGGTCGC
Source organism: Reinekea sp. G2M2-21 (assembly GCF_015687175.1). Taxonomy (GTDB): domain Bacteria; phylum Pseudomonadota; class Gammaproteobacteria; order Pseudomonadales; family Natronospirillaceae; genus Reinekea. The sequence goes on along the minus strand of NZ_JADPQG010000001.1, from coordinate 977,453 downwards.
GCCGGTGCACGAACCGAGATGCCAGGATGTTCTCTGTGTATGGGTAACCAGGCACGGGTTGCTGCGAAGTCCACCGTGGTTTCAACATCCACTCGTAACTTCCCGAACCGGCTGGGTGATGGCGCCAATGTATTCCTGGCTTCAGCAGAATTAGCGGCGGTATCTTCACTGCTTGGCAAATTGCCGACTCCAGAAGAATACATGGAATATGCCAAAAAGATCGACAGCATGGCGGCCGACGTTTACCGATATCTGAACTTTGATCAGATGGGTGACTTCGTCAACGCCGCGAACTCGGTCATTGCTTCTGCATAAGCAATCACCATCTTCAGAAAAGCCTCATATTCTGTGAGGCTTTTTTTTCGCATGGCGTTTGAGTATCACCCGAAGTTCCGGATAAAACTAATTCTTCGAGCATGGTTTGGTCACAAAAGTATTTAGAACAGAAACGTACTCAAAAAAATAATTGCAGCAGAGATACTATTGAGCATTCTTTCCGCTATGCTTGACCCTCTTTTTCCGAACACAATACATGTCTGACTGTATGCCGAAAAACACTGGCCGAACTTACCAAACCGCCCGGATTCTCTTTTTTATTGTGACGCTGGTCGTCATTGCGTATCTGTTGAAAGGAGGCAATGATTCACTGAAGCTACTCATTGACCAATCCGATTACTCATCGCTGGCCTGGTTAACCCTGCTATGTGCACTCTATGCATTAATACTGGTCATACCCTTTGCACCAGGGATGGAGATCGGTTTGATGATAATGGCGCTATTTTCAGTACCGGGCATTATCGGTGCCTGGCTGGCCACTGTCGTTGGCTTGACCATTGCATTTGCGCTTGGTCGTGCTGGCAGACATCTCCCCTGGGTGAAAAACCTATTGTACAAGCTGCAGAACAACGCCCAGAGCCCCACATCCCTCCAATGGATACGAACCACACTGGCTAACTACCCGCACCTGAGTATTGCGTTTCTTATCAATGCCCCGGGAAACACCTTGGTAGGTGGTGGCGGCGGAATTGCTGTTGTCAGCGGCGCAATTGGCCGGGTTTCACTATTGGGTTTCTTTGCCACAGTTGCCCTGGCCACATCCTGTATACCAGCATTACTGTTACTTGGAATCATCAGCCTGCAATAATGACAGATAAGGTCCTCCAATACTTAGTCAGCGGGCCGGTGCGCAATAAACAGAACATAACGCGCCATATCGCAATAAGGCCGTGTTTCGCACAACGCTAACTCTGCGTCGAACAAATCTTCTTCTGAGTACCAGTCAATAACACAGTTTTCGGCTAGGTCAGAAAAAGAACGAACACCCGCCTGACAACGTATCTGCAGCCCTGCCTCTTCCAGCGCCGTCCTGACCTCGCTCGGGTCGAGCGGTGAAATCGGAGTCAGTCCTTTGCGATCACCGCCAATATCTCCGGCCATGGCGCGTTTTAAAGTGCCACGCATCAAATGCCGCAACATCAACATATGGCGGTTATAAACCATCAGCCCGAGATAGCCTCCGGGCCTGACCCAACTCGCAATATCCGGTAGAAGCGTCATGGGTTGCTCTAGCCATTCCAATACCGCATGAACATTAACGACATCGTAGTCAGCTTTCGGCACGTATTCAGTGACCGATGCCTGTTGTACGGACAAGCGTTTGTCGGCAATGGCAGCGGCCATACTTTGGCTGACACTACTCACCATTTCCTGCGAAATATCGAAGTAATCTACCCTGGCGCCATTGCTCAGAAACCAATGACTCATCTGGCCCAGGCCACCAGCCGCATCCAGCACCAAACCCCGGTTAACAACCGATTCGGGCAGATATTTTTTATAGAGCGCATCGACAAGATGCATGCGTAACCGTCCCTTTCGGGATTGGTAAATCTGACCTGCAAAACGATCAACCAACCCATCAAAGCTTACATAAGCCATAATAAAAACCCATCAAAAGATGGGCTGAATTGTAACGCGCTTATGAGGATTAACCAGTGCCTGATGACTCAAACGACCGCACTGCCAACGTCCAACTTTTCAAACCAATCCAAAAAATCCTGCACATGCTGCCCTTTAAAAATGCGTCCGTGCTGTGGCACCATCAGATCAATATCCAATTTTCGAACTCTTTCAATCCAATGCTGTTTTGCCCGGTTTGAAGGCATCCAACGCTGATGGAATCCTTTCATCTTAGGAATGTGTTCTGCAAAATTTTCCACATATAGAGGCGCATCGACCGATTCCAGTGCCGCGCCAATATCACCACTGAACAAAATTTTAGCTTTAGGATCGTACACATTGAAGTTACCGGAACTGTGCAGATAATGTGCGGGTATAAACTCCAGGGTCAGATTCCCGAGCGTTAACTGACCACCTTCGTCCTTGATTGGTTGGTACTTGATATTTTCCATACCAAAGTGCCGGATAAAACCTTCCCATAACCAAGGACTGTGCAGCGAGGCTTTCGGCAAAATCTGGTCCCACATGCCAAGTGACGAAATGATATCCGGGTCTTGGTGTGACGCAAACAGGTGCGTCAGCTGGTCAATATCGATGTACTTCATGATTGCCGCCAGCATGGGAGAGAACAATTCCACACCACCAGGATCGAGCAATAACGCCTGATCGCCATTTACAATCATGTATTGATTGGTGTCGATAATTAACTCAGGTTTGTCCGAGTCACGTCCGAATAAATACCATTGATGATGTTCATCATAAATTTTTTGCGACTTCATACGATTCGTAAATCCCTCAAGAGTTTCAATGAGCGCTGTACATGTGCTTTGATCTGACCAGACAGTAAATCAATGTCTTTTGCCATATGGTTCAATAATTGTGTCTGCTGACCGGTTTCCAGCGCCTCTAACCTGAAATTCACAGCGATGACACTGCTTGCTTTAATCTGCTGGTCGATCTCTTCAAGAAAGTTAATCAGTTGAGTCCATTCCTTTCGGAAACTTGTTTGCAACTCGTTACGGCGCTTCTCGCCACGAGCAAGCATGGTTTCCCGTAACGTACTCAATCCTTTTGACTGATGATTCAAACGGCAGGCTGCATCCATGGCATCATCAAAGCTGTTCATTCTCCATTGAGCAACCGAATTATGCGAGATTAACACCGCACTATGATGTATCTGATGAGCACTGGTAATGGACGTATTGGCCAGTTCTGAAAAGAAATCTGAGACGACTCGCAAGCCACTTGCCGTCGACCCGGCCCGCATAACCATTGCCATAGCATTCTTAGCAGCCAAGCTCAGCTTGCGGGCAATAATCCCAACCTGATAGACCTCTCCGGCCACCCGGGCTGAAGCCACTGTCACTTCAGCTGACTCATTTCTGCGCATGCCCACTCCCGTTCATAACAACCTGTCATTTTTTACTATAGACCCTAGCCGGAATATGTCACCAAAATGCCAAGAATCCCTCTTGAAACCATCGATGACATAAACGCGGAAAAACAACCCATGCATCCAAAGCAAGGGTCAACGCTCCAACCTTTGTTAAAGCTGTATATCGGCCTTTGTGCCTCCAAGCTTAGAAATAAATTGATACGAATACATTGAGATTTCATGAATGATGACCATGTGACGACACTGAACAGTCCACAAAAACGGATGAATAGAGCGAAGAAAGGAAGTGATGATACGGTGCGACGTTAATTTCAGGTCCATCTCAGCCTGACATTGGCTTTGTCGAGGCTTAGCATACGAACCGGCCGGCAACGCCAATAACGACGCTGAACCGGCCCTGGGGTAGGAATATCTTGCCGTTAAGGTTCCGGATACAATTTCGCAGTGGCTATCTCACTGCGCACCAGCGGTAAATCGGTATATCCAGAACGCAACCGGGTACGTACAACAACCCGCGTGCTGGACACAGACCAAAGCTCACCAGCAAAGGTTTTTCCATCTTTACGCTCCAGCAGTACGTCCCGGTGCAGGTATTGCGCCAGATCCGAAACCGGAACCGGCTTCAATATCCGCTCCAATTCTTTCGCTTCTACAAGCGCTTCTTCTACTTCTACCGGCTCTGGACCTACCCGGAATGTCTTACGTATATCAGTCAGATCAAGCTTTGTCAGCTTAGACTGATCCCAAGACAATCGACCTATACCCACAGACTCGTTGTTTACGATCACTTGCAGGTCCAACAATTCCACCAACTCAGCAATGCCGTAAAACTCCAGATCAGCCATACCGAAATTGGGTAATGGACGCATCTTCAGGTTTAAACGTGACCGCGCATCGAACAGATCGGTATAAAGCTTAATAACGTCGAAATCGGCGTCAAAGCCAATCTCGTCTAGGACTGCTGCAAACATCGAACGGTTCAACTCCAGCCACTCAGGCTTATCCATTTCTGCAGCTTTGGCACAAAAATCATGTACCTTCGTGTTGTAGCCAAGATCAACGTATTGCAATTCCAGATTCGTTGGCACCACGGAAGTCGGGTCAAAACCGCCCAATGCCGACTTGTAATTCTGCATAACGTTGGCAAGGCCCAAATAGGACTGATCGAGAATCAGATGCCCGATACCATCCATATACAGTTCAAACGAACTGATAAATTCATCAGCCGGCGCATTGAAGGTATAGCCCAGGTTGAGATCAAAGGTCAGCGTTCGCAACCCCATATCAAAAACCTGTTTAGGTCCCAAACCAAGATATCGACCACAGCCCAGCGCCAACACTTGTTCGAACGTACCGGGCTCATAAACATCATCCAATTGATTAATAAACTGAGGATCAATGTCTAGGGAAAAGCTGCTGATTTTCAGCTCAACCTGTTCCGGCAACTTGCCCTCTTTAATAGTCTTTTCCAACCCCAGTGTGTTAAAGAACCCGCCAGTGGCAATAGCGATGCGGCCAATCTCCACCGTGGTCTGACTGCTTGGGACGAACAATTCGATATTGTTGAGTATAATTTGCCCATTCAAATCGATCTGGGCTTTCTCATAACTGGCATCGACAAAGAATAACGCTGCAAAAAAATCATCAACTGATTTGCGCACCTTCCATTGCATACCAAAGTAGCTCGCCGCCGTCGCGACAACAAAACCAACCACCAATACCACTAACAGTTTTTTCATAGGTTCCTCTATTAACGACTCAAACCGCGCACCACCAGAAGTAAATTAAATGACATGCAACAAAGGGTCATTTTGAAGCACTGCAGGCATCACGCTATTTTAGTTTTATTCCACAACCAAACTCATCCTTCATGAAGCCTGGTCGGTTTTTATTCTTGTTCGTTGCCGACGCATATGGCCAGCTCTACCGATTCAATCAATTCAAACCCAAGGTGTTCATTCAATTCAGCTTTATTCATTACCAGGTCATGTAATGTGTACTCATCCATATAAACAACAAACTGTTCCAGCGCTTTACTGAAAATCCCTCGCAATCGACATACCGGCGAGATAACACACCCAGGACCTTCCGACGCCATACACTCGACGAAGGCAGTATCGGTTTGTGAGATTCGGAAAATCTCTCCTAAGTGGATATCTTCAGCGGCTTTTTGCAGCTTTAACCCTCCAGTTCGACCTCGCTCTGTTGCCACTAGGCCGTGTTCTACCAAACGAGACGAGACCTTTTTCAGGTGATTAAGGGAAATATCGTAGGCTTTAGCAACTTCGGTCAGCGAAACTGTCTTATTTGGGTTAGCCCCTAACATGATCAGTATCCGAAACGCATAGTTGGTAAAACTGTTAATCTTCATAAAGCTTTTCTCTTGATTATGACGGCGGCCTCAACAGGATTCACCTTAAAACAATTAAAGACTAGTTACCATATCGGACGTATGGCATTGCGGCTGAGATGTGTCCGATCTATGGGTGGACGGTTGTAAACGCCCAAAAACCTCGAATTCTTGATTGACATAATCCTGTGGTAAAAGAATGTAATTAAATTACAATAAGGGGAATTGGAACCCTGTCAATGAATCAGTGGATTCCAGAAAAATCCCGCACACCGGAGATGATTTTCGCACAATTCACAGACTTTATAGCACTTTATCAGCCACTTAACAGAACTTAAGCGAAAATACCAACAACTACTCCTTTTAGAATAAAGTAGTAGTTTTACCAAAATATTGATCTGGAATAGTGAAAAATCCGAAAAATATGGTAGTGTGCGGCACGATTATTGAGTAATGATCCATACTATGGATAAACCAGCACATTTCGAGGGGCCTCCCAATATGCGAAAGACCAAAATTGTTTGTACGATCGGACCTGCTTCAGAGTCAAAAGAAATGCTGACCAAGCTCGTTCAAGCGGGCATGAATGTCATGCGTTTAAACTTTTCTCACGGTGATTACGAAGAGCACGGTGCGCGAATCAACAATGTTCGTGAAGTCTCTAAAGAATTGAGCAAGAAAGTCGCGATTTTACTGGACACCAAAGGTCCTGAAATCCGCACCATGAACCTTGCCGATGGCGATGTGTTGCTGGAAGCCGGCCAATCCTTCACGTTAACAACCGATCAAACCGTTGTGGGTGACAACACTCGTGTTGCTGTTACCTACGAAGACTTTGCCAAAGACCTCAGCGTCGGCAATACCGTGTTGCTGGACGACGGTCTTATTCAACTGACCGTGACTGAAATCAGCGGCAACGATGTCATCTGTAAAGTTGAAAATACCGGTGAACTGGGCAATAAGAAAGGGGTCAACCTACCGGGCGTTAGCGTTAAGTTGCCTGCTCTGTCTGAAAAAGACCGCGCCGACATCGTTTGGGGTGCAAGCCAGGACGTCGATTTTGTTGCGGCGTCGTTTATCCGCAAAGCATCAGATGTGGTCGAAATCCGTGAACTGCTGGAAGCAAATGGTGGCGAACACATCAAAATCATTTCTAAAATCGAAAATCAGGAAGGCGTAGATAACTTCGATGCAATTCTGGAAGCCTCCGACGGCATCATGGTTGCCCGTGGCGACCTGGGTGTTGAAATTGCGGTTGAGGAAGTCATTTTTGCACAAAAAATGATGATCAAAAAGTGTATTCTGGCACGTAAGCCGGTGATCACTGCGACCCAAATGCTGGATTCGATGATCAAAAATCCACGCCCAACCCGCGCCGAAGCTGGCGACGTTGCCAACGCAATTCTGGACGGTACCGATGCGGTCATGTTGTCTGGCGAATCCGCCAAGGGCAAATACCCAGCAGAGACCGTTGCGATTATGGCCCAAATCTGTGAACGCACAGACGATGCCATGAAACAAATCGATCGCCCTCTACCGGTTGAAACAGGTTCACTGCGAGTCACCGAGTCGATCTGTAAAGCAGCGGTACACACAGCTCAAGATCTGGATACACAATTGATAGTGGTTGGCACGCAAAACGGCAAATCCGTGAAGTCTGTCCGTAAATACTTCCCGAAAGCTCAGATTCTGGCACTGACCCGCAATGCCAAGACAGCGCAGCACTTGTGTCTGACCAAGGGTGTGACGACTTCGATCGTTGAACCTTTTGAAAACAGCGACTGCATCTACGAAAAAGCTAAAGAAAAAGCGGTTGAATACAACCTGGCGAAACCTGGCGATGCAATTTTGGTTGTCGCAGGCGCATTGTTTGACACGACAAACACCATGTCTGTGCACTATATCGACTGATCACCCGATCTTCGATGAATAAGGAGCCACTGGCTCCTTTTTTTAGCGCTGAAAAGTATGACTGTACAATTCAAAGCCCAATTTCTGATAGAACTTCGCCGCTTGCTTATTCTTTGCGAGCACTTCCAATCGAATCGGCTTTCCGTTGGCGACGTTGTGCTGTAAGAATTCGATCATCTTGGTGGCAAGCCCCCGCTTTCGATATTGGCGAAGAGTGAAGATCTGACGTACATATAAATGCGATTCCTCTTCCCGCCAAATACAATAAGAAACTGGCAAGTTACGATGCAATACTGCGTGGCACCCGTATTCCCCACCATCGAGCCAAGAGATTATGCGTTGCTCCAATTCCGTTAAAGTCATGGTATTGGCGTGCCCTTCGTCCTGAATCAGCTCGGCATTCATTAACGCCAACGCCTTATAATGCTTGGCAGACATTCGGGATACAGGATAACCGACGGATTGCTGAAGTATGGTCATAGCACGCCTCGTGATTTTATTGTTTTATTTGATAACCGGTTTTGAATATCCACCAAATTATAGCGGAACAGCCAACCAAAAATCCGGTAATCATGATCAGACTAACGCTAACACTGACGTCTGATACGCCATAAAAACTCCAGCGAAAGCCACTGATTAAGTAGAGTACGGGGTTAAGCAGGGTGATTTTTTGCCATAGATCAGGCAGCATCGAAATTGAATAAAAGCTTCCGCCCAAAAACACCAAAGGTGTGACAATCAACAGAGGGATCAATTGCAGTTTCTCAAAGTTGTCGGCCCAGATACCAATTATAAAACCGAACAGACTGAACGTGATCGCCGTCATTAACAGGAACCATACCATCCAGAACGGATGCATGATTTGAAGATCAACAAAAAAAGCCGCGGTGATCAAAATAATACTGCCCACTATCAGTGACTTAGTTGCCGCCGCACCAACATAGCCGAGCATTATTTCGAAATAAGAAACGGGAGCTGACAACAACTCATAAATAGTTCCGGTGAACTTGGGGAAATAGATACCAAAGGACGCATTAGAAATGCTTTGTGTCATAAGCGACAGTATCATTAAACCGGGGACAATGAAGGCCCCATAACTAACCCCTTCTACCGAAGTAATGCGTGAACCAATGGCCGCACCAAACACAACAAAATAAAGAGACGTCGATATAACGGGCGAAACAATGCTTTGTAACACCGTGCGTCGGGTCCGCGCCATTTCAAAGTTGTAAATCGCTTTGATCGAATGAATGTTCATGATGCCTCCTTGATCAGGTCGACAAAAATATCTTCCAGTGAACTCTGGTGCGTTGCCAGATCTTTAAACTGAACTCCATGGTCCGACAACAACTGCATCAAACTCGCGATACCCGTGTGCGAATGCGTCGCATCGTACTGATATACCAGCTGGGTACCGTCATTCTGTAGCGATAGGCTGAATTCACTTAACCATTCAGGTAACTTAGCCATGGGTTGTTTCAAGTCTAACGTCATCTGCTTTTTACCCAGTTTACGCATAAGCTCATCTTTGTTCTCGACCAACTTAATTTCACCGCCATTGATAATAGCGATCCGATCCGCAATTTCTTCGGCTTCTTCTATATAGTGCGTAGTTAAAATGATTGTGACGCCACTTTGACGCAAACGCTCTACCACCTGCCACATATCTTTGCGCAATTCGACATCGACCCCCGCGGTCGGTTCGTCAAGGAACAGCACCCTGGGCTCATGAGACAATGCCTTTGCGATCAGCAAACGTCGTTTCATACCACCAGACAGCTGCATGATCTTCGTATCCCGCTTGTCCCATAAAGAGAGATCACGCAAGACTCGCTCTATATAAGCCGCGTTCGGTGGCAACCCAAACAAACCGCGACTGAAGCTGACTGTCGCCCATACCGTTTCAAAAGCCTCGGTATGCAGCTCCTGTGGGACCAGGCCGATAAGACTGCGCGTTTTACGGTAATCGCGAATAATGTCATATCCTGCTACCAATACAGAGCCACTGGTAGGATTGACGATCCCGCAAATTGTACTTATCAATGTCGTTTTACCGGCCCCGTTCGGCCCCAACAAAGCTAATATCTCAGCTTCTCTTATCTGCAACGACACTTGGTTTAATGCCTTATAGCCATTGTCATAGACCTTCGACAGATTCTGAATAGAAATAATTGAATTCACATCGTCCCCGATTATTGTTGTGTATAGGGTTCAGTTCTTTTCTGGCCAAGTTCATGACCACCAAACCTCAGCATAGCGAAAAACCCACCACTACGCAGATAATCATTCTCATTATTTTACTCTGACGCCTCTCTGAACAAACTCAATTAAACTCGGTGGTAGCAGAAATTGGAGAATATCGAGACAAGCTCTGCAGGTAACAAGCGTCCTCCGGGCAATGGATAGAATCCCGAACCATTTGAGTGCAACTGTTTCATGTTTTGCTCCGCAAAGTAGCGAAAACCCGCCCGCTACTGACGTCAAATCGCGTCTCTATTCGCCAATTACTATGCTAATGCGCCGAAAGTGACGAATGGCACATGATTTGCAAATCTCAACTCGGGCACTTAAACGTTCCCACTTTTTAATTGCGAAACCAGGACAACGGCGTCCTCGACAACTCACTGAGTGGGCTGGCGAGTCGCCGTTTTTTATTGCCTGTCAAAAAGTGGTTCTTAACGCTTATCGACGTTGAGAAAAGGAACAAGTGAAACAACGGAACCTTCAGGAAAGAGAGAACGATTATGTCGTATATACTACCTTCGGAATTCGTCACAAAAATGGTAGATGCTGGTGAATCGAAAGTTTACATGTCTACCCGTGATACGTTAATTCGCGCTTTTATGGCTGGCGCTATTCTGGCATTAGCCGCTGCCTTCGCGGTCACCATCGCTGTACAAACCGGCGTGTTCCTCATCGGTGCAATTTTGTTTCCGGTTGGATTCTGCATGCTTTATTTGATGGGGTTTGATTTACTGACGGGCGTCTTTGTACTTGCACCGCTAGCTCTGCTGGACAAACGACCTGGCGTCACCGTCAACGGCGTATTGCGAAACTGGGGATTGGTTTTTCTGGGTAACTTCGCTGGCGCACTGACAGTCGCGTTTATGATGGCATTCGTGTTCACCTATGGTTTCACCACAGACCCAGGAGCCGTCGGCGAGAAGATTGCTGGCGTTGGGGAGTCACGTACGTTGGGCTACGCAGCGCACGGAATTAACGGTTGGCTCACTATTTTCATCCGGGGCATGCTGTGTAACTGGATGGTATCCATGGGTGTCGTGGGCGCGATGATTTCCACGACCGTACCGGGCAAAGTAATCGCGATGTGGATGCCAATCATGTTGTTCTTTTTCATGGGATTTGAGCATTCCGTCGTTAACATGTTCCTGTTTCCGTCTGGCATCATTCTTGGTGGCGACTTTTCAGTCATGGATTACTTCATTTGGAACGAAATTCCAACGGTGCTGGGCAACCTTATCGGCGGACTGGCATTCACTGGCCTAACACTTTACAGCACACATATTAAAACTGCACCCAAGCGTGTATTGCAACCCTAACAGCCCTGCCCGGCTTCAAGCCGGGCAACTCAGGCCGAGCAACCATGACGCAACAATTAACGGTTAACACAGGTTTCTACAGCGACAAGGGTCGAAAAGACATCAACCAGGATGCACTTGGTTATAAGATACCAAACGGCAATCTGCGACGTCAGAAAGGCATAGTTTTTGCCATTGCCGACGGCATCAGCAGCAGCTCAGTCAGCCAGATTGCCAGTGAAAATGCCGTGCAGTCATTCATCGATGATTACTATTGCACGTCCGATGCCTGGTCGTTAAAACACTCAGCGTTGACCGCCATGCAGTCGATCAATAATCAGCTTTACACGCTAACACAGCAAAGCCCTTACCGTTATGACAAAGACCGTGGTTACGTGTGTACCTTTTCAGCGTTGATTTTGAAAGCGCACCTTGCTGAGATCGTCCATATTGGCGACGCCCGAGTCTATCGGATCGCGAATGGGGCTTTAGAGCAACTCACTAACGATCATCGCTATTGGACCTCGCAACAGCAGAGTTATCTGAGCCGAGCACTCGGCATCCAACCAGATTGCGACGTTGACAGCCTCGAAATACAGTTAAACTGCGATGACACCTTCGTTCTATGCACCGATGGTATTTATGAGTTCGTTCAACCCGAGACCATACTTCAGATTATTGCTGAGCACAAAAACAATCTGGAAGCAGCCGCTCAGACAATTGCCAAGACGGCCTTCGATGCCGGCAGCACCGATAATCTGAGTATTCAGATTGTGCAAGTGGAGGCATTACCCGTTGACGAACCCAGTGAAGTTCAAACCTTATTGGATTCCTTACCATTGCCACCTTCGATTGATGCCGGACAGATTTTCGATGGCTACCGAATTTTAAGAACGCTCCATAATAGCGCCCGTAGCCATGTCTATCTGGCACAGGATGCCGACACCGACGAATTAGTGGTACTGAAAACGCCCAGTGTAGATTTATCTGCAGATCCCGCTTATCTGGAACGTTTTCTGATGGAAGAGTGGATTGCCCGTCGGATTAAAAGTCCATACGTGCTGGCCGCTGGTAAGGTGGAACGTGATCGAAATTACATTTACACCGTCTCGGAATACATTGAAGGCCAGACATTGGCGCAATGGCATCGAGATAACCCACGCCCTTCGTTGGAAACCGTTCGTCAGATTATTGAGCAATTATCGAAAGGGCTACGCAGCTTTCACCGGATGGACATGCTGCACCAGGATCTGAAACCAGAAAACATCATGATTGACAGTCACAACAACATTAAAATTATCGACTTTGGCTCAACCTATGTCGCTGGTGTGGCCGAACGGACACCATTAAGCCAGCAAGATCAATTGTTAGGTACTGCGCTCTATGCCGCGCCAGAATACTTTCTGGGCGAAGTCGGCTCCACTCGATCAGACCTCTTTTCACTGGGCGTTATCACCTATTTTTTGCTCAGTGGTAAATACCCATACGGCACCAAGGTCCCCGGCGCACGCACACTATCAGCACAACGCAAATTGGCATACCAAAGTGTCTTAAACGACGAACTTGCCATCCCTTCCTGGATAGATGAAGCGATTCGAAAGGCCGTGCACACGAACCCACTGAGCCGTTACGAAGACAGTGCCGAGTTCATTTACGACTTACGACACCCGAACAAATATTTTATAAACAAAACAAAGAGACCCCTAATAGAGCGAAACCCGACTGCCTTCTGGCAAGGCGTTTCGTTCGTGCTGTCCTGTATTGTCGTTTATTTATTATATAACTAAAAAAACGACTGGTTTCGAACGCAGAAAAATCACATACCCACAGATCAATAGAAGGAAGGACTACCCATGATTCACAGCCGAGAAGATGTTACACAATTGATTGTATCCGCCAAGGTTCAAAAAGGTGTTACCTGGAAAGAAGTGGCCGAGAAAGTTGGCCAGTCAAAAGAATGGACCACTGCGGCTTGCCTGGGCCAAATGACGTTTAACAAAGTGCAAGCCGAGTTGGTGGGAGAAATTTTTTCCCTACCCAATGAGGCAATCGCCTGGCTACAGATTTCTCCATACAAAGGCTCACTGCCAACCGCAGTACCGACGGATCCGTTAATATACCGCTGGTATGAAGTGGTGAATGTTTTTGGGACAACCATCAAAGAACTCATTCATGAAGAATTTGGCGATGGCATTATGAGTGCGATTGATTTCACGTTCGATGTTGAGCGAGAGGAAGACCCCAAAGGCGACCGGGTCAACGTCACTTTGTCCGGAAAATTCCTGCCGTACAAATCATTTTAAGGCACTGCAGTCTTCTATCAGGCTTAGGGCATCCATACATGCCCTAAGTCGCTGCTGCAAACTTAAGGTTATAAGGCATGGCGGTCCGATACCTCGGTGCCCATGACGTAACCCCATGAACAGGTTAATGTCGTCCTTGAGTTTACAATTCTGAGCGAAGATCTGCGCATTTCCTAAAATATTTTATAGGGCCGCGATGACTTGAAGTAGCCCAACAAATTCTCCCGTTGTCGGCTCTAAATAGAGTTTGATTGAAAACAAGGCCTGAATTGGCCACATATCGTACATACATAAAACAAAGTTTGATCTTTCTTTAAATCTGAGTTCGCTTAAGTGTACGACCCTACGAAAATATAGTTTGATATTTTAATGTTGTGCATCATTGGCTCAATCAGTTTTTCAGGTAAGCGGACTAAAGTGGGTATCCAGATTAATAACCGAAAACATCACAAAGCAGACGGTTTAACTTCAGGTTGAGTGTGAGGGGATTACCTTAAAGCAGACATTTCAACGCCCACGTAAAAGGCGAGCGTCAGCGAGACCAGCCCACGCCTTTTGTGGGCGATTTTTGATGTGCTCGTTATGAGTTTCTATATGCATACGGTACAAATCAACTGATACAGCTCTGCTCTATTGGACATAGTCGGCTTTGATGATGATTTAATTACTTGATCAATCTCATGTAAGAAACCCTACCTGGAGGAAAGCGTCCAGTATTAAGACCATCTTCTATAACACTTAGCCAGTTATCCAACTGCTCACCTTCCATGTAATACATCGCAAATGCTTTCATTGCTTGATAGCAGTCTTCGTTGGTAGGCCAATCCAAATTCACCACCTTGACTCATAACGTTTGCAGCAGGCGCGCGGATTTTAGCGTCGCTTGCCTGTGATTGTTCTGTGTTTAACTGGCATTGAGCCAGGATAACTCTTCATCTGATATTTTCTCTAGGCTCCAATCAAACGAAAGGCATTTGATATTAAGGTTTGCTTCTGGTAATACACTAATTTCCCACAAGTACTCTGAATGATCAATGCACGAGAACTCGTGATCAGGCTGATCCGGATCTCTGACCAATGTTGGTGACTTAACATTTGCCTCTAATGCCACATAAAGAGGCCCATCATTCCAATCTTTTTCTAAGTTAAGGCCTTCGATTTCTGAACAGGTAAACCTCACCTTGATATCAGAACCAATCACGTAGAAAACAAGCTCAATAGTGAATGGATGGTCAGTGAAATTAACATCCATGTTGGCGTTATCTAGTAATTTGGTACAAACCAAATCTAAATCAGTAGTGCCCTCCCATTTCCTAAATGAACAATCGATTGTAGTGACTCCTTTGTGACACAGAACGCTTAATGCATGGGCGCGGCTTTTTTGCGACCCTTGCCTTAGATTGTTAAGTTGCGGACCAATGGGCACAACTCATTTAAAGTCTTTATGCTTACTGGCTTAGGATAGTCATCTGGCCATTGGTGTGCACCTTCGTACCAGATACCAAATAAACCAGCTTCGATACTTCCCATATAGTCATTTAACGGGTGGTCACCAACAAAGAAAGCTTCATCTGCATTACACCCCATTTCGCATAAGGCCTTCTGAAAAATTTGAATATCAGGCTTTTTAAACCCTACTTCCTCAGAGATAACAATTTTTTCGAAATATTCATCTAAAGCAAGTTTCTTAATTTTTTCCCTTTGGTTCTTGCTTTGTCCGTTGCTAACGAGACAGAGTTTAAAACTCATTTCAATCAATTCGGTAAGACATTGATATAAGCCAATCATAGGTAACGAATTGTTTGGAACCCAACTCTGCCAGTGTTTAGACAATTCATCGGCTGAAACAGTGCATTTCCATATCCCTAATTCACTAATAAGCTGACTTCTCACTTCGTGAGTTTCGTACCCACCTCTATCCAGGCCATTAAATGCCTCTTTCAAATACTCTTTCGAAACATCTGGATCTAATGAGTCGTTATATTCCGTAAAAAAATATTCGGCGTAAGCACTGACAGTGGCTTTTCTATCAGTAAGTGTGTTGTCTAGATCAAGGAATACGTATCTCATAGCTACCTAACGCCTAAAGCAGCGGCCGCAGTGTAGGCGCGAAGCGCCGAAACGGAGGTCCAGCCCCGCAGGGGCGTTGCTGGCTTTACTTGTTAGCTGTGACTTATAGGAATTTATGTACATTTTCCTCGCGCCATTTCTTATCAAGATCAAACGTATTCCTGAGCCCATTTTTATCTGCAGATTCTAATGAACTGAAAAGATCAGCAGATTTTGGAAACCCCATTTTAAGACCGCTTTCTGTTAATGCATCAATACTGGATTCATCAGCGAATTCATAGTATCCAATTAAGAAATCAACAAACATTAACCAAAAATCACTTCCATAATCGTTATAGATTTCGTCATTCTCTAGCTCGAAATGAACGAACCGCGCCTCTTCATTATTTGATAGAAGCACATAAAATGTATCGCCATTTCCACCTTCGTAGATTGGCGTGACATCATAACCCTTGAAAATACTGTAACTAGGGTAGATATCTTCAAGGTACCAATAAGCACCATCAGGGTACTTAACGATAAATTCCAAATCTTGATATTCGCCGGTATTATCGATCGCATCGAGAAAGGCTGGAATTACGCCATATTCAATCAGCTTTTCTCTACGCTTATCCTTTTGGATGATCATTGTCTCTCCAGACAGCTAACGCTTAAAGTTGCGGTTGCAAATCCGCAGCCTTTGATTGTTATAAATTATTTGCAAATTACTTTATGAAGTTTATTAAGCAATAGGTCGACAAACTCGCAAAATTCATGAGAACTCCAGTCTGACTCCAAGCTACGGATATTAAGTTTTACAAAATTATAATTTTCCAGATCTAATTGCTTTAAGTCGAATAACTCTTGATAAATTATAGCATCGCAGTTTGTAGCTTCATTATCTCGCCATTGCTTAATGTTTTCAGCATTAACCTCAAACGCAGCAGCTTTACAACAATCAGCTGTACAATTTCGCTCTAAAGACTTTAGAAACCGTCTTAAATCAGCAGAACCGGAAATATCTACTACTGTAAAATTGCTCATATTCAGTATTTATAACGCCCCTAAGCTACGGCGAAAACGCGCGCAGCGTGTTTGAGTCCAAGGCCAGCCGCGGAGCGATGTTTTGGCCTGAGTAGCCTTGGCTTGTTATGAATTGCTAGCCTTTTGGAAGCTGTAGAACATATAACCAAATGCCAAAGCAGTAATAAAGCTCATACACAATGTAAGTACTGACACGGCCATGATACTCGGACCAAAATATACTGTGACTGCTTCAGATAATGGAATCGCCAAGATAGTAGCAATCAAGTAAGAAACGGCCGCCACAACAAATCCACGCGACTTAACTCTATTACTTTTCAATAGAACGTAAGAGCCTACAACTATCGCAATGACAAGTGGTAGATGAAGCAATATTGATAGTAGTAAGTAGTTCATCCGTTCCCTACGAAAGATTCATAACGCCGTTGTAACCGGCGAATTGTAGTTGCTTTTAATATGTGCTATTTAAGCACATATTAAAAGCAACGGAAATGGAGTCCGCGTTGACAACTTTGTTATGTGTTTTTACTGTAATCATAGAAGGATATTACATCTTCATGATGGAATTCACAGGCCCAGCTCCAGCTTGAATCCACAACTACCATCACCATTCCGACATTGTTAGCGAAACAATCCCAGTATTTGACTAAAATTTTCCACTCAGTTCTTACAACTTGATTGTCATATAGTAGATACACTTCTTTTGAGTATGGAATACCCAAACCATAAAGCCAACTTCTTACTTCTTGCTCTTTTTCGGGGTCTCCCCAAGCATCAATAATTGATAGTGAGACCTCTTTTCTATTAGGGCTAGAAACTAAATATGAATATTCGGGTATTTTTGAGAGTGCATCAGCGCGGAACTCCCTCGCATTTTTCCCTGTGCAAGTAAATATTCGATTTTTATGTTCATTATGCAGTCTTGGAATTTCATCATCCATGAAAAAACATTTTTCATTTTCTTTTAGCTGGTTCCAGTTAATCCATTCCACTTTTAAAACCCGTTGGTTAGCTTTGACACATAACGTTTTTGTTTAAGGGCGAGCTTCAGCGAGTCCAAAGCCCGCCTGCGATAGCAGGTTAAAAAGGCGGGCTTGTTCTTACAACTCTTTGTTAAATGCCTAGACTTTGATGGAGCCACTAGCCCATCCCTTAACAAGTTCATTTATATTTTCAGCCACTTTCTCAAATACACCTTCATTTGGATAGTATGCCCACACTCCAGTACTTTTTTGCCGCAAGCAAAACTCAATACCATCAGCCCCAGCACTTCCTATAACAAGGTGTTTATGTTCCGAGTCAACGTAGATTTCTGACAAAGGTAAAACTAACTGCAAGTAAGACTGGTCGTGATAGTAGCCAGCTTCATACTCTGATGAGTACTCTTGACTATCATAGTTCTCACTTAGAAAATTCTTAGAAAGCACTCAGATTCCTTGCGGCATTTAACGCCTGCAGCAGTTGCGCGGGGTTTTTCGCGTCGACTGCCTGTGATTGTTAGGAATCAAGGCCGCTCGTACAGCCAACGATCCCGTATAATTTCTTTTAACATACCATTTTCAAAAATGAGGTGGATGCTGTTTACCCACTCCGCAGGAAATTCAATTTCCCATCGGTCAAAATCAGAAATAGGTGATGCTAATACAGAAAGCTCATCTACTTTGAGTCGATAATAGCAACTTCGTTGAGTCGCGGGCCCTCTACATTCACTTAACTCAAAGGACTCTAATCTGTTGGTTTCACCAGTCTCTGTATAGTCTCGAATAATTAACAGACTATCCCTATTCGAAAAATTGAGCTTTATCTTTTTGAATGTCGACTCCTTCGAATCGCCAATTACGAAACCATATTTCTCGCCTTCATAGTAACGCCAAGTACCTTCAATAAACGGCATTGCGCACGAGGACATAACGAAAATAATTAGTACATAAAACAAAATACGCATGTAAATATGATTCCTAACGCCGAAATAAAAGGCGAGCGTTAGCGAGTCCAGCCCACGCTTTTTGTGGGCGATTTTTAATTGCTTTGTTAGAGTTTGTTCTCAATTATTAATTGTATCTTCAATAAACCCAACGATCTCAGCTACGGATATAGTAAATATACCAGCCTCTCCTGCGTCAAAAGCAGATTTCCAAGTATTGTAGCCTTCTATATAGTCTGGATTTGGAGCAGCGCTACCGACGAGTTTAAGAAGGCTTTTCTTTAAAGTTTCTTCAGAGACCGGAAAATGAGGTAGCTCACTTGAAAAGCCGCCAGCTATATGAGGGTTCTTAACTTTAACTTTGTTGAGACTAATGTGATAGATTTTTCCTAACCTTTCATTTGCCTCAATTTTATTAATTTGAACCGTTGATTTCTCTTCACCAATTCTTGTTTTATAAGACCAGACTTGGCCCTCAGAATATTCCGCAGCTTTAGCGAAACTGAACATAGAAAGTAAACTCATAATTAAGGCCAATTTCTTCATGGTGCTGAACTCTAACAGTGTGATATACGGACCCAACTGCAAAAGACGGGTCCGTATATCACTATTTATGTTTTTTAATAATTTGACCTAATATTGCTTAAAATCAACAGCTTAGCAACCGCTGTTCATATCATATCTTCTTGATAAAGCGGACCCATCGGTCCGTAAATCACGAGCTACCAAACTTCTTTCTCGGAGATTTGCCTATAAAACGATCACTTAAATGACCATGGAGGTCACGGATTATGGAAAATGTGGACCGAAAGACCCGATTACTACCTCAAATGAGAGATATTCTCGCTCGCAATCATTACAGCCCCAATACCATTCAGACCTATCTTCACTGGACTAAGCAATACATCTACTTCCATAACAAACAGCATCCAAAATACCTAGGGGTAGATGATCTCACTCAGTTTCTTACTCATCTGGCGACTCGAAAACAAGTCTCACCGTCAACCCAGGCTCAAGCTCTTAATGCCCTTGTGTATCTCTATCGGCATGTTTTGAAAATAGACCTGGGCGACATCGATTTCTTACGATCCAGCCGACGCTTCAAAAACATTCCTACAGTGTTTTCTCGAGTTGAAGTCACTGATCTTCTGAATAATATTCACGGAAAACTGCGAGTCATGGCCAGCCTCTTATATGGGGCAGGCCTACGGGTTAATGAGTGTGTCACTTTACGAATGAAAGATGTCGATTTAGCGATGAAATCAATCACTGTCCGCAATGGAAAGGGGCCTAAAGCACGTGTAGTTCCCATTCCGGAGCCTCTGCTGGGTCCACTTCAATCTGTAATGATTCACCGTAAAGTACTGCACATTTAAGATACTCTTCAAGGCGCTGGATATGTCCATTTACCATGAACTTTCGAACGGAAGTCACCCAAGGCAGCACAATGTATTCAGTGGCAGTTTTTGTTTAGCTCTGGCGTGATCAATATCGAGAAGAAAAGTGGCCGGAAGATGAGGTGGCACTGCTCAACGTCTACATTGCAAAAGGCCGTGAAGAAAGCGGCAGAACAAGCTCAAATAACCAAACGGGTAACCTGCCATACCTTGAGACACTCATTTGCGACTCATTTGTTAAAGTCAGGAACAGATATCAGAACCATCCAGCAATTGATGGGACATAAGGATCTAAATACAACAATGATTTACACCCATATCATCATGACTGACATGAACGGTGTGAAGAGCCCGCTGGATTTATTGTAACGATAAAGACACTTTTTATGTCTGCTCTAGGCTTAAGCGGGAATTATTCCTACTTAAGCCATACTTCTGATAATGCATCTTACCGGTCTGTTTCAATGTACAGAGCTAATGACCGCTTATATGGTTGAAGCTGCCTGTTGTTATGTCTTGGCATACTTTCACTTATTCGTGTCTCCAAATCCATAAGGCTTGGAAATATCAAACTCTATTGTTTTTTAGGCAACTTTGTTTTTTTGATTAAACTTTATTTGATACCGACACCCGTTAACAACTTTACACCATGCCAACACCCTAGTTCAGCCATCAAAAACCATTACTAAGCGGACTGGGTCGACGCACATGATTGTGGCGATGCAGTCGTGAATATCCCACATTAAACGAACAGGCAATAATGTATTACGAGCCGAAAAATCGAGATGCGCGTCTAAAAAAATGAACGAAACAGGTGTAGATGCATCCACCACTCTGGTTCTGCAGATAAATTCATTTAGTGTGTTCAGAGTACCTTCTAATCGTTCGACCAACTTTTCGGCGGTACACTTTGTTCAGCGTTGACAGCAAACCTGTTTTAACCGCGTTGATCATTAACCACCTGATGAATCAGATGTTTGTTGTTGACTCTCCAGGATCATAATCCCAGCTCATTACTGAGCTTTTCACTCCAACCCTCGTTTTACCAAAACGATATAAAAATAATGGAGAAATGCATGAGATCAATCATACCCGCACTGGCGTTAACCGCTGCGTGCATCACACCCATGGCGCTTGCTGATGATGTCTGGATCACGATCGGCACGGATGGCTATGAAAGTATTAAGAAGTACCATCCGACGCTTCTGGGCAAAACCATAGAACAACCTTTGGTGGCTCAGAATAACGGTGTCACCGTGCTCAAAGTGAGAGAATCAGATTTATCTTCGATCTCACACCTGATGCACGAAAACCACAACCGATGTGGCGGCTTCATCGCGCACGATTCTCTTGAAGCGGCACAAGCAAGCGTGTTGAATACGTTCACGTTAGCAGAGCCGGCTACGCTGGTCAGTTACAGTATCGATAACCCGGTGGTTGTGTCAGACCTGCAAGGTGCGATGACAGAATCGGGCATTCGCAGCACGATCAGTTCATTAGCTAACTTCACCAATCGGTACTACACCACATCCCATGGCGTGGACGCGGCCAACTGGCTCAAAAGCAATTGGCAGCAAAAAGCAGCGGGAAGAAACGATATCAGCGTCACCCTTTTCAACCATAGCTGGGCACAGCCGTCGGTGGTCATGACCATACAGGGTCGCACACTGCCCGATGAAGTCGTGGTGATCGGTGCACACCTCGACTCCATTATCAGCGGCGGGATGGGCGAAAATACCCGTGCGCCAGGTGCCGACGACGATGCTTCCGGTATTGGTACCTTGACCGAACTCATCAATGCCATTACCACGACCGACTTCAAACCAAACAGAACACTAACCCTCATTGGCTACGCCGCCGAGGAAGTGGGACTGCGCGGTTCAAAAGCGATCGCGGAAAACTACAAAGCGACGGGCAAAAATGTTGTTGGAGTTCTGCAACTGGACATGACCAACTATCAAGGTTCCAGTAACGATATTTATCTGATCGACGACTACACCAATGCCGCTCAGAACAACTTTGTTGAACAGCTGGTCACCACCTATCAAGCTGAACTTACCGTCGCTCGGTCGACTTGTGGTTACGCCTGTTCGGATCACGCCAGCTGGACGAACCAGGGCTATCCCGCTTCGTTTCCGTTCGAAGCCACCTTTAATGGTGCCAACCCTTACATACATTCGGTAAATGACACTCTCGATAAGAGCGGCAACAACGCTTTTCATGCCCTGAAGTTTGGCAAACTAGCTGCAGCGTATGTGGCGGAGTTAGCGAAAGGCAACATGAGTGACACGCCCCCACCCGATCCAGATCCATCCGACGAAGTGACTGACATTTTCAACGGCTCGGTATCCCGTAATCAGGAGCAATCGTTTGGTCCGTTGTCTGTTAAAGCAAACACAATGGTTAGCATCAGCATGACAGGCACCAACGATGCGGACCTCTATGTTCGCGTGGGTGCGCCACCAACAACTTCAAGCTACGACTGTCGACCTTATAAGAACGGCAGCAACGAAACCTGCTCGGTGAGCGTAAACGGCAATGACAGTGATGTCTATATCATGGTCAGAGGTTACAGCAGCGCCGTTTCGACGGTCTCGGTCAGTGCGACTTACACACCAGCGAAACCCGACGATGGTGGAGATCCCGATGTACCGGTCACCGAAAATTTCAGTGACTCTGTTACCCGGAATCAAGAGATCCAATACGGTCCGTTTGCCATTCAACCCAGCAGTAAGGTTGTCGCAGCCATGACGGGAACGAATGATGCTGATCTGTATGTTAAGTTTGGCTCTGCACCTACAACCAGCAGCTACGATTGCCGACCGTATAAAAATGGCAGTGCAGAAACCTGTGACATCACGGCGGGAGGCACCGATTCCTCTATGTATGTCATGGTGCGCGGCTACAGTTCGAGCGCTTCAATATATGATCTGAGCGTGCAATACCAACCTTAATAACCAAAGAAGCTCTGCTGATGCAGAGCTTCTTCCACGCCACTTATCCCGGACTGACACCACGTATCCTTTCAGTACGTCGCCGCAGCAATTCAACGACAGTCAACAGCAAAATAGATAACGCCACCAAGACCGTAGCGACAGCCAGAATGGTTGGGCTTATTTGTTCTCGCAATCCGGTAAACATCTGCCAAGGTAACGTTTTTTGCGCGGAAGAACCGACAAACAGAACCACCACCACTTCATCAAACGAGGTGATAAACGCAAACAGACCACCTGAAATTACGCCTGGCAAAATCAGCGGCATTTGCACACGCCAGAAAGTGACGATCGGATTGGCGCCAAGGTTGGCCGCTGCACGGGTCAGGGATTTATCGAAACCTACTAGCGTGGCCGTGACCGTAATGATGACAAATGGGATGCCTAAAACAGCGTGCGCCAACACCACACCCCAATAGGTGCCTTGTAACCCGATACGACTGAAAAAGAAGTACATACCAGCGGCAGAGATCACCAACGGTACAATCATGGGTGAAATTAGTATCGCGGTGATCAGCCGTTTAAACGGCACGTGTGGTTGACTTAAACCGATGGCCGCCAGTGTTCCAAGCCCCACGGACAGGATGGTCGCCATCGGTGCAATCCGGACGGAATTATATATCGCACTGGTCCAGTCACTGTTGGTAAAGAAATCCCGGTAGTGTTTCAGCGAGTAACCGGCCGGGTCAAATGCCAGCATCTCTTTGGTAAAGGTAAAGAAATCCTGCGCGTTGAATGACAACGGAATGATGATCACAATAGGCGCAATCAGAAAAAAGAAAATCAACCCGCAGATCACCTTAAAACTGTAGAACCAAATGCGTTCACCGGTCGATGCATAGGATGGTAAATGGATCATATCGATTACCCCAGTTTTAAGTTGTCGATGCCGACGTATTTGTCGTAAAGCCAGTACAGAACCAACACCAAAATGAGCAGGATCGCGCCTAAAGCCGATGCCAAGCCCCAATTGAGTGAGCTGGAAATATGGTATGCAATACGATTGGAAATAAAGATCCCTTGCGTCCCACCAACAATGGCCGGAGTGATGTAATACCCGATGGACATAATAAACACGAGAATTGAACCAGCCCCGATACCTGGAACAGACTGCGGAAAATACACTCGCCAGAACGCAGTCCAATTGGTAGCGCCTAACGATTTTGCCGCACGCACATAACTTGGCGGAATGGTGCGCATAACGGAATACATTGGCAAAATCATGAACGGCAATAAAATGTGCGTCATCGCGATAATGGTGCCAAATTGATTGTTCATCATCACCAGACGATTGGCGTCATCGACCAGGCCAATCCAAACCAACAGATCGTTGATTACACCCTGCTGCTGCAACAGAACCTTCCAGGCCGAAGTTCGCACCAGCAACGACGTCCAGAAAGGCAACAATACCAGTATTAAAATCAAATTTGCTTTGCGCATGGGGAGATTGGATAACAGGTACGCTACCGGGTACGCCAGTAAAATACAGGAACCCATAATGACCAAGGACATCACCATGGTTCGGACAAACAAAATTTTATAAATCTGCAAGCTTTCCGGTTGGGATTGAATCCCCTCTGCGGTCTTTTGCATATCTAACGCATTGAGAAAATAACCTTCGGTCACCGTCGGCGAAAAGCGTTTCAGAACACCCCAAACATCCATCGACAACCAGTCTTCATCTGTTTTCTCGAACTGCGCCACCATGTCCACCGGCGTAAAGTTTTTCACGGCCGCTGTCGTGCCTGCCCACCAATCAAAGCCAGGGGATTGTTGCCCTGCTTCAATCTGACTCAAATCGAGATATAGCGCATAGTAAAGTAAGTCTTCCGGCTGTTCTTCCGCAACCGATTTTTCGTCATGTGCCAACAATTTCAGCCAGTCTTGCCATACGGATGCAGTCGTCGGCAGTTGCTGAGCAAATTGCTTATCCCGACTCAGACTCACCCAGAATTCTGGGTTTTCCCATTGCGGATTTAACGCAATAAATTGCTCAGTGATTTCATCGGTATCGAAGCGATCAACACGCCGACCCGTTTTACGAAACAAAGAGGACACGCCCGTCTGCTGATAATTCAGCCTCGAACCAAGACGCGTATGAATTTTATATTCTGCCGCAAAGAACAAATCGAAATACAGCGCATCAAATACGTCTCGATCCGGCAATTCAGCCTGGGCTTCATCCCAGCTGCTCAGCGCGGCAACGGTTCTGGGCAGGGTTTCCGAGACAATTCGGTTATCTACCGAGCGATACAGCATGTCTGCAATCGGCGCAATAAAGGTCAACATCACAAACGCTAATAGCGGTGCAATAAGCATCAGGGCTCGGAGTTTTTGGCGTCGCAACGCACGCTGCAGGCTTTGTTCCAGTGGCCGACCATCGGCCGCGAGTGGAATCGCGTTTGCATCAGATTCGTTCATATCTGCGTCACTTCACTTATTTATAAAAAGAAACGGCGCGCCTTTGGCGCGCCACACCATCGCTACGCTCAGTTACGGACTAACCACGCCTGAAATTTCGCGTCGATATCATCACGGTAATCTGCCCAGAACTCATAGTTGTATAAGAATGTGTTTTGCGCATTTTTTGGATCGGTAGGCATATGTGGCGCCATTTCGATACCCAATTCGGCATGCTTGCCAACCAGCGGTGCGGAACTGGCTCGTGCCGGACCGTATGAAATGTATTTTGCCTGATCCGCAAGACGCTGAGTGTCTGTGGCGAAGTACAGATAATCCATCACGGCTTTCTTACGATCTTCAGGCAGACCTGCTGGGATAATCCAACCGTCGAGGTCAAACACCTGCGCATCCCACAACATTGCTACCGGTTGATCTTGCTCTTCGATCAGAGAGAACAATCGGCCGTTGTAAGTTGAGCCCATAACAACTTCGCCATCCGCCAGTAACTGTGGAGTATCGGCACCAGCAGACCACCAGATTACGTCATCCTTAATGGTATCCAGCTTGGCCAACGCACGTTCTTGACCGGCTGGTGTTTCCAGCACGTCGTAAACGTCATCTTTGGCGACGCCATCACACAATAACGCCCACTCCATGTTGTTGATCGGACGTTTTTCCAACGCACGCTTACCTGGGAAGGTTTTGGTATCAAACAGCGCACAGATATCCGTTGGTGGATTATCACCAACCGCATCGGTTCGATAACCGACAGTCGTCGAATAAACAATTTGTGGAATGAAACATTCGGAGACGATCAAATCCCCAAAGTCATCCGATGCATCGGTACCGTCGGGTGCTTTTGCCAAGACTTTGTCGTGATCGACCTCCATGGCCAAACCTTCATCACACAGACGCAAAGCATCCGACGCCACAACGTCGACCAAATCCCAGGTGACATTGCCGGCTTCATTCATGGCGCGCAGTTTTGCGACGGCTTCGGCTGAACTCTCATCGTTGATGATATTCACATCCGGGTTTTTAGCCATGTACGGGTCGTGATACGCCTTTTGTTGCGAGGCGGAATAAGCGCCCCCCCAAGATACAATTGTTAAGTCCTGTGCTAAAACAGCGGTTGCTGCAAATAAACTTACAACACCGCCGACAAGCAGAGATTTTGACAGTTTCATAGTTTCCTCTCTTCTGTTGCCCCATCGTTATTAATGAATAACCGCTCCAATTGGGGTTAATAAAAGCGGACTTCTTATTGAAAATGAGTGAATAAGCGGCTCAGCCGACGTCGAGCGCACGGCAATCTTTGGCAGCCCATCCAATATTGAGTTCTTGCCCGATATGCACCCGCTGGCTTTCTGGAGAGTTTGGGATTTTGGCAATGAACTGATCATCGCCGTGCACCTGCATGCGGCAACGGATATGGTCACCCAGGTATATCAACTCCAACACCTTAGCTTTGGTGACGTTCTCGCTGGCCTGGTCGCCGATACGGACCCGTTCAGGTCGGATGGACAACAAGGTGCGAGCGCCCGCTTCACCACAATTCACGGCCAACGCACTGCTTTGTTCGCCGCTGTCCAACGTCACCAGGCTGCTGCCGCCATCGAGACGATCAACAGTGCCCATGAGCCGATTGTTCTCACCGATAAACTGTGCAACGAAGGAATTTTCCGGTCGTTCGTACAGCTCTTCCGGCGACGCCAACTGCTGAATCCGACCATCGTCAAACACGGCAACGCGGTCTGACATGGTCAACGCTTCCGATTGATCATGGGTGACATACACCACCGTCACCCCCAACCGATCGTGCAAATGTTTGATTTCGTATTGCATGTGTTCACGCAATTGTTTGTCGAGCGCACCCAGCGGTTCATCCATCAACACCAGCTCAGGCTCAAAAACCAGTGCACGCGCCAGAGCGATGCGCTGTTGCTGACCACCCGATAACTGAGCG
This sequence comes from Reinekea sp. G2M2-21, assembly GCF_015687175.1. Classification (GTDB taxonomy): domain Bacteria; phylum Pseudomonadota; class Gammaproteobacteria; order Pseudomonadales; family Natronospirillaceae; genus Reinekea. The sequence goes on along the minus strand of NZ_JADPQG010000001.1, from coordinate 950,222 downwards.
GGACGACGATTGGCAAATTCGTCCATTTGCACCATATCCAGCGCCCGGGCAACTTTCGATTCCCGATCAGACTTACCCATTCGCCGAACTTCCAGCGGAAATGCCAGATTTTCAGCAACGGTCATATGTGGGAATAACGCGTAATTCTGAAAAACCATACCGATCCCACGTTTGTATGGCGGTATGTTATTGATGGGTTGACCATCGAGCAGGATGTCGCCATGTGTCGCGGTTTCGAAACCGGCTAACATCATCAGACAGGTCGTTTTGCCGGAGCCGGAAGGTCCAAGCATGGTCAGAAATTCGCCTTTCGCGATTTCCAAATTCAAATCTTTCACAACAAGGTTGCGACCGTCGTAACTTTTTTGTACTCGGTCAAATACTACAAACCGATCGTCATTTACGTTTGTCACTCACTCTCTCCCTGCGTTCAGTTGAATTCAGTTTTTAAACGTCATATGCCTTTTTACCCTACCGCCCTTAAAAAATACTTTCAAGTCTAAAGAATACTTATGTTGGGTTTTCTGGGAATGTCGACCAAACATCCACCCAAAAGTGCCTAAATTGCCATTTCCGAAGCGATAAATTCGGCTTAAAATAACAGTTTTGATAAGAAATTAAGACATTCCAGAAAAAATCTAATTAGAGCTCTATGTTTTATGAAGTTCCAGAACGGTGCTCAGAAAATGTCAGTACGCTGGGCAAACCTGAGCAACGGTGCCCCCCTCTCTGACGTGAACAGCCATTGAGACTGAACCAGGACATCTTTAGACTGAGGAGCTGCTGCCTCACATTAGGAAATCATGAGTTGTCTTCCGCGCCCGCAAACAATCCATCTCAACAATTGGCGATCTTATTTGCCATCGTGGCTGCCGTATCGATGGCGACCATTGGTGTCTTCTCGCGCATAACCGAACTGCCCGCCGTCGTGGTGACCTTTTACCGTTTGTTCTTAGGCGCTGGATTTATGGCACTATGGATCGCCTATCGAGGTGGATCATTTCGAAGTATCGCAGCTGACCGCAAAGGCATTGCATTGACCGGTGCGTATTTGGCGGGATTTATCATTTGTTATATCGAAGCGATGAACCGAACCCTGATGGCGAACGCCATTCTCATTGTCTATCTCGCGCCAATCGCTGCCACTTTGTTCAACCGTGTATTTTTTGGCGAAACCGTGTCCCGGCTGCAAATGGTCGCGATGATACTGGCGTTATGCGGATTCGTTTTAATGCAGGACTTCCGCTCCGCCAATCTCCAACGGGAATTAAACAGCGGGCTGTTATACGCTGCCCTCGCAATGCTGTTCTATGCCGCGTTCATCATACAAAACCGCTATATTTCCGGTGGGACCCCTTCCTCTAGCCGGACCTTTTGGCAGCTGCTGGTGGGTGCGCTTTGCGTCTCACCATTTTTGTATCTGACGCCCGGCAACGCCAGCGTGCCGATCGAACAACTGGGTTGGGTACTGCTGATTGGTTTTCTCCCCGGGTTCATTGCCATTTACGCAGCGATCGCTGCACTGGAAAAACTGCCCACGCCGGTCTATGGAACCATCACCTATCTCGAACCGGTGTCGGTCATTCTTTTCGGATGGATTCTGTTTTCGGAAGCCCTGTCCTGGATGCAATTAGGTGGTGTGGCGCTGATACTTATCAGCGGTATTGGTCAAATCGTCATCAGCAAACCGCGTTGATCTGAAAAAGATTGTGTTAAATCACGTTAATTTAAACAAAACACAAGGTACGCCAGAGCAAAATAAACTAAGCTCAGGGGACGGTATACAATCGGCGGCTTTCGGTGTATTTGTTACAGATACCTGCTCCTGACTGATCGTCTGTGACAGAACCTGGTAACGAATGTTTAGTCGACCATACCAATCAACTAGCACAACGTTTCGCAAACCACCGTACCGTTGTCGACAATAAAAAAGTCTATCTGTAAAAAAAGGACGACACCATGAAAGATCAGAACCCCCGCTACGTCAGTCGTTTAACAAAAGACACCCTTGCCTTGGTTTTGGCAGGCGGTCGTGGCTCACGACTGAAAGAACTCACCGATTGGCGAGCCAAGCCTGCGCTCTATTTCGGTGGTAAATACAGGATTATTGATTTCCCGCTGTCCAACTGCATCAATTCCGGGATTCGCCGAGTCGGCGTTCTTACTCAGTACAAAGCTCACTCGCTGGTACGGCATCTGGTTTCAGGCTGGAGTCACTTCAAAAAAGAATTGGGCGAATACGTTGAAATCCTACCGGCCTCACAGCGTTATTCCGAAGATTGGTATTTAGGCACGGCCGATGCCATCTATCAAAATCTCGACATTATCCGCGCCGAACAACCCAAGTATGTTTTGATCCTTTCCGGCGATCACATTTACAAAATGGATTACGGTGCAATGCTCGTTGCCCATGTAGAAAGCGGCGCGCAAATGACGGTTTCTTGTCTCGAAGTCCCTATTGAAGAAGCCGCTGGTGCATTCGGGGTTATGAAGGTAGATGAAAACAATCGTATTATCGGTTTTGAAGAAAAACCCGAACATCCCTCACCCATTCCAGGGCAGGAAGATTTAACCCTGGCCTCCATGGGTAACTATATTTTCAACACAGAATTTCTGTTTGAACAATTGCAGAAAAATGCGCAGACCGAAGGTACTTCGCATGATTTCGGCAACGATATCATTCCAAAAATTGTGGACGATCATCATGTGCACGCTTACCCATTCCGCGACCTGAATACCGGTGAACGGGCTTATTGGCGAGATGTGGGTACGCTGGATTCATTTTGGGAAGCGAACATGGAATTGGTGTCGACGACGCCAGCCCTGGACATATACGACCCAGAATGGCCGGTATGGACATATCAGGCACAATTACCACCGGCAAAATTTGTCTTCAATGAAGATGACAGACGCGGCATGGCGGTTGATTCCATGGTGTCTGGCGGCTGTATTATTTCCGGCGCACACATCAATCGCTCGCTGCTGTTTTCGGAAGTCTTCTTACATTCCTACACCCATATTGACAGCACTGTCATTCTGCCAAAGGTCACCGTTGGTCGACACTGTAAAATCAAAAATGCCATTATTGACCGAGGCTGTCACGTGCCGGACAACACGACTATCGGCTACGATTTAGAACAGGACAAAGCCAATGGATTCAGAGTGTCAGAAAAGGGGATTGTTTTGGTGACCCGTGGCATGCTGGGTCAACCAGAAGGATATGCCTGATACTAAAAATACGGCCTTCGAAGTCGAAGGCTGTATTTGCTCATCAGGAATGACAATGCGCGGCCTCACCCGACCAAAGAGGCTTGCCTGTTCAGTTCAGAATCAAGTCGTCCACCGACACACAACTCTTTTCCCGCCCTGACGATACCGCCAGCGTTTACATTACGGAATACCCGAATGCACAACCCGGTGGTGATGTAGTCGCCAGCCATCACATCGCTGCCCGACGCTAAAGTGGCACCCGCTTCGATGGCGCCGCCGGTTTCAATTAATCCGCGAGACATGATGTCCGAACCCGCTTTGAGTAAGCCTCCGGCATAAATCCCCCAGTCCCCCTGAATATCAAGCACTGCGCGTATATCGCCACCAGCCCTCAAACGCACACCGGTTTTAATAAACAGTCCAGCGCTGATGTCGCCTTCAACGACGATATTTTCTTCGGCGTGAATAAAGTTTCCGGCACACAGGTTTTCTTTCACTCGCAAGGTACAATGCCGCCCAACGACAACAGACCCTGTCACGTTTATGGATGCGAAATACACATCCCCTAACCCATCACTGAGCTTTAAGTTCCCGTTAAAGGACGACAAATCAATGTCGCCAACATACCGACCGTTGGCAGTCAGATGTGAGCGGGTTATCAGCAAATCCTTCATAGCATCCTCGGTTGTAACATTGTGCAATGTATCGGTTTTTAGACGTTTTATTGGCTGGTCTGAACGACAAGTTGCCTACGCAATACCATCAGACCATGCGTTCCAGTAACTGCAGATAAACAACCCTGAAGGTAATCAGGTTAGACGACTCAATGTCTGGAGACAAAAATCCCAGTTGACGTACATCAACTAACTGCCAAGCTTAGCAGGCTCAGGTTTTAGCATTCGAACCTGATTGTAAAAATTTAGACATGGCTCTAAAAAAGTCAGCACACAAAACGCTATGGCTACTCCCCTGCGGCTTGTTTCAATAACATTTGAGACATCTCACGTCCCTCAGCAAACCTAAGCATAGTTACAACTCGTTACAAAACAGTGTCCACATTGTATTTGTGTTGCAACGTGACCCAACAAACGGCAACTGACTCGAACACCGATAAACATAAGGCTGAATGACCGAAACTGAACTACGCTTTGGTTATCTGAATATGGTGCTATATGAGTCTGATATGGACATGGAATTACGCGCTGGCGACTTAGCGACTCGACCCGATCTAAGCCAGCACAGTTTCAAAAGCCTCCTCGATTTTCTGGTCGCCGACCACCACGTCAAAGGCAGAACGTCAACAGACCTTTGCCAGTTGGACCCAAGAGACGGTTCCATGATTATTTATGCAGAACACCGTTCACTACGGCGCGACGAACATGCCGATACAACCACGAAACCCACACCGGCCACTTGCCCTATCTGTGCCAATCAACTAACCAATGTGGTGGATTTTGCAGCGCAAAGTCATGGGTTTACGTTCATCAGTCAAAATATGTACCCAGTCCTTTATCCAAAAAACCTGGCACCGGAGACCACGACAAAAAGCGCACTGATGCCAGACCCCGGCCACCAGGGAAGGATTGCTTTTGGATTCCATTTACTGCAATGGACATCGTCACTACACGATCGGGATTGGCACAACATCCCGTTGGCGGATTCGATGATCACCTTGCAACGCCTCGCCATTCTTGAAGAAAAAGTATTACGACATTCCGGCGGCTATATGCCATTAAGTTGTGAAAAAAATGGCATACACGGTTATGTCTCGATCATTAAAAATTACGGTCCTGCAGCCGGAGCCAGCCTCACACACGGGCATCAACAAATTGCATTTTCCAACATCATGCCGCAACGCACTTTTAACAATTGTCGTTTCTTTGAGCGCCACAAAATCACTTTTAACGAATATCTTTGGCGGGAAAATCCGGAACACCTCACGATCGCTCAGGAAGGTAATGTCAAAATTATCGTGCCTTACTTTATGCGCAGGCCGTTTAACATCATTGTGTTGCCTGATACCAACGCCCAACACCTCCATCAACTCACAAATAAAGAAGTACATGACGTTGCCGTGGCGATGCAGAAGGTGATTAAAACGCTGCATTTACTGATGCCGGAGTTGGGCAAAGAGGTATCGTATAACATGGCTATTCATACCGGTCCCGACAACCGCTTGTATGTTGAATTTTTTCCGGTTATCCAGGCTATCGGAGGGTTTGAAAGAATTGGGTTGTGGATATGTCAACTCTCGGCAGACCACGCTGCTGCGCAGTTCCGAGAGTTGTATCAAGAGGTAACTTTGGACGGGATCGATTAAAACGCCAGAGCCAGTTCCGTACCTTGCTTAATGGCGCGTTTGGCGTCCAACTCAGCAGCGACATCTGCACCACCAATTAACTGCACGTTAATATTGGCAGCTTGCAAAGCATCAAACAGTTCCCGTTGTGGCTCCTGTCCCGCGCAGACAATAACGTTGTCCACGTCCAGCACCTGAGCTTCACCTCCAACGGTGATGTGCAAACCAGCATCGGAAATCTGGTCGTAGCTGACACCACTGACCATACGGACGCCTTTATGTTTCAAGGCAGTACGGTGAATCCAACCGGTGGTTTTACCCAATCCGGCACCAACCTTTGACGTTTTACGCTGTAGCAACACCACGTCGCGCAGTGCAGCGACAGGTGCAGGCTTTGCCAAACCACCCGGTGAAGAAACGCTGATATCCACACCCCATTCCGCGAGAAATTCTTCCGCGCTTTGAGCTTGATCGGGTTTGTCGTGAACCAGATATTCGGCGGTGTCGAAACCAATGCCTCCGGCGCCAATGATTGCGACTTTTTTACCAACGGATTTTTTATCGCGTAGCACATCCAGATAGTTCAATACTTTCGGGTGATCAACACCGGGAATGTCCAGATCACGAGGGACAATACCGGTTGCCAATATGACATGTTCAAAACCTTGTTCGCGCAACTGATCAGCGCTCACCCGCTGGTTTAAACAAACTTCGATGTTGAACTTCTTCAATTGTGATTCGAAATACCGCAGCGTTTCATAAAACTCTTCTTTGCCGGGGATCTGTTTGGCAATGTTGAACTGACCGCCAATCTTATCCGCCGCATCAAACAAGACAACCTGATGGCCTCTTTCCGCTGCGGTTGTGGCGAAAGCCAAGCCCGCCGGACCGGCGCCGACAACAGCCACTCGCTTCGGCTCAGCCGTCGCCGTTTTAATTAATCGGGTTTCGTTACAGGCGTAAGGGTTCACCAAACAGGATACTTCACCACCGGAAAATACGTGATCCAGACAAGCCTGATTACAGGCAATACAGGTGTTGATTTCGTCGGCCTTGTCGGCCATCGCTTTTTTGACAAAATCTGCATCTGCCAACATCGGACGGGCCATGGACACCATATCGGCAGTGCCTGAAGCAATGATATCTTCGCCCACTTCCGGTGAATTAATCCGGTTCGTGGTAATCAGCGGTACCGACAATTCCTGTTTCATTCGCTGTGTTATCTTCACGAAGGTCGCGCGCGGCACGCAGGTCGCAATAGTCGGCACCCGGGCTTCATGCCAACCAATACCGGTATTGATCAATGTCGCACCCGCCTGTTCGATCGCTTTACCCAATTGCACGACTTCCTGCCAGGTGCTGCCCTCTTCAACCAGGTCAAGCATCGACAGTCGATAAATTATGATGAACTGATCACCGACGGCTTCGCGGACACGACGTACAACTTCAATTGGCAAGCGAATCCGGTTTTCATAACTGCCGCCCCATTCATCCGTGCGATGATTCGTACGCTTACAAATGAATTGATTCAGGAAGTAACCTTCTGACCCCATGATCTCAACACCGTCATAACCCGCTTTCTGAGCCAGGCTGGCACAGGTGACGAAGTCGTTTATTTGCTTTTCGATGCCTTCAGCGTCGAGTTCTTTGGGTTTGAATGGGTTAATTGGTGCCTGAATGGCCGACGGGGCAACTAACGTTGGGTTATAGGCATAACGCCCCGTGTGCAATATCTGCATACAGATCTTTGCACCGTCTACTTCATGTACGGCATCCGTAACGATCTTGTGCTGCGCAACCTGCTCCTCGTTGACCAGAATGGCACCACCCTGCACACCAACACCTTCCGTGTTAGGACCAATACCCCCGGTGACGATCAAACCAACGCCACCTTCGGCGCGTGCTTTAAAATAGGCCGCCTGACGTTCGAACCCCTGAGGGCGCTCTTCCAAGCCGGTGTGCATTGACCCCATCAATACGCGGTTGCGCAATTGGGTAAAACCAAGGTCTAGTGGCGATAACAGGTGAGGATACGGTTGCGAAGACATAAAGGTTTCCAATTCGTTGTTTATGTTATTTGTTGCTAACAGTAGACGTATGGCTACAATGCAACAATACCTTTAAATAACAATTAACTACCCGAAAATGACAATCACACTTGGCGATATCTCCGTCCGTTACGTCAACCTGATGCTCGATACAGCCGAAAACCAGGGTTTGGACACTTCTGAGACTGAACATCAGTTCGGATTGACCAACCAACTGCTTCGCCAACCGAATGCCCGAATCAGTATTCCCAAATTCATGCGGTTGGGCCACACCTTGATTCATTTGGGGCAATGCCCAACTCTTGGGCTGCAGATGGCGGAACAGGCTCGTCTTTCACTGATGGGCATGACGGGCTTCAGTGCTGCCAGTGCCAATTCCGTGTTGCAGGGCCTGTCTGATATCGTGACATACGAGTCACTCAGCAGTAAGAATGTGCGCGGCCAATCCTCCTTTTACCAAGAAAAAAACGTCAGTGTGGCTGAGTTTTACTCAATTAGCCCTTACAACGATTTCAACTACTTTATTGTCGACATGGCGCTGGCGATTGAACACAAATTGGTGCAGCAACTCAGTGCACAACCACTGCGGCCGATGGCGGTGCAAATCGAGTTTCCGCCTCCGGCCTATGCCAATCACTATGAGTCGTTTTTTCAATGTCCTGTTAAATTCAATCAGCCGCGAAACGCACTTGTTTATAAAACACAGGATTTGCTGGGCAGACCGATTCTGCACAACCCGGTTGCTTATCTGGAAGTCCGAGAGGTGTGTGACGCGCAACTGGCAACCGCACGCCAACAGCTGAGCTTGCAAGAGCGCGTGATGCACGAAATAACACCATTGCTGCAAAGTGATAACCTGAGTCTTGAGGAAGTGGCGAATCGCCTGGACCTACCGGTATGGACTCTGCGCCGCAAGCTCAAGCAGGAAAACACCGGATTCACTGCCCTACTCGACCAGACACGACAGGCTCTGGCCAGTATTTATTTGAAAGACCGCCAATACACGCTGGGCGAAGTCGCTTATTTACTGGGTTTTAGCAACCCAAATGCGTTCCAACGGGCTTTTAAACGCTGGTACGGTGTGACACCGGGTCAATTTCGCGAGCACGCCCACGGAACCAGTGACTAAACTGAAGAGCTGCGTATAAAAGTTGAGCTTAGGGTTTGAATCGCTACAATAGCGCACCCTGAAAATAACCGAGGTCCCTATGAGCCAGGATAACATCATCAACATCTTTGACGTATCGGACGGCCATACGCTCGATGCCCCTGGAAACGTAGGCTTCATCAGCCTCGGTTGCCCGAAAAACACCGTCGACTCCGAACGTATCATTACGCAGCTGCGGTCAGAGGGTTACAACATCGTCCCCAGTTATGAGAACGCCGATGTCGTTATCGTCAATACCTGCGGCTTCATTGACTCTGCGGTGCAGGAATCTCTCGACACCATTGGTGAAGCATTGGCTGAAAATGGCAAAGTTTTGGTCACCGGTTGTCTGGGTGCCAAAGAAAACGACATCCGAGAAGTGCACCCCAACGTTTTGTCGGTGACCGGGCCGCATGCCTATGAGGCTGTCGTCAAACAGGTTCACGACGTTGTACCACCCCGACACGACCCGTATACCTCGTTGGTGCCCAATACCGGTATTAAGCTGACGCCAAAACATTATGCGTACTTAAAAATATCCGAAGGCTGCAATCACCGCTGCACTTTCTGCATTATTCCTTCATTTCGTGGTGATCTGGTCAGTCGCCCTATCAGCCAAGTACTGACTGAAGCTGAGAACCTGGTGAAGAATGGCACCAAAGAATTGCTGATTATTTCACAGGACACCAGTGCGTACGGTGTCGATACCAAATATCGTGAAGACATGTGGAAAGGTCGGACCATTAAAACCCGCATGAAAGAAATGTGTGAAGAGTTAGGCCAAATGGACGCCTGGGTACGAATGCATTACGTCTACCCCTACCCGCATGTGGACGAGATTATTCCGCTGATGGCAGAAAACAAAATATTGCCTTATCTGGATATTCCGTTCCAACACGCCAGCCCTTCGGTTTTGAAAGCGATGAAACGTCCAGCCCATGCCGAGAAAGTACTGCACCGCATTCATAAATGGCGTGAAATCTGTCCGGATATTACGCTGAGATCGACCTTTATCGTGGGCTTTCCAGGGGAAACGGAAGATGATTTCCAGATGCTTCTGGATTTCATGGAAGAAGCTCAATTGGATCGAGTGGGCGCATTCAAATACTCCAATGTTGACGGTGCAAAATCCGCTGAACTACCAAACCATGTAGACGAAGCGGTGAAGCAAGAGCGCTATGATCGATTCATGGAAGTCCAGCAACGAATCAGCGCGGCCCGGTTACAGGCAAAAGTAGGCACTCAGATTGAAGTGATTGTCGATGAAGTGGTCGAAGAAGGCGCTGTGGCGCGTTCGAAAGCCGACGCTCCAGACATCGACGGCCAGGTCTTTCTCGACAATCAGACACACCTGAAACCCGGTGATATTCTAACCGTAGAAGTAGAAGACGCTGACGAATACGATTTGTGGGCACACCCGGTCAACCCCGGATAACTGTAACCTGGCGGACAGGGGCTTGCCCCCTGTCCAATGCTATCAACAAGACATTGTCGGTGTCCGTCGCCAAACCATAGCCTCATGAATTACGCGCAAATGCTTCAGTAACCAATCGTAAATCGACTGACGCCGGTGTGGACAACGCGCGGTCTGTCTATCTGAGTAGCCTGATAACCCGATATCTCTGCGCAAGTGTAATGTCATTACCGATCCTCCTATTGTGTGTAATTATTTCGAACGGATGGGTCGTCGGATTTATACTCCACCAGCTCCCACTCGATTCCTGACTCATCGACAAAGTACTCCGAATGTCGACCCTCATTTTCAACACCCATGTCATTTTTGCGGTATCCCAAGGCCAGCAGGCGCTCAGTAATGACAGCCAGGTCTTCAACAACAAAGCCGACGTGATTTATACCCAGATCGTAATAATCCCGTCGGGTTGACACGGAAGGTTCTTGGTCCTGCTGCAGGGCGATGTATTGGGTTTGCGTCCCTACATGCTGCCAAATGCCCCCGTTTTGACGAGGTCCCTTGCCTCTGATCTTTATATCTGGGTAAACCGCGCGCAAAAATCGGGTTGTTGCGTCAATGTTCCGAACCGTCATGTTGGTATGTTCAATATTCATCTGCATCCTCCTTTTCTTCGAAATGCATACAAAGCATACGCCAAACCCCGATTAAATAAACATAATGACTTATTTATTAATTCTATTCGATCTGTAGTGAAAAACTATCAAGGAAAGAGGCTTGATGAAGTAAACCTAACGCACACTGGAAACAGAGACTTGATCACATTTTTACAAAGAACCGCGGAAGCAGATCTCACTTTCGATCAAACAGCTGTTAAGCCCTATTGCTTGCCGCTTAAACAGGCAGATACTAGTGACCTGAGTCGGAAGTTCGAATAGATGCAGAGCTAATGGGAAGCGCAGGTACAAGGCGCTCTTTGTAGAGAATATCGAGATCTTTTCAAAAAGAGCAACGCCGTTATAGTGTTTCCCATGAGCACCCTTCGGGCACGACATTCAAGCTCTCTAGCATCTTTCTGTCTCTTGCCAATGGAACAACCATTGACTGCGAGACACACCTAGCTATAGAACATGAATGGCGCGCTGAATACATGCGAACTTCTAACTCAAGACACTAGAGCCATTCAACACGTAAGGGTATGACCATGCAATTAACCGTCGATGAACAATGGATACTGGCCTATATGAACACCCGTATTCATAACTGGGGTGACGTTCGAGACGATGCTGTTCGCGCCATGAAACGAATAAAAGATCATCGCGATTTTGTCGATTGGACGGATTATTTTTTACCAAAAAGTAGAAAAGAAGAAATCAAACGGGCTTTGACAGAGTTCAAAAAAGACAAAGCCCAACAAAAAGCCAAAACAGATCCAAAGGTTGCTCCGCGACAAATTCCGATTCAACTGGATGAGCGGGTCGCACAAATACTCATCAAAAAGGCCGAAGCCGAAAAATGCAGTATTTCGGAGTATCTCATTAAGCGTTTAGCCAGCTAAACAACAGGGTTATCTGAACGGTAACCCGCCTATCGATCTGTCGGTTTTGGCGGCACTGCACCGCAAAGGGTCATCGATAGTTTCTGTACTTTCACACCAAAGATTAAAATAACGGCAAACGCAATGGGCCATGCCACCATCCAAGCGTGAAGCCATCGGCTTAAAAACTGGCTATCGATCCCCGTATTCGCAGCGGTAATCACCGCGGTCATGATGGTCACCATCAGAACAGACATCAATATTGATTGAATTAAGCGCACATGTTTTGGTTTGAGCATAACCCAGCACCCTTTAAATTAGATTTAACTAATATAATGAATTTACCGGGATTCGCAAGCTTGATTTTGGGTGTATTGAAAAGCGACTCACACTAGTGCCATGAGTCGGAAGTTCGTAGCGTTTCAGAGCTCATGGTAAGCGATAGTACAAGGCGCTCTTTGTAGAGAATATCGAGATCTTTTCAAGAAGAGCAACGCCGTAATCGTGTTTTCCATGAGCTCCCTTCGGGCGCGACATTCAAGCGAACCTCTGACTCAGGACACTGAAGTCGCCTTACTCGTAACGTAATGCATCAATCGGGTCGAGCCGCGCCGCTTTTGCCGCTGGCAGAATCCCAAAGACGATGCCCACGCCGGACGAAAAACCAAGTGCCAACATAATGGCCCAAAAGGGTACTTCCGAAGGTGGAAAATTAGGTATCAAGTTGGCAACGCCTGCGCCAAGTCCGTAACCGAGCGCTAACCCGACAACACCACCAATCAGACTGATAATGACTGCCTCCAGTAGAAATTGCAGCAATATGTCCGCTCTCGTCGCACCCAATGCCTTACAAATGCCCACTTCCCTTGTACGTTCAGTGACGGAGACCAGCATAATATTCATGATTCCGATACCGCCGACCAACAGACTGATCCCCACAATGCCACCAAAGACCCAGGTTATGATCTGCGTAATCTGACCGATCGATTGCAAGACCTGATCGGAACTTTGAATGTTGAAGTCGTTTTCGTCGTCCGCGCGCAAGCCGTGATTTCGTCGCAATGTTGAACGTACCCGTTCGGTAATGGCGTCAATGCGGTCAACATCAGCTACCCGGGCCACAAAAATGACAAATGGCTGAGCCTGATAGCCCATAATGCCTACAGCAGTTGGATAGGGAATATAAACGTAATTATCCAGATCTTGCCCCATCATCTGGCCTTTGCTCTCAAGCACGCCGATCACTTTCAACCAATGTGGACCGTATTGAATAAATTCGCCTATGGGGTTTTCCGGCATGCCCAATTCGTCACGAACTTTTGGGCCGATGACCGCCACTTTTTTGCGACTGTTGGCGTCGGCTGTATTAATAAAACGGCCAATTTCAGGATAAGAGTTATCCATTTCAGAGAAATCCGGCATGACTCCGACAACGTCCGCCGAGTGCTGAGTCCCTTCGTAATGAACGCCATTGTATTCAAATACAAAGGTTTGCGGCGAGATGGCTGCGATACCATCGATGCCCCTCAATTTAATCAGATCGTCGTCGGTTAAATCCCCGATCAGTCGACCGTAATTGTCACGTCGCTGTTGAATGAACAGCGAATTGGAACCATAGCCTTCAAACTGACTGGTAATGGAGTCCTCAAGACCCTGAACCAACGACACAACGGCAATAATACTGGCGACGCCAATGATAATGCCCAGCGAAGTTAAAAAACTGCGCATTTTGCTGGCGGATATGGCGCGCATTGCGGAGCGAAAGGCTTCCAGAAAAATAAACATAGCGATACCTATAAGCTGCTGTTGGTCGGCTGACCTGAGCGAACATCTTCAATCACCTGACCGTCTTTCAACCGTACTTGCCGATGACATCGATCAGCGATATCCGGCTCATGGGTAACCATGATGATGGTCTGCCCTTCACGATGTAACTCATCAAACAAATTCAGAATATCGACGGTCGTTGCGCTGTCCAGGTTTCCGGTTGGTTCATCAGCCAATAAAATGGAAGGCGCAGTGACCAGAGCTCTGGCAATAGCCACCCGTTGCCGCTGGCCACCCGACAATTCGTTGGGTTGGTGTCCCATTCGGCCGGCCAAACCAACCCGTTCCAACATTTCTTCAGCGCGTTTTTTCCGTTTTCGGTAACTCACCTGTTGGTACACCAATGGCTGCATCACATTGTGTAAAGCGTCGACCCGTGGCAATAAATTGAAGCTCTGAAAAATGAAGCCGATTTTCCGGTTTCTGACAGAAGCTAACTGCTTGCCAGTCATCTCACTGACTGCTTCACCGTCTAAGGTATACTGACCGGCGCTGGGCGTATCCAGACAGCCCATGATGTTCATCATCGTCGATTTACCGGACCCACTGGAACCAATGATGGCCACATAATCGTTTGTCAAAATATCAAGATCAACGCCGTCCAATGCATGCAATGTTTCACCACCCATGCGATAGGTTCGGCTGATCCCCTTCAGACTAATCAGAACTGGAGTCGTCATCGCTCGCTTCCACCGCTACACTATCCCCGTCCTGGAGAGTACGAAGAATCCGATAAGGACCCGTAATAACCTGATCACCCTCGCTTAAACCGGTCAGCACGGCTTGAAAGCGATCATCCTGCGGCCCAAGGGTCACTTCCACCAGTTTGGCGACGCCATCGGCCACAACAAACACCTGATACGTGTCTTCGGCGCCGACACCACCATCCTGAATGGCCTCGATAGGTACCAATGGATAACTACTTTCAGTTCGGTTCAGTATTTCGGCACGGGTACTCATTCCCGGCCGCAGCACTACCTCGTTCTGTGCGGCTATTTCCACTTCCACGGGAAATACCAGAGAGTTTTTGCCAGGAACCTGACGGGCACTGGTCGCGATGTTGGTGACCTTTCCTTGTAAAGGCGTATCCAAATAGGCAACAGCGAACACTCTTACCGGTTGCCCGATCTCGACATTGCCGATATCAGCCTCATCCACGTCAACCTCAGAATAAATCTGGCTCGGATCCACCAATGTCAACAAGGGTACATCGGCACCACCGGCGATCGCCATTTCGCCTTCTTTGATATCCAGCGCACTGACCAATCCATCGACTGGAGACTTAATGACGGTTTTTGCCAAGCGATTTTGCGCCTGCTGCAAATTGTATTCACTTTGCTCCAGCAACTGCTGTTGCATTTTCAGGTTCACATTGGCCAGATCAATCTGATTCTGCAGATCTTCCAGCGTTGTGGCCTGAGCAGCCTTTTGCTCAAACAATTTCAATTGCCGGTCTTTCTGTATAGCGAGACTTTCAATTTGCAATTTCGCACGCTCGATATCAATGCGACGCAAATTCACGTTGGTCTTCTGGTTATTGACTTCCGTTTCAAAATCTTCACGATTTAGCGTGACCAACACCTGACCTTTGGAAACACGCTCCCCTTCTTCGACATCCACCAGCAAGACTCGCGCATTCACTTCGGAACGAACTCGACGTTCATCGCCATAGGTCAACTTACCGGTTGCCAACACAGTAGACTCAATGGGTTGCTCAATGACATCAAAGACCTGCACGGTTTCAACGGCAGTTTCACCTTGTTGCCGGTTAACAACACTCAGCGCAACAACCGCAGCCACGATTACCAGCACCAACAGTAGTTTTTTCATAGCACCCCCTTACAGTAAATAGATCAAACCGTATT
This sequence comes from Reinekea sp. G2M2-21, assembly GCF_015687175.1. Classification (GTDB taxonomy): domain Bacteria; phylum Pseudomonadota; class Gammaproteobacteria; order Pseudomonadales; family Natronospirillaceae; genus Reinekea. The sequence continues at coordinate 934,878 of NZ_JADPQG010000001.1, read as the reverse complement.
GCAGAGCGGGAGGGATAATGGCAACAATGACCCCCGTCGTAATGCTACAGCGGGTTAAGCGGATAAACCCCATGCCATACAGCACATAACTCCAGATACTGCCCAACGACATCCCCGAGGCCACATCATAATTCGGTGCATCCATCTGCATGCCCAACAAACTGGCCAAAGAAGTCATATCCAGTGAGGTAACATAAATAAAATCGCTAGCCAATGCGTAAGTAATAGCGGCGCTTAATACGGTGATTAACCCGGGTAAGCTTCCCCAGGAAACTATAGAAAGAAATTGACCAAAGGAAAATTTCTCTTCAGCAATCAACGTCGCGGCAAGAAAGAAAAATAACGCCAGAATCAAGTAGACAACCAAGGAGCCAATACCGGCCGACGCAACGGAGATGATACGAATAACGCCCTCTCCCTGCATGACAGTATCAAGCTCTTCATTGGTTGGGGCCTGACCGGACATTTTCATGGATGTTTCCATAAATTGAAACATATCAACGGTCATAAAATACCAGCCAAAGACAGCAATCGTCGCCACAAGGATAATCACCAACGGCAACCAAGCCGACAGAGTTTTTTCGCGAATTCGATCAAACACGTTATTGGGGGCAGCAAAAATATCTAGAAATGAGTTCATGGTGGGATTCGACATACCTGTCTCCATTTTTTTAGTTTAATTTTCAGACCAGTATTGACCAGTCCGACATCCTTCTACAGTGATAAAGGTCACAAAAACCAGTGACTTGACGTGCATCAAGTCAATCAAATGGAGCCTATCAGCAATAAGGCTCCAAACATAAGCAACGGCAACCAGACCGAACTATGCGGCTGGGCGTGGTCAGACAAAGTCGCCTTATAAACCTAAACCGCAACGTGACCCTAATAGTTCCAACAATACAACGAGCCAACCGGTTTTTAGCCTACCGAAGCGGGCCAGGAAACCGGTTTTGGTCTGACGGATCAGGCCAGTGCTTTTTGAGTCAACTCCAATACATCGGGCGATAGATCCGACGCAGCAAGGATGGACGTCAATGCAGCTTGCATCTGTTCGCTGCGCATAGGGGTGAATTTACGCCAGCTCTCCAGCACTTTGACAAAGCGAGCGGCGATCTGTGGGTTAATGGCATTTAACTTCACAATCATATCCGCCACAAACTGATACCCTGCCCCCTGTTCGTCATGAAATGATTTAAAATTCATCGCAAAGCCACCAACGACACTGCGAACCTTATTGGGATTTTTGATATCAAACGCTTCGTGTTCCATCAGACTATGCAACTGCTCTACAGTGACCCCATCGGCTGTTGCCTGCATCGACAACCAGGTTTCAATCATCTGGGTATCATTATGCCAATGCCGATAGAAGTGCCCTAACAATGCCTGTTGGCGCTCCGTCTCATCCGACTCTAAGACTGCCCTGAGACCGTTTAATCGGTCAGTTTGATTGTGGGCCGCCCGGTACAGAGCTTCGGCATAGGACAAGGCATCGTCAGAACCGCTATTCACCCAATAACTCAAAGCCAAGCCCTGCAACTCACGGCGCCCTGCTTCTTCGGCATTGAACTGATAATCATCCGCACTCGCGAGCGACTGAGTCATCGCCGCCCATTGCTCAGCAAACTGGACCGCAAGATGTTTTTTCAAAGTTTCACGCGCGGCAATTAACCGCTGAGGATCGACTACGTCCACGTTATCCATCAACAGTTGATACGAAGGCAAGGTCAGCATCACGGACTTCATCGCATTAGACAGGTCAGCATCTTCTATACTGGCTTTTACAATTTGATCTATGACTTCAGATACGCCCTGTTCCGGTTGATTCAACAGTGCCAACATTTCTTTCAGGTAGATATTCTGCACAGCATCAAAGCGATTGAATGCATTGCCATCTCGTAAAGCCAGTAGCAAGCGATCTTCCTGTGACTGTTCGAAATGAACACGAACCGGGGCGGAAAAGTCGCGAAACAAACTCGCAACGGGTTTTTCCGATACGTTGCTGAAAACCACTTCGGTGGTTGTTTCACGCAACGTCAGCACTTGCGTTTGCTCATTAAACTCGCCGTCGCAGGTTATCGGCATGTCTTGCCCCTCAGAATTGAGCAGCGCCATGCGTACGGGAATAACAAAGGGAAGCTTCTCTGTCTGACCTGGCGTTGGCTTGCAATGCTGTTGGAAGGCAAGTTTGTACTGTTGATTTTCCGCATCGTAGTGCTCGGTCACGCGAACCGTTGGTGTGCCAGCCTGTGTATACCAACGTTTAAATTGCGTAAAATCCTGACCGCTGACTTCTGTCATGCAGGCGACAAAATCATCGGTCGTGACGGCCATCCCGTCAAATCGTTCAAAATAGAGATCGCTGCCTTTTCGGAACAGTTTATCCCCGACCAAGGTATGCAGCATGCCAACAACTTCAGCGCCCTTTTCATAAACCGTGACTGTATAGAAATTATTGATCTCAATGTATTCCTGCGGTTGCACTGGATGTGCACTGGGACCACCGTCTTCCGGAAACTGATGGTTCTTGAGAAACATAACATCTTTTATACGCTTAACGGTACGATCATGCATGTCGGATGTGAATTCCGCGTCACGATACACCGTAAAGCCTTCTTTTAACGACAGCTGAAACCAATCCCGACAAGTGACACGGTTACCACTCCAGTTGTGAAAGTATTCATGCGCCACAATGGCTTCAATTCGATCAAACCGATCATCGCTGGACGTTTCTTCAGAGGCCAACACTGCGGCACTGTTGAAAATATTCAGCCCTTTGTTTTCCATGGCACCCATGTTGAAAAAGTCGCTGGCCACAATCATGAAAATATCCAGATCATATTCGCGACCGAAACGCTCTTCATCCCACTTCATGGATCGCTTCAGCGATTCTAATGCAAACTGTGTTTTGTGCGCATTGTGGTGTTCTGCAAAGATTCGTAAGGACACTTCTCGCCCACTTTGGGTCACGAATGTATCGTCCTGACGCGCTAAATCACCCGCCACTGCGGCGAACAGATAGGCAGGTTTAACAAACGGGTCATCCCAAACGGCAAAATGACGGTTATCACCTAAATCCCCCTGATCGATAGGGTTTCCGTTCGACAACAACACGGGGTAAAGCGCTTTGTCTGCTTCAAGCCGCGTTGTAAAGGTTGCCATCACATCCGGGCGGTCCAGATAGAACGTAATTTTACGGAAACCTTCGGCTTCACATTGGGTACAGTACATCGTGCCAGACTTATACAAGCCTTCCAGTGATGTGTTTTCATTCGGGTTTATGTGCGTGACCGCTTTAAACACAAAGTGGCTTTTTACCGGTTGAACCGTAAGCCGGTCATTTTCGTAGGAAAAATTTTCCACCAACTCACCGTCGAGTTCGATTTCTTTAATATCCTGCTCGACACCATCAAGAACCAACGGAGGCAAATGCCCAGTGCCGTTTTGCTCAATGGTCAGGTGTGACTCGACTTGGGTAAAGTGATCAAATATGCGGATTGTTAGCTCGGCGTGTCGAATCCAATAATCGGGTTGTTTATAGTCTTTCAGGCGAATAGTTACCGGTGTTTCTGTTCTCATGAGATTTTCCAAAAGTAATTTTTATTATTGTGAGTAATGTTATTAATAATTGATGGGCTGACGCTCTGTTGACTAACCAACACTGAGTTCGTAGCCGCCAAAACGACGGACATTGATGACACCCGTATCCAGAATGAGATACTGTCCTTTCATTCCTAACAACACACCTTCAACCGTCGGGTCTTTATCAAAATTAAAGCTGGCCACTTTTTCCGGGTACTGGGTCACCGGGAATTCCAGATTAAAGACATCTCCGTGGGTTAACAGTTGAATGGCGACTAGCCCGTGCTTAGATACCAGTGTATCCAGGTCATCCTTGGCTAACGCAAACAGACGGTCACGTTCATGCGCCATGTGCAATACGTCGGCGGAGCCCTTTAACATGGTGCGCCAATTGGTTTTGTCCGCAACATGCTTCTTGAATACAACTTCGACAAAACCAGCGAGTTGCCGGGTAGAAACGCGGGCAATCGTTAATGCCTGTGTCGCCCCCTGATCAACCCAGCGAGTGGGGATTTGGCCACCCCGGGTAATACCCACTTTTAACGAACTGGCATTAGACAAGTATACGTAATGCGTTTGCATACAGCTCGATTCGCCCCAAGCCGGTTCTCGGCAAGTGCCCTGATCGTAGTGGCATAATTCCGGAGACATGATGCAGGCATCGTTTTGCGCCAGTGCCATAAAATGCTTGTAACAATAGCCTTGCCCAAAACTCTTATTGGTCAGCTCCCCGCAATGCAAACAAAAAATTTGACCGGTATGCTGTAACCGTATCGGCTGACCTAATCTGGCATTTAAATCGATGCTCTGAGTGCCGATGGGCAACCGATATTGCACCGGCTGACCACTTAACCATTGGGTGGTCATTTTCCGGACGACACCGGTAATTTCATTGCTATGGTCATGCTCGGATGCAAACAGATCCATGGTTTTCATGAACTTGCCTCATCAGTTACTGTAACTGAGGGAATGGTTTCCGTTGTCGATTTGCAGCCGTCAGCGATGTAGCCCGTGCGCTGCTCCATGGCAATGTCATTGCTTATTTCGTATTTAATCACGGCCTCCAGACACAGTTTTTTTTGTTCTTGCGTCAACGCCTGTCCTGTCGGCCATCGTCCCAATTCAATCGATTCACGCAGCCGACTGTAAATATCGGGCGTCATGTTCTTGGCTAACTCATCAAAATTCATTGGTCAGATTCCCGTTCCAAATTTTCTATGCGGTTTCCCCAGCCGAGCTTGGTCCGGCAGGTTTCAAAATAGTTGTGCCCTTTTAAATGGATAAGCTTGACTGTTTGCGGGTACTTACTGATATGCAGCTCATCGCCGTGCGCCAGCTCCAGGTGATTCTGGGCATCCAGACTGACGTGTGGTGGCAAGGTATTTTTATGACCGATACGAATGCAGAGTTGCGCCTGAGCACCCACCACAATCGGCCGGTTATTGAGACTGTGCGGGAACATAGGCACTAAAACCAGCGCATGCATGTTTGGGTGCATTAGAGGACCACCGGCACTAAGTGCATAGGCGGTGGACCCAGTAGGTGTCGACACGATCAGACCATCAGATTTTTGACTGTAGACAAACTGATCATCTATAAATAAGTCGAACTCAATCATTCGGATTGATTGACCGGGATGCAAGACAACATCATTCAACGCGCAATCCTGAGCAACGACATCTCCGTTGCGAATAATCTTTGCCTGCAGCAAAAAACGATCTTCCAGTTGAAATTCACCGCGAAAAACATCTGCCAATCCGGTTTCCATTTCCGATGGCATAATGTCAGTGAGAAAACCCAAACGGCCGCGGTTAATACCCAGCATCGGAACCTCATAGCGAGCGACATCTCGGGCCGCTCCCAAAAAGGTGCCATCACCACCGACGACAACGATCAGATCGGCCCACTGCCCCAGTGACTGACGATCTCTCGCAGGGCAATCGAGCACATCCATGGCATCCGCCAGAGACTGTTCAATGCAGTATTGTTTGTTATGCTGTTGCAATAACTGCAGTAAACGCAGCACAGATTGCTCAACACTTCGGCTCTCAAGCCGGCCGATAATGCCAATCTGGTTGAAATTCTCGGCGAGCGTCGTGGTGGTCATATTTAAGCCTGATTATAAATTGCGGGCATGAGGGTAAGCATATCAGAGGAATGCCCATGAACGAACACCTGCTTAAGCAGGCAATCCACAAAGACCTGCACTGGATTGTAAACGCCCCTTCACTGCTCGCTGAACACCCCCTGTTATGGTCGCCAGAAAGATTAAAAACGCTTGATTTTCAATCGATTAGCTTAGATATCGCAGCTTTAACGAAGGCCTATCAGGGCAAATTAGGGCATTATTTTGAAACACTGGTTGGCATCTTATTTGCGACCCACCCGGATTTTCAAATACTGGCTGAAAACCACGTCATCCGAGACGATAAAACCACGCTTGGCGAATTGGATTTACTGGTCAAGGACACACGTACCGATGAAATCATCCACCTTGAATTGGCGCTCAAATTTTACCTTCAGGTACCTGAGATCAATACACCCGAGCTAGCTTGGGTCGGGGCTGGTTTAAAGGATTTTTTTCATCAGAAATTGAACCGGTTGTACCACCATCAATTGCAACTGCCTCAAATAGCCCGTGAGCTGGAATGCTGGCCTTCCGGCTTACCCTACCCCGATCGACACGCACTCTGGATGCCCGGTCGCTTGTACGTTGCAGAACATCAGCCTTCTGAAAAAATTTCCGGGTCAGTCATTGCAGGCACGCCCTGGCAGTTAAACCCGGAAGCGGAATTGTCTTACTGGCGAATCGCGCCGGATGCATTCACCGACCTGAACTGGCAAGCACTGAAAAAAGCTGACTGGTTGCGCAATAAACCGGAAACCGACGGCAACAACCACCTACCAGCCCAATTTCGCATTCCCGGCGAACCCATGCCAGTGTATGTTTTGCCCGCACAATGGCAAACTAGGGCTCATGAATCCATAACACAATATTTAGCTACCTTATGACCGAACAACACATCAGCCCCCAAGTCACCCTCAGTACATTGAACGAACTCGATGTATTGCGCATTCAGAACCGCAGTGCCAGTGCAACCATTGCCCTTCAGGGCGCACATCTGTTTGAATACACACCTGTTGATTCCACAAATTTGCTTTTTGTGTCTGACGCTGAAACCTTTGTTGAAGGTCAGCCAATACGCGGTGGCATTCCGGTTTGCTGGCCTTGGTTTGGTGCGCATTCTCACAACGCTTCAGCCCCGGCGCATGGTTTTGTGCGCGATAAAGTTTGGGCCTATGACATTGTGGCCGACACGGACGATCGGACAGAAATTAAATTCTGGCTCGAAACAGATGGCTCCGACCCTGACTTCCCTCGTGTAGCACGTGTTGAACTGTTAGCCAGTATTGGCGAAACCTTACTGGTTTCATTAACGACGGCGAACCTGGGCGAAACTCCCTTTCTGATCAGTCAGGCATTGCATACCTATTTTCGCTGCCAGAATATTAACGACGTCCGGTTACATGGCATTGCGGGCGCCTGTTATCTCGATAAACTGACCAACTCAAACCATTATGTACCCAGCGACTTTCGTTTTGACCGTGAAACAGATTGGGTGGTGGCGGAAGCTGGTGGACCACTCGGCCTCTCTGGTCTGGGCGAAGACAATATCAAACTGTCCCGTCTGGGCAGTCGCTCCTTGGTTATCTGGAATCCCTGGGTCGAAAAAGCCAAAACACTCAGTCACTTTCACGCCGATGAATACAAAAAAATGTTTTGTGTGGAAACCGCAAATGTGTCTGAAGACAGTCGCCTGATTAAAGCCAAGCAAAGTCATGTAATGGTCATGGAGCTGGCAAGGGTTTGAGATCGGTCAATACGGACCAACGGCTCATTGCGACGTTGGATTCATTGCTCAGCGAATACCCGGACGGTATTCGCGAGTATGATCTGATTGTTGAGCTGGACACGCGACATCAAGACCTTTACCCGAAACCGGATTTATCCGACACCCTCCTGCTGTTCCAACATCATTTTTTTCTGCGCCACTGCCTCTATGTCTTACAACAGCAATACAGCGAATCCGGCCAGTGGCAACTGGTTATAGACAGCATAAACATCTGCAAACGACCGACACACTCGTTCGACCGCAATCAACTGTCACTGCATGATACCGTTCGCGATTACTACCTGGATCTGAATAACCTGAATAAAGAAAGCAAACACAGTGTCGACGAGTTGCTCAGCGGATTCTGGCAGGCCATGGCAGCATACCAACATCAACCTGACGCCTTAGCGACGCTGGGGCTCACCGGGCATGAATCAAAAGATGAACAACGTAAACGCTACCGTCAATTGGTACAACAACATCATCCGGACAAGGGGGGTGAAGAAGAACGGTTTCGCGCCATTCAAGAGGCTTGGCAATTGTTGAAAGGAAATTAGTATCAAGAAGTCGTCGAACTGGCGTTCGACGACTTGAGTAGGTTTACTTCGTTTTAATGCGCAGAACCGCACGAACGTCATTGGTATACGCTTCAGAGTCGATGTACCCGACCATGGTTGGGTTACTCATGACCAAACGCAGAACGTCAGCGCTGCTGGCCAGAACTTGCGGCGGCGTTCCTTTTCCAGTGAACAACGCCTTGGACCAGAGTCGCTTAAATTGAACTGGTTTCTGATTTACAATTTCTTTCAGAAATAACTCAGTTAACTCATTGTTGTCATCCAACATCAACGCTTCAGCATCGTCACCATTGTCAAACTGATTTTCCTTGCCCAGATACAGGTTTTTGACAAATCTCGCGTCAATCGTATTGGTGTTCTCTGGGTGAACAATGACCAACAAATCGGCGGATGCCAATCCTATCAAGGACAAACAAAAAAGTGTGGTCGCGATGACTCTTTTAATAATCATATTTTTTCTCATGTCATCGACTCCTTAAAAAACAACATCAACAGATACAGAAAGAACCTGTGCATCACCAAATGGAGACCACAGCCCCTCAAGTATCGCCGGCTCTGCGGTATTATCGGTTCGATTGGTGTACTCAACCTTAATAGCAGCAGCAATGTCGAAGTCCCAACGAACTCCTGCCGTTATTGCACTGATATCCTGCGGGTAATCAGATACTTTAATACCTGCTTGACCAGGTATAAAAACCAATGAAGTGTCCGCAGCAGTAGACTTTTGCTTGAATGAGGAATAGGTAACGTGCGGAGTAAATGACCCCAAACGAACGCCTCCGGTCACATACCAGGCAGATTCATCATTGTTAAGATTGTTTTTGAATTTTGTCGAGGTAACCTCACTCCCTAACATAACCGTACCGTTATCATAAATGGCAGAACCGGATGCAAACGTAAGGGGAAGTTCGAATTCTTGAGTAACATACCCTGCCACGAGAGGATTATAAAATGTACGAACAATAGAAACGTTGTCATCGACAGAATAGGAACCACGTAATGTCAGACTCCCCCGCTCCAATGCTATTATGCCGCCCAAAATGCTTTCAAACTCAACAATCGATTGGGTTTCTGGATCAACACCACTGGTTTCGCCGTAATAACCCGTCGCCGTACCATACCAATCTCCAATCGAAATATCGTAATCGACACTCATTCCTTCCAAGCTAGTGGTGAATAGGTTATATACTTCGGCTGGTGGGCGAATCCAGTTATATGAATAACCCAAATCTAGTGAGCTCGAATAGTAAAATACTGGCATGCGAATCCGACCGACTTTTAAATCGACTGAATCCAACAGTTCATAATTCACATAAGCCCATTCGAAATTAACATCAAATCCACGATCGACGGTAATGTCTGCATTTGCAAATTTTACAAATTGCTTTGCACCAGCAAAACCAACTAACTGTGCCGTTGCTGACAAACGATCATTAACTTGCGAACTGGTCTGAATCGCAACCATTGTGTCTGGCTTAATACTCAACTCGTTGGTGTACTGACCGAAGTTAACCGGGTCCGTTACATATTCCTGCCCTTCGGACAAGGTCATGCCGCCGCCAACAGAAATGAACCCATTCAGCCGCGTTTCAAATGCGTGTGCCGCTAAGGGACCGGCGCAAATAGCCACCACAGTCCAGTGCAATAATTTCATGCGTTGCTCCAATAAAACATTTTTTGGTTATAGTTTGAAAGTATGTTCTATTTCCAGTGTGATGGATTGATCCTCTATCCAATCGGGGAACGCCCCAAAACTTCCTATTCGATCAACTGCAAGTTCTACTTCCTGATTTAATATTGAATGCCGGGTACGTTTGGTTATTTTCACCGACTTAACTGATCCGTCTGCCAAAACAGTAATCTCAGCAGCGACTGTACCCTCCTGCTTCAAGTCTTTGGCCCAAAACGGATACTCAATGCTCGATTCGATCTGGGCGATGACCTGATCTTTGTATTTCGCCCATTGCACCGCTTTCTGAACCGACGTTAATTCACCGTTAATGTCTACACCTTCCGGTGCTTTTGGTTCTGGTGGTACCTGTGCGACACGCTCCTCCAACGTGAACTCATAATCCAATACGACGCGCAATTGTTTGTCGTTAAGCTGCACCGGAAACGCATTGAACGGTGCCGCGCGGGTGACCGCGTCTTTCAATTCCTGGCCCAGCAAACCACTGTCGGCCGGAGAGATCGATGTCACTCCCAGCAACTGCCCTTGGTTACCGACGATAAATTCAATCGTCACAATACCTTCCTGATTAAACTGCCGTGCCCATTCCGGATACGAAACGCGCTTGTAAACATCGCGTACCACCCCCCACTGATAGAGTTCCTGCGCGTATTGTTTGGTTAAACGCGCCAGTTCAGCCTGACGTTGAGCTTCTTCTTGTTCTTTCTGGGCCTTGGCCAGTGCAGCAGCCTTTTCCTCAGCCGCTTTTTGGGCCGCCAGGGCCGCCGCAACAGCTTGTTCATCGGTATTGCCGGACTTCGCCTGTTCTGCTTCTTTCTTGCGCTGTTCGGCTAAAGCCAACGCTTTTTTGCGTTCTTCTTCACGCTGCTTCTTCTCAGCTTCCGCTTTCTTGCGCGCTTCTTCCGCCTTTTTCTCAGCTTCCGCTTCACGCTGAAGTTGGATTTTCAGTTCCTGCTCAGCCTTCGCCAAAGCGAGACGGGCTTGGGTCTCTACACTTTTCCAATTTGTGACCAATTGCTGACGTGCTACCGGTATAGCACTGCTCTCAAACCGTTGAATAACGTCTGGTGCAGTGGCAAGAGACCCTTCCAGACTTAAAATCTGGCTTTGAAAAATCTGAGAATTCGGAACATCGCCAATCCACGTTCGCAATAAAGCGTTAAACAGTTTTTTACCTTGCGATTGAAAAATCACCTCTTTATTGAGCAATACTTCCGTACCGGACTTGGATGTATAACTGAACACCAGTTCATCGCCGGTCGTCAGGTTTTCTTTTGGAAAGCGAGTAAACTCGATTAACTGATTGGTCAGATTTGCATCGGCACCCAGATTATTGTTTAAAGCCAGATCCTGACGCCACAGCTGTTCGAATTTGCGAGGACTCCAACGACTGGCTGTAACTTTCAACACCATTTTCTGTGGACGCGTGTCAGCTAAAATCTGGGCGCGGTCCTGTTGCTGCTCTGGCAAATACAGAGCCCCAATGTAATATTCTTTGTTGAGCTGGTCGTAGGCAGAAACACCATTCCTATAGGTTTGCGCATAGGCAAGACTGGTGAACATCAGAGTCAGAACAATTATTATTCGCATACAAACTTTGAAATCAGTCACAGTTGAAGTGGGCGGATTCTAAAGAAAACCCCCTTTCCCGCAATCGAAACGATGAATTATTAGCCAACTAGTGAATATTTGGCACGAATAACCTTGCATTGAACCCATTTAACGATCAAATGAAGACTATCCGCAATCTGCGAAAACTCCTGCTGAGGCTGAATCAACCAACCGGTGCGCCCATCAAGAAATGTGGGCACAAAAAAACCGGGGGATACCCGGTCTCATGTAAAAAAGTGAAACGAGTTAGCTATTGAAAATAGGCGTTATCGGTCACTGTATGGTCTGTAACATCTCGCACACCCTTTAACTGCGGCAACCGCTCTAACAAGGTTTTCTCAACACCATCTTTCAACGTCATATCGACAGCAGAACACCCCTGACAACCGCCACCAAATTTCAGTACTGCCACTTGATCATCGGTCAGTTCTTCCAACGTGACATCGCCACCATGGGCGGCCAAACCAGGGTTAATCTCGGTAAACAGAATGTAGTTGATCTGCTCTTCCAACGGGCTGTCTTTATTCACCTTTGGCATTTTTGCGTTCGGCGCCTTGATGGTCAGCTGACCACCCATGCGGTCTTTGGCGTAATCCACTTCGGCTTCGTCCAGGTAAGGCAAACTGTTTTTTTCGAGATAGACCCGAATATGGCTTAACTCAACCAATTCATCATTATCTTTTTCTTCACCCGGTCGACAGTAAGCTAAGCAAGTCTCAGCATACTTCGTTCCTGGCTGCGTCACGAACATGCGCACCGACATGCCAGCTGTGCCCTGTTTTTCCAATAAACCGGCCAGATAGGTCTGTGCCGATTCTGTTATGTTCAGTTGTATGTCCATCCGAAACTCCGGAATGATTGATCCACAAATTTGCGGTGATTCTAACGGATTTTCCACCGATTAAAAATACCTGACTAATTTAGTCAGGTTTATGGGGTGCCGTATCCATAAAATCAAGCCCTTCATCTGGTGATTGATACCAGGTTTTGCTGCGGTCCGCTCTTGTAAAAAGCGCTTAAGAACAGGTTAGCGCGAGACCATCAGCAACTAAATAGGGTCACCAAATGGCAATTCATGTAAAGAACCGAAGTCGATCAAAGCGGCTAACAAAAAAACACTTCACTCAGGATGAATCCGCAATCATTTCGATTTTGCTAATATTCTTTTTCACGGCACGCAAAACTATATCAAAATATTTTGATATAGCTTGAAATCCGCGCGCTTTTAGGCTTTCATTGCACCCTGAAAACCTATTCCGTATTTAGAGAGACCAATATGACCAGTCGTGACAAGCGCATTGCACAACTCAAAGAAGCCATCGGCCAGCGAATTCTGATCCTGGATGGTGCCATGGGCTCTCTCATTCAAAGCTATCAATTAGAGGAACAGGATTACCGAGGCGAACGTTTCTCTGATTGGCCATCCGACATTAAGGGCAACAATGACCTGCTGTCGATCACGCAACCAACAGTCATCAGCGCGATCTACAAGGCATATTTAGATGCAGGGTCTGACATCATTGAAACCAATACTTTCAACAGTACCGCAGTATCACAAGCCGATTACGGTATGCAGGATCTGGCTTATGAGTTGAATAAAGCTGGCGCTGAACTTGCGCGCGCGGCCTGTGACGCCAAAAGCCAAGAAACGCCTGAGAAACCCAGATGGGTTGCCGGTGTCCTCGGTCCTACGAGCAAAACCCTGTCACTGTCTCCCGATGTTAACAACCCGGGTTTTCGGGCTATCACCTTTAATGCCCTGGTTGATGACTACAAGAATGCTGCAAAGGGTCTGATCGATGGTGGCGCAGACATTATTCTGATCGAAACCATCTTCGATACCCTGAACGCAAAAGCGGCTATTTTTGCGCTTCATACGGTGTTTGACGAACTAGGCAGCGAATTGCCCATCATGATTTCCGGCACCATTACCGATGCCTCCGGCCGCACTCTGTCCGGGCAAACAACAGAAGCTTTCTACAATTCCGTTCGCCACGCCAATCCGTTGTCGATCGGGCTCAACTGCGCCCTCGGCGCTAATGAACTGCGACCTTACGTCGAAACCCTGTCCGCCATCGCAGATTGCTATGTATCGGCCCACCCTAATGCGGGTCTGCCTAATGAGTTTGGTGAATACGATGAAACTCCTGAGGAAATGACGACTATTGTCGATGAATTTGCAGAATCGGGTTTCCTCAACATCATTGGGGGCTGCTGTGGCACGACGCCAAAGCATATTGCGCTGATCACAGAAGCAATGCAGAAACACGCACCGCGAACGCCGGTAAAAAACAAGCACCAGATGAGCCTTTCGGGTCTTGAACCTTTCTATGTCACCGATAACCTGAACTTCATCAATGTCGGTGAACGCACTAACGTCACAGGCTCCGCAAAATTCCGACGCCTGATTAAAGAAGAGCTCTACGACGAAGCGCTCGATGTCGCTCGTGAACAAGTAGAAAACGGTGCACAGATAATCGATATAAACATGGACGAAGGCATGTTGGATTCGAAAGAAGCCATGGTGACGTTTCTGAATCTGATTGCATCTGAACCGGACATTTCACGAGTGCCAATTATGGTTGACTCGTCTAAGTGGGAGGTTATTGAAGCAGGTTTACAGTGCGTACAGGGTAAGTGCATTGTTAACTCCATCTCGTTGAAAGAAGGCGAAGAAACCTTTTTGCATCACGCAAAGCTGTGTCAACGATACGGTGCCGCTGTTGTGGTCATGGCTTTCGATGAAGACGGCCAAGCCGATACCCGTGACCGTAAAACACAGATCTGTAAGCGCAGCTATGACTTACTGGTTGCTAACGGCTTTCCGCCAGAAGACATCATCTTTGACCCGAATATATTCGCCGTCGCAACCGGTATCGAGGAACATAACCGCTACGCCGTTGACTTTATCGAAGCAACTGAATTCATTCGCAAAGAACTGCCTTTCGCGAGTGTCAGTGGCGGGGTATCCAACGTATCGTTCTCGTTCCGGGGCAATAACCCAGTCCGCGAAGCCATTCACTCAGTGTTTCTGTACCACGCCTGTCAGGTCGGTATGAATATGGGTATCGTCAATGCCGGGCAACTGGTCATTTACGATGACATTCCTGCGGAATTGCGGGAACGCGTTGAGGATGTCATTCTCAATCGACGTGACGACGCCACCGACCGATTATTGGAAATTGCCGATAAGTATAAGGGTGATGGTAGTGTCGAAGTTAAAGAAGACCTCGAATGGCGCTCGCTTCCGGTTAACAAACGCATCGAACACGCGTTAGTAAAAGGTATCACAGCACACATTATCGAAGATACCGAACAAGCGCGCCTCGAAGCCAGCGCCCCCATCGATGTCATCGAAGGCCCATTAATGGATGGTATGAATGTGGTCGGTGATCTATTTGGTGCCGGTAAAATGTTTTTACCTCAGGTGGTGAAATCTGCCAGAGTCATGAAGCAGGCGGTCGCGCACTTAATTCCGTATATTGAAGCAGAAAAAACCGGGGATGCGAAACCCAAGGGTAAAGTGTTGATGGCCACCGTCAAGGGTGATGTTCACGATATCGGCAAGAATATCGTGGGTGTTGTTTTGGCCTGTAATAACTACGAAGTTATTGATTTGGGCGTCATGGTCCCGGCCGATAAAATACTGAAAACAGCGCGTGAAGAAAATGTCGATGTAATCGGCTTGTCTGGATTGATTACACCTAGCCTGGATGAAATGGTCCATTTGGCCAGAGAAATGCAACGACAGGATTTCCACCTGCCGCTGCTGATTGGTGGAGCGACCACATCGAAAGCACACACCGCAGTTAAGATTGAACCGCAGTACCTGAATGACGCCACAGTCTATGTCACCGATGCCTCACGGGCTGTTTCCGTCGTCCAAACGCTGTTGAACTCAAAACAGAAGGCCGACTATGTTGCTGAACGTCGCGCTGAATATGACAAGGTCCGCGAACGCAATAAAAACCGGAAATCCAAAGCCCTGCACCCATACAGAGACGCCTGTGAAAATGCATTTTCATTGAACTGGGAGTCATACCAGCCAAAGGCCCCGGCATTTACCGGCACGAAAACCTTTGCCGACTATTCTGTAGAAGAGCTGAAAGACTATATCGACTGGACCCCGTTTTTCATGACTTGGGATTTGCACGGTAAATATCCAAAAATTCTACAGGATGAAAAAGTAGGTGAAGCTGCTCGTAACTTATTTGCCGATGCGCAAGCCATGCTTGAAAAAATCATTCATGAAAAATGGCTTACGCCGACGGGTGTCATTGGCTTCTGGCCGGCCACTCGCACTGATACAGACACCATAACCGTAACTCAAGCAGACCAAACCGTGGCATTGGAGCACATTCGTCAACAAACCATTAAACCGGATTTGCAACCCAACTATTCGCTGGCTGACTTTATTGCGCCTGCAGGCACCGTTGCGGATTACTTAGGTGGCTTTGTGGTCAGTGCGGGACACGGCGTTGAGGAACGGGCAAAAGCATTTGAAGACGCTGGCGACGATTATAATTCTATTATGCTCAAAGCTCTCGCGGACCGATTGGCCGAAGCATTCGCGGAACGCATGCATGAACGCGTTCGCAAAGAATTCTGGGCATATGATGCGGATGAACAATACAGTAACGAAGAACTAATTAAGGAACGCTACACCGGCATTCGCCCGGCACCGGGTTACCCTGCTTGCCCCGACCATACGGAAAAACGAAAACTGTTTTCATTACTGAAAGCGGAAGCCGAAACCGGCGTCGAGCTTACGGACTCCTTTGCAATGACGCCAGCTGCCAGTGTCTCAGGTTGGTATTTCAGCCACCCAGAGTCCAAGTACTTTGGTGTTGGAAAAATCACCAAAGACCAAGTGGAACACTATGCTGAGCGAAAAGCGATGACATTATCAGAGGCTGAACGGTGGTTAAGTCCGTTGTTGGCCTACGAACCTCAACTGTAACGCTCGAAACCCTTTCAAGTCATTCCCATTCTACATAGATCCGGTTGATGCTCTTGGTGTCAACCGGGCCTACTGATTTAGACGAAAGTCTTAAAAAGGCACACCGTCTTTTCATTATTATCCAACCACGTCACTTTTAGAACACAGTTAGGACGCAGTCTTTTTTGCCTATGCTATAGTGAAAATACCTTTGCCAATCGACTCAGATATGCTCGCTCACCTTAACCGGCTTCAATATTTACATGGCATATTCATCAGCTTCTTAATGGTGCTGATTTTATGGGGGTTTGTTGGCGCCTGGTACCAAACCAACGGCTTACTGAATCACGCCCCC
Organism: Reinekea sp. G2M2-21; assembly: GCF_015687175.1. Classification (GTDB taxonomy): domain Bacteria; phylum Pseudomonadota; class Gammaproteobacteria; order Pseudomonadales; family Natronospirillaceae; genus Reinekea. The sequence continues at coordinate 918,233 of NZ_JADPQG010000001.1, read as the reverse complement.
CTCCTTAATCTTCAGCTGCAATACCGATATTTGTTAGACAGCCAAAGCACTCAACCAGAACTTATCCAGTCAGACCATTTTCTGGCAACCGAACTGAACCGAGCACCCGTCACCTACGGTAATGTAAATCAATGGTTTCAACTGACGGTAACCAACACCGCCGATGTGGCCGGGCATTTTAATCTGCTGTTAGACAACCCAATGTCTGACCGGATTCGTGTCTTTCAGAAAACAGGTTATGACCATTTCGCATTGCTTGCTGAACTCGGGGACCGGGTGGGAAGCGTACCCAGGGCGTTGAGAATCCTACCGAACATTGAGTTCAAACTACCTGCCCTCTCTGAAGTCGAATTCTGGGTAAACGTACAAACCACCGGCGCGCCTTACCTACCGCTTGCTATTATTGAACACAGTGAATTCCACGAGTACCAGAAAACCTTGCATCTGATCTGGGGAACATTCATAGGCATCATTCTGTTGATGTCTGCTTACAACATGGTCTTATATTTTGGTGTTGGAGACCGAGCTTACTTTGTCTACATCTGTTACATCTGCACCATGCTATTGCTGTTGGGCGTGGTGCACGGTTACGGCTACTATATTTTCCCGGAAACGTTACAACGCTGGTTGAGTGCAAAAATTATCGCGATTAATGCCATTGCAGCTTATTTTACACTGCAGTTCGCCCTCTATTTTTTACGTTTCCAACCAAAAGATGGTGCTATCTTTTCGATAACAAGGTATGTGAGTTTAGCATTACTGGCATTCACGCTTTTTGCCCTGGTAGCGCCAGAATACATCGCTGCCACTTTGTTCGCGGCGATACAAGTGCTGACATATGTAGTCACTGGCGCCCTAATTTTCAATAAATTAAAAACTAAATTCAGATGGACAAAATACTATCTTATTAGCTGGATTCCCTTTTTCATCGGCGCAGCAATTGGTTACCTACTATACTCGGCCCATTTGGAATATACCTTTCTGAACCGTCACGCGCTGATGTTTTCCGTTATTTTTGAAATGGCGTTTATCTCCATGGCGTTGGCAGATCGCTTGGGCGACACCGAACGGCGTCGACTATTCCAGGCTACCCACGATTTCAAACTAGGACTGGCCAATGAAGCCCTGCTGGAGTCTGCGATTCAGCGACATGGCACGCATACCAATCGCCATGGTTTGAGTCTCATTACAATCGAAATATCCAATTATGACGCTGTCATTCCCTATGTTCCCGACAGCGAGTTAAAAGGCTTGATGCTGAAACTGGGCAGTGAATTTGCGACGCAACTGAAACGCACATTGCCGCTACTGGACATTGATCCTGACCATAAAAAGCATGCCAACGTTGCGCTGATGCGCGGAGAGATGTTCAGTTACCTGGTTAATACCAACAAGCGGCTTTTGCTTGAAAACACGCTAAAAAATCTGAGCAACAAAGACAACTTTAACCCAATGCAGGAAATCATCCCCTATCGTATCCAGTGTATTTTTGGTGCTGCAATCTTAAATGACTATTCAGAACAACCGATGGAACTGATCATCAAAGCGAAGCAGTCTGTTAATCAGGCGAGCGAATCTGGTGCACCCTACTATGTTTTCAATTCAGACAATACCGAAAACAGCGATCGCAAGGTTCGCTTGGCTCAGGATCTGGGCAATGCCATACGAGGCGACTCACTGGAGCTGTATCATCAGCCGCAATTTTATATTCACGACACCACGACGGCATCGTCTGAAGTTCTGTTGCGCTGGACGCACCCGGATCTCGGACCAATTCCTGCCTCGGAATTCGTCCTAATCGCCGAAGAAACCGGACTGATAAAACGGCTAACCCGATGGGTCCTTAATCAGGCATTCGCTCAATCAAAACTCCTAATAGACAGTGGCCAATCGGCCATTAACGTTTCGATCAATATCTCGGCAAATGATTTGTCTCGCCTTGGATTTGTCGATGAAATCGAGGTACTACTCGCTAAACATTCCATGCAGGCGGATTGTTTTACGCTGGAGTTAACCGAAACATCGCACCTGACCGATCGGCGAACCTTTGCTGAGAACTTTAGGACCTTGAGAGATATGGGATTTCGATTTGCCATCGACGATTTCGGAACCGGCTACTCATCCCTGACCTACGCAAACGACCATCCTTTTACTGATCTGAAAATAGACCGCTCATTCATTCAAGAACTTCTGCAATCGAATCGTCAAATCGCGATTGTCAGCGCCACAATTTCGATGGCCAAGGAATTGGGGCTGATTATTACGGCGGAAGGAGTCGAAGATGAATCAACGCTGCAAGCACTGATTCGATTAGGATGCGACAAGATTCAAGGCTATCAAATTGCCAGACCCATGCCATTCAAGGATTACCTCAACTGGCAGTACGAACCGGAAAAAACGTCAACCAACATAGGGGAGAACCTGCCACTTCCTTTTGAAGAGCAGGACGAACTTTAAACCAACAGGCAACACTTTTTACTTAAGCGCGCCTCGCGGCTTTAACTATTGCTGGCGTGTTTTCCAATGTGGTATTCGCGCAGTTTGTTGGCAATGGCAGTATGCGAAACACCAAGCTTTTTGCCCAGTTGGCGACTGCTTGGGTAAGCCGGATACAGCCGTTTCAGAAGCTCCGACTCAAACCGTTTCATGGCGTCTTCCAATGTGCCTTCAAAACTCTCATCCACATAACCCCATCCGCTGGAAAAACTTGGTAATTGCAAATGTTCCGGCTCAAGCACATCGCCTTCGACCAATGAAACAGCGCGCAACAAGGCGTTCTCCATTTGCCGGACGTTACCCGGCCATGGGTATTGTTGCAACGCGTTTTGACAAGCCGAAGATACCCGGATGCGTTGACGGTGAGGCTCGGCAAAGCGAGCGATAAATCGCTCCGCCATGGGAATGATGTCCGACTTTCGATCTCGTAAAGCCGGAATATGCAGGGTTAATACATTCAATCGATAATACAAGTCTTCCCGGAAACTGCCCTTTTGGCAGAGATCGAGAAGATTTTTTTGAGTCGAACAAATAATTCTCACATCCGAATGATATTCCTTTTCATCGCCGACCCGGCGATAAGAGCCATCCTGTAACAAACGCAAAAATTTGTTCTGAAGCAAGGGGGACATATCACCAATTTCGTCCAGGAACACCGTGCCACCTTCCGCCAGTTCAACAATGCCTTTCTTCTCAGTTGTTGCACCTTCAAAAGAGCCGGCGGCATAGCCAAACAATTCACTTTCAGCAACGTTATCCGGCAGCGCTGCACAATTCAGAACCAAAAAGGGTTTGTCTTTTCTCAGACTATGCTGATGACAAGCCTTGGCAAGTAGTTCTTTTCCTGTACCCGTTTCGCCGGTAATCAATAAAGGAGCATCCAAGCCAGACATCCGTTTCGCCTGCCGAATTACTCGTTTCATCCCCTGGCTTTCAGCGATGATCATTTCGAACTGACCGGTTTGCTTGTGGTAGGCCGTCATCTGACGCCCTAATCGCTCGGGCGATTTAAAGGTAATGACGCCGCCGGCGAACAGACGATCTGCATCGTCGTTTTGTATATGAACCGGGTAAATATCGGCGAGAAAAGTACGGCCTTTCAATTGCAGATGCACGGATTCGGCTTCTGGTATTTCAGCGGACAGCCACTTGTTAAAGTTAAAACCTTTAACCCAATTTTTCAGTAATTTCCGACGTACTTCGTCTTCGGGTAACTGCAGGATATCCAGTGACGCCTCATTCGCAACGACGACGTAGCCCCGGGCATCAATGGAAATCACTGGCTCCGGCAACGTACGCAATAATGTACGCATTTCCTGTTGCTCTCGCTCCAACGGCATATAGGGCACCAGAGAAACATCATGAACGCCAGGGATCAATCGTATTTCAGGCATAAGATGCTGGAATTCATCAAATTCAACGTTGGGGAAATTCAGAAATATCTCGCCCGATGGATCAATTTCAATACCACGCAGGTCAATCTCATGATTAACCAGAATATCCAGAATTTCCGCACAGATACCAAGCCGTTCTTCACAGCGGATATACAATCTCATGCCAGCTCTCTCCGACAATATCACCGGGCTTACGCAAGTACGCTGCCCTGTTTTTGTAATTAATTATTTGCGAGAGAGGAAATTGCCCGAAAGCCCTGGTTTTGTCAACCATACTTTACAGTTAAAAACACCGGCATTTACACCAATGCGTCATTAAAACCAGTTCTACAGGAGTAGGACACCTACCCTGCTCTGCTGGCATCCCTGCCCATTTGGCTGGTTAGCCTAACAGAAAGAGACGAATCGCCAGAAATGCTAAGAAGCCACCGGCATGCCCAAATCGGGTTCGGCACCATATTCCGGAATAGCAACTCCCTGCCAGACTTGGGCAACCAGATCATCCAACGTCTGTTCAGGATAACGGGACAGCCAGACAGCAAGTCTTTCAGCAACATTGGGGTAGTCAATACGTTGCAGCGGTGCCCGGTGCAGAAAATGCTGAATAGCACTGGTATTAATATCATCGGTAGAGAGACCTAACCCCAACTGCACCAGGGCCAACGCATTGGAGGCTTGCTCCATCTGTCCTTTAAGCGGTTTGACCATAATTTTGCGGCCCAGGCTCAACGCTTCCGAAGCCAGTTCAAAACCTGCGTTACATATCACGCCATCGGTCGTATGCAGGCTTTCCTTAAAACCGTCCCTTGAGAACCCTTTCACCAGTACATTGTTGTGTCGACCTTCAGGTAAGTCTGCACAATGAAAGATAAACTGATGATCCACCGTCTTTAGTTCCGTTAACACACGCTCGCTCTTCTCGAAGGGCAAGTACACCAGGGTTTTTGACCCCGGAACGCCATGATGGTTGTCCGCCTCAATAATAGGCGGCAAAATAGGCAGGTTAAAATGATGCCAATGCACGCCAATACCCAGAGTAACCGGCGCAAACCATTTCATGATGGCGTCGGAGGCAAAGGAGTTGTCCGTCTTTGGAATCGCATGGTCAAACGCATATTGATGCCCGATACCGATACAGGGCATGCCCTGCTTGCGCGCCGCCCATGCCACGACGGGTTCAAAGTCAGTCACCACCAGATCATATTGGCGCAGATCCAGGGTTTTAATGTCCTGCAACATTTGCCCAAGCGAGACCTCGGCAAAGGTTTTTATCAAGTCTACCTTGCCGGCTTTGGTTGCAAATGACAGCCCGCGAAACACCTTAAACTCACCAAACGCAGCCATATCAAAAAACTTCTCCCGAGGACGCCCGGAGAACACCCAGTCGACCGCAATACCCTGCTCATATAAGGCAGCCTGCATGGCTCTGGCCCGGGTAATGTGACCATTCCCGGTACCTTGAACACCGTATAAAATTTTCATAGTAACCCTCCTGCGTTAATCGCATAAAACGCGACCGAAGAGCCCAATACGGCACCCACCACCGTATCGGTCGGGAAATGCACCCCGAGAAACACCCGAGACAACGCAACCCAAACCGACCAGAACAATAGAAATGGCAGCAACACAGGAAACTGGCTCGAGGCGAGCACCGTAAACAAAAAGGCAGCGGAGGTATGGCCCGAAGGAAAACTGAATTTGTCAGAAGGTACGACAAAGCTATGGAATCCCGATATTGCATCGGCTGGGCGATTCCGTCGAAAGCTGTTTTTTAACACAAAATAAATGAGCCGCTCACTGACAAACGCGAGTAGGTAAACCTTCAAAAAAGTGGCATGGGAAGGCCAGGAAAGTGCCGCAAAACACATGGCAAACAATGCGTACACCCAGCCATCCGCTGTTTTTGAAACCGCGCGGCCTAACGACGTTAGCATTTCACGCCGGCGCCGCGCCATACACCACTGAAACAGAGTCAAATCAAATTGTTGGATCGGTTCTAACCATTTCATAGCCTGTCCTCTTAATCCTCAGGACACATTATTCAGGTCAGTGTTTCAGTTCTGGGTCAGTGCGGTGAAATTTTCATGACAGGGGTCTGCTCAGTAGCAGACCAAGGGGCAACCGAAGCTCGCAGATTAAAGGGTCGGCACGATCGGATTTAAAAAAATGATCTTAGCCAAGCTTCACAAATAAGCTTTACCAACCCATTCATCTGCGAGAGTTGGAATGATTATTCGGCCGGTTTAAAGGTAGAGGTTTCCAAAGCCTTTTTCAGCTGTTCAACCCGTTCATCCAATTCTGTCATCAGATACGCTTTGGCAGGAACAGCCCCCCAAACAGGATTAGGCCAGGCAGGATCGTGCTGGGTCCGCACCACGTGATGAATGTGCAGTTGTGGCACTACATTCCCCAAGGCAGCGATGTTCATTTTGTCGCCGTCAAAGAGCTCCATCAGTCGTTCAGCAACAAAAGAACTCTCCCATACCAACTGTTCCTGATCATCGGTATCAAGCTGGTATATTTCGCTGATGTTTTCCCGTTGAGGCACCAGGATGATCCACGGATAGTTTGCATCCTTCATCAGCATTATCCGACACAGTGATAATGAGCCAATGAAGACACAGTCATTCTCCAGTCGATAATCCAGTTCAAACATTCCAAATCCTCTGAAAAGCTTTTCAATCGGGCGATACTCTACACTTTATGTCGATTTGTTCAACAATTGACAATACAAAAGTGACGCATGATCGCTATCATCATCAATTATGCAGAACTGATCCTGTGGCGCAATCGTAGAATGTTCGCTTGTGAGTAGTGCAATCGTCGCCAGTTAACCTTTTTAGGAACATGACGACATTCGTATGGCAACCCCGGAATGGCGGGCACAACAATCGTTCAATCCATGCAAACTAACAATCAGGGCTTATGACATCACATTGGTTAGCAAACTGGCCTTCAATGCCTGGAACAACGGACAACCCTTTCGTCAGCGATGGTTTTCTCACCGCTCTTGAATCGTCTGTGGTATGCCATCGGGAAACCGGATGGCAACCCAACCATTTGCTCATAGACGATCGACTTCGTGTCCCCGCTTACTTGAAATCCCATTCCTGGGGGGAGTATGTTTTCGACTGGGCATGGGCTAATGCCTATGAACAATACGGCCTTTCCTATTACCCAAAAATGGTTATTGCAGCCCCTTATACGCCGTCTATGGGTCCTCGCTTCCTCGGTGCGCGCGGAGTAGAGGATATCAACGCCATCATGACAACCTGTAAAAACCTGGTTATCGCTGAACGCTTGAGTGGTTTTCACATTTTATTTCCGAGCGTACAAGAACAACGTTGGCTGGACCAACTGCCTCTGCTGAAGCGAACGGATGTTCAGTTTCATTGGAAAAACCGTGACTACCGTGACTTTGACGATTTCCTGGATACCTTCAGTTCCAGAAAACGCAAAAATGTGAAGAAGGAACGCCAATCGATTTCACTGCAAGGGCTACAGCTACAGACGCTTGAAGGTAAAGACATCACAGAATCGCATTGGAACGCCTTTTATCAGTTTTACCATGCAACCTATCTGAAACGGGGTCGGCAAGGATACTTGAACAAAGCCTTTTTTGACGATGTACTGGCAAACATGAGAACGCAACTGGTATTAACGGTTGCCTATCAGGCCTCTAAGCCAGTGGCTGCTGCGCTGTTCTTCAAAGACGAGCATACGCTTTATGGTCGTTACTGGGGTTGCTTCGACGAATTTAATAATCTGCATTTCGAAGCCTGCTATTACCAAGGTATAGAATATTGTATCCGAAACAAGCTGGACCGATTCGATCCGGGAACCCAAGGTGAACATAAGATTGCCAGAGGCTTTGAGCCCACTTACACGCACTCCTATCACTGGCTCAGTCACCCGCAATTTTTTGAAGCCGCTCGACGATTCTGCGATGATGAAGCCAAAATGTCCCGGCAGTACTACCTCGACGTACAGGCGAATCTGCCCTTTAAACAGTCAGATACATAGGAAAACACATGCAATATTTACACACCATGGTGCGCGTAACCGATCTGGATGCGTCGCTACACTTCTATTGCGACCTACTCGGCCTGAAAGAAATCCGCCGCAATGACTACCCCAAGGGGCGCTTCAGTCTCATTTTCCTAGCGACCGAAGAAGGCGCTCCGGAACTGGAACTCACCCATAACTGGGACCCCGAAGAGTATGACGAGGGTCGGAACTTCGGACACCTAGCATACCGGGTCGACAATATATATGAAACCTGCCAAAAGCTTATGGATGGCGGCGTTGTAATCAATCGTCCACCGCGCGACGGTCACATGGCATTCGTGCGCAGCCCTGACAACATTTCCATAGAATTATTGCAAAAAGGGGATGACCTACCCTCCATGGAGCCCTGGGCCAGCATGGAAAATACCGGGCACTGGTAAGTGATGCTGGTCACTATTTCCGAACCCGTTTACAATCGCCGATCCCTGAATCAATACATTTAAAGGAACGCTCAATGCGCGCAAGTCGATATTTAATCGCGACTGTCAAAGAAACCCCTGCCGACGCTGTCATCGTCAGCCATAAACTCATGTTGCGTGCCGGGCTGGTTCGTAAACTGGCGTCTGGCTTGTACACCTGGCTGCCAACAGGTTGGCGAGTCCTGAAGAAAGTCGAAAATATCATCCGTGAAGAACTGGACCGCGCTGGTGCACAGGAAGTATTGATGCCGACCATTCAGCCTGCTGAGCTATGGGAAGAGTCAGGCCGCATTGACGCAATGGAAGGCCAGATGCTGAGAATGAAGGACCGTCACCAACGGGATTTCGTCTATGGTCCTACCCACGAAGAAGTCATCACAGACATTGCGCGTAATGAATTAAGCAGCTACAAACAGTTGCCAATGAATTTCTATCAGATTCAAAATAAGTTCCGCGATGAATTTCGACCACGCTTTGGCATCATGCGGTCACGGGAATTCGTCATGAAGGACGGGTACTCGTTCCATATCGACCAAGAATGTCTGAGCCGTGAATACGACAATATGTACCGGGCCTATTGCCGGATTTTTGATCGACTAGGGTTGGATTATCGCCCTGTTCTGGCAGACACCGGCGCCATGGGTGGCTCAGCTTCGCACGAATTTCAGGTACTGGCCGATTCAGGCGAAGACTACATCGTTTATTCAACCGACAGCGATTACGCCGCCAACATTGAACAGGCAGAAGCTCTCATGCCCAAAGGAGAGCGCCCAACACCTGGAGCAGAACTGCAATTGGTTGATACGCCCGATGCGAAAACCATCGACGAGTTGGTCACACAATTTGATTTGCCGATTGAGAAGACGGTGAAGACATTAGTTGTTGAAGCCAGTGAAGAGTCCGATCACGCGCTTATCGCTTTGTTGATTCGAGGTGACCACGAACTTAACGAAGTGAAAGCGGAAAAACTGCCGCAAGTAAAAGCGCCCTTAACCATGGCGACAGAGGCTCAGATTCGCGAAGCCATCGGTGCCGGACCCGGTTCACTCGGCCCTGTTAACCTGACGATTCCGTTTTTAGTCGACCGTGCCGTCAGCACCCTGGCTGATTTCGGCGCTGGCGCCAACACGGATGGTAAGCACTACTTCAACATCAACTGGGACCGTGATGTTGCCTTAACTGACATCGTTGATATCCGTAATGTTGTGGAAGGCGATCCAAGCCCCGATGGCAAAGGCACACTCAAAATCCTAAAAGGCATTGAAGTGGGCCATATATTCCAATTGGGAGATAAATACACCAAAGCATTGAAAGCGGAAGTGCTGAACCAGGAAGGCAAGGCGCAAACCATGTTGATGGGTTGCTACGGCATAGGGGTCACCCGTATTGTGGCCGCTGCCATTGAACAGAATTACGACGAAAATGGCATTATCTGGCCGGACGCTATCGCGCCGTTCCACGTTGGCATTGTGCCTTTAAATGCGCATAAGTCTCCTGAAGTCATGGAAGTCGCTGAATCACTGTACAAGCAATTGCAGGAAGCAGGCTTCGACGTGCTGTTGGACGACCGCGATAAGAAAACCAGTCCTGGGGTCAAATTTGCGGATATGGAACTGATCGGCATTCCACATCGAATTGTCGTCAGTGATCGGGGGCTGGAAAACGGCAAGCTAGAATACAAAGCCCGTGGTCAGCAAGACAAGATCGAAATCGACATTGCGGATGTATTGCAATACGTTCAGCAACAGTCGAAATAACTGACGCCAGAACAAGACTTTTAAACTTGAAAAACCAGGCTAAGCCTGGTTTTTTTATTTCGGTTAACAACGGTAAAAATCCGAACAAAGCCGGAATAAACGAACACAGTAAGATTTACAGCATGGCTTTTCGGGTCTACTATTTAATTCGAGGGTCACGCAAAAATCAGGAACCAAAAACCTAATCGTTTCGTCAGCTTTTGCACATTCGCAAAACTGATAAGGTTGCTCAAATCACCAATAAATAAAAAAGGAACAGCTCATGAGTATTCAAGCCTTAACCGTTGCAGATTGCATGGTACCCGCCCGGCTCATCATTACGCCTGAAACCACGATTCCAAAGGCCGTTGAAATGATGCTCGAAGCAAAACTCATTGGCGCACCCGTTGTGAACGAAGAGCGCCAGGTTCTGGGATATATTTCCGAGCAAGATTGCTTACGCTATATGATCAGCGACAACTACTACTCAGATCAACGCGACCTGGTTGGCGACGTTATGAAGCATGACGTTTTATTCGCTGAGCCAACAATGTCTGTCATCGATCTCGCTCAAATGATGTGTGGCGACAAGCCTAAAAAGTATCCAGTTTGCGAAAATGGGAAATTGGTTGGAGTTATCAATCGATCGCATATTTTAAAGGCTCTGTTGGACGGCCAACCTAGCTAAGTCTGCTTCAGCGCCTCTAACACGGAGGCGCTGTATTAGCTCTCTCGTTCGCTGAAAAACTATTCTGCGAATATTGCAATACATCTTTTGACCGCTTCTTTATCAAACCCTGACATCAATCTCGTAATCATCCCGAAATTCATTAGAATAGCGCCCTGCTTTGAATGAATGGAAACCGTCGCAATGCTACCTCGCTTACATGAATTGACCGAAGTTCAACAGTCATATCTGAACTATCTGGCCGCAGTTGAGGCTCAGGGGTTTTCCGGCGAACTGTGTCCGGATTATGCCAACCGAACGGTTTTGGCGACCGACAATTCCATTTATCAAGTGTTACCGCAAGCCGTTGTATATCCTCGCAGCACTGCAGACATTCAAATACTGACCCGTTTAGCTGCAAGCGATGAATGGCAACACGTAGTGTTATCACCCCGAGGCGGCGGCACCGGCACCAATGGCCAGTCATTATCTGACGGAATAGTTGTCGACCTATCCAAACACATGAATGCCATTCTGGAAATTAACGCCGAACAAGGGTGGGTACGGGTGCAAACAGGCGTGGTTAAAGATCAGTTGAACAAAGCGCTGAAACCTCATGGCCTGTTCTTTGCCCCGGAGTTATCCACCAGCAACCGGGCCACAATCGGTGGCATGATCAATACCGACGCCAGCGGCCAGGGTTCGGTCATGTACGGCAAAACGCGTGACCACGTCCTGGAACTGCAAACAGTCTTGCTCAGTGGCGATATCCTGAATAGCCAAAGTCTAACCGGCGATGAGTTAACCACTCTGCGTCAAGGAACCGACCGTATTGCACAAATTCATGCTACGGTCGATGACATATACCAACGACGTAAAGACGACATTCAAGCCAAGTTTCCACCGTTGAACCGTTGCTTGACCGGCTACGATCTTGCGCATATTTATGACAACGACCAATTCAATCTGAACAATATTTTGTGTGGCTCTGAGGGCACGCTTGGTTTTATCACTGAGGCCAAGCTCAGTGTTTTGAAGATTCCAAAGCTGTCCGCGCTGGTAAACGTTTTTTATGACTCCTTCGAGTCCTCTTTGCGTGACGCACAAAGTTTGATGGCTGCACAACCCACGTCTATCGAAACCATCGATTCAACCGTATTAAATCTGGCCAAGGGCGATATCGTTTGGCATTCAGTCAGTGACTTTTTCACGACCGACCAAGGCGACATAGCCGGTATTAATCTGGTGGAATACACAGCGGATACTGAAGCAGACTTACAAGCCGGGGTTGACAGGCTGACTCAACAGTTAACCGAGCAAACCGGAACCCCAGGAAAAAACATCGGCTTCTCTATTGCGATGGGCAACGCGAATGTTCAGCAAATCTGGGGCATGCGCAAGAAAGCGGTGGGCCTTTTGGGTAACGCAAAAGGCGAATCCCGCCCGGTGCCGTTCGTGGAAGACACTGCTGTACCACCGGAAAATCTTGCTGATTTCATCATGGAGTTCCGAGCGGTATTGGATGCTGAAAACCTGCGTTACGGTATGTTTGGTCATGTGGATGCAGGCGTGTTGCACGTTCGCCCAGCACTGGATCTAAAAGACGAAGTACAGGTTAAACTGGTTCGCAAGATTACCGATCAGGTTGTTGAACTGGTTCAAAAATACAATGGATTGCTCTGGGGCGAACATGGAAAAGGGGTGCGCTCGGAATTTTCGCCCGCTTTTTTTGGCGACCTATATCCAGAATTGCAAAACATAAAACGCGCTTTCGATCCATTCAACCAATTGAACCCGGGAAAAATTGCGACCAACCATCAGAACATACCGTTACTGAAAATTGATGAAGTCACGACTCGCGGAGAACTGGACCGAACCATTAGCCTGGAAAGCTGGACCCAATTTGGCGACGGTATGTACTGCAATGGCAATGGCGCTTGTTTTAACTTTGACCCCACTGATGCTATGTGCCCTTCTTGGAAAGCAACCCGAGAACGCAAGCACTCCCCCAAAGGTCGGGCCTCGTTGATCCGCGAATGGCTAAGGTTGTTGTCTGATCAAGGCATCAGCACAACAGAACTCAGCGCTCGGGAAAAAACAAAATTTCCATTGCTGCATATTGTTCCCCGGGCACTGAACAGCTGGCGGGCACGCCAAGGTGAATACGATTTTAACAACGAAGTCGCCGACGCAATGGCGGGTTGCCTTGCCTGTAAATCCTGTACAGGCCAATGCCCAATTAAGGTTGACGTTCCGGAATTCCGGGCACGTTTCTTACAGATTTACTACGGTCGCTATCTGCGTCCACTAAAGGATTACTTCATTGGCTTACTGGAATTCATCATTCCGCTGTTGACCCTCGCACCGTTTAAATGGCTCTACAACCAAACTATGTCAGCGAAGTGGGTTAAAGCACTGCTGCGCGACATTGCCGGCATGGTCGACAGTCCTCTGATCCATCGTATGAATTTTTCAAAAGAAATGAAAAAACGCGGTGTTTTCTACGCTGATGCGAACATGCTGCCCGGTTTGAATACCAGCGAACGGCAACGTTCGGTCATTCTGGTACAGGATGCCTTCACCAGCTTCTTTGAAACGCATGTGGTCATGGACATCATCGAATGTCTGCAGGTGCTTGGTTTTCGGGTCTGGGTTATGCCTTATTCCGCAAATGGCAAACCGCTTCACGTGCACGGATTCCTGCATACCTTCCGTTGGGTTGCCAACCGCAACCAGAAGAAACTAAAACGGCTTGCGAATTGTGGTATTCCGCTAGTGGGCATTGATCCATCCATGACCTTAACTTACCGTGCCGAGTACGCGAAATACGCCTCGAAAACCGTACCCGATGTTTTCCTGCTGCAGGAATTTTTGGCTCAGCATCTTGACCACCTTAAAGCACGCGCGTCCGACTTTAGCGCCGGCGAAATCGACTTCCTGGGGCATTGCACTGAAAAGACCAATGCCGCTGGCTCAATGAAAGATTGGAGCAATGTTTTTGCCAGCTTGAATCAGCAGCTCAACCATATCGCTGTGGGCTGCTGCGGTATGGCTGGCACCTTCGGCCACGAAACCCGTAACCGAGCCACGTCGGAGACCATTTATAATCTTTCCTGGCGTGACATTATTCAAACAGACTCGCCAACAAACATTGTCACCACCGGCTATTCCTGCCGTAGTCAGGTCAAACGACTGGATAAGAAAATTATCATGCATCCTTTGCAGTATTTGCTTAGCCAGTACACCAAATAGGGAAACTGCCTGACCGCCGAACTCTGGTTCCCAGTCAGGCTTTTTAACCACCTCATTGCTGTCCTATTAATATCATTGGAAACACGCACCAAAGCAAGTCACCAGAGCCACACAATCTCGATACCAAGGTGTGCGGATTGCTGCGAATCAGGCAACAAGGGACGAGCTGTAAAGGTTTCCGCACAACCGATAATCCAATCGATTCGCGTTATTTTTCATTTATCTGACGTCCGTCATTTCTCATTTTTACTATTTCGCCCAAGGTTAACCTATCATCAAGAAAAGCCACCCTATAAGGCTTCTGGAGTTAGCCATGTCCAATGCTCTCAGCGCGCATCACTACAACGATTTACTTGAACTAGCCGACGATTTATATCGCCGTCTGGATGGTCACATAATCATGGGCATTCCCATTGGTATCGGCAAAGCCACTCAATTGGTCAATGCCCTGTATCACCAGGCGAAACGAAACCCAGATTATCGTCTGGACATCCATACGGCGCTGTCATTGAGTCGACCAGAACTAAAAACAGACCTCGAAAAAAGGCTACTGGAGCCATTTTTTGACCGTCAATTTAAGGATGTACCTGAACTAGACTATACAAAAGATGCCAAACACAATTGCCTTCCGGGCAATGTGAATATTATCGAATTCTATTTCAAGCCCGGCGAAATGCTCCACGCAGCTAAGTCACAGCAGAATGTACTCTCAGCGAACTACACCCATGTTGCCCGCGACATGGTGGATCGACAGGTAAACCTTGTCACGCAAATGATTTCGAAAAAGCAGATTGATGGCACATGGCGCTACAGTCTGTCTTCAAACCCGGACGTTACCCTCGACTTGCAACGCTTGATGCGCAAAAAAAATATCGAGGACGGCAAAACACGCTTACTCATCGCGCAAGTCAACACCGAATTACCCTTCATGCCAAACGACGCAGAAATCAAACCCGATTTCTTCGACTATATACACGATGATCCCAAGCTATACAGCCCGCTATTCTGTACACCACATCAACCCATTTCACCCGTCGATCATATGATTGGCTTTTACACCAGCGCCCTAGTGAAAGATGGCGGCACCTTACAAATCGGCATTGGTTCATTGGGCGATGCCGTGGTCAATGCCCTACTGGTCCGTCACAATCAAAATTCCGATTACCGCCAATTACTGGAAAATACCGATGCTTCAGAAAAATTCCCCATTCTGAACAGTGAAGGTGGGTTCTCGCCTTTTACGACAGGCCTCTATGGCAATACCGAGATGTTGGTGCCTGGCTATATTGAACTGATTAAGGGTGGAGTTTTGAAACGCCGGGTTTACGACGATCTCGCTATTCAGAAATGCGTTAACAGCGGCCTGGACCCTGAAAAACCATCAACAGAATGGATTACCACGCTACAGAAACTGGGTGCCATTCAATCCATACTAACGCAAACAGACGTTAATTATCTGAAACATTGGGGCTTATTTAAGTCCGATGTCACGTTGGAACATGGCGAACTCAGGCAAGGGGAAAATGTCAATTCTACAGCTCAGATCAATGCTGATACGCTACAGTGGATTGAATCTCATGCGCTGGGTAGCGTTATCCAACACCCGACACTGATACACGCTGGTTTTTTTGTTGGCAATCATTATTTCTATCAAGATCTGCATCAGATGCCAGCGGACCAATTGGCAGAATTCAACATGACGTCGGTCAGCTTCACCAACCAATTGCACGGCGATGAAATGCTGAAACTAGAGCAACGACATCATGCCCGATTCATCAATGCCTGTATGAAAATGACTCTCAGCGGTGCCGCGGTCAGCGATGGCCTGGCCGATGGTAAGGTCGTCTCTGGCGTAGGTGGGCAATTCAACTTTGTCAGTATGGCCCATGACATTCCCAATGCCCGTTCGATCCTGATGATGCGGGCGTCACGCAAGAAAGCGAACAAGCTAATCAGTAACATCGTTTTTAACTACGGGCATATTACCATCCCCCGGCACATGCGCGATGTGGTCATTACCGAGTATGGCATTGCCGACTTGCGTGGCAAAAATGATCAGGAAATCATCCACGAACTGTTGAAAGTGGCCGATTCTAGATTCCAGCCTGCGCTGATTAAACAGGCACAACGAACCGGAAAGCTTCCGTTGGATTATCAGTTGCCAGAAAGTGCGCACAATAATACACCTGAGGCAATCTCAGATATCATGGCTGCGACCGGGCAACAGTTGTTTCCTACGTTTCCGTTCGGTAAAGAACTGACTGATGAAGAAGTCGTTATCGGCGGGGCTCTACGACGTCTTCAAGCGAACCTGAGTAAAGTTTGGCCACTACTGCCAGCCATCTTATTACCCACTTCGAAGCGTAAGATCGAAGATAACCGGCGCTATCTGGCGCGGATGAGACTAGATACAGCGCACTCGCCAAAAGAATGGCTGTTCCGTAAATTGTTGCTCAGTGTATTACCAACCGCGTCAAAAAGATAAGACCGGAAAAACTGACAAACCTGAACTACACTAAAAATTATTTCGCAGAGATCTGCCATGAAGTTTTTAGTGTTGCTCTGTTTTGCCTGTTTTTCCACCCTTTCCGCGGCTGCTGAAGGCAAAGAAGCGCTTAGAATCCTAACCTGGGAAGAGTATTTCGCCCCTGAAATGGCAAGCCTGTTTGAATCGGAAACAGGCGCGCAACTCGAATTTATTTACTATGACAACGATGAAGTTCGTGATCAGATCATGGCGGAGTCATCTGGTTTCGGATTCGACGTCATTTTGGTGGATGAAGTTGAATTGCCCGCTTATATTCGACAACAGTGGGTACAACCGATAGCCGAAAACACACTTCCCTACCTAAAAGACCATGGAACAACATGGCGTAACATCGTTCCCGAGGCGGTCGGTTTTGCTGTGCCCTACGGTTGGGGAACCTATGGTTTGCTATATCGGGAGGATCTGGTTGAAAACCCGCCCAGTAAATGGGCTGACCTGTTCAACCCTGACAATGAATTAGCCGGCTTCATTCAGATGACGCCGCAATCCGCGGAAATGCTAGCCATAGCACTCATGGCCCACGGCTATCCGCCTAATGCGCATGATCCGGCCGCATTAAAAGTTGCCGAACAGGCCTTGATCGCACAGAAACCTCTGGTGAAGGCTTATAAAACGACGGACTACGACGAAGACAGCAACCTGCTTAACAAAGGCATCGTTAAGGTCACAGTCTGTTACAGCTCTGACGCGGTGGTTCTACAGGAGGAGTTTGAGCATTTTCAGTATGTTTCGCCTATGGAAGGCAACATTTTCTGGATCGATTTCTGGGCTATCAGTGCAAAATCCACACAGCCAGATCTCGCGGTTCAATTCCTCAATTTTACAATGAGACCTGACGTGATCGCTGAAAATGTTGAGTACCAATACACCGCGACGTTCAGCCAAACTGCCTTAACCTTGATCCCTGACGAAATAAGGCAGAACAAAGCCGTATTTCCAAGCTTGGCGGAAGGGTTTACCACTTTGGGAGAACCAGATCGCAACTCTATTCGTACGATGATGAAAATAATAAATGCCCTTGAATTAGAGTAATGCATGAAACTGCAAACTCGGTTTTTATTGGATCTCGGCCTCCTGGCCTTGGTCACCATTGTTACCTTCACGTTGGTGTTACGTCAGGGTATCGACAATCTACAACAGCAGGAAACCGAATCCGCTTTGGCTAGCCATATGGCCTTAAGCCAATCCTTTATATCAGATGTATTGGACAACTTGGTATCAGACCTCGACCTGATCAGCCAGGACAGCATTACCCGACGATACTTCTCGACGGAAGAAATTACGCGTTATCAACTGTTTCATACGGAACTGACCCGTACCTTGAAAAGATACCTGATTCACCGTGACAGCTATGCGGAAATTGCCATAGTTCTCCCCGACAGTTTCAAAGAGGTTTACGTCGCCAATCATAGCTACCCGACGAGTGACTACGACAATAACCTCAACAATCTGCTCAGCAAGCCTTTCGACTCTAATACCCCGGTAACGTTTATGATCGAGCAGGTCGAATCCAATTATTTTGCACTCGTGGCTTATACCCCTATCGTCCGTCTGTCGAGCTTGCTGAAATCGGACATCAACCCGACGATGGGTTATCTGAAAGTGTCCATCGAACTCACCAGTCTGGCTCGCAAAATAAGTTCCCCACAAATACTGATGTCCATAAACCATAGCAACGAACACATATTCGATCCGCAGATTGCCGATTCACTCGGCATCGATGATCCCATGTCAGGTGATTTATCGCTAATCAGTGAAAAACGCAACATTCGCGATATTTTTGAATTACAAGCGACCGTTAAGAAAACGACATTAGTGGATGAATCTAAAAAATTATTTGTGAACAGCATTGTCTGGATACTCATTTCCATCATCAGCTTGCTCTTCCTGACCTTTGTTTTATTAAAACTGGTTATCCTGAAACCGCTGGCAACCTTTACAGCATTGATAGAACAATCCGATGTTTCAACCACAGCTGAACGCAAGCTAACGGCTTACAAAAACAATGAATTCGGTCGCTTGATGCAACGTTTCGATGACTTGATGCAACGTTTGCACGGCTCATCCAGAGAATTACAACAGCAGGCTTTCACCGACACCTTAACCGGTTTACCCAATCGCGCTGCCCTTTATCATTTACTCGAAAAGCAATGTCAGGAATATCCTGAGCAGCCCTATGCTGTGTTGTTTATCGATCTGGATGGATTCAAACAGATTAATGATAACTATGGGCACGATATTGGAGATGAACTCCTGATTGAAGTCAGTAAACGGCTCAGCTCCGTGGTTCGCGGCGAAACACTGGAGGAGATAGATCACCTGAATATTCGACAAGATGCTGTCATTCGCCTGGGAGGAGACGAGTTCACGGTGGTATTGCTTGGCGATTGCAATGCAGCGCTGATTGCGCAGCGCATCATTCACGCATTCCGATCCAGCATTATCATTGAAGGCAAATCTTTTTATACCGGCACCAGCATCGGAATTGCCAATTACCCAAGGGACGCAAATTCACCGGCGTTGTTAATACAGTATGCAGACCTTGCGATGTACAACGCCAAAGCGACGGGTAAAATGCGCTACTGCGCATTTACCCAACAAATGGCCGAGCAAGAAAGGCAGCGGCTGATCATTGAAGATACGGTACGCGAAGGAATTGAGTTCAATCGTTTCGAAGCTCATTTTCAGGCAAAAGTCGATAGCCGTACCGATACCATCGTTGGTGTTGAGGCCTTAGCCCGATTGAAAGACAGCCATGGTAAACTGATATCGCCCGGGCAGTTCATACCAGCGGCGCAAGCAAACGGCGTACTGGAATACATCACTTATGTAGTTACCGAACATACGTGCAAACTGTTGCAGCAACTGAATGAACCAGACTTTGTTGCCTCGGTAAACATTTCGCCCAGTCAACTGAATGATCTACGTCTGATTGCAGACATTCGCAGCATTATGTGGCGCTATGGCATTCAACCCAGCCAGATAGAGTTTGAAATCACCGAAGAAGAGCTGGTTACTAACTTTAAAGTGGTCAGTAAAAACCTGGAGTTGCTGCGGAAGTTTGGTTTTCGTACGGCTTTAGACGACTTTGGTTCAGGCTACTCATCGCTCGGACAGCTGAAGAAATTCAGATTCGACACCCTGAAGCTTGACCGAGATTTTGTCAGTTCTGAAGACTACAATTCCACTGCCGCCATTGGTGTTATTACCAGCATTAAATCTCTGGCAGAGACACTCGATATGGCCATCGTCGCCGAAGGTGTGGAAACCCAAAATCAGCTGGAATTCGTTCAATCCGCCGGGATTTTCACCATTCAAGGGTATTATTGTTCCAGACCATTACCTTTCGCGAATTTCATTGAGTTATTTCAACAGCAAAAATCATTAGGCACACAAAAGTCTCTGCCCGAAGTCTAATCCTCTGAACTGTGCCCCGTTTATGGTGACCCTCAGTTTGATTGGGGCAAGGAGCGTTGCAAATAAGTAGGCTTCAATCTATGACCCTGACTGACGGTCATCCAAGGTAAAAACCTGTTTTGCGCATTTATCAATAGCAATTATGTGCTCGTTGCTTAGAATGCCAGCTCTGCTTTTAATTAGTAACTTGGAATCCTATTCTCATGACCACATGGACGCCCGCATCCTGGCGCGAAAAGACCATTCGCCAATTACCTCAATACAAAGATCAACAGGCTTTAGCCGACGTTGAAAGCCAACTTGCTCTATTGCCACCTTTGGTATTTGCGGGGGAAGCCCGTCAGTTGAAAAGTGAACTCGCGAAAGTATCCCGTGGTGAAGCCTTTTTATTGCAAGGTGGTGACTGTGCTGAAAGTTTCAGTGAATTCCACAGTAACCATATACGCGATACTTTTATGGCGCTGTTGCAAATGGCGGTTGTATTGACCTTTGGCGGTCAGAGTCCGGTTGTGAAAGTTGGCAGAATTGCCGGTCAGTTCGCCAAACCTCGTTCGGCTGACGATGAAACAATCGATGGCATCACTTTGCCATCCTACCGTGGCGATATCATTAATGATATCCAGTTCACGGCCGAATCCCGTGAGCCTAACCCTGAGCGTATGCTCAAAGCCTATCACCAGTCGGCTTCTACTCTGAACCTGATAAGGGCCTTCGCACAGGGAGGGTTAGCGGATTTGCATCAGGTTCATCAATGGAACCAAAATTTTGTCGCGGAAAGCCCGCAAAGCGAGCGGTACCAAACCTTGGCGGATCAGATCGATGAAGCATTGGCGTTCATGAGCGCCTGTGGCATCAACCCCGGCAATACCCCGCACATCCGAGAAACCCAGTTCTATACCTCGCATGAAGCGCTGTTGTTGCCTTATGAGCAAGCGTTGACCCGGCGCGATAGTCTCACCGGGGACTGGTATGACTGTGCTGCTCACATGCTCTGGATCGGCGATAGAACCCGACAGTTAGACAGTGCACATATTGAATTCTGCCGTGGCATTAAAAACCCCCTGGGATTAAAAGCCGGACCGTCCACCGACCCAGACGATTTGATTCGATTAATCGATATACTCAATCCGGAAAACGAAGCCGGTCGACTGAACCTGATTGTCCGCATGGGCGCTGACAATATTGCGGAACACTTCCCTGCCCTGTTACAACGGGTTAAAGCCGAAGGCCGTAACGTGGTTTGGAGTTCAGATCCAATGCATGGCAATACCATCAAAGCCAGCACCGGATACAAAACCCGTTCAGTTGACGCGATACTGTCGGAAGTGAAAGACTTTTTCGCAATTCACAAAGCGGAAGGTACGTACGCTGGCGGCGTTCATTTTGAAATGACCGGAAGAAACGTCACTGAGTGTATCGGCGGTGCTTTCCAGATCAGTGAGACTGACCTTGCCGACCGGTATCACACCCATTGTGACCCACGTTTGAACGCAAATCAGGCGCTGGAACTGGCTTTCCTGATTGCCGATGCGCTGAAGTCCGCACGTTAGTAGAAAAGATAACCACAAAAAAGCGCCAAACGGCGCTTTTTTTTATCTCAGAGTTTTCCTGAGAGAGCGATTTAGACCACTCTGATATGCCAGGGCTCATAACGGACCCCGAGTTTATTGTTCGCTGTATAGCGGATCTGAACATAACCCAGATCCTGAAGGCGTTTGAACTCATCGGTACTGGCAAAAGCGGCTGTAAAATTTTGTAAACCACCGCCTACCTGACCGACATCGAAATCTCCAATCGCATGGTAGGAATGGCCCGGAGGCGCAAGAGACCGGCTCGCTCGGGATAGATTGCCGGATGCCTGCACCGTCTTTGCCATGAACAGTTGATACTGTTTGACGACATTACGTACACCGCTGGTCAAAATCAGAGAATCGCCGACTTCACCGCGAATTTTTTTATAAAACTCTTCAGGATGCCCTCGAAAAACGTAATGTCCCGTACCGGGCATTTTCACGACTTCTTTGTCAGGTATAACATTGGTTTGCTTGCTGATGACTTTTTCACCTAAAAAGCCCAGCTGGCTTGAATCATAGTCGAACATAAAGTCCAGAAACTGCAGTTCGCTCTCGGTAAAAGCACCAATGCGTGGAGAATATTTCGCGTATTTCAGCGCATCATCGAACGAAATGACATTGAAGTTCCCAAATCCGACGTAATCTTGAACGCGGTTGATGCGCTCCAGAGTATCGACCAGTAACTTATAATTGGCTTCCGTCAGAATCACATCGTCATTAAAGTTAGTTTCAAAATTAGTGATTTTTTCCTGAACCGTTTTCGCACTACCTTCAGGTTTGGCAATTTCAACATTCTTGTTGCTGGCTTGCTCTTTGGTCAGAACGATTTCTTCAATGGGTTGCTCAATAATAGGCGCGGTTTCAGCCTGGGCAATCGTCACGTCAGCTTGCAATTGGTCAGTTTTATGTTGCTCGTAAGCCAACGCAGGACGAGACTGTGCGTGCACTGGCGGATGCACAATCTGTTCGGTGAGCGTTTGAATCATTATCCCTTCGTCACTGGTCGGATTTGCTGCGTTGAGGACTTTGGCTGCGGCTTGACTAGCTCGGTGTTCAACCGGTATAGGGATCGCTAAATTGTTCTGTCTGAGCATGTCAAATGAAGCATAACCACCTCCGACAAGCACCGCAGAGGCAGACAGGGACTGTTTAATAAAATCACGACGCTTCACTAAGGGTCTCCGGACAACAATCTAAACAATGGTCGATATTAAGTATTGTCGTTTTTTTCATATATGCCAGTACTTTATCATGACACTATCTATGTTAAACACAAAATCCACAAAACTTTCCATAAGACAATAAAAACCGGAAGCGAGTGTCAAATTCCCGACGAACGTATGATCAACTTCGGCGTTTCAAGACCTTCAACTCCGTTCCTTTGCCTCGGCTTTGGCCCGGATAAAATGCGAATGATGTAAGTGCAACATATCGCTGACACGCCGGATTCGGTGGTCTTCATATTTATCTAACCGGCCATCGGCAAAGGCGACTCGCCACAAATCAACTAACAGCAAATAACGCTCCTGCTCTCCATAATGTTCGTTGATGATATGAGTAAACTGGAAAAGGTCATAACTTTCTTTCTGACGCTGCATCGCTGTATCGACACATTCGCGCACTTCTTGACGAGATAAACTCATCCGCTCACTTAAAATCTGGCTTACACATTCTATTTCGGTCTGATCCATATCATGGTCAGCCATCATGACTTCTATTAATAATACCGCCGCGGCATCATCAACTGATAAGCTAACGGGACCCGATTCATGGCTTTTAAAAAAGTTTAAAATCTGAGAAAACATGGCTGAATCGCTCCTTTCACGGGTTTGACCATTAAGGGATTTGCAAACCTCTTAACGAATGAAATGCTTCGTGCGTCTTGAACGCAAACTTGTTATGTTGGCAAAAACTCACGGTAGTGGTCTTCTCCGGCCAACCTGACCTGAACAGATATCCACTTCATCATAATGTTTGTTTTTCACAATGAAACCAGAACTGGGAGTAAATATCCGGTATGAACCTCACGACACCCGCCCTGCTTTTTCCGGCAATATCGCTACTGTTACTCGCGTATACCAATCGTTTTTTGGTTATTGCCCAACTTATCCGCTCACTTTATAAACAAAATGATGAAGACCCGAATGTGGACATCCGCAAACAGATTTTACACTTGCGGGTCAGAATCGAAGCCATACGAAGAATGCAGGTCGCCGGTGTCAGTTCCTTTATTCTATGTGTTATCACGATGTTCACATTGTTTTTTAACTGGGTGCTGCTAGCAAATATCCTGTTTGCGACTTCGCTGATTTTATTACTGATATCACTGTGTTTCAGCTTATATGAAGTTCACATCAGTGGTCAGGCTCTGAATTTGCAATTAAAAAATCTGGAACACAGAAAAGAATAACCTATAGACGGCCTGCTGACCCCGCGAAAACGGGGTCTGTTCTGCGACGATGCCCTTTCAAAACTACTCTCAGGCCAGCAAGTTCACCAGAATATTGAAGTACATCTCAGTCAACTTATCTAAATCATCAATGGCGACACATTCATCTACCTGATGAATAGTACGGTTAACCGGTCCCAGTTCGACAACTTGAGCACCAGTTGGCGCAATAAATCGACCATCAGAGGTACCACCGGCAGTAGATAAAATGGGTTCTTTTCCATTCACATCTGCCACCGCTTGCACGGCGGCCGCGACCAACGCTCCGCGGTCGGTGAGAAAGGGTTGCCCTTTAACTTCAAAACGAAGGTCATAATCAAAGTTGTGCCGATCCAATATATCCCGAGTTCTCTGTTGCAGGATTTCCGCTGTCACTTCGGTGCTGAAACGGAAACTGAACATTATTTCTGCGGTTCCGGGAATCACATTCGAGGCCCCGGTACCGGAACTAATGTTTGAAATCTGAAAGGAGGTGGCCGGAAAATAGTCATTGCCTTCATCCCACAATTCAGTGGATAAATCGGCAATCGCAGGCGCCACTAAATGAACCGGATTTTTGGCCAGATGAGGGTACGCAACGTGCCCCTGCACGCCTTTAATGGTCAGATAACCTAGCATGGAACCTCGACGGCCATTTTTGATGGTATCTCCGACCTGCTCAGTACTCGAAGGTTCACCGACCAATGCCCAATCGATCTGCTCCCCACGACGTCCCAATTCCTCCATCACAGCAACAGTGCCATGGTAGGCATCACCTTCTTCATCCGAAGTAATGAGATACCCGATGCGACCTTTGTGGTTTGGGTATTGCTGCACGAAACGCTCACTGGCCACCACCATGGCTGCAAGACTGCCTTTCATATCGGCCGCGCCACGGCCGTATAGCATGCCGTCTTTTTCAGTCGGCTCAAAGGGCGGGAAAGTCCACGCATTTGGACTTCCGGTAGGTACCACGTCAGTGTGACCGGCAAACACGAACAGTGGACCGCCCTGACCATGCACAGACCAGAGATTATCAACGTTTTCAATTCGCATGGATTCGTTCTGGAACCCACATTTTGCCAAACGATCGGCCATTAATTGCTGACAGCCTTTGTCGTCGGGCGTCACGGAATCACGGGCGATTAACTGACAGGTCAGTTCAAGGGTTTCAGATTTCATCTTGACTCAGCTCACACTTATACGGAAAAGGTCGCTATCATACGCACAATCAGCTAGGGATTTAAGAGGTTTAGATGCAGGTAAGACAGAGATTAACGGATTGGTTAAAACACTATTCACCGAGTCCGGTCAAATCCTTAGGCTACTTCACCAGTGGCGGTTTTCTATTTGCGGGTGGACTGATGGTCATTTTGCTCGTGGAAAAATTCGCCAATGACGGATTATCCCAGGAAATCATTGCCCTATTCGGGTTAATAATGGTATCTATTGGCGGCAGCATTGCACTGTGGGGCTATCTCAATATAAGTCTCATAAAAGTTATTATTTATATACTGGAACCCAACAGCAACGATGACAAACGCCCCTGACATTGAAATTTACGTCAATGATATTACCGCCTCCGATGCAGAGCGATGGCTTTCCAGCCTGTTTAACACCATCGAACCCCAGCCCAAAAAGAAAGGCATGCCCAAAAACAGTTTTCCTTATCAGGTGCACTGGCAATCCCGCCAGTTTCAGGTCATCGTCTTCGACAACGTCGAACAAGGCTTTACCAGCATCTGGTTTAATGCAACGTCATTGCCATGGGTTGACGATTTGGCCTGTGCACATGAAGCAGCACCGTTTTTTCAGCGATCCGTCCGGGTGACAGCCGGTGGTTGGAACGCCCACGCAGATCCCGATGCTTGGATTGAGGTCAATCATGCAGGTGA
Organism: Reinekea sp. G2M2-21; assembly: GCF_015687175.1. Classification (GTDB taxonomy): domain Bacteria; phylum Pseudomonadota; class Gammaproteobacteria; order Pseudomonadales; family Natronospirillaceae; genus Reinekea. The sequence continues at coordinate 892,339 of NZ_JADPQG010000001.1, read as the reverse complement.
ACAAACCCCCATTATCTGGAAAACCGCGTAAAAACCAACACTGTCCGAAACAGTAGACATTAAAAAAGCGGCTTAAAGCCGCTTCATTATAATTTTGGAGACGTTTATTTCTGACGCATAATGGTCACGTCTTCTGCTTGCAGCCCTTTAGAGCTTTCAACCACACCGAAACGAACACGTTGACCTTCCTGCAGGGAACGATGTCCGCGGCCCCGAATGGAACGAAAATGGACAAACACGTCTTCACCGCTTTCACGGGTTACAAAACCGAATCCTTTACTGACGTTGAACCATTTGACCTGACCTTCTTCACGGTCGTCTTCATCAAATTGTGCGACCAAAGGCTGAGCAATTGCCTGATATAAAATGACCAAAACCAGAACCACCAGTGCAACAACGACATAGGCTAATGTCTTTACTGACGACATACCCAAACTTAAGATTTCACTGACCTGCAAAGTCTGCAGACCCGGCACTACGGACAACGCACCTGCGAGGATAACAGGCGCAACGGCAGCAACAATTACACCCGCACCCAATCGAACTAACCACAATTTAAACTTCATAATTCAACTCGTTATATTGACTGTTTTTAACACTAATCGTCGGCACGTTGATTAACGGGCCGCCACTGCTTCTTCCCGGAATCTACAGTTTGGTCGTTAGAAAGAAGACCAAACTCACAAATGAACGTCCGTTTTCACTAAAAATCGCCCAAAAATTGGCGATCAGGCCCGCATAATGCCAAAATTCAGCCCCAGAATGCAACGAACTTAAGCGATACCCGATAATGAATATTGAAGATCAACTGATCGACCTGGAAATAAGGCTAACCCACATGGATGATACCGTTGAACAACTGAACCAGGTGGTCACGGCGCAACAGAAAACCATTGATCGGTTAGAACACCTGATCATCAAAATGGCGCGAGAGCACTCAGAAATGAAAGAACAACTTGCACCCGACATCGTTGATAGTCGCCCGCCACACTATTGACGTCTGGCAGGAGTCATCAAGGATCTGCGCGCAGGCACGTTGACATTGTTCCGGCCTATGCTTGCCCGAAAAATTAGATACGAAACCGATATTCACCATAAGACCCTTCGCAGTTACACGCATAAAACGCTAAAATGCGTTTCTTAAATTTCAGGAAATCAGATTATCCATGCATTCCATTCGTGCCCGTTTCAGACACACCGTCCAAACTATTTTGTTCTGGTGGGTAAAGGTCCCGCAGAACCCACACCATACTGACTTGGAACAATTGAAGCAGAAAAAACACTGCGTCTATGTCCTGGAGCACCAATCCAGCGCGGATGCAATGGTAGTAGACCACGAATTGAGGCGTCTCGGACTTCCCGGACTGTACCGGAAAATCGATATAGACGAACTGCACGAAGAAACATCCTTACTGACCGTACACGCCCGCCCATCGGTTATAAAGCGCCACAAAGCAGGGATCGCCCCTCGCATTGAAACCCTGTTGACCTACCTGACAACCCAAACCAAAGAAGACATCATCCTCGTTCCTATAGCATTGTATTGGGGACGCGCCGCGACAAGCGGCAATGGACTATTGAACGCATTACTGAGTTCTAACTGGTCTGTTGTTGGCCGATTTAAGAAGCTTCTCACTGTACTATTTAACGGTCGCGACACTTACCTGGAAATAAATACACCCATTTCCCTGCGGGAATTGGTTGATGACAATCCCGACATCAACACGGCCACACGCAAGGTAGCCCGAGTACTGAGGGTTCATTTCCGACATGTCCGCTCGGCAGTCATTGGTCCGGATTTATCGCATCGTCGAGTCATGATTGATCAGTTATTGAAAACTGACCCGGTCCGCAAGGCTATTGAACAGCATGCAAAAACGAAAGGCGTGCCACTTGAAAAAGCCCAGTCTTACGCACGCAAACAAGCCATCACCATTGCGGCAGACGTTTCCTACGGCACTATCCGATTTCTCGACGTTTTACTCACTAAGTTGTGGAACAAAATCTATAATGGCGTGCTGTTGAACGGCATTGAGCCCGTACGGGAACTAGCCAAAGATAATGAAATAGTCTATGTCCCCTGCCACCGCAGTCACATTGACTACCTACTACTCAGCTATTGTCTCTATAAACACGGTTTGAACGTGCCGCATATTGCCGCAGGTGAAAACCTGAATATGCCCATTGTCGGCAGCATATTACGTCGTGGTGGTGCATTCTTCATTCGCCGTCGGTTTGGTGGCGATAAACTCTATACAGCGGTATTCAACGAATACATCCATACCGTATTTTCCCGCGGCTATCCGGTTGAGTATTTCGTAGAAGGCGGTCGCTCACGTACCGGGCGCATGCGGGTACCTGCCACGGGCACGCTGGCCATGACGGTGCGCAGTCACTTGCGAGACAACAGCCGGCCGATCGTGTTTATTCCGGTCTATATTGGCTACGAAAAAGTTTTCGAAAGTCGCTCCTATCTGGGCGAACTTAAAGGCAAAGACAAGAAAAAAGAGAACCTCTTCGATCTGGTCAAATCCGTCAAACAACTGAACAATTATGGTCATGTCTACCTAAATTTTGGGGAGCCCTTAAAATTAAATGATCAATTGAATAATCTGCAACCGGATTGGAAAGACAGTCAATATGGACCGGACGATCGTCCCAACTGGATGTTTAATTTCGTCGATCAGCTGTCGACCGACGTCGTCACCCGGATCAATTCAGCGGCGGCACTGAATCCAATTAACCTGATTGCCACGACTTTACTATCGACTCCCCGGCAGGCAATTGAAGGCAAGTTGCTGCGACACCAATTGCGCTTGTTGGCGGATTTACAGCTTGAAGCACCGTATAGCAAGTATGTGACGGTGCCAGACGGAAAAGTCGAAGATTGGATCGACTATGCCGTACAAATGGGCACATTACGCAATATCCCGCAAAAACTGGGTAACTTGTATGGGTTGGACAGCCAGAACACCGTATTGATGTCTTATTACCGTAACAATGTGCAACACTTGTTCGCTCTACCCTCATTAATTGCTGCACTTACCGTGCGCGCGCGAGGTATCAGTTTCGACAAGATCGCTGAACAAATCTCGATGATCTATCCGTACATCCGCAGTGAACTGTTCATTCAAGACAATACCGATACCGCACTGCAAAAGGCAAAAGACATCATTGACGTTCTCATCGCCAAACAGATTCTTGTAAAAGATGAACATGGCTTGCTGCACGGCCCGGATAAAACTCAAGATCAAAGCTTTCAATTGCAGTATCTTGCCAACATCATGCTGCCGACGCTGGAGCGTTACCTACTGACTTTATCTGTGTTAGTGCGCTTGGGTTCCGGTCAATGCAGTCAAACAATCCTCGAAAATCAAGCACAGCAAATGGCGCAGCGTCTGGCACTCCTCAACGGCCTGGACGCACCGGAATTTTTCGACAAAGCCCTGTTTAAAAACTTCATTCAGACCATGAAAGATCGCCGAGTGCTGACGCTAAACGCAGAAGGGAACCTGGAATTTGATGAACGCATACCAACGATTATCAACCAGGCTGGAGCGGTTATCCCCGATGAAATCTGGTACAACATCTATCAGGTAACAAAACGATCCGTCGCACACTCAGAGCCCTAAGGCTCTGAGTAACATTTCGTACTATCAGGCAATGGCCCGTTTGGTATAGATATCAAAGCGGTTGCTTTTGCCGATCAATTCTGTCGATGGTTTTCTGCCCGCCAGCGGCGGTGCCTGCTTAGGTCTTTTAACGACGACTCGAAACGTCGCCAAGTCTAGTGCAGGCGCCAATAACGAATCCGCATCCTCATCCGCCCCGACAATATCATGAAATAAGGCCATGTCTTTTTTAACCTTGGCCGATTTTTGCCGTTCCGGGAACATGGGGTCCAGGTAAATAACATCTGGTGGCGCAGCATCTGTTTGAGAATGATCAAGAAAACTCCCTGAATGTAACACCAAGCGCTGATGAATCGCCATCAGCTCACTGTCACCGGTCAAGCTTAAGTTATCAAAGCCATTTTTCAACAACAGATAGACAACCGGGTTACGTTCAAACAGTATCACTTGGGCGCCTAAACTGGCTAAGACGAAACTGTCTCGAGCCAAACCAGCGGTTCCATCCCATACACTTATATCGCGTTTTTTATTCAAGCCCACTGCCTTAGCGACAGCTTGCCCTGCACCTCCACCATGTAAACGTCGGTGCGTACTGGCAGCGGACTGAAAATCGACGAACACAGGCAAAATCTTTGGCCAGCTCGGATCAGCCAAGCCCAGGTGCCCCTCTTCAATGATTAGAAAAGGTCGATCAGATGGTTTTCCAATACGATCAATCCAATCGAGCTGCTCACACTCAGCGAGCAGATTTAGGTTTAATTCGTTTTTCGGTTTCGGGCAATACAGTTGGATGTTCATGTTCCTGGCGCTGTTTGAATTCGTTGCGCCGGTATTGTATGGCAAGTTGACGCCTAAACGTAGACATCAACCCGAAACAAGCTTGGGTCCTGAGCTTCTGCATTGTTCACCCCTTCTTTGGCAATCTGTTGGTATCGGTTTATCGCGGGATTTGACGATTCATTTTCCAGAGACGAACGGGTTGCCAATGTCCCCCTAGGGGCTTCCGCTTTATTGGGTTGTTCGACTGGAGCGAACCGTTGCGGTTGGGGCGAAGCCGTCTGATTGGTATTTGAGGATTGACCAAAATCTGAACCAGTCACCGTTGGATTGTTATTCAACGGACTGACCGGTTTAGAAGTATTGCTTAGGGGTTGTGCGGGTTTTCCGGTATTACTGGGAGGCGTATAAGGAACAGCCGTTATCGAGGTTGGTAATTGCATGGAAAAACGCCCACCGCAAATTTGAATAGATCAAATCTAGCGAATCCGGCGCAATTCACCAGTCCAAGTTACGAAAAGTATACAAAAAACAGGACAGCGCCCAAGAACAGTCGATAAATGACGAAAGGAAGGAACCCTGACCGTTCAATCCATTTCAAAAACAACATAATACAAGCGAAAGCACTAACAAAAGAAATGACGGATCCAACCATCAGTGCCTGGATATCGAACGCAGAGGGCGTTTGAATCAGCTCGATGGTCTTGAGGAGTCCCGCCGCCATAATTAACGGGATCGACAACAGAAAACTGAACCGTGCCGTATCTACTTTGTTTAATCCGAGCATCAATCCGGCCGTCATTGTAATGCCGGACCGTGACGTACCTGGGATCAACGCAAACGCCTGAGCCATACCTATCAATAAAGCATCTTTCCAAGTCAACTGTTCCAGATTGCGGTGCTGCGAGGCCTTCGCGTCAGCCCACCAAAGCACCAACCCGAACAGGGTCGTGGTCACGGCAATCACGAGAATACTGCGCAAACTGGTTTCAATAAATCCTTCTGCTAGATAACCAACAATAACCGCAGGAATGGTGGCAATAATGATGAACCAACCCTGCCGGGCCAAACCCGAGTCATGTTTCTTTTTAATGAGCGAGAGGCAAAAGTGGAGCGCCAGTTGCACAATGGTTTTCCTGAAATACAGAATGACCGCCAATAAAGAACCAACATGAACGGCAACATCAAATGCCAACCCCTGATCCACCCAGCCCAATAACTGCGAGGGAAGAATTAAATGTGCCGAGCTGGAAATCGGCAGAAACTCTGTCACCCCTTGCAAAACAGCCAATACAATCCATTGAGTTACCGTCATACTGTCCTCTTAATAAAGAAAATTAATAATATTGGCTTTCAGCCCTGATCTAAACGATTAGGATCCTACCTTGGGTTTATTATCCCAGGTGACTTTGTCACGCAGGTAAACCGGTAAAGCGTTTTCAGCCGAAACCGGTGTTATGCGATCCAACTCAAGCAGTTTGAGCGCCAGTTTCGCGCTGTCCCGTGCATGGGGCAGTTCAGGAATGCCATTGAATTTTTCCGTCAAGCCCTGCAAAACCGGGGCAAATTCATAGCCCGCAAGCCATCCATTACCCGCAAACTCTGTGTCCGGAGTAACATCCGACGGCAGATCCAATGGCGGTAATACTGCTTCTTCCGAAACCGGCATCGGAATACCCTGTTCATCAACAGAAAATTTAGCGAAATAAACTTCTGACATCCGGGCATCAATCGCAACCCATATACCACTACTAGCTTTTTCGCGCGTGCTGAAGGCTAAAGACTGTAAGGTACTGACGGGCAATACCGGACAGCCCGCAGCATAGGCCAAACCTTGAGCAACACCAGTAGCGATACGCACCCCGGTAAAGGACCCTGGTCCACGACCAAATACCACATAAGTCAGATCACCGACAGTGAGTCTTGCTTCAGATAACAATCGTTCAATTTCCGGCAACATTATCTTGGCATGCTCGCGCGGACGAACCTCATGGAATATAAATTCAGAGTTTCCAGCTAATAAAGCAATTGAGCAGATGTCTGCGGTGGTATCGATAGACAGAATATTCATTTCACAGATCTGTAAGCTGACAAGAGCGCGCAGTTTACCATAAATGACCAGCGCATCTATATGACTGACGCAGGATGGAATGGGTTCCCTTCATGGCTGTTACGATAGGTCTTGCCCAACGAATCCCCCTCCCGACAGGCCAATATGTGACAAAATTGACCCGTTTTCTAAAAATATGAACGAGCCTTGAGGTAATGTGACGAGCTAAACCCTGGCATGCTCTTACCCCTCTGTAATTTAATAAATGACAAATAGAAACAATTAAAAGCCTCTACTTCGGGAAAACAAGCAAAAAAAAAGACCCGATTGGGCCTTTTTAGAGAGAGATCAGCTTACTTTTTAGCTTTTGGCGCTGATTTTTTCGCAGTTTTCTTCTTCGCTGCAGGCTTAGCCGTTGCTTTTTTCTTTAAAGCGGTGATTTTGGCCTTAACCTTTTTAGCAAAAACCTTACCTTTGGCGGACTCTTTTTTCTCAAAGGCTTTTACTTTCTTATCATCTGCTTTAGCACGTGCAGCTTTCCACTTAGTTTCAAATGCTGCGACAGCTTTTGCCAGATCTTCACTGCGCTTAGCTTCCAAAGACGCGGCAAACTGTTCAGCTTTTGCAGCGGATTGAGCGGCATTGTCTTCAACGGTTGCTGCAATTTCAGCTACTTTCAGGTCAAAGCGAGCTGTTTTCAGCTTATCTTTAGCGGCAGCAACAGCGGCTTTTGCTTTTGCTACACCGGCTTTCGCGCTTTCCATTTGCTTTTTGCTTGCAGCAGTCTTGGTTTTCTGAACTTTCTTAGACACTGCGTCTTTTTTAGCGTTTGCAGCAGCCAATTGAGTTTCAGCTTTCTTAACCGCGGCATCTGCACTCTCTACTGCCTTAGTTGCTGCTAAAACGGCTTTGTTTGCAACGGCTGGAACAGCTTTTTTAGCAACTGGCTTTTTGGCGACTGCCTTTTTAGCCGGTGCTTTTTTTGCTGCTGCTTTTTTTGCTGGAGCTTTCTTAGCTACTTTTTTTGCTGGAGCTTTCTTAGCTACTTTCTTCTTGGCTGCTGCCATGATGTTATCCTCGTTTTCACGCACTAATAAAACAAAGGTTTAATTAAAAACCATCGATAAGGCTAATTTAGCTCTATCGATATAAATTGCAAACTTTCAAGCACTTTTTTATCTGTTTTTCGTGTTTTTTTTTTAATTTTTTTTCAATTCTTTCTTTTTTTGTGTCCGTTCGTCTGATTTCAACATATTTGTCCTCGGTTCCAGATCATCTGTTTTATTTTTTAATACTTCGGTATCAGATAAAAACCTTTTTTGCACCGTAGTGACCCGAACGTTTTTGACGGTGCTTTTTGTCATATCGCTACTTTTTATTCATAGATGATTTACTTCATGGCATAAAGTCATAAACAGGGTAAAAGCCAAAACGGATCAAAACACGAATAACCTTTTAACTGAGAAAGTAATCTCGGCTGAAAAAAGCAGACTTCGCTGATAAAGTGCCTTTGAAAAATTACAATTTCGCTCAACGATAATCGGATATCCTAAAATTCGTTGTTAAAAGCCTTCAAAGTGATGAATAGTATCAATCGAACCTTCCGTAGACGTTTTCAAACGCGCCTCTGCCAAAATGACAGACTCCCGCCCCAAAAGCTCACCAACCCATGACGTATGTGACCGATTTTTAATAATAGTTTTAGATCGCCCTCAAAGTCCTGATTAGCCCATAGTTGTCACCAAATCATCTTCGACAGATTGTTTGCAAGACGAAAAAAACATCCTCCATCGCCACATTGCCGATCACAAAAAACAAAGTACAAAAAATGACTTCACCGAAGTCGGCTTAAAATAGCCAGCCGTACTGCGCTGACTAACAAGTATGGCGCAAGGCAACCAATTCAATGCCAGGGACGGCGTTGAAAGCACTCTCCGTTCAGAAACACCAACGTGTCAGCGCACGCTCTAGCGACTTTTCCCATGAGCACAATAACAGGAAGTCCACCAACGGAGACGGGCGATTAAAATCGTTCAAATCGAACCTAAAATGGCGTTTTTATCATTTTTCACAACTTCACCTATGGTGATGGCTTGACCAAAGGGTGCTCCCGAATAGCACTTGCTTAAGCAGACTTGGCATGAAAATTTTGATTTCGAGAGCTCCTACGATTTGATTTAACTGTATGTCCCTTGCCGTTAAGTGCAAGTCAGATCTGACAAATCGCTTATAGTTCTTAACGAAAGAATCGTACAGAGGTGCTTTCTTTCCAAGGGGAGATCCCCTTGCCCCCCCATTTTTTATCGCCTTCTTTGGTATTCTGCCTTAATTACCACTTTCTTCGAACGATCGATTGAGAGTGCATCCCTGCACGCGCGCCGCTTTCGAGGGCATCCATGCCCTTGAAACCGTTGCGACGTGCCAAATAAGTCAGCCAAAGCAAAAGCGACGGAAGATTTATTTACGCCAGCCCTTGGTACATAGGATTTGGAGGTTAGCTTTAACTACAGAGAAAGTGACTCTTACCATTGTTACCCCGGGTTAAATGCTGCTTTATTAAGTGTTATTCACTATAGGTTTGAATGTGACGGCAGAAAAATTGAGTATCACGCTGAAACGTTCCCTACGTGTTTACCGTCGAATGGCTGGGTTGAATTGCGACAGGAACAGTTACCTTTGTTTGGTCAAATTAGAAGAAAAGGACTAAATAACACTAAATTAAAGTTCAAAAAATACAAAGCAACGCACGGTTCATCATGAAAACCAATTCAGTCTTTGCGAAAATCATCTAATAAATAGAAGCAGGTGCACACAATGGTTTTACTGAGGAAATGGAGTTCTTACCTGACAAAACATAAAACCCGGTGTTCCACTTCCACAATAATCGAGACCTGAATTAGAGCACGACAACCTACAATTCACCATCGTCCGGTCATTTTGGTCGTTGAGATGAGGAAACGGCGTGTTGCGATCAACCTGAATTATCCGGAAAATTCGCATTTGACTGTATATCGGCGACCCGACACAACTGCAGAAGTTGACTATTTTAAAAAACATAAAACTTGATAAACACAGAGCGATAGACGAAGCCTACATTTTTTCAAATAACCACAACCAAGAACCAGATGAGAATATTAAAGGCAACTGTGATTAATTCAAATCAACTCCGCCCGATCAGATCGAAGGATGAGCAAGGCGTGTGTTGCAGGAAAACACGGTTGTTGTCCGCATTGGGGTGAGTCCCGAATGGCACTTTCATAAGCATACTTGGTTTTTATCTGTAGCGTGTGCAAATTTCAATGACCTTGTCTCATTAAGTGATTTTCTCCTTCAAGGACTAAATCTGTCGGAGCGTTCGAACGCGGCCCTTAACGTTCCCAGCCGTCGCCACAAACGAATGATCAATCCCATCCATTCTGTCTTAGACAGGGCGTTCTCAACGTGAATGGTTTCACGTGGTCGCTTGCAATGCGAGAAAAACAGCACCAGCCACCGCATTTCCAGAGATGGACACAAAACACCATCTATTGATATCACCAGAGCTGGTGCAAATAATTAGTCCGTACTAAATTGGCTGACAGGTATTGTATGAGGCAACGGATTCAACCCCAAGGTCGGCGTGCAGGCATCACCGACGTGTCGGGGCACGCCTGAACGACCATTCAACCGAGCTCAATATCGGTGAAAGCACCAAAGCTGGCAAAAAATAGGAGCTCAAAGGAGGCTCCCCTTGGGAGAAAAAAGCTTCCAGGAGATCGACTATTCTCTAACCAAACCGCAGCACACTGATTGGATTGATCCTTAACAACCAAAACACAGGGTTGAACTGAGTCATGGGGACTCTTGATATTAAAGGCAGCCCTGCTTAATTCAAATCACCTCAGCGTTATCAGATCGAAGATTGAGCAAGCCGTGTGTTGCAGAGAATGGCGAGTCCTTTTTAAAAACACTCAACAATACTCAGTCATCAATCTGAAGGACCCGCAGGGCGAGCCTCAAATGGCGCATGACTTTGTTAGGTCCTATGCCAAGATGATGAATATTGCCTGCAGAACTTACCTCGAAACTTGCGCATTTCTGAACCCGCTGAGGTAGATGGCAATTATTCAGAGGAGCATTAAATCTACTGGTTTATTTAAACGTGTGTATGGGTTCTTCAGATCGTCCTCTCAGAAAAAGGAAATTACATTTTATTACGAAACAAAAAACGGCCAATTGACGGGCTTATTCAGTAAGTCGCCACTCTTACTCAGGTAAATCACACTTTATCCACAGAACGTCCCCAGCCTTATCCTTTGCAAAGGGTTTAGCATCAGGAGTAACGTTTAGCGCGCCATTTACGGAGGTTAGCCGGATGAATACTGCTGATGATCAACTGAACAGCCAGTCATCGAATTTGCTTTTCATGAGACGCAGGCAAGCGGCCGACCTCCTGATTTCTCTGGCTGATGGACCAGCGCAACCGTCACTGGCTAAGAACCTGCTTTTGGATGCCTTGTATCAAATTCCAACCGAATGTTTTATCGCCGACGACTGGTACGTCATCCTTAAACAAGTCACCCATGTGTTGCTACAGCAGGAAAGCAAAAGCGGAGCAAGGATGCCCACTCACCTTTCAGATCTGCTCGCAAGAATTGCCAATCGACTCGCCGCGCATACCCATTAACAGGTACTTCATTCCAATCTTACGGGATTTCCTGCGTTAAAAGAGACATACCGTCTCTCCAATTGTTTCAACCTCCCTGAGTCAGCATTCACCAACCACCCAGAAACAAAAAAAATCAAAGAGCAAAGCTACCGGTAAGCCTTTAAAACATTATTCTGCGTTAAGAAACGTTGGCCATTGTTGAAGACTCCAGCGTTTTTGATCCGCCTCCCAAACCAGGTGGATGTCAGCGGTTTGAGGCACCTTTAATGCCGACTTAATAAACGTCAGTTCGGGGTTTGCACTCAAGGCAGGAGCCCATATCCAAGGCGAAGGTTGGTGATAAAGCCAGGTAAAACCAACCCGATACCTCGTATCCTCCGAATCGTTCGACGTTAGTAGCTCCAGATAAATGACATGCTCCAGCTGTACATAGCCCACAATAATGGGCTGGTCCTGTCGGCTTCGATTCAACTCATAGTTAAAAACACGGGTAAAAAGTACCTTTTTATTGCCCACGTCAGCAACAGTCGAGGTTTTCTGCAACCAACCTTCTTCAGTCAGTGTGTCAAACAAGGCGAGCTTTTCGGCATTTTCGGGAATATTGGCCACTGACACAGGAAATTGGCTTGCACTAATCGTTATAGGATGACGTTGCAAATAATCCGTTAGGGTTTCCGTAAAAATCATCAAGAGCCGTTGACGATCATGTCCCCCCACCAGCTCTGCATTTCCGAGGACTGGAATTAAAAGCATGCAAATTAATAACAAATTATTCTTAAAACAATGCAAATTCATTTTTCCTCTGAAATCCAGCCATAGAGCGGGCACTTTCAAAAATCAGCCAAATTGTCAAGCCGTCAACCCAAATAAGGTTGTTTGCGGTACTGCAATGTTCAAATAGTAGACTATATTTATTTTTACTGTTGATCGTAGCAGCAGCAGTATGGTGACTACTCCCATGTGGGCTATGCCCCATGAATTTTCGGACACTGATCTCAGTGTCCGTTTTTTTTGCAAGGAGCCTTCCTATGTCCTCAGAATATATGAATGTGGCGCAAGCTGCGGCCTATTTAGGTGTATCTGAAATCACTGTTAAACGATTTATCCGTGAAAAGCTTATTCCATCCGAAATACAAAACGGGCAAAAAATGTTGTCAGTCAGTGCTGTTGAGAACTATAAAAAAATCAACGAACAATTTTCCAAACGCTGATAATCTTCGGGGCCTCTGATACACTGCGCTTTCTTAAAGATTGAAGTGTACGTATGCATCCCACCTTGCAATTACTGGAACGACATTCATCCGAGTTAGGTGAAAGTCCTGTCCATTGGTTTGATATTCCTGAAGCATCCCCCATGGTTAAATCTGGCGACAAGCAATTTAATCTGCATTGGTCCCAGAATAACAATGCCCTTCTAGATGCCGATACATGGCCAACAAATACCCGTAACGTTCTTTTTTACCCAAAGGCAAAAGACCGTCTCGACTGGTGGCTGGCAATGTTATCGAACTCCCTTCAGGCTGATCAAACCCTTTGGGTGGTGGGTGAAAACAACGGTGGCATCAAAAGCCTCCCAAAACGTGTGGCTGGCCATTTTAACTGCATAAAAATAGAGTCCGCGCGACATTGTGTGTTGTTTGAGCTGACACTCACGGACAAAGGTATTCAGTCACCAAAATGGTCAACCTTCTCGGTCGGTGACATGACCTGCTATACGTTGCCGGGCGTCTTCAGTGCCGCCCGATTAGATCGCGGGACCGATGTATTGCTGTCTGCATTGCCTGAACTCAGCGGGCATATTCTGGAATTTGGCAGTGGCTGTGGGGTATTAACGGCGCATCTGGCCATACAGAAACAGGTGAAGTCCGTGAACGCCATTGAGATTGATTTGTGCGCTGTGCGATCGACTAAAAAAACACTGGCGGAAAACGGCTTAGCTGACAAATGCAGTGTGACCTGGTCTGCGGGCACAGAACAGTTGGAACCAAAACGTTATGACGCTTTGGTCACTAACCCTCCTTTTCACAAAGGAATTCAAACAGAATACGGGCCGACAGAAACGTTTTTTTCGGAAGCGCATAACTGGCTTAAAACGGGTGGACACCTGGTTTGGGTCGCGAACGACTTTCTGACCTACCACCATCTGCTTAAGGGTCATTTTACAAACATAACCCAGTTAGTGCACAAAAACGGGTTTAGTGTTTACAGCGCGCAGCGACTTTGACGCAAGAATTTGACACGGCATCGGCTTGCTGTGGTCGTTAATGTTTAACATCACCAACAAACAGATAACCTTTGGAGCGAACTGTTTTTATGCGTCTCGGGTGGATGGGGTCGTCGCCAACTTTGGGACGAATTCGGGACACCCGAACATCGACCGAGCGGTCCTGACCATCATATTCGATGCCTCTTAACTGCGAGAAAATTTGCTCTCGGGTCAACACTTCGCCTGCGTGGCTCGACAGCAACCACAACAGGTCGAATTCGGCACTGGTCAGGTCAATCGGATTTCGGTCCAACCAGGCTTCTCGCATGGTGTTGTCGATCACCAAATCGCCGAATTCAAGACGGTCATCTGAATGGGTCAGTTCTGCCATCGTTGCCCGATCCGCACGTCTTAGTATGGCTTGGCATCTGGCCAGAATGAGTCGCGGTGATGTTTTTCGAGCCACATAATCATCCGCGCCCATATCTAACCCCAGAACCTGATCCAGTTCATCGGTACGATGGCTCATCAGAACGATACCACCTGAAAAATCCTTGCGGCTGAGTTTACAAATGGTCAGACCCGATTCACCGCGTAAGTCCACTTCGATCAGAATTAAATCGGGCTTTTCGTCTCGAATTCGCGAGAGTGCGGTACTGGTTTCAGTTTCCACTTCAACGTCGTATTCGTTGCTGCTGAGATAGTCACGCAAGTGACTTGCGTATTCAACATCGTCGTCAACGATGAGGATGCGCTTTTTCACGACTGTTTCGGCTTTGTATCCCACAAAATAACCTGCCCTGTCACAATGATTCGCTGCCCTGATTTCTAACCTTAGAATCCAGGTCCTATTGGGCTTAATTTAGACGGTATTTTTCAAAATGCGAGATTTTGGTGAAGAAATGTTAAAGAATGTGACCGAGCTGGAAAACCAATTTCAAATGTCGAAAACAGGCGCTAGCCTGGAGAGCGACTACCGCTCTAAAACCACTTCGGGATAGGGTATTGATTCGTCTGAGTTAAGCAGCGGGGCCGGTAATATTTATCCAACCTATGGAAAAGCGGGCTGTAAAAAACAGCCGCCCTTTTCTCCGCGAAGGTGGTTGTCAGCGCGTACCAAATAATTTATCACCGGCATCGCCAAGCCCGGGCACGATGTAACCATCGCTGTTGAGCCGCTCATCCATCTGCGCTACATAAATATCCACATCCGGATGGGCCGCTTCAATTGCTGCAGCGCCTTCGGGTGCACCGATAAGACATAACCCCAGAATCTTCTGACAACCCTTGTCCTTGAGTAAATCGATGGTGGCGATCATTGAACCGCCCGTGGCCAACATCGGGTCAACAATAAGGGCGGTCCGCTCTGCGACGTCTTCAACGACCTTGTCAAAATAGTAAACCGGTTCCAGCGTCTCTTCATTCCGATACAAACCGACCACACTGACACGCGCCGAAGGAATCAGCTGTAATACGCCGTCCATCATGCCCAAACCAGCGCGCAAAATGGGCACCACGGTGATTTTTTTGCCCTTAATCCGTTCAACCGTTAACTTGCTACCATCCCAGGCGTCAATGTCGACCTCATCGGTCGTCAGATTCCGAGTAGCTTCATAGGTCAGCAAGTTGCCGATTTCAGACGCCAACTCACGAAACTGTTTTGTTGAGATGCCAGCTTCACGCATGATACCGACTTTGTGCGCCAGCAACGGGTGATTAATTTCAATAACCGCCATTTATAATCCCTCCAGGAAATCCAATTCTGCTTGTTTGCGAATCACTTTTCGGTGATTCGCCCATAATTCTTGAATTTTATCTTGATTGCACTGCTGACGATCAACCAAAACTTTGGTATTCAATTCGCCCCGACGTTGGCCATTTAACAGCGGTACTTTTGAAAACACAAACTGATTCGAAATCATGTCCATAAACGGACCGGATTTGCTAGTCGGCATGATAAACAACAGTTGTAGGCCCAACGATTCGGTCAAATACCGGATGACTTCTTTAGACCGTGTTTCATCCATCTTCGAGAAGGCTTCATCGACTAACACCATACGCAAATGACTGTCGCCTTCGTTAAACCGGAAAGCCGATGTAATGGCTGCGGCGCGAATAATGTAGGCGGGTGTTTCCAACTGTCCGCCTGATCCGGTACCGTATTGACTCAATGCAATCGGCTGCTTGCCATCCGGCTGTTTGTAAATTTCATAACTACGGTAGTTACGATAGTCTGAAATCCGCTCCAGTTCACGCAAGGCACGCTGTTCATCACTGTCCAATAGCATCTCCATCAACTGATCGCGAATTTTCCGAGAACGCTCGCTCAGCTGCGTGTCAAAGAGTGTCTTACCCTCACCAATGGATGGGCTTTTATACACTTCATCGAAGAAATGCCAGTATTCTTTGAACTCAGGAACCCATTGATAGTCGAACCAATATTTCTCACGGTCGGCACCAAAACGATGATGTTCCAACTCTTTGTTTAAATCAGTCAGAACTTTTTTACCGTCATTAATCGCCTGATGTATGGAATGACATAAGTTCGTTACAAACGCACTGTTAAAGCTTTCTTTCAAGACCCCAAGCTGGTCAACCTTTTCCACCAGCACATTGTTTTTAACCCGGTTATGTACGCGGTCTACATCGCGGCTCAAATTCACCATACCACGGAAAAATTCAACGTTATGCAGGACACTGTAGTTGAGCTCAACCACGATGGCATCCTGTGGCTGACATTCCGAATTGTGCTCTTTCAGAAGCTGTTCGAATTCGTGTGATTTTGCATTAAGCTCACTTTCCAAAGATTTGCGCAGGTTTTCTTCCACGTCAGCATCGGAATCTTCGGCTTGCTTGTCCGCTTCCGCCAAACGATTTTCGACATCGAAAGGCGGCCAGAATTCAACAATGTTACGCAGATAGGCCTCTTTCTCTTCTGCCCGCTCTTGAGTTTTTTCCTGTTGATCACTGAGCACTTCACATTGTTTGGTTAAGGCTGTAATGCGCTGATTCAGTGATCCCTTTTTCTCGTCACCTTCACGAATACGGGTATTCAGCTCGTTTAATTGATTAACAATAACCTTGTATTCGTCTTCAATCCCCTGAACATCACTTAAGTCCAGTGCGGCCAACGCCTGTTCGGCTTTGCGCAGTTCCCGTTGGGTTTCCAGCATTTCGCGAATCAGCTGACCGTGCTGCAAATGCCGCAATTGATTCACCGACTCATAGAGGCTTTTTACTTCACTGACCAACGCTTGCAAGTCATTGGCCTGTCCGGCCAATTCATTCAACTCACGTTTTTTAGCCGACAGTGCTTTCTCACGCGCGCCCTGACCAAACACCAGATCACTTTCCGGAATGTCGCACCGGTACATGGCGTAGGCACCACTGCCTAAACCTTGTGCCGTCACGCCACGTCGAGTCTTGCGCAATTGTTCTGCGTCTTTGCACTGCTCTACCAATCCATAACTGGCTGTCACATAAGCTTTGGCAATGGCGTGATCGAAGTGCATCAGATGCACAACGGAATTCGCTGGCAGCTTTATGCGGGCGGCGTCTTCTCGGGCTTTGCTACCTTGAATCACGCGTGCCCGGTTGTCTTTCGGCAACGCACGGACAATCTGAATAGCGGTAGCCTCAAACTCGGGCTCGACCAGAATGGCAAAGCGGGCGCCGCCCATATAACCCTCTATGGCCGCCTGCCAATCTTCGTTGACGACAGAGACGTGATCGCACAATACCCGCGGGTCCGCTTCGGGACATTCGCGCCGGATAGCCTCCATCGCCAGCCGAACATGATGTGGGTAATTGACTTGCGCCGACGCCAGGCTATCGATGTCTTGTTGTTTACGGCTGAGGTTCGTGCGAATCTGCACCAAACGTTGCTCGCGCCGGTCAACCAAACGCTGCAATTGGTCGCGCAGGGAAATGCCGTCTGCCTGAGTCGTCTCGTCAAACCAAAGTTCGCGCCATTCATTGAGCAAACTCTGTTGTTGCATGGCCTGATCGAGGTGTTCTTCCAGCGGGCTGATATCAATCCAATCCTGATTCAGCAAGCTGCGGAAATCCACACCCAGTTTCTGTGTTTGCACAACGTCACGAGCTTTGGTGTGTAAACGTTTATCCGCCAGCGCAGGAATTTCGGTGGCCAATGATGTTTTCAACAACGCTTTTTGAATATCAAAACTTGCGTTCAGGCTTTTCTCCAGCGCATCGTTCTGAGTCAGCAATGGTGCAGCTTGTTTTTGCAGTGTCGCCGTACAGTTTTGAATTTTCGCTTCAAACTTATCTTTGTCTTGCAGGGCATTAATACCCAGACGGCGGGCTTCCAGTGAGACCCGCTGTTCGTCGGTTTGATTGCGACGCTCTGTGGTCACTTCCAAATCTTCAATCAACTGATCCAGCTCGTTGCGCACTCGTTGCTGATCGGCTTTGGTTCCAAGGTACTTTTTCTGGTCGACCAGAAAACGGGATTTGGCCGCAACATAATCGGCCACGTTGTATTCGATCCAGCTCTGAATATAGGCATTGGATTGGATACGCGCTTTGTCCAGCCGTCCAATCATATTTTTCAGTCGATTGGCTTCACCTTCCAACCCGTTGATGGTTTTCATCAGATCCGAAACGGTGCGGATGGCTTCGCCCAGATCCTTTTTCTCGAGAATTTCCTGAGCAACAAAACCGTCAATGCTCTTCACGGGCTTGTAAGCCATGAATCGTGAAAATGCGCGAGCGGCGTTCATTGCCTCGCGCTCACTGATGGCATCTTTGCGTCCGCGCAAGGCGGCATAAAGTCGTCGTAGATATTGTTTCTTGGTATCGTACTTTTCAGCGCCTTCAATTTTCTGATGGGCAAAATGAGCGCTCAGACGATCCAGAGATACCACCTGACTGCGGCCTTCAATTTCCTGTACAAAATCGGCTTTGGTCAGCTCAGCATCCGGCACTATCATATACATCATGTCGGACTGGCGAGCGATTGGTGTCGCACCGGCTTTATCGATGTAAGCAGTCACCCCGATAATGGCTGTAAATGGATCTGCACTTTCGCCCTGCGTTGGATGAAACACCGCAGCAAGATATCCGACCGTGGGCTCGGTACGCGCAAAAGAGCCATCGTCACAACCGAGTACATAAGAGGCCAACGTTCGAACCTGTTTGCCACGGCCACGTTGCGTGGCTTCGTCCTGTCCCGGGTTGTAGTGAAACAGGGTGTCATGCGCAGCCGTCATGATGGTCTGCAGTGCATCGGCAGCCGTCGTTTTGCCGGAACCGTTGCCACCGGAAAATAAATTAATCGGGCCAAACTCGAATTCCATCACAGGAATATTGCCCCAATTCACATAAATAAAATTCTTCAAGCGCATGGGTACTTATTCCTTCTCAAAAATCGAATGATCCGTCGGTACAGAATTGAGAATAACCGCCGACGTCTCGGCTTCGTCTTCCGTTATACGTTCATCGTCTTTCACCAACGACTCAGGATCGTCGTCATAGGTCTCGGTCAGTGCTTCTCCATTTCCTAACAGAGCAGACAGAACGTCATCCGATACATAGCTGATAATCATTGGACGAATTCGAATCCAAAGATCAGCTGAATCTTCATTGATTTCCTGATTCAACTGAATCAGTCGCAACTGTCGCAGACGACCAAACAGCTGACGACGCTCGGTAAGCTTTTCCGGCAACGTCCTTTTCAGCAGATTACGTAACGAGATGGTGATGTTTTCAATGGATACGAGAACACAGCCCTGTTCATCCAGTTGCCCTTCCCGTAAAGCGCGGTCATAGAGACTGCGTAAAATAAGCACCAGCGCAACTTCAGTCTGATTCAACTTAACGCGGAAACCGTTATTGAATGGGTGGTCATGCACATCGGGTAACCCGGGCACTTCCGCACCGGGTGGAAACAAACGCACAAAATTAAAACGACTGTCGTGTTGAATGCGCACGCCAATAAGATCAAGGTAATCAGCCACCAGACCTTCAATACGCAGGAATCGATCATACAAAACCTGTTCGGTTTGACTTTCATCGCGACACAGCACGCCATAGTCCAGAAGTCGAATCAGCAACTCACTGTATTCATTGCGCGAAATTCCGGCTTTTTCCAGATATTTTTCCAATTCATGAAACATGTTTATCGTCCTCTGCGTCGACTCGGGAGATATCACGCAGTTTTATTTCAAAAAGATCCTGTTGACTGAAGTACTCAGTGGTCACTGGTGGTTTGCCTGTGTAGTCAACACTGAACTGCAGGTCTGTGCTCAGGGAATTGGCACTGCCCACTTCGATTGCGTGTGACAGATTCAGCAGATCTGCAGCGCTGTTTACTGGCAAATCTGCGGTGGTGACAGAGTGTCCCGCCATTAGGTGTCTGACTAAGTAGTGCCTGACCTGGTTATCGTTAATAAGAAATGCCTGGTCCAGCATTTGCTGCACCACCAATTCTTTATGAGCATCTTGATCGAATTCAGTTTCGTTATCTTGCGCAACGTCGAGGCTGAAATCCCGTTTCGCCCGTCGGTTGTGCAAACGCATGTGAGCAGGATCGAGCAAACCAATTTGCGGCACACTCATCAGATCACTGGCACGGTCTAACAAAACATTTTGTTCAGCGGCGGTTTTTTCCGACAACGCCTGCAATACCTTAACCATATCATTGTGGGTTGAACTGGACAGGTAGTTCATCTGCCGGATGATGATATCAGCGCGCTTGGTAAAACTCTGCAGTGCTCGACGCAGTGCGGGCAACATAATGTCACTGGCAGCTTGCAGCCGATGTTCGATACTGTCCAACAACATCCACAACACACTCTGACCTTCTGTGACAAATTCCGGCAAGAGTTCACGCAAGCGCCGCTCAGCCTGCTGCTTAAAAGCTTTATCCTGTTGACGGATTTGCTGAATTTTTGCTGAAATCTCGTTACGGTATTTCTCAACGTTGTCCGCCGATAAGCGGATCGCCAAATCGGGTTGAAAGCGCTTTTCCATGAAATCGAAAAAATCATTCGTGGCCTGTTGTATCATCACCTGACTTTCCATCTGTTTGACCAACGAGCGTTTGCGGTCGTCCAACTCAGCGATGACATCGGTAAAATCACTGATAATGCGCTCCGAATATTCCCAGGCGTCGAGCAGGTCGTACGCCTCACCATTTTCCAAAAAAGAACTCATGGCGTTTCGGACATTACGGGTATTACGGTGGCGGGTTCGTACGCTGGATAAATCAGTCGATACGAAGGGCTCAGTAAAGGTTCGTCCGAAGCGGCTGAAATTAAAACTGCTTTGCAAGGAGGCTTCGTCGACCTGTTTCTCGATCCAGCCATACTCGATCAACTGATTCAGCACCCAACTGGCGTGTTCGCGTGTGGTGCGGAAACGACCTTCTCCGTCGTCCTCTTCAGTCTGTAACTCAGGTGCTCGTACCAGGGCCGCACTGAATGTCTCAATAACATCATCGCGGGTTAGCGCGTGTCCATAATCTGCACTGGAACTGGTGTAAAGACGACGGTAGAGCTCGCGCAGGCACTCTACGATCTGTTCGCGGTACTTACTGGTCAATGGGCGAAAGAATTGCGCCCGACTTTGCTCAAAAAACATAATAAAATCAGCCGGTTGGCTACCCTGGAAACAGTGGGCAAGCATACCTGAATTTGACCGGCAACACAGCTATCGATCAGCATTCTAAATCCAAAACAAGCGTTGAACACGTATCATGGAGCCGTTAACCTTGATGCCCTTCACTCATAAGGAGAAAGACATGGCCCTACCCGCGCTGAAACTGCCTAAAACAGGCACCAAAGCCCCTGCATTCAAAACCGTGAACCAACATGGCGAAACCGTCGAATTGAAAGGGCTGAAAGGTAAAAAAGTCGTTCTCTATTTTTACCCGAAGGCCATGACACCAGGCTGTACCACACAAGCCTGCGGAATTCGTGACACAAAAGCCGATTTCGACGCTCGTAATACTGTGGTTCTGGGCATTAGCCCTGACGCTCCGGCCAGGTTGGTCAAGTTTATTGAGAAAGAAAACCTGAATTTCGACCTGCTCAGCGATGAAGACCACCAGATTGCCGAAAAATATGGCGTTTGGGCGTTAAAAAAGTTTATGGGCAAGGAGTATGTGGGCATCCACCGCCTGACGTTCATCATTGATGAGGAAGGTAAGCTGGCCCATATCATTGAGAAAGTCAAAACCAAAACCCATCATGAAGACGTACTGGCCATTCTGGATAGTCTCTGACGGTGCCGCAACCGCAGGGCAGTAAGCCCTACCCTGCGGTTCATCCATTAGCCCAGTCCTCACGTATCTTTGATCACGACACCTTACCGGACCACCCAATTGAAAAAACTCGTCACACTTCTAGTTGCCTTCAGTCTCTCGCCTGCGTTCGGCTGGGATAACAACGATATTGACCGCGCTTGGCGTGCCGAACAAAGCGATCACCTGCAGAAACTAATATCACAGGATCGTTTTGCTGGACTCTACATCCACTACAGGCTGGCCATGATCGCCTTGAACAATGACGATAAGAAAACCGCTAAAGTGTCGTTGGAAACCATTAAAGATTCGCTGAAGAAGAGCTATCAAACTCAAGACGAGGCGGCGCTGTATTCGGCTGCGTTGGGCTTATCGATCACATTAAAACCCTGGCAGGCGGCATTCATTGCCGGCGACGCTGAAGATGCCCTGGCATACAGTCTGGAGATATCCGAGGAACATGCCCCCACTTTAATGGTGAAAGGTATTGCCCTGCACAATACACCGTCGTTACTGGGTGGTGACAAAGCGAAAGCGCTTGAATATTTTGATAAGGCCCTGACGATTTATCAGCAAACCGAAGCATGGGGTTTGGAAGACGCTTGGTTATGGAAAGCCAAGACACTGTATAAGCTGGACCGTACCGCGGACGCCGAATCCACATTACAAGCCTTGAAAGACCGGTACCCAGATTTTAAAGAAGCCCAAAACCTGAACCTGGCGGACTTATAAGACCTCATGCATGCTTGAAGCAATTGATGGCAAGTAGGCAAACGACTACTATCGCCCCGGACAGCATAAAGGGGCGACAAATTGGCGAATTATCTGATTATTAACACCGGCGGCACCATTGGTATGGTAGAGGGTCCCCATGGTCTGACACCCAATGCGGGCGAAGTCGAAAATGCCTTACAACAGCACACTGAGTTGACCGACTGGCACCAACATCAATTGAACTGGGAACACTGGTCACCACTGCTGGATTCATCCGACCTGAACCCAAGCCACTGGTACAGAATTACCCACACCATAGCCCAGGCTGAAAATATCGATGGCGTTCTGGTAATACACGGCACTGACACGTTGGCTTACACCGCCTCCGCACTGTCATTCTTGCTCGCCGATCTGACGATCCCTGTTGTTATTACCGGCTCCATGCTACCGATTTCTGCTACAGGCACCGATGCGCTGGACAATCTGCAACGTGC
Source organism: Reinekea sp. G2M2-21 (assembly GCF_015687175.1). GTDB lineage: Bacteria > Pseudomonadota > Gammaproteobacteria > Pseudomonadales > Natronospirillaceae > Reinekea. Next base: position 869,555 of record NZ_JADPQG010000001.1, on the reverse strand, counting down.
ACTGATCGCATTGGAATCAAATCGCCCGGAAGTCATGGTCGCCGTGGGCGAAGAAGTGCTACCCGGAAGCAGGGTGACCAAATACAGCACCCAAGCCATGGCCAGTTTCAGTTGCCCAGGTTGGGATGCCAGTCACTGGGCAAACTCAAAAAAAGTCTCAACCAGGCGCTTTACGCAGCCTTGGCGCAATCCAGAGGTCACGCTGCTCACGCTTTATCCAGGCATTCCAGAGACCCAACTGGACCGGATCTCGGATAATCCAGCGACCCGGGCCATCTTAATCAGCAGTTACGGCAACGGTAATGCGGCGAATACCGCTGCGCTGCGCCGTATGCTAGCCTCGGCGCAACATCGCGCTATTCCAGTGTTTGTCACCAGCCAATGCTTTGAAGGGAATGTGGATTTTGGGCTCTACGCGGCGAGCTCCGTGTTTACGGAACACGGCGCCATCAGCTGTGGCATGATGCCGCTGGAAGCGGCCATCACGAAAATCCAGATACTTTGCTCAGAATTCGACCATGCTGACGATATAATTCAAGTTTTTCGCGAACCACTGGCCAGAGAGTGGGAAAATCAGCCAGACGCGCACTGATTCAATCATTGATGTTTAACGCGAGTGGGTGCCCAGCCTGTTGTGCTAACTGCAGATATTTTTGCGCCTTTTCGTTGTCTTGCGGAAAACCTAAAATGCCACCGTTGGCAAAAATCTGATGCAGTTGCCAACAAACCTTGGGCCGATCCAGCCCCACACACATCATCAGATAGCGGGCTCCGGCAGACTTACTGGCGTCATCACTGCCCTTATGCAACAACAAAAAACCATAGAGTTCTTGCGCATCTTTATTGCCTTTGTCCGCCTGCTGGGAGAAGCCTTTCATAAGCCACTCATGCACGCGCCGAAACCGCGTCAGCCAAGATTGATGAAAAACCCAGAGTAAAAAATTGTATGGCATTGGATATCCTCTGATTATTCGCTGGTACAATAGTAACTTTCAATTTCAATGAGAGGCAAACCCATGACGGTAGGAAACTGGGAGCCGGGTTCAGAGCAGGCACAGATCCCGACAGATGTATTGCTCCGCGCCCTGTCATACCACGATGAACATTCTTTTCCGGAACAACCACCGGAGCAACTCCTTCCCTTACAGGCCTTTGTAAAGGTCACTAAGTCTCAGTGGCAACCCGCCTTCAGCGAACTCGACAGTGAACAGTTAAAACGGTTGTGTCGGTTTTTTACTTTGGCGGAAGCACATTGGAGTGATTGGTTTGGCGGTGATAAAAACCCCGTGATCTGGATTTGCAAAGAGTTAAAGAAGCGCGGCGAGTTTCCCGATAAAACGCTTACGGCGTGGATCAAAGAAAACTCAGACAATCGCTTCCTTCCATACGGCAATGTTCTTGGATGACCGACACACTTCCCATCGAAGAGATAAAAACATCCCTTTTACCTGCCTGGCACTCAGGTGGTGCAGTCATTTCCGCACCACCGGGTTCTGGAAAAACAACCCAGATCCCGCTGTGGCTGCTAGAACAAAGTCAACAAACCATCTATCTGCTCATTCCGAAGCGGCTTGCCGTTAAACTCGCCAGTCAGCAATTGGCCAGAAACCTGGGCGAACCACCAGGAAAAACAGTGGGGTATCAACTGCGTCAAGAACGTCTAACCAGTGCAGAAACACGGCTGATCGTCACTACCTATGGCAGTTTTTTGCGCCTGTTATTGAATGATCCGGATCAGATCGCGCACAGCACGATCATTTTCGATGAATTTCATGAGCGATCGGTTGAACAGGATCTGTGCTACGCGCTGATAAATCAATACGTCGAACTGTTCGATAGCAGCGTGCGCCGCCTGATCATGTCAGCGACATTGAATGTTCAGAACATTCTGGAACAAACCGCCTTGCCGCTCATTGAATCAGACGGCTTCAGCTATCCGGTCGACATCCAATATCGAAAATGTGACGTGAATCGCCCAGCGGATGTTGGCCGCATCATCGAAGCGCAGGCAGACAACACAGACCACCACATTCTCGTTTTTTGCGCTGGACTGCGCGAAATCCGCCAGCTGGAAAAACAACTGGGCAACCGTCAACCGATTCTGATCTTGCATGGGCAACTGGATAAAACACCGAACATTCAAACCTTGGCGTCTGATCCACCGACCATTATTCTGGCCACCAATATTGCCGAAAGTAGTGTTACGCTTCCCAAGGTACATACGGTTATCGACCTGGGCTTGGAGCGATACGCAGACACCAACCCGGTAACGGGCATCAACACATTAAAAACGCGTCGTATCAGCCAGGCCAGCGCTGCACAAAGAGCAGGTCGAGCCGGCAGGCTAGGCCCCGGCAACTGTATCCGCCTCTGGAGTATCGATGACCATGCCGCGCTGATCCCCCATCAACCGCCGCAAATCACTCATGCCGATTTGACGGATCTTGTTCTGCAAACGTTGCACTGGGGCGCACAACGGGATGATCTGGTTTGGCTGGATAAGCCGGCCGCATCCAGATGGCAACTGGCGTGTGACAAACTGGCAAACTGGCAAGCCATAACCCGCGACGGGCAACTGACAAACCATGGCAGTGCCATGCAAAACGTCGGTTTGGATCCCTGGCTCAGTCATCTCATTGCACTGGCCGAGGCAGAAGGCAACCTTGCGAGCGCTTCGATTCTGGCGGCCTACCTGATGACAGGGACGCCAATCAATTTCGATCCGCGTCAACCGTTACCAACACCATCTCTGCCAGCCCCAGTTGTTGCCGAATGCAAGATTATCTTGAATCGCTTTGGCCAATCTCTGCCTGCCGTTACCAGTGCCATGAATGAGTCACTGTTAATTCGGGCACTGGCTGACCGCCTTATCTGCTGGCGCAAACCAATGCAAGGGCAATTGATCAGTGGTACCGAAGTTCGTTCCAGAGAGCCGTCAGACGAACAATGGGGCATATTGCTCGATGGTGTTCGCCAGCAAAAACATATCCTGGCAACTCATACTTTGCCCGTATCCAGCAACGCAGTGACTCAGGTTCTGACGGTCGAAGACCACGTACAATTTAAACCAAACGAACGACCCGCCTTCCTGAAAACGACGACCCTCGGCAAGATTGTGCTATCGCAACAGCCGACAAAACCGTCGCAAGAAGAAAAAACATCGGCCTGGTTACGATACATTTCGGATCGAGGTGACGAAGCCTTTGTTTGGACAGATGAAGCCCTCAACCTGAAACAACGTTGGCAATTCGCCTTAAAGGCGGGATCTGATTGGCCTGACTACCCGTCGTCGGCTCAATGGGTGAAAATTGCGGAAAGTTTTATGATGGGTATCGACACATTCGAGGCTTTGCCGATTACGGCGATGATGGAACAAGCGCTGGGCTACGACGCTATTAAAAAACTCAACGCTGAATTACCGCACTACTGGACATCACCAACGGGTCGAAAAATCTCTATTGACTACGACATCCACCAATTAAAAGCGTCGGTGTCACTTAAATTACAAGAGGCATTCGGGTTATCGGCAACACCGTTGCTGCTGCAAACGATCCCGTTAACACTGCATCTGACGGCACCAAACGGCCGACCGTTGGCTTCTGTCACAGACCTTTCATTTTTCTGGAACACTATATACCCACAAGTCCGCAAAGAAATGAGAGGTCGATACGCCAAACACCCTTGGCCAGAAGACCCATTGTCATTTACAGCGACATCAAAAACCAACCGTCAATTGCGTTCAGAGAACGGATCAGGTTAACGAATAACGCCTTAATTGTTCACCGGTCAATAAGGCAGACGGGGAAATTCACGTCAACAACGCAGGTTCATAGTGTTTCCTCTCACACCAAGGTAAACTCGAAGAAAAAAGCAGACACCATGCGAACACAGCAAACGACAAAACCCGCCAAAGGTCTGAGAAGACTTGTAAACGCGACCAAGTACAGTTGGCGTGGACTCTGGGCTACCGCACAGCATGAAGAAGCTTTTCGCCAGGAACTGTTAATGTTACTGGTTGCGTTGCTGTTAACGCCCTGGTTATCACAAAGTTGGTTTCACGCGATTGCCTTATTGGGATCGGTTATTCTTATCATGATTGTTGAATTGCTGAACAGCGCGATTGAAGCGTTAGTTGACCGTGTCGGGCTGGAATACAATGAATTATCCGGAAGAGCAAAAGACATGGGATCGGCAGCGGTATTCCTTAGTATTACGTTGGCGGGAATGATCTGGGCTGTGTCCATTATGCAGAAGTTTTTTTAGGTTCTGCCGAAACGTCAGAAACTTTTTTATATGAAGCAGCGCAATCCGGTAACGATCATCGGACTATTCTCGCCAGTTTGCAGATTCAAAAAAGGTCGATCGGCCACATATTCGCAGGGCGATCTTCAACACGCTCAATCTCACCCAACTCACGGTTTATCTGCGCCATGATTAACATGGCAATCTCAAACTCACTTTGATCGTCCAGACCTTGCGTTGTGATGGCGAAGCAGATACGTCGACAGGTGCGCAATTGTGCGCGAATAGAGACAGTTTCTGTAGCAAAACGATTAACCAGAGGGGCTAACCGGTCAGGCGTGGCCAGTGGCGCAACTAAAGTCAACCACCACACCCGTTCCCAACAATTTGCTGCCAGACGTATTCTCGGTGGCATGGGTGGGTATTCAGAACTCTTGTAAACCGGTGTATGCATTCGGCGGACATTCGCTTCAGTCATTCTATTTGCCTCGATTGAAGTGTGCAGAGATGTCCTTTCGCCTGCTCTAATGCATCACTACTATACAGAAAATGGAAATTTGTCAAATTATTGGCCAATTTTCCGGCACTTTTACTGCAATTTCGTGAAACAGATCAAATATTCGGCGAATGCCGGTAACGGGGTAATGTACAAGGGAGGCACTACGCCAATATCACCGGAACAACAAATTACCGGTGACATTCAGCGCGAAATATCAGGTTTTACAGTAGACGTTATACAGAACTTCAATGATTTGCTCAGCCTCTCGACTGGCAATTTGGTAATACACTGTTTGAGCTTCTTTTCGAATACTCACCAATTCATCTTTTCGAAGTCGTGCAAGGTGCTGCGACAGGGCTGATTGGCTTAGCGGTATTCGCTCATTGAGCTCGCCAACACATTTCTCGCCCGACACCAAATTACACAGTATCAATAACCGGCTTTCATTACTCAGGGCTTTCAATAGCGCAGCCGCATTACCTGCATTGGTTTCTAACTGTTCAATGGGAAGGCTGTTCGTTTCCATTCAATCACCCATAATTCAAAGCGCTCATTCTAAAGCAAATTTATCATCAGCACTATGTTGCGCTATTCCTTTCAGCGATCCAATACCCTATCCTGCGTCAAATTTTGCAGGCACGGGAGGTAAAATTGGTGGAAGTATACAAACAAGCTCACATTCATCGAGCCATCGGTAGTGTCATATATGATGCCTTAATCCTGCTGGGCTTACTCATGATTGCTGGTTTTATCGCTGTCGGCTTGCATTTCTGGGTAACAGGTTCCGAAGTTATTCCGCACAATCTGATCTTTCAACTCTACCTGCTGGTTATCATCATCGGGTATTTTCTATACTTCTGGCGTAAATCTGGTCAAACCGTCGGTATGAAAGCTTGGCGCATTAAGCTGGTCAACCTAAAATCAGGAGCACCCACTTCTAAACAAATGTTGATTCGTTTATTAATTGCTCTTCCAGCCTATACGTTGCTGTGCGTCGGGGTGTTTTGGCAGTATTGGTCGAAAGACGGCTTAACCTGGCAAGACAAGGCTAGCCATACCAAACTTATCCATATACCCAAAAAATGACCGCTTGGCTGGAACAATTCCAGCCAAACCCAGTTAAAGTACTTTTGTGTCTTAATTCAAACAACTTCTTACACTGTTTAGTTTCATCTAAACATGCAGCTAAAAGCGTACATTTGCCTGACCTCGTCTAAGCTTTCCTGTAAGGGCCTGTTTACGTTTCGATACTCGAATCAATCAGTCTTTAGAGAATTGAGAGTTTACCTGTATTGATACGGTTGTAATTCCAGAAATCGACACGACAATGGCTACTCTGAGAAACGCCTGTAAACAGTGTGTTTTGCAAACACCAATCATAAAACTGTTACTGCAGACGTCATTAACCAGAGTTGAACACGATAACAACCATAATGCGATGATTGGCAACGACTCAACAGTTAGCCTTGTTCGCCAACGCGTGATTCAACCGCACCATTAATAACCAATTAAAAATGGGTTTAGACCATGAAAATTACCGCTTCACTTCCAGACTATAACCAGGTTGCACAGGAACTATTGGCCGTTTTCTATTTTGATAACGCCGAATCGGCCAGCTTCACCGCCCTAAAGAAGGCAAATGGCAATTTGGTTGATTCACTGCTGGAACGCAAAATCATCAAGTCCACTAGCGGACATATCACGTCTCTGTTTGGCCATGCTGACTTGCCAGCGCAAAACATTTTGATTGTTGGCTGCGGCAAGCGAGACGAATTCAACGAAAACGCATTTATTAAAACCATTAAAAGCCTGGCAGCAGAAGTCAAGAAAACATCGTCCACGTCAATTGCCATTCCTATTGATGACATCAAACCTGCGAATCACACGGCACAGTGGTGCGCTGAAAAGACGGTTGAATCATTACTGACGGCCATGTATGAATACGATGCAACCAAAAGTGTTAAGGCGGAACCGACTACATTGACCTCTGTGTCGTTACTGGCAGACGAGCAGAATCTCGAGTTGAGCATCAAAACCGGTAAGTCGATGGCTCATGGCATTAACTTGGCTCGGGAGCTGGGTAATCTACCGGCGAATGTGTGTGACCCAGCCTATCTGGCAGAGCAAGCGACCAATCTGGCTGACGCCTACGATGAAATCGAAGTGGAGGTTATCGAAGAATCGCAGATGGAAGAAATGGGTATGGGTGCATTTTTGGCCGTTTCCCGTGGTAGTGAAAAAGCCGGCAAAATAATCATTTTAAAATACAATGGTGGCAGTGAAAGTCAGCAACCTTACGTATTAGTGGGTAAAGGTCTGACCTTCGATTCCGGCGGCATCAGCATCAAACCTGCTGCAGGCATGGAAGAAATGAAGTGGGACATGTTAGGGGCGGCCTCTGTCTTTGGCGTCATGAATGCGATTGCCGAGCTAAAACCGGCACTAAATGTGATTGGTGTAGTGGCGACGGCAGAAAACATGGTCAGTGGTGGCGCAACCCGCCCTGGCGATGTAGTGACCTGCATGAACGGCAAAACGGTTGAGATCATAAACACCGATGCCGAAGGTCGCTTGGTCCTGTGCGACACCTTAACCTACGTGGAACGTTTTAATCCGGCCAGCGTCATTGATATCGCGACCCTGACCGGTGCTATCGTCATCGGCCTCGGCCACCACGCTACGGCGGTTTACGCAAACTCTGATGATTTGCAGCAGCAACTGCTAAGCGCGGGTAAGGCAGCTTGGGACCGAGGCTGGCCAATGCCTCTTTGGGATGACTATAAAGAAGAGTTGAAATCACCATATGCGGATTTCCGAAATGTGGGTAGCCGCGCTGGGGGCAGCATCACGGCCGCAATGTACCTTTCGGAGTTCACCAAAAACTACACTTGGGCCCATCTTGACATCGCCGGTACTGGTTGGAGTAACGCCAAAGATGGAGCCTCCGGCCGCCCAGTGGGCATGTTAACCCAATACCTACTGGATCGAATTCAGTAAGATAAAGCGAACCCAGACCAAAGCAGGCCATAGTGCCTGCTTTTTTATGCCCTACAGGCCTGGAGCAAAGCCTTATTACCTGGGCATGCCAGAGGTTGAGCAATTCACAATCAGCAATGCTTTGTGAATTGGTTCATTTCATTTTAGAATTCAGGGCTATTCAGCGTGCCAATAATGATCAAATTATGACCAAAATAGATTTTCACATCTTACCGACAGACCAAGAAATAGATGTGTTCCACTACGTGGCCCGCCTGGTTCAGAAAGCATTAAATCGTTCGCATAGAGTGTTGATCGCGACTAAAGATAATCAGCAAACCAACCAAGTCAGTGAGGCGTTGTGGGGGTTTCAACCGGAGGCTTTCCTGGCTCACACTCTCATAGACAGCAATGACTTCAGCCTACAGATTACCCATACCGATACGTGTGGTGATCACCACGATGTGCTGGTAAATCTGCGTTCAGATATCCCGCCCTATTTTTCGCGTTTTGAACGTGTCTTCGAGCTGGTCAGCCAACATCCGGACCGACTCAATGCCAGTCGTGATCGATATCGATACTATAATGATCATGGTTATGCATTAAAGCGTCATGACTTGCGAGACCGGGTTGCACCATGACCGATCAATCCAGCCCAAGAACACTCATTGAAGATTTAGAGGCGATACGTAAAAGCCTCGATAAAATAGCGGAATCAAAAACTGAAATCCCCACGCTTGAAGAAATCGTCGGGCACCGGGCCCCTACAACGGTCAACCCGTCAAACCCGTTCTTGTCCAGCTCTTCATTATCAGAGTTGATAAAAATCCGCAATGAAGCCGAAGCCCGTGCCGCACAAGAACTGGCAGACATGGCGCCGGTCAAATCGATTGAGGAAATATTGGCAGAACCACCGAAAGCGCCGGACCCGGAAGTTATCATTGAACAGATGGAAGCCATGTTCGATTCGTGGGTCGAAAACTCGGTATCGCAATATATGGAGATTTTTGAAAGCGAATTGCGCAATCGTCTGCAACAGGATTTTCGGGACCTGGTCGGCCAATGGTATATAGAGCATGAACTGCCATTGCCAAAAAGCTTTGAACACCGCCAGGATCCAGCCGACGAATCGGAAGATGAACCGCAAGCCAAACCTGATTCCGGTGAATAAGCCCCCCTGTTCGGCGCAACACCCCTGACCTGAGCAAATCATCTATGTATAATCGGCAGACTTGTGCCAACTAACCACACGACCGAGAAAGAGATCTAGACCCTCATGGAAAAAACCTATCAGCCAAGTTCGATCGAGACTAAACATTACGAACATTGGGAGCAAAGCAATTACTTCCAACCCAGCGGCAATGGCGCCCCTTACAGCATTATGATTCCGCCGCCAAATGTCACGGGCACGCTGCACATGGGTCATGCTTTCCAGCAAACCATCATGGACGCCTTAACGCGGTACCATCGTATGATGGGCCGGGATACGTTGTGGCAACCCGGGACCGATCACGCCGGCATTGCCACGCAAATGGTGGTAGAACGCCTATTGGCTGCAGACGGTAAAACCCGACATGATCTGGGCCGGGAAACCTTTATTGACCGAGTTTGGCAATGGAAAGCTCAGTCAGGAGGGACCATCTCTTCTCAAATGCGTCGCCTGGGTGACTCCGTGGATTGGACCCGCGAACGCTTCACCATGGATGAGGGTCTGAGTGAAGCGGTGCGTGAAGTCTTTGTACGACTGTTCGATGAAGGCCTGTTGTATCGGGGTAAACGCCTGGTTAACTGGGACCCCAAATTTCATACGGCCATTTCAGATATTGAAGTAGAAAACAAAGAAGAACAGGGATCTTTGTGGCACTTCCGCTACCCATTAGCCGATGGTGTGACTACGGTAGATGGCAAATCCTATCTGGTTGTTGCCACGACTCGCCCAGAAACCATGCTCGGAGACTCCGCAGTCGCCGTTCATCCAGACGATGAGCGTTATACTGCTCTGGTGGGTAAATATGTTGAACTGCCCTTGGTTGGCCGACGCATTCCTATCATCGCCGACGACTATGTAGAAATGGATTTTGGAACCGGCTGCGTCAAAATTACGCCCGCGCACGACTTCAATGACTATGAAGTCGGCAAGCGTAACGGCGCACAATTAATCAATATTTTTGATAAAAGCGCAGCCGTCTTACCTGTCGCCGAAGCTTTTGAATACAGCGGTAAAGCACTGGAAGATTTCGACGGTACCTTGCCAGACGGTTACGCTGGCCTGGATCGATTCGATGCACGTAAGAAAATCGTCGCTGAATTCGACGCACTCGGCTTGCTGGACTCCATCAAAGACCATACCCTGATGGTTCCCCGCGGTGATAGATCGCATGACGTGATCGAACCTTGGCTCACCGATCAGTGGTACGTGGCTGCTACCAAAATGGCACAGCCGGCCATTGATGCCGTTAAAAACGGCGACATCGAATTCGTGCCCAAGATGTACGAGAACGAATATTACAACTGGATGAATAATATTCAGGACTGGTGTATTTCACGCCAGCTCTGGTGGGGTCACCAGATTCCTGCCTGGTACGATAAGGACGGCGGCGTTTACGTTGGTCGCAGCGAAGAAGAAGTTCGCACGAAGTACACACTGGACCCATCTTTGGAACTGCGACGAGATGAAGATGTACTCGACACCTGGTTCAGTTCTGCATTATGGACATTCTCAACGCTCGGTTGGCCACACGACATGGACATGGTGCGCCGCTTCCATCCGACGGATGTCCTGGTAACCGGTTTCGACATCATCTTTTTCTGGGTTGCCCGCATGATCATGATGACCCTGCATTTCATCAAAGATGAAAACGGCAAAGGCATCATTCCTTTCAAGAAAATTTATATGACGGGTCTGATCCGTGATGAAAACGGCCAGAAAATGTCCAAATCCAAGGGCAACGTTATTGACCCAATCGACTTGATTGACGGTATTGACCTGGAAACGCTGGTTGGTAAACGAACCAGTGGCATGATGCAGCCCCAGTTGGCTGCAAAAATTGAAAAAAATACACGAAAATCATTTCCGGACGGCTTCGCTGAATCTGGAACGGATGCATTGCGCTTTACGTTGACTTCGCTAGCCTCCTTGTCACGTGACATTAATTTTGATGTCAAACGCTTAGAAGGCTACCGGAACTTCTGTAACAAATTATGGAACGCCGCACGCCTGGTGCAGATGAACACTTTTGCACAGGTCGAAGGCAGCGACGAACTCGGTGCGCCACTCGATTGCGGTCAGCATGGTGGCGAAATGGAATTTTCGCTGGCGGACCGCTGGATTCGCTCGCGCTTTCAGAAACTGGAAGCCGAAGTTCATAAGCATTACCAACAATACCGTTTTGATCTGATGAGCCAGACGCTCTACAGCTTCATTTGGGACGAATACTGCAGTTGGTATCTGGAATTGTCGAAACCAGTGTTCTGGAATGAAAACAGCACCGACGCTCAATTACGGGGAACACGGAAAACCGTGGTCGGTGTCCTCGAAGCATTGTTGCGGTTAATACACCCCATCATGCCGTTTATTTCTGAGGAAATCTGGCAGAGTCTGAAGCCTGTATCTGGAGAAACGGGCGACTCTATCATGCTGGAGCCTTTCCCAATGCCGAACAATGCGAGCATCGACAGTGCTGCTGAAGCTGACCTGGAATGGGTTAAAGGTGTGATCATGGGGGTTCGCAACATTCGTGGCGAACTGAATATCGCACCGAGTAAAGCCATTTCTGTTTTACTGGCGAATGGCGATGCTGAAGACAAACGTCGATATCAGGAAAACGAAGCTTTCCTGAAACAGTTGGCGAAACTCGACAACATTCAATGGCTGGAAGCCGCAGATCAAGCCCCGGCGAGTTCACAGGCGTTGGTTGGGCATCTGAAAGTTCTGGTGCCAATGGCTGGACTTATCGATGTTGCGGCCGAAAAAGCACGAATTGCGAAAGAAGTGGAAAAAACGCAAAAAGAACTGGCTCGCATCGAAGGCAAGTTGACGAACGAGAAGTTTATCAGCAAAGCGCCGGATGATGTTGTCGCTAAAGAAAAAGAAAAAGCCGAGGCACTGAATAGCAAGCTCATCGATCTGAATGCACAGGTCGCGCAATTAGACGCCCTGTAAGACAGCCTGCTGCAATAACATATGACACCCGCTCAGGCGGGTGTCATTGTTTCTGCATACACCAAAACCGGGAGAAACTAACCTATGACAATCGACCTGGAATTTGACAAAAACCATTTGTGGCACCCCTACACCTCAACGACCCACCCTTTACCTTGCTATCCGGTGGAACGTGCAGCGGGTGTAAACCTGGTTTTTGAAGACGGCACCGAAGTGATTGATGGCATGGCATCTTGGTGGTCGGCAATTCACGGCTACAATGTTCCCGAATTAAATGAAGCCGCGTACCAGCAGTTGAGCAAAATGTCACACGTCATGTTTGGTGGCCTGACACATGAACCCGCCATTGAATTGGCCAAAAAACTGGTGGCCATGACCCCGGAAAAACTGCAGAAGGTTTTTCTTGCCGACTCGGGTTCTATCGCTGTCGAAGTTGCGCTTAAGATGGCCATTCAGTATTGGGCAGGCAAAGGCTTACCGCAGAAAACCCGTATGGTGACCGTCAATAATGGTTACCACGGTGATTCGTTCGGAGCGATGAGTGTATGCGACCCGATAAACGGCATGCACAGTTTGTTTGAATCGGTGTTACCGAAATCCCTGTTTCTGGGAGACATCCCACAGGGCTTTGACCGTGAGCCCGATGTACTGGAGTTGGCTCAATTTGAGCAGGCAATAGCGGCCCAAAAGGATGAACTGGCGGCTTTCATTATAGAGCCGGTGGTCCAGGGCGCCGGTGGGATGCGGATCTACAACCCGGTTTGGCTCAGCCACATCCGACGTTGGTGCGATCAATACGAGATTTTGCTGATTGCCGATGAGATAGCGACCGGCTTTGGCCGCACAGGCAAGCTCTTCGCTTGCGAGCACGCTGATGTTACGCCGGACATTCTTTGCTTGGGTAAGGCCATCAGCGGTGGTTATATGACCCTGGCAGCGACCCTGGCTACGGATGACGTCGCCCACCATGTGTGTGCTTCTGAAGCGAGCGTATTTATGCATGGACCGACCTTTATGGGAAACCCCCTCGCCTGTGCCGTCGCGAATGCTTCCATCGAGCTTTTACAAACCAAGAACTGGCAGCAGCAGGTGCGGACCATTGAAAGCGCTCTGATTGACGCTCTGCACCCACTTAAAGACTTGACATCTGTCTCGGACACGCGGGTCATTGGCGCTATCGGGGTGATGGAAATGCGAGAGCCGGTCGATGTTATGCAAACGCAATCATTCTTTGTCGAACGGGGCGTTTGGGTGCGGCCGTTTGGTAAGCTGGTTTACATTATGCCTGCTTACTCCATGAGTCCTTCTCAATTGCAGACGGTGGTAAGTACCATGGGAGCGTTCGCGGAGCAACAATCCTAAGTCTGAAGCAGCTCGGAAGGGTTAGGGTCTATCTCTGCTGGTTTAGAAAGACCCGAATTTCAAATTAATATCTGAAGTCAATATTCAGTATCTGGGCAAAGGGCCCGCCATTCACGGCAATACTCCCTTCGCTTTGTCGAAAGTACGGTAGCTCGAATGAGTTTGAATTGATTTAGCGGAGCCGGGTTGCCCTTCCTCGACCGGATGTCGTTGAGGCACCTTTTCCGGCAACCGATTTTTCAGCGGCGGCCTTTTTCTGGGCCAGTTTTTTACGTAACTGCGCTTCGCGCTTGCGCTGGCTGTGCGCGGAAATCATTTTTAAGACCAGAATAACGCCAAGCATACCTGCGAAAATGAGCAGCAGTGTCATCAGCTCACTTGATGACCCTTCTCCATTCATATACCTGGCCATCCCCTGTATACGGTCCGTCTGGTTGTAGCTGCGGGGTAATAAATGGGTTATACCAGTTAACATTATGTCCTCTTTTAACGGCAAATCTATTAATAATACGTGAACACAGGTTGACCGGGTCAATCCTGCCGGTGATCAGAGCCTGTTCACACTCATTTTCCTGCTTCTGCGTGTGATCCTATTCCAGAGCGCAAAGCGGAACGCGCGCTGGGTAGTTAATGCACCTGAGTCAGTGACAACGCAGACGCTCGGGAATAGGAGCGTGGGCCTTTGGGTTGTAACTATTTACCGGCCATTCATTGTTGCTCTTCTCTTATATGGAATAACCATACAAAGCTCATCTAGCCTAGACTGGCCGACATTTAGAAACAACGATCACTGTAAAATGAGTGTGAACAGACCCTAGTAAACTAACCAACTCAACATCGAATAACGGGCCGTTTTCCCAACGGCGATCCAACCATAACTGGTCCAGCGCGACATTTTGAGCAAGCCTGCGCCAATGGGTAAAAAATCACCGACCAGCGGTAACCAGGACAACGCCAAGAACGGCGAGCCAAAACACCTCAGCCGATTTTGCCACCGCGCCATATCACCTTCGCTGTGTCCATAACGACGCTCTACCCAGGCTTTTGATCGATAGGCAAGTTCGAACATAAGCATAGCCCCCAGAGTATTACCCACCGATGCCACCATTAACAACGGTAACAAAGCGTCAGAATTTTGATGCAAGTAAGCTAAGAAAACAGCCTCAGAAGCCAGCGGCCAAAGAGTGGCAGAGACAAAAGACACAAGGAACATCGAAGAAAACATGAACACCATCATACTCCGGTATAAGTCTTTGAAAAATAGCGTCGTTTTATTGCGCCAGCTCAATTTTCAGAGGCGTAACTAAACGTGAATTAGACTATATTAGCGTGCATGAAAAGGTGATTACTGAAACGGCCTGATTGGTTTTCAAAGATGTTCATTTGTACGCCATGAGCAGAATTAACGACCATCTTTGAACGTCAGACTCATAACCTCACAAGGGTAGAGATAAGACCGACTTTTTTACAGTAAATCGGAGCAACCTCATGTACAACAATCTATTAGCACTTGGCATTAACGACCTTGATAATATCAATGGTTACACATTATCGACAGAAAAAAACAGAGACATCCTGAAAATTCGCTTCCGGACCACGAAAGGCCACTTCTTTAAGCGAACTGCCCGGTTTATCTATCCTCGTCAACACAAAATCGTGACTGTCGACAGCGGCACCCGTACCAAGGTCCATATGACTGAAATCAGCCCAACATTGCGTTATGTCATCGAGGAACTGGACCAGATCGCCTGCCATTAATTATCCATATATACCCCAGCCGATGGCCAGCCCTTGCTGGCCATTTTTTATTGAATGTTCCATTTAGGCGAAAAAACGGATCACTTCGTCTTTACGTTCCAGATCTGCATCTGATATTTCACTGATATTGAGTTTCGCAGCCAGCGCAGATTGGGTGAGTAGACTCGCAGCATCCGGGTCCGGTGCATTGACCAAAGCATTGGCAAATGCAACCACCTCGCGCAGAGATACATCGCTTTCTGGATTGCATTCCAGTGACTCATGAGCCGTCACTACATCAACCAACTCCGGTGAAAATTGCCAATACATCAGCAGTAAATTTCCCGCTTGCCCATGCAGATCTTTCAAGCCAGGTAAAAAACCTGGATCCGACAAGACCGATTCGGGTTCACTTTTTGAAAACTGGATAAGAGGGAGGTAGCCAACATCGTGCAGCATACCGCCCAGCAAAGCTTTATTAGCATTGAATGCCTTACCCTTTTCGCAAATCACATAGCCTAATGCTGCAACTTCCACACTATGGTCGCGTACGGTTCGGATCAGGTTACCGTAGGCCCCCTTCGGCGGATTCATCAGCTGCATCAGGGCAAAGTTAGTCACCAGCGTTTTGGTGTGTTCCAAGCCGACTCGGCTGATTGCGTGTTGAAGGCTACCTGTGTTGAAGCTGAAACCAAACAGCGAACTGTTGGCAACCTTTAGTATCCGTGCTGATAATGCCGGGTCCTTAGCGATTTCTCGGGCAACTGAAATAGCGGAAGCATCGTCCGAACTGGCCACCTCCCTCGCCCGCATTGCCGCTTGCGGAAACGCGGGTAAAACCAACCGGTTTTGACTGAGCGACTCTACCATGCGGTTGAAAACAGTGTGATCCATTCAAACTCCACAGAAAATTCAGCATTTAGACGTGAGTATAGCTAGAGTTTTTGGCTTCGCCGCAGTTAAGGATTGCTCTCAGCGGCATAGTTTATCAGACTGTGGCAAAATGACCGTAGATAACCATCTGGGCGACATATGAGTGAACGACAAGCCATTCTGAACAGTTTGAAAACGGACGGCGAGTTAACGGCGCAGGAAGCCGCTGACCGAACTGGTTTAACCAGCATGGGGGCACGTGGACACCTGGAACGCCTGGAATCACAGGGATTGGTCAGTTTCCGGGAAGTAAAGGAAGGTCGTGGTCGTCCCAAGCGATTCTGGTTTCTGACCCGCGCAGGGCACCTACAATTTCCGCAGCAATACGACCATCTCTCGATTGAACTGTTGAACAATATCCGCACAATTTTTGGACAGGACGGAGTCGATCAATTAATAGCCGCTCGCGAGCAAAACGCCTTGCTCAAATACCGACAGGCTCTTGCTGACCAGAATGATCCTTTGCTTAAAGTTCAGCGACTGGCAGCAGAAAGGTCCAAAGAAGGGTACATGGCAGAAGTGATTGCAACCGATCAAAACAGCTGGCAATTAATTGAACACCATTGCCCTATCTGTGCGGCGGCTGAAAACTGTCAGGGCTTCTGCTCTTCAGAGCTATCGGTTTTCAGACAGTCGCTGGGGGACGATTTTGAAGTGACCCGAAGTGAACACCTGCTGTCAGAAGGGCAACGGTGCCGGTATGACATCAAACAAAAATAAGGATCTGTAACTATGGCAACTTTCCGGTTTTTCGCTTACTTAGACCGCTTAAGATGGATAAAACGTTGGGGCTTAAAGCGCAATGTTATCGAAGAAAATGTCATGGAACACAGTTGGCAGGTTGCCACCATCGCCCATGCACTGACCATCATCCGATTTGAGATTTTAAACAAACCATCCGACGAGTTCACGCCCGATGAAGTCGCCACAACGGCCCTGTATCACGACTGCAGTGAAATTATTACCGGTGATCTGCCCTCCCCGATCAAATACCATTCCGACACCATTACCGATGCCTATAAACGCATCGAGGACGAAGCAGAACAAGAAATTTTGTCGCTTTTACCAACCCCACTTCAGGGTTCCTTCCGTAAATTTCTTTTGCACAAAGAAATTCACCCGGACGTTGCCCGTTTGGTGAAATCTGCGGATTTGATTAGCGCATACCTGAAATGTCAGGCAGAAATTTATGCGGGAAACCAAGAGTTTTCACGCGCCGAATCTGAAATCGAACATCAGATCCGGCACTTGAATCAACCGGAGGTAGACTACTTCATGAGCCACTTCGTGGAATCCTATCAATTAACGCTGGATGAATTGCTCAGCCAACATGAAGCGGATTATTCTGCGCCTGGTTAGTCAGGATTAACCCGCATTTGCACGAGAAGGTAAATCCAATCCCAAGCCACCGAGTATAATCGCAGCCAAGGTGCGGGTCGCTTCGGAGAAATCGTTGTCGTCTAAGCTTTCTTTACCCAACGCCCATGCGACCTGTGTCCCGAAGTCTGCGTAATGCTGCGTGCTGCTCCAAATCAGAAAAATCAAGTGAGAGGGAGACACGGCGCGGACCTTACCGGCATCGATCCAGGCTTGAATCACGTCACCCCGGTCATTCACCCAACTGTGCAGGTCTTTGGCTAAAAACTGCTCCAAATGGGGGGCTCCTTGAATGATTTCCATGGCAAAAATACGGGATGCCAATGGATGTGTTGATGAGTACTTAATTTTTGCTTCAATGTAGCTATATAAAACTTCAGCGGGATCAGATTCGACAGTTGCATCATTGAACGCTTGATTCCACATTTCCAGGATATCCGCCAATACCGCACCATATAATCCAAATTTACTTTTGAAGTAATACAGAATGTTGGACTTTGGCAAGTCGGCCCGGTCTGCGACGGCATTCAATGAAGTCCCTTTATAGCCGTTTTGTGCGAATTCTATTTCGGCGGCTTTTAAAATGTTCGCTTCGTTTTGCTGGCGTATGCGACCGGCTTTCTTGCGCGTTCGGAAGGCATCATTGAGTCGTTGCTGTGCGGTATCCAAAATCTTGTCTCTCTTAGGGCTATGGGCAAAATCCTGACCTAATGTACCACAATAAATTTCAGATGGGGTATGGGCGAATTGCGCTGATTTCGCAACTCAATGGTTCCGATCCCGCACAAACGCCGCTTATCATAGGGCACGTCAACTCTGATGGCGGCATAAAAAACCGTTGTTAAGGGCTGCATTAAGGTAAAAACAGATCGAAAATGGCACCTTTACTACGAGGGTCATTGGTTAACTGTATATAACCCTTTTTTTCTCCGTTCGAATGCATTTCCGCAATTTTCTGGCAAAAAAACAACCCCAAGCCTGTGGCACCTGACTGAAAACAGACGCTGTCCGGTTGATCCAACAGATTCAACATTTTTTCCGGGTATCCGTCTCCATCGTCGGTCATACGGATATTCAGCCAACCGTCCCGCTCACAGATATCAAAGCGCAGCATAGTTTTGGTATAGCGGATAGCGTTGGTTAGAACGTTTCCCAAGAGTCCTTCAATTAGATTGGCATCCATGTACCACATGCATTCTTCATCATCAAAATGAACCGTCAACGCAATTCCGAGCGAATCAAACAGTTCACTGTAGCGCGAGACAGCATCGTTGATGACGTCGGGGACATAAACTTCTTCAATGGCCGGTAAAAATGTTCCTTTATGCAGTTTGTACAGCCCGAGCATATGAACCATGCCGTTATTGATCCGACCGCACTCCAGTTGAATGCGACGGATTTCCTGCGCGCTTTCCGGGTCAGTTTTCTGAAGTTGCCGGAACACATCATTCAGTTGACTGTTTATCAGACCCAATGAATTTTTTACGTCGTGCACCGTCGATGCCATGATGGTTTGCATATCCATAAGGAACCCTATTGAATTTTTTTTAGATTTGCGTTCAGTTTGACAAAACGCTCGTACTGACTGTGATCTTCTGGCAGATATTTAAGTCTGCTCATGTATTCCAGACATAAATTGACTTCATCTTCATCAATGCCGTCGGTTTTCATTCTTAACATATGGGACTGAACAAAATTCAGAATGATACCTGGGTGCCTGGGCGATAACTCCATTGCACTACGAAAATATGGAATGGCTTGCTCATAGTTTTTATTTTTATACAATTCAATGCCTTTCAGGTTCAGAGCCTTAGCTTGCTTTCTCGATTCCATCGACACCGGTTCTGCCTGCAATTCATCGAATCGCCTGACGATGTCTGGGTAATCTTGATATTTCTTTTTGAATTTATTTACCAACTCGTCAGCGTCACTTTCTCGCTCGGCTTCATAGAGCGTTTCGCAAATAAAGTAAGCCGTATCCTCAATCACCTCATCCACATGTTCAAACGTTTGTGCCAGCAGTTCATTGACGGCTTCATGTGTTTTGGCCGCCAGCTTATCTTTTGAGTTACGAATGGTTAGAGCCTTACTAAACAACCGGGAATTTGGGTCGGCAGAATATCGCTCATTCATGCGACGGTTAACGCTGGCAATTTCCTTAGTGATCTCACGCTTGCGCTGGTCATTGTCGGTGTTCTGCTCTTCGACTTGCAGGTTTTTGATATATTCCTGAAAAATACCAACGTGCTCATGCATGGTTCCGGTGGACATATTCAACACATCGCGCAAGCCTTGACTCGCCCGGCGATAGTCTAGGTTGCGTTGAGCAATACGGATCAATTTGCGTTGCCGGTCAATGTTTTTCGGGGCCCTCTGCACAGCTTGCTCCAACCACTCCTGCATCTCTTCTTCTTTATCCAGCGCCTGTAAAGAGTGGGCAAGATAGTCGTAGGCCTCTACCAGATTCGGGTCCTTGCGTAACACTTCCTTAAAACCGGTTTCCGCAGATTCGTATTTATTCTGTATAAGATCGATACGATGCAACGCGGTTTGCGCCCAACTGACGAACCTTTTATCCAATAATCCGTGTAAAAAATGCTCAGCCTGAGTGAATTGTTTTAACTGAAACAACGCTTCGACATAGTTCTTCTGCGCGATAGAGCGATAGCGAGGGTGCTCTTCGATAATTTGCCTTGAGGCATCAGCGACCGCCGCCCAATCGTGTTTTTCCAGGGACACCAGCAAAGGCAATAACACCTGCCGACGCTCAAACCAGCGGTGCAATCGATTCGCCAATACTTCCATAGTAAATGGCTTAGCCAGGTAGTCGTCCGGTTCAAATTCCATAGCGCTAACCACAACATCCCGGGCGGTTTCTGCGGTAATCAGCACAAAAATGGTGCTTTGCTGCATCATTTTCCGAACTCGCCATTCTTCCAACAGTCGAGCACCGTCACGACCTTTTCCGAGGTTATAGTCGCAAAGAATCAGATCCACCTTGGCTTCCTTGAGGATTTTAGTGGCAGACTCTCCGTCATAGGCCTCAAAAACATTAACTAAACCAAGATCGATCAACTGTGCTTTTATTGACCGTCTGACATTGGCAAAGTCGTCAACGACCATTACTTTTTTATTTTTAAAGTTTGTCAGATCCATAGCATTCATTCTTGCAGCAATTCATAAAATCTAGACCACATTAAAGATTTTTGCTTCATGACCGCTAACAATGGTTGATGAGCAATTGAGCGGGACACCAGCCAATAGGTTAGCCGAACACTTGGCAAAACGAACAGCATTCTGTCGTTACACTTTTTTCTGTCCTTTTTGCTCTTAAAGGTTCTAAACGAACCGGTAATTACCGCAGCCAAATTCAAGGGCGCTGCTAAACTAAAATTATTGTGCCTTTTATCCAGGAGTTTACTGGCATGCGTTTTGTTGTATTTGTTGTGACCCTATTGGTGTCCGGAGTGTGTTACGCAAACTCCGTCGCCATTGTGGTACGTACCGGCGGTGACGTGGTGAAAACCAGTACCAGTAACGACACGCTTCCGGTAAAACGTCGTGATACCTTGTCTGAGGGTGACCAGATCAGTACCGGGGATGATGCGTATGCCACCTTGAAATTTGCCGATCAGTCGGTCGTTGATCTTAGCGAAAACACCACATTACGAATTACCCGATTCCGCCCGGACTCGGATCAGGGTAAAGCAAACGTTTTTCTCGAGTTACTGACGGGGAAATTACGCACCATTACGGGCAATCTGGCCAAAGAACCGAACGCATTTGATTTACGAACAGCCCACGCCAGTATTGGCGTAAGAGGCACAGAGTTTGAGGTTCAGCTAGTTTCAGATTCCGAAACTCAGGTACTGCGGCACTCTGGCTCCGTCATTGTTCGCAGTTTGGAATTTCAGGGTCAGGTTGTGGAACTGACAGAAAGTCACCCCAGGGCATCCGTCACTCTGGGCTCACCGGCTAAGTTGATGGATGCTCCCGGTGCGCCGTCTCTGGGTCCGATACCTGCGAACATTCTTGAATTGGCCAATAGCCTGAGCGCTCCACCTCTGATTCCCGTCGCCGTCGTCGCTGTACCGGCTGTTGTTCCCCTATCGGCCAACGGCAATACGCCCGTTGATACCGGCTCTCGGTCTGAATCTCTGGAACCAATTGAAGCCTTTGTCGCCATGGTTAATAACAACCAATGGGCCGAGGCTCGACTGCTGGCCAATGAATTGATTGAGCGATTTGAAGGTCTGCCCCGGTTCGATCTCTATCACGGCCTATTACTGATGGCAGAAAACAACCCGAATGAGGCGATCTTCTCCTTTGAACGGGTGCTGGTGTTTAACCCGGAACAACATCGTGCTCGGTTGGAGCTTGGCAGAGCCTACCTGATGACCGGCAACTTCAACCGCTCACGCGATGCCTTGAATCAGGTTTTATTGGCGAATCCCCCCACGAATGTCCGTCGCAACGTTGAAACGCTTTTAAAACAGGTCGATGAAGCCGAGTTACGCGCCATGTCAAAAACTGAGTTTGGTGGCACCATCGTGGCAGGATGGGACAGTAACGGCAACGCCGGTAGCAATTTGGATGGTCCACTGGACCCGAACCTGCTTGGCTTGACTGAACTTAGTGGCGTATCCACACCGGTTGAATCGGGCTTTGTGCAGTGGTCAGTCACGACCGGAATGTCAACACCAACGAGCCAAACCGCACGGAACCAATTCTCGGTCGACTTCACCAACAAAAACTATTTAGATGCTGCGCTGAACGATACCAGTGCCTTAACGCTGGGCACCGTGATAAACGGCCAGCAAGGCCGATGGCGCTCACAAATACCGTTAACGGGTCAATTGAGCTGGCTAGACGGACAGACCTGGCAAGGCTCAGTTTCAGCCGGATACAGCCAACATTACCGGGTTTGGGGTCCCTTATGGGCGGGCGTCAAAATTGGAACACAAATGAACGTTGCACTGGACGATGCCAATGTTTCGAACGCCAAAGATTTGGCAGGTATCGTCTTTGACGCTCAGGAACGTGGGCGAGTTCACACTTTTTCGTCACTCTATTTGCAGACGATGCAAGCCGGGTTAGATGATGGTCACAGTGAATGGCGGGGAATCGCCAATCGGTATCAATTGGTATGGACGCTCCCTTGGAACATCAGGGCGAACTTCGCAGCTGAACACCAGTGGCGACGTTATAAGGCAGACGATCTTTTTTTTACCGAGAACGATGTCTCGACAGATCTGAAGCTTCGCCAGGATCAGGTAATTGCGATGGAGTTGCAAGGTGCATGGGCACCAACAAATTGGCTGCAAACACAAACTCAGTTGAGCTGGGAATGGGTAGACAGCAACATCAACGTTTATGGTCGAGACCGAATCACGGCCAGTCAGGCCATCAGCGTTAGATTTTAGAGGGGCACTGTGATGAAGACTCGACTGTGGCACGTGTTCATTCTGGTTTTACTGACCGGTTTGGGCGTCGATATGGCGTACGCCAGCATCGGCAAAGTTATTATCGCCAAAGGCGAAACCTACGCACTGGACAGCGCCAATAATCCTCGTCCATTGCAAAGACGATCGGATGTATTGGAAGGTGACACACTGGTAACCGGTGCTGACAGTGAAATTCACATCCGGTTTAAAGATAACGCTGTGTTGGCCTTACGGGCCGATTCGCAACTGAAAATCAGTGAGTACCAAAACGCTGAGGACGGCAACCAAGAACGGGTACTCATGGAGCTGTTGTCCGGTGGTTTTCGAACCATCACGGGTTCTTTCGGTAAATCCAACAAAGATGCTTATCAAATCAAAACACCGAATGCCAGTATTGGTATTCGCGGCACCAATTACGAAGCGATTTTAACGCAAGACAATCTCATAGTAGGCGTGTACCAGGGCGGTGTTCGGCTCCAGAATCAGGCAGGCAGTTTCAACCTGGGCATAGACAGTGCGTTCAGTTTCGCACAGGTGGCCGGTCAAAACGCCGCCATACAGGGCTTACTGGAAGCTCCGGCAGAGCTATCCCAACCGCTTGCGACTTCCTTTAATGCACCTCCAGCAACCAATGAGGCCGATGACAGCGAAGCCACCGCAACCCTTAAAGATGAAGATAACGGTTTATTGGTCGAAGCCATTTTCGATGACAAACCAGCACGACAGTCTGACACAGATACTCCAGATGTACGTCCGCTGGGCTCCCAACTGAGCGGTATCAGTGAACCTGATCCGGTTCAGCAAACGGTAACACAGATTTCAACAACGACCGATCTCAGTGCCTTTCAGGATGTTCGGTTAACCCAAGAACAGATCCGAGCGTTAGAAAACGGAGCGCCGGTTGGTTTTGTGGTGGTCAATGAAGACCCGACCGGGTATCGATTACCCGAGTACACCGCAAGCTTTGGTTATGCGGGCGGGTCATTTACCTCGACAGGATCATTGACCTTTGACCTGGTGCTGAAAACCGATTCCGGTGACATCACTTACACCATTGACCTTTCGAACCTGTCCGCGTCCAACATCATTTCCGAAATCAGTACACAGATTTCAACAATTGCAGGGGACATTGACGGCAAAGCAATCCTCCCCAGATTGAAGGTTGATCTAATCGGCGGAAAACTCGTGGTTAAGGGAATCATTGATGGTTCCGGTGCCGAGGTGATTTTCGCGAACTTCCAGGGCAATGACGCCATCGCTCTCGCTGAAGCTCTGGGTCTGTGCAACAGCAGCTCCATAGCCTGTAATGGCACATATAACCTCGGCGCACCGAGTGTCGCTAACTACAACAGCGCGGTCCACTTCGGCTATATGGTCAAGGGAGAAGACGGTCCGGTCTTTGTCAATTTCGACAACGAGAGCCTTAATGTCCTGGCTACAGGCTATAAAACACCCGATAACGTCTTCCGCGGCAACCCCAATGCGACGCTAACCGAATTTACCAGTGCCGACACCTCAAGCGACGGCAGCAATATGGTTAAGTGGGGGTACTGGAACACCAGTACTGTCAATCCAGCCCTGCTGTTGAAAGATCCGAAGGAGTTGAGTCTGGCAGAAACAGTCACAGCACCTTATTACTTCATCTCTGCACCACCGGCGAAAGCAGCAGATATGGTCGGTTTAAAAACCATGACGACGATTGTCGATTGGCATGCCACCAGCTCGACCACGGCAGGCATGCAAGATTACTCGGCCACTGACCCAGGATGCAACAATACCGCCTTGACGTGTTTGAGTAGCACCCTCGCCGTCGACTTTGGCAGTGCTGAAGCCACAGGAACCTTGGCCCTGTCCAATGTCGACCAAGACTGGGCCTGGCAAGTGGATTACTACGGCACTATTAAGGGCGCCCAGTTTTTCAGCGATTACGGCTACGGTACGTTGACCACGGCGAATAACACCCACGATGCAGTGGGCCACGTCGATGGTCTGTTTACCGGTGGTAATACCAGTCTCGGCTTTGTCGGAGGCTTTGGTTTGCAAACCACCGACGATCAACACCAAGCTCAAGGCGTGTTCGTCATTAAATAGCGAAAATATTAACAGTGAATGCTGCGGCTTATTGGCCGCAGCCACTTTTCGCGCCGCGCTTGCTTCCGAAATCCCCGCCTTTCCCCCGAAATAAACGATCTTTTTCCTCCTGCGCATGAATCAACCGCTGTTTTTTTGCTATTGTGCGTGCCGATAATCTTAATCTTGGAACTGAAAATGTCTGACCGTCCATCTTCTTTTGATAAAAACGACCTTATTGAATGTGGCCATGGCCGCATGTTTGGCCCTGGCAACGCCCAGCTTCCTGTTGACAACATGTTGATGATGGACCGCGTTACGCTGATTTCTTCGGAAGGTGGTGAATACGGTAAGGGCGTTATCCGAGCGGAACTCGACATCAATCCGGACCTGTGGTTCTTCCAATGCCACTTTCCTGGCGACCCGGTCATGCCGGGCTGTTTAGGTCTTGATGCCATGTGGCAGTTAGTCGGTTTTTACCTCGGCTGGCGCGGCAACCCGGGTAAGGGTCGAGCGTTGGGTGTGGGTGAATTGACCTTCAAAGGCCAGATCATGCCGGATGCAAAAAAAGTCGTTTACAAGCTTGAGATCAAACGTGTCATCGAAAGCCGATTGGTCATGGGCATTGCGGACGGTATCGTCGAATGCGATGGCAAGGATATTTACTTCGCCAAAGACCTGAAAGTTGGTTTGTTTAAACCAGAACAGATGAAGTGAGGTAGTCCAATGAAACGCGTAGTAGTTACAGGAATGGGCATTGTATCGTGCATTGGCAACGATATTGCCAGCGTCACTGAATCCCTGAAAGCCGGTAAATCCGGCATTTCGTTTAATGAAAAATACGCTGAATTGGGCATGCGCAGCCACATCAGCGGTACACCGAACATCAACTTGGCCGATCATATAGACCGTAAAGCTATTCGCTTTATGGGTGAAGCCGCGGGTTATGCCTACGTTGCGATGCAGCAAGCCATTGACGACGCGGGCTTGACGGAAGATCAGGTGTCAAACGTCCGAACCGGTATTGTTGCTGGCTCTGGCGGTGCAGACTCTGCCAGTCAAACGGAAGCCGCCAACATTCTGTTGGAAAAAGGGCTCAAGCGTGTTGGCCCCTACCGTGTGACGCAAACCATGGGCTCAACGGTGTCAGCGTGCCTGGCCACACCATTCAAAATCAAAGGCGTGAACTATTCCATCAGTTCAGCCTGCTCCACCAGCGCGCATTGCGTCGGCAATGCGATGGAATTAATCCAGCTCGGTAAACAGGACGTTATGTTCGCCGGCGGTGGTGAAGCCGAACACTGGACCATGAGCTGCCTGTTTGATGCCATGGGTGCGCTGTCGACCAAATACAACGACACGCCTGACCGCGCAAGCCGAGCTTATGACGCCGATCGTGATGGTTTTGTTATTGCCGGTGGCGGTGGCATGTTGGTCCTGGAAGAACTCGAACATGCCAAAGCCCGTGGCGCGAAAATCTATGGTGAACTGGTTGGCTATGGCGCCACCAGCGATGGCTATAACATGGTCGCACCCAGTGGCGAAGGCGCGGTACGCTGTATGCAAATGGCTATGCAGAATGTAAAAGGCAACATCGATTACATCAATGCCCATGGAACCAGCACACCCGCGGGTGATATCACCGAGTTAAATGCCGTGCGTGAAGCACTGGGTAATAATATGCCGCCTATCGCTTCGACCAAGTCTCTGACAGGCCACAGTCTGGGGGCTACTGGTGTTCAGGAAGCGATCTACTCACTGATCATGATGAAAGAAAACTTCATTGCGGCCAGTAAAAACGTCGACGACCTGGACCCGGAAGCCGGCAACGCCAATGTCGTTACCGAACGTATTGACAATGTAACCTTGAACAATGTCATGTCAAACAGCTTCGGTTTTGGCGGTACCAATGCAACGCTGGTGTTTGCCCGTTACTCCGACTGACATTGATTGCAGTTCAGACACGGCGAGCCACTGCTCGCCGTTTTTATGTCTGGGTTTTCTCAGAGGCAACTGTGGTGGTCTGTGATTCAATTGTTGCAACGGATCGCATTTAACGGCTGTCGTTGCTACCCTAAGATCCGCATAACCAGGTACCGACACCATGACGAATTTGGCACTCTTTGACTTTGACGGCACTCTGACCTCAAAAGACAGCTTTACCCCTTTCCTTTTTTACGCCACCCCCAAAAAACGCTTATGGCTGGGTCGGCTGTTACTGGCGCCTGTCGTGGCCGCATACAAACTGGGGATCGTTCCAGCATCAGTAATGCGTCCATTCACCGTTTACTTTTGCTTTCGTGGCCTGCACCAAAAACAACTCGATAAGCTCGGCGAACGCTATGCGAAACAGCATATCCCTAGCATATTACGCCCGAAAGCCATGGAACAGCTGCGCTGGCATCAGTCTCGCGGTGACCATATTGTGGTGGTATCGGCCTCGCTTGATACCTACCTGCGACCCTGGTGCCGGGCTATGAAAGTCGATCTGATTTGCTCCACCCTGGCCAGACAAGGCGATTATTACACCGGCAAATATCAACAGGGTGACTGTAGCCATCAGCAAAAATCCAAGCGTCTGCGCGCTGCAGTCAATCTGAAAAATTACCGGGATATCTATGCATATGGTGACACACCCGAAGATCAAGCGATGCTCGATTTAGCCACCATTCCCGTCTATCAATGGGACTTTTTTCCACGCTAACCCACCACGAAGGATAAAGAGACTTTACGAATGCAGATAAGACCCTACTTACCCAAGGATGAAGACCAGATTATCGACCTGTGGCACGCATGCGGATTGATCGTGCCGTGGAATGACCCCAAAAAAGATATTGCCCGTAAGCTTGCCGTGAACCCGGAACTCTTTATTGTGGCCGTACAAAACACGAACGAAACCGAACAGGTCGTTGGTTCGGTCATGGGAGGCTATGAAGGTCATCGCGGCTGGATAAACTATCTCGCTGTATTACCCGACCATCAAGGTACCGGGTTAGGCCGAAAACTCATTGAACAAACGGAAGCTTCTCTACTGGCGTTAGGTTGCCCAAAAGTGAACCTGCAGGTCCGCTCCACTAACACGCACATTGTGGAATACTATCGCTCACTGGGTTATTCCGAAGACAATGCCATTGGCATGGGTAAACGCCTGATCCCGGACACCTGATGCAGCTCAACACTTTGCTGGTTTTGTCCCCTACACTCTGCGCCAATTCATTCAGAGTCGGCGCAGATGGCACTCAGCGATTACATCACCACCTTTGGTCAATATCTAAAAGCCAAGTACGGCGAAAAAATTTACAAACTGTCATTGCACGCAGACGTTACTTGCCCGAACCGGGACGGCAGCAAAGGCATCGGCGGGTGCATTTTCTGTAACAATAAAAGCTTCTTTCCGAACGATTTCAAAATTCGACCGATTGCCGAGCAAATCACCGGCAACATCAACCGCTTGCAACAGAAAACCGGCGCCCGAAAGTACATCGCTTACTTTCAGGCTTATTCCAACACCTATGGTGACATCAATTACCTGAAACAGTTATATCAAGAAGCCCTACAATCGCCGGATGTGATTGGCTTATGTGTCGGAACGCGACCCGATTGTATTACCGAAGACGTATTGGAACTGCTGCATCAGATTCAGCAAAGTGGCTATGAAGTCTGGCTGGAACTGGGCTTGCAGAGCACTCATGACACCACTCTGGCGGCCATCAACAGAGGTCACACCTTTGCGGACTACCAGTCAGCCATAAAGAAAACAAGCCGCTATGGTTTGAACGTTTGCACACACCTCATCGCAGGGTTACCCGGCGAAACCAAATCCATGGTTCTGGACAGTTGGCACCGGGTTCTGGATGCCGGCGTTCAAGGCGTGAAATGGCACCCGTTACATGTTGTAAAAGGTACTCAACTCGCCAGAATGTGGAAGCAAGGTGATTACCGGAGTATTTCCAGAGAGAGCTATCTCGATATTGTTGGTGATGCACTGATCAATACGCCCAGAGAAATCATCGTGCACCGCGTCATGTCCACGGTTAGCCGAAAAGACCTGCTCATTGAACCGCAGTGGACAGACCATCGCTGGCCGGTCATGAATGGGCTGGAAGCCAAACTGGCTGCCGTCACTGCCCCTATCGGGTTCGCTGAAATGTCATGAAACACCACTGAAACAGCCTGAAAATAACAGGAAAATACTGATAAAACTGTAACAACCTGAAAATAAAAGTCAGCTATTTTCTGAAACAACCTGTAATTTCAGGTAAACACCAGACGGTTCTTGCCTTTCAGTTCACCACTGGCTAAATTCGAGCATGTAAGCGGTTACAAAAAATCAAGAGCGCCGCACATAACAGCGAGATGGCGTCCCAAACACACCATCAAACACCGAAAGAACATTCCATTAAGGACCGTAAATGCGCGTACAGAATGCACTTATATTATTCAGCCTGATCAGCTCAATGACACTGGCGGACGACCTGAACCAGGACACCCTGGCGGCTACCAGCCAGAAAAATACCGCAAGCCAACCCGTTTATGGTGCTGAACTGTACAGTCTCAAAAAAGTACTCTACGGACAATTCAACCTCCGTTTAAAAATGGTGTCTAAACCAGGCGTTGTCTCATCCTTTTTTACCTACGACAATGAGTCTTGGCAAGGCGAAGGACGCCCCTGGCGAGAAATTGATTTTGAAACCATTGGCCGCCATCCTGATTTACTGCAAACCAACCTGATTACCGGCACGGCAGAGGCCAGAGTTATGTCGGAGCAAACAACACCTGTTGACGATATCACGGACTTCCACACCTATTCGCTGATCTGGACACCGGAACGCATCGTCTGGAAAGTCGATGGTCAAACGATCCGGGAAGATCTTGCCAGCGCTTCACAACAGGTGCGAGACATGGCCGATACGCCACAAACCTACCGCTCAAATGTCTGGGTTTCTGAAGTTGTCGATTGGGTTGGGCAATTTGACGAAACGGAATTACCTCAATACCAGATCATCGACTGGATTGAATACTATAACCTGCAGGATAACGGCGAATTTAAACTGGCCTGGCGCGACGATTTTAATCACTTCGATTCAAAACGCTGGGGCAAAGGAAACTGGACATTCGACAGCAATCTGGTCACGTTTGCACCGGAAAACATCCAAGTCGTGGATGGTCAGTTGATCATGGGACTGACCGTTGGTTCAAAGGGCATTAAGCCATAGCCCGCAACGCAATTGCCTAACGGTTGTCATCGTCCCTCGGGACGGTGGCAGCCTCATCTTACCAACCAAGGCCAGGATAAGACGCCCGCTTTGAGTTCCAGCCAACACTACGCGCCGCTTAAAAACAATCCGCTGATACCATTCGCCACAAATTGAATCGCCAACGCTGCTAACAACACTCCTAGCAAGCGCTGAATAATTTCATCACCTGTTTTGCCCAACCATTTGCGCAACTGAGACGATATCAACGCTAGCAACAGCGTCACGGTCAATGTAATCAGCGCCGCGACAATCACCATCACCTGATCCACGACAGTAGGAGCTCCCGCCATTAATAACACAGTTAACGTCAGCGTGCCCGGCCCGGCCATGAGCGGTATGGCAAGTGGGTATACAGTAATGTGTCCGATCCGAACATCATGAGGCTGCTCATGCGTAGGTTCCGTGGTAATCATGCGAAATGCCGTATTAAACAACAAGATACCACCCGCTATGCGTAGTGCGTCCATTTCAATACCCAAGGCAGTGAGCAACGTCTCACCAAATAACGCAAACATTAGGATAATTCCAAACCCAATACACATTGCTGTCGCCATGGTTTTTGCTTTTAACTTTGTGCTTTGACCCAAGGTCAGGGAGTAAAAAATCAACGCACAACCTATCGGGTCAATAACGACAAAATAACTGGTCAGCGCATTAAAGAAAAAGGTTGAATTCATGGATATCCCAGCAAACAGCGATTCGATGTTAATGTACGATAGCAGAAGACGATGCAAAAAAAACCGACACTGCGCATAAAGACCTTGAACCCATTGCAGTGCGCAGAGCAGTACTTGTTTTTGTGGAAAAAATAGCTAGGTACATGGACAAATTAACTCACCTTTTCCGTGGCTATTCCCTTCACGGGTCACATTACATTTAATAAACTCGACCTGGCTAATACTGTTCATCACGCAAGGGTATTGCTAGGTAACAACAAATATAAAAAATGGGGAAAAAACATGAATATTAGCAATTTGACTAAGTTGATCAAGATAGCCGTTGGCACCACAGTAATCGCCTTATCGTCAGCTGCCTCTATGGCAGAGCTGACAATTGGTTTCGCACAAACCGGTTCCGAATCTGGCTGGCGTACTGCTTTCACCAATGCTACGAAGGCTGAAGCCGAAGCTCGAGGCTACAACTTCAAATTTTCCGATGGGCAAGGTAAACAGGAAAATCAGATCAAGGCCATTCGCTCTTTCATCGCGCAAGGTGTTGACGGGATTGTTCTGGCACCACTGGTCACCACCGGTTGGGACAAGGTTCTGAAAGAAGCGCAACGTGCGAAAATTCCGGTAGTCCTGGTCGACCGTGGACTGGATTCCGACCCAAGCCTGTATGTCACCAGTGTGGGGTCTGACTTCACTCAGGAAGGCGCAATGATCGCTGCCTGGTTAGCTGTTGAAACCGAAGGCACCTGTGACATCGTTGAACTGCAGGGTGCTGTAGGTGCCGATGCTGCCATTAAACGACAAACGGGCTTCGCGAATGTCATTGAGAACTTCTCGGGCATGAAAATTATTGCTTCACAAACCGGCAGCTGGAGCGCGACCGGCGGTAAGGAAGTTATGGAGAGTTTCTTAAAATCCATTGGTGGAGAAAATATCTGCGCCGTTTGGGCACACAACGACAACATGGCGATTGGTGCAGCACAAGCGATTAAAGAAGCTGGTTTAAAACCCAGTGAAGACATCCTTATTGGTTCTGTCGACGCCATTGCTGAAATCTTTAAAACCATGGCCGATGGTGAAACCAACGTCACTCTTGAGCTCAGCCCTTATCAGGGTGCTGCAGCTTTTGATGCACTGGAAGCACATTTGGCTGGTAAAGACGTTCCAAAA
Source organism: Reinekea sp. G2M2-21 (assembly GCF_015687175.1). Lineage (GTDB taxonomy): Bacteria > Pseudomonadota > Gammaproteobacteria > Pseudomonadales > Natronospirillaceae > Reinekea. The sequence goes on along the minus strand of NZ_JADPQG010000001.1, from coordinate 837,654 downwards.
CGCATTACCGTTCCAGGTGGTCTGTTCTACCCAGAAACTGCTGCTGAAGAATGGGCGAAGCGCAAGTAACCTTCCGCTGATTTTCGCCAACAGGCAATAGCACACGCTATTGCCTGTCACCAGGTTACTATTCAAACAATCAACAGGTGCGTTATGGGTGTTCTAGAACCGGTTGTCGACGTACAGCCACTACTTGAAATAAAAAACATCTCGAAAGGATTTGCTGGCGTTCAAGCGCTGAATAAGGTGTCATTCTCAATAGCACCCGGTGAAATCCATGCTCTTCTCGGTGAAAATGGTGCTGGAAAATCCACATTCATCAAAGTTTTAACCGGCGTGTACACACGAGATTCAGGAAAAATTCTATTTGATGGTCAGGACTTCCACGCTACAAGTTCAGGCCATGCACAAACCCAAGGTGTCAGCACGGTTTATCAGGAAGTGAATCTTATCCCAACGATGACTGTCACTGAAAATCTGACTTTATTACAACAGCCCAAGCGCTTCGGCTTGATCAGTCCAAAGCGTGCGAAGCAGCGAGCCTTGGAGATGCTAGAGCGGGTTGGGCTCAATATTGATCCAAGCAAACAACTCGATTCCTATTCCATCGCTGTTCAGCAATTAGTTGCCATTGCACGGGCCATTGGCACAAAAGCGAAACTATTAATTCTCGATGAACCCACTGCCAGTTTGGATGCTAAAGAAGTCCTGCGGCTATTTGAGCTAATGAGACAACTGAAGTCTCAGGGCATCAGTATTATTTTTGTGACACATTTTCTGGATCAGGTTTACGAAATTACCGATCGAATTACGGTATTGCGCAACGGAAGCTTCATTGGCACCTACGCGACTAAAAAACTACCACAAGCTGAGTTAATTCATGCCATGGTGGGTAAATCGCTGGATGAATTGACCAGTGGTAGCAACCGCGAAACCAGCGATAGTGCTGACGATGTCTTACGCATTCAGAACTTTGGTAAACAACGCTTCTTGAAACCCGTCGATCTGAGCATAGCCAAAGGCGAAATCGTTGGCTTGGCGGGGATGCTTGGTTCCGGTCGTTCGGAGTTGTGCGAGATTATTTTTGGCGCACAAGCCGTTGATCAGGGTTCAATGGAAATAGCACAGAACGCGGTGCACATTAAATCGCCTAAACAAGCGATTGATCACGGTCTGGGGTACTGCCCGGAAGACCGCAAGATCGACGGCATCATTGCTGAATTAAGCGTACGCGAAAACATGATCCTTGCCTTGCAGGCAAAACGTGGTTGGTTAAAACCTATCCCTATGACGGAACAGAAAGCCATGGTGGAATCGATGATAGAACGCTTATCAATCAAGACGCCCAACCTAAATAAACCTATCGGCGAACTCAGTGGCGGTAATCAACAAAAAGTGATTCTCGCCCGCTGGTTACTCACCCAGCCAACCTTATTATTGCTGGATGAACCAACGAGGGGAATCGATATCGGTGCACACCACGATATTATCGCGATCATGAAAGAACTTTGCGAACAGGGCATGAGCTTGCTTGTCGCCTCTTCCGAACTTGAAGAGCTGGTGATCTTTGCACACCGGGTCGTCGTGATGAAAGATCGCAAAAAAGTCATGGAATTGACTGGTTCTGACATCAGCCAGAAATCAATCGTCAATGCCATTGCGCAATAGCACAGTACTCGGGTGACAATTATGAAAGAACGTAAAAAGTTTCTGGATATCAATCCAAAGATCTGGGGACCCATTTTCTCACTGGTGGTTATCATCGTGATCATGGGCATCATCGATCCTGGTTTTATCCAAATCGAATTCAAAGACGGACGTCTCTACGGCAGTCTGATTGATATTTTAGTCCGCGCTACACCGACCGCAATTATCGCTCTGGGTATGGCCGTGGTTATTGGCACTAAAGGTATCGACTTGTCTGTCGGTTCTGTCGTCGCCATTTGTGGTGCCGTCGCCGCAGTGCTGATTGTGGAGACCCAACTGCCCTTCTTTATGGTGGTTATTGTATCGGTGCTTGTCGGGGGTGGTATTGGTTTTCTGAACGGAATAATGGTGTCATTCATCGGCATTCAACCCATTATCGCGACGCTGATCCTCATGGTCTCCGGTCGCGGCATCGCGCAACTGGTGACCGGTGGTCGGGCAGTCAGCTTTGACAGTACCGCGATGGACATCATTGGCAGCGGTGCCCTACTGGCAATACCAGTGCGCTTATGGATTATGACCGCCTTGGTTTTGTGCACCGTTTTATTACTGCGAAAAACTGCGCTTGGTTTGTTTCTGGAGTCTGTCGGCGCTAATGCAAAGGCCAGCCGTCTGTTGGGCATTGAAGCGCGAATGTTAAAAGTGATCGCTTACATTTTTTCCGGCATGTGCGCTGCCGTAGCAGGCATGATTCTCATTGCCGATGTCAGTACCGCCGAAATCAATCGTCTGGGATTGTGGCTTGAACTGGATGCGATTCTCGCAGTGGTTTTGGCCGGTGCATCCCTCAACGGTGGTCGGATATACCTTGGCTTAACCATCATCGGGGCGCTCATCATTCAAACACTGACCACGATTATTTTCAGCAGTGGTGTACCCGTGGAATACAACCTAATCGTCAAAGCCTGCATTATTCTTGCGGTGCTACTCATTCAATCTGAGACGACAAAAAACTATGTCAGTCAGCTCAGAACAAAATCTCTGGAGAACCGTCATGCTGAATGAACGTACGCTTCCCCTCATATCGGCCATTATTGTTTTACTGTTGCTGTATGGTTTTGGCAGTATCGCCTATCAGGGCTTTTTCGGACTTCGCTTGGCTGGTTACCTGTTAACCGACAACGCCTTTATTATTGTCACCGCGGTAGGCATGGCATTCGTCATCTTGTCCGGTGGGATTGATTTATCCGTCGGATCAATGATCGCGTTCGTCTGTGCATTGATGGCGCTGTTGGTGGTTAAATTTCAGATTCACCCTGTCGTGGCAATCGCCATTTCAGTCTGTGTTGGTACCTTGTTCGGTACGGTCATGGGTTTGGTCATTGCTATCTTCAAAATCCAACCTTTCATTGTCACACTTGCCGGCATGTTTTTATTTCGCGGCCTGGGTTATGTCATCAACACTCAGCAAGTAAAAATCGACCACCCTTTCATGTCGTCATTGTCAGAGTTCGGCATCATTATCGGCCAGGGCGAATTGAATTTTGTGGCCATCATCATGATTCTGTTTCTTGCGCTGGGCGTCATTATTTCCCGTTACACAAGGTTCGGCCACAATGTTTATGCGATTGGCGGTGATGCTCAATCCGCCGCATTAATCGGTGTGAATGTTCCCTGGACAACCGTCAAAGTCTACGCTTTAAGTGGGTTTTACAGCTCGGTAGCCGGAGTTCTGTTTGCTGTTGCCACCGGTTCAGCCTATCCGGAAATTGGCATCGCCGTGGAATTGGATGCTATCGCGGCGGTCGTGCTCGGCGGCACCCTGCTGACCGGCGGCGTTGGTTATGTATTTGGCGCGTTTATCGGCGGCATGACGTTTGGTGTTATTCAACAGCTCATCAACTTTGATGGCACTTTGAATGCCGCGTCCACGCGAATCGTCATCGGCGCGCTCTTATTACTGTTCATTCTGCTGCAGAAAATCATCCTGGTATGGGCTAAAAAGTTTTCTGCTAAGGGGAGTGACTGACGAACTCATGTTGGATTTTCACTGGTTCTGTGTGAGGATCCAACTCTGCTTATGTCGTCCAGGGTCTCATCCGGTCTGATGATTCGGGTTAGCCCCCTGATAAAAACCAATGGATGTTATCAGGGGGAGCTCATTCTCCCTTCGGAATAGGCCATCACCGGGGATCTGTAAATAATTTCTTTAAAAAGGGATTTGTTGTGCCATTTATTCAAGGTAAAGACGTTAAAAAGCGCTCAAGTGAGCGCTTTGTCCTAGGGCAACTTTGAATAATTGCTATCTACATCAGCGAGTCCTTCAGATAGATGACTGAGCATTGTTGTGTGTTTTGAAAAGGACTCGCCATTCCCTGCAACACACTTCTCGCTCATCCTTCGATCTGATAGGACTGAGGTGATTTGAATTAATCAGAGTTGCCCTAGGTAATAATCGTGATTTAGGTCCAATCCAAAATCACTTTCCCGGATTGACCGGAACGCATCACGTCGAAACCTTCTTGAAAATCATCGACTCCGAAATGATGAGTAATGATCGGCTTCAGATCGAGTCCGGATTGAATCAGACCTGCCATTTTATACCAAGTCTCAAACATTTCTCGGCCGTAAATGCCCTTCAATTCCAGTCCTTTAAAAATAATTTTGCTCCAATCAATACCCATTTGTTCTGGTGGAATGCCTAACATGGCAATCTTGCCGCCATGGTTCATAGACGACAGCATGGAACGAAACGCGCTCGGGACTCCGGACATTTCCAAACCCACGTCAAAACCTTCGTTCATTCCAATTTGAGCCATCACATCGGTCAACGATTCGCGCGCTACGTTTACCGTACGCGAAGCACCCATCTGCTTGGCAAGATCCAATCGGAAATCATTGATGTCAGTGATCACTATGTTGCGGGCACCGACATGTTTGGCCACTGCAGCGGCCATAATACCAATGGGACCTGCCCCGGTGATCAAAACATCTTCTGCCACCATGTTAAAACTCAAGGCCGTGTGTACTGCGTTACCGAATGGATCGAAAATTGCGGCCATGTCATCGGTGACTTCGTCCGGCAATTTGAACGCATTAAAGGCAGGGATCACCAGATACTCGGCGAAAGCACCGGCTCGATTCACACCGACGCCCTGCGTATTTCGACACAGATGGCGGCGACCGGCGCGGCAGTTACGGCAATGACCACAGGTTATGTGGCCTTCGCCACTGACTCGGTCGCCAATTTTGAACCCGTTCACTTCCTGACCAATGCCCACGACTTCCCCAACATACTCATGGCCGGTGACCAACCCCACCGGAACATTTTCCTGAGACCAGTGATCCCAGTTATAAATATGGACATCGGTGCCGCATATCGCTGTTTTACGGATTTTGATCAATAAATCGTTATGACCCACCTCTGGTTCAGGTACATCGGTCATCCAGATACCGGGTTCTGCTTTTAACTTTGCCAGCGCTTTCATGCGATTACTCCAAATTCTTTCCCCACCTCGATAAAGGCATTCACCACATACTCCAGTTGGGCATGTGTCATCGCGGCATTCATCTGTGTACGTATACGCGCCTGCCCTTTGGGCACCACAGGGAAACTGAACCCTATCACATAGACGCCTTTAGCCAGCAAGGCATCAGCCATACGCGTGGCCAGTGCCGCGTCGCCGATCATTACCGGAATAATGGCGTGGTCTTTCCCGGCAAGGGTAAATCCGGCGGCTGACATTTTTTCACGAAAGTAACTCGCATGCTGCCAAAGAGCATCCCGCAGGGCGTGCCCCTGTTCAATCATACTCAGGACTTTCAGTGTGGTACTGGCAATACTGGGTGCCAGCGAATTGGAAAACAGGTAGGGGCGTGAGCGCTGCCGTAACCAGTCGACAATGGGTTGGCGTGCTGCCGTATACCCGCCACTGGCACCGCCTAACGCCTTACCCAGCGTGCCGGTGATAATGTCAACCCGGCCCATAACCCCACAATATTCATGACTACCCTTGCCGTTTTCACCCATAAAGCCCACGGCATGGCTATCGTCGACCATGACCAAAGCATCATATTGGTCGGCCAGATCGCAAATAGCAGACAGGTTGGCGATGACCCCATCCATCGAAAAAACACCGTCGGTCACAATCAGTCTGGTGTCCGCATCTTGCGAGTCTTTCAGGGCCTGCTCTAATTCAGCCATGTTGTTATTCGCGTAACGATAGCGCTTCGCTTTGCAAAGCCTAACACCATCAATAATAGAAGCGTGGTTCAGCGCATCCGAAATGACGGCGTCATTTTCACCGAGTAGTGTCTCAAACAGGCCGCCGTTGGCGTCAAAACAACTGGAATATAGAATGGTGTCATCCATACCCAGAAAATCACTTAGGGCCCGTTCCAATTCTTTGTGGACCTGTTGGGTTCCGCAGATAAAGCGCACAGAAGCGGCACCAAAACCATATTGGTCCAAACCGTCCTTCGCCGCCTTAATCAGATCGGGGTGGTTGGCCAACCCCAGGTAATTGTTAGCGCATAGGTTAATGACATCACCCGATTTGGTATGAATGTTGGCGCCCTGCGGTCCTTCGATGACCCGTTCTGCCTTGAATAATCCTTCGCTTTTCAGGCTGCGAAGCTGCTCGGGTAGACGAGTTAACAGGTCTTTCGACATGCAATGCCCTCTTATTTTTAGAAATTCAGTTGATAAAGAGTCTGGTTGTACACCCTAAATTGCAACGCTTGCCCGTAAAAAAGGCAATTCCGCCGTTGTCATTTCTAGTTTCCAATCGTTTCATTCTGGGCACTACATAATTGTTTTCTAATGTAAACTTTTTTGAAACCCATCACAAAAAGTAGAACAGAAACGGCGGATTTGTCACAATGCACCGCGTTAAAACGCCCCGGATATCGGAAGTTCGAAAATTAGAGGGCGTCGACTACACTTAAAAGCAGGGTTAGAACGGCAGGGAGCCAACACTAAACCATTGCTTACACAGACAGATCGAGGGAACCAATGGACGAACAACTAGAAGCACTAGAATTAGCGATTGAAAGAGCCGAAGAAGAAAAAAGAGCCTTTGTAAAGGAAAACCCAAACGGTACCGGCGATAAAGCCGAACGCATGCGCCTGTATGGCCAGGTTGAGGGTGCCCGCAAAGCGTTACGCGACTATAAGCGCGCCAACCCCCACCTGCTGTAGGTCCATTTCTCAGCCTACAAACGCGCAACTCGCACCGCGGGTTGCGTTCTCAAGCCCGCTGATAATTCCATCCGACGGCACCATCTGAACTCGCTAGAATTCTCCGGCATAATCATAATGTCGAGTCACTTATGCGCGTCTTACCCAGAGCCCTGCTCCATACCCCTGCTATCGCCAACAAAACCGAATGTTTAGTCACCAATGGTACTGGCAGTTTTGCCAGTTTAAGCGTCAATGGGGGGTTATCACGTAAATTCCATGGTTTGTTGATTCATTCCGTTATTCCACCCATGGACCGAATGCTCACCTGGCACGCATGCGTTGAAACGCTCGAAAATGTAAGCCTCGATGCCCGTCAATGGTTGGATGGCACAACAGTGACCGGGGATGGCGGCGAACAATATTTACTGCACTATACCTCTGCCCCCATTCCGACTTGGCACTATGAGGTGAATGGTCATCTGCTTAAAAAAGAATTGTTCATGGAGCTGGGCAAGGAAACCACGCTGATCAAATACAGCCTGTTACGCTCACCCAAACCCGAAGTGACGTTAGAACTGAGCAACTTTGTCCACTTCCGCCCCGCAGGCGACCACTTACCCCGTTTTTCAGAACAGAATCTGACAAACTGGATAACAGATAGCCAACGGCAGTGCGTCAGTTCTGGGCAACTGTCTTTAAAGCTTGGGGTGCAGGTGACGTCAAATCCACAAGCGACAAGTACGCAGTGGTTAACGCCAGATGTGGCTAACCAAACCAGTGACCTGGTTTACCCGATAGAGCTGGAAGATCAGGGTTACCCGCAACGCGACTGCAGTTTAAAAGTCCAAACCACACAGGTTGTCCTCTCACCGGGGGATAGCTGCTACATGATAGGCACCTTGCATGACCACTGGCCTAACGGTGAGCAGGCCTATCAGCAAGTACTGGCCGCGAAACAAACACGATTCAGCCACAATGATTTTGCCAACGATCTCGCGCACAGCGCACTGCAGCTGGTCGCCGACCGAAAGTCTGTTAATGGTAAGACCATTTTGGCTGGGTTTCCCTGGTTCGGCGATTGGGGGCGGGATACGATGATTGCACTACCCGGTGCAACCCTGGCGACCGGACAATTCGATTTGGCCAAATCGATTTTGAAAACGTTCGCGCACTATTTAAACGGTGGCATGCTGCCCAACAAATTTCCTGATCGTTCGGGAGAGCCCCTCAAGTACAACACCATTGACGCCACATTATGGTTTTTCTGGGCGATTCAACAATACGTTGAGTACAGTGGCGACTGGGATTTTGTCCACCTTAAACTGTACGACGACCTGAAAGAGGTTATCCGCCATCACACCATTGGAACCCGCTATGGGATCGGTATGGATGACGACGGACTGATTCAGGGTGGGGATAAAGACACGCAACTGACCTGGATGGACGTTAAGTTTAATAATTTTGCGGTGACGCCGCGCTTTGGCAAAGCGGTCGAAATCAATGCCCTTTGGTATAACGCACTGTGTTTTGCTCAGCAATGTAAGGAGCGTTTTGAAGACCATCAATGTGATTACGCCGATTTGATCGTCAGCGTGCGGGTGAGTTTTCAGTCAACTTTCTGGAATGAAGCCAGTGGCTACTGTTTTGATTATGTCACGCCAACGGAGAAAAACGATGACATCCGCTGCAACCAGATTATCGCCGTCAGTTTGCCCTTTTCACCGCTAACACCGGCGCAACAACAGCGGGTATTTAATGTCGTTTATCAACAGCTGTACACGCCCGTTGGCTTGCGCAGCTTAAGCCCGACTCATGCAAGTTATGAGGGACGCTACTATGGTCCGCTTCACGAACGGGATATCGCCTACCATCAGGGGACCGTCTGGGCTTGGCCGATGGGGTCCTTTATTGATGCGTTGATGACAGTCACCAAAGACAAACACTTTGCTGAGCAGCTATTGATGGGTCTGAAACAGCATTTTTACTACGAAGCCGGTATTCTGGGCGTATCAGAAATTTTTGATGGCGATGCCCCGAATACTGCCCGTGGTTGCTTCAATCAAGCCTGGTCAGTCGCAGAATTGCTGCGTGTGGTCGATAAGTATCAGCTTCAGGTACCCGGCTAACGATACCTGTTACGCATTGAACCGAATCTGAAAGCCGGTTTTGGATTGTTCGAAACCGGCGTTTTCGTAAAAACGCAATGTGCTTTCTTTTGTTGAACCGGTCATCAGAGCTACCTTATAACAACCGGCATTCCGGGAGTGTTCTATCGCCTTTTCCAGCAATGCTTTGCCGACTCCCTGTTGGCGGTAGTCTGCGGCAACGATCACGTTTTCGATTATGGCATAAGGGCGCCCACCCCAACTCAGGTTTGCGCAGATATTCACGGTGCAGGTCCCTACTGACCGGCCGTCACTACCCGCCAATAACACAACGCCACCGCACGATGTCAGCTGATCGTAGATTTGGTCTAAGACATGGTCGCATGGACGCGCAGTGACGTCCCGCTCAAACTGATCAATCAAACCCAAAACATCACTGAGCTGTTCGCGTCGGGCAAACTCGATCGAATAACGCTTCGTTGCGCTCACTCAAAGACCTCCTATTTCGATTAGTGGTAAGATGCCGCCATCGAGACGGAATTCCAAAGGTCGCTGAACTTATGAAACAACAACCCTATTGTCTGGTCCTTGGCGGTGGTGGCGCTAAAGGTGTCTATCATATCGGTGTATGGCAGGCTCTGAAAGAACTGGACATTCCCGTAAACGCCTTTATCGGCAACTCAATTGGTGCCGTTATTTCTGCCTTTCTGGTACAGGGTGCCGAACAGGAACTGCTGACGATTGCACGTTCAATGAACCTGAAGTCGCTTATCCGCCTGCACAAGGACAAAGCGCTCGCCGACGAATTAAGTTTTAAAGAACACGACCTCAGTTATTGGCAAGGCGTGTACCGCAATGTTGTTGAAAAACGTGGCTTAGATACGACACCTATGCGGGAATCTCTGGAAGCCAACATCAAAGAAGATGTCATCCGCGACAAGGGCATCGATTTTGGCGTCACCACCGTTAACCTTAGTGATTTTAAACCCAGGGAAGTGTTTGTTGAAGACATGGAACCGGGGCAGTTGATCAATTACGTTATGGCCAGCGCCGCATTCCCTGGATTTTCCAGCCCCGAAATTGCCGGAAAAAAATACCTCGACGGTGGGTTATACGACAACGTCCCTTTCCGGATGGCCCGTCGCCGCGGATACCGGAAAATCATTCTGGTCGACATATCCGGCATCGGCTTTAACCGCCGCCCGAAAACCGACGGCACTCAAACTGTCTATATCAAAAACTCCATCGACATGGGCAACGCCTTTGACTTCAATCCCGAATTTATTGAGAAATTCTGGCAATTGGGTTATCTGGACACCAGGGCCGCATTCGGGCAATTGATTGGTTACAAGTACTTCCTCGAACCGGATGACAACCTGGAACGAGAATGGTCGGAACAACTAAACAAAGATAGTGCCGAGTCACTGCACAGCCTGTTTCCGGACAACATGAAGCACGATCGCCGGGTACTGCTGAAAACGCTGGAAGTCTGCGCCGATTTACTGGGCATTGAGCGGGTAAAACAATACAGCTACCGCGATTTAATGACCGCAATAAAAGACCAAGTAAAAACGTTAGATAACGAAGTTCAGGAACTGATTGTTTCCCGTGATCTGCAAAAAGCATCACCACCGACCAAGTTGTTGGACGCCTTCGTAAAAGAAGTTTTTGATAAGAAAAATCGCAACAAAAACCCTTACTTTTATTTGAAGCTACTACAGTCGTTCAACCCGACAAAAACGCTCACTCTTGCGGAGTCGGCAGTCAGGAGATTAAACCCAGAGCTGGCAATTTTGGAGCAATTTTTAGCGCAAGCAGATTGACAGTCAGAGTTGCTGACTGGTTTTAAAAATAGCCCAACTCAGCAACTTTTTAACGCTTTAAAACGATCACCGATATCCTTGAATCACTGCTTCAGATCTGTGTATCGTTACAGGAATCTCCCCCACCTCATCTAAGGAGGCTAGAAACGACTGCCAACGGACATCATCATATTCAACTTTTTCATTTATTTTCGACTCCGGTTGATATCTCAATACGCGAAGCTGGAAAATTTCCTTATAAAAAAGGGGACCACCGACAAGACAACCATCCCCAATAAACTCTTTTTCAAAATGCGCCTGAGTTATCTTCTGGAGAATCGATGATTCTACGTTCCAAATCGTCGAAACTTTAAACCACAAACCAGTAGCAGCAATCCTGCAAAACAACTCTCGCCACTTTGTGTTATTCATTAGCGAAACGCTATACGTGCGCAGTCTCTTTTCCAACTTGATATGAAACTCTTCAGGCGATATTTTTGTCTCCGAACTCATAACCCAGCCAATTCCGATTAAACCAACCCCTTCAGCCTAGCCAACCCGTAACAGGCAATGGTACACGCATCCAAAATATCCCCCTGAATAATTTTTTGTTCGAAATCGGCTACGGGCAAGGTCAGGGACACCAAATCTTCTTCTTCGGCATCAAGATTTTTACCAACAAAGCTCAGTTGCGTGGCAAAGAATACATGACACCCTAAGGTCGCACCGCCATTATCCACATAGTGAAACCCGATTTTCTCCATACGGCCAGCGCGATACCCGGTTTCTTCCTGCAGTTCGCCATGGGCTAACTCCAAAGGGTCGGCGTTGGGTTGTTCAGGCCAAGCGCCCATGGGTATTTCCAAGCTGCGCATTTGCACGGGATAGCGGTATTGTTCAACCAAATGGATATGACCATTATCCACAGCGATAATGGCGGCAAAATCTGGTTTTTCCACGACACCAAATAATCCTTCGGCACCGCTGGCACGCTCCACTATATCCTCGCGCACCCGCATCCATTTGTTTTCATACATGATTGTTGTCGATAGGGTCTTTATCATTCTTAACTTTCCATAGTCACTTTGCTTTGCTTAGGATATGGGAAAACACTTACTGACAACCAGATATTAATTAAAAATTTGAGTTTCAATAAGTATCACCTTCCCACGCCACTGCTCTGCTTTTGGATTGTGCGAGCGTCATTCACACCAAGAATTCGCGGTGCATTTGAATGCACTTCGCTGTGTAATAACTCTAATCATTCAAAAAAATGAATTAAAACTTAGGAGTCGAACGAACGTCCAAGGAAAGGCAGTATCGTGTTCTTCAAAAAGTTAATACTTGCAGACAAATAGATTTAGCCGTCGGGCTCGGTTACAGTGTAAAGCTTCGAATAAACCACGGACATTACTGACATCATTATGCGCGCTGCTCTGGCTATCATCTTCGGTCTTTGTGTACCTCTTGCTCTTGCTCCTTTTCATTTCTGGCCGTTGATGTTTATCGGTGTCGGTGGGTTTTTCTGGCTGAGTTTTCAGGCGAGTACGACCAAAGAAGCCGCCTGGTTCGGTTGGTTATATGGCGTCGGCTACTTCACCCTAGGGGTTTCGTGGATTTATGGCAGTATGCAAACGGTGGACACGCCGGTTTGGTTGTCACTTGTGCTCACCGGTGGGTTTTGCCTGCTTATGGCTCTGTTTCACCTGTTCCAAATGTGGTTTTTCCAACGATTTCTGCGTGCCCTGCCGCTTGCCCTGCTCTTGGTCTCGCCGCTGTGGTGGGTCATTAACGAATGGATACGGGAATGGTTTTTGACCGGCATGCCCTGGCTGTTGGCCGGTTATGCTTTTACGGACTTAGCTATTGGTCAATTGGCTGCCGTCGTCGGGATTTACGGCCTGAGCCTGATGTTAGCACTCAGCAGCGCATGGTTGTTGAAGTCATTGTTGCACTGGGCTCGTCATCGAACGGTTAGGTCCTTCAGCTACGCAGGAGTTGCCCTCGGTTTTCTGGCGTTACTCTTTCTACTCGGCATCGCCAAACCAGCCTCTAGCTGGACCCAGGAATTGCGCACGCTGAAAACAGCCGCTGTACAGAGTAATGTCGATCAGCGCACCAAATGGAGCAGCGCACAACAGACACCCACGCTGAATTTTTATGGGACTTCTATTGGAGCGATGACCGACATCGACCTGGTCCTGTGGCCCGAAGCCGCCATGACCCGGCGACCAGAGCAGATACCTTATTTCATGAGTCAAATCCAAAACATCGGCGAACAGCGCGACCAAGCTATTATTACCGGCGTCTTATTGCTGAAGGATGGTCGCTTTTATAATTCGATGAAAGGCTATGGCACCGCCAGTGGCGAATATCTGAAACAGCACCTGGTGCCGTTCGGAGAGTACGTTCCATTGGAAAAATACCTGCGCGGGTTAATCGCTTTTTTCGATTTGCCGATGTCGACCATGTACCCAGCGCCCACCGCACAATCGCCCATTCCCTTTACGCTGGCGGAACAGCCCTATTTTGCGGCACCGGTCATCTGTTATGAAGCGGCCTACCCGGATTTAGTCCGTAACCTGGCCAAAGATGCGGACCTGATAACGGTGGTCAGTAACGATGCTTGGTTCGGCGACTCATTGGGGCCGCATCAACACCTGCAAATCACGCAAATGCGCGCCATTGAAAACGGCCGCTCGGTACTGCGCGCGACCCAAAATGGGGTTTCAGCGCTGATTGACGCCAACGGCACCATTGTGAAACGATCCGAACAATTTGTTGAGGCAGAAGTTATTGGGGAACTGACCTTGCGCAGTGGTCTAACACCCTTCCAGAGGCTGCCCGCAGCAACCCCCGTCTATTTGTGCATTCTCGTGTTGGCGGGTCTGTGGGTATTTGCCCGTCGCGCGGCCAGCGAATCTGCAATCGAACAGTGATTAACTGTTTAAACAACCAACAGTTTTTCATAATTTCACCAATTCACTTCATTTTCGAGGTGAATTGGCTGACCTGATCGTCAAGAGTGGGTACACTTGCCAACCATTAAAAATGGGTCAGGTCTGACCGCTGCGTAACCGTTGCCACCCAGCCTGATCACTAATAACAAGCCTGCCGGGTAAACAGCTCAAAAAGCAGGTAAACAAAAACCACATGGGACACACCTTGTCAGCGCTGGCCGGTCGTGTGTTACAGATTCGTGGAGAGTCAAACAATATGTCATCTATGATCGAGGTCAGGAACGTCGAGAAATCGTTCGGTCGCCTGAAAGTCATCAATGATTGCAGTTTTAACATTGAAAAAGGGTCCATTACCGGCATGATCGGTCCAAATGGCGCCGGTAAATCCACTATTTTCAACATCATCGCAGGAACATTCCCGCTCGACAGCGGCCGTATTATTCTCGATGGTGAAGATGTTACAAACCTTGCAGCCAACCAGCTCTTTGACAAAGGGCTACTCCGTACCTTCCAGATTGCACATGAGTTTTCGCAGATGTCTGCGCTGGAGAACCTGATGATGGTTCCATCGCGACAATTGGGCGAAAATTTATTCAACACCTGGTTTAAACCCAGCCAAATCCGAGTTCAGGAAACGGAAATCCGCCAGAAAGCGTTAGAAGTCATCGACTATATCGGGCTTGATCACGTGAAAAATGAACTGGCGGGGAATCTGTCCGGTGGGCAAAAAAAGCTACTGGAATTGGGTCGCACCATGATGACCGATTCCAAAGTGGTCTTGCTCGACGAAGTCGCCGCCGGTGTAAACCGAACGCTGCTGACTGGTTTAACCGATAACATCCTGCGCATGAACCGAGACTTGGGTGTCACCTTCCTGGTTATCGAACACGATATGGACATGATCGCCAAACTCTGCGATCCGGTCATCGTACTGGCCCAAGGCAGTGTCATGGTAGAGGGCAAAATCGAAGACATCCAGAACAATCCAAAAGTGATCGAAGCCTATTTTGGCAGTGACGCCGCATAATTCGTTGGAGAGCGCATGGCTATTTTAGAAACCAATAACATTCATGCCGGCTACGGTGGCATGAATATCCTTAATGGCGTCAACATGTCCATCGACGCCGGTGAGATCGGTGTCATTGTCGGGCCAAATGGTGCCGGTAAATCGACCTCGTTAAAAGCTATTTTCGGTCTGCTACACGTCAGCGAAGGCTTTATCGAACTGAATGGTGAAACCATCACCAATGCCGACCCGAATACCCTGGTGAAACTGGGTATGGCGTTTGTGCCGCAGGAAAAAAATGTCTTTGTCAGCCTGACGGTTGAAGAAAACCTCGAAATGGGCGCGTTTTTACGCAAAGACAATTTCCAGCACACGTTGGAGTCGGTCTACCATTATTTCCCTGACCTGAAAGACAAACGCTATCAGCCCGCGGGTGAACTTTCCGGTGGTCAGCGGCAGATGGTCGCCATGGGCCGCGCATTGATGATTGAACCGAAAGTGTTGCTACTCGATGAACCGACAGCAGGCCTGTCTCCACTGTATATGAATGAAATTTTTGACCGCATCGTGACGATTAACCGCGAAGGCGTCGGCATTCTGATGGTGGAACAAAACGCCAAACAAGCACTGCGTATTGCGCACAAAGGTTTTGTCTTGGCTGCGGGCCGTAATCGTTTTACCGATACCGGCGAAAATTTATTGAACGATCCGGAAGTCGCTAAAAGCTTCCTTGGCGGATGATGGACGGGAGATACCTGACGTGAACGAACTCGTATTTTTTATTAACAAAGTGATGATCTCCGGCGCGGTGATCGGCGCGATTTACGCGATGGGTGCCATTGGCATTACCCTCGTGTTCAGCATTCTGCGTTTTGCACACTTTGCTCACGGTGACTTGATGACCACAGGCGCCTTTCTGACTTTTTTCCTGACGGCGATGTTTCCAGCTGCAGGTCCCGCGATCGGCTTACCAACGGCCTTCGTCATGCTACCCATCGCCATGGTGATAACGAGTCTACTGGCGGTCAGCATCGACAAGGCCTTCTATAAACCCTTGCGCGAACACAACGTCAAGCCCATTGTCATTGTGATGGCATCCATCGGTGTAACCTTCATGTTGCAGGGTCTGGTACGGTTGTTTTTCGGTACCGGCTCTCGCAACCTGTATATCGACGATCGTAAGGAGATTTTCCGCCTAGATCTTCCTTTTGAACTGGCCTCACGCAAGTTAGTCATTACCGAGCCACAGATTCTGTTGTTTGTTTTTATGATCATAGCCGTTGTAGCGCTGCATCTTTTCCTGACCAAATCGCGGTTGGGTAAGGCCATGCGCGCCATGTCCGATAACGCAGATCTCGCACGGGTGTCGGGCATCAATGTCAACACGGTAGTCATTGTCACCTGGGTTATCGCCGGTTCACTGGCAACCGCTGCAGGTACCTTGCTGTCACTCGATGTCGCTTTAAAGCCTGACTTAAGCTTCAACATTCTGTTGCCCATTTTCGCAGCCGCTATCGTCGGTGGTGTCGGTCATGTTTATGGCGCGGTCATCGGTGGCTTCGTGGTCGGGTTTGCCGAATCACTGGCGGTATTTAACTGGGCGATTCTATTACGCCCAATGGCTGAAAAATGGGGCTGGGATTTACCCGCGAATCTGGCACTGGTGCCGACGGAATATAAAATCACGGTGCCGTTCTTTATATTAATTGCCATTCTGGTTATGCGTCCGACCGGTATTTTGAAAGGGAAGGTGCTCTGATGTTTGCGAACTACAAACGAGAAGTTATTCTGTTTTCAGGTCTGTTCCTGCTCATTATGCTGGTCATGACCTTCATGGGCGCTGCCTACAGCACACGTATGTTGGTCGAAGCAGCCTGTTACGCCATTATTGCGCTTGGCCTGACTATTCAATGGGGTTATGCCGGTCTGTTTAACGCGGGCATCATGGGATTTATTGCTTTGGGTGGCTTTATCACCATGCTGTTCAGCTTTCCGGTGAACGAAGACTTCTGGGCGTCGGGTCACGCGTCCGACCTTGGCAGCGTTTTCTTCAAACTCGTGCTCGGCATCGCGTTGATCTGGGGGTCAATCAAACTGACCCGTTTCGGGGTCGCACAGAAATGGCAACGACTGATTACTCTGATTTTAATCGGTGCGGTTTACATCACCTTCATGGCTTCACTCGACCCCGTTGCGAACGCTATTGAAAAAGATGTCGGTTTCATTGGTGGTTTTGGTTTGCCCGTCTGGTTAGGCTGGTTAGTCGGCGGTGTTGCTGCTGGTGCTATTTCCTATGGCATTGGTCATATCTGCCTTGGACTACGCAGTGACTACCTTGCCATTGCCACACTGGGAATCGCCGAGATTATCAAAGCCTTCCTGAAGAACGCGGACTGGTTAACGCATGGCACGTTAACCGTGTCTCCCCTACCGTGGCCAACACCGGGACCGTCAGATCTTGGTTTCATTATGGCTCGGGCACTCTACTTGTCTCTGACGGCAGCCATGATTGCGATCATTTTCTTCCTGCTGACCCGGGCCTACAACGCGCCCTGGGGCCGTATGTTGCGCGCAATCCGCGATAATGAAACATCGTCTCTGGCAATGGGTAAAAACGTGAACGGTCGTCGCCTGGAAGTGTTCATATTCGGTTCGTTTTTGATGGGTGTTGGCGGTGCAGTGCTGACTACATTCAACGGTATTTTCGATCCCTCAGGCTACATTCCGTTGAACCATACCTTCCTGATTTGGGTTATGGTTATTCTGGGCGGCGCGGGTAACAACCTGGGCACATTGTTTGGTGCGGTGTTTGTTTACATTATTTGGACCATGTCCGAGCCTGTCGCACTTTGGGTGTTCGATGTTGTTCGTCATCTGGGTGAAAGCTGGTTTGACTGGCAGGCACCCGGTGACCTGGATAGCCGGGCACTACAGGCACGGGTTTTTGTTATCGGCTTAACCATCACTCTGGTGCTGCGCTATGCACCGAAGGGGGTTATCCCAGAACGCATCGTGCATCACACCTGACGGCACCTCCAGACGAAAAAGCTAGCGAGCTGGCTTTTTCGTCTTTCAGATGGGTCTCTCATCAGTCTTCATGCAACCCCTCGACAAATTGAGTCTATACTTTGACTCTCTACCCCATTCAATCGTCATTCAAGTATTTTAAACAATGAGCCGGTCAACAAAGTTGGCCAATTGCGTACCACTCTTGATGCAATACTGCAACACACCAGTAACTAAACCAACTGAGCTTCACGCACAGCAAATCCGATGAGCCTCGACATCGAAAACACGGCCTCAACCATGAGGCAAACCAATCAAAGCATAATTGAACAGATCTATTTGACCGCCAATATACTGTCCAAATTAATCGTGGAGCTTCTCAATCATATCGAGCAACAAGCCAGCTTAAGCTGAACGCATGAGCTTTCCAATCATCGCTCTTCGTCAGCCCACTCACGTTGACGCCGACACAGTCACTGTTCTTGTCATTTGTAGCCTGCACCATACCCAGCTTGCGGTTCGGTGCTTAACTCATATCGACAGAACAAACGCGCCCGTTATGTTACCCAGCTGCGGTAAAGGAGTAAGGCTCTTCTTTGAGATGGAGAATGATCCAACAAAGGTTGCCTTTGACCAGCCCAAACCATATCAAAATGAAAGGTTGTTATTCCGAAAAAGCGGTCAAAAATCAGCCCCGTTTCTGGTAAATTTATTGACCTGGATCACATTTCTGATTCTGGTCACTGAAGCCAAAGGGAATTCTGACGTAGGAAGTAGTTACAAATGATCGCCAAAACGCCCACGGGTCGCCAGCTTTTGGCAACCATTGATGCTCAGTTCATCGACATTGTTGGCCCCATCGGTCAATTACTGAAAGAGGACGCGAAACTGCTTTGGCGTCAAAAACAATGGAATGGCCCATCTGCCCTGCGCAACTACATCAAAGCGCTCGCCGCGAATATTGATTCCAAAACAGATCGAGAACGTTTTATTCAACAAAGCAGCCAAACAGTTATGGACGCGGCAGCAAATCACAATAAATCCATGAAAGGGAGGCTTTAAACCATGGCAAAAAAACGCCTGTCGATAAGCGTGCAATTTCTGGTCATTCTCGCGATCATAATGGTGCTGAATGGTGTCGTTTTTTACTACATGCTGAAAAATGTATACCAGCAAGAGTTAAAAGCCCAGGCGCAAACCGTGGTTGCAAATGTCGAAGCCTTTGGTACCTGGGTTGCCAATAATGGACGTGTCTGGGTAAAGGACAATCCGAAAAGCTATTTGGGTAAAGTTTCTGTTGTCGATCCGGAGTTTCCTTCCCAAGCCATTCATTTCTATTCTAAAAATCCTGCTCTGGCGCAACGTGAGTTTTCTGAAACCGTCGCCGCATCCAGCTCACCGGCCAAATTTCGAATGACGTCGACTAACGTGATGAACCCAAACAACGCACCAGACAGTTTTGAGCGTCGGGCTCTGGCCGCAGTCGGTGGCAACACATTGGCGGAATATTTTGAAGTAGTAGGCAACGATTACCGCTACGCCAAACCGGTCTATCACAACGCATCCTGTATTGCCTGTCATGGCGACGCGAGCACAGCCCCGGCGGACGTCATTGAACGTTATGGACGTAACAACGGTTTTGGTTTTAAAGAGGGAGACGTCGCCGGTATCATCAGTGTGACCATTCCGCAGCGAAATCTGTTCAGTGGAGCAGTATCCGTTTTTGGGTTAATTGAAGTACTTGCCATTGGTGCGTCCGTGTTACTGATTCTCTGGTTTGTCCGTCAACGGATTATTGTTCCAGTACGAACCATAACCAGTATGGCTGAGAAAATATCCAAAGGTGAAAGTGCCGATGTCGCCTCCATTGGCATCGACTCCAACAGTAAAAACGAAATTGATCAGCTGACCCTGGCAACCAATCGCATGGCCACCAGTTTCGGCTTAGCGATGAAAAAGATGAATGAATCTCGTAAAGCAGCGCAGCAAGCCATTCGAGTAGCCAAGACACTGAAAGCACAGCAAGGGAAAGAATAAATCCCTACTGCTCGGTGATCCCACTTGATGCCGATAATCCGGTTCTACATCGGTCATGTAATACAGACTTTGGCATTTAGAGGATCGTGACCGAACAAACAAAAAACGCAGCCAATGGCTGCGTTTTTTTGCTATGCAGAGTTGATTATTTCAACACGCCTTTTTCAACAAATGATCCGTTCATCACGGTCATCTCGACGATCAGACCCGGTACGTCACCGTTGGCATCAAATTCATGATTACCAGATGCACCTTCATAGTTGATGTCTTTGCCGTCAGCAATGGCTTTCTTCGCTTTTTCCCATTCGCCCGGCAAAATGACCACACCAGGCGCTGAAGAAACTTTGCGCAAGGCTGCGCTCAGACCATCAACCGATGCAGATCCATTTTCTTCAATGGCCAATGCCAGCAAGAATGCTGCGTCGTAGGACTGTGCCGCGAAAACAGCTTTTGGATCCAACGCCAATGACGTCATCGCCTGTTCAAACGCATCCAGACCTGGAACGTCTGGGATACCTGGCTTGGTAGCAATCATGCCATCCAGAACATCGGCGCCAACCGCGTCAACCAAAGCTTGACCCACCATACCGTCACCACCGACGAAAGTTGTGAAGTCACCGGCTTCATAAGCCTGACGCAAAATGGTTTGACCTGACCCGTCAGCATACGCCAACACGACCAGCGTTTGCGTTCCGGTCGAAGCCAGAGAACCCAATTCTGCTCGATAGTCGGCTTTACCATCTTCATGCGCTTCATTAGCGGTTACAGTGCCTTTAAAGTTCGCTTCAAGAGCATCCGCGAAACCTTTACCGTAATCGTTGTTCACGTAGGTAATTGCGATTTCATCGATACCTTTTGATGCCAACAATTTCGCCAGCATTTCCCCTTGGTAAGCGTCCGATGGTGCAGTACGGAACACCAGGTCATTGTCATCCAAACCGGTTAAGGCAGGTGACGTAGAGGCCGGAGATACCATGGGCACACCCGCTGGCACAGCAACATTATTCGCCGCAGCGATGGTAGCGCCTGAACACAAACCACCCACGATTGCGATCACTCCGTCTGAGTTAATCAGTCGGTCCGCGCCATTAGATGCTGCAGACGCGTCCACACAGGTCGTGTCGGCACTTGGCATGGTGAGAATATCACCATCCAGAATACCACCCTGCACGTTCACCTGCGCAATAGCGACTTTTGCACCTTCAAAAATAGGTGGCGTTAAACTTTCAATAGGACCCGTAAAGCCGCCCAGAAACCCGATTTTTACCTCAGCTTGAGCGACGCTCATTAAAGAAGCAGCTGCAATAGCAACGCCTAAAACTTTTTTATTTATCATTTTGATCTCTCTTTTATTCTTATGCCCTTGGGACGCAGGTCATGTTGCGTAAGTTTTTATGGAAATACAAGTGTAAAGCGCGACTCCGATGGCAGCGGCGTTGAATCGTTCATTTTTCATTCAGCCTGAAGCCGTTTAAATGCACATTATTGCGCCTGCAACCAAAGCGCGGCATCGATCCGCTCACCATGCAGATTCATACGCCAGTCCAGATGAGGTCCGGTTACCCGGCCAGTGGCGCCAACAAGGCCGATGACAGCGCCTTGCTCAACAATATCGCCAGGCTTCACCAGTAATCGCGACAAATGTAAAAAACTACTGGTTAAACCCCCTCCATGGTCCAGCACAATAGTGCCACCACTGAAATAAAGATCAGCCTCCGCAAGCACGACCTTGCCGCCAGCGGGTGCTATCACTTTGGTACCGGTAGGGGCTGCGTAGTCAATGCCCCAGTGCGGCGATCCCGCGATGCCGTTATAAAAACGCTGACTGCCGTACACACCGGACACCGGTCCTGGTGCCGGGCGGATAAATTGCTGCTCTCGCCAGAACTGGAGCGATGACATTGCTGAACGTGCCCGATTCACTTTCACTGCTTCCGCCGTTATCCGGTCTGTCACCGATACCGGAGGTGTGACCCGACTTTGATCCACGCCATTAACTCGTTGAATAACGTAGCTACGCGTATCTATCCAAATCGCCTCCGTGCGTTCTGTTCTGTCCCTGTCAACCAGCGTAATCTCGTGCAAGCCGGCGACCTCGCGTCCAAAAGGAATGGCGACAAACCCCTGTTCGTCCACAGCGTAATTTCGCTCCCTGAAAAGCACCTTGGAGCCAGGCTGGGCCTGAATAATGGCGTATCCGCCACTGATAGGTTGGATTTGTATGACAGTCATCAAGTTTGCAGTCGATTGACCGACAAAAGAGGTGAAAAGCAGACAAAAAATCAGCACAATTCGTTTCTGATTGATCAACATCATTATCACTTTCTAATATACAGCTAAATTTCAACACCATTAATTCCTATAGCTTAGCTGAATGCTGTCTATAGTTAATCGAAACGATGCAAACCCTATTTAAAAACTGAAAATCCAACACAATCAGGCTGGACAATGTCTCAAAATATTTTAGTCATCAACTCTGGAAGCTCCTCAATAAAATTCTCCCTTTTCGATATGACCACAGAAGCAGAACGAGCCAGTGGACTAGCGGAACGATTGGGCAGCGATGAAGCGGTACTGACCGTGAAAACGGCAAACCAAAAAAACACAGTTGAGCTTACTGAAAGCGACTATCGATCGACTCTGCAGGTCATCATATCCGCACTCACTGAAGCAGGCTTATTAGAAACGCTGCCCATAGCGATTGGTCACCGTGTCGTTCATGGCGGCGAAGCCTTCAGTGACCCGGTTGTAATCACCCGTGACGTTATGGATAAAATTCGCGATTGCATACCGTTGGCCCCCCTACATAATCCGGCCAATCTGGCGGGTATAGAAGCAATTGAGGAACTGTACCCCGCTATTCCTCAGGTCGCGGTTTTCGATACAGCGTTTCATCAGACGCTGGCACCAGAAGCCTATCTTTATGGTGTACCCTATTCTTTATATACAGAATTAAAAGTTCGTCGCTATGGTTTTCACGGCGTCAGCCACAAATACGTAGCCGCCGAAGCAGCACGGCGATTGGGCATCAATGACAATCACGGTATTATTTCAGCGCACCTTGGTAACGGTTGTTCAGCAGCAGCCATTGTCAATGGTAAATCCGTTGACACCACCATGGGTTTGACGCCTTTGGAAGGATTGGTGATGGGCACGCGCAGCGGTGACGTTGATCCTGGACTGCACCAATTCCTAAGCCAGCAAAAAGGCTGGGATATCGAGAAGGTCACCGCAGTACTCAACAAAGAAAGCGGCATGTTGGGCTTGAGCGGGCTCTCCAACGACATGCGCACCATCGAACAGGCGGCCGGTGAAGGTCACGCGCAAGCGCAATTGGCATTGGACGTTTTCTGTTTTCGGCTTGCCCGGCAAATCGGCGGCTTGGCGACCTCATTACCGCGGTTCGACGCTCTGGTCTTCACCGGTGGAATCGGTGAAAACTCTCGTTTGATACGAGCCAAAGTGGTCGCGAATCTGAAAATTTTCGGCTTTGAATTAGACTCAGAACTGAACGCCAACAATGGCGACGAACTGGGTCGCATCTCGGCAGCAAATGGTCCTAACATCGTTGTTGTCAACACTAAAGAAGAGTTAATGATTGCTAAAGAATCCTTAGCATTGGTTTAAATTGCACCCCTTACGGAGCAGGTTAACGTGAAATACACATATTTCGTTTCAGCCACAGGCGCAGGTACCGGCTTAACATCGGTTTGCCTAGGCTTGGTTCGTGCACTGGAACAACTGGGCGTCAGAGTCGCTTTCAGCAAACCGATTGCCCAACAGTTTGGTTCCGATGCGGAGCCGGAACGCTCTACCCATCTGGTCAACGCCACCCTGGGTCTGAATCCCGCCAAGCCAATTAAGTTGTCCCTAGCACAACAGCAGTTAGCGTTAGGCCAAACGGATCGTTTGATGGAAGAAATTATTTCCATTGCACAATCTTCCGGTGAAGAAGCAGATGTGCTGATTGTTGAGGGGCTGGTACCCGTTGCCGATGAAAACTACATCGCAGAACTAAACCGCAACATGGCCAAAGCTCTGGACGCCGACGTCATTCTGGTCTCAGCGAAGAACAAAGACAGCACAGCGCAACTCAACGAGCGCATTAAAATGACCGCCAGCCTGTTTGGTGGTACAAACCACAAGCGCGTCATCGGCTGCATTCTGAATAAAGTAGGCGCCCCTGCCCCGTCTAGCCAGCAAGTCATCGCAGAGGAAGATCCGGATCATGATCTGGAATCCCCTCAGAAAGATGTCACAGACAATCTGGCTTCACGCTTGCCTGTGTTTCACGCTGACACGTTCCGTTGCATTGGCTCAGTTTCCTGGAACCCACTGCTGGTTGCTCCGCGAACATCCGATGTTGCAGATCACCTGGGTGCAAAAATCATTAATGAAGGTGCCATTCAAGAACGCAGGGTGCAAAGTATTACTGTCTGCGCCCGCACCATGCCGAACATGTTGCACACCCTGAAAGCCGGCACACTGGTGGTCACACCTGGTGATCGTGATGACATTCTTCTGGCTGCGTGTATGGCAGCGCTCAACGGCGTACCGTTGGCTGGGGTAATTTTAACGGGCGACATTATGCCGATCGACTCGGTTATGGAGTTATGTCATTCTGCATTTTCGACTGGCTTACCGGTATTAACAGCAACCCATAACACCTTCCGATCCGCTCAGCTGCTGAATTCCATGAACACGGAAGTGCCGTCTGACGACGTCACCCGGATGGAGAGCGTAATGGACGCTGTTGCGTCCTCCATCGACGCAAAATGGTTGGCCGAACGGGCGCAGGTGATTGAAGAACGCCGTCTTTCTCCGCCAGCATTCAGACACTTGTTGGTTAAGCGTGCCCGCAAAGCAGCCAAACGAATTATTCTGCCTGAAGGCAACGAACCCCGAACTATTCGCGCGGCTGCGATCTGTCATGAAAAGGGCATAGCGCGCTGTGTACTGCTAGGAAACCCGGAAGAAATCCATCGCGTTGCGCAAAGCCAGGATATTCAACTCCCGGAATCCATTGAAATTATTAATCCGGAAGAAGCCCTGCACGCCTATGTCGAACCGATGGTACGGTTACGTCAGCACAAAGGATTAACAGCGCCAATGGCTGAGGCGCAACTGGAAGACCCTATTGTATTGGGTACAATGATGCTGGCCCTGGACGATGTTGATGGTCTGGTATCCGGTGCCATTCACACCACCGCCAATACTGTGCGCCCTGCTTTGCAGCTGATTAAAACCCGTCCGGAAAGTCGCCTGGTGTCCTCGGTATTCTTCATGCTGTTGCCGGATCAGGCAGTAGTGTATGGCGACTGTGCCATCAACCCGGATCCAAATGCAGAAGAGCTGGCGGACATCGCCATTCAATCGGGCGATTCAGCGAAAGCTTTTGGTATTGAACCACGCATTGCCATGATCAGTTACTCGACTGGGCAATCCGGCAGTGGTAGCGACGTGGAAAAAGTCCGAGAAGCCACCCGCATTGCCAAAGAACGACGCCCCGACCTGTTAATTGACGGTCCGCTGCAATACGACGCGGCCAGTACCCCGTCGGTCGCTGCCAGTAAAGCGCCAGACAGCCAGGTTGCAGGTCGCGCAACCGTCTTTGTATTCCCGGACCTCAATACCGGCAACACAACCTACAAAGCCGTTCAGCGCAGTGCAAATGTGGTCAGCATTGGCCCCATGTTGCAGGGTTTGCGCAAACCAGTGAATGACCTTTCACGAGGTGCACTGGTTGAAGACATCGTCTACACCATTGCCTTAACCGCTATCCAAGCGGCACAAATGGAAGAAAAGTAATCAAATTGACCCGCTACATGCGGGTCTTTTTTTAATCAATCTTTTTCATTCTCTGCCGATATTCTCTGTAAATCGAACTATTCTTTAAATCAGGCGTTATGTCCGATGAGCTGCTAATGCAACAAAATGGACCCTCGCACAGTTGGCTATCCAGATGTAAGGCACAGAACATGAAAAATTTCAGCGTTAAACAGAAAATCACGATAGCGACGGCTCTCGTGGTGTTAATTTCAGTGACTTTTTTTTCCTATATCAACTACACGCGGGCGAAACAACAAATAGTTCAACAAGTGGAAACTGACATTATTAGCATCGGGGAAAACCTGACGACATTTGTCAGTAACTGGATCAGCAGCAAACAGACGATCTTGGCCGCTGCCAGTCAGTTTTCCACAGACAGGTCCAATCACACCCGCATTTTGGAACAAGGGCAAAAGTCCGGTGATTTTCTCTACATGTATATTGGCTCTGAACAGGGTGAAATGATCATGTTTCCCAATGAGGACTTGCCGGCAGACTATGACCCACGTACTCGCCCCTGGTACAAACAAGCCAAGCAACAAAACCGCGCAATTCTAACCGCGCCGTATGTGGATGCTTCCAGCGGTGAACTCATCGTTTCTTTTGCCCGCCCTACTGGACTGGGGGTGATTGCAGCCGATGTAAAAATGAATGTCGTGGCCACAGAAATATTAAGCGTTGCCTTGGGCAAGAGTGGTGAAGCTTTTTTAATTGACAACGCCAACGCCATTTTAATTCATGAGAATCAAGACTACTATGAGCAAAAACTGAATGATTTGGTGTCAGAAGGCCAAATTGACAACTCTGTTTCCACCGTTGTATTCGAAGGCACCGAAAAACTGGCTGCGTCCTTTCCAATAGCGAACACACCTTGGTCTATCGTCGTGAGCGTCGACAAAGATGAAGCCTTGGGCGAGTTAACCAACCTCACCATTCAGAACTTCATTTCTACGATAGTCACAATCGCGGTGGTAACCTTGGTCGTTGGGTTATTGATTAACGTACTGTTAAATCCTTTGAAAAACCTGGCCGATGCGATGGAAGACATTGCCAAAGGCGATGCAGACTTAACGCAACGACTCGCGGTCAATTCCAACGATGAAATAGGCACCTTAAGCCAGTATTTCAACAACTTTGTTGAATCCATCCACACCATGGTGACGGACGTTATTGCATCTGCAAACCAACTGGAAAATATTTCCAACCAAACCAAATCTGTCGCCGGTGAAAATAACCAGGCCATTCAAAGTCAGCAAAGTGAGATTACTCAAGTCGCCGCGGCGATCCATGAAATGTCAGCGACCTCGGCCACTGTAGCAGAAAACGCCCGGGTAACAGCAGAGTCCGCAACCAGCGTCCAAAGTGAAACGGAGCACAGTGAAGTCAATGCCCTGGACAACCAAAAGCGAATGCAGACGTTAACCAGTCAGATTGATGAAACCACCGTGGTCATTAACAAACTGAATGAGCAGGCCATGCAAATCAATACCATCCTGGCGACTATCCAGGGAATTGCGGAGCAAACGAACTTACTGGCTTTAAACGCAGCAATTGAAGCGGCCCGAGCCGGTGATCAGGGACGAGGTTTCGCAGTAGTTGCCGACGAAGTGCGCGCCTTATCACAACGCACTCACGAAGCGACCGGCGAGATCCAATCGATGATTGAAGCATTGAGTAATCAAACATCCTCCGCAGTGACACAGATGACCAAAAGTAAATCATTGGTTGAAGATACAATGCAAACTGCAGAAGCAGTTTCCAGTAGCCAAGCCAGTATCAAAGCGGCGATACAAGACATTAATCGACAAGCCATTACCATTGCGGAAGCATCCAGGGAACAAAACGCGGCGACCGATGAAATTAATCGAATTTCGCAGGCCATTCAGGATGAGTCGCAACGGCTATCAGAAAACGTACAGTCAGCGTATCAAATGTCTGAACAACTTAATGAGCTGGGTGCAAACGTCCAATCTCATTTACGACGTTTCAGAATCTAATCGCTAGTGAAAGACAAACTGAGCCCTGAATGTAAATCTTAACTAATCAAATCAGGGCTTTCGGAAATTAAAAACGTGTCCAGCCAAATCGAGAAGCTGTGCGGCCGGTTTGAAATTGTTCTGGTGGCACAATGTAGTCCGCAGGCAAAACATGTTTCATATCCTGACTGCTTGCCGCCTCGCGCCAACTGCAACTTGCAATGAGAGTGGATTCCTCGTATTTGAAACCATAGCTACGTTTTACGCGGGTTTGTATGGATTGCAATATGCCTTCCAATGAATCGGCGTCGTCACCGGTCGAAACCGGCAGCGAATCCGACAGCAAACCGATGGCGCGAGTTTTCATTTGCAGCACTGGCGTAGTGTGCGATGAAACCAAGGCCACAACAGTCTTAGGTTTGTGCTGCAACATGTTAACCTGTTCGACTAAGGCGTAGTTGGCTGCCACAATACTGGGACGAATTAAGAACTGTCGACGCAAATGAAAAGCAAAACGACTGCGTAATTCCGCCAATTCGATCGCTGTCGCGACACGATGCGTCGCACGATACCAGATTGCTTTTAAATCATGGATCGACCGAATAGATTCCGGTTCAATTTGACAATTTGCAACATCCTTAATTGCACTGGACATCGCCAGGCCATCCATAGCGCTTGTCTGACACAAGGCTGTGTCCAGATCAAACACCACTAATTGCATATTGGTCACTTCCCAATTGATGATAGAGCTCCTACTAATTTCTTATTTACTTTTTCGTAAGAGTTCAATGAAACTGAAGCGCCATTCTAGAGAATAGTCACTATCGATGAAAGCCCATTTTCTTGACCGAGGTTCGTTTCCATCTCACATAAAAATAACTCCACCCGACAGCCTTTCATCTTGGCGAGCATTTGATCGAACAAACGCTGATCAAACGATTGCTCACTGTCAAAATGCTGAGGTTATTCTGACCAACAAAGTCGTCATTTCCCGGCAACACATTGAACAGTTACCTTATCTGAAACTCATTTGCGTGACGGCCACCGGCACCAACAATGTTGACTTGGACGCATGCAGAGACGCAGGCATTAACGTTATCAACGCAACTGACTACGGAACTCAGTCAGTTGCTGAACATGTGCTAATGCTCATGCTGAGCCTGTCGAGAAACCTAACGACCTATTTAGCCTCGAATCACAATAGATCTTGGTCGAATAGCGCTTTTTTCTGCGACTTGGTCGCGCCAATTCATTTATTGCATAACCGAACGCTGACCATTATCGGCCAAGGCACCTTGGGCAAGGCCGTTGCGAAGCTCGCAACTGCGTTCAATATGAAAATTGTTATTGCGGAACATCGTGGCGCTCAGAAAACCCGACCGGGTTACACACCGTTTGAACAAGCCATAGCACTGGCAGACTTCGTATCTCTGCATTGCCCTTTAACATCTGCCACCGAAAATCTGATCAACCGAGAAACGCTAGGACTGATGAAACCCTCGGCTTTCTTAGTCAATACTGGTCGTGGACCATTGGTAAATGAACAAGATCTATTGGCAGCACTCCAACGAGGTCAGTTAGCCGGCGCTGCACTGGATGTCACAGCCACTGAGCCTCCGCGTCGCGACGGCATCATCTGGCAATTGAACGAGCTACCCAACGTTATCATCACACCACATATCGCTTGGGCTGCAGATGAAGCCATGCAAACTCTGATCGATCAGATCATGAACAAAATAGAGCTTTTTATCGCTGGGAAACCTTTTGATGAATTAGCGAACAAGCGTTCATAAATCCACTTTTTACGCCACAATTAGTTCTTAAAAAGAATAAGTGTATTCTTAAAATTAGCCATATCTCCAAAACCCCCATGAAACCTCAGCTTAAGCTTTCCGCGGAGGGTTGTTGAACAGCCGTATATTAATTTTCGCTTCGTTTCAAGCCCTTGTCTCAGGCCCTATAATATGGGGCATTACACGGGTTTTCTGTGTAGGGTGAAATCACACAGTTCCGCGTTGAAGGAATATGGAATGAGCGTTATTGATTTTCTGAAAGAAAAAAGTGATCGACTTGCGAAAAATCGCGATGAGTTGATGGACATGTTGAACCCGCAATTCAAGGATTATTTCACAGAAGCGATGAACAATGCCCGTAACAGCCAATGGCTGAGCTGGGCGCTGGATCAGAAAAAAATGACCTCAGGTTCTGACGCTTCGCACAATCACGACCAATGGGCGCTGAACAACAACTCTGCTGCGCAGAATATGCTGCAGAAACTGAACAACCAGTTAGGTGAAGTAACCTACATTGGGGATTGGCTAACCGTCGACCAAAAACGGATCAACAACTTTGCCAATGTCACGAATGATCACCAATGGATTCACACCGATCCCGCGAGGGCTAAACAAGAGTCACCATTCCGTGCCACAATTGCTCATGGTTTTCTAACTCTATCGCTCATACCAACACTTACCGGAGCCGTGAATTCAGACACTCCGCCCTATCCTGGCGCTAAGATGGTCGTCAACATGGGGCTCAACAAAGTACGCTACCCCTACCCGGTTAAGGTGGGCTCCAACTTACGTGCGACAAAACGCGTTATTAACGTGACTCCGGTACGTCGGGGTTTGGAAGTCACCGAAGAAATCACCATTGAAATTGAAGGTTGCCGCAGACCAGCTTGTGTCGCGGAAACCCTGATAATGCTTGTGTACTGAGATAGGGCGTCTACATCTGCTTAGCTATTTGTTAAATGCAACATCCGTCACTGCTTCGGTGACGGCCTTTTAAAACCAAAACTCACCCGCTCATTTCCGCCATAATCGACAACCGTTTGTACCTGCTGAAAGCCAGACTGCTGAAGGATTGAGCGCACCGCCTCACCTTGTTGCCAGCCGTGCTCAAAAAACAATGCTCCGTTCTCCTTCAGACAAACAAATGCCTCCACAGCGATCTGCTGAATATCGGAAAGGCCTGAATCGCCGGCAACCAGTGCACTTGCCGGTTCAAAGCGGACATCGCCCTGACTTAAATGCGGATCAGCCACATCAATGTAAGGCGGGTTGCTAACAAAAACCTGCACACTATCCGGCGCAAGCCCGGCACACCAGTGCCGCGTTTCAAAATCAACATTGAGCTTCAATCGTTGCGCATTTTCTCTGGCCAACTCCACCGCCGCTTGCAAACGATCGGTACCCGTCACCTGCCAGTTTGGCCGTTCGGACTTTAAAGCCAACGCTATGGCTCCAGTGCCGGTACCTAAATCAATACACCGGATGGGTTGCTGATCAAAATGCGACAACACGGTTTCGACCAGCACCTCTGTGTCGGGTCTCGGAATCAATGTCGAGGTGTCCGTCTTAATGGTTAACGACCAGAACTCGCGTTCACCAACAAGATAAGCAATAGGCTCTCCCTGCGCGCGCCGATCAAGCAAATCTGTAAAAAGGGAATACTGCTCAGGCGTTAAACTGGTTTCAGGCCAGGTAAACAGAAACGTACGGTCTTTCTGCAGGGCGAAGGCGAGAAGCACATCGATATCGATAGGGTCCACACCTTGCGATAGCGCCTGTCGTTTGACAGACGCTATGGAGTGATCACTCACGATTGACCCATCTCAGCGAACAGCTGTGCCTGATGTTCCTGCAGCAATGGTTGGACCACATGCTCCAATTGACCGCCTAAAATCTCATCCAACTTATACAGTGTCAGATTAATGCGATGATCGGTTACGCGCCCTTGCGGAAAATTATAGGTTCGGATACGTTCCGATCGATCGCCAGAACCCACCAGTGATTTCCTCTGGTCGGCCTGCTCTTTAGCCGCTGCGCTTTCTTGCACATCTTTCAGTTTTGCCGCGAGCAAAGACATCGCTCGCGCCTTGTTTTTGTGCTGCGAGCGCTCATCTTGGCACTCCACCACGATACCTGTGGGTAAGTGAGTCAAACGGATGGCGGAGTCGGTTTTGTTCACGTGCTGACCACCCGCACCGGAAGCCCTGAAAGTATCCACCCGTAATTCATTTTTATCGATTTCAACGGCTTCCAGTTCGTCGGCTTCTGGCATCACCGCTACTGTACAAGCCGATGTATGAATACGCCCCTGACTTTCCGTTTCGGGAACACGTTGTACACGATGCGCACCGGATTCAAACTTTAATTGGGAATACACGTTGGCGCCGGACACTCGGGAAATCACTTCTTTATAGCCCCCGTGCTCGCCTTCGCTGGCCGACAACACCTCAACTCGCCACCCCATTTTTTCAGCGTACCGAGAATACATACGAAACAGATCGCCGGAAAAAATAGAGGCTTCATCACCACCAGTTCCAGCACGAATTTCGAGGAACACGTTCTTGCCATCGTTGGGATCCTTCGGCAACAGCAAAATTTGCAATTGCTCGTCGAGCTGTTGGCGTTTTTCCTGCGCTATTTTCAACTCTTCTTTGCCCATATCCCGCATGTCAGGGTCGTCATCTTCACACAATGTCTGCGCTTCGAAGATATCTTCCTCGCATGCATTGTACTGTGCAAAACACAAGACAACATCTTCCAGTTCTGCGTATTCCTGCGAATACTTGCGAAATGTATCCTGGTCGCCAATAACGTCAGGCTGTGACAGTAACATGCCCAGTTCTTCATAACGTTCAGACAACTCGGTGAGTTTATAACGGATGGATTCTTTCATGATGACCTTAGGTGTCGATATCAAATAAACGCAATGCCCACTCACTTGCGTCTTCCTCACCTTGTTGGTGAGCATTGCGCAATGCAACGGTAGGACCATGCATCAATTTATTGGTAATATTGTGCGCCAGTTGTTTGGCAACATCTTCCGGATTTTGACCGGCAGCGAGCGCTCTCGTGGCTTTTTCCAATTCAGCATCCTTAATGGCATTCGCACGATTGCGAATCACCTTAATGGCATCGGATGCCGTGCGCGCTTGAATGTTATGAATAAAGTTTTCGGTTTGCTCAGCAATAATTGATTGCGCGGCAACAGCTGCTTTTTCTCGCGTGCGCCGGTTGTCTTCAATAACGGAACGTAAGTCATCAACCGTGTACAGGAAAACATCCTGTAAGTCAGCAACTTCGCTTTCTATATCCCGAGGAACGGCAATATCCACCATAAAAACCGGTTTATGTTTGCGGCGTTTTAACGCCCGCTCAACCATTCCCTTTCCAATTAACGGCAACTGGCTCGCAGTAGATGAAATGACAATATCAGCATTGGGCAGCTCGGCGGGAATATCAGATAACAAGCAGGCACGAGCATTAAATTCTTTGGCGAGGGTTTCGGCGCGTGCCAGCGTTCGATTGGCCACCGTTAATTGTGTTAGCCCTTTTTCCCGTAAATGCCGGGCCACTAGATCAATGGTTTCGCCTGCCCCAACCAATAAAGCACGACAGTCTGCCAAATCGGAAAATATGCGTGTCGCCAGACTCACTGCGGCAAAGGCAACACTCACAGCATTCTCACCAATAGCCGTCTCTGTGCGCACTTTTTTAGCCACTTTAAAACTGTGTTGAAACATATAGTTCAGCATAGAGCCAACGGCGTGATGCTCCTGCGCAACGGCATATGCGGATTTCAATTGACCCAGAATCTGAGGTTCGCCCAGAACCATACTGTCTAACCCCGAGGCAACTTGGCTAATATGTGATACCGCCTGCTCGTCGGCATGCACGTATATGCTTTCACGTAATTCTTTGGGGTCCAGATGGTGTAACTCAGATAACCAGTGAACGACCTGTTCCGATGCTTTAAGCTGGTCATCGGTATAACAATAAATTTCACTGCGATTGCAGGTCGACAAAATGACAGATTCGTGGATGCCCGGTAAATCTAAGACAGCTTTCAGCGCCTCAGACATCGTCTCTGGGGTAAAACTCACCTTTTCACGCACTTCCACCGACGCGGTGTTGTGATTAATCCCAATGGCCAACAAAGACATGCCGTAGGTAGAACCTTCATTGTGTAAAAACGCGGTATTCTAACGGCTTTACCGAAAATAGGCGATAAGACCTATGCTAATATCGTTTTAAATCATGTAAAACTTGCCACCTTGTTATCAGGTATTTTATGGCCTTTAAAGCACACACGCATTTTTTCACGACGTTTTCCGCTGCCGTACTGTTCAGTTCTTGCGCACAAATGGCAACCAGTTCAGATCAAGTGTCAGTACCGGCGACTCAACCGACCACCCCCATTGTGGCAGAAGAACTCAGCGGAGAAAGCCTGTTTCAATTGTTGCTGGCAGAAATAGCAACCAATCGGCAACAGTTCGGTGCTGCTGCTTCGCTGTACAGCGAAATTGGTGAAAATCATAACGACGTGGCGGCCATTCAGCGGGCGGCAGCATTAAATCAGTCGATTGGTGATTATCCCCGTATGTTTTCTCTGACCAGCCGATGGATAGAACTCAGACCAGACGATACCGCCGCTTTACAAGCTCATAGCCTCAGCGCCATCGCCACTGGTCAACTGGACATCGCCAACACCAGCGTTGAACACTGGATGACCAGAGACCCAGAGGCCGATGTCAGTTTGCTTTTGCCCGGGTTGCAGAACCTAACCGCCGATCAGCTTAAGTCGGCGGCTGACATACTCGCCACCGTGCAAATGCAACACAAAAAGTCGGCCAGTTTGTATTACACCAGAAGCCGGATCGCACTGGCACTGAATGATATTGATCAGGCCATGACCCTGGCGAACGAATCTCTGGCCATCCATGACAATCTGCAGGTCAACCTGTTTAAGTTTCAACTTCTGCAAACCGTCGGCAAATTGGATGAAGCCAAAACCCTGATCAGTAAACTGGACAAAAAACACCCAGAGAACCGACAAGTCGCGGTACAATACGCGCGTTTTCTGTTTCGAAATGAGCCTCAGAATCTGAGCGCACTTGAAAAACTACACAACCGTTTTTCAACCGAACCGACCATTTCCCGGACCTATGCCCGTGCTGCCTTCGACGCCCAAGAGTACGACGCAGCACAGGCCGTTTACCAACATCTGCTTGAGCTGGGTTACAGCGATGAAGCCCACTATTTTTTAGGCCGTATTGACCTGGTTAACGCGATGACAGAATCAGCGATCAACCACTTTGAATCGGTTCAGCAATCCCCTTTCCGCAGTTCAGCCATTGCGGAATGGGTTTCGTTAGCCCGCCCGGAAGACGAAGCCAGAATCATGATCGCCATTGCTGACAGTAAGCAAACACTACAGGAGCAAGCGCCTGTTTTCTGGCGTTTGGAAGCCAATTACTTCCAATTAACGGACCAGAATGAAAGAGCCTGGACCACGTTAGAACAAGCGTTAGTTGAGTATCCCCAAAGTGTTCCGTTGCTTTACGATCAGGCGATGATCGCAGCCAACGAACAGCGTAACGATGTGATGGAACGCAACCTGGTGACCATCCTCGAACTCGAACCCAACAACGTCAATGCACTTAACGCTTTGGGATATTCATGGGCCGACACCAATAAAAACCTGACATTAGCAGGTGATTATATCGACCAGGCACTGGCAGCGGAACCAGATAACCCTGCGTTCCAGGACTCCAAAGGCTGGCACCTTTATCGGATCGGCAAACTTACTCAGGCATTGGAATGGCTTCAGAAAGCTTACAGTCAAATGGAAAATGACGAAGTTGCTGCCCACATCGCAGAAGTTCTGTGGGTCTTGGATCGCAAAGCTGAAGCAAAGCAGTTTTTGCAAGAAATTGAGCGAATTAACCCTTCCAGCCGTTACCTGGATATTTTGAAGGCACTGTTTAATGAATAGCCGCCTGCGACTGCTTATTATGGCGGCCACAATGTTACTACTCTCCGCCTGCAGTACCTTCCGGACACAGCCGACGCCAGCCGACTTGGACTGGTCATTTACCGGAAAAATGGCCATCCGCAATGAAACGGAAGCACAGAGCTTCAATGTTGACTGGCTGCAGATGGGTGAAACTTTTCAAATCAGGCTCTATGGTCCGCTCGGTCAGGGCGAGGTCATCATTAAAGGAAACCCGCAACAAGTGACGCTGATAAAAGGTGATCAGCGGCTGGAATCCCACAGCCTGAATGGACTGCTGTACGAGTCAACGGGCATGGATTTGCCATTGGATCACCTGCAATATTGGGTCCGTGCCAAACCCATGCCGTTTGAGACGCACCTCGCCAATCTCAACGACTCCGGCCAGGTATCTCAAATTGATCAGTCTGGCTGGACGGTCATCATCAGCGATTATTTCGATGAAACGACTCCCAGACCCAGAAAACTGTCGTTTGCCAACCAGCGTGACAGCGGTAAACTGGTCATTCGTGAATGGAACGCCCTGACCACCCCCGAATAAGAGCCCGATTGTGCCAGACCAAACACTGACCTTGCCCGCCCCGGCAAAACTCAACCTTTTTCTACACATTATCGGCCGTCGGCCAGACGGCTATCATGAACTGCAAACCCTGTTTCAGCTGCTGGATATGGGTGACACCCTGACTTTTACTCCAAACTCGTCACAGGGCATTCGGTTCAGTTGTTCCGATGCGACTCTGGAAACAGACGACAATCTTGTTCTTCGGGCAGCACATGCACTGGAGAGACATACAGAAAAAACATTCCATGTCGACATCCATCTCACAAAAGTTCTGCCCATGGGGGGCGGCATTGGTGGTGGCAGTTCTGATTGCGCCACGACACTCCTTGGACTGAACAAATTGCTGGACCTGAACCTGAACACCCAGACGTTGCAGTCAATAGGCGCCAAACTGGGCGCTGATGTTCCTGTATTTGTTCGCGGCAAAACAGCCTGGGCGGAAGGTATCGGTGAGCGACTAACCGACCTGCCTATGCCCGAACACTGGTTTGTGATTATTCATCCAAATGTACACGTTTCTACCGCTGAATTGTTCTCTCATCCTGAATTGACACGTGACACACCAGCCAGCACAATACGCGCCGAATTGGCTGGCAGCGGCCATAATGACTTTGAACCGCTGGTCCGTCGACTCTACCCGGATATAGACAAGGCTTTCCGATTGAGCAGTCCTTATGGCAACGCCAGACTCACCGGAACCGGTGCCTGTCTATTTATGTCCATGCAAAATAAAGAAATGGCCGAACACGCAGCTATGTCGATACGAAACAACTTGCCTGACGTTAATGTACTTCTGGCTCAGGGTACCAATGTATCAACGGCAGTGACGCAACTGCACAAGCGGCAGGCTTAGTAACCCAATTTAGATGATTGGGTGACTGAATCACCCAATCTTGATGACAGCTCAAGCAAACCAAGGGTGATAGAAGTGTCTAAAATGATGGTTTTTACTGGGACGGCAAATCCCGAACTCGCCAAACTTGTCGTTGAACGGTTATGTATTCCACTCGGCGAAGCCGAAATCGGCAAATTCAGCGACGGTGAAATTTCAGTTGACCTCATAGAGAACGTTCGCGGCGCCGACGTATTTATCATCCAGCCCACCTGTCAGCCCACCAATGACAACCTGATGGAAATCGTCTTTATGGCAGACGCTTTCCGGCGCGCCTCCGCAGGCCGAATTACCGCAGTCATCCCATATTTTGGTTATGCTCGCCAGGACCGCCGTCCGCGTTCAGCACGAACACCGATTTCCGCTAAAGCCGTGGCCGATATGCTGACGGTCGTCGGTATCGACCGGATCCTGACCGTCGATTTGCACGCAGAACAGATTCAGGGCTTTTTCAGCATCCCGGTTGACAACATCTATGGCTCGCCAATCCTGTTGGACGACATCCAAAAGCAGGGCTACGAAAATATGGTCATCGTTTCTCCAGATGTGGGCGGAGTTGTGCGCGCCCGCGCCATCGCCAAGCAGCTGGGGGCAGACCTCGCAATCATTGATAAACGCCGACCTAAGGCGAATCAGGCAGAAATCATGCACATTATTGGTGATGTCTCCAACCGAACTTGTATTCTGGTCGATGACATGGTCGATACTGCCGGCACTCTCTGCCAGGCCGCTGACGCACTAACCAAATTCGGCGCCACCAAAGTTGTCGCTTACGCGACCCATGCAGTACTCAGCGGACCCGCCGTTGAACGCATCAGCAACAGTGCAATTGAGCTGGTGGTTACCGACACAATCCCACTCTCGCCTGCCGCAGAAAACTGTGATAGTATCCGCCAGCTTTCGCTCTCGGGCATCCTCGCAGAGGCTATCCGGCGCGTCAGCAACGAAGAGTCCATCAGTGCAATGTTCCGCTAACTAGCGGCACATTCGCGGCATTTAGAGTCGGTTTCGACTCAACTATTGGCACTCACTTTTATAATACAGGCAGCATTGGTCGCAAGTGCTGCTTGTTTGCTTTTGGAGCTATACAAAATGTCTATTTATGATATCAACGCAGTACTTCGTGAAGAGTCAGGGAAAGGTGCGAGCCGCCGCCTGCGTCGCGAAAACAAGGTACCTGCTGTCATCTACGGCGGTGCTAAGAATCGCAAGCCACAAAGCCTGACGTTGGAATTACGTGAGTTGGTTAAAGCCCTGGAACACGAAGCTTTCTATTCTCACGTGTTGAACGTCAATATCGAAGGCAAGACTGAGCAAGCCATCCTGATGGATGTTCAACGTCACCCTGCAACTGACTTCCCTATGCACATCGACTTCGAACGTGTTACTAAGTCAACCATTGTTCACAAGCGCATTCCCCTGCACTTCTTGAACGAAGCAAAAGTTGCTAAAGCCGGT
This sequence comes from Reinekea sp. G2M2-21, assembly GCF_015687175.1. Lineage (GTDB taxonomy): Bacteria > Pseudomonadota > Gammaproteobacteria > Pseudomonadales > Natronospirillaceae > Reinekea. Next base: position 799,389 of record NZ_JADPQG010000001.1, on the reverse strand, counting down.
GGCCGTGTCATGCATACTGCTTCTGAGGTTGAAATCACTTGTAAAGCAGGCGACCTGCCAGAATTCATCGAAGTTGATGTTGATGGTTTGGAAGTTGGCTCAGTTATTCACTTATCTGAATTGAAACTGCCAAAAGGCATTACCCTGGTTGAATTGAACAAGGGTGCTGACCACGACTCTCCTGTCGTTTCTATTGCTAAAGCCGGTGGCGCAGCAGCAGACGACACTGAAGAAGCTGCTGAGTAATCTAACAGCTGATTCCAGAAAAGGGCCTTACAGGCCCTTTTTACGTTTAACCTAGCAATGAATAAACCATGAAAGACGTTATTCGCTTTATTGTTGGATTGGGGAACCCCGGACCACAATACGATCAAACCCGACACAATGCCGGTTTCGACTACGTTGATGCCCTTGCGCGTCAGCACAATGGCAGCTGGAAAACCGATACGAAGTATCAGGCTGAAACCTGCAGTATTACGCTTTCCGGTGAAAAAATCTGGCTGATGAAGCCAATGACATTTATGAACCGCAGCGGTCAGTCCGTGGCAAGTTTTGCCAACTTCTTTAAAATACCCGCTGAGAATATTCTGGTCGCACACGACGAACTGGATATTGCACCAGGCTCGGCTCGTTTTAAAAAGGGTGGCGGTCATGGCGGTCACAACGGTCTGCGCGACATTATTGCCTGCCTGGGTAATAACAAGGAATTCTATCGCCTGCGATTGGGAATTGGACACCCGGGAAATGCCCGGGACGTTGCAAACTATGTATTGAGCAAAGGTCCTGTCGAAGACCGTGTCTGCCTAGAGCGCGCTATCGATTGCGCATTGAACAACACATCTCAGGCGATCGACGGACAATGGTCGAAGGCAATGAATAACCTACACAGCTTTAAAGCCGAATAATTTTTGGAGATCAACTAATGGGTATCAAATGTGGCATCGTCGGCTTACCAAACGTCGGCAAATCAACCCTATTCAACGCCCTCACGCAAGCAGGTATTGATGCGGAGAACTTCCCGTTCTGTACGATCGAACCCAATACCGGGGTCGTCGCAGTACCGGATCCGCGTCAAGATAAGATCGCCGAAATAGTCAAACCGGAGCGGGTTATTCCGACGACGATGGAATTTGTGGACATTGCCGGGCTCGTCGCGGGTGCCTCCAAAGGCGATGGCTTGGGGAACAAATTCCTGGCGAATATCCGTGAAACTGACGCCATTGCGCACGTTGTTCGCTGTTTTGACAACGACAATGTTATCCACGTTGCCAACCAGGTTGATCCGGTCGCTGATATTGAAGTCATCAATACTGAGTTGGCATTGGCTGACCTAGAAAGTGTCGACAAACAGCTGGACAAACTGCTAAAAAAAGCCAAAGGTCAGGATAAAGAAGCCCGCCGACTCGCGGACTTGTTGGAAAAAATAAAGCCGGTTTTGGATGAAGCCAAACCCGCTCGAACCGTCGAGCTGAGCGATGATGAAAAGAAAGACCTGGCTCAATTCAACCTGCTGACCACTAAACCGACGCTGTATATCGCCAACGTCAATGAAGATGGTTTTGAAAACAATCCATACCTGGACAAAGTACGTGCTATTGCCGCCAGTGAAAATGCCGAAGTTGTGGCTATCTGCAACAAACTCGAAAGTGAGATTGTCGAGTTGGAAGACGATGAAAAAGCTGAGTTCCTAGCCGATCTGGGCATGGAAGAACCCGGTCTGAACCGTGTAATTCGCGCCTCATACAAGCTACTCGGACTACAGACGTTCTTTACCGCTGGTGTTAAAGAAGTTCGCGCCTGGACGGTACGGGTGGGTGCGACAGCGCCAAATGCGGCCGGTGTCATTCATACCGATTTCGAAAAAGGCTTTATTCGATCAGAAACCATTGCCTATGACGACTTCATCCAATTCAAGGGGGAATCGGGTGCAAAAGAAGCGGGCAAATGGCGTCTTGAAGGGAAAGAATACCTGGTAAAAGATGGCGACGTCATGCACTTCCGTTTTAACGTATAACCCCTATTCTATGGGGCATTGATAGTTGCCTTTCAATTAAAACCCGGTACCGCCGGGTTTTTTTATGCGCGGATTTCACTACAAACAACTGAGTTTTTTATGGCGCTATATCAAGTTTTTTTAGACTGTGTTAGTTATAGTGGCAAGGCTTGACCATGATACGTCCACAACAACGACAAGAGTGACACTATGACGATAACCGCAGATATGCACAGTGAAATGAACCTATTGCTTCAATTCCCTACCGATAGTTTGATGACCGGTATAAAAATTCACCATGACGCCGCGCCTGCTACCATTGCGGCCGCTCAAAGGTTGTTCGACAAAGGCTTTACAGATGCTCACGATGGTGGCTATCTGACCGATGCTGGAATCGAACTGGTTGAACATCTGCAGGTCGTCCATTCCGCCTTGAAATAATTGTCCACCGCGCGAGGTGATCAGCCACCTCGCGGTCATTTATCGTTTCGAACACCGCAAGACCTTTCTCGCATCTCCTTTTCGCCCACAACAATTAAAACAACGTACTGGAACTTTCTGAATGGACTGTAGTCTATGCTCCCATTGAATGAAATGGGAAGAAGGGGCCGGTCATGTCCATACAAGAACAAATGCCACGCACCTACGTCAGTCCAGGAATGCCACCACTGACGTTGGGCAAACGGTTTTCTTTTTTTGAATTCTGGCCAACTTGGCTAATGTACATTCCCGTCGTCTGCCAATGGCTGGCGCTGGCATTAAAATACCGCTCACTGACGTTACCACTTATCGCCAACCCCAAATTACCGCTGTCCGGCATGGTGGGTGTCCCTAAGAGTCAGTTATTGTCGCAAGCCAAAGGGGAGCTACAGAAGCAGGTTTTGCCCTGGTTTACGGTTACCCGAACAGAGGACACACTGGAGACGCAAATCGTTAAATTGGAGCAAAACCTCAAGGCCCATCATGTGCACTACCCTTTCGTGGGTAAGCCAGATATTGGCTGCCGGGGCGCTGGCGTGAAACTCATCAAGAATCGCAAGGAACTGGTCCAGTGCCTGAACAAATACCCGGTCGGGGCAGCCATGATGATTCAGCGTTTGTCGGACTACGAACCGGAAGCCGGCATTTTTTATGTCCGCCACCCAGACCAACAACAGGGCGAAATTATCTCAATGGCGCTGAAATACATGCCCTATGTAATCGGAGACGGGCAACATACTCTCGCCGAGTTAGTAGCCCGTGACGACCGAGCCGGTGAATTGCGACACCTCTATCAAAACCGTCATCGAGCGCATTGGCATGAGATTGTACCTGCCGGAAAGCCCTATCGGCTGATATTTTCTGCCAGTCACAGCAAGGGAGCCATTTTCAAAAATGCCAGCCACCTGATCACGCCTGAGCTGACCCGGCAACTGGATGCACTAATGCACGACATTCCGAATTTCCACTACGGTCGGTTAGACGTGAAATTCAAAAATGTTGACCAACTCACTGCCGGCACCGACCTGCAAATTGTTGAGATAAACACCGCCAGCTCTGAGCCATTACACATCTGGGACAGTAATACGCCCTTTCGAGCGGCAGTTCGATCACTGCTTTTTCAATACCGAACCTTATTTGAGCTGGGCCACGCTAACCGACAACAAGGATACCGCCCACCCGGATTAAAAGCGTTGATCGCGCATTGGCGCCTGGAACAGAACTTAACCCAATTTTATCCGGAGACTGATTGATATGAGCGACTCAACCCTGAATCCATTTCGGTTGTCTTCACTGCCCCGACCATTAGCCTGGACCTTGGAGCATATTCTGGGATTGACTCCGCTGGCACAGCGATACGATTTGCGTCCGCACGCGGCAACACCAGAGCAGTTTCTCGACCACACTTTGTCGTCACTGAACTGTAAGGTTTACCTGGATGGTCAACCCCTGGCAGCGGTTATTCCAGAGCATGGACCTACTCTGGTATTTGCCAATCATCCCTACGGTGGCCTGGAGGGCGTTGCGTTGACACGGGCCCTGCTCGCGGTAAGACCAGATACTAAAGTACTGACCAATAATATGCTTTCCGGCATATCGGAGTTGGCACCGGTTTTTTTCGGTGTTGATGTACTGGCAAAAAATGCGGCGCAAAGAAACGCTTCCAGTGTGCGCGCCGCCGCAAAACATCTGCAGAACAACGGTTTGCTGTTGATCTTCCCTGCGGGCCAGGTCAGTGCCATGACCTGGGGAAATTTTTCGGTCAGGGACCGGCAATGGAACCCTATGATCGGCCGCCTCGCGCGCAAATACGAGGCCACCTGTGTACCGGTATTTGTGCATGGCAAAAACCCAACTTATTTCCAACTAGCAGGCCTGATCCATAAACGATTGAGAACCCTGTTATTACCAAGGCAGCTAACGAATAAAACTGGCCAAACCATCCGCATGACCGTGGGAACAGCCATTTCTCCGCGCGAATGTCAGTCTCTTAAAAAGGCAAACACGATTACCAACCTGTTTCGCATGTCGACCTATTTGCTCGAAAACAGTCAACGCTTATCCTCTGCGATTCGCCATGACGAACTACTCGGTGCGGACGATCCTCAGATAGCGCATGGCTTACAACAAGAACTGGACCATCTCAGCGATTATAAACTGTTGGAAAAAAACCAATTTGAAGTTTATTGCGCGCCGTATTCAGCACTCACTGAGGTTTTTGACGCTATTGCCACAGCGCGGGAGGTGACTTTCCGGGCGGCCGGTGAAGGGACTGGAAACGACAAAGACACAGATCGGTTTGATCCTCACTACTACCACCTCTTTGTCTGGGACCGTGAAGCACAAAAAATTGTAGGAGGCTACCGACTCGGCGAAACCGATACCATAGTAGATAAGCTCGGCGTGAACGCTTTATACAGCCGCAGTCTGTACCGATACGATGCCAACTACATCAAAAACCTGGGGCCTGCGTTAGAAGTCGGACGATCCTTTGTCACGCAAGCGTATCAGCGACACCCCTCGGCACTCGATTTACTTTGGCGCGGAATCGGCCAATTTGTGGTCCGCCACCCAAAGTACAAAGTCTTGTTCGGTTGCGTCAGTATTTCTTCAGATCATTCCGAAACAGCACGTGCATTTATTTCGGATGCGATGATGGAAAGCTTCCGTGCGGAACAAAAATTTCTAGAAAATGTGCAACCCATCATGCCGTTAAGAGTCAAAGGAAAAGTCTGGTCGAAACGGATGTTGAGTTCTATCCGGGACATCAGCGTATTCAACAAATTGGTCGGACAGTGTGATCCAGGTAAAACCATTCCGGTTCTGTTGCGCCACTACCTGGCGTTAAACGGTCGCTTCGTTGGTTTTTCCGTAAACAAAGGTTTCAATGATTCGCTCGACGGACTCATTCTGGTCAACTTGCACAACATGCCCGAGCGTTATCTGAAACGATACTTGGGCCATGAAGGACTTATCCGTTATCAACAATACTGGACGCAACATGAAAGAACTGTGTAACGCAAACATTGAAGTACTGAACCAATTGAAAGATCTGATTGCGTGCTGCGCGAATGTTTATATTAAACCGACGGACAGTGCTCATGCCGGTATCGGGGATCATGTAAGACACGTTCTTGATCACTATCGCGCGTTGCGCAATGGTTTGGTTAACGGTCAGGTGGATTACAACTTTCGCACAAGAAATTCACCGGAACAGACCGATAGCAAACAGGCGCTCGATAACATTCAAGAGCTGAAAAATTGGCTCGCCCAATTGGAGTCAGTCGATCACCGCATCCAGGTTATTTCTGAAATTAATCTGCACCGGTGCCAGTCGCAGCAAATGCCATCGACAATAGAACGCGAGCTGCTGTACCTGATCAATCACTCCATTCACCACATGGCCTACGCTTCGTTGCTGGCCAGCACCAGAGGCGTCTGCGTTCCGCACCACATTGGTTTGGCACCGGGTACGGCAACCTATGAACGACAACAACGGGATAGAGAGCAAGAATATGTTGAAACCGCTGAGTAAGTTTCTATTGATCTTTGGGTTGATCGGGAGTGCGTTGGCGGTCGACGCTATCTTCACCCCCTGGCATAACAATCTGGCAATTAAAGGGTTTGACCCTGTCGCCTATTTTACCGACAACAGTGCCATAGAAGGCAACGCAGATTTTGAATACGAATGGCAGGGCGCCATCTGGCGTTTTGCCAGCGCACAACACCGGGATATGTTTATCTCTGACCCCAATCGCTATGCGCCACAATATGGCGGTTATTGTGCCTACGCTGTCGCCAACAACAATACCGCCGGAATCGATCCGGATCAGTTCACCATTGTTGATGGCAAACTGTACCTGAATTACAACGCAAAAATTCAGGAAAAGTGGTTGCGGGAGCGAGATTCGTTTATCAACGCCGCAGATCAGTACTGGCCGGATTTATTGGCAAAATAAACTGAGCCCCAGTCGCTGGGGAAACATGCTAAGCCGTTAATGACGACGCCGGTCGGCGATATACGCCGCGGCGTTATCGGCACGTACCGCAGCAGCGACGTCTTTCGACACAATGGTTTTGCCAATGGGCGCCAAAGCGATCCCGGCGAGTTTCAATTGCTGAATGCTGAATGGAATACCAATGATAGAAAGAAACAGACAAATCGCGCTGATCGTGTGACCAATGGCTAACCATATCCCTGCCACAAAAAACCAGATCACATTGCCAATAAAACCTAACCCACCGGTCCCCACATCCTTTCTTAAATTTAAATCAGCACGATTAATCGCTTCATGACCAAAGGGAAAAAACGAAAACTGACCCATAACGAAACAAGCTTTAGCCCAGGGAATACCAATAATGCTGATGAACGCCAACACACCGACAGTCCACCATGCCAGTCCCATGAGTAGCCCGCCCAACACAAACCACAAAAAATTCCCGATTATCCGCATATTTCCAGCTCCATCATGTTAATGCGGCGCAGGATACCCAAAGTCCGAACAAAATTCTGCCTGTCAGAAGTCTAATTCTTAAGGTGCACTCATTGTCTTTTTAGTTGAAATTCAAGACGCAACTGACCTGGTTGCCCCGAAAATCGCAGAGGAACGGTGAAACACAGCGTTTACCTACATGAAAAGGACGACAGACCGAAGCTAGTGTCCTGAGTCTGAAGTTCGCAAGAATTCAGCGCGCCATTCAAGCTTTATAGCTAGGCGTGTCTCGCAGTCAATGGTTATTCCATTGGCAAGAGACAGAACAACGCTAAAGAGCTTGAATGACGCGCCCAAAGGGAGCTCATGGAAAACACTATTACGACGTTGCTCTTCTTGAAAAGATCTCGATATTCTCTACAAAGAGCGCCTTGTACTAGCGCTTCCCATGAGCTCTGAAACGATACGAACTTCTGACTCAGGACACTAGGGCACCTCTGATTAATTGCTCTCTACCTCAGCGGGTGAAGAAATGCGCAAAATTCGAGGCAAGTTCTGCAGGCAATATTCATCATCTTGGCAAAGGACTTAACAACGAAATTTGCCATTTCAGCCCCGCCCTCAGGGTCCTTCAGGTCGATGACTGAGCATTGTTGTGTGTTTTGAAAAGGACTCGCCATTCCCTGCAACACACGCCTCGCTCATCCTATCGATCTGATAGGACTGTGGTGATTTGAATTAATCAGAGTTGCCCTAGACATCTTCCCGACGTTCGCGGGTAATTTGCATAAAAGCGGAGACCCATTTGGGGTTGAACTGGACCCCAGAGTAGCGATTTAATTCCATCACGGCCCGCATCAACGGCCTCTTGCGACTCAACGATTTTGAGTAGCCATGTGTAATCGCTTCAAAGGCGTGAACGACCGCTAACATCTGCGCACCGACACAAATCTCATCACCTTTTAATGCCAGCGGGTAACCACTGCCATCAAAATTTTCCTGATGATGGTCGATAATTTTCTTTGCCACATGCCAACGCGGAAATGACGAAGCCAAGCGGCTGGCGACCCAAACGTGGTCTTGCACTGACTGACGCTCCAGCTCCGTCAACTGTGCCGATTTGTTGATGACGTCGGATGGCAGCATTGCCATCCCGATATCATGCAAACAGACGGCCACAAAAAGCTGTTCAGGCTCAACCGGCCGCCCCATTTGATTATTCAGGCTCATTATCCAGCTCATCACACGCGCTATTCGTCCGTGCCAGAAGGCCGCTCTTGATTGCGTTTGCTCAGCCAATTGCAGGATAAATTCGAGATCGTCTGTGGCGGTTATTTTGAATCGTTTAAACAGTGACTCCCCATCCCCGTCCGCCTGCAATTGACTGGTCAGCGGATCCAGTAACGTCAGCGCTCGGGTCAACGCTGGAATAGGGTTTTTAGCGTTGGAGGTCAAACCGTTATTGATCTGACTGGCGACGACACTAAACAGACCGCCGTCGTATTCGGCTTCCATATTCCGTTCCAGAGCTGCAATAAAACTGGAACAGCGATCCAACACCAAAAGGGTCAGATCACCGATTAAGGGCTGGAAGGCAATATCGCCATGGCGCACCATATCCAGCACCGATTCAACGGATTGCAGTAAATCGACCAACGGATAAATGCCAAGTAAGCCGCAATTGCCTTTTATAGTGTGCACGGCACGAAATAACGCATTCAACAGTTCGGCATTGTTTGGTTCGTGTTCCAGCTTCAGTATGTTGCTTTCGGCGGCTTCGTAGAGGTCTTTGTAGTCTTCAAAAAAGTCGACAATCAGCTCTGAGTCGCCCGCATCGAACGTAAATAACGCCATAATTAATTCACCCAAACCACAAGACCAGTCCCATCTTCATTGGTATCGACCGTTTCACGACGACATTGAGAAACGATTACCGTAATTTCAGAATCCAATCTCTTAACTGTAGCAGCTCCTGATCATTGAGCCCCTTGTGTGCACGCAATATCAAACGGGTCAATTGTACCTGCTCGTACTTGGGCAAACGGGTCAGTCGATCATTCAAACGCGTGTCAGACATTTCGGCAACGGAGCGGTCCGCGTGGGTTCGCGCCAAAATCATCTCAAAAAAGTCGACCGCTCTGCCCAACAAGACGAACGCAAAGGTCGCTTCTTTAGCTGGGCCTGCCGTCAACGTTTTTCCCGCCAGTGGTACGCCTTTAATTTTCAATTTTTCCGGCTTCCAGGTCGCCGCCAGCGACGCGAGGCCGGAAACCAGACCTCCAGCGACGGCTCCCGCCATGAGCGATGCGCCCCCTACCCCCACATCGATAACGGCTCCGGCAGCGGCGCCTGCCGACGCCGACAACGCGATGATTTTCTGTCGATCCAGGCCATACATAAACCAGTGACTGGCATCGAACAGATCCGGGTAATCAGCCGTCAAATCGGTTGACCTCAGTTGCATTTGCGGATGTGCAAACAGCGCCTGCAATTGCTTGTGCATACTCTGTTCGGTTGCCCTTAAAGCTTGCTGATAATCGCTTTTGAGTTTGTCTTGCAACAGATTCTGTGCAAACTCCACCGGTACCTTAACCTCACTAACGTGACTAAGCATCTGCACCAGATGTTCCGCAACGATGAGCGCACCCTGTTCCTGCAACCGCTGAGCATAGGCCTTTAAAAACCGAATGCTGGATTCGATCGCAGAACGCCAGGGTTCATAGAGCTCGGCAAAAGCAGACAGAACGGTAAATTGTTTTTGCGGATCAGCGGTCATCGGGTCGAATACCCGAACCACACTGAAATACTGACTCAACGCATCACGCCATTGCTCAACGTAGGCTTCGCCGCCGATTGGATTGATTAACGCCATCCGAGGCTGTCCAGTCCATTGCAGTATTGTCATCTCTGCTTCGAACTCAGGACTGTAGGGCAGCGAACCGTCGACGACATAAATGATACCGGCGCCACTCAAAATGGGTTGTAGCAGCTCGGCTTCATCCCGATAGCGGCTGGCCGCGTTCTGATTTTCCTGATCGACAAAGGCCTGAACGGTTTGCTTGCGTTGGGCTGCGTTCGGCGCATGCTGCTCTAGCCAGGACAAAACCTGACGCGGGCGCTGAAATCCGGGCGTATCCACGAGCGTATATTGTGTAACGTCATCCAACCTAAGCTCAAACGCTTGCGATTGCGTCGTTGTCCCGGAAATCTCGGATATTTTTACAGCATCCTGGCGAGTCAGCGTTGAAACAATACTCGATTTCCCTTTATTGGGATGTCCCACAACGGCAAATACTGGTGTCGTCACTTATAAGACCTTCTTCAGAGCAATCTGTTGGCGATGGGCAAAGTACTGCCAGGACTTCTGTTGCGTTGCATAGCGTGGTAGGTCTTGCTCACTGTCGACCAACACCAGGCTGACATCCGCATTGGCCTGTTTCAACATAGCCAAACTGTCGGCCAACTCCCCAGTTGGTGTTTGGTTCGCAGCCACCAGCACAGCCACGGGCCGTGCCCTTTTACTTTGGGCTGACTGCAACCACTGCTCATCCTCCAGCCACGATCCGCTGCCCAAATTGCGCACTGTGGTCCAGCGACAATCCGGTTGTTGCCAGCTGATGAGATCGACCCGATTATCACTAAGGTCAATATTTTCGGGTGCCTGAAAGGCATCCGAGGACTGAATCGGGTTAACACTGGCCTGGCGTTGTTGCGCAACGATAAACTGCTCAATGTCTCCGGTGTTATGTATGCTCCACCGTAACAATCGGACCAGGCGAAAGCGCAAGCCAAGTGAAAGCAAGACACGCGGCAGAACTCCGTAAACGGCAATCGCCAAGATCAGGGTTTGCCACCAGGCGCTATCTGTGCCATGCCCACCCGCGGAGCTTTGCATGGTAAACCGACTGTCGTGAATCAATTCAGCGGATGGCGCATCCACTAACCAATGCCAAGGCCAGCTGAGCCAATGCATGATGGTCGTCATCGTATTGTCATCACGAATCAACGTTGAAGACCAACCAAACTGATAGTCCTGAAAGGTCGCTAACAGAAAAAATGCCAGTACCGCTGACACCGAAAACACCAACGCTATGCGCTGGCTTTGCCAGACAATCCAGGCGAACAAAAGTCGATGGTAACACTGAAATTGACTGATCTGAAACCGAGCCATCCAAAACGCCACAAACGGATGATGGGCTGGGCGGAGCGTCACTGGTGACCACAATGAAAAGTAAACGCTGCTGAGCGTCAACAACAAGGGGAGGAAGGCAAATAACGCCAGAGGCACCCAAATATTAATGGGGTGGTTTCCGGTGACATTCAGCACCGTGGCCATAGCACTGAAGCCAATCAACGCGGCAAGCCCGGTTAACAACCATAACAGGCTGCGCACCGGCGTCACAATACGGGCCTGCTGTTCCCATTGTTCGAGGCAGTCGATCACCGACAATGAAGCAGAATCATTCGCCAAGCGTGAAGGCTGCTGCGCGACAAACAACCGGAAACTGAGCCAGCGGAACAAGGCTTGCGTAGTGCCGTTCCTGAAAAAAAACGCGATCACCGCCTTAACGGGTAACTGAGTTGACATAAAATCCTTATCACATTGACAGCGGCGCAAACGTCCGCGTGGACGCAAGTATAACGAAGAATCCGGTCGGGTATGGAATCAGAAGTCGAATTCTGAGTGTGCATGACCAACAAGTCGCCATCAAGCGGGTAACCATTGGTAGTAAATATCCCATTCTTCTTCCGCATAGGGTGTGAAACCCTGCTTCTGATAAAAGCCATTAGCGTCACTGTCACGCAACGCGCACAACCGCACAGGCTGCTTCGCGGCAGTTGCTTGCGCTTTGACCAAGGCCAAAACCTGTTGCCCCAATCCGGCATTCTGCACGGCCGGGTTGATGTACAGATGATCCAACCAAACATGGTCCGGTTTATTAAACACTACAAAAAAACCAGCTAATTCACCTTTATATTGGATTTTCCAAGTCTGCTCTGGGCGAAAAGCATCCAAAAATCGACGACGTGCGCGCTGAGGATCAAACCGACCGACGGCTTCTAAACTGGGTCGCATCGCGGCGACACGAAGTTCCGCCAGAGACGTGGCATCGTCCGCCAGTGCCGGAATTAATTGAAGATTCATGACTATTGAGTTCCCTGTTTTTGGACACGATACAAAGCATCAACAAATCAGGCAAGTGAGGTGTACATACAACTACAGGTGCTGACAGATCTGTATCGCCTGCGAACGCTTACTGATGTCCAGCTTACGATACAGGCGCCGAATGTGGCTCTTTACTGTGGAGACTGCAATATGCATGCTGGACGCAATTTCGTCGTTATTGAGCCCAGCACCGATCAGCAGCAGAACCTGCAATTCTTTGGGCGTGACCAAATCCTGAGGATCGGCGTATTGTGCATTCAGATTCTCCAGTAATTGATCGTTCTGCTGCGTGTTTATCTCTGAGGATATCTGATGCTGGCTGAACCAAATATTCCAATCGGGCCATTCCCGGGCCAAAGGCTCATCACAGAACAGAGAACTTAACCACAGCGATTGCAGGGGTTTCAGTTCGACCAATTGCGCCAATTCTGCCGCCCAGATTTTTAATCCGTCTTCGTTATTGTGCCAAAGCGCCAGCAGGATTTTACTTTTAAGGGATTGCAAACGCAGACCGAAATGATCCGCTGTGTTTACCAATGACTTTAAGGTTGCGATAGCGCCCTGCCGGTTACCTTGAAAGTATCCGTGAATGGCGTGCAACCGCTGGTAGTGCTGATAGAAATGATTATTTGGAGGGCAGTTCAAATGTTTTTCCCGCCACACCAGATGAGGTTCAAAGTTGATCACGCCAGCGCGCTGACAAGCCATTAAGAACTCATTGGCGTAGGCCAGCCAATCGGTATGGTATTCATAGCTTTGCAACAGATAATTCACCTGGAAAGCCAGGTTCCGGGCAACCTCCTGCTGTCCGCGCCATAAGGCAATTAACCCACGATGCACATGGATATTGAGCAAACCATAATTCCCCAATGGCTCAATCACCTGTTCGCTTTTCAACAACAGTCGATCCGCCTGACTAAGATCCCCCTGTTCGATTAACAGATGAGTTCGATTGCGGTACAGAAACTCCATGTGCAGAACATCTTCGATGCAATTGTCGTGCGCCATGTCGATTGCACTCTGCTGCACCGCCAAAGCCGTGTCTATTTGCCCCCAAGCGGTGTAAGCATCCGATATCAGACACATAGACCACAACCTCTGCTGCACCAGTTTGTTTTCAAAGGCGTGTTTTTCCGCCTCTTTTAACAAAGAGACAGCGTTACTCAATTCGCCACGACACAAGGCGCTCTGCCCAAGTACTGAGTAGGTGACGGTGCGTGATACAAAACTTTCTGGTTTTAATTGATTAATGGCTTGTTCAGCGAGCGTTTGTGCGCGCTCGAACTCTTCGACATTAATGGCCGCCTGAGCTTGCGCGACGCTGTGTTCTGCCCATACTTCAGCAGGCACATCCTGTGAATCCGCCACGCAGTCCTGCAACAGCTTGCCAACATCATCTTCGCGATAGGTGGCCAGCAACACCCAGGACAGCAACAACGTTAACCGAGCATCCTGCTTCACGGTTTCAACTCGGACGCAGTCAAATAACTTGGTCAGGGTATTAAATTGACCACGCTGGTACAGGTCTATACCACTGCGCGACAGAATCGACAGCACAACGGACTCTTGTTTCAGATTCAGCCCCAGTTGAACGCCTTCAATAATCAGCTGATTATCCAGGTAGGCATCAACCGCCCGCCCTAACAAGGCCTGCTGCTGTTCACTGCCGAGCTTCAACTGTTGTTTCAATAAACTGTCTCGAAAAATATCCTGCAAGCGATACCAGCGTTCCTGCCCTTCGACCCGATGAATGAATAATTGTCTTTGTTCCAACTCGTAAATTAACGAATCGCTGTCTTGTGTCCCCAACAGGCTGTCACACAAAGCGGCATTAAATTGTTCAAACACGCAGATGTTTAATAAAAAGTTCTGAATTTTCTCCGGCTGTTGCAGCAGGACTTCCTGGATCAGAAATTCGTCAACCTCAAAGGCACCTTGCCCGAGACGTCCAGAGGCGTCCAGCAGATCTGTGGCGCTACGCGCACTGCGGGTAATTAATTGCATTGCTGCTGGCCAGCCCGCGGTCAGCGCAGCCAACTCTTGCGCCACTGTTACGGGCACCTGAAAATCCAGATTCTGAGCCAGAAACTGGGCGGTCTCTGCTTCATTAAAGGCCAATTGCTCAGCGCCAATTTCGATCAAGCGCCCTTTAACCCGGAACGCCGAAAGCGACATCGGTGGTTCATTCTGACAACAGAGAATGACATGCACCTGCGCCGGCAACAATTTCAGCCAATGCCGCAGGGCATCCAGAATAACCGAGTTGGTCAGGGTATGAACGTCATCCAACACAATAAAAAAGCTGTTCGGCGACTGCGCGATTTCCATCATTGCCTTGGCCAGCAAACTATGAAGATTGGCGTATTCCTGTTGCTGTACTAACGCCAGTGTGTGTGGACACTGCCCACCACTGGCGTGATGGAGAGCATAAATCAGGTGATTGGCAAAATAACTGGGTTCGTTATCATTGATATCCAACGAATACCAACCATTGGCCAGCTTACGTTCCTGCAACCAATTTACGACTAACGTACTTTTCCCGAAACCCGCAGGCGAATAAACGCAGGTAATGGGTATAGATTGGCTTTGGTCCAGCAACGTTAACAGACGTTCCCGTGCTAACAGTTTTTGGTTAATCGATGGCGTAATTAACTTATAAGGCTGAATCCAAAGGCTCTGATTGTTATTTTTATTCAGAGACATTTAAGGCAGTAACCTGACAAACGTATGTGCAGCATTTTAGTCATTGCAACACCACTGTGGGCAGTAGCAAAAATTGTACGGTAGGATTTTAGGGTTGAGAGCGGTGGAGTAATCCAGAGGACTATCCACCAGTTCTTTCTGACAAGTGAGGCTTACGACAGCCAGGGGTTGAACCGCCACAACCCAGGCGTGGCGGTTCCTTCATGCTTACAGGTCACCAATGATCGCGGAACTGGACCCGCGCTGGAAGACATTCATTTTGCCGCATTGAGCAAAGTGGTTACCCGACGAATAGGGTGTGCCGGATTGCGCAACGTCACCTTCCCAACCAGGACCGTTAGAGATAAAGGACTTCAGTTCAAACCAACCGTTCACGGCTTTTGAGCAGTCCATTTCAACATCGAGCATCCAATAATGATCGCCAAAGCTGTTCAACGGCTCATAACCAAAACCCTGCACTGACACAGTATTGGGGTTGCTGGCATTGTTTGTTGTCCAATCTAACGGTGAGCCTACAGAAGCAGCATTTTGCCCAGCTTCAGCGCCGTACCAGTCCAGATAGTCATCACCACTTTTCCAGGGTGCGGTGGTGCTGTTTCTAAGGTTGTTATGACGGACCGGTATCGCACATTCAAAGTTATAGGTCTGGCAGTTACGTCCCAAGTTCGTGTTGGCATAATTATGGTCAATACCACCACGAACAAACATATCCTGACCAACCTCAGTCTGACCGTAAATGAAAATCACGGTACGCTGCCAGTCACCACTGGTCACCAGGAAGTTATTGATGAATTGCTGATACCGATATTGACCGGTGCCCCCATCCGTGACCTGATTAATACGCAAAACGGTCATGCCGGAGTAAGACGCATAGGTAAAGGCGTTTTCAATGTTATCCCACCCGGTTGCGCTGCTCGCACCAC
This sequence comes from Reinekea sp. G2M2-21, assembly GCF_015687175.1. GTDB lineage: Bacteria > Pseudomonadota > Gammaproteobacteria > Pseudomonadales > Natronospirillaceae > Reinekea. The sequence continues at coordinate 783,690 of NZ_JADPQG010000001.1, read as the reverse complement.
CAGACAAAGCATTTTCACCTTTGATGTTGACACCTTGCACTTCAGCTTCGTTAGCTACCCAGAAAACGAGCGACTGAGCCAACGATTGTCCGCCTCCATTGGGATCGTCATTCATCTCCAAAGCAGTGAAATGCAATGTGACGCCCCGCGGCTCGTTATTATAAGCTGCGGCGACACCAATAATGTCCGCATAGCCATGTCCGGTGGCATCCAGGCTCACATCCACATCACTGGGAATCAAGCCAGCGGCCATTTCAGCGCTACGTACCGTGTTATCGGTGGCCGACATCTTCCAGTGAATTCCCGGGATTTTGAAGCCCAGTTCAATATTCGCAAAGCTTCCGTCGAACGCCAGTAAAGCGTTATCCAGCATTCGGTAGCCATGGTCCATCAATGAGTCGTGATACCAGCGAATAAAGTCGCGACCATACTGCGTATTGTACTGTTCCCCGTTACTGATGAATGAGCCGGCATTTGACGGAGGGTTGATATCGTCCTTGCTGTTCAGGGTAAATCCCCAGCTGGCACTGACACCGGCTACGCTGCCGTACTTGGCAATCGCCCAATCTCGGAAGTCGGCTTTCGCCGGTTCGCTGTAAGATTGGAAACCGCCGCGAGTAGGATACCCGGTTAAACCATTGTCATGGCCGTTATAAGAGGGGTAACGCAACTCCCCTGCTGGTCCCATGGAGATGTTGATTTCGTCAATGACCTTGGCCATGCCTGCGAAATGTGCCTCGAAGGCTTCCATGAATTCCTTGTATTCGTCCAGCACATAATCATCACGCCACAGAGATACAGTCTCAACGGATTCGTTACCATATTCGCTCTTGTATTTCAGATCCGATGCCGAAACACCCTGACCGGTATAGTGATTCCAGATCCAGCCGGGAATGGGGATATCACACGTATCGCCAACGTTTCCGCCACATTGGTGGAAAGACATGATGGGGACGATGTGTAAACCCGCGTTACTGATTTTGGTGAAAATGGTGTCGTAGTAGCTCCAGTCAAATTGTTGATCACCGGCACTTTCCACTTTGCCCCACCACACGTCAACCGACACGCCAGTGACGCCAATGCTTTTCGCGGTATTCAGTTGGGATTCAAATTCACCCCAATTGGAAACTTCAAGGGGGGCCATGACATTGGCAGAAGTTGCACTGTCTGCCCAGCTATTTACTGCGACGACAATCGAGCTTGCGAAAGCAAGCGTTTGGAAACTCGTTTTCATTGCGATTACCTTTGTTGTTTTTATTTGATGTATTTAAGGTACGTTGCAGTGTGTATTTTTCGGGGAGGAGTGTCTTCCTCCTCTGGGGGCGGAAATTTTGATGCGTGCTGTTTGTAAGGGGTGAATGAGGGACACGACTTAATTTCATTCGGCACTAGTGCACTTCCAATTATTTTGTTCGATCGAACGTTTGCTTCAGCGTGCATCCCCTCGCACGGCGTTTCTACGACGTCTATGGCGTTGAAAACGTTGCCCTGCACTATATCTGTCAGCCGACTGAGAGAGGGCTAGTTACTGACACCACCGGCGAAAAGAGATCTCGCAAGTTGATGTCTGGATCGGAAATGCAGCGAATACACCCCAAAAACGCAAAGGTACATTCCATTGGTAAAGAACGCCGTTAGAAGTCTGGTTTTGTATCTCGTCAACTGGCACGACTCTGACGGATTTTTCGCCGGTATTGATACCACCTCAACCAGAGCCCATAGCCCACCCGCGCAACCGAATAGATAACCGGTAAGCGCAATACGCCGGCGCAATAGCACCAGCGAGTGTGCTGCCAAGCTGCGATATTCGCGTCCAACCCGGTTAGCCAACGGCCATCGGCCTTGCGCAAGTGCAGTTGCGAAAACAACCGTTCACGCTCTTCTGAGCTTTGATTAAGTGAATTAATGTCCTGAAACTGAATATCTTCATCAGCCAGTCGTTTCAGCTTAGCAATTTCCGCTGAACATACAGGGCACTGACCATCGTAAAACAGCGTTTCACGCTGTTCCGCTTTTATCTTCATCAGCTTGCAGCTCCTTGATTTTCTGACGGTAAGCTTCCGCTTCAGATGTTAATTCTGAATACCCGCGAATGTCACCATTGCGTTGCGCGTGGAACGCCTTTTCGGATAATCGGTTAAATTCTTTTTGCAATTTCTTAGCAGGATCTGTTTTCAAAAACGCAAACATAACGCCACCACCTTTTTTAACGACATAGACCACTCAATACGCAAGAACACGGCAATGGGATCAATAGACATGAATGCAAAAGCCCCTTATCCACGTGGCTTCCCTACTATCAGGGCGAAATGATGGACTTCATGACAGTACCCGTAATCATAAGGATGATTCGACTTTGTTTAACGGTGACCTCGGCAAGTTTCGCAATCACTGCAGCCGACACATCTCATTATTCGTTTATTTTGAATGTTTGAAACTGATCAGGATTGATCGAACAGGTGTTATTCCTGCAGCGCTTTCGGCATGCGAATTTTAAATGTTGCGCCTTCACCCAACTTACTGGTGCAATAAACATTACCTTTCAGCTTTTGCACCACCAGATTATAAACAATGCTTAACCCTAAACCGGTCGATCCCTGCCCACGTCGTGTGGTAAAAAATGGGTCAAAGATATTTGCTAAAATATCCTGCGAAATACCTTTACCATCGTCTCGGTAAATAATTTCAATTTTCTCAGCCACGACAGAGACATCGACACTAATTATTGCAGGCTTTTCTTTTTCTAATCCATGGTAGAGAGAATTCATGACCAAGTTGGATATTATCTGCCAAAGCAGCCCTGGGTAACTTTGAATGCGAATACTCGAGTCGCCACTCACATGAACCGTCACTGAATATTCCTTCATTGCAACCTTCAAACTACTCAATATCTCTTCGATATAAGCGACCAACTCTATTTCTGTGAGATGGTCTTGCACCTGATTGGCTGCTGTACGCTTAAAGGTACTCACAAGTTCAGCAGCCCTGCCCAGGTTAAACTGAAGAATTCCGGTTACATCTTTACATTGATCCAGAAAGTCTTCCAGATCACTAACGGTAATAGCACCCGATTTTAGCTTCTTTTCTAACTCTGGTGTTCTTTCAACCAATATTGAGTTTGCCGTAATGGCAACACCTAACGGTGTATTGATTTCATGAGCGACTCCGGCAACTAGGCCACCTAAGGCCGCAAGTTTCTCACTTTCAACAAGTTGCTGTTGTGTCTGTTGCAAATTCTCATAGGCCTGTTGCAATTCCTCCTGGTGAATCTTTTCGCGATCAACGACGGTCCGATACACATTAAACCAATGTTCGAGCTGATTGATTTCTATAATTGAAGTATTGCTTTCCAAGGGCGCGGACATTTGTCCCTGATGCTTAGCCGCATTGGTAATCGCCTCGATCGGAGCGACAACTTTTCTGGACAGGTAGTACACAGCGACGACCAACAAAAACATCGCAAATAGAAAAGAGGCATAGGTGTAAAGCCGAATGTTGCGGGCTCTTGTTAAAATGGGGTCCAGTTCGATGACACCCAGTACATACCAGTTCATTGGTGAAATGGTTTTCACCAACAGCCGGACTTGTTTCTCGTCGATAACAGCGTCTACCGGTTTTTCGACAGTGGCTGCCTGTGGAAGATCAACGCCCTGAAATTGAGTACGCAATTTTGATTGATGCGGGTGATAGACAGTACGTCCGATCGAATCTAAAACGATGTTATACATGTTGCCGTCGCTGTCGTTAAAGAATTCTTCATAAACCGTATCTACATCGTATTTTAAGATCAGTATTCCCACTCGGTCATATTGCAGTAAGTTTTCATTAAAGCGAGTCACTTGAATAACGGCAGGAATAACAAAGCCGTACTCTGAACCAGTGAGTGGATTGAGTTCAATGCCGGGCCAACACAACGTCCCGGTAAAATCACCGCAACGATCCAGCCATTGCAGAACCAGACTCTGGTCATACTCCATGTCTGCTGTGAAATCACCAATACTGAACAAATCGGTACCAACGATTAAATCGATACCAATCAGGCCTTGAATACTGAACATTGATGCCAGCTCATCTTCGATGCTGGAGCGAAGCCTTAAGCGCACCAGATTAGAAATACCGTCCGAACTTTCAACAGCGGCTATCACTCTTTGAATGGTTTCGGATTGCGCAGTGTTGTTCGCTAACCGACGGGCGGCACGTACGAAATTTTCCAGATTGCGTATTTCCCGGTGCAGGATGGTCTGTGTCAGTTCATTTGCCTGAGTATTTAAACCGTCAAGACTGATCTGATAGGACGAATAGCCGAGTATCAGCACGGGCAACAATGCCCCAAGAACCATATAAACGACGAGTCGATTCTGAAGTTTGCGGAACCATAATATGGCCAAATTCAAAGCTCCGCTTTATTGCGTTATAAGCATGACGTCCACCAGAACAATTGGCTGGACTGGTTTGCCTTGCAGCAAATCTGTCGCCGCCATCACACCATGGTATCCCTGTTGATCCGCCTGTTGATCAACGGTCACTTTTAAACGACCTTCACTTACGGCTTTGCTGGCATCCGGAATATTGTCGTAACCACCTATCAGCAATTGGTCCAAGCCATTCTCTTGTGCGTAAAGCACGGTACCAAGAGCCATCATATCGTTTGCCGCAAACACAACATCTAGATCGGGATGCTCTTTAAATACATGACTGGTTCGAGCATAGGCCTGTTCTAATTTCCAGTCGGCAACCAAGGAATCAACGATTTCCAAACCCTGCTGTTTCAGGAACGCATCACGCGCCCCGTCCCTGCGTTGTCGCGCGTTCACTGCACTGCGCGGGCCCTCGAGAATTAAAACTTTGGCTCCAGGACTGGCCAGTGAAGCAAGATACTGCCCTGCCAAAAAACCACCCTCGTAATTGTCTACCGACACAAAGGGAATCACTGGGAGTCCAGCTTGTTCGGCTGCGGCTCGGTCAATTTGATTATCAACATTTACAATTTTAATCCCAGCTTCATGAACTCTTCGCAGAACCGGGATAATGGCAATGCTATCTGCCGGGGCAATGACCAGCGCATCGAAACCAATATTTAACTGCTCTTCAATTAATTCAGCTTGCTGTTCAACAAGGGTTTCGTTGGTACCAGATTTAACCACCAATTCTACGCCACGCTCTTCAGCGGCTTGTCGTGCCCCCTTCTCCATAGCGATGTAAAAGGGATTCACTAACGACTTCATCACCAGCAATACTCGAGGTTTTGCTGGTTCAGTCGCGAGAGTATCGCGCTCATCGGTTTTTGAATCGCAACCTGAAATCCACAAGTTGCCCACAATTAATAATGCTGCAGATATGAAACGAATAGCCATTGCGTACACCGTATCCGAATTGCCGTAATAACTATAGCAGCTCGCAGATTTGGTGCATGGTGCATGGTGCATGGTGCATGGGTTATGTTTGCAAGGTGGTTCAAATGAAAATGGGTGTTCTGTCCAAGGGGCAAAAAAACGCCCGCCAGGGTGAGCGGGCAAACTGCCAGTTGCAATACGGAAACCAACCTGAATTTGGAGATTCAGGTCATTAAGCAGCCTGGAGAGCCGCCTGTTCCGCTTGTTGCTCGAGTTGGAGCGCCAAACCGTTGGGGAGGTTCAACGCACGTTCCAATTCCTGTAAATGCGCCCGCTCGCGGGCGTGGTCTGCGTCAATCGCAAAGCAGGAAATCAAATAGACTTCACTTTTCTGTTCCAGACTTGTCACACTTTGCGCCAGTTCAGCAATGGTGACAGGGTAGCGAAGCAAGTCCAAAACCATGGCTTTTTCATCAGCGTTCAACTGCAAACCATCGACCGTATTAAAGATACGCTCCTGTTCGGTTTCATCAATATGACCATCTGCCTTCGCAGCGCTGACCATGGCTTTAATCAAGGTCAACTGGAAGCGGTCATCCTGAGTCACTGCCGACTGAAAACTGCCCTGAGTGGCCATAGGTTGCCGAGCTTGCGCAGCCAAATTCTGCTCTGCAGTCTGAGCCTGTTGCCATTGCCGGAATGCACTGAAGGCCAATCCACCGAGCAGAGCCGCGCCGCCGACTGTGGCCGCTTTACCGGCAACCTTACGGGCTTTCTTGTTGCCCATCAGAAGTGCGGCGACTCCGCCGACAGCCGCGCCACCGGCAAAGCTGCCTTTAAGGCTAGGTTGAGCCGGACGTGCGGCGCCTGTCGTGCTTGTGTTTAACCCCATAAACTGGTTTAGCAAGTTCTGTACATTCATGGCCTTTCTCCCACTCACGCAAATGGTCAGTCGTTGTTTAATACACCCATCAGGTGCAACAGACTGGTAAACAGATTAAAAATCGCCACATACAGCGTGGTAGTCGCCATGATGTAATTGGTTTCTCCGCCGTTCACGATGTTACTGGTCTCAAATAAAATGAGTCCACCCATCAGCAACACGAACATGGCCGATACCGCCAACGACAGTGCGGGCATACTGAACACCAGCGCCCCGATTCCCGCCAGGAAGGCCACCAAAATGCCAACCATCAGAAAACCACCCATGAAGCTAAAATCTTTTTTCGTCGTGAGGGCGTAAGCAGACAAACCAAGGAATATAACGCCGGTCGCACCCATTGCGTTCATCACGATCTGGCCGCCATTCGGCAAGCTTAAATAGGCATTTAAAATGGGGCCCAGAGTGAGTCCCATAAAGCCTGTTAAAGCAAACACGAAGACAATTCCTAAGCCGCTATTGCGGAACTTAGAAGTTGCAAACAGCAACCCGAAATAACCGACCAAGGTTACAATCAACCCTGGGTGCGATAAATTCAGCGCCATGCTCAGACCCGCAGTTGCGCCACTGAACAGCAGAGTCATGGACAACAGCATGTAGGTATTGCGGATAACTTTATTACGGCTTCCCGCGGTGGCTGAATCGTTAGCCACCATTTGCGGTTGACGGGAAAGTTCGGTGTTCATCGGTATTCTCCTGAATCACTGACAAAAGGTTGTTGGCTTGAGGGCAAATGACTGGGCACTGCGTTTTTCCTGGTAGCGTTCAAACGCAACTTGGACATTCGACGAGCAAGTGTTCGGCTGGCTCGCGCTGCGGCTTTATCGATGGCAACCGACATCTGCATTTGCGTTTCGTCGATCATCATATCGGGCATACCTGGCGCACTGATCAGGATCTGACAGCGTTTATCTTTGCCGCCCCGGGGTCCGTTTACGTCTGACAAGGTCACGATAATGCTATGGATACGCTCAAAACGATGACTTAATGCAAACGACAACCGCCGTTTAATGTAGTCTTTCAGCGCGTCAGTCAGCACAAGGTGCCGCGCTTGGATGTCCAATGTCATAGTGCTCTCCTGTATTCCATTCGGAATATATTGAGTTCAGGTCACACCCTAATCAGGTTTGATACTAAGAAATATTCGAATAAACTATGTAATTACTCAGTTTTTTACGAATAATTGGTGGATCATGATTAATTTCAAGCACTTGCACTACTTTTGGGTTGCGGCCAAACAGGGCGGAATAATCCGGGCGAGCGAAACTTTACATATCACACCGCAGACAATCAGTGGACAAATCCGCCTGTTGGAAGAACAGCTGGGTACGCCGCTGTTCCAGAAGACCGGCCGGAACTTGGAATTGACCGAAACCGGCAGGGTCACGCTAAGTTACGCCGATGAGATATTTTCGCTCGGCGATGAGTTAACCGAATCGGTGCGCAATACCCCCACGAACCGGCCAAAAGTACTGCGCGTCGGAGTTGCAGACGTAGTACCCAAGTCGATTGCTTATCGCCTGCTGGCACCCGCGTTAACGCTGACCGACCATATCCGTTTTATTTGTAAAGAAAACAGCCTCGACAGTTTACTGGGCGAACTTGCACTGCATCGGCTCGATCTGGTCATTGCTGATGGTCCAATGCCTCAACGCCTGGGTGTTCGCGGGTTTAATCATCCATTGGGTGACTGTGGTATCTCATTTATGGCAGCACCCGCCCTGGCATCGACCTTGAGTCTCGACTTTCCCAATTGCCTGAACGGTGTACCTTTTTTAATGCTCAGTGATCTGTCGATGGTGCAGCATCGCTTGCAACAATGGCTCGATAAATACCATCTGTACCCTCGGGTTGTGGGCGAGTTCGACGACAGTGCGTTAATGAAAGTATTCGGCCAGGCTGGTGCAGGTGTCTTTACCGTCCCTACCGCTATTGCCGACGAAGTAGCTCTGCAATACCAGGTTGAGAAAGTCGGTACTACAGAAGATGTCCGAGAGGAGTTTTACGCCATTTCGCCAGAACGCAAGCTTTCCAATCCAGCGGTTTTGGCCATTACCGAAACCGCACGGGATTGGTTGAAGGGCACTGCCAAGTAGATTATGTAACTCTGTGCGGTTTATAGAATAAGAGAAACATGAACGTCTATGATGCATCTTTTGCAACGATTTAACGCGGCGATTTCAAAAATCAACCTCACCCAGTGAATGCTCCTGTTACCGTCTGAAGCGAACAACGAACCCGCCTGCCCGGAAACTTCATCAGAGGTCGAGCACTGTGGGAAAATCGCCTAAACAGTTTGTTCGATTTCCCACGAATTTTTTACTGACTCAAAAGACGAACTGTGGTCAAAAAATGTTACCGAAACCTACTTATCTGGAGGTCAGGCCAGCGTTGGGTATGGCTGTATTTTGAGCGACTTCGTGAAATTCTAGGCAGACTCGGCAAAAGACTTATAACGTGAGCGGGCTGCGCCGCGACCGGTTACGCCTAATTTTCGATAAATTTTGGTTAACTGGTTTTTTACCGTCCCCACACTCAAGTTCAGATGCTCGGCAATGGTTTCATTACTCATACCCTGCGCCACATTTTGCAACAATTGCCATTCGCGTGGTGACAACCCAACATGAGCTGCACTATTCGGTTGTTCATCCGCATCCCGCACAATGCTGTATTTCACCCGGTTGCCCCAGATCGCATTCAACCGCGACATAAACGTCGCCTGATAGCGTTGCAGGGGAACTTCGTTTTGCTGCAACGGTTCCAGCCAACTGGAATGATAGGCTAACGGTTCTGCCAACGTATTACTCTGGCTGAACATACCCAGCGCCAATGACATCCATTCCCGGCTCTGCACGGGATCATCCACGGACTCGTCCAATGCCAGTAAAAACACAGGCGCGGGCGCTAGACTCGGCCAGCAACGCAACCAGCGGCGCATTTCCTGCGCCGTAAACAGCACCCATTTACGATCTGCCAGAATATCAAAATCCTGTAAAACCAAATGCGCAAAAAACAGGTTCCGCAGATGAATCAGATGATCTGGACCCGCAATATCTAACCCGACAATGGATTGGCGACGGTACCATTGGGCAATCAAGTGAATTTGCTCGGACTGATACCAGAAATTCAACAGATTGCGCTCGGCCCGAACCACCACATGAGGGTGATGACGATGCAGCAGGGCGCGCTCAATCGCGCCAACCGTGTTCTGAATGTCACTGCGGTACTGACCATCCAACAGACAACTAAGCCGGTGAAATTCGAGACGGATCAGGTTAATAGACAGCGCGTCATTATCATTCAACAGAACCGAGGCTTGTTCCAGTTCACGTAAAAACGGCTCGACCTCCCTGACCCGTAACTCATTGAGCAAACATTCACAATGCGCGCGCATCAAACATCGATACGGAAACAAGTGCGTGGCGTTCATTTCTCTGGCTAACTGAATAGCCGTGAAACGCACCTGCTCAGCCAGCGTTGTTTGCCCGGCCAGTGAATACACTTGTGCCAGTTGATGCTTATGCCAGAGTAGAGACGATGGCCATCGATCTCGCTCTGCTATGTCGGCTCCCAAACTAAAATAGTCCGTCGCCTGCGATAGCTCACCTGCCATCAGTGACAGCTCTCCAAGTACAGAGTAGGCCTGCGCTCGATAATAAGGAGGCAGCTCGTTAACATGCTTGCGAATGCCTGGCACCAACGCATGTGCACGATCTGTGGCACTTTCTCGCATGGCCAATTGCGCTTCAACACACTCTACCCAGGTGGCATAGATGCGTTGTTTCGCCACCGGCAACTGTTCGAGAATCTGATATGAATGGTGAATCTTGTCAGCCAAAATAGCGACCGGTCGCATGCAATAGGCCGCCAGGTCGATAAACAGTAACTCCAGTGAATCGTCGGCCGTTAAATCAGCCTCCCAACGAATGGACGTTAACACTTTACGCAGCAACAGCGCCTGCCCCGCCTCCTGTACACGCCGCCCTGTCGCCACTAACCGACGACGAATGGCCTCTGGCGTATCGACCGCTAAAGCCAGATACAGCGAGTCCGACCAACGTTGCTGGCTGTCTGCCCACGCCAGTAGACGCAACCGTGAAAAAAGTGTCTCCGTCTGCTCACTGACGGCGGCCTGTAGTACCTTTTGGATCAGACAGGGCCAACGATAATGAAATTCGAAGCCAAAACGATCGGTCTGTTCGAGAAAACCAGCCACCACCAGCCGCGACACGAATCCGGTGATTTTATGATCAAAGGCGCGAAACAGGCTTTCATCAAACTGGGTTATTTGCGACAAAGGCGCAACCGATGATATGAACTCTGCTGAAAAATAGGATTTCACACTGTCGTGGATAGTTTGCAGAATTTGCTGCTCCAACTCGGCTACCGGTTTCCCAGGTTGATATTCGCGCAACACAAATCCGACCAGAGCTGGCCAACCGTGGCAACGTTCAAGCAAGTGCATCAGATCAACCTGATTGCGCAAAGACAGTGGAATTAAATCAGCCACCTCTGCATTCGTGAACTTAAGTTTTGTGGCAGTCACCACCCGACACGAGGGTGTCCCGCGGAGCAATCCCTGGTACTCATTAAGCTCTTCCCGTACGGTCAATACAATGCAATGTCGGGAAGCAATCAACGCAGAGATATCGACAAACGCTTGCAGCAGACTATTTGACTGTGTGTTGCATATTCCATCGATCACCAGTAGGAAGGTACCCTGACGAGCATTCAGAGCATCCGCGATAATTTGGATCCATTGCTGTATCTGTGCTGCGCAACTGCCACTCACCGCGTCGGTTGTCGTATCCAGATTCAGCCTCACGGCGATATCTTGCAACAGAGACGATGACCATTCATGGCTGTCGGCATACTGCCCAGCATTCACCCACAAGCGTTCGGAACTTGCCTGTTCATATACTTGCAATGCCAAGGCAGATTTGCCAAAGCCTCTTGGTGCCGACACCAGGGTCAATGGACGCACATCATCCAGTATCTGCTGCACTAAAGGTCGATAAACTCTTTTCCCTGCAACATGGATCGGTTGGAACTTTACGGAATACACGATCTGCAAACCTCTACAAAAAAATAACGGTATTTGCTCCCTTATCGGGGGTCACTTTAGGTTCGTCGAGTGATGCTTGTATTCCTCCTCCGGGGGCGTAATTCGTCACAGGGGGTTACAGTCCGCGATCGCTGGATCGTGTGTCTTGTTTTCATTTCCTTCTGTTGATGAGATCTGATGACCTGTGAACAACCACGATCACACACAGTGAAATTCAAGCGTTGATGTTACCTTCTCCTATCGAACCCGTTTGCTTGTTCACTGGGTTACCGCGAATTTTTTACATCAGCCGCAGAAAACTCAGACGGTAGACAACCTTCAAAATATGTCTGTATTGCAGAAAATGTCGCGCGATTTTTTTAGACGCAGTGCCCATTCATACCGCTTGTAACAATTTACGTCTGGCCTGGAGGAATACAGCTCCTGAACAATCTAAGACACTGTTGGTGCTCAAACAAATCCAATAACGAGGGCATTATGAAACGCATTTCAATTTTTATTTTTACCTTGGCTGGGTTCACCAGCATTGCCAGCGCAGACTGGTATTTCCGTGGCACACCAAATGGCTGGAACACGACGCCACTGACCACCGAGGACAACATAAACTATTGCACAACACAGACCTTTGCCAACGGCGACAATAATGGCGGTCCACGTTTTAAAGTGGATCGATTCGCCAACTGGAGTGAAAACTACCCAGCGCAAGATTACCTGGTCAGTGCAAATAAAACCTTTGACATCTGCTTCAATACCCAACAAAAGTCGTTTAGCGTCAATGAGACCGTCACGAATTCGCTGTCTATTCAGCGTTTGGGGGCGGAATACGACGCGCAGGGCACAACCTTTGCTATCTGGTCGCCCGAAACGGCCAATGTGGTCTTGAACCTGGATGGCGTCGACTACCCGATGCCGCGAATACAGGACCAGCTCGGCTACAGTCAAGTTTACGCAGTGCGTGTCGATGGAGACCTTCACCGCAAGCCCTACTACTTTAAAGTGGGTGGCATTCAGGTTCGAGATCCTTACGGCAAGATGGCGGTGCCCAATGAAGACATCAATTTAGTCATGGATATGAACCGTTCAGACCCGGTCGGAGGATGGGCCGACCGACCAACCCTCGTTGAACGTGAAGACGCGATCATTTACGAAATTCATGTCAGAGACTTCACCATCGACGCCAGCTCCGGCGTTTCTGCCGAGAAGCGTGGTAAATTCCTGGGTATGGTCGAAGCCGGCACCCGGTATCAAACGGTAGCGACCGGGATCGATCATCTGAAAGAACTGGGCGTTACCCACGTACAGATTCTACCTTTTTACGATTTCGCCTCGTGCCCGGATGTTAACGACACCAGCTGCTACAACTGGGGTTACGATCCGCGTAACTATAATGTGCCCGAAGAACGCTACAGCATCTCGCAAGACTATGATAAACGAGCACGCGAGTTGAAAACCATGGTGAACGAATTCCACAAAGCAGGGATACGTGTAGTCATGGATGTGGTGTACAACCACACTTACGACTTCGAAATGTTCGAAGCGATTTCCAATCAGTACTATACCGATCTGGACCTCAGTGGCACCGGAAATTCCATTGATGCCAATGTCCCGATGGTTGGCAGAATGATTCAGGATTCATTGGAATATTGGCTCGAAGAATACAACCTTGATGGTTTTCGGTTTGATCTGGTGGGTATATTCGATCACGACGAATTCGGCGATTGGGGACGTCACCTGAATGCAACGTACCCAGACCGCAATCTGTTAATTTACGGTGAACCGTGGAATGGTTATGCCAGTGACCCGCGCGATGCGCAACGGGTTCGTTTGGGCACCATCGCACGCGAAGCCGATGCGCATGTCGGCGTGTTTAACCCGAAATACCGAGAAGCAATCAAAGGCGCGAATGACAGTGGTTCGGGGGGCGGCTTTGCCTTCAACCAAGGGCAAATCTGGCAAATGGATTTCGGATCAAGAGCCTCAATCCGTTACAGCAATAGCCCGTGGCAAGTGATTGATCAATGGGATCCGATGTTTGCCACTGACCCAGAGCAATCGATTAACTATGTATCCGCGCACGACAATCTGAGTTTGCGCGATAAAATTCTGGAATGGGCGGACCTAAACGGTATTTCGCACAACAGTGGTTATCTGCGTCGTATTCACAATTACGCCAACGGCATGATTCTAACTGCGCAGGGCATTCCGTTCCTGCATGGCGGCGTGGAGCTGATGCGCGATAAACAAGGTGACCACAACTCGTACCGTTCTTCGGACGAGGTCAATAAAATTCGTTGGCAATGGAAGCTCGATAACGCAGACGTTTTCAATTACTACAAAGAGCTCATTGAACTGCGCAAAAACCACCCGGGTTTCAGGATGAACACCTGGGACGAAATCAATCAAAACGTGACAACGATCCGTTACGCGAACGACGTTCTCGTCACCGACATCAACGCTGCCGCCAATGGAGACAGCTGGAACCGCATTCTGGTGATTTACGCTTCTGGTGGCAACTTCAATTATCCACTGCCCTCCGGCAACTGGAAAGTGGCGGTTGAACAGAACAACCCTGCGGCTGGCAATGGCCGGACAGTCAGCGGCTCAATTGGCGTTGAAGGCACAGCCGTTACCATCCTGTATCAAGATTAATACTATGGAGCGCCCGTTCGCGGGCGCCTTCCATCACACCTAAAAAACAAAAAAGAGAATTACGATGAAAAAAATATTTTTGCTGTTGAGCATGGTGCTCCTCAGCCAACTGGCCGTGGCAGACTGGTTTTTCCGGGGCACGGCAAATAACTGGGCTACCTCGCCCCTAACAGATAATGGCGACGGTTCCTTCAGTACCTGCCAAGTGTTTTCAAGTGGCGACAGCGGCGGCGGACCGCGCTTTAAAATTGACCGCTTTGGTGACTGGCGTGAAAACTATCCCACTGCCGATGTCACGGTCAGCAATAATACGACCCTTGTCATTACCTTCAACAGCACCACTCACGCAATCACCACCACACCGGTGTCGAATTGCGACTCGATTGTGACCGAAGACAGCTGGTTTTTCCGAGGAACCGCCAACGGTTGGGCAGCCACACCAATGAACAGCCTGGGGAACAATCTGTATCAACTGGAAGTCACCTTCAATGGTGAAGATGCGAACCCCAGGTTTAAAATTGATCACTACGCTGACTGGTCCGAAAACTACCCTGCACAAGACTATGTCGTTAACGATCTGACCACATACGACATACGATTCAACGCGAATACCTTTACTGTGACTGCAACCGAAGTCGACGGTGTGGACGTACAGGCGCCGCAAACGCAAGCTAGCCCTGCTGCTGGAACATACAGCACCGGTCAAACGGTGAGCTTGAGCGTTAGCGACAATCAGGATACCCAACCGATTCTCCATTTCACCACCGACGGCAGCGCGGTGACGGAATCATCACCCGTTTACAATGGCGAGACTATTCTGGTCTCGGACATCGTTGATAACGGCATTGACCTGACCATTCGCACTCTGTCGATTGACGCATCCGGCAACCAACAAGTGCAATCGTTTAACTACATTATTGAACCTGCCCCTGTCGACCGTTGGTATTTCAGAGGTACGGCCAACGGCTGGTCAGCCTCTGTGATGAACTATGTTGGCAATGACGTGTACGAGCTGGACGTGACCTTTAACGGTGAAGACAGCAACGCACGCTTCAAAATTGACCATTTCGCAGACTGGACCGAAAACTACCCGAGTCAGGATGTCATCGTCACGGATTTCGCGACATACACCATCTCCTTCAACGCCAGCAGCAAAGCCATTACCGCGACACCCATTAACGCCCAAGATACCCAGCCTCCCTGGGTAATGAGCACGCCCAATACGGGGACTTTCACAACCCCGCAAAACGTTCAACTCATTATTACCGACAATCAGGACGTTTCGCCACAACTGTACTACACACTCGACGGCAGTGAACCGACGGTCAACGCCAGTCTCTATGCGGGCGAATCCATAACCGTAAACGATGTCGTCAATCCCGGCGTTGATCTCACCATTCGAACGCTGGCCATTGATGAAAATGGCAACGAAGCACGACAGCAATTTGAATACACGATTGACCCTAACCAAACGGCTGCCGTCGACTTCCGTGAAGAAACAATTTATTTCCTGATGACCGCCCGTTTTTACGACGGCGACGCTTCCAATAACTATTACAACCGGGATCGAATTGAACTGGGAGACCCCCAATGGCGTGGAGATTTTAAAGGCCTGATTGCGCAATTGGATTACATCAAAGACCTCGGTTTTACCGCCATCTGGGTAACGCCACCGGTTGAAAACCGGTCTGGCTTGGACTATCACGGCTATCACGCCTACGACTGGTTTACCGTCGATCCGCGTCTTGAATCCGACGGCGGCACGTATCAGGATTTCATCAATGCGGCGCATGCCCTCGGCTTAAAGGTGGTCCAGGATGTTGTGATCAACCATTCCAGTCAGTACGGTATCCGCGATGAAGTTTGGATCGATCATCTGCCCATTAAATACTATGTCGAGGCAGGCACCGAACAGGGAGACATGATTAACGACCCTTACTTCGGTAACCTGGGTGACTATCAACGTGCAAACCGTGACGATAACGACAACAGCGTCGCACCAGCCTGGTTTCGTGAGCGCCACAACAGTGACCCGGACGGTATCGTGCCGCTGGTCGATCCGAAAACGGGTATTACTGTGCCGCTAGCCGGTTATGACGCGAATCGATTCTTTGGCATCGACGCAAATACGCTCGATCCAACCTGGTATCACCTGGATGGCTTCATGGCAGGCGGGGATTGGGAAAACCCAGGTTCTCTGCAACGCAAACACATGGCCGGAGACACCATTGACCTGGCGACGGAAAACCAGAACGTTAAAGACTATATGAACGGTGCCATTGAGATGTATCTCGACATGGGCGTAGATGCCATTCGCCTGGATACAGCCAAGCACGTTGAACGAGATGAGCTACTCAGCTACGTTCATCATTGGCAAGCGCATAAACCCGGTACCTTTGTCTTCGGTGAAGTGCTGGTCAAAGGTCTTGGTTTTGGTTCGGAAATTGCCAACGATAATGGTCCCGCTGCAATCCGCCCATGGTGGTATACCCGCTCCGGGCAGGATCCATCAAACCCAAGCGGCGATTCGAACCTGTCTGTGTTTGACTTCCCCTTGTTTTCAACGTTCCGGGACAATGTCACCAAAGGTTCCCTCAGTGGTATCGGTGGCGCATTAGCGATGGACTGGACTTATGCCGACCCGACGGAATTGGTTACGTTTTTTCAGAATCATGATGTCGGTCCAGACAACGACTTTAAATACCGATTTGGCGGCGAACAGGCAAATGCAGCATTAGCCTACAACGTGCTCTGGACGATTCGCGGAATACCGACACTTTATTATGGCGAAGAAGTCATGTTCCAGGCTGGTATGCCACAGGACATTCAAGGCAACAACGACGTTATATCGGATACCGGGCGCGCTTACTTCGGTCCGGTGTTGGATAACAAAGCCCAAGCGCAAAATCATGAACTGTATCAGCACATCAAGCGTCTGAATCAAATCCGTTCAGCGGTGCCTGCGTTGCAAAAAGGTGTGATGGAAAACGTTAGTGAATGGGGTTCCGGCATGAGCTTTGTCCGTAACTATAATCAGGGTGAAAGTTATGCAGTGGTCGGGCTGGCAACGGGTTCGGGCAGTTCTGTGTCAGTCAGTGGCGTACGCAACGGCACCTACCGAGATGCTGTGACTGGAAACACACTCGTGGTCAACAACGGTGTTATTTCCTTTAACGTCAACAGTTATTCAATCGGCGTGTATGTCCTTAACGGGGCCGGTAAAGTTGGGGTCAACGGTACTTACCTGCGCTAATTAAAAAATGAGAACGGGCACTTCTGTGCCCGTTCCTGTTTGCGTTTCCCTTTTATTTTTAACGTCAGATCAATGACGACATCGCACTCGCTTTCTCTGTACCCTGCTCCGCTAAATTCCGGGCCACACTTTGTTTGTTTTGTTCCGGTTGATTCTGACTGACTTTCCATTTGCCCTGGATTTGCTCAATAGCGATCTCAACGCCCACAATCGCGCGACTCAATTTTTCAATGTAGTCCGACGGTGCATCGGTCACCTGCCAAGGTTCACGGCGGTGCTGTTCATGTTGTTGCGTCAACTCCGACAGCAATGCCAGCTTCCATTCGGGTTCTTCATGCAATACCAACCTACCCTGTACTTGCACGGTGACATAATTCCAGGTGGGTACCACTTTCGGGTCCAATTGCTTTGAGGCATAGTAAGCTGGTGAAATGTAGGCATCCGGACCATTAAATACCGCTAACATTGAAACTCCGTGCAGCTGAGTCAACGGGTTAGCCCGTGCTATATGTCCACGTAACTGCATCTGCTCACCAGAGCCGGAAACAAGCAATGGCAAATGAAAAACCTGAGGAAATGGATCACCATTCACCACCAGCATGGCTAACGGATTGGCCTGCATGCATTGCCTCAGTTTTTCTGGATTTTTTTGTGCGAACACATCACGTATGTACATCAATACTTCCCTTCAATTTCGATAACCACTTTACCCAGAACCTTCTGCTCACGAAAATGTTGAAAAGCAGAACGAATATCCTGCAAAGGATAGGTTCGATCAACACAAATGCGGATATTGCCCTGTTCAACCTGGCGGACCACCGACATGATATCGGTCGCATTTTGCTGATGCGCTAAGATGCTCATTCTCTTGCCAGATACCCAGGTCAACAAGGAACCCAACGTCAAAGTGGACAGAATATCACGCAGTAAACCACCGACAATCACATAACTGCCGTTGGCTTGCAAAATTCGGAAGTAATCCCGGACAGAATGATGACCGACAAAATCAACTATCTTGTCAAAGCGTTGCAGACCATGTGTGACATCCTGCTGCTGATAATCGATAACGGAATCGGCACCCAGCTCTGACATAAAAGCAAGCTTGTTGGCATGATCGACAGCGGTCACATGCGCGCCCGCCTGTTTGGCAAACTGGATTGCGAAGCTGCCTGCCCCGCCCCCACCGCCATTAATTAATACCTGTTGACCGGCAGTAACATCACCGTACTTACGCAATGCCTGTAGCGCAATCACGGCCGATTGTGGAATCGCACTGGCTTGCACATGACTGATGGTGGCAGGCTTGCGCAAAAGCTTACCGACAGGAACCCGCGCCATTTCGGCAAACCCGCCGAAGACTTCGAAATTATCACAAAACACTTCATCACCAATCGCAAACTCTTTAACGTTTGCGCCCACAGCAACTACGATCCCGGAAATATCCGAGCCCAACACGACTTTACGGGGTCTGGTCAGCCCCATGATTCGCGAGTAGGCTGGAGTACCGCTGAGAAACTCCCAGTCACTGGCGTTAATTGAGGTGGCGACCACCTTTAAAACAACATCATCTGGACCGGGCTTAGGAGGCGCCAGTTCCAGCAGATGCAGGTTCTGCTCATCGCCATAGCGGGTGTGCTGTGCAGCTTTCATTTCGTTTTCCTCCAGAAAATGTCTACTATCCGGTAACGTCACAATCCGTCTTGGTTAATGCTGCGATGTGCCGTATTGTTTTTGTGCACCCAACCGCTGCACGCTCATTCCGACAATGGCAGAGTCGCGCAGTGATGCCAAAGCTAACAAACGATTGTCACATCGATACTGTTGAAAAGCGTCTTCATTAGGAAACTCGACCAAATGTATTTCCGTTCCCGGGCCAATCCCCTGCCGAGTCACCTCATAAGCATCGCGGATTTGACCACCATAGTCCGCCATGATGTCAGCAGCCTGATCTTCAAATTCCGCAAGCCGATTAAAGTCAATCACATTCAAATGAACCAGTACTCGATACATACGACTTTCCTTTACAACGCTCTATCCATCCGCAATGGCGGTTGGGGTTACGATAAGTGAATTATCAAAACATCGGTATTGATTTTTCTCAGTAAGTTGACGATTGGCATTCGAAAAACAAACCCTAACCACCCTACAAGGACGATATAAGAGGCAAAAAAAACCGGCGCACAGGGCGCCGGTTTTGATGTTGAAAAGACAGTCGCGTTTACATGCGATCGATCATGTAACCTGGGTCAAAATCTTCAACCTTGATCGGGCTGTTGTTTTTGATGAATTCCGCCAGCAGGTCAGCGTCAACAAAACCTGTGTTCACGAAGTTCGGGTGATCGCTGACTTTCGGATAGCCGTCACCACCTGACGCCATGAAAGAGTTAATCGCCAGACGATAAGTTTTATTTGCGTCGATTGGCGCACCGTTCACATCCGCAGAATTAATCTCACCATTGGTAGCGATGATTTCAACACCGTAGAACTGAGCAAACGCACCGCTGCCCGCTTCTTTGCTGATCGCCACTTTCAGATATTCCATCAATTCAACACCTGATAGGTCTACGAAGGTCAGGATGTTGGCGAAAGGCTGAACTGTCAGAACATCTTTATAGGTGATGTCGCCTTCTGCCATATCCGCACGAATACCACCAGAGTTCATGATAGCAACATCGGCCTTGGCTTTTTCCATTTGCGCTTTCGCAATCAGGACACCCAAATTCGTTGGCTTGCTGCGCACCATGGCCCGCTCACCAACCAATTTACCATTAGAAGTGCCGATTACTACGTTCAGCGATTCCGCACCCTTATCCTGGTATGGCTTCAACAGGGCTAGCATGGCTGGATCTTCAGGAATTTCAGCTTCTTTCAACACATACGTACTGTTGCCTTCAGCGTCTTTCACGCGGTCTTTCAGGTTGACAGGAATCAGGCGGTACTTAGACGCAACGATGTCACCATTTTTGATGGTCAGATCCAGTCGACCCACGTACTTACCCCATTCGTGGGCTTGCAGGATCAAAGTACCGTTCTGAACATCCGGCTCAAACAAAGGCACCTGGCTGTGACCACCGACGATTACGTCAATTCCGCTCACTGCGCGAGCCAATGTTACATCGCCTGGAGCGTTGCCGCCGTAATTACCGTTGTCGTAGTGGCCCATGTGTGTCACAGCAACCACCAGGTCAGCTTTTTTATTCAGCTTAGGAATGAGTTTTTCAGCCACTTCCACTGGAGATTTGAAGTCGAGGTCTGCCGTGTATTCAGGATTGCCGATTTTCACGGTGTCTTCCGTGGTGAAACCGACGACTGCGATGCGGTTACCCTGCACTTCGAACATTTCATACGCGGGAAACAAGGTATCTTTGCTGCCCTTCTCGAAAATATTTGCAGAAAGGAATGGGAAGTCTGCCCATTCAGTTTGCTTCATCAACACGTCACGCGCATTATCAAATTCGTGGTTACCAACGGCCATCGCGTCATAACCCAGCATGGTCATGCCTTTGAAATCTGGCTCAGCGTCCTGTAAGTCAGATTCAGGTACGCCGGTGTTAATATCACCACCAGACAACAACAGAACTTCACCACCGGCCTGTTGAACTTCTGCACGAATATTGTCGATCAACGTCTTTCGCGCTGCCATACCATATTCGCCATTGCTGTTCTGCCAGAAGCGACCGTGATGGTCATTCGTGTGCAAGATAGTCAGTTGATATTCTTTGTCCTGCTCATAGGCAGGACCCATGGTCATACACCCACTTAATGCGATGGATGCCGCCAAAAGGCTTACGGACGTTTTGTTCCAGATTTTCATTCTTATCTCCGTTTTCGTTATCACCATTTTAAAAGTCATCAATATTCATTCTCAATTGTAACTTTCAACGTTCTACAACGAATTTGGTTAGTTTATTGTGGAGTCACTGTTTACGTACTGCCATGCCCTGATGCGACGGGTGCCGTTCAGGTAATGTAGCTGACGTGAGGCTGAGCTTTACCCTTCCTTAGCTATCTTTTTTTGAATTATTTTAAGGCCGACTTAAATAATCGACCAACTGCTCAAGTTTTGTAAACTGATCAATTTCAGCTTCCTTGTCAAGCGATCTCGCAAAGGATAATTCATTTTCATGAAAAATTTATTAATCTTGTCATAAATGACCGGTTACATTGCGTCAGAGCAACAAATTATGCAACGATTACGCCACCTGCAAGGACTCTTGCGCGTCGGCTTCCCGAATAGGCCAATGCAACATCGCCGCTAAGATACCGAGCACAATACCGGCATACCAGATGCCATTGTAGCTACCGGTCGTTTCATACAGGTAACCTCCCAACCAGACGCCCGAAAAGCTGCCCAATTGATGGCTAAGAAAGACGATTCCGTAAAGAAACGCCATGTAGCGAGTACCGAAAAACACACTCACCAACCCAGATGTGGGTGGCACCGTGGCCAGCCAGAGGAAACCCATTACAGCACTGAACACCAGAATGGACACCAAGCTTACAGGCAAGACCAAAAAGAAACTAATGGCCACTACGCGCAGTGAATATATTGCCACCAATATTCGATGCTTAGGCAAAGTCTGTGATTTAACGCCTGCGTAATAAGCTCCAACAATATTGCACAGTCCGATCAGACTGATGCTCCAGGCACCAACAGAGGGCGCGAACCCCAGATCGACAACATATCCAGGCATGTGCACGGTGATAAACGCCACGTGAAAACCACAAACAAAGAATCCAAACACCAGCAGCGTGTATGACTTAAGCCGGAAAGCGCGGACCAGGATCGCCCACATTGACACTGTTTGACCGCTCGATTTTGCCTCGTTAGCCCCGCTGAATGGCGCCAGCGGGATGGCCAGCAAGGCCATCATAAACGTTGACACCGCCAACATCCGGATGGCTGGATACACCGTCCCGGATTCAATCAACCATTGCATGATCGGCACCACGAGAAACTGCCCGAAACTGCCGGCCGCGGTACCGACTCCTAGAGCCCAACCCCGTTTGGCTTCAGGCACGGCACGAACCATGGCAGGCAAGACAATCCCGAACGCAGTCCCTGCAATACCGCCGCCAACCAGAATACCGGCAGTGAGGATAATCTGCGCCGGTGTTTGAGCGTATGCCATTCCCCACATCCCGGATGCGTACAACAGGACGCCTGTCAGTAACACTTTTAAATTCCCGAAGCGGTCTGCTAACCCCCCGGCAAAGACTGCGATCACTCCCCAGGCCAAGTTCTGTAAGGCCAACGCCAGCGAAAGCACGTCGCGATCCCAGCCTCGCGCCAAACTCAGCGGCTGCAAGAACAAACCGAAACCGGCGCGGTATCCGAAAGAGAGAATCAATAGGCCGCATGCGGCAAGTATGACAACTTTGTAATCAGCGGCATTCGCTTTCATGAAGGTATCCAACAGGTTTTGCGTGCATGATACCAAGTGCAACGAAGAAAATTATAGGGTGAAACTAAAGAACGAGCGTCACTGCGCAGGAACTAAGATTGGTCAGACCAGACCCAACGCACGGGCTCACCAAAATCATCCAGTATCCAGATTTTTTCCGGCTTACGTCGTTTCGGCGTGGGTTTCTTTTTACTTTGTTTACGGGCGTCAATAGCAGCGACGACATCCGGGAGCGGCGTTCGGCTGGCCGCCTTTTCGGTTTCACCCGATTTAAAGGGGTTGATCCAAGGCTTTTCATGCGACAAGCCACTTTGACCACGCTCTACCTGCCGGATATTGCCCCCATGCGACAAAAACGCCTCTACCTGCGCTTGCAGATCAGCCTGCAGATCTTTTTTTGTTCGTACCGGTTTCATAACTGTTCGCTAAAACGTAACTCGACCGGTAATACTAGCAGACCCTGACTATTTTTTCGACGTTTGTAACATTGATGTAAGACTGAACTCTGGCCGTTGTATCCATCGGAAAGCGCTACCATAGTGACCCAAAAGCCAGTATCGCTATCTACCGCTGTGAGTATTCATGAATCTGCTAAAACCCGAACCCGGCTACAAAGTAAGCCCGACACTCGTCGCGGCCAATATTTTGGTGTTTATTGCCTTTTCCATTGCCAATCTATCCTTTACTCAATTCAGCCCGGCCAGTATGTATTGGTTTGGCGCTAATTTTTCCAATTGGGTAGAACAGGGACAATGGTGGCGGTTTATCAGCAGCCTGTTTTTGCATTTCGGTCCAATGCACTTAGTTTTCAACTGCGTATCCATTTTGTTTCTGGGACGCATCATCGAACCGCTCTTGGGGTATTTCAATTTTGCCGGGCTCTATTTTGTAACGGGCATTATCGCTAGTGCCGCCAGCTTCACGTTCAATAAAGATGTGTTCAGTGCCGGCGCTTCCGGGGCTATTTTCGGCTTGTTTGGCGTTTTTATTGCGATACTGTTAAGTAACATCATCCGTAAGGAATTGCGAGATGAGTGGCTGAAGAGCGTCGGCACTATTTTGGTGATCAATCTGGGGATGGGGTTTATTCTCCCAGTCGACAACGCGGCCCATATTGGTGGTCTGCTTTCAGGGCTGATTCTTGGGTTCGCTTTTATTCCAGCGATTCGTCGCCGCTTACGGCGGCTGCTTGAGCAGCAGCCCCGTCCTCCGTTTTAATCAGGATGCTTTGATTTGCGCGATGTGCGCGTCTTTCACTAACCACAGTTCGTGCAGCCATTGCTGAAAGTCTTTCTTGTCCTGACGATTGTGTTGATAGTCCATCGTATGAAACTGATGCGGAATTTCAACGTGACGCAAATGCATCTGCACCGTACCGACCCGACCGCACGCCAAATCCCAGAAGCTGGGGGGCGTCCCCTGATAAACAATGGTGGTATCGATCATGGATGAAAACCGTTCCCCTAGCGCCTGTATAGCAAAGGCAATCCCACCGGCTTTCGGGCGCAACAGGTACTGGTAAGGCGCTTTTTGCTTGTCATGCTTTTCCTGAGTAAACCGGGTTCCTTCCAAGAAATTCACGATACTGGTGGGCTTGTGAGAGAACTTTTCGCAGGCTTTTTTAGTCGCTCGCAGATCGTCATCCGCTTTTTCTGGATGCTTTGCCAGATAGGCACGTGAATGGCGTTGCATGAAAGGATAATCGAGCGCCCACCAGGCTTGTCCGACGACCGGCACCTTAGCCAACTCCTTCTTGATAAAAAACTTCAACAGCGGGATTTTGCCCTTGGTCACATGAAATAAGGCGAAAATGTCCACCCAACTTTGGTGGTTGGAAATCACCATGTACCACTGGTTCATGGATAACTCGACGTTGTTTTCGACCTCGAAACGAATCCGCAATACGTGGCGCAACCAGAACAGAATCACCGCAAGCCAGACATTGGCAACACCGACAACAAAAGGATCGGCGTATTTACCTCGATGCTTTGCCGGCAGCGACACTTTCCAGATAATCGACGAAAACACGAATATGCCGATGATCAACGTATGGATAACCAACAACACCATAGAAACGGCACCCAGAATATTTCGCAATACAAATTTCACACTGTCACTCCAAATCAGGGAAACGGGGTTTTACCGATTTCACTTAAAACTTGCAAGAATTTTATACACTTGTGCATTAACCCATAACAAACCTGAGTCGGTCAGCCAGGGCTCAAAAGCAAAAAACCTTGCTTAAAAATTGGGCCAAATCATAGCCACTTCATGGCATAACGCATCGCCTGTTTCGGAATCATTGTATGTACTCAGGATCAACGATAGTCTTCGCGCCTGAATTGAGAATACGGGTTTGGAGCAGAAGGAATAATGAATGTTTGATCTCTATTGGTGGCTGGCCGCTGGCGCACTTTTCCTGGGTTGCGCCGTGCAAACAGCGCTGGGATTCGGAATGGCGGTCATTGCAGCCCCGATCATTGTCTTATTCCGCCCAGAATGGGTACCGGTCATCATGACCATTGTCGCCTTGGTGCTCAGCGTGCAGAATGCCTTGAGTCAGCGATCGGGCATCGAGTGGAAACATATCTCCCCCGCCATGATCAGTCGAATACCCGGCACGATTCTCGGCGCATGGGTACTCACGCTAATGCCTGTGGAGATGTTGCAGGTTATGGTCGCGATCATGGTCTTCGCCGCCATTTTTGTTACCGCCTTTGCCAGGCCCTTCCCGGCAACCGCGAAAAACCTGACGCTGGCGGGCTTTATTTCCGGTATTACCGGTACCACCACCTCCATTGGTGGCCCACCAATGGCTCTGGTCATGCAACACGCAGCCAGCCATAACACACGCGCCAATCTGTCTATCTATTTCGTGTACAGCTGCATAACGTCGCTGATCAGTTATCAATTACTAGGCGTCATGAATACCACTTTGTGGCTGACCGGGTTCAGTTTTATCCCGGTCGCCTTTTTGGGTTATGTCGTAGGAATCAACATCCGCGGCTGGGTCGATTTGCGATTCCGGCCACTGTTACTTGTGCTCTGCTCAATTTCGGCATTCATTGCACTCTATGGTGCCGTGTTCTGAGCATCAGCGGCGTCTTGCCGGGTTCCTTGCGCGGTGTCCGGTATTGGCGCAATGAAGCCAATGGCCAACAACAGACCACCGACCCCAATGAACGACAGTATGCGGTAAAGCGTACCCACCTGCGCCAAGTCTAAAACAAACATCTTCAGAACAATAATGCCCAACACCGATGCGCCGAGCATCCATCGGCTTCGGCTGGGTTGCAGTCGTGCGCCAGTGATCATTAACAGACCGCCAATAACGGTCCAGACCAATGACCAGACTGTTTGGGTCAGTGCTGACGATAACCACGCATCCACGTTAAAAGCGACGCCTGCGTAATGAAACAGCCAACGATTAAGTTCAATGGTCAAAACAGCCCCCAGCCACATCACCCAAACCAGTCGCAATAAGCGGTGCCGGCGAATAAAGCGGTACAAAATTTCTGCACAGAAAATCGCTGCTAGCAACAGCGGGTGCAACAAAGGCCAGAAGGGTAAAGGCGAGTAATTGCCCAGCCGACTCAACGTGGCCAGACTGAGTGCACTGATAATCAGCAGCGACAGCACGCGGCTGAAACGGCGTACCTTGCCGGCTTGAAAGAAAAGTGCCAGCCCCCGTTGCAGATAAAAAGCGATAACCAATGGGAAAACCATCAGCCAAATCAGATTCCAATCGGTTTGAATCACAGGTGCATGAAACAACGACAATGCGGTCAAGGCAGGCAACACAACCCAAACGATTAACGCATCCCAATCGGCCAATCCGTGATCCGATTTTGCTTGATAACCCCGTACCGCAAACAGGCCAACCGACAACGCAGCCAAAACCCAAAGTTTCAACCCAGACGCCACTTCCGCGTACTCGGCTAAAAAATACATGCCTAGCACGACAAAAAGCAGTTGCAACAAGGGCAAACCCTGACGCAGCAGCGTCCACCGCCAGACAATGGCGGCAGCAAACACCGCGCCCAAGGTCCCAGCAACAACCCAGGTCAGGTACCACAGCGTGTACTGCATAGAATAGAGCTCACTGAGCCAGAATGCCCACTGGTAGAGCCAGATAGAGACAGACCAAACCAGTAACGCCCCTTGTAGATACTGTTGCAGTCCCGAAAAAGGTTGTCGGTACCGTCGCAGCCACACGGCCGAACTAAAACCGGCAAGCGTAATCGCCCCGTAAAGCAGCCAGGAAACCGACAAATGATCCGCGCGAATCTCCGCTTCCAGAAACAGATGAAACGCAAACGCAGCGGCCACCAATTGCAGCAAACATCCCCACACAAAACCGACACGTCGATTAAAACGAACGGCCCAATAAACAAATGCTGCGCCTTCTATCGCGTAAGTTAAACTGGTCAGATTATCGCTTAAGGCATAGGGGACGGCGGCGGTAGCCAATACAACGGCAATGGCCAGCAAGGTTTTCTGACGACTGACCTGAAAGAGCCCGGCATACCAAAGACCGGCCAACCCCAGACACCACGCCACTGTTCCGGCGGATTCGTGAAACAAAGCTTGCAGTGCCAGGGTTGCCGCTGCGGGCACACCAAAAAGCAAACCAGAGGCATGTCGGATAAACACCAATTGCTGGGTGGCTAACCAACGCCAGGCCAATATCGAAAACGCCATTAATGTTACGCCAATGAAGCTCAACATAGGCCACTGCGTAGACGCCTGATTCAAATCGTTTTGCAGGTGTTCAGCCAGCATTAAAGCAGCCAACAAGCCGAAACTGGCGACGTAGGCTTCTCGGACCAGCCAGCGCCAGGGTTTGCTCAAGGCGGTACCAACAACTGCCACGTTCAATACACTGAGGAAGGCAAACAGCCGCCACAATGAAGACACCTCAGAACTGGCAATAAACGGCGTCATGAACCCGCCCAGAAAGGCGAGCATGGCCAACCACTGACTGTCTTGCCGGATAGCTCGGTAGCCAATTAAAACGACCGCAAAAACGCCGGCAATCAAGGTGACTAACCACGGGATCTGCTGATACAACACATGGGCGACGAACAGGGTCACTAACCAGCCAGCGAAGCCGACACCTTGCATGATCTGCGCATACAGGGGCTGTCGTTGATAGAGATAACTCCCGCCTCCTGCGAAAACAACCGATGCCGTGGCCATCAGAATCAGTTTTGCCTGCAGCGTCAGCACTCCGATATCCGATGCGTACTTGCCCAAAAAAATAGCGCCAAAAATCAATACTACGGCACCAACTTGCGCCGTGACATTCATTGCCAACAAACGATCCAGTAATGGTTGCCACCAGGCGGCTTTTTCATCTTTGACGGCAACATAGATATCAACCGAATCCGCCGCTGGTACTGGTTTTACGGCTGCTCGGGTACTGGCCCAGCCCTCAGTTTCCGATGTTTCGCCACCCGACAGCGCATCGATAACGCTTGATTCATAAGATGGCGGCGTTGAACGAGGTTCTTCAACGGGCTTCTGATGCGTCGGTTGAAGGACAGGTGATGTGCTTTCGGCCGGCTTGTCGACGGCGGTTGCATGCGTCAACCGAGTCAGATTGGTTTCCAACGTTTGAAGACGATGCGATAACTGTCCAACACGCCGTAACAACAGGGGGACACCGATCAGCGCGAAACCGAGCGCCAGCAGTAACAGCAACCCCAAAAATGCAGCAAGTGCTTCCATGATTGATTTTTCCCTTCCAGTAAATAGCCCGGAGCGTTCAGTACGACCGGTCAGGCCCTATAATTGACCGTGCCACTGTACCGCACCCACTTTAAATTCCGCAAATACCGCTTGCCCTTGCTGTAATCCCAACCGTGCACACGACCATGGTGAGATGAGCACCCGCAACAGTTGACCGCCAACATCGAGAGAGACAAGCATTCGATCATCCTCACGGGGGCGAATCTCGATAATGGTGGCTGCGAGGCGATTGACCATCGATGTCTGATGCTCAACCCCAATGGCCAAGCTGACATCACCTGCGGCGATAGATACTCGTGCGTGCCCTTCCTGCCAGTGTTCTGGCTGCGACACGTACAAGGGATCGTCACCCAGGCAAACGCGTAAAAATCCGTGTTCAATCTGATCAGCGGTAACGTACAAGGTCGACCAGAGTTGCCCTTCGATACGACTGTTCAAAGCGCTGAATACGTTAGCCTCATACCGGCCGACATTCTCGTCGATAAGATAAGCGCTTTGGCAAAGAAACCGCTGTGGTGCTTCCTGATGACTGGCCACCACCAAGCCAGCCCCGGTTAACCGACAATAATCCGCGACAATGTCGCAGGCAGCTAATAACCGTGCAGAATCCAGCGCAGAAAAAGCTTCATCCAACAGTACCCACCGGCGCCCAGTGGCCAGCGCTCTCAGCAACGCAACTCGCTGAGCTTGCCCACCAGATAATTTGGCGCAGGATGTGTCGGTCAACGCTTCGAGATCCAATCGTTGCAGCCAATGCGACATCGGCAACGCATGCACCCGGTTATACTTAGCGCCATAAGCGATGGTCTGCGCAACGGTATGATGAGCAAACATGACCGGTTGCTGATGTACCAGCGTTACCTGATTCTGCCAGCCATGACCCATCGGGACGCCGGCATCAGTCACCGCCCCTTGAGTCGAAGGTAATAGTCCCGAGAGCAAGCGCAACAACGTCGTTTTTCCCGCCCCACTGTTACCCAGTAAGGCAACCTTTTCACCCGGACTGAACTCACCCCGGCAGATCAAGGTATTATTTGCTGTGATGGTATGGCGAATATCAAACTGCATCAGCCCACCCTCACGGCGGCATGACTGTTCCAACGGTACAGCGAAAACAGGGTTAACAATGAGGTGACGACCAGTCCACCGGCAATCTGATGCGCCAACGTATAATTGAGGCTTTCAACCTGATCAAACAACAGTATGGACAACACCTGAGTCTGGCCGGGAATATTCCCGCCGATCATCAACACGACGCCAAATTCGCCAACGGTATGCGCGAAGCCGAGCACCGTGGCTGCAACCAGGCCCGGCAGAGCCAAAGGCAAACGAATATCCCAGAAAGCCCGCCAGGGGCTGGCCCCAAGTGTGTAGGCGGCTTCAGATATTTGCCGCCCCTGACCTTCAAAGGTCCTCTGCAACGGTTGCAATACGAATGGCAATGAGTACGCCATGGAACCAATGACCAGCCCCCAAAAACTGAATGCCAACGTCTGCCCAAATGTGCTCTGCCACCATGCGCCAACAGGATGCTGAGGCGACATTAATAACAGCAAATAGAAACCAAGTACCGTGGGTGGTAGCACTAAGGGTAATGCCACCACCGACTCCACCCAGGGTTTCAACCAGGACCGGGTATTGGCCAACCATGAGGCGAGGGGTAAGCAAATGATCAATAAGAAAAGTGTGGTCGTTAAGGCAAGTTTTAATGTCAGAAACAGTGCACTGGTAATCATGGGGATTCCGGCAATCGATAACCCTGTTGTTGAATAATGTCTTTGGCGAATGGTGTGTCCAGAAACCGTATTAAGGCATCTACCCTATTGGAAGGTTTGACGATCACCAACTGCTGACGAATGGCATCGTACTCTGTTCTGTCCAGTTCAACAACGTCATCAAAACCCTGAGCAACCGACGCAGCAATGAGGCCGACATCCGCCAGCCCAAGTGACAAGTACTGCCTTGCCTGGGTGACATTATTGGCCAGAACCCGTTCGCCCCGGAAACCGACCCGATCGAGTACCTGTTGCGCGGCCAAGCCATAAGGCGCATGTGCGGGGTTCGCATGTATCACACGTCTCGAGTAATCCTTTAAATCAGCGATGCCGCTCAACGCCGTGTTATTGATTACCAGCACCAACTGACCCATTGCGTAATCGCGGCGAGCATTCGCCGGTAACTGCAGTCGGTCAACCAACAGGCGGGGGCGTTCGACATCGGCCGCAAAAAAAACATCAAAAGGGGCACCTGAAATAATTTGCTGAAACAGAACGCCGGTGGACGCAGATGACAGCGATAACTGAATATTTGTACTTTCTGTGAAGGGGTCTGCCAACGCTTCCAAAACGGGCTTAAAACTGGCGGTTACCGCTATATTGAGTTGTTCCTGCGCCAACCCCAAACAGGGCACCAACAGCAACAGCAGCCGGTACACGGCTACCATGTGTCAGCCTTTTTGGCATCGCTGTCCTTTGCATCGACCCAGCGTTCGCCTTTGTCCGTTGACTCCTTTTTCCAGAACGGCGCACGCGTTTTCAGGTAATCCATAATAAACTCTGCCCCGGCGAAGGCGGCTTCCCGATGCGGACTGGACGTTGCGACAAACACAATCTGATCCGACGGTTGCAGCGGACCCACCCGATGCACCACCCTGACCCGGTTCAGCGGCCAGCGTTGCTGTGCCTCGCTGATGATATCGGCCAGAGCCGACTCGGTCATACCCGGGTAATGCTCCAATGTCATGGAAAAAACCGCGTCACCCTGATTGAGATCCCGAACCCGCCCGACAAAAAAAACCACGGCACCATCGTCGTTGTTTTGCTGACAAACAGCGTCATATTCGTCCTGAACATTAAAGTCTTCTGTCTGCACCGAGATATGAATCATGCTAACCACCCGTCACCGGCGGGAACAGCGCCACCTCGTCTCCGGCCTGCAGCGGAACATCGTCATTCACCATCTGTTGATTCACAGCAGACAATAATTTTCCACTTAAAAATCCCGACCAATGTGGGTACTGCTTCTGAAGATATTCTTTGAGTTCACCGAGACTGGCAACCTCACCTAACGGAATTTCCAGCGCGTCTGTTTTCGTTTCTTCGCGCAAACGGGCAAAAAATTTCAAGGTAAACGTATTCATGGTTGTTGCTCTCCGCCAGCGTGCCAGTGTCCGGTTTTACCGCCCAGTTTTTCCAGCACCCGAAGACCTTCGATGCGCATGGCCGGGTCGACAGCTTTGCACATATCAAATAGCGTTAACGCGGTCACGGACGCAGCTGTCAGGGCTTCCATTTCGACGCCGGTTTTGCCATCGAGCTTGCAAAATGCTTCTATACGAACGCGTTTCTTCGCGGCTTGTAGTTCCAAATCTACTGCTACCTTTGACAACATCAGCGGATGACACAATGGAATCAGATCACTGGTGCGTTTGGCACCCTGTATACCCGCCACACGCGATACTCCAAAAATATCACCCTTGTGATGATCACCCCGCTGAATCAGCTCAATAGCGGACTCGCTCATATAGACATAGGCTTCTGCCCTCGCCTCACGAGTCGTTACGGCTTTGCCAGACACGTCGACCATGTTGGCCTCACCTGATGCGTTTACATGACTGAACGAGCTCATCCGCGGGTCTCGCATAACTCAGTAGAGGTCTGCTTCAGGTGCATAACAAAATTACAGGGTTTATGTCGGGCGTCTAATTGTTGCTGCAAAATACCGTCCCAGCCGGTGCGACAGGCACCTGTCGAACCTGGCATACATACGACCAATGTTCCGTTTGCCAGCCCAGCCAGAGCCCGGCTCTGGACCGTTGATGTCCCGATGTCCTGAAACGACAATTGACGAAACAACTCACCAAAGCCATCGACCTGCTTCTCGAGTAACACAGATACTGCCTCGGGTGTGGAATCCCGGCCGGTAAAACCGGTTCCACCAGTGATCAACACAACCTGAGTATCGGCTGACGCTATCCACTTTGAGACCTGATAGCGGATCTGGAACACATCATCTTTTTCGATGCGTTTTTCGCTGATGCGGTGCCCGGCTTCTATGGCACGTTCTACCAGAAGAGCACCAGACGTATCGTTGCTTTCATCGCGCGTATCAGAAACGGTTAATACGGCGATATTCAAAGCTTCAAACTCTTTTGCAGCATGACTCATACCTTGCTGACTCCTTCAATAAAATGTTGCCATTGGGATGGCGTATTAATGTTTGTTAGTTCTTTCTGCACGTCCGGATGCTTGACCCAAAGGCCGTTTAGCACATTGACCAGGGCATACACCGAGCGCTTGCCCTGCTCGTCTTCTAACCACTGGTCCAGAGTGAGGGTTAACTGATTGGTCTTGGGTAGAAACAGAGGCAGCGGGCAGCCTTCAAAACTGACTGGGCGCTGATGATGGGTACCCTGAGCCTGTAAATAGCGCACTGCGGCGATCGACAACAAGGGCATATCAACGGGAATAACAATCCAGTTCGCCACCGTTGGGCAATGCCAAAGCGCAGAATGAATACCTGCTAAAGGCCCAAGATAACCGGTATGAACGTCAGGCAATCGGCTGACCACGTGGAAACCAGCCTGTGCAAACCGTTGTTCTTGCCAGCTGAGCAGATCGGCTTCTGCAAACGGTAATGAGCCCTTGTCTTGGCCCATTCGGGTCGACGCGCCACCGCTGAGTAACAGAATACTGGCCGACATTTAGCCACCGATCTGACTTAGGTTGGCCATAGCGCCGCTGATATGGTTTTGCAGCGAATGGGCGGCGGACTTACCCTGTACATGATTGGTCACGGCATGGATCAAATCATCTATCGGCACGGATGGCTGCAAATAGGGGCGTATGTCGATGCCGTGTTCAGCAAACAAACACAGATGCAGCTTCCCTAAACTGGACACCCGTAACCGATTGCAACTGGCACAGAAATCTTTGCTGTACGGCATAATCAGGCCAATTCTGCCTTCATAGTGGGGATGCCAGAATTCCTGCGCGGGTCCGGCTGCAACGTCGCGCAACACAGCCTGCCAACCATCGGCCAATAACCGTTCTTTTACCTCGCCGCCACTGACATGGTGCTCACGGAAAAACACTTGCTGATCTGCGGTTTCCATCACTTCGATGTAACGTAAGGTCACCGGCGTCTGTTTAAGCCAGGCGAGAATGCTGGAAAGGTCGTCATTAACTCCCTTCATTAACACCGAATTGACCTTGACCTTCAGTCCAAGCGACTGCGCTATCTCAATACCTTCCAATACCTCATCCAGCCGATCATGGCCGGTTATCTGCTGAAATTGGTGCGCATCTAGGGAGTCAATCGACACATTCAACTGCGACAGACCCGCACGGGCCCATTCCTGAATGCGTTGAGGGAGTTTATAGCCATTGGTGGTCAGCGCCAGAGTCTGAATGCCATCAATCCGGTTAATCCGATCAATAATCTCGGGCAAATCGCGACGCAAGCTGGGCTCGCCACCGGTTAGGCGAATTTTTTGAGTGCCCATTCTGGCGAACGCCTGCGCTGTCTTTTCAAGTTCAGCGGGCGAGAGAAAGGCGTCTTCTGGCCGACCCTGATAACCATCAGGCAGGCAGTAGGTACAACGGAAATTACAAACATCCGTTACCGAGAGACGCAGGTAATAGAACCGGCGCCCAAATGTGTCTTGTAACATCGATCACCTTTCCAAATCCGGGAGGCCATGCCGTTTCCAGTCAGGACCCTGTCGCAAAATGCGAGGTGACAGTCTCTTATGGTAAACCACTTAGAAGACGGTCACTCGGTGTAATGTATTCATGTTAATGGATCCGCGCTGCAAGCACGTACCCCTTATGAGGTAATTTCACTGCGTTACATCATACCTCAGTCAATGCGTTGAACAACAACTATGTATGCACCTCCCCTATTCACCAAATCGTTCAAAATGACTCGCCAAGCTACACATAACGT
Organism: Reinekea sp. G2M2-21; assembly: GCF_015687175.1. Classification (GTDB taxonomy): domain Bacteria; phylum Pseudomonadota; class Gammaproteobacteria; order Pseudomonadales; family Natronospirillaceae; genus Reinekea. Next base: position 749,348 of record NZ_JADPQG010000001.1, on the reverse strand, counting down.
AAATTCTCCAGGCTGCTGTCGTCTTCCGCGTTCAAGTGTTCAGGGATCTGATAACTGCTCATCAACTCATCACCATCGTAGGAATGAAGGTGTACGTCAAAGCCCCAGAGTCGGTGCACATGCTTCAGCACCTCATTACATTCCTTGTTCAACGGAATGTTATTGTGACGGGTGTGTTTCAAGGTCAAGGAGCGATCACCCCGCAAATCTACATTAACAACCTGAATATTCGGTTCCCTCGTACTAAGATTGTACTGGTCAGCCAACGCTGAGCGAACCTGACGGTAACCCGGGTCATCGTGTATCGCCTTTATCTCATACTCCGGTGACTCTTCGTCATCGTAAACGCAGAAAAGTTTCATATCCCGCATGACTTTAGGCGACAGGTACTGCTGAATGAACGATTCGTCTTTGAAATTCTCCATGGCAAAGTGCAATGTATCGAGCCAATCCTTACCCGCGATGTCCGGAAACCACTCATAATCCTCTCCAGTCGGTTTCTCGCACATACGGCGCAAATCGGAAAAGATATTAAAACCAAGTGTATAGGGATTTATCCCAGAGTAATATTTAGAATCGTAAGGTGGTTGATACACAACAGCAGCGTGACTGGACAGGAACTCAAACATAAAGCCTTCGTTCACATAACCCCGATCATAGAGCGTGTTCATCAACGTATAATGCCAGAAACTGGCCCAGCCTTCGTTCATTACCTGCGTTTGCCGTTGCGGATAAAAATATTGCGCTATCTTACGAACAATCCGAATCAACTCTCGTTGCCATGGTTCCAACAAGGGGGCGTTTTTTTCAATGAAATACAGAATATTCTCTTGTGGCTCCTGCGGGAAACGACGCGTTTTCTGTTGCTCGCTTTCCTCTTTGGTAATGGGAATGGTGCGCCACAGCAGATTTACTTGCTGTTGCATATAGGACTCACGCTCTTCCTGTCTGGCTCGCTCCTCCGCGGCAGAAATGGGTGAAGGTCGTTTGTAGCGATCAACCCCGTAGTTCTGCAATGCGTGACAAGAATCGAGAATTTTTTCAACCGTTTCGACTCCGTAACGATTCTCACATTTGGCGACATAATCTTTGGCAAACACCAGGTAATCGATTATGGCCGTCGCGTCGGTCCAGGTTTTAAACAGATAATTATTTTTAAAGAATGAGTTGTGTCCATAACAGGCATGCGCAATAACCAACGCCTGCATCGCCATTGTATTTTCTTCCATCAAATATGCGATACAGGGATTCGAGTTAATGACAATCTCGTAGGCCAAACCCATGAAGCCGCGCTCGTAATTCCCTTGCGTCTGTAAAAACTGTTTACCGAATGACCAATGATGATAACCCACCGGCATGCCAACAGAAGAATAAGCATCCATCATTTGCTCTGAACTGATGATCTCGATCTGGTTTGGATAAGTATCTAATCGGTATTCCCGCGCAATGTTACCAATGACCCGATCAAATTCCTGAATATGAGCGAAAGTCCACTCACTGGACGTGGTGATCGGTTCATGACGAGGGTCTTTAGGTGGCTGTATGGTTTTACTCATGTCACCTTCCTTTGAAACAATTGCCGGAAGACCGGAAAGATATCGCTCTGATCGACAATCTGCTCCATGGCAAAATGATTAGGAAATGAAGAGCGGACATTCTCATAGGCGTGCCAAAGCGCCTGATGATCTCTTGGTGTAATTTCGATATAGGAAAAATACTGCACCTTGGGCAAAATTTCTTTTTCCAGAATCCGCTGGCAAATGGGTGAATCGTCATTCCAATTGTCGCCATCCGATGCCTGAGCAGCGTAAATATTCCAGGCATTGGCCGGATACCGCTCCTTAACGATATCCTGCATCATGCGCAGGGCTGAGGAAACGATGGTGCCGCCTGTTTCACGACTGTAGAAAAACTCTTCTTCGTCGACTTCTTTGGCACTGGTGTGATGGCGAATAAACACCACTTCAATTTTTTCGTAGTTACGTCTTAGAAACATGTATAACAACAGAAAAAAACGCTTGGCAATATCCTTTGTCGCCTGAGTCATGGAACCAGAAACGTCCATCAGACAAAACATGACCGCAGCGTTACTAGGCACCGGGTCTTTGGCACTGAGGTTGTAACGTAAGTCAAAATCATCAATAAAGGGCAGGCGACCGATTTTTGTTTCCAGTTTTTCTTTTTCCGCGATCAAATCAAGCAATAAGTTTTTATTACGCAGCGTTTTATCTTTCGCTTCTTCGGCTTCGATCAACTTGCTGACTTCTTTCAACCGACGACGGGATTTTCCGCTCAATGCAATGCGTCGAGCGTGAGCATTTTTCAGAGAACGGACGACATTAATTTTCGCGGGAACGCCAGTATTGGTGAATCCAGCGTGGCGATAGACAAAATCGTCCATCGACTTGAGCTCTTTGCGCACCAGATTGGGCAACTCAAGATCTTCAAACAAAAACTCAAGAAATTCATCCTGCGTGATATTGAAAGTAAAATCGTCTAATCCTTCACCAGAATTTGATGCCTGGCCACTACCACTTCCTGACCCTTGCCCGCCCGGTGGCTTGGCAATGCGATCCCCGGAGACAAATTCTTTATTACCTGGATTGACAATATTGCGCCGTCCACCCTGACCGTGGCCAAAAATAGGTTCACGGATATCATCCGCAGGAATTGAAATCGACTCGCCGTGTTCCATATCGGTAATCGAGCGAGAATTTACCGCTTCGTTCACAGCGCGCTTAATGTGCTTTTTATACCGTTCCAAAAACCGTTTTCGATTGACCGCGCTTTTATTCTTACCGTTCAAGCGGCGGTCAATCACATAGGTATTCATCATAGAATCACCCGCTACGAAGATTTACGAACGCGCAGATACCATTCGCTCAATAAGCGTACCTGTTTTTCGGTATAGCCCCGTTCCACCATGCGACGGACAAAGTCCTGATGTTTTTTCTCGTCCCCTTTTGACGATTTCGCAGCATAGGAAATAACCGGCAGCAAGTCTTCGGTATTGGAAAACATCTTTTTCTCGATCACAGCGCGCAGTTTTTCATAACTCTGCCAATTCGGATTACGGCCTTCATTATTGGCTCGAGCACGCAAGACAAAATTAACAATTTCGTTCCGGAAATCTTTTGGATTCGAAATACCGGCTGGTTTTTCGATTTTTTCCAATTCATCATTCAAGGCAGATCGATTCAGAATCTCCCCAGTTTCCGGATCACGGTACTCTTGATCCTGGATCCAGAAATCCGCGTAGGTTACATAGCGATCAAAAATATTCTGACCATATTCAGAGTAGGACTCCAGATAAGCGGTTTGTATTTCTTTGCCGATGAATTCGACATACCGAGGTGCCAGAAATTCTTTCAGGTGGGACAGATATCGATCGTGAAGCTCTTGAGGAAATTGCTGTTGCTCAATCTGTTCTTCCAGGACATAAAGCAGATGCACTGGGTTAGCGGCTATTTCGGTAGCGTCGAAGTTAAACACTTTAGAGAGTATCTTGAAGGCAAAGCGAGTCGACAACCCATCCATTCCTTCGTTAACGCCCGCAGCGTCTTTATATTCCTGAATCGTTTTCGCTTTCGGGTCGGTGTCCTTCAGATTCTCACCATCGTACACCCGCATTTTGGAATACAGATTTGAATTCTCCGGCACGGCCATACGTGAAAGCACACTGAATTGAGCAAGCATTTTCAATGTATCCGGTGCACAGGGTGATTCACGCAGTGAACTGTGCTCCAATAATTTTTCGTAGATGTTAACCTCTTCAGAAACTCGAAGACAATAAGGTACTTTAACAATATAAACCCGATCGAGAAACGCCTCATTATTCCGGTTATTACGGAACTGTTGCCATTCGGATTCATTTGAGTGAGCTAAGATAGTGCCATTGAATGGGATAGCACTCATGCCTTCGGTCGCGTTGTAGTTACCTTCCTGTGTAGCGGTCAACAACGGATGCAACACCTTGATGGGGGCCTTAAACATTTCCACGAATTCCATTAACCCTTGATTCGCTTTACATAAGGCACCGGAAAACGAGTAGGCATCCGGATCATTCTGCGAAAAATCTTCCAGTTGACGAATATCTACCTTACCGACCAATGCAGAGATATCCTGATTGTTTTCGTCCCCGGGTTCAGTTTTGGCCACCGCTACCTGATCGATGATCGACGGATACAACTTTACGACGCGAAACTGACTGATGTCACCGCCAAATTCATGCAGACGCTTCACAGCCCAGGGTGACATAACAGACCCAAGATATCGTGCTGGGATATTGAATCTCTCGGCAAGGATATCGGCATCTTCCGTCGGATCAAATAAACCCAACGGGGATTCAAACACCGGTGAACCCTTAATGGCATAAAAGGGGATTTTTTCTATCAGCTGCTTGAGGCGCTCAGCCAAGGACGATTTACCACCACCAACTGGACCTAGTAAATAGAGTATTTGTTTTTTCTCTTCTAGTGACTGCGCAGCATGCCGAAAGTACGAAACAATCTGCTCTATCGGTTCTTCCATGCCATAAAACTCGGCAAAGGTTGGGTAACGGCGAATGACCTTATTGGAAAAGATCCGGCTTAACCTTGAATCGCGCGAGGTATCAATAACTTCGGGTTGCCCAATGGCTGCAAGCATACGCTCTGGTGCGGTAGCATAGGCCATTGGGTCGCCTTTACAGATTTCGAGATATTCCTGAAGCGAAAACTCTTCGTGTTGTTTTGTTTCGTAACGCTCCTGGTAATGCTTAAACAGATCCATACGATTCTCCTAAACAAATGAGCAAGTGACACGACACTGACGGTAAAAAAATCCAGTGCATCGTTTGTGCCACCTTGATGACAATTACAATGAACAGTTGGACAAAGGGATCGTCATTGATCTCCGTTCTATTTACGTAAAGCTTAGTTCAGCTGTTCACTCCTTGCTGATTTTTTTACACACCGATAGTCAGTTTAAGTTCAGAAATCCGCGCTCGATGACATGTTGATGCCTGATTTAAGCGCGCTTTTCGATCAATGATAGGATTTTCTGGCGCTACTAAATATTTACATCGTTGTTAACTTGACGCTCACCTGTACTGCACTTTTTGCAGAGCATTCCTCATAAAAAGAAAAATATGAGTTTCTTGATACCTATCCCGCTAAGTTCGATATTGAGAGAGTCGATCAAACGTGATCGGTAATTTGGTTGCTTTTTTGGACAAGTGTTGGCGTGAATCTTATGCGCATCCTGAGAAGCCCGCATTCGACTTTGCTTACCAGAAACACGACCAACGCTGGCACCAAACGTTAACAATCTAACTGTTTTACAACAGCGATATTTGCGCGACTGGGCGCGTTGCCCAATCAATAGGTTGCTTTCCCTGTTCACTCAGAAAATGGTTTGCTGCCGAAAAATGACGGCAGCCAAACCATCCCCGATAGGCCGACAAAGGTGAAGGATGCGCGGCGGTCAGCACCAAATGCCGTAATTCGTCGATGAGTACGCGTTTAGATTCTGCGTAACCACCCCACAACATGAACACACAACCACTGCGCCGCTCACTGATGGCTGCGATAATGGCATCGGTTAAGGTTTCCCAACCTTTCTTAGCATGACTGCCAGCCTTGCCCGCTTCGACCGTTAATACCGCATTAAGTAACAGGACACCTTGAACCGACCAGACACTTAAATCACCATTTTCATTGTTGATGCCGGTATCAGACTGAATTTCCTTGAAGATATTACGCAAACTGGGGGGCAGTTTGGTGCTGCCTGCTACACTGAAGCTCAAGCCCTGCGCTAACCCTTCACTATGATAAGGGTCTTGCCCCAAAATAATCACATTGACATCATCAATGGACACGTCATTGAGTGCGCGAAACCAAAATTTCTGGTCTGGGTAGACAGTTTTTCCGGCATCCAATTCACCCTGTAAAAACGCCGGCAAATCGTGCTTAGAATCTTCAGTTAACGCGGTTTGCAGAATGTCATGCCATGTTGTACCGGTTAATGTACTTAATATTGATACCATTGTTTAATTTGTGATCTTTGTAACTTAGAGTAATGGCTATCATCTTACTAGATTTCCGGCCTAGATTTGCTTAATTGGCCATTTTTCCCGAAAATCGGCTTCTTCGTCCTTAATTTCCAGCGTGCAAAGGAACTGAAAAAAAAACCTAATCGCTGCATTTTGATGTTAATACTGAAAATAAAATGACAGAGAGAGAGTACACACCATGATAACGAAAAACATCGCAATTGCTTCATTAACGGCCGTCAGCGCTTTAACCTTCGCCCATAACGGAGCCACCGGCGTCGTCAAAGAACGTATGGATGCGATGGAAGCCATCGGCGACGCCAATCTGAAACTGACCGCTATTTCCAGGGGGCGGGAAGCCTTCGATCTCGACATCGTCGTGGCATCTGCACAAACCATTGCTCAACACTCTGGTGAATCATTATTAGCGTTGTTTCCAGAAGGCAGTCTCGATGAAAAAAGTGAATCACGAGCCGCTATTTGGGAAGATTGGAGCGAGTTTTCATCGTTAGCTTACGGATTAGAGACTACCGCGAAAGAGCTGAGCCAAATCAGTGATGAAAGCGAATTCAACGTGAAGTTCCGAGCTATGGCAAAGAACTGTGGGGGCTGCCATCAATCATTCCGGGCTAAGAAATAATTCCAACTCTTTGCCTCACTATTAGGCGCATAAGGAACTCTCTGCACCTAATAGTGTTATTATTTTCATTCCCATTTACCCGAATAAAGCATGGTAGCCAATCAGAAAGACCCCTATATCCGCACCAATATGACTCAGGTAACAGGGCCAAATCTGACCATAACGCTGGTACAAAAATGACCAAAGCAACCCGCCGGTAAATACGCCAACACTGGCCAATAAATTAAAATACCAGGGTACATATGCCGATAGGACGACAGTATGGTGAATCGTAAATATGATGGCGGACACAATTATCGCTATGAGGGGCGAGAGCCAAGCTTTTAACTGTTCAATCATAAACCAACGAAATACATACTCTTCAATCAGACTGTTCAAAACAGTTAAGTAAAGCACTAACCCTAGATAGACAGAGACTGAGGTTATTCCAACCTGGCTGGTAAATGTCCGCAAAGCGGTAAAATCCATGTAAGGGCGCGCAATAAACCAGTAAGCTGAGAAAATGATCAGACTGAGTAATAATCCGCTGAGCACGCCGGGAATCAATCCATTAACATGAATGGTCGGACGCTCGATCGGGTGTTTTTGCACCAGTATCCACCAAAGACCGGGACCGACCAACAACCAAACCTTCGCGAACATCCAAACTATGCTGGACACGGGTCCACTGTCACCGAACACAGCTAACCCAACACCTAAGGTGGGTACCGGCGCGATCAAAATCAAACCGATCAAGGCGCTCCACCGATAAGACAATGAAGAGCGTTGACGTGAAGACATCGGGTTACTGAGGAACATGAATACGGTCCGAGAAATAACGAAACGTAAGCTTAAGGCAGATCGCCAGGATTCAACAAAACGCTTTAAAAAGCAGCAGAATACAAACCCGAGGGTAGCCCTCCACTATGCCTTCTGGTCGGGTATAAAAGCTCACTCACCTTCAAAACTAGACAGCGAAAAAATGCGGTAGCCAGCCTCGATCAGTGCCTGACTGCCACCCAGATCCGGTAAATCGACAATGGCCGCACATTCCAGGACTTCGGCGCCTAAGCGCTCAACTAAACGACAGGTCGCCTGCAGCGTACCGCCTGTGGCGATTAAATCGTCGATCACCAACACTTTCTGACCCGCAGATAACGCATCTGCGTGTATCTGTACTTCGGCTTGACCATACTCCAGTTCGTAGGACTCTTCTAATGTCGCAAAGGGTAATTTGCCTTTCTTACGAACCGGGATAAATGCCTTATTCAGCTCATACGCGATGGGTGCGCCCAGAATAAACCCCCGAGCATCTATGCCCACAACAGCGTCAAAATCGACCTCAATATATTGATGGACAAAGGCATCGATTAGCTGGCGAAAAACCTTTTTGTCCGCGAGTAACGTCGTGATGTCCCGGAACTGAACCCCGGGTTTTGGCCAATCAGGCACAGTACGAATAAAGGGTTTTGGATCAAACATAATTACCTCAAATGATCAGGGGGGGATCCCCCCCCACTTATTAGGCGATGCGCAGCTTAATTACAGAAAGATATACTTCAATAACGCCAGCGCCGCTATCACGTAAACACTAACGTTTACTTCCTTTGCCTTACCAGACAATAGTTTAATTGCCACATACGTCAGGAAACCAATGGCGATACCTTCTGCAATGGAGTAGGTCAACGGCATCATCACTGCCGTAATCACCACGGGAGCAGACTCAGTCAGATCGTCCCAAGCAACATTGGTAATGGTGGAGATCATCAAAACCGCCACGAAAATCAACGCCGCAGATGTCGCAAACGAGGGAATCATTTGTGCCACCGGAGAGAAGAACAGTGCCACCAAAAACAAAACTGCCGTTGTCACCGCAGTAAGACCCGTGCGCCCACCGACTGCGATACCCGCGCCGCTTTCAATGTAAGAGGTCGTTGTGGACGTGCCCAACAGGGAACCGGCAACGGACGCGCTACTGTCTGCCATTAATGCTTTGCCCAAACGAGGGAGTTTGCCGTCTTTATCCATCAAGTCGCCTTTTTGCGCGACAGCAACCAATGTACCAGAGGTATCGAACAGATCGACAAACAGAAATGCAAAAATAACGGCGTATAAACCGGCCTCAAGCGCACCCATGATGTCTAGTTTAAGAAAGGTTGCACCCAATCCGGATGGCATTTTCATCACGCCGTTGAATTCAACCAGTCCGAAAAACGCTCCAATAATAGTCACCACTGCCATACCGATAATGACAGATCCGATAACACCGCGATGATATAAAGCAGTAATTAAGACAAAACCCGCAAAGGTCAAAATGACAGAAACCGAGGAAGCATCACCCAAACCGACCAAAGTGGCTGGGTTATCGACAATGACGCCAGCATTTTGCAGGCCAATGATGGCTAAGAACAGACCAATACCCACAGAGATACCGGTTTTCAACGAAGAAGGGATCGCGTTGATAATCCATTCACGAACTTTAAATGCGCTCAGCAAGGTAAAGATGATACCTGACCAAAACACACAGCCAAGCGCCACTTCCCAGCTTTGCCCCATACCGAAGACAACGCCAAACGTGAAAAACGCGTTCAAACCCATTCCCGGTGCCAATGCGACTGGGTAGTTTGCCCACAGACCCATAACAGCCGAACCGAACGCAGCAGCGATACAGGTCGCGACAAATACCGCATCAAATGGCATGCCTGTTTCAGACAAAATGCCCGGGTTGACGGCAATGATGTATGCCATCGTTAAAAAGGTGGTAAGGCCAGCCAGCATTTCTGTGCGGACATTCGTACCGTGTTCTTTCAGTTTAAATAACTTTTCCAGCATGGTGAGATTCCCAGAACTGTCCGCTTTTTTGTCTCCCTGATAACCGGCGGATCAGTTAATTAAGAAGCATGTCCTGATACTTCCAAACCTTTTATTAACCTTTCGGTCAACTTTAACTGCACTAAAACGCAAAAAACCGACCAATTGGCCGGTTTTTCGGAAGTTTACCATAGGTTTATCGGCAAGACCGCGCGGACGTCAGAAAAATGTCAACATTCTTTGCGAACGCTCAATTTGTGAAAACTGAATGAGCTGACGCAGGGTTCTAACACCCTGCTCCAATACCGTCAGAAAGATTTAAGGATTCAGTTTCAACGACGATAAGGTGTATTGACGAACCTCTTTAAGCAACTCTGGGTTCTCCTTCAGAGACTGCCCGTAAGAAGGAATCATCTCCTTCAATTTGGTCTGCCAGGCCTCACTGCCAACTCGGTCTGCAAAACAGATTTCCAAAATTCCGACCATCGTATCGACCGCGGTCGAAGCACCAGGTGAAGCACCCAGTAATGCTGCCAGAGAGCCGTCTTGCGTGGTTATGACTTCTGTTCCAAATTCCAGTTTGCCCCCCAGTTTCGGATCTTTCTTTATGATCTGTACTCGTTGGCCAGCAATCGCCAGATGCCAATCATCCAGCTGTGCATCCGGGAAAAAATTGCGAAGAGACTCAACGCGATCTTCATGAGACAGCATCACTTCACTGATCAGGTATCGGGTAAGATCTGTGTGTCGTAAACCAACGCGCATCATGGGAAACAGGTTGTTCGGTCGAACCGACTTGATTAAATCGAGATACGACCCCTGCTTCAAAAACTTCGTTGTAAAACCAGCAAATGGCCCAAAGAGTAGCGCTTTCTCACCATCAATCACTCGGGTATCCAAATGGGGAACCGACATCGGCGGCGCACCAATTGGCGCCTTGCCATACACCTTGGCGCTATGTTGTTCGACGATTTCTGCTTTTTTACAGACCAGCCATTGACCGCTAACCGGAAAACCGCCATAGCCGAGACCTTCCGGAACACCGCTGGCTTGTAACAACGGCAGAGCGCCTCCCCCGGCACCCAAAAACACAAACTTCGCGTTAATGTATTGGGTCTTGCCCATAATTTTGTCTTTTACTGCAACCGACCATCGTTGATCGGGACGTTTGCGGAACGCCTTAACCTCATGACTGACCAGCAACTCGAAACCAGTTTCTTTGCTGAGGTTATAAATCAAATCCCGGGTGATGGAACCGTAATCCACGTCCGCACCATGCTGTACACGAGTGCCGGCAACCTTTTCTTGCGGATCCCGCCCCTGCATCACCAGCGGCATCCATTCACGTAAGACGTCTGGATCTTCTGAATATTCCATGGCTGAAAACATCGGCAATTTACTCAGCTCAGCAAAACGCTTGCGTAGAAATTCGACATTTTTTTCACCCCAGACAAAACTTTGATGAGGTGTCCGATTAATAAAATGGGTTGGGTCAGGGAAAAAACCTTTGTTAACCAGATAAGACCAGAACTGAAGAGACACTTCGAATGCGGCGTTAATGTTGACGGCTTTTTGGGTATCGATACTGCCATCCGGCATCATGGGTGTGTAATTCAATTCGCAGTAGGCAGCGTGCCCGGTACCGGCATTGTTCCAGCCGTCAGAACTTTCCAGGGCGACTTTTTCATTCTTTTCCACCATTAACATACTAATAGATGGATCCAATTGTTTTAACAGGACACCTAGCGTTGCGCTCATGACGCCACCGCCGACCAATAAAACATCGACAGACTTTACTGACATGTTGAAACCCTTAGTTTTTGATCAAATTGGGCGATAATTCACTGACGGCCCGAGCCCCATTTCGGATTACAAAATGAGTTACGTTCCGGGAATTGATTCGGACGGGTCCATTTCCAATAGAAATGCGTCCTACTCTCATATTTGCGCAGATTATACGGATTCAATCATAAATGTCTTGAATATCGGGACTAATATCCATCATCCATGGGGATGATAATGATGCGAAAAGCATTGGTTCGCAGGCGTCACATAAAAAAAGCCCCAAGTTATGGGGCTTTCCGAGAAAGGGTTTAGTTCATTGGGGCGCCGAGATGAGCATTAGTACATTAGTATAACTGGCACTATCACCCTGTTTTGCGGTGACTGTTGCTGCACTGCGTGACAACTCGACCTGAATAGTTGGATTGTCTTCATAGGATGTCCCGGTTGCATGCATAGCACCGGTCAGTACAAAGTCCGACGCCATGTCGCGGAAATGATCTTCATACAACACATCATTATCCAGAACAGTTGCGGCGGAACCATCCACGGACACATTGTCACCCGCTAACATCACATCTAAATTGCCATCGTCGGCTGACAACTCAGCACGGTCACCCTGGCGCAGATAGTGAATACTCACCTGCTCAACTTCCAACACATCACTCTCGCCAGAGCGCACATGAGCATCGGCAAGATCTGCGATAAAAACACCACTCTTACCCACTACCCGAAATTCAGCCCTGGCGTGACCGTCTTCTTCCAACTTGTCGACAAACAACGCCGTCGTTTCGTCAACGCCAAAACCAAGTTGCACGTTTGTCTGTTGCGCCAATTTAATAAGTCGAGTTTCACGAGCACGTTCGGAAAAGTGGGTGTCAGTAATGCCGTAATTAAACAGACCCAAGCCACCTTCGAACACCGCGATCCCTTCATCGTAGCCTGAGACCAAAACATCGTGGGCGGTGCCACCATCAATCATCGGATTCACATGACTATCGTTATTCAGGTAACCACCCCCTTGCACCGCTGTGCCGGCGGACGTTCCACTGATCAACAATTCATTGGCGTTAAAACGCTCCCGGATCAACGCCATTTCAGCGCTGTCGATACGATCTCCGTTTACGATGGGCATCAACGCATCGAGGGAACGGCGCTGACCGCCACCATTGATGAATATCGCATCGGCATCGGCGATCATCTCAAGTACCGACTGTGGGTCTTCGCACGCCGCGTTATGCACGGCAGCGTAATCGGGATACAACAAATTGACGTGCGCATCGCTGGCATAGTCCGCGTGGATCGCATTCAGCAAATCGCAACGTTGCAACATACGTGCATCCTGATAGGCCCGGTCGATGGGCAACCACTGTGCACTTGCTCCGGCTTGGTTGAACAGGGACACGTAGAAATCAACAGCGTCATAGCTGTTGTTGGACGAGGATGTCATGATCAAAAATTTGGGGGTTTCCGCAGAATCACCCTTTGCTTTCTCAACAATGGCCTTGACCACGTTAATCGATTCGGTGCTGCCAGAGCCTTCTAAGTGAACATATTCGACGGGGCGTGAATAGTTAACCAACGGATCTACCAGTCCCTGTAAAACAAGGGTTTGCTCCAATGTGCTAAGTTCAGCCCAAACATCGGAACCCAGCTCATAGTCAAAAGCAACCGATTGATTGCTTTCATCCAGATAGGTGCTGGTGATAGCTGCTTTCAATTCTGCGTAACTGGCGTATGTAATGTCACCGCCGGCTTGATTCCGCAGATAATTCAATACCGTGACCAAATCTGATCGATTGTATTCATCCCAACCAGCCCCACCGTTATAAACAGTCGTGTCGTTTTCAATGGTTGTTATATGAGTGGCATCAACCAAAAAGGTATCGTCGTTTTCCGGATCCAGCGTAGCCAACATAAAATCAAATTCATCATCACTCAGGTATTTCTTAAACAGTTTCCAGCCGTTGACAGAGGCATCGACCACATTAATTTCGCCAAAGTAATCAATGAGATCGGCCTGAGACACAGGTGATGCATAGACAGAGTCGTCCAAGGTCACGGACAACGCGTTCAATAAAACGGAATCCAGCGCGGCAATATCCGGTTGCCCTAACACCGCATCTACTTTTTCCGCAGTGACGGTATATTGAAATGTTTCATCTACCCGTTCGAGTCGTTCCAGTGTGCTGTATTGCGCATCGGATGAATTGAACCACAGGTCATTACCGGTAATGGTGTTACCTTCACCATCGACAATGCTGGTGTCGCCATAATTAATAAAGGCAGATCGGAAATCTTCCCAACTGGCGTAGAGATAATCAGGGGACGTTAAGCCATTTTGCAACGCGAGTAAAATTTCTTCAGCAGCCTCGGCGAAATACAGATTGGTGTCCCAAGCTGCATCGTTGAGTACAGCGTCAATATTCGCATTCGTCAGTGAAACCCCGAGCTCGACAGGAGAGCGGATTTCTTCATCCGTTAAACTGGCCAGTTCAGTCGTACGATAGGCGTCCCAATCAACACAATCACTGGTGACCATCGAAGAGCAGCCGTGCAATGCACCACCGACTAACGCCAATTGACCAACCTGGACGACTTCCGTCTCATTACCCTGATCATCGTCGTTATCTTTTTTATCTGGATTACAGGCAGACAGCCACAAACTAACCGACGCAATTGCGCCTACAACAAGTATTCTTTTCATTTTGACCTCTCACAAAGCATGATCGATTTGCGTATCGATGCTTATCATTTTTTTTCGTGAGTTTTGATTGTGGTACGGGATCTGTTAACTCGATGGTACCGTTAGATATCGGGACGAATGCCGCCGCTCAATCCAAATTGGACTTTACGTTGCAGCCGTATCCCAAGGACGCGGTGGCTATTCGTCGAACCACTCGCTGAGATAGAAAGGTTTAAAAGACGCTGCTACGAAGTAGCCGCGGATATTTCGGATCATTATTATTTTTCCGTGTTCGTTATCAGTACGAATCCACACCAGAATAAAAAATAACCGTCGCGACAAACAAGGAGAAGTTATCTGACTGTCCCAAATTTGAAAACAGCCAGACTAATCAAGAAAGTCATTTTGACCTGAAAAGAAGAATCGTTTCCAGATTCTGACGCTTTTGTTTTAGAACGCAGAGACTTGGTCACTGCTAAACAATGGCCATCGATCTCAGCGGGTGCAAACATTCGCAACAATCGAGGCATGTTCTGCAGGTCATATCGAGTCAGTCTGCGAACTCCAGCGGAACACGACCCGATAACCGGGTTAGTAATTCGTATCCGATGGTATCAATCGCAGACGCAACTTGATCGACAGGTAAGTGTTCACCCCACAATTCGGCCATATCACCGACCTGCACCTGTGCAAGATCAGTTACATCAATCATCAACATGTCCATAGACACGCGTCCGACCAAAGGTGCGATTTGGCCATTTAACCAAACCGGTGTGCCATCGGGTGCATGCCGTGGATAACCATCACCATAGCCCGCGGCTAAGGTGGCGATCACCGAATCTCTTGGTGCGTGCCAGCGGTGACCATAGCCAGCACCTTCACCACGTTGAATACGCCGGACAGCGATAACCGGCGATTGAAATGTCATCACAGCCTGCAAATCCAAGGACGCCGCTGATTTCGTCGCAACCGGTGAAGCGCCATACAGCATGATTCCGGGCCGCACCCAATCACCATGCCAACGTTCATTCATGATGATGCCCGCGGAATTACCGATACTGGTAATATCCGACGATTGCGTAATTTCTTGAAACTGACTGACCTGAGCATTCGTTGTTTCATTTTTTGCCTGATCATCAGCACAGGCCAGATGCGTCATTAACCCGTTCAATTCAACATGGGAGAACGACTGCAATTGCAATCGTACCGCCTTAACTTCGCTTGGTGAAAATCCCAGTCGATGCATCCCCGTGTCTGCTTTCAACCAAACGATTAACGGATCTGTGGTGGACTGTGACGCAATCTGTTCTACCTGTTCGCGACAATGCACAACACAATGAAAACGCTGCCGGGCGACTTCGGCCAACTGACTGCCGTCGGTAACGCCTTCCAACAGAATAATGGGTTTTGAAATGCCATCATTGCGCAACGCAATGCCTTCATCGAATGTCGACACTGCAAATCCGTCTGCTTCAGACAGAACTCTGGCAACAGCACTGGCACCATGCCCGTAAGCATTCGCTTTTACAACTGCCCATATTCGGGACGACGGTGCACGCAACTTAACCTGTGCAAAATTGTGCTTCAGTGCAGATCGGCTGATCAGGGCGCGGGTTCCTCGGCTCATTGATTGTCGTACTCACCCATGTATTCCGGCGCCAAATCGCTGAACTTGGAATACTGCCCCTGGAACGATAAGCGCACGGTACCAATCTCACCGTTACGTTGCTTACCAATAATAATTTCGGCAGTGCCCTTTTCGGGCGAGTCTTCGTTGTAGACCTCATCCCGATAGATAAACATAATTAAGTCAGCGTCCTGTTCGATAGCTCCGGATTCACGTAAGTCGGATGCAATTGGCCGTTTATTCGGACGTTGTTCAAGTGAACGGTTTAACTGCGACAGAGCGATTACCGGCGCATCAAATTCTTTGGCAATGGCTTTTAAGGTTCGTGAAATTTCAGAGATTTCGTTGGTACGCCCTTCTGAAAAACCTTTGATCTGCATGAGCTGAAGGTAGTCGATCATAATTAAACCGACATCACCGTGTTCACGCACCAAACGACGTAAACGAGAACGCATGTCAGATGGCGACAAGCCAGCGGTATCGTCGATAAACAGTTTTTTATCTTTCAGTAGATTGATGGCTTTTACCAGCTTAGGGTAATCATCATCGGCCAATTTACCGGTAATCACCCGCCCCAAATCGATACGTCCTAGAGAGGCAAAGGAACGGTTGAGCAATTGCTCAGCGGGCATTTCCAGACTGAACACTACCACCGATTTTTCTTGGTTTAAAATCGCCTCTTCCACCAAGTTCATCGAAAAAGTGGTTTTACCCATAGCCGGACGCGCGGCCACAATGATCAATTCACCGCCCTTAAAACCTTTGGTCTTTTTATCCAGATCGGTAAAGCCTGAAGAAACCCCGATAATGTCGGAATCCATCTTGGACAGTTCTTCAATACGCGCCAGCGCTTGGTCCGCAAGTGGATTCACGTGAATAAGCCCACCCTGATTCGGCCGAGCTTCCGCAATTTTAAACACGGCCCGCTCTGCTTCGTCCAAAATAGTTTCCGCATTCAAACCGCGTGGGTCGTAAGCTTTGCCGGCGATATCGGTGGCGACCGATATTAACTGGCGCAATAAACTCCGTTCATGAACAATTTTTGCGTAGGCAACCAGGTTACTGATAGAGGGCGTATTTTCAGCCAACTCGGTCAGGTAGCTCATTCCACCGGTTGATTCGAGCAGCTTTTCCTTTTCCAGGGTTTCCCCCATGGTGATCACATCAAGTGGTGAATTGGCTTCGGCCAGCTTCATCATCATGCGGAACAGCAACCGATGCTCATTGCGGAAAAAGTCATCCGGCATGAGGATCTCGGAGACGTTATCCCATTGCTCGTTGTCTACCATCAGTGCGCCCAGAACCGACTGTTCCGCCTCTACCGAATGCGGTGGCGTTTTAATCTGATTGATTTCATCATCCAGTGACGGCAGCAAATCATCATCGAAATTTTCAGTCATTCGGATGAACACCCAAAAAAGCAAGAAGGACGTTAGTGTACCCAGTTACGCACAGTTTTTCACTGCCCATAAAACGCAAAAAGCGCGTCAGAAGACACGCTTTTTAATTTCTTAATTCAGCAGGCATCCCAGACCATCAGGCTGAGATGTCATAGCTCGATTAAGCTTCAGCAACCACGATTACGTGAACTGAAGAAGTAACGTCGCTGTGCAGTTGCACAGTAATGTTGTATTCGCCAACTGCACGAATCGGGCCTTCAGGCATTTTAACTTCAGATTTCTCAATCTCAACGCCAGCTGCAGACACCAGGTCAGCAACGTCACGTGGACCAATAGAACCGAACAACTTACCTTCGTCACCAGCGTTCGCAGTTACTGTCAATTCCAACTCAGCCAATTGCTCAGCACGTGAATTGGCAAGAGCCAGCTTCTCAGCTTCTGCTTTTTCAAGCTCAGCACGACGCTCTTCGAAATACTTAACGTTGTCTGCAGTTGCAGAAACAGCTTTACCTGTTGGAATCAAGAAGTTACGAGCATAACCGTTTTTAACGTTTACGGTATCGCCCAAAACACCCATCTTACCAACTTTCTCAAGCAGGATAACTTCCATCTCGCTTACCTCATTTGTCGTCTTGGCTGCTGCGTTCCGGGATTCTGCTTCGAACATCGAAAAAAGAATCCGCAACAACGGCAACCATCAACAACGGTACAATTATTTGATTGAACAGAACCAGACCTATATACAAGGCTACCAGCCACTGCCCACCCAATTTTAATTTCGCCACTATTCCGTGCATCAGCGCCATACCGGCAAAAATAAACGGAATACCAAACAGCATTAACGCACCGGGTAAATACAGTAAGGCGACCAAAGCTGCGCCAGACAATATTACCACTTCGTGCCGGGTGAAACGCATTGCGTGCATTTCTGTCGTCAACCCACCCGGATTATACAATCCGGCTTGCCAGTACCTTGCCAGCAACAGTGAAAGCAATGCTTCCAATAGTTGCGAAGACAAAATAACGAACCCAACCATTGGTTTTAAAAGTTCGAAAAATTGCCTGGTCTGATCATCACCAGCACCGGTTGAAACTAACTTTTGGGCCATTTCAACCAGGTTGTTGAATTGTTCCTGAAACAGCATCTGCGCTAAGAACGCGAACAACAGCCCCAAAAACGCACCAACCAACAGGGTACGGTTCCAGCTTTGCGACACTCGCAGCACACCAGCTAACAAGGTCACAATCACTAAAACCAGCAAAGACAAAGGGATTCCGGACAATTGCCAGGAAACCAGGCCACCAACCATCGCAAATACCAAGATTCGCGTGCCGGCAGTTAACCCTTGTCTCAGCGTGGTTAACGCCACCAGTGCTGCACTAACAACATACAGCAATGGCACCACAGCAAATAATGCTGCGAGGATGCCTGTGTGCAGCGGGCTCTTCATCGCAAAACGCGCAAGACCTAGCACTGGGTCACCCTCCTCCTACACCAACTTACTTGTGTGAATCGGTGTAAGACAATAAGGCAAGGTAGCGAGCGCGCTTGATAGCAGTCGCCAACTGACGCTGATATTTAGCGCTGGTACCAGTAATACGGCTTGGTACGATCTTGCCAGTTTCAGTAATGTAACCTTTCAACAGGTCAACATCTTTATAATCGATCTCAGTTATGCCTTCTGCAGTGAAGCGGCAGAACTTACGACGGCGGAAAAAACGTGCCATAGTGTTTGCTCCTCTTATTCTTCAGAGGCTGATTCTTCAGCTTCTTCAGTAGTGGCTTCATCTTCAGAGCGCGGTGCGCGAGCAGCGGCCTGAGCTTCATCTTTTGCTTTCTTCGCTTCAACTGACTTCATCATTGGAGATGCTTCAGTGACTGCTTCTTTACGACGCAGAACCATGCTACGCAAGATAGCATCGTTGAAACGGAAGGTCGTTTTCAGATCGTCGATGGTTTCGTCAGAAACTTCAACGTTCAACAAAACGTAGTGAGCTTTGTGTAAATCCTGAATTGGGAAGCCTAACTGACGACGACCCCAATCTTCGTTACGGTGAACAGAACCACCGGCTTCCGTTACAACAGACGTGTAACGCTCAACCATGGCAGGTACCTGTTCGGACTGGTCAGGATGAACCAGCAGAACGATTTCGTAATGGCGCATAAATGCTCCTTTCGGTTTAAAAACCTCCTGTGTCGAACACACAGTAAGGTAAGGAGTAACGAGCTTTACGGGTATGTAAAGCACAACGTTCTCTACTCAGTGAGAGCAGAGGGCGCGCAGTCTATAGAATTGACGGTCAAGAATCAACCTAAATCCCTGCTAATAGCTCGGAAAGCCCACCACAAAGGGCTTATCCACAAAACCGGTCATTATTCAAACGGAATCAACTCATCTCTCGGGTCATGTGCTTCCAAACTGACCATCAACACAGGCAGCGGGCTTTCCAGACATTCAGCCACAATCCTCAGGAGCTCATATTCCCGGAAAGCTATATGCCCATCCTGCTGAATCAAGTCGGCACAGGCTTGCAAAATGACTTTTCGCCACATAAAACTGATGCCGCCGAGCTCCGCCAACGCCTCGCCCAGCTGCTCGTAAGTCATTCGCAACGGCCAGCCAGAGCCTTCTTCCTCAATCCCCAGTTGTTGACAGACTTGAGTATAACCCTGTTCAGCCAGAGCCTGATCTGGGGTGAAACGGGCAATGGCCGCAAATAATGTGTGTAATGACGTCGCGAAATTCGCGATATTACTGTTGAGCTTGCCTGAACGGTCAACGGGGTTCTGCGCCAACCGCAAACGCAGCAGAGTCATGGTCACCCACTCGACAAAGTCCACGCGGCCATCAAGAACCACCATACGGTCAAGCCGGTCAAGAAAAATGACCCGATCGGCTTCTGGAAAGCGTTTTAAAGTCGGTATCGCCATTTCCAACAGAGGCAAACGCAACTGTTCGTCAATTTGCTGACTGTAGGGCCACAATTTCTGTAGCGTTGCGACGACTTGCGGATCCTCTTTTTTGATCAAATTAACCAGCGCCTGACGAACACCTTCGCTACCCAGCAGAATCTGGCTGTAAACGAAGGCTCTTGCCCCGTCCGATTGATGCACCCAATTTTTAAGCTGTTCTGGAATGTGCTTGTACAAACCTTGAGCGTACTGCAAATGATCGGGGGTCACCTGGCCAACCATGGCCGCAATACCCGTAGAGGCCAACACCGATTCAAACATATCCGGACGGTTCCGCGACACGCTTTGTTCCGCGGTTTCCGTTTGCCGACGGCGCGTCCGTTCTTTGGCAATAAAATTAGGGCTAATTCGACGAATACGCTCCGCAACCGGCGGGTGTGTGGCGAGTTTTTCACTGAGGGCAATAGTTTCACCAAAACAGAAGTGTGACATATCCTCAGCATGTCGGTGTCCAAGTTGCGAGCCTTCCGAACTGATTTTGATTTCATAAAGTGCACCAGCTAAACCGTCTGGATTCCGGGTAAATTGTACGGAACTCGCGTCTGCCAGAAATTCCCGCTGCCGGGACACAGCTGCTTTAATCATACGCCCAACCAACACGCCAATATAACCGACAACGGCGAGCACCAGTCCTACGCCAAAAGAGGCAAAACCCATTCCGCGGCTCGAGTCGCGCCCGTAATAATGTCGACGCGAACCAAAACTGCTTTCCATGAGCCACATACCCATTTGGCCGATCATGACTAAACCAGCCAGGAAAGACATCAGCCTTACATTCAATCGCATATCCCCATTCAGAATATGCGAGTATTCGTGCCCAATGACCCCCTGCAGCTGGTCACGATTCAGCCGGTTCAGAGCGCCGCGAGTGACCACCAAGACTGCCTCAGAGGGACTGTACCCTGCGACAAAGGCGTTAATCCCCTGCTCCCGCTCCATCACAAAAAGTTCCGGAACGGGCATGCCTGCGGCAATCGCCATTTCTTCACAGACGTTCATAAACTGCCTGACTTTCGGGTCTTTACTGGTCATATCCGCGGGTTGTGCACCGGCCCATTCGGCAACCTTTCGACCACCACCCGCCAACTCCAGAAAACGGAAAAGCGTCCCGATTCCGACTGCAGCAACAACCCCGATACTAACCTGCCAATTGAGATTAGAACCCCACCAGGCCCGCCATATGGTTAAAAAGTCATTGCTCTGCGAGGTTGCACGGAAATCCTGACCATTCAGCAACGACTGAAACAGGGAGGGTAACTGACGAGTGTCGATAGAATGGCTGACAGATTCAGGCTGATAAAAGAACCAATAACCAACAAAACAGATCAGGTTAACAGCCACCAAGGTTGCAGCCACACCCAACGCAAACAGCAAGATCAACTGCCCCGTCTTCCGCCGGGCTCTATCCTGGTGATCGAAGAAATCCATAACAATACTCGGGCATAGGACGCCCAACCGGTCGGTTGGACGTCAACTTCAGATTAAAATGAAACTTTTGGGGCAACCTTGGCTTCGGGGTTCTCTATTTCAAACATAGCAGCGTCTTTGAAAGACCCGAAATTAGCCACGATATTATTGGGAAAAGACTCCTTATAGGTCTGATAATTCATCACGGCGTCATTGTAGGCCTGACGCGCAAATGCAACTTTATTTTCGGTGCTCTCAAGAGACTCCATTAAGTCTCGCATAGTGGCATCACCTTTGAGGTCCGGATAGGCTTCTGACACGGCAAACAAGCGGCCGAGCGCACCAGTCAACAAACCTTCAGCCTGGGACAGCTTACCGACCAAGCCGCCATCCGCAGGGTCCGCAGCGGCTGCTTTTTGCGCGGAAACCGCTTGATTTCGCGCAGAAATTACGTTTTCCAACGTTTCTTTTTCGTGTTTCAGATAGGCTTTTGCTGTTTCAACCAGATTCGGGATTAAGTCATGCCGCCGTTGCAACTGCACATCGATTTGCGCAAACGCGTTTTTAAAACGATTTCGAAATGCCACCAACTTGTTATAAATCGCCACCAAAAAGACGATGATTAAAATTGGGACACCCCAGGTAATCACAGGTCCAATGAATTCCATATCTACCTCATGCTTGTTATTAGATCCGCTTAAAGTGTATCAACAGAATTCTGATGCGTCCTGCCTTTCAACCGTATTTGTGACTTCCGTCTTCGATAGTGCATATACTCTTATTGCCCCGCCAATAATCCCCCCAAGCAAGGCTTTCGACTTGAGTCAGCGTCGCGACCAGTTGCCTCGCCAACCGGAATTCATCATCAAAAGGATGTATAGCTACTCTGACGGGACGGTTCTTTCGGGCGAGTCGTCGGTTGACTCGGTTCCAGAGCCACAAACAGAAGGCACGCACTGCAGTATCTGCTTCAAACCCAAGTAGCGGTAACCGTCGTCTTCTTCCAGTTGTATTGGAGATCCAGCCGGTTGTGGTTTCGTACCCAGAAAATGGAAGGCGCCTGAGCGCCTGCCGGCTGATGGAGCCCATTGCCCATGCGGGCGGCACATAAAAGTGTGGTGCTTTAAAATCATGTCGAATAAACCATTGATAATTGGCCGTCATAAGCCGGACCAGTTCGTCTTCTGAAAGTGAGAGATGCTCTGCAGCCTGCCTAGAGACTAAAGCACTGTGCAAACGATGAAACCAGGTCGTCGTTTTTCTGACCCGATGCTGCCAACCGTGCCCGGCAATGACAAAACCCTGTTGCTGCCAAGACTTAAGCACACCAATTTGCGGCTCGGACCACGGCAAACCCGGCACAACCAACAACATGACATGATCAGTAGGCACTTCAACTAACAGCCCCTCAAGTATTCCTTGTACCCGCGACAACGTATATGGCATTACGTCATGAATACTGATTAAGGCAGGAATTTGGCGTGTCATGTTCACCGCGCCTGAACCGTCAACACCGGGCAAGCATCCGGGTCAAGAAGGTTATATTCGCGGATGTGGTCCAGCCATTGTCGGCGATTCCACTGCACATGACGCAATGCACATGCTCGGGCACGGGTGCAATGGCTGTACAATTCAAACTCACTCCAATCCGCGCAGCGCGACAATTCGGTTGCCAGAATTTTAGAGTCCGAAATCACCTTTAACCCTCTGGTCAGGTCCGGCCATTCAACGATGCCGCAAGCGTCCGAAACCAGCACCAAGCGCTGACGAACCATCGCTTCCAACGCAACCGTACCAAAGCTCTCCACCTGACTGGGCAAAACCAGAACGTCATGTTCATCAATCAACTCGACAATTCGTGATCGATCAACCCAACCCAACACCCGAAGGTTGTCAACCACGGAGGCTTGAGTCTCGATGTCCTCCCGCAATGGACCATCACCCGCTATGGTAAAGGTCAAATCCGGGCAGGCATTTGCGGCCTCAACAACCGCCATGACATTTTTTTCAGCGGCCAAGCGCCCCATAAACAACACACGCCGCACCGATTTCGGTACTGGCACAACCGGCGATATCAGGAGACGTTGATCCAGCGGCGTGCCCATCAACGCTGCATTAGGCGCGCCCAATTGATCGGCGATGGCAACCATCTCATGGGAATTCGCCAATGTTTTCTGTGCGAGCCGAAACAGGGCTTTATTGGA
Source organism: Reinekea sp. G2M2-21 (assembly GCF_015687175.1). Classification (GTDB taxonomy): domain Bacteria; phylum Pseudomonadota; class Gammaproteobacteria; order Pseudomonadales; family Natronospirillaceae; genus Reinekea. Next base: position 725,807 of record NZ_JADPQG010000001.1, on the reverse strand, counting down.
GAATTCGAAGAATGTACGAGTAAGCCCGCTCTGCACCCCATTCCAGTAAAGACCCGCGAGCTTTTCAAACCAAGTATGAAAGCCAATAATAATGGGCAGACCCGCCCGTTTGGCTAACAGGGCAGCAACTAACCCAAACAAACCCGGTGTTGGAATCACGATCACCGTGGGTCGGAAATCGCGTATTTTCTGCTGTAATTCAAACGCATTTGGCAAACACAACTTCTGCGTGTTATCGCCGGGCAAGGGCAACATCCACCCGCCTTGCCATTTTTCATCAATCAACTCTGGGCTAATCATCTGAATCGCATCAACATGGTCGCTTAAATCATCCATCAGGTCCGCGTAATAGGCACCTACACCATTTCGATGCGGCGCAGCATCCGAAATAATGAGAACCCGGCCGCTTATTTGAGGCTGTTCAGCAAGGGAAAACGAAGACAGCGTCACAAGCGGCCCCCTGAAGATTCGGTGGCGACAGCATTAAACCAGCTGGCGTATTGACTCCATAAACCCGCACTTTGTTCATAATGATGAGCGCTTCTGAACCGTCTGGCCTGCTCTGCCGCATCGGTAAGGCGATTCATAAACATAACCGAGCCCGACAATCGACAATGCTCCAGTACCTGCCCAACAGCACCCTGCAGATCCGCTACCAATACTTTCATAGGCAAACGCATCAATGTGTCACCAAAAGGCAGCCTATCCACCAGCTCATAATAGTGCGCCAACATAGCGATAAACTTTTCCGTCACGTCCGCTGGCATCTCGCCACCATGCAACAGGTACCAGGCGGGCTGCAATGAACTGATTTGCGATGGAACGGTCTTTTGCGGCTCGCGTTCGCAAACCACAACACAGGCATCCGGGTATTGCGCTATCAAGCTTCCAATCCAAGAAGTGAAGGACGGGTTTTTACACAGGTAACGTTTATTGGCGCCATGAAAATACAGATGTTTCTGCAGAAGGCGGTGATAAAAACTCAGAATAGGACGCTTCTGACGTTTAGAAGCATGGTCATCAAAATCCACCAACTGCCAATACCACTGCACCTGCGGAAACATTAACACCAGTAAAAAGCAGCCGTTAACCGGCAGCAAAGCAATAAAGTCTTCCTCGGCTTCGTGCAAACCTAGCGTATGAACTGCTCTCATTTTTCTAAAAAATGCCAGTGACTTACGATTCCTCACGGCGCGTACAAGAGGCATAGATAGCCAACCGACAAAGCGATATAAATAACGTTCCGTTATGCTGGGAGCGAAAAGACACTCCCAAAGTTGCATGGTGGTCAGGGCTTCATGTTGGGCCAGCACCCTGTGCAAGTGGGTTGTCCCACTGCGCGGTATGCCTGTGACGAAAATGGGTTGGCGCACGGTTATTTGACGATAACGGAGAAACAACAGCTCATCCAATGCGAAACCAAACCAATGAATGACCTGAAAAAGCACCAGTACTGGGATAATCAGCCCGAACATCAAGGTTCTACGCGGTAACTGACGCCAATCACCTATTGGCAAATAACGTACAGTCCAAAAACACAGCTGACACATCTGGCCGACGGCTAACCAAAACCCATTATCCATACCAACACCTCCTTACCAATAACCAAGATCTGTAGTCTATGCACTGAAAATGACAGACTAATGACACTAATCTACAGTTCCGGCCTAACTTCGCGGGTAACTTCTCAGGTACCCGTGCAACTTCAGTTGCTGCACTATGCGTTCAGCACACTGGCTGGCCGAATGCAGATGAGTACGCAGATGAATTTCAGGATGCAACGGCGGCTCGTAGACAGAGTCGACTCCAGTGAAGTTGCGAATCTCTCCAGCACGTGCTCGACGGTAGAGCCCTTTGGGATCCCGTCGTTCGCAGGTTTCCAAGGGAGCATCAACATAGACTTCAATAAACTCTCCTTCGGCAAACATCTGCCTGACCGACTCACGCTCTTTGTGAAATGGTGAAATAAAAGCGGACAACACGATCAACCCGGCATCCGTCATCAACTTCGCGACTTCGCCGACGCGCCGGATATTCTCAGCCCTATCGCCATCCGAAAAGCCGAGATCTCGGTTCAATCCGTGGCGGATGTTATCGCCGTCGAGAAGGAAGCTGTGGTGACCGAATCGGAATAAACACTGTTCCACTTCATTGGCCAGGGTCGACTTACCGGCGCCACTGAGTCCGGTAAACCAAAGCACGCAGGGCCGTTGGTTTTTTTGCGCAGCGCGCGCCTGCCGCTCTACCCGGTGTTCATGCCATGAAATAACGGTTTGCATGCCGAATCTCCACTGATGTTTCGACTATATCAGCACAGGCATATGACATTTTTTTGAAGGGATTGAGTTTTAAACCCCTAATCGTCTTCCAACGATGGGCAGAGCGCGCATTCATGGCAACGCGGACAATAGATTACAGCGCCGCGCAAGCCAGCAATAAGAAGCTTGCTAAGCCCTTGATATTCTTTAAAAAAATTATTTCTTTGTTGTTGACAGCTGGATAAATATGAGGATAATACGCGACCGTTGTTGAGGCTATATAGCTCAGTCGGTTAGAGCACAGCATTCATAATGCTGGGGTCGCTGGTTCAAGTCCAGCTATAGCCACCAATTATACTGGTCCGTCGCCAAGTGGTAAGGCAACGGGTTTTGATCCCGTCATTCGCAGGTTCGAATCCTGCCGGACCAGCCAACTTCAACAACAGTTCCCCGCGCTTGTTCAAAACACTTGTCTGACAGATTGGACAACACCGTTTTTTACACCGCAACGCTAGCATGATGGTCCGTCGCCAAGTGGTAAGGCAACGGGTTTTGATCCCGTCATTCGCAGGTTCGAATCCTGCCGGACCAGCCATCTTTGCTAGCAACTCTCCCTTCTTATTTTGATCTATGCTTACGCTAAACGGTTACCTCATGGCTTGGGCGAAGCATTGGATTTTGAACGCATACGCAAGAAGCGACTTCTGCAACTGACATTTGCTGTTGCTTTCAGCCTCACACTCATCGGTTTGGCGCAATTCTGGTATCGCTTCTTATTCGAAGGTATTGTTCTGCTCTCTTCCGCCTGTCTGTCTGGTAGTGTCATTTTCCTGGCCCGCAAAGATTACATCAATGAAGGTGCCAACCTGTTGATTTTCCTACTGGTTGCGACACTGACCGTTCTGTTGATCGAGGGTGCCGGTCTTAGGGATATTGCCATGTTCGGCTTTGTGGGCGTGGTGATTTTTTCGACCATGATCGGCCGGCCCAGGTTAACCATGATCCTACTTGGCTATATTACCTTGCTCTGTGTTGTCTATGGTTTGCTGTACCATTTAAATATCATCATCGTTCCCGAGCAACTAACCGGATTGGAAACAGCTTTTTCGCTAGCAGTGATTTTCAATGTGATCGGTTATGCGATCATTTCACTGCACCGGGATTTAGTCAGCGCCGCTAAAACCATTACCCAGGAAAACCAAAGGGTGTTGGAATCCAAAGCCATTATTGAACACCTTGCCCATCACGACTCACTGACAAACCTCCCCAACCGAATTCTGGCAAAAGACCGACTGGAACACGCCATCATCAGCAGCCAGCGCAACGGACACAAGGTTGCTGTTTTGTTTCTGGATCTGGACGATTTTAAATCCACCAATGACTCCCTTGGTCATGACGCCGGTGATGATTTACTCATCCAGGCTGCACAGCGACTGGAGACTCGTTGCCGGGAACTCGATACCATCTGTCGCATTGGTGGCGATGAATTTTTAATTATTGCCGAAGACTTACAGGAAGAATGGCAAGCCTCCAAACTCGCGCAGAAAATTCTGAAATCATTTGACGTCCCCTTTGAACTTCAGGGGGGTACTGTTACCTGTACGACATCTATCGGTATTGCCATTGCCCCGACAGACGGTACGACCTTTGAGTCCTTGTTAAAGAAATCGGACATTGCGATGTACAACGCCAAGGAAAATGGTCGTAATCAGTTTCATTACTTCAATGTTCAGCAGCAGGAAAAACTGCAATACCGCATTATTCTAACCAATGCGTTGAAACGCTCGATTGAAACGCAGGAACTGGAGTTGTTGTATCAACCCAAGATCGATCTTGCCAGCGACGCCATTGTCGGTGCCGAAGCATTATTGCGTTGGCACAGCCAGGACTTTGGTACGATTTCACCAACAGAGTTCATTCCGCTGGCGGAACAAAATGGCTTCATCGTAGAATTGGGCCAGTGGGTCATTCGACGCGCCTGCCAAGACGCGGCAGATTTTATGAAACAAAAGCCTGGCTTTACGATGAGCATTAACGTATCCGTCGCCCAATTCAAACACGCCTCATTAATTCAAGACATCGACGAGCAAATAGAAAGGTATCAACTCCCCCCAAAAACACTGGACATAGAAATAACCGAATCGCTAATCGCTGATCAGGAGACAACCATCAGAGAAAATCTTGCCGCCCTGAAAATGAGAGAGATCAGCATCTCCATCGATGACTTTGGTACGGGATACAGCAACCTTGGCTACCTGAAAAAATTCAATGTTGAAACCCTGAAGATTGATCGATCCTTCATCTATGAACTACCCGACAACGATTCCAACAAAACCATCGTCAAAGCCATTTTACAGATTTGCAAAGGACTGGACATGAGCGCGGTTGCAGAAGGCGTGGAAGATCGTGGCACCATTGAACTACTTAAACAGTGGGGTTGCGAACAGGCCCAAGGGTATTACTGGTCAAAACCTATCCGTAAACCGGAATTTGAAGCGCTGATGCAGACAGGGCTTGCCGCAGAAACATAACGAGAATGCTATGCCCAATTTAAAACCGTAACTGTATGAAGCATTCGTGGTCAAAGTCAGACCAGTTGCAGACAGCCGTTCAGCCAGCACGAGATAAGAAACAAAAAATTCGAAGACTTATTAGCTACAACGGATTACCTTCTGAGTTAAACCGTTTTGCAACCTGCTTCACAGTGTCTGGCAATATGCTAACAGTCACTCTTTAACTGGGTTACCATAGTTAAAAATTGCAACGAGGTTACTCATGTCTCAGCTTATAAGCCCCACCGAACTTAATACCAAGTTGGACGATCCAAATTTGCGAATACTGGATTGTCGAAGCGACTTACAGGATCGAACCAAATCTCGCTTGCTGTATGCCGAAGGACACATTCCAGGCGCCATTTTTGCAGACCTTGAAACTGACCTCAGCGGACCGATCATCCCAGGCAAAACCGGTCGACATCCAATGCCCGCAGAAGGAGATTTTGAAACGACCCTCCGCCACTGGGGCATCGAAACAAATTCGCCCGTCGTCGTTTACGACGATAGGAACAGCATGTTTGCCGTACGTGCCTGGTGGCTTTTAAAATGGGCTGGCGTGACAAATGTCAAAGTGCTGAATGGTGGTTTTCAACACTGGTTGAAAACCGGAGGGATTCCTGAAACGAAAGTCCAATTGCCACCAGCGAGTCAGATTACAATAGAAGTTCAAACAGACTGGACGGTGACCGCGGACGACCTGATCGACCCTCCAACCGATACGCTGCTGTTGGATGCCCGCGCCGTGAATCGATACAGCGGAGAAACAGAGCCGCTGGACCCTAAAGCGGGACACATCCAGGGGGCATGGAATGCAGACTTCAGCAAAAACCTGATGCCCGATGGATTATTTAAAAGCCGGGCTGAACTCAAAGCACGATTCCAACTCAGCACCGAAAAGTCAACGATTTGCTATTGCGGCTCAGGCGTTACAGCTTGCCACAACATCCTCGCTATGGTCGAAGCTGGTTTCGCGATGCCCAGACTCTACCCCGGCAGCTGGAGCGAATGGGTAACAGACGACCAACGCCCTATCGCCACGGGACTGGAAGGAGAAATGCTGTGAAACGCCTCTGCCTGATTTTTTTGTGTTGCGTGCAACCGCTGTTCGCAGCGAACCATGTCAACATACTGGTTTATCATCACGTGTCTGAAAGCACACCCGCCAGTACATCAGTGATGTCCAGCCCAATTCAGGGGGCACCTGCAATGGCTCAACGACCAAGGCTTTACCGTGGTTGATCTGCAGGACGCGGTAAAAGCCATCCAGAATCAACAACCCTTGCCAGACCACGCTGTCGCAATAACCTTCGACGATGGATATGGCAACATTTACGACAATGCCTGGCCGCTTCTGAAAGAATTTGGTTACCCCTTTACCGTGTTCATCGCGACGGATGCGATCGACCAGAAATATGGCGACATGCTGAGCTGGGACCAGATACGGGAAATGCATGCTAATGGCGTCACTATTGCCAACCATAGTTCGGATCATGCCTACTTGGTTCGACATCCAAAACGGGATGATACCTGGCTGGCAAATACTCGACAGAATATTGAACATGCGCAAACACGACTCACCGACGAACTGGGAACCGACATTCCACGATGGTTTGCTTATCCCTATGGTGAGTTCAACGACGCATTGCGCTCATTACTAAATGAAATGGATTATATCGGCTTTGCGCAACATTCCGGTGGGTTGTGGCACGGTACCGACATGCGGTCGATCCCTCGTTTTGCTGCCGCTGGCATTTATGCCAATACAGAAACCCTGTTAGTGAAGCTGAAATCCAAGCCAATGCCGGTCGATGAAACTCTGTTGCCAGACATGTTGACCTCAGAAAAAAAACCTCAGCTTACCGCAAGCCTCCTTGAGACGTCAGATCTGTCGCGGGCATTAAACTGCTTTGTCGATGGGCATTGGCAGGACGCCGGATGGCAAGATGATAATCACTTTACCCTGACCAGTTCCTCTGAATTAAGTGACGGTCGCCATCGTTACAACTGCACGTCACAAAGCCGAAGTGGTGACTTCTATTACTGGTTCTCCAAACCATGGTTAATCTATCCAGACCAACGTTGAGACATTGACCCCGTTATTAATTGAAAACCATCAAAACTGCGTTTAAGCAGGCGGGCTCAGGATTTCCAACAAGAAAAGGTTTGGTTGTAATGACTTGACTGAATGCATGAAATTGCAAGAAAGGTTTTACTAAAATTAGCGATGCAGGCAGGTCATGCCGGCCCACTGCATCGCCCTATCACATCAACTCACGGCTGCGACGTCAGTCTGGAATCTGATAATCGTGAACCGGCACCCAATCGTTACTGTTTGGCAAACGCTCCCAAACACTTCCCACTTCCGACTTTTTTAACAACTCACGAATGCTCGGGTCCAGACGCTCCATACAGTCTAACGGTGCGACACAAGCCGCATTCTCTTCCATTAAAAATTCATCGGTTTCCTGACCGCTGTAAAAACGGAAACCGGTATCATTGGCATGCTGCGGATCTTCCTTGTAGAAAAAACGAATTGGCATCGGACGCTCATTCAATATCAAACTAGAGGCCAGACACAGATGACCTTGTGGCTGTTCAACCTGATACTCATTCATCATACAAACAATCAACCTTAAAGTGAGCTAGTAACAAAGGGCGGCGGATTATAAGCAAACCGTTTAAAAATGCACTGGCAAATCCAAGGTTTTTTAAGGCATGTTTTTGCAGTCGTTGTAAATCAATCAGTTAGCGATGTAATTTTTTGTAAAGTGATAATTGACGGGAGAATGGACGTTAGCGGCCACGGAAAGAAGCGCAACAAGCGCCCTCAGTCAAGGGCGCGTCGCCATCAAAAAAGAATTACAAGCTGGCGAGATAGGTCGATTTCAAGCCATTGAAATTATCGACTACACCCTGCATAACCTCAGCGTCGTACGGTTGCAAGCCGCTGACGATCAGTTTTTTATCGCCCTTTCCAACCACTTTATCACCGTCACGGATCTCAAACAGGAAATGCGCATCACCACGCTTCCCATTCACATCCAACGTTGAATTCACCAGTTCCAGATTAGGCTCAACAATGTCCAGCGTGTCCAATTGAAATGCCATGCTTTCATAGATAACCAACGGTCGGGTCGGATTAAACATAACCTGATGTTTTTCTAACAATGGCACCAGAATGTAGGGAAAGTTACGACCGGAAAAGGCGACGTAGCGACGGATTAAATGCTCAATCAGGGTAGCATCATGACTGACTGCCCCACTGTGATCGACATGGGTATAAACCTTACCGCTGTCGTCTTTAATTTCGATCACACCGTTATCTTTCTCAGGCAAAATCAGTGGTTTGTCTTTTCCGACCATACCAGAAAAAGTGACAGACATCTTTTCACTGAGACCGTATTTCGACAAGGCCAGTGCAAACAGCAAATCACCAGGCACACAGAAACGTTTAGCCTCAGGGTCATGAATCGGATTGAAATCACCGGCGACTTCCTTTGCGAAACGGCTGGCCTGCTCTGCGGAAACCACCACCTGGTCATCAATCACGTCATGAAATTCGTCTAAAAACACCGTAAACCCTCGTAAATTTGCCCAATCTCATCGAATGAGTATCTAAACCCTGTATTCTGAGGCGCTCAACGATGAAGTAAAGACATGAGTGAAGAAAAGATTTGTGCGATTGAGTAACAAACGCACGTTGCTGACGCGTCATAATGCCACCGTTAACGACAAATCTGCAATGACACATCGGCGTCATTCATCTTTGCCAATATTTCCGGCCCTGGCGCCCTGTCAGTAAAAAACATATCCGCCTGACTGATGTTGCCCAAGCGAACCATGGCTTTACGACCAAATTTACTGTGGTCTGCCGCGAGAAACACCTGTCGACTGTGTTGAATAATGGCTTGTGCGACCTTCACTTCCCGATAATCGAAATCCAGCAAGGTCCCTTCATTATCTATGGCGCTGATGCCGATCAATCCGTAATCCAGTTTAAATTGCTGAATGAAGTCGAGCGTCGCCTCACCCACTATACCGCCATCACTCGCTCTTACCTCGCCGCTGGTCACAATGACGCGAAAGTCCGGCTTCTGACTCATGAGGGTGGCAACGTGCAGATTATTGGTCACAATCTGCAAGCCCTTATGCTGCATCAGCTCATGCGCAATGGTTTCCGTCGTTGTACCAATATTGATAAACAGACTGGCATTGTCTGGGATGTGCTCGGCAATAACGCGGGCAATTTTCTGTTTTTCAGCGAAGTTCATGATCTGACGATCAGAATACGCGATATTCTCAGTCGAGTTTGTCGGCTTAGCGCCGCCATGAACGCGCCGCAACAATTGCTGCGCTTCCAAAAAAGTCAGATCACGACGTATAGTTTGTTCTGTGACTTCGTAGCGACGGACCATATCCTCGACGCGAACATGGCCATCAGACTCCACCCAACGAAGGATATTTCGCTGTCGATCATTCAAGTCTGACTCAGTCAAGGGGGGCACTCCAAATCCAAAGGCTTGCGCTCAGATAGGTACAGAAGATTTAGGGGCAAATGCAGTAAATCTGCTGTACCTAGGGTCTCTTCGTTGGGTTACTGGCTGGTGCCGGTCAACGCAGTCACCTTGGCATTTAGCGTATCCAGGCGGGTTGATAATGCCGACAATCGCTGATTGGTTTCCAGTCGTCCGGTATCTATCGCGTTCAGGGTCACCAACATTTCGCTTATTTGATCAGCATTTGCGGATGACTGTTGATCCACTTTGCCCAATTCAGCCAATAGATTTTCCTGATTCAGAGTTAAGGTCAACAACCGCTCTTCATAATTCCCATTAATCAAGCTTTCGATAGCCCGATTAACCGTCGCCATTTCCTCTGTTGTCTGAGTTATCTGCTGTTCAACCTTGGCAAATACGGCGATCTGCTCATCCAATTGCTGCTTCAACGCAGCAACCTCGGCTTGGCTTGTTGTCTGGCCTGATTCCAGCGTTTTGATAGACGCCTCGAGTGCCGCAACGGTTTTCGTCTGCGCCGCCAGGTTGGCCTGATTCTCTTCTATCCACGTTTTATTGCGCTTGTTGGTCACATCCCACAACTTGCGGATCTCAGACATGTGCAGATCGGTTTCAGATTTAATTGCTTTGAACTGAGCATTGATGGCTGTACCGTTCAGAGCCACGGATTCATCTGTTTGCGTCAGGGATTGTTCTAAGCTGACAATGCGCTCATCGGCCAGTTCCAGCCGTTCTTCATAGGAGTTCAATAACTGAGTCAGGGAATATTGTTGCAGGGCCAGGTACCCAATTGCGATACCCGCGACGATTAACAGCACGGCCATCAGCCACGAAGAACCTTTGGCGTCTGGTTCTTTTTTACTCACATTCGGTTTGCGATCCGCTTGAGCGGGCACGACACGCCGGCGAATATCTTCACGATCAGGAACCATGCGAGGCATATCGCCTACCGGTGTTTTCTCTGCCATCTGTCAACCTATACCTTAATTACCAGAACAATACGGACTATTATCTGGCTTAAACTAACACTGATGCAACTCTGGAGCGAGACGGATGTCACTCTTTTCCTTTTTAAACGCCGGTGCCTAATAGCAGTTATTCGGGTTTGAGCCCCCCTATTCCATACCTAGATTATTCACAACCGCTTACCTTAATCTGTGAAAAAGCGGCAAATTTAACACCTTGGTCGTTTTGAACAGCCAAACAAGCCGATAGCTAAAATTCATCAATGAGACCTTGAATCTCAGGACTTAAGACCCGATCATAGGCTGTGGCCACATTTCAGAACGATAACATCCAAGGGAGAGTATCCATGGCTTTTGAATTACCTGAATTACCTTACGCAAAAGATGCATTAGCGCCGCATATTTCTGCTGAAACGCTTGAATATCACCACGGCAAACACCACGCGACTTATGTCACCAAACTGAACGGTTTAATTCCTGGTACTGAGTTTGAAGGTAAGAGCCTGGAAGAAATCATCAAGTCTTCAACTGGCGGTGTTTTTAACAATGCTGCACAAATCTGGAACCACACCTTCTATTGGAACAGCCTGAGCCCGAACGGCGGCGGCGAACCAACAGGTGCTTTGGCTGATGCTATCACGGCGAAGTGGGGTTCATTTGAAGCATTCCAGACTGAATTCAATGAAAAAGCAGTAAACAACTTCGGTTCTAGCTGGACTTGGCTGGTAAAAAACAGCGATGGTTCATTGGATATCGTTAACACCAGTAACGCAGCAACGCCGATCACGGGTGATCAAACACCAATCATTACGGTTGACCTGTGGGAACACGCTTATTACATCGATTTCCGTAATCTGCGTCCGAAGTACCTGGAAGCATTCTGGGCTTTGGCCAACTGGGAATTCGCGGCAGAAAACTTCGCCAAGTAATTCACTCAGGTGTGACAAAAAAAGCGGCATTGGCCGCTTTTTTTATGGTCTCATTTTCTTGAATTCATCATCATTCCTGTGCCACATTCCGATCAACGAGAGATTCATCCCAGAGAATGATAGATTTGATGAAATTACCGCTGGTTTACCATCACGATTACAGCCCTGCTTTCGACCCCGCACACCGCTTTCCGATGGAAAAATTTCATCTACTTCACCAGCACCTATATGACATTGGCCTTATTAAGCAATGCGATCTGTTTGCACCAACGCTGATCAACGACTCGCTGCTCGAACTGGCTCATGACAAACACTATATCGAGCGATTCAAAACCAATCTATTGACCGATAAAGAGATACGCCGGATTGGCTTACCCTGGAGCGAAGCCCTTGTCAGGCGAACACGACTTGCCGTCGGTGGTTCCGTGCTGAGTATGGAACTTGCCCTGGAGCGTGGTTTGTCCGCCCATCTTGCCGGCGGCACCCACCATGCTCATCGGGATTTTGGCAGTGGTTTCTGCATTTTCAATGACCTTGCCGTTTGCGCGTTGCACGCTTTACGCCGTGATGACGTCGAACGGGTCATGATCATCGATCTGGATGTGCATCAAGGCGATGGTACTGCCAATATCTTAGCAAACGAGCCGAAAGCCATAACCGTGTCATTTCACTGCAAACAGAATTTTCCCGCCCGCAAGGCAACCAGTGACTATGACATTGACATCGATCGGCACACCGAAGATGAACACTATCTGCAACTCTTAAAAGGCCACCTGCCTTATTTGCTGGAACTACATCAGCCGGACTTGGTGTTGTACGACGCAGGCAGCGACCCTTACGAACACGACGCCCTGGGGTTACTCAATATCAGTGCGGAAGGCTTGGCAAAACGCGATTACTTTGTCCTGACTGAGTGTGTTCAACGCCGTATTCCCGTGTCGTGTGTGATTGGGGGAGGCTATATGAAAGATCGCCAGCACCTAGCACGTATTCACAGTATTGTGCATCAGACTGCAGCCAGGGTTTGGCAGGAGTATTTCGCGTAAATCCAACGCGAGCGCCGCCATCAGTGGTTCGTGTGTGACGTGATGAAAGTAAATTGCACAGCAGTCGCCCCGAAAGCAAGGCAAATAGACGACGACATCAGTGGTGCGATATCAAACTTTTTCAACGAAAGCTATGGCGCCAGGGCGCCTCCATTTGCCACCTTATTTTCCGCATGCTCCTCTTTGCCTGGTTCTATTGCAAAGCATCATCTAACTGTTCAATGAGTGACAAAAGCCCGGGAATCTGGATTCCGTCTGCTCGCAAAGCTTCCTGAGCGTATGGCAATACCATAGCTCCCTGCGGGAGGGTCGCACCAGCGTGAATAACAGCCCTTAACCTCGCCAAATAGACCCATTGCAACCACTCAAGGAAGGTCAACGTGTCAATACTGAACGGCTCTGTGCTGGCCATTTTTTCAGCTGTTGGTGGAATTGTCTGCCACTGGTTGTGTTTCTGCAGCAGTCCTTCAATCTCTGCCAGTAATTCAAGAACAGCCTGTGTCATAGTAGAATCCTGAAACCTAAGTCAAAAAGAAGCGGGAATACCCTAAGGCAAGCCAAACGCCAATGAAAATTAAGCCAGGAAACCAGCGACACCGGTAAAGACTATTTCAGCGGCCATGGCGGCCAGAATCAAACCACTGACTTTCGATAAAATATTCAACCCTGTTTTTCCCAGTGCCCGCTCCAGCATACCGGACAACAACAGCATTCCGGCCAAAACCAACAACGCAGACAACATACCCAACATACCGACGAAAGTTTCCCGGAATGTCGGCAATTCCGCACCCAAGACCAGTATGGTACCGATGGTGGCGGGGCCAACAATGACCGGCATCGCCAGAGGCACGACTGAAACATCATCACGCTCCTCATCGGGCAATCCTTTGGCATGATTGCGGGTGCCGCTGTTCACCAGGCTTACTGCGGTTAAAAACAACAAAGAACCCGAACCAATACGGAATGAATCCAACGTAATACCGATAACTTCAAACAGTACCGGACCTGCAAAAAACAACACGACCCCGATAAAAGCAGACGCCAGAATGGCACGCATAACAATACTACGCTTCACCGCGACCGTTTCCCCGCGGGTTAACGCCAGGAACATTGAGACCACGAAAAATGGGGCGAACAGAAATACAAATTTTACCGCGATCGTGAAATACAACTCCGCCATGGTTCAAGCCTGTTACTCAAAGACATAACGGGAAAGTGTATCCGACTCTGGAGCATAGAGCGATATCAACACCAACGGGAAATTCGAAAACCTGGCGGGTAAGCTGAAACCATAACATTGTAGATATGAGATTGATTTGTGTAGTCGCACGGTCTGGACACAAGGTTAACGAAGTATCAGGAATCCTAAAGAGAATACATAAGATTCACCCGGACCTGAACGTGGTTATCGAGATGGCAGTAGGTATAATACAACGCCGTAAATCAGCAAACGGATCGACACATGAATGTACCCAGCCTTTCTGGCTTTCTTACCATGACAGAAGCCAGTTATCGACTGTTTGACCTTGGCATTCAACTGCGCAAAATGCCCGACTCAACTCTCGAACGCTTCGATGAAGGTCAGCCTTATCCCTGCCCGCATCTGGGTTATGCCTGGCTGGTCATTTTTCTGTGGAATGAACACGAAAGTCAGCAGAACAGTCTCTGGTTCCTGAAATTGCCGCTGGATGAACAGGGCATCCTGCCCGCCGCCGTGCACAGCGATTTAGTCAACCGGCTGTACCGTGCATTACAGGTCCAGGATTCGAAAGAGCGACAAAGATTACTAACCGACCACCCCTATCAGTTCAAACCAGAGCCAGAGAAGATGGCGGCGTTGCACGCTCGGGCGACCAAAATTCTGGGATTACCCCCCAGCCCTTACTTTGAAGACGTGCATCGGTTTTATCTTTCCCCTAATACAGGGCTGCACTGGCAGGAACTGGGCATCCAAGGTATTGCCGACTTCGTTTGCCGACTCAAGGATAACGACATCCAACAACTGAATCCGTCCTTGCTGACACTGGATCAAGCTCCCCTGTTAGCCCTGCTGCGACAATTTGAACATCGAGAGTTACCAACATCCACCGTTGAAATGCTGGTGTCGATCGCGCAGAAGAACCCGGATAACGCAGAATTGACGTCCGCCTGCCTTCGAGCGTGCGCCCAATCGCCCGCCCGTAAACTGATTGAGCCCGTTATTGCAGCCAGGATCGACAACGAAACGGTCGATCTCGAATTACTGCTTACGGTGCTCACTCGCTTTCCACACCTGTGCCAAGACGCAACCTATGCCACGCAAATACTGGATCGTTTAGCCCGAGTGGCCGACGCCGATGGGTTCCAACGTGTCATGACCAATTTAGCGATGCAACCAGGCATGGCAGGCATTGTAATGACCACGTTGGCAAACCCGGCCTTAACCGAAAACCTGGCTAATGCATTGAGCCTTCTGATTCAGCGAACACGAGGGCAAAACCATGCTAAACACTGAACCTTGCCCCTGCGGTCAACCCACGACCTACTCACAATGTTGCAGTCGATACCTTGAACAGGGCGCCCATGCTATCACGGCAGAACAGCTGATGCGTTCACGCTACACCGCCTACACTCAAATGAACGTACCTTATTTGATCAAAACTTGGCACCCGGATCATTGTCCGGAACTCAATCAGACCGAGCTGAATGCCACGCAATGGTTACGCTTAGAGGTTCTTCATCACAAACCGGGCTTAAAAAAAGCAACGGTTGAATTTAAAGCCTATTACGCTGCGGATGAAGGGGAAGCCTGTGTACACGAACGATCGTTGTTCCGAAAACTGAAAAACCGATGGGTCTATGTCGAAGCACTGAACTTTTAACGCGAGCAACGGTCTGACGTCATTTCAACCAAATGACGGCCCATATGATTCACAAATTGCTCCAACCTCACATCTCTGCTGTCCTGGCGTTAATCGTATACGGCAGTTGGGCGGCGTTCAGTAATGTCAGCTATGGGTATAACACTGCGCTTATCGCCTTCTTGATTCAGGGCGGCTACGCCTTTGTCTCGACGCTTGCCCTGGGTGTTGCCGTCATCCACACTTTTCGTCGCCTGGGCAGCTCACATGCAGCCCGTATCGGAAGTTTCCTGCTGGGTTTTGCCGTATTGTGTACCGTGCCAGCTGGTTTGCATACGCTGGCGGGGACACCCAATATCGTCCAATCAATCTTGCCGGGTTTAATCTGGGGAACCGGATATCTGGTCCTGTTATTAAGAACCCAATGTCCGGTGAACGCGTCATGAGGCTACAGAAATCGGTAAGTGCATTGTTGTTTACTGGCTTACTTGTATTGCCTGCGCAGTCGTTTGCCGAACAAACCATGACGGTAGCACCCATCAACGTAGGCGAATTTGCCGGTTCCATTGGCTGGGTGACGCAGCCATCTTCAGGCCATACCAAGGCAACACTGATCGGCATTCATGGCACACCCGGAAGTTGGGATGCCTGGAAACCGCTAATGGCAGAAGAACAGATCGCCACCACATTCAGCTTTCACGCATTTGACCGCCCCGGATGGGGTACATCCCTCAGTGCCGACAACCATGTTTTTCCGAAACTGGCCGATCAAGCGGCCATTCTGGCCAGAGCGATACAATCCGAAGCCTTGCAAAAACCGGTTATTCTCGTCGCCCACTCCTGGGGTGGTCCGGTTGCTCTGAAACTGGCCATTGAATACCCAAAACTGGTGGATGGCATGGTGCTGATCGCGTCACCGGCGGACCCATTCGTCAGCGAGCCTCGTTGGTATCACAAGGTGGCTCGTTTAAAACCGGTCCAATGGATCATTGGTCGGGACATGACTCGCTCAAACGCAGAGATGCTGATATTGGATACGGAACTGATGATACTGGCGCAACAACTCGACTCCGTCACCCAACCCACCGCAATTTTACAGGGCAAAAAAGATTGGTTGGTTGCACCGGAAAATGCATTTTATTTGCAGCGCAAGTTAACCCGATCAGCAGTCATGCTCGACTACGATCCGAAAGGGAATCACTTTATCCCCTTTTCCAAACCTGAGCATGTCGTCGCGGCCATCCATTGGGTACAAAACCAGCTTGAGGCTGTTAGCCCGCCACCCGAATTTCAACACCGTTAGAAAAAGGTTGGGACAGCGCAGTATAGATATTATGAGCAACGACTTCCGGTGGCGCTAACTCACCGGCTTCATATCGCTGCACAAAACTGTTGAGTTGGCTGAACTGATCAGGACGAGCATTGCGAATACTCGCTTGCATATCCGTGTCCATAACGCCGGGGTTCAGAATCGCACACAATATTGGAGATGGCAAACGCGCCTGTTCCAGCGCCATACTGCGGATAAACTGATTGACCCCTGCCTTGCTGGCACCGTACAAGCCCCATCCGTCAAACGTATGATCTGCTGCACCTGAAGACACGAAGGCGGCGACCTTACGGCAAGGCATCTCTTTCATGTGGGTCTGAAAGCGCCCTAAAGTCGAGATCGGCAACGTAAAATTAATATCGATTTGTTGCCACCACTCTTTCGGTTCGCTCATGGATAACGGTCCTATTGGTGACAATATGGCGGCATTGATAATGAGTTGAATTTCATCCCAGCGGCCCTTAGCAGCCTCCGCAAAGGAGTCATCAATGGTATCGATGGCGGTTTCCCGCCGAGACAAATCCACTGTCCGGTGGTTCTCACTATTACCGGTGCGAGAGAACTCAACGACAGAATAACCCTTCTCACAATAAGTCTTCAGCAACGCTCGCCCGAGACCTTTAGAACCACCCACCAATAAGCATAATTTTTCAGCCATTCTTCTTCCCGTTTAACGATAAACAAAAATACTCTGATCGACGACAAACCCGGATTTCCGTACAAAGGCTTGCTGCCAATCTTGTGTCGCATCGGCAGCTAGATAAATCTGATAGCACCCGCTCTTCTTGGCGTATTCCGACGCGTAGGACAGTAAGCGAGTCGCCAGCCCCTGTCGCCGGTTAAGGGGATCCACAATCAAATGATTTAACATCGCATAAGGTCGTCCATCAAACCCCAGCGTTGGAATGATGGCGCAGTGACAGCAAGCCACCACAAACTCATCCTGCTCAACAACCAATAAGTCGACAAGTGCTTCATCCAGAAGTCGTTGAAACACGATCTCCTGACGTCGACTGAATGCTACCGCCCCACGCTGGACGCTCTGAAACAACACGTTGATGTCATCTAAATCTTCAGCTTTCGCGGTTCTGCAAACAATAGCCATAACAATACACACAGTGGAAACGGGCCAATCATAGCAAAAAAAAGCCAACAATCCTGCACGCCCCGTAACTGGGCAAATGTTTACCCTGTGCCAGCTATCAGTGCTTACGATTTACCGACAGAATCGCAAAACGGGCTTAACGCATGGGAATCTTATGAGGACTCGGTATGGCATAGCCTTTGCTGTCTTGTTACAACCGCCCATGCCGTTTAAAGGATGCCACGATGCAGAAATTCGGAATTGGTAAGTACAGAAACATCATAGTTTCAGTCGCGTTATTTCTGTTGCTGGACGCCAGCGTTCTGCTGACCAACTTTTATATGTCATTTCAAATCAGTGAGGACGCCACCGCCGTTAACCTGGCTGGTCGGCAACGCATGCTCAGCCAACGCATCATGAAATCCTTACTGGAAACGGATGTCTCGCTGTTCAATTCCGACGCTCGCCAAAATGCTCTCGATGAACTGCAACGCTCGGTAAACCTATTCGACAACACACTGAAAGCCTTTAAAAATGGTGGTGTCACCACCGATGCAAACGGGTTTCCTGTGCAGCTTAACCCCGCAGATCCGGGTAAAGCCCAAAATGCCTTGAACGCGGCGGATGAAATCTGGCGTCCTTTTCTGGCGGGCATCAAATTATTGCTGTTGCAAGGTTCAAATATTGATAACCCCAACTTTACGGCTCGACTGCAAGACGCCGTTCAATACGGCACTGCCAACAATCTCGAACTGTTGCGCCTGATGAACGAGTTAACCGTTGCGCTGGAAGACAAAGCGACGGCGAAGGCGTCCAGACTGCGGATGATTCAAACCGTGGGTATGTCATTGGCCATTCTGAATTTTTTGCTGATTCTGTTTCATTTCCTGAAACAACTGAAACAAAGCGACGCCATCATTGAACAGTCCAGACAGGAAACTGAAGAAATTCTTGAAACCGTCAATGAAGGCCTTTTTCTCCTAGATGAACATCTGACCATCGGACAGCAGTATTCGAAAAAGCTGACGCAAATATTTCACCGTGAAGATATCGCCGGTACGTCATTCCAAAGCTTGTTGAAATCACTCATTTCAGAAAAGGATATGAGCACCGCAGAAAGCTTTATCAAGTTACTGTTTAAACCCACGGTCAACCAAAAACTGATCGGCGAACTGAACCCATTGAACGAAATTGAAATTCACATCGCGGATGACAATGGTCAATATCAATCCAAATTCCTGAATTTTCAGTTCTCCCGTGTGGTGGTGACCGGCACTATTTCCCACGTCCTGGCGACGGTTTCAGACATTACGCGGCAAGTTATGTTGAGCCGCGATCTGGACAATGCCCGTCGGCAAAGTGAATCTCAAATGGAATTGCTGTCTACCATCATGCACGCCAACGGGGACCTGATGCCGATGTTTGTGCGCAACAGTGTCGGATCTCTGGAGAAAATCAATAATATTCTGAAACTGCCATCACGTTCGCACGTACAGCATATGGGCAAGGTACATCAGATTTACGCGTTGATTCACGGATTTAAAGGCGAAGCCACCTCACTTGGGCTAACCCCTTTTGCCGAACTGGCACACAAGTTTGAAGACCAATTGGAAGCCCTGGCAACCAATGAAAACCTGACCGGGAATGATTTTCTCAGCCTTACGGTCCTGCTAAATCAGATACTCAGGCAATTAGATGCCGCAGAAAAACTGCTGGAACGACTGGCTAAACTGAGTCAGGTGGCAGCGCAACCTGAAATTGCCGAAAAACCCGATTGGACGCATTTTCAAAACCTGGCCGATGATATGGCACAACGACAAGGAAAGGAGGTCGAAATCGTCTGCTCTGGATTAAACGACTACCCGCTTCCCGCTGAGTTAGCGTCTACCGTAAACCGCTTGTGCATTCAATTTATCCGTAATGCAATCAGCCACGGTATTGAAACGGTACAGGATCGAATGGACTTGCAAAAAACGCCCCGCAGTGAAATTAACATACACTTCTGCCGTTTACGCTCCGGTCATTGGCGGTTAACGGTGCAGGATGATGGCGCAGGCATTAATACGGAACAAATTCGATTGAAGGCCATTCAATCGGGTCTGGTGACGGAACAGCAATCCGAACTCATGAGCCAAAAACAACTGATTGCGCTCATTTTCTCGCCAACCCTATCAACACAGTCAGCAGCAGATATGGACGCTGGTCGAGGCATGGGAATGACGGTCATCCGGGATTTAGTGAAAGATCAGGGCGGCAAAATCAACGTGGCGACTCGTGCGCACATGGGCAGCACCTTCACCATTACTTTGCCAGCCGCCACCAACCTCGCCACGCAGGCGGCGTAAAATTCTGACCACCAGGAACCATGACATGCAAAAACTAATGATTGTGGATGATTCCAATGTCATCCGCAGCAAGATCCGCCGATCTGTGCAAAGCGAGCGCTTTAAACTGGTCGCGTCCGCCAGCAATGGCGCTGAAGCCATCACCCATTTTAAAGCTACAAAACCCGATGTCGTCACAATGGACCTGACGATGCCGAACATGGACGGCATTGCCTGTATCGAACAATTGATCCGTTTGAATCCAGATGTTCTTATTCTGGTGGTATCGGCACTTTCCGACAAAGCTACCGGCATTGAAGCATTGGAAAAAGGTGCTCGAGGATTTCTTCTGAAACCATTCACGGAGCAAGACATTAATGCAGCCTTACTTGAGCTAACGGATTTTCTCTATGTCTGAAGATAAAATTCAAATATTCATTGACGGTGTGGTCCGCTACTTCAATCACACACCAGACAAATCAGTGCAGGTCGGCACGCCCTATCTTGCTGAAAAAGGCAAACCCATGGCACTGGACATGACGGGTTTAATCGGCGTATCTGGTCCGGACAAAGGGTGCGTTTATTTTTCCGCCCCCAGAGTCCTGTTGAAACATTTGTTACTGAGTATCGGAGAGCCTGATACCTCAGAAGCGAACCTCGTTGATTTGGTGGGCGAAGTCGCCAATACCATTGCTGGCAATGCCCGAGCATCATTGGGTAAGGAATTTATGATCTCTGTGCCCGTGGTCATAGAAGGCACACCATCTACCCTGCATTTGCCAAAGAACTCACGAGCGTATGTGATCCCGATTAACTGGAAATCCTATACCGCTGCTGTGGCCATCTGTTTGGAAGAAAATTGAAGGTCAGAATATCTCTGATTCACTCAGCTCACCTCACCGCTGTGTGGTAGTATTGATCTGTCGCAAAAAGTTCATTTGCCTGGATGCCGATGACGAGAAAACGACAGGCTCGGTTGGGTTACCGTGCCTGTCGTGATTGCACTTTTATTCCCAACCGGGAACGCCGCTCATGTCCGGCAGGTGATGTGCGATACCTTTGTGGCAATCGATACAGGTTTTCTCACCGTTCGCCAATGCGCTACTGTGCTGTTCAGAAGCACGCTCACTTTGTCGAGTGAAATCCATCGATTCAAATTGGTGGCAATTACGACACTCCAGAGAGTCGTTTTTCTTCAGCCGCGCCCACTCGTGTTCCGCCAACTCACGGCGCTTGTCGAGAAATTTCTCACGGGTATCAATGGTCCCGAAAATTTTCCCCCACACTTCTTTTGAAGCCTGCATTTTTCGTGCAATTTTATAGGTCCACTCATGAGGGACATGACAGTCCGAACAGGTCGCCCTGACACCAGAGCGATTTGACCAGTGAATGGTCTCCTGCAGTTCAACATAGACATTCTCGCGCATTTCGTGACAGCTGATACAAAACTCTTCGGTATTCGCCGCTTCTAAGGCCGTGTTAAAACCGCCCCAGAAAATCACCCCGGCAATAAAACCGCCTAAGGTTAAAAATCCCAGCGAAAAATGCACCGATGGTTTGGCCAGCAACTGCCACCCCTGCAGCAACATGTCTTTTATTCGACTCCACATAGCGTACTCCTTAATGGCTGCTTCCAGCTCGGTTGAGGAGTTCATCCATGGTGATAAACTCATTTTCTATCAGCGCAGGCACATCAATTTGGGAGGTGTGACATTGGGTGCAGAAGTAACGGTTAGGAGAAACATCCGCCAGGAAGTTTCCATCTCGGTTCATAAAGTGTGTTACCGACACCATGGTCGCCTGCGACTCCTCTACCCGTTGTCGGTTGTGGCACGACAAACACTTATTGGCATTTAGGTCGATCTGATAGCCGTCAATCTTATGTGGAATACTGGGTGCCGCCATTGGGTAGTCCCGGTCGGTGCGTTTGTCATCATTAACTTCCGCAGCCATTCTCGGAGCCTGACCTTCCTGATCCAAATCGGTGGTTCCCCTTAAGGTGGCAATCTGAGGTTCGGCAAGGACATAGGCCATCACGCCAACCATGCTGAGTAAAGCGATTATTTTTTTCATGATCGTCTCCTTAAACCTTCGTCACTTTCACAGCACATTTTTTAAAGTCTGTCTGTTTAGAAATCGGGTCGATAGCATCCAGCGTACACTTGTTAATCAACTGACTGGCATCGAACCACGGTACAAAAACCAGCCCTCTTGGTGGTTTGTTTCGACCACGCGTTTCCACGCGCGTACGAATTTCACCACGGCGTGAAACGACTTTGATTTCATCACCGCGCCGCAGCCCACGTTCGCGCGCGTCTTCTGGATGCATATAGCAAAGCGCATCAGGAACTGCCTTATATAGCTCGGGGACACGTTGAGTCATCGAACCTGAGTGCCAATGTTCCAGCACGCGACCGGTGGACAACCAAAGATCAAACTCTTTATCGGGACTTTCCGCAGGTGGCTCATACGGTAATGCAAAGATGATCGCTTTCCCGTCCGGCTTACCATAGAACTGCACGCCCTTCCCAGCTTCAACATATGGATCATAACCTTCACGGAAGCGCCATTGCGTTTCTTTTCCGCCAACCACCGGCCAACGCAAACCACGCGTTTCGTGGTAAGTATCAAATGGGGCCAAATCGTGAGCCTTGCCTCGTCCGAAAGCAGCGTATTCCTCAAACAATCCTTTCTGTACATAGAAACCAAAGTGTTCAGCTTCGTCGTTAGCATACTCTTTGTTGACCTCATCGATGCCGAAAGCGTCAACATTGCCGTTGCGATACAGCACGTCAAACAGAGTCATACCTTTATAATCGGGATTGGCATCGAGCAGCTCAGCTGGCCACACATCTTCTGTAGTGAAACGCTTAGAGAATTCCATCAATTGCCACAAGTCCGACTTCGACTCTCCCGGTGCGTTCGTCAGCTGGTGCCAGAACTGCGTGCGACGCTCAGCATTACCAAAAGCACCCTCTTTTTCTACCCACATCGCCGTTGGTAAAACCAGATCGGCAGCTTCACAAGTCACTGTGGGGTAAGCATCGGAAACAACGATAAAGTTGTCGGGATTGCGGTAACCCGGCAGCGTTTCCTCATTGAGGTTCGGCGCCGCTTGAACGTTGTTATTAACCTGCACCCAATAACAATTAATTTCACTATCTTTCAACTTTCGGTTGTGCAGTACTGCGTGTGCCCCGACCTTTGATGGGATAGTACCCTCGGGTAGACGCCAAATTTTTTCTGCAATAGCGCGGTGCTTATCATTCGCAACAACCATATCTGCTGGCAGCCGGTGGGCGAAGGTTCCCACTTCCCGTGCGGTACCACATGCAGAGGGTTGACCAGTCAAGGAAAATGGACTGTTACCTGGTTCAGAGATCTTACCAGTCAACAGATGCAGGTTATAAATCAGGTTGTTCATCCAAACACCGCGAGTATGCTGATTAACACCCATCGTCCACAAGGACATCACCTTCCGATTAGGGTCTGCATACAACTCGGCCAACTCAATTAAGCGATTTTCAGGAACGCCGGATTCACGCGCGGCCCGCTCCATAGTGTATTCAGACACGTATTTTGCGTAGGTAGCGAAGTCGATGCCTTCGGATGCGCCTGCCTTACTGGCATTTTTTGCCTTCTTCTCAAGTGGATGTTCTGGTCGTAAGCCATAACCAATGTCCGTCATCCCTTCCCGGAAATTCACGTGTTTACCGACAAAGTCTTTGTTTACTTTGTCGTTCTGAATAATGTAGTTAGCAATGGCATTGGCGATAGTCAGATCCGTTTGTGGTTTGAACACCATCGGAATATCCGCCAGATCAAAACTGCGATGCTGGAATGTCGACATCACAGCCACTTTCACGTGGGGATACGACAATCGACGGTCCGTCAGGCGCGTCCACAAAATCGGGTGCATCTCCGCCATGTTTGAGCCCCAAAGGACAAAAGCATCCGCATGTTCAAAATCGTCATAACACCCCATTGGCTCATCAATACCAAAAGTACGCATGAACCCGGCTACCGCAGAAGCCATACAATGACGTGCATTGGGCTCAATGTTGTTGGACCTGAAACCCGCCTTCATTAATTTGGATGCCGCGTATCCTTCCCAAACAGTCCATTGACCAGAACCGAACATTCCAATCGCATCCGGACCTTTGCTTTTCAGCGTGGTTTTCCACTTCTCAGCCATGATATCGAAGGCTTCATCCCAACTTACCGGAGTGAACTCACCATTTTTGTCGTACTTGCCGTTGGTTTTTCGCAACAGAGGCTGGGTTAATCGATCCTTGCCGTACATAATTTTGGCCAGGAAGTAACCCTTAATACAGTTCAAACCACGGTTTACCGGTGCCAACTGATCGCCGTGAGTAGCGACGACCCGCCCTTCTTTTGTACCGACAGACACCGAACAACCGGTTCCGCAAAATCGACAAGGGGCTTTATCCCACTGAATTCGATTTTCTTTACTGCTGGCAATTAAGTTCGTAGCCTGGGCTGGCATTGATATGCCAGCAACCGACGCTGCCGCTGCCGCTGCCTGCGCCTTAACCACATCTCGACGGGTCAGTTTCATTGGAGTCTCCTGGTGTTTTTATTTTCAATATTTTGCTCAAGCAAAACATCGGATAGTTCAATCGATTCATCCAGCGATTCACTGGATTCGGTGTGATGGGCAATCATCGCTGCGCTCAGTACGCCGTCGATGTCCTGAATTCTTTCAATCTGTTCCATCACCTGGCGAGCCGTGGGCGCGCTGATCACGACCACATACTTTCCTGCAGGATCATTCGTGATGCGCTCGACGCCAGTCAGACGGTCCATGACCTGTTCGGCCGCAGCGCTGTATTCCGGTCGAATATGAACGACCACACTGACAATGTGCTCTTCATCGTTCCAAGGGGTAATGGAAACTGCATTTTTCATTAGGCAATTACTCGCTCTTGTTGAGTCACAGGGGTTATAGATATAGCGTTCACCGGGCATACTGATACACATTCACCACATCCGGAACACAGGTTCGAAGCCAGCACGGGGGTTGGCGTTTTGGTTGTTACCGGAAATGAAATTGCCTGCAAGTCACAGGCATCCTTACAGGATTGGCAGGTAATGCTCTGTTGAGCCAGGCACCGGTCGGTAAACGCGAGCTGCCCCAATGGCCACTGTATCGGCTGGGCTAGCGCGCCAGACGGACAGGCCGTGATGCAGTCCGAACAACCCGTGCAACCGGCTTTGGCAAAGTCCAGCTGAGGAAAGCCGCCATCACCTGGCCTAATAATCTCGGGCGTACAGGCGCGAATACATTTATCGCAACGTTCGCACGTCTCGATAAACAAAGACTCCTCCAATGCCCCTGGTGGCCGGATGACTTGTAATTCAGCGTTTTTACCCTGCACCCGGCGGGCAAACCCTCTGAATAACTCCCGACGGGACGTTACTGACTGCTCAGCCATAAATTAGTAAGTACCAGTGCCAAACAATAATTGCGACATCCAGATGATAAAGCCGTATCCACCCACCAAAGCTACGGATAACAGGGGAAACAGAAAAACGGCTATAAACAGAAAAGCCTTAAGTTCGCTATTCTTGGCACGGGTTTCAGATGACATGAAGACCTCACTAATTCAATACATTGTTGACATTATTCTTACGGTCTTCATCTTAGTGGGGTACCAGCTTTTCTGCGTACCTAGTAGGGGGTACCTCCATTGTCTGACGTCAACCGTTAGGAGAATCCGCTTCATGAAGCTGTATTTTTGGGTAAACTGAGGACATGTTGAAATTTACTCGTTATCCGATTGCCATATCGCTGACTTTAGGCCTGATTCTCGTCGCCTCGCTGTCTATTCTTGCCAGTCTCTATTCGATCTGGATGACCACGGTATTGTCTGGTGATGCTGGAGCCGTCAACGTTTCAGGCTCTTTGCGGATGCAGTCTTATCGAATTGCGTTTGCCATAGCGCAAAACGCCCCTGCCACAGAACGTCAAGCTTTGCTGGCAGAATTTGAACAAAGACTGACATCACCGCAGCTGAAAGGACACATACCCAGCACAGAACCCGAGCTAAACCAGCTATTCAGTCGTATTGAGTCTCACTTTCTGACCATGAAACACACTGCCCTGCATCAACCTGACACCTATCTGAGTGAAGTTGCCGCCTTTGTCGCAGATATTGACAGACTGGTAGCAAGCTTGGAGAAATGGTCCGAAGGCAAAGTTAAGCGACTGCGCCAGCAACAGGTTGTCATTAATGGCTTTACTCTATTCGCAGCCAGCTTATTCACGCTGATCATTTTCTTCCGAGTGGTTTCACCATTGCAGGCCTTGATGCGGACCGTGATCAATATCAGTCAGGGCGATCGCAGTGCCCGTGCCAGTTATGACCGAAATGATGAATTCGGCGAGTTGACCACAACGTTCAATAAGATGGCGGATGAAATAGCTGATGTACACAACTCACTTGAAAACACAATTCACGTGCAGACTCAGGAACTGTATCGCAACAATCAGATTCTGGAATTTCTGTTCAGCTTAAGCCAGGCGCTCAGCATCGAACGTCCTGATATCACCCAATTGAAACAAAGAACAACCAAGGACCTGAGCGCACTGTGTCAGCCCTGTGAGATCTATTGGACAACCAAGGATACTTTCTCAGACGAACATCAGTATGTGGTGAAGTGCACATCAGACCGTACTCACTTAGTATGCCGCTTTGCAAGCAGCCTCCCTGATTGGCAGGTCCGCATTTTAAATACCGTGGGCGAAATGTTCGACAACGCCAATAACCGGCTAGGCAGTCAGGCCAAAGAGAATCGGATCGCACTGTTAAATGAACGCTCCTCTATTGCTCGTGAGCTGCACGATTCTCTGGCACAACAATTGAGTTATCTTAAAATTCAAATCGTTCGCTGGATCAAGTTGCGCGAGCGTAACGCCGACGACGCGACCTTGGACGCGATTGTCCATGAACTGCGCGAAGGCTTGAACTCAAGCTACCGAAAACTGCGCGAACTGCTGGTCACCTTCCGTGCTCATTCGGATGAACCCGGACTGATACCCTCTGTTAAGTCCGCCGCAGATGAGATCAACCGAATATCACAACAAACCAAAGTACACCTGTATATCGATGAACAATGGCCACAAGATCTTGCTCCCAGCCAGGAGATCCATTGTATCCACGTGATTCGCGAAGCGTTAACCAACGTCATCAAGCACGCGCAAGCCGAAAACGCGGTAGTTTCGCTAAAAGTAAGGGACGATGGTGATCTGGAAATTAAAATCAACGATGACGGCATCGGTTTCGATGTTGAACTGGAAAAGCCCATGCACTATGGCTTGAACATCATGCGCGAACGCGCTGAACGAATCTCAGGCAAGATTCAGTATCAACGTCTGAGCTATGGTGGTGCTGGCGTTACCCTGTCCTTTAAACCAGACTATATAAAAGAAGAAGCCAATCCATGACCGATATTATAATCATTGACGATCACCCAATGCTGCGTAAGGGGCTCTCGCAGCTACTGGAATTAGAAGATGAGTTTCATCTGGTGGCTGAAGTGGGTGATTCCAGAAAAGCACTGGAAGTAGTTCTGCAACATGAACCAGACCTGATATTGCTGGATTTGAACATGCCTGGACAGGACGGACTGCAAACACTGAATCAACTAAGGGATGCCGGGGTCGATTCGCGGATCATCGTTTTTACCGTATCCGACGACCAAGCCGATATTCACAGAGCTATTCACAATGGTGCTGATGGTTACCTGTTGAAAGATATTGATCCCGAAGAATTTCTGGCCTCGTTAAAACGCTGCATGAACCATGAACAGGTTATCAGTCCGGGAATTCAGGATGTTGTCCGTAGCGCTTTGGCAAAACGGTTGCCGGAAAATCTACATCCCGCAGTGCAATACTTAACAGACAGAGAAAAAGAAGTGTTGCGGCTGATTGCCGGAGGGCTCAGCAACAAGGCTATTGGCAATCAGCTGACCATTGCCGAAGGTACGGTGAAAGTTCATGTGAAACGGGTCTTGGCGAAACTCGGGCTTCGCTCTCGGGTCGAAGCGGCCATTTTCGCTCATGAACACGCAAAAGAATTATAGGAATTATTATGAGTTGTTGTGATCAACCCGGCCTAATGCCATTAGAAACCGGCTTACAAATGTTACTGGCAGCTGTTACTCCGACTCTGGAAACCGAAAAAGTGTCTCTGCAGGAATGCGCGCATCGGGTTCTGGCAGAGGATGTTTTTGCCCAAGCACCTGTTCCCGGATTTGATAACTCAGCAATGGATGGTTATGCCATTCAACGAAACGGGGTCGAATGCGACATCGCTTACCCAATTCAGGGCAAATCATTTGCTGGCAAACCCTATACGGAACAGATAAAACCTGGGCACGCGATTCGAATCATGACCGGTGCCGCCATACCACCGGGAGCAGATTGCGTCATCATGCAGGAAAACACGGTGGCGACGGATTCAGAAGTCACTTTTAAAAAGCTGGCCAACGTCGGCAACAATATTCGTAAACAGGGCGAAGATATTCCGCCCGGTCATTTGATTCTCAACGCAGGATGCGAACTCAAAGCGGCTCATCTTGCGCTTCTGGCCAGTGTTGGCTGCGAAGCGGTAACGGTCTATAAGAAAACCCGTGTTGCGCTATTATCGACCGGTGATGAATTGAAAACTCCTGGCGAAGCACTGGCTTTCGGCGACATCTATAATTCAAACGGTCCCGCGCTGACCGTAATGCTCAACAACTTAAATGTTGAGTTAATAGACTACGGCGTTATTGAAGACGATCCAGACCTGTTCAGGCAGGCGTTTCTTAAAGCTGATCAGGAATGCGACTTCGTCATCACTTCCGGGGGTGTCTCAGTAGGAGAAGCGGATTACACCAAAGACATACTGGAAGAAATAGGTCAGATAAATTTCTGGAAACTGGCCATTAAACCTGGCAAACCCTTCGCATTCGGTGAATTGCCAAACAGCTACTTTATCGGCCTTCCGGGCAACCCGGTCAGCGCAATGGTTACGTTCCATATACTGGGCAGTCAAGCCATTCGTCAGCATCAACATCTCGGCTGTCGACGCATGCCGGCATTGCAGGCTGTCAGCTCAACCGCCATTCAGAAGTCACCCGGACGGATGGATTTTCAACGTGGCAAATGGCAATGGAATGGCAAGGCGGCGGAAGTCGCATTAACCAAAACAGCTCAAGGATCACACATTTTAACAAGCCTAGCCGACGCCAACTGTTATATCGCACTGGAAGAAGATAGAGGAGATGTTGCGATGGGTGAAACAGTCACAATCTGGCTCTTCGACCAGCTCATCTAGGACGTATATGGACGCCCCAAGGTTCAAGAATGGGGATTGTCGGTTGAAAGATCCGCGTGATTGTCTCGTTGTTTCTTCCTGGCTTTGGCTTCATACATACGTAAGTCGGCCAGGGACAACTGTTTACTAAAGTAATGGGCCTCCGCAATGCAAGCGGCACCGTAACTGACGCCCGCCATGCTGAAGCCCGTTTTCTTCAGTTCTTGCTCAATATCTTCGAATATTGCCGCTAAACTTTGTCTTATATCAGTATCGGATGTAATCACAAATTCATCGCCACCAATTCGATACAGTTGAGCGGAATACTCTTCCAGCTTCAGCTGCAACTGCTGTACGAATGTCTGTATCAGTTTATCACCCGCATCATGACCGAATTTATCGTTATAAAACTTCAGATAGTCGATATCCGCCAGTACCACACACGCAGGAACGTTATCTTGAGTATCTCGCGACAACGCGAGGCGGTTTCCAATTTTTGTCAGAGGATCCTTTGTGGAAATCTCATCCAATACAGAATTTTTTCGACGCAAGTTCAACAAAGCCAGACTGATCAGCCAGGTTGTCGTGATCAACAATAAAACCAATGACAACAAAAAGAACAACACCAATTTAGTGCGCTTTTCCTGTTCCTGTTGGAGAGACAATTGCAGCTGAGCGGTCTGGGCTTGTACCTTCGCTTTTTCGACATCATATTGAGCGGATATTTCGGCAATAGCGCGTTGATTCAACCTCTTCTGCTGCTGTTTATACAAAGTCACATACTCCTCATAACTCTGTAACGCTTCCTGAATTAGCCCTGTTCGCTTGTAAGCATCAACCAACCAAAGGTATCCATCGAGAAGCACATGATTACGAATATCAGAGGATCCATTGATAGCCTGGTTTAACAGATTAATCGCAGCGTCCAATTTCCCCGTCCTCAATTGTTCAAAACCTAGGTGCAACCTGGCTTCATTCAGATAGTCCTCATTACCAATTTTTTGCGCGAGTTGGTAAGTTTCATTCGCCAATACAGAGTATTCTTCATATTCCTGTATTGCCTGCAGAACCTGTAAATGAATCAACGAAAAAAACAGGAAATAGTCTTCGCGGGGGTCGACCGGGTTGTCCAAATACTCGTGTATTGCCCGATGGGCATCTTGGAACCGATCTAATTTTAAGTACGTCTTGGCCAATAATCCGGCGACGTAACTGCGTGCATCAAGGCGCTGCTCCGGAAAAATGGCAATGGCTTTTTGTAAATATTCAAGGGCACTTTGGTAATGCTCTGCTTCGAGAAATGCCTCACCAACAATGACCTGAATCGTAAATATAGACGGATGATGCTTATCAAGTCTTTTAAAAATGGTTTCTGCGCTATAGAAGAAAGGTAGTGCCTCTGAGACCCGCTGCTTTCGGACCAGTAACTGACCGTAAATATGCAGTAGATTGGCTTTTGAAGTAAGACCGAACGTTTCATTTGCGGACCAAGCCTGCACTCTGTCCAAATGCGAACTCAACAGGTCAAATGCAACCTGAAATTCTGCGAAAAACATCAGATCGTAGCTCAGAATCATATATAGATAATTCAGTTTTTCCTGCTGCCAGTCAGAAAAGTCGGCCGTGGCCAGCTGATTCGCAAACTGAAGAGTAAGTTCATGCCTTTTTTGCTGCCGAACCATAGTGCTGAATTGAGACATTTCCTCATTAAACTGGTCGAGCGGCATAACCTCAAGTGCCCCAAATACCTCGATCAGCTTATTTTTTGGCAACAGATCCTGAGCAAGCAACTCAGCAAATAACGGGCTGTTACTCACATTACCTTCTGTTTCACCCAAGGCACTACCCAGCAGCAATATGCTCAGTAAGAGCCATAGCCAAGTTGAACGAACACATTGCCGATTCATGCAATACTACCTTCTCGCTCACCAGCTCACGACTAATCCATTGTGCTGAGACGTGCAGCAACAGGATGACATCGATAAACCAATTTAAACTGGGATTTATGGAAACTCGCTGAAAACTCAGCGACCAGAACCCAATCATAAACCGAATAGTCACAATTTTGACAGGGGTATTCTGATTATAGAATTAGTGGGTTTAAAAGCCAGTCTCGACAGCAATAAAAGCCTGGCTCTGATCAGTATGGTCAAACAACAAGGGTTTGCAACAAAATGCTCATCAGTCCTAAACGATCTTAGTTCACGCGTTGAGTCTCATGAAAAACGCTGATGGGTCGAAAGAAGGTTGAAATTGTTGGCACGGGGACAATACGTTCCAGTCAGCGCCAAAATATGAAATACCGAATCAGGATATCTTTAGGCGAAAAAAAACCGCGCTATTTGCGCGGTCTTATCTACATCACGTTTGAACTTACTTGCTGATGTGAGCAGCCAAGTCCAATACCTTGTTTGAGTAACCAATTTCGTTATCGTACCAAGAAACCAGTTTCACGAACGTATCTGTCAATGCAATACCAGCAGCTGCGTCGAATACTGACGTTTGTGTCTCGCCAATGAAATCCTGAGAAACAACAGCATCTTCTGTGTAGCCCAAAACACCAGCTAACTCAGCGCCAGAAGCACGCTTCATTTCAGCTTTGATTTCTTCGTAAGTTGCTGGTTTTTCCAGGTTAACGGTCAAGTCAACAACAGAAACGTTAGCTGTTGGTACGCGGAAAGACATACCTGTCAGTTTACCATTCAATTCAGGAATAACGACGCCTACTGCTTTCGCTGCACCAGTTGATGATGGAATGATGTTCTGAGAAGCACCACGACCACCGCGCCAGTCTTTAGCAGAAGGACCATCGACAGTTTTCTGAGTTGCGGTGGTGGCGTGAACAGTGGTCATCAGACCATCTTTAATGCCCCACTTATCGTTCAGAACTTTGGCAATCGGTGCCAGACAGTTAGTTGTGCAAGACGCGTTAGAAACGATGTCCTGTCCAGCATAAGACTCGTGGTTAACACCCATAACAAACATTGGAGTAGCGTCTTTAGAAGGACCGGTCAGTACAACTTTCTTAGCGCCAGCTTCGATGTGCTTACGAGCAGTCTCATCAGTCAGGAAGATACCCGTTGCTTCAGCTACAACGTCCACACCCAGATCGCCCCAAGCTAGGTTTGCTGGATCACGCTCCGCAGTCACCCGAACTTTTTTACCGTTTACAATCAGATGACCATTGTCAACTTCAACAGTACCGTTGAAACGACCGTGTGTAGAGTCGTATTTCAACATGTATGCCATGTAGTCAACATCAATCAAGTCATTGATACCAACAACTTCAATATCGTCGCGTTCACAAGAAGCGCGGAAAACGAAACGACCAATACGGCCAAAGCCGTTAATACCTACTTTGATAGTCATGGGCTTTATATCCCCTGTTTGCTGTGTGATTTGAGTGAATTAATTTGGTAGTAAAATTACAAAATTCGAGGCAAAGGTCAAGCACCTGAGGGGGTTTTGTTGCCCTAAATCAAGTAAATTTTCGAAAGTATACTACATTCCGGTTACTTTCTGACCAAATAACGATCACCAGTTTAGACGGGAACTCAGGAAATGCGAATCCAGCGGTGGCGTTCAGACCGGCGTTAGGGAAAAATGAACTCAAGCGCGAAAGACGACCATGATCAGCATTCGTTTTCGTATCACAACATAGGTTCGGAATGAGCAACACGCAGTGGCAGAAAAATTTGAGACGATGGATCTAATTTTTGCCCCTCAAAACAACGTCTATTCTTAATCGAGTACCATGACCACCGAAGAAACTATGAACGAAAAGAAACCTAATAAACCAGAACAGTACACGGAATCATTTGCCTTTATTCAGGCGATGTTTCAACAACCCGCGAATCCAGTTGAGAAACTAAAACGCTCTATGATTTTTGGTATGAAGCTGGTTGGAGCAATTGCACTCTCACTGCTGCTCCTATTTGCGGTGTGGTTATTAATATCCTTTGATATCGGGGCTATATCCTTGACGGAACAGGGTCTAAACATACCCAGACGCCCGTAGCGCCTTCACCGTGACACTTGTTTAGTGACTGCTCAACGTGGATTCCCTCAAAGAATTTCTTAATCTTCAATGTACTCCGGCTTTGTTGTCGGACAGAGCTCTACAAAGCTTCGTAGCTTTTTAAGAGTTGGCATTAGGCGAACAGGCAAAAAATTCTATCGCAGAGGTAAACTGATACACTCTGAGTCTCAGAGCCATAAAAGCGACTGATCAAACCTTCTTTCAAAAGCTCTAGGGTAACTCTGAATAATTGCTATCTACCCCAGCGGGTGAAGAAATGCGCAAAATTCGAGGCAAGTTCTGCAGGCAATATTCATTATCTTAGCAAAGGACTTAACAAAGAAATTTGGCATTTCAGGCCCGCCTTCAGGGTCCTTCAGAGCGATGAATGAGCTTTGTTGTGTGTTTTGAAAAGAACTTCCCATTCCCTGCAACACACGCCTTGCTCTACCATCGAACTGATAGGACTGAGGTGATTTGAATTAATCAAAGTTGCCCTAGTGTCCTGAGTCAGAAGTTCGCATGAATTCAGCGTGCCATTCAAGCTTTATAGTTAGGCGTGTCTCGTAGTCAATGGTTGTTCCATTGACAAGAGGCAGAACAACGCTATAGAGCTTTAATGTCGCGTCCGAAGGGAGTTAGTAGTAAACGCTACTACGGCGTTGCTCTTCTTGAAAAGATCTCGATATTCTCTACAAAGAGCGCCTTGTACTAGCGCTTACCGTTAGCTCTGAAACTTTACGAACTTCCGACTCGGGACACTAGTATTCAACCAGTAACAGTTCAGTCGAGAAAATCGACGACACCAGTTTCTATCGAGTACTGCGCGCCAATCACCTTAAGTTGACCGCTTTGCACTCGCTGTTCCAGGCTCGGAGACGAGTAGCGAATTTGATTTACAGAGGCACGAATGTTTGCCCGAACGGCGTACTTGGCAAGATTTTCAGGATCTTTCGACAGATCCGTTTCGTAGAGTGTTTCTAACGATGGGCGTATTCGTGAGACGATTGAATTCAAATTATGCGAATGCTTAGCGTCTGGATTCTTCAGTGCCTCCAATGTAGCCTGAATTGCACCACAGCTGGTATGTCCCAAGACGACGACCAAAGGCGTATCATACGACTCAACCGCGAATTCAATACTGCCCACCTGCGACGGCGCAACAATATTTCCTGCTACCCGGATCACGAACAGATCACCCAGACCATGATCGAAAATAATCTCTGCTGGTGCACGGGAGTCGGAACAACCAAGAATAATTGCCCATGGGCTCTGACCACCCACCAAATCGGTTCGGCGCTGCACATTAACAACTTCACTGTACCGAGATTGACCATCGACATAACGCCGGTTGCCAGATTGCAGTCGTTCCAAAGCTTCGTCAGAGGTAATCATGAATAGGGAGTCTTCTTATAGCTAATGTCATTCGAAAAACCGACCTTAGCTGGAATAGGAAAAAACACAAGACACTTTACGTCAGCTCATTCGTGAAAATCGCTCAACAAATCCCGAAAACTGTTGCTACCAGCAATGGTAAGGCACGTGAGTCACGACAACTAAGCCTCAGCAGGCGGGCTCATGAATGGATGTCTAATGATGACCAATGTCCTGACGATCTATGTCTTGATCTATCGATAGCGGGCATTGGCACTCTGACAACACCTTCCATCAATATTCGTGCACTTCGACTCATAACAACTTTTTCAACTTGCCATTTTCCATTGTTCAAGTTCGCTTGCGCCCCCACTTTCAAGGTGCCTGACGGGTGTCCAAACCTGACCGACTGGATTGTTTGCTGACCGATAACATCATTGACCAGCGTACCGGGGACGACTGCAGCCGCCGCGATTGATACGGCTGCCGTGCCCATCATGGCGTGATGGAGTTTCCCCATAGACAACGCCCTGACCACCAAATCAATATCTTTTGCCAACACAGGTTTTCCGCTGGACGCAACATAGTCCTGAGCTGATCCGATAAACGCGATTTTCGGTGTATGTTGACGTTGTGCGGCTTCTTCATGAGTTGCAATTAACCCCATTTTAACGGCACCAATGGCACGCAAAACTTCAAACTTTTCTAACCATTCCGGGCTGGAATTAATATCCTCCTGCAACTCCGTTCCGGTTAATCCAAGATCTGAAGCTAAAACAAACACGGTCGGAATACCGGCACTAATCAGCGTCACCTTTAATCGCCCACCCGGTACAATATCTTCGGGAACCTCCAATTCATCCTGCAGATTACCGGTTGGAAACAATGCGCCTTCGCCATCTGCCGGGTCTAAGAATTCCACGGCAATTTCAGCGGCTGGGAATGCAACACCATCCAACTCAAAGTCACCTATTTCCTGTACAACCCCATCGGATATCGGCACTCGAACCACAATGGTTTTCTGTATATTGGCCTGCCATATGCGGACCGGAAAATGGCCGTTTTCAAGCTGATCGCGCAGATCCACCAACTGTTTCTCAATGGCAAAACTGCCTACGGCTGCGGTCAGGTTTCCGCAATTTCCGCTCCAATCAATGAACGGTTTATCGATGGAGACTTGGCCAAACAGATAGTCCACATCGTGGTTGACCCGACTGCTCTTGGATACGATTACCACCTTACTAGTGCTGGACGTAGCACCGCCCATACCATCGGTATGCTTTGCATAAGGATCTGGGCTGCCAATCATGCGAATTAACAACGCATCACGCAGAGGTCCCGGTTGTTGTGCCCAGGGAGGAAGATCCTCCAGAGCGAAGAATACGCCTTTACTGGTACCGCCACGCATGTAGAGCGCCGGTATTTTAATCTGTGCTGAATCTGCCATCTTACTGAACCTCTGATGACTGCAAAAAGTCCTGAGCGAAGCGCTGTAAAACCCCGCCCGCTTGGTACACAGAAAGTTCTTCCGCGGTGTCCAGACGACAAGTCACATTCACCAAAAAAGTTTCTCCGTCTTTCCGGGTCACGCGTAAATGCACCGATTCTCGTGGTGCAATTTTGCCAAGTACATCGTAGGTTTCGGTACCGTCTAACCGATACGTAAGGCGGGTATCACCATTCTGAAATTCAAGCGGTAAAACGCCCATGCCCACCAGGTTGGTTCGATGAATCCGTTCAAACCCTTCCGCAACAATGGCTTCAACGCCTGCTAAACGAACGCCTTTCGCGGCCCAATCGCGAGACGATCCCTGACCGTAATCCGCTCCGGCGATAATGATTAAGTTCTGTTTACGTTCCATGTAGGTTTCTATGGCTTCCCACATCCGCACCTGTTGACCTTCCGGTTCCAATCGCGCCAAGGAACCCTGCAGGATGTCACCTTGCTCATCGCGACACATTTCATTGAGCAGTTTCGGGTTAGCAAAGGTTGCGCGTTGCGCGGTCAGGTGATCGCCCCGATGGGTTGCGTAGGAATTAAAATCCGCTTCTGGTACGCCCATACGCGTGAGATATTCCCCCGCCGCACTGTTCGCTAAGATAGCGTTCGACGGTGACAAGTGATCCGTAGTGATATTGTCTCCCAACACAGCCAGTGGTCGCATACCTAGCAATGTCCGTTCGCCTGCCAAGGCGCCTTCCCAATAGGGTGGCCGGCGTATATAGGTGGATTGTGGACGCCATTCGTACAACGGACTGCTAGCACGCTGTGCAGCGTCCAGATTGAACATTGGAATATACACTTCATTGAATTGCTCAGGTTTAACATGAGCATTCACGATGGCATCGATTTCTTCGTCGTCCGGCCAAAGGTCGGACAGATAAACCGCTTTCCCCTCTGAGTCGTAGCCAAGGATATCTTTCTCAATATCAAAACGGATAGTACCGGCAATAGCATACGCCACGACCAAAGGAGGCGAGGCTAGAAAGGCCTGTTTGGCATAAGGGTGAATTCGCCCATCGAAGTTCCGATTCCCGGAAAGAACCGCCGTAGTGTAAAGATCGCGTTCGATAATTTCCTGCTGAATGTCGGGAGACAGCGCGCCACTCATCCCATTACAGGTGGTACAGGCGTAGGCCACAATGCCAAAACCCAGATTCTCCAGTTCACAGAGCAAACCAGCGTCTTCCAAATACAGCCGTGCCACTTTTGATCCTGGTGCAAAGGACGATTTAACCCAAGGTTTACGCACCAGTCCAAGTTTATTAGCGTTACGGGCCAACAGCCCGGCAGCAACCACGTTACGGGGATTAGACGTATTGGTACACGAGGTAATGGCCGCAATAATAACTGCCCCATCCGGCAATTTACCGTCACGTTCATCCCGTTGAGCTTGCGCCAATTGTCCGGCGATACCCTGTTCGTGTAACTGACTCGTGGGTAAACGCCGATGTGGATTGGAAGGTCCTGCCATGTTACGAACGACGGAAGATAAGTTAAATTCCAGTACGCGTTCATAGACCGCACCGTTCATATCATCAGCCCAGAGACCGGTGGTTTTCGCGAAGGTTTCAACCAGTTTGACCTGCTGTGCACTGCGTCCAGTCAACTTCAGGTATTCAATGGTTTGCTCATCAATGTAAAACAGTCCTGCTGAGGCGCCAAACTCAGGCGTCATATTGGAAATGGTTGCGCGATCACCGATCGTCAACGCTCGAGCACCTTCACCAAAAAACTCCAGATACGCCGAGACGACCTTCTGTTGTCTCAGAAATTCTGTCAATGCCAATACAATATCGGTCGCGGTTATGCCCGGCTGTCGTTTGCCAGTTAGCTTCACACCGATCACATCGGGCATCCGCATCATCGAAGGTCGCCCAAGCATGACAGTCTCCGCTTCCAGGCCGCCGACGCCGATGGCAATCACACCTAAGGCATCAACATGCGGTGTGTGTGAATCCGTACCTACACAGGTATCCGGGTAGGCAATACCGCCGCGACTTTGTACAACAGGTGACATCTTTTCAAGATTGATTTGATGCATGATGCCATTGCCGGCCGGAATCACATCGACATTCTCAAAAGCGGTTTTGGTCCACTCAATGAAATGGAATCGGTCTTCATTGCGGCGATCTTCTATCGCCCGATTTTTGTCAAAGGCATCAGCTTCAAATCCGCCATGTTCAACGGCCAGAGAATGGTCGACGATCAACTGTGTCGGAACGATAGGGTTCACCCGTGAAGGATCGCCACCCTGCTCAGCTATTGCATCCCGTAATCCAGCCAGATCAACTAAAGCCGTTTGCCCTAAAATGTCATGGCAAACCACGCGTGCAGGATACCAAGGAAAATCCAAATCCTGGCGACGCTCGATCAATTGTGTGAGGGCATCTGGCAACAACGACTGCTCACATCGTCGAACCAACTGTTCCGCCAGAATTTTTGCGGTATACGACAGAGTGTCATATGCATTTTCTTTAATATCGTTGACCGCGGCACGGGCATCAAAAAAATCCAATCCGGTATCGGCAAGTGATTTGCGATAGTGTGAATTCATAGTTTCCACCGGTCTTTAACGTTGGTTTATTGGAATATAGTCTCGGGCATCGGCACCGACATAACCCGCGCTCGGGCGAATAATGCGATTATTGGCTCGTTGTTCTTTCACATGAGCGGCCCAACCGGAAACCCGTGACATAACAAAAATCGGTGTAAATAAATCGGTTGGGATACCCATATGGTGGTAGGTCGAGGCATGATAAAAATCAGCATTGGGGAACAGCTCCTTTTCGCGCCACATAACCTGTTCACAACGCTCAGAAATATCAAATAACGTCATGTCTTCAATCTGTTCAGAAATCTTGCGCGACCATTCTTTGATAACGACATTGCGAGGATCACTTGTGCGGTAAACAGCGTGACCAAAGCCCATAATTTTGTCTTTACGTGCCAGCATGGCCATCAACTTCTGTTCGGCATCGTCGGCGTCTTTAAAAGAGCTGATCAGCGCCATGGCGGCCTCATTGGCGCCGCCATGAAGCGGACCACGCAACGTACCAATGGCCGCCGTTACCGAGCTGTAGATATCAGTTAAGGTACTGGCCGCTACCCTTGCCGCGAACGTTGATGCATTAAATTCATGTTCAGCGTAGAGAATTAAAGATGCCTGCATCGCCTGAATGTGAAGTTCTGAGGGTGCCTTCTGTGTCAACAATCTTAACCAATGCTCTGCGATAGAGCGTCCCTCGGACAGGGTTGAAATTCTGGTGCCGTGAAAATGAAAGTGGTACCAGTAAGCCATGATGCCCGGAAACTTGGCCAACATATTGATGATGTGCTGATCCTGTTCTGCAAAGTCATTTTCAGGTTCCAATGTACCCAGTGCGGAACATCCGGTTCGCATAACATCCATCGGATGAGCAGACTTTGGAATTCGCTCCAAAATTTCACACAAGGCTTCAGGCAATTGACGGTGAGCGGTTATCGCTTGCAGATAATCGGTAAGTTGTTTCTGCGTCGGTAACTCACCGAATTGCAACAGATACGCAACTTCTTCAAAACTGGCATTCGCCGCCAGATCGGCAATATCGTATCCACAATAAGTCAGTCCACTGCCCGTCACACCGACCGTACAGAGTGATGTTTCGCCGGCAATCTGTCCTCTGAGTCCGGCGGTACTGGTTGATTTAGCTACCATGTTTCTCTCCCGTTCTTTTTTATTTTTTTACGAACTTTTCTATGACGGAAACTCAGTCATTTTTGGCGAACAACGCATCGAGTTTTTGTTCGTATTCGTGATAATTCAGTACATCGTACAATTCCATTCTTGTTTGCATGGTATCGACGACTGCTTTCTGATCACCATGTTCAAGAATGCTTTGATAAACATTCAGTGCTGCTTTACTCATGGCTCGGAACGCGCTGAGCGGATATAACACC
Source organism: Reinekea sp. G2M2-21 (assembly GCF_015687175.1). GTDB lineage: Bacteria > Pseudomonadota > Gammaproteobacteria > Pseudomonadales > Natronospirillaceae > Reinekea. The sequence continues at coordinate 685,807 of NZ_JADPQG010000001.1, read as the reverse complement.
ATCGCACAGCCAACGTCGGCTAATTGCTGTTGATTAAAAAGCGGTGTTTGCCCGAATTCGGTGATATTCGCCAACACAGGAACCGATAGTGCATTGGTGAAAGCCTGATAATCTTCAAGGGTATGAACAGCTTCCGCAAAAATACCATCGGCACCTGCGTCGACACAGGCTTTGGCTCTCGCAAGGGCTGCGTCCAGCCCTTCTTGAGCAAACGCATCGGTACGGGCCATAATGAAAAAGTCGCTGTCCTGCCGCGCATCCACACAGGCTTTGATTCTGTCCACCATTTCCGCTTGCGACACAATCTCTTTATTGGGTCGATGGCCACATCGCTTTTGCGCGACCTGGTCTTCGATATGAACGGCGGCAACACCCGCACGCTCCATTTCCCGAATGGTTCTGGCAATATTGAAAGCCCCACCCCACCCTGTGTCTATATCCACTAATAAAGGTAAATCAGTCGCCTGAGTAATACGGCTGGCATCCGTGACAACGTCGTTCATGGAAGTCACACCCAAATCCGGTAAACCGAAAGAGGCATTGGCGACACCGCCACCAGACAAGTAAATCGCTTTGTGCCCCGCGCGCTCCGCTAACATGGCCGTGTAGGCATTTATTGTTCCGACAATAGGCAGTATGGAATGGTCGTGTATGGCTTGACGAAAACGTTTTCCGGCATTCATACTTTTTCTCCTGTTAAAGCGCTTGTTAGACGTGACTCCAATGCCCGTCGGGCAGCAGAAATGTGACGTTTCATTAGCATGGACGCCAGTTCACCATCTCGGTTCACCAGCGCATCTAGAATATGTTGATGCTCTTGCAAAGCCTTTGAAGGCCGGGAGCGATATTGCGCGGTCTGAAACCGATACATTCTGACCCGGTGATACAACTCATCGCACAACAATTGGATTAACCAACTATTTCGAGAGCATTGAATAATCTGAAAATGGAAATCTAAATCCGCATCCTGATCGATATAGGCTTCACCATCGTGCTCTGTCAAAAACTGACGATGCCTCTGAAGCAGACTCTGCAAATGCTCCATATCATCTTGCGTCATATGTTGAGCAGCCAGCTCGCAGGCCAAAGCTTCAAGGCTTTCCCTTAACTGGTAAATTTCGATCAACTCAGCAATATCGAAAGAGACTACCTGTGCCCCGACATGTGGCACTTTTTTAACCAGCTTTCGGCTTTCCAACCGCTGCAAAGCTTCTCGTAATGGTCCTCGTCCACAATCCAGATCCTGAGCCAAGTCGGTTTCCCGCAGGCGACTACCGGGCGCAATAGTCCCGCTGACAATTGCCTCCAACAGGTGCTTATAAATTTTATCGCTGCGAGTGATTTCCATATTGTTAACAATTTATCAAGACAATCGCAAAATACGACGAATCGAACGGAATAACAAGTCAAAATTGTTAACAATTAGTCGCATCAAATGAACTCTCGAAAAAAACTTAACGCTTTTCGCGACACCAATATTGGACTCAACAAAACAGCCCAATAGCAAAATGCTCACCCAAAGGAACACTATATTAATACTTATCAATATATATTTTATTTAAAAGAATTTAAATAATATTCTTTATCTCGCTTTAAGGATGTAGCAAAACATTGAATGTACGAATCACTACTCAATTAAGGACAAAGAAAAAATGAAACAAGTCATCACCCTGTTATTAGCTGTCTTTACCTTGGCGTTTACGGCACCTGTTTTTGCCGATGCCAACGACTCAGCAAGCTCATCTGAAGCGGTTGTGCTGTATGTCGACATCAACACAGACAGTGCTGAAAAAATTGCAGACCTTTTAAAAGGTGTTGGTCTGAAAAAAGCACAGGCGATTGTCGAGTATCGAGAAGAATTCGGCCCGTTCAGCGCAGTTGAAGATTTGCTGAATGTACCAGGCATTGGACCGTCAACTCTTGAAAGCAATAGAGCAGCCATTCGTTTAGGCGAAACCGAAGGCTGATAAAAGAAATACAAGGATTAGGGAATATTTAAGGAGAGGCAGCAGGATGCTGACTCGAAAAGGAATTCTTGAAAGGACTCTGGGACCCGGAATCATGCAGTATCCGGGACCAACCATCACAGCTAAAGCACCATAACTTTTACCGCTCAATCCATGAATGCCCACGTCACTTTATCTAAATACGTCTATATTGTTTCGACGCACATAGCTACCCATACGCCTCTTAGCGGCATACTTTCCCACCAATAATTCCAGAATTGACAAACCTCTGTAACCTTCAGCGACCTAAAACTCATCCGAAATTATCAGCATCGCGTACGAATAGGCTGTTTTTCGTTACTATTTTGGATATATCAAATGCGCTTAACCGCACCCTTGAACGCAATAACCTTCGCCACCAAAGACGTCTATGGAAAAGCCCTTTCACTGCAGGAATTGAAAGGCAAAAAAGTCATTCTGAGTTTTTTCAGAGACGCCGCCTGTCCTTTCTGCAACTTCCGAGTCTATGAATTCACGCACAAATACAAAGCATGGCAGCAACAAGGCATTGAAGTGATTGCGGTATTCAGCTCGCCTGCGAATGAGGTACGTGAACACGTCGCCCGATACCCACGACCTTTCCGACTGGTTTCTGACCCAGATTTATCCATTTACAACAAATATGGTGTTGAAAAAAGTGCCAGCGCTTTGTGGAAAGCCCTACTGTTCCGATTTCCGCGCATTCTGAAAGGGATCATGAAAGGCGGACGCCCAAAACCAAACCCTCACGTCACACTGGTTCCAGCTGATTTTCTGATCAACGAAAAAGGGCAAATCGAAGATACCTGGTATGGACGCAACACTAGCGATCATATTCCATTGGAACGAATTGACGCATTCATTAAAGGCTGATGGCGCCTGCTAGTCTCGACAACCCTGAACACAGCGCCGATGGTTGCATGACCCTCCGACGAGTGACATCCTAAAGTTCAAACTGCGCTTGTCGGGAGCCTGCCCGTCTATCGTATTTTCTTGCTATTGTGGCAAGTTTAGATTCTAACTGAGAGGTTGGTCGGCGCAGTGGATTCGACCTGGTCCGCAGACGGCCCGACACTCGTCTTTTCTTTGAATTCTCACAGGGAAGTTGGTCGGAGCAGAGGGATTCGACCTGGTCCGCAGACGGCCCGACTCTCGCGTTTTCTTTGAATTCTTTCAGGGAAGTTGGTCGCAGCAGAGGGATTCGACCTAGTCCGCAGGCGGCCCGACTCTCGCGTTTTCTTTGAATTCTTTCAGGGAATTTGGTCGCAGCAGAGGGATTCGACCTGGTCCGCAGGCGGCCCGACTCTCGCGTTTTCTTTGAATTCTTTCAGGGAAGTTGGTCGGAGCAGAGTGATTCGACCTGGTCCGCAGGCGGCCCGACTCTCGCGTTTTCTTTGAATTCTTTCAGGGAAGTTGGTCGCAGCAGAGGGATTCGACCTGGTCCGCAGGCGGCCCGACTCTCGCGTTTTCTTTGAATTCTTTCAGGGAAGTTGGTCGGAGCAGAGGGATTCGACCTGGTCCGCAGGCGGCCCGACTCTCGCGTTTTCTTTGAATTCTTTCAGGGAAGTTGGTCGGAGCAGAGGGATTCGAACCCCCGACCCTCTGGTCCCAAACCAGATGCGCTACCAAACTGCGCTATGCTCCGACAAATTGGCGGTGAGTGAGAGATTCGAACTCTCGATACGATTTCTCGTATACACGCTTTCCAGGCGTGCTCCTTCAGCCACTCGGACAACTCACCGTTTTGCTGCGTTAGCCAACTCTGTTTCCGTTGTTTGAGCTACAAACAACGGAAGAAAACAGCGTATTGTCAAACGAGGCGCGCACTCTATCGAAAAAAATGGCGAATTTCAAGGCTTTTGTCGTGTAAAAACAACAGCTTACGGTCTACTTTTTCGCAAGTTGCACTGCAAGTGAGGTAACAAAATCGTCTTTTTCCAATTTTGGAACCTCTTTATCTTCTGCCAATGGCGTCCCAACATACAGAAAGCCGATGATCTGCTCATTGACGTCTAATTTCATCGCTTCTTTGACGGACTGCGAATAGGCCACATCACCCGTTCTCCATACAGCACCATATCCCTGTGCGTACAGCGCCATGATTAAACTGTGAGCGGCACAGCCTGCGGCTATCTGTTGCTCTAGAACCGGAACCTTGGGGTGATCGCTGATGTGCGCATAACAGATAATAACCAATGGCGCTCGCAACGGGCCGTTTTTAACCTTTTCCATCTGCTGCTCAGATAGCCCAGGAATTTCCTTTTCCAAACCACTAGCCAGGATAGCTCCAAGTTGCTCCCGTTCATTCCCGCGACACTCAATAAAGCGCCAAGGACGTAACCAGGCATGATCTGGGGCCCTGAAAGCAGCGTCATAACAATGAGCCAGCTCCTCGACTGTAGGCATTGGTTCGGTTAATCGAGGGTGTGACACCCGGTTTTTCAGACCTTCCAACAAAGTAAGTTTTTTCTTAATAGTCATCGCCAAGCCAATGATTTTGCTGTCATTTTGCAGTACATTATCACACTAGTTTCTTTTCCAGCACAGTTCGCGCACGAATAATAAAAGGTTGAGCAATAGTATGTCTAAACAGCCGCAGGCCCAAAAGAGGCCATCCGCGCAAAAAAAGACGGTAAAAAGCCTACATCAAAGCGCTACACAAGAACTCGAATTATTTGATGACTTTACCGTGTTATCGATATCGGCTGAATTTAATTCGCGGTCGATTATTTATTTAACTTTGGCCGGAACATTGGTCAGTACGATCTCATCCGGAACTATTTCCCAGTTTTTTTCCCTGGTTGTCGCCTTTTGTTTAGCGTATCCAACCATGATGCGCTATCTGAGCCTTCCTCTGCGCAGACGCTACCCTAAACAGGTGGGTTACACCTTGATTCTGTTTGACGCTTTTCTGATCGGCGTTCTAATTGTCGTCATGGGCATGCCCATCATGCCCTCCATTTTCATCCTGATTATGGCGAACGCGAGTTTTATCGCCATGGGGCAGGCCCTCGCTTACCTGCTATGCCTTGCTTTTATGGCCACCGGTGCCTTTGCAACATTCTATCTGTTAAATGACTTCAAAATTACCGAACCACCGCTCATGACATCACTAATTGCTGGTTTCGGCACAGGCTTGTACGTGGCCATAACAGCCTACTACACCAATCAATCTGCTCGCCGATTAAAAGCCGCGCGATTAGAAATGTACAAGCAAAATGAAAAATACCGTTCGCTATCGCGTAAACTGTCAAAGTACCTGTCACCTCAGGTCTGGGAAAATATTTTCAGCGGTAAACGCGATGCCAAGCTGGAAACGCAACGCAAACGTTTGGTCATATTTTTTTCGGACATCAAGGGGTTCAGTGAACTGTCTGAACAAATGGAGTCAGAAGCACTGACAGCACTCATCAACACCTACCTCAATGAGATGAGTAAAATCGTGATGAAGTATGGCGGCACCATCGATAAATTTATCGGGGATGCGATCATGGTGTTTTTTGGTGACCCGGAAACCAAAGGAGTGAAGAAAGACGCTGAAGCCTGCGTAGCCATGGCCATTGAAATGCGCAAACATATGAAAGTATTGCGTCAACGTTGGAAAGCTCAGGGCATTCAACAGCCCCTTGAAATACGCATGGGCATCAATACCGGATACTGCACTGTTGGAAATTTCGGAGCTGAAACCCGAATGGACTACACCCTACTCGGAAAAGAAGTTAATTTAGCGTCTCGATTGGAATCTTCAGCCGAACCCAGCGAAATTTTAATTTCCTACGAAACTTACTCCTTAGTACAGGATAGAATTCTGTGTCGTGAAAAAGGCCAGATAAAGGCAAAAGGCTTCAGCCGACCTATCCCTGTGTATCAAGTGGTTGATTTCCGAAAAGATTTGGGCGCGAGACGCTCGTTCACTGAACTGGATCTCGAAGGGTTTTCCATGTCCCTCGATATGGAAAAAATCAAAAATTACGATCGGGACAAAATTCTCGACATCCTCGATAAAGTCAAAAAATCGCTGTCCAGCAAAGATATCCAATAATTGGAATCGTCAGGAAGGGGCACAAAACGCCCCCCCCCCCTTTCCTGACAAAGCTTTATTGACGTACCAGCCTGGTATTGTCAGCTATCCCATCCGCAACGTCCGAACGATAAGGATTAATATCCAGCCCGCCTCGTCGTACATAACGAGCGTAAACCGTCAACTCGTCACAATGGCACCGCTCTTTCAGATCCATAAAAATGCGCTCGACACACTGCTCATGAAACTCATTATGCTGACGAAATGAAATCAGATATTTCAGTAGCGATTCACGGTTAATCTTAGGCCCACGATATTCCATAAACACACTGCCCCAGTCCGGCTGCCCAGTCACCAAACAGTTGGACTTCAACAGATGCGAACACAACCGTTCATGAACGACCCCTGTTTCCGTGGACAACAGTTCCGGCTTAGTTTGGTAGTCTGAAATTTCAACATCCAACTCATCAATACAAATAGCGTCAATCGACTGAATATCGGCACTGCTACCCGCTTGTTGCAGCATGACAACGGTGACCTTCACCGAGGCACCTGCGGCGACAGACAGATCGTTTTCCAGTAACTTCTGGACTTGTTGAACGCTTTGAAAGCGCGTTTGATTAAATGAATTCAAATAAAGTTTAAATGACTTCGACTCAACGAGATTCGGGCTGCTGGCAGGTATAAAAAATTCCGCTAAGGCAACAACCGGTTTCCCTTTGTCATTCAACCATGACAGTTCATAAGCATTCCAGATATCAACGCCATGAAAAGGCAATTTCTTTTCAATGCCCAACTCATCGCGCTTTTCCTGTCGGGCAATTGGAAACAATAGACTTGCATCGTACTGATCAATATAGGCACTGGTTTTCCCCAGTGGTGAATTCTCAGGTGTAGTCATAGCGGATCCTTAAGTGCGTAAACCGCGTCCAGTGTTAAGTAAATACATTGCCCAGCTTCCCAGCACAATCACGAACAAACCAAGCATGGCGTAAGCGGTTGCCACCGGAATATCAGAGACACCGATAATGCCATATCGGAAGGTATTAACCATATACAAAATCGGATTCAACTTGCTGACCCATTGCCAGAACTCGGGCAACAGACTGACAGAATAAAAAACGCCACCCAAATAAGTTAATGGCGTTAAAATGAAGGTCGGCACAATGGTCACATCATCAAACTTCGTCGCGAATATCGCGTTAATCAAACCCGCAATCGAAAACACGATAGCCGTTAACAAAATGACGGAAATTGTGACGAATATGTGGGAGACGACTAATTTTGAAAACCACAGGCTTAGCAACATGACAATAATCCCACATGCCAGACCACGGGCAACACCGCCGATGACAAAACCGGATAAGATTACCCAGTTAGGCACCGGTGCAACCATGAGTTCCTCCAAAGAACGTTGAAATTTATTGGAAAAAAAGCTGGAACTCACATTACCGTAGGCGTTGGTAATGACGGTCATCATGATCAAACCAGGGACGATAAATTGCATGTAGTCGAACCCGCCCATCTCCCCGATACGACTACCAATCAGATTTCCAAAAATAACGAAATACAACACCATGGTGATGGCAGGTGGTAACAAAGTCTGAGGCCAGATACGCAGAAAACGCCTTACTTCTTTCACAACAATCGATGAAAAGGCTACCCAATACGGATGTGTCATACTTTGCTCCCGGTTTCTGGCTGATTTTCGGTTAAATCCACAAACAATTCCTCAAGACGATTGGTCTTAGGCCGCATACTCAATATGGGTAAATTATACTGGTCGAAGAGTGCGAACACCTGATTCAGGCTCTCTCCTCGTTTGATATGAAATTCCACACTTCCATCGCCAGTGAGTTGTGCATCAAATTGACTGAAACTTTCTGGTAATGATTCAGGACTCTGCGAAAAATCGGCGACAAAAGTTGACCGATCCTTATCTTTCAACAATTCTTTCGTGGGTCCCTGGGCAATAATCTCACCCTTTCCGATAATAGCGAGATTTCGACATAGGGATTCAGCCTCTTCAAGGTAATGAGTCGTCAGGATAATTGTCGTGCCCTGGCGATTTAATTCAGTCAAGAAAGTCCACATAGAACGACGAATCTCAATATCCACGCCCGCCGTCGGCTCATCTAAAATCAGAATTTTCGGCTCATGAACCAATGCACGGGCGATCATCAGCCGACGTTTCATACCGCCGGACAGCATGCGTGCCTGAGTGTCCTTTTTTGACCATAAATCCAGTTTCTTCAAGTATTCTTCGGCTTTAACCGCAGCCTGCTTGCGATTCAACCCGTAATAACCGGCTTGCTGCACGATGATGTCGAACACTTTCTCAAAGGCGTTGAAATTAAATTCCTGAGGGACCACGCCTAGGCTTCGCTTAACCTGCTCGCGTTGGTTGACTAGGTCATAGCCGTTTACTCTGACATCACCACTGGTTTTATTCACTAACGATGAAACGATACCCAGAGAAGTGGATTTACCCGCCCCGTTAGGACCCAACAGAGCAAAGAAGTCGCCTTCCTGAACAGTGAGGTCAATCCCCTTCAATGCGGTAAAGCCGTTGTCATATACCTTCACCAAACTCGATATTTCGAGAGCATTTGCCATAAACTTACCTCATTAAAGTGAACGTTCATTTGAAACAGCCCGTATAAGTGGGTGCAACAGGAGAAAAATTCAATGTCGAAACCCTATGCACTAATTACTGGCGCCTCCGGATTGCTGGGCCAATCGGTCTGCGAGCTGCTCAATAGTGATGGCTATACGACCATTGCGCTAAAACATAAAATTAACACCCTCGCCCATCATCAGGTCAACACATTTGATGATCTCAGTCCCCTGACCCGACATTTTGCGTTAGTGATTAACCTGGCAGGTGCCCCGATTGCCGGATTCCCATGGACTCCTAGCCGTAAACGTATACTGCGCTCTTCCCGAATCGACTTGACTCATCAACTGGTTGAATCGCTGAAACGCAATGAGGTGACTTGTGAACACTTTATTTCCGGATCAGCGATCGGGTTCTACGGTACCGGTGCCGAGGCAGTATCCGAAACGGCTCCGCCTGGAGATGATTTCAGTGCCCAACTTTGCCAGCAATGGGAGGCTGAAGCCCTTCGGGCATCCAACTTTGCACAGAGAACAACCGTACTGCGCACTGGCTTGGTTTTTTCGGCCGCTGGCGGCTTTCTGAAACCACTCATCCTGAGTACACGATTAGGTGTTGGCGCAATTATGGGTTCCGGTGGGCAGGGCGTGTCGTGGATTGATCACACGGATTGGCTTGGTGGCTTAAAACACATCATAACGCACAAAATCGAGGGGGCAGTTAATTTAACGTCACCAGCCCCCGTTCGCCATGACAAACTCATGAAGACCCTTTCAACTCAGCTGGGAAGACCCCTTTACTTCAAAATACCGGAAATAATGTTTAGACCGGTTGGCGAAATGAAAACCCTGTTTTTGGAAGGACAGTTTGTTTTACCGTCCAGATTACTGGAAACCGGCTACCAGTTCAGATTCCCGACTGTAAAGGACTCATTGACCCATATCCTCTCGTAGCCGCAGCCAGGGGTAGCTAAACGCGCTTCTTCAGGACGTTTTCGACATAGCTCTTTGAGGCAAATGGCATTCCCACATCTGAACCGCTTGCTTCACTGAGATACCAGCGATGCTCAAGTATTTCATGAAAAAGCTCAGCATCATCAAGCCCCCCTTTCAACTCATGAGGAATGGTTTGTACGGATGGGTTAAACACTTCCGCAATCCACCGATAGGCGGCAACAGGCAAAGGCACATCCCGACCATCTTGTTCAGACAAGATAATCCGGTATCGGTTCAAGCTATTCAATAATCGACGAGCCTGATTTTCCTGCACCTGCAGGCCGGTCAGCGACGCCAGTCGGCGCTTATGATGCCAGTGTTCCACAACTCTCGGGACCATCTTAACTTGCTTCCCGTTATCAACTGTGGTGATCTCCATTTCTTCAACGTCAAAGCCTAATTCGTTAAGCCGGCTGATGCGTTTTTCAATCAGATATTGATCTTCAGGATCAAACACATCTGAACGTGTCAGCTCAGCCCACAAATTTCGGTAACGCTCTACCAGCGAATCTGCCAGATCTACTGGGTCTAATTGACCCGGCAAGCCCACTGACGCTTCCAGGTCCATTAAATCGCCAGCTATATTGGTATGGGCTAAATCCAGATCAAATTCCCGCCGACGATCAGTCAATTCATCGAGTAATTCACCGGTTTCCGCATCAACCAGATACGCCGCCATCAGTCCAGCATCCCGGCGAAATAACGCATTGGAAAAGGAACAATCTCCCCAATAAAAACCCGATAGGTGCAAACGAACCAACAGTTCCGCCAAGGCGTCCAACATCTGATGCATTTGCTCCGGCGAAATGCCTTGCTGAATAATGATTCGATATGGAAGCGCACCGACAAGATAGTTGGTAATAAGCAAACCACGATTTTCAACACTCGTGGTCGGTGCGGCGCCGTTCGATTGCGCGGCACTGACGTTTTCATCCCGATGTGTCACCAAACCCACTGGCTCGACTACTGGCAGCCCCAATTCCTCCAGTTCACGTAACAACCGATATTCATTGCGGGCAATGGGTGTCGCTAATTCTTTTAGCGCATACACCTGATCTTTGTGGGAAATGAACTTCACTACGTTGCGATGTATGCCACGGGCGACTTCGACAAAATGCTCTTCCGGCCAATCGTTCAGATGCCGGGACCAAGGTAAGCGGAGATCGGTAAAATAGTGACTGGGTGACGCGATTTGAAATTTCATTCCTACCTCAGATTAAGTCGAATACAACCTAGTGTAACCATTTCTCTTAACATTGAGCGTGCCCGTTTTCACAGTCAGCTTGTCAGTACTGTGCAAATATAAACAAGTACGGGCGACAAGGACAAAAAAGCCGACATAAACGTCGGCTTTTTCCGCTAAGCAATCCGAGGCAGATTACAGTCGCTCTTCGGTTTCACCATCGAACAGGTGCAACTTATCGGTATTGATATGCAGTTCTACTGTGCTACCCAGTTGTGGCGTCTTGTGCACGTCCATCTTCGCGATAAACTCTTTCTTCTCATGATCCAGAGACATATGCACGACCACTTCATGGCCCAACGTTTCGACAATACTCACTTTACCATTGATAACGGCGGTGTTTTTCCACTCATGTTCTTCCGAACCACGCACATGCTCAGGACGGAAACCAACAAAGACTTCTTTTCCCTTACGGGCTTCAACGCCTTCTTTCCAGTTGTCCGGAGTATTGATGGTGACATCCGCGTGCACCAGCTGCTTACCGTCTTCAGAGACATTCATTTTCAGAATGTTCATATTAGGGGTACCAATGAACTGAGCAACAAATACGTTTGCCGGAGTATCGTACAGATCCAAAGGTGAGCCAACTTGACGCAGGTTTCCATCATGCAATACTGCAATACGGTCGCCCATAGTCATTGCTTCAACCTGATCGTGCGTAACATAGACAGAGGTAATACCCAGACGTTTTTGCAAGTTCGCAATTTCGGCACGCATCTGAACACGAAGTTCTGCATCCAAGTTTGATAAAGGCTCGTCAAACAGAAACACAGAAGGCTTACGAACGATAGCGCGACCCAAAGCAACACGCTGACGCTGACCACCAGACAAAGCTTTTGGCTTACGATCCAACAAGTGAGCCAAGCCTAACGTTTCTGCCGCTTCAGTAACCAAACGATCGATTTCATCTTTGGCCATCTTGCGCAGACGTAAACCGAACGCGATGTTTTCATAAACCGTCATGTGTGGGTACAGAGCGTAACTCTGAAACACCATGGCAACATCACGATCTTTAGGGTGCACAGTGTTCACCACACGATCGCCAATGTAGAGCTTACCATCGGTGATTTCTTCAAGGCCGGCGATCATCCGTAGCGTCGTAGACTTACCACAACCAGAAGGTCCAACCAGAACCATGAATTCTTTATCATGGATATCTAAATCCAAGCCTTTAATGATGTTTACATCACCATAGCTTTTTATCACTTTTTCAAATTTGATACTTGCCATCAGCTTCCACTCGTTTTGTCGTAATCTTAACCGTTACCCAATAGCGCCAGCGCTTTGGGACCGTGCAGATGTAAACCCCAAGGGATTATCAACACCTGTTTCGCTGTTTTGTAGTTTTATTTCAGCGTAAATCTGGAAATCAGTCGATGAAGGCCATTATAGCCGTAATTATACAACCAATGTCCAGTCTAAAGTGCGAGTTAATGATATATGTCATCTCAAAACCATAAAAAACCCAGGATATACCTGGGTTTCAGAGCATCGACCTAATTCAGGTTGTTTTTCGACCAACATCAGAATTCGCCTTGAACGGCGATCTAATTTGCTCTCAATTGGTTAATTTTTTGGCAAAATGCCTGGATATCGCTTCGCTCAAACAATTCCTCACTGCTTTGCGACAGTTTTCGTCGCCAGTTTGGGTATTCGTCACTGGTACCCGGGATATTGACAGGCTTATTGATCAACATCATATCTTCCAGCTGAACAGCAATAATCTGCGACGCGCTGGAGGCCAGATGTTGGTGAATGGCGAAACACAGATCTTGCGTCATCTCGTCAAGATCATCTGGATTGGTGGTAATACCAGTAGGTAAGCGGCCATGTTTTGCCAGCGCTTCAAGAATTAATCGCTTCGCTTTTTCACGGGCAGCGCATTCGTCCTGATAATCTTGCTCACTGGCAAACATATTGAGCTGTTTGCGCAGATCAAGATCACTCTTGTTCCAATAAGCCTTAACGGTGGGCATATCATGGTTGCAAACGATTGCCAGGGCTTTAGGAGCGTATTGCTCTGGTTCGGTACAACTCACATCATCAATTTCAAAATAAAAGACCTTGTTTGAATAGAGTTCTGCTTTCGGAAAAAATTCAGTGATCTCGTCCGGAACCGTCCCCAAGTCTTCAGCGATAACCATACACTGATTGCGCTGCGATTCGAGGTTAAGAATACCCAGAAGATCAAACAAATCGTAGTAAACATAAGCCCCAAAAGCTGCCGTTTTCCCGGGCGGGCACCACCACAGACGCAACAGAGCCAAGGCGTGATCAATCCGCAAGGCTCCGCAAGCCCGCATATTATTGCGCAAAAGCGTAATAAAGGTCTGATATCCTTCATTTTTCAGTTTAATCGGGTCGAGCGGCGGTAAGCCCCAGTTTTGACCATTGGGCCCCAATGCATCCGGTGGAGCACCCACCGCTGCATCAAGACAAAAGTTTTCTTTATTTCCCCAGACTTCAGCACCTCCACGATCGGCTCCAACCGCGAGGTCTCGGTACAAGCCAATTTTCATGCCTAGATCTTTCGCCAGCTGATCGACCTGCTGTAATTGTTCATCGGCAATAAATTGCAGATACATCCAGTAGGTGATCGCTTCTTCATTCTGTGCTGCGAATTCAGCCACTTCAGCGGACTTATGATCTTTATAGGCCTCTGGCCAAACAGGCCAGCCCCAGGCATTGATGTCCAGCGCCTTAAAATGTGCCAGAAGTGCGTCGAACAAAGCCTGATTCTGTAAAGGCTCACCTTGCTCTTCAACAAAGCGATTAAAAGCGGCCTCACGCTCGGTTCCCTGACCAAGATGATTTTTCTTAAATGCAGCAAACAACAGTTCAAAACATTCAAACTTAAGTGCACTGACGCCTGGGTAAAAAACATCATCACTTTCACGTAACTGTGCAACGCGTGCGGCGAACGTTTTGCTGGCGATTTTACGCTTCAACGCGGCTGATTCGTCAAACTCTGGGACGGCGGTTACGTCGGTGTACAAAACATTGAGAAAACTTCGGTTTGAGGGACTATAAGGACTGCAATGCTCGGGACTGATCGGATAGAGCGCATGAATCGGATTCAGGCCAATCACGTCAGCACCTTGCGCCGCCATATCTTTCATCAACTGCGCAAGGTCACTGAAATCACCCATGCCCCAGTTATTCTGAGATCGCAGAGTATACAGCTGTATTGCCGTACCCCAGGTTTTGTCACCGCGATGCATGGGTTCGTTATGATAACTGGTCTTAGGGGTCACGATCAGCGATGTAGCCATCTGTGCGTCATTCACGGTTACTTGAATGGTGTGGTAACCCAATGGCAAATCTGTCGGCAGAGGTACGATACGTCGAACATGCTGCACCCCTTCCATCCAATAGTCGCCAGTCTGCGTTAAGAACTCCAGATTGAACTGACCCTCAAGGACATCACCCTGCTCAGTTTCTATTCGCCAGCTACCCGTACTACTTAACTCATAGTCTTTGACATAGACATTAATACCCCAATAGTCGCGTAATGGCGAAAGGACCGTGATGGGTTCCAACAGAGTGTGCCATTGATGCGTATCCAGCTGCCATGCGTCATGACCTAACTTCTGATCATTATCCAGGTCGTAACCCATCGCTTTCAGTATTAATTCAATATTCTCAAACGGAACCTCAGCCTCAACACCGCGGTAATCGACAAAGCTCCTGGAAATCTTGCGTAGATGAGCGACTTTCGACGTAAGCTCATAATTCGCCATTGCAAACCCCTTAACAATTTCTGACCTGGTTCTGGACCAACGTCATACATGACAGTTTTAATTGCGGCTCAGTTTAGTGGAGGGCAACCGCTTACACGCATTGGAAATTAAAAAGTCAGGAAGGATTTTCAGCGGGGTGGAAAGTAGTTTGAGATCAACCTACAACCCACTTCTTAGGCCTATTCCTGCCATACCTCACATTCCTTCGACCTCAGTTAGAGGTTTCCACCGCAAACTAGTTCAACGACTCACCGATGCCACCATCGGACATCTGCTCATGGTGCCCCTGCTCGATCAGATAAGTCATGGCATCGACAATGCGATTGGCAATCCGCTCCGGTGGATTCTGGTAAAAGGCTTGCCATGCCTGACCTCGATATTGGTTGTAGTTCGAGACCTGCGCCGGATATTGATTGATCCAATTCAACCGAACGGCGTGCGCTATGACCACTTCAACAATTAGGTAGTCCTCTAATCTCAGATCAGGGTTGGATTCCATCAAGGACATTATGGCCTGCAGAGCCTCAATGGTCATTTGACGATATGACGGAGACTGAATCTTGTTCAGCAAGCGTTCTATCAACAACGCAAACTGAGGTTCGCCAGCGGTCATGGAATCCAGCACATTGGCGGCATCCAGGCGACTACGCGAATCAAACCGATCACCGACCACGACCCCGCGACATTGCTTGAGCACGTTCCAGAACCGTTCATAAAAAGTATCCGCTAGACGAGGCATTACGCCCTGCTGTTCTCGCCACTGCATCCAGTTGCGCGCAGACCCAAGCGTTGGAACCTGTGAGCTGACGGTCCGCGCTTCATTCAGGTTTACCTTGCCGTGACTGTGCAGAGATTCTGTGGCAAATAAACGATCTAACTCGTCTTGATAGTGCCCCAGGATATTAATGATTCTTGACTGCAACGCGTGCGGTGACAGCGCCGCGATTGCCTCAAATGCAAAGTCCGGTTCCAGTGATCGCTCAGCCGCCAACTGCCCCAATATAAGCATGGCCAGATGACCAGGGCGCAGCGTTTTCATACCGGATAGTAAATCGGGTTGCCCGCGCATGATGGCGGACAGCATAATCAGTATTTCTTGATTCAAAATGGCTTCACGTGGATCCTGCGCCGTGTTCTGCTGAATAATCTCGATAATGGTTTTATTCTGAATCGGCGTGCTAATAGTACCTTGATCCGAAAAGGCACGCCCCACAACCATAATCCGCTGTCGGGACAAGATTTCAGCTACGCTATCCTCTAAGCCACTCCAGTACTTCCCCAGCAATCCGGCACTGGTGCGCATGACACTCCAAAGTTGATGCTCAGAAGCCGTTTCATAGAGCTCGGTAACTAACAGCCGAAGTGTTACTAACGGCGCAATACCGCTTTCGAAATCCAAGCCATGACGCCCCACCAGCTGCTTTAACAGTTCACATTGGGTAAATAAATTGGCGGTC
The DNA here is from genome assembly GCF_015687175.1 of Reinekea sp. G2M2-21. GTDB lineage: Bacteria > Pseudomonadota > Gammaproteobacteria > Pseudomonadales > Natronospirillaceae > Reinekea. The sequence goes on along the minus strand of NZ_JADPQG010000001.1, from coordinate 669,749 downwards.
CCCTTCAGCTCAGTCAGTAACTCTTCACTTTCTTGTTCTGGTCGCAACAGGGTCAACACCGATTTCGTTTCCGGCTTACTTTCCCCTAGATTGAACGGTAACCATTTTTTTCTGCGCACACCCAATTGAATCGAACTGATGGGCAATTGGTAGTCCTTCAGATCTTCAATTTTCTCAATGGTCAATTCAGGCAAGGAAACCAAAGGATTCACCAACCGTGTACGCACCGATTCGAGAGCATCCGCTTCAATGTCTTTAAACAACTGTAAAAGCTCTTTTGCGTTTGCATTGTTGAGCATAGACTCGTTAACGTCCAGTACGAATACAGGATCCTGTAACTCTTGCCAGTGGCGAGACACGTATGCTATTTCTGCTTTAAGTAATTCCACCAGCCATTGGTTATCGCTGGCCAAATAAAACCGATCCCGATTCATGAATTGCGGTAAAAATGCAACAGTCTCCCCGGATAACTCGTAAAGCTTACTGGTCGCCAGCGTTCTCGGATTTCTCTGCGGCCGGCCCGTCAAACCCAATGACTGATTCTGCCCGACCACGTGAAAAACTCGACTCAACTCGCTGGCACTGTGCACCCGAATCGGCTCGATATCTGACGATGTGTAAGACGTAACCCCTGCTTCTATTAATTGCGACTTCGTGGTCTCTGAATCGGCCAGAATCACGACAGAAACGCGAGGCTGAAAAGACTGACCGACACGCTCATGAACCGCGAGAGGATCAATATCTGCAGTGGTCAGAATGCCGTCATGAACAAGACAACCCAAGGTATAGAGTGATTGAGTCCAAACTAGGGGAACATTGTTATTCGGCTGCCTGATCTGAGAGCCGGGATTGGCCTTCTCTGCAGCTACCTGTTCCGCCGCCACGTAGTAAAGCTCTGGCAGTAATAACATGCCGTCCTTTTCAACCCGCAATTTATCAAGTAGCTCCCGATAACGATCCATCTCTGCAACATCGTCTTTAAACAGGCTCTCCAAAAACAGGAAGGCGTAGAACAATGGCCATTCCGACTCGATGTGCTCGAAGTTGCGCAGTTCATTCAATTCGTAATGCAAACGATCATGATCTTCCAGAACCGTCTGATGACCGTCTAATAAAAACCGTTTACAACCGTAAGGTCCTGCCAACTTATCGAGAATATGACGACGCGTTTTATCGACTAGTTTTTCGTTTTCGATCGCGAAGGCAGGAAAACCGATAATGGATAAACAGGCGGCATCCACCTCTTTAGACAACGATTCCCTGGGTAGCAGATTTTCCAGTGTGGTCCGGCAACGAGCGATTTCATCTTCCATAACATGAATGGTGCCAATTTTTTCACCTCGTTCGGGTAATAAATTGAGCCCCCGCATTGCTTGCAAAGCCGATTTCACCATACCGACGGAGGACGCATTTATTTCTACACGACCGTTGTTGATTTTATTTCCTCGTTCCCAAATACCGTAATCGGGTGTGCGATACCCTCGCCCGACATACCAAACCAGGTTTTGTATGAAACTGACTTCTTCAACGGATTTGATAATGGCCAGACCAGATCGTGTCATTTGTGCCAACATCAATAAGAAAATTGATGTCGCATCTAACTGCAGGTGCCCCCATTTATCATCGTCAACGACGACTTGGCCAGACTGAGTGTCGTATTTTGCGTGCAGTGCATCCAACGGATTTTGGGTATATTTAAACCGCTCAACTTTGTGAGTCTGACGCATCATCGCAGTCAACAAACCGCGCATCAAACTGATGGTACTGTCTTCCAATTTGGTTTTTCGTGCGGGGAAATGATCGAATTTTCGATACCCGAGCCAAAGCCCCCACACCGCCATAATGGAATAGACGTTATCGCGAACCCAAGCGTCAGTATAATCGCCATGGCCATTCACATCGGTACTGGCTGGGAACAACCCGGTTTGTGAATCCTGTCGGCAGAGTATGGTTTTCTCGGTCAATTCAAACCAGTTATCCAAAGTGTTTGTGATCTGGTCAATTTCGATAGTAGACATGTGCATCCCTCTGCTGCCGATCAATTCGGTGAGTCAGTACTGCGTACGTTAAAAAACCACACAGATCACTCCGTGTGGCCTAAATAAAGAGCGGGTCGCTTCTAGTGTGCTCGGAGTCGCCGTGTCCTTCCGTTGATTAATTAAATTAAACAGCCGAAAAACTGACAGACCAGCCGGAGCGTTCAGTCTAATCAGGCGTGGTTCAACATATGGTTCAATACAGCAGCGGAACCCAATAACCCAGGTTGTTCAGCGACCACGACAAATGTCGGAATATCCTCGACAAATCCGGATAGACGCGCTTTTGCTTCAAAACGGGCGCGAAAATCACTTAGCTTAAAATACTCAATAAACCGGGGAATGATACCACCGGTAATGTACACGCCACCTTTGGCGCCAATGGTCAGCGCGACATCACCGGCGTAACTGCCGCATATCGCACAAAAATGGGCCAGTGCCTGCTCACATAAAGCATCTGACTTGTCCAGTGCGGCTTTGGATATTTCAGGCGCGGTAAGCTGGCTTTCATTACCTGCTTTAGCGGCCAGAGCCTGATAAATGTTTTCCAACCCCATACCTGAAATCAAACGCTCATTAGAAACTCGCTCATATTTGGTCAACAGAAACGAAAGGATATCAATTTCCACATGATTGGTTGGCGCGAAATGAGCATGACCGCCTTCGGTTTCCAATGTCACCGGTCCGACATCACTAAACGCCAGTGCCGCCAAGCCCAGTCCGGTTCCAGGGCCGGTCACGGCGATAGGCTTACCTTTAACCGCTTCACCACGGCCCACCTTAATCAGACTGTTTTCATCCAGCTGAGGAATCGCATTGGCCAGTGCGTTGTAGTCATTAATAAATTTCAGGGTGTTAAACCCAAGCGTTGCTTTGAGTTCCGACACTTTAAATGCCCAAGTGTGGTTGGTCATGGTAATCTGATCTTGATCCGTCGGGCAGGCAATCGCCATCACGGAATGCTCAGGGCGCGGATAATCTTTGGCTGGACCGGCCAGATAAGCCTCAATTGCCTCCAGGATAGTGCCATATTCCGCCCCATTCAGTGCGGTAGGCGCAATCAGATCCGATTCCGCCAACACCAGATCGCCACCCGCTTCAATATTCCGAATTGGTGTGAGAGCAAAGCGAGCATTGGTTCCACCGATATCGGCAATCAGGCCCAGCTGTTCCATGTTTCATTCCTCATATCTAATTTTTTGTTTTAAACCGTCTATCCTGCCTGACTTACACTCTCTCGTATCATCGGAGATGCCGGCAGAACGACTTCATATCAAGACGTGACAATTCTGCCACGTTCGGTCGTTTTCGTTTGTAACATTCTCTTACATCACACCGACCTATTGCGTCAGATCAATAAGCCAGCCGATTTAATGGGAATCAACAACCCAACCGACCAATGGCCGCTTTAAAATCACTGTCGACAAAATTGAGCATGAAACAGCCCAACATGCTCCTTGGGGCGCATAACCCAACCCCAAGTGCGTAACATCCTTACAAATCTTGTTTAATTAATAGCCAGATTTGCCAATTTAAGTAATTTTACTACAATATGACAACAAAATTCACTCTGAAAATGACTGGTAAACTGAATGTAATGCCATTAGTGTCTACTTCGGCTGCCAACTGTAGCAAAAAAACTGCAAAATACTTAAGCTAGATCACTTTACCTGCAAGATGTGAATTTCCTACAATTCTGAAGCAATCGTACATTTGGAAAAAAACTACAATGACAACGAATATTCTAGATCGCTTAAAATCCAACCCAAGTTGCCTCAGTAAAAGTGAGCGAAAAGTCGCTCAAGTGATTCTAAATGACCCAAACAAAGCGATTCGTTCCTCCATTGCCAGCTTGGCCAAGTCAGCCGATGTCTCAGAACCAACGGTAAACCGCTTTTGTCGCAGCCTGGACTGTACCGGTTTTCCAGACTTCAAACTGAAACTGGCGCAATGCCTGGCCACCGGGACGCCTTACGTCAACCGTAACGTTGAGCCAAACGACCGGGTTGAGGACTATACCAGCAAGATTTTTGAAGCAACGATGAGCGCGGTGAGCGATGCCAAGCGATCCATCGACATTAATGCGCTGAGCCGAACGGTAGATGCGCTTTCACAGGCGCGGCGAATTGGCTTTTACGGTTTAGGTGCATCTGGCAGCGTGGCTATGGATGCCCATCACAAATTTTTCCGGTTAAATACACCCTGCTCGGCTTATACAGACGCCTTACAACAGCGTATGGCCGCAGCAGCCGCAAAACCCGGGGATGTAGTGGTCATCATTTCCATTACCGGGCGAACCATTTCGCTGGTGGAAACCGCGCGTATTGCTCGCGAATCTGGAGCAACAGTGATTGCTCTCACCACACCGCATTCTCCCCTGGCGGAAAACTGCCATATTCTGCTTGGCGTCGACAGTCAGGAAAATACAGACATCTATATTAATATGACGTCACGTATTGTTTATCTGACGATTCTGGACGTATTGGCCACAGGTGTAACATTGAAGCTTGGACCAGAATTCCAGAGTCATTTGAAACGAATAAAAACCGTACTGGCCGAAATGCGGTTTAGCAGCAGCCCGACTGACTGATCTGAAAGACATTAAAAAAGCCCAATTCGGGCTTTTTTACGTTGAGATCGGACATAAGTCGATCTTGCATTATAACTCGGCGAAACGTTAACAGCGGTCAACGACTCGCAGCTTGAAAAGAATTCCTGTTAACCATCCGAATACAGCACAATTCGGACTGTCACTTCATTTTTAAGAGAGACACCATAATGGTCATGAGACGCACAAAAATTGTCACTACCTTAGGCCCCGCTACCGATAAAGAAGGTGTGTTAGAACAACTCATACTGGCGGGCGCCAATACCGTTCGATTAAATTTCTCCCACGGCAACGCGGCAGATCATCAGCGTCGCGCGGACGAAGTTCGCGCCATAACTAAAAAACTGGGGCTGCCACCGGTCGCTATCCTGGCCGACCTGCAAGGTCCTAAAATTCGAATTGCGCGCTTTAAGGATAATCAGAAAGTTAAACTGGTTGAAGGCCAGGCATTCGTCCTGGATGTGGACTTTGACAAAAACAATGGTAACAGTGAACGGGTCGGTATCGACTACCCGGCGCTGGCGAGTGACAGTGCGCCTGGTGACGTCTATCTTCTCGACGACGGCAGGGTTAAGGTCAAGGTTGAAAAAGTCGTTGGCCAAGCGGTGCACACCATCGTGACTCAAGGCGGTCCTTTGTCTAATAACAAAGGTATTAACAAACTGGGCGGTGGCCTATCGGCTGCAGCGCTGACTGACAAAGACAAACAGGATATTTTAACCGCCACCGAAATTGGCGTGGACTATGTAGCCGTTTCTTTCCCCCGTGGTCCGGAAGACATGGTTGAAGCTCGACAATTGCTCAACGCCGCAGGCTCAACGGCGGAATTGGTGGCTAAATTGGAACGCGCGGAAGCAACGCTGGATCATGAAAACCTGGATAAAATTATCCTGGCTTCGGATGTCGTCATGGTTGCCCGGGGCGACTTGGGGGTAGAAATAGGTGATCCTGAACTGATTGGCGTCCAGAAACACATCATTAAACGTGCGCGAACTCTGGATAAAATTGTCATCACCGCCACTCAAATGATGGAATCGATGATCGACAATCCATTTCCGACCCGGGCGGAAGTTTTTGACGTGGCCAATGCCGTTTTGGATGGGACTGATGCAATCATGTGCTCTGCGGAAACTGCCGCCGGTAACTACCCGGTAGAAACAGTTAAACACATGAGTGATATCTGTCTTGGTGCGGAAAAACACAAACTGACGACCGTGTCACGGCACAGAATTGGCAGCGAGTTCAAACGAATTGACGAAGCTATCGCCATGTCCGTCATGTACGCCGCTAACCATCTGCGCGGTGTAAAGGCTATTCTCTGCATGACTGAGTCCGGCTCTTCGCCAAAGTGGATGTCGCGCATCAGTTCCGGACTCCCCATCTATGCACTGACCCGACATGAAAGCACTCAGCGTCGGGTTGCTTTATATCGTGGCGTTGAGGCCATACCGTTTGACGATACTTCCTTTGCCAGTGCTCAGGTCAACAAACTCGCCGTAGATGAAGTCAAGAAACGTGGAATCGTGAAGGATGGCGATCTGGTCATTCTCGCCTATGGTGATCATCAGGGCGTTCACGGCGGCTCAAACACATTTAAGATTGTAAGTGTCGGCAATATCCTGTAAAAAGGCGCCCACATGACAATTTAATGAACAACGGCAGCTTCGGCTGCCGTTTTCCGTTCCGGCATCGAAAAAAGCGAAATTTCGCCCAAAAGCCAAGTCTCGCTAAATCCGAATTATTGCTAATAACGGAATAAGAATTTGCTCTCTTGTGAAGCAAATTCAACACAGAAAGTTTTAATTTAGCCTGCTAAGCTTTATTGAATTTTTTTTACACACTTAATAACGGCAGCAGTCCGTTTACCATTGGGGAAGAGGGTTTAACTCTATGGAACACGATATAGATCCTATTGAAACACGGGAATGGCTTGACGCGTTGGCATCTGTTGTCCGCGAAGAAGGTAATGACCGCGCGCAGTTTCTATTAAAGCGGTTATCGGATGAAGTGTCTCATTCGGGTGAAGATGTCCCGTTTGCGATCAATACACCATTCCGCAACACAATTCGTTTAGACCAAGAACCTAAATACCCCGGTGACAACGAACTGGAGCGAAAAATCCGTGCGATGATTCGCTGGAATGCCGTTGCCATGGTCGTACGTGCCAATAAATCAGGCGATGATCTGGGCGGGCACATCTCCAGCTTCCAGTCGTCTGCAACCTTATACGACATCGGTTTCAACCATTTCTGGCGAGCTCCTACAGCAACCCACCCTGGCGATATGATTTATTTCCAAGGACACATCTCTCCGGGTATTTACGCTCGTTCTTATGTGGAAGGTCGACTCACCGATGAACAACTCGACAACTTCCGTCGCGAAGTCGATGGCAAAGGTTTATCTTCCTACCCACACCCTTGGTTAATGCCGGACTACTGGCAATTCCCAACGGTATCAATGGGTTTGGGGCCTATTCAGGCTATTTACCAGGCACACGTTATGCGTTACCTGGAAAACCATGAAAAAATCGAAAAAGGTGGCCGTGTTTGGGCATTCCTCGGCGACGGCGAAATGGACGAGCCCGAGTCTCTGGGTGCGATTTCCCTTGCCGGTCGTGAACACCTCGACAACCTGAACTTCGTTATTAACTGTAACCTTCAGCGACTGGATGGTCCGGTTCGCGGTAACGGCAAAATCATTCAAGAACTCGAAGGCATGTTCCGCGGTGCTGGCTGGAACGTTATTAAGGTAGTTTGGGGTCGTCATTGGGACAAACTGTTTGCTGCCGACAAGAAAGGTCTGCTGCAGAAGCGCATGGATGAAGTCGTTGACGGTGAGTTGCAAGCCTACAAGTCTCATGGCGGTGCCTATACCCGCGAACACTTCTTCGGCAAATACCCGGAATTGGCTGAGTTGGTGAAGGATTTATCGGATGACGATATTTTCCGTTTGAACCGTGGAGGCCACGACCCTTACAAAGTCTACGCAGCATTCCAGAAAGCGGTCAACGACAACAATGGTCAACCTACTGTGATCCTGGCACATACCGTCAAAGGCTATGGAATTGAAGCCGGTGAAGCGAAGAACATGACGCATTCACTGAAAAAACTGTCTGTTGAAGATTTGAAACAGTTCCGTGATCGTTGCGGTGTTCCTATAAGCGATGCTGATCTCGAAGCGGGCAAAATCCCGTTCTACCGTCCGAACGAAAACAGCCCGGAAATGCAATACATTCGTAATCACCGAAACAGCCTGGGTGGTTATTTGCCGGTTCGTCGCCAGAAAGCGGATTCTCAATTAGAAGTACCCGCGCTGGAGGCATTCGATTCAATCACCAAAGAGTCCGGCGATCGCGAGATTTCGACTACCATGAGTTTCGTGCGTATGTTGTCGCAGCTCATGAAAGACAAACAGATTGGCGATCGTATTGTGCCAATCGTACCGGACGAAGCCCGTACCTTTGGTATGGAAGGTATGTTCCGTCAATTTGGTATTTATTCTCCTTGGGGTCAAACTTACATTCCGCAGGATAAAAACCAGGTCATGTGGTACAAAGAAGACATCAAAGGCCAGATTCTGCAAGAAGGCATTAACGAATCCGGTGCCATGAGCTCCTGGATTGCCGCGGCGACGTCTTACAGTACTTACAACCATCAGTTAATTCCGTTTTACGTCTACTATTCGATGTTTGGCTTCCAACGCATTGGCGACCTGGCCTGGGCATCAGGTGATTTGCAGGCTCGCGGCTTCCTGATAGGCGCCACATCCGGTCGTACCACACTGAACGGTGAAGGCTTGCAGCATCAAGATGGTCACAGTCATATTCTGGCGGGCACAATTCCGAACTGTGTGACCTATGACGCCACCTATGGTTATGAAATTGCCACCATCATTCAAGATGGTCTGAAACGCATGGTGCAGAACCAGGAAAATGTCTTCTACTACATCACCACACTGAATGAAAATTACCAGCACCCTGGTTTGGTCGATGACACCATGGTTGAAGGCATCAAAAAAGGTATGTACTTGCTGGAAGACGGTGTCAAGAAAGGTAAGAAGGCTGTGCAGTTGATGGGATCGGGCTCCATCATGCAGGAAGTCCGAGCGGCTGCCGAAATGTTGCGTGAAGACTGGGGCGTGCAGGTCGATGTCTGGGCCGTAACCAGTTACAACGAACTGACCCGTGAGGGTCTGGATGCAGACCGGGAGAACCTGCTTAACCCTGAAGCGAAACCGCGTGAAGCGTATGTTACCCAGTTACTCAAGGGGCGACGTGGGCCTGTGGTTTCAGCCAGCGATTATATGAAGAATTACGGCAACCAAATCCGCAAATGGGTGCCTCAGGATTACCATGTCTTAGGTACGGATGGTTTTGGACGTTCCGATTCCCGTGCGCAGTTGCGTCACTTCTTTGAAGTTGACCGGAACTGGATCACCCTTGCGGCGCTGAAAGCATTGGCAGACGAAGGAACGATCGAAGCAAAAGTGGTGACTGAAGCAATTAACAAGCTTGGTCTGGACGTCAACAAACCAAACCCAATGACAGTGTAATTGCGGATTTAGGAGTTTTTTCATGACAACTGAAATTATCCGAGTACCCGACATCGGTATGGATTCGGCCACCTGCATCGAGGTGAGCGTTAAACCCGGTGATACGGTCAATGTCGATGACACCATTATCGTGTTGGAGTCGGACAAAGCCTCGATGGACGTACCCTCCCCTGTCGCGGGCAAAATCGTTCAGATCAAAATCAATGAAGGAGATTCCGTCTCTGAAGGGGATGAACTGATCTACCTTGAAGTGGAAGGTGTGGCCGCAGAAGCCGCCGAACCGACGACTGCCGTTAAATCCGAGGATGTTGCCCAAGCGCCATCACCTGCCGCTGGTTCAGCAGTGGAAACAATCAGCGTACCGGACATTGGCATGGACAGTGCCAATGTGATTGAAATCGCCGTCAAAGTTGGCGATATCATTGCTGAAGAAGACACGCTTGTAGTGTTGGAGTCAGACAAAGCATCAATGGACGTACCAGCACCAAAAGCAGGCGAAGTCGTCGCTATTAAAGTAACCGAAGGCGACAGCGTCTCTGAAGGGTCTGTTTTATTAGAACTGAAAACAGCATCTGCTGCTCCAGCAGCGGCCACAGCCAGTCCGGCAACGACAGCCCCAGTACCCAGCGCAACGACACCGCCAACAGCGTCTGAAGTACAGGAAGTTAAGGTACCGGATATCGGTATGGACAGCGCAAAGGTTATCGAAATCGCTGTAAAACCAGGCGATTATCTGAAAGAAGAAGACACCATCGTCGTGTTGGAATCGGACAAGGCCTCTATGGATGTCCCCTCTCCCGTCGCAGGTGAGGTGATCAAAGTAGCGGTGAACGAAGGGGACGATGTATCACAGGGCGTGTTACTGCTAACCGTTAAGGCCCAAGGGGCTGCTGCGAGTTCGCCTAAGCAGTCGCCAGCACCGGCAACAACACAATCCTCGACGTCCGAACCTAAAGCAGCAGCAACACCGCCGGCACCGGTGTTGGCACATGCCTACGAAAAAGCTCCGACTAAGCCGAGTAAAAACGTACACGCCGGGCCTGCTGTGCGACGCTTAGCCCGCGAATTTGGTGTTGATCTTGCCTTCGTACCGGGCAGTGGTCCACGCGGACGAATTATCAAAGACGATGTCGCCGGTTGGGTTAAAAAGCGCTTACAGGAGCCTCAACAACCAACGGCTGGTGCTGGTTTACCCTCCGTTCCGGATCAGGATTTCTCCAAATTCGGCGAAGTCGACATCGTTGAAATGAACCGTATACAGCAAATTACCGCGGTCAATATGGTTCGAAATTCACTGGTGATTCCTCACGTCACTCAGTTCGACGAAGCGGATGTAACCGATACAGAGAGCTTCCGTCAATCGCTTAAACCAGAAATGGAAAAGCGTGGCGTGAAAATTAGTCCGCTGGCCTTTATCGTCAAGGCTTGCGCCTCTGGTTTAGCGGAGTATCCAAAATTCAATGTATCGCTGTTGGCTGACGGCAAACGTTATGCGCAGAAGCACTACATTAACATTGGCGTAGCCGTTGATACTCCAAATGGGTTGATTGTGCCGGTCATCAAAGATGCGGATAAAAAGTCCATTTGGCAAATCGCTGAAGAAATCATTGATTTCGCCAAACGTGGGCGTGATGGCAAAGTGAAACCCGCTGAAATGCAAGGTGGCTGTTTCACGGTATCGAGCTTGGGTGGATTGGGTGGTACGGCCTTCACGCCGATCGTTAACGCACCCGAAGTCGCTATTCTCGGGATATCCAAAAATTCTGTTAAACCGCATTGGAATGGTAAAGAATTTGTACCACGCACATTCACACCGCTGTCGCTGTCTTATGATCATCGGGCGATCAATGGTGCGGACGCTGCTAAATTCACAACCTATCTCACGCAGGTCCTCAGCGACGTTCGTCGTCTGGTATTGTAAGCAGACCCAGTTGAAGTAACTCAGCCCGGCAATGCCGGGCTTTTTATTGCCTTAGCGAATTGGCTGCTCAACACTTACTGGTCCTTTATAAATCAAGACCGACCGGCTCAACATCCAATAGTCGCACTATAAGCCACGAACAGTTAACCCTGACAATACTTTGACAATAAAACTTCACCGCTGTCCAGCTAATGTTAAAGTACACCCACTTAAGGCGCTGCGGCAAAGCATGAAGAGCTTGAGTGAAGGGAGATGATAGCCGAGGGACGGCAGGCACAATGGATTGTGCATCAGGGAAATGAACAGGGACCGACATACAAGGACGTAAAAATAAATTGGGCGAAGGTATTTCCTTCGCCCAATTTGTCATGCCAGACACCCAACAAGCGCCAACAGCTATACTGCCTCAGTTTCCTTTTCCGGTCAGATACAGATTCTGGTAACAGAAATTAGTCGCTTCAACAAACCCCTGAACTGACCCACAATCGAAGCGAGTGCCTTTAAATCGATAAGCCAACACTACACCATCTTGCGCCTGTTGTTTTAATGCGTCAGTCAACTGAATTTCGTTGTTAATACCCGGCTCAGTGACCTTCAGGATATCAAAGATATCCGGTGTTAAAATATAACGGCCAATTACCGCAAGGTTACTTGGAGCGTCCTCTTTCGCTGGCTTTTCCACCATGTCGCTCACCCTGTACAAGCCGTCTTTCATTGCTTCTCCAGCAATAACACCGTATTTATGAATTTCATCATCTGGAACTTCCATAACCGCGACAATGGAACAACGGAACTGCTTATGAACCTTCACCATTTGCGCCAGAACGTTGTCTTCTCCGTCATCGTTAACGCACAAGTCATCAGCTAAGACGACACCGAAGGGTTCGTTACCCACCAATGTCTCGCCAGCCAAAATTGCATGCCCAAGTCCTTTCATTTCTTTTTGCCGCGTGTAGGAAAAAACGCCTTCATCCATCACGTGACGGATTGACTGCAAATACTGTTCTTTCGCTGAGCCATTGATCTGATGTTCCAGTTCATAAGAAATGTCAAAATGATCAGCGATGGCGCGCTTACCACGTCCTGTTACAAACCCGATGTAATTCAAACCGGCCTCAATCGATTCTTCCACGCCGTATTGCACCAGAGGTTTGTTGACGACAGGCAACATTTCTTTTGGCAAGGCCTTGGTCGCGGGTAAAAAGCGAGTGCCGTAGCCACCCACAGGAAACAAACACTTTCGAATCATCTGCTAAATCCTTCCTTTATGTCAGACAAGTTGACTTGCAAGTCTTAAACCAACTTAAACATTAAAAATCACCGGTTTAGCTGGCTCATCACCGGAAATCCGTCCAATTTTGCGCCGTATTGTGCCCCATTTTGGACAGTCGCACTACAACCGAGCAATCAACGAGCGTATTAATATCAATAAAGAATTGATCTCATCCTCCCGGTTCGGATATTTTGCAGTTCCAATGTGACAAGAATCTGAACTGTGGAACACAAAACCCGACAAGGTGTCACCTTCGCCTTAACAGCATATGGCCTTTGGGCTGTTGCACCAATCTACTTTAAGTGGGTTGAGCAGGTTAATCCTTTGGACATTCTTGCCCACCGGGTCATCTGGTCATTTGTTTTAACCCTGGTTATTGTTTTGTTGTCAAAACGCCTGAAAATTCTGTTTAGCGTGATTCGAAGTGCCCGCCTCCTTACCTTTTTGTTTCTGTCTACGTTATTGATCGCAGCAAATTGGGGAATTTTTATTTGGGCAATAAACAGTGATCAAATGCTCAGTGCGAGCCTAGGTTACTATATAAACCCGCTTATCAATATTTTGCTGGGGATGTTATTCTTTGCTGAACGCTTGCGTCGCGCCCAAAAGCTCGCCGCAATACTGTGCGTAATTGCGGTGCTCTTTGAAATCTGGCATTTCGGGCGCCTGCCTTGGATCGCCATTATCCTGGCGACAACCTTTGCCCTCTATGGATTAGTACGGAAAAAGCTGGCAGTAGACAGCTTCATTGGAATGGTTCTGGAAACCGGCTTGCTCATTCCTTTCGCCCTTATCATGCTCAACATACCGATATCGTCAATCAGCTTGCCTGCCCACGACTGGTCTACAACCTTTAAACTTATGTTGGCCGGTCCCGTAACAATGATTCCTTTATTGTGTTTTGCCGCGGCGGCGAATCGAATCAGTCTGACTGCGTTGGGCTTCTTTCAGTACATTGGACCAAGCGGTATGTTCTTATTGGCCGTCTTCGTTTATGACGAGTCGTTCAGCCCGGCTAAATTGGTTACATTCGGGATTATCTGGACGGCACTTGCGCTGCTGGTCTGGGATAGCCTGCAACATCGCCCCCCAGCTTTCCCCCAAGAACCAACCCGTACAGTGTAAAAAATGAGAAGGGCCATGTCTCTTTAGGAAAAGATCACGACGTAACCCTGATAACTGAATTCCAGGTCCAAACGTATGCTAGCCCGTGCATATCCCAATCGACAAAATAATCACAACCGGGGAGACCTCAGTGAATATCAACGAATTCTTTAACAGCCTTTGGCAAGACTATATCCAGAGTACACCTCAGGCTGAAACTATTGCAAACGCGTTGCGCGAGCAAGGCGAGACGGTGAGCAATGACCACGTCGCTTTCCGAACATTCAACCTATCCCCGATTCGACTAGAAAATCTGGAACCGTTTATTCTGGAACTCGGATACACCCGATATGAGCCCTATCAGTTCCCAGCCAAAAAACTTGACGCTGTGGGCTACATTCCGCCAATGGAAGGCATGCCCAGAATTTTCATCAGTGAACTGCGTGTCGAGGAACTGTCCGAGCCCTCACAGGCAATTATTCGCAAACTGGTTGATGAGGTAAAAGCTGAAGACATCAACGATGCAAGCATATTCTGGCGAGGTAGACTATGGCAGGCACCAACAATCGAAGACTATCAGATACTGGCCAGCGAAAGTGAATACGCCGCGTGGTTGAGCATTATGGGACTCCGAGCAAACCACTTCACGATCGACGTGAACGCGCTGATGAAAATCTCTGAAATTGCCGAAATGAATGAGTTCATCGAGGGGCTGGGATTTTCCATCAATGAGAGCGGTGGCAGAGTAAAAGGGTCGCCAGCCGTGCTGCTGGAACAGGCATCGACCATGGCTTCCAAACAACCCATGGAATTTGCCGATGGTAAAACGCACATCGTCCCGACCTGCTACTACGAATTTGCCAAACGCTATTACGACGAAAGCGGTAAGTTGTATCAAGGGTTTGTTGCCGCCAGTGCAGATAAGATTTTCGAATCCACCAACGCATCCTGACGACTCGTTATTGCGCTCGAGGGGTACCCGATACCCCTCGAATGCGATTTGATACTCACCAGAACAGATCCGCACAGGATCACCCGCCACCTCAATCCTGTTACACTCGTTCCGTTTTTTTATACACAAGCGCAGACCCACTATGAGCTATGCACCCCTGAATACTGTTTTATGGCTGGATATCGCGGTAACGGACCTTGACCGAGCCATCAATTTCTATCAATGCTTACTGGCGACATCGGCTCGGGACAGCCGGCCTGCACAAGCAACGGCGACCCTGCAGCTCAGTCCACAGGGTTCGGGTATTACCTTGATTGCAACCGATAGCATCAGTAGTGGTTCAGTCACTCCTTACCTGAATTGCCACGCCCGCCTAGAACAGGCGTTGAGTCAGGTCATTCAGAACGGTGGCACTGTTCTGCAGGGTAAACACTCTATGGAACCTTTTGGCTATCGCGCCGTCATACTAGACACTGAAGGCAATCGTCTGGCATTGCACAGTGCCACCTGAACAACGGAAAAAACAATATGTGCTTAGCTGTCATTGAATGGTCACCCACTTCCGCGACGCCGTTGAAGGTTATCGCGAATCGCGACGAATTCCGGAATCGCCCCAGCGACGCCATGCATTGGTGGTCCGCCGACGGACTGCTCGCCGGCAAAGATTTACTGGCAGGTGGCACATGGCTGGGTTTTAACCGCAATAAAGACTTTGCTCTGCTGACAAACATCCGCCCCGGATTTGTCGGCGTGCAGCGCCCACGAAGCCGAGGGCAACTGGTCAGCGAATTTCTGACGGGTAATTTCAGCATAGAACACTATCATCAACGCGTATTGGCTGACTTGGATTCCTACGGCGGATTCAATCTGGTTCTGTTCTCACAACTGCGCCTGTTCTGGTTCAGTTCTCATTGTCCGCAAGGCCAATGGCTTACGCCTGGGATTCATGCCTTATCAAATGATTCATTGAATACACCATGGCCTAAGGTCGAACTTGCTAAACAGCAGATGAAAGACCAGTCCTCACAAATATCGACCGATCAACTGACCGGGCATTCCGTTTTGCATTCTACCCAGCAAGCTTCACAGCAATCGTTACCGTCCACAGGCGTGCCCCAGGAATGGGAAAATATTCTTTCAGCACAGACCATTGTCGGAACGGAGTACGGTACGCGTTGCCGGACGAACATTGTGATCGATGATCAATTAGCCGTTCGTGTGGTTGAGGAGCAGATTAACGAATACGGAACAGTTTACAGCAGTCAGTATTTTGAGTTCTGAACATGTCTGGGAATACGACAAACCGAGAATGGGTGCGCAGTGCAGTCCTGAATCGCTATGTCTAAAAAACCTCGCAATGCTGTCAGAGTCGCCGATGGTGGTTAACCGGAAGCTGTTGTCGAACTGCAAGCACACGGTCTAAATCCAACACCACCGTTTGGCTAGTCTGCTGGCCACCCAAATCCGTGATGTCTCCCCAAGGGTCGACAACCATGGAATGCCCCCAGGTTGAACGCTGACAATCATGCAAACCACATTGATTAACCGCGACCATAAAAACGCCATTTTCTACGGCTCGCGCACGACATAAGATTTCCCAATGTGCCTGTCCGGTCTTTGCCGTAAAAGCGGAAGGCAATACGATAACTTGTGCACCGGCATCATTCAACATTCGGAACAGTTCTGGAAAACGCAGATCATAGCAAACAGCCAGTCCAACCTTGCCCCAAGGGGAATCAAACACGACGGCTTCATGGCCAGGCGAATAAGAATCCGATTCGCGATATTGTCCATGACTGTCTGACACTAAGGCATCAAAGAGATGAATTTTATCGTAATGGATGACCAAAGTGCCGTTGTTATCGATGACGTGGCACCTAGCAACCGGACGAGCATCGCCGGGTACAGTGACAGGAATCGTACCGGCGATCACCCAGGCATTTAACCGACGAGCCCAATCACGAATGAATTGACCAACCTTCCCGTCAAAATGCTCTTCTCCTTGCGCCAAAGGACGCTGATCCGAAACACCGAACTGGGCGAACATTTCTGGCAGAACAACCATATCCACACTGTTTGCCGGTAAGGAACTCAATTCTTTTGCGATGTAAGTGAGGTTCTCGTCTAGTTTTTTTGAGCTGGTCATCTGCACCAGGTGCATACGGATCTGTGACGTCATGGGTTAGAGACTCCTTCGGGCACAACCTCTTTGATACGATCACCCACGGTAGGGGCTTGATCACCCAGGTTGTTATCAAAAACGCGATAAAATTTCGTCTCTGGCGCTTCAAACGAACCCGTTATGTGCATCCGCGCTGAGCTTATCCGTTCCAGTTCATTGTTAAAAACCCGCTCGGTGACATAAATTGCAGCGGCCGCCTGCGGCGACACGCCAGCCAGCAAAGCCACCAGAGGAAAGGTCGATGACAACGGGACAGTCAACACCATATCAATGTCCAATTCATCAGACAACAGATCCGCATCCCCGTTAAATCTAAATTTCGTCGCCGAACCGTCAATGATCAGCTTCTCACCAACCCGGGCAAAGCCTCGGTCAAACAAAAGCTCGCCTTCAACACTGTCAAAAGAAATACCACTTTGCAGCAAATCTGAAAAATCCAACGCGATCCTTTGGATAACCCGGGTAAAGTTCAACAAACCAATTAGTTTAACGCCTTCGTACTCTTCTACCTGCAATATCGCGCCTTTACGCAAGCTTAGGTTGATCTTGCCCTGCAGCCGCTTAAAGTCGAAATGAGCCGGAGATCCTTGCCAGAATGCGTCGATTTCCACATCGCCACTGCGGCTATTTAATACCGGCGCATACTCCCAGGTATTCAGCACATCAAGAACATTGCCCAGCGCGACGGATCCGACAAACGCAGTCCGATGTTTGTTATTCTCATTTCGCCAAATCATATTGCCAGTCAGTGTGGCACCAGCCATGACGCCCTGAATTTCCCCGACAGTCAGTTGATTTTCCGCATTCTCCAGCTCTGCCCGCCAACTACCCATATCCCGCTTATTCCAGATCAGCTTGTTGACTTGAATCTGCATGTTGGGCACGTCGTTAGGATGGTAGTTCAGCAATGGATCTATACTGTCTTCAAAAGCAATCTCTTCTTCCCCTGTGGTCAAAGACAGCCATTGCAACTCTGTGAAAATGACTTCTTCAGAATGCGGAATCAAGACTTGCCCCTGCCCTTCATCTGCCGAAAACGCAACAATCCAGGCCTCGTCATTGCGCAACAAATTTGCGTCCACCTGCGTCCAGCGTTGTGCCAGGTAGTCCAGCGCATCTGCGGTAATATGGATTGACCGAATCAAAGCCTCAAAGCCAGGCTGATCGGTATCGGACTGTTGCTGTGCGTAGAGACTTCTTATTTCCTGCACGGTTTGCCACCAATCGTCACCATCGGCGGATGACACATTTACATCAAAGTAAACACCATTATCTTCACGCACTTGCAGAGGCTGGTTAATGGCGACAGTGCCCCGTTGAATAACATTATTCTGATTCAGTTCAAAATAACTAAATAGAGCATCACCAAGATTTGCGCGAATAACGGTCCAATCACGAGCATCCATATCGACCGACAGTGACAGTATCAGAGCATCTTCAACCGGTTTCGAGAATGGTTCCGGCAACGCCAGTTGCAAACCCCTTAAGTCACTTTCACTGAAGATAAGAACCTGAGAAGGCTGGATGTCGATACGCGTTTGATGTTCAATGATTGCATCGATGGACTCTAAATAGGCGTCGTCAAAACGCTGCCCCCAATAGGCGACGTCCGTCTCACCCGTAACATCGATGGTGAAATCAATACCCCTATCTGACGATAACCCTCGTACCGTGACTTGCTGTGGTAAGCCCATATGCTGCAACGTCAGATCTTCAGATCGCAATCCGATCTGGGTATCATAGATCACGGTACCCTGCACGTCGGTAAAACCCAGTTGCAGATCACGCAGAACGAACTCGCTGTCAGTCAACTGCGCAGCCACCTGTGCATTAAACTGCTCAGGTGCGTCTAACGGCATGACAACCTTGCCCGTCAATGCAACAGAACCGGTCAGCGACCAATCGTCTAAACGGCCACCATACATTGGTCTTAACGGGCCTGACGTCAGAAAGGTCATTACGCGATCGCCGCTCGATAATCCGTCGAAGGATACCGTTAATTCATCTCGACGGTAATTCAGATTCAGACCCAATCTCGGCAAGTCAAACCCTGGGTAATAAGCATCGCGCGCGCTAACTCGGACACCGCGCCCATCCATGGCAACGCTTCCACTCATATTGGTCACCGACCGCCAGCTGTCGAGAAAGGACATCTCAGCCTGAACGAACTGAGCATTGAGAAAAAACTGACTGTCGGTGTGACGTTCGGCATCGGTACTGGTCATATAAGTCAGCGCAACATCCTTGAACATTGCTTGTTCGAGACGATATTTAAGCAACGCAACAGTGTTCGGATCGACGAGACGATTGTCGGCCAGTGACAACATAGACTCTCTGTCCAAAGACTCCGAAGCTACCCGTATCTCAAACGTCGCTTCTCTACCCAACTCAACTCGCTGCAAGTTGGTGGGCGAGACAGACCGCCAGTCAAGTGTGACGGGAATTATGGGCGATGCCTGCGGCAAAGGCTGCAGATTGATCACCGCCTTGCCATCTGAAAACAAGCCAAAATCTTTGGAGCTGTTCCATCGCAATGTTAAGGTGGGGATCGATATATCAAGTTTCCGGTCATAGAGCCCCGGCATTTCCAGCGACGTTTTTTCGGTTGTTAAACGCAATTCGCCAGAGGCTCCTTCGATGCGCATATCCCCGTTCATGTTGGAAATACCCGGCACAGATTGATGCGACTGAATGGCCAAATCGGCGACTTGAGCGGACAAAATCATGGAATCGGGCTGGTTTAGGTCCATGGTCACTATGCCCTGTTCCACAAACCCACTGGGGGCTATGCCCTGCCAAAAACGGTTTGGATCCGTCAGAGCAAGCCATGCCCCTACGGACTCGGCGGGCAAAGAGTCCCATTGTACCTTAAGCCGATCAGCCCGGTGACTGACCTTCGCTTGTGTCGATCCGAATGACTGATCATTAAGTGAATACTCAAGAACGTTGAGCCAAGCCTCAAAACCATTAGCCTCACGCTCGAAATAGGATTCGATTTTTGCTTCTTGCAGACGGATTTCGTCATACTCGCCACGAAAAACAATTGCCGGAACAGACAAACGTGCCGTCGCGTTTTGCCACTGTTCACCGCTGAGATTCACCCAATACTCACCTGCAACTTTGGCGCTTTCCACGCCCTCATTCACGCCATTCAACCATGGTGAAATATCGATCTCGCCATGACGGAAGTAAATGCGATTGCGGCCTGCTGCGTTGTCGGATGTTTCCACTTGCAGTTCGATCGGGATATTAATAGCGTTTGCGGTTAATGTGGCCTGCGCAACCAGACCGTTCTCACCTTCAAAGCCGGTTAAGCGACCAGAATCCAAGGTTAGGTCAAATGATGGCAGTTCCAGAGGGAAAATACGTAAATGAGTGTTGGTAAATGAAACTTCTTCCTGACGTCTGAGCAAAGTCAGCAAATCTGGAAGCGAGATTGAGGTCTGATCCGTATCTGTCGCCAACCCCGTCATTTGCCAGCCGTCGACAGTTTGAACGAGCTCCGCCGAAAAATCTGCAATTTCAAAACGGATAAATGATAATCCACCACGAGAAATCGATTCGTAAATGCCGGGTGCCAACGTCATGTCAGACACCGACAACGCATCGCCGAGCCGGACATCCTGCATATGGATAACCGGATTAAAACGTACCCACTCACCACTTAGTTGACCGATCGATACTTCGGTCCCCAACTGTGAGGTCAACCAGGTTTCCAGCTCGGGTTGCAATCGTTCAATATAAGGAAAAAACTGACGTCCGAGCGCAAGGTAAGCTGCAAACACAAGCACCCAGAAAGCGACAACTTTCAGCGCTGCATTACGTGCCGCTGCCCAAAAACCGGTCGCTCTCATAGCCTAGCAATCTCTATTCTGAATCCGTCTGTCGTGCACGCAGTATAACACTGACTCAACAGAGCAAGACATTATTGGAGAATGACATCAAATTGCTCTTGCGTGTAGATCGGTTCTACCTGAAACCGGATCGGCTTTCCGATGAATTCTTCCAGGTCGGCTACATTAGACGATTCTTCATCAAGCAAGCGGTCGACCACAGACTGGGAAGCCAGAACCAGGTACCGATCGTTGTTATAGGCACGTTCTTCGCGCAATATTTCGCGGAAAACTTCGTAGCAGATTGTCTGTGGTGTTTTCTGCCGACCCCGCCCCTGACAGACGCTGCAGTGTTCCGTGAGAATATGTTCAAGACTCTCTCTGGTACGCTTACGGGTCATCTCAACAAGACCTAATTCAGAAACACCCGTCACCTTACTTTTTGCATGGTCACGTTCCAGGTGTTTTTCGAGCATCCGATGTACTTGTCGGCGATGCTCTTCGTCTTCCATATCGATGAAATCCAGGATTATGATGCCGCCGAGATTGCGTAATCGCAGTTGTCGGCAAATGGTCGAGACCGCTTCCAGGTTGGTTTTGAAAATCGTTTCTTCGAGGTTACGATGCCCAACAAATGCACCGGTATTGACGTCGATAGTCGTCATCGCTTCGGTTTGATCAATTATCAGATAACCACCGGATTTCAGTTCAACCTTCCGCGACAGCGCTTTGGAAATTTCATCTTCCACTGAATACAGGTCGAAGATCGGACGTTCGCCGGGGTAGTATTCGAACAGATCGACAACTTCGGGTGTGTATTTAGTGACAAAATCCTGAACTTTGATAAAGGTTTCTTTGGAATCGATACGAATCTTTTCGACGTCAGCACGTACCATATCCCGGGCCACCCTCAAATACAGTGGCAAATCTTCGTATATCAACGTACTCGGTTTATTGTCTTTCATTCGTTCCTGCAGAACCCGAAACACCCGTTTCAGGTAATTCATATCGGACTGAATTTCAGTGTCCCCCGCGCCTTCTGCGGCCGTGCGCAAGATGAAGCCACCGCTATTGATTTCCTCTGCGGTTTTACTGTCTTCAACCAATTGCCGTAATCGATCGCGCTCTTCTTCACCATCAATACGTTGTGACACACCAATGTGATTGGAACTGGGCATAAAAACGAGATATCGGGACGGAATCGATAACGCCGTGGTTAAACGGGCACCTTTGGTTCCCAACGGGTCCTTAATAACTTGTACAACCAGCGACTGACCTTCACGAACCAATGACTGTATCGGTTTGTGGGACTCATTATCGTGACGTTCATGATCGATATCCGAGGCATGAATAAAAGCGGCACGTTCAAGACCAATATCAACAAAGGCTGCCTGCATACCCGGCAACACCCGCACCACTTTCCCTTTGTACATATTTCCGACGATGCCACGGGTTTGTGATCGCTCGATATAAACTTCCTGAACGGCGCCGTTCTCAACCAATGCAACGCGCGTTTCCATGGGTGTTACGTTCACCAATATTTCGGAGGTCATGTCTGTTCCTAATTTGGGTTAATTCGTTCTCATGGCTTTAATAATAAAGCACCTTGCCATACCGGCAACTCAGCCTTACTAAGAATCTTGGCGGTCTCATGCAGGGGCAACCCCACCACCGCGCTGTAACTTCCGACGACCTGTCTGACAAAGACAGACGCGTAACCCTGGATACCATAACCACCGGCTTTATCTGCCGGTTCACCAGTTGCCCAATAGGCGTCTATATGCTCTGGCGAAAGTTTGATAAAAGAAACATCCGTCGTCACCACGTCAACAAAGTCACGATTTTCTGAAACCAGTGCAACCGAAGTCAGTACCTGATGCGTACTATCAGACAATAATTGCATCATCTGGGTAAAATGCGATTTCGATTCCGGCTTGCCCAATATCTGCCCTTGCGCAACAACCGTAGTATCCGACCCCAACACCCAGGTACCTGATGGCCAGTTTCCAGCCAGCATCGCGGCTTTGGCTTTTTCCAGCGCCAGGCGGTGAACGTAATCTTCAGGGGTTTCCCCCAAATGCGGTGATTCGTCGATATCAACGGCAAATCTTGCGAACTCGACGCCCAAGGAAGACAATAGTTCGCTGCGTCGTGGCGATTGCGAGGCTAAAACAAGCGTCATTACTGTACCCTGAATTTCAATTGAAATGTTCGCACTAATCCATAGACCCACGGCCAGATAAGTGCTGAAGTCAATGCCGGCCAAATGTGCATCTCGCCCGACACAACAGACATTAACCAAACCTTCAACCACTGCGCAATAATGTGAGTCACGCCGAGCAGCAGAAAAATCACCATTGCCTGCTGCCCCAAGGGATACATCTTCAAGCGAGCATGCAGCAGCAACACTGTATAGGCCAGGACCGAATACACAAAACCGTAAAGACCGAGGCTGGATCCGGCTAACGTATCAAATAAAATTCCAATACCGAACGAGACGAAGACACCAAAACGCTCGGGCATAACCAGAACCCAAAAAATTATCAACATACCCACCCAATCGGGCCGTGCCATTTCAAAACGACCCATCGGTACGGCCGCCAGGTAGAAACCAACGAAAAACGTGATGACGATAAACCAAAGACCGTTAGCAGGTTTTTGCTTCATTTTGACTCCTGCTGAAAAACCATTAACAGGCTTCGTGAGCGGTCGAGTTGGGCCAACGGACGAGCCCGAATACGGGCAAAGGGTTCACCGGGGTCATGCTCTATGGCAACAACTTCGGCCACCGGATACCCCGCCGGAAAGCGATTACCCAAACCAGACGTCACTAACATATCGCCAATCTGGATATCTGCCGTGTCCGGTACATACTCCATTTCCAGGCCTTTCAGATCACCGGTACCGACAACAACACTGCGCATCCCATTGCGGTTAACATAAACCGGAACCGCCAGGTTAACGTCTGCTACCAATGCGACCCGCGACGTGAGTGAGTCAACCTGTACCACCAGACCAAACAGCCCATCGGCATCCACAACTGCTTGACCAATATAGACACCGTCATTTGCGCCTCGATTGACAATGACCTGGATACTGAAAGGATCGGGATCGACACTGACCATTTCCGCCGTAATAAAGGTGGAATCCAGCCGTGCAGTAGCGTCCAGCAAGCGTCGTAACCGATCATTCTCAGCTTCTAAAACCGCCAACTGCTGTACTTTCTGCTGCAGAATAATCATCTGGCTGCGCAGTGTCCGGTTTGAATCCAATAGCTCGTTTCGCTCTGCAAAGGTTTCAGTGGACCAGCTGACAATGTCACTGGGTAACGAAACCAAGGATTGGACCGGTGAAACAATATAAGAAATGGACT
Organism: Reinekea sp. G2M2-21; assembly: GCF_015687175.1. Taxonomy (GTDB): domain Bacteria; phylum Pseudomonadota; class Gammaproteobacteria; order Pseudomonadales; family Natronospirillaceae; genus Reinekea. The sequence goes on along the minus strand of NZ_JADPQG010000001.1, from coordinate 645,916 downwards.
GCCGTAAACGATCCACCTGCACAAAACGGGTGTCCAGAAACATCAACAACAGTGACACTGATATTGCCACTGCGAACCGGTAACCGTGTTGTGGGCCCGCCGTAAATAACGCTTTAATGAGAAAACTCCCTCAAGAGTCTGATAAGTTTAGAAAATCGCTCTGATACTGCTTAACAAAACTTAAGTCAGCATAGACAATAGCAAGAACGATAACTCAAAAAAAAGGCCACTAAGGCCGTTTTTTCGGTGCGGTTACACTTAATCCATGTCACCACCATGTTAAAGAAAGAACCCGTGCTGCTCAGCACGGCATATTCCTCATTCTGAACTTAAGAAATCGAACGTGCTTTCGTCCATCATTTCTAATGCGCGGCCACCACCTCGGGCAACACAGGTCAACGGATCATCGGCTATCAATACCGGCAAACCGGTTTCTTCGCTGAGCAAACGATCTATGTCTCGCAACATAGCGCCACCACCGGTCAATACCAAACCGCGCTCTGCAATATCTGCGGCCAACTCAGGTGGAGTTTGTTCCAATGCACTTTTAACAGCCTGCACAATGGCTGAAAGACTTTCTTGCAGTGCTTCAAGCACTTCGTTGCTATTCAATGTAAAACTACGGGGAATACCTTCAGCTAAGTTACGGCCGCGAACATCAATTTCCCGGATTTCGGTACCAGGATAAGCGCACCCGATCTCAATCTTAACTCGCTCAGCTGTAGCTTCACCAATTAGGGAGCCATAGTTACGGCGAATATAGGAAACAATAGCTTCGTCAAATCGGTCACCTCCCACACGTACCGATTCACTGAACACAATGCCGTTCAATGAGATAATCGCAATCTCCGTGGTACCACCACCGATATCAACCACCATGGAGCCGCGAGCTTCTTCAACGGGCAAACCGGCACCAATGGCGGCCGCCATGGGCTCTTCGATCAAATATACTTCTCGGGCACCCGCACCGTAAGCCGATTCACGAATCGCTTTACGCTCTACCTGAGTTGATTTACAGGGGACGCATACCAACACCCGAGGACTCGGTGCGAACCAGCTGTTTTCGTGCACTTTGGCAATGAAATGCTGCAACATTTTTTCAGTGACATGAAAATCCGCGATCACCCCGTCTTTCATAGGCCTGATAGCTTGAATGCTTCCTGGTGTACGACCAAGCATACGTTTAGCTTCTTCACCAACAGCGGCAACCGTTTTGGTGGAACCTGTTTGGCGGACCGCTACAACGGAAGGTTCGTTAAGTACAATATCGCGATCGCGAACATAAATCAGAGTATTGGCAGTACCCAAATCGATCGACAAATCGCTTGAAAATAGACCACGGATTTTCTTAAACATTTTATTATCGCTTTCAAACAGGTGACAGACTAGTAAACAGCCCCGCAATGTATCAACGGCGGGGTTTTTGAGCAAGGTGTAAATGTGATAACGTATGACCCAATCACGGTTTTTCCGGGAATTGGGTGCTTTTCAATCAATTCACGCCCGTCCGGCATTTACAAACCAACATCTTATGCGAGCATTCATACAGTTGCCCGGCGCTTGCCGTTCAACTAGAGCTCTGTATTCATTTTTGAAGCAAGGAGATAACCGACCATGAGCTTAGATCGCTCTCAGGTTGAAACAGTGGCACGTTTGGCCCGTCTGAAAGTGGACGAGTCTGAAATGGCTGATTACCTTTCCAGTCTGTCCAGTATTCTGGATCTCGTCGATCAATTGCAGGCCGTGGACACGACTGATGTGGAACCGCTGGCTAACCCGCTCGATGCATCACAACGCTTGCGCGCCGATGTTGTGACCGAAGAAAACAATCGCGAAGCCCTTCAGGCAAACGCTCCCTTGGCCGAAAAAGGCCTGTTTCTGGTTCCCAAGGTTATCGAATAAGGCGTTTTTATGTTGAATAAGACTATTAAACAGCTGGCGGATGGCCTGGCCAGCGGTGAATTTTCCAGTACCGAACTGACACAGGACTATCTGGCCAAAATCAAATCAGAAGATGCCAAATACAACGCATTCATTACAGTGACGGATGAGCATGCTCTGGCCGCTGCCAAAACCGCGGATGAACGCCGCGCTGCCGGCAAAGCGGAGGTTCTGACCGGCGTACCGATTGCGATCAAAGACATTTTCTGCACACAGGGTGTTAAGACCAGTTGCGGTTCAAAAATGTTAGATAACTTCATCGCACCTTATGAATCGACGGCGACTCAGAAACTCAGTGACGCCGGCATGGTCAGCCTGGGGAAAACCAATCTAGATGAATTTGCCATGGGCTCTTCTACAGAAAGCAGCTTTTATGGTCCGACACGCAATCCATGGAACCTCGATACAGTACCCGGCGGCTCTTCTGGGGGTTCTGCTGTGGCTGTTGCCGCTGGAATGGCGCCCGTTGCCCTAGGTACGGATACCGGCGGTTCGATTCGCCAACCGGCGGCGTTTTGCGGCATCACAGGTCTGAAACCGACCTATGGCCGGGTATCCCGCTGGGGGATGATCGCTTACGGTTCGTCACTGGATCAGGGCGGCCCAATGGCACAAACCGCTGAGGACGCTGCCTTAATCCTGAACACCATTGCCGGCTTCGATCCGAAAGATTCGACCTCTATGGATAAGCCGGTAGAAGACTACACAGCGCAACTCAACGCCCCTTTGACCGGTCTGAAAATTGGCCTGCCCAAAGAATATTTCGGTTCCGGCTTGTCCGATGGCATCCGCAACGCGGTCATCGACGCCGTAAAACAGTTTGAAAAGCTCGGAGCAACAGTGAAAGAAATTTCGCTGCCGCGCACTGAGCTCTCCATTCCGGCGTACTACATCATTGCCCCGGCCGAAGCGTCGACAAACCTGTCCCGCTTCGACGGTGTGCGTTACGGCTACCGCTGCGAAGACCCGAAGGATCTTGAAGATATGTACACCCGAACCCGCTCAGAAGGGTTCGGCACCGAAGTTAAGCGACGCATTATGGTCGGCACTTACGCCCTGTCCGCAGGATACTACGACGCCTATTACCGCAAAGCGCAACAGTTGCGACGTATGATCAAGCAAGACTTCGTCACGGCATTAGCCGACGTTGATGTCATTATGGGACCAACGACACCGTCGACGGCCTGGAACATTGGCGCCAAAAATCAGGACCCGGTAGCGATGTATCTTGAGGATATTTATACCCTGTCGGTGAACCTTGCCGGCTTACCAGGCATGTCATTGCCTTGCGGCTTCCACGATGGACTGCCTGTAGGGTTACAGGTAATCGGCAATTATTTCAGCGAAGCGAAACTGCTGAATATTGGTCATCAATTCCAGACTGCCACTGATTGGCACACCAAAAAGCCGAACGCTTAAGGAGATCTGATATGCAATGGGAAACAGTTATCGGGTTGGAAATCCATGTTCAGCTTTCCACTCGAACCAAAATTTTTTCCGGTTCGAGCACTGCTTTTGGGGCCGAGCCCAACACGCAAGCGAATGCCGTTGACTTGGCTTTGCCCGGCATCCTGCCTGTGTTTAACGAACAAGCGCTGGCGAAAGCGGTGGCCTTTGGCTTGGCGATTGATGCTGAGATTGGCAAGCAGTCTTTCTTTGAACGTAAGAACTACTTCTATCCGGACTTACCAAAGGGGTACCAAACAACTCAATTGGAAGCCCCCATCGTTGGCCGCGGCCATGTCGACGTTTTATTGGATAATGGTGAAAGCAAGCGGGTGCGAATCCATCACGCCCATCTTGAAGAAGACGCGGGCAAATCACTGCACGAAGATTTCCATGGCATGAGTGGAATTGACTTGAACCGGGCAGGCACCCCGTTGATCGAAATCGTCACCGAACCAGATATCCGAAGTGCAGCAGAGGCAGTCGCATTTGCCAAAAAACTACACACCATTGTGACTGCGATCGGCATCTGCGATGGCGAAATGTCACAGGGCTCCATGCGTTTCGACGTTAACGTGTCTGTACGCCCTAAAGGTTCCGAAACATTAGGGACCCGTACAGAAACTAAGAACCTGAATTCATTCAAGTTCATGGAAGAAGCCATTCATCTGGAAGTTGAACGCCAGATTGACATCCTCGAAGATGGCGGCTCCATTATTCAAGAAACGCGACTGTACAACGGTGACACCAAAACGGCTCGTTCAATGCGCAGCAAAGAGGAAGCCAATGACTACCGGTATTTCCCTTGCCCGGATTTGTTGCCCGTTGTCATCGATGAATCCTATATTGACGCGATTCGAGACACCTTACCTGAACTTCCGGACGCAAAAGTCAGCCGCTTCATCCGCGACTACGACTTGACTGACTACGACGCCAATGTGCTGTCTGCCAGCCAAGCCATGGCCGACTTCTTTGAAGGTGTCGCCAAATCCGGCGGCGATGCGAAGTTAGCGGCCAACTGGTGCATGGGCGAATTTTCCAAATACCTGAATCAAAACAACCTTGAGATAGAAGCCAACCCCATCACCCCTGAAAACCTGGGACAGTTGATCGCGCGCATTAAAGACAACACCATCTCCGGAAAAATCGCCAAAACGGTCTTCCAGGCGATGACCGACGGTGAAGGAACGCCAGACCAGATCATAGAAGCCAAAGGTCTGAAGCAGGTAACAGACACCGGCGCCATTGAAGCAATGGTCGATGAAGTCATTGCCGCCAATCTGGATCAGTTTGAAGAAATGAAAGCGGGTAAAGACAAGCTGATGGGCTTTTTTGTGGGTCAAGTCATGAAAATTTCCAAAGGTCAGGCTAACCCAGGTCAGGTCAATCAGATCATTCAGTCGAAACTCAAAGGCTGATCATCATGTATCGGGGCAGAAATGCCCCTTTTCTTCGAGAAATACCGCCAATCCCACCCGGCTATAGTGGAAACACTGTTTAAATTGCTATACTGCACACTACACAAACAGCCAAAACAAGAATTCAGGTGTTCCTTGAGCTTACAACTATTGCCCAGTCTGGCCGTCACGGTCGCCATGGCATTGCTGTTCTCTACGATAGCGGATGCACAATCGCCAGTAGAAATAGACGCAAACCTGAGTACGCAACAGGGTGAGCTCAGCTTAAGTGGTCAATGGAACTTTGTCTGGGGCCAATGGTTACCGACCGATGACATTGCGGCTGGACATCACCAAGCGCAAATCATCACGTTGCCGAATTACCTGGCCGATCTGCCTGTCGCGAACAGCAACGCCAGTAACAATACTGGCATCATGACCTATTTCATTAAGATCAAGAATTTACCGGACGTGTTTCTGCGCCCGACAGTCGATGTTGGTGATATCAGCGAAGCTTGGGAAGCCTGGTGGGTCGATACCTCGGGGCAGGCCATATTTTTAGGCCGTTCCGGCCGGATCGCAACCACCAAAACCCAGCAGGAATTCAATAATAGGAATTACCTGCTCTCTCTGCCGAACAATAGCCGCGAAGGCTATCTGGTGTTTTATGTATCAGCCTACTATTCAGTACGAACGGGTTTGTACAGCGACATTACCATTGCCGAGTACGCCGACGTTTACAAAACAGCGATAGCAGATCTGGCCAGTCGGGCTTTTATTCTCGGCATAGGCATTTACATCATTACCCAGAATCTGGTGTTTTTTGCCCAACGGCCCAAAGAACGCACACTTCTGTTACTGGCCATCTTTGCGTTCACCGGCTTGCTGAGAGCCGCATTTGCCTCAGGCTACGTTGACTTTTTCGTGCCAATGGTCGATTTCCACCACTTCTCCCTTCGCTTTGAATATCTGTTAATCGTCTGGCCTGCTGTTGCGGGTCTGCACATGCTCAGTGCCTTCTTTCCGTTTCCGGCGTTGCGCTATCTCCCTAGTTTGGGGTACGTCTTCCTGTTTCTGCTAGGCTTAGTCACCTTTAACATCTCACTCACAACAATGACCGCCTACCTTGGCTTCTATCAGTATTCGCTGGCATTTTTTGCCTCATTTTGCCTGGTCTTTATTTTCCGCGGTTTGATTTTACGGTTGCCCAACGCTCGAGCATTTCTGTTCAGCTTCCTACCCTTGATTGCGGCCATCTTGAATGATGTCTATGCATCCCGGTCTGCTCAATACTCGTTCTACATAGCGGAATACGCATTTTTCTTATTTATGTTTATTCAGACTCAGATCCAGGCGTCCCGTTTTATTGTCGCACTGGATACCGCTGAGCACCTGACCACCAACTTGCAGAATGAAGTCGACCGGCAGACGGTCGAACTGCAAAAGCGCAATACGTTGCTGGAAGAAAAAGCCGATTCCCTCGAATTGAAGCATCAGGAAGTCAAATTACTGTCTGAAACGGACCATCTGACCGGTCTCTATAACCGGCAATCGCTGGACAGCCGATTCGAACATCATTTCCAACTGGCACGTCAGAGCGGCCAGCCGTTGTCGTTGGTGATGATGGATCTCGACCATTTCAAAGCCATTAACGACAAATACGGACATACCGTGGGGGACGAATGTCTGGTGTTTGCGGCGTCTTACCTGCGCGGCCTCAATTTACGCAAGAGGGACCTGATCGCCAGATATGGCGGTGAAGAATTTGTCATCCTGTTAACCGATACCAACCTGGATATGGCTACCCGGGTCGTACAGGAAATCTGCGACGGATTGCCCCGCCATCCTGTCACGGGCCAACATCCTGACATCTACCTGACCGCCAGCTTCGGCATCGCGGAACTGTCCGTCAGTCGGGTCGAATCACCGCAAATGCTGTTCGAACGAGCGGATGCCGCTTTATACAGTGCCAAGCAAAAAGGCCGGAACCGAGTAGAGAGCGACATCGCCTGAACGCGAGCCCCATTTGCGGGCCTTCATTGTCTAATGATGATCGAAAAATCACGTGAAAATCGGCCTTTCAAAAATATATTTGAGCGTAACCGGCATGGTTGACAGGCTCAAGAAATGTCAACATCCCCAACTAAGAAAATTCACTTCCACCACTACAAATTGTGCTTTAGAATCCGCCTCGACACTATAGGTAGTGCCTGAGCGAAAGCGAGACACAATATCCTGTGGTCAAATCTGCACCAGATCCGAGCTGTTCCGGCCTCAATCTGTGGCATTTTTTATACGCAGGGTAAACAAGAAGAAATTACGCTTCCGCTCAAGTATTGAAGCCCCTTTTTTAAACCATTTTATTGATAGGACCTTTCAGCCATGACAGGAAACACACAACTGGAACGTGACAACTGCATCAGCATTGACCACCAACCCGCATCGGTTGACATTTGGGATGCGAAGTATCGCCTTAAAGACAGCCAGGGTAATCCGGTTGACGGCGATATGACGGAAACCTTTGCCCGGGTTGCTTATGCACTTTCTTCTGTTGAAAAAGGCAAGAAGAAGCAGGAAGAATGGAACGCAAAATTTCTCTGGGCGCTTGAAAATGGCGCCATCCCAGCCGGTCGTATTGTGTCTAATGCCGGAGCGTTAGAGCATAAGCCGGCAACGTCGACGATCAACTGTACCGTGTCTGGCACAATTGAAGACTCTATGGACGGCATTCTGGAAAAGGTTCATGAAGCGGGTCTGACCTTAAAAGCCGGCTGCGGTATAGGCTACGAATTTTCCACATTACGTCCACGCAACGCGTTCGTATCTGGCGCGGGTGCCTACACTTCTGGTCCTTTGTCGTTTATGGATATCTACGACAAAATGTGTTTCACCGTATCCAGTGCTGGCGGTCGTCGCGGCGCGCAAATGGCGACGTTTGATGTCAGCCATCCGGATGTTATCGACTTCATCCGTGCTAAGCGTGAAGACGGACGGTTACGACAATTTAACCTGTCACTGCTCATCACCACCGAATTTATGGAAGCCGTGAAAAACGACACCGACTGGCCTTTAGTGTTCCCAGTGTCTGAAGCGGAAGTTAAACGTGATGGACTGGATGTGAACAATCCGGAACAGGTTATCTGGAAAGATTGGCACGTTAAGAAAGACTACCTGCAAAACGACGAAGGTCAGGTCGCTTGCCGTGTTTACCGAATCATAAAGGCTCGAAATCTGTGGAACGTGATCATGACGTCGACATACGATTTTGCCGAGCCTGGCTTCATCCTGATAGACAAGGTCAACGAGTACAACAACAACTGGTTCTGTGAAACGATCCGCGCTACCAACCCTTGCGGTGAACAGCCGTTACCGCCTTACGGCAGTTGCCTTCTGGGTTCCGTTAACCTCACGCGTTTCGTGGAAGAGCCCTTCACTGAAAACGCCAAATTTAACTGGGACAAATACCGCGAAGTGGTGAAAATATTCACCCGAATGCTGGATAACGTCGTTGAAATCAACGGCCTGCCCCTGGAAGGTCAGCGCCAGGAAATCGTACGTAAACGTCGTCACGGTATGGGTTATCTGGGTCTCGGCTCCACCATTACCATGCTGCGCATGAAGTACGGTGACGAACAATCGGTTGCCTTTACTGAAGAAATTACCAAGACCATGGCACTGGCTGGCTGGGAAATGTCGCTTGAATTGTCGAAAGAAAAAGGCGCAGCCCCAATTATGGATGAAGAGTTTGAAATCACCCATGAAATGGTCCGTCAACGTCCAGAGTTACTCAGCGATGGCTATCAGGTCGGTGACAAGTTAGCGGGCCGAATTCTGCACGCAAAATACAGCCGTTACATGCAACAAATGGCCACGGTAGCGCCTGAACTGGTTAATGAACTGGCACAAACCGGCGCCCGCTTTACCCACCATTCATCGATTGCCCCGACCGGCACCATCAGTCTGTCAATCGCTAACAATGCCAGTAACGGTATTGAGCCAAGCTTTGCACACCACTATTCACGTAACGTTATTCGTGAAGGTCGCAAGACCAAAGAAAAGGTCGACGTCTTTTCCTTTGAGTTACTGGCTTACCGCAAGCTGGTTAATGAAAAAGCGATGCCTTACAGTCAGGAAGCCGACGCCGCCCTGCCGGATTACTTCGTGTCTTCAGAAGGTATTGCGCCCAAAGAACATGTTGATATTCAAGCGGCCTCTCAGAAATGGATCGACTCATCCATTTCGAAAACGGCCAACGTACCGACCGACTACCCGTTCGATAACTTTAAAGATATTTACCTGTACGCTTACGAGCAAGGCTTGAAAGGCTGTACAACCTTCCGCTTTAATCCGGAAGCCTTCCAGGGTGTTCTTGTGAAAGAACAAGACCTTGAAAATACCACCTATCGCTTCAATTTAGAGGACGGCACCGTCTTGGAAGCGAAGGGTAACGAAATGATCGAATACGATGGCGAAACGCACACGGCGGCTAACCTGTTTGATGCATTAAAAGAAGGCTATTACGGGAAGTTTTAAGGATGACTGCAATGAAAAAAATTGAGAAAAAAATCGTTGGCTACGAAGTGGTCTCCAAAGAGAAACAAGCCAGCGAAAAAGCTGAAAAAGAGAAAAGCAGTATTGTTCAGATGCACGAATCCGTGCAACGTCCTGAAATGCTGATTGGCTCTACCTATAAAATCAAGACGCCGATGTCGGAACACGCCATGTACGTGACCATCAACGATATGTTGCTCAATGAAGGCACCGAACACGAACAGCGCCGCCCTTTCGAGATATTCATTAACTCGAAAAACATGGAGCACTATCAGTGGGTTGTTGCGTTAACGCTGTTGATATCCGCAGTGTTCCGTAAAGGTGGGGATATCACCTTTATTGTTGACGAGTTGAGCGCGGTCTTTGACCCTCAAGGTGGCTACTTCAAAAAAGGCGGCAAGTTCATGCCATCTTTGGTGGCTGAGATCGGTGAAGTGGTTGAACGTCACCTGAAGATGATCGGCATGATCGCGGACGATTCACTGGATGAACACCAGAAAAAACTGATTGCTGACAAACGCGCCGAATACGAAGCGAAAAACAGTACGCCGGCGGCGGAAACAGACAATGGCGATTTCCCACCCGATGCCCAGGTCTGTAAAAAATGCAGCACCAAAGCCGCTATTGTTATGGACGGTTGCCTGACCTGCTTGAACTGCGGCGACTCAAAATGTGGGTAAAACGCGGGTTTTCCGTAAAATGAACTAAAACCTCTCAATGGGGTTTTAGTATTCGTTTTACGGTGAAGGTGAACGCGTCAGCTGGACTTCTCTACAGTACGCACCACCAGTAACTCAATTCATAAAAGCCCCTTAACGGGGCTTTTTTGTGGCTGTTGCATATTGCTTTAAGACGTCAGACGTTTAAATCGTATTGAAGTGCTGTAACAGGCCTTCCCCAACCCAGTTCAACAACCCATCAGATTGATTTTGCGCGTGCCAGTAAAGATGAGTTTCAACCACGGGAACCTTAAAGGGTAATTCCAAAACTTTCAGTTCAGACCGCAAATAGGCAGACGCAATGGAGCGCGGCAGAGTCAACAAGAATGGTTGCTGCAACAATATTTCGACGGCAGTCCGGTAATTCTGACAGCGCACCTGAACATCGCGATTGAAGCCCAACTGAGCAAAAGCGATGTCTTCCAATACCTTCCCGGTGGGTCTATTCGACACGGTTATGTGTTGCCCTAAACCATACTGCTTGGTCGAAATCCGGTCGTCACCATAGAATCGCTCACTCACCAGCAAACAAAACTCAGAAGTGACCAGCCGCGCATGTTGAATAGGAAAGCTCAGAGGCCGTGCCACGTCGATAGCAAAATCAACTTCACCGGATTCCAACTGCATCGTCAGCACATCGCGATCCAACACCACACTGTCGAACCGCAGTTGCGGTGCCGTTTCAGAAAACAGCGCTAAAATTTCCGGCAAAAACAACGGTTCGATGGCTTCGTGAATCGCCAGTCGCAAATGCTGATTAACCGACGCTGGATCGAAATCGCCGAAACTCTGCAATGTCATTCGCAACTGACTCAACAGTGCCAATACGTCCGGCACCACCCGCCGACAGACCGGCGTAGGCAGCATCTGATGACCCCGACGTTCAAACAACGGATCGTCCAGTACTTCGCGCAATCGTTTAACCGCGTGGCTGACGGCCGAGGGAGTGATATTCAGCTGCTCGGCCGCCCGCGTCATATTCTGGTTCTGATATAAGGCTTCCAGAACCTTCAATAAATTGAAATCCAGTTGAGTGATTTGCTTCAGCGTCGCCAAAAATGAACCTCATTCATCAATGTAGTTAAATACCTTTCATTTCATTCATCATAAAAGTTTCTCTACACTGCTGTAAACGACCATATTGCTAATAAAAATATTAAGGACACATTATGGACTTCTCACACAGCAGCCAGTGTCAGGATTATCTGACCCGTCTGAAGCGGTTTATGGCCGACGACGTCATGCCCATGGAACGCACGATCATTGATAAGAACCGGGCGCTGAACCCAACAGGCGATTGGCAATCCTGGTCCCTGCTACCGGAAGTAGAGGCTCTGAAACAAAAGGCCAGACAGCAGGGTTTGTGGAATCTTTTCTTGCCAGATTCTGAACTTGGGCAGGGCCTTAGCTGTACCGATTACGCACCATTGGCTGAAGAGACAGGTCGAGTTCTGTTTGCACCAGAAATATTCAATTGCAACGCACCCGATACGGGAAACATGGAGGTGTTGTATCACTTTGGTTCCGAAGCCCAGAAAAAAAACTGGCTGACCCCGCTGCTCGCCGGCGACATCCGTTCGGTCTTCTGTATGACTGAACCCGACGTAGCCTCCAGTGATGCCACCAATATGCAGGCCACCATCACCCAGGACGGCAACGAACTTGTCCTCAATGGTCGCAAATGGTGGACCACCGGACTGGGGCACCCGAACGCGAAAGTCGCGATTTTCATGGGGCTGTCCAACCCGGAAGCTGTCAAACATGAGCAACATTCCATGGTATTGGTGCCTCTCGATACACCCGGCATTGAGATCAAACGCATGCTTACCGCCAGCGGTGATTATGATGCGCCTTACGGTCACGGTGAAATTGAATTCAACCAGGTACGCGTTCCGCGCGACAACCTGATCTGGGATCTGGGCAAAGGTTTTGCCATTGCTCAAGGGCGATTGGGTCCAGGCCGTATTCACCATTGCATGCGCGCCATTGGCGCCGCCGAACGCGCGTTGGAATTAGCCGTTCAGCGGGGCTTGAAACGGGTTGCCTTTGGCAAACCCCTGGTGAAACTTGGGGGCAATGCCGAAAAAATCGCGCAAGCCCGTATCATGATCGATCAGGCGCGTTTATTAACCCTGAATGCAGCCTGGAAGATCGACACGGTCGGAGTCAAACAAGCCATGACCGAGATATCAGCCATTAAAGTGGCGGTCCCCAACATGTTGCAACAGGTCGCTGACATGGCGATTCAACTACACGGTGGTGCCGGTGTGTCCGACGACTTCCCATTGGCGTCTTATGCAGCAGCCGCGCGCATGCTGCGCTTGGCCGATGGACCGGACGAAGTTCATCTGCATATGGTCGCTCGCCTGGAAATCGCCAAGCATCTGCCGAAGGAGACGCGCTCATGAAAACTGTGGTGATCACCGGAGGCGCATCCGGTCTGGGTTTGGCCATGGCCGTTCAATGGGCCAAAACCGGCGCAACCTTATGCTTGGTTGACCGAGCTGACGACAACAAGAGTGCGGCCATTGCCGCCGTAGAGAACGCAGGCGGTAAGGCGTTCTTTTTTCAGTGTGACGTCACCAGTGACGAACAAGTCACGCAACTGAAACAGTTTACCGATGCTCAGTTACCGCCCGTCGACATTCTGATCAACAGTGCTGGCGTGCCAACGGCCGGAACTTTTTCAGACGAATCCATCAGTGCCTGGCAATGGGTCCTCGACATCAATCTGCTGGGAACCGTTCGGGTGACCAAAGCTTATGTCGACGATTTCAGAAAACGACAATCTGGGCATATTGTGAACGTAGCCTCTCAAGCGGGTCTTACATCGATGCCGTTGATGGGGTCCTATAATGCCACCAAGGCCGCAGTAATCGCCCTCAGTGAAACCCTGAAATTGGAGCTGGCCCCTTTCGGCGTTGGCGTGAGTGTTTTGTGCCCAGCTTTCGTGAGTACGAACTTACATACTTCCTTGCATGAAGAGCAGAAAGCCATGCAGGATGTTGTGACCAAACTGGTACAAACCGGCAACGTGTCGGCAGAACAGGTCGCCGTCGCGGTCTTTGACGCAGTAGCCCAAAATCGCTTCCTGATTGTGACGCACCGGGAAGGTCGGAATGCACTAAGACTCAAGCGTTGGCTGCCCAGTTTGTATTTTAGGATCATGACCAAACGTACCGAACGGTTCACGCGCAAAGGATACGGATATGACCGGGCACAATAACGTCGACTCCGCAAAACCGGTGCGCCAGGGCGAGGAACTGGACATCAACGCAGTCGATAGCTGGTTGAAAATGCAAATACCGGGACTGACGGGTCAACCTGCCGTCAGTCAATACGCCGGTGGTGCTTCCAACTGGACTTATTGCCTGACCTACCCCGACCGAGAGCTTATTCTGCGCCGGGCACCAAAGGGGAAAAAAGCGAAAGGGGCGCATGATATGGCGCGGGAATATCACCTGCAGCAGGCGTTGAAACCCGTCTTCGCCTTGGTGCCGGAAATGCTCGCGCTGTGTCAGGACGCAACGATTATCGGCACCGACTTTTATGTCATGGAAAAATTAACGGGCATGATTCCACGCAAAAATATGCCGCGTTCCGTGATGATGAGTGAATCCGAGGTATTACAGTTATGCCAGAACATGATTGATACCCTCGCGCAATTACACAGTGTCGACATACACCAGGCAGGCTTGTCAACGCTGGCAAAAGGTGAAGGCTACATAGACCGCCAAATTACCGGCTGGACGCAACGCTATAACCAAGCCCGAACCTGGAATGTGCCCTCAGGTAAGTTTGTGGCTGATTGGCTCGTGCAGAATAAACCGGCGCAGGAAACCATCTGTCTGACGCACAACGATTTCCGCTTCGACAACCTGGTGTTAAATCCCGAGCAACCCAGTGAAATCCTCGGGGTGCTCGACTGGGAGCTGGCGACCTTAGGCGACCCGTTATTGGACTTGGGCAATACCCTCGCCTATTGGGTTCAGGCTGACGATGATTTTCTGGCGCAGTCCACCCGACGACAACCCACCCATTTACCCGGCATGATGACCCGACGCCAGGTCATTGATTATTACTGTCAGGCGCGAGGCTTACCGAACATTGACTTTCGGTTTTACGAAGTGTTCGGTTTGTACCGGCTCGCGGGTATCGCGCAACAGATTTACTACCGCTATCACCACAAACAAACACGCAACCCGGCCTTTAAAAATTTCTGGATTTTTGTGCATTACCTGTTGTGGCGTTGCCGGAAAGCGATAAGGCAAGCGCCATGAAAGTGATTTATCTGGTCCGCCACGGACAAGCCAGCTTCGGACAAGCGAATTACGACCAGTTGTCACCGCTGGGCATCGAGCAAAGTCATTGGTTGGCCGACTATCTGGTTGCAAAGGGGCTGTCGTTTGACACAGTGATAAGTGGTTCATTGCAGCGGCATCAACAGACCGCTACCCCCTGGCTTGAACGAACACAAGCGGAACTAATTATCGATCCACGTTGGAATGAGTTTGATCACCAAGCGCTGATAAAAAGAGCGCGATCCGCCAACCCGGCATGGATTCAGCCCTCCAAGTCACTCACGGATGACGACCTGTTTAAGCTGTTTCAACACGCCATAAAAGACTGGATTAACCCGGCGAATGAACAGCACTACAGCGAAAGCTGGTCCGCATTTAACCAACGGGTAACCCTGGCGCTGAACGCAACCCTTGAGCGTACTCACAAGACCGCCTTGGTGTTTACCTCTGGCGGTGTAATTTCGGCACTGATCGGGCAGCAATGGCACCTATCTGCGGAGCAGAGCATGCGATTGAACTGGTCCTTGGTAAACACCGGTATCAGCAAATTGCTTGTACGACACAACACGATTCAGGTTTCCACAGTGAATGAATACGCGCATCTGGATAACGCGACCTATAAGAAAAACATTACCTATAAGTGAGTCATCAACATGAGAAAAACCATTCTGATCACAGGTGCCAGTTCCGGTCTCGGCCTGGGCATGGCAAAAGAATTTGCGCTTCGCGGCCACAACCTGGCACTGTGTGCCCGACGCGTAGACAAGCTGGAAGAATTGAAAGCGATACTTCAGCAAGCTCATCCCAGTATTCGGGTCAGCGTAAAAGCCCTCGATGTGAACAATCACGATGACGTTTTCGCTGTGTTCAAAGCCTTTAAAAATGAGTTCGGTACGCTCGATCGCATCATCGTGAATGCAGGCATGGGCAAAGGGGCCTCATTAGGCACCGGTTATTTTCATGCCAACCTGCAAACGGCCATGACCAATTTTGTCGCCGCCATCGCTCAGTGCGAAGCGGCCATGGAGATTTTGCGCGCCCAGAACGATGGGCACCTGGTGACGATTTCCTCGGTGTCTGCGGTACGGGGTTTTCGCCGCGCGCTGAACGTTTACGCGGCAACAAAAGCGGGCTTAACGACCTTAACCGAAGGGATCCGTATCGATGTGATGAACACGCCAATAAAAGTATCCTGCATCCACCCGGGCTTCATCCGCACGGAACTGAATGAGAAAGTAAAAAAAGTGCCCTTCATCGTCGACCTTGACACCGGCTGCCAAGCGTTAGTGAAAGCCATTGAAAAAGAAAAACCGGTCAGCTATACGCCGTCCTGGCCTTGGGCAGCCATGCAGTTGATCATGCGGGTACTGCCAGACAGTCAACTGAAAAAATTCAGCTGACGGATCGCCTCTGACAGCATTACAGCCAGCGACGAACCTGCTGGCAGTATGCCCGATAGTCTTCACCGAACATCTTTTGCAGGGCTCTTTCTTCAGGATGGATCTGCAGGCGGTTCATGATCCAGACAAAGCCTGCGCTAAGTGCCAATGACACCGGATTGGCCAACAGAAAACCCAACCCGATTAACATCGCCAGCATGGCCAGATAGATCGGGTTACGGCTGACACGATACCAACCGTCACTGATCAGGGCTGAACTCTGCTCGGGTACCATCGGATTTAGCGTCGTCCGGGTACGACGGAATGCCAACAGACAACCCACCGCAATGAAGCCTGCCAACAAGAACGCGACCGCGAACGCGGCTAAGCGCACAGACCAAGACCAAGCCCAGCCAGGTGTGACGAGCGCTGCACACCACATCAGCAAAGCAAAGATCACCACCCAGGCAACCGGTGGTATTTTCAGTTCTAATTTTTCCATCATAATTTCCCTCGTCGTTTTGCCCGGAGTGTAATCCTTAGAGCAGACTTTAAGGTCAAGGCTTTTTATTTCCGCCACCGAAACTCAGTTGCCCTGCCAACATTGCAATCCTGCACTGCAATATTTGCAACAATAGTTCAGGAATTTGCCAGCACGATCAATTTCATAAACCGGGTATTCGGCGTAACATCCCCGTTGATCATTTAAAGCCGCAAGTCTGAGCTGCAGAGATGCATTGCTGATGCCATCCATCCTGAGCAGCCAATGCTCGCAATTCCTAACCCACAGCGGATGCTTGAATACAGATGAAACCAACGTTAAAACCCAAGAACCCTAACTTTTCTTCTGGCCCCTGCAGTAAACGGCCAGGTTACGATGTTGCGAAATTGGACTTATCGACACTGGGCCGATCACACCGAGCGGCAATCGGCAAAACAGCCCTGGAAAGAGTCTGCGATCGAACCGCAGAACTACTCGGACTGCCCGAGGGTTATCGTGTTGGTGTGGTGCCGGCTTCGGATACCGGTGCCATGGAAATGGCCATGTGGTCTCTGCTGGGTTCTCGACCCGTCGATGTGTTTGGTTGGGAATCGTTCGGTATCGGTTGGGTAGGTGACATCACCAAGCAACTGAAATTGGCGGATGTGCATACCTACACCGCTGACTACGGCGAACTTCCTGATATGTCTCAGGCAAACCCCGAACACGACGCTGTGTTCACCTGGAACGGCACCACCTCCGGGGTAAAACTGCCAAACGGAGACTGGATTGCAGATGACCGCGAAGGTTTAACCATCTGCGATGCCACTTCTGCTGTGTTTGCCATGGACATGCCGTGGGAGAAACTCGACGTGGTGACATTCTCTTGGCAGAAAGTACTTGGTGGTGAAGGTGCGCACGGCATGTTGATTCTGTCACCGCGTGCGGTTGAACGACTGGAAACCTACACACCACCTTGGCCAATGCCAAAAATCTTCCGGCTGACGGCCAATGGCAAACTAATTGACGGAATTTTCCGGGGTGAGACGATCAATACGCCATCAATGCTGTGTGTCGCCGATTATCTGGACGCCATGAATTGGGTCGAGTCGATTGGTGGTTTGGGTAAAGCAATCGAGAAATCGATGAGCAACCTTTCCACGCTGGAAGACTTTGTCGACAAAACCCCGTGGATTCACTTTCTGGCTAAGGACGAAAAAATCCGCTCCAACACCAGCGTTTGCTTTACGTTGGATTTGCCCGCGGACAAAGTAAAGCAATTAATTAAATTACTCGCCGACGAAGGTGTCGCTTACGACATTGGTTCCTATCGAGACGCGCCTGCCGGGTTGCGGATCTGGGCCGGTGCGACGGTTGAGAAGTTTGATTTGGAAACGTTTCTGCCTTGGTTGGAATGGGCTTACAACGAAGTCGCCTGAACAAGAATGGCTCACCTAACGTGAGCCATTTTTTTTTAAAACGCAAAAACAAAAACAAAAACAAAAACAACAATAGCTGCGCATTATCGACATTCTGTGAATGACGTTTTTCGGTGTCAGATCATGTCTGCGTTAGCTGTCACACTGACAGGAAGCCTCATGTATAAAATCCGAACCTACAACACGATTGCCGTCGAAGGGCTTGAACAATTCCCCCGCGACCGCTATGAAATCAGTTCCGAAATAGCAGAACCGGACGGCATTCTGGTGCGCAGCGCAAATTTGAATGAACTCACGTTCCCTTCCGAATTAAAAGCCATTGCCCGGGCCGGCGCCGGTGTGAACAACGTACCGGTTGAGCGATGCACGAAAGAAGGTATTGTCGTGTTCAACAGCCCTGGCGCGAACGCCAATGCCGTAAAGGAGTTAGTGCTCGCCGGATTGCTGTTGTCATCACGTGGCATTTACGCCGGTATGCGCTTCACCGCCGGGCTGTCCGGCACCAGCCATGAACAGATGGGGCCTTTATTGGAAGCAAAAAAGAAACATTTCAAAGGCCAGGAACTGACCGGAAAAACACTCGGCGTGGTCGGACTGGGCGCTATTGGCAGCCACGTGGCCAACATGGCCTTGCACATGGGCATGAATGTCATCGGCTATGATCCTGCCATCTCGATTGACGCGGCGTGGCGTTTACCGGCGCAGGTTCAGAAAGCAGAAAACCTGCAGCAACTGCTGAACCGAAGTGACTACGTGACGCTGCATGTTCCGGCTATAAAAGCGACTGAAAATCTCATAAATCAGGGAACGTTGGCGGCCATGAAATCTGGCGCCCGGTTATTGAATTTCGCCCGCGAAACCATTGTCAATACCGATGATGTGCTGTCTGCTTTAGACGCTGGCAAACTGACTTATTATGTAACGGACTTTCCATCGCCGGCTCTGATCAATCGCGACGATGTGATTGCTATGCCACATTTAGGCGCCAGCACCTACGAAGCGGAAGCGAATTGCGCGATCATGGGTGCACAACAATTGGTGCACTTCATCGAGCATGGCAACATCCGCAACTCAGTGAACTTCCCTACCTGTGAACTGGAACGCACCACTGGCTTCCGAATTTGTTTTGCCAATCAGAATGTTCCCAAGGTGCTCAGTCAGGTTCTAAATCTTCTGGCCGACCAAAATATCAACGTGGTGGAAATGCTGAACAAAAGCCGGGACGATATTGCCTACAATATTTTGGATATTGAAACGGAACCCTCGCAATCGGTGTTGGATGCGATTGCAAACACCGAACATGTATTTCATTTACGCTCCATTTAAGTTACGGCAGCTCAAACGTTGCAGTAGAAGATGACCCGGTATCCGGGTCATATCCATTACCTTCCACTAAACAAGATTCAAACCACCATCGCATAAGATCACCTCACCGGTAAGGTAGGAACTGTGAACCAACATGGCGACGATATCCGCAATTTCCTCCGCTTGTGCGCCACGCTGCATTGGTGATTTATCTCGCCATAATGCTCGGGCGTCATGCCAATCTTTGGTCATTGGCGTATCCACCAGACCTGGCGCCACCGCATTCACTCGAATCAAAGGCGACAGATTCACCGCGAGCAGTTTCGTCATGTGATTCAATGCAGCCTTACTGACAGCATAGGGGATAGACGCCCCCTTTGGGCGAACGCCAGCGTGCGAGCTGACATTAACAATACAACTGCTGTGTTGCTCAGTGGCGGCATTGCGCAAGGCGGCCTCAGCTTCGGCAATCAGCAACCATGGGGCAATCACGTTAACGTCGTACATTTTGCGCCAAACATCGGCGGACGCCAGCTGCATATCCCCATGTGGGATCACTGCACTAATGGCCGCGTTGTTGATCAGAACATCGAGGCGCCCATGGGTAACCAATATCTGTTGAATCAGCGAAGTGATCTGTTCAGGCTGAGCAAGATCCGCTTGGATATAGCACGCATTCGGTACAGTCTCCGCCAAAACGTTCCCCGCTTCGACGGAATGACGTGAATGAAACATCACTCGATAGCCGTCGTTGGCCAACCGCTCCGCAATGGCCTTGCCGATGCCGGACGTCGACCCCGTTACCAACGCGACCCGTTGTGTTTTTTGTTCCGATTCAGTCAAGTTTTGCTCCTGTTCAGGCCAAATAATGTCCGCAAGCGTACCACAGAGCGCTTTTAACCCGGCAAGCCAATATTTGATTATTTTTACCATTGGTAGACATTTTATTCAGCCCAAGATTGACCCACATCAACCCAAAACTCTTGCCCTTAAACGAAAAAGACTATAGTCGACTCATCGATATGCGAAGGAGAAGGCTATGAAAACGATCAACAACGCCCATAACTTCCATGCGTTGCACACCCTGTTACTGATACTCTTGGGGTTGCTTGCCATTCTGTACAGTTCTGATGCGCAAGCCAAAGCTATTGCTTTTCCCGCAGAATGCACCGCATGCCACGGCCCCGAACCTCGCTATCAATTAAAAGGTGCCAAAGAACAATATCTAAATTCCGGGCACTATCTTGGGTTTGCCAAAAAAGGCACGCACGCTTGGTACTCCAATGGTGGTGGCTGTCAAAAATGCCATACCCATGAAGGCTTTTTGGAGTTTACCCAACTCGGAAAAATCGAAAGTGACTACATCGAATGGCCCTCTCAGCCGGGTTGTTTTACGTGTCACAACCCACATGAAAACGGCGATTTTGAATTGCGCACCACTAAACCCGTCACGCTGGTGTCGGGTGTTCAGGTCGACCTTGGCAAGGGTACCTTTTGCGCGAATTGCCATCAGGCGCGTACCGCACCGGAAAATGTCGTTAAACCTACTCTAGCCATGAAAGTCAGCAGTCATTTCGGACCTCACCACGGTCCGCAGGCAAATCTTTTTGTCGGCAACGGTGCCTATGAATTCCCTGGAAAGGTTTACAAAAATTCCGGGCATAGGATAGAAGCCAAAGATTCCTGTATTGACTGCCACATGGCCTTGCCGAAAGGACGCTACAGAAGCACCCCAGCGTTAGGCGGTCACAGTTTCTTTTTATCGGATCGACATGAAAACGGCGATGTCTCGCTGCTTACTGCGCCCTGTGAAAGTTGCCATGCCGGCATTAAGCAACTCAAAGGCACCCGTTTCTTTAATGTGCCCGCCGGTGATGACTACGATGGCGATGGCACCATAGAAGCCGCCCAGGTTGAAGTCGAAGGTTTAATTGCCAGATTGGTGAATGCCGAAGGCAATGGTTTGCTGCAGAAAGGACCCCAAGCTTTATTCACAGCGACGGGCGATTGGAATGTCATTCAGGACCTGGAATTGGAACGCAGCACGGCCGAAATGGCGGCCCTGTTCAATTACAAATTCTTTGTTGAAGACCGAAGTATGGGCGCGCATAACCTGATTTATACCGTGCAGGTACTCATGGACACCATTTCAATCCTCGACCCGGAATTTGATACCAGCACCCGGCCAGAGTAACAACCTTAGCGGACAGGAGCCTTCGGGCTCCGACCTCTGGCATTGTGAAAGGAGCGTTTCTATGAGCAGCCGTTGGCAACGTCTCTGGCATCCGAGCAATCGTCGTTGGACGCTGTATTTACCCTTGGGAGCACTCTTAGCGTTCTTTGCAGGCGGCTTGGCGCTGGGAACCTTCCAGACGGTCGTTCATCTAAGCAACGAAAACGAATTCTGTTACAGCTGTCACCTCGGTATGGATACCATCGTTGAGGAGTATCAAGCGTCCATTCACTATGAAAATACTTCCGGCGTGGTAGCCAGCTGCGCAGACTGCCATGTCCCGATCGAATTTTGGCCCAAAATGCGAGTAAAATTTCTTGCCTTGGGCGATGTTCTGGAGACTTGGAAAGGCACCGTAACCTTAGAAAACTTCGAAAGTCATCGGCTTGAATTGGCGCAGATTGTTTGGGAAGACATGAAAGCAACAGACTCAAGAGAATGTCGAAATTGCCATAACCCTGAAAACTGGCGTTTGGAAAAGCAATCTGCGGCGGCCCAAGTCCAACATGATGTGGTGTTCTGGGTTGAAAACAATAAAACCTGTGTCAATTGCCATCACGGCATAGCACACCTGCTGCCGCTTCGGCCGGGTTCGTTGATGCGTCACGGTGACGATTTAACACCAGAAACGACAGCGTCACCCTAAACCAAGACAAAAACCGGTCAGGGTAAGCCTTATTCATCAAACTTAATCTGCACCTTCGGCCGCTGCGGTGGCGTTTGCGGCGCAAGCTTCAGCGGTTCAACAACTTTTTCCATACCATTAATCTTTATTTCCAGCGCAACCTGCAACCAATGGCCTAACTTTCCGGACGGCCACCCTTTTTTGGCAAACCAGAGCAGGTAAGCTTCCGGCAAATCAATCAATAACCGACCCTGGTATTTACCAAAAGGCATCGGTTGCCGGGCAATATTTAACAAATCTTCTTTTTCAAGCATCACAATTCCTTCAGGGAAAATGACATCGACATTCGGTGACCGCCGTTGCGGCAGTATGTCGAACCTCCGATACACGAACAACCCTGAAGAGAAAGATCACCCTCCAAACGGAGCCGAATTGTGACTACTGGCCATTGATCATTAAGTTTGTTCAGTATTTACTGAACAACCTGAATGACCGGGCCTCACCATGGACAGCGCAAGCAGAAACTTTATCGAACAAATGGGCATCATTGCCCAACGCAGCGGCAGCCCTCGCATCTCTGGCCGAATCTCAGGCTTGCTCATTTTAAGGGGTGAACCGGTTGCCTTGCAGGAAATTGCCGACACATTGCAAGTTTCCAAGGCCAGTGTGAGTACCAATGCGCGCCTGTTACGCGACCGCGGCATGTTACGTTTAACCACCGTGCCCGGTGAAAGACAGGATTATTACGAACTTGTCCCTAACCCTTTTCAAAGCATGCTCGACCTGCTCAGCAAAGAAATGCAGCAGGCCGCTGAAGATATCCAACAGAGCCTGAGTCTGTTTGACGACAGTCAACCCGATGCACGCGAACGTGTTGCTGGAGTGCAGAAGTTTTACCAGGGCTCCGCCATTTTTCTGAACGACATTGCGCAAAAACTTGCCGATCAACCGATAGACCGACCCGACCGTGGAGAATCCCAATGAGTGACACACCAACCACAGACTACACCGCTGAGAAACCGGATTGGGCAAAATCAAAAACCGATTTACGCCGCGAGCGAGGTGAAAAACCTTCACGAGTGGGTCAGATAATTTGGTTAATTTTGCTCCTGCTGGCCGTCGGTTTCGCTGCGGCAGCGTTACTCAAGCCCAAAGCCACTCTGGAAGCCGAGGCAACTGCGTCAACGCCCGTGACCGTCACCACCAAATATCTGGCGGCACAAGAAACGCAAGTTGTTCAAGCGCAAACCGTCCGTCAGAACATCAAAGTGACGGGGACCATCCAACCGCTTTTTGAAGCGCAACTGCCGGCGTTGATATCCGCCCAGATAGAACAGGTCGCGGTTCGCCCCGGTGATGCCGTGAAAAAAGGCCAATTGTTAATTGCCATGGATACTGAAAATCTGAATATCCAGAAAGAACAGCAGCTCAGCAGCGTAGAAGCGACTCAAGCGCAACTGGCGCTGGCACAAAGCCAACTGAAGCGAACACAGGAAATGAGTGCTCAGGGTATCGCGACATCCGCACAATTGGAGCAAGCATTAAGCACCGTTCAAGCCCAAGCGGCAAACCTGCAAGCACAGCAAAGCCAGATAAAGGCAACCGAGTATCAATTACGCAATGCTAACGTTTTCGCCCCCATCAATGGCATTGTTTCGTTCCGTCAGGCGGAGCCCGGACAATTCGTGGGCATTGGTTCTCCATTACTGACCATTGTCGACCTCGCCCGCATGGAACTGCGGGTGAATGTATCCGCCTCTGACAGCGCCAACATAGTGACGGGGATGAAGGTTAACATCAGCATCGAAGGGCTCCCTTCGGCCACCTTTACCGGCACTGTGAGCCGCATCAGCCCGGTTGCAACCAATGGCACCCGAACCATCCCCGTGTATATTGTGCTGGAAAATACCGGCGGTCTGCTGCGGGGCGGCATGTTTGCAACGGGGCAGATCACTCTGAAAGAACAGCCCAACACCCTGGTCATTCCGCCATCGGCCATTCGCTACGACGAACAGAACCAACCCTATGTGTTTAAAATCGACGGCGAAACCGTGGTCAGACAAGATATCAGCGTTGCCGGTAGCTGGGGTCAAAACCAGATGCGCGAAGTCACCCAGGGTCTGAACGGTGGCGATCGAATCGTCGTGTTGCCTTTGCCCGGTTTGCAGGTAAATGACACCGTCCAACTGATTGAGGGCTAATCATGTTTATCACCAAAGTCAGCATCAATAACCCGGTGTTTGCGACCATGGTCATGGCTGCAATAATGGTGTTTGGGTTATTTTCCTATCAGAAACTCTCTGTTGAAAGTTTGCCAGACGTTGATTTTCCGGTTGTGGTGGTTGTGGTGTCGTACCCCGGCGCCTCTCCGGAAGCCGTTGAAAGTGAAATCCTGAAGCCCATTGAAAATTCGGTCAATACGTTAAGTGGCCTGGACTCTATCCAGGCAACGGCCGTACCCAGCCGCGCCATGGTCGTCATGATGTTTGATCTGGACGTGGACTCCACAGTGGCAGCGCAGGATGTACGCGACAAAATGGCACAGCTGAAAGGCTTTTTACCCTCCGGCGCTGAAGAACCTTATATCCTGCGTTTCGATCCCGGCGCGATGCCTATTGTGTCATTGGCCGTTAGCGCCCAGGACATGGCACCACGCGAACTGACCACTCTGGTCGATAACGTCATCATCAAAGAGTTGTCGATTATCCCCGGTGTCGGCAGCGCGACGGTTATTGGCGGAGTTTCCCGTCAGTTAAATATTGAAGTGGATCCTGACAAACTGGTCGCCTACGGCATCAGCCTCAGTCAGGTGACCCAGGCATTGCGCCAGACAAACCAGAACTTCCCGGCTGGTGACTTAACCGGAGCATTGAACATTCAAACTCTGCAAATCGATGGCGAAGTAATCGACCCAGATGAGTTCATGGACGTGATAGTGGCTTACCAACAGGGTCAACCCGTTTACCTGCGAGACATTGCCACATTAAATGATGGCATTGGCGCGGTCGACTCTGCCGCCATGTTGCATGGCGAACGGGCATTGGCGATCGACATTGTAAAAATTCAAGGCGCCAATACCGTTGAAGTGGCGGAATCGGTACATAAGAAGATTAGTGAGTTGATGGAACAGTTGCCGCCCGGTGTTGTCATTGACGTGGTCCAGGACAACTCAATCGAAGTCAAAAACTCATTTGAGTCGGTCATGAACATGCTGATTGAAGGCGCCCTGCTGACTGTCGTTATTGTCTTTTTGTTTCTGAATTCCTGGCGCTCAACGGTGATAACCGGCTTGACACTGCCCATCTCGATTATCGGGACCATGATGGTGTTGCTGGCACTGGGTTTCACCCTGAACATGATGACCTTAATGGCGTTGTCGCTGGCGGTCGGTTTGCTGATTGATGACGCCATTGTCGTGCGCGAAAACATCATGCGACACCTGCATATGGGCAAAGGACACCGGCAAGCAGCGGAAGACGGTACCAATGAGATCGGTCTCGCCGTACTGGCTACAACGTTATCGATTGTGGCGGTGTTTTTACCCGTTGCGTTTATGGATGGCATTCTAGGGCAGTTCTTTCTGCAATTTGGCGTCACCGTATCTGTAGCGGTGCTGATTTCACTGTTCGTGGCGTTCACCCTGGATCCGATGATGTCGAGTGTCTGGTACGACCCATCGGCTGATCCGCGCGTCAAAAAGGGCTGGTTTAGTCAGTTCATTCAACACTTTGATGATTTTTTCGAAGCCCTCGGCGTGCGCTACACCACGTTGCTGCAATGGGCGTTAAAGCACCGCAAGTCAACTTTGCTTATGGCATTTGCCATTTTGGTGGGCAGCTTGACGCTGATTCCCAAAATCGGTGGTGAGTTTGTCCCGGTTGTCGACACCAGCCTGTTTCAGGTCGACATGCAAGGACCCGACGACGCATCGATTGAATACACCAGTATGAAAGTGAAACAGGTTCACGATCTGGTCAGCCAATACAGCGAAGTCAAAGGAACTTACGCCACCATCAACAGCGGCGCCACCAGTGCCGGAAAGAACGCGGCCACAATTCTGGTGCAATTGATTCCACCGACTGAGCGTGCACGCAGTGCGGTCAACATGGCTGACATGGTACGTGAGGCATTGGTTGCAATCCCGGGCGTTGAATTCAAAGTGGGCGCTGCCAACGGCTTTGGCGGTGTTGCCTCACCGATTATGGTCAACCTCTACGGTGACGATTTTGACACCCTTGATCGCCTCAGCCAGCAGTTGGTTGCCAGGCTGGAACAGATTGAAGGCCTGGCCGATGTGGAATCCAACTTTGAAGGCGCTCAACCGATTCTGGGCGTGAAAGTAAACAGCGATGCGGCGAATGACTTGGGGATCAGTCTGGCGCATATCGGTTCGACACTACGCACCATGGTGAACGGGGAAACCGTCACGGAATGGACGGACCGCACAGGCGACACCTTTGATGTGGCCGTACGTTTGCAAGGCGACGCGCGCGACAACATTGAAACATTGAAGAAATTACCCATCACCCTTTCCGGCATGACCGGCACGCAGGGCATGGTGAATCTCGAACAGGTTGCCACTATCAACGCATCAACCGGACCGGCTCAGGTGAACCGGATGAATCTATCCCGCCAAGTGGTCATCAGTGCCAATCTGGATGGCGCTAATTTGTTGGAAATTAACCCCAAAGTGCAGGCCGTTTTGGATGAACTGCCGCTGCCGTCCGGCTATCGTGTACAGTTCGGTGGCGATACAGAGCAGTTGGTCGAAACCGCGATTGCCGCTGCGTCGGCACTGTTGTTGGCCATTATTTGTATCTATCTTGTATTGGCATCGCAATTCGGCAGCTTCCTGCAGCCGATCGCGATCATGATGTCTTTGCCAATGGCCCTTGTCGGTGTGTTGCTCGGTTTGCTGGTCGGTGGGTCCACACTGAACATGTATTCCATTATCGGCTTTATTATGTTGATGGGCTTGGTGGTGAAAAATGCGATTCTACTGGTAGACAACGCCAACCAACAACGCAAAGCCGGCTTCCACCTTTATGAGGCTTTGGTTATGGCGGGCCGAATTCGATTCCGCCCTATTGTTATGACCACCATGGCAATGATTTTCGGTATGTTACCCATGGCGTTGAACCTGCACGGCGGCAGTGGTCAAAACGCGCCCATGGCGCATGCGGTTATTGGTGGGTTGATCAGCTCAACGTTACTGACGCTGGTCGTGGTACCCGTTGCCTTGACCTATATTGATTCGATCGGCGCTTTTTTCGGCCGACTGTTGACCAGCCAAAAGCCTGCGGAAGAACACTAACCGATCTACGTCCGGGCTTTCACCTAGGAAGCCCGGCTGATGTGCGAGATATTTTTGAATCGGTGGCTTGGATACAGGGGACACGCGGCTGGTTCAAGAAACAGCAGCGATCATCACATAAGCTGCCGGTTTCTTTTACAACTCAGCGGATGACCATAGACATCTTTGGGGCCGTTCAACGGTACTTAAAAAACGCCCCATTAATGCATTAAATTCCCCAATCCCAATAATTAGAACGCTATTTGAATCCTTAACCCATCCAATGACCTAAAAACAGCGCCCACTCAAGAATGGCTATCATTTATAGAGAATTCAAACAGTGTCAGCCCGTTTTACACTCTTGCAAACCCATTTCACCAGCACTTGTTCATACGCCCCATGTTACGGGCATTCTTTGCTTTCGGTACGACTCTTGCTCATCCCAAATTCCTAACGGACTTTAAATATCAATGGAGCAACACATGAAACTAATGAAAAAAATCGCCACATTGGCGGTGACCGTGGTTTTCGCCAGCGCCGCTTTCAGTAACCCGATAGTCGACACGATTTCAGTCGACGAGTATGTCGGTCATTGGCAAAGCCTTGATTACACACACGACATCAATGATGATGGCTTCGTATTGGGCAGTGCGGTGTCAGGTACGTTGTCTATATCGGTGTCCGATGATCGCGATTCATGGTGGAACAGTTTTGAAGCCGTCCTGTTTACCATCGAAGATTTTGACTTTGATACCGGCAGTTTCTCGTTTGGCACCAGCTTCTATAATGATCTCGAAGTTGAAGCCTTGGGGGCATTGAACGGCAATGGATTACTGGATGTCACCATCACGTCGTTATGGGGAGATTTCTACGTTGGCGAATCCGTCCTTACGGTTGTCACGAATGTACGAGAACCGGCCACCTTGGCGTTATTTGGCTTTGGTATAGCAGCCCTTTTTGCCGCCCGGCGCCGCAAACCACAACCGACTCTGGCCGTGTAAAGATCCATCTCAACGAAAAAACGGAACCGTTGGTTCCGTTTTTTTTACTTTCTGGCTAAGCTTTCCATCACAAACCTCCGCGGTTGTAGCACGCGGCTACGACCACCTGAATAGCCATTCAGCTAGTAGCAAATCTCGACTTGGCCAGCACAGGTTAAAGCTTTCTGTCTGGCGTCGTCCGTATTTGCACCCAACGCGAGTGCTACCCCCATACGACGCTTGCCATGCACTTCCGGTTTACCAAACAACCGAAGCTCCGTATCGACATCGACTAATGCATTCTCTAACCCACTGAATGCAGCTTGTTTGCTCTCTCCATCGGCCAAAATAACCGCCGATGCGGCAGGGCCGTGTTGACGTATTATCGGAATCGGTAAGCCCAGAAAAGCTCGGGTGTGCAAGGCGAACTCACTTAAATTTTGGCTGATCAACGTCACCATACCGGTGTCATGTGGACGTGGGGACACTTCACTGAATATCACCTGATCGCCCTTGACAAAGAGTTCGACGCCGAACAATCCATAACCGCCAAGCGCTTGCGTGACTTGTTCGGCGATAGTCTGGCTCAACTCAGTAGCAGCGGCTGACATCTGTTGTGGCTGCCAACTTTCCTGATAATCGCCATCTTCCTGCCGATGGCCGATTGGGGCACAGAAAGATGTGCCACCACTGTGCCTGACCGTTAGCAATGTAATTTCAAAGTCAAAATCGACAAATCCCTCCACAATCACGCGCCCAGCGCCAGCTCGCCCTCCTTCCTGAGCGTACTCCCAGGCTCGCAACACATCCTCTGACGATTTCAGCAAGCTCTGCCCTTTACCAGAAGAACTCATGATAGGTTTCACGACGCAGGGGAAACCAATGGCAGCTACAGCCTTTTGAAACTCTTCCAGTGTTGAGCAGAACTGGTAGGCGGATGTCGGTAGGCCGTGCTCCTCTGCGGCCAGTTTTCGAATGCCCTCTCGGTTCATCGTTAATTGTGTTGCCCGTGCACAAGGCACCACATTGACACCTTCAGCTTCCAACGCGACCAGTACATCCGTTGCGATCGCTTCGATTTCAGGAACGACGTAATCTGGTTTTTCAAGTTCAATAATTTCACGTAAAGCGGGACCATCTAACATGGATAACATGTAGGCGCGATCCGAGACCTGCATGGCGGGTGCATTTTCGTAACGATCACAGGCAATGACTTCCAAACCCAGTCGCTTACATTCAATGGCGACTTCTTTGCCCAACTCACCGGATCCCAGTAACATCACTTTTTTGGCTGTTTTTGAGCCCGGCGTACCTATTCGAACCATGTTAAAAACTCCTGAAAAAATTTCTTGAAGCATAACCGATTAGGAATCGGGAGCAATCACGGGCAGGTCAGAAAACCACTATTTAATCCGCCAAGGACCTTGAATATCAGCAGATAAAAGTCCTTACACAAAGTATTCAAGCAATCCATAATGTGGCCGATATGTACACATACCACTATAGTCATATTCTTTAGACCTTACCCCAAAACGAGGATTTACATGCGGTTATCACTTATACAGCGGGTAATTATCGGTTTCAGCATCGTTTCAGCATTGATGTTGGTGTTGTCAGGCTCTGCCTACCTGTCGCAAGCCAAAATGGCTGCTCAGCTGGAACTCACTGGCTCCACTCTCACCGGACTACTGGATAAAAGTAATACGGTGTTACTGCACTTACAAAATGCCAATCGCGCCATGATGCAGCACGCGAATACGGCAGCAATCGAGAAACGGGATGGGCTTCGCAACGACTATGAACAAGCAAAAGCCAATTTTATTGACCTCTCGGATGAACTGGTGGGTGAACTCGTCCGCTTCCCAAGTATTGCCGCTTCGGTTAATGAAGCAATTTCGACAGGTAAAACGTTACTAGTTCAAGCAGATTCGCATCTCTCGATTCAAGACCAACGCATTACCGCGCGTGAAAATGCGTTTAACGAACTGACCGGATTTGAAGGTGAGTTTTTGTTTTTTGCACAAGACATGGTGGACTTCAAAGGTGACGCCGATGCCGATGGGTTACAGCAAACCGGTTGGGATATTGATTTCATTGCGAAACAAGGTTCTGGCGCACAAATCTACTTACAGAAATCCCTCGCGGTGACCGACGAAGAGGGTATTCAAACTTACCTGACGGAATTACAGGGTTACTTAAGCCGGATTAACGAGAAGGTTGCTAATGTTCAGCGGGACATGCCCAGTCTGGCGGAAGACATCGTTTTTTACCGGGATTTGCTTAGCCGTGCCATTGAAGGCCAAGATGGCTTGTTTCAACAGCACCTCAAGTTCGTCACGCTCAACCAGCAGTCTGAAGAACTACTCGCCGACATTGCAGAGCTCATGGATACGACGGCCAACAGTCTGGCAAATTCGGTCAGCAGTATTCGTAATCTTTCCAAGCAAGCGGTCGCCGACGCCCGAACTGATGCTCAAAACGCACTCTGGCTCAATGCGCTGCTGGCAATCTCTTCAATCGTCATTGCTGTTGTCATTACCACCACAGTCGTCTTGGCAATAAAACGTCCGCTTTCGGATATCATGTTGGCGCTGAAACGCTTGTCTTCTGGTGAC
This sequence comes from Reinekea sp. G2M2-21, assembly GCF_015687175.1. Classification (GTDB taxonomy): domain Bacteria; phylum Pseudomonadota; class Gammaproteobacteria; order Pseudomonadales; family Natronospirillaceae; genus Reinekea. The sequence continues at coordinate 615,211 of NZ_JADPQG010000001.1, read as the reverse complement.
CTGCGGCAGCGCATCACCACCAAATATCAATCAGAAATGGGCTTGGTCGCCAGCAACATCAACGACCTGAATGATCAATTGAGTGAACTGATTGGCCAAATTCAGGGATCTGCTAAAACCATTAATAGTGTGGCCATTGACAGCCACGCAATGAGTCAGGAAACCAATAAAAACGTTATTGAACAACGCTCACAAACAGATTCGGTCGCGACCGCTGTGACAGAAATGGAAGCAGCCGTTCAGGAAGTGGCCACCCATGCCGCCGATGCCAGCAGCGAAGTCGCCATCGTAACGGAGCAAGCTCAGACCAATATGGTCAACATGAATAGGAACCTGGACTTCATCAACCAATTGAAAACCTCATTGGATTCTGCCTCCGACGTCATCCAAGAACTGTCTAAAGAATCGCAACAGATTGGCGATATTCTAACCGTCATTCAAAGTATCTCAGAGCAAACCAACTTACTCGCGTTAAATGCCGCAATCGAAGCTGCGCGTGCCGGTGAACAAGGCAGAGGGTTTGCCGTTGTCGCTGATGAAGTCAGAACGTTAGCCAACCGTTCACAACAATCGGCAAACGAAATACGGGACATGATTGATAGCTTGCAACAGAAAGCCAGCCAAGCCGTTACTCTGGTAGAAGACAACCTGAAACATGCAGACAAATCCGTTCTACAAACGCAAGAAACCAACGCCTCGCTGAAAGCCATGGTTGAAAGCCTGGCTCATGTCAATGATATGAGCCGATCAATTGCGACGGCGTCGGAGCAACAAAGTGCGGTCGCTAAAGAGGTCGCAGAGAATATTGTCAATATCTCGGACATGGCAGAAAGTATTGCTGCCGGTGCTGAACAAGCCGCGACAAACAGTGAATCACTCAATGCGCTGTCAGAACAACAAACTGAATTAGTCAGCCGCTTTCAATTAAGGTCGGACTAATCGCTTCAACTCGTTTTTCTCAGATCGCAGGCGGGTCAAGTCTGGTTTGCGAAACACAGCAAAGATTCGTGCCGGAACTGTCTATGAGTGGTCAGGCCAGCCCACCATGGCCGGATAAAGCCGAGATGTCCACACCCAATAACGTCAGCGCCTGCCGATACTTCTCAGTTTCATTGTCGGCAAAAATAATATCCGAATCAGCGGCAACCGTGAGCCAGGCGTTTTGCTTGAGTTCCTGCTCCAGTTGACCGCCAGACCAACCCGAATACCCCAGACAAAACAAAAACTTTTCCGGCCCCTCACCGTAGGCAATAGCTTGCAGAATGTCCTGACTGGTGGTGACGCACAATTGATTGTTCGACAAAGTTGAATCCCACACTCGCTCTGTTGGTTGATGCAGAATAAAACCTTGCTCCGATGACACGGGTCCGCCATGGTAAACCGGTTTTTGCCCACTTTTCGTGTTAAAGCTTTTGATATCGACAGAATGGAAAACCGATTCAAGATCGAGATTAATCGGTCGATTCACTATCAATCCAAATGCACCCTCTTCATCGTGTTGCAGAATATAAGTTACTGTTCCTGCAAAAATGGGGTCGGCCATTTCAGGCATGGCGATGAGAAAATGATGATCCAATATCATATCGGGTTCCTGTTAGCCTACTGCGCAATCGAGGGTTTTGCCCAGTCAGCAGTTTCGCGACCTGGTTGGGGCGACCCTGGGATTAACTGACTGGCCAGCAGAGAAAGACCGGCCAACGCCGCTCCCAGATAAAACACCGCAGCGGGCGAAAAGAGCCAAACTAAACCTAACGCTGCAGGTAATACCACTGCCGCGATGTGGTTAATAGTAAAGGAGACACCGGCACTTGATGCCATATCAGCATCGTCGGCAATCTTCTGGAAATAAGTTTTTATGGCAATCGCAAAGGCAAAGAAAAGATGATCGACAATATACAAACCGGCCGCGATCCAAGCGTTTTCGACAATCGCATAACCAGTAAAAACCAAAACTAGGCCGACGTACTCAAGTGTCAATGCTTTCCGTTCACCAATACGCCCGATCCAGGCACCAATTTTCTTGGCAAAAAACATATTGAAAAAATGATTAACCAACAACAAAAGTGCTACCTGACCAGCACTGTAGCCAAACTTTTCAACCATCAGAAAACCGGCAAAAACAACAAATATCTGTCGTCGGGCTCCGCTTAAAAATGTCAGCAGATAAAACAACCAATAACGCTTTCGCAAAACCAATTTTTTCAACTGTGGTGTTTTCGCCGGAAACAACGGAAATCGGATAGCCATATAAAACACGATCAGCAAGGTCAAACCACCAAAGATTCCGTACACAGTCTGATACGGTAACTGAAAGTAATCAATCGCAAACCAAACTCCGCCAAAAGAAGCGATGGCAGCAACGGCTTTGATCGACATCGCCTGCCCCATAAATTCCGCCGTCCGGTCTTTGGGCAACCACTGCAGGGTCAGCGATTGATTAATGGTTTCAAAATAGTGAAAACCAATCGACATCAATACCGTGGTTGCATATAGCCCTAAAGCACTGGGAAAGAAACCCGTGAGGAAAACACCCAACCCTAACAAAAATAATGAAATGACGGCAAACCGTTGTTCATGCAACACCCATAAAACGAAAACGGCGGTAAAAGCCAGAAAGCCCGGCACTTCCCTTAAACTTTGCAGGATGCCGATCTCGCGACCCGTAAACGCCGCTACTTCAATCGTAAAATTGTTGAGCAGGGCCATCCATGACGAAAAGGCAATTGGCATGGCGAACGCAACCAACAATAAAAAATGTTCACGTTGTTTTTGATCAGACGTCATAAAGATCTCTTTTGACAGGCGGGGCATTGCTGCGATGTTTGGTAGGTAAAGGTTTGCCATTCCATGGATAACGCGTCCCAAGTCATCAACCGTTGAAATAAAGGCTGCCCGATTGACAGTAAAATTTTGATGACCTCCATCGCCATCACCGAGCCGATGGTACCGACGACAGGTCCTAACACACCGGCTGTCGCACACGTCAGGTTGTCGTCTTCGCCATCTTCATATAAACAACGAAAACAAGGACTGGCCTGATGTTTGAAATCAAAACTGGTCACCTGACCACTGGTCCCAATCGCGGCCCCGGTAACCAACGGAATTTTGTGTTCTGCGCAGAAGTCACTAACCAGGTATCGGCTGGCAAAATTGTCGGTTCCAATTACGACTAAATCGACTCGCGGTATCAATGTCGAAATATTTTCTGCGGTCAACCGCTGTGCATAGGACTGCACCCGAACATCCGGGTTTAACCCGGTTATAAACTCGGCAGCGCTGTCGACTTTCAATCGACCCACTGTATCTAACCGGTGTATTACTTGCCGTTGCAGATTGGTTTCTTCGACTACATCGTCGTCGATAATCGTTAAGGTACCGACACCAGCAGCCGCCAGATATTGTATTAACGGCGCACCAAGCCCACCGGCACCAACCACCACGACATGTGAGCTCAACAATCGTTCCTGCCCGGCAATATCAACAGGTTTCAGTAAGATATTGCGTGCATAACGTAACAATTGATCGTCAGTTAAGGGTTTCATCAATAAGTCCAGCCAGGGATTGAATCAGCGGAAAGTGATTCAGTTTAACGGAAAACGGAAATGCTGGCTGCAATCCCATTTGATGCAGGCGTAAAAAAGCCCCGGATGACAACCATAGGGGCTCTTTGAACACATGCAATCAGCAAGCTAGCGCGAATCAGGCTGGCGCAGACGCTTCTTTGATCAACTCTTGCAGCTCACCTTTTTCGAACATTTCGGTGATGATGTCACATCCACCGATCAATTCGCCTTTCACCCACAATTGTGGAAAAGTCGGCCATTGAGCGTACTTTGGCAATTCAGCCCGGATATCTGGGTGTTGCAGAATATCCACATACGCAAACCGTTCACCACAGGACATAACCGCCTGAACTGCGCGTGCCGAAAAACCACACATTGGTTGATTAGGGTTACCCTTCATATACAGCAAAATGTCGTTGCTGCTGAGTTGTTCTTTGATGTTTTCGATGGTGTCGCTCATATAACCTACCAAAATAGTCAGATATTTTTGCCTATTGTACGGATTTCAGTCTCTGACGCCAGAGTCAGCCAAGCCAACAACGCAAAAAGCGTCATTCAGATACCGAGACGAAGGCGAGTATCCTGAGTCAGAAGTTCGTATAGGTCCAGAGCTAATGGAAAGCGCTAGTACAAGGCGCTCTTGGTAGAGAATATCGAAATCTTTTTAAGAAGAGCAACGCCGTAGTAGTGTTTTCCATTAGCCCCCTTCGGGCCCGACATTCAAGCTCTCTAGCGTCGTTCCGTCTATTGTCAATGGAATAACTATTGACAGCGAGACACGCCTAGCTATAGAACTTGAATGGCACGCTAAATACATACGAACGTCCAACTCAAGACACTTGGGACCATTCGCATTTTTTTATTGCAATTTTTGGTGTGCTTTATAGCTGAATTCGCGCGCAGGCCGCATTGAAGGACTGAGGTAAGGCATGATAGCCTGTGAGTTTTCCTGTCCATAATAAAATGGAGCTTGCGCATGTCAATACGACATTTTCTAACACTGAGTGACTTAACCTCTCAAGAAGCCATTCAAATCATTAAGCGGGCAACAGAACTGAAACAGTTGCACAAGAGCCGGACGATTCACGAATCGCTAAAAAACCGCGTTCTTGGAATGATATTTGAAAAGTCGTCAACACGGACTCGTGTTTCATTTGAAGCGGGCATGACTCAACTGGGCGGCAGTGCGATTTTTTTATCACCCAGAGATACGCAATTGGGTCGTGGTGAACCCATTGAGGACAGCGCTCGTGTCTTGTCTCAAATGGTCGATGCCGTAATGATCCGCACGTTTGAGCATGAGAAAATCACGAAATTCGCGCAATACAGCTCCGTGCCAGTGATCAATGCGCTCACCGATGATTACCACCCATGTCAGCTACTTGCGGACGTACAGGCATATACGGAGGCCCGTGGCGACATCAAAGGCAAAACCGTGACTTGGATTGGCGACGGCAATAATATGTGCAACAGTTATATTAACGCCGCTATGCTGTTTGATTTCAAACTCAATATTGCCTGCCCAACCGGCTACGAACCAATGCAAAGCTTGCTGGACGAAGCTGGCGACCGGGTTACGGTCACAAGCTCAGTTGAAGAAGCAACCCAAGGCGCTCACCTGGTTACGACCGATGTCTGGGCCAGCATGGGCCAGGAAGAAGAAACTAAAATTCGCATGGCCGCTTTCAAGGACTATCAGGTATCCCCTACCCTTATGGACATTGCCGATAAAGAGGCTGTATTCCTGCATTGCTTGCCCGCCCACCGAGGTGAAGAAGTCAGTGAAGATATGCTAGACGACCCTCGTTCAGTAGTCTTTGAACAGGCTGGAAACCGGCTGCATGCTCAAAAAGCATTATTGGAGTTTCTGATTCTGAATTAACACCGTTTCTTCAAACGGCTCCCTAAACGGGAGCCGTTTCGATTTGCGATCCGTTCGGTTATTGCGTAAATTCTGCGCCCAAATCACAATAATAAGCACACCATGAAAAAACACCTGACCGTCGCCTTTTTGGGCTTCTCCATTCTTTATTTAGCAAGCTTGTCTTTCCCCAACAGTCTGTCTTGGTTATTGAAAATAATTCCAATCGGTGTTCTGGCATTGGCCGTCATCAAACACACTAACCAAACAGCGAAACCCTTTTTATTGTTTGCATTGGCATTTAGTGCCACAGGCGATACGTTGCTTGAACTGGATTTGTTTATTATCGGCATTGCCGCTTTTTTACTGGCACAGCTAAGTTACGCCACCCTGTTCGTTCGCCGTTGGCAAGGATTGGCGCATCGGTGGCCAATGTCGTCAGCCCTGATTCTTTATGTATTTGTGATGGCATTCTGGCTTCTGCCAAATTTGGGCGATTTGCAGATACCCGTATTGGCTTACCTTATTGCCATCACTTTTATGGGCCTGATGGCAATTCAGAGTCACTATCCTGTCCGCTGGGCTGTTTTGGGTGCATTGGTATTTATCAGTTCGGATTCACTGATTGCGATTGATCGCTTCATCCATCCAATCCCGCTGCGCAGCTACTGGATCATGATCACCTATTACGCAGCGCAGTGGATGCTGATCAACGGCTGTTTAGGACGGACCGATCGATAACGCCAGCACCATGCTGATAGCGCTTAGAGGCAAATCAGATTCTGCCTGAAGCTGGTTGAAATATTCCTGTGTCAGCTTAAGGTCTCGTAAACTGGTTGGCTTCTTGCTGACTACATTGGCGTTTTGCAACGCCCGGACCACATCATCGGTAAGGACAAACGTGTCTTTGCCGACCATTCTCAAGAACCGGGAGGCACCGTCCCCCCCAAGATGGGCGCCATGCTTCTTTAAATACAGCCAAAGTCCAACAATGTCGTGTTCAGGCCAGTTTGCTAGAAATGCTCCAACACTGCCATGCTGACGAGCAATATCACTGACCATCATTGCATTGATCGGTACGGTTTTCATCTTGCCCCAGTGCCGAATTAAGCTGGTATTGCGCATCAATTCTTCGAAACGCGAGTCATCGATTAACTGACAGGCCATGGGATCGAAGGACCAAAACGCTTCTTCAAAAGCAGGCCATTTACTGTCGACCACCGAGTGTTTCATGCCAGCCCGGAAGACCCGTCGGCAAATTAAACTCAGATATTGTGCGTCTGTCTGCGCCAGCAGTTCAGCATCGGAGGCTACGGAAGGAAACCGTGCCCGTATCGACGCATCATCCTGATGGTGCATTAAGGCATTCTGCCAATGTTGTTCAAAAGTCATCCGTCGTCTTTTTCCAGGTTCAGGGAAGCTGAATTTATGCAATAACGTACGCCCGTCGGTTCCGGACCGTCGGGAAAAACATGCCCCAAATGCGCGTCACAGTTTGCGCAAAGGACTTCAGTGCGCACCATGCCATGACTGTGGTCGACCTTCTCGACAATGGCAGACTTGTCCAGTGACTCGTAAAAGCTCGGCCAACCACAGCCTGCGTCGAATTTTGTCTCACTACGGAATAACGGCGTTCCACAGCAAACACACCGATACAATCCATCCGCTGTTTCGTCCCAGTACATTCCGGTAAAGGGTCTCTCGGTATGGGCATGCCGCGTCACCAGATATTGCTCTTCATCCAGCTCCTGTCGCCATTGCTCATCACTCTTAATTATTTTTTCACTCATACAGCTTCTCCGATAGGATTTAAACGACCAAAACTCTATACTCAAATTCCTTGGACGTGGATGACCCATTTTAGTCATTATTCTGCCAATAAAAACATGGTTGACCCTGAAACAATTCAGCAAAAATTAACTTTTACCAACGAGTGACCCATGAAAGACATTTTGAAATCCGACAAACTGGCCAATATTTTTTACGAGATCCGCGGACCGGTCCTCGATGAAGCGGCCCGTATGGAAGATGAGGGTCATCGTATTTTAAAACTGAATATTGGCAACCCAAAACCATTCGGTTTTGATGCACCAGATGAAATCATCACCGATGTCATCAAAAACCTGCCACATTCAGAAGGTTATTCTGAATCCAAGGGCATCTATTCGGCGCGCAAAGCAGTGATGCAACATTATCAGAAGCAACGCGTGCACAATGTTGAAGTCGACGATGTTTACCTCGGTAACGGCGCCAGCGAACTGATTCATTTAGCCTGTACGGGTATCGTCAATGTCGGTGACGAAGTCTTGGTCCCATCACCCGACTATCCGCTCTGGACCGGTGCGGTGACGCTTTCGGGCGGCAAAGCGGTCCACTACACCTGCGACGAACAGGCAGATTGGTTTCCCGATGTAGACGACATTCGCGCGAAGATTACACCACGCACCCGAGCCATCGTCATCATTAACCCCAATAACCCGACCGGTGCTGTTTACTCCAAAGAACTGTTGCTGGAGTTGGTCGACATTGCACGACAGAACAACCTAATCATTCTCGCGGATGAGATCTACGACAAAATCATTTTTGACGACGCTGAGTTTCATTGCCTGTCGTCCTTGTCGACAGACGTTTTAACGCTGACATTTAATGGCTTGTCCAAAGCCTACCGACTCTGTGGCTGGCGATCCGGCTGGATGTTGGTTTCCGGCCCCAAGCATCGCGCCAGCGATTTAATTCAGGGCTTTAATATGCTCGCCAGTATGCGATTATGTCCCAATGTTCCGGCGCAATACGCGATTCAAACCTCACTGGGTGGTTACCAAACCATTCAGGATCTGGTCAGCCCCGGCGGCCGCATGTATGAACAACGTAACCTGGCCGTTGATGCCATTAACGCGATCGATGGTTTGTCTGTCGTTAAACCGAAAGGTGCACTATATCTCTTTGTCAAAATGGACAAAAAGAAATTTGCGCTGTCCAACGACGAACAAATGGCTCTGGATTTATTGCGTCAGGAAAAAATTCTGGTGGTGCACGGTCGCGGTTTTAACTACCCCGACGTCGACCACTTCCGGATGGTGTTCCTGCCCCCGACGGAAGTATTGAATGAAGCGACCGCTCGAATGGAACGCTTCTTCAGTACTTATCGCCAAGATTAACAGGTCAGGATTTGTGATGCTGGATATTCACATTACTGAGTTTTATAACGATACCGCCCGGATTCTGCTGTCGCTGTACCGGGCATTTCCGCGACAGATATCCATGTACGTGGAAGACATCAGCGGGTTGGACACCCCAGACGAATACGGTCTGCACAGTGAACGACATCTAGCCTGCTTCAATACTTTTTTGTGGCTGAGCGAAGAAGGTTTAATCCGTTACGGGGACATAGAACGGCAAACGGCTTTTAATCATTGCGTATTAACGCTCGATGCTTTTCGCTGGCTGTCCAGTTTCGATGCTGTAGAAGGGGGGGTGAAGTTCATCGATGAATTGCATATCGCAATTACTCAGGGAACATCAAATGATGTTGAGGCACTGATAAAATCCCTCCTCAACGCACAGGCACGCCGTCACTATATCTAAAGGTACATCCAAAAAATCCGTCGATCGCTATGCGTAGGAGAATGGAGAGCATTTTGGGGTGCCGTTTATTGACTACTGACAGACAAAACCGAACCGAGCCAGCCAGGCCTCTAACTCACTGTCAACATTGATGACGGGTACCGACGCCAACTCACGCCTTTCTGGATAGTGTTTTCGCAGTTCATCAAATGTTGCTGCCGAAACAACTCCATTCAGTACTGACGCCCGCAAGGCGACAGTGTCACGCGCAGGGTCATACACGTGTAAAACCAACTCGCTCGCCCAGCGGCGGACATCTTCTTGGCGATAGAGCTGCGCATCAATTGGTACAATTTTCGGCGGAGCCACCTGAGCGGTCAGGTTCAGATGAAATTCCGAACTCACTGCCTGCGCTAACATCTCCGTGCCCTTGTATTTGCCTTCCAGACTGTATCCGGCAACATGCGGAGACGCCAAATGCACATGATCCAAAAGCTCTTGTTCTACACTGGGTTCGTTTGGCCAAACATCCAAGACCAGGTTAACAGAGCCGGCGCGGGCAGCCTCCAACAAAGGCTGATACTGAAAGACAGGCCCCCTGCCCGCATTGATCAACCAAGCGCCTGGCTTCATTAATGACAGCCGATCAGCGTCTAACAGCCCATGAGTCGGGTAATCACTGGTGCGAGTATGAGGTGTGTGAAAACAAACAACGTCTGCTGACTTCAATACGGTATTCAGGTCACAATGCTCTGGCAACAAACCTTGTTCGTGTTTGAGCGGATCGCATAACAGAAGGTTACACCCGAACCGATTCAGCGACGCCACCACTTTGCGACCAACATTACCAACACCAATAATGGCGATGGTTTTATTCCACCAGTCAAGGTCAGCATCCAGATGCAAGCGGGATAACACGGACAACAACCAATCGGCTACTGACTGGGCGTTACAACCAGGCGCGAAATGGAAAGGAATTTTTTGTTGGTTCAGGTAGGGTTGGTCAACATGATCGGTACCGATGGTAGCGCTGCCGACAAACTTAACGTTTGTACCTGCCAATAACGCCTCGTTTACCTGAGTCACAGATCGAACCAACAGGATATCAGCGTCGCGCAAGTCGGAACTCGTTAAGGAGCGACCCGGCTTGCGCACAATCGTCGAGCTGATCGGCGCAAACCAGGCGTCGACGTTAGGCATGTTTTCATCTGCAACCACGCGTAACGTCATAGGGGTCAAACGTTGCCTTTTTCGTCTTTCTTCTGTTCGGCTTCATCGTCAGAAGCAGACGCAGTGGCAATCTCAGAGTCATCCGACGACTCAGTCTCGTCGTCTTCATCTTCGGGATCTTGCACAAACACTTCAACGGTAATTTCAGGACCGTCTTCCGAGTCTTGGACTTCAACCCGGGTAACTTCACCCACAGGGGCTTCACCGTCAACTTCCGGCTCAGCATCGACAGCGTTGTCTTGCACTTGAGCGTCAGCGGCCTGCGCTTCCAGAGCTTCAGCTTCAGCGTCTGCAACCGCTTCGGCTTCAGCTTTATCGACTTTGGCCTGAGCTTTCACCTTTTCAGAGGCAACCACTGCTTCGTCAGACCGCAGTTCTTCAGGCAATTGTTCCAGTTCAATTTTCCGCTTGATGTATTCTTCAATAGCCGGAATCTGGAACGAATCGTCTTCACAGGCAAAGCTGATTGAGACACCTTTTTTACCCGCGCGGCCTGTACGACCGATGCGGTGCACGTAGTCTTCAGCATCTTCTGGTAGCGTAAAGTTGATCACATGCGACACGCCATCAACATGAATACCACGGCCAGCGACGTCGGTCGCGACCAACACTTTGAATTTGCCTTCTTTAAAGCCGTCGAGTGTACGGATTCGCTTATTCTGTGGTACTTCACCAGACAATGCCTGACAAGCAATACCATCGGCTTTCAGATTGTCAGTGAGATCACGGACAATATCGCGACGGTTAGCGAATACCATCACGCGGTCCGCTTCTTCCTGAGACACAATACGACGCAACGCGTGATATTTTTCATCTGACGACACCAGGTACACATGCTGTTCAACATCGTCCGACGTTTTTACTTTCGGTTCAACTTCAATGCGCACGGGCTCATTGGTCCATCGCTCAGCAAGGTTGAGAATGTCGTATGAAAAGGTTGCCGAGAACATCAGAGTCTGGCGGTTTTCGTTGCGCGGGGTAGCCCGAACAATGGTTTTGATATCTGGAATGAAGCCCATGTCCAGCATACGGTCGGCTTCATCAATCACCAGAATCTCAATCTGATCCAAAAACACCGCCTTACGGTTCATAAAATCGATCAAACGGCCCGGTGTCGCTACCAGAATATCTACCCGCTGTTCCGTTAATTGCTTCTGTTGCTTATCGAAATCCATCCCACCGACAACGGCCGCTACTTTAAGACGGCTGTATTTGGTCAATGAGTTCGCGTCTTCGGCGATTTGCAGTGCCAGTTCGCGTGTTGGTGCTAAAATCAATGCGCGGGGTTCACCGACGTATTGTTCTTCCAGACGGTGCTCAAGCAGGTCGGTAATAGCGGTAATCAGGAATGCGGCTGTTTTTCCGGTACCGGTTTGCGCTTTACCAATACAGTCATGCCCGGCCAAAGCGTAGGGCAATGTCATGGCCTGAATCGGACTGCAGTACTCATAGCCCACTTCCTGTATGGCACGCATCAGAGCAATGGGCAGGAACAGATCATGGAAACGAACTTTACCGGGAACTTCTTCAACTTTGAATTGGGCAATATGCCAGCGGGGACGGCGGTATCGTTTATTTTGGTTTGTCACGTAGTATCACTTCTTTCGTTGTGGGGTGGGCGAGTCATTTTCGATGTAGACTGCAAGCCCATAAACCCGGGTTTAGTTTAATAACCTGCAAACAGGCGATGAACACTCTGGAAATCAGAACTTCAGAGCTCGTTCTGGCATCAATTGACGTATAAATTATCCGTCTTGCTATCCACCAGACAATAGGTGCGCGATTGTAGCCTATTTTTTAGCTATTCACGACTTTTGCAGTCGCCTCCCGGGCAAATCCCGGCACCCACATCGAATTCACAATGACAGGTGCCGCAGGGATCGGGCCGCAAAGGTCACGCGCCTTACTGGTCAGTCAACCGCTTCAGTAACACCGAGGTATCGCAGCGATTCAACCCCTGTTTCTGCAACTCCTGATAAAACCCTCTGACCAGGCTGGCGACGGGCATATCGACACCCTTGCTTTGCGCCTCCTGCAAACAATAACCAAGGTCTTTTACCATCCAATCAATAGCAAAACCAAAGTCGTACTCACCTTCGGCCATGGTTAAGGCTCTGTTCTGCAACTGCCAGGATTGTGCGGCCCCACCAGCCAGAACCTGCTGCACAGTTGGGATATCAAGACCCGACTTAAGCGCCAAGGCAAGCCCTTCCGACAATCCCTGCAAAATACCGGCAATACAGACTTGATTCACCATTTTGCACAATTGCCCACTGCCTGCTTCTCCCAACAATTGCCAAACCTTGCCGTAACACTTGAATACCGGTTCTGCTGCTGCGAAGGCCTGTGGTGTACCACCCACCATAATCGACAATTGACCATTCTCTGCCCCAGCCTGCCCACCGGACACCGGCGCGTCCAGAAATGAACCTCCGTGTTGTGCTACGGCAGCGCTTAACTCTCGCGCCAGTTCCGCTGACGTTGTGGTGTGATCGACAACAATGGCGCCGGCCTTGAGAGAGGCTAACAGACCATCATCACCATAAAACACGGAACGGACATCATCATCATTACCAACACACACCAAAACAATATCGGCATTTTGAACAGCCTCTCGCGGTGTTTTCTGCCACTGACCACCAAACTCTGCTGCCCAAGCTTGGGCTTTCGCTGCCGTGCGGTTATAGACTGTCATCTCAATGCCAGCTCGCTGACAATGGCCCGCCATCGGGTAACCCATTACCCCTAATCCGATAAATGCCGCTTTCATGTTGTCGTCACACCCCTCTGAAATTGATCTCGCTAGACTACTCGAATGCCGGTGTTTTTGCAGTCGACTTTCGAGTGATAGCGACTTGTCATAATCGCCAAATCGTTTCGTCAAATACGCCACCCGATCAACTCATAACTCGCGAAACCCCCAAAATAGCGGGCTCTACAAGTGGGCACGGTAAATGCAATGCTGGAGTTATCATGAACGCAATCAAGGAGATGGCCATGACCGCCCCGATTAACGAAGAAAAACTGAAAGCACAATTTGAAAAAATGAAACAGAAAGCCGAAGACGTTATAGACGATCCGGATAAGGTTAAGAAAGTAGCCGAAAACGCATGGGAAAAGGCCAAAGAACTGAAAGAGCCTCTGGCACAGGTTTGGGACCAACTTAAGTTAATGGTACAGATGGTGAAAGCATGGATATCCGGAGACTACAAAGAGGCTCCGGTGACCAGCATCATCGCCATTGTGGCTGGTTTAATGTACCTGTTGTCTCCTATCGATCTGATCCCTGACTTCATTCCGGTGCTGGGATACCTGGATGACATTTTCGTCATCGGTGTCGTTTTTACACAGGTAGCGAAGGACATAAAACTGTTCGAACAATGGCTGGCAGCAAAGCAATCTGTAACCGACGTTGAGGAACCCCATGCGGAACAAAGAACGGAAGCACCTGAAGTAACAGAACTAACAGACGCTGAAACAAAAGATGCTGAAGCCCAAGATGGCCTGACCCAGTAAATCTGAGAGGTGTAAGTTAAAAACCGCGAGCGCAGGCTCGCGTTTTTTTTGCATCAGCCATCTACTGAAACCGAAACTTGTGTCGGTCTGTGCCATAGGCCTGACACATCAATACCACCAGCGCATTAGCTCGTGCTGGCAATCCATCGCGAAGATATTGATTGGCCTGCACCCGAACGCCCTCTTGGAATGGTCTTGAGTCTGTGGGTTCACCCGACAAGTTATCAACACTGACACGGAAATGACGACCACAGGCTTTGGCAAAATGCCATTCTATGGCCTGCGGTTTTACTTCTACTTTCTCAAATGCAGCCTGTTGCGCAGCGTCTCGGCCATCAGGGGCATACCAATAACCGAAATCCGGCAACAAACGACGCTGCTCTCCTGCAACACACCAATGAGCCAATTCGTGCAAAGCGCTGTTAAAGTATCCGTGAGCAAACTGGATCTGATGTAAGCCGTTCGCATCGTCCGCAGGAGCGTAATACGGTTCATTGACTGCAGCAACCAGACAGGTTTGCCATTGCTCGACAAGCCAAGGATTCAGTACAGCCAACAATTGCTCTACACCTGGTTCCCAATGGGCAGCTGCTAGCGGATGTGTTATCAATTTCTATAACTCACACAAAAACAAAGCGCGGCAGTATAAAGAGATGACTCAAAAATCGAAATAAAATCAAAGGTTTTTTTGTTATTCTAGCGAGCCATAGAGAGAGACTTCGCAAAATGACCAACACCCCCATCGATGAAACTCACCAACCGATCAGTGATGCCCGACTGCCACTACTGACCCGGGTGAAGACCGAATGGAAAACCATTCTGACTCTAGGTTCACCGATATTAATCAGTCAACTTGCGCAAATGGCCAATGGTGTCATCGATACTGTAATGGCTGGCAGAGCGAGCGCCGAAGACTTAACGGGCGTCGCCATCGGTGGCAGCCTGTGGGTACCTATCTTTCTGTTTATGATGGGTATATTGAACGCCACACAACCTATGATTTCCGGTCACATGGGCGCCAAACAGCTGCACCGGGTTATGCCGGTCACCTGGAATGCATTGTACATAGCAATCGTCGCATCCGGCATTGGTATGCTGCTACTGTTTCATATAGACCCGGTATTGACCTTGATAAAACTGGCAGACAAACCCGCTGCCATCACCAGTGGCTATCTGGCGGCGTTTGCCTTTGGCCTACCCGCAATTTTTATCCTGATAACCTTGCGCGGGTTAACCGACGGCATCGGACAAACTAAGGTCTTTATGCTGTTTTCCATTCTGACTGCCTGCATTAATGCACCACTAAATTATATTTTTATTTTTGGAAAATTTGGGTTACCGGCGATGGGCGGTATAGGTTGTGGCTGGGCCACGGCAATCTCCCAATGGATAACTCTGGCGTTAATGTCAACCTACCTGCATTACCATAAGGCGTTTCGCAATTTCCATATTTGGGAACAAAGAATGCTGCCAACCTGGGGAATGGTCCGGGAAATCCTTCACCTTGGCATCCCGATCGGGTTTACCATCTTTGTAGAATCAGTGATGTTTGCGGTGGTCGCCTTGCTGCTTGCTTCGTTGGGACCCGTCGTTGTCGCGGGCCATCAGATTGCGCTGAATGTGGTCAGCATCCTGTTTATGGTGCCGCTCAGTTTAGGCATGGCACTGACCATTCGTATCTCTTTTCTGATTGGGGCCAGGGATATTCAGTCTGCAAAATTGGGGGCACGCAGTTCTGTGATACTGATATTGGCCATCGCCGTGTTTTACGCCGTCTTGCTGTATCTGTTCGCTGAACCCATTGCCGGGGTATATACCAAAGAAGCGGATGTCATCGCGGTTGCTGTTACGCTGCTGGCATTTGGAGCCATGTTTCAGATTGCCGATGTCTTACAGGTCGTCGCGATCAGCGCCCTGCGGGGATACAAAGACACTCGCATACCGATGTACATTATGCTGGCTTCATTCTGGGGAATTGGCATTCCTTTGGGTTACGCGCTGGCCTATAAAGATTGGCTGGTTCCAGCCATGGGCGCACCCGGCTTTTGGATTGGTTTGATCGCCGGACTGTCGCACGCTGCGTTCTGGTTATTAATCCGACTTTATATTTTCAGCGGCCGGGATCTAAGCACGACGTTAAAAGCCGCTGCCGACCCGAACTAACACAATGGACAACGCCCGCAAAATCAGTCGCGGGCACCTTTCTGAATCCAGTATTGAAATTCACCCTGATCATTGGCCTGCGCTAATAACAGGTGAGGTAAGAATTCACAGAACTGCGGGATATCACGCTGAGTTGCCGGGTCAGTTGCCAACACTAAAATCACCTCACCGACCTCCACTTTACGTATCTGGCGGTGCAGCATCATGACCGGTTCTGGGCAACGTAATCCACGAGTATCCAGAACCACTTTAGAATCAGGTGTCGTCATCCGTTTTGATTCCTCAAATCAAGAAACACGGTTATTTCCTCACGATCGTGGTACAGGTGCTTGGCCCGCAGTATTGCGCGCGGATGCTGAACGGCCATCTGGGATTCGAGCTGTTCCTTAATGTCCGCCCACTCGTGAAAGCGCTTTTTCATGGGAAGTTTCAAGTTAAAAATCGCGTATCGCGCATGCCGTTGATGTAACCACTCGTACATCAGTTTTGCCACCCGCAGCGGCTTCTCAACCATATCACATACCAACCAGTCGACGGTTTTAGCCGGTTTCCAAACAAAGCCGTCTTCAAGCAAGTGATCCACAAGCCCAGTATCCAGTAACGCCTGATCCATCGGACCGTTGTCGATCGCGTACACATTCATTTTCTGATTGACCAATTGCCAGGTCCAGCCTCCCGGCGAAGCACCCAAATCTACAGCGGTGTGGCAGTTTTCCAATTGTTGGCGCCAATCGTTACCCAAAAAATAAATGAAGGCTTCTTCCAGCTTCAATGTACTGCGACTTGGTGCGCTCGATGGAAACCTTAAACGAGCGATTCCCATAGGCCACACAGTACGTAACCTGGGTTTGTCAGCACCGATCAAAACCTGAGATGAATCCTTGAAAAAAAGATGCAACGCTGGCTTGGAAGAGTCTTCTTTTTTACTGAGCAGGTGCGCTTTGCGCAGAGCCTGACGTACCGGATGGACGAACTTTCCAGCAAACTTCGACGTTGCCCGATAAACATCGCCTTCCGCAAACTCACAACTCACATCGCCAAACTGATTATAGTTTTGCTCGGCGAGAAACGCCTTGACTGCTTCAATAATAGGCGACAGCCGGTCGACCGGGTCCAGGTCATGTAATCGAGAAAAAACAGGCCAGGCATCGCGACTGAATACCAGCTCAGGCACCAGGTCATAAACAACATCGGCGGACTCGGTTTCATACAATACGAATCCGGAATGAGTTTCCAAATTTGCCCAACCAAATACACCCTTGGTGCTGGCTGCTTCGGTCAACTCAGCCAAACATTCTTTTTCAAATCCCGGTCGACAGTAGAGTAACAAGGCTGACATCAATTCGTTTACTCCAATAGGTGATTAGCAAAGGCAAGCGCGCGCTGTTCAGACCACAGTTCGCTGTTGAGCCTCCATCGCGCAAAGCCGACATGACCTCCGCTACTCGGTGTTTCAAGAAACAGATGGGTCGAACGATTGCTCAGATTGCAGTCATAGCAACGCCCCGATAAAAATGGGTCGTCCGCCGCATTAACAATTAAGGTTGGTTTGCGAAGGTACGGAAGCGCATTTCGGCCGGAGCACTGAGTCCAATAATCCTGCGCATCATTAAAGCCATGTAACGGAGCAGTATAGCGGTCATCAAATTGATGAAAACTTTTAATCTCTTCGTAACCCTCCAAGGACACACGTTCAGGAAACTGTTCGGCTTTGGCGGCAATCTTTGGTTTCAAATCTTTCAAAAACCGACGCATGTAGACAGCCTGGGCCGGCCTGGCCAATTCATCGGCACAACTGGCTAGATCTAAAGGCACACTGAACCCGGCACCCCCAATAACCTGGTCGGGCAACTCAGCATCACCCAGAGTCAAAACGGTTTGATTCCCCCCCATACTGAACCCGACCAAGAAAACCCGCTGAGCCTGATGGGAAGTGATCACATGAGCGATAACCCGTTTTAAATCGTCAATGGCACCGCTGTGATAGAACCGAGGCAGGCGATTCAATTGACCGCCACAAGACCGAAAATTCCAGGCCTGTACATTCCAACCTGCCTGATAAAAGTGCTTCGCCATTCCGGTAACGTAATGGCGCCTGCTTGACCCTTCTAACCCGTGGCTGATAACCACCCACGGGGCATCCTTTTGCGTTTGGGTCAGGGTATCCAACAGCAGAAAATCCCCATCATCCAATTCCAATACCGATCGAACAAAAGGAACCTCAACTTGCCGGAACAAGGACGGTAAAATCGACTGCAAATGGCCATTGGCCAGGCCAAATCCCGGAGAATAGGAAGGATAATCAAATAAGGCTTGCGTCACGAACGGATGCCTGCTGAAGCAAATTGGGGCGGCATGATACCCTGTCATCAGCGAGAAATCATGCCCAATACTGAAGGGCACCTCGAGAAAGACCGTCTAACTCTGCACGGTACTTTCTACGGGTACCCAACAGCCACATGCCCGAACGGAAACATTTACCCTGCAGTCTTCAGTAAACCATAACCGAGCAATAGCAGAATAACGAACAAAAACGAACCGTAGCGGATCTGCTGGCAGCGTTTACAGGGCTTTTCGGCCATCAATTCACGGCCTTTTTCGGCATGTATCGAACACTCAAAGCGTCAAAGAAACTCTCTTTCAACTGGGAGATTTCCTTCTTAACGTCATCCAGTAGATGTATCTCTTCACCGGTTAGGGTCTGTTTTTCGGCATAGATCTGACGGCGGAGATTCACAATTTTGGCACCGTAAATACGTAAGGAACGCTCCAAACGCTTTTCACCCAACAACAACAGGGTACTTTCGGCCTCAGTCAGAGCATGAAATACCTCGGCCAGTTCATCCCCTACCCGGGCCAATTCGTCGCGTCGCGATTTAGGCCAGTGTTGACCATAGCGAGTAAACTCAGTCGCAAGGGCAAGATAGTGTTGATACACATAATGTACCCGCCCAACATTGGCGGCTACCTGCTCAAACAATTCGCGTCGACGACGAATTTCCGCCTCCGCGCGGCTGTCAATCGCCTGATGACGACGCAAATACACCAGAAACAACAAACCACTGACAATCATACCTGCCGCGATTTTGACACCAGCATCCACCATTTCCAGAGTTACCATAGCCTACCTCATCGAATTTTTGACGTTTTAAGTACTCTGTTAGAGATAGAGCAAAAACAATGCCGGATTTCTCTGTTTGAATCCTTGGCTCAGGCAGAACCTTTATTACGGACGAAGGAACCGAAACCATAGGGTTACTCCTGCGTCGTATATTTATTAACCGACAAGCCACTTATTTCGGAAAAACCTAAAAAAAACAATAAATTAGGTATTGACACTTTGGCGCGCATCTCTAAAATACGCCTCCGTTGTTCCTCGATAGCTCAGTTGGTAGAGCAGTAGACTGTTAATCTATTGGTCGCTGGTTCGAGTCCAGCTCGGGGAGCCAAATAAAAAGGCGTATCTTCGGATACGCCTTTTTTATGCCTCATAAATCTAGCAGTTCAGACAACTTGGCCAAAGTCCATCAGCGGACCTCGGCCATTATTATTTGCCCATTCAAGCCAGAAACAGCATAGCAATCAGGCCAGCACCAAAGCTGTAATAAAGCATCGGCACCAAAGTAAACCGAATAATCTGCCCTTCTTTACCCACCAGATTAACGACGGAGGCTGCAGCGACCACATTAACGACGCAAATCATATTGCCCGCATTCGCTCCGATCATCTGCAACGCCAACATCACCTGCTCGCTCAATCCCAACTCGACGGCGGTCGACTGTTGCAACCCTGCAAACATCATGTTGGAGAATGTGGCACTGCCTGCAATGAAAGAACCCAACGCGCCGACAAGTGGCGCAAACAATGGCCACGCACCCGAGAACGTTTCAGCCGCCAGTGTGGCCAATTCAATGGGCATACTAGAAAGAGACGCACTGTTTTCAGCCGAATTCAAAAAGATTCGCACCATAGGGACTGAAGCGCCCAGAGCGATCAGGGTGGGACCTAGTGACGTTACCGACTTCACCCACGCCTGCTTTACCTGATCAATTCGCTTGCGATGCAGAAATATAGTCATTAGGGACACCAACACGAAGACCGTGCCGGGCAAATATAGTGTATGGGCGGTGACGCTGACGTCTGTACCGAGGATGTTCGGCCAAGATACCGCTGTGGCAACCAGCCACCCTTTCAACGGAAGAAAGTCTAATCGAGTTATCACCAAGAGTGCGACCACCAGCAAATAAGGCACCCAGGCCATCCACAACGGGATGTTGTCTGCCTCTATGTTAGCTGACGTCGACTCCGCGTCTTGCTCAAATGACCAGATTTTCCTGGGCATCAGAAACCCGACTCTTGCCGCTACCGTGGTCAGCACCATACCGACCAGCGCGCCAAAAATAGACGGAAATTCCGGCCCCAAAAACTTAGCGACGAACCAAGCAGGAACGGTAAAAGCGAGACCACCAAACAGGGCAAATGGCGCTGCAGCCAAGCCTTCCAGAACAGATCGATTCGGGCCGAAAAACCGCGTCAAAATCACGACCATGATAAGCGGTAAAAACGAGGCGACCAGAATATCCAGCGCCATTGCCTGCACAGAAATTTGTTGAATCATCTCTGCCGATATACCTTCCACGCCGCGACCAATTCCGACAATTGCTGGGGTCCCAACGGCACCAAAAGACACCGAGGAACTGTCCGCAATCAGCGCCAGAACAACAGCCGCCAATGGCGGAAAGCCCAAGGCCACGAGCAGCGGCGCAACAATCGCTGCAGGGGTTCCGAATCCCGATGCGCCCTCCAGGAAGGACACAAAAAGCCAGCCAATAATCACCACTTGAATGCGCCGATCTGCGGTAATGCGCGTGAACCCAGCCCGTATGACACTGATAGCGCCGCTGTACTGCAGCGTATTCAACAACAAGATCGCACCGAACACGATCCAGACGATAGTCAGCGCGATAACCCAACCCTCTAATACTGACGCCGTTAATTGCACAGCGGGCACCTGCCATACAAAGAAAGCCATCGCAGCGGTTGCGAGCAAGCTCAATGGCATGGCGCGGGTCGCGGGCATGCGCAGTACAACCAGCAAACCAAATACGGCCAGGACTGGCATTAACGCGCTGACAAATTGCAGAACTGTCATTCAGACTCCGTTTTAACGATTCAGGTGATGGCATTGTAGATTGGCCTTCGTTTCAATCAACGCAAGAATTTCAGATAACTCATTTCGTTTTCAGGAACAGAACGACCAATGGCCAGGCGTGAGACAAAAAAAAGCCCCCATAACGGAGGCTTTTACATCAGCACTTGCCGATTAGATTACATCAAGCAATTCAACTTCAAAAATCAACGTTGAACCAGGCGGAATAAGAGGACTTGCCTGGTTGTCGCCATAAGCCAGATTCGCTGGAATGAAGAAGCGATATTTGTCACCGACAGCCATCAACTGCACACCTTCAGTCCAACCAGCGATCACACCACCGAGCGGAAACTCGATAGGCTCACCGCGTTCAACAGAACTGTCAAAAACCGTACCGTCGATTAAGGTGCCGTGGTAGTGCACTTTCACAGTATTGTCCGCGGTTGGGCGGTTGTCGCTGTCCCCACGAGTGATAACTTCATACTGCAAGCCAGATTCAGTGGTCACAACACCATCTTTTTTGCCATTTTCGGCCAGAAACTCTTCACCAGCAGCACGAGCGGCAGCAGATTTTTCTGCTGCAGCAGCCTGTTGAGTTTCCATCTGCTTGGTTTGCAAAGCAGAAATGGATGCTTGAATGGCTTCTTCGGTTACTGCCATGTCTGCTTCTGCCATCGCATCGGAAATGCCTTTGATCAGCGCTTCAGTGCTCAGTTCCAAACCCTCAGTCTGACTTTTTAAGTTCGCTGCGAAACCATAACCAATACCATACGCAGCCTTCTGTTCGTCAGTATCCAGTGCAACGTCTTTATCGACCGCCTGAGCACAACCAGTAATGACCATCGTCAGACCGGCGACATAGGCCAGATGCTTAACTTTAGAAAATTTCATTCACTATCCTTTCTTCGTAAAAAAACAGGGCTGAGCCCTGTGTTTATTTTCAATAAAATCTGCCGGAGTCTACCGACTGACAGCCAACCAAACCAGTAGGTTTACCGGACCCTGACGCTCAGTTCAGTGCCAGCGCTTCGGTACGGTCGAGGTCATTGACGACATGCCAAACGCCTCCGCCAGATTCCACTTTATGTTGCCAATCACCCAAGCGATTCAGGTAAATGGTCGGATCAACATTATCTTCACGCAGTTTCGTCACATTCAGTGCGAACACGTTAAACCCTTCCAGGTCATAGTCAAAATCCCGTTTGTAGCCATCCGGCAACTCTTCGCGAAGGTCTGAATAAACCAGAATATACTTTTGCCCGGCTCCGGTCTCATTCAAAAACTCTACCGCTTGCAGCAAACCTCCGGAAATATCCGTATATTGTGCACTTTCAACCGATTCAACGAAGTTGTTTACCGCGTTGGCAAACTCTCTTTTCTGAGCGTTCATCTGGCTGGGACGGCCATCAAAGGTGACTTTCGCAATGATGTCCTTTTCGCTGAAGCTGCCACTGTCGATGCGCGCAACCGCAAAAGAGTCCCCTGCGGTGAGAGTACCAAGATAATAATTGATAATCTGCTGTGCTTTTTTCAACTCTTCTGTATAAGTACCCGATGTATCCAACAGCAGATACACACCGCGGTAAGGGTTTGCCTGCTCACTGCTGCAAGAGACCAACACCAGTGTCAAAAAGATGGACCATAAAATACGCTTCATCATACTTCCTTAGCCAGTTTGGTTTTGGTGTCTGTGTCGGGTTGTTTTTCCGTTCTGCCGGACAACTTATGTTCGATCCATAACGGAATGCTGACGATAATGTCATACAGTGCTAACAGAATATCGGTGGTATAGCGCAACGCCGTCGCCAGCAAGCGCATGACCAAAATAACCACATGCAGTAGCTGAATTGCGAGGTCAGCCAGCAATATCCGGCCACTTTCCACAAACGTTTCAAAAGGAATCGCGACAAATATCAGGACAAACGGCAGCAGAAAGCCCAACAACATCTGAGCAGCTTGCGGAATAAAGGTAGAAATGGCCGTACTCGACTCAATAGCAACCGATTCCCCTCCAACTAACAGACTTCTCAGCGCGGCATTATCACTCGCGATCTGATCCCGCATGAAAGCAAGACCAGATTCAATGGAAGCAAACACAAAAATAAAGCCAAGCAAGGTCCAGAACAAAATACGGCGCTTGCGCTCATCTAACGTACCAAAAGCCGGAAACATACGCGTAATATGCAGGACTTCCATTAACAGCATACCAATAGCGATTTCGATGAGAACGATCATTAAGGCTGAGACTTCTGCGACCGTGAAAGCGCCAATACGTGAGCCTGCCCCGACCATTTCAGACATCGGTAAGGAAATCAGGTGGAAGTTGAAAAAAGCCCCACCGGCGAAAATCGCCATCCAAAAGACGGACACAGAAAACTCACGCAGGGACGATACGCGCAACATACGCTGAGCTTTGTCTGATCCCGCGTTGATTTCCCGATACTGGTCCATGTTTTTATCAATTTCTTCCGCCTGAATGATCAGGTTTTTCATCGATCCACCGACCCGCTCGACGGCATTATTCAGTTTACGCCACTGCGGCATCATGGCATGCAGCAACTTATGCCGGGCTGACACCCCATCCCGATAGGAATCCAGCGTTTTCTTCTGCTGCCCTTCCAAGCTGGCGTATAGGTCTTCAAGAACTTTCACGATGACCGGATTACCTTTTTGCGCCTCTTTGAGATTAACAATAGCCTCTATGGCTTCAATCCAATCCGGTGACGGAGGCGGCGTTTCGGCGGAGCGGTGATAGTCTTCCTCTAGCTTGGTGACCAATGCCGACATCGTTTTCTGCAGATCGGGGTAGTTGCCTAAATCGTTGGTCACAATTTCATTAACCCGATGAAAATCGCGGTTCAATTTACGTTCCAGCTGTCCTTTACCCATTTCAAGCAAAACCTCCCGGTTGCGTTCCCGCAGGTTCTGAATAACGCGCGCCAAGGCTTTGGCTTGCAATCGCAAAATTGCGGCCGCCAGTCTCGAAATGCGGAACAAGGCTGTATGTACCGCGTTTCGAGCAAAATATAAGAGAATGATGATAAAGATTACCCAGATAAATCCGGTCAATACCGGTTGGCCTTCAATAAAAACCCACCAATCCATAAAAAAGTCTCCTGCTAGCCTGAGTCTGCCAATTCGGCTTAAAACTCAGTCAATAATTGTTAGTTGTTTAAATGAATGTCTGGTGAAAGAGATGACGCAATGCCCGATACAGAACGCTAAGTATTACAGCCATTTCATGCTTTGACTGTTATTGAGTTCAAATAATGACAAAAAAAACCAAAATAGTCGGATTGAACCGGCAAGTTTATTGCTAGAGTTGAAATATGAACAAGTTATTGACGCTATTCCTCGCCTTATATTACACGGTCACAATGATGAGCGGCTGCGGCAATGCGGCCGACTCAGACCCAACCGGCGATGAGACCCCGGCTGTAAGCAGAACCATTGCAGGCACCAGCGCTCTAGGGAGAGCTGGCAGCTGGTCGGCAAACTGCATCGCCGATGTCTGCGCCCGAGCAGATGCGGATGGCAATTATTTACTCG
Source organism: Reinekea sp. G2M2-21 (assembly GCF_015687175.1). Taxonomy (GTDB): domain Bacteria; phylum Pseudomonadota; class Gammaproteobacteria; order Pseudomonadales; family Natronospirillaceae; genus Reinekea. The sequence goes on along the minus strand of NZ_JADPQG010000001.1, from coordinate 590,616 downwards.
CATCCACGGTAAGTAACAGTTCACTTATGTGGACGGATATACCCGAGGCTGACGGTTCCACCGTGCGCCTTTATAGTCGATACCGACTGGACGAAGCCATAACCACCACCCTAGTGAATATCAACCCCGGAACGCACACTGTTCTGGATATCTGGTCGCGCAGCCAGAAGAACCTTTCTATCGATGCTTGCGCTCAAGACTCAGATTGCGCTGGCAGCGTTTTGGAAGCTTTTTCATCCAGCGTGGAGAGCCAGATTGTCGACCAGCTTGATGCCCTCGCAGGCGATGCTTGGCCACCTGGCCGCAGCCCGTTTGATGATGTCTATGTGGCCGACCCAACCATTGATGCGCTAGACCAGTTATTTGACCATATCCAGTTTGTGGTGACAGAGGATGATGTCATCCTGTTTGACAACAACGGAAATGAACTGACCCGGGCGCCTCTGTCACGCCTTGACCGCTCCGTCAGCCTGGAAGGCTACACATTGTCCAATTCCGATTATCAAAATGCCCTAGGAATCCCTGCCAATGTCCCCAGTCGAAGCGCAATCAGTTTGGCGGCGGTCATCTCACCGAGTCAGCCTACTTATGCGCCAACAACCGTCTCCGTGAATGCCTCCGGCAGTTCCAGTTTGAATGGCGAACTTACGTTCCGCCACGAGCTCACGTTGACTGATGGAACAACACAGTCTTTTGACGGCGCTATAGTCTCCACGACCATCGAACTCAGCGGCCAACAGATTTGGGTGATAACCGCCACCGACCCTACCGGCCTATCCCGGACGCAGGGGTATATCATCCAACTCTGGGCAAATGACACCGATGAACCCGTTTTTGGCGGCGAAGGGAGCTGTATCACACCGGCTTTGGCCATGAATGCAAACACGCAAAACCTTTGCGAAGAAGCGCAAAACGGCTCCACTCTGGGCGAATGCGATATTCTGAACTCGTCATCCGTGATTTTGGAACAATCACCGGCCCCCTGCGCGCACCAGACTCAGAATGACGGTGAATTGCTGGGTGTTTGCACGATTATCAGTAATGAAGTGCGGATTTTTCAGTATGTAAACCCACTACGGCCGAACAATGTTGAGACATTCGAAGAAAAACAGGCAAGAGTCCGCGGTCAATGCACCAATAACTTAGGTGGCACCTGGTCTGCAACACCCTAGTGGTCCGTGTGTGACATGAGATAAGTAAAGCGCAAAACATTCGCGCAGGGGGCAAGGCGGAAAAGTGAAAGCACTATCGTGCTATGTCGAACGTTACCCACGAAGGTATTGGTGCGAATGTGCGAAGGTAAAACAATTTTCCTCATGCCCTTCCAATAATTAGAGAAACGCGCCTAAGCGCTGAATAATGTCGGTCGCTAATACCACTCGACGCGTTTTCGCCAACTCTGCCCCCAAGCTTGCGTGCCAATTAACACCCGTTTTGGCAGCGGCGATTAATGGCATGCCCTGCGCAGCCAAAGCCCCGATTACACCGGCCAGGCAATCGCCCATACCGGGTGTCGCCATCGCCGGATTCCCCGCATGGCAGAAGTTCAGTGTACTATCGTTGGCAATGACAAGTGACCCGGCGCCCTTCAAAACGACCGTTGTCTGAAACTTTTCCTGCAAGGCAAGGACTGCCTTGACCCGATCCCGCTGAACTTGATCAACCGGCCATTTCAATAATGCAGCGGCCTCCCCCTCATGCGGAGTAAGTACCCAGTTGGCTCCATTAAAGGGTAGATCCTGGCCTGCCACCAAGCGCAAGGCGTCCGCATCTAATATACCCCTCGCCTGAGGATGCCCAATCACCTTCTGCAGTAATTGGCTTGCAAAGTCATCTCGGCCAAGTCCAGGACCAATCACAGTTATGCTGTCCGAGAGAGTCGACTCGGTGACATCATCCTGCATCATCAATTCAGGGGCGGTGGCAATTGCAGCTGGAAAGTAAACCGGATCACAACAGACATAAACTCGCCCCGCGCCTGCCTTCAGCGCTGAGGATGCCGAGATAATGGCCGCACCCGCCATGTTCAGACGGCCACCAATCACACGTACGATTCCGTGCTGCGATTTGTACGTATTACCCACTCGAGCGGGTAAAGTGACCTGTGTATCGTAGTACCAAGCAGAATCTACTGGCACTCCTAGTGTATCGAGCGTCAGTTGCCCACACACTGAGGGACCTTGCGCTGTCAGCAACCCCGGCTTCAAGGCAATAAAGGAATGTGTTGCTCGGGCACGGATCGCAACCGGCATTTCAACACCAGTATCGGCATTCAGACCCGAGGGCACATCCACACTATAAGTCGGCAACTCTAAGGCATTCACTCGCTCTATAAGCGCAACCATCGAATCGCTTAAAACGCGCGATAACCCACTGCCAAATAACGCGTCAATCACGCAATGAAACGTCCTGCCAGGTAATTCAGTGTTCTCCTGACCACCGGCGTTTAAAAACAATTCACGGGCTTTGGCGGCATCCAGATGGGCAGCAGGCGGACCCAAAGGGTTAACCAACTGGACCTTGACCCGCTCATCAAGGAGCATTTTGGCAATCAGGTAGCCGTCGCCACCGTTGTTACCACTGCCCACCAACATCAGAACGGGACCAGGGGATATCGCCGGAAGGAATTGGCGCACGAAACTGGTCGCAGCCCTCGCCATCAACGGCCAGGTTTCTCGCCTATGTTGATTTGCCCAGCGTTGCTCAGTGTCCCGGACCTGTTGGCTCAACAATACGGGCTGCATAAGGGCACTCCATTGAAATTGCCGACAATCACCAGCCAAATACTAGCACAGGCGCGAAGACGGATTCCTAATTGATGCTATGCTGATTAATCAGAAACAATGGTGAGCATGAATCCCTAAGACAAAGAGAAAGCCCTCATGAAATTACTTGCTTACAAAAGCAAACCCGCCCCGGGGATCGATATCGACAAAGTGCTGAACGATATTTTTAACAGATCCCGGGGCTATAATTCAGCTCATAACATTCATGGCGTGCTGTTTTTTACGGGCAAGTGTTTCGTGCAAGTTTTAGAAGGTCCATCCGAAGAGCTGACCTCTTTGTTGAAAAAAATCCGCACCGATAAACGCCATACAGATATTACCGTGCTCTATGACACCACGATCGACTCTTACAGCTTGTCTGATTGGAATATGGAACCGCTGAATCTCACCGCCTGTGATTTCCCTTTGCAATCACTTCAGAAAACAATAGAGGCTGTTGCAAGTACACTCAAACTGGACGCAGCGGCCTTTATTTTTCTGCTGACGGATCTACTGAACGAACCTGAATTCAGGCGTGCCCTAAATCAATGACACAAAAAAACCCGCGCACTGGCGGGTTTCTGAATTGGCTTTCAAACCGGCTTAGAAATGCATTGCTGCGCCTAAGAAGAAGCCACTAACACTGACTTCTGACGCCAGGTCTGATGTGTCCATGCCAACGGTGGAATCACCAATTGTCATGTTAAAGCTGCGAAAACCGGCTTCAACTCCCAACTTCACCAGCATATTGGTAGGTAATGGCGCATACCACGTGCCCTTCACATTCCAGTCGGTAAAGTTTGTATCTCCCAGTGGCAATGTACTGATTTCGCCGCCAACTTTAACGCCGACGCCTGGAATGGTTCCAGCAACACTGAGATAGCCCATTGGGATGATCAAAGGTGCACCACTGTCAGATATGGAAAATGGTGCGTCGACAGGGTCCGTTGTGCCAGTCGATTCAGATGCACTAAAGCCACCTAACATGGAGCGAGCGTTAATGCCGAAATCGATATCGACCACAGGAAGAGGCAAGCCAATAGTCAATGCTAAATCCAGATGGGACAGATCCAGCTTTGAAGTAATATCGCCATTCATGGTGAACGTTTCACCAAACACATCCTGACTAACAGAGAAATTGTTCGTACCTTCCAATACCAAAGACTCATATTTAACTTTCACATCAGGCAACAGAGGTACTGACACTTTCGCCCAGCCATAGAAACCATTTTTTGCTTCCTGGTTCAAACCAAAAGATGGAGCACCAGCGTCAACCGTGTCAGAATCCAATACAAACAGGTCGTTTGCAATATTACTGCCTTCACCCATGCCATTCAGGTTATAGCCAGCGCCAGCATCGATCGAAATCAGGACTTTTGCGGAAGCCATCGGCACCGCCAGGGTCATCGCAGCAGCAACAATCCATTTATTCATTTTCATTTCCTCTCTGTTAGGAATTTATAGTAAGTACACCCGGTTAAATGTAGAACCATTCAGCTCACCTTGCAACGCAATACCTGCCAGGGTACACGGTCCGTTCATCTATGGTTCATTCAGAACTCAACACCAATGCGACGACCAACTTCCATATAACTCTCGACGACATTTCCTAAACCCTGACGGAAACGGTCTTTATCCATCTTTTCCATGGTTTTCGCATCCCATAGCCGGCAACCATCGGGCGAGAACTCATCGCCCAGGATAACCCGACCATCAAACACACCGAATTCAAGTTTGTAATCCACCAAAATCAGATCACCTTGTCCGAAGAGCGATTTCAGCACTTCATTCACTTTGAACGTCAGATCTTTCATCTGAGCGATTTGATCTTTACTGGCCCAACCAAAGGTTTCAATATGAAAATCATTCACCATTGGGTCATGCAACGCATCATTTTTCAGGAAGAATTCAAAGATAGGTGGATTCAACTCCTGCCCTTCTTCTACGCCTAATCGTCTGACCAGACTTCCGGCAGCACGGTTACGCACGACACATTCAACCGGCAGCATTTTTAAATTTCGCACCAGCGATTCGTGGTCCGATAAGGTTTTGACAAAGTGGGTTTCAATGCCAGCACCCTGTAATTTCTGCATGACAAAGGCGTTAAACAGATTATTTACCCGACCTTTGTTTGCCAACTGCTCAATTCTTTCCCCATCAAAGGCTGATGTATCGTTACGGAATTCAAGAACCATCAAATCCCGGTCCGCCGTGGTATGAACCGTTTTTGCCTTACCAGCGTAAAGAACGCCTGTTTTTTCCATAGTGAAGCCTCACATTCTGTTTCCGGACTATCTTTGCCTTTGACTAATCGCGGTGGCGCAGCGTAATCCAGTCGCAGCCTTCATTTTGCGTTAATAATTCGACTTTTGTATGGAAACCATCCAATTCGGGTTGGAGAGTGTCCATGGCTAAATTCGGGTCGTTATTCTGCTCACTGATGTGCGAAATCAACACCTGCTTCAATTGCGTTCGGTTAATGCTTCCGAGCAACTGAGCAGCTTGCGCATTACTCAAGTGACCAAAATCACCCCCTACCCGACGTTTTAAACTGGGTGGGTAGGGTCCTTTTTCCAACAACTCAGGATCGTGGTTGCATTCTAACATCAGCAGCTGACATTCGTTATAGGCCTTTTTGACACGATTGGTGATTGAACCTAAATCAGTCAGAATGCCAAAACTCAAGCCATTGTGCCTAAAAATGAACTGGCTTGGTTCAGCACTGTCGTGAGGGACGGTAACGGATTCAATGTCGACGCCGTGCACCTGTAATCGTTGGTTCGGCATCATCACAATACTGGAAGGCACTTCCCGCTTAAAATGCCGAGAAGTACCGTGTGTCGCCCATAGAGGAATGCTGTAACGGTTTGCCAGCATAGGCGCGCCTTTAATGTGGTCTCCATGTTCATGGGTCACAAAAATACCGCTTAACGATTCAGGCGCGATCCCTCTGTTTCTGAGCCGGCCTTCAATTTCTTTCAAGCCAAAGCCGCAGTCTATTAAGAAGGTTTTATCCGCCGCCTGTACCAGTGTCGCATTCCCTTTGCTTCCACTGCCTAAAGAAGCAATCCGCATACTAGCCGTTCGCTTGAAAATGATTCATCAGCTGATTCAGTATTCGGTCAACATCTTTCGTTTCCGGCGCAATATCGTCCTTACCTTCAACCGCAACAACTGTGGAATTACCCCTTGGAATAAGCACAACATTCAACTCTTCACTGGTTTTGAACAGATTGAATAAGCCTTTTCTGGGTTTGTCCATTGCTAATTCAAACCGGTATTCGTCGCGATTTTTGTCAAAGATTGCTATATCGAGCTGATCCATTGCAGATTCCAGCAACTCCCAGGTAGCGCCAGAGGGGCGGTTGAGCAAAAGACTGCGATTGCCAAGGCTATCGCTAACCCAGTCCACTGTTAAAGGCAGATCTGTCGCGACAGATGCCAATGTTTCGAGTTCAGGATAAATGCGCGGTACTTCTGGCGACGTCAGCTCAGCCTGTGCTGGAGCATCTGCAGGTATTGGGTACCAATCTGACGGTGTCGCGACTGGCGCTGTGTAATTCACCAATACCGGCTTGGCTGAACAGCCCGCCAGCAGGACAATAACGAACAACGAAGAGGTAAGGCGTTTCATAGGTTATATGATTCCCGATTCCATCATGGCGGTGGTCACCGCTTCATGAAATTCTTCATCCAGCCAAACCAGAGGTAAGCGGATACCATTCGGTATCAACCCCATCAGATGTAAAGCCCATTTTACCGGCACCGGATTTGCCTCAACGAACAGCTTTTTGTGCAATGGCATTAACGAGTCGTTCAAACGCCGAGCAAGCTCTTCATTACCAGTTGCGGCAGCCGCACACATGCTCGCCATTGCTTTAGGAGACACATTGGCCGTCACGGAGATATCGCCGTGGCCACCCATTAAAATCAATTCCAATGCTGTCGCATCGTCACCACTGTAAACCGCAAAATCGGACGGTACGTTGTCAATCAGAAAACGGGCGCGTTCCAGATCTCCAGTGGCTTCTTTAATGCCCACAATATTGGGGATATCGACTAGTCGCAGAACCGTTTCGGGCAACAAATCGCACGCTGTACGACCTGGCACATTATAAAGGATCTGTGGGATGTCAACCGCTTCGGCAATAGCTTTGAAATGCTGGTACAGTCCTTCTTGTGAAGGCTTATTGTAATAAGGTGTCACTATCAGGGCTGCATCGGCACCAACACGCTTGGCTGCAGAGGTTAAATGTATGGCTTCAGAGGTGGAATTACCGCCCGTTCCGGCGATTATGGGTATTCGTTTGGCACTTTTTTCGACGGTGTACTGAATCACCTTTTCATGTTCGGCCATATCAAGTGTCGCGGACTCACCTGTCGTGCCGACAATAACAATCGCTGCTGTATCATTTTCAATGTGAAATTCAATCAGATTTGCCAGACTGTCCCAATCAATGGTTCCGTCGGTCTGCATCGGTGTAACAAGGGCAACCATACTGCCGGTAATCATAATTCATACTCAATAACACGTTGGCGCAATGGTACTGGCGGCTTTTACCTTGTACAAGACGTAATACTGGCGAATTACAAATTATGGGCCATACTTAAACTTCGTCTGTTCAAATTTCAACCAAACGAAGGAATATCCATCAGGAGGCAAATGTATGATTCGAGAAGGGGACACGGTACCTGACTTTATTGTTCCGGCCACGAGTCACAAAAATGTGCAATTGCGCGCACTGGCAGGGTTTCAAATCATTCTGTATTTTTACCCGAAAGACAACACGCCGGCCTGCACGATCGAAAATCAGGATTTTGCAGCCAACTACCGCCGTTTCAGAGATAAAAACACCCTGGTTTTCGGTGTCAGTCGCGATTCGCTGGACAATCACGAACGCTTCAAAGAGGCGCAGGCTCTGCCATTCGAATTGATTTCGGACGAAAACAGCCGACTTTGTGAATTATTTGGTGTACTCAGAGAAAAAGAGTTTTTTGGCAAGACGATTATCAGCCTGAGTCGCTCGACTTTTCTGATCAACGAAGACGGCATCATGATCAAAGAATGGCGGGATATTGATGTGCGAAACCACGTTCATGAAGTGATTGATTTTATTGAAGCAGGTGCTGGCGTTAAATCGCAAAAAACAGGTTGAGGGCGGAGTGCCACCCTCTACCTCTCCTTTGGTCGCCACACCAAAGTTTAGTGGCGACACACATTACACAGAAAATTACTCTTCTGCCGTTTCCGGCCCCGCCATGGATGCCGTTGCGTTTGGCCACGCGTTAACGATGGCTTTAACCAAGGTAGCCAGAGGTATCGCAAAGAAAATCCCCCAAAATCCCCATAAACCTCCGAAAATGAGCACGGCCACAATAATGGAGACGGGGTGCAGATTGACCGCTTCTGAAAACAGCAGGGGCACCAGAACATTACCGTCCAACATCTGAATCACCAGATAGGCAAACAACACCCAGTAGAGATCTGGGCCAAAACCCCACTGAAACACCCCAATGGCAAAGACCGGTATGGTAATTACGGTAGCCCCAATATAGGGAATGAGCACTGAAAAACCAACTAAAACGCCTAGCAATGCCGCGTAATCCAGCCCCAGCAAAGTGAACGTGATAAAACTGACACCACCCACGATGATGATTTCGATCACCTTGCCGCGAATGTAGTTGGCAATCTGCTGGTTCATCTCCAGGGCAATCTGATTCATCAATCGCCGTTGCGCAGGCAACAAAGATTTAAAATCCGCCCAGAGTCGATCGCGGTCTTTCAGGATGAAAAACACCATCAACGGCACGACAACAACGTAAATGAGCACGCCGATAATACTTGGCAAAGTATTCAGCGAAAATGAAACGACGTTAGGCAACCAGCCAGACAATTGTTGCCCGACCTGACTGAGATCCAGGCTTCCCACCCATTGACTTACTAGTTCATCAGACAAGATATCCGGGTATTTTTCTGGCAACAGTGCAAGCTGGTCCTGGAACAAGCGCATCATTCTAGGCACGTCACTCACCAGGCTGCTGATCTGTTTAATCAACGCTGGAACCAGAATCAACAGAGCAACAAATAAAAACCCGAAAAAGATCAGAAAGACAATGGTCACTGCTAGCCAATGCGGGACTTTATAAGCCTGCAACTTGTCGACCAACGGGGATAACAAGTAAGAAAGTATCACAGCTGCGAATAACGGGGTCAGAATACTGCCAAAAGCGTAAATCAGCGCAATGGCAATCACGAATAACAAAAACAGAATGACGGCTTCTTCATCAGAAAAATATCGATGCAGGAAGTCCGATACCACCCTATAGATTTTCAATCTGAGTCTCCTTTTTGAACAACAAACCAAAACTCGTCGTTTTCGTTTTGCTGTTCAATTAATAAATGGTCAGTCAGCTCAACAAAAGCCGGAATGTCTCGCCAGGAACCCGCGTCCGTTGCGGCAATACCTACTTCGTCACCCACCTCTACCTGCGCTAATGCCTGTTTTAACTTCAGCAAAGGTAACGGGCACCGCAGCTTACGTGCGTCTACTAAAGTTCGCTTCATTGTTTTACACGTCAATTACAAGTTGATTAATTTTACTGAGAAATATCACTATATGATGTTAACCGACATCCATCAGGTCTGCTATCCCGGGTTATGAGAAAGCTAGTTTCGTTATTGTTTATTTGGTCTTTTCCGCTGTCTGTTTTCGCTGCCTTTGGCGACAAACCCGTGAACTGGTCAAGCAGTGAATCGGTTGATTTTCAGGACTATGTTGTGCGGAGCCTGAATCGCCAAAATGCGATTGTCCAAAATTACTGGGCACATTACTGGCTTAATCAACGCTTCCTGAAACTCAATCTTGCCAGCCCTTCGCCCGTTGACTCGACCTTGCCGCTCATTTTGAAGGATCCGACCATCAATGCGTTCGCCATTCCAGGCAATGTCATTGCTATCCATACCGGACTTTGGCGTGCCACCGATAATGAAAGTGAACTGATATCCGTACTGGCGCACGAAATGGCACATATCGCGCTGGATCATTTCAGTCGCCTGACGCAAAAGTCCAATCAGCAAGCATTGACCCTGGCCACGGGCATTTTAGTGTCAATCCTGCTTGCACAGGAAAACCCCGAAGTAGCCAACGCTGCATTGATATCCACCTTTGCCGGCACGGCACAAAGCCGTCTGACCTTCAGCCGCGCAATGGAGGTAGAAGCCGACCAGCTCGCACAAAGCATCATGGCCAATACTCGCTACGACACCGAAGCTGGCCGCGTTTTTTTCCAGAAGCTGGATGACAATGCCAGCTCAGCGTATGAATTTTTAATGACCCATCCGCTCGGCAATACACGTTCTTCCAAGCTTTCCGCCAACACATCGGCCCCGTCAAGCAAACCAGATGAACGACTCTACCTCTTTTTAAAAGCGTACGTTCAGGGTAACAGTGATGTCGCTGATTTGCCGCTGCCGGCTATACAGTCTGATCCTGCAAACCCCGATCTGCACTTTGCGCACGCGATTAAACAGGTCAGCCAAGAATCAGATACTGCCACCAATTCCCAACGATTCAAGAAGATTACTCAGATATTTCCAAGCTTTTTACCGGCACATTTTGAGCTTTTAAATCTGCAAATCAGCCAAGACAGCTCTGCCGTATGCGATACATTCAATCAGCTCAATAACCGTGCGCAGAAAGAATTTTTGACACTGAATGTCATCGAGAACATGAAAAGAGCTGCTGAAAGATGCCAGCATCGGGCAGCGACCTACTACTGGCACGGACAATTTCTGTGGCAATCGGGCCGGGAAGCCGAGGCTATCGCCTTCTTAGGGCGTAGCCTTAAAAATGAAAAGGAAACCAACCAAGCGGCTCTACTAAAAACGTTGCTCAGCCAATTTACCAGCCGTTATGAGCGCTTTAACTGATCCGCAAAGTTCAACATGCGATTCAGCGGCTCTACGGCTTTTGCGATAAGTTCCGCCGGTACCGTTACTTCATTGGCTGGCGCCAGTAATTCCTGCTTTATGCGCTGCAAGTCATTCATGGCCATCCACGGGCAATGTGCGCAGGATCGGCATTGAGCTCCTTGTCCAGCAGTAGGCGCCTCAATGAAGGTCTTCTTTGGCGAGCGTTGCTGCATTTTGTAAAAAATGCCGCGATCGGTAGCGACGATAAATTGTTGATTTGGCATAGACTGAGACGCATCCAGCAACTGGGTTGTAGACCCGACAACATCGGCCAGCGCGATAACAGATTCAGGAGACTCTGGGTGCACCAGAACCGCAGCATCCGGGTACATAGCCTTCATATCTTGCAGCCCTTTTGCGCGGAACTCTTCGTGAACAATACAGCTACCGTTCCACAACAGAACGTCTGCCCCAGTTTGCTTTTGAACATAAGCGCCCAAATGCTGATCCGGCGCCCAGAGGACTTTCTCGCCCCGCCGGTCCAGGTAGTCCACCACATCCAGCGCAATACTGGAGGTGACAACCCAGTCAGCTCGTGCTTTAACGGCCGCACTGGTATTAGCGTAGACAACCACAGTTCGGTCGGGATTCGCGTCACAGAAAGCAGTAAATTCATCCACCGGACACCCCAGGTCCAGAGAACAGGTCGCCTCCAGTGTTGGCATCAACACACGTTTTTCGGGGCTCAGAATCTTAGCGGTCTCACCCATAAACTTAACGCCCGCAACAACGACCGTTTCAGCCTCAACATCGCGACCAAAGCGTGCCATTTCCAGCGAATCACCAATAAAGCCGCCAGACTTTTCCGCTAATGCCTGCACCAGCGGATCGCAGTAATAATGCGCAACCAAGGTCGCATTTTGCGCGTTCAATAGTTCAATGATTTCAGCTTCCAATCTGGCCACTTCTTCGCCAGACATCACTGTTTCACGCTCAGTCAGCGGAACATCAAAATTTATCTTCAAATCTGAAAGCGTTGCGGAATCTGTCATAGAAAGGTTCGACCGTGGTGACCAGCGATACATAATAGCCAGTTTAATGAGGGCATCAATGCCAGTGTTCAACCTTCCGGCATTTCTTACCGACGTAAAAAAGGAGAGCAATGCTCTCCTTTCTAAGAATTTGGTGGGTCGTGTGCGACTCGAACGCACGACCAATTGGTTAAAAGCCAACTGCTCTACCGACTGAGCTAACGACCCAAATTTCCTTCACCCACAACCCTGAAAAAGATTGGTGGGTCGTGTGCGACTCGAACGCACGACCAATTGGTTAAAAGCCAACTGCTCTACCGACTGAGCTAACGACCCGAAGGAGGCGCATATAATATGGAAATTTTGTCGCTTGGCAACCCTTTATTTAAAAAAAATATCGCCAAGTTATTGTTTTTCCAAAGAAATCCGCCACATATTGGGCCAGAGGCGCTTTTCCTCAGGGTTTCGCGGCGTATCGGGTTGGGTCTGCTACACCGGCTTCTTCGAAGCCTTTCTTGCGTAACCGACAGGAATCGCACACACCACACGCTTCACCCTGCTCATTCGCCTGATAACAAGATACGGTCAGGGCGTAATCGACGCCTAATATATGCCCAAGTTGCACTGTCTGAGCCTTTGTCAGGTCTATCAACGGCGTGACAATGGCCACCTTACGACCTTCAACACCGCGTTTTGTGGCCAGATTAGCCAGTGTTTCGAAGGCAGCTATGTATTCCGGACGACAATCCGGATAACCAGAGTAGTCCACCGCGCTAACACCAATAAAAATCGCATCGGCGTCCAGCACTTCAGCCCAGCCCAAGGCGATCGACAAGAACACGGTATTTCTCGCTGGCACATAGGTCGCCGGAATTCCCTCAGATTCGGTCTCAGGTACATCAATGGCGTCATCGGTCAGGGCAGAACCACCAATGTTGCGCAAATTCATGGGCACAATCTTATGCTCTGCAACCTGCTCTTTGGCGGCAATGGCTCGCGCGGCATCCAGTTCAGAGTCATGGCGCTGACCATAATCGAAACTCAGTGCATAGACCTCGTATCCATCTGCTTTTGCTTTTGACAATACGGTCGACGAATCGAGGCCGCCACTTAGCAGAACGACAGCTTTTTTTGTCATGAGAAACTCACTTACGATAACAGTGCCGGGGTTGCCGACACAGGAGATTTAATTGCTTTCCAGGCGCGCTTTGGCCAATTTAGCAGACTGCGTATTCGGGAATTCATTCAGAACCCGCTCAAAATAGCGTTTCGCCAAGGCGACATCCGAGGCCTGTTGCGCGATCACACCAAGCTTATACAGAGAATCTGGCATTTTATCGTGTTCGGGATATTCATTGATGATATTCCCAAAGGCTTGCTTGGCACCGTTCGTATTGCGCTGCACCAGGTATATTTCCCCTATCCAGTACCAGGCGTTTGGGGTTAACGGATGTGCCGGGTATTTTTTGGCAAAAATAGCCAACTGAGATATAGATTCGTCGAACTTTTTATCCAGCATCAGCGCCTTGGCAGCATTGTATTCTGCCAGTATTTCTTCATCGGTTAACGCAGACTGGTCTTCAACGGTTAAGGTGGGCCCACTGGCGACACCCCCACTATTCACTTTGTCCTGCAGCCCTTGAATTCGCTTGTCTAAATCGACATAGCGCTCCTTTTGCTCTTGCTGCATGACCTGAACCTGATACGACAGCTCTTCAATAATGCCACGCTGTTCAGCAACCAGCGCCTGCAAATCTTGCAATTGAAATAAAAGTGACTCGATTAGTGCCGAGTCTGCCGCATTCACCTCTTGTTGCCGATTCAAGGGCACGGCACCCGCGGAGGTTGCGACATGGTCGGCCTGAGATTGAACCACCGGTACTCCGGCCGCGAAAACCGGGTTTATAAACGCAAAAGTGCCGCCCAATAGGGCAGCACTTATCAGAGACTTATTAATCATCAAATATGTCTTACTTGTAAACAATTTCCACACGGCGGTTTTGTGAGTATTCCGCTTCAGTTTTACCGATTGCCAAAGGCTTCTCTTCACCGTAGCTCACAGTATCGATCTGTGCAGCAGAAACACCTTTGATTTGCAGGAAGGTGGCTACTTGCTTAGCACGACGCTCGCCCAGACCCAAGTTGTATTCACGGGTACCGCGCTCATCGGCGTGACCTTCCAATACAACCATTTGGTTAGGGTTCGCTACCAGGAACGCAGCATGGGCGTCCAGCATTTCGACGAACTCAGAGCGGATGTTAGACTGGTCGAAATCGAAATAAACCAAAGTCAGATCCAGCAATTCGTTGTACATGTCGTCCATCGTGTCTTCGATGACGGCCACAGGCTCTACATCTTCAACGACCAGGTCGATTGAATCATCAGTTTCAAGCGTTAGATTGTCTACCGTCTCAACCGTTGGTTCTGTTGTTTCAGAAGCACCTTGATCAGACGTGTCAGTGTTACCACCACATGCAACCAGGACTAAAGCTGAGCTTAAAGCAGCAATTGTTAACAGTTTGGATTTAGCCATTTTCCTATCCCATTTATTCAGGTTTATTGTTTGTTCCGTTACTTTATTCTAAGTCCCGCAATCGTGCCTATCTTGAACTGCTTTTACGATCAGTTCAAGTAGGGAGACCATGCAGGCTCAATTACATCACCAAAGTCTGACTTCATTTGATTCGTGACCTGTCCATCAAGTGATACCCAGGCAAGTACACCTCGGTTCCCTCGTTGAGTCGCATACACCAACATTGTGCCATTTGGTGCAATAGAAGGTGATTCATCAAGATTCGTTTCTGTCAGCACCCGAATATCTCGCGTTGCCAGATCCATGGATGCAATATGGAATCGCCCATCAATAAAGTGTACGAAAACCAGATACTTGCCATCTGAGCTGTAACGAGCTCTCAGGTTTTGCGCTCCTTCAAAGGTTAAGCGTTCTTCTCGCTTCGATGCAAGATCGTATCGGTAAATTTGTGGTCTGCCTCCCTTTTCTGAGGTAAAAACCAGTGATTTTGAGTCAGGAGAGAAGCTCGGCTCGGTATCAATGTAGGTATTGCGGGTAATCCGCTCTGATTTCCCCGACTGAAAATCGTACAAATAAATCTCTGGACTGTTGCGGTAACTCGACACGTAAGCCAGGTACCGGCCGTCAGGCGAGAATGAAGGAGAACTGGTGTAGCCCCGCGCATCCGAAATCGAATTCACCTGTCCACTCTTAAGATCCTGAATAAAAATGGTCCAGCGATCACCAACTTTGTTGGCAAACGCCAACTTGCCACCATCATTTGACCAAGCAACAGAAATAATCGGTTCGTTCGAACGATAAACGGTGCGAGCGCGCTGCCCATCGGCATCGGCTATCTGCAGGCGGTAATCGTATTGATTGTCATTAACGATCTTGCGGGTGACAAAGGCAATGCGTGTGGAGAATATGCCTTTAACACCGGTCATGCGCTCATAGAACAGATCTGACAGTGAATGACCAAAATCCCTTAACTGATGCACACCGATTACCTGAGTCACCCGGACAATACGGCGGTTTTTCACCACATCGTATAAGGCAATTTCCGCTTCAAGCTTGGCATCACCAAAGGGCTTCAGGTGACCAATGATTAAAAATTCCTGGCCGAGCAACCGCCAATCACGGAAAAAGATCCCTTCCTCACTGAACGGCTGACTGAGCATGCGCGCGGCTGGCAATGGCTCAAAACGACCTGTTCGCACCAGGTTATTGGTGATGATGTTTTCCACTTTTTCCGGTAAAAGATCAGAGCCCTCCCAGAAAAATGGCACGATAGCGACCTTGGTTTTTGAGTCATATCCTTTGGTAACCACGATATCCAGATCGGCACTGGCCATTAATGGGAGCAATAAGCAAATAATGGATAGTCCTGCTTTCATTTGTCGAAGTAGGCTCATGGTTTCATTAAATCCTCTGGTCTGAAGGTAATATTCAGTTTACGAAAGCCACCGGCTTCAAAAACTTCACTGTCTTGCGGCACGGTAAAACGGCGAACTTTTTCGATTGCACGCAACACCGATTGATCATAATTTTCATTACCACTAGGTTGCACCACAGTGGCACTCTGCAATTCACCGGTCGGCAGAATCTCAACCGCGACGACCGCTTCGATATTGCTCAAATCCATCAACCGCAATTCCACTGGACGCGACCACTTTTCTTCTACCTGCTGGGTAATGACCACAATGTAATCAGATACTTGCGCCGCTATTTCTGCTTGCCGGATTTGCGATTGTTCAATCGCCTCAATCTGCTCCTGAATCGCGCTGTCTTCAGCAGCCATTTCAGCCAACAAATTTTCGAACAGATCTTCCGCCGGGGCGGTTTCTGGCTTCGTTTCGGTTTGTTTTGGCGTTTCGACAACAGCTGGCTTGGTTTCTGCTGGCTTACTGACATTCACCGTATTCGGTTTTGGCTCAACAGGCTTTGGCAGCACAGGTTTCGCTTCTGTTTTTGGCTGCACAACCGGCTTTGTCTCAGCTTTAGGCTTTGGCTTAGAAACGGTCTCGGGTTTTGGCTGTGGTTTTGGCTGGGTAACGACGGGTTTTTCCTGAACAGGTTTCGGTTTCTCCAACACCACCAACTCAGCTTTTATGCTCTTGGGTATTTCGAACGTTTTCGGCTTACTGTACGAAAAAGACCAGGAACCAATCAGCAACGTAAACACCACCAGGTGGACCGCGACGGCACCAATGATCGGCAGACTTAAATTCTGACCGGTGTCACCCGAGGCCATGTTATTCATCTGGCGCCTCAGTGATCAAGCCAACAGAATTCATTCCCGCAGCCTGCAAACTGGACATAACCTGCATCACACGACCGTAGTTAACGGATTGATCCGCACGTAATAACACGTGCAAGCCCGGCTCAGCACTCAGCACACCCCCGACAAAGGTGGCAATGGATTTATCGTCCACTTCAGCAGGCTTGTCTTCTCCCCGCTCAATATAGGCTTTACCCTCTTTGGTCAATGCAATAATCAGGTGCTGCTGCCGTTCATCAACTTGTAGTGGTGCGGAAGAAACCTTCGGCACATCCACATTAACGCCCTGCACCAGCATAGGGGCTGTCACCATAAAAATAATTAACAGCACGAGCATAACGTCGATATAGGGCACAACGTTCATATCGGAAACAGGTTTTCGCCGGCTGCGCAATTTCATGATCAGTCCTGCTTGCGTTGTTGGCTGGCCAATAAATGGGCCTGACGATGCAAAATGGCAGAGAATTCTTCTGCGAACATTTCCAGATTCGTCATAATTTTATCGCTGCGAGCCGAATAGCGGTTATAGGCAATAACCGCAGGAATGGCGGCAAATAAACCCATTGCTGTCGCAATCAGGGCTTCCGCAATACCCGGAGCAACCGTCGCGAGTGAGACTTGAGTCACCGAAGCCAGTCCCAAAAACGCATTCATGATACCCCATACGGTGCCAAACAAACCGATATAAGGGCTGGTAGACCCGACAGTTGCCATAAACGACAGGTGCGCATCAAGCCTTTCCCCTTCCTTACTGACGGCAACACGCATTGCCCGCTGGCATCCGGCCATAATGCCGTCAGCATCGGTCACATTTTGCTGGCGCATCCTGGAAAATTCTTTGAAACCGGCCCGAAAGACGGCTTCACCGGCGTTGTTGTCTTCTGGATTGGCATTGATCTGCCGATACAGGTGCGCCAGATCGATACCGGACCAGAAACGCTCCTCAAAAGCAGTGAACTTTTTGAGCGTATCGTTCATGACGTTACGGCGCTCAAAAATAAAGACCCAAGTGGCCACTGACAGCCCAACGAGCGTTAACATCACCAGTTTCACAAGGAGGGAGGCATCTACAATGAGTTGCCAGTACGATAGCTGTTCAGCCACAGGAGGGTTCCTACTTCGAGTTATTTTCCCAGTAGGCTAAAGAATAAAACCGTTAAATTCCAGTAACTTAATTCAGGGTCTGTCGACTTTTCAAAGCCTTTTCACTCAGTTACGGCCTGTTAATCTCAGGCCATGGTCTGAACAGGTTTACTCAGTAGTCTTTATTCGGGTTTAAATCAAAATGCAAATATGCCAGATCAGTCACTACGCGCCCCCTCGGTGTACGAATTAAATAGCCCTGCTGAATCAGATAGGGCTCGACCACATCTTCCAGCGTGTCCCGCTCTTCACTGAGCGCTGCGGCAATGTTTTCGATTCCGGCCGGACCACCGCCAAACTTTTCAATCAAGGCTAACATCATGCGACGATCAAGGTGATCAAATCCGGCTTTGTCGACATGCAACATATTCAGCGCGCGATCTGCCACATCCGCATTCACCTTCCCATCAAACTTCACGTCAGCGAAATCGCGAACCCGGCGCAACAAGCGGTTGGCAATACGGGGCGTCCCCCGAGAACGACGCGCTATTTCCTGCGCGCCATGCGCATCGACGCCTACATTCAATTTTTTTGCAGAGCGAGTTACTATCTTGGCCAGATCGTCCGTTGAATAAAACTCGAGGCGTTCAACGATACCAAAGCGATCGCGCAACGGAGATGTCAGTAGACCGGCACGAGTCGTAGCGCCGACCAGCGTAAAGGGTGGCAACTCTAACTTAATACTTCGTGCTGCGGGGCCTTCGCCAATCATAATATCCAGTTGATAATCTTCCATGGCGGGATATAGAACTTCCTCGATATGTGGCGACAAACGATGAATTTCGTCAATAAAAAGAACATCACCCTCTTCAAGATTGGTCAGCATCGCAGCCAGATCGCCCGCCTTTTCCAATACTGGACCGGACGTCGTTTTAATATTTACACCCATTTCATTGGCGATAATATTCGCTAATGTTGTTTTACCCAGCCCTGGAGGTCCAAATATTAAGGTGTGATCCAACGGCTCTTCGCGCTTGCGGGCAGCACCAAGAAAGATTTCCATCTTTTCTTTTACAATAGGCTGACCAATATACTCAGCCAAATTGACTGGACGGATTGCCCGATCATGCTGCACTTCACGTGGCGATTCAATTTCAGGACTGACAAAGCGATCTGTTTCGATCATAACGAACCCTTACATAGCCTTTAGTGCGCTACGGATGATATCTTCTGATGACATGCCATCCAAAGCCACCTGCGTGACCGCCTTAGAAGCCTGAGCGGGCTTATAGCCCAAGGCAATGAGTGCGCTTTCCGCATCCTGCAAAGCATCCACACGCTGCACCCGATCAACTTGAGCTTCCAGTGGCGTGATCAACATAGAGCCCGCGGCCCCCAGTGCGTTAAGCTTATCTTTCATTTCAACAATTAGTCGTTCCGCCGTTTTTTTGCCGACACCTGGAATTTTAACCAACGCGCCCGGATCCTGATCCTGAATAGAGCGGATGAAACGCTCCGTTTCCATACCGCTCAGAATAGCCAATGCCAACTTAGGTCCGACACCACTGATCTTTATCAGCACACGAAACAATGTTCGTTCCTGGTGTGTCGAAAAGCCATACAACACATGTGCATCTTCTCTGACCGCTAGGTGAGTGTGCAAAGTTACAATGTCGCCCACCGCGGGTAACGAAAAAATAGTCGAAAGAGGACACTGCAGCTCATAGCCGAGCCCATGAATATCAACCAATATTTCGGGCGGTTTATTTTCAATCAATGTGCCCTGAATGCGTCCAATCATAATTCCTCCGGGTGGTTTTCTTTGCGATACGAGGCAGTATTCAGAAAACTAGGTAGCGATAAATGCCAACGTATGGCAGCAAAACGAATGAGCATAATCAACAGGAAACCAACCATTATGGAAACCGCTGGACTCAGCTGGTGCACTTGACTCCAGTAAACCCAGACTGCGCCAACGAGCGATGCGGTAGCGTACACATCACGCCGAAAAATAAGCGGAATCTCATTTGCCATGATATCGCGTATAATTCCGCCGAAAATGCCTGACGCCATACCCATCATAACCACAACCAGACCCGGCAACCCCATATTAATAGAAACCTGGGTCCCACTGACTGTAAAAGCAGCCAATCCAATGGCATCCGCATACAACAACATACGAAAAGGTATTCGGACAAATTTCGCCAGCAAAAACATCGCAAACCCGGAGATCAGGGCAACATACGCCAAGGTCAAATCTCGAATCCAGGCCAGCGGCGAGATATCCAGCAACAGATCCCTCAATGTACCCCCACCGAGCGCAGAGACAAATGCCAGCACCAAAACGCCAAACAGGTCAAAACGATTACGTGCAGCCTCAATGGCACCGGCCATTGCGAAGACGACAACGCCGAATAATTCAATCCAATAAAGTAAATGCATCAGACGTATCGCCCACGACGAGAATGAGTAGCGCCGGCAATATTCACCAAACCAGCGAAGGTGTAGCTGTGACACAGAGCAATAGCGAGCGCATCTGCAGCATCTTCCTGCGGCACACCTGGCAGCTTCAACAGAAACTGAACCATGTACCCCATCTGATCTTTGTTGGCGTTTCCGTTTCCAACCACGGCCTGCTTTACTTTGCGAGCCGCGTATTCATGAATATCCAACTTAGCCTGAGTACCCGCAACAATGGCCGCCCCCCTCGCCTGCCCTAACTTCAGGGCGGAATCGGGACCCCGCCCCATAAACACCTGCTCAATAGCCATACAGGCTGGGGCGTACTGTTCGATAATTTCGCTAATACTGCTGTAAATAAGATCCAGTCGCAACGCCAAAGACGGTTCTTTATGCACCCGGATGACGCCACTGGTGACATACTCGATTTTCGCACCCACCTGATTGATGATGCCAAACCCTGTTTTTCGTGATCCCGGGTCAATACCCAAAATGAGTGTCAAAATCTGTGCCCTGATTATGCGTCGTGAAAGGACGCATTAGTGTATACGGATTGAACGTCATCAAGGTCTTCCAGCATATCAATCAGCCTCTGTACCTTTTCAGCGTCATCCCCACTGACTTCCGTTTCCGTCGATGGAATCATAGTCACTTCGCCTTCCGGCTCGTATCCGGCTTCAATAAGCGCGCGCTTTACTGTAACAAACTCTTCGGCGGCGGTGCGAATCTCGAAACTGCCATCGTCATTGGCGATTACATCTTCGGCCCCAGCTTCCAGTGCCACTTCCATCAACGCGTCCTCATCGGCCTGCTCAACAAACAACTGACCCGCATTGGAGAACAGGTAGGCAACTGAACCATCGGTACCTAAATTACCACCCGTCTTGGAAAAAGCGTGCCGAATTTCCCCGACCGTCCTGTTGCGGTTATCTGAGAGACATTTAACATAGATGGCCACCCCGGCGACACCGTAGCCTTCATAGGTCATGGCTTCAAAATTCTCACCATCTCCGGCACCGGCACCACGAGCGATTGCTTTGTCGATAGTATCGCGCTTCATGTTGGCACTGAGTGCTTTATCGACCACGCTGCGCAACGTCGGATTGTCTTCCGGATTCGGTCCACCCGATTTAGCGGCGACCACTAACTCCCGGATAATCTTGGTAAATATTTTTCCACGTTTGGCATCCTGGGCTGCCTTACGGTGACGAATATTTGCCCATTTACTGTGACCTGCCACGTCGTTTCCCCCTTAATAATGCTACAGTTGACGACTCGTTAATGGGTTTCTCCAAAAAAACTGGGAGCACTCGGCTCCCAATTTTATCGTGCACTCATTGGCAATTTTAAGATTCAGATTGCGGTTTTCGCACCCGAATGTGCAACTCTTTCAATTGCTCAGGTTCAACCTGACCCGGCGCATGCGTCATGACACAAGCCGCAGTCTGCGTTTTAGGAAAGGCAATGACTTCGCGAATCGACTCGGACCCTGTCATCAGCATCACCAAGCGATCCAGACCAAAGGCCAAACCACCATGTGGTGGCGCACCGTAGCGCAGTGCCGACAGCAAGAAGCCAAATTTCTCTTCTTGTTCTTCTTTGTCTATTTTCAACACATCGAAGACCGCGTTTTGCATTTCTTCCTGATGAATACGTATCGAACCACCGCCCAATTCAACGCCGTTCAACACCATATCGTAGGCTTTCGACAACGCTGCCGCTGGGTTTGCCTGCAACTCCTCAATGGAACAGGATGGCATCGTAAACGGATGGTGCAGAGCAGTCAGGCGCACATCACCGTTTTCTTCAAACATTGGGAAGTCCACCACCCACATTGGTGCCCACTCTTTGGTGTACAGGTTCATGTCCGCACCAATTTTGCAGCGCAGCGCGCCGAGCGCATCGTTTACGATCTTGGCTTTATCGGCACCGAAGAAAATCAGATCGCCATTTTCAGCAGACAATCGCTCCAACAACGCCTTGCGCACGTCCACTGGCAAGAACTTAACAATGGGTGATTGCAAACCTTCTTCTAAGTCAGACATGTCGTTGACTTTAATGTAGGCAAGACCCTTAGCACCATAAACGCCGACGTATTTCGTGTAATCATCGATCTGCTTACGCGTTAAACTGTTACCGCCAGGCACTTTCAACGCCGCTACGCGACCTTGAGAATCTTTCGCTGGACCGGAAAACACCTTAAATTCGACGGTTTCCATCAAATCGCTGACGGTGACTAACTCTAAAGGAATTCGCAAATCGGGCTTATCGCTGCCGAACCGTTCCATCGCTTCCGAGAATGGCATCCGTGGGAAGGTATCAAACTCCACGTCCAGAACTTCTTTAAACAGCTTGCGAATCATGGTTTCGGTAATCGCCATGATGCCTTCTTCATCCATAAACGAGGTTTCAATATCGATCTGGGTGAACTCGGGTTGACGGTCGGCACGCAGGTCTTCGTCACGGAAACATTTTGCGATCTGATAATAGCGGTCAAAACCGGACACCATTAACAACTGCTTAAACAGCTGCGGTGACTGTGGCAATGAGAAAAACGAGCCAGGATGGGTACGCGAAGGCACCAGATAATCACGCGCGCCTTCCGGTGTCGCACGGTTCAGGATAGGCGTTTCAATATCGATAAAACCCTGATCTTCCAAAGCGCGACGGATACTGGAGGTGATACGCGAACGCAGAATGAGCTTTTGCTGCATTTCCGGCCGACGCAAATCCATATAACGATATTTCAGGCGCACATCTTCACCAACGCCCGAATACTCGTCTAATGGGAATGGCGGTGTCGCAGCCTTGTTCAGTACGGCAATTTCGCGACCCAGCATTTCAACTTCACCCGTCCGCATGTTGGCATTTACCGTGCCTTCCGGACGAGCACGCACCAAACCGGTAATTTCAACCACATATTCTGAGCGCACGCGGTCAGCAATGGCAAAACTGGCTTCCGCATCGGGATCAAACACGACCTGCATAATGCCTTCCCGATCGCGAACGTCGAGAAAAATAACGCCACCATGGTCACGGCGACGATGGACCCAACCGGAAATCGTCACGGTCTGATCAATAAATGAGCTATCTAACTCTCCACAATACTGGCTTCGCATGGTTTATCCCGATCCAAATAATCAATTTGCAAAAAGGCAGGCATTATACAAAGAATGCGCTAAGAATTAACCCATTCGTGTACATTTAGCCAAGTCTGTTAATATGTAACCACTTGAAATTACTTAAAATTGTTCATTTATGACTCTAAACAAAACATTCAGTATCTGGTTTATCAGCTTCTGGCTATTCTCATCGCCTGTCTGTTTTGCCGTAGACAGCAATCCTGAATTGGTTCAAGCACTGCAAAAAGCATTTAATCAGCCGCACACATTCGAAGATGAATACGTCGGCCAGGTATGGCTCGCAAGCATGTCCGCCCCCTTGAGTCGCTGGATTGACGATGCGGACCAGCGTATCGAATTGCTGAAAATGATTCACGCTGAAGCGACTCGCGCCGGTCTAGAGCCGGGTTTAGTATTGGCATTAATTCAAGTGGAGAGTGCTTTTGACAACTACGCTATATCCTATGCGGGTGCGCGCGGTATGATGCAAATAATGCCCTTCTGGAAAAAAGAGATTGGTCGCGAAGACGATAACTTAATGGAAGTAGCCACAAATCTGCGTTACGGAACGACAATTTTGGCTCACTATTTAGATGTCGAGGACGGCAGTATGATTCGTGCCCTGGCAAGATATAACGGCAGCCGAGGACAAACCTGGTATCCAAAACGCGTGTTAACCTATTGGAACAAATACTGGCGCATAGGGGACTGATTGACGAAGTCGATCATCCAGTCATAAACCCAGTAGCTACCTGTTTTTCGCACGGCTCGACATCCACTCCCAGAACCTGCGCAAAAGCCGGCCCCTGATGCAACGACTCGATCATCAACTGAATGCCTTCCTCCTCTCCGCACATCAGCACTTCAACTCGACCGTCTTGCAAATTCAGTGCATAGCCCACCAGCCCTATCTCTTTTGCCTTACGCTTGCAAAACATCCGGTATCCGACGCCCTGCACCTTCCCGTAAACCCATGCTTTAACACATTTTTGCATCATTCAACCTTTTGCAATCGATCAATCCCTGAAGGCATGTTAACAGCATTTTTTTAAGACGCTACCACCACAAACAGACCACCCAATAAATTGCCCGTCAACTGGAAAGTGGATTAATAAGCCCCACGCAACAAAGAAAAGGCATTCGCCCCCCTTGATGCGACTAAACACTGTTAAATACCCCTCAAAGCCACCTGAACATTGGTAAAAGTGTGAGGAAGGTCTCAAAAGAGAGATTAATAACTTCACAGCAAAATAAACCAACTACATTTATAGCCAGATAACTTTATCTGGAGGGAAGGCATATGAGCATTGCAGCGCTACGACTCACCATGCCCAAACAGAACCTGCACATCAGTCGCGAAACAACGGCCCTATACCGCGACGTTTTGGTGAATCAAGTTTTGAATGTTGCGGATTTTGAAAGTCACTTTAGTAAAGTGTCGACCAACTTACACAACTTGAACCGCATGCCTTTAAATGGTGATGCGAGGCTTAATCTGACGGAAGGACTGATCAATCAATACCTACTGTTTATTGGCCAGGTTCGCACGGGCGAGTTAGTGTTAAACGCCAACCAACTGAATGAACTGCCCGAACTCAACCGTGAGTTTTCCTACGCCACCAAGCTTCTATTACGTGACGCCGTTCCACACTCAAAAGAAGAGTTGGCTAATTTCGTCTATTGGGCGATATCGGCCATGTGCGAGCAATTGCAAGATTACAGTGAACAACATCGCGTACAACCCGGGGTAATCTGGGCTGAAATAAATCGGCTCTATCACTACGCTGAGGCACGTTACCTGACAGATTTCCACAGCAATAAGCCTGACAATCGAGACATTGAAAGCCGATATAAACAAGCACTTCTGTTTCAAGCCGCCCAGCCTGAACACCTTAATGACCAGGAGCTGAAGCTCATTGACAGCTACCTTCGAAAATGGGCCTTCCGTGCGCAACTGCATCACCAGGAAAGCCGCGAATTCAATACTCATTACTTCTACGTCGATTTGGAAGCGGTATCCGGAGTACTCTCTGCCCGACAGGTACAGGGGTCTGGGAATGATGAGAACATTCGCGTCGTTAACCCTCTTCCTATAATTGAACAGGCGCGACAGCATATGAGTCAACTGCGCAACGGCACAGCCGCTGAAAAGATTGGCTTCACCTTAACCGCTGACAATATCGATGCTTTTATGGCATTAAAAAAAGCATTAATGGCCTGGAAACAATCCACCAGCCGCCGATTTGAACGCGCTCCCTGTGCTATTGAAGCCAAAACAGCACTTGGGTTAAACACGATTCACAGTTATTTGCGATCACCCGCCTCAGTGCTTGAAAAGCTCATCCTCAGCCAGACAATTAATGTCAGCAAAACAGGAGCCTGTGTTCGTATTAATCATTGGCAGGAGGCGCAAGCATTATCTGTTGGTGATGTTGTCATGCACCACCAGACCGCAGACTCAAGTGGAAAACTGGCCATTGTGCGGTGGCTAAAAAGGGCCGGTGATGCCATTGTCTTTGGGGTTGAATACGTCGTCGGCAATTTGCAACCGGTTACTGTGCGTGTGCGCGACCGCATATCTGAAGCACTACTGATATCCACCTCTGACAATGACTCACTGATCACTCACAAAGGCTATTGCGCCAGCAATACACCGGTGCGACTAAAAAGCGCACGGCACGGCATTGCATTGGATGCGCGAGCACAATCATTAATGCAACGCGGCCAACACATCGATCAGATCCGGCTAAAGCGAAGCCAAACAGCCTGACCAATAAACGCTCACTTTCCGTGAGCGTTTTTTCATCTATAGTGAATATCAAGCAAGCAAATAACAGCGATAAAACCGACAACCAAACGGTTAGATCACCTGGTTTTTTAAAGTAAAGAAATTCCAACTGTTTATTTGATATATGTCATTTGCAAAATACTGACACTGACAGCATACTTGCGCCGGATTCAGTCTTCCCCCTATTAAAAAAAGCGATTGGAAACGAATAAATGAGCAATGCAACTCCTTCTCCCCAAGCGACTGAAACTTACAACTACACTGTAGTTCGCCAGTTCTCAGTCATGACTGTAGTCTGGGGGGTCATTGGCATGTTGGTGGGTGTCATCATCGCCGCGCAAATGGCCTTTCCAGAATTAAACTTCGGCCCATACTTTCACTTTGGTCGTTTACGTCCCCTGCATACCAATGCGGTGATTTTCGCCTTCGGTGGCTGTGCCTTATTTGCGACGTCTTATTATGTTGTGCAAAGAACAACCCAAGCGCGCCTCGCGTTTGCACCCCTGGTGAAATTCACATTCTGGGGCTGGCAGGCCATTATCGTTTCTGCAGTGATCACTTTGCCTTTGGGCTTGACCGCAGGTAAAGAATACGCTGAACTTATTTGGCCCATTGATATTGCTATTACATTAGTCTGGGTCTCTTACCTGCTTGTTTTTGTCGGCACTATTATGCGCCGCAAAACTCCCCACATTTATGTTGGCAACTGGTTTTACCTGGCATTTATTCTAACCGTCGCTGTTTTGCACGTAGTAAACAGCGCAGCCATGCCAACCAGTTTGCTGCACGCCTATTCAGCCTATCCAGGAACAATGGATGCCATGGTGCAATGGTGGTATGGACACAATGCCGTAGGGTTCTTCCTGACCGCTGGCTTCTTGGGCATGATGTACTATTACGTACCGAAACAAGCCGGACGGCCTGTTTATTCTTACCGTTTATCGATTGTGCATTTCTGGGCATTAATCGCCGTATACATGTGGGCTGGCGGCCACCACCTGCACTACTCAGCTTTGCCTGACTGGGCACAAAACCTAGGTATGATAATGTCTTTGATTCTGCTGGCGCCAAGCTGGGGAGGCATGATCAACGGCATGATGACACTATCTGGTGCATGGCATAAATTGCGCAATGACCCGATTCTGCGCTTTTTGGTCGTATCTCTGTCATTCTATGGCATGTCGACTTTTGAAGGTCCGATGATGTCGATTAAAACAGTCAACGCTTTATCCCATAATACTGACTGGACCATTGGCCACGTGCATGCTGGCGCTCTGGGTTGGGTGGCGATGATTTCTATCGGTGCTATGTATCACACGATTCCTAAGCTGTGGGGGCGTGCGCAAATGCACTCGGTTGACTGGATAAATGTTCATTTTTGGCTAGCCACCATAGGTACCGTTCTTTACATCGCCTCCATGTGGGTGAACGGCATCATGCAGGGCTTAATGTGGCGCGCAATCAACAACGACGGAACACTTGCATACAGTTTTGTTCAGAGTGTTGAAGCCAGTTGGCCTGGATATGTGATCCGCTTGATCGGCGGTACTATTTTCCTTTCAGGTATGATTCTGATGGCCATCAATGTTTGGCTAACCATCCGCAACAGCGACCAAGAAGAAGCTGTTTCAGCAGCTTCAGCAGCTTAAGGGAGCGAGATCAGATTATGCAACACGAAAAAATTGAAAAAAACGTTGGCCTGATGACCATTCTGATTGCAGTTGCAATCAGCTTTGGTGGGCTGGTCGAAATCGTTCCTTTGTTTTTTATTAAAGATACAACACAACCCGTTGCGGGTCTGGAGCCTTACACTCCGGTGCAGCTAGAAGGAAGAGACATATACATCCGCGAAGGCTGCTACAACTGCCACACGCAGATGGTCAGACCACTGCGAGCTGAAGTTGAACGTTATGGCGAATATACTCAAGCCGGTGAAACCGTTTATGACTACACCTTCCAGTGGGGCTCTAAACGTACAGGTCCGGATTTAGCGCGCGTCGGCGGCCGTTATAGTGATGAATGGCACAAAGCGCATCTGTATGACCCTCGGTCAGTCGTACCGGAGTCTAATATGCCTGCGTTCCCTTGGTTGTTCGAAAATACAGTCGATGGCTCTAAGACTCCAAACAAACTTAAAGCACTACAACGCTTGGGTGTACCTTACTCTGACGCGGATATTGAAACCGCTGCGGCGGAAACCGACGGCATCAAAGAGATTGATGCGCTGGTTGAGTATTTACAACATCTCGGCACAGTTGTGACCGGACGATAACCATGGATAAAGCAGATTTACAAGCGCTCGCAACGGTACTGACCACCGTTGCTTTTTTAGTCGTCGTTATTTGGGCTTACAGCAGTAAAAATAAAAAACGATTTGAAGAAGCAGCCAACCTTCCTTTTGCTGATGACGAGGCAAAAGAAGAGCGCAATTCAGGAGAAAAAGAATGACAAATTTCTGGACCGCCTACATTTTTGTACTGACAGGCATCACCCTGTTGGGATTGGTCGCCCTCATTCACTTTACCCGAAGAATGCCAGGAACCACTGACCCGGAAGAAACGACGGGACATAGCTTCGACGGCATCGAAGAATACAACAAGCCAATGCCTAAATGGTGGTTGTCCATGTTCTGGATTTCTATTGCATTCGGCGTGGTGTACCTGGCTTGGTATGGCTTGGGCAACTACAAAGGCAGTGGTTGGTCATCAACCCAGCAATTAGCCGATGAAACTGCCGCACACGATGCCAAATATGGCGAAATATTTGAACGATTTGCAAGCATTCCGGTAGAAGAGTTGAAAGACAATCAACAGGCCGTACGTATGGGTCAGCAATTGTTTCTGAACAACTGTGCCCTTTGTCACGGTCAAACCGCGCAAGGTTATTATGGGTTTCCAAACCTAACGGATAACGACTGGTTATACGGTGGTAGCGGTGATGCAATCAAAACATCTTTAGAAGTGGGTCGCCGTGGCCAAATGCCTGCCTGGAAAGATACGTTAGGGGCTAATGGTGTCACCGCCGTTACTGAGTACGTTTTGCAAATCTCGGGCAACGACTATGACGAAGAAGCGGCCAAAAATGGTCAGGTCATCTTCGCTCAGATGTGCAGTGCGTGTCACGGTGCCGACGGCAAAGGCAATCAAGGAATCGGCGCACCAAATCTAACCGACAACATCTGGTTATATGATTTGCCGAACCAGGATCTGAAACGTGACATCATCACGACACTTAACAACGGCCGTGCCGGCAACATGCCTGCCTGGAAAGATATTCTGGGGCCGGAAAAAGTGCATCTTCTAGCTGGTTATATTTACAGTCTGAGTAATTAAACTGTATGGGAGGCTCTGCCTCCCTTTTAGTCATCCAAAAGCATCTTTAAAATAGCTGTTTTTGAATGATTAAGTCTTAGCGGTCCATTCATGTCTGAAATAAAATCTGATCAAGATAGCAGCCAACTTATTGCCACGGATTTATATCAATCCAGAGACAAAATTTATGTCCGACGCATTAAGGGCTATTTTCGTAATCTGCGCTTCTTTGGTGGGTTGTTTCTGTTTGCGGCTTATTTCGGCATACTCTGGTTAGACTGGGACGGACGTCAAGCGGTTCTGTTCGACCTGCCTAAAAGACAATTTCACATCTTCGGTGTCACATTCTGGCCACAGGATTTTATTCTGCTCAGTTGGGCGCTCATTATTTCTGCATTTGCACTTTTTTTTATTACTGTTTTTGCTGGCCGCATTTGGTGCGGCTATACCTGTCCACAAAGTGTCTGGACGTGGATTTTTCTGTTCATCGAAGAAAAAACGGAAGGCAAACGTAACGCACGGATCAAACTCGATAAACAGGACGTTACGTTAAACAAAATTCTGCGCAAGGCAGCTAAACACCTGTTGTGGGTTCTGGTTGCCCTGGTAACGGCCATCACCTTTGTCGGCTACTTCACCCCTATTAAACAGCTGTTACCAGATCTGGCTAATTTTACCGCACATGGCTGGGTCATTTTCTGGATCGCGTTCTTCACGCTGGCCACCTACGGAAACGCAGGTTGGTTGAGAGAGCAGGTCTGCATCTATATGTGTCCGTACGCACGCTTCCAATCGGTTATGTTTGATCGAGATACCCTCATCGTCAGTTACGATAATAAACGCGGTGAAGAGCGCGGCGCTCGCAAACGAGGCATTCCTCCTGCAGAGCTCGGATTAGGCGACTGCATCGATTGTGATTTATGTGTTCAGGTTTGTCCGACCGGTATTGATATCCGTGATGGGCTGCAGTACGAGTGTATTGGTTGCGCAGCCTGTGTCGATGCCTGCGACAGTGTCATGGAAAAAATGGGTTACGAAAAAGGTCTGGTCCGTTACACCACAGAGAACAGCTTGGAGGGCGGTAAAACCCACTTGCTGAGACCACGTTTGATTGGCTATTTTGCGGCGTTGACCATCATGATCATTGCTTTTTCAACGGTCCTTATTTCGCGCGTACCGATTGAACTGGACATCATTCGGGATCGAGGGGCTTTGCACCAGATTACGGCAGACAACCTGATTCAGAATAACTATTTACTCAAGATCGCCAACATGACTGAAGAACCGCAAACGTTCTCAATCAGTGTTTCTGGGATGGAAGGTCTCAAGTTCGGGAGCAGCCAAAGCATTGTCGTCAGTGGCGGTGACTCAGCAACAGTACCTACAATCCTGCTGCTGCCAAAAGAGATGAATACATTACCGACCAACAAAATTGAATTTACGATTGTCAGCGACTCAGACAACCGCTTAAAAACGACAGAAGAAAGTCGGTTCTTCGGGCCCGCTAATTTTTAAAATAGAGGTATAACGTGTCTACAATTGAAGGCCCTTGGTATAAACAGTTTTGGCTGTGGTTTATTTTAACGCCGCTTTTCATCGTTATGGGTGCTGGCTTCTTTATGCTGTACCTGGCCATCGTAACCAGTGACGGCGTTATCATCGATAACCCCTACAAAGATGGTAAAGGTTATGTTGAGCGAACAGCTGAAGATGATTTCGCTCGGTCACACCAATTGGGCGCTTCGCTGTTCTGGCAGCAAAATAATCTTAAGGTTAAGCTAACCGGGCAACTGGCGCCGATGCCGGAAAGCTTGGAGTTGCTGATTGCATTTCCCACGTCCAAAGCATTTGATGTAACTGTCACGTTGGATCACCAAGGGTTGGGAACGTATTTTGGAACATTACCGGAACCGGTAGCCGGAAACCGGCAACTGTTGTTACAACCCATCGATACAGAGCAGGGCTGGCGTCTACATTATAATGGCATGGTGCCGCCATTAAATTCTCAGATCGAGCTTAACCCTAAACAGGAATGAACGAACCAACCTGTTTTCACTGCGGGTTACCAAACCCGCGCCAACCCTACACGTTGACAATTCATAATGAATGCCGATATTTCTGCTGTGCAGGCTGTCAGTCGGCTGCAAAAACCATTGTTGACGCAGGCTTGGCGGAATACTACAAATTCCACCAACCCGACCAACACCCTGTCGAAAACTGGCTCACCAGTGTGGGGCAGTCTTCCTTTCTCCATTACGACCGTGATGACACCCAGGCAGAATTTGTCCAAAGACAGGGTGAGAAGCTCAAGTCATGCATACTGATCATCGAAGGAATCAGTTGTTCGGCCTGTACCTGGCTCATTGAAAAGCGACTACTTCAGCTAACGGGGGTTACATCGGCAACGGTTAATGCGAGTACCCACCGGCTTAGTATTCAATGGGATGATTCTACCTGTCGCCTGTCCAATGTCTTTCAAGCGTTATTTCTAATTGGCTACAAGGCAAGCCCATTTCTACCGGATGAAGAAGAACAAATCCGTCATCGAACTCAGCGAAAGTACATTTTCAGACTTGGTGTCGCCGGAATTGGCATGATGCAAGCGATGATGAATGCCGTCGCCCTGTATTCAGGGGATATCACACAACAACATGAGCGCTGGCTTTGGTGGACATCACTGGTGCTCACACTTCCGGTCATCTTTATTTCAGCGTGGCCATTTTTCACCTCGGCCTGGCACTCCATTAAAGGACGTCATCTGTCCATGGACGTCAGCGTGTCTATTGCAATTTTGAGTGCTTTCATTGCAAGTTGCCTGGCGACGGTGACCGGACATGGAGAGGTTTATTTTGAATCGGTCAATATGTTCACTTTTTTTCTGGTGTTGAGTCGCTTCCTCGAGTTTCGGGCCCGTTCCCTGGCTCATACGCAAGGTAATGCCATTCATCAAGAGCTACCGCAAACTTGTCAGCTTGCAACGTCTGAAGGTTCACGTGAAGTTTTGATGAAGGACTTGAAACCAAACGACATTATCCAGCTCATGCCGGGTGAAACCTGCCCCGTTGACGGCCACATTACTTCTGGTCAAAGCGAGTTTGACGAGTCCAGCTTCACTGGCGAGTTCAAATCGGTGCCAAAGTCGATTGGAGATGCGGTGTCCGCAGGAACTATCAATCAACATCAGAAAGTCACCGTTCGCGTGGCTGAGACAGGCTCCAATAATTCCTTCCATTTATTGCGCACGTTGATTGAACGTGCCGGTGCTGAAAAGCCCAGAATTGCTGAATTAGCTGACAAAGGTTCTCGGCAGTTCATCTGGTCTACGCTCATAATCTCAGTCGTCATTGGCCTGGTTTGGCTGTGGGTCGATATAGATCGAGCCTATTGGATTGTCATCAGTGTATTGGTTGTGACCTGCCCCTGTGCGCTTTCTCTGGCCACCCCAACCGCCCTGGCGCAAGCCACGCTAAGTCTGAAAAACAGAGGTTTTGTGATCACTCGAGGCTATGTACTCGAAAGGTTAGCGTCACTGGAAGCCATTGCCTTCGATAAGACAGGAACGTTAACGGAAGGACAGTTTCGCGTCATCAAGATCAGTAGAACGTCATTGGCCAAGGACATGTCTCTCACTGACGATGAGATTTTGGCAATTTGTGCTGAACTTGAGCGAAACAGCGAACATCCCATTGCGCGCGCTTTTCCTTGGACTTCAGCAGAGCATCAGTTCGAGCCGATTGAAGGCATTCGCAACCTCAGTGGCATCGGTGTGGAGGGGAGCAACGAAGCTGGCAAATGGTTCTTAGGGACCCCAGCAGAAAAAGTTCTTCAAGTCGTCAGTTCAAATAAAGTCCTGAACCTGACTCTCAATCAACAGCTTTTGGCAATAATTGAATTAGATGACCAGGTCCGCGCTACGACCCCAAGCACGCTTGACCTACTTAGGAAACTGAACGTCACAACCCATGTACTGACCGGTGATTCAGCGACTGATCTAGATAAGCAATTTATTGATCTAGGTGTTTCAGGCAGCTATTACGGGCACTTGAGTGCCCAAGAGAAGGTTGAGTGGCTGAACCAATTAAACAATCAAAACATCGCCTTTGTTGGTGACGGGCTGAACGACGCACCATTACTGGCTAAGGCGCCAGTGTCAATTGCAATGTTGAATGCTACGGATATGAGCAAGGCGCAAGCCGACGTGCTTATGCTGACAAGTGACCTGCAAGTTTTGGCCTATGCAGTGCAACTGGCGAAGAAAACTAAGCGAATTATCCGACAGAACTTAGGCTGGGCATTAGTTTATAATGCTGTAGCGTTGCCTATCGCTGCCGTTGGCTGGGTGGCACCGTGGCAGGCCGCTATTGGCATGTCCGTGAGCTCTCTTCTGGTGGTGGGAAATGCGCTTAGGTTAAGGAATTGAATGTGGATATATTATTACTGTTAATACCGGTAACCCTTTTGTTGCTCACGGTCTCGGGCGTCCTATTCTGGTGGACAGTTAAAAGCGGACAGTACGATGACTTGGACAGTCCCGCACAACGGATTCTATTTGACGATGATGAGCATATGATCCCAACGTCTAAAGATAAGAATGACGATGACTGATTATCTGGCCGCGTTTTTGTTAGGGCTGGTTTCTTCTGGACATTGCATGGGGATGTGCGGAGGTCTGATGCTGGCGGCTGGATTGAATGCCAGCAAGCCGATAATCGCCATCGGCTACAATATCGGCAGACTCGGGACCTACATGACACTTGGCATCAGCTTCGGCGCACTTGCGGGACTTTTGCCTGAGCAATTCCTGCCAGTACTGAAAATCCTATCAGCCAGTCTCCTATTACTGACCGCTCTTTACCTGCTTGAACTATCAACGATCGTGAATCGAATCGAAATCATAGGGAAACCGTTATGGTCTCTAGCTCAGAAGCCTGCCAGAAGATTATTGCCTGTGAACAAACTATCAACGTCGATTGCACTTGGCTTTCTATGGGGGTTAATCCCCTGTGGTCTGGTATACACGGCGCTTGCTTTCAGCCTTTCCCAGACTTCCGCCACCAGCGCCGCCGTGAGCATGTTTAGTTTTGGGTTGGGCACGTTTCCTTCCATGTTGGGAGCGTCCCTGCTTGCTTCACGTGTACGCCCATGGTTAATCAATCCTTGGTTTAAAAAAACGTTTGCCTTGATGCTGGCTGTTTTTGCTATGGTTACTCTCATTCCGTTAACAAATTAGGAAAGATCGCCAATGGATTACATTTTTGGCTACGGCAGCCTGATATGTGCCGATAGTCGCAGCCGTACAGGTGTTACCGGACCGGCATTGCCTATAGAAATTCAAGGAATTGCCCGTCGCTGGTCGGTACATTCACCGGAATGGCATGCGACCGCTGTCGGTGCACACTTAGCACCGGAATCCCTGTGTAACGGTGTGTATTTTCAAGTTGACCCTGACAATCTGATTCGTTTTGATCAGAGGGAAATGGGCTATCAACGCATCAACATCGAATGGTCTGCAGTTACCGCCCTAACAGATGTGCCACTACCGACTCAGGGCACACTCTGGGCCTATGTTGGTGACAATCACGGCGAACCAACCTTGGAGCGTCCGATAACACAAAGTTATCTGGATGTCATTTTGAATGGTTGTTTCGACTACGGACCTGAGTTTGCGGCGAAATTCACTCAGTTGACACAACAATGGCAGCACCTGGTCAATGACCGACACCAACCACTCTACCCAAGGCCATTGCAGTCCTCAGATCGAATCCATCATATCGATCAATTCGTGCAAAAACATCTGCCAACTCTCTGGAAACAACGTACGACCCTCAGACATCACTGACATAGGGTAACCAGATCAATAATGCCTGCAGTCAATAACCCAAGCACTTACTAACTTACCTTCGTTAGCTGGTTCAATTCTTGCTGTTCATTTCTCATTCAGCCGACGGTGTCAGAATACCGGTAAGCATATTCCTGGGAGGACGACAGGATGCAATATTCAATAGATTTTGTTCTGAACCAAATCATAAAACCCAGTTTAACGTTTTTAGACCTGGCAACTGCTGACTTGGAAACCTTTCTTGCGGCCGCCGCTTACTGCCAGCAACCCATTGAAGGTGGTTACGGTGTGTATCAAATTTCCCATTCTCAACACTGGGACTTATGGGATCACTACCTTGTTAATCACCCTCTTTTGGCGAGCAAAGTTCGGGGACTGGCCAGTCAGCACCGTTTTTTGGAAAATCCTGATCTGGAGCTGACAATGAACCATGGATACGCGACCGCCATAGCTGCGTTACTTATGTTTAAACTAATGGGAAAGCGTCCGGATGACACACTCACTTTTGAACAAATGTACCGAGCCTGGCAAATAATTGCGCCACAAACCCCTCGCCGAGCGCTCAAGAAACGCTGTCATCAGGTTGACATATTGCAACTGCACAGAGTTGCCTAACCGATAGGAAAAACCTACCAGTTAAGCATGTGCGAACGAAAACGCTCAATCTTGTTGCCCGTAATTGTTTCCGTTACGGAAAAACCATTTACTGCCAAGCACGAGCATGGTAAAAACGCGCCGAATTTAACGTCTAGTAAAGATAGTCATGTCACAGAATCCGGCAAACAAAGACAAATTAGAATTTAACAAGCTGCAAAAACGATTGCGCCGCGAGGCCGGAAAAGCGATTGCAGATTACAACATGATCGAAGAAGGCGATAAGATCATGGTCTGCCTCTCGGGTGGTAAAGACTCCTATACCATGCTCGACATCTTGCGTAGCCTGCAAAAAAGCGCTCCGGTTCATTTTGACTTGGTAGCCGTCAACCTGGACCAGAAACAACCCGGTTTTCCGGACCATATATTGCCGGAATATTTAAAATCTATTGGTGTTCCTTTTCATATTCTCGAACGAGATACCTACTCAATCGTTCAAGAAACCGTTCCAGAAGGCAAGACAACGTGTGGAATCTGCTCCCGTTTACGACGAAGCACCATTTATGCCTTTGCCGATCAAATAGGTGCGACCAAGGTCGCATTGGGTCACCATAGAGACGATATCATTGAAACTCTGTTTTTGAATATGTTCTATGGAGGCAAGCTCAAAGCAATGCCACCCAAGTTGCTCAGTGACTCTAAAACCAACATTTTGATCCGGCCGTTGGCATATTGCAAAGAAGCGGATATCGAGCGATTTGCACAAATGCAAAACTACCCCATCATCCCGTGCAATCTCTGCGGTTCACAGGAAAACCTGCAAAGACAGGCCATTAAGGCCATGTGCCGTGAGTGGGAAGCCCAGTTTCCAGGGCGTGTCGAAAACATTTTCAGGGCGATGTCAAACATATCCCCTTCTCAGTTAGCTGACCGTAATCTGTTCCCTTTCGAGACCTTAGCGACAACCGGCATCCCGGTAACGACAATTGAGGTGCAAAGTGAGTACTCACCTATGGCGACAACTGCAGTGAATACCTGGGTACCGTCAGATATCGCTGACAATAAAGATGCCGCATTTGAGGTACAACAGTAGAATATTTGTTGTATGATTGATGCTTATCAAGTTTTTAAATTGCTGGAGTCCTTGAATGGGATTATCAACCGCCTGTAAAAATTGCAGCTTGCACCCTCTGTGTTTACCGCTTGCACTCTCTGTAGACGATATGGATGTTCTGGATTCAATCATTAAGCGAGGCCGTCCAGTCCAAAAAGGTGAGCACCTTTTTTATCAGGGTGATGAATTCAAGGCGGTTTTCGCAGTTCGAACAGGCACAGTAAAAACCTATACACTGACTAATGATGGAGAAGAGCAAATCACCGGATTCCATCTGGCCAGTGAATTGGTTGGCCTGGAAAGCTATGACTCCATTACTTACCCTTCTTCAGCAAAAGCCCTAGAAACAACCAATGTTTGTGAGATTCCGGTCGACAAACTGGATGAACTCTCCGGTAAGATGCCCGAATTACGCCGACAGTTGATGCGATTGATGAGTAAAGAACTCAGAGAAGAACAGCAAATGATGCTGCTGTTGAGCAAGAAAAGCGCTGAAGAACGAATTGCGTCGTTTCTGATTAACCTGGCCGCTCGCTTCAAACGGCGTGGTTTTTCCGGGACATCCTTCCGCCTGACCATGTCTCGCGCAGATATAGCCAATTATCTAGGATTGGCTGTCGAAACCGTCAGTCGAGTGTTTACTCGCTTTCAGAAACAGGGACTACTGGAAGCCACCGGCAGTGCAAAAGATATTGTTATCAGCAATTTTGAGGAGCTAACGTCCATTGCCTCATTAGCCGAATGCGAGCGAGTTGAGCTGGGCATCGAATAAAACAATCAAAAACAGCGACGCCAGTCGCTGTTTTTTTTCTGACCCACGTCAAACCACCTCCCCTCTAAATACTTACACTAGCGAAATCACAAGCAAAAACAGGGTGATTGTTATGTATTTAGATATCGTCGTATTGTCGGGTGTCGGCGTTATAGGTCTCATGGTGGCATTTTTCGGTGGCGTTTATTATTTCCTACGCAAAGATGCGAAAAAACAACAAAGCCACAAATAGAAGTATCACCTAGCCTGAAATTGACTCTCTGAATTGTCGAATCATCCAACCGGCGATTGAAATGCTAGGAGGGTGTTTGGGCAGTTCATCGATGTCAAACCAAGCCGCGTCTGCGATTTCCCCTACCGCCGGAATAATTTCTCCGCCAGCATATTCCGCGCTGTAACCCAGCATGAGCTGATTGGGGAAAGGCCAGGCCTGGCTGTTTAAATAACGTATGTTTTTAACATCGACATTAACTTCTTCTTTTACTTCGCGAATAACCGCCTGCTCGGCTGACTCACCCGACTCGATAAAACCCGCCAAGGTACTGTACCAGCCCTGCTCGCGATTCTTCTCCCCCTGAGCGAGGAGTATGCGCCGACCATGGGTAATTAGCACAATAATGCACGGAGAGATCCGGGGATAAAAACGCAATCGGCATGGAACACATTCCATGGCAAACTCCTGCGCCACCTGGTGAACGGACTGGCCGCATTGGCTGCAAAATCTGTGTTGCGTGCGCCAGTCGAGATGCGCGCGTGCCCGGCCACACAACATGAAAGCAGTCTCGCCAACAAAAGCGATATCCCGCAGTGAGCGTGTATCGGCCTTTGCCGGTAGTTCCCTGATCGTGGTGGTAAAATAGGCTTTACCGTTCAGCGTCCCGACAAATTCACACGGGTTCTGGTCAATATCCGCACCCGAGAAAGGCCAAGAGATATCGACACCATTCATCAACACCTGGTTCTCATGCCAGAGGATAAGTCGTGACTTTGCCGTTGGCTTCGGCACCTTGCCAGGCAACTCAATTCGATGCATCCCTAACTCGTAAAGCATAACGGACCTTTATAGATGTTTGACAACTTTCATAATGTCATCTTCCATCATTTTTTCAAAGCCGAAGCGCTCCGCCAGACCTAGCATGGCCGTGTTCTCAGGGAGTACATCGGCAATAATTGTCCTGACATGCAGAGATTTTGCATAGCGGAAGGTTTTTTCCATTAACAGGCTGGCAACACCCGTCCCTTGCGCTACGGGTGCAACCATAATCGCAAATTCAATTTCATTGCGATTGATATCCCACCATAACCGCATTTCACCGATCATCTGTCCCTGATCCATCGCCACAAATACCATTTCCCGCCGATAGTCGATCTGGCTCATGTAGGCTAATTCGAGATGTTCGAACTTCAGGCGGCTGTAGAAAAAACGAAGCCTTAGGGCTTCTGAATCGAAACGGGCGAAAAACGCTTTCAATTCGGGCTCATCCTCACCCATGATCGGACGAATCAGCACGTCTGCACCGTTTTTCAAGGTAACATGTTCTTCAAGTTCCGCAGGGTATGGATTGAGTGCCGGTCGAACTTTTTCGCCTAGTGATGCTGCGGCTCCTAAAACAATGGGGATGTCATCGTTTTGCAGTAGCAAGTTCACCTCAACACCGGCTAATCGAGGATTATCAATAACCATTTGTGATAATGCCACGCAATACTGAATCAAAATCTTCAGATCATTGTCCAGATCATTACTTCGCTCCAACAGCACTGCATAGCCATGCGTTTTTTGAATGAGCTGTTTTGCCAATGATGAATTCAGCGGTACCAATGCCACCTGGCGATCGGCCAGCATATCGGCATGTGAACCGCCTTCGCCAAAGAAAATCAAGGGGCCGTAAGTTTCATCTCTTGTAATACCCAGGCTGAACTGCAGCGCATCTACCTTTCGACGCATAGGCTGAACGGCCCAGCCCAATATCTTCGAATCGGGTAAGCGGTGTTTTTTTTCTGCCAGCAACTCTTCATGTGCAACATTCAGTGCGGCGACATCGGGCAGTTCTATTTTAGCGCCCCGCCATCGTGCTGCCGGTATGCTCTGGTAGGCAAAAGGATAACTGTAGGTTTCATGTACGATCCTCAGCGCAGCAGGAAAATATCGTGGTGTTAATCGATTCAGCAAACGATCAAAATCGGTATCAAACGTGCTGTCTACGAGCTTAAAACCGTAGGCACGCAATAAATACCTAGACTCAGGCCAGGTCAAGTAACTGCGGCGCTCTTGCCGGGCCTGATATATTACCCTTTTTGCCTGCGCTCGGTCCGGAATGAAGTCCAATGCATCTGTTGTCGGAGTTTCCCTTAATGCCTCTTGCGCTGCAGTGTGCTGGGCCAACGTTAAAAACGCATTTACGGCGTCGGTTGGTGAATCGAAATTGAGCAACCCGCTACCATCAAAGGATTTTCGCGCGTCCTGCGTCGTCAACCCACCCAAAAAACAGGTCAACACTAAGCGGCGCGAGCGTTTTATATACTTGAGCAAAGCTTGGGCAACTTCAGAACTGTTTGAGCGACGATTAGGTGAATGAATCACTAGCATAGCTCCAAGCGAAGGCTCTTTTTCAAGCTCCTTCATGAAACTTACATAGTCTTCGCCACTCGCCTGTGGAGGCAATATCGCAGGATTACCACGAGTTTCTGAGCTATACCAACTGTCTTGTTTCAGACGTTCAGATTTGGGGGCTGGCGCTAAATCACCGTTATTCGCCAACAGATATTGGCGTGCCAACATCGCAGTACCCAGGCCGTTACTAACAATGGCGAGATTACGGTAATATAGTGGTTTTGAACGCGAGAGAATTTCGAGACCACTAAATAAACCGTCAATCGTGTCTACCTGCAAAACACCAGCACGACTGAAAAATTCACTGTCTATTTTGCCAACATCGGTTACCCCATTGGGCAGTGCGTCTTTGGAATGGGTGCGGATTGCCAAAACTTTTTTTGACCTCGATGCCGCTCGCAAGGCGGTCAACAGTCGATTGGCATCTCGAATTTGCTCAAGGTGAATCAAAATTGCCTTCACACGTCGATCTGACGCAAGATAATCCACGACGTCGGATATTCGGATGTCTGCGCTCGCGCCCAGGGTTAAAAAATGAGAAAACCCAATACCACGGGCCCCAGCCCAATCCAAAAGAGCTCCACCAAGCGCCGCAGAATGTCCGACATAAGCAGAAGATCCCGGTAGTGCATCTATATGAGTATAACTGGCATTCATATGATGTTCCGGCACAAGAATGCCTAAACAGTTAGGACCCATCAGTCGAATGCCTTCATCTTTGGCAATTTTGGCGATTTTTAGATTGTTAGCAGGACTAAAATTAAGCTGTCGAGCCAAACCACCGGTCAATATCAGCGCTGCCTTTATACCGTGGCGACCCATTTGCCTGAGAACTCTGGGGATAACCTCAGGGGGTACACAAATAACAGCCAGATCGACAGGTGCCGAGATTTCCCTGAGGTATCGCACACAAGGATAACCAAACACTGAAGGGTAGCCTTTCAGGTTAACGGCAAACACGTCATGTTCGAATGAGGAACTTTTCAGGTTTTGGAGTACCAAGCCCCCCATGCTGCTATCACGCTCCGATGCGCCAATAACAGCGATAGATTTTGGCGAGAAAAAAGAACTCAAATCGGGCATAGTAGAACCAAAGTCGTGATGCTATGCACTCACTCTAGCCCTATAATGCCTATAAATTCAATGGCCTATATCAACGATGACCAAAACTGCGTTTATATACCACGAACATTGTGAATTACATGATATGGGTGAGGAACACCCAGAATCACCGCTGCGGACCAAAGCCATCCGGGATCGTTTGATCTCGACTGGTCTGATGAATGAACTTATTCCATTGGAAGCGTATCAGGCAAAAAAAGAACATGTATTGAGAGTTCACCACAGCAATTATGTAGAACAACTCGATCGAATCAGCCCACGCCATGGGTTAATCCAGGCCGACCCGGATACATTAATGGGACCTCATACCTGGGAAGCCAGTTATTTGGCTGCCGGAGCAGGAATCCTTGCTGTTGATGGCGTGATGAACAAAGCATTCAACCGCGCTTTTTGTGCTGTACGACCGCCTGGTCATCATGCAGAACCCAACGTTACCATGGGCTTTTGTTTTTTTAATAACATCGCTGTCGCAGCAGAACACGCGATTAAGCATCACGGACTAAAAAAAGTAGCCATCATCGATTTCGATGTTCACCAATGTAACGGCACCATCGAAATGTACGAAAACCGCCCAGATGTTATGGTTTGCACCAGCTTCCAACATCCTTTTTACCCGAACAGTCATTGGGCCGTTGAGCACCCTCACATACTACTGACACCAATGGTTGCGTTTTCTGACTTTCGTGACGTGCGAATAGCCTGGGAAGAACAGTGGTTGCCTGCCTTAACCGCGCATCAACCTGAAATGATTTTCATCTCAGCAGGCTTCGACGCTCACACCAAAGACCCATTGGGACAGATCAATTGGCAAACTGAGGACTATTTCTGGTTAACGCAAGCCATTGCAGAGGCAGCTGATCAACTCTGTCACGGTCGAATCGTGTCTATCTTGGAAGGCGGCTATCATCTGGAAGCTCTGGCGGATGGCGCTGAAGCCCATATCCGGGCGCTGATGGCCTAATCCCTTGTTTTAGCGGACAGACAGGGACAGGCCACTAAGTACGAACAGTTTCAGCTATTCTCTTCCAGCAGATCACGGTACGGAACCTCTTGATCTGGTTCTTCAAGGCTGATCCGACCCAATGCACCAGATCTTAAATCTTTCAGCACAATTTCACTCACCTTGTGCCAGTCCACGTCTCGCCCTTTAACACAGGCGCGCTGACGGGCAATCGCCTCCATACATTCCATCGAAGTGGCTGGGATATCTTTGAGTTTATAGCGTTTAATCAAGGACTCCGGGTATCGCTGAGATAGGTAATCAACCGCGAACAGAGCGATATCTTCATATTCGACCGCAGTGTCTCTAATAGCCCCACTGGCGGCAAGTCGATAGCCACCCAACTCGCTTTCCGGTGACGGCCACATAATCCCTGGAGTATCCATTAGCGTGAAGTCTTGCGCGATTTGAATCCTTTGCTGATTTCTGGTGACAGCGGGTTCATCTCCGACACGAGCAATTTTTTTGCCCGCCAGGCCATTAATGAGTGTTGATTTGCCAACGTTCGGTATGCCGACCACGACGCTGCGAACAGGTTTCGCCAGACCTCCTCGATGCGGCGCCAATTGACGACAATAGCCTGGTATTGCCGCCAACTGTTTTTTGTCGCTCATAACCATGGGGACGACAATAATATTCTTCTCCTGTTCCAGGTGATGTTGCCATTTATCGGTCACTGCCGGATCGGCAAGATCGGCTTTACTGAGCAATCGCAATACGGGCTTGTCCCGACGAACTTTCGTTAGAATTGGATTCATGCTGGAATAAGGTATTCGGGCGTCCAATACCTCAATAACGACGTCTATTTTGGGGATGATTTCACTAATTTGCCGGCGGGCTTTCGCCATATGCCCCGGAAACCAATTGATTTTTGCCATTAGAACCACTTGCAAAAGCTTAAAAGCGGCATTGTAGCATGCCGGTTCCGCCCCTGTTCCCTAATAATTCGTATGTCATTGAATGCTTGCATTCGATCACTTGCGATTACCCTGCAACCCACCGGTATGAATAACCGAGATCTGATGTTTTTGCAGGGCATCATCCGAATTTAACCTTTGTGCCAATGCATGAAACACTTTCGTTGTGTACACCGGGTCTAATTCACAGTTATTTTGCTTCTCGAAAACGTCCTTGAATGCCTGCTCCTGCACAGTTAACTTTCCGAATCCACGACCTGCACCCTCTGGCCACAAATGAATATCGTCCATGGCGACACCTACGTCAGTTAACTTAATCCATAAAGCTTGATAGTTATCAGGGTCACGGAATACAGGCACACCAACCACCTTTACCTGTTTAGGTTTACTTAACACCAGTCCTGCATAGGTGCTTCCCGAGCCAATTGCGCAGACGACTAAGGTTGACTTCGGGTCTATCCCTCGCCACCATTGCGCTGAACCTCGAATGGCCTCTTTGGACCAACCACCCTCATCAATGCGCAATGACTCTTCATATTGACCAAGCCAAAAAGTCCAGAATTCATCGCTGTATCGCTTTTCGTATTCATCATGAGAAATAAAATGAATATGCATCCCCCACTTCTGACAATCGATCAGAGTAGGGGTTAATGGTTGCGTTTCGTAGCCCCGCACCAAACCGACAGTTTGAAAACCACTTTCATGCCCTGCCCAAGCTAACGCGTGCAAGTGATTGGAGTATCGGCCGCCGACGCTTACCAAAAACGACTTGCCTTCTTTTTTAGCTTTATCCACCAAGGGAATTAATTTGAATAGCTTGTTTCCAGAGACGAACGGGTGCAATAGATCACCACGGACAATGGTGACGTTTGGGTAGACTGGCCAGCTTTGACTGACCAGTTGAGAATATGAAATCACGCTGGCTTTGGCTAGTTAGCTCGTTTTACGGAACATCGCCACATTACCACCTTCCAATCGATGCTTTGAACACCGATTAGTCACACCTGGTTGAAAATCAGATGGCGTATCAATTCGCTTTACCGGAACACCGCATTCCTCGCATTCTGCGCTGTCATAGTGCAGTAACCAGGACTTGTAATGCTCCAAAGTAACACTGCATTTTTGCGCAGCAAATGCCATTGGTTTTTCCAGATAGTCTTCTAATTGCCTGGCCGGCAAACTGATATGGCCAGCCCCAGGATGATAGGCGACAAACACCAGCTCCAATTTTTCCATTTTGTCGAACATTTCACTGGAATCAACTGACGACTCTTCCGCTTCACTGAGTTCTTGCGCAAGCTGGTCTCTTTCGGTTGAGATTTTCTTCAACTGTTGCTGCAGTTCCTGAACTTTAAACTCTGCTGTTTTCAATTGCTCTTTCATCTGAGCACTTGTAGCGCTTAACTCAAGTGCCTGATCACCGCTTTGCTCTGCTTGCGATTTAGCTACCGTTAACTGACCGGACAAACGGTCTCGTTCTCCTTCCAGTGTCGATACCTTGGCCTTCAGCTCTGCAACTTCCTGCTGCTTTTGCCCAATTCGTTCATTTAGATCTGAGATTTCTGTAGAGCTGGTGTTTTTGGACTCGGAGACCTGAATCTGATAACCCTCAATCCGTTCACTTAACTCCGTATTCAAAGCCTTTAAGCGATTAAGATCTTCTGCCATTTCATCCAGCTCAATGGCCTTACCTGTTAGTTCTTCTTTCAGCTCGATAATTTTACG
Source organism: Reinekea sp. G2M2-21 (assembly GCF_015687175.1). Lineage (GTDB taxonomy): Bacteria > Pseudomonadota > Gammaproteobacteria > Pseudomonadales > Natronospirillaceae > Reinekea. The sequence continues at coordinate 545,656 of NZ_JADPQG010000001.1, read as the reverse complement.
GGATTTTTCATCATCGACCGATCGCTGGTTACGGAGCAACTCCAAGTACTCATCTTTAAGTTGATCGTATTGCTCTTTCTGACTTTCCGTCTGCTCCTGCAGTTGGATATGTTCACGCTCCAGCTTGGTATTTCTGGACTGAAGCTTTTCCAGCAATACCCTGTTTTGATTTGCCTGCTGTTCAAGTTCCTGAGCGCGATGACGGTAACTCTGCGCTTCGTTACGCATCGCACGCTTAACCTGATCGATTTCATCTTTGTACTTCTCTTCCAAGCCTTGAATGGTCTGTTTCTGCCTGGAAATCAACAAATCGACCTTTTTCTGAAACTCTGCAGCTTGATTTTCAAGTTTTTGATTGACCGCTGTTTGATCAAAGGATTGTTCTTGCAACGTAGGCACTTCGACGGTCTCGGACATTAGCGGAACATCATCAACGCTCACTTGCTGCTGAATAACGGGCGGAAGTGATCCAGCCGTAGACATCTCATCTTCTTCAACGATAAGGCCTAGCTTATTCCGTTGAACTGCTTCCGCCAACAGCTGCAAATGGTTGATTTCTTTCTGGTTAGGTTCCCACAGCTCACGCTGATACCAAGATACCGAGCATTGACTGCGGCAAGCGAGCCTGATGGGACCAGCACCCAAGTCCGGGCCTGGCCCAGCGTTCTCAGCAAGGTGGCGCAAAGGGATATTCCAGTCTTCATCGGCAAATCCATTTGCATTAAATTCGATTTGAAATGTCACAACGCTGTGAATCTTCAGAGATGAAGTGATTTTGATGTAGGCGGCATTGACTTCACGATTGGCTAGTTCAGTAATGCCAACAACACCGTCTAGTACAGCTTCGAATTCGGAGTAACGCATTTCTTTGACGATGGATTTTTTACCAAAGAAACAGATGGCTTCGAACAGTTCTTTACTCTTCCTCGATGACATAAATCGCCCCAAAATGCGTCTTTCTATTATCTCTTCTAGCCTATTTATTGGCTATTTCGCGCCATTCTATGCAATAAGATCCTTTCCTACTGTGAAATAATCAGCAGTTATAAGGTGAACTAGAATAATAATTGTCAGAATGTGACCTAGTTTACCTTTTTCTAATACGAAATTTTAGCAGAAGCCCAAAGGAGCATAGCTGTATTTCACCAAATTAGCCTTGCTTCTTTGTGAACCTAACTTCTGTTGATTGTATAGACCGGTTTTTTTAGCTTTCTTGAACCCTAGCTAGAAACCTAAGTCACACACACACCATCGTTTAGAACGAAATAATTGGACCAACGCAAAGACTAAATCTATTTCGCTGTAACAAATAATGACATTGTTCACGGCCTAGTCAGCCTGGTAACAAACAGTGATTTACTATAGGGAAATGGCGGAAGGGACGTGACTCTACTGGACCCGCTTTCCGAATAGCTCAGACTTGAGTAGCACTAAGATTATGAAACAATACTAATGATGGCTTACTTCAAGGAAGTGGCGGAACGGACGAGACTCGAACTCGCGACCCCCGGCGTGACAGGCCGGTATTCTAACCAACTGAACTACCGCTCCACGATAGACGAACTTAACGCGTTCGGACGTCTCTTTATACTTGAAAAAAGTGCGGAATAGCGAGACCGAATGGTCGGGCATTCCCGCTCGCGACTTAAGCTTTCGCTGGGTCGCGCTGTTAAGCTGTCACACTTAACGTCTCATTTATACTTTGAGAAAGTGGCGGAATGGCGAGACCGAGTGGCCGGGCATCCCCGCTCGCGACTTAAGCTTTCGCTGGGTCGTGCTGTTAAGCTGTCACACTTAACTTCTCATTTATACTTTGAGAAAGTGGCGGAACGGACGAGACTCGAACTCGCGACCCCCGGCGTGACAGGCCGGTATTCTAACCAACTGAACTACCGCTCCGCATTATGGTGGGTGTGAACGGGATCGAACCGCTGACCCTCGCCTTGTAAGGGCGATGCTCTCCCAGCTGAGCTACACACCCATAATGCTGATTTTTCGTTTCTCAACGTCTCTTTATACTTGAGACAAGTGCAGAATGGCGAGACCGAGTGGCCGGGCATCCCCGCTCGCGACTTAAGCTATTGCTTGGGTCGCACTGTTAAGCTGTCACACTTAACGCCTCATTTATACTTTGAGAAAGTGGCGGAACGGACGAGACTCGAACTCGCGACCCCCGGCGTGACAGGCCGGTATTCTAACCAACTGAACTACCGCTCCGCATTATGGTGGGTGTGAACGGGATCGAACCGCTGACCCTCGCCTTGTAAGGGCGATGCTCTCCCAGCTGAGCTACACACCCATAATGCTCTTTTTGTGCCGATTAACTACGTTAAGCTTCTCAAAAAGTGACGCGCATTTTATCGATTTTCCCAATGAAGTCAAACATTTAGCTGCGATAAGATATTTTTTTTTCAGCGGACAAACATTAGCACCATATCTGGCCAATATGTAATCAACAATACGACAGACAACAACACAAACATCATTGGTATTGTTGCCGTGTAGAGTTCAGAGATTGAACGCTTAAACCGATAACTGGCAATGAACAGATTCATACCCACCGGTGGCGTAAAGTACCCTATCTGCATGTTGGCGACAAAAATGATGCCTAGATGCACAGGATCGATGCCATACTCCATTGCGACCGGTAAAATTAACGGCACTATAATGATCAATGCTGCAAATATATCCAGAATCGCCCCCAATATCAGCAATCCAAAATTCAAACAAAGCAAGAATGCCCACCGGCTATCGATATTCGCCTGAATAAATTCAAAAACCTTCGCGGGTACTTCAAGGTCTACCAGTAAATTCGTAAAGGCTAGAGCCACACCAAGTATCAACAAGATGCCGCCAACCATTTTCATAGATTCGGCAGCTATCTTAGGCAATTGCTTTATGCTGATATCCCGGTAAACGAACACCTCGATGATCAAGACGTAGAGAGCCGTAATGGCCGCAATATCTGAAATAACCAACCAACCCGACAATAGCCCGCCCAAGACAATCAACGGGATGGCCAGTTCCCAAGCTGACAATCTCAGTTCAGCCAGAACCAATTTCAAACGGAACGGTGTTAAAGGTATATTCTCGTTGCGCTGACTCCAAAGTCCGTATACCCAGAGGGATACTATCATCAGCAGAGCTGGAATGAAGCCTGCTATAAAAAGATCCTGAATATCAACATCCGCGATATCCATTTGCTGAGCGACAATACCGTACAAAATCAACGGTAATGCAGGCGGCAATAACAGACCTAAGCTTCCTGAAGTAGTAACTAGGCCCAGGGCAAACTTATCTGAATAGCCTGATTGTTTGAGAGCAGGCAGTAAAAGTGCACCGAGAGCGACGATAGTTACCCCGGAGCCCCCCGTCAGCATAGTAAAAAACGCGCAGCCCAAGAGTGAAATTAACACCATACCGCCAGGCAACCATCCCAGCGCTGCCTGAGAAAGGTTAACCAGTCTGTCAGCTGTCTTACTTTCGCTGAGCAAGTAACCGGCAAACGTAAACAGCGGCAAGGCAATCAACAAAGTATTTTCTGTCAAGCGATACAGCTCAATAGGCAGTACCATTAAATCGATTTCTGACATCCAGAAACCAACTCCAGCACCACCCAGAATAATCGTAAATAATGGGGCGCCCAGAACGGCAGCGACCAAAACCAATAACGTTAAAGAAATTTTCAATGTGTCGACTCCGAAACTTTTGTGAAGACGACCGAGTAAAAGAAACGTAATGCCATCACACCAAAGCCCAATGGCATGATCAGTTCAAAAGGCCATGCAGGCAAATCGGAGAACGTTCTATTATCAAAGATAAACTCGTCGTAAACAAATCGACCCGAATGATAGGCCATCAGGGCACAGATCAACCCGGCAAAAACTTCAGCGCACTTGGTGATCACCACCAAGGGTACTCCGGTTAAATAGTGTTTTAGCACATCGACTGCAATATGTTGCTTTTCACGAGTAGCCACCATAGCACCCAACAATGCCAACCAAAGCACCAACAACCGATTTAAAGGGTCTATCCAAAATAAACTGGTACCAAAGACATTTCGCAACAAAATCTGTACAACCGATAGCACTACCATGGTTAACAACACAACGGCCAGTAAGAAAACCTCAACGGTTGCCCAGCCTTTGGCGATTCGAATTAAAAATAGGGGCATCTATTGATTCCGATATTCAGCGAGCTTCGCGGTAACCCGATTATACAAGTCCTGCTCAAACTCCCCTGATTCAATAAGTTTTTCGGTCGCCTTATCCGCTTCAGATTCCAGTGCCATTCGGGATTCTTCACTTAATGTCTGTATTTCAATGCCGAGAGATGACAAAGCTTCAAAGGCTTTTAAATTGTCTGCTCTGGCAATTTGATCTAACTTGTCGCTGCTTATGGTTAATTCTTTCGTCAAAATTGCCAGATCATTATCTGCAATACCTTTTAATGCTTTTTCAGCTATTGCAACGACACCGTAGGTATACATAAAAGGCGCATCCGTCAGGTACTGTGTTTTTGAGTACCACTGCAACGTTATTGCACCAACTGGCGGTGCAACAATGGCATTGATTGCACCAGTTTGCAGGGCAGTCAGAACATCCCCAATATTCAACGCTATCGGGTTAATGCCAAACGCTTTGGCGATTTTTTCGGAGAAAGGATCGTTAGCCGGCAACCATAACTTTTGTTCACGAAGTGTATCCAGATCTTTGGCGGGTACGTTAGTGAGTGCATACGCAAATCCGCCTTCAATCAATCCAAACGTGTGCCAATCGCTGTCAATAAACCCCTGATTCAGCTCCGCATCAAACGTTGCTCGAATGTAATCAACCTCATCAAAATTGCGGAATAATAAGGGTGCATTAAGTACCTGCGAATTGGGATAAGAGCTGGCTAATGCACCGCTGTGTATGAAAGCACCATGCAGCTGGCCAATACGGATCTTCCGCTGCACGGCCACGCCGTCACCCATTACGCCACCGGGATAAAATTTGAAGCTTATCCGCCCTTCGGTCATAGCTTCAATACGCTTTCCTGCGTCTCTCAACTCATTCAGTACAGCGTTACCATCCGGATACTCTGTTGAAATTTTAAGCACCTTCGCCTGAGCCAAAGGTAGACTCAACAAAGTGGCCGCGAAAAGAAACTTTAATAACCGCATATAAACCTCAAATTAAAAATAATCGTTAGATGTCGCCAGCAATTCTGCAGCCAGTTTTTGGGCATAAAAGTTTTGCAATGTATACCCTTCAACATAAGGGTCTAAGCTTAATGCTTGCTGAAGCAGGCTGTCGTGTAGTTCCTGATCAAACATCAACCGCGCAAAATTTGAAGCGTAGTAAACATAAATAATTAAGTTTTGCTCGTTACCAGCACGAAGCGCCGCCTCGTAATAGGCTCTTGCAACCTCGGGTTTGCCACCCAAACTCGGTGGTAAAATGCTATTCATTACGCCCAGGTACAGTTGCGCGGTCCCCTTTTCATAATCTGGCTCTATACTGACTACCTGTTTGAGAACTGCTTCCGCTTTTCCCAATTGGGCTATGGCCAACCAATCATCGGAATTCGCTTGAATGAAGCTTGCCCAGCCTGTTCCAAGCGAGTACAGATACGGTAGGTCCTTTTTAGAATTCCGCTGTTCAATCGTCGCATTAAATGCGTCTGAGTCCATTTCTGCTAATCCACAGACTTTCTTGTCATGTAAACAAAAGGCGGTAAACGAATGGTTCAACGCTTTCGTAGCCATTCGCTTTTTTCGTTCAGGCTGAGAATCAGGCACAAAAACACCAGCATACGAACCGTTAAGACTCGCCGCCGTTAAATGCATATCCGCGCTTTTAGGATACGTCTCTGTCAATGCGTCAACCATCAGCAGATAACTGGGCAAACCATCACTAACGGTCTGTAAATCATCGCTGTTTAAAATCGCCCCCGACAGGTTGCCAGGCAATCTGGTGGTGGCACACCCGCTCACAGCAAACAACATCGCCAGAATAACAATTTTCCGCATTTTGAAAACTCCTGAACCAGACCATTTAAGACAGGGCATTATAACCAGCTCCCATGAATAAAGGGGGTAAGCATACTCTTTAAACTAAGGATTTACGCATTTCCCGCTTCTCAGAAACGGGGTACTGATGGTATTGCTCCCAATACCCAGTCAGAGAAAAGCTGTCCAGTACCTGCCGGCTGTAGTTTTCCTTGCGCGCTTTGTAGGCGTCATAGCCTTTATATTGCAATTTTTGCAAACATGAAGGACAGACAGAGGTGCCAGTTGTCAACGCGCGTTCAGACGTTCCGATCTTACAGCTCTGCAGGCTTTTTTTAAGCTCATCACATTGCGCGAGATGGTAAACAAGACCGTCTTCCAGCCAGATTCGACTATTTTTGAAAACCAACGTGAAATCCAGTAAATGATGTATGTCCGACAGGTGCACCATGATCCCAAGTCGGTCGAGGTCGGATCTTTCAATGCCAGTGAGATGAAATCTAGGGTCAAAGAGCTCGAAATGCCCCAGTTTCGTCACTTGCATCCGTTCTTTCAGGTCATTGAAGGGGGAAAATTGCAAAAAATCAGGTAACTTCATATTAATGTCGCTGACTTTCCAAAATAGCAGCAATACGGGACTCAGCGTCCGTGCGCAATCGAAACTCCACACGGCGCGACCTCTCCCTGTCTTCCTCGCCATTGTCCAGAAAAATAGGCTTAGACGAAGATAGGCCGTTTGCTGTCATGTGTTCCTTCAACCATTCTTTCTCATTCTGTACATCTGGCAGCAGCAGCAAAAATTCGAGTGTTGAGCGGGTACGGGCCTGACTTAGCCCCATGTTCAGGATATAGGCGTTATCTTCAGATTGACTCAGCCAGCCGCTGGACGTGTGCCCTTCAATACGAACTTCGGCGATATCATCACGGTATTTTTTGGAAGCAATGATGTTCAGATAGCGCGGAAAGAAATCTTCGAGAATTGTCTGAAATTCCCCTTTCAGGTCTTTTTCACCCTTGTCAAAAATCAACTCAGGTCGACCGAACCGAATACTCAGATCCGGGTTGATTTCCGCCCCCCACTTGTCCAGATCAGGACCAAACTCCTCTACTAGGTCCTGATACAGTTGAGTTCGCAATTTGTCATAAAGCACCGCAACATCCCGGATCTTATTTCGCTCAATCTCAGCATTCACCATGAAAACAATTGCCACGAGCAGAAACACCATCATCAGGCCAGCCATAAGATCACTGACCGAAACCCAGTGTTCTTCCTGTTCGATATGTTCCTCATCGTTCCTCATTATTTCGCCTCTGCAGCCTTAATCAGATCCTGCAGACGATCCGTCAACGGCATATAGTCATTAACAAATTTTTCTGACAAGGCTGTCAGTTGATAGCCGAATGTCATCAAGGCTTTGCGTAATTCTTCTTCCATACCAGCTTCAAGAATTGTTAATTGCTTGTTATTTTGTTGCAACAGACTTTCCAATTGAGCGCCCATTGCCTGCTGTGACTTTTCAGTTCCTTCAATCAGCAAGCGGCTAACGTTTTCACTGGTATCCCGAATTCCCGCCGCCGTCTGTTCCAATAGGTTTTTCATTTGTTCGGATTGACCCTCGACAAGGGATTGCAGTCCGGTGGTCAACAGCATTATTCGCTCTTCCAGTTGAGGCAGCCCCTTTTGAGCGTCAACTATCAAAGTGGTAAAGGTTGTTAGATACTCACGTAAATTTTCGCTCTGATTTTGCAATGCGTTTAGCAGTGTTTCCATATCTTCAGCAACAGAAGTGAAGGACTGAGTTTGCGAGATGAGTTTTTCAAACGACTCAGCAGCGACCTTCGACGAATTTGCACTGCGCTCATTTGCGCTCAGCAGATCTTCCAATTGACCTTTATAAGCAGCCTGCCATTCGATCATTTGCCCCACAGCTGAATTCAGTTTTTTGAAGTTATCGCCATATTGCTCTTCAATTCGGGTATTGAATTCACGCATAACATGCGTAATGGCTTCTTCCAAGGCGACTCGATTCGCCTCAGTCATTTCGGCCTGATAACCTTTGAGTGTTGAAATAAGGATCAGGTGTTCCTCTGACCGTTTTTCGGATTCTCGTTTCGCCCATTGCATCCATCGCTCATTTTCTTTGTCGTCCACGATGACGGAATCAGCAATTCGCTCGAGGTGCCAAGCCAAGTCATCCATCGTCGCGGTCATTTTCGATTCACGATGCGCTCGTATACGCATCGTGGCAACGGCATAGCGAAATTTGATTGACAACGCACCCAGCAGTCCGGCGATGGACGTCCAGAAAGCCGTTTTTAAGCCTTCTAACAACTGTGGCACGCTATTCTCGACAGATGTCGTATCAAACTCGCTCAGACCTAATGCAACACCAAGAAAGGTCCCGAAGATTCCAATGCTGGTTAAGATACTGGGAGAATAATTTGCGGTATGAGCTGAATACACCGGGCCGTGAAAATACAGAGTCAACAACCCGATTGTGCCCATAATAATCCAGGTCAATGTGGAAAATGACTGAAGAAGCTCCATGTATCTACCTTACCTAACTGTTTTCTTTACCCAGTATGCCATCGGACGTCGTTCAGAGCACCACTGTTTAACTCGCCGACTCCATTTCACTGGCACCCCCAGCTAAACAAGTACTTTGTCATGGTTGGCAGCCTAGGAAGCACTTATTTATACGATGAGCACTACTGCAACCCCGAGCAATCTGTATACAGGCAAATCAACCAGACAAAAAAAACGCCGGACTTGCGACCGGCGTTACTGCATCATAATTCGCTGTATTAACTATCCAAAATAAGACAGCAATACACCAGCAGCCACTGCTGAACCGATAACGCCAGCGACATTAGGTCCCATGGCATGCATCAACAGGAAATTCTGATTGTTCGCTTCCAAACCAACCTTGTTCGAGACCCGCGCAGCCATGGGCACTGCAGACACCCCAGCTGAACCAATCAACGGATTAATCTTGACCTTGATAAACAAGTTCATCAATTTCGCCATTAAAACCCCTGTAGCAGTACCGACACAAAACGCAACCAAGCCCAATGCCAATATTCCTAGCGTTTCGACATTAAGAAATGCTTCCGCACTCATTTTGGAACCAACGGCTAAGCCCAGCATGATAGTGACAATGTTCATCAATGCATTCTGTGCGGTATCACTGAGCCGATCAACGACAGCACTTTCTTTCATCAGGTTACCAAAACAAAACATCCCCAGCAGCGGTGCGGCAGAAGGCAAGAACATGGCGACCATAAACAACACAACTATAGGGAAGATTATTTTTTCGCGTTTGGATACAACTCGCAATTGATTCATCTGAATCTTGCGCTCTTCTGCAGTTGTTAACAACTTCATAATTGGCGGCTGAATTAGCGGGACCAATGCCATATAGCTGTAGGCGGCGACGGCAATAGCCCCCAATAATTCCGGAGCTAATCGACTGGCGACGAAAATAGAGGTCGGACCATCCGCACCTCCGATAATCCCGATGGCGGCGGCATCCTGCAAAGTAAAGTCAACCCAACCCATGGAACTCATCCACACCGCACCAATAACGGTTCCGAAAATACCAAATTGCGCTGCTGCGCCCAGCAAGAGCGTCTTTGGATTGGCCAATAGCGGACCGAAGTCGGTCATCGCGCCTACACCCATAAAAATGAGCAAAGGAAATACGCCGGAAGAGATACCGACAACAGAAATGTAGTGCAACAACCCTTCATCGCCGGCCATCTCTGCGCCTGGAATATTGACCAGTAGCGTGCCAAAACCGATCGGTAATAGAAGCAAGGGTTCAAACCGACGTGAAATGGCCAGATAAATTAACACCAGGCCGACAACCATCATCGCAAATTGCCCACCCGTCAGGTTGTATAGACCCGACTCCAGCAACAGCTGTTGAAACTTTTCCATCAGAATTACTCCCTTAAAGTGTCAACAGCGTATCGCCGACAGAAACTGAGTCACCTTCTTTCACGCTGATACTGCTCACAGTACCGGCGCGGGAAGCACTGACTTCAGTCTCCATTTTCATCGCCTCAAGAATCATGACGACTTGCCCTTCTTCAATAACATCGCCAGGATGCACTAAAACTTTGAAGATATTACCGGCTAAAGGTGCTGGAATTTCAAAACCTGTGCTGTCTGCACTGGCACTACTCTGGGTACTGACATCCCCACCTTCTGAAATCTTGGGATTGTATGTTTTGCCATTAATCGAGACCGACACAGCGCCTTTCGCATCTACGGCAGCAACATAGGATTTGCCATTTACGTCGACGGTATAAACACCGGACGATTTACCTTGGCTCGCACCAGCAGCTTGAGCTGTCGGTACTGGCTCAAACGCGTCAGCATTGCCCCGGTTTTCCAGGAATTTAAGGCCAATTTGTGGAAACAGTGCGTACGTCAGAACGTCATCAACTTTGTCATCCGCCAGAGTAATTCCTTTTTCTTTAGCAATACCGTCCAACTCAGATATTAACTTGTCCAGCTCATTATCGAGTAGATCTGCAGGCCGGCAGGTAATGGGGTCTGCACCATCCAAAACTTTCTTTTGCAACTCCGTATCGAAAGGAGCTGGTGCAGCCCCGTATTCACCTTTTAAAATTGCCTGAGTTTCTTTGGAAATTGACTTATAGCGCTCGCCTGTCAACACATTCAGTACAGCCTGAGTTCCGACGATCTGCGAAGTCGGTGTCACCAGCGGAATGTGACCCAAGTCTTTACGAACTTTCGGAATCTCAGCCAACACTTCGTCAAATTTGTCGGCAGCGCCCTGTTCTTTCAACTGGCCTTCCATGTTCGTCAACATGCCGCCAGGCACCTGGGCAATCAGAATTCGAGTATCGGTACCGCGAAGCTGGCCTTCGAACTGGCTGTATTTCTTGCGAATCGACCGGAAGTAAGTCGCAATTTCTTCCAGCAGTTCCAGGTCCAGACCAGGATCGCGATCAGTACCTTTCAGAGCTGCGACCAGTGCCTCGGTTGGTGAATGACCGTACGTCATGGACATAGAAGATATGGCGGTATCAATATGATCAATACCTGCCTCAATGGCTTTCAATTGAGTCATTGACGACAGGCCAGAGGTAGCATGTGCATGCAATGAAAGCGGAATATCAAGGCTCGCCTTCATTTTACTAATTAATTCAAAAGCATCGTATGGGGCCAGGATACCTGACATGTCTTTAATGGCAATTGAATCCGCACCCATGTCTTCGATCTGTTTTGCTAACGACAACCAGTTTTCTGTATTGTGAACAGGGCTTGTTGTAAATGAAATGGTGCCCTGGGCGTGTGCGCCCTGTTTGCGTACAGCCTGCATAGCCCGTTGCAAATTGCGTGGATCATTCATAGCGTCAAAGACTCGGAACACATCGACACCATTCGCGACCGCGCGTTCAACAAACTTATCAACCACATCATCGGCATAATGTCGATAGCCTAGGAGGTTTTGACCGCGCAACAACATTTGCTGCCGGGTATTCGGCATAGCTTTTTTCAGCTCACGTATGCGGTCCCAAGGGTCTTCTCCCAAGAAGCGAATACACGCATCGAAAGTAGCTCCACCCCAGGATTCCAGCGACCAATAACCTACCTGGTCGAGTTTTTCACAGATAGGCAACATGTCATCAATACGCAGCCGAGTGGCAAACAGAGATTGATGCGCGTCTCGTAAAACGACATCCGTGATCTTGATCGGATTTCTATTTGTTGTCATGGATTCATACCTTTCAGAATCAAAAATTGGTGCCCACACAGAATTTGGGGGTTATTTTTCGTGAAACAGTTTTACAGCGGCGGCGACAGCGGCCACTTCCGTTAAGTCTTCACCGGAGGTTCTGCGTGTTTTCGAAGAATGGCTTTCTATTTCGTTCGGCGCCGGTAAGCGCATAATGATTTGAGACATGATTGATGTACCAATCACTAATAGGGCGAGAAATACGAAGACTGTCCCCATCCCCATGAACATGAGGTCGACGCCTTCTAAAATGAGCTCAGACATGGATTGATCCTTGTATGACCTAGAAAACAGAATTATGGATTCTACTTTTTTATATGTTATAAGGCCGATTTGCGCCCTGATTAACGACGTAGGTTACCTTAAATTGGGGAAAACGCGCAATAACAAGGCCACCACCATTCTTGCAATGATACGTTGCAATGAACCTGACTCAGCGCAATTTTCGAACAGAATTAATGACACTGCGTATACCCATCGATACAATTTTTCACTCGCAGGGAACCCGCCGCTCGTTTAGTATCCGCTCGTTTTTTTTTAACCACTGACCCAATAATGAAAATTTATCTTGCTCCAATGGAAGGCTTGGCCGATGTACATCTGCGCCAATTGATTGCGCAAACCGGCGGTTATGACATGGTATTCACCGAATTTATTAGGGTTGTCGATCAACTGCTACCTGAGCACGTCTTCCTCCGGCAAGCACCGGAACTCGAAAATCAGGGGTATACACGTTGCCGTACGCCCGTCAGAGTGCAGTTACTGGGAAACCACCCTGAAGCGCTTGCCTCAAATGCGAACCGCGCTTGCGAAATGGGTTCTCACGGTATTGATTTGAATTTTGGCTGCCCTAGTAAAACGGTCAACGCCAGTAAAGGCGGTGCTATCCTGCTAAAAGAACCAGAAACCATTTATCGAGTGGTGAAAAATGTCAGAGAGCAGATGCCCGCTAATCAACCCCTATCTGCAAAGATGCGACTAGGTTTTGACGATGAGTCAACCATGTGGGAATGTGCGCAAGCTATCTCCGAGGCAGGAGCCAATGAAATCATTGTTCATGCCCGTACCCGAAGCCAGGGCTATAAGCCCCCTGCTTACTGGCATAAGGCAGAGGATTTCGAACAGACCTTGCAGATTCCTTTGACAATTAACGGAGAAATCTGGACACCCGATGATGCAAAACGTGCAACCACTGAAGCAAATTGCCAATCCCTCATGCTGGGTCGGGGTGCCATCCGCAATCCCTTTTTAGCACAAGAGATTAAAAACACTGAACGTACGGCTGCGCTATGGACAGATATCGCGCCGCTAATTTTAGAGTTCTGGGATTCTATAGTTGGCTCCATGTCCCCGCGCTACTGCTCTGGCAGACTCAAACAATGGCTCAGCTATTTACGGGAATCTTATGTGCAAGCAGAAGACTTATTTTCAGTCATTCGAAAGTCGACCGAAGTTGAAGATATCACTACTCTTTTAAAGCGGGAAATCGAAGAAGTTTAGCAAAGAAAGGAAATGGCGCGCCCGGCACGATTCGAACGTGCGACCGCCTGGTTCGTAGCCAGGTACTCTATCCAGCTGAGCTACGGGCGCGCAAGGCGTGTTAGTTTATTTGAGAGTTTTACACAAAACTCTGAAGTTTGGCGCGCCCGGCACGATTCGAACGTGCGACCGCCTGGTTCGTAGCCAGGTACTCTATCCAGCTGAGCTACGGGCGCGTATTGTTGTTGACATAACATCAACAAATGGCGGAGAGAGAGGGATTCGAACCCTCGATGAGCTTTCGCCCATACGCCCTTAGCAGGGGCGCGCCTTCAGCCACTCGGCCATCTCTCCCAAACAACGGCGCGCATATTACCACGGTTTTTCAAAAAATAAAGAAAAAACTCAATAAAATTAACACATTAGCGAATTTTATCGATGTGGAATATAACGCCCTGGTCGAGACAACTCAGTCGTCATCCTGCTCCGGGTGCCCCATTTCTTTCTGAATACGCTGATAGATCTCTTCACGATGTACAGCAACATCCTTTGGCGCATTTACACCAATGCGTACCTGATTACCCTTAACTCCGAGTACGGTTACAGTGACTTCATCACCAATCATTAATGTTTCACCTACTCGGCGCGTTAGAATCAGCATTCACTAATCTCCTAAGTTTACTGGAACATTCCTGCTTTCCAGTTGTCCTTTCCTAATTCACGGACAAATGTACAACAATAATGCCTAGTATTGACCACAATTTAAAAAAATAAAGCTTCCGAATACATTTCTTTTTCGAAAGTTTCGTTCAGTACGGCAAATATGATCGCCAGGCGATTGATAATCTCATCACCAGAATTTTCGTTCAGATGCCAAGATCGACTTTAAACATCCAGCTCAAATGCCGTATGCAGAGCGCGTACGGCCAGTTCAAGATATTTTTCCTCTATGACCACTGAAACCTTAATCTCAGAAGTCGATATCATCAAGATATTGATGTTTTCTGCGGCAAGCGCATCGAACATCTTCGATGCCACTCCAGCATGCGAACGCATACCGACACCCACAATAGAAACTTTAGCTATAGCATTATCACCGCGAACCGCCTCTGCACCCAAGTCTTCTGCAACCGATTGCAGAACCTGCATAACACGATGATAATCGTTACGATGAACTGTAAAGGTAAAGTCCGTTGTATTATCTTCAGCGACATTTTGAACAATCATATCTACTTCAATATTCGCTGCACTCACCGGACCCAGAATCCGACTGGCGGCACCTGGAATATCAGGCACCCCGACCAATGTTAATTTGGCCTCATCCCGATTAAACGCTATGCCCGATATAATGGGTTGTTCCATTTTACTATCACCTTCAAATGTAATAAGCGTGCCATCACCTTCAACAAAGCTCGATAACACGCGCAATGGGACTTTGTATTTTCCCGCAAATTCCACAGATCGAATCTGCAAGACTTTTGAACCTAAGCTGGCCATCTCAAGCATTTCTTCAAATGTAATTCGCTCAAGCCGCCGTGCTTTCTCAACAACACGCGGATCCGTTGTGTAGACCCCATCAACGTCCGTATAAATCTGACATTCATCAGCCGACAGCGCTGCCGCCATTGCAACCGCGGAGGTATCTGAACCACCGCGCCCCAACGTTGTTGTGTTACCCTTTTCATCAACGCCCTGAAAACCGGCTACAACAACAACTCGCCCAGCTTTCAATTCCTGTTGTACAGCATCAACGTCAATCTCTTTGATTCGCGCTTTCGTGTGAGCACTGTCTGTCAGTATTCGAATTTGATCTCCGGTAAACGACTTCGCCTCACAGCCGCGTTCGTGCAGCGCCATTGCCAACAATGCAATGGTGACTTGCTCGCCAGTTGAGACAAGAACGTCCAACTCACGTGGGCTCGGCGTTTTGGTAATGTCCGCAGCCAGCGACAGCAATCGGTTCGTTTCTCCACTCATGGCAGAAACGACGACGACAACATCATGACCCTGATCCCGAAATGACTTTATTTTATCCGCGACCAGACCAATGCGCTCAACGGAACCAACACTGGTTCCACCAAATTTTTGAACATACAAAGCCATTAGAAATCCTCAGTCAAGCGTCCAGTTTCTGCTTAACCCAAGTGGTAACATTAGACAAGGCAACTTCTATTTTGCTGGCATCCCCGCCACCAGCCATGGCCATATCTGGTTTACCGCCACCTTTCGCGCCCATTAAAGCGCCAACTTCCTTAATAAGATCACCCGCCTTAATCTTGGCGATAAGGTCTTTTGTAACGCCGGCCGCCAACTGAACTTTTCCATCATTCACCGCGGCTATCAAGATGACGGCAGTCCCAAGCTTGTCCTTCATCTGATCCATGGTAGTCCGCAAGGACTGGCTATCAACGCCGTCCAAACGTACGGCGAGCACATTGACCCCGGAGATATCAACAGCCTGTGACGCTAAGTCTCCGGCTGCAGCGGATGCCAACTTGGTCTTCAACTGATCAATTTCACGCTCCAGATCTTTGGTATGCGCTAACGACTGATGCACCTTAGCCGCTAATTGATCGGCCGAGCATTTAAAGCTTAACTGCAGTTCATTCAGCAGATTTTCTTGCTGCCGCACTGTCGCCAGAGCATATGGCCCGGAAACCGCTTCAATCCGCCGAATACCAGCAGCGATACCACTTTCAGAGACAATTCGAAACAGGCCGATATCACCTGTTCGACGAACGTGGGTTCCGCCACAGAGCTCTTTTGAAAAACCATCCTGCCCCATGGTCAGTACACGTACCTTGTCGTCATACTTTTCGCCAAAAAGCGCCATCGCCCCGGATTCCCGAGCCGAATCGACATCCATGATGTCGGTTGACACTTCGGTATTTGCCATGACTTGAGCGTTAACGATGTTTTCGATCTCTCGAATTTCTTCTGGGGTTACAGCCTCAAGATGCGAAAAATCGAAGCGTAACTTATCAAACGTCACCAGCGAGCCGCGCTGTTGTACATGCCCACCGAGCACCGACCGTAACGCCGCGTGCATTAAATGGGTAGCACTGTGATGCCGAGCAGTGTTTTCGCGTTCATCTCGCTTAACAGTTGCCGTAATCTCGTCACCGCAATTTAATGAACCTTCTAGTACCGTTACCTGGTGCAAATGATGCCCCTGTAACTTCTGACAATCGTCAACTTGAATCTGCAATCCGTTAGCAGTCAACATACCCTGATCGCCAGCTTGACCGCCGGACTCAGCGTAAAAGGATGTCTGATCAAGAATCACAACACCATTGTCACCTGCCATTAATGTCGGCACATCCAAATTATCTTTTAAGATTTTGATCACGCGCCCGGTCGACACGAGGGTATCGTAGCCGAGAAAAACGGTTTGCCCCGGAAGTCCAAGATCAATATTACGATCCAATTTAAATTTGTTGGCAGATTTTGACATGGCTCTCTGCTCTGCCATTGCCGTATCGAAACCGACCTGATCAATTGTTAAACCCTTTTCACGAGCAACATCTGCTGTCAAGTCGGCTGGAAAACCATAGGTATCATATAATTTAAAGACCAGTTCACCAGGAATTACCTGGCTGTTTAAGTCGGCAATACCCGCTTCTAAAATGGACATGCCATTATCCAGCGTACGGGCAAACTGCTCTTCTTCAATTTTCAAGACTTTCTTAACATGATCGGCCTGCTGTGCCAGCTCTGGATAGGCGTCACCCATCTCAACAACCAATGCATCAACCAGCTTATACATAAACAGGTCAGAACAACCCAACTTGTAGCCATGACGAATCGCCCGCCGAATGATACGACGCAACACATATCCCCGGCCTTCGTTTGACGGAATAACCCCGTCTGCAATCAAGAATGCTGTTGAGCGAATATGGTCTGCTATCACTCGTAATGAGCGGTTCTCAATATCGGTACACCCCGTTACACCCATCACTGCTTTAATTAACGACTGAAACAGGTCGATCTCATAATTGGAATGAACGTTCTGCAATACCGCAGCTAGCCGCTCTAAGCCCATGCCTGTATCAACGGATGGTTTGGGCAATGGTACGCGGGTACCGTCTTCTAACGTATCGAACTGCATGAAGACCAGGTTCCAGATCTCAATGTATCGATCCAGATCGTCATCCGGGCTTCCTGGTGGGCCACCAGGCACATCTTCACCATGGTCATAAAATATCTCAGAACAGGGACCACAAGGGCCGGTATCACCCATCATCCAGAAGTTGTCTTTATCCCCCAACCGAGACAATCGTTTTGGATCAACGCCAATTTCGTTTATCCAAATATCTGCAGCTTCATCATCATCTTTATAGACGGTCACCCAAAGCTTCTCTTTCGGGAGCCCCAGTTCTTCAGTCAAAAAAGCCCATGCAAACTGTATGGCCTCTTTTTTAAAGTAATCACCGAAGCTGAAATTGCCAAGCATTTCAAAAAAGGTATGGTGACGCGCGGTATAACCTACGTTTTCCAAGTCATTATGCTTTCCGCCAGCCCGCACACATCGCTGAGCCGTGGTCGCTCGGTTGTAATCTCGTTTGTCGGTGCCCAGAAAGACATCCTTGAACTGATTCATACCTGCGTTTGTAAACAATAACGTAGGGTCATTACCTGGTACCAGCGAACCTGCCGGTACAATCCTATGGTCATTCTTTGCGTAAAAATCGAGAAAGCGACGACGAATTTCAGAGGTTTTCATGTGAAGGTACAGTCTCTATAGGGGTTTCAGCTTCAAAAAGGCTGTCAATAGTACACAGAACGGCGTGAGGAGGAAACAGCAGAGTGAGGGCAAAAAGGTTTGCGGGGCAGTTATTTAGAGGTCTGAAGCCGCGTGTTGGCTCAATTCACTGATGGCGTATTGCACAGAATCGGATTCGAAGCCCCGATAACTTAAAAAACGGTAGGCCTTAGCTTTAGATTCGAAGGTCACACCTGCTGGGAACTTCTTGCGGGCAAGATCGAGAGCTAACTCAAACCAATCAATTTCCTGCTCCGACAATAACTCAGCAACCAATAATTCAACCCCTTTTTGCCGTGCTTCACCGCGTATGCGTACAGGACCACGGCCTCGGGATACTTGCGAACGCAACCACATTTCTGCAAAACGTAGATCATCTTGCAGGCCTGCATCCTGCAATCGTTCCAACACCGGCTCGATCTGATCTTCGGCATCCGGAAAGCGTTTTCGCAATTTCGCAGCCAGCTCATGCCGGGAGTGTTCGCGACGTGCCAAGATGTTTAATGAGGTGTTCCAAATCGAATTCATAAGTCACCAACCCCTGACCGTATGGCACGGCCAAGGGTATTACCGTCAAATCAGGCTTTTTCTGCTTTATCGGCTTTTGCAGACTTAGCGACAGTTGCCGCTTTTTTGTCTTCAACCTTAGGCTGTTCGGCTTCAACTTGGCCCTTTTCCTTTCCCTTATCCTTGGTCAAATATTCAGCGCGGATAGCAGCCTCAATTTCTTGCGCAATTTCAGGGTTATCACCCAAGAATTTAGCCGCATTGGCCTTTCCTTGTCCGATTTTATCACCCTTATAGGAGTACCAAGCACCGGATTTCTCGACCAAGCCAATTTTCACGCCCAGGTCGATAACCTCACCCATGTGATAAATCCCTTTGCCATACATGATCTGAAAATCGGCCTGACGGAATGGGGGAGAAACCTTATTTTTAACCACCTTGACTCGGGTTTCAGAGCCAATTACTTCATCACCGTCTTTAATCGTGCCAGTACGGCGAATATCCAGTCGCACTGACGAGTAGAACTTCAATGCGTTACCACCGGTGGTGGTTTCAGGATTACCAAACATGACACCAATCTTCATACGAATCTGGTTAATGAAGATCACCAGGCAGTTCGCTGTTTTGATATTACCGGTGATTTTCCGCAATGCCTGAGACATCAAGCGCGCTTGCAAACCAACATGGTGATCGCCCATCTCACCCTCGATTTCAGCTTTTGGCACCAGTGCTGCGACGGAGTCGATAATGATGACATCGACGGCATTGGACCGGACCAGCATATCGGCAATTTCTAGCGCTTGCTCGCCGGTATCCGGCTGAGAAACCAGCAGATCGTCGACATTAACGCCCAATTTTTCGGCGTAATTCGGATCAAGAGCGTGCTCAGCGTCTACGAAAGCACAGGTTCCACCGGCTTTTTGCGCTTCAGCAATTACCTGCAGCGTCAACGTTGTTTTACCAGAAGATTCCGGACCATATATCTCAACAACCCGGCCTTTTGGTAGACCGCCGATACCCAGGGCGATGTCCAATCCCAGTGAACCGGTCGAAATGGCGGGAATATCAATGCGCTCCTGGTCTCCCATGCGCATAACAGAACCCTTACCAAATTGACGTTCGATTTGGCTAAGCGCAGCAGATAGTGCTTTTTCTTTATTGGCGTCCATAGTATTTTTCCGATTCTATAAGTGCTGTATGAATAAACAGTATTTAAACATGTTTATTTTTGCCCTGACAAGAAAAAATTTGTTAATTAAGTAAATCTGTTAAGGTTTGCAGAGCAAAATCGACCGCCTGTTGCCGAATCTGCTGTCTGTTTCCGATAAAAACTTTGCATTCCGTATCGGTCTGCTGAGCTCCCGCCCAAGCAAACCAGACGGTTCCGACTGGTTTGTCCGGCGTCCCCCCATCCGGTCCGGCGATCCCACTCACTGCGATAGACCAGTCCGCTGAACAGAACATCCGCCCTTGTTCCGCCATTTGCCTGACAACGACCTCACTGACGGCACCATGGTTCAAAATAGCCTGTTGCTCCACGCCCAAGCGCGCTTTCATATCATTTGAATAAGTGATCACGCCCCCGACAAACCATGCCGAACTGCCGGGCACATCCGTACAGCGGGCAGCAATTCCGCCGCCTGTACAGGATTCCACCGTCGCCAAGGTTTGCTGCCTTAAATTGAGCTTATTTGCCAGGGTCGTAACGATCATCGAAAACTCCAGGTTTAGGTTAGCGGGCGTTTAGAATATGATTGTGCGCTTTCAAATTTCCAAACCAATCAGTCGGGAAAGTCATGACCAAGCAGGTACAACCAAAAGCCGAACACACACCAATGATGCAGCAATATTTGAAGATAAAAAAGCAGCATCCCAATGACCTGGTGTTTTATCGCATGGGTGATTTTTATGAGCTGTTTTTTGATGATGCGAAAGAAGCCGCGCGACTGTTGGATATTACGCTAACCAAGCGAGGACAAAGTGCAGGCTCCCCGATTCCAATGGCGGGCATCCCCTATCACGCAGCCGAAAATTACATAGCACGACTGGTGCAAAGCGGCCGGACAGTTGCCATTTGTGAGCAAATTGGAGACCCGGCAGCCAGCAAAGGACCGGTGGAGCGAAAAGTTGTTCGCGTTCTTACCCCTGGAACTCTGAGTGATGAAGCCTATTTAAAAGAACGCCAGGAAAACCTGCTGGCTGCGGTCCTGCATGCAGACTGTTGGGGATTGGCGGTAATGGACATGGCCAGCGGTCGTTTCAACGTACAGGAGCTACCAGAACTGCAAGATTTATTGAACGAACTGGAGCGTTTGAAACCCAGTGAACTGTTAGTGGTGGAAGACTCAGCCTTGCCGGAATTGAGCTGCAACCCGGTTAAACGCCCTCAGCCGGGCTGGCTTTTTGATTACGACAGTGCGCTCGACAACCTGACTGCCCAATTTGGCACAAAAGATCTATCCGGTTTCGGCGTTGATACAATGCATACCGGTTTACGAGCTGCTGGTTGTCTGTTGAACTATGCGCAGGAAACTCAACGCGGATCATTGCCCCATATAAAAGCTATTTCACCAGAACATCACGACGATAGTGTAATTCTGGACGGCGCCAGTCGTCGCAATCTGGAAATTGACATTAATGTCCGTGGTGACGAACAGAATACGCTTTTTGCACTGATCGATCTATGCAGCACGTCGATGGGCAGCCGACTTTTGCGGCGCTGGCTAAACCGCCCCCTGCGCAATCAAACGCAGTTACGCTTACGGCAGGCCGCTATTGAAACGCTGTTAGCAGACTTTCGCTTTGAATCTTTCGAGCAAGTACTAAAACCAATCGGCGATATTGAGCGTGTACTGGCCAGGGTCGCCTTAGGGTCCGCCCGCCCAAGGGATTTAATACGCCTGCGTGAAGCAATGCAAGCCATCCCAGAACTACAGTCTCTGCTTGCTCAGTGCGATTCACCATTGCTACAGACGCTTGCCCGTGATCTTAATGCGGACCCTGCCTGGGAAGCCGAACTGAGTCGCGCAATCAAGGAGAACCCCCCTGTCGTCATCCGCGAAGGCGGTGTAATCGCCGATGGATACGACGCTGAGTTGGATGAACTGCGTGGCTTAGACACAAACGCTTCTGAATTCCTGACCAAGTTAGAATCAGATGAACGCGAACGCACCGGCTTATCTTCACTTAAAGTTGGCTATAACCGAGTACATGGCTATTACATTGAAATCAGCAAGGCTCAATCGGCTGAAGCTCCTGTCGAATACACGCGCAGACAAACTTTGAAAAACGCTGAACGTTTTATTACACCGGAACTTAAGACCTTTGAAGATAAGGCTCTGAGCGCCAAAAGCCGGGCTTTATCGAGAGAAAAGCATCTCTACGAGGATTTGATTGCCCGATTGGCTGATGATCTCATTCCACTGCAAACCTTCTGTAAAGCGTTAATTGAACTGGACGTACTTAATGGGCTAGCCCATTGTGCAGATCAATTTGCGTGGGTGAAACCAGCCCTAGTGGAAGAAGCGATTATTGACATAGACGCCGGTCGACACCCTGTTGTAGAGGCAGTCACTTCGACGCCTTTTGTGCCAAACAGCACACAATTGTCAACCAGGCACAGCCTGCAGATTATTACCGGCCCTAATATGGGCGGTAAATCAACCTATATGCGTCAGGTCGCCATCATCACCCTGCTTGCCTGTATTGGTAGTTATGTTCCGGCGGACAGTGCCACCATTGGCCGAATTGATCGAATATTTACTCGCATGGGTTCCTCGGATGACGTCGCCGGCGGACGCTCAACGTTTATGGTGGAGATGACAGAAACAGCGAATATTCTGCATAACGCCACACCAAACAGTTTGGTCATCATGGATGAGGTTGGGCGCGGTACCAGCACCTTTGATGGGCTCTCTCTGGCATGGTCTACCGCCGAGCAGCTGGTTGAACATGTCGGTGCTTTAACTCTGTTCGCGACACACTACTTTGAAATGACCGCCATGGCTGAGAATTACAGCAGTGTCGAAAATGTCCATCTCGACGCGACGGAACATGAAGATAGGCTTGTATTTCTACACCGAGTTCAACAGGGTCCAGCGTCTCAAAGCTACGGGATTCAGGTCGCCCGCTTAGCCGGAGTGCCAGAAAAAGTCATTAGTAAAGCAAAACACCGACTTCAGGAGTTGGAATCCCAAAGTATTGCCAACATAGCCGGGACTTCAGAGACTCAGGATACACCAGATGATGACCAACCAATGGTGTCAACAACGGTGCCCACAGCACAGGCAGATCTGTTTGCGCGTGCGCAACACCCCATTGTCGATGCGCTGGATTCGCTGCAGCTGGACAACATGACCCCAAAGCAGGCGTTAGACTGGCTTTATCAATGCAAGAAAAGAATATAGATTATTTCCATTAACAAACACCGTCTTATTCCTTTTTGAGATATGCATGCATCATATTAGCCTGAATATCGCCTTGAGACGGTGACCAACCATCACTAAAATAGCGCCACTAACCTTCAGGAAGAGAGTCTGACATGGCATTTGTTGTCTTAGAAAACTGCATTAAATGCAAATACACCGACTGCGTTGAAGTATGCCCGGTCGATTGTTTCTACGAAGGCCCGAATTTTCTGGTCATTCACCCGGATGAATGCATTGATTGTGCATTATGTGAACCTGAATGCCCTGCAGAAGCGATTCTGTCAGAAGACGAGGTTCCTGCGGACCAAATTGAATTTATTGAACTCAATGCTGAACTCGCTGAAGTGTGGCCAAACATTACCGAGCAGAAAGCTGCCTTGCCGGACGCAGATGAACAGAATGGCGTTCCAGGTAAACGAGCGCAATTGGAGCGTTGATCAAAAGTAGTTTCTTACACAAAGCCCGCACTGCGGGCTTTTTTTGGCTTCATGACAAAGAAGCACAAGCCGTTGATGATACGGACCTGTAAAAATCTCGGTCCACCTCCCTTGGCGGTTGAGAACGGAAATTTCAGCTAGCTTCTAAACAACAGAAACGCGCCAGCTCCCATCATGATGGAGCCCGCACTTCTGTGCAGCGATTTATGGCCAGCTTCACTTTCAAAGTAACGACGTGCAGATGCTGCGAACCAAGCGATAAAACTTAAGCCCAGCATCAAGCTAAACAACGTCAAACCTGTAGCTATCGCAATATCTGTCGAATCAAGTACTGAAAGATCCATAAAGGTCGGTAAAAACGCGATATAAAACAAAATTACTTTGGGATTGGATGCCGAAATCAAAAAACCCTGCAAAAACAACAGTGCTGAAGAATCTTTTTTCCCGGTAAGTCCGGAACTGTTTATTTCAGGAAGTGGCATCGTCCACATACGCCAGCCCAGATACAACAGGTAGAGAGCACCAGCGACGCGGATAACGACAAATACATGACTCCAATGTGTTGCTATAGCAGCCAAACCAAGACAGGCAGCAATCAAATAAAGAATGTCACTTATGGTCATACCCAAGGACAGAAAAAAGCATGAACGGGCACCATGGACCAACGCACGCGCAAGAATTGCAAAAACCCCCGGCCCAGGAGTCACGCCAAACACCAACACCGCCAAAAAAAAAGTAATAGCCGACTCAATAGTCACGAAACCACAAATCCCGATAAAAAAAACAAACATAAAAGCATGTGCCAAACGGTGCCCCGCTAAGCATGTCTCAAGGGCATAACGAACAAAAAAGCCAACCGATTACTCAGCTGGCTTTTCAGGTCTCGACTCAGGACATAAGATATGCACGTTTAAATTCTCAGGCTCCAAACAAAGCGGTGGAAGTTAGCCCTTGCTTCTCCATAATGTCTCGCAACCGACGCAAGGATTCAACCTGAATCTGTCTTACTCGTTCCCGAGTCAGCCCAATTTCCCGCCCTACATCCTCAAGTGTGGATGTTTCGTAGCCACGCAGACCAAAGCGTCGCGCAACAACCTCTCGTTGTTTTTCAGACAGTTCGTCAAGCCAACGATCAATACTTGCTTTCAGATCATCGTCTTGCAGGGAGTCGCTCGGATCATTGGCGCGGTCGTCCGCAATAGTGTCCAACAAGCTCTTATCTGTGGTATGTCCAACGGGCGTATCAATGGACGTAACCCGCTCATTCAGTGCAAGCATCTTTTTAACATCGTCCACTGGTTTTTCCAGCAATTCAGCAATATCTTCTGGCGTTGGTTCGTGATCTAGTTTTTGAGCCAACTCACGAGCAGCGCGCAAATACACATTCAGTTCTTTTACAACATGAATAGGCAATCGAATGGTTCGGGTCTGGTTCATAATTGCCCGTTCGATAGTTTGACGAATCCACCACGTTGCATAGGTCGAAAAACGGAACCCTCGTTCAGGGTCAAACTTCTCAACAGCCCTAATTAACCCAAGGTTCCCTTCTTCGATAAGATCAAGCAAGGTCAGGCCGCGATTGAGATATCGACGCGCAATTTTTACTACCAAACGTAAGTTACTCTCAATCATTCGTTTGCGACCAGCAGGTTCACCTTTTCGAGCCAAACGAGCAAAGTAGACTTCCTCATCTGGGCTTAACAGTGGTGAGAAACCTATTTCATTCAAATACAGTTGCGTGGCGTCTAGTGAGCGTTGCAAGGTCCCATTAGCATTCAGGGCATCTTGAAAATCATCATCGTCGTTGTCGGTCGAGTCAAAGCTTTCTGCTTCAACATCGGCTAATGCATTTTCATCATACTCTGAGGTATCAAGTAGGTCTTTGAAAGATTTGATCTGATCATCTGCAATGGCAGTCGTGTGTTCCCTGAGTTCCGTCATAATCGTTCACCTGTGCTGCTGAGCTTATGTTATCGACAGGATGGTTTACGATTTTAGCGTTTAGGCAAATAACCTAACGGATCTACCGGTTTACCATTGTGTCGAATCTCGAAGTGCAAACCGGGCTGGTCCCCCTGTTTACCCATCGTTGCAATGCGTTGACCTGCCTGCACCTGATCTTTTTCTTTTACCAACATTTTCTCGTTAAAGGCGTACGCGCTGAGCAGAGAGTTGGCGTGTTCGATAATGATCAGGTTGCCATAACCCGGCAAACCATTGCCTGCATAGACGACAACCCCATTTGTCGCCGCAAGTACAGAATCACCAATTCGGCCGCTTAGATCAATGCCTTTCCGGTCGGACGATGATGACGAATATGTTCGCACTATTTTCCCATTGTGAGGCCATTTCCACGAATTATTAGGGCTTTCAGCTGGGCGACTGACAGTTGCTTGAGCGTCAACTTTTTGACCGTTAACTTTTGTAACTGGCGCATTCACTTTCGGACTCGTCGTTTCCGGGCCACGAACGGGCGTTTTGGATGCCTGAGTGGTCCCTAAATCAACCTCTTTTAACGCAAGTGACTGTCCTTCATATATTCGATATGACTGATTTATTGCATTCGCCTCAGCAAGCTTCCGATAGTCCAAACCGAATCTGAAAGCGATTGAATATAGGGTGTCCCCGGGTTTCACCAGATAAAATTCCGGGTTCGCCACCGACGTCGGCGCGAGCTGCTTTGTCGGGGCCGTTGTCGGTTGCGTAATCACGCTTCCCGGCTCTAAAGACGTAAAGCGCGCATTATTCAAACAGCCGTTTAAAAACACGACAGCCAGAATGAGTAAACTGAATTTTGACGCGCTAGACACTGTATATAACACCTCTATTTCGGAACCAGTTCACAGTACTATTTTGAAGTGAACACTGTTATTCACATTCTTGTTATTCCAACTTCGCTGTCTAACATAGTTTTAAATTGCAAA
The DNA here is from genome assembly GCF_015687175.1 of Reinekea sp. G2M2-21. GTDB lineage: Bacteria > Pseudomonadota > Gammaproteobacteria > Pseudomonadales > Natronospirillaceae > Reinekea. Next base: position 519,357 of record NZ_JADPQG010000001.1, on the reverse strand, counting down.
AACGTCTAACAAATTGAAAAAAAATAAGCAAAAATGTAGATCAGATCACATTACCAGCTTGACAGAGTCATTTTTCTGTCCGTTTGTACAACAATGCAACAAGAACACCTCCCAGCACGGTTGAGACTAAAGAATACAGGATATAAGGCTCATTACCCGAAACTTGCTCGAAGTTAGAAGGCAAATACCAATTGAAGTTAAACTGCCACGGCCAGACTTTCACTAGAGCGCCTGCAACAAACCCGAGCATGAAACTCATCACCCGGTCATGCCAGCGCAACAAGGTCCAGTGCAATATGCGGCTGAAACTGACGATGCCAATCGCACAGCCCAATGCCACCCACGCAACAATGATAAATTCCCTTTCATGCACGGCCTCAACAACCACGGGATAAAGGCCTAGCAACAGCAACATAAAGGAACCGGATATTCCCGGTAGTAACATCGCCGATATGGCTAAGATACCGCCTAAAACCAAGGTCAGTGGGTTAACCGTAATCGAGGTAGCCGTGGCGGTTGCAAAAAATACGGCGATAGAAAGGCCACCCAGCAACAGCAGGATATCGACCATGCGCCAGACTCTCGCACTGCTCAATTGCCACAGAGACACCAAGATAATGCCCATGAAAAACGACCAGACCACCGGCGCAGCAATAGTTAACAGCCAATGAACCACGTTGAGTACCGTAAACAGGCTGACCAAAATCCCGATACCCAAGCAAAGCAAAAATGGACCGTCGATGTGTTGCCACAAACCTTTTATGTCTTTACGTTTTATGAATTGCCACAACGATGGTTTAAAACTGGCCAAAGCAGCGATAAACCGTTCATAAATGCCAGTGATCAACGCAATCGTCCCACCTGAAACTCCGGGAACGGCGTCTGCAGCGCCCATTGCCGCGCCTTTTAAAATCCATATCAGATAGTCCTTTTTCATTGCTGTTTTACTCCACTCAGCATCGGCACGAACAGTACCGGTTCAATTTTCTGGATGATCAATTCATCGTCAACTTTATCAATAACTGTCAAATATTGTTTTTCTTCACCAATGGGCATGATCAGCCGTCCGCCATCCGGAATGAGCTGATCAACAAGTTCTGGCGGTGGTTCTTTCGGTGCTGCCGTTCCGATGATGACATCGAAAGGCGCCTGATCTGGCCATCCAAGGAAACCATCCGCCATTTTCAAATGAACATTGTTTAACCTCAGCGTTTTCAGCCGGGCTTTGGCTTTTTCCTGCAGAGGCTTGATGCGCTCGACACTGAATACCTCATCGACAAGGTTGGCAAGAACGCAGGTCTGAAAACCAGAACCGGTTCCGATCTCCAATATCCGTTCATGATGCGGAGCCGCCATAACCAACTCCGACATTTTAGCCACGATATAAGGCTGAGAAAGCGTTTGGGCATAGCCGATAGGAACTGAAATGTCTTCGTAAGCTTTGTGCCCAAGGGCTTCATCAACAAACAGATGTCGTGGCACGGCTTCAAAACAAGCTAGCACCTTGGGGTGACTGATTCCCTGGTCTAGCAGTCGCTCAATCAAACGGGCACGGGTACGAGCAGACGTCATCCCAATGCCGCGCAACTCGGGGTTCGACTTACTCATGCCAGTCTTTAGCCTCCTGGTTATCCTGCACGGCGACCAGCTCTTTTAATACGGAAGTTGCGTAACTACCCGCCGGCAGGAAAAACGAAAACACCGGGTCACCGTCTATAATGTCGAATGAGGTTTGCTCTGGAATGACCCTGAGTTTGCGGAAATGTCGCATAACCCGCTTTTCACGCAAAGCGGTCAGTATGGGTGAAAACTCACTGAGTAAGGTATCTTCACGCTGATCCAAATCCGAGAATGACTCTTTGGACTCACCGGGCAGACTCGCGCAGGGTGACAATTGACCCGCAAGACACCGTCTCAGATCATTGTCATCGGGCTGTTCGCAATAAAAACCTGTTTTGCCTTCACTGAACTGCACAAAATCCGCTGGCATTAATTGATTCCAGGTACCTTGTTGTACCCGCGCCGCCAGTAAATGATTAAACAGATAAGAACGGACCGCGGAAAGGTAAATGGATTGGTGGTGTCTTGGTGCTTTCGTTTTACCCAATAGCCAGTCCATGCCTTGCTGTACGTTTTGACCATGGTGACCAAAGCGCTGCGGACCAAAATAGTTTGGCACCCCCATCGCACAGACTTGAGACCAATTAGTTTGCAAGACATCGGGCGCTATATTACTGTGGCGAACCCGAATTCTGAATTGATTTCCGATTAACTGCCCGGTTTTCAATTTACGGTTGTGCCGAGCGTAAGAAATCAGTTTAACTCCGTCGATATGAATTAAATGAGGCGATGGCGTAACTTTACCTGGTAAATGCACCGAGAAGGTTTGCTGGGTAACGGCGTGACGGTCTTTCAGGCCTGCATAACTGACATCACGCGGCTTTAAACCGGCCCAGTTGGCGAGCTGCCTAGCAACCCAAGCGGTATTCTGACCGTTCTTCTCTAAAGTAACCCAAAGGTGTTCACCTTCACCACTGGGTGTTTCCGGCAACTTTTCGATAACCACAAAGTCATCATTCTGCTCTTTTATCACACCCGTGGCCGTCTCGAACGAATGACTTCTTGGCCAATCAAAGATCAGCGACATCAGTTATCCCTCACCAGCAAACAGACGGCATCAACAGCAATGCCTTCTTTTCGCCCGACGAAACCCAGCTTTTCCGTTGTCGTTGCCTTTACGTTTACTTGGTCAATTGCGACGTTCAGATCGGTAGCAATCGTTTGCTGCATCGCTTTTTTGTAGTGACTCAAGCGAGGGGTTTGAGCGGCTATAGTGATGTCGACATTACCGACTCGATAGCCCTTTTGCTGAATACTGAGATAAACACGGCGCAGCAAATCCCGCGAATCGACGTCTTTCCATTCCGCTGAGGTATCGGGAAAATGTTCGCCTATATCACCCAGGGCTAATGCACCCAGTAACGCATCGCACAGTGCATGAAGGGCGACATCGCCATCTGAGTGCGCTTCTAACGGATGCTCAGCCGGTACGCTGACGCCGGCGAGCTTAATGTCACACGGACCACTGGATAAATCGAAACGGTGTACGTCATAACCATGCCCAATTCGCATCATTTAATTCTTTCCTGCTGTGCCAAATAATGCGCAACTAACGACGCATCCTCAGCGTGAGTGAGTTTTATGTTATCGGCAGACCCCTTCACCAGATGCACCGCGCCGCCCATTGCCTCGATGGCAGACGATTCATCGGTCACCGGAATATTGTTTGCCGCACAGTAACGCATCGCCGTGAGCAGTTCGCCCAACCGAAAACACTGGGGGGTTTGCACCGTCCAGAGCTCAGAGCGATCCAAGGTTTTGCATTGCCCAGGCACCGAACTGACTTGCTTCACGGTATCGGTGATGGGACGGGCCAAAACCCCACCTTGGCCCAGCTGTTCACATTCTTGAATCAGGGCTTGAACGTCAGTCGCGCGAACGCAAGGGCGAGCAATGTCGTGAACCAGTACCCAGTCATCGGCAGATTCGGTTACCGCTAATAATGTCAGGGCATTTAAGACAGAATCAGCTCGCTCATTACCACCAACACAAACGTCAGTTACACCTGCGCGGCTTGCAATCTCACGCCCCTTAAAATCATCTGGCTGCAGAGCGATAATCGTCTTCGACAGCCCATCCACTGCGGCAAGGGCATCGAGCGTCCATTCCATAACCGTCCGGTCGTGAATTGTGGCGTATTGTTTCGGTTCCGCAGAACCGAAACGTTTTCCAACTCCGGCCGCAGGGAAGACAACATGTACATGGACCATGGCTTAGTTATCTATCATGATTACGAACGTTTCACCGGGTTTGATAAGACCCAGGTTTTGACGTGCAAGTTCTTCAATCGCATCGTTGCCCGACTTTAGATCATCTACTTTGGCCTGCAGATTGGCGTTTTTGGCCTGCTGTCCAGCTAACTCCAATTGCTGAGCAACGATAGACTGTTCAAGACGTTTGTTGTCGAAATACCCGTTTTCAGCAAACCAATAACGGTATTGCAGCATAACTATAAGTAACAGCAGCGTCAGCTGAACCAATCTCATGGAGTAACCTCTGGGAAAACGATGCGCCATTTTCACGCATAAAAAAAAGGGAGCCAAGCCCCCTTTTCATTTTTTCAGCAATGTCAGCGGTTATTTGTTCAAATAACCGCTCATGTCACCTTAAGCTTGACCTTTTACTTCGGCCAAACCACGGTAAGGTGCCTTTTCGCCCAATTCTTCTTCAATACGAATCAATTGGTTGTACTTAGCAACGCGGTCGGAGCGGCTCATAGAACCTGTCTTGATCTGACCCGCCGCAGTACCTACTGCCAGGTCTGCAATGGTTGCGTCTTCCGTTTCGCCGGAACGATGTGAAATTACCGCCGTGTAACCCGCGTCTTTTGCCATCTTGATCGCCGCCAGAGTTTCGGTCAAGGAGCCGATCTGGTTGAACTTGATCAGAATAGAGTTGGCTATGCCTTTCTCTATACCTTCTTTCAAGATCTTAGTATTGGTTACGAACAGGTCGTCACCAACCAATTGCAATTTGTTGCCCAGCAATTCAGTCTGGTGTTTGAAGCCATCCCAGTCAGATTCGTCCAAACCGTCTTCGATAGAGACGATTGGGTACTGGTTCGCCAAATCTTGCAGGTACAGATTGAACTCTTCAGAGGTGAAGATTTTGCCCTCGCCCTTCATGTTGTAGTTGCCGGCTTCTTTGTCGTAGAACTCAGAAGCCGCACAGTCCATCGCCAAGGTGACGTCTTTACCCAGAACGTAACCAGCAGCTTCAACGGCTTCTTTAATTGCCGCCAGGGCAGCAGCGTTGCTTTCCAGGTTAGGTGCAAAACCACCTTCGTCACCAACAGCAGTGCTCAGACCTTTTGCCTTCAATACTTTCGCCAGGTTGTGGAAAACTTCAGCACCGATACGCAGACCTTCTTTCAACGTCTTTGCACCAACAGGTTGAATCATGAATTCCTGAATATCAACGTTGTTGTCCGCGTGCTCACCACCGTTGATGATGTTCATCATTGGCAGAGGCATAGAGTAAACCCCAGGAGTGCCGTTCAGATCAGCAATGTGTGCGTACAGTTCAACGCTTTTTGAGATGGCTGCTGCTTTAGCCGTCGCCAGAGAAACGGCCAGAATCGCGTTGGCACCAAAGTTTGATTTGTTTTCAGTTCCGTCCAGGTCAATCATGATCTGGTCGATTTCCGCTTGCGCCAGAGCGTCTTTACCTAACAACGCGTCACGGATTGGACCATTGATCGCAGCAACTGCTTTTAAAACGCCTTTACCCAGGAAACGGCTCTTGTCGCCATCACGCAGTTCCAATGCTTCACGGGATCCGGTTGAGGCACCAGATGGCGCTGCTGCACGACCCTTTGCGCCACCTTCTAACAGGACATCCGCTTCAACCGTAGGGTTACCACGGCTATCAATAATTTCACGAGCTTTAATTTCTACAATTTTAGCCATTTCTTAACTCTCCTGAGTATTAAAACCAAATCGGAGCTTATTGTTCGGATTTGGCGGAACAAAATCTTGTTCAGGGTCAATCAAAATGTAATTTTCTTACAAATCAGGCCCGCGATTATAGGTAAATTAACGAAAAATGCGAGCCCAAAGCCGTTTATCCTTGCGATTGATCAATCACGGCTGAAATAAAACCACTAAAAAGACCATGACCCTTACGTGGTGTCGAAGTAAATTCAGGGTGGAACTGACACGCCACAAACCAGGGGTGATCTGGATTTTCAACGATTTCCACCAAAGCGCCATCGACCGAACGACCCGCAATGCGCAGTCCTGACTTTTCCAGATCCCGCACATAGTGGTTATTCACTTCATAGCGATGACGGTGACGTTCAACAATACGATCTTCGCCATAGGCTTCACGAGACAAGGAGCCTTCCGCCAGTTGACATTCCTGGCCACCCAAACGCATGGTGCCACCTAAATCGGTGCTTTCATCCCGCTCGACAACTTTGCCGTCGGCTTCAATCCATTCGGTGATCAGGCCGATGACCGGATGCCGGGATTGACGATCGAACTCGGTAGAGTGCGCGCCTTCCAGGCCGCAAACATTACGAGCGTATTCAATCACAGCGACTTGCATGCCCAAACAGATCCCAAGATACGGCACTTTGTTCTCGCGCGCGTAGCGTGCGGCCATAATCTTGCCTTCAACCCCACGGTGTCCAAATCCACCGGGAACAAGGATGCCGGAAACGTCGGTCAACACATCGATACCGTTCTTTTCAATATCTTCCGAATCGATATAACGGATTTTGACTTTGGTGCGGGAACGGATGCCAGCGTGATCAATGGCCTCAATCAAGGACTTATAAGCATCCAGCAGATCCATATATTTGCCAACCATCGCGATCGTCACTTCACGCTCAGGGTTTAGTTTACGGTCGGTTACATCTTCCCAATCAGACAGGTCCGCGGGTTCGCATTCCAGCCCGAAACGCTCGACCACAAAAGAGTCCAGACCGGCTTTGGCCAGCATACCGGGAATCCGGTAAATGGTGTCGGCGTCCAACAATGGGATCACGGCACGTTCTTCGACATTGGTAAACAACGCGATTTTCCGCAATTCTGTTTTGCCGATGGGGCGTTCTGAACGGCACAGCAAGACATCTGGCTGCAAACCAATGGTACGCAGCTCTTTCACTGAATGCTGTGTTGGCTTGGTTTTCACTTCACCGGCTGTCGCGATGTAAGGCACTAAGGTAAGGTGCATGTTCAATGCACGACGACTGCCCAACTCAACTTTCAATTGGCGAATAGCTTCCAGGAATGGCAGAGACTCAATATCACCCACAGTTCCGCCCACTTCGACCAGCGCGACATCGGCATCTCCGGCACCTTCGATGACGCGACGTTTGATTTCATCGGTAATATGCGGGATGACCTGAACGGTACCACCCAGATAATCACCACGGCGCTCTTTTTTTAATACGTCCTGATAAATCCGACCGGTGGTAAAATTATTGCGGCGGGTCATCGTCGCGTTGACGAATCGCTCGTAATGCCCCAGGTCGAGATCGGTTTCAGCGCCGTCTTCGGTCACAAAGACTTCACCGTGCTGAAACGGACTCATGGTTCCGGGATCGACATTGATATAGGGATCAAGTTTCAGCAGCGTAACTTTTAAGCCACGAGCTTCGAGGATAGCGGCCAGAGAAGCAGAAGCGATGCCTTTCCCTAAAGAAGAAACTACGCCGCCGGTAACAAAGATGTAACGAGTCATATAAGATCCCATCAAAAAAACAAAACTATCCCTGTGACGCCAGTGCTTCACGGGGAATGGTTAGAAAGGGTGATTGTGCTGTTTAAGATGGGAGATCAGAGTAGCAAAATAAGTGCTTTTACTCAATCTGAATTTTGCCAAATTATCCGCAGCCCGAGCTCTGAAGGAACGGCCAAATGATCGGCCGACACCAGCAGATCGCCGACGGCGACCAGTGAGTCCCCGCTGAATAGCAAAGGAATCCGATCCCGCAACCACGGTTTCACCCGGTATTCTTGTAACAGTCTTTTCAGGTCTCGGGACTTGGATCGACCGAATGGACGCATCATTTCATCACCGCTGCGCAAGCGCCAATGCAAGTTGGGTAAATCCCTTCTCAAGCAGGGCGTCCCGTCTACAGTTAGTGCGACAGTAATGTTACCGACACCAGGCCAATGCTGTTCGATGTCGACATTAAATTCCGGTGCATCACCCGGCAGTCGCTGCTTTGCTACCCAATACAGGGCGGGACCATGTCGACGGATATCACCATCACCCAATTCAACAACGGGTTGTGCATCCGGTCGCGCCCGGATGACGTGATCGACAATCGCTTTTAACCGAGCTTGCGAAGGCGTTTGCTGGCCGATGCTCGCCAGCCAAGCATGCAATAATGTTTGTAGTTGTGCATCCGTGAAGGTATCCGTTTGAACTAATTTCAAGCCCTGATCATGACTGAGCCGGTGTTGCAATTCGGCTTGAACCTCAAAACTGTCGTTTTCCTGAAGCTGTTGCGGCTGCAACAGACTCATAGTTTGTTGAATTTTGTCGCGGTAAGCTGGCCACCGGGTCTCAAGCAACGGCAGAACCTGTTGGCGTAAAAAATTCCGGTCGAAGCGAGTATCCTTATTCGAGTCATCTTCAATCCACACCAAACCCAAATTCTGCGCAATGGATTCGATCTGCTGGCGAGTAATGGCCAGTAAGGGTCGGGCTATCCAATAGTGTTCCCGAGCCGTCCGGGTTGGCATTGCGGTGAGCCCTGTTGGTCCCGCACCGCGCATCAAACGAAGGAAAAAAGTTTCAACCTGATCATCCAAATGATGGCCAAGCATCAACAGACCGTTGTCTGGCAGGCTCTTGGCAAAGCATTCGTAACGGGACTGACGTGCCGCGGCTTCAATACCCTGCCCTTGGTTCAATACATTGACGTTGGCCGTTTCGAATCGGCAACCTAAACCTGTGCAAATGGTTTCGCAGTGCTGCTGCCACTGTGCCGCGTGAGGAGATATGCCATGATTAACATGTACGGCAATAACTCGTTGCGGTCCGAGAGCCTGAACGGCCTGACACAGGAGAAAGGTGGAATCCAAACCACCGCTAAAACCAACGTAATTAAGATCGGATGCCTGTTGTAGAATATCTTGCTGAATATCTTTTTGGATGTCTGCCATCCAGGAAGGAGTTGTCACGAAACTAAACCTTATTGCAACCGCCAAAGGAATCGCAGTTTCTCACGATCACCCCGATGCCACAATTCAGAACCTTCTGGTACATCGACCCGCTCAACGTAAACCGCACCAATTTTTTCACAGGTGCGAACTGACGCGGCGTTCTCCGGATTACAGGTTATCCAAAGTTCTTTAAAACCCAATTCAAGAGCGACGGGTTTCAGCAACTGACACGCCTCCGCGGCGTAGCCATGACCTCTGAACGGCTTATCAATACCGTAACCAATCTGGCCGCCATACATCATCAAAGATTCGGATTTGCCGATTCGTAAATCGATTTGTCCGATTCGGGTTCCGTCCAGATAAACGATGTCATAGAGATACGCTGGGATATGCTCCAATGCCTCATTTTCTGTCAAGACACGATTCAGCATAAGCGCAATGGAATCGCCAACGATCGGTTCAGACGCGTTAAATTTAGACATGAACACCCGGGACACTCAGACCAGCCTTAAAGACAAACCTTTAGTTAATTTAGGCACTTTATCGAAGGTCGCAAGCGCTGGCTATGAAAAAGGCTGACGGTGTCAGCCTTTTTTGACGTTAAGCAATAGCGCCGTAAGACATTAATCGTTGATAACGTCGTTCCAGCAAATCGTCCATCGGCAAGTCCGACAACGCAGCCAACTGCTCCGCGAAGGTTTCTTTCACCGTGTCGGCTATTCCCTGATAGTCTCGATGTGCTCCACCCAAAGGTTCAGGAATAACGTGATCGATCAGACCAAGTTCTTTCAAACGCGGCGCCGTGATACCCATGGCTTCGGCAGCATCAGCCGCTCTTTCCGCTGTTTTCCAGAGAATTGAGGCGCATCCTTCCGGTGAAATGACTGAGTAAGTGCTGTATTGCAACATATTAACCTGATCACCCACACCAATCGCTAACGCACCACCGGAGCCGCCTTCGCCGATAACCGTGGCAATAATTGGCACACGCAGAGACGACATTTTAAGCAAATTATAGGCAATGGCTTCAGACTGTCCGCGCTCTTCCGCTCCAATACCCGGATACGCGCCCATGGTATTGATAAAGGTAAAAATTGGCATTTTAAAACGCTCTGCCATCTGCATCAGTCGCAACGCTTTCCGATACCCTTCTGGTTTCGGCATGGCGAAGTTACGGCGAACATTTTCCGCCACTTCACGCCCTTTCTGATGACCAATAATCATGACCGGCTTTTCGTTAAAACGCCCGATACCACCGACAATGGCAGCATCGTCGGCGTAATGACGGTCACCGTGCAACTCATCGAAATCTGTAAAAACGCGCGAAATATAATCCAGGGTATATGGGCGTTTCGGGTGTCGCGCCAATTGAGAGACTTGCCAAGCAGTCAGTTTGCCGAAAATCTGCTCGGTTAATTTTTTCGATTGTGCGGACAGCTTCTCAATTTCGCCCGAAATATTCAGATCATTTCGGTGACCAACTAAACGCAGCTCATCAATCTTTGAAATTAATTCGGCAATTGGTTGTTCAAATTCTAAATAATCCGGGTTCATCATGGTTCCTGCCCATTAAACTGATCATAAAACCACCTATCGGATGAGGCTTGAAGCCAAAACTTCAATTTAAGGCCATATAAATTCGTAGAGTAGCTGACAGGTTAAAGTCTTGCGTCAGGGCTAACAAGTGTTTGGCAGAAGATTGAGCTATGAACAAAAGTAAATAATACCGCCTTTATTGCAGATTGCGCCCTCTGCCAAACAAATTGGCTTGAGGGCACAAACACAAGGCCGACACAGGATATTCAACTCAGTATCGGAATTTAAACGCTCCGTTATCAAATGACGTTTTCAGGGTATGCAGCACTTCATCTTCCAATGGAATACGATAGTGCGAATCCAACTCAACCAATCCATTCGCCTTGTCATTGGTGTAATGAATCCACACACGACAACCCTGATCATCAGCCAAATCAGCGCGAACTAATGTGCGAAGCCGCGCGATAAAAGACTGCTGCTGTTCCTGCGTTACCGTAAATTCAACCCCTTTTATAAGTTTCTGTCGCGCTTCCACCAAGGTGTAGACTCGCTGAGCGCGGATACGCGGTCGATCGTTGTAGTCATCCCAACCGGCTTCCGCTTCCACCACGATAACCGTATCTGGCACGATCAGATCTTTGAATTCACTGTACGCTTCACCGAACAAAGTCATTTCCAGGCGCCCGGTGCGATCGTCGAGCGTCACAATCGCCATCGTATCGCCGCGTTGTGTTTGACGGGTACGAACACCCATCACCAAACCCGCGATGGTTTTTACATTACCCCGACGTGCGCGTTTGAGTTCTTCTGCGGACGCATCCAGATCCCCCAAGCGCAGGGTCACAACCTGTTTTACCTCAGCCTCGAATTCATCAATAGGGTGCCCGGTTAAGTAGAGCCCGAGCGTATCTTTCTCCCCCGCCAATCGAACTTTTAACGTGGAATCAGGCACCGAACGATAAGGCTCGTAGACGTCTTCTTCCACCTCTGCTTCAATAGCACCAAACAGGTCAATCATGCCGGCCGCTTCGTTCTGCGCACTTTGCTCAGCTTTTTTAACCGCATCACCCATGGCTGCCAGCATGATTTGGCGGTGCGGACCGATCGTATCCAGCGCACCCGCCTTAATTAACGCTTCGATGGCGCGTTTATTCACCTTACGCGAGTCAATCCGCTCGCAGAAGTCGAATAGGTTCAGAAACGGACCGCCCTTCTTGCGCGCATCTACGATGGCTTCGACCGGCCCCTCACCAACGCCCTTGATGGCGCCAAGGCCGTAGATAATCTGGTTATTTTCATTCACCGTGAACAGGTAGTCACCGGCGTTGACGTCTGGTGGCAAAACCTCAATGTCAATCTGTCGGCATTCTTCAACAAAAATCACCACTTTCTCGGTATTTTGCAATTCCGAGGACATGGTCGCCGCCATAAATGCGGCCGGGTAATGCGTTTTTAACCACAGCGTCTGATAAGACACCAGTGCATAAGCTGCTGAGTGCGATTTGTTGAAACCGTAACCGGCAAATTTTTCCACCAAGTCGAAGATTTTCATGGCCAACTCGCCATCAACACCCTGGGAGATCGCGCCCTTTTCGAACACTTCACGCTGCTTGGCCATTTCCTCTGGCTTTTTCTTACCCATAGCCCGGCGCAACATGTCCGCGCCACCGAGGGTATAACCCGCGAGAACTTGGGCGATTTGCATCACCTGTTCCTGATACAGAATGATCCCATAGGTCGGTGCCAGAATAGGTTTCAACCATTCATGCTGCCATTGCACATCCGGATAGGACAGTTCTTCACGACCGTGTTTTCGATTAATGAAGTTATCTACCATGCCTGATTGCAGAGGCCCCGGGCGAAATAACGCCACCAAGGCAATCATATCTTCCAGACAGTCCGGCTGCAGGCGCATCACCAGATCTTTCATCCCTCGGGATTCCAGCTGGAACACAGCTGTGGTCTTCGCTTGCTGCAGCAAATCGAAAGAGGCTTGATCATCCAACGGTATATGGGCGATGTCGATGGGCTCTTTGCCTTCTGCCTGCAATCGCGGGTTGATAATTTTTAACGCCCAATCAATGATCGTCAGCGTCCGCAACCCGAGGAAGTCGAATTTCACTAAACCGGCGGCTTCGACATCATTTTTATCGTATTGTGTGACCAATCCGGTGCCGTCCTCTTCACACAGCAACGGCGCAAAATCGGTCAGTTTGGTGGGGGCAATCACCACACCACCAGCGTGTTTACCGGTCTGCCGGGTGATACCTTCCAACTTCAAGGCCATTTCCCAGATTTCGGCAGCTTCTTCATCCTCGGCAATAAATTCTTTTAGCTCACCGACTTCGTCAATCGCTTTTGCCAGTTTCATGCCCGGGTCGGGTGGAATCAATTTCGATAACTTGTCAGCCAAACCAAAAGGTTTGCCTTGCACACGTGCCACGTCGCGAACGACCGCTTTGGCCGCCATGGTGCCGAACGTAACGATCTGCGATACCGCCTGTCGCCCGTAGGTATCAGCCACATACTGAATAACCCTTTCACGGCCATCCATACAAAAGTCGACATCGAAGTCCGGCATAGAGACCCGTTCAGGATTCAAAAAACGTTCAAACAGCAGGTCGTATTCCAGAGGATCGAGGTCGGTAATATCCAACACCCACGCCACCAGAGACCCTGCACCGGAGCCCCGTCCTGGTCCGACTGGCACACCGTTTTCCTTACCCCAACGAATAAAGTCCATTACGATCAGGAAGTAGCCTGGGAAGCCCATCTGAATAATGATATCGAGCTCAAACTTAAGGCGGTCGTAGTATTCTTGCCGACGTTCCTCATAATCTTCCTGGTCTTCGCGCAACGCCACTTTGAGACGTCGCTCAAGACCTTCAGCAGAAAGCTGACGGAAGTAGTCATCCATCGTCAGTCCTTCCGGAACCGGATAGTCGGGCAAGTAATATTTACCCAACTCAACGGTGGCACTGCAACGTGCTGCGATTAACACCGAATTGTCGATAGCCTCAGGAATATCATGAAACAGCTGACGCATTTCTTCGTCGGATTTCAAATACTGTTCTTCGGAATACTTCTTTGGACGTTTCGGGTCATCAATTGTAACGCCATCGTTAATACAGACCCGAGTTTCATGGGCTTCAAAATCGTCCCGTTGCAGGAACATCACGTCATTCGTTGCAACAACGGGGATACCATGTTTGCGCGCCAAAACCAACGAACCTTGCACCACAACCTCATCATGTTCGCGCTTGGTTCGCTGCAACTCCAGATAATACCGATCGCCGAAGACTTGCTGCCATTGTTCCGCCAGTTCGTCGGCCAGCTGAGGATTCCCACGCAGAATGGCCTGACCAACATCGCCACTGCGGGCGCCGGACAACACAATTAACCCTTCATTTTTTTCGACAAGCCAAGCGCGTTTGACGATCGCCCGATCATCGTGTTGATTCAGTTGATAACCATCCGAAATGATCTCGGTAAGGTTACGATAGCCTTTTTCATTATTGACCAGAACGGTGAACAAGAACGGACTTTTCGGGTCGTTTGGATTTTCCAACCACAGATCCGCACCTAATATCGGTTTAATACCTGAGCCTATTGCACCGTTATAGAATTTTACCAAACCAAAAAAATTGGCAATGTCTGTTACGGCAACCGCTGGCATTTGTTGGTCGGCAACCGCACCAATGAGTTCTTTTATGCGCACAATGCCGTCTAACAGCGAGAACTCAGTATGGACCCGTAAATGTACAAAATTAGTTGTCACGTATATTTTCTCGTTCTAGTTGATGGCGAACTGGGGCAAAGGATCGTCGATGCTCGACCAACACACCATATTTGTGCAGTGCCGCCAAGTGTTCTTTGGTGCCATACCCTTTATGTCGAATAAACCCATATTCGGGATAACGCTCATGCAGTGCCGCCATTTCTGCATCACGCTGCACTTTAGCAATAATTGACGCCGCAGAGATCGCCGCAATTTTACCATCGCCTTTGACGATGGCTTCGGCCGGACAAGGCAGACCTTTGGGGATTTTATTTCCGTCTATTTGACAGAAATCCGGCTTGATTTTCAAACCCATCACAGCTCTGGTCATGGCCAGCAAGGTTGCCTGCAGAATATTCAAGGAATCAATCTCAGCCACACTGGCCCGGCCAACTGACACGCTAAGTGCGTTTTGCCAGATCTCTTCGGCCAGTTGCTCTCGCGTCGCTGCGTTCAGTTGCTTGGAATCGTGCAAACCCAGTACGGGCCTGGCCGGATCGAGAATCACGGCAGCGGTGACCACATCACCCACCAGTGGACCCCGCCCCACCTCATCAACACCCGCAACCAAATCATGCGCACCGATAAAATCAAACCCAGCCTGACTCACGTTACTTTACCAGAGACAATACCGCTTTAGCGGCCTGTTCATCGGCATTCAATGCCAGTTCACGATGCCAGTAGTTGGCACGGTCCACAAACGCCTGGCGGTACGATTGATCAGCCAAGGCGGTCCTTAAATCACTGACCAGTTGCTCAACGGTCGCCGCTTCTTGCAATCGCTCAGGTACCCAATCTCGCTGCTCGAGAATATTCGGTAAAGATACCCAGCGCGTTGTTGCCAGAGACGAAATCAACCAGTAGGAAAAGGCACTCATTCGATAGGCCACGACCATCGGTTTTTTCCAAAGCAGGGTTTGCAGTGTCGCCGTGCCTGACGCAACCAACACGGCATCACTGGCGGCAATTGCCAAATCAGCCTGTTGATCCAGAACGGTCACAGGCAGTTTTCCACGATAGGGTTCCAGAAGTTGCTCAATCTGCTCACGACGAAGGCTGTTGGCTGCAGGTATCACCACGTGCAGGCCTGGTATACTGTGTTGCAGTTCACCAACAGTTGCTAAAAACAAAGGCAACAGCTCCTTTACTTCACTGCCTCGTGAGCCCGGCAATACCGCTAACAGTGGGACCTCAACATCAATACCTAAGATACTGCGATGTTGCTCAGGTTGACTGGACATAGGCAGTTGATCGGCCAGCGTATGACCCACAAAGGTAACCGGTATATTCTCACGCTGATAAAACTCAGCTTCAAAGGGTAACAACGTCAACATATGGTCGACGGCTTTGCGAATTTTTTTTATCCGGCCTTTCCGCCAAGCCCAAACGGAGGGCGACACATAGTGCACGGTTTTTATGCCTTGCGTTTTCAGTTTAATTTCCAGACCCAGATTAAAGTCCGGTGCATCAATGCCCACAAACACATCGGGCTGCCAGTCGACGCACCAACGATAAAAGTCGCTGCGAATCTTCAATAATTCTGATAAACGGCCAAGCACTTCAGAAATGCCCATAACCGACAAGCGTTCCATGGAGACGCGGGTGTGCAGTCCTTCAGCGATCATTTTTTCTCCGCCGATACCTTGAAATTCGGCGTCAGGATGACGCTTCTTGACTTCTCGGATAAGCCCTGCACCCAGCGTGTCACCGCTGCTCTCACCGGCAATTAAAGCAATACGAAGCGGTCGGGACATCAGCGGGCGATACCCCGTTGAGAACGTTCAATACTGTCAATGAAAACAGCCAGTTCAGGTAAAACAGGTTGCACATCCGTTAACTCGGCGATGGCTTCCTTAACGGTTTTACCCTCTCGGTACACCACTTTGTAGGCTTTACGTAGGGCGCGCAGTGCGTCCTTACTGAAACCGCGGCGCTTCAACCCTTCGAAATTCATACCGTGCGGGGCGGCCGGATACCCCTGAACTGTGACGTACGCCGGTATATCTTTTAACACCATAGACCCTGCGCCGACAAAGGCATGAGGACCGATCTGGCAAAACTGATGCACGCCGGTATTGCCACCCAAAATGGCGTAATCCCCGACTTCACAATGGCCAGCCACCTGTGCGCTATTGGCCAGAATAACGTGGTCTCCGATGACGCAATCATGAGCAACGTGGGAGTAGGCCATAAAAAGGCAATGACTACCGATCCTGGTTTCTTCTTCATCTTGAATAGTGCCACGTTGCAACGTGGTAAATTCACGAATTACGTTGTGGTCACCGATGACCAGACGCGTCGGCTCGCCTTTGTATTTGAGATCCTGGCATTCCTCGCCGACACTGGCAAACTGAAAAATCTTATTGAATTTGCCAATGATGGTGGGACCGTTAATGACAACATGGGGTCCAACCCAGGTGCCCTCACCGATCTCTACATGCGCACCTATGACGCTGTAAGGACCAATGGAAACATTAGCACCAATGCGTGCACTGGGATCGATAATCGCCGTTGCGTGAATCACATTCAGACCTTTCGTTCAGCACACAGAATATCGGCACTCGCAGCCAATTGCCCGTCGACAAAAGCTTTACCGTGAACCTTATACATACCACGCCGTTCGCTGCCAAATTCGACCACCAGCTCCAATTGATCACCGGGAACCACCTGTCGCTTGAATTTAACGTTGTCCAGTCCGGCAAACAAATAGAGATAACCATCGGCAGGGCGATGACCCGTCGTTAGGAAGCCATATACGGCGGTCAGTTGGGCCAGAGCCTCACAAATAAGCACGCCAGGAAATATCGATTTATCCGGAAAATGCCCTTGAAACAGAGCCTCATTCGCGGAAACATTTTTGAAGCCGCGAATACTGACACCTGCGTCGTAGTCCGTGACTCGATCCAACAACAGAAACGGATACCGGTGAGGCAGCAGCTCCTTGATTTGCTCGATGTTCAATGGCATTTCTGTGCTCATTACGATTCCTCTTTTCCTTGCACTGCTTCTAAGGCGGCAATGCGCTCAATAATAGACTCTAACTGACGAACCCGCGCCACCATCTTGCGCCACTCCCGGTTACTCTGAGCAGGGATACCAGATGAATACAGACCCGGTTCGGTGGTGCCCTTGGTCACCATAGCCTGACCGGTAAAATGACTGTTATCCGCGATATTGATATGACCGGCGAAACCAGCCTGCCCACCTATCGTACAGCTGGCACCGATGACGGTACTCCCGGCTATACCCACCTGACCAGCCAAAGCAGTTCGATGGCCAATGCGGACGTTATGCGCAACTTGGCAGAGATTATCGATAATTACGTCGTCTTCGATCACGGTATCGTCAATAGCGCCGCGATCGACTGCGCAATTGGCGCCAATGGCAACGCGATTTCCGATAATGACCCGCCCAACCTGGGCAATAGCCTGCCATCCGCTATCGGTTGGCGCATAACCAAAACCATCGGAGCCGATAACCGTTCCGCTCTGGATAACACAATACTCACCCAGCTCACATTGATGATGCACTGTGACATTGGCCGCAAGCCGAGTGAACTGACCAATGACCACACGCTCCTGGATGACAGAGTTAGCGCCGATCTGCACGCCGTCGGCCAGCACGGTATGAGCACCAATGACAACATTCGGTCCGATACGAACACCTGCACCTAGCCGGACACCCTCGCCTAAAACAGCCGTTTCATGGACGCCTTCCGGGACAACCGGAGTCTGATCGAAATGAACGGAGGCTTTGGCATAAGCCAGATAAGGATCATCACAGACTAGGGCCAAGGTACCCTCTGGGCACATATCTTTGGCTTTCTCTGTCACAAAAACAGCGCTGGCATGCGTCGTTTCTAAATGCCGTCGAAATTTTACGGAGGACAGAAACGACAGTTGCCCAGTCGTGGCCTTGTCTAATGGCGCAACGGAAGACAAGACAAGCGCTTCTTGCTCTTTGCTGAATACACCGGTCAAACCGCATTCCGCGATGAGTGTGGCAATGGTCACCATAGCGAACTCGCTGCTTAAGGGTTGGTCGTAGTTGCGGACTGTTGTTTCGCATACTGAGCGTCAAACTTTTCGAGAATCTGTTCCGTCAAATCCGGCTCATTTTCATTCCAAAGCACGGCTTTGGAATCAATCACCATGGTATACCCTTCAGATTTTACCAACGCCGACACTAATTCGCGAACCACCGGCTGGTACTGCTGAACAAAAGCGTTACGACTTTCCTGCTGTACCTGTTGCATTCGGGCGGAAATCTGCTGCTGTTCACCCGCCAGCGTTTGCAGCTCTTTTTGAAACTGAGCCACTTCTTCTTCGGTCAAAATATCGCGGTCGGTTGTTAACCGACTTTGCCGGGTTTCGAACTGCAATTTAATGTCCTGTAACCGTTTTTGCTCAGGCGCCAACGAAGTGCGCAACTCCAGTGTGGCATCATTCGCGGCCTGACTGTTAAACAAAACGGCCTCGTAATTCATAACGGCGATTTTGGATTCTGCCATTACCGGCATCATGATCAGACTTGCCAATAAGGTGACACACAATTTTAGCGTTCGCAGTCGAGTCATCATTCTTTACTCCCTCGTTGTTCTTAATATGAAATACCAATATTGAAAGAAAAATTCGTGGTGTAGTCGTCTTCCTGAGCATTTAATGGCCAAGCATAACTGAAGCTTAACGGTGCTATAGGTGTTATCCAGGTAAAGTCGACGCCAGCTGAATAGCGGATTTCGTCCAACTGAACACCATTTGTACAACTGAGGTTATCGTCTCGACATTGATCCGTAAAGACGTTACCCGCGTCGACAAACAGCGACGTACGATACGACCGCTGATCCTTAACTATCGGAGTTGGGATTAACAATTCCGCACCGTACTCAATTTTAATGTTGCCCCCGATGGGCGACGCCGTTACAGAAGACGATGCGGGCGTTCCCAGAGGGCCTAATGAACCACTTTGGTAGCCGCGCACTGAGCGGGCACCGCCGGCGTAGAAATTTTTATAAAACGGCAAAGTCGATTCATCACCGTAGCCCGCGCCATAGCCCAGATCCGTATGCAGTCGGAACGCCAGATTGTCCGCAAAATTAAAATATTTCTGCGCCGCCAGCGTGGTTCGATAGTAGTTCAGATCACCGGGTAATGTCGCCAACTCAACATTCAATGATGCTTGGGCGCCGTCGTCAGCTTTTAACGTACCATTCAGGGTGTTGTACGACCATCCAATCTGAGCCGTGGCAATATCGTATTCGCTGCCGTTTTGGTCACGGAAATCCGTCATCTCTAGCGTCGCGTTCGATTCATTCAAAAACAGCTCATCATGACTTAAACCGAAGCCATAGCTAATACGTTGATTTTCACTGAGTGGGTAACCCAACTTCAAACGCCCCCCATAAGTATTGGTGCGGTAGGTGCTGAAGGTTATTTCACTGAACTTTGAGTGTCGGTAGTACAGGTCAGTCCCAAGGCTGACGCCATCCAGTGTAAAGAACGGGTTGTCAACCGATAACTGGTAATTCTGGGTTGATTCATTCACGTTGACAGACGCAGAAAAATCTACACCAGCGCCCATGAAATTGCTTTGTTTGACAGAAAACTCTCCGAAAAAGCCTGAACCATCTGAATAACCACCACTGATATTAATCTGCGAATCTTTTGCTTCTTCGACAGTAACGATTAAATCCACTAGATCATTTCGAGTGGCAATGGCCTGTGTTTTGATGTTAACAGAGGAGAAATATCCCAACCGTTCCAAGCGGGCTTTGGAGGTTCGAATGTTTTTATTGACAACAAGAGCCCTTTCCAATTGACGAAGTTCGCGACGGATAACTTCATCGTTGGTTGCTACATTGCCCTGAATAATGATGCGATTGACGTACACCGGGTACCCAGGATTGACCTGAATAATGACGTCCACTTCATTGGTTTCTGGAGTTGGCTGCCGGAAATCCCGCACCTGCGCGAAAGCATAACCATGCTCACCGAGAAGCTCTTTAATGTCAGCAACCACCGCCGTAACATCTGCACGCGAATATACTTCCCCAGCCTGTACCGTCACTAATTCACCAATCTCATCAGACAGGTGTTTCAGATCACCCGTGATATCGATCTTAGAAATGGTATAGGGCTCGCCCTCAACGACATTCAATGCAATCGCGATATCCGCTTTATTTTCGGATATGGATACCTGTTTCGATACCACGGAAAAATCCAGGTAGCCGCGATCGAAATAAAAATCTTCCAGTCGCTGTAAATCCCCGGTTAGGGCGGCGCTGGAAAAATGATTCCGTTTTCCCAACCCTTGCCAGAAAGACGCAGGTCGGGTTTCCTGCAACTGAATGACGTCCTGCAGTTCGTCGCGCTCGAAGACACGGTTTCCGACCAATTGAATGTGCTTGATTTTTGCAACTGGCCCTTCGCTGATGTTCAGCTTCACGCTAACCCGGTTTCGAGTCAGAGCGGTAATATCAGCCGTCACCTGAGCATTGTATCGCCCCTGAGTACCATATTGTTTTTCAAGTTCCAGTTGAATGCTCTCTAACAGCGATTGACTGTAGATCTCACCCTTGGCAAGGCCAACATCCTCAAACACCATTTTCAAGGTTTCGGTCGGTATCGTGGAATTACCATCGAACTCTATAGACTCAATAGCCGGACGTTCAACAACATTAATCACCAAGTCGTTGTCCAAACGTTCAATATTGACCGAATAGAAATATCCGGTTTGATAGACTTGATGCAACCAGTTACTGGCATCCGCCTCATCGGCGATATCGCCTTTGCTGACGGACAGCTCCGTGAGCACGCTGCCTAACGAAACTCGCTGCAGCCCGTTAACAACGATATCATCGACGGTAAATGACTCAGCCGCCGCCAAAGCGGCTACATTGAAAACAAACCCCAGCAGGGCGACCTTACGAAAAACTCCCAAGCGAATTTACCTTCTTGCTGATACTCAAAAAATAGCAGGCATTTTGTCGACTAATGTTCAGTCAGAAAACCCAATTTACATTAAACGGCCAATATCATTAAAAAAGGCCAGACACATCAATGTGATAATAAACGCCATGCCAACTTGCATGCCGATCAATTGCATACGCTCTGACAGTGGGCGGCGGAGAATCCATTCCACACTGTGAATGACAACATGCCCTCCATCCAATACAGGTACCGGTAACAGATTGACGATACCTAAACTGATACTGATCAGGGCCAGAAAACCGACAAAGGATTCAAAACCGGATTCGACAGATACACCAGCCATCTGGGCCATCGATATCGGACCGCCGATCTGCTTCAGAGATACTTTCCCTGACACCATTTTCCACAACATCTGGTAGCTGAGCACCACCATGTTGCGCGTATCATCGACACCTTTGACGATGGCCTGTAAGGGCCAGTAACGAATCGTCGTGAGTTGTTCCTCAGGCCAGGAGGGCTGCTGTGCTGCGGCGCCCACATAACCGATAACAGATCCGTCTTCGAGCGTTTTTGCGGCCGGCGTCAATGTAAGATTCAACGTCTGCTGATCGCGCAGCACAACAATATCAAGAGGCATATCGGGATGAGCCCGCACAAAGTCAACCCATTGCTCCCAAGCGGATACGGATTGCCCGCCTGCACGAGTAACCAAATCACCCACCTTCATTCCGGATTGAGCTGCGGCACCTTCCGATTCTAAGCCGCCAATTGCGGCCATAACGGGGGGCAGCTTGGGGTACAAACCAAGATCGCCGATCGGATTGGGCGACTGAGCCGAAGACAGCCAGCTGTCGACCGGCAACTGAACCGATTGACGTAAACCGTTTCTGTCGAATTCGATTCCGATAACCCCACTGTCGCCGACCCGAGCGGCCAACGCCAAACCGAGGTCGGAAAAGCTCTGTATAGCCTCACCATCGACAGATAAAATTCGATCGCCGCGCTGAATGCCTTCTGCGGCAGCGACAGAGCCTGCTTCAGGCTGATCCACTATCGGAGCCAGCGTGGTTGTACCGACCATATGCATCAAACTGAATGCGGTAATCGCGAACAGAAAATTAGCCAAGGGTCCGGCCAGGGCAATGGCAATTTTCTGCCAGGGTGCTTTACGAGTAAACGCTTGCGACAACTGATCGTCAGGGACATCGCCTTCGCGCTCATCGAGCATTTTCACGTACCCACCCAAGGGGATCCAGGCGACTACAAATTCCGTGCCGTGTTTGTCCATGCGACGCCATATGGGCGCACCAAAGCCAACTGAAAAACGGAGTACCTTCACGCCACATTTACGGGCAACCCAGAAGTGACCGAATTCATGCACCGTCACCAAAATGCCGAGTGCCAGCAACAATCCTATAATGGAATTAATCATGCCTTATACCTCCACCGCTGCCGCAGCCAATTGCCGTGCACGCTGGTCTACATCCCGCAGCTGTTCAACAGATTCAACCGTTTCAATGTTGCTATCAGTCAAGACCTGTTCGTTTATACGGGCGATTTCCGTAAATCCAATCCGTCGGTTAAGAAACGCAGCGACGGTAATTTCATTTGCCGCATTAAGAATAGCTGGGGCAGTCCCCCCGAGTCGCATGGCGTCTTCCGCCAAACGCAAACAGGGAAAACGTACTCTATCCGGCTGGTCAAATGATAGTTGCAAAGCACTGGTGAACTGCAACCGATCAGATCCACTGACTATACGCTCAGGGTACGCCAGGCCATAAGCTATGGGCGTACGCATATCAGGCGCCCCCATCTGTGAAATAACGGAGCCGTCCACATAGCGAACCATCGAATGTATAACGCTCTGCGGATGCACTACCACTTCAATATCGGCCGGTGTCAGATCAAATAGCCAACAGGCTTCAATCAACTCCAGCCCTTTGTTCATCAAGGTCGCTGAGTCAACGGATATCTTGCGACCCATAGACCAGTTGGGGTGCGCTACTGCTTGTTCCGGCGTCACATGTGCCAGCTGTTCCAGGCTGAACTCCCGAAAGGGACCGCCCGATGCAGTCAATAGCACAGATTCGACACCTTGATTAGTTTGCCCATTCGGCAAGCATTGAAAAATCGCATTATGTTCGCTGTCAATGGGCATTAACTGAGCGCCTGAGTGAGCTACCGCATCCATGAGCAATGCACCAGCAACGACCAGACTCTCTTTATTCGCCAACAGCAATTTCTTGCCTGCTTTTGCTGCAGATAGCGAAGAGTCGAGACCGGCAGCCCCCACTATCGATGCCATCACCGCATCGACTTCTGGTGCACTGGCCACGTCAGAAAGCGCTTGCTCGCCGACCAAGATCTCTGTCTCTGCAGCATCCGTCAGACGCTGCAATTCAAGCCTGCGTTCATTGTTCGGCACCACCACAAATCGCGGCGAAAACGCTTTAATGTCTCTCGCCAATTGCGCCATATTTGAATGCCCGCTCAGCGCGAATACCTGGAAACGATCAGGATACCGGGCGATAACGTCCAGCGTACTCTGACCAATAGAGCCGGTCGCACCGAGAATGGAGACCTGTACAGGAGAAGCCAAACTGCTCATGCCACGGACAACACAAACCAAAGTAAAACAAACATCGGAGTCGCAGCGCACAAACTGTCTATCCGATCGAGAATACCGCCATGCCCTGGCAGTAACGCAGAACTGTCCTTTATACCTCGGTTACGTTTAAGCAAAGACTCAAAGAGATCACCCATCACAGAGATTGCCACTACGGCAGAAGATAATAAAACCAGCCAAGCCCAGCCTTTTAGGTCATGATCTGGCAGAAAAAAATAAGCAATGATGACTGAAACCAGAACGCTGGTTAACATGCCACCGTATACCCCGGCCCAGGTCTTACCAGGGCTAACCTTAGGGGCCAACTTGCGATTACCGAATAATCGACCCGCAAAGTAGGCACCAATATCAGCCCCCCAAACCAACAACATTAACCAGGTTAACAACAGGACACTTTGCGGCTGATTTTTCAGCCAGACCAATCCCATCCAAAACGCACCTAACACCGGGACAGCAACGGCGATACGCAAAACCACAGAACTCAACCATGTCGCTTTTTTCGGGTACAGAAACACAGTGACAGATGCGATTAACCACCAGACCAAGGTCATCAGGATCAACGCAGACCAAAGTGTGCTGGCAACCGGAATTGCAAAATGAATAGCGAACAACAACAACACTGACACTACAGCTACACCTATACGGCCACCCTGAGTCTTAACGCCAGAGATATTCGCCCATTCCCAAGCGCCGAGAGCGACGATCAAGCCGATAAACACCCGGAAACCGACATCTGGCAATAAAAAAATGCCGGCCAGCATTAATGGGGCAAGTATGGCGGCGGTCAACACTCGTTGTAATAACATCTATTCAGGTCTCTTGATCTAACTGGTCGTCGGTCCGACCGAAACGCCGGACGCGACTGGAAAACGATTCGAAGGCTTTGCGCAATGATTCCCGATCAAAGTCAGGCCAAAATTCAGAGGTAAAGTAAAACTCTGTGTAGGCCATTTGCCACAACAGGAAGTTGGAAATACGTTGCTCACCTGCCGTCCGGATACACAGGTCCGGGGGTGGCATATCGCCCAACATCACTTCGTGGCCAATCATTTCTTCGCTAATGTCATCTGGCTGCAAGTCACCTTGCTGAACACGCTTTGCCAGTTTCCGCATAGCCTGCGTTATATCCCAGTGACCACCATAATTAGCTGCAACAGCCAACATCATCCCGGTATTGCCCGCCGTTTCAGCTTCCGCTTTCGCAATAGCTTTTTGAATGGCCGGACTAAAACCAGTCACGTCACCAACGATACGTAACCGCAGGTTATTCCTAGCTAGTTTCTTAACTTCGCGATTCAGCGCCAGCAAAAACAAATCCATCAGCGCATTGACTTCGTCTTTTGGTCGCCGCCAGTTCTCTGACGAAAAAGCGTAAAGGGTGAGTACTTCAACGCCTGCCCGGGCACTTTCTTCGACAACCATACGAACGTTTTTGACGGCGGCTTTATGACCAGCAATACCACCTAATAAGCGTTTTTTCGCCCACCGGTTATTACCATCCATAATGATGGCGACGTGCTTTGGTATTGAAATATCTGCCCATTGATTTGTCATATCTTGTTCTTACCGTCAAACATCCATATTTCAGGGCAATGCCCAGGTTCTAACAACAAAAAAAGGCTGCATAGTCACTATGCCGCCTTTGTTTAGTCCCGACTGATTTCAAACTTTCATCAAATCGGCTTCTTTATTGGTCAAATGCTGGTCGACTTCTGCGACTGCTGCATCCGTGATCTTCTGAATATCGTCTTCTGCTTTTTTACCATCGTCTTCAGAAATCTCTTTTTCTTTGACCAGTTCTTTGATCGAAGAATTTGCGTCACGGCGACCATTACGAATGGATACGCGGGCTTTTTCAGCTTCCGCACGAGCAACTTTGATCAAGTCTCGACGAGTTTCTTCCGTCAACATTGGCATCACGATACGGATATTGGTACCCGCGGTGGCTGGATTCAAGCCGAGATCGCTTTTCATGATCGCTCGTTCAATGTCCGGAACCATTTTTTGTTCCCAAGGTACAATAGACAGCGTTCGACCATCTTCAATAATAATATTGGCTACCTGCTTCAACGGCGTCATAGTGCCGTAATAGTCGACCTGAACATTGTCCAAAATCGAAGGGTTTGCCCGTCCGGTACGAATCTTATTGAATGCATCATCCAACGCTGCAATTGCTTTGCGGTTATGAGTCTGCGTTTCCTGCTTAATTTCGTCAATCATTGCTCTATTCCTTAACCATACTCGGCCTACCGACCTCTGGAATGGATGATTTGCTGGTCAGCCTCTAACTGACACCGCCTGAAAAGACTGGCACCAGACACATAGATCACCAAAAAGCCAACAAATCAGTCAAAATTTCGGTGGGTCATTATACACACCCATCTACTGCTTTGCTGCGAAAAAAATAAGGCTTTATGTGCAAAATCATTAGCTTAGCCACCCTTTTGGCCTCTGCCCTGCAGACTTTGTCTACTTTCAGAGCAATCAAGGACCTACACTACCACCAACCGGATCGTCCTCAAACCAGCCACGCCTGCGTTACATGTGGGCGTATATGGCTGCGGCGACAGCTTTTGCGGGCACAAAAAAAGGCGCGATTAGCGCCTTCTTCTCAGCCACTGAATACTCAGTTACCTTTAGCTGCCGCTGCAACTTCTGCTGCAAAGTCAACTTCTTCTTTCTCGATACCTTCACCCACTTCAAATCGGGTAAAGCTCACTACTTCTGCACCAGCTTTCTTGGCTAAAGCACCAACTTTGATATCGGCGTCCTTAACAAAAGGCTGCTCCAGCAAAGAAATCTCAGCTTCGAACTTCTTGATTCGACCAACCATCATCTTCTCGATAATTTCAGCAGGCTTACCGGATCCTTCAGACTGAGCACGCACAACTTCTTTTTCACGCTCAAGCACTTCAGCCGGAATAGACGCCGGGCTTACGAATTGAGGGTTAATAGCGGCAACGTGCATAGCGATGTCTTTCGCCAATTCGGCAGTACCGCCGACCAGCTCAACAGCAGCAGCAATACGGCCACCGTGAACATAGGCTTCAACAGTCTTGCCTTCACCGCCAACAAACTCAATGCGACGAACAGAAATATTTTCACCGATTTTCTGAACCAGCGCTTCACGCTCAGCTTCCAGACCATCAGCCATCAAAGTGGCAACATCGGCTTGCTTCTTCTCAAAAGCAATATCAGCGACTTTGTTAGCAAAGCCCAGGAAATTGTCATCACGCGCCACAAAGTCAGTTTCGCTATTGATTTCCAGCAACATAACCAGTGTGTTATCCGCAGAAGTACGGGTAACGATAATACCTTCAGCCGCCGTACGACCTGCCTTCTTAGCTGCCTTCAAGCCAGAAGCTTTTCGCAGGTTATCAATTGCCGCTTCGATATCACCATCTGTTTCGACAAGTGCTTTCTTACACTCCATCATACCCAGACCAGTACGCTCACGAAGTTCTTTCACCAGGCTTGCAGTAATTGCCATGATATTCGTCCTCAATAAATTAATTAGTTACGCTAAAACAGTCGTTAACCTGAGTAACTCAAATTACAAAAGGGGCTCTAGGCCCCTTCAACACTTGAGTCAGGGAAATTACTCAGCTGCCGGCTCTTGAGCTTCAGCAACTTCAACAAACTCATCAACTTCTGCAGTCTTAGCTTCCAGAATCGCGTCCGCCATCGCTTGCGCGTAGATTTCGATAGCACGGATTGCGTCGTCGTTACCCGGAATGACATAGTCAACGCCGTCTGGGTTAGAGTTTGAATCGACAACACCAATAACAGGGATACCCAGCTTATTGGCTTCCTGAATCGCGATGCGCTCGTGATCAACGTCGATAACGAACAGCGCGTCAGGCAAACCGCCCATATCTTTGATACCACCGATAGATTTTTCCAGCTTCTCGATCTCGCGAGTCGCCATCAGTCGCTCTTTCTTGGTCAACTGATCGAAGGTACCGTCAGCTTGTTGAGTTGTCAGTTCACGTAAACGCTTGATTGATTGACGAATGGTTTTGTAGTTCGTCAACATGCCACCCAACCAACGGTGTGCCACATAAGGCATGCCAGCACGAGTTGCTTCTTCACGAATGATATTGCTGGCAGAACGCTTAGTACCAACAAACAACAACTTGTTCTTTTTAGCCGCTAAAGCACCAACGAATGACAGCGCGTCATTGATCGCAGGCACAGTGTGCTCCAAGTTGATGATATGAATCTTATTGCGGGCACCAAAGATGTACTTACCCATTTTAGGGTTCCAGTAACGAGTTTGGTGACCAAAGTGAACGCCTGCTTTAAGCAGGTCACGCATTGAAACAGTTGCCATATTATCCTCTCAATATTCGGGTTAGGCCTCCACACCCCCCATAATCCAACCCCTTTCGGGCACCCAGGATCACGTGTCGGGATATGTGAGAATTAAGTTAACTCCTCGCGGAGCGGCGCGCTTTATACCAAAATAGACCTTCCCACGCAAGCAAAACCACTTCAAACAGCAACCGAATTCCGCCCGCGAAAGCCACTACTGTTCCGGGAAGAGGTAAAAACCGTAATTTCGATGGGGTGTATCTATTTGTCAAAACCGTTAGAATTGCCAGATAGTTCGCCAACAACCTGGACATTTTATGGCTGTCACCATCAAGAGTGCTGAAGAAATTGAAAAAATGCGAGTCGCTGGTCGTCTTGCCGCAGAAGTATTGGAAATGATTGAACCGCATGTGGTTCCCGGTGTCACAACGGGCGAATTGGACCGTATTTGCCATGACTATATTGTTGATGTACAGAAAGGCACCCCCGCACCATTGAATTACGGCAACCCACCTTTTCCCAAGTCAATTTGCACCTCGGTCAACCATGTCATCTGTCACGGCATTCCTAGTGACGACAAAGTGTTAAAGAAGGGAGATGTCGTCAATATTGATGTGACCGTCATCAAAGATGGTTATCACGGTGACACCAGTAAAATGTACTATGTCGGCGAAGTACCAGCACACATTGATCGTCTGTGCAAAGTCACACAAGAATGCCTGTACAAGGCTATCGACATCGTCAAACCCGGCACAACCTTGGGGGATATAGGGAATATCATTCAAAAACATGCAGAGGCCAACCATTACTCGGTGGTGCGGGAATTCTGTGGCCACGGTATTGGCGCCGTGTTCCACGAAGAACCCCAGGTATTGCACTACGGCAAACCCGGCGTTGGCATGGCATTGCAGGAAGGTATGACTTTTACTATTGAGCCGATGATCAATCAGGGCAAACCACAGTGCAAAATCCTGGGCGATCAATGGACCGTAGTTACCAAAGATCGCAAAGCGTCTGCGCAATGGGAACACACGCTGCTGGTTACCGCGACCGGGGTTGAGGTGCTGACCGCCAGAAAAGAAGAGTCATTCAACTCGTAAGTCATTGCCCAATACGTTGCTCATAATTTTGAAAGGATTAGACCTTGGATCTTGCTCGTTATTCAGATAGCAGTCTGTTCGACAAAGAAACGCTGTCGCAGCAATTAAGATCAGAAGCCCCGATCCCCGTGCTGAAAAAAGCACTGAAGCAGCTCAGGGAAACATTGGATCAGCGGTTTATTCAGGGTGAATCTATCCGCAATCTGGTGTTCGGTCGCGCCTACGCGATGGATGAGTTGCTGGACTGTGTGTGGCAGCTTTTTGAATGGAAGCGACCTGAGTCTATTGCCCTGATCGCCGTCGGCGGTTATGGCCGGGGAGAATTACTGCCACACTCCGATATCGACCTACTGTTGCTGTTTACAGACGAAGGCTGTATCAATGACAACGTCGAGTCTTTACAGTCTTTCTTGACGTTGCTCTGGGACATCAAACTGGAAGTTGGTCACAGTGTCAGGACTCTCGAAGCCTGCATTACAGAAGCCGCTGGAGACGTCACCATCACGACCAACCTGATGGAGTCGCGTACGCTGGTTGGCGATAACAACTTGCGCCAACAACTCAACGACAATGTCGGTCCGGACAAAATCTGGCCAAGCCGTGATTTTTACAAAGCTAAAATGAACGAACAGGCCAATCGTTACCAGAAGTTCAATGAAACTGAGTATAACCTGGAGCCTAACGTCAAAGGCGGACCCGGCGCTTTGCGCGATATCCAGAACATTGGCTGGGTCGCCAAACGTCATTTCGGCGATTCTGAACTTATCGACCTGGTTGAAAGAAACTTTCTGACCGATGCCGAATTTCAGACATTACGAGACGGCCAGGATTTTCTATGGCGCGTTCGTTATGCGCTACATATGATCACCAATCGCGAAGAAGACCGCTTATTGTTCAACCTGCAGGAACAGGTTGCCGAAATGTTCGGTTACAGCGATCGAGAAGGTCAGTTGGCCGTCGAGCACCTGATGCAGGATTACTTCCGCCAGGTTTTCAAACTGCGCACATTAAACATCATTTTATTGCAGCTGTTTGATGAAGCCATTCTAAAAGACGACGAAACCGATGAAGTTACGCAGATTAATGCCCGGTTTCAAATGCGTAACAGGTATATTGAAGTCACGAGCGACAAAGTATTTAACCGCACGCCGTCGGCACTTCTCGAGATTTTTGTGCTGTGCGCACAAACTGAAAACGTGAAAGGCATTCGGGCCAGCACCATGCGGCTACTCTTTGCCAGCCGTCAGTTGATTGATGGCGCCTTCCGGCAAGATTTGCGCAACATTACCTTTTTCATGGAATTGTTACGCAGCCCCCAAGGGGTTTATCACGGCCTGCTGCGCATGAACCAATACGGCATTCTCGGATTGTATCTGCCCGAGTTTGGCAAAATAGTCGGTCAGATGCAGTTCGACCTGTTTCATGTCTATACCGTCGATGCACACACCTTACTGACAATCCGCAACCTCCGCTCTTTCCGACACGCCAGCAACACCAAACGATTCCCTATCGCGACAAAGATTATTCACGACCTGCCCAAAATTGAATTGGTTTATATTGCCGCGCTGTATCATGACATTGGCAAAGGGCGAAATTCGGACCATTCACAAGAAGGCGCCTTTGAAGTTCAGCGTTTCGCCGAACGTCATCGTTTGTCGACGTGGGAAACAGACATGGTGACCTGGTTAGTTCGACACCACCTGTTGATGTCCATGACAGCGCAACGTCAGGACATTTCAGACCCAGCCGTCATCAATCGATTTGCGCAGTTAGTCGGCGACTCTCATCGACTCAACTATTTATACGTGCTGACGGTGGCTGATATTTATGCGACTAACCCCAACCTTTGGAACAGTTGGCGCGCATCGCTGATGGAGCGCCTGTACCACGAAACCAAACGCGCGTTACGCCGCGGTTTGGAAAACCCGATAAACAAAGAAGAACGCATTCTCGAATCGCAACAGGCCGCCATGGCTCTTCTGCTTGCCGATGGCTTTCAGCGCGATGAAGTTATCCGTTTATGGGACAACCCGGGAGATGATTATTTTTTGCGCGAATCTCCGGAAAATATTGCCTGGCATGCCCGTGCTATTGCGAACCATGGACTGAATGTGCCTCTGGTCCTGATCAAAGAAACGGATGATCGAAATTACGCGGGCGGTACGCAGATTTTTATTTATGCTCCCGACCGGCCACATCTGTTTGCAGATATTGCCGCCACCTTGGATGGCTTGAATCTCGACATTCAGGACGCTCGGATCATGACCTCTTCGGCGTCAGATTTCAGTTTGGATACTTTCATTGTTCTCGAACAGGATGGCACCAGCATTGGCGACAATCCGGATCGGTTGTTTGAAATTCAGCACAAACTGTTGTTGGAAATTCAAAATCCGCACGACGCGCCACTGCCGACACGGCGCATCAGTCGCCAGCAGAAACATTTTCAGATTCCTGCGGAAATCACCGTCAGTAATGACATGGTAAACCACCGCACTGTGGTCGAAGTAGTAGCCTCAGACCGGCCCGGCCTGCTGGCAGACATCGGTCGTTGTTTCCGCAGATTGAAACTGAATTTACTGAACGCACGGATTTCAACGCTTGGCGAACATGTAGAAGACGTCTTCTTCGTGGTCGATGAAAGTAACTTGCCGTTGATGAAGTCTGATGATGTTGAACGCCTGCAACGCGAACTCAAAGAAACTATTTCTGAGGCCATGGAACGATGAACCCTTTTCTATCGACGCTGCAACCCTACCCTTTTGAAAAGCTGAAGTGTCTGACTGCCAATGCCAACATTGCGGACCTGTCGCCCATTGCCTGGTCCATTGGGGAACCCAAACACGAAGCACCAGATTTCCTGAAGGACGTTCTTTTATCCAACCTCGATGGCTATTCAAAGTACCCGGCTACAGCGGGCATGCCTGAGCTAAAACAAGCCATCGGGCAATGGGTTCGACGTCGTTTTTTGTCTCAACACCCAAACAAATTTTCAGACGACAAACACACCTTGCCCGTCACCGGTACGCGTGAAGCATTATTTTCTGTCGTACAAGCGCTTTATGACCCGACCTTGCCTGCTCGACAGGTCTGGATGCCGAATCCGTTTTACCAGATATATGAAGGTGCAACTCTGCTTGCCGGCGGTGAAGTTAAATTTTTGAATTGTCTGCCTGAGCAGGCATATCAGCCTGACTACCAGGCAATTACAGATGAACAATGGCAGCAGTGTCAGATTCTGTTTATCTGCACGCCAGGCAACCCAAGTGGCACAACGTTGTCACTGGATACCCTAACGTTTTTAGTCAACAAAGCCCGTCAATATGGTTTTTTGCTGATCAGCGATGAGTGTTACAGC
The DNA here is from genome assembly GCF_015687175.1 of Reinekea sp. G2M2-21. Classification (GTDB taxonomy): domain Bacteria; phylum Pseudomonadota; class Gammaproteobacteria; order Pseudomonadales; family Natronospirillaceae; genus Reinekea. The sequence continues at coordinate 486,978 of NZ_JADPQG010000001.1, read as the reverse complement.
GAACTCTATCGAGACGAGTCAAATCCACCTGCAGGCCTATTACAAGCCTGTGACAGTCTCGATGGTCATTATGATCAATGTCTGGTGTTTCATAGCCTGAGCAAACGCTCCAATTTGCCGGGACTGCGCAGCGGTTTTGTGGCTGGTGATGAGCATCGGCTCGCGCAATTTTTGCAGTATCGAACCTACCATGGTTGCGCCATGCCTTTTCCGCATCAGCAAGTTTCCATTGCTGCCTGGAACGACGAAACGCACGTTATCGAAAACCGTCGACTCTACAATGAAAAATACCAGGCAGTGGTTGGCGAACTGCAGTCAGTACTGCCAGTTTCCATACCACCAGCCAGTTTTTATTTGTGGCCAAACCTGGAAACGGACGATGAAAAAACCGCATTAGACTGGCTGGAAAAAGCGAATATTCGCGTGCTTCCCGGACAATATCTGTCGCGAATGAATAATGGCATCAACCCCGGTTATGGACATGTGCGTATTGCGCTGGTCGCGACCCTGGATGAATGTGTCGAAGCAGCTATGCGCTTGAAAGCAATATTGTAAGGTAACAGCATGATTAAGATCTATGGCATTAAAAACTGTGACACCATCAAGAAAACCCTGAAATGGTTTGATACACATAAGCTGCCGTACACCTTCATTGATTATAAAAAAGAGCCGCCAACGGCCGAGCTGGCATCCACCTTTTTAGATGCCCATCACTGGGAAACCATCATCAATAAACGCGGCACCACCTGGCGTAAACTTGATGAACAGACGAAAACCGAAATGGACCAGACACGGGCCATCGCGCTAATTCAAGAACAACCTTCCATCATTAAACGACCCATCGTCGAAAAAGACGGACAACTTTGGGTCGGGTACGATGAAGCACAGTTTGAGCAGTTTATTTAATGGAGAACAACATGTCTTTTTTTGCCCTAGCACTCGGCACAGCGACTCGCAACCGCGACGAAAAAATTATTGAAGCCTGGTATCCACAACCGGTCGTCAACGTTGACGCCACGCTGATCAGCGATATTAAAGCCGTGGTTAAACACGACGCTGGCAATGCCGTTCATGTGCTGGAGAAAGAGCAATACTCAGCCGTGCAAACCGTCTTTAACACAGCCGGATTGCAGTTAAATGTGAAATTGCTGGAAGCCGCCAAAGACAGTGATCAAACCTTGATCCTAACCATGCTGGAAACAGACAGCGCTCCCGCTTCCGTAGCGGAAGGCTATCTGAAATTGCAATTACTGTCACACCGTCTGGTTAAACCTCAACAGGTCGTATTGGATGGGATATTTGGCATATTGCATAACATTGCCTGGACCAATGAAGGGCCGATCGACCTGCCCGAGTTACCGGAACGTCAAATTCAAGCACGCTTAAGTGGCCGCGTGCTGGAAGTTAACTGCATCGATAAGTTTCCGAAAATGGCCGACTATGTAGTACCCAGCGGCATCCGCATTGGCGATACCGCCCGTGTCCGATTGGGCGCACATTTGGGTGAGGGCACTACCGTCATGCACGAAGGCTTCGTCAATTTTAATGCCGGTACCGAGGCGGTATCGATGGTTGAAGGCCGCATTTCCGCCGGAGTTTTCGTCGGCAATGGATCGGACATTGGTGGCGGAGCTTCTATCATGGGCACGCTCTCGGGCGGCGGCAAAGAAGTCGTTTCACTGGGAGAAAACTGCTTACTGGGCGCCAATGCCGGCACCGGAATTCCGTTAGGCGATCGGTGTACTATTGAGGCAGGCTTGTATATTACGGCAGGTACCAAAGTCACGTTACTGGACAACAATAAGCAGGCTATTGAGACTGTTAAGGCCAGAGATCTGGCGGGCAAATCAGACCTGTTGTTCTGGCGCAATGCTCAAACCGGACGCATCGAATGCCTGACCAATAAATCGGCTGTCGAACTGAACTCAGAATTACACAGCCATAACTAGTGTCCCGAGTCGGAAGTTCGTATAGCTTCAGAGCGAATGGGAAGTGCTAGTACAAGGCGCTCTTCGTAGAGAATATCGAGATCTTTTCAAGAAGAGCAACTCCGTAATAGTGTTTTCCATTCGCTCCCCTCGGGCGGGCCATTCAAGCGAACTTCTGACTCAGGACACCAGGTCACTGGCACCCGCCCTTTACTGCGGGTGCCTTTATCCTAAAGCTTTGCGCTGGAGACCCCATGTTTAAAACTGACACAGCGGTACCGGGCCTCAGCCTGGTATTGGCAAATGTGCAACACGCAGACGCCCTTTTCCAACTGGTCGACCGCAATCGAACTTACCTGCGACAGTGGCTGCCGTGGCTGGATCACAACACTCAGGTTGACGATTCTGAACATTTCCTGCGCGGCTGTCAGTCCAGCTTCGCTTCGCAGAGCGCCTTAAATACACTTATCTTTTTTCAGGAAGATTTGATCGGCACAGTTGGCTACAACACGATCAATCACGCCAATCATGACGCCGAAATCGGTTATTGGATGAGCGAAGATGCAACCGGACGTGGCTTCATGACCGAAGCTGTTAGAACGCTTATTACCTTGGGTTTCCAGGAATATGGTTTGAACAGGCAGGTTATCAGAGCGGCAACCGGAAACCGCCCCAGCCGCGCCGTTGCGGAACGTCTTGGCTTTACCCATGAAGGGTGCGCGCGTCAGGCAGGGTATCAATACGGTGAATACCACGATCTCGAAATTTACAGCCTGCTTAAAAGCGAATGGCAAAAGTGACTTGGTGACTTGTCACGCGGAGATTCTTTCCTCAACAAGCGCGTTGGTAATCTGTTCCGGTATGAACACAAACGACTTTTGGTAATCGCCACTGTCCAAAGCTAAGAACTTACCTTGAGCCCTTTTGGCCACCCACAGTAGCGTGCTTTTCAAGAATTTATCAGATAGGCGATTGCCCTTTTCACTGAATCGCCAGGTTACCGGTTTACCTTGATATTCAAAGTTAACCACGCACTGACCGGTGATTTCATCTTTCGATGAATTCACAAAGGTCACACCCAGTGATTCGCCTGTTGCCAACAAGATGTTGTGCAGCACCTGAGCATGATGCTCGAATTCAAAGGTACGCTGACAATTTACCCGAACGACCCGCTGCGGCAGCAAAATGGCAATCATGTCCTTGTCTTCGGACTGAGGCGTTAACATGGTGTTGGCCAGTGTTGCCAATTCACCTTCTGTCCAGACCGCCACTTCCTGGTTGGTTTGTTTCAATATGCGACAAATAAAATGAAACCGATCCAGCAACACATTTGTCCGGTGCTGACGTTCCACGGATTTTGATTTACGAAACGCATTTTCCACACTCGGTGGCGTTTGAGACTTCACCACCCTATCCAGGGTTGGCACCGAACCGATGTTGGCACCTTGAATGAACTGTTTTTCGTCGATTGCTGGCCGTTTCACCTTTGGTTTGGTTTGCGGTACAGCCGATTTGCCCAGCGGTTCTGGTGGTTCAAAGGCGAGCGTTCCCAACGTGAATGGTTCGGTTCTGTCCGTATTATCCACCATCCATGTCGGCTCCTCCTCAGCAACAACGGATCGCTTCACTTTATCATTTCTGGGGACCACCACCTGTTTGCGAATGGTATCTGGAACTGGCACGCCGAAATCAACGCCGGGAATTTTTTCAAGAAAAGCTTTATAGGCAGGAAACTTGTCGATGAGCCAGACTTTGGTCAGCAGACAAAACAACCCGAGATGACTGCCAATAAAAACGGCGGTCAAACTGGCCATCGCCAGGTTTTGCGACAATTGCCGAACCGTAATAAAACCGACGGTTGCGACTGCCAAGATGGTCAGTACCAGCACAAAAATTCTGATCGAAAACGAGCGCAGCATAGAACTTCCTTTTTTATTGTCGATAATGTCGACTCACTACTACATTCCATCAGCAGTGACACTATGGGGCAGCATTCTACCGATAGCGACATTAAAGTCAGCTCATCGGCGTGAAATTCCCGCTACCTATGTGACGAAGTTCACACTTTATTGTTTATTTTTCACTCAACCACTGTAAGGCTGGCAGTAAGCGCAGTGCCCAGGCTGCCTCGTTGTGTACAGCGTCATCCGCGATATGAGAGAAACAGTGACTTGGAGCTAACGTGGCTTGAAGCAATTCAAACAGCGCGATATTGCCTTGCAGGTACACCTGCGGAAACTCACTTAACAGTGCATTACTGGTTTCTTGCGTGCCGACATCGACGTATATCGCCGTGGAAGGCGAGAACTTGTGGGCGGTTAGCGCGCCCAGCAACTCGTCATGTGCAAACCATGTCGCAGTAGACATCGCCATGTATTTGGAAAACGCCTGCTCATATCGAGTCGCCGCAAACAGAGTGACGAAACCACCCATCGAACTGCCACCCAAATAATTATGCTGCGCACTTGAGTGGCAACGGAACGAGCGATGCACCTGTGGCCGAATAGCGTTGACGAGAAATTCCAGATACAGATCGGCCAAGCCACCGGCTTCCAAACCAGGTTGTCCCTTCCAATAGCTCAATCTTGGGCAAGGCCAAGGGCTGAACTCATTAAAACGTTTTGCTGCATCGTTTTGGCCTTCTATGGCCACCACGATCATCGGCTCGCTCAACTGCAGCTGCGTTTGAATCATCTGCCAACAGGTGCCGTAGGTAGCGTCTTGGTCCCGGAACACGTTTTGTCCGTCATGCATGAACAAAACCGGGTAGACGTGTTGCGAGGTGTGATAATCTGGCGGCAACCAAACCCAAACGCGTCGGCGCTGATCCTGAGATAACTGCAAAGCTTCCGGCCATTGCACTTCCAGTTCAATAATCTGGTCTTTAACCATCATGCACATGCTCCCGTTAACAGACTTGCCCGGCAGCCCAACCACTCGACCAAGCCCACTGGAAGTTGTAACCCCCTAACCAACCTGTCACATCCAGAACTTCACCCACAAAAAACAACTGCGGCTGCAACTGACTCATCATCGTTTTGGACGAAATGTGCTGAGTATCGACGCCGCCCAGGGTGACTTCCGCCGTACGGTATCCTTCAGTGCCACCAGGCTTAAAGGTCCAGCAATTCAAAGCCTCAGACAGTATTGCCACATCACCCTTCGACAATTCAGCCAGAGTTTTGTTTAACGCAAGCCATTGGCAAAAATGTTCCGCCAGACGAGCGGGCAAATACTGCCCCAACCAGGTTTTTAACTGTTTTTTACCCGAATGATGCCGATCTTCGGCAACTTTTTCCGCCACATCGAGAGTGGGCAACCAATTGACAATAAGGTGTTCACCGGGTTGCCAATAGTTGGAAATCTGTAACATGGCAGGCCCACTGAGACCACGGTGCGTAATGAGCAGCGGTAACCCAAAAGTCTCACCATTCACGGCACTCACCTGCACATCCACGGATAAACCTGACAATGCGGACCAGGTTGATTTGTCGGCATTATTCCAGGTAAAAGGCACCAGCGACGCCCGATAGTTCAACACCGAATGCCCAAATTGCTTCGCAATTTTAAAACCAAAGTCGCTTGCGCCCATTGTCGGAATGGACAAACCACCGGTCGCGACCACGAGAGACCCGCTCGTCACGAGTCCGACACTGGTTTGCAACTGGTATTTTTGATTTTCGTAAGCAATGGCTTGAATGTGAGTATCCAGCGACAACTGGCCATCGGCTTGCGCCAATTCAGTCAGCAACATCTGCTGAATGTCTTTCGCACTGTGGTCGCAGAACAACTGGCCGAGTTCTTTTTCGTGGTAGTCGATTCCGTGTGAAGCCACCAAACCAATAAAGTCCCATTGGGTATATCGGCTCAATGCACTGCGCACAAAATGCGGGTTCTGACTCAGAAAATGGGCAGGGGTAACATCCATATTGGTGAAGTTACAGCGCCCGCCGCCAGACATCAGGATTTTTTTTCCCGCCTTATTCGCATGGTCGATCACCAGAACCGAACGGCCGCGTTTGGCGGTTTCGATACCACAAAAAAGACCGGCAGCGCCGGCCCCGATCACCACGACATCAACATGCTGAGCCATGGTGCGTTAAACCCGACCTTTGTTTTCGACAGAACGGCGGGTGCGTTGTTTTTCCATTTTCCGTTTCATTGGATCGCGCTTGTGTTTAATGATTGACTTCCAGGGTGCTGAAGGGAGTTCAACCGAGGCTGCCAAACGGTCGATTTCTTTTTTCGGCAATTCCTGCCAGGTACCGGCGCGGACAGTCGACTCCAGAAAGACGGAGCCATAGCGCACTCGCTTCAGACGAGATACCTGCAAACCCTGGCTTTCCCACAAACGACGGACTTCACGATTGCGCCCTTCCATTATCACGACATGGAACCACTGATTGGAGCCTTTACCGTTGAAAAACTGCACATCGGTAAACCGCGCAGGCCCGTCTTCCAGTTCAACACCGGCGCACATGGCGTCGATATTGTCTTGAGAGACTTCCCCTAACACCCGAACGGCGTATTCACGCTCAATCTGCCGAGATGGATGCATGAGCCGATTGGCCATTTCCCCGTCGTTCGTAAACAACAACAGGCCGGAGGTATTGATATCCAGACGGCCAATGGCCACCCAACGTTCACCGGGCAGTTTTGGTAATCGGTCAAAAACGGTGTGACGCCCTTCCGGGTCTTTCCGGGTACAGATTTCACCTTCCGGTTTGTTGTACACCAATACCCGACGAACTTTTTCGTTCTCAACTTTTACGGGTTTGCCGTCTAAACGCAGATCATCGCTGGCAGTCACCTTGTCGCCCAGGGTCGCTTTTTCCCCATTGACGATTACCCGACCTTCTTCAATCGCGCGCTCCATTTCGCGACGCGATCCCAGACCTGCTTTGGCCAGTACTTTCTGTATGCGTTCTTCACTCATTGTCATCTTCCTCACGCGGCGAGTCATTCTCACGATTGTCCAGCAGCGCTTGTTGTTCCGCTAATTTTTCCTGAATTATCTTCCACTGCTCTTCTTCCGATAATTCAGCTGATGGGGTGTTCTTTGCTATTTCGGCCAACGACTTCGGTTGCGATAAGTCCTCGTCCGACGTTTCTATTGCATCTTCTGGTTCTGAACTTTCCGGTTCATCGGTCTCTGCCGGGTTCCATTCGGAGGCAGCCTCCGGCTCAATTGTCTGAGTGGCTTCATCACCCTCTTCATCGTCATCCAGATCAAGTGCCGGGTGCTCATGTTCTGCCCGTTGCTGTTCCAACGCCGACTCAAAGCGAGTGTTCACATCGTCCATGGCCGCCAATTCATCATCAAGCTGTTCGTCGATAAACTCGCTGCCGGTTTTGCCTTCCACATGCAGTGCAAAGCGATTGGCGATGGCATCAAAGGTAATTTCGGACTGAGAATCGTCTTTCCCTTCCGTGCCTTCACCCGCCTCACCACTGTCGAGATTCATTTGCGGATTCAGTTCATCCATGTCACGGATTTCGCTGAGGTTCGGCAACTGATCGAGCGATTTCAAACTGAAGTAGTCAAGAAACTGCCTCGTGGTAGCGTACATGGCCGGTCGCCCCGGTACATCACGATGCCCCACAACGCGCACCCATTCGCGCTCCAGCAAGGTACGGATGATGTTTGAGCTGACCGCAACGCCCCGCACATCTTCAATTTCACCGCGGGTAATGGGTTGACGATAGGCGATGAGCGCAATGGTTTCCATCAGCGCACGCGAATAACGCTGCGGCTTTTCTTCCCACAGGCGGGATATCCATTGCGCTGTGCCAGGGTCGGTTTGGAACCGGTAGCCACTGGCCACTTCGACCAGATGTACCCCTTTATTCTCATAGGAGGCGATCAGTTCCGCCATAATCTGACGGACAATCCGGCCATGGGGTCGTTCATGCGGTTCAAAAATGTCCCGTAAATGGCTGACCGACAAAGTTGCTCCGGAAGCAAACAGTGCCGATTCCAGAATCCCAGTGAGAACTTCATGTTGATGCCCACCATAAGGGTCACCTTTTTCAACGTCCTCCGGGTCTTCATCCGGTTCGCTGTCACCCAGATCCACCTCGTCGTGCGCAGCTGGGTCGGCGCTGTCGAGCAAACCATCCGCTACGTCCGCATCGTCCGTCTTTTGATCTGAATCCAGCGCGTCTGAGGCTTGCAGTTCCTCTTGATCGTAAAGACCTTCATCGGCGTCCAACAAGGGGCGTTCAGTGTCGTCCTCGGCAGGTACATCAGCGGCTGCCACATCCGATGTGTCGACGTTGTCTAATTCAATGTGCGGCGGTAATTCGCCGGGCTGAAGAGTTTCGTTTTCTGATTTCTGGTCCGACATACTTATTCCGATTTCGCTTTCACGTGAATGGGGGCAAACACATCGTTCTGCACCAAATCAATAAGAGATTCTTTAGACAATTCGAGAATGGCCAGGAAGGTAACCAGCACACCCATGCGTCCTTCTGACGGGTCAAACAAGGTGATAAAAGGTACAAACGCTTTGCCCTGCAGGCGATCCAACACTTCACCCATGCGTTGCCGGGTCGACAGGCTTTCCCGCTGCACTTCATGGCCTTCAAACATTTCGGCGCGACTCATCACTTCTTTAAACGCCAACAGAATTTCACGCATATCCACGTCTGGATGCAACTTGGGTCGCTCGTAGTCCGGCCGCAATTCATCGGCCAGAAAGATCTCGCGTCCCACGCGGGGCATGCTATCCATATTTTCCGCAGCTTCTTTAAACTGCTCGTATTCCTGCAAACGACGAATCAATTCAGCTCGAGGATCTTCCTCCTCGACCTCACCTTCTTCGCGACTGCGCGGCAGTAGCATGCGGCTTTTAATTTCCGCCAGCATGGAGGCCATCACCAGATATTCGGCCGCGAGCTCAAGTTGCATACCTTGCATCAGTTCAATGTATTCCATGTACTGACGAGTAATCTCGAACACGTTGATGTTAAGAATATCGAGATTTTGTTTGCGAATAAGGTACAGCAATAAGTCGAGCGGACCTTCAAACGCATCCAGGAAAACTTCCAACGCATCCGGTGGAATATACAAATCAATCGGAATTTGCGTCATGGCTTCGCCATCGACCACAGCGAACGGCATTTCGGCCTGCTCTGCCCGGGCCCGCTCACGTAATGATTTGAGGGCGCGCTGTTTAGGCGTTAACGGATTTTCGGGTACGGGTACTTCCGCGGCTGGAAACAGCGGTTCCGGGACCGGAGCGGCTACAGCAGAATCCGAGCTTTCTGGTTCCACAGACTTTGCGACGTCGGAGTTTTCATCCGCTTCTGCAGAAGCTTCAGACGTTACACCGACGCTAGATTCCGCGGCAGGCAGATCTGCGCTGTCTGCTTCGGCATCGGTCAATACCTGTGCCGGTTGCTCAGTAACCTCTTGAGACGCTCCCTCCAACACCGCAGCTTCTGCGGTATCGTCATTGGGTTGCTGTGGCAAGTCTGATGGCTTATCCAATTCTGAATTCATGCGTTACCTGTTGTCACAAGAAAGGAGCAGGATCACCAGCGCCTTCGCGCAGCACTTCTGGAACGCCTTCTAGTAGACTGACGATCGTGGATTCATCGTAACCGCAGAAACCACCGTCAATCACCAGGTCCAGTTCGTGTTCCAGGGTTTCACGAATCTCATAAGGGTCGCCCAATGGCTGTTCTTCGTTGGGCAATATTAGTGTGGTACTGAGCATCGGTTCACCCAAGGCGTCGAGCAAAGCTGAAGCGATCTTATTACCGAGCACACGTAAACCAATGGTACGTCGCTTTGGGTGCAGTAATTTACGGGGAACTTCCCGGGTAGCCTGCAGAATAAAGGTGTACGGCCCAGGGGTATTATTTTTGATCAGTCGATAAGCGACATTATCCACTTTGGCAAACATGGCGAGATCAGCCAAGTCACGACAGACCAGCGTTAAGTTATGCTTATCGTCGATCTGACGAATGCGACGAATGGTATCAATACCGTTCTTATTCCCCATCAGGCAGCCCAGGGCATAGGCGGAATCCGTCGGATACGCAATAACGCCACCGTTGCGGACGATGTCAACGGCCTGATTAATCAACCGCGCTTGCGGATTTTCAGGGTGTATCACAAAGAATTGGCTCATATTGGCTCCCGCCAAGGAAATTTGACCGCTACTTTACCCTGACTTTTTACCCGATTCCAGCCAATTACTCACTCACGGTAGAAACAGAAATGGAATTCATTCGCTGCTGTAACCAATCTTTCGCCAAAGGCACATCTCTTGGCCAATCGGGGAAGGCTCCCAGCTTCAACCAGCTGGTTTTTGGGCTATGAAAATCACTGCCGCCACTGACCCACATGTGGCGCTGTTGGGCTTGATTGGTCAGAAATTTACGCTTTTCCGGGTGCATGCCCACACAGGCCACTTCCACCCCAACACCGCCGGCTTCATTGAAATCGTCCAGTAACTCGCGGCATTTTGTCCAAGTCAATGAATACCGATGCGGGTGCGCCAACACAGCCATGCCGCCATGTGCGGTGATGGTATTTACCGCTTCGGCCAGCTCCGGCCACTGTTGCTTCACATCGCCGGGCTTGCCTTGGCCGAGCCAGCGCTTGTAGGCGTGGCCTGTGGTCTTAACCTGTTCAGACTCCACCAGATATTGAGCAATATGCGGCCTCGCCGGTGTTGCAGGGCCGGCCAAGGCTTCGATTCGAGCGACATCCAGCGTAAAACCCGCTTTTTCCAGCAGATGACAAATGCGCTGAAAACGCGTTAACCGCCGTTCGATATAATCTTGTTCGACAGCCAACCAAGCCTTGGAATGCACATCCATGCCCAGCCCGACGACATGGATGGTGCGCCCCAGCCACACACAGGACAACTCAGTCGCCGGGTACAGGTTCATCCCCGCGGGTACCCACCCCAGGGTAAGCGCGTCCCGGTAACCGGCGGCCGTATCGTGGTCGGTCAACGCCAGGTCGGTCACACCCCTTTCTGCGGCGTGACTGAGCAGATCGGCGCAACTGAGCTGCCCATCGGAGTAGTGGCTGTGACAATGCAGCTCCCAGGAATGTTGTCGATTCAGAATCATAAAAAAAGTAAATCTCTGGTTGTCTCATGCTGGGTCATTAATACCAAACCCGTTCAAATGAATGCCTTTACGTGCTGTTCACCCATGGGTTAGCCCAGTACACACGGGACATTTGTGTCGAAACAGTTAACATATTTGCAGGAAGGCGGTTGCAAAATACAGCCTCCGCCTTGTAACTTACCCACCAACATTCAATCAGATAACTATGGATTAACGCTATGTGGTACGCCATTATCTCAGAAGATCAGCCAAATAGCCTTGAAAATCGACTCGCTGCGCGCCCGGCGCATCTGGAGCGGCTGCAGCAACTGCAAAATGAAGGTCGTTTATTGCTGGCCGGACCGCACCCGATGATCGACACCGAAGACCCCGGCAAGGCAGGGTTTTCCGGTTCACTGGTGGTCGCGGAATTCAATGACCTAGCCTCGGCACAAGCCTGGGCAGAGGCCGACCCTTATGTTAGTGGCGGCGTTTACGCGAAGGTCGTGGTGAAACCCTTTAAAAAAGTACTGCCTTCTTAATAAAATGACCTCATAATCTATTTCAAAAATCAGTCACCAGAACATTAAAAGACACAACAGGAAATTATCATGCCTCTGCCACGCGTTTTTAAACTGCTGCTTGCATTAACGCTTTTTTCAGCTGCTCCCTTCACGGCCTATGCCGAAACACTTTGGTTAAGTGACGTTCTATGGGTCAACGTTCGAACTGGACCAGGCTCTGAATACCGAAGTTTAAAGACCATCACGTCAGGCACTCGCATGGAAGTTCTTGAAGAGCTGGAAGACAGCGACTTCATCCGCGTACGCACTGAAGATGGCTTGGAAGGCTGGATTCCGAAACGTTACACCTTTGACGAACCCACTGGTCGCATTCAGGCAGAAAACATGGCCGCTGAGAAACAACAACTGCAACAGCAATACGACACGCTGGAAGCGAAATATACAGCGCTGCTTGCGGATAAGGGGGATGTTAACGGTGAGTTGGAAACATTACGCACTAATAATGCGGAGTTAAGCAAGGAACTTAACCGCATTAAAGCCATCAGTGGCGACGCAATCAACCTGGATGCCGAATATCAGGACCTGGCCGAAGAAAATGCTCGCGTTAAAAACGAGCTGGATGTGTTGAAAGCTGAGAACAGTTCGCTAAAAGAGTACAACGATACACAGATGCTCTACGTTGGTGGTATTTTGATCATTATCGGTATTATCCTGGGGGTTGTCCTGCCCCGGCTGACTGGCCGCAAGCGCAAAGATGGTTGGCAATAAGCAACATCATGAATCTCTCAAGCCGGATATTCATCCGGCTTTTTTTATGTTTTACGGACAGCAGACGAACTATTGTCCTTTCGTGATACACTTTTTGCTAATGACACTTTTTTGGATTAACCGCTATGGCGTGGTTGGATACTCCCATTGAAAAACCCTATACGTTGCGGAACCTGGCCGATTTACTGAGCCAGGGGCTGCTGGGTTCAATGTCCCGTTTTTCCCATTTTCAGATTGTCGAGTGGTGTAGTCACTTTGTGGACGAGTACGATATGAGCCCCGACTCTGAACTGCCACTGACCCCCACAGCCGCCATCGCATTAGCCGATGACGTTGTTGTACAGTGGGAATTGTTCCTGGCAACACAATACACCTTGGACGACCTGCACAAGTTCACGCTGGCCGATGTTGTTTTACCCAAAAGCTATTTCGAACAATGGCTTAATCAGGTTCTGGCGCTGCCGACTCAACACTAATGGAATACGCTGATCTTGCCTTTGCCGACGATGGCACGCCGACGTCGGTCCGTTTCGATGATATTTATTTTTCCAAGGGCCAGGGGGCTGCGGAAACACACTATGTATTTATTGAACAAAACCACCTGCCTGAACGATTCGCAGCTCTGGAAGACAAGGCACATTTCACCATAGCCGAAACGGGTTTTGGTACCGGTCTTAACTTTCTCGTTGCCTGGCAACAGTTTCTTCAATTCGCACCGACATCGGCGCGGCTAACCTTTGTCAGTTGTGAGAAGTTTCCACTGCGTCGGGAAGACCTTGTCCGCATCTATCAACAGTGGCCCGCATTCGCGGAACAAACTCAAGTCTTACAAGCCGCTTACCCTCCTGCATTGAGCGGTTTTCACCTGCTGGAATTTGATCGAGTCAACTTGCTGCTCATGTTTGACGACGCATCCAACGCCTTTGCCGAACTCAGTGCTTCCGTGGATGCTTGGTTTCTGGATGGCTTTGCCCCCAGTAAAAATCCAGACATGTGGCAACCGGCACTGTTTCAGCAGATGCAGCGTCTGAGTCACAAGAAAACCACCGTCGCCACCTTTACTGCGGCACGTCTGGTGCGCGATGGTCTTAGCGGCGCTGGCTTTGCGCTGACAAAAGTCAAAGGCTTCGGTAAAAAACGCGACATGCTGAAGGGCGAGTACAGGGGGCTTTGCGGACCCATCCCCTATTCGCATTGGCCCAGCTCCGAGTTACCCATCGCCAAACCAAACCGACGAAAACGAATTGCGGTCATTGGTGCTGGCCTGGCCGGTGTGACCAGCGCGATTGAGTTAAAGAAGCGTGGTTATGAGATCACGCTGTTTGATCAACACCCGGAGGCCGCTCAAGGCGGGTCCGGAAACAGTCAGGGCGCGGTGTACGCCAAACTGTCGGCGCACTACACCGTAGCTACGCAATTTTATGCCCAAGCACTGATTGTCGCGCAACGGCAAATGTCGGCGTTGCCCAACGACGTTGCGCACGGAACCACGGGCCTCGTGCAGCTGGTTCACAATCAAACGGAAGTTGATCGGTTACAAAAGCACGCTGAATCCAGCTATATTCCCGCCGAACTTGCGACGATCAAATCCGCGGCAGAACTCAGCGCTTTAACGGGCGTCACCGTTCAAGATGCAGGAATGTGGTTTCCGCAAGGTGGCTGGGTCTCTCCCGCGCAATGGGTTCACTACCTGACAGAATCGCACAAGGTAACCTGCGAATTTTCTACCCAGATCATCTCAATAAATCAGCAGGAATCTGGCTGGTATTTGCTCAGTTCGGATCAACGCGAGTGGTTGTTTGACCAGGTGGTTCTGTGCACCGCCTTTGATGCTCTGCACTTTAATGACACCGCCCATCTGCCCCTGAATACGATCGCAGGCCAGATCACGCAACTGTCAGCACACGGGCAGCATCACCAACTTAAGGCGGTTATCTGCACTGACCGCTATGTCATGCCGGTACACAACGAAACATTAACCGTCGGTAGCACCTTCCGGATGAAGTCGACAGACACCACCGTCACCGATGCCGACCATCAGGAGAACATCCGCAATCTGCGACAGCGTATTCCGGGTTTACTCAGCGACGATGAAGTGGTCGTCTCAGGGCGCGCTGCGGTGCGCTGCAACGCACCCGATTATTTGCCTTTGTTAGGACCGATCTCACCGGCAAGCGAACTGGCTGAACAGTTTCGTATCCCCCTGCAACGCAACCTTGCCCACAAAGAACCGGCGGCAAAACATTTGCCGGGGTTATGGGTTAATCTTGCGCATGGATCGAAAGGCCTGTGCTCATCGCACCTGAGCGCAAAGCTCTTAGCTGCGATGATTCATGGAGAGCCACTGCCCTTACAGGTGTCCCTGGTACAGGCATTGAACCCGAATCGTTTTGTGGTACGAGCGTTGTTACGGGAAAAGAGACAGAAGATTGGTAAGGGCGGACAGACAAACAAGTAAGCTGGCGACTTTTTCCGGAAGTGCCATTATTTCTCGTATTCGATGGAATTGATATACCAGAACTTGGTTTCGACCTGAGTGCGGACTTCGGCTTCGTCACCGACTTCTTTTTTTAACAGTGCGCGTGCCATAGGCGAGTCGATAGAAATGTAGTCTTTGCGGTTAAATATTTCATCGTAACCAACAATGCGGAATTTCAGCGTGTCACCCTGCTCACTTTCCACCTCAACCCAGGCACCAAAAAATACTTTGCCTTCCTGATCTTCGTGGTAATCCACTACTTTTAGCGTTTCCACACATTTGCGCAGATAGCGCACGCGACGATCAATCTCGCGTAAGCGTTTCTTATTGTATTGATAGTCGGCGTTTTCACTTCGATCACCCAGACTGGCCGCCCACTGAACTTTTTTGGTCACTTCCGGACGTTCCTTCCGCCACAGATCGTCCAGTTCTTTTTTCAAATCGTCCATACCACGGCGGGTGATTAATGGGGTTTTCAATTTTCGGGCTTCCTACTTCATTTTTTTAGTCGCGCCAAAGTGTATCACCCTTTCTCAGTGAGTCGAGAGCAGTCATATTTGAAGAAAATGTCTCTCTCTGCATCCAAATCGATGTTTCAAACGTTACCAACTTAGATAGCCTGTGCCGACCTCTCACGATGAAAGACCGAGGTTAAGACAATAGCGCACAAAACGACAATTCAGCCGAACAAGGAAAAGAACACCACATGGTCACTCTGAACAAAAGCACATTAACACTCGCTACCGCATTGGCGATTTCCGGGTGTAATCCGGACAACAAAACCCCTAACCCTAATGAAACTGACACCACGCCACCTAGCCTGGTGTCGGTGCCGGTCGAAGGAACCGTGCTGCTCGCCAACGAATCGGTTACGGTGAGCTTCTCCGAAGCAATCGCGATTGACTCCTTAAAACTGAATCAGAATGGGGACGCCATCACCAACTTCACCACCGAGTGGAATGCCAATGAGACAGAAGTCGTCATTTCTCCGGCTCCTCGCTGGGCGGGCGGTGACAATAGCATCGTACTTGAAGTAGCCGATAAAGCTGGCAATACCCTGATCAGCGAGCCCATTACGATTCGCGTCAACCTGACCCTGGAGATAGATCAACAAGCGTCTACCGTCTTTGGTGAACTCGTCGATGCCGAGCGCTCTTACTACGGCAATTTATTTATGGACGAAAATGGCATCTGGCTAGCCGATTACAGCGCCGAAGCCCTGTACTTTTATAACGAATTACCGCAAAGCCGAGATGCCGAACCGGACCATGTGATTACGGCCATAGACTACTTAAACACTGAAACACTAGAACCGGAACAAAGAGTTTTCGATGGACCCCAGACGCCATTTGTATATAAAAGTCGCCTTTTTGTCGCAGACTACGATGATGGTGCTGTGTATATTTTCGACAGCATACCGACGTCCGATCAACTCAATTTTGGCATTGTACTCGGGTACCCCGATTTCTCCTTGAGCAGCGAAGAAGACGCCTGCTCGGCCAGTCGCATGGATGAGCCAGAAGCCGTTATGGCAGTCGATGGTCGCCTACTGGTAGCAGATAGTACCAACAACCGGGTGTTAATTTGGAACACAATTCCAACGGCGTCTGGCACCCTTCCAGACCTCGTTTTGGGCCAATCGAGTTTTGACAGCTGCGCCGATGGCGTAAGCGAATTCGCCATGAACAATCCTTCTGGCGTGTGGTCCGATGGCACCAAATTACTGGTAACGGATGGCTCCAATAACCGAGTACTGGGTTGGAACAGCTTTCCTACCAGTAACAACCAACCGGCAGATTTCGTTCTGGGTCAAGCTGACTTCACAAGTAATGAATGTAACCTGGGTTCAGACGCCGCTAACGCTGAATCATTATGCGATAACTACGAAGGCATTTTCTCCAATGGTCGGCAGATCTTTGTCGCCGACAGCGATAATAATCGTGTTTTGGTATGGAATGATTGGCCAACCGAAAATGGCGTTGCAGCAGACAGCGTATTGGGGCAACCGGATTTCACCTCGACCATCGATGCCGATGATCTTGAAGAGCCTGCCGATAATCGTTTCGATAATGTCACTGGTATATTCGTGCATGACAATTTACTGATGGTTTCCGATGAAGGACGCGGATCTGTCGTCGTGTTTGACGGACAATAAGGTTTAAGATAACGCTGATAATTCACGCTTGATGAATCGCCTGCTTCAAGTGTTCGCCGATGGTTTTCAGCGCGGCTTCACGTTCTGAAGACCACTCATTGGCAAAATTCAAACGAAAATAATTTTTGTACAACCCAGAAATTGAAAACAATTCACCCGGTGCGATGCGAATATCCAGTTCACGACATTGGTGATACAAAGCCGTCGCATCGACTTTCTTTGGCATCTCAAACCAAGTTACTAAGCCACCCTTCGGGGAGCTGGCCCGGGTTTCTTCCGGAAAATACAGACGGGCAAAGTCGCGCAGTTGTTCGCTGCGCTGTTTGTATAACAGTCGAGCCTGTCGCAAATGTCGGTCATATAGACCTTTGGACATGACATCCGCCGTCACGGCCTGCGGTAAACTTGGTGATGCCAAATAGTTGGTGTACTTCTGTCGCAAGACTTCATCGTAGTATCGGCCTGGCGCGATCCAACCCACCCGCAATTGTGGATCCATTGTTTTCGACACTGAGGAGCACCAAAGTACCCGCCCATCCGGGTCGAATGCCTTAAAGGTTTTCGGTCGCCGCCCTTCAAACTGCAGCTCACCATAAATATCGTCTTCGATCAGGCAGATATCGTGCTCCACCACCAGATCCAGAATTTCTTTTTTGTGTTCATCCGGAATGGTGCAACCCAGCGGGTTCGAGAACGTCGAAATACACAGGATGGTTTTAATCGGCCACTGCTGTAACGCCAGCTTTAACGCTTCAACGCTCATCCCGGTTTCTGAGTCCGCGGGAATCTCTATAGCTTTTAAGCCAAACGCTTCAATCATTTGCAGCAAACCGAAATAGCAAGGCGATTCAACCGCGATGATATCGCCCGGTTGCGTAATCGCTCGTAATGCCAGCGATATGGCATTCTGAGCACCCACGGTGGTGATGATCGATTCCGGGGAAATGTGCACACCGCCGTCGATACCCCGGCGCGCAACCTGCTGACGAAGGTCAAACAGCCCTTCTGTCGCATCGTAACCCTCCCCGAGATTCGACCCAGCGCGCGACAACCGGGTAAAGGTTTTCTGAATTACCGAGGCGATGGACAATTTCAAATCCGGAATAGCGCAACTGAAGTTCCGGTTTTTAACCGATGAGGCTTCGCGTTGCACTTCGAGCGCGAGTTCCTTCGTCGTGACCGCGCGCGGCCTTGTTTTGACTTTAATCTGCGAGGGCAAGCCAATCGACGATTGGCTGGAACGCTTCACAAAGTAACCGGATTTAGGCCGCGCTTCGGCCCAACCCCGATCTTCGAGAATGGCGTAGGCGGAATTCACGGTTGCGATACTCACCTGCTCCGCCTTGGCCAGGGCCCGAACCGATGGCATTTTTTCACCCACTTTGTACACCCCGGCTTGAATATGCTCGATTAAATTATCGGCCAATTGCGCGTAGAGAAGAGATTCCATAAGCCACCATCACAGTTTGTTCGCGTTTTTCATGTAAAATGCGGTACAGATTTGAACTGTATCTATCAACATTCATATTTTCTGGATCTGTACCGCTACAGATGAGCAGCCTATGCTATGTCCACGTTGAGCGCAACCTCCGGTGGTGCTAACGCTCCCTAATTTTTGTTGATGCGAGGACACGATATGACAACCATGCAAACCAACCTGACCCTTCCCACTATTCGTGTACCAGGATTGGCATGGATTGCTGCTGTGCAAGCCTGGGTCAAACAACGTCAAACGCGCAACGCACTGGCAAGTTTGTCAAGCGAACAGCTGAAAGACATTGGCCTGTACCGCGATCAGCGAACCCTTGCCAGCACGTTAAACCGTCAACTGTGGTAATGAACATGACACTTAATCTGGCTCTAATCCTGTTTGCTCTGGCGTCCACCGGGACGCCCGGGCCCAATAACATCATGATCTTATCGTCTGGTTTAAACTTTGGTATCAGCCGTTCAATCCCCCATTGGCTGGGTATCTGTACCGGTGTACCAGTGATGCTGATTACCCTCGGTTTGGGTTTAGAGCAGGTATTTGTCGCATTTCCAGCGTCATTTATGATCATGAAAGTGTTAGGTGCCCTGTACCTGTTGTACCTGGCCATTAAAATCGCCCGTACCACAGTCAGCGGAGAAACGGCCTCACGCAGTCAACCCATGAACTATGTTCAGGGCGCGTTGTTTCAATGGATTAACCCGAAAGCCTGGGTTATGTGCCTGAGCGCGATCCCGGCCTTTACCGTACAAGAGCAACCCATGTTGCCGCAGGTAATGATCATCGCGCTAACGTTCATGGTGATTGGTTTGGTCTGCGTTGGGAGCTGGCTGTTTGCAGGCAGCCAGTTACAGAAATTATTGAAAAACCAGCGTCAGCAACGGTTCTTCAATATCAGCATGGGCAGCATTCTGGCGCTGTCCATCGTGCCGATGATCACGCTGTGAAAAACGCTTGAGCGTTTTCGCACAAGCAATTAACGGCGAACCTGAAAATTTGTTAAGACCCCAAAATGGAATTGAACAACTGGGTAAGTATGCACGTTTGAAAACAGACCTTAAAAAACGATTGAAAGCGGTTTTCTCGCGAACAAACGGCTATTGAGGTTACCATGAAAGTGACTGCAAACATCACTAAGCGGACGGTTTGATGGTTTATAAGGGATCAAGCGAAAAACTATAAGCAACGCATAGTGAAAATGCCACGCGTTGCTAATCCCGATTGACCAGTTTGTTAGTTTTAATGCTGGCGACTCAATAACAGGCTTGCTCCAGACATAGCTAAAAAGGTTGCGCCTCCCCTATTGAAGCGCTTTGCCATTTTCGGCTGCGCGAACCACTGCCTTAAATATATTCCTAATATGGCATAAATCGATATTGCACCCATTTCTAATATCAGGAATGTAGCCCCTAAAACGAAGAACTGTTCATCTACATTAGCCGAAATATCGACGAACTGTGGTAGAAAGGCAGTGAAAATTAAGATCGCCTTTGGATTACCAGCGGCTAACAAAAATTCTTGTTTAGCTAAACCCAGTCGGTTGCAAGTGTTTTTTAATTCAGAGACGGGATATGTTTCCGAACGCCAAAGATTAAAGGCAATCCACAACAAATAAGCTGCACCTACAATTTTAATGGTTAGAAATAGAGTCTCAGATGCATAGAGAATAACAGCTAAACCTGAAGCAGCCAAAGCAATCAATATAGCGAATGCTGAAAGTCGACCAAGACCAGCAATGAAAGCGGTATTAAAGCCATAACAACGAGCATTGTTCATAGACAGTAGATTGTTTGGGCCTGGAGTCATATTGAGCGCAAAACACGCAGGTATAAAGAAAAATAACTTCCACATTTCCACAATATTTCACCCATAAAACTAACTTTTGGAGCTGTTGCGCAGGCTTTTTCGCATCGAAAAGCCTGCATTTGTTAAGGTGATAGTTCAAAAGGCTCACCTTCATTCCTTGATGAATTATTAATTTTCCACCCTTCATCAAATTTTTGCCATAAGCTGCTGCGAAGAGAAAAAGTACCTCCGTCTGTATCATTACCCTTAAAAAAGGCTCTAAAGACCAGCTGGCAGATTTCTTCACTGTGCTGTGTAAAATTGAAGTCCTGTATCATAGCATTCCATGATTGCTCTGTAGGAAGACTTTCTAGGATACTATCAAGTCTAAAATATGCCCAAGAAGCTCCAATCTCCTTATAACCAGGTGCAATCCTTTTTCTCACCTTAAACTCAGAGTGCCCTACCTCGAAAGTAAGCTATGCTTTTCCAGTTCAATTATCTGCGCTTCAGTATTCATAAACACCATAACAGTGTGATATGAAAACTCACACTTTACTCCTCACTTTTCGGCTCTTAAAGAAATACAAAATCAAAGACAACACCGAAAGAATCAGGAGTGCAGGATAGATAAACAAAAGATCAACCCTGATATTACATTCACCTGTACACAATACTCGCGCATACATTAGATACTCATAAACCGCATAGCCAATCCATGCTATACCGGTAAGCACACAGATTAACTGCTTGAGCTTCACAAATAGACGAATGAATAGCAGCCCTACTAGTACAGCACCAACCGGAAAGATCATGAAAACTCCTAATGCGATATCCATTTACACATAACCCAAAAATAACTGGCGAAAATGCGAACCAGCGTGTCTTAGTCCAGCGCGTACCGCATAGCGGTGTTTACGCGCACAGTTCATTGTATTGTTAGGATTAACCTTCAAAAGCCCGACTGCCATAGCCAAATGCTGAAACTTCCCCATCAACAATAACCAGTCCAAGCTCATGATCTGTGTCCCATCTACAAGAAAATCGAATTCCAATTTTCCCAACACTACCATTATTTGCCTCATGGATATAAACAATATTAGGAATGACAAATTGCTTAATATCGGTAGCATTATTTAGAGTTTTTAAACCATCTAGCTTTGCAGAATAACCACACATGCGTGACTCATTGCCAAATTCCTGAAGTATCTTTTCCAAAATCTGGTTGTGAAGGTATTCTGCATTATTAATCAGCCAGTCGATAGTTTCACTGAATCTACTAGGGACGGGTGGAGTCTCGCATTCTTCGTATCTAAGCATCAGGGGATAGTCACTTGAAAGTAGCTCCGAGCTTTCATTGAAGCTCCTATAACCATGCCAAGATGGTAGATCCACAGATCCCATCCAGAAAAAATCATCAAACTTAAATTCTATTCCGGAAATATCCATAAACAAAACCTTAGAGTCTGTAATTGGCGGCGAGTGTAAACGATTTCAAAGCCCGCCATCTTAACGGTTTTTGTGCGGACTTGACCAACAATTCATTATTATGCGAACTTATTCAAAGAAATCGTCCCTAAATACACTCAGAGCATTACCTGACGGAAGGTTTGCCGCCCATTCTAAATACTCTTCTTCACCAGATTCGACATCGTCAAAGTAGTCACAGGCTTTTTTATCCATATCACCTCCGATCATCCAACCCCAGCCTTCGAAATCGTAAAGGACCATCCAATGATTCTTAACATTGTCTAAACCAACAAGGTATAAACCTAGGGCAGCTCTGATTTTTACTTGATTTTGATTGCTGCCACTTCCAAGTTATAAAGAAGTCGCCTTTTTTAGTCATTCGGCCTACTTGGCCGCTCTGTTTTGCCTGATTTTGGGGATTAACCCAAAATTCAGGCACTCTGGCCCTAGGCCAGCAACGTTTTCACCCTCAATAGATTGCAAAACGCTGCCAGTAAATACAATCGATTGGTGTTTTTATTCAACCCTCGATAGCGAACTTTGCTGTAACCAAACTGCTGCTTGATTCTGGCGAAGCTATGTTCAACTTGCGTACTCAATGACGACTTAATTGTCTCTGTCTCTAATTCATCTTTCGACATGGCTTTTCGCTTGCCCGGTCTCTGATTGATTAGCCAGTCTACTTTGCGGCGCTCATGCTCTTTTCGCTTTTCCATCCCAAGGTAACCCGCATCGCCACTGACGCGTTTTTCCTTGCCGTGAAGTAGCTGTCCACTCATTACAATGTCATGCACGTTTGCGGAGGTCGTTTTTACGCTGTGGATGAGTCCAAATGCATCATCAACACCAATGTGCATTTTCATGCCGAAGTGCCATTCATTTCCTTTCTTGGTCTGACACATCTAAGGGTCACGCTTACCATCTTTATTTTTTGTGGATGTCGGTGCTGCAATGATCGACGCGTCCATGATAGTGCCTTCCTTGAAAGACAAGCCTTTCATTTCCAAATAGCGATTAATCTTGTTAAATAGCTTTTCACCGAGATTGTGCTCTTCCAACAGATGACGAAAGTTCAAGATAGTGGTTTCATCAGGTACAGTATCTATGGTGATGCCTGCGAACCTTCGCATGGACTCAATTTCGTATAAACTGTCTTCCATGGCAGGATCGCTCAGGTTATAAAATAATTGCATGCAGTGAATACGAAGCATGCTGGATAATGGATACGGTTTTCGGCCACGAAGGGATTTTGAATAATAGCGGGCAATCGGTTTTCCAAGCTCCTTCCACGGCAGAAGCTCATTCATTTGAGAAAGAAATATTTCACGCCGTGTTTGCTTTCGTTTTGCCTGGCCTTCGGCATCTGAGAAACTGAGCTGCTTCATATGGATCTACCCATCAAAATACTATTTGGCTATTATCACCCAAATTGAGCTATTTTTTAGACCTGCCCTAGTTTTTAGAATGCTTTGCAAGCAACAATGCTGGGGAATATAGCGAACGAAGAAGCAGTGTCAGATGAGATCGGGTCCAATACACATAAGTAGATTCAGGATGAGGGCTACTTTTTTTCGTTTAAGAGGGTTCGACATTCACAGTCATACCTGTAGCCCTCGGTCGGCACTCACAAACCGAAAATTCAAATCATAACAAACATTACAAGTCAGTCATCATTGTCATCTTCGTCATCCGACAAGACTCCATCATCATTGTCGTCTTCGCCATATTCCGCTGAATCCTCAATATTATCTTCAATAACGTCCATGACATCACTGTTTGTATTTGCATCCAAAACAATTGGATCAGTACCGCTCACTGCATCGGAAAAATCAACGCTTAAACCATTATTTGTTTCTGCATTATCAAAACGGAACCATTCATTAAGACGGAACGCTACGAGGATATCATTGATACCTTCGTCATCGATGTTGAAACCATTTGAAGACACCCCTGCTGGTGAAAACTCAAACTCATCGGTTTGGTCATACATCAATGTAAAGTCGATAGTATTAACACCGTCATTATAGGTCCCGTCAAGATATATAGAGTAGTTCTCCAACTTGGTTGCAATAGCACTGTCTAATCCAGTCATACCAGCGACATCACTCGCTGAAAGTTTCTCAATATCTATCTCAATATCAGTGTATAAACCCGTATCGATGCTTATCTGAGGCAGCGCAGGGTAAGTTGTACCCGTGAGAAGATCGACCGCGTAAGGGCCGATAAACTCCAGCTTACTTTGATCACTGTCTGCGGTTTCTTCGTCATCTTCATGTTCGAATTCGATCTCCTTGACTACTACCCAAGCATCCGTCAGATCGATTGTTCCTGCCGACAACCCATTCGAATCCGTGACCGGTACTCCCGTGATGGCGGTCCTCAAAAACGAACGCGCACCTTGGGTGGCTTCCAGATTCAAGGTGACATCTCCTTTACCGTCTCCAGCCGTTTCGCAACCAGAAATCACTACAGCGCCTAACAGACTGACAATAAGAATGCGACTCATTTCTATTCTCCAGCAATTCAGTTCATGGCCTTAAAAAGGTTAGCCAAATCTTTTCAGAATTCCACCAACACATATTTCGAAGTTTTTCGTCATGTCGACATATAACAACAGACGGTTTAATAAGCCTCTGGAAAAAATCCTAGGGCTTATATACACGCCCTAGATAAAACTCATTTCTAAAGTTGGTTCAGTGAATTGCCTGTCATACTCATTGCGTGACGTCTACTGCTTTTCTTTATTTACCTGTATGTTGCAGAGCGCTGTTATTACAAGTGGGGTTCCTTCATTCCCCTTCATGACCGAAGAACGAAGAACGAAGGAACGGTGAGATATCTGAGAACACATCAACTAAAATCCACACCAAATCGCTTATCAGTTCTCACTCCACACTAATCACACACTCAACAATAAGTGTTGACGTTCCCAAGGGGTAATTTCCCGATGAAACTCCCGCAATTCCTGGCGTTTAATTTCAGCGTACAATTCACAGAAGTCACGCCCCAGTACATCCTTAACTTCGTCGGCTTCATCGAAGATCGCCAAGGCTTGATCGAGCGTCGTCGGTAAACTGGCTTCATCTTCATCCAATTCACCCGCACAGGGCTCGCCGGGCGGCACCTGATTTTTCATGCCCAAATATCCACATACCAAACTGGCGGCAAGTGCCAGGTACGGATTACAGTCAATACCCACCACGCGGTTTTCCAGACGTCGGTCAGCACTGCCGGAGTTGGGTACGCGCAACCCGGTAGCGCGATTGTCGTACCCCCAGGCCATGTTGGTGGGCGCACTGGAATTGGTGTCCGATTCAAACCGCTTGTATGAATTTACGTGCGGGGCAAAGAACGGCATCACATCCAACAAATATTTTTGAGTTCCGCCGATAAACCAACGGAACAGATCCGTCGCCTCTCCGTTTGCATCGGAGAAAATGTTTTTACCGGTGTTAATGTCCAGCACACTTTGATGAATGTGCATGGCACTGCCGGGCTCGTCGCGCATCGGTTTCGCCATAAAAGTGGCAAACATGCCGTGCTCTAACGCCGCTTCGCGAATAATGCGTTTGAAATAAAACACTTGGTCGGCCAGCAATAACGGGTCACCGTGACTGAGGTTAATCTCCAGTTGTCCGGCGCCGTCCTCATGAATCACGGTGTCTATTTTCAAACCGGAGTCTTCGGCGTAGTCATAAATGGTGTCGATCACTGGGCCATAATCATCCACCGCAGCCATGGAATAGGATTGACGGCTAGAGCCCCGGCGCCCAGTTCGTCCTACCGGGGGCAGAATCGGTTCGTTCGGGTCGACATTGGGCTTGATCAGATAAAATTCCAATTCCGGGGCGACCACAGGTTGCCAGCCCTGCGCACGGTAGGTCTCGATCACGCGTTTTAAAACATTGCGCGGGGCGTAGGGAATCGGATTTCCCTGATAGTCGAACAGGTCGTTAATTACCTGCAAAGTTGCGGTTTTCGCCCATGGCACCGCCATGGCCGTCGACATATCCGGCTTAAGCACCATATCGCCTTCAGCCCATTGATTGTCGATATCCATATCCACATCTTCACCGGTAACCGTCTGGTAAAAAATGGACACCGGCAAAAACAGCGGAGTCTCCGGCGAAAACTTGTTAAACGGCATCGCCTTGCCCCGTGACATTCCGTTGAGGTCCGGCACGATACTTTCGACCTCGTCGATTTTCCGACCATCACGATACACCTGAAACGCTTCCGGTAATTGGTCGAGCCATTTGGCTTTTTGTTGTTGACTCATGAAATCTCTCCAGGGGAACAAGCGCGCGTCACAGCGCAGCAAGAAAGCCAGCAAAGCTACACCAGAGCCGGTATCAGAGCAACGGAGATCCTCCCGAAAAGCGTAGCATCCTGCCCGTTCGCGAAAAGTAGTTGAGTTACTCATCGCTTCCTCCTACCATACCCCTCCAATGTTACGGGTAACATCGCACTAGAACGCGCCTAAATGGCCGTTTTTAGGCTATGCCAGCTCAATAGTCACGAAAAAGGACACAGGTACCGCCAATGTTTAGAAAAGTCATCGTGATGGGTGTATCGGGATGCGGAAAGTCATTAATCGGCCAGGGAATCGCGCAGCATTTCGGGTTCCGGTTTTACGACGGTGACGACTTTCACCCACCGGTTAACATACAGAAAATGCAAACCGGCATTCCGTTAACCGACGAAGACCGGCTGACCTGGTTGCTGACACTCAACACCCTGTTGCGAGACAACAAAAATATGGTGTTGGCCTGTTCTGCCTTAACCCCTGCGTACCGGGCGATACTGCACGAAGGCATCAACGACCTGCAATTTGTTTATTTAAAAGGCAATTACGATCTGATCTGGTCCCGACTGCGCGAGCGCAAAGACCATTATTTCAACGGCCAAACCATGTTGAAAAGCCAGTTTGCCACACTGATTGAACCGACAGACAACGAAGCGATTGTGATCGACATTAACGCACCTGTGGCGCAGGTGTTAGCCACAGCCGTCGACGCGCTTAAGCAACCAGCGGCGTTGAAAATTACGGCCTGTTAACACGAACGAACCTTGTCAGAGTAGCGCTCTTAAGCAACAGAAGGAACAACACCGTGCACACCATTATCGAACGCGTGACACAGGACATTGTGGCTCGCAGCACAAAGAGGCGCCAAGCCTACTTGGCTCGCATGCAAGCGCAAGCGGACAAGGGCATCAGCCGTGGCAACTTAAGCTGCAGCAATCTCGCTCACGCGGTCGCACCGTTTGCGGCTTCTGAAAAGCAGTCTTTGCTTGACACACAACGCGCCAATATCGGCATCGTCACCGCGTATAACGACATGCTCAGCGCGCACCAACCGTATCAACACTACCCTGAACAGATTCGTCAACTCTTGTTTGCGCACGGGCACAGTGCGCAAGTTGCAGGCGGTGTACCGGCCATGTGTGACGGCATCACACAGGGGCAAGACGGCATGGAATTGTCGCTGTTTTCACGCGACCTCATCGCCATGGCGACCGCGTTATCGTTAAGCCATAACACCTTCGATGGCACCCTTTTGTTGGGCATTTGCGACAAAATAGCCCCAGGCCAGCTAATAGGCGCGCTGTCGTTCGGCCATTTGCCAACGGCGTTTGTACCTTCCGGCCCAATGGGCACCGGCGTCAGTAATTCCGAAAAAGCGCGCGTGCGCCAAGAGTTCGCGGCGGGTCGCACGGGTAAAACTGAGTTGCTGAACATGGAATGCGGCGCGTATCACAGCGCCGGTACCTGCACGTTTTATGGCACGGCGAATACCAATCAATTGGTTTTTGAAGCCATGGGGCTGATGCTACCTGGCTCAGCGTTTGTACCACCCAACAGTGAATTGCGCCAAAAACTGACGGACAAAATCAGCCTGCACCTGACGACCATTACTCGACAAGGTGCCCAGTACCGCCCGCTCAGCCAAGTGATGGACGAAAATGCCATCGTCAATGGTTTGGTGGCCCTTTTGGCCTCAGGTGGCAGTACGAACCACACCCTGCACTTACTCGCGGTCGCACAAGCAGCCGGATTTACCGTAACCTGGGAAGACATCGACGCGCTCAGCGACGCAGTACCGTTAATCGTTAACATCTACCCGAATGGTCCCGACGATATAAACGAGTTTCAAGCCAGTGGTGGCGTACCTGCTTTTCTCACGCGCTTACACGAACTGGATTTACTGCACATGGACGCCACACCTATGTATGGCACGATGCACGATTATTTAAACATTCCGTCCCTCGATACCCACGGCGAACTGGTTTACACACCGGCCAAAGTGCCAGACACCTCGGTGGTGATCGCACGATCCGCAACGCCATTCAGCACCAACGGTGGCATCAAAGTTATGCACGGTAATCTGGGCAAAGGCATTATGAAGGTCTCTGCTCTGGCGCCAGAAAATAAAATTGTTCGTGCTCCCGTGCGTGTGTTTGCCACCCAAGAGGAGGTTCAAACGGCCTTTGAACGAGGAGAATTAAACAGAGACGTCGTGGTGGTGTTACGGTTTAACGGACCCGCGATGAACGGCATGCCTGAACTGCACAAATTGATGCCCATACTCGGTAAGTTGATGAGCGATGGTCTTAAGGTGGCGTTGGTGACCGACGGACGATTGTCTGGCGCATCCGGCAAAGTACCCGCCGTTATTCATGTGACACCGGAAGCCAAAACCGGCGGTGCAATCGCCAAAATACAGGACGAAGACGATGTCGAACTGAACGGAGAAACCGGTGAGTTGCAGGTCTTCGCCGACCTCGATAACCGACCGTGCGCGCCAACACCCGAATTGAGTTACCACGAAGGTTTAGGGCGTGAACTGTTTCAGATGTTCCGCAACCAGGTTTCTTCCGCCGACACCGGGGCCAGCGTCTTTTTTCAGGGAGGCGACGAATGATCGCGCAACTTAATGTTGAACCTGTCTTCACCGCCGGACCGATTATCCCGGTCATGGTGATAGAGCATCTGGAAGACGCCTTACCCCTGGGCCAAGCCTTGTTCGAAGGCGGGCTAACCGTTTTCGAAATTACGCTGCGTACACCGTGCGCACTGGAGGCTTTGCATCGGTTGGCCAATGCCTTTCCGCAAGTCAAAGTCGGAGCCGGTACCGTACTGAACACGGCACAGTACGACGATGCCGTAGCCGCCGGTGCTTCGTTTGTCATCAGCCCCGGACTGACCACAGCATTACTCGAACACGCCGCCCATAAACCCGTACCGTTAATCCCCGGCGTTGCTAATGCCTCGAACATGATGCAAGCGCTGGAAGCGGGTTACAGCCATTTGAAGTTCTTCCCTGCTGAAATAAACGGCGGTGCGAAAGCGTTGAAAGCCCTCACCGCTCCGATCAGTCAGGTGACCGTATGCCCGACCGGCGGTGTGACAGCCGATAACCTGAAAGATTACCTGGCGTTGGATTGCGTCACCTGTGTCGGTGGCACCTGGATGCTGCCCCCAGATTTGATCCGCCAACGCGATTGGACTGCCATTACCGAATTAACCCGCGCGGCACTCGAACAATGCCGGTAATGTGAAATTACCGCGCAATAGGTTGCATGATGAGAACTCCCAGGCGAGTAACCGCAGTGCACAGGAACGTTAGCGCATTAACATGCGCCCGAATCGTGGTATGTTACACGCAACAATTCAGCAGTTAACACACCATGGCAAAAAAGAAAAACCGACCCACCCTACAGCACGTTGCCGATGAAGTGGGCATCACCAAAATGACCGTGAGTCGCTTCCTGCGTAACCCGGAAAGCGTGTCAGCCTCTTTGCAAACCCGCATCGCCAAAGCACTGGAAGACATCGGTTACATTCACAACCAAGCGCCCAACTTACTTTCCAACGCGAAAAGCCACGCCATTGGTGTGTTGGTGCCCTCGTTGACCAACCAGGTGTTTGCTGAAGTGATCCGTGGTATTGAAGAGGTCATCGACCCCGCAGGTTACCAAACCATGCTGGCTCATTACGGTTACAGCAAAAGCGCCGAAGAAGCCCGGCTGGCAAAACTACTTTCGTACAACATAGACGGCGTTATTCTCTCCGAAAGTGTCCACACCGAGCGCACCCGAAAAATGCTCGATATGGCTGATATCCCCGTCGTGGAAATAATGGACAGTGTTGCCAAACCGATCAGCCAAGCCGTCGGTATAGACAATGCCGCTGCGTCAACCGCCATGACCCAACGCATGATTGATAAAGGCTACCGCAACCTTGTGTACCTGGCTGCACGCATGGACGAACGTACACAACAAAAAATTCAGGGCTACAAATACGCCATAAATGCCGCCAAATTAACGGCCCGCGTTATACACACCGAATTGCCTTCGTCTTTCACTATTGGCAGTGAGCTGTTGTGCCAAGCCTTGAAAGAACACCCAAACATGGACGGCGTTGTGTGCACCAACGACGACATCGCCATTGGTGCCCTCTACGAATGCCAACGGCAGAACATACCGGTGCCCGGCAAAATTGCCATTGCAGGTTTCCATGGGCATAACTTTTCTCAGGTGATCGTACCTAAACTGGCCACTGTCGCCACGCCCCGAGAAGAGATAGGTCGTTTAGCCGCCACAGAATTGCTGGCTCGCTTTAACGGCGAGCCGATGGAAAGGAACGTGTTTGAATTACCGTTTAAGGTGTTGGATGGTGAGACAATTTAAAACACACTATGCGCTGCACTTAGCGCTCTCTTGAGTTTCCTTAGCATCACGCAATATTTTTAAACCACCGCGGATAACCACGACCGATATTAAGGTGCCAACAATCAGGTCTGGGTAACGACTACCGATAACCGC
Organism: Reinekea sp. G2M2-21; assembly: GCF_015687175.1. GTDB lineage: Bacteria > Pseudomonadota > Gammaproteobacteria > Pseudomonadales > Natronospirillaceae > Reinekea. Next base: position 456,485 of record NZ_JADPQG010000001.1, on the reverse strand, counting down.
AACAAGAGCACCCGATACAACGACCCCGATATTGGCAATGACATCGTTAGTAGAGAATATCCAGGAAGCCCTCATGTGCACTCCTCCATCTTTATGCTTGGAGATCAGAGCGAGACATACAATATTGGCTACCAGTGCGAGGGCTCCAACAACCATGATGAGCGTACTTTGGGGTTCACTACCAAACAGCAACCGCCGCAGCACCTCCAACAGTACGCCGACGCCCAATAAAATTTGCAGGTAACCACTCAACCGGGCGGCGTTAACCTGCTTGGTAATGCCTTTTCCAACGGCGTATAACGACAATCCGTAAACGGTGGCGTCAGCCAACATATCGAGTGAATCTGCGATTAACCCTGTCGATTGAGCGAACCAACCCAGCACAAACTCAGTAACAAACATAAACGCATTAATTGCCAAGAGAACAAGAAGCGTTTTTCTTTCCAAACTCTCCGCCTGTTCTGCCCCACATCCACAATCTGACATCTAAATTCTCCTATCCAGTTGGGCGCTCAACGGATTTTAGTTGAGAACCCTGAACACATGAGTCTTAGTTTATGCCAGCACTCGGTAGCTTCATAGCCATTTTCAGTATTTCATCCTTGAATACCAGCTGCCCCTGCTCATGCGAAGGAATGTTCTCAAACCCACAAAAAGCAGCGCCTATCTGCCCTTCAATCGCAGCAGTTAGATCCGCGACATTACCTATGTTTTCAGCGCGCCAAACGCCGTCCTTCAAACTATTAATATTATTAAAACACCACAGGGCGCGTAATTAACGTCTGTTCCAGCAACAAGAATGATTGGCATGCTGATAACAAATACCCTTACCGCTGATCTTTAGCATTGAAAGACTGTATAGTGTTGCGTGCGCCAACGACAACATCGCCATTGGTGCACTCTACGAATGCCAACGGCAGAACATACCGGTGCCCGGCAACGTTGCCATTGCTGGTTTCCCAGGGCATAACTTTTCTCAGGTGATCGTACCTAAACTGGCCACTGTCGCCACGCCCCAGGAAGAGATAAGTCGTTTAACCGCCACAGAATTGCTGGCTCGCTTTAACGGCGAGCCAATGGAAAAGAACGTGTTTGAATTACCGATTAAGGTGTTGGATGGTGAGACGATTTAACCCTGTACCAAACCGGTTAGTTTAAGCAACCCTGTTTTACTTAACCGCCCATCACGTCCCTTGCCTTAACTATTCTTCCCAGGCTTAACGCGGCCTGCTTTTTCCGCCAGGTCCTGAAAAACACCGTAAAGCTCTGTCGGCTTTTCAATTCTAAAAGGGACATTTAAATTCAGTAAAGTGAACGCGAGCCAATCCAACCGAGATGTGGACTGGCGATACAACACCCCTTCGTCGAGCGGTATCAGAGAGTGCATTTCCGACGGCAGCAGGCTGCGTGCTTTCTCAATGGAAATATCCAGCACTATTTCAACATCGAAACTTTTTTGAACTTGGGTTCGCGATTCCAGCACGTAATTTAAAACGTCGAAATTTTGTGGGCGTTCAAAATGACGATCGGTGATTGTAATGGCCACTAAGCGGTCCAACCGGAACGTTCGCAAGCCCTTGCGTAAGTGGCAGTAACCAGCGGCATACCATTGCCCGGTGATTAACACCAGACCATAGAGATCCACTTCCCGCTCGGTTTGCTGGCCATCTTTCGAGGCGTAGCGGAGTACCGCTGTTTTGCGTTTGCGGATAGCGTGGTCCAGCAACATGACAAAATCGCTATGCATCAGTTGCGTGATTGATTGATAGGCAGGGTTATGAACTTTGATCAGGTCTTCCAGCTCGTTAACGTAGTCGAACACTCGGTCCGGCAACACGCGTTTCGTTTTTGCCAACGCGGATTCGATGGCAACAGCGTCCATGGGGAAATTCATTTGCCGCATGGCGGTTAACCCCAACACGATTGCGCTGGCTTCAGAGTCGTTATAAATAAGCGGTGGCAAACGCGCGCCTCGTTTCAACCGGTAAGCGCCAAAAGGGCCTCTTTCGGCGGCCACTGGAATGCCCATATCCTGAAGCGCGGTGATGTAGCGGCGGACCGTACGCACATCAACCTCGAGCCGTTCCGCCAATTCTTTCCCAGGCATGGCACCATAGGTTTGCAACAATTCAAGCACCGCCAACTGGCGCAATGTTGGAGAATACACGTTTCTTTCCCGGAATTTCATTTAGGGCGAATACTGTCCTAAATAGGCGTTATTGTCTACTCAACCCCGTCGCAAGAACGGCGGAGCGTCGTTTAAGCAACATTGAAACCTTGAAGGAGACAACCGTGAATACAGCCATGAATGACACAATAATCGCAACCCAAGATTTCCCTTCGCCATCACAGATATCTGTGAACGGAATAGAATTGGAAGTGTTTGAAGCCGGTCAACACAATAAAGGTAACCCAATCGTGCTGTGCCATGGCTGGCCAGAGCATGCGTTTTCGTGGCGCCACCAAGTACCGGCGCTTGTCGCAGCTGGTTACCATGTCATCGTGCCCAATCAACGAGGCTACGGCCATTCTTCTCAACCCACTGACGTCAACGATTACGACATTGAGCATTTAACCGGTGATCTGGTCGCCCTGCTGGACCATTTTGGTTACGCAGATGCGGTATTTGTTGGCCACGACTGGGGCGCGAATATAGTGTGGTCAATGGCGCTGTTGCACCCGAACCGAATGAAGGGTCTTATCGCGCTGGCGTTGCCTTACCAGGTTCGGGGTGAACAACCATGGCTCGCCATGATGGAACAGTTTCTCGGGGACGATAATTACTTCGTGCACTTTAACAAGCAACCCGGTGTAGCCGATGCCATTCTGGACCAACGCACCGGGCAATTCCTGCGTAACCTGTTCCGCAAAAACCTTGCTCCAACGCCCCCAGAACCCGGCATGATGATGATCAACCTCGCTGAATCTGACACACCTCAAGGTGAGCCAATCATGAGCGACGCGGAACTGGCTGTTTTTGTGTCTTCGTTTGAGCGCACCGGCTTCACCAGCAGTATCAACTGGTACCGCAACCTCGACCGCAATTGGCATTTGCTGGCCAATACCGACCCGGTTATCTATACACCTGCGTTGATGATTTACGGCGCAAACGACTTGATCCCTCCTTTTGAACAACTGCCGGAATTTGTCCCCAATGTTGACGTTGTCAGCTTGGCCTGCGGCCACTGGATTCAACAGGAAAAACCGCAGGAAACCACCCAAGCTATTCTGAGTTGGTTGGCGAAACTCAGCGACTAGCCAGTGAGATAGTAACGGTTTTTCTGCATGCAATGAGGCAAACGTGATGTTCTGTGCACAACAGTATTCGACACGGGTCACAATCTGATGTTTTGACCTGCCTCATTTTGCAGACAGGTCTACGTTTGTCCACTGTAGCGGGGTTAGAATCAGCGAATCGCCCTAACCCATCGAGTTTTTCACATGCAAATACTGGTGATAGAAGATTCAGACATTCTACGGAGCAGTTTAATCAACGGACTGAATGATGCCGGTTACTCGGTACAGGGTGCCGCCGATGGCAAGGTTGGTTTGTGGACCGCGCTGGAGTTCGAGTTTGATCTCATCATCTTAGACATCATGTTGCCTCAGCTTAACGGCTTTGAATTGCTGGAACAGCTACGCAACAACGCTCGTTCCAGCCTGGTGTTGATGCTAACCGCGCGGGACGATGTGGATGACCGCGTTCTCGGCCTGCGTTCCGGCGCCAATGATTACCTGACGAAGCCATTTAATTTCGATGAGCTGCTGGCGCGCGTCGAAGCACTGTTACGCCGCCGTGCTGGCTTTGCCAGCAACATCATTGAACTGAATGGCATTGCACTGAATCTGAATACCAAAGAAGTGCGGATCGACAACACCATTGTGCGTATTCCACCGCGAGAATATTGTTTGCTGGAGTGCCTGATGCTGCATAAAGGCACTGTTGTTTCACGCGAGATGATTGAACAGAAAATTTACGATGACGCGATTGAACTGAAAAGCAATGTCGTCGACTCTGCCATATCCAGTTTGCGAAAATTAATCGACCAACCCAAAAAACCCTCCCGAATCGTGACTCGTCGTGGTCATGGTTACCAAATTCAATAGGATTTTTCTTGAGCTACTCCATTCGTCAGCAAACCACTTGGGCTGTGGTCGCCAGCATCAGCGTACTCACAACTCTGTTTTGTGTTGCCAGTTATTGGGTGAATCGCGCTATTCTGGTTCATAACTTTGATGAAGACTTACTGCTGGAATTCCAGAGCATCAGCAGTGTTGCGCGAATCTGGCCGGATGGCGATTTCTACATTGACTTAGACTTTGACGTTGCCACCCAGTACAACGCAGGAGGCAGCCGATACTTTCAGGCGTGGAATATTGAATTAACAGACGTCATCGATCGCTCTCCGTTTATAGAAAGCACCGATTCGCAATGGCCGCTGCCCACCCCAACGGTTACATCAGAACCGGTGTTCTCGAATATGACTGTCGGCGAAAAAACCGTCCGCGTTGTGATACAAACCATCGATGCCCAATGGGGTTGGGCAGAACAACAACCTGACTTGGAGGTTGCCGACGACATACAGGACTTCTCACTCGTGCTCATGGTGGGGCGAGATCGGGACTCATTAAACAATGCATTATTTGAATTGGGCGTCTGGACTGCACTCATCGGGTTAACCTTGGTGGCGTTGAGTTGGGCCATTGTTAATCACCTCGTGACACGAGGGATGAAAACGTTCGCGCTCATGTCGAACAAGATAGAGAAAATTGCGACGACTGAAGAATCCATACCGGAGGATGACTGGCCAGACGAGATACAACCCGTAGTGACTACGCTCAACCAGTTGCTCGCCCGCATTGATGCGTCTGTTCAACGCATGCGCCGCTTTACCGCAGATGCCGCCCATGAACTGCGAACGCCGTTGGCCGAATTACGGTTGGTGACCGATGTGGCGTTACGGACGCCCGACAATAACGAGCGCATGCGCGACGCCGTTCAGCAAGCGAACCAGCTTTCCCATTCCATGGCAAACATGGTGAATGCCATGCTGCATCTGGCTCGTTTCCAGTCAGGTCGTCATCACCCCCCACTAACCGACGTCAGCATCGACATGCCGCAATTCATTCAAACCGTTCTCGACCAATACATGCCGTTCATCTCACAAAGAAATCAGCGGGTCCTGTTTGAATCTGCACCTCCATTGACGCGAATGCTCGATACTGACTTATGCCACATAATTTTTTCGAATCTGATCAGCAATGCAACAGCCTACGCACCCGGAGGCACCACCATTCGAATAGCACTCGCATCAACTGAAAATGGTTTCGTCTTCACGCTTGAAAATAAGGTAGAAAACATAGAACCGGACGATTTAGAACACTTCACTCAGCCATTTTGGCGAAAGGGAGAGTCCCGCCATCAGCGGGACCATGTCGGTTTAGGCTTAGCGTTGGTGAGTGAAGCCAGCCAGTTAATGAACTTATCCCTTCGCTTTTCATTGACGGACGCGCACACCCTTCGCTGCACCCTTACTTAAGGGCATCTCTAAAAAGTCCGTCAATCTCTGCGCGTGTACTAACAACGTGCAAAACGAGACAAACACTGAAGGGAATGACGAGTCCTTTTCAAAGTGTTTAACGATGTGTTGTGCGTTGTTAGCCCGCGCCCTGCGGGGAGTTAAGAACGAACTTATGGCATTGTTGAAAATTCTTAACTTAGCCCGCTAGGTTTGCAAATTTTCGCCTCGCCTTAAGCCCATTCTTAAATCCAGAGTCAGAAGGACTTTCTAGAGATGCCCTTAATAGTCTTCACAGCCTTGACGCCATGCCTGCAAGGACAACTTCTTCTTCATCCAGAACAACGAGAGCTGATCTGCCTTGGTGCATATCGTATTGATGTCGCCTTGGTACTCAACACCGAATACAGCCTTATTTGCCTGCGTAAACACTGAATAGCCCTCGCATTCGTTGTACTGGAAACATTGTTCATTCAGTGCCCAATCGTAATGAGCAACTAAGGCATCCAACTGGTCGACATCGTTCTTCAAACCGATAGACAGTCCACGTGCGTGGGCTTCATCGGCCAACCATTGGTTATAGCGAATTTGGTCCTCACCAGTCAGTGCAGGCGATAGATTCACAGCGCTTGCGTTATCGGGTGTCCAAGCGTCCATGTTGTCTGGCTCAACAGCGTCACACCCCTTTTCTTTGGCCAGGTCTAAACGCGCATTCATGATAGGGCCGAGTAAATCGATGCGGCGAATGTCCAGCCATCGCTCATCCCAGTCATCCATTTTACCCGCGAAAGGCGGCTTATTGCCGTTGTAGGAATCGTCCGTGATGAAACTGAAAAATTGTCGCCAATCTTCCCGCCAGCCTTCATACGTACCCGCACTGAAATAACAGATGACAACCCGGCCTTCATCTTTTAACTGAGCGATTTCTGCCGCACTGGTATCGAATAGATCGATGTCGTAAACATCCACATTGAAGCTGTGGTCGATGCTACCTTGCAATTGCCATTGCCAGGTTAACGCATCCGCCGGACTGGGTTGCCACCAGGTTTGGGTATTACCATCGCCATTGCCGTCGCCGCTATCATCACCGTCGCCCGGGTCGGTATCCGAACCTGTCGTGAGCGCCGCTTCAACCACCAAATAATCCAGATTACCCACGTCGTAATCATTGTTCGACTGAACGCGAACGGTAATTTGATTCTGGTTATCAATAAAGTGTTCCGCAGGAAGCGAGATATATAAGGATTGCGCCTGCCAGACCCAGCTTTCGGCTTCGGTGTTATCGCCCACCGTGAACCAACGACTGTTGAGATGATCCCGTATTCTGAACAGCCAACGCTGCTCCGACTTAGCTTCGCCAATGGCGTTGGTGTGGATCGCTAAGGACTCGACATCGGAGAAAAGAATTTCCGCCGGGAGCGTGAAGGTGAAGTCCCCAATAAACCGGGTTGAGTCTGGCGATAATTCGAGATAATCATTCCAGTTATCCTGAGTACCGGACATGGACTGTTCAGATACAACCGACAAACCCTGGTTACTGACGCTGCCCCGTTTCACCGTGAGCGCATCGGCCATAAGAATGACGGAACCATCATCCTCGATCATCGTTCTGTTTTGATCTTCCGCCAGCAGGTTAAGGTTGTCTGCTTGCGGCATGCACGCCGTGGTTAAACATACAGCTACATAACTCACCGTGACGAGAACTTGTTTTAACACGAGTCTTCTCCTTTTGCTCTTTCAAACGATTAACGCGCACATAGGATTAGACCAATAAGCACGCGGCTTTGAGAGGGCGCGAGCACATACCCCACCCTGCCGACATACCGTAGCGCCTGAAACCTTATGAAAACCTTATCGTTTGAAACTCGTGTCGGAATTTGTGAGAGGGTTATCACCAGCAATGGCATCAGTCGACAGTTTGAGGTGGTATTGAGGGGCTGGGCTTATCAGAAATGGTTAAGTTCTTTCACTCAAAGGCGGAATGACTGAGGCTGAAAATGGCAATAATTTTCCAGTCCGATTATTTGAGCGCTGAAACTTGTAAACATATCAACGGCAATCTTTATGGTGCTGCACTATGGGCATTGGCGTTTTAGTTATTGATCACGTTCGCTTGTTAAGTGTTTCTTTCCGTATTTAGCTTCATAAAGTTCGTTACCGTAGGTCGTATATTTTGCGCCGCCCAACTCAGACTTGAAATTTGATTTAGCAGACCAGGCTAGAACACCAATATCACTTGAATAGAGCACCAATGTTGCTTCTTCTTTGAACCAACCAACTGCAAACTTTTGGTAGACAGACGCTCCCGTGTTTATGGATTGAATTTTCCCTCCGTTTTCCTTAATTGTTAACAAAATGATGCCATTTTCAGTTTTATAAGTTGCAACGGAATAACGACCATCTTTGGATATGGGTTCCATGGGCTGCTCCACACCACTGCAACCATACATAAATATTGCAAAAGTTATTGGTAAGATCTTCTTCATATCTCTACACATAACCTCGTTGTACTGCCTTAAAGGATAGTGAATCGTAGCTCTCCGCGACAGCGTATCTTACGGGACGGTGTTGGTACTTATTGTTAGTCGTCGACACTTTGCACAACATTAAGTAGCTCCGAACTAGGCTCAATTCCGTGAGCAAGCGCTAAGTGAACTTCCTTAAGTTCGACTTGGGTCCAAATACCAACGGGGTTGCCCCACAAATAGTGCTTTTCATTTCTTTCGTTTGGAATAGCTGGATTTTCAAAATGGAAAATAGAGTCTCCACACTCAAAGCCACATACTTCACATTTGAATTTCCGGTTCAATTTCACTTGAGCAACAAAAGGAACATTTGACTTTCTACATCTCGTTATCAGGTTTACTAAGTAATCCTCAGCGCCACTCTCACTAGTTGAACCTAAAACTGCTAATTCGTATAAATTTGAAAATTTTGTCAGCAGAAAGTCAAACGACATAATCCTTCCTTAGGGTAACTAACGCCACATTTCAACCGATCATTGTAACAGCGTGCGGCCAGTGGTATTCGACACACACGAAACACCCAGTTTTTGAGTCGTCTGACTCAAATTTTAATGTTTATTTTTAGCTTCGTAACAATTGAACTAAAAGGTGTTTCAATGGTTTCTTAGTTTCGTTATGGGCAGCATATAACTAATTAATTTTTCTCTTGCCCTAATTACTTAAATATATAATTAAGAGAGTTAGTGATAGTCTTTCAAATAGATTTTAATGCTAACACTTCCAATATCGCCTGGTATTACTTCCACTCCTTCAATAGTCTTGTTTAGTTTTAATACTCTTTCGTTCAACATACGAACGATACTCTTACAATTTGGTGTTCCAAGAATGGCAAAAAACTGTTCACTGCCGGGTAAAAATTGAACAACAGATTTGTCCCATTGGGCATGTGCCCCATAAGCCATTTTAACTGTATTAATGGTTTCCGAATTGGCAATATTATGCCTAGTAATTAATTTAAGGTTTTCATAAGCTGAGGCTTCTGAACCTCCTCCTCTTGATTCTCTGTCTTTTGCAGCACGCTCATATTGTTTCCACAACATAATGTTATTTGGAATAGACTTTCCTTTAGCTCCAGATTTTATATCAGCGTCTCGCCAGTTAGATTCTGCTACAATCTCGCCATTCTCACCTAAGTCAAAGTAATTTTCATACTGAGCCTTGCCTTGACCTCCAACTCTTTCATCGTATGCATCTTGCTCTTCATCGTCTCCTTGCGGTTTGGGTTTTTCGGAAGGATCGAGGTATCCCCAGCTCCAAGCAACATACTGGTCATCATTTAAGTCTTGCTCTTTAAACTGGCCACCAAATTCACTGCTGTCCATATCAGTAAAGTAATGATCTTCAAACCTTTGGTCTAATGCGGAAGTATCACTCGGTTTAGAAAGTGCAGTTTGCAATTCCATCCAGAGCTCAACACCTTTTTCTCTTGCTGCATGATAGTCTTGATGTGCTTTCGCTCTTGCTTGTTCTGATTCGAATGCTCCTTCAGAAAAAGGAGTAAGTTCAACACTGGTGTCAACAGTTGGCCCAACCAGTTCATCAAACCCTAATCGATCCAGTTCTTCTTCCGAAAGCGGTATTTTTTGATGCTTTACAATGTTCTCGTCAAATCCGTGAGGACTATCTAAAGTGTAAATAAACTTATTCATTCCTTGATCAAAGAACCAATTGAAGCCGCTGATTTTAGGCCTCCATTTTAAACGAATGTCACCATCATCAATCCATTTGGGTTGTAAGACTATTTGGGCATTACTATCCTGATCTTTGCTGGAGTAAATACCAGCTGACTGACTTTGTACTTTATTTGTATTGGAAATATCTATGGATTTAAATTGAGCAGTTTGTTTCACCTTTTGGCTATTGGTGGCTAAGCCCTGAAAAGCACTTAGCTGTGAAATTTTTGAACTATTATTCACCATCTCTTGCAGTTTGCTTTGAGCAACAGCCTCAGGTCTGTTGTCAATAAACTGAAAAGAAGACTCACCACCGTTCTGGATTTGAGAGCCCATAGCAGAAACGACTTGGCTTTCATTCTCTTTTGATTTATCGACTTGTTTATACAAATTTAAACCTCCTGAGATGATCTTCGACCTACCGGAGAAATTACAATTTTAACGATAATTCTAGGCTTTCTGTCATTGCCTATAGCAACGCTACCAAGCCCACTCAGTGTACTTTATTCGACACACTTTTCTTAAGTGTGAGCACTTCTTGGCATAGTCGTTTAATCGTTCCATTGCTTTATGTACGCTTATTACTGGGCATAGCGCCGCAATTTACGCGGCGTAGTGAGATGGCGGCTTGTTTGCGTGTTTTCGCAAACAAGGTGGCAGCTCACGAAGTTTCTCAAAATTGTCTTGTTAGACATTCTTTGCCCCCTTTTTAAGCACCCAAACAAATATAAATAGGAACACTACTAAAAAATTATAAAGACCTGTCCATATTTCCATGATAACTGGTCGGTAAAAGTTACTTGCAAAATAGAAAGTACCATAACCAAGAATATGACCATAAAGCTCCATAAGAATAGCGCTAGCACCAAAGCCTGCGCAAACCCATAAACCAACCCTAAAATTTCGAAACGTTAGTATTGGTAAAAAAAGACAAGCTACACACCATAAGACAACGTTTAAATGGCAATGAAAAGCAATTGGAGACCATACACCACTGCAGGGCCCATCCATGACGGTATCCCAGACCATGATGTAACCGAGGGGCTGACCAAGAAAACCTATTAGAAAAGATATTGCTAACTTCCAATCTGCCATTTTTGTCGCTTAACGTTCTTCAACACCGGCAAAATTGAGCGCCAGCGATATTTTGTCCATTGCCCGGAACGGGCGGTGCTTGAGTTTGTTAAGTACCGAAAGTTTCCCTAAGCCCTTGAATGGTTTTTTTTGGACCAGTAATTACTACCATGAAACTCTGCTCAACCACGTTCTGTACATTGCCATCTGAAACAGTAAGCCCATTAAATATTTGAATAGCCCAAACGGATAAACCGTCCTCAGATTCGCTCATGGTGCCTATGTACCTGACTGTATCATTCCCTAATGCATATGTTACTTTCTTATTAGAACTTAGACCAAACAGTTGCTTAACGAAGTCCATACCTTCTTTCGCAGGCAAAAACGCAAAAATATCATAGTCAGAAGGCAGGTAAACATCCCAATGGTAGTACAACAAAGCTTTACCTATGTACTGAATAAACTGTTCTAAAGCATCGTAATCGAATTCGATTAGCATACGATTTTCGACATCACCGTCTTCATAGAGGATATTTTTATAAGTATATTTACTCTGTAACTCCCGACGAAGTTTAAGGTTCTTCCTTAACCTTTTAGGTACTTCTGTCGATAGAGTCTCTACAGAATCCTCGTGGTTTCCTGCGAATGGCAAAACTGAGGCTAGGTAGTGCTCAATCTTTGACTTTGAATTGTTGCAACTTTTACATGCAGGAACTTTAGGTATTCCATCTCTTTTTTCTATTTTGAACAGCTCTCTCGGAAATACATGGTCAGCAGTTGATGCAGTTTCATTGCAACAATAGACACAAAGTTTACCCTTGTACTTTTTACTACCTCCCATGCTTACCTCTAGGTATTTACCGCGTTGTTCATTTGCGCGGCGGTTGTACTGGATTTTTGTGCAACAATGAGCGCAGCGAATGCACAAAAAGGAACGTAGACCGCTGCGTCAAATGGAGCAATTTGTTATGCTTTACGAAGTACTATAAAGTTTCGAACACTATAATAGCCCTCTGGCTTTTCCCACGACTGAGCACCTAACATTGAAATACCCTTTTCCCAGACCTCGTTTTCTTTTAACGCTTCAAGAGTAAACTCACCTGACACACTGCCGAAGAAAAATCTAAACCAAGATACTTCAGATTCTAATGATTCTTCTTTAATCGATTTTTCTATAGCCTCGAAAAACCCGTCAGGAATTGAAGCTTCAACACCTTCGGTGGCTCGGGTTCCCAGGTTACCAATATATGCCTTATAATTTATCCCGTTTATTGGCCAGTTTTCTATTTCTACTTGCTCGGGGTTGTGTTTCTTCCAGAATGCGGATAGAAAAACATGAAAAGAATTGACACAAAAATTTTCTAAGCCATTTAGGATACCTTCTTTACCGATACCAAACCCGGAAAAACATTCATTTATAATACGCCCACCATCTAATAAAACTTCTACTTCAAATACACCACTCGTTTCTTTTTGAAACCAAGTAGACCGAATAGCAGGAAGCTCGCCATACGGGACTATCCATTCATTTTCTGTATGAAAAGGTACCTCATGAGCTCGAAGCAATTTACATATATATTCTTTTAAGTCTAAAGGTTCCATAACTCTTCACTAGAAGTAAAACAATTCTGTAACCGGCGATTTTGAGCGCCAGCGAAAATGAGTCCAAGGCCAGCTTGCTAAGCAAGAATTTCTGGCCTGCGGCTCACAGGTTTGTTAGTAGCACTTTACTGACAAACCTTCCTATATTCTTGCAATGCTGCCTCGACTACAGAAATAAGTTTTTTCCTCTTAGCCCAAGGTTTTAGCTTTGACGGTAAGCGACTTAGCCAATGTCTATTTGGACCATAGTCATCCGACCTTATTCGAGATAGTTCATTAGTTGAAGGCATTTTTTTTTGCCCAATTACTTCTAGAAAATGCTCCGCTTCAAATACAGAGGCAAATTCCAGTAAATATCCCTTATTTTCTACTACCAACAACGGGAAACCCTTCATGGGAATGCGTTTAGGGAACGGTGGGTCGTAGCTACTTGCATCATGCCAAGTATCGCTATCTACGTTCGCATGCACCCAAAAGCTAATAGGAGTAGTAGTTAATTCCTTATTATAAACTATGTGCCATTTACTCATGAGGTTGTACTACTACGCCCAACTTAGGGGCAATAACACGCAGGCTAAAATTGGAGCGAAGCGACTGAGCCTGCGTGTTATTGTCCCAGTGAGCGCCAGCGAACGACTACAGTTGTTTGTAATGTGTAACACCTTACTCTAAAACAACCCTAGACCAAACTGCTGACCAGCGAATAGGCTTTTCTTTAGGTTGCAATTGCCTAGGGCTAACTGTTATAGAGGGTTTGAGTTTATGCTTATTAGCAAAAAGTGCTTTAACCACAGCGCCTCTTTCTACGCCATTACAATCATGTGTTACCGCAACGAAGTCTGTGCAATGGCTGCATTGCCAGAATGTAGCTTGCCCCGAACCTTGTTTAAGTTGATTCATCGATTGTATTGGGGCGAAGCTTATTGTGCCATTTGCATCTGAAATATAGGCAAGTCCATATCTGACGCAAAAATCACAGTCGCATTCACGGGCTTGATATTCCTCGATTGGTTGAGGGAGGCGGATAGAAACTTTAACTTGCCCACAACTACACTCGGCTTGGTATTCCATTAAAACCTTGACCTCTTCAAAACACATAACGCTTACAGCATTAGCGCGATCTTTTCCGCGTCCATTGCCTGTGATTATTATGCACTTTCAGCACCTAATGGTGTTGAATTGTGCCACATGACGTTTCCCTGTCGTGAAATTGCAATACTTTCAAGTACATCACCATCTTTAAAATTGAAGATCAATGCCTCTAGACCTTCTAGACTAGGGTTGTCTTCTGGTATTGGATGGCAACCAAGATACTCTAATTCAGAAGCTTCGGTATCTTCGTCAAGATTAAGTAGGGCTACTAAGAATAGATAATGATCTGGGAAATAGATTGGTGAGTTGATCGCCAGCCAACTTAACAACCTAGAAAACTCGTTATAAATTCTGCGCCACTCCTCAAGCGATTCTCTTACTTTCTTGTGAGCAGCAGGTATTACGAAGAATAAACCAGTAGCAGTTGAAAGGATTGTTAGCGAAAGAACATGCCAATCAGCACCCCGTCCAATATTCTTTATTGCTACTTCCGCAGGGATATTTCCATCAGGGTTTCCTTCAAGCCTGCGTAACAAAGATTGTTTAGCTTTCCTTTCTTCCTCTCTCCAATCATTGCTAGGTTCACCGAAAGGATTAATCAAAATTTCCATGTGATTCCTTATGCATAACAGTTTCTTCATAGGCTACCGCCTATTTTCTCCTGAGCGCATATGTAATTAGCTGAAAGAACCACAGTATCGCTCTCCGCCAGTCATACTGCAGCCTTCAAACACCCTTGTCAATTTGGTTGTCATTACATATGAGCGCATGCCTAAGTATTTTAAATACTACTGCGCCTGAAACGCCCTATTCATGGGGCTAGTTGAATAAACGGGAAATGGACATTCTGTTATCGACTGGGTTTTGCGACGCGCGCACAGATAATCAGGCATTTTCCGGAAAATGCGGCGCAATGGCTTTTTTGGCGCGAAAGTGGCGTTTTTTAGTATGACTGGGCAAAGATTTCCTGTCATTGGGGAGAAGGCGCGAACCATGGGGTGGTTGCATGGCTGCCTGCTCCTAATACATTCCATTGTTGGCCTAAAGACCAACCAACATGATCGGTGCGTCTCCGCATTGCGCCGAAGGCTACTGGGCAGAGGTTTTAATGTATCGGGCTGAAGCCCGACCTATATATTTAGAGCCCCTTCGACTGCTACGCGCTCTGGGCGAACGATATGGTTAAGCAATGTCGGGCTAAAGCCCGACGCACACAGATATCGCCTCTCCGCGTTGCTCCGAAGGCTCCTACAAAAGAGATTACACCAAACCCAGTCTTGCGAGTGAGGTGGTGTTCATTCGGTTGGAATTGGAGTCAGCCTTGGTGATGAGGAAGAAGTCGTCTAGCCATATAGAGTATTCCAATAAGCGGTCTTTTATTCTTGTAGCTTCCAGCAAGTGTTTGTCTTTGATCGATAAGTTTCCTTTCGGGTTATGGTGAATGAGTATAAGCCGGGTGGCACTGGCTTGAATGATGTGGCTGATGAGAAGATTGGTAGTGAGTTCTTTGAGTGAGAATTTTCCGGTGAGAATCGGTCTGCTTTCCATCAATACACTGCGGGTGCTGAGCATGAGTGCGTGAATGGCTTCGTGTTTTAAATGGATGAAGGTATTGGCGATGTACAGCTCGGCACGGGCGATGCTGTCCAGTAATACGGGGTTGGGTTTTTCCAGTTCACGTTGGTGGGCGTGGGTGAACAGCAGTTCGTCGTCTATGTTGGTGATTTTTTTGTACATGGTGTGTCTCGCTTTTTAAATTCGTTTTCTGTTTAAAAATTATTAAGCATCAGAAACCTTGCCTGCGGGCGCAGGCAAGATGTGCGGCTAAGCAATGTGTTCTGTGTATATGAGTATTGAGCTGTTATTTTTTGCGCGGGTACAACGCGCGCGTTTTGTACAGGCGTAACAGCTGTTTATAACTCACGTATTTCACAGAACACGGCTTTAGCCGCATCGAATTTGGAAAAGCTCCGGTGTACAACGCCAGGGCGATGCGAAAACGCCACCAGTGTAAGGCGCGTAAATACGCGGGGTCGGTTTCTATCTGTGGGTTTCGGTGCCGGTTGGCCATTGCTTGTTTTACTGCGGGGTCACAAGGTTTTTTCGCTTCAACGGGGTGTTGAAGGTCGCTTTTAGTTGCGCTTAGTTTCCCTTGCGGGGAGAATTTTTCTTGGAACGAGCGGTGCTCTAGCTTACCATTGAACTTAGCCATAATTGATACTCTTGATATCGGTTGTGGTTAGCTGCCCTTGAGTGTTGCTGCACTCTTGGGTAGCGCTTAGTTTTACGCTACTTTCTTTCCGTTTTTTGCCTCCTGAATTTTCTTAAAAACCAAACTGTATAAAACACTGGGTGAGGATTGAACACAATTTATTTCTTGCGTGGCGTGAATTTATTGTGATGGACGTCTAAAGATTTTTAACATTTATAAGTGTCGGCAGCTTTACCGCGCCACTTAAACATTTACCACGGCAAATCGCCGCCTTCCAAATTGCAAAACTGGCGGTGCGTCAATTCATTTCTCATTATTTTTCTCACCAACCGCTGAGCAGCCTCTTGCGGACTCATGTGTGCGTCGCTTGCGCCGAGTGTTGTCAACAGACGTCCCGGGTGCACAGCGCACACGGTTACGCCGGTACCGTCGAATTCATCGGCCATGCTCAGCGTTAACATATTTTGCGCTGCTTTGCCGATGCGATACGAATTGGAACAACCCGCACCTTTGGCAGCACCGTCGGCTTGCATGTTCATGGACCCGCGGCGGCTGGATATATTGATTAACTGTCCATTCGTCGCGATGAGTGTTGGTTGACATACTTTTGCGCTTAACATTGCGGCCACACAATGAGTATTGAACTCCCGTTGCAGTTGCTCCGCTGTGGTTGTCGCCAACGTTTTTCCTTTGCTGCCCGAGCCCGCGTTATTAATAAGTACATCGATGGTTTTGCCGGCCACAAACTGAGTTAGCAAACTTTCATAGGCGGGTGCGGTAATGTCTGCCACCAGCAATTGCACGGTTGGCAACTGAGCAAGAACTGCCAATCGGCTTTGTTCACTGCGCACAATGCCGAGAACTTGGTGCCCCTGCGCAACGGCTTCGGCCGCTAACGCAAAACCAAAGCCACGTGATACGCCGGTAATTAACAGAGTTTTTGAGGAAGTTACTTGTGCCATGTTAACCCTTGGTAGGGGTTCTCTTTCAAAGAGGCTAATCGGGTGGCCAACGTACCCACATGTGCTTCCAGTTTGTGACCGTCCAGGTCATAGAAATAGACTGAATCACCTTCGCTGCTGTTCTCCTGCCAAAGAGAAACGGCAAAACGGGCGAGTACGGTTTTCAACTCAGCGATGCTCTTTTCAGAAATGGAAAACGCGATATGGCTGTAGTCCATGGATGGCTTCGGGACGCCCTCACTCAGGCAAAGCCAACAGGTTCCAGCGGTCAGGTAGGCACCCGTCGCCCAATGAACGTGCAGGTCAAATCCGATAGCCCGATAGAACTCCGTGGCACGGGGTAAATTTACCACCGTCAGTGTGATGTGGTTTAACCCGCTAAGCATGCTGGTCTGCCTTCCATCGCAAGGCCTGTTGCTCGGTTTGTTTCACAAAGCTGTCTTTAAAATCGCAATACCGTTGCGAGTCATGGTTGGCGTACTCGGCTGCTTGCTGTTTTATGTCTGCGTATTGCTGCGCCACCTCTGGATGAACGCGCAGGTAATCCCGAAACGCCAGGTGCCGGTGCACTTCTGTATCGTCAAACACGAAAGCGTGCATATGGTGGCTGCGCTGATCTCCTCCCTTCTGAAAATATCGCCGACGAGGAATACCAAATTCGCCTTTGGCTTCATAACCGATGTCCGCCAGTTTGGGCGAACGTTCATCCAAGGCGGCCAGAGATTCGCATTCCAGCAGAATATCAATGATGGGTTTGGCAGCAAGCCCCGGGACCGAGGTACTGCCGATATGATGCACCGCGATTGCTATGTCACTCAGTACGGACATTATCCGGTCTTTTTCACGCTCAAATTGTTCAACCCATTCGGGCTGGTAGGGGATCACTTCAATAACGCGCGGCATGCTGTCTGCTCTCGGGGTTGGGCAAACCGCCATAATAGAGAAATGCAGAAGAAAGGTAAAAGTGGCGATTAGTCGCTTGAAGAACGGGATTCCAGCAGAGCCTTCGTGGCGCGTTTGTTCGGCAGCGGTATCCCGGCCCGCAAAGCACGCATGGCTGCGATGATCTGCAACGAAGCCTGCGAAGTTATGGCCAATTGACGGCGCAATTCCTGAGCCTGTTTGCCTGCGGCAATGAGGCGCGCTTCCTGTTTGGTAATCAGTTCTGGGGGCGTCATGGGCGGCCTCGTCAGAAATTATCGCCTTGAGTATAGAACATCTGTGCGCGAGCATTGCACGAACGCCAATTTATTCGTAAGGTGCCGCCACACGATCAACGGCAGGAAAAGGCATGAGCGCAACAGTCTTCGTTCTCGGTGGCGTAAAAAGCGGCAAAAGTCGCCTGGGTATGCAGTGTTTGGAGGCTATTACCGATCAGCCGCTGCTTCTGGCAACCGCGCGCCATACCGATGCAGAAATGAGCGAGCGCATAGCGCGGCATGTCGCCGACCGGCCGGATCATTGGCATTGCTTGGAGTGCCCTCTCGATCTTCCGGAAACTCTGGCCTCGCAAAACCGCCCGCTTCTGGTTGATTGCATCGGTGTGTGGCTCACCAACGTATTGGTTGAGCAACCAGAACAATTGCACACCCGAACCGACGCATTACTCAGTGCGCTGGCTGCACGCACTCAAGACACCGTCATTATTTCCAATGAATCCAGTTTGGGCGTCATTGGTGCCAGCGCGTTAACCCGACAGTTTATTGATCAGCAGGGCTTACTGAATCAGCGCATCGCCCAGCTTGCTGATCACGTTGCCATGACTATTGCGGGCCTACCGTTGTGGTTAAAAGGACAGTT
The DNA here is from genome assembly GCF_015687175.1 of Reinekea sp. G2M2-21. Classification (GTDB taxonomy): domain Bacteria; phylum Pseudomonadota; class Gammaproteobacteria; order Pseudomonadales; family Natronospirillaceae; genus Reinekea. Next base: position 438,026 of record NZ_JADPQG010000001.1, on the reverse strand, counting down.
TGACAATTCATCACAGGACCCATCATGACCACTGAAGTGACAGACACGTTGCAACAACAACTCCAGAACATTATCGACAATAAAACCAAGCCACCGGGCTCACTGGGCGCTCTGGAAACATTGGCTATACAGATTGGACTGATTCAAAACACCACCACCCCTGCTGTTGACCGACCCGCCGCGTTTATTTTCGGTGCAGACCACGGCGTGTGCGCAGAGGGTGTGAACCCATTTCCACAGGTGGTGACTGAACAGATGCTGGCAAACTTTGCCGCGGGTGGAGCTGCGATGAGCGTTTTTTGTCGCACCAATGACATTCCACTGACCATTGTAAACATGGGTATTGTCAACGAAGACGCCCGTTGGCCGGGCGTATTGCATTGCCCGGTTGCCGCCGGAACTCAGAATTTGCGCCATCAGGCGGCTATGACCGCCGAACAATGCCAACAGGCAATTCAATGCGGTCAACAGCTGGCCGAACAGGCGGTACGGGATGGTCACAACATTTTGTTAATCGGTGAAATGGGCATTGGCAACACCACCAGCGCCTCGGCGCTGCTCAGCGCACTGACCGGTTTACCACCGTCGCAGACGGTGGGCCCGGGTACCGGCGCCAATGCTGAGCAACAGGCATTAAAAGTACGGGTGATCGAAGAAGCACTAACCCGCCTGAGTGATGCTTCAGCGCAACTGATATTGGCCGAAGTGGGTGGTTTTGAAATCGCGGCAATGACCGGTGTCTTACTGGCTGCAAAATCGCTCAATACACCAGTATTAGTCGATGGTTTTATCGCCAGCGTTGCGGCGCTGTGTGCTGAGCGGATAGCGCCAGGCAGCAAAGCCAATTGGGTATTTGGGCATCAGTCAGCGGAACCGGCACACCGGCACATGCTCGAAGCACTGTCGGCAACCCCCTTGTTGAATCTGGGTTTACGCCTGGGAGAAGGCTCCGGTGCCGCCCTGGCTTACCCGTTGGTAAAAAATGCCGTTGCAATGCTGAATGACATGGCCAGTTTTGCCGATGCAGGCATCAGCGCCTGATGTTGCATGACTTTTTTCTGGCATTGGGGTTCTTTACCCGACTCCCGGTGCCGAATCACCCCAACTTTTCGGACGCCGCTCTGCGACGTTCGGCCATTTATTTTCCGTTGGTGGGCGTGATCGTCGGGGGCTTACTCGCTCTGATCTTCGTGCTCGTCAATTTGGTTTTTTCCACGTCCATTTCAGTGCTCATCACCCTGGCCGTCGGTTTTCTGATTACCGGCGGCTTCCACGAAGACGGCTGGGCTGATACCGCCGATGGTCTTGGTGGTGCCTTCAGGCGAGAAGACAAACTTCGCATCATGACCGATTCCCGTCTGGGGACATACGGCAGCCTCGCGTTATGGGCAATGCTCACGTTAAAAACAGTGACGCTAATAGAGTTGCTGCCACTGGCCGGTTGGCTGGTGCTATTGGTGACCCATGCGTTGAGTCGCTGGGCCGCCATGTCGGCCATGGTGTGGTTAGACTACGTTCGTGCGGAACCATCTAAAGCCAAACCGGTGGTGTCGCAGTTGTCTGTCAGACGTTGGTTGGCAAGCGCGTTATTTGTACTGCCAACGTTGGTTTGGTTGCCGCCGTTGACCATTGCCTGCCTTTTAACAGCGTCGCTGCTCATGACACTTCTCTGGCACGAGTTCCTGAAACGACAGTTGGGGGGCTACACCGGCGATACGTTGGGTGCGAGCCAGCAGTTAAACGAACTTGGCCTTTTGCTGGTCTGGTTGGCACTCGTTTGAGGCGAATTTAAGATGAGACAGCTGTTTCTGGTCAGGCACGACGATGTCGGTAAACCCGGGCTCTGTTACGGGCAAACCGACTTCCCCAGTGTTGTGCCCTATTGCGACACCGCCGAGCGGATCCGGCCACGCTTACCACCGCACCCTGACCATGTTTTCGCCAGTCCGCTCCAGCGTTGCCAGACCCTGGCCCGGGAACTCTACCCGCAGCACACCATTACACTGGATAAGCGACTCAAAGAAGTGAATTTTGGCGACTGGGAAGCACGCCCTTGGTCAGAAGTCGATCGCGCCCAGCTCGATGCCTGGGCGAAGACCCCCATCGATTTTCACTTTCCCCGTGGCGAGCATTTGCAGGACTTTGCCCAACGTGTATTCGCGATAGGCGAACAGATGCAAAACACCCACGGCACCGTAGTGTGTGTCACGCACGCGGGGGTCATCCGCTTACTGCTGGCCCAGGCTCAGCGCCAACCTTGGCACGCGTGCCTGTCTGTTGCGGTGCCGTTGGCGGCTGTTTTTGAAGCCAAAAATGGAACATACGGTCAGCTTTAATCGCTTAGTGGCTAACACGGCGTAAAATTTCTGGTAGACTGCGGCGCCCGTCTATACTGGCGGTGTGCGCAATTGCTGTTTTGGAGCCTGACCTGACCATGAATCGTTTGTTTGTCGACAACCTTACCGTTATTGATTTCAGCTTCTTTCATCCCCGCCGTGGCGTGGTTGGCGAGAGCTGGATCGTGGACGTCGAATTGCTGGGCGAACTGAACGATGAAGGTATGGTGTTCGATTTTGGGCACGTGAAAAAACTGCTGAAAAAAGCACTCGACGAAGGCATGGACCATACCCTGGTGGTACCCGCGCAATTGCCCGGCTTGACTATAAACGAATCCGGCATTCATGAAGATATCGCGATTGAATATGTCGATGCCGACGGCGTGGTGCAGTTTGCCTACCAAAGCCCGCGCGAAGCGGTTTTTATTGTCGACAGCGATAAAGTGAGTATCGACTCGGCTCGGCCTTTGCTGGAAAAACATCTGAACAATCTGGTTCCGGCCAATGTTCGTCAGGTTATTCTGAATCTGCGGACAGAAGAAATCCCCGGTGACTTCTACCACTACTCCCACGGTTTGAAAAAACACCAGGGTGACTGCCAGCGCATTTGTCACGGCCACCGCTCGCGGATCGAAATATTCCGCAATGGGAAACGTGATGTCGAAACCGAACGCGAGTGGGCTTCCCGTTTTGCGGATATTTACCTGATCACCAAAGAAGACCAGCTGGAATCTGAACTGCGCCACCTGACTCACGTGGGGTATGACGCGGAACAGGGGCGTTTCGATGTTTGGCTAAAACCGGAACAGTGTTACGTGATGACCACCGACACCACGGTTGAACTGATTGCCACGCACATTGCTGAACAACTCGCCAAGGAACACCCGCAGGAACAGTGGAAAGTAAAAGCCTTTGAAGGCGTGCAAAAAGGCGCTATTGCGACGGCTTGATCCGCCGTCACTTATTCTGTGATCCTGTTTTCGGTGGTATACTCGCGCGCTGCTTTCACGATAACCATGGGATCACAATGTCTTTGCAATTGCACAACAGCCTGACCGGTAAAAAGGAACCTTTTCAGCCACAAGATGCCAGCAACGTAACGCTGTATGTTTGTGGTCCCACCGTGTACAACTATATTCACATCGGCAATGGCCGTTCAGCCACAGTCTACGACCTGATGTTCCGTACCCTTAATGCACTGTATCCGAAGGTTACCTACGCTCGTAACTTTACCGATGTTGACGACAAAATTAATGCCGCAGCCGCCGAACAGGGCGTAGAAATCTCAGTCATTACCGACAAATATATTGCCGCCTACGATGAAGACATGGCGAATCTGGGTAACCTTGAGCCGACGATCGTACCGAAAGCGACCGAACACATCAGTGAAATTATCACCACCATCGAAACACTCATTGAACGCGGCCACGCCTATGCATCAGATGGTCACGTTCTGTTTGCGGTCGACTCTCTGGCCGACTACGGCAAGCTGTCTAAACGCAACACCGACGACATGATCGCCGGCGCTCGCGTTGAGGTCGCCAGCTACAAAAAGAACCCGATGGATTTCGTGTTATGGAAACCCTCTACCGATGACCTGCCCGGTTGGGCCAGCCCTTGGGGGCGTGGTCGGCCAGGCTGGCATATTGAATGTACAGCGATGATCCAAAAACATCTGGGTGACACCATCGACATTCACGGCGGCGGTACCGACCTGTTGTTCCCGCACCATGAAAACGAGTTAGCCCAAGGTGTGTGCTGCTCCGACCACAGCGGTGGCTATGCGAAATACTGGGTGCACAACGCGATGCTCGACATTGAAGGCGAGAAAATGTCGAAGTCGTTAGGTAATTTTATTGTCTTGCGTGACCTGCTGGCAGAACAGCCGCATGAGTTGGTTCGTCTGGCGTTGTTAACGGCACACTATCGATCAAACATGAATTGGTCTGAACAATTACTGCATCAGAGCCGTTCATTACTCGACCGCCTGTACACCATTAAACGCGACGGCGCAGACTTACCTGCCGCCCCAGCAAAACCGATCACTGAATTGCCATTTTTCGACATGTTGCTGGATGACTTAAACACGCCGAAGGCGTTTGCAGTCCTGCACGAACTGACGAACCGGTTCTTCAAAAGCGACAGCGATGACGAAAAAGCCGCAACACAGGCCGAGATTTTCACCATCTGTGAGTTCCTGAATATTCTGAACCTTGATGCGCAGGAATGGTTTCAGGGAACCTCCAGCGCTGATGCGATTTCGGCTGAAGAAGTGGAAGCGTTGATTGCCGACCGCGTGGCGGCGAAGAAAAACAAAGACTTTGCCTTGGCCGATACCATTCGCGACCAACTGGCCGAACGTGGTGTACAGATTAAAGACACGCGCGAAGGCACGCAGTGGACCCGCGAAGGTTAAGCGATGAAATGGGTACTAATCGGCATCGTGCAATTCTACCGTTGGGTGATCAGCCCAATGTTGGGACCGCGCTGCCGATATTACCCTACCTGTTCTGAATACGCGTTGATCGCGTTACGACATTATGGCGCGGTAAAGGGTGGCTGGTTGGCGGTGAAACGCATTGCTCGTTGCCACCCAGGCTGCGCAGGTGGAATTGACCCGGTGCCGGGCGTTCCGCTGGAAAACGACACTGATAAGGATTGTGATCATGATGATCGATAAACAACTGCTGACTATTCTGGTTTGCCCGATTACCAAAACACCACTGCAAGTGGATAAAGAAAAGGAAGAACTGATTTCTACCGCTGCGAAACTGGCCTACCCAGTGCGCGACGGAATTCCCGTGATGCTCGAAGATGAAGCCCGCGCGTTGACGCAGGACGAATTTGAATTCTGGCACGCTAAAAAATCTGCATGACGGGCGTTAGACCACCCAAACTCCAGCCGGGCGACACCCTCGCCTTTTACTCCCCATCCAGCCCTGCAACAGCGTTTGCGCCAAATCGCACTCGGCGCGCGGTTAAGTTTCTGGAAAGCAAAGGCTATCGGGTTGTGGCTGGCGACTTGACCGGGCACAACGATCATTATCGATCAGGGTCGATTCAGGCCCGCGCTGATGAACTGAACGCATTGATTCGTAACCCGGATGTGCGCTGCATTATGTCCACCATCGGCGGTGCCAACAGTTCTTCATTATTGCCGTATATCGATTACGAGGCGATTCGCAAAGATCCGAAAATTTTTATCGGCTATTCGGACGTGACCGCTATTTTATTAGGAATTTACGCGCAAACCGGTCTGACCACCTTTTACGGCCCCGCATTAACGGCTTCGTTCGGTGAGCTGCCTCCGTTGGTCGATGACACCTTTGCCTCCTTCCAGTCACTGACACATGTTATCCAGCCGTCAGTCACCTATTCGCCACCATCACACTGGAGTGAGGAGTTTGTTGATTGGGAAACACAGGACCGACCTAAATCTCTGCTGGTCAATCAATGGCAATGGCTCGGCGAGGGAACTCATTGTGGCCGCTTAATCGGCGGTAACCTCAATACCATGTCAGCTATCTGGGGCAGCCCTTACATGCCTTCGATTAAACAGGGTGATGTGCTGTTAATTGAAGACAGCCTGAAAGACATTGCCACGGTAGAGCGACTCTTTGCGTTGCTGAAAATAAACGGCGTGTTCGATAAAGTCAGTGCCGTTCTGCTCGGAAAACACGAATTATTTAAAGACGGTGGTACTGGACGTACACCCTTGACGGTATTGCAGGAAGTATTAGCCGGGCAACCACTGCCTATCGTCAATGGCTTCGACAGCTGCCATACCCATCCAATGTTGACCGTCCCAATCGGTTGCCAGGTTGAGGTCTGCTTTGACACACAACGCGTCAGTTTGAAAGAACCGGCGGTCCAATAAAAAAGGGCGTTCTTTGTAGAACGCCCTTTGCACTTTTAGGTACCCTATGGGTTTGGTTTGTCAGGCGTCGGCCATTTCTGGCTCGTGCTTCACATGCAATGTCTGGGTTGGGAATGCGAATTCAGCGCCATTGCGCTCGACAATGTCGATAATCTTCACCATCACATCCTGTTTGATTTCATGAAACGCAATCCAGTTCGTGGTTTTGGTAAAGGTATAAACAAAGAACTCTATCGATGACGCAGCAAACGCATTCACATTGACGATCAAGGTTTGAGTCGTGTCTATCTCTGGGTGATCCAACAGCATTTGCTTCACATCGGCAACAATTTTTTCCACTTTAGCGGCGTCATCATAGCGCACACCGATGGCTTCATATATTCGCCGGTTGGTCATACGTGACGGGTTTTCCACTGAGATACTAGCGAACGTTGCGTTGGGCACGTACAACGGTCGCTTGTCAAAAGTACGGATACGGGTCAGCCGCCAACCGATGTGTTCGACGGTGCCTTCAATGTTTTTATCGGGCGAGCGAATCCAGTCGCCTACTTTGAAGGGCTGGTCGAGATAAATCATCAATCCGCCGAAGAAGTTGGCCAACAGATCTTTGGCCGCAAAACCAACGGCGATACCGCCGATCCCCCCAAAAGCCAACACACCCGACACACTGAAGCCAAGTGTCTGCAGAATGACCAGTGCGGTGGTGATGATGACCGACAGGCGCAGCAACTTGCCTAACGCGGAAGCAGTTGTGGCATCCATGGGGTTTTCCAACACCCCATCCTGTTGAACAACGACTTCCCCCTGCCGGATAAAGCGCACCGCAAACCAGGCAAACAACGCGATAAAAGAAACTTCACGAGCCGGTTGGATCATGTCGAATATCGGCTCTTGCGACACGTTCTTAACAATATCTGCTGCGTATAGAACACCGGCAATCCAAATAAAAAACCGCACCGGCTTCCGCGCTGTTTCTATCAAAATATCGTCAAACATGGTGGAAGTTGCTTCAGCGGCTTTGGCGAGGCGATCGAACACTTTCCTGACGAAATAATTAATCACCAGGGTTGCCAGCACGACAAGAAATGCCTGCATTATCCATGTATATTCTGTTCCAAATTCAATAAGCTTCTTGAATTCGTCCGACAAACCGGAAATAAAATCCATTCTCAATAACCTCGGAAAATTAACGTAACTATGTATCTAGCAATCAAACACCTGCACATGACACTGGCGCTCATTTCAATCATCGGCTTTATGGTAAGGGGTGTGTTGGCGATTAATCAACATCCTTACATGAAACAACGCTGGATTCGCATTGCGCCACACATTGTTGACACCCTCTTACTCGTGGCAGCGATTTATCTGGCCTGGACGCTGCACGCGAATCCACTGCATCATTCATGGCTACTGGCAAAAATTATCGCACTGGTCGTTTATGTGGTGCTTGGCACTCAGGTGATAAAAACAAAGGGGTCTGTGCAACGTCAATGGCTTTTCTATGGGCTGTCCATCGCAACTTTCGCTTACATTGGCGCCGTCGCAGTAACCAAGTCGGCATCATTGGGCATGTTCTAACGGAAGGCTATTTAAGAGGAAAGAAATTTTCGGCGTGATTGGCAATGGCCGACCACGCCATACCGGGATATCAGGCAGTCGCCTCGGTCTTATCGTCCACCAAAGATGCCTCACGGGGTTTGGATGCCCGCGCCTTTGGCCACAAGCCTACCGTGGTTGAAATCCAGAAATAGGCGGCAACGGACGCGATCAAAATCAGCAGATTAGTTTGAAAGCCAACATCGTCCAGCAACAGGAAGAAACCGATTTGAACGCTATAACCAGAAATGAGTGCCGTCCAACGACACAACAGGGAATGCTTACTGCAAAATTGCCAGCAAACGAGAGGCACAAAGAGGATTGCGACAATCCACTGCATAGGCCCGAGATAATTGAGAATATGAGATACATCTAACATAGGCCGAAGTTTAACGTCAGCCACACTCACATAACAAGTGAAAAACTCTCACAAAACGTGACCCAGACCTAAAAAAACACACTAACAGCGTTCCGATTACGACATTTTAATAATTAACCAGACGTTCGCTGCGGTTCGCGACTTTTAGGGTCCTATTTAAATTGACACCCTACTCTATTGCCGTTTTACGCCTTTTCATAAGTTACCTGATAAATACACGCTAATTCATTGAAAATATTGACTACTTCACATCCCTTCAAAAATACGCACAGTACAATGTAAGCTCCTCAAAACAGGGTTTAATCGTGCTGCGTCTGAGTTATGCCCACAAGCTGGCCTTCACCATGATTGCGTTGGTGCTATTGGCTGCCACCCTGATCGGGTATCCTCTGGTATACCGGCAGTTTTCGATGGTGGAAGAACAATTTGAAACGATGGGTCGCACGCTGGCACAGCAGGCTGCCTACAATGCTGTAGAGCCGCTTTTCGTTGACAATGAGTCCGACATTCAACGCTTTGTGAACAACACGATGGAGCAAGAGTCTGTTGTTTCCGTCACTCTGATAAACAAGGACCTGCAAGTCTACGGCACCTTGTACCCCCGCCCCCCACTCAACTTGATGGAAAATAATGAGTCGTTTAACCGCGACGGGATTTTTAACGACGTTAATGACATCAGCTGGTTTTACGAGCCAATCCGCTTTAAAGACGTTTCTGGCGGCACGGTATGGCTTGGGCTCAATAAAGCCCCCATTATCCATAGCCAAATGCTGGTGTTGTCGGGTGTCATTGCTGCGGTTGCGTTGCTGGTACTGGCCATTATCTGGCTGGCCATCCGTCTATCTCGCAATCTCAGCAAGCCCATCAACGAATTGATTGCAGCGACACAGGCAATCGAGTCCGGGCAATACACCTACCGTATTCGCAACCCTCAAACCGGCGAATTTGCCAAGGTTAAATCAGCTTTTAACAACATGGCGGAAGGCTTAGAACACAAATTGACGCTGGAAAAAAATATTTCCCGCTTCGTTTCCTCCCCGGTAGCCCAACACTATATGTCCAAAAACGAATCGGAATTGTCTCTGCAGGGTGAGCGGGTTGAAGCCAGCATCATGTTTGTCGATCTGGTGAACTACACCAATTTCAGCGAACGGCATGCACCGGAAACGGTCGCCGAAGTGCTGAACCTGTATTTCACCGAATTTTCGGTCATCTGCCATCAATTTCATGGCAACGTCGACAAGTACATTGGTGACTGTGCAATGTTGGTCTTTGGTTGCCCTCACAGCGACGAGCTGCATCGCGAACACGCGTTGGAGTGTGCTCTGGCCATCCGCAACCGGATTCATGAGCTGAATGCACACCGGCGCATCAACAAAATGCCGTGGCTGGACATTCGCATTGGTTTAGCCGGCGGTACGGTATTGGCCGGGTTGCTCGGATCGTCCGAGCGGATGAATTATTCGGTTATCGGAGAAGCCGCCAATTTAGCAGCGCGTTTGTGTGATAAAGCGCCCTGTGGCGAGATATTGATCGACCGTGAATTTCTGAAATCGCTGGGACCCCGTGCTGACCTGAGAACTCATGAAACCCAGCGACTGGACGTGAAGGGCTTCAGTCAGCCGGTCGACACCTTGGTTGTGGAAGACATAACGGTCAGTCTGGAGAATAAACAATCTTGAAAAAATTAAATTGTATTCCCGTTATCCTCTGCTGTGTTCTGACCGGTTGCGCCACCATGTACGCCCGCCAAGCCGATGTGAAAACGCAAGTCGAAGCTTGGTTGGATAATCAGCAGTTTGATCGCGCCCTGGATACCATCGCGGCGATGTCACCGGAACACCCAGATTATAGTTATCTGAACAATTCGGTGCCAATTATTGAACAACAGAGACAACAGTTCATTCAGACTGTTCTGTCTGACGCACAGCAATATGAAGCCACCTTGGATTGGGTGAACGCCGAACAGACGATTCAAGATGGCTTGGACATCACAGCCGATGCTCCAGAACTGTTGGCGCAACTGGAATTCTATCAACAAAAACGGCATGCACGCCTGAAAATGGATGAAGCGGCTATTCTCATCGCGCAGGCCTATTACATCATTTCTGCGGCACCGCATCAGGAGTCAAAGCTCTACAACGCTGACAATCGTTTTTTTGCTCAACAACAGTTCAATCAGTTTCTGGAACAGGCACGAAAAGTAAGTCGGGAACTCTATGCACTGGGGCATCAATATTGGCAAGCGGGCAAGTTAGTACAGGCCCGGGAAGCGTTAACCTTATCGATAAAAACTGCGGAAAACGAACTGAGTTCCGAATTACTGGCAACGCTGCTTAATACAGAACGGGAACAGCGTAGCCTGGCCCGCTCCGAACAGCGTCGGAAAATCAGCGAGCAACAACCGGAATTGGAACAAAGCTTTTACGAACGACTCAACTTTGGCGACTTTATTGGCGCTCAAAAAGTGCTGAATGAAATGACCGCCATCGGCATTGAGTCGACTGACGCATTACAGGAAAACCTGAATCAACGCCGTGTTCAACGGGTAAACCAGCTCATTAACAGCGGCAACACACTTTATAATTCGGGGTATTTGCAAGAAGCGATTAATCGTTGGCAGCAGGCGCTCATTCTGGCTCCGGACAATGCTACCGTGATTCAGAAGCTGGAACGGGCTGAAACCTTCGTGAATAATCTGGAACGCTGGCAAGATTCCCCATAATCGCAAGGCAAACTCTGACTATTTCAAATCCCTGTTGTATGGTCAGTCCAACGACACATATGGACGCCCAAATGGTCCGTGCGTGACATGAGTTAAATAAAAGCCATAACAATAGCGCAAGGTCAAAAACGAAGACATATTGGTACGACATTCAACTTTTCCAACGAAGGCTTCGGCGCGAGCTTTGCTACCTTATTTTCGCCAAGGTCTGCTAGGGCAACTCTGATTAATTCAAGTCACCTCAGTCCTATCAGCTCGAAGGATGAGCGAGGCGTGTGCTACAGGGAATGGCGAGCCCTTTTCAAAACACACAACACAGCTCAGTCATCGATCTGAAGGACCCGAAAGGCGGGGCTGAAATGGCAAATTTCGTTGTTAAGTCCTTTGCCAAGATAATGAATATTGCCTGCAAAACTTGCCTCGAATTTTGCGCATTTCCTCACCCGCTGAGGTAGATAGCAATTATTCAGAGTTGCCCTAAGTCCCTTTCACGCGGGTTTTCCCACAACGCGCACACACTTCGCGAGTCACCAGCTTTCCCTGTTTCGAATCGAACACCGTGTCTTTTGCGGCTTGCCATTTGTGCCGTCCGCTCTTGCACAAGGTATTACCGGCGGCTTTGGCTTTCTGCTTCGCTTTGCGAAAAGCGTCCAGTGATCGAACATCACTCATGTAAGGATCCTGTACTCCGATTTATCCTCCAGTTTACAAAAAAAACCGAGGTTTGCATTGGTTGCGTAGTTGACCTGCGTATAATGAGCGGCTTTCAAACTAAGCAGAGCCCTTTTTCATGTTAGATGCCAAGTCACTTGAAGTCCTCCAGTCGCTGAAGTCCGAAATAAAGGCCAGTAAAGTAATTTTAAATGGTCATATAAAAGGCACTGGTAAAAACTTTGGCTTTGTCGTCTGCGACGACGGTAGCGAATATTTCTTGCCGCCCGATGAAATGGCAAAGGTCTTTCCGGGCGACAGGGTCACCTTTACCGTGGTAGAGCAGGACGACGGCAAATCGAAGGCGGAATTGGAAACACTAGAAGCTTCAGAATTCTCCGAGTTTAAAGGGGTTTTCTATGTTCGTGGTAGGGCTCAGGGTGTAGAACCGTTTAACGACGCATTTAACGGCTGGCTGTTTGTACCACCGAAATCGACCTGCGATGCAGCCCACAACGACATCGTGCACGCCAAAGTTACCCGGCACCCATGGAAAACCGGTAAAGCGCAAGCCGAAGTGGTGAAAACTCTGGGCAGTGCTGACAACAATCGTTCTTGGTATAGCATGACGTTGGCGGAACAAGGTATTCCCGAAACATTCAGCGACGCGGAACTTAATGAAGTTGATTCGGCCGTTGCACGAATGCGTGAACAAACCGCGCAATACGCAGACCGGACATCCACTCCATTTGTCACCATCGATGCGGCAACCACCAAAGACATGGATGACGCCCTGTACGCGACGACGACAGACGATGGTTGGATGTTATCCGTTGCGATTGCCGATGCCTCTGCATTTATCAATCCCGGCAGCTTACTGGATCAGGCGGCTCGCTTGCGCCTGACGACAACCTACTTACCCGGTCTAACATTACCCATGTTGCCAGAGGCCCTTGCCGATGACGCCATCTCCCTGGTGGCCAAGGAAATACGTCCAGCGTTGATTTTTGATCTGGCCGTCAGCAGTGAAGGGGACGTGACCGGGTGCGACATTTCGCTGGCAAACATTCAGAACCATGGCAAGTTGGACTATTTGAAAGTCAGCGAGTGGTTTGCCGAGGGTACACTACCCTCCGAATTTGCAGACACGTTAACGACACTCAAATCCGCAACGGATGCATTGGCGACTTGGCGTAAAACACACGCCAACCAAATGCAGGATCGTATTGATTACCGTATCCGTGTTGACGAAAACTTTGACGTAACTACCGTTGACGCGGAATCGCGCAACTCGGCGCGTGATCTCGTCGAAGAAGCGATGATAGCCACCAATGCCGAAGCTGCTAAATTCCTGATGGACGATGCTGCGCTGTTCATGGCACATGATGGCTTCAAACCCGATCGGGAAAGTGAACTGAAAGGATTATTACGGGATTACGCACCGGCTGTTGCCGAACTTGATGGACATTCGTTGCCAGACTTCATCAAAATCCTGAAAGAAGCCGCGACCGTCGAGAACTTTCCGTTGTCGAACGTGCTGATCAAACGCTTCGACCGAGGTTATTGGTCCAATCGTGTTGCGCCTCACTTCGGCCTGGGTTTAACGCAATACACGAACGCCACATCACCCATACGAAAATACAGCGACCTACTCATTCACCGCGCCATAAAAGCAAAGTTAGCAGGTGATACACCGGTGATCGAAACTGAAGTGATTGATGATTTCAATGCGCGCGGCAATCAGTCGCGTCAGGTTTCTCAAACCATTGAAAATCGACTCCGCCTGAAATGGTTAGCGACTCTGCCGAAACAAATCTGGAAAGCGACCATTGTGCACATTAATGCCAACGGACTGATCGCGCAGATCACAGAAAATGGTGCGACCGGTTTTGTGGATTTGCGCAAGAAGAAGGATGATTACAGCTATGATCCATTGCGCATGATGTTGAAATTTGAAGACTTTAACTACCTGTTAATGCAGGAAATTACGGTGCAAATCAGCAAAATAGATAACGACAATCTCGTACTCGCACTGGTCTGACGTTACTGAAACAAACAAAGGGGAGGCCTACCCTCCCCATCTCTGGTCACCAACTGCTTTATAAACTACTTCAAAGCTCTTCTCGTAACGCATTCACTAATGTTTCAACATTGTGCCGCATCATAGTCAGATAATCCGGTGCGGCGCCTTCGAGTGACGACAACGCCCCTGAATACAAAACGCCTCCGGCCTTCACGCCGGTTTCATTCGCAATCTGTTGGATCAACCTGGCATCGGTGACGTTTTCCAAAAAAACTGCTTTCACATTTTGCTGCCGGATCTGCCGGATTAACTGCGCAACATCGCGTGCCGACGGCTCGGATTCGGTACTAACCCCTTGTGGTGACAAGAAGTGGAAATCATAGGCCTGCTCCAGATACGCGAACGCATCGTGGGACGTTATCACTGTTCTCCGCTGCTCCGGTATCAACGCCACCTGGGCGCGAAGTTCTGCATCTAGCGCTTCAAGTTTGGCTTTGTATTGCGCGAACTGCTGTTGGAAAACAGCCGCATTTTCAGGCTGAAACTGTGCCAAAGCACGACTAATGTTGTTCGCATATTGAATAACGTTGCCAATACTGTGCCAAGCATGTGGGTCTACATCACCATCATGATGATCGTCATTATCCTCGCCGTCATCCTCATGACCGTGCTCTTCACTGGGCTTTGCGGAAATACCATCGGAGGCCACCACTTTAATCCCTTGAAACCCGGAGGATTGTTCTAACCGGGTCATCCAACCTTCAAAACCCAACCCATTGATGACCAGCAGATCGGCATCATGTACTTTCCGGGCGTCAATTGGCTTCGCCCGGTAGACGTGCGCGTCGCTGTCCGGGCCAACTAAAACCGTCACCTCAACCAGATCTCCACCAACTTCCTGCACGATATCCCCTAAAATGCTGAAACTGGCAACAACTTTCACCCGCTCGTCCGCCAGCACCCTGCCACTGATCAGGACAGCGAACACGCAAATTAATGCACTGATATTTTTTCTGATATTCGTTAACACTAAACCATTCTCATTGAATTTTTGGAAATGATATATCATATCATTTCAATTATTCAACAAATCTGGATAATAAGCGGAATATTACCAACTGTGGACTTTCACTCATGTCAGTCATTGCCAATGCCAACATGCAAGCCGATGCTGCCTCTCAAAAAGCCGGGATAAAGCTGACCCCGAAGCGAAGAAGCATCTTTGCGCTGTTGCTGGCGTCACAGACACCCCTGTCGGCCTACGAATTAGCCGAGCAATTTAAGAATGAACATGGGCAATCGATTCCGCCCATGTCAGTTTATCGCATGTTAGATTTTTTGACTGAGAACAATCTGGCCCACAAACTGACCTCGGAAAACAAATTTGTCAGTTGTGCACACAGCACCTGCAGTCACACGCATGAGGTACCGCAGTTTCTGATCTGCGAGAACTGCCATCAGGTCAAAGAAATCGGCATTAAAAAGGAAGTTTTTGAGGCGTTAAAACTGAGTGTGGAACAAGCAGGTTTCGTGTTAAAACAATCCCAGCTGGAGCTACGCTGCCTCTGCGCAGAATGCTCAAAGGCAACGTAATCGGCGCTGATGAGAATCAGCTTGGTGCAAACCCATTCGGGTTCTGACTTTGCCAGCGCCACGAATCGGCCATCATCTGATCCAATGTTTTCTCAGCTTTCCATCCCAATTCTGCTTCTGCGAACGTTGGGTCTGCGTAACAGCAAGCGATGTCACCGGGTCGCCGAGCAGTGATGTTATACGCAATGGCTTTTCCAGAGGCCTTTTCAAACGCTTTCACCATATCCAGTACGGAATATCCGGTACCGGTACCCAGATTATAAGCAACGCACCCTGTTTGCTTGCTGACTTTCTGCAACGCACAGAGATGCCCAATCGCCAAATCCACAACGTGGAGATAATCACGAACACCAGTTCCATCTGGCGTGTCGTAGTCGTCGCCGAAAACGTTCAGGGCTTCACGCTGACCAATGGCCACCTGGGTAATGTAGGGAACAAGATTATTGGGGATACCGTTGGGCTGCTCACCAATTCGACCACTGGGGTGCGCACCTGCGGGATTAAAATAGCGCAACAAGGCAATTGACCATCGTTCATCTGAGGCAGCCAAATCACGGCACACATCTTCCACCATCAGCTTGGTCCGACCGTATGGATTCGTAACGCTTAGCGGAAAAGACTCCAGGATCGGGACGGTGTGCGGATCGCCGTATACGGTTGCCGACGAACTGAACACAAAGCGGAAGACTTGAGCTGCCTTCATCGCCTGCAATAACGTGACGGTACCGGATACATTGTTATCAAAGTAGTCCAACGGAATTTCCGTGCTTTCACCAACCGCTTTTAAACCAGCAAAATGAACCACTGATTCAATGTCGTTTTCGCTGAATAGTGAATCCAGCAAAGCACGATCCCGAATATCACCCTCAACAAACTTCAATTCCTTGCCTGCAAGCTCTTGAACCCGTTTCAATGATTCGGCTGAACTGTTGGCGAAATTATCAAGTACTAATACATCCTTGCCTGCTTGCAGTAATTCCAAACAGGTATGACTACCAATATAGCCTGCCCCACCTGTGACTAATACTGTCATTTTCATTTCTCCTTATTTAAACCCAGCGGTATGATAGGCTTGAAAACGTTTTCAGAGCAAATGATTTTTTCACGTGCATCTGCCTAAAGTCGCGACACCTCAGCGTCATGACAAATCGCGGAACGCTAACCAACCTTCACAGCGCCCCATAAAAAAACCCGCACGAGTGCGGGTTTTGACTAAAACGACACTGGCAATTAAGCCAGAGACGCTTTCGCTTGTTCTGCGATGGCAGCAAAAGCTGCTTTATCGTATACAGCGATATCGGCAAGAACTTTACGGTCAATTTCAACTTCAGCTTTTTTCAAGCCGTTGATGAACTTGCTGTAAGACAAACCATTTACGCGAGCTTCAGCATTGATACGGGCAATCCACAGTGCGCGGAATTGACGCTTACGCTGACGACGGTCACGATAGGCATACTGGCCTGCTTTGATAACCGCTTGTTTAGCTACACGATAAACGCGCGAACGCGCACCGTAGTAACCTTTAGCTTGCTTAAGAACCTTCTTGTGACGACGACGGGCAATCACACCGCGTTTAACACGTGCCATAATTTAATCTCCTGTAAGAAAAGCGGTTAGATGTAAGGCAGCATACGCTTAATAAGCGCTTTATCTGCATCTGCAACTTGCAACATTCCGCGCAATTGGCGAATACGCTTGCTGCTTTTCTTGGTCAGGATATGGCTACGGAAAGACTGCTTGTGTTTAAAGCCGTTTGCCGTGCGCTTAAAGCGCTTTTTAGCACCAGAATTGCTCTTCATCTTTGGCATTTTCAATCTCCAGATTTACTTCTATTACCGCGTTGCATTCGTACAAACAAGCGTTTCGGTTACCCTACATTTACTCACGAAGCTGACGGTTGCCTTAAAATAAAAGCGACCAAACAGATTGGTCGCTCACTTAACCGGAGAAACTCTCCGGGTTTACAGCGCCAGGCGAACCTTTAGCTGTAAATTACTTTTTCTTAGAAGGTGCCATTACCATGGTCAACTGTCGGCCTTCCATTTTTGGACGCTGTTCGACCGTTGCCAACTCCTGCAGATCCGTTTCAACACGCTTCAACAGCTCCATACCGAGCTCCTGATGCGCCATTTCACGGCCACGGAAGCGTAATGTGACTTTCGCCTTATTACCTTCTTCGAGAAAACGGATCAGGTTACGCAACTTAACGTTATAGTCACCAATGTCAGTATTCGGTCGGAATTTTATTTCCTTAACCTGCACCTGAGATTGCTTCTTCTTGGCTATCGCTTTTTGCTTTTTCTCTTCATAAAGCTTTTTACCAAGATCCATAATCTTTGCGACGACGGGATCAGCATTGGAAATCTGTACCAACTCCAGACCCGCTTCCTGCGCTTTCTGAATGGCCTCTTCAAGAGGGACGATTCCTAATTGCTCACCATCTGCTGCGATTAAGCGAACTTCTGATGCTTCAATTTGTTCATTAATGACGTGTCGGCTATTTGATTTAGCCGCTCTAGCGTTACGTTTTATAACTTATTCCCCATTTTCGTTAATACGACCTTTTCGAGCGATATCGCTACGCAAAAGTTCACTGAATTCAGCCAGAGGCATAACACCTAAGTCCTTACCATCGCGTGTCCGAACGGCAACGGTGCCATTTTCGACTTCTTTATCACCAATAACCAGAAGATAAGGAATGCGCTGAATCGTGTGCTCGCGGATTTTAAAGCCGATCTTCTCATTTCTCAAGTCAGCTTGGGCCCTAAAACCATCTATTTCGAGCTTTTTGGCAATTTTTTGTACTGTTTCGGCCTGTGCATCGGTGATATTGCATATCATCACCTGAGTTGGCGCGAGCCATGGTGGCATAGCACCGGCATACTGTTCAATCAATATTCCAATAAATCGCTCAAAACTACCCACAATCGCTCGATGCAACATAACCGGCGTCTGCCGATCGCCATGTTCATCAACATATTGAGCGTCTAATCGGCCTGGCATCGAGAAATCGACCTGGATGGTGCCGCACTGCCACATACGACCGAGACTGTCTTTTAAGGTGAACTCGATCTTCGGCCCATAAAACGCACCTTCACCAGGCAATATGCTCCATTCTTTGCCTGTCGCGTCCAACGCATCGCTTAACGCCTTTTCCGAGCGATCCCAGTCCGCATCTGACCCTACCCGTTTTTCAGGTCGGGTAGAGAGCTTCAATATGTAGTCGTCGTAGCCAAAGTCGTGATAAACCTCTTCCAGCATCTTAATAAAAGAAGCAACCTCAGTTTGAATCTGTGACTCTGTACAGAAAATATGGGCATCATCCTGAGTAAATCCGCGCACACGCATGATACCGTGCAGGGCACCAGACGCTTCATTTCGGTGGCAAGAACCAAATTCAGCCAGTCGCAAAGGTAAATCACGATAGCTCTTCAAGCCTTGATTAAAGACCTGCACGTGACAAGGGCAATTCATCGGTTTGATGGCGTTATCACGTGATTCGCTGTGCGTGGTGAACATATCATCGCCGAACTTGTCCCAGTGACCGGATTTCTCCCACAAGGAACGGTCAACAACCATCGGCGTTTTAATTTCCTGATAACCGTGCTCGCGCTGCTTCTGACGCATGTACTGTTCGACAACCTGATACATGGTCCAACCATTCGGATGCCAGAACACCATGCCCGGCGCTTCTTCCTGCAAGTGGAACAAATCCAGTTTCTTGCCGATTTTACGGTGATCACGCTTGGCAGCTTCTTCCAAAAAGGTCAAATGCTGTTTCAACTGCTTTTTGTCAGCCCAGGCTGTGCCATAGACACGTTGCAACTGCTTATTAGCGCTATCCCCACGCCAATAGGCGCCTGAAATCCGCATCAGTTTGAAATGATGGCAGAACTTCATATTCGGTACGTGCGGGCCACGACACATATCCACATATTCTTCGTGATGATACAGACCCGGCTGATCGTCTTTGGTGATGTTCTGTTCGAGAATTTCTTTTTTGTAAGGCTCATCCCGCTCGGTGAAGACGTCGTAAGCTTCTTGCCATCTAACCTTCTTTTTCACCACGGCGTAGTCGGTTTTCGCCAACTGCAACATGCGCACTTCCAACTCAGCCAGGTCTTCCTCAGTGAGTCGGTGTTCCATATCTAGATCGTAATAAAAACCATTTTCTATGGTTGGCCCAATCGCCATTTTGACGTCCGGGTACAGCTGCTTAATAGCATGACCCAACAAATGCGCACAGGAGTGACGGATAATTTCCAGACCATCGTCATCCTTCGGTGTAATAATTTCTATGTTGGCGTCGTCGGTGACAAGATCACAGGCATCGACCCGCTCACCATTAATGCGACCAGCAAGGGTATTTCTTGCGAGACCCGGGCCGATGTCTTCGGCTATTTGCATAATGGAAACAGGTTGATCGAATTCTCGTTTCGAACCGTCAGGCAGGGTAATAACAGGCATGTTGCTCTCCTTCAGTGGTGACCTCTACCAAAGGCCACGTGTTGGACTATAAACAGTCAGATTATCATTCCCGCTTGTGCCTACCCTTACCAAAGGACCGTACACAAACAGGGGGCGTGAATACGCCTTGAGCGGCGGATAATAACATATCAACACTCAACGACAACCGAAGACAACCATGAACGCTAAGTCCAAAACTTAACCCGGCTGAACACATAAAACGACAGACAACAAAAAAGCCTCAGAATTGAGGCTTTTTAGACGCTGAACGAGGCAGGCTATTCCGTTTTTTCATCGTGATCCGGCACATCTTCCCAACCGGTGATCATGGATTTCATGTGCTGCATGATCGTTTCCCCCGTGGTAATGAGATAAAGGTGCGCAACCAGAAACAGCAGAATCAGGAAGGCGGCCAACACATGCACAATGGCGATCATTTCCAAGGTCAAGCCCAACTTAGTTAAACCAAGCGTGGCCCAATCGTTATAGAACAAATACAACAGCCCAGAAAACCAGATCAACGGAATCATAAAGACCTTCAGAGACAGATACGCCAGTCTCTGCAGGGGGTTATGCTTCGCTCGATCACTGGGATGAAACGGTGCATCTTCTCCCAGAAAGATACCACGGGTGTAGTAGACAATCTGCTTCCACACGCCTTCCGTTCTTGGCAAATAGTGCCGAAACTCTCCTGTCGTGATGTGCCAGAATATGGTCAATATCCACAGTACGATCAAGGACCAAGCTGAATAAACATGAACATCAATGGCCAGATTAAAGCCAATTAACTGGTAAGTACCGTGAATTTCAAAGCCGGTTATGGCCATGAGAATCATCAGTACAGCCTGCACCCAATGCCAGAATCGTTCGTACGCTTTAAAGATATAAAGGCGTTTAGTTTTTTGAGTCATGAACGGCTCCTCCGACGATTAAACACCCATCGCAGGGCACCGTGTGTTAACACGCCTAATACAGCGGCGATCAGCGCCAGTAATCCCATCTTGTCGAGTAAAGTATGCTGGGCTCGCCCGGGAATATAGACATCTGTCACTTCCGCCAACACGCCACCTTTGCTGTGACAGTCAACACAGGTCAGCGCCTGCTCTTTCGGGGCGACGGTATGATTCAGGGACCATAACATACTGGTTTGTGCGAATTCATAGTCGCCGCTAAAGTCCAGATCGGCCGCTTTCGCACCTCTGCTCAATGATTTTTTCCAATCAAACCCATTCCAGTAAGCATCTCGACTGGAACCGGCCAGATACATTGGCATTAACTGACGGCTTTCGCTGTCAATCGGCAACAGAGATTTGAACTCATGAAATGGGGCAATTTTGGCATTTTCATCACCCGCTGAAACCGTGGTTTTGGTCAGTTCGGTTTCACCATCAACGGCTTGCGCACCCACTTGGGTATAGGACAGCGCACCGTCGTACCATCGATATACCGGAGTCAGGTCGGCACCGTACTGCAAATCACCTTTGAAGCTGGAATAAATAACCCGACCCTCGTCATCGTACTTCGCGTCCGGTCGTTTTTTCCGATCCAGCTCCCCAGCGGTCGACCAATCCCAATGCGTTTTAGTCGCCACGCCATTTCGGGCATAGGAGGGGATGTGACAGGTTTGGCAAGCGACAACATCGGTGTGATCGTTCAGCTTCTCATCGTACATAGGCCGATCGCCGTGACAAGACTCGCAGGTCGCCTGTGCGCCATCTAACGCGCTAATGCCCGTATTATTTTCAGGTAGGCTGGCATCGTAACGACTGCCAAACAATTGATGATCATTAGACTGGTGACAGCTGCTGCAGGTAAGCCCTGCCCCATCTTTGCTCATGTGCACATCCATTTCAAACGTTGCACTAATCAACGCACTGTCCAGATCTCCATGTTTGGCCCCGTCGCCGCCGCCATCATAAAAATGACAGCTGCCGCAGGTCTGCACACTGGTCTCTCCGGCTTGCTGCGCCATCTCAGTCAAAGACAAGGTATAGCGCTCGCCTTCTTTTTTAACCCGCGCTTTTTCTGCTTCGGCGCCATCATCATGACACATGGCGCACTCAGCACCACTTTGATGAAAGCGGTTATAGAAATACTCGCCACTAGTGTCGTGACAGGCCAGACAATCAACCGCCGCTTCGGGAATGTATTCGATGGTGTTTTTTGTCAGACCAAAGCCTATGTGACAGCTATCGCAGGTATCTATATTCGAGACAACATTGGGATGGTAGCCATTAATAACATTCAGCTTGCCAGCATTATCTTTGCCTTCCAGCGGGTAATCCCATTGCCAGTGAATGGTTTTATGCAACTGGCTTTCCGCCATGTTGTGACAACTGACGCAAGCCTGATTGACCTCTTTGATATTCTCAAAGGGAACTTGCAGCGCCTCAAATTTCGAGTGATCTGCGGTCGAAGTGGTTGCTGCGAATGCGGCTCCATTGCCCAGCAAGCATAAAACGAAAAAAAACCGCCGCCCTATCAGGGGCAGCAGTTTTGTATGGGTAGACTTCATAGAATTGACGTCTCTTATTCTTCAGCTCGAACGGTTGCAGGTACTTTAACCTTTTCTCCCAAGTCCTGAATACTGTCATTTAGCAACTGCAGTACGTACTTGCCATTGTGAACCCAAGCACCGTGATCTTTTGCTACAAATTGGTAGTTGTAGGCTGCTTGTGCTAAGCGAGGTGTCCAGTTAGCAAAACCGTTCGCTCGCACTGCTTCACTTTCTTCCAGCTTGCCATCGTTGTTTGGATCGGCAAAGAAATATGGGTAAGAATGTGAGTCATAATAAATGGATGTATTCAGCACAGTTTTCGCGTAGTCCTGCATGGCAGCATAAAGAAGCGTGTGCAAGCCTTCGACTTCAGTTTTGATACCTTCGCTGTTGTTGCCATCACCGTCAAAGTCGAACTGATTGTCTTCATCACGAATAAAGGCAAAGTCGTCAGCTGTTTTCACATTTTCATGACATTCGGTACAAACCGCGACCTTTACTTCGGTGGTGTGCGGGTTGTGACAGTCACTACATTGAGTGGCGTAGTCGTCATGATAGTGCAGACCCATGTAGTCCAATCCATCGTACTCGTAACCGCCACCTGCTTCACTACCAAAACGGGTAGCAGCGGCCGCGCTATAGTGCACGTTAAGGAATTTTATATCTTTATGAACGGAATCGTCTTCCACACCGGCTTTCGCGATCATGTCATTGACGGCTTTGCCGGAGGCTCGACCCTGGTGACAATCCATACAGCGGGCATCGGCTTCTTCACGTTCAACGACCATACCGGACGGGAAGGTAACTTCAACCATATTTCCCGCCACTTTGTTATGGCACGCGGTACACTGAACACCTTCTAATCCAGGTGCTTTCGCATCAACCTTACCCATTTCTGAACCGTCAACACCTAAGAAGTCCAGATGACCTGTTGTTGAGTGACAGGCAGCACAACGTTCTGGAACCATCTTGTCATCTTCTTCTTCCCAATGTACAAAGGCTTCAGAGGTAATATCGCCGTGAGGTGAGTTCACCCAAGCATCGTAAAAGGGGATTTTTATGTCGCGCATTTCTGCAAAGCTCAGAGTACTCAGTGCACTGGCCAGCAACACGCTGAAGACAGTCAGAAAAATACTTTTCTTCATAGCAGTTACTCCATTTTCTGTTGTTATTAGAGAGTTACGGATAAATTCGATACCGCTTTAGTTTATCCCTATGTAAAGAAAGTGATAGTAGCGTAGATGACATAAGTCAATTAAGTGTGAAAGATATGTCTGGAAAGTGTCAGCAAACACGATATCTCAAATACCAATATTCGATTTCCTAGATCGCTATCGATTTAGTACATTGCCACTGCACAATTAAGAAAAACGCTGTATGTTCAATACAAATGTGCTTAACCAGCGAACCGAGTCAAAAGACAAACCATAAGGAAATTCATTAAATATGAACTGGACTACAGAGCTGACGCAGTTGCTCAGCGACACCTTTGAGGACCAACGCATTGACGCACTGGAAAAGGCCACCCTTTTCGAGACATTCAAACCACTGTCAAGTGAACAGCGCGCATTTGTTCGCAATCAGGCTTTCGATATCATGAAACGCCATTCACGTACAGCGCAAAGTGAACCTCCCTTCAAGTGGCTCGAGCAAGTTTTGAAAAGCCTGGACAACAGCATGCCAAAAACAACCTACACCGGGGTTTACTTCAGTCCAGGAGATGAATGCTTATCCGCGCTGCTGAATTTAATTGATGCCGCTGTGCAAAGCCTGGATATCTGTGTTTTCACAATCTCGGACAACCAACTTCGAGACGCGTTATTCAAGGCGCATCGGCGCGGTGTTACCCTTCGCATTATCACTGACAATGACAAAACAGACGACATCGGAAGCGATATCGATGACCTTAACGCCTCTGGCATCCCGGTTCGGGAAGATACAACCAGGCACCACATGCATCATAAATTTGCCATAGCGGACCGGAAACGATTGGCCACCGGTAGCTTCAACTGGACCCGGAGCGCCAGCCAATTCAACCATGAAAACGTACTGATACTCGAGGATGAGTCGATTATTGAGCGGTTCTGTGTCGAATTCGAGCGGTTGTGGGATGAATTTTCATAGAACCGGACCTTGGCTTTACAGCCAACATCGTCATCGCAGCACTGTGTTCGTTTTTCCTCCTAAACAAAACTGTGGAGTATGCAGAACGGAACAACGGTGAGACGAATATAGTCGGCAACATAGGAATGTTAATTGGTCGCGGTGCGGTGCAAGGATTGGAGCGGATGCATTCCAGGCAACAAAAAAGCCAGCTAAATAGCTGGCTTTCTTAATTTGGTGGCGGCGGTGCGACGGGTCTACCGGATGGAATCCGATCGACGAAAACTTTATTACGCGCAATAAAAAAGCCAGCTATTTAGCTGGCTTTTTTAATTTGGTAGCGGGGGCCGGATTTGAACCGACGACCTTCGGGTTATGAGCCCGACGAGCTACCAGGCTGCTCCACCCCGCATCAACTCGTTCTGATCAGACCCTGTGCTTGTTCGTGCTCAGTGCCTGTCAACGGATGCGTATATTACTGATCCAAACTGAGGTGTCAACTAACTTTTTGATTTATTTGACTTTTTATTTCATCCAATGCTTTCTGGCTGCTTTCATCCGGGCTTCAAATTCGTCGTAAACCGGCGCCTCCACCGGCCCCAGAGCCAGCCATTGTACGACCATCTGGTCAACATCTGCATCGCTCGTGCTGCCACCAATGCCTTCTGATAAAGCCTGTACCTGCAGGTTCATTCGGATTTGGCTGTCGGCTTCCGGACTCGCTACACCCGTCAGGATTTCCAACTCAATGGTTTTTTCATGCATGGCAGCCTGATTCAACTCATCAGCTGGCTGACGCCAACTGTCTAAACAGCCGATTAACTCCTGCGCGGGCGCCGGAACCTTCATGTTCTGCCATTGTGCTTTCAGGACATCCTGTTCGTCAATTGAGAAGCGAACTTGTTTCACCCAGTCAATCAAATCGACCCAATGCTGGTCTTTCGCCGCTAATCTGGCGGCTTTACAGGCAGACTCAAATGAATAACAAGCGTCTTTATATTGCTTCATCAACTTCTGGTGATGTGCTTTAGGCAAGGTACCTAATGACTCGAACTGCGATTTCAGATTTTCAAAAACCGACTGTTCAGCCAAAACGTCGGAGGATATGCTGAGCGACGCAAGGCTGCCGATCAGTTGCTCTGCCTGCTCTTTATTGGTATCCAATTCCGCTTTAAATTCGTTAATCTGCTGCTCGCGTTTGGCAAACAGCTGATCGCAGACAGCGCGAAATTCAGACCACAGTTGTTGTTCGTCTTTACGGGCTACAACACCGGCGTCCTTCCACTTTCGTTGCAAACCTTTGGCCTGCTCGGTCGCGTCTTTAACATCCTCCAGCTCCAGCAGCGCTTTCGCCTGCTCGATGATCTGCAATTTGTTCTGTTTAAATTCGTTTTGACCTTCCCGTAACCGATCAAAGAGCGACTTATGCAGCCGGTCGAATTCGGCTTGTATCGGTTTGTTCTGCACCCGATCCACTGGCGAATAGCGACGCCAATCGTTCCGGGCCAGCTGCAATACACGATCGATCTCTTTGATATCGGCTTTTTCCCAATCAATAATCTCACCGTACTTCTTCAGTTGCATCACGACTTCCTTGCGCCGGTCCAGGTTGATGTCGCGCAGATTTCGCTGCTCAGAAAAATATTCCCGGCACGGCTCATAGGCTTTTTGCGCCAGTTCGTGGAACGTCTCCCACAAATCTTGCTGTCGGTTCTGCAAGCCCCGACTGAGCAGTTTCCATTCATCCTGCATATCACGAATGCTCTGTGCCCGATATTCCGGGTCCATTGACTGATCAACAAGAGCCGACATGCGTTTGATTAGTGCTTCTTTTTTCGGTAATACGGCAAAGCTTTGCCAATCGCGCAACTTTTCCAGTGCAGCGGTGGTTTCTTCCAACTGTTTGCGGATACCAGCGTGATGCGATAAATCAAAGCCTTCCAACTTTTCTTCAATGCCGTGGTACAAGCCTGATGCGCGCCGCAGTGATCCCTCTTCAACAGCGCTCATACAACGGCGCAACTGACCACGGATAGACCGAATGCGATCAATTTCCTGCTGATGATGTTCTGCAAGACTTTTCTGGTATTGATTCAGCGCCTTCTGCAGTCGTTGAATCGGGGCCGGCATGTCATCCGACAAGACAAAATCCACCTCATGCATCCAGTCGTCTATGTCGTGCAGTAACTGTTCGTTATCCGCTTCGGTGTTGTTTAGCTGGCTTTCGATAACATCAACATCGCCATATTTATCCAACAAATTCTTCAGATGGCTCAGCCCCAACTCAAACGCCGTACTGGCTTTCTGGAAGGCGCGGATTTCTTCTTTACCGGCTTTACTGTGCTGCTCGATGTCTCGCCACTGATGCTGTACATCAGAGAGAAAATGCTGATCTTCTGCAATAGCAGCGTCGCTGAAGTCCAGCGCTGACAGGCGTTGACGCATTTTGCTAACAATCGCAGTGACCAGCTGTTGACGATTGGTATCCGCCATCGTTACCGATTCAGCCTGTGCACGTTGCTGTTGCTCCTGCGTCCGCGCGGCGTCTATTTTCTGTTGCGCAGCGTCTTTCGCGGTGTTGAAGTTTTGCTCGTCAGCGGCATCGCTCACCGACAATTCACGCCATTGTTCCAGCAGTCCTTTGAACTTTGCTTCATACATAGGCTCAAGCGATGACTCAGCAAGTTTTTGCATGCTGTCTAATACAGCTCCTTTCTTAGCGCGCCATTCTTGTTGCTGTTTCTTCTGCGCATTCAAGGTTTCTAATTTGTCGTGCAAGATCCGGTAGACAGCTTTGTCTTTGCCTTTACTGAGCTTAACCAGTTCACTTATATCGGCTTCATCGGTCATGTGTTGTGCGGCTGCATTGCGGATTTTTGCGGTAAATCCGTCCGTTACCATCCGTTTCCACTGCTCAACTGATATGCTCGCAGTATCGGCATCTATCTGCACTGCTAACATCGCGGTCAAAGGTTCTCGTAATAGGCCCTGTATGTCTGCGCTGGCTAATTTATTTTCTGCAAGGGCTGCCACCAGTTTGTTGAAGAGTTGAGTTTGTGCTTTGCCGGTTGCGTTGTTCAGCTGTTGTGCCCATTGCTCGGCAGTTTGAGGTTCTGTGACGACCACTGGCTGCGCCGGGACACTTGCGGGTTTGGTGTTGACGTCATTTTTCTTACGGGAAAACAGTTTTTTAAGCATTCCAAATTCCTTAAATAACAAACCTGGTGCGCCAGAGCGACTGAGTGTTAGACACACCGGAATAGGCCGAAGGTCACTCCCCTGTAGCCCAGAGGTACCCTATTGCTCGGCGACGCGTTAGCATACCCCGATCTGACAGCGTGCGGAACCAGTCATGTGGCACAAAGACACCACCCAAACAACATTCCTCTGGTACGACTATGAGACTTGGGGTGCGAACCCTCAAAAAGACCGTCTGGCGCAGTTTGCGGCGGTACGTACAGACATGGATCTGAACCCGATAGCCGAGCCGATTAACCTGTTGTGCAAACCAGCCATCGATACGGTGATCGATCCAGACTCTGTACGCATTACTGGTTTATCCCCTATTTTGCTAGCCGAGCAAGGGCTTCTGGAATGGAATTTTGCACAGCAAATTCACCAACACATGTCGGTCGCAGGCACTTGTTCGGTGGGCTACAACAGCATCCGCTTTGACGATGAGTGCACTCGCTACCTGTTCTACCGCAACCTGTTGGACCCGTACGCGCGGGAATGGAAGAACGGAAACAGCCGTTGGGATTTGCTGGATGTCGTGCGCATGACCAAAGCCTTGCGGCCAGAAGGCATTGAGTGGCCAACCCATGAGGACGGCAGCCCATCGTTCAAACTGGAACAGCTTACCGCAGCAAATGGTTTATCACATGACAACGCCCATGACGCGGTAAGCGACGTGCTCGCCACCATCGCATTGGCAAAATTAATAAAAGAAAAACAACCCAAACTGTTTGATTACGCTTTTAAGCTTCGTTCAAAACATGAGGTCCGCAAACACATCGATGTTGAAAAGCGAACACCACATTTGCACTTCAGCGGCAAAATACCTGCAGTTGAGCATTGCCTGGGCGTCGAAGTCCCGTTGATGATGCACCCTGATCGCAATAACGAAGCCATTGTCATCGATATTCGTGAAGACCCTTCCTGGTTGCTGGACCATGACGCCGACACGATCCGACAATGGTTGTACAGTAAAACAGAGGATTTGCCAGAGGGAGCCCGTCGACCGCCCCTGAAAACCATCCACTTAAACCGCAGCCCGATGATCGCCCCCATGGCCCTGCTCAATGACGATACAGCCCAAAGACTGAATCTCGACCGCAAGCTTTTGCTGAAACATCAACAATTTGTTGAACAACACCCTGTTTTGCGCGAACTGGCCTTGGACGTCTTTACCGACGGCCACGAACGAGCCACACCGGACGATCCTGAACATGCCCTGTACGCGGGTTTTATCGACGATCACGACCGGAATATCCTGAATCGTATGGTTGCGGATAAAATCAAAAAAGACCGTTGGTTGGATGAGGCTCATGCGTTACATGACGACCGTCTCCCGCCCCTGATCGAGAATGTTCTGGCGCGTAATTTTCCTGAAATTATGACAAATGAGCAGCTATCCGCCTGGAAACAGCAGCGAAAAGCCATTTTATCCAATACAAACAGCGGTCAGTCATTGACTGTGCAGCAAGCATTACTGAAAATTGACGAATTGATCAAGGAAGCACCATCGGACGCCTTGAGTGACACCCGCAAGTACCTCAGCAGCCTGCTCGAACGCTGGTTTGAGAACGCGCCTGAAACGTCCAGATCAACCAAAACGGAGAACCATTTACCGGACTTGGGGTCAAACTCTACACCGGAAACAATAACGGACCTACAATCGGAAACCGATGAAAAAGACCTCACCAACCAACTGGATTTATTTTAAGTGAAACGATTCTCTATGTATTTAACCCAGCTGCGCCTAGTGATGATTTGTTTTTTGCTGATCAGCAATACCTTTGCAGTCCAACAAACGCTGGATGCCATTCAAATGCAGCGACAAGGGCTGACCAACCTGATTCAGTTCATGGATCGCACGCCAGAGATCTTTGACCGCGAGCCAAACACAGATACCTTATTGAACCGCCAGCAAAAACAAATCGCGCTGGATACTTGGCAGCTGTACCTTGATTACATGAGCACGCTTAACTTGCTGTCAGATCACACTAGAACCTCCCGCTTGGTTACGTCAAACCCTGATCTGCGTAATCAGTTGCACGCCTTGGCATTTATCGCCCACTACCGTTTTGGGTTGGAATTTATCAGCCGGGTAAAACAGGACGCTGAATTGGTGAAATGGTACAACCTCGAACACGCTGAAGCAGGCTTACCGGGCAGTTTTTACCGGCGTTTCAGCAACCAGATGCTCAGTGATTTTGCCACCGATCAGTTTGACGATTTCAGCCTGAGCTACGTATCTACCCCTCAAAACGATATCGACGCATTCATCGAGGAAGACCGCAGGTCAATCGCAAGGATCAACCGGCTGCATCTGTTGGCCTCCAACAGCGCGGGTTTATTAAAACGGTCGCTGTACAACACCTACTACCCGATGCAGAAAGGCATTGCGCGAGGCATGGGCAAGGTAAAAGTGTGGCGTATTGGAAAAACCCTTATCACCCCAGAGCAGGCATTGGCTTTCAGCCGTAATTTCGAGCCTGGAGACTTTTACCTGACCCGAAAAGAATGGCGTTTAACCAACGTTGGGATTCCCGGATTCTGGACTCATTCGGCCATGTTTATTGGAACGCCGACCGAGCGTGCGCTCTACTTTAACACGCCAGAGATTAACGCTTGGGTGTCCAGCATGGGCGCCGAATCGTATGAAGACCTGCTCAGGCAAACCAGCCGGATTTACGATGAACACCCGGGCTACGACGATGGTGGCGACATCCGCGTCATTGAAGCGCTTGATGCGGGTGTGATATTCAATTCCATTGAAACCTCATTAGACGCTGACGGGGCTGCTGTATTCCGCCCTATGGTCAGTCG
The DNA here is from genome assembly GCF_015687175.1 of Reinekea sp. G2M2-21. Taxonomy (GTDB): domain Bacteria; phylum Pseudomonadota; class Gammaproteobacteria; order Pseudomonadales; family Natronospirillaceae; genus Reinekea. The sequence continues at coordinate 407,728 of NZ_JADPQG010000001.1, read as the reverse complement.
TCTTGAAAAGGCCAAGGCCATCTACGCGTCTTTCCTGTATACAGGGCAGCCTTATGACTTCCATTTCGATTTCGACAGCGACAATGCCCTGGTCTGCAGTGAACTGATTTACAAAGCCTACCAACCCAGTGCTAATCAAAGCGGATTGGAATTCCCGCTTTATCGTGCGGTGGGAAATAAGATGCTGACCCCCAGCGAAATTGCCCGTTGGTACGATGAAACGGTAGGAACACCCGACCAGAAGATAGAGCTGGTGATGTTTATCGACAGCAATGAGAAAGATGGCGTGGCGTTTCAATCGACTAAGGAAGCGTTTATTGGTTCGTGGAAGCGCCCAGACTGGTATCTTTTTCAACAGCCTGAACGCAGAGATGATCGAGTCGCGACAAATTAGTGCTCTGAATTAGAAGTTCGCATGTATTCATGCATGCCATTCAAGTTCTAAAGCTAGGGCAACTCTGAATAATTGCTCCCTACCTCAGCGGGTGAAGAAATGCGCAAAATTCGAGGCAAGTACTGCAGGCAATATTCATCATCTTGGCAAAGGACTTAACAACGAAATTTGCCATTTCAGCCCCGCCCTCCGGGTCCTTCTGGTCGATGACTGAGCATTGTTGTGTGTTTTAAAAAGGACTCGCCATTCCCTGCAACACACGCCTCGCTCATCCTATCGATCTGATAGGACTGTGGTGATTTGAATTAATGAGAGTTGCCCCAGGCGTGTCTCGCAGTCAATGGTTATTCCATTGACAAGAGACAGAACGACGCTAGAGAGCTTGAATGTCGCGCCCGAAGGGAGCTAATGGAAAACACTACTACGGCGATGCTCTTCTTGAAAAGATCTCGATATTCTCTAGTCAGAGCGCCTTTTACCAGCGCTTCCCATTAGCTCTGAAACGATACGAACTTCCGACTCAGGACAGTAGTTAGCGACTTAAAAAGGCATCGACCGCTTTTTTGAAGTCATCGCTGGCCAAACGACGACGAAACAACGCCCCCTCTTCGTCCATAATCTGCAAGGTGTGAGACATATAAGTCTGCTTCATCAGGCGCTTGCTGATCATGACCGACTCATTTGGCAATTGCGCCAGCTTCTGTGCGTGATGCAAAGCGGCACTGAAGAACTGCTCATCTTTATAGACTTCATTGATAAGCCCTGCCGATTTGGCTTCATGGGCATCAAACATTTTGCCAGTTAACAGCCATTCAGAGGCCTTGGCATGGCCGACCCGCAGAGGCAGTAGATAAGAGGAGGCAAATTCCGGCACCAACCCCAGGTTCACAAACGGCAACTGAAATTTTGCTCCCTCACCGGAAAACACCAGATCACAATGCAACAGCAAGGTAGTTCCAATACCAATGGCCGGACCATTCACAGCAGCCACAATAGGCTTTGGGAAATCGGCGACAGTCTGCAGAAAACGGAATACCGGCGAGTCATCGTCTTCCGGCGGGTTCTCAAGAAAATCTTTTAAGTCGTTTCCTGCTGTAAAACAGGATTTGTGACCGGATATGAGTACAACGCGTATGTCATCGTTCACCCGCGCGCTGACAAACGCTTGTGCCAGATCCTTGTACATCTGTTCGGTGATGGCATTTTTCTTTTCAGGGCGATTGAACTGAACTTCCAGAACACCATTGTCGAGCCGGGTTTCTATTTCAGACATTGAATAACCTTAAATTTTATTATTTGCCCGAATAATTTAAACGAGCGTTTGAATTTTGCAAGCAGTTCACTATCATCAGGCACGACTGCGACCATTGGATTATGACCGCCCGTCCCCCTTTTTCATGTACAATGCGCGCCCATTATTGTCATAAAACAACAATGCAGGTGTCCATCAATCTGCTGGCCAAATGGAGAGAACAATGACCGACATTAAGCAGGAAGACTTGGTTCAAAGTGTAGCCGACGCTTTGCAGTATATTTCCTATTACCACCCAAAAGACTTTATCGACGCTGTACACGAAGCGTACCAGCGCGAAGAATCTCCGGCAGCAAAAGACGCCATGGCGCAGATTCTGATCAACAGCCGCATGTGTGCGGAAGGTCATCGGCCAATCTGTCAGGACACCGGCATCGTGACGGTATTTATCAATATTGGTATGGACGTAAGGTTCAGTGACGCCACCATGAGCGTTGAAGATATGATCAATGAAGGCGTTCGACGCGCTTACCTGCATCCAGACAATGTTCTGCGTGCTTCAATTTTGGCCGACCCGGATGGCGCAAGAAAAAATACCGGCGACAACACACCTGCGGTGATTCATACCCGTTTGGTCCCAGGCAACAAGGTTGATGTCCAGGTAGCAGCCAAAGGGGGCGGTTCCGAAGCAAAAACCAAATTTGCCATGCTGAACCCCAGTGACTCCATTGTCGACTGGATTCTCAAAGTGGTTCCTGAAATGGGCGCGGGTTGGTGCCCACCGGGCATGCTCGGTATCGGTATCGGCGGCACAGCGGAAAAAGCCATGATTATGGCGAAAGAAAGCCTGATGGAACCCATCAATATCCAGGAACTTCAGGCCCGAGGCGCGTCCAACCGAGGCGAAGAGTTGCGGCTGGAAATCATGGAAAAGGTTAACAAACTGGGCATTGGTGCGCAGGGACTGGGTGGTCTGACCACCGTTTTGGACGTTAAAGTAATGGAAGCTCCCACGCATGCCGCCAACAAACCTGTTGCGGTGATCCCGAATTGTGCGGCCACGCGCCACGTGCATTTTGAGCTGGACGGAACTGGCGTTGCTGAATTACCGACGCCTAAATTATCCGACTGGCCCAACATTGTCTGGGAAGCCGGCCCATCGGCCCGTAAGGTGAACCTGGACACGCTGAAAAAAGAGGACATGCTCGACTGGAAACCCGGTGAAACACTACTGTTATCAGGCAAAATGTACACGGGTCGCGATGCCGCGCACAAACGCATGGTCGATATGATAAATAAGGGTGAAAAACTGCCCGTCGATTTAACCAACAAAGTCATCTATTACGTCGGTCCTGTTGACCCCGTGCGCGAGGAAGCGGTAGGTCCTGCCGGACCAACTACGGCCACCCGCATGGATAAGTTCACCGACACCGTTCTAGAGCATACCGGTCTGATTGCTATGGTCGGCAAGGCAGAGCGTGGCCCAGTGGCAATTGACGCCATTCAGAAACACAAGGCGGCCTACTTAATGGCCGTCGGTGGTGCCGCTTATCTGGTGTCTAAAGCCATTCGCAGTGCCAAGGTTGTTGCGTTTGAAGACCTAGGTATGGAAGCCATTTACGAATTTGAACTGGATGAAATGCCAGTCACCGTTGCAGTTGATACCAACGGTGAGTCTGTACATCGCACCGGTCCAAAACAGTGGGCGGCGAAAATTGCGGCGAAAGAAATCAGCTGAATAGGCAGTGTCATTTATCCCTAAAGCCGCTTTTGCGGCTTTTTTTTAACCTTTCGAAAACTTATTGGCCATCTCATGGTCTTAACGCTCACCCACATCGCTAAGGAAAACGGATGAGCACTCCACTAAAGACACTCACACAGAAAACATTCAAATTAGGTTTGCTTTGTGCGCCTTTACTGTTCAGCAGTTGCGCCGTACTTTCGACGGCTGACGCAGACCCTCGCTGGGCGGATTATCAGCAATGGACCAAAATCAATAACAAGCCGATCACGGGCGACCACACCGGATTTATTGGCAACCTGCACGAGGGTGCGACAGGGTTTCGGCAAATATACGTCAACGATATCGGGATAGCCGCGAGCTCGGGTAACGCTCCTTATCGTTATCCTGTTGGCACAGTGGTGGTCAAAGAGCAGTACAAAACGCTGGAACAGCTTGAGCAGCAACACAAACCTGGCCTGACGATCATGGTAAAAGTCAGCGATACGGCTGCCAATCCGGCGGAAAACTGGGCTTGGTCCCGAGGCTATCAAAAAGAGGCCAAAACCGATGATCAGTTTTGCGCCGGGTGCCACACCATTGCACTGGCGAATGACTTTGTGTTCAGTAACCAGGAATCATTGAAGACGTTCCAGTAATAGATCTCACAGGCAGGTAACAGCAGCAGTTGAATACCACTGTCGGTTCAACAGCTGACCTGCCTCAATATTCAAACGAAAAAAACATGTCTATGCTCTGTGGACTGACAACAATAATAAGGAGTCCTCCATGATGCATGCCTCTGCATTCATTGCTACATCACTAGACGGTTACATTTCCAGAGCCGACAACTCAATCGACTGGTTAGAAGACGCCAGTTCAGATGCAACCGAAGACTACGGTTATGAGGCTTTCGTGTCGTCAGTTACCTGCGTTGTCATGGGTCGGAAAACCTTCCAACGCATCCTGACCTTTCCTGAATGGCCTTACCAGACACAACGCGCCATCGTGATGTCCAGTACGCTAAAAACCATTCCGGAATCACTGGGTGACAATGTTCAGTTGTTCAATGGCAGTGCCCAGGATGTGGTTCAGTTGCTCGAAGCGGAAGGTGACAGCCACCTATATGTTGACGGTTCGCGTGTTATTCAGGATTTTATTGCCGCTGGGCTATTGACCGACATCACCATCACCACAGTGCCAATTCTGCTTGGCGAAGGCGTGTCGTTGTTTGGCGGTCCATTGCCGAAAGATGTCAAACTCAGACACGTCGCAACACGTGCCTACCAGAACGGTTTTGTCCAATCGCAATACGGGTTCCTGAAGGCCTAGCCGGTCAGTTGTTGATGTTCAGTGCTTGGACACACTGAGCATCACTATGCCGCTCAAGACCACCGCACCACCCAACAACTGCACGAACGACAGCACCTGCCCCAGAACTATGTAGCTCAACAACAACGAAGCGACCGGTTCGAAATTAAGAATGGGCGCATTACGCGCAATATTTAAACGGGGCGCTAAAACAAACAACACCGTCGACGCAATGCCATAACACAGGGCCAAACTAATGATACCCAACCACCCTTGCACATGCTCAGGCACTGCAAAGCCGTCGCCAATAACCCTGGCACTACCTGCCACGACCAGAGACACGGTCACGATAAACATGGTGTACGCACTGCGCACTGCGCCGGGCATTCGCGCCAATTGATGATTCGTCAGCCACATGGCCAATGCTAAAAAAACGCTGGCCAGTATCGCAAGCATTACCCCAACGGCCCAGTCATCACCTAATGCCGATGGATTGGCAAGCCAACCCGGGATGTCCAACACCATGACCAACCCGATGAGAATCAGCGCCAGTATCAACACAAACCCCAAGTGGGGACGTTGTCCGTTAATCACCCAATTCAACAGTGTGTATAACAAAGGCCAGCTGTTGATCAACAGCAAAGCTATCGCCACGGGGATGCGAGCAACGGCGGCGTACAATGACAGACTTTGAAGAGTGATCAACACACCAAGGGCCAATTGCCAACCTCGATTGCCCGCAGGAACCGTCATAGGCTGACGTCGTACCAGCACGATGGTGGCCATAATCAGGAAAGCGACGCTGCTGCGGGCTACCAACGCCAGTACTAAACCCGCACCGTCATCAAACGCAAAACGCGCCGATACGTGGTTCGCAGCAAACAAGGTGGCTGCAAAAATCAGGATAGTAATGGCTAAAGGGCGCGGCAATGAATCTGGCATGAAGGAAACTTTAATTGGGTATGCCCAGTGTAACAGGCCCGCTACGTGAAACCGATCCACCCTTGGTACGGTATCAGCAAAAAAATAAAAAAAGTTTTACCCCTTTTCTGATGCTCAGGCGTTTAAGTGATACACCCACTACTGTTGGATACAATCATGATGAAATTAACCACTTCCAGTTTGTTCGCTGCCGTGCTGCTGGTCAGCTGCGGGGCGCAGTCTCCAATCGAGTCAGATTCCACAAAACAAGTCACTCAGGTGACACCGGCGCCGATTGCAGAAGAAGTGCAAATGGATCTGATGGTCAGTGACGCTGAATACGCATCCAGCCCTGCCCCCATGGTGCAGGAGTCAATGGCGTCATCAGCTCTGGCAAAGACAGCGCCCACTGGTCAACGCGCTGCGAACATCATTTTACCCACCCAGCCTGTACTCCCGGTAGACGAAAACCGGGAAAACTACGCCGATACCGTCATATCTAAAATCCAACAGGTATTGGTTAACCCGGTCAGCACCTTCTCAACCGATGTCGACACGGCAAGTTACACCAACGCCAGACGTTATTTAATGGGTGGGCAGTTGCCACCTGCTGATGCTGTTCGAGTAGAAGAATTCATAAATTACTTTGACTATCAGCTGGCTTCGCCGGAGTCGATCGACGAACCGATCGGTATTGAAACCGAACTGATGCCAACCCCGTGGAATGAAAACACGCAACTCATGCGCGTCTCCTTGCAGGCCTACCGCTCAAACATGGATGATCTGCCACCGTTAAACCTGGTGTTCCTGCTTGACGTCTCCGGCTCGATGAATGCAGCCGACAAACTGCCTCTGATGCAGCGCAGTTTCAATTTATTGGTGAATCAGCTTCGACCGCAAGACCACGTTGCCATTGCAGTTTATGCGGGTGACTCCGGGGTCGTATTGGAGCCCACCAGCGGTGATCAAAAAGCACAGATCATGAACGCCATCAACAACCTGCGCGCAGGTGGCAGCACTCACGGCAGCGCGGGCATTCATCTTGCCTATCAACTGGCGCAACAGAATTTTAAAACCGACAGCATCAACCGGGTTATTCTGGGTACGGACGGTGATTTTAATGTCGGCACCACGAACCTTGATGCTCTGAAAGACCTGATTGAAAACAAACGTGATACCGGGGTTTTCCTCAACGTCTTGGGCTTTGGCACTGGAAACTACAACGACTACCTGATGGAAGAGCTGTCCAATCATGGCAATGGCAGTGCTTATTACATCGACAGTTTTCAGGAAGCCCGAAAAATTTTCGCTGAGCAACTCACCTCAACGCTACAAACAGTGGCCAAGGATGTGAAGATTCAGGTCGAGTTCAACCCCGCGCAGGTGGCTGAGTATCGTTTGATCGGTTACGACAACCGTTTACTCGAACGTGAAGACTTTAACAACGACAAGATCGACGCCGGAGAAATGGGCGCTGGCCACACGGTTACCGCGTTGTATGAAATTGTGACCACAGACAGTGAATTTCGTTTTACCGATCCGCTGCGCTATCAAGACACAGCTTCGGCGACAAAGAGCAACAGTCAGGAACTGGCGTTCGTGAAAGTGCGATACAAAAAGCCCAATGAACAGCACAGCCAACTGATGAGCATTCCGGTCACTCGGTTGCACAACAAGACCGCTTCAAATGCCATGTTACTGGCGAGCGCTGTCGCAGGGTTCGCCGAGCATTTGCGCAACAGTCCTTACCTGGCTGATTGGACTTACCCACCTTCGCAGAAGGCGATTGAACAGAGCTTGGCGGAAGACCGTTGGGGATACCGCCAGGAACTGCTACAGTTGGTGAAAAACGCGCAAGCGATAGAATAACCGCCTCAGGAATACCCGTTGACACTCATCAGCCAGATACAACGTTGGTGGCAAGATCGATCAGATGAATCGTTCTACCACCAACTCAGCGACGAACAACTGCTGGTTCAATACCAGACTCAGTGTACCCAAGCGGCGTTATCGATTTTGATACAGCGGCACAGCGATGCGCTGTACCATTTTCTGCTGACGCTGTCGGATGCGCATCTGGCTGAAGATATTTGTCAGGCCACCTGGCTCAAATTAGTGGAGCGACCTGACCGATTTCAGACCAACCAGGCACAGTTCCGCACCTGGTTGTTCACCACTGGTCGTCATGCGCTTATTGATGAACTGAGGCGACTGAACCGTTGGCAATGGGCATCACTGGATGAGCTTACCGAGCAAGACAACGAAGACTGGAACGAACACCTGACCTTCGCCACACACCCGGACATTCAGGCCAAATTTGATGACGCTTTAGTGCAAATGCCCTTTGCGCAAAGAGAAGCTCTGATGCTGCAATTGGATGGTTTTTCATTGGCTGATATTGCCGTCATCACTCAGGAAAAACAGGAGACGATCAAAAGTCGTTTACGTTTTGCTCGCCATTATTTAAAAAAAACATTAGAGGTGACATATGAATCCTAATGATCAAACGTCACTGAATCGTTTGTACGAACAGCGAAAGCAGCAACACAAAGCGCCCGAGCATTTGCACGCTTCACTATTGAGTCGCGCACCGAAAAAACCTCACCGTTCGCGTTGGACCCTAGCATTGCCAGGCATTGCGGTCTCTTTGCTGGTCGTTATGATTGTCTGGCCTGCGCGGCAGCCAAATGAACTGATGCTGACCTCGATGTCATCGGATGCCATGTCAGAAAGTGCTCTCTACGAGGAAGTCCCCAGTCCTGTTGCCACGCAAATGGCGAAAACGGCGCCGGAAGTAACGGTAAACAAAAGTCGTGAGGCTGGTGTTACGCAATCAACCTTCGCAAGTCAGCCCAGCGAAACCGGTGTTGTGGCACAAGCAGAGACAGCCGAACGCGGTGCCGTCGCCAAACCAGCGGCTGCCCCGGTAAAGGTGCCGTTGATGGCTGAAGAAGCTGACGTCAATGCAGACATGTTGGCGGATGACGAGCAGATCGCCTCGATCCCGATGACCGACAGCCTTGCCATGAACAAGACTGCGGAAAAAGAGGAGACGCTCTGGCTGCAAGTCGTTGATGGTCAAACCGGTTCGTTCAAAAACTGCGCAGGCGAACCGCTGCTATTGGACGTCGAAACTGACTTTAAGCCGGGGGTTTGGGTACAGGCACATCAGGCTAAACAGGGCGAGTGGTTGTTTGAAGCACTGGAAGCATCTCCCTGTGCTCAGTGAAGCTGATCGTCAAAGTCCGTGAAGTAATCGTCGTCTTCCAGCAATAACACTTCCATGTCAGTCAGGTGTTTGTAGACCGCATCCATTTCACTGAGCAACTGCTTCAGCCAGTCCTGAAACATCGGCTCTGACAGATGCGCAATGGGCAAGGCATGCGTCAATAACAGCCTCGGGACATCGTGATCCGCCATGGCGATCATCACTTTCAACAAGCTGTAATCGTAATTCATGAAATGCACGGCGCCCTGCAAAGGCAAAACGGCCGAAGGGCGGATAGCGATCTCCACCAATAAAGACACCCGGTCCTTTTCAACAAAACAACGCGCTTCCAGGACAGCTTCTTTGGCTTCCCAGCCGTGCAGGTGTATACCTTCACAATCCGGGCAGACATAGGCTTCGTGTTGCAATTGTTCGATCCAGGCTTGGATGGTGTCTCGGTCTAGCGTTGACATATAAGGTTCGTACGGTAATGAAATTGGCGGCGATTGTAACGCCGCCAAACGGCTATTGCACTGTTCCGTGATGATTCTTATCCCGGATCGATGACACTTTGCTCCTTCACTGTACGGATCGCAAAGGAACTGTCGATTTGTGCCACCATGGCTAAACCTTGTAACCGTTTAACCCATCGTTCATATTCGCCCAAGTCCCGCACGACAACCTGCATAAGATAGTCAAACGCTCCCGACACGATATGACAGCTAACCACTTCGGCCATGGTCAAAACAGCGTGCTCAAATTGATCGACCCATTGCTCCTGATGCTGGCTCAACCGTACATGCACGAAGATGGTCATCTGAAAACCCAATTTGCGCCGGTCTACCCGGGCGTGAATACCCGTAATAAAGCCCTTTTCTTCCAGAGCACGGACGCGACGAGCGCAGGGTGACGCAGACAGGCCAACTTTTTCACCCAGCTGGGCCACCGTCAGCCGCGCATCTTTTTGCATCAGACGCAGCAGCTGCTTATCGATACGATCCAAATCCACCATCAAACCCCACTAAAGCAACAACAATTATCAAAAAAATACAAAAATTTAACAATCTATACTAAATACATGGCTTACAAAGCCACAGTTTAGCACTAGACACAACACCATCACGACTAGAATGTTGCCTCCAAAGACCTTGAGGCAGCACACATGAGTGAACAGATATCTCCTTTTCTGGTGAAACCTTTACCACAAGGCACACGCCAGCGCCTGATAGGCTGGACTGCTGCGGTAATGACGGTTGTTATCTGGTCCAGCTACTTTCTATCCCTTCGCGCTGGCGCCCTGTCGGGGCTGAGCAAAGAAGAATTGCTGCTCATGCGCTATGCCGCGCCGGGTCTGTTGCTGGTGCCGGTGTTTGTCCGTGCCCTTCCCGCTTATCGCTACACACCCTGGCTTTATCTGCTTGGAATCAGCCTAGGGAGCGGCGTCGGCTTTTTTCTGTTGTCCGCCATGGGGATGGCGCGAGCGAATGTCATGCAGGGCAGCACACTCATTCCAGGCGCTGCGCCGTTGTTTGTGACGTTACTCGCGGTGACTCTGTTCAAGCAGACACTGCCGCAGCAAAGACTGCTGGGTCTCGGCTTTGTTCTCGCCGGAGTACTTACCCTGGTCTTTAGCGCCATGACCCAATTCAATACCCAGCTGATTGAAGGCCAGTTGCTGTTGCTGGGGTGTGCATTGATGTGGGCAATTTTTACGGTCAGTGTCAGACAAGCCGATTTACAGCCTTTACAGGTAGCGGCATTGGTCACGGTTCCTAATGGCACCATCATCGGAATCTGGGTTTTGCTCAGTGGTGACCTGACCCTGAGTGCTCATCTTTCGACCGGTTTTTTGCTGACACAATTATTGGTACAGGGGATTCTGGTTGGCATTCTGTCAGGTTGGTTTTACGCCACCGCCATTCGCCGGCTGGGTGCAGAGAATACATCAGCTATCGGCTCTATGACGCCGGTGATTGCTTCTGTATTCGCTTTCCTAATATTGCAGGAATCACTCGAATTCATATCGCTGTTAGGGTTATGCTTAACCTCCTTCGGCGTATATAAATCCGCTCGCGCACAATAAAACCACTGGAGCCAACATGTTTGAACAAATTGCTGCCCCAAAAGGCGATCCGATCCTGTCTTTGATTACTGAATACCGCAATGACCCCCGTAGCGACAAAATTGACCTGGGTATCGGTGTTTACCGCAATGATGAAGGCATTACACCGATCATGAAAGCCGTCAGCGCAGCTGAGAAATTATTGTTGGCGCAAGAATCAACCAAAGCATATCAGGGTCTGACCGGGGACGAACTGTTCAACGAAGCGCTGCAGAACCTGCTGTTGGGAACGACCAGCGCATTGGGCCGCACCACAACCCTGCAAACACCTGGTGCCAGTGGGGCGTTACGCAATTTGGCCGACCTTATTGCCGCTACCAAGCCGGACAGCACGGTTTGGATCAGCAACCCGAGCTACATAAACCATCGCCCGATCATGCTCAGAGCCGGTTTAAAGGTCGAGGAATATCCCTATCTGGACCCGAAAACCAAGCTCGTTAATGAAGCCGCGATGTTAGCCAAAATAGCGGAACTCGGCGCGGATGACATATTGCTGCTGCATGGCTGCTGCCATAACCCCAGCGGCGCCGACATCAGCCTGGAAGCCTGGCAGCAGATCGCCGCACTGGCCAACAAAAATGGCTTCTTACCCTTTGTGGATATTGCCTATCAAGGGCTGGGTAACGGTCTTGAAGAAGACGCCAAAGGCATGCAGTTATTGGTTGATCAGGTCCCGGAGATGATTATCTCCACGTCTTGTTCCAAAAACTTTGGTCTATACCGTGAGCGCACCGGTGCCGCGATGATTGTGTCCAACAGTATTGAACAAGCAACCAATGCGCGGGCCAAAATGTGTGAACTATCACGTGGTTCCTATTCCATGCCGCCGGCACACGGTGCCGCCATTGTACGCACCATTCTCAACGATGCAGAACTCAACGCCCTTTGGCGTCAGGAACTGGATGAAATGAACCAACGCGTTAATGGGTTACGACAAGCATTGGTCAACGAGTTCCAAACGCTCAGCCAAAGCGACCGCTTCAATTACTTTGCACAACACAAAGGGATGTTTTCTCTAACCGGATTGAGTGACGACATGATCGCGCAGCTAAAAAGTGAATTCGGTATTTATATCGTGGGCGGCGGACGAGTCAACATTGCCGGCCTGAAGGAATCTGAGGTGACAACGCTGGCGCAGGCGTTTATCCATGTGGGCGCCTAACCAGCTGAACAAACGCCACTGGTCGCTGCTACTTCTGCTGCCCGTGGTGTCCCTGTTTTTTATTGGCGGACCCGATGGGCTCGCCATGCCATGGTTGCGTTACGCCTGGAACATGGGACATATCGTATTTTTTGCAACCGCTACCGTCGTGTACAGCCAGTTTCGACCGTTCAAGTCGACCCTGCAGGTGTTCAGTTATCTGGCCGTTGTGCTCGTTTTCAGTTTTTTCATTGAAGGCGTACAGCGTGTCATTGGCCGCAGCATGAGCGCGATGGATATTTTGCGTAATCTGGTGGGTTGTGCTCTGGCACTTTGGTTTGTGGCGCGCGCACACTTGCACATTTCCACCATCAGTTTTTTAGGTTTTGTGCTGATTGTCGATTTAGGCGGCTTTGCCATGGCCGGTTACACCGACTATCTGCAGCAAAACCGCAAACCGATTATTGAAGACTTCGAATCCGAATTTTCCGTCGCGCGGTGGGAAGGTAACCTGGCCACTTCCGAAGAACATGTATTGCAGGGTCGTTTCAGCGGGCGCGCTGATTTTGAGCCAGGGAATTACGCAACACTCATGCTGACGCCGACTTTGCTGGACTGGAGCGGTTATCGCAAGCTGGAAATGAATCTGTTTAATCCGACATCGGCTGAATTAACCATTACGATTCGTATTCACGACAAACAACATGGGAAGTACGGTGGAGGCTTTAATGATCGTTTCAATCAATCACTAATGCTCACTCCAGGTTGGAATAACTTCGTTTTTTCGATAGACGACATTATTCACGCGCCAAAAAACCGGACGATGGATGTCGAAAACATGTTCGCGTTGGGAATCTTTTTCAGCCAATTGCAACAATATCAAACACTGTATTTGGATCAATTCCAGTTAATCGACGCCATGCCATAACCGTTCAGGGCGATTAAAGTCGCCCTGAACGTCTCCTAAACGATCGTCCCTTCGCCAGACGGCATCAACTGATCAGTAGTACCAGAATCAGTACCGCGTATACCACGGCAACCGTGGGGCGACATGCCTGCTTAAGATATTCCACGAACAAACCGGTACCGGAGGGTCTGAGTCGCTCAAATTCGCGGTTGAACTGAAACGCTTGGGCGGTACTGGGTGACTCTGCGTCGGTGCCCAGTGCAGCTTCCAGGACCAGCAGACGCTGCTCAATACGGCTCTGATAGGTTTTCCAGATGCCGTCCAATAACCAGATGACCGACAGAGTGACCAAACTCAACAGAAAGTCGATCATTAAAGCTAACATCGCAATCAGAGCAGCAATGGCAAACAATTTAATGATCAACGACATCCGTTCATAGGCATCATATTGTGCTTGGTGCAGCAACCATTCCTGTTGCAGATTTTCTCGTAACATTCCCTGTTCCTTATGGTTTTTCCGTCAATCCGGAGTTTACGTCGTTCAATACTGTCGCTTCATTCGCATCCAATTCAAAGAAAAAGCAACTGCGTCGGTTGGTATGGCAGGCAGGTCCCTTTTGATCGACCAGCAACAGCAACGTATCACCGTCGCAATCGGCGCGCATGGAAACTAATTTCTGCTGATGCCCGGAGCTTTCGCCTTTGCGCCAGTAAGTTTGCCTTGAGCGAGACCAATAACACACCTGACCTGTTGCCAATGTTTCTTGAATGGATTGGTCATTCATCCAGGCCATCATCAAGACTTCGCCGGTATTGTGTTGCTGTGCGATAGCGGGAATCAGTCCATCGGCATTGAAAACCAATTGGCCAACAAAACGGTCGGCCTCGATTCGGGTTTGCGCGGGAGCTTGCTCCCATTGCTTGAACATAAGCGGGTTGCCTTTTACAGAATGAGAAAAAGAATCGCCGGTATGATAAAGATACTGCCCGCGTTGGCAAACATTACAATCGAGGCAACCTTATCAGGCTCCTGCTGATATCGCTCCGCCACCAAATAATTCAGTACCGCCGGCGGGAGCGCGGCAAAGATCCAGGCCATTTTCATTTGAGTGTCGGGCAAGGGTATCGACAATAAAAAAGGAGCCGCCGCAATCAGTCCCAGCAGAGGCGACAAAATGGCGCCCATCACGCCCAACCGCCACCCGTGGAAGTCCAGGTCCACCAAACGAACCCCCAAGGCAAACAACATCAGCGGTACGGCAATATCACCTAACAGTTCAAAGCCAGTCACCAACCAATGTGGCAACTGCAGGTGCAATAGCGAAATACCCAAACCGGCAAAGGTCGCCAACATCATTGGCTGTTTCAGAAAACCCAGAAAGTGGTCTTTGGGTCTGAGTATCCAGATGCCAACACTGAAGTGCAGCGTGTTTTCAACAATAAACATCATCAATATGGCCGGCAGCGCATCCTCACCAAAGGTCAATAGCAACAGCGGAATACCCAGATTACCGCTGTTTTTGAACATCATAGGGGGCGCCAGTGTTTTCCATTGCACCTTTAGTAATTTGAACAGTAATCCGGACAACAACCCGGGAATCAGCGTAATCATGGCCACAATGAACAACAGGTTTTTATATTCGGCAATATTGATTTGCTGCCCGGCAAAGACCGCCAGAATGAGAAACGGCACAAACACGTCGATGTTGGTGGTGTTAGCCGCTTCCATGTTTGGTTTTTTAAATCTGGCGTAGAGATATCCCACTAAAATGACAAAGATAATCGGGGCGACAATGCCAAAAATTCGAGCAACCATGAACCATCTCACTGTGAAATTTCAGCGATCATACCGAAAAAATAAGGTTAAATTGCCTGGCTACGACGAAAGCATGGCTTGTGTCCTGAATAAGAAGTTCGCATGAATTCAGCGTGCCATTCAAGGTCTATAGCTAGGGCAGCTGTGATTAATTCAAATCACCTCAGTCCTATCAGATCGAAGGATGAGCGAGGCGTGTGTTGCAGGGAATGGCGAGTCCTTTTCAAAACACACAACAAAGCTCAGTCATCGAACTGAAGAACCCGGAGGGCGGGTCTGAAATGGCAAATTTCGTTGTTAAGTCCTTTGCCAAGATAATGAATATTGCCTGCAGAACTTGCCTCGAAATTTGATCATTTCTTCACCCGCTGAGGTAGATAGAAATTATTCAGAGCTGCCCTAGGCGTGTCTCGCTGTCAATGATCATTCCATTAACAAGAGACAAAACGACGGTAGAGAGCTTGAATGTCGCGCCCGCAGGGAGCGAATGGAAAACACTATTACGGCGTTGCTCTTCTTGAAAAGATCTCGATATTCTCTACGAAGAGCGCCTTGTACTAGCGCTTCCCATTCGCTCTGAAACTATACGAACTTTCGACTCAGGACACTAGCTTAAATGGATCGCCCCACCTTCGCCTGCTCAAGCTGACGAAGATTGAGCCACCACAACAGACAGAACAACGCATCATAGAGGCGCTGCCAGAGTCCGGGTGCGACGTGCACAAACAGGGTGTCCACCTGCATCAGGCCGAAAACACTGACCAAGCCCCAGGCCACTCCGCGCAACAACGGCCGATCCTCTGCCCGTATGATAGACACCGACCACACCGCCGGACCGGCATACAACAACCAGACCAGTGAACTGTGCACCATCTGGTTCAGGGAACCGGTTGGTGGGCAGCCGGCATCGCAGGGAAACACCATACTCAACAGGTAACTCGCGGCAAAAGCAATGCTGCCATATCGCAGCCACGGCGACAGTTTTTCCGGCTCAACGGCGCGACGGGTGGCATCGACCGTACCCATCCAAAAAATGCCGATC
Organism: Reinekea sp. G2M2-21; assembly: GCF_015687175.1. GTDB lineage: Bacteria > Pseudomonadota > Gammaproteobacteria > Pseudomonadales > Natronospirillaceae > Reinekea. The sequence goes on along the minus strand of NZ_JADPQG010000001.1, from coordinate 391,894 downwards.
AAGACAAACAAACCGTTGCTGAAACTCTGATACTGAGCCTCTATTTCATTCAAGCGGCTGATGTAATCCAAACTGGTGAGCTGAGTATCCAGCAACGTCAACAGTGCCACGCAGATAAGGGTTAAACCCATGGCCAGAGAAGACAGTATTTTTGCGCTGTTCATGGTGATTTCTTGCCTCTGCTGCTAGCGGTTATCGGTGGCGTGTGTCAGGGTCAGATAAGTCTTCAGGCGATCGACGGCAACCTTAAGCCGTTCGACGTCCACGGTGTAGGCAATGCGCACACTGGTGCGCGGACAAGGACCGCCAAAGTCAATTCCCGGCGTCATTGCCACACCGGTTTCGGTTAAAACATCCGCACAGAAGGCAACCGAATCCTGGCTGTATCTGGAAATATCAACATACAGGTAAAACGCACCGTCGGGGTTAGCCATGACCTCCAGACCCAAAGTAGGTAATACTTCGACTAAATAATCTCGACGTTGCTGAAGCTCATCCCGCCGGGCAAAACACTGTTGTTCAACACCCTCTTCGAAACCGGCCAAAGCCGCCCGTTGCGCTATCGTGGGTGATGACAAATACAAGTTCTGGGCAATTCGTTCACAGGCATCCACGGCCGAATCGGGCGCAACCAACCACCCTAAGCGCCAGCCGGTCATCCCGTAAAACTTGGAAAACGACTGAATAACCCAAGCTTGATCATCAACCTGTAAGACGGAAGGTGCCAGGCCACCAAAGGTTAGGCCGTGATAGATTTCATCGGCAAACAAATGGATGCCACGGGCTTTGCAAAAGTCAGCTACCCGCTGCCATTGCTGCAATGACATGACCGACCCCAAAGGATTACTGGGCGAGGCAATCAACAGACCTTTCGACCGTTTTGAAACCGCAGCGGCAAGGTTTTCCATGGACAATGCCATCTTATGGTTTGGGTCCAAAAAGACCGGCACACCGACTGCATTCACCATCGCCAGTAGATTGCCGTTACACGGATACCCAGGTTCCGGCAACAACACTTCATCACCCGGGTTCAGCGTAGCCAGAAAGGCGACTTGCAAGGCAGCTGACCCACCGGGGGTGACAATGATTCGTTCGGGATTAATGTCCAGTTGATGCCAGCGCTGATACCGTTCCGCAATTTTTTGTTTCAACGCCGCAATGCCTGTGCTCGATGTGTAAGTCTGAGCCTCATGCTGCAAGCTGTGTTGAGCGGTCTTGACAATGGCCGACGGCGACTCAAAATCCGGCTCGCCAACGAACAGACGAATCACGTCTCTGCCTTGACGCTCTAATGCCTCCACCTGTTTCAGTACCTGGATCACATAAAATGGCGTAATGGTCTGGGTACGGCTGGCCAATTGCATACGGTTTCCTTCCAATGTAAAACTGATAGACTCATAGTAACTAACATCAGACCTAATTACAGTGACGACGTATCGCGGACGATTTGCACCAACGCCCAGTGGCCCCTTACATTTTGGTTCGCTGTTTGCCGCGGTGGTCAGCTTTCTGGACGCCCGAGCCGCCGAAGGACACTGGTTAGTGCGTATTGAAGACATCGACCCACCCCGGGAACAACCCGGTGCCGCAACCAGCATTCTAAGCACCCTTGAAAAACATGGTCTGTTCTGGGATGAATCCGTTACTTACCAAAGTCAGAACAGCGAACGTTATCAATCTTATTTAACCAAACTCACCGAACTTGAGCGGCTGTTCTGGTGTACCTGCAGCCGAAAGGACTTGGCGGGCCATAAGCTGTATCCGGGTCATTGTCGTCATCGATTACAACCGGTCGCGAACAGCGCGATACGTCTGCGCATCGACCGCGACGACGATCGTTTTAACGATCTCTTTCAAGGCATGCAACACAGCCGCCCACGCGATGAGCTGGGCGATGTTATTTTGCGTCGGCGTGACAATCTCTTCGCGTACCAGCTGGCAGTCGTCTGCGACGACATAGAACAAAACGTGACGCACGTGATCCGGGGTATCGATTTATTGGAATCGACCTATTGGCAACGCGAACTATACCGGGTATTGAATGCACAACCGCCCACCTATGGTCACTTTGCCGTCATCCACTCAACCGGCTCTGAACAAAAATTAAGCAAACAAAATTTGGCGCCGGCGGTTGACGATACGCAGCCACAACAAAACCTGCAGCAGGTATTCCGGTTGCTCAACATCCACGTAGAGCGCGATGCACCAGAGGCTATGCTACAACAAGCCATTAAACAGTGGCGTCGACCAATATTAATTGATAAACAAATACTGCACTGCCCTGTTTTTCAGCTAGACTGATGCATAAGTTAACGATTCGTTACATAACCTATGTTTGGACTCAATACGCATTTGACCCGCCGGTTGATGGTTTACATCACCAGCAGTGTCTTTGCGGCTATTTTACTGACGATTGCTACACAATATCTGGCTTTACAGCCCATATTGGAGCGAACACGTGCCCGTAATGTGGATGCAGCGATCGAAAACCTGGTTAATTTGGTATCGCAATCACTCTGGGTCTTTAATGAGGAAGCGGCCCGAGACTCAGCGCGCGCGATACTGCGGGATCAGTTCATTTCGGGCATCCTGGTCAATGACCATGCGGGGTTGTTCGAATTCCGAGCCGGGGACCTGGCTCAGACCGAACATCGAAACCCACAACTGTCCAACATCTTCCGCCGCGAAGAAAACGATGCTCTGACCGTTGTTGTACCATTAATCGTCAAATCCGAAGGCGAAGATGGCCGAGACTTCAATATCGGTTCGCTACAGATACGCAGTGACAATCAACTGATTAAAGATCAGGTCAATGAACTCACCAAGGTCACTCTCACCACCAGCGTATTCACCATCTTCGCACTGCAGATTCTCATCTATCTGTTGGTGCGCTCCACGGTAGCAAAACCGCTCGAACTGGTAACCCAGCATGTGCAGAAGTACGCCACCAACATGGACCGTGACGCTAATATCGATTTACCCGAATTGAGCAGCCGTGAAGATGAAATCGGGCGGCTGTTTGAAACCTTTAACTTGCAGCGTTACAGCCTGATTGAACGCGACCAGTCGTTAACGGAATATCGTGAACGCCTCGAGCAAACGGTGTCTGAGCGCACGGCTGAACTACGCGATACCAACGCCACGTTACTTGAGTCACTCGATCAATTGAAAAAGGCGCAGGCTGAACTCATCCAAAATGAAAAGCTGGTATCCCTGGGCACGTTGGTCAGCGGTATTGCTCATGAGGTCAATACGCCGTTGGGCATCGCCATTACCGCTGCCAGCCATCTCGCGGAAGAAATGCGTATCACCCGCGCGGCATTGGATGAACAAAAGCTCACCAAAAGCGGCTTTGAAAGTTTTCTTGACGAGTGCAATGAAACTGAAGCGCTGCTCACAAACAATCTCAAACGCGCAGCTGAGTTAATACAATCCTTTAAGAAGGTCGCGGTGGATCAGTCCAGTGATCAGGAACGACAAATCAACCTGAAGCAGTATTTGGATGAAATCACCCTGTCACTGAGACCCAGACTGAAACGGACCGGCATCGAAGTCGTCAATGAAATTCCCGCCAATATTGAGTTAACTATCGCACCGGGCGCGGTTGCACAAATATTCACCAATCTCATTATGAATTCCATTATTCACGGCTTCAAAGACAAGCCAGAAGGTGGTCGAATATTGTTCCGCGCTTTACTGGGAGATCATCAAATCGAATTGATTTATGAAGACAATGGCGTGGGAATGGATGAATCCACTCTGAAACGTATTTATGACCCGTTTTTTACCACGCGCCGCTCTGAAGGTGGCAGTGGGTTGGGAATGAACATTGTATATAACTTAGTAACGTCTAAACTAAACGGCTATATAGAAACGACAAGCCAGCCTGGTTATGGGCTCAAAGTAACGATGACGATCAAAACCTAATCCAGCTTGCAATAGGAATACCGCGAATGAGCGATGAACTGATCTTTGCTGATGAAGTACACCCAACGGAACAGGCACCCACCGCTGTACGTCCGTGGAAAATTCTCATTGTCGACGATGACGAAGAAGTTCACAGCATAACCAAATTAGCCTTGCGGAATTTTACTTTTGACGATCGACCCTTAACGTTCCTGCACGCTTACTCAGGCAAGGAAGGTATTGATACGCTGCAACAGAACCCAGATGTGGCAGTCTGTTTGCTCGACGTTGTCATGGAAACCGAACACGCAGGCTTGGATACTGCCAACGCGATTCGCTCTGACCTGAAAAATGGATTTGTGCGCATAGTGCTGCGTACCGGCCAACCCGGACAGGCGCCTGAAGAAACCATTATTGCCGAATACGACATCAACGATTACAAAGAAAAAACCGAACTGACCCGCGGCAAATTGCACACGCTCATTTATTCTTGCCTGCGCAGCTACCGCGATATAATCGCGTTAGATCGATCCCGCCAAGGCTTGGAGCGCATTCTTGAGAGCTCCACGCAACTGCAGCAGAAAACCTACCTGAAAGATTTTGCCAAAGGCATCCTTGAACAAATTACAGCCATTTTGTCGCCCGAGGAAGACGCCTTTTACGCTAAAAACGACGGTGTAGCGGCGTTCGAGCATTCAGGAGAACTGAAGGTCATCGCCGGCACCGGTGAATTTGCCGACAAAGAATCTGAAAATGCCTATCAGATTATCCCAGCTGAGTGTCGGGAAATCATTGACGACGAAGAGCCAGGCTTCAAAAGTAAAATGACTTCCGCAGGCTTTATCTGTATGTATCGATCCAGTGAAGAACACACCGGATTGCTATTCATGCGGGAATTGAAAACACGCAATGAGCTGGAAAACCATTTGTTGCAGATGTTCTGCCGCAACGCACTGACTGCATTTGAAAACATCTCGCTGCGCACGTTACTCGAAGAAAGTCAGCGTGAAATTGTTTACCTACTCGGCGACGCTGTCGAGCATCGATCCAAGGAGACGGGGTATCACCTGAAGCGAGTATCGGAAATCAGCTTTGTCCTGGCCACCAAGTGCGGGTTATCGCAGGAAACCGCCCGATCAATCCGCGAAGCCGCTCCATTGCACGACCTCGGAAAAATAGCCATACCCGACTCCATTCTCAACAAACCGGCGAAGCTGGATGCCGAGGAATGGGAGGTGATGAAGAGTCACTCAGAAGTCGGCTATGAGATGTTGCATTCTTCGGACAAACCGCTCCTGAAACTCGGTGCGGAGATTGCCAGGGATCATCATGAACGTTGGGATGGCACTGGCTACCCCGCAGGTAAAAAAGGTGATGAAATCGGTATTGCTGGTCGAATAACCGCGATTGCCGATGTGTTCGATGCTTTATGCTCCCGTCGCGTCTATAAATCACCGTGGGACATGAAACGGGTTGAAGAATATTTCCAATTACAGCGTGGATTGCATTTTGATCCCGACCTGGTTGACCTGCTCTTCGAACATTTGGATGAATTTATTGAGATTCAGCAAAACTACCCAGACCCAGAATAATATCTGCCGCCAATACCGGGCAACGCGACTGCGTTGCCCCAGCTGGCTCAATCACATCCTGACCACAATCACATTCACCTATTTTTGCCCGCAAACCCAACACCCTGTACACTTACGCGCACTTTTTAGGCCGCAATCAACGCGTTGGTCATCATGTTTATCAAACTGCTTATTTTGCCACTGTATTTAATTCTGCCTTTTACCTTTAACTGGTTGGAGTCGCGGGTATTTTGGTACGTCCCGTTTGTATTCTGGCTGTTTGGCATCATCGTCAACGCGCTGGTTGAACGTTCACGGGGGCAATCGTCGTGACCTTCTATTGGCCGGTTCTGGTCTTCGGCGCCGTCGTTTTTCTAATATTGCTTTTCTTTGCCGCTTACCTCGCCGAAAAGGGCAAAGTATCTGAACAATTCATCAAACATCCACTGGTCTATGTGCTCGCTTTTGGGGTGAGTTGCAGTTCCTGGACTTTTTACGGCAGCATTGGCATGGCCTACGAGCTTCAGCATGGCTACCTTGCCTTTTATGTCGGACTGTCTGTTTTGTTACTGTTTTCGGCAATTGTGATCCGCCCGCTGTTTAATTTGGCTAAAAATTATCAGCTGTCATCACTGGCCGATTTATTTGCCTTCCGCTACCGCTCACGCTGGGTCGGGCTTTTAACTGCGGGCGGTGTTTTCATTGCTATTCTGCCTTTGCTGGCATTACAGATTCAGGCCATTACCGACGTTATCGTTATTCTGGACCCGAATGCTCATACCCGTTTTATCGCCGGTTTGGTCAGCATTATTCTGCTTTACATTACCGTTCTTTTCGGCACCCGCGACATTAAACCCAGTGAAAAACATCCAGGTTTAATCTTCGCTCTGGCGTTTGAAGCTCTGTTTAAACTGCTGGTTTTTTTACTCATAGGTGCCGTGGCGGTGTTCAAGATCGGCGGTGGCATCGGTGAAATGCAAGAGTGGGTGCGCACCGCACCAGCCAACTTCAGTTCCATCAACCCCGACCTGAAACCCACGCAATGGTTCTCACTGTTATTGTTATTTATCAGTGCGCCGTTGGTGCTGCCGCATCTGTTCCAGATCCTGTTTCGCGAAAATTCCCAACCAAACCGGCTGCGCTTCATCACATGGGCGGCCCCGCTCTATCTGTTTTTAATGGCTTTACCGGTTTTTCCCATTATGTGGGCAGGCATTCGCACGGGTTCCGGATTCAGCCCGGAATACTTTACGCTCAGCATCGGCTACGCTCTGGAATCGCCAACCCTGATTTGGCTAACCTACTTGGGTGGCCTGTCTGCAGCCTGTGGGATTACCATCATCGCTGTACTCTCTTTGTCCAGTATGTTGCTGAACCACGCGATTTTACCGTTTTACAGCCCGGGAATGGATGTCGACATCTACCGCTGGCTGATATGGGTGCGACGTATGCTGATCGGGGCGGTGTTTGCCCTGATCTTCAGCTTCTATCTGTTCTTGAATCAGGTGCAGAATCAATCGACACTATTGATCACGTCTTACATCGGCTTGCTGCAGATGACCCCTGGATTATTGGGTTTGTTGTTCTGGAGCAAAGCAAACCGCAAAGGGTTCATTGTCGGCGCCATCTTAGGCCTCGGTTTTTGGTTTGTGATGCAACTATGGCCGGTTATCGTTGACAGCCTGTCGCTATCGGGTCGATTGCCCTTGCACTTTGCGCTCGACCGGGACAACTGGACCTTTGTGGTTTTCAGTTCTATTGCGTTGAATTCCGCCGCCTTTGTACTGGTATCTCTGATGACCAAGACCTCACCGGAGGAAAAAAACGCAGCCGAAATCTGTGTTATCAGCTCCGTTGACCGACGGCAGCGTATCCCCTTAAAAGCAAAGAACGCCCGAGAATTTATCGATTCACTGAGCAAGCCTTTAGGTCAGGTCATGGCCGAGCGGGAAGTTCGCCGGGCGTTAAAACAACTGAAACTCGACCTCAGTGAATACCGCCCCTACGCATTACGTCGTCTCAGAGATACGCTGGAAGCAAACCTGTCCGGCATTATGGGACCGTCTGTCGCTCAAGCGATGGTCAGTCGGTATTTGCCCTATGAGCAGGTCGAAGCTGTACGTCATGAAGACATCCACTTTCTCGAGCAGAACCTGGACAACTACCACTATCAACTCAGTGGTATGTCCGCAGAACTGGACCGCTTGCGTCGGCATCACCGTGAAACTCTTTACCGTTTGCCCATTGGTGTGTGCTCACTCACTATCGACGGAGAGATTTTGCTGTGGAATGAACTAATGGCGGAACTCACCGGAATAGATGAGGAACAGGCCATTGGTGCCAAGATCGACTTGCTGCCCGGCCAATGGTACGACCTGATCGACAGCTTTATCAAAGGACGGGAAGAAAAAATCACCATAGAACAGGACGATCCGAACGATCTATCCGGTAAACGCTGGTTCAGTTTGCATCGAACGAAGTTTGGTCAGTCCAGCAGCGACCTGAATGAAGGCATAATTGTGCTGCTGGAGGACGAAACCGAGCACAAGATGCTTGAATCAGAGTTGGTGCACTCCGAACGATTGGCGTCCATTGGTCGGTTGGCGGCTGGGGTTGCTCATGAAATCGGCAATCCGATCACCGGGATCGATTGTCTGGCACAAGACCTGAAATACGCCGAAAGCAAAGAAGAAGTCGCCGAAATTGGCAATCAGATCCGCCATCAAGCCGATCGCGTCACGAAAATTGTACGATCTTTGATCAACTTCTCACACGCAGGTCAAAACAAGGGCAAAAGTGAGCATATTCCACACAGCCTGCACAGTGTCGTGCAGGAAGCGATCGATCTGCTCTCTTTATCGAGGGATGAAAAACAAATCACCTTCGTCAATAAGGTAGACCCGGAACTGCTGGTCATCTGTGAACCGCAGCGCCTGTCGCAAGTGTTCATCAACCTGTTGGGTAACGCCCGTGATGCCAGCCCCCGGCTGGAAAAGGTTGTGGTCGATGCCGAACCGGAATACGCCCGGGAAACGGTGAACATCACCGTGGTTGATCGCGGAACCGGCATCGATCCGAAAAACATTGACCATATTTTTGACCCATTCTTTACCACCAAAGAAGTAGGTAAAGGCACTGGTTTGGGCCTGTTCCTGTCGTACACGATTGTTGAAGAGCATTACGGTCACATCAGTGTGCAATCACCCGCATTTATTCTGGAAGACATTGGAACTCAGTTCACGATTCGGTTACCCTTACATGTCGATGTTACCTCGGGTAACACCTAACAGTGATCAGTTATGACGTTTTCGACAGATTCGGGTCGAAATAATGAAATACTTGATGGTTTAGACAACAATCGGAGTCAGCTATATGGGTAACATTCTAATCGTTGAAGACGAAAGCATTATTCGCTCAGCCTTAAAACGATTACTGGAGCGCAACAGCTATAAAGTAACGGAGGCTGAATCCGTCACCGAAGCCAGTCAGAATGACCTGAACAGTTTTGACCTGATCATTTCCGATTTACGCCTACCGGGTGCACCGGGAACCGACCTGATTACCGCCGCTAAAGACACCCCCGTGTTGATTATGACCAGCTACGCCAGTATGCGTTCTGCGGTCGATGCGATGAAAATGGGGGCGGTGGACTACATTGCCAAACCATTTGATCACGAAGACATGATCCGTACCGTGCGTCGTATTATTGAGGATGCACGGTCCAACAAAGGCGCAAAGAAAGTCCCCGATCTCAGTGATATCGACGATGAAATCTACGTCGCCGAAGACGGTAACCGCTCCGCGCTCGGCGACCTTGTCGGCAGCTGTGCACCGATGCAAGCCCTTTACCGCCGTATTCTGCGCGTTTCCCCCGCCGATATTACGGTACTGATTCAAGGTGAATCCGGTACCGGCAAAGAGCTGGCTGCACGCGCCATTCACCAACACAGCCTGCGCAAAGATCACCCATTGGTGTGCGTCAATTGCGCTGCGATCCCCGAAAGCCTAATAGAGTCTGAACTCTTTGGTCACGAAAAGGGCTCCTTCACCGGAGCCACGGCAGCTCGGCAAGGTCTTGTTGAAGCTGCCGAAGGCGGCACTTTGTTTCTGGATGAAATTGGTGAATTACCCATGGAAGCCCAGGCCCGGTTACTGCGCGTCTTGCAGGAAAACGAAGTCCGCCGGGTGGGTTCTGTGCACGCGCGCAAAGTCGATGTCCGGTTGATCGCGGCAACTCATCGAAACTTGAAGAAACTTGTCAAAGAAGGCCTGTTTCGGGAAGATTTGTATTACCGGCTGCAGGTGATTGAAATAGCGCTCCCGCCATTGCGCGAACGACTCAGTGACGTGCTTGAGATCGCCGATCATTTGGTCAGCAAACACAGTCGACGGTTGAAAATCGAAAGCCCGATCCGACTCTCCAAGGAAGCCCGCAACGTCATGGCCCAATACGATTGGCCCGGCAATGTGCGGGAACTCGAAAATGCCATTCAGCGTTCCTTGATCCTCGCTGATAATGGCGAAATAACCGTTGCTGATCTTGGCTTGGCCGATGAAGACTGGCAGGTACCAGACACCTTGGTGTCCCCGCAGGAAAGTCGTCAAGATGTTGAACCCGTGTCGACGATCACCGATGACAGCGCCGAAGACCTTTCCCTGGAAGACTACTTCCAACATTTCGTTGTCGAACACCAAGACAATATGTCCGAAACAGAATTGGCCCATAAGCTCGGCATTAGTCGAAAGTGCCTGTGGGAAAGACGTCAACGCCTCGGTATTCCGCGGCCGAAAAAAGTCAGCGCTTCCGCGTCGGCTGCACGCTAGTGTCCTGAGTTAGAAGTTCGTATGTATTCATTCGTGCTATTCAAGTTCCGTACGTGTCTCGCGGTCAATGGCTGTCCCAATAGCAAAAGACAGAACGAATCATAACCCTGACGTGCCAGCCTGCATCGTCCTCATAACAGTGGTTTTGTGAAACACTTGAGCGAGGCAACTCCGGCTTTCCGTTTATGCCCATTCGACTGACCCCTTTTTGCAGACAAAAAAACCCCGAACCAGTCGGGGTGAAAATTAGTCATCAACATGACCCAGATGAAAAACTCTGTGCGGCGTTTACGCCAAATTACTCTTTGACCCCACCCTGTGTTAAGCCCGAAATAAACTGCTTTGAGGCCAGGATAAAGGCAATAATGGTCGGCGCCATCATGATCAGGATCGCGGCAAACATCATGTGCCACTGAATGGAAAACTGACGGTTAAATTGGTTCAGTCCAAGTGTCAACGGATACAGTTCTTCCGATTGAATGAAGATCAAAGGCAGGAAGTATTCATTCCACGCTTGCACGAACGTCAGCAAGGCAATGGTCGCCAATGCCGGACGAATCAATGGCAGCATGATTTTCCAGTACACGGTAAAAGGCATGGCACCGTCCATGATGGCCGCTTCTTCAATTTCCTTGGAAATATTCTGGAAAAAAGAAACCAGAATGAACACCGCCACCGGCATCATACTGGCGGCCTGCACCAGAATGACGGACCACAAGGTGTCCAGCAAACCGAGCGCGCGAACCGTATCAAACAACGGCGCCAGCGCCAGGCGAATTGGCACGATAACGCCAATCATAAAGCCAATAAAAATAATCGTGCTGCCTTTAAACGGCATGCGTGCCAGAACGAAGGCGGTTGTGCTGGAGGCAAAGGTCACAATCGCGACACTGGTCAGTGCAATAAAAGCTGAGTTGGCAAAATAACGACCAAAATTAGCATTGACCCAAGCTTTGGCAAAATTCCCCCAGGTCACTGGATCGGGCAGACCAAAGGGGTCGCGAAAAACCGCGCCCACATTAGGTTTCAATGCATTCAAAACGGCGGAGAGGAAAGGTACCAAGACCACGATAGCCCAGGCAATCATAATAAACTGCACGATAACCTGTTCTTTTTTACTGAGTTTAAAAATCTTATCCATGGTTACTGCCTCACCTTACTTATTTCTGAAATTTTTCAGTGCCAGGAAAAGTGCTGCTGGCAAAATCATGATGGTGGTTATCAAACCGATCGCGGCGGACATACCAAAGTTTGCGTCTGACGAAGCGGCAGAGGCACCGAATGCGGAACGGTACAGGAAGGTCCCCATGATATCGGTAGAGCGGAACGGTCCAGCTTCAGCGCCCATGATCAACAGTGTGTAGTCGGCGTTGTTAAAGACATCGACCATGATGATAACCGTGATCAAAATAAAGGCTGGTCCTAACACCGGAAACACCACGTTTTTAATCGACTGCCAACGGTTAGCTCCATCGAGCATCGAGGCTTCCAACAGATCGATCCGCACCGCCAAAATACCAGACAGAATCAACATGATGGCAAAACCCATACGGTGCCAGGAGTAGAACAGCGCCAACGTTGTTAACGCGGTATCTTCAGAGCCCAAGAATGGAATCGGTGAATCAATGAGTCCGAACTGCATCATAATGGCGTTCAGTGGACCACGCGGATTCACAAACAGGTTTAACAAATACGCGACCGCGGCACCGGCCATCGGGTAAGGCAGGAAGTAGATAATTTGATAATACTTACGGCCATAGGTCTTGAAGCTTAACAACAGCGCCAAGCTCGTCCCGATCACCAGAAAAGTACCAATGATCACAATAAAAAACAGAACGTTTTGGGACAACGCGTTGAGCAGTTGGTCGCGATAATATTCATTGCCCAGAATTTTCTTGAAATTATCCAGGCCGACAAATTCTTTCGGACCAATACCTGGCCAGTCCAGTAATGAAGTAGGCACCATCATCATCAATGGTGTGAAGTTGAAAATTCCATAGAGCAAAACACCCGGCAGTAAAAGGAGTGTGCGCTGGAAATTTTTAATCGTTCTGTAACTGAAACGAGTTTGCTTCTGTTCGTTCATTACTGACCTCTCGGACGAAGTTGCGGGTTCAGTTGGCGTCAGGCTGCTTTGTGTCATAGTAGAAGACTTCTGCTAATTAGGGAGTTTTTGTTTTGAGGAGTTTCTGGATAAAATCTGAGTGGATCGAAGCGATGACAATCTCAACTCAAAACTTATGCAGAGATTCCTTGGCTGAAGCCGGGAAATCAGGGCCGCTGTGAAGCAGCGACCCGGATCATTCAGCAATTACATTGCGCAGTTAGCTGCACCAACATAACCTTGGCTGTTTAGAGTCTTCTGAATTTTCTCAGCCATTTCTTTCGCGGTGGTCTTGCCACCCAACAATTCTTGCAGACCCGCTGCAGTCAATTGCTGGTAAGTTGGCTCGCCGCTGTTCAAAGCTGGCGTGAAGAATGGCAGTGCTGGCAATGCATTCTTACCGATCAGCGCCGCAGCAGAGTTTACGCGGTCATTATCAACAGAGATTTTGTGTGAAGAAGCTGGAATTGCTTCCACTTTTTCAGCGAACAGTTGAGAGAATTCTTTTGTTGTGTAGAACTCAAGAACTTTCTTGATTGCGTCTTGCTTCTCGCTGTTCGGGTTATACGAAATATAACCGTCCATGAAACCGTAAACCTTGTTGTTCTTACCTGGCAGAGCCATGTAACCCAGTTCCAGGCTTGGATCAATTTCAAACATTGGAGAAGCAGGCGTCGCAGACCAGATACCATCGATCATCATCGCAGATGTACCTAGTGCAACACCGGTACGCATCGCGCCGTAATCGTCCGCCAACGGAGTAGCGTTCATGTAGCCTTTATCCTGCCAAGACTTGAACGTTTCCCATGCATTAACATAAACGTCATCTGTGAAACAGGCTTCACCTGCGACAACTTTCTGAGCCCAGTCGTCAGAAGTCATACCGGCCAACACAGCTTCGTGCAGAACCTGGTTCAGGTACCAACCGTCACGACCATCGACGTGCAGAGGTGTAATACCTTGCTTTTTCAGGTCAGCAAACAGTTTTTCCAGCTCTTTCAGGTTTTTAGGCTCTTTCTTCACAACCGCTTTGTTATACAGGATAGATTCCATCTGCATAACGAAAGGCACACCATACACTTTACCGTCTGCACCGGTTGCGCCAAACAATGCCGCATCAGAGAAATCACTGAGATCCACACCCAGGTCTGTTACCGGAGCAGCAACACCCGCGTCAATCCAAGGTTGAATCCAGGCAGTGCCCGCTTTCGCGTGGTACAGGTCAGGACGGTTCGTCTGGAAGTCAATTCGCAGCTTGGTTTCGTGCTCATCCGCGCCAGGATAGACATTCGCGTGGATTTTAACGCCAGGAATCAGGTTGTTTTCGTTAATATAATCAAACAACTCCTGATCCTGGATTCGCCATGTATACAACTCAAGAGTTGTATCAGCCAATGCCATACCAGATGTTGCTAATGTTGCGGCAGCGGTAGCTGCGATTAAGGTGGTTTTTAGAAGTTTCATGTAAGCCTCTTTTGTTGTTATCACTCATGGAGTGCAGACCAATATAATACCAATAAAAACCACAGGCAACTGAATCGCAGAAAAAAAACCAACTTTCTTATCAAAAAATGGATAACCCACTGATAAATAAGGAAAATTATTTACCCCATCACTAGGCTTTAAGGTCAATACCAAGCCGTAAAAGCAGTTGAGCATGCACGTCCGCACGTGTTTTAAAGGACTCAAAACTGAAATTGGTATTACTTCCAAATACCACTTCAGCCCCGGCAAGCAGCCGTGGAAACCACATAAACTCGGCCTGAGCCGGCGTTTCGACCAATTCTGTCCATAAACAGTACTGAACACCTTGAATTCTGGCAGCCGATTCCGCATCAAAGCCCGCTTCCGGCTCATATTGGTATGCTTTTTCCAGATCTACGGTTCCTGCCCACCAGTATCCTGGATCGTCGAATGCTTCTGTCCGGGCCAGATCAAAATAGCAGTATTGTGCAGGCGTCATGACCACCGGATGCCCAGCTTGGGCGGCTTCCAACCCAGCTTGCGTTCCTTGCCATGAGAAAACCCAGGTTTTTGTGCTGGTGCCACCACCATCAACCACCTCTTCCCAGCCTGCCATGGTTTTACCCTGCGCCGACAGGCAAGATTCAACATGATGCAGAAACGCTCCCTGCAATTGCGGAATGGCACGACCGGTTTGCTTCGACCATTCCAATGCGGCGGGCGATTGTTGCCAAACTCCCTTGGGAATTTCATCCGAACCAATATGAAACAAAGGTGCCGGAAATAAGGCACACCACTCTTTAATGAGCGTTTCAATAATCTCGATCGTGTCGCCATATGCCGGGTTTATGACATTGTCATTGTGGTGCTGAACACTGCGGTATTCGGATCGATCTGCCAACTCCACTAGGGACGGAATGGCTTTTAACAGCGCTCTGGCATGACCGGGCAGGTCCATTTCTGGCATAACCTGAATACCCAACTGAAGGGCATGTTCCACTAAAGCGCTGACCTCTTCGGCACTGTAAATGCCGCCATAGCGATGCAATCCGGTACCCATTTGAGGTGGCAAAGCGCTGTCTGGTCCGCGCCAAGCTCCTAGTTCCGTCAACTCTGGGAACGCATTACTGGCTATTCGCCAGCCGTCATCGTCCGTCAAATGCCAATGAAAGTAGTTGAAATGGTATAACGCAAAAATATCTAACCAATCTTGAATCTGCGCAGCACTGAAAAAATGTCGAACAACGTCCAGATGCACACCGCGGTAGGGATACTTTGCAGACCCACTCAACTCGCACGACACGCTGACGCCCGTAAGCAGCCACTGCATCAGAAACTGAGCCAGATAAGCCTGACCTTGCAGGAAGCCGGATTTATCACGATACGACAAACGAGCGCCCCGCTCGGAAAGGCTCAGATGAAAAGCGGTAACCTGCCTGGTGTTCTGTTGGTATTCGACAGGCCAGCCCTGCCTATCATCCATATCCACGGACATCTGCAATCGCTTAAACAGCCGTTGTAGCCAAGCGACGTTCCACAATGAGCCCATCATGTTCAAGGATGTCGGCGCGGAAATCCGATGCTCGGTAAACGACTGGTCACAGGCCGGAATAAATGCAGGGCGTGTATTTGATAACGGCAAAATCGCGTTTGCCGTGCGGTTGACTGGCTTCGGCAACAGAACCTCAATACGCTGCTGATCGCTCTCCAGATACAAGCCTTCTGGGTAATCCGTTGCTTTACGCAATGACGTACCCAGCTTGAAACCAATCTGAGTCTCTTCTCTGCCAGTAAAAGGTCGATCCAGAACAACGCGATGCCAATCACCCTGCCGTTCAATAAGCTGACCACCGCTGACCGAACCTTCCTGTATCGGTAAAGCGATTGAAAAGCACAGGATCGGAAATAATCCGGACAGTTCATGGGTGGGAGTGAGCCCCAAGATAATAAAATCACCCTCTGACTGGTGTGATATCTCTATTTTTGCATCGACATGCATAGTTATTTCCATTTATTTCGACAATGGTATTAGATTGGTATTGTTAAAATCCACAAAAGGTCGTACCCTTAGTAAAAATTAAGCCAACAAAAGCGCTCTCGATGAACACGGTAACCCCATACTACATTGGTATTGATGGCGGCGGCACCAGTTGCCGGGCTCGCATTGCCGACGCTAATGGTCTCATTTTAGGTGAAGGCAAGGCCGGCAGTGCAAATGTTTTTCAGAATCACGAACTGGCCTGGCAATCGGTACAGGATGCCATTGCATTGGCCAATCAACAGGCCGCGCTGAGCCAACAAGCGTTGCAGGACAGCCATATTGTCGCTGGGCTGGCAGGGGCAGAAGTGACCTCATGCGCGACACAATTCAAAGCGCTGATTCACGGTTTTCCAAATTTTCAGTTGTTGACCGATGCCCAAATAGCCTGCCTTGGTGCACACGGCGGCCAAGAAGGCGCCATTTTCATTATTGGTACGGGCGCGATTGGTATTTCCTATCGCAATGGTCAATGGCAACAGGTCGGCGGCTGGGGTTTTCCGCTCGACGACATGGGCAGTGGCGCTTGGCTGGGACAGCAGGCTGTACGCGCCGCCATTAACCAGCACGACAGCCTGATTACAAACAGCTTGCTGGCCGATATGATATGGCAGCATTTTGACCATCTGCCGGAGTCATTAATCAGCTGGTCGCAACACGCCAGCTCCGGCAATTATGGCGAATTTGCACCTCTGGTACTAAACGCATTCAACCAGCACGATCCAGTCGCTGTAGAGATTGTGCAGCAACAAGTAACCTTGCTGAGCCGCCAGATAGATGCTTTGCACATCGACGGTCACCCGCTGTGTTTGATGGGAGGACTGGCCGATTGGGTAACTACTCAACTCCCTGAGAGACTACAGAAGATCATCACCTCGTCTCAAGGGGATGCACTATCTGGCGCTTTGCAATTTGCCAAAAAAAGGAATCAAGCATGAATACAAAAATAAGAAAAGATCAGGAACTCATCGACTTTCTCCGCCCTGATGGAAATCGAAATGGTTCACTTTACACACAATTAGCCAGATCGCTGACACAGGCGATTCACGAAGGCATGCTCGAAGACGGCGATTTCATTCTACCGCAACGGGACCTGGCTGAAGCCATTGGCGTGTCTCGGGTTACCGTACGCAAAGCTATCGAAAGCCTGGTACGCGAAGGATTACTGATTCAACGCCAGGGTGCAGGCACCATGGTAACGCGCGGCAGCAAACAATCCATTCACAAAAACCTCGCGGTTCTGAACAGCTTTACCGAAGACATGATCTCGCGTGGTATGAAACCCTCATCCACCTGGGTGGCCCGGGTCACGGTACAAGCATCCCCTAAAGAAGCCATGGCCTTGAATCTGTCTCCTGGAAGCCTTGTCAGCCGGTTCACACGTGTTCGTTACGCCAGTGATACCCCCATGGCCTATGAGATTGCCAGCGTGCCGGCGACGATCATTGCCGATGCTGAGTCCGTTCAGGACTCTTTGTATACGAAGTTAAATGACAGTGGTGCGCGACCAGTGCGGGCACTACAAACCATGACCGCCCAAAACGCAGACAACGCCGTTGCCGAAGCACTGAAGCTGGTTCCGGGCGACGCCGTTTTGTATATCGAGCGACAGGGCTTTAGTCAGGCCGGTTCCCCAGTGGAATACACTCGCTCTTGGTACCGAGGCGACATTTACGACTTCGTAACCGAATTAAAATTGAGTTAAGAAGAGACAACAATCATGAAATATGCTTTGTCCGGCGCCCGCATTTTTGATGGATTCTGTTTCCACGACAATGCGGTGCTACAGATAGAAAACGGCCGTGTAGTGGCCATTGCAGACGAGTCTGTGGTGCCGGACGACTATGAACTGATCCAGCTGAAAGGTGGCATTCTGTCACCTGGGTTTATTGACTTACAGATCAACGGCGCCGGTGGAGCGCAATTCAACAACTCGCCTGATATGAGTACCCTCGCAACCATGGCGAACGCCATGTTGCCATTCGGGGTCACCAATATTCTGCCAACTGTGATTACCGATGATGCTACTGTCACCAGTCGCGCTGTTGAGGTTGCCATCGAGGCAAAAGATAAGGTCGCCGGAATTCTGGGCATTCATGTGGAAGGACCGTTTTTCAGTTTGCAAAAAAATGGCGTGCACCGCAGTGACAAAATTCGAACGCCCAACGAGCAAGATTGGTCATGGTTGAACAAACTCGCCACACTGCCTGCTATTCTCACTCTGGCACCTGAACAGGTCGATACCGCCACCATTGCACGGATCGCTAAACTGGGGGTCCTCATTTGCGCTGGGCACACTAATGGCTGCTACGATGACGTTATCAACGCGCATCAAGCGGGACTGCGCGGATTTACCCACCTATACAACGCAATGCGCCCGATGACCGGGCGCGAACCGGGTGTCGTGGGCGCCGCACTAGAACTAAAGGATACCTGGGCGGGTTTAATCGCCGATGGCATACATGTGCACAACACCACCATGAAACTGGCGATCGAGGCAAAAGGTTACGACAAGGTTTTTTTGGTCAGTGATGCCATGGCCACCGCTGGCAGTGATCAGAAGACTTTCGAACTCTATGGTGAAACCATTGAAGAAATGAACGGCCAGCTCGTCAATGCAGAAGGCAAACTCGCCGGCAGCGCTATTACGTTGGCAGACGCCGTCAAATATTGCGCGAACACCCTGGCATTACCCATCGAACAGGTGCTCGCCATGGCCAGTCGGGTACCTGCGCAGTTTATGCAACTCAGCGAGCAGGTGGGAACATTTGTACCTGGCGCCGCGGCAGATATCTGTCTGTTGAACGATGAGCTCGACGTACAGCAGGTCTGGCAGGCCGGCTTATCCAAATTCCAACGATAGGGGCACTTATGCGAATTGTAGTCTTAAACGATGCTGAGTCGGTTGCACATTACGGTGCGAATCAGATCATCGAAACCATCAACAAAAAGCCAGATACTAATCTTGGATTGGCGACCGGTTCGTCACCCATCCGACTGTATCAGAACCTGATTACAGCCTATCAACAGGGGCAAGTCAGCTTTAAACAGGTGACCACCTTCAATCTGGACGAATATCTGGGCTTAACTGGAGATCACCCTCAGAGCTACCGCTACTTCATGAATCAGCAATTGTTTAATGAAATAGACATCGATCTGGACAACACCTTTGTACCCGACGGCTCGACAAAAAACCCATTGAAAACCTGCGCTGACTACGAAGCCAACATGCGCGAACGCGGCGGCGTAGCCTTGCAACTTCTGGGCATTGGACGTAATGGACATATCGGCTTCAACGAACCCAGTTCGAGCCTTGTCAGCCGCACCCGCGTCAAGACGCTGACCAAGGACACCGTTGAAGCAAACCGGCGCTTTTTTAAACCCGGCGAGTTCCAGCCACACCTGTCGTTGACTATGGGTATCGGCACCATTATGGAAGCGAGTCAGATTATGCTGATTGCAACCGGAGCCGATAAAGCAGAAGCGATTAAAAATACGATTGAAGGACCAGTCTCGGCCTATTGCCCAGCATCAATCTTACAGATGCACGCAAATGTCACGGTTGTCATCGACCAAGATGCGGCACTGGGATTGAAAGACGTCGCGTTTTATCAGTACATTGAGCAAGAGCAAAGCCGTTTGCAAGCCGCCATTAAGATGGCTGGTTAATAGGCCTGAAACCGGCGGCATGTCTGTCGCCGGCATCGATACACGTCTCTGTGCAGCGAAACACTCGCCCGGTGTTACCCCTTGGCCTGCCCAGCGCGTTTATAACAGTTCGTTCAACACCGACACTGAATTCTGTCAGACAAACGGCTTATCCCCGGTATTAACCCTTCATTTCCACCTGGTTTGTAACAACAGGTTAAATTCGCCTATTCATCTCATCCAAACCGTAACAGTTACCATAAAAGTGTTACACCTTTGCAACTTACGGTAACAACGGCCCATACGAAATCTGTACACCAAATAGCCAGACATTTATAAGCTATTGATATATAAGGATAAATTACTTTTGGCACAGCATCTGCAATACTTACCGCGCAAAGCAGGTACGCCCACCAACAAAAACAAAAACCGGGCACTACCAAGAAAAGCAGCCCCGCCTAAAAACAAGAATAAGGGGCAGCTAATAATAAATGAGTAAATAAAAACAATAATAAAACCAACAAGAATAATAAGCTCAACACCACCTGCGGAAAGTGCTGTTGCGGCCGGCAAAATTTGCCGGCTGGCTCGTCTCTCCAGTGTTTTAATCTCTCCCATTCGTTAGTAGCCTATTTTTGCTATTTTCTATACACTTCGCGCTCTTTTAATTGCACTCCAAAGACAGAATTCCAAATACATGGTCGTTAAGTGGATAAAACGTTGGCTCAAGCAGCCAGAACAAGCGCATCAATTGATTTCAATCGAACGGGATCAACACTCGGTTTCCCGCAAAGGCATCAGCCATAACGCGCTTAAAGTCTTGTACCGGCTACAGAACGCCGGACATGAAGCCTATCTCGTGGGTGGTTGCGTACGCGACCTGCAACTCGGACTGAACCCGAAAGACTTTGATGTTGCCACCGATGCCACACCTGAGAACATTCGCAAACTATTCAGCAATTCACGCATTATCGGGCGCCGCTTCCGCATCGTTCACGTCACCTTTGGACGTGAAATTATTGAAGTGACCACCTTTCGTGGCGAAGCCGATGAAAGCGATTCCGATCACAAGCAGTCCGCCGAAGGTCTGTTACTGCGTGATAACGTTTATGGCTCGCTGGCTGACGACGCCAAGCGCCGAGACTTCACTATTAACGCGATGTATTACACCGCCAAAGATTTCTCCATCAAGGCTTATCCTCAAGGTATGCAGGATTTGCAGGATAAAGTCATCCGCATTATTGGTGACGCGGAGACCCGCTATCGCGAAGACCCGGTGAGAATGCTGCGAGCGATACGCTTTGCCGCAAAGCTGGGATTCAATATTGAACCGGCGACCGAAACGCCGATCAACACTCTGGCACCGTTGCTCACCCATATCGCACCAGCGCGTCTGTTTGACGAATTGCTTAAGTTACTGATGTCTGGCCAAGGTCGAGACACGTGGGAACTGATGCAAAAATACGACATCGTAGAGCCGCTACTGCCACAAACCCATCAGGTTCTTAATTGCGTCGAAGACGACCATTACGCCACCTTTATTGACATTGCACTGCGCAACACCGATGCCCGCATCAACAGTGGCAAGCCGGTAACACCGGCGTTCCTGTATGCCGCTTTGTTGTGGCCAGCGGTGCGTGAAAGCGCCCAACACAATATAGATATGGGCACACCTGAAATCCCCGCCTGGCACAAAGCCATGGCTCAGGTACTGGAACGTCAGGTAAAGACCATTGCCATTCCCAAACGTTTCTCAATCCCGATGAAAGAGATATGGGACATGCAACTGCGATTGCCCAAGCGACGGGCCAACCGAGCAGAACAGATAGCGGGCCATCCGCGTTTCCGTGCTGCTTATGATTTCTTGATTTTGCGTGAAGACGCCGGTGAGCAACTGAACGGGCTGGGGCAATGGTGGACCGACTACCAGGCAACAAATGGCGAAGCCAGACAAAGCATGGTCGCCAACCTGCAAAATAACCCACCCGCTCAAAAACGACGTCGTCGCCGTCCACCCAGAAAACGCCAAACGCCTGAATCATGAGTCAGGTATTTGTCGCGCTGGGTAGCAATCTCGGGGTGTCTGACAACTTTGTTTCAAATGCCCTGAGCAAGATTGAACAATTGCCCACAACCTCAGGGCTGCGCACATCCCGCTGGTACCGATCGCAAGCCATCGGCGGACCGGCAGACCAGCCGGATTACCTGAACGCGGTTTGCGCCTTTGAAACCCGACTCGAACCGGAAGCACTGCTTCAGGCGCTTCAACGCATTGAGGCTGAAGCCGGCCGTACCCGTGAAGTCCGCTGGGGTCCTCGTACCCTGGATCTGGATATTATTTGGGTTGAAGGTTTTTACAGCGATACCGCAACGCTGACCGTCCCCCACCCGAGAGCCCATGAACGTGCCTTTGTACTTCAACCTTTAGTGGATTTGAACGCCGACTTTCAGCTGCAGGGCAAGTCAATAACCGAATGGCTCACGTCCGTTTCCGATCAAAACATACAGGTTATTTGATCCATTACAGTTTCACTGACGTTGGATCACGTCAGTTACTTGACTTATAAAGCCACAATAGCAACCATTCGCACCTTATTAAAAAACAGGCGCTGAGTTATGCCAAAAGCAATTACGGTTTCCTCCATCAAGCAACTGGTCAAAGATGGTGAAAAGTTCACCATGTTGACGGCATACGATGCCACCTTCGCAGCTATGTTTTCTTCGCTGGGCATTGAAACGATTCTCGTGGGTGATTCTTTGGGTATGGTCGTTCAGGGTCAATCGTCGACACTACCCGTCACGGTTGAACAGATGGTCTATCACACTCAGGCCGTCAGCCGTGGCAATCAGGGCTCACTGTTGGTAGCAGACATGCCATTTAACAGTTACGGTTCCGTCGACCAAGCGCTCGCAAACGCTGGCCTGCTGATGCAAGCAGGAGCCCACATGGTCAAACTGGAAGGCGGAGCCTGGCTATGCGATACCGTCACCGCGCTGTCCCGAGCTGGCATTCCCAGCTGTTTACATTTGGGTCTCACACCGCAATCGGTCAATAAATTTGGTGGTTACAAAGTTCAGGGGCGGGAAGAAGGCGCTGCCCAGGTCATGATTAATGATGCCCTGGCATTAGCCGAGGCCGGAGCCGACTTTATTTTGCTGGAGTGCGTGCCTTCGGATCTTGCCAAAGCCCTTACAGAAACCGTCCCTGTTCCGGTTATAGGTATTGGTGCCGGCGCCGCCACCGACGGTCAGGTTTTGGTTTGTTATGACATGCTCGGATTGACACAACACCGTTTGCCAAAGTTCGTCAAAAATTATATGGCAGAAGCCAATACCTGGGAAAATGCCGTAACCTCGTTCAAGGACGACGTTAAATCGGGCCGATTCCCGAACGCCGACCACGCATTCGAGTAAGCAACATGAAAACAGTCAACAACCTGCAAGATTTACGCGCAGAACTGGCCGCCGTGCGCGCTCAGGGTAAAACCGTCGCGTTTGTACCCACCATGGGCAATTTACATGAAGGCCACCTGAAGCTGGTAAAAACAGCGCTGCAACACGCCGATTTTGTCGTAGCGTCCATTTTCGTAAACCCTACACAGTTCGGGGAAAATGAAGACTTATCCGGGTACCCAAGAACTCTGGAAGCGGATAAGAAACATCTGATTGCCGACGGCTGTGGACTGCTGTACCTGCCCAACAACGACATCATGTACCCTGCCCCGGATTTAACCCGGGTATCGGTCGATAAAATCACAACCTTGCATTGTGGCTCAAGCCGCCCAGGCCATTTTGTGGGTGTCGCCACGATAGTCTTGAAACTGTTTAACCAGGTTCAGCCGGATGTTGCTGTATTCGGTTTAAAAGACTACCAGCAATTTACCGTTATTCGCTCCATGGTGGACGATCTGTTCCTGCCAATCAGCATTATCGGGGTAGACACCGGTCGTGCTGACGACGGTCTTGCGCACAGTTCGCGCAACAACTATTTAACGGCCGACGAACGCGAAGTGGCACCGGTGCTGTACAAAACATTGCAAGATACCATGAAAGAAATACAATCTGGCGGCGCGAGCTTTGCGGAACTGACCAGACGGGCCAAACAACGTTTGCACGACGCGGGTCTGACGCCAGACTATTTCAATATTAGTCGGCAAAGTGATCTGGAACCTGCGACCGATAAGGATACCCAATTGGTTATTCTGGCCGCAGCCTATCTGGGCAAAGCTCGGTTAATTGACAATATTGCGTTTACAGTAGACCGGTAGTGCCGCTAACGAAAGCAGCAAGACCGACCACTGCAAATTTAATGATGTCTTTGGCATCAATTGGCTGTTATTAGATTTCGGTTACGTCAATACCGAACATGCATTAAAGGGGAACGCCATGGATCTCATTATGTTAAAAGCGAAGCTGCATCAGGCTCGCGTGACGCACGCTGTGCCCGATTACGAAGGTTCGTGTGCCATCAGCGGCGACCTGCTGGACCTTGCCGGCATTCGCGAATACGAGCAGATTCAAATCTACAACATCAGCAATGGGGAGCGCTTCACCACCTACGCCATTCGTGGCGAAGACGGCGAAGGCATTATTTCAGTCAATGGCGCCGCAGCACATAAAGCCAATGTCGGTGACCGCATTATCATCTGCGCCTACGCCAATTTCAGTGCACCGGAACTGGAATCGTTTAAACCCAGCATGGTGTATATGAATTCGGACAACACCGTCAGTCACACCGCTAACGCAATTCCGGTACAACTCGCCGAATAAATTTGCGGGCAGATGAAAACCGCAAGGCAATATCGGCGGTTGTCGTGACGCAGTACTGCGTGACGACATACCAAAAAACGGGGCTTTGCGCCCCGTTAATTTGTCTATTCGATTCAGGCTTGATCCCGATTAATCACATTATGCGCCCGCAGCGTTTTTACCGGGTGTTCATACGGCACGCCGTCAGCGTTGCTGTAAAACAGCTTGAAGCTATAGACCAGGCTGACCCCTCGGCTGAGAAAAAATTCCCGATCCTTTTCCTGCTCCCGCGAGATAATCCATGAGGAGCGATAACCGTTGGTATAACCGCCTTGCTTTTCAAAATTGAAATGCGCTTGAGATCCCGCCGTACGCAAATAACCACCGGCATAGGCAATCAGGCAGTTCTGCAGACAATCGCCGTCCACATGGGTATTCAGCTTGCGCTTAGCAATTAGCCGGGCAAACTGTCTTATTTCGTAAAGGTGGCCGCCCGACACATTGAAGACGACCCGATTCAGTTCTGGATAATCTCGCAACCACTGGCGTAAACGGCGAGGGTCGCCGTAGCCTACGAAACCGTCAACAAACAGGTCTTGATCCACAACATGGAATTCGGCCTTTCGCCGGTCCTGTTCCAAAGCGATCACAGCCATGCGCTGAAATACCGATAATGATCGGGAAATCTGTACGCCGCAATAACTGAGCATCAGCACCCATAAAACAACCAATATCAATCCCGCGGTCATTTCTTGCAGGGCTCGGATGTGAACTATGATTGAACGCAAGGAAACCACAAAAGCCCACGGCAAGTAGATACAGATAAAGAACAGTGCGGACAGCAACCAGAGTCGTGTCGACAATACCGGGTCCTGCAACAGGTTAAACACAACTAACACCGCGCCCAACCCTTGAGCCAACAACACCGGGACCATAATGCCACCCCAGAACAGAGCACCTTGGCTGTAATTACCACGCCAGGCGGACTTAACGTAAACAAACAACGAATTGCCCTCTGCATAAAACAGCGACTCTATCAGATATTTCGCAGCCGAGAATATACCTGACCATTGAACAGGTTACCGGGCACCCATAACCGGTCTCATCATCACCGTTAATGTCATTAATTTCCGAATTTCGCCTGATAGATGTCAAAAACCAACCAAACTAAGGTGGTTTTCCGAGTCAATTTGTAATTAAATTACAGCCCAATTTATCACCCTCGGCTCAGGAATAGCAGCTATGTCTCAGAAACCGACTCAATTGCCCGCTTGGCAAGCATTGACCGAACATCAGAAAGCCATTGAAAATGTGCATATGCGCGACATGTTCCGGGAAGATCCGAAACGGTTTAACCGCTACAACGTCAGTGCAGCCGGTATTTCTCTGGATTACTCAAAGAACCGAATTAACGACGACACCCTAACCAAACTGATGGCATTGGCCAAAGAAGCGCATTTGCCTGAAGCTATTGAAGCCATGTTTTCCGGTGCTGTGATCAACAAGACTGAGAACCGCCCTGCACTGCACATTGCGCTGCGCAACCGCTCAAACCGGGAAATCAGGGTAAGCGGGGAAAACGTCACCGACACCGTCAACGCAACCCTCGCGAAAATGAAAGCCTTTACGGCTAAAGTCCACAGCGGTGAGTTCGCAGGTTATACCGGGAAAAAACTGCGTACGATCGTCAACATTGGTATCGGTGGCTCGTTTCTGGGACCGAAAGTGGTTTCGGACGCGCTCAAACCTTACTGGAATGAAGGTTACGATCTGAAATACATTGCCAACATCGACGGGACCGATTTTGCGGAAACGGTCAAAGGACTGGATGTTGAAACCACGCTGTTCATCGTCGCTTCAAAATCTTTCGGCACGCTCGAAACATTGAAGAATGCTCAGGCCGCGCGCGAGTGGTTCCTGCAGCAAGGTGGCACACCAGAGCAAGTAAAGAATCACTTCGTGGCAGTGTCTACCAACATTCCGGCGGCGACTGAATTTGGCATTGAAGAAGAAAACATGTTCCCGATGTGGGACTGGGTCGGCGGTCGTTATTCTTTGTGGTCCGCTATCGGTCTGGCACAGATGATAGTGCTCGGCACCGAGACTTTTGAAGCCCTGTTACAGGGTGCTCATGACATGGATGAGCATTTCCGTACGGCACCACTGACCGAAAACCTGCCGGTTCTGCTCGGCATGCTGGGTGTTTGGTATCAGAATTTCTTCGGCGCTGAGTCTCATGCGGTATTGAGCTATGACGAATACCTGCAGGATTTACCAAACCACCTGCAACAGGTGGATATGGAGTCCAACGGTAAGCGCGTAACGCGTGAAGGTGAGGTCGTCGACTGGCAAACAGGCTCTGTGATCTGGGGTGGAACCGGTACCAATGGTCAACACGCTTACCATCAGTTGATTCATCAAGGAACGCGTCTGATTCCAGCTGACTACATTATGCCTTTGCAATCGCATAACCCTGTCGCCGATCACCATGCTTGGTTATTCGCCAACTACCTCGGTCAGCAACAAGCCATGCTGGACGGCAAGAATGAAGCCGAAGTATTGGAAGAGCTGTTAGCCAGTGGAATGGCTGAAGACCAGGCGAAGTGGCTGGCGCCGCATAAAGTCATTCCCGGAAACCGCCCTTGTAACAGCATCACCTTCACCAAGGGTACCCCAGAGGTGATTGGTGCGCTGATCGCGATGTACGAACATAAAATTTATGTTCAGGGCGTTATTTGGGATGTAAACAGCTTCGACCAATGGGGTGTGCAGTTAGGCAAACTGTTGGGGGACGCGATCTACTCGGCAATTGAATCCGGAGATACCGCAACGCTGGACAGCTCTACAGCAGCACAAATCGCCGCATTCCGTGACGCAAACTGTTAAATCGCATTAGGTTGTCTCACATTGAAAAACCTGGCTCAGCCAGGTTTTTTTATGGTCAAAGCATTCTCTCTGTTAAAACTCCTACTTACTTTTGATTCTGACCAACTGACCAGTTTTGTCACCTTTGCCAATCTTTTGTCACCGATAGACCTTGTCAATACACGTTAATTTGTCTTCGTCTGCTATCCCAAGACTCTGAACACCGCTAAAAATGGGCATTTACCTTTTTTCAACGTAAAATGTGAAACTTGTCACAAAAATTGCAAACCAACGAAAAGGGCTTCAAACCCGTTCTTGAACGGCGCACGAACTAGATGTTGAGGCGAGTGGCAACGGGTCTATCGTTTTTGAAACTAGGAGTAGTCTAATGCTTAACCAACGCAATCAATCAGGCTTCACACTGGTTGAACTGGTCATCGTCATTGTGATTTTGTCGGTATTAACTGCGACAGCTTTGCCACGTTTATTTAATTTGGAAGAAAAAGCCACACAAGCGGTATTGAAAGGCGCACTGACATCAATGAAATCTGCCGCCCGCATTGGTAACGTCTACGCACGCACCGAGGCGGCTGACGCTCAAGGCGACGTCACTATCGATACCAAAGACATTTTTATGGTTAACGGTTATCCGGTTGCACGGCCCGCCGGTAACGGCACGACTTTTATCGGCCTGGAAGCACTGATGGAAATTGATAATGAAATCAGCATTGCTTACAACGCGAACGGAACCGGCACAACAACTGATAATACCCGTGCCAATGCGGTTGACGATGTCATTATCCTGCATTCGGGTACGCGTTGTGTGTCTTACCAACCGCCCACCACAGCTGGGGATGACCCTATATTCTCGAATGGCGTATTAACATATGACACTACTGCCAACACTTGCAGCTGATAGTTAAAGTAAAACATTAAGTGTGCATTTACTTTGCAGATTTACCGACTAAACTTCGAAAAACTATTTCGATTCAACAAAAGGTTTAAATAACATGAAAAAACAAGCAGGTTTTACACTGATTGAACTCATTATGGTCATCGTCATTCTGGGTATTTTGTCGGCCTTCGCACTCCCACGATTTGCAGACTTATCCAATGAAGCAAATGATGCAGCTCTCGATGGGGCATTGGCTTCCATGAAAAGCACGTCAGCCATTATGCACGCATCATCACTCGCTCAGGGCACAACGGGTTTGGATCAAGCGGCTGTTGGAGCAACAGTTTCTATGGAGGGCAGTAACTATCTTTTAAAATTTGGATACCCTGCCGTATCCGGTGTAGTAGCGGACTTAGACGCAGCGGACGCTGCTAACCTAACGGCAGATTTTACAGTTACCTATACTGACGCGCCAACTACAGCCGCAGTTGCAACTGCAGCTGCAGCTCAAATGCATGTTACTTCAAGCACAGTAGATGGCGAAGATTGTTTTTATTATCAAGAAGCAGCTACCGCAAATGGAACCCCCACCTTTTTTACAGGCACCTGGGATAATGCAAATGCCTGGTGTGATTAACCAGTTTTAAATAAGCATGGAATGCCTCCATGAGGCATTTCATTATTGCAAACAATGAAAAAACGCACTGTCGGCTTCACACTAGTCGAACTCATTACGGTCATCATTATCCTCGGCATCCTTTCCGCCGTGACCTTGCCGCGCTTTTTCAACAACGACACCTTTTCAACCTTTTTTGATCGTTCCGATTTCGTCAGCGCTTTGAGCTGGACTCGCAACCGCGCGGTCACTTCTCAATGCGCTCATGAACTGCGAGTGTCTTCAACGGGCTGGATGGTATTGCGTGATGACGACCGAGATGGTGATTCCGCAGACAATGATTGTGCCTCCACACTGCCGGCAACCGGTTGTGCGAACCCGGATTTTTTCAGTTTTGTGTATCGAAATGACAACGACATTGTTGAAGATGGTTCTGGGAGCCGCATGTCCGGTACTGAGATAACCACCCCCAATGCCAGCGCGTACCAACGATTCATCTTCACTGGAGCCGGCAAGCTGTATCGTTTGACGACACTGCCAACCGATACTTCATTGGGCTGCACTGCGTTAACCAACGCCGATCTGGTTGGCAATAACGCGAGCATTGCGTTACAACAATTAACCCTTACTGCAGATGGAATGACGGGTTATGTGGCAGTCCAGTAAAACAATACATCAGCAAACCGGCGTGACGCTGGTTGAGTTGATCATCGCCATTGTAATTATTTCCATTGCCTCGGTCGCCCTGTTGACAGGTTTGGGTTTTCAAACGGCGCGTAATGTCGACCCAATGATTCAAAGTCAGACACAAATGCTGGCTAAGCAATATCTCAGCGAAGTATTGAGCAGACCCTTTTTTGATCCTTCGGCCGATCCGCGGCTATCGCCCAGCGTTTCCCGAGACGCTGCCGACGACAGCGCTGCCGACACCGCAGCCCGAGATTCCAACGCCACAAATCGTCTATTGTTCGACAATATCTTTGAATACAACGGTTATAACCAACCGACTCAGGCTCTCGATGGCACAGTTATTCCAGAACTTGCGGGCTATCAGATTAGCATTTCCATTGATGACAGCGTCAGCCTGACACTGGGCATTCTTTCCAACCCAGGCACGCTATGTCCGCCCGATATTCTGCGGGTCGATGTGACCGTGACCGATCCACGTGGCCAACAAACGCTGCTAAGCGGCTACCGCACCAGTTACTTTGCTCGCCCTGCCAGCTGGAGTTGCGTATGAAACGGACGGTAAGTCCCGTAATCAAGCCCAAAAAAACCTTAACCTCGTTTGCGGGCTTTACGCTTACGGAACTGGTCATGGTGATCGTGATAATGGGGATTATCGGAGCCGTGATTACCCCATTGATCGGTAATAAATTCAGTGCTGTCGCACAATCTACTGACCGCGCCGAATGGGTGCAGCAGGCAGAGTTTGCGCTGTTCCATTTAAAAAACGACCTGGCTTACGCTGTGCCGAACTCGATTTATGGCAGCGAACCGGCGGCAGGCGCGAATCAGGTTGTCGAGTTTTTGGGATTGAGTACCGACGCCTCCCACTTGGCCGCCCGCTATCGGGATAAAAACCTTTCCGGCTTTGATCGCTTGCAACCCAATAACGATGTCAGCTTTGACGTGTTCGCGAACATTCCCAACCTGACCAGCTTTGCCGACTATGTCAGTATCGGCACCGCCAACGCCACTGCCGCCATCAATGACTGGCAGAACAACCTGACTCTGGGCACCGGTAGTCTGGCCGCCATTGCCAGCGCTACAGCCAACCCAACCGGCAGCGAAAATACCGGTCCACTGACCACCATCACCCTGACCGGTAATCACGATTTTGGTAGCCACTCGCCCTACTTCCGCGCGTATTTTTTTAACGGCCCAAAAGCCTACGAGTGTGATACCAGCGCTGGCGTGCTGTACCGGGTTTCCAACTATACAACGTTAGGTACAACCAATTTTGCGGGCCGCACGGCCACGGCGGCACGCTCAATAGTGGTAGATCATGTGTTGGATTGTGAATTTGAGTTAGTTGCCGGAACCACATACAGCCCACCGCAATTGAAAGTCACCTTAGGCATAGGTGCCGGTACTGAAAGCATCCGGTTGATTGACAAAATCATACTGGAGAATGCGTCATGAGAACCCAACGAGGCATCGCTTTGATTGCCGCTATATTCCTGGTTGTCGTCATTGGCGCAGCGCTGATCTTGCTGGCAACTCTGAGTTTACGCGGCTCGCAACAAACCACGCAAAACCTGTTGCAGATGCGCGCAAACGCTGCAGCACTGGCGGCAATTGATTATGGCGTGCAGTTGTTGATTTCCGGAAGCAACTGTACTGCTCCGAGTTTACAAGGTTCGATTACTGTTCCGGCATATGCGGACTACACGATCAATCTGAGTTGCACTCAAAACAGCTATAATCGAACCTCACAAGCCGTCAATATTTTCGAACTATCGGTGGACGTTGAGTATGGCACGGTAGATACCCCGGACTATGTTTGGGTCAATCAAAAAACCACGGTTGAACTGTAGCGCTGACAATTCAAACCCTTTAAGAGTTGCAAGCAGATAACAGTTAGGATGAGTTAGATTGAAAAGAATTTCTGAAGTAAGTCGACTTTTATTCGTGTCATTCATCTTGTGCTTGATGCCAAGTTTGTCTTTTGCGGTAACCTACACCCTACCTGCAGTGAATACCGCAACCG
Source organism: Reinekea sp. G2M2-21 (assembly GCF_015687175.1). Classification (GTDB taxonomy): domain Bacteria; phylum Pseudomonadota; class Gammaproteobacteria; order Pseudomonadales; family Natronospirillaceae; genus Reinekea. The sequence goes on along the minus strand of NZ_JADPQG010000001.1, from coordinate 360,501 downwards.
GACCCTTTGCGGGCTGTGGTGTGTTTGGCAATGTCATTCAGTGCAATTCTGCGGATTTGGTTTTCGGCAATAATGACGAGTTAGTCCTCACGCAAGATGTCATCGTTCAGGTCGGGGCGAATTTTACCGCTGGAAACAATTTCAACGTTAATGTCACCGGTACTTTTAGTTTGCTGTTTCAGGTTGGAGGTAATGTCAGCATTGGAAACGGTTCGCTGATGTACGCGGATCTGGTAGGCGGCGCGAATATTACCTTCAACAATACAGCGATTGTCGTAGGCGATGTCACCGCCGGTGCAACGCTTAATTTCGGTAATGGATCCGGTGTTACCGGCTCCTGCTCGGGCACAAACCCGGTGGACTATACCCCCTACTGCGGCGCCGGTAATCCGGTTTTAAATTCTAGTTACTGCGAAAATTTTGAAGCTGGCATGCCAACGGATTGGACCATTACGGGTCGAGGCGAAGCGGGCACAAACTCAGACACGGCCTCTTCCGGGACCCAAAGCCTTTACCTTCGTAACAGACAAGTAGTTGTCACTACCCAATCCTTCAATATCGCCAGTGATGATGAAGTTTTATTAACCGCGTGGATCAGACGCGGTGGCAGTTTCAGCGAATTACCAGATAACGGGGAAAACTTACAGGTTGAATACCTGAATGCCAGTGGAAGCTGGAATACCGTTGCAACCTATTTAGGAGGTGGCACCCCAGGAGAAATTTTTAGTTTATCCGTCATATTTTCGGGGACCCAGCTGCACAACAAATTCCAATTAAGATGGAACAAAGTGGCCGGCAGTAATGGCGACTATGACTACTGGCATATCGATGATGTTTGTTTAACACCTCAAGTCTCTATCCCTGCACCAGTCCTGGAATACCGCTTTGACGAAATAACGTGGAATGGCACTGCCGAAGAAGTCATTGATTCGTCTATAACGGCTGCACATGGCACTGGGCGAGCGGGCATTTTGCCTTCAGTCGACGGTGCCATTTGCAACGCAGCCAGTTTTAATGGCGTTGACCAATACATCGAATCGCCCGGATTATCCCCACTACGCTCATCGGCTACCCTAAGTTTTTGGTTGAAAGTGCCTAATGGCTATACAGGAGATTCAAGACCATGGCGCGCTCCTGTGATCACCGGTTATGAAGAAAATGGAGGGGGTAATGATGTTTTCTGGGGCAGTATCGATGGCAGCGGCCGTATAACCATGTCCAAAGGCAACACCCAAATATCCCCACCTTTAACGAACAGTTACATCAACGACAACACCTATCATCACGTCGCGCTGAGTTGGGATTCCATTTCCGGAGCGGCCAACATCTATATTGATGGCTTTCTGGACCACAGCTACACCACCGAAACCGGAGACGTCACGTACCTGTTTCGTTGGATTGGGCTCATCGAAGACTCCGGCGGCTCGTTGGTCTTTCTTAATGGCCTGATCGATGAGTTCATCGTTTTCAATGAAGTTCTAAATGCTGTGGAGATCGAAGAGATCTACACGTTGCAGGCGAACGGCCAGAATCTCGATGGTTCTGTGCGATCTTGTACGCCACCAAAACCCAGCGTTTGTTTTACCGATGACTATCAGCGCGCAACACTGGGCAGTGACTGGGCGGTCAGTAGCCGCAGCGGCGCCTTCGGCGACCCTCGTATCGTCAATAACCGGCTACGCATAAACGATGACTCCGGCAACGTATCCACCGCCGCCACACTGTTTCGTTTGTTCCCCAGTGCGGGCAATAAAATTGTGGTTGAGTTTGATTACTTTGCTTATGGCGACCCGTCTGATGGGGGTGATGGTCTGGCTCTGGTGTTTTCAGATGCCAACGAAGTCCCACAACCTGGCGGCTACGGCGGCTCTCTGGGATACGCACAAAAAGATGCCATCAGTGGTTTTGCGGGCGGTTGGATGGCGGTCGGCTTTGACGAATACGGCAACTTCTTGAACCAAACAGATGGCAATAAAAGCGGCGGATTTACCACCCGAGTGCGCGAAACCATTACCATTCGAGGTTCTGGTGCGGGTACAACGGGCTACAACTACATTACATCCAACGGACAAACACCGGGCTCTGGTGTGTTGCCGTCGACATTGTCACCAGGGGTTGAAACGTCTACGGGGCATCGCTACCGCGTGACCATTGACCACGAAAATGGCACAAATGCTTTTGTCACGATTGAGCGTGATACCGGTACAGGTTTTGTCGATATCGTGTCGACATTCGATTTACTGGCGCAAAGTGGTCAGGCAGCTATTCCGCAAAAAATGTACGTAACGCTAACAGGGTCAACTGGGGGCGCCACTAACGCACATGAAATCGATAACCTAGAAGTATGCGCAAATACCATTGAGCCAGCCTACTACATTGATCACTATGAGTTGGATCGGGATTACGATCAGGGGCTTACTTGCGAACCGCTTAACATTGCCGCGAGAGCCTGCTTGAATACGGACTGTTCTACGCAAATCAGTGACCCGGTCGACACCACTTTCGCGCCGGTAACCGGTTGGGCAGGCAGCAATATCAAATCCGGTTACAGCAGCGGTGACAGCTTTGCTTTCCAGCAAACGACTGCCGGAACCTATACACTGGGTGTAATCGACTCTTTGCCGGCGTTGAAACCTTTAACCACCGACCCGGTTCAATGTTACGTCTCTGGAGCACGACAGTCCGACTGCGACGTTGATTTCGTGGATGTGGCTTATCGGTTTTTCTCGACCGCAGCGCCCAACACCAGTGTTACCCGTTTCTCGATGACCGCTGGCCAACCTCTGACCAACATATTGATGCGAGCCATAAAAACGGATGAAGCCACCGGGCAATGTCAGGCGTTTTTAGCCAACAGCGCAACATTGACCAGTAACATTGGCACGACCTGCAGTAACCCCGCCAGCTGCGCAGCAGGGCAACAGGTGACCTGGCAACAGGCTGCCACCGCAACGAGCTTAGCAAATCCGGAAAACCAGGTTGCCGGTAACAATACCACTACACTGGGCGTAACCTTTTCGGCGAATAGCACAGCAACCGGTATCGCTCTAACGGCACCCGATATTGGCACGCAGCAACTGACTGTCACGACACCCAATGTTCCTGATGTGGATGGCAACCCCAGTGCACTGACCATCACCGGCTCGGTTGTGCTGCAGGTCAGTCCGGCCAGCCTTGCGATCACTTCTGTTAAAAATGCGCTCAACGCCGACAACGATGGTGTTACAAAATTCGCCAAAGCAGGCGAGCTGTTTGCCACCACACTGCAAGCGTTGGATGCGAACAGTAATCCCTTGGAGAGTTTTGGACGGGTGGCTGGGCTGTATGATATCGACTGGTCGGCCACGACGTTAATTGGCCCTACAGGCGGAACACTGGGCGCGCTTTCGGGTGATGGCCCTAACCTTTCGTCGGCAACACAATGGCAAGGTGAAGACTCCGACAGCAACGGCAGCCTGGATACTATTGTCATGAGGTCGGGTAACGGAGTGTCTTACAGTGAAGTTGGCAATATCAACCTGCGGGCGCGCATCGACGACTTCATGGGCTTTGGCACATCCATTACCAGCAATGCTGTGAATGTCGGTCGCTTTACACCGGCCTACTTGCAGGTTACCGAAGTCAACGCCAACACTGCACAGTGGAGTAATACAGGATCGGTCTATCAGGGTCAGTCGAATAGCCTGAGTGGACTCAGCTATGACGTAACGGCCTATGATGTGAATGGCAATCCGCTGAATAACTATGTGGGCGCCTATGTGAATTTTCCGAGTAAAACCGGCGCACTGGAAAAACCGACAACCCTGTCGGCAACCGGCGGCGCGCTCACTAACACACTGGATTGGACGATCAGTAACGATACTGATTTCGATGGCACCATTCGCTTAACGGCGGACGTCAACGACATCAACTGGACCCGCAACAATGCAGGGCCTAATGCCAATGACACCATAAAGACCGTGCCAACGTTGCTACTGGCGACAAGTGCAATGACCGATATCGATGACATTTGTGTCCAGCTGAATGCCTCAGGGAGCTGTCAATCGGTTATCGCCGACATCGCTGACCGCACGCTTTATTACGCCCGCCTTGTCATGCCTGAGCAGGTCGACGCCAGTTCCAATGCCGCCTACATTCCGCTCACCTTAGAATACCTTTCTGCTTTTTCCGGTGGTGAAGCGACCTTTGCCATTCAAACCGCTGAGTCCGCTCTGGGCAGAACAACAATCGCCGGATTGGATTACACCGGTGGTGCTTGCACCATTGCCGGATGCCCCGGTGACAGCAACGACGTTGCGGATCTGGCGGATAACAGCTTAACTGACCGCGGAGGGCTTGGGGCGACGTTGAGTAATGGTCTGGGGTTATTATCCATCAACAGCCCAGTAAGCTTGCAAGGGGTGCTACAGGTTGATGCGGACATTCCGGATTGGTTAACCTGGTACTGGCAAGGTGACGCAAACGGCAATGGCATTCTGGAAAACAGTGAACTGGCCCCAACTTCGACATATTTGTTGTTTGGTGACTACCAGGGACGTTCGCCCATTCTCTTTCAACGCCCGGGTTTCCGTTGATGGGTCGTTCTCTAACGAATCAGGCGGCCTTTCGGTCGGCCAATGGCCAAAGCCTGAGCGTTTGCTGTTGACTGGCATCGAACCGCAGCAGACCATCGTAATTAAACCCCCGCCACGAAGAGAGATAACGGCGAACGACACCGATGTCCGCCAAAGACTCTGGCAGCAAAACAAAGTTGCCCTGTTCATCGACCAGGTACCAGTAAAGTCCTTGGTTGAGAACACGCAGCTCAGCCAACCTTAACTGATCAATGTCGATCTGGGTTAGCGCACCGTTTTCGCGGACATACACCAAAACGCCCTGTTCGATCCGGATGGACACTTGAAAATGAATCGGTTGACGAGTCTGTAGCAGCCATTTCATCTATTTGGCCTCAAAATTTGGTAAATCTTTGAGCGGGTCATTCGGGTCGTCCTCGATTCTATCGAACTGCAGTGTTACCCGTCGGTTTTTGGCTCGGCCAGCCGCTGTATCGTTGCTGGCAATGGGATACCGCTCACCATGATATCGGGTCAAAATCATCGCCGCGTCGATACCGGCATTGACCAGGTAGTCAGTGACCCGATAGGCGCGCCGCTCGCTTAAACGGCGATTGTCATAACGATTACCGACACTGTCGCTGTGACCATCAATGTAAATCGCGCTGATCAGATTGTCTGCTTTCAGATAAGTCACGATGTCGTCCAATTGCGCTTTCGCCCGGTTGTCGAGGGTATCATCACCGCCGCCGGCAAAGCTGATTGTGGACTGTTCAATCTGGCTAAAATTAACCGGCAATAAGCCCGCCTGACAGGCCAAATATAGGTTGTAATACTGTTTAAAATTGACCGGAGATATCTGCACCGCGATACGGTCATCGCCGAATTTTGCTTTGCGGGTCAGGGTTGGCGCCATACCCGAGCCCAGTTCATCCATCATGCGCCCAGCACGAGCGGTTTCAATCCGGATGGGAACTTGCCGGTCTTTGACCGTGACATAACCAAGCTCTGTCGTGATCGCGCTCGAACGCCACGGAGGTGCTTGCACAGTAAGCGCAGCCTGACCTTCCGCCATCAGGTTCCGTGTCGATTCCAGATAAAATTCCAACGTTTTTCCGGCTTCATGAAAAAACACCGCCAGGCCATATTGTGGAATAGGCTGATAAAAACGGCAGAAATATATGGAAGCGTCCATGCGCCATTCAGTGTCCGTTAAACCGGTACCAAAGGTGGCTGCACGCGCTGGAAGAAGGATCGATACCAACATCGCGCCCCCTATCAGGGAAAATATCTGCCTCTTAAAGGACATAATCTACCGCTTATTCGTTGTTTACTCAGTTTCACTAAAACAGAGCAAAGGACGGGCCATGTATGAACAAGGGTAAAGGCTTAAAACTTGCAGCACCGGTTTAAATCATTACCATGGTCGCTCCTTCATACCTTACCAAGCCTGCCGGAGATCTTGTGACTGACACCCCGACACACAACCTGTTATCCGAACGTTTTCGCGGCTATTACCCCGTGGTTATCGACGTCGAAACCGCTGGCTTCAACGCGAAAACCGATGCGTTGTTGGAAATCGCCGCAATGACACTAAAGATGGATGATGAAGGCTGGCTTATACCCGATGAATGCGTCTTTTTTAACATTGAACCCTTTACCGGAGCCAACTTGGAAAAAGCGGCCCTGGATTTTACCGGTATAGATCCGTTCAATCCGCTGCGGGGCGCTGTTGATGAAAACGACGCTCTGAAAGACATGTTTCGATTCATCCGCGCCGGGCAAAAAAAAGCGGGCTGTAAACGGTCCATTCTGGTTGGGCACAACGCGACATTCGATCACAACTTCTTGATGGCGGCCGTGGAAAGGACGGGTAATAAACGAAACCCTTTCCATCCGTTTTCTACCTTTGACACCTCTGCGCTGGCAGCGCTGGTCTATGGCCAAACAGTCCTGAAGAAGGCCTGCGTCAGCGCCGGAATCGAATTTTCCGACAAAGAAGCCCATAACGCTGAATACGACACCCGTAAGACAGCGGATCTGTTCTGTAAAATGGTCAATCAGTGGAAAGCGCTGGGTGGCTGGCCTATGTTGGCGGCAATCGACGAATTCGGTGACGACACAGAGGATATCCTATGAAATGCATGGCTGATCTATGCGTGATTCCGTTTAACGGACAAGTTTCCGTTGCAGATGAAATTGCCCAGTGTCACGAGGTCTTGAAACAGTTTGACATTGTCATTCAGTTGCATGGCTACGGCACGAATCTTTACGGGGAGTGGGATGAAGTTTTTGCGGCCATCAAAGCCTGCCATTCGCAATTACATGACTCTGGAATTGTGCGGATTTCGTCGACCATCAAGGTTGGCACCCGAACCGACAAAGACCAGACCATCGGTGACAAAATTCGAGCGGTTGAAGACCGCCTGGCTGCTAAAAGATAGCGCCAGGCGATATGTCCGTTTATGCGACATTGTGCTCGATAAACGATTTCAGTGCACTGGCCGGTTGTGCACCTACAGCCGTCGCTTTCGGTAAGCCATTTTCAAAGATCATCAGCGTAGGCAACCCACGCACCCCATACTTCTGAAGCACTTCAGGGTGGGCGTCAGCATCTAGCTTCACAATGTTCACTTTGCCGGCATAGTCGTCAGCCAGCTGTTCTAAAACCGGTGCAATCATTTTGCACGGCCCACACCAATCTGCGTAGAAATCCACTAAGGTCAGACCCGCGTTTGTCTCCACCTGATCTTTAAATTCCGCCGCGTTCAAAATTGCTAAACTCATGTCATTCTCCTCACTTGTGTGCGGTATAGATTAAATACTTACCAAATACGAGACTAGGCCGTAATTTTTGACTAGACTGTTCCATTATCGAAACAATAAATAGGGATCTGATGGATCTGAACGGTGTAGCGGTATTCATTGAAACCATTAAACAAGGCTCCATTACCCGAGCGGCCCAAGTCTTGGGCAGACCAAAATCGACCTTGTCTCGACAGCTTTCTGAGTTTGAAGATCAACTCGGCGTAAAGTTGATTGAACGAACAACCCGGCAGTTGAACCTGACCGAAGCAGGGCGCGAGCTGTTCACCCAAGCACAATCGCTGGTTGAAGAACTCAGTGAAATTCAGACCAGCATTGGTGCCTACCAAAGACAGCCCAAGGGCAACCTCACCCTGCTTTGGCCTCAAGAACTGTTCTCATCCCAAATGGCCGACTTAATTGCTGAGTTCGTCCAAAGCTGGCCGCAGATATCATTGTGTGGCACACAATACTTTGGTTCTCTACCGGCTTTCGATGTCGCCTATGACCTGCAGTTTTTGCTACACCAACAGCAACTCCCACCGAGTGACTGGATCGCGCGGTCTTTAATGAGTATTCCCAACGACATTTACATCGCCAGCCATTGCAAAGCCAAAGCTCCAAAATCACTCAAAGCCCTAAGCCAATGCGCCTGCATTTTGCAGACCAATGAGCACGAATGGCTGTTTCGGGAAGGGAGCCAGGTACACGCCATCCCGGTGAATGGACGGCTCACACTGAACAGTCCGGATATGCGTATGCAAGCAGCCATCCGTGGACTAGGCGTCGTTAGGCTGCCGCTGTATTTGGCAGAGCCTTATGTTCGACGGGGTGCTCTAATTGCGCTGAAATTCGAAGAAAAACCGGTGGCCGATCAATTAAGCGTAATCTACAAGAGCCGCCAACTGCCATTGAAAACAAGGTTATTCCTGGAGCATTTTCAAAACCATATTGGCCGCTTGTACAGCCAAGTGTAATTCAACAAGCGCATCAGACCGCGAGGATTTTCACGGTGAAATTTCCATGATTGCGAGCGATATCGACGGCGGTGGCAGCGCGGTGTGTTAAGACATTCGGGTTACGGTCATAGCGAGAGCGTTCTGAAATACCGACCGACACGTCTAAATACAAAGTTGGAAAGCCGGGCACGGTATTCTCTTTAAAAAAAGCGATCAACCGTTCAGCCTGTTTGCGGGCTAACTTAGCATCCGCACCAGGCAAAAGCATCATATAGCGGCCAAAGCTGATCTGACCGCTTTTGTCTTCTTCACGCAGCTCGGCACCTAATGTTTCTTTTATCCAGCTGTTGGCTTCATCAACCGCGACTTGCCCAAACTGCTCACGAACATCGGACATATTACCGAAATCAAACACGACAACCGACAACGGTGATTTACGTCGCTCAGACTGATCGAACATTAAACCCGCGACATTTTCCATGATCCGTTGCCCAGACGTTTTCACCGACTCACTAATCGCAGAATACTGCTGCAATATGCGCATCTGGCGAATCTTACGACGCAATGTAACCCCCAAAATCATGACCGATACCACCAACATGACGCTCAACGCGATTAAAATCTGTTGCAACTGATTGTTTGCCGCGATGATCTCCTGCTGTTTGCGGTTTTCGGCCGACAGACGATCAGTTTCGGATTTGTACATCGCATTCTCGGAATTGATGCGCATTTCCGACAGGATTTCTTCCTGCTCTTCTGCCTGCAAATCGAGCTGAAGCCGGCGCAATTCTTCCGAATATTCAAACGCGGCTTCAAAATCCTGCTGCGTTTTAGCGACGTATTTCTGAGTGTTTAATACCTGAGCCAGATACCAGCTCTGCTCTTCATCTGACAACTGTTTAAGTAATCGTTCTGCTTCGGCGATCGCCAAACTGGCCCATGCAAAGTCCTCGACGTCGGCGGCGATGTAAACCACACTGGTCCAGAAATCAAATTGATACACAGCATCTGCGATATAGGGTAAAGCTTCCTGAGCCAACTGCATGGAGGTATAGGCTTGGTCAAACCGCTCCAGATAACTATAACAGTTGGCAATACCCATATTGCCGAAAAACTGAGCTGTGGGGTCGCCCCACTTCTGAGCTTGATCGATGAACGCCTGATAGGTTCGCAGTGCCGCAATATAGTCTTCGGATTCTTCCAGTGTGAGGGCGCGATTGTAGAGCATGTCAGACAAACTGACGTTGTTATTCAGCTTGCGATAAATGGATTCCGCAATCGTATATTGCTCCAGAGCCGTTTCACTGTCACCAAGGTAGCTTTGAATACCGCCATAGGCATTATAAAGATCGCCAACCAGGAACTGACGGGTTACCGACTTCGCGATGCCACTGCCCCGCTCAACATATTCCAGTGCTATATCGTATTGATCGGTGGTAAACGAGTAGAAGCCGATGAGATAATTTAACGCCACCATCATGGCATCATAAGAACCGGACTGCTCTGCCAGGCGCAATGCGGTGTGATAGTCAGCCTTGGACGCGGCCAGGTCGCCGGACAGTTCTTTGAAGTACCCCTTTAACGTTAGCATGTTCACCAGCGTATAAGGCTCGGCCCGTTCTTTCAGCGCCAGCCCTTGGCTCAAGGCGTCCTCTGCCAACTCATAGTCAGATAACACCAGATAGGAACTGGCTAAGAGATCAAAATAATAGACCTTTTGTTTGTCGGACCAGGTGGCAATGTCGATGGCCAATAATTCTTGCAAAACAACCTGCGGCTCTTCGTACAGGCGGTTTTCGAGAAAAAACCAATTTGGCACGCTAACGCTGGCTGGTCCAGCGAAAGCACCATTGATGGCAATTAGAATGGATATACTTAAAACGAATTGGCGGACCATTAAAGATGCCTATCTCCACATAAAACAACATTGTGGTTGAACCCTTAACCTGAAACAGTCCTTTGAAGCGTTAACTATAATTGTATGAAGTGAGCCCGGTAATAGGCTAACTCCTGAATTGATTCAATAATATCATCTAATGCTCGATGACTGCCCTTCTTATTGATACCGGACAATATTTCCGGCCGCCAACGTGCAGCGAGCTCCTTCAAGGTACTGACATCAATATTACGATAGTGACAAAAAGCATCCAGTGCCGGCATGTACTTTATCAGGAAGCGACGATCCTGCCAGATTGAGTTACCGCACAGTGGCGATACCCCGGCTTCCACCCATTGTTTCACAAAAGCCAATGTCTGCTGTTCCGCTTCAGCAACCGAGATGCGACTTTGCCGAACCTTTTCGGTTAGGCCGCTGGCACCATGATGAGTCGTACACCATTCATCCATGGCATCCAAAACAGAATCAGACTGATGAATAATCAATGAAGGACCTTCGGCCAGAATATTGAGGTCTTTATCGGTGACCAGCGTCGCAATTTCCAGAATGTGGTCAGTTTCCGGTTTTAAACCGGACATTTCCAAATCAATCCAGATTAGATTGGATTTTTTATCCATCAGACTCAACCTTTATACGCAGAGAGGTTACACTTTGCTGCGAAGTATAACTGAATGCCATTAAACGCGCATGAGCAAACGAAAACTAAGCAAACAACAACAATTCCGAATCGACCGAATCCAGCAGGAACGGCTTGCTCGTGCACAAAAGAAAGACAGGGTCATTGAAGAAAAAATTAACCAAGGCGCATTATCCGAGGCTCAAGCGGGTTTGGTGATCGCGCATTTCGGTGCCACCATTGATGTTGAAGGCGCCAATGGTCAAATCACCCGATGCCACGTGCGCAGTAACTTGCCGGCCCTAGTCACCGGTGATCAGGTACTCTGGCAAGCAGATGATCAAGGCAGCGGTGTCATCAGTGCGGTACAGGACCGCCGCTCAATATTGACCCGGCCTGATGTGCGCGGCACCTTGCGTCCGGTCGCGGCGAACGTCGACCGTATTATCATAGTTGCCTGCCCCTCCCCTCGAACGCCGGTCAATCTAATTGACCGCTATTTGGTAGCAACCGCGCACGACGATATCAAACCTGTCATCTTGCTGAATAAAATTGACCTGATTGATCAAGCGCCAGGCATGCGCGACGAAATAGCCGAATATGAGCAATTGGGCTACGAGGTGGTGATTGCCTCAGCGAAAGACGAACAGGGTTTTAAAGTCATTCAACAACTAGTTGCCACCGGCAACTCCGTGTTTGTGGGGCAATCCGGCGTTAGCAAATCGTCCATCATTCAGAAACTGCTCCCGGCGGAGGAAATCAGGGTTGGCGATATTTCTGCAGCAACCGGGAAAGGCCGCCACACCACAACGACCGCCAGGCTATACCACATACCTAGTGGTGGGCAGCTCATTGACAGCCCAGGCATACGTGAATACGGTCTTTGGCATACTTCAGAAGCCGATCTCGCCAAAGGGTTCCCGGAAATTGATCACTTTGCCGGGCTGTGCAAGTTCAACGATTGCAGCCACACTCACGAACCCACCTGTGCGGTAAAAAAAGCGCTCGATGATCAATTTATTTTGAAGCGCCGGTTAGACAGCTATCTGGCGATTCGGGATTCCGTCGACGAAGTAACCATGAGAGGTGAATCATGACAGAACCAAACTCCGATACGGGGGTTGTCCGCCTAGAAACCGTTGAGGACTTTGTCCAATACAGCACAGAACTGATCAACCCGGCGCTACGCACCATCAATATCCTGACTACCGATATGGAACGCCCCTGGTTAGGTCATGAAGACCTGGTCAACAGCCTTAAGAAAGCCATTGTTCGAAACCGTCGTGTATCGGTACGGTTGTTGGTAACGGACCCGACGCTGGCTATTCGCACGGGGCACCCTCTCATCCCGTTGATCCGCAAACTGTCGCGCTTCGAAGCTCGCGTCATTCAGCAGGAAATGCAGGAAAAACAACCGATAAAGCAAACCATGATTTTGGTAGATCGAGGCGGTATAGTCGTTCGGCAATCCTTGCAGGATTTTGTGGGATTCTGTCACTTCGACGACAAGCACAGCGTTAAAAATTTCAACGAAGATTTCGATCAATACTGGCGCTATAGTGACACCCATGCCGACCTGAGGCACTTACATATTTGACGCGTCGTGATCAACGTTTTTCGACACGGCTCGAATAACGAATATCGTTCTTGATCTGATATACACCTTGTTCAAAGGGGTACGTAAACGACAGACGAACTAGATGCGGTGCCGCCCGACACTGATCCGGTTGGGTCCGACGCAGCTCGACAAAATCGCCAGATACTTTCAGATAGAAATGTTCAGGCTCGGTACAGCCATTGGACATGACCGACACATCGAGCTGCTGCCCTTGAATGACGGGATTAAACAACACGTTTTCTCGGCCACTCTTTGAGTTTAAATTTGCACAGCCACCCAACGCGGTCACGGCAATTAATAGCGCAGCAGGGATAACCAATTTCACCACGATCTCCTGCGCCACAACAGCAGACCACTCACCAGCAAAACACCAACACCCAAACTGCCTGCAACAGAATTACCCATGCGAATCGTATCGCCGTTTTCGTTTACTGATACCATCCCGCCGGAAAACCCGGCTAGTCCGCCCGATTCGATCCATTCCACATGAGTAAATACATTGGCGTAAACCCCGTATGAAGTGCCGGAAGCCCCACATACGTCGGGGCCCCAACTGACCACACCCAACAACGTATCGGAATCTGGCTCAATCAATGGGCCGCCACTGTCGCCCTGGCAGGAATCCAAACCGGAATCTCCCGCGCAAATCATGTGACCCTCGATATATTGGCTACCAAAAAAAGCTCGGCATTCTGTGTTGGTGCGCGCGGTAACATCTACTTCCAGCAACTGCGCACTGGCTTGAAATGTTTTGCTGTCGTTGTCCGATATCGTATCGCCGTGGCCAATGACCTGCACATTTCCGGTGTCTGTCGAAGACGCCAATGTCTTGAACAGGTCTGAAGTAGGCAGGGTTAACGCTGGATTATTAATGAGCTGAGGCAATGGAATGATGGCTATGTCATTAATCAGGGTATTGGTGCTGTATTGTTGGTGAATAATGATATCCGACATTGATACTTCGATGATTTCAGCTTCATTCCCGGTATACATCGTCCACCCCGTCGGGTGAAAACCGGTTAACTCTTCATTAGCTGTATTTCTGCCCTGGCAGCTATACACGGCCGCACCTTCGTCCGCGCAATATTCCCATTGCATGCCCGTATCTGAATAATTTCCCACCAACAAATGCAGTGTGCCGCTACTGGGCAGATCTTTAATACAGTGTGCAGCCGTAATCACGGTTTTATTTCCGATGTAACTGCCACCACAAAAACTGTTCCAACTGTATCGGGTAGACTGCTGAGGTGTCAGTGACGTCTCACCAGAGTCCCAGTTATAGGCAATCAACAAGGATGCAAAATATTCATGCTCACCAACACTGGCGGCGTGTCCGCCAATAATTCTGGGTGAGGTATCGGCCATTGACACAGATGCCATCGCACTCAGACATGACCCCAACAGAACCGACAAAAACGAACCAACTCTCATCATAAAACATCACCTTCAACTCGAGCCAAAAGACTAAACCAAAGCGGCTAGAAATGCGAACAGAGAACGCATACTTTGTGAAGGAAGTTAAATAAAAACAGCGGGTTAGCTTGCTAAAAACTTTTGGACCCTGCCTGTTCCAAGCGGTTCAGTAAGTGTCGAACGCGGATCAACCCCGGCTCTTTCAGTCGTACCAGTTGGTTTTTTGGTCGTAGCCCGTGCATTTCCGTTATTTCAAAGCATTTCAGTCTGATTTCTTCCAATTCAGTATCGTGGTGAATTGGCATGCTGATGAAGAAATCCCATTCTGAATCCAACAATTGTCCATCGAGCAGATTAGTCAGAATCCCTTGCACTTTTTCAATATCGGGCCGGTAAACTGGCGTTCGGCCGAACACCAGGGCTGCGGTGACGCCAAGAATAATCAGAAACGTGACGACGAATACCACCATAAATTCAGCCATCGTACTCACCCACGTATTTTGCAATTAAACGAAAAACGGCCAACCCTTGAGTTGACCGCTCTATCATTGCCCCTAACCTTAGCCTAACCAGACACGGGCATTTCGGAACATGCGCAACCAAGCCCCATCTTCCTGCCATTCCAGAGGTTTCCAGGAATTGGTCACCGCGCGAAACACACGCTCAGGGTGCGGCATCATGATCGTCACGCGACCATCGGCCGTGGTAAAACCGTTCATCCCTGCAGGTGAGCCATTTGGATTCAAGGGGTACTGCTCGGTCACGTTACCATAGTTATCGACATAACGCAGGGCCACTAAACCACTGTTCAGCGCGGTACTCAGGTGCGCTTCATCACGAAACTCAGCCCGACCTTCACCGTGCGCCACGGCAATCGGCATCTTGGAACCGGCCATACCTGCCAATAAAATGGACGGTGACTCCGGTATCTCAACCATGACTGTTCGCGCTTCAAACTGCTCTGATTGATTGCGCACAAAATGCGGCCAAGTTTCAGTGCCTGGAATGATCTCACGCAAATTAGAGATCATTTGACAACCATTACAAACGCCCAATGCGAATTTCTGCGTATCCTCAAAGAAGCGAGCGAATTGGAGCTTAGCAGCCTCATTAAAGCGAATCGATTTTGCCCAGCCTTCACCGGCTCCGAGAACGTCTCCGTATGAGAAACCACCACAGGCAACCAGGCCATTGAAGTCAGCCAATTGCACCCGCCCAGCCAGAATGTCGCTCATGTGAACGTCGATAGTATCGAAACCAGCCCGATCAAAGGCCGCCGCCATTTCCAACTGTCCATTAACACCCTGCTCACGCAGAACAGCCATTTTCGGACGGCTACCAGTATTTATATATGGTGCCGTGATATCTTCGTTGACGTCAAAGTTCAGTGCTACCGATAACCCAGGGTCATTGGCATCCAGTAAGCGGTCAAACTCCTGCTGAGCGCAGCTTTCGTTATCTCGCAACGCCTGCATGCGATAGCTGGTTTCGCTCCACATGCGCAGCAAATCGGTCCGCGGCTTCACGTAAACTTCATCACCCTGTGACAGAACACGGATAAAGTCGTCGTCATTAGGCTGCCCAATGACCGCTGAGCAGTCCCCCAAACCGGCACCTGACAACTGCTGCAAGACTTCGGCTGTGTCCGCTTTACGCACCTGAATGACGGCGCCCAATTCTTCGTTAAACAAGGCGGCCAACAGATCTTCATCGCTGAATCGATCGGTATCGATATCGACACCAACGCGCCCCGCAAAGGCCATTTCAGTCAGGGTGGCAAACACACCACCGTCAGACCGGTCGTGGTAGGCCAAGAGTTTTTCGTCCGCAATCAACCCCTGCACCACGGCCCAAAAGGCTTTCAGGTCCTCGCTGTCGTCAACATCTGGCGCAATGTCGCCGACTTTACGATAAACCTGAGCAATAGCACTACCACCCAGACGATTCTGTCCTCGGCCCAGATCGATGAGAATCAAATCTGTCTCACCAGCCTGCGCCTTCAACTCCGGCGTCACCGTTTTACGGACATCCAGCACCGGTGCAACACCGGTGACGATTAAACTCAATGGCGCGGTGACGGATTTTTCCTTGCCATCTTCCTGCCAAGTCGTTCGCATGGACATAGAATCCTTGCCGACCGGAATCGTCAAATCCAATTCCGGACACAGTTCCAGGCCAACCGCTTTTACCGTGTCGTATAGGGCTTCATCTTCGCCGGGGTGTCCCGCTGCGGCCATCCAGTTAGCAGAAAGGCGCACCTTCTTCAATTCACCAATGGATGAGCCTGCGAGGTTTGTCAGCGTTTCAGCCACGGCCAAGCGACCCGAAGCAGCGGGATTCACCAAAGCAACCGGTGTACGCTCGCCCATCGCCATCGTTTCGCCGGTGTAGCCTCGATAGCCAGAGGTCGTCACGGCCGCGTCGGCAACCGGGATCTGCCAAGGGCCGACCATCTGATCACGGGCCACCATTCCAGTGATCGAGCGGTCACCTATGGTAATCAAGAAGCTTTTGCTGGCAACAGATGGCAAACGCAACACACGCTCTACAACATCCGCGACGTCGAGTCCCTTGGTAGAGAAGGTGTCTTTCTCAAAATCGACCCGATTGAATTGACGAGACATTTTTGGTGGCTTGCCTAATAACACATTCAAAGGCATGTCGACCGAGTTATTTCCGAAATGGCTGTCAGCAACGACCAGCTGATCGTTTTCAGTCGCCGTCCCAATCACGGCATATGGGCAACGTTCGCGCTGACACAGCGCATCGAAGGTGTCCATATTTTCCGGCGGCACCGCTAATACGTAACGTTCCTGCGATTCATTGCACCAGACGGCCAACGGTGCCATACCTGGCTCGTCGTTTGGGATGTTACGCAATTCAAACTGACCGCCTCGACCACCATCGGCGACCAACTCCGGAAAGGCGTTAGACAGGCCACCAGCGCCCACGTCATGAATGAAGGCGATTGGATTCTGTTCGCCCATAGCCCAGCATCGGTCAATCACTTCCTGGCAACGACGCTCCATTTCAGGGTTACCCCGCTGCACAGAGGCAAAATCGAGGTCTTCATTACCTTCTGCGCTGTCGACAGAAGATGCGGCACCACCACCCAAGCCGATCTGCATTGCCGGACCACCTAACACAATCAACTTGGCTCCGACTGGTATCGCATCCCAAGCTTTTTCAATATGTTCTTCTTTGATGTTGCCGTAGCCGCCGGCGATCATGATTGGCTTATGGTAGCCGCGCACTTCACTGCCATTGGCGCCTTTTACGGCTTGCTCGAAGGTTCGGAAATAGCCAATCAGATTTGGGCGACCGAACTCATTGTTAAACGCTGCTCCACCCAATGGTCCATCGATCATGATGTCCAATGCACTGACAATACGGCCAGGCTTGCCATAAGCACTTTCCCACGGCTGTTCAAAGCCGGGGATGCGTAGGTCTGACACCGTAAAACCGGTCAAGCCAGCTTTCGGCTTGCCACCAGCCCCAGTCGCGCCTTCATCCCGAATTTCACCACCTGCTCCGGTCGCTGCACCGGCAAAAGGCGCGATGGCGGTTGGATGGTTATGGGTTTCCACTTTGAACAGAATATGAATGTTTTCTTCGTGATAACGATATTGGTGCGTTGCGTCCGGGTAATAACGCGCTCCGATGAAGCCTTCAATCACAGAGGCATTATCTTTGTAGGCCGATAACACACCGTGACTGTTATGTTCATAGGTATTCTTGATCATTTTAAATAGTGACCAGGGTGAGGCCTCACCATCAATGGTCCAATCAGCGTTAAAAATCTTGTGTCGGCAATGCTCGGAGTTCGCCTGTGCAAACATCATCAGTTCAACATCGGTGGGATTACGGCCCAGCTCTTGGTATGCGTTAACCAGGTAATCAATTTCGTCATCAGCCAGCGCCAAACCCAGTGTTTTATTCGCATTGGCCAATGCATCGCGGCCTTCAGCCAGAATATCAACAGTCGTTAATGCTTTTGGATCATGGTGTTCAAACAGAGTATCTTCAGCCGGCTCTTCAAAAAAAACCGATTCGGTCATCCGGTCATGGAGCAATCCAGCCGCTACTTTACGGTCCTTATCTGACAGCTCACCTTCCCCAATCAGCCAGTAACGGATACCGCGCTCAATTCGCCGAATAGAACTCAGTGCGCTGTTATGCGCAATGTCCGTTGCTTTGGTTGCCCACGGAGAAATAGTTCCAGAACGCGGGGTCACCCAGACAGATGCTGACGCATGCTGTTCAACCTGTTCTTTAGGCCCGTATTTAAGCAATTGTGCAAGCACATCCAGTTGATGTTCGGTTAACGGAGTTTTGCAATCGACAAAATGCACAAACTCAGCGTAAACGTCTTGTACGGATGGTAAAACCGTTTGTAACTGGCGGGTGAGTCTTTGTCGGCGAAATTGAGATAAAGAAGGGTTTCCACGAAGCGTCAGCATCTATTAAGAACCTGTATCGACTGATGGGGAGGATCAAAAAAATCGGCGCGTATAGTAATGGATTTCAGGCTAAAATGGCAGATGCGATCACACAGAAGTCGGGTATATGAGAATTTATTGGGCCAACCCCTTTAAGAACAGCATAAAAATTTTATTTTTTCTGCTGACCATCGGTTTTGCCGCTGTATTTATTGGTTACGGTTTTGAATGGCGAAATCACTGGGAACAGGTAAAAAGCAGGGACAAATTGATTGTTGCCGTGCGCGAAAGCGAAGGGGTTTATTGGGCAAGTGGTCAGGAAATTACCGGATTTGAACGCGACTTAATTGATGAATTAGAAGCGCATCTGGATATCCCGATTCAAGTATTTGCCGTCAGGGACCTCGACGATCTTTATCGAGCATTAAACGTGGGCGCTGTCGACATGGCCATTCCTGGCACCAGCATCAAAGACACTGGTATCTTCGTCAGCCGCCCCTACACGTCTACCCGTATAGGTCTTGTCAGTGGAAAGAAAAGTAATGATTTAATAGACCAGCGACGTATTGGTGTACTCGATCCCATTGCGCATGAAGATGCATTGGATCAAATCCTCAAAACCTCGGATTCAGTGACATCTGTCTACGAGCACGGACGCCTCAGTGCGGAATTATTCACGCTTGTTGAAATGGGCGAACTGGACGAAGCGCTGGTTGATGAGCGGGATTTCCGCCTGCAACAAACGGTTTTTCCACACTTACGCTTTACCCCACTCGACCTTCCGCCGCGGTCCATAAACATCATCTTCAATAAAAATGAAGACGGCACACTGCGTGAACAGATTGACGAAACTCTCGCCGTCTTTGAAGACAGTGGCTTGTTGGGTCAGATGCTGGATCGTTATTTTGGTCAGGCACTTGAGTTTGACTATGTGGATAACCTGACCTTTGAAAAACACATCAACGCTCGATTACCGAAATATCAGGATTTATTCCAAGAATATGCAGAGTTAAACGGTATGGACTGGCGGCTACTCGCAGCCGTGGCCTATCAGGAAAGCCACTGGCGAGCTGACGCGAAGTCCCCGACTGGCGTGCGTGGGCTGATGATGGTGACCCTGAATACCGCCGCGGAAGTCGGTATCACAAACCGGCTAGACCCTGCTCAGAGCACGAAAGCCGGCGCCCAATACCTGACCTCACTGAAATCGCGCGTCCCCGCGCGAATCATGGAGCCAGACCGAACCTGGTTCGCGTTAGCCTCATACAATGTCGGCGCCGGACACGTGGAAGACGCACGAAAGATCACGGAACTTTTGGGCGATGATCCAGATCGCTGGATCGATGTACGCAAGCATCTGCCGAAACTGGCCTTGAAAGACTATTATCCTTGGACACGCCATGGCTATGCACGGGGCGCGGAACCAGTGGTTTATGTCGCTAATATCCGCAGGTTCTACGAGAAATTAAAGAAAGTCTATCCAATGACGGGAGAAAGCGTCGAGCCTGACCGACTGGATCAGCTTCCGGATGCCGAAGTGCCGGTTTTTCCGGGTCAGTAAAACAGCATCCGCCCATGCCAAGCGACGTTTCTCATCGCCTTGGCTGGGCGAACATTCGAGAGTTATAAACTAATTAAAAACGCATTTGAAACCCTGTTGACCACTGCCAACGTTCGGCATCAGACCACCAGAGTAATTCAGAATAATTAGTCACCGCCGGGGAAAGCATCTGCTGAACACCCACAGACCAACGGTTCTCGTCCGCCAGGTCTTTGCTGAAGCCGAGGAAGGACTGAGTTTTCGCGTTTGACATCCGCGCTTCTACATCCCAGCCCAACACCTCACCCTGTAACATCCAAACCCCTGAAAATGACAAACTACCGGATAGCCAGGTCACTCGGTTCCCCCAGATGGCATCACGCCCTTCAGGCTTACGATAAGTCACCGCTATACTGCCTTCGGGGGTCTGCAATGAAGATGCAACACTCCATACCAGAGCATCTGAATTTTCGTCGATAATCCACTGACCGGAAAACACCAGGTATTCACCGGAGGCTGCATCGATCCGAACCGCATTGCGTTCGGAATTATCGTATTGCCCACTCACCGCGAGACCTTTATCTGACAGGGAAAGTAAACCCTGGTATTTATCTTCCAAAAACGCCTGTTCCAGCGACGGCAACCGTCCCGCCCATAAATTAATGATACCTTGCTGCCAACTTAAAAATGCCTGTTGCTGAGTCAGCAGCGCCTCCTGTCCTTCGCTAAGCGGATCGATGCCGACTTGCCAATGACCGATGATGGTACTGTTGTCGAGCGATTCAACAGCGGTCAGACCAATATTAGAATTAGGCATACTGATGGCCCAGTGTGCATCGTTGGCCACCGTTGGCTCGTAGTACGATGCCTGCAACTGTAACTGGCCGCGCGGAATCGCGTCTAACGCATACGAGGAGACAGGCAGAAAACCCGCCATCAACAAGACTGAAATGAAACCTTTAAACATCAATTAAATACCACCGTTTTATTACCATGGACGATTACCCTGTCCTGCAGATGCCAGCGAAGCCCTCTTGCCAACACCGTTTTTTCACAATCCTTACCCAAACGCACCATATCTTCCACCACATCCCGATGCGTAATACGAACGACATCCTGATCAATAATCGGACCCGCATCCAGATCAGCGGTTACATAGTGACAAGTGGCGCCGATTAGTTTTACGCCTCGATCATGGGCCTGGTGATAGGGGCGCGCGCCAATAAACGAAGGCAGGAAGCTATGGTGAATATTAATGATATTGCCAGGGTAATTACGGCAAAGCGCCTCGGGTAAAATCTGCATATAGCGCGCTAGTACGACTGTATCAGCGTCATATTGCGCGATAAGACGCTCTACTTCGTCGAAATGCGCTTGCTTGTTGCCGGCTTCAACCGGTACGTGATGAAACGGAATGCCGTGCCATTCCACCAGGCTACGTAAATCGTCATGGTTTGAGATAACGCACGGAATATCACAGTCCAGGTCACCGCTGTGCCAGCGATTCAGGATATCAGCCAAGCAATGACTGTCCCGTGAACACATCAGTACCACTTTTTTATTGATCCCCGTATCGGTGACCTGAAAGTTCATCTCCAAGTCCTCAGCGATCGGGGCGAAGACCTCAGCCAGCTTTTCTGCACCAAATGGCAGTGAACTGGCCTTAATTTCATTGCGCATAAAGAACCAACCCTGTTCCAGGTCGGCATGATGATTCGCCTCTAAAATGCTTCCGTTGTATTGCGCTAAGAATCCGGACACGCGGGCAACTATGCCTACCTGATCCGGACATGAAATAACCAGCCGCAAAACGCGTTCCATACTATGATGCTCCAAAGTCTTGATATCGCAGGGAAAATTCTGAAAAATCTGTTTCCAGAAAAGGGGCAATGATATATGATGCGCCGTCCTTTGACGACTGGAATGTAATCAACGGCGGGCTGCGGTGTATCAGTATTTCAGCCATGTTGATTCTGGTTTTAATTAACGGATTTCGCAACGACCTGTACCATAGACTACACTTAGAGGTTGCGAATCATAAGATGGGAAATAGCTATGCTGACTGAACAACAATTGTTAGCCGCTTCAGAAGACGAGTACATGAACGAAGAACAGCTGGAGTTTTTCCGCGAATTGCTGAAGACCCAAGCCAGTGAAGTTCGCGAGTCTTTGGCAAGTGCGCGAGCACAGCTGGCAAGTTTTGAAAACGAGCCAGATGAGCTCGATAAAGCGAGCGTGGAAGAAGAACGCCGAATGGCATTGCGCTTCCTGGATCGCCAAACAAAACTCCTTCCAAAAATTGACCAGTCAATTAAACGTATTGATAACGGCGATTTTGGATATTGCGAAGTCACCGGTGAACCAATTGGAATTAAGCGCCTTTTGTTACGACCTACCGCGACTCTCTGTGCCGAAGAGAAGCAACGACAAGAGATGAAAGAACGAAATTATCGGGATCATTAATCCTGATATCCCTAGAGAACCTCGCCTCAGCGAGGTTTTTTTTTGCTTTGCGAAATCGGCACAAAGCTTGCGTTGTTCAGTACAGATGTCTCAATGAGCTAAACCATGGAAATCACATCACCCGCCATTCTCTCTTATCAGAAAAACCAGAATTTGCCTGGATTGCCCGCTGCGATAGAGGCCACAACACCTTCTGGCGCTGATCCCGACACGGATTCATCGCCTGAAACCGAGGTAAGGCTGAGCAATAGACACCAGGTTTATGACTGGATAGCGCAGGAATTTCCGATCACCAAATCATCAACGGACAATATTGGCCGCGCAAGCCAACTGTTATTTGAATATCAAGTGTTGAATTTCGATGAATTGAGTACAGTGAATCGACTGATGAATGATGCCCCAGCAAACTTATTAAGCTCGCTCGACACAGAACTATCTTCTACCACGTCCTTTTCGCAACGACAAACACTGGAGCACCTCAAACAGGTCTTCTCAACGCTCGAAGCCGCGGAACGTACCTACGCTGCATAGAAACTGTTCAGGGA
Organism: Reinekea sp. G2M2-21; assembly: GCF_015687175.1. Classification (GTDB taxonomy): domain Bacteria; phylum Pseudomonadota; class Gammaproteobacteria; order Pseudomonadales; family Natronospirillaceae; genus Reinekea. Next base: position 337,653 of record NZ_JADPQG010000001.1, on the reverse strand, counting down.
GTGGCGGGTATAAGAACAGGACCAAGTCACAACAAACCGGTCCTGCGAAGTTGAGAAATTAAAGGAATTTTTTTATTTCAGCGAGCAATTCGGACTCATCGACAGGCTTAACCATAAACCCCTTTGCGCCCTGACGCTGGCCCCAAACCCGATCCGTTTCCTGATCCTTCGTGGTGACCATGATAACTGGGATATCTTTTGTTTCCGGGTCTTGAGTCAGTTTTCGGGTTGCCTGAAATCCGTTCAGTTCAGGCATAACGACATCCATCAAAATCAAGTCAGGTTTGGAACTTTTTGCTAACGCAACGCCACTGGCCCCGTCTTCCGCAACAATATATTCGAAGCCATTTTTTTCAAGAATCTTGGAAAAATGAGCAATCTGGCTAGGTGAATCATCAACAATCAAAATGGTTGCCATTAATGGACTTCCTCTGAATACGGCTGGGTAATTTTCAATACTCGTTAGAATAGCCTTAAATGAGTTGGCTGCAAGCATGTCGTGCTCATTTTCACGATTAGTTTGACATAACTGCGGACATTTACCTTGCCATGTCAGCAAACTCCATTCAGTAACGTTCAGTTACAAAAAGAAACGCTACAAATTAGCGCGATTGCCAATCCACTGCTAGCTTTTAAAACGGTGTTATTCATTGAAGTAAGCAGCCATGATTAAAAAAGAGAACATTCTTGAATCAGCAAGAAAAGTATTAACCGAGCAAGGCATCAACAAGCTCTCGCTGAGAAAAATCGCAGCGGAAACGGGCTGTGCCGCGCCATCGATTTACTATTACTTTAAAAACAAACAGGAAATTGTTGCTGGCTTGTGGGAAGAAGTTGCGCCCAGCCTTGAGCAAAGCCTAGCCAACGCCGGAGACAAGCATCAGGCATATACGGATTTCTGGCTGGCCAGACCCGACGATTTCCGTCTGTTTATAACCAATGCGGAATACTTTCCCTTTGTGGCCAAAACGGACGCCTATCAATCACTTAAAACCCAATTGTCGACCTCGATTTATACACTTAACGGCCAATTGATGGAACGCATTTACGTTCAGCCGAACTAATGCAATGAGAATTTGCACCCATTAATAAGACACGGCCAGCCTAAAACGAGGCTGGCTGTGGAATCGCGATACCGCCGACCATGACCATCCTATGGTGTTTGCCACAGGTCCAGTTGATTGGCAGAAGCCGAATCATTGAAACGTACACCCAGCCCCAACAAACGGATACCCTTCTGACTTCGAAGGCTGGCCGATTGAATCAACTTCTGATAACTGCGGCAATTCAACTCCCACGCCCGTTCCATCGTCGTCGTGGTAAAATCATTAAAGCGTACTTTGACAAATATGCTCTTCAATGGTGGTGTTGCCCTGCGTGACAAACGCTGTTGTAACTCTTCATAAAGCCTATCCAGCTCAACCAGGCAATCGCGTTCCCCTGCCAAGTCAGTTGCGAAAGTATGTTCGATACTGAGTGACTTTCGCTCTCCATGCCGTCCCACGCTTCGGTTATCGATCCCACGAGCACGATGAAATAGCCATAACCCTCCCTTGCCAAAATACTGGATTAATTTAGGCAGAGGCCATTGCTGCAGATCACCACAGGTTTTAACCCCCATGTCAGAAAGACGCTGGGTTAGTTTTTTACCAACACCATTGATTTTACTGACAGGCAGATGCTGTAAGAACGAATCAACGTTGGCTGGGGTGAGCACGAACTGACCATTGGGTTTATTCCAGTCGGAACAAACCTTAGCCAGAAACTTATTTGGCGCGATGCCCGCCGAAACCGTAATACCCATTTCCTGATGAATTTCCCTCCGAATGTGTTCCGCCAACAGCGTTGCACTACCGCCAAACCATACGGACTCACTGACATCCAGATAGGCTTCATCGAGTGACAAGGGCTCAATTTTGTTGGTATAACGCGAAAAGATACGGTGAATCTGTTCAGAAACAGTCCGATAAACATCAAAACGGTGCGGCTGAACAATAAGTGATGGGCATAAAGCCAGAGCGCGTCGGCCCGGCATCGCGGAATGGATCCCGTAAGCGCGGGCTTCGTAGTTGCAAGTAGACAGAACGGAACGGGGACCTGTGCCACCAACGGCCACTGGTTTGCCACGCAATTCAGGAAAATCACGCACTTCCAAGGCAGCGTAATAACAATCGCAGTCGATATGAATAATTTTCCGCTGCACAACAAAGCCCCCAAACAACTGTACAAACAACCAGTATTTTAGGGGCTTTTATTTAAAACACAAGCGCTGCCTGCGACATTCTTGGGAACCACAATTCCTCAGGAGAGTTTTTCACCTTTCGCCTGAAGATCAGCGTGATAACTGGACCGCACCAAAGGACCGGAGGCGACGTTCTCAAAACCCAGTTCCAAGCCGAAAACTTCCAATTCTTTAAATTCGTCGGGGTGAACAAAGCGTTCCACCGCCAAATGGTGTTTGGAGGGTTGCAGATACTGCCCAATGGTCACCATGTCGACATCGTGCGCGCGCAGGTCACGCATGACGTCTTTAACCTCATCCAACGTTTCACCGCAGCCAACCATCAGCCCAGATTTTGTTCTTACTTCCGGCTTACGCTTTTTAAATTCCTGTAATAATTTCAGCGAATGGTGGTAATCGGCACCCGGCCGGACCTTTTTATACAGTGACGGAACGGTTTCAAGATTATGGTTAAACACATCTGGCGCACCCTTTTCCATAATGTCGACCGCCAGATCAAGGCGACCGCGAAAATCCGGCACCAGGGTTTCAATTACGATGCCCGGCGTCGACTTACGCACTTCGACAACACAATCGGTAATATGCTGTGCACCACCATCCCTAAGGTCGTCTCGGTCAACTGAGGTAATAACAACGTATTTCAGTCCCATATCACCGATGGCAGCGGCCAGCTCTTTTGGTTCGTTCTCATTGAGTGCATTAGGTCGGCCATGAGCAACATCGCAAAACGGGCAACGACGTGTACAGATATCACCCATAATCATAAACGTCGCCGTACCGTGGCTGAAGCACTCACCCAAGTTCGGGCAACTGGCTTCTTCGCAAACGCTGTGCAAACTATGCGCACGCAGTTTCTTTTTAATCCGGGTAATTTCTGGCGAGGCAGGTAAGCGCACCCGGATCCAATCTGGCTTCTTTGGCATGACTTCTGTCGGGATGATCTTGACCGGTATCCGATCGGTTTTATCCGCGCCGCGTAACTTTACACCACGCTCTTTTTTCTGTTTTTCAACGATTTTTACATCCGTCATTTACGTCACCCAGATTGGTTGCATTTCCAGGGCAGCACAAAAGGCATCCACCCACAGTTGCATTAGTTTGTGCATTTCGGGTTGCTCCACAAAATGCGCGATTTGCGTCATCTCCATGCCAGCATAACCGCAGGGATTAATGCGCAGAAAAGGGGCTAAGTCCATATCAACATTCAAGGCCAGTCCATGAAAACTGCGGCCTTTTTTGATTCGTAGCCCGAGAGAGCAAATTTTCCGCTCTCCAACATAAACGCCCGGTGCGTCAGCTTTAGGGGCAGCTTCAATACCATAGTGTGCAAGCACATTTACAACACTGAGTTCCAGCACAGAAACCAACTTCCGGACATCCGAGCCAATACGGCTCATATCTAACAGAACATAAGCGACCATTTGACCAGGTCCGTGATAAGTTACCTGACCACCCCGATCTACTTTAACTACAGGAATGTCGCCGGGATTGAGCAAGTGTTCCGGCTTACCTGCCTGCCCCTGTGTGAAAACAGGATCATGCTCGAGCAACCAGATTTCATCAACCGTGTCATCGGTGCGCTCTAACGTGAAGGCCTGCATCTTTTGCCAGGTATCTTCATAGGTAACGCGCCCTAATGTTCTGATATGAACAGTGTGTGCTGCAGCAGAAACGGTCATATCACCATTTTTACCAGGTCATTCACTTTGAGCTCTTCGAACAGCTGAGTCAGATGCTCTTCGCGTTCAATGCGCATACGAACGGTCAAACTGACGAATCGACCGTTCTTGCTCTGGTTGGTACTGTAGCTCGTTTCGGTAATGGTTATGTCGTATTTCTGCAGTACCTGTGTGACGAAGGGTACATAATCAGGGTGCGAATCACCCACCACTTTGATGATATAACCATCACATGGAAAGGTAATTTTTGGCGCATCTTCAGTATTCATCGGTTTATCTCCCATCATTTGGCAAATAAATTATGAAAGAACAACAAAATCAAATCCCAGATGCGGGCAAAGAAACCGGCCTGTTTTACTTCTTTCAGTGCAATAACCGGTTGCCGCGATACTTCTTCATCATCGATGTAAACAATCAATTCCCCAATGGTCTGACCTTCCAACACCGGCGCTTTTATCACCGAGTCAATACTCAACTGTGTCGAGATCTGATCTTCCGCTCCGCGGGCAATAGTCAGCTTCAGGTCGTCCTGCAGGCCTAAAGACAGCTCCTTGCTTTCACCACCCCAAATTCGAGTGGAGTATAGTTCGGTTTGACCCTTATGAACTTCCGCCGTCAGGAAAAACCGGAAACCGTAGGTTAGCAGTTTCTGGGTTTCCTGAGCACGAGCTTCTTCAGAACGAGTGCCCATGACGACACTGATCAAACGCATGCCATCACGCTTGGCGGATGCTGCCAAGCAGTACCCCGCTTCTTCCGTGTGGCCGGTTTTTAAACCATCGACATCCGGATTGGTACCTAATAACCGATTACGGTTGGGTTGCGCGGATACCGGGCCATATTTGAAACTTCGTTCAGAATATATAGGGTAAAACTCAGAGTTGTTATAAATAATCGCCTGTGACAATAGAGCAATATCATAAGCAGATGAGTAGTGCTCTTGGCCATCCTCCGGCGGTAAGCCACTAGCGTTTGAGAAATGCGTATTCTTCATACCGAGTTTTTCGGCGTACTTGTTCATAACCTGGGCAAACAACTCTTCTGTGCCGGCAATGTGTTCCGCCATGGCCACTGAGGCATCGTTACCGGATGGGATGATGATTCCCCGCAAAAGGTCTTCAATACTGACCAGATCATCCACTTCAATAAACATCCGTGAACCAGGCATTTGCCACGCCTTTTTACTGACCAGTGTTTCATCTGTCAGCGCCAGGCGGCCTTCTAGAATTTCGCGTTCCGCGATATAACTGGTCATCAATTTGGTCAGGCTTGCCGGGGGCATTTGTTCATGCTCATTGTACGCAACCAGTACCTGGCCGGTTTCCCCGTCCATTAAGACATATGACGTTGCTGCCAATTGAGGCGCTGCTGGAATGATGGCTTCAGCAAAGGTAAACGACACAGCACAGCCAGCGATGAGGAGTCCCAGTTTTTTAAAGCGTTGTTTGAAAGTCACTGTCTTTCCCAATTTTTTAATCAATAAAAAGAATAGCGACCAGACTCAGAACGAAGTCAGGTCTTGAAAAGCGCCACATTGTACCAGTCACACAGTTTTTTACACCCCAACGAGGTGTTAACGTTTTGCAATGATTAAGGGTTTGCCAAATTCGTTGCCGGTGAAATCACGCTGCAAGGTAACTGCTCGATCATACTTTACGGGTCCGATACGAACTCGATAATACTCGTCTTTGTAGACGCCTACCTTGTCAGTAATTTCACCGCTGATACGAGCCTTGAGAGATTGCGCCGAATCTTTGTTGCTGAAGGCACCCAACTGCACATAATAAGATGATGTATCCAGCTCTTCCCCGGCAAGCACTTCAACGCGAACCCGAGCAACGCCTTTATCGTGATAATCCAGCTTCACCGCAGCGGCATAAGATAGGTCGATAATACGTCCGTCGTGGAAGGGTCCCCGATCATTAACCCTAACATTGATCGACTTTCCATTATTTAAGTTGGTCACTTTCACCCAGGTTGGCAGAGGCAGTGTTTTATGAGCAGCACTCATTTGATTCATGTCGAACGTTTCACCATTCGACGTATGATGGCCGTGAAATTTTGCACCGTACCAGGAAGCAATACCCTCTTCTCGATAACCTTCGGCACTCGCCATTATGTGGTATTTTTTACCGTTGACAGTATAGGGTGTTTTATTGCCATGTTTGGAGAGAGGTTCTTTACGAGGCGTGGTATCCGCAATTTGATGTGCTGCTAATGCGACATCGGGCGCTTTGTCTTGCGCAATGGAATATCGACTGGCTTGAGGGTCATTTACCATTGCATCCTGAGACACAAATTTACTGGAACAGGCGACCAACAATACGCCCGATGTAACGACAAAAAAAACTTTGATGCTCGAATGCACGGTCAACCTCTACGACTGATTTCTGATGGCGTCGGCCAATTCAACCACCGCCATGGTATAGGCAATGGAGCGATTATAACGGGAGATAACCCAGAAATTACGGTAACCCAGCCAGTATTTCTGACCCGTGTCGGTATCTAACCTCACAGGAAATACAAAGCCGTCTGTTTCAAACCGGCTCGTCAAAACCCAACCGGCTTTATCGACATCCTTCAGCGTCTTGTCACGTGAAAAAGAATTTATTTCCAACGGATTCTGCTTATCAACCGTCGCTTCAGACAGTATCGGCTCGCCGACTCGCCAACCATTTTGTTTCAGATAATTGGCAACTGAACCTATCGCGTCTTCCGGATCGGACCAGATATCAATATGACCGTCTTTATTGTGGTCGACGGCATATGCATCATAGCTGGTAGGCATAAACTGAGGGAAGCCACTCGCTCCCGCGTAAGAGCCTTTCATGTCAAGGGGGTCCCGCCCCAGACTGTCCATAATCAAAATAAACTTGATCCACTCGCGTTGAAAATAATCCGCACGACGCCCCTCTGTGACGGCCAGACTCCCTAATGCATCGAAGGTACGATGACGCCCCATTGAACGTCCATATCGACTTTCAATACCAATGATTGCGACAATTATTTCGACAGGCACCCCATAGGTTCGTTCCGCAGACTGCAGAAGGTCTGCATATTTTTCACTGAATTCTTTTCCCTGACGGACGGTTGATGACGCCAGAAACATTGGCTTGTATTCAACATAACTCTTACTCGTTTCTGCCGGTGCCGCCAGATTACTCACCGATGCTTGACGATAAACGCCTGAGCTCATCCACCGCAATACTTCGTCACGATCCAAGCCGTGCTCAGACACCAAAATTTCAACTACATTCGCGGTACGTTCAAACTGAGTGAAATCTTTTGCAGCGGCAACCGTGATAGATACCAACAGACTAAACAAAACCAAATAACGCATTACCAAAACCTGTTTTTATTGAACTTCAGACCCGCTGATGAGTGCTGATGGACATTAATATTCCGAAGCTAGTTAACAAGGTTACAATGGATGTCCCACCATAACTGACCAATGGTAAGGGTACGCCAACCACCGGCAATAACCCACTGACCATGCCAATATTTACAAAGACATAAATAAAAAATGTCAGAGTTAACGAGCCGGCTAGTAAACGGCAAAAATTATCCCTTGCACGTACTGAAATGAGCATGCCGCGGATAAAAATAACGACATATAGCGACAGCAAAACGGTTGCACCAACGAAACCAAACTCTTCACTTAATACAGCAATAATAAAATCGGTATGGCTTTCAGGCAAAAAATCCAACTGAGACTGAGTACCCAATAAATAACCTTTGCCGTAAAGCCCGCCAGAACCAATCGCCGTTTTGGATTGAATGATATTCCAACCAGCACCCAAAGGGTCTGACTCTGGATTCAGAAACGTCAGCACCCGTTGCTTCTGATACTCACGCAAAACGAATATCCAGGCCGCCGGCAATGAACCAACGCCCAATACCACCGCAGAGGCAATAAATTTCCAGGACAATCCCGCTAGAAAAATAACAAATATCCCAGAGGCGGCAATCAATAAAGACGTGCCTAAGTCAGGCTGCTCAAGGATCAGCACGCAGGGGATCACCAGCAAAACAGCAGCACCAATAATATGCTTGAACTTTGGTGGCAGAGAATAACGCGATATATACCAAGCCATAATAACTGGTACAGAAATCTTCATAATTTCGGAAGGCTGAAAACGAAACAGCCCGGGAATAGCCAACCACCGTTGTGCGCCTTTAGCTCCAATCCCCAGTACTAATACCGCGATCAGCAGCACTACACCAAATACGTATACGATGCCGCTCCACTGCTGAAAAATCCGAGGGTCCATTTGTGCCACAATGAACATCGCGGCGAACCCGATCAGAAAGCGCAGCCCCTGTCGATAAACAGCCCCCCAATCGGCGCCACTGGCACTGTACAGAACAACGAGACCTGCTAAGGCCAAGATCAACAATGCCAAAAATAAATAAATATCGATATGCATGCGCTGCCAGATACTGTGTCGCCGTGAAAAACTATTGTCTGGCGCGTGGCGGATAAAATCACTGAGCATCATTGGGCTCCCGAAGTAGGTACTCATCCAACAACTGCCTTGCAATAGGAGCTGCGACAGAACTGCCTCCGCCGCCATTTTCAACGACCACGGCCAACGCGATCTGAGGATCATCAACAGGCGCGAAGGCGATAAACAGTGCATGGTCTTTTAAATGCTCTGGCACGTCATCTAAAGGTTCGCCGTTTTCATCGCGCTTGATTTTCGCGACTTGCGACGTTCCGGTTTTCCCGGCAAAACGATAAGCGGCACCTTCGGCCGCACGTTTTGCAGTGCCGTGCTTGCCGTACAACACTTCCTGCATGGCAAAATGTATCTTTTCCCAGTTTGCCGCATCGTTCAACTGCACATCCGGCTGAGCTTTTTCCGGGATGTCCATTAAAGATGCGTCTGTACTATAAAGCATTAAGCGCGGCGTCATCCATTCACCATTATTGGCCAGTACGGCGGTTGCGATGGCCAATTGGGTGGGCGTCGCCAGCATAAAACCCTGCCCGATACCCAGGTTCACCGTATCCCCGGCGTACCAGGAACGACCATGTTTGTCTTTGATCCATTGTCGAGTTGGGTTGATGCCAACAAAGGGATTGTATATATCCCACGCAGTATTCTTACCAAAACCAAATTGATCCAAAACGTCATGAATCGGTTCAAGTGTCATTTTATAGGCAAGGTCATAAAAATAGGTATCGACTGACTCTTCAATAGCATCGGTAAGATTCACAATGCCATGCCCTCCACGCTTCCAGTCGTATTTCACCTGGTCGGTATTGGGCAGAATGTATTCCCCATTGTCGTTACGGGTAAAGGTCCAAGTTGTGTAACCACCATCGACACCGGCCAGACCAATAAAGGGTTTGATGGTTGAAGCGACAGGATACTGACCTCGGATGGCCCGGTTCAGAAACGGTTTGTCTGGCGAGTCGCGAAGCTCGTTATACAGTTTCGTTGGGAAACCGGTGACATACAGATTCGGGTCATAGCTCGGCCGACTGACCAACGCCAATATACCCCCACTTTTAGGTTCAATAGCAACAACAGCGCCGCGCTTGTCTTCCAGCAAATCATAAGCTTTCTGCTGCAGAGCTTTATCGAGTTGTAAGTGAATATTCGCTCCGGGCACTGGGGCTTGCTTTTCCAGAACTTTTAGAATTCGCCCACGAGCATTAGTCTCCACTCGTTGATACCCGGCTTTACCCAACAATACATCTTCGTATTGTCGTTCCACTCCCTGCTTGCCAATAAACCGGATGCCTGCATATGCACCTTGATCCAGATCCCGTAATTCTTCTTCATTGATGCGTCCGACATATCCCAGCACATGAGCGAAGGCTTCACCTTCCGGATACTGCCTAATCAACTCTGCTTCCACCAACACCCCATTCATGAAAATCCGATTGGCCGCAAGCGCCGCTATTTCATCCTCGGTGAGTTTAATTTTTAGCGGTATAGGATCGTATGGTCGACGGTATTGGCTAAGTCGCTTAAAGAAACGTTCAACCTGTTCATCACTCAAATCAATCAGTTCTCGTAAACGCTCGACAAGAGCGCTCATGTCGTCAACGCGCTCAACCACTATGCTGAGCGTATGAGATGGCAGGTTTTCAGCTAGCAATTCGCCATTGCGGTCATAAACAAGACCGCGAATAGGCGCGATCGGTAAAACTTCCAATCGATTCTTGTCAGACAATGACTGGTGCTTATCGTGTTCAATAATCTGCAGATAGAACAGTCGCGAGACCAGCACTAATACCATTAACGCCACAAAGAAAAACGCAACCGTCATCCGCCTCATGAACAGTCGAATTTCATATTCTTTATCGTTGAGGGAATTATTCATCATGATTGCATGAGTTACTTATGATAGGGATGGTTTTGGGTTATGCTCCAGGCTCGGTAAAGCTGCTCGGCCAGCAGCACACGAACCAGAGGATGTGGAAGCGTCAATTTGGACAACGACCAGGTTTGGTCAGCTCTGGCTAAGCAACGCGGATCCAGCCCGTCAGGACCGCCAATCAGAATACTGACGTCTTTGGCGTTCTCACGCCAAGCCTGTAATTGGACAGACAGATCCTCGGTTGACCAGGCTTTACCTGCTAGATCCAGCGCCACGACGTGCTCATTGTCCCGGATGGCTGCAAGCATGGTATCGCCTTCCTGTTCTATTGCCTTGTTCACCGGTTGGTTTTTACTGCGCAATCCCAGTGACAACGGCACAAACTCGATTGGCAAATCTCTGGGCATACGTTTCAGATAATCACCTGTACCCTGAGCAACCCAATCTGGCATTTTTGGCCCGACAGCCAATACTCTGAATTTCATTTTACTCAACCAGCCGGCGGTGTTAATCCTGACCAGAGACTTTCTAGATCGTAAAGGGCACGCGCTTCTGGCAACATGACATGGAGAACCAGATCGACAAAGTCGAGCAATACCCAATCGGAACCAGTTTGACCTTCCTGGTGATCGGCGGCGTAGCCTTTCTTTTTCATATCAGTCGCGACGCTTTCAACCACGGCGGCAATGTGTCGGGTTGAGGTACCGGAAGCGATGACCAAGGTATCCATTAAGGTCGTTTTATCACTGACATCAATAATTTGAATGTCAGTGGCTTTAATGTTTTCTAATGCTTCGACAAGATTCTTGATCAGATCGTCGTTATGAGCATTCTTTTTCGTTTGTGTTGTATCGGTCATTCAGAGCCTTCTTAGCTGATTTAAGGCTTATTGATATAAGCCATGTGTTGTAACGTAATTCGTAATCGAATCCGGCAAAATGCGAAATTCGGAGTGTGGTTGCGCACGGAACGCTGAGGAAGATACCGCCTTATTCACCGATGGATCCAACCAAAAACGTCCCTTTGACGAGGTGAGTAACACCGAAAGGGCGTTGGATTCGCGCAGATCAGGATGCCTTATCACACGGTCTTCACCGGCGCGATTGAACACCCAAAAATTCACCCGCTGCGTTAAATCGTCAATACGGTGCCAGTGAGGTAAACTGTTCCACGCATCAACCCCGAGGACAAATAAAATCTGCCACTGCGGGTGACAGGTTTGCAGTGCCTCTATCGTGTCAATCGTATAACTCGGACCCGACCTGCTTATCTCAATAGCGTCAACAGCAATCCGTTCACGTTCAGTATGCGCTTCCCGCCATGCTGCCAACATGGCCAGCCGGTGCTTTGCGGAAGCACTTGCCTCGGCTTTCAGCGCAGGCAAATAGCAGGGAATCAGTCGCAACTGCGCGATTTCAGGATGAGATAATACTGAATCTACAACAGCCTCATGACCTTTGTGAAACGGGTCAAAGGTGCCACCATAAACCGCGACGATAGGTTTATCAGGGTTCACGGATCTGACCATCTCCAAACACGATGTATTTCTGAGAGGTTAGTCCAACCAAACCCACAGGGCCACGTGCATGAATCTTGTCGGTAGAGATACCGATTTCGGCACCCAAGCCATATTCGAACCCATCGGCAAAGGCGGTTGATGCGTTTATCATCACAGAGGCTGAGTCCACTTCGCGCAGAAACTGCCGACCTTTGGTGTAATTTTCAGTCACAATGGCATCCGTGTGCTGACTGCCGTAGTGATTGATATGGGCGATAGCGGCATCCAGATCATCCACGACCTTTACCGCCAATATGGGGGCCAAATACTCGGTCGACCAATCGTCTTCCGAGGCGGCTTCGCAATCGATAATCTGCCGGGTTTTGTCACAACCCCGTATTTTAACTTCTTTAGAGTCGAACTTTTCTTTCAACGTTGGCAACAGCAAATCAGCGATAACCTGATCAATCAGCAGGGTTTCCATGGCATTGCAAACACCGTACCGGCGTGTTTTTGCGTTAAAAGCAATGCTTACAGCCTTTTCAGGGTCGGCTTCAGCATCAATATAAACATGACAATTACCGTCAAGATGCTTAATAACCGGGACCCGGGCATCATTCGAAATGCGTTCAATCAACCCTTTGCCGCCTCGGGGTACAATAACATCGACAAACTCAGGCATGGTGATCAGTTGATGCACCGCTTCCCGATCCGTCGTCTCAACCACCTGCACGGCGGCTTCTGGCAAACCGCTGGCAGCCAGACCTTGCTGGATACATTTGGCAAGCGCTGTATTGGAATGTATCGCTTCGCTGCCACCACGCAATATCACAGCATTCCCGGATTTCAGACACAGACTGGCCGCTTCAATGGTCACGTTCGGCCGCGACTCATAAATGATACCGATCACACCCAAAGGCACTCGCATTTTTCCGAGCTGAATACCGCTGGGGCGGAAATCCATGTCGGTGATACTGCCAATGGGGTCCGGCAGTGCGGCAACTTGATACAAGCCTTCTATCATGGTTGCGATACGCGCAGGTGTTAGTTCCAGACGATCAAGCATCGCCGCACTTAACCCCTTTTCACGACCGGCAACCATATCTTTCTGATTAGCAGAAACCAGCTCGGCTTGCATGGATTGAATCGCCTTGGCTGTTGCTAACAGGGCTTTGTTTTTCTGACCTGTATCGCTGCTCGCCATCAAACGGGAAGCGCTACGCGCTGAACGTCCAAGTTCAGCCATATATTCTTTTACATTAATTACAGTCATTTTATCTACTAAGCTGTGCATGCAGCGGGCGATTATACCTTGGTTGCGCTGCAAGCACTACGAAATGGACCTTTGCGTTTACAGGCTTTTTAAATTCAACCGGCAAACTCTGGCAATATGATTAAAAATGCTTATATTGGCGCGCTCTTTAAGGAGTCTTCATGGCCTGGCTAAGCGAATCACCCTACCTTGTGTTGTCAGCGATATTGCTGGTTTCATTTTTGGAGTCATTTGCGCTGCTGGGCATTTTGGTACCGGGCGTCGTTTTGCTGTTTTCACTGGCCGCCATCGCCAACAATATCGGCATCCACCCGGTGACACTAATGGCCTTTGGTGCTGTCGGCGCTTCCGCCGGTGACCTGCTCAGCTTTCTTATTGGCCATAGACTGCAGGGAAAAATCACCCATTGGCGCTGGTTTAAACACCATCAATCCTGGTTGGAACAAGGAGAATGGTTCATTAAACGTTGGGGATGGCTCAGTGTGATAATCGGCCGTTTCCTTGGTCCATTGCGTCCGGTCATCCCTGTTGTTGCCGGCACCTTGGGCATGCCATCGAAACTATTTGTACCCTTGAATCTGTTTACCGTTTTATTTTGGGCGCCCGCTTACTTATTGCCTGGGTACTTTACCGGTGAACTTTCTGAACTTTGGCAACTGCAACCGTTAAGCACGCGCGAATTGACGATCTACGTACTGACGGCCGTATCTTTATGCGCCAGTGCACTGGCGATTTACCATCATGCACACCCCGAGCGCTGGCATCTGAAAGGGTGGATAACACGCCACCAAGCGGATCGATGGCCGTTTACATCACTCACTGTGACTGCACTGAGCGCCATAACACTGATTTTATTACTGCTGTTTCCCCCGAATGTACAAGATCAGCAGTTTTTAGAATGGTCGGTTACCTGGCAAAGTGAATGGATCAATCCGCTCTGGGTTGCGTTGCGAAACCTCAGTGACGTGGCTTTTATGACGCTGATTTTTGCCACGTTGATGCTGTGGTGTGCCGCTCATTTTCGGTTTCGCTTTGTAATAGTCGCCACAGGGGCCTTCTTAAGCTTAGGGCTCATAGGACTAATCACCGAACACTGGTTGGGAATTACTGAGCAATATCAGCATTTCATTGGGCTCCTGTATTTTGCCTTTATCACCGCGTTTATTTCGAATCTACTGGCCAGTCAACTGCACAGCTTACGCCGCTGGCCAATTTATCTGATCGCGAGTCAGATACTGGTTATCGGCACGTTGAGCCACATTTGGGAGGGATCACTGAGCTTGTCAGAGGTAGGAATAGGTCTATCCATTGCACTTTTGTTTTCAAGCCTGCTACGAGCGTTTTGGCAGATATTGCATTTATGGGCGAAACCCAACGCAATTGCGGTCACGGTGCTGCTGACACTGGCCTCCGTCGCCTTTACGCTGCTTTAACTGTCTCCGTCATTCTCACACTCCAACCACTAAGAAGAGCTGCCCCTGAGAAAAGAAATCAGAATCGGTATTCATTGATGGATACATAACTTTCCGGCAAACCAAGAAAGCACTTGAGTATCGAAGAAATACCATGACAATCTTTGGAAGAAGAACTCCACTCACCTCTTTTGCCGATCAATCAACCTACGTGGGTTATCCTTAGCCACCTGTAGGATTCATCTTATCCCAAAGACACCGGTTCATTCACGGAAAGAGTTACAATGAGTCTACCTAGGTCTCATCCAAAAACATCAGTGAAACAAATGTCAGCAGCGTAAGCCCGAAAATCAGAACCGCTAATTGACCAATTCCCGCCAGCAATAAAACAGCAATAAGCCACACGTAACGGACTACGTGGACTCTTTTTGCATGCGCAAGTGTCTGAACCCGCCGTGTATGTTCGGTTTCAGGTAAACGCCAAAAATTGACCCAACGGAAATACAGCAGACATATCCAGAACAACATAGACGGACCTCCAAGCCATTCATAATGAAAATAGCTCATTTCAATCGATTTAGCAGATTGTTGTGTAACGGTGCGTTACTTGCGTTGCTCAGCCTACGTCTCAGGCAGCTACTTGGTTGAATCGACCTGCCTGCCTGTTTGTTTGTAGCACTCTACGTTAGTTGGCTTTCAGTTGCTTATTGGGGATAGCGCTGATCATTGACAAGCGGTGGACTTCGTCCGCGGCTTTTGCAATCCAAGTTTTTACCCGCTTGTCGTTTAGCGGTAAGGACTCCGGTAATAAAAACCATTGTTCATAAACACGACCATGCGCAACCCAGTGACGACCCTGGCACAACCCGGATAACTCAGACGCCAGTGCTGGATGAAGCGCGCGAATGCCGACCTCACCAGCCATATTCACGACCAGACATAATTGACTATTGATCCGAATAACGTGTTCACCAAAATAAACACCGATTTCCGGTTCAAGCTCTTCCGGTACATATTGCATTAAAAAATGAATACGCCGGGAACGGTTTACCTTATCCATAAAGTCTAATCCTTGAAAATACAAAACACCGACTGCCTTGCTGGTGCCCCTTGAACTAAGGGAGCTCAATGGTATCAAACCAAGACGGAATTGCCAGCAAACAAGACGATAGCCAACTTGCTGCCCGCATTTCGATGTACCGCTATAAACATAGCCTAAAAAGCGAATATTCGCTTACTTTTTAACCAAAACCGATATTTCGACAACACCTTTCCGATAAGACATTGAGTTAGGGGCTCTCAGCCTCTAAAATCCTTTTCGCTACTGGCGAATTTGAGAACACGATGGAAATAAACAGTGAAAGCCTTCGCTTCATTTTAGGCATCAAGATTAAGCAATTTCGACAAGCTGCCGGATATTCCTTAAAACAATTATCGGAAAAAACCCAACTTTCGGTGTCGTACCTCAGTGAAATTGAGAAAGGGAAGAAATACCCAAAACCAGAAAAGATCGTCCAACTGGCTTATGCACTGAACCGAACGTTTGATGAATTGGTTTCTCTACAACTGGACGATGAGTTAAATCCTTTATCCGCACTGCTTAATTCGCCCGTTCTTAAGGATTTTCCATTACAGCAGTTTGGCATTGGCCTGGGTGATGTTTTTGACCTGGTTAATGACTCACCAAGCAAAGCTGGCGCTTTTGTTAGAACACTGCTTGAAATCAGTCGCGGTTACGATATGAACGTCGAGCATTTCTTGCTCGCCTCTCTGCGTTCCTATCAGAAAATGCATCTGAATTATTTTGAGGAATTTGAAGCCGCAGCCAATGATTTCCGCAACCAAAACCGTATTCAAATCAGCAGCGGCATCAGTCAAAGCTGGCTCGAATCGATTCTTCGTGATGAGTTTCAATGCAACATTGTCTACGACGATTTCAATGACTACCCGGATTTGACGCCACTTCGATCGATTTGCCCGACGCCAAAACAGATCTGGATAAACTCCCGTCTGCTGCCTCAGCAAAAGAAATTCATCTTAGCTCGGGAATTGGGATACCGAATCCTAAAACTAAAAGAACGAGCCGTAACTTCGACTTGGATTAAAGTCGAAACATTCGATCAGATTTTCAACAACTTCAAAGCGTCTTATTTTGCCGGTGCATTGTTGATTCCGGAAAACGAAATCGCCAAAGATTTGGAGTCCTGGTTAAAGAATGACACCTTCGACGGTGATGCACTGAATAAACTTATGCATAAATACGACTCTACTCCGGAAATGTTCTTGTACCGGATGTCACAGGTGATGCCGAGCCATTTTGGTGTTGCCAAGATGCATTACATGCGCCTGAATCACAAGCTCGACCAAGACAGCTACCACATCACCAAAGAACTGAATTTAACTAACGTGTTCATACCCCGTTCTATTGGTCCAGGCGAGCATCAGTGTCGTCGTTGGGCCGCCACTGCGGGCCTGAAGCAGTTAGCGAAAGAACATCACGAACCCAACGAAGTCAAAGTATCAGCGCAGCGCAGCACCTTTGTAGAACGCGGCAAAACTTTTTTTAATATCGCCGTGGTGCGCAGCAAGTCGCTTGGCGAAAATACCAATACCGGAATGACCCTCGGATTCTTGATTGATGATACGTTTAAACAGAAATGCGCTTTCTGGAACGATCCGGATGTTCAAGAGTCTGATGTTAATGAAACCTGCGAACGGTGCCCATTCACAGATTGCGAAAGTCGGGTATCGGAACCCAGCATTTTTGCAGCGCTTGAACGGCAAAAATCACGTGAAGCCTCGCTGGATAAGTTTATGGAAACGCATAGATGAATCAGGCGATACGTCAAGAACAAGGCTTGAAACTACGTGGTCGACTGGTTGCTAGTCATCAATTGCCGGTCACAACAACAGATCCTGACACGTTTGGTCATCAGTTGTCTTTAACAATCAATAAAGCCCCGGCATTATTTAAACAAGCCCCCTGTGTGCTGGATGTGTCTGCGTTTAATGAAGCTATTGAGATTGACACACTCTCAAGACTACTCGATATTTGCCGTAAACATCAGTTAATCCCTTTCGCACTGACTGGCGAGAAGAAAATCCACTTGGACTGCGCAGCCGCCGTGAACTTAGCTTGGTTAGACCTAAAAGCCGGTCAACCCAAAAAAGAAAAACTCGCGCCCATTGAAGACACGATGGTAATCACTACCCCGGTACGTTCTGGCCAACAAATTTACGCCAAAAATGCCAACCTACTGATTATGAACCAGGTCAGTGCTGGCGCCGAAGTGGTGGCGGACGGCAACATTCATGTATTTGGCGCCCTTCGTGGAAGGGCTATTGCCGGAGCTTGTGGCCAGCCTAATGTAGAGGTCGTGTGCCAACAAATGCTTGCAGAGCTTATTGCAATTGCAGGCACCTATGTTGTGCAGGAGGACTTCCCCGCAGGTTCAGGTCCTGCTCGTTGTCGGCTCGACCAGGACTCGCTTGTCATTGATTACCTGGCGTAAGAAATTAAATGTGTATTGATCGCCTGTTTCGCATGATTTAGTCTAACCCTATTTATCTTACCTATTGAAAGGAAAACCCCTTGGCAACAATCATTGTTGTAACTTCTGGAAAAGGCGGCGTCGGTAAAACCACGACCAGCGCAGCTGTCAGCATGGGCTTGGCAATGGCGGGCCACAAAACAGTGGTGATTGATTTCGATATAGGCCTGCGCAATCTGGACATCATCATGAATTGCGAACGCCGTGTGGTCTTCGATTTTGTCAATGTCATCCAAGGTGACGCCGTATTGAATCAAGCACTGATCAAAGACAAACGTTGTGAAAACCTCTACATTTTGCCTGCATCGCAAACCCGGGATAAAGATGCCCTGACCAAAGAGGGCGTTAAAAACATCCTGGATCAACTCAGTGCTGATTTTGAATACATCATCTGCGACTCCCCTGCGGGCATTGAACATGGCGCACAAATGGCTCTTTATTTTGCTGACAGTGCTATTGTGGTCACCAACCCGGAAGTGTCATCGGTCAGAGACAGTGACCGCATTCTGGGTATTCTACAGAGCAAGAGTTACCGAGCAGAAAATAATCAGGCACCGGTTAAAGAACACCTGCTGATTACGCGATTTGACCCAGTTCGCGTTGATCGCGGAGAGATGCTCAGCATTGCCGACATTGAAGACATACTCGCGGTACCATTACTGGGTGTCATCCCGGAAAGTCAGGCTGTGTTAAACGCGTCAAACAGTGGCAACCCTGTGATCCTGGATGAAAAAAGCGACGCAGGCCAGGCGTACAAAGACACAGTGGGGCGACTTTTGGGTGAAGAGCTTCCACACAGGTTCCTGGAAGTTCAGAAAAAGGGCTTACTAAAACGCGTATTTGGAGGTTAATTTGTCTATTTTTGACATCTTCGGTAAAGACAAAGAACCAAAATCAGCCAGTATCGCCAAAGAGCGTTTAAAGGTCATCGTGGCTCATGAACGACGAGCGCGAAATGCGCCAGAATATCTGCCTGCGCTGCAACGGGACATCTTGGATGTGATTCGAAAATACGTGCAGATCGATCAGGATCAACTGCAGATTGACCTAAATGACGATGGCAATTGTTCGATTCTGGAAGTGAACGTCAACTTACCGAAGTAGCCTAAACGACCAATACCAACAAAAAAAGGGAGCACAAGGCTCCCTTTTTCAGTTTCAGTGATTCAACACATTATTGGTTATCGAGAAACTTTTCAGCATCCAACGCAGCCATACAACCTGTTCCGGCTGAGGTGATGGCCTGACGATAGTGATGGTCCATCACGTCACCCGCTGCGAAAACACCCTCAACACTGGTTGCAGTGGCGTTACCTTCCAGCCCCGACTTCACCTTGATATAACCACCTTCCATGTCCAACTGGCCTTCGAAAATGCCAGTATTAGGCGAATGCCCAATGGCGATAAAACAACCATGCAGGTCAATGTCTTTTGTTGAGTCATCTTTTGTGGAACGTATGCGCACACCGGTGACACCCATATCATCACCCAGGACCTCATCCAAAGTGGAATTCCAGTGCAACTCAACCTTGCCCTCTGCGGCTTTCGCCATTAATCGATCGGACAAGATTTTTTCAGAACGGAAGCTGTCGCGACGGTGAATCACATGGACTTTGCTGGCAATATTGGCCAGATACAGCGCTTCTTCTACCGCAGTATTACCACCCCCAACAACACAAACTTCTTTATTACGATAAAAAAAGCCATCGCAAGTGGCACAGGCAGAAACACCCTTACCTTTAAACGCTTCTTCGCTGTCTAGGCCCAAGTATCGAGCACTGGCGCCTGTAGCGATAATCAGCGCATCACAGGTATAAGTCGCCTGATCACCAATCAGCTTGAACGGTCGTTTTGATAAATCAGTAGTATGGATATGGTCGAAAATGATTTCAGTATCGAACCGCTCGGCATGCGCCTTCATCTGCTCCATCAGTTCAGGCCCTTGCAACTCCGCATGTCCGCCCGGCCAATTCTCGACTTCGGTCGTTGTCGTGAGCTGTCCGCCCATCTGCATACCGGTAATCACAACCGGCTTTAAATTGGCGCGAGCCGCGTAGATAGCCGCTGTATACCCAGCAGGACCGGAACCCAGAATAACCAGTGGCAGATGCTTTTCATTCATGATCAAGTACCTTCAAATTTTTTGTATGCATAGAATGGCGACATTGTTTCATTTATCAAGACTTTGCAAAACTATTAAAGCCATAAGAAATGCCTATAAAGGGTAAACTGCGCAGCTCAGACTGCCTTGTCAGAACCCAAATATTAACAACAGTCCCATACCAACCAGCCAGGCCAATTGTGACCGTTTAATCAATGCCAGCGTCTCTTCTAATAACTCATCTTCATTGACATCACCCAGCGCTGATTTCAGGCAGGTAATGAGTAAGGCCCGGTCATTCCGATCAAAATCTTTGGCTTGTTCCAGCCACACCTGAAAACACTGCGCGAAATTACCCATTAATGCCAGCGTAATAGCCATCAGTCGCACCGGTATCCAATACAAGGCCTGCTTAACCCGATGGCAGAATGCGTCGGCTTGGTCATTCTGAATGATGGTACTCATCAGCCAAACCAACATAACCCCTGGTGCACCGAAGGCCATAAACCAAAACACGGTGACGAAAAAACGCTCAAGATACAAATAGGCGATACCTGCTTGCACCCCTTCATCGATACCCTCATCACCCGGCTCATACATCTGCCCTTCCAAACCAAGCTCATCAACCGCCAGCTGCCAAGCCCCCTGTTCATCGCCGCTTTCCAGCTTGCGTTTGTAGTCTGCCAGACTCTCGGGCTGATCACCGGATTTGAAAGCTAACAAAAGTAATGCCAGCGACATAACCAGACTAAAAAACACATTGTCGATCCACCAAACCAGAACTAAGAGCAACAGCGCAGGCAAGAAGGCGTAAACAGTCACGAACGCTTTGGATCCCCAATTGCGCTTTGCCACAAACTGTTGCCAAGTCATTGCCCAACGGGTAACCGGTTCACCATGCCCAGACAGGCTGACGGAGACAATAAACGCGATTATTACAGCCAGAAAATTCATAACAGGTCCTTATCGGGTTAAGCTGTGTCCAGCATCTTTGCAGGTCATGCGGTACGCTTTGCTTCTAACATAACACTGTCTGACAGTATGATCGAAAAAGCAGATTTTTGCAGGTAGATCCTTCATTTCCCCGAATATTCACTATAAGCGACATTATGTCGAAGGCTTATCGCATATCCGCTGAAGTCGGGTTAAACTTGCTGCCAAAGGTGCGAAGCTCTCAGTCGCCGCAAAACACTCTATTAATCAGATACTTATCAGGTCCCTGCTCATGTTCATTGCTGACGTTCCCTATGCCAAAACCCTACGTGATCATCTTGTGCGCACGGTACGATTTGCCATAGAGGAAGATGTCGGCACAGGTGACATCACTGCTCAATTGATACCCGCCGAGCAAACGGCAAGCGCTTATGTGATCACCCGAGAACCCGGTGTGATGGCGGGTCGAGAATGGTTTGAAGAAGTGTTCCGTCAGATAGACCCAACCATAACACTGGACTGGAAAAAACAGGACGGCGATAAACTGGAAGCGAATGATCGGCTAGTGGATATCACCGGTAATACCCGGGCTATATTAACGGCCGAACGAATCGGTCTGAATTTCCTGCAAACCCTTAGCGGTACGGCCACCATTGCCAATCAATACGCGAAGGCCGTTGACGGCAAAGACATCGTGGTGCTCGATACGCGTAAGACCATCCCCTGCTTGCGCCTGGCACAAAAGTACGCCACCTATGTGGGCGGGTGCCAAAATCATCGCTTGGGCCTGTATGATATGTTCCTGATAAAGGAAAACCACATTGCTGGCTGCGGCGGTATCGCGAATGCCGTCGCCAAAGCCAAAGAGATAGCACCTGATAAAAGAATTGAAGTAGAAGTGGAGAGCCTCGATCAATTGCAAGAGGCACTGAATCTGCCCGTTGACGTCATCATGCTCGACAATTTCAACCGCCCCAGCACCACTGAAGCGATTAAACTGAGCGCCCAGCGGATTAAACTTGAATCATCCGGCAATTTAGATTTGGAGCAAATCGGCGAGCTGATCAGCGACCACCCAGATTATGTTTCGGTTGGTAAGCTAACCAAGCATGTGCAAGCTCTGGATTTGAGCCTGAGGTTAAATCAATAATTAATCTATTTTTAAACGTTCTGAACGGCTGAATCAACCTATAGCCCAAATGCAATCGGTGGCTGAAGATCTTTATTACTAGCCTTCAAAGACTCGTTCCAGTAATCAATTGCGCGTATCACATATCACACTAGACTTGCATGGACTTTAAGGATCCTTGATTCACTCCAACTTAAGAACTCAAGCATTAACAGGGCATGGTGCATCCCTTTCGCCAACAGCAGCACCAACTTAAAATGCTAAGGACATCAAGCCAAAGCTTCAACATGAAATTTATTAAGAACATGTCCAGAGACAATCTGAACTCAATTTGATGCTATGAGGCTTCAGTAGGCGTTTGACTCTATTAACGATTAATTGAAACTGAACCTAGCAATCTGAGTCAGAAATTCTCAGCCAAAACCTACTGATACTCTGGAGGATATCATCGACCTTTCTGGGCCAGAAGTAAGGCATTGGCGACTCATTATTAAGAGTCAATAATTCTCTAATGGCTTGATCCAAAGCCTCTGTAGATCGTAGCGTACCCCTCTTTATTTACTCCTCAGATAATATAGTGAACCATCTCTCAACTTGATTCAGCCAGGAAACTGAGGTCGGTGTAAAGTTAACTTAAAATCGCGAATGAACTGCAAACCATCGCATAATTTTTGAGATATATGCGTTCCGTAAATGTCAATGACAAGATGCACATCTAGGGGCTTCAGAGTATTTTTGTCTACCGTTCACAGTAACTATAAAAAAGTCTTCGCTTCGATGCCGGCGATGCACTCCCCGATGATTTTGCCTGTCGCAATAACCAGTGCGGCAAACAATACTATAGTTCCATGTCGCAAATGATCATAGGTGGCACGCTATGGAACCCCGGGCATTATCGCTAAGATGGGCTGAGACCTATCTAGAGCTTGATTTGGCTTTCTTCATCTACGCAGAGCACCTTAACGCTCATAGGCGGATTCATGCACAGACCGACAATATCTAGTCTTCTCGACAAATAGAGGACCTGTTGATAGCTTGAAGGTTTCTTGTCGATGCGGATGCAATCCAAAGGCTTTCCAAACTCGCCACACACTTTTTGAGAAACGCCAACCTCAGCGGCTATCTTTCGGGTACTTCAATGAATGGCACAATTGGTTTACTTTCCAAAGTGCGAGTAATAATGTCTTCAATCTCCCTATCATCGATGCGGCGACGAGTCCAGGCCCATGACTGGGCAATTTCATCTTCATTTAATAACAATTCAGCGAGTGGACGACCAGCCATGTTGAGCTCTATAAAGGAAAGGGCTATAGCCAACATAATACTATCTTTTATTAATGAATTTCTGATTCAGAACACTCGAAGGAAGCTCGTGAAATGCACACACAGCCATTAATGCTCAGTTTCCACATTAACAATACAACCTTGAACCAACAACCACCAAAATCAAAGTATGAACAATCAAGTTTTTGTACTAGCCTCAAAAGCAAACAAACTTTCGAGAACAATTCAATAATTTTCTTTGACAAAATTAGCCGCGAAATGCATCCATAATAATAGATCCTATGGAAAGCTTTTAGGGCTGCTGGAAAATTTACTTATTCCACATGAGAAGATATGGCTGCTCGTAATCCGATCCTGATCTTGGCTTCTAATGGATCTACCCGTCTATTTCTCGATATATGTGCGAATGCAAGAAGTAGCTAACTGATTAATCGGCAACTTCTATTTTCACCAGTATGATTTTTGTTCTTAAAGCAGGGAACGTAATTTATAGATCGCCACAAAAAAGCGATCCTTACTCAGGATCGCTTAACATCAAATCAAAGTTCAGAAAAATGGAGCTGCAATACCCAAGATACAAGCATCCTATACTTTCCGTAACTCGGCTTAGATTCCCGCTGTATCACCTAAAGTATTAGTTAATGGATGGGTACCATCTTCCAAAACACAGCCGGTAGGAATATATGAATCTTTCCAGGAACCGTTTGCAAGCGCCACATCATCAGTGATGTAACAACCCCAAAGACCAGTCTGCTCGCGCTCTAATGTTACTACCACACCGTTTACAGCTGCTGCTGCTTGGCCACCACCAGCACCTGAACTTATTGTAACTGAGATTGTACCATAACCGCCTGCCGCAAATTGGTCAGCGGCCGCGCCACCAGCGATGGTCAAACCACCTTCACCAGCAACACCTAAAGTACTATTGATCAAGTTGCTTGTGACAAAACCTAGGTCATCAGGGTCAAATGTGTTAGCGCCTAAGTTACCGCGCATTACATTTTCCTCAACTGCGGTCTTCAGTGCAGATAACTCACCTACAACTCGATTGACTTGAGTACGGGCAATATAGTCTTGATACTGCGGAATAGCGATTGCTGCGAGAATACCGATGATCGCAACGACGATCATTAATTCAATAAGTGTAAAACCTTGTTGCTTTTTCATGTTTACGACTCCAGTGGTTAACATATTGTCTGCCTCACCCAATGTGGGCACACCTAGTATTAGCAGATGCAGAGACTGTGCCAATCATCCAAAATGGCATTTCCAATACTTATCAAAGGCATACTTATCAGGAAATGAAGAATAGATGCTTATCAAAAACGATCAAAACTGACAAAAATGGTCACCACCGACCCTAAACAAAGAAACCCAAGTCTTCATTGAATTAAAAAAGAACAGTCCAACATTCCACTTAACGCACGGTTACCGTAAGCTATACTGACACAACATCTTGTCATTAAAGGATTCAGCCAAATGACCATGTCTTTAGGTGGGCTAGCGCGACGTTTAGTAAGTGAAGGCGCCATTTCCGAGGAAGAGGCTATTAATGCGAGCAAAGAAGCAGCTAAAGAAAAAAAAGGCCTTGTACCCTATTTAGTAGAGAATGACTTGGTAAATTCAGCCAAAATTGCAACAGTTGCCGCTGACGAGTTCGGCTCCCCATTGTTCGATTTAGACGCTTACGATTTTGAAGTTTACCCCCGCGAGCTGGTTGCGAACAACCTTATCGTGGCGCACCATGCTATCCCCCTCGTCAAGCGCGGTACAAGATTATTTATCGCAGTATCCGACCCAACAAACCTGGTTGCCATTGATGAAATCAAATTCCACACGGGCTTGAGTATTGAGGCAGTACTGGTAGATGAGGCAAAATTACAGACTGCTATAGAACGGGCTACTGACGATGCAAGTGATGCCTTTGATAATTTTGATGAAGAAGGGTTGGACGACCTCGACGTTGTCGACACTAAAAAGCAAGACGACGACGGCGGCGTTGGTGATGGGACAGATGACGCCCCGGTTGTGCGCTTTATCAACCAAATGCTATTAACAGCGATAAAGAAGGGGGCGTCGGATCTCCATTTTGAGCCTTATGAGAAGTCTTATCGAGTTCGCTTTCGTATTGATGGTGTGCTACAAACGGCCGCAAAGCCACCTATTGGTCTGGGTCCAAAAATGGCAGCTCGCTTAAAAGTCATGTCAAATTTAGACATTTCTGAACGTCGGGTCCCGCAGGATGGCCGGATTAAGTTAAAGATTTCTAAAACCAAAGCCATCGACTTCCGTGTCAATACATTGCCCACATTGTTTGGCGAGAAAATAGTGATGCGAATTCTGGACCCTTCATCTGCGAAGATGGGGATCGACGCGCTAGGTTATGAAGAAATACAAAAAGAACTATACCTCGATTGTCTGGAAAAACCACAAGGCATGATCTTGGTGACCGGCCCAACTGGCTCTGGGAAAACAGTATCGCTTTATACCGGTTTAAATATTTTAAACCGGGAAGGTATTAACATTTCAACTGCTGAAGACCCAGTGGAAATCAACTTGGAAGGTATTAACCAGGTCAACGTAAATAATAAGGTCGGTTTGGACTTTGCTGCTGCATTACGGTCTTTTCTTCGCCAAGACCCTGACATCATAATGGTTGGCGAAATTCGAGACTTAGAGACCGCCTCAATCGCCATCAAGGCAGCTCAAACAGGCCATATGGTGATGTCCACATTACACACCAATAGTGCTGCAGAAACTCTAACACGTATGATGAACATGGGCGTACCTTCGTTTAACCTAGCCACCACAATAAACCTCATTATTGCCCAACGGCTTGCAAGAAGGCTTTGCAGCAAGTGTAAAAAACCAGCGGACATTCCTAAAGATGTACTGGAAAAGGAGGGTTTCTCGCCTGAACTGGCTGCCAAGGCAACCATTTTTAGCCCTGTGGGTTGCGATAGCTGCAATAAAGGTTACAAAGGTCGAGTGGGTATTTATGAAGTAGTTCGCATTACCCCCCCTATATCTAAGATTATTATGGAAGAAGGTAATGCGATAGACTTAAACAAAGAATTTGAAAAGCAAGGCTTCAACAGCTTACGGAAATCAGGCTTAGTCAAAGCAGCCTCCGGCGTCACGAGTCTTGAAGAAATAAATCGAGTAACTACTGAATAAAGGCACCAATATGGCAGCTAGCACAGCAAAAGCGTCAGTATTCACCTACGAGGGGAAAGACAGATCGGGAAAAACCCGCAAAGGGGAGATTTCCGGTGCTAACCCTGCGCTGATTAAAGCGGAATTGCGCAAGCAAGGTGTAGTAAGCGTTAAAAAATTACAAAAGAAACGTGCTGACATCTCATTATTTGGCAGTGGCGGAAAAATCAAATCTGAGGATATTTCCGTATTTACCCGTCAGATGGCAACAATGATGAAAGCAGGTGTGCCCTTAATGCGTTCTTTTGAAATTGTTGCTGAAGGGTTGGAAAACAAAAAAATGGCTGAGGTTGTACTTTCGCTTAAAAATACCGTTTCCAATGGTGGTAGCTTCGGCGGCGCACTCAAAGAAAACCCAAAATACTTTGATGAGCTATACTGCTCTTTGATTGAAGCCGGCGAACAAGCTGGTGCTTTAGAAACCATGCTAGACCGAGTGGCCATATACAAAGAAAAATCCGAAAGCGTGAAGAAAAAAGTCAAGTCCGCAATGAAATACCCCATTACGGTATTGTCGGTGGCAGCAATTGTCACGGTAATCCTCCTAGTAAAGGTAGTTCCTACCTTCGCCAGTATGTTTGAAAGCTTTGGGGCCGACTTGCCCGTTCCAACTCAAGTCGTTATGAATATGTCAAACGCTTTACAAGCAAACGGAATAATATGGGGTGCTATTGCAGTGGCTATTGGCATAAGCTTTCAGCAAGCCATGCAAAGGTCAAAAGCCTTTAAACATGGATTTCAGCGGTTATCAGTTAAGTTCCCTGTGTTTGGCCCTATCCTCTACCAATCCGCCATGGCCAGATACGCCCGAACCTTATCAACGACATTTGCCGCTGGTGTTCCACTTGTTCAAGCGCTAGAGTCTGCTGCTGGGGCATCTGGAAACATTGTTTATGAGGAAGCCATTCTTAAAGTGAGAAATGAAGTGGAATCTGGTGGTGAACTAGCGGGCTCAATGAAAGCTACCGAAGTATTCCCAGCTATGCTCATTCAAATGGTTTCCATTGGCGAGCAATCGGGAGCGCTCGATGATATGCTCGGCAAGGCTGCTGAAATCTATGAAGAAGAGGTAGACGCACTTGTAGATGGGCTTACTTCTATGATGGAGCCACTTATTATGGCCATTTTAGGTGTCGTCGTTGGTGGTCTTATTGTTTCCATGTACCTTCCAATTTTCCAAATGGGTTCAGTTATTTAATGTATTTCGATTATCTAGCTCAAAACACGGTCGCTTTCGTAGCGACCGTTTTTATTTTCAGCCTCTTGGTCGGTAGCTTTCTTAATGTCGTCATTTACCGGGTACCGGTCATGATGAAACGCAGTTGGGAGCTTGAAATCGCTGAGTTTCAGGAAGATGAGAAGACTTATAAAGAACTTTCGCAAAAAGAACCATTTAACCTAATCAAACCAGACTCAACCTGCCCACATTGCGGACATAAGATACGCGCTTGGGAAAATATCCCAGTCATCAGCTGGTTGGCGTTACGCGGTAAGTGCTCTCGTTGCAAAAACAAGATATCAGTCCGCTATCCAATCATCGAATTGTCTACCGGCTTGCTGTCAGCAGCAATTGCATGGCATTTCGGCTGGGGTGTAGCGACTTTTGCGCTCATTGTCTTTATCTGGTGTCTCATATCACTCACGATGATTGATTTTGACACTCAACTGTTGCCAGACAGCATCGTTTTGCCTTTACTGTGGGCCGGCCTTCTGCTCAATTTAAATACCACATTTACTGACCTGAACATCGCTATCATTGGCGCTGTAGCTGGGTATCTGAGTTTGTGGAGTATATATTGGTTGTTTAAGCTCCTTACCGGTAAAGAAGGCATGGGTCATGGCGATTTTAAACTTTTTGCGGCTTTTGGTGCCTGGTTTGGCTGGCAAGCGTTGCCGTTGATTATCTTACTCTCCTCACTGGTAGGCGCAGTCGTTGGAATCGTATTGATCATCGCCCTTGGCAGGGATAAACAAGTTCCCATTCCCTTTGGTCCGTACTTGTGTGGCGCTGCTGTCGTCTATTTATTCTGGGGGCAGCAAATCATGAGTTGGTACTTAGGAACCATGCTGTGATTGTGGGCTTAACGGGCGGTATTGGTTGTGGCAAGTCAACAGTGGCGCGTTTTTTTGCAGAATTGGGGATAACGGTAGTCGACGCTGATCAGGTTGCCCGGGATGTCGTTTCACCTGGGACTGACGCTCTGAAATCTATTAAACAACACTTCGGAAGCCAAGTAATTAAGGAAGATCAAAGTCTGAACCGCCCCCAATTACGGCAGTTGATCTTTGACAATCATGACGACAAAACCTGGCTTGAAAACCTGTTGCACCCTATCATCCGCAAGCAAATGCTAACCGAGCTTGATGAGTCCAAATCAATCTACTCGATCCTCGAAGCCCCACTGTTGTTTGAAAATCACTTGGAGGCGTACTGCGCCAAAACTGTTCTGGTTGATGTGCCAGTCGACTTGCAGATCCAACGCGCTACACAGAGAGACAACGCAGATGCCAGTACCATTCAAACCATAGTAGACGCCCAACTACCACGATCAGCAAAACTGGAAAAAGCAGATTACGTTATCGATAATTCAGGCGACTATAACAATGCCAAGATGCAAGTCATGAGACTTGATCAAATACTCAGACTTCTGGCCGCCACGGAGGATTTCACATGACCACCTATGCTTGCCCAACCTGTAAAAAGCAAACCATTTATTCGACGGAGAACCCATACAGACCCTTTTGCAGCGAGCGCTGCAAGATGATTGATCTCGGCGAATGGGCCAGTGAAAGTCACCGAATAAGTGGTAAATCTGCAAAGGAAGAAATGTTTTCGGATGATCTTTCAGAAATTCTAAAGAATAGCGGCCTTGAATAGACCGCTATTTTCAATGATTTAATTAAGAACGGTATTCCGCATTAATGCGAACGTATTCGTGTGACAGATCAGACGTCCAAACGGACTCAGAAACCTCGCCTCGATTCAACTGGATCGTTACTTTGATTTCATCTCGCTCTACAACTGCAGCCCCTTGAACCTCTGTATAGGCCGATGCCCGCTGCCCATTTTCGACGATACAAACATCACCAAGGAAGACATGGACTTTGCTAACATCCAAAGCATCGACATCAGCTTTTCCTACCGCCATCAAAATTCGACCCCAGTTCGCATCAGAAGCGGACATAGCGGTTTTAAATAACGGACTATCGGCCACCGAGTAGGCTACATTAAGCGCTTCGGTCACGGTTGCAGCCGATTCGACCTTAACTTCGATAAACTTGGACGCCCCTTCACCATCACGAATAATCTGATGAGCCAAACTCAACATAACTTCTTTGACCGTTTTCAGCAGATATCTGAAAAGCGGGTGTTCTTCAGAATCAACAACGGGCGCATTCGAGCGTCCTGTTGCTATTAAGACACAGGAGTCGTTAGTTGACGTATCGCTATCGACAGTGATTCGATTAAATGAGGCATTAACAGCCTGTTCGGTTATCTTTTGAATTAAAGCCGCTGACACTCTCGCATCAGTCGCTACAAATGCCAACATGGTCGCCATGTTAGGCTTTATCATGCCCGACCCTTTGGCGATACCGGTTACGGTAATCGTTTCATCTGAATATTCGAACTGTTGTGACGCACCCTTGGCACGGGTGTCGGTTGTCATAATACCTTGAGCCGCATCCAGCCAATTGTCTCCAGCCAATGTAGCTAAAGCATTCGGAATACCATTAACCAGCGCGGTCATTGGCAGATATTCACCGATAACACCTGTAGAAAAAGGCAGTACCTGTTCCGGCTCAACCGACTTAATTGCCGCTAAACGATTACAAGTTTCAACTGCATCATCCAGACCCTGGCGACCCGTACCGGCGTTTGCGTTTCCAGTATTAATGATGAGAAAACGAATGGCTTCTGATGCTGCCAAATGCCGTTTGCTCACCTCAACTGGAGCGGCACAAAAGGCATTTTTCGTAAACACCGCGCCAACAGTAGAACCTGGCGAAATTTCAAAGATAACAAGATCTCTGCGCCCACTATGCTTAATGCCAGCGCAAGCGACACCAGCGGTCAGCCCTGCAATGGGAAGCAATTCATCGGTCATACCTAGTCCGACAGCCATAGCGAATATCCTCTTAATTCAACTTACCATGACACTGCTTATACTTCTTGCCCGAACCACAAGGGCAAGGTTCATTTCGACCGACCTTCTGACCTGCTCGTATCGGTGCGGCTTTGTTATCGGACGGCTCATCTGAACCTTCAGCGAGCGCCGATGCTTGAGCATGCTCGAACTTCATGCGTGCCGCAGCCGCCTCTTGTCGGCGTCTAGCTTCCTCCTGCGCTTCTTCAGGTGATCGTACTTGCACCATGGATAGATACTTAACAGTCTGATATTTCACTTCACTCAGCAGATTCTGAAACAGTTCAAAAGACTCACGCTTGTATTCCTGCTTAGGATTCTTTTGAGCATAACCACGCAAATGAATACCCTGCCGCAAGTGATCCATATTGTACAAATGCTCTTTCCAATATTGATCCAGAACCTGTAACATAACTTGCTTTTCGAACTGACGGAAATTTTCTGACCCGACAACGTTTTCCTTAGATTTATAAATATCGACCAACGTTTCTAAAATACGTTCGCGGATTGCTTCTTCATTAAGATGATCATCTTCGTCCAGCCATTGTTGCACATTTATCTGCGCACCGAACTCGACTTCGAGCTCCTTCATCAAACCGTTAATATCCCATTGTTCATGCAGGCTTTGCGGCGCAATGTGATGATCGATAACAGTATTAACAACGTCCGTTCGAATATTGTGAATAATGTCTTCAATACTCTCTGCTGCCATAAGATCATCGCGCTGACGATAGATAACCGTCCTTTGATCATTTGCAACATCATCATACTCAAGCAATTGTTTACGGATATCGAAATTTCGGTTCTCTACTTTGCGCTGCGCTTTCTCAATCGCGTTTGACACCATCTTAGCTTCGATCGGTTCACCTTCGTCCATGCCCAAACGACTAAACATATTTTTCATGCTCGGTGGCATAAAGATACGCATCAGATTGTCGTCGAGCGAAAGAAAGAAACGCGAGGAACCGGGATCACCCTGACGGCCAGCACGGCCCCTTAACTGGTTATCGATACGACGAGATTCATGTCGTTCTGTACCGATAATATGTAATCCACCAGCATCCTTGACGGCCTGTTGCCTCGCTTTTTGCGCTTCCGTTATTTCGAAAATCTGGGCATCTGTTGGATTGTCCAGTGCATTGATTTCGGATTCTAAGTTACCGCCAAGTACGATATCGGTACCACGACCAGCCATATTTGTTGCGATTGTCACTGCACCAGGCATACCAGCCTGAGCAATAATCTGGGCCTCACTCGCGTGCTGTTTCGCGTTCAAAACATTATGCTTGATCTTTGCTTTTTCCAGCGCTTTAGAGATTCGCTCTGAAGCCTCAACGGAAGCAGTCCCTACCAATACCGGCCGTTTTTCTTCAATGGTCTTTTTTATCTCATCAATGACTGCGTTGTACTTATCGTTTTCGTTCAGATAAACAAGATCATTAGCGTCTTTACGAGCAACAGGTTTGTTTGTCGGAATAACGACAACATCCAAACCGTAAATTTCATTTAACTCGAACGCTTCTGTATCTGCAGTACCTGTCATGCCAGACAGCTTAGTGTATAAACGGAAATAGTTCTGAAAAGTCGTCGACGCCAACGTCTGGTTCTCTTTCTGAACATCCAAGCCTTCTTTTGCTTCTACGGCCTGGTGCAAACCATCACTCCAACGTCGGCCCGGCATCGTTCGACCTGTATGCTCGTCAACGATAATCACCTGATTGTCCTGAATAATGTATTCGACATTTCTCTGGAACAGGTGATGAGCCCGAACGCCAGCCATAATGTGATGAAACAGTATTAAATTGCTAGGTGCATAAAGGCTTTCACCTTCTGGTAATAAACCTGCTTGATTCAACAATGTTTCGACTTTTTCATGCCCTTGTTCTGTCAGCTCGACACTCTTCTGTTTTTCATCTATTTCAAAATCGCCGGGTATCGCTTCTTGACCTTCATTGGCAGGATAGCCTCGCGTTAAACTCGGAATGAGCTTATTTATTTCGATATACCGGGCACTTGAATCTTCAGCGGCACCGGAAATAATCAGTGGGGTTCTGGCTTCATCGATTAAAATGGAGTCCACTTCATCGACAACAGCGAAACTGTGACCTCGCTGAAACTTATCTTCGAGACGAAACGCCATATTATCCCGAAGGTAGTCGAAGCCAAATTCATTGTTAGTCCCGTAAGTGATATCCGCTCGATACGCTTCGCGCTTTTCGGCTTGATCCTGCTGACTAACAACAACTCCAACTGACATACCCAATGCGTTGTATAATGGTTTCATCCAACTGGAATCGCGTCGGGCGAGGTAATCGTTAACGGTAATTACATGTACGCCTGTACCTGGAATTGCGTTTAAATAAACCGCTAGCGTCGCAACCAAGGTTTTACCTTCACCCGTCTTCATCTCGGCCACTTTACCTTGATGTAGCACCATGCCACCGATGAGCTGCACATCGAAATGTCGCAGACCCATAGAACGCTTACTGGCCTCTCTGACCAAAGCAAACGCTTCGGGCAATAGCGAGTCTAGCGATTCCCCTTGAGCATGACGTTCGCGAAATTCCTGTGTTTTAGCTTTAATACCATCATCGGTCAGCGCAACGTACTCTTCTTCCATTGCGTTGATTTTCATGACAATTTTATTAAGTTTCTTAACTTCGCGATCGTTCTTACTACCGATCACTTTTCGGGCAATTGTGGTGAACATAGCGGCTTATTCTGTAGTAATTTCAAGCATTTATAGTTGGGGGTAACTATACAGATCGCAAGGGGGGTTGTCTTTGAAATTGTCTCAAAATAAAGCGTAGATCAAGAATTTTACGCGTCTGGGGCTAACTAAAAGCGCTAATTTGATATGTATACAAAGAATTAGTTAAATCGGGCTGTTCTATCAATGTACTTAGCTGGGTCTACAGACTTGCCGTTCAATAGGACCTCAAAATGCACGTGCGGCCCAGTTGAACGGCCCGTACTACCCATCAAAGCAATAATGTCGGATTTTTTAACCACGTCTCCGACTTCAACAAGAATTTCCTTACAATGTCCATATCGGGTTACGTAGCCATTACCATGATTAATTTCAACTAATTCGCCATATCCATATCGCGGTCCAGCCCAGGTTACGACGCCAGAGGCAACAGAGACTATGCTGGAGCCGTCTTTTGCGGCAAAATCGACACCATCATGCCATGCAAGCTTACCGGTAAACGGGTCATTTCGGTAACCATAGCGTGAACTCATCCAACCGCCCTTTATAATAGGGCGACCGGCTACGAAAGTTTCCGACTGAATTTTTCGATCACCAAGCAGCGAGTTCAACACTTTCAGCTGCTGTTCGCGATTGTCAATTTGCGCAGCGAGCTCATCCAGAACGTAAATGAAATCTGGCGGAGTGTACTCAAGAGTATCGGATTCTGGACCACCAACAGCAGGAGGTAGTGAAAAATCAAACTCACCTTCGTCAAGATTGGCGACATCTACAAGCCGCTCACCCAAGGCATCTAAACGTGTTAAACGCCCCTGCAGCTCCGCCAGTCTTATTCGTAAGGCATTAATTTGCTCTTCAGTGTATACGCGAGCTTTAGCTACTTCTTCGGACTGACTTTCTACCCGATGGATCCACTCATTGGTGGCCTGTTCATTTATCACCACCAGCTCTTGTGGCGTTAGAAATTGATAACCGAAATACCCGATTCCGGTCAAAATCGCCAAAAGAAACACAAACAACGGCGCAAGCATCCACGAGGATACCATCCGAGATCGACCGTGTTTTCGACTGACGATAATGATATTCATGCCACTATTGACCCACTGCGATTACCGGAGAATAAGCGATTGGTACGCTTTCCACCTCACTCTCTTCAAAAGTAGCATATTCCCAGGCATCTGGGTGTTTAAGAAGTTCTCGCAACAACATGTTGTTCAGCCCATGCCCCGACTTGTACCCTATAAAGCGGCCAATCAGGCTGTGACCCAACAAATACAGGTCGCCAACAGCATCAAGTACCTTATGTTTGACAAACTCATCTTCATATCGAAGGCCGTCTTCATTTAAGACCCGATAGTCATCAACGGCAATTGCATTATTCACGCTGGCACCGAGAGCCAGATTATTCGCTCGCAGATACTCGAAATCACGCATAAACCCAAACGTTCTAGCTCTGGAAACCTCCTTGACAAAACCCGAAGTGGAAAACTCAAATTCGGTTTGCTGGCTTTTACTGCGAAAAACCGGGTGGTCAAAATCGATCGTAAACTTGATATTAAAGCCGTCGTACGGCTCAAATCGGGCTTCTTTATCACCATCTCTCACGGAAATGGGCTTTAGAATTCGAATAAATTTCTTGGCTTTTTCCTGCTCTACAATCCCTGCCGACTGTAACAAGAAAACAAAAGGACCAGCGCTACCGTCCATAATCGGGACTTCCGCAGCACTGACCTCAATAAACGCATTATCGATACCTAGTCCAGCGCAAGCTGATAGCAAGTGCTCCACGGTATCGATGCTGACATCTCCGTTAACCAGAGTCGTAGACAAGGTAGTATCACCCACGTTCAGGGCATGGGCTTTTATGGCGACATCGTCCGGTAAATCCGTTCGATAGAAGACAATACCCGTGTCTACAGGAGCAGGTTTTAATGTTAAATATACCTTTTGGCCCGAGTGTAGACCTACACCCGTAGCTTTTATGGCATTTTTCAGGGTTCTCTGATTAACCATTCAGTGACTCATTACCACTATTAAGACTCACAAGTTCCCTATTCTAGCAGAACAGTTCGTCTGAACAAAAGATGCCAGCCTGATCCAGATCAGTCGGCTTGTCGTCTCAAGAAGGCCGGAATATCAAGATAATCCAAGTCCTTAGCGGATTTCACGGCCTTTGGAGGCTGTTCATCTGCTGCTTGAGTTGTTTCAACCTTCATCCGATTAACGGCAGGTCGCTCCAATTTCTTGTAGTCTACAGTACCATCGGCCCGACGTGTGTTATCTACCGCAACTTTTGGTTTATTTACCGTTTGCTTAGCAACTTCACCTATACCCGTTGCTACAACGGTCACACGAATTTCATCTTCCAACTCCGGATCAATAACAGTGCCTACAACGACCGTGGCATCCTCAGAAGCAAACTCTTCAATGGTATTACCCACTTCGGTGAATTCATCCAATCCCAGATCGACTCCCGCTGACACATTGACCAAAATACCCCGGGCACCATGCAGGTCAACATCTTCAAGCAGAGGACTCCGGATAGCCATCTCAGCGGCTCGTTGAGCTCGATTCTCACCAGAAGCACGACCGCTACCCATCATCGCCATACCCATTTCGGACATAACAGTTCGCACGTCTGCGAAGTCAAGGTTAATAGTACCGGGCCGTACAATCAAATCCGCAACGCCCTGTACCGCATTCAGCAGGACGTTATTCGCTTCGGCAAATGCTTCAATCAGCGTTACATTCTTACCGAGTACGCTTAATAGCTTTTCATTCGGTATTGTGATCAGCGAGTCAACATGCTGACGCAGCTCTTCCATACCATCGACTGCGACCTTCATGCGACGTCGACCTTCGAACGGGAACGGTTTGGTGACTACAGCAACGGTCAGAATTCCGAGCTCCTTGGCGATTTCCGCAACAACAGGCGCCGCTCCCGTTCCGGTGCCACCACCCATACCTGCAGTGATGAACACCATGTCGGAGCCTTTTAGAATTTCGGCGATCTGCTCACGATCTTCCAATGCAGATTGACGACCGATTTCCGGGTTGGCCCCGGCACCCAAACCACGGGTTATACCATTACCCAATTGCAGTGCGGTCGTTGCATTAATGCTTCTTAATGCCTGAGCATCTGTGTTTGCACAGATAAACTCGACGCCCTCTACCCGACTATCCAGCATGTGCTTAACAGCATTACCGCCACCACCGCCACAACCGAATACTTTTATAACCGCATTTTGCGGCTGCTCGTCAACTAGTGTAAACATATCGCCCCCGCCAGTTTCAGTTTCATAAATAGACATAGTCCCACTCCTTCCTATTGTTTTTCGTACCGCCTGACCGGTACACCCTGAAATCTTAAAAATTCTCAGTAATCCACTTTTTAAACGACTGCCATCCCGATTGTTTGGAACGCGTCTTTGATTTTTTGCCATTCTTTAATTGCTTTAATCCGTACTGCAGCAGTCCAACCCCTGTGGCATGTATGGGGTTATTCACCACGTCGGCCAAACCAGATATGCCGATCGGCGACGCCAAACGAACCGGTACATGGAAAACCTCTTCAGCCAGCTCAACAGCTCCTTCCATCTTGGCTGTCCCTCCGGTCAATACGACTCCGGCCGGTATCATGTCTTCAAACCCACTACGACGTAGCTCAGCCTTAATCAAAGAGAACAACTCTTCATATCGTGGCTCGACAACTTCTGCCAGCGCCTGCCTTGTTAGTTCGCGCGCAGACCGATCGCCGACGCTGGGCACTTTAATAGTTTCATGCTCACCTGCCAGTTGAGACAGCGCGCAGGCATATTTGATTTTAATCTCTTCCGCGTGAGCGGTCGGTGTAGCAAAAGCCATCGCAATGTCGTTTGTCACCTGATCACCGGCGATAGGAATAACCGCCGTATGACGGATAGCCCCTTCAGTAAATATCGCCATATCTGTGGTGCCACCACCAATATCAACCAGGCAAACGCCTAACTCTTTTTCATCATCCGTCAGCACAGATTGCGCGGACGCAAGTTGTTCTAAAATAATCTGATCGACTTCCAAACCACAACGGCGTACACATTTATCAATGTTTTGAACCGCATTCTGAGCACCAGCAACAATGTGAACCTTTGCTTCTAGTCGAACACCACACATACCCAGTGGCTCTTTGATACCTTCCTGGCTGTCGATGATGTACTCTTGCGGTAGTACATGAAGAATGGCCTGATCCGCGGGAATTGCGACAGCTTTAGCGGCATCGATCACACGTTCCAAGTCTGCTTCGACCACCTCCTTTTCTTTGATCGCCACAATTCCGTTACTGTTTAGACTGCTGATATGACTGCCCGCAATTCCGACATACACAGAATGAATATCGCAGCCAGACATCAATTCAGCCTCTTCAATGGCCCGCTGGATACTCTGTATTGTGGATTCAATATTGACTACTACGCCTTTTTTCAATCCACGAGAAGGGTGGGACCCCAGACCGACAATCTCAAGACCGCCTTCTGCCGTCACCGTACCCACGATTGCCACCACTTTCGAAGTGCCTATATCCAGACCAACGAGCATTTGTCCTTTATGCGGCGATGTCATTTTTCACCTCTAATGAGTTTTCATCTTGCAATTTCACGGCGACACCATTTGGGTATCTCGCGTCGATGTACTTAATATTATCCAAACCAAATACATTACTGTTCATAAACTTCACAACGCGTCGACTGCGTTCTAAAACTTCTTTTTCACCTAAAAATATCTCAATACCTGACCGTAAGGTAATGGACCAGGATCCTCGTGAACGCATGGCCACCTTCTCGACTATGACATTCTGTTCACGAAATATTTTCGCGAACTGGAGATAGTTTTCCATTACGTAGGCCGACTGATTTTCAGGCCCCTGCAAACTCGCTAATTTCAGCTCCGCCATGGGTCTGGACAAAGGTATACCTTCACTATTCAAAACATCCTCTCCATTCCAGAATGCGACGGGTTCATGCTCTGTAAGAGTCACAGTCAACTTTCCTGGCCAGGTTTTTAACACACTGCTTTGCCGAACCCAGGGTAACGCCTCTAAACGGGCATTCAATTCAAGCAAATCCAAAAAAAACAAGCTTTTCCCCATATAGCCTTGCAACACGTCATCTAACTGAGTTTCTTCCTGATAGACCAGCGGTGATGTTAGGGCGTATTGCGTAACCGCTAGTGGTCGCCACTGCACATCACTTATTAAGACAGTTACGACCCACAACGCCATAATCCCTGCCGCAACACCAACAAATTTAACGAAGTAACCAGCCCATTTGCGAACAGGTAGCGGCTGTCTTCTTTTCGTGGCGCCCTTACTGCGTTTGGTCGCGGTCATCAGTTAAATTCTCACGATTCCAAAAAGCCAAGCTTTCTTTGCGCTATCAGCGTGGACAACGCACCGACATCACCCGCGCCTTGCGTTAGCAGTAAATCACCGTCCTGTAGAATATCCGGAAGCACATCAAAAATTGTGTCCTTATCTTCAATAAAGATCGGGTCGACCCGCCCTCTTTGCCTGATGCTACGGCACAAACTGCGTCCATCTGCACCATTGATTGTCTCTTCGCCTGCGGGGTAAACATCCAACAATAGCAATACATCAACCTTAGACAGTACCTCAACAAAATCTTCATACAGATCACGCGTTCGGCTGTAACGATGCGGCTGAAACAACGCGACCAAACGACGCTCAGGCCAACCGGTGCGAATAGCCTCAAAAGTCACTTCAAGCTCGCGGGGGTGATGACCATAGTCATCCACTAACATAACCTCGCCCTTGGGTGTTTTGAATTCGCCGTTCACCTGAAAGCGCCTTCCCACACCATCGAATTGCGCCAACCCTTCCGCAACCTCAATATCGGGAACCCCTTCATCTGTCGCCACAGCGATGACGGCCAAAGCGTTCAACACATTGTGGTCACCCGGCATCTGCAGCGTCACGTCCAACTCAGGATAACCTTTACGTAGCACTGTAAATTTGGTCTCCAAACCTTGCTTGCGAATATCAACGGCTCGGACATCGGCTGTTTCACTGAAACCGTAGGTCATCATCTGGCGGTTAACAGAAGGCATAATGGATCGGATATTTTCGTCATCTACACACAACACCACGAGCCCATAAAATGGCACATTATGAAGGAAATCCACGTACGCTTTTTTAAGCTTCTCGAAGTCGCCATCATAAGTGCTCATATGATCAGCATCGATGTTTGTCACGATGGCGGTCATTGGTTGCAAGTGTAAAAACGAAGCATCACTCTCATCCGCTTCAGCAACGAGATACCGACTAGTTCCTAATTTTGCGTTGCTTCCTGCGCTATTCAGCTTCCCGCCAATGATAAACGTAGGGTCTAATTCACCACGAGACATAACGGCGGTCATCAATGACGTTGTTGTCGTCTTGCCATGGGTTCCTGCAATCGCGATGCCGTGACGATAACGCATCAGTTCAGCCAACATTTCAGCGCGGCGTACGACCGGTACGCGAGATGCTAATGCCCAGCGTATTTCTTCGTTAGAGGAATCTACAGCACTACTTACAACAACAACATCTGAACCAACCACATTACTTTCACGATGTCCGATGAAGACATCAACGCCAATACTTTGCAACCGCTCTACTGTGGCTGAGTTTTTCAGATCGGAACCGCTGATCTGATACCCTTGATTCAACAGAACTTCCGCAATACCGCACATACCGACACCACCAATGCCGATGAAGTGAATTCGCTTGATTCTTCTCATTTCCGGAATCGGAAAACCGGTCTTTTGATTCTGCTCTTTGCTCATGCGACATCACTCTTAACTAATTCGTTTACTACGTTCACTATTCGCTTTGCTGAGTCTCTTACACCCAACTGCCAAGCGCATTCTGCTTTCTGGCGCAAATCATTTCTTTGATTGCTCAGTTCTTGCAGTCGCTTAGCCAATCGCTGCGCTGATAACTCCGATTGGTCAAACCATTCAGCAGCGCCAGCATCCGCTAACCATTGAGCATTTTTGTACTGTTGTTTATCTTCATGCCATGGGTATGGAATAAGTAGCGAATACAAACCAACGGCGGCCAACTCTGAAACCGTAGAAGCACCACTGCGAGCGATAACCAGGTCAGCCCACTGATAAGCAGCACGCATATCATCAATAAACTCAACGACCGTCGCTTCAACCCCCTTATCCAGGTACTGCTGTGCACAACGTTCACTTTTCCCACGACCTGTCTGATGCCAGATTTCAAATCTTTTAGCCATCCCCGGCTCCACCAGAGCCTTAGGCATCAATTCATTAATAGCCTCCGCACCTTGTGAACCACCTAGCACCAAAACTCTAAGTGAGTTGTGTTGACCCAAGGCACGCTGACCGGGACGTTCGATCTCACAGAGCTGCGGACGAACCGGATTTCCAACTACTTCATGCGCCGCCGCAAAGGTACCGGGAAATGCCTGTAAAACCCTCTGTGCGCGCTTTTCCAAACGTCTATTGGTCAGGCCCGGCACACCATTTTGCTCATGCAAAATCAAAGGGGTCTTCAAAATAAGCGCGGCGACCCCGCCAGGTGCTGAAGCATACCCCCCAAAACCGATAACAGCGTCTGGTTTTTCCTGTCGCAAATACCAAATACTTGCCCACAACGCTCTAGCCAAATTTAAAGGTGCTAATATCTTTCGTAACCGCCCACCGTGCCAAGCTGTCACCGGCAACGCATGGAATTCAAATCCCATTTTGGGAACCAATGTACTCTCCATGCCGCGCCGAGAACCCAACCAACGAACTTGCCAACCACGCTGCTCACATTCCTGAGCCACAGCCATTGCCGGAAAAATGTGCCCGCCGGTTCCGCCAGCCATTATTAACACTTTCATTCCGTTTCA
Source organism: Reinekea sp. G2M2-21 (assembly GCF_015687175.1). Taxonomy (GTDB): domain Bacteria; phylum Pseudomonadota; class Gammaproteobacteria; order Pseudomonadales; family Natronospirillaceae; genus Reinekea. Next base: position 296,252 of record NZ_JADPQG010000001.1, on the reverse strand, counting down.
CCGTTCTTCTGCAAGGTTTCACCGTATATTCGGTTTACCATCGCAATTAAACAGATGCTGACGATTAAGCTAGTGCCACCTGCGCTTATAAAAGGTAACGTCAACCCTTTCGTGGGTAGCAACCCCGTGTTGACTCCTATATTGATAAAGGCTTGCATCGAAAACAAAATCCCAACACCGTAGGCACAGAAAGCCCCGAACAAGTTATTCTTCAACTCAGCAAGACGGCCAATCTTAAATATGCGGGCGATCATCAAGCTGTAAATAGCAATCAAGGTCATGACGCCTACCAGACCAAGCTCTTCCGCTATGATAGCCACGATGAAGTCGTTATGGGCCTCTGGCAAATAGAACAGTTTCTGCATCGAATTGCCTAGACCAACTCCGAACCATTCACCTCGTCCAAACGCAATCAAGGATTGCGTCAACTGATATCCACTGCCATACACGTTTTCTTCAGACCAAGGATTGCGAAAAGCTAACAGTCGCTGCACGCGATAGGATTCTGACAATGCCATCACTACAACCGAGCCAACAGCGGCAAACATAGCCAGGAAAAACTGACCTGGTTTAACACCACCTAAAAACAACATTCCCAAAACGGTTCCAAGGATAACAACCACTGAACCGAAATCCGGTTCCAACAATAACAGCACAACAACCAATGCAAGAATGAACACCGGTTTCAGGAAACCAGACCAGCTACTGATCACTTCGTCGCGACGACGAACCAGATATGCAGCGACGTAAAGAATCAATCCAACTTTTGCAATCTCTGATGGTTGAAAGCCGAAAGGTCCTAAGTTAATCCAACGACGAGACCCCTTAATCTCCTGACCGATCCCCGGAAACAAAACAAGAACCAACAACAAAAATGCAGCCAACAGCAGCAACGCGCTATTTGCTCGCCAAACACTCATCGGTACCACGGAAATCAGGGCGGCACCGACCATCCCTAATGCCATGTAAAGTGCATGGCGAATCACAAAATGATAGGGCACGCCGAATAGCTGCTCGCTGACATCAATGCCAGCCGAGGCGATCATGACTAATCCAAATAAAAGCAACGACAGGCAGCTGCCAAGCAACACCAAGTCAGGCTGCCAGAGTGGCTGATAGTGATCCGACATTCGATCAGTCATCACAGGAATGGCTTTATGTACAGTCATTTCAGCACTCCCACCAACTCGTTGAATACCTGACCTCTATGCTCAAAGTTTTTAAACTGATCGAAACTCGCGCAGGCAGGTGACAACAAAACGACATCGCCCGCTCTCGCCAATCCCACTGCTTTTGTCATAGCATCAGCCATGTTTTCGACAATCTCTGCAGTTACAACTGCACGCTTCAACAGCGCGGCATCCTCACCAAAAGCGAATACATGACGACAGGTCTTCTCGGTAACGCTCGCCAAAGGGGAGAGATCCTGACCTTTCGACTGGCCACCGAGCAGCAAAATAATGTTTTTGTCTTCCCGATCCGCCAATCCTTTCAACGCTGCAATTGTTGATCCGACGTTGGTCGCTTTAGAGTCATTAAAAAAGCGAACATCATGCACAGATGCAACAAACTGACAGCGATAGGGCAAACCACCGAACGACGTCAATGCAGACAAGGTCGCGGCCCGGTCATTGCCAAAAGCATCAGCCATTGCCAGTACCGCCAGTGCGTTTGATGCGTTATGCAATCCGGCTAATGACAACTCGCTTATCGGAATGATTTTTTCAAAACCTTTTGCCAACCAGACCAAGCCATCGTAATCTCGCAAACCGTACTGCTGCAAATCTGGCGTATCCAACCCAAAACTAATCTTGGTCGTTGTTGTCGGCACCAAGGGTTGAGTCAATGCATCCTCGCGGTTATAAACCGATGCTTGGCAGCCAAAATAAATCCTGTGTTTGGCCTGCTGATAATGGGCCATGGAATCGTAGCGATCCATGTGGTCTTCAGACACATTTAACACCGTTGCTATATCAGCGCTCAGTTTCTGTATAAGCTCAAGTTGAAAACTGGACAATTCCAACACGGCGACATCGTAGTGTTCAGATAAAGTATCCAAAACCGGCAAGCCGATATTTCCAGCGACCAATGTTTTATGCCCACCTAGGCGCAAAGCTTCGCCTAACCAAGCGGTCACGGTGGACTTGGCATTGGAACCAGTGATCGCGATGATACGACCATCAAATTCTGCCAGGAATAGTTCAATATCACTGGTGACACGAACACCAGCTGCAATCGCTTTTTGAATTTCTGGAGTATTTAATGCCACTCCAGGACTCATCACCAGAACATCGGCCGAGCTCAAAACAGCCGGACTAAAATCGCCGCAATGAACGTCAATTGTTGGGAACTCAGTCTTGAATGCATCAAGCCCATGAGGCTTCTCGCGAGAGTCAATTACTGACACGTGCTTGCCACGCGACACCAAATAGCGCACGCAGGAAACCCCAGTCAAACCGAGGCCTACGACGACATATTTTGTATCTGCAGCGATTAAAGTCATTAGCGAATCTTCAACGTAGACAAACCAATAAGAACCAGAATTACGGTAATAATCCAGAATCGAACAATAACCCGCGGCTCCGGCCAACCTTTCAACTCATAGTGGTGATGCAAAGGCGCCATTCGGAAAATTCGGCGCCCAGTTAATTTGTATGATGCGACTTGCAAAATGACGGACACGGTTTCCGCCACGAACACACCACCCATAATAAATAGCACCAACTCTTGACGAACAATAACGGCCATTACACCGAGCGCTGCACCCAACGCCAAAGAACCAACATCGCCCATGAAAACCTGGGCCGGATATGTGTTAAACCATAAAAACCCTAAACCAGCCCCCACCAACGCTGCACAAAAGACAATCAACTCGCCTGCGCCTGCAACATAAGGAATTTGCAGGTAATCTGAATAAACAGAGTTCCCGGTGACATAAGCAAAAACGCCCAGTGCTCCACCTACCAATACTGTTGGCAAAATGGCGAGCCCGTCCAATCCATCCGTCAGATTGACGGCGTTAGAGGTACCAACAATCACAAAATAGGTCAGTGCAATAAAAGCTAAGCCTAAGGGCAACGCGACATCCTTGAAGAAAGGAATAAACAAAGTTGTTTCCGTGCCTGTCACTGCCGAACTGTACAATGCAACGGCAGCTGCCATTCCGATCAGGGATTGCCAAAAATATTTGGACTTAGCAGAGAGACCTTTACTATTTTTCTGTACAACTTTGCGATAGTCATCTACCCATCCAATACCGCCAAAACCAGCAGTGACTAACAATGTTATCCAAACATAACGATTGTTAAGGTCTGACCAAAGCAACGCTGACGAAATGACGGAAATTAAAATCAACGCACCACCCATGGTTGGTGTGCCAGCTTTCGTCAAATGACTTTGAGGACCGTCATGTCGAATCGATTGTCCAATCTGATGTCGCTTTAACATGCGAATCAGTTTTGGTCCGAATAACAGCGAAACACCCAACGCAGTCAGAACACCAAAAATAGCGCGCAGTGTTAAGTATTGCAGCACACTAAAGCCTGCATCGTACTGTTCTAGAAATGGCGTTAACCAGACAAACATCAGTCTTTCCTTCTCAGCGCTTCAATAACGCGCTCCATGCCAGAACTTCGAGATCCTTTTACCAGTACGGCAGTTTCTGTTTCTAATTTTGCTGGCAACAACGACAGCAAATCTCCAATAGTTTGAAAATGATGACCACCAAAGGCTTCGGCTATTTGTTCCGAACGCTCACCGACAGTCCAAACATTTTTAATCTTTCCTCGGGCGTACAACCCCACATCACGATGCATTTGTTCGGATTCATCACCCAGTTCGGCCATATCCCCAGCAATGAGTAGAGTGTCACCACCGATATCGGCCAACACATCAATTGCGGCACGAAACGACTCCGGATTTGCGTTATAGGCGTCGTGTATTAGAGCACCGCCAAAATTGGATTCCACAGGCTCCATTCGGCCAGGCTCCGGACTCATCTCGCTTAGGCCTTGTGCGATATCCAGCCCGGAAACCCCAGCGAGCCACGCAGTCGCAGCAGCGGCAGCGGCATTAAGCGCCATGTGTTTGCCCAACATGGACCAGGAGACAGAAATATCGCCATCAGGCAGACTTAAGGTAAACTCACTTCCAGATGCACTGTTTTTAAACGATAACAAACAAACATCCGCATCCGTATGCTTACCAAAACTGATAACTTTGCGATCACCTGCACGTTTCAACCAGCTGTTAAACGCCGGATCATCTTGATTAAGAACAACGCCGCCTTCGGATTCAGTCGTATCAATAATTTCGCCTTTACCGAGCCGCACTCCTTCAACACCGCCGAAGCCTTGTACATGAGCGGAACCGGCATTCAATAGCAAGCTGATATGGGGTTTAGAGATCGACCCCAACCATTCGATTTCACCTTGGGCATTGGCACCAAATTCCAGTAGCACACGCTGGTGCTTTTCGGATAAGCGGAACCAAGTTTTAGGCACACCAATGTCATTATTAAAATTACCATCAGTTGCCAGCAGCCCCGGTTGCAATGCAAATATGTGTTGTAACATTGCACGGGTCGACGTTTTGCCCGCCGAACCTGTTAACGCAACCACCTGCCCCTGAAAACGGTCGCGCAGCAACAAGGCCAGATAACCCAGGGCTTTTTTGGTATCCGCGACAACCAGTTGCGGTAGCGAACAATTCTCTTGCTCATGCTCAACGATCAGTACACTGGCGCCTTTGTTGATAGCCGTATTGACGTAATGATGACCATCGAAAAACTCACCAACTAACGCAACATAAGCATCACCTTCCGCCAACGTGCGCGTGTCTGTTGAGATATTAGTAATTTCAATATCACCACCAACAACGACACCCTGACATTTTGCTGACCACTCACTCAATAAAGGGCTAGTCCACATCTTGAGCCTCCTGCCAATTCAGTACCGTATCCTGATCGGAAAATGGGTGACGAACACCTTTAATTTCCTGATAGCTTTCGTGGCCTTTTCCAGCGATCAACACCACATCCGCGGGAGAGTTTTGGCTAAGGGTATGCACAATGGCCTGATGCCTATCATTAATAACGGTGTAGTTAGAACATGCAGAGAAGCCTTTGCAAATATCATCAATAATTTTTTCAGACGACTCCGTACGCGGGTTGTCATCCGTCACAACGACAAAATCAGCAAACTCTTCTGCAATCGCAGCCATTTCAGGTCGCTTACCACCGTCCCGATCACCACCACAACCAAATACGACACCCAGGCGTCCACTGACATGCTCACGACACGCCAATAACGCTTTTTTAAGGGCATCCGGCGTATGGGCATAGTCAATCACGACCGTCGGTGAATATTTGGAGCGCAATGTCTCCATACGGCCTTTGACCGGACTGCAATTGGAAATGATTCGGGCGGCGGTATTTAAAGGAATACCTTCGGCGAGCAATACCGAAAATGCGGCTAAAGCATTGCTTAAATTGAATCGCCCCAGTAAACGCAAGTTCATTTCAATGTCACCTTGAAACGTTTTCACTGTCGCATCTATCCCTGCTTGATGACAACGAATGTTTGTTGCCATCACATCGGCACTTTTTTCGACGCTATAAGTAATGGTGCGTTCGGCCACAATCGAGTCCAAGTGCTGAACAACCCATTCATCATCGACATTCACAATGGCGTTACGCAACTCAGGCCAGCGCATCAGCTTCCACTTTGCTGCCCCATAAGCTTCCATAGTTGCATGATAATCAAGATGATCACGCGACAGATTAGTGAACACAGCACTGGAAAATCGAATACCATCCACTCGGCCTTGATCGAGACCATGCGAGGAAACTTCCATCGCGCAATATTCAGCACCCTGTAATTTTTGTCTGGCCAACTCAGAATGCAATCGAATCACGTCTGGTGTAGTGTTCAATGTTTCGGTCAGTTGACCCCACAACCCTTGCCCATTCGTGCCAATAATGCCGCAACGTTTACCGAGAAAGTCCAGGGACTGCGCGATATACTGACAGGTAGACGTCTTACCGTTGGTTCCGGTGATACCAATGACTTTCAGTTGCTGAGATACAGCACCATAAAAGCGGTGTGCCAACCCACCCAATGCCTCTTTTAAATTTTCAATAACGCAGATCGGTACAACAGTGTTGGCAACGTTCACTGGACGCTCACACAGAACAGCAACAGCGCCGTTTGCTAACGCAGATTCAATAAAATCATGACCGTCGACCGAATAGCCTTTCAAGGCTATGAAGATAGAGCCCCGAGTCACTTCACGACTATCTAAAGTAATGTCAATGGCTTTTATGCCAGCCAACTCAGGATGAGTCGGCAGCCAATCCATCAGTGAAATCATGATGCCCCTCCCTGTGCTATCAAGGGCGACAAATCCGGTTGAATGTCCAGTAAAGGCAATGCTTGCTGCATAATCCCCTTAAACACGGTCGCGGGCACCTCACCTCCAAAATACGCATCTTCAGGTGGCTCATTAATGACAACTACCGTGACGATTTCAGGGTTGTTGGCAGGTGTAATTCCAACAAATGACGCGTTGTATTTTGCGTCTTCATAACCTGCTGCACCAACTTTGTGGCTGGTTCCAGTCTTACCTGCGACGCTGTACCAGTCGAGTTTCGCACGACTCGCGGTTCCACCAGGTTCAACGACCGTTTGCATCATTTTAACGACAGCCCTTGCAGAACTTGCAGATACAACCTGTTGACCAGACGCCGCAGAGGACACCCCCTGGATAAGTCGCGCATTGACCCGCTTGCCGTCATTCGCCAACGTCGCAAAGGCCTGTGCTAAATGCAAAGGCGTTACCGCCAATCCGTAGCCATACGCCAAAGCGCCTTGTGTAACTTGATCCCAACGCATAGGGTTTGGCAGCGAACCACTTGCTTCTCCGGGATAACCAAGACTGGTTGTTTCGCCAAGCCCAAAACCGTATAGGTGTTCCCAAAAAAAGTTTTTGTCTATGTCTTGAGATACTTTCACGATCCCAACATTGCTCGACTTCTGAATTATCTGTGTTGCTGTCAACACACCGTAGTCTTTGAAATCCCGAATTGAGAATTTCCCTAAGCGGGTGTAGCCCGGGCTGGTATTTATTTGGCTGTTGACAGAAACAACACCGGCGTCGAGCGCGATAGCCATCGTAATTGGTTTCATGACAGAACCTGGCTCAATTAAATCGGTAATTGCGCGATTCCTCAGGGCTTTCGGTTTCAATGTTGACCGATCATTTGGGTTGTAGCCTGGCTGATTAACCATCGCAAGAACATCACCTGATCTCACATCCATAATGACCACAGAGCCAGATTTTGCCCCAGTGGATACAATCGCCTGTTTCAATTCTCGGTAGGCCAGATACTGCAAACGCAAATCGAGTGTTAACTGTAAATCATCGCCAGGGTGCGCAGCCAACAATTCACCGACGTCGCGTACAGAACGGCCGAGCAAATCGCGGATCACTTCTTTTTTACCGGATTCAGACGACAACAAACTTTCAAAAGCCAATTCCAAACCTTCCTGACCTCGGTCATCGACGTCGGTAAATCCAACCACATGAGAAGCAACCTCACCGGCGGGGTAATACCGCTTGTATTCACGCTGTGCATAGACACCTGGAAAATTCATATCCAGAATCACTTGAGCCTGATCAGGAGTCATATGGCGTCGAACATACATAAACGCCCGATGCTGCTGTGCTCGTGCATGCAAAGTCTTAGCATTCACGCCTGCCGCAACAGCCAGCTGAGCAATATCATCGCCCTTAATTTCACGAGGGTCTGCCCATATTGAAACGACAGGCGTACTGACGGCCATTGGCTCACCGTATCGATCCTTCAACATTCCTCGCGGAGCATTAACGACTTCAATCCGCTGCCAGCGTGACGTTCCTTCACTGATCAAAAAGTCTTTCTGCATTACCTGCAAGAACACAACGCGCCACACAGTCACTGACAATAGAATCAGCAAACCGATTTGCACTGTTATGAATCTCCAACGCGAATGCACCATGTATTTATTTACTCTTTGTTCCTGATTCCAATGTTTTCATATCAACAGATTCCGGCAACACCATACCTAACTGTTCACGAGCAACCCGCTCCACTCGGGAAGGCGATGAAAAGGCACTTTCTTCTAACAGCAACCGCCCCCACTCTTCCTGCAAGGCCTGCTGCTCTCGTCTCAAATTCTCCAGTAAGGCAAATTGCAACCTCGACTGATAGGTCACAGACACAATCCCAAAGGTTGTTCCCAATACAACCACAACCTCAAAACCCAACAACAGCCATGCAGCCGGAGAAATTTTCCGCATTACAACTTTTCTGCCACTCTCAACACAGCAGATCGGGAGCGAACATTAACGTCAATCTCAGCCTTACTTGCTTTTATGGCTTTACCTACCGGCTTCATGTTTTTCTGTATATCAGCGTCCTGAATCGGCAGTCCAGGTGGCAATTCCGGGCCGGATGACTGCAACTTAATAAATTGTTTCACCGCGCGATCCTCCAAACTGTGAAACGAGATCACAGCAATACGACCGCCCGTTCTCAGCACTGGCAACGAAGCAGCGAGTACCTTGTCCAGCTCATCCAGCTCCCCGTTTATAAAAATTCGAATTGCCTGAAATGACTTTGTCGCCGGATGCTTTTTATGATCCCATTTCGGATGCGCCTTTTTGATAATGGCGGCCAACTGCAACGTGCTTTCAATCGGCGCTTCCTGTCGAGCGATAACAATGGCTCGCGCAATACGGCGACTAAAATGCTCGTCACCGTAACGAAAAAGCACATCCGCCAAATCAGCCTCCCGGACGCTTGCTATCCACTGTGCAGCACTGACCCCAGCATCCGGATTCATACGCATGTCCAGAGGTCCATCCGCCTGAAAACTAAAGCCGCGACGAGCGTCATCCAGCTGAGGAGAGGACACACCTAAATCCAGCATCACCCCCGCAACCCGACCAAGCATTTGTCGCTCTGCAATTATATTTTCAAGATCGGCGAAGCCTGATTGCACCACAATCACTCTGGAATCCTGCTCTGCCAGCGCTTTCGCGGTCGCGATGGCAAGAGGGTCTTTATCGATCACCAACAGACGTGAATCCGAACCCAGCTTTGACAGCAATAACTTACTGTGCCCACCACGCCCAAAGGTACCATCAACATAGATACCTTCACCGCAAAACACGCCATCAACTGTTTCATGCAGCAACACAGTCTCATGCGAAAACAAGGAGCTCTCCGGATGCGTCATAACGATATCTGCTCCAGCTCTTCGGTCATGGATTCGTCTGAGCCAGCAGCCGCGATATACTCATCTCGGGCCTGTTCCCACAACGTTTCCGACCATAATTCAAATTTATTACCCTGCCCTAACAGAACAACCTTTTTGTCCAACTCAGCGTATTCACGCAGTGGACCTGAGATAAGCAACCGACCCGAGGCATCAATCTCAACATCGGTCGCATAACCGATCAAAAGACGCTGTATGCGTCGGGCCGCCTTATTAAAACTGGACAGTGCAGATATTTTTTCCTGAATCACTTCCCACTCGGGAAGCGGGTAAATCAAAAGACACTTAGATTCTGTATCAATCGTGACCACCAACTGATTCGCAGCAGCAGCCTCCAGAGTTGCTCGATAACGGCTGGGCACAGCAACTCGCCCTTTAGCATCTAACGCTAAAGAGTGAACACCGCGCAGCATGATGTTATCGCTCAAAGACATTCCCAACCCCAGAATCAAAATTTCAGTTAGCAATCACTAACATCGCAAGGAAAACCACTCTCTCCCACTTTTCCCCACAATTCGACACTATAGAGCCACCATACGCCACAAGCAAGTATTCACTAGCGTCGAGGCAATTAAAAAAACCTTAAAAAACAGCGAGTTACGAAGTGGGTCACATTTTGATTTGCAAAGTTAGCAAGCACTAACTTCGCAAAACAAACCTAAAATGCGAAGTTAGGACAGACACTTAAAGTAAAACATTAAGTATTAGAATATTTTGGAATTACACAGATGAAATCGATAAGAAAAAGGATGGGAGTCAGCCGATAAGCCGGGTTCTGTCGTAGACAGTCATTCATCTAGCCGTGCAATCACTCACACAGTCAAGCGACCTACCCGGTTCCAGCGCGGGTCACGCCTATACGGAACCCTATTTGGTCTTGCTTCAGGTGGGGTTTACCTTGCCAACGCTGTTACCAACGTTGCGGTGCGCTCTTACCGCACCCTTTCACCCTTACCAGGTCGAAACCTGGCGGTCTCCTCTCTGTTGCACTTGCCGTCGGCTCACACCGCCCAGACGTTATCTGGCACCTTACCCTATGAAGCCCGGACTTTCCTCCCCCTGCAATGCAGGCGGCGACTGTCTGGCTGACTCCCGTGCGGCAAATTAATGAAAATGAGCGATAACGCAAGCAATTGTTTCATAAAGATAAAATTAATTCGTAATAACTCTTCTTTGCCCCTCCATATACGTTAGCGATGACAGCTGCTGCTTTTTTCGGTGGCAGCAAGGGTTTCAGTTCTTTTGCCAACGCCAGAATATCAGGATTAACCTGCTCTCCACTCGCTTTCTGAGCGCCAGCAACCATCACCACGAATTCACCCTTGCGTTGATTAGAATCTTCTTTTACCAGCAGGACCAGATCTGCCAAGGCACCCCTCAACACCGTTTCAAAGGTTTTGGTCAACTCGCGCGCAACACAAGCTGAACGGTGACCTCCAAATACGCTTACCATATCCTCGAGCGAATCTTCAATGCGGTGACTACTTTCATAAAAGACCAGGGTCTGAGTCATTTCAGCAACCGCCTCCAGGGCTTTGATCCGAGCTCCTTGCTTGTGAGGCAAGAACCCCTCGAACACCCAGCGATCTGTTGGCAACCCACTCACAGACAAGGCCGTAATTACGGCACTGGCACCTGGGACCGGAATAACACGAAGTCCTGCAGCGATAACTTCATTGACTAAAACATAGCCTGGATCAGATATAAGTGGCGTGCCGGCGTCACTCACCAACGCAATGCTTTGACCCGCACGCAATTTCTCGACAATCACCGAAGATCGATCCCGCTCATTGTGCTCATGAAGCGACATTAGTGGCTTTTTACAACCGATATTTTCCAGCAGTCGAGCGCTGTGACGGGTATCCTCGCAGCAAATCAGATCCACCTGGTGCAAGACTTGCACTGCCCTTTCCGTGATATCCCCCAGATTACCAATTGGTGTAGACACAACATATAAGTTGGCCATTTTCATGGATTGTGTCGTTTGCATTTTCCGGACCCTTACAATAACTACGCTGGTGACGATGACTTTTTATCGGATAACTGAGTAAAATGCACAGATATTCAAACAGTTAAGTTTAAGACAACATGCCTTTTATTAAGAACTCTACGCTTCTATCTGTCAGTACATTGTTGAGCGTCATCATTGTTGCAGGTTGTGCGACAACGCAGAATACCACAAACAGCGGCGTCAATGCGCAAGATACAAACATAAGCGTCGAGCAAGAAGACCCTCTGATTAGTCAGCAATTGGCTGCCGTCGAAGCCTTTCTGACCCAGCACCAGGTCGATGAGGCAAACATCATTCTGAACTCATTGAGCGTCCAACAACTCACCACTCAACAGAAAACCCGCTACGTGCTGGCCAAAGCTGAAGCGGCCCTTATCGTGGGCGACGGACAAGAAGCTCTACGTTGGATCAACGGTGAAAACGTTTATTTATTTGACGGGCTGCCGCTTGAGCAACAAATTGATATCGGCCTGAAACGAGCAGAAGCCTATGAATATTCTGGCAACCCGCTTGCCGCTGCCCGTGAAAGAATTTTTATGGCCCCCGTTTTGGATGGCGATCAACAAGCGTTCAATCACGAACAAATTTGGTTTGACCTGCAATTGGTACCGGAAGAACAGTTACGCGCACTAGCGGAACAGGAATCCAGCCCCGATCTCACCGGGTGGATTGAGCTGGCCCTTATCAGCCAATCGCAAAACGATGACTTATATCAGTTACTGACCAGCGTCGAAAGATGGCAAAAACAGCATCGATCGCATCCTGCTTCCGAACAACTGCCTGGTAGTCTTCAGATGCTGCGTCAAATTGCGGCAGCACAACCCACCCACATCGGCGTATTGCTACCACTTTCCGGCACGCTCGCTAACCTTGGCAATGCGATCCGCAACGGCTTGATAACCTCTTGGTATCAGGCTCAGGCAAACAATCAAGAGACACCGAAGTTAAGTTTTTATGACACAGCGGTGACTGAGGACATTCAAAATCTTTATAAGCAGGCCATAACAAACGGCGCCGAAACAATCATTGGACCGTTAGTGAAAACCAAAGTACAAAGACTCGCACAAATTGAATCCCTGCCGGTTCCGGTACTAGCGCTTAACTATGTCGATGCTCAAACCGGCAAGCAAAATAACTTTTATCAGTTTGGCATCGGCCCCGAAGATGAGGCGGTTCAGGTAGCAAACGATATCTGGCAACAGGGTGTACGCTCGGTCATGGTTGTCGCACCCGACAGTGCTTGGGGAATACGAGTTAGCGATGCTTTTATTCGGCACTGGCAGCTCAAGGGTGGCCGCATCGCCAGTAAGGCTTTGTTTTCCCGACCTGATCAGTACCTTGGCACCATAAAAACCGCATTGAATATCAATGACAGTGAACAGCGCCACAACACCTTGCAGCGTTTACTTGACGACAAACTGGAATTCGAATTCAGACGCCGACAGGACATCGACACCGTCTTTATGCTGGCTTTCCCAGCTCAGGCTCGACAGTTAAAACCCATCCTGAACTATCAACGCGCAATTGACCTGCCGGTTGTAGCCACCTCCAGTCTTTATTCGGGTATGTCTGATCCGGATCGAGATAAAGATCTTGAAGGCGTGCGTTTTGTCGAGATGCCTTGGCGTTTATCGCCAAGTGCCTTGCGAAGCCAAGCGACACAGTCCTTTCCTGATAGTATGAATAACTATGCCTCGCTGGTCGCTTTAGGAGTAGATGCTTTTAAAATTTATCCGCGCCTCGCTCAAATGTCGGTGTTCAACGATGTACGTATTCAGGGAGTTACAGGTGCAATGACCATGAATAATCTTGGCCAGATAGAACGTGAACTGGACTGGGCTATTGTCGAAAATGGGCTGGTGCGGCGCAGACCTCTGCAGTCGACCGAATACTGACATCGGCGACCATGGATCATCTCAGCAAGGGTCGCGATGGCGAAAAGCTGGCAGAATCCTACCTGCGCAGCCAAGGTTGTAAAACAGTCGTGGCTAACTTCAGCTCAAAGTTTGGCGAAATAGACATCATCTGTCGTGACAAATCAGAGCTGGTATTCGTCGAAGTTCGGTACCGGAGCCAACGCACCTATGGCACAGCAGCGGAAACTGTTAGTATGCGAAAACAACAGAAAGTAATTAAAACCGCGCAATACTTTTTGCAAAAGCACCCAAAGTTCAATTCGCTTTACATGAGATTCGACGTGATCGGCATTGATGCATCAAATAACATAGAGTGGATTAAAGGAGCCTTTCAGGCAACGGCATGAACCCACAAGACATTATCATTGAGCAAGTTGGCCTTGCTTTGGAAACATTTCAAATGGCGGTTGAGTCGCTTGGCGATTTGTTAGAGCAAACCAGCGAAGCCATTACTGAATGCTTACTGCACGATGGTAAAATCGTGGTCTGCGGTATGGGCGCCTCTGGCGCAACTGGCGCGAGTTTTGTCGCCAGAATGCAAAGCCGCTTCGAGCGCGATCGCCCCAGCTTACCCGCAATCGTGCTGAGCAATGATGGCATTGTTACTAGCGCCATCGCGCACGATACAGGTCCCGGCGATATTTACGCGCGTCAAGTTCGCTCGCTTTGCCATGAACCGGATGTTTTGCTGATCATTTCATCAACCGGCAGTGCGTCTGCCCTGATTAAAGCCATTCAGGCCGCGCACGACCAAGGCGTTTGTGTGATCGCTCTGACTGGCGGCAGTGGAGGGGATGTGGCGGATCTACTCGAAGGTAACGATATTGAATTGCGGGTAGAAAACGATCGGGTAGGCAACGTTCAATTGACGCACCATCTTTTGCTCAACTGCCTCGTTGAACTCATTGAAAATGCAATTTTTGGACACGAACTATGAATCTTCGTTTCGCATCACTGCTAATAACGTCACTTTTGCTGAGTGGCTGCGCAACCATCACTGGCAGCATGACTGACGAACCCATCCAACCGGATCCGCAGGGGCGCACCATGGGTGAAGTGATAGATGACAAAAATCTGCGCACCCGACTGTTGGTAAATCTGGAAAAGCTGGACGAACGCTACAAAGATGCCAACATCGACATTCAAATAAACGCCGGCATTGTTCTGCTTGTCGGACAAGTTCCTACAGAAAACCTGATTTCGGAAGCCACGAAACTGCTGAAAAGCGACTCACAAGTGAAGGCGATCCACAATCATCTCACTGCCGAGCCAAATATCTCGACTGGTCTTAAAGCCAATGACAAATGGTTGAGCGTAAAAACTCGTTCTCGTATGTTTACCACGGATTATTTCCCATCGTCTAATATTGATATCGTGGTAGAGAAGGGAATTGTATATCTACTGGGCCGCGTTACCCAGGAAACCGCTGAACAGGCTGTACAAATTGCCTCTGAGGTTAATGGCGTACAAAAGGTGGTCATGGTCTTCCAAATCATTCCTTGACTCAGGTCAGCGCAAAATACCCCACCCCTTCTACGCTATAGATAGCGTCTGAAAACAGCCTATTCGTTGTTTGCAGTTCAGACACACGTTTTCGGGCATCACGACCCGGACCATTCTCTCGTCAGCATGAGGGTTAATACTATGTTTGAACACCGCCACATAATCGTTCTGATGGACCCTGCGGAAGAGAGCGCCGTTGCCGTTGAAAAAGCAGCAACCATGGCTCGAATTTCAGGGTCGCACATCACACTTTTTAGCTCAGGTTACGATGGAGCCTTGAATTCCATTCATCCTCATTCAGAAAATGCCCGAGACTCCTATTTATCGCGACTGTTAGACGGGCTCGAATCATTGGCTGAAGTTGCGCGTTCAAAAAATGTTGTCGTTAAAACCGAAGCAGTATGGGATAAGCACGCGGGCGCCGCATTACTCAATTACCTCTCCGGCAACCCGGCTGACCTCGTGATCAAGGCGACACACCACCAAAATGTCATTCAGCGAACATTTTTTAGTCAAACTGACTGGGAACTGATCCGGCACTGTCCGGTACCGCTGTTATTGACCAAAGCGACCCAGTGGCATGACCAAGTCACCATATGCGCAGCCGTCGACCCGGTCAGAACCAATGACAAACCGGACTTTCTGGACGATCACATCATTAAGTGTGGCCTGGAAATGAAAGACATGCTCAGCGCTAATCTCCAATTGCTGCATGTTTACGATCCGACCCCGTTGATGATTTACCTCGATCAACCCGCGATTAACTCAACCGATATTGGTGAAGAAATACGGGCTCAGCACCTGGAAGCCTTAGTTCAGCTGGCCGAGTCAAAAGGTATTCCAAAAGATCAAGCAAAACTGGAAATGGGTGCTCCCGTCCAGGTTATTCCGGATTACCTTTACGAATACGATATCGATATCGTGATCATGGGTGCCGTTTCCCGAACTGGCCTTGAGCGTTGGTTATTAGGGCACACGGCGGAGAAAATTCTCGACCGCATCACCGTCGACATCCTAATTGCCAAATGACAACTAGGGGTCTGCACGGCAGACCCTACCTTTCATTGCTAATTTCACAAAACTGAATTGAAGTTTGTTGCCAATAGTGCAAGGCAAACAGTTTCTGGCATACAATAGCTCCCGACATCCGCTGTATTGCTATCGAAAGGTTTTCATGGAAACGCTTGCACTCACCAAACTCAATATCGCCAAGGGCGACGTCACCATTCCCGGCTCAAAAAGCCTATCCAACCGCATTCTGCTGCTTTCAGCGCTCAGCCAAGGCACAACCGTTATCGACAATCTGTTGGACAGTGACGATATCCGCCACATGCTGAACGCCCTGACCCAGTTGGGCGTGCAATATGAGTTAAGCAACGATAAAACTCAGTGCACGGTCCACGGTCTCGCGGGTGCGTTAGCGCAAGGGCAGGTCGAGACCTTGTTCCTGGGCAATGCCGGTACTGCAATGCGACCATTAGCAGCAGCGCTGTGCGCAGGGCAAGGTGAGTTTGTGCTAACCGGCGAAGAGCGTATGTTTGAGCGGCCCATTGGCGACCTTATCGAAGCGATGCGGCCACTGGGCATTGATGTCGAATATTTAGGTGAGAACGGCTTTCCGCCGCTGAAAATCCGAGCGCAATCCCTGCACGCAGCACCGGTTACCATCGCAGGAAGCATATCTAGTCAGTTTCTGACCGCATTACTAATGGCAGCTCCTCTCTTAGGTGAAACGCTAACAATACAAGTCGAGGGTGAGCTGGTGTCAAAACCCTATATCGACATCACCATTGATGTGATGAAGCGTTTCGGTGTTACCGTTCAAAACCAGAATTACCAAACCTTTGTTATTGATAGCAATCAGCACTACCAGTCACCAGGCCACATTCTTGTCGAAGGCGATGCGAGCAGTGCCAGCTACTTTCTGGCAGCCGGCGCTATTGGCGGTGGTCCGGTCAGGGTGCATGGTACCGGGACTGCATCCGTGCAGGGTGACAGCCAATTTGCACGGGTACTGGAGAAAATGGGCGCAAAAGTAACTTGGTCTGAAAATTGGATCGAAGTATCTGCCGATGGGCCATTGCACGCCGTTGATATGGATATGAACCATATTCCCGATGCCGCCATGACTATTGCGACGACAGCCTTGTTTGCTAAGGGTACTACCCGCATCCGAAATATCTATAACTGGCGAGTGAAGGAAACCGACCGCATCGCTGCCATGGCAGCAGAATTACGAAAACTGGGAGCAACCGTAGAAGAAGGGCACGATTACATAGCTGTCACGCCTCCGGAAAAGCTGACACCGGCTGCGATCGACACCTACAATGATCACCGCATTGCCATGTGCTTCTCGTTGGCTGCGTTTGGTTGTGAGGGAATTGTCATCAATGATCCTGGCTGCACGGCAAAAACCTTTCCTGACTATTTCGACCGATTTAACACCATAACCGGTTAGTCACTCGCATGACAGGCATTAGGCTTCGCTGATAAGCCTAATGTCTCAACCTTTAGGGCTGGCAACTCGGGCCTCAAACTATATAATGCGACCAGTTTTTTACAGACACTCACGGATAAAGGGCTTCCCGCAATGAGCTACAACCAAGTTCCAGCTGGCAAAGATTTGCCAAATGACGTTTATGTTGTGATCGAAATTCCTGCAAACCATGCACCGATCAAATACGAAATTGAAAAAGACTACGATGCCTTGATGGTTGACCGTTTCATGGCAACGCCTATGTTTTACCCTGCCAACTACGGTTACATCCCAAATACCCTGGCGGATGATGGCGATGCCGTTGATGTATTAGTGGTAACGCCTTACCCTGTTGTGCCTGGTTCTGTGATCCGCTGCCGCCCTGTTGGTGTTCTGGAAATGACCGATGAAGCAGGTTCAGATGCGAAAGTTATTGCCGTACCACACGATAAGCTGACCACCATCTATAAAGATGTACAAGAAGCGACCGATTTACCGCCACTGTTGTTAGAACAGATCAAGCATTTCTTTGAGAATTACAAAGACCTTGAAAAAGGCAAATGGGTAAAAGTTGAAGGCTGGGCCGACGCTGAGCGCGCGCGCGCGATTATCACCGAAGCTCATGCTGCTGCTCAAAAGTAAGTTGAACGCTCAATAAAAAACCGGCAAACAGCCGGTTTTTTTTTAATGCCTGGAAGAACCTATTGTCGAACCCAACATTGGGCAAAAGGTTTTTAATCAACCCTTTTCGAGCAATTCACGTAAATCAATAATCGCCGCATTGGCTCGCGATATGTAGTTAGCCATAACCAATGAATGGTTCGCCACCATACCAAAACCATTGCCATTCAAAATGATCGGCGACCAGATAGCAGCCTGCGTTTCCTCCAGCTCCCGAATAATCTGCTGCAAACTGACTTTGGCGTTCTTATCTTCCAACACGGGACCAAAGTCCACTTCAATCGCTCGCAATATGTGGATCAGCGCCCAAGCAGAGCCCCTGGCTTCATAAAAAACATTGTCCACCAGCAGTCTTTCGGTTTTAACCTGATGCTGATCGGACGTGGGTGTGGACTGTTCTGCATTTGCTTCACCAGCCATATCGGTGTTATACCGCTGCTGACCCACTGAAGCACTCAAACGCTGAGAAATGGAGCCGAGACGGGTTTCCACATCCCTTAACCAGCTTGAAAGGTTATCAGCCCGTGCATAAAACTGCGCTTGCCCTTGGGCGGGATCAGCCAGACGGTTCAGATAGCCATCCAACAATTTCATGGCGTTGCGGTATTCCCCTTCCGTGGAAGGTAACATCCAACTGTTGTGATCAAAATGCAGTAAGGGTTCAGCTTTGGCGAGATCCGGGTCTTCTGTTGACTGGGATTGAGATCGACTCATGTCCTTGCGCAACGCGCGTGATAAATCCCGCAACTGAATTACCACGCCAAATTCCCAACTGGGCATATTATCGAGAAAGATCGACGGTGGCGTCACATCGTTTGACAAATAACCACCAGGTTTATTCAGGATAGCTTCGGTCAGATGTTTCAACGCAAACGCCGTGGTATAACCCACCACCAACTGCTGACCATTATCCTGAGCATTTTTCTGAGCCAACTCTGCCACGTCCTTAATGCCCGGCTCATGACTCCAGAACAAACCCAGCGCACTCCACATCACTGCCAACAAGGCCAGTAATGAAAGGATCCAATATTTCCAGCTGCGGCCACTACGAGGTTCCGAATCAGAATTTTGAGCCCCTAACCTCTGTCGCAAGCCATTCCAAAAGCGCATTAATCTTGCCTTTAACATGCACAAATCTCCTTAAAGTATGCCGCCAGACTAGCCCTGATTATCGGCAAAGCCAATAGCCCAAGCGTCATTAAAACCAGATCGCCAACAGTTGAGGATCCGACGCTGGCATGCGCTATGTCTTTAATCACGCCAAATACCGAATTTTATTGAACATTTTTCACAACTTAAATTCGCCTTGATTGTTGTTTGCTGGAGATATCACCATTATCGTGTCCGGATAGTTGCTATTTTGCCGTTTTTCGCGACAAATATAGCCACTCAATCATTACCCAGGTGAACTATGGCTACGCTGTTATTACTGAATGGACCAAATCTGAACCTACTCGGTACGCGCGAACCGGAAATATACGGTACTCAAACACTTGCTGACATTGAAGAGTCAGCAAGTCAAGTTGCTGCGAGTCTCGGTCACAGGTTGGTCAGTCTGCAAAGTAATCACGAAGGTGTGCTTATCGACCGTATCCATGAAACCCTGTCTGACGGAACGGATATGATTTTAATCAATCCGGGCGCCTATACCCACACCAGCGTGGCGATACGGGATGCTCTGGCGGGGGTCAACAAGCCGTTTGTTGAGATACATTTGTCCAACGTTCATGCCCGGGAAGATTTCCGCAAACACTCCTACCTTGCGCCAATTGCAGTAGGAGTGATTGCTGGCTTTGGTACGCACAGTTATACGCTGGCAATCGAAGCTGCTGATAATTACCTAAAAATTTAAACATCACGACTTATTTAACAGAGGTTATGTACATGGATATCCGTAAGGTCAAAAAACTGATTGAGCTATTGGAAGAATCCAATATTGATGAAATTGAAATTGCCGAAGGTGAAGAGTCAATTCGAATCAGTCGCACTTCACGTTTAGCCGCATCAGCGCCTATACATTATGCAGCGCCTGCGGCACCCATGCAGGTACCCGCTCCGGCTGCGCCGGCACCCGTTGCTGCAGAAGCACCAGCTGCCGCACCTGCCGCGCCAAGTGACCATGCCGTTAAATCTCCGATGGTCGGAACCTTCTATCGTTCACCATCTCCGACCAGCGCAGCCTTTGTTGAAGTCGGCAGCAAAGTTAATGCCGGCGACACCATCTGTATTGTCGAAGCGATGAAAATGATGAACCAGATTGAAGCCGACAAGAGCGGTACCGTCACTGCGATTTTGGTTGAAAATGGTGAACCCGTTGAATTTGACCAACCTCTGATCACGATCGCCTAACCGGAGCCGTATCATGCTGAACAAAGTACTGATTGCGAACCGTGGTGAGATCGCCCTGCGAATTTTGCGCGCCTGTAAGGAACTGGGCATAAAAACCGTCGCAGTGCACTCCACAGCGGATCGTGATTTGAAACACGTCAAATTGGCGGATGAAGCGGTGTGTATTGGCCCAGCGTCATCCACTGAAAGCTATCTGAATATACCGGCCATTATTGCTGCTGCTGAGGTCACCGACGCCGACGCGATCCATCCAGGCTACGGTTTTTTGGCGGAACGTGCCGATTTTGCTGAACAAATTGAAAAATCCGGGTTTAAATTCATCGGTCCGACTGCCGACGTTATTCGTCTGATGGGTGATAAGGTATCCGCGATTGAAGCGATGAAAAAAGCAGGGGTACCTACCGTACCCGGCTCTGACGGCGCGGTACCGACTGACCCGGTTCGATGCAAGGAAATTGCCTTGCGCATTGGTTACCCCGTGATCATCAAGGCCGCCGCAGGTGGTGGTGGACGCGGTATGCGAGTCGTTCACAAAGAAGATGACCTGTTAGGATCCATTCAGGTGACCCAATCTGAAGCAGCAGCTGCATTTGGCGATGGTACGGTATACATGGAGAAATTCCTGACCAATCCACGCCACGTTGAAATTCAGGTCATTGCGGATGGACAAGGCAATGCCATCCACCTGGGTGATCGTGATTGTTCGCTGCAGCGACGTCATCAAAAAGTTTTGGAAGAAGCACCGGCACCTCATATTGATGAAGCTGCAAGAGCCAAAACCCAAGCCGCCTGCATCAAAGCCTGTATCGACATCAACTATCGCGGTGCCGGAACGTTTGAATTCCTGTACGAAGATGGCCACTTTTATTTCATTGAAATGAATACCCGTGTGCAAGTGGAGCATCCAGTCTCGGAAATGGTCACAGGTGTCGACATCATCAAAGAGCAGTTGATTATTGCCTCGGGCATGAAGCTCAGTTACAAGCAGGAAGATATTGTCATTCGAGGCCACGCCTTTGAATGTCGAATCAATGCGGAAGACCCGAAAACATTCATGCCCAGCCCAGGGCGGATTACCCAATTCCATTCCCCTGGTGGGCTTGGCGTACGCTGGGACTCGCATATTTATGCGGGCTATTCCGTGCCGCCTTTCTATGACTCTATGATTGGCAAACTGATTACTTTCGCACCCACACGTTCAGAGGCATTATTGCGCATGGGCTCAGCACTGGATGAACTGGTGGTGGCCGGCATTAAGACCAATACCGATCTGCAGAAAAAACTGGTCGTCGATGCGGCGTTCGCTAAAGGTGGGGTTAATATTCACTACCTAGAAAAGAAATTGGCAGAAGAGCAATAAATCCTGAAAGAGCGGCTGGAACACCAACCGCTCTTTTCTTTCCGCCTATCCAATGAATTCTGCTACGATATTCCAAAATTTACGTAGACGATATTCATGCCCTGGTTACAAATTAAAATCCCCACTCTTCCAAATCACACCGAAATTCTAGAAGACGCGCTACTGATCAACGGATGTCAGGCGGTCACTCTGCTCGATACGGAGGATCAACCGGTATTTGAACCCATCCGGGGAACGACACCCTTATGGGAGCATACGACGGTTCAAGGGCTTTTCGAACACGACGTCGACGCAGTGGAATTGGTCAAGCGAATCGAGCAAGTTGTTGCCGAACACCATTTACAGATCGCCAGCATTCAAACCGAGATTGTTGAAGACAAAGACTGGGAACGGGAATGGATGGATAACTTTCAACCCATTCAATGCGGCCAGCGGCTTTGGATTGTCCCGACCTGGTTAGACGCACCTGTTGCAGAGGCAATTAACCTGAAGCTCGACCCTGGCCTGGCGTTCGGTACCGGTACTCACCCAACGACTTTCCTGTGCCTGAAATGGCTTGATGAGCATATTAAAGGGGGCGAACAGGTCTTGGACTACGGCTGTGGTTCAGGCATTCTGGGTTTGGCGGCTCTGCTGCTTGGCGCTCAACGGATGGAAGGTATCGACATAGATCCGCAGGCCATGACAGCCACTCAAAACAATGCGCAAGTTAATGCTATTGCATCGGATCGCTATCGGGTAACGACACAACCCAAAGAACTTCAGCCTCAATATGACGTGGTCGTCGCAAACATACTGGCGGGTACGCTGTGCGATTTAGCGGAAGACATCTGCAACCGGGTGATCACTGGCGGTGCGCTGGTGTTATCGGGTATTCTTGCGCATCAGGCTGAGGCGGTTATCGATGCATTCAAGAGCAACATCCAATTCGCACCAACACTCGAAAAAGAGGGCTGGGTCTGTTTGAGTGGCTATAAGCTTTAAGCGAAAAAGGGATAATCCGCTGACAAACACGATGGTTTTGGCGAGACAATTGCATTAACTTGAGAGCTTTCATAAACTTTCTGGGCTAAGCTACGGTTTTTAGAGCATATTTAACATTAATTTGGACGCACGGAACGCTAGGACATACAGCACAATGGCAGATTCATTTATAACCCAATGCCCGCACTGCGGAACCTCGTTTCGGGTAAGAAACGAACAATTGGCTGTTGCCAACGGGTCTGTCCGCTGTGGAGCCTGTTTGCAGGTCTTCAGTGCCCGCAACCATGTTGTCACTACTGCTGTTCCTGCTCAAAAACCGGCTGCGACTCCAATAAAATCAGCACCTGCGGCTAAAAAACCAGCACCAACACCAGCAGCCAGAGCCGTAAAACCAGCGGCCAAACCCGCTGCCAAACGCAATCCACTCGCCTCAACGCCGCCACCGCCTCCAAAGGAGGAGTTTGGCTTTACCAGTGACGATGAAGACGATACTGAATTCTTGTTTGCCGACGGCGATGACGATGATTTTCTGTTTGAAGACGGCGCTGACGACTCGTTATTTGATGAAGATGAACAGGACGATGGTCTGGGTGAGCTGTCTGACAGCTTCATGAATCTGAACGATTCATCGAACACGCAAAAGACCCCCAACCATTTCCAACGCGAAACCCAGGAAATGGAAACCGATATTTTGGATGACGACACCGACGATGAAAGTTGGGCTGAATCCATGTTGGAAGAAATTGAAAAAGAAACCACCAGCAAACCATCCAACCCAGCTGTGTTCGAGTCGAGAGACGTCGGTCAGCGGCGACCTGCCCCTAGAGAGCAAAGGACGACCCAGACTAAGAATCTGATGGATTTTGACGACGATTTTGGCAGTACAGGGACGTTCATTACACCTTCAGCCTCACAAGTAGTGAGCAAAGCGAGTCAGGAAATCGAGTTGGACTTCAATGCCGATGACCGCTTGCATCGCCTGCGACCTTTAGGCTGGCTCGTTGTCATATTACTTCTGGTGCTGTTGGCCGGTCAGTTCGCTTGGCTTACACGCGACACCTATGCGCGGATGGATCAGTGGCGAGGCCTGTATCAACAAGCCTGTGACCTGTTTGGTTGCACACTTCCAGAGCAAGTTGACCTGGACGCTATCCGGACGTCAGTTCTGGTGCGAGAACACAAAGACCCTCTGTTGCAGGACATCAGAATGGTTGACGTTGTATTAACCAATAAAGCGCCATTCAAACAACCCTTCCCGACTCTGCTAATGCAATACACCGACGTAAACGGTCAATTAGTGGCTGACCAGAGCTTTCACCCTGACAACTACCTGAAAGGTGAGCTGACAGGTGTGGAACTCATGCCCATCAATACCCGGGTATACATTTCATTCCCGATCCGAACGCCTGCCAAAAGTGCGGTCAATTATCAGTTGATTTTAAAACGCAACAGCAATTGATACTCACTTGAACAGCGCTCTAAGCCATTGAATTTATGTTGTTTTTTCAAAAATTCAATGGCCTCAGTTTAGCTTTCATTATCCGCAAAAAATAACCTGTAAAAAAACCTCAATAATCGCTCTGTCAAGCTTTCATTAGACGAAAAGACCCGCTATCATTCCGCGCCCTTGATTTGAGCAATTTTTGAACGATCCACTGTGTATTCGATCGGACCTTACCAGATAGCAGAGCGAACCGTGCTTGCCCCCATGGCCGGAGTTACCGACCAGCCGTTTCGCAAGTTATGCCGCAGTTTAGGGGCGGGTTTTGTGGTATCTGAAATGGTCACCAGCGATACTCGTTTATGGAAAACCAACAAATCTCGTTGGCGCTTGAATCACCAGGGAGAAGCTGAACCCATAAGTGTGCAGATAGCGGGCGGCGATGCAGACATGCTGGCCCATGCTGCCAGAGTAAACGTCGAAATCGGCGCCCAGATCATCGACATCAATATGGGCTGTCCGGCTAAAAAGGTCTGTAATCGAGCGGCTGGATCAGCGCTGATGAAAGACGAAGAGCTGGTTTTCGACATACTTAAAGCGGTCACAGAAGCGGTCAACGTTCCGGTCACGCTTAAAATTCGTACCGGTTGGGACGCGACCCAAAAAAACGCCGTCAGTATTGCACGCATGGCCGAAGATTTGGGTATCGCATTGCTATCCGTACACGGTCGCACACGTGCAGATGCGTTTCGTGGTGAAGCCGAATACAACACCATCGCCGCCGTTAAGCAGGCAGTGAGTATTCCTGTGCTGGCCAATGGCGATATAGACAGCGCCCGGAAAGCGAAACAGGTTCTGGACGAAACTGGCGCAGATGGCGTGATGATTGGTCGCGCGGCACAGGGAAATCCATGGATTTTCAAATCCATTAACCATTTTCTGACCACCGGTGAAGAATTAAGCCCACCGGTGATCAACGAAGTACAAACAACGCTGATGAGCCACATAGAGGCGTTGCACGATTTCTATGGTGAATACATGGGCGTCAGAATTGCCCGCAAACACCTGGGCTGGTATTTCAAAGCCCAAGGCATTGCAAAGTCTGACTACAAACATATTCATGCGATTGAAAGCAGCCACAAGCAGCTTTCAGCCGTGACTTCAATTTTTGAACAATTTGACAGACTAAAGGAAACCGCTGCATGAACTACGATTCCGTTGCACCCATCACCGAAAACAAAGACACACTTAATATTCAGGCTGCGGCTGAAAACCCTCAAACCTTGCGTGACAGTGTCGAAATTGCCATGCGCAACTATTTCGCCAACCTGGATGGTCAAGACGTCACCAATGTTCACCAAATGGTTCTGACCGAAGTAGAAGCGCCAATGTTGGAAGCCGTCATGCGCTATTGCCGGGACAACCAGACCAAAGCCAGCAAGATACTCGGCCTGAACCGAGGCACGCTGCGCAAGAAGCTGAAACAATACGGCTTATTGTAATCCCAGATAAAGGCGACCTCGGTCGCCTTTGTTGTTTATGGCGTGCAGCCAACCTGACCAATCATTCAGTTTTAAAATATTAAATGGAAACCCGAGGACCCTATGAGCCAAAACTCTTCTGTTGTCACCCCAAAGCGCGCCCTGATTAGCGTATCGGATAAAGACGGCATCGTAGAATTCGCCCAGGCATTGCGTGAGCGTGGTGTCAGCCTGATCTCAACAGGTGGTACCTATAAATTACTGGCACAGCATGATATCGAAGTCACCGAAGTGTCCAGTGTCACCGAGTTTCCAGAAATGATGGATGGCCGAGTCAAGACGCTGCACCCACTGATACACGGGGGGATTTTGGGTCGCCGAGGAACCGATGACGCCGTGATGGCGGAACATGGTATTGATCCTATCGATCTAGTGGTTGTGAACTTGTACCCATTTGCGCAAACCATTACCAAAGAAAATTGCGTCCTGGCCGATGCGATCGAAAACATCGATATTGGTGGGCCAACCATGGTGCGATCTGCTGCCAAAAACCACAAAGATGTCGCTATTGTGGTCGATGCCAAGCAATACCAGAACCTTATTGCTGAATGGGATGCCGAAGGTGGCTTCACAACCGCGACCCGTTTTGCGCTGGCCAGAGCCGCCTTCGAACACACTGCACAGTATGACGGCATGATTGCCAATTATCTCGGTACGGTTCCGGCTGAAACGGCCCCAGCAGAAGTACCCGCACGAACCGATTTCCCACTGACTTTCAACAGCCAGTTTGAACTGAAACAATCCATGCGTTACGGCGAGAACCCTCACCAACGTGCGGCTTTTTATGTGGAATCGGGCGAGAAAGAAGCCGGCATTTCCACGATTACCACGCTGCAGGGCAAAGAACTGAGCTACAACAACATTGCCGATACCGATGCCGCACTGGAATGCGTAAAAAGTTTCGCAGAACCGGCTTGCGTTATCGTTAAGCACGCAAACCCTTGTGGCGTTGCAACCGGTAAAACACTAAAAGAAGCCTATCAACGCGCGTTTTCCGTGGATACCACGTCTGCTTTCGGTGGCATTATTGCGTTCAACCGAGAGCTGGACAAAGACGCCGCAGAAGCCATTATCGGCAAGCAGTTTGTCGAAGTCATCATCGCTCCCAGCGTGGCTGCTGATGCAGCGGCGATTGTGGCGGCTAAGCCCAATATCCGCTTATTGGCCTGTGGCCAATGGGGTCCTGCGGTTCCGTCACTGGACTATAAACGGGTTAACGGAGGCTTGCTCCTACAAGACCGCGACCTGGGTATGATCAGCGAATCAGATTTGAAAGTGGTGACGAAGGTAAAACCCACGCCAGCACAGATTCAGGATCTGATGTTTGCCTGGAAAGTCGCTAAGTTTGTGAAATCCAATGCCATTGTTTACGCCAAAGACGGATTAAGTACCGGCATTGGCGCTGGTCAGATGAGCCGTGTTTACAGTGCCATCATCGCCAACATTAAAGCCAAAGACCAAAACATCGACATTGCCGGCTCGGCAATGGCGTCTGAGGCCTTTTTGCCATTCCGCGATAGCCTTGATCAAGCAGCCGAAATGGGTGTCACCGCTGTCATCCAACCTGGTGGCAGCATGCGAGATGAAGAAGTCATCGCCGCAGCAAATGAACACGGCATAGCCATGGTCTTCACCGGCATGCGCCATTTCCGTCACTGAGTAAGCAAGG
This sequence comes from Reinekea sp. G2M2-21, assembly GCF_015687175.1. Lineage (GTDB taxonomy): Bacteria > Pseudomonadota > Gammaproteobacteria > Pseudomonadales > Natronospirillaceae > Reinekea. The sequence continues at coordinate 269,004 of NZ_JADPQG010000001.1, read as the reverse complement.
AGTTTTTTATGAATGTTCTAATCATTGGTAATGGTGGTCGGGAACACGCACTGGCCTGGAAAGTCGCTCAATCGCAGAAAGTTGAGACTGTTTTTGTGGCCCCAGGCAATGCAGGAACGAAAAATGAGGCTGGCGTGGAAAATGTCGCCATTGATGCGCTGGACTTTCCGGCTTTGGCTGAATTTGCAAAGAATAATGGCGTCGAACTCACTATCGTAGGACCAGAAGCCCCGCTAGTAGAAGGCGTGGTGGATTATTTTGAAAACGCCGGCCTGGCGATTTTCGGACCGCGCAAAGCGGCAGCACAACTCGAAGGTTCTAAAGCCTTCACCAAGGACTTTTTGGCCCGTCACAAAATCCCGACCGCATTCTACGGGGTGTTCACCGACGAATCCGAAGCGATTGCCTACATTGAAGATAAAGGCGCGCCCATTGTGGTTAAAGCCGATGGTCTGGCCGCTGGAAAAGGTGTGATTCTAGCCCAAACCAACGCGGAAGCTATTGCTGCGGTAAAAGACATGCTCTCGGGCAACAAGTTTGGCGATGCGGGCGCGCGAGTTGTGGTTGAACAATTCCTGACCGGTGAGGAAGCCAGCTTTATTGTCATGGTTGACGGTGAAGATGTATTGCCATTGGCAACCTCGCAAGACCACAAAGCACGAGATAACGGTGACAAAGGTCCCAACACGGGCGGCATGGGTGCGTACTCTCCTGCTCCGGTCGTCACGCAGGATATTCATGATCGCATCATGGCCGAAGTCATTATGCCAACCGTTCGAGGCATGAATGCCGAAGGCAACCGTTATCGCGGCTTTCTCTACGCCGGAATTATGGTCGGTGCCGACAATACACCTTTTGTACTCGAATACAATTGCCGGTTTGGGGATCCAGAAACTCAACCGATCATGATGCGTTTGGAATCTGACCTGGCGGGTCTGTGTCTGGCTGCCATACACGGCAACCTGGCAGAACAGGACGCACAATGGACTTCGCAAGCAGCGGTAGGCGTGGTCATGGCCGCTGGAGGATACCCATTCGACTATGCCAAAGGCGATATTATTTCAGGTATCGACGCCGCGAATGCCACCGGCAGCAAAGTATTTCAAGCTGGTACCAAGCAAACTGACGATGGTCGCATTGCGACCAACGGTGGCCGGGTTCTGTGTGTCACAGCGTTAGGCGACTCTGTAGCAGAAGCACAACAGAAGGCATACGCAGGCGTTGCGGAAATTGCCTGGGATAAAGTGTATTACCGCACTGATATTGGCCACAAAGCAATTAACCGCTGAACAGGCCCCAACAGGTGAGTAGTGTCCTCTACTCACTTGAATACAAGGGGACCGCAAATGATTGTTAACAGCATCCAGTGAGATCGTTATACTAACCTTTCGTTTACACTGGATGTTCCGCGCATATGAAGCGATTATCGCTGATCATTTGTTTACTGTTGATACCGGCCGCTGTTTTCAGCTTCGATACCATCCTGATCAATCAAAGTTATCTGAATACACAGGTCACACTGTACAGCGATTATCTAAATACCGCTGACGAAGATTTTTCCATTTTACAGGTGAGTAAACCGAGTATCGCACGGCAATTTTCACCCGTACACGGCGATATTCTCAAATACAATCAAGTCTCTGAAACAACTTGGTTGACCTTCGCCGTCAATAATCCCACCGGTAAGCCATCACGAATGTTCGTAACCGTGGACACGCCCTTTTTGCATTCCATTGAATTGTTTTACGACATCGATGATGGACGCGGTTACAGTCGCGTCGCCACTGGCACAGACACGGCTTATAACCAACGGCCTTATCAAATGGGCAATTTTGTATTGCCCATTGAGATTCAAACCGGATATCAACAGATTTATTTGAAAATCGTACCTTTAATAGCCACGAACATGAGCATCCGACTCATTGACGAAAACTCACTATTGGCCGAAACCCGCACCCATGTGCAGTTTATGACTCTCATCACCAGTTTACTCATCATTGCCCTGGTCATTTGTCTGCTCAGTTTTTATCGACATCGCATGAAAGTGGCCTTGTGGAGCACATTGTGTGTTTTTGGCTTTACGTTAAACCTAATGGGCTGGACCGGCAGTATTGCTTGGTGGGCAGCAGGGATTCCTCAGGTTGAAGTCGCAGCAAACAACCTAGGCGCCTTCATTATCCTCTTAAGTCTCGCCCGGTTTTTACCATTGGTTCGTACCGAAACCTTTACCAGTTGGTTGGGGGACACTCTGGTATGGGTTAGTCACTTTTTTGTCGTACTGGCTGTGCTTTCTACGCTGCCCTTCACCGCCAAACTGCTGCCAGTACAGATTATCCTGATACCCGTTGGATTAACTATCATTAGCATTTTCTGGTTTGAACGTCGTCCTCATTCACTCTCAGAACGCCTGGCACTGGTTGGACTGGTAGCAGTGCTGTTGTATTTCATTACCACGACTCTGGTGCTCGTGGGTCTGCTATCCGCCTTTGAGCCCATGAAAATCTGGATGAGTTTGCTAATCCTGTGCGCTGCCGCATTTGTCACTTGGTCCAGTTGGATTGCCGCAAAAATCAAAGGAGCACGGGTGGCAGTCGAAGGACTGTCTATTCCTGATGTTCATTGGCCATTGCTAAGAAAACTCAACCATGAAATCCGTGGTCCGATTAATGGCGTACTGGGTATGGCCGAGCTATTACAGGACACGACACTGTCAGCACACCAACAGGAATACGTCAATACAATTCAGACTGCGGGCTTTTCATTGCTGAGAGAAGCTGACCAACTGCAAAATCTCATTCGCATTGGTTTAAACCGGCTACCGGAAAGTGAAGATGAATTTGATCTTTATGACCTGATTGAGGATACCGTCCAGCCGTTCTCACGTATTGCCCATAGCAAACATTTGGAACTTGTACTGGACATTGCCCCTGAAATACCCACCCGATACCGGGGTAACGCACATATCATCGGCCAGATCCTGTCAAACCTGCTCGACAACGCATTGAAGTACACCGAACACGGCGAAGTGTTGGTGCAGATTAAACCGTGGCAAAACCAACGAATCCGCTTTTCCATAACGGACACCGGACCTGGGATAGCCAAAGACGCCAAAGCTACTCTGTATAATTTTCCAGATGCTAATAACGATCAACAACAACTGCCAAAAGATGTCCACCTCGGATTGCCCATCAGTAAGTATCTGGTGGGTTTGTTGGGTGGGCAACTATCACTGTCCAGCGAGTTGCGTATGGGCACAACATTCTGGGTCGACTTGCCGTTGACGCGGGCGTCGACCAACAGTTCTGCACAAACTGATGCTGAAGCCATCAAGATTGAAGAACTGCGTTTGATGGTCGTTGACGACAACCTCACTTGTCGTAAGGTGATCGAGCATCTTGCCATGAGCTGGGGCGCCGAGGTACTCAGTATGAGTAACGGTCAGTCCGCACTGGCCAACCTGCACAATCAGTATCACAAAGGCGAACCAATTGATGTTTTGATTCTCGACCAGAATATGCCGTCCATGAGCGGACTTGAGTTAGCGCAGCGGATTCGCCAGGATGGCGGCCTGAACCGTGAAATTGTCATCATTATGATGACGGGTGCCGACGACGTCGCCTCAGATTTCAGCGATAAAGAAAGCGGGATTGAGTTCGTTTTGTCAAAACCTGTCTCCGCACGCGCGTTGAGTCAAACATTAAAATTGGCCATGCCGAAAATAGTCACCAACCGGGAAAACCACCATGCGAAGAAATCACTCTTTTTCTGATCGTTTCGTCGGTCACCTGAACAACGCATTACGCACGCTATCACCCGGTGCGGTCACCGCCACGACGCCCAGTCCGGCAAACACACAGACTGAATCAGAGAATTTAGATCCTGCGGAAAAGCAGCACATTGCGCGTTTGATGCGCATAAATCACACAGGGGAAGTCTGCGCTCAGGCTCTCTATAAAGGCCAAGCATTAACAGCGCGTCTGCCAGATGTCCGTCAGGCAATGGATCAGGCAGCGGATGAAGAACTGGACCATTTGGCCTGGTGTGAAACCCGAATCAGAGAGTTACAGGGTCGCACCAGCCTGTTGAATCCAGCTTTTTACGGCATGTCCTATGCAATGGGTGCGTTGGCTGGGCTCGTTGGTGATAAGTGGTCATTGGGGTTTGTCGCGGCCACGGAAGACCAGGTCAGTCTGCATCTGCAAAACCACCTGGAACAAATTCAGGATAAAGACCATAAAAGCCGGGCGATTTTGCAAAAGATGCTGGAAGATGAGCAGCGACATGCGACCAATGCGTTGGAAGCAGGCGGTGTGGATTTTCCACAACCGGTTAAGCAAGTGATGACGTTGATTTCCAAAGCAATGACTAAATCAACGTATCACCTGTAACCTAGCCTACCCAAAAACAAAGCGGCCAATAATCTACTACATGGTCAGTTAATAAAACCAATTGACCACCCAGAGGATGTCGCTTATTCGTCTTCATCGCTGGAGCCGTCATCCAGACCCAGCTCTTTGATTTTTCGGGTTAGGGTATTTCGCCCCCAGCCCAGTAGTTCTGCTGCATCCCTTCGTCGACCCGCAGTATGTTTTAACGCAGTTTCAATCATAACCCGTTCAAACGCGGGTACGGCCAGGTCCAATATTCGCTTTTCACCGCGAGCCAATTCCCGGTCAGTCCAGTTACGCAGCGACTGCTCCCAGTTTTCATGTCCCCCTTCGGCACCAACGTCGTCAACCAACTCTGGCGGCAAATCACTGACCAGCACTTCACGACCAGAGGCCATCACCGTGATCCAACGACAGATATTCTCGAGCTGACGAACATTACCCGGCCATGGCAAACGTGACAGGTAAGACTCGGTATCCTGGCGTAAAGACTTGGGTTCAACACCAAGCTCCTTGGCTGCTTTATGCAAGAAGAATTCCAGTAATTTAGGAATATCCTCGCGCCGATCCGACAGTTTCGGAATATGAATACGGATAACATTCAGGCGGTGAAACAAATCTTCCCGGAATCGTCCATCCTGAACTAATTTTTCCAGATTCTGATGCGTTGCCGCAATAATTCGGACATCCACTTTAATAGGCGTATGACCGCCCACTCGATAAAACTCGCTATCGGCCAGTACACGAAGTAATCGGGTCTGTGTTTCGGATGGCATATCACCAATTTCGTCAAGGAAAAGGGTGCCGCCATCGGCTTGCTCAAAACGACCTCGACGCTGATTTTGTGCACCGGTGAATGCGCCTTTTTCGTGACCGAACAGTTCAGACTCCATCAGGTCCCGAGGGATCGCCGCCATATTCAATGCAATGAAAGGATGCTCTTTGCGCGGAGAGTGTCTATGTAGAGCTTGAGCAACCAGTTCTTTACCGGTTCCAGATTCACCATTGATCAATACCGTAATATTACTCTGTGATAATCGACCAATCGCGCGAAAAACCTCCTGCATGGCCGGTGCTTCACCAATGATTTCTGTTTGAGTTTCTGCCGCAACGGCTTCTTCCGGGGGAAACTGTTTCGCGCGGTGCTCAATAGCACGCTCGACCAGTGCCAAAGCCTCATCTACATCAAAGGGTTTGGGTAGATACTCAAACGCGCCCCCTTGAAATGAAGATACCGCACTATCCAAATCCGAATGCGCCGTCATGATAATCACGGGAATATCGGGGCGATCCTGCTGCAAACGGGTCAACAGTTCAAGACCGTCCATGCCATCCATTCGCACATCGCTGATGATGACATCCGGCGTAAGCGTTTGGATTTTGCGTAGCAGGCTTTCACCATTTTCAAAAACAGTACATTCATGCCCCTGCTTACTCAGCGCTCGATCCAAAACCCAGCGGATCGATCGGTCGTCATCAACGACCCAAACATTTTTCGCCTTAGACATTTAATGCCTCCAAAGGAAAATAAACACTAAATTGCGTACGCCCTGGATCGCTTTCACACTCCACCATTCCGTTATGCAACTCAACAAACTGCTGCACCAACGAAAGTCCCAATCCGGTACCGGAAGCCCGACCGGAAATCATCGGATAAAAGATTTTTTCCAGCAGGTCTTTTGCAATACCAGGGCCATTATCAATGACATCAATGCGCACCACGATACGGTGGCGACTCTGTCGAATCGTAAACTGCCGAACAGTGCGCGTTTTAAAAATTATCTGAGCATTTGGCACATCACTTTCCGTTAGCGCCTGCAATGCATTACGCGCAATATTTAGAAAAACCTGAATAAGTTGAGATTCATCACCCGTCATTTCCGGGATGCTCGGATCGTAATCTCGAACCAGCTCAATACGACCACCAACCTCTGCTTTCAGCAGCGATGAGACCCGCTCCAATACTTGATGGATATTCAACTGATGAAACTCGGGCAACTGATGACTGCCTAGCAACCGATCGACTAAATTGCGCAAACGATCGGCTTCTTCAATGATGACCTTGGTGTACTCCTGCAAGTCCTCATTCGGCAACTCAGACGCCAACAATTGCGCTGCACCTCGAATCCCGCCAAGGGGGTTTTTAATCTCGTGAGCCAATCCCCGAACCAAATGCCGGCTGGTCTCAGACTGGTCGATACGACCCTCATCGCGGCTGATACGGACAGCCCTGTCGGCCGGCACCATTTCCAGGATAACCCGCAGCTCGCCACCCTCCATAAAGGGGCTGACAATAAAATCCAACGTCAGGCTGTCACGATGCACCAACTCCCAGGTAGCGGAACGCACCGATACCGAGGCACCTTCATCGATGGCCGATGCCAACACTTGTAGAATGTCGTCCGCGTTAGCAAACAGACTATCGAAACGTTGACCTATTAATTGTTTCTCCGAACGCACGAGCAACAGTTCTGCGGATGAATTGATATGCTCAACCCGAAACTCACTGTCCAAAACAGCAACTGCTGTAAATTGGTGCTCGACCACGCGTCGAAATGCGGAATCTTGATTTTCCACCGAGTGAACCCTTTTTTCAGATGAGCTTGCTAACGCAAGAAACAGGCCAGACTCTTGATTACTAAGCGGTTTTCCCAAAGCTAGCGCCATTTAAATCAGTGCGTCAAACTCAATCTTACAGAATTGGCAACAGAACCTTGCACCTGAGCACGGTATCTATCCTAAAAAACTGACTGTATTGATTACGTTGAGATTAACACTAGACGCACAAAGAAGGTGCCAAAAAACAACCTAGAGCACTAAAATATTGCATCATATAGGAAAAGCGCACCAAGTTAGCGCCTCATGTCATCAGGTTGCTCATTTATTTTTGGAGAAGCTTGAGGCGCAACGCTAAGCGCTGCGCTCCGTTGAAGGGTGTTCTTCGACTACACTTTATAAGCTACAAAAAAACCGGAATGAGGTGTCAGGCGAATATACCCTTTGCTGTTCATGGTTTGCTCAAGCGCTTCTGTCACTAGGGCCATGTTGTCACATACCCACTCAGACAATGCGCCTTTCATGGTTTTCTTAAGATAGGAAATAACCGGTTCTATAGAGTTTACGTGCAGATTATTGTCGTATTCGAACTGATCAAGACGGGCAAAGTGTTTAAATAGCTGCTTGGCGCCATTATCTAGACCGAACTTTCCGGCCCAAGCTTCCGCCCCCCAAGGTAGATCATCACTAAACTGACGCAAAGTACTGACTAATTCGTGCAGATGATCTTCGCCAATGGTGGAACAGACCAACATACCGCCCGGTTTTAATATACGGGCAATCGACGCTAAAACTGACGAGACATCCTGAGCGTAATAGAGGTTATGGTTCGCGATAACAATATCATAACTGGCGTCAGCGAAAGGCAGGTTGTTGAAGTCGGTAGGTAAGTATTCAATGCTATTGGCCATGTCGGACAGTGGCGCCAGCGTTTCACGAGCAGCTGCCAGCACATCATCGGCAATATCGGTTAGGGTCAGGTCGCAATTCGGCCACCTAGGCATCAGATCACGCCAGATCGCACCATTGCCGCATCCCAGTTCTAGCACCCTCTTGCCTTCACAGGCGGGTACCATGCCGGCAATCCATTGAAAAAAGGTTTGTTTGCCCGTCGAAAAATCGTATAACCGCACCCGAGTTTGAATTTCATCTTCAATCAAGACTTCAGACGATTGTTTCACGTTTCTGCCTCTTATCTGCGTTTCAAATTTTAAAAAGCTTTAGTGCTTATTATTCACAATAAAGCAAACTTGTTATTGTTGTGTCTCATCAAAAAGGACTTTAAACAACCCCTGCGGCGACACCAACTTTAACGAGTACGCGCCGTATTGTTGAATCACCAGGGTCAACATTCGGTGCCCCACACCACGACCTCGAGTCGCACCGTGTACCGCAATAGCCTCTATATCGCTGCCTTTGACTAAGGTAAAACCAACGACTCGTTCGTTGAACACCCCCAACCAGAGATCAAATTTATCTGGCGTAGCATGCCACTGACCAAGCACAGAATGAAGCTCATGTTGTGCAGGCAAGTCTTTAATTATTCGCAACATCGTTGCGTGGTTGCGGTCATTCTGGCCAAATGCTCGCGTAACGGTAATGGGCACTGATATTATCCGTGGGTGGTTTGGCGCTCAGCATACTTATATAATCCGGATCGGCAAGCGTCTAAAAGCAAGACTTGCCACCCATATTCGATAAATCAGCTGAGAGAACCTTATGAGTCGCCAGGCGTCGGTAGAACGCAACACCAATGAAACGAAAATCAAGGTTGCCGTTAATTTAGATGGCACCGGCAAAGCCAATCTGAACTCATCGATCCCATTTCTGGATCATATGCTGGATCAGATCGCGCGTCACGGCCTGATCGACTTGGATATTCATTGTGATGGGGACAACCACATTGACGATCACCACAGTGCAGAAGACGTAGGAATCACACTGGGGCAGGCATTCGCGAAAGCCGTGGGCGACAAGAAAGGCATTACCCGCTATGGCCACAGTTACGTGCCGCTAGATGAAGCACTGTCCAGAGTGGTTATCGATTTTTCGGGTCGACCTGGCTTGGAATTCAACTGTGAATTCACCCGCGCCAGTATTGGCCAGTTCGACGTGGATTTGTTTTTTGAATTCTTCCAGGGCTTCGTCAATCACGCACTGGTGACGTTGCACATCGATAACCTGAAAGGCCGAAATGCACATCATCAGGCAGAAACCATCTTTAAAGCCTTTGGCCGCGCCTTGCGTATGGCCCTTACACTCGATGAACGTCAGGGTTCGGTGATACCGTCCACCAAAGGCGTTTTGTAACGTTCTGATACGTTGCTGACTTACCAGCAACGTTCCATCTGCATTGGAGTGCACCGTGAGCAAACAATTACTCACTATAATCGACTACGGCATGGGCAATTTGCATTCTGTGGCAAAAGCCTTTGAACACGTTGCCGACAACTTCGCGGTTGAGGTCACAGACGACCGTGATCGTATCGCGCAAGCCGATCATGTCGTATTACCAGGTGTTGGAGCCATTCGCGACTGTATGGCCGAAATCCGCCGTCAGGGAGTAGATCAAGTGGTCGCTGAAAACCTGGACTCGGGGAAGCCCTTTTTGGGCATCTGTGTCGGTATGCAGGCCTTGATGCGACATAGCGATGAAAACGACGGCATTGACTGCCTGAATCATTTTCCCGGTCAAGTGCATCAATTTCCAAAGAATTTAACAGACAGCCGCGGCCTGCCTATGAAAGTGCCACATATGGGTTGGAATCATGTTCATCAGACCGTAGAGCATCCGCTTTGGCACCAGATTGAATCCGGTAGTCGATTCTATTTTGTACACAGTTACTACGCAGAAATGCATCCAGACTATACGGCCGGACGTTGCGAATACGGTACCGAGTTTTCCGCGATAATTTACCGGGACAATATTTTTGCCACTCAGTTTCATCCGGAGAAAAGCCACACTGCGGGTCTGCAATTACTGAGAAACTTTACCCAGTGGAACGGCAAACGGTAATTCAACCGCCTGTCGCCAACTCATCAAAACATTGAGCCGACCTGGCTCAATACAGGAGACAATTATGGCATTGGCCAAGCGCATTATCCCGTGTCTGGATGTCGATCAGGGTCGGGTCGTCAAAGGCGTAAATTTTGTCAATATTCGCGACGCTGGGGATCCGGTTGAGGTTGCCAAGCGTTACAACGAGCAAGGTGCGGATGAAATTACCATGCTCGACATTACCGCAACTCACGAAGGTCGTGGCACCATGATTGACACGGTAAAAGCGATCGCTGGTCAGGTATTTATTCCGTTGACGGTCGGTGGTGGGATACGCACGGTTGACGATATCCGTACTATGTTGAACGCTGGTGCCGACAAGGTATCTATCAACTCCGCGGCTATTTTTAATCCTGATTTCGTGAAAGAAGCGTCCGCTCGCTTTGGAGCACAATGTATCGTTGTCGCCATTGACGCCAAACGGGTTGACGATCACTGGGAGATATTTACACACGGTGGTCGTAAGCCGACGGGCATTAACGCTGTCGAATGGGCTCAAAAAATGGAAGCTAATGGCGCTGGGGAAATTCTGTTAACCAGCATGGACCGGGATGGCGTAAAAACCGGTTTCGACTTGGCTCTGACCCGAGCTGTGGCAGACGCGGTCACTATTCCGGTGATTGCCAGCGGAGGTGTCGGCGAATTAGAACACTTGGCCGAAGGTGTGAATCAAGGTCACGCAGACGCGGTATTGGCCGCCAGTATTTTTCATTTCGGCGAGTTTACGATCCAGCAAGCGAAAGAACATATGGCCAGCCGCCAAATTGAAATGCGGCTTTGAGTGAGTTCACCAAATCAAAGGCGCCAGCCAAAGGCGCCTAACCCGGCTTACCAAAGATGCCGACAAGACTTGCATCCACCCATTACCCTAGTGACAGCTGCGACAATCCAGACCATAAACCATTTTGCTTAAATGCCTGCTTGGTTTTACGGATTTTGTATTTCTGAATGGGATGCCGATTACCACCAATCAGATAGCTTTTCACCCAACGTTGTCGAAAGACATCAAATTGTCGATACCAGGGTGCTGGCAATGAATCTCCGCGCTGCAACAACAGGCGAACCACTTCTCCGCCGATCATCGCGGCGGCAATCTGGGTACCCAAAATTGAACTTGGCCCGGACTGACTTTCCGAATCAATAAAGGAAAGATCCATATAAGGTCGTTGCAGCGCTCTTGGGGCTAGCCCAACAAGAAATTTAACCAACTGGTCTGCCGAGCCTTCGCTGTCCCTGAAATCAAAAAAATCATCAAAACTCATGCCCTGATCGGGGAGGTAAACCTGCAGAGTTGCAGAAAAACCTAGTGGTGCCGCGGTCATCGCAGGAACGCCCTCCAGTTGCGCCGCCTGAAATAAAGCTCGGCGAGCATTCAGTACAAAAAAATCAATGCCATCCAACACCACATCAGCACCGGAGACAAACTCATCCGCATTCGACGCCGTTACCGGCTGCTCAAAGATGTCGACCTCCGCGTCAGGGTTGATTGATAATATCCGCGCTTTAGTCGCAGCCGCTTTGTTTTGCCCCACACTGAAGGTCGTCGCACCCAACTGACGGTTGAAGTTTGCAATATCAAAGGTGTCTGGATCGCATAGCCTGAAGCGCCCGATACCAAGCCGGGTCAGCGTTTCCGCAACCGTACTGCCGATGCCACCACAGCCAGGAATGACAGCAAGGCTCCGCGCTAACTGGCGTTGCTCTTCGTGAGATATCAGACCGCGATTCCGGGCGAACGCACTGTCAGCTGACCAGGTCTGCTTCATAAAGGGCTCCATCGTGCATGTATCTTGGATCGGGCGGGTTATCACTTGCTTGGCACAACATGAGGTTGACGGGCAAACTGTGATGACCATCGAACGAAATCGACTTTGAGGCAACTACACGGCCATTAAACAGCCGATGATAGTATTTTTCGAGCCGTTGGTTGTAGTAAATGACAAACGCATCGGCGTCGTTTAGGCAAACCAATTGCTTGAACAGGGTGAAGGTGCGTTGACGCAAAATAGCACCCTGATACAAAGGCGACATAGAAAAGCGCCAACCGTTAATCAGTCGGTGCTTACGCCGTAAAAAGCTCAATTCTGAGTCGAAGTGACGCGATACTGGCATACCATGATCACCATCCAACGTTACGGAGAACGTCCCTGCCAAACGACCGCTGCTGTGCTGAATCACCACGACACGGGTATGGTTAATAAAATCATAGTCAGGATCTTTGGCGGCATTCATCGCGTCGGACGGCAAAACATCACCATTGGCAGCGAGGTTTCCGGCGACCAATTGCCAAATGGTCTGCATACGGTATTTCTGTTGCTGCGGATCGATTAACTGATAGTGAAACTCAGGTTGTCGGGTTTGCTCAAAACGACTGGTACTGCTCTCTAAGCTGGAAACCGTCACGTCAAAATCTACCTACAAATTAATGGTATTGATAGCGTAGACAGTAAATTTGACAACATTGGTTAATTATTCGCCAAAATATCGACCTGTTCACATTTCAATCAACAGACCTGCAATTTTTTCGATACAGATCACATTCTGCATGTTCGATTCGTCAGCGGTGTCACGAGTGAAATCGTCTGTCTAGGCTGCGTTCAATATCGCCCTTTCGTAACAAATTTTCATACTTCTTCTATTCCAGCCTGTTAAAACCACGAATTGGGCACTAAAATGGCCATCGATAAGAAATTTAACGTAGCATTCTGTAACTTCCTTACAATATGCTAATCCAGATCAAATGGAACATTGCTTTGAAATTCTAAAATTAAGGCAATTCACTTATTAAGAGAGGCGATCCAGAAATGATTAAAAAGATCGGTGTCCTGACCAGCGGTGGTGATGCTCCGGGCATGAATGCCGCAGTCCGTGCGGTGGTACGTACAGCGCTTTCCAAAAAAATCGAAGTATATGGCATTTACGACGGTTATTTGGGTCTGCATAGAGACCGTATTAAAAAACTGGAACGGCACCATGTATCCGACATGATCAACCGCGGCGGTACTTTCTTAGGCTCTGCTCGTTTTCCTGAGTTCAAAGAAGAGTCAATCCGTCAGGAAGCCATCGCCAACCTGCGCAAACATGAAATTGAAGCCCTGGTCGTCGTCGGTGGTGACGGTTCTTACATGGGTGCAAAAAAACTAACCGAAATGGGATTCCCCTGCATCGGCCTGCCTGGCACCATCGATAATGACATTGCTGGAACGGACTATACCATCGGCTTCCATACCGCATTGAACACGGTTCTGGACGCCATCGACCGTTTGCGAGACACCAGCTCGTCACATAACCGCATTTCAGTGGTTGAAATCATGGGCCGCCACTGTGGAGACCTGACAATGATGGCGGCCCTCGGTGGTGGTGCAGAGTACGCAATTGTGCCGGAAAAAGGCTTCAACCTGGAAGAATTGGTGCAAACCCTGGGCACTGATGTCGAAAAAGGTAAGAAACATGCCATTATCGCCATCACCGAACATGTGACCAATGTGACAGAACTGGCTAAACGCATTGAAGAGCGAACTGGATTGGAAACGCGCGCCACTATTCTGGGCCATACTCAGCGTGGCGGTTCTCCATGTGCTTTTGACCGCGTCATGGCCAGCGAAATGGGCGCCTTTGCGGTGGAATTATTGGAAAAAGGGGAAGGCGGACGCTGTGTCGGCATACAGAGTAACAAACTGGTACACCATGATATTATCGACGCCATTGAAAACATGTCCCGACCTTTCAATCAGACGATTTATAACCTGACCAAAACGTTGGCGTAAATCATTCCCAATATCAATTGACCTCAAAGAGAGAAATTGCATAATGCGGTTCTCTCTTTCTTTTTGCCTCTCGCCAAAATTTTTGTGTTTTTTTGTTGGAATTCATCCACAAAATTCAAAATTTCCACTACTTTTTATTGGCGTAATTTCGCTGTTTTTTAGAGTTCGCCAACAGCATCAAATTCGAAAAGTTGAGTGTAAAAAAACAACAAGAAAATACCCCAAAGGGAGTTTTTTGTTGATGCACATCAAGAGTCAGGTCAGTTAGACCTCGATAATACATCCATACAGAATTTGCAGAGCGTGTTGAACTCGTTTTGGACACTGCAAATCAGCGACAAGGTTGAACATGAGTTACGTCGAGCGCTGGTTAAATTGTTGATACAAATCAAAGTGCCCAAAGCAAATTAAGGTAGTCTGGTATCACTCTCTCCGGTATGGGTAAAACCATTAGCCACCGGTTTTCGGGGGGAAGCGATATCACAGGTTGTGTTGGCCTTATCGTCTTGTGTCGAATCTCCAGTCGTTCTCAAGACATCGCTTACTCCCGACCCTTTTTTACTACCTTTCTATAAATCTTCAACCGCTGAAACAGTCTTCATTTTTAATATTTTAGTAATCTAGCGGAGCATAACTTTATGTATAAAGAAAAAGCAGGCGATAGCATCAACGCACAAGCCAATCCATGGGAAGGATTTGTCCCAGGCGTGTGGAACGAAGCCATCGACGTTCGTGATTTCATCCAAAAAAACTATACACCTTTCGAAGGTGATTCTTCATTCCTGGCTGGCGCAACGACCCGTACAAAAGATGTCTGGGCACAAGTTCTAGAACTCATGAAAGAAGAGCAACGTCTGCAAGGTCCATTGGATTTTGACACCGACTTGCCAAGCACTATTACCTCACACAAACCCGGTTACATTGACAAAAACCTGGAGCGCGTTGTCGGCTTGCAAACGGACGCGCCGCTAAAGCGTGGCATGATTCCCAATGGCGGTATTCGTATGGTAGAAGCTTCTTGCGAAGCTTATGGCCGCACGTTAGACCCAACCGTCAACGAAATTTTCTCCAAGTATCGAAAAACACACAACGCAGGTGTTTTTGATGGCTACACACCGGACATGTTGAAGTGCCGTAAGGCCGGTGTTGTCACTGGCTTACCCGATGCTTACGGTCGTGGCCGTATTATTGGTGACTACCGTCGTGTTGCGCTGTATGGAACAGACCGGCTGATTGCCGATAAGAAAGCGCAGAAAACATCATTAGACAACGAGAACATGAGCGAACATGTTATTCGTTTGCGCGAAGAACTGTCTGAACAAATCCGCGCGCTGCAGGAAATGACAGAGATGGCCGAGAGCTACGGCTTCGACATTTCCAAGCCAGCACAAAACGCTCACGAAGCGGTGCAGTGGACTTACTTTGCCTACCTGGCAGCCATCAAGAGCCAGAACGGTGCTGCCATGAGTTTTGGACGAGTCTCAACGTTCCTCGACATCTATATCGAACGTGATATCGCCGCTGGTGCATTAACAGAAGAACTGGCGCAGGAATTGATTGATGATCTCGTCATCAAGCTGCGTATGGTTCGCTTCCTAAGAACCCCTGATTACGACGCACTGTTCTCTGGTGATCCAACTTGGGTAACTGAGTCGATCGGTGGTATGGGTGAAGATGGCCGCGCTCTGGTCACCAAAAACAGCTTCCGTATGCTGAACACACTGTACACACTTGGTGCTGCTCCGGAGCCAAACCTGACCGTACTCTGGTCAGAAAAAATGCCAAAAGGCTTCAAGGATTTCTGCTCTAAGGTCTCGATCGACACCAGTTCTATCCAGTACGAAAACGATGATCTGATGATCGGCAAGTTTGGTGACGACTACGGCATTGCCTGCTGTGTATCTGCGATGCGCATCGGTAAACAAATGCAGTTCTTCGGTGCTCGCTGTAACCTGGCGAAGACCATGCTTTATGGCATCAACGGAGGAATGGACGAAAAAATCGGTTTACAGGTCGGTCCGAAGAAAGACGTTCTGGCCGATGAATACCTGGACTTCGATACCGTTTGGGCACGCTTTGACGAGTACATGCAGTGGGTTTCACGCGTCTATGTGAACACGTTGAATGTCATTCACTTCATGCACGACAAATATTCATACGAAGCCTCACAAATGGCTCTGCACGACCGTGACGTATTGCGCACCATGGCTTGCGGTATCGCTGGCTTGTCAGTTGTGGCCGACTCACTGAGTGCCATTAAGTACGCAAAAGTGAAGACCATTCGCAACGAAGACGGCTACGTGGTCGACTTTGCGACCGAAGGTGAATATCCGAAATTTGGCAACAACGATGATCGTGTTGACGAAATAGCCCAGAAAATCGTCACCCGCTTCATGGATCTGGTTCGTCAGACTCCAACTTACCGCGATGCGATACCAACGCAATCTATTCTCACCATCACCAGTAATGTGGTTTATGGTAAGAAAACCGGTAACACACCAGACGGCCGTAAAGCGGGCGAACCGTTCGCACCGGGTGCGAACCCTATGCATGGCCGCGATGAAAAAGGCGCATTGGCATCGTTATTAAGTGTGGCGAAGCTGCCCTACGAAGATGCTGAAGACGGCATTTCCTACACCATGTCGCTGGTACCGGATTCCTTAGGTAAAAACGAAGATGGTAAGGTGAATAACCTGACCGGTATGCTGGACGGCTACTTCGGTTCATCCGGTCATCACATTAACGTCAACGTGTTGAATCGGGATATGTTGAAGGATGCAATGGAACACCCTGAAAACTACCCACAGTTGACGATCCGTGTGTCTGGTTACGCCGTTAACTTCGTGAAATTAACCCGCGAACAACAACTGGATGTGATCAACCGAACTTTCCACAGTCAGGTCTGATCCTCAGCTAAACCAAGAAGGGTGCCGATGGCACCCTTTTTTTATGGATATTCTCAAGGGCATCTTGGGCGCCCATATATGCCCTGAAGGCAGAATCCGACAGTCGCACCAGAAATAATTCAGCTATGCTTGATAGGCGTTTTTACTAACTTGCACTCTTTATGCCGAATAGTCTGTTCAATCAACGCCTACGCGCCCTACAAGTCCACCGGCACGGTCTGGCGTTTGCTCTGTGCCTATTACTGGGCGTTCTGGGAATAAATCTGGACCGCACCCTACAGCGCGCTTCGTTCAACAACACCGCCGAAACTATGCAAGCACAACTTTCCGTCATAACCTCGAAAACCAGCGAGGCAGTTAAATCCATAGCCAAACCACCACGCCAGGCTCACGATTACCTGACGGACATTTATTCCGTCATCCCGACGGAACACCTTACCGATATTTATCTGATTAATGACGATGGCACGGTGTACTCCGAACAAAAGGGAAATCAACATCAGCAGTATCTAATGACCAATGATGACACCGACTATGCCGCTGAGCCAATCCTCGTCAATAGTGAAGACTTCTGGCGATACCACTTCCTGTTGGCTGAGCGACATTCGACTCAGCTTTGGCAAAGTCCATTTACAGACCGTCTGTGGTTACTGACCATACCAGTCAGCGATTCGGCCACAAACATCAGTAACCTAATCGCGATTGAGCTGAATCCGTTTGCATTTAACGCCGTCCAACAGGGTGTTGTGTCGGCATTTCAGTTTGCCCGCCAACCCTCACAGTCACTGACGGATAAACCGGCGTTAAAAAAACCGCCACTAACCTACGCGTTAACAGACCGATTAACCATCTATGGACGCTGGCATTTTCCAGTTTATGCGCTATCTCTGCCTATTGCCGGTTTATTGGTGCTTTTGCTGATTTATCTGATTAGCCGACTGTTATCGCTACTTCTGAAACAGCAAAGACCGGGAATTTTTACCGATATTTTGTGCGAAGAGCTAAACATCATGCTGTTCGAAACCGATGCACTGTCCATCGTGCAATGGGTTAAGGGGCAGTTGCCAGAGGAAGTTACCTCCTTGCAGTTGCAAGTCGGCCAGTCCATTAAAGAATCACTGTCCAGCCACCCTCGCTACCTGACCTATTGGCAACATTCCTTGTCTGGCGAGAAACTGACCTATGAGATCGACGATGGTCAACATTGCTTGCGAGTACATCAGTGGCCTTTACTGAATTCGCATCAGCTTGTCGTCGGTTTAGGAGTCATGATTCAGGACATCTCTGAACAGCGCAGTTTGGAGTTTCAACTACAACATCAACAATTCCACGACCAGCTGACCGGGTTACCCAATCGGCAACTTTTCATGGAGCAATTGACCCATGAACTGCATCGGACCAAGCGAAGACAGGAGAGTTCAGCCGTTATTGCAGTGGAAATCAGCGGCATTGGGCATATCAACAAACAGTTTGGGCACAAAATCAGTGACAGTCTGCTCAAACTCGTCAGTCAGAATCTGGCTGCAACGTTGCGTTCTGAAGACCGTATGTGTCGGTTTAGCAACGATGAATTTCTGGTCAGTTTCAATGACTATCAACATACGGAAGAACTGCAACTGGTTGCCGAGCGTTTAATTAAACACGCCAGCGCTGACTACCAGATCGATGGATACACGTTGAACCTCAATGCCAATATCGGTATCGCAACCTTTCCGCGGGACGCGTTGGATGCCGGCAGTCTGATCAGCAACGCTATTACCGCGATGCGCCATGCCCGTCAAACTGGCCGCAATACACTGGATTACTTCTCGGCGGACAATGCCCGGCTGGCTCATGAAAAATGGCAACTGGAACAGGACATTACCAAAGCCCTCAATGCCCACGATTTCACGCTGCATTTTCAACCCATTTTTGATCTGAAATCGAATCGTTGCATCGCAGCCGAGGCGTTAATCCGGTGGCCGGGTACCGACTTACGACCAGATCAGTTTATTCCACTGGCCGAAGAAACCGGTTTGATTCACACCATAGGCATCTGGGTTCTGGAAGCGGCCATCAGGCAGTTTTTTGAATGGAAACAAGCCGGCGGGGCAATTGATTACATCTCAATCAATCTATCCGTCATCCAACTGAAAGATAAAAACTTTTTTGACAACCTAGATGCCATTTTAAGTCGATTTCCTATTGAAACCGGACAGGTGGTATTGGAAATTACCGAATCCGTCATGATGAACAGTGATGCCAGTACTGTCAAAAAGTTAAACGGTCTGCGCGAGCGTGGATTTAGTCTGGCGATAGACGACTTCGGCACCGGTTTTTCATCGCTGAACTATCTGAAACACCTACCCATCAATTACCTCAAAGTTGACCGCAGCTTCATCAAAGGGGTGCCTAATAATCCACACGACACGGTCATCTGTGAAGCCATTATCCAAATGTCTCTAGCCATGGAGTTGACCATCATTGCAGAAGGTGTGGAGATGCCACACCAAATGAACTGGCTGGCTTCCAAAGGAGTCCTCTGTGCACAGGGCTATTTCTACGCGCATCCGGTTTCCGCCAAGGACTTTCAACCCTACATTGGTATCTAATCCTCTCGCCGGTCCTTACCTTGCACCGACTTTCAGAACCAAAAACAGCTGACCTGCCGCAATACAGAGAAATGTAATTTTGTTACACTGCGAACCTTGATCATTCAGGCAATCTCATGAGTTCAACAATTCCGACACTAAACATCCCCAAATACCACGCCGACGAAATGCTCGGTCGCGTTCACTCGTTCGAAAGCTTTGGTACTGTTGATGGTCCCGGCACTCGATTCGTGGTGTTTTTGCAGGGTTGTCTGTTTCGTTGTAAATATTGTCACAACCGGGATACCTGGGATTTGGATGGCGGGCAGCTGTATTCGGTCACCGAAGTCGTGGAACAGATACTGCCCTACGCAAAATTCATGGACGCCAGTGGCGGTGGTGTCACCGTGACCGGAGGTGAACCGGTGTTACAGGCCCCTTTCGTTGGTCTGTTGTTCGAAAAGTTACGTCAACACGGTATTCACACCTGTCTGGACACCAATGGCTATGTCGGCGTGTACAGCGATGAAACTAACCTGATGATCGAACAGAGTGATCTGGTTATGTGTGATATCAAACACATCAACGATCACAAACACCATCTACTGGTCGGCGTATCCAATCAACGCACACTGCGATTTGTTCGCCACTTGGCCGATATTGGTAAGAAAACCCGAATCCGCTACGTCGTCGTCCCCGGGTATTCCGATGACCTGGCCGATGTCGACGCGCTGGCACAGTTTTTAGCGCCAATGGAAAACATTGAACATGTCGAACTATTACCGTACCACAACCTCGGTACCCACAAATGGAAAGCCATGAACCTGGAATATCCATTGGAAGGTCTGCAGCCACCGTCCCGAGAAACGATGGATGAGATTCAGGCCACATTAGAATCTTATGGATTGGAAATCATTCGCTAGTCTGGCGTGAAATCAAACCATCCTGCTCCAGAATACAGATGATTACATCGGTCATCATCTGTGCCTTACCCAGCTCCACACCCTGTTCGAATATCCGTTGCGTTGCGACATCGGCGCCTTTTAAATCAATATCATGGTGCTGCGCTGCTGCTTGGTCCAGCGCGGGGAATAACATTTTGAACCGACTCAAACGCTCATCTGCCACGTCAATTTGAATACCGAATCGATCATTCAACTGCTTGATCACAGACAGCAATTGCGGGCTAACCCCCACTGCCTTTGCTTTCGCATCCAGCCAATGAATCACGTTTCTATCGTCCACTCCAATGTTCTCCAGGTTACGATCACATAACCATGGTAACCCAAGTGATGAAGGCTAAGTCTCTGAGCTCGATCAGTTTTTATCAACAAAAACACATTTCTCTGACCGATTAGTCAATGACCTTTGCTGTCGACCACCGTAGAATACCGCCCTCACCCTTCATTCAATTTCGTACTCTGGACGACGCATGACACAGAATTCCAATCAACGTGACGGTTTCTCAGGTCGGCTTGGCATCATTGCCGCTGCCGCCGGCTCAGCCATTGGCTTAGGCAACATTTGGAAATTCCCTTACATTACCGGGGAATATGGCGGAGCCGCCTTTATCCTGGTCTATCTTATTTGCATCGCCTTTATTGGCTTACCCATCATGCTGGCCGAGTTCGTTGTCGGTCGACGCGCACAAAAAAATGCTATTGGCGCTTTTAAGGCCGAAGCGCCAGGAAGTAAATGGTTTCTGACGGGCGCACTGGGCATTATCACCGCCTTTATCCTGTTATCGTTTTACGGTGTAGTGTCCGGTTGGACTCTGCATTACCTTGGGCTTTCAGCCCTAAACTCGCTGGCGGATCAGACGCCGGAACAGCTGGGTAATGTGTTTGGTACGTTCATTGCCGACCCATGGTTACCCGTTTTGTGGCAAGTACTGTTTATGGCCTTGTGCGTTGCAGTCGTGTTGGGCGGTGTTAAAAACGGCATTGAACGTTACTCCAAAATCCTCATGCCTCTACTGCTCGTCATACTTATCGTACTCGCTATTCGCTCTCTGACGCTGCCAGGTGCGGCCAAAGGTATTGAGTTTCTCTTCTCACCTGACTTCAGCAAATTGAACATGGAAGCGGTGCTCGCGGCCATGGGTCATGCGTTCTTCAGTTTGTCATTGGGCATGGGTACCATGATCACCTATGGCTCCTACATCGGGAAACAGGAAAATCTGGGCGTTACTGCGGTTCAGGTTAGTGTCGCAGATACGGTTATCGCGCTGATTGCCGGTCTGGCTATTTTTCCGGCTGTTTTTGCCTTTGGCATTGAACCAAGTTCTGGACCGGGACTGGTCTTCATTACTCTGCCCAATGTGTTTGGTCAAATGCCCTTCGGCACCGGGTTTTCAATGCTGTTTTTTGCGCTGTTAGCGGTTGCGGCGTTGACATCCGCCATTTCAATTCTGGAAGTAATTGTCGCGTATCTCGATGAAGAATTTGGCTGGAAACGAAAAACATCAACACTGGTGGTGGCCGGTATGGTAACCCTGGTCGGAGCGTTGCTGT
This sequence comes from Reinekea sp. G2M2-21, assembly GCF_015687175.1. GTDB lineage: Bacteria > Pseudomonadota > Gammaproteobacteria > Pseudomonadales > Natronospirillaceae > Reinekea. Next base: position 247,246 of record NZ_JADPQG010000001.1, on the reverse strand, counting down.
CACAAGGCAACGGTATATTAAGCTGGCTGAAGTTACCGTTCCTGATTTCCGGCGAAGTCAGCCATATGAATATTTTCGATTGGTTTATCTCTTTGTCGGATCAGTTATTACCCATTGGTGGTTTCTTTATCGCTTTGTTTGTCGGCTGGAAGCTGGACAAAAAAGCGGTTGCGGATGAGCTGTCAAATGACGGCAAACTAACCATTGCCTACCTCGCCGCTTACCGTATTACCCTAAAATTAATTGCACCTGCGGCTATCGCCTTCGTTTTTCTGGCTTCCATATTTGGTTGGTTTTCGCCATAGTGAACCAACCCTTGTGACCTAGAACGGAAAACAACTGCGATACCAGAGTTAAGAAGGCTGAACATGAAAATTTTATGCGATACCCATTCACATACCATTGCCAGTACCCATGCGTACAGCACCGTGCATGATTATTTTCGCGACGCCAAACTTAATGGCCTGCAGTTGTTTTCCATTACCGACCATGCGCCGGAAATGCCAGACGCGCCACACCCGTGGCACTTTGGCAACATGAAAATCATTCCTCGCGTGGTCGACGGTATTGCTATGTTACGCGGCATCGAAGCGAATATTTTGGCTGATCCATACGCTGGAACAGATAAGCGCTACGTGGATCTTCCGGATGGCATGCTGCCGTATCTGGACTACGCCATTGCCAGCTTTCATGAACCGGTCTTACCACCTGGCTCAAAACGAGACAACACGCGCGCCATGATCCGTGCTATGGAAAGTGGCGTCATTCAGATTATTGGCCACCCGGGTAATCCTAATTACCCCGTCGATCAGGATGACATTGTTCGCGCCGCGAAAGACCATAATGTTTTACTGGAAATCAACAACAGTTCGTTCACGCATAGCAGACAGGGTTCCGAACCCTTCTGTACCTCTATGGTTGAAACGGTGATGAAACACGATTGGAAAATCAGTTTGGGCAGCGACGCTCACATCAGTTTTCATGTGGGGATATTCGATGAGGCAATCGCCGTTTTACGCGCTCTGGACTTTCCCGAGCAAAATATTGCCACCAGGACACCCGCGCGTTTTCTCGCGTTTCTGGCGGAACACGGAAAAACCGTTGACCAGGAACTGGCTCCCTGGTTGGCAACAGTGGTGCAAACATCGGCTTAAAGCATTTTAACCCCTGTGATAACCAATGTAACTTCCAACAGGCATTTACACGTTCAGTTTTTATTCAGCCACTCATGCCATAGTGAAGCTACCGCGACACAGGAGGTTAGCTATGCCAAAAGTTGTATCCATACATTCCGCTCGTGCACGGCAGTCCACCACAACCATTGACGACTATCAGAGTGTCGGGCCGTTTCAATCACCCGTACCTAACCTGATTGACCTACTGGTTCCGATGCTAAACAGCATAAAAACATCCCGTCATATCGACGTCGAAGACGATTTAAAGGAATTTCTCGACGTACTTGAACTCGGCCGTCAAGAGATCGATCAGCTTGAAGACATGGCCCGTTTCTTACTGGAGATTAACCGTAATAATCGGGAGCACTGAGTCCGTTTAACGCCGCCCAGTTGGGCGGTCATTTATGCCTTGCATATTAGGATCGCTTCCCGTTGAATACGTGACACATCTCAACGGTCCCCTTAACGCATGCAGGCAAGCCTCCCAACCGATTTATCGCAACGAATCATTAGCCTGGATGTCATCCGGGGCATCGCAGTTCTGGGTATTTTGATGATGAATATCCAATCGTTTTCAATGCCAGATACGGCATACATTAATCCAACCGCATTCGGTGACCTATCTGGCATAAACGGCTGGGTCTGGGGGTTCTCCCACCTGTTTATTGATTCGAAATTTATGTCTATTTTTTCCCTGCTGTTTGGGGTTGGAGTGATGTTGTTTTCTGAGCGCGCAGAAGACAAACACATACCCGCCGCAAAACTCCATAAGCGACGTATGGGTTGGTTACTGTTATTCGGGTTAATCCATGGCCACCTAATCTGGTCTGGCGATGTGCTATTTTCTTACGCTGTCTGCGGGTTCTGGGCGGTCCTGTTTCGCCAACAATCAGTGCGAACACTGTGGACCGTCGGGTTGGTCTTAATAAGCATACCCACAGTCTTTGATCTTCTGTCACAATCCGCGCTGTCGACAATGCCAACAGACGAGCTGCAATATTATTTGCCCGATTGGCAGCCGAATAACGAACAGATCTCCGCCGATATTGCGACTTTCGGCGGGCACTGGCTGGGTCAACTACAACAGCAAAGTCAAGATGCCTTACTCATGGAAACCTATGGCTTTGTCTACTACGTCTTGTGGCGCGTCGGCGGTTTAATGCTTATTGGTATGGCACTATACAAACAGGGCATATTCTCTGCTGCAATCCCGGCACAAACGCTGTTGCGGCTGGGATCTTTTTCGGTACTCACCGGTATTGTCGTTGTTGGTTATGGCTTGTATTTTAATTTTCATCACCAATGGAATATCCGCTATTCACAGTACGCTGGCGTTCAGTTTAATTATATCGGCAGTGTCCTGATGGCCATCGGCTATGTACTTTTGTTTAACGCGATGATTCAGAAAAAACTATTTGTAAAAGCCACCCAACTGTTAGCCAAGACAGGCCGCATGGCATTCACCAATTACATAATGCAATCGCTGCTTTGCACCTTTCTATTCTATGGCTTTGGATTGGGTTGGTATGGCCAGGTTGAACGTTGGCAACAACTGATCATTGTACTGATAATCTGGGCAGTTCAGCTGGCCGTATCGCAATGGTGGCTGGCACGCTATAGCTTTGGACCATTGGAATGGCTATGGCGGCGATTGACCTATTGGCGGTAAATGTCGGCCGCCATGGGTGTATTATCGAAACGTCTGGGTAATGGCATCAAATTCAAATTTATCAATATTCTGCAGTACCCAAGTCTCAAAAGTAAGGTCAGTGGCGGGTTTAGGCAATCGCCGTTTCAGCAAGAATTTTATGTTCACCGGCACTGGACCATTGAAGTCATCGCCGGTGTGAGTCACCAAATAGTGAAGCGCGGCTTTGTCACCTATATCCAACGCCATAACGCTGACATAAAGTTTATCGTCCTCGGTTAACGTCGCGAAGCGGCTCATCAAACCTTGAATGGTTGGTGAAATATCAATTTCATCCATTTCTGACAGCGAACGATAAATACTGAGTTTTTTTGGATGATATTGCATAAACGACAGCAAGTGATCGAAAGTTCGAGCATCACGTAAGGCGATCACATCAAATAACAATTCGTCCAGACCCTCTTCCAGAGTTGATGGTGAAGTCTGCAGAAACACACTAATCAATTGCTCGTCAGTTATGAAGTCCCGCAGACCCAAGAACGTTATCGTTAAATAGTTTCTGATCTCGCCGTCCAGAAAACCTTTAAGCGCATATTCTGTCACTTCTCCGGGGATCAATGATGGATCACCCTGATGCAAAAAGCCGGCAACTTCCGTGCGCATGGCCTGCATCATGAACCAACCGGCAGGCAGTTGATTGTAGGTATCGAGATATCGATAAAAGGCTTCTTTTAATTCAGATTCGGGGTGCAACCTGAAAAGGTCAGCCACCACCGCAGACATCACCATCGGCCGACTTTCTGGATTCACGCGATAATCACTCAAATAACGCACCGCAACTTCGGGGGCAAAACGGAACACTTCGTTCAGTAACGTCGATTCCAATTGTTCAAAATCCATGTGATTGAGGTAAGTTGCATAGAAATCACTGAGATAAATTTCCAGGTCTATTCGAGTTAGCATTCTTAATTCGTCGCCCGTCAAAAACACGAAACCGAGTTCAAGGAGAGGCTCTTCTTCCGTGCTGAGTACAGCCGCAGTCTCCGATTCCAAATCCTCGGTAAACGGCTCAACCACAACAGGGTTCTCTGGTTGATTCGACGTGACAGAGGATGTCTTTTCCAAATGCCGGGTTCGAAACCCAAAAACCAGAACAAAACTAACGACTGCAAGAAAACTCAGTAAAATGAGAATACGTCGACGCATAACCAATCCCTGATTTATTGCAAAGGTTCCATGTGACACAATTCAAAAAAATCGATCACCATGTCACTGCAATTGAGTGAGTAGAATACAAAAGACTAAGCCGAAAAAAGCATCAAATTCAGGTGGAAGCCAGGTTGAATTTACCCCACCATGATAATAAGGCGTTGTGCACTTGCGAATCGCTGCTGAACAACACACCACAACGGTTAAAAAACAACGTGTCTGGCGGGTTCAATCGCAGTGAGCGGCCGGCCATGTCAGTCACGTTCTTGCCAGCTGCGGTAAACAGGCCAACCGTGCTCGCGTAATCCCAGAGACAACCACCGCCGGTTTGTGCCTTGGGCAATTTGAAATACACCGAGTTGGGCGTTCGTAATACAGAACAGGCATTCATAACCGCCCCCTGATCACACACTTGCACCAATTCAGTAGCGCCTTTTAAGTCAGCGATGTGTTGAAGCGCTGCCATGCTGGTGTCGTACAGCGGGTGTTGTGTGAACGATTGATCCATATAGACAGTAAAACCCGAAGAAGCAATCGCTTCCGGTACACACATTTTTTCGCCGTGAATCGCGCGAAAGCAGATATCGCTCGTCGGATGGTAAACGACGCTGATCAACGGAATACCGAGACGACTGATCAACGCGACAGACACGGCAAAACCGCTGCCACCCTGCAAAAAAGCTTGCGTCCCATCCAACGGATCCACGCACCAAAAGGCTTTTTTATGAAAACGTTCGTGGTGGTTAATATCTTGGGTATCCGCGGATTCTTCGGCCAACCAGGCAATGTTCCCGGTTTGCATCGTCGGCAGCAAATGCTCAAAGATCATGGCTTCGCTGCGATGGTCAACCTCGGTAAACAGTTGCGCTGCCAGACTATGTGCTCCCTGTTTTTTCGCAACGCTCAATTGAGCGCGATCAACCGATAGAATGTAGTACCCGGCGGCCCTGGCAGCACGCTCTGCAGTCGCCGCCAGCGACGCAAGGTCACCGCTAAACGGTTCATCGAACTCGGTATCCGCATCAACCATCGGCGGTACCAGCTTGGTTCAATTGCGCCAGCGCTCGCTTCGTCTGTTCATCAGAGTAATCGTTCAGTTTCCAATGCTGGGGGCTCCAGCCCATTAAAAACCGTTGGAAGTCGGCCCAGGCAAAGGCATAGAGGCTGCGCCATTGTGCTTGCAAACGAAGTCGTTGATCCACTGTCAATTGATCCTCAAGTGCACGGTCCAGTACCTGAAAATAGTAATCCAACAATGAATCAGCGTGCTCAAAACAGTCGCGTGCCGATAAACAGCTGCTGAAAAAATAAGCCACATCTTTCATGCCGCAACCTGCGCCAACGTACTGAAAATCAACTGCGGCCACCTCGTCTCCCCGTGCAGAAAAGCAGAAGTTGTCCAATTTCGCGTCGCCATGGATGATGGTTAAAAATTCAGTTTGCGCCAATTGCCTATCCAACTCAGCAGCGCTTTCTTTCAGCGGACCGTCTGCCATCACGTCCCATTCCTGCGGTCGCGTGGTCAAATGCCAGTAGCTGCCCTGCGACCATAAACCATCTGGCTCAACGTTCAGAAAGGTCGCATGAAAATGCGCCAACCATTGCAGGCATATTTTCACTTGCGGCAAGTTGATGTGTTCCGGGCTCGCTGGAAACAATGGCGTTAAATCTTCCAATAACAACTGCAGCCCCGCGTCGTCTTCGCGAACCGCCAGTGCACGCGGGCAACAACAACGCGCAGAGCACCGCTGCGCAAATTGACGGTAGAAATGACTTTCAATCTGATAAGACCGCAGTTTACGCTGATGCGCAAAGTCGGAGGACCAACCTCGGGGGTGCTGTTGTTGTGGTTTAGGAAAACGAATGTCTTTCAGGATGACGCTGTCTTGCGACCCACCTTGCAGATGAAGCCGTAACAATTCGCCATAGCCACCCCACAGGCCTTGTAGGGTTTCAATGTCGTTCACTCTTGAAGCCGCCATGGTTGATAACAACCACTGATGTGTCTGGGAATCCATGATGCATTGAACGTTTGAGTGTCCGCGAATAATAACGAGCCGGTCTACGCTCGTCACTCGTTACGTTAATACTCGTTGTCGTTTGTTTGACTACCGGCCGCTAGCGACTGCCCCTGCCAGCGGAACACACTGAGTCCATTTTGATCGTACTGCCACTCGAAACCACAAACATCGCGATAAAAATGAATGTTACGAGTGATAGAAGTGGGTGTTTCTACCCGCCAGGATTGAGTTGGATAGCAACTCAACAGAAAAGTCCAAACCTGACGGCCAATACCCTGGTTCTGGTGTTTCGCGTCGATGAACAGGTGCCGTAACTCACTATCGCCAAATTCATTCCAGTGAATGACGAATGCGCCGATAGGAATACCGCCCAAACACACTTTAAAACAAAGGTTATCCGGGTCAGTTAAGCTTTGTGACAGCAAGGTCAGGCATTCATCACAATTAAGCGGGGCATGTTCCAGATGCTGAACGGCGTGGTGTTGGTTGGCTCGATAAGCGCGCGACATGGGCAGACTGAGCGATTCAAGGTCGGCCTTGGTTAAACTCAAATACTGCAATCCCTGCATAAACAACTCCGGTGCCTGATCTGGACATTGTGGTGATTGTGAACGAACGGACTCAAACCATAAAACAGTCGTTTTAATTACACAAATGAATATTCAATCCACTTACCCTTGCTAGTCGCGACAGATACGCAATGCCTGCTGCACGTAGGTGCTGCCAAAAAGATTTGCGTGATTCAGTACATGGTAAAGCTGATAGAGATCTTTGCGTTGCACGTAGCCCGGATCCAGCGGCCAGACAGACTCGTACCCCCGATAGAAGCTGGTGGAGAAGCCACCAAACAATTCGGTCATCGCGATATCAGTCTCACGATCGCCAAAGTAACTGGCGGGGTCAAAAAAGATGGGGGATCCATCGGATGCTGCTGCCAGGTTACCAGACCATAAATCCCCATGCAGTAACGACGCAGGCGGTTGATGCCCGTCCAAACAATGCAACAAGCGGCGTAAACCCGGGTGATCCATTGTCAAATGAGGGTGCTGCAACAGGCCAAGTTGCGGCCGTATGCGCTGTTCGGTAAAAAAAGACTGCCAATCAGTCGTCTCGGTGTTTACCTGGCTCGTCGTTCCGATGAAGTTATCATGAGGCCATCCATAATGACGGTTCAGAGCCTGGTGACAACGAGCCAGCGCTTTACCCGCCGCAAAAGCCATTTCAGGCGAAAGTCGGTTCAGCGCTTCGTAACGTAAAATCAGCGCGGAGTAGTCTGCCACCACCGGTACCGCCAAGGGCTCGGGGGTTCGTAACCCGCCTTTACGTTGTAATTCGGTCAATGCATGGCGTTCGGCAACAAACATAGGCAGCAAGTCCGCATCATTGAGTTTCAGAAAGTAGTGGTCATAGTCTGTTTCGCAATGATAGGTATGATTGATGTCACCCCCGGCAACGGGACGTATCGCCAACCCCTCGGTTTCCAGCCCCGCAGCCGCCAACAGGCTCTGTATCACATTATTCATCCGCCCACCCCTCTTTACTTGCGCCGCCGCCGTTATTGCGCAAAAAACAAACAACAGATCTCGACTTTCGACAGCCGGTTCATTATAGTGCGCGCCGCTTTATTCACTTGTCGCCGTCAGTCTCCATTGCTTACTGCCTAACCTGAAGGATCCACTTTTTGATCTCCACCGCTAATATCACCATGCAATTTGGCGCTGAGCCGCTGTTCGAAAATATCTCAGCTAAACTTGGTAATGGCAACCGCTACGGACTCATCGGCGCAAACGGTTGCGGAAAGTCGACCTTCATGAAAATCCTGACAGGCGAACTCACACCAACCTCGGGCAATGTGTCGATCACCCCAGGCCAAACCGTGGGCACTCTGAGCCAGAACCAGTTTGCTTTTGAAGAGTACAGCGTTGTTGACGCGGTTATCATGGGTGACAAGCGCCTGTGGAAGGTAAAACAGGAACGTGACGCCATCTACGCAAACCCGGACATGACCGAAGAAGATGGTATGCGTGTCGCCGAATTGGAAATCGAATTTGCCGAACTTGACGGCTACACGGCAGAAAGCCGGGCTGAAAACCTACTCATCGAAGCTGGAATTGAGGCGCAGTATCACTATGGCTTAATGCAACAGGTCGCGCCCGGTAAAAAGCTCCGTGTACTATTGGTACAGGCATTATTTGCCAACCCAGACATATTGTTGCTGGACGAACCGACCAACAACCTGGACATCCATACCATTGGTTGGCTGGAAGACATGCTCAACCAGCGGAAAAGCACGATGATCATCATCTCGCACGACCGCCACTTTCTGAATGCGGTGTGTACGCACATGGCAGACATCGACTATGGTGAATTGCGTATTTATCCGGGTAACTACGACGCCTTTACGGCCGCGTCGACCTTGATTCAGGAACAGTTACTGAGCGATAACGCCAAGAAGACCGCTGAAATTGAAGATCTGCAAGCGTTCGTCAATCGTTTTTCAGCCAATGCCTCTAAGGCAAAACAGGCGACATCCCGTGCCAAGCGGATGGATAAAATCAAACTGGAAGAAGTTAGGCGGTCCAGCCGCGCGCACCCGAGTATTACGCTAAAACAGGACAAAAAGTTGCACCGTCAAGCACTGATTCTGGAAGATCTGGCGCATGGTTTTGACGAGAGCAATCTGTTCGAAAACGGCAACCTGATATTGGAAGCCGGTGCCAAACTAGCCATCATTGGTGAAAATGGCGCCGGTAAAACAACTTTTTTAAAGTGTTTGCTCAATCAGTACACCGTGCGCAGCGGTGTCGTTAAGTGGGCGGAAAATGCCGTTATAGGTTACTGCCCCCAGGACAGCAGCGAAGATTTTAACAACGAACTGACCATCTTCGATTGGATGGCGCAATGGCGCTTACCGAAACACGATGATCTGATGATTCGTGGCTTGCTGGGTCGCCTGCTGTTTACCGCAGACGACTTCAACAAAAAAGCCAAGGTTTGCTCTGGCGGTGAAAAAAACCGATTGTTGTTTGGCAAGCTTATGATGATGGATTTAAACGTTCTCATTATGGACGAACCAACCAACCATATGGACATGGAATCGATTGAGGCATTGAACAACGCACTGAAAGCCTTTGACGGCACCTTGATCTTCGTCAGTCATGACCGGGAATTTGTATCGTCCCTGGCAAATCGCATTATCGAAATCACCGATAATCAGTTGGTCAGTTTTCAGGGAACTTATGAAGAGTATCTGGACAATCAAAAGCTGAAGCAAAGTCGAGTTGCATAAGGTTGGTTTATTGCCACACAAAAATATTTGCTCTCCTCAATGCCGTCGGCTGAGTAAGTACTTTCTCCACAGTATCTGCTGCGGCTGACTTAATTGGCACGTCGCCTCGGAAACAACTGATCCGCCATATTCCGCCCCAGTTGCTGTACGGCTGTTGTGCGCGGATGGCGGCGCTTAGTGAACTCGGTGAACACCTGCGTTAACGAGGAGGATTCAGCGAGAACGTCTGCTAATGTCCCCGCGTCCTCCAACGCCAAACAGGCTCCCTGTCCACTGGTAGGCAACGGTGCATGCGCGGCATCACCGAGTAACAGTAAGTTCTGGTCGTGCCAAACCGATATCGGGTCTAAATCATACACGGCGATGGTACGCAAAGACGTCTCATCGGTCCCGTTTAAAAAAGATTGGACAGGCCAATGCTGAAATCGATGCCGCAAGTCATTCAACGAAACTACTCGCGAAGCGCCTTCAGGCTGGCACCACGCTGCCGCCCAATAACAGCTATTGTTACGCACAGGTACCACGCCGAATCGCAAGTCGGGTTGCCACGTATCGAGAACTGACTCCATTGTTTCAACGATATTTCGACAAATCCCGATGACATTCACGATACCGGAATAAACCGGGGCATGCACAGGTGCCAGATGTTGCCGACACGCTGAATGCATGCGTCCGTCGCACCCTAAAACCAGATCAGCGGACTGTTGTATTTCGGTCAGCCGCTGTGCATTCACGACCGTACCAAAACGTATGTCGATGCCGCCGCAAGCATCCGCAAGCAACTGCATCAGGTCGGCGCGAAAGATCGACAGTAGCGGGTATGTCGAGCCAGCCGCCAACGCCGAAAAATCCATTTTCGACAGCGGGCGACCCTGCGGCGATTGCCGCAACATGACCGTGGGCTGTCCGGCAACAGCCATCGCAGATAACAGTACACCAAGCCGATCCAGCACCGCACATGCATCCGGCCATAACATGACCCCTGCTCCCAGTGAGCCAATGCTGTTGCGGCGTTCAAACACGGTGACCTGATGACCAGCCTGTTGCAAGAGTGCGGCGCAGGCCAACCCAGCGACGCCAGCCCCGATCACCGCGATGTTTAAGCCCATGTTGAACGCACCTGCTGATGCCACTGAAACAGATCTGAATTGTGACTGCGAGATGGAATCGGTTTAATCTTTCCACCTTGCAGATAGCTGCCGCTGACCTGTTCTGGCGTAAAAGCAATCTGCAATAATTTTGCGGCGGCTGACTCCGGCGAGCGGAACAACGGCCGCAACAACCGAACCCAACCTGGCATCGCCGCCGACAGCGACATTGCACTTTTTGTCGGCCCTGGGTCAATCGTCAATAAGGTTCGTTGACGATGAACATCGCGTTGGCTTTCTTTGTGCATTAACGTCGCCAAAGCTAGTTTGCTGTGGGCATAGGGTCCGGACATTTTTTTAAAATGCACTCGGTGCCATTGCGGATCCCATTGCAGTTTATTCACCATTTGCATGGCACTGGAGCCGAGGTTCACCACCAACGATTGTTTATGTAGCGGCAGTTGTTCAAGCAACTGCAGCGGTGCAAGCGTGTTGATCTGAAAATGTTGTTCAACACCGTGCGCCAATTCGACACTGTTATCCCCGGCGAAGCCTGCGTTGTTGATCAGCATATCAATCGATTCATGGCTTGAATAAACCTGCTGTATGGCGCGGCGAATATCAGCGGGATTGCCAAGATCGACAATCACCTCGTGAAACTCGGCATTGGGTAACTCTGTTTGGACCTGCTGGCGTTGCTGTTCGGTTCTTTCAGCATCGCGGTTCAAAGCGATGACGCGATAGCCGCTATGCAACAACTGTCTTGTTAACGCCTGCCCTATCGCAGAATAACTGGCTGTTATCAGTGCATTCATTAATTTGCTCTCTGTCGGTTAATTTATTATTCATGGATTTATCTTCCATGGACTACATTCAACTAAAAATAAACCGACGTCTCTGTCGGTTTCTGGTACCTGCACCTTTCCAGGCTTCGCACTATTGTCGTAATTGCGTTAACAACTGGGTCAATTGTTTGAACTGTTCAGTCGTCAAACTGGCTAACTCAGCCATTCCCTGATCCAAGGCGGCCTGACCGTCATTCAGCAGTTTCAGACCGGCGTCGGTGAGCTGAATGTAAACCACCCGCTGATCTTCCGCACTGCGTACTTTTTGGATCAGCTGTTTCTCCATCAACTTGTTCAGTAACCGTGAAACATTGGACATCGGATCATACATCCGTTGGCGAATATCCTTCACGGTGGCTTGTCGTTCAGGCATCTGGGCGACTATGGCCAGCGTGCGTAATTGCTGCACACTGATCTGGAACGGCACAAGAATGTCCGTCATTTTACCCTGCAACCAATTGGCGGTATTGCTCAGTTGGATGAAAGCCTGTTTTGCGCTGTCGTGTTTATTCATGCCGCAACACTATAATCCATGGATTATAATGTCAATACATTAATTCAGGAGAATGAAGCAGAAGCCAGATGGTGTCTTGACGTGAATGGCATCAGGAGGCAAGTTTCAGAGTTGCTGGCAAAGGTTAAGAGGTTGCGTCGATGCGAGCGGACCCAATTGCACCGATCGACATGGCGTCTACAACCCCACCTTTGAAGAAGGTCTGATCAATAAGACCGCTCCATCGAAACAAACCCTTCCGAAAGATTCACAATTCAAGGACCAAACCCGAATCAGCGAACCGGTTTGGCCCTTAACATATGGAGCGCTCAGTGCAATTACTTCACGGAATTACGCATATTGCACTGAACATACCTATTAGAAGCATAAATCAGTGTCCTTCAATTTCAGCCGAGTGATTTTTCCCAAAACAGGGCGTGACCAACTTTAGGGTCCAGTTCATACCCGGAAAAACCGAATTTTTCGTAGGCTTTTTTGGCAATGTCGTTTCCGCTGAGCACTTCTAGAGTGACCTTGCAACAGCCACGTGCGCGTGCTTCATCTTCCACGGCTTGCAACAGTTTCTGGCTTAGACCCAAACCGCGATGCGTACTGAACACGGCAATGTCATGTATATTCACAATAGGTTTAGCTTTGAACGTCGAAAAAGCCATAAAACAGTTGGCCAGGCCAACCGGTTGATCATCGACATAGCACACAAAACTAAAGGCACCCGGGAATTTCGCCATTTCTGCGGCTAATGTCTCTTGTACCTGTGCTTTTAATGGCGAGCCGCCGCCCATTTCGTCCTGCGCGTAAGCATTTAACATGGCAACCAGGTCCGCTGCCTGCCTAGGGTTATGGTAATCCACTCGTTGTATATTGATATTCACCGGTACTCCTCGTCATCTCGGTTGCAGTAATAGGTTTTCATCGATGGAAATGAAGGTGTCTGCTGCGTCTACCAAGGCCTTGGCCGTTAGGGAAGGCACACCATAAATCTCCACCTGCTTTTTGTAGGTCGTGCGTATTTTGTCCACCAGAAGTGCAAAATCACCGTCACCCGTGACCAACACAATCACATCCGATTGTGCGGCACATTCTAAAGCGTCAATAGTAATGCCCACATCCCAGTCGCCTTTCGCGGAACCGTCGGCACGTTGAATAAAGGGTTTGAGTTTTACCGTGAACCCGATGGCGCGCAAAATATTTTGAAACTGACGTTGTTTTTCGTCGCCTCGGTCAATGGCATAGGCATAGGCGGTATCGATCTTCCGACCCTCACTGACCACCTGCCAGAACAGGTTATAGTCGAAACTGCGTTTATAGGCGCTGCGCGTGGTGTAATACACATTCTGCACATCCACCAGTATTGAGACAGTCTGCATGGGCAATCCTTAAGTCGGAGCGCCATTGTAGACGTTTGAACGGAACCTGTTAACAGCCGAGAAACGGACTGACGCGATTGTGAAATAAAACCGCTGTTGGTGAATCAAGGTTGGACAGAAAACGATCTGATGTTCTGAGAGGGGTGCCACCGGTAAGTCTTTGCTGGCTCTCACTTACCGGTGGGCTTTTATCCTATTTTAAATGTTTGTCGAAAAACGCCAACGTGCGTGACCACGCCAATTCGGCCTCTTTTTCTGCATAGCGGCCCGTTGAGTCGTTATGGAATCCGTGATTCACCCCTTCGTAAACGTAGGCGGTATAGTCCGCACCAATAGCCTTGAGGTTCTTCTCATAGTCGGGCCAGCTGCCGTTCACCCGGTTATCTAACCCTGCAAATTGCAACATCAACGGTGCTGTTATGTTTTTCTGCAACTCCGCAGCGGCGGGGGTGCCGTAAAACGGAACGCCTGCATCCAACTTATCGCCCAATACGGCAGCCAACATGTTAACGATGTAACCACCATAGCAAAAACCCACCGCCCCCAACTTACCGGTGCTCAGTTCGTGGTTCTTTAAAAAGTCCGCTGCGGCAATGAAGTCTTCTTCCATTTTTCCACGGTCCAACGCACTTTGCATGGCACGACCCTCGTCGTCGTTACCCGGATAACCACCGCTGGGGTAGAGGGCATCGGGCGCGAACGCGATATAGCCCTGGGTCGCTAAACGACGAGCGACATCTTCAATGTACGGGTTCAGACCCCGGTTTTCATGAATCACCAAAACGACGGGCGCTTTACCTTCCAACGCACGTGGCACCACGAGGTAACCCCGACCTTCACCATAGCCCTTGGACGATGGGAACTTTACATAACTGGCCTTGATCGACTCGTCGTTGAAGTTGACCTGTTCGGCTTCGGCATAGTTGGGCATCAGCGCTGACGTTAAAAAGGTCATGCTGTAACCCAAGGCCGTCAAGGTACCGAGCTTGGCCATAAAAGTACGGCGATCCATCAGCCCATGGGCATATTCGTCGTACCAGTCAAAAGCTTCTTGTGGAATTGGCCGCGCCGTTGCGACAGCTCTGTTTTGTTGAGGTTGACGCTGTGTACTCATCGATAGTCTCTCCAGAGGTTAAGTGCCCGCAGCTCCCTTTCAGAAGCTCGCTGATTCCTCAAATACCCTGAATCCCGCATGGGCTAACAAGGGCTCGAAATTAAACCCGGTGCAAACTCGTCTCACTGATACGATAGCAGATCGTGTTAGGATGTCGGCTTTCCGTAAAGAAATCTGAGAATTCTCATGTCTGTTGACCAACCGTTGGCCGTAATCGGGCTGACCAATCCACAAAGCCCATCCAATGTAGGTTCGGTACTACGTGCCGCCCGCTGTTTTGCGGCCGATCAAATTCTGTTTTCCGGGACCCGCTTTGAGCGGGCTCGAAAATTCCATACCGATACTCAGGCTGCGGACAATCCGGTACCTTTGATTCACTGCGAAGACTTTTTCCACGCCATTCCGGAAGATTGTGCTGTGGTGTGTGTGGACTTAATTGAAGGTGCGACACCGCTGTCGGACTTTGAACACCCTCCACGCGCGCTGTACCTGTTTGGTCCTGAAGATGGCTCTATCGATCAGGCGACCATAGATCGCGCTGATCACGTCGTTTACATACCCACCATTGGTTGTTTGAATTTGGCCGCCACGGCTAATGTCGTGTTGTACGACCGTGCGGCCAAACGGCCGAAGGTTGCGGTGGGGGACGATCAGATACGACTTAGCCGCGATCAAAACAACGCCACTCGGGTCAAGAAGGGAGCAAGTGAAGAGTAGCGTTGAAGCGACATCGGTCGCTCAATGGGTTATCCGGGCAGTGAAATCTCGCGCCACTGCCCTTCTGCCAGGTCGTCCGGCAATTGATAGGGACCGATTGCCAGGCGATGCAACGACAATACTGTATTCCGAAAATGCCCAAACATTCGTTTTATCTGATGATACTTGCCTTCGGTTAAGCGCAACT
Organism: Reinekea sp. G2M2-21; assembly: GCF_015687175.1. Lineage (GTDB taxonomy): Bacteria > Pseudomonadota > Gammaproteobacteria > Pseudomonadales > Natronospirillaceae > Reinekea. Next base: position 232,072 of record NZ_JADPQG010000001.1, on the reverse strand, counting down.
CAACACTGGTCGCCGACAGCGGCGACATTTGCACCGGCGCAGTGGTGATGTCTTCATAGGCAAAATAAATACCGCGCTCAAAGGCGACTTGATAATCATCGGTGATGGGTTCTTTGACCGTTACCCGGTAAACCTTGGCCACTTTCTGTTCCGGGTTCATCAATTGCCGAGACCAGCGACCATCATTCGTCAGCAGCACCAACCCTGAACTGTTCAGGTCCAATCGACCCACTATATGTAATTCATACTTGCGGGGATGATCAATTAAATCCAACACGGTTCGGTGCTTATCGTCTCGGGTGGCACAAACCACCCCTACGGGTTTGTGCAGCATTAGATAGACCGGCGCGCATTGCTGCACGAGCGTGTCGTCCAAATAAACCCGCGAAAACTGGTCGACCAGCTGAGTAGGATCCACCGCCACGCATCCGTCGACACGCACCCGCCCCTGCAGTACCGCCAACCGCATCTGCTTAATTGGACGCTGCTGCGTCTGTGCTAACCACCTGTCCAGTCGATTACGATTCGCGGCCATAGCGCTCAGGCAGGCGTCACATCGGCGAAGACGAAACCATCACGCTCCACTACCTCGCCTACCTTAATAGCGATAGGGGCTTGAAACATCGGTCCGTCGTACACAAAAGAATGAAACTCACCGTTTTCACCACAGGGGTCAACGCCTTCTGGTAAATCATTGAGAAACGATTCGTCAAACAGACGCCCAGCAAAACTGGCATCCAACTGCTTGGGATCGACACAGGTAATCACTGTTTTCAATCCGCCAGCAATCATCTCTTGTGCCAGGGCTTTGGTCGGTTTTTGCCAAAGCGGGAAAACAGGTTCAATGCCCGTACCAGCCAAGTTCTTAATGCGATAGTCGCGGATGTCTTCCAGATACAGGTCGCCAAAACACATGCACTCGATACCCTGCTCCACCAGTTTCTGAGTCGCGTCCGCCATAATCTGTTGGTATTGCTCGTTCGAACAGGGAAAAGGCAATTCAATGATCGTCAACGGCAGATTCAGTGCAGCAGCCTGTGCTTTTAACAACTCAACGCGCACGGCGTGCATAGCGGTGCGTTGATAGGTTTGATTAATAGTACACAGGCAGCCCACCAATTCGATATCGTCACGCTGCTGAAGTTGGTAAGTGGACCAGGCGGAATCTTTGCCGGTGCTCCATGACAAAATGGTTTTCTTCTTCATCTAAAATCCTTGGTCTTCTGCGAAACTGCGCAGAACGGCGGGTAACGCGTAATTGTAAGAAACGGAACGGGGGTCGCATTGATTTTGCAACGCGTGTTGCCACGACAAAAACGACACCAATGACCACACTTTTTGCGCGTGGGTCAGCATCTGGCGAAGTTCGCCATACGGCGCAAACTGCGTCCACGGTTGCAAATAGGCCTGAATAAAGGGCTCTATCTGTGGCGACCGCTCGGGGATGTTACCCCGCCGGGAGATACTACTCAACACAGAGCGCAATGACATGAACGGGTGAGTCAGACTGACATCACCCCAATCAAAGATGCGAACCTGCTGCGCAAACGCGAGGTTGCCATCGTGTAAATCACCGTGATTGATGGTGTCGCTAATGCCGTAACGATACAGTTCGTCAATGGTACTGTCCCAATCCCGAAATGCCCGATGAATGATGTCGATATGCTCCGCGCGCAACTGCTCAGCCTTGTCGTCACTGTTGAACTCAACATACCGGGTAATGTCGGTGCCGACGAGCTCGCGCAAACGATAGGCATTCCGCTCCGGAATGGCCAGCTTGGCCAGCATCGGGTGCGACATAGCGTTAATCTGCAAGTGTGCGTATCGCGACAGGGCATCCAGCCACAGAGAGGCGTCGAAGCCGGTGTCGAAGCATTCACGAAACATTGGGCCAGCATCCTCGACCAACAAAAAACCTCGCTCAGGATCAGAAGCGACGTAATTGGCAACGGTACTTGGGGCGAGCTTCGTTAAAAAATGGGTAACCTCCAGTTCGTGATAAAAAAATGGTGGCAGACATTTGAAATACCAAACTCCCCGCTGATGCGAGACCCTGGCCACAAAAGACCAAGCCATTTCCCGTACCGCGATGATCTGTGACACGGCCGGAATCCCCTGTTCAACAAGAACGGCATTCACCCAATTCAATACCTCGTCATAAACGTCCGCTAATACCGCGTGTGCCTGTTGCAAAATGTGATACCCGTTTAAAAATTTTTAACGACGCTAGGTACCCAAGCACCGAAAGTCAAGAAACTTGAAGTTGATCACACGAAAAACGAGCGCTATTCGGTATTTTGTGAAATAAAAAAAATGAAACAACATCGAGGAACGTATGAAAGGAATCAATCTGTTGATGTGCATTGCACTCTCGGTTGTGCTCATCATTTTAGCGAGCTGTGAACAGAATGAATTAAACAGCCAATCGGAAGACACTCATCCGAGTCGCCTTTTTGCCAGTACTATCGGAAAAATGGCGTGGATACAATTCACACCGCCACCCCCAGGTTTTAACCTCAACCAAAACTCAGAATGGCAACCTCCAACGACGACACATCTTTATGGTCAGATCGTGGCGGTCGATAACGGTTGGTTGTGGCTGAGGGAACATAACGAACTGACGACTGGACAACTTGCCAGCTCGGGACAACACCTGATTGCGATCAGCGCCATTATGGATATCCGATTAGACTAAGAGGAGTCAGTGTCGGCGGCAATGCCCTTTTCTGAAGCGGTATTTTTACTCGCATCAAAAGGTTCACAGCACTCACATGCAATGGTCGGTCAGGCTTTGTAGGTTTTGGACAGTAGATTAGGACGCCTTGTAATGGTTCTTCAACGCAGTCAAACCGAAAACCGGTTCGACCACGCAGCCATCTTCAGTCAACTATCTCTTAATAACCTTGCGCACCACCTGCGTCAGCATTGATAAGCCCAGCAACAGACTTAATGCGAAAAAAGGATTATTAAGGTTATGTTCCAACGCATGAATGGCCGTATTGGTGTTCACACTGTCGTGTGCTGAGGCTAACAAGGGAAACAGGGCCGGAATGATCGCCATTTTTTTCATAAATTTCTCCAGTCGTAACAGTTATAGATATTCGATTTACACCACCGCCAACGCAGGCGGTAATACTTTTTCTTCCAACATGCCTTCACGGACGATAGTGGCAATGATGTCATCCAACCCGGTGGCCTGTTTCAGATTTGAAAAAATGTAGGGTTTGTCACCTCGCATCCGTTTGGTATCAACATCCATCACTTCCAGTGAGGCTCCGACCAACGGTGCTAAGTCAATCTTATTAATGATCAATAGATCGGATCGGGTAATACCCGGTCCACCCTTGCGCGGAATTTTATCGCCTGCGGAAACATCAATGACGTATATAGTAAAATCGGACAGCTCCGGGCTGAACGTCGCGCTGAGGTTATCACCGCCGGACTCCACAAAGACGACATCCAATTCTCCGTGCCGCGCCATGAGTTCATCAATGGCCGCCAGATTCATCGAAGCGTCTTCACGAATGGCGGTGTGTGGACAACCACCGGTTTCTACACCGAGGATACGATCAGCTTCCAGCGCTTCGTTTTTGGTCAGGAACTGGGCATCTTCTTGTGTGTAGATATCATTGGTTACCACGGCAATGTTGTAGTGATCTTTCATGGCCGCACACAATGATCGCAGTAACGCCGTTTTACCGGAGCCAACCGGACCACCGACTCCTACACGTAACGTTTGTTTAGACATAGTTTTCTCCTTCAGGATCGGAACAGGCGGCTGTATTGGGTTTCGTGCAGGCTGCTGGCAATAGCCAGCGCCGGCAACGAGCCGCCGAGCGTAAATTCGTCAAGACTGGCCGAACATTCGACGGCCACCGGAATATCGTTTTGCAGATCTGCCAGTAAACGTTGCGCCTGAGTTTGCCCCAACGGCACCAGTTTGGTGGCTGCGGCGACCTGATTTTCCAACCAGGACCAGACAAACCCCTGGGCAGCCAATTCAACATTGATCTGCCAAGCGTGCGCAGCCACGGCAAACAGAGTAACAAAACTCGTTTCGCCGATCTCGGTATGCGGCACGTCTACATCGAGCGTTTTTAATAAGCGTTTCAGGGCATCCCCCATGGCAGTATCAGTAAAACGCAGTTCTTTGGTTTCACGATTCGCTAAGGCAATGTCGTTCCAAACTTGCCATTGAGCAGTATCATTTTGCGCCAACGCGACCATAGCGCCGCGCAACACTGGCAGATCAATACGCGCAATGGAATGATGCAATTGCAGCGTCAACCACTGTTGTGTTGCGGCCAAGTCGCGAACCCAACCCTGGTCGATAGCGGTTTCCAACCCTTGCGAAAAAGAAAACCCGCCCACCGGCAGACTGACGCTGGAAAGTTGCAGAAGTCGCAGCAGGCTGGCGCTAGTGGTGGTGATGACCATGCGCATAGGCTCCGCTTTCTGGTTTGAATACAGATGTTTCATGGGTCACGATCAAACCGATCTGATGCAGCATGTCCTCTAGAACATGGTCCGGTTTAATGCGCAACCAACGTTCACCCACTTCAATTTTGGTGTGGCGGTTACCAAGGTGATAACAGGCGCGGGCAAAGGTGTGCCAGTCTTCACAACTGGCGTGCGCGACGGCTTCCAAGGCGCCTTCCACCTGGACAACTTTGCCGCATTCGGTTTTCAGGTATTCACCAACATGTAACGCCTTGCCGCGCTCCAGAAAAACTCGAACCTCTTCACCGGTCTTACTGGTGAGTTTTAATCGGCCGCGCTCACGTTGTTCATGGGTCAAAACCACAACCGCGTCTATTTTTTCGTGGCAATGCATGCCTATTCTTTCTGTGACTTCCAGCATGATGATTTCCTGCTTATTTCATTTCAAATCGTTCAGGGTTAAACCGACTGTCTGCGGTAATCGTTAAAACAAACAATACAGCTGTGCCAACGGTAACTCGGTCGCCGGTTCACAGGTTAACAACTGGCCATCGGCGCGCACTTCATAGGTTTGTGGATCCACCGTCACATCGGGCATCCAATCGTTATGAATCATGTCCGTTTTGCGGATGTTGCGGGTGTTCTTGCACGCCGCCAATGTGCGATCCAAGCCCAGACTTTCGCCGACCTTAATGTCCAGTGCCGCTTGCGACACAAAGGTCAACGATGTTGCCGCGCAAGCTTTGCCTTTAGCGCCAAACATCTCCCGGTAGTGCACCGGTTGTGGTGTGGGGATGGACGCATTCGGGTCACCCATCGGTGCGGCTGCAATCATGCCGCCTTTCAGAATCAGCGACGGTTTAATGCCGAAAAAAGCCGGTTTCCACAGCACCAGATCCGCCAGTTTGCCGGCTTCGATGGATCCAACTTCGTGAGCAATACCGTGCGCAATGGCCGGGTTAATGGTGTACTTGGCGACATACCGCTTGGCGCGGAAATTGTCAGCACCAAGCGCCAGATCTTCCTGCAACAGGCCGCGCTGCACTTTCATTTTGTGTGCCGTTTGCCAGGTGCGGGTGACCACCTCACCCACTCGCCCCATCGCTTGAGAGTCGGAAGCGATCATGCTAAACGCACCGAGATCGTGAAACAGATCTTCCGCGGCAATGGTTTCTTTGCGAATACGGGAATCTGCGAAAGCGACATCTTCAGGGATATTGGAATCTAGGTGGTGACACACCATCAGCATGTCCAGATGCTCATCGACTGTATTGTGCGTGTACGGTCGGGTTGGGTTCGTCGATGACGGCAACACATTCGGGTAAGCACAGGCTCGAATGATATCCGGCGCATGACCGCCACCGGCGCCCTCCGTGTGATAAGTGTGAATCACCCGATCCTTGAACGCGCCAATCGTGTCATCAACAAAACCTGATTCGTTCAGCGTGTCGGTGTGAATAGCGACCTGCACATCGTATTTTTCGGCAACCGTTAAGCAGTTATCAATGGACGCCGGTGTGGTTCCCCAGTCTTCGTGCAATTTTAAACCACAGGCGCCGGCCTCCAATTGTTCCGCCAACGCTTCCGGTAAACTGCCATTGCCTTTACCAAGAAATCCGAAGTTCATCGGCAGACTGTCTGTCGCCTGCAGCATTTTTCCAATATACCACGGGCCGGGTGTGCAGGTGGTGGCGTTGGTGCCCGTCGCGGGACCTGTCCCGCCGCCAATCATGGTGGTGACACCGGACATCAACGCCTCTTCAATTTGCTGAGGACAGATGAAATGAATGTGTGCATCAATACCACCGGCCGTGAGAATCGAACCTTCACCGGCAATGACTTCGGTTCCCGGACCAATGATCAGGTCCACCTGGTCCTGTACATCCGGATTACCGGCTTTGCCGACACCAACGATTCGCCCCTCTTTAATACCGACATCGCCTTTGACAATACCCCAGTGATCCAGAACCAGTGCGTTGGTGATCACCAAATCCAAGGTCTCAGCAGACGGTCGTTGCGACTGCCCCATACCGTCGCGGATGACCTTACCACCACCGAATTTCACTTCGTCTCCGTACCGGGTGAAATCTTTTTCAACCTGAATCCATAATTCGGTATCCCCCAGACGCACCTGATCACCAACCGTTGGTCCAAACATCTGCGCGTAACTGGTACGATCCATCGATTTAGTCATGAGCGATCTCCTTGCTGCAATGCGCCCATCACTTCGCCGCGAAACCCATAGATAGTTTTACTGCCTGCGTACTCCACCAATTCCACTTCACGCCCTTGGCCGGGCTCGAACCGCACAGCGGTGCCAGAAGCAATATTCAACCGATAACCTTTGGTTACTTCGCGCGTGAATTGCAATGCGGGATTCACTTCAAAAAAATGGTAGTGCGAACCCACCTGCACGGGCCGGTCGCCGGTATTTTCCACGCGGATGGTCTGTGTCGCGCGACCGATATTAAGTTCGATGTTGCCTGCGGCAACCTTTATTTCACCTGGAATCATGACGCCCTCGTTTCACTGCGTTATGGATCATGCCCCCTGTTGGGAGGCTCAGTTTCATTATTCTGTGTTCGTTAACTGGTTCAGCAAATGGGCTCATGCACCGTGACTAATTTAGTGCCATCCGCGAAGGTCGCTTCCACCTGAACCTCGTGAATCAAATCAGGGACACCGGGCATAACCTGCTCGGCTGAGAGCAGCGTTTTGCCAAACGCCATCAGCTCAGCGACGGTTTTGCCATCGCGGGCGCCCTCCATAATCTCCATGGTGATGAACGCCATCGCTTCCGGGTAATTCAGTTTCAAACCACGATTCAATCGCCGCTCCGCTAACAGAGCGGCGGTAAACACCAGCAATTTATCTTTTTCTCTTGGTAACAATTCCATGCTTCTGTCCTGTTAAAATTCGCGATTAGGTATTCCAGATTCGGGGTGGACAACCTTCCCGTCCGAGCAATGTTTTTCGGATGGGGCTCCACAGCTGTGTCAACGATTCGCGCACCTGCTCACTGCAGTCGCCCAAGCTGCGCACCACGATAAAATCGCTGACCCGAGTCACCCCCACCAGCGCATTACTTGCCCCGACAAGATTGCGTAGTTCGTCAACCAGAGTATTGGTATCGTCTAAAAACGGACCGGCGACCATCAACCCCTGAATCGGGTGTTGTTGAAAACCGATGGACGCCTGCAGAAAATCGCGACTGTCATCGTTCAGAACCAAACGTTCCTGTAACATCAAACGATCGTTCCGGTAAATCATCAAATTCTGATTGAACGATCCCCGATCAAATGTCAAACCATTCGCCGGTAAGCCCAAACACACCACGTCCCAGAAAATAACTTTGGCTTGCTCGGCCAAAAAAATCCGATTCGTCGCTTTGGCGTGCGCGCCCGGAAAAAGAATCGCTTCCAATGGTAACCACTCCACTACACCACCTTCGGCGATTTCAAGGGTCGCGCTTTGCTCTTGTGGAGACTCATCCTCTCGAGCGCGATACATTCGCCCTGCACCAGGGGTCGTCACCAGCGTATGGGCATGGGGTTCTACCTGTACATGAATATTTAAATGATCTCCTGATACCAGACCACCGGGTGGATGCAGCAAATAAGCGTGGGGAACTGCAACGCCCTCCGGGTAGAAAGGTTTTTGTATATACAACGGTCCTTTGTGCTCTTTTTCCACCAACCGAACACCCCGTGAGGTGTTCGCGAATTTCAAGCGCAAAAAAGCGGCCCAGTGGCTGGCCGGCGCAATTTCTGTTGTTTCCAATATGTCTGAATGATTGCCGTCCACCCTCGGCTCAGTTGTGTTATTTCCTGCATCGCGTGCCATGCATTACACCGCCAGATACTGACGAATCAGTTCGTCATTCAGATTGTCCATCTTGTCACTGGCGACAATTTTGCCTTTTTCCATTAAGCGAAATTCCTTCCCCACGCGGCGGGCGAAACCCAGTTTCTGCTCAATCAGAATAACCGTTAAACCCTCTTCTGCATTGAGTTTGAGAATGACATCGCCGATCTGCTTAACAATATTGGGTTGAATTCCCTCGTTGGGCTCATCGAGAATCAGCACTTTCGGATCTATCACCAGAGCGCGCCCAATGGCTAATTGTTGTTGCTGACCGCCCGACAAATCGCCGCCACGACGGTTCATCATATCGGCGAGCACGGGAAACAGTTCAAATATTTTCTCTGGAATATCTTTGGCTTTGTCGCTGCGAACCGGCAACCCCAAGCGCAGGTTTTCTTCGACGGTCAGCAACGGGAAAATCTCACGCCCTTGGGGTACGTAACCTATACCGGCGGGTGCACGGTATTCGGCTGTTTTGCTGTGCAACGGTTGGCCCTGAAATAAAATCTCCCCGCGCGTTGTAGGTAAAAGCCCCATCAACGTTTTCAGCAAGGTGGTTTTACCGACGCCATTGCGTCCCATAATGCAGGTACAGGAACCTTCTTCAATCTCCAGATTCAAGTCCCACAAAATCTGTGTGCCACCATAGTGTTGGTCAACGTGTTTAATACTGATCATCTCAGGCAGCTCCGGCTTGCTCGGCGTGTTCTTCGCCAAGGTAAACTTCAATGACGTCTTTATTGCGCTGAATATCGTCCATCGACCCTTCAGCCAACACCGAGCCCTGATGCAATACCGTGACTGTACGGGCAATGGAGCGAACAAATTCCATGTCATGTTCAACCACCACCACGGTGTGTTTGCCTGCGAGTGAATTCAACAGCGCGGCGGTTTTTTCGGTTTCTTCGGCGGTCATTCCGGCAACGGGTTCATCCACCAGCAACAACCGAGAATCCGACGCCAACAACATACCGATCTCCAACCATTGCTTCTGGCCGTGTGACAGTGAACCGGCGTCCATCTGTTGCTGTTCGGTCAGCCCGATAATATCCAGCACTTCTGCTATCCGGTCTTTCTGGGTTTGACTCAAACGGGCAAACAGCGTGGGCAACACACCCTTGTTGGTTTTCAGTGACAACTCCAGATTGGTGTAAACCGTGTGCGCTTCAAATACGGTGGGTTTCTGAAACTTTCGGCCTATGCCCATGTGCGCGATGGATGCTTCGTCATGCTCAAGCAGGTTGTGGGTTTGGCCAAACCAAACCGAACCGGAGTCGGGTTTGGTTTTGCCGGTAATGATGTCCATCAGAGTCGTTTTACCGGCGCCGTTTGCACCGATCAAACAACGCAGTTCGCCATCCCGAATATACAAATTGAGATTATTAATCGCTTTAAAACCGTCAAAACTAACGTTCAAATCTTCGACATAGAGAATGACATCCTTTGATACGTCCACATGCACTTCTTTCGGCATCATAAAGTTCCAGACCTGATCACGGCGGAATGTATCTCGAGCGGTTTCCAGCCAATCCATCACGCAGTCTCCTCAGTCAGGTTAGGTTTCGGCTGACCCATCATTTTGTTTTTCACGCTGCCAAAGAAACCAAACAGCCCCTTCGGCAAGAACAAGGTCACGATGACAAACAGCGCCCCCAACGCGAACAACCAGGCATCGGGAAAAATAGCGGTGAGTCGTGTCTTGGCATAGTTCACCAATAGCGCGCCAAGTACAGCACCAATGAGCGTACCGCGACCGCCGATGGCCACCCAGATAACCACTTCAATAGAATTAATGGGCGTGAATTCGCCAGGGTTGATAATGCCGATCTGTGGTACATACAACGCGCCGGCAATGGCGGCGATCACCGCGGAATAAACAAACAACCACACCTTGTAACGTTCGGTGCGGTAACCTAAAAATCGGGATCGGCTTTCGGTATCGCGAACAGCAATAATCACTTTGCCAAAGCGTGATTTCATAATGGCTTGGCTGAGAATTAAGGTTAGCGACAACATCAACGCGGTTATCGAAAATAACGTCACGCGGGTGAGATCACTTTGCAAATTGAAACCAAGAATGTCTTTAAAATCGGTTAATCCGTTGTTACCACCAAAGCCCATTTCGTTGCGGAAAAACGCCAACATCAGTGCGTAGGTCAACGCTTGCGTCATGATCGACAGATACACACCAGTCACGCGGGAACGGAAGGCTAACCAACCAAACACGAATGCCAACAAGCCAGGCACACAGACCGCCATCAACATGGCGAAACCAAAGTTGTCAAAGCCCAACCAATACCAGGGCAATTTTTCCCAGTTCAGAAACACCATAAAGTCCGGCAGGATCGGGTTACCGTAGACACCTCGATCACCAATCTGGCGCATAAGGTAAATGCCCATACCATACCCACCTAGCGCAAAAAAGGCGGCATGACCTAAACTCAGAATGCCGCAATAGCCCCAGACAATATCGACTGCCAGCGCCAGCATGGCGTAGCACAAATATTTGCCTAACAACGTGATGGTGTAAGTCGACACATAAAACATGGACGTTTCCGGTATCAGCAGGTTACCGACACCCGCGAACAAGGTAACCACCAGCAGCAAACCGACAAAGGGCGCCACCACCGCTCCGGGCTCACCAGAACGTTTGAATAATTGCGTATTAAAACGAGATGAAATTGCACTCATTCAGCAGCCCTCCCTTTTTGTGGGAACAACCCTTTAGGACGTTTTTGAATAAACAGAATGATAAAGATCAACACCAGAATACTGGCCAACACGGCACCAGTGATGGGTTCCAACACTTTGTTGGCGATGCCCAAGGTGAAGGCCGCGACCAAGGTTCCGAACAGATTACCCACGCCGCCGAAGACGACCACCATGAACGAATCAATGATGTAACCCTGTCCCAGGTTAGGGCCGACATTGGTCAACTGACTCAAGGCAACGCCCGCAATGCCGGCTATGCCCGACCCCAGACCAAAGGTCATCGCGTCAACGCGAGCCGTTTTTATACCCATGGCTTTCGCCATATTCCGGTTCTGTGATACCGCGCGAACATGCAGTCCCAATGACGTTTTGTTCAGAATGAGCACCAATAGCGCAAACACCACCAGCGCAAAAATAAAAATGTAAAACCGGTTCAATGTAACAAACAGCACCGGATTCAACTCAATGGAACCGCTCATCCAACTGGGCGTATCCACCTGACGATTCAGCGGCGAGAAAACGCTGCGCACCAACTGCTGCAAAATAAGGCTGATACCAAATGTCGCCAGCAAAGTTTCCAGTGGTCGGCCGTGCAGGAATTGAATAACGCCACGTTCTATGATGACCCCCATGAGTCCTGACACCAGAAACGCCGCCGGAATGGCGACCCAGATCGACGCATCAATGTAATTCGGCATCAATAACTGCACGACGTAAGTTGTGTATGCACCCAACATGATCATTTCACCATGGGCCATGTTAATCACGCCCATCACGCCAAACGTAATGGCTAAGCCTATCGACGCCAGCAACAAAACTGAACCCAGACTCAGACCAAAAAAGATTGTATCGACTTTGTTAAAGAAACGGATTTTACCTTCAATACCGTTTAAGGCGACCCGCGCTTCAATCGCCAAACGCGGCTCTTCTACCTGATCGGCAAGTTCAATCATCAGGTTGCGAATAGCCGGTTCCAGACTGTCGGCCAGGAACGTTACGGATGCGATCCGCGCATCGACATCACTACCGTTTTTGGCGTTGTCCATCGCGAGTACAATATCCATCGCACCGCGCACACTGGCATTGGTTTCGGTTTCGCGCAGGCTGGCGATGGTCGCAACCGTATCGCTGTCCATTTTTTTATAGAGCGCTTCCACGGCAGCTTTGCGTTCAGTGGCGTCTTCCGAGGTTAACTGAATGCGCGCAATGGCGCTACGAAGAAAAATCCGCAAGCTGTTGTTGACTTTAATCTTTTCCAAATCAGCTTCCGTTACATCGAGCAGTTCACCCGTCGACAGTGCACGAATCTGTAATTTACCTTTTACCGTGGAATGACTGACCAGCAGGCCGTCGCTCACCCGGTAGTAAAGATCACCGGCCAACATGTGCTCAAACAGTGGCAGTAACAATGGGTGGCCAGTCTGTTCCAGTTGTTCGACCACCGCTTTGGCTTTGCTTAATTTTACGATGGTCAGTTCTTGACTCAGCTCTTCAAAGGACGTTGCCTGAACTAGAGAAACGCTGAAGACCAGTGATAGGGTCATCAGCGTTTTGAAAATTTTGTGTGTCAATGCGTGTCGAAACATGGAGGTCTTCCGGTTCGATAAATTAATAGGTCTTACGGGGAGAGATCCCACCTCAGTGGGATCTTCCAGAGTTGACGCAAGTCCGTTTACGTCACTGTCATTCATCCTTGCCCAACAGGCTTAGTAATTCTGGCCTGAACAAGTTTTGGTGATGGTGTTGTAGTTTCCGCACTTAATCGGGGCTGTCCAATCGGCAATCAGCGGTGCAGAATCTGGCAAGAAGTCAGACCAAGCATCACCGGCCACTTCGCCCTCGGTTTCCCAGACCACTTCGAACTGGCCGTCATCCTGAATTTCGCCAATCAATACTGGCTTAGTCAGGTGATGGTTTTTACCCATGGTGGCTGTTCCGCCCGTCAGGTTAGGAACCGACAAACCAATGATGGCATCACTGACTGCGTCTACGTCAGTCGTACCGGCTTTTTCAACGGCATCAACCCACAATTCGAAACCAATATACGTGGCTTCCATTGGGTCATTGGTCACACGCTCTTCTCCGGCGAAGGCTTTCCACTTAGCGATGAACTCGGCGTTAGCGCTGCTTTCAACCGATTGGAAATAGTTCCAGGCAGCCAAGTGCCCCACTAGCGGCGTGGTATCAAAGCCAGACAGCTCCTCTTCACCGACTGAAAACGCGACAACCGGAATGTCTTCTGCAGAAATACCCTGGTTACCTAACTCTTTGTAGAACGGTACGTTGGCATCACCATTGATGGTAGAAACAACGGCCGTCTTCTTGCCTTCACTGCCAAACTTTTTGATATCGGCGATGATTGACTGCCAATCGGAATGACCGAATGGTGTGTAGTTGATCATGATATCTTCTTCAGCCACCCCTTTGCTTTTCAGGTAAGCTTCGAGAATTTTGTTGGTGGTACGCGGATATACGTAGTCGGTTCCGGCCAACACCCAACGCTCGACTTCAATGTCGTTCATCAGGTAATCCACCGCTGGAATGGCCTGTTGGTTCGGCGCAGCACCGGTGTAAAAAATGTTTTTCGAGCTTTCTTCGCCTTCATACTGAACCGGGTAAAACATCAAACCGTTCAGTTCTTCCAACACAGGCAATACCGACTTACGCGATACCGATGTCCAGCTACCGAAAATAACGTCGACGTTTTCCTGCGTCAGTAATTCCCGTCCTTTTTCGGCAAACAGTGGCCAGTTGGAAGCAGGGTCGACCACTACCGCTTCAAGCTGCTTACCCAGCAAGCCGCCCTTTTTGTTCTGCTCTTCAACCATCATCAGCACGGTGTCTTTCAACGTGGTTTCTGAAATGGCCATAGTGCCCGACAACGAATGCAGTACACCGACCTTAATCGTGTCTGCAGCCCAGGTCGTCACAGCGATACTGGCGGATACGGCCAACGCTGCCCCTTTCATCAAAGTGGTGATTTTCATGGTAATTCTCCGTTCGGTAGCGAAATTGCGAGTGAAGGCTCGCGTTGTTCCAAGAGCAGTTTGGTGACAGCTCAATCGCAACCGATACTAAAGATTCTGAGGAAGACGGGTATACGCAGGATGACGCAGTGGCATACGTCATTTGACGTATTGCACGGACGAGGCGCGTGCGTTAAGACCAGCAGTAAGTTGTTAGATGCTAAAGGACAGCAGAGAATGGCGCTTGCTTTAGAGCATTTGGTATAGATCTGCTGCATGTTCAACAATCCATGACTTGGTTTAACTGGGAGATAGTCGTCGTCAAAGATCGCCATTTCCGGCTCACTTGTTCAAGCATCCCTGCTCGAACAACCCGTGAGGTGTAAATTGCTTCGCGTGGTCGTTTGAAAGGAGGGAAAACCGCAGTAAGAGTCACTTTCTTGATTGATAAAACCAACATCTAAACCTTATGTACCAAGGACCGGCGTAAATAACTGTTTCGTCGCATCTGCTTTAGCTGACATGACAGACACATCGCAACGGATTCAAGGGCATGGATGCCCTTGGAAGCGCCGCGCGTGCAGGGATGCACGCTCAAGCGACCGTTCGAAGAAAGTGTCTGGTATGGCAGAACACCAAAGCGGGCGACATAGGGGGGGTTAAAATCGATTAAAAGCGAAGCCCTAATGGGCTTCGATTCGATTTTAACGACTTCACCTCTGGTGAAGGCCGGATCAAGGGGATCTCCCCTTGGAAAGAAAGATCCTCAGATAGACTTATTCTGCACGAAACAAAATTAAATCGTCTGCCCAGATCAGTCCTTAATCACAATAAACGCGCAATTGAACCATGTCGCCAGGTTTTCGAATATTAAGGCAACTCTGAATAATTGCTATCTACCTCAGCGGGTGAAGAAATGCGTAAAGTTCGAGGCAAGTTCTGCAGGCAATATTCATTTTCTTGGCAAAGAACTTAACAAAGAAATTTGCCATTTCAGCCTCGCCCTCCGGGACCTTCAGATTGATGACTGAGCTTTGTTATGTGTTTTGAAAAGGACTCGCCATTCCCTGCAACACACGCCTCGCTCATACTTCGATCTGATAGGTCTGAGGTGATTTGAATTAATCAGAGTTGTCTTAACTTTAATCGCCAAATAAAGCTCGAGGACTTACCATGAATGGTAGACGTATATCGACTGCCGGCATGATTAACAAACGGACTGATAGCAGAGCATTAGTCCGTTTTGAATTTTTCAGCCAAGCGCGTTTGCTTATTGGTTAATGCCATTAACTGCTCAAAGGAGGTCAGGTTTTGATGGGCCCGTGACGAAACTTGCTCGGATAAATCAGCAATCAGTCCAATCGAGTGCGATACATGTGTGACATTTTCTTGCTGCTCTGAAGTACCAGCGGCAATTTGCGCACTGATATCGGCAATCTGATGAATTTCGACGGACACCTGACTGATCGCTTCACGGGTTTCTGTTGTGTTGGTTACCACATCATCCGACCGGGTCAGGTTACTTGCCATGATGGTAGCCGCTTTGGCGGCGCTGGCCTGCAACGATGAAATCATCGCGTTGATTTCTTCGGTCGATTGCGCAGTCCGGCTGGCCAGGTTCCGCACTTCATCGGCAACCACCGCAAACCCACGACCCTGCTCACCGGCACGAGCAGCTTCAATCGCGGCATTCAACGCCAACAAATTGGTTTGCTCAGCGATTCCCTGAATCACTTCCAGGATTTTGCTGATGTTATCGCTCTCCACCTCGACAGTTTTAACCACACCGGAAGCGTCTGTCAGATCCTGTACCAATGCATTTATGGCGGCTACACTCGCATCCAGTTTCTGATTCCCCTGAGACAACAAACGGCTGACTTCATCAACGCGATGCGAACTGTCTTTCGCGCTGTCGGATATCTGAATGGCGGACTGGTGTAACTCCTCTGCGGCAACTGACACATTGGCAGACTGAGTTCGCTGATCGTCTAACAAGCGGCTGTTTTCCTGTGTGACGTTAGTCACTTCCTGGGTATTTCTTTGCACCGATGCAGCATTTTCTTTTAACTCCGACACAATGGTTTTCACACTGTCCACTAGCGAACGGATACCCAAGGCAATGCGACCGAACTCGTCGCGTCGCGTGACATTTAAACGGGCCGTTAAATCGCCACTGGCAATTTGCTCCAGGGCCACCATGATTTGCGTTAAAGGTTTCTTGATGGCCAACACCGTCGTCATACCGACAATACTGGCAATGACCAGCGCCAATACCGAAACAATGACCAACGTTGTGCGGGCGCTTTGGTTGGTGTTATCGATATTAACCACACTGTCATCAGCGACCGCATTCAGTTGTTCAATCATCACTGTCAGCTCGGCAAGCACATCGTTTACTTGAGTCGCCAAGGTACTCAATTGCTGTGCAGACAAAAACTGCCATTCCAACCGCTGCCGATAGTCATGAATAACACTGGTCTCCGCAACGGAGGCGTCATTAATCAAGGTTACATACGGTAGAAACTTCTCATGCAGCAGTGCATTGTCTTCACTGATGCGCTGCATTCGTGTGTTAACTCGACTGGCATTTTTGGCCATGTCTTCCAGTGCAGAATCTACGTCCTCCAGGGTTGATAACGTCGGTAAAGCATTGAACACGGCTCGCGCTAACGGAATCCGGTCCTGCACATATTTACCGTCTCCTGCGGTACGTGGACTGCCAACTTCACCATTAGCAGGATTATTCAGATTCACCAAAATCCGGTCGATTACTTTGGAATCAGCTTCGTAGTTGTTCCATTGAGCCAAGACATTGGCGTAATTTGTCGAAAACCGAAATTGAGCGGAAAGTAGACTGTTTTTGGTGACAATATGTTGTGCACCGACATCCAGTGCTGCGTTGATATCGATGGCGAGGTTTTGTAGTGACTGGCGATGCTTTGGGCTGAAACTCAACGCTCGGTCCAGTGCGTTTATGTTTACCTGGGTCAGCGCCATAGCCTGCTGAAATTGCTGTTCCCGCAACTGTAATTGAGCATCATCTACAATACTGGCATGCTGCGTGACGGCTCGATTTGCTGTCTGCAAGGCCAACGCTAGTTCATAAGCCTGATTGACCGCCGGTAAAGCCCTGTCCGTCAAGGCGGACAGCTCTGCCTTAACACGGCCCTGATTCACCATGGCCGCTACCGCCAAGAAAACAATCAAAAAGGCAGATATCGCCAGGCCAATAATAATTCTTAATACCACCGTGATTTGCATAAAGACCCACCTGATTTTTTTGCAGTACAACAAGGATCTGTTGAGTGTAGACCCAAAATCCGCTGCTCACTGCGTTTGGTTTTATTGTTTTATCATCGGCTGCTTCGCGCGAAACTGAACCTCCTATTCAATCAGTTATGAACAACTCGCCCCATCGAAACGTGTTCGATTTCATCCGACAACACATCCAATAACTCCGCACCGGTGCCCGCCTCCTGCGCCAGAAAATCGTGAACCTTAACGTAGATTGCTCTTGATGCGTCCTTATAGTCCTTTCCTAATTGGGTCGCAGGGCGGGCGACTGCTGTTTCCAATGTCGTTCCGACGGCATCAAACAGAGGTTGAATATCCGCAGAAGGAATTTGCTGATACAGTGAGTTACGCGTCGGAAAATACCCCAGCGCCAATCGTGTGCGCTGCTCAGCAGTACTCGTCATAAAGTTAACCAAATCCGCTGCCAACTGGGGGTGACGGGTATATTTGGTGACAGCCAACTGCCAACCGCCCAAGGTGCCGGCACCAGCAGTTTGCTCGGTCATGCCAGGCAAGGGCGCAACTCCGATTTTTCCCGCGACCACTGAATCGGACTGTTGAGCCAAGTTCCATGCGTAAGGCCAATTGCGCATAAACACGGCATTACCACCCTGAAATACGGCTCGAGCATCCTCTTCTCGGAACTCAAGGATGGTATCTGGTGTCAATGGACTGCGAACCATCGAACGCATAAAATCAAGCACCCCAGCGGATTTTGGGTGATTTAAATCGACTGTTTTCTGTGGGGAGATCATCGTGCCGCGACCGGCGGCGCCGAGCCACTCGACAAAGTTACAGGTGAGGCCTTCGTAACTGTCTGCCTGGAATACGTAGCCCGTCATCCCAGGGTTATTCACTCGTTGAGCGTCAACGATCTTCTGCGCAATACTTCGTAACTCAGGCCAGGTTTTGGGCACCTCCAAGCCATATTGCTGCAGCAGATCCTTTCGGTAATACAGTAAACCGGTATCGACATACCACGGCATGGCGACCAATCGATCGTCCACTTTGTTGTTGGCAATCAACGCCGGAAAGTGTGCATTGATGTCGGAAAGCGGGATATAGTCGCTCAGGTCGAGCAGATATTTGTGCAATAAGCCCGGCCAAACCACATCGATCTGAAACACATCAACGGTATCGTGCCGTTCGCGCAGCAGCAGTTGATACATAGCCAGGCGATCACTGGAGGAATCCGGCGTATTGATCACACTGACGTCGTGTCCGGTCAGCGCACTCCAACGTTGCACGCTGTCAATACAATACTGACGTTCTTGCCCAACTGCACCGCAGGCTATGGTCAGCGTTTCGGCGACTGCCTGTGCAGACAAGCACAGCCCGAACAGACACAACAGAGACATGAAGTTCTTGGTTTTGGATTGGGTCGTTTTTGTTTTTGTTTTCATCGCTCGCACTCTTTAAATGGTTAAGACTGTGTTGTCAGCCAGTACACCTGATAGGCTGTGAAGTGCAGATCTGCAGCGTGCAGATTGGCACCACTGATCAAATCAGTCATAGGCTGGCCTGCCAATTCATCATCTCCCAGATGATATAAAGTGAACTCATGTTCGCTGTAGTTAGCCAAGACCCAGAGCGCGCTGCCATCGTCATGACGCCGCACAAAACTCAGCACATGCGGGTTCGGTGCGTTCAGAATGTGAGTCGAGGCAGAGCCAAATGCCGAGTGTTGGGTACGCAGTTCAATCAACCGCTTTAACTCCGCAAAAATTTTCCCGTTGACCGTATCCGGCTGTTGGACAGCAGAGAAATCAGCTTCAGTTAAGTGTTTTCGGTTGACCCAACGGGCATCGTCGCGTTTATCTGCGTCATCTAAGTACGCGAAATCGTTCAACACACCTTGTTCATCGCCCTGATACAGCAAAGGTATGCCACCTAGACTGAGATTGACGGCGTTCAACAAGGCTATCCGGCTTAAGGCATGCTCAAGATAGAGATCATTGTGCTGTTGCAGCGCCTGTTCGACACCAGTCAGACTGGCGAGCGTACCGCACACGCGACAATCGCCATTGACGGGATTTTCCTGAAACGGCACCCCACTGGCAAAACTGCCTGGAAATTGCCCGGTATAGAACTGATTCAGAAACCGCCGATGATCACCGCCATTGATACCCAGACTGTTCGACAGTGCATCATCCCAGGTCCAACCGATGTCATCGTGACATCGAATGTAATTCACCCAGGCGCAATTCGCCGCAATGTTAAAGCTCTTCTGCAGGGAACGAGTCAACAACGCCGTGTGGCGGGTCGCCAATGCTTCCCATTGCAACGCCATCGCCAGCGGATTGTAAGAGAGTTCGCATTCATCGCGGTCGATGTATTCCAACACCTGATCCGGATGCACAATGGCTTCGCTCTTGAATAACACTTGTGGTGCGGCGATACGCAAACAGCTGTTAAACGCCCGAATTAAGGTGTGCGCTTTAGGAAGGTTTTCACAAACGGTCCCCTTTTCTTTCCAGATAAACGCTAACGCATCCAGACGCAAAACGTCGCAACCTAAACCCGCGAGAAACAACATTTCATCGACGACGGAGACAAACACATCAGGGTTGCTGTAGTTCAGGTCCCACTGAAAGGAATTGAAGGTTGTCCAGACCCACTGCCGCTGTTGTTCAAGGTAGGTGAAGCTGCCACGCCGAACCTGCGGAAAAATTTCACGCACGGTTTCGTTGTACGCTTTCACCTCATTTTCGTTGTCGAAGAAGTAATAAAACTCTTGAAACCGCTGCTCACCAGACAGAGCTTTTTGCGCCCACTCGTGTTCGTCTGAGGTGTGATTAAACACAAAATCCAGCACCAATTTAATGCCATGTTCATGCAATGCATCCGCCAAAGCAGACAGATCGGCCACGGTACCTAGCTTGCTGTTCACCACCCGGTAGTCACTGACGGCGTACCCACCATCGCTGTTGCCTGCTGGCGCTTTATAAAGCGGCATAAGATGCAGATAGTTGACACCTAACGACGTTAAATAGGGGATTTTTCTCATCAAACCGGAGAGGTCATCCGCAAACAGATCCACATAAAGCGCCATGCCCACCATCTTTTCACTGCGGTACCACAATTCTTGAGCGTCTTGCTCTACCGCTGTTTGCCGAAAAGCATCCGCCAGATGCTGACACAATTTGGTCAAGTAATAAAAAAGATCGTAATGATGACCATAAAGTGGCAACAACTGCTGGAAAAGCCGTGGAAAGTAGGCGTCATAGCGCTGCTTAAACCGTGCAATGTCCGTTTTCTTCCATTTCACGAAGCGCAAACCGGACCAGACCCGTTCCAAGGTTTGTTGAGTTTCATAGTCGATGTTCATACTTATCATCTTAATCGTTTAAGTTTGAACGATTCTAGTTAATAGATCCGGAAATTTCCAGCGCAAAAGCACAATATAACCAAGGGGTATAAAAATGCCTCAAACCACCTAATATGACTTATATGAGTTGTTCAAAGCGATCAATAGTTAAACTTTATAAGGAAAAACTGGACTTTAACCGATAACGAATTAGAATCTTAATCGTTTTAGTTAATTCTGACAGGACCCCCCTCATGAACCAAACTCCACAAGCAGACCCTTGGTGCTATCGCGAACACAGCTTCAGGGCTGCTGACGCAGCTTATAAAGAAAGCCTGTTTGCCGTGGGCAATGGCTACCTGGGCATACGAGGATACTTTGATGAAGGCTACCCAGACGGCACACCAAACACATCGGCCGCCTGCTTTCTCAATGGGGTCTATGAATCATTGCCGATTGAGTACGATGAGTCTGCTTATGGCTTCGCAAAGAATTGCCACCGCATTATTCCGGTACCACGGCAGTATTTTGAAATTGAATTGAACGGCGTGCGCTTTACCTTCGCACCAGAGCAGGTCACTGACTACCAACGCGAACTGAACTTTCAGACAGGGGCTTATACACGCACCCTTACGTGGCAATGCCCGACCGGCGAAGCGTTGGAAATCAGCTTCCAACGAGCTGCATCGCATCTGGATGAATCTGCCGCAAGAGCCCAGCTCACAATCCGGCCTTTGAATTTCCACGGAACAGTAACGGTCCGGAGCGTCCTCGATCCATCCAACAGCTCGTTAAACGATGTGGATGACCCACGAAAAGGTGGAACCATTCCCGCTGAAAACTGGCTACGACAAGCGGAGCATCACGCAAGCGACGGTAGTTACTATCACTACCGTACACGCAACAGCGGCATTGATGTTGTCGCGTTTATGACGACCCAAACAGATGCGGCCGAAATTACCTCGGAGCACAGCGAGCAGCGCTCAGCACATCAGGTGTCATTGAACGTGAGCGAAGGTAAACTCAGCCGAGTCATCAGCACGGTCAGTTACACCGACTCACGTAAGCACGCTGGGGACGAACTGCTTAATAATGCACGGCGCAGTGCTCAGCAACTGGCGCAACTGACTCATGACGAATTCTTAACCGCACAGTCTAAAGCTCTGCGTGACTTCTGGTCGACGGCGGACATCCAAATTGACTCCGATGATGGTGCCCAGTACGCCACACGTTTTTCCCTGTTTCACCTTTTTCAATCCACCGGACGAGACGGGCTTAGCAGTATCGCCGCCAAGGGTTTAACCGGAGCCGGATACGACGGCCACTATTTTTGGGATTCTGAAACCTATATTTTCCCTTTTTGGTTGTTCAGCCACCCGGATATGGCAAAAAGTTTGCTGCAATATCGCGTCAGCACGCTCGCCTCTGCGAAACAACGGGCGCGTGAAATGGGGCATTCCAAAGGCGCTCTTTTCGCCTGGCGCACCATTGGCGGTGAAGAATGCTCATCCTATTTCCCGGCTGGCACGGCGCAATACCACATCAACGCTGACATCGCTTATGCCAGTAAAAGTTACTTTCAGGCCACGGGAGATTACGCCTTTTTAAAGGAAGGACTAGCGGAACTGGTTCTGGAGACAGCCCGCATCTGGCTCGACTTAGGTCACAGTGGTGAAGATGGACATTTCCGGATATTTTCGGTTACCGGACCCGACGAATACACGGCGGTCGTTAATAATAATTTTTACACCAATAAAATGGCACAGGAGCATCTGCGCTGGGCCTGCGAGCTTGCCCAAATATTGCTCAGCGAACAACCGGCTTTTGCCCACGAATTAATGATGCGTATCAACCTCCAGGAAACGGAAATCATCCACTGGCAACAAGCAGCCAACACCATGTACCTGCCGTATGACAACGACAAACAAATCTATGCGCAAGACGACAGTTTTCTGCAAAAACCAAGGTGGGATTTTAAAAACACGCCAACGGAAAAATACCCGCTACTGTTGCACTTTCATCCACTGGTCATTTACCGACACCAGGTATTGAAGCAAGCGGACACCCTTCTCGCGTTGCTGTTAGCGGGTGATGACATTGACCCGGATACCAAAAAACGGTGTTTTGATTATTACGAACCGATTAACACGCATGACTCAACCTTATCGACTTGTGTACATGGCGTCATTGCCAACGAAATTGGTTATGCAGAGAAAGCGTACGACTACTACCGCACCACCATGCACCTCGACCTGGAAGATACTCACCACAACACCTATTACGGTGTGCACACAGCAGCGATGGGTGGCATTTGGATGGGCGCAGTACAAGGGTTTGCCGGTCTTCGATATGCCTCGGGACAGCTCAGCTTCCGCCCTTCGTTGCCTGCAGCCTGGCGCTCGCTGTCGTTCAAGGTGAGTTATCAGGGACGAGTAATAGCCATCACGCTCGATCACCAGGAGGCATCTTTTGAGCTGTGTTCAGGTGAGGCGTTAACAGTACTGCTTAACGGCAAACCGCTACATGTTGAACAGAGTTTAAAGACAGCGAGTCTATAATATGCAAAGGAATGCGCGAAAAACACGGAAAAAGATTCCTGCGAAAACAGTGAAGAAACCGATCGAACTTCCGGCGAAGAGTTTTCGCCGTCCGGCTAATTCACCATTTAAAATTTCCATGTATTTTGCGTTACGTACACAAACAACAACTTAACTGCCAGCCTGATTAGGGTAACAAACATGATAGACAGCAGCGCATATTCAGCCGCCATCTTTGACCTCGACGGAGTGATCACCGACACCGCCCCTCTGCATTTTCAGGCGTGGAAAGCCACCGCAGACAAATTGGGGATCGAGTTTAATCACGCTGACAACGAACAACTTAAAGGCGTCGACCGGATGGCATCCATGGAATTCATTCTGAAATTGGGTAATCGGAAGGTTAGCGACCCTGAGAAAATCGCGCTGGCCGACGAAAAAAATAGCTACTACCGACAGCTACTGCAACAGCTTACGTCGAAAGACGTACTTCCGGGAGTGCGGACCTACCTGCAAAATCTACGCGCCCAGGGCATTAAAATCGGATTGGCATCCGCAAGTCGAAATGCACCAGATATCCTGCACGCCTTACAGCTCACCGACAGTTTTGACCACATCGCCAACCCTTCATTGGCACGCAGCAAACCTGCACCAGATATTTTCCTGTATGCCGCCTATGGCTTAGGCGTACACCCGGAAAACTGCATAGCCTTCGAAGATGCTGTTGCTGGATTAAAGGCTATTAAGGCGGCGGGTATGTTTGCCGTTTCTGTTGGAGATTCAACCTTGGAAGCGCACAGCGATTCCCACCTCAACAGCTTCATAGAGTGTTGCTAGGCAATGCTGGGTTTGTCCCGGCCGCTGGCCGGGACTTTTTTTAAGAAGCGCAGAAAGACTGACATTAAACCTGCGAATGAAATAGCGCGAAAACTCGCTTTCGATCTACCTAAGTACCAAAAATGTACATTTACTGAATGAACAATACGTTAATAACTCGAAATGAAATCCTAGGCCACCTCTGCATAGTGCCCATCTAGCTTAGCGAGTTCGGAAATTCGCAAGTTTCGAGGTAACATTCACTATCTTGGCAATGGACTAAACAAAGGATTTTACTATTTCGACCCCGCCCTTCGGATCTATCAGATTAAAAACTGAGCACTGCTGCACGCTGTAAAAGAACTCGCTATTACCTGCAACAAACGCGTCGCGCCTTCCTTGATCAGACAGGGCTGAGGAGCTTTGAATCCATCAAAGGGCCCCCTAAGTTCTAATAGGCACTTACACTTTGTAAATAATTTTCAACCAAGATTGTCGAATCAATCTTTCTATTGATATGAATTCTCCACGAATCGGAATAAGGCAGAAAAACATCATCTTTTGACTTTGGCCCAAAATCCCATAGCCCATCCTCAAGCCTATTGATCTTGAGCCAATTACAAACAGGCTCGCTGTATTTTTTGTATGAAGGAAATCTGCTTAAGAAATAATGTGACCATATAAATCTTACTGCATTCCGGGACATAAATTCCGAGGGAATTGAGTCTAATTTCCCGCAACTTGTTAAATAGTACAACCCCTTATCCCCACCCAAAATGTGTTTTATAAATCTATTTTCGGTTTTTGGCTCCAATCGACCTCTAGCAATTGAAACAACATGGAAGCACTCCAAGTTCCAGACTCTTTTTCCTGCATCAACCTTAAATATCTTTTTAAATGCTGCCAGATAATCTCGGTAATTGAACTCCTGCTGGGTGAAACTTTGGGTTATTAGCATCGCCCATTTATCTGCAACCCGATTTGCAATACTACTTGAGTTATCAATTTCTAACATCCAGGCAGCGGAAAACAATTCGTTTATTTCTCTCCAATCACTAAGGTTTTCTTTATCATCACGATAATCAATTTCTCGAAGCAAATATTTTTCCATATAACTAAAGGCTCTCCTCAACGGGAGATCATCTTTCCCTAATCCAAGTATAAGCAATCGCTTAACAGCATTTTCGGTTGTAATTTTTTTAATGGAGCGAGTGCTTAATGTATGAAATCTATCCCAGGAGCCATCTTCCAACTGCTGGCCAGTTATTTTCGCAACCTGTTTAGATTTCAATCTACTATTTCGTACAGCAGAATCAGCGATGAGCTCACCTTGTATCTGCTCTTTGAAGATACAAAAAGGAACTGGATCCATTTTAAATTTCACTAGGTTAGAATTTTTCATTAATCTGCTTAATTCCCTTCAATCACTGTCAACTGCTACTAGCCAATAAAAGTAAGTACTCCTAGTAATACGATTAGCAGAATCCGATTAATCTCTTTAAGATCGACATACCCAAATCCATTGCATAATGCCGTCTTTGGCGATGGTAAAGGTTTTCAATATACTTAAAGATACTCAACCTAAGATCACTTTTCGAGCAATATTCTATGCTATGGAACTGCTCAACCTTCAATCGGTTGTAGACTGGTGGATTTGGCGCTCTCCTGACTGAACTCTAAGGCGACGAATGCCGTCCGATCGCACGGCTTCGAAGCAAAATAATGCCTAGGGAGAGCCTTAAGCGGTTGTTTCCCGGTCAATGTAGGTGACCGGTAATACCCGTGAACTGAAGTTATCTGGCGACAGCACCATCATGGCAGCTAACTGACCTTTTTCGAACGAAGGCTGTTGCACGGTCGATAAGGTTGGGTGTGAACGGACCGTTTCAGGGATGCCATCGAAGCCAACGATTTTCAGATCTTCCGGCACACGGATGCCCAATTCACGGGCAACTGAAAGAGCGGCCAATGCGAGCTGGTCGGACTGACACAACAGACCTTTGGGCACCGGGGTATTCATCAGTGCGTTGCGCGCTGCCTTTACCCCTTCGTTCCAGGTACTTTCGGGTGTACTCCAAATATGATCATTGGAAATCTCAATGCCAGCTTCTTTAGCAGCGTCGAGATAACCGTCCAAACGCTGACGGGACACGGACATCTCGAAGTCATGTAATTGGTGATTATCAAGCCGCAAAAATTTATCGGTCAAGGTCAAGCGCAAGCCTATAATGGCTATGTCTTGGCCGACCTTGGCGAACAAACGCTGGGCACTTTCTTTGGCACCGCGGTAGTTGTCGACGTTCAGTGCCAGGTGGTTCGGCAAACTGAAATCGACCGTAACAATGGGTTTGCGCTGAGCTTCAATACGGGGCAACAGAACAAGGTCTCTCGGCGGTCCGTAGATAATGTACCGGTCAGGAATAGCCTCAAGGCTCGATTGCGCGTAAAACTCCTGCCGTCCGGGCATCAACAACAGATTCTTTTTCTGTTCATCCAACACCGAAGCGACACCTTCCAGAAACTCAATGGCGCAACTGTCTTTGAAATTGTAGGACATGTTTTCGGCCAGCATGACACCCACCACACCGGTACTGCCAGTACGCAAACTGCGGGCGGCAGGGTTTGGTCCGAAATAGCCTAATTTTTCGCATTCTCTGAGGATTCGGGAACGCAATTCAACCGACAGCTGATCCGGCCGGTTGAACGCATTGGAAATGGTGGCGGTAGAAACCCCGAGCTTTTCCGAGACCTCCTTAACAGTCAGTCGCGGTGGCGGTGCTTTTTTGTCGGGATTTTTACGGCTCATTACTGCAATTTCTTTTCATATATTTTATATGAGAAGGCTTCAACAACGTGAGGATGCTGCGCACCTGACACCTGGGTATAGCCTTCCGGTTCGGGGACCTCGAACCGCTGATCAGAAAGATTGACCATGACGAGGACAGCTTGCGACGCGTCCTGACGCACATAGGCCAACACGTTCGCGTCGGTAGGATACCATTCAAAGCTGCCCTGCACTATCGCCGGCTGATGCGCTCGCCAAGCCAACAATCGCGCCGTAAACTGAAACATGGAATCGTCGTCTGCCTGTTGCGCCAAGGCGGGTTGCGCCGCATGCCGCGGGTCAATAGGCAACCAGGTTTGTGCCCCCTGATTAAAACCGCTATTAACGCTGGTATCCCACGCGATTGGCGTTCGGCAGCCATCACGACCCTTGTACTCAGGCCAGAATTCGACACCAAACGGATCCTGGAGTTGTTCAAACTGAACATCACCTTCTGCGAACCCCAGCTCTTCACCTTGATACAGGCAGACACTGCCGCGCAGCGTCAGCAGAAAAACCAACATGGCTTCTGCCTGAGAACGAATGACATCACCAGACGGACTCCAGCGTGAGGCACTGCGTATCACGTCGTGATTGCTGATCGCCAAACAGGGCCAGCCGCTCACCAATTTAGCATTCAATTGATCAATGGTCTGACGTATATAATCCGCCGAATGCTTTTCACCCAAGAGTTCGAAGGTATAGGCCATGTGCAGCTTATCGCGACCTTCGGTATAGGCTGCCATGATATCCAGTGCGTGTGGCGCACCAATTTCACCGACGGTTGTCGAGCCAGGGTATTTATCTAATACGCTACGCAATCGCTGCAGAAACTGTAAATTATCCGGACGACACATCTGATTCATGTGATGCTGTCGCGCAAATGGATTGGTTTCCGCAATGCCCACAAACATTTTGTCTGGTGTGTCCGCGATTTCATTGTCAGCCAAGCTGGCATCATGAAAATACATGTTAACCACGTCTAGGCGGAATCCATCGACACCAATGTCCAACCAAAAACGCGCGGCGTCCAGGATGGCGTCCTGCACGTCCCGATTATGGAAGTTTAAATCCGGCTGACTGGTTAAAAAATTATGCAGATAGTATTGCTGACGGCGCGTGTCCCACTGCCAGGCAGAGCCACCAAATAACGATAACCAGTTGTTCGGTGGGGTACCATCTGCTTTAGCGTCAGCCCAGACATACCAATCGGCTTTGGCATTGGTCCTGTTCTGTCGGCTTTCAGCAAACCAGGCGTGCTGATCCGAAGTATGACTGTACACCTGATCGATAATTACCTTTAACTTACGATCGTGCGCTTGTGCCACCAACTGCTTGAAATCCTCAATATCGCCAAACAACGGATCCACATCGCAGTAATCAGCGACGTCATAACCGAAGTCTTTCATTGGCGAGGTAAAAAAGGGCGATAACCAGATGGCATCCACACCCAGGGCCGCAATGTAGTCGAGCCTGCTGATGATGCCGGGAATGTCTCCGACACCATCGTTGTTCGCATCACAAAAACTACGTGGGTAAATCTGATAGATAACGGCACCGCGCCACCAGTCATTGGTTACAGTCACGCATCAACCCCCTTTCACCGAACCAGCGAGCAGACCACGGACAAAATATTTCTGCATCGACAGGAATACCACAATCGGTACAGCAATAGAGATGAAGGCACCACTGGTGAGAATCTCCCAGTTGTCGCCACGTGAACCTAACAGTTCAATCAATTGCTGCGTCATTACCGTCTTACCTTCGCCCTGTCCAAGGAACACAGCGGCAACCAACAGATCATTCCATACCCAGAGAAACTGGAAAATGGCAAAGGACGCTAAAGCGGGCATCGATAAAGGCAGAATCATTTTCATGAAGATCTGAAAATGCGTGGCGCCGTCCATATAGGCAGACTCTATGATATCTTTAGGCAAACTAGCCATGTAATTGCGTAACAGATAAATTGCCAAAGGCAACCCAAAGCCGGTGTGCGCCAACCAAACTGTGATGTAAGACTTGGAAGGCATTCCGGTGATGGCGCCAATATCCGCAAACAACCGCAAAACAGGGATTAAGCTCATTTGCAGTGGCACAACAATCAAACCAATAATCATCGCGAGGAAAAACAAACGTCCTTTAAACCGCATCCAGGCCAAAGCGTAAGCAGCAAATGCGGCGATTAGAATAGGGATAAAGGTCGCAGGAATCGTCACCGTAAAGGTATTGATAAAAGCTCGACCGACCCCTTCGGATTTTAAGACTTCACGGTAATTATCCAGTGTGAATCTCGGAGGTGTTTTCACCTGATAAAACACTCGGGGCCCGCGATTGTGCGTGAACGGCTCATCGTTAACCCATTCGATGGAACCATCTTCATTGACAGTCATTTGACTACCATCATCCAGTGTCATGGTTTCCCCGGCGGCAAAATCACTTAGGGTTTTGGCGGTAGGCCCCCAGGTTGAAATGATGGCCTTAGATTGGTCATCGAATATTTCATCAACGATCAGATAACCATTGTCCGACGGGGTTTGAACATCCTCTTTCGGTAGTCGATACACTTCCTGGCTTTCACTGGCGGTTAACGCAGACCACCAACCAGACACCGATAATTGATCTTTATCGCGAACAGAGCTGACCAATAAACCGACCGTCGGTATGGTCCATAACATAACCAGGATAATTACCATGGCTTGCTTGGTCACCGCCGCTGTTTTTGTACTATGCGCTTCAATAGACACGGTCAACCCCTTACTGTTCAGTTTCTCGAGCGGATTTAATGTTGTAGATCATCACCGGCAATACAGCGATCATCAGAATAACGGCCACGGTACTGGCGGTACCGGAGTTGGCATTACGGAACATTTCGTTATACATCAGGTTCGCCAGCACCTGCGTGTCCCACTGCCCGTTCGTCATGGCATAAACGATATCGAAGACCTTCAGAACCAGAATGGTAATGGTGGTCCACACCACGACAATGGTTCCCCAAATCTGCGGAATCACGATCTTAAAAAAGATTTCCAGCTCACTGGCACCGTCCAGTGTTGAGGCTTCCAGAGTATCTTCCGGTACGCCGCGAATGGCCGCACCCAGAATGACCATGGCAAAGCCGGTTTGAATCCAGATCAGGATGACCATCAGTAAAATATTGTTCCAGAACGGCACAGCGATCCACGCTTTCGGCTCACCACCAAAGGCAACCACCAGCGCGTTCAAAATACCGATCTGATCCGAGCCGGGGCCACGGTAGTCGTAAACAAATTTCCAGATAATAGAGGCGCCAACAAACGAAATGGCCATTGGTAGAAAGATCAGTGTGCGAGCAATTTTGCCCCACCATATACGGTCAGTTAAATACGCAATCACCAACCCAAACATGGTTGACATTGTTGGTACGATAATCAACCACAGCAAGTTATTAATAATGGACGATTGAAAACCATCACTGGTAAAAGCCCATACATAATTAGTAAACCAAACAAACTCTTCGCCTTCACGGTCCATGAACGAAAGCTGCAACGATTTAAAAACGGGATAAACCAAAAAGACTAACAAAAACGCCAGCGCAGGTCCGACAAAGATCCACGGGCGGATACCTTCTCTGAGCGAGTCGCGTTTGATTTGCTTGTCAGCAGGAGCACCATCAGATGTCAGGAATTTATCCAACAACAGGTTACTGCCGACGTAAAATAGAATACTGCCACCAACAGCAAATACAATTGCTATCGCAGCGTTGACGAGTTGTTGAAACACAACGGCCCCCTACTAATAATTAGCTGTAAAAGGAAAGGAGGGCCGCATGTGCGGCCCTTGAGAACTTACTTGATTGCGTCCCAGCTGTCTTGAATTTCTTCAACAACCTCATCAACAGGAACACCGCTGGTGTAATCCACCATGCCGGTCCAGAAAGAACCCGCACCTACAGCGCCTGGCATCAAGTCAGAACCGTCGAAACGGAATGTGGTTGCGTTCAACAGAATGTCACCCTGACGCTTCAGCGTTTCATCCATATACAGGTCCGTATTCACACCCTTATGAGCCGTTAAGAAGCCACCTTTGGCCATCCACAATTCATGAGCTAACGGTGTTGTCAGGTATTGCAGAACCGCGTCGGTTGCTTTGTTGGCTTTAGCCACTGTGACAACAGTACCCGCCCCCAATACTGGCTTACCTAAGTTCTTGGATGCGAAAGCCGGGAAGTAGAAGAAATCGGCATCTTCACCGACTACGGTACCTTCAGGGAAGAACGCAGGAATAAAGCTTGCTTGACGATGCATCATACAATCAGCTGGAACACTGAACAGACCTTTAGGGCTGTCACGGAAATCCGTCGTCGATACCGCTGCGGCCCCACCGGCAACATAGGTATCATTCAATGCAAACTTACCAAAGGTTTCAATGGCTTCGACAACTTTCGGATCGGTAAATTTCAGGTCATTGGTGACCCAACGGTCATAATCAGCAGGAGACTGCGTGCGCAACATCATGTCTTCAACCCAGTCGGTTGCTGGCCAACCGGTAGCAGCACCAGAACCCA
Organism: Reinekea sp. G2M2-21; assembly: GCF_015687175.1. Classification (GTDB taxonomy): domain Bacteria; phylum Pseudomonadota; class Gammaproteobacteria; order Pseudomonadales; family Natronospirillaceae; genus Reinekea. The sequence goes on along the minus strand of NZ_JADPQG010000001.1, from coordinate 200,769 downwards.
GACCGATACACCAAGGTGTGTTGCCGTCTTTCACCATTTTGTCTGATAGCGCAATCAACTCTTCCATGGTTTCAGGCACTTCGTAGCCATTGTCTTCAAAGTTATCTGGTGAGTACCAGACCAAACTTTTCAGGTCGACACGGAAGAATACGCCATAGAAATTATCTTTACCGCTTTTGTCTGCGTAAGTCGCCAAATCGATCCAAGAGTCCGCTGCTGCATAGTTCTTCTTCACAGCATCACGCACTTTGGTATCGACAGGTTGCAACAAACCACGAGAAGCCAAATCAGCTGCCAAACCCGGTTGAGGGAAAACTGCTATGTTTGGCGGTGTACCCGCTTGTGTATCAATAACGATTTGCTGTTCAAAGCTATCTGAACCGGTGTATTCAACTTTTGCACCGGTCGCCTGTTCAAAATAAGACAAGATACCCTGAAAAATAGCGTTTTCCGGCGCTAACCAAGGGCCTGAAATCGTCACTGTCTGCCCAGAAAGATCCATTTTGCTGAAAGCATCCAGAGATTCCCAGTGATAATCACCGGAGCCTTTGGCTGGCATATGACCAGCAGCCATCACGGTGCCTGCCATTGCGGTGGTCAGCGCGACAGCCAGCGCATTTCTTCGTAGAACTTTTTTCATCGTAATCACCTATTTTTGTTGTATTTCTATCATCTGAGCCCAGGCTCTATTGAAAACTGTGCACCATTTGCGTGAATAATCTTAAACGATTAAGAAAATTTTAAAAGACCTTTATTATACTAAAATGTAATTTATAAGCTTTGTTATATCAGTGAAAACGCTAAAGACTGAAATTCAGCCACTACATAATTTTAACTTAACAGCTATTTTTCTTTATCGATTAACCTAAAACACACTAGCCAGAGCCCTGATTTGGAATAAGGGCACCTAGACTTGAGTCTTACAGCATAAGAAGGAGCATAGATCAAAATAAGAACTCTGCTGTCAAAACGTTTCAACCTGGTGTGGCATGCGACTAAAGTCTAATGCGTTAAGAAGATGGCCTTTTTTGAGGTACAGGTGCTTCAGTTGATTCAATTCAGCCCTGTGCAACCGAAATCAGGGTGAGGCATGTCACGAAGAGAATGAGTAATTCTCTTCAAATTCACGATGCCGCTTAAGAATTTTTGGCTTCTGGCTATGGCTTTATTGGCGATACATCAGGACTCTCTAGGAACATCAGGCTTTCGTATTGACCAGTGGCCTGAAGGTACCTCAAACCCGCATCGAGGGCATCCGCCAGCTCCGCACTTCTGGACGAATGCTTAGCAAACAATACAAAATAGGTATTCACCTCCACAGCCCTTGAGTGATAGGTCAGTCGCTGTAATTGATCGGTTGTAAACAGCCGCCGCGCCGTCGTCAAACCGACCAGTCTGGAGGTTTGATACACATCGATACGACCCGCCATCAACATTCTAAATGCGGCTTCTTCAGTTTCAATCAGCTCAGCCTGTATACCCAAACGCCGGTAGACCTCCTGTTGTTTGAAGCCAACCACCACACCGACACGATATTTGCCAATGTCTGTTAAAGCCTGCCAGTCAAACGGCGTTGATTTCAGGTGAAAGAAAACCCCGTTATCCTGAACCAGAGGGACAGAATGAATGAGAAAATCATCTCGTCGCTGCTGAGTAGAGTTCCAGGGAAAAGTGCCATCATATTCGCCCTGTCGGACGTATTCGTAACTACGCTTCCAGGGAAAATAATCAAACGTGACTGAAAGATGCTGCGAGGCATACGCCTCGCGAATTAGCCGCTCCAACAGCCTAGCCTGGGGATCGAACTCGGAAACATAAGGAGGCCAATCACCGATGGCAAATCGCACGAGGGGCTTGGCTTCGACGACCTGAGAGAAAAATATTAAAACGACTAAAAATACAGCTCGCATAGCATTCACCTACAACTCAAGGGTCAAATTTCGCTGATGCATACAAACAGTATAGTCGGTCGTGACGCAAACAGGCCGGCCCAGCTAATGATCCCGACCTGTTCAATCAGTTCATGACGCTAAAAACGAAACGGCAACTCAAACACATCCTGCTCGGTCGCAGTGACAATGCGCAGGCTATTCAGCTCGTCACGAAAGGGAATGGTCACCAACCAATAGCCATCACTCTGGTAGTTCAAAGTAGACGGAGCAATGCGTTCTCCGTACTCATTGATGCCATGAACAGCGATCAAGTTACTCAAATCCCCCCTTAGTTCGAAGTGATACCCGGCAAAGGTACCCCGGCTGACGTTATCGAGCGTCACATCTACGCCATTTACCTGCTTGGTTTTCCATAAGTCGTTAAATGGGTAGTCCTGATTTGTCAGCGTCAGAGGCATTCGCAGGGTAAGCTTTCCAGCAAAGTTTTTAAACGGCTGTCCGGCCTTGTAGCCTGCATCGAATTCAAAATTCACCACGCCGAAAGGCTGTTGCCGAACGGTCTGACTGGGCAGCAAACGAACTCCTTCTTCATCTTGGCGATACGGAAACCGCACCGGTACAAATTGCTCAACCGCTTCTTGATCGGACAATTGATAGCTCAGTGACGACATGGACGCATACAGCTCAATCCACAACGGCAGGTTCACATGAGCTTGAGGATTGTTATTCCAACCGTCAGGGTTATGAGTAACAAACAGTTTGACACCAGGCCAGGCTTTATTTGCGACAGCGCGTTGAGTAGGATCATCCATCGACCATTGATCCGGCGTGGCTTTGACTAAACGCATATCGACAAACTGGTACTGATTCCATTTTGCACGTTGCACAGGGGTATAGGACAGCGCGAACGGATGAACCGCATCATCACCCTCGCCTTCGCGGACAAAAATATTGTCCAAAACGAATTCAACGCTACGCTGTTCAAAACCATTGGCGATATACAGCTCAATAGCAGACACCTCGCCGCGATAGCTCTGATCGGATAACGCACCAAAAGTTGACTTCCAACCCTCGCGCAGAACCTGACCTTGAGAATTCAGGCCACGCACTTCTAATAACTGATCCGCCTTACCGGTCACTTTGTAGCGCACACTGCTGCGCCCCAAAGCGACAATCTCAATCTGGGTTCCTGCAAAGGAAGCCATCGCGCCCGCTTTCAGCTCTACAGGCAGTTTCTGCACCGAAACCGGATAACCCAACTGGTAGCGTCCGCGCACCTGGCTGATATCAGACACATTGGTATCAGCGGATAGCCGAACTCGTTTGGTCGCCGAGGCTTGCTCAAAAAAAGCAGTTCCCTGGGTTTCGGGTTCATGATTTTTAACACCAAAAAACGCAGGATTGGTAACGCAAAGTTCATCCCGGAGCAGACTGCCCCCCTGGCGATCCAGTACGTCGTCAATCATCAGCGAATAACGAAACAACTCGCCCAATCCGGAGGTATCTTCAAGGGTGGGTAGCGCCGCTTTAGCGTCGACAGCCATTTCCAGAAAATCACTGTCGAGCATTCGGATACCCTGCACATCCACCGCGAAGGGACCATTGGTAAACAGAGGCTTGCCACCGTATTCTGGCACGTCGAAGCTTGGCAATTGCGCCAGACTGATGGGCCGGTTGTAATTCATCGGTTTGTCGTTGATTTCTGTCTCACCAGCGCCAACACTGACCATGGAACCGCCAAACAGAGAAGCCAAACTGTTTTCCAGACTATGTTTTAAATCACTCAGAGAATGCCGGTTCACCGACCAACTGGCGGCCACCTTGGTGTCGTCAGCACGAATCGATAATTGATTGATCAAAGACGACAGGACATCCGAGGTCACGCGGCTGTTATTTTTAGTGGTTTCGATCCAGCTATTAGCCATGTTACTGGCCTGGGCATTCCAGGCGCTGTCAGCGCTGTTCAGCATAGCGTCCAACCGAACGCCCCGCGCCATAACGTCAACCTGAGCACTCAACGAGAGACTGCTGACACTGGGAATGCTTTTGGCGACTTGGCCACCAATCATTCCGGCAATGCCGGGCAAGGCATTGCTGCTGTCAGTTGGCGAAAAGACCATGGCACTGAGGAATTTGAATTTTTTGAGTTGCTGCCACTGCGCCAGCTGCGTTCCCGCACCGGGCACCGACGTGAGTCTTGACTCAAATTGATTAATGGCGGCAACCGAGGTCGCAAAGACCACCTGATCTTTAATGAGCTTGGCGTAAACAGGCTGAGCACCGGCAACCACCTCAGACGGACATTGGTCCGCATTGACCTGTTTTTTCGGTTGCATCGGAGTAATTCCCTGCTCAGGGTTTCCCATATCAAAATAACGGCTGATCTGCGCACGCCACTGCTCCGGTGAAAAGTGACCCGTGACCACCGCAAGGCCATCAACCCGATTGCCGCCGCTGCTGGCCAGCGCAACAATATATGCCTGATTCAAAGTCAGCTGATCGGTCGCTGCCATGGACAACACATCAACCAGCAGATTAGCATCTGCATCGGGGTTAAAGAAATCCAATACTTGGGTTCTGGTCAGCTGCTCAAGTTTCTTGAGTTGGGAAAAGTCGATATTGGCGACCGCCAATGTTTGATCATGAACCAGCGCGGATTCGACCTGTGAGGCGTTTGGGTCCGGCATCATAAACAACCAATACCAGAGACCACCGGCAGCGCCCAGCAACAGAACCAATACTGCCACGAAAGACCAGACCAGCCGTTTGAAGTGTCGGGCGAATTTCCAGGACGAAGCTTTCTGGGGTTCGGCGACGGTCGGTGACGGAGCATCGGCTACTTCAACGACTTCCAACAGTAAACCTACGGCGGAAAAACGCCCTTTTGCCGAGGCGATCTTATTGACATCCGCGCTGGTCATCAATGAGGTGCGCTTGCCCGCCAGCAGTTTCTTCCGCACAGTCAGCTCGGGCAGTTTGGTTAATTTCATCAACGCCGGAAGTGCGTCTTTCTCATTCACGCCCGGTTTTAATTTACCCAGACTGACTAAACGGTATTTCACTCACATTACCTCAACCAAATAACCCGCTGACATTACTCTGACTGGTCAATGAGCGCAATTTCAGCCATGGCAGGAATGTTCAGACTGTGAAGTATGGCACATAGTCATCCAGCTGATTGCCGCGAACGGCGCTTAGGTTGCGGTTAAAAAATGCACAGAGAACAGATTAGCGTCGTCGGTAAAGCATTCCGTGCTGTCAAAGCCCGCGTTCAGAGCCATCATGCGGAAACCTTCAATGGAAAATTTATAGGAGTTTTCCGTGTGAATGGTTTCGCGCTCTTTAAAAACAAAAGACTGCCCCTGTATCGTCACTGTTTGCGCGACTCGGCTGACCAGATGCATTTCAATGCGGTGCTTCTCGGCGTTATACAGCGCATGGTGCCAGAAATTATCGACGTTCAAGTCTGTATCGTAAGTCGCTTTAATCCTATGCAACAGATTAAGGTTAAACGCAGCTGTGACGCCCTGCCGGTCATTATAAGCCGCCAACAACCGCGGGACGGGCTTCACTAAATCGACACCGATTAACAGAGCATCGCCCGGCGACAACAAACTGCGAATGTGTTTCAGAAAGTGAATGGCATCGGGCATATCAAAATTGCTGATCGTTGAACCTGGGAAAAACACCAATTTTCGGTGCGCCGTTTCATCCGCAAAGGATGCCGGCAATTCGATTGGCGAAAGATAATCCGCAACCACCGGATGCACTTCCAATTCCGGGTATTCCTGCTGCAATGCGTGCGAACTGGATAAAAGAATTTCTTCGCTGATATCAATCGGTGTGTAACTGCGAGGATGTTCAAGTGCGTTGATGAGCTTGCGAATTTTAATACCGGCACCGGACCCGAATTCCAGAATATCCACATAGGGGCCAATCATCCCAGCAACCGTCGGCAGAATATCATCCAGGATTTTCAGCTCGGTTCGCGTGTGGTAATACTCATCGGTCTGACAAATCTGGTCAAACAACTCCGAGCCCTTTTCGTCGTAAAAGTATTTGCAAGGCAGCGATTTCTGCGGTTGCGACAAACCGCCATAGATATCCAGCAGAAACTGATCCGCCGTATTAACCAACGCCTGCCGTTTTACGTTTAACTCAGTCATCTTTTGCGATCCTTATACCGGTGAACTGCCAACGGGCCGTTGCTGGAAAAAAGTTACGATAGCTATCCCGCACATGGTTTGGCGGCGTCGCACAGGAGCCTCCACGCAGGACAAATTGGTTACTCATAAATTTTCCGTTGTATTCGCCAACAGCCCCTTCCGGCGTCTTAAACCCGGGATAAGGCAAATACTGGGAGCCGGTCCATTGCCACAAACAGTTATATAACTGTTGCACGGCGGTGCGTGGTGCTGGAGCGGGTTGCAATTGGTCCGGGTTATAGGTGTGTTGAATATGTGGTTCCACCTGCGCCAGCACTTCCCATTCAAATTCAGTCAGCAAACGCGCCCTTGCCCAATTGGCGTAGGCGTTGGCCTCAAAATAACTGACGTGCGTAACTGGCGCATTCGGATCGACAGGGGTTAAACCAGCCAAGCTATAATGAAACCAATCGCCGTTTCGCGCTTTCCAATACAGTGGCGCCTGAATCGCTTGCTGCTGTTTCCAAGCCCAACCTTCACTAAGCCAATACAGTGGGTTGTCGTAACCACCGTCGAGCATGAAGGCCTGAAATTCTGCATTGGTAATCAGCCGGTCAGCGGCGTTGAACCCATAAAGATAAACCTGGTGCCGCGGGAGTTCATTGTCGAAACTAAACCCACGCCCCCGAAAACCCACTTCATATAGGCCTTCTTCAACAGACACCCAATTTAACGCCGACACTGGCGGAAACGGGTCGACTGGTTTTGTAATCACCGGACTGAGTGGATTGATCGACAGAGCATGCTGAATATCGGTGACTAACAATTCCTGATGTTGCTGCTCATGATGAAGACCCAGCTCCAACAAAGGTGCGAGTGTTTGTTGCACGGTTGCAGGCGGGGACGCCAGCAGTTGATCCATTTGCTGATTCACGTACTGCCGGTAACGCAATACCTCATCTTTTCCGGGGCGCGAAATTAACCCGCGCTGCGGGCGCGGAAACTGCTCACCGACGCTGTTGTAATAGGAATTGAACAGGACTTCATAATGTGGATCGAATACGCGATATTCTGGTAGGAACGGCTTTAATAAAAAGGTTTCAAAAAACCAGGTGGTGTGCGCCAGATGCCATTTTACCGGGCTCGCATCGGGCATAGACTGTATCGTCTGGTCCGCTTCAGAATAGGGTTCGGCCAACCGTTCGCTGTCTTGCCGAACGCGGTGAAAATCCAATATCGCTTCTGTGGGAAGTTCCGTGAGATGCGCTGTCATCTCGCCCCCTTTCTTATTATTCAATAACTGCCTTCAGGCGTCGTACGTGGTTACCCGTATAGGATCACGTCAGTCGCACTTAGTTCACAAAGCCCCCATCCTAAAGTAAAAATGTGTCGATAAAACGACGGGGCGGCATTTTTCGGAAACTAAACCCTTGAGTTTAGACGCAAGTCCCGAATTCGCCACGACTGGGTGGAGATTGGCCTTGGAAGTCACCATCCCTTCGCCAAATTAAAGTCATAAAAGCGATCGTACAAGCCTTTGACCGACGGTGTTATTCCTTACCCACAGGCAGGAAACAGCTTAAATCATTGACTGTTACCGCCCTCTAATTATTTACATCTCTAAACATTCCACCAACGCAGAAAACACACAAAATTCGTCAAAATTGACTATATTTTGATCGATTGGTTGCGATTTACGGTAAATATACGTATTTTTAAAAACAATTATTCACTGGGAGGAAAAAATGGGTACTTCAACTGATAAGTACAGTATCGAAAATACAGACTATACCGTTGGTCAGGACAACGTACAGAAATGGGGCTTTGACATTCATAACCCAGTTTTTGGTATCAGCGCCGGTTTAATTATTTTGTTCCTGATCGCCACGCTGGTGAGCGACCCGGAGTCAGCCAAATCGCTTCTGGACGGTTTGAAGTGGGACATCATTGCCCAGTTCGACGCTTTGTTTATGTGGTCTGGCAATATCTTTGTTGTGTTTTGTCTGGGCTTGGCCATATCGCCCTGGGGCAAAATCCGCATTGGTGGTCGTGACGCAGCCGCCGAACACTCTACTGTGTCATGGCTGGCGATGCTGTTTGCCGCAGGCATGGGCATTGGCCTGATGTTCTGGGGTGTTGCAGAACCGGTCGCTTATTTTACCGGCTGGTATGAAACACCATTGGGTGTGGAGGCTTATTCTCCAGAAGCAGCCAGCATGGCGTTAGGCGCTACGATGTACCACTGGGGCCTGCATCCTTGGGCGATCTATGGCGTTGTCGCACTCTCTTTAGCGTTCTTTGCCTACAACAAGGGCTTACCGTTGTCGATTCGATCCGCATTCTATCCAATTCTCGGTGACCATACCTGGGGTTGGCCCGGACACATCATTGATATCCTGGCGGTACTGGCAACCCTTTTTGGTCTGGCCACCTCTTTGGGCCTGGGCGCACAACAGGCATCGGCGGGTATTGGTCATGTCTTTGGCTTCAGCGCTGGACTTGGTTTGCAGATCATTGTCATCGTCGTGGTCACACTGCTTGCCATCATCTCGGTCATCCGAGGACTGGAAGGCGGCGTGAAACTGCTGTCGAATATCAATATGATCATTGCGTTTCTGCTGCTGGCGTTTGTGGCTTTGGTTGCATTTGCAGTATCAATGGGCACCATCCCACAAACCGTCGGCGCCTACCTGAAAAACATTATTCCGCTGTCGAACCCTCATGGCCGGCCAGATGAGGCCTGGTTGCAGGGCTGGACGGTGTTTTACTGGGCGTGGTGGATTTCTTGGTCACCTTTTGTCGGTATGTTTATCGCCCGCATCTCAAAGGGACGCACAGTTCGTGAGTTTGTCACCGCCGTGCTGCTAGTACCCACCGCGGTCACCGTGATCTGGATGTCTGTTTATGGTGGCATCGCGATTGAACAGATTCAAAATGGCGTAGGCGCCTTGGGCACAGATGGTCTGACCTCGGTACCATTGGCGATGTTCCAGATGTTCGATGAACTGCCTCTGGGCACGATTTTATCCTTTATTGCGGTTGTCCTGGTGTTGGTGTTTTTCATTACCTCGTCGGACTCCGGCTCACTGGTTATCGACAGTATTACCGCTGGCGGCAAGATAGACGCGCCAGTGCCTCAACGCATTTTCTGGGCGTCGGTTGAAGGTGCCATTGCGGCAGCGCTGCTTTGGATTGGTGGTACCCAGGCTATTGAAGCCCTACAGGCGGGAGCGATATCGACCGGCCTGCCCTTCACCTTTGTTCTGTTGTTAATGTGTGTCTCGCTGCTGATGGGCATGCGCACTGAAATCAATAAATAACTTGCCCTTGTGCGCCCAGTTCCTGGGCGCACCATCCCCACTTCATCAAATCTCCACATTGAACCGGCTTAGCACCAAAGTGTTCGGACCGGCAGTTCACTCAAATGTTGCTTGGCGATCTGAGCCTGCAATAACTCCGCCGTTGCCAAAGCATCCACCAGTGCATTGTGATTTTCATAAGCAGGCAAATGATAGCGTTCCCGTGCGTTGGGTAGCCGGACGGAAGGGAGCGGCTTTTGTAGCCACTTTGCCAGCAAAGAACGTTCGCGGCGCAGATAGTGCGATTCCAACTCCAGCGTATCGACGACCGGAAACAACCAGTTCGCCCCGAACAACCCAGCGATGGCAGAACGGAAAAACTCTCGTTCCATATAGCGGTAATGCACCACAACCTGTTTGCCCTGTAACTGCTCAGCAACTTTAGGCAGTATTGATCTGAGCGATGGCGCGTCGGCAACGTCACTGTGCGTGATCCGATGCACAACCACCGACGATGATGTTAACCGACGACTGCGTACCACCCAGTACTGAGCCCGCGCGAGAAATATCCGGGACATATTAAAAGGCACTAAGCCAATACTGACGATGTCATCCTGCTGCGCATCCATGCCAGTCGTTTCAATATCTATCGCCACAAATTCCGTCGCATTTACCCGTTGTTGGTCATCTGCAAAGGGCTGACGGTAGAACGTCTTTAGAAACTCCGGCATATCTTGCTGCGATTGCTCGCAAAAAAAATCGTCCCACTGGTCTGGCACCACCTGATACGGATACAAAGACACCACGTTACCCCGTTGGACCGGCGGTATAACGGTAGCGGAGAAATTTTTGGGCATTACTGAGTACTTGAAAAGCCTCCTTCAAACCACGACGTTCTTTTTGCGACAGGGTTTCTGGTTCTACGGTATTGTCTGCCGTTTCACCGGCTTCCACGGCCGCAACCTGTTGCCGAATTCGAATCATCGAGAGATATTCCAGCGCATCGGAAATTTCATCCCGTTTGCCTTCCGGTAGCAGCTTGGATTGAGCAATATCATCCAATCGATCAAAAGAATTTTGGGCGAGTGAACCTTCAGCCAGCGCATGCAGGCGAATAACATCAACCAGCGGTGCCGTACCCCGACGCTTTAAATTCAGGCTATAGCGTTGCCGCCCATCCTTTTCAACGACGAAATTTTTAAAAAAACCCAGTGGCGGTGTCCGATTCAACGCGTTTCGCGCCAACGCCGCCAGAAACGGACGATTACTTTTTGCTTTATTCACGATAAAGCGCGTCAGCTGTTCCGCCCAGGCCGTTTTTCCGGCCACACCACTCAAGTCGAAAAATATTGACGCATTGAGCAACGCTTGAGGATCCGGCTTCTCAATCCACAAGCTGAATTGCGCTTTCCAACCCTCCAGAGTCATACGCCATTGTGGGTTTGACGCCATGATGCCGCCATCGCAATAGGTATAACCGCACGCGTGCAAGCCATCGCAAACGAAATCTGCGAGACTTTTAAAATAATGACCGTGTTTGGCCTCATTGTAATCAGCGGACAGAATCATGGCATTATCCTGGTCGGTGACCAGCAGTTGTTCTTCCCGCGCCATGGAGCCCAGTGCCAAAAAACAATAGGGAACCGGCGGTGGTCCCAGCGCCATTTCAGCCAATTGCAGCAGTCGTTGTTTGAAGGCGCGGCCGATGACCGACATGGCGGTACCAATCATGTGCGAGTTGGCGTCTTCCTTCAGCATTCGTACCATGACTGATGCCACCTGAGGCGACAAAGCAACCAAATCCTCAACGGTTTCCTGGCTCATAATGCCGCGAACCAGCAGTAAGCTGTTTTGGGATTCATGACGCACAATATCAGAAAGAGAAACCACGCCGGTCACTTTGTGACGGTGCACTAACGGTAAGTGATGAACATTATGACGTAACATCAACAGCATGGCTTCATAGACATAGGCGTCGTGTTCCACGGTGATCAGGTCGACCGACATGATATCGCGCAGTGGCGTGCTCAGAGGCAGACCTTCGGCCAACACGCGACTGCGCAGATCGCGATCTGTGACAATACCGGAAGGCAACGCAACCGATACACCTGCTTCTTCGCTCGGTTGATCGGTCGCGTGATCAAAAACTACGACGGAGGATACTCGTTGTTCCGTCATTTCTTTTGCACATTCGTGAACGCTGGCGTCAGCATAAAGATACACGGGATCGCGCTGAATAATGTCCCGAACCCGCACGGTCGTCATGTCATTGTCGGCCACCTGATTCAAAACCACCTGTTGCAACGTGGAGTGTTCATTCACTTCAAAATAATCACCGAATTCACCATATTGTTCGCACAGATCGAGAAAAACCTGAGACGGGATCCGATAGATCAGTGAATCCTCCAACGCTCTGACGGGATAACGCACATGACCATTCATCAGGATACCCATTTGACCAAATACATGACCAGACTCCAGGCGATTATAAAGTTCACCGGTACGCCGAAAGACTTCAACCGAGCCAGAACGGATTAAACAAAGAGAATCAATGGATTCACCAAAATGCAGAATCTGACTTTGCGCCTGAAAATAACTGACTTCAATTTGGCCACACATGGTAGCGAGCTCGCTCTCAGGCAAACAGTCAAATGGTTCGTGGGCGCGAACAAAAGCGATGATGTCTTGTATTTCAGCCGACATAGTTCATTCCTGACACAATGGAGCCTAACAGTGTAGAGGTTATGCTGCGACATTTCGAACGAACACAGAAACAAAACCAAAGAGAAAAGTGCTGAACCATGCTGGATTAACCAAATCATTTACGAGAACTTAACCCGCAGTATTTTAGAGACTATGAACATAGCAACGGAATAATGTCAGGCAGCTGCGCCAGTTGATCGATGCTCTGCTGTGGCGCCGAAATCGACGCTGGCCAGGCGTGAAATCCACGCAACCAAACCGTATGCATTCCGGCGTCCCGGGCGCCATGAATGTCGTTGATGGGATGGTCACCAACATAGACGCTTTTGTCAGGTGCGCAGTTCAACGCTCGCAAGACGGCATCAAAGATCGCAATGTCTGGTTTTTTACAGCCCTGGGCATCAGAACTGATGACCGCATCAAGCGTCGGCATAAATCCGAGCTCGACCAAGGTTGCGTGTCGTGAAAACTCCGCACCATTGGAAACGACCGCCAAACGATACCCTTGCCGTTTAAGGTCCCGCAATACAGACCCGGCACGAGGCATCTCGACACTGCACTTGGGAAAGTGAGTCAGCCAGCAATGCAGAACTTCATCAACGTCCGGCGTGACGCGCCAATCCAATTCTCGCTGCAAACGAATGGCAATGGACATTTTTTGCTTCGGGTGTGGATTTTCTGGTCTGCCGTAACCGCCATTGTCGGTTTCGCGAATAATGTCGAAAATGCGCTGACTGTTTCGCTCTAACAGCTGTAATTGATATCGCTGAAAAAAATACTGACTGAAATGTTCGATGCTGCGAAGACGGTGAGTGAGGGTATTGTCTAAATCAAAAATAATCGCTGTTAGCATGGCTGTCCCTGATGATTGATTAGCGGGTGAACGGCGTCGCTCGTCAAAAGAGGTACTATACCATTGCCGGACCCACTGGGATTCATTCAACTCTATTCAGTTTTGTCAGATCTGAAAGACTTAGGGCACCTCTGAATAATTGCTCTCTACCGCAGCGGGTGAAGAAATGCGCAAAATTCGAGGCAAGTTCTGCAGGCAATATTCATTATCTTGGCAAAGGACTTAACAACGAAGTTTACCATTTCAGCCCCGCCCTCCGGGTCCTTCAGATCGATGACTGAGCTTTGTTGTGTATTTTGAAAAGGACTCGCCATTCCCTGCAACACACGCCTCGCTCATCCTTCGATCTGATAGGACTGAGGTGATTCGAATTAATCAGAGTTGCCCTAGGTCGGGGCTGACATGGCAAGTTTCACGGTTAAGGGCAATGGCTCCAGGTATTCCAAAACTGCATGAGTTGCAGTCGGTTATTTCATTCGTTTTCAGTTGGTATTGCTCCTAACATGAAGGTCCCATTATTCTGACACCAGGAAATAACCATGGAATGGATTGCCTTTACGCTGTTGGCCGCATTCATGCAGTCGGTTCGTACGGCGGGTCAAAAACACATGACGACATCGATGAGCGCTGTTGTGGCTACCTGGGCACGGTATGGTTTCGGTTTGCCCGTTGCGATTATCTACTTCGTTATCGTCACGATTTATGAACCGCAATCGCTGCCTGCTCCGACGCTGGCATTTACAGGTTACGTCACCATTGCGGCAATTGGTCAATTAATGGCCACATTATTGTTGGTTAAGTTGCTCAGTTTCCGGAACTTTGCCGTGGGCACTACCTATGCTAAAACAGAAGGATTACTGGCTGCCCTGCTGGCCGCCATGTTATTTGGTCGTGCATTCAGCACGTGGACCTGGGTGGCAATTTGCGTCGGCGTGACAGGGATCATTCTTGTGAGCGTGCAAAAAAACCAAGATGCCGCCAAGTGGTCGCCTATACCCGCGCTGTTGGGTTTAGGCGCGGGTATTGGATTCGCGATTACGGCGGTTTATGTCCGCGAAGCTAACCTATTGCTGGAAGCGCCACTCACGATATCGGCAGCCTATATTTTGTTGTTGTCGATATTCATTCAGGGCAGCTTGTGTACCGTTTTATTGCATCGACAGAGTAAACACAACTGGCGAGTGCTACGCAACAACGCCAAAGCGGGTTGGTTTGTCGGTATCACGGGGACGGTTGGCAGCATTGGTTGGTACAGTGCCTTTGCATTGCAAGAAGCCGCTATCGTAAAAACATTGGGGCAAGTCGAATTTCTGTTTACTGTGCTGATTACCTATGCCTTTTTTAAGGAAAAAATTACCCGGGCAGAATGGATAGGCATGACACTGGTGTTGATTTCAGTCTTGATTCTGTTCGGTCCCGGCCAAGTATGATGCTAATTGGCCAACCGATCCAAGAGGCATCCCTAAGAACGGCGCATCCGACACCATTACAACAATTCTCTCAACTCTCTGAAGAATTTTTTGGCGGTGATATCTTACGTTCGATGTATGACAACGCTGCCTGTATCGTCTGATCATAGTGACAATCCACCTCAAAATAAGGCACATCGTACAGGCCGCATTGTTCTTTCATAATGCGGTTTTTCTCGACCATATTCGCCAAATTTTCGCTGCCAAATTGACGTTGTTCGATACGGTTTCGGTTATCTCGTATCGCACCAGAAAACTCCAGCTCAATATAACGTTCAGAAAACCCAATACACAGCGGGATAATGAAGGGCAGATACCGTTCATCGAATTGCCGCATGGTCGCCGGTTGCAGTTGAATTCCTTCATAAACACTGCTGTGTCGATTCTCAATTCCGGTCATAATCATCGCTTGCACAGTCGGCCACATTTGGCTGGCAATATGCTGATCGCTGTCATCCGGCGAAAAACCACAATTCGACTGGCTCCGGTAAAGCCCCATCATCAAGTGGTCTATTGAAAAGTAAGGCATGGCGAACCTGCACATGATGGAATGAGCCAAAGCCGTTTTTCCGGTGCACCCGGTGCCTCCCAATAAAATGATATTGGTTTCGTTTTTAGTCATTGGATAACCTCGGGCGTTCTTCGTTAGTGCTCCTCTCGACTGAAATATCCAAAACCATCGCCAGTAGCGTCCAGCATTCGGCACCAACCTGCCGGGTACGAACATTGGGCAAGTATTGGAAACCGACGGATTCATAGCAACGGCGGGCACCGGAATTTTGCTCAAACACAGCCAGCGTCACTCGATTAATTGACGGACATTGCTCCCTAATAAATGCCAGCGTATCTCGCAATAGCAATGCCCCCAACCCTTGACCACGCTGCTGTGCATCCACAATCACCCGACACAAGCGACATTCCGACGCAGATTCATGCACTACTTCAATAAATCCTGAAATCCGTCCCTGATGTTCAAGCGTTAAAGACGTTACTTCATCAAGAGAAGACCGTTGAAGAATTTGAGCTTTCGTTAACGGCCATTGATAGACTAGTGCGCCCCATTGTGCGCCAAAAATCTCATCGGGAATCCAGCCCAATAAGGTATCGATATCGGAAGCAGTCGAAATGCGTAATGTCATGTCGTCACACTCAGGTCGTGTGCTGCGGATGGTACCAGAAACTAGTGTCCTGAGTCAGAATACTGGGAAGAGAGGCATAAAAAAGCCAGAGCAAGCTCTGGCAAAAGAAGTCACGGACAGACAGGAGAAAACTCAGTTCAGGACAGCATTTCGGAATTGAGCGTTAATCGGAATGGATAATGCAATTGAACGAGTATCACCCAACATATGAACTTGTTTATCGCCGATGCGTTCGCAAGGTATGCCGGTTCTGCGCATCAGACGTTCGATAGCGGTAGAGGTTACTGTTACATATTCTTCAATATCATTTTCAACCGCATGAATATATACGGATTGGAGCAATTTCAGTGTGACTTCACTGATGGTTGTCCCAATCAATGAACTGCTCTTTTTGACAGCAAAGCGGCTTAGTTCGACAATCTTCTTGCCGTAAGGTGCTGGCTCATCACCCAACAAAACCGGGAATGTGTCTTTCAACATGTAGCGGCCGGTCGTCGGAATTAAACGCCAACAACCCACAACACGCTCCATATCGTCTTCGGCATAAAGGTATTCGGCATTATTGTCGTCGTAGTCGTCCTGTTCTTGCGTACCTTGGGTCTCAATCTCCCAGTTCAGGCGTTGCTTGAACACTTCATAACGCAAGCTTAAAAGACCATTGAATTCTTCAGGTGAGATAGTGCGAAAGGCTGAATGTTTTATTGTGAAGTTCATACTCTGTCTCCGTTGGCTTTGGAGACATATTACCAGCAGAGCAGCTTTTGCCTACCTGTCAAACCTTGCAGGTTTTTTTAGACATAAGTAGCACTTTAGGAGAAAGATGGATTGATGACCCCAGAAAGCAGTGCCTTGGAAATAGCCTGATAACGGTTGGTCGCCCCCAGTTTAGTTGCCGCATTGGTCAAATGGAATATAGCGGTACGCTCTGAACAGCCAAGAATTTGCGAGATTTCCCAAGAACTCTTACCTTCTGTCGCCCAAGTAAGGCATTCGATCTCTCTTTTGGTCAATTTTGCCTGAGGTTCTTTCTCTTGCGCCGCTCGCAATCGGCGTATTGTATCCTGCAGTGCTGGTATCACCATCTGAATGACAGGTATGGCATCTGCGTATTTCATTTGTTGCTCAGACGTCCCAATACTGGATGCAAAACTGATCATACCAAACTCACCAATGGTTCCATGAATAGGCACGCTGAATCCCGCTTTCAGCCCGTTCGCATTTGCTTCCCACATGATTTCCAGGTCTTTCTTCTTGTAGTCACTGGATTCCATAATCTGTGACCACGTAATGGGCAGATAACTGCTGATACTGTATTGCACGATCGGATCGCGTTTTACATAGCCTTCCGAGTCGTAAGACTTCCGCCATTCACTTGGGTAATTATCGAACATCAGAACATCCGAATTAGTGATAGTGTTCGGAATAGCGAGCCCAAACAGAAAGTAGTCGAACTCGACAATGTCAGAAACAGATTTCAATATTTCAGGCAATTCAGACATCGATTGCGACCGTTGTAATTGTTCAATTACGTCGAAAACCATTTTCACTGAACAAATCTCCATTTGGCAGTACGGAAAATTAAGGCCTGCCCCATTTAACCACAGAAGCAAAACCAGGTATGCCTAATTTTTTAGACACAGTTCAAAGTTTTTTAGTCAATGTCTCGAATTAGTGAAGCGGAAATTCTTCGACATAACGAAAACCGATTGCAAACTTGTCAGGTTGACTCACTGCATGCCGGCATGACGTCCGGGTCAAATCCTGAAAGCGCGCGAAACTGCCGCCGCGCACCACTAAGGCCCCTTCCAGGGATTTCATGCAATTGTCATCCGGAATTGGCCCACCACTGTAGGTCACATACCGGCCAGACGTATATTCTTCAACATTGCCCGCCATATCCATAACGCCAAAAGGCGAATTGCCGCGAGCAAACATGCCGATTGGGGTTGTACTCATCAACCGGGATTCAATCGTATTGGCGTGATCATCCAGGTACTGATTACCCCAAGGGTATTTATATTGTTGCAGTCCGCTGGAGGCATACTCCCATTCAGCTTCTGTCGGCAATCGAAATCGACGTTTATTTCGTTCCGACAGCCATTGGCAAAATTCATTAGCAGCCTCGAACGACACTGAAAACACCGGATGGTTTGCCTTGATGGAATCATACTGATCGTTATGCCAAGACGATGGGCGATGGTGCGTTCCTGATTCTGCAACAAATTGATTAAATTCTTCGTTCGTGACGCAATACTTTGCCATGCGAAACGGCAGTACTTCTATGCGATGCTGAGGTGCTTCCAGAGCGATACTGTCACGCATGACACCGTAAGAACGATTTGCCTGAAACAACTCTTCGACATCGTCTTCCGAAACACCCAAATTGACATAAGCACCGGGGATATCCATCATCAATGGATCATCCAGTGAAATGCGCGGATCCCCTCGCTTTGCGAGAATTTCACCGGCAGCCAGACGATAGTCCGTTTCATAAGCGCTGCTTTCGACAATTGATATCAAAGCTTCATCGGACAGATCGTGGGGACGAGGCAAGCCTTCGTTTACAGATCGAGCATCGGCAAACAGGTCGTCACGTTCTTTGAGGTAATCTTTCTTATCCAAAATAAAACCTTTTTTATTGATTCATCGTGAATGTCATTCTTACGGTTACGCCCCAACACCTACGCGCTTTTTTCAACCCGGTTGATCTCTGCCAACTCGTTTACAACTATTTTCTTGATGCTGCCTAGTGTGCTTTACGCTGCTCAAAACGACTACTGTCAGATTTTACAGGTTCGTAATTTCAGTTTTTTGGGCCACGAAAAAAGCGCCGTCACCGGCGCCTTGAAATTGGGAATCATAGGTTAGTCTAATAGAGAGATTGTTCAGGCCACTCCAGCCATAGCCCGAGTGAGGTCAAACCAGCAAACAAAACCGTCGCGATCAATAAGTGGAACCATGCGGCTCGCTTTCGCATTGATGTCATCAGCAAAGGCACCCACCCGACCAGGCCGACCAATAACGATGTCCAGGGAATCTCAGCGTAATGCCAAGCCATTTGCCCCACAAACAATGCCGGTGCGGCGACGAATAGAGCCAACTGCTGTTCATCCGAATGCCTGCTTGCGTGAAAAATCCAGACCGCCAATGCAAAAACCGCAATTAACCCAGCCATTTGTCCGATTAATATACTGCCAGCCAGAGGGCTGACAATGGCCAGATAACCCACTGGAATCAACCAATACAGCTGTCTCGTGTCAAAACGCGACCACGCTTTCGGGGCTGTGGATTCGCCTGCCGGTACGAGCCAAGAGAAGGCAACTACACCCGTCAACAATACCGCTTGAATGATCCAAGATAGCAGAGGCAGATCCAGCGCAAAATTTTTCACTTGCCAGGTACTTAACGCCGCCAACGTGAACCATTGAGCCAACGCCAGCCAACGTTTTGACAGTGAGCCACTCAGCAAGATCAGTACCGCGCTGAGTGTCACAACCATGGCGATACTGTCCATGGCTTCTAAAGTTAAACCTTTCACCCACAGGCTGATGCCCCAGAAACCGATCGCAATAACGACCGGGTACCAACGCTTGACGAAACCCGCCACTATCGCCACCAGTACCGGGGCGATGAAGGCTTGCATAAAAAGCTCAAAGGTCATTGCGAGTCCCTCGCCATTACTTGCGGATACCTTCAATCTGAATTTCTATTTCAATTTCGTCAGGAACACCGGGGATGAAATAAGTGATACCCCATTCGCTGCGGTTAATGGTGGTAGTCGCTTGGTAACCCTTACGGTAACCACCCCAAGGATCTTCACCTTCGCCGATCAGCGTCACGTCCAGCTCAACCGGCTTCGATTTGCCGTGCATCGTGAGCACACCAGTCAACTTGTCGGTCGTAAATGTATTGGTTTTAAACGTCAATGTTGGGTACTGCTTCACATCGAAAAAGTCTGGTGAGCGCAGGTGCTTGTCACGATCGGGGTGATTAGTGTCAATAGAGGCCGCCTGAATGACAATAGATGCATTGGCGTTATCGGCGTCATCAGAGAAGGTTCCTTCAAATTCATTGAACCGGCCAACGGTTTTGCTGATGCCTAAATGTCCGGCGGTAAAGTTAACCGAAGAGTGCGCCGGGTCGATGACATAGTCCGCGGCAAATGCGCCAGCGGCGAGAGACGTTGAGACAGCAGCAAGGGTAAGGTGAACTAATTTCATACTTTTGTTTCTCCAGTGGTTAATTTCTGCCGGCTATTGTTGGGAATTTTGTCAGGCAGTGAAATCGGAAGAAACTGATGGAATTGTTCAGATCAGCTGAAGGAGTGGACGCTGCGGCTGTGCGTCCACCCAACATGGCATCAGTAGTAACTGAGCTTCTGCGTCTTGCCCCAGAACACCCTATAGGCAAAGGCGGTGTAAAGCAAAATGAAGGGCAGCACGACAGCCACACCGTAAAAGATCACCGTCAGGCTCGCTGTAGAGCTGGCCGCGTCTCGCGCTGACAACAATCCCGGTACAACGTCTGGAAAATAACTGTATGCCAAACCAAAAAAGTTCAGCACAAATAAAAATGCAACGGCCACAAACGGGAACCAGCAGCCAATATCATCACGAGTTGGAACGTGTGCCAGATAGCGATCCACCGCAACCAGCAACACAAGGCACATTAACGGAATGGGGACAAGCAGAAACACCGCAGGGAATGTCAACCAACGGGCGGCCACGTCGGCGCTGATCAAAGGGTTCACCACACTTATTGTCAACATACCCAAGGCCGCCAACCAACCGGCACGGCGAGCCCAGAAAGCAGCCCGTTGTTGTACAAGCCCCGTCGTTTTCATAACCAGCCAAGCCCCGCCAATGTATGCATAAGCAGCACTGACGCACAAAGCACTGAGCACAGCGAACAGATGCGCGGCAAAACCAGAATCAAACCCGGTCACGTAACGGCCCAGCATGTAACCTTGCATCACGGCTGCTAACCAGGAACCCAACCGAAACAGCAGATCCCAGCGCCCTTTATGCTGGTCCTTGGCTTTAGCACGAAAGTCGAAAGACACTCCGCGTAATATCAGTCCCAACAACAATAAAAAAGTTGGAAAGTACAGGGCTTCAAAAACCAACCCGTGCGCCATTGGAAACGCGATCAACAAAATGCCAACGGCCAGCACCAGCCAGGTTTCGTTCGCATCCCAAAACGGTCCAATCGACGCAATCATGGTGTCTCGATGAGCTTCATTGTTCTGCGGCATAATCATACCCACGCCCAAATCGTATCCATCCAGAATGGCGTAGAGCAAAATAGAAAAGCCCATTAGCATTAAAAATACTTCCGGTAAGTACTGACTCATGATGCTTGCCCCATTAAAAATCTCAAACCTGGTTTGGTTGTTTCGGTGTCATCGTATTCAGCCACCCGAATCGATTTTCGTGCCAGATAAAAAAGTGTTTGGATGTAAGCAATAAGCAGGAAGGCGTACAAGGCTAAATAAAGTGCCAACGACACACCAACCTGAGTACCGGCAACACTGGTCACCGCATCTGCGGTTTTCAGTACACCGGTTACCAACCAGGGTTGCCGGCCGATTTCCGTCACGTACCATCCGGCCAACGACGCCAGCCATCCGGAAAATGTCATACCAGTTAAAACCCGCAATAACCAAACCGGAATCTGGTGCCTGCGCAAAATATAGAACGTGCTCAGCCAACTCGCCGCCATCATGAGTAAACCCAACCCCACCATGAGCCGGAAACCAAAAAACAAGGGCTTCACCGGCGGATGATGCTCAAATGCATTCAACCCTATGATTTCACCATTCACCTTATGTGTCAGGATTAAACTGGCCAGATACGGCACGCCCAGTTCATATCGATTCTCTCTTGATTGCTCATCCGGCCAGGCAAACAACACCAATGGAGCACCGGCTTCCGTCTCCCATACGGCTTCGATAGCCGCGATTTTCTGGGGTTGATGTTCCAGCGTATTCAGACCATGAAGATCACCAACCAGCGCCTGAATCGGCATCAGCAAGGAGGCCACAAAGACCGCCGTGGCTAACGCATATCGTGGCGCAGCTTTGGTGTCGCCCTTCAACAGGCGGTAAGCCGAAATACCGGCCACGAGAAAACTGGCGGTCAAACCTGAAGCCAGCAACATGTGACTGAGCCGGTACGGCATAGACGGGTTGAATATCACCTCCTTCCAGCTGGTTACGTGAGCAACGCCATCTATGAGTTCATAGCCGGTTGGTGTGTGCATCCATGAGTTCAAAACCAGAATCCAGAAAGCCGATAGGGTTGTACCAATGGCCACGAGTGCGGTTGAGGTGGTGTGCACCCAGTTAGGCACTCGGTTCATACCAAACAGCATGATGCCCAGAAAGGTTGCCTCCATAAAAAAGGCAGTCAGCACTTCGTATCCCAGCAATGGGCCGGCAATATTACCCACGGTTTGCATGAAGCCCGGCCAATTGGTACCAAACTGAAAACTCATGGTAATCCCACTCACCACGCCTAATGCAAAGGAAAGCGCAAACACCTTTACCCAAAACCGGTAAATACGCAGCCACACCGGATGACCACTGAGGTCATGGCGAACTTTGAAATAAAACAGCATCCACCCGAGAGCAATGGTGATGGTCGGAAACAGAATGTGAAAACTGATGTTCGCGGCAAATTGCATACGCGACAGCATCAGAGTTTGTGCCAATGCCGGATCCATCATGGTCGCTCCTGTTTTTTACTGCCGGGCGTTAAACGTTGTGTCATCTCCAGCACTCGCCCAACGCCGGCGCCCATTTTCATCAGCGCTTTGAGGTGCTCTGGTTGCATATTATTGACGTCATCGAACCACTTACTGAACAGTTCCAACAGGTCATTCATTTCCTGAATTTGCTGACGAGCGTGGGATTCCGGCTGGTCATCCATGGTCATCAATAAACCGCGGACCACCGATAAAGTTGGGTCAACCTCGCGCTTTTTGCGTTCTGCCATCACCTGTTGCGCCAGGTCCCAGATACTGCCATTTGCGACCAGGTAGTCTTTGCGGTCGCCAGGCTCCCGATGCACCTTCACCAACCGCCAACTCTGTAATTCCTTGGCTGCCATACTGACATTGCCACGGGATACCGCCAGCAGCTGCGAAATATCATCCGCGTTAAGCGGCTTCTCACTAAGCACAATGAGCGCCAGCATTTGCCCGACGGTGCGGTTAAACCCCCACCGACTGGCCATTTCACCAAAGTGGACAACGAACGTTTCCGTCTCGGCCGACATTTGCATCGTTATTCTCCAATCACTTGACCAATGTCATTGACATTATTGAATTTTCAGAAATTTCTGAAAGTATAAGCATCAGAAAACGAATTACCAGTCTTTATTCCGTCATTAAACAACGACGACATTTTCTAGCTACGCACGAACTCTTACTGCCAAAATTTCCGCTACACTTCCGGGAAAGGACATTAATGGAGAGTTTGTGGTGTTTAAGAAGCTTATGTTTAGCGTACTCTTCGCTTTCTTCGGGCCGCTTGCTGCAGCGGCCGAACTGCAGATTGAGTTCGGACAACAAAAATGGGTGTTCGACCAAGACCAATTGCTCAGTATTGCGCCAGCCACATTGACGGTGCAATCTCCTTGGGATGATATGCCTTCGACTTTTACCGGTGTTTATCTGCAAGACCTGTTAACACACATAGCCGCAGATGCCAGCATATTGACCGCGACGGCACTGAACGATTATCAAGTAACCATTGATATACCCGAAGCGGTGAGCGCTGGAGCCTTCATCGCGATATTACGAGATGGGAAGTTAATGCCCATTCGCAACAAAGGGCCTTTCTGGATCATATTCGATTGGAATAAAACCAGCTCAGAAACAAACATCAGTCTGTTAAGTTCATGGTCGATCTGGCAACTGAAGTCTCTGCAACTGCAGCCAAAGCAATAGAGGTTTAGCGCGTAAACAACATGCTTGCCAACCAAGAAAAAGATCAATCCTCTTCCCAGCTAAGTCTGGCCATTGTGTTGGGCAGCGTTCTGTCCATCGGCATTCTGATTTGGCTGGTTTTGACGGTAAACTTACTCAATCGGGAAGTGAAAAACCTTTCTGAGCAATATCTCGATAATCATCCCTGGCACCTTGCACAGCTGCAAACGGAATTGGAAAGGTTGCGCCACGAACTGACGATGCTGAGCCTGAGCGATTCGGACACTCAGCAACAGGCCACCAGCGTGATGATTGAATTGGTCTGGAACCGACTTGATGTGCTACTGCAAGGCAAAATTCTGGACATCGCAAAAACCCGACAATTGAATGTGCTCGATTTTCTGAACGACATACTGGAAACCTTCGAACATTATGAATCCAAGCTGTATCAATTGTCACCGGAAGACACGGCAGAGCTGCTCAACAAAACCAACCGTTGGACGCAGGCCTATCGGGCACAGGTGGTGAAAATTTTTGGTTTGAGTTATTTCCGTTATGAGGAAATGAGTCAGAGTGTCATCGCGACCTATTTTCAGATCCGCCTGCAACTCATTTCCCTGGTCGGCGTCATTCTGGTGCTCGCCTTTTTATTAACCCTGAGTACCGTGCAGGGCAGGCGCATGATGCGACGGGCGCAAAAAGCAAGTCATGCGAAATCCGAATTTTTGGCCAACATGTCGCACGAACTGCGCACACCGCTGAATGGCATCATCGGAACCATCCAGATTATGCAGCAGGACCCCACCATCAAAAATGACTGGCTGGATACATTAAGTGCCAGCAGCGAGGCACTGCTGGCTCAGATCAACGACGTGCTCGACTTCAGCCGCATTGAAACCGGCGAAGTCCTTTTGGAGCATTCGGCCTTCGACCTGAATCTACTGATGCACCAGATCATCGCTGTTATGAAACCACTGGCAGATCAGAAAAAGATCTCACTGAATGTTAGCTTACCGCCACACTGGCAAGACGGCGCATGGGTGATGGGCGACAGTATTAAGATCCGCCAGATTTTGCTTAACCTGCTCAGTAACGCGGTTAAATTTACCCAACAGGGAAAGATCGACCTGATTGTAAGACAGCTGACCTCAACCGATATTCAGTGGCAGGTTAATGACACCGGCATCGGGATTGCCCACAACCGGCTGCAAGCCATCTTCCAGCCATTTCAACAGGCCGAAGACACAACAAGCCGCACGTTTGGCGGTACAGGTTTGGGGCTGACTATAAGCCAGCAATTAGCCGAGATGATGGGCGGGTCGATTGAAGTCAGCAGCGACGAAAATGAAGGCACGCGGTTCACGTTAAGCTTGCCATTGATGCCGCAGCGCAAGGAAACCACCGAAAAACGACCGGCCAGGAAGGTACCGACTGCCGATGATCATCAGGGCCGGGTTCTATTGGTCGAAGACAACAGTGTAAACCAAAAAATTGCCGGAGCGATGCTGGCCAAGCTCGGATTCCATGTCGTCACTGCTGACAATGGCAAGCAAGGCCTCGCGGCCTTTAAAAGCAATCATTTCAGCCTGATACTCATGGATATCCAAATGCCGGAAATGGATGGTTTTGAATGTGCTTTGAAAATACGCGAAATAGACCCGGACGTTCCGATTATTGCTTTGACGGCAAACTCCAGTGAGGACATCCGCAGCAAAGCGCTGGCCTCGGGCATGAACGATTTTGTCGGGAAACCGTTTCGCTTTGAACATCTGCGAGACCGAATTAAGGCTGCTCTTCGTTAGCAGTCACAAACCGGGGTTCTGGTGGAAACCAGCGATCCCGCTGGGCCATCAACTCCGCACAGGTATCGATCTCCTCATCGATAGGCACCAACCAGATTGGGCTTAGGCCTATGGGTTTGGCCTGCGCCGGATTGGATGCCTTGTTCAGAAAAAACCGCGATGCACCAATAACCAATTGTTCCGATTGATCGATGACATAGCCTCGGAGTGAGCCGTCCGGGTACCACCACATTAAGTTACTAAAGATTTCGCGGCGAATAATATACAGCTCTTCTTGCCAGCGTTCAGCAATGGTGAGGTCGACGGTCACCCCTGGTTTGCCATCCCCGTCAGCATCGATAATGTCCGGGTCGCCAGGGTCTTGTGTCAACGGTAACGCCGGGTTACCGGTTATACCCAACAGGGTCGGAGTTGCCGGGCGATAAATCTGCCAAAGCCCATCCTGCCAGGTGACTTCAACAGCCTGAGGCGGCGGCACAATCGCCTGGGTCGCCTGATCGTTAAAAAAACTGGTCACGGTGTCATAATTCAGCTGGTGTGTGGCACGGCAAAAGCGGTCCTGCTCCAGTAATTGGTCACCCTCGAGTCGAAAGTCGGTAAAGCCATAGGAAACGATAAAACTGCGCATCGGCTGGCGAGCGGTGGTGTCTTCGTAAGCCACGATATCGTAATGAGCATAGTGACCCACCAATGCTTGTTTGACTTGCCGTTCAGACCAATAGGACTGTGCGGTAGGCGCCGTGTTAGGTAATTCGTACAGGGGCGCGGCAGGCCATTTCATCGGCTGCGCACAACCGAGTAACATCAGGCTTAGCCCAAACACCACCACATTTTTCATCATCGCTCTCTGTCTGCACATGGACCACCGTTATACGCCATCTTACCGTGAATGGATGCCGTCATTGCAATCCATTGCGCGAGTAACTCGAAGGCAAGCCTTCCATTTTATTACCCTGCATGCTGATGGTGACGCTCTGAAGGCAAATCGACTTTGTTACATAGTGTTTGATACGCTCTAATGGCGTTAAATTTCTGCTAAAGTAGCCTCGTTCAGCTCTTTTCCTGTCCATCACATCATGGGTACGACTATGACTCCAGATTTTCGCTCACCGCAGTTCCTGAAAGATCACATGGACAGCATTCTGGCGTTTTATACCGAACGCGCCTTTGACCCAACGGGTGGCTACTACCAAAACTATCTCGATTCTGGCGAAACCTTTGCACCGGAACTCAAGCATTTGGTCAGCAGTTGCCGGATGGTGTTTAATTTCGCCACCGCCGAACACCTCTTCAAAGACCCAGAATACAGACATTTGTGGCAACACGGTTTGGCGTTCATCCGCGGCACGCACTGGCAAAATGAACGTCAGGGTTATGCCTGGACACTGAACAACAATGCCCCCGCGGATGAAACCAATCACTGCTATGGACTGGCGTTTGTTCTGCTCACCTACGCCACAGCCCTTCAAGCCGGCGATGAAAGTGCCCGCGCCGATATTTACCACACCTACGAATTACTAGAGAGACACTTCTGGCAGGCTGACGTTGGCTTATATGCGGATGAAGTGTCCGCCGACTGGCAAATTCTGACAGACTATCGAGGCCAAAACGCCAATATGCATACTTGCGAGGCCATGATACTGGCGTTTGAAGCGACACAAGACACACAATTCCTCGACCGCGCTTATGCCCTGGCGAAAAAAATTGCCGTTGATCAGGCGGACCGTGCCGACGGGTTGATCTGGGAGCACTTCCATAAAGATCTGACACTAGACTGGGATTACAACAAAGACGATCCGAAAAACTTGTATCGCCCCTGGGGTTTTCAGCCAGGGCATCAAACAGAATGGACGAAACTTTTGTTGATGCTGCACAAACACAGACCCGAAGCCTGGATGGTCGACCGCGCCAAGGCACTGTTCGATGCCGCTGTTAACCAAGCCTGGGATGACGAGCATGGTGGATTGTTTTACGGGTTCGCACCGGACGGGACCATCTGTGACGACGACAAGTATTTTTGGGTGCAGGCAGAAACCTTTGCCGCTGCAGCGTTATTGGCACTGGTGACCGAAGAGGAACAGTATTGGACATGGTACGACCGACTCTGGCACTACAGCTGGGCGCACTTTGTCGATCATCAACATGGCGCCTGGTTTCGTATTTTAAATGCCGACAACAGCAAGGTAACCGATCGTAAAAGCGAGGCCGGCGCGAAGTGCGACTACCACACCCTTGGCGCCTGTGCGCTGGTGTTGGAAGCACTGCTGAGCCAATAAGTATGGCAGTCGATTCGCAGTGGGCGGCCCGGGCACTGGTTTAATTCAGAAAGCTCGCGCCAAACACGGCGACAGCTATTAACCAAACCAATTTGGTCAGCCCCACCAACGCCGCCGCATTGATCACTGAACAACCGGAGAAGCGTAAGACCATCACCAAAAACAGCAAAATACCCAGTAACAACCCGATCACCGGAATCACCGACACCGTGGAAACAGAAATCACCAGAATACCGATGTCCCGCCAGGGCATTTGAATAACGCGTAAATGTGTAGCCAACCAAACGCTTAAGGCTGACAACAAAACATCCAGAGAAAAAGCAACAGCCGTAAAGCCCATCGGTTATGAACCCAGTCACATTAAACGAGTCATACCACCGTTTACCGCAAAAGGTTAACACCATGGAATGAAAGTAGAGTCGGCAGATTCTGCCAGACATTCACGGCCACGAAAACCCGACTCTGCAATGAATCAACCGAAGAGTCGTTTAAACAGCGACGGATGCGCCTGTTCGTGGGCTGCGACCAGCGCCCGAATCTGCTTTTCGCCCTGCTGCTCCAGCCCATCGTCACACCGCAAAACGACCACGTGGTAGCCTTCTGACTCAGCTTTCTGCATTAATTCTTCATTCAAATAGACGCCCTGAAGGACCACGTCACGATGGTGTGCAATTTCTTGATCCACATGATGCTGACACCACTTATTGGCTTCGTCTTGCCGGCTGGGATCGAAATGCAGATCGCCAAAATCATCCACAAAAAACAATTTAGGGGAAAAGTAATGATAACCGTGGGCGCGCAAGCGATTCGCGGCGGTTTCGCAGGAGTCTTCATGACTGCCGTTTATAACGACTAATTCCATCTTTAGTTCCATCCGTTATGAAAACCTGACAGCAGTTTGGCCCAGATTCGGCAAAAATCAATCCCGAAACAGGGTTAGAATGCACTCAGGACCGATGAGAATGTCCTCAATACAAACTCTTTCCTGTCAGTTCCTGGTAGGTAAGATACACACGGACATCGAATTCAACCTGGTGGTAATCTGGCAGCATATGGCA
This sequence comes from Reinekea sp. G2M2-21, assembly GCF_015687175.1. Taxonomy (GTDB): domain Bacteria; phylum Pseudomonadota; class Gammaproteobacteria; order Pseudomonadales; family Natronospirillaceae; genus Reinekea. The sequence goes on along the minus strand of NZ_JADPQG010000001.1, from coordinate 172,204 downwards.
ACACAGCTGGTAAAACGCTTTGTTGTGTTCCTTTTCTTTAACATGCGCCAGCTCGTGCACAACAATCATTTCCAGAAATTCCACCGGGGCCTGTTTGAACAGTGCGCTCACCCGAATTTCATTTTTGCTTTTCAGTTTCTGCCCCTGCACCCGGCTAACATAACTGTGGGTACCCAGGGCATTTTTGACCACATGCAGTTTCGGGTCATACACCACCTTGCTGATCGGCCCTGACTTGCGGATATACCGGTTCTTGAACGTCATCACTACGTCACGCAAGGCCTGATCCGTTTTAATCTGGTGCCCTTGTGGATACTTACCTAACAGGTATTGATCGAGGCGTTCTTCATGTATCAAAGTAGCTACCGACTGCTGCAAGTGCTCCGGGTAACGGGATAAATATTTCAGCGCATCCATCATGGCAATGACACCTTCCTAACAAGCAGATCGAACACCCGGCGAACCCTCAAACTGGTGTGCAACTCACGATGGCAGACCAACCACAGCGGCACCTTTGCTAAGGGGCCTAAGTGTTCAAACGCGCGCACCAAGTCGGCTTCGGCATCGCCTTTGCTCTCGGTAAACATGCCCACCCCGAGATGCGCCTTGACCAGATACCATTGCAACAGATAACTGTGACTGCTGGTCACGATATCGTCCACCGTGATCGGAATCCCTTTCTGACGCAACAAACTAAGATTCGACTCTGATCGTTCATACCCAACCAGAGACAGACCGGTGATGTCAGAAGCAGGCGTCACCGAAGGAAACCGCGATAGATACGCTGGAGTACCATACAACCAAACATTTTCTTCACGCAGTTTACGCACAATCAAATCTGGCTGTGACGGGCGAAAATTACGCAGTGCGATGTCGGCCTCGCGGCGTTTGAGATCACTGACCTCATTCGACACGACCACTTCAACCCGGATGCCCGGTTCGGTATGACGCAACTCCGCAATCACTTCGGGTAAGTAATGGATCGCATCAAACTCACTCGCGCTGACACACACCACCCCTTCTACTCGCTGCGACTGCCCAGAAGCACGCAGCGAAAGCTCACTGGCTGCATGGCCCATGTTGCGTACCAGATCGATTAATTCAAGACCAGACTCGGTCAGCACCAAGCCCTGCGGCACACGTTCAAACAGGGTGACACCCAGCTCCTGCTCCAGAGCGGTCACTTGCCGTCCCAGTGTCGGCTGAGTCATACCCAGAGCCCGGGCGGCGGCTGACAGCGACCCTTCTTCCGCTGTCACCAGAAATGCCCTGGCTCGGTTCCAATCAAAGCTTATGTTTTTCCATGACATACAAAAATGCATACCCATTAGGCAATTTAAGGCAATTTATATTTATTTTCTGCATAGGTAAAGTCAACACATCCTTCTAAAACGATGAAACGGAGCCCAACATGAACACACAAATCAACCCAAACTCTATTGCGCGACGCGCAGGCTGGCTGTATTTACTGCTCATCCCGCTCGGATTTTTTGGTCTGATGTATGTACCTGAGGTATTGCTGGTTGCTGATAATCCGCAGGCCACCTTTGCCAACATCCAGGCCAACGAGGTGGGGTTGCGTCTGAGTATCCTGGCCGCGTTCAGTATTCAGGTCATTCAGATTTTCATTGCCCTGGCGCTGTATGACCTGTTCAAACATGTCGACCGCACCTGGTCTCAAATTATCGTGATCTTTACCCTGGCAGCTATGCCAGTCGCCCTGTTGAACGAGTTGAGCCGCGTGGCCGTACTTTATTTTATCCACGACAGTGCACTCACTGCGCTCTTAACCACAGAACAACTGCAACAGGCGGTGCTCTTTTTATTGGACTTAAATGAAGACGGCATCATGATCGCGCACATTTTCTGGGGCGTTTGGTTATTGCCGATGGGTGTACTGATTTTGAAATCCGACTTCATCCCGAAAATTATTGGCTGGATGATGGTATTGGCCTTTTTTGGCTACATAGCCGACACCGTGGTTTGGTTGCTGATTCCGGGAGAAACCATCGATGTGGCTCTGTACACCTTTTATGGTGAAGTCATTCTGCCGCTTTGGCTGGTCATTAAAGGTGTCAAACAAAACAACTGGCAGTCCTGGGCAGCGAATTCGGCTGCGCATACAAGAGCTTTAAGCGCAGCCTAATAGACTACAGGTGACGCTGTCTCAAAACGAAAAAGCGCATCAGGTGATGCGCTTTCCGTTTTTGAATAAACAATAAAATCAATCAGGGAATCAAGTTAATTCGGGCACTGATGGCGTGATGTGGAGACCACTGAATTTTAGTCCCTGTTAACGTCCCACTAAACGAAAATAGGTAAACATAAGAAACCTCTGCGTCCGTATGACCATCCGAAATATAATAATCGCTAACGCTCACAGTGTTGTCCTGATTAGCGGCAAACTCACCAAAATCCCATGTTTTGAAGCCAACATATTCGTCTTGCGAATTATGGAAATAGGCGGTAACTGTCTTTGCATTTATATCGTTGGTATTAAATGTCAGATTAAATACGCCAGCTCCGATGCTGGCATTCGAACCAGAAGGTAAAGCAAGTGCTGGGAATCCTTCCGAGGTGTCTGTACCTGTATAAGATGCAGCATAGGCAAAGGTCTCAAACGTCGCCTCCGTTAAATCCGGCTTCACTGCTTTAACTGTTTTAGTTACGGCTAAATCTCCTTTGTCACGAGCATACACAATGAATGATGCTGGTCGTCTATTTTCATCATTTGTACCATACCAATAGGTATCGTCAATGTAATAGCCGGAATCTGCATCATAAAAATTAATGTGATCCGCCTCATTCGCGCTGGTTGTGTCTTTTAAAATACGTTCATCGCAGGATTCGCAATCCTTAATCGACAAATAAACAATATCGTCATTGCCATAACTGTCCGTTGCGTACACGTAATACCTAAAAAACAAATCAGCGCCGTTCCAGAAGTCGTCGTGTGCATGTCGATATCGAACCAACGCTTCGTTAACGACTGGCGCGGTGTTTTCTTCCGGTTCGTCCGATTCTTTGTTACAACCCGTGATAAAAAGAGTGCTTACAATAGCGAGGGAAAGTCCGCCATATTTGACGAAAGACATAGGGTGTTTCATGAGTGAATATCCTTACAGCTAAAAAGAGATATTATTGAAATACGAGCGGCAATCCTATGTGATTAATTCCTAACCGTAAACACTGAAAAACCGAGCCAGATCAAAAATCAATCTAATAAACCCGGTCTTTTTGTTTTTGCAGCTTGATTCAGTGATTAGCAAAAAGACGAGCCTTAGATAATGATTATCATTCACGATACCAGATCGATTGACGTACACTTCAGACCGATCATATTATGAACAACATAACCAAAGCGGCTGCGGCAGGCATGGCCTGAATGTATAAGATTTTCTTGCTAGCTGTCATCGCACCATAAACACCGGCTACCACAACGCAACTCAGGAAAAAGACTTTGACGTCAAACCCGGCGGCACCTTGCCACAGTCCCCAAAAAAGCCCGGCGGACAAAAAACCATTGTATAAACCCTGGTTTGCAGCGAGCACTTTTGTTTGCGCGGCACGCTCGGGTGAATTACCAAACGCTTTGAGCCCTGCGGGTTTCTCCCACAAAAACATCTCCAATATTAAAAAATACAGATGCAGCAAAGCCACCAGGGCAATCAGAGTGGACGAGATCAGCATTATTCACTTCCTTTATTTTTAGAGTTCAGTTGGCATTGTGCGATCAGCCACAAACGAACGTATGTAATCAGACACTTTCACACGCAATAAATCACGTAACAGCAAGACGGTTGGTGTCACCTGTTGCCGGGATGGGCAACATAAATTCAGTTCAAATACTGGCGAATGATAGTCAGGCAGCAGCCGAACGACCCGACCGGCTTGGATATCCTGAAGCATATCGAGCCGAGCTTTGTAGGCAATCCCCTTACCTGCAAGGGCCCACCGGTGAACAACATCCGCATCGTTGGTGCTGCGGTCACCGGTCACTTTAATCACGCCACGCTCAACACCCTGCGCAGAGGTTGAGCACACTTCCCATTCATCATACACACGATTATTCACCTGAAACATCAGGCAATTATGCTGTGACAGGTCGGCCAGGGATTTCGGTTCGCCATGCAAGCTTAAGTACTCTGGCGCAGCCACGAAAATACGGTCCGTCATGGCCAGATTAAAGCTGACCATGGAGGAATCCGGTAGCGGTCCGTAGCGGATGGCCAGGTCAAAGCGATCTTGATAAAAGTCTGCGATGGAATCCCCCAACATCAGGCTCACCGACAGATCCCGGTGTTGCGCCATGATGTCATCCAACCAGCCCACCAACAGATTACGGCCGATGTCCGAGGGCGCGGATATCCGCAATTCCCCGGCCACTTTGCCAGTCATTGCGTGAATCGCTGCCTGACCAGCATCCAGATTAGCCAGTGCTTTACGGCAGTAAAGCAGGAATCGCTCACCTTCTGCAGTCAACCGCAATTGCCGGGTCGAACGGATAAAAAGTGCAACACCCATCTGTTTTTCCAACCGTTTTAATCCGGCGCTGGCCGTCGCCGGTGTCAACGCCAACTGCTCTGCAGCCCGGGTGATGCTGCCACAATCCGCGGTGCGGACAAATAAGGTCAAATCAGCGATATTCATTATCAAAAATTCTTTGACTATGTTTCTATGATTACCTGGTTTATACCATGATATAAAGCGCCAATAATAGGCGCATTGTTGGTAGCAGCGGGCTACCGTTCATCTACGCTGATACTTTGACCCATTTACCGGAGATCCCACCCATGAAAGCCATTGGTTTTGCACGACCTCAACCCATCGACCAACCCGACGCGCTGGTCGACCTGGATATTGCCACGCCCGTTGCCAGCGGGCGTGATTTGTTAGTGCAGGTAAAGGCGATCTCGGTCAACCCAGTGGACACCAAGGTTCGCAAGAACAGTACGCACCCGTCGGGAGAACACCGAATTTTAGGCTGGGATGCGGTCGGAGAAGTCGTTGCGGTGGGCAACGACGTCGATTTGTTTAAGGTAGGCGACACCGTTTGGTACGCCGGTGATTTAACCCGCCCTGGTTCTAATGCGGAGTACCAACTTGTGGATGAACGCATTGTGGCGTTAAAGCCGACCACCTTAAGCAATGCCGAAGCTGCTGCGTTGCCGCTCACCGCGATCACTGCGTGGGAACTGCTGTTTGACCGATTGGGATTTGAACCAAACTTCTCAGGCAACCTTTTAACATCACCAACCCAAGGCAGTATATTGATTGTCGGGGCAGCCGGCGGTGTCGGGTCCATCCTAACCCAACTGGCGGTTACCCTAACCCAGGCGCAGGTAATTGGCACGGCGTCACGAACTGAAAGCCAGCAATGGGTTAAGAACTTGGGTGCCCACCTGGTCATCGACCACAATCAGCCGTTGCGGCCGCAACTTGAAGCCGCAGGCATCACTCACATCAGTCACATTATCAGCCTGACTCATACCGATCAGCACTTCACGGCATTGGCTGACCTGCTCGCTCCACAAGGCAAATTCGCGTTAATAGACGATCCGCAAACACCGTTGGACATCAAACTTCTGAAACAAAAATCTGCCTCACTGCATTGGGAATTCATGTTTACCCGTGCCATGTTCGGCACCGAAGACATTCAGAAACAGCACGAACTGTTAACCCATGTGGCACGGCTGATCGATGAGGGCAAGTTGCGCAGCACGCTTGGCGATCACTTCGGCACCATTAATGCCGCTAACCTGAAACGCGCCCATGCACAATTGGAGAGTAACGCCACGGTCGGCAAGATCGTATTGGAGGGATTCTGATCGTTTGAAGGTAAGGCGTGTTGAACGTTCTTCACACGCCTGTTTCACCCCAACACTCATCTTTTCTAATGCTTATTTTCCGGCATCGTCGGGTTGATCCGCGGCAAGAACTTTACCGATAACCGCACCGATACCGGCACCAAACGCTATACCAAGCGATATCCACAGACCCATATTGCCCGCCAGTTTTCCGATCACGGCACCGGCGACAACACCCAGACTGACACCAACGCCTATTAACGTTTCTTTTTTGTGAAAGGGTAATTCTGATTTTGCACGAGACATACCAAATTCCTTCTGTTAATGATGCGTGAAATCTACAAACCTTGTTCGTCGTGTTCCTCAATATTTGCCTTACAGCCAATACACTAAAAGTCAGTCTATCAACTGACCGTTTAACAACCTACAAACAAGCTCAGAAAAGACCCAGATCGGATTTATTTTTTAGCCGCCAACATCCGCATGGTTTTAAATTCCTTTTCCGCACTGGCAAACAGGGCTTCAGCTTCCATGGCAATTGTGCGGCCCCGCACGCTGGTGAGCTTGGCCTGCTCATCGTCCAAACACAAACACCGAACCACGCGTGACAGCGTCTCTATTAACGACTGCGCCGAGGCAACTAATTTTTTGTGGTTTGGCTTCTGCTTAAGAATGGCTTTCGCTTCGGCAAACATCACCAACACCTGCTTTTTGTCGATGTAGGTTTGCCAAGCGGCCCCCAGCAAGTTTTTATTCAACAGGTTAAACGCCTGCTGTTGAAAATGTTCGTCTAATTGTGGATCCATTATCGGGTCTCAATTCAGTAAGGAGCGCGCTCAACTTTCCGCACCCTTTTTATTTCAGTAAAAAGCCTTTGCTTTGCATAAAAGCCAGGATATGTGGCCGCGATTCTTTGGCGAGCTTGGCGGCCATTTGCTCCGTCCAGCTTTGTGATTTCTGGCCGCCTGTTCGCGTCTGATAATATTCACGGGTTAACTCATCGTAAGCTTGCAGCGTGGCGAGTGCTTCCGGGTCATCGTAACGTTCCTGGCGTAACACCGCTTTCACCGGCAGCCGTGGTTTGATATCCGGTTTTTCACTCGGGTAGCCAATGCACAATCCGAATAAGGGGACCACCAGATCGGGCAACCCCAATAAATCGGACACCTCCGCAATGTTGTTGCGCAAGGCACCAACATAACAGATGCCCAAGCCCATGGATTCTGCAGCGATAACCATGTTCTGCGCCAACAATGCGCTGTCCACAACGCTGGTAATGAACTGCTCGGCGTAGCCACTGAGCATATCAGCACCATTCATGTCGCAGGCCATTTTGTGCCGTTGCATGTCCGCACAGACCACCAAAAAGACCGGCGCTTCGGCAATGAATGTTTGATTCGCCGCAAGTGCGGCTAATTGGCTTCGCGCCTCGCCCTGAGCAACCTGAATAATCGAGTAAGCCTGGATGAAACTCGATGTTGCCGAAGCTTGGCCTGCCTGAACAATGGCTTCTACCGTTCCCTGAGAAACAGGTATTTTTTTGTATGCACGGATGGACCGATGGGCGTTCAGTAACCCAATTACGTCATTCATAATAATTCTCTAAAAACTCAACGATAACCTGGCAAGATTCTGCTTCGGCTGTGGTGAACGGTAAATTGGGACGGACTATGCCATTGCAACCAGGATAAGCAAAGCCCTGCACCGACCATTACGTCATTTTAGACCATTCAGACTCATGCATCTGTACTCAATTCAGAACAATCGAGACGACATGAATTTTTTTCTTGCAATGTCACCCGGTGGTGACTACATTGTGTCACCTACTGGTGACAAACGATAAGCGCATGGCAAGAAATCGACAGACCACTGAGCAACAACTCATCGCCGCGACCGGCCGAGTACTCGCGCAACAAGGCTTTGGCAAGCTCGGCGTAAACGCCATTGCCCGTGAAGCCCGGGTCGATAAAGTACTTATTTATCGCTACTTCGATGGACTTTCGGGCCTGATGCGAGCCTACGCCGAGCAGGGTGATTTTTGGCCAAGTGCTGACGAACTGTTAGCCGGTGTTGATCAGGTATCCGGGTTACAGCCCATCGCGCAACAGTTTACAACCGTTATGCACAACTATGTTCAGGCATTGCGAGTGCGTCCATTGACGTTGCAAATACTCAGTTGGGAAATGGTCGAGCGTAATGAGCTTACGGCCTATCTGGAAGAAGTCCGCGAACAGCAGGGTTTGGCGTTGACCGGTGCTCTGGCTGCCATCGCAGAACACCGACCAGAGGTTGATGTTGCAGCGCTTGCTTCACTCGTGTCTGCGGCCATTAATTACTTGGCGGCGCGCAGCCAGCACATTAAATATTTTAACGGTGTTGATATTACCGACGATGCGGGCTGGCAACGTTTGGAACGCACGATCGCACAACTGGCGGAAGCCTTGCTGCTATCACCCGATTCGGTTTAGGGCTGAAAACAGGCTTCACTGGAAGTCTTTTTTTTGGCGAACAAAGTCACCACTCGGTGACAAAGGAGAATATATGACAACGATTAACGTTAACAGACGACAATTTCTGAGCACTGGGCTGAAAGCATCAGCCGGTATCGCCCTCGCCGTCAGCGGTGGTGTGGTATACAAAGCATTGCGCGAAGATATTTTCTCGCCGATTGATGGTCCCGCCTTCCAGCCTTGGCTGGACTTCAAGCACCCGCAACCTGGTGTTATTGGCATGGTACAGGCGGCAATTCTGGCGGCCAATCCACACAACACCCAACCGTGGCGCTTCGCTATTCAACCGGATCAAGTCGTTGTTTACGCTGACCTCGAACGGAACCTGGGCAGCTTCGATCCCTTCCGTCGAGAGATGACGCTTGGTTTAGGTTGCGCCATTGAAAACCTGTGTCTCGCCGCGCATCAGCAGGGTATGTCCGCCGACGTGCAATACCAAACCGGAACCCTAGCAAAGCTGCCGACGCTGAGGGGCACACTGGTCATGGCGACCATCCATTTTAAAGCGCACGATACGCTAGTTGACCCACTTTATGACGCTATTGGGCGCCGTCACACCAACCGATTCCCCTATACCGCAACACCAATACCGGCTGAGTTCCAAACACTACTGGAACAGGAGGCCAGTGCGCACAATGTCCGGCTTGATCTCATCGGGCAGGGCGACCAGCGCAGAGAGTTTGATAGGCTGATGATCGACAGCACGCAGTGGATCATCAACGACCCTGAGATGATCCACGACAGCCACCGATGGTTTCGTAACCGGAAGAACGAGGTGAATGAACACCGGGACGGCCCCTTTATGGACGGCGTGGGATTACCGAAAAGCATTGCCGCCATCGCGAAGATGCTGCCGCCAACGGACGCCGAAAAAGCTCATGAATTGTGGTTATCTGCGACCCGCGATAAACACTTACCGAATGCGCCGTTAGTCGGTGTTATTTCACTCAAAGACCGCTTCGACATAAAAACTACCCTGATCGCCGGACGGTGCTGGCAGCGGTTTCATCTACAGGCGACTCAGGTCGGTGTAGCCTGCCAGCCCATGAATCAACCCATTGAATGGAGTGATCGTCTTGCGCAACTGGACCGACCCAACATTGCAGAGCAACGTCTGCAAGCTTTGCTTGGCACCCGCGATTGGCAAGCCACCTTTAGTTTTCGTATGGGTTACGCCACTGCGCCAGCCGTGCCCAGTCCGCGACGTGCGCTCCGCGACCGGCTTATTTGACGATCCGCTAGACTGGAAGATTCATCAAAAGTGGCTGCTGCGAGATACTGCGCTATTTCGAGCGATGTGGTGAAATTTCCGGGCTAAGAACCGCACTCGACAACAGACAAATACAATCACCATAATAGTTGTCGGCGTAATTGCAGACAGGTTGATTGGATTTGGCTTTGACGATGCGCAAGGCTTTTAACAGAATCATCTTGTTCTCCTCGTAAAATGTTCGGCCCCAGGAAGGGGCTCGAACGTCATTATGGTCTGTCTGTCGACGGTGAACATCGGAAAATAACGAATGATAAAGTTCACAAAAGCGAACGTCGCCCGTGGCGAGAAACACATCCAGCAAGCCAGCCACGTCTGGCAAACACAACAATGGGTTAGAGCGCGAAACCACCGTCTATCTCGATGGCAGCAGAACGCATGCCCAACGAAGAATCATTCACCAGTAAGGCAATACTGGGGACAATTTCCTCAGGCGTTAACATTCGCCCCAACGGTATTCCGGCTAACGATTCATTCAATTGCGCAATCGCTGCATCGGTCATTCCTGCCTTGCGTTGTATCTCGGTGCGAGTGATGCCGGGCCGGACACTGTTGATGCGCACGCCGGCATCTGAAAGTTCGAGATTCATTACTCGTGCAGCGGCTTCAAAGGCTGCTTTGCTGGCCGAGTAGACTGCGCAACTGGCTGCGGCTTTCACCACCGCAATACTCGACACATAAACAATACTCGAGGGGTTCTTCATCAATGGCATCAGAGCCTGAATGGTTTGCAGAGGTCCAACAAAATTAGTCTTTAGCGTCAGGTCTATATTGTCAGCACTGTCCGAGATGGCGGGTGCCGGATAAAACACGCCGGCATTGAGAACCAATGCGTCCAAGCGGATGTTGTCCTGCTTTAACTGACGCGCCATGTCGGTTATCTGGTTCCCATCTGCGGCGTCACACAACATAGGCTGTGCGCCAACGTCCGCGGCAACAGCATTCAAACGCTGCAAATCACGACCAGTGATATACACCCGGTACCCTTGTTGCACAAAGTAACTGGCACAGGCTGCCCCAATGCCGGAAGTCCCCCCGGTTATCAATATGGTTTTCATCTTAATGTTCCCTCTCACGTTGCATCAATCAATGAAGGGGTAGCATAATCCGGTTACTTATTTCTCAATAGATACCAAAGTTGCACCTTATTGTTTCCATTAAGGAACCAAATACTATGGATAACCTATACACCCTACTCCCGCACATTTACATTTTTCAACGCGTGGCCCACTGCGGCAGCTTTCAGGCCGCCGCGAATGAATTGCTCTTGCCACGTTCATCCGTCAGCAAGAAAGTCGCACAACTGGAGGCAGCGTTAGGGCAACGGCTGATACAGCGCAGTACCCGGCAATTGCGCTTAACCGACGACGGTGCGCGGCTGTTAGCCAGCAGTGATGGGTTGCCACAAGTGGTGACCGATGCCCGCGAAGCCAAGTTAGCCGCGTCCAACGAACCTGCTGGTGTGGTGAGAATCAGCAGCTCGACGCTGCTTGGACAGCGCTATGTTTTGCCACTGATCAAACCGCTGCGACGTCGTTATCCAAAGGTTCGTATTGAGCTGAATCTATCCGATGAAGTGGTCGATCTGATTGCGTCCGCCGTAGATCTGGCCATTCGAGTGGGTCACCTCGCCGATTCCAGCATGGTGGCTAAAAAAGTCGGCGAAAAAAGCTGGCAGTGCTTTGCCAGTCCGGAATACCTGACGTCTCACCCAGCACTGACTCACCCTAATGAACTGTCGTCGCATGACTGTCTGATATTTAAAAACTCCGCTTACCGAATGGACACCTGGAGCTTGATGCACGCAACAGGCGAAACAGCTAATATAGCCATCACGCCCTGTTTCGTTGCGGACGATGGCCGCACTCTCGTTGATATGGCCTGCCAGGGCATGGGCATTATTTATGTGGATGCTTTGTTGATCGAGCCGGAATTGTCTTCAGGCAAACTGATCCCGGTGCTGCCCGATTGGCAGGACCCGAGCCGATCGCCCATCAATCTGCTCAGCTTGGGGCACCACACTCGTAGCAAGGCGGTTGATGCCGTTTGGGATTATCTCGGGAGTGAATTACAGAGCAAGCTCATGGCGTCTCACGCTCGTGAAACATGAATCCATTACGAACAGCACGTCGCTTAAAAGGAATAGCAACGAAAGGAACGTTAAAGCCAATACGGTACGAAAAAAGTGTCTCGTCGTTTAAAGACAGGTCCGGAAGCATGACCGAACCTGTCTTCGTATTGACCTCAACTGATCGATGAAACAAAGGCATTCAGATTGATGCGTTGAGTGCCTACAAGCGGCTTACGGTTCAAGATAAAAACGTTGGTTGTCGTTACCGTGACATCCCCACTGATACACCTTACTGCCGTTACTGCCGTTTTGCACATCCAAACAGATGCCACTGTGCTTAAAGCCAAATTGATACACGTTCGCGAACAGATTGTTAGGCCATACTTTCTGGTTGTCGCTGCCGGCACAATCCCATTGCTGCGCAATCGCACCTTGCTCGTAAGACACACCGCGGATATCCAAACACTTTCCGCTGTGCACGTTCTGCAGAGACCAATAACCGGCACCCGCATCTAGAATACGCCAGCGTTGATTTGCACCTCCGTGACAATCCCACTGGATAACAGCGGCACCGTTCGCGGAAGACCAACCGCCCACGTCCAGGCAACGGTTACTGTGCAAGGCTTTCAGCTTATAGGTCACCTCACGCTGCGCTTCTGGGAAGAAATCCGAAATTTCTTGTCTCACATTATTTAATGCTAACGTTGCGTCCGCTTCCTGGGTCTGTCCCGCAGGCACACCGCATGGTACACCGCGACAGTTTGTGCGAGGGTTCGAAAATGTGGGTGCCCAGGTCGTCCCAAATGCTTGCGGGTAGGCCATGGTTGATGCGAACACACTGTCAACACCATGCCCTAAAGCATAACCCCAGCGAGTGCCCCCCGTATTCCCCTGGCGACGAGAATGGTTCAGCCCCATGTTGTGACCAAGTTCGTGCGCGACAACCTGTGCGCCACAGTCTGGTCCCACCACATTGAAGGCCCAGTTTTTATCAACAGCCACATACCCTAGACCGCAGTTTCCTGGCGTTAAATGTGTGACAAAGTCTGCACCAACCTCACTTCTTTTTTGCGCTACGGTGCCATTCACCCGCAGGTTAGGCAGGATTTCTCCAAAGCCATTGCCCGGTATATTGATATACATGGTACCGGCCAACCGCATTTGAATGTCGACCTGACTGGTGCGGTAAATGTCGTTCATCTGCGACACCCAATTGCGCATAGCCGCGTCCACCTCACCGTTAAAATGTTGCCGGCTCGGCTCATCATAAGTCACCAGCAAATCAACCGTGACTGCACCGGCGCCACTGATCATCGACACACCCAGCGCGCCGATCATCGTTAACCGCCTCGCTATTTTTTGGAACTGTGTACTCTTCATTTTTTGTCCTTTTTTATATTTAAGAATCACTGGCAACAAAATGACTCGTCTTTGGTTGCCAAGACCAAAAGACGGACAACAAGTATTATTCCTAAGAATCTGTATGTTCTGCGTGGGGCAAGTTCATGTCCGGCGTGACTTCAATGGGTTCATCACCACCAACAAACAGAGTGGCACTGTCAACGATCCAACCGTATTCCCCATCTGCCTGCAAACTATAAAGCGCCTGTGGCGTAGCGATACCAGCCACAATAAGGCGATTACCACGGGTAATGCTGAAGGTATTGGGTGGATCAATTCCTTGTAATGTTCCACTCCAGGTCACACTACGGCCATCGTCTTCACTTCGAACTTCTTCGACAGTCGCAAGATAGGTTTGATTGGCTTGCGCAATCGCGATTTCAAACCGATCACCTTGCACAAGCGATTCAATTTTTAACGGATCGATCTGAATAAACTCGCGACCATCAAGTTGCTGCTCAACCGAAAGATTTAAACCGTCTGGAATTGAATGGACCGCTTTCCAGGCCGTATCCGACTGACTGGCCTGCCAAATTTTTACAGCGTCGTAAACTTGACCGTGACGACGCGCAACGACCGTGGATACCCGGTCACCCACGGTCGGGTAATTTTCATTGCGATCCTCCAACTGTAAAACCTCGTCGATGGTTTCTTCTTTTTGCTCGGCCACTGGCGTTCCTGCCTCCACACTCGAAACAGTTTTCTGTGGTTGAATCGCCACAGAAAGAGGTAAAACGTCAACCCGATTTAGCTCAGAAACAGTAACCGCTTCATCGACAACCACCGGTAAAAAAATGTCTTTTTTGTGACTGGCCAAATACAACACCAAAGACACAGACAGTAAAAAAATGACAACCGTTATCGATATAGTTTTCCCAGCAGACGGCATGAATAGCTCCAACAAGTTTTTATTATTAAGGTTGGACAACGTCGATCACTCTGGTCACTTCCGTTACCAATTCACCCGGCAACAGCATTGCCATGAAAACTAACGTGTCCGTCACAAATATTTTTTTCCTGAGGAGCATACAGATAAATAGGGTGAAATATTTGAAGCAATGCACAAAAAATGAAAACGCTTACACGCCCTTTGCTGATTTTTGCGTTGCGCAAAAATAAAAAATCGCATAGGTATTTATTCTTAATACCTATGCAACGAAATAGCGACCTTTTTTAAAGTCACCTGAACTTCCATCTCTTTTTTTCTAAACAGATACGCCATTAGGAAGCTGAATAATTTCAATTTTCGAAAAAAAACGAACCAATATTGGCCTTATAAAATAAATCCAATATCAACATTATAAGAATGTTCTATCGCTGCGTGACAACGACAGTGTCAATCGCACCAAAACCTTTATGCACGCCACACTCTAAAGCTGACGCTGATTTTGTCCGCAACAGATAGCCTCCGTAAGAGTGATTAGCACCCACCGTAAACACCCCCAGTTCTGACACCGCATCACCTATTGTGCGTTGCTCTTTTCCGCGAAGCAGCGTGACCGGTTCGGCACGCAGGCGTGGCCGAATACGTTGCATCAAGAGTGGGTCGCTCAACAACGAAAACTGCGCAGGCGTCGGCAATGAATCGAACACATTACCACCACCTTCGCCTGAGCTTTTTAATAGCCAATGACCTGAATTCAGATCCTCAGCTAAGGTAGCAGGGTCCACGTCCTGATACGCCGTTGACAGTGCCAGCCGCGCAAAAATAGCCTGCTGATCCGACAAACCGAACTGCACCGTCATTTCGTTAGCGGACAAGGAAGATAGATAGCGCTGCACACCTTTGTGACTGGCCAACTGACCGGAGATTCCAGGGCACACGCGGACATCCAAAGTATCTAGCTCAGCGCGCAAATCCAACCACCGCTCAACTTGACCTGACTCGTCTCGGTAATCGTCCAGATTGTAGCCGGTCCGAAAATACAGTAGATCAATCAACCCAATATCGCGTAACCATAATTGAGATGTATCCATACGCTCGCGCTGTAACTGAGCAAATGTCCGGAAGAATACGCGGGCGCCCTGTTCACGAACCGCCGCAGCAAGCAGGTGTTGATCGATCACGTTGTCTTCTTGTTCCGCCACCACGAACACGATAGCCGGAGAACTGTTCTCAGCCCGTTCACAGGCAGCCCGATAAAGCGCTTCCGCTTGCAGAAACGATGCGTCATTGGGTACGAAGTTATGGTGAAACTCCGTCGAAAGACTCGACGCAAGACGCTCACTGAACGGCCCCATGCCAGCAGCAATACTGTTGGTTTCAATCAGGCGCCAATTCGAGTGATGATCCAACATCAAGTCGTGACGCATGATCAATACTTCATTTTCCAGCCTCGGATATTCCGGCAGCCGAGCCAACAGTTGTGAAGCCAACGAAGACGGAGCACGGTTTTGCAACACCCGTCGCAACACGTCGGAGTCGCGACTGACGGCCGCAAACAATGTTGCTAATGCGCGCGCAGTGATATTAGCCACTCGCCATTGCAACGCGCTCACTTCGTAAGGTGTATTGCTTGTCCATACCGGTTCGAAACCGTTAGCCGTCACCAAACCGAGGTCTGGCATTGGTGAAAGATTCTGCTCTGGCAACTGCGCCATGTTTGAATGATTGGCGGTCATAGCAGCCCGCTCCATTTCAGTAGGTTCACAGCGTATCCAGTCATACTCGCGGTCAGAAAAACCAAAGTTATAAAGGCGATCAACAACGGGGCATGAAACATACGTTTCATCAAAATCATCTCAGGAAGACTGGCACCCGCACCGCCTATCGCCAACGACATGACCGACCCCAGACTCATACCTTTAGCGACCAGCGACGCTGCTATGGGAATCATGGTTGAAGCACGTACATACAGCAGCACGCCAAACAAGCCTGCTACGGGCACAAGCCACCACGCTTCAGGATTCGTCAACCCAGCGAAAAAGGATTCCGGAACAAAACCGTGAACAACCGCACCAATACCGACACCCAACATCATGTATGGGGCAAATGCCCAAAACTGCTTAACCGCATGAACGCTCACCTGCTTCCAGGGTAAACCCTGATTGTCGTACTCGTGGACAATGCCGTTGTGTGACATTTGATACAGATCTGCGCGGACAAACCGCTCAAAACCAAGTTTTTCAAGCAACAGGCCGCTGCAAATCGCCGCAGTCAGAACAAAACTGGTATAGAGCAGGAAGACCGGAAGCCCCAATACGGTGATCATCAACACAACGATAAACGGGTTCAACAATGGTGACGTAAACAGAAAGGCCATCACCGGCCCAAATGGCGCTCTGGACTGTAACAAGCCCGCCGTCATCGGAATGGACGAACAACTGCAAAAGGGCGTCACCGCCCCTAACAACACGGCCGCGGCATACCCACGCTGCCCCGCCAATACGGCTTTCACCCGCGCTCTGGGGAATTTGTACTGCAACACGCCTATAAGTGCACTGACAAGAACAAAAAGAATGGCAAGTTCCGTAAAGGTAAACACAAAAAATTCAATAGCGTCATACGCTGGTTGAGACAAAGACATATTCATAGCTAATTTCCACATTTCCAGTTTTATAGAAATATATTATTTCGATAATTATCGAATTGTCAAAACATTTCTAGAAATATAGAATTACGTACCCCCTACCGGCAGACACCTTATGACAATTGAAGACATGGCCGCGCGCATTTCCGAACTGGGCCATCCAACACGGTTACAGATCCTGAAACATCTGGTTAAAGCGGGCCGCACTGGCACTCCGGTCGGCGATATTCAGACCGCCCTGGACATTCCCGGCTCGACATTATCACACCACATAGCCCGCATGATGAAAGTCGGCTTGATACGCCAAGAACGGGAAAGTCGTACGCTATTTTGTTTTACAAACTACGAAGCCCTCAACGAGGTGGTGAACTACCTGATGGATGAGTGTTGCGTGAATGACAATGCAGTGCCCTGTGATGACTGCTGAAAATCAGGCGTATTCGTTCAAGGTGAATTTCTGATGTTTCCAGGCTTCCACCGCCAACCCATCACACTTTCACACCCATTTTTGCTCGACTTGAGCCTCAATAGGCACACTCGAAGAAACTGTGTTCTAGTCGCGGTTAATTTCTCGCTCGAACATTTCAGCACGGACCTGTTCCATTACTTCAGCATCGACTTTCCGATCCAGATGAATCGGGCCGTTCCAAAACGCCAAGCCGAATTTCTGGCCGGTCGTTTATCGGCCAAACTGGCCTTGCAACAGTTGGAACCCAGAACATTCGACACGGTGACCATCGGAACCGGCGAACACCGACAACCGTTGTGGCCGGATCAGATCAAAGGCTCTATCACGCACACAAAGCACCGGGCAATGTGCTTAGTCACAAACGATGCGCAAGTCGACGTTATCGGTATCGACACCGAACACGAACACAGTGCAGAAACGGTTACGCAGATTGGAGCGCAGATTTTTAGTGAAGAGGAATTTTACAAGCTTCGCGCGTTAGGCTTTTCAAACACACAAAGCAGCACCCTATTGTTTTCGGGCAAAGAAAGTATATTCAAAGCACTCTACCCGCAGGTAGGCGAATACTTCGGTTTTGAATGTGCGCGTTTCATTTCTGGAGACCGGCAAGCACAAACGCTGACGTTTGAGTTGCTGGGTAGTTTCTCCAAGAGACACGGCTTACCAGATCTGATCAACATACAGTACGTCATTTACGACAACTCGATCACGACGTTAATCCTTTAAAAACTTATTTTTATATCGACGCCTCAGTCAGCCGATTCATTTTGAAGTAGCCTACCCATCGAATATCGTGGATAAACCAAAAAATTATTTGAGCATTAGGGCAGTACTTAAAACAAAAAAGGCCGCAAACGCAGCCTGAGTATTTTTCACTTAACGTGGAATCAGAACGATACGTTGTAATCCACAAAGACACCGTAGCCGGTAATGTTCGCTTCGTTCGTATCACGGCCAAACACGGTGCGCAATGACAAACCTTTCAGAAAGCTTTCATCGCTAAAAGTGTACTTCGCGTCCACGAGTGTTTCTGTGAATTCGGCATCACCTGCAAGGAAGTACGGTAAATCACCCGTCGCCAGAACGTCATCTTTATTCACAGAACTCACAAAGTGTGCCGCACTGACGGACAAGCCATTCAGGCCGACCATCTCGCCATCAAACTGCACGACATACGAAATTGTTGACTGACCCACACGATCAAAGTCATTGATCAACGCGTTGTCAATCAGATTAGCGACGTCCGCACCACCATCTTCATTGGCTTTGTTATACGATGCGGCCAGCGTCAATCCGTCGAGCTTTGCAGCAAGCATGATTTCGTATTGGGCGGCGTTAAAATCGCTATCGGCGTCCAGTTTTCTTGTTGCGTAATCGACTTGCGCGATCAACAGGTAATCCATTTTGTGTTCATCGGATATCGGTAAACCCAACATGGCCATTGGGAGGCCGGAAACAGCGCTGTAGGAATCGGTATGTTCTACATCCTTCACATAACTGCGTTCCGCGGTCGCTTTTCCGAAGTCTGACTGGTACTTCAGTTCAATGGATTCACTCGGAGTATCGTATTCCACCAGTTCACTTTCTGTATTCCCGGCAGATGCTGTAACGGCTTCGTATGTTAACGTAAAGTCTTTAAACTGCGCACTGGCACCGTAACCCATGTCAGTGGAGTCCATCAGGTAATCCGTTTCGTCCGCTTCACTGTAACGACCGTAATTGGCTTTCAATTCCACGTCACCAATGTTGTATTTTGCCTTTATGCGCGCAGTCGCAATACGGGAATAGGTTTCGTCATCTTTGTCGGCGATGATTAACATAGAAGAATCATCGTCCTTAAAATGCTGAACGGCCCCCTGCAAACCCAGATCGAAACCGATCACGTCGTACAAATACCCGGACTCGATCTGCAACCACAAGGCAGAACCGGCCTGATTTAAAGTCCCCTCAGAATTGGCACCATTGACAACAGTTGGGCCAACCGCCGCCGTTAAGAATTGATTCATACCAGCCAGAGTGGTGGGATCAGCCAATGCGGCTTGTACGGTCGCCGGATCGGCACCTGCCAATGCATCCAAACCGGTTCCGGTTGACCCTAAAGCAGCGTTAGCGCCCGTTCCGAATAATACCGTAGTCGCGGTCGCGGCATCATAACCTGAGGCATCGTATGCAACGTCGTTTGCATCAAGCTTAATGAGTGCCGAACGAGCTTTAACGTTCACTGTGGTATCGGCTAAGAACTGATCAAAGGCATCATTGGCCAAGGCCATGTTGGCCGTCGCAAGTGCAATGACAAGGCTGAGTTGCTTTTTCAAAATAAATCTCCAGAAATGTGCTTGCCGTTTTTCCGAGACAACAGAAACCATAGCGACATGCCGAGGCAAATCGAATAAAGGTTTGTTCCGTGTTTAACAACAGTGATCACAGCGCCAGTTGATAACTCTCAACAAAATGGGATGCCGCAATAGTTGATCGGTAACAGCGTTAATTGTTTTTGTTTTTCGCATTCAAGTCAGTCGCATGAGCTGTTAGCGACCTCCTGTTCAATGACTATAAGGTGTTGAAAACGATTTCGGAAGCAACGGGGTCGCTTTGTGAATAGAGGTTAAGAATCGCTGATCAAAAGCGATTATAAGAAACCATTTAATACTTTTAGTGACGAAATCAACGACTGAAAGGTAGATAGAGGCGACAGTGCGAGTCGAAACCCGTGTTTAAAAGACTGTCATCAACCAATGAGAGATCAGAGATTCATTTGTTCAATGAATAACGACTATTCGCGATATGAGTTGTGCGGCTCAATGCGCAGCGAACAACGTCTTCACTGAATGGACCTGTTCGACAGAATCCCATTCTTGCGCCCCGCGAACCTTACGTAAAATAATCCCGTTCTTATCCACGAAAACCGTCAGCGGTATTGTATTCGCGCCGAGCATCGTTTCTAACTCTAATTGGTAATCAATGTAATGCTGAAAGCTGGTGTCAGTTTTGTTAAGAAAGCCAAAGGCGCGCTCAGGGTAATCATCAATGGAAATACCGATCATCTGAACGTTTCCCTTAAAATGCTGATACAGGTTTTCCAGCGAGGCCATTTCTTTAAGACAGGGAGAACAATAACTCGCCCAAACATTAATAATAAGCGGTTTCCCCTGAAAGTTCGAAAACATTCCCGGGCTTGTCGTGAGCCCTCGCATGTAGATATCGGTCAGCTGACCGCCAACAGGAATTTCGGACAGTGATTGAGCACCGACCGCACTGGTTAGGATCAAACCAAGCAAGAGACTGACGACGTTCTTCATAACCCGACCAACACTCACGAATGTACAGACGCAACCTTACTCATAAGTTCCGTCCAGATCTATGTTTAAAACCTCAAAATTAACTGAATATTGATGTCGCTCCGGCTCGGGCCACATTACAACTCATCCCACAATACTGCCTGCTTAGTGAACAACCTCCAGCTTACACCACAATTCCAACGACAATTTTTTGCACAATGATTCCGCCTGTGTTGGCAAGCGCACAGACCGCAGATTAAAACCTCCTCATACTGATGTTAATCCATCGTCACGATTAGGCTGTTCTGCGGTGATTCTGCCCTAACAGGAAGGAGACATATCATGAGTGAACGTCAACATTATGTGGATGAAATGAAATTGAAGCTTGAACAGTTCAATAATGACATTGAAGCCCTTGAGATTAAGGCTAAAAGGGCGGATTTAAAAGCCAACGATGACTATCACCAAAAGATTTCTGCCTTAAAGCAGCAACGCGATAAAGTTAAACTGACGTTGGACGAGCTCGTCAACTCTGCCGACAATCGATGGAACGACGTAAAAGCGGGTTTTGAAACAACATGGGATCATCTGACACATTCCATAAACTCGTTGAAAAAGAAATTCTCTGACAAAATTCATTCCTGAACCGTCAGTTCCGGGGTTTCACTTGGACATTTAATGGGAAACTACCGCTGAAACGCTTTTCTCGACCACATGGCATTCCTGCTATCGCAGGATCTTGAATAGATTAGACACGTGCGGGGTATTTGGACCCTTGACGCCAAACAGTGCCTACAAACTAGTACGACAATGTAGCCTCGCCTTTGATGTATTGGTCAAACGGGCGAGGCTACTTCTGCGTCACAAAGCGGACTTAATAACGCTATCCGGTATTTATACTGAGGGGTTTACTTCCAACTTGCTTTCATATTCAGCCCATTGAAGCTTCTATATGCTTGAATTCCAATGTACCACCTTTGGCTCTCAGGGTTCTGGTAATGGCAGCTCTCATTACTGCTCATCGCGTATGGGCGGCAATCAAAAGTGTACCTATTGGGGTAACCTGTTTTGGAAACATACAAATCCGCATCTCCGGAATTCGCTGTGATTTCGATATCGAGTGTGCTCATGCCTTCCGGTACATCGATCCAGTAATATAGCCAGCCACCTGAACTTAGCGACAAGTTAGATTTGGAATATTCGCCACCTAACTTTTCAAATCGTGTTTTTAAATCCAATCCTTCAAACGCAGTCTGCCCACTCAGCATAATGAACCATTCACCCTGGTTAGGGTTGTCAACTCGACACTGTTCACGAGTACCAACCGCTGCAGACTCACAACGGAACTTTTCCCTCGTTGGCAATTGTCCGTACTCCACATACAAATCTGCATTGCCATACCCGTTAGATGACTCAATATAGAGCGCCGCAATACCTTCAGGAATATCAATTTTATAGTAGTACTTTGCTCCTTCAGGCCCACTGATACCTGTACGGACCTGTTCGTTCTCCATAGGCCAAATGATCGGATCTGTTGGATCTGTTGGATCTGTTGGATCTGTTGGATCTGTTGGATCTGTTGGATCTGTTGGATCTGTTGGATCTGTTGGATCTGTTGGATCTGTTGGATCTGTTGGATCTGTTGGATCTGTTGGATCTGTCGGGCCATTGTCTATCACACCGGGATTATGCATGAGGCTCCATGCACAGTAACGTTGGCTGTCAGTTTCAAACCAGAAGTAGTTACAATCACTATCATAGCTATCCCTACCTGTATGGACCTTATAGCCCGAAAGAACAACATCATTTAGATGATAGTATTGACCATCTTTTTTAAGTGAGAAATGGACATGCGGTCCCGTTGAATGGCCACCGTTGCAAAGAGCCTGTTGTTTGTCACTTGCATAGTTCGCGACGGCATCATTTCGGTCAACATAGCTGTTATTCTCAACTCGGATGTTTGAAAGATGGTAGTACATTGTCGACCATCCACCTTCGTGAATAATCTCCAAATTACATGAGGAATGAACTTTAGCTATGCCAGGTGCAACGGAAGATACCAATAAATGAGTGAGATCCTGACCCCAGGCGCCTCCGTTGCTAAAGTCAAGGGAGGATTGAGGATAGGCTCCACTACCTGTATATGAATGGCTACCACCAGAACGCCAATAATCATCTATGGGAAATGGCAGTTGAAAATAGTTGGTTGCATCAACACTTGTCGATAAGAGGCTTTGCTGCCTAACTGACGGCATGGCAGCCCGCTCTACGTTTTGCTCTTGGACAAATAAATCGTAATATATTTCGACCAACCCAGTTGCTAGATCTTCAACGTCTGATGTTTGAGTTGACCTCGACGCCTGACTACCTAACAGCTTTCTTAGCGCCGAATCCGCGCTGTTATTCGCTGAAGAACTATCATCAGAGGCAACCAATGTCGATTGATCCATATAGAACGAATCCGAAAGTAGCTGACTTACCTGCTCTAGTTGCGCGGAGAACGTATTCTGATCAGAGAGATCGCCAAACGGCTTCTGCAACTCTTCTCTGGTCGGACTGACACGGCTAATCAGTTTCGATTGTTGCTCAATTAACGCAATTAACACTTTCGGGCTAATAGAGGAATAGCCTGCATGGTGAGAAATGACATCAGCATAAGGTAACAGATGAGGAGCATTTTTGGAGAGATAGACTTCGATGTCGAAATTCAACATCTCGTCATATCCGTAAATCAGTTCATTGTTTCCGAATTTCTTTACTTCCATTAACTGACCAGCAGAGTCGCCTATCAGTTCATTGGTGTCTTCCTGAGAAGAAGACTCGTCTCCGTGATTTAGAGATTGTTCAAGATTACAGGAAAACAAAACACTTCCCGCAAGCAAATAGGCAGAGGCTAGTGGTACATTACGCATGGTGATCCTTCATTGGCTTTTAGTAGAATTGGCAAACTCGAACAACATTCGAGGGATGGAGAGTGTACGGACATCGCCCAGAGTATTCCGGATGTAATTCACATTTCTTAACCATTCATTCATGTTTTTAAAACCCCTTAAGCACCCTCTGAAGAAACCATCAGATTTAGGTAGAAACCTCACGCCAGCATTCAACAAAAAACACATTGTCAAATGGCAAGAGTTGATCTGCAAAATGAAAGTCGGAGTGAGGATTGTCCTGCAGAGCATCGCGATCTCTAACCAAAACAATTAACAGTAGTCAGCCAGGGAAATGAAAGACTCGGTAAACGAATTTAAGTTTCAAATGTTTGTATCTGTTGAGGTCGGTAGAAGTTACTCAGAGATAATTCAAGCCACAAAAGAAGCATCCAGTTCCAATAAAACTCTCGAAATAAGACTATGCGACAACAGCCTATAAACAGCGCTTATATCGAGAATCACCATTAAGGGGACCTCTAGAAAGTCCATCATACTCTCGGCTTAAGAACGAGGTTAGGGCTAGGCGAAAATTTGAAAACCTAGCAGACTAAGTTAAGAATTTTCAACAAAGCCATAAGTTCGTTCTTAAGTTCCCGTAGGGCGCGGGCTAGCAACGCACAAAACTTCGTTAAACACTTTGAAAGGGCCCGTCATTCCCTTCAGTGTTTGCCTCGTATTGCACGTTGTTAGCACACGCGCAGAGATCGACGGACTTTTAGAGGTGCCCTAAACCTATAGACAAATTCATTTTGAAGCGGACAGACGACAGGGAACTTTTATTGAACTGACCACCCGTCTCGTAAAACGCAAATAGTGGCTAAGACTCAGATCACAAAATGAAGGAATACCGAAGAAGCAAGCTACAACCTTTACGACAGCTCAATAGGAGACAGCAGCTACCTTTGCTCAAATCTAAAGGTAAGGCAGTAAAACCTACGATGCGATAAAACTCTCCATTTCTCAAGTGAATTCTTTAATCTTTTCTTCTTTGTTTTCGCCTGGAAGCTTTCAACAAAAGAATTGTCATAAATTATATAAAGACAAAATTACGGTGCCAGCAACCTGTCTCGCAATCACATCAACCAACATTGAGAACCATATTATGCTTGCGCCAAGTATAATGCCCTACTCAATTTGGCAATCAAGAAACACGAAAAGCTAAAGTGTTTTTCTTCGAGAATGCTAAAGGTAAGCCTTAGTAGCTATTAATAGGATAACCCATCAACTGAACTCTCCCTTGGTGATACAGGCTTTCTCGCGACGCCATTTCCTACAGAGCCTATTAACAACTGCAGACTGAGCCTATTAACGTAGTTCAGAACTCCCTAAAGGATTTTGGAGCTAACATTAACCCAAGCAGTTCATGAATACCCTGCAATGGCGTTCCATTGCCCTGTTTGAATCCTCTACACGAGAATCGTTTAAAAATGGCCTTAGGCTGAATGAAAAGGTCAGTCGATGAATATGTCTATCCCTAAAAACGGATTTCTGATGCGTATCCAAAAACAATTTATCTTCCGTATTGGGGGCAAAGGGGATGTAGTATTCGTGATCGTATTTACTCATTGGCCTGCCTGTCTGCAACATTACTGTCGTTGCATCCCCTCTTTAAAGTCGGCGACCTTAATGAAGTCAATACCCGTATAGCCAATTTCTCGTACGAAATCGACGATTCTTTGGTGGCAATACAAGTGAGGATTATCCACTTTGGCGATTTTAAACATGAGTCGTTGATCTTCCGGTATTTCGGAGAGCACCGCTTCAGACAACGATGGTTTTTTCACGCGATAGTCGTCCCCTTCTTCCCACAGCGTATATTTCACGGTGCTGTTTTCCAGGTCGATACAATCCAAACCTTCGTAGAAGTTCACCAACCAGAGGTCTTCGTGCCAGTTGTCGTCATCGTCGATGTACACCGCCGGGAACAACTGCAAACCGGGGATGTCAAAATAGCGCAAAAACTCCATGAACGGTTTTGGGATAACCATCACACCTAAACGAAGAAAGACATCGGGTATTGGAGTACGAGTGCCTGCCTCAACGTCTTCCTCTTTATAATTATTAATGTAAACCATGGGGCCTTCTGCAAGGTTCAGTTTAGAAAAGTGATAATATCTATCATGAGATTTTTGAGTTAAGCCTAAAAACAATTTCTCCTCGGTATTGGGTGAAAAAGGAATGTAGTATTCGTGATCGTATTTGCTCATTGGCCTGCCTGTCTGCAATATTACTGTCGTTGCATTCCTTCTTCAAAGTCGGCGACCTTAATGAAGTCGATACCTGTATAGCCAATTTCCCGAACAAAATCGACCACGCGTTGGTGGCAATACAAATGTGGGTTGTCCACTTTGGCGATTTTAAACATAAGCCGTTGATCCTCCGGTATTTCGGAGAGCACCGCTTCAGACAACGACGGCTTATCTACTATGTAATCATCACCCATTGACCATACATCTGGGTCATAGTCAATTTCACTATTTTTTACATCGATGCAATCCAAGCCTTCATAAAAGTTCACCAGCCAGAGATCTTCGTGCCAGATGTCGTCATCGTCGATATACACCGCCGGGAACAATTGCAAACCGGGGATGTCAAAATAGCGCAAAAACTCCATGAACGGTTTTGGGATAACCATCACACCTAAACGAAGAAAGACATCGGGTATTGGAGTACGAGTGCCTGCCTCAACGTCTTCCTCTTTATAATTATTAATGTAAACCATGGGGCCTTCTGCAAGGTTCAGCTTCGAAAAGTGATAGTCCCGGTCATGTGATTTTTGATTTAAGCCTAAAAATAACTTTTCCTCGGTATTGGGAGCAAAAGGAATATAGTATTCGTAATCGTACTTGCTCATTGGCCTGCCTTGAGTTTGTAGTGTTGCTTAGAAAGGGTGATGGGTAGGTTTTTCGCGTTCATGACTACCCTACCCGGTTTAAACTGATGGTCCCGGTTTAAATGACAATGGTGGTCCGACAACCGATGCTGACCCACGGTTTTGGCGTTACCGCAACCTTTAGGGTTATCCAGTTCAAACGTCTCTGCGATGTCTGATAAACAAACCTGATTTTTAGCTATTTTCTTAACCATCATTGCTGAAATCCCATTCAACGTTCGGGTCAGTGTGTTCAGTGTTTCTTTTGGCGAGGAATCACACTTTTTAATATCCAGTTTTTTCTTTTTCAATGCATCTTCCACAGTTTCATGATAATTCCGACCGTGTATATCCTTTTTCTTGTGATCCCCCCGATGCAATTGCACCCCTAAATGGCACGCGCCTTCCAGTTCATAGGGCAGAAAGATGAGGTTTTCAACCAGGTTAATGTTGTAACCACGGTCTTCAACCAAGCTACCCAAACCGGATTTAGCCATACCTTCCACGGAAATAAGGTGGTGCGCGGCCATTATAATGCCGTTGAAAATCGGGTGGTTTGGGTCATCGGCCACTGCCTCCAATAGAGATTTACGAAACCGCCAATCACGTTTTGTCTTACCTTTCGGTACGGGCACATGCCCTTCGTCATCGCCAATGACATAAGGATGCCCATTGACCATGCCTTCAATATAAATGCTGCTTTTTGTCACTTTCGTCGCTCTCTTTGTCTTTATTCCACTTCTACATTGCCTTTGAGTTTTTTCGGTGTGCTGTGTTGGTCGCTGTGGCAATAGCGGCAGCGCACGTCTCTTTTTGTGGTTTCCCGTTTGGCGGCGAGTGTGGAGCCACTTTTGCCTTTGATCAGAGTCCCTTTATTCCGGTTGAGTACTAATTTTTTGCCAATGCTTTTCAGTTTTTCGCCACAGTCGGCGATTTCTTCCAGCGCGCCGACAAAACTGTTAAGTGCTTGCTGAGCTTTCTTCAGTTTTTGCGAGGCGTTGGCAACATTAGCGCTGCGTGCCGCCAGCTTGGCGGCCAACGCGGTAAGCCGCGCGGCAGTGCCGGTGCCTAAGGTGAGGAACGACATGAGAATCAGCAACAGTACTTCGATGGCAATGTAGGCGCCACCTTTGCCGCCGGTATAGGCGTAAAAGTTCGGTGGCACGGCTTCAAATATTAACGAGGCATAAGCCATATAGGTTAAGGCGGCGTCGTTGTTTTCAATCAACGCCAGTACTATGTAGAAGTCTGGGTTTTGCTGAATGCTTTGGGCAAGGTCTGGGTCTATGTCCATCAATACCGTGTCGACAAAGTGTTCCACCTCGCTGATGTTGCCGCGCGCCAACTGTTCAGGCAGTGCGAATATGGCCTCTTTGTGTGTCATCAGTTTATTCAGGGTTTCACGGCTTTTGTCGACGGTTTCCAATGCTTCGGTTACGCCGGTTTGCATCTGGCTGGCAATGTCGGCGGCTTCGGCCCTGGCCGCGTTTATGGCGTCTTCGGCTTGCGTTTGCCACCATTGCCAGTTGCCGAGGTCGGCATCGTCTATGGCATCGCCCAAGGCTTGGCTTGTGGTTTTTATGCGGTCGAACACGTCGCTGGCGTAACCGGCGGTGACATCAATGGTTTTACCCGCTGCATCGCTCAATGTGCTGCCCAGCGCCTGCCAGGTTTCGGCTTCAAACAGTTCCGCCTGATCTTTCACCCAGCCAGACCCGCCGGTTAACAGGCCGCTGCCACCGTCGAGTGCAATGGCGGCGTAGCCGTAGGTGTCCCACCGGGTTTGGAATTCGCTCATATCGCTCACTAAACGGCGGTATGCGCCATCCAGTGCGCGGATCAGGCTGTCGGTTTCGTTAACGATGCTTTGCTCCAGTGCAGCATCGGCCTCAATGACAATGGCAATATCCCCCACGGGAATATCGTCCAGCACTAGGGCGCCAGGGTCGTTTTGGGTACGGCGGGCATCATCGATAGAGCGGGCCGGTTCGGTTTGCCCCATGCCCGCATTCAACGCCTGCTGCGCTTCATGTACCACGCCGTTCACCATAACGGACACCTGCGTTAAGGGTAACGGGGTTTGCCATGGGTCTTCGTAGTGTGCGGTGAGTTTCAGCCAATCGGTTGGGGTGGGTTCAACCTCGACGGTAAATACCCGGGTATGGGTTACGCCTTCGGCTTCGGCAACCAACCGGTACTCACCGGCCACGGCAGGGACACTGGCCCGGGTTTCGGTGAACTCTTGCCCGGCTGACGCTGGATTCAGCGTAAGTGTTTTCGACACGGCCCCGCTCACCGTCACCTTTACTTTGCTGGTGTTGCGGCTTGATATGGCAAATTCGATGGCGGCGCCGTCGCGTATGGCAATAGCATCTCCCGCTTTGGGTGGGTTCGCTGATGAATACTGTGGGTTTAATTTGTACACCAGAGCTGGGTCGGGCTTACCGTAATGCTTTTGCGCAACCGTGGTAGCACTTTCGCCAGAGTTTAGGATAACCCGGCGTTGGTGGTAGCTTATGGGTGCGCGCCATGCGGTTGGGTCCGCCGCCACGGTGATATGTGCATTATTTGCCGGTGCGTTAAAACAGACCGAGGGTTCGTTCGCGCCATCGCTACGGGTAGAAAACACTTCCGTCGCGGCTTGCCATTGCTCTGGGCTCAGTGCAGAGCTGGTACTGGCCACTGCTGCTGCAACCGGCCCCGCAGATGCGCTTGATTGAGCGATTTTAGCACTGACCAACAACCAACGTTGGCTGGTTCCAGCGCCAAACCGTTTTACTTTGGCTACACCGCTGCGAGTCTGCTCAAAACGCAGCGCGGACTCGTCGTACCGGAACAGCTCCCAATGTTCTTTCGGCACGAGACACCAGGCACGAGTGCCCACGGCTTTTTGGATGATGCTGGGTAATTTGTTTTTTTGCGAGTTGGTGAGTGGTTGTTGCCGGAGCTTGTCTGCCAGGGGCAGCTCCTTCGGCGCGCGGTCGAATTCGGCCGCAAGGCTTTGAGGTTCCATTACAACTCCTTTGTAAATGGTGTTTGTGTGCGTATGCGAGCAGCATCATACAAAAGTGGGCACAGGTGAAACACCAACAGCCTGTGGAACTGCGACCCGGTTCTCATTTGTTTGCCCGCTTACGCGAGTGAAAAAGTAGCGCGTACCACTACACCAACCCTAAACGGGCCAGCGATGTGCTGTTCATTCGGTTGTAGCCGCTACTGCTACCGGTATCTGCCTTGGTGATGAGAAAAAAGTCATCCAACCAGATCGAGTATTCCAGCAAGCGGTCTTTTATTCTTGTAGCTTCCAACAAGTGTTTGTCTTTGATCGACAAGTTTCCTTTGGGGTTGTGGTGGATGATGATGAGCCTTGTGGCGCTGGCTTGTATGACGTGACTGATTAGCAAATTCGTGGTGAGTTCTTTCAAGGAGAATTTCCCGGTGAGAATCGGTCGGCTTTCTAATAATACGCTGCGGGTGCTGAGCATGAGTGCGTGAATGGCTTCGTGCTTTAAATGGAAAAAGGTGTTGGCAATGTACAGCTCGGCGCGTTCGGGTTTGTCTAAAATCACGGGGTTTGGTTTTTCCAGTTCACGTTGATGGGCGTGGGTGAACAGCAGTTCGTCGTCTGGATTTATGATTTTTTTGTACATGGTGTGTCTCGCTTTTCGTTAGTTCGTTTTGTTTCTGTTTTTAAGCATCAGAAACCTTGCCTGCGTGCGCAGGCAAGATGTGCGGCTAAGCAATGTGTTCTGTGTTTTTTACTGCGTGTATTCAGCGGCTGTTGTTACTTCGGTACTGCTTTAACAGTTGCTGATAACTCACGAATGTCACGGAACACGGCTTTAGCCGCATCGAATTTGGAAAAGCTCCGGTGTACAACGCCAGGGCTATACGAAAACGCCACCAGTGCAGAGCGCGTAAATACGCGGGGTCGGTTTCTATCTGTGGGTTTCGGTGCCGGCTGGCAATTGACTGCTTTACTACGGGGTCACAAGGGGTTTTCGCTTCAACAGAGGGTTGAAGGTCGCTATTTTGTGCGCTTAGTTTCTCTTGTGAGAGGAAATTTTCTTGGAACGAGCGGTGCTCTAGCTTAGAATCGTGCTTAGCCATAATTGATACTCACGTTATCGGTTGTGGTTAGCTGCCCTTGAGTGGTTGCACACTCTTGGGTAGCGCTTAGTTTTACGCTACTTTCTTTCTTTGCGTTATTTGCCTCCTGAACTTTCCTGAAAAACCAACCTGTATAAAACACTGGGCAGTTGTTGAACACAATTTATTTTTTGTGTGGCGTGACATTCTTGTGATGAACGTCTAAAAAATTTAACTATGTAGCAGGTACACCAGCCTAATTTAAAAAAGAAAAAACCCAGGGTGATGCCATGTCTTTCATCAACACCGCTTCTTGATGTACATCGGCCTGTTCATTTGGCCGCCTCGCAAGCATTGCTTGGTAAGCAGGCTGCCACTTTTCCAAACCTGGAATTTACTTTTTCAGGGTTTGAAAAATCTGTTTCCCATTGGAGTCTAAGTCTCCCCAATAAAAGCATTTACTGTTTGGGTTCAACCAGAATGACTTACACGCTTGGCGCACATGGTCGGGCGTTTGCGCGCTGGCGTGCAGATCAACAATATTCGCATCCAGTACCGATTGCTTTGTGACCCGTTGCCCTAAGCCGCACACCAACATCCAATGGTTTGGCGCATGAAACTGCAGGTAGTGGTAGGTATCCATATTCTCGACGATTAAACACACCTGCGGTAATGCCTCGCTGTGAAAATTCAGCATTACTTTGCGCAACCGAATGTTGTTTTCCAAGCCTGGGAAGGTTTGTAATAAATGTTCGATGTCTTTTTCGTCCAGCCGTTTGGCATTTAACAGCAAACGCGCTGACAATTGATGTTGCGACATGACACTTTCGCACAACAGGGCACGGGCACGTTCGATGTTCTGCACGGCTTCGGCCGGTGTAGCGCCCCACTTTTGCCAGCGAAAGCTCGCGAAAGATAATTGGTGTTCGGCGTTATACGAAAGCCATTGTTGGTCTGCTCGCTCTTCTAAACGGGTGTAGCTGCAGAATTTTGCAATCACATCAAACTCATACACGCCTCTCTTTCTGCTAGTTTATCTAACTGAAAGGTGTCTAGCTAATCAGTGGCGATTCATATTTTGTTGACGATAGAATCGTATTCGCCGTCGTTGTTGGTATCGATTCGCTCTAACTCGCTGGTCTTGAGTCCTGTGCTGTTGTAGCTGGTTCGAATGTCACGTACAAAGTTGATGGTTCCGTCATTGTTGCCATCGTATTCTCGGTAGTGACGGATCTGATTCAGTGCTTCGTCGTAGGTAATGGTTTCCGTGGATTGGTTGTCGATTATACCATCGGCGGAATAGTCGCTTGTTGTGCATTTGGATGCGACCAAACCGATTTCGTTGAAGATTTGAGTGACGTCATAGACGTGCTTGGAATCCGGTTCAAACATATGGTGATTAGCGTCGGTTTGAACATCACGAGTCATGTTCCCTTGAGCATCGTATTCTTGTTCAAATTCCAACAATTCATCCCAATAGCCGTCACCGTCGCGATCTATGCGCTCAATATCGGTGAGCGTGTTGCCATCGACATCGAAGTTTTCGATTCGGGAAATAGTGATCAAATAATGAGCGTTTTCGGGGTATGAATCGTCCTATCCGACCCAGAAGAACGTCCATTTGCGCAAACGGACCGTTTTTCAGTGTCTGGACAGAAGGGGCTCTAATGAGCCCCCTTTGGTTTTGCTATCGCAATGCAGGTTGGTTCAGTTGTTGGTTCAAATAACTAAACAGATTGTCGAATGAGGTTGAGATAGGGGAATACTCGAAGGTCTTAGTGGTTTTATTTTCTATCACGTCATCGGCCCCTAGATCTCGGACAGAGACGTCTTCGACGAGGTTGTAGTCGTCATCGTACCGGTACGTTTCCAAAGTCCGATAGTCAGCTGGTCCGTCAGCTGATTTTGCTCGCTCATACAGCGAAGTCAGGCGCAGGCCAATCTCGTTGTAGGTTTTGGCGCGTCGGGTACGGATGTCTATGATTCCATCGTCGCGCATGTCTATACTTTCGATTTCAAGCAGTTCTCGTCCAAAATCGGTGTAGGAACGATCGTAAGTTTCCCGCTCGACAACATTGAATTCCCCATCCTGGTTGGTGTCTGAACGATCTAATCGCGACAACAACCGACCTTGATCGTCCCGCGTGTAGATCGTCTCGTTTTTGACTAATAGAGAATCTGCGGTGCCTTCCAGCCAGCGGTGCTCCAGCGTTCGGCCGTTGTTATCATAGATGTATTGGCTTTCCGTGACTTTGTCGATTACGCCGTCACCATTCGTGTCGGTTTCCTGGCGGTAGTGAGTGCTCTGACCCTGTTCATTGTAAGTTGTCAGGTTGGTTGTAATGCGTTCTGGTGTACCGTCATTGTTGTCATCATCGACAATGACTTTGCGTATTTGCTTCCCAACCTCGTCATATTCGTATGACATGACTTCCGAGGCATCTATGGTGCCGTCAGTCGTGTTGTCGACATACTCCTCATAGGTCTGGATTTGTCCTGATTCATTGTAGGAGAATTGAATGGTTTTCGTCAGGATCAGCGCCTCACTGCTGGGTAGCCCTTGGAAGGTATCGGTGTGAACCATGCGCAGGAGCTGACCGGATGCATTGTATTGATTTTGAGTGTTGAATACGCGCTCCCAATGGCCATCGGCATTACGATCTGTTTTGTCGATCTCAAGTGTCTGATGACCACTTGCATTCCATTCCTGAATTTTCTCGGTCAACGAATCGGCCGTACCGTCATTGTTTTTATCGTTTTCTTTGTAACGACGAACTAATAATCCAATGGAGTTGTAGGTCGACGTATAGACAATCGAACTGTCAATGGAACCATCGGCCTCTTCATCATACTGAATGCGTTCTTCCAGAGTGTTCCCAGCTGCATCATATTGATAAGACAGAAGTTGCTTATTCTGACGCTCACCTCGAACATCAATAACGAGGCCGGTATTAACCAAAAAGCGTTTTAGCTCGATGCCACTGCTGTCATACAGCTCCTGAATACCATGCCACGCAAGGGTTTTAGGCAAGTTGTGACGATCGTTAAAGGGCATGAGTTCTTTCCAAACAAACTCACCGACTGGTCGTTGAAAATCAAGCTGTTCACTCGCCAATTTTGTCTGCCATTGATCCACATTAAAGCCATTGCTGGCATTGCCGTCGTTGTCGAGCGCGGCCAGAAAAAGCATCTGATTAACAAGAATGTCTATCGGTTCAGCGTACTCATCAAACAGCAGTTCGGACAGTACATTATCATTTTCTAGCAGTGCGGTACCCCACAGCGCCTGAGCGCTCAGCTTCGAGCTTGGCGTAGCTTTCTTAAGAACAAAGCCACCGATAGAGAAGGTGACGGACTCACCCTCTCGGTAGGTGAACTCACCGAGTTCGTTGATGGTCCCTTTTTGATCACCGCTTTGGTAAGTGAGCCCTTGCAATAGTGGGCCTACCGCGACGCCAGTTTTAACCTTGGGGGTGTTGTCTGGGTTATTCTCAGCGCAAGCCGAAAGTAATCCTGCCAGTAAAAGACTGGTTGTCAGTTTAGTCATGTCATGCATGTTGATGCTGCCTTCATTTGTTATGGCACAGCTGTGCCGAATTAAGGTTGGTAAAGCAGAATGCAAAGACTATCGGTATGCACGATCGATGTGTCCGACTCGACCGGGATGAACGTCCACCTGAGCAGATGAACGCTTTTCTTAGATATAGTGCTGGACGGAATGATGATCGGATTTCCCAAAAACGCAAAAACCCGCGATCAGGCGGGTTTCTGGACTGCTTTCGGACACTTTCTTATTTTAGCTAAACCATAAAATGGGAAAAATTGTGAGCAAAAAGTGGGACAACCAAATATTGCCACTTAAGGTCTACAAATAAGCACAGAGGCATCTCCTATGCTCGCAATAAAGCTTGGGAGTATCTAGGGTTCTAGGGGAAGCCCACAAATTCGCTTTCGCCCTGGCGCTCAAAACTTATAAGTAGGTTGCTCAATACCTTTGAGTTGAAGTAAATGACGGCATTGGCAATCAAGATAGCCAACAGGTCGACCTCAAACACTCGGCTTTTAGACCTCAAGCCCAGGACATGTTCAAAATCATCGATGAACCCGGTATCTCAATCCACAACCCGCAGTACATCGGCAATTTCAACGGAGCGCATCTGTTCAAAGAAGATTTTGTTAACCAACTTTTGCTTGTTGCCCGTCGGTAATCGCCACTGACGTTTGCCTCCTTTGTTTTTGAGGATTACATCGCGATCATCGGTCTTTTCAAGATAATGAATTATCCCTCATGCAAGCGGAGGGATAATTCATTTGCCATTTTCGGTATCAGTATTGAAGGTTCTGCCATCAATTTAGGCTGTCGTGTGGCTTCAACTAGGGTTTTCTTTTCCCGCTTCCAACGCTGAGTCGATACGTAGTCCGCATCAAATACGCGGTACTTAATGACATCTGACAACAACAGTTGCCCGTGCAGCCGATCAGGTATCCGAAGATACAAGAACCATTCATACCGAACGTTGTGAATAAATTCATCCTTGTTGAGTAATGATGATCGAGTGTGTTTAGGCGGCAATCGCCGATCCAAACAACTTCCGCTCAGTTTGTGGTTTGCCGTCAAGTCCAGTTGAGCTTGATCCAAGACCCGAGCCAGGATGCCCAAGGACGGGGGCAGTGCAACGCTCGGCGACTCGGCCCTCATTGAAATGGAAGCCAGGTTTGAGAAGTGATGGCGCACCTAAGCCACTGCACGATATGACCCTCTAAATACCATCAGGCATATACCAACTTAGACTATTATGTTGTTAACCTCCATTTTCTTATGCACCGGAATTGGTATGGTTTTGGGTGACCAAGCCCGCCGAAACCGCCGAGTTAGAGGGGTTTCAATATATAATTACGCGTTGCGTACAGAATTCAATTGAATGATGCAAATTGTCATTAAAAATGTAAGCGCTTTCACTCGATACCAGATTACATTATAGTTTTTTCGCCGTCATAGAGGCAAAACAGTGCGATATACAAAAACAAAAAGGTATTGCACACAATTCAAAAAACTATGTACACGATTTTTGGCCCGCATTTTTTTGCAAAAAATAGGTTAGAACACGCAGCTCTATTGTCGAGTCAATAGATGCTGCGAGACTGATACGTTAGGTAGACATCAGTTTGAAATAGAATTTAATTTCTTCATTTCTGCTGATATCGAGGATGCTGTCTTTAACCAAGCCTTAGGTAAGAGTCGGTTCGTTATTGCATTGTTTTGTGTAGAGCTGCTTTATTCAATGTTTATTTTTTGGTTGTCATTTAGTGTTTGCCAAACGAGTCGAGTTCATCCGTGGCTAAAAAGAGTAACAAACCTATGAATAAAAAATTATTAACGGTTTGGCAGATGCCTGACGAACCAACCATCTTTAGAAAAATTGGTAACCGATGTTTAGAGTCTATATCAAAAACGTTGGCCATTACCTGCGCAATGATCATCGCGATATTTGCTCAAATATCCATAGCATCGGCTGCAAATGAGTTTGGTCTTGCTCAACAAGGAAATGACCG
This sequence comes from Reinekea sp. G2M2-21, assembly GCF_015687175.1. Classification (GTDB taxonomy): domain Bacteria; phylum Pseudomonadota; class Gammaproteobacteria; order Pseudomonadales; family Natronospirillaceae; genus Reinekea. Next base: position 136,421 of record NZ_JADPQG010000001.1, on the reverse strand, counting down.
TGTTGTTTTTTACGTAAATACCAACGACTGGGCCGATGTACATTTCCGTTTAAACAGCGCAGGTCAACAAAATCATCGAATGCAGCAAACGAATGGACGTAATGAATGGGTACTGACTAATTTATCTGTAGGTGATTCTATTAGTTACTCATTCACCTATCAAAAAACCAATGGGGCTGTGAATACGGCTACGTCCCAATACACGATTTCAGCCACAGGTCCGGCAGATAGTGACAATGATGGGGTTGCAGATGACAAAGACGTTTGCCCTAACACACCTGGAGGCACGCCCGTCGATGCTAAAGGTTGCCCGATAACAGTATCTTATGATGTCGATGGTAAAACTCGAATTGAAGCGGAAGATTACAATCGATTTCATGACACAACCGCCACTAATATTCCGGGCCAATATCGACAGGATGCGGTTGATATTGAAGCAACAACAGATGCCAATAATGGGTTCAATGTTGGATACATCGATTCAGGTGAATGGCTAGAGTTTGATCTCACCTTTCGTGGTGGCCAGTATGATCTCTCGACGCGGGTGTCTTCTGCAGTTGGGAGTGGCGCATACCAATGGTTATTGGATGGTCAAATTATAGGGGCTGGCACAGTAGGAAATACAGGTGGTTGGCAATCATTCGAGACACAAAAGATTTCTGCCATTCGTATCAGCGAAGGTGCTCATAAGGTTCGCATCTATATGTCTTCCGGGCTGTTTAATGTGAACTGGTTTGAATTTGATCCAAGCGCCACCTGCGAAGATCCTAGCTGTCGGGACAGTGACAACGACGGCGTGACCGATGATAAAGACCAATGCCCAAATACTCGCCCAGGTGCTCCGGTAAACGCAGTTGGTTGCGAAGTACTTTCCAGCACGATTATTCCTCTTTACGACGCCAGCACGCCATTGGAAGCCGCCATTGTCTATGACCGCGGAGATGCTCTGGTAACACGGATCTCAGACCGTGGACGTGATCGTCACGCGAAAGAAAATCACTTTCAAGCGTATGATCATTTCTTAACTTTCTACTGGGAACAACGGACCGCATCTATAGAAATTATCGATTACGTTGCGAAGGGTGGCAGTTCCATTCGGATGAATGTGAAAACACTCACCAAACTTGACGATCTTCAAGCAGAAAATCGGTGGTGGTATATCGGTTTAAATACCTTAGCCGAATATTGCGGTAATGGTGTCATGGCGACCAACGATAATCGAAACTATTGGAAGGAAGAATCCTGGAACTGTCGTGAAAACCGCCCAATACAAATTGGTGACAAATTGGAATTCGAAATCAGCCAGTTCTTAGATGCCAGTACCCTAAACAGAGGACGGTCAAATTACTATGGCACTACTTATCTTTATATTGTTGGCGAGGGAATTGTTCCTTGGGACGTTACCGACAAAGAAGTTTTTCAAGGAGGTAAAAAATTCCAACGTGATTCTATTCCAATTCCTGAGTCTGCCAGAATGGGCGGGGATACCACGTTACATGTTCAAATGACAGCAGAACCCGATGGACACTTCCAGCAGATGGCAACAAATTTGTCATACGATAACGGACAGGCCTGGGTACTGGGACGGCGAGTTCACCACTCGTCAATGGAAGACGGCACACACGACGAAGCTACAGAGAACGGTGTATTTAATAATCTCGTGGGTCTAACAGGCACTCATTATATTAGTGAACGATGCACCAATTGCCATGAGCGGAACGGCCGCGCAGTGCCTCCGGGTTTAGGTGAACCATTAGAAAAATGGGTTTTTAAAGTTGGAGATGCGAATGGTAATAAACATGCCGATTTAGGTCGTGTGTTGCAACCAAAAGCCAACGGTGGTGCAGCTAGCGAAGGTATAGCGTCGCTAACATCATGGACGTTCTCGAACGGACTTCGCTCGCCAAATTATCGATTCAGTCGCACAACACCACCTACGTTTTCGGCGCGTATTGCACCAGCACTCAACGGTTTAGGTTTGTTGGAGGCCATTCCAGAATCAGCGATTCTAGCGTTAGCCGACGAAAACGATGCCAATGGTGACGGCATTTCAGGTCGGGCCGCTCACGTGACAGACCCTAAGACAGGCGACAATCGTTTGGGGCGATTCGGTTACAAAGCGGCCACCAGCAGCTTAACTCATCAAATCTCGGCAGCTCTGAATACGGATATGGGTGTGATGACCTCAGTTCTACCAACCCCCGATTGTGGCAGCAACCAAACGGATTGTGGACCGCAAGGAAAGGAATTAAATGACGAGCATTTACGCAATTTAGTTAAGTATGTGTCCTTACTCGGCGTTAGGCCGCAGCGGGACTACAATAATGCCGAAGTTATAAGGGGGAAACAGCTGTTTGCCAGCACAGGTTGCAATGCGTGTCACGTTGAGACTTTCCAAACCAGCCAATATCACCCACTCGCAGAACTACGTAGCCAAACGATTCATCCCTATACCGATTTGCTGTTGCACGATATGGGTCCAGGACTAGCCGACAACTTAGGCGAAGGTACCGCGAATGGTGCCGAGTGGCGCACAGCACCTTTGTGGGGAGTAGGGTTGTCCGCCTGCGTGACCGGAGGTGTTGAAGGACCCAGAGGTTGGGATGCCTTTGGCTTAGACGGTTACGAAAAATGCACACCTGAGCACGGCTATTTGCACGATGGTCGAGCAAGGACTCTAGACGAAGCTATTCGCTGGCACGGCGGAGAAGGTGAATCGTCTAAAAATAACTATGAAGCGTTGAATAATGCCGATAAAAATGCGTTGATTCGATTCATAGAGTCACTCTGATCTAAGAGCCTTAGTTTAATGCCTGTGGAGCAACCAGAGGCATTATTGGGACTTCATACACTGACGGTGTATATTATCCGGCACGTTACTGCGGCCGTATTGCTATGCCGTTAAATGAACAGGTCAACTAAGAAGAGAAACTCGATGAAACTCGAATCTATAGCACTACACGAAGGATATAAGTCTGAAGAAACAACTAAAGCTGCTGCAGTACCCATCTATCAAACCACATCATATACCTTTGACGACACTCAGCATGGTGCAGACTTATTCGACCTCAAAGTTCAAGGCAATATTTATACACGGATTATGAACCCAACAACGGATGTTTTGGAAAAACGCATCACCGCGATGGAAGGTGGTATTGGTTCCGTTTGTGTATCTTCTGGCATGGCGGCTATCACCTATGCTATTCAATGCATTTGTGAAGCGGGCGACAACATTGTCAGCACTAGCCAGCTTTATGGTGGTACGTATAACCTATTTGCCCATGCCTTGCCTCGCCAAGGCATCGAGGTACGCATGCTATCGCATGACGACTTTGACGCATTTGATAAATCGATAGATGAAAAAACAAAAGCGGTCTTTTGTGAATCCATTGGCAACCCAGCTGGCAATGTAGTCGATATCGTCCGCCTGTCGGAAATTGCGCACAAACACGGCGTACCATTAATTGTCGACAATACCGTAGCCACCCCCTATTTATGCCGACCATTTGATCTTGGCGCTGACATCGTTGTCCATTCATTAACAAAGTATATTGGTGGTCACGGCACTTCGATTGGAGGGGTAATCGTTGATTCAGGTAAATTTGACTGGGCGGCCCATAAAACGCGTTTCGCCATTTTAAACGAACCGGATCCGGCATACCATGGCGTGGTTTACACAGAGGCTTTAGGTGCGGCTGCTTATATTGGCCGTTGTCGTGTTGGTCCACTTCGAAACACCGGTGCAGCCATTTCACCCATGAACTCATTTCAAATTCTACAGGGGCTAGAAACGCTCGGCCTTCGTATGGATCGCCACTGTGAAAATGCCGAAAAACTGGCAGCGTATCTGCAGCAACACCCAAAAGTAGAATGGGTAAATTATGCAGCATTGCCAGGCAGCCCTTATCACGATACCTGCAAAAAGATCACTTCAGGTAAAGCTTCTGGAATTTTAAGCTTTGGAATCACCGGTGGATTGAAAGCGGGCACAACGTTTATCGACTCATTAGCAATGATACTTCGCTTGGTAAATATAGGGGACGCCAAATCGCTGGCCTGCCACCCAGCATCGACGACCCATCGCCAACTGAACGATGAAGAACTTGCTGCAGCCGGAGTCAGTTCTGACTTAATTCGAATATCAGTAGGTATTGAGCACATTGAAGACATAATCGCCGATGTGAGCCAAGCCTTGGAAAAAGCATAGTATCCACAACAGAAATTAAAGCCCTTTACCGGGGTTCCGGGGATTTTCCCTCCATGGAACCCCGATAGGTTCTACTGATCACCCTACTACGCGAAAAAGACAATCGATTATTAAAACGCGCTTTCAATATCCAAGTGCGACAGTGATCCGGCTATTGAGTTGCACTTCAAATTTGAAACCGCCAATCGAATGACTCAACATTTAGAAAAGAAAGGCTTGTCGTATAAAGAAGGTACCATTATAGATGCTTCCACCATCTCAGCACTGACGTCAACAAAAAAAACAGGTCAACGAGATCATGAAATTCACCAGACTATGAAAGGCAACGAGTGGCACTTTGGCATGAAAATGCACATTGATGTCGATGACGTTCTTGGACTCATCCACAGTCTCAAAACGACCTCAGCGAATTTGCATGATATTGTCGTGAGTGGCCAGCTACTTCACGGAAAGGAAAAACGAGTCAGTGGTGAAGCAGGTTATCTTGGTTTGGACAAACGATCAGAACATGAACACCGAGAGGTGGATTGGCTAATTAATCAACCTCCGGACAAACGCAAATCCATGTCATCAGATGAATTAAAGATAGAGACTATCAAATCCTCATTGCGTGCACAGGTTGAACATTGCTTCGCTCGAATCAAACAACAGTTTGGTTATAGCAAAGTGCGATATCGAGGTTTGCAGAAAAACACAAACTGGCTGTATCTATTAGCCGGATTAACAACCAACTCAGAGTAAAAAGTTTGCTGGCCTAGGGTTAGTGTGCACGGATTTTGGGTTTTACCTAAAATCCGGGACAAATAGCACGGCACCGACCGCTAAATAAAAGAAAACGAAATCAAACCAATTACTCTGACGCGCAAAAAATGGAAATTATATATAAAAATCAGAGCCTCCCTAGAGTTATTCATTCATAAAAACGAAGTGTGTAATTGGACAAAAATATTCTTAGATCTTTTGATGCAAAAACATCCGTACACCCTTCGCCAATTACTTCAATTTTTGAGCGGAACAAATCTAGTTTAGGAGGTAATTTTGTGGGTTCTGATAAGAACACCCCAATGTTCCTGATGTCGGGAATGTTAACAGTAAGAATTTCTACCAGATCACGGTTTGCCTGAGTTTCGAGCGAGAGTTTCAAGCCTAATCGATTACAAATTGCATCATTCCAGTTTTGAACTTCGCTTTTAAACGACAACCTGACTTCACGGTCAATATAAGACAAAAACTGTGCATCGGTTGATTGCCAATTTGAGAAGGCAATGAGTTTAAGATCAGAAACTTCGTTGTTCTCGAGTCCGTTTGGCAGTAGGTTTATCTCATTAATGGTGGGTTCATTTTTCAATACTGGGGCAGTTCCGTATGTCAGCCCCTTATATCGTATGCCAGCCTTATACAGTTCTGAAGGCGAAGTGTTTCTAAAGTCGATGTCAGCCACTGTTTCCCAACGAGTTTCATCATAAATATCTGGTAAACTCTGCCACTCGGTGCTCAAAAACATATCACATCCATTAAGATCCAGATGCGCAGAAAATTTATTTTCGTTCGCAAAGCTGAGTGAAAAAGGGAAACTCCCAGCGTATTTACCCGTCGAAATGACAAGAGAACCAGAGAGTAAATCACCGTTAAGTTCATCACTCGACTGCTTTAGAACCACATTTCCAGTGAAAGCATCTGTTGAAACATCGCCTGATAACACCAACATTCCATAGTCATCACGGCTTGGAATTAAATTGACTTCTGATGTGCTTAAATCGATATTGCATTTCTCACCACTATTTAATCCCTCGATGATTTTTGAGGTCGCTACTTCAGATTCATTCATCGAAAATCGCTGAATTTTCAACTGCTCGAGAAAGACATCGTCTTCAGGCACCATCGTATCCGATTCAAAGTTATGTATATTGTATTGAATGCTTTGTAGCGGCGCTCCTGACGCAAAATACCAGCCCGCGTGTTCTTGCCGACCATATTCATTCTCGTAAAAAAAATCGAAAACCCCATTTCCTATTCTGTTCATGTATTCAATTGGTTGATCGCGAATGATGAATCGCTCCGTGTACAAACTTGCAGGAATTTCTTCATTGGTTACGACATCTATTCTGAGCAGGTCACTTTTAAAATCGAGATCTGCCACATTGACACTAATAAAAGGAATTGAAGAGTTCGAGCGCTCAACTGGATTTGTCGGGCTCAGTAGTAATAATCCACGTTCTGCTAGCACTGGTTCGTTGGCTGCCGCTGGGACAGTTGAATAAAAGCCGTTGTACCCTACATAGAAAGCTTCGTAGCCTGGTTCAGATAGCTGTGGTGCGGTTACTCCTTCTGGCTGGCATGCCATGAGCACTAAGGCACTAACGCACATCACTATTGAGTTTTTCATAAGATTCCCTTTCGACAAAACAATAATTCTCTGAATTACATGTACTACTGCGATAAATACACCACACTACCTTCGAATAAAAAACGCAAAAACCCGCCATAAGGCGGGTTTCTGGACTTCTTTCGGACACTTTCTTTTGCAAGAAAGCCCCCTGAATACTTGGTGGGCCTTCACGGACTTGAACCGTGGACCTAACGATTATGAGTCGTGTGCTCTAACCAACTGAGCTAAAGGCCCCTAACAGAAGTTCGCGCATTATAACGCGAGCGGTGGTCAAGTCTAGCCAGATCATTGATTTGGTTAGATTTTTTGTGGAATTGACTATTTTTTATGCAGAAAAAGCCGAAACCGGTCGGTTGCGGCGGCTTCGGCTTACGACCCCGGGGGTAATTCAGGCTTTACGGCGGCGCACCAGCGCAACTAAACTTACCAATAGCATTGCCAGCGTGGTTGGTTCATCCACATTCACACTGGGCGGGCTATATAAAAAGTTATGGAACTCTCGAGCGCCAACATAGGAGTTCGCCGCGACGGCGCCATCAAAAACGGCACCTCCACGCAAATCCGCAGACGTGGCTAACACAGAGCCAAACATGGCCAGGTTATTAAAGTCGATCGTTTCCGCTTCAAAGAAATTCCACAAAATGTTACCAGCGCCAATATCGCTGTGCCGAAAGCCATCCACCAGATTGGTGCCGCCACCGGCGGTGATGTTTTTCCCAGAAACATTAATAACCACGTTTTGAGCAGATCCAGAATTCAGCCGCAAACTGGTGTTTTGGGCAAACAAGTCACTCGCGGAGACATTAAAAATGGCTGTCGCATCGCTGCCTGAGTATTGCAGGGTTTTGGCTGCTGTGTCGTAAACACCGTTCGTACCCAGTGCACTGAACCCTTGCGACGCCTGCTGCAGCTCAAACTGAATAGAACTGAGGTCTATTCCATTACTTTGGGTTACCGAGCCACCGCCATTCATGTTGACATTACTGACGTTTAACGCACCACCGTACAGCAGGTTTCCATTTTCAACGGTGAGATTGGTGGCATTCACATCGCCTGCCACGGTTAAGGTATTACCAAAACTAGGCGCATCGGAGCCAAACACCGTGCCAAAGCCGCTGGCATTCAGGTTGCCACCCACCAACGTTTTACCTTCAACGTCGCCTCCTTGGAAATCGTAATCACTGAACAAAATGAGGTTGTAATCGTTCAGAGGCAGTGCAAAGGCCATGCTGAAGCCGCTCATAACCAGAACGGCGATTCCTTTTAAGTAGTGTTTCATTAAAAAAGTCCAGATACGTTATAAGTCTTAGTTTAGTTAGTCGATTTTATTCCATATTGGAATATTAAAAATAAGGCAAGCTTCGCACCAAATCTAAGAAAGCCTCTAATTCAAAGGGCTTCAGCGCCATTGGCCTGTATACCTACTCCATGACTGTAAAGAAGTCTGACATTCTTTCCCTTTTTAAAAGGCACGAGTGTCAACACACCCGACTAAAGGCACTGTCACCTTTTAATGTGAAAAATTATGATGACCCGCAATTTTTCACCCTATAGAGCGAACGTTATGCATAAAGTCATTACCCGGGGTATTGTGCGCATTCTGCCAATGGCACTCAGCTTGTGGATATTCTGGTCGATTAGTGTGGGCTTGAACGACATTGGCTTGGCCATGCTGGGGTTGGTGGGCATTCAAGAACCTTGGCAGGCCACTGGTTTCCTGGTGGTTTTTGGTCTGTTACTCGTGGTGGGGCTGGCATTCAGTGTCAGCCCGATTTTCTGGCTGTATCAAAAGCTGGAAGCGCAAGTGCTGAGGTTCCCACTGTTTAAAACCGTACACGGGGCTATTAAAGACATGGCCTCATTGGTCATCAGTGATGCTAAAACACCGCACCACCGGCAAACGGTGTTAGTGAAGCAGGCCAATGACAGTTATGTCGTGGGTTTCGTCACCGCCGCTGCCGTACCAACACCGGTCAGCGAGGTTCTGACGGAAAGCTACCCCGCTGAAGAATGGGTACCGGTGCTCATGCAATTAAGTTATCAGGTCGCGGGGGTCACTACCTTGGTAAAGAAGTCAGACCTCATTTATGTCGACTGGCCATTCGAAGACGCGATGCGTTTCATGCTCACCGCAGGTATCTCCCAAACGGACCCCACACTGGTAAAGCACAATCGCTAAAGCCCGGCCCGGCAAACACAAAGGCCTTGCTTGAGAAGGCCTTTGAACCTCGTTCAATGCTATCTCATTTTTTTTGACGAATTTATGCAGCCAAGACCAAATAAACGGTTTTTTGACATTTTCGTGCGTCAATAATCCTTGATAACGGTGTTCAGTTCACACTTTCCAAAGGAATCTTAGCTTCATTTTTGCCCGCCCAATTCACACCTGTATTGTGATCGATGTCTCTTATTCAGGTTTTTGCTATGCATCATCTCAAACACTTTTTCATCGTTGGTCTGGTTGCTTTGTGCATCCCGCTTGCGTCTGCACAAAGTGTGGTTCAGGGCAAAGGCAGCACGTTCCACGTCAATATTGACCCTCTTTATAACAGCACGATGCAATCCATCATGCTGGATGCAGTGACTTTCTGGGCCGATTCTGTTCGCTCACCTGTGCCGATTGAGCTCGATATCGCTGCGGTAAAGCTAACCTGCAGCTACTCCTATAACACGCATGTCGATACACAGCCGGCGCCAGCGGTCATGAATTTCCCTAACGCGCCGCTGGCGAATACTTACTACCCCATTGCTCTGGCCAATGCGCTGGCAGGGACGGATTTGCAACCCAACAGCCCGGACATCACCATCCGCTTCAACAGTAAGATGATTACCAACAGCGTTTGTGCGAAATGGTATCTGGGCTATGACGCCAGTTACACATTTTATGAGTACAGCCTCTACTTCGAAACGCTGCAGGAAATCGCGCACGGTCTGGGTCTGCACACATTGGGCAACCTGATGACCGGTGAGCGTTACAACGGCTACAACGACATTTACTGGTTGCACCTGAAATCTGAAAAATCGAATAAAATGCTCAGCGACATGACGGCTACGCAAGTGGCAGACGTTGCGCACGATTCCATGAATCTTGCTTTTAAAGGCGAAAAATCATGGTTGGCGGCAGAACAGATCGCCAACAGTCGCACAAGTGATGCAATTCTGTTGTTTTCTCGCAGTTACAATGCCCCTGCATTAACTGGCCAACACGTACACGAAAGCTCAAGACCGTTGCAGATTATGAACCTGGATTTACGCGGTTCAGTTCCGGAAACGGAATTGGCGGTCGCTATGTTGGAAGACCTCGGCTGGCAGTCTACCCGCAACGCCGCTCCGGTGATTGACGGCCAACAAACGCTGAGCATTCCAGAAGACAGCCAATGGACGCTGTCTTTAGCCGATCTGATCATTACCGATGAAACGCCCGACGAACTCACCTTGTCGGTCGCAGCTGGCAGCCATTATCAGGTTGAGGGTACAACGGTTATACCGGACGCAAATTTTTTTGGCACACTGTCGATTCCAGTGACGGTGAGCGATGCAGAATACACCTCAGAGCCGTTTACAGTTGCATTAACCGTCACGTCCGTGAATGACTTACCAGTCATCACCGGGCAACGGCCACTATCAACCCCTGAAGATACGCGCCTGACATTGACTGCGGCGAACTTCATCATCTCGGATCTGGATTCGTCTAACTTTTCTCTGGTTATTGATGATGGAGAAAACTACAGCGTTGACGGCGACAGCATTACACCAGCAACAGATTTTGTCGGCACACTGAGCGTGCCTGTGCAGGTAAATGACGGTTTCGATAACAGTGGAGTATTCACTACGTCTATTACGGTCACCGCGGTAAACGACGCGCCGGTCATCGTGTCGCAACAATCTTTGGCCATCAATGAAGACAGCAGCCTGACATTAAATCGCAACATGCTGACTATCCGCGATGTCGACTCCAGTCAATTTACTTTGGTAGCCGAAAACGGCAACAATTACACTGTGTCTGGCTTAACGATTACGCCAGCAGCAAACTTCAATGGCGTGCTCACGGTTCCCGTCACCGTTAGCGACGGCCAGGCGACTTCGCCGTCTTTCGCGCTGCAAATGCAGGTCAATGCGGTAAACGATGCACCTGAAGTAACCGCACAACGCAACTTAAGTCTGGCTGAAGACAGCAGCCTAGTGTTGAATGTTAACGATTTCACCATTACGGATGTCGACTCCAGTGTTTTTTCCCTGACTGTTTTAGCCGGTGACCACTACGACTTTATCGGCAACAAGATTATCCCAGCCGCGAACTACTTCGGACCATTGGCGATTAAAGTTACCGTCAACGACGGTGCTGCCAGCAGCGCAATCTTTGTCGCACAGGCCACAGTCACTGCGATAAACGATGCACCAGAAATTATCGGCCAGGTCTTGGTGAATATTGAAGAAGAAGCACCGTTTACTCTAAGCCCAGCCTTGTTGACCATACGCGATGTCGATGACACTGAATTCACCTTACAAGCGTCAACTGGCGCGAACTACTCGCTGACAGGCAACACCCTGACGCCCGACGATAACTTCAATGGCACGCTGAACGTAGCGGTAACGGTCAGCGATGGCCTCCTGACCAGTAACACCTATGTTCTGGACATCCAGGTATTACCAAAGAACGACCCACCAGTTGTTACGGGGCAAACTACTCTGCGAATCGATGAAGACAGTTCGCTGCCACTGACTCCTGCTCTGTTGGAATTCAGTGATGTTGACTCCGATGAGTTTGTACTGGTTGCGCAAACGGGTGCCCACTATCAGATCATTAACAATGAGCTGATTCCGGATGCTAACTACTTTGGCACCTTAACGGTCCCCATGCAGATCAGCGACACCATTGAATTGAGCAATGTCTTTAACGCGCAGGTGACCGTAACGGCGGTTAATGACGCACCTGCCGTCAATGCGCAACAGAATTTATCTGTCCCAGAAGACACTTCGCTGACGCTGACCACCAACGTTTTCACCATTACCGATGTTGACTCAAATGAATTCAGTTTGATTGTGTCGGGCGGTAATCACTACAGTGTGAGCGGTAATACCGTCACACCGGACCAGGATTTCAACGGCACACTGACCGTACCGGTGCAGGTGAACGATGGCACCGCAAACAGTGACCTGTTTTATACTCAGGTTTCCGTGCTCGCCGTAAACGATGCGCCAGAGATCACCGCGCAACAAACCTTGGCTATCGACGAAGACACCACATTAACCATGTCCACTGAGCTGCTAAGTATCAGCGACCCGGATTCAACCAGGTTTACGCTGCAGGTGCTACCTGGCGAACACTACCAGATCAGTGGTACGCAACTGGTTCCGGCGGCTAACTTCTTCGGCACACTATCGATTCCGGTACAGGTTTCAGATGGCGATGCCGTCAGCAACACCTGGGCATTGCAGGTCTCGGTTAACAGCATCAATGACGCCCCGGTTATTGCAAAACTGATCCCGCAACAGATTCTGGAGGACAGTTCGCTGTTTGTCAGTGCAGAAATTCTCACTGTCGTTGACCCGGATGACGAAACCTTCACGCTGAATATCGCCAGAGGCGAACATTATCAGGTAGCGGGCAATGAAATCATTCCGGCGGCCAACTGGTTTGGTGATTTGGCCATTGACGTAACCGTGAATGATGGAGAAACCGACAGCAACACTGAAACACTTTACTTACAGGTGATGGAAGTTAACGACTTGCCAGAGATCACCACCAACGCCCTACCAACCGGGCAAATTTACCGAGCCTGGAAAGCACGGCTTTCAGCGCGAGATATCGATGGCGATCCCTTGAGTTTCGGACTAGTCAAAGGACCGAATTGGCTAACGATCAACACGGATGGCTCTTTGAATGCCTTTCCGACCGAACTGATGATCGGTAAACACGCGGTTGAAGTCAGCGTGAACGACGGTCGCGCAACCACAGCCGTTGAATTTAACCTGACCGTGCTCGACGACGAAACCGCGACCGATACCGCGCTTGAGTTCAGTATTGACCGTACCATTTGGTCCACCAACGGCTGGGTACCCGTAACACTGAATCTGGCCAATAACGGGCCGAAAGACAGTGTGACCAGTACCGTCACCATTCAGTTTGCCGGCGAATGGTCGTCACAAGACAACCGTTGTCTGGTAAATCAAAACCGTTGTGCCATTGAACTGACAGGGCCGGAGTCCATTGCCATTGCCGTTCGCCAAAGCACGCCGGGTTCAACCGATCTGACCGCCACCATTGCGCACAACGGTTTTGAGACAGACACAACTAATAACCAGGCCACGCTGACACTGACGTTCAGTGACGGCCTGCCAACCAGTCCGCAATACAGCGTACCATCGTTTGGTCAGGGCACAGTACGAGCCATCGGTCTGGCCAATGTTCAAGGCGGGCGCTGGCCTGAAATCATGTTCGCCAATGGTCCTTTGGAAGCCTCTACCGTCTATAAGTTTGAGAAGTCGCTGTTCCGACCTGACCTGCACAGCCACTTGGCTGACGCTTCAGACAGCTATGCCATGGCGTTGTTTGATATCGACAACGATGGAGATATCGATTGGGTTCTGGCCAATGGCAATGGCGAAGCCAATACCGTGTACCGCAATAAAGGGGACGGCTTCTTTGAGTTGATTGACGTCTTGGGTAACTACGACAGCCGCGCGGTAGCGTACGGCGATGTTGATCGGGACGGCGATATGGACCTGGTTTTTGCCAACAACAATGACCCGAACACGCTGTACTTGAATAACGGTGACGGCACGTTCAGCTTCCACAGTGAATTCCCATCACGCTGTTCACGCGCAGTCATCATTCACGACTTTGATGGTGACGGACGTCCAGATATCGTGTTTGCGAACCGCGGCTGGCGAAACCGAATTTACTTCAACCGGAACTTTGGTCAAGGACCGGTCGCTCGTACGCTGTTGACTAGCCGCTCGTTCTCGGTCACCGGAGAAGAATCAAACCAGTCTGCGGAAGATAGCTTGGTAACAGAAGAATTAGTATCCGGGTTTAGTGGCATTGAGTTCGGCAACGCTGACGACCTCACCAGCAAGGCCACTTTGGCTGACCTGGATGGTGATGGCATCGCCTCAGATTTGGTGATGGTAAACGAAAGCAGCGAACGGACACTCGCTTCTATCCAACTGTTTGCATTCGATACGCAAGGGAACAACGTTATGACGAATGAAACCCAAACCGGTTCCATTGCTGATTTGAGTGTTGGGGACTACGACGGTGATGGCAGAGACGACGTGGCGGTTCTACGCCCCGGCGGTGCACTTGAAGTGATGTCCGCCAGCGCCGGGCAGCTCACCACCATTGAAGTGATGGATACCGATGGTGCGGACACCATTCTGATGGTGGACGTTGACGGCAGTGGCCAGGCCGATGTGATCAGTGCTAATAACCGCAGTGACAGCAGCCGCCTGGATTTTGCCGGTGAGGTGGTGAACAACGAAGCCATTGAAGAAAACGATGGCAGCCCAGCGGTTACGCTGCCCGAACGCCCTGTCGTGGCAACGGTCAAACCAACCACTAGCGCCAGCCAAAACAAGGGCGGCGCGGGCTTGCCGCTGCTGCTGTTGCCTCTGTTGCTGTTGTTTAAACGCCGTTGACGCAAACTTACACTGTCCGGGTGCGAACGACTCGCATTCGGTCAGTTTTCCGCTTAGACCGTAACTTGGGAATCCGGCCTGCTTCAGGCTAGCCACTGGCGACAATTCTCAAACAGGGTACAATCAGGGTAACTGTAATCATAAGTGACCCCATGCTCAGCCCGCTGCTTCTTGCCAAAAAAATCCTGCTTGACGCAGGCCAAATGACCGATCAGCGCGCACTGGTCGCTCTTATCGTAGAGCGTATCCGTAGCGCACTGAACGTTGACGTGTGCAGCCTGTATTTGGTAGATGCCAACCAGGAGCTGGTACTATCCGCCACACAAGGGTTAGCCGAATCTGCTGTTGGCAACATCCGCATGAAGCTGGGTGAGGGCTTGGTCGGCACCATTGCCAAACGGCAGCATCTACTGAACCTTCCATTTGCCGAGCAACATCCGAATTTCCGCTATTTTGAAGAGTCTGGTGAAGAACGCTATCAGGGTTTCCTGGGCGTTCCTATGATTCATCATGGTGACGTATTGGGCGTTCTGGTTGTGCAGGTCAAAGAAACCCGTCGCTTTGACGAAGAGGAAGAGGCATTCCTGATTACCATGGGCGCACACCTGGTGGCCAGCCAAGCCATCAACCTGAAGAAAACCGCCAATGAAGCATTATCAGCCGATCAGACCCGTCGTCTGACCGGTATTGCCGGCTCCCCCGGGGCCACCATCGCCAAAGCTTGGGTCGTACGCGATGAAATCCGCCTAGAAGACATCGCCGAACGCGATGGCAGCGGTCTGGAATTTGAGCAGCAACGCATTGCCGAAGCATTCGAGAATGCAGTGCAATCTCTGGACAGCGACGACAGCACACACGGTAATACGGAAACACTGTCGGCTCTGATCGACGTTTACAAGCTGTTATTGAACTCTCCTGAACTGCATCAGGCCATCACTGAACACCTGGCTCAGAACGTCAGTGCCAGTACGGCGCTGAAGCGCGCTATGCAAACGCAGATCGCTGTGTTTGATGCCATGGAGGACCCTTACCTGAAGGCCCGTGCCGATGACCTGCGCGTACTTGGCGTTCGGGTATACCGGGAGTTGCAAAATTTAGAACCGGAAGTCATCGAGACCGACGAACCTATCATTCTGATCGGTGAAAACATCACCGTCGAACACTTTACCCGGATCGATTCCCGGCTAATTGCCGGTATTGTCAGCAATCAAGGGTCTAAACTATCGCATACCTCTGTGCTGGCTAATGCTCTCGGTATTCCTGCGGTCGTGGGCTTGGCTGAAAGCAATCTTCGCTCACTGCACGGATTAGAATTAATCCTGGATGGTCATCGTGGCCAGGTCATTTCCAACCCACCGGATACCGTACGTGCCGAATATCAGCGGCTGATCAACCAAAATAAGGCACGCCAAGCGGACCTCGCTCATCTGAAACTGTTGCCGGCGGAGTCAACTGACGGTGAACGGGTGCGCTTGTACAGTAATACCGGTTTATTGGCTGACATCAGCCCCGGTTTGGAACGCGGCTCGGAAGGCATTGGCCTGTACCGGTCGGAAATCCCGTTTATGGTTCACAATACATTTCCGACGGAAGAGGAACAGGTGCGCATATACCGCGGCGTACTGGAAGCCTATGCTCCAAAACCGGTGGTGATGCGAACGTTGGATATTGGCGGCGACAAGGCTCTGCCCTATTTCCCGATCAAAGAGGAAAACCCGTTTTTGGGCTGGCGCGGCATCCGCTTTACACTCGACTACCGAAACATTCAGCTGGATCAGATACGCGCCATGCTGCTGGCCAATGTCGGCAATGATAATCTACAGATTATGGTGCCGATGCTCAGCCATGAAGACGAGCTGGAACGCGTACACGCCCTGATCGACGAGGCGGTACGTCAGTTAAAAGAAGAAGGGAATCCCGTACACAAGCCACCCGTTGGCATCATGGCAGAAGTGCCAGCTGTGATTTGGATGTTACCTCGGTTGCGCGACATGATTGATTTCGTGTCCATTGGATCCAACGACTTAACCCAGTATCTGCTGGCTGTGGACCGCAACAACCCGCGCGTGGCGCACCTGTACTCTCACTTTCACCCCGCGGTTCTGTGCGCCATTCGTGATATCGTCCGCGAATGCCGGCGCCTGAATTTAACGGTCAGCGTCTGTGGTGAAATGGCGTCCGATCCCAAAGCGGTCTTGCTCCTGCTTGGCATGGGCGTGCGTACCTTGAGCATGAGCGCCTTCAAGCTACCGGTCATCAAGTGGCTGGTCCGACGAATTAGCATGCAGGAATGCCGGGCGATTCTGGACACCACATTGGAACTAGGTAAAGAATCTGAGGTCCAAGCGTTCCTGAGCGAAAAACTCAAAGACGCAGGGTACGAAAATAAGTTCGAGTAACGCAGGATGGGAATGCCGAAATTATCCTTTATTCTGGTGGCGCTGATCGCACTGTTTGCCGGTTTTATCAGCGCCAATCAGCTCGTTCGCCACCTGGCGATAACGGTGAATACCGAGCGTGAATTCTTGGTGGAGCAGGTTTCGCAATCACTCAAGCCGCAAACCAAAGCCACCGTTGCCCTGCAAAATGCCATTTACCAACAACGGCAGCAATCGCTTGAAACCAAGATCCAACAAACTGAGCTTAAAAACACATCAATCGTTCAATACATGGCCCCTTTGGAGCAGGAGTTGGTGGTTTATCGCAATACGTTTGCGGAGAAAGCCAAGGCAGACCAAGATGAACGATTACAACTCTATATTGATATCGTCAATAAATACCGGGATTACCATCATGCGGTAACATCTCTGGAAACCTTTGTGCCGCTGACCGAGAGCGACAGCCTGATGAGTATTCCTTCAGTACAACTGGATCTGGTATATGACGCAGGCGGCACGCTGGCCGAGACTCACAACCGCTTTATTGATGAAAGTCGCGACAGCAGTTTCGCCGCGCACTATGAGCCTCAATTGCGGCGGTTTTTGAGCCAGTACAATCTCGATGTCAGCCTTGTAGAATGCCATTCCACATTATGCGCCATGCACATGGGTGTTTTCTGGGATGCCCCTTACTATCAAGGTTATCAGGAAATCTGGGATACCCTAACCCAACAGTCGTGGATGGACCTGACACTCGTCGGCACCGCGCATCAGTATCGCGGCAAGGGTCATCAGGTACAGGTTTGGTATCTGGAGGGCTTCCGATGAATGGGACCCGATTGCTCACCTATACAGCGACCGTGGTTGCTTTCTTCGTGATTGGTTTCTTTTCAAGTCTCGGGATTCACTGGGTCATCCGACCACCAGCGACCGTACAACAACCCTCTATCGACAAAGTCGACACGTCCGCTTTTGCTGATCAAGACTTGCCAGTGTTACAGGCCACCAATGACTCGTTGAAAGCAGCCGTTGGCCGCTTGGAAGCTGATCTGGCCAAAGCCGAAGTCACCCACTCCATCAACGAAGGACATGCTCGGGCATTAATTGCTGAGTTACAAACCTACCGACAGGAACGCGACAAACTGTTTGCAGACTTAGAACGTCGCAAACAGAAAATGGTCGACAAACTTGAAGAGTTGGATGAAAAAATTCAAACGCAGATGGCACTGCGTGATGATCGGCTCGAACAACAGAGCGACTACGAGATAGCCAACGAATTAACGAGCCTGCTCAGCTATCCCCATCCGCTGAATGATTTAGACGCACTAAACAGCGCATTGATGGCACAACCGAAGCACAACACTGAATATGTCGAGCAGAGATTCGAGCTCATGCTGCAACCGGAAGCCTATACCAAAACCGACCAGCTCTATGAAGTACTGGCGCCCATGGTGGCAGAGCTGAACAAAGCGCACGACAACAATACGACCTTGATCACCGTTCATTGCAGCGCCACGCATTGCGAAATACAAACTCGCATGGACGTGAAACAACCTTACTTCGACTACTGGCAGGAATGGCTCGTCACCTTACGAAGTCAGGAACGAACAAAACTACTGCAACAACAATTTTCGACTGAAAACGGCAGCACGCTGCTCGGTTCGGCCATCATCGCAACGTGGTAATGGCAAGACCAGAAACAACCTCGTGGAGCATGGCCCACGCGTTGAGGTAATTCTATTCTGCAGCCGGCTTCACGAAAAAAATACTTGATACACCACCTGAAGTATCGCCAACGCAAAAATACCCGCGATAACATCGTCAATCATGATCCCCAGACCGCCATGCACGCGCTTGTCCAACCAACCGATTGGCCAGGGTTTGATGATGTCGAAAAAACGAAATAAGACAAAGCCCGCGATGACCCATGCCCAGTGCACCGGCAACGCAATCATGGTAATCCAGAAACCAACAAACTCGTCCCAGACGATACCACCGTGGTCGTGTACGCCCATATCCTTAGATGCTTGACCACATAAGTAGACACCCAGAGCGAATGTGAGCACCACGACCATCAAATAGGCCCATAATGGCAAATAGGCTAACAGCAAAAACACCGGGATTGCCGCTAGCGTCCCAAAGGTGCCGGGGGCTTTCGGCGCTGCGCCACTGCCAAAGCCAAAAGCCAGAAAATGCACCCAGTGATTGTGCCAGCGACGAGCGGACGGTTCAGTCATGTTCAACTCTCTTTATTAAAATGCGTAAAACTTTGCCACGGCAACGTCACCGGGCGATCGCCATCATACCAGTGAACCGCGGGTTTGCCTTCTCTGGTTTGCCCGATTCGAGTCACCAACACACCCTGCTGATTGGCCAGGTGTTGAATTTCTTCACGGACCATCGGCGCTGCCGTAAACAACAGTTGATAATCATCACCACCACTGGTGGCACAGCGCAGTCCGTTCTCTCCAGCCGCTTTCAGGTCACTGTCCAACGGCAAATCATGCACATTAAGATGCAGGGCCAGTTCACTTTGCTGGGCAATGTGCAGCGCATCGCCTACCAGTCCATCGGATATATCGATAGCACTGTGAATGCAGCCTTGAAGGGCGATTGCAAACTCCAACGGAACATCGGGCTGCCAGTAGGCTTGCCACCACTCCATTGGCACCTCCTTTTCATCGTTTGCTAATACGTATGGCAATGCTGCGGCGGCTTGCCCAAGATAACCGGTTACCCAGACATCATCCTGCGCCTGCGCGCCATTGCGTAACACAGGATGCGGGCAACGCCCATGCACATTGATAGTCACCGTTAACTGCTCACCCAGGGTTGTATCGCCACCGGCGAGCATAATGTTGTATTGAGCCGCTAACTCGCGCAGACGATGAGCAAAGCGCACGACCCAGTCGCCATTGCAATGCTTGGGTAGAGTCAGCGCCAGTGTAAAAAAAGCAGGTGTCGCCGTCATTGCCGCCAGATCGCTGATCGCCGGCAAAAAAGCCCGTTGCGCTACCTGCTCCGGGTTCGCAAACTCGGGGAAGTGCCGTCCGATAACCGCCGTATCGACCGATATCACCAGTGGTTCCGGGTCCAGCCACACCAGACAATCGTCACCTATACCGCGCAACACATTAGGGTGTTGGGTGGGCCAGTCGGCGAAACATCGTTTTATCAGTTCAAATTCATCCATAGGCGGAATTGTGCTTGATCACCGAAGGCTTTGAAAGCGAAAACACGCGATTGAGTGATTCTCGAGTTACCTGACAATACACACAAAAAAGCCCGCACAAGGCGGGCAAAAAAAGGAGGAGCTATGTAATATGCGTTAGTGCATTTTCGGACCGGCCACGACAATTTTTTCGTCGACGTCGTACTTGGCAAAGTTGGTTTGGAACTCACGGGCCAACTGCTGGGCTCGCTTGTCAAACGCTTCTGGACTCGCCCACGTGTTGCGAGGGTTCAGCAACTTGGTATCGACCCCGTGTACTTCGACAGGAATATCCAAATTCAATTCCGTGACGTGATGGGTCGGAGTGTTGTGCAATGAACCGTTGGTAATCGCGGTTATGATCGCCCGAGTCGTCGGAATGTCGAATCGTTTGCCTTCACCGAACGGACCGCCTGTCCACCCAGTATTCACCATGTAGACGCTGGCACCGCTTTGCTCGACACGCTTCATCAACAATTCAGCGTAAACGGATGCTGGCCGTGGGAAGAACGGTGCACCGAAACAGGTTGAGAAGGTGGACTTGATACCGCTGCCCGCACCCATTTCCGTAGAGCCCACCAGCGCGGTGTAACCACTTAAAAAGTAGTAAGCAGCGGCTTCTTTGCTGAGCTTCGCAACCGGAGGCAACACACCATTCAAGTCACAGGTCAGGAAAACGACCGCGTTTGGTTCGGCTCCCTGGTTACTCAACTGTCGCTTCTCAATGTGCGTTAATGGGTAAGCAACACGACCATTCTGAGTTAAGGACACATCGCTGTAGTCCGGTACACGATGCTCGTCTACCACGACATTTTCAAGAACGGCCCCAAAACTGATGGCATCCCAGATAACGGGCTCGTTTTTGCGCGACAGGTCGATTGTTTTCGCGTAGCAACCGCCTTCAAAATTGAAAACAATGCCTGGACCCCAACCGTGTTCGTCATCACCGATCAGGAACCGGTCAGGATCGGCTGACAAGGTTGTTTTACCGGTACCCGACAGACCAAAGAACAGAGAGGTTTTACCGTCTTCACCCACGTTTGCGGAACAATGCATCGGCAATACATCTTTTTCAGGAAGCAGGAAGTTCTGAACGGCGAATAATGACTTCTTCATTTCACCGGCATAGTAAAGGCCCGCCACCAGGACCTTACGCTGCTCAAAACTGACAACGACGATGCCATCACTGTGTGTGCCATCACGTTCAGGGTCACACACAAAACTCGGCACATTCAGAACTTCCCAAACTGGCTTACCCTGCTCATTCCACTGTTCTGGAACGATGAACAAATTGCGCGCAAACACCTGATGCCATGCAAGTTCGGTGGTGACCCGCAATGGCAAGCAGTGTTCTTCAGCCGCACCTACTTCAAGGTGGCCGACAAATCTTTCTTTTTCAGCAACGTATTTACTGACCCGATCCCATAGGGCATTGAACTTGTCTTCCGGGAAAGGCTGGTTGATATTGCCCCAATCAACCAGATGGGACATTGATGGTTCATCTACAATAAAACGATCTTTCGGTGAGCGTCCGGTGCGGGTTCCGGTGGTAGCCAGAAAAGCTCCGTTAGCGGCAAACTCACCTTCCTCTCGCCGGACCGCCAGTTCAAGTAACTTGGCAGTCGGGATGTCAACGTGAACAAATTGTGTGGTGGCGTTCATGGATATTCTCCTTGATTGGACTGGAAATTTTAAGCCAGGCTGTTTTGGCGTTCCGATTGCGATTGTCCGTTGATTATTTTTTTATTATTCGATTTAAAGTCACAGCAGTTGAATGCGATTAAGATTCATTTGCCTCTGACCTGCAGTCTAATCAGTCTTTGACCATCCACAAAACACCCAATCGTCAATATTTTACTGACAAACCACATTCCCCTGGATTTACCTGAAACAAAACAACAAGTTTGTTACAGGTTACCGTCTCAACGAATCACCGATCTTTTCCTGACAGTAGTCTTAGTATACTGCGAAAATCCGCGCCATACGGGCGCTGTATTTGACGAGGATCAAAAACTAAATCGCTGTTCATTCCAATTACGTCTATCTCCAAATGGGTATATTCACTTTGATTACAAAGCTCTGGAAAATCAAAAAACAGGCCAATTTGTCAATTTATCCCAACACATTCAGAGATATCATTGTGGTGATATTACGAACAAAACGACGAAATAGAGGACATTCAGTAACTTTCTTACATACGCATTTTTTTTAACAATAGTCACTATCGTGTAATTGAATGGTGAAATCAGAAAAGCACATTAATGAGTTATCAGCGAAGATAATCTCAGTTCTTAGGTGAGCCAAAGAAAAACCCGAGTCGGTCTTCCAGACCCAGATAGGCATTCAACTCGGGAGAGTACTCTCCGGGTTTGAGCGCCTGAACAATAGATAGTTCTTCATGATCAACTAAATTGAGCATCAACGCCTGATTTGCGGGTATATCCGGGTTGTAAACAATCACGGTTGGCGCGAGCAGGTTATCGCTGTCGACCGAGCTAACCAATGCAATAGAATCATCACTGAGCTTCACCACACAACCCGGTGGATACACTCCAAAATTGCGCACGAACTGGTGTATATAGTAGGAATCCAGCTTCCCTTCGTAATTGGAAAACAGTTTCGCCATTGCAATTTTTGGGCTAACCGCTAACGCAGGGTCATTGGGGTTACACATAGAGTCGTAATGATTGGCCACCTGCAAGATTCGACTCAGTACAGAAAGTTCACCATGGCGAGGAGCCGCGGGATAGCCACTACCATCAAGGTAGACATGATGATCCGCGATCATCTCCAACGCCACGGGCTCAATGTTTTTGACGCGGGACAGCAATGCCAGACCTTTATTCACGTGCGTTTTCATGACGTCTTGCTCAACCGCGTTGAGCGACCCAACCTTATGCACAATCCCCTGTGGCAACACGATCTTGCCAATGTCATGCAGAATGCAGGCAACGCCAAGGTTATGCATGTCGTCTGCAGCCACGTCCAAGCTTTTCGCCAACATCATCGCCAGTACCGTGACATTCAACGCATGATTTTGAAGATTAAACTCACCCGCCTCCAAACTGACCATACTAACCACAATATTCGTTTGACTTGCCAGAAGACTGCTAATATCGCCGATCACTTCATCGGCATCCCGTATGGCGTTGGCCGGTGCCAACCGGAGATTGCGCACTAGGTTACTGACCCGCTTCTGGGTTTCTCGGTACCGTTGGGCGGTTTTCCGTCGTTCTTTCCGATATTCCTCAGCCTTGTCTATGCTCTGCTTCTTCTGGGTCCATAACGTATCCAGGTCAGAATTGTTTTGAGTGCCGTCTCCTGTAGGATCGGGCTCGATGGCAAACTCATCCAGTTCAGCGGGTTGGTCGGTTATCTGACGTAGGGCCTCAGGGGCCGACTTTTTGATGATGACCAGAATTTTCTGCAAGCCCAATTTGCGGATCTGGGCAATCTCGTCCTGTTGTTTGATCTTGAATTTACTGAATAAAAAAGGATGTTCGGTCCAACTCAACTCCAGATCGACAAAGAGTCCGACCTGTAACTGATTAATAGGAACATAGAATGATTTTTTCAAGACTTTTTTACCTAACGGAATGACAGCGAACGAACCTCATTTCATCAGTATAGTGCCGCTGCCCGGACTTGCGAGCCGAACACAGAAACGAAAAACGGAACCATCAGGTTCCGTTTTTCGTCTATTTTAGACAACGGGTCACTCATATGGGGCGCGAACCGTATTTATTTTCAGGCTTCTTCGGCAAATCAACACGCACACCCCGATCCACTTCTGTAACCGACCCACCATTGGCTAAAAACGCCTCGACTTCGCTGGCCATCTGCTGACGGACATTTTCATTACATTGCGGGGTTCGGGCCAACTCTTCGGTCGTTACCGGCCCTTCTGGTTTCTTT
This sequence comes from Reinekea sp. G2M2-21, assembly GCF_015687175.1. Taxonomy (GTDB): domain Bacteria; phylum Pseudomonadota; class Gammaproteobacteria; order Pseudomonadales; family Natronospirillaceae; genus Reinekea. The sequence goes on along the minus strand of NZ_JADPQG010000001.1, from coordinate 112,680 downwards.
TGTGCTGTCATCTTTTTAACTCCTTAGCGCTTTATTGAAGCTTCAGTTTTGACACAAATTAAATTCGACCAGTGAGTTATAGACCATATTGATCAGTTCGCCAGTTTTTTCCGGTATTTATTTAACACAAACTTACCCGATAACAACATTCCTTAACGTAATAGGCCCTAGGGCACCTCTGAATAATTGCTCTCTACCTCAGCGGGTGAAGAAATGCGCAAAATTCGAGGCAAGGTCTGCAGGCAATATTCATTATCTTGGCAAAGGACTTAACAACGAAATTTGCCATTTCAGCCCCGCCCTCCGGGTCCTTCAGATCGATGACTGAGCTTTGTTGTGTGTTTTGAAAAGGACTCGCCATTCCCTGCAACACACGCCTCGCTCATCCTTCGATCTGATAGGACTGAGGTGATTCGAATTAATCAGAGTTGCCCTAGGATTCGAATAGCAGCTTAAGCCCTTTGGCGTGCCGCCGACTGACAGCAATAGGTTCATCAACCCCCTTGATCGTCAACCAGAAACCGCCTTCGGCATCCCGGTTAAGCTTTTCGATACGAGGTTTATAAACAAGGGTATTACGATGAACCCGGATAAAACAGTCTTCATAGCGATCTTCCAGCACTTTCAGGCTCTCATCGACAACGCGCTCACCCTTCACACTGAATAACGAGACATATTTCTGCTCAGCTTTGAAAAAATAAATATCGGAAAGCGGCATGAGCTCTTTCTCTCGCCCGTTGTGTACGCTGATCGTTTCGACAGAACTGTGATTTGCCAAGCCCTGAATCTGTGCCTTGGTGAGTTGACTGCAATCGTCCAGGGCCTCAACCAACGCCTGACGCTGCACTGGTTTCAACAAATAAGATTGAGCTTTTACCTTAAACGCGTCCAGGGCGTAATCCTCGTAGGCCGTGCAAAAGACAATGGCGGGCGGTTCAGGGCGGTCTTTGATTTTCACCGCGACCTCCAGTCCGCTTTTACCCGGCATCCGGATATCCAACAGCACCACGTCAGCGGGGAAGGTAGTCAGTTTGGTCAATGCTTCTTCACCATTAGATGCCGCCTGAATACCATCTACGGTATCGATATCCTGTAGAAATCGAATAAGCCGATCCCGGGCCAATGGTTCATCGTCCACAACCAAAACTTTCATGCTGTCGTCTCCAGAGGTGTTTTTGGCAAGGTGACAATCACTTTAAAATGTTCATCCGTTTTCTCGACTCTGCAACGGGCCTCCTCACCATAAAGTACCCGCAAACGCCGTTGTACGTTGTCCAACCCAACGCCGTGCCCACGATGTGCGCCCAGCTCAGGTCCAATATCATTTTCGACCGTCAGGGTGGTAATACGCGGGGTCTGCAGCGCCGAAATGACCACTCGGCCACCATCGGTCTTTGAAGCCACCCCATGCACGACTGCGTTTTCGACCAACGGTTGTAAACAGAGTATGGGCACCGGCCATTGCTCATCGTGAATGGATTCCCGCCACTCGATACGCAAACGGTCCCCTAAGCGCCATTGCTCTAACTCCAGATAACCTTTAACCAACTCAATTTCCTGCTTTAACGGGCAAAAGCTCGATGTTTCTTTTAAATTGGCCCGAAACAAGGACGACAGGCTTTCGACCGATTTTTCCGCGGCATCCGGCCGGGTCACGATGAGTTCCGCGATGGTATTTAGACTATTGAATAAAAAATGGGGCTTAATCCGAGCCTGCAGGGCGTTCATACGTGAGCTGATTTCAGCCTGATTCTGATCGATAACCAGCTGCAGGAGTTGAAAGTAGCGCAATACCATGCCCGCCACGATGGCAATCGCCAAACCGGCCTGCAGCAATGGCCAGGGAGCCAGGCGATCCGGTTGCAACACCAGACCGCCCACCACAACCACACTGATGCCAATCAATTCGATGGTGACGAAACAGACGATCCATCCTTGCCGAACACTCCAATTTGGCAACCAACGTCGCAACTGACACAGCGCGGCTGCGCTTAACAACATAATCCATTGTATGGATATGCTGCGTAACCCAAATTGACTCCAGGAAAACGACTGATCGGCCAATGACCAAGCCAGCACACACAACTCTGAAATCAGGATCAACAGCAGCAACGACGAGGTTTGACACAGGTTGGGAATAAAAAAAGCATCCGTCTGCTGAGAATTATTTTTCAAGGTTTCCTCTAACGCGCCGTTAAAATTGACTAGAGTAGTATATATAGAGTGTCTCTAAAAAGTCCTTTGAACTGTGCACGAATGTATGACGAGCATTTATGAAGCGGAGCCACTTACTCAAGTTACGCCATTGAAGGTCGACTGACAGACGCTACCCAGCTCAAATGTAAAAGGTTAAATCATGAAGTTCCGGTTCAACAACAAAGCATTAACAGAAATGGAACAGAAGTTGGCTGCGGTCGAGGCAGATAACGCCCGGCTAAAAGCCGAAAATGAACTGCTGGCCAAGGTCAAGCTGGTTGGTGACCTTAAGTTTCAAGCGGAACAGACGCAGCATAATTTGGATAAGGGCCGATACCGTGGCCTGAACGCGGGTATAGAAAGCCAAAACACGATACACGACCTGGTGGTCCTGAACGCTGAATTCCTGGGAAAAGAACAGGCAAACATTTCCGAAAACAAAATGACCTTCGATCAGATCGGCACCATTTTGAGTACCATCAGCCAACGTCTGAATTCCATCGACAATGAGGGACGAACCACCGCTCGGTCAATGGAGAAGCTGGGCGACGCCAGTAAACGTATCGCGGACTTCGTGACCATTATTCAGAAAATAGCCGATCAAACGAACCTATTGGCTTTAAACGCCTCCATTGAAGCCGCTCGTGCCGGTGAACAGGGCCGAGGTTTCGCAGTCGTTGCCGACGAAGTTCGCAGTCTGGCCACAAAATCCGCCGAAGCCAGTAAACAAATAGCGGTGGTCATTGGCGAAATTACCAACCATTCGTCACTGGTGCAGAAGGGTATTCATTCGATTGCAGATGAAACGGTCGAATTGGCCAGCACAACAGATAACGTCACTCAGACCATTGCCCTGATAACCGATTTGTCCAACAACATGAGTGAGCTGATTCTGCGCAGCACCACACAAACGTTTATTCAATCAGCTCTGCTCGGACTCAGCGTGTTTATCAGTAAAATACGCACCATGGTTTACGAAGGCCTGGATGACGCGTCGCTGGTCGAGAAAATCCGCGACTACAGCGGTTCGCGGCTCGGTAAATGGTATTTCAACAATCCGGTGCTGGACCCACTTCGCACAGACCGAAACTGGCCCCGTCTCGGTGACCTGCTGCAGGAAATGCACAGCCATGCAGCGGATGCGCTGGCTGAAATCGTGGCTGGCAGGAAAGGACATGCCGTTAAGCACCTTGAACTGACCGAAAAGTGTTCCAAGCAAATTGAATCGACCCTTATTGCGCTCAATGATGTTGCTCACACCCTGAAAGCCTCACAAGCGAATTCATCCCTGTCAGCGGGTGACGACGACGTCCTGTTTTAGCCTTTCCCGCTTGCCGCCGTTCGCTGTCGGAAAACAAACACACTGTTGCTGCTTTCAAGGGTGATGTTTCAGCGCTTTTCTCTATAATGATCCGCTCGATATTTTTTCAATGGAATCACTATGAGCCAGACAAACTCCTCTTGGGGCGGACGCTTTGCCGAAGCAACAGACGCCTTTGTAGCCGAATTTACTGCGTCGATCGGTTTTGATCAGCGCCTATACCGCCACGATATCGAGGGTTCTATTGCACACGCCACCATGCTGGCGGAGTGCGGCGTTCTGACTCAGGATGAACAAGAAGCCATTATCAAAGGCCTGCGGGAAGTGCAGGCAGACATAGAATCGGGCCAAATTCAGTGGTCTGTGGCACTGGAAGACGTGCACATGAATGTCGAATCCGCGCTGACGGCCAAAATCGGCTACGTCGGTAAGAAGCTGCACACGGGCCGTTCGCGCAACGACCAGATCGCCACCGACATCCGCCTGTACCTGCGCGAAGCCATTGATCACCTGAACAGCGAAATCACCCGCTTACAAAATTCCCTGATTGATCTGGCTGAACAGGAAGCAAGCACCATCATGCCGGGTTTCACTCACTTGCAGACGGCGCAGCCGGTTACCTTTGGTCATCACTTGCTGGCCTGGAACGAAATGTTGCAGCGCGACTATGAACGTCTTGTGGACTGCCGTAAGCGCGTTAACATTCTCCCCTTAGGCGCAGCGGCGCTGGCGGGCACAACCTACCCCATCAACCGAGCCCGCACCGCTGAGTTGCTCGGGTTCGATCAACCCACTCGTAATTCATTGGACTCGGTATCTGACCGCGATTTTGCGATTGAGTTTACCCACGCGGGTGCGCTGATCATGATGCACTTGTCACGCATGTCTGAGGAACTGGTCCTGTGGGCATCTGCTCAGTTCGATTTTATCGATTTGCCGGATCGTTTCTGTACCGGTTCCTCCATCATGCCGCAAAAGAAAAACCCCGATGTTCCGGAGTTGGTTCGTGGCAAAACCGGACGGGTCTATGGGCATCTAATGAGCCTGCTGACTCTGATGAAATCCCAGCCTCTGGCATACAATAAAGACAACCAAGAAGACAAAGAGCCCTTGTTTGACACCATCGATACTTTGGCCGGAAGTCTGCGCGCCTTTGCCGACATGGTGCCGCACCTGAACGCCAAGAAAGACAACATGCGCAGCGCAGCCGCGAAAGGTTTTTCGACCGCGACCGATCTGGCCGATTACCTGGTGAAAAAAGGTTTGCCGTTCCGCGACGCGCATGAAGTTGTCGGTGAATCGGTTGCGTTCGGCATTAAGACCGGAAAAGATTTATCGGAACTCAGTCTTGAGCAACTGCAGAGTTTTTCTGAACTGATCACCGCGGATGTGTTTGAAGTGCTCACTCTCGAAGGCTCTGTTGCTGCAAGAGACCACCTAGGTGGCACCGCGCCCAATCAAGTGAAATCTGCCTGCATCAGCGCCCGCGAAAGAGTGGCGACACGCAAATAGGCTGATCACCACGAGTGTACGAGCAGTACCGTAAATAATGCTACTGCTCATTCTGGTGTCCTGAGTCAGAAGTTCGCATGAATTCAGCGTGCCATTCACGGCCTTTAGCTAGGCGTGTCTCGCAGTCAATGGTTATTCCATTGGCAAGAGACAGAACAACGCTAGAGAGCTTGAATGACGCGCCCGAAGGGAGCTCATGGAAAACACTATTACGGCGTTGCTCTTCTTGAAAAGATCTCGATATTCTCTACAAAGAGCGCCTTGTACTAGCGCTTCCCATGAGCTCTGAAGCGATACGAACTCCTGACTCAGGACACTAGCTCTAGCGACATTTGGCATTTCTCGCCAAAGCCGCTCTCAGTTCAAACCAACTTAACACTGACTGTTCTTTTTGACGCCAACCCGTTTTCACGGTAATTTGCACGCCGCTGAATCAGGGAACAAGGACCAAGGCAATTCAATGAACCTCGCTATTCGCTACTATAGACGCCTCATTGCGGGTGATTTCAGTCAAGGGCAGGCATTCTGGGCGATCCTCGTCCCGGCATTATTACTGATAAAAACGACGGCGGCTTTGTTGGCGCTGAGCAATGCAATAGAGAACCCGGTGATATCCACCAGACTCTGGTTGCCAATACTCGTTATCACGCTTTTACTGTTCGTACCGGTTCTGTTTTTTGGCTGTTTTCGTGCCATTTTTATCGCCCAGAAAAAATTCAAAGGGGGCTATCAGAGCATATTGCTGTTTGTGGCGACTCTGGGGTTGGTGTATTGGACATCAATGAGCCTGTACCAAAACCTGCCTCTGTTAAAGACCATGGCCCAGATCGCGCTAACCCAAGATGACATGACCCTCACCCTGCGCGAGAACAACGACTCATCCGTACTGTATCTGGACGGGCAACTTGAATATGGCGCAACCAAGCAGGTCGCCCATTGGTTACGGGAGCATCCACAGGTTAAGTATATTGATTTAAATCTCGATGGTGGCCATTTACACGAAGCCCGCTCTTTAGCTCGACTTATTATCCGAAATCATTTGAACACACAGGTTACCGGCCGCTGTTCTGCCAGTTGCATGTTGGTCCTGGTTGCTGGCAAGCAGCGAATTGCAGATCACCATTCCGTTCTACAGTTCCATCGCTCACTTGACTACGACAATGGCTACCGAAACGAATGGATCATAGAACGTGAACGGCAGACCGACCGTGCTTATTATCAACGACGAGGCGTGTCTGCCGGTTATGTGCATCCTATTTATTACCTGCAACCGGATAACGCATACCTGCAACCCTCGTTGGAGACGCTACTCGGTGTTGGCGTGATCACTGGCATTACAGATCTTCAGGGTAACTCTGCCTCTTCATAAACGAATAAGGTACCGCCCCGAGGTCGCCAGGGCAACGCAGATTTCACGCGAGCTTTGTTCTTTGAGTTCTGAGTCTGAAGTTCGTATAGTTTCAAAGCTAATGAGAAGCGCTAGTACAAGGCGCTCTTCTTGAGAATATCGAGATCTTCTCAAGAAGAGCAACGCCGTAATAGTGTTTTCCATTAGCTCCCTTCGGGCGCGACAATCAAGCGAACTTCTGATTCAGGACACTATATGGGTGTGCAAACATCCAGGTCTTTACTCAACACAAAAAATCGACGACTCATCACTGGCGGCATGACTAAGAGCGATGGACACCATAGACATAATCTCTTCAAGTGTTTCACCGTGGTCCGGAAATTTGACGATACCAATGGCAACATTAGCGCCAACAGTATGATCTTTAGCGCGCAATGGCTGTTCGGCCAATTGCAGCAGTTGGTTAGCAAACTCAATCACCATGTCTTTTGAGGCCATTTGTTCAACAAAGAGCATGAACTGGTCACTGCCCAACCGCACCAGCAAGTCGTCCGGCCGCACCCGGTTGCGCAGTCGCTGACCGATCACTTTAATAATTTCTTCATCGGAACCGAACCCGACCTGGTTATTAACTTCATCAAGGTTAGTGACTCGCAACACTAAACAAGAAAAGCCACCGTTCCTACGCCATTGCTCAAAATGCAATGGCAAACTGCTGCGGTTCGGCAATCCGGTTTGCTCATCGTGATCGGACATATGTGCCATTAGCTGGCGGACATCATTCAACTCTTGCGTTTGTTTGTTCAACTCTCCACTGAGTTCACGGGTTCGTTGCAGATTTAGCAGATTGGCAAAGGCAATACCGACCACAGGTGCGATGTACTCCAGCAAGCTGATGGCGCGCAAGTCAAATACATTTGCCCGACGCGACTGCAACGACAGAATACCGATGACACGGTTTTCACATTTCAGTGGCGTAAAAGAGACCGAACGCACCATATTAGGCGAGTCCGCCATCAACAATTCGTCTTTGCGTACGAAGTCATTGTCGTAAAGAATCCGACCTTCGTTGACCGCCCGCACAGACCAGGCACGCGTCTCCGACAAAGGAATCACATCGCCAGATATCCGGCGTTCACCTTCGAAAATGCAATTAAAATACAATGCCTCATCCCGCAAGGACGCTATAGCAATGACTTCACAGTCGATCCAACCGGCCAGCTGATCTCGCAGACGCCGCAGTAAGCTGTCTAAATCCAACGCAGAATTTACCGTCATCGCGATACGATTCACGGCCTGCAACAGCGCATTACTCTCCGCCAGTATCTGATTATTCTTTTTGTGCTGATCGATTTGTTTACGCAACGTTTGGTGCGCCTCGTCAGCACGATACCGAGCCCACTGCTGGTTTACTTCACTTTCACGGATAGCCGAGGCGATCTGTTCAGCCGCTTGATAATGTTCTGTCGCCAGTTCGTGACTGAGATGAGCAACAAAGAAATGCGCCAAGGAGAAATGAATCTGCTGTTGCAACGACAAAGGGATATTGTCTTCGTCCAGCAACAGCGACAACCAGTGAATGCCGCGCTGCGGATAATCTGAGTGCAACAGGTCTAGCGCTGCTTCGTAAGCTAAATAGAACACGTTGACATCAGATTTGTCGGTACTCAACCACAACTGCTGAAGCTCTGCTTCGCCAACTTTGAGTTTTTCAAATTTGGCGACATAGCGTGAAGAGTAATAATTCAGTGCCAAAATGGCGGATTTTAGGTCAAGCCCCAACACAATTTCACGACACAGCTGTATCTGCTCTTTGATGCTGCGTTGATCGCCTCGGTAAAACGCCAAGCGCAATACCAGCAACTGATATTCGGCCAACTCAACATCATCCATTTCGGCGTTCAAACCCGTGCTTAACAACTCCTGCTCCGCATCGGACCAATAACCGATGTTCATCAACGCGCGCGCCAGCCGTAACCGAACGGTCATTGCCAGCACCTGTTCATCTTCCAGCCGGTTCAGCCAGGAAATCGCTTTACGCAAATGCTCAATCGCCTGCGAATATTCGCCGATCTTAAGATAAACACTACCCAAACCATGGTAGCCCTGAGCCACCATCTCGGGTTCAGCCACATCTTTAAATAGCGTATTGGCCCGTTGAAAATGTTCAACGGCGGTATCGTGCAAATGTTGGTTCAGGTTTGCCCAACCCGCCACCAGATTCGCCATCGCAAGAATATTGAGCCAACCATTGCGGCCAGCCCACAGAATCGCTTTTTCCGCGACCATTTGCGCGCTTTGCGGATCTTCGTGAACACGGTCGAGTAATTCGGAAAGCTCTTTGTGCAGTTGTTGTTGATTCATTCGGCTCTCTTCCAGGTTGCCGTCACATATTACGTTTTAACCAGTCAGCGACATCTCGCCCATGCAGGGGTTTGGCATAATAGTACCCTTGTATCATGTCACATCCCAGTCGCATCATTTTCAGCAACGTAGCCTCATCTTCCACACCCTCTGCCACGGTTAACAGACCAAGACTGTGCGCCATCTGTACGGTGGATTGCACAATCACTTCGTTTTGGCTGTCCTGCAGAATATCGGTGACGAAAGAGCGATCTATTTTGAGTGCAGTGATCGGCAAGCTCTTCAGATACGACAACGATGAGTAACCGGTGCCGAAATCATCGATTTCCACTTTAACGCCCATATCACCGAGCAGGTTGATGATTTCCACTGCTCGAATCGGGTCTACCAATAGCGTGGATTCCGTCAACTCCATAATGATAGATTCACCGGGCAAATTGTACTCTGCAAGCATCTCACCGATATGGATAGGAAATTGATGGTTCAACAGCACTCTGGGCGAAATGTTTACCGCCACGTGCAGGTCCGGCAGCAGCTGACGCCAGGTTTGTAAGTAGGTTAAGGTTTGATGCAGGACAAAGTCGGTTATTTTCCGAATGCCCTCACCCATCTCGGCTATCGGAATAAAGTCAGCTGGAGATAACGGTCCGAAAGTGGGGTGCGTCCAGCGGATCAGGGCCTCAAATCCGCCAGTTTGTCCGGTGGCGGTCGACATTAACGGCTGGTACGCGACCCATAATTGACCTTCCGCCAATGCAGTGTCCAATTCCGACAAAACCGCGATGCGCAACGGCGTGGTATCGTCGAGCTCGGTGTTAAACTCGACAACCGAACGGTTACTGCTTTTGGCTTGGTACATGGCAACATCGGCGCAACGCAAAAGTTCATGACCGTCCTGTCCATGATCCGGGAAATGGGCCACACCGACACTCGCTTCGACCTGAAAACGCAAACCTTCAATTAAATAACTTTCTGCCAATGCAGCATGCAGTTCATTTGCCAGACTCAAGGCCTCAGTAGTATCGGTATCTGGAAAAAACACAGCGAACTCATCGCCACCCAAACGCGACAGGTAGTGTTTTTTATTGTTCAAGCTTTGCGAAATACGCGGACCGATTTCACGTAATAATTTATCCCCGAACTGATGCCCGAAACTGTCGTTAATTTCTTTGAAACGATTCAGGTCAAATAAAATAAGACTTGCGTGCTGTTGTGCGGGCAACTGAGCTTTCATCCAGGCATGCAGCTGCACCCGATTGCCCAGATCCGTTAAGGAATCTCGCGTTGCCTGGTAACGCAAGTTTTCGCGCTGCACCAACCCTTGTTTGGCCAGTGCTAATGCGTTTTGAGTGAACTGCATTAACTCCGCATCCGGCATATTGGAATGGAATGTTAATGCAACTATCAAATACCCCGCCTCTGAGGGTCCCAAAGGCCAAAACACTCGTTGACGACCCCGGTAGAGGGTAAGTTCCCCTGTCCGCCGACAGTTTTCAAGAAACCGTAGCCAATAGCTCTTCACCACAGGCAATGCGTTGGTATACCAAGGAAGATGCCCCAGGGAAGGCAACTTATTTATATACAGCCATTCACCGGATTCCCAAAAGACCCAATCAACACATTTCAGATCAAATGCAGCGCGAAAATGCGTTTCCATGGTCTGGAGGAACTCATGTTCATCACCGGCGGCATCTAGCTGTCCTAGCAGCGTAACCATGTTCGTTAGTTGCTGTTTCTGTCTGACCAGCAACTCATTCTGCTCTCGTTGCGCATCCGCAATCTGCAACTGCTTTATTTCGCGAACAATCCGAACACCAAAGATGCGTACCAACTGACCGATCGCTTCAATATTGCGCAGCGGGACCTGGCTACCCAAAGCAAGGGCTGCGGTCACAGACTCACCTTCAAAATAAAGAGGAATAACCGACTGATAAGCGCTGCAGCCAAACAACAAATCGTGCAATTCAGAATCTGTAGACACGGCGTCGACACGATTCCAGCAGGCTTGCGATAAAGTAATAGCATCGGGCAGGTTTACGTGAAAATTCGCTGTTTGCTGGCTACCTCGGGTCACGAACCAACTCTCCCACCACGTACTCTGAGTGTTTGTCAGTAGCGTGACGGCCTCAAAGTTTTCAATCGTCGCCAGTTGCTGGCAAAACCGCCGAATGAAGGTTCGGCCAGATTCCAGCGAAATATCCTTGCTGACGTTCTCTATATCTCGAAATATCTTATACTGCAGTTGGCTGTCCATTTGGTCCAGCTGGCGATGCCACACCACAGACAAGCTTTGCTTAATTTCGCTCGACAGCGCGTATTCAACATGTTCTGTGACCGTCACGTAGTCGCCAATGGCATTGCGTAATCGATATTGCAAGGTCATTTGCCGCGCGGTGGTGCGCGTGAAATCGTAAGCATTCATCAGCTTGGCCAGATCGTCCGGATGAACAAAATCGATCACCAATTTTGCGGCATCTTTCCCAATAAAGCTTTCTTTCGGCTCACCGGTAAATTCTGCCAGTGCTGCATTGGCCTGCGTCAGCACCCAGCGCCCCTCCAGTTCAGCAGCTTGCCACATAATCACGGGGGATTGAACAAATGCCTGCGCGCCAAGCAGGCGTGCATGTATAGACTGCAATTGACGGAGTTTCGGTAACAGCCCATTGGCGAAAGTTTGACACACAGAATCGGCGACAGACCCATAGAGGGTCACCACATATTGCGCTGTGTCGGCTTCATTGAAACGAATAGAATGCCTCGCACCGGTGTTATCCCCGACAGACACAACCGATTCCAGCACAGCACGCACATAATTAAATAACTCAATGTCGATTCCCGTCAGATTATGCGAGGCGCGCCATTGGTCAAGCTCAGTGCGAAGCATCATGTCGGCAATATCACACAACTCATCCCAACATAAGCTGGTACTGAAATTTGTTTTAGAATCAAAAGGTTGAGACATCAATGGCAAGAATCAACAGAACGTAGGTTCAGTTTAGCCAGTTTGGTAAAAATTGCAGCATTTGATCGGAAAGACGAAGCAGAACGGGTCAGCAGCCAGCCCTGTAGCTAAGAATGCGGAAAAACCGAGAAATACAAAAAAAACGCGGCAAATGCCGCGTATGAAAAGCCTGTTACGAGTGAAAACAGGCACCTGGTCAGCTCACGCTTCGCCGGTGACAACTCCCAGAAACTGGGCTACCAGCACTCTCCACTTACAACCACTGTCAGATTCAGCTAAGAAGCACCAAACCCGACAATGGGTACAACTTCTTAAATGCGTGCTTCCGTCTCTGAATCGAAGAAAACGGCTTTTTCCATGTTAAACAAGATATCCATCATTTCGCCGGGCTTGCCTGCTTCCGCGGGATGTACACGACACTCGCACTCTTCATCATTAATGCGTGTCAACACCAAAGTATCTGCGCCTGTTGGCTCGGTAACTTCAACCTTAACAGCGACCTTGGTGACAAACGGACCGCTCTCAAGGTGTGGCATTACATGAGTCAATTGCTCTGGACGAATCCCCAGAATGACCTGCTTACCCACATACGCGGATAAATCGGCCTGGGTCGGCGGCGAAGGCAGTTTGTAAGTATGTCCTTCTGATGCGACCAAGACATGGTATTGACCGTCTGCGCCACCTACTTCAACACGCAGGAAATTCATGGAAGGCGAGCCCATGAAACCGGCAACAAAAATATTGGCAGGCTCATCATAAACTTCCTGTGGCGTCCCGAACTGTTGCACTTCACCGCCGCGCATGATGGCGATTCGGTCTGCCAACGTCATGGCTTCAATCTGGTCGTGTGTCACATAAACAATCGTGGTGCCCAAGCGTTGGTGCAGCTTCTTAATTTCAGTACGCATCTCGACACGCAGTTTAGCATCTAGGTTCGACAACGGTTCGTCGAACAGAAACACGGAAGGCTGTCGGGCGAGCGAACGCCCCATCGCCACACGCTGACGCTGACCACCGGATAACTGAGATGGCTTACGGTCCAGCAGGTTTTCAATCTGCAACAATTTAGCGACGCGATCGACAATTTCTTCGATTTCCTGCTTCGGCATTTTGCGGATTTCAAGGCCAAAGGCGATGTTCTTCCGAACATTCATGTTTGGATACAATGCATAGCTCTGAAACACCATGGCAATATCGCGATCTTTGGGTGCCGCATACGTCATATCAATGTCACCCATCAGAATGCGACCTTCAGTCACTTCCTCAAGGCCGGCAATACAGTTGAGTAAGGTTGACTTACCGCAGCCGGAAGGTCCCACCAGGATAACAAATTCACCATCAGGGATTTCCAGGTCAATGCCTTTTAAAATGTGTGTCTGGCCAAAGCTTTTTTTAACGTTTTGAATTGATAAACCCGACATAGATCTAACTCCTATTAACCTTTCACTGAACCGGCGGTTAGGCCGCGAACAAAATATTTACCAGCGACGACGTACACAAGAACGGTGGGAAGCGCGGCAATGATGGCGCCAGCCATGTCTACGTTGTAGCGTTTTTCGCCTGTTGTTGAGTTCACCATATTGTTCAAGCCTACGGTGACCGGCTGTGAATTTGGATCTGAGAACACCACACCAAACAGAAAGTCGTTCCAGATTTGAGTAAACTGCCAGATGATAGATACCACAAGAATCGGTGTGGATAGCGGCAGAATGATGCGGTAGAAAATCATCCAGAAACCTGCGCCATCCAGCTTGGCTGCTTTGATCAATTCACCGGGTAGGTTCACGTAGTAGTTTCGGAAGAATAGCGTTGTAAACGCAACCCCGTAAACAACGTGGGTAAAGACCAACCCCAGCGTTGAGCCGCTGATACCCATTTTGCCCAGCACAATGGAGTGTGGCAGCAAGATAGCCTGGAAAGGCAAAAAGCAGCCTGCGAGCAAGAACGCAAAGAATAATTCACTTCCGCGGAACTTCCAAAAGCTCAAGACATAACCATTCAGGGCACCAAAAGCAGTCGACAACAATACTGATGGTATGACCATGCGGATAGAATTCATAAAGTACGGCTTCAGACCAAGGTCTTCACGGGCACCGATCTGAACTTGATTCCAAGCGGCGGCCCAAGCGTCAAAGGTGAACGTTTTCGGCCATTCAATCAATTGACCAACACGAATCTCTTCCATCGAACGGAACGAGGTGACGATCATCAGAAACAGGGGAGCCAAGTAGTACAGTGCCACAATGACCAACACAGCGTACAAGATAGCTCGGCCTGTAATTGCCTTATAACGAGCGTCATTTACTTTAGTCTGGCTCATTGTTTTTCACCTCGTAACTCGGAATACAGGTATGGAATGAGGATAGCGGTAACGCCCATCAGCATAATTACCGCCGATGATGCCCCGATGCCCAACTGGCCACGGGTAAACGAAAACTGGTACATGAAGATAGCTGGCACATCGGTCGCGTTACCGGGACCGCCACCGGTCAGTGCCATGATCAAGTCAAAACTCTTAATCGCGATGTGAGCCAACATGATAAAGGCTGAGAAAAACACCGGCCGCATGGACGGAATGATCACACGGGTATACACCGCGAATAAGCTGGCACCATCGAGTTGAGCAGCCTTAATAATTGATGTATCGATACCACGTAAGCCGGCCAGGAAAATCGCCATCACGAAACCGGATGATTGCCAGATACCCGCAATAACTACGGTGTAAATAGCCATATCTGGATCGACAATCCAATCGAAGGAAAACCCCGAAAAGCCAATATCGTGCATGAATTTCTCAATACCCACCGTTGGGTTCATGATCCATTTCCACACGGTACCGGTCACAATGAATGACAGCGCCATCGGGTACAGGTAAATGGTGCGTAATGCACCTTCGGCACGGATGTTCTGATCGAGCAGAATCGCGAAGACCAGACCGACCACCATACAGATACCGATAAACAGAATACCGAAGATGGCCAGGTTCGCTAATGCCCCCATCCAGCGGTCATTCAGGAATAATTTAACGTACTGTTCAAAACCAACGAATTCATACTGCGGCAGAATTCGGGACTTAGTGAAGGACAAAATTGTTGTCCAGAGAATAAAGCCATAGATAAACACAATGGTTATGGCAACGGTGGGTGACAGTACGAGCTTTGGCAGCCAGTAGTCTATCCCTTTGGATCGTTTTGATGTCGACATGCGATTACCGTCTAGTTTGTTTTCGTTAAGGACTGAAGCCTGCGCGTTATGCGTTGTCATCAGTTGGACCTCTTTCATTGTAGTACTGCTTTTGCGATAAACAGACGTTACCCATTATGTTTGGCAAAATTGCGTAAACATTCGCTCAGGGGTTACCTGACAAGTTCTGGGAAAGGGGCGAGGAAATCGCCCCTGCATAAAGCGTATAACAGACGTTATACGCTTAGCTGTTGCAGCTTATTGCGCAGCGCGTACCGCACGAGATAGCTTCATGACGGCTTCATCAGAACTCATGTCAGAGTTGAAGAATTCAGTCGCTACGTCGTAGATTGCACCTTGAATAGCAGATGTTGTAGACATACCGTGTGCCATTGAAGGTACTAAGCCCTTGCCTGCGGCAGAAGTAGCCTTAAAGGTTTCCATTGACGCTTGAGCACAGCTGTCGAAGCCGCTCATGTCTTGGTCAAGACGAACTGGGATAGAACCCTTGTTCATGTTGAACACGTCCTGGAATTTAGGAGACAGAATCAATTCAGCCATTTTCATCTGAGCTGCTTTGTTGTCATCGTTACGCTGTTCGAACATTGCTAAAGAGTCAATGTTAAACGTGAACGTGCCATCTGTTCCTGGGAAGGCCAAGCAGTAGTAGTCAGTTCCAGGCTTCTTACCGGCTGCAGAGAACTCACCTTTTGCCCAGTCACCCATGAACTGGAAGGCTGCTTCACCTTTAATGACCATACTGGTAGCAACGTTCCAGTCACGACCAGGAGCGCCCTTATCGATGTAAGATTTGACTTTTTTGAACTCGTCAAACGATTCTTTCATCGTTTTGCTTTCCAGTGCTTTCTGATCATGCTCAACGAATACATCATTGAAGAAGTCAGCACCACCGACAGACAATACGATGCTTTCGAAAGTAGTTGCATCTTGCCATGGCTGTCCACCGTGTGCGATTGGTGTAATCCCCTTCGCTTTCAGCTTCTCAGACGCAGCCCACAACTCTTTCATGTTCTTCGGCGGCTTGATGCCATTGTCATCAAGTACCTTTTTATTTGCCCACATCCAGTTAACGCGGTGTACGTTTACCGGTGCTGCAACATACTTGCCGTCATGTTTCATCACATCTGAAACAACTGCAGGTAAAATACCGTCCCAGTTATTCGATGACGCGACAGGCGTTAAGTCAGCCAAGAAGCCGAGATCACCCCATTCCTGAATTTCAAGGCCTTTAATCTGTGCAGAAGCGGGAGCGTTTCCGGAAACCGCGCGTGAACGCAGAACAGTATAGGCGTTTTCACCACCGCCACCGGCTACCGCGAAATCTTTCCAGCTATGACCAGCGTCATTAACCATTTCTTTCAAGACTGCGATGGACTTCGCCTCTCCGCCTGAAGTCCACCAGTGCAGAACTTCAACTTCGCCAGCTTGTGCAGTCGCTGCGATCGTGCCACCCAGGGCAATTGCAAGCAGTGTCTTTTTAAACATCTTTGCTTCCTTCTTTTTTGTTTTTGTAAACAGGTCGAACCTGTATTTCTGGATTGCTAAGTTTTGACCCGCTTCACTACCAAAGTCATCACTGTGAATGCCTTGGATAAATTAAGCGTGTCGATTTAGACCACTTCACTGTAGACCCAAGACCAGACTTAGTAACGTCTCTAAGCGCAACGTAACGTAACAAAGTATAACAAGCCGCACTTTTTAGACACGGATCAAAGAAATTCAACAGCGGCACGAAAAATCGAAACAAACACCAAGTTGGCTTGCGGCGGGAATATGGGCTGGGAACAAAGAAGACAGGCGGTTATGAAAGTGAGAATCGATTGGCCAGTATTGTAACATCCATGTTACAAAAAAATTATCAGCAGATAACATTATGGTTTCGATGCCGTTAAAAAATTGAGCTTCCCAGCCACTGACAGATTGCTTCGACACCTTCCACATCGTCCTCAGAAAAATCATCAAGCCGATCGCTGTCGATATCCAGAACCGCCACAACGACCCTATTTTTCAGAATCGGAACCACAATTTCAGATCGGGATGCGCTGCTGCAGGCGATGTGTCCAGGAAAGGCATCCACATCGGCCACCAATTGAGTGCGGGATTCTGCCCACGCGGTGCCGCATACGCCTTTGCCCTTCTGTATTCGGGTACAGGCAATATCACCCTGAAAGGGTCCGAGTATCAATTCGTTGCCTTCAACCAGATAGAAACCCACCCAAAAAAAGCCAAAGGTCTGCCGCAAAGCAGCCGCGACATTCGCTAGGTTAGCGACTTGGTTTGACTCTCCTGCCGTCAAACCTTGCAATTGCGGTAGTAGTTCGCGGTAACCTGTGAGTCGGTCGTCATGCTTCGACACCGTTAATTTTTCAGCCATTTTTCTACCTTATATTTTTGCCATCGAACGATTCGCAAGTTCACGATACAGTCGGGTCGCCTGATCCATCATATTGCGCTGCTCAAACAGTTCTGCCAGGTAAAAACCGCTAAGTGAATCACCCTGTTTCCAGCCCTGCTCCAGCCAACTTTGAGCATTGCCCCAGAGCTGTTGCCTGAGATTAATGACACCTGCCGTACGACAATATTCCGGACCCGGATTCAACGGCTCGACGGATTCGATGAAATTAATTTTCTGTAAATTGTCTATTTTGATATCCAGCAAGGAAGCGCAGCGTTCCACATTAGCGTCATGGCTGAGCAAGAATTTCAGCCGTTTAAAGGCCTGCTCATGCTCTCCGATTGACACCCGGTAACGCACTTCAGCCTGAACAATGTCTGGCAGGTTACGCTGATGCTTTGAGAGAGACTTGAAAATCACATTGCCAGCGTCAACGTCACCTTGCATTTCTGCCAAGGCAGCGACAGCGGCTTTCAGCAACCAGTTTTGTCGATATTCTGGCTGAATATTGGCGGCTTCATTAACTATAGTGACCAACTCTGCGGATTTTTTCTCCAGTAGCATTGCTTGCCAAAACCGGTCACGCAACCAAGCCACCTGCCGCAGGTCGAACCGACTGCGCATCAGGTCAATGAAGTCATCATATTTAGTCAACTGCCACAACCGCTCAGCCTGCAGTGCGTCGGCAAATAACTTGAGTTCCGGATCCTGTTCAATGAACTTCGCGTAGCGCTCCAACCAATCGCCATGATGCATCCCGACGGCCAATGAGACAGCCGCCGGCAACCGACCTGAACCGCCAGCGGCTACAATACGGTCAATCGCCTGCAATGTTCGGTCGTCCGAACCCTTCAGCCAGCTGTGAATGGCGATGGCGGTTTCTTTTTTTGCCACCTTTTGATCACGACGATTACGGTAGTTTGACCAGATTCGTGTTGGCGCGAATTTTCGGAACAATGCAACGCAAACCAAAATAACCAAGACCGTCGACACGATGAAGCCAATCCCGGTCCAGAACGTGGTTTCAACCATCCATCCATTGTAAGTAAGCATCATCACGCCGGGGTCTTTGGTCATCATCAGAGCGAAAACACCGCCCAGTAACAGAACAACAACCGCGCCGATCAGCCAGAAAATTAGTCGGGTCATTGGGCACCCTCCGCTTCGGCGGTGGTTTGCTGTTCCGCAAGATATTGCTCGATGATGTCGACGCTTTTACCAATGTCAGGCCACTGAGGGTTCAATGTCGCGCCCTGCAGCTCCGCCACACTGGTCATAAGCGTTGCTAACTTGAGTTGATTCTGCATAAACTGCAGTTGCTCTAAGGATTGTTCAATTGCCGCGTCATAAAGCTGTTGATTGCGAGCCAGCAACGCCAGCTGAGACTGCTCTAACAACAGCAGAGTATGCTGACGCCAACGTTCAAAATCGGACTGTAATGGCACTGGTTGCTTCGGGACGTCCAAACGGGACACCACAACGATCTGCTTCAACCCATGCCAAAAACCGGTTATGGGGTCCGCTTCGTCCGGTATTGGGCTTTGGGTGACAGGTTTTGGTAGCCAAGAAAGTTTTCGGACCTGATTTGCCACCGCATCTAAGGCAAAATAATGGCCGTTAATATCGGCAGCGCCGGTGTTTTGCAGCGACAGTATATCTTGGGCCAATTGACGTCTGAGCGGAAGCACGGCGGCCTGATCCATCCCCGAGAAAATCGTATCGGCCGATTTCAACAGACCGATGGCGACTTGCGCGCTGGCATCCAACTGCAGACGCTGTTGAGCCAAGCGGGTCAGTGTGAGTGCTTCTTCCAGGGGCCATCGATCATTGGTACGGTTCGCCTGGCGATTCATGCGCTGCGCCGACTCAATGACCATAGACTCCAATGATTTAACCCCGGCTTGCCAGGCCGCATTGGTTTGCTCATTCATTTGCTCAAATCCAGCCATTTTTCGTTGACTGGCCTGCAGTTCTTCCAAAAGCGTTTGCTGCTGCTGTTGCAATGCCATGAAATCACGTTGATAGCCCGTCCAGAACCACCAGCCCGCGCCTCCAAGTAGGCTAGCGATAGTCAGCGTGAGAAGCAGGAGAATCACCGGCAGTCGGCTGATCAAGCGCTTTCTGGCAGGCTCATCCGGTACCGCAGCCGTCTCTGAATGCTCCGTCGCCGACACTTCATTAGCGTCAGAATCCTCAACTGCGGCCTGCGCCGTGGACGAGTTTTCGTCTGTCGATACCAACGTCGATTCTTCCTTATCGTGTTCGGTCATAGTTCACCTATTTGCGTACCTGAATCAGGTGCGGGTTTGATTAATCATAGTTGCCAAAGCTTCTGGCGTAGCCCCAGGAGCCGTCGAAATCCGGTTTAGCCGCTGTGCATAGGCCCATCGCTGCATACGGGGAGACGATACCCAGATCTGGCCCGGCCAACTCCGCCAGAACTCAGCGTGATCCGTCAGGAGCTGCTCACCCAGAAATTCCGAGCTTAACCATAGAACATCACAATGTTCGGCTGCCTGCACCATCCGGGCTATGGCTGCCCGGTCAACTTCGCGCTGGTACACCACCACTTCCGTTGCCAGCGCTCCCCTTACCGCTAGGGTGTCACGCAAGGTTACACGGCCACCTTCACCTTTCACAATCAGCCATTTGTCATCGAATGCAACCTGCGTTTCCGGCATACGCAGAACGTCTTCAGCCGTGTACCCACTCTGCGGGTAGCCGGCCTTCAAGCCAGCAGACTCAAGAACAGACGCGGTTCGGGGACCATTACACAGCCAATGTATACCGACAGGCGGCATGGGCCAATAGCGATCCAGTGCATCAGTGAGCACTCGGGCAGCACTGGGGCTAACCGAGATAACACCTTTGTACTGATCAATATTCAGCCAGATTGACTTTTGCTCTGGTGTTTCCGGCATGACAGTCATTTGCCAAGGGTCTACAAAAGACAATTGCGCGCAGCTGGCGTCTACCAAAGACAGCCAACGAGCCTGTTCGTTTTTAGCTTTGGGAACCAGTATGTTCAGCATTACAGCGCCGCTAACAGAGTGCCGGCCCCTTGAGCAAGCAGTTGCTCAGCAATGGATTTACCCAGTGCGTCCACTTGCCCGACCTGATTCTCATAGTCGCCAGTCAAGCTAACTTGCCCAGCGGCCCGCAGCAGGGTTTGCCCATCGACCGAACCAACCCGACCTTCCAGCATGAGGTCTTGATTGTCGAGCGTCGCATACCCTGCGATGGGCACCTGACAGCCACCATTGAGTGCGCGGTTCATGGCGCGCTCCGCCATGACTCGTAGTGCAGTGTCATTGTGCTGTAACGGTTGTAAAAGAGCCTGAACATGTGCATCACCGGCACGGGTTTCGATCCCGACTGCGCCCTGCCCTACTGCCGGCAAACACCATTCCGCGGAAAGTGAATGCCGGATCCGATCGGATAATTCCAATCGAATGAGACCGGCGCTGGCGAGAATAATGGCCTGATATTGACCAGAGTCGAGCTTACCCAACCGCGTGCCGACATTGCCACGTAAGAATTCAACCTTTATGTCGGGGCGCCGGGCAAGAATCTGGGCCTGCCGCCGCAGACTGGAAGTACCCAGTATGGCCCCCTTGGGCAACTGATCAATGTGCTCAAACTCATTGCTGACGAATGCATCAAAGGGATTTTCGCGTTCACAAATGACTGACAACTCAAAGCCAGGGGGCATGTCCATAGGGACATCTTTCATCGAATGAACCGCGATATCCGCCAACCCATCTGCCATGGCAACTTCCAACTCTTTGACAAACAACCCCTTACCACCGACCTTTGACAACGCCACATCCAGGATTTTGTCTCCCTGTGTGCTAATGGGCACTAACTCAACGGTCAAGCCAGGATGAAAGGATTCGAGCTCTGCTTTTACGAACTCGGCTTGCCATAGGGCTAAAGGGCTTTTGCGCGTTGCAATTTTCAAAATTTCAGTCATGGAATCTATCTTGGTAATTAACGATTGCGTGCAGTGTACCATCGCACAAGAATGCTGTAGACACGCAATGCGGCGATGTCAGCCGATCCACAGGCAAATTTTGAGTCAATATACCCCGAACGAGCGCGCTGAAAACGAACCCTATTTGTTTAAACTTCCACCGATTAGCTTTTTTACAGTCCCACCATTTCACAAGTATCCCTTTTAGGGTCTAGGATTAACGAGCATAAGCCTGTTGTATTTCAAAATTTCGAAACAGGCAACTCACAAATGCCGAGCTGTATATAAAGCAGATACTGCCCAAGCCCTTAATGTACGGGCAGCCAAGGCGCATAAGAAGCCGGACTTTAACCGCCAATGGATATTTGCGTGGCAGTTAAACACACTTTGATACATTAGGTTACAGACGGTTGAAGTATGCTTAGTCGATTCTGAGGGATTTCAGATTTTCCTGAAGGATTAGGCGAATAAAATAATAAGAGAGATGATTCAATGCCTAAACTAGTGAACAAATTACTACTGATGTTGTTGGCCACCCCGGTTGCGTTTGCCGGTAATGTAGAGGTTCTGCACTACTGGACCTCAGGCGGTGAAGCTGCCGCATTAGACGTGCTTAAAAAGCAGATGGCGGATGAGGGTCATCAGTGGCAAGACTTCGTTATCGCAGGCGGCGGTGGCGGTAATGCCATGGCAGAACTGCAAACCCGTGTGCTCAAAGGGCTGCCACCAGCCGCGGCACAGATCAAAGGCCTCGATATTCAACGTTGGGCGAGACTGGGTTTTCTGGCGAATCTGAACAACATCGCACAAGCCGATAAATGGGACGACAAGCTCCCATCGGTGGTCTCCGATGTCATGAAACACAACGATCAATATGTCGCGGTTCCGGTCAATGTACACCGAACCAACTGGCTCTGGATCAATAAACCTTTGTTGGACGCGCTGAATCTCAAAGCGCCCAAAACTTGGGATGAGTTTGATGCGGCGGCCAAGGTTATTCAGGATGCTGGTTATCAGGTCATCGCGCAAGGCGATCAAGCTTGGCAACATGCCACGCTGTTCGAAGCGGTTGCGTTATCTGTTGGCGGGGCAGACTACTATAAAAGAGCCTTTGTCGAACATGAGTTTTCAGCCATTAAAAGCGCCGAAACCGACGCTGTATTCGAGCGTTATTACAAACTGGTTAAACTCATGAAATTCGACAGTGACGCCGAATGGCATCAGGCCACTAACAAGGTCATCGAAGGCAAAGCCGCGTTTCAGTTCATGGGTGACTGGGCCAAAGGTGAATTTATCAAGGCCGAGAAAAAACCGAACAAAGATTTCATGTGTGTTCCGGCTCCCGGCACGGCCAATAAATTCCTATTCAACATCGACAGCTTTGCTATTTTCAACTTACGTAATGTTGAAGCCAGCGAAATTCAAGCGCAAACAGCCCTTGTCCGTAATATTATGAGTGATTCGTTCCAGAGCGCGTTTAACCAGAACAAAGGCTCTATTCCGGCGAGAACGGACATGTCCATGGCAACCTTCGATCTGTGCGCACAATACTCAATGTCTGAGTTTTTAAACGCAAATGACAACGGTGCACTGTTACCCAGTATCGCTCACGGTATGGCAACAACGGGGACAGTACAGCAATACTTTTATGAAAAAATTGCAGAACTGACGAAAACGCCGGACACACCAGCAGAATCGTCCAAGCAATTGGCGAAAGCCATTCGTTATGGTCAGTACATTTTAAAGTAAACTATTCCGGCGCAGCCCTGGCTGCGCCTGGTCACTCAACTTAACCCATCAGCTACGACTGCTGCGGCTTTGCACAAACGAAATGGCATACTCTACCGCCTTGGTGACATCGTCTTCCATTTTCTGCATTTCCGAGGCAGGCAGGTAAAAAGCCATATCCACCGAATAGCGGTAATATCGGGCAGGCAATTGATTTAACGCCACACAGGCCATATCGATCAACATATCGTCACCCACATCCGCCAACTCAGATCGATGACCCAGTTCATCAACGACCAACTTTTCATAGAAATTTGAAATCTGACTGTCAAAACTCATAGAGCCTCCGTTTGCCCTGTTGCAAAAATCGTCGCCTGCGATGCACTCATCGGTCGGCCATAATAATACCCTTGCAGCTGATCACAGCCCAAGGAGATCAATGCCTGTCGCTCGCTGTCCTGTTCAACACCTTCGGCAATCACCTCAATGTCTAACTGGTGGGCCACATCAACCATGGCAGCGACTACCGCGAGATCACGTGCGCCATTTTTTAAATTCACGATGAAGGATCGATCGATTTTCAGTTTGTCGATGGGAAAGCGGGAAAGATAACTGAATGAGGAATAGCCGGTACCAAAATCATCAATAGCCAATGAAAAACCCAGCGCTTTCAACTCATGCATGCGTTCTATGGCAACGGATTCATCTTCAATCAGCAGACTTTCGGTCAGTTCAATCTGGATTTTTTGTGGATTCACCGGATAGTCATTCAACGCACTCTTAACATCCGCAATAAAATTGCGGCGGGTAAACTCCGATGCAGAGACATTAACCGCAATAACCGTATTGTCGACCGCGGGCAAGGCATCCCAATCAATGGCCTGTTTAAACACATCCCGCAACGCCCAATTGCCCATACTGTGTATTAGTCCTGTTCTTTCCGCGATAGGGATAAAATCTGCAGGCGAAATGACCTCGCCTTTCAGATGCCAGCGCATCAGCGCTTCAAAACCTACCAGCTTTCCGGTCCGTAAATCTTGTTGAGGCTGATACAGCATTTGCAGTTCATCAAGCTCTACGGCGCGCCGCAAGGACTGCTCAATGCGTTGCCGCTGCTGAACATCGGCTTCAATCCGATGATCGTAAACCCGATATGCAGCTTCACACCCGTTTATGGAATGCAAGGCTAGGTTCACCCGTTGAATGAGCTGCCGAGCCGACACAGAGGCCGGTGCAGAGGCGGCCCCACTTTGTATATGGAAATAATAATCGCGCTTGCCAAAACTAAAGGGGGCCAATACGGTTTGTTCCAAGGCTTTCTCCAAACGGCGATGAACCTCAGTTGCAAGCTCCCCTTGATACAAACAGCCAAACAGGTTGGCATCAAAGCGAAACACCAGTGGCTTTCTGTCGTGTTCCGTTAACACAGAAACATAGGCACTGCGCAAGCGGATGGAAAACTCACGCGCAAACCGATCCGCGACTGCCAAGCCCTGAGTAGACAGAACACCGGCCATACCGGAAACAACGGTCATCACCAACGTCAAGGGTTGTGCTGGATCGTCCGACTGATCAATCACCTGCTCCAGCTTCTGCCGATTCGCTAACATACAAACCGGGTCGTGGTAAGCAATGAATGCATTTCGAGCCCTAATTTCTTCCTGTTCGGTGATGTCTTCAGCGTAAATATGGATTCGATCATGTTTGGGCAACAACTGAAGCTGCAGTTGAAAAATATGCTCATGCACGTTGTGCACCCAGACTTCGTGCAACTGGTGACGGTTCACTAATTCCTGCAATTGTGTTACGTAATCCTCCGGCAGTAATTGAGTGGGCTCGCCACCGGGTTCAAGGTACTCGGCGACGGCCCTGTGCACGGCGTCGTTGGTATAGATCAGGTCCCCCCGATAATTCAGACCAAATACTGGGTTTGGATTGGCTTCTGGAAAAGGGGCTAAGCGATAATCCTGAGCGCGCCGACCCATAAAATAACTCAACACGCCGATACAGAGGATTAAAATCGACAACCCCACCTGACTGAGACTCACTAGCTGAGTGTATTGTGTTTGCAATCGATGACAGTCAAACAGATCCCAAACCAACATGTCTTTCAGCTCCGCGGCATTAGCCTGTGCGGTTTCGTCGGCCTGATACTGACGCAGAAAATAAATAAAAGAGGCGGAATCGCGTTTGGCTTCACCGATAACCGAAGGAATTGAGTTCACGATTATATTGGCATTACGCACAATGGCCTGCTGATCAACCGGCGTTTGCTGCGTTGCGACCTGCCAACTGTCGAGGGCATCAAAGGACTCAATAAGACCGTTGGTAATGGCGACCACCCGTTGCAATCGGATGGTTACCGACACGGAAAACACCACCATCGCAATGGACACCGCTACCAACACAAACAGCCCACGTCTTGCCGTCATTCATCCTGTCCTGCCATTCTGATACGTTCAGTCTAGACGGGATCTGTACAGACACAAAAAAGGCGGGAAATGGCCTCAATCCAGATGGTAAAGAACTGAAGGCAACTCTGATTGATTCAAATCACCGCGGCCTAACTAGTCCATATACGGAGCGAATCGGGTATTGAAAGAAATAGTGAGCTCTATTCAGAACCTAAAAACATGCTCAGCCATTATATTGAAAGACCCAACAGAAGGGGCAGAAACTGCAAATTTCTGCCCTTATCGGTTCCAAGCAATTATTCGGAAGTAACTTAACTCTCTTCAATGCCAAGCCCGGTGACGTTCTGGAAGCCACGCGGTAATTTGTTACCCCGACGACCACGCTCGCCAAGGTAATGCTCTAAGTCAGCACCCTTTAATTTCAGTTTCCGTTTTCCGGCAAAAACCAACAACGTGTCAGCGGCACCCAACACAACAGCGCCGGCCATTAACTCCTCTCGCGCGGATGAACGAGAAGACGGTATATTAATGATCTTATTGCCCTTACCCTTGGCCAATTCTGGTAAATCTCGAACTGGGAACACCAACAAGCGGCCTTCATTGGTGACTGAAGCCAGATAATCAGTCGACAGTTGCTTCACCGGCTGAGGCGCCATGACTTCGGCGTTTTTTGGCAACGACAATAAGGCTTTACCGGCCTTATTCTTACTGACCATGTCCGACAGCTTGGCAATAAATCCATAGCCGGCATCTGAGCTAAGCAGATACTGATAATCCGGATTACCCAACAACAAACCTTTCATGACCGCACCCGGTTGCGGATTCAGCTTGGTGGTAATCGGTTCGCCCTGACCGCGGGCCGATGGCAACAAATGTGTCGTCAGAGAATAGGATCGACCAGTAGAGTCAATGAGTACGGTCGCTTGATTACTCTTACCACGCACAGCGAAAGCAAAGCTATCTCCGGATTTATAACTCAACCCCTCCGGTTCAAGGTCGTGCCCTTTGCCGGAACGGATCCAACCTCGCTCTGAAAGCACAACGGTGACGGCTTCTGAAGGCAAAATTTCAGTTTCACTGAAGGCGCTGGCCTCACTGCGGGCAACTAACTGAGTACGGCGGTCGTCACCATAGGTGTCCGCATCCGCCAATATCTCTTTCTTCACCAGCGTCCGCATTCGGGCTTTGGAACTAAGGATCTTTTCGAGTTTCTCGCGCTCAGCAGACAACTCATCTTGCTCGCCTCGAATCTTGATTTCTTCAAGTTTGGCCAATTGCCGTAACTTGATTTCAAGAATGGCCTCAGCCTGAATATCGCTGAGTCCGAAGCGCTCCATCATTACCTGTTTGGGTTTATCCTCGGTGCGGATAATTTCAATCACTTCATCAATATTCAGGTACGCAATCAACAAACCATCGAGAATATGCAACCGGGCAAGTACTTTATCGAGCCGATACTGCAAACGACGGCGAACCGTCTCAGTGCGGAATTCCAACCACTCGCTGAGAATCCGGTTCAGCGCTTTCACTTGAGGCCGACCGTCAATACCAATCATGTTCAGGTTTACCCGAACAGTTTTTTCAAGATCCGTTGTGGCGAACAGGTGGTTCATCAGGGCATCCACATCGATCCGGTTACTGCGCGGCTCGATCACCAATCGTGTTGGGTTTTCGTGGTCAGATTCATCACGCAGATCGGCGACCATCGGCAACTTTTTCGCCTGCATTTGCGCCGCAATCTGCTCCAAAATTTTCGACCCCGACACCTGATGCGGCAACTCAGTGATGATGATATCGGTACCTTCCTGAATATATTTAGATCGCAACCGCAATGTACCGCGTCCGCTTTCATATATTTTCTGAATGTCATCACGTGTTGAGATCAGCTCAGCACCGGTAGGAAAATCCGGACCGCGCACATGCATCATGAGCTCTTTAACACTGGCTTCGGGTTGATCAATAAGGTGAACACAGGCTGCAGCCAGCTCTCGCAGGTTATGGGGCGGAATGTCTGTTGCCATCCCCACCGCAATACCGGTGGTCCCATTCAACAGCACATGGGGTAAACGCGCGGGCAACACAGAAGGTTCGTCCATCGTTCCGTCGAAATTAGGGACCCAATCAACCGTCCCCTGACCCAATTCTTCCAACAGTAATTGTGCGTGCTTGTGAAGACGCGACTCGGTATATCGCATTGCCGCAAAGGACTTCGGATCGTCTGGCGAACCCCAGTTACCCTGACCGTCTACTAACGGGTAACGATAGGAGAACGGCTGAGCCATCAATACCATGGCCTCATAACAGGCGCTGTCGCCATGCGGATGATACTTACCGAGTACATCACCGACCGTACGGGCTGACTTCTTGAACTTTGCCGTATTGCGCAACCCCAGCTCGCTCATCGCATAAATGATGCGCCGCTGTACGGGCTTCAGACCATCGCCGACATGAGGCAAGGCACGGTCAAGAATGACGTACATGGAATAATCCAGGTAGGCTTTCTCGGTGAACTTGCTGAGGGAGATCGTTTCGGAGTATTCCTGTTGATCAGTCATGCTGAGAACCTGTTATAAATCAATCAATTACCGATTCGTTAGTGTCGCAATTAACGCTGCCGAACACAATGCATGGATTGAGAGATTACACGGCTTTGTGCCACACTGAAGACAAATGATCCGCTATCAAACCGGAGCCACCTGTTGAGAATACCCCGCCCCTTCAAAATCGTGATGGTCACCCTGTTATCACTGGTGATACTGGCCATGGCTGGACTGGCCTTTTTATGGTGGGTATTCACTGGCAGTCTGGCGCAACTTGAAGGTCCGGTGAGCGCTCAGGCCGTGTCAGCACCAACGTTCATACGACGCGATGCGCAGGGTTTGGTGACTATCGAAGGCGCCAACCGCGAAGACATTGCCTACAGCCTGGGCTTTGTCCATGCCCAGGAACGATTCTTCCAGATGGATTTATTGCGGCGCAACAGCGCCGGTGAACTCAGTGAGTTATTTGGGGAGGTCGCGGTGGAATTCGACAAACGAATCCGTGTGCACCAATTCCGCAAACGGGCGGTGGCAGTTCAATCGCGCCTATATGTTCAACAGCAAACGTTGCTGGAGGTCTATAGCCAGGGCGTCAACGCGGGACTGGCCCAATTACGCAATAAGCCGTTCGAATATTACGTACTTAATACAGACCCAGAACCCTGGCGGGCAGAGGACTCCCTGTTGGTGGTCTACAGCATGTACATGGATCTACAAGATGAATGGGGCGAGACCGAACGTTCATTGGCTGCTCTTTACGAGTTTTTACCCGCCGATTGGGTAAACTACCTGGTACCCAAGGGCGGTGAATGGGATGCGACCATCGACGCAGGCGACACAACCTTTCGCGCGCCTTTGCCACAGCGCCCTCTGTCGGATTTTCAAAACCACCAGGTCGCCACCAACTTAACCTCTTACGCAGATAGAGCTTTGCCGGGTTCAAATAACTGGTCCGTCAGCGGCGCATTAACCCGTCACGGCGCGGCAATGGTGGCCGATGATATGCACCTTGGTCTAGACGTACCGAATATCTGGTTCCGGGCTTCCTGGCTATTAGCGGAATCCGATCGGCGCATCACCGGGGCAACGCTGCCCGGCACACCGCTGATGATTGTCGGTTCCACCGAAAACATCGCCTGGGGCTTCACCAATGCTTTTGGCGATTTCAGCGACATTATCCGGTTACAAACTAATGCCGAGACGACGGAATACTTAACCCCGGAAGGCTGGCAGCCCTTTGCACCGGACACTGAGGTCATCAATGTTAAAGGACAGGCTTCGCAGCAGACAACAGTCAAAAACACGCGCTGGGGACCAGTTATTGGTGAAGATTATTACGGCAATGCGCTGGTATTACGCTGGGTCGCGCATGATCCTGGAGGCATCAACCTCAACTTGATCGAGCTGGAGCAAGCGGAAAACGTCAGTCAGGCTCTGGACATTGCAACGCGCACCGCGATTCCCGGGCAGAACTTCAACGTTGGCGATCGTGACGGCAACATTGGCTGGACGCTCATGGGACTGCTGCCAAAGCGATTTGGCTACCCATCTTCCTTGGCAGAGCGGTTACCCGCTGACTGGTCAACCGGCAATAACGGCTGGACAGGTTATATGGCACCTGACGCTCACCCTCGCATTGAAAATCCGGCGAACAACCGTCTGTGGACGGCAAATGCCCGCGTCGTCAGTGGTGACTCCTATAAAGTGATGGGTGACGGTCTGGGCGCACTTGGCGCTCGTCAACAACAAATCCGCAACCGACTATTCGCTCGAGATACGTTCACGGAAGCAGACTTCCTGGCGATTCATCTGGATGACGAGGCCATATTCCTGTCCCGTTGGCAGGCACTCTTGGTGGCGACATTGCAAGCGGAAGAGAGCGCCAATGACCCGGCTGTCAGAGCATTGAGTGAGGCTGTTCAGTCCTGGCAAGGGCACGCCAGTGCAAATTCCGTGGCTTACTTATTGATCAAACGCTTTCGCGAACAGGTCATTGATCAAAGTGTTGGGCATCTGTTCCGATACGTGGACAGCAAGGTAACCGACTTCTGGCCGAGCACCGTGGACAACAAGGTGGAATATGCAGTTTGGCAACTGATTAACGACCGGCCGCCCCGCCATATCCCCCAACCTTATGACTCCTGGGATGCGTTCCTCCACGCTCAGGCTTTAGCCGTGTATTCGCGATACCAGGAAAACAACGAAGGTTTACGCCAACAAACCTGGGGGCGACACAATCAACTCAATATCCAACACCCGCTAAGCCGAGCGCTGCCTTTTTTATCCTTCCTGTTAGACATGGAACCCGCAGCCATGCCTGGAGATACCTTCATGCCCAGAGTACAAAGCCCCGACTTTGGTGCGTCTCAACGCATGGCTGTGGCTCCGGGTCAGGAAGAGACCGGCTATTTTCATATGGCCACGGGACAAAGCGGCCATCCTTTGTCCCCTTTTTATCGGGCCGGACATGACGACTGGGTTATTGGCGCGCCCTCTCCTTTTCTACCCGGAAAAGATGCTTATGTGCTGCAGCTGAGACCAAAGCCTTAGCCAGGGTACGAGCAATCAGCAATACAAACCAAAAAAAAACGGAACCGAGGCTCCGTTTTTTTTAATGACTTAGGACGTGCGACTGCATCGCCGAGTGGTGTTATCGATGATATTTAGGAGACAACTCAACCACTGCTTCGACGAACGCACCCGCATTTGCCGGATCCACAAACTGATGAATCCCGTGTCCCAGATTGAAGACATGACCCGTACCCTGACCATATTCACTCAAAATACGCTCAACTTCATCACGAATCCGGTCAGGAGAGGCGTAAAGTACACTTGGGTCCATATTACCCTGCAAAGCGACTTTGTTGCCTACACGACGGCGTGCATCCGTCAGTGATGTTGTCCAATCCAGACCCAACGCATCTGCACCAGACTCAGCCATCGGCTCCAACCACTGACCACCGCCTTTCGTGAACAGTATCACCGGTACCTGACGACCATCATGCTCACGCTTCAGTCCGCCGATGATTTGCTGCATATATTTTAGTGAAAACTCCAGATACGCCGCATGGCTTAGTGCGCCTCCCCAGGAGTCAAAAATCTGCACCGCCTGTGCGCCTGCTTCAATCTGTGCGTTCAGGTAATCGGTGACCACCAACGCTAACCGATTCAGCAATTCATGCATGACGTCCGGCTGGTTGTAAATCATGGCTTTGGCATGGCGAAACTCTTTGCTGCTACCACCTTCGATCATGTAAGTGGCCAAGGTCCACGGGCTGCCAGTAAAGCCGATCAAGGGTACGCGGCCATTCAGCTCGCGACGAATGGTCCTCACGGCATTCATCACGTATCCCAATTCATCTTCCATTTTAGGGGTCGACAATAGATCAAGGTCTTTTTCTGAACGGATAGTCTGCTTGAATTTCGGACCTTCGCCTTCTTCAAAATACAGACCCAAACCCATCGCATCGGGCACGGTTAAAATATCGGAAAACAGAATGGCCGCGTCCAGGGGATATCGATCCAGAGGCTGGATGGTGACTTCACAGGCAAGGTCGGCGTTTTTACACAAGCTGAGAAAGTCCCCAGCCTGAGCCCGCGTTGCTCGATATTCTGGCAAATAACGACCGGCCTGACGCATCATCCAAATGGGTGTACGATCGACAGGCTGCTTGAGCAACGCTTTCAGAAATCGGTCATTCTTTAATTCGGTCACAATCTTACCTCTGATGATTTGCGTGGCCGGCATTATACTGTCTGTTTCCAGTACTGACGATCTTCTTGACCAGAACGGGACAATTTGATGAATTTTCTGGGGCACTGCTTGTTTTCTGAGCCAACACCATCGGCGATGGCGGGCAGTTTATGGCCTGATTTTGCGCCAAAACCCAAGATTCCAGTATCAACTGTGTTTATTGAGCATTTTGATCGCCACCAGCAGATCGATAAACTGACCGATTCGACGCCCATACTCGAACCCTTGCGGGTTGAGTTACGGCCAATTTTCCGAAAAACCACGCCCGTTGTCATCGACATGCTGCTCGATCACCATCTGGCGAGTCACTGGTCCGTTTTTCACCAACTACCGCTCGCTGATTTCGCTCAGTATACGTATCAGTCCCTGCACGCGTTCGATGAACTGCCCATGCCTGAGCGATTACAAAAAACGCTGTTTTGGATGCGCGCGCACAATTGGTTTGTCAGCTATACGACGACTGAGGGGCTAGAAAATGCTATGATGGGCATTGCCCGCCGCCTCCGATTTGCCAATCCGATGCATGAACACCGTGCCCAAGCGGCAGATATTGCACGGCAACATCAACAGGCAATGACGGAATTCGTTCAAGATCTTTCTACACAGTTTCGAAAATAATAAAGCCCGGCAATGCCGGGCTGGAATTATCAAATAAGTATATTGACCGTTAAACGTTCAAATAGTCCAAAATACCTTCACCCGCTTGCCGCCCTTCATAAATGGCGGTAACCACCAAATCGGAACCGCGGACCATGTCTCCGCCAGCAAAGACCTTTTCGTTACTGGTCTGGAATTTGTAGCGCTGGTTTTCTTCAGCTACGACGCCCTGCCAGTCGTTCAATTGAATACCGTATTGTTCAAACCAAGGAGCTGGACTGGGTTGGAAGCCAAAAGCAACCAAAACAGCGTCCGCGGGCAGGATTTCTTCACTGCCTTCTATCACCTGGGGGCGACGACGACCGTTTTCATCAGGTTCACCCAACTGGGTCGACACTACCTTAACGCCTTCAACTTTGTTGGTACCAACAATTTCAACCGGTTGTCGGTTAAACAGGAAATGCACACCCTCTTCTTTCGCGTTGGCGACTTCCCGTCGTGAGCCCGGCATGTTTTCTTCATCTCGACGATAGGCACAGGTCACGGATGCAGCCTGCTGGCGGATCGAGGTTCGGTTACAGTCCATGGCCGTATCACCACCACCCAGAACGACCACCTTTTTACCCTGTAAACTGATGAACTCAGATGCGTCCTGTTCCCAGCCGTTATTATGATTGACGTTGGATATTAAAAACGGGAGCGCATCGTAAACGCCGGGCAAGTCTTCACCAGGGAAACCACCTTTCATATACTTGTAGGTACCCATACCCAAAAATACCGCATCGTACTCATCCAGAATGCTCTGGAATTGTATGTCTTTGCCGACCTCGGTATTCAGGCGGAACTCAACCCCCATTTCGGTAAACACCTCACGGCGCTTACTCATGATTTTCTTCTCCAGTTTGAATTCCGGGATCCCGAAAGTCAGAAGACCACCTATCTCTGGGTATCGGTCAAACACCACCGGCTTCACCCCATTACGGATCAGCACGTCAGCGGCACCAAGACCCGCGGGTCCTGCACCGATAATAGCAACCTTTTTGTCGGTCATAGTGACGTTGGACATGTCCGGTTTCCAGCCCATCGCAAAGGCGGTATCAGTGATGTATTTTTCCGTGTTGCCAATGGTGACCGCACCGAACTCGTCGTTCAGCGTACAGGCACCTTCGCACAGACGATCCTGCGGGCAAACCCGACCACATACTTCCGGCAGGGTATTGGTCTGATGACTCAGTTCCACTGCTTCCAGAATATTGCCTTCACTGACCAGTTTCAGCCAATTCGGAATGTAGTTATGAACCGGACATTTCCATTCACAATAGGGATTTCCGCATTCCAGACAGCGGTGGGACTGCTCTGCCGCCTGCCGCTGGCCCATGGGTTCATAAATTTCGATGAACTCCGTTTTGCGGGCGTTGAGATCTTTCTTTGCCGGTTCGCGACGGCCGACATCCAAAAATTGAAAATCGTTGTTTAAACGTTGGGTCATTTTAAGAATCTCCGTCGATTATTCAGGTCTGGCACGAGTGCTGGACAGTAAATCTGACAAGCTCGCAGCCTTCGGTTTTACGAGCCAGAACTTGCCAACATAGTCGTCAAAGTTATCAAGCAACTCAGCACCCCAGGCACTGTGCGTTTCGTTTACAAAGGCGTCTATCGTGCGAGCCAGATGATCACGATACCCTTCCATCGCTTCGGTACTGATGCGGTGAATATCGACCAGTTCTCGGTTGTACTTATCGGCAAAGCTGTTTTCCAGGTCGAGTACAAAGGCAAAACCACCGGTCATACCCGCGCCAAAGTTACCGCCTACCTTGCCCAAAACGGCAACGGAACCTCCGGTCATGTACTCGCAGCAGTGATCACCAGCCCCTTCAATGACCGCGTGGGCCCCGGAGTTTCGGACGGCAAATCGCTCACCGGCGGCTCCGGCAGCGTATATGTGTCCGCCTGTAGCACCGTACAAACAGGTGTTACCCATGATCGATGTTTTCTGCGTTTCAAAAGCACTGCCTTTGGGAGGTCGAATGACAATTTTTCCGCCACTCATGCCTTTGCCGACGTAGTCGTTCGCATCACCGTCCAAGATCATATTCAAACCACCGGCATTCCAGACACCGAATGACTGACCGGCAATACCAGACAATTTCAAGGTGATCGGCATATCGCTCATACCGGTATTGCCATACTTCTGGGCAATGGCGCCGGACAGCAGGGCACCAATGGATCGATCGCAGTTACCAATGCTAAATTCAAACTCGCCACCGGATTTACTTTCAATCGCGTCTTTCACGGCCGAAAAAATAGCTTTTTGCTTGGTCCCTTTGTCAAACGGTTCGTTGCGTTCAACCCGACAAGTTTGCGGCTTATCGGCCGGAACGGCTTCACTGTACAGAATAGGCGTCAAATCCAACGCCGCTCGACGACCTGTCAGATCAGTGCGAACACGGAACAATTCGGTTTTGCCGATAATTTCTTCAATAGAGCGATAACCCAACAGCGCCAGATATTCTCGTACTTCTTCGGCGACAAAACGGAAATAGTTTTTCACCATTTCAACGGTCCCACGGAAATACTGTTCGCGCAGGGTTTCATCCTGTGTCGCAACACCGGTCGCACAATTATTGAGGTGGCAAATGCGCAGGATTTTACACCCCAAAGAGACCATCGGCGCCGTACCGAATCCAAAACTTTCCGCGCCTAAAATCGCGGCCTTAACGACATCCAGACCGGTCTTTAAACCGCCGTCGGTTTGCAATCGAACTTTATCGCGCAGGTCGTTGCCACGCAGTGTTTGCTGCACTTCGGCCAACCCGAGCTCCCAAGGTGAGCCAGCGTGTTTAATGGACGTTAGCGGGCTCGCCGCAGTACCGCCGTCATAGCCAGATATGGTAATCAGATCTGCATACGCTTTGGCGACCCCGGCGGCGATTGTGCCAACACCAGGCTCTGAGACCAGTTTTACTGAAATCAACGCGGTCGGGTTAATCTCCTTCAAATCGAAAATCAGCTGCGCCAAATCTTCGATGGAATAGATGTCGTGATGCGGTGGTGGTGAAATCAGCGTGACGCCGGGAACGGAATATCGTAACTCAGCGATCAGTTTGTTAACCTTACCACCGGGCAACTGCCCACCCTCGCCAGGTTTCGCACCCTGCGCAACCTTAATCTGGATGACTTCAGCGCTCATCAGGTAAGCGGGCGTCACACCGAAACGACCGGAAGCGACCTGCTTAATTTTGGAGCGACGAATGGTGCCATGGCGTTTCGGATCTTCACCACCTTCACCGGAATTCGATCGACCACCCAACTCATTCATAGCCACAGCCAGCGCTTCGTGAGCCTCGGGTGACAGAGCACCCAATGACATTGCGGCGGAATCAAAACGAGGGAAAATGGCCTCGATGGGTTCGACTTCAGAAATGGGGATCGACTTACGATCACTCGTCAGCTGAAACAGATCTCGGATTGTCGCCGGTGTCCGCTCGTTAACCAAAGCGGCATAGTCCCGGTAACTGGCCTGATCACCTTTTTGCACGGCATCCTGAATGGCTTTCACCACATCCGGGTTATAGGCGTGATACTCCCCACCATGAACGTATTTCAGCTTGCCGCCCTGCTCTAACTTCTTACGTGGTTTCCACGCGTTGGCAGCCAGCTCAATCATTTCCTCATGGAAATGCTGGAAGGTCGCTCCCTGAATGCGACTGGTCACACCAGAAAAACACAGACTAACCACTTCATCCGCCAAACCGACGGCTTCAAACAGTTGTGCTCCACGATAGGAGGCAATCGTTGAAATGCCCATCTTGGACATGACCTTCAATAAACCTTTGTTGATACCTTTGCGGTAATTTTTATGCAGAAGATGATGGTCGCCGACCAGCTCACCGGTGCGAATCATGTCATCAATGATCTCATAAACCACGTAAGGATAAACCGCCGTAGCGCCAAAACCGATGGCGACCGCGAACTGGTGCGGATCACGAATCGCGCCAGAATCAAGCACGATATTGGTATCGCAACGCAAGCTGTTATTGACCAGTCGATGATGCACGGCGCCAGTTGCCATCACCGCCGGGATCACAAGTTGACCTGGCTGCAAATTGCGATCTGACAGCACCAGAATTTTAATACCTTCGCGGCTGGCCTGTTCCGCCTTGTCAGTTAATTGGCGAATAGCGCCTTCCAGACTGATCTTTTCGTCATAGCCGAGATGCAGGATCCGGTGTTTAAACTCCGGCGCTTCCTGATGCAGCATACTTTGAAACTTCAGTGGCGACAGAACCGGAGAAGCCAGAATGAGGCGGGTGGCGTCTTTTGCCTTCGGTTCAAACAGGTTAGCTTCTGGTCCCAGACAAGTTTCCAGCGACATGACGATAGATTCACGCAGCGGATCGATTGGCGGGTTAGTTACCTGAGCAAATTGCTGTCGGAAGTAATCAGTTACAGGTCGGATTTTGTGCGACAGCACCGCCATCGGGGTATCGTCACCCATAGAACCAACCGCTTCCTGACCCGTTTCAGCTAACGGGCGAATAACCTGATCACGCTCTTCAAAGCTGACTTGGAACAGTTTTTGGTAAGCCTGTACCTGGTCAGGATTAAGCGAGGCACCATCACCTTCTTCTGCCAACTCCAAACGTGAGCGTAAACGCACAGCATTCTGCTTGAGCCAGTCTTTGTAGGGATGGGCTTTTTTCAATCGATTGTCGATAGTTTCGGTTTCAAGGAACTCACCGGTTTCGGTGTCAATTGCCACAATACGTCCCGGACCGACCCGACCTTTCGCAACAACATCTTGCGGTTCATAAGCAAAGGTTCCGATTTCAGACGCCAATGTGATGTAGCCGTTTTTAGTGATCACCCAACGCGCTGGACGCAAACCATTACGGTCGAGCATACAGACGGCATAGCGACCATCGGTCAAGACGATACCCGCCGGACCATCCCAGGGTTCCATATGCATCGAATTGAACTCATAGAAAGCCTTCAAATCGGCATCCATGTGTTCGACATTATGCCAAGCAGGCGGAATCATGGTGCGGCAAGCACGGAACATATCCATACCACCTAAAAGCATGAGTTCCAGCATGTTGTCCATGCTTGAGGAATCGGAACCGGTGGTGTTCACGACCGGCTGCAAGTCTTCCAGATGCGGAATATTGTCGTTAGCAAATTTACTGGCACGCGCACGAGCCCAGTTGCGATTTCCGGCAATGGTATTAATCTCACCGTTATGAGCCAACAAACGGAAGGGTTGCGCCAGTGGCCACTTCGGCATGGTATTGGTTGAAAAACGCTGATGAAAAACGCAAATGGCCGTTTCTAAAGCTTCATTGCCTAAATCCTGATAAAACTTAGGTAAGTCAACCGGCATCACCAAGCCTTTATAAGACACGACTTTGTCAGACAACGAACAGATGTAAAACTCACTGTCTTCACTCATGGCTTGTTCCGTCCGACGACGGGCAGTATAGAGCTTGACCGCTAGTTCCGCGTCCGATTCGGCTTTCACAAAGACCTGTTGGATAGTTGGAAGGCAATCGAGCGCCATAGGGCCGCAGAATTGTGTGTCGACAGGGACATCGCGCCACCCCACGACCTTTAATCCTTCCGCTTCGAGGGCTTGCGTCATCGTTTGACGGCCGTACTCACTTTTGGACTGCTCCGGGTTCAGAAACACCATACCAACGGCGAAATGTTCGCCAAGGTCAATATTAAATAAGGTTTTCACTTCTGTCGCGAAAAAGGATGTCGGCATTTTCAATAACAGACCGCAGCCATCGCCCGTCTTACCGTCTGCGGCAATACCGCCGCGATGGGTCATACAGGTCAAAGATTCTATGGCTGTTTGCAGCAGATGATGACTGGCTTCGCCTTCCATATGGGCGATTAACCCAAAACCACAGTTATCGCGAAATTCGGCGGGATTGTATAAACCGGTACTCATATCGACTCTCTCTCATTCGACCGACATTTAATGGTCGAGCGACTGCACTAATACTGGGCAGGGCTCAGACAATGTGATTCAACTGCGCATGAGTCTATGCCTAAGCCGCGCCCAGACAACAAATAACGGTATATTATGAGGATAAATATTTAAAAAGCGACCAGTAAGGGCCTAAATGGAATCTCTTAGCGATTTAAATGAGCGAATCCAAGGCTCTTTTACACCGACTTCCGCTGGAATGTTAGGCACCGAAGCCTGGGCGCTGGCTTTGTCGGGAAACTGACCATAAATCAACACAAACCAGGGTTTGCCCTGATAGGTGGTTTGCACGATATCAACCATCTTGGAATCACTAAAAGCAGGTATCAATTGCTGAAGCTTTTCACGTTCACGCACGCCGATGAGCTGAATGGTAAACTCAGTATCCGCTCCTTTTGCCAACAACCCCGCTGCTGGGATATCTGTAGCGACAGGATCAGGTGCACTTTCTGAAACTTCGGGCACAGTCTCTTCATTGCCTTGCTCCGTCGTCGGTTCATCTGCAACCTCTTCACTTGACGGCACCTTTACCGAGGCTTGACCTTCAGTTTCGCCAATTGTTGCGACCTCGACAGGCGACGGGTCAGCAATCTCAACAGTCTGCTTGGCTTCAACCTTGGCAATCGCTTCCGCCAATTTTTTTTCAACCTCAGTCATATCCTGGACCGGTTTTTCGGTCAACAACGGAACTGATTCTGTTTTATTTTCATTGGTTTGATACAAAATGGCGATAACAACCAGAGACAATGCGGCTATACCGGCAATGGCGTGAGGCAAAGGGAATGAGAACTTACGTTCTGTCGTTTTAAACGTCGAGCCGATCAGATAGTCCCGTGCCGCTTCATTCAGGTTTGCGGGATTCCCGTCGGACAATTGGTTGAGCCGGGCTACATCTTTTTGGGCAAACAGCGACTCGCCAACATTGCCTGCTGCGACGAGCCGATCTTTCAAATATTGTTCCGCATCGGTGTCCGAAAACGGCTCCAAAGGATGAACATACCAATCACTTTCATCTATAAGTGGCCCTAATTGAGCCCAGTGATCAGACAACCAGAGCTGACGAACTCGATAATCCACGGGGTCAGCCAATTCGCGGATTTGCTGCAAGGTTTCCAGCGACTCTACAGGTAGCAAATCAGCAAACTGCACGACGATAAGAAATGATTCTTCATCTTGATAACGTGAGCTGACCACGTCGGCAATCTGTGACAATAAAGACTCATTGCTCTCACTGACTTTCAGACCCAGACCCAACTGCCCAATGATCTCTTTAATTAATTCCGTACTGGATTGGTTTTCAGAACCGTCAATCCAGGCCACTCGCCACTGATCTTCTAGCAGTTTGAGGACTTGCAATGCCAGCGTGCGCTTACCGGATCCGGAATGCCCTACCAGTAAACTATCCTGATGAGAATAGTTCAGCAAATGCCGAATGGTTTCTGCGGTTTCGTAACGTCCACCCGCGCCACTGAATACCATTGCATCCACGACAGAGCCAAATGGATCATGTTTCAGATTATAGAAGGATTGCATGCGTTCTGATTGTTCTGACAAATCCATCGATCACGCCTCGGCCAAACGGTTTTCACCATTTAAACGACTATTAGCACAACTGTCCAGAGCTGTAAAAACAAAAGAACTTCAAAACTGAAAGGATCTTATGAATTGCCTGGCAACTGATTATCAGTACAGGCACGTGGCAGAATTCCCAAAAATCACTGCGTCGTAGTAAAACTGCTAATGCCTAGCTACCTCATCTGCTATTTCGTCAGATAAGGCAAACTTTAAAAAGCAGTCTTGGTAACACAGGTTTTCAGAAAAAGAGCCGCCGTATTTACAAAGGGTAGTTTTAAAAAAATGTTTTACCTTAAAAATGAATTTTAATGAGCACAAAATGCAGCTAGCGTTTCTGACAGTTTGGCCTGATCAAAATCTCCCGTGACGAATCCTTGCCCTAGTCCGCGCAATAAAATGAGACGCAAAGTGCCTGCATCCACCTTCTTGTCCCGCGCCATAGCCGTCATAAATTGGGCTGATGTCATGGATGAAGGAACTGTGACCGGTAATTTTGCTTTTTTCACCAGTGCACCTATCCGGTCGACATCGCTCTCGCCAACTAAACCCAGACGATGGGAAAGATCCGCGGCCATGACCATTCCAACCCCGACGGCTTCACCATGCAGCCACTCACCGTAACCTAACGTCGTCTCAATGGCGTGCCCAAAGGTATGCCCTAGATTCAAGGTCGCTCGCAATCCTTGTTCTGTCTCATCTTTTGAAACGACATCGGCTTTGATTTCGCAGGACCTGGCAATGACGGAAACCAAAATCTCGTCGTCCAAATTGAAAATCTGCTCAAGATTGGATTCCAGAAATTCAAAATAGTCAGCGTCTTGAATAATTCCATGCTTCATTACCTCCGCAAACCCAGCCGAAAATTCTCTGGCAGGAAGCGTGCGTAAGGTTGAAGGATCGATAAACACAGCAAGAGGCTGCTTAAAGGCACCGATCATGTTTTTCCCGAGGGGATGATTAACGCCTGTTTTGCCGCCAACAGATGAGTCAACCTGTGACAACAGCGTTGTTGGAATCTGATAGAAATCGACCCCGCGCTGATAACTGGCCGCAGCAAACCCAGTCATATCACCAATAACTCCGCCGCCCAGGGCTACCAGACCAACCTTCCTACTGATGTTCTTTTCCAGCAAAAAGCTAAAAATACGATTAACGGTATCTAACGTTTTAAACGATTCGCCATCAGGTAATACAACGGAATGAACAATACGGCGCTCATTGGCCAGTAGATCCTGTACCTTGCTCAAATAGAGCGGTGCTATGGTCTCGTTGGTAACAATAACTACTTCTCTGTTCTGGATGGTAGTGTCGAACAGAGAACGATCGTTCAAACAGTTCCCGATATAAATCGGGTATGAGCGGGAACCTAATTCTACTGGGATAATTTTCATTTAAATTGTCTGTGTGAAATGAATAATGTCTTGGACGACCAGTTTCGGAGATTTGGCATTGGTATCAATAATCAAATCAGCGATAGACGCATATAGTGGGTTTCGAACCTTGGCCATGTCATTGAGAATCTGCTCAGGGTTGCCCGTTTGCAGCAGTGGCCGATTTTTGTCCTTCGCCGTCCGGATTAGCTGTTGCTCAACCGATGTTGACAAATAGACAACCAGGCCACCTGCTTCTAGTTTGGTTCTGTTATCTAATTTCAACACGCAACCACCACCAGTCGCGACTACTTTGGCCGGTTCAGCCAAAACCTCTTCCAAGGCTATCGACTCACGCTCTCGAAAACCGGTCTCACCTTCGATATCAAAAATCCACGGAATCGTCGCGCCAGAACGTTGCTCAATTTCCTTGTCTAAATCA
This sequence comes from Reinekea sp. G2M2-21, assembly GCF_015687175.1. Classification (GTDB taxonomy): domain Bacteria; phylum Pseudomonadota; class Gammaproteobacteria; order Pseudomonadales; family Natronospirillaceae; genus Reinekea. Next base: position 70,993 of record NZ_JADPQG010000001.1, on the reverse strand, counting down.
ACAAAGTCCATTTGCAATTGGTCAGACAGCAAACGGCCAATGGTGCTTTTTCCAGCGCCCATTGGCCCGACTAAAATCAAATGTTGTAACAACGGCATCAGTTCGAAACGAGACCTTCTTGTATCAACTTAGGTGTAATGAAGATTAAAAGTTCAGATTTCTCTTCACTATTGGTTGTTCGTTTGAACAGATTCCCGATGACAGGCAAGTCACCCAGAATCGGCGTTTTCTCAATCAATTTTGTGTTTTCTGTTCGATATACGCCACCCAAGACCAGCGTTACTCCGTCCTCGACTAACACCTGCGTGGATACGGTGTTGGTATCGATTGCGCCACCACCGGCAGCCAATGAATCCTGGTTAACGGTTAATGTCAGAATCACCTTATCATCAGGGGTTACCTGAGGAGTCACATTCAAGTTCAAGCCAGCTTGAACAAACCGGGTACCACCTCCTTCATCTGGGAAGGCAACATTTTGACCTGAGAAGATACTTGCCGCTTGTCCATCTGAGGTGACGATTTTTGGCTGTGAAACAACCTCCGCTTGACCTATGCTCTCCAAAGCCGAAATTTCGAGATCCAAATTAATCGCGGAATTAACCAATCCGAATGCGAAGGAACTTGCGTTACCCTGAGCGGCTAAATCCACTACTAATGCATCTGGATATGTATGACTGGCGTTACCAGCTGCTTGGACCTCAGTGTTAGACTCAATTGACCCGCTACTAAAGAATGGAGTTCCACCACCTGCATAAACAGACCCACCCCAACGTACACCCAACTGATCACCCACGGATGTACGTGCGGAGACAATCCGCGCTTCGATCAATACTTGTTGGACAGGTATATCAAAAAAGGTGATGGCACGGCGGATTCCATCTAAATTGATCGAAGTATCGGTAATAATTAAGGTATTAGTTCGATCATCGACAGATACTGAGCCACGACTGGATAAGAAACCACCATCACTTTGAGCTGCTTGTGCGGATGAGTCACCGCCCTCTGAGCTTGCGTCGGCGGCTGTGGTCGAACCGTTTGAAGAACTTATGATCGCGGCGATGTCCGACGCTCGTGCATAATTAATTTGAACGTATTCCGTTCGTAGCGGAGCTAGCTGCACTGCCTGCTTGCGAGATTCCAGCTCCAACCGCTCTTGTTCAGCCAGCTCTGCTGCTGGAGCCACCATCAATACATTACCGGACTGACGCTTATCAAGTCCGTTGGTTTTCAGCACCAATTCCAGCGCCTGATCCCAGGGCACGTTATTCAACCGCAGCGTTATGGTTCCGGAAATAGAATCGGAAGCAACCAAGTTAAAGCCTATATAATTAGCAATAATCTGCAGCACGTCCCGGACTTCAATATCTTGGAAGTTCAATGATAATTTTTCCCCGGTGTACGGGAATTTCTCTTTAAGACGCGCCTCAGCCTCATCTTCGGTCAGGGTATTCACTTCCAGTGTCATGCGATTATCTGCCTGATAAGCCAAATAATCGTAAGCGCCGTCAACCTCAAGACGAATCAATGCATTTTTATCTTCGTTGTATACGTTAATAAAATGAACCGCAGTCGCAAAATCAACGACATCCAATCGGCGCCGCAGTTCTGCAGGCACCTGAAATCCATCTACCCTAATCACAATATCGCCGCCTTCCTCAAAAACAGAAGCGTTTGCACTGGAGTTCGCAAACTCAACAACCACCTGCCCGGCTCCGCTTTCCGTGCGACGAAAATCTACATTCTGAACTTCATTCTTATTAGTTTTAATGCCCGCGTTTGACGCTTGTGTTTGCACTTGAGTTGAAACACCGGAGTTCCGATTCGACCCAACTAGTGTCTCTACGCCGTCGCCAATATAAACGGACACAACGTTGCCCTGAACTTCCGTTACATAAGAAACCAACTTAGTCAAGCTGAAAACAATTCGAGTACGATCACCAGCGTCTAAAATGGCGGCGTTTCGTGTATTCCCACTGCCTATTTGAATGTATTTTTCATCCAACACACTGGTAACACCCGAAAAATCCAAAGAAATCCGAGCAGGATCTTCAATGCTGTATCCAACGGGCTCTGTTACAGCGCCATCAAAGGTTAGAACGATTTGTGTTCGGTCGCCTGACAGTGATAGAACTTCAAAATCAGTCAAACTTGCTGCAAACGTCACATTTGCAGAAAGAAAAGTGAACAACAAGGCGATTGCACGTTTCATGTTGAATTGCACCTTAACTTTATTCATCCAATATCCCATGTCTATTGCTCCAATCCATCTAGGATAATTATTCGTGGACGTTCAACCCAGTTATCTTGACCAGACGGAACAATTTCAATTAGATCTATTTGGGTTTCGCTGATTTCAACAATTTTGCCGAAATTACGCCCTAAATAGTTGCCAGTTTTAACCCGATGTACTTCTCCCTGACCATCTCGTATCAAAGCCCAGAGAATGCCATCTCCTTCCAAACCCGTTAATGTTCCAACCATGGCGATATTTTCGATTCGGAAAGACTCAAGATACTCTTTGACTCTGGTTAAATCTGGTTTTACGTTACTCTTAGGCGCCTCTTTTTCCTGCTGAACTAACTCTACCGGGCGAGGAATCTCGAACGGCGATCGACGTCCACTGGCTGTGTAAGACACAAAGTCAGGTGCCACAAATTCTGGAGGGGGTGGAATGGTTCCCTTAGGTCGCGAGTCCTGTTCTTGAACAAAAACACGCAAATCGGTTAATGGATCTTGTTGCACACACCCTAGAAGACTTACCGCTGCAAATACAAGAGCTAATACGTATCTCAACTTCATTGCGCATCACCCTTATAACGATAAGTCTTGGCCTGGATAGTCATTTGTAGCGGCGCTTCACTCTCGTTAGCTCCAGATCGAGAACCAATCCCCTTCATAGAGAAGTCATGCAATGTAACAATCCGAGAAATAGCTGCCATAGAGCTAACAAAATTGCCCATTTCATGATAAGAACCGCGCACATCTATTGTGATTGGCGTTTCGATATAGAACTCTTTAACCACATCACCTTGAGGGGTTATTTTGTCAATCTCCAAACCACTTTGTGAGCCTGTTGTGCTGATATCGTCTAACAAGCCTGGAATTTCTGTTTCATCTGGTAGTTGATCCAGCAAAACGCCAAAATCCTCTTCCATCTTCGCTAACTGCTCTTTAAAGGCATCCAGATTTGCAGCTTGAAACGATTTGCTCTGATATTGCTGTTTAAGTGTAGGTTCCTTCGCTACGACACCTTGATAACGGAGCTTGGAATCTTTAACCGCGAACCAATAAAACCCAAAAACAATCAGCGCTGAAATTAAGATCAATGTTGATAGCTTTATCGCAAGAGGCCAAGACCCCATATTGTTGAAGTCAGGGTTTTGATAGTCAAAACTCTCTTGTTTAAAGCCATCCAAAAATTCTTTCATATTCATGAGTCTTCCTCCTCATTCTTGAGAGGATTTGCTCGCGTCACCCGCAAGTTAAACTTATGCCCTACAACTTCCTGCCCATCTTTAATTGATTCCATGACTTCCAAAAAGGCATTATCGAACCATACAGAATTGTCCAGATTTCGGAGAAAGTCTGAAACACTCAGTGCCTTGTCTGCTTGTGCAGATATTTGGATACTGGTTCCATTAACAATCAGGCTACTAAAAAACACGCCTTCGGGAGTTGCATTCACCAACTCTTCAAATATGTGAACAATAATAGGCCGATCACCTTGCAAGCTGGCAATCACATTCATACGATCTATTAACTCTTCACGTTGCTGTCGTAGAGTCTGAATTTCTTTGATTCTGACATCCAAGTCTTTGATTTTATCTTCAAGATAGGTATTACGGGCGTTCTGGAAATTAATCTGATTTTGAACAGATTGATTCCAAGCCCATCCCGCACCCGCAGCCAATGCGGCAACTATAGCTAAGATGGTGACAAATTGATTTTGCCGTGCTTTGCGCCGCTCTTCTCGCCAGGGGCGTAAATCAATATTTGCCATCTTCAAAGCTCCTCATGGCCAAGCCACATGCGATCATCATGGCGGGCGCGTCATTCGTCAGATTCGCTGCGTTAACTTTGTTCGAAAGAGTCATGTTGGCGAATGGGTTGGCAATTAAAGTATTGGTTCCTATCTTCTCTTGCACTCGCTGTGCAAGACCCGGGATAGATGCGGTACCTCCGGCCAATACAATGTAGTCAACGTCATTGTATTGAGAGGCGGCAAAGAAGAACTGCAGAGACCGGCTTACCTGCTGAACCACTGCCTCTTTAAAGGGCTCTAACACCTCACTAGGATAGTCATCTGGCAATCCGCCCTGTTTCTTAGCAAGGCCGGCTTCGGCTTGAGTCATCCCATAGCGACGCATAATTTCTTCGGTAAGCTGTTTTCCACCAAATAACTGTTCACGGGTATAAATAGTTTTACCATCGTTGAGTACACTTAAGGTTGTCATGGTATGGCCCACATCAACAATGGCGACAGTGATACCTTCTTCTGTCTGTTCAAGCTGTTCAGCAATGAGGCGATAGGCGCGTTCAAGAGCAAAGGCTTCAACGTCTACGGCTTTGCACGTTAAGCTTGCGATGCCCAAGGCAGTTTCGCGATACTCAACATTTTCTTTCCGGCAAGCGGCCAACAGAACATCAACCTGATTATCACCTTTTGCAGAAGGACCAACTACTTCAAAGTCAATTGCCACTTCATCAAGCGGGTAAGGGATGTATTGGTCTGCCTGAACCTGAATGTCGGTTTCCATCTGATCGTCAGTAAGTCCCGCATTCATTTCAATGGTTTTCGTGATGACGGAAGACCCGGCCACAGCTACGGCCGCATCGGTCAGCTTCGTACGTGATTTGGACTTCAGCTTTTCTATGGCTTCACCAACGCTGGTTTCATCATTGATGTTTTTTTCCACCACCGCATTGTCCGGCAATGGTTCAACAGCATAGGCTTCAACACGATAACCGTCGCCAGTACGACTCAGCTCCATCAGCTTCACTGAAGTGGAACTGATATCAATGCCGAGTAACCTTTTTTGCTTCTTTTTGAATAAGGAGGCCACCGATGTTTCCCTTCAACAACACGCACTTACGTGCGTTTTTTAGTATTTACATTAACTATTACATAATACAATAGACCAATCCGCAATGTATAAAAAGAGCTATTTCAGCTTATAATCAGCACTTAATGTCGAAAACGTGACGTAACTCCTTAATTTTCTTGGAAAAACATGAAATTTGTAGCTAAATCAATTCGTTTCCTATTTTGGTCCGCCTTTGCCGCGATTTGTGGCTTGGTTCTCATTTCTGCCAGCATGTACCTCTATCTTTCACCTGCGCTGCCAGATGTACAGACATTAAAGGACTTCAAGTTACAAACGCCTATGCGGGTTATGAGCGCGGATAACAAGCTCATCTGGGAGTATGGTGAGAAGCGTAGAGCACCATTGCATTATGAACAAATTCCCACACACTTTATTCAAGCTCTTATTGCCATTGAAGATAAACGATTCGAATTTCACCAAGGTGTGGACCCGATCCGTTTTACCCGAGTTGTATTAGATTTGTTAATTACCGGTGATAAAGAAGGTGCCGGTGGATCAACTCTGACGCAACAGGTCGCACGAAATTATTTTTTGTCTCAACAAAAAACCTTTACCCGAAAGTTCACTGAAATTCTGTTAGCACTGAAAATGGAAAGTGAACTGTCGAAACAAGAGATATTCGAACTCTATATAAACAAGCATTTCCTCGGCTACAGCTCTTACGGCATCCAGGCAGCGGCCACTGTTTATTACGGTAGAGATATTAACGATCTGACGCTGCCCCAGCTAGCCATGATTGCAGGATTACATCAGGCGCCTTCAGCCGCCAACCCCATCGCGAACAAAACCAGAGCCAAGCGACGACGAAATGGCGTACTGCTGGCCATGCGCGTGAATAATTACATCACCGAAACTGAATACCAGCAGGCCATCGCGGCACCGATAACCGCAAGCTATCACGGTAAAAACCCCGATTTTGAAGCCTTTTACCTTGCTGAGATGGTACGCGCGCACATGTATGAGCAGTATGGCGAGGAGGCCTACACTCGTGGCTTTACGGTCTACACGACAGTAAACAGTGAACTGCAGCTAGCAGCAGAACGTGGCGTCAGAAAAACACTCATCGACTATTCGAGACGACACGGCTTTATTGGACCAGAAGCCTTCCTCAAAGCTGAAGGTTTTGACCCACACACACAGCTGAACTCACAACTCCAGCAACTGAACAAAACACCTTCATTTGGAGGCTTAACCCCAGCACTGGTGATTGCTGGCGACCAAGAAAAAATGCAAGTCATCCCCAAAGGCGAACAGCACCCAATTAACCTGACACTCGAAGGCTTCAGCTGGGCTCGCAAACGCATCACGGTTGATGAATTAGGACCCAAGCTGACACATGCGTATCAAGTTGCGGTCCCTGGACAGGTGGTCCGTCTTGAACAAACGGAAGAAGGTTGGGCCCTTGCACAGATTCCTAGGGTACAGGGCGCGCTTGTTGCCTTATCACCGCAAGATGGAAGCGTTCAAGCACTCGTGGGTGGGTTTGATTACCTGCTGTCAAAATACAATCGAGTGGTTCAAGCCAGTCGACAGCCAGGTTCAAACTTCAAACCATTCATTTATACTGCTGCTCTGGATAAAGGCTATACACCGGCAACCATTGTCAATGATGCGCCAATCGTGCGAGCAGATTCCGCACTGGAAGACATTTGGGCACCCAAAAACTCCGGAGACCGATATCTCGGACCCATACCCCTTCGGCAGGCACTTTATCAATCGCGTAACCTTTCAAGCATTCGGGTTCTGGACAGCATTGGGGTCAAATATGCTCGCGACTATGCCAGTCGTTTTGGTTTCGCCCCAAGCCGCCTTTCCAATGATATGACGTTAATCCTTGGCACTTCGGTTATGTCGCCTATGGAGATTGCGAAGGGTTACGCCGTTTTTGCCAACGGTGGTTACGTGGTCGAACCTTTCTATATCAATCGAATTGAAGATATAGATGGCAATATTCTTTTTGAAGCAAATCCCGCTATTGTCTGCAGAGGTTGTCCGGAGGCGCCCAGCCTTTTCAAGCCAGTTCAAACTGCGGAAACGACAGCGATCAATATCCAGCCGCTGGCTTTGAATATTGATGAAGGCAATAACAGCGACGATGCCAATTCATCAACAAGACCTACGACATACGCAGCACAGGTTTTGTCTCCACAGACAGCATTCCTAATCGACAATATGCTGAAGGACGTTGTGAAAAAAGGCACGGCAACAGCCGCTAGACGCGCATTACCTCGAGAAGATCTGGCTGGCAAGACTGGAACCACAAACGATGCCGTCGACGCCTGGTTTACCGGCTATAACGGAGACATGGTTGCCTCCACCTGGGTTGGATATGATTCCAACAGTCCGCTAGGTATTAGCGAATTCGGTGGAAAGGCTGCACTTCCAGCATGGGTAGAGTTCATGAAAACAGCTTTAAACAACAAGCCTCTAAACAGCCTGCCACAACCGGTCGGTATTGTTCAGGTCAGAATCGACCCAAAGACAGGTTTGTTAGCAAATCCCGGCACAGAAGGTGCTCGATTTGAATTTTTTAGAGAAAATAATGTACCGACCACGTTCAGCGACACGACATTAACAATTGATTTCAGTGCGGATGAAACCATAGTACTGCCTGACATCTCGGGAGATACTGAAGGAGAAACGGAAACCAGTGTCGAATCATTGTTCTGACAATAAATCCCGGTAACACGCCAGTAAAAACGCACCTATGAGATGCGTTTTTAACGATTGCCTTTCACAAAAAAAAAAGGCCGCATAGATATGCGGCCTTTCAATACTACTCAATGTATCAGGCAGTCAAGTTCGCCTTTTCCTCATCCGTTACTTCTTTCATGGACAATTTCACACGACCGCGGTTATCAACGTCGAGTACCTTCACGACAACTTCGTCACCTTCACTGATCTTGTCAGCAACCTTCTCAATTCGCTCAGCAGCAATCTGAGAAATATGAACCAAGCCATCCTTACCTGGCAAGAACGTTACAAACGCGCCGAAGTCAGCCAATCGAGCTACTTTGCCTTTGTAAACGGCACCAATTTCAGGTTCTGCCGTAATACCCAAAATCATATCTTTAGCAGCATTAGCGGCTTCTTTCGTCGATGCGTATAGACGAACTGACCCATCATCAGAAATATCAACCTCAGCGCCCGTCTGTTCAATAATGGCACGAATGGTTGCACCGCCCTTACCGATCACGTCACGGATCTTGTCGGTATCGATCTTCATGACTTCCATCGTCGGTGCATTGTCTGGCAGTTCTGGGCGGGCATAACCGATCACTTTCGCCATTTCACGAAGAATATGCAGACGCGCATCCATGGCTTGCTCAAGCGCAATTTCCATGATTTCTTCAGTAATGCCTTCAATCTTGATGTCCATCTGTAATGCAGTTACGCCTTGCTCTGTACCGGCAACTTTAAAGTCCATGTCACCCAGATGATCTTCGTCACCCAGAATATCGGTTAATACCGCGAATTTTTCGCCTTCTTTAACCAGACCCATTGCGATACCGGCAACCGGATGTTTAACCGGCACACCGGCGTCCATCATAGCCAGCGAGGCACCACATACAGAGGCCATCGAAGAAGAGCCGTTAGATTCGGTAATTTCGGATACTACTCGAACCGTATACGGGAACTCTTCCTGGTTTGGCATCATCGCCAACACACCACGTTTCGCGAGACGACCATGACCGATTTCGCGACGACCAACACCACCCATTCGACCAGCTTCACCAACACTGAACGGAGGGAAATTGTAGTGCAACATGAAATTATCCGTTTCAGTCCCCTGCAACATATCTTCCATCTTGCCATCACGCAATGTACCCAAAGTCGCGGTGACCAATGCTTGAGTTTCACCACGGGTAAACAAAGCTGAACCATGTGCACCTGGAAGAACATCGATCTCAACCTTGATCGGACGTACAGTTTTGCCATCACGACCGTCAATGCGTGGGTGACCATCGATAATCCGCTGACGTACGGTGGATTTCTCAATTTTTCCGAACATAGCGGATACTTCGTCAGCAGTAATTCCAGTCTCTTCGTTGGTAAATTCAGCAACGGCTTGAGCACGCAGGTCATTCAACGCGGCATAGCGCTGCATCTTGTCTGAAACCTGATAGGCATCGGAAATCTTCGCGGCAAAACTACCACTCACGGCGGATTTCAGCTCTTCATTAACTGTTTCAGGTGTCCAATCCCAAGCGGGTTTGCCATGTTCTGCACTGAACGCTTTAATAGCTTCAACCGCTACCTGGAACTCTTGGTGAGCAAACAAAACAGCGCCCAGCATTTGATCTTCAGTCAGTTCTTGAGCTTCGGATTCAACCATCAAGACTGCATCTGCAGTACCGGCAACCACCATGTTCAAACGCGACGTTTTCAACTGCTCATAGGTTGGGTTTAACTGATAGCCTTCTGCATCGGTGTAGGCGACGCGAGCCGCTCCGATTGGACCATTAAACGGGATGCCTGAAATGGCCAAGGCAGCCGAGGTAGCCAACATCGCGCAAATATCCGGATCATCTGTTTTATTCGCAGACAATACGTTAATTACAACCTGCACTTCGTTCATGAAACCTTTCGGAAACAATGGACGAATTGGACGGTCAATCAATCGCGACGTCAGTGTTTCTTTCTCAGAAGGCCGGCCTTCACGCTTTAAGTAACCGCCAGGTATACGACCAACGGCATAGAACTTTTCTTGGTAATGTACAGACAACGGGAAGAAGTCCTGCCCTGGTGACACACTGTCTTTACCTACGACTGTGGCTAAGACGACGATATCACCCATCGTACAGACAACAGCCCCGGTCGCCTGACGAGCAACACGCCCCGTTTCTAAAGTAACGGTCTGTCCACCGAATTCAAAACTGATCGTTTTTGGAGTTAAGTCTAACACTCAATATTCCTCATTTTTGCGGAGCAACGATGCTTCTATGCATGAACTCAAAAATTAAGCTCATGAATAGAAGCCCCAACCATAAGCGGGAAATTATCGTTGCGAACCGACTGATTAATGTAAAAGTTCGGGAGTTGGAACCATAGCAGCAGAATGAATCTACCGTCAGAAATGACAAAGGGCTCCGTGCATGGGAGCCCTTTTGGGAAACCGTGATCTTAACGACGTAGACCGAGTCGCTTAATCAATGTTGCATAACGAGCAACATCTTTACGCTTCAGGTAATCCAGCAACTTACGACGCTGGTTAACCATACGAATCAAACCACGACGAGAGTGGTGATCTTTCGCATGATCTTTAAAGTGAGACTGCAACGTTTCAATGTTTGCAGTCAGCAGAGCGACTTGTACTTCAGGAGAACCTGAATCTGTTTCACTCTGACCGAACTCTTTAATGATTTCCGCTTTCTTTTCGACGCTTAATGCCATCGTATCTTTCTCCAATAATGTGCTATTCAAAGTAGAGTGCCTGCCGTGCACATTAACAGCAGCATTCCGATTTCAGCCCGACAAGGCTGGAATCGCGCGGATTATACACAAGGGAGATCATCGAACCAAGCGAATTATGGCTCCTGTCTGGATATCAACCGCTCTGGGAATAAGCGTCCTTGCGCGTTGAGACGCCCAACACCCAAAAATTCGCCACGACCACCGTAAACTCGCGCCTTACCAGGTACACCTTCAAAGGCGACGTCATTGCCATGACTGAAAAAGCGGGCTTGATGATCATTCAGAGACACCGGTGTCAACTCTGACAACAACTCGTCAATGCTTATCAATAACTCATCTAACTGTGTCAGATCTCCCGATTCCTGCACAGCTATCAGAAAGTCTAACGTAACGGCATCTGCAATGTTAAATTTGCCATGTTCTGTTCGGCGTAGCGATTGCACGTGCGCACCACATCCAAGGGCTGTTCCTATATCGGCAACCAGCGTTCGAATATAGGTTCCCTTAGAGCAGGAGACATCCAACGTGAATTGTGGTGTTTCAAATGACTGTAATACATTCTGGAAAATGGTGACTGGTCTAGAATCCAGTTCAATATGTTTTCCTTCCCGGGCAAGCTCATATAGCTTCTTACCATCTCGCTTCAGGGCTGAATACATTGGCGGAACTTGCTCAATATCGCCGGTAAACCGCTCTTGCACCAAGGTATCAATTTCGCTGAATTGAATATCTGGAACAGTCGCAGTCGAAACGACGACCCCTTCGGCATCCAGCGTATCCGTCTCAATACCTAAAACCCCGGTGGTCAGGTAACGCTTGTTAGCGTCCAACAGAAACTGGGTGAATTTAGTCGCTTCACCCAAGCAAACAGGCAGCAATCCCGTTGCAGCAGGATCTAAAGCCCCGGTATGGCCGGCTTTTTGCGCCTGATACAGCCAGCGTACTTTCTGCAACAACCCATTGGATGAGTACCCTGCCGGTTTATCTACAAGCAAAACTCCATCTATGGCGCGACCTTTGCGTCGTCTTGCCATCAGTCGCTATCCAGATCCGCATCAGAAGAACGTTTAGCGTCTTCGTTAACGGCCTTTTCAATCAGCGCTGATACTTTGGATCCGGTTTCAATAATCTCATCGTAATGAAAACGCAATAGCGGCATCACTCTCAGATTCAGTCCTTGGGCTAAACGGCTGCGCATGAACCCTGCGGCCTTGTTAAGCAGAACTTCCTGTTCATGATGGATCTTTTTTTGTTCCTGTTCCGCTTCCTGCGGTCCAAAGGCCATACAGGTAAAATAGACATCAGCGTACGATAAGTCTGTAGACACTTTGACATCGTTTATAGTCACCATTCCGACGCGTGGGTCTTTGACTTCCTGTTGGATTATCATCGACAAATCGCGTTGTATCTGATCACCAATTTTTCGAATCCGACTTGAATTACTGGCCATAATAGCCTCCAAAAGAGAAAAAATAGCGGGCTGAATTGTCACCGCCATTCAGACAAAAAAAAACCGGCTATCCTCAGCTCGCTCACGCGCTAAAGTATGGCCGGCTTTCAAATGCTTATCGATTAATCGTCAATGGTACGGGCAACTTCTTTTACATCAAAGACTTCGATCTTGTCGCCGACTTTAACGTCAGTGTAATTCTTCACACCAATACCACATTCCATATTTTGACGAACTTCCTGAACGTCATCTTTAAAACGACGCAAAGATTCCAGCTCACCTTCGTAAATAACGACCGAGTCACGCAGAACGCGGATCTTCTTATTACGATAAACCGTACCTTCTACCACCATACAACCGGCAATCTGCCCAAACTTAGGTGAATTAAAGACGTCACGGACATCCGCCAGACCGACAATTTCTTCACGTAAATCAGGCGACAACATACCACTTAGTGCGGCTTTCACATCGTCGATCAAATCATAAATGACGTTATAGTAACGCAGGTCCAGACCACCTCGTTCGATCGTTTCGCGCGCTTGACCCGTTGCACGGACATTGAATCCGAACACAACGGCGCCAGCGGTAATCGCCAGGTTTGCATCAGACTCAGAGATTGCGCCCACACCGCCTGTCACGATGTTAACTTTCACTTCCTCGTTACCCAGTTTCAGCAAGGCACCGGTAATAGCTTCCAGAGAACCGCGGACGTCAGTTTTCAGTACGACGTTAAGTACCTTCTTCTCAGAATCGCCCATATTTGAGAACAGTGCATCCAACTTGGCGGCCTGCTGCTGTGCCTGAATGGCGTCTTTACTACGTGAGAAACGAAGATCTGCAACATCACGTGCTGCACGTTCGCTTTCTGCAACGACGAATTCGTCCCCTGCCGCTGGCGTTCCATTCAAACCCAATATCTCAACTGGAATAGACGGACCAGCCTCTTCAATCGGTTTGCCTGCTTCATCCAGCAACGCACGGACACGACCGTAGAATGAACCCGCCAGAACGATATCGCCGCGTTTCAACATACCGGATTGAACCAGCACGGTAGCAACAGCCCCACGACCTTTATCCAGACTGGACTCAATAACCACACCCTTACCCGGACCCGAGTGATGCGCAGTTAGTTCCAGCAGTTCTGCCTGCAAAGAAACAGCTTCCAGCAACTCTTCAATGCCCTGACCAGTATGGGCGGACACTTGTATAAACTGGGTATCGCCACCCCAAGACTCTGGGATGACATCGTGTTGCGACAATTCATTGGTCACCCGATCCGGATCAGCCGATTCTTTGTCAATTTTGTTGATGGCAACCACTATAGGAACATCCGCTGCTTTTGCATGCTGAATGGCTTCCAATGTTTGCGGCATAACGCCATCGTCGGCGGCAACCACAAGAATAACGACATCCGTTGCTTTGGCCCCTCGCGCTCGCATAGCGGTAAACGCAGCGTGTCCTGGTGTGTCCAGAAATGTAATCATTCCGCGAGAGGATTCAACGTGATAAGCACCAATGTGCTGTGTGATACCGCCGGATTCACCAGCAGTCACACGTGACTTACGGATGAAATCGAGCAAGCTGGTTTTACCATGGTCAACGTGACCCATGACGGTAACAACTGGAGCACGAGGCCCCAACTCACCGTCATATGAGACTTCCATCATCGTATCTTCGAGTGCGTTCTCATTAACGATCCGGTACTTATGACCCATCTCTTCAATGACCAAAATGGCAGTATCCTGATCCAAAATCTGGTTAACCGTCGCCATAACCCCCATCTTAAACAGGATTTTGACAACTTCAGCAGACTTGGCAGACATCTTCGATGCCAGATCCGCAACCGTTATAGTTTGACCAAGCTCAACTTCACGAACAACAGGCGCTGTCGGCTTCTCAAACTGATGCTCCAGGGCCTTTTTGGATTTCTTCGGTCGACGTCGTCGGCCAAAACTATCGTCATCTAGCGCGTCCAACATTTGCTGATGCTTGTTGCCGGTGCGATGCGTCGAAGTACGCTGCACTTCGCTTTTCTTACCCACTTTCTTGTGACCGGCTTTACGTCCAGTCTCGGCAACACCATCTTCAACACGACGAACGGGTTCACGCTCTTTCGCGGCGTATTTTTTCTTTTCCGAGGTTCGGTCTTCTTTTGCCATCTTCGCTTCAGCGTCGGCTACGTCAGCTGGAGCACTAGCATTGACATCTTTCTTCACGGGCTTGGAAGGTTTTTCAACAGACTGTTCGGCTTTTTTTGCTTCTGCTTGAGCTTCTTTTGCCTGCTTTTCTTGAGCCGCCTTCAAACGGGCAGCTTCCAGTTTCGCATCTTCTTCCGCGCGACGAGTTGCTCGATCATCTTCAACTGGAGCAACTGGGGCAGCAACAGCCGGACTGACTTCAGCAGCGTCAATCGCATCCCGCTTGACGTAAGTACGCTTTTTACGGACTTCAATACTGACCGTTTTACCTTTTGTGCCACCACTGGATTTCAATGTCGTGGTCACTTTACGCTTCAGCGTGATTTTTTTTGGCTCTGAGCTGCTTTCACCGTGACTGCTCTTTAAATGCGACAATAACGTTTGCTTCTGATTGTCACTGACAGTATCGGATTCTTTTTTATGCGGTAAACCCGCTGCACTCATCTGAGTGAGTAACTTGTCGACGGGAGTGCCGACAGATTCGGCTAACTCTTTAACTGTAACTTCTGACATTAAGGTCCCCTTCCCGCTTATTCATTTTCGAACCACGGCGCACGCGCGGCCATGATTAATTTACCTGACATCTCTTCATCCAGGCCGCTAAACTCCATCAATTCATCGATGCTCAGTTCTGCGACGTCTTCCATAGAGACGATACCGTTGCTGGCCAGCACAAGTGCAAGATGTTCATTCATACCCTCAAGCGTTAACAAATCTTCCTGAGGTTCGGCTGAATCCAGCTGTTCTTCCGTTGCCAACTCTTGCGTTAACAACACATCTTTTGCCCGCTGACGAAGTTCGTTAACCAGATCTTCATCAAAACCTTCGATTTCGAGCATTTCGTTAATTGGCACATAGGCCACTTCTTCGAGCGTTGTGAACCCTTCCTCTACCAGGGCGACAGCCAAGTCTTCTTCGATATCCATTTTCTCGATGAAGTTGGTCACTAACTGGCCTACTTCCTGTTCCGCTCGCTCACCAGCTTCATCTTCGGTCATGACATTGATTGTCCAACCTGTTAATTCCGCGGCCAAACGAACATTCTGCCCACTGCGCCCAATAGCGATAGCCAGATTGTCAGCAGCAACAGCCACTTCCATGGTGTTGGTGTCTTCATCCATAACAATTGACGCTACTTCGGCAGGCGCCATCGCATTGATCACCAATTGAGCCGGATTGTCATCCCATAAGATGATGTCGACACGCTCATTCGCCAATTCATTGGAAACCGCTTGGACTCGAGATCCACGCATACCAACACAAGCACCCACTGGATCGATACGCCCATCATTGGTTTTAACAGCAATCTTGGCTCTGGAACCAGGGTCTCGGGCACAAGATCGGATTTCGATCAGTTCTTCTTGAATTTCAGGTACTTCAATTCGGAAAAGCTCCACCAGCATTTCACTGCTGATACGGCTCAATACCAGCTGTGGTCCACGACCTTCACTTTTGATTGACTGCAGTACGGCACGAACACGGTCGGCTAAACGAAACATTTCACGGCCAATCATTTGATCGCGTGGCAATACGGCCTCTGCGTTATTTCCTAGATCGATAATCAAAGCATCTCGGGTCACTTTTTTAACCGTACCGGAGACCATTTCTCCGATTCGTTCACGGTAAGCGTCCACAATTCGAGCTCGCTCTGCATCGCGTACCTTCTGCACGATAATCTGTTTCGCCGCCTGTGCACCAATACGACCAAAATCTTCATTCTCGATCTGTACTTCGTAGAAATCGCCGGGCTTCAGGTTTTTATCGACTTCGTGCGCTTCCTGAGTTGTCCACTGCGATCCCAGCAATGCCATTTCACTATCATCAGTCACTTCCCAACGACGGAAGGTTTCGTATTCGCCGGTTTTGCGGTCGATTACTACGTAAACGTCAGCCTCTCCTTCGTCATCCAATCGCTTCTTTGCAGCAGTTGCTAATGCCAGCTCCATCGCGTCGAAAATAACTTCGCGTGATACACCTTTTTCATTTGCTACCGCATCTACGACCAGGAGAATTTCTTTACTCATCGTTTCAGCCCCTTCCATTCATTGCGAGCGAACTTTGCTCTAGTGCTTAATTTATTTTTCAAATTATTTGAAGTTCGGAATAATCCGACCCTTATCAATACTCTCTAGTGGCAACAAAAATTCTTCGTTATCAGCCACAATCGTTACATCGCCATCTTCAATACCGGTAATCACGCCTTTAAAGTTTCGACGACCTTCAAACGCATATCGCAATTTAATCTCGACCCACTCGCCGATGTAGGCAGCATATTGCTCAAGATTAAATAACGGCCTATCCATACCTGGTGACGACACTTCGAGGTTATAATTGCCAGAAATGGGATCCTCAACATCCATAACGGCGCTGATTTGGCGACTCACCTCGGCACAATGATCGACGTTAATCCCATCTTCATGGTCGATGTATATCCGCAAGGTCGAAAACTTGCCACTTGGTAAGTATTCCAACCCCCAAAAAATGAAACCCATTCCTACAACAACGGGTTCAATTAAATCTGTTAATTCGTTTACTTTTGCCACAACTCTCTGTCCAACTTGTTCATTCAAGCCATTGTTGATTTTCACAATGACAAAAAATGGGCATCTCGGACGTGACCTGAAGAACTCAAATCATGCCTTTGCCCATCTCAGCGCACTCTTTCGTGAGCACCAATACGAAAAAACCCCTGCAAGAGGGGTTTTAAAATAATTCTTTTGCCAACAATCCCCTCAGGAGAGTTGGTGCACATCCGGAAACGTGCAGACAAAAGCACAAAACCCACTTTTGCCCCGGGGTCAAACACCCGTTGACTGCCACACATCGCCTCATTTACGACGACGCCTGACCAAAAAACGCGCGAATTATAAAGGCAGCATCACTGTCATGCAACCAATGCCACTGACTAAAAAAGACAAAGGCCTGTAAACAGGCCTTTTTAATTGGTGCCGACGACTAGACTCGAACTAGCACGGGCAAAAGCCCACCACCCCCTCAAGATGGCGTGTCTACCAATTTCACCACGTCGGCAATTCTGTATATGATTACTCAGTTGGCAGTGCACTGTCAGCTGGATCACCGGAGACCGGCACATCCAGCTCAGATGCAGTTTCCTCAACCACTGGAATCTTAATTTCATTCAAACCATCGGCTTTTTGTCTTGCGATAAGCGCAAGAGCCAGGCTGGTAACAAAAAAACCGGTTACCAGTATCGCAGTGGTTCGAGTCAAAAAGTTACCACTTCCTGACGATCCAAAAACAGTTTGCGAAGCACCTCCACCAAAGGAAGCTCCTGCTTCCGCACCCTTGCCACGCTGCAACAAGACAAAGGTAATAACACCTATTGCCAAAAGAACGTGAACCAACAGTACGAGATTCTCATATACCATCTTAAAAATTACCCTTGAGCAGCGTTACAGATTGCAACGAATTCGTCTGCAATCAGTGAAGCACCGCCAACCAAGCCACCATCAATATCAGGCTGGCCAAACAGCGCTTCTGCACTGGCAGCTTTCACACTACCACCGTATAAAATTCGAGTTTTCGCAGCTACAGCAGCGTCTTCGGCAACCAGTAACTGACGTATGAAGGCATGCACTTCCTGAGCTTGCTCAGGGCTTGCAGTCTTACCCGTTCCGATAGCCCAAACTGGCTCATACGCAACCACAATTGTTTCAAACGCGGCGATACCCACTTTAGCCAACACAGCATCAATCTGTGTTTTAACGACAGTCTCAGTCACGCCGGATTCACGTTCGGCCAATGTTTCGCCGACACACAGCATCGGAATTAGGCCTGCTGCTAAGGTTGCTGCAACTTTCTCGGCAACCAACGCATCAGTTTCACCGAAAATTTCTCGACGCTCGGAATGACCAATCAACACATACTGACAGCCAAACTCTTTTACCATGGAAAGCGCTAGCTCACCGGTAAAAGCACCACTCTCCTGGAAGTAAGCATTCTGTACACCAAAGGCAATATCAGTACCTTTCAGACTTTCAGCCAACTGCGGAATATAGAGCGCGGGCGGAAATATCGCCGTATCGGCGGATCCGTCAAAGCCCTTTTTAAAGGCATCCAACAAAGCTTCATTCGATGCTTTGTTACCGTTCATTTTCCAGTTAGCCGCAACTAATGTACGTCGCATAATTATTTCGCCTCCTTCGAGCGGGCGCAGAGTGTACTTAACTTACCGGAACGGAGCAAGCTCTCTACCGTAAAAAAGCACACAGATTCATTAAAAAATATCTATCAAATCAACCAATTAGATAAATCACGTATTGGCAACAGCCTGTTCAACCTGTTTAGCGAGGGAGCCACAAACCGACTTCACCTGAGTAACATCCTCCCCTTCAACCATCACCCGTACAACGGGTTCGGTACCTGACGGCCGCAACAATATCCGTCCAGATTCGGCCAACTCAAGTTCGGCTCGCGCAACCGCCTCCTGAACAGCGGGCAAGGCTAACACATCAAGCTTCTTCGCCAACTTGACGTTAATCATAACCTGAGGGAATTTGCGCATACCGGTCTTAGCCTGCGCCAATGTCTGGTCCGTTTCACGCAAGGCGCACAATACCTGCAGCGCCGCAACAATGCCATCACCGGTCGATGTCACGTGCTTGCAGACCAGGTGACCTGAATTCTCGCCGCCAACAATCCAATTGCGCTCGTTAAGCTGCTCCATGACATAACGGTCACCGACGTTTGCCCGCACTAACTCAAGCCCCAGCTTCTTGAGAGACACTTCCAACCCAAGGTTAGTCATCAAGGTGCCAACGATGCCGCCGTCCAGCTTGCCTTTCTGTTTAAGGTGCTTCGCTAATATGAAAAGTAACTCATCACCATCAACAGCCTGGCCCTGATGATCAACCATCAACAACCGATCGCCATCTCCATCGAACGCAATACCAAGATCAGCGTTATGCTCTAACACAGCCTTTTGTAAGGCGGCCGGATGTGTTGAACCGACTTGCTCGTTGATATTCTGACCATTAGGGGAAACACCGATAACCTGAACAGTAGCGCCCAATTCACGAAACACTTTCGGCGCGACATCGTAGGTGGCCCCATGAGCACAATCCAAAACGATATTGAGCCCCTCAAGGTTCAGGTATCCCGATGTTGATTTACAGAATTCGACATAGCGGCCGTGGGCGTCGTCAATTCTGCGGGCCTTGCCTAACAATTCGCTGGAAGCCGTTACGATCTGCTTGTCGAGTTCGGCTTCAATGGCAAATTCGATCTCATCTGGCAATTTGGTGCCGTCTGCCGAAAAGAACTTAATGCCATTGTCGTAAAACGGATTATGCGACGCAGATATAACAATACCAGCATCACAGTGAAATGCCCGGGTCAGATAGGCGACCGCGGGGGTAGGTATCACCCCGACCATCAAACTATCGCAACCCGCCGCTGCCAACCCGGCCTCTAGCACGGATTCAAACATATAACCGGATATGCGAGTATCCTTCCCAATTAAGATTTTACCGCGCCCTTGCTTGCTAAATACCCGACCGGCAGCCCAACCAAGACGAAGTACGAACTCAGGCGTTATGACACCCTTACCTACCTCACCACGAATGCCATCGGTTCCAAAATATTTTTTTCCATTTGCCACGCTTACTTACTCCTGATTTCCATATATATTTCGTTCATGCTTCACTGCATTCATCATTTTTACGGCGTCCACTGACTCTGCCACATCGTGCACCCGAACTATGAATGCCCCTTTCAAAGTTGCTGCTGCTGCAAGCGCAATACTGGCGGACAAACGGCGATCAACCGGGCGCTGCAGAACATGATCAATCATGCTTTTACGTGACATGCCGACCAGCAAAGGCAAACCTTCCAATGCAGTTTCAGGCAGACGATTCAGTAATGTCAGATTGTGTTCAATAGTTTTACCAAACCCAAAACCGGGATCGAGCAATAATCTTGTAGAATCCAGACCCATAGCATCGCATTGTTCAATGCGTCGTTTGAAAAATCGACGCACATCAGCAATCACATCGTCATAGTCTGGACTGTCCTGCATGGTTTCTGGTTGACCTTGCATATGCATTAAACATGCAGGTATATCCGACTTGACCACTGCCTCGACGGCTCCATCACGCTGAAGAGCCCGCACATCGTTGATCAGATGCGCCCCCAGTGAGGCGGCTTCCAACATCAACTGAGGGGAGCTGGTATCGACAGAAATGATAACGTCAACTTGACGGGCAAGCGCTTCTACGACGGGTAACACACGATCCATTTCTTCTGCCAATGAAACTGGCTCGGCTCCGGGCCGGGTGCTTTCGCCACCAATATCGATAATCGCGGCACCGTCGTTAACCATAACTTGAGCTTGCTGCAATGCCTGCTCTTTGCGCAGAAACTGCCCGCCATCTGAAAAAGAATCTGGTGTTACGTTCAAAATACCCATGACGTGAGTCTGATTAAAGGCGAGTTGCCGATCACGAAATGAAAAAAAATCCGTCATTAATACCTCAACAACCGGCCGGCCCCGACCACAGAACTCACTCGAATCAACGGGCGGTACCATACCATAAATCCAATAAAAAAGTCGGCACAATGGCCGACTCTTCCAGAACTACCCACTGATCAATTACTCTGCCGTTCCATCTGTCTGGGTGCCTGACGAGACATCTTTTGTATCATCGGCCACTTTTTTCTCTGTCGCAGACTCGGCCTCTTGTGTCGGACCGTTCCGATCATCCCAACCTTTTGGCTTACGGGGCTTCTGCCCAGCCATAATGTCATCGATCTGCGCTGCATCAATAGTTTCATATTCCATTAGTGCGTCCTTCATCAGATCCAAAGCAGCACGGTGCTCTTTGAGGATTTTGGTCGCCGTAGTATAGGCCTCATCGACAATATCGCGGATGGCCTTGTCAAGTTGCTGCGAAGTTTCATCGGAAATATGACTGCGACTGGATTGACTGCCGAGGTAAGACTGCTCCTCTTCTTCAAACTGAATGGGTCCCATTGGCGACAGACCCCATTTAGTGACCATGTTACGAGCCATATTAGTCGCTTGCATAATGTCATTTGAAGCACCAGTACTGACTTGATCTTCGCCATAAACCAGTTCTTCAGCAATGCGCCCGCCATAGGCAGAGGCGATTCGGCCTTTAAGATACTGTTTGCTGTAGCTAACTTTATCTTCTTCCGGTAAGTACATGGTGACACCGAGTGCCCGACCACGCGGAATAATGGTGACCTTATAAACCGGATCGTGTTCCGGCATGAGTCGACCGACAATGGCATGGCCAGCCTCATGGTAAGCCGTCATTTCTTTGTCTTTTTCACTCATCACCATGGATTTCCGTTCAGCACCCATCATGATCTTATCTTTCGCTTTATCGAACTCTTCTTGCGTCACCGTTCGTCGGTTAATTCGCGCAGCAAATAAAGCCGCTTCGTTCACCAGGTTAGCTAAGTCCGCCCCTGAAAAACCAGGTGTGCCGCGGGCAATAACTTTCGGGTTAACATCGTCCGAAACCGGTACTTTTCGCATATGCACTTTGAGAATCTGCTCACGACCGCGAATATCGGGCAAGGAAACCACAACCTGTCGGTCAAAGCGTCCCGGGCGAAGCAAAGCTGGGTCCAATACGTCTGGTCGGTTAGTTGCCGCGATGACGATAATGCCATCGTTTACCTCAAAGCCGTCCATTTCAACCAGCAACTGGTTTAACGTCTGTTCACGCTCGTCATTACCGCCACCGATGCCAACACCCCGAGAACGACCAACAGCGTCAATTTCGTCAATAAATATAATACAGGGTGCCTGTTTTTTAGCCTGATCGAACATATCTCGAACACGCGACGCACCGACACCGACAAACATTTCGACAAAGTCAGAACCGGAAATCGAAAAGAAAGGTACCTTGGCTTCACCAGCTATCGCCTTTGCCAGCAAGGTTTTACCTGTACCCGGTGGACCAACCATTAACACTCCACGGGGGATTTTGCCGCCTAGGCGCTGGTATTTACCAGGATCACGCAAGAACTCCACCAGCTCTTGAACGTCTTCTTTGGCTTCTTCAACGCCTGCTACATCTTTAAACGTTGTGTTTATCTGATCTTCGCTAAGCAACCGGGCCTTACTCTTACCAAAACTCATCGGGCCTTTACTGCCACCGCCACCGCCTTGCATCTGGCGCATGAAAAACATGAAAACACCGAGAATAATCAAAATTGGGAACGCCGCGACAAACAGCTGAGTCCAGATACTGGGTTGCTCTGGTTTCTGTGCAAACACTTCAACATTGTGCGACATCAGAACGTCGTTCAATTCAGAAGTATCGACTCCGGCTGGCGCTTGCGTCTCAAAGCGGGCGTTATCCCGGCGCTCACCATAAATGGTAGAGTCCCCGACAAAGGTCACCGACTTTATCTGATCTTGCTCGACTTGCTGGACAAACCGGGAATAGCTGATGTTATCCGCGCTGGCCGACATATCGAAATTTTGGAACACCGCGAGTAACACAACGGCGATGATTAACCAGAGAATTAAATTCTTTGCCATATCGTTCAATTTTCACCTTCTTACGCAGACGCGCTGCGAGCCTGCTTAACCTTTAAAACCAGTTGCAACGATGTATGTTTCACGTGAGCGGGCTCTTGAAGCTTCCGGCTTACGCATAACAACCTTACTATACTGTTGTCTCACAGTCTTAACATACTCGTCAAAACCTTCTCCGTGAAACAATTTGGCAACGAACGCGCCACCGGGTTTCAATATCGAGTGGGCCATATCGAGCGCCAACTCAACCAAATACATGGCCGCTGGCTGATCAATAACCGCATTACCGCTCATATTGGGGGCCATATCGGAGATTACAAGGTCGACGGGGCTGTCACCGATACAATCCAACAACGCCTGATAGACGCCTTCATCGGTAAAATCCCCGTGAATGAACTCCACGCCGGCAATGGAATCCATTTCCAGTATATCGGAAGCCACTACCCGACCGTGATCTCCGACCATTCTAACGGCCACTTGAGACCAACCACCTGGCGCCGAACCGAGATCCAGAACCGTCATACCCGGCTTAATCAATCGATCCTTCTCACAAATTTCGATTAACTTATAGCTTGCCCGACTACGGTACCCGTCCTGCTTTGCCTGATGAACATACTTGTCATCAAAGTGTTCTTTCAACCAGTCTTTACTATTCTTGGGGCGAGCCACCTGAATTCCTCTTTAGTGATTTTGTTCGTTCTAAAGTACAATTTAGATCAATGCAACGAAATAAACATGAGATTTACCCTATATGAAGCTTAGTCAGGACCAGAAAAAACGTTTCCGCACCATCGGCCACCAACTCAATCCTATTGTGACGATTGGCGATAAAGGCCTGTCAGATACAGTACTCGCGGAAATAGACAGAGCATTGAATGACCATGAGTTAATCAAGGTTAAGATCGTCACAGAAGATCGCGAGGATAAAAAAACGTTGTTGGCCGACATGATTGCGGCCACCAAAGCGACATTGGTACAGAGTATTGGCCATGTTGCGTTAATCCTGCGAACAGTAGAGAAACCCAACCCCAAACTGTCGAATCTGAAACGCCACGACCATATCTGACCGCACCGGTAACATGACGCTGTGTCGTCATGTTACCTCAGCGTGAAAAACGGTCGATTAAACCTTGGTCAACCAACCGTGCTTGTCTTCAGCCTTACCCCATTGAATGTCGTTGAGCAATTGACGCAGTTTCAATGTTGTTTTGCCTGCCTCGCCTGACCCCACCGGGTATTCTTTGCCGTTATGGATCAAGGTGCCCACAGGTGTCAGCACCGCGGCAGTGCCCGACAACGCAGCCTCTGTGCCTGGCTTTCCCGCCCGCTCCAGTAATTCTGTCACGCTCAAGTCGCGCTCAGAGACGGTCATACCCAGATCCCTCGCAATGGTCAGTACAGAGTCACGCGTAATACCATGAAGAAAAGAGCTGTCCAACCCCTTGGTAATAACTTCGTTACCATCAATTAATATGAAGTTCGCGGCACCGGTCTCCTGAACATCGCCATTTGGACAGAACAAAACCTGATCAGCATCGGCTTTGGAACGGGCATCAGCTATCGGACCTAAGGCGCTGGCGTAGTTCCCGCCGCTTTTTACCATCCCCATGTGTGGCGCACAGCGCATGCCATTTTCCTCCAGTAACAACCGCAGAGGCTTAGCACCTCCGGCAAAATAATCACCCACTGGGGATAATAAAACGTACAGCAAGGATGAGCTGGAAGGTGCTGCCGCTTTACCAATCGACGCTTCGGTACCGATATGCGTTGGGCGGATATACATCGAACCTGGTGGTTCTGGCACCTCTGTAGAAAATCGGCCTACAATATCAACGATCATTTTGCTCAATTGATCAGCATCAAACGCTGGAAGACTCAGCAGGTGAGTAGACTGGGCCAAGCGCTTGACATTGGCATCCATTCGAAAGATGTACACACCGCCATCGGCATGCCGAAACGCTTTCAAACCTTCGAAACAGGTACTGGAATAGTGCAGCACATGTGCACCTGGGTGGAACTGCAAACGATCTGACTTGACAATTTCAGTCTCACTCCATTGATCGTTCTCAAATGTTGCCAGTGCCATTTCGGGCATAAAAACGGTGCCAAATGCTGCCATGTTGTATTCCTAACCTAACGGAGAATCCACGGATTCTCGATGAATGTAGTGCACAGGTATGCTGTTTTATTGTATGCGATATTAAAAGATGGATACCAGCCAGGTATCAAGCCTAATTCACGCAATGATTGCAATGGAATATTGCAGCGGTCAGTTCGGCGCCGGCAGCCGCAAGAGTCACGAATCATGAAGATATTGCAACCAAGCGTCGTTGAGACATTCGCGCACGGCCACCAGTTGCGGCGTCAGCTCGGCTAAGGGGATTTTGGTACTTTGCCCACTTAAGATAGCGTGGTGAACCTGCTCCCTCAACGCGAGATAGGCATCCAACCATTGTTGCTTCTGGTCTGGCGTAATCACGCCAGCCGCAAATAGGGCTTCTATTGAGCGGACGTTATCGGACCAGCGGGCCAGCTCTGGGTTCTGGTGCGCATTCGCCAGAATCAGAAACTGAACCAAAAATTCAAGATCGACAATGCCGCCCCTGTCGTGTTTTAGATGAAAGACTGGCGCTTCCGCAGAACTGTCCGCCTCGGAAGACAAGTGATCCACCATCTTCTGACGCATGTCGATCACATCTTTGCGCAATGCAGCGAGATCGCGTTGACGGCAGATGATGCCTTCCCGATATCGGTCAAATGCCTCTTTAATGGCCGTATCACCGGCGATAAAACGAGCCCGTACCAGCGCCTGATGCTCCCACGTCCAGGCTTTTTCCTGTTGGTACTTTTCAAAAGCCGCCAAACTACTGACCAACAACCCGGAATTGCCCGATGGTCGCAGTCGCGTATCGACTTCATACAGCATTCCCGATGGCGTCACTGACGATAACAGATGAATAAGCTTCTGACCAAGTCGCGCCATAAAAACCACATTTTCGATCACTTTAGGCCCTTCGGATGACCCCTGCGACGTCGCGTTATGTAGAAACACCAAGTCCAGATCAGATTCGTAAGACAGCTCCAACCCGCCCATCTTCCCATAGGCAATCACGCCAAAGTCCGGATCGCACCATTCCCCGCCTTCTTTGCTGGGTCGGCCATGTCGTGTCACCATCTGGCGCCATACCAACGCCAATGATTGCTCAACAACAACCTCCGCAACCCAGGCCAGATAATCGGAAATTTTCATCAGAGGGAGATGATTGGACACTTCACAAGCCGCCGCCCGAAGTACACGACCATGGCGAAAATGCCGCAGCAGTTCCATTTGACGCTCCAGATCATCTTCAGGCACCCGCAACAATTGCTGATGCAGTTCATCCATCAGCTCGCGCCGGTTAGGCAGTTCATAGAGGCTGGACTTATCAGTGAGCTCATCCAGCAAAAACGGCTTGTCTTTAAGCGTTTGAGCGATCCATTCAGAAGCAGGCACCAGTTTGACCAACTCAGCAATGGCAACGGGGTTTTCTGCCAACAGAGTAAAATAGGATGTTCTTCTGAGAATGGATTCCAAAATTGGCAGAATCGCCGTAAAACGTTCTGCGCCATCGGGCTGCCGCGCCAATTCAGCCCAGAACTTAGGAATGAATTCTTCAAGATTGTGCGCAGCAACACCGGTTAAGCGAGCTACAGAGGGCATCTGCTTGAAGGCGAAGAACTGTTCAGCCAGCGAGTTGTCGAACTCTGCTCCCACCTGACCGACTTGCCAGGCCTGAAGGAACGGCCGATAGCGGTTATCATCTGCCGGCTGATGCTGTTCAGAAATTAAATGGCTGAAATGTTCCTGCACCGTTGCCCGCACAGTTGCCAGCTCAGCCATCATCTGCTCAACGCTGTCTAGGCCTTTTGACAGGACCAGTCGTTCGAGATCGATCTCATCACTGGGCAACGTCTGGGTTTGCTCATCGCGAATAGCCTGAATCCGGTGCTCTAGATCGCGTAAATAGTTGTAGGCGATTATCAACTCATGAACCACCGATTCGGGCAACAGCTCCAAAGTTTTCAGCGTATCGAGAGCCGTCCAGGTTCCACGGCTCTGAAGCTCTTCATCCTGTCCGCCACGAATTAACTGAAACACCTGCGCGACAAATTCGACTTCGCGAATGCCGCCGGCCCCCAATTTTATGTTCCGGTCTAAGTTTTGTCGTCGGACTTCGGTTTGTATTTTGGCCTTCAGATCGCGTAAAGCACCCACGGCTTGATAATCAACATAGCGGCGATACACGAATGGATGCAGCACATCGGCCAGCGCCTGCTGCGCCAACTCGTGCCCGGTAACAGGTCTCGCTTTCACCATCGCAAAACGTTCCCAGAATCGCCCCTGCTGCAGATAATAGTTTTCCATCGCTTTCAGGTTGGAGACCAGTGCACCGGATTGCCCCCATGGACGCAATCGCATATCCACACGAAAGACAAAACCATCACTGGTGCGGGCGTCGAGCAAATGAATCAATTTGCGTCCAACCCGGGTAAAAAATTCCTCATGTGACCGACCTTTTGCGGTTACTCCGGCACTGGGAAAGGCGAAAATGAGATCGATGTCGGACGATAAATTCAATTCGCGGGCACCGTGTTTTCCCATCGCGAGAATTATTAATTGCTGTGGCTCGCCCGAATAGGGGCACAAGGCAGGCTCGCCGTCTTTCGCGCGCCAGTATGCAGAGGACCAGTGTAAAGCGACCTGCAGCGCCTGGTCGGCCAAATCGCTGACGATTCGTGCCGTTTGCTGCACGTCATTCAGCCCCATAATGTCCCGGGCAATCAAGCGAGCAATATGCCGGTTACGCCACAAGCGTAAATCGCGCATGACCAAAGCTTCGTCATCCAATGTCCAGTTGTCACAGCACGATTGGATGTCTAAAACGTCAACTTCATCGTTTTGGAAAGCACGCAACACCTCGTTCCAGTCTTGCTGCAGCTTCAACCAATCCCGCAGCCAGGGACTAGATAGCGCCAACCGAATGACCAAGGCTTGCTGCTGCTCGTTGAGCGAGGCAAACTGCGCTTCGTTTTGCAAACGTTCCTGTTCTTTACGAAGGCTTTTTGGCACCATCATAGTCGTATCCTCTGGCAATCGGCGCGGAAATTAGAAAAACTAGAATCGATCAGGCTTGGGAACTTTTAACGTCAACCAGTGTCTTCTAAGCCCGATCAGTGACATCATAAATCAATCTTGGCGACGTAAGTAAGGCCAGTCGTTTGCACTGGCGAGTTTTTTTACCGACTCAAATACTTTTCAGCTCAGTCAATCAGCAAGGACAACCGAATGATTAAAACGCTTTACCCGCACATTCTGGCGCTTTCTCTCGCAACCGTAGCGACCACCTCACAGGCAGCCGACTGGTCTACCATCGTGAATCAAGCAAAAGGCCAAACAGTTTATTTTCACGCTTGGGGTGGCGACGAACACATAAACGATTACATTCAATGGGCCACTGATCGAGTTGATGAAGACTACGGAGTGACGGTGAAACACGTCAAGAACGTTGCGCCCAATGCTGTTAATCAGATTTTATCCGAAAAAACAGCCGGAAAGGATCAGGACGGCGCAGTCGATCTGATGTGGGTCAATGGCGAGAACTTCGCCAACATGAAAGCCAACGGTTTGTTGTACGGCGCGTTCACTCAAGACCTGCCAAACTATCAGTTAGTCGACATCGACAATAAACCCACGACTCTCTTTGACTTTACGGTTCCGGTAGATAATCTCGAAGCCCCCTGGGGCATGGCGCAACTGGTTTTTCAGCACAACACAGAGTATGTTCAACAACCACCACAATCCGCGCAGGAGTTGTTGACTTTTGCTCAAGAGAATCCCGGACGCTTTACCTATCCCGCACCTCCGGCCTTTCATGGCACGACCTTTGTCAAACAGGTCCTGCTCGAGTTAACGGCGGACATAGACATTCTGTATGCGCCCGTTTCGTTAGCCAATTTCGAAGAAGTGACACAACCGCTTTGGGACTATCTGGATGAACTCCATCCGTTAATGTGGCAAAAAGGCAACGTTTTTACCGATGGCGCACCGAAGATGAAGCAACTGTTAAACGACAGTGAAATTTATCTGTCACTCAGTTTCAATCCATTCGATGCCAGCAACGCCATTGCTAACGGCGACTTGCCCGATACCGTGCGCACACACATTCACCGTTCCGGCACCATTGCCAACACCCATTTTGTTGCCATTCCATACAACTCAGGCAGCGCAGAGGGTGCTATGGTGTTTGCCAATTTCCTGATGTCTCCGGAAGCTCAGGCTCGAAAAGCCAATCCGGAAATCTGGGGCGACCCTACCGTGTTAGCGATGAACAAGCTGACAGCGCAACAGAAAGCCTTGTTTGATGCATTGCCCAACGGTGCCGCGACACTGCCCCCTGAAGACTTGGCCAACGTGCTGCTGGAACCACACGCAAGCTGGGTTGAAGCGATTGAAAAAGCCTGGCTGACCCGGTACAGCCAGTAACCTATATAAAAAACCAGCACGGCTTGGCAATGTCCGTGCTGCCTTTCATCGTGACACATGGGGCAAACGATCCTGCCATGGCAACACTGAAGCGAAGCTCCGTGCTGACAGCCATTCCGGCATTGACGACCGCCGTATTCCTGATTCCGGTCATTCTCGGATTGATCGGCACTTGGTTACCCGCGTTCGGCTATTTCCCGGCCATCGGTCTGGATCAATTGTCGATGACACCGTGGGAAGAATGGTTCAATCACCCCAGCTATAAATCAGCCTTGCTAAAAACACTGTTCAGCGGCATCGGCGCTTCAGTGCTGTCACTTGTTATCACCTTTGTTTTATTGATCGGGGCTTATCCATCTGTCATGTTTCAGCGACTGGAGAGGCTGCTATCTCCAATTCTTTCCGTACCTCACGCAGCCTTTGCGATTGGCCTTGGTTTTCTATTGTCGCCAAGTGGTTGGTTAATTCGCTGGATTGAGTACATGACCGGGTGGTTTCCGGTTCCGCCAAACTGGACAACCTTTCAGGACCCCATGGGCGTGAGCCTGATCATCACACTGGCACTGAAAGAAACCCCATTTCTCTTATTCATGTCCCTCGCTGTGCTACCGTCTCTGAATGTCCAGAAAACGCGGTGGCTTGCCAATAGTATGGGGCGCTCAACCCGGTTTGCCTGGTACTGGTTATTGATCCCGCAGCTGTATCAGCAAATCAAATTACCTTTCTTTGCTGTGGTTGCGTTTTCGCTGACGGTTGTCGACATCGCCTTAATCGCCGGTCCCACGACGCCACCAACGCTCGCGGTTTTGATTACCCAACTATTCAATGACCCGGACCTGACAAATCGAACGGTCGGAGCGGCCGGCGCCACCTGGTTGTTAATTCTCGTTTCCATCGCTTTACTGATTATTCACCTGCTTGAGCCACCTTTACGCAGGCTTCGTCAATGGGCTATTCACTGTCGGCCTCAGACGCGACTTACGTTAAACTGGGAAGCCCCCGTTGCCCGTGCACTGACTCTATTGATGGCGCTAGCCTTTGCCGGATCCGCAGCAGTCACATTCATCTGGAGCTTAACACTGCGCTGGCGCTATCCGGACGTTTTACCTAGTCAGTTTTCAACGTTACCATGGTCACGCATACTCAATCGGATCGACGAACCGTTCTGGTGTACAGTTTGGTTAGCGTTACTGTCCGCGTTGATTGCATTGTTCCTGGTGATACTCGCACTGGAAAACGAAGTGCGCCTGCGTTGGTCGCAAAAAAAACTGAATACTCAGCGCATTGCCTGGCTGATCTATCTCCCCCTGTTGATCCCACAAGTCGCTTTTTTATTCGGTTTTCAGGTATTTCTGATCCAGACAGGTTGGGATGGGCAATTCACGGCATTGCTCTGGTCGCATCTGGTGTTCGTATTGCCCTATGTGTTTTTAACGCTCAGCGGTCCGTATCGAAACTTTGATGACCGCTACTTCTGGCTAGCGTTGACGTTAAAGCAACAACGGGGACCTGCCTATTGGCACATCAAGTTTCCGATTTTAATGCGCCCCATACTGTATGCCTTTGCCACCGGCTTTGCAGTGTCTATTGCACAGTACCTGCCCACAATCTTTATCGGGGCTGGTAAATATTCAACTATTACCACGGAGGCGGTGGCTATGGCGGCAGGCAGCGACCGCCGATTAATGGCGGTAATGGCGGTATGGCAGCAAAGCTTACCATTACTGATTTTTGCGCTGGCCACACTATTACCCGCCCTGCGTTTCCGTGAGCGCCAAAGCATGAGATAACCCAGACATGAACTCAATATTCACATTAAACCAGTATCAGATTTTCTTAAATAATCAGCCGCTTTTTCAGCCGTTGAGCACTCAACTGAGCACTGGTGAATTGTTGGCAATCACCGGTGCCAGTGGGTCTGGCAAATCGACAATCATGGCGGATATTTCCGGTGTGTTAGCACCCGTCTTTAACAGCCAAGGGCAGATACACCTCAATGGCCGGGACTTAAGGCCCTTGCCGGTCGAGCAACGCAAGGTCGGCATTTTGTTTCAAGACGATCTTCTGTTTCCGCATTTAAATGTTTACGAAAACCTGGTTTTCGGCTTGCCTGGGAAATGGTCCAAAACCGAAAAAAAAGAGCGCATCCATCAGGTGTTGCAACAAGCAACGCTCGCAGACTATCAAGACCGTGACATAGCCACCTTGTCCGGCGGACAACGTGCTCGCATTGCCTTACTCCGAACTTTGCTCTCCGAACCCGACTTAATTCTGCTCGACGAACCTTTTTCTAAATTGGATAAAGCACTGCGAGAGCAATTCCGCCCTTGGGTTTACGATCAGATCCGGCAGCTCAATATTCCTGCGATTCTGGTGACTCACGATCACGACGATATCCCAAAAGGTAGCCAAACTCTTCATCTGGAGATCCAACATGCTTGACCGACGCGCGCTAAAAATCATCAAACCCACTCTGGCAACTGCGGCACGCAGTTTCCACCGCGCTAACATCAAAGCAGACCATATCACCGTCACCGGTTTTGCCATTGGCATGCTGGCACTGCCTGCAATTGCTCTGGAATATTATGCTCTTGGTGCGATGCTTATTCTGTTGAACCGCTTGTGTGACGGTTTAGATGGAGAAGTCGCACGCTTATCCAGAGCGACCAATCGCGGCGCCTATCTGGATATCGTACTCGATTTCATTTTTTACTCGGCAATAGTCTTCGCGTTTGCGCTGGCGAACCCGAGCACCAATGCGCTGCCCGCGGCGGCACTCATTTTTTCGTTTATGGGCACTGGCTCCAGCTTTCTTGCGTTCGCTATCCTGGCCGAACGCTTGCAGTTGAGCTCAATGCACTACCCGAACAAGGGGTTTTATTACCTGAATGGCATTACAGAAGGGACGGAAACAATTCTGTTTTTGCTCAGTTTTTGTCTGTTTCCCAGCTGGTTTGCACCGTTGGCCTGGGTGTTTTTTACCTTATGCGTAATAACCACCATTACCCGAGTCATCGGCGGCGCTCATACCCTGAAACACGACTGAATTGAATCTGATTTCGAGTTGGATTGTGGAATTATTGAAAATAAAACGGTAATCGAGCGTCACGATTACCGTTTAATGCCGAGGCCTGTATCAGGAAGAGAAGACCCGGTTTTCCTGCTCCTGCACACGGATAAAGGTCGTCCGCTTAGACAGTTCTTTCAAGGCAGCTGCACCAACATAGGTACAGGTTGAGCGAACACCACCCTGAATATCCATCAATGTGGTTGCTAAAGCGCCGCGGTAAGGCACCTTGACCGTTTTACCTTCACTGGCCCGATAATTGGCAACACCACCATGGTATTTACCCATTGCGGTATCTGAACTCATACCGTAAAACAGTTTAAATTGTTTACCACCTTCTTCGATCAACTCACCACCACTTTCATCGTGGCCGGCCAGCATTCCGCCGAGCATGACAAAATCCGCACCGGCGCCAAAGGCTTTAGATACATCACCAGGGCAAGAACAACCGCCGTCAGAAATGACATGACCATTCAACCCGTGAGCGGCATCCGCGCATTCAATGGTTGCCGAAACCTGAGGGTAACCTACTCCGGTTTTCACCCGCGTAGTGCAAACTGAACCTGGTCCAATACCAACTTTGACGATATCAGCACCTGACAGCAGAAGCTCTTCAGCCATTTCCCCGGTGACCACATTGCCTGCGACAATGGTGATCTGTTGAAATTCGGCGCGTACCCTTCTTAAAAATTCAACAAAATGTTCTGAATAACCATTGGCAACGTCTATGCACACAAACTCAAGACCGACATCTAATCTCAAGATCTGCTTAAGCTTTTCGTAATCCGCTTCCGACGTTCCGGTCGAGACCATAACATGAGGCAACAAACTTTTATCAATGTCGTTGAGAAATGACTGCCACTGTTCGACGCTGTAATGTTTATGCACGGCAGTCAGCATCTTGTATTCAGCCATCACCTGAGCTGCTTCAAACGTGCCCACGGTATCCATATTGGCAGCAATGATCGGGACTCCGGTCCAGGTGCGTTTGGAGTTGCGAAAAGTATAGGTTCGTTCGAGGGAGACTTGAGACCGGGACTTCAATGTCGACCGTTTGGGTCGAATCATGACATCTTTAAATCCCAGTTTTATTTCGTTTTCAACGTGCATGGAAAGCTCCGGTTAATTGAGAGTCGACTAAGCCGG
Organism: Reinekea sp. G2M2-21; assembly: GCF_015687175.1. Taxonomy (GTDB): domain Bacteria; phylum Pseudomonadota; class Gammaproteobacteria; order Pseudomonadales; family Natronospirillaceae; genus Reinekea. The sequence goes on along the minus strand of NZ_JADPQG010000001.1, from coordinate 37,556 downwards.
TGCCTAAGGCTACCACGGCTTGATTTGATCACCTACATCTTTTTTTGACTACATGGTCAAACTTTAAATGACCAAAACTGACGGCTTGAAAAAAACGCCATTCGATCTGTCAAGCCTGTCAAAAAACCAAGTTGCCAGACTGGCTGAATGAACTAAGTTGTTACTTGTATATAGGAATAAGGTGTACCTGTGATACAGCTTCTGAGAATAGCAACGGTTGTAGTGCTAAGCGCTGTGTCTTTGGTCAGTGCCCAAACCTACCGTATGACGTCATTGTCCTGGCCCCCCTACTCCGACCCCGATATTGCACAGCAGGGAGCGTCGGTTGCCGTGGCCAAGGCGGCTTTCCGAGCAATGGGTCATGATCTTCACGTTGATTTTTTCCCTTGGTCAAGAGCTGTCAGACTCGCACAAGTCGATAACAACTACATTGGCTATTTCCCGGAATACTTTTACCAGACCTCCCAATTCCTTTTTTCCGACCCGATTGGAACGGGACCTTTAGGGTTAGTGCAAAATATTGAAACACCGATTCAGTGGACGAAAGTGACGGATCTGAAGAAATATAGGCTGGGCGTGGTCCAGGATTATGTCAACACGGCTGAAATCGACCGGCTGATTGCCAATCGTGAAATCCTCGTAGAGGAGGTCATCACTGATGCACAGAACGTACTTAAAGTCGCCACAAATCGCATTGATACTGCGATTATCGACGCTAATGTTTTTAATTTCTTAACCACCGAAAATGCTTTCGTCAGTCGTATCGCCGACCGTGTCGAAATGAATCCGAAATACCTGGTCGATAAGCAGTTGTTCGTTTCATTTAGAAACAATACGATCGGCAAACAAGCCAGAGAAATTTTTAATGAGGGGCTGACGAAAATTGATATTGAAGAGATAATGTCCCGTTACATGACCGACGTCCGTAACGGGCAATAAACCTGCAGGCTATGAAGCATCTGCCTGCTTGCTTAGCCATGGCTTAAGCTTGAGCGGCCATAATACGTTCGTACTTTTCCATCAGCTGCTCTTTGTTCTCGACGTGCTCGGGATCATGAGGAATACAATCGACCGGGCACACTTGCTGACACTGAGGTTCGTCATAATGCCCAACACATTCTGTACACAGGTTTGGGTCGATCTCGTAAATTTCTTCACCTTCAGAAATCGCGCTGTTCGGGCACTCTGGCTCACATACATCGCAATTAATGCATTCATCGGTGATAAACAAAGCCATTTTACTATCCTCTAACGATCTTAAATTCGGTTGAACTACTTCGCAAAACGTTCATTCAGCGCTTGCTGAACAATAGGATGCACCATCTTGGACACATCACCTTTCAAATAGGCAATTTCACGGACAAAGGTAGACGATATAAACGAATATTGTTCTGACGGTGTTAAAAACAGGCTTTCCAGATCCGGAGCCAACACACGATTCATGTTGGCCAACTGAAACTCATATTCGAAATCGCTGACCACTCGCAGTCCGCGCAAAATGACCTGCGCTTTATGTTGCCGAGCGAATTCCACCAGCAAATTGCTGAAGCCGGCCACTTCAACATTACCAAAACCCTGTGTGACTTCACGCGCCAGGGAAACCCGTTTTTCCAGGCTGAACAGAGGTTTTTTCTTGGGGCTATCGGCAACCGCGACAATCACTTTGTCGAAATGGCGTAAACCACGCTCAATCAGGTCCATATGACCTAAGGTGATGGGATCAAAGGTGCCCGGGTAGATCGCTGTGCTCGACATACTGGTTGCTCATAGGTTTGAAAAAGCGCGCGCATGTTACCGTACACGCGCCAGATGGGCAATTACCGACCAAATAAACCCAGGATCGCGTTCATTAACCAGCTTTTGTAGGGTGGGTAAATCAGCTTCAAGCTATTTAAACGCTGCTTGGAGACGATAGGCTTCATCTTGGAAAAGGTCTGGAAACCATAATAACCGTGATAATGCCCCATGCCACTGGCACCAACACCGCCAAACGGCAGACTATCCATTGCCACATGAATGAGCGCCTCGTTAAACAGCAGTGCGCCACTGTGGGTTTTTTCAGTAAAGGTCGGTCGCAGCGCGGCCTCGTAACCATAGACATAAAGTGCCAATGGCCGTGGCCGGTCGTTAATGTAGTTCAGAGTTTCATCCAACTGTTTATACGCCATGACCGGCAAAATAGGACCAAATATCTCATCTTGCATCACCTGCATGTCGTCGGTCACGTCCGTCAACACAATGGGCGGAAGTTTACTGCCATAGTCCGACAGGTCATCGCTATCACCAGCAATGTAGACTTTGGCACCCTTCGCTTTCGCGTCTTCGATATAACCGATCAAGCGGGCTCGCTGCCGCGCGTTGATGATGGATGAGTATTCTTTGTTATTCACCGTATCGGCGAATTGGCGCTTGGCCTCGTTCAAGAAATGCTGAACAAAATTCTCTACCTGTTCCTCCGGACAAAAGACATAATCCGGTGCGACACAGGTCTGGCCGGCATTCAAACATTTAGGGTACACCAAACGTTCAGCTGCCTCGCGTAAGGGAATAGATCGATCGATCACGACCGGGCTTTTACCACCCAACTCCAGCGTCACGGGCGTCAAGTTGGCACTGGCGGCACGCATGATGTGCTTACCGACGGCCGTTGATCCGGTAAATAACAGATGATCAAACGGCAATTCTGAGAAAGCCTGCGCGACGGCGACCTCACCATTGACCACAGTCACCACCTCTTTGCCAAAGGTTTGGGTGATCAACTCCGCAAACAACGCCCCAAAAGCAGGCGTAAACTCCGACATTTTGATCATCGCATGATTGCCCGCCGACAATGCGGCGATGAGCGGCCCTACGGCCAGAAACAACGGATAGTTCCAAGGCACAATAATACCCACCAAACCAAGCGGCTGAGGAACCACTCGGGCACTGGCCGGTTGGAATAACATCGGTGCTAAAGTCCAGCGCGTGCGGGTCCAGCGCTTTAAGTGCCGCAGTGCATCATTAATCCCCATAATACTGGGCAAATATTCCGCACTGAGCGTTTCCATGTGCGCGCGACCGTTAAAATCGGCATCGATGGCGTCACAGATCACTTGCTGATTGTCGATCAACATCTGCTTCAACTTACGCAATCGACGGCGCCGCTCAGCCAGGTCCGGATAGGGATTGGCACGGTAGGATTTCTTTTGTTTTTTAAACAAATCAGACAGCCATTGCGTGCTATCAGCGTCAAACTCGGGTTGCACGGACACGAATGGCCCTCCTGCTTACAACAAAACCAGTAACTTACTCTGCGCGACCGTAGCGGTCAATTATGTCATCTGCAGCAAGCGAAACCGAACTTTACCACCGGTCTTATCTTTAACGGTCTGAAGTTCCGCAGGGATCAGGAAATGAGCCTGTTTGGGCGATTCAACATAGACATAACTTCCAAAATGCAGATGACCGTCACTGACCAGCATGGCCAGGGTTTCCTGCCACAAATCCAGATCAAAGGGCGGATCGACAAACACCAGATCAAACGACTCATTGGCCGACTGCAGATATTGTTGCGCGGTCATCTGCTTGACCTGACCATTTTCGAGTTTCAATGTGTTTAACGATTGCATCAATGCCCGCGCAGCGGCTCCCTGAGGCTCAACCATCACAGCGTGTTTCGCTTCACGCGATAACGCCTCAAGCCCGAGCGCACCCGTGCCGGCAAACAAATCAAGGACGGTCATGCCGGGAATATCAAACTGCAGCCAGTTAAACAGGGTTTCGCGAATCCGGTCCGCCGTAGGGCGTAAGCCGTCCAGCGCGGGAATCGGCAACTTACGACCGCGGTGCACACCTCCAATGATCCTCAGCGTGCTGGTTGCCGCTTTAGCGGGCGCTTTGCGTGATTTGTTCAAGGGTAAATTCTCTCATTCTATCCACAGCCTCAACCGTCACCTGTGACAGCCGGCGTGGTTGGTTCACAAAAAATTCAAACGGGATTTTATAGATCATTGCGGTCACCGCATACCGATGCAGTTGCTCAGCGCTGCGTTCGCGTTGCCCGGCAGACTGCAGGTAGGCCGCTAACACAGGCTCCAACTCCTCAGCTTTAACCGGACTGAATGAGTCACTGGACAGGGTTTGGTTAAAAACGACGTAACTGGTTGATCGGCGATGGTCCCATACCGCCTGCACGTCATAGCCGGCCAGACGTTGTTTCAGTATTTCAATCCACAACAGGAACGCGAGCTGATCCTCACCGCCCAACGCAGGCGCCTCCAAAGTCGCCAGGCCATTAACCGGTTCAGGCTCATTCACGATCCCAATACCGGAGAAAGGTCCGTTCTGAGCCGCGATCATATCAGCAACACCCTCTGGAATGGCGCCCGTCAACTGCCACCCCACTGGCGGCTGCGGCAACCATTGCTGCAAAAAAGACAGCAAAACCTGCACGTTGCCAGGGCTCGGCACCAGCGTTACAGTTCCAATCACAAAGCCGCCTTGTTGACGTATGTTCAGCGATAGAACATCCGGTACCGAAATCTGGCTCACCGGCATTTGGTTGAACGAAACGCTCAACTGCAGGTGCGGCGCCCCTGATAGCGGCAGTTGGCAGACAACGGCCTGGCAGGTTAGGTTTAAATGGTCGAGCGAGAAGCGCTGTGCTGGGGTTTCAGACACGGCAGTGTCCGGAGCGGGCCCCAAGCGGTTCAGGATAATCACTAATGGAATTGTTATGTAAATGATGATCCAGAGTGTACGTCGTTTAAAGTGAAACATTCGTCCATCCATTTTCACGAGCCGTTATGCTAGCATAGCGCCCCGTTTATCAACCGCTTACCGGTAACCAGCCATCATGTTCGGATTTTCAAAACGTAAAGACAAGCAAGCCAGCGAAGAAAAGACAGAGAAAGCGCAAAGTACCCCCTGGTTAGAACGCGTCAAAGCAGGTCTCAGCAAGACCAGCGCCTCTTTCTCAAGCGGCATCGCAACTGCCCTGCTGGGCCGAAAAACACTCGATGAAGACACGCTTGAAGAACTGGAAACGCTGTTATTGTCATCCGATGTCGGCATTGAAGCGACCCAGACCATTCTCGACAATCTGGTGGAACGGGTGTCACGCAAAGAATTAAAAGACAACAACGCGCTTATGACTGCATTGCAGGATACCTTGGTCGATCTGCTTACCCCAATTGAACATCCATTGATCATCGACGCCGAAAAAACACCGTATGTCATCCTGGTGGTCGGCGTGAATGGTGTCGGTAAAACGACCACTATCGGAAAAATGACCAAACGTTTTCAGGCAGAAGGTAAGTCCGTCATGCTGGCAGCAGGCGATACCTTCCGTGCTGCCGCAGTAGAACAGCTGCAAACCTGGGGTGAACGGAATCAGGTTCCGGTTATTGCTCAACATACCGGCGCCGACAGCGCATCGGTGATTTTTGATGCCGTTCAGGCTGCCAAAAGCCGCAACGTGGATGTCCTGATTGCCGATACCGCAGGTCGATTACACAACAAAGACAATCTGATGGCAGAACTGGAAAAAGTGTTGCGTGTCATGAAAAAAATTGATGACAGCGCGCCGCATGAAGTCCTGCTGGTACTGGACGCCGGCACCGGACAGAACGCTGTCAGCCAGGCAGAGTCTTTTACCAAGGTTGCGCCCCTGACGGGTATTGCCCTGACCAAGCTGGACGGTACCGCCAAAGGCGGCATTATCTTTGCGCTGGCGAGGAAGTTCGGCATTCCGGTTCGCTTTATCGGTGTCGGCGAACAGGTTGATGATTTAAATCGTTTCAATGCTCGCGAATTCGTCGATGCCTTATTAGGTTCTGACGCTTCATGATTCATTTTGATCAGGTCAGTAAGCGCTATGATGGGGGGTTCGAAGCCCTGTCTTCGTTGTCATTCAATATCGACAAAGGTGAATTTGTTTTTCTGACCGGTCATTCCGGAGCAGGAAAAAGCACGCTGCTGAAATTGATCACGGCTATTGAAAAGCCCTCATCGGGGCAAATTCGGGTCGATGGTATTCAACTGAAAACCATGAACCGCCGAGATATTGCCTTTTATCGCCGAAAGCTGGGGATTGTTCACCAGGATCATCAATTACTGATGAATCATTCCGTGTTCGACAACGTCGCCCAGCCATTAATTGTTGCCGGTGAAAATCCATCGGACATTAAACGCCGGGTACACGCCGCGCTGGACAAGGTAGGTCTGCTGAGCCGCGAAAAATTTAAACCGATTCAACTTTCTGGTGGTGAACAACAACGAGTCGGTATTGCCCGCGCTGTGGTTAAAAAACCCGATGTCATTTTGGCCGACGAACCCACGGGCAACCTCGACCCTGCACTGTCACGGGACATTATGTCCCTGTTCGCTCAGTTCAATGACATCGGCACTACCGTACTCATTGCCAGTCACGATCTCGGTCTGATCGCACGCCTCAACTACCGCGTATTGTCGCTGAAGCAGGGACGCATGATCACTTCACCGTTCGCCTCAGGAGCCGCCTAATGGCGAAAAACCGAGCTGCCACCAACCGTCGCCGCAATCGTGCACCGAAAGTCGACATCAAAGGCTGGTATCGCCATCACCTGATGTGCGCCAGATCGGCCCTCATGGGACTCATTCGCCAACCGATATCGAGTGCGTTGACCTGGCTAGTGATTGCTATCGCCCTGTTGTTGCCGACATTGTTTTATATCGCCTTACAGGCCATCAACACGCAAACGCAGGCCTGGCAGGAAGGCGGTCAGATCACGCTGTATTTGAACAACACCACAACAATCGATCAAGGCCAGGCGCTGGCTAATGAATTGCGCGCCAGACCGGAAGTCAGCACTGTGGAATACATCAGTAAACAACAGGCCTGGGATAGTTTTCGCAGTGTCCTGAGCCTGCAATCCGCATTGGAACTGGATGAAAATCCGCTGCCAGCCAGCATCGTTGTGGTGCCGATCGAACAGAGCATGGCCGATCTCGAAGCCCTTATTTTAATGCTGACCGATCTGGCGGATGTTGAAGACATCCAGATCGATCTGGCCTGGATTGAACGCCTAAACAACGTTTTGGACTTAATAGAGTCCATCGTACAGGTACTCAGTATCATTCTGGCAACGGCCGTTCTATTGATCGTCGGGAACACAATCCGCCTATCCATTGAGTCACGCAAGGCAGAAATCCAGATTATCAAGTTGCTTGGCGCCACCGACAACTATGTGCGCAGACCGTTTTTATACCTGGGTTTCTGGTATGGTCTGTCTGGTGGCTTGGCAGCCTGGTTGCTGTTAACGCTGATCAGCCTCAATTTTCAGAACCAACTTGACACATTTTTAGCCAGCTATGGGCTCACGGCCCCAGCTATATGGTTGAATGTCAGGGAATTCGGAATATTACTTTTGTCATCTATACTTGTGAGCCTGATGGGCGCCAGAATCGCGCTTTGGCGGCATCTGAAAGATACCGACCCGCAGTAATCTTGCCGGAAACAACCGCCAAGGTCTGTGATCTGCGGGCGTCAGTGTCACGTAAAAAAGGTAGCAAATATCCCATGACTGTTTTTAATGGTGTTCATGGGGTTTAAACATTCGGCCCAGCTTTCTATAATGCCCGGCTCGAGTGATTTTCACCGATCCTAATTTGGAGGAGAAAGAGTGAAGCTAAACCAAAGTGTTCCTGTACTCGCACTGGATACATTGTCACCAGGTCAGAACCTTGAAGCCTACATTACAACCGTTAATGGCTTTGAGTTACTCAGTGCTGAAGAAGAGAAAGAGTTGGCAGAGCGTCTGTATTACGATGAAGACCTCGAATCTGCCCGCCGCTTGGTTATGTCGCACCTTCGTTTCGTGGTGCACATTGCTAAAAGTTACTCAGGCTATGGTCTGAACCAGGGTGATTTAATTCAGGAAGGCAACGTCGGCCTGATGAAAGCCGTACGTCGCTTTAACCCTGAAGTCGGTGTCCGTCTGGTGTCCTTTGCCGTGCATTGGATCAAAGCCGAGATTCACGAATACATTTTGAAAAACTGGCGCATTGTCAAAATCGCCACCACCAAAGCGCAACGCAAGTTGTTTTTCAACCTGCGCAGCTCCAAAAAGCGTCTTGGCTGGTTGAATGAGAACGAGGCACAGGCCATCGCAGATGACCTGGGAGTCAACAAAAAGACCGTTTACGATATGGAAGGCCGCCTGACCGCATCAGACGCCGCCTTTGACGGTTTTAATGACGATGACGACGACGGTATCGCGTTTCACCCATCCGATTACCTGATGAATGAAGCAGATGATCCGGCGCTTGCTGTAGAGCGTGCCAATTACAGTGATGATGCGCATGGCCAGCTGTTTGAAGCATTAGAAGACCTCGACGAACGCTCACGAGATATTATTCAACAGCGCTGGTTAAGCGATGAAAAAGCAACGCTCCACGAATTGGCTGATAAATACAGTGTGTCAGCTGAACGTATCCGTCAGCTCGAAAAGAATGCGATGAATAAAGTTAAAAAAGTAATGACAATCGAGTTCTAATTACTTTTACTAATACACAAAAAGCCGCCCAGTGCGGCTTTTTTTATGAAATTAGGAGACGTTCATGAATCGTTTCGCATTAACGGCCGGCGCCCTATTTTGTGGTTTATCTGTCGCTCTGGGGGCATTCGGTGCTCACGCCATTGCCGACCTGGTTAGTGCTGCCAGACTGGATACCTGGCATACGGCCAGTCGCTACCTGATGAGCCATGGTCTTGCGTTACTGCTATTTGGCACTCTCTCCGTCATCGCTAGAACCCCGTTCAAACGTCCAGTTTACTTGCTATTTGCCGGAACATCCGTATTCTGCGCCAGCCTTTTTTTATTGGTTATTCTGGACACCCCATGGTTGGGTGCTATCGCCCCACTGGGTGGTGTTCTGATGATTGCTGGTTGGGCGGATTCCGCCTTTCGCCTTTACTATTTGACTGTAACCGAGAATTAACATGATCGACCAAGACCAACCCTTTCAGCGTAAAATCCGCAGCTTTGTCATGCGCGCCACTCGTATGACGGACGGCCAGAAAAAGAGTCTGGATCAAAACTGGGCGAAATTCGGTTTGCACATGGCGGATGGCCCGCTGTCAATTCCGGAAACCTTCGGTCGTGATGCGGACACCGTGTTGGAAATTGGTTTCGGTATGGGCGACTCCTTTGTCGATATGGCCATTGCAGCCCCGGAAAAGAATTTTATCGGTATTGAAGTCCACCTGCCGGGTATCGGACGCATGCTCAACCGCACTGAAACCGAGCAGGTTCCGAACATTCGCTGCTATAAAGAAGACGCCGTCGAAATTTTAAAAGACTGCATAGAAGACCAGGCGTTAAGCACCGTACAGCTGTTCTTTCCAGACCCTTGGCACAAAAAGAAACACCATAAACGCCGTATCGTTCAGCCCGAGTTTGCCGAACTGCTGCGTCGCAAACTGAAAACAGATGGAACCTTCCACATGGCGACCGACTGGGAAAACTATGCGGAACACATGCTGGAAGTCATGGAAGCGGCACCGGGATTCGAAAACGTCAGCGGTGCTGGACAGTACACCAATGGCCGACCAGCCCACCGCCCAGTCACAAAATTTGAAAAACGCGGCCAAAAACTTGGACACGGAGTTTGGGACCTTATTTACCGCAAGGTAGACTAACAAGGCAAAGTTCGGTTCTCCGCGCCGAGCCATATAGGGACTTCGGCGCAATCGCTTCAAAAAGTTAATACCATCGGTTTAATCAATAACATGGGCGGCAAGATTCTTTACATTCCCGGCCTAAGGCTCAATCAGTAAAGCTCCTGTGCTGCGAGCCTATTGTTCAATGATCCGACAATATTGGCCGCTGTTGAATTTTTGCTTATTGTTTTTTTGGGAACGTTGTACAGTCATTCTTCATCAGCTGGCCCGGTGCTTCGATTCAGGGGTAGATGAGTCTTTCGGCCACCGCGCATGAGTCCGCTTACGCTGGTGCGACCTTAATCAGTGGCCTACTTATCTTCTTCGCTGGCGAGCTGATTGACCGGGTACCCTTGAAGAACTTCCTGACCTTGGCCGCATCGAGGCACACAGTTGCAGCCCTGTTGCGGTTTCTGGGTTTGTCGTTTGCGACCAGCATGACGCTCGGCGCAATGTATACTGGCGCGTGGGTCGCATTTTTTATGATGGCCAAACTGGGGGCAGGTATCGGGATGATGGGGCCGATTTCGAATTCATTATGGGCGGAAGTTTATGGCACAGGCACATCGGCTCCATCCGGGTACTGCTGAGGTCCAACATGATCGAAAGCACCTCGGCTCCACTTTTTCTATTGGGCCTGGCCATGGAGGCTGACATAAATGGTTCGCAATTGCTCGGAGGTATGAGTGGCTATGCGTTTGTCGTCAGCTTGATCCCTCTGTCTCCCTATCGCGGTATAGCTGTCAGCGGCTCCCCCGGAAACTTTGTTTTTCCTAGTCTCCACTGCAATAGAATCACCCAAAACCACGGCATCAACGCAACCGCAAAACCGGCCGTTTGTTTCAGGACGAGAAATGATATCATCCACAGGACCAGCACATTACTGGCAGCGTGCAATACCATCAGTAACCAAATACTCCCTGTGCGATTTAACACCCAAACGTAGAGATAGGACATTCCAATCAGCGCCATAATATTGCCGGCTACCGCAGTCAGCAAAGTCAATACTATCGGCAGCATCGACTGATCGGCCATAGCTTGTAACGTTTGCGTTATGACAATCGGCAGGTGCCAGAGTGACCATATCAGACCCATGACCCAAATATAACGCTCCCCTGAATAACGAACTCTTAAAATGGGTAACATGTAACCACGCCAGCCAGGTTCTTCACCCAGCCCACTGCGCAGAATCTGAATCACAAAAAGAGCGGCGATCCAGCCTAAAGAGTACTCACTGGCTTGAAGGCCTCCTAAGACGGTGAAAAGCACAAATGGGATTCCACCAATAACTAGGACCAAGAGCAAAACCATGCCGTACCAAGAGGGTGTCACACGCCAATAGGTGATCTGCTGCCTCCAATACCGCAACCCTGATCTATCACCGGCAAATCGAATTGAGATATAAGCACCGAGCAACGGCCCATAGACGCCTAAAAAGAAAAGCGCACTCAGCGTCGCATGTAATGCTCCTTCAAAACCGGTAATCCAGAGCTGATGATACGTATCGAAATTAGGCATCAGCAGATTGTTGCAAGACGCCAAAATCAAGCCAGGCGTCCAGCACAGCCAAGTAAACCCGAAAGCAACCATGAGGAAACGACCAAGCCCGCTCTGAGAATGTGATGCCGGCGTCGAAAGTTGAGTAGCCATAGACGGATTCCTTAATGTGGTTGATCGGATTAAGAAAGACCCACGGATACTCTAGCACTATGCACAAACGACACGGGAAAATGTTGGTAAAGCCTGATTTGCATCAGGCTGATCTAACTCGTCTACTCAAGGCATCAGAAACGCCTTAACGGTCTGCACTAACTGTTCTGCGTCTTCTTCGTTATCGGCCTCGGCAAAGATACGCAGCAAGGGTTCTGTACCGGAGAAACGGGCAATTACCCAGGAGTCGTTTTCAAAGGTAATTTTCGCGCCATCGGCGTAGCTGACATTGGCAATCGGTTTCGGGAATACCGGTAACTTTTTGTCTTCGTATACCATGTCCCAAATCCGCTGACGATCCGCCGCGCGGAATGTGCAATCGCCCGAGGCTGTTACAAAATTACCGTACTTGCCATATATCTCACTGAGCAGTTCAGACAATTTCTTACCCGTCACGCTGATCAATTCCACCAACAGCGACCCAGCAAAAATACCGTCTTTACCTTTGATGTGACCACGAATCGTCAAGCCACCAGAGCTTTCCCCGCCGATCAATGAATTGTCCGCTTCCATGGCTTCAGAGATATGCTTGAAACCCACCGGCACTTCAAAACACTTCTCACCGTGATCCGCCGCGATCTTGTCCAACAGATGAGTGGTGGCGACATTACGGACTACACTGCCCTTCAAGCCTTTGTACTCCAACAAGTAGTAATACAGCAACGCCAGCACTTCGTTCGGGTGCACAAACCGGCCGGTCTCATCGATGATGCCCAGTCGGTCCGCGTCACCGTCGGTCCCGATTCCAAGGTCATAGCCTTTTTCCGGTACCAGGTGTGACAGCTTGAACAGCGTATGCGCCGTGGGCGACGGCAAACGGCCACCAAAGGTTGTATCGTGGCGATCATTAATAACATCGACGTCACAGCGTGCCGATATCAGCACCGCTTGTAACGAAGTTTTTGCCACACCGTACATCGGGTCGAGCAAAATTTTCAGATTCGCGTTTTTGATCGCCTCGACATTAACACCCGCCAGAATGGCATCAATAAATTCATTCAACGGACGGATGATTTGGATTTTGCCACTGGCAATGCCGTCTTCGAATTCCAGACGTTTGATGTCGGTGGCTTGTAAGTCAGCGATCTCGGACTCGATTACATCGGTCAATGTTTCGGTTGCATCACGACCACCATCGGCAAACAACTTAATCCCATTATAGTCTGCGGGGTTGTGCGACGCCGTGATGCAGGCACCATAGGGCAGGTTATTGGTTTTTACGCAAAACATGACCACCGGTGTCGGTACCGGCTTGTCGATCAACTCCACCTGAATACTGTTTGCGGCCAAGACTTCGGCCAACCATTTTGACGCTTTGTCGGACAGGAAACGACGATCATAGCCAATTACAAAGGGCGCAAAAGCGACACCTTGTTTGTGCATGAGATTTGCCATTGCCTGGCCCACTTTACGGACGTTCTCGGCGGTAAATTCTTCACCGATAAAGGCACGCCAACCACCTGTTCCAAATTGAATCATGTTGTCACCTATGTAGAGCTGTCATATTCAGCAATAAGTCGAGGATTCGCTGAAACCAGCAGGAACCCCCGGCATGTGTCGCATTAACCCATCACCACGATTACGCTGTGCTCGGTACCCGCGGGTTGCACTGGAATTTCCCCGGTAATGAGCTGTCCATTCAACTCAAGACTTTGGATGCCCTTGCTGACGTGATTCGGGTTACGCACCTCGATGTTGTAGACCGCACCACGCCATTCGCGTCGAACGGTAAACCCAGCCCAATCACTCGGAATACAGGGATCTACGGTAAGACCATTAAAGCCCGGACGAACGCCATAGATGTAGTTGGTGGTAGCGACATAGGCCCAACCTGCGGAACCGGTCAACCAAGGATGATTCGCTCGTCCGTGATCTTCATGGTCGCGCCCCATGACGAACTGACAATAGGAATAAGGTTCAGCAACCCGTTTGTCGGCGGTATTGTTAAAGTTTGCCGGCAACAGTCCGTTAATGTGTTTCATCGCCCGGTCACCACGTCCCAGCATCGCTTCGGCCACCCAAGCCCACGGGTTGGGATGACTGAAAATGGCGCCGTTTTCTTTGACGCCCTGATATACCCGGGTAACGAATCCGATGTCATCGTTCGGGGTGGCAAAAGATGGCGCATTCAAATGCAGCCCGTAAGGTGAAGAGAGGTATTCATCAACAGAGTCCATTGCTTTTAGGGCCCGCTCTGTTTGAGCGGCACCTGAAATCACGGCCCAGGTATTGGACTCCAGATGTACTTTGCCCTCCGCCTGGGTATGGGTACCGACCTTATCGCCTTTGGCGGTAATGCCGCGGATATACCAATCGCCATCCCACAATTGAGTCTCGCAGGCGTCCTTTACTTTATCGGCCATGGTCTGATAGGTCGCGGCGTCTTCATGCCGCCCTAAGAAGGTGGCGGCCTCCACAAACGCGTTACAAGCCCAGAAATGTAGGAAACTGACCAACGCAGACTCACCGCCTCCGAGGTTCAAACAATCGTTCCAGTCTGCACGCAACCCTTGGCATATACCGGTTTGACCCACGTATTTGGCGCTGAAATCCAGCACCCGGGTCATGTGTTCGTATACCGTTCCTTCACCACCATCGGCGTAAGTAATCACTTCGTCGAAAAACGCCACATCTCCGGTTTCCTGAACGTAACGACAGATCGTCGGCACTAACCAAAGTGCATCGTCGGAACAGGTGTCTTCAATGCCATGAATCTTGTCATCGTCACTTGGGGTCGGGACCACCGTCGGCGATTTTGATGGTTCAACGTCTTCTTTTTCAGGGTCAAACCAATCCGGGTCGAACAGATGCAGACCATAACCGGCCTGAACTTGTCCGCGTAACAGGTCCACAATGCGCTTACGGGTCATCGGCTGGTTGGTATGGGGCACTGCCATGACATCTTGCGCGGTGTCACGATAGCCCAGACCGGTACGACCACCGACTTCAATAAAGGAAGCAAACCGGGACCAGACCACACAGGTTTCGGCCTGATACAACGTCCAGATATTGGTCATGGTGTCGAGTGCGGAATGAGGCGAGCTAACCTGGAATTTAGCCACACGCTCATCCCAGTGGCTGCGGATCTCAGCAAAGGCTTGGTCGACATTAGTGAAATCCTGGTATTTAGCGCGTTTTTTTGCCCCCATACCTTTGCCCAACCCCAACAGTAAAACAAACCGTACTTCTTCCCCCGGACCCAGTTCAAATGACTTGTGCAACGAGCCACACTGGTTGTAACAGGTCTTGGCCGTGTTTGAGCAGCGCCCATTTTCGACGGCTATCGGGTTTGACTCATCACGATACGCGCCCAGAAACGCATCGCGGGAACCATCATAGCTGTCCGGGCCAAAGCTGGATGCCAGGTAATACCATCCTTCATATTCATTGGTGTTGTAATACAGATCGTATTCAATCACGCCGTCCTGATAGGACGTGCCCGAAGAATACAGACTCATCTGATGATTCTGGTTGTCTGAAGCAATATGACTGAAGGAAAACTCAACAAAAGAAAAGGCACTGATTTTACGCGGCAGATCACCGTCGTTGCGGATACGGACATCCCAGATCTGCAAATCCTCGCCTTTCGGTACGAACAGTGTTTTTTCGGCGAAAATGCCGTTGTAGTCACATTGAAATTTGGAATAAGACAGGCCATGGCGAACCACGTACTCGGCTTCATCCAGACTTTTCGCAACAGGCTGCCAGGACACAGACCAGTAATCACCACTGACATCATCCCGCAGGTACACATAGTGACCCGGGCGGTCGAAGGAGTGGTTAGGGCGGAACTTGGTGACCCGGTTGTATTCTGGTGAATTGTAAAAGGAATACCCACCAGCGTTATTGGAGATCACCGTGGCAAATTTTTCTGTGCCCAGGTAATTGGTCCAGGGTGCCGGCGTATCCGGACGGGTAATGACGTATTCACGTTGATCGTTATCAAAGTAGCCGTATTGCATGGGAGTTGGCCTTTTCATGTTTAGCGAATTGGTATTGTTTTTTAAACCTAAATATAAGACCAATTGTAGACCAATTTATTTAATGGTTCTATTTTTTTGTGCTCGCGCTCGTGTTGGTAATGACACAAACCAAATGGGCTTAGGTGATCACACCATTGAGGGGCGTGGTCCAGTCTGGGCTTTGGCAAAGAGAAACAGCTCAAGACGAGCGAGGTTCATGCAGGATCGAAAATCGAGATAAAAAAGGCTGCCCGACAGACGCCGGGCATTCATTAGAGCGTTACTCAGTACGAAAACGGGAAACCAATGCCGTCAGTTCATGGCTCAATTCGGCTTGTTGATCACTCAACATTTTAACTTCATCGGAATGCGCAGATACTTGGTTGGCGGATTCATTGATGTTGACCAGATTTTGGTTGATATCCTTCGTCACCAAGTGTTGCTCTTCTGTGGCACTGGCGGTTTGCGTCGTCATATCACGAATGCGCTCCACAACGGCTTCAATTTCTTCAAAAGCATTCAACACTTCCGCAGAAAGAGAGACTGCCGTCTGTGATTCCTCAGAGCTTTTGGCCATGGTTTGAGACACAGATTGTGTTCTGTCCACCAGTTTGCCCAATATCGCACTGATTTCCTCTGTGGAGTCTTGAGTTCGTTTGGCAAGGTTGCGAACTTCATCCGCTACCACCGCAAAACCCCGGCCCTGCTCACCAGCTCGCGCCGCTTCAATCGCCGCATTCAAGGCCAACAGATTGGTCTGCTCCGCAATCTGCTGAATAGTAGACAGTATATTGGTGATGTTATCGGTCTCCTGAGCTAACTGCTGAATAACTTTGTTTGAGGCGTCAATACTGTTGCCCAGATGTTCAACGCTTTGACTGCTGCGAATAATGATCGATTTACCTTCTTTGGTCGCCCCGAGCCCCTGATCGGAAATGGAGGCTGTATCGACGCTGTTTGTTGCAACTTCGTTTGCCGCAGCGGACATTTGCGTGGTTGCCGTGACAATCTGATCTATCGACGCCAACTGCTGATTGGCCGACACTGTCATGTCATTAGCTTTAATGTTCGTATTGGCGGAAACGCCTTCCATGCTGAGCGCTTTGTCTTTTATCGCCAGTATTAAGGTTTGTGTGGATTCAATAAACTGGTTGAACCATTGCGCTAACTCGCCGGTTTCGTCACTGGAACGGACTTGAATGCGCGTTGTCAAGTCACCCTCGCCTTCGGCGATTGTCCGTAAGTTGTCTTTCACCTGATTGATGGGCGTTACTATACGTCGTGCAATGTATGCACCGGCGAAGACAAACAGTAAAACCAAGATCAAACTGACAATTATGGTCGTGTAAGCCATGTTGGTGGCGGCAGCGAAAATTTCTTTTTTAGGCATAAAGCCAACAAATTTCCAACCGAGTTCGCGGGATGCATAAACGTTGGCCATATAGGATTCACCGTCTATGTCAAATTCCAGAAGCCCTTCATCGGTTGCGTCAATCATGGCGAAGTAAGGTGCTTCAAGTTCTTGCAGTGATTTGAAGTTGTTGTCGACATTGCCACCGTCAACCAGAATATTGCCACTGCCTTCGACCACCATAATAAAACCGCCTTCGCCGAACTTGATGCGTTGCACCATATCCGTCAGCGACTTAAGCGATACGTCGATCGCAACAACGCCCTCGAAAGCACCGGTTTCATTTTTATAGCCTTTCAAAACCGACACATAAACAGCGTCATCCGGCTCCCAGTAGTAGCCGTCGCGCCGAACAATTTCGTAATTGCCTTCTTTACCCATTGAAAACCAAGGACGCGTCCGTGGGTCCCAATCGCCGTAACCATAGGTACCCGGCCATTCCAGATAGCCACCGTCTTTGTCACCCATATAGACGTATCCAAGCATCGGATTGTTTTCTCCGATAGCGCTGAACAGTTCAAACAAAGCCTGCTCACGCCCACCGTTCTTCATGGCGATTTCGGCGGGTGGCTGCGGTTCACCGAAATAAGTGGTCAGCTTGCCGGTCTTAGTTGCGCTGACAGCTTTGAAATCGGCCATGAAAGACACGTTAAACCCGATCACATCGAAAAAGTTTTTGAATGTCTGATCAATGATAGAAATATCCAACTGACTGGTTTCAAAAAACTGCTTTTCTGCTTGCGCAACTACATTACGAACCGTGATAAAAGACACGATCAATACCGGGAGTAAGGTCGTCGTCATAAACGACAATAATAGTTTGGTTTTAATTTTCACAGGGTACTGCTCCAGCAAAAAGGCGAGTTTTTTAAGCATAGTCTCAACAACCTCAATGCTCAAAAAACCACCACTTCTTCTGAGTAGCTATCGTCTTTTTGAAAGGGACCGGGTGTATAAACGCATGGAAGAATTGGGACGTTGCCCAGCATCTTGCCAGCCATTAGCAGCGCAAAAAGCAAGGGCCTGTCGATTGGTGGGACTGACACTGAGTTGCATCGACGTTTTCCCAGCCGCTATAAAGACATCCGCCAGGTAATCGACCATAAGTCTTCCAAAGCCCTGGCGTTGATAATCAGGGCTGACGACCAGCAAGTTAATATAGCCAACGGTCGAGTCCGCTATCCATTTAGCTTCGGTCTGACCAACAACCGTATCGCCTAACCAAAGGTGGCAACAGCCTTGGGGCAGGTTGTCGATCTTTTGCTGCAACCGCTCACGATAGCTGTCGCCATAGTCACGTTCAAACCCATCTAGTGCCCTGAGTCGGAAGGTCGTATAGCTTCAGAGCTCATGGGAAGCGCTAGTACAAGACGCTCTTCGTAGAGAATATTGAGATCTTTTCAAGAAGAGCAACGCCGTAATAGTGTTTTCCATGAGCTCCCTTCGGGCGTGACATTCAAGCTCTCTAGCGTCGTTCTGTCTCTTGCCAATGGAATAACCATTGACTGCGAGACACGCCTAGCTATAGAACTTGAATGGCGCGCTGAATTCATGCGAACTTCCGACTCAGGACACTCGGGACCCGTAACTTGCCTGATAGCTGATGGCCCGCATCTGCTGGCAGATACCGAAATCGCGGTTGAGATTTATCGGCTTAAAATACGGAACCATCAAGCCGCCTTGCGCGCTTTCTGCACTTGTTCGTAAGCTCTCTGGATATCCTGGGTTTTTTCTTTGGCGATTGACATCATCTCTGGCGGCAGCCCTCGCGCTACCAACTTATCGGGATGATGTTGGCTCATGAGCCGGCGATAGGCTTTTTTCAATTCCGCATCGGAGACATCGGCACTGACACCTAGCACCTGATAAGCATCGTTCAAATGCGCACTCCCCGAACGTGAGGCGGGCTCACGATACCCCTGCGAGAAGTGCATTTGAGCCCGGATACGCTGATGAATAATTTCAAACTGCACCTTGTTAATACCCAGGTGTGTTGAAATGGTGTGCAAAACATCTCGCTCATTGACTGACAATTGGCCATCGGCATAGGCAGCCTGCAACTGAATTTCCAGAAAGATCTGCGCTAAGGTTGCGCGCCGCCCAATGACGTCGGCCAACTCCGTTAAACTGTTTTCGACGGAAAATTCGGGGGATTTACCCGTATTAAAGAGCCGCATGGCCTCCAACCGTTGCTGCTCGTTCAAGGCCATGCGCGCCATAATGTGACGCGCCAGCTCGATTTCCTTCTCGCTCACCCGGCCATCGGCTTTGGCAATCTTACCCATAACCGAGAAGGTGGCTTCAAAGAATACGGTCTGTAAAACGCCCTGTGATTCGCTGTTGAATTCGTTCATCGTACGTTTGGCCGTTGTCCGGTCAAAAGCGTTACCCAACAAGATACCCAGCGCCAGGCCAACAAAATTACCTGTGTAGAAGCCAATGGCTCCGCCGATTATTTTACCTGTCCAATTTCTCATACTGCTAAACCATCGATCGATTGCGTCAGATTAACGGGAAATCTGACATTTTACTAACGGATTACAGCTTTTGACTGTGCGCTTAGTCCTGATTTTCGATATGATCGCGCCTTTCATATGACGTTTCTCATTGTGCATCGAATTCAGTTCACCACCACAACTTTAGTCGCTCTGCTGGCGCTGCACAGTCCCGTTGCTGCGGAATCCGTCGTTATCACGGATTGGCAACCCTGGCAGGATCTGCCAGACGCTGAGAAAGCCGGCATTGCCCCCTATTGCCCGGGTGGATTCGTAGCACAGCCGCTTGACCCCAACCAAGAAGATACCCAGTTTCGCTTTGATCAAGCCACCAGCAATGGGGTTGAATCCCGGTTCAGCGGTGACGTTAAGATCACGGCTAAGAACCTGAACGCCAATGCCGAACAGGTCGATTACAATCAGCAAAGCAATACCGGTGACCTGGCTGGCGACGTCACTCTGCGTACACCCGGAGCAGGCATCAGCAGTACGCAGGCCACCATTAGTCTGGAAAACTATTATGCGTTGCTAAAAAATGCGGAGTTTGTGCTGCATGACCAAGATTTACACGGTGATGCGGATCGGCTGGAACGCCAGTCCGAACAGGTTTTTACGGCCGAGAACGTCAGCTTCACCCGTTGCGCACCAACCTCAAACGCTTGGCGCATAAAATCCTCAAAACTGATTATCGACAATGAAACCAATGTGGCCACAGCCTGGAACCCACGTCTTGAAGTACTGAACGTGCCGGTGCTGTATTTTCCCTATGTCTCATTTCCGTTGAATGATCAGGCACGCACCGGACTTCTGATCCCCACGTTGGGCAGTCTTTACTCTGTTCCCTACTATCTCCATTTGGCGCCGAATTACGATGACACTGTCACGCTGCAATACGGCAAGGCGACAGGTTGGTTTGCCCGCAATGAGTTTCGTTTTTTAACGCAGAACCACAATGGGATCAATGAAGTGGACTATCAACTGCAGCCACCTGCGGCAGACGATAGCGATACTGCGACGACCGATACGCCGAATCGCTGGGCTGTCAGTCACAAACAATCGGGGCAGCTGGCGGGCACAGGTTACGACTTCAATACCCGCTGGGTCAGCGACATAAATTTCAATATTGCGCTCAACCCTGGGGCCACTAAAGTTGTTGATTATCAGAATGTATATTTCGCTCTCAACCGCCCCATTTTCGGATTTAAAAACAGCTTGAGCTGGAAATACGCGCAACCTGTTGTCGACAGCACAAAAACCATGGCGTCGCTTGCAACAAGCTTTCAGACGTCTCGTCAGAACGTCACTCTGTCTGTGCTCAATCAACAACAATGGGAATTTGATGCGGATGAAAAACCCGCCAAAATCGGCGATTATAGTCTGATTAAAACGCCGGAAGTTGCGTTAACGGATAAAAACCGTACCTTGCCGTTGGGTATACAGGCCAATGAAACGGTTAAATACAGCCACTTCCAGCGAGACTTGACCACAGAAGTACGCGATAACCTGTCGACGTCGGAGCTCGACTCCGCCACGCAATTTGACCGTATTCACGGGGCAGTATCACTCAGCCGTTCCTTTAAACAGGATACTTGGTACGTTACGCCCTCGGTTGAAGCTTTCGCATCCAACTATCAACTGAGCAATTCGCTCGATTATGACCTTAGCGATACCTACGGAGCAGAGGAATTCACCCAACTGGCCTGGCGTGGCAGTGTCGATCAGGGTCTGACGCTCACCAGCCAAAGTGAACAATGGCGCCACGAACTCAAACCCAGGCTCTACTATGCCTATGCCCCGTTGATTGAACAAAATGCACCCATTTTAGAAGGCACCTTCGATAATAGCTTCAAATTATTTACCACGAGCCGATTTTCTGGAACCGACCGCATTGCCGACCTGCAACGACTGTCCACCAGCCTGACCTATAACCTGAAAGATCAACAACGGACACGCGCCAGTTTTTCCCTCCAGAAAGGTGTCAAGCTCACGGAAGAGGAGATGCAGAAGACGTCCGATTCACGATTCAGCCAACTCGTCAGCACAGACAACTGGCAACCCGAATACAGCGATTGGATCGCTTCCGGGGCGTGGTACCCAACCGAAACCCTATCGCTCACATCCAGCATCAGTTACCGCCATGACTGGCAGCAGTTGACCGCATTCAACACCGAATTCAGCTATAAGCCCACTAACTACCAGTTCGCCACGCTCGAACTTGCCAAGTACAATGGCAAGTTAACAGACAGTGACGACACAGAGATCGACGGTGTTTACCACGACATCAAGCTCGGCGCTTATCTGCCCATCCGGCAAAACATCGGGTTGATCGGTTACGGCAAAGCTCAGGCCTTTACGTCAGATGACAGCTTCACCGTTAATACCAGTGAGGTGTTGGTGTGGGATGATTTCAAGGTCAACGAACTGTTGGTCGGCGTTGATATCGACAGCTGTTGCTGGAATGTCCGATTGGCCATGATGGACATCTCGGTCGATGAGGTCATTAATCAACAGTCACTGTTTCCGGTGAACACGGACCGGCAGTATTTTTTTGAATTTACGTTGAAAGGCATAGGTGCGGGCTTCGGCACCATAGAATCCATTTTACAACGGCTCGACTTCGGTTACTCGGGTCGCCTGTTTAATTACCGTTAATAACCCATAAGATGACAACTATGAATTTTTTGAAACACGCATTGATCGCCACCGCCCTACTGACCAGTGTCGGAAGCTTTGCGAAAACGCTGGATCGTATTGTTGTGGTTGCCAATAACGATGTCGTCACCGCAGCGGAACTGAACCAACGTGTCGCCATGATCAAACAGCAGTACAGCGCCAACCCGAGTGTGCTGCCGAACGATGCGGCGCTGCAAAAGCAAATACTGGATGCCCTGATTCTTGAGTCATTGCAATTGCAACTGGCCGAGCGAGGCAATCTGCAGATACCCGATGCGCAGGTTGATAATGCCTTAAACACGCTGGCGCAAAATCAAGGGATGACACTGACACAATTTCTTGATGCGGTTAAAAACAGTGGCCGTGACCTTGCCCAGTTTCGACTGCAAATAAAACGTGAACTAACCGTCAACGAAGTGCAGAAACAAATTGTCGGTCGACAGGTCTTTATCTCTGACGCCGAAGTGGACCGCTTCCTCAGCAGTCAATCCGGTCAGGCGTTGAAAGATACCGAATACCAACTGAGTTATTTGCGTTTCGAAGCCGACCAGAAAGATCAGGCACAACAACTACTCACTCAACTGAACAATGGAACATCGTTGCTCGACACCGATGGCAGCCGTGACCTGGGAATGCGTTCGCTGGAAGAAGTACCCAGTTTATTCCGCACGCTGGTGCCGGTGTTAAAAGTCGGGGAAGCGGTTCTGTTGGAACGCGACAACGCCCTCCATATTGCACAATTGAGCAACAAAACAGACGTCCAGTCCGTCAACATTGAGGAATATAAAATTCGCCATATCCTGGTTAACACCAATGAGTTGTTCGACGCAGATTCAGCTCAGGCGCTGCTTGCGGATTTAAAATCTCAAATTGAAATGGGTGCCTCTATGGCTGAACTGGCCGACACCTATTCTCAAGACAATGGATCGCGAGGCCGCGGAGGTGATTTGGATTGGAATAGTCTGGACACCTTTGTACCGGAGTTTGCTCTGGTTGCCAAAAACATCCCGGTTGGCAGCGTCTCCAAAGTGTTTGAATCACCCTATGGCTATCACATTTTGCGCGTTGAAGAGGTTCGAACCAGCGATGTCGGTATCGATGTTTTACGCAAGCAGATACGCAACCAGCTGTATCAGCGCCGATACAGCGAATCATTGCAACGCTGGCTAACTGAGTTGCGCGCTGAATCCTTTGTTGAGTTCCGTAACTAATGTCCTGTTTAGTCGTCACACCTGGAGAGCCAGCCGGCATCGGTCCAGATGTACTGCTTGCCCTTGCGGCATCAGGTTTCAGCGCACCGTTAGTGGCCATTGCCGATATTCAACTGCTACGCGAACGTGCCCAAACGCTCAAGGTTCCTGTCACTTGTGTCGACGTCAGCGAAGCCGATCTTGAAAACACGCAGGTAAAACCTGCTGAGTTGCGTGTGCTGCATACGCCATTGATCGAATCGGTCCGCGCTGGTGAATTGAATGCCGCCAACGCCCCGTACGTCATAAAAACACTCGATAAAGCCATTGCACTTTGTCTGCATGGCAAAGCCAGCGGTTTGGTCACAGGCCCCGTACACAAAGGCATTATTAACGACAGCGGCCTGGCCTTTACCGGTCATACGGAATATCTGCGCGATCAGAGCCAGACTCAGGAAGTCGTGATGATGCTGGCAACCGAAGGCTTGCGCGTGGCACTGGTGACCACCCACCTGCCCTTAAAGGACGTCAGTGAAGCCATAACTCAGGACAAAATAATACGGGTCACACGCATTTTACACACGGCGTTGCAGCGTGAATTCGGCTGCGTGGCACCGCGCATTCTGGTCACCGGTTTGAACCCCCACGCGGGCGAAGACGGTCACCTGGGGCGTGAAGAAATCGACACCATCAAACCCGCCTTAGCCGCATTAAACGCTGAAGGCATCCCCACCCGAGGACCATTGCCTGCGGATACCTTGTTCCAACCCCATTACCTGGACAAAGCCGACGCCGTATTAGCGATGTATCACGATCAGGGTTTGCCGGTGCTGAAATACAAAGGCTTCGGTAACGCGGTGAACATTACCCTGGGTTTGCCCTTTATCCGAACCTCGGTAGATCATGGTACCGCGCTCGATCTGGCTGGGTCCGGCAAGGCGGATACAGGCTCCATGCTCGTCGCCCTGAACACCGCCTGGGAAATGGCGAAACACAAAGAGAATTATCATGCATAAAGCCCGCAAACGTTTTGGACAGAACTTTCTCCACGACTCGAACGTTATTGACCGTATTGTCGGCAGCATTGGACCCAAACCGGACCAACACCTGGTGGAAATTGGCCCGGGTCGTGGCGCTATAACCGAACCGCTGTTGGACGCGTTAGGTGGCCATTTGGATGTGGTCGAGCTGGATCGGGACCTGATTCCAATTCTGAAAGCTCAGTTTTTCCGCCACGACGGATTGCACATTCACGAAGCGGATGCCCTACAGTTCGATTTCCGAGCCCTGGCCGCAGACGGTAGACCTCTGCGCATGGTTGGTAACCTGCCCTACAACATTTCCACACCGCTGATGTTTCACTTACTGAGCTATGCCGACATCATTCTGGATATGCACTTCATGCTGCAAAAGGAAGTAGTGCAGCGTTTGTGTGCGGCCCCCGGCGACAACGCATACGGCCGCTTGGGCATCATGATGCAGTATCAATGTGAAACCCGATACATGTTTACCGTACCACCGGGTGCCTTCAATCCTCCACCTAAGGTCGAGTCGGCCATTGTCAGACTGACTCCACGTAAAACCCCCAAATACCAGGCAAACGATTTTGCGACCTTTGAAAAGGTCGTTAAAGCGGCGTTTGCGCAACGTCGCAAAACATTGAAAAACAATCTCAAAGGATTGCTCGATGAAGACGGCTTTGCCGCGTTGGGCATTAAACCCAGCGCGAGAGCAGAAACCTTGCCGATCGAAAACTTTGTCTCTATCGCCAACCACATCAGCGGCTAATCTACATGACGTTATACGCCGTCGGCGATTTACAAGGTTGCCTGCACCCATTGCAACGGCTGTTGGATCACGTCAATTTTGATCCTGCCGTCGACAAACTCTGGCTGACGGGAGATCTGGTCAACCGGGGACCGGACTCCATCGGCTGCCTGGCATTCGTAAAAAACTTAGGCGAAAGTGCGCAAACCGTGCTGGGTAATCATGACCTGCACCTGCTGGCCATTCATGAGTTAAAACTGAAAACCAAAGACGACGACATAAAGCAAACCTTGGCGCATGAAGACGCCAAAAAACTAATGAAGTGGCTGGCAAAACAACCGTTATTGGTGCGCGACAAAGAGCGAAAATTAATCATGACGCATGCCGGTATACCACCGGTCTGGTCTGACAAACAGGCACGCATTCTGGCCAGCGAAGTGGAAGCCATCTTGGCCGACAAAATAAGTCGTCGCGAATTTTTTGCAGCCATGTATGGCAATCAACCGGACCGCTGGCGCGACGACCTACAAGGCGTTGACCGTTTGCGATTTGTGGTTAACGCCTATACACGGATGCGTTTTTGCGCGAAAGATGCCACTCTGGATTTTAAGTTCAAATCGTCTCCCAATAACGGTCCGAAAGGCATGAAGCCGTGGTTCCAATGGAAGCATAAGCGCAAACACCGTATTGTGTTTGGCCATTGGGCGGCACTGATGGGGCACACGCATCGGGGAGATATTATTGGACTCGACACCGGTTATGTCTGGGGAAATCACATGACCTTGATGGATATGGATAACAACGTCCGCTATTGCTGCGACACAGAAGGCGCCATCACAGAATTCAGTGAGCTGGAATTTGAGTGCCTGAAGTGAACTACCAGGCCATGACCAGATCATCCACCTGTAAGTTCAAACGCTCAACACCAATCGCCATTTCCGCAACGGCGTAATAGGGCTGCACCTGCTTTACTTCAGCGGCCAGTCGGGTATCGATAATTTGCCAAAAGCTATCCCCCTGCCGGTCAAACTTCTGACTGGTTCGGTACACGGACAGAAAGTCCCCAGGACGCAAACCACTTTCCGCACCGCTGGACACGAATATCCGATTACCGTCAACCTGCGCAATGGTGGCCATAAAAGGCTGGCACTGCACGGTGGTTTGAATATCCGCCACCGCTTGGTTCAGCAACACACGAACCTGTTGACCGTAATCCGTGGAGAAATACTTCGCGGTCCCGAAGCCCACTTCGGTATTGTTGCGCTCGTTCCACAAACCGTAAGTGCGGTACCGGCTCTGAAACACCAGTGCACCGGAATACCCATCGTGTACGAAAACGTCAAAAACAAAATGTCGGGTTCGCTTGGCTTTGGTCACGCCAACCCGCTTAAGCCATTTGTCCCAGTTACTGGCGCGTGGTGCTTCTGGGTTTTCCATGGCCATATCACGGATGACACCCGAAACCACAAATTGAACGCCCAGATCTTTTGCCGCACTTACGGCCCGGGTCAGGGTCATTCGCGGTGAAATCTGGGTCGGCGCATTCGGCGTATTCGGGTACAAAGTCATGTAATTGGCACTGAGTGCCCGAATGCCCTGGCGACCATTCAGATCGTTCACCAATAGCGCGGCCAGTGAACGGTCGACGGCACCAAGATGCCCCAGCGTCGCATGCTCTGGGTGTTCCATCGAGAAACCCGTAATCGCGACCGACTTTCGATAATGGTTGGCCATGACATTGGCACAGATCTGATCGGGTGATACCTTCGCCATAATCCGAACACGATAGAGGTCACCATCGCGGCCTTCGGAAATAATGCGGATATCGGTAACCTTTGCCGCAGAATTAATACGCAGATAATCAACGGTTAAATTTCCGTTTTCTATCACCTGGGTCGACTGTACATTTGCACTGACTTGCATGGAGGCATTTTCAATGGCATTGCGCATGGCCCGCAACCGGGCGCTGTTTTCGTCGTTATATTCGATTGGCGAGATCCCTTCAGCGTCGACCTGAACCAAATTCATGTCCGCAGCGAAACCAAATGGGGCATAGGACACGCAGAACAGTAACCACGCGCAAACGGTAAAGCGAATGAAGCGGATCATAGCGGTTCTCCTATCCTGAGTTGTTGATTATTCGATGAAATACAGGCCAGAACCTGCCGCTTCGACTCCCTGACTGGACAGACTGCTGCGGGTGAGAGAGTCCAAATCGTGCACCGCATCA
This sequence comes from Reinekea sp. G2M2-21, assembly GCF_015687175.1. Taxonomy (GTDB): domain Bacteria; phylum Pseudomonadota; class Gammaproteobacteria; order Pseudomonadales; family Natronospirillaceae; genus Reinekea. The sequence continues at coordinate 10,439 of NZ_JADPQG010000001.1, read as the reverse complement.
GATGCACAGGTATTGTTGCGCTTGCCATTGTTCTGATTCGCCAGACAATTGCGGAAGCCCTCATCGATCACCATTTCGACCATCGTTTCATAACTGCCGTCTGCCATCACTTCCGAATAAACCACCTTGGCACCCAGAATGTGAGCATCCACAAAGGCACGGTATTGATCATTTTGCACGACCAGGTTTTCAACCGTCGAATTACCGATTATTTGTGTACCGTAAACGCGTTCTGCCAGAGTTCGGTAGGCATCCAGCTTGGACGAGCGCATGGCCAGAAGTCGCTTCTGTACCTCAGTCAGCCCCCGTGCAGTCGGGTTTATCGCACCATAACCGGTCACCCGCAAAACCATGGGTTCCATCGGTGGCAGTTTTTCATTGATCTGCTGCACCTGAGACACGATCTCATCCACTTTTTTGGACTTACTGTTGAATGGCCAAATGCTGCAACTGCTGGCCATGAGCATCACCAGGATGCTGATAATAAGATTGCGGACTGTCATAAATAACTCCATTGGTGCTGTGCAATTGGCTGTATTAACAGAGTTATCGGCGTTGGTTTTGAAAGCCTTAGCAAATTTGAAAACAAATTCAGTTCAATAGAGAAAGGGCTGTTTTGAAGGCATAAACGATATGAATGCCGTTAAATGTCAACCGTGCTATTGCTCAAAAAGAGTTTGCGACCGCAAACGGGGCGGTAACTCGCCATAGGAAACTCTCGATTGACACCATGACTCTCCGTTCTCGCAATTTTTTTGAATCCAACACAATTTCAGCCATTTTTTTGGCTTACCCGCCAACACCGACTAAACTCACCACACTGACTATGTATGAATTAACAGGCAATCCTATGAAGAAAACGATTCTGTCTATCTCTATCGCACTGGCTGGCAGCGCTATGGCGACCCCTTTTACTGGCAACGACGCGCCGTCTAACGCCATGGGAAATACCGGCGTTGCCTCTTCACGCCCACAGGGAGCATTTCAGTTTAACCCGGGATTATTGGCCGACTATCAGGACAGCAAAGATTTTGGCTTAACACTCCCCACCGTTAAGTTTTTTGTTGATGACTCACTGGGTTTGATCAAAGCCGGAGAAGATTTTTTTACCGGCGGCACGTTGGATGATTTCCAGAATATAGATGTAGATGCGTTTAACGTCGCAGTGAATGGAGACGGTGGCTCTACCGAATCTCTCGACACGGTATTCACAAATATAGGCAACAACATCACCACTATTGCGACTGAAATTGACCAAATTTTAGCGGATGCGGGAGATAATGGAACGATTGATGATACAACTAACATTCCGGATCTACAGGCAGCTTCAACAAGCCTAACCAACAACACCAATACCTTGAATTCACAAATTGATGTAACCAAAACACAGGCCCTCAACCTTTCAACCGCCGTTGATGGTGCCGTTGACGGTATCGAGTCGTTAAACGACAAGCCACTTCAACTTGGGGTGGGAATGGATATCCTTAACATTGCTCTCCCTGGCAAACAACTGGGCATGGCGCTCAGCGTATCGACAAACTCAGTGGTCGGAGTGAATTTATCATTGAGCTCAAACGACGCCTCGCTGTTGAGTGGAGTTTCCAATGATTTGGTGGGTTTAACGACCAATGCAACCAATACCACAAATCAAATGACCGAATTGGCAGCCGCAAACCAAGATGTTTCTGATCATGTAGCAACGGTACCCGATCGTGCAGACTACGCAGTCGGTCCTGCTGGCGATGCAGCATACGCAACAGACGTGCAAACCTGGGCAAACACACTCGATACCCTTTTTGCTGTAGTAGAAGCAGAACAAGCCGATGTAAACACTGAATTAGACACTGTCATCAACTTCAATGGTGAAGTCCTTTCAACAACGGGCAGCACCGACATTGATGTTCCGACAGTGGACGAACTTGAAACAACGATGGATGTCGTGGGTGCTAATATTTCCGAAATCGGGATTTCGTTGGCACGGCAATTCACCATTCAAGGGGAGTATGTCGCCGTTGGTGTCACGCCAAAATTGCAATCTGTCAATATTTTTGAAAAGACATTTGGCTTAGCAACTTTTGAAGATGACCTCGGCACAATTCAATCTGACCCCATGAGCCTGTTGCAAGAGAATTCCACCTCTACTCTAATTGCCAATATCGACGTTGGTGCGGCTAAATCTTGGGATTTCTATGGCAGGCTCCGTGCCGGTGTGGCGTTGAAAGACATCATTCCATGGACGCTGGAAAGTAAGTCAGGTACAGAGTTGCTCATTCGTCCGAAGTTACGTATTGGCGGTGCACACGAAACCCGGTTCACAAAAGTTGCCATTGATCTGGACATTACAGAAAACAAACCGCTGAAGTATGGGGTGCCCACACGTTACCTCGGTATCGGTGGTGAGTTAAACGCCTATGGTTGGGCCGCGTTGCGGGCCGGCTATCGCGCCAACTTAAGCGTGGCAGACAGCTCTGTAATCTCCGGAGGCATTGGCTTAACACCTTTTGGAACCGGTTTAGATCTGTCAGCCTGGGTTAAACCGAAGTTCGATGACCCAACAACCTTAGTTCAGGATGCTGGCGCCGTGGTGCAATTCTCGGTGAACTTCTAACTTTAGGGTTCAGCGAAATAAACGCCCCGAAATTCGGGGCGTTTTTGTTTATACTGGTCGCTCATTACTTTTCAAAACTAAAAAACAGACTATGCAAACATATCTCGTCGGTGGTGCAGTACGCGACTTTCTGTTGAACCTACCCGTGAAAGACAAAGACTGGGTTATTGTCGGTGGAAACCCTGAGCAACTCATTGAGATGGGCTATCAACAGGTCGGCGCCGACTTCCCGGTGTTTCTACACCCAAACACCAAAGAAGAATACGCGTTGGCCAGAACCGAACGAAAATCTGGCCATGGCTATACCGGATTCGACGTCGTATTCGATGACACCGTCAGCCTGGAAGATGACCTACTGCGCCGAGACCTCACCATAAACGCCATCGCAATGGACGAGAACGGTAAATTGATAGATCCATTCCAGGGTCAGCGGGACATTGCAGACCGCAAGCTGCGACACGTCTCCGATGCATTCCGAGAAGATCCATTAAGGGTATTGCGTATCGCCCGTTTCAGCGCGCGTTTCTGTCATCTTGGTTTTACCATTGCCGACGAAACAGAGCAGCTGCTGCGCGAGATGGTTAACAGTGGCGAGCTGGAACATCTGGTTGCGGAGCGTGTTTGGTCGGAGACTTCGAGAGCCTTGTCCAGCCCGTCACCCAGTGAGTATTTCAGGGTATTGAAGCGAATCGGCGCGTTAAACATTATCTTTCCGGAATTGGATGCCCTGTTCGGCGTTCCGCAACCTTTTCGCTGGCATCCGGAAATCGATACAGGCATTCACACCTTGAAAGCACTCGACATCGCCAGACAACTTACCGATGACGTCGATGTGTTAATGGCAACCCTCTGTCATGACCTCGGCAAAGGCCTAACGCCTGAAGACATTTTGCCATCGCATCATGGTCATGAAGGTGCCGGAGCCGACCTCATTAAGCGCATTGCCAAAAAACACAAATGGCCGGTAAAAACAGCCACCCTATGTGAGCATGTGGCTCGTTTCCATACTCATTGCCATAATATTTTTGCGCTGAAAGCGTCGAGTGTTGTGAAGCTACTCAACAACCTGAATGGGTTCCGGCAACCGGAGCGGATTGCACAATTCGCCATAGCCTGCCAGGCAGATGCCCAGGGACGTTCAGGATTAGAACGTACGCCGTATCCTCAAGCAGCGTTTCTGGCCCGCTGCCTGGAGCAATGCCAAGGGGTATCCGCACAGGCGTTCGTTGAACAGGGGTTTGAAGGAAAAGCCATTGGCGATGCGATGCACCAACAACGCGTCGGGCTGATAAAGCAACTGCAAAAATCAGCTCATTGATCAGCCCCCCAAGGCTTTAGCAACGATTGCTCAATACCCGCTGACTTGAGTATGCGGGCAACAATAAAATCGATCAGATCGGAGATCTGTGTCGGTTGATGATAGAACCCGGGTGAAGCGGGTAAAATAATTGCCCCGGCTTTTTTCGCGGTCAGCATGTTCTGTATATGTATTTCGCTTAACGGGGTTTCCCGGACAACCAGAATTAATTTCCCCGACTCCTTCAACACCACGTCGGCGGCGCGCTCAATAAGATTATCACTTTGTCCGGTGGCAATACTCGCTAATGACCCTGTTGAGCACGGACAAACGATCATCGTTTGTGGTGCTCCGGACCCGGAGGCAACGGGACTCATCCAATCCTCTTTGCCGTAAACGGATAACGCCCCGCCTTCTGATATCGTCTGCCGAATATGAGCGATCAGTTTTTCGTGATGCGCGGGCCAGGCTTCGCCATCCTCCACAGCCATCACCATTTGTGCTGCTTTGGAAATCAATAAATGGACATGAAAATCTCCGTCAAGCAATACCTGCAATAACCGGCGAGCATAGGGAGCGCCGGAAGCGCCGGTGATGGCGAGCGTTATTGGCGTCATGAATGCTCATCCTGCAAGCGAATGAGGCCTTCCTGTGTCGTACTCGCGACCAAACGGCCTTGCTGATCAAAGATCTGGCCACGAACAAAACCGCGCGCGCCACCGGTGGTCGGACTGTCCGCGACATAAAGCAGCCAATCGTCCAAACGGAAAGAACGGTGGAACCAAATCGCGTGATCTAAGCTGGCAATCGTCAACCCCGGGTGTGCAATCGATATCCCGTGCGGCATCAGCGCCGTTTCGAGAAAGCCGTAATCTGTGGTGTAGGCGAGCATCGATTGATGAATCAGTGGATTATCCGGCAAGCGCGATGTCGACCGGATCCACATGTGACGCTTGGCAATGCCATGACGAGGGCGAAACGGGTTTTGCGCTTCGACAATACGATATTCGATGGGGCGGTCCGCGGTAAACTGACTGCGCACTCGCTCTGGTATCTCCTTGGCGTGATCACGGAACAGTTTCAGTTCCGGTTCCAACACATCCGGCCCAGGAACATTAGGCATGGCAATCTGATGCTCAATCCCTTCTTCTTCCTTCTGAAATGAGGCGGTCAGCGCCAAAATCGGTTTACCGAATTGACTAGCAATAACGCGGCGAACGCTGAAAGATCGTCCATCCCGCACGTTTTCCACATCAAATTCTATGGGGTATTGAGCGTCACCAGGACGGATAAAATACGCGTGTAAGGAATGTGCGGAGCGCTCAGATTGAGTTTGGGATGCGGCCGACAGTGCTTGGCCAATGACCTGGCCCCCAAATAACTTAGCATACCCCAAATCCTGAGAATGGCCACGGAACTTACTTTCGCCAATTGACTCTAACTCCAAAAGCTTAATTAAATTCTTTACTACATCTGCCATCTGAACTCCGGTAAACTTACAAACACTGTTTAAAAACTGCATTAAAATTTGACAAAAACCAAATATTGACCAAAAACCGATGATAAGCGTCGGAATACTGTCAACATAGCCTAAGAACGCCGTTTGACATGTTGACCACTTCACATAAATGCGATTATGAATCGCAAATTAGCTGTCAAATCACGTCAGAAGCACTATATTAACGTTGGTGCAAGAATGGAGTAAACCGATGACTGCCGCACACAACACACAACAGGCCAATAATGATCTGGTCTGGAGCCTTGAAAATTTCAATCAACGCGACTTGGCGAAAAACTTTGTCACGCGGTTTGAATCACGCCTGTGTGTTTATTCGCCATCCGTCGAGCAAGTGTATACCAACTACACCATTAACTTCCCGAATTCAGAGAACGGCAAGATGGTTGTTTTGCCAAACCCCTATGCCTTTCATGACACCTTTCACAATGTTACATCGAATGCCGTGCGCGATACGGGTCTGTTTATTGTACCGGGCGCATTGATCGGCAAAAGTGGATTGTTCGTTATTGTTAAATACAAAAACCAAACGGTAAAACCCGTTCCTTTGCCTATCCGCCTTGCACTAAAAAAGATGGTACGAACTGGTGATGACTCAGATCCATTCCTGCCAATATTGATAAAAGGCGACCTACGAGAATTTGACTCAAATACGCCGTGCCTGCACCTGCATCGCATCAAGTTGTCTGAACTACACACGCGGTCTGACTTCGAGAAACAAAACATCAAAAACGCTATATTTGACAAGATGTCAGATCTTTATCGTGACGCTGATGAGATAGCCGCGGGCATCTGATTACAGCCCACGAACCCGAATATTCAGCTAATAATTTTCCGAAATGTCACACTGATCCTCTCTTCACTGCGTGCGCGTTTGGGTAGCGCATGCTGCCAATGGTGCTGTACCGCACCATGCATCCACAATAAGCTACTCGGGGTTAGGTTAACGCTTAGCTTTTGACTTGGGTCCTCAATATTGCGCAATTGCATTTCCCGAGAAGCGCCCAACGAAAGAATAGCAAGCGAAGGATTGGGACCAAGCTCAGGCTCATCGTCGCTATGCCAACCCATACTATCGCTGCCATTACGGTAATAATTCAACAACGCACCGTTGGCTTGCCAACCAAATTGACGCCTGAGCGACTCAACAATTGGCAGTAAGGCATCTGGCCACCCAGACGCAACATAGGTTTGCCCGCTGTAGGCGTAACATACGCCTGCATCGCCTACCCAACTTTCCAGTCGAGGGATTGGATGAGTTTTACCAAACAGACGGATTGTACGCCTCTGCCACACAACCTGGTGCTTCAATAAGTCGAACAGTCCTGAATTCTGGTTCCATTCGGGATACAATTCCACCAAGCCTGTTTGATCATTGTTAATTTGTATTGGAGTCACCATGTCCACATCTGCCGAAAGCGCTCGAAGCTGGGTTGAAGAAAAAAAACCCAGTGCTGAAGAAATTCAGAGTGTAATCGATAAACTAGTCTCCCGGATTGAAAACTGGCAGGGAGATGATGAAAAAATCCAGGGATCCATTGAAGCTGTTGATTATCTTGAGTCTCAACTCATGCCTCAGCCTTTAGCGACGGACCCATCGAGCGATGAAGCGCCGACGCTGGACTCATCAACTTTAATACCGGACGCACAACCTATTGAGCTTGAACAGGAAGTCAAACAGGCGACCTTTGAAGCGCTGAAGGCGCAATTGGGTAAATCGCTGAACACTAAGCCATAAAAAATAGCAGATAACAGGGCCTTCATGGCTAATTTTGGGGGACACCAGAGTCGCCTGCCCCCCATCTTAAACTTAGTGAAATCGGATAAAAACCGCGCAAAAACAGCATTTGAACGTCGATCAGTTGATTTTTTTTCTTATCCGCAATGCCATTCCAAAACAAGAAACCATAAACTTTCCTTTATATAACAACAACTTACCGCAGAATCCTGGCACTTCCGCAGGATAATATGGTGCGTAAAATTAAAAAATAGTACTAAAAATTTTCTCAGGATCCTGTAAACTACCGCGCCTATTTAATCCGACTAATAAGTTAGGCAGCCATGGCAGATTTATCACATTACAGAAATATTGGTATCTTCGCTCACGTAGACGCGGGTAAGACAACCACTACTGAACGTATTTTGAAATTAACCGGTAAAATTCATAAAACCGGTGAAGTACATGATGGTGAGTCAACAACTGACTTCATGGAACAGGAAGCAGAACGCGGCATTACGATTCAATCGGCTGCCACAACTTGTTTCTGGAAAGATCACCGTATGAACATCATTGATACACCGGGGCACGTTGACTTCACTGTTGAAGTTTACCGTTCTCTGAAAGTATTGGATGGTGGTATCGGCGTTTTCTGTGGATCTGGCGGTGTTGAGCCTCAGTCAGAAACTAACTGGCGTTATGCGAACGACTCTGAAGTAGCTCGAGTTATTTTCGTGAACAAGCTGGACCGTATGGGTGCGGACTTCTACCGTGTTGTTGACCAGGTTCGCAACGTACTGGCGGCAAACCCTCTTGTTATGACTCTGCCAATCGGCATCGAAGACGACTTCGTGGGCGTTGTCGACATTCTGACTAAGAAAGCCTATGTTTGGGATGACTCTGGTTTACCTGAAAACTATGAAGTTCAGGACGTTCCAGCAGATATGGTTGACAAGGTCGAAGAGTATCATGAAAAACTGATCGAAACGGCAGTTGAGATGGACGACGACCTGATGATGGCTTACATGGAAGGTGAGATGCCTTCACTGGAAGACATCAAGCGTTGTATCCGAGCCGGTACCCGCACGATGGCTTTCTTCCCAACCTACTGTGGTTCTGCTTTCAAGAACAAGGGTGTTCAGTTGGTGTTGGACGCGGTTGTTGACTACCTGCCGTCGCCAACCGAAGTTGATCCGCAAGAGTTGACCGACTCCGAAACAGGAGAACCAACTGGCGAAGTTGCAACGGTTTCAACTGATGAGCCATTGCGCGCATTGGCGTTCAAAATCATGGACGACCGTTTCGGTGCCCTGACCTTTATCCGCATCTACTCAGGTGTCATGAACAAGGGCGACACAGTACTTAACTCTGCAACCGGCAAGACCGAGCGTATTGGCCGGATGGTAGAGATGCACGCAAACGACCGTACTGAGATCAGTACTGCGCACGCCGGTGACATCATTGCTGTAGTAGGCATGAAAAACGTACAGACAGGCCACACGTTGTGTGATCCTAAGCACCCATGCACGCTGGAACCGATGATCTTCCCTGAGCCTGTAATCTCGATTGCGGTTAAGCCTAAAGACAAAGGCGGTTCAGAAAAAATGGGTATTGCGATCGGTAAAATGGTTGCAGAAGATCCTTCATTCCAGGTTGAAACCGATGAAGATTCTGGTGAAACCATTCTGAAAGGTATGGGTGAACTTCACCTGGATATTAAAGTCGACATTCTGAAGCGCACCTACGGTGTTGAGTTGGAAGTTGGTCAACCACAGGTGGCTTACCGTGAAACGATCACAACGCCTGTTGAAGACTCTTACACGCACAAGAAACAGTCTGGTGGTTCTGGTCAGTACGGTAAAATCGATTACAGAATCCGTCCTGGTGAACCAGGTTCTGGCTTCAAGTTCGAATCAACAGTTGTTGGTGGTAACGTACCTAAAGAATTCTGGCCTGCAGTTGAGAAAGGCTTTAAGTCTATGATGGAAGAAGGCGTGTTAGCTGGCTTCCCAGTATTAGACGTTGAGGTTGAATTGTACGACGGTGGTTACCACGCGGTAGACTCCTCTGCAATCGCTTTTGAAATCGCGGCTAAGGGCGCTTTCCGTCAGTCTATCCCTAAGGCGAAGCCTCAGTTGATTGAACCGATCATGAAAGTTGACGTGTTCACGCCTGAAGATCACGTTGGTGATGTTATTGGTGACTTAAACCGTCGCCGCGGCATGATCAAAGATCAGGAAGCGGGCGCGACAGGTGTTCGCATTAAAGCAGATGTACCTCTGTCTGAAATGTTCGGATACATTGGTCACCTGCGTACGATGACGTCAGGCCGTGGTCAGTTCTCTATGGAATTCAGCCACTATCTGCCTTGCCCTGCCAGCGTTTCTGAAAAAGTAATCGCTGAGGAGAAAGAGCGTAAAGCAGCGGCCAAATAAGATAGCCTACTTTTCTAGAAACCCGAGCGCGAAAGCCCTCGGGTTTTTTATTACCTGGATTTAGCATATATTCAAGGCTCTCTGAAACAAACTAGGAACCACCACCATCAATGCTCTTTAAACAGGGACAAAAAATTCAGTTACGAGAAATGATAGGGCAGAAACCTTGGGCTATACGCGAAGTTGATGTACTAGAAGATAGGTCAGACCAAACGCTCCTCTGGTATGCAGAAGGCAGTCGGTTTTGTATTACCGAAGGCTATTTAAACAATCCAGAGTTCGCTAATCAACGCTGGCAAATTAGTCAGACAGGTCATTGGAATATGATCGAATCCCAATGGAAACATAATCATGTTTTGATTGTTAAGAATTTGACGAATTTCTATTCAGTGCAGCTGTTTTGGCGGGCATGTGATAATCGCTTCTTGGGTTATTACGTTAATTTTGAACTGCCTTATCGAAGAGTCTGCTCAGGTTTTGACACTCTTGACTTGGATCTGGACATTATTGTGCATCCAGATATGACAACAGAACTGAAAGACGAAGATGAATACCTGCGTGCGGTACGAGGTGGATATATTAACAGGGAATGGACAGAAGCGATCCAACGCTCGCTACAATCGATTTACAGCAAGATAACCGGGCTTGAATACCCATTTGACGGTTCTCTGATAAGCAGAGTTAATCCCCTCTTAAAAGAAAAGATCACCAGCTGAGAGAAGATTTACGTCAATTCCCAAGGCATTGCCCTGTCAATCAATGTTTGCCTTACAGACCCACCAAACTACAGTATTCCGAACTAAAGCTTCTGATAATGGGGTTTGTTCTTTGCAGTTATTGCCTGCCCGACGCTAATTCTTAGATTA